>NZ_JAAVLW010000010.1 GCF_013114835.1 Bradyrhizobium archetypum | reverse complement strand
GATGTCGTCGATGAGCTCACGATTGGCGGCGGATCGCTGGCTCTCCGGGCGCGAGCGCCAGGCATAATAGCCGGCCGGCGAGACACCGAGCACGTCGCACATGATCATCACCGGATAGTCGGCGCGGCGATCTTCGATGAAGCGGAATCTCATTTCGGAACTCCAGCAAAGATCGCAATGGACTTTTTTAAAATATCGCGCTCCATGCGCAGCCGCTCGTTCTCCCGCTGCAAACGCGCGATCTCCGCCGCGTGGTCCGCCGACGGCAGCGTCGCCTGCGTTGTGGGGCGCCGCGTCGTCGCCGTCGGCTCCAGTCGGGCCCCCCGCTGCTCCACCCACCGCCGCAGCACGGAATCGCGCAGGCCGAGCTCCCTGGCAACAGATCCGATCGAGCGCCCGCTCGACGCTACGAGATCAACCGCTTGACGCTTGTAGTCATCCGTAAACGACCGACGTTGACGTCCTTCCATCCGACACCTCCTGGCTCGTCGAGCCTACTACAGGTGTCCATCAATTCGGAGGAGGTTCAGTCAGCCGCGATTACGCCATGTGAAGAAAGCGGATTGGCCTGAGAAATAAGCGGAATTGGTCTTAACGTAGTATTCGATTTTGCAGGAAAGCGGGGTATTGGACCTCGCTGTCTTGCGTTTTAGGATTTTGCTTTTGGGCGATTCGTGATTCCCTGACAGCGTCCTCGACATTGGGGAGTGCGATGAGCAAGCCGCGGGATGATCGCCAGAAAGACCTGTTGCTTCCGGTGCTTGATCAGATCATCGACATGGGTCATCCGCTGGTGCGATTGGCAGCGCTGATCGACTGGAACATCCTGAATGAGCGCTCCAGTTCGGTGTGCCAAGCAGGGTCGGGACAGCCGGGCTTGCCGACGCGGCTAATCGCCGGCCTGTTCATTTTGAAGCACATGCACAACCTCTCCGATGAGGTGCTGTGCGCTCGCTGGATCGAGAACCCCTATTACCGTGTGCCCGTAGCTGGTGCGTATCTGCCGGCGCAACTGTGTTGAAGATGGGAGTTGGCCTCCCGGAGCCGGCCTGCAGGGGCAGGCTTCAAACCACTCTAGGCTGCTGCGTTTAAGAGACGTGGTGGTGAGCGCTGGGGAAAAGGCGGCGGGCTACGCCGTCAGGTGAGTGATGAGAAGATGAGCGCAAGCGAACCGCCGATGACGCATCGAAATGGGTCCAGATGCTGTCAAAACGAGCATGGGGTTAATGATGCTCGGAAGAGTGTGGGCGATACCTGCTTACGGTCCGCGCGGCAGCCGGTGTATAGGCGGCATGATCTCATCACAGGCTTCAATCCGGAACGAGGGAACCTGGCTCGGGGTGTTAAGGGAAATCCGCAAGTGGCGCACACCACGAGGGAGAATACCAATACCCGAGACAGGGGCGGAGCAGCCTGTAGTAGCGTTGAAGTGGCTGTAACGGCCATGGAGCGAAGGGGCTGCGTTACCCTATCCGACATCGGACGCCAACCGACTTCGTCGGGAGGAGCGTCATGACGTCAGACAAACCGTTGCCCATCACCAAGCGTATGGTCTGGGAGGCCTACCAGCTGGTGGCAGGGAATGGAAAGGCGGCGGGCGTCGATGGCCAGAGCCTGGATGAATTTGCGCAGGACCTTGGGAATAACCTCTACAAGCTCTGGAATCGCTTGGCGTCGGGAAGCTACTTCCCGCCAGCGGTAAGGCGCGTGGAGATTCCCAAAGCCAACGGCGGCATCCGTTGCGGCTTCAGCCAGCGTTCGAGTTCGTCTTCCCATTGCGCCATGGTCAGCCCTCCAAGAGCCGACCACCCATGAATCATTGAAAAATCGATTCGGGAATCCTAAAAACTCAGGGAATCCAATAATCTGCCAAAGTAGTGCTAGCATTACAGTTGTCTTTTTGCTTTCAAGTGAGACCGTTGAGCGGCAGCCTGGTGAGCTCGGCGCCAGCAAGACGATGCGATGATGTGTGCGGGCTGAACGCGCTTTCGAGCGAGTCTGATGGCAATGCGGCGGATTTCCTGGATTGACCAACGGATCAGTGGCGGCGTGGTTATGCTTTGACCTTTGCCGGGGGGCGACGTTTTGTTTTTTTTGGGCGGTGGCGGATTAGCGCGATGTCGGATCGCGGCCATCATGGCGAAGGCGAGCATCACCAGGGACACGTGACGGTGCCAGCCATGCCAGGATCTGGTCTCGTTGTGATCGAGCCCGAACTCGTTTTTCGCGGTTTCAAAGCTGTCCTCGATCGCCCATCGATGGCCTTCGACCGCGACCAGCGTTTCAATTGATGTTCCCGCTGGGCACCAGGTGGTGAAGAAGGCGAGGTCATCATCGGCGATGCGACGACGGATCAGAAGACCCCGCGTCCACAAAGCATCACTTGCACTGTTGAATTGCTCGGCCTCGAGATCGGCCAATTCGAGATAACACCAATCGTGCAGCCGCGGCCCTTTGGTTCCGGCTCCCGCCGACAGGCGCTTCCAGTCGGATGAGCGCCGCGTCCGGGCGATGTCTGCGGCCGTACCGGCGACCGGCGGTCGTTTGCCCCAGGATCGAAACACATTCGCTGCTGACCCCAAGCACGTAGCCTTTGCCTCCCCGACGTAATTGCTGTTCGATGTCGCCAACGCCGTAGACGGTGTCACCGGCAACCCATTTGAATGGGACAGACGCGGCTATCGCGCGTGCGATCATTCCCGTCGCAAGCTTGGGTTTGGTCGCAAAGCCGACATCGGCAGGCACATAGGCCGCTTCCAGACGATCTGGATCGTCGGTCCATTCCTTCGGGAGATACAGCGCCCGATCGATGAACGCATGACCATGACGCGAAACGTAGGTCGCGAAGACCCCGATCTGGCAGTTCGTAATCTTGCCCGCCGAACCAGTGTATTGCCGCGCCACCCCACAGGACGCTGTGCCCTGTTTGAGAAAGCCGGTCTCGTCGATCACCAGCACGGCATCGTCATCCGCCAAATGCTCGATGACATAGTCGCGCACGATATCGCGCAGCGCATCAGCGTCCCAATCCCCACGCCCCAGAATTGCCTGCTGCCGCCATGGGCCAGGATCGCCTGCCGCCTCCGCGCGCATCCAACCGGTCTTGCGCTGCTCATCTCCGAGCAGGCCTTCCAGGAACAGGCCGGCATTCGTCGCCACACGCTCTTGCGTGAACAACGGACGTATCCGTTTCTTGATCTCTCGAAGCGACGCCGCCCACAACGCAAGCGTCTCCTCAATCGACGCGGCTTGCGTCCATGATCTCCGAATCATGGCTACCCATAGATTCAGACACTTCCAAAGAAAGCAACTGTAATGCTAGCCTAATGTCGCGGCTGCAGCAAACGGCGATGTCGCATTTGCGACCATGTCGTAATTGCGTCTGATCGCCTACCGTGCCCAATCGATCGCCAATTCTCTCAAGCATTTGTCTTCACGCCCGATTCTCGCGAGCGCCGCAACTGGTACGAACCTTGCTGTTCTCATCCCAGGTTCTCGGAACTTGTGGAGTACCGCATGCACGGTATCGTCTGCATTAAGCAGGCTTCCAATTTCGCTGAGATACGCGTGCGCGCCGTGGCCAACGACTCCATGCGCCACTGGGAGGCCGATCATTATCAACATCTACGATCTGTTCGCTGTGCGAGCAGTGCCGGAGCTAAGCGCCGAGTGCGGCGGCGAGATAACCGTGCTCATCGATGGCCGCCGAGCCCTACGCAAGGCACTGACCTTCGGCGCCGACCACATCGTGTGGTCATGATCGCGTATTCGCCAGGACGGCACACTGGCGAGCAGTTATGCGTTAGCGACCGCATCCGCAACAGGGAGGGAGTATGGGCCCGGCTGATGTCATCTTCACTGGCAATCAGACGATCGACGGCGACACCGCTAAGGTCGAGCCCAGCATTGCCAAGCGGCCTGGCCTGCTGCAGCTCACCTGCGTCGCCAAGACGGGGGCCCCGGATCTCAGCGCACCGACCATCAAATCGGAGCAGCACTCCATTCGTGCCGGATTGCGATTCCGCAAACGTCAATTTCGCGCATGCCGATGTCGTGATCGCCGAGGGTCTTGGGCTCCGATCGGACGAAAAGTGTCGAATGGTGCGCCAGTTCGCCGCTGTCCTTCGCGCCGAATATGGCTGCTCTGGTCCGCTGGCGCAGAAGGCCTGGGTCACCGCCGCCCGGCAGATCGGTCACACCGGCAAGATCATCCGGCCAAAGCTCTTTATCGCGGCCGGGATTTCCGGCGCGATCCTGCATCGGGTCGGCGTTAAGGGCGCCGACCTGATCGTCGCCTTTAGCATCGAGAAGAATGCGCCGATCTTCGAACTCGCCCATGTTGGTAGTGACGCGAACCGGCTGCTGGCAGCGCCGATGCCCGCTTTCGCGCGCGTCTGCGGCCGTATTCGTGCGTTCAGATCGCGAGCTAGAGGAAGCTGTCGCGGTCGAAGTAAGGTTCGACGCCATCGTGGTCGGCGCCGGGATAGCCGGCATGCCTCCGTGCTGCCTATGGCCAAGTTGGACATGAAGGCGTTTCGGCCCAAGCGCGGGCGAATATTCGCCAGCGCCCAGCGCCGCTGCACGATCCGGAAAAGTGGCCACCGGTTTTCGAAGGAATCACGCATAAGCAAGAGATTGAAGCCTGGCGCTCTAATCGTGGATACCAACCACGGAGACTGAAAAATGCATGTCGAGCCCTCAGTGAGCCTCGAAGAGAAGCTGTTCTACAAGCGCAATCACATCGATCTCGGTCGTTCCCATATCGAGGTGCGCGCGCACAATGATCTCGCCGCAGCTGCTTTCGCTCGTGAAAGCCGTCCCCGCGCACAACTTCGAGCCGAACGCCAAGTGCGACGTGGAGATCACCGTCAACGGCTGTATCAATACTCACCGCGTCGTTGGCGAGCCGTCTTGCGACATAAAGTGGCACTACCAGTGGCACGATTAGTGTGTGCTGTTCGATCTGAAGTGAGAGTGGCGCTGCACCTCCGCTGTTTGATTGGCATACCGACGGTCCTGTCCCTTCTGGGCGCCTGCTGGGAGAGGTCAACGAATTCGGGAATAGCACTTGCCGCAGCGCGCGAGTGTTCAGGCTGCATGAACAGCGGAGCAAGGGCTTCGCTTAGCGGAATAAAAATAGACCCTGCCTAAAAGGCGCAATAGAACACGCAAAACGGCCTCTTGGCCGTCCTCGTGAGGCGTCACATGGACTTATTCAGCTTCAGCGAATGCGCGACTCGAACGCGCTCTATTAAAGCGCTGTTCGATCTTCTTGTGAGCTGTGCGAGCGAGGAGGGCTTCAGTGAAGTCGCTTACGGAGCACTCACTTTCGCGGAGCCGCCTCGTCTACCGGGGTATCTACCGCCTGCCGGGACCGTGAACTTCCCGCCAGACTGGTGCCGCCGTTATTTTGAACGAAATTACCATGTCATCGACCCGGTGGTCCGGCGGACACCAACGCTCCCGGGGCCGTTTGTTTGGGACGAGCTCGCCAAGCAATACAAACTGCAATCCGGCGAGCAGCGCGTGCTAGACGAGGCCAGAGAGGCAGGTTTGAAGCATGGTATGAGCGTCCCATTGTTCGGGGCATTTGGCCGAATATCTGTGGTATCTTTTGCATCTCCGTTCGACGACGCCGATCCTCAGTATCGTATGAGCCACCTCAACACACTGGCCTGGCACTTTCATACCGCATTTGCGGAGATCTCGCACCCGTCGAATAGCAGCTGCAACATGAAACATATCCTGTCTGAGCGCGAAAAAGACTGCCTGCGCTGGGTAGCAGAGGGAAAATCGTCCTGGGAAATTGGGAAAATTCTGAAGCTTAGCGAGAATACAGTCAATTTTCATCTTAAGAACGTGATGCGCAAACTGGGTACGACGAATCGCACCCAGGCCATCGTAAAGGCGCTTCGCCTCAATCTCATTGAATTCTCGGCGGCGCCAGCGCTGGCAGCTGGATGCTAGCTGACGTGAGCATGTGGCGTCCGCTCGCAGGAGTCTCCATGGCATGACGATCCAATCTCGTTGAGCATAGCAGCGAGCTGGATGACGCATCGATATAATGACAAAAGGGCCTGCGCCATCGCCCACGAATGGGCCGCCGCTGGTTCGTGGCTGTCGCATTTCTGGCACGGCACGGCTTCTGTCAGGTTCAAGACGCCTAACATTATCCGCTGGGCGCAATTGCTTTGAAGGTTAAATCAGCAGCTTAGCTTTTGCCGAGCGCCACTGGCACGGCGGTTGCTAGTAGATGCAGCCATCACGGGCAAGCGTGAGTGCGTAACATAAACAGGGACGATGCCGTCCTGTTTGGTGCCGATGAGAGGTATTGTGAAAAAGTTAGGGTGGGAGCTTCACCTTGTACGCAAGCTATCCGTTGCGGCCGTTGCAATGTTGGCCTCATCACAGGCTAGCTCCGAAGATGATTGGATGAGAGCTGCTAGGCAGATTTTCAAACCGATCCCCTCGATCATGCCTGCTGTGAAGGACAATCCGGTCACCCACGAAAAGATCGAACTCGGCAAGATGCTGTTCTTCGATCCGCGGCTGTCGGCCAGCGGGATCATCAGCTGCAATAGCTGCCATAATCTTGGTACCGGCGGTGTCGATGCCGGTCCGACCTCGGTGGGGCACGGCTGGCAGCAGGGTCCACGTCGGGCGCCAACTGTTTATAACGCGGTATTCAATCTGGCGCAGTTCTGGGATGGACGTGCCGCAGACCTCAAGGCGCAAGCTAAGGGGCCCGTGCAGGCGCGTGTCGAAATGAACGCGACCCCAGATCATGTGCTCGATACGTTGAATTCGATGAATGACTATGTGGTCATGTTCAAGAAGGCGTTCCCGAACGAGGCGTCGCCGGTGACCTTTGACAACTTCGCGAAGGCGATCGAGGCCTTTGAAGCGACTCTGATTACACCCGCTGCTCCTTTCGATCAGTACCTTGAAGGCGATACGACTGCTCTCAATGATCAGCAGAAGGAAGGATTGAAGCTCTTCATGGAGACGGGGTGCTCCTCTTGTCACAACGGAATCAACGTCGGTGGACAGGGTTACTTCTCGTTCGGCGTGATCGAAAGGCCGAGCGCAAAACTGCTTCCGGCCTCCGACAAGGGCCGATACGCGGTCACTAAGGCGGCCAGCGATGAGTACGTTTTCCGCGCCGCGCCGTTGCGCAATGTCGCGTTGCGGGCTCCATACTTCCATTCAGGCCAGGTTTGGAGCCTTAAGGAAGCGGTTGGTGTGATGGGTGAAACTCAGCTCGGCATCGAGCTTAGCGATAAGGAAAAGAACGATATTGTTGCGTTTCTGAACTCGCTGACTGGTCAGCTGCCTAACATTGAGTATCCGAAATTGCCCACACGTAACGAGGCAACGCCGCGACCCTCTTTAGGCAGATAGCATGGTTCTTCCACCGCAGTGGACATTGCGCGTTCTTTGAATGAAGGAACAAGGCGCAGGCATTCGGGTGTCTGCGACGCATAAAGTCGCAAAGGCGGAGCAGGATGGGAGCGGGGACACGAAAGCAAGTGCCCTACCAGCTGCCGATAAAAGCGCAGCTATGACAAAGCGTCTGCTAGCACCAAGTCCAAAAGGCTATGAAGACTGACGACAGGGCTGTTGACGTAGGCAAACAGTGGCTCGGTTTGGGCCTGAATCGTCCAGAGACACAAGCGGGTTCCTCTTGCCGTGTCTCCGCGCGTTGAACCCGAGGTCGAGGACCAATGACAGTTGAACGAGCGTTCTGCGCAATCGGCGGCCGCAGAATACGCACGCGTCGAGCACAAGCGGCACCATGCTCTTAGCAATGGATCGTGTGAGCGGCTGAAGCCGATCCGGCGCTCCCAAACGTGAGATTCGTAAGCTGAACCTTGCGGACCTCAGAATGGAAAAGTAGGCGTGGGTCGAATATCCGCGGAAGCATGGGAGGCGCTCTTGGACCGACTGTCCGGCCGTCTGCGTGCTCATCCCCTGATCATGCATCACCATTGTGCCGGGCCGTGTCAGGTTCGCGATGCCCTTTAGCCGTTCGAAGTTGGTGGTGATCACCTTGAAAAATACTCAACCCATACGGCTTGCAGGCAGAATCCTTGCGTATAACCGGAAAATACAGAACGCGGTTAGTGACCGAAAACAAGCCCCGGCCTGAGGGCCGGGGCTTTCGCTTTGCCGCTTGAACGCAGTGATCAGTACTTGAGAACCGGCGGGCTAAACTTGTAATTGAGCCGCAAGGTCAGGAGATCGAAATCCTGGCGGATGCGATCGGTCGCGACCACCGTCGGCTGACCGCCATTATCGGGACCGCGAGGGGGCCCACCAGCGGCCGTGGCGAAGCTCACGTTGGCATCCGGCATGAACAGGTGGTTGTACTCGACGCCGACCGACCAGTTCGGCGCAAATCCGACCTCCACACCAGCGCCGACCGCTGCGCCCAAACGCGTATTGTCGATGCTCGCCACCTGCGCGCCGGTCAGGGTTGAGGTGACCTGATAGGCGTTGCTCATGACCGCAGCACCGCCCTTGGCGTAAAGCAGAACGTTATTGGAGGTGTAGCCGATCAGGCCGGTGATCAGGCCGAACGCGTCGGTCGTGCTGCGATTGGTATTGAGCGGGAAGGTAGTGCTGACATTGGAGCCGCTGAAATCAGCCCAGTTGCCCTGACCTTCGATACCAAACACCGCCTGGCCCATCTGCTGGCGATAGCCGATCTGGCCACCCACAGTGCCACCTGTTGCGTCGCTAAAGCCCCAACCGCCGTTAATACCGATGTACAAACCGCTCCAGTCGTAGATCGCGGCCGCGACCTGCGGCGGTGGCGGCGGCGCCTTATAGACAGGCTGCGCAGCGAGATCCGCGCCGAATGCGGGTGCAACCGCGCCAAGCGCTAGGATGCTGCAAGTCACAAGCAACAAGTTCTTCATTTCCAGTTTCTTCCTTTAGATGGCCCCCAGGCCGCGCGCGTCTTAGCAACGTCATCTGAGATTGCTGTAACGGCAGCGCAACACTAACTCAAAAGAGACAGCTTGAAGCTCACGCTGCGTTAGGTTGTAGGCTTGGAAATCATGATCAAATGTGCGCAGTGCAGAAATTGATCGCGCGTGGGAGAGATGCGCGTCAATGGCAACGTTGGAGGAAAGGCTGTAATCGAAGCTCGCTAATAAGGACGCGCGCGTGGGGCGAGAGCAGCGATGAACAGTATCGGATCGTCTGGCTGAGTGTTGCTCCCACTCTATGACCAGAACGGCGCATCCGCTCGGAGCATCGTTTGATCAACGGCAGAGGCAACGTTGGACATCGATTTCATTCACGCACGCCTCTTCAGCTATGCGGAATGGCAGCGGAACGGCTCTTGCGCTCGGCGCTGAAATCCTTCGCGGAAGACGACGCCGTACCCGTGCTTAATGCCTTGACCGAGATCGAAGGATTTTTGAGTGACGCCTATCGCAATGTTCATGGGAAGGGCGCACGGATCAAGAAGCTGCTGGAATTTGCGGTCGCCTCAGCTGAGGCAAAGGCGGGGCACCCGGGGCGCTCTTGTTCCCAGCCGCCCTCGCTCATTATTTGAGATCGCACACCATCGCTGACTTCGATGCCGCGGCTCGGACGGGCAATGCCAGTTCGCGCCCTGGGGGCGGACACGGCGCCGCCGTGCCTGCAACTTAAACGATGGTGCGAGCGCTTAGGCCCTGCTTACGCTCGATCAAGAGCGCGCCCGTCGTGAGGCAGGAGGGCTCCCCAGTCGAGTGGGTTATAAATAGATCACCAAGCCCTGAAATGATCTATTTATGGATCGTTAATTTGACATCGGTTCCAGGTAGCCTTATAAATGGATCATAAGCTTGCTTTATGACCTATGTATGGAGCAGATGTGCCCAAGACCAACCGTCCTGTCTCACCCTATGCTGCGGATTCCGCGATCCGGTTGGGGCAGCTCATCCGCCGGGGGCGCATTGACCGCCACATGACGGTTGCTGCCTTGGCGGAACGGGCAGGGGTCTCGCGTGGCCTCATACAACGCATCGAGGCAGGCGATACCGGCTGCGCCATTGGTGCCGTGTTCGAGGCCGCGGCAATTGTCGGCGTGCGCCTGTTCGATGCCGGCCCGGCGACGATGTCGCGCGAGGTCGAATCCAACCGCGAAGTAATGGCCTTACTTCCCAAGGCAATCCGCAGCCAGCGAACCGAGCCCAATGATGACTTCTGAGCAAAAACATACCCAAGCCTATGTCTGGGTTTGGTTGCCGGACAGCACGCAACCTGTCGTCGCGGGTCTCCTGTCCGCGAGCGGCAAGCAACTCGTCTACAATTACGGGCAGAGCTATCTGCGCCGGAACAATGCCATCTCGCTTTATGAGCCGGAATTGCCGCTCCGCAGCGGCGTCCTTCCGCTCCTGAACGGGCTCAACATGCCCAACTGCATTCGCGACGCGGCACCCGACGCGTGGGGCCGCCGCATCATCATCAATCGCAAATTCGGCTCAGGCGGAAAAGATGTTGATCCCGGCAGCCTTGACGAACTGACCTATCTCCTGGAGTCCGGATCGGACCGTATCGGCGCGCTCGACTTTCAAGCGTCTGCGTTGAACTATGTACCGCGCGAGGGCGCGGAAGTGTCGCTTGATGAACTCCTGAATGCGGCAACGCTGGTTGAAAAAGGTGTGCCGCTGACGGCCGAACTCGACCGTGCGCTTCTCCACGGGAGCTCCATCGGTGGCGCGCGGCCAAAAGCCATGATCACGTCCGGCAACAAGAAATTCGTGGCGAAGTTCTCGTCCCAGAACGACCTCTTCGGCATGGTGAAAGCCGAATTCGTCGCCATGCGCCTTGCGTCCATCATCGGTCTCTCCGCCGCACCCGTGGCCCTCAAACGCGCCGCTGGAAAGGATGTGCTGCTTATCGAGCGCTTCGACCATGAAAAAGCCCAGGAAGGGTGGCGCCGCAAGTCAATGGTCTCGGCGCTCACGCTGCTCGAGCTTGACGAAATGATGGCCCGCTACGCGAGCTACGAGCAGCTTGCGACCGTCATTCGTCACCGCTTCACGTCGCCCAAAGAGACCTTGAAGGAACTCTTTGGCAGGCTCGTGTTCAACATCCTGTCCGGCAACACTGACGACCACGCCCGCAACCACGCCGCGTTCTGGAATGGTGCGGAGCTTACGCTTACGCCCGCCTATGACATCTGTCCGCAGAATCGGACGGGCGGGGAGGCATCGCAGGCCATGTTGATCATGGGACAGGAGCGTGCGAGCCAAATCGCGCTCTGCCTGAAAGCCGCGCCCTTGTTCCTGCTTAATGAGGGGGAAGCGATCCTTATCGCGACCGCGCAAATTAAGACCATCAAGGAACGTTGGGCGCAGGTGTGCGACGAGGCCGCGCTCAGCGAGGTCGACCGGAATTTCCTGTGGCGCCGCCAGTTCTTCAATCCCTATGCGTTCATCGACGCGCCCGAAGCTATCACGCGCCTCGTCGGTTAACTGGGCGCCCCGCGTATCTGATAAGGTGCGGCCCATGTCGTGGTAATCCCGCTGGCGCCTTTCTCTTCCCGCGAAGCCAAGAAGAACGAATTCCCCGACGCGCTCGCGCTGCTCTCCACACGAAGCCTGGGCGGCACGCAATGCGAGGCTACTGCTGGTCGTCAGCCCCGATCGCGATTGGCAGGACTATGCCGGCCAATCTGAGCTGCTGATAGTGGTCTGCGATGTCGCGGCGGCCCCAGATTACTTCAATGGAGATGCGGCATTCGTCGTCGCGCGTTGCATGGCGCTGCTCGCCCCCGGGGAGGAATCCGAACTCAAGATTGATATCGAAGCTGCGATCAAATCCTTTGGAGACGTTCGATCCGGAAATCGACGGCTATTCCACGCTCGATTTCGAGATAGAAAACCTAGATTCTGCGCTCCAGTGGGGGAGTGGGGATGCTGTCGTTCGGCCGAAGATCGCCAAGGCTGACAAAGAGGTGTCGTATTCGTTTTGACGTTGACTACGATGGTCCATTTTCTCCGCAACGTTCCGATATTCGGTTCATGATGGCGTCGATATGGACGCAGTCGAACTGGGTACCGACACGAAGGAGAGCGAGCAGAAGATCGCATTGCAGGCGGTAATTTCGATGGACCGACGCACCGAAGAGGAGCCTCGCGTACCAATCTAATAATTGGCCAACGCGAGCTGCAGGCGCGGATCCATGCCGGATGACACGTCGAACTTGAGCAATTTCAACTCGGAAAACTGATGTTCTGTCGTCCTCGAAAAGGTGAGTCTTTGCGCGGTAAGCCAACTGCTCAGGGTCGGCAGCAACGAGGGCAGGGCGTTAGCGGGACGATCGATGTTACCGGCGCAATTCGCTAGGTCTGCGGACCGGCGACTACGGCAGCGACGCTGCCGCGGTCGTCTCAACCAATCCCTTGTTTGGTCCTCTTGCCAAATACGAAGCTTCTGACGGTCCGCGCAAAGAAGATAACCGAAGCACCGAACGATCGGCTCGACGCCATGCTGGCGCGATTGCAGCTTCCCGCATCCGCGACCAGCTTGACAGCCTGCTCGACGAGAGGGCGCGCCGGGCCTGCTTTCACGAGCCCTTCATCAGCAAAGCTGACCACCTCGCTCCCAGGCTTGGGTTATGTAACGCACGGGGCCGCCAAGTTCTCCCCCGGAGAAGGACTGCAGGCTATGCCAGGCAAAACTGGTCAAATTGTCCTGCGGAGAAAAATCTCGTGCTCCAGGCCTGGCGGCCCAATAGTGGCCGTGTAGTTCACGCCCCGGAGAGTTAGAGTTTTCTCTGGCTCAAGCACACTTGGCAGCACGTTGTGTAAGCGCATGCCTTCTTTGAGGTCTTCCGGCGCCCACTGGTCCCCGTGTTGCCAGCCCGGGGGTGCATAAAACGACAAGGGTATCAGCGGACCCGCTTCATTAGGCACGGGTTCATCATTCAGCAATCGCCGATGCTCACTTGGAGGCAATTGAACTGGATCGAACGTGAAGTGCTCTGGATCGACATTGAAGAATGGCGCCATGGCGGGTTCATCATCTAGCAACTGCCGAAACTCAGCTGGAGGGAATTGCACTGCATCGAAGGTGAGGTGCTCTGGATCGATCAGCGCCAACGGCCCGGGCTCGGCACCGCGCTGTTGCTGAAGCTCCTCACGAAGCTGCTCTTCCAATTCCCGAAGCTCCCCTGGATCGACCGAGACCGTCACCTGAGCGTGCTCATCATCCAGCAGTCGCCGAACTTGTGCTGAAGGGCCGTCGATGAGCTGCTCATTCCGAAAATCTATGATGTCGGGCGAACTCTGAGGCTGCCGTGAGCTCGGGCGCACTTGCTGTTCGAAACGCGTGGGTTCATCATCCAGCAATCGCTGAAGCTCACCTGGAGAGAATTGAACTGAATCGAGCGTGAAGTGCTCTGGATCGACATTAAAGAATGGCGCCCCGGCGGGTTCCTCATCTAGCACCTGCCGAAGTTCAGCTGGAGGGAATTGCACTGGATCGAAAATGAAGTGATCTGGATCGACCAGCGCCAACGGCCCGGGCTCAGCATGGCGCTGTGGCTGAAGCTCCTCATGCAGCCGCTCTTCCGGTCTGCGAAGCTCCCCTGGATCGACCGAGACCTTAAATGAGGGGGCTCGTCATCCAGCAGTCGCCGACGTTTTGGTGGAGGGCCGCCCATAAGCTGCTCATTTCCGAAATTTTTGATTTTTGGCCGACCCCGAGGCTTCCGTGAGCTCGCTGCTTCTGCAGATGCATCGGGATCACGAAACTTACTAAGGTATCTCAACGCTGCAGGTAAATACGTGCCGCGATTGTGTCCGGCCTTTCTTTCAGCCTCCAGCTCTTTGGTATTGAGGCCAACCATCGATAGACCCTTAGCTCCGAGACTGTCCGCGAAGCTGGCAAGATTGTTGGCGTACCGGCCTCCGGATGCCAAGTCCACCTCCCCCTTCACAAAGGCGGCACGAATTGCATTCTCGATCAAACGCCGATCCTCATCAGACAGATGGCGATACTCCGCACGGAGATCATCGGAGAGGAACGGGCGCACTCCTTGTTCGAAAGACACCATCTGCTCGGGTTGTCCCGTCTGCTCATCCTGCACGATTGGCTGCGACACCTGCGAACAAGCTGTTATGTTGGATTTGTCCACACTCACCTCCTCAGATCACCCGAAAAATTCACAACTATCAGGGCCAGCTTTCAAGAAGCTGACGAGCCACACCACCTCCCAAGCCGTTCGACGAGCATGAAAAACACCATCATGGCCATTCGTGTCATTGGCTGACAGATCTTGACGGCACCAGTGGCCTGGGGACCCAGTCCAGCGACTGGAAGCAGCGCGGACGCGACTCAGCGGCGTTTGTTGCGTAATCGACGCTGTCCCTACGGCGCCCGCGCTGCAATTGAAGTTAGCAGCGACGTGACGCTGCGCTTTCTCCGTCCTGGTCAAGCGCTATTCTAGCACGCGCCGCTAACTTCAACGGTCTTGTATTCGGGCTGGCTGTCCGAAAGCTGACGAACCTGCCGCAATTTCAAACGAGAAGCGGCCCATGTGGCCGCTTGCCGTCTAGGCCGAGAACGAGGGCAACTCCTAGGCCGCCGCGCTCGGCTATCAGCTTTGCCAAGCTCGCCTGCTTCGCTCACCATAGGCGGCAGCGGCACACTTGCGATGGGCCGGATGGTCGCTCAGCGATCGTCCAGCCCGAACCAGCCGACCTGGTTCTGTCCCTTCTTCCAGCCCGGGCCGGCGTGCAGGCATCCGGCTCGACCAGCTAATGGCTACACATCTGCAGCAAGCGGCGATTGTAGCAGCGATCTTTGCTGCCAAAGATCGCCTCCACCGCGGCCTTCATATTGCCGTAGATGCCGCGACTGCAGGTGCCCTTGAACGGGCGAACGCCTGGTCATGGGCGTCGAACACCGTCTCCCGCGTCTCCCGCGGAGAAGCCCGCACGAACAGCATGCGGCTATGACAGAGCCGGAGATGGGCGGCCTTCACCATCACCGTCGTGCCGTTCAGCAAGGCCACCTCGTGACACCAGTCGAGTTGGCACGCTTCGACGGCGCAAAGCTCAGCGGAGGCGCAGCGGTTGATCGCCCGCGCTCCTTGCTCCACCACCGGGCGTAACGCCGCACGGCATCGTAACCGCCGTCGTAGCCACGCCCGCGCAGCTCCTCGAAGATCGGATCAAGGTCAGCTGTTCACGAGCCGGTTTGGCCGCATTCACCGCAGGCACCGTCAAGCTCTCCTGCCCATTATCCCAGCTTTGGCCGCGGCTGCACTTGCCGCTCGTACTAGAAGGAGCTCTCTCCCGACCTCAATACCTGGCGGACCGTGTTCCGCGACACCTTCAGGTCACGTGGCGATCTCCTTGATCGTCTTGCCCTTGATGAAGTGCTCGCGCCGTATCCGCGCAATCGTCTCCACGACCAGCATCCCGACCACGTGCTTTCATTCATAAGCAGGCAGCAAGAGATCAGTCTAAAGGGAGGCAATTTTGGACACTGATCCCCCGGCTTAGGGGGCAATATTGCAGGCCGAATGACACCGACGAATCAAAGAATTGGCTGAACGGGGGCTTTGACGCAAGCCGGACTCGCGAAGATCGGGAAAAACCCAACCCTCCTTAGACAAGCCGCCGAAAGGATCGCGTATCGCGAGTTCGCGCGTTCAGAGGCGCAGCGGGAAATGCTGGAGCCCGGAGGTGACACGGTCACGGAGCCGTGGATCAAAGGGTGGGGCGGCTTCGAAATCTTCGCGCGATCCCGCGAGGCCCGTGGATGCTCTCCTCACGATAATTCATAAAATGCATAAGCCGAGGGAAAGAGTACGCGAGGCCGGCGGCCTTTGGAGCCATAATAGTAACATGACAAGTCAAAATTCAGCGCGACCATCGCAAGCCGCAGAGCGGCAGCTAAGGCTGAAGCAGTGACTTTGTCACGTTCTAGTCCATGAGACTGGAACCGGGCAGATGGTTTCTGTATTCCAGCTCAATCTTTTGCCAGGTCTGCGTCCCAACACGGGCGCGAAACTGCGGTAGCCGAAATCGAGAAGGCAAAACGTATTGGCATTCGACCACCCATCCGAACGGAAGCTCCTTAACCTTCTTCAGTCGATGCATCTCGGGGCCATTCATGGCCGAATCGAAGTGACTGCCCAAGGCGCATGAAAACATCAAACATCGTCATTCCATCGGCTCCGCTGATACCGAGCCGGATAGGGCCAAGTGATTGCCGCAAGCGCACCGCGTCGGCGCGTCCTCGTCGAGTGCTGTGCTCCCTATGATGAAGTCCTCAGATCATGGCGCCGCTCAACATCGAACCCGCACAGACATTATAATGGGCCCGCCGCGTAGGAGAGCCCGCTCGTCATAGACTCGGCCGTGATCTGTTCGAAATTCGCATGGAGCGGGTAGGCCTTGACTAGCGCTTTCGCGCGCCGCGTCTCACCAAGTGCGGTGACGAACGTCTCCCCGTAACGGTCGGTTAGGCGCTGCCCAAAGGACCGCGAATCTGCGTCACCGCATATTCGCCCCAACACGCCTTGATGATCTCCCACCGGTATTGCGCATGTGCATTCGGGTGCTTGCTCTGCAGGAGGCAGGCTCGGAAGGCCGCATTGAAGCGTTCTGTCACTTCGACATGGCGCATTCATTAGCCAGGGTGTGGAATGCTTGCTCGTAGAACTCGTTCTCGTCTTCGAGCAGAAGCAGGACGCCGCATTCAAGAGCATGTGGCTCTTAACTGTGCCGTCGCGCATGACGGCCGGGTCATGGCGACGCCCATACGATGCCTTCCGACGGGGTGAGCTTGTGTTTGGTCTCGTAGCCGCGGTTGAGCTGAAGGAGCGCTTGCGCGTAGTCGAGGCGATGGTGATGCCGTCAAGCGCGGCCGAAGTCGATATAGCGGCTGAAAGTGTGTACATACGTCGTGGCTAGGTTGGCAAATGCGCGCGCATGTTCCTCGGGGTCGAACCCGCGAAGGCTCATCGAAATATTCGGGCGCGGTCGGCCGCGGCATTTCACCCGCCGCGCTAGGCTGGGTCTCCGTGGGCGTGGAATCTGTCATCGGCAGCCATCGTAGGCGAATGACCCCGATTTGTGCTTTAACTGACCGCACCAAGCTATTGTTTTTACACAAAATTGGCCATTTGGTCATAGAATCAAGTTGTGATCTTATCTTTCTTGATGAAGAGTCATTGTATCCTGATTTCATAAATCAAAATCAGGTCATAGGCTGATGAAAGGTCGAAGAAATCGGTTTGGAAGATGAGAAATGACGTCAAGACGCTCGCCCGCAGCGGTTGGATGAACGACTAGACTGGCTCAAACCAGCCGAGCGGTTCGCATGCCGCCAAAAGGTTGGATCCGGGCCATAGGCGAGGCCTTGGGAATGACCGCGTGCAATTCGCCGGCCGGCTCCAATCCGCCCACTAAGCGTCGAGGCGCTCGAGCGCTTGGAGGCAACCGGCGCAATTCAGCTCAAAACGCTGCGCCGCGCCGGCCAAGGCGCTCGACTACAGGCTCGTCTGTGCCCTCGTAGCGAACAGCTTTCTGCAGCATGCCGTGCGCGCGCGCAAAATCGCCATGCGGGACCTTGGCCGTGTCGCTCACATCATGAAGCTGGAAGCCCAGGCGACCAGCGATGCCAATCTTGAAGCGCGCATCGAGGCATATATCCCGACCAGATCAAGGAGCGCGACCTATGGAACGAGCCGTGAGCGATCTCTAAGAGCCCGACGATGCCACGCCGCTCGCGCCGGGAGAACGCGATGCGCTGTTGCAGACCTGGATCACTGATCGCGACGATCTCAATGAGGCGGAGCAGGAAAACATCGTCGAGGGCGCGACCGGGGCCGGCAGGCGGCAGGGTAACCCGCCGATCTGCTGAATGAGGATTTCGCAAAGACGCTCGGCCATCCGTCGCGCATGGAGGTCATCGAGGCCGTAGCGAACTTTTTCCGGCGCTGAGCCCTTGCGCCCGCATCCGCGGTATCATCTCGAACCAAACCAAACGGGACCATGGATTGCCGTCTTCAACATCATTGCCGAGATGCTCAAGGGCGCATCGTCGACATCGCGCAGTGGACGCCGTTTTCCGAACTGCATGTCATCTTCGAGGTCTGCGGCCGCGCGGACGAACTGATTGAGCAAGTGTTCGGCGATTTCCAGATCGAGGAAGACGGACGGCCGATCCCCGTCGGTTGCAGCCTCGCTCCATGCTCCTGATGAAGGCGCGATCGACGCCCATACGTTCTGCAACGGCTTCCTGACTTAGCCTAGGGCCAAGCGAAGGGTCTGCTCCAACGACCTTGCGAATGTCCATCCGCAGGATAGGAAGCAATCGCGTATATTGGCGCTACGTGGTATATTAAGCGGGAAAGTCGACAAGCGACGTACGCAGCTCGTCCGATAGCTACTCGTTCTAAGTAATATTATGCTCGACCTGATAACAATGTGGCGGTTATGTGCATATACCTACGAACAAGCACTAAAATCGATCAATGGAGTTGATAGCACTCATGCAGACCCCGCTACTCGATCCTGATGTCGCCGACTCAGCTCCGGTTGATCCGGTGCTCACGAGCTACGATGAACGGCATCTGGTCACGTATTTGCGGCTTCTCGATGCCGAGGCCCACGGCGCCGACTGGAAGAAGGTTGCTCGGATCGTTTTGCATATCGATCCGGATCGCGAACCGTCGCGCGCTCGCAGTGCATTTGATAGTCACTTGGCGCGAGCAAAATGGATGGCAGACCACCGTTACCGCGATTTGCTACGTGGCCGTGTGACCAAATAGCAAAAATCTGTCGATTATAACTCGCAATTGGGAATGGATTTGCCCACTGAGACGTGATCGCCTTCACGCATCACGGAATGCAGAATTACTGACTTCCCGCGCAACCCAAGGCTTCATAGACATTCGCCGGAAACGCCCTGCGGCAGGGGATCAAAGCAATGTCCGAGTTCGACTGGCCGCTTCGCCGGGTGCTTATCAGCACGCCATCAAGTCAGGAGGAGGTGGCGGATTTCGCCCCGGGGCGGTCCGGCGAAGTCCCAACTATCGAAATGCTTACCCGGAGCTCTCCCACGATGCCGCGTCATGACGCGCCCGCTTGCGGGATGATCCGCATCCTGAACTCCAGCGTCAGGTCGCAAATATTAGGGATCAGCGTCAATTACCACGCGAGCGCACGCGAAGCGCTCCTCGGCGAGGGCAAGAGACTCAGTACCTTAAACGGCCGCAGGGATACTCATCGATGGTGCGCCTCATGCTTCGCGATATAGTCGAGAATTCGCGCCCTCGCCAAAAGAAGATCCTCATCGAGCATTGCGTGCATCGCGCCTCGAACGGATGGGGAAATCGAGTTCTCAGTATATGTGCCAAAGCTCTGACATACACGATCGATTCTCTCGATCGAGGCGCCTGCCGTGATCAGTCGCTGCTCAGACAAGTTGATCCTCCTTCTCGTCGTCAGTAGGGGTTGGGATTGGCATTCCTGCGTTCTTTGGCGAGCCGAACGGGATCGTGTGAACGTTTGTTCAGCACTCGAACATCATCGCGGCGCGCTTCGACGTAACGCCGGATCCTGTTGCAATTATCGATGGGAGATGTCTACTTGAGAAGCCGCAGATCTCCTTGATGATTGCGCAGTATTGCTTAATCTGATGGCTTGCCGACCGACCGGTAAGCGCTCTTCGGCACCGGCGATGAGCAGATGCTATGAGGCGGGGCTCGTCTTCTTCGCGCTTTTGCGCCTTGACGCGCTTTACCACGTCGGGAACAGATTTCGCCGAGCAGGTGGCGTCCATTCCGTTCTCGCTTGAAGTAGCGGTCGATGACGAGCTTGATTAAGCCCGGATTTGCTGTCTCTTGCGATGCCCGCAGAGTCTCCCGACGAAACGTCGCCATTTGTATCGTGCATTAGGTTCAAATCCGTGGTTGGGATGCAAATGCGGAAGAGTGCCGCGTCTAAAACATTCAAACGATGAGTTTCGCGAGGCGCGACGCGCGATTTGATCTTGTGCCAAAACGCTGCAATGTATGTAAGAGCTGCCGATGCTGAGCGCTGTGGCAATAGAGGCGCCATCGTCAGTGGTACAGCCGCGTCCACATGAGCTTGCAAATTTCCCGCTCTGCTCGCGTGAAGTTGCCAACGTTGAAGTGAGTGCGCCGATACACAGCAGCGCGTTCCGCTCGCGACCCCATGATGTGGGGTCTCTCGCGCTTGTACATTTCGTCGCGTGCTTGGCTGAGTGCGCCGCGCACGGCATGTCGGAGTTCCCCTTTGTTTCGAGGGAATGTGGTTTCGGTGGGCCGAAAGCTAGTTAGCAGTTGCAGCGCGCGAGCCTTGATCTCGTCGAAATACGGACTAACGCGCACTTACGGTTCTCCTTTTGCGAATGATGCTGCTGCAAATGTTCCTGATAGCCCGGTTGATGGCATCGATATGGCAATCAGACTTCTGTGGATGAAAAGGGCAGCCGTGGTGGCAGCTTGCCCAGCACGCATGCTGCGCGGCGCAGCTTAGGGTTGATCATAGGTCACAAGCAGTTCGTAAAAGTGATTACGGGACCGATGTGTCGAGTTGACCCAAGCCCAGTGGGACAGCATTGATGGATGTCTGGCCGTCCCGCGCCAGCAGTCGCACGCTTGCAGTGTTCGATGCCGATCGTCTAGCCGGCTCGTAGAGTCAGGGACGCAGTTTTCTTCACTGATGTGGAGTCGGAACACCTGAGTGGGTCATGCTTGCGGGTAGCTGGCAAGCGGTGCCGCCCAGGCTCACTGCAAGGTAGTGGAGCGAATTCCGCAACTTGTTGCGCGATATGCCGGATATCGTCAGCGGAGGCTCTAACGACTCAACGCTGTTTCACCAGACTCCACTTCTTGATCACCGCCTCGCTCATCTGCTCGGCGTCGGCACAGGCGATTTCATCGACCTTCACCGAGATCCTCTTGCCGACTAGTGGCTTCAGCTGACTGGCGTGTGCTTCGCTAGTTGTGAGCAGCTGAAACATTACCGGTCCGGTCTCTAGCTTGCACAGCGCGTGCGGCTCGGGCAGCCGGCGCGGCGCGGTGATGATCTGGTAGGTGACCTTTTTGCCGTGCTTGGCATCGCGTATGCGCAAAGCGTAGAGCTCCCCTGACAACACGTCGCCGGTGTTGATCGGCGCGCCGCCATTCAGCCCCGCGTACGCAGGTTCCTCCGCGCCGGCGGCTCCAGGAAAGCTCGCCATCAGAATGAATGCAAGGGCAAAGCCCATGGCGAATCGGTCTTTCGTCATTAGTCAGTCCTCGTAGGTATGGTTAGAAAAACGTGCGGCTGCTGGATCGCGGCAACAGCGCACCTCGTTGACCCATGGACGTCGTGGTGAGCAAACAGGAGCCGCTGATCGTGAGCGCATGCTGCCCGCCGACGGTACGGGAGGGCGCGGAGCGCTGCCACAACGCTTGATCTCTAAAGCCGGACGGGCAAATCATTGTCAGCCAAGTCCAGCCATGACTTCGGATTGAATTGCGGTTGCCGTGCACAGGGAAGCATCTAATGGCAGATTGCCAAATGCGAGTTGACAAAGAAGGTAATTGGCACCCGCCTCTTCCAGGTGATTTAGAAGAATTTGTCGCACAGAAGCTGGCGTTCCGACGACGCACAATTCGCTCTCGATTGCCGCATCGAAGGTCAGCGGAAGGTGTGGTGGTGTAGGGACGGCATTGAGCTCGTAGAGGAACTTAAAGCTCTCGAGCCATTGTGTGTAAGCAGATGCCGCGAGCGAATAGGCGTCTGTCTCCGAACGCGCAATCACGACCATGCGAAGCAATCCAAGAAATGGCATTTGATCGTTAGCCCTGCCGTAGGGCTCTCGATTACCGCGGAAGGCGTCGGTAACTTTGCGCACAGCAGAGGAGGGGCCTACGCACGCGAGATTTGCGCCATTGGCAGCGGCCCAAGCTGCGGACTCGGGTCGATTTGTGGCAATCCATGTCGGCGGCCTTGGACGCTGATAAGTTTTTACCGTCAAAGGAACGTTGTTGAGCTCAAAATGCTGACCTCGATAGGACAGCGTGCCGCCTTTCATAGCGCTGATGAGGATTTCGCTTGCTTCTTCATAACGGCTTGGCGCCGCGTCGGCGCTGATGCCGTAGTAGCCCAATTCAAGCGGAAGAGAGCCGCGTCCGATACCCACCTCAAGCCGCCCACCGCTCAAATGATCGAGCATACAAATCTCTTCAAACGCACGTAGGGGATGATAGAGGTTAAGCAGCATCACCAATGGCCCGATACGAAGTTGCCGTGTGCGCTGTGCGACGCTTGACAGGAACAAATTTGGCGATGGACCTCTCCCATGCGGCGTACAGTGGTGCTCTGCCACGTGATATGCAAAGAAGCCGAGACGGTCGTACGCCTCTGCCAAGACGAGGCGATCTGCGTATTGTCGGGCGATGTCGCGGCCGTCCTCGTCTAAGTGATCGAAGATGCCAAACGTTAGTTTTGAAGAAGAAAAGGAGTCTTTCACTGGATTGTCTCCAATTGTAGGTCAGGACAGGAAGTTCGCTTGTTTTTGGCATCTGAGCGGGTCAAAGACGCCGACATCTCCTATTGTGGCCGCACATTTGTTCTCCTCTGCTTTTGTATTCACCGCTGATCACGAGACGATTGTCCGTCCCTCTTCGACGCCTAAGCATCCGTTGCCAAGGGGACTAGATCCGTTGTTACTGTTCGCCGCTCACTCACAACAGATCTTCGCCATTGGCGGCGTCGTGGTACGTTCGCCTGGGTAACGCAAAACCAGACTTTAGCGCGGCTCAACTGGCGATCTTCCTCGCTTTAAGCTGTCAGAAATGTCACTGACGGCTCCCAGAAACGCATCCATTTGCGCTTTTGTCCCGATGCTCACGCGAATGCAATTTTCAAGACCGTTATCGGGAAGGAAGGCAACAAGTACTCTTTGCCTTTCCAAAGAGGCCTGCCACCATCTTCCGTCGTGTCCCGCAGGCACACGCGCTAGCAAAAAGTTTGCGTGGGAGGGCGTTAGAGAAAATCCAAGTTGCGACAGTGCGGTCGCAACCCGCTGTCTTTCATGCCTGATGTGCATATGGTTCTCTTCATAGACGGCGCGATGCGCAAGAATGCTGATGCCGACCGCATGCCCGATTACATTCATGTTGAAGACGTTCTGGATGTTACGAAGCCGTCCAATAAGCTGCGGGTGGCCGAACCCGAAGCCGACGCGAATGCCAGCGGCGGCATAGCTTTTCGAAAGTGTTCTTAAGAGCAGAAGATTCGGATAGCGGCCGAGGAGCCGCAGGCCATTATCAGGCGCAAAATCGACATAGGCTTCGTCCAACACGACGAGGCGGTCCGATTGTGCCAGGAGGCGTTCGATATCGGCGATAGGGATGAACGTTCCGGTCGGATTGTTCGGATTGGCCAACAGAATGAACTTGGCATCTTTTGCTGGCCCAACGAGCAATTGCTCTATCGGCAACGACTGAGCTTCGTTACATCCGATCTCCAGCAGTTGAGCTCCCTGCAACATAGCAAGTTTGCGATTGAATGAGAAACCCGGCGACAGAATTGCGACGCTGTCGCCCGGGGCAAGAAATGCTCTGTAGATGAGCCCGAGGAGCTCAGATGATCCATTGCCGGCAATCACATGATCGATCGCGACGCCGTAAGTGTTAGCCGCTGCTTCCCTCAGGCTAATGTTGTCATCTTCTGGGTACAGATACTGCCGCTCAAGCGCCGCAATTGCACTTTGCCATACGATTGTTGGCAACGGAAATGGGTTCTCATTCGTGTTTAGTTTGACGTAATTAGCGGCCGGCGCAGGCCGGCCGGACGGCAGAGCATCTAACTGTCTCGCTGCCTGCGAAAGAGAAGAGAGCACATTTTGTAATTTGGCATCGGACATAGGTTTCTCCCGTTGAACCGCCGAGGGCGCTGGCAGTTGTCAGCATGCCGGTCGTAGATGGCCGGACACAGAGTTCGAGTGTTTGTTGGGACAGCGAGGGCAGCCCCCATCCAAAATTCCCTACGGGCAGCTCGAAATGCCCAATTGTTTGGAGCTGGGATGAACCTGTCGCTCCACGCCACCCTGAATAAGCCGAGAGAATAATTGTCGAGCGGATCAGGTGTCGTGCAGCAATCAGGCGCCTCGATCACGGAGTGGCATTGCTGTCATTTCTGCGTTGGCCGCAATATCACTCTGCGTTGGTCCGGGTACCAAATACTAGTCCGCAACGAGTCGTCCTCAAATCGCACAGTGGAAGTGCGGCAAAGAGCTAAACAGAGATTACGCAGCGACATCGGCCGAGCTGTTCCGTTGGGCATAAGCTCATCCGTTGGTGCGTCGATGTCATTGGATAGCTCGACGACCAGTACCGCGAGCGCGAGAAAGGACGCGAGTGCCGCGAGCGCGAGAACCGATCCGAGTAGCACGTCATATCCGGAATTACGTTTCATCATTTCCATTACTTCGCTAGAATATCTAGGGCTGAAGATCTAGGCTTGGGTGCGCTCGCAGCGATGAGTGTTACTCGATCGCTTCGACAATGTTGTTGTTCCACCGGTAGACGACGAAGCCGGGAGCGGCATTGTCTCCCTTGGTATCGAACCGGACCGGCCCGATTACTGTTTGGATTGGCTGCGAACGAAGCGCAGCTGCTACTTGCGGACCATCGAAGGTCCCGGCCCGCTTGACCGCGTCCGCCCACGCTTGAACGGCGGCATAGGCGTAGAGCGTGTAGCCTCCCGCTGACATTTTGGAAGACTTGAGCCTAGCTACGGCGTCCGCCGCTTGAGCATTCTTGGTGGGGTCGGGCATAAAGGTGAACAGTGTGCCGTTTGCTGCTTCGCCAGCGATCGCCGAAAAGTCGCTGGTCATCAACGGATCGTTCCCCATCACAGTGAGACCTGCGCCTGCTTCTGCGGCCTGACGCACAATCAAGCCGATCTCGTTGTAATAGCCGCCGATATAGGCGATCTGGATTCCGTCTCTTTTCATTCTTGAGACCAGGGCGGTGTAGTCCTTCTCGCCGGCCACATAGCTTTGCCGAATGGCCTTTTCGCCTGCTTCCTGAAGGCGCGACGCAACGACATCGGCAATGCCCTTGCCGGCAGTGCTCTTGTCATCAAGGACGGCAATCCTTTTGTGCCGATAGTGTCGCAGGATATATTCGGCTGCCACGACTCCCTGTTGATCATCGCGGCCGCAGATCCGAAACACCGTCTTGAGACCACGCTCTGTTAGCTGAGGATTCGTTGAGCCAGGTGAAATCTGAATGAGTTTCGCTTCAGCGTAAACGTCGGAAGCGGGGATAGAGGAAGACGAACAAAAGTGGCCAACGACCAACTTAGGCTGATCCATCGTCAGCCGGTTGGCAACTGCGACGGCCTGCTTGGGATCGCACGCGTCATCGGCGACGCTCAATATGACCTTGATACCGGGAAGTAGGCCCGAAGCATTTAACGCATCGACAGCCGCAGTAGCACCATCGCGCATTTGTACGCCAAGCGCAGCAGTACTTCCGGTCATCGGGCCGACCACGGCGATATTGACGTCGGCAGCGGGCGCGGTCGAAGCCAAAGCACAAGAGAGGATTGCTGCACCTGCGGCTGAAGTGATTCGAGAAATTGACACTTGGAGCTCCGGATTTTCGCTTGAGTTTGCTATCAGCCTCGCCGTTCCTGCGCATGTGAGGGCGCCGCTTGGTTATGAGATTAACGCCAGCTTTGGATGCCTGAAGGCACCGCATATGCCGCGGCCGGCCGACCCTCCGCAGCTGCCGCGACAGAGCGAACCAACCATTGGTTCGCCGAAGGACGCGGCGATCAGCGGAATTCCATCACGTCCGACGCGCTGCTGACGCTGCAATCGATCTGCAAACGTTTCGCATTTCCATCCCCGCGGCGTCACGTATTTGGTGTCTGCGGGTCCGTCGCCTGCATTCCATACTTTGTAAGGACCGGCGCCTGAGACGTCACATGCGGAACTCGGCCCGAGCTTCCGTTCCTGTCCGGCAAAGGCGACGTGAATACATCCCGCCCTGATCACTAGTCGGTCGTCCTGTTTTCGCTGCAAGTGTGCCGACGGCAGCACCGCATCCGGCGCATAGACCGCCTTGACAATCCGCTCCTTGCGGAAGTGCTCGAGCCTTCTGACCGTCTCGTGACGCGTGAGCCTAGCAGCTAGAGACATACGTAATCCTTAACTTAACTGTTGGAGCAGCAACCGATGAGCCAACGACATGATGTCGAGTCGAAGCCCGACTAGTCGTAACGAACGCTGCGTCAGTATCCAGTACACCCCGCGATCACCCGAACCGGAACGGCTCGCGCCGATCAAGCACTTGCAAGGCCACGATGATCATCCAGTGCGTCGAGAATGCGGGAGCTATCGCCCAGAAACTCTGAACGTACTGCAGGTCCATCCGTCCTCCCGCCTAGGTGGAGTTGTCCCTACGTCGTATTGAGATCCTACAATTTGACGCCACGTAAGATTCAAGCCCCTTCGGGGGCTCGTCTCGATGAATTTGTCAAAGTCACGTCTCGACAAAGGAGCGTCGCTGCAAAACTTAGAGAAGAGCGACAGGGGTCCTCAACCATCTGAGGCAAACCACAACCGGCGCGTCCCTGGCGCCAAAAAGCTCAATTTATTCTCATAGATGGAGAACACAGCAGGGGCGCACGCATTATGCGCGGCAGGTTAGCGCAGTTCATCCGTCCAAGGCGGCAAGTGCGCGGTCGAGATATTGCATTAGGCAGGGATCCCAGCCAGCCATACTGCGTGGCGCGCTCAATCGCGCAAGAACTTTCAGTATGGTTGAAACGGTCGAATCAGCTCCTGCAATTTCTGTGATCAGCAGGCGCGCTCTAAGCGCCACAGCATTTGCCCGTTCGCTGCAGGGATGCTCGCCCCGATCCACACAATCGCGCAGCTCGTCGCGGATCTTCAGCCAACGCTCCTCTCGATCTGAGTCTATGACGCATGTGCATGGGAGCGGCTGAGGGCGTTCTTCCTCGACCCGCGACATTGCATCTAGAGTGGCAGGTAGCTCATCTACACTGACTTGTAATTCACTGTCCGTCGTCATGTTGCGCAAACGATCTCGCAACAGGGTTGCACGCGCGACTTGAAGTTCAATTCTCTCCAAATGCTTGCGCAATAGATCAGTAAGCGACGTTCTGCCCTCAATCGCTCTACGGATCTCGTAAAGCGAGAAGCCAAGCTCACGTAGCGCTCGGATTTGATGTACCCGTTTGAGGCCTTCGCGGTCGTACATGCGGTGACCGCCGTCGGTGCGTTCCGACGCACTTAGTAAGCCCGTGTGCTCATAGTGATGCAGCGTGCGTACCGTTACTCCGGTAGCCTCTGCAAGCTCGCCAATGCGCCATCGACGCCTTCGTGGTGTAGCTTTTGTCATGGTTCTCTAATTTCAAGCCTACAACCTGACGTCGCGTGAGATTCAAGCTATTTCAATGGTCTACCTGAAACCTGCTTCGAGTCAGGCGCAAGCGAAGCGGCTCTTCTGTCGCCAGCAACGTTGCTGCGCTCAGAGAGTCGCCTGATCAAGCAGCAGAAGCAATGGCGCCCATCAAGTTCATCAGGGACGCTAAGTTGGCCTCACCGGCTGCTGCACGTTGCAGAACAAGCGTGGCGATTGCCGTTCGATTTTCAGGAGTTCGCATAGAGGCCGGTAAAGCCGCGACTGCTTCATCAAAAATCCTTCCCAAGACCGAGAGGTCTTCCGGATCGTAGACACCACCGTATTGCTGCAACATTCGGCTCCTTGATTAACGCTAAGGCGGCCGCACGTGGCTAAGACGTTTGGCCAAAAGAAGACAGGCCGCCGGCGTACAGCGACGAAGATGCGGTATACGTTGAAGTGATGCTGTTGCGCAACACAGTCGCGCTTTGCTCCGCCTCAAGGCCGCGCGGGCGACTCGACTAGCTTTTCTCGGAACGTTTGCGAGCACCGAGTGCCCTGTGCAGCCGGATTGGCACGGCGAAGAAGACAATTCCCACAATCGGTAGGCCGCTATTCTAAGTCATGGCTGCAAGAAAGCGCGCAGCCGATGCGAGCATCGGTCGGCAGCCAATGCGGATCCAACAACGATAATCCCAATATGTTGCTCAGCTTGGCACCCGCTTTCTTAATGTATACCAAATGCTGGACACCCAGACGGGCAATGCCTCCGAATAATCGATGCCAGTGCGCTGCGCGCATCTGGGTCGATTAGCTAGTCTTACTGTTCTTCGCAACCCTGCAGGCGAATGTCGAGTTCTGCTGATATCAGCGCGCTTGCGAGTTAGTTGCGCAATTGGATTGCCAGGAGCGCGTACTTGCCGTCGCAGATCAGTCCTGCAACCGCTTCGATTTGCAGATGATGCGCTGCTGGAGGTGGGGAGGGAGTGCGGCCCGAGGACCAGGCGCCCCGCAAAGTCATCAGCTCCGAGGAGAACGAATGTCCAGCGAATGTAGATATCGGAGCTGACTTCGGGCCTGAACTGCCGCCGACAATGTGTAGAAAATGTCGTTGATCGCGTAGGTCGTTTGCATGTCGCGCTCCGTCTCTGCTGGACTGGGTCGCTATCCTCTCGAGCGAGCCAAACCGCTTGCTTGAGAACATTGCCGGTGTGGCAGGTTCAATAGGCATTTGCAATGGGTCACTAATCTTCAACGCCGCAAATTATCGCCATCGAGCTCGACAGAGAATGGCGTCGAGCCGAGAGGAGCCTATGTTAGGCGCGCGCGAGACGGCCGAGATATGCGTCTAGATATTGGAGACATAGCACGCTTTGCGAATTCGCGCTTAGGATGAATAAGGCTCAGTTGGGGTAACCCGGATTGATGGAAGAGGAGGTGAGAAGACGATTTAAGTGAATGTAGGGGCGCCTGCATCTTTCGTGGTCTCAGACGGAGGACTCATGCGGGACGCCTCTTCCAACAATATCTGCCGCATCCAGATGCTTGCCGGATCACTATTGTGAAAAGCGGGCCATTGGAGAGCCTCGGTAAACGCGGGAAGTGACCGCGTGAGTTCGACGATCTGCAGGGGCATCGTGTTTTCGAAATGCTTAACCAGCCTTGAGGGCATCGTACCTATGCGGTCAGTATCCAATAGTACCGGGGGGATCATGCTAAAGCTCTGCACGACAACCTCGATGCGTCTGTTGAGACCGTACTTGAGTAAGAACCATTCCTCAATGGAGGGCTTTCGCGTAAGCCCGAACTTGACCGCAACATGTCCCATGGACATGTATCTCTCGAATGTAAGCGGCGTTCGAAGCTGCTTGTTCGTGCGGCATCCGACGCACACGAGTCTCTCCTCGAACAATGTGGCTTTAGGGTGTGCGCTCGACATGAACAATTCCGGCAAGATAAGAAAATCGACTTCACCGCGCCGGAGAAGCTCGTCGGTCGCATCGGCGAGTGGCAGCAATTCGAAACTGACGGCGGGAGCTTCCCGTGCGACACGGTCCACGACCTTTCGAAAGAATACGATTGTCATGAAATCGGACAGGAGGATCCGGAAGCGGCGATCCGATTTGGCAGGGTTGAACACATCCTGGGAAATAATCGAGAGCTGGATGTGCAGCAGAGCCTCGCGAATAGGGGCGGCGAGCCCTTCGGCACGCCGTGTTGGAACCAGTTCCCGGCCTCTCATCGTGAATAGGTCATCGCGGAAATAGGCGCGTAGTCGGGCGACGGCGGCGCTCATGGCCGGTTGGCTCAGCTTGATCCTGCGTGCCGCCGCGGTGAGGTTACGCTCGGTCATCAAAGCATCGAGCGCAACAAGAAGATTTAGATCAAGGCCCTTAAAACGCATATCGTCTCCCGCTGAAAGCCTTTGCGTTGTAAACATTGAGCAACAATGGTTACTTCGATGAAGGTCCCAGTCGCCCCCCCGAGCTAGGCTCTTTCTGGGCTTCCCGCGCGATCGCACAGAAGGCTCTCGTACTCGTCGCAAGCATGTTGGTTGCGCAACGGAAGATGCGAGCGGGCGAGGAAGTCGCCCGCGGCTTGAAGTAGGGCCTTTGGTGCGCTCAGCTCGCTCCCAGCGCTACATCGATCACTATGAACCGCTGAGAGTAGGGCGCGTTGCCCACCATTACGCCAACAGCGCCGCAGATGCGCTATCGACGCTCCGCGTGGCATAGCTTTGCTCGTCGTTTGTGAGCCTACAACCTGACGCAGTGTGCGATTCAAGCAATTTCATTGGTGTAGCTGAACATAATTTCATTCGACAAATGCGTCTGTCGCAATATCTGAACCACTTCGCGGGCACAGGTGCCAAATGCAGCCCGCCACAATCGCGTAAAAGCCCTCCGCTGCGCTCTTTGCCTAGTTCCTAGAACATCTTGCGGCAGACCTGCCAGGCGGCTGGCGCGAAGCAAGATTATAGCGCTACTTGATCAGCGGCTGCTCGCGCCAATTCGGGCGCGCTGCGGCTGACATCGAACTGCAGGGGTTCTTCTGCATGCAGAAGTGGCGTACGTGCCTCTTGCAGTGCGGGCTTCCGAGACATGCGGCATACGAGAGCGGCCGGAGCGAGCAGGTGATCTTGAAGCATCTGGATGGCCGAGACCAGGTGTTAAGAGGCCTCGAGCAAAACCTAGCAGCGCCTGCGATTTCGGGGGGTCTCACGCGGAGAAGCCATGCGGGCCGCCTCCTGCAACATTATCCGCCGCATCCAAATGCTTGCCGGATCGGTATTGTGGAGGGCAGGCCATTGGATGGCCTCGGTGAATGCGGGAAGTGGGAGAGGAGTTTCGACGATCCGCAGGGGCATCGTCTTTGCGAAATGCTGGGCCAACCTTGAGGGCATCGTCGCTATACGCTCAGTCCCCGATAGCATCGGCGGGATCATCGTAAAGCCCTGCACAGCGACCTCGATGCGTCTCTTAAGACCGTGCTCAAGCAAGAACCACTCCTCAATATTGGGCCTAAGCGCCTGCCCGAACTTCGCTGCAACGTGTCCCATTGATATGTATTTGTCGAATGTAAGCTGCCGTGACAGCTGCTTGTTAGTGCGGCAGCCCACGCACACGAGTGTCTCCTCGAACAGTGTCGCTTTAGGATGCGCGCTCGACATGAACAATTCCGGTAAGACAAGAAAGTCGACGTCGCCGCGCCGCAGAAGCTCATCGGGCTCATCGATAAAGGGCAGAAATTCGAATCGGACGGCGGGGGCTTCCTGCGCGACACGGTCGAGGATCCTTCGAAAAAAAACAACTGTCATGAAATCGGAAAGCAGGATCCTGAAGCGGCGGTCCGATTCGGCTGGGTTGAACGTGTCGCGGGAAATAATGGAGAGCTGAATGTGCATCAGAGTCTCGCGAATCGGTGCTGCGAGCCGCTTCGCTCGTGGTGTTGGGACAAGCTCCCGGCCCCTCATCGTAAATAGTTCATCGCGGAAATAAGCGCGTAGCCGGGCGACGGCCGCACTCATGGCCGGCTGGCTCAGATTGATGCTGCGTGCCGCCGCGGTGAGATTGCGCTCGGTCATCAGAGCATCGAGCGCGACGAGAAGATTTAGATCCAGTCCTTTGAAGCGCATAGCGTGGAGTTATCCATCCTTTGGATGAGTTCAATAAAAACAATCGATTTTACCAACTGTGCCGAATGGCGGATAGCAAAGCCGTCGGTCGGGACAAACAAAAAGTTCAGGCATATCAGGAATGCTTATCGGTCTTTGCCCCGGCTCCGCGAAAAAGTCTCAGCTGCACCCCGAGTGCCGATCGAAGCGCATGTCCATTGGATCCAGAGTGTTCAACGGGTTGCGCAAACTGCATCGCAGTGGCTTGACGCGACAGGCGTGCCGCAGGTCGCATCGCCGCTCAGTACCGGTAAACGTTCGTATAGCTTCTCCAACTGTTTCTATATTGGCCGTTTACCTGCGTAGAATTGATGCAGCCGGCCAGTTCGCTCTAACGTCGCAACCAGTCAGGAGCTGCCGATTGCAGGCGGCAAATGCCTTTGCGACCCGGCCAAATCTATCGCGTGTCCATAGCAGCCAAATCGTGCGCAAAATGCAGGAGAAGTCCCCAGTGGATCTGGTGCGAATGGCACATGCGCTCGATGTAATCTCCGTCGCGGATAGCGACGCATCGGTCCGTAGAGCGCTGACAGGCGCACTCTGTTTGACAGGCGAAAATTGCGAATCTGTCCAGTGCGCAGAGGAGTTCTTGCGATTCAGCCGTTCTCGCAGCACGTCCTGCTTGATAGCGAATGTTCAGTGGCCCGGAGTGGTTGGGCTCGAGCTATGCCAGCATCTGGCCGCAGCCAGCGTTTCCCATTCCCGGCTGAAGCCATTCATCGAAAGCGAACGGCTCGCGTGCATCAAGTCCATCGTCAAGCGCCAGACAGTGCATGCGAGGCAATTATGAATATTGCCGTATCCAGCTCTACGGCAGGTGTGTCCATGCGCTCGCCGGTGCGGTGGAGGGTGGTCTGGGAAAATGAACTGCGCCTCGCCGACCATATCGAACTCTCCGACTTCTTCCGAAAGACCTATGGTCCCACCGGGGAATTCAATGCGAAACCATTCGGAGACTATCGAAGTTGGGCCGGCGCGAGACCTGAGCTCCGTGTAATCGGCTACGACGCACGCGGCGTAGCCGCTCATATCGGCGCGCTACGCCGCTTCATCAAGATCGGAGACGTCGATCTACTAGTGGCCGAGCTAGGATTGTACGGGGTACGTCCGGATCTTGAGGGACTCGGAATCACGCACTCAATGCGCGTGATGTATCCAGTACTGCAGAAGCTTGCCGTTCCGTTCGGTTTCGGTACGGTTCGGCATGCGCTGAAGGAACATCTTACAAGGTTGCTGGCCCGCCGCGGTCTGGCAACCATTATCTCCGGGGTCCGCGTGCGGTCCACCCTTCCGGATGTGTATCTGAAGTTATCGCCCACGCGCGTCGAGGACGTGCTTGTCCTGGTTCTGCCGATTGGACGGCCGATCAGCGAGTGGCCGGCTGGTACGGTGATTGATCGGAACGGGCCTGAGCTGTGACATACCTCGACCGCTTATGCGAAGTGCGCAGCGAATACGCTGACCGCACTGAAAGTCGCGGCGTTTATCTGACGTTTGACGACGGTCCCGATCCACTCTGCACTCCGGATGTCCTGGATGTGCTCGCGGAACACCGAGTGCCCGCAACGTTCTTCGTCATCGGCGCGTACGCGGCGGACCAGCCGAAACTAATCCGACGAATGATCGCAGATGGGCACGAGGTCGCAAACCACACGATGACGCATCCGGACCTGTCCAGATGCGAGCTCACCGAAGTGCAATATGAAATACTAGCGGCGAGCAGGGCCATAAAAATGGCGTGCCCCCAGGCCCAGCTGCGGCACATGCGTGCGCCTTATGGGATGTGGAGCAATGAGGTGCTCACTACGTCGGCGAGGGCTGGACTGACCGCCCTGCACTGGTCGGTCGATCCGCGAGACTGGTCTCGTCCGGGCGTTAACGCGATTGTTGACGCTGTGCTGGCCTCTGTCCGGGCGGGTGCAATCGTGCTCTTGCACGATGGATGTCCTCCCGAGGAGTTGGGACGGGCTACTCATGCTCGTGTTCGCGACCAGACCGTCTTGGCGCTTTCCCACCTGATTCCAGCATTGCATGGCCGCGGATTTTCAATCCGCTCGCTTCCTCAACCTCACTGAACGAATCGACACACCTATGAATCTTCTTGCTACGACCAGCACTGTCACTATTTCATTGTATGCGCTGCTCTCGACTTTCTATAAAAGCGCGCAGGTGCTTTATGCTCTGCCGACAAACGTATCATCGTCTTCGGACGACGTGGCCGTCTCCGGCGCTTTGCCGAGCGTGGACGTCATCGTCCCCTGCTTCAACGAGGACCCGCGCACGCTCTCAGCGTGTCTGAGATCCATTGCAAGCCAAGACTACGCCGGGAAACTGCAAGTCTATGTGGTTGACGACGGTTCCGGAAATCTCGACGCTGTAGCACCCGTTCACGACGCCTACGCTGACGACCCGAGGTTCAGCTTTATTCTGCTGGGCAAGAATGTCGGAAAACGGAAGGCGCAGATCGCCGCGATACGTGGGTCGTCTGGAGAGTTGGTGCTCAACGTCGATTCGGACACGGTACTCGCCGCCGATGTAGTCACGAAACTTGCACGAAAGATGCAGGATCCAGCGATCGGGGCGGCCATGGGTCAGTTGACGGCGAGCAACCGAAACGACACCTGGTTAACTCGGCTGATCGACATGGAGTACTGGTTGGCTTGCAACGAGGAGCGCGCGGCACAGGCTCGCTTCGGCGCCGTTATGTGCTGCTGCGGCCCATGTGCCATGTATCGCCGTTCCGCGCTCCTTTTGCTGCTGGATCAGTACGAGACGCAGTTCTTTCGGGGAAAGCCAAGCGACTTCGGCGAGGATCGCCACCTCACGATCCTCATGTTGAAAGCAGGGTTTCAAACCGAGTACGTTCCCGATGCCGTCGCGGCAACAGTGGTTCCGGATAGAATAGGGCCGTATCTGCGCCAACAACTCCGTTGGGCACGGAGCACTTTCCGTGACACCTTCCTTGCGCTGCGCCTGTTGCCCGAACTTGATCGCTATCTCACGCTAGATGTAGTCGGACAGAATCTCGGCCCGCTGCTTCTCGCCGTGTCATCGCTAGCGGCGCTCGCGCAGCTCGCACTCACAGCCACAATACCGTGGTGGACAGGACTGATTGTCGCATCAATGACCGTGGTTCGCTGCAGCGTTGCAGCGTTTCGGGCTCGCGAACTTCGATTTCTCGGCTTTTCTCTGCACACACTCATCAACATCTTACTCTTACTTCCCGTGAAAGCCTATGCATTGTGTACATTGAGCAATAGCGATTGGCTGTCACGCAAGTCTGCAAAGTTACCAAACGAGAGCGAAAGACAGGTCGTCATCCCAAAGCCGGTCGCAGGACCAAGCGCTAAAGGAGGTCCGGTCATTGCTGGGTCAGTTCCCAGGACGGATCTTTCGCGCCGGTCTTCGAGGTTCGTGACGTCGAACAGTATTTGCAGCGGCAAGTGAACTTGAACGTTACGATGGGTGCAAAAGTCGTGAGCCAGAACAAGAAATATCAATTGTTAGACCTCGAATTGGCGAGCGACGATCCGTGGCGGCTCGACGGTAATCCGTTCGAGCGGGAGCGTCACACGCAAATGCTGCGGCTGTCGCTTTCCCAAGGAGTTATTACACATGCTCTCGAAGTCGGGTGCGCAGCCGGCGCATTCACTGAAAAGCTGGCACCCCACTGTGAACGGCTCACGGTGGTCGATGTTATGCCGCGAGCGATCGGTCGAGCGTGCCAACGGACGAAGAGGTGGTCGCACATCACGTGGATAGCTTCCGATATCCAAGAGTTCTCGACCCCGGAGTTGTTTGATCTGATCGTCGTGGCGGAAGTTCTCTATTACCTCGAAGACATGACTGAGATCCGCGCGGCCATCCGCAATCTGGTGCGGATGCTTGCGCCAGGTGGGCATCTGGTCTTTGGATCGGCGCGTGATGCCGCCTGCAGGCGTTGGGGGCACGCTGCTGGTGCCGAGTCGGTCATCACCATGCTCAATGAAACGTTGATCGAGGTCGAGCGCGTACAGTGCAAGGGTCAGTCGGTTAACGAAGACGGCTTGCTCGTCTACTTTCGGAATCCGGTTCGAGTTTAGATTAAATCCATTTACTGAGGAGACACTATGCGCATCTGCGGCATCAAGCTGACGCATGACGGGGCGATTGCTCTGGTGGAGGACGGACGGCTTGTCTTTTGCATCGAGCAGGAGAAACGGGGCAATAATCCGCGGTATCAAACCATCGACAATCTTGACGCAGTTGTTGTCGCTTTGGCGGAGCATGGTCTGGATCCGCAGGACGTCGATCAGTTCGTCATCGACGGCTGGGACGGGCAGGTCGAGTCGCAATTCCAGGTCCTCAGCGGGGGCGCACCTATCACTCTCAAAGGGGCGCCGTATTTTGAACGGAATCCCCACGGCCTTCTCACTTCGCGCGACGGCTTTAACCTGATGCTCGACGGCCAGGTCTTTCCCTATAAAAGCTATCCGCACGTGACAGGCCATGTGGCCTCCGCATACTGCACAAGCCCTTTTGCTAAAGCCGGACAACCCGCCTTCTGCCTGGTATGGGACGGCTGCATCTTTCCACGTCTCTACTACGTAGAACCCCGCGGCGCGCGCTTCATCGAATGCCTGTTTCCGATCATAGGCCATGCTTATGCTGTCGCGGGCCATCACTTCGGACCTTATAGGCAGGCGAGCCGTACTAGCTGGGACCTTGGTGTTGCGGGCAAGCTGATGGCCTATATCGCACTCGGTTCTGTTGATGAAGGCATCGTGGCGGTATTTCAGGAGCTCTACGAGGAGCGCTTTGCGGGCGACACGGAGCATGCTCGTCATCATCGTGCGGAGGTCAATAGCGAGGAGGCCTCACTTGAGGCTATGCACGACTTCTTCGACGCGAGCGAGCTCCGATTGAAAGATAAGCTGCCCGAAGATGTACTTGCATCGTTTCATTGTTTCCTCGAGCGTCTCCTTATCCGCCAAATGGCGATTGCTTTGAAGCGGCATTCGTGTTTTCCGGGGCCGCGCAATTTGTGCATAGCCGGAGGCTGCGGTCTCAATATCAAATGGAACAGTGCACTACGTGCGACCGGCCTGTTCGATGATGTCTGGGTGCCGCCCTTTCCGAATGATAGCGGCTCGGCAATCGGTGCCGCTTGCTCCGCAATGGCGGCGGATAACGGATTCGTGCCGCTGCAATGGTCGGTCTACAGTGGCCCGGCACTGAGACCCAGCGATGTGTCGTCCGAATGGAACGCTGCGCCATGCAGTATGCGTGAACTTGCGACCATCCTTGCGAGCAACAAGCCAGTGGTTTTCCTCGCCGGTCGCGCGGAGCTAGGACCACGAGCATTGGGTGGCAGAAGCATTCTGGCAGCCGCGACTTCGCCGGCAATGAAGGATCATCTCAACGACATCAAGCTCCGCGAACTCTTTCGGCCAGTCGCGCCGATATGCCTGGAGGATCGTGCGCCGGAGATTTTCAGCCCCGGAACGCCGGATCCTTACATGCTTTTCGATCACCAGACACGGGCAGAATGGTGGAACAAAGTCCCCGCTATTATGCATCTCGACGGATCTGCGCGACTGCAGACCGTTCCCAGAACCTCTCCGCACAAAATCGCGGAGCTCCTCGTCGAATATGAAGAGCTCACGGGCATTCCGCTGCTTTGCAATACAAGTGCCAACCACCATGGACGTGGATTTTTTCCGGATGCCGCAGCAGCCTGCCAGTGGGGACGCGTTGAACACGTATGGTGCGACGGCCTGCTATGGACCAAAACGGTCGTAAGTGAACGATCGCCGGCCGAACGCCTCCTTTCAGTCTAAGATCAACATATGTCCACCGTAGCAATCGACCTTAGCTGCGTAAGGAAGTCATATGGCGACAAAATCGTCGTCGACGGGCTGTCCTTTGCTGTCGCATCGGGAGAGTGCTTTGGCCTCCTCGGACCAAACGGGGCGGGCAAAAGCACGATTGCACGTATGGTTCTCGGCATGGTAGCGCCAGACACCGGCAAGATGACCGTGCTCGGCGAGCCCGTACCGGCGCGTGCTCGCCTGGCACGTGCGCGCATCGGCGTGGTGCCGCAGTTCGACAACCTCGAACTGGAATTCACCGTCCGCGAGAACCTGCTGGTATTTGGGCGCTACTTCAACATGAGCGCCCGCGAGGTCGAAGCAGTTGTGCCAGCACTGCTCGAGTTCGCTCGCCTGGAGAGCAAGGCGGATGCTCGCGTCGCCGAACTATCCGGCGGCATGAAGCGGCGGCTGACGCTGGCGCGTGCGCTGATCAACGACCCCCATTTGCTGGTGATGGACGAGCCTACCACCGGTCTAGATCCGCACGCGCGCCACCTAATCTGGGAACGCCTGCGATTGCTGCTGGCGCGAGGCAAGACCATTCTTTTGACCACCCACTTCATGGAAGAGGCCGAGCGGTTGTGCGATCGGCTGTGTGTGCTTGAGGCAGGACGCAAGATCGCAGAAGGCGAGCCTCGCGCGTTGATCGATGAGCAGATCGGCTGTCAAGTGATCGAGATCTATGGCGGCAATCCGCACGAGCTATCTTCTCTGATCCGGCCGTATGCGCGGCATATTGAAGTGAGCGGCGAGACGCTTTTTTGCTATGCGCCAGATCCCGAGCAGGTACTCGTGCAGCTGCGCGGGCGCGTAGGTCTACGCCTTCTGCAGCGTCCTGCGAATCTCGAGGATGTCTTTTTACGGCTGACCGGGCGGGAAATGGAGAGATGAACGATGCGTGAAGGTTACGCTGCCGTCATGCCCGCCAACGCGTACAACTGGGTCGCTGTATGGCGTCGGAATTTTCTGGCGTGGAGGAAAGTCGCGCTTGCATCGGTTCTCGGGAATCTCGCCGATCCCATGACTAATCTGTTTGGCCTCGGCTTTGGCCTTGGAATAATTGTGGGGCTCATTGACGGCACCTCATACATCGCGTTTCTGGCTGGTGGGATGGTCGCGACTAGCGCCATGACCGCCGCCACCTTCGAAACAATGTATGCGGCGTTCGCCCGCATGCGTGCTCAGCGCACTTGGGAAGCAATCTTGTGCACACAGCTCACGCTCGGCGACATCGTTCTCGGTGAATTGGCCTGGGCAGCCACCAAAGCCGTTCTGGCAGGAACGGCAATAGCAGTGGTTGCCGTGACCCTGGGCTACGCAGCGTGGGCATCCATCATCTATTCGATACCAGCAATCGCAATCACTGGCTTCGTCTTCGCGAGTCTAGCGATGGTCGTCGTATCCCTTGCGCCCAGCTACGATTATTTCGTGTTTTACCAGACGCTGGTCGTCACACCCATGGTGTTCCTGTGCGGCGCAGTCTTTCCGGTGAGCCAGATGCCCAGCGCATTTCAGCGCGTGGCGGGCTTATTGCCGCTGGCACATTCGGTCGACCTCATCCGCCCAGTGATGCTTGGGCTCCCGACCGGCGGCATCGGCCTGCATATCGGTGCACTGTGCATGTACGCGGTGCTGCCGTTCTTCCTCTCGATCGCGCTGTTTCGCCGGCGGCTGATGCGTTAACCCGACATTCCGCAGAAGCGATGGCGAGACACGATGCAGTACCGCGAATTCGGCAGGTCAATTGGGCTTCGTGTTACGATAAATGGAGAATGAGATGTTGTGTCTAGGAGTGAGCGGCGGGCTAGACAAAGTCTATGAAAATACACGTGAGCTTTCAAACACATTTCTGCACGATGGCGCTGCGGTGCTCGTCCGGGACGGACGTGTGATAGCGGCCGTCGAAGAGGAGCGCCTCAATCGGATCAAGCACTCCAACAAGTTTCCAAGCCGTTCGATTCAGTACTGCCTTGCAGCCGCAGGGGTTCAGCTCAGCGACATCGATCATATCGCGTTCTACGCGACCGAGGCCTATTGCAACGCTATGCTCGAAGGCCTGTTCGGGTCCCGGCCGGACGTCTCCATTCCTTTGGATGCCAAACTGTTGATGCGTAGCTTACTAGCGCAGGAATTTGGTACCGAGGTCGATCCGTCGCGTGTCTCTTTCGTAAGTCACCATCAGGCGCACGGCGTAAGCGCCTTTGCGATGTCTGGCTTCGAGCAGAGTCTAATTCTCGCGATCGATGGCGGTGGTGATTTTCTCTCCGGCCTCTTAGCTGTGGGGTCTGGAACCGAGGTGACCCAACTCGTGAGCTTCCCGGAGAATAATTCCCTAGGGCTATTTTATCTCGAGACGATCCGGTGTCTGGGCTACGGCTTATTCGATGAATACAAGGTCATGGGGCTTGCCCCTTACGGGGATCCGGCTCCCCATCGTGAGCTCTTCGAGCAGTTCTACGAACTTTTAGATAGCGGTGGCTACCGCGTCTATCTCGACCGAATCGGTCCGACGCTGCGCCGGAGCATCCAGGTCCGGCGAAAGGGAATGCCATTCACGCAGCAGCATCGAGATGTGAGTGCTTCATTGCAGGAAGCCTTGGAACGGATCGTGTTTCACATTCTCCGGCATCATCGCGAGGCTACCGGTATGAAGCGGTTGTGCCTGGCTGGAGGGGTAGCCCACAATTGCACCATGAACGGTAAGCTGCTGTATTCAGGGCTTTTCGAAGACATCTTCGTGCAACCCGCGGCGCATGACGCTGGCTGCGCATTGGGCGCTGCACTAATGATGTCTAACGAGCTGGGCCGGCCGGCGCCACGTGAGCGGCTGCAGGAGGTCTACTGGGGTCCTGATCTCGGGAGCGAGCGCGCCGTGCAGCAGGAACTGGATGCATGGGGTGGACACCTTGACGTCGAACGCAGTGACGACGTGGCAAGTTGCGCAGCCGACTGGATGGCTAATGGCGCCGTGATCGGGTGGGTGCAGGGTCGTTCGGAGTTCGGGCCACGAGCGCTTGGCAATCGCAGCATTCTTGCCGATCCTCGGCCTGCCGCAAACAAGGACCGGATCAACGCGATGGTAAAGAAGCGCGAAGGCTATCGACCGTTCGCGCCATCAGTGCTGGAGGAAGATGCGAGCGAATTTTTCGACCTCGCCGACGGTACGCGCGAATTTCCCTTTATGAACTTTGTAGTTCGCGTGCGCGACTCCAAGCAAAGCGTGCTCGGTGCTATAACGCACGTCGACGGCACTGCGCGACTGCAAACAGTATCGCGCAAGACAAATCCCGCCTACTGGGAGGTTATTAATTCGTTCAAGAAGCGGACGGGCATCCCAGTTCTGCTCAATACGTCCTTTAACAACAATGCCGAGCCGATCGTGGATTCGGTTGCAGATGCGATTACCACATTTCTGACGACAGAGTTGGATGGACTTGTGGTCGGGCCGTTCCTCGTCAAAAAGCGCGCGGCGACGTTGGAGGATTGGACTGCGCTCGCGGTTTCATTGCCACCTTATGCACGCCTCTATCGAGTCCGCGCTTACACAGGGCCAGATCGCCAGGAGACTGTGTGCGAAATCCGCACCGGCCACTCCAGCGGCGACAGTGTGCGTATTTCACAGGATGCGTTCGATCTACTGATGCAGATCGAGGGCGAAGCCGTGCTTGGGGATCTCCTGGATACAATTACTTTCGATCGGGCTAGGCGTGAAGCTCTCGTGAAGGAACTGCGGGGATTATGGGAGCAGCGCCGCATTCGGCTGCATCCTTCACATGCTGCTCGCGCGCATCAAGACTGTGATCAAATGCTGGAGAAAGCATAACGGGACATGAATATGGCCGTGTGCATGTCTCCAAATGCGGGGCGCAGCTGGGCCCCTGAGTGCGGCATATCCGGTAGCTGGGCTCATGCTTGTAGTCTGGGCGCTGCGCCACAGCAGCAGCTCAGGACGGCAAGCGCCACCAGCAGCAGAGATTCTGTTCGACATGGTACATGCCGGAAAGTGCTTCGAAGAGCTGTTGCAATAAGGGGAATAGGGCTGAAATCAAGCATGTCGGCGGCAACATTTTCGCGCGGCTCCTCCATGGCAGTGGCATATGAAGTTCTACCAGCCAAATTGGCTAACATCACGATCGCTGACGACAGCATCGTGCGAGGCCATACGTAGAGTTTCCGTAGCGTCCTTATCTCGGGCGGTATTCCCTTAACGAGGAACACAAATGCTTGTTGGCTCGATGAACGACCGGTTCGTTGTTTCGCGACGACGTACTGGTTTCGGTGATTGCCTGTGGTCACTGGCGTCAGCCTGGCGCTATGCGCAGCGGACGGGGCGTACTCTAGCCATTGATTGGCGTGGTTCCTGTTATCTTGATCAACCCTTCACGAACGCCTTTCCGGTGTTCTTCGAGCCAATTCAAGACATCGCTGGCGTACGGGTTATCTGCGATGACAAGATCAACCAGCTCTCATTCCCGGGGCCTTTCTTCCCGTCATGGTGGAATCAGCCATCGATCGACTGCGTTTACCGCCCAGATGAACAGATTTTCCGAGAACGTGACGAGCTGAGTGAGCTTTTCCAAGCCGAATATGATAGTGAAGCCAACACCGTGGTGTGCGATGCTTGTTTGATGTGGCGTTGCGATCAGGATGCCGAACGACAGATATTTCGGAGCATCAAACCGAGGCCTGAAATTCAAGCTCGGATTGACGCCCTATATCAAGAGCACTTTGAAGGGCGCAGCATAATCGGGGTTCATGTTCGGCACGGCAACGGCGAAGATATAATGGGGCACACGCCCTACTGGGCGGATCCGGAGCTCGCCTTGCGGCAAGTATGCACTGCCATTGATACAGCCAAAGCGCTATCTCATCGAGGACCTGTGAGGGTATTACTGTGTACGGACAGCGCGCAGGTGCTTCACAAGTTGTCTGGTGTGTTTCCCGATCTTTTCACGATCCCAAAACGCTTCCAGGCGGATCAGGCTGGGCCATTACATAGTGCGGCACTGGGAGCCGACGGCGGGATCTCCGCTCTCATCGAGATGTATCTTCTCGGGCGATGCGATACCGTGATTCGCTTTCCACCGACTAGCGCCTTCACGCGCTATGCCCGCCTCTTGGCGCCACGCATTATTGAGTTCGATTTGAACGATCCTAGTCGGTTGATCTTGATTGATGAATCCTCCGAACATCTCCTGGCTTTATGAAACTTGCAACCCGCACCGTCGTCGATCATATCGGCGCGCCCTTCGCATTTGCGCAGCATCGCCGTTCGTGATGTCGGATGTTGTCTTTCGTTAAGGTTCAGAACTGCGACAAAGAACGTCGTCGCACTATCGCCATCGAGCAGCCGATCACGGTTCGTGTGGAACACGGTGGCATCCCACAGGGGATCATCGATCGACAGTCCGACAAATTAGCGGAAAAAGATAGTGGTCGAGCTGCTCGACCAACTGCCGCTCAGATCGCACGTGTAGAACGTTTCCAGCAGCAGAGCCCGCAAAGAGCCGCTCGGGCGGGATCGACCAGCGGCTTCCCGGCGTAAAGCCTCCGGAAGTCTCGCGACAGCTCCTTCAGCGCTGCCTCAATTAGCTCGCGGATCGCCCGCAAGGGGAACGCGCTGCTCTAAACCGGTCGTAGCTGAATATCCCTTGCGCCCGCTGATCTTCCCGGCGGATAAACCCATACGATTGTCGCCCGCAACGACTCGATGGCCGCATCGCGATCACGAATAGCATTCAATCCAGCAGCTCGATCGGTCTCCGACAGCGTGAGCGCCTGTTCCAACTGAGCCGCTATCGAATTCGCCAGGCGTAAGTTCTCCTCCATGTTGGGCTCGGCTAGACGTTGCCGTTCCGAACTATGGAGGGTCGAAAGCCGAGGAGGAGTTCTCTTCAGCTTGCCTGTTTGGCGCATCGGTTTCCGCCAGATGCCGCACGGGCTCCTCGCTAGGCGCGGCGTAAATCCCACCAGGTTTGAAATATCTGACGATATTGTTCGGTTACGGCCCGGCCTTGATCCACGATCCCGGCTTGCTGAACGTGCCGAAGTTCCTGCTCATAACCGAGCTCTATCAAAAGCTCATCGCCGATTGCATCCGTTATTGCTTGCATCTGTTGAATGCTCAGTTCAGTTTGCCAAGTGTACACTGAGCGGTCATCGACTGCCTTTCTCTCGAAGATTTTTCGATCCCCGAAGCGACTGGAGCGAAGATATTCCGGCTGCTGCATCGTCGCCGATGCAATGCCCGTTGGATCGTAACCGAGCCCAGCGATGACGCGCCGGATTTCCTCATCGGGGCACGCCACCAAATGTTCGTACCGCACCACCTGCGTCTGCCGCCGACCTCGGTGCGCGGCGAGCGCAGGTAGGCCCAGAACGAGATCGGCGAGAGAAGATGTGATGTCGGGAGGCAGGCTAAGCACAAGATCGGAGAGATCAGATAGGCTGGCGGGCGGCCAGCTTTCTGGCACCAGCGGGATGCCCCACGTCGATTTCAGTGAAGCGGCAACAGCGTAGGGATTACGTAATAGAAGGATGTGTGGCGCTTCTGGATAGAGAGAATCCAAGAAATCGAGGACCATCCAATAACGCGGCGTCTTGTCTACGAAGATACGCTTGCCCGCTGCTGCCAAATATTGGCCGTAAGCCGCATCAGCAAAAGCGCGACTGACGATAGTACGATCGATTCGGCCCAAAAACTCGGAGGTGGCGTCCTGAATCAGTGATGCCCCCGCTGGGTGACGGTGGTCCACCCGGCCAAATGCCTCAAGTGCCAGCATCAACCAGGGCTCAGGCGGCGCCACAATATCTGGGTGCTGCTGGAGCAAATGCGACAGCAGCGTCGTCCCCGACCGGGGAAGGCCGAGGAGAAAGCAGACCGCAGGCAAATCGTTGGCATCTCGGCTCATGATTCCACCCCCTTATGCTTGGACGACGCGAGCGGCCGCCCGAGCCTCCCTTTGTCCCTTTGAAAGAAATAACGGCAGCCGTGCTGTTCCACATGTGCCCGCGTGCGCAGCATCGTGACATGAGGAGGACTTCGCCTGCATCTTCCGCATGATCTGCGAGCTATGGAATTCGATCCATTTGGCCGGATCGCAGAAGCATTTGGCACCTGCAATCGGCAGCTCCTGATTGCTCGCAAAGCAAAGGCGACGTCGACAGTTAGTTCAATTGTACGTAGATAGGCGTGTGATACGAAAAAGGTTTGGAAAAGCTATACGGAGATTTATCGGAGGCAAGTGCTTGCGACGCGGGGGGCGCTTGTCGCGTTGAGCCGGCGCGGTGCAGCTTGCGTGGCCGCCGGCGAAGGTGGCCGCAATGGGCATGCGCCTCGGTTGATGCTCGCCCCTGCACCTGAGAAATCTTCTCAGAGCCACGGTGAAGATCGATAGCCATTCTGGATGCCTGAATTCAATTTCTCCAACTGACTTTTTGCTATCCGTTTCTTCCAATTGTTAAAACCGATTGTTTTGATGGAATGCATCCACGCGCTGGATAAGTCCGGATCATGCGTTCAGGGCCTCGATCATCTAAATCTGCTCATCGCGCTCGAGGTATCGCTTCGGTGGCGGCCGCCTTGTGAAGTTCGGCCGTCTTTGTGAGGATCTGACCTTAAGTCCTTAAGTCTAGCTTTGAGGTCATATGCGAATGCTGGTGAAGGTATTGGGCGCCGCTCGCGTTTGCCCGTGCAAAAGCCTCGGAAGACGAAGCACTGATCGCCCATCAGAAGTTTAGGATCGCCAAGCTCGAGCGCCACATCTACGGCCATCTGGAGCGATCATCGCGGCTGATCGACCCATTTGGCGCTGATCTTCGAGAGCTGGAAATTGGCGCCACTAAAGACGAGCTGTTTGCGGAGCAGGCTGTAGCCAAGACGACGAGTGTGCGCGGATTTACGCGAAAGGCGTCCCGAACGCCAGACCGTCACCAGTTTTTCTTCAGTAGACCCCATTGACGCTGCAGCTTCGAGCGTCGATGGGCTTTCACCGGCGCATTATGAGTCTTCCGAAACTCGTCAGTTTTTGGACAGGTAAGTCTTATAGCATTGAGATGCTGTCTATCTGGACTGCGATGTCCGGCTTGATCTGCTGCAGAGGAGAGGGGGATGTATTGCCCTAACGAAACAACCCTGAACCCTTTCGTTAACCGTCGATTCCGTCCGGACGTACTGGTCTTGCTGCAACTGCCCTGTGGGCGAATGGCGCAGCGTGTTCGGCGGTTCTGTGGTTGCAACCGCGCTCCGTGATCGCCTGCTTCCTCGTTAGTCGGTGATCACCATCCCTGGTGAGAGCTACCGGCTTCGAGAAGCGCGGCTCCGGCGCATTCCCTTCATTTGGCTACCGAGCAGACGGCATCGATGAATGCAGAACAGGCCCAGCTTGGCGCTGGCACTCCTTCCGAGACTTTCGAATCAGAAACCTCCGAACCAGGGTTCCCGGCCGCGGCGCAGTGGGGCGAGGCCTTGACCGAGGCGGAGGCGTCCGCCGCCGACCCCGCCTCGTCGCAGGTCCTGACGGGCCGGGCTGCCGAAGAGGGGCAGGGCGAAGACGAGAATCGGCAAGAGGCGCTAAGTCGAACGAGGGCTTGGCGGGAGGCGGGCGATGTCGATGAGCCGCTGGATCTGTCGTCCCTGTCCCTGACCGCCCTGTCCGCTCCCCTACCGCCCGAGCTCCGGCGCCTGAACGTCGACAACAATCAGCTGACCAGCCTGCCCGACCTTCCAGCCGATCTCCAGCGGCTCCGCGCCAGCAACAATCGGCTGACCAGCTTGCCCGACCTTCCGGCCGGGCTTCGGCGGCTCTACGCCATCAGCAACGGGCTGACCAGCCTGCCCGCAGACCTGCCGCTCGGGCTCCGGCGGTTGAGCGTCGACAACAATCAGCTGACCAGTCTGCCCGATACTCTTCCGGCAACGCTTCAGGAGCTCGACGCCAGCGGCAACCGGCTGACCAGTCTGCCCGCCCTTCCAGCCGGGCTCCAGCGCCTGAACGTCGACTACAATCAGCTGACCAATCTGCCCGAGCCCCTCCCGGCTGAGCTCGAATGGCTCAGCGCTAGCCACAACCAGCTGACTAGCCTGCCCGAGACGATCCCCGCCGAGCTCCTATGGCTCGGCGCCAGCAACAACCAGCTGACCAGCGTGCCAGAGACCCTGCTGACGCAGCTGGGCCGTGAGTCCAGCGTTGATCTGGAGAATAATCCGCTGCCCGAGGGGGTACTGACCAACCTGGTGACAGCCATGCATGCCGGGGACTATGCCGGCCCGCAGATCTTTTTGTCTATGGCCGAGGGAGCGGTGCAAGTCGAGCCGCAGGCCCTGCACGAGGTTGTCGCGCACTGGCTCGAGGGCGACACTGAGACAGTGGCCGCCTGGCAGCGCTTCGCCGAAGAGCCAGGTGCTCAGGACTACGCACGCTTCCTCGACAGGCTCCGTGGCACGGTGAACTATGGCAATGACGCATTCCGGCAGGCGGTGGCCGAGGATCTGCGGCAGGCGGCGGTCAGGCCGCGATTGCGCGAGCAGTACTTCGCCGCGGCGTTGGGAGCGAGCGAGAGGTGCGAGGATCGCATCACTTTGGCCTGGAACGGCATGCAGACCGCACGCCTGAACGCTGATGTCGAGGACGGAGCCTATGACAGGCGGCTCGACGAACTGCTTCAGCGCGGCCGTGTGATGTTCCGTTTGAGGGCGCTGGACGGGATCGCGCGCGAGACGGTCAACTCGCTCCGCCGTGCCGACCCGGACGCCGACATCGACGAGATTGAGGTCTATCTTGCCTACCAGACCCAGCTGCGCGACCCCCTGGAGCTGCGGCACGTCGCCCCAGACATGCGCTTCTTGAACATCTCTCACGTGACAGAAGACGCCGTTGCCAGGGCCACGACGACGGTGCGGGACCAAGAGGCGACGGGATTCGCGGACTATCTGGCAAGGGGCTGGCAACCTTGGGATAGCGTGTTGAGACGCATCGCCCCCGAAGATCATGCAGCGATGCAGGAGCGGCTCATCGATGCGATGGGCGAGGAGTTTCAAACTCGCTTGAACCAGCGTCTTGCCGAGCATGGCCTGACAGGCGACCCCGATGCCGAGCGGGAGCTCGGAGCCCAGACCCGCAACGAAATCGCCAGCGAGATCAAGGGTGCGCTAACGCGCCAGGTGCTCGCAAGGCACGGCCTCGAGCTGTGAAGCGGCCGTTGATGGGAGGGTTGTCAATTGCTGTTTCGCAATTGCTGTTTCGGCCGTCGCCGCGGTCGATTGCGCGATCGAGATGATAGATTATGCCTGCCTGGCAGCTCCGCCGCCGCAGCAGCAAGCCGAGCTAGCCGACCGTGTGCCATCGTCACGCTCAAGAAGGACTGCGATGGCGAAAGGCCGTCGAGAAACGCCTGCAAGGGAGAGCTTGGTGCCGCCTATCGTGAGACCCAGTTCGATCACGAAATGATGAATTGGAATGACGTGGCCGGTAGAGGAGGGGCGGATTGCTCAACAGCAATACCTCATTCCAGCGCATCGACCGGTGTGAGAGCGAACTAAACGAATTCGCAGGCGGTTGATCTGCGCAGCAATTTAGCTGACGGACCTGGCCCGACCGCATTGACAATACTTGCGATAAACCAGCGCGAATTAGGGCCATGGAGCAAGACGGAGCCAAACTGGTAGCGCCGCGCACGGTACGCGAGACTCGAAAATCGGCTTGTGCACCTGCGTTTGCTATTGTCCGAAAGCAAACGCGCCCGATGTGGGGAACCCGCCAAGCTGTTGCGAGCGCGACATTGGGCCGCAAAACGCGTGAGCGTTCCTTTGCATCACAGTGGCCCAAATCCTGCACCGCGTTCACGGGCGAGGGCAAGAGAATTGGGAGGCGGGTTTGAGTCTCGATCTGAGAAACGACGAAGCGGTCGCTAGTCCACCGTCGGCGACCGACGTGGGCTGTCCGTTTCACACCGATAGAGTGCGCATCCAGCAGGGAGAACAGAAGACGCTGGTGCTAACCGGCGCGTCGCGCGGCATTGGTCACGCCACCGGAAAGCTGTTTTCGGAAGCGGGCTGGCGCATCATTTCTTGCGCGCGCCAACCGTTCGATGGCGGGCGCTGCCCGTGGAAGTCAGGGGCCGACAACCATGTCCAGGTCGACCTCAGCAACCATCGGATGCTGCCGCGCGCCATCGCCGAGGTCAAGGAGCGCCTCGCGGGCGCGCCATTGCACGCATTGATCAACAATGCCGGCATGTCACCGAAGACGCCGAATGGCGCGCGACTGACGTCGTTGACGACGTCAGTCGAAACCTGGATGAGGGTGTTCCACCTCAATCTGGTGGCACCGATCCTGCTAGCGCAAGGCCTGTTTGACGAGCTGAAAGCAGCGTCAGGATCGATTGTCAACGTGACCTCAATCGCTGGCTCGCGGGTGCACCCGTTTGCCGGCTCCGCCTACGCGACATCGAAAGCTGCGCTCGCGTGTCTCACGCGCGAAATGGCGCACGACTATGCACCATATGGCATTCGCGTGAATGCGATCGCGCCCGGCGAGATCAAGACCGACATTTTGTCGCCGAACACGGAAGCGCGTCTTGTACCAAATATTCCGCTGCGCCGAGTGGGCACACCCGAAGAAGTCGCGAAAGTCATCTTCTTCCTATGCTCGGATGCGGCAAGCTATGTCACGGGCACCGAGGTGCCGATCAATGGCGGCCAACACCTGTGATCGACTATACCTGCAAGAAACAAGTCGCAGCTGATTTGATCTACATCAATAAAATTCGTGTTCCCGCGGAATGTGCGCGACGAGTTCGGAAGAGCAGAGAATAAGCAAGTCAAAGCACACTGTAAGTTTACCGTCGTGTCGCGATGCAGTTTTACCATCGTGCCATAATAAGAAGTTATCTCTTGCGTCATCCTAAAATGGGGGCGAGATCGAGGATGGCATGCAACACAATATTCGCAAATCCGAACAGGATGACAGGGAGGATGGTCATAACAACGGAGACGTCGTCATGCTGGATATCCCTTCCGTACGCGAAAGGCCTAACTCAAGCTCCGAGACGGACGATACGCTCCCTAATGTGCCGTTGTACGAGAGCGCGATTATCGGGATCTTCGAAATATCGAAAGTACTCACCGCCCCGTGCCGGCTGGAAGTCACGCTGGCCAACGTCGTCGATCTTCTGCAATCGTTTGTGCAGATGCGGCACGGCATCGTCTCACTGTTCCACGATGATGACGTGCCGGACATTACTGTGGGCGCCGGCTGGAGCGAAGGCAGCGACGAGCGCTTCCGGATGCGCCTGCCGCAGAAGGTAATCGACGAGATCGTGGCGTCGGACAAGCCGCTCGTCGCCGAAAACGTAGCAGTGCATCCGGCCTTTAGTGCTGCGGACAAGGAGGTGCTCGGGGCCTCCGACGACACGCGAGTATCGTTCATCGGCGTTCCCATTCGCATCGACGCGAATGTCGTGGGCACGCTGACGATCGACCGCATCCTCGACAATGCGTCGAGCGCCCGGCTCGATTACGACGTCCGGCTGCTCACAATGATCGCCAACCTAGCGGGGCAGACAGTGAAGCTGCATCGCCTGTTCGCGTGTGACCGCGAGCGACTGATGGCGGAGAAGGACCGGCTGCAAAAGGAATTGACCGAGCTCAAACAGCCTGCGCGGGAGCGCAAGAAGGTTCATGTCGACGGAATTATTGGCGACAGCCCGGCGCTGCGCAGGCTGCTCGAGAAGATCGCGGTCGTAGCCAAATCCAACAGTACGGTGCTGTTGCGCGGCGAGTCCGGTACCGGAAAGGAGCTGGTCGCTAAGGCCATTCACGAGCGGTCGGCGCGCGCCAAGCGGCCCTTTATAAAACTCAATTGCGCGGCGCTGCCTGAGACGGTGCTGGAATCCGAATTGTTCGGTCATGAGAAGGGTGCCTTTACCAGCGCGTTCACTGCGCGCAAGGGCCGCTTTGAGCTCGCCGACAAGGGAACACTATTTTTGGACGAGATCGGCGAGATTTCGGCCTCATTCCAGGCAAAGCTGTTGCGCGTACTGCAGGAGCAGGAATTCGAGCGCGTCGGTGGCAACCAGACCATTAAGGTCGATGTTCGCGTGATCGCCGCCACGAATAAGAACCTGGAAGAGGCGGTGGCAAGGAACGAGTTCCGCGCCGACCTCTATTATCGCATCAGCGTGGTTCCGTTGCTGCTGCCGCCGTTGCGTGAAAGGCGCGGTGATATTCCGCTCCTCGCCACCGAGTTTCTCAGGAATTTCAACAGCGAGAACGGCCGTACGCTTACCTTCGATGCGAGTGCGATTGAAGTACTGATGAACTGCGGTTTTCCGGGAAACGTCCGCGAGCTTGAGAATTGCGTGCAGCGGACCGCGACTCTGGCACCGGGACCATCGATCGTGAGAGACGACTTTGCCTGCTGCCACGGCCAGTGCCTTTCCGCGATGCTGTGGAAGAGCGGATCGGAGGAGATGGCGCCGCAGCCGGGGCCGGTCGTACCAGTGCACGCTAAGCCGGCCACGTCGCCGGCCGAGGCTGCTACATCGCTCCCGCCTTTCGGCAGCGAGCTCGCTCCGTTAGCGCCAGTCGGCGCAGCCCTCGTAGGTGGTGCGAAAATGACAGATCGCGAGCGTGTCATCGCGGCAATGGAAAAATCCGGCTGGGTGCAGGCGAAGGCGGCGCGCCTGCTTGGACTTACGCCGCGCCAAATTGGCTACGCCCTGAGAAAATATGGCGTCGAGATCAAGCGCTTCTGACGGCAGTGTTGGACTTTGGTTTGTCGGGGCCGTGACTATCGGCGCTGGGGCGAATAGCTGGAGGAACAAATAGAGGCTTGATGGTTTGGCGCGGACTTCGACCCGATCACGATCGGATGCGCCCCCCGCGTCAGCGCCGCTGTCATGATCGAGAGCAGCCGCCCGACCACCGGCGGTCCCATGCCCGCTACGCTCGTGCGAACGCCATGCTGTCATCGCGAATCCGTTGGCGATGTCACGATCGACCATCAGCTCACGGCCGGATAGCGTCAGCGAGACTATGGGTTGCTATTCGATCACGTTCAATTCGCTCGGCGTCATATGCAGCGACCGCTGCGCGGTGCGGGGCCTGCGCTCGAAGCGACCGCCGTGTGCCTCGCGGTCGCAGGCGCCGCAAGCTTATTGCGGCGCTGATGCGAAGCATAGTCCCGTGCAAGTCGGCTCAGGGCTTACGCTCTCTCGTGAGCGCAGCGGCCGCTGCGGAGACTCGGGATCGCGTATGGATCAACTCAAGCAAAGCGCATCTCGTCTTTGGGCCGCTCTCCTTGATCCAATTAACGGCAGATCACGCCGCGCGAACCTGGCTGTCGTAGTCACGACGAATGTCGCAATTCCGTCGGCGAACGTCAGGCTACGGTGACATCAAGCATCACAAAAGCCATTGTATTGCGGCCTGATTTTGAAAGTCGCGCAATGGTACGACACTTGCTGTTCTCTTGGTCAGCCGTTGCAACGTCTGGAGAAGCACATGCACAACGTCGTCTGCATCAAGCAGGTTCCCGACTCCGCGCAGATCCGCGTGCACCCCGTGACCAACACGATCATGCGTCAGGGCGTGCCGACCATCATTAATCCATACGACCTCTTCGCGCTCGAGGCCGCGTTGGAGCTGCGCGATAAGTTCGGCGGCGAGATCACCGTCCTTACAATGGGGCCGCCATCAGCCGAGGACTCGTTACGCAAAGCGCTGACCTTTGGCGCCGATCGCGCCGTACTGCTCACCGACCGCTGCTTTGCGGGCGCCGATACGCTGGCAACGACTTACGCGCTGGCGACGGCCATCCGCAAAATCGGCAAGGAATATGGCCCGCCGGACCTCATCTTCACCGGTAAGCAGACCATCGACGGCGACACCGCGCAGGTTGGTCCTGGCGTCGCGAAGCGGCTCGGTGTTCTGCAGCTTACCTATGTCGCAAAGATCAGAGCCCTGGATCTCACCGCACGCACAATTGAAACGGAACGGCGCTCCGAAGGTGGCGTCCAGGTGCTCCGCACCAGGCTGCCGTGTCTCATTACCATGCTGGAAGCAACCAACCAGATTCGCCGCGGCGCCATGGCCGACGCGTTGCGCGCCGCCCGGGCGCCGATCGTGAAATGGAGTGCGCAGGAGGCCGGCGTCGAGGAAATCTCCAAATGCGGTCTCAAGGGCTCGCCGACCGTCGTCAAGCGTGTCTTCGCGCCATCCGCGCGCGCTGAGAAGGCGGTGCTGGTAGAGGCCGGCGAGCAGCCGGCGCAAGCATTGATCGATGCCATCTTCAAGCACCAGCCCAAGCTTGAAACCGACCTTGCGGCGCTAGCCCGCGATGCCTGATCTGAAGGGCTTGGCGAATGAGCGATGTGATGAGAGCTCCCGCGTTGCCCGCGGAACGGCGTGCCGCCAAGAAGGCGCTGCCTGCGCGTTTCAACGCTGACAAGCATGTCTGTGTCTTCATCGAACAGGAGCCCGGGCAGGTGCATCCAATTTCCTGGAAGCTGATGGGCGCGGGCCGCAAGCTCGCCGAGAAGCGGAAGCTTGATCTCGCGGCGGTCGTGATCGGTCCGGAGGGCGAGGCGACACGCAGCGCCGCGGTCGAATTCTTCCTACGCCGAGACCTTGTCGATCTCGTCGCCGACAACATGCTCGCAGATTACCGCAACCAGTCCTACAGCATGGCGTTAACCGATCTTGTCAACACCCACAAGCCGGAATTCCTGCTGTGCAAGCCAAGATCTTGGGCCGTGATGTCGCCTCGGGCGGTCACCGCATTCACGCGACCGCGTCGCAGGTGAGCGTACGTTTTGAGGACATCCGCCACCAAACAAAGGAGAGGCTCTTGATCGAAGAGAGGTTCGATGCCATCGTGGTTGGCGCCGGAATGGCCGGCAACGCGGCGGCGCTGACCATGGCCAAGCGTGGCATGAAGGTACTGCAGCTCGAGCGCGGCGAATATTCCGGATCAAAGAACGCGCAGGCTGCCATCCTCGATGCGGACATCCTGGAACAGCTGACCCCAGGTTTCCGCGAGGACGCGCCGCTCGAGCGCCGCCTTGTCGAGCAGCGCTTTTGGTTAATGGATAGCCGCTCCCATATCGGGCTGCGCTACCGCTTCAACGACCGCAACGACAAGCGACCGAACCGGCATATCGTTATCCGCGCCCTATTCGACAAATGGTTCTCGGGCAAGGTGAGGGAGGCCGGCGCCACCGTCTTGTACCAAACCACCGTTACAGAGCTGGCGCAGAACCGCCGCGGCCGCGTCATTGGTGTGCGTACCGACCGCCAGGATCGCATAATCCATGCCGATGTAGTGGTGCTCGCCGAGGGCGTCAATGGCTTGCTCGGGACGCGTGCGGGCTGGCGCGAGCGGCCGGCGCCCGACCAAGTTGCGCTGCAGGTCAAGGAAATGCTCCTTTTGCCGCGCGAGACCATCGAAGCCCGTTTCAATCTCAAGCGCGACGAAGGGGTCGTGATCGAGGCCGCCGGCTCCATCTCGCGCGGTATGACCGGCATCGGTTTCATCTATGCGAATAGGGAGTGCATCTCACTCGGCGTCGGCTGCCTCGTCTCCGATCTCCAGCGAACGGGCGAAACGCCTTACGGGCTACTCAATCGCTTCAAGCGTCATCCGTCGGTGGTGCCGCTAATCAACGGCTCAGAGCTCAAGGAATATTCCGCGCACCTCATCGCGAAACGAGGCTACAACACCATACCCCAGCTCTGCGGTAAGGGCTGGGTGGTGGTCGGGGATGCCGCCGAACTGAATAATACCGGCCATCGTGGGCCTCTGAACGTTGCGATGATCTCTGGACGAATTGCCGCGGAAGCGATCTTCCGTCTGAAGTCGCGTGGCGATCGCAGCACCTCAAATAGTGTTTCACTGTACAAGAAGATGCTGAATGAGTCGTATGAAGATCTGAAAAAAAAGAATATGCCGGCGCTGATGCACACCCAGCCGGACAACTTTCTCCTCACCCATCGGCAGCTCGTCTCGAAGGCGATCCTGAACTTCGCGCGCACCGCTGGCAGGCCAAAGGCGGGGCAGGAGAAGTCGGACTCAAAAGCCTTTTGCGATGAGTGGTCATGGACCGGACTCTTCGGCGATGGGTTCCGCTTGCCGCGCGCCTGGCGCTGAATTAGCACTAGCTCAAGCGAAAACATGGACGCCAGAAACATGAACTTCGAGCATTCGGTGGTACGCTATCCGGCGTAGGCCGCAGGCTGATTGGATTAGTCGGGCGACCAGCGCCAGCCAAGTCGGATCTTCTTTGTGCATCCGGACGAGCTCGATCAGGTTTTCGATTCCGAAGTCGGTGAAGTCCATGGGCGCCGTGTTCGCCGGCGCCATAGACCCAGACGACGCCGTCCTCGGGATTTGGTCACTCCGGCCCCTGAAACCGTGAGGCCTATTTAGGAAATAGTCTCGGTTGCAAACGCTTTCTCCGCATATTGATCGACCGAAACGATGATCGCTTGGACGTGCTGGTGGCAGGCGTCGAAGCGCGGCCGGGTACTCCTGGTACGGCGGCGCCGCGACAAGCTTTGGTTGTTTCCTGGCGGGCGCCGACGCGGCCGCGAAACAGCGGAGCAGTGCCTCTGGCGCGAGATCAAGGCTCTATGCGGTATGTCGCGTCGCAGGATTTAGGCCAGCGCGAGGCGGCGAGTTGTCGTGGGTTTTCGTGTGCAACATCGTGTTCGCAACATGTTGGCGGATATTGAACAAGTGCGGCTTTGGCTTTCGTTAGAGAAAGAAACGCGCGGCGCTTCGTTTTGCATCCAGCTGTCCGTGCGCGGAAGCATCAGGCGATTGGCCCGGCTTTTGCTCCCTTGTTTGCCAACGGCGTGCGGCTCTCTGCTTTGTCAGAATCGTGCGCTGCAGAATGTGGATCTCTATGCGACCAAAGGCGATGCCATGAAGAATTGGAGTTCGGTGACAACCAAGGTGCTAGGCACGGCAACTATTGCAATGGCCTTGATGACGCCCACCGCGCTGGCGGTCGAACACAAAGTCGAATACAGAAAGGATAATAGCAGCAATCCCAGCCTCCGAGACGTTCCTGAAAACAGGAGCGTCCTTGCCCAGATCTCAGTCGCTTCGGAGCGACCTGCAAGCTTCACGCTTGCGAACGGCCTGCAGGTGGTAGTGATCCCCGATCACCGCACGCCCGTCGTGACGCAGATGATCTGGTATAAGGTCGGTTCCGCCGACGAAACGCCGGGCAAGTCGGGGCTTGCGCATTTCCTCGAACACCTAATGTTCAAGGGCACGGCCAATCATCCGGCGGGTGCCTTCTCCCAGACCTTGCTGCGCGTTGGCGGCGACGAGAACGCCTTCACCTCGACCGACTACACTAGCTATTTCCAGCGCGTGCCGCGCGAGCAACTCTGTAAGATAATGGAATTCGAGGCCGACCGGATGACCGGTCTCGTTCTCCAAGATGAGAACGTGCTGTCCGAGCGCGATGTTGTGCTCGAAGAATTCAACATGCGCGTCGCCAACAATCCCGATGCGCGGCTCACCGAGCAGATGATGGCGGCGCTCTACCTCAACCACCCCTACGGCCGCCCCATTATCGGCTGGCGCCAGGAGCTCGAGAAGCTCGACCGCGAGGACGCGCTCGCCTTCTATAAGCGCTTCTACGCTCCGAATAACGCGATCCTGATCATCGCCGGCGACGTCGATCCCAATGAAATCCGCCCGATGGTGGAGAAGAATTTTGGCGACATTCCCGCACAGCCTTCGATCCCTGCAAAACGCCTGCGGCCACAGGAGCCGACGGCGGCGGCCCCGCGCACGGTGACATTGTCCGATCCGCGCGTCGAGCAGCCGACTCTGCACCGCTATTATCTCGTGCCGTCCGCTTCAACTGCGGCCGCCGGCAAGAGTCCTGCGCTGGACGTGCTCGCGCAATTGATGGGCGGCGGTGCCAACTCCTATCTCTATCGTTCGCTGGCGATCGACAAGCAGCTAGCCATCAGAACCGGCGCGAGCTACCAGGGCACCTCGCTCGATTCTTCGCAATTCATGATTTGGGCCACGCCGAAGCCCGGCGTCGAGTTCTCCCAGCTCGAGGACGCCATCGGCAAGGTGATCGCCGATCTCGCGCAAAACCCCGCGCGCGCCGAGGACCTTGAACGCGTCAAGACCCAGCTGATCGCAAGGGCGATCTACTCCCAGGACAATCAGGTAATGCTTGCGGTCCGGTATGGCGGCGCGCTCACCACAGGGCTCAGCATCGACGACGTCCGGAGCTGGCCGGATCGCATCCGCGCCGTCACCGCCGAGCAGGTGCGCGAGGCCGCGCAGAAATGGCTCGACAAGAAACGTTCAGTGACCGGTTACTTGATCAAGGATGTTGCGCCCAAAAGCGAGGAGAAGCGCTCGTGACCTATTTTCTGAAACGGCGTTCGGTTCTGATCGGCGGCAGTGCGCTCGCGCTGACGACGATGCTCGCTTCGCGGCCGTCGCAGGCCACAATCAAGATCCAGCGCCTAGTCTCGCCCGGCGGCATCGAAGCTTGGTTCGTGCAGGACGCCACGGTCCCGCTGATCGCGATGGAGTATGCCTTCGGCGGCGGCGCCACCCAGGACCCCGCCGACAAGCCCGGCGTCGGTCACCTGGTCGCCGGGCTGCTCGACGAGGGCTCTGGCGACCTCGATTCCAAGACCTTTCACGAGCGGCTTGACCGCCGCGCCATTGAGCTCAGCTTTCATTCGACCCGCGACCAGTTCGGCGGCTCCTTGCGCATGCTCAAGGACAACAAGGACGAGGCCTTCGACCTGCTGCGGATGGCGCTGACCTCGCCGCGTTTCAATGCGCCCGACGTCGAACGGATCCGCGCGCAGGCGCTCTCGAGCTTGCGGCGTGAGTCCACCAACCCGAGTTCGCTTGCCAATCGTAAGTTCCTCGAGGTCGCCTTCGAAGGCCATCCTTACGGGCGGCAATCCCAAGGCACGCTGGACAGCGTGCCGAAAATCGACATAGCCGATCTCAAGGACTATGTCCGCCGAGTGATCGCGAAGGACACGCTCAAGATCGCCGTCGTCGGCGATGTCGATCCGGAGGTCCTCGGCAAATTGCTCGACAAGACCTTTGGCAGCCTGCCGGCCAAGGCGGAGTTGACAGAGGTAGCCGATGTGGTCGCGGCAAAGCCGCCGCAGCTCGTTGTCGTTCCGCTGGACGTGCCGCAGACGGTCGTGACCTTCGGCGGTCCCGGCGTCCGCCGCAGCGAGCCGGATTTCATGGCCGCCTATGTCGTCAACCACATCCTCGGCGGCGGTCTGTCATCGCGGCTGTTCCGCGAAGTCCGCCAGAAGCGCGGGCTTGCCTATTCCGTCCATGAGACGCTGCTCTGGATGGATCATTCCGCCGTGTTTGTCGGCAATACCGGTACTGGCGCCGATCGCGCCGGCGAGACCGTGGAGGAGGTCGAGAAGCAAGTCCGCCGCATGGCCGAAGAAGGTCCGACCCAGCAGGAGCTCGATGATGCCAAGGCGTACCTGAAGGGCTCGCAGATGCTGGCGCTCGACACGTCGTCAAACCTGGCGCGGGCGCTGCTGCAATACCAGCTCGACAAGCTGGCGATCGACTATATTGAAAAGCGCAACGCCCTCGTCGATGCGGTGACGCTGGAGAACGCCAAGAAGGTCGCGCAGCGGCTGTGGGGCCAGGGCCTGCTCACCGTCATCGTCGGCCGCTCTCCAGAGGTCGTCGCCCAGCCGGCCACCGCGCCATCGGCCGCAACGCCGGCAACACCCAATTAAGCTTTGTGTTCGTGAGGTGACTTTCGGTACGCGCTAAGGACAAGCTGTCCTACAGCCGTTATTTGCCGACGCCCGACCTGCCTACATCAAGGGGCGGCCTCACGAAAGTCCGTCACTGCGGTCGCTCCTGCTGAATGCTGTTGCCACGCCGCTACGGGTCGAACACCAAGGTCGAGACTGCCGCTGACGGTCGCATCGAATGCGGCCCTCCCGGGTCACCGGCGAACCGCGCCCGCGACATCGAATGGAGCTAGCGACACGGCCGCTATGGCGAGCTATTCAAGTTTAGGTGACGATTGGGCAGCTGCCATGGCGCCCTAAGAAGGATCTTCGTTGGTTCGATCCATCTGGCCGCGCACTCCAATCCCGCTCCCCCCGTCGCGCCGTTGCGGCTAGTGAAGCTAAAAAGATGTTTAGCCCAACTTTTCGCAGAAACCGGTCAATGTCCTTATTCGGGAGCTGTTTGGCCGCTCTGCTAAACTGCTGGAGTGGTATGATCGGGCATTTTGTCATCGTCGCCTGAACGGGAAGCGAAGAGGAGCGCCCGCTACGAATATGTTTGCCAGTTCAGCTGCCATCGCAACCACTGTGCTCGGCATTATTGGCATGGCCATGTGGCTCTTCACTAAGCAGGCGAGGTTGAGAGAGTTGGCCGAGCTGAAAAAGAAGCTCCATGATCTTAAGCCCTCTCACCTGAACACGGCGCAGTTAGGGTACACTTCGATGTCATAGAGCATGAAGTGTTTCTCATTTCGGCTCTGGATCAAGCGACCATAGCGGGAGCGCCATCACAACGGCGGTGACTACGCTGTGATCATTCTGGTGGTGCCGGAAATCACAACTGATCATGTGTAAGAACTAGATCGAATACAGCTATTTTAATCTCGTCGTCGAGCGGCACCTTTCGTTAATGAAGTAGTCCGGCCGTACTCCCGCCCTGCCAGCAACGAATGCTGGCAGGGGCACCGAAGACAAGGAGCACTCGATGTCACAGAAGCTCGACGCTTCGCCCGCTCAGCGGTTCGGACCGCCGGCTAGTGCGGTGTGGCTTGCACGCCTAAAACGCTGTTGGGCCGCTCAGGCCGCGACGGCTTCGCAACTCTCGACGGCTTGGCGGTCCCGGGATAGACGGTGAGTGCCGCGATGATGCCGAGCACGGCTGCGAACATCAGCCAAAAGCCGGGTGAAGCCTTATCATTAGTCCGGCCGATCAGCCAAGTCGAGGCCAGTGGCGTAAAGGTGCCGAACAAGGCGGCCGCGAGTGCGAAGGCCAGGGAGAAACAGGTTGTGCGCACATGCTTCGGCACGATCTCGACAAGGGCGCCCAGCATAGTGCCGCTATAGATGCCGAAGTAGAACGAGAACATCATAGCCACCACGAGCATCTTGCCGAAAGTAGGGGAGCTTACCAGCCAGTGCAATGCCGGATAGGCGGTCACTAACGCAAGGCCGGCAATTGCTAGCAGAACCGGCTTGCGGCCGATTCGGTCAGAGACGGCGCCGCCAATTGGATTCCATATAAAGTTCGTCACGGCGACCAAAAGCGTCACCAAAAGCGCGTCCTGGGAGGACAGCTTCAACACGTTCTTGCCGAATGTGGGCGTGTAAACGGTGACGAAATAGAAGGTCGTTGTGGTCAGGATCGCCATCATCATGCCGAGGATGACGATTCGCCAGTTGGCGAGTGCCGAGGCAAAGACCTCGCGGGCCGTGGGATGCTTCTTCATCGCTAGAAATTCCGGCGTTTCCTCCAGCGTGCGGCGGAGGAAAAAGATAAGCGGAATGATCAGGCAGCCGAGAAAGAACGGGATGCGCCAGCCCCAGGCGGCTACTGTTTCGACCGGCATCGATTCGTTCAGCACATAGCCCACGATCGCCGCGACAAAGATCGCGACCTGCTGGCTGGAGGACTGGAACGAGGTGTAAAAGCCGCGCTTGCCCGGGGTTGCGATCTCCGACAGGTAGACCGAAACGCCGCCGACTTCGACGCCGGCGGAAAAGCCCTGCAGCAGCCGTCCGAGCAGCACGATAACGGGTGCGGCAATGCCAATTGTCTCGTAACTGGGACAGAAGGCGATGATTACGGTGCCGATTGCCATGATTGAGAGCGTGACGATCAGGCCTTGCCGACGGCCTATTTTGTCAATATAGGCTCCGAGCACGATCGCGCCGACCGGACGCATCAAGGCGCCCAGCCAGAACACGCCGAACGTGTTGAGCAGCGAAGCGGTTTCGCTCTCAGACGGGAAGAACGCCTTCCCAATGGCGCTGGCGTAAAAGCCGAACAGAAAAAAATCGAACTGCTCGAGGAAATTGCCGCTCGTCGCACTCAAAATCGCGCCGATGCGCGATTTGACCGTTGGTGCGTGCGGGATGAATGTTTGTGACACTGTGAGTTTCCTCCCCGTCTGAAATGGCCGGTTGCGGAAAACCTCACGCCAGCCCAACTGCAATTCAGGCCGGGAATCTGCCATCATGGACACTACCGACCAGCCGGAAAGCGCCTCATCTTTTTGGCATATTTTCGGCGACTGGCGGACTGTTGCACAGGTTTTCAGGGTCTGCCTCGCATGTTCAGCGAGGAGCCAATCGCGGAGCAATCGGACCTTGACCGATCTTTCGGCGACAACATCCATCCGCCGGCAGCGCCATCTTCAGGGCTGCACGGGTAGGAACGAGAACGACCGTGAGTCGAATTGCAACATCCGCATCTATACAGCGGGATGCGACGCGAGCCTGCGAAAGGACGTCGTGCAGATAGGCCGCGCCGAGATTCTTGTAAGTCCAAAGACAAGCTCGTGATCCCGATCGGCGGCCTGGAGCGCTCGCATATCACCGCGATCTCCGCGCTCGCCTCCGGCGACGAGCTGACGACATCGACGCGCGTGCAGGCCGGGCGAAATTCCTGGTTCACTACGTTCCAACCAGAAAGGATATGGTGTTGGATCGTAGATTCGAATGCGATCGGACCGATCCCTGGCGCCGATATCGAGCACCCCGCCCAAGCCGAGCGGTATCATTGCCTGCGCAAGCGCTACACGAGCAGGATCGTGCCTTGAGGTTATCGCCAATACCGCATCCCACTGCGCGCCTCCATTCAAGGAATGGATTGTCGGTAAATGGTCGCGCATTGTTGATGAGGATCGCAACCATCCCGAGCTGCTCGGCCACATCGGTGGCAACCTGTTGGACTTCAGCGGCAGCAGAAGGCGCTCGCCGCATGTCTCTCCCGCCGAATGGCCCTGACGACTTACTGCGTAGCTTCGAAATGGTCCGACAGTCGACGGACACATGCGCTCCGAGCCGCGCGAATTCACGCGCAAGCTCCTCCCGGCGTCCGAGGAAGAAGCCGATGACGAGCGCGACCTTTCCGATGAAGGCCGCGCTACTTCACCGCGCCATATCGTGCCAAAGCCCTTGCTGGGCGAACGACAGCGGCACCCGCGAAGCATGCTGCCAAGCGTCAATCGGCGGGACCGCACTCAAAAGTGCAGCGTGTATGGCATTGATTTGGATTGATCGAGCGAGTTTCATCTGAACTCCGAGCCCGTCTCTGCGAGACGGCAGTGGTCGTAGTGTATCCCCACCAGTTTCCAAGCGATCGGCGTGCCGCAAAAGACATTGTGCGAGCCTAAAGGGCATAACTACGTGCTTCGCGCCGCGCCGGAGGAAGAGTTGCATTCTACTGTCGGGTTCCGCTCATCATCGTCTCCAACCGGACGCGGCTGAATACGACAAGGCCAGCCTCAACTGACTACGGTCCGCTCACGCGCCGAGTTCAAATCCTTCCTTGGTAAATGTGCCCTACGGCGACCTACCTAAGCGCACAATATCGGAGCATCACCTGGTGTGATGGGGCTTGCGGCACGCGATCCAATGATGCTGTCGTTGGCCGATGAAGCTGCCATACTCCAGCGGCCGTCCCGAGGCCATGTGCCAATAGATGCCGACCCGGTACGAACGCGTCTGCTGATCACTGCAGCTCATGGCGAGACATGTCGTTCCTACGCCAAAACAGGGAAAGCGGAGTTGAAACGAGTCAATAGGATCGCGGGTCTGAGGCCTGCGAATTCGCCAGGCCACTTCTTAGTGAATACATCTAACGATTGCAGCTGGAGTATTAGTGCAACTGTGACTGCCATTGCTCAGGCTCCGGTGCGCAGACTATGCCCGATCCGCGCAACAGCTGCGGCGTCCTTCCATGTCATCACAGCAATCAGGGTGCCGGTCGCGAGAATTGGTGCGAGCCTTGCTTGACGTGAGGAAAAGGACCTGCGTCCCGGACGACGGGGGCGCTGGAGTGACAGTGCGACTTTGTCAGGTTTCCGACTTTGGCGTCTCCAACCGGACACGGACCGCACGACAACATGGAGATAGAAATGAAGGTGACCCCACAGACCTACCTCGCACGCCGGCTGGCACTGGCAGGAGGCTGAAATGGAAATCCTAGCCTTGCTGCGGGTGATCGCAGGCAAACGCGGCTTTTTGGACGGGAAGGGCCGGCGTGCAAGCCAGCCCCGGCGTGTCGTACCACCGCCGCATTGGCCAAATGCCGATCACTCGCTCAGATGTCGACTGACAGTGATGCCCGACGAGCGCACCTGAAACTGGCTCAGACATACAAGGCTATCGGGTGGGCCGCTCAGCGCTTGCAGGGGCTGCGCTACACGCATGAGCTGCGGGCTTGTAACAGCTGGCTGACGCTCCCTCCTACATTAGCGCCCCGTCGAGGCTCCTAGGCGGGGACGGAAGTGACCGCTAGAGCCGGAAAAGGACACAAGTCAACGCTCCAGAATTGTGAGGCGCTGTCATTTTTCTTTCTGCCCCAGCAGCTTTCTAGTCTTGCGACTATGAAGTGCAACTGCGAACAAGCGGGGCAGACAACGCCTTGAAATTCTCGTTCGGTCGCCTCGGCATCAGCATCGAGCCACTTCTGGGCCATCATATTGGTGATCGGGCAGGCGAAAGTGAAGGCGCGCATATCTTTCCCTTGGTATGGAGTGCTGGTCACGCGCAAAAAGCGAAAGTCCGTGTGCCTGATCTCGCAATCACGATAGCGCAGGTGCGGGCCCAGGCACTCGCTCCAACCCACACTATGCAATCCTCGTGGAGTTGCCTTGATCTCGCGCAAGCGAACCGACCCCGGTAAGAACTACAGTTCACAATGAGGAACCAATGAGCGCGCCTGCGAGACGACGGAATCATTTGGCGGAAGCAATCCACACATCTGTGAACAAATTTGAGCAAAGCACTATCCACCAAGGTCTACCCGAGGCCGGAGGATAACAGATGGATCGACAAGGTCGAGAGCCTTCAAGACGAAGTGATGCCTCCTTGCAGGAAGATGAACTCGTCTCTCGATCCGGAGGAATTGGTATCGGTTGGCGCTCCTAGGTCTAGGGCAAGAAAATCTCTCTCTCTCTCTCTCTCTCTCTCTCTCTGCATACCAGGGTTCGAATGACGTTGTCCCAAGCTTCTCCTAAACTGCATCAACCTTCAGAGATACCAATTGGCGAGCACTTGGCTCGCCGGGCCCGGGCTCTGCTTGACCCCCATCCGTTCGCTGCGGAGATGTCCAAGGATCAGGTTGCCAGTCTACTACCTGAATACTTAGCGATGTCACAAGCGTTCCCGCACCTGCAGGCGGGATCGCAAAAGGATCTCATATTCGACGCAATACGTCGCAATCGAGACCTCCCGAGGGACGTTGAGCTGACCAGTGTGGTCGCAAATTTTATCTGCTGGGATGAAACGGGAGGTCACGGTCGGGTTCTAAAAGGCGGCAACGCTGCGCTATCCAGTATTCTGGACACAGAAAACTTCCACTCAAAGCTCTTTAGAAGGGATGCGTCGCGCCTACTTGGCCGAGCAATACAGCCTAATTACAGTACCATAACGAGCCGGTACCTGCGTGCAGTATATCACGGCTTGTCGTCGAGAGACCCCATAGTGCGCTGCGCCTACATGGTTGCCTTTGAGCTACATGCTGCGGAAATGATCCAGGCACTTTGGACCACTTTAGTCAAAACCTTTGATGCTCGGTCCGATGACCTTGAGTATTTCCAGGTCCATGTCGGCGGCGAGGATCCTGCGGAGAAATATCACGGAGAGATGACTAGCAGGCTCATTAACGAACTGGTCCCTGCCGACTGCAATAGCCGTTTCTTGGATGAATTCGACCACGCGTACGGCCTTAGCTTGGAGTGGTGCCGCAATCTAGTCGGAATTGATTCGCTTGATGGAGATGGTAGGCCGGAGGTTGAACACAGTGGCCGCTGTCACTGTGGGGCTGTCAAGTTCTACGTACGAGCGCCAGCAGAGATTTCTGCAGTGAAGTGCAATTGCTCAATCTGCCAAATGTCCGGATTTTTGCACATGCTCGTTGCCAACGAGAAGCTCAGGATGGAATGTGGCGAAGAACTCCTCGCTACATATCAGTTCAATAAGAACATCGCTCGGCATACGTTTTGTCGGGTTTGCGGCGTAAAGCCATTTTATCGGCCGCGATCGAATCCTTCAGGATTCAGCGTAAATGTTCGGTGCCTAGATAAAACGACGATCGAAAGCATAAGAATAGATGATTTCGACGGCGAGAATTGGGATCTGGCGGTCCGCTCGTTGCAGGCGGATTAGAAGAGTCGAATTTGAGTGAATCCGAAAGGCGCGAACAATGAGTGATAAACTTGGTCTGCTTTCAGAAGATGCCGCCGCGAAGTACCGCTCAGAGCTGGCAGCTAAAGGTACGGTCCTGATTGCCCCCGAGACGCTGTTCACAAGAGATGAGTTGACAAGGATCGATCAGCTGCAGTCCGATATTCCCGAAGAAGAGGTTCGGAAGGGAGATGCCGGCGATTCTCACAATGTTTTTGTAAAACGAGTGCGGCTGGATCACGCCGGCCGTAATCCTAGCAACGTGAATGGTACAGCTTCAGAGCAGATCATCGAACTGCTTCAAAGGACAGAGCGGGTCTCCGCCCTCAGAAAGATCTTCGGAGCATCATCGGAGTACATCATTCGCCGATGCCAAATGCATCGCATGCCGCCCGGGTCCTTCGTTGGAATCCATTTGGATGCTGAGAGCGACCCCGACTTCGAATATTCTGTGATTGTTCAGCTCGCGACAGATTTCGAGGGCGGTGAGTTCGTCGTATATCCAACCGATCGTAAACGCCAAGTGTTTCGCCCACACTTAGGAACAGTACTTATCACCACATGTAGGTTCCGGCATGAGGTAAGGCAGGTGCACGCCGGGGAGCGTCGTTCACTCGTTTACTTTTGTTCAAAGTACGGCGGTGCGAACCGTCGGATAATCGAAAACCATGCCGCTCGCGCATGAGGTCGGCTAGCTAGATGGCACGGACTGTAATGGCGTGCGAATGAGGTCTATGGATGCAGGCCGGCATTCTCTAACTAGACGAGGTAGTGTCGACGCACGAAGATATTTTGTGGTCTTCGTCGCCCGTCGCGATCGTCTGTTCAGTGATGCTGGATGTCAAGTTATCAGAGCTAAAGCTAGTTCTGCTGCGTGAGGAGGAGAGGGGGCGCGAACCACGGCGCAATTGATGGTCAACTGGGACGCTCATATCCGGGAGAAGGTGTTCTACGTCCTGCCGATCTGCCTAACAGTTTGATCAACTGAAGAACGGGGCCAATGACCGCAGATTTGGGTGCCGATCTGCATCGTTCCGGGATTCTGCTGCTCCGCGCGTCGACGCCCCAGAAACTAAGCCGTTTGCACGGTTGTGGTATGCCTATAGGAAACATGACAAGGTTGGTGCGCCGAACAACTTGGGTTTGGAATGGAAGAACCGACAGCGCGGCCGAGGGGCCAGTCAACCTGGACGAGAGTGCTTTGCCATCTCCCCAGGACGCGTTTTGGCTTCAGCACATGGTTGGCAATAGGAGTGTTGTTCAAGTTGGAGCCAACGGACCGAAGAAAGCATCCTGAAGAGTGGAACATGAGGCTGTGGTCCAAATCAGAGCATCGTCAATAATCGATGCTCGAAATTCCGGCCCACCAGCCTGTCGCGCGCGATCACGAGACACTCCACCGTGCCTGCCTCTTGGTCGGCGGCAAGCGGAATAACGCCTTCCTTGTGTATGCTATCAAATAGCAATCCTTCATCGACAAAACAATCAATCGCCGTTCGGAGGGAGTTCAGTCGGACGTTCCGCACAGATGAAATCACGTAGGAATGGGAATAGTCGGCTCCTAGCAACCGGTCAGCAATGCTGTGCAGTACCGAGCCCCCGCCCCACCGACCGTTCGCTTCATTAAACAGCAGCCGCCCGTCGATCGAGAAAATGGCATCTATGTTAATCATTCCGCGGTAACCCAAGATCCGCGCAAGCTCCACAAATCGATAGGCGTGCGCGTAAGCGGTCGAGTGCTGCTCATTGCTCAGGTCGCTTGGAAGCTCTAGACCAGTCCAGACGAGAGCTCTTTCGGAGCGATCTTCGCTTCGATGCAGACGTATGTCTCCACTGTTGACGTATGCGATTGAACCATTTTCCTCGATTTCAAACTCAAGGTAGAACAGAGAACGGGCCACGTGGTATGATTCTACGACAAGTGTTTTGCACGAGGGGGTTGTCATCTCAGACCAAAGTGCATCAGGATCAAACGACGGCCAAAGGACCCGCCGGGTCTCCCTTGCCCCAGGTAGTGGAGCGCTCTCCTTGCCGGTTAGTATGACATTTCCAACCCCGCCGGCTCCATTGTCTAACTTTATAATGACGGTGCCGGTTTCAAGCCTTAGGGAGTTGACCGCTCTGAACAATTCTTCTGAGCTTGTTGCTATGCATCCACTGGGCAACGGAAGCGTGACACTTGTTGCCAATTGACGGAAGTGGCTCTTGCGGTTCAATAGATCGGGGCCACGCTGCAGGGCGAAGTCGTCCCCGTTCTGCTGTATGCCGAGCATCGCCGCTAAGCGCGCAACGCCTTCAGTAGAGTAGCAAGCACATAGTTCCCAATGTGTTTTCTCACGAATGTGGCGGCGGAGTTGTTCAACAATTGTAGTGGACTGCAGAGTGAAATCACTAAGGACCCGGGTCTCGTGCGCGTTTTCTGGCACGAGCACCAGGACAGTCGATGGGTCGAACCTTAGCGTCGCGCCAACGTAGTGTAGCAGGTCAGTTGGGATCGCTACCGGAGAGACAATTAGGTCGCCCGCTTGTGCAAACCATACGGAGCGCCAGGCCGACTTGGCTGCAAGCGAAAGTTGGATTGCCGTCAGATCGGCACCGGACATTTGGGCGGTACCGGCGTTCATAATTAGGATCCGCGGCATCAACGAGCTCCGTGGGACTTGGTATATTGGGACGGAAGCGCAGTCCCGCACTACGATGAACGTGCGGCAGCGTATTTATGTAGAACAGTTGATCGAAACGACTTCAGTGAGCCTGACACGGAAGATCGCCTGCGGCAGCAAGGGAAATATAGCCAGCGCCAAATCCGCGATATTCACTTGGTGCCTCCCTGCCGACTTGATCGCGCATCGAGCTCTTTCAGCATAAAATGCTGGATCTTGCCCAAGCCCGTTCGCGGCAATTCTTCCGTGAAAATGATTTCGCGCGGCACTTTGAAACGGGCGAGCTGCGACTGCATATGCGCGGTCAGTGCTTCCGCTTCAATCCGCGCGCCCGACCGCCTGATCACATAGGCGACTGGTACTTCATCCCAGCGCGAATCGGGCCGACCGACGACAGCGCATTCTGCGACATCGGGATGCTCCATAAGCACACGCTCGACTTCCGCTGGATAAACGTTTTCCCCGCCGGAAATGATCAAATTCTTCTTGCGATCATGGACCCAAAAATACCCGTCAGCATCGCGGCGGCCGATATCGCCAGTGTGATACCAGCCGTTATGCAGCGCCTCGCGCGTTGCTTCTTGATTGCCCCAATATTCGTAAAAGACATTAGGCCCGCGCACTGCGATCTCGCCCAGGGCGCCTGGCGGCAGCTTGTTGCCCGCATCATCCATGATTGCCGCTTCGCAGAAAAGGCCGGGCAAGCCAGCCGTACCCTCACGCGAGAGATCACCGCCGAGTCTCGTATAGACAGCAATTGGGCAAGTCTCCGTGGAGCCATACACCTGCAGCACTGGTACGCTGCGTGCGACAAAGCGTTCGATCAGGTGGTGCGGCACCATGGTTGAGCCGGTGGAAATTGCTCTGAGTGAGCTTAGGTCGGTGGTCGACCACTGGGGATGCTCGGTTAGGGCCTGAATCGTGGCAGGCACCAACACGGCCAGAGTTGGCCGTTCGCGCTCGAAAGCAGCGAGCGTCGCCTCTGGCGTAAACCGCGTGTGAATCGTAACCGTCGCGCCGTGATGCAACGCTGGCGTCGTCTGGATATTGAGGCCACCCACATGGAACAGCGGCAACACTGTCAAGACATGGTCAGCCGAGGTGAGGCCATGCATGTGCTGACTCATAACCCCATTCCACAGCAAGGCCTTTTGGCGCAGCACAGCCCCTTTCGGCCGCCCTGTGGTGCCCGAGGTATAGACGAGCAGAAGCGGGCAGGACAGGTCCGTGTACGGATTGCGACCATCACCGCGCCCTCGGTCTAGCAGGCCATCCCATTTGCTTCCGCCGAGGGGCGCAAAATCCAAGCCGACGACAAAGATATCCGGCAGTTGCTCCGCCAGCGGCGGCAGGAGTGCCTCGAAGGCATGTTCGATCACCAGCACCTTGGCGGCGGCATCGGACAGGATGAAGAGCTGCTCGGCGACCGCAAGCCTCCAGTTCAGTGGTACAAGCATTGCGCCGAGCCGCGCGCAGGCATAGAGCAACACCAGATGGTCAGGCCGGTTAAGGCTGAGGATCGCGACGCGATCGCCTCTCTCGACACCGAGCTGGCTTTTTAGGGCGCGCGCGACCTGCTCGATCCGTTGATTGAAGATCGCGTAGCTTAAGGTCTCACCCTCGAAATGGATCGCGGGCTTGTCGGGAGAGAACGCCGCGTTGCGCTCAATCAGCGTGCAGAGATCAACCATCAGTCTTCCGTCTTCCCTGGTTTGCACAGTACTTGCCTCGCGAAGCGGCCAATGAGAGCTCCTCAACGTCGCTCGGAAGGTGTCGATTATGGCTTTATTGTCTTAGATGAGGGGCCTTCCGACGGGTATCTGCAAAAGAGTGCAGCTTGTGACGATCTCATGAGCTCAGCTAGGATGGATGTGATCCGGAGACTCAAAGTGTAGGCTCTTGCTCACGTGCTTCAGTTTTGCTCGACAGGGGCTGCGTGCGTCAGACAATGGTGATAAGCGCACCATGACGAGAGTCTCCTGCGCGATCTTCTCAATACAGGCTCGCCACACATATAGGCGGCTTCGGCATCTCCATCTTTGAGGCCAACAATGGCCCGGCATTGGCCTTCAGTGTGATTGAGTAGCAAGACCTTCCTGTAGCCGTCAGGTCTTTTCACATTCCCGCTCCAAGACACTCGGCAATCTCTTGCGTCGCGCCGATCGTGGCGAGCAAAATTTGCCGCCATAGCCCCTTGGAAGCTTCTGCAGCCCAATCGACCTTTATGCGTTTACGCGATCTTGTCGCCATACCAGCTCCCAAGGATCTGTGCGGACAGAATAAAACCACGCTTCTCGGATTGAGCACGGCGCGCCCGGAAGCTGGCACCTACTTCGAGATCTTACAACTTGACGCCACGTGCGATTCAACTTCTTTTGGGCGGCCGTCGTGTGAATATGTTCAAACTCCTAAGCCTCCGGCAGCAGCGATGATTCGAAAGCTGAAGAAGCACCGCCATTTCCTCCGGCCCGAGACGGGCCAGCGTTTCCAGCGCCAAGGCCTTGAGGCGTCGTCTTAGTGAGCGGCGCGGCTGATGCATGTCGGGTTTCCATTCATGGCTGATCTTCTTGCCGCCATCATGGTGTCCGCTTCTGGGCAAGATGCCGAGCTGCCAAAGGAGTCGCTATCGAGACAGATTAGGGACGAGTGTCACTCGCATGCAGGGCACTAACTCAGGATGCGAGCTGCCTCGGATTTTTCTGATCAGAGCCTTCTTTCGATGTGTGCGCGAATCGCATTTGCTTTAGCGTCAATCCAGCCGCGCTCGCGCGCGTTTGCGACCATCTTGGCGTAGGCTGCTTCCCAGGTTTCGTTGTCCTTGGGGCATCCAGGCAGGATAGGCACTAAATCAATAGGCACCAGCGCGTTGCCGTGGTCAACGAGCGCAATCCCTTTCAAGTTTGAAGGCTTAGCGGCATGCGGGCCCTTCAAGACGAGCTTAAACCCGCAAAAATCGATGGGCTTCGCCAATTGCACTCCCCTCTCGGACGAGCATTCTATCATCATAACTCGGCTCCTTCATTGCGACTTTCAATATAGGCCTGGCCGGAGAGTTTCGTTACGAATAACGACGTTGCGGTGAAAACCTGCACTCAGCCGTACAGTAGCGTTCGAAGCTCGCCACGGAAGTTGATGAGTGGATTGCCTTGAGCTGATCGCGTAGCGACAACCCGGCCGATAAAGATCCGATGGGTGCCGACGAGTTGGTGGTGATGCAAGACGCATTCGAGCACACAAATTGCGCTTTGCAGAACCGGGACGTCAAGGACGCCCTGATCCCATGGCGCTGTATCGAAACGGTGCACACCGTTTGCGCCATGCCGGCCGGCGAAACGCAGCGCGAGGTCCTGCTGATTGCCGCCGAGCATACTCACGCCAAAAGTGCCGTTGGCGAGTATCGCGTCGTGAGTTTCGGAACTGGCATTAATACCGACGAGCAAGCACGGTGGCTCCATGCAGATCGAAGTAATAGAACTGACCGTTAACCCCCGCCGTCCGACAGCCGTTCCGGTTGCTACAATGCAGACGCCGCTCGCCAGATTTCGCATGGCCTGGCGAAACTCAGTCGCTTCGATGGACTGAATGTCGCTCATCCGGGGAGCCGATTGGCAGCTCATAGCCCAGCTCCGGAGTGGCGTTTGACTTCGAACGTTTGAGCTATGCGGAGATCGCGTTGGTCGCGGCTCTCGAACTTGCCTCCGCGCAATTCGCGCTTGATCGCACTGATGATCTGACATCTCCACAGCATGATCTTGCGATCCAGCTGAACACAATCGGTGGTTCCGCCTGGATGATAACGTTCAGCGTGCCTTTGCGTCAGATCGACCACGTGCCGCGTCCTCGTCGCGCAGCAACAGCGACGGCGAAGGGGGCCCGTACGTCCGAAGGGCGGGCGGTCCGTGATCTGTCTGTGCGCGGCGTCATTCACTGCGAATTGTTCCTCGGTGGTGATATGGGCATGGCCGCCGCGCCGTCTTGCCTTCCGATACTGCCGAAAAGGCGCTCTTTCCCGAAGAGAAGACGCTCATCCAGCGTCGCATGCAACGAAAGCCGCAGCTCGGGCGAAATCGACTCGTCTGTATCGATCACCTCACGAAACTTACGAAACATGCGTTCGATCGTTGCGATTGATCCGAGTACCGTGACCGTCCGCCAAGACATCATTATTTGTCTCCTTCCCGGTTGCGCGAAGCGCGAGTCCCCGAGCCGCCTGTCTTTTCGACGATCTCGGTGGGCCGCTTCGCACCGGCTCTGGCGATCTGAGCGGCGGTCGATCTGTCAGGCGCCGCCTTGGCCTCGATCAGCTCGGCAAGATTGATATAGTACGCATCCTGCAGCCTGATAAGCGCCTGCTCCGAGCATAGACCGTCCTCATCTCACGAAGCTCCGCCTCGATTTCTGAAAGCTTTCCATGATTTTGCTCTACCGTCTCAAGCTAATGCACCGCTATTTCGTGCAAACGGTGCATTTCGCGCCACGATCACGGGCCGCACTTCTCGGCCGTCGTCAAATGCAGGGGGGACCAACCGGCTCGGTGCTGATTGAGTTCCGCGGACCTTCTAAATGCTGACTAAGCCTCGTCGAACAGCGGCGACACCTCAATGTCGTTTGCGGCGAGCAGTATTCGGAGCGAAGCGAGCTCGGCTTGGAGGCTTTGCGCGCCATCACTGCGCTCCGGTCGAAACCGCCGCCTGCCGCGAGAGCAGCGCGCGGGTCGCCGCCGTCACGTCAGCCTGCCGCATCAGACTTTCTCCGACCAGGAAGGTCGAAATGCCAAGCCGCGAAAGACGCAGAATATCGCCCGGGGCGCAGATACCGCTTGCGCCGACGATCAGGCGAGTCTTCGGTATGAGCGGCGCCAGAGCCTCGCTGATCGTAAGCGTGGTCTCGAAGGTGCGCAGGTTGCGGTTGTTGATGCCGATCATCGGCGATCGAAGTTTTAGCGCCCGATCGAGCTCGTCGCGATCATGGATCTCGATCAGCACATCCATGCCATAGGCCAGGGCCGCAGCCTCGATCTCGCGAGCGGTTTCGTCGTCGAGCGCCGCCATGATGATCAGGATGCAATCGGCCCCCTGAGCGCGCGCTTCCGTCACCTGATAGGTGTCGAACATGAAGTCCTTGCGCAGCACCGGCAGATATGTTGCCGCGCGCGCCGCCATCATGAAATCAGGGTGCCCCTGAAAGAAGGGCGTATCAGTCAGCACCGACAGACAGGCCGCGCCGCCCGCTTCATAGGCCCTGGCAAGCGAGGGCGGATCGAAGTCGCCCCGGATAAGGCCTTTGGAGGGAGAGGCCTTCTTGATCTCGGCGATCAGCGCATACTTATCTGCTGCGTGCTTGTTGCAGATGGCGGCGAGAAAACCCCGCGGGGGCGGGGCCCGCCGCGCGAGCGCTTCGACCTCTGAAAGCGGCAAGGCGCGCTTGGCGGCTGCGATCTCTTCGCGCTTGTAGGCCTCGATCTTGGTCAAAATGTCGGACATCGGTCAGCTCGGCTGTCAGGCATTAGAGATTGCGACTAGATGTTTCAATCGCGCCGCCGCGGCACCGCTATCAAGCGATTTCTGCCCAAGGGCGACGCCTTCCTTCAAGGTTTTGGCACGGCCGGCCACGATCAATGCCGCGGCCGCATTGAGAAGCGCGATATCGCGATACGGGCTTGGGGCGCCGTCGAGCACGCTTTGCAGCGCGACTGCATTGGCATCGGCATCGCCGCCCTTCAGCCCCACGCTGCCGCAGCGGGGGAGACCGGCATGTTCAGGGGTCACTTCGAAGGTGCGGATCTCGCCGGTCTCAATCGAGGCAACCAAGGTAGGGCCGGTCAGGGTGATCTCATCAAGTCCGTCCGAGCCGTGCACCACCCACACTGACTCAGCGCCAAGATTCTTCAACACCTGCGCCATGGGCAGCACCCACTGCCGCGAAAACACTCCGACTATCTGTCGCTTGACGCTGGCCGGATTGCACAGCGGTCCGAGCAGATTGAAGATGGTGCGGGTAGCGAGCTCAACCCGGGTCGGGTGAACGTGCTTCATGGCGGGATGGTGGACCGGCGCAAACATGAAGCCGATGCCGGCTTCGTGTACGCAGCGAGCGATGTCTTCAGGGGCCATATCGATCCTCACGCCGAGCGACGCCAAAACGTCGGCTGCGCCCGAGCGCGAGGACAGTGCGCGATTGCCATGTTTGGCAACCCTTACGCCAGCGCCAGCGACGATGAAAGCGGCGCAAGTCGACACGTTGACCGAGCCCGAGGCGTCGCCGCCAGTCCCGACAATGTCAATGGGATCCTGCGGCGCACTGACTCGCAGCATCTTACTCCGCATTGCAAAAGCCGCGCCGGTAATCTCTTCCACCGTCTCGCCGCGCACCCGCAGCGCCATAAGAAGTCCGCCCATCTGCGCGGGTGTGGCTTCGCCCGACATCATGCTATCGAAAGCGGATGCCGCTTCCTCGCGGGTCAGCGTGGCGCCACTGGCGACTTTGCCAATAATCGATTTGAAGGCGTTCATCGTGCTTTCGAACGTGCTTAATTGTTGCTACCGGCAGCGGTTGCCTGGGCGAAGGCGGCCTCGTTGATCGATGAGCCGATCCCGATGTTCCAGCTTGGTGACGAGGGCGCCGGGCCGCTCGATCGCACAACATGCTTGAAGACGCTCTTTTGGCTCTTTGCTTTCGTCCGATGCGAACTCGACAAACGGCACGATCTCGCAGCCTTCCGGCATCATCAGTGGGAAGTCAATTCGAACAGGCGCCAGTTCCAAACTTGCGATCATGCGCACGGGAACCCGTCTGCCGCGTTAGCCGATATCCATTGCTTGCGTGGTGTAGCTTTGGTCATAATTGGTTTCCAAGCCTACAACCTGACGCAGCGTAAGGTTCAACCCCTTTCAGTGGCTTGGCTGAACATTATTCCAGTATTCCATTATTCCATTGTGCCACCACCATATGCGTCTCCTCGCTTCCTGAGGTACGAGGACACAAGCGACCAAATGCAGGCCACTGCCATGGTGGGAAACCATTTCCCAGCGCAGGCTGGCTGATATGAGAACACTCACTGCGGGCGTTTCCAGACAGACGCGCTCAAGATCCCGATGCGGCGCAAAGAAGAGATTGGATCCAAAACGGCAGCCCGACGTGCTCCAGCCGACTTGTCTCGGCAATGCCGACGTTTATTGCACCCAAGCGAAGCGCGCAGTGAGGTGACCGGAGCCGACATCGCTATATTGCAGATATCTCGGTGCACCTCCTAGCCTCGTCAACCTTGCACGAAGCGGCGGATCGAGGGTATCTTCCATTGTGGAATAGATGCGGTTCAGAGCCCCGAGCGATTGTGCACCTTTCTCGAGTGTGGCCTCCTAGAGTGCTCGCCGTAGTGCGGGCGCAAAAGGTTGCGGTACGGAAATAGTTAGCTAAACGCAAATCGTGCCGGCTCGATGCCACTCGATCGACCTGCCTCTTCAGATCGGTCATAGCGGCGTGAAGCCCCGCATGACGATCACGCACCGCCTCGCAGTCCCGCGTTTTCCGGGCCGGGGATATAGGGCGAGGCAAGGAATGGTAGGGCCCATGGGCGGGTCTCCCATTCTTCCTTCAGGTGCGGGCGATCGTTAGACCAGCATTCTCAAGGGCATCCAGGATCTTGCCGGCATAAGCCGGCGGGTCGTGTTGGTGTTCGCCAGTCAGGGCGCCGGCAATGACCGCATACGCCTCCTCGCGCTCCGCGGGCTTGTGCTCAGTATATTCGCCGCAGACATTACAGGCGATCATCGGTCGACCGCTCCAGGGATCATGCGACGCGATTTCGCACCAGTTATCGGAGTTGCATTTCGGACACTGCATGGGCGGGGGCTCCTGGCGGTTCTCAGCTCGCGGGCTCGATACTAGCCAACTCGAACGGGCGCTTGGGCAGCTTACCTGTGCAGAAGCATCGGGAGTGTGGAGCTCGTCTCGGACATTCCAGAAGCGAATAAAGCTAGCGAAGCCAGTGCGGAAGACAGCGAACAGACGTGGCAAACGCGCGCGGCCTTTGCAGCGCGCAAGCGGCGCGCCTCTTGGATCCTTGGTGGCTCAGAAGTACTGAGCCTCGAAACCGCCTTTTCAGCTGCGGCGCAGGCGAACATTGCGAGCAAAGCGAGCGCGGCCCCCAACGGGTAGGACAGCGTTGTTGAGGCGAGGGCGCCGATTAGGCTCAGATCGATTGTGGCTCTGCTTGATATGCCTCCGAGGAACGCCAAGACTGCAAGCGCAGCTCCACAGTTGATCAATATCAGAGCGCAAAGCGCAGTCGGGCCCGAATCGAGGGCTGCCTTTTTGACAAAGCTGCGAAGTCCGCCGTTGTAACGGGCGCGCTGAGTATCTTCGCGGGTCAGGCCGTGATGCCATTTTCCACCTCTTACCACCTGCTCGAGAGCCGAGTGTTCTTCAAGCGCTATTTGTTTGTTGGCATTATCCACTAGGTGTACTCCTGGATCCGTTCGGGGTCGACGAAAACATCGCTTTTGGGCGCGAGCGAAGAGCTAATCCGCCTAAGGCGATAACCCGGTTTCGTGTTTGCGACAGCACATCGCGTTCGTTCAACGACGTATCGGCATCAGAAATTCATAGACCACCATTTGCGTGATGACGTCGTATTGGCACACGACCGTTTCTGAAACCGTTCGCCAGCGCTGCGTGAGGTTAACGGACTTCAGCGGCTCAGTGGTTCCCACCGAAACTGGTTTGAAGCCAATCTCCTCTAGCTGCTTCGAGAGTGTCGACGATGGGGCACATTGAAACCGGATCCGCCTGTCCTCAGCTGACCGACAACAACGCCGCCACTATTGTGAGTAAAACCGTGGCGAGCGCCATCGATACCTCGCCGGTATTCGCCAGCAGCAAGGCAACGATCCTTCACCATTGCTAGCGTTCGAGCTGCGTCATCCAAGGCGATGATGGGCTTTGTCATCAATGAAACGGCGGCTTCTGAGCCAGCGAAGGGCATTCAATCTCTCGCTTCAACGGGACGGTTTTTGTTCTGCAGTACGGGTCGACTGACCGGAATCGTGGTAGTGCGGTCAGGAATCGATCGGGGGACACGCGGACATTCCGATGATGCCCGACGATCTGTTACGGCGCAGATCATCGGGTAAGCGCGGATTACTCTGCTCTGTTTCTGACTGTGCTCTGTCTCTTGCTCTGGTCGTGTCGGTGAAACGCTTTCGCGCTCGCTCTCGTCTTCGTCGCCGCAATCCTGCTGGCGACGATCTCTCCGGTCTTGTGCGACCTGTCAATGGGGCGCACGCACCGCTCCGAGCGCACCGCCGTCGTCGTGATCGGCGTAGATGTGCGACGGCGCACCGAGGCGGGACATTTCTTTCGGCTTGCGGCGCCTGATCTGTGTGGGCGAACGCGATGCATGGTGACGTCGATCGAGCGGATGCCGGCAAGGAAGCCGGCGCTGGCTTCGAGCTCGGGGCCAGCGTGCGCCGCGCTCGTCAGAGTCAGCAGCGCCGCTGCGAAGGTGATGCATTTCACTTGTCTTCCTTTCTGTGGGTGTGGAGGTAGACCCCGCCGCCGATTTGAAAGCCAGCCAGATCGAAGGATGAGCGTGATCATCGCCTTGCGCTTTGCAATTATCGCGCCGATTTCCATTACACGTGTGCCTGGATTGCGCTGCGCTACCTCGATGATCCCGCCAAGGCGGCCCTGATCCGATCGCTACATTCTGAAGATGCCGTAATGTGGCGCCTCAATGGGTGTATTGAGCGAAGCGCTCAGGACGACTGCGAGCGCGTTTCTGGTGTCGATAGGATCAAGAATGCCGTCGTCCCAGATTTCGGAGGTCGCATAATAGGCGCTCGATCGTTCCCGATACTCTTCCAGAATCGGCTCTCGAATAGCTGCCAACTCCTGCTCAGATAGGCGTCCACCCTCGCGGGCTAATTGTCTTGCCTTGACATGGGTGAGCACGCCTGCTGCTTGGTCTGCACCCATCGCAGAAATCTGAGACTGCGGCCAGGTGAACATAAAGCGCGGATCGAAAGCCCGCCCGGCCATAGCGAACGTCCCCGCTCCGTAGGAGCCGTTGCAAACGACTGTGAACTTGGGCACCGACGCTCCAGAAACGGCCATAATCAGCTTGGCGCCATCCTTGGTGATGCCGCGCCGTTCGTATTCGCGGCCGACCATGAAACCCGTGATATTCTGCAGAAAGAGCAGGGGCGTCCGATTCTTATCGCAAAGCTGGATAAAGTGAGCGCCCTTCAGCGCACTTTCGCTGAACAGCACACCGTTATTTGCAATAACCCCGATCTGATATCCATAAAGCCGCGCGAAGCCGCACACCAGAGATTCGCCATAGCGTGGCTGGTATTCGTGAAATCGGCTGCCATCGACCAGACGGGCGATGATCTCCCGCATGTCGAACTGCACTCGAGGATCCCTGGGAATAATGCCGTACAGCTCAGACGCATCATAAGCGGGCGGCTCCGGAGGGGCTCGATTGATCGAGGCTTTCGTAGGAGGATTGAAGCGAGCGACGATCTCCCGTGCGATGGCAATCGCGTGCATCTCGGAGCTTGCGAAATAGTCACTCGTCCCAGACACGCTGGTATGCATATGAGCGCCACCAAGCTCTTCGACGGATACTGTCTCGCCCGTGGCTGCTTTCACGACCGGGGGACCTCCTAGAAAAATCGCGCCCGTTCCCTCCACGATGATGTTGTAGTCGCTAAGCGTCGGGACGTACGCTCCTCCCGCGGTGCAATGACCCATTGCGATGGCGACTTGCGGCACTCCCATTTTCGAGAGAATGGACTGATTGCGGAAGATTCGACCCGCGTAGTATCGATCCGCGAAGAACTCCGCCTGCAAAGGCAGGAAACCACCAGCACAGTCGCACAGATGAACCATGGGCAGACGGTTCTCGATTGCTATGTCCAAGGCCCGCACGATCTTCTTGACAGACAACGGATACCATGCGCCGCCCTTCACGCTGGCGTCATCCGCGTGAACAATGACCTCGCGACCCGCTACGATGCCGATACCGACGACCTGCGCTGCGCCAGGCACCTCGCCGTCGTAAGCCTTATTAGCAGCTAGCGTCGAAAGCTCGAGGAACGGAGTGTCTGGATCGAGCAAAGCCTCGATCCGATCACGTACAAACAGCTTGTTTTGTCGACGCAGGCGCTCAAGGTCCCGTTCAGGACGGTTGAAGCGGACGACACGTTGTCGTTCCTTCAGTTCGGCCGCAAGTCGTCTATTGTGGAGTTCGTTGAGGCGAAATTCGTGGGATTTGACGTCCGCTGCAGAGGAAATGCGCTGCATCTCAACGCCCTTCCTCGGAGAGCGTGACCAGCACTGCGCCTCGCTCGAAGCTCTCGCCTTCGTTGAAGTGAATTCGGTCGATCACGCCGTCCCGTGGAGAGCGTATGATGGTTTCCAACTTCATGCTCTCGATTGTCATCAGCGCCGTGCCTGCGGAAACCGGTTGACCAGGCGAAACGCTGATCGTAACGACGAGGCCCGGCATTGGCGCGCGGGCCAGGAGATGATGTGCCTCATTATTCGCGCAAGCGAGCGTTCTCAACGGGTCGCGGTAGTGCAAAATGCGCGTCCTACCGCGGATATGCACGTGAATAATCTCGCCGTCGATGGCGAATCGGACCGGTTCGCTTTCGCCAGCGATGGTAAGGACGCCGCGACCGTCGCCTTGCTGGGAGAACACGACTGGGGCAATCACTTTGTTACTCAAGCGAAGGCGATAGCCCTGTTGGCAACGTGAAAGCGAGAACTGATAATCTACGCCATCAACTTCAAAAGAGTGTTTCACGTCAGTTTCTCCAGCTGCCCATCGCTGCATGAAGCTCGGGCACGGCATCTGCCGGTTCTCGGACCGGTCTCGTCAGGAGGGCGGCTGTGGCGAGGAAGCCAGATAAGTCGGATGCAGGTTCGCCCGATGCGATGTGCGGATTTTCCTCAAGATAGCCTGTATGGATGTGTCCGCTGAGAAATGCCTCCTCGCGGAGGATACGTGTGAGAAAGCTTGCGTTTGTCTCGCAGCCGAGAAGCACCAGCTCCCGCATCGCGCGATGGGCCTTCAGCGCAGCCTCAATGCGCGTGGGCGAATGCACGATGATCTTTGCGAGCATGGGATCGAACGCTGTCGTGATCTGCTGGCCTTGTAAGATGCCGCTGTCGATCCGTACGCCGTCGCCATCCGGGTACTCGAGAACAAGTACCTTGCCAGTCGTCGGAACATATCCGCGTTCCGGGGCTTCCGCATACAGTCTAGCCTCGATCGCGTGTCCTCTCGAGACGATATCGGACTGCGAGAATCCAAGTTCGCGGCCCGCTGCGACATAGATCTGTTGAGCAACAAGATCGATGCCGGTGATCATCTCGGTCACGGTATGCTCGACTTGCAGACGCGTATTCATCTCAAGAAAATAGAACTCTCCGCCGCCGAAGATGAATTCGACAGTGCCTGCGTTTCGATACTTTGCGGCGCGCGCGATGCTGGCGGCGGTTTCGCAGACCCGTTTCCGCAACTCTGGCGACAGCGCGGGCGACGGCGACTCCTCGATGATCTTCTGGAACCGGCGCTGCACGGAGCACTCCCTCTCAAAGAGATGGACCACGTTTCCGAAGGAGTCGCCGAGCACCTGTACTTCGATGTGCCGCGGGTTTTCGACATATCGTTCGACGTAAAGCCGGCCATCGCCGAAGTACCTCTGCCCTTCACTGCGCGCCTGCGCGATCGCGTCCTCCAGGGTCGCGAGGTCGCGTACGACCCGCATGCCCTTGCCGCCACCGCCCGCCGATGGTTTCACCAGCAAAGGAACTCCAACAGCTCGCGCCCTAAATGTGAATGTCGCTGGATCATCTTCTTCGATCGCCGAAGGTGCGACCGGAAAACCGTTTCGCTGAACGAAGTTGCGGGCCCGGATTTTGTCGCCCATCAGTTCGATGCTTTCGGGAGCGGGCCCGATGAACGCAATGCCCGCCTTTATCACGGCCCTAGCGAACTCAGCGTTCTCGGAGAGAAATCCATAACCCGGATGAAGGGCGTCGGCGCTCGCCTTGTGGGCAGCAGCGATGATTTGCGCGATGTCGAGATAGGCCGCAATCGGCGTGCGACCGCTGATGGCAATCGCCGTGTCAGCCATGGAGACAGCCGGCGTCCCCGCATCGGCCTCGTGGTAGACAATTGCAGAGCGAAGCCCCAGCCTTCGCAAGGTCTTGATGATCCGTACGGCAATCTCGCCTCTATTGGCGATCAGAATGGTGTGGAAGGGTAATTCACGCATTCGCCTATTCGCCCAAACAAGTACCCGATTGCGGGAGTGCCGTCAGTCGCAAGCGGTTGGTGCTGCCTCAATTGCCCGCGCCCGTTCATCTGTCCCCATCCGGCGTTGCCGTCCTGGATTCAGCCGGGGACTAGTCTCGAACGCGGGCAATCGAAGGCGCCAGCCTATTGTCGCTGGCTCATTTCGAGCCTTCCTTGCCTTTGGCAGAGTCTCGAACTGATATCACGTAGCGACATTGGTCACTCAGGTTTGTGAACTTGGCTCTGAGACAGGCAGTGATGGCGCCTGCATCAGGTATGTGGCTGCCACAAAAGCGAAACACGTCCGGTGTGCAAGCCTCTCGCTCCTCCGGTGTCGCCGGCCGATCTCGCGCACCCGCCTGCTCATTGCATAGAGCTGTTGTCGTCACAAGAGCAACAGCAAGTGCTGTTGCACAGCGGTGTGCTTTGAAGAACCAAGACCCATGCGTTCGCTGCTTTTGATTCACGATATCCTCTTCAAGTCGATACATCCTGCGGTATTGTTCGTCCTGCGCGAAGCGCAGTATGACCTGTCTACCGGGAAACAGGCCGGAACCATTCAAAGCATTGACGACCGCGGAAGCGCACTTGCGTATCTGCACACCCATCGCAGCGGTGCTTCGGTCGCTTTGTCGTGAGATACCTAACTTCCGAGCGCATGGAGGCGGCTATCAACCCGCCAGCCGGCTGATGACCCAGAGCCGGCAACGCAGGGCGAAACAACGATTGCGGCCTGGCTAGACGAAAGAAGTTACGATAGCGGTAAGATATACCCCGGGAGCAATTCCGGCATTCAGCTACGTCCAACACGCCCCCGAAGCTGCACCTGGTTGGGGAGAGCGAACACTTGGCGGTCTGTCGCAGCCGGGGCCATCACCCACGTGGTGCGCCGCTGCATTCTACCTCCTGAGAGGAGCGGCGCGCGCGAAATCGGAGATCGAGATTGTGCCAAATGCTCGTCCTGTTCTGGCTGCAACTTGGCCAGTTCGCCATGCGGTCCATAGATCACTTCGCCTTCGGGGGAGTGCTCTCGGATCGTGACGGACTCTTGCGGCGTGAGCTTAAAAGTGTGGGACATTCGCAATTCTCATCACCTGGCGGGACGCTTTCAGATGGCCGGAGGGAGCGCCACCTACTTTTAAGATCGTACAATCTAACGCTACGTACGATTCAAGCCCCTTCGAGGACTGCTCGTGTGGATATGTCCAAACCCGCACGCCCCAAGAGCCGTCTGGCGCGAATCAGAGTGAGAGGCCTTCACTGGCGCGGAAAATCTCAGTTTCATTCCCAACTAGGCCGAGCGCAGCCGTGCACGTGCTAGAAGCGAAGGCTCCAGCACGGCTGATCTCTGCAAGCCGGCAAGTGGGAGAGATCGAAATATTGGATTGGTTTGCGATCCTAGTCAGCGCAATTGCGCGGCCCGGTAGCAGTTCGAAAAGGGAAGAGCTTCATGCCCGAGAGGGCGGGCGCTTTAGATGCTGCGCGTCTAAACCTTCGTCCTGGAAGAAACTTGACCTAGCGCGCTTTCGGAGGAGGTCGTGGTGGCTGGGGGTGGTATCGTGCTGGGTCCGGCTGCCACCGGCTGTGTACGAGGCATGAGCAAAGCAACTCTATCAACCGCTCAATGCGTGTGCGCCCGCTTCGGCTTTATCAAGCGAATCGTGTCCCGCGGCTTCGCTCCCTCTGAGATATCGGCAATTGGGTCGAATTTGCGAAGTTTGCGGGGAGGGCGGCCTACATGATCTTGGAGGTCTGGTGTCGCATTCGCTTAATGTACGAACTGCATGCTCATCTACATGAAACCGAAAGATCAGTTCTACGATCCCAAATTCTGGCGACGCCGTGCGGAAGCGACGCTGACCAAAGCGGCGTCGTTCGCTGAAGGCAGGTCCAGAGATAGGCTTCTTAAGATTGCCGAGGAATATGAGAAGCTAGCCCGACGCGCAGAGGAGTGGCCGACGCTCAAAAAGGATGGCGGCGCAGACTCTAATCACAGTTCCTGATGCTTCGCCGCGGCCTCTCGATAAAAATCCGCAGGTAGCTCTCTGGGAGCGACTAGATTGGTTTCTCGGCTCGATAGGGCTAATTTTGCTGCGTCAAAAGTCATAACGCATGGGGGCGAATTGGATTGCTCAGCCGTTAGCGGTTCGCTCATCGGCGCGCGATCAACCTCAGGCTTGAACAAGCGACGCCCAAGGTTAGCGCCCTGGCTCCGTATCTCGCTGACCCGGTATCATCCAGAATCTTGGTCGCTACTTCTGGAGGAGGCTGAATCCAACGTGTCCTCCAGCATGGAGTTCATCCACGGCTGCTGATCTATTGCAGGAGCCTGGAGGTCACACGGCCTGATGCAAGCGGAAAGCCATCCGATGAGCCAGCCTAGCCTCTTCGTACCGCTTCTTTGTGGAACCCTTGCGATGGTCAGCTGGAGTATCGGCAACGTTCTGTCCAAGGCCGCGCTCTGCTGCATCGAGCCGCTCTCGCTACTAACAGGGCAGTTGGCGGTGAGTGCCGCAAGCCTGACAGTACTATCCATCTGGTCAGGCGCGCCGCCTCGCTTGAGGGATTGGCCTGCCGGCCTTCCCGGGCTCCTGCAGCCAGCGCTTGCGTCTGGCTTTTCGACCTTCGGCCTGACGATGCTGTCGACGTCTGTGGAAGCGATCCTGTTCGCAGTTGAGACGCCAATGATCATACTCCTCGCGTGGTTGATTCTAGGCGAGATCCCCAACCGGGGTGTCGGCTTGCTCTGCTTGTTGGCCTTTGCCGGAGTTGGTTTGCTGAGCTGGACCTCTGAACCCGATCCCTACGCAACGCGCGGACTGGGAGTCGCCCTCGTGCTCGGCGGTGTTCTATTTGCCTCGCTCTACAGTATCACAGTCCGTTTTATGTCGGTTCGGATCGATGCGCTGCGGCTTACGACATTAAGCCAAAGCGTCGCGTTCGCAGCAGTGGGATGTGTATGGATTGGTATTCGTCCATTGCCGGCGCTCGCGCCAACTATCACTGACGTTATTTTGGTGGTCGCATCCGGATTGCTGCTCATGTCAATTCCATTTCTTCTCTACGGCGTTGCGCTGGAGCGTATGAGCGCGACCGCAGCCGCGCTGTTGCTGCCGCTAGTTCCGATGTTTACATCCATTTTCGCATCTCTTTTTCTTCAGGAAGCCCTGACCGCAACACAATGGCTAGGGGCGGCTACGGTTCTCGTATCGGCGCTTGGAATGCCCTTGGCCCTTCGTTCCAAGCCGCACGATTGACCTGAATCAACTTGGCGCAGGCCACGTCGTCTCGCCCGCGGCCCCTGGAATCAAAAATGCCGCGGCTTCCTCGGTCGCGGCCAAGTTGCGGGCGGACAGCTCCTACAGATGTTTGGAGCACGAGATCCGAATTTCTATCGATTTAACTCTCTTTCGCGGGCGGCCCGCACGATCGTCGGCGACCAGATCCTTTTGGATCGTCGGCACTTAATCCCATCGGAAGATGGCTCCTCGCTTCTCATCCCGGCCCAGATGATGCGACAGAAGCTGGATCTGATCGTCCCGCCTTGTATCTTCGCCCCTCACACGCTAGCTGCGAGGAGTTCCGCCAGGGCCTTTGCTCGCAATCCAGCGATCGACGAGCTCGCTGAGGAGTCCGAAGGGAAGTGCACCGCTGCCGAGAACGACATCGTGGAACTCGCGCGTGTCGAACGCCCGGCCCAGCTGAGAGCTTGCCTTGCTCCTCAACGCGAGCAATTGCTGCATGCCCACCTTGTACGCAGTAGCTTGGCCCGGGATCACGACATAGCGTTCCACCTCACTTATGATTTCGGACAACGGATTGGGCGTTACCTTGCGTAGGTAGTTGATCGCTTGTTGGCGCGTCCAGCGACTGGTGTGGATGCCGGTATCCACCACAAGCCGCGCGGCGCGCCACAGCTCCGCCGCGAGCCGTCCGAAATCGGACATCGGATCGCGGTACGCACCCATGTCCTTGGCAAGCGACTCAGCATATAACGCCCACCCTTCCGCATAGGCGGTGTACGAGCCGAACTTCTGGAACGCGGGAACTCCGGTCAGTTCTCTCGCAATCGCAATCTGCATGTGATGACCCGGCACGCCCTCGTGGTAGGCGAGAGCTTCGAGCTGGAACGTCTTCAGGATCTCCATTCTGGACAGGTTAACATAGTAGACGCCGGGCTGGCTGCCGTCAGCCGTCGTTCGCTGATAGAAGGCGAGGGCTCCAGAGTTCTCACGGAAGGGCTCGACACGCCTGACAACCAAAGGAGCCTTGGGAAGCCTGCCAAAAGAATTGCCGAGCTTGCGGTACATCGCATCCAAAATGCGTGACGTTTCGCTGAGGTAGGTGCTCCGTCCCTCCTGGGTATCGGGATAGACAAACTTGGGGTTTGTCTTGATGTGCTTAAAAAAGGCCGCGAGGTCGCCGCCAAAGCCAAGCGAGTTCTTTATCTTTTCCATCTCTCCGTGGATCCGGCCGACCTCCTCTCGTCCGTACTCGTGGATTTGGGCGGCCGACAGCTCCGTCGTGGTTATGTGCCTGAGCGCCTGCGCGTAGAACTCAAGTCCGTTGGGGTGCTTCCAGGCGCCATCGTCCGTGCTGGACGTGGCCTCGAGCCGGGCCGCCGCTGCATCAAATCGACGTAAGCCGGTTGGACGAACCTGATCATCGCTTGAATGGCTGCTTCAGTAAGCTTGGGCTTCTTCGCGTAAGATATGGGCAGCGCGTCGAGCTTGGCGCGGAAATCCGCAAGCCACGTCGAGTCCTTTCCTGAAGCATGAAAGGGCACGCCGCTCAGAAGATTGCGACATTCCCGGATGACCTTGTCGTAAACAAACCTGGGAGCGAAAATACCGTTGCGAGAACGCAATTCGACACCATCAATGATTTGTGCGACCAACCTGCGGATTCCCTCGAGGCGAGAGATGTAGGCCTCGGCATCTTCGACAGCGTCGATGGGATGATGGTTGAGCAGAAAGGCCGGAATGGACGATTGCCAGCCACCCATTTGGTTTAGCGGGTAGTTGTAATGCCGGAACTCGTCCGCTTCTAGGGATGTCACGCAGTTGCTCTCGAACAGCCGATAGCTCAGCTTGGCCGCGTCCGGCAACGTCTGCGGATCGAAGTTCGCGCGCAGTCGATCAAGATCCTGCCGAGTCTCGCGAACCGCTTGGTCCCGTGCTGGTTCGTCGATCTCGTCCCATAGATGCTGGCGATCGTTGCGCCGCAGCAAGGCGGCCTCTCTCATCGGGCTCCGTCGGATTTGCCGTTCGAACGCCTGTTCGAAAAAAACACCAAGCGCCTCGGTTTGCGGTGCGGCCGTAACCGACTGAGGCATGGTAGGTTTGTTCATGGTGTTCAAGGTCCTCAATTGAAAACTGCGGCGAGTCCGCTCTTGAAGATCACCGCACTGCTGTTGTGAGGATGCGGCGAATGAAGCAAGCGACGTGCCGAATTGAATTGCAGGTTTTTGACGGCACTTCGTAAGTGTGTGTAGCGTCAAGTTGCTGACATGGTTCGAAGGCTGACAATCGTCGCTGCTGGTTGTCCGACAGGACGTTGCGCAGCGGGAAGCCGCTTTTTCGAAGAAGTTTCCCATGACGTACTCAATGTGCGCCTTTGCAGGAGTCGGCGAAGCACCGACGCAAGGCATGAATGTCGTGCATCACTTTTTGAGGACGCGCGCAGAAGGTTGGTCTTCACGCCGACGCTGATTCGCGCGGTGTCGTCGTTGCGGCCTAGCGACGGGGAGGCGTCGGGAGAGTACGCAGGACACCCGATTTGCCGAGATTTGACGGCGGGTTATGCTTTGCTCCTAGAAAATTTCCCCGCCCATAAACGAACTTACAGGGGCTACATGCACGCACCGGCGAGTAAGCCGGCTGTAGAAACATGGCCCTTTTAAGCGAGTACGGCCGCACGAAACGGAATTCGCGCCGGCATTCGGCCGAGCAAATCGCCGAGACCGCCGCATCTATCCGGCAATAGGCGGGATGATGCCGATCCTAGCCGCCGAACGATCAGGCTCGGCGCGGTCAAAGCCAGATGCAGGAGATTTCATTAGCGAACTGCGGTTGATGAAATGTCGCCGCATGTTGGAGAGAACACTAGCGGCCGCAGTTCGCAATCGATGGCGAACGAGAGCAGCGACTTCGTCCATCTTGTTCTAAGAGGCGCATGTCACTTCGAGGGTAGCGATGCTGAAATCGCCGCAGCCTTCGGTGCGCTTGGGAGCGCCTTCTCGACTTCCGCTACGGCTCGAGAGGGTTCGGTCTGCTCGGAATTCTCATGGTAAGGAGACGACGAGAATGACCACGCTCGCGGTCGCGGATCAGCTATGGCCGTCATTACGGACAGGCGGTCGGCCGGTTCTTCATACACAATATTGACCATTCAGTGTCCCTTGCGAACGCGGCCGAGTTCTTCAACAGTCTGAGGTCGGCACCACCTCAGCGGATGCTGCTTCATTAAACGGTAAGTAACTTTGGCGCTTGGCCACCGGCTACGAAAAGACGGCCAGAATTGACCTGGCCATCGTCACGCGGTGTTATAAAAACTGCACTCGAAAGGTCAGGGGAGCGAAGAAACGAACTTTGCGCCGTCCGGCAGTTCGCACACGAATTCGCCCTGATTCACTACTTGGGTCGCCCCGACGATCAGCTTGGAGGCCCGCACCGTAAGCTTGCCTTCGCGGCTGAGGCTGTGACGAATGTATTCCGTCACTGGCTGTCCCGAGCTATCCACGGTTTGATGGGCATTGGCAAAGCTGATGCCGTTCTGGGCGGTCACCCTGAAGGCGCTAATAAGCAGCCCGGCCTGCGTCGCTGGCCCGGGCTTGCCGCCATCGAGCGTGGTACAGCGGCTTAGGTCCAATATGAGCTTCACATTCTTGCCAGCCTGCAGAGCACTGAGCACATCGGCGTATTTCGGCGAGGGCTCATCGGCCTTGGCGATCGTGCTCACGCTCACAGCCGAAAGCAAAGAAAACAGGATCGACAGGCATCTGCGACTAAACTTCATACGCTCTTCTCCTTCACAACAACACCGCATGCGACGCATGCGGCAATTACGATGTCGCGTCCGCAAACAGCTTGGCGGATTCCGGACAGCGTGCATGTGCGCTTCGCAACAACTACATGTGTCGCAACCGCTTGCAAGTCGTTGCGAAGGCTAATCCAACCTCACAAGCTCGTAGGTAAGGTTTGCGAAGTGGCGTCACGATTTGCGACATCCTGTGCACTGTTTGGTCCAAGGGTGGCAGCGTCCAAAGGAGGAACGGCAATAACGTAAAATGAAGGAGGCCGATATGAGCGAGAACGTGCGGGTTAGGACTCTCATATAAGCGTGAGCGGAACAGCTTCGAATGAGCAACGGGCGTTCTTGCCGCGCAATTTGTGTGGTCGCCTCGTCAGGGGACCGCTGCCGCCCGAAGGAATGGTCCGGAATGGACGGGCGGCGAAACTGATACAATAGGAGGACGAGCAAAATACTTGATAGTTCAAGGTGTGTGTGTGAGTTGAGCTCGGTCTACCGAAACAAACTTGGCGGAATGTCAATGGCGCGACGGCAGCGTTGACTTCTTGACCACGCGCTTCGCGCGGCTCATGGAATGACTAGCTGACCCGCGTCGCTCCCGCTCAAAACGGAGCGTGAGATGCAAACTCGTTCGCTAGCATGCGGGGGTGCGTCGCGAGCTCATCTGCTTAGACGTTACGTAGATGTCCCTGCTGCGCAATCAAATGGAAGCTCATGCGTCGTCAGGTTTGTGACGCAATAATTCTAATCCGTTCGGATACCCGCGCCCCTCTGGCCACACTGCGCAACGAAGTCTCGCCGACATCGAAATCCGGCGATCGTCCGGCCACTAAGGAGGAAATGGCCTATAGCTAGGCGCGTCCTGCCGCAACTGAAAATCCGTGCGCCCGACGCCGGCGAATCGACGCCGATCATCGGCACTATTTCGTGTGGCATATCATTTGCACGGGTTTGTCTGGGTTGGACGGCCAAGTGCCGCGCCATCCCCAACCGGCCCCACGCACCTTATACCCGGCAGTGTGCGTTGGGCCGGTGCTGTTGCAGCATAGGAGATCGACGCTCGACCGCATTCAGCGGCGTTAAGTCGGATGCAGCCGCTTGTGCGATGCCCGATACAACGGCCAAGAACGCTGCCTTCAAGCGCGCCGGCAGGAAGGAATGGCAACGCGCGGGCATGACATGATCTAGCGCCTGCTCGCTGACAAACTGCCGCGCAACGTGCGCCTCGGCGCCGACACCAACGCGTTCGAGGGGGATTTCGACTGTGTGAAGAAGGAGCGGTTAACGCGCCCAGTGTACGGCGATAGAGAAATGCCGCAGCTGGCCCCTCCAACGTACAGGCGCGTGAGTTTTGCGTCGCTCGTGGTCGTCATCGCGATGCTATTTCAAGGCCAAGCATGCATTTTTTCGCTTTGAGCTTAGGGGGCTACTACAACATTCGGTAGTTGGCTAAAGCCAAATTGAGGCCCTAGGGTCTGGCCGCCTTCCCCGCCGATCATCGTCGACGAACAGAAGTGAACGCAAGCGCAAGTGAAGCCGCTGCCCGCAGCACCTGCCGGTCACCTTCCGCCCTTCCGTCGCTTAGAGAGTGAAGTGCCACCATGTCCGAACAACCTTTGCCGACGCTGCCGATGTGGCGCGTCGATCACATCGAGCCCTCGCCCGAGATGTTGGCGCTACGCGCCGACGGTCCGATCCACCGCGTGCGCTTCCCATCCGGGCACGAAGGCTGGTGGGTGACAGGCTACGATGAGGCCAAGGCGGTGCTGTCCGACGCGGCGTTCCGGCCCGCGGGAATGCCGCCGGCCGCATTCACCCCGGATTCGGTGATTCTCGGTTCGCCGGGGTGGCTGGTCTCGCACGAGGGGGGCGAGCATGCCCGGTTACGCACGATAGTGGCTCCGGCCTTCAGCAACCGCAGGGTGAAGCTACTCTTGCAGCAGGTCGAGGCGATCGCCGCGCAGTTATTCGAGACACTGGCGGCCCAGCCCCAGCCCGCCGACCTGCGGCGCCACGTCTCCTTTCCGCTTCCGGCCATGGTCATCAGCGAGCTGATGGGGGTGCTATACGAGGATCACGCCTTTTTCGCCGGGCTGTCCGACGAGGTGATGACGCATCAGCATGAAAGCGGCCCGCGCAGCGCGTCGCGCCTGGCCTGGAAAGAGCTGCGCGCCTACATTCGCGGCAAGATGCGGGACAAGCGCCAGGATCCGGGCGACAACCTGCTGACGGATCTGCTCGCGACGGTCGACCAGGGCAAGGCGACCGAGGAAGAGGCGATCGGCCTGGCGGCGGGCATGCTGGTGGCGGGGCACGAGAGCACCGTTGCGCAGATTGAATTCGGCCTGCTGGCTATGTTCCGCCATCCGCAACAGCGCGAACGCCTGGTCGGCGATCCATCTCTGGTGGACAAGGCGGTGGAGGAAATCCTGCGCATGTACCCGCCTGGCGCGGGCTGGGACGGCATCATGCGCTATCCGAGAACCGACGTGACCATCGCGGGCGTGCATATTCCCGCGGAGAGTAAGGTGCTGGTCGGCCTGCCGGCGACGTCGTTCGATCCGCGCCATTTCGACGACCCGGAAATCTTCGACATCGGACGCGAAGAAAAGGAGCACCTGGCGTTCTCCTACGGACCGCATCACTGCATCGGCGCGGCGCTGGCCAGGCTGGAACTCAAGGTGGTGTTCGGTTCGATCTTCCAGCGCTTTCCCGCGCTGCGCCTGGCCGTGGCGCCCGAAGAACTGAAGTTGCGCAAGGAGATCATTACCGGCGGGTTCGAGGAGTTCCCGGTGCTCTGGTGATGCGCGGACGCCGCCGGGATCGCGATCTTCTCCGCAATTGCCGGCGCATGGCGCGCGACGGTCAGATCAGCCAGCCAACAGGTAACCAAAATGGACGTGCAAGAAACCACGGCAGCATGCCCCGACGCCTTCGCCGAACTGGCCTCGCCAGCGTGCATCCACGACCCGTATCCGTTCATGCGGTGGTTGCGCGAGCACGATCCGGTCCATCGCGCGCCGTCGGGCCTCTTTCTGTTGAGCCGCCACGCCGACATCTACTGGGCGCTCACGGCCACCGGCGATGCGTTTCGGGGACCGGCGCCGGGCGAACTGGCGCGCTATTTCCCGCGTGCGGCGAGAAGCCTGTCGCTCAAACTGCTGGCGTCCACGCTAGCGATGAAGGAACCACCGACGCATACGCGTCTGCGCCGGCTGATTTCGCGCGATTTCACCTTGTTCCAGATCGACAATCTGCGGCCGAGCATCGCGCGCATCGTCGCAGCGCGCCTGGACGGCATGGCGCCCGCGCTGGAGCGTGGGGAGGCGGTTGACCTGCATCGGGAGTTCGCGCTGGCCCTGCCCATGCTGGTCTTTGCCGAACTGTTCGGCCTGCCCCAGGACGACATGTTCGGGCTCGCCGCCGGCATCGGCGCCATTGCGGAAGGCCTGAGCCCGCACGCCAGCGATCCCCAGCTCGCCGCGGCGGACGTGGCCAGTGCCAGGGTGCAGGCCTACTTCGGCGACCTCATACAGCGCAAGCGCACCGATCCCCGCCACGATGTCGTCTCGATGCTGGTCGGCGCACACGACGACGATGCCGACACGCTGTCGGATGCGGAATTGATCAGCATGCTGTGGGGCATGCTGCTGGGCGGCTTCGCCACAACTGCTGCGACCATCGACCATGCGGTCCTGGCGATGCTGGCGTATCCCGAACAGCGGCATTGGCTGCAGGCAGACGCCGTGGGGGTGAAGGCATTCGTCGAAGAAGTCCTGCGCTGCGACGCGCCCGCCATGTTCAGCTCCATTCCGCGTATCGCACAGCGCGACATCGAACTGGGCGGCGTGGTGATTCCGAAGAACGCGGACGTGCGCGTGCTGATCGCGGCCGGCAATCGCGACCCGGCCGCCTTCGCCGATCCCGACCGCTTCGATCCCGCGCGGTTCTACGGCACCAGTCCTGGCATGTCGACCGACGGGAAGATCATGCTGAGCTTCGGCCACGGCATCCACTTCTGCCTCGGTGCGCAACTGGCCCGGGTGCAGTTGGCCGAGAGCCTGCCGCGGATCCAGGCGCGCTTCCCCGCGCTAGCGTTGGCCGAGCAGCCGACCCGGGAGCCCTCCGCATTCCTTAGGACGTTCCGCGCGCTGCCGGTGCGGCTGCATGCGCAGGGGGGAGGCTGAGATGCGCGTCGTGGTCGACCAGGATCTGTGCAGCACCACGGGGCAGTGCGTGCTGACGCTGCCGAGCACCTTTCGCCAGCGCGAACCGGACGGCGTGGCCGAAGTGTGCGTGGCGACGGTCCCGCAGGCGCTGCACGCCGCCGTGCGGCTTGCGGCCAGCCAGTGCCCGGTCGCCGCCATTCGGGTCATCGAAAGCGACGCTGGGGATGACGAGCGCGCCAGCGCCAACCTTGCGCGTTCTCCACCGGAGGCCGAGCGGCATGCCGCGAAAGACCAACACAATCTAGGATGACACGATGGGACGGTTTGAAGGCAAAGTGGCTGTGGTGACCGGCGCCGGCGCCGGCATCGGCAAGGCATGCGCCCTCGCTATCGCGCGCGAGGGCGGCAGAGTGGTGGTGGCCGACATTGATGGCTCGGCGGCTATCGCCTGCACCGCGCAGATCGCGGCCGAAGCGGGCCACGCGCTCGCCCTGGCGATCGACATCGCCGATGCGCAGGCGGTGGCAGCGCTGTTTGAGACGGCGGAGCGGCACTTCGGTGGGGTCGACCTGCTGGTGAACAACGCGAGCGCCATGCATCTGACCCCGCGCGACCGCGCGATCCTCGAGTTGAACCTGGCGGTCTGGGATCAGACCATGGCGACCAATCTGCGAGGCACGCTGCTCTGCTGCCGGCAGGCCATCCCACGCATGATCGCCCGCGGCGGTGGCGCGATCGTCAACATGTCGTCGTGCCAAGGGCTCAGCGGTGACACCGCGCAGACGTCCTACGCCGCGTCGAAGGCGGCGTTGAACATGCTGTCGGCCTCGCTCGCCACCCAGTACGGTCATGCGCAGATCCGCTGCAACGCGGTTGCGCCGGGTCTCATCATGACCGAGCGTCTCCTGGCCAAGCTGGACGAGTGCATGCAAACCCATCTGCGCCGGCACCAGCTCCTGCCGCGCGTCGGCCGCCCCGAGGACGTGGCCGCACTGGTGGCGTTCCTGCTGTCCGACGATGCTGCGTTCATCACCGGCCAGGTCGTGTGCATCGACGGCGGCATGCTGGCGCATGTGCCGACCTACGCCGACGGTGGCAACAGCCGCGCCGCGCGGCCTGCCGGCGAGACCGCCGAAGCGGACGCGGCGCCGCGCTGCTGATGGACATGCTGCTCAACCCGCTGAACCGTCGGCATCGGCTGCGGCACGACATCCCGGTCGTGCCCGGCGCTTTTCCCTTGGTCGGGCATCTTCCCGCCGTCGTCTGCGACCTGCCGCGCCTGCTGTGGCGCGCGGAACGGACGCTGGGCAGCCACTTCTGGCTAGATTTCGGCCCTGCCGGACACCTGATGACCAGTCTGGATCCGGATGCTCTCGCACTGCTCCGGCACAAGGACGTGTCCTCGGCGCTGATCGAAGACATCGCGCCCGAATTGTTTGGCGGAACGTTGGTCGCCCAGGACGGCATCGCGCACCGGCAGGCGCGCGATGCGATCCAGGCGGCGCTTCTGCCCAAGGGGCTGACCCAGGCCGGCATCGGCGAACTGTTCGCGCCCGTCATCCGGGCGCGCGTGCAGGCGTGGCGGGACCGCGGCGACGTAACCATCCTGCGCGAAACTGGCGACCTGATGCTCAAGCTCATCTTCAGTCTCATGGGAATCCCCGCGCAGGACCTGCCGGGATGGCATCGCAAATACCGGCAACTGCTGCAGTTGATCGTCGCGCCCCCGGTCGACCTGCCCGGACTGCCCTTGCGGCGCGGCCGCGCCGCCCGCGACTGGATCGATGCGCGCTTGCGCGAGTTCGTCCGCGCCGCGCGCGAACATGCCTCGCGCACCGGGTTGATCAACGACATGGTGAGCGCCTTCGATCGCAGCGACGATGCGCTTTCCGATGACGTCCTGGTCGCCAATATCCGCTTGCTGCTGCTTGGTGGTCACGACACCACCGCCTCGACGATGGCCTGGATGGTGATCGAGCTAGCGCGGCAGCCTGGGCTGTGGGACGCCCTGGTCGAGGAGGCGCAACGCGTAGGCGCGGTGCCGACCCGGCACGCGGACCTGGCGCAGTGTCCGGTCGCCGAGGCGCTGTTCCGCGAGACGCTGCGCGTGCATCCGGCGACGCCGCTCCTAGTGCGTCGCGCACTGCGTGAATTGCGACTCGGCCAACAGCGCATTCCTGCGGGCACCGATCTGTGCATCCCGCTGCTGCATTTCTCGACCTCGGCGCTGCTGCACGAGGCGCCTGATCAGTTTCGGCTGGCGCGGTGGCTGCAACGCACCGAGCCGATCCGGCCGGTCGACATGCTGCAGTTCGGTACCGGCCCACACGTCTGCATGGGCTACCACCTGGCATGGCTGGAACTGGTGCAGTTCTGTATCGCCTTGGCGCTGACCATGCACGAGGCCGGGGTGCGGCCGCGGTTGCTGAGCGGCGTCGAAAAAGGCCGGCGCTATTACCCGACCGCACATCCGTCCATGACTATCCGCATCGGATTCTCATGAGCTGGCATCGCATGCCCCGTGTGGTGAGGCAGCGGCGCCGGCGACGCGCGGCATTGCTGCACTTGGCGCGCGCGCTCGGTGGGAGGCCGGCAACACCGCGGCGGCTCGCCGCTCGCCTGGCCGTCTCCTGGCAGGTACAATGACATGAACAACATGCAGACCGGTTGCACACTACACGGCGAGCGAACTAACGTTTCCGCGCTCGGTGGATTGGGCGCGCAGGCGCGCGGCGCATCCGGCTGGCTGCTGCCGGAGATCTGGATGCAGGACGGCGCAAAGCGGGTCGAACAGGCGCTGGCGCGTCTTCTCTGCGGTCAAGACGACGGCGCGACCGAGCTGATGGCGGCGATGCGCTACGCCACCTTGCATGGCGGCAAGCGCACCCGCGCCTTGCTCTGTCTGGCTGCCGGAGCGCTGGCCGACACGCCGGCGCACATGCTCGACGACGTCAGCGCCGCCATCGAGATGATGCACGCCTGTACCCTGGTCCACGATGACCTGCCCGCGATGGACGACGACGTGCTTCGCCGCGGGCTTCCGACCGTGCACGTCAAGTTCGGCGAAGCGACCGCGATCCTGGTCGGCGATGCGCTGCAGGCGCACGCCTTCCTGACCCTGGCGAGCCTGGATGCGCCGGGCGACAACCGTATCGCGCTCGTGCGCGAACTGGCGCAGGCGGTGTCCGCCGAGGGTGCCGCAGGCGGGCAGGCCATGGATCTGTCGCTGGTTGGAAAGCACGTCGAGCTGGACAGGATCCTGGCGATGCACCGGATGAAGACCGGAGCGCTAGTGCGCGCGTCCGTTCGCATGGGCGCGCTATGCGCCATCGCGGAGGATGCCGCGCACGCTGCGCTATACTGTGCGCTCGATCGCTACAGCGCCTGTTTCGGCCTGGCGTTACAGGTGGTCGACGACATTCTCGACGCGACAGCGGATACCGCGACGCTGGGCAAGACCCCCGGCAAGGACGCGGCGGCGCAGAAGCCGACCTGTGTGTCGATCATGGGGCTGCAGGCAGCGCGCCAGTTCGCGCCGGATCTGTTGCGCGACGCCGGGGAGGCCATCGTCCCGCTGGGGCCGCGTGCGGAAAGGTTGGCGCAGATGCTGCAGCGGGCCAACGCGTATCTGTTCAAGCACGTGCCATGCGCGTGAGCGCGCCCGTCCGCATCGAGTCGCCCCTGTGCCGCTGCGATCGGCAGGCGGCAGCGGTGCATGCTGCACTCTGTCCGAGTCCGCGGCGCCGATCGCAGCGGTTGCCCAGCGCGGCCGCGGCGCACGCGGCGCGCTGCGCGGAGACCCATGCCGCGGACCGGCGCAGCATCGGGGCGCGTCGCCGCGCCGGAGCAGGCAGCCATCCGGCGCTGCCCATGGGCCGGGCCGCAACGGCCTGCGGCGACGTGCGCGGCGTCTGCCCGATCCTGGTTCTCGTCGACCGTCTGCAGAAGGAACATCCCGCGTGAACGCGCTGTCCGAACAGATCCTTTCCGAATTGCGCCACTTGCTGAGCGAGATGAGCGATGGCGGCAGCGTCGGCCCGTCCGTCTACGACACGGCGCGAGCTCTGCAGTTTCACGGCAACGTCACCGGTCGGCAGGACGCATACGCGTGGCTCATCGCGCAGCAACAGGCCGATGGCGGATGGGGAAGCGCGGACTTCCCGCTGTTTCGCCATGCGCCCACGTGGGCGGCGTTGCTGGCATTGCAGCGTGCCGATCCTCTTCCCGGCGCTGCGGACGCAGTCCAGGCTGCAACCGGGTTCCTCCAGCGCCAGCCCGATCCCTACGCGCATGCGGTGCCCGAAGACGCGCCGATCGGCGCGGAGCTGATCCTGCCGCAGTTTTGCGGCGAGGCCGCATCTTTGCTGGGGGGCGTGGCGTTTCCGCGCCACCTGGCGCTGTTGCCGTTGCGACAAGCGTGCCTGGTCAAGCTGTCGGCGGTGGCGACGTTGCCGAGCGGCCATCCGTTGCTGCACTCCTGGGAAGCCTGGGGGACGTCGCCGACCACCGCATCTCCGGATGATGACGGCAGTATCGGCATCAGTCCGGCGGCCACTGCCGCGTGGCGTGCGCACGCCGTGACAAAAGGGAGCACGCCGCAGATCGGGCGCGCCGACGCGTATCTGCAGGCGGCATCGCGGGCGACGCGTAGCGGCATCGAAGGTGTCGTTCCCAACGTCTGGCCGATCAATGTGTTCGAGCCATGCTGGTCGCTGTACACCCTGTATCTGGCCGGGCTGTTCGCGCATCCCGCGCTCGCCGAGGCGGTGCGCGTGATCGTCGCGCAGCTCGACGCCCGCCTAGGCGTGCGCGGCCTGGGCCCGGCCTTGCACTTCGCGGCCGATGCGGACGACACCGCCGTTGCGTTGTGCGTCCTGCGCCTTGCAGGCCGCGACGGGGCCTTCGATGCGTTGCGCCATTTCGAAGTCGGCGAGAAGTTCGTCACCTTCCCCGGCGAGCGCAATGCTTCGGTGTCGACCAACATTCATGCCCTGCATGCGTTGCGACTGTTGGGAAAGCCCGCCGCCGGCACCAGCGCCTACGTCGAGGCCAATCGCAACCCGAACGGTCTATGGGACAACGAAAAATGGCACGTTTCGTGGCTGTATCCCACCGCGCACGCCGTCGTTGCGCTGGCGCAAGGCAAGCCCCGGTGGCGCGACGAGCGCGCGCTGGCGGCGCTGCTGCAGGCGCAGCGCGACGACGGAGGCTGGGGCGCCGGTCGCGCGTCCACATTCGAGGAAACCGCCTATGCGCTGTTCGCGTTGCACGTGATGGACGGGATGGAAGAGCCAACTGGGCGCCGTCGCATCGCGCAGGCGGTGGCGCGTGCGCTGGAGTGGATGCTCGCCCGCCATGCGGCGCATCGATTGCCACAGACGCCGCTGTGGATCGGCAAGGAACTGTATTGCCCCACCCGGGTCGTGCGCGTGGCCGAACTCGCCGGGTTGTGGCTGGCGCTTCGTTGGGGGCGGCGCGTCCCGGCCGAAGGAGCAGGAGCGGCGCCATGATCCAGACCGAACGCGCGCTGCAGCAGGTGCTGGAGTGGGGGCGTTCCCTGACCGGGTTCGCCGACGAGCATGCCGTGGAAGCGGTCAGGGGCGGCCAGTACATCCTGCAGCGCATCCACCCGAGCCTGCGCGACACCAGCGCCCGCACCGGCCGCGATCCGCAGGACGAAACGCTGATCGTGACGTTCTATTGCGAACTGGCGCTGCTGTTCTGGCTCGACGATTGCAACGACCTTGGCCTGATCGCGCCGGAGCAGCTCGCCGCGGTGGAGCAGGCGCTGGGGCAGGGCGTGCCGTGCGCGCTACCCGGATTCGAGGGCTGCGCTGTGCTGCGCGCTTCGCTGGCCGCGCTCGCCTACGATCGGCGCGACTATGCTCAGCTTCTCGACGATACCCGGTGCTACTGCGCGGCGCTGCGCGCCGGACACGCGCAGGCGGCAGGGGCGGAACGCTGGTCCTACGCCGAGTACCTGCACAACGGCATCGATTCGATCGCCTACGCCAACGTGTTCTGTTGCCTGTCGTTGCTGTGGGGGCTGGACATGGCGACCTTGCGCGCGCGTCCGATGTTTCGCCAGGTCCTGCGGCTCATTTCCGCGATAGGGCGCCTGCAGAACGATCTGCATGGACGCGACAAGGACAGGTCGGCCGGTGAGGCCGGCAACGCGGCGATCCTGCTGCTGCAGCGCTATCCGGCTATGCCTGTGATGGACTTCCTCAACGATGAGCTGGCCGGCCATACGCGCATGCTGCACCGGGTGATGGCGGAAGAACGCTTTCCCGCGCCGTGGGGACCGTTGATCGAGGCCATGGCGGCCCTCCGCACGCAGTACTACCAGACCTCGACCGGCCGCTACCGCAGCGACGCTGCGGGGGGAGGGCAGCGTACGCCGGCCTGAACGCGCGGGAGGCGGCGGCGTGCGCGCGCTGCCGTCGCCGATCCGACGCAACGCCGTCGCCCGATGCGACGGATGGAGCGAGCAGGAGCGACACCGCGCTGAGCCCGCGCAAGGACGACGATCTGGACCTCGTGCTGGATCGGCGAACGGCGCCGGCCACGGTCGCCGCCCGGCTGGGAGTATATCCGGTTCGAACACTGCGCATTGCCCAAGTTGGACCTGACGCAGATCGAATTGCGCGCCTCGGGTCCGTGGGGCGCAATGGCGAAGCGTATTGCGGCGTCTGGCGTTGGTGGCCGATAAGGTAGCTAATCCACCCGGCGCGCGTACGTACGTGCCTTTCTTGAGACCGCGAGCCGCTGAGAAAGGTCAGTCGATGACCACAGGTGTGTATGCAAGATTGCGCTTGCCAAGGTGTCCATCCTTGTGGCGCCAGCATTTGGCTGGTTGGCACACCGTCTCGCTCATAAGAACGCGTAAATGAGCCAGCAGATACCGGCCCACAGGAGCGCGTTGAGGAGGAGCGCCGCAAGCGGCCAGGGGTTCCACACCATCCGCGGCTGCGAAGTATCAGCATGTAATGCCCCATCGGCCTTGCCGCATTCAATCACGCGCGGTTTTGGTTTGCTCCAGTGCGTCAATTCGTATCCCATGCTTGCGCTGCGTTAGTCGACTAGGCACCGGCAAATCGAAGATCACCAAGTCAAGCGAACGTCGCGATCCCGATGCAAACAGGATCACGGTCGCGAACTGGTGAGGCTGATCGTCAGCCTTGTCGACTGCCAGATGCCAGCCGACCTGCGGTCCAGGTCTGGCCCTTTGAGCACCTAATCATAGTGTTCAATGATCACGTGAGCCTCAGGCCTTTTGGAGATCGATGAACCCAGCGTTGCTTCGCGGTCGGCGCTGCTCTTCAACGGCTGCGCACGTTGCGTGATCTGGTTGTAGCATTGCCGATTCGGGCCCAAGCTCACAGCTGCTTCGTGAGCAGCCGTCCGCTTCATGCTCAAGACTATTTCCTTGGTCGGTGGGGTTAAGTTGGCGGGCTACGGCCACATCAATGTCTGCCGGTCGTACAGTTACGACTAGCGTCAACGCCACATTGATCAAGATCAATCGAACGAGTCTCATTGTGAATTCCTAGGTCGGCGACCAGCGCGCCGCTCTTTAACTGCGGCAATCCTCATCTCAGCAATCGGCGTGCCACACGCCGAAGTGCTCTGCGCGTCGCTTGAAGAAGGAAAAACCGCGCGCGCGAAGCAGAATCTGTGGAATGATTTAGCGCCAATAGTCGGATACTCCACATCAACGTCCGCATCCGAACACGATCGGGACGACAAGATGGAGGGCAAATGACGCCGGGCGAGGCAGCAACAATGCTTTCGCATTTGGGTTTAATCAGCCCCCTAGCACCGGCCAACGTCAAGATCGTCCGTCACGGACGCGAAAGTATTTCCCTCACCAAGGCGAGCAGTTGGGTGCATCTGCAGCAGGGCTGATTGCTTCAAAGGGCAAGTGCGAACTCGAGACTAGTGGTTAATCACGTGTCGCTAATTCAATTCACGAAGAGCGCGCCCCCAAACTAAATCCCGTGGGTCGCCGAAACTATCTTGGCCTATGGCCAAAAGCAGCTCACCAAGAGAGCGGAAATGTGCACGCGAAGCTATCCGCGCAAACTTCTTAGTCGCTCGTGAAGAATCCCTAAAGCCGTGATCGGAGATTCAATTTTCTGACGAAGGCGGAATTGCAAACTTTTGCAACTCGCAGCCTCGGGAGCTCCTAGATTTTTATTGAGCAGATTCTCGAATCGACGCGTGATTCCGTGATGCAGGGGAGGGGCGATGCAACCGAATAAGCCAAAGACGACTGGGGAGGGGGATCTGGTTCGCGCCGGGCTGGATCAGATCATCAACCTGAAGCGCGAGTTGGTGCAGCTCGAGGCAAGATCGACTGGGACTGGATTGATGGCGAGGTCGCGCCGCTCTACTTAACGAGACCGGGCGAACATCGCAAGCCGCTCCCTGATCGGACTGCTGCTGCTCAAGCATCTACGGGCTGTCTGACCAACGGGTTGTGCGATCACTGGGCCTACGACCCCTGTTCCACAGGCGCCGCGAATGCCATTGAGGTACCGAGAAACTCACCGGCGGCACAGTCGAGCGTGCCTATGTGGTTAGCCCTCTTGCGCACAGCGGCGCCAACTAGCCTCGGCGCACCGGTTCGCCTGCGGTGACCCTTTATCATGGAGCCTCCGCCGGTCCCAATGAAACTTCAAGCGATCAGGGGGAACGCGCCAATCTAGGGATTGGCCACGTTCCTGTTGAGCCACTCTCATCCGATATCTTTCGCATGAGGAGTGTTGTCTGCGAAGCCGAGGTCCGGAAAGCGCGAGACGAGCGCGGTCTTCAAAAACTGGATATGCCTGATAGTGACTTCTAGCTCGTTCAACCGCCTTTCCCCTTCCGCTATTTCACTGCCAAGCAAATTCTGATAATGGTTATCTTCCGGTTCGCGCGTAAGATATTCATCGGAATCATTGCCCAACGTTACTGCCGACAGCGCTAACGCTTCATCGACACTCGATTTTAGGTCAGCTTGCTCGGCCATCGCATCTTGCAGCGCGTTCTCTATCGAACGAAAAATGGACGTAGCACGGGCACGATCAGTTTCGGCATCACGACTAGTCGATCGGGCCCTGAAATAGACACCGCTGCGCGCCTTTAGCAATCGTTGAAACATCTTCTTCTCCATGCTTAGTCGAAGTGGCCGCCGAATCTTCACACCCAAATCAGCATGAATGCGAAAAGTGAGGCCCAACCGTCCGGCGCAATAGGCCAATGCTCACACAATATTTCACCGCGTCCTACCGATGATCACTGTGCTACATCTGCGAAGTCGGTGTCGTAACGAAGCCGGTTCCTCCTGGTCAGTAAAGTTCGGGATCAACGACACCGGCGTGAGTAAGTGGTGCTCGCCAGAAGCAGACCGAAAGCTTCAACAACTTTCTGTGACAGCAAAGCTTTGGGCGTAAGTCGGCCTCCCAAGCAATCCGCCGGCAAGATCGATTTGATGCCGTTACGGCGATTGGGCCAAGCTTAAGGGGTCCGGACGAGCTGAGGAGCGCCGAATTGCGCTAAGCGTCCAACCAGCCGAGGCGGTTGATAGTCGCCAACGAAGGCTCTTGTGCCACGGGAGCCGTCCACACATGTGATCAAGGCTGAAGAGGATCGCTGCATAGGAAACAAGACACGGTCAGATCCGGTCTTCTCCGTCGCGACTCTAAAAGATCCCATTCGATCTACATAAAGTCGTCCTCGTACGAGTACGTGGTGGGACTTGCTGCGCTCCCGATATTACTGCTCTCACCGCGCGCAGCTTTGGAGAGATATAGTGGAGGTTTGTTTTTGCCCTGCCATTCACCGGCAGTGTTCTTTATCCAAATGTCGGGGTACTGGGTAGGATCAAGTAACATATTGTTCTCGTCAACCGCGACGAATCCCATCTTCGCTGCACGGGCTTTTGACTCTTGATTGGCAGCACGCCAATTGAGCAGCGGTCGTTCGCCGTCGAGTCGAAGTTGATACTCCAACAGAATATCACCTGCGTTCTCGACAAGCGGGTGAGCAAGCTGAAGATCTACAACGGATGTGATTTCGGTTCGCTCAGGAAATAGTTCGCGCCACTTTTCGCCTTCGAACTTAGTCATGCTGAATCCGCCTTCCGTTCTTAGAAGTCCGACACTCTGCTTTCCTAATTGATAGCTGAAATATCGCGCGCGCTCGCTATCGTTAGTTGTGCCGTATTTCTCGGCGACCTGAGCGATGCGCTTGGCTTTTTCGGATATGAAATCCGAGTACTCTTGTGGATTAGTGGCGATGTGCTTGATTTCATCGTCATAAAAGCGCTTCGCTTCTCTCCTAAATAAAGGCTTGTCGATCTTCACAATCGGAGGTCTGGGAACGAGGGAATATAACGGCGTTACTGCCGAAGATGAGCCAGCGTTAGAATCCGGTGCGGCAAAGTGCATCTTTGCGAACATGTCCGCGAGTCTTTGGCTGTCCGCATCAGTTTTCTCGGCTCTACTTGCTGACGGTCTCATTTCGTCACCCTCGCCAAGGGGAGCGTATTGAATATTGGACGAGCCGCTGATTCGGCTATACATGGCGTTCCGCGCTCTTATCGGATGAGTGTTTTGCACTGAGTTCAGGCTGGCCAGAACCTGCGGGCTTGATAGTCAGCCAAGCTGACGACAGGCTGACGCAGGCGTCACTCGTCTGTCTCTTACGAAAGGGATCTGCCCGGCAGAAGAAGCGCTCGCGCGCATGATGGCGTACAAGAGAAAGCCAATATTACCACAGTGCATACGATGAAGAGTTGATCAGCCCTGATCTCTGTTCGCAGGAGAGACGGCCGTGTCCCTCGAGTAACCCGAAATCGGTTGCGTCAACATACTGCTGATTTCCGGCGATGGCGGGGACATAGAGCTCCTGCCTTTCAGCTCAAAACGGACATTGTCATTTGCCGCACCCGTGTACGGTTCCGCTGTTTGGTCGTGGTTGTCGCAACATCCAATACCGGCGATATTGCGCGCCGGCCTGGCGAGGCTTGGATCAGCTCGACGCGATTGGCAAGACCGAGCGCCGCATTGGTCCAAGCGCCCAGCAACTTTGCCGCAAGAGCAGTCGCATAGTTGCCGATCACGAAGGCATCTGGACGCCGCGCCCACAACTCCTGGAGCCATGCAGAAATCGTCCCGTAGGCGGCTAGAATCTCCGGCGAATCGCAATAAGCGTTGCTGGAAAGCCAGCCGCCCCTCGCCGTGCAAAACGTGCACCGGGCTAGGATGATGCACCCCGTCTGTGCGTCAGCTTATCGTCAGCTCGCGCGCCTATCATGTCTACAGGCCTTCGAATGGGCCAGTACGGTGCAACTTTTGCGATAGGGAGAGCGAACCGCATGGATAGCAGAATCACTGGTTCTTCCAGTCAATTTCCAAGCGCGAGCCAGGCCGATGAATCGGAGCCATTAGCAGGCCGGAGGTTTACGGAAGCGCTTGCAGACACGGCGCCTGGTTCGTCCTCGGGGGCGACACGGCCGTACTCCCTCGTTTCCGTAGCTCCCATCGATGAGATCGACAGGAAGTCATTCAAGAAAGAGCTGAGAAATTTTTACGGTGACGACATCAAGCACATAGCCGATAATCCGCTAGAATACTCGGATTTCGTTTCCAACAAGGCTAGGCAAACAGCGATGGTCGCCAGAGCCGCATCTACCGTAAATGATTCGGACCAGGCGCGATATTTCAGCTATCAATTAGGAAAGCAGAGTGTCGGGCTTTTAAAAACCGAAGGTCGAAGTCGCATGGGAGGGGAGGCGTGGGAGCGGAACTTTCCTGGGCGAAAACACGTCTCGTCCGTTGTCGGTCTCCGGGTTACTCATCCGCTCGTTGAGAACGCAGGCGATGTTCTGCTGGAACATCAACTTGGGCTTGACGGCAAGCGGGCGTTGGTCATGTCACGTCCTGCCACTGATGAGGTTAAGCCCCGTCTAGAGCAAATGGGCTTTGTTTACGTGGGAGACAAGGAAGATGACAATGAATATGTGCTTGACCCTAGGCAGCATCCGGACAAGTGGACGCTGAACGAGGAGGGGAAATGGCAGCGGGCGGATAAGCCTCGGCTATATCTCTCAAAAGCTGAGAGTAGTGATGAGGAAAGCGAAGGAAGTGTCGAGGAATATTCGGGTGAAGAATACATCGAAACGGAATCGTCGGGGGACGATGCTTCTTGGTACTTCGAACAGCTCAATTTAGGCCCGGGGACTGGCTAGCAGAGGTCGCGAGGGTGTGGTTGCCTGAAACCGGACTACTCTTCGTAGCGGCATGCACCGGGGCAACGGGGCGCTGCAACGGGAGCGCCCGCCACTAGCGGGTGTGCTCCCGATGCGGCGCGCGAGCGGAATAGGCTGAACCGGCGGCGGTTCGGCCTTTCCGGCAGAGCAGCCCTTTGGAATCCCTAGTCAGCTGCTCTGAGTTGCTTCTTGCGTCATCTGGCAACTCTCTGGGATTTGAACGCTCCACAAGCATGGACGTGTTGCGCGATTCTGGAAGGGCGCTTCGCTGGATGATCAATTGAGGTGTGCCTCCTCATGACGAGCAAGGGGGCCAAGCCGAATGTCGCTGAGGGGACGCTGCTCGGAGCTCCGCTTGCCGCGCCTCATCCGCACCTCATCTTCATGGATAGCGAAATGTCTTGCCGTCGTTGCTGATCTTTGCGCTTGCCAGCATGACCATCCGACGCAAGCGCAAGGGGGCAATTGCCGACTTGTTACAGCCTACCGCCTGTGCATTGGCAGCGGCTGCTCGCTAATCCCTTCACCGGCTGTTTAGCGCTTGGATCACGAGCGATTTCCGACTTAGGCTTGGGGGAGCCTATGGCTCGTCCGCCCACTTGCCGAACCGTTCACGAGGCTCGCGGGGCCGCGCTGTGCAAAGAGAGAGAAGGCCGTATCGAGAAATTCGGCCTTCTGATCATCCGATCGTCGCATTCTGCTGCGCGAGGCTGCGTGCCCATGCCAAACGAGAAGGCCGGCATCGAAAGAGTTCCTGAATTAGGCGGCGGGATCAAGCTCCGAAACGGTCGCCTTGTGATCCAGGCGTTCAACGGGGCTCATTCCATATGCCGGCCGTGACTGTGCTGGAAGAGCAACTGCTTCCGACGGCGCGTTTGCCGTCGTCAAGGGTTCCTAGCCTCGTCGCGAGGCGAGCCGCAGCCCGCGTGTTTGCGGCAAGCTTCGAAAGGACCGGGGATGTGGTGAGCTAAAAAAGGAGGATCTGGTGCTGAAGCCAAACTCGCAAGCTGAAAAGTACCATCGTGACCTTATCCTTACGGAAACGTACGCGTTTTTCTCAATAAAGGTGACGGAGATGGCTGAAAGTTTATCCTGGCCTCACGGGGAGATCCTTTACCGGCTCGACAAAAGTCGAGCGTCCGCTTGCATGTGTTTGCCGGCATTGGGAGCGGAAGAAGAGAGATGATCTGCATCTGCGGTTTGTTCAGCAGTTTGTTCGAAACCAAATTCATCAGCGAGGCAAAGCAGGGGACGTGAGAGCACAAGTTCTAGAAAAACTCGAGGCCGGCCGCCTACGACATGGCCAATTCGCCAGCGCGCCGGGATCAGGTCCTTGCGGCCTTTTCTTTGTTCAGGGCCCTTGTGGGTGCAGACTGAGGATAGTCGGACTTGTTCGCCCAGGGTGGGAGCATGTCTCTGTCTCCACGCCGCGACGTTGTCCGAACTGGGAGGAGATGTGCTTCGTCAAAGACCTGTTTTGGGATGAAGAGGAGTGCGTGATGCAACTGCATCCGCCTCATTCGCAATACGTAAATAACAGCCGGTACTGCCTGCATCTCTGGAAGCCGACTCGTCAGGACATTCCAGTGCCACCGGTTAGCTTCGTAGGCGTCGTCGGGCTTGGACCCTCTGAAACGGCGATATTGCTTGCACAGCTTGGGGGGGTATCGTGAGAGCCGGGTTACTACAACGAATCGGCGCCTCCAACACGGGGACGCCGCCGCACGTTCCGGTACGAACGACGACTGCAATGCAGGGAAAACTCTCTTCAAGACATTTAAGAGGTTTGTTGGAGTTTGTTCGAGGAGTTTTCCAGATCTCTTCGGCTGATCAACAATGCCCGGAATTCACGCGAAACGATATCGTTGCCGTCGGGAAACTCGTCAGCTTGACGTCAGCTCGCATCCTTAGGGAGCCGATCCTTCAATCGGCGCTGAATGATAACCTTATCACGCATCGAGAAGAGCAGCGAGTTATAGCGAGCATGTCTGGCTCTAGGGAGGACACGGCAAGTGTGGATTGGGTGCCGTTCTGGTTGCGATCGGTCTTGGATGTAGCCGCATTGTGCTGTGTGGCATGCCTTTTGATGACGACTGTTATAATGACGAGCCTTTTTGTTGGCGTACTGCTTTTGCTTCATCTGAGGCGGTGGGCTCGGACGGTGCAAATCGCAACCTCTATTGTGGAAGGTGGACCAGATCGCTTTCGAGCGAAAAGTGAGAAGCATGTCGCACCGAACCAAGAAATGCGTGACGCACACAAAGTCGACCCGGAGCCTCAGGAGAATAGGTCGAGTAGGACCCGAAGTAGTCGACTGTGCCTGAAAGCAGCAGATTGCGCCACATGCGATGCGCTCCTGTTTCGACTTGCAAGAACGGGGAAACGGGTTCGAGCCTCTGGACCGGCGAGTAGGTCAGCCGATGCCGTTGCACTGCATCAATAAGGCCTGCCGGAGGAGGGTAGCGGCTCTCAAAGAGAGAGTATACTCATCGCAGTGTGCCTCAAGACTGAGTACCGTCGAGATCAATCCAGCATACGGTCAACGAGCTGGGGCGTGGCTGCATCGCGGGTGCAGACTACACGATTGAGGATACGCATGTTCTTTACGCCAGTATCGGTAAAGAAGGGTGGCAGGAATCTCTGCTGGTTCCGCTCGATGTCGCCCGCCATTCCGGGATGATGTCGCCCGGGGTGACGAGGCCTCTTCTAGCTACGATACGGTCCCACCTTTCAGCTTTGCGAGCGGGACCTGGATGCCGACGGAGAGGTTTGCGATGCGCCACGTGCGCGATGTGATCAGATTGAAGTTGGTCGGGATGACGACCCGTGGGATTGCTCGGCGGGTGGGGACGGCGCCTTCGACGGTGCGGTTGACGATCCACCGGTTCGAGGCGGCGGGCTGACCTGGCCGTTGCCCGAAGACGTCACCGACGCGGTGCTCAAGGCCCGGCTGTTTGCACAGGCCGGCAGCGGCACCCGGCGGGGCGCCCGCGGCGCGGACGAAGCGATGCGGGGCGGCCCGCGGATGCTGGAATGCCCGCGGGCAACCATTGGGGACCGGCGGTGGCGATGCTCAAGACCGTGTCCGGCTTGCCCTTCTTTTTTCCTTTCATCATGGCGACTCGGCAACACCTTCATCTGATCCGGCAAGACTGTCGTGCAGAACCTCGTGCTGTCGCAGGCCCAGCGGTTCGACGCGTCGTATGTTTTCTTCGACAAGGATTGGGGCGGCGAGAGCGCTTGGTCAACTGCGGCAGTCGGAGCGATCGTTCAGGACGCTGCGGGCTTTTCTCGGTCAGAAAGATCGCGAAGGCATCGGTGAGCGGTTCGAGCGACGGTGCCACGGCACTCCATTCGGCTCGGTGCTCGACGGCGATCAGAACGCTATCAGTCTCGACGCCCGGTTCATCGGCTTCGACATGACCGATCTCTTAGATCATCCACCGTTCGCACGCCGCTCATGATGTATCTATTCCATCGCGTGGAGCGGCTAATCGATGGCCGGTGCCTGATCATTGACTCGACGAGTTCTGGAAGGCGCTTGGAGACGAGGCGGTTTGGGATCCCGCAACAACAAATTTGAGCAACTGACGGAATTGAAGAAGTAGGTTATACGTTGAGGTCGCAGCTCAAGGTCGCAGCATCAATTGGGCCAGACCAAGCATCTCTATGACAGCTTCAACAAGCACACCAACGCCAACGAAATCGGCGCGCTCTTGAACATGCCGCATTTCAAAAGGTTCTGCCCCAACAATTCTTATCGAGCGTCTTGTCGCTCGCAGGGCAGGGTGGCGGCAACTTCGTCGACGCCACCGACCATTATCTTTCGCGAACCGCGCGTATGCCAGCAACAGCGGCAATTCGTACTACCAGAGCGAACTCGACCGGTTCGCGCGACAGACCTGGCCAAGCACTCCATGGCTCAGGCGGTGTACGACACCGCCTTCCAACGAGCTCGCAGGAGCCACTGCGTGAAGAAACATGAAAGGCCGGCAAGAGGTCACGCAACTTTTCCATAACGGCTCATGACGGATATACAATGTCTGGCGGGCGCGTCGTAGCTTGGCTTTAGTCCAGCTAGATCTGCGCATCGCGCCATGCACTCCATCGTCGATGTTTTGAGTAATCGATCGAAGAGCGCGCCACCGGAAGACAGAGAAATCTGTCCCCCGCCAATAACCGTAGTCGACGCAGCACAGTATGCAAACGCATTGCTTCTGCCAGCTCTTCCGACGCCGGCGCACGGCCGCAATCCAGGGCAGGTGGAGTGATCGAATAGGAGCCGGAAGGCGAGGCGATCCGCCGGACCTAGCTACATGCGCCGAAGGTCGTCCGAGGATTTAATAGGTCGCGCCATTGAATTCAGCGCATCTCCAGCAATCGGCTCGTGTCCTCTAATAGTCGTTCGGCAACCGGCGGGCTGGTTGATCCGCGGGTGACGATGCGTGTTCATCATCAAGCAGTCGGCGAATCTCTCGTAGAGGCATCTGCTTGGCTTTGAAAATAAGCGCATCTGGATCAGCTGGGACTTGCAAATTGTCGACCAGCTGATCCACGCCAAACGGCGCGGGCTCATCATTCAGCGGTCCACGGAGTTCTCTTGGTGAGAACGGCTCGAGTGCCTCAGGATCACCTGAGACCGGCAATTGACCGGCGAATTGGTCCGCACCAAGCGGCGCGGGCGCATCATCCAACGCCGTGGCGTCGACGGCAATCTCCATTGGTCCCGTTAAGTTTGCCGTAGAATCGGAACTCTCGCAACGCGTGGGCCGCGACAGGACACCCGAAGCGGAAGCGCGCCGGACGCCAGCCGGCAGAAGTCGGCATAGCGATCGGCCATGCTCTTTCCGAGCAATTGCCGAATCGAGGCCGCTGTATTCTGCTGCTCCGGTGAAAGATCTGGTCTCTTTGCGGGCTCACCTATCTAACTCTGACGGTTAACGCCGCGAGTCCGTGCGCGGCGGGCAATGAATTCTTTCATCAACGGCAGAAAAAACGCCTTGCTGAAATGGCCGAGCGGCGGGTCCGGTTCAAGGTAGAATGACTGGCCGATGACGTCCTGATTGTATTCGTCAAGAATGATCCAAAGGCGTAGCGAAGCATCGAGACCGGCACGACGCTTTTCCATCTCGGGAATTTCGACGGCAAAACGATCGGAGGAGGGCGGTTGGCTGGTGATCGGAAACAGCACCAACGAGTCCTCACCCTTCGGCCTGGCGATCCGCACACCCACAGCCACCGGGCGAGGCTTTGCGGCCTTCCGTCTCCCCACGCTCAGCCTCGCGCACCCACAAAAAGGGAAATCGGATCACGCATCCGGTGCGAAGCTCGTCCCGGCTCACGTCTCGTCGCCCTCCCGCTCATAGGCGTCGATGGCCCGCTTGACGTCGTCAAACAAGTCGTCAGGCATTGTCTCGAGGCGGCCGGCGTTCCGGGTATCGGCTCTGGCCGTGAGCTTGCGGTAGTCTTCGATGCTGAGCAGCACAAGACGCGGCTTATTGCGCTGGGTAATGGTGACGGGCCGACGCAGGGCTTCAGCGATTATATCACCCGACTTCCTGGAAAGATCACTGGTTGAATATTGGGTCATCGATCGATCTCCCTCAATGCTGTAATATACAGCAATACTGCATTTCTTGCAAGGGCCTTTAGGTCGTGGCCGTTTGGGCCGGGGATCTTTTGAGCGGAAGACCTCGCCTGAAGCGAGCCGTCCGTATCATCCATCGCAGGATTGAATCGCTTGAGGTGACGTCCAATTCTACCAGGCCTTTGAAAGGGGGACGCCCGTTCCCCCGTTCGAAATGAAAACAATGCGCCGTGCCCTGTTTGATCATCGTATCCGCCAGATGCGCGCGGCCTTTGCCCCCTTTTTCCAGGAGCTGGAGGAGATCAAAAGGAGGCGGACGACTTCAGCGCAGGGTCGATGCGGGCACTGCCCAGTGGGAAGAGTATGATCAGGAAAACCGGCGCTGGACGTCACTATGGCGAAGAGTTCGCAGAGCGCCGCCTGGAGGCTGAAGCCGCGCTCCTCCTGGTTCGAAAGGCGTTCGTGATCGTGATCTACCACGTATGGGAGCGTGGTGCGCGGCGATGCGTGCCGCAGCCGAGAAAGAAGCCAAAGCATGCTGATCTGGTTGCCGCACTGACAGAGGCGTTGATTGTCATTGACAAAGCGGGCCTGGAGGAACTGAGGCTTCTGGCAACTGCCTAAAGCATAACAGCGAAGATGCGCGAAAACTTTACGTGCTTCGCCGAGATCTGTTCGAGGGTGATTTCGACCCCGACTCCATTCATCCAGCAATCGCTAAGCCCTTCGTGAATATCCGATTGGGCCGACAAGGTGATGCTGACCGGCGACAACGTGGAAACACTATTCAGTGGTTCAGAACTCTCGACCCAAATAGCCGCTCAAGGGGGAGCAATGGCCAAAAAACAAAGCATTCCGAGGCGGCTTCCAAATACCGCGCGTTCAATAATCTCACACTCGATATGATCATTGCGGACAATCTGTTTTACGCCGATCCGAGCACATTCAATGATCCGTTCGACGCTCGGCCGTCGCTCAACACCAATCTTCCTGCCACAGATCTTGAGCGCGCGTTACGCCAGCTCGTCGAGCGGCGAGCCGAGATGAAAGCCGCGGCGAAGATAATCAGGTACAAAGGTCCGAAAACCCTGGATCATATCGAACGACTCAGCCGGCTCCAGGCCGATCGGGTCATTTCGGAAATCAGCTACAACGCCACCGATCCAAGATATGAAATAGATGATCCCCTTCAGTTTCTGCTCGGCAACTATCTGGAGAAGGAGCTGCTGCTGCAATACGACAGGGCATTGTATCCATGGCTCAGCGCGCGACATGCCCGTTGATGTGGAGCCACTATGGTGACCAGCGTCACGGTGTTTGCATCGGCTATTCGGTGCCGTCCGATGCACTCGATCATCTCGATAAGGTAAAGTACGGCGCACGCGGCTTGTATCGATTCCAGCAAGATCCTGACGATGCTCGACGGCGACAAGGACGCTCGTCGTCAGGTAGACGAGGCTGTCCAGTTGCAAAAAGCGTCAAGTTGGCGATACGAGCAGGAATGGCGTTTGATCGGGTTGCGCTGTCCCCCAGCGTCCGAGGTATCGGCCTTCGCGACCACGATTCGGACCTCCGCCTCCGCGCGCGAGCAGATCCTGGATCGCCGTCGACACGATGGCCGATGCGATAGAAGCTAGCGCCGCTATTCCCCCGTTCATCCATCAAGGAAAATACCCGCTGTACGAAATGGAAGTGCCGATTTTCGATTTAGACGATCATAGACGGCTGGCGGAGCAGAAAGATTTTAACCTAGTGAGTAAGGCCCTATCGGTACAACACTGCACGTGGGCAATAGCACGCCGGGTCTTGTTGTGTCGGTGAGTTTTGTCCTCCCGCGCACCGGGCCGAGACTTGTCCTACAATTTTTTCTCCGTGGCGCGGAATGGCGCTTTGAAGCCGACGGCGCCCGGGCTGACCTGGGCGCATCGCCGGGTGCAAGAGCTACGGATGCGCTGGGTTGAGCACGGTTGGGCAATTGCCAACAGGGTGACGGGCGTCAGGAAGGCAAAGAGCTTTATCGAAAGCTAGGGTTCAGACTCAATTGCCCCAATAGTCGACAATGGCGGCGAGGTGGACGGCAGCCAAGAAGTTTTTGGCAAGTTTGTCATAGCAGGTTGCGACACGCCTGAAGTCCTTGAGCCGGCAGAAACGCCGCTCGATAACATTGCGGCCTTTGTAGTGCGTTCGCTGAAGCTATGGAGGGGCACCCGTTGGATTTGTTTGGAATGACAGACTTCGCGCCGCAGCTGACGATTTCGGCGCAAAGCCGTTGCCATCGTCAAAAGGACTAGCCCTGCCGCAATATCGGCATCTTGGCCTGGAGTGAGATGAAATGCGCAAGGTTTGCAATCACGGTCGCTCAGCGCGTGGATTTTCGTGGTCCGGCCACCGCGCGAGTGGCCGTTCGCCTGTTCATGCTCCCGCTTTTCTGCCGCTGGCCGAGCGATGCGCTTTGATCGAGGTGGAAGATGGACAAAGTCACGCCGTTCTTGCCGCAGCCGGCGAGCGCTTCAAAGATCGCCTGCCAATATCCGCGCTTGGCGCAGCGATTGAAACGATTACAGATCGTCGCGTAAGGGCCATAGTCGGACGGGCAGTCGCGTCACCACGCGCCGCACTGAAGAATATGAATGATGCCGCTGATAATGCGTCGATCGTCATCGCGCGCCGGGCCGGTCTGGTTCGTCGGCAGATGCGGCTGTAGCTGAGCCCACTGCTTGTCGTGGAGCCAGAACAGTCCTCGCATCGAAGTCCCCCGCACCAAACCAGCTCGGCGCGAGGGAATCAGAGTTCGTAATTAGGTGCAGACCCCAGGGCGCCTCGTGCATAAATCCTGCTTGGTGCGGCTTACTCGATATCCGCTCTTCCCGATACCGACCAAATACCGCAGCGGAGCAAATGGCGCGATCAGGTTGGCTGAGTACGAAAAGCCGCAACTGAGGCTTTGCGGCCCCTAAACGTGTTAAGGACTACGGAGAGCCAAGAACCTTCTGCTCGTGGCCATCTCGCGTGCCAATCGCAGGGTTGTCGGTCGCCCGCGGCCGCGCGAGAAACGGCCCGCTGCTGGAAGTGTCAGCTCAGCAGCTCGACGCTGCCGGTGTCGAGCCGATAAAGAGCGCCGACGACCTTCAGCTTATTCTGCTCAACTGCCGCGTTCAGAATCGGGGTTGCCGATTTCAGCTTGTTGACGTTGTCCACCACATTTTGCCGGATCGCGTTGGCGAGTGAATCCCCGCTTTGCTGCGATGACGCCTTGACCGCGGGTGCAAGTGCGGCGATGAGGGCCGGGATGTGCCCCGGCGGCGGCTTGTCGTCTTTCAGCGACTGGATCGTAGCATCGACGGCGCCGCAGCGGTCGTGTCCGAGCACCAGGATCAGCGGCGTATTTAGTACCGCAGCGGCATATTCCATGCTCGCGACCGTGTCATCGTTGGCGAAATTGCCTGCAACGCGGCAGACGAACAGATCGCCAAGTCCACTGTCGAATGCAAATTCGGGCGCAATACGCGAATCGGCACAGCTCAGGATCGCGGCATGTGGATTTTGTCCACCGATCAAGACTTCGCGTTCGTGCTTAAAACCGTGGCACCGCGACGCGCCCTCGACATAGCGCGCATTGCCTTCCATGAGTCGCTTCAGTGAAGCATCCGGCGAGAGCACGTTGTCGGGCTTGGGTGGTGCTTTCGCCTCCTTCGCGTCAGCAATCCTGTCGCCAAGCAGCACGCCAACAGCCGAAGCAGCGAACAACATTAGGGAACGCCGAGACGGCGCGAGCAGGTGAGGTAGATTCGAAGAGCAGTTTTCACACATATTTTTCCTAGCCTGTGCGGTTTACAACGTCTGCGTCAAGAGCGCCTGAAATGTGGTTGTAAGATGTATGGATTACGTGAAAACGTCACGCGTGGCGAGCGGTTAGGTGGGCTTGATGCCCGCACTGGACAGATGAACGCTCAATGGCATCGGCCCCCCGTGTTTGCGCAAGAAACGCGCCGCCAGCAGATTGCTTCGAGGCGCCATTCAATTGCCTCCATGGCGCAATGGAAGTCATATCGAGCAGTTGAGGCGTCTGCCTTGGGTCATTCTCGACCGGGTCGAGGCAGCACAAAGGCCGGCCATATCCGTTATGCCACAAAGCGGAAGTGAATTCGGAGTATTGGCGCCACCGCGACGGGCCGTTGTGGGTTGATCGCACCGCCGTGACTCCCGAACCGGAGTTCCGAACCATGCGCGACGAACTCAGTGACTGACCATGGGACACTATAAAGAAATCCGCGTCGCGCGGATCGCGAAGAAGGATGCCGACGCGTCGCTGATCACGCGGTTGCATTACAGCAAGACGGTCGACAATTCATTCCTCGCGCTCGGCGTCTTTATGCGCGGGCCGGCTCGAAGGCGCGATGGCATTTGGCCCGTCGATCGATAAAAGCCACATCCAAGGGCTGGTGCGCGATACGCCATTGGAATGGATTTCTCGAGTTGAACCGGCTGGTGTTCTTGGAAGCATTGCCGCGCAATAGCGGAAGCCGCGCGCCGGTCCGGTCCCCTTCTCTTAGCCAAGGTGATAGTCAGCTCGGCACCAAGCGCCTCAATCAGCGTCTTGTTCAGCTATTTGAAAAGCCCGTCCGCACCTGTGAGGTCTTTAGGCTTTTCATTGTTAGCAAGCAGTGATCCAGTAGTTCAGGTGTAAACGTCGTGTCGGTCGTCATGTGAGTCTACTCGCTGAGGTAAATTCACAGAAAACCTGCTTACACAGACTTTCTGATACCCTCTTGAGCCGGCATCAATTCGGACGAAAGCAGGAGATCAAGCAGTCTTCGTTAGCCGACTGACCTTGGCAACTCACTCGCTCGACTTCGACCAACGATTCCTTCAGCATGAGAATGCAAGTCTCAGCCCCGGCGGCATGGCCCCAGCGCCTGCAGTTGGTATCTCGGGCTGACCCAAAAACCAGCTGTCCATCTGGCGTCAGCATCTGCACCAACTTGCGGATAGTCGCGCGCATTTCGGCCACCCCTCCAAGGTAGTAGAGGACTTCGGCCAGTACGATCAAATCAAACCGCTCGACGGTCGAAAACTGCTGAACGTCCGAAGCTATCCAGGTTATGTGCGACCACCGTTTCGTCCGCAGGCGAGCTCGGGCAATCGCTTGCGGCATAACGTCGATGACTGTGAGCCGTTTGCAATGAGGTGCTAGTATTTCCGTAAATGCGCCGGCCGCGCACCCGACCTCAAGGGCATGGGAAATCACCCCTTGCGAGCGCGATAGCCGGAGCATTTGCGAGTAACGCTCGCGTTCGAATGGGTTACCGTCGAGCCGCCACGGATCGTTGGCGGCTAGTTCCTGCTCTAGGGATTGATGTCTGCTGTCCGAACTCATGAGTCGCCTACCTACTGAGAATGCACGATCGGATGCCCGTGCCGATGCTGTCAAACGGGACCAGCCTCGAAGAACTGCGCGAAAGCTCCGTCTCCCTGGGTCTACGAGGATTGAAGAGCCTCCAGTCCAGCTTTTCGCAGACCTCAGAGCACACCTCTTCAGTCCCAATCCAGTACGGCGCATACAAGGACGCAGCTGGGCAATCATCCGTTCGTGCTTGCGCATCGTCCAGCAACTGTGTTGAAACCAACAAGTCGTTTCACACGCATTTTCCTGCTTGATGCGCGAGTTAATCGGCGTCTGACTATGGGGATTGCGACAAAATTGGCAAATCTATTGTTTTGATGGGACGTATCCATTCCGAGAATTGGTCCGCGAAGAACGCGTTCGCGTTAAGCGCATGATGGCCGGCCGCCTGACGTAGCAGCACATGCTGAAAAGCCTCACGAGGTTCGTCCTGTGAAGTTCCTCGCCGGGCATCGAATGCCTCGAAAGCTCACGTCAGACGCAGAGCTGGACGCGCTCGAACGCTGCTCGCGGCGAACGGGATCGAGCCGATGCCACTGCTTGATGAAGGCAAGCGGCGGCTCCTCGATGATCGCGTCAGTTAACCGCTCGACACGATCCGATATTGGGTAGCCTGAAACGGAGGCGCCCATCAAACGTGACTAGAGCTAGGTTCAGAATGCTCAAGAGGAATCCGAGTCGTGCAGCGTTCCGGCTGGTACCCGTCCAGAATTAGGTGTGGCACAACTTATTGGAAGAGGCGAGGTGATTAAGTCAATTCGTCAGAATTCTGACGTTCGATTGACGACACGAGCCGGGTGCCCCATGACGACAACTGCAGGTGATCAGAAGACAAGCGCAAATCCGATGCGTCGTCACGTGCCCTGCCTCGATGGACCCGGAAAGCTATGCGAACTGTCGATGCAGCGCTTCGTTGGCAGTCTGGAGCGCTCCATGCCGCTTGTAAGTTGGGCGTCGAGCATCAGAGCGACCGCCGCAATACGACTTGATGTGCAAAGCGAATTATTTCATGCTAGACACTATGTCGATCGGGCGCACGTCTTTCCGTCACAATAACTCCAGCTTGCTGAGCTATCGGCGTGGCTGGGTGGACGAGGCCGTGGCTGCGATCGAGGCCGAGCAGTGCCGCACTGCCGACACGCATCTAATTCGGCTGATCGTGCCGGCTCTCGCCGGCATCGACATCTATTTGAAGGACGAGTCAACCCATCCGACCGGCAGCCTGAAGCACCGATTGGCTCGCTCGCTGTTCCTCTACGCGCTCTGCAACGGACAGATTCACGAGGGCACGCCAGTCGTCGAGGCTTCGTCGGGGTCCACGGCCGTGTCAGAGGCCTATTTCGCTCAGATGATCGGCGTACCCTTCTATGCGGTTATGCCGCGGACGACGTCGGCCGAGAAGATCGCTGCGATCGAGCATTATGGCGGCAAGTGCCATCTGATCGACGACGGCCGCGCGCTCTATTCCGAGGCAGCGGCGCTCGCCACCCGTCTCAACGGGCATTACATGGACCAGTTCACTTTCGCGGAGCGGGCGACGGATTGGCGCGGCAACAACAACATCGTCGAGTCGATCTTCACCCAGTTGAAGGGCGAGCCGCGCCCTGTGCCGGACTGGATCGTGATGGGCGCCGGCACCGGCGGCACCTCGGCGACCATCGGCCGTTATTTGCGATATCGTCAGCTTCCAACGCAGCTCTGCATTGCCGATGTCGAGCATTCCGCCTTCTTCGACTGCTTCCGCTATCAGGACCGCTCGCGAACTTGCGAGCGTCCCTCGCTGATCGAAGGCGTCGGCAGGCCGCGCTGTGAGCCATCCTTCGTTCCGACCGTGGTCGACCGCATGATGAAGATCCCGGATGTTGCGACGATCGCCGCTATGAACGTGCTGTCGCGTCGCCTGCGCCGGCCGGTCGGCGGCTCTACCGGCACCAACTTCTTGGCACTGTGCCGGCTGGCTTCGGAGATGTGCAGCGCCGGCCAAGCGGGATCGCTGGTGACGCTGATCTGCGATTCCGGCGAGCGCTATCGGCAGACCTATTACAAGCCGGAGTGGCTAAAGGCGCGGGACATCGATCCTACGCCCTATGAGGCCGAGTTGATACTCTTCCTAGAAGCCGGGCATCTGCCCGGCTTCCCGATCGCAGACGTGACGAATCCGTTGAATGCCCGAGGTGCAGCAGGACCACGCTGATCGAAATTTACGCCTCGTCTGCACGGCGTCAGAGTTTTCAAATCGCATCGGTTTGCTAGGCGAGTGCCTGTTGTTTAGTGACCAATCAAGTGTGGCGAATCCGACAAAATTCTAACAAAGGCCTCCACTTTGGTGAGTGACGCTCTATAGCTGAGCTAAATGTGCATCTCGTAATTCTTGCGCGCATTTGTTGCAAATGTGAAGCGACGAATAACGCTCTCGCAAGTCGTTGAATTTACGAGCTCTCAAAATTCTTCCTTGCACCAACTGGTTTGACACGTGCATTCGCGGGGTGATCGTCTGGGCGATTATCGCGGAACTCGCTTTCCATGACCCGTTAGAAATTGGGCAGGGGGATTTCGTACAAGACCCGCGATGCATCTTGGGCTTCGCACCTGCGCTTGGACCCGCACTCAGGAGGCGATCGAGCGTTGATAACGGGGCTCTACGAAAATGTGCGTCAAGGCCATTCAGGAGCATGATGGACGAAAGTGTATCAGTGTTGATGCTTCAAGGATGCCCGTCCATTTAACGACAACTATCAGACGAGTTTCCTTTCGGCGCCGTCGACGCACATCTCAACTTCAGGCCGAGATCCATCACACCCACCTCAGCGGCCGACCGGAGACAATATTTGGGCCAAGCAAGCATTGGCCGCACCTAGAATGAAACAACTGTATCGATTCCTTGGGTTTGTTTCTTTCTCGACGCCGCAGTCTGAAAGTTCAGAGACGAAGAGGAAAGCCGGTGAGTTAATCGTCGACTTCATCCATTGGATGAATGAACCGAGTTACGACGGAGATCATGGGGTCGGCATCGCGGCGGCCCTGGGGAGCTTGCCGAGGTTGCTTGGCGCGAGAAGGTGGGGCGCGCCGTCCGCTTCGAACAACGGCACCATCCGACTGAGGGCGATAGATATGCGGCTTTCGCTGTTGGCACGTGTTTTGAATGTCGGACCCTACCCAGAACAGCTCAATGGGAGACGAGGTGATACGTTACAAGATCGTGTGAAGGATCGTTAGTCATCTGCGATCTCAACGTGCGACATTTGCTAACCTGGACGCCCAATGCATCCGACGAAAGCCTATGTCGTGTATCCTTTGCTTTCGTTCAGAGCCATTTGTCTTGCACACTTGTAACTCTGACGCCTAGATTGAGACCTGGAAATCACATATGCGAGCGGAGTCGGACATCAAATGTGCGAACGCAAACAATCGCGCAAGCGCCGTCTGGACAATGGTGCTCGGCTTTGCCGCCGATCCGTTGATGCGGTGGAGTTGGCCTGACGCAAGGCAATATGTTCAGAGCATGCCTCAGTTCATCAACGCCTGTGGCGGACGAGCATTCGAGCATGGCACAGCGTACATCACGCGAGGGATTCGCGCCGCGGCCCTGTGGCTCCCTCCCGGCGTGCAACAAGATGAGGCGGCGCTGGACGAAATCATGGCGCAATCCCTGAGCCCGAGGATTACCGAGGATATGGCACACCTGCGGCGGGGAATGGCCGAACATCATCCGCCCGAGCCACATTGGTATCTGCCTCTCATTGCCACCGATCCGAACTGGGCAGGAGAGGGGCTTGGCACATTGCTAATGCAATACGCTCTTCAACAATGTGATGAGGAGGGCATTACTGCGTACCTCGAAAGTTCGAATCCTGAGCACATTCCCTTTTATCAACGCCACGGCTTCAAGGTCATTGGTGAGATACAACATGGGTCTTCGCCGCCGCTCACGCCAATGTTGCGAAAGGCTGCTAGCTCGAAGGGTTGGCCCAGCGCTTTGGGGCAGCCAGAAAGCCGTGCTGCGGCCGCAGCTGACGCTCGGTCCCACAACCCAGCCCTTCTATGACAGCAAGCGCGCTGATTTCCAGAAGATCTACGCCGAGCTTGACGCACAGAAAAAAGCCGTTGGAAGGGCCCCAAGCATCATCACCTAGCGCTGAGTCAACTCAGTCCCAGGTTCACACTGCGTGGTGGCGCGGGTCTCTTAAATATGAATGTTACGACGGTTGTTGTAGTGGGAAAGGCGGCCTTTGGCATGACGGGATAAACCGGAATGGCCAAAGAAGAGTTACTCATCGATACGAGTGCGCTGATGCCGAATGATACGAGCGCTATAGACCGAAGCGGAAGCTTTCAGTCTACCGGGTGCTAAAGGCCCGTGACCTGATCACGGCCCGCTGGCTTCGGATTTCGGACGTCAATAGGCACTCTAGCGCGAGAGCCCCCAACTACATCCCGTGTCGAGCGGCCTGCGTCGACAGGTGCTCCGCCTCGGCAAGCGGATAGCGCGGGTGGCCGCTAAGCACTTTGCTCAACAAGGACTTACAGAACGCAGGCGTAAGCTTGCCGCGGTGGACCACGACGTTCTCGTGACCCGTTGCGGCCCGGGCGTTCTGCCACTGCCGATTGTAGCCGCGCTGTTTATTGGATTTGACGTGGCTAGCGGCGAACTCGGCGTCATCTAGCGTGGCCAATTGCCGCGCAAGTACCGGCCGGTTCGTGTGGATGTGTACCCACATCGGACTCGGCATTGCACCATTACTCAGCGCCTTGGGTTGGAGCTTGAACTCAAACAGCGTCCCTGGCTCGCCCTTCAACGGGCGCGGTACATCCGCAGGCGCCAACTCCTCGGCCGCCCGCAAGTATTCAAGGTGCTTCTGCGAGGGAAAGGCGTAGGTCTTCATGCAATCAATAATAGTCGTGGCCTTTCGCTCTTTCTCAGCTTTGGCCAGCCCCTTCGCCTGGGACAACATCATATTGAGCCGGACTATTTTGTCGTGCACTTCGGGCACTTGCGCAGGCGTGAGTAGGCCACTTCGACGAGGCTCCTCCAACGCGGCCACACAGGCCTGCATCTCGGCGGCCTGTATCTGCAGGCGCTCAACCACGGTGTCTACGACGTGGTCAGCGTCCTCGGGTTTCATCTGGCGCGCTTGCGAGACGGCCCTTTGCTGTCCAGCCAGATCGAATTGCAAAAGTTCGTCCAAGCGCTTGAGTAGTGGCGTCAGTGCCTCAATCGACGCGGGGGCCTGCCAGATAGCCAAGTGTGCCGCCGCCGACGATGACGGCCTTTGCGCCTCCTCCGCGCTCACCAGCTTCTTCGTACCTAAATCCGAGAGCACGAGAACTTTGGCAGCTGGCGCTGTGGCCTTGTCGGCCGTAGCGACCGGTGGCTGCATCCTGCTGGCCGCTGAACTCCCGGCGCCCTCGACCGAAGTGCGCTTGCCTCTGCGCTTCCTGCGCGTTGTTGTGCCTTCGGCCTCAACCCTGCCGGTAGTGTTGGCCGGTATCGCAGCCTCAGCGTCGGCCGGCGGTCTAATAATGGCTGGGGTCTTCGGCTGCAGTGACAAGAGGCGCTTGGCCTCATGCGCCGTGACCCACGCACCTTCCACAATCTGGCCCAACAGTTCCAATGGGAGGTCGGCACCTGCTCCGAGAGCGCTTAGATTTCCGACGACGTCGTGCAACGCCAACGCAAATTCCGAAAGGCGCTCCATGACGCCTTCCAGAACGGCGCAGTGCTCTGCGTCCAGCGCGCGTCCTTCGCCGTTTAGAACGGCGCCGCGCGTCGAGAGGAATGCCGGAAAAAAATCCTCGATAAAGGTTCCCAGCAGACGCACCTGCCCGTTCTCACCTATGAGGATGTTCCTCACGGCTGGTTCGAACGTGCTCGCCAGCGGCTCAATCATGACCTGCGCGAGAGCGACCCGCGATTGCAGATGCATGCACTTCGTATACAGTGCCCAGCCGGTGTGCAGCCGCAGTGCGGCCTCTTCGGTCTGCCGCATCTCGGCCGTTGTACTTGGTAAGTTGGCGGTGGCGGCGCAGACCGACTGCATCCGTTCCGAGCGCAATGCCTTCTTTCCCCACCACTCCATGCACGCCTCATAGTGGTTGGCCACACTGGAAACCGCGCGGCGCAGCTGGTCGGGGGAAGGGTTGAATTTGAGTATCCGGTCGAGCGCGTCGGCCGCACTCTTCCTGCTCTCCTCCAAGGCGTAGATAGTCGGGGTGGCCAGTGTGTTGCATTGGTCCCCCGCATCGAGCGCCTCGTTCCGGAGTCGGCGAGCTTGATCGTCGGACAGAATGCTACGCGCTACATGCGGGGGCAGGCTCGCGCTGTAGTCCAGAACTTTTGAGCTTGCCTCGACGAGCTGATCGATCAGCTCTTGCGCCTCCGACGAGTTCTGCGCTTGCATGGCCGCCTTACGGCAAGCGTCAAGTTCCTCAAGCAGGCGGTCCATTTGTCGCTTTGTTGCTTGGATCTCGTCGCCTGTCGAGGGAATGCGGACTGCCATACCCGAAGTGCGCGGCTGGCTGCCAGAGCGCATCCCCTCCACGACGGAATCGAACCGTTGGCTGCCTTCCTCAAGCGCAAGACCTGACTCCGAGCGCGAGCTGCTCAACGTGCTGTCGGCGCCATCAGCCCCAACGTGCGATTTGCCAGGTCGGTCAATACCCGTCATGTTCCAACCTCCGATACAGGCGAGAATGCGCAGCCCATCCAGGTAGATGGCCTGGCTGACAATAAGCTGACGAAGCGCATTCTCCCGGATGCACAAAGAAAATCCGAAATCACCCTGGCTTCCAATTCCATGGAAGATGCCGTGTTGGTAGTATCCCGAGTCACAAGTTCGCATCGTAGCTTCGCGTTGATGTGCCAAAGATGAGCGCTGGCAACAGCGACGGAGGTCTGATCGCGGTCCAGCCACTTGCACCCTTGATACAAAGCGACATGACGAGCGTGCCGAACTGAAGTCGCTAACGATGCTGCGAAAGAACGCGCTAGCGCTGGCTCTGAGAGCTCGGATCGTGCTGACCTGCGCGGAGGGCGGTCAGAACGAGGAAGTGGCGGCCAGCGAACCTGTGGTGAGCTGCCCCGAGACGATTTCGCAAGCTGGACCATAGCCGCTCGATTTGCCAGCTCTCGATGAGAGTAGCCGGCGCGCTCTTTTGTCCAACCCGCAAAACCAACGCTTAGCGCGGGTGAGGGCCATGTAGGCGATGAGTCTTCTTGAGCAACCTGAAGTGCTGCGGGTGTTGTGACCCACTCGCAATCCGGTCTCGTTTCGCGTGATCTATCTTCTTCGGACCAGTCTACATGAAGTCATCGTCGTCCCAATCCGGCGTGGTATTTGGAGCACGCTGGGCCCCGCTGGTATCACTGCCGTTAGTGTCAGTAGCTTTAAGATACAATGGAGGCTTGTTTTTCCGCTGCCATTCACCATCATCATTCTTCGTCCACTTGTTAGGATGCTTGGTAGGGTCAAGCACCATCATCGAGTCACTCACCTCAACAAAACCCAACGCCCGCGCGCGCGCCTTTGCTTCGTCATTGACAGAATGAGAGAGGAGCAAAGGCCGTTCGCCGTCGAGCCGAAGCTGATGCTCCAACAGAATATCGCCTGCGTTCTCGACGAGGGGATGAGTAACCCGAAAATCTACAGTGGATGTGAGTTCGGTCCGTCCCGGAAACTGTTCCCGCCAGCGCGCGCGTGCCTTTTCGTCTTTGAACACATCATTCATGCTAGCTCCGCCTTCCGTTCTCAGAAGTCCAACACTCTTGTTGCCTAACTGATAGCTGAAATAGCGTGCGTCTTTCGAGCCAGATTGCCTGCCGTGGTCATAGGCAACTTGTGCTGTGCGTTCGGCCTTCGAGGATATGGGACGCGAGTATATATGTGGCTTCGCGGCGATATCATCGATTTCATCGCCATAAAAGTCCCTCACCTTTTCGTCGAATTCAGACCTTTTGATCTCCACCACAGGAGGTCGGCGATCGAGGGAGTACGAGGGTGTTGCTGCCGAAGACGAAGGAGCGCTCGGCGCTGCCATGTGCATCCCAGCAAACATCTCCGCAAAGCGTTGGCTATCTGCATCAGATTGGGCCTGATTGGTGCCGGAATATCTCATTTCATCAGCGTCAGAAGCGCCGGGGTAGCTGTTGATTCGGCCATACATGGTGATTGGGTTTCCTATCGGTGAAGTGTTCTTGCACTCAGTTGAGGCTCGTGGGCATGGCGAAGTTGATAGTCAGCCTAGCTGACGACCAGCTGACGCGCAGGGGTTAAGCGTGTACGATCCGGCGTTCTACGCCAAGGCCATGCTATGGCGAACGCGCCCGCGCGCGCGGCTCGTGCGAAAGCGGTTGTAGGCTGGCCTGTCCGGTATCGGCATTTCCAGCAAGTGCGAGCGATAGGCCGAGATTGTTGCGCAACATCTGATTGCCTGGCGCCGCTGCGAGAGCCTCGCGATATAGCTCTTGTGCCTCACCATGACGCCCCTCGGCGTCGAGGACGACCCCTTTTGCGTTCATGGCACGCAAATCACCGGGAACTGTAAGCAAGATCTTGTCGGCTACCTCAAGTGCTTCTCGCGCGCGTTTCTGTGCCAGAAGTGCCTGCGTAAGCGAGATTGCCGCATCGACATTGTCCGGCTTTTGCTTCAGAGCCTCGCGCAAACTCTCTTCGTCGGAAACTCGGAGGAGGGCGTGTGCAATGCGCTCGCGCATAGCAGGATCGATGTCCTTGGCACCCAGCAACTCTGGCCGCGGCGTCTCTTGAACGGAGATAGCTTGATGATCCAAGCTGGCGCAACCACCAAGCGCAAGAGTGGCGAATAAAGCAAAGAGAGCTAAGCGCGAGGGCGGATGGAATGCATACAATCGTGCAGCGAATGTTGTTGTAGGTGAACTCATGCCGTCCATCTCACGAGCGACTGCTGTGCTCTGTTAGCCGTTTGTGGCAAGCAGGGTGCGTTGTTCGCCTGTCGGAGCTTTTTCCTTGGCACCTGTAAGCTTGAGCGACCCCACCGGCTGTACCGTGAAATCGGAGGCGAGATCCTGATAAGACAGAACAGGAAGATCGATCCCGTTGCGGGTGAGGAAGCCGCGGACGAAGCGTCGGATATCCAGCGAACTCAGGATGACGGGCTGGCTCTGACCTGCTGGTACGCCCGAATGAATTTGGCGCACTTGCGTCAGCAACATCTCGCTATGGCGGTCCTCAAGCGCGAGGTACGGCCCGACGGCGGTCTCTCGAACTGCACTGCGAACCACATCCTCGGTTTCACGTTCGACGATAAAGGCGGGCAGAACGCGGTGAACGTTGGCATGGCGATAGCAGATTTGCCGTTTTAGCCCGGAACGGACATATTCGGTGAGCAGGACGGCGTTTTGCTCCCGTTCGCTCCATTCGGCAAATGCTTCCAAGACCAGCCGGGTGTTCCGAATCGGGATGCCCTCGTCGAGCAGGCGACGTAGGACATCGGCGATCCGGGGAACTGGAGTCGTGCGCAGCACTTCCTTTACCAGGTCGGCATATTCCTGCTCCATCCGGGCGAGCAATTGTCGCGTCTCTTGAATGCCTACCAAGCGCTGCGCATATCGCGTCAGTACGGAACTGACGCGCAGGGCGATGATTTCGCTCGGACGGTGATGCCCGATTCCGGCCGCTTTGAGAGCCGGTGCATGGCTCTGTTCGATCCAGATCCGGTCGGTGTCTGGATCTTGCCGATAGGGGATGCCGCTCAATTCAATGTTCGCTCGGTCGTCGGTGAGCGCGAGCTGCGTCGGATCGACACGATCCCGTTCAACCGGTACTCCTTCCACATCTAGCCTGAACTCGGATTGGGCCAAACGTTGATCGACCTGGACTGGAATGCGGGGAATCGTGATGCCAAGATCGGCGGAAACCAGTGCCGAAACGCGAGCGATGTGCTGCTCAACTTCCTCTCTGTCAATCGCGTTTACTAGGTTAGGTGCAAAGAAAATTGCAACGGGAAGCGCCTCCGCAGGTATGGTTTGCCTTTGAGCCTGCGCTGGTGTTGAGGTCGGAGCACTAACGTTGGCGCCCGTCTTGGAGCTCGTGTTTGCGCCTTGCACACCGCCTTTGACATAGCCCGCCCCGGCAAAAAGTGCGGCCAGCATGAGAAACGGGGGCAAGGGGAAACCAGGTATCAACCCCATGAGAAGTAAGACGCCGGCCGCTAGCCGCAATGCCTGGGTACTGGCCGTGAGTTGGTTGATGATATCGGCACCAAGCTTGAGCTTGGAAGGACCATTTACACGTGTGACGATGGTTGCGGCCGTAACCGACAGCAGGAGCGCCGGAATCTGAGAAATCAACGCATCGCCGATGGTGAGCAGCGTATATTGATGCAACGCCTCATCGACGGACATGCCCTTGGAGAGCAGTCCGATGCTGATTCCTCCCAGCATGTTGATGCAGATGACTATGAGGCCGGCAATGGCATCCCCTTTCACGAACTTCATGGCGCCATCCATTGCACCGTGAAGTTGGCTTTCTCGCTCCAGTGAAGCTCGCCGGCTGCGTGCCTCGTGCTGATCGATATGACCGTTGCGTAGCTCCGCGTCGATAGCCATCTGCTTGCCTGGCAGAGCGTCGAGCGTGAATCGTGCCGAGACTTCAGCAACGCGCTCGGCTCCCTTCGCGAGAACCATGAACTGCACCATGGTCACGATCAGAAATATAACAATGCCGACCGCGATGTTCCCTGATATTACGAACTCACCAAACGTGTGAATGATGCTGCCGGCGTCTCCCTCAGCGAGAATCAGCCGCGTTGTCGCGATGGTCAGCGCCAGACGAAAGACGGTAGAGATCAGGATGACGCCGGGCAAGGACGAGAAATCCAGTGGCGTACTGAGATAAAGAGCAACCATCAGGAGCAATACGGCAAAGCCCAGATTGAAGCCGATCAGCATGTCGACCACGACGATCGGCATCGGCATGATCATCATTCCGATTGCCAGAAGCAGCATGAACGCGACCATGAAATCCGGGTGGAATGGCGCGCGCACGATAAGCTTACGAAGAAGGTGTGGCATGGAGAGCCTTCTTATTGTTGTTGCGTTGGGGCTATCATGCCACGCAAGGACACATAGTCTTGGAAGACTGCCCGCGCCTCGTCCATACGGCCGGCCCGTCGTAGCGCGTGACTGCGGAGAAGCGTCAAAGGCAGACGCGAGGAGGGCTCGTCGTCAAGCGTGTCTAGTTTATCAAGCACCGCAAGTGCTTCATCGCCAAAGCCCTCCGAGATGAGAGCATAGGTAAGAATGCGAAGCAGGTCGACGTCTTGCGAGTAGTCATGGGCAATGAGCCGCAAAAGAGCGAGAGCTCGTGCGCTCTGTCCACACGCAAGGTGGACGAAGGATATTGCGCAGACCAAATCGCGCTCCTGCCCAGAAATTGGTAACACATCGCCGGTTTTGGAAGCATCGGCCGGCGGCGGTGGACTGGCGAACTGCGCTCCGAGGGAGTCTATCATGCTAGCCCTTGATCAAGCTGTTCTGGTTTTGCCGAAGCAGGAGAAGCCGCCGGAGCTCTTGCTGCAGCGCGTCGATCCCGTCACGCACCGCCGAATCTTCCCGTCCGGCCTGTAGCCTTCCGGCCAAGCGCTCGAGAAGAACACCATGCTTCTCTGCTCGCAGCACGTCCGGATCACGCAGGCGTGGTGTCACGAAGGAGAGCAGGCCAGTTGCGAGATTGCGGCCATAAAGTGAAGCGAGTGCTGCACGGGGATCGAGCTCAGCTATCCGTACGCGCCTGTCGTTGAGACTGACACGCGAGACGGCATCGATATCGTTGACGTCAAGCGCGGCCTCGATTGGCAGATCCGGTGCCTCAGTATCCGGCCAAACCGACCCGTGCCTCTTCGCGCCATCGCCATCGGTGCCATGGATCTCTAAATTATGGACTTGAAGGACGGCCGGCTTGTTCGCTGGCTCATGGTCGTGGGTGTTGAGCCTTTGCGAAGAGGTGCCAAGTCCGACAGGATGCGGGGGCAACTTGGTCATGACGATCTCCTTTCCTCGGCGGTGGAGCTCTAATAGGGGAGAGCAGCAAGCCGTCCATTCCGGCTGAGCAGTACGCGTCCCGCTTCGATTCGATCAACCGTCCATCCATCGTTCAACAGCGCGCCCACGAAGTACTTTTGCCCACCAATAAGAAGATAAGGGTGGGCTCCGCGCCACACCGCCTGGACAGCAATTGAGGAGGGCGGCTTATCCTCCTTCACGGTCACTCCATTTACGAGTGTCAGCGACCCGTTTGTGTGCTGATCGAACCATTGCTGAACCTCCTGCCATTTACTGATTGTCGCAGGTGTCACTGTGCCCTCGGCGCTGACCACGCCTGGCCCAGGACCGATTTTGATGTTGAGAAGTCCCGCTTTGTAAACCTCCTCTTGCAGTTGTTCGGCGGCCGCATGGAGAGGGCGATCATCAGGACCATTGAGCGTCAGCTTGGGTGGAAGTGCGGCAACAGGGGGCGCATCGGGGCTCAGTGCACCGGCACTGCCGTCGAAGAGGAAGCTGATTGCAAGAGTGGCGATCCCGACGGAGCTCAGCAAGACCAAGGCGGCTGCTATTATCGAGACACGCAACAGGCCGATTGATCCTTGTCCCGAATCCTGTGTGCAGCGAATGGACATCATTCCCGCATGAACGACGGCAGGAAGAGAAATAACAATCCGTTTGCCTACGGCAATATCTCCGTTTCCTTCTATACTGACTCCGGCTGCTAGGGCCTCGATCTCCATCGAATCGTGCAGGGGCGTGAGACGGAAGTGATTGGGCTCGAGCCCCTGTTCGATGAAGACGATATCGGCATCGAGGCCACTTCCGATAAGGCTCGTTCCGACGGGCGCTTCACCGGTCACCCCAGAATAGAGCCCTGATAGCACTTCGAAATGAACGGAGGCGGGTTCATTCACGGAGAGTCTCCTGAACAACGAGAAGCCGTACGGCGTTGCCGTACGGCTGGTTCCGAATTCGTTAGGCTGTAGAGAGCATCCAGCACACGAAAAGAGCGGCCGCGAGCCCCTCTTGCAGCGCTAACTCACGCGCTCGTCGGCAACCTTCTTTTCGGACGAGAGCTCGGTCGTAATTCTGCGCATCACGATGCTGTTGGCCTGAGCTTGCTTGCTGACACGCTCGAGCTCGGCGAGCTGCGCGGCGAAATCGCCAGCACCCGTAGCACCGGTTTGCTGATTCGTCGCGACTTCGGATGCGGCGGGGGAACCGCCAACGGGGGAAACCATATCGACTCACCTTTCTGTTTGGAAGTTAGTGGTACTGATGACCTGCTTCACGCCTAACCAGCTGGGGTAACGACGGCAGGAAATGAAATCATTACATGCGCGCCCGGCGCGCCATTCAAGAGCGTCAATTCGCCGTTGCCGTGGCTACACTGCGGCGTCTTTCCTGCGGCAGGGCCATTATCCTTGGCGACCTTGTCAGCATCAGCCTTCTCAGGCTCCAATTTGTGAATAACCTTCTCGAAGGCTTGGTCGAGTACCCCACCAACAGCGGAACCAATCGCCGCTCCCTGCGGCCCACCGAGGTATCCACCAGCCGCGCTTCCGATCATTTCTCCAATCATCGCATTCTCCTGTGTTCATCTCTACTACGCTCAATAGACGACTCATCGCCTAGAGGTCAGCACTGTGATCCTAGGAGGATTACCTTTCGAGAAGCTGACGAGTACCACAAAGGCCGGGGAATGAGTCGAGGGGGCCCGATTTTTCTCTCGCCGAACAATGTGTCGGTACTCTCGGCATTTTGGCCGACGTTGGCGCGCACGCAACTGCGCAGGTTTTGCATCTCAAAGGTCAAGTGCTCCTAGTAGTGCTGGAGCGCGCCGCGACAGTGGAGCTGTGCCAGGTGTCGGGCTGAAGGAGCATGCCTCCTGAGCAGATGACTGCAGGCTGGATCGCCTGGTGCGTCGTAACGCCGTGGACAAGTTCTCGAGATATCGCCGGCCGCGGCGTACGCCGATATTTATTAGTCAAAAGTACGCAAGCGGACGGTGTAACGCCCAGCGCGCAATCGGGCGAACAAAAGGCGACGTGTGCAAGTGCGAGGCCTCGCAACAAGAAGCAAAACGAATTTCGAACAGATGTCTGTTCCGATTATGGCCCTCCACGGCACCTGAAGACCGTCTTGAGCATTCACGCGAGAGGCTCGACCGGCGTCCTTCAGAGAGCGTGGTCGCTCGCCGGCCGCGCGTCCAAAGATGTCGTTGTTGCGACGCCCGTCATAAGGAGCGGTTCGTCGTGATCACATGCTCTCAACATTCAGGTGACACGACGACTGATGTGCTGGTGGCAATTATCCTATCGTCAGCTTTTCGACAGGTACTCCAGATACATTTCCTGCGACTTGGATACGCTCGACGTGAGAGTCCCGATTCCCGAGGGGCAAGGGGGAGAAGTGGTCCGCCGATCAAGGCTATTGTCACCTGCAACCAGAAACGCGAGAGCGCCTGCTGCTGGCCGTGACCTGGGATTGGTTTTGAAGGGCCTCGGCGCAACGTGCCAAGTTGATTGTGCGGGTGGTCCTCGCAGTCTGTCGCTTCCTTCAATGCAATAGGAGTGAATGAAAATGCCGTATCTTCCCGTGGTGGGCGGTTCCAATCCGGCGATAGGGCTCGTGCCTGACGGCGTGCCCGCCGTTCCAATGTTCAACGTCGCGCTGGGGCAGTACGCCGGCGCTGCCGGTGTCCCGGTGGGGGCCTACCAGTACCTGCCGGTAAATAGTCCGGTCGTTGTCGCTCCCGCCGTACTCAGTCCAGCCTACGTTGCTCCAACCCTTCTCGCCCCGCCGCCGCCTCCCCAGTTCGCGTCGGTCCCCCAGAACCAAAGCCCGTCGTCCGCAATTGATCCGGTGTGGACGAATGAGGTCCATGACGGCAAGGCCACGATCCACCTTGGCGATAAGTACACAATTACGGCGGACGAGAAGGACGGCACCTGGACTGTACGCAACAACGAAACCGGCCACGTCACGAAGATCCATGGCGATCCTCACTTCGATGCTGATGGGGACGGGAAGGACGACTTTGATTTCAAGAAAGGGATGACCCTGCAGCTCGACGATGGCACGAAGATCACCGTCGATACGGCTGACTATGGCAACGGCAAGAGCATCTCATCGAAGCTCACCATCACAAATGGCAGCAACGCCATGGTTGTCGAGGGGCTCGGTGACGATAAGGATGGTGCCAACAATCTTAAGGTGACGCAGTCAAACGCTGGCCTCACTCTCGATGCGCTGACATCAGATGGTTCACAGACGATCCACGAGCAAGGTCAGGGTTGGGTGGACGGCGCCGGGCGCGAGGTGGATCAGGCGAGTATCGATGCTGGTGAAGAGGGGCGCGCTCCGGGCGCCGGCTCTCAGTCCCAGTACACTCCTCAGCCGCTCGCTACTCCATCGTACTACTACTATACTCCAGTTTTCGTTCCTCCTCCCCCGCCTGTGTCGATGACCCCAGTTGCGGTTAACCAGAGCCCGCCACCGAAAGCTAGTCCGGTGTGGTCGCATGAGGTCCATGACGGCAAGGCAACCATTCACCTTGGCAACAAGTATACAATCACTGCCGACGAGAAGGACGGCACCTGGACCGTTCGCAACAACGAAACCGGCCATGTCTCGAAGATTCATGGCGATCCTCATGTCGATGCTAATGGAGACGGCAAGGACGACTTTGATTTCAAGAAAGGCATGACCCTGCAACTCGATGATGGCACCAAGATTACCGTGGATACGGTCGACTACGGCAAGGGCAAGACCATTTCGTCCAAGCTCACCATCACGAATGGCGACAACGCCATGGTTGTCGAGGGGCTCGGGGACGACAAAGATGGTGCCAACAATCTGAAGGTGACGCAGTCCAATGCTGGCCAAACCCTCGATCAGCTGACGTCGGATGGTGCACAGACGATATATGAGCAAGGTCAAGGGTGGGTCGATAGATCCGGATGGCAGGTCAATCAGGCGAGCATTGACGCCAATGAGCAGGCCGCCGGGTGAGGCCGATCTGAGCGCCATTCAAAGAATGGGGAGCGGGCGCTGTCGCCCGCTTTCCCATGCTCCTCAACGCGCGCAGGGAAGCACCTCCCTTGGGGTGCCCATGCATTATCCGCGCTCTTACGCTTTCGATGATTTGATTGGCATTTCTCTGCCGGTAACAGTCTGCAACGAAGGCACGACTGGATGAGTGGGGGCCATCTCGAGGAGCGAGAGCTGACCCAACCTCAAGTCGACATTGCGCAGGGTTCTGCCAGTAGTTCCTTGTAAGGTCGATTGACAAGAGGGGACGCGCCTCGGCGCCCGGTGCGCGGCGAATACCAAGCGGCAGCAATGCGCGATTCATCGTATTTGCGGCCAAGAGCGACGCGCCGCCTCGTTAGGCGCGTCACCAGCCGCTAACAGCGCGCGAGGACAGGAAGACCCTGTTTGGTCTCTCAATCCTATAAGAGACCTTGCGACGGCGATTGCCTGAAGCAACGCGAGTCCGTTCGATATGTGAGCCGGACGTCTTGGACTACCAAGATACGGATGACCGGAGTAGCCCAAAGCGAGAGGAGCCTAAGTTGTCATGCCAAGCTTACCGCAACCTGTCTGAGCGACCAGGCACCATTGAGGTGCGAATCCTCCGGCTGCTGAGAAGCTCCACTCCGTCCTCTTTGCTCATCGTTGCATGGATGTGCATTTGCGCTCGTTGCTTCTGACTCGATAGGGCCGAATCAAACATCCTCTTCTGTGTCGTCCATGGCAGAGTCTAGATCGGCTTGCGCGTCGCTGACAATTTGCATTGCGAGCATGCCAAGAGCCATTTCGAAAGCTTTGCGTTGTTGCATGCCCTGCGAGTTGGCCTCATCGGCCCCCTCGGTTCCGTCCGCGCCGTTATTGCCTCCTGCTGCTCCGATATTGGGTGCACCTGCGTTCATGTTCGTAACACCGCCTATAGATAACCACCCTCTCATCTTAGCAACGTTAGCTTTCGAGAACCTGACGAGGCTCAGGGCGTTCATGATAAGCCATTGGAGGCCGCATCGATGTTCCGTCAGGTGCGGCGTTGGTGGTCTGCCGAAGGAAAGCTAGTGCTGGTCGAGGAAGAGTGTCGCGGCTGGCAAGATGGTCTCGGTGGACGCTAGCGCGGCGGCAATCCGAAAGGCGTGTTCATTAGAAAAGCTCCTGCAGGGCAGCAGCTCTCGGCAGTGGCCGCCAGGAAGGGGCCTCTGACTTGGTGGCGCCGCGACAGGCTTTAGATGTTTCCCGGCGGGCGCCAGCTGCGGCCGCGAAATGGTGGAGCAGTGCCTCTGGCGCGAGATCGGGCCTGCGGTATGTGGCGTCGCAGGATCTACGCAAACGCGAGGCGGCGAGTTGTCGTGCGTTTCGTGCACAACGTCGCGTTCGCAACATGTTGGCAGATACCAAACAAATGCGGCTTTAGCTTTCGAACAGAAGGTAGGCGACGCGCTTCGTTTCGCGTCCAGCTGGCCGCGCAGCGCCCTGTGCGCGGAAGCATCAGGCGATTGGCCCGGCTTTTGCTCCCTTGTTTGCCAACGGCGTGCGGCTCTCTGCTTTGTCGGGATCGGCCGCTGCAGAATGCCAATCTCTATGCGACCGAAGGCGATGCCATGAAGAATTGGAGTTCATTGACAACCAAGGTGCTAGGCACGGCCACTGTTGCAATGGCCTTGACGACGCCCACCGCGCTGGCGGTCGAATACAAAAAGGATAATAGCAGCAATCCTAGCTTCTGGGACGTTCCTGAAGAACGGAGCGTGCTTACCCAGATCACAGTCACCTCGGAACGACCAGCAACCTTCACGCTTCAGAACGGCCTACAGGTGGTGGTGATCCCTGATCATCGTACGCCGGTCGTCACGCAGATGATATGGTATAAGGTCGGCTCCGCCGATGAGGCGCCGGGCAAGTCGGGGCTTGCGCATTTCTTCGAACACTTGATGTTCAAGGCACAGCCAAGCATCCGCCCGGCGAATTCTCCAAGATCGTGCAGCGCGTCGGCGGCGACGAGAACGCCTTCACCTCGACGGACTACACCAGCTATTACCAACGTGTACCGCGCGACCAGCTGACGAAGATGATGGAATTTGAGGCCGACCGGATGACCGGTCTCGTTCTCCAAGATGAGAACGTGCTGTCCGAACGCGACGTTGTGCTCGAAGAATTCAATAAGAGCGTCGCCAACAATCCCGACAGGCGGTTCACTGAGCAGATCAGGGCGGCGCTTTACCTCAACCACCCCTACGGCCGCCCCAATCTCGGCTGGCGCCAGGAGATCGAAAAGCTCGACCGCGAGGACGCGCTCGCGTTTTATAAGCGCTTTTACGCGCCGAACAACGCGATCCTGATCATCGCCGGCGACGTCGATCCAAAGGAAATCCGCCTGATGGTGGAAAAGAATTTTGGCGATATTCCAGCGCAGCTCGCGATCCCAGCGAAGCGCGTGCGGCCACAGGAGCCGACGCCCGAGGCACCCCGCACCGTGACGCTCTCCGATCCACGCATCGAGCAGCCCACCTGGCGCCGCTACTATCTCGTGCCATCGGCTTCCACAGCGCCCGTAGGCGAGAGCCCTGCGCTCAACGTGCTCGCGCAAGTGATGGGCGGCGGCACCAATTCCTATCTCTATCGTGTGCTGGTGATCGACAAGCAGCTCGCCATCAGCACTGGCGCGAGCTACCAGAGCACCTCGCTCGATCCCTCGCAATTCGTGATTTCGGCCACGCCGAAACCCGGCGTCCACTTTGCCGAGATCGAGAACGCGATCGACGAGGTGATCGCCGACCTCGCACAAAATCTCGCGCGCGCCGAGGATCTCGAGCGCGTCAAGACCAAGCTGATTGCGCAAGCGATTTACGCCCAGGATGATCAGGTCATGCTTGCGGTCCTGTATGGCGGGGGGCTCACGACTGGGCTCAGCGTTGAGGATATCGGAAGGTGGCCCGACCGCATTCGCGCCGTCACGGCCGAGCAGGTGCGCAAGGCCGCGCAGCAATGGCTCGACAAGAAACGTTCGGTAACGGGCTATCTCATCAAGGAGTCTGCGCCCAAATGCGAGGAGAAGCGCCCGTGACCTATTCCTTCACACGCCGTGCCGTCCTCGGTGGGGCTTCGCTCGCGATAGCCACGCTCGGCTCTGCACCATCGCTTGCCGCGACCAGGATTCAGCGCCTGGTGTCGCCCGGCGGTATCGAAGCCTGGGTCGTGCAGGGTGCCACCGTTCCGCTGATCGCGATGGAATATGCCTTCCGCGGCGGAGCGACCCAGGACCCCACAGACAAGCCGGGCGTCGGCCATATGGTTGCGAGCCTGCTCGATGAAGGGGCCGGCGATCTCGACTTCGAGGCCTTTCACGAGCGGCTCGACCGCCGCGCCATTAAGCTGAGCTTTACCTCGAGGCGCGACCAGTTCCGCGGCTCTTTGCGGACGCTTAAGGACAACAAGGACGAGGCTTTCGATTTGCTGCGGATGGCGCTGACCTCGCCGCATTTCGATGCGCTCGATGTTGAACGGATCCGTGCTGCGGTGCTCGCGAACCTTCGGCGCGGCTCCGTCCATCCTTCAACGCTCGCCAATCGCAAATTCCTCGAAGTCGCTTTCGGCGATCATCCATATGCCCGCCAGGCCGGAGGCACCCTCAAGAGCGTGCCGAAAATCGACGTCGCCGATTTGAAGGACTATGTCCGCCGCGTGGTCGCCAAGGACACGCTCAAGATTGCGGTAGTGGGTGACGTCGATCAAGAGACGCTTGGCAGACTGCTCGACAAGACGTTTGGTAGCCTGCCGGCCAAGGCGGAGTTGACAGAGGTAGCCGATGTGATCGCGGCCAAAGCGCCGCAGTGCGTCTTCATTCCGCTAGACGTGCCGCAAACGGTCGTAACGTTCGGCGGTGCTGGCGTCCGCCGCAGCGAGCCGGATTTCATGGCCGCCTATGTCGTCAATCATATCCTCGGTGGTGGCGGGCTGTCGTCGCGGCTGTTCCGAGAAGTCCGCGAGAAGCGCGGGCTAGCCTATTCCGTGCATGAGGCGCTCTTGTGGATGGATCATTCCGCCGTGTTTGTCGGCAATACCGGCACCCGGGCCGATCGCGCCAGCGCGACGGTCGAGGAGGTCCAGAAGCAGGTCCGCCGCATGGCCGAGGAAGGCCCGACCCAGCAGGAACTCGATGACGCCAAGTCGTACCTGAAGGGCTCGCAGATGCTGGCGCTCGATAGCTCATCAAACCTTGCGCGGGCACTGCTGCAGTATCAGCTCGATAAGCTGCCGATCGACTATATCGAGAGGTACAGCGCGCTCGTCGATGCAGTGACGCTGCAGGATGCCGGGAAGGCGGCGCAGCGGCTGTGGGGGCAGGATCTGCTCACCGTCATCGTCGGCCGCTCCCCACTGGCCGCAGCTCAGTCGATCACCGCGCCATCGGCCACGAAGCCGCGGCCAGCGGCAGTACAACCAGGCACCGCGCCATCAGCCGCAACGCCGACGACACCCAATTAACGTTGTATATTCGTGAGGTGATATGCGACTTGACCTCTTTTTTGGGGCCGCGACAGCTTGGCAAGCGGTGCCGTCAATGCGATATCTCGGCCCCGGCCGTAAAGGTCCCACGGGCACTGTCGGAGCCGGAAGGGCTTGTTTCAAGGCACGGTTGGGTCGCGGCGATGTCCATAGCAACGAATTTGATGGTGCGCCACACGGGGTCACCATCTCGACTATGGTCGTCTCAGTGCCACACTCGGCGCGAGCGTCGAGCAAGTGCTCACGCCGGCATGGTCGGTTAAATTCGAGCCGCCATCTAAGCTTCGGGGGAAAAGCACAGCATGGAACGATGGGCACGTTCCTGCAGGCCTGCAGGCTCCATACATTTAGAATGAAGATGCTCGCTCGTCGCTCTAAGCTTCGCACGGCTGAGACGATACAGTGACGGGGGCACGGATCCTGCAGCCAGGTCGTGTGCACTCTTCGTATTCCCTTGCGCCGCCATTGCCTGACCAATTCTCTGAAAGGATGCATAATCGATTGATTGGGTCGATCATCTTGGCGGGAGCCTAAGATAGCCAAGATAGTCGACGCCGTTCGAAAGGACGGTCGCCAAATGCTCCTGCCGTCGGCGACGTCCCGAAGGTCCGCTAGCGGGACGACTATGCCCCCTGCCGCGGGCTGGGCCATGGAATGCCTATGACTGTCCAGGCCAAGGGCCTGCGTCGAGCGACGGTTTGACATGAACAAACCCGTCTTGTCGCAATTCGGCTGTGTGGGGCATACCCAGCATGGTGAAAGTTGTGGTCTGGGAGGTATTGGCAGGCAAGAGTCCCGCCCTCCTTAATATGTTGATCTGCGCATCCGAGGCCATATGGGGAAAGAAGACCCAGTGGTCGGCTATGATACGTTCGTTTTCTGGAATGAAATCTGTGAGTTCCAACAGCGCAGCCCCAGCGGACGAGGACGGCCCGGCTCGCGACGGCCCGGCTTGCGATGGTCCAGCTTGCGAAGGTCCAGCCTGCGATGGCCCGGCTTCCACATTCTGCCAAAACAGCTCGGGATCGAACTCGGGGAGTTCGGCGATGGCTTGAGCAATCGGTTGCTGCGAGCCGGGCTGCGGAGAGCTTTCCCTGTCGGCCACCAATGGCCCGGGGGAGGGCGCAGCCGGCACATATAGATCATCGTCCCAATCCAACAGTGATGGGTCGGAATGCCCCGACTCCAAGTATCGCGCATAGGGATGCCAGGCGTCCAGATATGGCGAGTAGGCTTCGCCATGCTGCACGGGAGACTCCGCAGCAGGTGGCGGAGCGCTAACTTCGAACTCGCTCAGCTGGTGCTCAAAGCCCGCTGCGTCCGCGGGCAGTGATGGTGAATCGGGCTGCGGGCTCGTGTTCGTTGGGCTAATTGAGTTGAAATCCATCCTGTTCCTCCTTTGAAAGTTCGGCTCGAGCCTAGCTCGACGAAGGCCATTTGCATTGCGACCTGCAGAGAACCGTTTCGAAGGCTCGTGGGAGTGCAGCCTCCAAGCTGCCGGCAAAAAATGGCGCCAGCCACGCTTGCCGTATTCCGAGCATCGGGTGCCCGACGTGCATCTCCATTACGATGGGTAGGCGGCATCGCCGTCTAGACATCCGCTCTCTCATGCTAAGAGAGTGAGCTTTCGAGAAGCTGACGAGCGTCAAAGGATTCGCAACGGGCCAATGGTGACGGCACTGACTTCCGCCGAAAGCTGCCGCGCATTTTCAATTTCATCTCTGGCCTGCCGCAGGCTCGCGCACGATGCTGTCCTGATGCGGCGCGTCGGAAGAATAGGGGGCTTCCGGTCGTCCGTCGCGAACGACCGTGGTTGAGGAGCCACGAAATAACTTCACGACCGATTCCCGCGACTGCTTTTCGACGGCAGCGTGCGGCCGCGTCTGCGCCTCCGCTACAAGGCCGTTGAGCGTCTGGTCCAAGAGCGCGACGAAACGTGGTGGACCAGAAACCAGGACGAGGCCATCCCCTGGTGCCGGTCTCACAAGATAGCGCTCGTCGGAGATGTTGAGTGCATCGAGGGCCGCTTTGAATGCATCGAAGCTGATCGGCTTCAACACAAGCAGACGACTTTGCGCCTCGCTTGCAGCAGTTACATACAGCACGAGCCCGTCGTAGTACCATTGAAGATTGTAGAGATTGGTCAAACGGTCGAGGAACTCGCGCGGTGGCAGATCTGGCATGCGCCCGCGAATCCGACCCTTCACTTCGGCGCTGACGCTTACTCTGATACTGAGGTTGTTACCGAATTCCAGCAGTGCGGCAGACAGGTCCTGATCCAGAACCGTGTAGTTATAAGGTGCCGAAGGCAGCGAAAGCTGAGCCCCAAAGGCCGCGAGTGCCCCGGTGGAAAGGAAAACTCCTGCGCTCGCAACTGGGTTCAAAATCTTCAGGATCGTGCGTCGGCTTAGCATTCCCAAGTCCCTTCGGCCTGAGAACAAGTATTAAGGCTTCGCCCAAATTGGAAGCCAAAACGTGATCCTTAAAATGGCCTCATGGCTCGCGTGTTCGTCAGCTTACGGTCAGCTGGTCTCTTTACGGTGCTGACCATCAATTCTTATCTCATCGGCGCCATACCAACGACACCATCGATCATGTTAGGCGCTACGCCGATCTCTCTGAATCCTACCGAAGGTCTGTTTCCGGGCTCTGTCAGCCGGCAATTATCGGCGAGCAGAGCCAGTTTGAGTAGACTTTTGTTCAGGTGGCCTCGCTTCGATTCAAGACGCTGCCTCCTCAGTCGTAGATAGATCGGCATTGATTCCGCCGGTATCGGAAGTTCACCATGCAATAACACAGGCGCGTACGGTGGGCGAGCGCGTCCTCCAGACACACACTCTCTCTGCAATATATCGGAGCAATACAGGTCCATCTGTCGGCAGTGTGCTCGCCTGGGATGGTTCGGACCGAGTGACACCAGCCAGTTTTGTCCAAAGCCGCCATCAGCATCGGCGCGCTAAAGATGCGCCGATGGTGCGTCCAAGGACGTGACACTTCCTTGGTGCTCCCATTGGTGACGGAGCTTGATCGGTGAAGCGAGCTCCCGTCATAGATATGTCGCCAGGCGAGATAATCGCGCATTGGTCCATCGTCGAGTAGGATTGGCTCGTCGTAAACCGTTATGCCTTTCGCTGTCACCGCTCTTCAGTACAGACGAAGCAGAACCACACAATTAAATCATCCTGAGAACTCGTCAGCTTCTAGAAAGCTAACCATCCTAAAATGAGAACCGGATTCTCGAGGGCGAGGCCGCCTAGCGAGCGCAAATGCAATGAACGTGGCTGCGCGCGGTTCTCCGTGTAGTCGGATGGGCTCGATGTAATCGGAGGATCGCGGCTTGCAGCTGCGCCAATTTCTTGTTGTTGCTGTTTTCGATTGGACAACGAGATTTGCTGTTGAAACCTCCCTCGCCTTGAGCCGTGCACACGTCCGAGCTGAGCTGGCGGATTTGCGCACAATCGACATTCTCAAGGACGATTAGAGTGGACCGCAACAACATCAACCCATTCAGCCCTGGTGAGTTTCAGGCGTACAACGCCACGCTGCAGCAGCAGGAGCAAGAACCGGGCAATACGAGCCAGCAAGCGAGGTTTGAGCAGCAGCTGAGCGAGCTGCAACACAGTGCGTTTTATGAGAGCTCCGCAGAAGCGGGTTCGCCTGATGGGCAAACCGCAGACGGAGGTGAAGCGATTCGGCGCACTGATGTCGGCGATTCGATGCAGGTGGCGCCCATTCAGGGCCACTCATTCAGCAGCACGCGCCAAAGCGTAGACATATCCCATACTCCCTTCGGCCGTTCGACTGAAGTGCCGTCCAAGCGAAGCCGCGAGAACGATGGCCCGGACGAGGAGCTTTTTTCTAGATTCCGCGAGGCATCAAAGAAAAGCCGAGCCAGCGATGGCACAATCCGCGAGGAAGCCAAGAAAAGCGGACCAAGCGATCGCACGATCCGAAGGGATCTAGAGGTACTGCGCAACTTCAGCGCCTGGCGTCAGGCGAAGCAGAAGCCACCAATCAGCAGCCAACTAGAGAATCTTCAGGCATTGCGTGCCGAGGGGAACGAGTTTGCGGCCAATGATGTTCGCTTGGCCGCTCGTATCGAGGCAGCGTTGACAAGGCTCGAGCAATTCACAGTCGGAGCGCCGGTGACAACGTTGACTCGGGGCGGCCGGCCGGTTGAGGCTCCCGTCACCGCAGTCGGAGCGTCGGTGATGACGTTGCCGCGGGGCGGCCCGCGGGTCGAGGCTCTTGTCCCCGAGGACGAGGCGCTCATCAACGCTGCGTGTGACGATGGCGTTAAGCGCGGCTTTGCGGCGGTAACCATGCAGGAGTACCGTAGGGCTCTTAACAGCTTCGGTAGGTGGCTCAACAAGCGCGGGGTGAGCATTACTCAGGCTGGCCCCGAGGAGCGAGACCGCTATATTAACTCTGGGAAGGGCTCGTATCTTAGAGAGTTTCCACGCGCGTGGAATCTTCTTCAGGACTACCGACAACGCGCCAACGCGCCGCAGCCGTTCCCGCCTCAGGAAGTTTCCCCCAGCGCGGATGACGAGGCGCTTTTTCTCGAATTCAACGAGGTGGCCCCGAAAATCGGCGTGAACCTGTGGGCACTTCGCCAGTTCAGCGCCTGGCTTCAGGCGACACAGAAGGCCTCAATCACCGGTCGAGTTGAGAATCTAGAGGCTTTACGTGCCGAGGCCGACGAGTTTGCGGGCGATGACGTTCGCTTGCGCAATCTTCTCAGGACGGCGTTGCCAAGGCTCCGGCAATATCAACAAGCTGTCGAGGCGAACCGAGCGCTGGGGTTGGGTCCACCGGAACAAGCGGGCTCGCTCGCCGGCCAAGGCGCTCCGCAGCCGAGCTCGCTTCAGGAGCTTGCGGCAACGCCCGCTACCCCGAGCGAGGGAGCGTGGGATTGGTTTAGGGAAGTGATGCAAGAACCAGCTCCGTCATCGTCCGCACCACACCGTGGCTTGCAGCCCAGCTCGTATCAGGAGCTTCCGGCAACGCCAGCCACCCCGAGCGCGGGAGCGTGGGATTTGTTTACGGAAGTGATGCAAGAACCCACTCCATCGTCCACACCACACCGTGGCCTGCAGCCCAGCTCGTATCAGGAGCTTCCGGCAACGCCGGCTACCCCGAGCACGGGAGCTTGGGATTGGTTCAGAGAGCAGATGCAAGAACCCACTCCATCGTCCACACCACACCCTGGCCTGCAGCCCAGCTCGTATCAGGAGCTTCCGGCAACGCCAGCCACCCCGAGCGCGGGAGCGTGGGATTTGTTTACGGAAGTGATGCAAGAACCCACTCCATCGTCCACACCACACCGTGGCCTGCAGCCCAGTTCGTATCAGGAGCTTCCGACAACGCCGGCTACCCCGAGCACGGGAGCTTGGGATTGGTTCAGAGAGCAGATGCAAGAACCCACTCCGACATCGTCCACGCCGTACCGTGGCTCGCAGCCCAGCTATTGGGACTGGCTTAGGGAACAGGTGCAACAACCCGAGCCATCGTCGTCTGCCAGGGCTGCGCCGTCAAATATCTACGGCGGCCTTGAGCCAGTGCCTGATCCGAATGCGCCCACAGTGTCTGAGTTGCGTGACGATGCGCACTCTGCGCCGGCGCGTGGTATCGCCAGACCACCGTCGTTCATCGGGCCATCATTGCCCCCTCAAGAGCTAGCGGAAATCGGACATATGGTCGACAACTGGAGCCACCGTTCCCAACCTGCCTCGGACGCCCTGATCGACATACTCGGTAACGTCGGTCTCTTGCCGAATCAGTTCGGCCCAACACAGTTCACCATCGAGCGTCAGCTTTACTCGGCCACGTTGGGACCGGGAGGACGCAGCGACGTTCAACTCATCCATCACCCGCGCGCTAGCCAGATGAGTGAAGTCCAAAGATCCCGTCAGCCGCTCCAGGAGCCTGCGTCATCGTCGTCAGCCAGCGCTCCCTCAGACGTTTATGGCAGTGTTGAATCACTGGTTGATCTCAATCCAATCACACGATCCGAGTTGAGTGACCATGCTCAGCCGGTGCGGGGCGCCGGCTCGTCGTCTCCCGGATCATCAGGGGCCTATCGCTGCCGAGCGGAGTTAGCGGATATCGGACCTTTTCTCGGCGACGATTGGAACCACAGCCGCTGGGACAATCAAGGGCGGGGCCGAGAGGTCTCGCACAGCGGCACGTTGTACATACTGAACACGTGGAACCTACTTCCGACCCCGCAGAACCGGCGGATAGAGTTCACCATAAACGGTGAGCTCTACACGGCCGAGTTGAGGAGCAGGCAAAGTAACGCGATCTTGGGATCCGGCCACGTCGTTTATCTCATCTATCACCCTCAAAGTGACTGAAGAACGCGCTTGCGCTGGGAGTCCCCGAGTTCTTCGTTTCGATGCGCCCAAACATCCCATGGCAGCGAAACTGCGAATTCCGACGATCTCCCGCGCGTGTACCGACGCGCTGCGGCCTGCGAGATGATTTCGCCACCATTCCGGGATGATCTCGCCGGGCGTGGAGGCGTCTTCTGCGGATGCTTCTGGCTCCGAGCAAGTCGCACGGGATTGGGGCCTGACCTGCCAGCGAATAGGGAACGCCCGGACGGTACTAGACATGAACTCCGCCAGCGCCCCTAGCTCTCGAAGGAGGTACTCTCGGCAGTCTCACGGCATTGAGCAGCTGATCGATATTGCCTCGAAATGCTACGAGGACCGGATCTTTTCTTTGTTCAGGAACGTTAGGCCGCAGAAGTGGCAAAGCCGTTGATTTGCTCTCAGATAGAGACAACAGGGAGCCTACAAGCTGGAAATCCGTAGCATTTTTCTCCGCTGACGCTGGTGCCCAACCGGCTTCTCGGCGGTGAGAGAGCGTGGCCGCGCCTGTCGTTCGGCCACAAGGCCGTTGAGCGTCTGGTCCACTAGCCCCATGAAGCGTGGCGGACCGCTATTCCCGGTGCCGGTCTCTCAACATAGCGCTCGTCGGAGATGTTGAGTGCATCGAGGGCCGCTTTGAACGCATCGAAGCTGATCGGCTTCAACACAAGCAGACGACTTTGCGCCTCGATTGCAGCAGATACGGAAAGCGCGCCCATCATTGTATCATTGAAGATTTTAGAGAGTGGTCAATGGTCGAGGAACTCGCGCGGTGGCAAATCCGGCATGCGCCCGCGAATCCGGCCCTTCACCTCGGTGCAGACGTTTACTCTGATATTGAGGTTGTTACCGAATTCCAGCAGTGCGGCAGACAGGTCCTGATCCAGAACCGTGTAGCTATAAGGTGCCGAAGGCAGCGAGAGCTGAGCCCCAAACGCCGCGAGTGCCCCGGTGCAAAGGAAAACTCCTGCGCCCGCAACTCGGTTCAAAATGTTCAGGATGGTGCGTCGGCTTAGCATTCCCAAGTCCCTTAATCCTGAGAACAAGTATTAAGAGTTCGCCCAAATTGGAAGCGAAAGCGTGATCTTTAACGGCTTCATGGCTCGCGTGTTCGTCAGGTTGCGGTCAGGTGGCCTCTTTACGGTATTGACCATCAATTCTTAACAACGGCGTGTCTCATCCGCGCCAAACCAATGACACCTTCGAATATGCTAAGCGCTATGCCGATCTCTCTGAACCCTGCCGAAGGTCTGTCCGGGCTTTGCCAGCCGGCAGCGATCGGCCAGCAGAGCCAGTTTCAACAAACTCTTCTTCATGTCGCTTCGACATCAGACGCTGCCCCCTCAGTCGCAGATAGGGCAGCGTCCGTTCCTGCGGTGTCAGAGGTTCAGCGTGCAACGGTACAGGCGAGCCCGCCCGGCGAGCGTGTGCTTCAGGCTCTCTCTTCGATGTATCGGAGCAATCCCGTTCCTTCTGCAGCAAGCGGCGGTGTGGCCGCGATTTCGAAGACCGCCCAACCTGGGCCGGCCGCTCAGCCGCTTTCGCGCTCGCAGCTGGTCGGGGCAAACCCTGCGGGCAAGCCGGAAGGGGGGCTCGACTTCGACGCGATGGTTGCCGGTCTGCGGGACGTTTACAGGGGCGTCGTCGAGGTTTCGCTTGTGTCCAAGAGCACCAGCGCGGTCAGCTCATCTTTGAACAAATTGCTATCGGCGGGCTGAGTTCGTTGACGTCTTGTGTCATCTATGGACAAAACGGCCGTGCCCGCCTATCCGGTCGGCGGTCGCGTGTTTTTGCCGTTCTATGGCTTCTCCTCCCCTTGATCGGCTGTAAGGCCGATCTCTACACCAAAGTGCAGGAGCGCGAGGCCAATGAGATGCTTGCTATCCTGCTTAGCAAGGGCGTCGATGCGGTCCGTGTTACTGCCAAGGACGGGACCAGCACGATCCAGGTCGAGGAAAAGCAGCTGGCCTTTTCGATTGATCTGCTAAATCTCGAAGGGTTGCCACGCCATCCTTTCAAGAGCCTTGGCGAGGTGTTCAAAGGATCGGGCCTGGTTGCCTCGCCGATCGAGGAACGCGCCCGCTACGTTTATGCTCTGAGCGAAGAATTGTCGCGCACGATTAGCGATATCGACGGCGTCATATCCGCGCGCGTCCACGTTGTTTTGCCGAAAAATGATCTATTACGCCAGGACACGATGCCGTCCTCAGCGTCGGTGTTCATTCGACATAGCTCCAATGCAAAGCTCCCAGTTCTGCTACCGCAGATCAAGATGCTGGTCGCCAACAGCATCGAGGGCCTATCCTATGACAAGGTGGCGGTGGTCTTTGTGCCGATTGAGCGGGCTCCGCTAGAACAGCCGGCCCGGCCAGTTGCGTCCGCTCAGTCGACCAAATCTATTTCAGATCCGGTACTTGCGGCCGCTATCGGGGGAGGCGGCGCTGCCGTTGGCCTGCTCTGCTACATATTCCTGGGCTCTCTTATGCGTCAGCGCGCCAAGCCTTCGCGCGCGCGATCCAGATTTGGCATTCGTTCGAACGTGCCCGTTATCGAGCCTCCCAGTAAAAAGATCGCTTCTGACAAGGCATAGGAGTGAGCAAATGCACATACCGCTGCCATCCGCCGGTTCTGATACGTGGTCTGAATCGCACTCTGAGGGCCTGCGCGAGCTTGCTGCCTCCACCCATCTGACCCGCCTTGCTGCCCGTCTTGACGGGCGGCTGTCGGCTTCGACTTTGGTGCGGCTGCAGAAAAGCTCAAGACTGCAGGTAAGACTTGCTGAAATGCTGCTTGCTAATGAAATGGACTCTAGCCGCCGTGACTGGGGAGATGATCTTTTGCGCGGCGATGATCCGAGTAGGGCTGCTTTGCTTGCCGGCAGTATCTGGCATGCTCGCTCGCTCGTAAAGCTCGTCTCAAAGCAGCATCTTGCGATTCTGCTCGACCGTATCGGGGCAGAAGCGCACGCTTTCGGTATCAGGAACCTGGCCAGCGCGGTCGCAATCACCACTACCGCTGATCCGGAGCAACTTTCGCAACAGATTGAACACGATGGCCATGCCTGTCTAGGTGCTTGGCTCGACGAAGCCTCGGCACTTGATCGCACGCGCGTGCTGTTACGCTTGCCCACGGGTACTGCTGCCGAAAATCCAGCGGCCGAACACCGCAATGCCGCGGGCCCATTGCTTTCCCTGGTGATGGCCCATTTGCCGAGGGAGAGGCCACGGCATGACAGCTGATGACCCAGCGCTGCCGGTCGCCCCCGAGATACGTCCGCTCGGGCCTTTGATACCGGCTGCCGAGATCGGAATCTGGTGCGATGCCGTAGAAGCGCGCGCGGCTGCCGAGCGGCATCTGCAGCGTGTTCGCGGCTGGGGACGGACAGCTTATAGGCGGGAGCGGGCGCGCGGCCGTGAGGACGGCTTCAAGAGCGGCGCCGAGGAAATGTCTCGGCTGATTGCGCAGGCTGCTTCCGCACTTGCGCAGCGAAAAGCCATTCTGGAGCAGGAGTTGCCGCAGCTCGTCATGGACATCGTGAGCGATCTGCTGGGCGCGTTTGATCCAGGCGAGATGTTGGTGACGACCGTTCGTCATGTGATCGAGCAAAAATATGGCAGCGCGGAAATTTGCCTCCATGTCTCCCCTCTGAAAGCCGATGCGCTGGCGCGCGAGTTCGCTACGTGCGATGGACAGGAGGGCCGGCCGAAAGTGCGGGTTGATCCGGATCCGGCTCTAACGACAGAGCAGTGCGTGTTGTGGAGCGAATTTGGCAATGTGGACATTGGAGTTGCAGCGCAGCTCCGAGCTCTACGCCTTGGCCTGGGTTTGCCTTCAAAGGAAGACGGACCGTGACCACATCAGCAACCCATGCGGCGGGAGAGAGGAATCTGCACGCTGCGCTATCGTCTCTGAAATCTACAGCAAAGCATATCGACACGCGTGCTGTACGAGGGCGGATCACACGGGCGGTCGGCACCTTGCTCCATGCCGTCTTGCCAGAGGCGCGTATAGGGGAGCTTTGCCTGTTGCAGGATCCCCGCACCGGATGGTCTCTCGAGGCCGAGGTCATCGGCCTATCGCAAGATGGGGTATTGCTCACTCCTATTGGTGATATGGCGGGCTTATCCAGCCGAGCAGAAGTAGTCGCGACAGGACGAATGCATGAAGTACCGGTCGGCCCCGATTTGCTTGGCCGGGTGATCGACAGCTTCGGCCGGCCAATCGACGGAAAGGGTCCAATCAACGCCGCTCAAACTCGTCCGCTGCGTGGTAAGGCTCCCAACCCAATGACAAGGCGCGGTATCGAGCGAACATTTCCACTCGGCGTCCGTGTCTTGGATGGGCTTTTGACATGTGGCGAGGGGCAGCGGATCGGCATCTACGGAGACCCAGGGTGCGGTAAGTCGACGCTCCTGTCGCAGATTGTAAAAGGCGCGGCTGCCGACGCCACCATAGTCGCGTTGATCGGTGAGCGCGGTCGTGAAGTGCGGGAATTCATCGAGCAGCACCTTGGTGAGGCAGCGCTTCGCCGTACCGTCGTTGTCGTTGAAACCTCCGACCGCTCGGCAATGGAGCGAGCGCAATGCGCTTACATGGCGACGGCACTCGCCGAATATTTTCGTGATGAAGGACTTCGCGTCGTCCTGATGATGGACTCATTGACGCGCTTCAGCCGTGCCATGCGCGAAATTGGCCTTGCCGCAGGAGAGCCGCCGACGCGGCGCGGCTTTCCGCCATCGGTTTTTGCGATGCTTCCTGGCCTGTTGGAGCGTGCCGGCATGGGCGAGCGCGGCTCAATCACGGCCTTCTATACTGTGCTTGTCGAAGGCGACGGCTCGGGTGATCCAATCGCCGAAGAATCACGAGGCATTCTTGATGGCCACGTTGTTCTCTCACGCCTTTTGGCTGCACGCGAGCACTTTCCAGCTATTGACGTATTGTCAAGCCGCAGCCGCGTGATGAATGCGGTCGTCTCTGTATCGCATCGAAAGGCGGCTTCCTTCTTCCGTGATCTGCTCTCCCGCTACGCCGAGGCCGAGTTCTTGGTGAAGGTTGGCGAATATAAGCAAGGCAGTGATCCTCTGACAGACCGGGCAATCAATTCGATCGAGGAGTTGCGGAAATTCCTGCGTCAGGGCGGAGACGAGACGTCAAGCTTTGAGGAGACGGTCACATGGATGTCACGTCTGACCGCGTGAATCGTGTCCATGCCTCGAAATTGCGGCTAGTGAAGGATATGAGACAGCGGAGCGCCCTTCGTGAGGTGTCCAACATGGAGGCCCAGCGCCGCACCGCGCTTCAAGCGGTGGAACAAGCTGTCCGGGATCTTGCAACGGCCGAGAAAAACCAAGCGGCGCGCGAAGCGGAGCTTTACCGAGAACTTGCATCGTTTGATTCGCTATCTGTCGAAGAGCTCGATCGTCGCTGTCACATCGTCATCCGACGGCTTAAAGCTGAGACCGCAGGAGCACGCCGAACGCTTGAGGAAGCGCGCGCCGCTCAAGAGCGGGCCGAGACGGCGGTCTTCGAGGCGAGGACTACTTTGACCAAGTGCTCAGCTGCGAGTCAGAAATGGCAGCAAATTGAAGGCGACGTTCAGCGCGCGAGTGATGCCCATTCAGAGGCGGAAGCCGAGATAGAGGCCGATGATGATGTTTTGCTTCGGTATGGCAGTGGTTCGCGTACTCACACGGCTAGCGACTGAACTCTGATGGCTTCTTCTCTTATGCTAGGGAAAGCGCCTTGTCTTGTAGACGCGCCTGTGACCATGGCTACGGATGAACAATCGGGATTTAAACCGGCGGTAACCCTGTCCCCTGCGGTCGTCTCTTGGCTCAACGAGATCGCTGCTGCCCGCAAGCCTCTGCAAAGCCGTCTAAGTGATAAGCCGCTATCCGTGCGGATGGAACGGCTTGTCTGGGAGGCGGAGCCGTGTGCGGTATCGATGCTCGACTGCGTTTGGGCCGTTGGACATGAAACAATCATCTTATCCTTGGCCCGTCCGGTTGTAGAAGGGCTGATCGCGACGGTGCAAAGTGGGCTTGGCCTACCTGCCGAGCCCACTCGTTCGCTCCTCGTCGAATTTGCACTCGATCCGTTGCTCAATCAACTAGAGGGTCTGACGCAACAGAAGTTGCAGCTGATCTGTTTGAGCGAAGCGACGGCTCGAGGTCCTTATCTGGAGCTCGAAATCACCTACGGCCCATTCAAGGGCAAAGCGCGCCTGTTCCTGTTCTCTTCTCTCGATGGTTCAGTTCCACCCGCGTTTCGGGCGTTAGGCGGACTGCTCAGGCAGCTGCCGCGAGAGGATCGCCAGCTTCCCTCAGAATTGCCTGTCATCGTTAAGGGAGAGATCGGCTCGCTCCGTGCGACAGTCGCGTTGCTACGGACAGCAAATGCAGGAGACGCTCTATTGCCGGACGTAATACCCGTCGCCCGTGGCCAAGCCATCCTCAATACGGGAACCTTATGGGCTCCGGCACAGGTTGCAGAGGATCGCTTGATCGTACAGGGGGCATTCCGCTTCCAACCACATCCCCTGGAGTGTGCACATATGATGACCCAATCCGAAAAACCCCGACCTCCCTCCGAAAGTGATCTCGACAACATCGAGATTACTCTTGTTTTCGAATGCGGTCGCTGGACTGTCGCACTCGGAGCCTTGAGGGATATCAACGAGGGACATGTGTTCGAACTTGGCCGGCCGCTCGACGGCCCGGTTGATATCCTTGCCAACGGCCGCCGCATAGGCCGCGGGGACATCGTAAGCATCGGCGGCGAGCTCGGCGTCCGGTTGCGGGGCAAGTTGGCCGTCAATGACTGACATTCAACCGGGAATTCTTGGTCTTCTTGCGCTCACAGCCGGCCTTGGCCTGCTGGCGTTCGTAGTTGTAACAAGCACAGCGTTCATAAAAGTATCCGTCGTGCTCTTCCTCGTTCGCAACGCGCTCGGGACTCAATCTATCCCACCAAACCTAGTTCTATATGGCGCGGCACTGATCCTGACCGTTTTCATTAGCGCGCCAGTGATTGAACAGACCTATAATCGCATTTCTGCGCCACAACTACGTTACCAAACGATCGATGATTGGCTGAGGGCCGCAAAGGAAGGGCAGGAGCCGCTGCGCGATCATCTGAAGAAGTTCACCGCTGAGGAGCAGCGCCGGTTCTTCTTGGCTTCAACCGAACAGGTCTGGCCCGAGGACATGCGCGGCAACGTGAGCGCCGAGGACCTGGTCATTCTGGTGCCGTCTTTTCTAATTTCAGAACTCAAGCGCGGCTTCGAAATTGGTTTTCTTCTCTATCTGCCCTTTATCACCATCGATCTGATTGTAACCACCATCTTGATGGCCATGGGTATGTCGATGGTTTCGCCAACAGTGATATCCGTGCCGTTTAAGCTGTTTCTATTCGTCTCAATCGACGGCTGGTCGCGACTTATGCACGGACTGGTGCTCAGTTACACAACACCGGGAGGCTGACCATGGATGAGGCGAGCATTCTCACTCACATGAGCAAGTCACTTGTGCTCTTCATGATCTGGATTCTGCCACCGCTCATCGCGGCGGTCGTGGTCGGCCTGGTCGTCGGCATCATCCAAGCGGCAACGCAGCTTCAGGACCAAACTTTGCCACTGACCGTCAAGCTTCTGGTTGTTGTCGCGGTGATCGCTTTGTTCTCTCCGGTGCTCAGCGCGGCGCTGATTAAAGAAGCAGAGCAGGCATTTACCGACTTTCCCGCACTAACCGCAACTATTAGCCGACGTTAGATGAACGTCCCGTCACCCAGCGAGACGCAAACTCTGATCCAGGAGGCAACCGAACTGGTGCTTGCAGCCGGGCTCGCGGCAGCTCGTGCCCTTGGCATTATGCTGGTTCTTCCCGTATTTACGCGGGCGCGCATGAGCGGGCTGATCCGGGGCTGCGTGACCTTCGCGATGGGATTGCCATGCGTGTTGCAGATCAGGCACGGCTTGCAGTCGCTGGACAACGGCTCACGGCTGGTCACTGTCCCGCTGCTCGGTTTGAAGGAGGTGTTCGTCGGCCTGCTCATCGGCTTTTTGCTCAGTCTTCCGCTATGGAGCATCCAAGCGGTGGGTGAGATCATCGATACCCAACGGGGAATTACCAACCCTGTTGCTTCCGATGATCCCGCCACGCGTGGCCAAGCTTCGGCGACAGCGGTCTTGCTCGCTACCACTGCGATTACGATTTTCGTTTTAGCCGGGGGATTGGAGAGTATGGTTAGGGGCCTTTATGGTAGCTATCTGATCTGGCCCGTGTATCGGCTGATGCCTAGCTTGACGGTGCAAGGCGCAATGGCATTCCTCGGGCTTGTTGGTCACATCATGCATACGACGCTACTGGTCGCTGGCCCCGTGTTGGCATTCCTGCTGCTGCTCGATGTATCCGTCATGATACTCGGGCGGTTTGCGCCGCAAATCAAACTGAATGATGTCTCTCCGACCATAAAGAATCTGGCGTATGGGATCATTATGGTAAGTTACGCCACCTTCCTCGTCGAATATATGGGATCGGAGATCAGTCGGTCCAGTACCGTGCTCGAGTTGTTCGAGAAGCTCCTTAAATGAGTGGCTCGAGCGAAGAGAAGAAACTACCTCCCACTCCCAAGAAGCTAAAAGATGCACGCAAGAAAGGGCAGAGCCCGCGCAGCGCCGATTTGGTCAGCGCAGTCAGCGTTTGCGCCGGTTTCGGCTGGCTCTGGTTAAGAGCCGGCATTATTGAGGCCAAGTGGCACGAAACGATACGGCTAATCGACAAACTGCAGGATCAGCCGTTCACAAGCGCGGTCCAGCAGGCGCTGGGCGGCTTGGTGGAACTGTTTTTTGCGGCCGTTGGTCCTTTCCTCGGGGCCGGTGTTGCTGCTGGTGTTCTAGCGGGAGTCCTAGCCAATGGTGGACTAAACGTCTCTTTCGACTCTTTGAAGCCGAAATTCGAGAAATTGGATCCCATGAAGGGGCTCAAGCGGATTGCATCTAAGCGGTCGTTTATTGAACTCTCGAAGTCGCTTCTTAAAGTGTGCGTTCTCGGCGCAAGCCTGCTACTCCCGGTTATCGCAAGTTGGAAGGCGCTGGTATACTTGCCAACTTGCGGTATGGGGTGTCTCAGCTTCGTCTTCACTGAGATCAAATTGCTGACCGAGATTGCTGCCGTTGCTTTTCTGATCGCCGGATTGGCCGATCTTCTTATTCAGCGCTGGTTGTTTTTACAGGATATGCGCATGACCGAGACGGAGGCCAAGCGCGAGTCCAAAGAACAGCAGGGCAATCCCCAGGTCAAACGAGAACACCGTCGCCTTCGCCAGGAGACGGCGAACGAGCCTCCGCTTGGCGTGCATCGCGCTACCTTGATAGTGACAGGAGAAGCGATCTTGATTGGGCTTCGCTACATTCGTGGCGAGACCGGCGTGCCGATCGTGGTTTGCCGTGGTGAGGGCGAACTTGCCTCACGACTGCTTGCTGAGGCGCAGTCGCTGCGCCTCAGCATTGTTCGGGACCCGGCCCTGGCGCGTCAGCTCATCCGAAATGCCATGCTTGGCAACGCCGTTCCTGGGAAGTGCTTTGAAGGAGTTGCGAGAGCGCTCTATTCCGCCGGGCTGGTCTAGACATTGCTTGTGCAGCCATGATTGCGCCATCCGGCCGCGCGCTATCGAGGCGACTGTATATCCCTCGTTGCCGTAGACCCGGCTTCTGGCAAGGACTTGTTGCCAATCCCATCTTCCAAGTCGCTCTTGTTGCGGCGCCCCATGGACCCATATGTGGCAACAGGAATGGCGGCACGATCGCCCTTTGTTGTCATGACAGCTCTATTGTCAAGTAGGTCGCCCGGATCGTTGACCATGACTGCGAGATTGTTGCGGATTGAGCAGCCTAGCGTCTGGTCGAACGAATTATCGTTAACTGAAGGACCAATGATCGAAAGCGACGGACAGACGGGAGGACGTGCTTCATAAACAATGGCCGCGACTCGTACCGCGAAGCCGACAGGCCGGTCGATGCGAGTACCCAACAGGCGAACGTTGTAAGCGGCAACGCCCATTGCGCGGGCCTCGCTGGCTACCTGCGCCGCGAGCCGGGGCGAGCCGGTGATATCGAGATGGAGCGCATCAAACCGACTGCGGCTGGCGCCGGCAATGAAATCCCTTAGCCGATACCGCTCCAGGCCACGAAGGCTCTGCAGCACCAAGACACTGTTCTGCTGCTGCACTATAGTTGCTTGTTCAGCCGGCCCGGTGTTGACCAGAGCAGTGCTTGTGCAGCCGCCTAGGCTCGCCATCAGGACGAACAAATGGGGCAGGGCTCGTACAGTCATTCAACAATCCTTATTCGATAATAAAGCCGGCGCCGCCTGTCGCGCCTGGTACACTGGTGCGCGGAGCGTCGCGGCCTCGCGGCGGGCTTGCCAACGTGTTCGTCAAGGTGCGCCCCATATCTGAGGGCGGTCCGATGCGGTCGGCAGGGGCGCTCATCCGGTTCGGGTTCGATGCTGGCCGCACGATGTAAGGCGTGACAATAATAACGAGCTCCGTCTCCTGCTTTTGAAAGGACGAAGAGCGAAACAGTGCACCGAGAATGGGCACGTCGCCTAACCAAGGAAAAGTACTGATGTCCGTGCTGAAGTTACGCCTGATGAGCCCGCCTATTGCAAAGCTTTGACCGCTCCCAAGCTCGATAACGGTCTCCGCACGCCTCGTAGAGAGGGCAGGCACGGCCATACCGTTCACTTTGACCTCACCTTCTTTCGAAATCTCGCTGACCTCAGGTTTCACGCGGACATTGATTTGATTGTTGTTAAGAACGGTCGGGACGAAGTCGAGGCTCACTCCAAAGTGACGAAATTGGACCGAAACCTGTCGGTTGTCCTGCATGACCGGAATTGGAAATTCGCCGCCCGCAAGGAAGCTCGCGGACTCACCAGACATTGCGGTGAGATTCGGTTCAGCCAGCACGGAAGCGAGGTGCTCGCTGGCGAGCGCGTCGAGAACAGCGCCGATGTTGATACTACCGGCGCTGAAGCCGATACCTGCCTTGCCGCCGCCGCTAGCCGTGCCGGAACCAGCACCTTTGCCGCTGCTAAAGAAAAAAGTGCCATTCTGGCCCAAAGCGGAGAGGTTGATGCCGAGCTCCTTCATGGCGCTGCGTGAGACCTCCGCTACGCGAACGCTAAGATTGACCTGTAACGAGCCGGCGACCTGAATTTTATTGACGACCAGCGCACCCGGACCGAGAAACTGCTCTGTGACCTTCACGGCAGTGGCGACGATATCGGCATTGGGAGCCGTACCGTTAAGGATCGCGCCGCGGGGGGTATAGCTGACTTGGATCGGATAGTCGCCGACCTGGGCCTTCAACATGGCACGCAGATCCTCGATCGGCTGCGTGACGACAACACGCAACTCGGCGAGAGCTTCCCCTTTGTCGTTCAAAGCGAACAGGCTGGTCCGTCCGGACTTCTTGCCAAAGACGAAGATGGTTGTATTCGATGGCGCTTGATAATCCGCGATCGTCGGGTCGGCGACAAAGATGCTCGCCGCCGGCGCGGGCAGATGAATTGTCTTGCCGAGCGAGGAGGAAAGGTCGATCGTCCCGTTGATGCTGCTAAGAGCCGCGCGCGGCGGGCCTCCTCTAGCGTCCCGCGTCGTCTGAGCTGCGGCAGCTAGTGGTGATAGCAAAGCGACCGCGCACAGGAGGTGGGAAAGAGAAGGACAAACGGCAGACCACAGGGCGCTAGCGACGATCGAGCGTCGATCGCTGCCACCCTCATTATCTAGAGCGATCTTCAAGGTAGTCTTTGCTTTCAAGTTCGATCGACTACGCGGCCGATGCCGCGCTATTCAATTCAAGGATATAGCCGATGCCGCGTACGGTCGTGATCCGTAGCGTAGCACCAGACTGATTCAAATGACCGCGCAAGCGATAGATTGCGACTTCAAGCGCATTGGTAGAGACCTCATTGTCAAACGCATAGAGGCTGTCCTCCAGCGAGGCGCGAGGCACGGCGCGGCCTGCGCGGCTGAGCAGAAGCTCAAGAATGCACACTTCGCGTCGTGCAATCTTTTGCGGCCGACCACCAACTGAAACTTGCCGGGCGATCGGATCGAATTTTAGATTACCAAATACAACGACGGGGGCTGTCATTTGCGTTGATCGCCTCAGAATGGCTCGCATCCGAGCGATGAGTTCATCAGTAGACACGGGCTTGGGCAGAAAATCGTCTGCACCACCATTGAAAATGGCAATCCGCCTACCGAGATCATTGCGGCTGCTCATCACCATGGCAGGCATAAAATGTCCGTCACGTCTCAACCGCTTCAGCCAGTCCAGGCCGCTTCCATCCGGTAGAGCCAACTCGAGCAGGAGAATGTCGTACTTGGCGTAGTCCAGAGCGGTCGTCGCCTCATCCAGAGTGCCCGCCACATCAACGGCAAAACCGCAATCCGAGAGCGCTCCTTGCACAGCGCGCGCAAGGTCCGCATCATGATCAACCAGTAGCGTTCGCATTTCATTGCCTCTTCATGCCAAAACTACCAAGCAGGTCACCGTCGACCATGAAGTCGGGCGAAATTGAGTTCTCCAGCTTCAACGTAAACGTCGGGAGAAGGTACCGACCAAGAAGAGCAATGTTGCCGACGGCTAGCTCTCACTCCGCCCATTGCCTGCCGATTAGCACTTTCGGCCGTCTGCTGAGGATCGCATACGTCCTCGACAAGGCTCAACGTGGTCTTCATGTCGGCAATCAGGCCAGAATAAGTAAAAGCATTGAGCGCTGTGGCTCGGCCCTCGTACATTTTCGCGCCAATCGCGGCAGTGCTTCTGGTCATCGGCTCGGCGAGCGCATCGCTAGCACGCGCACTCGAAACCAAAGCACAAGAGAGAATGGCTGGATTGGCATGCGAACTGATACGTGACATTTGGAAGGTTCCCATGTTGCCCTGACTCTGCGGTCAGTCTTGCTATGCCATCGACGTGTGAGGTCGTTTGATCACAGCAAATGCAAGCTTGAACGCGTGAAGACGGATCGCACCCCCGCAGTGGGCCGATGCTCTAGATGCCGCTAGCGTGGGACGAACAACCAATGCGCCGCGGGCTATGAAAAGATTGTCTAGGTGGGCGATGACGTGCATCGGGAGCGGGCGAAACCCGGCATTCAGACAGATCCAACGCGCCCGCTAGGCTGCGGCCCATCTGGCACACCGACGAATGATGGGTCCGTCCTCGCAGCGGCGTTATCAGGCATGTGGTTCGCGTGGTTCCGCCGCCTGCATTCCACCTCTCGGAACGAACGGCGGCAGATGCCGAACTTGGAGTCAACTTCGTTTCCGCTCCGACAAAGGGAACGCGAAGACAGCGAGTACTGCTCCTCAGCTCATCGTGCTGTTGCCGCCTCAACTTGGCTGGCGCGGGTACCCCCTCCGGCGCGTAGGCGGCGTTGCCAACAGGCCTTCCGGTGGACTGAACGAGAAGCGTGACGGGGTCGGGCGGCGTGGCCCTACGGGTTGGAGACATTCGCAATTCTTGCTACCTGTCAGGAAGTGTTGCGCGCGACGCATTGTCGCGACTGATGTCGGAAACCCTACAATCTGACGCTACGTGCGATTCAAGTCCCTTCGAGAGCTCGTGGCACGGAATATTTTATAAATCGCAGGCCTGCTGAGGTAGCCACGCGGAAGATCAATGAAAAGCACCGCGACGCATCAAATAGCAAAGCATCTTACGGGAACTAGAGAGCCTGTTCTGGCCGCGATCTCTCCATTCGTTGTCATCTGGACGGAAAACCGATGCCTGTTATGGCGGTTTGAGACATTTCGCGCTTCTTGCTATCTGTCAGCAAGTATTGTCGCGACCTGTGTCGGAAACAGCACAATCTGATGCTGCGTACGATTCGGGTCTTCCGAAAGCTCGTTGCATGAATATAAACGGCCAAACCCCTGACCTCGATTCATAATCTTGTCCGACGTGTTGCCGTCTTTATATCCGGTGACGTCGTGCACCGACGCAAATTGATAAGCCATCGCGCGGGTGAGAGTTGCACCACTTCACCCGCGATAAGCAAGGGGCGCGTCGTTTCCTGACAGATCACCATCATTGTATCCGAGCTATGGGCTCAATCGGTGCCCGGCATATCTCTTCATGGCTCGCAACTTGATGCACTCCCAAAGCGCGTCGGTTACTCGCTTGACGGTGCGCTCATCATCAGTGGCAATTGTTGAGCATCGTGGATTTGGCCTCTAGCCAGGCCCGTTCCAGCTGATTTAAGGATCCGGGCTGATTAGGAAGTTGCATGCCAGAGCCTGCCATGAAGGCGAGGCGGCTTCCCAAGACGAGCGGCCAAGGTGCAGCGGTCATCAAGTCATCACAAGGAGCTTCTGGCGAGGGCCGTTACGAACGATGGGCGCCACAACGAGCTATAGTGATACGGAAAGGTCCATCGACACTGGTACAACCACGGCGCAGCCCGCGCATCGCAGTCGCGCGCGTCCCAGCACAGAGATCGGGGGGGCAGAGCGAAAAGGCCGCGTTTGCGCCTAAGTCTCCAGTTAGCGCTTGCCGGGACCCGGAGATGCAGCCCACCTAATTGCTCAATTCGCGCTCGAGCGAGGGGGCAGGGCACGAGCTGAAACCGAGACTGATGCCATCACGGCAAAGCGACCCGAGGCGATCGACAATTTTTCGGTGATAGATCCCCCGCAATTTACCCACCAGATCAGAGGGTTCGGTGAGGTCGCGTGGCAGGCAGGAGCCGCGCGCGGGGGATGTGTGCGATTTCGTAGAAGCCGGATGGAACGAGCCGCTGACGCGCCCGAGCACCGGGCGAGATTCAAGACCCGATGCTCTTAGACTAGACGATCGCGCTATGCGACTGAGAAGGAGATCTGCGGCCGCAGCGCGGAGGACCGTATCAGAGCACCACAGGATAGTAACTGCTGCGTGTTCCTCGACGGCGCCGATCAGACCGATGCTTGAATGACTCTCGAACCTGATGCGCCGAGCCGAGCTGGATATGCCAAAACTGTGATCACACGGTGCCGGGCTCGGCGAACGGCTCGTTTTACTCATTCGTCGATTGGCGACTGGCGGGCTAGACGATCCACTTCCAACTGTGGGGGTCCATCATCTCGTCGAAGCTCCCCTGGAGAGAACTGCTCTAGATTGAAAGTATACTCTTCTGGATCGATGGAGAGCGACTGGGCACGGTGATCGCCGTCAAGCTCGTCATGCAATTCGTTTTCCAGTCGCTGAAGCTCCTCTGAAGGGACGAAACCTGGCGACGGGATGGGTTGATTATCTAGATGATCGAATAGTCGCCGAAGCTCCTCCTGAGAAATCTGCTCTGGATCGAACGCGACCTGCCCTTCGACGAAAGCCGAGGGCGCGGGTTGATCATTCCGCCGTTCCTGAAGTTCGCCTAGTTGCGCAGAGTCATCATCAAGAAGTCGTCGAAGCTCCCCTGGAGAGAACTCCTCTAGATTGAAAGTAAACTCTTCTGGATCGATGGAGAACGACTGGGCAGGGTATTCGTCCCGTCGGCCGTCAGGCTCGTCATGCACATCGTTTTCCAGTCGCTGAAGCTCCTCTGAAGAGACGAAAACTGGCGACGGGATGGGTTGATTATCCAGCACTTGCCGAAGCTCCTCCCGAGAAATCTGCTCTGGATCGAACGCAACACGCCCTTGGACGAAAGCCGATGGGGCGGGTTGATCATCCCGCAGTTCCCGAATCTCTTCGGGCCGACTGGCTTGCTGCAACGCGCTGTGCTGCGCAATGACGTGGTCGAGGCGCCTCGGCTCCATCAATACCGCGCTTTCGGGATGAATGGGAGCCGCGTCCGAGGGGTGAAGATTGCGCTTGGTGTAGGGGAGCACGATCGTCCCTGTCAACCGGAAGGTCCGGAGATGGTTTATTGCCCTAAGGAGTCCGTCGGGATTACGCTTCCCGATGAACCCGGACACGTCACTGCTCAACGACTCACTGTCGAGCTGAGCAACAAGGCTTGCTTTGTTTTTTGCGAAGAGCCAACGGCTAAAGCTACGAAGAGGACTTGCATATTGGCGGGCGGATTCTCTTGGCAACCCGGCCTTGATGAAGGCCTCCTGGAGCCCCGAGATATCGCGAGCATCCTCGAAATAAAGAGGCCGCATGTCCGACCCTGTCACAACCCCACTTGATTGAGCCGGCCGCAGCGCCGAGGACGCGCTAAGCTGCGCAGCGGCGATGTCGAGGCGCCTAGTCCCGGCCTCGATGAGGGCCTTCTCAAGCCACGGGACAACGGGAGCATCCTCGGAAGAAGGAGGCCGCATGTCGTGCCCTCTCACAATCCCCGTCGACTGAGCCGGCTGCGGCGCCGCGCTGTGTTGCGCAACGGCGTTGTCGAGGCGCCTCGGTTCCATCAGTACCGCGCTTTCGGAATGGATGGGGGCCACGTTCGGGGCGGCAGGATTGAGCTTGGCGCGACCGCTCCTTGGGTGTACGACGACTTTGACTTCGCCCGTCGACCGAAAGGTGCGGAGACGGTCTAATGCTGCCAGGAGTCTCGTGGGATTGCCTTTTCCGACGAACTCGCGTACGTCACCGCCATCGCTCAGCGACTTACTGTCCATCCGAGCAACAATGCTCGGTCTGCGTTTTGCGAAGAGCCAACGGCTATAGCTAAGAAGAGCGTTTACATGCTGCTTCGTCCCGCTGGCGGCCATCCCGCCCTTGATGAGGGCCTCCTCAAGCCCCAAGATAGCGGAAGCATCCTCGGAATAAACAGGCTCCCGATTGTCCCACTGATGCCTCCGTATCACAATCCCGGTTGACTGAACCGGCTGCAGCGCCGAGGCGGCCGGCATTTCTCCACCACCTCCTCCTGAACCGGCGATCTCGCTCAGCTGCCGCTCAATCGCAATCCCTTGCGGATTCTCTAGGGTCCTCGGCCTCTTCGCTGTTCTCAACTCATCTGTGTCATGTTCATTGTCGATGAGGACCTCCTTGCTTGGCAGGAGGTTGCTCCTGGCAAACGCACCCATCAGCTCGTCCGGGGACTGCTGGCCGTCGCTAGACACATTTGAAGGGGGACTACGGCTTGGCCATCTGTCGGCCAGCGCATTATCGGCCTGACGCGCCTCGTGCAATTGCTGCTCAAAAACCTCTTGCCCGGGTCGGTCCCCTTGATGTTCTTGCGCAGCGTGTTGCACCCGGGGCCACGTTGTTAAATTCGATGGGTCAAAATTTTGCGGGTCCACGCTAGCCTCACGTCCAAAGACAACTGAGCAGGTCTTCTACTCGGGCAAGCTTTCGAGAACCTGACGTGGCCAAGGTCCCGTAGCCGGGAGGTATTCGCGCCGGCCAATCTCGGAAGAGGCGGCGGCTGGAACCATCGTCTCCTCCACAATCCGAGCCTTATCGTCATTAGAGATCCAACGCCGGCGTCCTTTTTTCGTGACCACTTCCAGTCGGCGCCGTCGCGTCCGACTTAAGCGTAATAGTCAAGAATAAATGCAAGGCGGTCCCTTCAAAGGAAATCGCGAACCTCGCCTATCGCATGCGCCGCGAGAGGGTAGGGGCAAAACGACGTTTACGGATCACCTGATGCTGGGTGATTTTGTCGGGACATACGAGATCTGGACATGTTCTGACCTGCGAGCACAACCACGATCCGCTCGCGCATCGCAAGTCGCGCGGGTCCCACCGCACAGATCTGTGGGTCAGAGCGAAAGGCCGCGTTTGTCCCTAAGGCTCTAGTCAACGCTGACTGGCCGGCGACGCCGCTCACCCAGTTGCTCAATTCGCACTGGAGCGATGAGAACCAGGGCACGAGCTGAAACCGAGATCAATGGTCGATCATGCCCAAGCGCAACGAGACGTGCGACAGCCTATCGGCAATAGATCCCCGCAGTCTACTCACCTGCATCAGCGGGTAATGCGCAAGCCCCATTTCCTCGGCGAGGCCTCTTCCGATGGTGTCAAGCTCACGCTGCAGGCTCTCGATCAGGTTGCGGCCAAGCTTGACCTTGTCGCCTTGACGGTAGGCAAGCCCCAGGTCTGCCAGCACATCGATCAACCGCTCGAGTGCCGCGCGGACCTCGGCACCAACTAACTTGAATTTCGCGTTTGCCATTTCCTTTTATCCAAACGCTCATGCACGCCCAGGGCGTTTCCCCTTGGTGCCCTGCTGCGAGCAAGCCTATGCCGCTTGCTCCCGGGTAAAACGTCTCCCGGTGCGCCGCCCCGCTGACCCTCGAGGTTGCAGCCCAAGCGCGTTCTTCAACCAGCTTCGGGATAAATACGGACGCGTGAGCCGCCGTCGGTATCTAGCAACTCGGCCCTGTAAGGCACGCCGCGGATGTTGATATGTGTCGGGCGCCCGGCTTGCGGCATGAGGTGCTCCCCCTCTAGTACACGGACAAGGTAAGGCGGAAGCCAGCGTTCGCGGTGCTGCCATCCCCCGCGGATAAGAAACCCAAGATCCGCTATGGGCTGACGCGATGGCCCAGCTTCATTCATCGGCCTCGCGCGAGGATGATGGATGAGGCGAACGTCCCTGCGCCCTCCCGGCCCAAACGTGGCCGAGTAATGCTCACCGTTGATCGCGAACTGGCTTGGGCCGAACTGGTTCGGCATGAGATTGATGTTACTCAGTACATCGATCAGGACGTCCGAGGCCGATTGAGAGCCTTGGCGCCAGCCCTCGCCAACGATAGATCCGATATCCCGTAGCTCCTGGGGGGCCCCTGATGCTCCAACGAACGACGGTGGTCTGGCGAGCTCAGGCGCCGGCACGGAGTGAGCGTCGTCACGCAATTCATACGGTGTGGGCGGATTCAAATTAACCAGCGGCTCAAGACCGCCGTGGACGTCTGACGAGGGACGCCTCGTAGATGATGGTGACGCGGGTTCTTGCATCTGCTCTCTAAACCAATTCCAAGCGCCCGCGCTCGGGGTGGCTGGCGTTGCCGGAAGCTCCTGAAGCGAGCGCAGCTGCGGGCCGCGGTGCGGTGTGAACGAGGATGACGCGGGTTCTTGCATTTGCTCCCTAAACCAGTCCCAAGCTCCCGCGCTCGGAGTGGTTGGCGTTGCCGGAAGCTCCTGAAGCGAGCTCGGCTGCGGAGCAGGGTGCGGTGTGAATGAGGACGACGCGGGTTCTTGCATCTGATTCCTGAACCAATCCCAAGCTCCCTCGCTCGGGGTAGCTGGCGTTGCGGGAAGCTCCTGCGGCGACCCGGGCTGCCGAGCGCCTTCCGCAGCGAGCGGAGGCGCGCTCTCAGGAGGAGCCAGCCCCAGCGCTCTGTTCGCCTCGAGGACTTGCTGGTAGCGCCGAAGCCTGAGCAAATCGGCGTCAATTTTGGAGTCCGCGGTCTGGTTCCTATACTCCTCAACATCTTGGGCCAGCCCATTGTCGTTCAGTCGGCCAGCCATGGCCCCTTTTTCGCGCGTTTGCAGCCAATCACTCAGCCTGTAAAGACGGCGCGCCCGTCTATCCACCGTCTCCGGCTCAACCCTGGCTGTCGCCTTTTCTGCGTTGGCCAACATGTCGATGAGGGTTGCGTCTGCCGGATAAGGAGCCAGGCGCCGGATATCGGCTGACAAGGCCCTACCCGCGCCGATGTCCCGGAGCTTTTTCAAGGCCGCGATGGTGCGCCTGCTCGTAAGCTTAGGATCCTTCTTGGAATCCTTCGCGTAGGCCTCTACATCGCGATCCAACCCAGCATCTAACTCCGGGTTGCCGAGCCGATCGGCAATTGATGCCCTCCGGTTCTGGCTAAGCCACGCGCTGAAATTACGCAAATCTGCTATCGCATTCCGGATGGTGCCATCGCTCAGCCTGCCTTCGGCCTGGCTCTTGAACGCCTGCAAGAGCGCCTCGTCCTGCTCAAAAACACAGGGTATGCGGGCCGGCTGCTTGGCGTGATCAACGCGAAACTTCGTTAAAAAGACCTCTTGCTGAGCCGTGGAGCCGGACGGCTTTTCGCTGCGAGGAGTCCCAAACGCCTTTCCGACACCTGACTTGATACGCGACCACAGTCCGCGATTCTTGCTGTTCTTCGTCTGTATCGCGCCCTGCTCCTCAGATTGCAAAGTGTAGCGCGCACTGCTGAACAAATCATCCCGCAAATTGGACTGCGGCGGTACTTGGGCCGAATCTCGAAAATAAGCGCGGGGAATGTCTACGCTGTGGCGCGTGCTGCTGAACGATTTGTCCATCAGCGGGGAGTGTGGCGGCATCCTCATCGAACCGCCGAGGTCAGTGCGCCGGATTCCTCCACCGCCCGTTTTGGGACTTTCATCAGGAGAACTAGACGTTGCGGAGCTCTCACCAGGCGAATTGAGTTGCAACTCGCCCATCTGCTGCTCAAAGCTAGCTTGCTCGCTCGTATTGCCCGATTGCTGCCCCGCGCGCTGCTGTTGATAGTACGCTCGTGCGAATCCTTCCACATCGAAATCAAACAGATTAAAACTGTTATTCGTTCGCTCCATGGCACCTCACATCCCACAGCAAAGCTCGTATCCGGCGCACGGTAGGGTGATTGAGTGGAAACGGTGGAGCCTTCGGCCGAGATTCCGACTGGCGCCTGAAGCCAACCGACAATCAACAATCATTTGCCGCAACCGAGACCGCCGCCATGCCCCTCCGATTTCCGAGATCAAGCAATCTGGTGTTCATTTCCTTCACGACGGATGACGTCGCCGTCTACATCGACGTTCTCATGCTAGGAGAGTTACCTGTTGAGAAGCTGACGAGTCTCAGAATATAAAAATAAGCCAATGGCGACGGCGTTGATTTCTCCAGAAATCTGCCGCGTACCCGCCACGTGATCTTTTTTTGGCCCAAGCCACGCACGAGGGTCCTCCCGAAACGAAGCGGGCAAACGGCCTCGCCGACAGCTCGGATATTATGTCTGCGAGCGATACGACCAAATTGAAGAACACTTGTGTCGCGGGAATTCTCTACATGTGGAGCCCGACTCAAGCGGACGGCTGTGGCATTGCCATCGACTCGAGATCGCGGAACATGCTGTAGTTCCGCCAGATCCACTGATGCAACTCGGTGGAGGAATCTTTCTCATTGCGCAGATATCCCGTAAATGAAAAGCTCAGTCGGTCGACGTAGGTCTTTAGAAATACCGGTAGCGCCGAAAAGCGGAGTACACGCGCGCCATCAATGGCTTCAGGTAACTCGCCGCGCAGCATGAATTCATTGTGGACGGTGATTAGCGATCCTGGCGGAATCCGCCACCGCAGCATCTCATAGCTGCGCGAGGAGATGCGGTCGGTGCCGGCCAAGAATAGAACGACGGGGGCAACACGGCATCGGAGCGCCTCCCTGATGAATCCGATCTCCTCGCACATCTTGAAGAATTCATCAAAGGCATGGAAGCCAAGATCGATTACCTTGGCCACCCGATCGTGCAGGATAAGCCGGTCCATCAGCTGCATCTTGCCGTATGTGTCGATCACATCCGCCGTCTCAGTGATGTCAGGGAGGTAATCGACCAGTGACGGCTCCTTCAGGTTGATGTCGAAGGAGAGCGCAGTGCCGTTCTTCAGAAGCAAGAACTCGCTCATGAGGCGAGAGACGAGCGTCTTACCGACCTGCGGGCTAGGCGAGCAGATGATGTAAACGGGCGTAGCTAACATTGGCAGTAACATTATGCGAACTTCATACGTGGCTCAGCCGGTTCAATCGCCGAACGATCGACTATTTTTCACCGGCGCGGGTTACTGACTTGGCGCCGGCCAAGTCGGTCAAGTTAATGCGATCATATTCGCGCCAGACATTCGCGAGCCAGTGCCGAACGTAGCCGCGCAGCACGAAGGAGTGGTTCGCGGCATCCTCGTTCCGGCCCTTGTTGGCTACAAAGTTGACGAACGGGACGGAAGCAACTTCGACCTGCTCATAGGCCATCTCGTTGAGCTTGGGGATCGTCAGCTCGGTCGCGTTCTTGATTCGGTGGAAATAGGAGTTGTAGGTCGATTCGTCCCACTGGAAGAATTGAGTGTCGTTGATGAAGTTCTTGACCAGAAAATACTTTGCACCAGTCATGAAACTGGACGTCTCGGCGATCTCGTCCAGGGAAGCGATGGATGATCCCAAGATGTGGAATACGGCAAAGGTGATCTGGCCGGACCGCGCGGCATCCAGAAAACCGATGTCGCGCAAGGATGCCAGCGCCGGGGACAGCAAGCCTGCGCGGGCGTCGATCACCGTGACGGATAGCCCTGAGTTCAGTGTGTCGAAGATCTTCATCTGATCCGCAGTCGTGGTCATGTCGACGATCTCGGTGATCTCGGGGTGGAATCGCTTCAACGTTCCTCGCGGCGACTCAGTATCGAATGCGTGTGTCTGCACGTTATTGGTATTGAAATAGTCCAGAAGCGTTCGGGATACGGTCGTCTTGCCAACCCCACCCTTGTCCGCACCTACCACAATCACAACCGGCTTTGTCATGGAATCCCCCTAAAGCACTCGCTACCGCCGACCGCGACGTGTGCAATCGGCAAATCTCTGCTTTGGATGCGAACATGGCAGAAACAAGGGATAGTGGAATCTTTGGCGCGTCACCAACATGATCGGTGGGGATTGTTTAATGCCAGGCAATCAGTGACGTTGGAATACAGACGACTAGTTGCTGTGAGCGGTGTTCCACGTCAGGTTTGTAAACATGCGATCGACTCCGTCGGAAAAAAGTCGACTGCGGCGATGATCACCGCGACCATCATCGGCAGTACATCGCCGTTATATCGATGAGCATCAAACGGCTTGAATCTCACGTTGCGTCAGGTTGTAGGCTTGGAAGAACGATGACCAAGGCTAACCACGCAGGCCTCTATGGCTCATTTGAGAAATCAATTCGAGCGGCATGGCTTGCGAAGTCGACCTTCTCGCTTGCGGATGATGATCGATTATTCAGGTGCAGCTTGTGCCAGGATGGGAAGCGCTTTCGCCGGTTATTAAAATGACACTGAAAGAGAGCAAGGTCGCAATGTGGCCTGGGGAGTGTCGGATGATTACGATGCTGAATGCTTGGTAATGTAAGCTGCAATTGCGCAGGTCGCGTGCCGCCAGCGCTGCGATCAACTTATCAGAAGATCGCGAACAGACGCGCTTCCACTGCAAAGGACAATCTTTGTCCGGCCGGGGGTTCCGGCCCGGAGAAAGCGGCGCTGCGACGGTGTAGCCGCGCAGAGAGCACCCCTGGTGCGATCTCGTAATGACGTTGTGTACGTTCTGATGAAACTTAGTGAAGCGCTAAACGAGATTGATCGCATTCGCCACATCGGTGAATTCTCGGCTGCAGTGCTGAAGCACGACAGGCAGCTGCGTATGGTGGACCACGCAACCTTTCTGCAAAAGACCGCCACGGATTTCCAATTGCGATTTGTGGCATGCTTCGAAGAAGACATCCGCGTCGGGAAATCGTTGGGGTACGCTACGACATGCGACGCGGTGAGCCGGCAGGCCGGAGGTCAGGCAGGTATCCAAGCGTGCGAGCGCATAGCTGCATGTGTGTCGCGGCTTGATAAGGCTCTGATTAAGAAAGTCGGGCTCAGAGCCCTTTCGTTGTTCGCATCATCATTCGGTCGATACTCAAGAGTGGCGGAATGCCGTAGTGCAACGATCAGAATCGCCGAATGTTGTCACGATGAAAGCCGAGCGCTTCAGGAGTTGAACAGCCAAAGTCTAGGACTGCTGGTGAACGGTTTCAGCAAGTGGCCAGAAGAGACGGCCTCTCGCCAAGCCGCGATCGCAGTCGCGGGTGAGGTGCTTCGCCGTTTAGGCCGCTATCCCCGGTTCTCTGAGTTTACCCCGCGGGGACTGGCGAACCTGGTGAACGGTTTCAGCAAGTGGCCAAAAGAAGCTGTCTCTCGCAAAGCCATATTCGCGATTGCGGGTGAGGTCCTTCGCCGCGGCGACCAGCTGTCTCTTTTCAATCAGCAGGACTGGCGAAGCTGGTGAACGGTTTCAGCAAGTGGCGAGAAGCGGCTGCCTGTCGCCAAGCCACAGTGGCGATTGCGGGTGAGGTCCTTCGCCGAGGCGACCAGCTCTCTCATTTTAATCAGCAGGACCTGGCGAACCTGGTGAACGGCTTCAGTAAATGGCCGGAGGAGCCCTCTCGGCAAGCCACAGTCGCCATCGCGGGTGAGGTCCTTCGCCGTCCCGGCCGGTTCTCTGATTTTACTCATTAGGGACTGGCGAACCTGGTGAACGGATTCAGCAAGTGGCCAGGGGAGGCGGCCTCTCGCCAGGGCACAGTTGCGATCGCGGGCGAGGTCCTTCGCCGAGCCGCCCGGCTCTCTGATGTAACTCATCAGGGACTGGCGAATTTGGCGAACGGCTTCAGCAAGTGGCGGGAGGAGGCGGCTTGTCGCCAAGCCACAGTCGCGATCGCGGGGGAGGTCCTTCGCCGTGTACTTCAGCTCTCTCAGTTCACTCACGCTCACTTGGCGAACCTGGTAAACGGTTTCAGCAAATGGCCGGAGGAGGTGGCCTCTCGCCAGGCCGCAGTCGCTATTGCGAGCGAGGTCCTTCGCCGTGTCGCCCGGCTCTCTGATTATACCCAGCAGGACCTGGCGAATTTGGTGAACAGTTTCAGCAAGTGGCCGAAACAGACGCCCTGTCGCCAAGCCGCAGTCGCGATAGCGGTTGAGGTCGTTCGTCGCGCCGCCCGGCTCTCTGGGTTTACCCAGCAGGACCTGGCGAACCTGGCGAACGGTTTCAGCAAGTGGCCGGAAGAGGCGAGCTGTCGCCAAGCCACAGTCGCTATCGCGAGCGAGGTCCTTCGCCGTGCCGCCCGGCTCTCTGATTATACCCAGCAGGACCTGGCGAATTTGGTGAACAGTTTCAGCAAGTGGCCGAAAGAGGCGCCCTTTCGCCAAGCCACAGTCGCAATCGCGGGTGAGGTCCTTCGCGCCGCCCGGCTCTCTGAGTTTACCCAGCAGGGACTGGCGAACCTGGTGAACGGTTTCAGTACGTGGCCGGAAGAGGTGGTGTGCCACCGTGCGATGGCGGATATCGCCAGTGAGCTACAAGGCCAAGATTTCCAATCACGATTCCCACAAAGAGTCGTAGCAAGGGAGCAGAGATACGCTGGATCAAGCGAACGCCCAGGAGTTCGAGCCGCGCCTGCGAAAGATCAGCAACGAGGTTGCACACCGCCAAGGACATCCGCCACTGGGGAGCCGAAAGGGATTGCACGTAGCGCAGGCACACCCTGCCGGCTGCGAGCTGCCGAGCCCAGAATGTCCGAGACCACCACGTTGCCTGCTGCATGCTGAGATGACAAGCGCCCCGGTCGTGAAGTCGCTATAAGGAACATGATCCTTGAGCAGGCATTCGAGCTCGTCAGAGACCAACGGTCTTCGTTTGACGCACGTGTTGTCGTGTTCGGCTGTGTCCGGTTGAAGACGTCAATTTTCCAGAGCCCCACACTGAGCAGGTAGTAGTCCGTCGGCGAAGCACACCGTTTTCCTATTCGAGCAGCCTCGCACGGAAGGTCTTGTGGCACGCCGATTGCTCCGCGCCGGTAAAGAATCCGCTACGACTCCGCTACGACAATGGCGATATCGCAGCACCGGCCCGGGAGTTTAGATGAGACTTGCTCAGTTGATCCAAATCAATGCCATAAATGCTGCATTTTTGAGTGCGGTCACGACAATTGAACCAACGTTCTTCGTGGTGCCGCTCTCATTCGGCCAGCAGCGGCATTGTCCCTCTATCGTATCTGATCGTCGGCAGAGAGGCACATCCAGGTGGGGCTTCGGTTTCGCGGCGCGCTGGCGAGCCTGCCTTTCAGTCGGCCTTGTCCGGAATGGTCGCGTATGAGGCGCTGCGCACTACCTTCGTAGGGCGCCGCAAGCCGTTCCAGCAGATCGGGCGGGTCGAGGTGAGACGGAGAGCTCCGATCGGCGCGCAAGAATTTTCAACGAAGGGAACGAAGTACATGGTGCCCAGCCAACTGGCACAGCGTGGTGCGGCGCCGTGGCCAGAAAATTTGAAGTGGATTTATGACCGTCGTGCACCGGGAGAAAGCGGATGAAGGTTGGACTGTTTTATGAACACCAGTTGCCGCAGCCTTGGGAGGACGGCAGCGAGCGAAAATTGTTCAGTGATGCGCTGGAGCAGATCGAACTGGCCGATCGGCTCGGATTCGATTACATGTGGGAGGTTGAGCATCATTTCCTCGAGGAATACTCCCACTCATCCGCACCCGAGGTATTTCTGGGGGCCGTCTCCCAGCGTACAAAGACTATTCGCATTGGTCACGGCATTTGCCTGTCCTCCCCGAATTACAACCATCCGGCGCGGGTGGCGGAGCGCCTGGCGACGCTCGATCTGATCTCTGGGGGGCGCGCTGAGTGGGGGACCGGAGAATCGGCGTCGCTGATCGAGATGCATGGCTTTGGGATCGAGCCCGAGCAGAAAAATGCTATGTGGCGGGAAGGCGTCGAGCGGACCGCCAATATGATGACTATGCGGCCGTATCCCGGGTACGACGGGCAATTCTTCACAATGCCGACCCGTAACATCGTGCCAAAGCCGGTCCAGAAGCCGCACCCACCGATCTGGATGGCGTGTTCCCGGCGCGAAAGTATTTTGCGTGCCGCGCGTCACGCGGTAGGGGCGCTGGTTTTTGGATTTGTGGAGGCGTCGCAAGCGAAAGTTTGGCGCGACGAGTACTATCAGATCATCAAGTCCGATGAGTGCGTGCCCATTGGGCATTCGGTAAACGCCAATATCGCCGCTCTCAACGGTATGATGGTTCATGAGAACGCCGAAGAAACTATGCGTCGAGGACTCGATGGTTTCAAGTTCTTCGGCTATTCGATCGCGCATTATGCGGTATATGGCGAACACCGTCCTGGGCGCACGAATTTGTGGCGGCGCTTCCAAACGATCAAGGACGAGATGAAGGAGACGCCAGGCTCAGGCAGCATCGGACAGCCCAAGAGCGTTCGCGAGCATCTCATGGGGTATGCTGATGTCGGTATCGACCAGATGATCTTTATCCAGCAGTGCGGCATGAATAAGCACGAACATATCTGTGAGGCACTCGAGCTGTTCGCCAAAGAGGTCATGCCTGCTCTGAAAGAACGGGAAGACGAGCGCGTCCGACGTAAAGAAGAGGAGCTGGCTCCCTACGTAGAGGCGGCACTTGCCCGCAAGCCATCGATGCCCGAGCTGAGCGAGTCGGACATCCCGAATGTCGAGGCGATGGGCATCGTGCTCGAGCGTCGTACAGGTAAGGACTACGCCTCGGCGGGTGGCACGTTCGCGGACCCGACTCGCGGAGGCGCCATTCCGATGGCTTCACGCGAGTCCTTCGCCAAGTCGACCAATGTCGACTGATAGCACCACGGTGGGATCTGCCCGGTGGGTTAGTGGCCGGCAGCCACTGAGGAAATCGGCCACGCCTCGCTCACAGTCCGAAGAAGCTTGTGTGCTGGCCCGCACCACGCCGCTTTGGTGAGGCATGATTGCCGCGGAACTGCGATCAAGATCAGCACGCGCGAAGCGCGATCACTCCCATGATTCTCAAGTTCGATAGACTTGGACCAGATTTCCCGATGGTAAATTGGTTCGTGTCGCAGCCGGTTCTGAGTTGATATTTTCCCGTTCGGGAAATTTCGCTACGGAACCATTTTGACCGTGGTTTTCCCGATCGGTAAATTCAGGCTTGCTGGAACGCTCTTTCGTCGGCAATATTCCCGCTCGGGAAAATGACATGACCATCACGACCACCTCAGAACTCGGCGAAACGATCCGGAACCGGCGGACCTCCTTAGGTCTCCGGCAGCAGGACCTCGCCTTGGCAGCGAACGTCGGCGTCCGGTTTATCGTCGACATCGAGAATGGCAAGGAGACAAGCCAGGTCGGTCTGGTCCTCCGCCTGCTGCAGGCGCTCGGCATCCGGCTGACGGCGGAAATGAGCCCTGTGCCGGCGGCTCGGTCGGCCAGCGAGGAATCCGAACCCTTCGACCCTGATAACTTCACGCCGTCATGACGAGCAAGCCGAAAGCGGGCGGCGCCGGCGAGACCCTGGAAGTCCTGTGCGGCGACAAGCTCGTCGGGCTGCTGCGCCGGCGCTCGGAGCAAATTCAGGACATCGAGTTCGTCTACGATGAAGCGTGGGTGAAGGATCCTCAGGCGTTCGCCGTCTCGATCCGCATGCCGCTCGCTCAGCGCGTTCACGAGCCGGACGTCGTGTACCGATGGTTTTTGAACCTATTTCCAGAAGGCCGGACGCTGAGGACGGTGGGCACCATCCTCAAGATTCCGGAGGCGAACGTGTTCGCGCTCCTTGAGGAGTTGGGAGAGGATCTTCCGGGCGCACTCGCAGTCTACCGGCCCGCCGACCAGCGACCGAAGCGGACGCCGCGTTATAAGCGGCTCACCGAAGCGGAACTCGCCGCCGCCATTCGGCGGCTTCCGGAGAAGCCGCTTCTCGTCGGCGAGGAGGGCATCCACATGTCTTTGGCCGGCACGCAGGACAAGCTTCCTGTAGTCCAGTATCCAGACGGCGGCGTCGGCCTCGCGCTCGATGGCGCGCCGACGACGCATATCCTCAAGCCGGCCAACAAGCACTTCAGCAACGCCGTCGAGAACGAGGCCTTCTGTCTTCGCCTGGCGGCCAAGGTCAAGCTGCCCGTCGCCGAATGTACGATCGGAAAGGCGGAGGGTCTCGACTACCTGCTGGTGAAGCGCTACGACCGCGAGCCTCACGGGCGAAGCCTCCGCAGAATCCATCAGGAGGATTTCTGCCAGGCCGCGGGGCACATCCCGTCGACCAAATACGAATCCAATCCGGCGACCAAGCTGCGTGGACCGACCCTGAAAGACTGCTTTGACGTTCTGCGGAACACGCAGGCAGGCGCCTTCAACGCCGCCCGTTTCGTCGATTTCTTTGTCTTCAACGTTCTCTGCGGAAACGTCGATGCGCATTCGAAGAACTATTCGCTGCTGCTGCAGCCGAGCGGCGGCGTCTCCATGGCGCCGCTCTACGACGTCATGAACGGCGACATCTATCCGGACGTCACGCGAAACCTGGCGATGAAGATCGCCGGCAAGAACCGCGGTCACATCTACGCCCAACATTGGGATCGGATGGCGGAGGAAAACCACCTTTCCGGCACGCAGGTGAGGCGGCGCGTCGGCGAATTGTCTCATGCTGTCCTCGATGCACTGCCGTCCGTCGTCGAAGAGTTGAACGCGCTGAAGAAGTCTCCGGTCTACCAGCAAATCTCGGACTACGTCGCCGGCTATTGCCGCGACATGCTGCGGAATCTGAAAAGCGATGCCGAGAACGAGCCCGACAAGGACCCGGATCCCGAGGCCGCCACGCGTCCCCCAGGATTCTCTTGAACATTTTGCAGAACTGCGTCGCGGGGGGTGAGGTTAAGCTTACTCCTCGACGTTGATGGCACATATGTCGCGCGCCGCAGGTCAGGAAGGGCTAATGTGCACGCTCATCTCATGCTGAGCGGCGCGTGAGTTTTCAATTATCCATACTGAAGATATTAGCCGGCAGCACGAGGGGCACGCCACGATCCAGGTCATAAAGCAATATCTCGAGATCTTCTGCACGAGCGGATCGGATTGGGTCGCACGCATGAAGCGTCTGAATGCTCTCGCGCCAGATCTCGACACCTTCAGTCAGCATTTGGACGTCCGCCAAGCTGAAGGGTAGCGCATCATGGACGACGGTCGAGCGATTCTGGAGGCGCGCGCCGCTACGTAACCGAGGGCGTACGAACGCGCCTAAATTTCGATCTTTGGCCCTTCCGAGGGCGGTGCGCGTCGACGATCCACCTGGCGCTGCCGAATCGAGGGCACGTCATCGCTCCGGAAAGCCTATGGAGGCCGAGCTCCCCGCCGGGCAGTCTCGCCGGCACTAGGCTAGGGTCTGTACTCAATAAAGATTCCGGTCTGGGGTCATTTGTGATTCAAGCTTCCCAAGCGATGGGGGCGAAGCAACTGTACTGCCTGAGCGAGTTGGAGTGGAAGCGGATCGAACCGCTGTTGCCACGCGGGCGGCACGGGGCGCACCGCGTGAATGACCGATGCGTGATCAGCGGGATTCTCCACATGCTGCGATCGGGCGCACGCTGGCGAGACTATACGCCAGACTACGGGCCGTACACAACGATTTACAACCGCTTCAACCGCTGGAGCCGCCAAGGCGTGTGGAGCAATATTCTCTACGCGTTGACCGGCTCGCTCGCGCGGCGGGCGCACCACGCGAGCAGTGAAACCTTGGCGCGGCAATACGGCCCGACAAGCCTTTCGGCGATCTAGGCGTTCACCGCGTGCTCACTGAGGAAAGCCTGATAGGCGAGCCTGATGCCGTCCTCCAGCTTCGTGCTGGCGCGCCAGCCGAGCTTGGCCAGCCGGCGGACGTCGAGCAGCTTGCGCGGCGTGCCGTCGGGCCGCGAAGGATCGAAACCGATCTCGCCGGTGTAGCCGACGGTCGCCGCGACCACGCGGGCGAATTCGGCGATCGTGATGTCCTCGCCGGTGCCGATATTGACCAGCTCGTCGCTGGAATAGCTCTTCATCAGATGGATGCAGGCATCCGCGAGGTCGTCGACATAGAGGAATTCGCGCCGCGGCGTGCCGGTGCCCCAGACCACGACCTCCTTGGCGCCGGACGCTTTCGCCTCGTGGAAACGGCGGATCAGCGCGGCGACGACGTGGCTGTATTCGGGATGATAATTGTCGCCGCGGCCATAGAGATTGGTCGGCATCACGTTGATGAAGTCGGCGCCGTATTGGTTGCGATAGGCCTCCACCATCTTGATCCCGGCGATCTTTGCAATCGCATAGGGCTCATTGGTCGGCTCCAGCGGCCCCGTGAGTATCGAATCCTCGCGCAGCGGCTGCGGCGCCAGCTTGGGGTAGATGCACGACGAGCCGAGAAACATCAGCTTCTCGGCGCCATTGACGTGCGCGGCATGGATCACGTTCGAAGCAATCGCCAGATTGTCGTAGACGAATTCGGCGCGCAGCGTGTTGTTCGCGACGATGCCGCCGACCTTGGCCGCTGCCAGAAACACCACCTGCGGACGCCGGGCGGCGAACCATTTGTTGATCGCGGCCTGATCGCGCAGATCGACCTCGCTGCGGGTGATCGTCAGCAGTTCGACGTCTTCCTGCGCCAGCCGGCGCACCAGCGCGGAGCCGACCATGCCGCGATGGCCGGCGACGTAGACCGTCTTGCCTTTCAGCTCAAACGGAATGCTTGCCACTGGCCGCCTCCCGCCGCGCGTCAGCGAGGTCGCTCGCAACCATCTCCCTGACCATTTGGGTGAAGGATGTCTTGGGTTTCCAGCCCAGCTTCTCCCTCGCCTTGCTGGCGTCGCCGACCAGAAGATCGACCTCCGTGGGGCGGAAATAGACGGGATCGATCCTGACCACCGTCTTGCCGGACTTGTTGTCGACGCCGGTCTCGTCGGCACCCTTGCCGCGCCATTCGATGCTGCGGCCGACTTCGGCAAAGGCGAGCTCGACCAGCTCGCGCACCGAGCGCGTCTCGCCGGTCGCCAGCACGAAATCGTCCGCCGCGTCGGCCTGCAGGATCATGTGCATGCCCTCGACATAATCCCGTGCATGGCCCCAGTCGCGCTTGGCCTCGAGGTTGCCGAGATAGAGCGCCTCGTCGAGGCCCACCTCGATGCGGGCGACGCCGCGCGTGATCTTGCGGGTGACAAACGTCTCGCCGCGGATCGGGCTCTCATGGTTGAACAGGATCCCGTTCGAGGCAAACATCCCGTAGGCCTCGCGGTAATTGACCGTGATCCAGTAGCCGTACAGCTTGGCGACGCCATAGGGCGAGCGCGGATAGAACGGCGTGGTCTCCTTCTGCGGCACTTCCTGCACCAAGCCATAAAGCTCGGAGGTCGACGCCTGATAGAACCGCGTCTCCTTCTCCATGCCGAGGATCCGGATCGCTTCCAAAAGCCGCAGCACGCCGACGGCGTCCGCATTGGCAGTATATTCCGGGCTTTCGAAGCTGACGCCGACATGGCTCTGAGCGGCGAGGTTATAGATCTCGGTCGGCCTGATCTGCTGTATCAGCCGGATCAGGTTGGTCGAGTCGGTCATGTCGCCGTAGTGCAGCACAAACGGCACGTTGCGGGAATGCGGATCCTGGTACAGGTGATCGATCCGCGCCGTGTTGAACGAGGACGACCGCCGCTTGACGCCGTGGACGGTATAGCCAAGGCCGAGCAGATATTCGGCTAGGTAGGCACCGTCCTGCCCGGTAACGCCGGTGATCAGCGCCACGCGCCGCTGTGAATCCAAAGCCGTCATTCTCTCTCCGGTTACGCGCAAGGGAGGGCCGTCATTTGCGAAGTCTAACTGAAAGTTGATTCAAATCAGGCGGGTAGGCCGCAGAGTCAGCATCGACCGGGCAATGAATGCTGGAGCCAACCTTTTGCCTTGTGCTGTGATCCGATTGTGACGAGCTACTTTGATTTCGGCAGCAATGACATGGTACCACGCGCTCGTTGAAGAGCCCGCGATACGCCGGCGACCGCATTCTAAAAGGCACGAGTTGATCGAGAGGCGCACATAATCCATCCGCTTATCGTCACGCCGGCACATGCACTATATATACATTGATATACATTGCGCAGGAGGGGCGTGCGTGTAATCGAGAATTCAAGAACAACGTTCAAGGGCCCTGTACGTAGGCATCTGCCGAGCGCTCCAAAAGTTCTCGACAGGACTGCTGCTAGGCTTCGGCAGGCCTTCTCTAAGAGACCGCATATTCCCATGGAACCCACATCTTCCTTAACAGTACATCAGCAGATTGTTTCTCTTCTTCAAAAGCCGGATCCCGTTATCTTGGACATCGGCTGCAACGACGGAACAGATACGCGAAAGTTTCTCGAGCTCTGCCCGCAGGCTCAGCTCTATTGCTTTGAGCCAGATCCCCGAGCGGCTGCTCGCTTCAAGAAAAACATGGATCGGTATCTCGACAAGGTGAAGTTATTTGAGATCGCGGTCAGTGACCGAAATGGCAGGATCGATTTCCATCCAAGCAATGGAAATGGAGATGCCAAGGACTGGGATCTCTCTGGCTCAATACGCCGACCCAAGAATCACCTCCTGGAATATGACTGGGTTCAGTTTGATCATCCAATCTCAGTTGAAACTCGACGGTTGGATGACTGGTGCAATGAGGCGAACTTAAAACGCATCGATTTCATTTGGATGGACGTGCAGGGAGCCGAGTCCGATGTGATCGCTGGCGGCAGACATAGCTTGAGCAACACGCGCTTTATCTATACGGAATACAGCGACCAGGAGCTCTATGAAGGGCAGCAGTCCCTGCAAGCCATTCTTGACTTGTTACCATCGTTCGAAGTCGTGAAGCAGTATCCCCATGGAGTCGAGGGTGATGTCTTGCTTAGGAACACGAGCCTGTAGAAGGAGCTGTGAGTGCGTGTACAAGGCCGCCGAAGAGATAGTCGGCCTCGGCCAAAATGGGCGGACGCTGACCGTACTTACCTGCAGTTGGGTCGGCGAGCAGGGTCACGACGAAGAGGATGAACAGACCTGATAGTGAATCCCTCCATCGCACTTATTTTTCCTGAGATGATTTCTTACAACCATGTTTGAAACGCTAGCGCAAACTAGGTTGACTGGCACGAGGCATGAACATCAATGCCAGGTAAGAGTGGCTAACCGAATTTCGTGTTGAGGTCGCCGTCCCTCTGGAAAATGGCTATCGTTGTGCGCAGATCGGCGGTTTGGCAGCGGTCACGGCTTCATTTTTTGTTCCTAGGTGATACGGCCATGCCGAGGAACACCATCTCCGCTGATTGAGCCCTACGATATCTCGTCGCCGGGACGACCAACACGCCTGCCGATCTTGACGTTGCGAACGGTTGTGATTTGTCTACCATCAGTCTGATGTCGCGAGCAGCCGTTGCACCCATTCGGCTCGATGATGAGCCGGAACACGGGCGCGGCTTGCCTGCATAATTCTTGCCGCAAGCGACGGTCCAGATCTCGCCGCGTCTTGTCCGTCCAGGTCGGAAACGTCGTCGATGAAAGCCTGCTCCTTGCGGGCTTGGCTGCTGGCTGCAACAGCAAGTGACTGACGATGGGCCTGCTTCCGGAAGAATGGAGACCGCACATCGGGTACCACAATCCGGAAAGGCCGCAAGCCCAACAAAAACAGCTTGAATCTCACGTTGCGTCAGGTTGTAGGCTTTTGTTGACCAAAGCCCATCATTAGCAACTCAAATGTGAGTGCCACGCAACGTTAGCATTGAGAGCTTCGTGTGTTCGCGAGCATCCTCGTGACGCTTTCAGTCAGTGTGGGTTTTGAGAGGCTGAGTCACTTCGCGTGATAGCAGTTCGAAACTGATCGGAGTCAAGGATCGAAGATCTACAAATCCAAGAGGGCTCGTAAGAGGGCTCGTAGTGGTGCGACGTGGAAGGTAAATCAGTCCGTGCAAGCGGTTGGGGCGGCCGGCCTCCCCGTAAGACAGAGTTCCCCATGTGGGTGAGGCGTGCGCCGCACTGGCTGAGCCGCGTGGCACGTTGCGGTCTTCTTAGGCGCGCACGGTAGCCGATCTCTGTAGCACGTGGCGAGAGCGCGCCGAATTCTTAGGAAGCGCGGTACCACTGCGAAGGAGCTGTCCTCTGTGATGTCTTGCGCTATCTTCTCGTTTCGTGGGGAACGTTGGGAAATCTCAGTCCGCTGCTCACCGCGGCCCGGCTGGTGCGCCGGCGCGGTCACCATGTTCGTGTAATTGCGGACCCGGGATGCGTGCAGAATTCAACGCCGCCGTTTTGTCGCGGCGAAGCGCCCAATCGGTGAGGCTGCGGATCTGGCAAATGTCTCGAACCTTCGACATCGTATGCGCAAGGTCGTCTTTGAGCCTTGTTCTGCTTACCACAGCCCCAGAAGTAGATCCTGGAAGTCGACGGAAGCTGTCTCGCGGCAAGTTTCGTGAGCCGGCATAATGTGACCCTTGTGGCAACACAGGCGCGGAGGCGGAGCGGCTTTGGCCGGTCTTTCAACGGCGACCACAACGTCGATCACAGGCGAGCTAACATTCAGAAGGAAGCATTTCTTGACTCAGGCCGAAAAAGACGTGGTCGAGCACATGCTCGCATCATTAGCGATGAGCTCGCTGCAAAGTGGCATTGCACCCACCAACGAACAGGTTGCGCACCATTTTGAGCTATCATGCGAGAGGGTTGGACTTGTCGTCACACTTGAATCTGCGACCCGGATCTTCAATTGCCTCGCACGTGAGATCCACAAGGCGCAGTCGGTGCTCGAGTTCATCGGTCGCGGCACGGATCAAATGCAGTGAGCGAACGGAATGGAGCTCGTTGCACGTGCGCGCAGCATAAAGTCGCCCTCGGGGGTTCGACATCATAATGGAGGGTCGGCCCCACACGTTAGATTACACATAGACTACATAATTCTGCTCGAGGTCCACAAGCAGAGTACCAATCCGCCCCGATCTCTGCCTCACCGTTTGTTCAAAGCCGTACCCGTCCACTGAGCACTCTGCGACAGCCCCAACAATGGTGATGCAATTCGGCCAGCCAGGTGTGGCGCGAGGGCTGTCGATCTCGAAAGCGGGTCGCGTCAGCGCAGAGCTCGTCCGATGCACGCTCGATGCGTCCGATCCTGCCGTCGAAATATCGTGCGTCGCAGAGCATGACCTCGTCTCGGACGCTGCGGGCCTTGAGTGGCCTGCGGTCTCAGGTTAGCAATCGTAAAGCAAGTGCAGATTTGCAGCTTCACACTTTTCCAGAACAAAGGTTCGCCCAATCTATGAAAACGCTCACGACGTTAGGGGCTGCTATCGGCGCAGCTTTGGCACACGACATCAGCTTTTCTGGCGGATCAATATATGACCCGTTTCCCCTCCCATTTCCGGCTGAAGACGACATGTTGGGGAACGTCTCGCTTCGTCGTCGGCGTGAGTTCGCCTGGGGACGGCATCACGCTCATGAGGCACTGCGTAAATTGGGTTTCGCTCCTGTTCCGATTTTGTCGAGAGTGGATCGGGCTCCTCTTTGGCCTTCGGGAGTCGTCGGGAGCATTTCACACTCTTCATCTGATTGCGGAGCTGTTGTCGGAAGCTCCAAGAATGTGCTCGCTCTGGGATTGGACATTGAAGATCAAGAACCGCTCGAACCGGACCTTTTGCCGTTCGTATGCACCTGCGAGGAAATTGAGCGCAAGGAGTGGTCCAGCAGTCGCTTCGGCCCGAAATTGTTGTTCGCAATAAAGGAAGCCGTATACAAATCATATGCCCCGGCAACTGGCGAATTCTTGGATTTTCAAGATGTCAGTGTCAGAACGAATGACCAGTGCGGGGTCTTCGAAGCCGAGATTGTCAACCCAGAAAAGCCTACTAGTTTTGGCAGTCGAACCATAAAAGGAATCTATCGCCCATTTGTCGGAGGAATTCTAGCACTAGCCGTGCGATTTCGAGGCGCGTGATGCATCTCGTCTCATATTGCTGGAAGGCCACAAGAGAACCTCATCGAGTGTGCCTTGCAATTGAAAAATAGTCTTCTGTTCTACTAGGCAAGTGAGGCCGGGCGTTGATTCCGATAAGAAGCTTGATATGTGTGATCCTGTAGCGCCCGGCTCCCCTGATCCGACTAGACCAGGTCCTCCCACCAGCCCTTTCTGATCGAATGCGACCTGAGATGCCGGTCAATCATGTGGTTTCTCAATCAGGAAACCAAGTATCGCCTGGCAGGTCACAAGTAGCTGCCGTCATCCGGGTTTCGCGCGATGCCCACGGTCGCAATAGCGATGGCCACTAGGGCCAACATCGAACCCCTATGTAACTGCGGGATGCGCAACATCGATCTCGCGGGAGCGACGCAGGCGAGCTTCAAGCAACAGCCCCAGGCCAGAGATGATCAAATGGTGGGTGACGGTTTGCCGAGTCGCGATTCGCGTTGGCCTGCGCACGTTTCCGTTCGGAAGCAAACGCGCCGATCAATTAGAGGAGGGGTGCTGCCATTCGGCGTGCCCGGCTCGAGCGCGGAGTTACTCTTGACGACGTTGTATCGGCGCCATGTATTTCAGTTCCGATGCTCAGTCGGTTCGAGGCGGGCAATCGGCGGTCATGATTGTGCTGCTTGAACTTATCGGCGAGAGATTAGGTATCGACCTTTCGCCGCTATTGCGTGAGGTGAGCAAACGACGGGCGAGGCTCAACTCATCCAAGGCCTCTGATCAATTGGAGCTCGTCCGCTCAGGTAGCAGGTACGGCACACCTATCGCTTGCTGTCGTACCGAAAGGGAGAACGGAAGCTTTTCAAAGCCTTCTTCATCAATATCGACAGGCCAAGCCAATTCATCGGCGGTTCTATGTCCGTAAGTGACGAAAAGCGCGAAACGCGTCGATCCGCAGGGTGAACGCCTGCATCAGCGTGTAGTCAATTCTCGGATGGTGTCTCAACTGGAACAGCAAAGCCCGCTTTTACGCGATCCAATACGACCATTGTTTTGAAGCTCTTGATGTCTGGATTCACATAAAAGAATCGCCGAGTGAACTCCTCATAATCCTCCATAGTGGGCGCGGTAACGTACAGGACAAAGTCCGCGTCGCCGGTGACGTAGAAGCCGTTGACGACCTCAACTGACGATCTGATGGCCTTCTTGAATCTATCGATTATATCTGAACGCTCTCGCTCCAGGGTCACCAGCACCAGCATTTGAATAGGTCTGCCCACCGCTTTGGGCGAAACGATTGAAACATCGGCCTCGATAATGCCTTCCGAACGGAGCCTCTTCAGTCGGCGTTGACACGCGGTAGCAGAAAGCCCTGCCAGTGCGCCGATCACCTCGGAAGTTAGGCGGTTATTCTTTTGCACCAACTCGAGGATGCGGGCGTCTATCCGATCGTATCGCATAATCGGCTCCCCGGCCTTGAGGTGAATTTCATCCCGAAAATCGTCCAAAATATCCCAAATGCATGCGATGATTTCAACAAATAACGGCGTGGGCGATCGCACCGTCCTGGCCGCTGGGTGTTGACTCTGCTCTGCCAGGAGCCGATCAACCTGCCGGAGTAAGATCGGCCATTGAACCTGAACGTCGAGGTGTGAATGGTATGAGGCGTTAGTGCGAGCACCTGCTGCTCCAACCTTCGGCAAAGATCGTTCGCTTTAAAGAAGCGCCTATGCTGAAATTTCAAGCTGGCTCTGCTTTTACTTTTGCTTCCGGAGATTGCGGCCCTCTCCGCTCTGACTTGCTGACGGATTTGCTCAAGCTGGCGGCCGATCGCGGCCTTTCGCGGGCAACGCGATTGCGCCAAAGACCGCGTACAATGTTCACACCCTTCTGAAAACGTGCTCCACGATGCGGGCATTCTCCTCGCCTATCCATCGTCGCCGCGCCCCGGGGCCATCACCTCGATGCAATGACAGGAATCAACATCCCGCCTGGTATCATGCATCGCATTTGCCACCCTTTTCACTTCCATTGATCAACTAAGTGGGCTGGATCGCAGGGGAGCCGAAGGAGAGGGAGGATAGGAGCTCATGCTGGTTAAGTTTGGTTAGGTGTTGAGTGGCACAGGCACTGAAGTTGACCTGAGCCTCAACGTGAAAGGAAATGTGGTCGCTAAGAGCCGATCGAAAGCAGAGCGCTGCTCAACCAAGCGTTGCTCGACGATTTTTCGCTGCTCATCAGGCATCTCGTTTTGAAGCAACTTACGACACCGCCAAATCTCGTTCCGCACTGATTTCATCTCACTTAAGCTATCATCAATCGAACTACTCATAGATGTGGCACAGTGTGGAACAACTAAGCTTTGAAAACTTGTCAACAGCGTCATCCTTTGGCGAAGTCGCGCACCATGGCTTCATCACGAATTTTTAGGTGTGTTGGGGGGACCGGAAAATCAGGCCGACAGTGGCATCTATGTCACCGAGGCAACATCGATAGATGCAAGCCTCGCGCGCTATCTCGAGGCCACCACAGATCATAGGCTCTCAATCGAGCCAAAATGGAAGCTTTGCGATGTTCGCCTCTAGCCGGGCACTGCGTAGATAGCCTCCCTACATTGTCTTCACCGTTTCACCATGCGTCTTCGCCGCTTCCACCATGCCTGCAGGTGAGGTGCAGCGATGCCAAGTCTGATGTGCACGTTCTTGGCGAAGCAGCTCGCTGAGCGCTTCGCGAGGATTGCTGAATTTAGCGAATATCTAGATCTTGATTAATGCAATGAGCCGCGCATCTACGGTTTATTTCTGCGTTTTGGCGCCGTTTTTAGTGAATTCAAGCGGCTGGGACGGTTTGGGTTGCGTATAGCAGCACACGTGAGGTCGCCACTGCCAATGCAGCCAGGCCAACAAGCTTCAACGGACGAGCGATTTGTTACCGGCGGAGTTTGCGAGATGTCGATCGGCCGTCCTGTTTCATTACGGAGCCATAGAGAAGCTCCCTCTCCACATTTCTTCCGATCATCGTCGTGTGGATGGAAGGAGTGCACTATGAAATCGCTAGTTATTCGCTTTTTACGCGATCGGTCTGGAGCTACCGCCATAGAATACGGTTGATAACGGCGGGTAAAGCTGTCGCTGTCCACGACTGACTCAGCTCGTCACCTCGGGTAGCGTGTGTGGATAAGCCACTGATTCGATTATACATGACGATTCGCGGGTCCTTTCGGCGTACGTTTCGTCGCAGTGAGTTCGGGCTGCTTACGCCCTGCTGCGAATGATACTCAGGCAAGCTGACGACGAACTGACGGGAAGGTGTCACCCAGCTTAGAGGACGAAGGGCATCGGCCTAACGACGAGTTGATGGTGGTGTGCGCTTCACCAACGATGGGTCGGACTCAATCTTCGGTTCAATTTGATCATGCTGGTCGACGCTGTTTCATCGACACTCAGCCGTTGCTCTCAATTCTGCCGATCGACGCGCGGCGTAACTTCTGCGAACTTGCCACTCCTGGTCCTTCGCCCATTGCGGGCGAGGCGCTCAAGCACATCGCCGAGTTCTATGCCATCGAGAAGGACATCCGTTGCTGTAGCCCGGAGGCGCCGTCTCGTTCGGCAACAGAAAAGCCAACCGCTCGTGGAATCTATCGAGTGGTGGTTCGTGCAACGCTCGCGTTGGCGGGCTGAGGCGCCCTGGCGGACACCGCACTTGAGAAGCAGTTCGACAGGGGAAGGTATTGAATCCGTCGAGGAAGGGCGCTCGAACGCGGGATTTGAGCTTCAACCCCAGGCTCATTGCATTTAATCAGGATGAAAGTGTCCTTACAGTCCGAATCAAGTTTTCGTTACGTGTCAGCGAGGTGATCGCCGCATGTCGGGAGAGGGGGCCGCATTATGACCGACCATGTGTCCACCGTCCGCGAAGCGCTTGACGGCTCAAGAGATGCAGCACTCACAAAGGTCTCCGGCAAACAGCCGATGCTCGACCGGCCTGTTAAGATGCGTCCTCGTACGCGCTCCTTCGTGAAAAATGCGATCCTCGCCAGTCTTTCTCTGCAAGACCTCGCCGCAATAGGCGAGTTCCTTGAGCCGATCGTGCTGAAAGAACGCATGATCCTGCAGGAGCCGAAAAAGCATCTTGATTACGTCTATTTTATCGAGTCGGGCCTCGTCTCGCTGAGAATTGTCGCGGCGGAAAGCATCCTTGAATCGGCGGTGATAGGAGATTGGGGTGCGGTCGGCGCTTCGCTCTTAGTGGTAGGGCATATTTCGACGCACCAATCTGTTGTGCTTTTTCCCGGAAGTGCGCACAGGATCCGGGTCGAGGATTTGCGTCGGGTGACGAAGGAGCGTCCTGAAATCCGAGAACATCTTTTTCGGTACGTTCAAGCGCTGACCTTGCATTGCGCTCAGACGGGATTGTGCGGGATTCGGCACGATCGCGAACAGCGGCTCGCGAGCTGGCTCTGTTTGGCGAGTGATGCTCTGGGCGCTCATGTGCTTCCAATTACCCATGACTACCTTTCGTTCGCGTTGGGGTTGCGCCGCGCTGGTGTAACCGAGACGCTAATCCGATTCGAAGAACAAAGGTTAATTCGCAAGATGCGTGGCGTCTTGCAGATCTATGAACGCAAGGGTCTCGAGCAAAAGGCATGTGGTTGTTACAAGCTTCTTTCAGGCGCTTATGCCCTTTCTGAGTCCCTCAGCAGAAGAGCAGGCGGTTAGCAAAATCGCCCAGGCGTTCAGTGCATCTTGCAGACGCGTTGCCGGCGGCAGTGTTGTCTGCCCGGTCGCATTAACATGCGCAGATACACCGTCATGCCGTTTTCGGCTTCGAGGCATTGCCGTCCCATACCGGATTGGTCCACATGGACGTCCTGCGTCGCCTTTGGAAAGGGGACTTGCCGCTGCAGCGGCCTTTGTGTCGGCTACGCACTTCCTACAATATCGTCGCAACGGTCGGCATCTGGCGATCGCCCGCACGTTACGAGGGCGTCGCCATTGGGCCGACCTCGCGCGCATCGGTACAGTTGCCGGAATGATCTTGTTAAATGTCATCTGATCGATGACCATTCCCGAACGCCACTTTGTTAAATAAGCCCCACGGTAAACGGGCTCTGCATTAATCGTGTCTCGGTGCTGCAACAACCGTTCTGTTCCTCATCAGGAACAGCAAAATGTGACTCCACAGTCCTTATTGCGGAGATCAGTATCCGAAATATCGAGCAGGCGGATCGAGCGTTTTTATAACGGATTGTTTAGGCCCGAAGGTCGCAGCGCGAAAATGCCTGCGACCTCTTTTCGCTCAGACTCAAACCAAATATGAACTGAAGAATGGCCTATTTAATCTTTGCCCGCGATGGTGCAAGCCGCATTGTATTGAAGCGAGATAGTCGGGACGGAGCCGAAAAGAAAGCGCGCGAGCTAAGGGACCTAGGCTGGTTCGATGTGCAGATACAAGAAGCCGAGCCAGCCCGAGCGACAGCCCCAAAGGGCTCGGATGGCAATTGAGGTCCGCGATCCGGACGTGCCGCGGGCCTCCAGGTCAAGCTTACCTAGGAGTCGATCTGCTTAGGCAGGTCATTAGTAGAGGTCCAACAAAAAGGGCGCTGTAGGACGGCCTAGGGTTACCTTTTTATGTCCCATCACGGGATGTTTGGTAGATTTTAGCGCTTGTCTCCTGACTATTGATTGCGTCCGTTCTATTGACGCTTCTCGCTCTTTGGCATGCTGCGCAGTAGCTGTCTTATCCGCTCGTCGCGATCCCGTTTGAGAAACTCGCGCTCGCGATGCTCGAATGCCGCGAGTTCAATCTTGGCCGCTTTAGAAAGCGGTCCCCTGGTGTCTCCGCCAATTGACTATTTCCTGTTATCTACGCACCCCTCACGGGCCCCAGGCCACCATAGACAATCAATGGAACCGGGGAAAGTGTCGTCATGAAAGTTGGAATTCGTTCAGACGCGCCATAAGGATTATGCGTTTTGGTCTCAGGACTCCAGGGCGACTTTCAAGCGAGCTTTCTCTAGCCGATGCCTAAGTGCAGTGAGCCTATTAGCGAACTCACTCAGTTCGTGAAGACCGAAATCACCAAAAACAAATTCATCGAGGAGTTCCTGGTGTGCAGCGACGCTAGCGAGATGCTTGTAAGTCTTGTCCGTCAGTGACATCTGGACGACCCGGGCATCGCTTGTGGAGGTCCTACGCCGCAGGAAGCCCTTCTTCTCCAGCAGCTTTGATTGGGTCGTGACGAATGAAGGGTCGACGTGCATAAATTTCGATACCACGTTGACCGGAACACCGTTCTCTCTGTCCAACTCCGTCAAGGCCATCAAGATCATCCACTGTGGCCCGGTAATGCCAAGTACATCGGCCCGGAATTGGCGAAGTTCCTCCAGACATAAATTGATCGATCTTATTTCCCACATGAATCGCCGGACCACCTCCTGACTCTCAGCAGAGCCACTGTCGACCGCTCTTGCTAGACTGGGCATATCCTGAGTCATCATATGTCAGCAGTTCATCCTTCGGTTCGTTTCCCCTAGCGCAGATTAAGAACACGGACAATGCTGTCCGCGCGAACCCACAGCGCGCTCAGATCGTTCGGGCACTCGGCGAACTTCCGGATCACCTTGGCGTCACTGCAATCGAAAACGGGGGGCTGGGTTGCCGTGAGCAAAAGTGGACAATTCGATGTGGTGAAATCGGTCGAAAAAAAGCGCGGGACCGCAGAATTTATTCGCCGAAGCCGGACGCATTGCATTAATCAATATCGCTATCTCGTTACTATGCAGGGCCAAGCGTAATCCAGTTTCACGAGCCAGACTGTTTTGAGTGTCGGCAAATACAATCGCGCGGTCAAACCCATCTCAATCGGCGAAACGGCATAGGAGTGGGGCATGGCTAGGTGTTTCTACCGCGGCACGCCTCAGATGCGATCGCAGGGCGCATTTCCAGCCCAGCGTCATGTCGGCGGATGGAAGCCTGAACTGGGCGCGCTCCTCAATCGAGCATATCGACAACCTATGCCGCTGGAGAGGGCACGAGAGGAATTCCTCGTCTCGCTCATGTTTCGCATCTTTCGCGCAAAAATGACCAACTGATCGCAGCTATCCCTCGAAAGCATCGGTACGACATGGCAGTTTGTGTTACATCGGTCGCAAATTGATGTCCCGTTAGTCGGAATCTAAACAACCAGATTGCGTTCGGGTAATCGCGCGTGCTCCTAGCCCGCGAGTTCAGGATTTCGAAATCAGTCTAAATTGATTTGCCGGTCGTTATCGATCGAACGAACCGGGTCAACTCCCGTTTAGCTCAATATTGGATAACCCCGTCGGACGCGCTAACCACTGAGCCCGGGGCATAAACATTGGTGTGGCTTGAAGGGGTCGAATTTTTGAGTAAGCCCGTTTCGAGTGTTAGTTGAAATCGACTTCACATTGCAACGACGTACAGCAGCAATCGCAAGATCAACTTAATTCTGTCACAACACGCCCACGTTGAACGCGTATCTGCGACGTGCTGCATCGCTGCGCGCGAGTGGAATGCTCTGCTGCGTTGAATACGCTGAACACGCAGACCGGTGCCTCTGCGCAAGCAAACGAGCCACCAGGCAGCAAGAGAAACTACGAGGAAAGAGAGAGGAGCTGTACGATGGCGGGCGTATTTCCTGTTCAAGGGTTTGGGTTCCTCTCCAACTACAATGGTGCATTCGTCACCAGTTCCGCGCTCGCCGCCATGCAGGCGATCGCCGGCACCAATGCGAACTCAATCGAGCTCGCGCCGCGGCTCTTTATGCAGACCAGGACATCGAATGATGTCTTCGCGGATCCCAATAAGACCGAGAGCGACGCCAATATTCTTCAGGCCATGGCAAATGCCCAGGCGCTCGGTCTTTCGGTCACGCTGAAGCCCATGGTCTCCGCCCTAGATGGCGGTCTTGCGTACGTTCTTAATCCGAGCGATCCCGCCTCCTTTTTCCTTTCCTATAAAACGCAAATGGTTCACATGGCGGAGCTCGCCGAACAAGCAGACGTCAGCATGCTTGTGATCGGAAATGAGCTGGGCAAGCTCTCCGGCCCGCAATATCGAAGCTACTGGGTCGACCTCCTTGATTCCGTACGCGCTGTGTTCCACGGCGAGATCACCTATGCGGCCGCAACCGACGAAGCCATCAATGTCAGCTTTTGGGACAAGGTTGACGTCATCGGAATCAATGCTTATCCGCCGCTGACGACGAAAACGGACCCGACTGTCGAAGAGATGGTCAATGCGTGGAACAGCATGTCCACGGACGACTACTGGGCGAAGGTGATGAACCACATGTCGCCGGTCGATTTCTTCCATTCCCTTGCCTTGCAGTACGACAAGCAGGTGCTCTTCACCGAAACCGGTTATCGCAGTGTCGACGGAACCAATATCAGCCCGGGCGGCTGGGCCGACAGCACGACGGAAGACGTCCAGGAGCAATATGACGCCTTCAATGCTTTCTTTCAGGTGTGGGGATCGGAAGGCGGAAGCTGGTTCAGGGGCGCGTCGATCTGGAATTGGGATACGAACAACAAATATTCGCCGCTCGGCTATTCGCCCGAGGGCAAACCTGCCCAGCAATTGATTACCGAATGGTACGGAGGTCAGCACCAGCCGCCCGCCCAGACGCTGACGGGTTCTCCGTCTGCCGATCTGATGGATGTCGGCGGCGGCAATGACGTGCTGTCAGGCGGGATTGGCAACGACACGATCAAGGCAGACGGCGGCGACGACTCCATTACCGGCGGGCCCGACACCATTCCGAAACTCACGGAGACTACCGTCACAGTGACGGGCTACAGCTCCGTCGTCGATGGCGTCGGCGCCAAAATGCAGCTCCTGCTCAACGGGCAGCAGGTCGGCGACACCGTCGAGTTCCACGGCGCGACCGACGCATCGGGCTTCCAGACCTTTACATTCACCTTCGCCAACCCGGCGACCGTCTCCAGTCTCGATCTCGCTTTCATCAACGATATCGTCAACGCCAATGGCGACCGCAACCTTTATGTCAAGGACATCACCGTCAACGGCGAGCATCTTTCCGTTTCCGACGCCGTCAATCCGAGTTCGCCGGGAACCTGGAATCTCTACCAGAACAAGTCCATCCACTATGACATGACCGCTCACCAGGACCTGTTCTTCGGCTCGTCAACCGATGATGACAGCCTCGACGGCGGCGCGGGCAAGGATCTGATTAACGGCGGCGCCGGGACGGACATGATCCAGGGTGGCGCGGGCAACGATACCATCAACGGCGGTCCCGGCGCGGATGTGATCCACGGCGGCGCCGACGACGATTCGATCAACAGTGGCGCCGGCATCACAACAGCGACGGACCAGCTCTACGGCGACGACGGCAGCGATATCCTCAAGGCCAGCACTGGCGACACTGGCGCCCTGCTCGATGGCGGAGGCGGCAAGGATCAGCTCTATGGCAGCGGCGTTGCGAACGTCATGAATGGCGGTGACGGTAACGACTATCTCTCCGGCGGCGGCGGACTGGACACGATGCACGGCAATGCCGGCGACGACCAGCTGAAGGGCGGCACCGCGCCAACCCAAATGTTCGGAGACGACGGCAACGACAGCCTGCAAGGCGGCACCGGCAGTGAGTTCCTGTATGGCGGCAGCGGCAACGATCGCCTGACCGGCGGCAGCGGAAACGACTATCTGGCCGGCGGCACCGGCAACGACACGTTCGTGTTCGCCCCTGGCCTCGGCAAGGACACCATTGCCGACTTCCAGAATGCCGATGGTGTCCAGGACATCATTCAGCTCGACAAGACGCTATTTGCCGACTTCAGCGCGCTTCAATCGCACATGGCCCAGGTTGGCACCAGTGTCGTGATCACCGTCGACGCCAACACGACGATCGAGATTCAGAACAAGACAATAAGCCAGCTCCACGCCGGCGATTTTCTGTTCGTGTGAGGCCGACCGGGGTTAGAGAGCCCCCACCTGGCGCTTCGCGCCGACCTCCCCCGCAAGCGGGAGAGGTGGAAGCGTGTCTGCGGCCAATCGATCTAACCAAAAATCATCATGCTTTAGACTGCCCGATGGCACACCGCTTCGACCTTGTTGCCGTCGGGATCGCGCAGGAAGGCTCCGTAATAGGCGGCGTGGTAGTGGCGCAGGCCCGGTGGGCCGTCATCGGTGCCGCCGGCGGCGATACCGTCGCGCCAGAAGTTATCGACCTCGCTGCGCGATTTTGCCTTGAAGCACCAGTGGCGGCTTGAGGCTTCGTCCGGCTTTGCGCCCCTGTAGATCGCGAGGTAGACGCGGTCCGGGTACTCGGCGTCGGCCCGCTCGCCATAGCCGACCCAGCGATCGCTGCGGCCGACCTTGACGACGTCGAGCGCCTGCATGATCGCGTCGTAGAAGCGTTCGGCGGCGGCGAAGTCGGAAACCGTAATGGAGACGTGGTCCAGCATCGATCAGGCCCTCGATGAGGATGGAGATTACCTCCGGCGTCATTGCGAGCGAAGCGAAGCAATCCATACCTCGGCATAAGGGATTATGGATTGCTTCGTCGCTTCGCTCCTTGCAATGACGGTGAGCCTTGCGTCAGGACGCCATCTTCAATCGCTCCAGCGCTTCCTGCAGCTTCGCCTTGCGCGCCACTGCCGCCTCGCGCTTTTCCCTTTCCTCTTCGACGATCTCTTCGGGCGCGTGCGCCACGAATTTCTCGTTGCCGAGCTTGGCGTCGACGCGCTTGATGTCGGCGTCGGCCTTGACGATCTTCTTGTCGAGCCGGGCTTTTTCCGCGGCGAGGTCGATCACGCCCTTGAGCGGCGGAGGCGGCATGCCCAGCGCATCAGCGTCATCTCGCGACCGTCGCTGGCGTTGCGGATCACCGGTGCGGGGTAGTCCGGAAACGGGGCATCGGAGGTAGGTTGCCGACGTAGCGGTTCATGACGCGGAAGAGCGCGATGATCGACTCTCTCAAGGGCGAGGAGCCACCGGCCATTCGGAAGCGGTATCGGATCCTCAAACGAGATCGTTCATGACCTTGCCCCACGGGCTTAACCCAGCTTGAAGTTCGTTCTGGTCCACAACAAGGACCAGAACATGAAGCGCAACCGCTTTTCGGAAGAGCAGATCATCGGGATTTTGAAGGAGCATGAGGCCGGCGTTTCGGTTGCCGATCTGTGCCGCAAGCATGACGTCAGCGACGCCAGCCATTTACAATGGAAGACCAAGTTCGGTGGGATGGAGGTGTCGGATCGGCGCAGGCCGGCAGAGGACAAGGTGCAACAACAGGCGATGAACCCATGGGACGAAATCCCGAACGAGTGAAGCTACTGCCCCCAATGCGCTCAAGCGCGTAAACGTGATCTAGCTCCCTATTCCGCGGATCTCATCGAGGCAGCGGCCATGTGCCGCGCTCAAAAGGCCGGACATATGACCGCACAGTTCCAATGTGTGAATCGACTGAAAAAGCTCTTGTCACGCGGGCCGTTCCACATATGGGGGCAAGGTCACCGTTCTTGCATTTTTTTCGCAAGCTGCAATGCGCGTGCCTCAATCGTACGGCAGCTTGCTCGCTGCGCGACATGGCGGGCTCTGAAAAGAAAACGCTCGGGCGATCGTCAGGGGTTTCTTATATCGGATTGAGATGCGTCAGGAACCCTTTTCGTTCACCTCGGCATAGCCGCCCTTGTCGTCCCATTTATAAACGACATAGTCGATCTGCTTGATGTCGCCCTTGGCGTCATATTCCAGCTTGCCGAGCACGGTATCCCATTCACCGGCCTTGATCGTCTCCATCACCTTCTTCGGATCGGTGGTCTTCGCCTTTGCCACCGCCTGCGACCAGACCTGCATCGCGGCATAGGTGTAAAGGGTGTAGCCCTCGGGGTCGATGTTCTTGGCCTTGAACTTTTCGACGATTGCAGCCGCCGTCGGCTTCTTGCGTGGGTCGGGTCCGAAGGTGAAGAGCGTGCCTGCGCCGGCGGCACCGGTGATCGAGGCATATTCCTTGTCGGCCAACGCGTCACCCGCCATCAGCACGGTCTTGAGGCCCTGGTCGCGCATCTGGCGCAGGATCAGGCCGGCTTCCTGATGGTAGCCGCCGACGAAGACCAGATCGATGTTGTCACGCTTCAGGCGCGACACGATCGAGTTAAAGTCCTTGTCGCCCTTGTTGTAGGACTCGAACATCTTCTCGGTGACGCCGGCCTTGTTGAGTGCCTTCTTGGTCTCGTCGGCAAGGCCCTTGCCGTAGGTGGTCTTGTCGTTGAGGATGGCGATGTTCTTGCCCTTGAAGTTCTTGACGATGTAGTCGGCGGCGACCAGGCCCTGCTGGTCGTCACGGCCGCAGACGCGCGCCACATTCCACAGCTTACGCTCGGTGAACAGCGGGTTGGTCGAGGCCGGTGTAATCTGCAGCACGTTGCCGTCGGCATAGGCTTCCGAGGCCGGGATTGACGAGGATGAGCAGAAGTGGCCGGCGACGAACGGGATCTTGGCGCTGGCGAACTTTTCTGCGACCGAGCGCGCCTGCTTGGGATCGCAGGCGTCGTCGCCGACCTGCAGCGCCAGCTTCTTGCCGAGCACGCCGCCGGCGGCGTTGATGTCGGCCACCGCCTGTTCGGCGCCGTTCTTCATCTGCCGGCCGAATGCGGATTCGCCGCCCGTCATCGGGCCCGCAACTGCGATGGAGATGTCCTGCGCCAGCGCGGTTGTCGACAGCGCCAACGATGCGCCCAATGCCAAGCCGAAGAGCCTGAGTGATTTCATGGAGTGGTCCTCACAAAGTGAAGGAAGGCGAGCAGGCTCGAGCAGAGCAGCACGAGCCCCGTTGCGTCAGTGCCACGAAGCCGTTGGAGACAAGGTCATGATCGCGCATGAAACACCGTCGATTGCGTCGCAGAAGAGAGGAGCAGTCCCGCCTTGGCTCGATGAGAGAAAACAACCCGCCTCTGCCGAAAGCACAAGCTTCTAGTCGGGGAGGTGTCTGCGCCCGAAAGCAGGATGGCAAGTATCTGCCGGCGTCGAGCCAGCAGGACAAGGAATCGGGGCGGCATACGCAAAGGGAAGTTCGTCCGAGCAAGCGATCGTAACTTACAATGCGTTCGCCCCGTTCACCCTTGTAGAGCACTATCGATCTCATACCGCCGCGCAATGTCAACGCATGAAGTTGCCAACATGAACATTAGCCGAATCAGGTGGGTATGAAAGCAATAGGTCTGTCCGTAACGTACAGAACGCGCCTTTAATTGTGATACTTCACTCTTGTCCGAAGCGTACCAGCTGTTTTATCTGCTTGCTCCGGCGAGCATCGGTCCGCTCCGTACAAAGTTTCCAAGCCGATAACAACGAAATCTCGAATGAGATTCGGCTAGCTTTAACAAATTGCCGGTAAAGTCCTGAGTCTCAACTGTTGGAAGGGTGCACACCGTGAAAGCGTCAGTTCGCTTTTTACGCGATGAGTCTCGAGCTATCGCCGTAAAACATGGGCTGATAGCGACGGGTATCTCACTTGCTATCATGGCAGCGGTGAATAGGCTCGGAACTAAACTCAGCGCGACGTTCGCTTCGATCAACAGCTCTCTGACCGGTGGCGCCCGCCGGCTCGCTCGCGCCGAATCAACCTATGCGTCGTAAACTGAACCGTAAGGGGGGTCGGCCAGATTACGCGAGCGACATTCCTCGCCAGCCGGGGATGGGACGGAACGCAGCAGGGGATGGCATGAATAACAGTGCCAAGAAATTGCGGCTGCCGCCGCGTGGCGCCGCACTTTGCAACGAAGCCATTGAGGGATTTGCCGATCGAGCGGCGAAAGCCGCGATGATCGCGGAAGCGTCGCAGAAATTAGAGGAGCTATTCGACGTTCTGCGCATCGATCATGTCAACGATCATAACACCCGCGATACGCCGCGGCGGGTCGCCAAGATGTTCGTTGAGGAAGTGCTGCGCGGCCGTTACGACGCCGCGCCGAAAATCACCGAATTCGAAAACGTCGAACGCTGTGATCGTCTGATTGTCACCGGACCGATCGACGTGCGCTCGACTTGTGCGCATCACCTCATGCCGATCCACGGACAAGCCTACATCGGCGTGCTTCCATCGCCCGAGGGCAAGATCATCGGCCTGTCGAAATACGACCGCATCGTCGAGTACTTCTGCGCGCGACTGCAGATCCAAGAGGAGCTCGTCTCCCAGATCGGCAACTACATCGTCGACGCGACTGCGCCGAAGGGACTCGCCATTCGGATTAGCGCAGTTCACATGTGCAGGACCCACCGCGGGGTCCGCGCGAGCGAGCAGAGCCGGATGATCAACAGCGCCTTCTTCGGTGAGATGCTGCACAACCAGGATCTTAAGAACGAATTCCTGCACGAGGCTCTGGCGCTGGAACGGCGCATCGGCACATGAACGTTCGTCAAGAAAATAAATCTCGCATGGCAACCAGCCTGCTGTCTCAACCTTCCTCGCCGCCGATTGCGCCCGCTGCGGCCGGTCCGATCTACCGTTCGACCAAGACGTACGGTCACAGCGAAGGCTTGTCATGCTGCTTTCGGCAGTGGCGCGCGACGCACTCGCATTGCAACCTGCTGCATGGTTACGCTCTGTCCTTCGCCTTTGTCTTCGGCACACGCGAGCTCGATGAATGCAACTGGTGCTTCGATTTCGGAGACCTGAAGGAGGTCAAGGCGTGGCTGCATCACATGTTCGATCACACGACGCTGGTCGCGGCGGACGATCCGCACCTGCCCGTCTTTGAATCATTGCAGCGGACGGGGCTGGCAGAGCTTCGCGTGTTGCCGGCAGTGGGGTGCGAAGCGGTTGCAAGGCACGCCTTCGATCACGTATCGGATTATGTTGCGAAGAAAACCGCGGCCAGGGTATGGCTTGAAAGCGTGGAAGTCCGCGAACACAGCGGCAACTCCGCGATCTACTGCAATCCGGCCGGAGCCTGATGTCCACACCGATGCAACGTTCAGGACAGTCACGACATCCTCGCGTGACTGCGTGGACGGCGCTTCGCGCCGACTGAAGTCCCGAGAGGGCGCACGGCTACCGTCGCGGGCGGACGAAGACAGCGCTAAAAACGAGCGACTAACGCCGCCGCTAAAGGCAATCTTGACTGCGACGACTTCGATATCATCTCTTTGACCATGCCGAACTGGCCTCCCGCAATCCGAATGTCGATCTGCCCTTTGGCCAGCCGAACTCCAGCCGCCCGTCCATCACAGGCGACTACTGCCCCCTTTGGAACGGCGATCGCTGGAACATCAGAAAGCTTTGCAGGCCAAAACGTAACACGCTCGCCGGGCGCAAACAGAGCGGCTGAATTGTCGAGTTCGATGACGGTCTCTACCGAAGCTTCGTATTGTTTCAATGTCGGGCCCACAGACCGGGGTCGCTGCAAAACTCTGCAGTGGCGAATCTTCTAAATAGAAATTGATACTCCTGCCGACGCGCATAAGGCTAGGCTTGCCTCGGGAATGGCCGTCCCGAAACACAGCTTCGAGGCGTCGAATAATTCGAGCGACGCCCTTCAGAGATTCGCGAACGGCCGTATCAAGCGTCAGCACATCAGTGCCCGCGCGACAGGCCGGGGCAACACCCGGCTTTTCTCCGTTTACACGTCAGGTACGGGGGCGTTTGTGAAGTGCATGCCTTCAACAATAACCTCGAGCGGGCGAGGCTCGAAGTGACCGTGCAACGCGGCGGGGCAAAGCGCCGCCCTGATAACTTACGCCTAGGCCGCCGTCTCCCGGTTCGCACCGGCCGCCAGTAAATCGGCGATCTGTTTGCCCGACATGGGCCGGAAGAAGTAAAAACCCTGCGCATCGGTGCAGCCGGCGACCTGCAGGCTGTCCTTCTGTTGCATTGTTTCCACTCCCTCGCCAGTTGTCTTCATGCGGAGCGTGTGCGCAAGATCGATGACCGACTGGATGATCGACATGCAATCGGCATCGGTGGTCATCTCGCGGACGAACGTTTGGTCGATCTTGATCTTGTCGAACGGAAAGCGCCGAAGATAGCTGAGCGAGGAGTATCCTGTTCCGAAGTCATCGAGCGCGATCCCGACCCCGAGTTCGCGCATCCGATGCAACGTAGCCATGGTGGTGTCGTTGTCCTGCAGCAGTAGCGATTCGGTGATCTCGAGCTCTAGCCGTTCGGCTGGGAGGCCTGAAGCCGCCAGCGCCAGCACCACGTTGTGCGGAAGGTTGGGATTCTTGAACTGCGCCGGCGACATGTTGACCGCGATCTTGACATCGGATCGCCAGCCTGCTGCTTCATGGCAGGCCCGACGCAGCGCCCAATCACCGATCGCAGGAATGAGTCCCGCCTCTTCGGCGATGGGGATGAATTCGGATGGCGGCACAGGCCCCCGCACCGGGTGATTCCACCGAAGCAGCGCCTCGCACCCGGTTATCCGGCCCGAGGTCAGATTAACCTGCGGCTGGTACAGGAGGTGAAATTCACCTTCCGCCAGCGCAACTCGCAAGTCCAATTCGATCTGCCGCCGCGCCTGCACTTCCAGATTCATTTCCGCTTTGAAAAAGCAGAAGGTCGCCCGGCCCGCCGCTTTTGCCTGATACAGGGCGAGGTCTGCGTTCTTGAGCAGCTCATCAGGAGCATGGCCGTCCGCGAGCGCGAGCGCGACGCCGATGCTCGTTCCGATATTGATGTGGTGTCCACCGGTCTCGAATGGTTCGGCGATGGCTCGAAGTATTCGGTCGGCAAACTGGGAGACGTCGTGATTGGATGCATCCATCGCCAGCACGGCGAATTCGTCTCCGCCGAGCCTTGCAACCAGATCGCCGGGCCGCACGGTCGCGCTCAGGCGTTCTGCCACAGATTTCAGCAGCGCATCCCCGACCGGATGGCCGAGCGTATCGTTCACGGTCTTGAAGCGGTCGAGGTCAAGCAGCATGACTGCAAATCCTCCGTCATCTTCTGCACGCTCGAGCGCTGCGATCATGCGCTCATGAAACAACGTGCGGTTTGGTAGATCGGTCAACGCATCATGGTGCGCCATGTGCGCGATCCGCGCCTCGGCACGCCTCCGTTCCGTCAGATCCTCATATGTTGCCACCCAACCTCCCTCGCTGAGCGGCTGATGTGATACGCCCACGGTGCGCCCGTCGTTCAATTGCTCGAAGTAGGTCCGGGCCCGGTTCTCACGGACCAGGATCTGTTGATTGGCATAAACCTGGTACAGGCTGGCGCCCTCGTCGCTGCTCGCGGAAAGGAATTCCGCAAGGTGACGCATCGGCGTGCCGGCCTTCAGCAGGTTCTTGTCGAAACCGAACATCGCCTGATAGCGCTGGTTGCAGATGACAAGTCGCTGCTGTGCGTCCACCAGGCAAAGCGCCTGCGACATATTGCCGAGAGCGGCCTCGAACCTTTCGTTTTGCGTGCGCAGGTCACGATCGCGCCGGACAAGCGTCTCGTTCTGCCGCTCCAGCTCGGCGTTGGCGAACTGCACCTCCTGATGAGCTTCCGCCAGGTTTTCGGATGTGACCCGCAGGTCATTGGTGAGCACCTTCATCTCGTTATGGGCTCTCTGCAGCAGGCGATTGTGCCAGGCAAGCAAGACGATCAGTGCGATGCCGCATACGATTAGCCCCGCCGCCATTACCGAGAAGGTCCAATGTAGGCGGATCAGCTGGCGCTGATCGTCCGCAACGCGGTCGCCGCCGACGCGATTGGCGGCGGCGGCGAGCTGGGCGAGACGGGCATCCACCGGCAGCAGGATCTGCAGCAATCTCGGAACATGCGCCGGCTTCAGATCCTCGAGGTACGGTTGGACGGCGTCAATCGCTCGCGCGAGCGCGTCAATGGTCGCGGCGTATTCCGCATCTGCTTTCACGAACTCCTCGACCTCACCGGTACGCAGAAGCGAAAGTCGGTTGACAATGATGTCAAAGCGCAGGCGCACTTCGTCCGCGCTGATCTTGCTGTCCGGGAGACCGAACGCGCTTACCCGTTGCTCGAGACGCGTGTACTCTGATGTCGCCTGACCAACCAACCAGGCGACATTGTAGCGCGAGACCCGCTCGAGCGCGCTTTGGCGCTCCATCACCAATGCGGAGATGTAAGCGGTGGCGGCAACGAACACGCCGGTGACCAGCGCGAGCAAAATTTTGATTGGGCGAAGGTTCAACATGGCGGCCATCGTCGAGCGACAACGCTGGTTTGCCCGTTACTTCACGATCAGGCGGTTCACCTGCCACGCCGAGCGACTGTAGAACTTCTGGCTTCGCAGCTCCGGGTCCGTATCGTAGGGATAGACGATGAACAGCGGCCCCTTGTCGCGGATCGGCATATATTCGCCATCGCGTTTGATTGCGAGGATGGCGTTGTATTTCGCGAAGTCCTCGACGGGAATCTCGGTGCTGTAGTCGTTCAGCGCCATGGCGACCACACGCTGACCAGTGGCGCCGACGTTCTTCATCAACTTGTCGAGCGGAACGCCTTCGAACTTGACGGGATGCTTGTACCAGGGTGTGCTGGTTTCGAAGCTCACCATTCCCATCGCTTCTAGGTCGGAACGGCGGAAGGTGAGGCCGGCTTCGGCGTCGGAGGCATTGATCCTGCCGCTGATGGTCAGGATCGGGTGTTCCTGCGTTACGCCGGTCTCAGGCAAGCAGGTGAAGGCGAACGCCAGGCAGGCCGTAACAACGAACGTTATGACTGCGACGCGGCGCGTCTGCATAGACATGCGGAATCTCCCGGAGCGGCTGATTGAATGAAGCGATGAACTAACACTGCGCCTCTGTTCGAAGTGCTAACGCTGCCGCTCGAGGGCCCGGCTGTTGCACTTGACGGTAACCATTTTGCTAACGCGAAATCGGCAAAGCCGCATAACTGCGGCTTCGGACTAACCAGCAGGGGCTGCTGCGCAGAGCCTAAAATTCCAAGCGAGTGACAGGGGGGCTTTGTACGAAGCGATCCGATCTGTCGGGACAATGCGCTAGGGTGGAGGAGCGAGATCATTCGTTCGTTTCGTACGGTACTTGCCGGCGCAAGGCCCCCAGTTTGCCATTAGTGTCTGCGTGAGAGCGCCTCGAATTCGTCATCCGCGCTCACCTGGTCGGACAAACGTTCAACATGAATCATGCCGATGGGAATCCGCGATGAAGTATTGGTATGACAGACGAACATCGAGAGCTGGAGCGGTGCAAGCAAGAAATTGCGTATCTCAAACAGCTAGTTGTGCAGCTTTCTGAAGCTGTCCTACGCAACATCGTAGAAGGCGCCGATGGCCGGAAAAATCGGAACGTACGTGAGCCTCTCGGCGGCCTGCCGAATCGCAAGTCGGCGGAAAACTCTCCGTCATCTTCAAAGCGGTAATATGTGAGACCGCAGTCCTTCGAACAGAACGATCGGGAGCTGCTGACCGCGCGCGCCCATGTCCTGCTTTAGGATGCCATAGAGAGCGTCGTCCATCGTGGGGAAAGGTACGCACAACTGGATAAATTAGAAGCGTTGACATATGCGTAACTCTGAGCATTAGAGCCCGTCCGAATCGGAGCGAGCGCGCATTGTGCCACGATCTCGTCGCGGCAGGTGACCTCATAGCAGCCGAAGGCCAGGCCTCGAATCGACGGACAATCAGGTCCTCGCTTGAAGTCGGACCAACTAATGTGGGTGCGAGTTTTCGAGGACGTCCATTTTGAGTGCTCCCGAATTTCCGACGACAATCAACGGCGCTGATTCCGGGCGCGAGAAACTCGGTTAGCCTTTGGTCAAAAATGGCGATCACCAAGACCAAGTGCTCGTGAGAGTGGATTGTCATGCATATTCAGCAAGCCGAGCCCGTCCAGACCCAGATCCGACGCAAATGACTCCAAACTCGCGCCGAACGAGCTTTGACCAGAGCTAAGAATTGCAACAGAGCACAAGTTTCTAAGGAATCTGAAGCCGAGACGACACACTCAGGTGAGAAACGAGATTCTTCGTTCGTTACGTACTGTGTTTGTCGGAGCAAAGGTGTGCCCAATTTGCCATTGCGTTCTGCGATGGCACACCCACTTGGCAGGATGTGAGCTGGCAAAGCCAGCCAACCTGCCCGGCGTGAACCTGGAGGAAAAACTCATCATCTCAGCAACGCAGAGGCCCGGCGGGCTAAACGAGTCAAGCGATTGGAGAGGTTGTGAATGGTCAGCGGCCGGGTTGATAGCTGCAGGCGGGGGCACATGCCGATCTTGAAAGCCAAAGCAGTTGAGGGTGTGAACCTATCGGTCCGACGATAGTGCATCGAGAGCCTCAGCTGGTGTTCGCAGTATTATTTGGAAAACCCATGCAGACACTTCGTACTAACGCGGACCCGCGGGTAGTTTCGCGGGAGTGTGAGATGAGCAATTTCAACCAGGAACGCGTGCTGAGCGTCCATCACTGGACCGACAATCTCGTCAGCTTCACCACCACGCGGGATCCGTCGTTCCGCTTCCGCAGCGGCGAATTTACCATGATCGGGCTCACGTTCGACGAGAGGCCGCTGCTGCGGGCCTACAGCCTCGCCAGCGCCCATTACGAGGACCGGCTGGAATTCTTCGCGATCAAAGTGCCGGATGGTCCCTTGACCTCGCGTCTGCAGCAACTGAAGGAGGGTGACGAGATCATCGTCAGTCGCAAGGCTACGGGGACGCTGGTCATCGATAATCTCGAGTACGGGCGCAATCTCTATCTGATCGGCACCGGCACCGGGCTTGCGCCGTTCCTGAGCGTTATCAAGGATCCTGCAACCTATCTGCGATTCAAGAATGTCGCGCTGCTGCATGGCTGCCGCCGTATCGAGGATCTCGCCTATGGCGAGATGATCACGGGAAAACTGCCGAGCGACGAGCTGGTCGGCGACTTTGCGCGCTACCAGTTGATCTATCATCCAACCGTGACGCGCGATCGCTTCTGCAACTGCGGCCGGATCACCGACCTGATCGCGTCAGGCAAGCTGTTTTCAGACATCGAGCTGCCGGAACTCGACCCGCAGCATGACCGCGTCATGATATGTGGCAGCCCCGCCCTGGTGCGCGATGCCCGCGAGCTATTGGTGGCGAAGGGGTTTATCGAAGGCAATCACGGCCAGCCGGCGCAATTCGTCTTAGAAAAGGAGTTCGCCGAACGAAATAATTTGAGCTCTGCTAGGCCAAGGGGTCTATATGAATCACGACGGCAAGTAGGAATCGCCATGAAGCATCTGAAATGACAGACGAACAGCGCGAGCTGGAGCGCTGCAAGCAAGGGATTCTTCGTCTCACACAGCTGGTTGCGTTTCTCAAACGGCAGGTTGTGCAGCTTTCTGAAATTATCTTCGACCGTCGTAAAGAGCGCCAGGAGTGGAAAATCGGAACGCTTGTGAGTCTCTGAGCGATGCCGAAGTGCGCGCTGTTTCCCAGCAGCATGGCTTCCAGGCTTTAGGAAGCGGGCGACCAGCCCCTCGAGTTCCGTGGGGACGCTCTTATTTTTAGTCGGAAGCGCGGTGCTGTATATGAGGGCTAATGTTCAATCGTGACGGTGAATTCTGGTCTCAACTTGCGGCATATCTCTACGCTGTGGTTGTCGCGTTGTCTGTGTTGTGCGGCATTGCTCAGCTTCTAACAGGGCCAATCTTGAACGATTTCTCAAAGTCAGATGAGCGAGCATCGGGCATCATTTTTGGATGGACCGCACGCAGCCCAAGCGAATGACTGGCGGGAGCGGTCGAACGGAATCCGCTAGCAGTCCAACCGGGAAAATGGCATTGCAATGAAGTCATCTCCTCTTCTACGTTTTTGGCGGGACAAGGCTGGGGCGAGCTCAATTGAGTACGCCCTGATCGCGGCTGGGATTTCTACTACGCTTGTCCTTGCGCTGAATGTTCTTGCCTCCAACCGCAATGTTGATTGCAGTTCCTCACCTTCATCAAACGTTTCGACGCGCCAGTTCGACAAGTTGAATCTCGAACCCAGCAATGATAGGCAAGGCAAATGACCGTCAGCAAATACCAGATCAGGCGCGAGCTGCGGCAGCTGATCGAGACGCATGTCAGCTCCTCGAGCACGTTCGAAGACTACGTGCTAATCACATGGGAGAAGAGGCGAAGAACCGGCTGGAGCTGGACGCGAGAACTTCCCGGATGAGGAGGTCGACGCCTCTCAATTGTAGCGCCGGCCCGAGCGCTTCGCGCTGATGGTCAATCCTCTGGCGGAGGCTCAATTGGAATACCAAAGCCCGCCTTTAAGCGTGTCCGATCGATTTTTTTGACTTTGAATCGGGGGGCGGCGCAGAAAGGGCCGCCCTGCCTTGAGCTACTGTTGCAAAGTGGTGTTGGCATCATCGCGGTGATGAGTTCCTGTAAGCCGCTGCTGTTTGCGCCCACGTCCATAGCGGCCTCTTGCTGACGGATCACACGCCACAAAACGCTCGCCGCGTTCGCCGGCCCTTACCCGCAATGTCTCGTTCGCGCCCTGCCGCCAAGCGGCGGCATTCCTCGCGAGGCAACAAGATCGCTCAGCCTGCTATCCTCCGCTGACGCTGCGGGCCAGAGGCTGCGGGTCGGTCGTTGCGGCGCTCAGAGATCGCCATCGAGGCCGCGCCGGTCGCGGTCTTGGAAACAGCAACAGGAGATCACCACCGCTCAGATTGGCACCTTCACCCGCGCCGAAGATGGCTCGTACGCCAGCATCATTAAGACGCTCTCGCTCAAATCAAAACAGCTCCGAACCTGCGCGTCATGGCCGGCAACGTCGAGAGGGCACCGCGTGGCAGCGGACCTTCGAGGAAACACCGTCTATCACTCGGTCAGGCTTGGTGAGGGCCTGTAGCCTGCCACGATCCAACCGAAGACGGCGCGCAGCGCAACCATTGCCAGACCCAAGAAGTTTACGACTAGCAAGGCTAGATCTGCGTAAGCAGGCCGAATACTCGGCCGCTTGCCCCAGCCTGAATTCTGTTTCCATCCACTCGCACCTTGTCGCGCCGTTGCGGGCCTGAGAAGTTCGCTGGACGATGTCCAGAACTCTCGGTAGAGCAGCCCACCTTGCCGAGATCAATAAGGCCAGCTTGGTTGATGGCCGGTTTCAGCGTCTCTTCCGATAAAGGCGCGCCGCACTCCAGCGTCGTCATCATCTTCCAGCTACTATTTTGGGCTTCTGCAAATGCAGCCCATTGCTCATAGCAAGCGTAGAGAACCGCTAGAACCGCGACGGCAACCGATAGTCGGCCGCTATCCCGCTGGTTGGGTACCGGAAATCCCCCGGCGGCGGACAATCCTTTTTAATGGTTAGGAGTTGCTGGCTGTGGCGGAGGGATCGAACTTCCGAATAGCGCAACTGCCTCAGACTCCACTTCCGCAGTTACAAACGCCTTCTGGCGGGCGCGGAAATCGAAGGTCGATCGGTTAGATCGATGCAAGCTTTCGGGCTTGAACGCCCAAAAGCTTGCAGCGTTTCCCGGTCTTTCGCCTGGCTCTAGCCACGGGATCGGTGCTCTCGTCATTTTGATCTCGGCTTCCGAAGCTTAGAGCGAGGTGTTTCAGTCAAACTTGTAAGAGGCCTGGAAGAACGTGCCCCATCGTTCCATGCTGTACTTCGCAAGAGCAGGGACCTGACTTAGGATTTTCGGGCCTTCGCAGCCGCTGCAGTTGTAGACGACATCACTGTCCTTTTTGGTCCACATTGCCCAATACCGGCCACCGACGCCAACGGTAAAATTTTTAGTGATGAAGTAGGATAGGATTGCTTCCACCTGAACGCCGCCGCCACTATCCCCGCGCTGTTCGTAGAAAGTTGTGTTGTGGCGAAGGAGATGGTTGTCGCGACCATTGAACTCGGTCCAGGGCAGGTAAGCAACGTCAGCGCTTACCCGCCAGCGCTCAAGCAACATGGTCTCGGCGCTAAGGCCGATTCGCGGCGCATTCCAGTCGGTGTCTTGGCTACCCATTATTCTTTTATCACCCGGCGCCAGACATGAATAGTAGGGCGAGGCGGTCTGAACGCAGCCTATCGAGTCGGACTTTTGGCTGTAGTAGCTCCAGCCGATAAACCCGCCTACCTTGTAGGTGCCGCCGCGCAGGAAGTCGTAGCCGGCATCGGCCGTATAGTACATGAATCTTCCGTTGGCCTGACCTGATAACGTGTTGCTATAGGCCACGCCGTCCTCGATGGGGAAGCTCGAATCTTCGTCGTTCATCTTTCCTTTGTTGAAGCGTCCGACGCCAATATTGCTCTTCAGGAATATTCCCCAGGGGCTGTCTAGACGTCCGAACAACTCGCCGGAAACTCCGTCCAGCCACTGATAGCTGAGCCTTGAATTAGGAATGCCGGTCTCTCCAGGTATCGCAGGCGCAACGTTGTAGTCCCATTGGAATCTTCCCCGGCTGAGCCAGAGCCGTGAGCCACCTTCGAATGACCAATCGCCCGTATATGCAACAGGCGCCTCTTTGGCCGTCGCTCTTTCCGGGTACAGCGGCGCATCGGACCCTTCCGGCGCTCTCGGATCGACGCCAAAATGGTAATTCAGGCCGATCTTCCCGACGTGATAATTGCTGGATAAGGTGCTTGTGTTGGCTGGGATGATTGCAAGTGGCGGAAGCTGCATGGTCGGAGGGGTCGCCACACGCGGCCCGCCAAAACCCATATAGTCGTATTCAAATTTGACGGTCCAAGCAGGCGTGAGCGCTTGCTCAACGCCGGCGCCGATGGTCGCACCGAAACGACCGTAATCGAACTGCGTTGTTTCCCGCGGAAAGCCGACAAAGTTCCCGTGCCGAAATTCGTTGTTATTGGCGATATCACCGCGATTGTTTTGCCAGGCCACGCCTGCCTTGACGTAGGCCAGCGTGTGGCCCTGCGGGCCAAAAGCGTAACCCACGCGAGCGGTCCCTGTGACAAAGACGTTTGGACCTGCCGTGCAGGTGTCGGTCACAACAATGCCTGAGAAGGCAAGACAGGTGTTTGTGCCATCGGAGACAGCATGGCTCGCGTCTAGTTCGACGCCGAAAACCCACCCATTCGTTTGCCAATTGTAGCCGAGCTGGCCTCCGGCCAGGAACACAGGGGTACTGACGACGTCGCCATAGATTGAGGGGCCGTAGGGATCACTGAATGATGTCCGGCCGTAGCCCCCGCCGACGTGCCCGCCGATATATCCTCCGGTCCAGCTCCAGAGTGCCGGTGGGACCCTTACTAGCGGCCTAAGATCGGCCGAATTAACGGCACCGCTTGCAACGAGTGCAGCTGTTGCGACAGCCCAAAAAAGAAGTTTCGATTGCATGCCACCTCACGAACACATAGAGCGCGCGCCATCTTGCAAGAAGGCCAAATGGCCGACGCTGCTGGCGCCCCTTCCACGCTGTTTGTGGTGTGCAGGATCTAGGCCAGCGGACGCGATGCGCATTCCGTGCGGTTTTTCGATCGCGATGTTGTCTTCGCAACAAGACCGGTGGATTTTGAAACAAGCCGCTCGTCTGAGGTCGGACACGAGAGGCATGCTGCACGCGTGGCATTTCTGGCGTATTGAATAGGTGAACGCTCCTGTGAAGAGTTCGTCTCTTGCTCCCGCCTCCTCCCAAATGTGCAATAGACAACTGTGTGAGTTGTTTGCTGTAGCACCTGTGACTTCGGGGAGAGTGGTTCAATGCGCCGAAATCTGGTGCTTGCTGATAGGCTGATGCGCCCCAAATGATGATCCGCTTCTTGTACGGCCGGCCCGCAATGTCGCGCACGACGGAAGGCAAGAAGCTTGGAAGCCCGCGGCCTTCATTCAGTTAAAAAAGCAGCGGATGTGCTGTGTTTAATCGATGTGTGTAGCGAGTGGGCCCGGACAACTGTAAGGCGCCCCGCGGGCAAGCGCTGCCCTTCGTTCACTCGAACTGAGCGCGGAGAATTGACGCGGCAAAAAACAGATGCGTTCATCGGCATCCGCTAAGCAAAAGCACGAAGTCTCCACCTCGCTTGAACAACATTATGAAGTGAAGGCGAATCCCCTTCGCCAACATACAGACTGCCTAAAGCGCGCGCCCGGCGGGGCCGAAAAATAGATCATCGTCAGATGGATCTGCCGATCGGCAGGCTAATTCGGGTTGAGCACCTAATTCTTGAACGCGATTTTCCCCAGCAGATCGATCAGCTTTATTCGGATGACATAGCGTTCGGCTGAAGCACCAATCAATAGCGACGACATTCTGAATAACCTGTGTCATGGCCCCAGCATAGTATTCTGACGGTAAAATAGGCATACGCGCAGAAACATTTAGAATCAAGACTCTGCGGGTGCGGTTCGGCCCGCTAGCGGAGCTGCGCAGCCTCATTCGGCGGGTTATTCAACAGACACACGCGCTCATTCTCGAGGAGATAGCGTGAGGCTCGCCCGTTGCTTCAGCCAGATGGTGCTCTCGGGCGACCTTATGGGGTTGCTCCCTAAAAAGACCTGAAGGGCCTGGCCGAAGCGCGTCAGAAGAGATGTGTCGAAATCCGATCCGCCGGTAATCGACACCTCCATTCTTATGCCTGCTCATCCACAACGGCACTCGATGCGCGGCAACTTGCTGGCGCTCCAAGAAAAGGGGTGTCGATGCCTTATATCGATTCAGGTGGAATAAGGCTGTATTTCGAGGAATATGGGCGGGGCTATCCAATCATTTTCGTTCATGAATTCGAATCCGACCTGCACAGCTGGGAAGCGCAGATCCGGTATTTTTCGCGTGGCTATAGGTGCATCGCCTACAACGCGCGTGGATATCCACCGAGCGACGTTCCTGATGATCCCGCCATATACGGCTGGCAGGTCGCCGTAGAGGACATCGGCATCGTCATGAGCGACCTCTCGATCGAGCGCGCCCACATGGTTGGATCCAGCATGGGCGCCTATGCTGCTCTGCTGTTTGGGTTGCGGTACCGCGAAAGGAGCAGCGCGATCGTCGCAGCCGGAGCAGGGGCGGGATCTCCAGCCTCGGATCGTGAAAGGTGGTTGAAGAACACGTCTGTTCTCGCGCGCGCATTGGCGGCGCGAGGTATGGATGCCATGGCAGAGAAAATGGCACGCCACTTCACGCGAATTCAACTGAAACACAAGGATCCGAAAGGCTGGCAGGAGTTTGTAAACCGGCTCAAGCAGCATTCGGCGCAGGGTATGGCCAATACCTTGCTCCAGTGCCAAGCCGTGCGACCCTCCTTGCACAACTTCCGCGATGAATTTTCACGGATGACGGTGCCGGTGCTGCTCACCGTGGGTGACGAAGACAAGCCGTGTTTAGAAACCGGCCTGATGCTCAAATCCACAATTCCCGCCGCCGGCATTTGGGTGTGCCCCAATACGGGCCATGCCATCAATCTCGAAGAACCTGCAGCCTTCAACGCGCAGATTGAAGCGTTCTTCAGCGCCGTCGAGCGAGGAAGCTGGGGCCATATCGACCGGCGGAAACAGCCCGTCTCGGGATATGAGAATTCAACGGCCGCTCGATTGAATTTCGACGGAGCGCTTCCATGAAGTCATGGATTGCTATCTACCTTTCCGAGCCCGTCGCCGCGCGGCTCGCAGTCGCAGCGCAACGTCCCGGCGCCACCAAATCGGAGATCATTGAGGCTGCCCTCGCTGATTTCTTCGGGCCAGATCATGACGTCGATGACCCCTCGGTTGATCGCCGGCTGAACGCCATCAACCAGAACCTCGAACAGCTTCATCAAGAGTTGCGGATTGTGAGTGAGACTGTTGCGCTTCAGGCTCGATTTCTTCTCGCCGTCACGCCTCCGCTTGCAGCCGCCGACCAACCTGCCGCCTGTACCCTGGGACTCGCGCGCTTCGACGAATTTGCTGCACAGGTGACAAGGCGGGTTCATCTAGGAACGTCGCTCATCAAGGAAACAATTGAGCGGGTGAATTCGACTGATCCGGCGCATCTTGCAACACAACCGGTGAGGCAAGAAGGGCCGGCCCGCTCCACACACCAGGAACCAAACAGCGTTGCGGCGCCTGTCGCCGGCAACAAACCACAATCTCCGGCTGTTGCTCGAGGCGCAGCCTTCGATCGCGAACCCGATACAAGAGCAGAACAAACAATGGCTGGCGCGATATGGCGGCCGTCTCTGGCGCCATGGCGTGCTACGGGGCCGCAGCGGTCACGAGCCTTCTCCACAGATTGGCTTTTAATTTTGCGCGTCTTCTTACCTTTCGTCGCTGCTTACTACCTTTCTTTTCTCTTTCGCACCATAAACGCGACCATAGCTGCACCATTGACCTATGAGTTTGGACTGGGTGCCGACGACCTCGGTCTCCTGACGTCCATCTACTTCCTGACCTTCGCGGCCGCCCAGATTCCTATTGGGGTGTTAGTGGACCGATACGGTCCACGAAAAATCCAGAGTGTCGTGCTGATGGCCGCAGCCGCCGGGGCAGCGCTATTTGCCGTCTCCGACAACTTTTGGCTTCTTCTTCTCGGCCGAGCGTTAATCGGCTTTGGCGCTTCTGCAGCATTGACGGCCGGATTGAAAGCCGTCGTTCTCTGGTTTCCCGCCGAGCAGGTGCCACTGCTCAATGGCTTGATGATCATGCTAGGGTCCTTTGGCGCCGTGACGGCAACATTGCCGGCCGAATACCTGCTCGTGTCGATCGGCTGGCGGGGATTGTTTGAGCTCTTAGCCATTGCATCGGTTGGATGCGCCCTCGCAATTTTCCTTCTTGTGCCAAAGGGCACGTGCTCATTCGCCGCGAAGGGGACTACCATTGGACTACGAATGATTTATTCAGATCCTCGCTTCTGGCGTTTGGCGCCGCTCTCCGCAACCTGCATTGGTACGGCCTGGGCGTTACAGGGGCTGTGGGCTGCCCAGTGGTTCGCCGATGTCGAGGGCCTGGATCGATCGGAATTGCTTCGCAATCTCTTTGTCATGGCAATCGCATCGAGTGCGGGCGCCCTGGTTCTAGGCGTTGCGGCTCAAAAGCTTCGTCGACACGGGATAGGTCCTCGACCGCTCCTGGGCTTGGTCGCACTTCTGTTCTTCGTAGCCCAATTGGCAGTGATTCTGCGAGTACCTTTGCCATCATCTGTTCCGTGGATCATTGTCGCTGCCTGCGGGGCGGCGACCGTCCTTAGCTACGCGATTTTGGGCGATTTTTTCCCAAAAGAGCTTGCTGGACGTGCCACCGCGGCGCTCAACGTCTTTCACATCGGTTGCGCCTTTCTGGTCCAGTATCTGGTGGGTTTCTTGATTCAGTACTGGACACCTCAGCAGGGCCACTACCCGGAAATTGGTTACCAGACAGCCTTTGCAGTCAACCTTGCAGTTCAGCTCGGAGCATGGTTCTGGTTTATTATCCCCGTGCCTCTACGAGGCAGTCGTGCCGGGAGCAAGCGGCCGCTCTAGAAGCTCTGCAAGATGTGGAAAGCGGCGCCACCAAGATCCGCGGTCTGTGTGGGGCGGTCTTCAACCTGACGTTCCCGGTTGCTTGCGGAGTTGCTATTGCGAGGGGGCGACAGGCAGGGCCACTGAACCTCGGCCGTCTTCAAGTGGAGCTAGTCTTTTTGCGTCAGCCATGTGATAAACTGCTCAACACTTTTGGCTTTGCGCGCTGAGGGGTTGAATAGGCCGTAGAACCCAGAGCCAATGATGCGTGATTGAGGAAAAAGAATTCCAAGGCGCCGTTCTGCAATGTCGAGCGAAACGAGAGCCTCCGGCACAAGAGCAATACCATAGCCATTGATTGCCGCCTCTATGCAGAGGAAGAAGTAGTCAAAGACTTGGCCACGTGGCGTCTGACTGACATCTATACGAGCCTTGCGGAACCAGTCCGGCCAAGCCGAGATACGGCTCTTCATGTGCAGCAGCGGGCACCGCGTCAAATCCTTCGCATGGCGGACTTTCAATTCCGACAGCAGCGCTGGCGAGACGACCGCCACGGCTTCGTCATGGAGAAGATGACGGCAAGCTTATCCGGCCTTTTTCATAGGATAGCACCGGATGACAAGATCGCTCTGGTCGACGCTCTATTCGAACTCATCGGTGTTAGAGGTTTCAAGCCGGATTTCGATACGTGGATTCAGTCGCTGAAAGGCTGCGATACGGGGGATCAGCCATCGCATCGCAAACGATGGCGTCGCGTTGATGCGGATGCGGTGTGCGGAGCCGGAGCTGGCAAAGTCCTCCGAAGCAACGGCCAACAGATCGAGGCTCTTGCGTACTTCATGAGGTAAGAACGTGCTGCAGGCGTCAATTCAATGCGGTTGCCAGTCTTCCGCACCAATTTGCAAGAGAAATATCCTTCCAGCAGCCGCAACTGTTGGCTCACAGCGCTGTGGCTGACATTCAGTTCAGCGGCAGCTTGCGTGAGGCTTTCATGTCGTGACAACGCCTCAAAGGCACGAAGAGCGGTGAAAGGTGGAATTTTGCGCATGCTTAGGTGTTAGATTCTCTAACATTGATCCCAATAAATGATACTTTCCAGATCACGAAAACGCGGTTAACCCGCGCGATTGAAAGTTTTTCGACGAAAATGACAACAAGATTGATTGTAAGAGGTTCTCCAGCTGTTGTAAGGCTGCGTTGCAGCTTCTCAGTTAGAAATAACGGTTAGATGGCAATTTTAGTCTGTTGGCGGGGCTCACCATTCGCACGGCTTTTTCAACTTTGCCGAGATCCTGTCCGAATAGGTTGCATAGAATGATGCCGGTACATCCGCGGGCAGGGCCTTTACGTTCGCCTCCACCTCGGCCACCCGGTCTCGAGCCCGTGGGTGTTCTGGCGGGAGCTCGCGGGACCTGGTAAGCCGAGAAGCTTCTTCGCCAAAGGCGGCGGTGGGGTCATTAGTAAGCACGTTTGACTATGTTAAAATGGTAGAGCCGGAATGAGCCCGGTCGAATGCATCTTCCAGGAATTTATTGATGCCATCCAAACTGCAACCAGCGAGGATGAATTCGAGCGCGTCGCAACGCGGCTAGCACAGAGGCTTGGCTTCCAGCGATTTGCCTACCTGCGCTTGACCGGCGAGACGCCGATGTTGATCTCGTCATATCCCAAATCCTGGACCAGCCGGTACTTCCAACTTGGATATCAGCAGCTCGATCCGGTGGTGCGCCGCGCGCGTGCCGAGCGCGCGCTATTCAGCTGGGGAGGGGAGGCGTCAACCTTGGCCGGAAATCGCGAGCAGCGCCGTTTCTTCGATGAAGCGACGACGTTCGGAATTAGATCAGGCATCACTGTGCCAATCAGGGGTGGATTTGGCCGGATGGCTGCCTTTACGCTAGCGACGGGCGACCGCGATCTTCACCCCGAGCGGCTCGTGGCCGACGGGGAGGATCTCATACGACTCGTCGGGTTGCACTTTCATTGTTATGTCGCCGCCAGGCTTGACGTACTCTCTGCCAGTACACGCGTCGCAAGCGAGCTCACTCAGCGCGAGCGCCAATGCCTTGCATGGATCGCGCGCGGAAAAACTATCGCTGACATCGCGGTGCTGGTCCAGATTGCACCGAGAACTGTCGGGTTTCATCTGGATAACGCACGCGCCAAGCTAGGTGCAGCATCTCTTCCTCAATGCGTCGCCGAGGCGCTGCGGCGCGGCTTGTTATCGTAATCATCCACACCACTCCCATTTCGCGAGATGCAAAACAGACAGGCGCTCGTCGCGCCGGGCATGTTGTATTGCGCTCGATCCAAAAAGGTCTAACGTAATCAAACTGAACAAGAGGTACCTGTAAAATTTGACAGGCGATTAGCAACTCTCTTTCTGGTTTTGAGGCCTCCCGATAATTTCAGGAGGTCGCTTATGCATGCCATTGCAATTCACACCTCTCAATTTGGTCGTCATCTAGGGTTGCTCGCGGCGATGTATCGGCTGCGGCGCCGTGTCTTCAAGGACAGGCTCGACTGGTCAGTGTCGGTCTCGGGTGAATGTGAGCTCGATGTGTATGACGCTCTCGGGCCGACTTATCTCGTTCTGATGGCAGACGCGGGGGAGCCGGTTGGTTCGGTTCGTCTGCTTCCGACGACCGGACCAACCATGTTGGCCGACACCTTTCCCGTTCTGCTCGGCGGGACGCCAGCGCCGGCTGACGAAAGAATTCTCGAAAGCTCACGCTTTTGCGTCGACACAAGTCTTACCGCGGAGCAGGCAGCCAGTCGTCTCAATCGCGCTACGTTTGTCCTGTTCGCCGCCATGATGGAGGCAGCACGCGCCGCGCGCGCAGACAGCATCGTTACAGTGACTGATACGCGTATGGAGCGCATTCTTCGCCGTGCGCGCTGGCCATTGAGACGGATCGCTGATCCGCAGCAGGTAGGATCGACCATGGCGGTCGCCGGCTTTCTCGACCTGTCCGAACAAACGCTTCACAGGATGTACGAACAAGCCGACGTCAACGGTCCCGTGCTTGTGCCAGCGGATCTTGTTAACGCGGCTGCCTAATGCCCCGCGGAGCAGCATCCAGCAACAGTAATTTGATATTTAAATGCTCGCAGACCCACGACATAGCCGGGTGGTTTTGATCAATATGACGCGTGGTAAGACGCCGGCTTCGGCCGGTCTTGCCCCGCGGCATGTCAGTTTCTCATTGCTGCAGACAGGCTTGGAGATGTTTGGTGTCGCGTCGACCGTCATAGGCGAATGCCAGCCGTTCGAGATTATGCAGAAACTCGTGCACTCGACGACGCAGCTGGACGTTGATGCTCTTTCCATTTGGCGCGATCCGCGATTTACGGACAATCTGGCTTCACGCGAAACCGGTATCATTTTCTTTGGGGGAGGTTGGCTCGAAGAAGATATCTTCATTGCCGCACTGCAGGCGGTCGAGCGTGGATATGACGTACGCCTCCTCTCGGACCTTATCGCAACGCGTGTCGACGCGGATCGATCACTCGCTTTGGATCGGATGGCGCTTCATGGCATCTTGGCGACCACGGTGCGCCAGATGCTGCTGGAATGGGCGGTATGTCTGCATGATCCGCTTTTGACGCAAAAAGTTCAGCAGCTTCTATTATGATCTGCGGGGCCATCCCCCAAGCGGGGCACTCGTTCTTGTGGTACTGATCTTGCGGACGCAGATGCGCAGCATGGAGAGGCGCGGGGCGTCCAAGAGCGAGACCAACTCTAGCGCTGCATTCAACACCTGCGGTTTGCCGAGACTCAGGTGAGAGAGCGCAGGTAAGACGAGCTTCATCGCACGTGCGAGGGGACCCGAGAGGGCTCGCGCTGGCAGCAATGTAGAGTATGGACACCGCGTAGTCCTATGAGGAGTTTTCTTTCGATGAGCTCGACAGGATTGCGGGTCTTTTTGCAATGCACCCGGGAGATGCGTTCATGAATATCCGGGCCTCCGCTCAAGATAAAGACGAATGTTCGCTAGTGAACAGTCGCGAACCTTGAAGCCGATCAGATCATCCTTCCGGATTTTTCGCGAACGCTTCCCGAATCATCGTTGATCACTGAAGAACCATGCGGCTCGAAGCTTATCGCAAGCGAGCGCCCCGCCGTGCTCGTCAGATCCCTCGACGGAGCCTTGGAATTCAGTGGACAAAGCTGCGGCTTGCGCATCACCTCTAACCGGGCAGTCCGTGTGAACCGCACGGGACATCCCAAGCCTCGAACGGCCATCTGGATCTTGGTGCTCAGGCCAACGCTACAAATAGCCTGATCTTCAGGCCCTTTTTTAGCCTCGGCAGCTGCTTGTGGGCTCGGAGGATGGTAGAATCAACGATCAGGTGTTATATTGAGCTAGCAGCGCGGGCGGTAGGGACAGCGCCTCCATTTGGCCCTAAATACGCGGCGCCGAGTCGCCCGAGCTGCGTCTAGTTGGTTGCACAATGTGTAGAGGCTAGACGGCGCGGATCTCGGCCGCGATCCCCGGACTTTGGTGTTGGCGAGAGCCGTTCCAGCCACCCTCGTTAGCCCAAGCTTGGATCAGCCCCCAATCGCTGTTGAAGTGCCTGCCGATCAGCGACGAGACTGTCGAGGCGCAGCAGGCCGACCACCAATCGTTTAACCAGCTCGCGCGTGTCGTCCACGATATAGACGCCAATCATAACCGTTCTGGTGCTGGGCCATCCGGCCTTACTCCAGGTGGTCGTGCAGCCTTTCTGCGAAGGCTCTTGCGATGCTGTGGTGGGGGCGCCAGCGGGGTAGTGGTAGTGATAGGCGACCGGCCCTTCCGGAGCGTGGCGATCAATGAGCAGCAGCGACCAACGCTGCCAGTCGCCATGCCCGTCAGCATCACTCACTGGCTCAACATCGCAGACCGTGCAGTTCGAGGCGGCGGTGCTTTCATGAGCGGGCACGGAAGCTCACCACCTATCTGGCATCGTGGGACCGGGTCATCTGCTTCATTTTCCAGTCCCTCCCCATTGGTTGTGTACACAATCACAGGGAGACATAGGAGTCGGTACCGCCTTTCTACGGATGTGGACTTCGGCCGCCTGTTCAAGCTGGCGGGTCTATTCCACCAGCCGCAGAGTCCGGCGCTGTTTTATGCGATCAAGCGCGCGGACAACTGCTTCTCTATCGAGAACGGCCAATAGTCGGTGCACTGTTTGAGCGGCGTCGCGCGGCCCTGGTGCGATGTATTCGCCAAGGATGCGCCTGGCATCCTCAATCGCCTTCAATACGGTGTCCTCATCCGGAGTATTCATGGTACACGCCTTAATGTGCGGACCCAAACCGGGAAATGAACTTCTTTCGTATTCTCGTTTTGGAATAAGAAAACGGCCCCGGCTTGCTGCTGCGCCAAGACCACCAGACATCATGATCACTATCGAAATTGTAGTCTGTGGACTGATGGACATATGAGCAAGATTCTTCGCGTCCTTCATGCTCGTTCAGCAATTGACAGTTTCTTTGGTTACCAAATCATTGGGAAAAAGTGGCAAGTCGTCCCAGTGTTGGACGCCGAATGCACAAAAAGCCGTACCCGCTCTGTTCGCCCATGCTCGGTGAAACTACTGATAACCAAGATACAGTTTTCACCTTTCTGGCCCGGAACAGATTTCACACTCGTGACATGATACGCCCGACGGTTGAAGCTCGACCTAGGATGCACGCGATGGGGCGATATTACTTCGACCTCCAAGGTGCTCAGAATGCCCACGACTCAGGCGGCCTAGCATTTGAAAACGACATGAAAGCTTTCCATGCCGCTAAGCGACTGGCGCAAGAGTTGGCTGCCGCGCGACCAAATCTGAGAGGAAACACCTGCGTGGTGCTCACCCGCAAGGATGCGGATGATCTTTATTGCATAGGTGTTTCGTAGGACCGCTTCAGTGGGCCACTAAGCCCGATTGAAACTCCCGCCGGTTCACGCTGGCGGGTTTCTTACCTGCCGCTCTTTCCCGAAATCTTTCTCCGGAGTCGCAAAGCGAACCGACGCGTATACGTGCGTGTGCTTAAATCCGCGTTTTAGCACTCTCCCAATACTTCGATTCGCCCGGCTAGTAACGGCCGGGCTTTTCGTAGCCGGGCCCTACACTGACCCTAGCACTTGACAGACGATCGCCAGCACCAAGATCACCAGCATGGCGTAAGCAGTCCTACGGCCAATGCGGCCCATTAGCTGAGAATCTCCTTGATCTTGATGCCGCGCAAGGCCTCGACGCAGTCTGCTACCAAATGCAAAAACTCGTGTCGCTTTATGCTTTTCACCTGACGCCCTTCCATGTTGATGAGAATGAACTTCGCCATTTCGTAGGCGACTTCAAACTGCGATTTGCCGGTCGCCTGAACGTCGCTCCTTTCAGCCATTTCGCTCTCCGAAGTTGTTATTGGCAGGGTAGCGGTTCCACCCCAAAACCTCGTACTCGAGGCAACGCCTTCAGGATCGTTGCTCCTTGAACCACTTCTCCGCGGCATCGACATTGGCGAACACCTTGATGTGCGCGGCATCGCCGACCTGCTTGCCGCTGTTGACGTAGACAAAACGGTCATTGATCTCTCTTCAGCTTTCGCTTGCCCAATGCGGCATCTTCAAACCCGGATTAAACACCCGATCGACGTGAAGGTTCAGCGCCCGCATGATGCCGATCCGGGCCAGCATCGTCGGGCCGCCGCTCTCCGCAACGGCGGCTTGCCATTCGGACGCGGAATGTTCGGCTTCCGGCAGCTTCGCGATATAACTGGCGGCATCCCTGAGGGTGAGGAGCCGGCGGCCATCCGGAGACGGAATCGGGTCCTCAAACGAGGCCAGGGCAACAAAATGTACTCGAGCAATGATCTTGGGTATTCCGCCGCAGGGAAGCCTTTCCTAGCGGCTTGTCATCTTGTTCATGGTTTGTGCTATCGTGAAATGAGCAGCGCCTGTGAGATCGAGATCCTGTTCAGGCGCCGTCGGCTTTACGACCAGCTTGGGCGCGAGCCGGAGGGCTTCTACCGGACCCTTCAGAGAGCATTGAAAGAACGCTATGGGGCTAGATCACATTCGTTCCGAAATCGAGCGCATGCGCGTCCAGGTCGGAAGCGAAGGGAAATCCTTCTGCTTCAGCGCGCCGGTATAGCAACCACATCGGCTGAGCCTTTGCTTCAAACGATGCGGCCAAGATCGAGGGCCTTTGCGACGAACGGGACCGGCTCAAAAAAAGCAGGGCGGTTCAACGAACGATCGAGTGTTCGGGGCCCGGAGTAGGTGATGGGGGTGCTACGAAGAGAGCGCCGCCAAGTCGCCGTGGATCAGGGCGGTAGCCGAGCTGCGGCAGCGGACGACGCGAGAGGGGCACTGTATCGGCATGTCCAGGCGATCACGGTTGCGATTAATCAGTACGCGGAGAAGGCGCTCGGCAACCGACATTACTTTCTCAACAAGCCCTATATCATCGCGGCTCCAAGAGACCCGGCGACGTTCCGTGAACGACGAAAAAGCTCAGTTTTCGCAACCGCGATCAATAGGTCAGGGGCCGCCAATGGTCCCACTGCTGGCGAGGGAATTCGACCATGAGGAGCATAACCAAGGGCATCGACTTCAGCCTAGCTGGCATCTGCGCAAGAGTCTTTGTTCTCCGCGGCCGCACGGGTCGATTGTAAGCTGAGTTTCACTCATGATCATGCGTTACAAAGAAAGCCGTACCTTTGCAAAATTGGCAGCAGCTCATGATGGTCATGAATGATGTAATCCGGCTGTGCAGCCTGCAAACGCGACTCGGAAACAAATCCGCCGGTAATGGATATGCTGATAAGCCCGAGGTCGCGTGCAATGTCCGTTTCAACCGGCATGTCGCCGATGATAAAGGTTGACTCGGGCTTCAGATTATTTGCTTGCATATACCGGCGAAGGCGTTCGCCTTTGCTCATGCTTTTGAATTGAGTGGCGCGGCTTTCGAAAGCTAAAACCTCGTTGACGCAATTATCGAGTCCAAGCCTGCGGATTTGGGAACGAAGTGGGTCGACTATATAGCTGCTGAGAACGATCGTTGAGACCGCCTGTTGACGTGCCGCTTCTAGAATGCAACGCGCGCCTTTGCGCAGATCGGCCTTGCTCGCCAGCGGTTCGTAGGTGTCGTGAAAAATGGCGCTGCCATCGCTATCCACGATTGCGGCTTCACCTTCCGACATTCCGACACTGCGGTAAAGGACAGAAAGCGGGAGCTCGCACTGTTCCCGAAACGTTGGCATATCGATATCAGGGCGACCGAAGCGCCCTAGAATGGCATTGATTGTTTTCAGCACCGCATCGGCGTCGTCGAGCAGCGTGCCGTTCCAATCAAATACTAGAGTGGGTTTCATGATAACCTCAGGCAACGGCTGACTCTGGGAAGGGAAGATCGGCGATTAACTTGTTCAAATTCTTATTCGCGCGCTTTTGCCCCGCTGGGGTTGGCATCTCAAACGTAAACGGCGACAAATCTATTCCATCATGCCCCTGCGGAAGCAAGGATACGAGAACTTGGAAGGGTAGATAAGTGATAGCCGCAGCATTGATGGATACGGCAATTGTGCTTTCGATGACCCTGAGCATTTGCGGTTCGATGTTATGAAAACGCAGGCTTTGCTTGCGCTGTTGGGGTGGGAGGGTCTTCCACGTTTGCCAGAACGCCAACTCGTCCATGGTGTCGATACCCATGCCGTAGTAATTTGGGGCCACTATAGGCGGTGAACCGATTGCCCAATGCACAGCCTTGGCCCCGGCGGCAAGGAGGATATTCGTGACAGCCCGACTTGTATCGCCGCGAATGAGGGCTTCATCGGCCATGATTATGGTGCTGTCGGTAACGTCCTTCTCTGCGACACGATATTTTTGGGCAATAAGAGATTTGCGCTCGCCAACGATACCTATAAGCGTCCGCTGAGAAAATTGTGTTGCGATGAGTTCGTGACGTTGGACGATGGCGCCGCCTTCGGCCAGTGATGCAAACAGACCATCAGCATATGGCCCTCCGGTTCGCGGCATAGAAGAAACTATAACAGGGGCGGACCCCACTTCTGCTGCCAGTCTTGGCGCAATAAGTTTACCAAGAGCAACCCCGATATTGTAACGGGTTTCGAGATGAGATTGGCGTTTCGACGTGTTGGGGCTTCCTAGGTAAAGCGTTTCGTAGGCGCATAGCCTGGTGTTATGTCGAGCATCGCACACCGAGTGATCAAGGCATGCTCCCGTTTTTCCGTTTACGCACTTGATGTAGCCCGGTAGAATTTCGTCCGCCTTGCCTCGTAGTCCGGAAAAGGCGCAGTTTTCCGAAGCAAAAAGCAAAAAGCCATCGTCAGTTTGCATGAACTCCAAAGGTCGCAAACCATATCGGTTTCGGAAAGCAATGAGATTTCCTTCACCATCCAACAAGAGTGCGCTAACGGCGCCATCGATACAGTTATCGATCTCCCGAAACATTTTTTGGTGATTCACCGGCAGACCATGCCGCCAATAATCACTTTGACAAATGTGCTCAATCAGCTTGAGCAGGAGCTCGGCATCCGTTTCGCCGTTAAGGCGATGCCCTTGGGCGAATAATTTGTTCTTAAGTTCATCAGCATTGACCAAAGCCCCGTCGAGAGAAATCGCCAAATGGCGGCAACCGGCTTTATGGTTGTGAACAGGCTGAAAGTCGCTCTCGTCGTGTTCTCTTCTAGATGGACTACGAACGTGCGCAATCGCGACGCGAGGCCTTAAATTCGCATGCTGTTCACTATAGTCGATCGTTGTTAGTTCGCATGGCGACTGAGACGACTTTGTATATTGTACGCGTTTTTCGTGCATGAACGCTGCAAAACCGAACCCCGCCTGTCCACGAAGTGCAAGTTTCGGAAGCATGTGCTTGAGCCGATCATAAACTGTCTCCTGTGAATGACTTGAAGGCAAGAGAACAGCGCCAGCAACACCGGACATGCTATTTATCCTTCAGTGACGACCATTTTTATCGTCGTCATTCGACACTGCGTGTGTCGTGTTCAACCAAAACACCGCGTCCTGTGTCCGACGCTAAGGCAGATGTATTCCGCCGGCGCGGCGCGAAGCACGCGGTTCTGCTCCGTTTTAGCAAGGCCCGTGCCAGTTTCTTAAACGGTGCGGCTCACGCGGCAGACCGGCGGATTGCTAGGGCTGAAAATATGAGCGTTTTGATCAAGCGGCCGCGATCCGAGCTGTTGGAACTACGACACGTTGGCTGAGGTGCCACAGGTTTTCCGGAAATAAGCGCGTCACGAATCGAACGTCCGTATCGGCGCGGCGCTAAGGCGCGATATCTCACCCGGCCCACTGACACCGCGTTCTTAAGCGACTATCTGTGAACGAAACCTGCGTCCCCAGCCCAAGAATATCGTATGCGTCCGGTGACGCTTTCAACTACCCATAACTGTGACCACTCGGGTTGATCCGCTGATGGGCGAAATCTTGAGACAAAAGAATCAATTGTGAGTCCTTGCTGAGCACCTGATTCGCGATGGGTGCTCTATGGGGCTGACACTAAGGGATCTATCGGCAAGAGGCCGGTTGCGATCCTTGGCGGGTGAATGTTGGATTGATCGAGAGAGTGGTGGATGCGAGTTTAGGGATGCGCGGCTCGGCGACAGTTCCGTAAACTGCTCACGCAGATTGGAAGCGCCATGGGACAACATTCCGCTCGTCTGCCAGGATTGGGCGAATACCAAGGCAGATCGTCGACGAAATGGACGAGGTCGCCGTCAAAGGGCTCCATCGCATCGAAATCAGAGACAGCAACGGCGATCCTGACCACGCCGTTCTTGAGATCAGGTGTCGCAAGAGTCGCGTCCTGCCGCCGATCGGAAAGCAGAAGCGCTATCCCGCGCTGGCTCGCGCGGGACGCCGAACAACAGAAAGAAGATCGATTGGAAACTGATCACGGACCTGCCTGTTGCTTCCCCGCACCGACGCCAATGAGAAGCTCGAATGGTATGCTTTGAGATGGAAGATCAAGGTGTTCCACAAGATCCTAAATCGGGCTGCAAAGCTGAGGAGTCGAAACTCACGACCGCCCAGCGTCTGACCGATCTGATCTCGCTCTTTCTCATCCTGAGGTTGGCGGGTGTTCTGGATGACGATGCTCAACCGTGCCGTCACCTACCGCCAACCCTCGCATCGACTGCGACTGAAATCGGCGTGCTCGATCGCCTCGTCAACTAGAAACGAATAGCAAGGCAGAAAACGCTCTCGCACTATCAAAATCGCCGGGCTCGGCGGTTATCTCGCCCGCGTCTGCAATCCGCCGCCCGGCAATACCGTCATGTGGCGCGGGCTGTCACGCCTCACCGACATCGCGCTGAGCGCTATGATCAGACGGAAATTTGCGGGTAATTGAAAGCCGGTCGGCCCGTGGTTAGCTCATCTTGAGCGGATGGCGGAGCGCGCTTATGCCGCGTGAGCGACGTTCTGATGTCGCCAATTCCAGGGCATGAGTTGGTGGATTTCGGCAGATGGCCGGCAATGAAGATCGCCACCAGTGGACCGATCGTCGCGCCTTGCACCTCCGGGGTCGTTCTTGCGAGCAGCGGACGGATTTGCTCGACCAGCGCGTCGGCCATTCTCATGGTCGCTGCCACATGCTTGCTCGTTCTGCGCGCTTCTCGCATTAAGAAGCGCCGATCTACTATAGGCCCAGGAAGCGGACATGCTTGTGACTTAGTTCGCCGCCAGCTGATGAACAGACGGCCTACTTCATCATCGCTTCGACCTCTGCGCGAAAGTCCTGGCGCGAGGCGTCGCGTGAATAGAACATGTGACCGCCCGGAAAAGTCACGAGTCTGACCCGCGGCGCTGAGGCGAAGGCGGGCAGCTGATCGAGCACCATCTTCGAGCCAAAATAGGGCGTGGCAAGATCGAACAGGCCGTGCCCGACCAGCACGTTCATCTTCGGGTCCGTCGCAAGGATCTGGCGCAGCTCCGACAGCGACTGCGGGGGGCTGCCGTTGCCGAAATCCCAACCTTGCCCGACCGCGCCGTTGAGCAGTTCATAGGAGCCGTCCGGCCGCCAGTTGAGCTTGCGCGTCAGGATATCGACCGCGGCGCTGGTCAGCGGCGCCCGCAGCGCATCGCCCGAGGGATCGCCGAAGCGATGGCCATTAGAGTCCGGATAGGGATCGAGGCCGCGCACGGAGGCGTCATAACGGCCGGTCACCTTGCCGCTCTTGCGATCGAACTCGCGGCGGAATTCGTTGCTATCAATGCGCCCGGCAAGCCGTCGGCTCACGGCCTGGTCGATTCCGGTCAAGCCGGCGACCTTGTCGGCGAGACGGTTGGTGGCCTCCTTGTCTGCCTGACCCTTGACGAGGTCGGCCAAGAACTCACCGCGCGCGTAAGCTTCGACGTCGGCGAGATCGGCGCGATTGACTGCTCCCCTGCCTTCGCCCTTGGCTTCGCGGGCTACCGCGACATAGCTTGGCAGCGTCGCGACATATCGCAGAAGGCTCGTGTCTCTAAACTCGCGGTAGTCGAACAGCGGCGAAACCAGGATCAGGCCCTTCACGCCGACGCCCTGCTGCATCTGCAGATTGCGCACGACCTTCGGTCCGCGAATGCCGCCATAGCTTTCGCCCGCGACATATTTCGGCGAGGAGAGCCGCTCGTGCTTTTCGAGCCAGCGGCGGATCACAAGCGCGATCGAACTGGCATCGCCATCGACCGAATAGAACCGCTTGCGCACATTCTCGCCCGTCGCCACGAAACGGCTATAGCCGGTGCTGACGGGATCGATGAACACGAGGTCGGTAAAATCGAGCCAGGTCTCGGCGTTGGGCCTGACCTCCGGCGAGGCCGACGGCGTGACGGTCTCCGCATCGATCGGCAGCCGCCAGGGTCCGGCACTGCCGAACTGCAGCCAAGCCGAGGACGAGCCGGGGCCGCCATTGAAGAGGAACGTCACCGGACGGGTGGCGCGATCTGTGCCGTCGAGCTGATAGGAGGTGTAGGCGATGTCGGCCTGCGGCTCGCCCTTGTCGTCGAACACGCGGATCGAGCCCGCAGTCGCGATGAAACGAAGCGTCCGCCCGGGCAGCTCCAGCGTCTGTTTGGTCGTGGAATCCGGCGGCAGGCCATGCTGCTCGGTAGTCGAAGGGGAACTCGGCGCGCTGCCGCTACGCGCATCGGGCCCTTCCTTCTGGCCGGACGGCGTCGTGGCGGCGGGGCGCGGCGGCGGATCGTCGGCCTGGGCGCTCCTCGTCACGGCGCAGGCAAATAGGGCCAGAGCAAGAGAGGTGTGGCGCAGCGCGGTCAAATCCAATGACATGGAGTTTCTCCTGGTCCGGCCACACTTTGCTTGTCAGCGGCCAATTGCGACGGTTTGAGATTGCGGGACACGGGACTGGCACTACAGGTGCACTTTTTCGGGTGCTTCTGCCTGATGTTGCACAACGCGTGTCTCCCAAAACGGCTCTCCCAGTTAGCTGAGAGTCGGGAACAACAAACCTATAAAATCTAGTAGTCGCCCTGAGGGCAGGGGTGTCGGCAGTACCGCCTGCGCAATCACAGAGAGCCTACCCAAGCAGGCCCTGTCATCCGGAAGGGACCAATCAGAGTCAGCGATGGCACGACTGGCCTATGCGAGTGGCGATCTCGATGGCAGTAATACGACAACCTTGCCAGGGGATGGACGCGAGGATCCGCCGCAACATTGCCGACGGCGACTTGGCGTTTTACTCCACGTGGTGCCCAAGGCACGTCCATTCAAAAGCTGGTATCGATAGAAGCACATCGCTGGGCCGTCGAGGACAGCTTCCGAAACGACCAGGAGCGAGCTTGGTATTGATCAAACGAAACCCGCTCCTGCATGCTGGCATCGCCATGTCTCACTCGTCATGCTTGCCTATTATAATGACGTCGTCCGTTCTCGGGCCGACACCGCATCAAAAAAAGCGATCGCCGCGTCGGCCAAAGCATGGTTCTTTATCCGCTAGTCGAGTACGCATCGGTGAAGATCTTCACCAGACATCGGCTGCAACAGCCAGACGGGCGTTTTCGCTGGCACAAGTGCACGTCCGTGCCGCTCAGAATCTGGCGGTAGCGTTCGGGATTGATTCATTCGCATTAATGTGCAGCATGGCAAGTGTGCTGGCCGGCACAATGGCCCCTCGAGGCTCACCGGGACGCAACTGCGGCGGCCGGTCGTTATTCTGAACTGGTGGTCAAGCAGTTGGCCGAGCGGAGTGGGATGTCCTTGCGCGCTCATTCGCCGAGCCCGAGGAGTACAAGGACACTCCCCGAAATTCGACGAGTTGATGGAAATCGTCCGGAGCACGTTTCGGATGCGGTAACCGAATTTAGTTTCCGCTGGTGGTCAAGCCAGATGGCGGCCGCGGTAGATTGAAAGCTTTGCCGGCGCAGAGCTCGCGCCACCTTCCGCCGTGCCCTTCAGTTGAACCATTCTAAATCCCCCGATAACTAGGCGACCGCTTCTCAAAAAACGCGTTCATTCCCTCTTGCTGGTCGGACGTCGTGAATGCGTGCCTGATGGCTTGTCGTTCAAATTCTAGACCGGCGTCAAGTGCGGTTTGGTAGGCGGCGAGTACAGCCGCTTTAGCCAGTTCCGCGGAACGCGGCGGCTTGTGCGTGATAATTTCGGCAAGCTCGAGGGCGCGGCTCTGTGCCTTGCCGTCTGCCGTGACCTCAGCAACAAGCCCAGCCTGAAGAGCTGCGCGCGCACAGATGGGTTCTCCGGTCAGGATCATGAGCATCGCGAGCGATTTGCCGGCCACTCGGGTCAATCGCTGGGTTGCTCCGTCTCCTGGCAATATCCCTATGTTGATCTCCGGCTGCCCGAAGCTAGCGCCTTCACCGGCGATCACGATGTCAGCCAGAAGCGCGAGCTCGTGACCACCGCCAAAGCAAATGCCCTCAACCGCGGCAATAAATGGCTTGGGGAAATTGGCGATATCTCGCCAAGCAGAACGTCGCGCGGAATTGTCGATGGCTTCGAACCCTCGTTGCCGCATTTCCTTAATATCGGCGCCGGCAGAAAAGAACGCATCGCTGCCACGAAGTACGACGCAGCGCACCTCATCATCCAGCGCAGCTTTGCGAAGAGCGGCCGCGAGTTCCGCGATCAGATCATTGTTCAGCGCGTTTCGTTTGGATGGCCTATTCAGCGTTAAGAGCACCACGTGCTGCAGGGGAGACGTCCAAAGAATGAGGTCGGATTTGGCGTTCAACGTAGCACCTTTGCAGCTTACTGATCAGCGCCATTTACACCGAAATCGTTTTCGCGAACAGCTGTCCTGCAGCCTAGCCAGCTTGCCAGCCTTCATCGGGGGCGCTTCGGAAGGCGGTCGGCTTTCGGTGGTGACGCGGTGGACGAGCGCACTACCAGCCGGTAGGGCAACAACACGCTCTTGGGGACCGGTCTTCCTGCGATCGCACTGATGAGATAGTCGGCTGCGCCTCGGCCGATTTCAGCAGCCGGAATACTGATCGTCGTTAGCGGCGGATCCACCTGTGCCGCCAGCTCCACGTCGTCAAAACCGGTAATCGAAACCGCCCGCGGCACGTTCAAGCCCATCTTGCGGGCTTCCGTCATGGCGCCGATGGCCAGCGTGTCGGTGGTGCAGATCACGGCGGTCGTGCCGGGATGGTCAGTAAGCAGTTGGCGAAGTGCCTTTCGTCCTTGCGCCAGCGAGTGGTCGGCCCTGATGACCTGACTAGGCTCGAGTCGGATGCCGGCTTCAGAGAGGGCGCGCTGGATGCCATCAAGTCGGGCGCGCGAACGGTCATTCGACGGTAGAATGTTGGCAATTGCACCGAAACGAACGTGTCCCAGGCCGAGAAGAAATTCGGTCATTTCGCGAGTGGCGCGTTCGTTGTCGATGCCAATGGCAGGAATGCCGCCGCCCGCCTTGGAGACGTAAGTCGTAATGACGGGGACGCCAGTTTGCTCAACCAGAGTTCTCAGCTCCCGACCGTGCGAGCCCCCCACCAGCACAATGCCGTCGATGCCACGCTCGATGAGGCTCTGCATCTCCTGCAACTCGCGGCGTTGATCATATTGCGAATTCGCGATGAATAGGGTGTAGCCGCTTTCGCTTAGTCGATTCTGCAGGGCCTCCACGCTTTCGGCAAAGATGCCAAGGCCCAGCGTCGGAACGATCGCGCCGATCGTCCGCATGCGTCCCGATTTCAGTGCCCGGGCCGCACTATCGGGCGTATAGGACAGATCGGTGATGAAGCGCATCACTTTGTCGCGCAGTTCGGGCCTGACAATTCCTGGATGATTTAGAACGCGCGACACCGTCGCCGGCGAGACGTTCGCCTCTCTTGCGACGTCCTCGATCTTCACCCTGGGCCGGGATCGGCCTTTGGGATCGGCGATCGATTTCTTGTCCATCTGATCTGCTCGGATTGTCCCAAAACGGGCTGTTATCACCATTCGAGTTAAACCACCGGGAGGGCCGCTATCTCAAGCGCACTGTGGTCGATATCGGTGGTTCTTCCGTTGAACAGTATGCGCGCGCCTAAGCGACATCAAGCAGAGCGCGCCGGCGGCCATACTCCGATAGTGCGGCGCCTAACACGCTTGACTCCGCTCGTCGGTGAGACCAATAATCCTGAAAACGATTTCAGAAGCGCGGGTTGTCGCCAGCATTTCGTGAGATAGTTAGAGGGAGAGCCAAGAAAGAACGTATGGTCGATCTTCTCAAGGGCATTCGCGTCCTCAGCTTCAACCACTTCCTGATGGGCCCGATGGGTGTGCAATTTCTCGCCGATCTCGGCGCAGACGTGATCGCTGTGGAGCCGCCGGACGGCGCCTTCCAGCGGAAATGGGGCGGGGCGGACAAGCAGGTAGATGGTCAATCCATGCTGCTTCTGACCGGCAATCGCAATAAGCGTAGTCTAACGCTCGATCTCAAGAAGCCGGACGCGGTTGCTGTTGCGAAAAAACTAATCGCAACGTCGGATGTCCTCACGGAGAATTTCCGGCCTGGCGTGCTCAACAAGCTGGGGCTTGGCTATGAGGACGCCAGGAGCATCAAGCCAGATATCATCTATGCCGCAGCGTCCGGATATGGCGCAGACGGGCCGTACGTCAATCGACCGGGCCAGGACCTCTTGATTCAAGCGTTGGCGGGGCTTGCAACCATCACCGGAAGCCGCGAGCACGGCCCGCGCGCCGTAGGTGTTTCGGCCGTTGATCATCACGGGGCCGTTCTTTTTGCGGCTGGCATCCTGGCCGCATTAGTGAGGAAAGCGCGTACGGGGCAGGGGTGTCGGGTCGATGTCAGTTTGCTGTCAGCAGCCCTCGACCTGCAGATGGAGTCCTTCACCTGCTATCTCAACGGGCAGAGACCGGACGATGTGCGCCAGCCGGGTCCGATCGCAGGATGGTATTACGGCGCACCTTACGGCATCTATGCCACCCGGGACGGACACATCGCGATCTCGCTCGGATCGCTCGACGTGCTTGCGGATCTGTTTTCGCTTCCCGCCGCTCAGCGCGTTCCCGACACGGAAGCTTATCGGCGGCGCGACCAGGCATCGGCAGCGTTTGCGGTCAACATCGCCAAACGCACGACATCGGAATGCCTTGCGCTGCTTGAGTCTCGCGGAATCTGGCACGCCCGCATCAATGACTATTCAGATGTGGTCGTCGACCCGCAGGTCATTCACAACAAAAGCTTCCAGGTCGTGAAAGGGGCGACGGGGGCGCCGATTACCCTCGTCAGCCATCCCATTTGTTACGACGGCGAGGTGCCAGAGGTACGTTTGCCGCCGCAGAAGCTCGGGGCGCAGACGGAAGAAATCCTGAAGGAGCTCGGCTACGACGCTCGGCAATTGAAGGATCTCTACGATACGGGCGCCGTGGGCTCTGTGACATCTCTTGATCCAAAAGTACTTTAGCTACAGCAACATTTCAGGCCGCGAAAACCTTGTCTCCTCTATGTCCCCCATCGCGCTAGCTCATCGTCAGCAGGAAACCCGCTGGATGCAGCAGGTGAGCGCGGGCGCCGACTGGTAGCTGTCGCACGTACCGCTCGCATGGTGTCGTTCGGGGATTTCGAGGACCCGCGATCCTCAGCGGGATCGGTGCATTTGCTGCCATGTGTCCGATCAAGAGGCTCTCCCGAGCATTCCCTTGCCAACACGGCTGCGACGGTCTCCTCGATCGAGCGGCGTGTTCACGTCGAGCCGCGCCCAACTGAATTTCGCGCTCAGCTTGCGGGCATAGGCGACTTCATCGGCTACCGACTGACGATCGATGTAGTTGTCCTTCGGCGCCCATGCTCAGCAGGCCGTTTTGCCGGACCGGGATCGGGCGTCGCATGCTGGCTGACGACCAGCGGCTTCTTCGAGGGCTCCAACTGCACAGAAAGCCGACCGAAAGTGTTCCTGAATGATCCGCATTTTGAAACGCGTGGTCTGACATATCCCTCGTTGAGATGGAGGCCACAGAACCGCCAACGATGCCGGCGAATGCATATAAGTCATGTTGCTGGCTTAGCCATAATGATGGATTTGATCTTTCGAGCTGCCGCTCCTTTCTCATGGCATCGATAATCCGCGAACCCGGACGCAAGCTTCGGCTGTCCCCTACGTGTGGGCTTATTCTTCCAACCAGTAGAGGCGATGCCGTGCCTGCATTAGCACAGTATGGGAATACTTAGCGTTTCGGCATTCTTGCGCAGCGGCTCGCAGAAACGCGCGCACTTATCAGCGCAGAAGTGGTTGTGCGTCGCAGCGGATGCGGTCGCCCCACCACCCAGATTGCACGTAAGAAAGTACAAGAAATCCGGAAATGCGTCCTAGCGCTCTCCCGCTCCGTTTGCCGATACTTCGCTTAATCGCTGATTAGGGTCGTCAGCCGCTCCGTGTGTTACGACGGCCAGGTGCCGGAAATAGTTTGCCGTCGCAGAAGATCGGGGCGCAGACGGAAGAAATCCTGAAGGAGCTCGGCTACGGCGCTTGGCAATTGAAGGATCTCTACGAGAGAAGCTGCCGCTCATTCTGTGGCCATCTCTCAACCGAACAAGAACATAAGCTTCTGTAGAAGCGCGCTTTGCCGAAGAGGAGGAATGCCATGGGACTAGAGAATAAGCTTGCGCGTGCGCTTCTTGTCGGCGGCGGCTTTTGTGCCGTTTGCTCTTCGACATCGCAAGCAGAAACAGCGCTGAGCGTCTGTTACATCAATCATCCCGTGCAAGTCGCAAACGTCGCGATCCTGGAGAAATGGGCGGCCAATCAAGGCGTTAAGCTGAATAAAACGGTGACGTCCTACACCGTCTATTTGCCGAAGATCACCCAGATGTTGACCTCCGGGGCCAATGACCAATGCGACATCATCTGGAACAATGACGACTGGGGACAGGATCTCGCCCAGTATCTTGAACCGCTCGATGACGTTCCTAATGCGCGCAAGGTGGAGGTGGGGCAGCTTGAGCCCTTCCATACTGCCGACGGAAACACGACGGCGGTATCGATGACGACCACGGCCGGCATTCTGTTCTATCGCGCCGATCTCATTTCCGAGGCGGAGTTGCCTAGGACATGGGACGATCTCGTCAAAATCAGTCAGACCCTGCAGTCCGAAAAGAAGGTGAAGTGGGGTTATGTCGGCGGCATGAGTTACACCAACACTTTCTTCAGCTTCTGGTGGACGCTCTGGAACAATAGTTGCGACGTCTATGCACCCGCCTATGAGCGAGACAACAAGAAGCTTGCGGCAAACGGTTGGAAGCCAATGATCTACTCTCCTTGTCAGGTGCAGACCGCGGAGTTTTGGTGGGATGCTCTCAATAGCAAGAAGATTAGCCCGCCCGGCATGACGACCTATTCGCGCGATGAGGCAAATGCGATCTTCCAGGCCGGTGACGCCGCCTTTACTGTGGCCGATACTACTTTCCTCGGCACCTTCAATAACGCGGAGAGGTCATCGGTCGCAGGAAAGGTCGGCATTGCGCCATTTCCGGTCGGCCCCATGAGCAATGGCGTCCACACCTGGATAGACGTGTGGGGCTGGTCAATCCCAAGGACTCTTCCGAATGATCGCAAGACGGCGGCCAAAAGGCTGCTTGGCGCTATGCTCGGCGATTCCGACGGTCAGATCGAGCAATGGAATCAGACCGGAGGCCCGCCGCCGAACACCGACGTCTGGCGCACACTCGAAAAGAATGACGCGACCTGGCGCAGGCTCCACACCATCCTCTTCAAGCCTGATCATGTCCATGCTGCCTACTATTTCCGCAACTGGGCAACTGTGCACAAGGTCTATTCGGACACGCTGATCCGCGCGATGAAGGGCAAGCGTGAGGACATTACTGCTACCCTCAAGGCCGGCTCCGATGCGATCCATGCCGGCGCTACGGCCAACGATTGATGACCGCTCGTTTCACGAAATTTGGATTCGATGAGAAAGAGCGCTTCATGCTCTTTCTCATCGCGCCGGCCGCGATCGTTCTCGCGTGTTTCGAAATCATTCCGATCTTGATCGGAATGAATGCAAGCTTCCGCGAATGGTCGCTTGTCAACCCGCAAAGGACCTGGGTCGGACCGAAGCAGTACATCGCCGTCTTCACCGACCCTGTATTCTTGAAGATGGTTCTACCGAATACGTTTGTCCTGACGATCGTCTCGGTCGGCGTATCTCTTGCACTCGGCCTAGCACTGGCATCATTGCTCAATCGTCCGTTCTTTGGCCGGGCGGTTGTGCGGACCATCATCCTACTGCCGTTGACAATCGCCCCTGTAATCACAGCGACTATGATGAGGTGGTCTTTCAACGATCAGTTCGGTGTAATTACTATTTTCCTCTCATACCTGGGCCTTCCTGATGTCGCCTGGCTCTCCGACCGCTGGCCGAGCTTTGCGCTGATCATCATAACAGACATATGGATCTGGACACCGTGGTTCACCATCATCCTGCTGGCCGCCATGCAGGGACTGCCGCCTGAACCCTTCGAGGCCGCGCGGATCGATGCGGCAACGCCGTGGTGCATCTTCAGGCGTGTTACGCTCCCAATGTTGCGTCCAGTGATCATCGTCTGTGTTCTGATCCGCGCAATTGACGCGTTCCGCACCTTCGACCAGGTCTGGATCCTGACTGGCGGCGGGCCTGCAAGATCAACAGAAGTGTTTAGCGTTTATGCCTATGTCCTGGCCTTCGTGGATTTGGACATCGGTCGCGCCGCGGCCGCTGCCGGGATCGGCGCACTCATCATGCTGTTTGTTGGGGTTGGCCTCTATAGGCTCGTCAACCGGAGCATGGAGGTGTCGTGATGATCTCCTTCGCCCTTCATACGCTGCGGCGTTCGATCTTCGCGATCAGCATTGCCGCGATATTTGTTGTGTTCGTAGGGCCCATTGCGATCCTCGGCGTGACGTCGATCCGTCCGGCGTCTGGCGTATTCTACATCTGGCGCGGCACAAATTTCACACTCAACAACTTCGTCGAGGTGCTGCATCAGTCCCAGGTGGTGCAAGCGATGTGGAACAGCTTCGTGCTTTCGACTTTGGCCACCATCCTGTCGCTGAGCATCACGATCGGCAGCGGCTACATGCTGTCGCGCTTCGGCGGCTGGATCCAGCGCAGCTGGTTTGCCACCATCTACATCTTCCGTACCGTTCCTTACATCTCTTGGGTGCTGCCGCTTTATCTGGTCAATACGCGCCTTGGGATCTACGACACGTATGTCGGTCTGTTACTGCCGCACATCGCGGTGCACGTCTGCTTCTTCTCATGGCTGATGAAGGGCTTTTTCGACGGCATCAATCCGTCGATGGAGTATGCGGCCCTGATCGACGGCTGCACGCGATGGGGTGCGTTCTGCCGAGTCGCGCTTCCCGCCGCGATGCCGGGGATAGCTGCGCTTGCGATCCTTTGCTGGCTCTCGACGTGGAATGAGTTTTTGTTCGCGCTGATCCTATCAGGCAAGCGCACGCCCCTGATCACGTCCACTATGGCGCAATTCGTCACCGAGACCGGAACGGAATGGAATTTAATGAGCGCGACAGCCGTGCTTGCGATGATGCCGGCGCTGCTGGTGACCATCTTTGGTCAGAAATACGTCATTCGCGGGCTGCGCATGTAACCGGCGCGACTCAGAGGAAGGGTTATGGCAGAGGTCATTCTACAGGACGTCGTAAAAAAGTACGGCACGTTTAAGGTTGTGCACGAGGTGAACCTCAATATCGCAGCCGGTGAATTCGTCGTGCTAGTTGGTCCATCCGGATGTGGCAAGTCCACGACGCTTCGCATGATTGCCGGTCTCGAGAACATAAGCGCGGGGACTATCCGGATTGGAGACAAAGTCGTCAATGACCTGCCGCCGAAGGATCGTGATATCGCGATGGTATTCCAAAACTATGCGCTCTATCAGCACATGACGGTGTTCGACAATCTGGCATTCGGGTTACGAAACCGGAAAGTCCCTGAAACGGAAATTAGGAGCGAAGTCACCCGCGCGACGCAAATGCTTGGTCTGGAGCCGCTCCTGGCACGCAAGCCGTTTCAACTCTCCGGCGGTCAGCAGCAGCGTGTGGCTCTTGGACGGTGTATCGTACGGCGGCCACAAGTTTTCCTGTTCGACGAACCGCTCTCGAACCTCGATGCCAAGCTGCGTGCGCAGATGCGAATCGAGATTAAGGCGCTGCGCGAGCGCGTGCCTACCACATCGGTCTATGTCACCCACGATCAGGTTGAGGCGATGACGCTTGGCGACCGCGTTGTCGTCATGAAGGACGGCTGGATTCAGCAGATCGGCACTCCGCTGCAGATCTACAATCGACCGGCCAACCGGTTCGTCGCGAGCTTCATCGGGGCGCCTGCAATGAACTTTATCGGGGTCGAGCTTGTCGAAGAACTCGGCGTCATGTCGGCGCACGCGAAGGATTTCAAAGTCGAGTTGTCGCTCGACCAGGCAGCGGTCCTGCGCAAGCATGGCGCCAAGACGGTGACCCTAGGTATCCGGCCCGAGCATGTTCGTCTTGGCACCCCTACAAACAATACGGGCTCATCCTTCACCGGCGTCGTCAACGTCACCGAGCAACTTGGCTCGGAACTGGTGATCGCGCTCAACGTTGGGGGCAGCACGATCATGGCATCGCGTATTTCGCCGGAGACGGAGGTCAGTCCTCATGCCCGCGTGCAGATGTGGGTGGATGGGAAGGAGCTGCAATTATTCGACGATAAAACGGAAATTGCGATTAGATAGTGTTCTGTACGCGTCATGCACTGTGAAAATCGAACAGCGGAAAGGCAAGAACAATGAATGTGATGCAGGCGAACGTCAAGGATAGCGTTCGATTTTCGAAAACCGTCGGAGAGTCCGATATCTATCTTTTTGCGGGTCTGACCGGTGACCTTTCGCAAAATCACGTCGACGACGAATTCATGAGTCATTCGATTTACGGCAAGCGCATTGCCCATGGCGCGCTGATGGTCGGATTCATTTCAACGGCCTCCACCCGAATGATTGAAGAAAGCATGCGAAAGGGCATTGATACGACGCCCGTATCGCTCGGCTACGATGGCGTGCGGTTTCTGAAGCCCGTTTACATCAACGACACGGTGACAGTGACCTATACCATCAGCGAAGTCGACGAGGAGCGCCGCCGTACGCTTGCCAATGTGGATGTCACCAACCAGCGTGGCGAACTCGTCGCCGTGGGCAAGCATCACCTCAAATGGACGCCCAACGTGACGAAGCGGCCTACGTCGTAGGTGATTCGAAGGCGATCGTACGTGCATGTGGAGAGAAGAGGTGGCCGGAAAAGGCAACTGGAGAAGATGGTAAGCACAGCCAAGCCGCGATGGGAACAGGCAATCGAACGGATGCGCTGCCGAGTCGATCAGACGCTCGAGAGCCTGCAATCGGAGTTTCCGCACTGGGCCGAGGCCGCGACGGGAACATGGACCACGACTGTCGACGGCGACTGGACCGGCGGCGCGTGGCCGGGCATGTTGTGGTTGTTTGCGCGACGCACGGGGAGCTCCAGATACCTGGATGCTGCCCGGCTGTGGAGCAGCCGGCTCGAGCCGCGGGCGCATCTGCAAACGGCATTCAAGGGCTTTGGGTTCTACTACGGCGTTGCACTTGGCGACATCCTGTGTGCAGACAAGGATGCCGCGACATTGGCGCTGGATGCTGCCCAATCGCTGAAGGGTCAATATGACCCGAGGCTCGGTCTCATTCCACTTGGTGGTGACGCCGAGGAGTCGGAGGACGTAGGCAACTGCTTCAGTAGCATCGATTCCTTGCAGGCGGTTCCTCTCCTGTTCTGGGCGGCAGAGAAGACGGGGGAAGCATCGTTCGCTGACGTCGCCGCGCGACATACGACGCGGGTGCTGGATATTCACATGCGGCCCGACGGTTCGATCGTGCAGTCGAGCGAGCTCAATCCAGCGAACGGCAAGGTCGTCCGCCATTTTACCCACAAGGGCTTTAGCGAGAGCAGTGTTTGGGCGCGGGCGCAGGCTTGGGGCCTGGTCTATGCCGCGGTCGCGCTTGCCCATCGTCCGCAGGAAAAGCGCTGGATGGAGCAGCTGATCGCGGGCGCCGACTGGTGGCTGTCGCATGTCCCGCCCGGCCTGGTGGCGTTCTGGGATTTCGATGATCCGGCAATCCCCAATACAGAGACCGATACGGCGGCTACTGCGATCGTCTGCTCGGCGCTGCTCAAGCTGGGGCGGCTTGCGCCTTCCGCCGATCTCCGCGCGAAATATCAGGATGCAGGCGAGCTCACCGCGCTCGCTCTGATCAACGGCTACCTTACGCCCGTCGGGGCCGGGGAGACCCGCTCGCAAGGCATGCTGGTTGGCGCCTGCTTCAATAAGCGGCGCGACGCTCGTGTACGGGATTCCGTGACCAATGCTGAGACGATCTTCGGCTCCTATTATCTGCTGGAATCGCTGAACGTTCTGGATGGTTTGATCGAGGCGGAGAAGATCTAAACATATCGCTCGATGTCACCTCTTGCGATACGTGGAGCCATATTATGAGAAGTTCAGACTGGGTTGGTGAAAAATGTGGCGGCGCGGAACTATTTGTAAGCTGAGCCAGTACCGAGAGCGCATAATGTGCGCCCCCGCCGTCTACTCTGCGCCTCGCTCATATCGCGAACTGCTCATAAGGCCTCCGAAAGCTTCAATCTTCTAAACGTGGCGCAGCCATGCAACTCGATAGAATTGATGCTCGTCTTCTTGACCTCGTACAGCGCAACAATCGCCTGACTAGTGAAGAACTCGGCGCGAAGGTCGGCTTGTCTGCATCTGGAGTTCAGCGCCGACTGAAGCGCCTACGATCACAAGGCGTCATAGAAGGAGACGTTTCAATCGTCTCCCCAAAGGCAATCGGACGGAGCGTGAGCCTGTTGGTTCTCATTTCGTTTGAGCGCGATCGGACCGATATCGTCGATCGCTTTAAGCAGACAATCCGCAAAATGCCAGAGGTGATGAGCGGTTTCTATGTTACCGGACAGACTGACTTCGTTCTCCTAGTAACAGCGAATGATATGGAAGAGTACGAGCAGTTTACTCGGTGTTTAGTACAAGAGAACCCAGACATAAAGCGCTTTGAAAGTATGGTCGTTTTGGACAGAGTAAAAGCCGGCTTCACTGTACCAATGACTTCTATCGCATGCTGGTGACCAGTAGAGCGCAGTGGCTTGAGGTCCACCTCAAAAGGCTAGTCGCCAAGCTCAAACCGTGCGGCTGTAATAAAACGCAGCTGAACGTTGCGATCGTGCAGAAAGTGAAGTCGACGGATTGGGAGCGGGTCGGATATGCCTGGAAGAGGCGCGTGCTGGGCAGATCAGCTCGCGAAAAGCCAGTTCATCTCACGCGAGTGTCGGCACCGCCGTCAGCGGTCGGAACTTACCGGGCAGCATGACGCGGCACAGGGCTTCTGTGAAGAAGAAGTCGCCGAACATGGTCGCGCTGCGCACACCCTCATTGTGCGGCTTCGAGTAGCAGGAATTCTTCAACAAGCCGCGATGCGAGGGTTCTCGCGCAAACTCATCGCGGCAGAGCGCTTCCAGCATCGTCAGTCCCTTCTCAGTCCACGCCGAAGCAGCGGCGCCATCGGGATGCAACCGCCCCAGCTCGAGTAAGGCGGATGAAATCACGGCCGCTGCCGCCGTGTCCTTAATGTCGGCATCGGCCTTCATCGCATCGAAGTCCCACGGTGGGATCTGACGTCCACCGAGCCGCTTCATATGATAGTTTGCAAGCTGTTCGGCGAGGTCTAGATATCGGCGCTGCCCGGTCTCTCGCGCGGAGTTGACAAAGCCGTAGATGGCCCAGCCCTGGCCGCGGGTCCAGGCGGATTCGTCGCCTGCTCCCTGGAAGGTATAGCCGCGCTTCCGCGCGCCGCTCACCACGTCGTACTCCACTGCGTGATAGGTGGAATGATCGGTGCGAATGAAAGCCTTTGCGGTCATGTCGGCATGCGCTTCGGCGATCAGGCGATAGCTGCGGTCGCCGCTGTAATTGGTTGCCCAATACAACAGCGAGAGATTGGCCATCGTGTCAATGGCCGAACTGCATTGCCCGCGCGGGTCGTCCAACGGCCCCCAGGAGGCGAGATACGCGCCGCTGCGCGTGGTGATGATCCGAGCGCGGAGCTTGTCGGCCGCGGTCATCGCGATATCCGCATACCAACGCTCGCCCGTGATCGCGTGCGCGGGAATCGCGCTGCTGTCAAAGATAAAGCCGATGTCATGCGTGTTAGGGTCGTCCGCGCGCTGAGCCACGAGCCGCATGCGTTCGCGCGCCCAGATCAGGTATTTCTTCTCGTTGGTATGCAAATAACATGTCAACAACAGGCCAACCCAGAAGCCGCACAACCAGTTGCCGTGGCTCCAGGCTTGGCCGCTATAGCCCGCCGACAGCGAAGCCGGCAGCTTAATCCAGGAGCCGTCCGGTGCTGTAACATGCGGAAATTCGACGCCCAATGTCGGCTCGTCTTCGGCCACTTTGTGGGCCATAACATTCAGGACCTCGGTGAACAGTCGCCGCTGCGCGCCAGTGAGTTCGATCGAATTTTTGGTCGTGTCCGGCATGCTTCTTTCCGAGAGAAAACGGGTGGGTGAGATCTTCGCGACGAGCCCCGATAGGTTTGAGGGCTGCCAGTTTCGCTTGGTTTATTCGGCGATGGGATCAAAGGTTCAGCGTAGCTAGGCTCTGGCGGAATTCGATCGGCGAGCGGGTGGTGTGCTTCTTGAAACAGCGGCTGAAATACGCAGGATCCTCGAAGCCAAGACGGTCGGCGATTTCAGCCACGCCGATTTCGGTGTGCAGCAGCAGCCGCTTGGCCTCGAGCATGATCCGCTCGCGAATGAGCTGAGCCGCGGTTAAACCAAGGGCTTGCCGAGTGGCTTCGTTGAGCGCACGCTCGGTGACTTTCAGAAGCTTGGCATATTCCGCGGTCTCGTTGATGGTGCCGAAATTCTTCTCCAGCGCGCTCTTGAAACGGCGTGACAGGAGCAGGTTTCGGGACGACAAGTCGGTGAGGGCGGGAGGTACGGCTATCCGTGACATCTTCATGAGGAAGATCCGCAAATAGGACCAAATCACATCCTCATGCCCGGTCTTCTCCGCCGTGTATTCTTCGATTATGGCATCCATGATCTGGCGGAGACTCTGGGCCTGTATATCGTCCAGATAAAACGCGCTGTTGAGATTTTCGAGACTGTAGATCGGAATATCGGTGAGCGAATGCCGGTTGTGGACTCTGAAAGCGAAGAATTCCGGGCTGAAGCTGATGGTGTGCCCGATCGCGTCTTCCGAGAGCGTGAAATCATGGATCTGCCCTGGGGCCATGAAGAACACGCTGTTCGGCCGGACTTCATATTTGACGGAGTCGATGATGTGGCAGCCGGTGCCGCGGGTCACCCAGACGATATGATAGAAGTCGTGCCGATGCGGGTAGGGCAGCGTCGATTTCATCTTCTCCAGCGGCGCAAAATGGATGTTGAGCGACTTGATCTCGGAGCCGTAATCGTAGTGCTCTATCTTCACGACCGGCAGTGAACAACACGGTTTCCGGTGCGCTGGCTCGCCTCGTGAAAAGAAGGAGCGGACTGCCGCCGGTCGTCGGCCCCGTCTCGCCGGTGATCCTTCTACGTCATCCATCGGCTCTGAGGACGCCATGGTTGGTAATCGTTGAGTTCTGAAAACGATTTCAGTCATTTTTATAGCATCAGTCGCGTTAATTTGCCAGCCCCCTTTTCTTGAGGATTCGCCGTTTGGCGAATTTCTGCTGCAGTGGAAGGCCCTGTCTGAAACGCAGATACTTGTAAGCCGAAAGTCCGCTGAGGACTGCCTCGCCCGTCTGTTTGCGGACCATCGTATCCAGGATCAGGATCCGCTGAGAGATAGCCGAAAGCGTCCACTTCCGCTTCGGTGAAAGTGCGGGTCACCGCATGCGTTCGGCCAATCTCGAACTTGCTGAAGCTCGGTAGCCGCCAGGTTTCCGGCTTGGTTGCGATGATCACGAGGCGGCCTTATTGGTAATGGCTATCCCGCCGTCAGACAATGCGTCGATTTCGTCCGCTGCATAGCCAAGCTCGGCCAAGATTTCCCTGGTATGTTCGCCATGCCTCGGTGGCAATCGACGTAGCGGTGGCGGTTCGCCGTCGTAGCGGACCGGATGCGCCAAGAGCCGCACCTCGCCCGCTTGAGGGTGCTCGATCGTCATGATCATGTTGTTATGTGCGACCTGCGGATCGGTTTCGACCTCCTCATAGTCATTTACCGGCGCGTACCAGATGTTGTGCGCATCGAAGATCTCCATCCACTCCGCCGTCTTACGGCTCTGCACGCGCTCATAGACGATGTGATGGATCTCGTCGCGCCGACGCATCGGATCCTTAGGGTCGTTGAAAGCTGCTAGCTTCGGATAGTCGAGCGCCGCTGCCATCTGCGATGTAGGGGTTAGCGAGATCGCGATCCAGCCGTCCGCGGTGCGATAGATCCCGTACGGAGCGGGGTGGAAGCGGCTGCCCAGCGGCGGGTCAGTGCGCGCCCAGAGCCGGCCCTTGTTGAGGTAGTAGGTAAACGGCTCAATCTGCAGATCGAGGGCTGCATTGAGAAGGTTGCTCTCCACCAGCGCGCCGCGTCCGGTGCGCTGACGCGAAAGCAGCGCCGAAACGACGCCGAACGCTGCAAGCGCGGCGGCGTGCTGATCGACGATTGCGGAGCCAACCGGGGTCGGCGGCGCGTCGGCCCCGCCCGAGAGCATGGTTATGCCGCTCATCGCCTGCAGCAACATGTCCTGGCCAGGCCGTTTCAAGTAGGGGCCGGAGGATCCATAACCCGAGCAGGAGCAGTATACGAGGCGGGGGTTGACGGCCTTCATGTCTTCATAGCCGAAGCCAAGCCGCTCCAGGACGCCCGGGCGGTAGTTTTCAACCAGCACGTCGGCTTCGCGCACCATGTGCAACACGATCTCTTTCGCCTTCTCATTGCGAAGATCCAGCGAGAGGCTCCGCTGATTGCGGTTGCCGAGCAGAAAGAAAATGCTCACGCCTTCCTTGAAGGCATCCAATCCGGACCAGCCGCGCTCAAATGCGCCTCCAGGAGGCTCGATCTTGATTACGTCCGCCCCGGCGTCAGCCAGCATCTGCACGGCCGCAGGCCCCTGCAGAAAGTGTGTGAAACTCAAAACCTTAATGCCCTCGAGCATGGAAACCTCATGGTTGGACCCAGCAGTTGTTCTCAAACGTCAGCGCTCACGCTTTGCTTTCATTCGCGCGAGTAGTTCGCGCGAGATGATCGTGCGCTGCATTTCGGATGTGCCTTCCACGATTTTCAGCACCTTGGCATCGAAATTTGCCATCAGCGGCGAATTGGCGACCGCAATCGACACGCGATCGCTCCTCGATCACCATAATGAAGGACAGCCATTCGCCGCCACCACCGCCATGCCCGCAGGGTAGGGCAGGCCGGCAAGGCCAAGCCTGCGAGCCTTATTTCGTACAAAAATGCTTCTTCTTTCCACAACTGCTGGGACCAGGGCGCGATCTGGCTTTCCGCGAAACGCCGAACGGAATTGCGGATCATCGCGTGCTGATCGTTCAGCGAATGGGGCACGCTCATGGGATCACTTGGGTTTCTCGGAATTCGAATCGTCGGTGAGCGCTTTTTTGGGCTTGCGGCGCGCGGCAAAGGCGCGCAAACCCGTGCGGGCGGCAGTGGTGCCGAAGTTGACCGCGTAGTTCGCGGCCTCCAGATCCAGTCCCGCATTCAGCGGGATCTCGGCGGCGCGGTTGACGCTGCGCTTGGCCATTTCCATGGCGAACGAATCGTGCGACGCCAACTGTTCGGCAAAGGCCAGCGCCGCCGACTTCAGCTCTGGCGCGGAAGCGAAAACATGAATGAACCCAAACTCCCGGCATTCCGCGGTCGTATATTGGCGCCCGGTCAACACCATTTCCTTGGCGCGCGCCAATCCCATCTTTCTGACCGCGAGCTGCGTTCCGCCCCAACCAGGGATGGTATTGAGTGTAATCTCCGGAAAGCCAAACCGCGCCGTATCGGACGCGACGATGAAGTCGCACGCCAGTGCGAGCTCGAAGCCGCCGCCCAATGCATAGCCATTCACCATGGCGATAGTCGGCTTTGCGAATTCATATAGCCTGAACAGGACGCGCTGACCACTTTGCATGTCGCGATAGGCCTCGACACCATTCATCTCGATGAGGCCATCGATGTCGTTGCCAGCCACAAAGGCCTTTTGACCCGCCCCCGTAATCATGACGACACGGGTCGCGCTATCCCGCGCAGCATCGTCAAGCATGTGGTCCAGCTCGTGCATTACCGCCGGCGTGAACGCGTTCATCTTGTCGGCGCGATTGATGGTGAGCACGCGAACGGTGCGGAGCTGCTCCGTCAGCACCAGGCTGTCGCGGTCAGCTGTTTGCATCAAAGGACCTTCAGGTAGTTGTTGCCCGAGGCCGCGGTAGTGCCGCTCTCTGGTTCATGACCTCGTAGTAAATAGCCCGGGGCATCGAAGGTGACGCCATATCGGTAGGGCACTGCGCTTCCGGAGCCTTTGCTACCATATATCCCGTCACGGTGGAGAGAAGGCCGACCGAGACCATTCCCTGCGCGATCCGCTTCTTGAAGCGCGTATTCTTGGCGTACTCCTCAGCGAGGTGTACGCCGCGGAAGTCGCCAACAATGTCTGTGAATGCACATACGTCATATTCGGTCACGGTCTTCGCGACCTCGGCGCTATCGCCGATCACATAACACTTCATGATAGGTGGCTTGGCCATGATGTTAGATCTGATCTTTAGAGCTGCCGCTTCCTGATCGCCCCGACATCTGCGAACCCTGGAAGTAAGCTTCGCCGCCGTGGACGTGTGGGCTTACTCTTCCAAATGTTAGAAGCGACCCTGTTTCGGCGTTAGGACAGTTTGTGCGAATGCTTGGATTTCTCGGCAATCGCGTGCAGAGGGGGCTCGAAGGGGTGCGCACTGGTCACCGCAGAAGCGATTGTGCGTCGCGGCGATGATCGGCGCGCTATCCAGATGCCGATGTCACGCAAAAAAGTACAAGAAATTCGGAAATGCGTCCTAACGCGTTGCGCTCTGTTCGCCAATACTTTCGCTCAATTGAAGTCTATCGTTGTATATCAAAAAGCGCGAAGGGGGGGGCGGCGGCGTGAAACATTTGGCGTGAAGCTTTGGGTCCATCCTGACGTCAAGGCGCCAGCGGACCGTCTGCCCGTGATTACACATGGCGCGGTGCAGGGCATTACCGACCTCGCGATGTCTATGGCGGCGAAGTGCTCTCGCTAATTAGGACGGAGAACGCGTGGTCAGTTCCGGCGCCGATGGTCTACCCTAATCTTGCCGTTCCGGTCGGCGGTGCACTGCTCATTTTGCATGTGCTGGTGCAGATGGTTGTGTCGCGCCTGTCGCCCGGTAAGTAGAGACACCCGTCGGTGCGTCGGGAATATCGAGCCGCATCTAACAGTTGGGGAGGCGCGATCGTGTGGGGTCTTCATGTTGGCAACGTCCTTCTTGGGCTCGGTGCGCCGGTTGCGATCTCTATTGCAATTGCGAGCGCGCGTGCCGTTGGGTCGACTGGCGCGCCGCTGCTGGTCATTCCACTGCGGCTCTTTGCCAACCTGTATAATGTCGGCCCGCTGGCGGTTCCGTTTCTCATGGACGACGATCGCTACGAACTTCGCGGCCGCACCGATATCGATCGCGGCAGGCGGATTGTGCGCGGTGGTGGCGGATTGCGGCTCTTTGCGATCCGACTTTTGATTGTCGGACTTGGGCTGACGCTGGTGCCCGGATCCGCCGCCGCAAGCGACGCGCTGAAGGTGACGAATGCCCGGGTTTCCGCATCCGATCAGATCGGTATCGATCTGCCGCTTTTGCTGACAATCAAGAACGATGCAGCCGAAGCTGACGCTATTTTGCGCGTCCGCTGTCCATTCGCGAATTTTTCGGAAAAGCACACCGTTGATCGCGGCGAAGGGGCGCCCGCCATGCGTGCGGTTAAGTCGATTCCGATTCCGGAGAACGGGACGCTCGAGCTCAGGCAGGATGGATACCACGTCATGCTACTAGAGACTCGCCACAAACTTGTCGACGGCGAGACGTTCACATGCGCCGTCGTTTTTCAGAAAGCCGGAATAAAAGAAGCGGAGGTGCAGGTTTCACGAACGCCCTGATCTCAGTGGACCGTTGAGCCCGCTGGATAAGGCTTCTCAGCCGAATGCCCGGACGCGTGCCGGACGTTCGATCAACCCTAATATATCAACGGAGGGCACTACTCATGGAGCGACTGTCAGATCACGCAAGAATATCGACGCGAGCGCGGCTGGTTGCGGTTGCAATCGCCGCGGGAGGCATGCTGGCTGCAGCGTCGCAGGTCTGTGCCGCGGATGAGGTCACTCAGGAACGGCTGCTCAATGTCGGCGAGGAGCCGGGCAATTGGCTTCATCATCACCAGAATTATTCGGCTCACCGGTTCTCTACTCTAAAGGAGATCAACCGCGATAACGTGAAGAACCTGAAGGTCGCCTGGACCATGCACCTCGGCGGGGTCGAAGGCGGTGGGATCTGGAGCCATGGCGGGCTGGAAGGCACTCCTATTGCCGAGAACGGATTCCTGTACGTGACTGATGGCTGGGGCTCGGTCTACAAGATCGATGCTCATGGTGGCCGTGGCGTGCTGGTCTGGAAGATGGATCCCAAGACGGACCGTGACTGGGCTGGTGCTGTGGCGTGCTGCGGCGTCGACAATCGCGGCGTCGCGCTGTGGGGTGATCTCGTCATTTCGCATACGCTCGATGGCCGGCTGATCGCGACCAACAAGGAAACCGGCCAGGTTGCGTGGCAACGGACTGTGGCCGATCCGGACAAGAGCGAGGTCATCACCGGCGCGCCACTGATCGTCAAGAACATGGCGATTACGGGTGTTGCCGGCGCGGAGTACGGCATCCGAGGCTGGATCGCTGCCACCGATCTCACGACCCAGAAGGAGGTCTGGCGCACCTATACAATCCCGGGCAAGGGCGAGGCTGGCAGCGAGACCTGGAAAGACAGCAACAACGCGGCCGCCTCCGGCGGCGGTTCGACTTGGGTTACCGGCAGCTACGATCCCGCCACGGACACCATTATCTGGGGCGTCGGTAATCCCGGGCCTGACTGGGACAGCGCCTATCGGCCAGGCGACAACCTCTACACCGACAGCTCGCTCGCCCTTGATGCCACGACCGGCAAGATCAAGTGGCACTACCAGCACACGCCGAACGATCCCTATGACTACGACAGCGTGGCAGAGAACGTGCTGGTCGACATACCGGGACCGAGTGGCCCGCGCAAGCTCGCGCTCGAAGCGAACCGCAATGGCTTCGCCTACGCGATCGATCGCACCACCGGCAAGTTCGTGTGGGGGGTGCCGTTCGTTAAAAAGGTCACTTGGACCAAGGGGCTCGACCCGGAGACCGGCAAGCCGATCGAGTACGATCCGAACAAGCCCGTGCAGACCTACATCGCATCGGTGACGCCGAGCCGCACCAACATGGAAAGCGACATCTGCCCCGGCAACATGGGCGGCAAGAACTGGCCGCCGACGGCCTATAATCCTGACCTGAAGCTTTGGTACGTCCCAGTGATCGAGAGCTGCAATCGCGTCAAGGTCGAGGTGATGACGCCGGAAAAACTGAAGCCGCGTGAGTTCTGGACCGGTGGCGGCACGAGCCAACCGTTCAAGATCACCGGCAGCGTGACCGCGATCGATGTGACAACCGGCAAGATCGCCCAAAAAATGGAAACGCCGTTCCCCAATCTGGGTGGCATGTTGGCCACTCCCGACCTCGTCTTCACCGGTCAGCCGTCCGGCGAAGTGATGGCCCTTGATGCCAAGTCGCTGCAGAAGCTTTGGGAGTTTAATACCGGCGGCGGCGTTAACGCGCCGCCGATGACCTTTACGGTCGATGGCAAACAGTACATCGCCATTCTGGTCGGCCTGGGCGGCGCCTGGGACAAATGGTTCATCGATTCGACGCGCGAGCTGAAGAAGATTCAGCCGGGATCGATGCTCTACGTGTTCGCGCTCTGACCTGCTCGCAAACGAGGGTCCGTTAATCCGGACCCTCCAACCTTTTCGAAAAGAGACGCGATGATGGCTTTCAACGCATCCCCGGCGGCGACGAGTATCCTGCTCGTGAGCGTCGTCGCGCTGAATCTTTCGATGTCAGGCCTCGCCTATGGTCAGGCGGCGCAAGCAGCAGTGTCGGACCCGACCAATGCCGGCAAGGCCGTATTCAGCAGGGCCAATTGCATGGGCTGCCACAAATGGCACGGCGATGGCGGCGGCGGGTACGGCGGTGATGCGCTGTCGCTGCGCAAGACCGAGCTGACCAAGGAGCAGATCATCGAGACCGTGGCTTGCGGCCGGCCCGGGACGGGCATGCCGTTCTTCGTGCGAGGCGCCTATGACACAATCAGCTGCTACGACATGACCCGGCAGGATGTCGGTGAACGCATGCCGCCCGAGGGCGGCACGTTTCTGCGACCGAACGATATCGCAGCGGTTGCTGACTATGTGATCGCCCACGTCAAGGGCGCGGGCGAGCCGACCTACGCTCAATGTACGACCTTCTTTGGCAACACGTCGCGCGTATGTGACATCTACAAGGCGGGTGCGGAATCATCCAGCAAGACGGGGACTGAGGGCTCGAAATGAAATCGGCACGTCGCGCCGTGATGTCGGTTGGGGTCTTTCTTGCCGTTGGGATGCAAGCCGCTGTCGCGCAGGTCGAGCCCGAATATGATGTTCGCGATATCACCGTTGGCAGGCCCGTCCATATAGTATCGGACGCAGGCTACGCGAATCTTTGCTGCGCCAGGGATCCAAAGGCCAAGCTGCCAGCTTGGTCCGCATGGGATGAGTGCCCGGCCGAGCGCGATGGGTTGCGAGCAATTCACTTCGAGTTCGATCCTGAGACAAGCCGAGAAGGCACGCTAATTGCGGGTCATCCGGTGCTTTTGACCGTCTTCATTGACGGCAAGGGCATCGTATCGGGCCTCGATATCGAAACCGATCCGAATGCAAGACTGTATGCTCGGAAGAAGGCCTTTCTACTAGCTGCGCAGGTCAGGTCTCGTTACGGCGGCGAAGGGTGGACATGTACCGAAGGGAAGACGCAAGCCGACGAGCAACCGGTCGGCGGTGTTTTCATCCGCGACACATGCAGAAAGTCACTGCCGGACCGGTTGCTCACCGTCGAGCGCAACTTGTTCAGACGAGCCGGCCGAGACCTGAGGGACTTCGTTGATCGGACGTATGTTCGGATTACCCGGGAGATGCAATAGGGCTTCTCTGCCGAGCCGGTACCTTGTGGTTTCCACTTCTTCAACTTGCGTCATCGGGCTTGGAGAGTTGCCGAGGATGCAAGAGGGCGTGTGCTCGATGCGCAGGCCAAGCTCAGCCTCTCCAGGGAACAAGAGATGAAGTGGAACGCCCCGAAGATCGTAGAACTGCCGGTCGGCATGGAAATCAACATGTACGCCTGTGCCAGCGGGGTCGGTATCCCGGACGGTATGCTTCGTTTGAGGTATTTCGCTTGTTGCCCGATCGGCCCGGTGCAGGTTAGCGGCGGGCGGGTGCCGTAACTGCGGGAGTTAGCGCAGCTTTGCGATGCTGCCACTCGTTTTCACCGGAATGCAATCAGTTCAATCGCCTCGAATTCGTCCCGTAAGAAGGTTTTTGGCAAATGGCAAACTTAAACATCAACGGCAGAGATCTCTCCGTGCACACGATACGCCGCTGCTCTGGGTCATCCGCGAGCAATTGCAGATGACCGGTACGAAGTTCGGCTGCGGCGCAGGTCTCTGCGGCGCCTGCACGGTTCACCTCAACGGCGAAGCCATTCGCTCCTGCCAGACCGTGGTCAGCGACGCTGTCGGCAAGACGATCACCACCATCGAAGGGCTTTCCGCCAAGGGCGATCATCCCTTGCAGAAGGCGTGGATCGCCGAGCAGGTGCCGCAATGCGGCTACTGCCAGTCCGGCCAGATCATGCAGGCAGCCGCGCTGCTTTCCGAAAATTCCAATCCAACCAGGGATGAAGTGATCGCGCATATGGACGGCAATCTGTGCCGTTGCATGACCTATTCGCGCATTCAGAAGGCGATCATGCGCGCCGCATCCGAAATGCATACCGCCTCCAACACCTCGACCGAGCGGAGGGCCACATGAATACGCACGTGAACATCACCGACCATGCGCCGACCGATCTCAGCCGCCGCTCATTCCTGGTCGGCTCGGCGGCCACCGGCCTCGTGCTCGGCTACGCCGCGGTGCCCGGCGTCCGGCAGGCGCTCGCCGCGCCCTCCAATTTCGAGCCCTCGGTCTGGTATTCGATCGCGCCCGACGGCATTGTCACGGTCACCTGCGGCAAAGCCGACATGGGCCAGCATATCGCCTCGACCATGGCGCAGATCGTTGCCGAAGAGCTCGGCTCGAACTGGAAGGATATGCGGGTGCAGCTTGCCTCCAACGATCCGAAGTTCAACGACCCCGTGCTGGGGGCGCAGATCACCGGCGGCAGCTGGAGCACGATGATGAACTTCGACGCCATGAGCCGCGCCGGCGCCGCCGGGCGGATCGCATTGACGGAAGCGGCAAGCGGCATCATGGGCGTGCCGGCCGGCGAACTGGTGGTGCGCGGCTCGACCGTGTCGCATCCGAAGTCGAAGAAGTCGATGAGCTTTGCCGACGTTGTCAAGAGCGGCAAGATCACCAAGACCTTCACGCCGGACGAGCTCAAGGCGATCAAGCTGAAGACACCGGACCAGTACACCATGATCGGCGTCTCGGTACCGCAGCTCGACATTCCTCCGAAGGTCAACGGCACGGCCAAATACGGCATCGATGTCATGCTGCCGGGCATGGCCTATGGCAAGGTCGTCACCCCGCCGGTGCGCTATGGCGCCATGGTGAAGTCGGTCGACGACAGCGCTGCCAAGAAGGTGCCGGGCTTCATCAAGGCGGTGACGCTCGACGACCAGACCGGCAGCACCACCGGCTGGGTGGTGGCGGTTGCCAATACCTATGCCAACGCCCGCAAGGCGGCCGATGCGCTGAAGATCACCTACGATAATGGCCCGAACGCCAAGCTGTCGAGCCAGTCGTTGCTCGACGAGGCCAAGCGGCTGCAGGCGCTCGACGATGCCGGGCAGTTCTTCGTCAAGGACGGCGATACGGCGGCGGCTTTCGGGACCGCGGCCAAGGTGCTGGAGGCCGAATACACCACCAGCATCAACATCCATGCACCGCTGGAACCGATGAACGCGACCGCTGAGTTCAAGGGCGAGATCCTGCACATCTATTCCGGCAACCAGTTTGCGACGCGCACCGGGGCAATCGCGGCGGGAGCGGCCGGGATCGATCCCAAGTTCGTCGTGATGCACCAGATGTGGCTGGGCGGCGGCTTCGGCCGGCGGTTGGACGCCGACATGATGGTGCCTGCGGTGCAGGCGGCGAAGGCCGTCGGCAAGCCGGT
>NZ_JAAVLW010000009.1 GCF_013114835.1 Bradyrhizobium archetypum | reverse complement strand
GGCCCTCCCCCGCACGCGAGCGCCGTGCCCCGACAGAGCGCAAGCGGCCCCACCCGGATTTTCCGGATGGGGCCGCCTGTCCTTGGGTCGTTTGCTCAATTGATGTTGTCGGCAGCAGCCGTCAGGCCGAGACGCGCGAGGGCTCTTCGACGATCGAGAAGCGTACGCCGGCTTTATGGCGGCTCTCTTCCGAGACCTCCTTCCAGCACTCTTCGGCTTCCTTGCGGGTCTTGAACGGGCCTCTGACCTGGGCCGAGCCTTCGACGAGCTTGTGGAAGTTCATCGAGCCGAACTCGCCGCCGATCACCCAGAAATTGCTGCCTTTGGTCATTGTCAGTCTCCTGCTCTCAATTCCACCGTTAGCCGAACTGGTTCATCGTATTGTGAGCGCCGCCCGCCTTCAGAGCGGCTTCACCCGCGAAATATTCCTTGTGATCGTCGCCGATATCGGAGCCGGCCATGTTCTGATGCTTGACGCAGGCGATGCCCTGACGGATCTCCTGGCGCTGAACGTTCTTCACGTAACCAAGCATACCCTCCTCGCCGAAATACTCCCTCGCGAGATTATCCGTCGACAGAGCCGCCGTATGATAGGTCGGCAACGTGATCAGATGGTGGAAGATGCCGGCACGCTTGGCTGAATCGGCCTGGAAGGTGCGGATGCGCTCATCGGCCTCAATGGCCAGCGGCGTATCATCGTATTCCGGCTTCATCAACTCGGCGCGGTTGTACTTGCTGACATCCTTGCCGGCTTCCTTCATCGCGTCATACACCTGCCAACGGAAGTTGAGCGTCCAGTTGAACGATGGCGAGTTGTTGTAGGCCAGCTTCGCGTTCGGAACCACCTCGCGAATGCGGTCGACCATCTTGGCGATCTGCTCGATATGCGGCTTCTCGGTCTCGATCCACAACAGGTCGGCACCGTTCTGCAGCGAGGTGATGCAGTCGAGCACGCAGCGATCTTCGCCCGTGCCGGGACGGAACTGGTAGAGGTTGCTGGCAAGCCGCTTCGGACGCATCATCTTGCCATTGCGGTTGATGATGACATCGCCATTGCGGGCGTTGGCGGCCGTCACTTCCTCGCAGTCCAGGAAGCTGTTGTATTGATCGCCGAGGTCACCGGGCTTGTGGCTCACAGCGATCTGCTGCGTGAGTCCGGCGCCGAGCGAGTCGGTGCGAGTCACGATGATGCCGTCTTCGACGCCCAATTCGAGGAAGGCATGGCGGCAGGCCCGGATCTTCGCCAGGAACACCTCGTGCGGCACGGTCACCTTGCCGTCCTGGTGGCCGCACTGCTTTTCGTCGGAGACCTGGTTTTCGATCTGCAGGGCGCACGCGCCCGCCTCGATCATCTTCTTGGCGAGCAGGTAGGTCGCCTCGGCATTGCCGAAGCCGGCGTCGATGTCGGCGATGACGGGGACGACATGGGTCTGGAAGTTGTCGATCTTCTCGATCAGCGCCTTTTCCTTCGCCTTGTCGCCTTCCTTGCGAGCCGCGTCGAGCGCGCGGAAGATATCGTTGAGCTCACGGGAATCCGCCTGACGCAGGAAGGTGTAGAGCTCTTCGATCAGCGCCGGCACCGAGGTCTTCTCATGCATCGACTGATCGGGAAGCGGTCCGAACTCCGAGCGGAGCGCGGCGATCATCCAGCCGGACAGATACAGATAGCGGCGATCGGTCGTACCGAAATGCTTCTTGACCGAAATCAGCTTCTGCTGCGCGATAAAGCCATGCCAGCAGCCGAGCGACTGGGTGTACTTGGTGGGATCGGCGTCATAGGCAACCATATCGGCGCGCATCACCGCCGCGGTGTACCGAGCGATGTCCAGGCCAGTCTTGAAGCGGTTCTGCAGACGCATGCGCGCCACGGCTTCGGCGGTGACGCCATTCCAGGTCGGCTTGGTCTTGAGGAGCGCTTCAGCAGCTTCAATCGCGCTCAGATAGGAAGCCGGCCCCTGGATAGTCCGGTCACTGATCCCACGTGGCTGGTAGTTCATGTGCGTGATCCTTTCGGTACGATAATCTGCAGCGTCTCTGAACGTTTCGACATTCGTGACAGTGCGCCGCAAAACGTGCTGAGAGCTAAACGCTAAAAACAGAAATTCGGATAGATGACTTGTTTTTTATTGATGATGTCATGTAACATATGAACTTGTCACATATGTAATTTTGTAAATGTTGTCACAATGGGGCGAGGAACCCGCCATGGCTACGGAGTCCGGAAAGAAGCTTTTCGTCGGCCCCCGCTTCCGCCGGATCCGCCAGCAGCTTGGGCTGTCGCAGACCCAGATCGCAGAAGGGCTCGGGATCTCGCCGAGCTACATCAATCTGATCGAGCGGAACCAGCGGCCGGTGACCGCGCAGATCCTGCTGCGGCTGGCCGAAACCTATGATCTCGACCTGCGCGATCTCGCCACCGCCGACGAGGACCGCTTCTTTGCCGAGCTGAACGAAATCTTCTCCGATCCGCTGTTCCGGCAGATCGACGTGCCGAAACAGGAACTGCGCGACCTCGCAGAGCTCTGCCCCGGAGTGACGCACTCCCTGCAGCGGCTCTACGCCGCCTATACCGAGGCGCGCCGCGGCGAGACGCTGGTCGCGGCGCAAATGGCCGACCGCGCCGAAGGCGCCCGCTTCGAGGCCAATCCGATCGAGCGCGTGCGCGACCTGATCGAGGCCAACCGCAATTATTTTCCGGAGCTCGAGCAGGCCGCCGAGAATCTTCGCGACGAACTTCACGTCTCCGCCGAGGAATTGTTTGCCGCGCTGGCGGCGCGGCTGCGTGAAAAGCATTCGATCGTTACCCGCATCATGCCGGTCGACGTGATGCGCGAGACGCTGCGGCGGTTCGACCGTCACCGCAGGCAATTGCTGATTTCCGAACTGGTCGACGGCTCGGGGCGCGCCTTCCAGCTCGCGTTGCAGATTGGGCTGGCCGAATGCGGCGCGGCCATCGACGGCATCGTCAACCGCGCAGGCCCGCTCGACGACACCTCGCGCCGGCTCCACCGCATCACGCTGGCGAATTATTTCGCCGCCGCCGTGATGATGCCCTACCAGCCGTTCCACAGCGCGGCGGAAAACCTGAACTATGATGTGCACGTGCTGGCGCAGCGCTTCAACGCCGGTTTCGAGCAGGTCTGCCATCGTCTCACCACGCTGCAGCGGCCGAACGCGCGCGGCGTGCCGTTCTTCATGTTGCGCGTCGACAATGCCGGCAACGTCTCCAAGCGATTCTCGTCCGGCACGTTTCCGTTCTCGAAATTCGGCGGCACCTGCCCGCTGTGGAACGTGCATTCGACCTTCGACACGCCGGACCGCCTGCTCAAGCAGGTGATCGAGCTGCCGGACGGCACGCGCTATTTCTCGATCGCGCAGATGGTGCGCCGCCCCGTGGCTCCGCACCCGCAGCCGCAGCCGCGCTTTGCGATTGGTTTGGGCTGCGAAATCCGCCATGCCTCGAAGCTGGTCTATGCCGCGGGCATGGATCTGGAGAAGGCCGAAGGCACGCCGATCGGCGTCAACTGCCGGCTCTGCGAACGCGAAAACTGCAGCCAGCGCGCCGAGCCGCCGATCACGCGCACGCTGATCCTGGACGAGAACACGCGCCGGGTGTCGTCGTTCGCGTTCTCCAATGCGCGGGAGTTGTGAGGGTGTCCTCGCCCTCCCAGCACGTCGTCCCTGCGAACGCAGGGACCCATAGCCACCGGCGGGCGTTGTCAGGAGCGCTGTAGCCGCAGCGTCGCAGAAGATGAACATTTGTGGTTATGGGTCCCTGCGTTCGCAGGGACGGACATATAACGACTCGTTCCCGCGGCGCGTTGCGCCCGGGTTGTGCTTGAATTCTTCGCCCCGAAAAAATACAGGTATCAGCCGAAACAACCGGCCTTCCCTGCACGAATGGTTTTAACGGCTTATGCCGCGCTCTCCCTGGAGACGAATTCCTCTCGCCTCCATTGCCGGCGAATTGGCGATGCGAGCGATCCGGTTGGATCGAACACATCTCCGCCACCAGCCACGGGTGCCAGGACCACACGGTTTTGCCGTCCGCGAAGCCGTTTTCGCCTAAAGCTTCGCCGGGCCTGGTACCCGCCCGTCGAACCCGTAAAGCGAAGGCGGGGAGCAAGCGCCGTTCGTCTGGCGCGCCGGCATCGCTCACGGGAAACCCGCCCTGCGATCCCACTCACGCGCCCGGCGCTTTCGAGTCCACCGCAGCCCGGCCCAACGTTCGTGACGATGGCCGACGTCCCTGTTGCGGGCCTGGATGGCGCAGGTTCTAGGACTGATTTGGGGCTCGCGCGAAGCAGATTCTTTTTTCGCGGCGGACTGGACGGGGCAAATCACGTTGAAAGGATTGAAGAACTTTTTGTTTTGGCGCAAGCGGCCTTGGCCTGTAGGGCGAGTTAGCGAAGCGTAACCCGCCGATTCCGTGTAGGCGGCGGATTACGCTAGCGCTAGTCCGCCCTACGACACCGCCGCACCAGATCCTTTTGGTGAGGAGGTCTGGCTGAAGATGAAGGACTGTTCATCAGCGTTACATCGCCGCAGCGCAAGCGGGAAAAAATGGAACACCACCACATGCGAAAGCGTTGCTTGGGTCACCTGCAACAGGAGAGAGCAATGCTGAAAACACTGATTGCCGTTTCAACCGCCCTGCTGCTCGCGACCTCGGCATTCGCGCAGGGCACGAAGTCTCCGGGCTCCTCTGAATACGCCCCGGGACAGAAGATGCAGAAGAGCACGAAATCAACCGCACCGGGTGCGTCGGAATACGCGCCGGGACATCAGAAGAAATCGGCAAAGGCCAAGGGCCATTCGGGTAGCGCACCGGGTCATCAGACAACGACCGGAATGGCTACGAAGAAGAAGTACTAGTTTGATTTATCCACCAGAGCGGCCCGGCACCGACGCCGGGCCGTTTCGCTTTCGTGAGCCCGCTACACCTATCTGCTGCGCTGAATGGACCTGAGATAATTCACCGTGGCGGCAGCCTCCCTCGCAACGCAAAGCCGGGCATCCATATCTCCGGGATCTTACGGAGTCGCATCCAAGCCCAACGCGCCCCCAAACGTGTTGCGATACGTCAACACTCGGCTTCTTCTTGCCTGAGCGGCTTGCACGAATCTCCTTCGAAATGACAAAGTTAAATCCCGGGGATTGCGCAATTTAGCGATGGAACGGCCGGGCTGATTCGCTAGTTTGAAAGAAGCGAATCTCGACTCGCAAAATGTGGATGCAGACCGATGTTGCGACGCGTCAAGTTGATGAACCCCTTCGAAATCGTCCAGGACCGGCTCGCGCCGGAGCGGCAGCAAGCGCAGCCGGTCGAACGCAAGGTGCCGAATCGCGCCGCCCGCTCCACGCCGGTCTGCGACGCCTGCGGTTCGGACGATATCATCTGCCACGCCACCGCGCAGTGGAGCAACGAAGCGCAGGAATGGCAGCTCGCCAACACCTTCAACCGGCCGGCCCACTGCAACACCTGCCATAAGGACTGCAATCTGGTGTGGCTGACGCTGAATTAGGCTGAGGTCACGCGCCGCACGCCTACTCGCAAGCGCGACGCGTCGCGCCGCCCCGTCATGGCCGGGCTTGTCCCGGCCATCCACGTCTTCCTTTCTCGGCGCATGCATAAGAGTGGATGCCCGGGACAAGCCCGGGCATGATGGCGAAGAAGCCTCGCTAGATCTCCGCATATACCTCCAGCAAATTCCCATCGGGATCCCTGAAGAACAGCGTGCGATGGCCGAACGGCTGGTTGGTCGGCGGCTCCAGCAGATCGACGCCATGCCGCACCAGTTCTTCGGCACAGCGATCGACATCCTCAGCAGCAACCTTGAACGCGAGCTGCAGCGACGCGCTGCCTGCGGGTACCGGCGCATCCTTGGCCGTCCGGCTCGGCCGCGCCAGTGCGAGCGTATTGCCGCCGATCTGATATTCGATCCAGCCCGCCGACAATTCGCGGATCAGCGGAAAACCAAGCACGCCCTCGTAGAAGCGGCGCATCGCCGCCATGTCGCGCACGAAGATGACGGTGTAGTCGATGGCACGGATGGCATTGAAGGGGGAAGCGGTGGGTGTGTTCTGATCGTTCACGATTGTCTTCACATTCGGCACGTAGCCCGCATGAGCGCAGCGATATGCGGCAAAGTGGGCAATGAACTCCGGATGTCGCTGAGCTTATCATCGGGCGAAGGTTCGCGCGACCCGTTGGCTCATCCCGGTTACGGCTCATAGGAGTCCACAGAGCGGGCGTCTCGAAGGATGTGGGCCGCAGGCGGGGCCTCATGGTTCGAGACGGTGCGGAGCCTGTCATCGGGGCCGCGCTTCGCGCGGACCCGTTGGTGCTCGTCACATGAGGGGCTTATGGCGCAGCGAATTCGCTTTTCCGCCTTCGCTCTTCGAGCTACGGCACGACGAGCAGCGAATCCGCCGACGCTCTTGTCGCTAGCAATGCGCTAATCGATCGAAACCACGCGCCGTGCCAGATTGCACCAGTGTCTGCGACCCTCGTAACCGGTGACGCCCCACGCGGCGCGATGGTTCGCGCCGCAGACCAGCGGGCGGACCCGATCGAGATCAATCTGGCTGACTTTCAGTCCCCACAGACAATTGCGACCGTCATAGGACGCGCAGGCCGGATTGCCGCCCATGATGCGATAGGCCACCACGCCGCCGTTCGGCGCCGGGAGTTTGCCGACCGCCAGTCCGCCCGGCGGCCTTTGTGGCGGACACGGCTCGTCAATGCAGACGGCATTCGCAACCACGGGACTGGTCAGGCCGAGCGCCAGAACCACGGCTCCCGCCATCATCGATGTCTTCGCTACCGTGACGAACCTCCATGTCGCTTCGATGCCCCCGATCATGTTGGCAACGTGTGGTTGTCAGCGGGTATGAGATGGTTCACACTGAATCTGAAGTGTATTGCGTCGTGTCAGGATTGCTGTCGTTCAGTCCGAGACGGGCACGCCCCAAACCTGTTCCTCCGTCCAGCCTAGTTCAGCGAATTCCGTCGCCCGCAACGGCGCTTCACCTGCCGAGAAAAACTCATCGACCTGCGGCGGGCTCACCGACGTGCCGCTCAGCATGCTGTGAGCCTGGCCACGATGATGCACCTGATGCTGAAAGAGATGCAGGAGCAGGCGGTCCATCCGCTCGCGCTGGATCGAGGTGCCGCGATGCACCGAGACGATGCGCTGCAAGCCGGCGGCGTCGAGCGCTTCCACAACGTTGAGCAAACGTCGATCGACCGCGGCTTGCGCCTGCTTGAGCGCAGCAACCGTTGCGCACGGCTCCTCGTTTGCCCAGGCGGCGGGGCCGAGCGTGCCGCCTTCCATTGCATCGACGTAGAAGTGATCGATGATCAGGATGTGGTTGAGGGTGGCGCGCAGGCTTGGAAAGAAGCCGGTTCGCTTCGCGGTGAATTCATCCTGCGACAGACCGAGACAGGCGGTGAGCAGCCGGTGGTTTGCCCAGGCGTTGTTGTACGCCATGGCGCGGAAGGGCAGCACATCACTCATTGGCGTTGCCTCCGTCCCCGGCAGTAGCCCGGATGAGCCACCGTAGGATTCCTCCGCAGTCATTGCGAGGAGCGCTAGCGACGAAGCAATCCATATCTCCACTTGTCGCGACATGGATTGCTTCGCTTCGCTCGCAATGACGGCGGAGCGACATGACGCCGCTCGTACCCTACTCCGCCGCCTCTCGCAGCGGCTCGTCCAGCTTCTCCAGCACCTTCGGCGGCGACATCGGCAGCGCGTAAAAGCGTTTGCCGAGCGCGTTGTAGATCGCGTTCGCCACCGCGGCCATCACCGGGACCAGCGGGACTTCGCCGACGCCCTTTACGCCTTGCGGGTGCTTTGGGTTCGGGATTTCGACCATGATGCAGTCGATCATCGGAAGGTCCGAGCAGACCGGCATGCGGTAGTCGAGGAAGCCGGGATTATCGACCTTGCCCTCCTTGGTGTAGATGTATTCCTCGTTCAGCGCCCAGCCGATGCCCTGCGCGACGCCACCCTGAAGCTGGCCCTCGACATAGCCGGGGTGAATGGCGCGGCCGACGTCCTGCACGGCGGTGTAGCGGATCACCCGCGCAATCCCGAGATCGACATCGACCTCGACGTCGCAGACATGCGTGCCGAAACCGCCGTCCGCGCCTTGCGTGTTGAGCTGCACGCCGGCGCCGATCGGGCCGCCCATCGCGGGCGCCTTCTCGGCGAGTTGCTCCAGCGTCAGCGGCTCGAACTGGCCGGCGTTCGGGCTGACCGGATGCGCCGCGCCGTTCTCCCATTTCACCGCTTCGGGGTCGATCTCCCAGATTTTTGCCGCGCGCTCACGCAGCGTCTGGATGATCTTTTCGGTCGACTGCGTCACCACCATCGAGGAAGCGAACAGCACGCGGCTGCCGCCGGTCAGGTTGGAGAAGCCGACGGTCTGGGTGTCGCCGATGATGACGGAGACGCGGCGGTAGTCGATACCAAGAAGTTCGGCGCAGATGTTGGCGATGCCGGCGCGCGAGCCGCCGATGTCAGGGTGACCCGTCGTGACGACGACGTTGCCGTCCTCGGTGATGTTGACCTGCGCGGAAGATTCGCCGCCGGCATTGAACCAGAATCCGGAAGCGACGCCTCTGCCCCTCAGCTTGCCGTTTCCGTCGCCGAGCGGCGCGGCGTAATGCGGTGAGGCTTTAGCTGCTTCGACCGTCTCGATATAGCCGATGCGCGGGAAGACCGGGCCGTGCGCAGCTTTGGTGCCTTGCTTTGCGGCGTTCTTCAGACGGAAATCGAGCGGGTCCATCTTCAGGGCTTCGGCGACTTCGTCCATCACGCATTCCACCGCATAGGCGCCGATCGGTGCGCCCGGCGCGCGATAGGCCGCGACCTTCGAGCGATTTGAGCAAACGTCAAACCCTTCCGAGAGCAGGTTCGGGATGTCATAGGGCGCGAAGCTGCAGCCCGCCGCACCGCGGATAGGCGAGCCCGGGAAGGCGCCGGCCTGCAAATAGAAGGTGCCGTGCGCGGCGACGATCTTGCCGTCCTTGGTGGCGCCGATCTTCACCGTGCTCTTCGAGCCTGAGGTCGGGCCGGTCGCGCGCATCACTTCCTCGCGCGTCATCACCATCTTCACCGGGCGGCCGGATTTTTTCGCCAGCAGCGTCGCGACCGGCTCGAGATAGACGATGGTCTTGCCGCCAAAGCCGCCGCCGATCTCGGCGGGGATGGCGCGGATGTCGCTCTGCCGGATGCCTGTCAGCATCGACGTCATCGCGCGCACCATGAACTGGCCCTGGCTGGAGCTCCAGATCGTGGTCTTGCCGTCGGCTGCAACCGAGATCAGGCAGGCATGCGGCTCGATATAGCCCTGGTGCACCGGGCGCGTGGTGAAGGTGCGCTCGATCACGATGTCGGCCTGCTTGAAGCCTTCCGCGATGTCGCCTTTCTTGTGCTCGAGGCGGCCTACGATGTTGGACGGCTTGCCGTCGAACTTGTTGAACTCGTGCAGGATCGCGGCATCAGGCTTGAGCGCATCGTCGATCTCGATCGCCCAGGGCAGCACATCGTAATCGACCTCGATCAGGTTGCAGGCCTCAGCGGCAATCGCCTCTGTGGTCGCGGCGACGGCCGCGATGGGGTGGCCGGGAAACAGCGCCTTGTCCCGCGCCATCACGTTGCGGCACATCCACCGCATGTCCTGGATGCCGAGCATGACAGCGCCCTTCTCGATCGGGAAATCGACGATGTCCTTCGAGGTGACGACGGCCTTCACCCCCGGCAGCTTTTCCGCCTTCGAGGTGTCGATCGACTTGATGCGCGCATGCGGATGCGGGCTGCGCAAAATCTTGCCCCAGATCATGCCGGGCATGGTGGTGTCGGCGGCGAACTGGGCGCGGCCGGTAACCTTGTCCATGCCGTCGGGTCGAATGGTGCGCTGGCCGATCCACTTGTTGTTGGTAACGACGTTCATTGAGTTGCCTCCCGCAATTTATTGCGCGCGCATTTCGGCAGCGGTTTCCATCACCGCGCGGACGATCTTGTCATAGCCGGTGCAGCGGCAGAGATTGCCGGCGAGCCAGAAGCGGACTTCCTCCTCGGTCGGATCAGGATTTTTCTTCAACAGCGCATCCGAGGCGACCAGCATGCCTGACGTGCAGATGCCGCACTGAAGTGCGGCCATCTCAAGGAATTTCTGCTGCAGCGGATGCAGCCTGTCGCCCTGCGCCATACCCTCGATGGTCCTGATCTCGTGGCCTTCGGATTCCACCGCGAGCATCAGGCAGGAGCACACGAGGCGATCGTCGAGCGTGATCGAGCAGGCGCCGCAATCCCCCGACGCGCAGCCTTCCTTGGAGCCGGTCAGCCCCAGCGGCCCGCGCAGCGCGTCGAGCATGGTATCGTTCGGCTCGCAGAGGAATTCCGTCGGCTCACCGTTGATTAATGTGGTGACGTGAACTTTGGCCATGAATCAATTTCCTTGAGCGCGTTTGGCGGCGATCGCGGCGGTGCGCTTGAGCAGCACGCCGGCCACTTTGGTGCGATAGGCGATGGTGCCGCGCTTGTCGTCGATCGGACGGCAGGCGGCTGAGCACGCGCTGGCTGCTCTTGCCAGCGCGGCGTCGTCGAGCTTGGAGCCGATCAGCGCTTTCGCGGCGTCTTCGACCAGCAGCACGGTCGGCGCCACCGCGCCGAGGCCGACGCGGGCAGCGGTAACGATGCCATCGTTCATCGTGAGGCTGACGCCGCAGCCGACCACGGCAATGTCCATTTCGGTGCGCGGGATCATGCGCAAATAGGCATTGCTGGAGCCGGGCGGACGCGGCGGCAATGAGAAGCTGACCAGGATCTCGCCGGGCTTCAAGTTGGTGCGGCCGGGACCGGCGGGGACATCTTCCACCTTCATCTCGCGGCGGCCGTTCGGGCCCTGCACGGTAACGACGGCGCCGGCTGCTACCATCGCGGGCACGCTGTCGCCGGCGGGCGAGCCGTTGCAGAGATTGCCGCCGGCGGAGGCGCGGCCCTGCACCTGCTTGGAACCGATCAGGTTGATCGCCTCCAGCACCCCGGGCCAGACCTTGCCGAACGTCTTGTGTTCCGCGAGCGCCATGCCGGAAACGGCGGCGCCGATCCGAAAGCCGCCATCAGCGGTCTCTTCGATCGCGGTCATCTCGGGAATCTTCTTGATGTCAACGATCACGCCGGGCTTGAGGACGCCGGACCGCATCTGCACCAGAAGGTCGGTGCCGCCGGCCAGGATGCGGGCGGCGCTGCCCGCCGCGGCGAACGCGCCAATCGCTTCATCAAGCGTGTCAGGCGCCAAATATCGGAGTTCCGTCATGGTCTTTCCGCCATCTCCCTTATTCCTGCCTGCCCCTTATCGACGACGGCCTTATCGCGGCCCGGCAATGCGGGTTAAGCCTACACGGGGATGGACGGTTGGAACAGTCTGCGAGTCAGGCCGATACGGCAGGCTCCTATGCGCGCGGCGGGGCTTGCGGGACCGGATTGCTCCGAGGCGAAGGGTGGGCAAGGGCGCACTTGCGCCGTGCCCACCATCTGGGTTGAACTGGTTCTGTTGCTTTGAAATGGTGGGCACGCTTTCGCGTTGCCCACACTACGCACCCCTGAGCCGGAGACATTGATGCCGCTTCACAGACTTCTCCTTGCTGCCGCGGTGTCATTGTCCCTTTCATCTCTCGTCATCGCCCAACCGGCCCCTGCCCCATTTCGTCCCGCGCCGGCCCGGCCGGCTGTCGCGCCTACACCCGGCCAGCCGCCCACCGCCGGTCCGCGCGCGCTCCGCGGGGCCGCCTGCCACAACGGCCTGTCGTTCGATCGCTTTCTCGCCGATCTGAAGCAGCAGGCGCTGGCCGAGGGCGTATCGCAGCGCGCGCTGGCCGAAGCCGCGCCCTACCTCGTCTACGACCAGAGCATCGTCAACCGCGACCGCGGCCAGCGCGTATTTGGCCAGGTGTTCACCGAGTTCGCACGGAACAGGGCGTCCGATGCCGCGGCAAAGAATGCGCAGGCGCGGATCCGGATGCATGCGGCCGCGTTCAACCGCGCCGAGAAGGAATATGGCGTGCCGCCGGCGGTGATCGCCGCATTCTGGGGGCTGGAGAGCAGTTTTGGCGCCGAGCTCGGCAATCTGCATACGCTGCGCTCGCTGGTGTCGCTGGCCTATGATTGCCGCCGCTCGGAGATGTTCAGCAAGGAAACCATCGCGGCGCTGAAGATCATCGACCGCGGCGATCTCACGGCAAGCGAAATGATCGGCGCCTGGGCCGGCGAGCTCGGCCAGACGCAATTCCTGCCGACGCATTATTTCACCTATGCGGTGGACTATGACGGCGACGGCCACCGCAACCTCCTGCGCAGCGCGCCCGACGTGATCGGCTCGACCGCGAACTACATCGCCACCGGATTGAAGTGGCGGCGCGGCGAGCCGTGGCTGCAGGAAGTTCGCGCGCCGGCTAATTTTCCGTGGGACCAGGCCGACCTCACCATCAAACTGCCGCGCGCCAAGTTTGCGCAGCTCGGCGTCACCTATCCCGACGGAAAGCCGCTGCCGAACGACGACCTGCCGGCCTCGCTCCTGCTGCCGATGGGGCGCACCGGCCCGGCATTCCTGGCCTACGCGAATTTCGCCGCCTATACCGAGTGGAACAACTCACTGATCTATTCGACCACCGCGGCCTACCTCGCCAGCCGCATCGCCGGCGCCCCGCCGATGCGGCAGCCATCGGCGCCGGTCGCACAACTGCCGCTCAACGAGCTGAAGGAGCTGCAGCAGCTCCTGGTGCGCGCCGGCTACAATGTCGGCAAGGTCGACGGCGTGATGGGGCAGCTCAGCCGCACGGCAGTGAAGGCGATGCAGATCAAATACGGCCTGCCGGCGGATTCCTGGCCGACGGCGGAGCTCTTGGCGCGGATGCGCGGACCCGGCGTCCAGGCGCAGCCCGCCAGCCTGGTGATGCCCGCGGCGCGGTAGGCGCCGCTGTCATTCCCCGCGAAAGCGGGGCATCGAGTACGCCGCGGCCTGTCCGTTCAATTGCGCCCGGTCGAGCCGGGCGATGACGGCGGAAAATGACGACATATCCCGTCAGCGCAGCGACGCAAGTTCGCGCGCGAGGTTGTCGCGGGCCCGGCGGTCATATCTTGCGGCAAAGGCTGCATCGGGAAAGATCACCGGGCGGGCGGCGAACTGGCCGAGCACCCTGGCGCGGCCGGCGCGATAGTCAGTATCCGGCACATGGATGAACTCCTGCCGGATCGCCGCCGCGTAAGCATCGTAGCGCGCGGGATCGGCGCCGAGAATGCTGAGATCGATCGAGATCAGGATCGCGCCCAAGCGGTCACCGGCCTGGACGTGATGCGTCCTCGTTAGGCGGATCAGGCGGGCTACTTCGTGGCGGATGTCGGCGCGGACATGCTGCTCGGCCAACTGCGCGCTGAGCTCTTCGTTGTCCGGGCGCGTCGCGTCGTAGACGACATCGTGCCACCAGATCGCTTCGGTGAGGATTTCACGCTCGCGCGCCGATAGATTGTCGACGCGCGCGAGTGCGGCGAGACAGTCTTCGATGTGCGCAAGGTTGTGATAGTGGCGGCCCGGGGCAGTGTAGGCTGCGACTAGCTCATCGCGGTTCATTGGTCCTTCCCAGAGGCCGCCGCGCCAACGAAACCTACCGCATGGTGATTGCTAATCCGCTGAGATCGGCGTTCGCCATCAAGCCGACCTGGTGGCCGGTCAATTCCAGCACCGCGCCCTTTTGGTTGGTCAGCACGATCGCGCGCGCGCCGCGGCCGATCGCCAGGCCCGCGCCGGCCGCGCCATAGACGCCGGCGACATCGGAGGGACGCCAGATGTTGCTGACCCGGCCGCGCAGCACCGTCTTCGAGCCGCCGAACACGAAACCGTAGTCGAGGCCGCCGGTCGAGAGCGCGTAGCGCCGGCCGTGGAAATCCAGTACGCCGCTGCCGCCGGAGCCGCCGATCACCCAGCCCGCCTTGTAGATCGTGAGCTGCACGAAACCTTCGTCGGCGCGCGCGGCGGAGGACAGCGTGACGCCCGCGAAGGCCGCAAGCGCGAGTACGGCGGCACCAAGGGCGGATGGCATCTTCATGGATATTTTCTCCGAGGGAATTGGCGGCCAGGATGCGGCGCCGATTGAGTCGTGACCGGCCGATTGTACCCGATCGGGGGAATCGGCAAAGCGCATTGATGGCCCGGGCAGCGGCGCTGGGGTGGCGAGGCACGACACAATTTCATCAAAATCTGCCTGTCGGCGTGCGGCGACCACTTGCGCAGGTGCAAAAATGCGTGCGCCTGTGAACTGCATTACCTTTGCCGCGATCATCCCGCGCTAGTCATTCGCCCGGCGATCTCCTTCCGCAATCTCCTTCCGCGACCATTTCGCATCGCGCCTTTTCAAAGCTATCGGCGGGTCGCATGGCGCAGCGCCGCTGCCTTTCCAGCGAGGCAGCGGCGCACCAGGGCTCAAGGCGCCAAGCCCTTCGAAGGTGTCCCATGTCTCTGATTCAGCAATTTGCGCCGCCTGCCGATCTCGCTCACGGCTTCGGCATGGTTTCCTTGAGCTGATCACTAACGAAATCAGCGGCATGGCGGTAGGCGGCATCGTTGTCGCCGCGGAACGTCACCGTTCGCCGCATCAACAGTTTCTCGGCTTCGAGATCGAGCAACTGGATTTCGCCCCATTGCACCAGCGTGCTCATCTTGCGGATACCGCCATAGACCACCAGCCGCGCGCCGGCCTTGCGCGCGGCGGCGATGAAAACATCCTGCGACATGCTGGTTGCCGTGCAAGGAGATCGGGACACTCGATTCTGACCACGCGATAATCGCCCTGCGCTGCCAGATTATCGCGCAACAACGTAGCAAACGACGCCATGCGGGCGCGATGCGCTGCGCTCTGGTCCACCACCTCGCCGGAGGTGTCGAAATAGTCGAAATCCGCAACCGCCACCGCGATCGGCGCGGCGGCCCGCGCTCCGCCCGACGGAAACGACAATGCGGCTATCGCGCACAGCATCGTCAGCGCGGCACTTGCGCTGCTGCGCCAGCGTAACGCGCGCGATGAGAATGCTGCTTGCATCATGCCTGGTCTCCTTCACCCCGACGCTCGCGTTGCGCCGTTAAAGACGATTTGTAGCAGGGGTTAAGGATTTCGCTAACCGATTCCATCGCCCGCATCTTTGAACCTTCTCGCCCGCCTCGCTACTCAATCAGTGATCGGGCGCCAAAGCCCCGTGCTTGAAACAGGAGATTGAAGATGCGTCGTATTTTGGGCCTTTGTGCTGTTGCTGCTGTTGGTTTCACCGCAATTGCCGCGTCGAGCCCGGCTGAGGCTGCGTATCACCTGATCCGCTGGCAGGATACCGGCTTCTGCCAGATCTGGGACCGGAGCATTCCGACGGTGCCGTATCCGGGCAATTTCACCGTGATCGTCGGCTCGGAAGTACCGACCTTCGGCGATGCGCTGGTCTTCAAGGACGGCATGCTGCGCAGCGGCGCCTGCGCGTTCTGAGCGGTTTTTCCTTTCTTGTATCCCGGATGGGTCACCGGGTCGCGCATTCGCGCGACCCGGTGACTTTTGCCCGGCCCCACGAAACCGCCTCCCACCTTGTGCGCGCGGGCACGCTTGCTATCCTCCGGCAAGGCCAAGCAAGAGGAAACGCCCCATGCCCCTTCTCGAAAATCACATCGCAGTCGTCACCGGCGCAGGCTCCGGCATCGGGCGCGCCATTGCGATCGGTTATGCTCACGAGGGCGCACGCGTCGTGCTGCTCGACCGGGAGGAGAAAGCCGCGGTGGAGGCTGCGGAGGAGATACGTGATGCCGGCGGCAACGCGGACAGCTTCGCGCTCGATGTCGCCAAACGCGAGGATTGCGTTGCCATGGCGAACGAGATCGCCGACAAAATCGGACAGGTCTCGATCCTCGTCAACAATGCCGGCATCGTCCGCCGCAACGGCATGCTGGGCGCGCCGGAGGCCGTGATCAGCGATTGGGAAGACATCATCGCGATCAACCTCACCGGCGTATTCAATGTGACGCATGCTTTCCTTGCGTCGTTGCGCGCCAGCAAGGGACGCATCGTCAACATCGGCTCGATCCAGTCCTTCGTGCATGTACGCACGCCGAGCTCGCCGGCCTATACCGCTTCCAAGCACGGCGTGCTCGGCTTCACCAGGGCGCTCGCCGCCGAACTCGGCAAGGAAGGCGTGCGCGTCAACGCGATCGGCCCGGGCTTCATCGCAACGCCGCTGAACGCCAGCGCCCGCGCCAACAACCCGGAGCTGGTGAAGACCTTCATGGACCATACCCCGTTGGGGCGCGCCGGGACGGCGGAAGATATCGTCGGCCCCGCGATCTTCCTCGCCTCCGATCTTTCCGCCTACGTCTCCGGCTCGATCGTGATGGTCGACGGCGGCTATCGCGCGGTGTGATGGTGTAGCTGCACCATCCGTCACAGGCGGGCTTGACCCGCGTATCCATCGCTCTTCAAATGAGTCTTCATGAAGGGGATGGATTGCCGGGTCAGGCCCGGCAATGACATTCCTGTTTCATTACTGCCGATCACCGTAACGGACCACTCCCATGTCCAACGCCCCGCGTTTCGACATCGACATCCCCTCCTTCTGGGCCGACCCCTACCCGGCGCTCGCGCGGATGCGGAAAGAGGCGCCGATCGCCTTCGTGCCGCAGCTCGGTTCGACCGTGTTTACCCGGCGCGACGACATCTTCACGCAGGAGAAGCGCATCGACGTGTTTTCCTCGCACCAGCCGAACGGGCTGATGAATCTGCTGATGGGCCACAACATGATGCGCAAGGATGGTGAAGCGCACATGACGGAGCGGCAGGCGATGTTTCCCGCCGTGTCGCCGCGCACCGTGCGCGACACCTGGATCCGCCAGTTCCAGGCTCACGCGGACCGTATCCTCGATGAACTCGTGCCGACGGGCGCTGCCGATCTATGCAAGGCGTTCGCGCTGCCGTTGTCGGCCGAGTGCTTGAAGGACGTCACCGGGCTGACCAACATGCGCTACCAGGACATGGATGCATGGTCGCAGGCGATGATCGACGGCATCGCCAATTATACCGGCAACAAGGAGGTCGAGGCGCGCTGCCACGCCGCCACGGCCGGCATCGATGCCGCGATCGACGACATGATTCCGGTCGTGAAGAAGCACCCGAACACCTCGATCCTGAGCGTGCTTCTGGCAGCCGGCCAGAACATGGACAGCATCCGCGCCAACATCAAGCTTGCGATCTCGGGCGGGCAGAACGAGCCGCGCGATGCGATTTCAGGCGCGACCTGGGCGCTATTGACGCATCCCGAACAGCTCGCGCTGGTGCGCGAGGGAAAAGCCAAGTGGATCGACGTGTTTGAGGAATATGCGCGCTGGATCGCGCCGATCCAGATGTCGCCGCGCCGCGTCGCCAAGCCGTGGACGTATCATGGTGTCGAGTTCGAGCCGGAGGACCGCGTGTTCTTCATGTTCGGCTCGGCCAATCGCGACGAGGCCTGCTTCCCCGAGCCGGATTGCTTCGACATCACACGCGACACCCAGAAGAGCATCGCCTTCGGCGCCGGTCCGCATTATTGCGCCGGCGCCTTTGCCTCCCGCGCCATGGTGGCCGATGTCGCGCTGCCGAGCCTCTTCGCGTGGCTGAAGGGCCTGCGGCTGGACGAGCGCGAACCGGTGCGGATCGGCGGCTGGGCGTTCCGCGGATTGCTCAATCTGCCGGTAAGATGGGATGCGACCTGAAGGCGCACGGACTGAGATTCGGGAAAAAATAGCACCAAAATTGGAACCGCTCGGCGCGGCGACGCTTGAATCGCGTGAGTTGCAGGATTCGCGCACATGCCAAGCACTGGCTGGTCACCCGGTATGGTGCCTTATGGAGCGGATGAAACTGTCTACCTCGTCGTAGACAGCTTTTCCAACGGGACCGTTTACCGGGAAACCGAGATCGAAAAGACCGACCTTGAAACCATCATCGGCGATCTACTGTCCGGCCAATACAACAGCCCCGTCCGCATCGTGGCGTTCAACACGCTCGAACACTGGTCCGAAGATGTTTCTTCTGACATCGCGGCTGAGATCCAGATGCGCTGTGATATAGATGGCGTGCCGGTGCCGGAGCACTTGACGGATTTCGTGCAAAGCCACATCGATGCCGAACGCCAGTTGGCTCTTCGGCTGGTATGATGTCTGCACCATCGCACTAAGGCTGCCGCTACGCTCGAAGCTTCTACAGAAACCAGCAGACCTCACGCAGAGGTCCGAGTTGGACCAGAAGCGGATTTGTCCTTGTCCCGAGGCATTCCCGTGGTCCGCCAAGCGCCAAGACCGACCTCTCGGCCGGTAACGATCATGGGCCGGCTCATGGGGGCCAAATTGCCGGAAGCTGGCAGGCTCCGGCCGCAAATCTTCCACTAAGGGCCGGGAGCCGAGATCAATGCAATGCGCGACGTGTCCGGGCGACCCGTCCTTTTTGACTTCACCTGATGTTCTAGTTGGACGATCATCGAAGCATGAGCAAGCTCGTACGGCTGTTCGACGACCGACTTACTACTCAGGAGAGCGGCTACGAAAAGCATTGCCACTGCAGCGGTCGCAAGCTGTAAAGGCATTTGCGCCCCCAGGTTCATCTAGGCCATTGCGGCGAACAGCAAACACGCGACGTAGATCACCGAAAGCGCCAAACCCACTATTCTCGCCTCCTGTCGTCCGTCCATCTGCCTCTCCGATTTTCAATTCCAACCCCACTCAAACAACATGCGAATAACTTCCGCCGAATGATCCACGTTCCGAGGATTTTCCATTTTTTCCCGGTCTGTGACGCCGTGCACCGCAACCAAGATGCGCCAAGGCAAATCCGTCACGTTCAGGAGCGGGGAACAAGTGGAAATACGGCGGCGTTCCTCAATGTGGCAAATACGAAGGAGGCGCAAATGCCAGTATTCATCATGTGGGCTGTTCCTGCCGTCATCGTGATAGGTGGCGTCAGCTACTACTTAATTCGTGCGGTTCACTAACTGATATGGAAAGGTCCGGTGCCGCCCTCCCGTTCGTCAATGTTGTTGACGGTAATTCCCCGGAACTGCTGTTCCGCGAACTATTGGATGGAGTCTTCCGGCAACCAGCAGAGCCATGATGAACACTCCGTCGCAGAGCGGGTAATGATGGTTGAAGTTCGGCGCATCTGTGACCGGCTGCATTTGCGGTGTCACGGCGCGCGATATGGATTTGCGAGGTGAAGGTGCCGTTCAAGGTACCACCGCCTGCACCTCTTCCCTCATGGAAATCAATGGCCGGATAAACAAGCACGACGCGAAAGCCATCGGTGCCTCCTATGTCGCGACGGCAAAACTGATGCCGCCGACACGTCAGGTCGCATCGGGTCCGGCGGAGATCGAGAGTTCTTTGCCGGACTTTTCGCGAACGGTGTGACGGGTCACAAGTTGGAGCTGATCGACGCCGGCGGAGACCATAAGGTCGTATTCGGCACAGCCAAGTGGAGCGCTACGGGCAAGGACAATGAGGGCAAGCCGTCTCCTCTCGGTAGTTTAGCGATGCACGTATTCGAACGCCAAGCCGATCGATCGCTAAAATTGAGGTTGCAAACATTGAACTAAGGTGGTCGAGGATGAAATCGGTCCGGCGAGGCGGCGGCCTTCCGGACGCCTAAAGGCTGCTTGCCCCGACGCAAAAGATGTCCGCCTTGGGGTCACGAGCGGTAGCGCTGTAACCGATCAGAAGCTGTCCGCTTGGCCGTCAGAAGCCGACACGTCGTTATGACTACAGACCCTAGCCAAACCTCGCCCGCGAACGTTCCCTCGCCTTTTCGGCCTCGACCTCGCGGTCGCGCGGCGGGGCGTTGGTCTGCAGCGAGGCCAGCAGGCGCCGCGCGCTGTCTGCCACTTCGGAAACGGCGCGGTTGAACGCCTCGGCGTTCGCCTGCGACGGCGAGTTGAAGCCGGAGAGCTTCCGCACGAATTGCAGCGCGGAAGCGTGGATCTCGGCATGCGTGGCCGGGGGATCGAAATTGAACAGGGTCTTGATGTTACGGCACATGATTCACTCGTCTGCAGAGGTCGTCGATCAAGGACGAACGGGCGGTGCAAAATCCGACAGCGTGACCTATTCTCTCACGGATTGCGCGGCGCGTTTACCTCCGTCGCCACCTGCAAATGGCGAGTTCCCGATGACTCACGTGACCTACAAGATCGTCGAACATGACGGCGGCTGGGCTTACACCGTCAATGGCGTGTTTTCCGAGCCGTTTCCGAACCGCGCCGCGGCGCTAGCTGCCGCCCGGCGTGCCGCCGCCGAGCAGCGGGTGCCGGGCCGCACGGAAGTGATCGAATACGAAACCGAGGACGGAAAATGGCGCTCGGAGACCGCCCCCGGCAATGACCGGCCGGAAACCGAGGTGGAGGGCTAGGCGGCGCGCATACGCCGATCTGGCGATGGAACTCGCCGGTGTGATAAGGTTCCCCGCAAGCGGCGCACAAGACAGCCGCGGCCCCTGGGGAGAATCATCATGAAACTGTCCTGCGCAGCCCTGTCGGCGGTCCTCGCCTTGACATCCATCACCGCCTTCGCAGCCGACTATCCCGCGCCGAAACAGGGCGACTGGATCGCCAAGGACTTCAGATTCCACACTGGCGAGACGATGCCGGAATTGCACCTGCACTACACCACGATCGGCGAGCCGACCGGACAACCCGTTCTCGTGCTGCACGGCTCGGGCGGCTCGGCGGCCAGCATGCTGACGGCGACCTTCGGCGGTGAATTGTTCGGGCCCGGCCAACCGCTCGATGCGACGAAGTACTACATCATCATCCCCGACGGGATCGGCCACGGCAAATCGTCCAAGCCCTCCGACGGCATGAAGACCAATTTTCCGAAATACAATTATGAGGACATGGTCGATGCGCAGTATCGGCTGGTCACCGAAGGCCTCGGCGTCAAACATCTGCGACTCGTGATCGGTAATTCGATGGGCGGCATGCACACCTGGATCTGGGGCGGCAAATATCCGCAGTTCATGGATGTGCTGGTGCCGATGGCCTCGCAGCCGACCGAGATGGCGGCGCGTAACTGGATGCTGCGTCGGATGATGCTGGAGACCATCAGGAACGATCCCGATTACAACGGCGGCAACTACACTACCCAGCCCCGCATGATGAAATACGCCATCAACGCCTATGGCATCGCCACCGGCGGCGGCACGCTGGCCTATCAGGCGTTGGCACCGACCGCCGCGAAGGCTGACAAGATGGTCGACGAGCGTCTGGCGAACGCCATCACCGCCGATGCCAATGATTTCATCTACCAGTGGGAGGCCTCGCACGATTACAATCCCGCGCCTTCGCTCGAGAAGATCGAGGCGACGCTGCTGCTGATCAACGCAGCCGACGACGAGCGCAATCCGCCCGAGACCGGCGTCACCGAGGCGGCGATGAAGCGGGTCAAGAACGGCCGCCTGCTCCTGATCCCCGCCTCCAGCGAGACGCGCGGCCATCTTACCACCGGCAATGCGAAGTTCTACAAGAAGGAACTGGAGGAATTGCTGCAGAGTGCGCCGCAGCGGGCGATGTAGGCGGCGCGTCGGACGAACTCGCGATGTCATGGACTCGCTTCCGCCGTGCGGCGCTGGCTCTTCCTGGAGCGCTCGAAGGCGCGCACCAGGGCCACGCGGATTTCCGCGCGGGAAAGCGCATCTTCGCCACGCTCGGCTATCCTGACGACAAGTGGGGCATGGTGAAGCTCACGCCCGAGCAGCAATCGATGCTGGTCGAGGCCGAACCAGAGATATTCCGTCCGGTGCCGGGCGGCTGGGGCAAGCAGGGCAACACCAACGTGCTGCTGGCAAAGGCCGATACGACGACGCTCAAGAGCGCGCTCACCATGGCGTTCAAGAACGTCGCGCCGAGGCCACGGGTGAAGTCGGCCGTTCAAGGCAATGCGCACATCAAGAAGAAGTCATGATTTCGCACCGCATCAATTCGGCAGCGTCCACATCGCATATTATTTGAGCGTGCATCCGCATGCGGGCTCCGCTTGAATTGTCCTCAGATTACGAATCGTGGGCGGCATGCGCCACCGCGAGGAAGAGACAACGCAGCGGAGGATCGGATGCGAAGGCTTGTATCATTCGCCTTGCTCGCCGGCCTTTCGATATTGGCCAGCGCCGCCCTTGCCATTGACAGGGGCCAGTTCGATCATGTCCCGCCTGATATCCGCGCCTGGTTCAAGCGCGTGATCGCGCCGAACGGCGTGCCCTGTTGCGACGTTTCCGACGGTCATCGCACCGCTTACGACGTTCGCGCCGACGCTTACTGGGTGCCGATCGAGGGCCAATGGATGCAGGTGCCCGAGCGCGCGATCATACGCGATCAGGGCAACCCGATCGGCGAAGCCGTGGTGTGGTACGTGCATCACCGCGGCGCTGTCATCATCAACTGCTTCGTGCCGGCGGATGCGGTGTAAGTTCTCTCAAGATGACGCCCGCGCCGCGGAATGATAGTCTTTTGTCACGAAAGCTAAAGGAGCCGCCCTTGTCCGATCTTGCTGCCTCTGACCTCGCCAAGATCTATCCCGCTCCGACGCCGCGCGTTGTCGCCAAGGCGCGGCCGGCGATCGATGCCCACGCCAAGAAGTTCATCGGCATGTCTCCGTTCTGCGTGCTGGCCACTTCAGGCTCGGACGGCAGCGTCGACGCTTCGCCCCGCGGCGGCAATCCCGGCTTCATTCATGTCGCGGGACCGAACCTGCTGCTGATGCCGGATCGTTCCGGCAACAACCGCATCGACAGTTTTCGCAACATCGTCGAGGGAAGCGGCTTCCTGCAGCTGATCTTCTTCGTGCCCGGGATCGACGAGACGCTGCGCGTTGGCGGCAAGGGCGCCGTTTCGGTTGACCCGGAGCTGATGGCCTCGATGATCGAGTTCGGCAAACCGCCGCGCGCGGTGCTGCGCATCGACGTAAGGGAAGCCTACTTCCACTGCGGCAAGGCGCTGATGCGCTCGAAACTCTGGACGACGGAAAGGGTCGAGCGCTCGGTGATGCCGAGCATCGGCGAAGTGATCCACGACCAGACCGGCCTCGGCGAGCGCGAAAGCCAAGCGGTGATCTACGAGCGCTACAAGACGCAATTGTAGGGAAAAACTATCCTTCCCTGGAGGGGGAAGGGTCGACGCGCGTGTAACGTGCGGCGGGGTGGGGGACGGTCTCTCCACCTCCAGCAGTGCCCAAGTTGAGAGATCACCCCACCCCGCCTCGCACTCGCTTCGCTCATACGAGCCGACCCCATCCAGGGGAGAGTAAGAAGCTCAATCCCCGTTCTCCAGACCGCCAACGTGCTTCTGGGTGTAGAGCTCGAGGCCGATACGCTGGATCAGGTCAAGCTGGGTCTCGAGGAAATCGATGTGATGCTCCTCGTCCTTCATCAGGCTTTCGAACAGGTCGCGTGAGACGTAGTCCTTGACCCCGTGGCAGTAGGTTGCGGCCTCCTGGTAGAGCGTGCGCGCGGCGATCTCGGAGGCCAGATCGCATTCGATGATTTCCCTGACGTTCTGGCCGATGCGCAGGGGATCGAGCACCTGCATGTTGGGAAAGCCGTCGAGAAACAGGATCCGGTCGGTGAACTTGTCGGCGTGTTCCATCTCCTCGATGGATTCCTTGCGCCAGACCTTGGCAAAATCCAAAAGGCCCCAATTGTTCAGGAGCCGGTAGTGCAGCCAATACTGGTTGATTGCGGTGAGCTCGCTGCGCAGGCCCTTATTGAGAAAGTCGATGACTTTGGGATCGCCCTGCATTGTCCACTCCAATTTTCGCAAGCCAGACGCGGCTGCACCTGTATTTAGAATGCTTCTAAATCAGTTTGGAGCCAAGGGCAACCGATCCACGAAAAAAGCTCGTGGAAATGGCAGATATGGATTTCGACGGTTTCAGCAGGCCGCGAGCGCAAACGCAGGCGCACCCGGAGCTTCCTGGGCGAGCTCGTCGTTTGCCGCAGGGCTGTGCGGGCAACCGGCGCAGCACTCCTTGGCGCAGGCGCCAAGCGCTTCGTCGATGATCGTCTTGATCGTGCGTGCGCAGCGGCCGCATTCGGCGCTGCAACCGAGGCAACCATAGATCTGTTTGGGATTTCGCGGCAGGTCCGTGGATGCACTTACGGCACTACGGACATCGTGGTCGCTCAAAAAGTTGCAGGAACAGACGATCATGAAACGGAAAGAACCCTCGGTGATGCGACCTCATCGATATGGAAGACTGCTCCGAGATGCAAAAGGAAAAGCCGCATTTTCTAGCAATTCCAAACTGATGCCGGCGAAATACTGGAATGAATCTAAAAAGCGGTGTTGCGGTAAATCAAAGTGGCGCTGATTTGCCGGCGTTTTCGACATCAATCGCCGCTACCACCTCCGCCTCCTCCGCTGTCTCCGCCGCCGTCGCTGGATGACGCGGAATCTTGCGACGAAGGACTCTCGCCGCCCCAGGAAAACAGGTTCCAACTATCCGTGCCGGAACTGTTATTGGCGCCGAAGCCCGAGGACGCGCCGTTGCTCGCGCCCTCGCGCCGGGCTTTCCGGCTTTGCACCCGGGTCATCAGGAAATAGCAGATCAGCGACGTGCCGCCGACCGCCACCATGAATGCTGCCATTCCACTCATCATTGTATCCTGCGTTTTGGGGGCGAGAATAATTCTTTCGGTATTATCGCACCGTGACCTGCCTCACCTCCTGTCTTCGTCATCGCCGGCGGCCTCGGCGTTCATTGATCATTCAAGCGGAATATGGAACTTTTGCCGGGACAAGACCTAACGTCCTTTGCTCCGCAAGAAAGGTGAAGCCATGAAGAAGACATTGATGGCGCTCGGTACCGCCGCGGCTCTGACCGTTTCGGCCGTGGCTGTTCCCGCTCCCGCCCATGCGCAACGCGGTGTGGCCGCGGGTGTCGCAGCCGGATTGCTCGGCGGCGCCATTGTAGGCGGCGCGATTGCATCCCAGAACGGCTATTATTACGGCCCAGGCTACTATGAGCCCCATTACTATGGCGGCCCGGCCTATGTGGCCGATCCTGGCTACGGCGAATCCTGCATCTGGCAGCGGCAGCGCTTCTGGGACGGCTATGGCTGGCGGGTGCGCAACGTCAGGGTTTGCGACTAGCTGCCCCGTTCATCTTCATTAAATTTACGGCCCAACATCCCGGAAAGGACGCAGCTTTTCCGGGATGAATGCCGTTTTGGCCCGAAAAAACCGTTTTTTTCGGCGAGCGTCTGAGGACGTTTACTTTCGATTGACCCATGTGCGCTTTTTTAGCGAAGCGGCAGTTCGAAACAGCGTGTGAGTCATCCCTAAACCCGGCGCCCAAAGGCGCCACTCCAGGAGAGCCCAGGACATGAAGAAGACATTTGCTGCCTTCGTCGCGGTCGCAACGATTGCCGGTTCGCTTGCCTCGACGCCTGCAAGCGCACAGCGCGGTGTTGCCGCTGGCGTGGCGGCCGGCCTGCTCGGCGGCGCGATCATCGGCGGTGCGATTGCCTCCAGCCGCCCGGCCTATGGCGGTCCGGTGTATGTGGAAGAAGCGCCCTATCCGGCGTGCCGCATGGTTCGCGAGCGCTTCTGGGACGGCTGGGAGTGGCGCTATCGCCGCGTCGAGGTCTGCAACTGATCTGACACCCGCGCGTGTTGCTCAAGAGCCCGGCCGATCGTTCGGCCGGGCTTTTTGTTTTTCTGTTCCTCATCCTGAGGAGCCGCCAACGGGTCACGCGAATGCTCGCCCGATGACAGGGTCCGCGGCGTCTCGAAGGATGAAGGCCCCAGTCGGGCCACATGGTTCGAGACGGCGGTTGCGCGCTTCCTCACCATGAGGGGAAGCAATTCTCAACGCCCCGCGCTCATCGCGCGCAGCACCGCGTCACTCGGCCAGCAATCGACCTTCAGGCCAGCGGACTTCTGAAAGGCGCCGAGTGCCGCGCGGGTCTGCATGCCTGCCTTGCCGTCAAGCTTGTCCTTGTAGAGACCAATGCGCGTCAAGTGACGCTGCATGGCTTCGACATCGGCGGAGCGCAACTGCGTCGACGCCGACCAGGGCGTTGCGAACGGCTGCGGGCTTGTCATGCGGTCGGCGAGGTGGCCGACGAACAGCACATAGAGATCGGAAAAATTGTACTCCTTGATGACGAAGTAGTTCTTCGTCGTCAGGAACGACGGGCCATAAATGCCCTCGACCTGCAACAGCGATGCTGGCTGCGCCAGTTCGGCCGCGCTCAGCTTCTGCCCGCGCACCGGCACGAAGCCCAAGCGCAGCCATTCGGCGATCGGCTTCGTCACCTCCGGCACGCCCATCGTGCAATCGACATTGGCGGGTGCCTTCACCTCATAGGCCCAGCGCACGCCGCGCTGCCAGCCCTTGTTGACGAGCTGCTGCGCGGCGGAAGCCAGCGCATCCGCCACCGAATGCCAGATGTCGACCCGGCCATCGCCGTCGAGATCGATGCCGTGCTTGTAATATTCTGATGGCAGGAACTGCGTGAGGCCGGTGGCACCCGCCCAGGACGAACGAAAATCCTTGCGCGCGACAGCGCCCTCGCCGAGCAGCTTCAGCGCCAGGATGAATTCGGTGCGGTACTGATCCTTGCGCCGGCCGACATAGGCCTGCGTCGCAACCACGCGCAAGGTGTCGTAAGGCAGCCGGTAGCGGCCGTAGTCGGTCTCGCGGCCCCAGATCGCGAGCACGACGGTTGCGGGAACGCCGAAGCGCTTTTCGATCTCGGTGAGCGCTGTTCGATGCTGCTGCATCAGCTTCTGCCCTTCGGCAGCAAGTCGTGCGATCGACGATTCCTTCACATAGTCGGCCGGCACCTGCACGAACTCCGCCTGCGCCGGCGCGCCGGTGGGAGGCCGGCCGGGCAGCAACAGATCGGGCAATTTGTAATCTGGCTCGAGCCCGCGCGTCTCGGCATGAAACGTGGCGCGCGACACCCCGGCTGCCTGCGCCTCCGGCCACAGCGAGGCGATGAACTGGGTGAAGGCGGCGTCGGCGGCGCGGGCGGGCGAATGCAACACGAGCGCCAGCAGCAGGCCAGCGACAAGTGCGCGGCCGCCCATCATTGCCAATCCTCGCCGCGAGATCGTATCATCAATGGCCGGCCGTCTGCTTGCTCGATTCGATCGCTTCATTGGAAAGCCTGTCGACGACAGCGATGCCGATGGCCGAGAGAATGAAGACCGTGTGGATGATGGTCTGCCACATCACGCCGGTTTCGGTATAGGCGGTCTTGCCCGAGGTCAGCGCGCCGGCTTCGATGAAGGTGCGCAACAGATGGATCGAGGAAATGCCGATGATGGCCATCGCCAGCTTGATCTTGAGCACGCTGGCGTTGACGTGGCTGAGCCACTCCGGCTCGTCGGGATGGCCCTGCAGATTGAGCCGGGAGACGAAAGTCTCGTAGCCGCCGACGATCACCATCACGAGCAAGTTCGAGATCATGACGACGTCGATCAGGCCCAGCACCGCCAGCATGATCTGCTGTTCGCTGAAGTCGAAGGCATGCGCGAACAGGTGCCACAGCTCCTTAATGAACAGCACGACATAAATGCCCTGCGCGACGATCAGGCCGACATAGAGCGGCAATTGCAGCCAGCGCGAGCCGAAGATCAGCATCGGAACGGGGCGCAACCTCGCGCCCTTCGGCGGCAAGAGTGTTTCGGGAGCAAGGGACATCAGGGAGGGCTCGCTGCAGGGATTCGAATGGCGGAAGGAGCCCTATATCTACGCAATCTGACCGCACTGTGAAGCGACAACTGGCCGCAGCGCATGCGCAGTCGCGATCACGCAAACGCCCGATTGGCTTACCGCGTCAGCTTCTTGTACTTCACGCGGTGCGGAATGATGCTGTCCTGGCCGAGCCGGCGCATCTTGTCCTTCTCGTAGTCCTGGAAGTTGCCCTCGAACCATTCGACATGGCTGTCGCCTTCGAAGGACAGGATGTGGGTGGCGATACGATCGAGGAACCAGCGATCGTGGCTGATGATCACGGCGCAGCCGGCAAAATCCTCCAGAGCCTCTTCGAGCGCACGCAGCGTATCGACGTCGAGGTCGTTGGTCGGTTCGTCGAGCAGCAGCACATTGGCGCCGGACTTGAGCATCTTGGCGAGATGCACGCGGTTGCGCTCGCCGCCTGACAGCGCGCCCACCTTCTTCTGCTGGTCGGCGCCCTTGAAGTTGAAGGACGAGCAATAGCCGCGCGAGTTCACTTCCTTCTTGCCGAGCAGGATCAGCTCGTTGCCTCCGGAGATTTCCTCCCACACGGTTTTGCTGCCGTCGAGCGCATCGCGCGACTGATCGACATAACCGAGGTGCACGGTCTCGCCGATCGTAATGGTGCCCTTGTCGGGCTTTTCCTGCCCGGTGATCATGCGGAACAGCGTGGTCTTGCCGGCGCCGTTGGCGCCGATCACGCCGACGATGCCGCCGGGCGGCAGCTTGAAGGTGAGATTGTCGATCAGCAGACGATCGCCAAAACCTTTGCTCAAGCCCTCGAAATCGACCACATTGGCGCCGAGCCGCTCGGCGACCGGGATGATGATCTGCGCGGTCTGAGTCTGCTTCTCGCTCGCCTTCTTGAGCAGTTCCTCATAGCGCTGGTAACGCGCTTTCGACTTGGCCTGGCGTGCCTTGGGCGAGGACGCGACCCACTCCTGCTCGCGGGCGAGCGTCTTCTGATGCGCTGCGTCCTCGCGGCCTTCCTGCTCGAGACGCTTCTGCTTTTGCACCAGCCAGGACGAGTAGTTGCCCTCATAGGGAATGCCGCGGCCACGGTCGAGCTCGAGGATCCAGCCCGTGACGTTGTCGAGGAAGTAGCGGTCGTGGGTCACGATCAGGATCGCGCCGGGATATTGTCGCAGGTGGCCTTCCAGCCACGAGACCGACTCGGCGTCGAGGTGGTTGGTCGGTTCGTCCAGCAGCAACAGTTCCGGCTGGTCGAGCAACAGGCGGCACAGCGCGACGCGGCGGCGTTCGCCGCCAGAAAGCTTTGTCACGTCGGCATCGTCGGGCGGGCAGCGCAGCGCGTCCATCGCCTGGTCGACCTTGCTGTCGAGATCCCAGAGGCTTTGGGCCTCGATCTGGTCCTGCAGCTTGGTCATCTCCTCAGCCGTCTCGTCCGAATAGTTCATCGCCAGCTCGTTGTAGCGATCGAGGATCGCCTTTTGCTTGGCGACGCCCTGCATGACGTTTTCGCGGACGGTGAGCTTGGCGTCGAGCTGCGGCTCCTGCTCGAGATAGCCGACCCGGGCGCCCTCGGCGACCCAGGCTTCGCCGGTATATTCCTTGTCGAGGCCGGCCATGATCCTGAGCAGGGTCGATTTGCCCGAGCCGTTGACGCCGAGCACGCCGATCTTGGCGTCCGGGTAGAAGCTCAAGTGGATGTTATCGAGCACCTTTCGGGTCGGGTAGCTCTTGGTCAGACCCTGCATGAAATAGACGAACTGGCGAGCCATCGCGATCCCTTGAAACCGGAGGATTTATGGAAATTTGCTGCCGCTCATGTAGCGGCGCAGCCCCCAAAGGGCAACCGAGGGAGCGGCGTTTTCCATCCGTTCACCACGGATGAATACGGGATGGACACCATGATTGCCGAGGTCCCGACAATTGAAACTATCTTTTAATAAATCGGGCGAAAAATCGCTTTCAGCGCCGAAAAGGCGTCTTGAAAACAAGGGCCCGCGTCATGGCTACGATCGGTTCGGTATCTCTTTCCGCTCCGGCTCATGCAAGCGCCGGATTGGTAAAACCGCTGGCAGAACTCCGCGCCTTCTGGCGCCAGTTCGTCGCCAAGGCGTTCAACCCGTACCGCCCGGAACTGCACTATATGCGCGGCCCCGGTCCGGCCTGGCGGGCCAAGCATCTCGGCCATCAGAACTGAGCTTTTCAGCTTATTTGAGCCTGCCCTGCGTTTAGTCCGCTTGCGCGTCTCCCCGATTGCGCGCAACCATGGCGACCTTCTTTGACGGCCGTCCCACCGTCTTCCTCGCCATCAATGGACCTCAAATGACGCGGCTCCACTGTGCTATCCTCGACGATTACCTCAACGTGGCGCTGAAGGTCGCCGACTGGTCCAAAATCTCCGATCGCGTCGACATCACGGTATTCAACCAGCCGTTTGCGAACGCGGAAGCCGCGGCCGCCGCGCTGAAGGATTTCGAGATCATCTGCGCGATGCGCGAGCGCACGCCATTCCCACGCACCATGTTTGCCGCGCTGCCCAACCTGAAACTGCTGATCACCTCGGGCCTGCGCAATGCCGCGATCGACATGGAGGCGGCCAAGGACCACAAGGTGGTGCTGTGCGGCACGCAATGGGGCCGCGACCCGACCGCGCCGCTGACCATGGGCCTGATCCTTGAACTGACCCGCAATATCGGCCGCGAAAACGCTCGCATGCATGCCGGCGAGCCGTTGCAGGCCCATGTCGGCATGGAGATTGAGGGCCGCACGCTCGGCGTGATCGGTCTCGGCAAGCTCGGCACCAAAGTGTCGAAGCTGGCGCAGGCCTTCGGCATGAACGTGATCGCCTGGAGCCAGAATCTGACGCCTGAGAAGTGCAAGGAGATCGGCGTCACTTATGTCAGCAAGGAAGAGCTGTTCTCGACCGCCGACATCATCACCATCCATGTGGTGCTGAGCCAGCGTACGCGCGGGCTGGTCGGCGCTGCCGACCTGGCACGGATGAAGCCGACCGCCTATCTCGTCAACACCGCGCGCGGGCCGATCGTCGACGAAGGCGCGCTGTTGGAAGCGCTGACACAGAAGAAGATCGCGGGCGCCGGCGTCGACGTGTTCTCGGTCGAGCCGCTGCCGGTCGATCATCCCTTCCGCAAGCTCGACAACATGGTGCTGACGCCGCATCTCGGCTACGTCACCGAGGACAGCTTCCGAAACCACTATCAGCAGATGGTCGAGGGCATCGACGCCTGGTTCAAGGGCGAGCCGAAGCAGCGGCTGGCCTGAGAATGGCCGATCTCGCCGCCAGCCCAAAATATCGAAAACAACCCCATGCAAAGTAGAAAACAACCCCATGCAAAGTAGCAGGTAGCGGCCGGCATCGAGCTTTGAACATTGACACGTCGGGCAAATCAGCGGCACATCTTCAGCATCCCGCAATCTGCTGACCGCAAATGGCGCTTCCCGGACCGGCCGACGCCGTCGGCATGATCGTCCGTGTCGCCGCCGGCTGGGCGGCAAGATGACGGATCACATCAGACTGGTTCGTCATGCCTGAGCAAACGAACTCCTCAGGCGGCGTGCTGCGTGGCTGCGCCGCTGGCGACCTCGGCAAATCCCTGACGCCACGACGGATGCGCCGGCTGCCAACCCAACTCGCGCTTCGCCTTGGCATTGGAGCCTGCCCGCACCTCGGTCATCATCGAAACCACGTGCTCGCCGGCGAACAGCCGGCCAAGCCAAGCCGGCACGCGAATCGGCGGCCTGGCTCCGAGCAGCGTGGCCAGAGCAGGCAGCCACTCGCTGACCGGCGCCGGTTCATCATCGACGATGTTGTAGATTTCGCCGGGCCTGCCGCGTTCGATGGCAGCGACGGCCGCGGACGCCGCATCCTCCACGTGGATGAACGACCACCGTCCGCCACCGCCGCCGATCAGCGGCACCCGACGGTGGCGTACCTGATCGATCATCGGCCGTGAGAGCATGCCGGTGTCCGGGCCATAGAACGCTCCATATCGCAAAACGATCCCCTCCGGGTTCGCCGAGCCGGCAACCGTGCCCTCCAGATATTGAATCGCTTCCAGCGTGCGGCGCAGCTCCTCCGGCGGATCGACATCGAGCGGATCGGCTTCGGTCTTGACCGGTTCGCCGCTGCGATCATAGGTCCAGCCGCAGTAGCTCTGGGCGATCAAGCGCTTCACGCCGGCCTCGCGCGCAGCGGCCAGTAGATAGTCGGTGCCACGTGTGCGAAGCTGATTGGTGGTTGCGAAGGCGCGATCGAAATGGCGAAGGTCGGTCATGCCCGCCAGATCGGTCATTTGATGGATGACGATATCGGGCTTTGCGGAACCCACCGCCGCCTCGACGGCTACGGGATCCAGGCCATCGGCAATGGCGGGCTCCGCGCCCATCCGCTTGATGGCCTCGGCCTTGCCGGCCCTGCGCGTCATTGCGACGACCGAGTGACCTGCCGTGATCAGCGCGGCAACGAGCGGACGGCCGACGGCGCCAGTGGCGCCTGCAACAAAGATCCGCATCTCAAATCCTCCTGTTGCTGCCCCACACTGAATGGCCGGCAGTTAGTCGGAGCAAATGTGAATTCAAGCGCGAATGTGGCGGGCGTTTTCAATCTGGACTTGTTCCGGAACGGCCCAGCGGCGTTGCGCGTATCGGCACAAAAAAGGCGCGCCAGGGGCGCGCCTTCGAAACATCGTTTTGCGACTAACGACCTAACGTACCGTCACCGGTGCAGGCAGCGGCGGCACGACCGTCTGCTGCGTGCCGGGAACAGGCGCCAATTGCGCCTGTGCCGGTCCGGAAGCTACAGCAGCAGCCGGACCAGCCGCGGGCGCCGGGGCGGCCGACGCGCTTGCGGTGTTGGCGGGCGGCGGGCCACCGGGCAGCACCACCACGCGGGTGCCGACCTTGGCGCGCTCGAACAGGTCGGAGACGTCCTCGTTCAGCATGCCGATGCAGCCCGAGGAGACGAACTTGCCGATCGTCGAGGGCTGATTGGTGCCGTGAATGCGGTAGATGGTCGAACCGAGATACATGGCGCGCGCGCCGAGCGGATTTCCGGGGCCGCCGGCCATGAAGCGCGGCAGATAAGGCTGGCGCTCGATCATCTCGGTCGGCGGATGCCAATCCGGCCACTCGGCCTTGCGGCTGATCTTCTGCACGCCATTCCAGGTGAAGCCATCGCGCCCGACGCGGACGCCGTAGCGGATCGCGCGGCCGCCACCGAGCACGTAATAGAGATGGGTATTGGCGGTATCGACGACGATGGTGCCGGCGGGCTCCTTGGTCGCGAACGACACTTCCTGGCGACGCAGGTGCGGCGGAAGCTGCGCAGGGCCCACTTCCGGCTGCTCTTCCGGCGGCAGCGCAGCGAGCTGCACCGGCTTGCCGTCAGCGCCGACGGCGGGTTGCTGCGGCTGCGCACCGCTGGCACCCGGCGCAGCGCCGATCGCTCCGGGCGGACGCAGACCAGCGCGGTCGTCGTTCGGATAGACGATGCCGGCGCCGGGAATGCGGCTATCGCCGCGATCCGAATAGACCTGTGGCTGCGATCCTGGCGGACGGTCGGCATAGATCACCGGTGGCGGACCGGCCGGACGACCGTAGCGTGGATCGTCGGGCGACAGGATCGGGCCGGTGGGCGCCGCGGCGGTGGCCGGGCGGCCATAGCGCGGATCGTCGGGAGAAAGGATCGGGCCCGTGGGCATCGGCGCGCCACGGTCCGAATAAACCGGCGCCTGCGCGGGGCGGCCATAACGGGGATCAGAGGGCGACAGCACGGGACCGGGCGGCGGCAACGCGGCCGTAGCAGGCGCGTTCGGCGTGTCGTCATCATCCAATGCGTCAAAATCAGGCTCGCCGGGTCCGCGGCGATCGTCGGCCGGATAGCCGCCCTGGACATACGGGCCTGGTGCCGTCGAATAAACCGGGCCAGCGGCTGACGGATAGCCCTGCGCATGGGCGAGCGAAGTTCCCGCCATGCCAGCGGCAATGGCGGCACAAATCGTCAGAATGCGGTTGTTCATCATCGCCTTATGTATAGACCCCAAGCCCCACCGGACGGTTAACGGCAGATGACGGAAGATAGCGGCGCATTCAAGACAAATCCGCGAAATTCGGCCCGGGCCGGTCATTTGTGATGGATCATCGGGCTGCGGCAAAGATGTCTCAGCGCGCTGGAAATCGCCGTTTGCGCGTGATGAGCGACGTCAAACCGCAGATTTTGTAACAAAAAACCCCGCTGCGTTGAGATACTCTCGAATCGGCCTGATTCGCACGCGCCCGCCCCGCGATTTCCGGCCCGCATAGTGGTCACCGCGTTCCCCTGGCAATCAATGACCCTCCAGAGAATCAAGGAGGGCGGAACCCGAGTCCATGCTTCCCGGCTTTCGTTTTCTGTTCGCCGCCATCGTGCTGTCGATGTCGATCCTAATTTTTGGTCTTGGCGCTGCCGCGCTGTTGCGCGCCGCACATGAGGAATTTGCCAATCTTCCCTCCCGACGGGCGGCGCCCGAGCCGATGTTTGCCCGCCAGAGCGATGACCCGCCGCCAACCCTGGCGCTGCTTCGCATCGATCCGCCGGTCGCGGAGAAACCGGCCGACAATGTCCTACCCGCCGTCGTTCCGGAAGCAGCCTGGGAGACCCCGGTCCAGGCTGCGCCGATTCCGGACGTCAGTTCGGACGAGCCCGAGAAACTGGCCGCCGCGAGGCCGTCAGAGCCGGTGCCGGCCGAAGCCGCCAGGCCCGAAACCCCGCCGAAGGAGGCGACGGCCGAGACGCTGGTTGCACGGCCCGCCCCGGCTGCATTCGAAGCGCCGGCTGCCAATGCGGAGGTGAAGCTCGCCGCGATCGCGGAAACGCCGCAACCCGCTGCCGTTCCGCCAGCGCCGGACCCAGCAGCGGATATCTATTCGTTCGAAGATAATCCGGCCGCGAGCCGGATCGCGACGCTCGGCGGTCCCGCTGTGATCGTCGATGAAAAGACCGCGGCCAAAACCATGGAAGCCAAGCCGGACCGCAGCGCCATCAGGAAGCGAGCCGCGGAGCGCGCCCGGGAACGGCGGCGGGTTGCGGCGCAACGCGCGCAGCTGGCCCGAGAGGCGGCGTTGGCACAACAGCAGCTACAGGCCAACCCGTTCGCGCAATTACAGGCTCCCCGCGCAACGCGGTAGGCGCATCCATCTGGATCAAGCCGGGCCGGTCGCGACGGGCGGGCCATCGGCTGCGCCCCACTCCGTCCATGAGCCGTCATACAGCGCCGGGTTCTCGACACCGAGGCGGTACAGCGCCAGGGTCAGCACGGCGGCGCTGACGCCGGAGCCGCAGCTCGTCACGATCGGCGCGTCGAGCTTCACGCCGGCGCCTGCGAACGCAGCCCGCAATTCCTCGAGCGATTTCATCGTGCCGGTCGCAGCGTCGAACAGGTTGTTGTAGGGCAGGCTGAGGCTGCCCGGGATGTGACCGGAGCGAAGGCCCGGCCGCGGCTCGGCCACCTTGCCCTGATAGCGCTCGTTGGCGCGCGCATCGATCACCTGCTCGGCGCGGCTTGCGAGATTTGCAACGAGCTGTTGCATGCTGCGCACGCGCCGCGCATCGAACGTCGCATTGAACAGCTTGGGTTTCGGCGTCACCTCGCCCTTCTCGACCTTGCGGCCCTCCGCGACCCATTTCTTCAGGCCGCCATTGAGGATGCGCACCTCCTTGCCGAACGACAGGAACATCCACCACACCCGCGGCGCCGCAACCCAGCCGCCGGAATCATAGACCACGACGGTGTCGTCATTGCCGATCCCGAGCGCGCCGACGTCGCGGCCGAATTGCTCGGCGGATGGGAACATATGCGGCAGCGGATTGGAATGATCGGATACCGCATCGACGTCGAAGAACACCGCGCCCGGAATGTGGGAAGCGAGATAGTCATCCTGCGGCAGCGGCAATACGCCGGGCATCTTGAACGAGGCGTCGACGATCCTGAGGTTGCGATCGTTCAGGTGCGCGGCGAGCCATTCGGTGGAAACGAGCGGGTCGGTGGTGGCGGGCATAGTGCGAAATCCTTGCTGTCATTCCGGGGCACGCGAAGCGTGAACTGTGGTGCGCGCTTGCGCACCTGAGAATTTCGAGATTTCGGGTCTGGTCCTTCGGATCATCCCGGAATGACGCGGAGAAATTCAAGTCTTCTTCTTCGGCTCCCACTTCTCGATCGGGCCGCCGGCGTCGCGCCAGGCGGCGAAACCACCGCCCATATGCGCGACCGGCTTCAGCCCCATGTCCTGCGCGGTCTTGGCCGCGAGCGCCGACCGCAAGCCGCCGGCGCAGTGGAAGATGAACTTCTTGTCCTCCTGGAATATCGGCTTGGCATAGGGGCTGTGCGGATCGATCCAGAATTCCAGCATCCCGCGTGTGCAGGCGAAGGCGCCGGGGATCCTGCCCTCACGCTCGATTTCGCGGGGATCGCGGATATCGACGATCACGACGCCCGGATCCTGCGCGGCCTTGATGGCCTCAGTGGCGCTGACGGTCTCGATTTCGGCATTGGCCTCGTCGAGCAGGGATTTGATCCCGCGGTGGATGGTCTGGGGCATTGATTTGCGCCTTTCATCTTCTTGCCGTCATTTTGGGGCGCGCGCAGCGCGAACCCGGAATCTAGAGGTTACTTCATTCGATCAAGATTCCGGGTTCGCTTCGCGCCCCGGAATGACGGTGATTACCGCACCAATTCCTTCATTGCGGCTTCAAGCCCTTCGATCGTGATCGGATACATCCGATCAGAAAACAGCCGCCGGATGATCGTGGTGGATTCCGAATAGTCCCAGTGCTTCTGCGCCACCGGATTGAGCCACACGGTGTGCGGATAGGTGTGCGTGATGCGCTCCAGCCAGACCGCGCCGGCTTCCTCATTGACGTGCTCGACCGAGCCGCCCGGCACCATGATCTCGTACGGCGACATCGAGGCATCGCCGACGAACACCACCTTGTAGTCGTGCGGATATTTATGCAGCACGTCCCAGGTCGGCGTGCGGTCGGTGAAGCGGCGCTTGTTCTGCTTCCACACGCCTTCATACAGGCAGTTGTGGAAGTAGAAATATTCCATGTGCTTGAATTCGGACTTCGCCGCCGAGAACAATTCCTCGACCTGCTCGATATGCGAATCCATCGAGCCGCCGATGTCGAAGAACACCAGAACCTTCACCGCGTTGCGACGCTCGGGACGCATCACGACGTCGAGATAGCCGTGGTTGGCGGTCTCCCGGATGGTGGTGTCGAGATCGAGCTCATCCGGAGCGCCGGTACGGGCGAATTTGCGCAGGCGGCGCAGCGCAATCTTGATGTTGCGGATGCCGAGTTCGACATTGCCGTCGAGATCCTTGAACTCGCGCTTGTCCCACACCTTCACGGCGCGGTTGTTGCGGTTCTTCTCCTGGCCGATCCGCACGCCTTCCGGATTGTAGCCATAGGCGCCGAACGGCGAGGTGCCGGCCGTGCCGATCCACTTGTTGCCGCCCTGGTGGCGGCCCTTCTGCTCTTCGAGTCGCTTGCGAAGCGTCTCCATGAGCTTGTCCCAGCCCATGGCTTCGATCTGCTTCTTCTCGTCCTCGGTGAGGTATTTCTCCGCGAGCTTCTTCAGCCACTCCTCGGGGATCTCAGCCTTGTCCATGGCGTCCAGAAGGTTCTCCAGCCCCTTGAATACGGTGCCGAAGACGCGGTCGAATTTGTCGAGGTTGCGCTCGTCCTTCACCAATGCGGCGCGGGAGAGATAATAGAAATTCTCCACCGTCTGATCGGCGAGGTCGGCGTCGAGCGCCTCCATCAGCGTCAGATATTCGCGCAGCGTCACCGGGACCTGCGCGTCGCGCAACGATGTAAAGAATTGCAGGAACATGGAATACAGATTGCCCGCCGGATGGCGCGCGTCAAGGGCCAGGCATGGCAAAGGCCAGCGCATAGCTGGCAGGCCTAGACCGGGAGGCTTTTTCAATTACAATTGAGTCGCAAAAGGCTTATTCCGGCAGGGGAAATTCAATGGGGATCATTGCGGCGCTGATCATCGGCGGTATTGCGGGCTGGCTTGCCGGGCTGATCGTGCGCGGGGCAGGTTTCGGACTGATCGGCAATATCGTGGTTGGCATCATCGGCGCGCTGTTGGCGAGCTGGCTGTTGCCGCAACTCGGCGTCCACCTCGGTGGAGGCTGGGTCCGCGACATCATCAACGCCACGATCGGCGCGGTAATCATCCTGGTGATCCTGTCGCTGATCAGACGCTGAGGATAGGGCATCAATTCCAATCGCGACCGCCGGACCGGCGGTCGTTTACTGTTCAGGCCGCGAGCGGCTGACGGACGAACAACAAGGCAAACGGATAGATGAAATTTACCGGCACCAAGGACTATGTCGCCACCGACGACCTCAAGGTCGCCGTCAACGCCTCGATCGTGCTCGAGCGCCCGCTGCTGGTGAAGGGCGAGCCCGGCACCGGCAAGACCGTGCTGGCGGAAGAAGTCGCCAAGGCGCTCGGTGCGCCGCTTCTGACCTGGCACATCAAGTCGACCACCAAGGCGCAGCAGGGTCTGTATGAATACGACGCGGTGTCGCGCCTGCGCGACAGCCAGCTCGGCGACCCCCGCGTCTCCGACATGTCCAACTACATCAAGCGCGGCAAATTGTGGGAAGCCTTCACTCACGACAAGCGCCCGGTGCTCCTGATCGACGAGATCGACAAGGCCGATATCGAATTTCCAAACGACCTGTTGCTCGAACTCGATCGCATGGAGTTCTTCGTCTACGAGACCGGCGAGAATATCAAGGCGAGCCTGCGCCCGATCGTGATGATCACCTCGAACAACGAGAAGGAACTGCCGGACGCCTTCCTGCGCCGCTGCTTCTTCCACTACATCAAATTCCCCGACGCCGAGACCATGAGCCGGATCGTCGACGTGCACTTCCCCGGCATCAAGAAGCGCCTGGTGGAAGAAGCCTTGCGCATCTTCTTCGAGGTGCGCGAAGTGCCGGGGCTGAAGAAGAAGCCTTCGACCTCGGAGCTGCTCGACTGGCTCAAGCTGCTGCTCAACGAAGACATTACGCCGGAAATGCTCCGGGAGCGCGATCCGCGCAAGCTGATCCCGCCGCTACACGGCGCGCTCTTGAAGAACGAACAGGACGTGCACCTGTTCGAGCGGCTGGCCTTCCTCAGCCGACGCGAAGTGTAGTTCGCTGACGACCTGCGGCGCCAGAACCTAAACGTTCTGGCGTTTCGTTTTTTAAAAGCAACAAATGAAAAAGAACAGGGAAGATGAACGTTCAGGCACAGATCGACAGCACTTCGCCGCGCACCACTGAGCATTTCGACGTCGTGATCGCCGGCGCGGGCATCTCGGGCGTCGGCGCCGCCTATCATCTCACCACGCAATGCCCGGGAACTACGTTCGTGGCGCTGGAGGCGCAGAAGACGTTCGGCGGCACCTGGACCACCCACCGCTATCCCGGCATCCGCTCCGACAGCGACCTGCATACCTTCGGCTACCGCTTCAAGCCGTGGACGTCGGCGCCGATCGCAACCGCCGCCGAGATCCTTAAATACATGGGCGAAGTGATCGAGGAGAACGATCTTGCGCCTCACATCCGCTATCAGCACACCATCACCTCCGCAAAATGGTCGAGCGAGGAAAATCTCTGGACCATCGAAGCCACGCGCACCGACACCGGCGAGCAGCTTCGCTTCACCACCAATTTCTTCTGGATGTGCCAAGGCTATTACCGCCACACCGAGGGCTATACGCCGCAGTGGAAGGACATGGCGAAGTTTGAGGGCCCGATCGTTCATCCGCAGAAATGGCCCGAGGACCTCGACTACAAGGACAAGCGCGTCATCGTGATCGGCTCGGGCGCGACCGCAGCGACCCTGATCCCGGCATTGGCGCCCGATTGCGCCCATGTCACCATGCTGCAGCGTTCGCCGACGTATTTCCGCACCGGGCGGAATGCGATCGAGATCGCCGAAGAGCTGCGCAAACTGCAAATCGACGAGACCTGGATCCACGAAATCACCCGGCGAAAAATTCTGTTCGATCAAGACGCCTTCACCCGCAAGACGTTCAACGAACCTGAAGCGGCCAAGAAGGATTTGCTGTCGGCGGTCGAGGCCTATCTCGGCAAGGATTACGACATCGCGACCCACTTCACGCCGAGATACCGGCCGTGGCGGCAGCGCATCGCCTTCATTCCGGACGGCGACCTGTTCCAGGGCATCAAGTCCGGCAAGGCCTCCGTCGTTACCGACGAGATCGAGAGCTTCACCGAAAAGGGCATCTTGCTGAAGTCCGGCAAGGAGCTGGAGGCCGATATCATCGTCACCGCGACCGGCTTCAACCTCTGCGCCAATGGCGACATCGAATTCGCCATCGACGGCAAGCCGCTCGACTTCGCCGACACCGTGACCTATCGCGGCATGATGTTTACGGGCGTGCCGAACCTCGTCTGGGTGTTCGGCTATTTCCGCGCGAGTTGGACGCTGCGCGTCGACCTCGTCGCCGACTTTGTCTGCCGGCTGCTCAAGCACATGAAAGAGACCGGCGCAAAAAAGGTGACGCCGCAGCTTCGTCCCGAAGACCACAACATGCCGCTATTGCCGTGGATCGACCCGGAGAACTTCAATCCCGGCTACATGATGCGCGGCATGCACCTATTGCCCAAGCGCGGCGACAAGCCGGAATGGCAGCACAATCAGGATTACTGGGCGGAGAAGGACGAATTCCCGGCCATCGATCTGAAGGACAAGGCGTTCGTGTACGGCTAGGTGTGATGCCGCGTGACGGAGATATCCACCCTCAAGCGGATCGCGCCTCGATCACGTTGAAGCGGCCGGCCGGATAGACCTGAGCCAGCCCGAAGCCGCTTTGCTCGAGCAGTTCGCGATATTGCCGCTCGGTGCCGCAACAGCTCGGCGAGGCCCAGCCTGGCCGCCACATAGATCACTGCCGTTACACGGTGCGACTGTATCAGGTCGAACAGCCTGAGGGCCGATCCTTGAGATGTCATCGTGCCTCCTTTCATCGCATTAGTGCGGTTTCCGGATATCGATTGTCCCAGCCGATTCGTTCATTGCCGATCGCTGCACTTCGATCGTCCATCAGGTGACGGCTAAGCAATGCGAGCCAAATGAGCCATTTCACAGAGAATCAGTATACTTTTATGGTATTTTAGCACCGTTACTTCGGCATATTTGCCATAAACAGGCACATAATGTATACATGATGCACTCAGCACATGGAGTGCAGCTATGCCGTCCTCATTCCCGCTCAATGCCTGGTACGCCGCCGCTTGGGATGCCGACATCAAGCACGCGCTGTTTCCGCGCACGATCTGCGGCAAGCATGTCGTGATGTACCGCCAGTCCAATGGGCGTGTGTGTGCGCTGGAGGACGCCTGCTGGCACCGCCTGGTGCCGCTCTCGAAGGGACGGCTCGACGGCGACACCGTCGTCTGCGGCTATCACGGGCTGAAGTTCAACGCGCAGGGCCGCTGCACCTACATGCCCTCGCAGGACACCATCAACCCGTCCGCCTGCGTGCGCTCTTATCCCGTCGTCGAACGCCACCGCTTCATCTGGCTATGGATGGGCGATCCGGCGCTGGCCGATCCGGCGCTGGTGCCGGACATGCATTGGAACGACGATCCGGCCTGGGCCGGCGACGGCAAGACCATCCATGTTAAGTGCGACTATCGCCTGGTGGTCGACAACCTGATGGATCTTACCCACGAGACCTTCGTGCACGGCTCCAGCATCGGCAATGATCATGTCGCCGAAGCCCCGTTCGATGTCACCCATGGCGACAAGACCGTGACGGTGACGCGCTGGATGAAAGGGATCGAGGCGCCACCGTTCTGGGCCGCGCAATTGCAAAAACAAGGGCCGGTCGACCGCTGGCAGATCATCCACTTCCAGGCGCCCGGCACCGTCAATATCGACGTCGGCGTTGCGCCTGCCGGCACCGGCGCGCCGGAAGGCGACCGTTCGCAGGGCGTCAACGGCTTCGTGCTCAACACCATGACGCCGGAGACCGCAACCACCTGCCACTATTTCTGGGCGTTCGTCCGCAACTACCGGATCTCCGAGCAGCGGCTGACCACCGAGATCCGTGAAGGCGTTTCCAACATCTTCCGCGAGGACGAACTGATCCTCGAAGCGCAGCAGCGCGCGATGGACGAGAACCCGGACCGCACCTTCTACAACCTCAACATCGACGCCGGCGCAATGTGGGCGCGGCGCGTGATCGATCGCATGGTCGCGCGCGAGACCGCGCCGCAGGCCATGCAGGCCGCGGAGTAAGAACATGAGCGAGCGCGACGCCGAACGCTCCGTCTCGCAGACCGTGCGCGCGCAGCTCGCATTGCGAGATATGATCCTGTCCGGACGGCTGCGCCCGGGCGAACGCATATCCGAATTGCAGGCAGTCGATATCACCGGCGTGTCGCGGACGCCGGTGCGGCTGGCGCTGGTGCGGCTGGAGGATGAGGGCCTGCTGCAGGCGATCCCCTCCGGCGGCTTCATGGTGAAGGCATTCACCGAGCGCGACATTCTGGATTCGATCGAATTGCGCGGCACGCTGGAGGGCCTTGCCGCCCGCTTCGCCGCCGAGCGGGGCGTCAGTGCGCGCAGCCTCGAGCCGCTCAAGGAATGCCTGGGCGATCTCGACCAACTGGTGCGTCAGGATCCGATCTCGGTCGAGGCGTTTTCGGCTTACGTGACAATGAACGCGCGCTTCCACGCGCTACTCAACGAGCTATCCGCCAGCGCGCCGTTGATCCGTGAAATTGACCGCGTTTCCGCACTGCCATTCGCCTCACCAAGCGCGTTCGTGATGGCGCAGTCGGCGCTGCCGGAGGCGCATCAGATCCTGCTGATCGGGCAGGACCATCACCGCATCGTGGTCGATGCGATCGAGAACCGCGAGGGCGCACGGGCCGAAGCCGTGATGCGCGAGCATTCGCGGCTTGCGGCGCGCAATCTGCGGCTGGCGATCCGCAACCGCACGCATCTCGACCTATTGCCGGCGCTCGCTCTGCTCAAATCGTCAGCCGAATAGGATCGCCCATGCGTTTTGCCGAGCAATGGAGCTGGTGCACTATCGAGACGATCCGCGACGTGACGCCGACGATCCGCGAATTCCGCCTGCGTCCCGAGACCGGCCGTATCGCGCCCTACCCGCCCGGCAGCCATATCACCGTCTCCCTGCTGATCGACGGGCAGCCGGCGCGGCGCTCCTATTCGCTGGTGGAGAACGGCGATGCAGCCACTTATCGGATCGCGGTGCGGCTGGCGCCGGACAGCCGCGGCGGCTCGCGCGGCATGTGGAATTTGCAAGAAGGCGCGCGGGTTGAGGCGACCAATCCGACCTCGCTGCTCGACATCGACTGGAGCCGCAAAAGCTATTGCCTGATCGCCGGCGGCATCGGCATCACGCCGATCGTTAGTATCGCGGCCGCGCTCCGCCGCACGAATATCGACGCTGCCCTGCACTATGCCGTGAAATCGCGCGGCGATGCCGCCTTCCTCGACGAGCTCTCAACGCTGCTCGGCGATCGGCTGAACGTCTACGCCTCCGATGAAGGCGCGCGGCTCCATCTCGAAGCCACCTTCCGCGCCCTGCCGGACGACGCTGTCGCCGTCATTTGCGGGCCGATGCGGATGCTGGAAGCTGCGCGGCGCGCCTGGAACGAGGCAGGTAGAGCGCCCGCCGATCTCCGCTACGAGACCTTCGGCTCCAGCGGGTTGAAACCGACCGCGGAATTCCGCGTGCGGCTGAAGGATATGGACACCGAACTGGTGGTGCCGCAGAACAGCTCGATGCTCGACGCACTGAACGGCGCCGGCTTCGAGGTGATCTCAGACTGCCAGCGCGGCGAATGCGGTGTCTGCGCCGTCGACGTCGTCGCCGTCGAGGGCGAGATCGACCATCGCGACGTGTTCTTCAGCGACCAGCAGAAGCAGGACAACCGCAAGATCTGTCCCTGTGTGTCGCGGGCGATCGGCGTTGTGACAATCGATACGTTGTATCGGGCTGAGGCTGTCTAGCACCTGGATTGGGCGCGGTCGCGCCAGGGCGGGAAGGACGAATGCGAGCTATTGCTCTGACGCCAGGTGGACTATCTGGCGCCCGCCATTCATCGCCTTGAGATTGTTGACGTACTCCTCAGGGCGCTGCCAGCGGTGAGGAACTTTCAATCCCATGAACTCCGCGATGCTGCCGATAAACGCAGTGCAATTGGTTGTTTCGGCGTTCCAGACCGGTGAGCTCGCCTGTAATCTCTTGATGTATGCGAAAACCCTTTTTGCGTCCGGCCCGTTCAAGTAAACCCGGTAACTAGCGGTCAAGTATTGCGGATCAAGATCGCCATAGCTCGCCGTGGTCTCGGACGGCACCCACGTCAAATGACCAAGTATATAAGCCGCGGTGTCTCCCGCAGGGGTAAGGCCTGCGACTTCAACGGCTCGCTCACTTGTCTTCCCGAACCAGACGAAAGCATGTCCCCAGCTCGCCGCCGTCCTGGCTCTGAAATCGACGTAGTACGGGCCCTTTGCCGATCTCGATCCCGCCTTTCGAGTCGATACAGGCGCCGGTTTGGACTCAATGGGCGCCTCACTGGAGGCAAGCGCATTCGCGGCGGCGGTGCGCTTGTGGACCTCCGGTTTCTGGGAAATGAAACGTTCCGAGCGGGCGCGATTGTCCGTCTCGTGTGCAGAAGCTGATTGAATTTTGCACTCGAGCAAGACAGCGAGTGCGAATCCCGCAAGCAAGCACAGCCCTAACCTCTTCGGCCTATTTGCCACGCTTCGCCCTTCAACTGTCGACGATAAAGGTCGGATTCAGCGAGACCTTAGTACCGCACATAGGGCCGCGGCGCGACGGGCGTCTTGCCGACTGGGGTCTTTCCAATTGGGGTCTTGCCAATCGGCATCTTGCCGATTTGGGCCTGCTGATAGACGGGCTGTGCGCGCGGAATGTCGGCAGCGCCAGCGGCAGTCACCACGGCAAGCGTCGCGCCCGCAATAATCACAATTTTCTTCACCGTGCTTTTTCTCCAGGTTAGACGAAACAAGGCAGTAAACCGCTTCGCGTTCCCTCAGACCCGCCATGAGCATGACCGTCGGAATACGTCTACAGTGCGGCAGATCAGACACGTTCGAAGGATAGGTCTACAGTGCGGCATATATGAGACATGCTGGAACCCGAGCCTATTGGATCGATGGTGCCATGGCCGAACGCCACGCCTTATGAGCCCACGCGCCCCTAGAAGAATTCGTCGAGGAACGCCGCCGCTTCGTCCGAGATGCCGGCGATCTTGTTCGTTGCCTGACGATAGAACTTGAAATTGAGCTCGGTGCCGGGCTGGCCGTCATTCCAGTCGGTGAAATGCTTGAGCTCGCTCCGCCCCAGCCGCCGCTTCGCGAGCGCGGTGCGTCTGATGGTGACGCTCACACGTGGTGTTTGCCTGGTGATGCCGCGCTTCCTGGCGATCGCTTTGGCTGAAATGACAATGCCGCGCGCGACAAGGCCCTGCCCGCCCTCGTTCTCGCTCGCAAACACGAAAACCTTGTCGCCTTCGGCGATATGCTTGCCGCCATACATGGTCTTTTGCGCTGACAACGCGAACGTCTTCGGCCGCAGATCGGAAATTTCGGCCTTGATCGCGAACGCCATGCTCCTCGCGCCAATGCTAGGCCGACACCGGGAATCTGACCGCTTCCAGCGCGGTCTTGCCGCGGATCATGTCGGAGGCCTTGTCGGCGATCATCAGCGTCGAAGCGTTGAGATTGGCGGAGATCATGCGCGGCATGATCGAGGCATCGACGACACGAAGGCCCTGCAATCCGTGCACGCGCAACTGATCGTCGACCACGGCCCATTTGGCATCCGCCGGTCCCATGCGGCAGGTGCAGCCGGGATGGAACGTGGTGGTGCCGCGCTCGGTGGCGGCGGCCAAGAATTCGTCATCGCTCTGCACCTTCGGCCCCGGGAAATCCTCATAGGCGTAATAGGGCGCGAGCGGCTTGGACGCGAGCAGCCGGCGCGCCAGCTTCATGCCGGCGACGACGACGCGGCGGTCGATCTCTTCCACCAGATAATTGGTCTGGATAATCGGCGCCGCGAACGGATCGGCCGAGCGGATCCGGACATAGCCGCGGCTCTCCGGGCGCTGCTGCCATGAGGCCACCGTCATGCCGGGCTCGTCCTCGAGCTCGCCCTGCACGCCTTCCTTGTAGCTGGCCGGTGTGAAGGTGAGCTGCAGATCGGAGCTCTCGGTGGTCTCGCCGGAATGCCAGAAGCAATAGACCATGGTCGGCGACAGCGAGAGCAGGCCGCGCCGTGTCGTCGCCCATTTCAAGGCCTCGACCCAAAGGCTCAGGCCGCGCCGCAGTTCGTTGATGGTCCTGATGTTCTTGACGCGCGCAACCGAACGCGGCGCGTAATGATCCTGCAGGCCTTCGCCGACGCCCGGCAGCGCGTGACGGACCTCGATGCCGTGCGATTGCAACAGTTCCGGCGAGCCGACGCCGGACAATTGCAGTACCTGCGGTGAGTTGTAGGCGCCGCCCGAAAGAATGACTTCCTTGTTGGCGCGCACCTCGACCGGCGTGCCGCCCTTGCCACCCCTGAGGTAACGCACACCGATCGCGCGTTTGCCCTCGAAGATGATGTTGGTGACATGTGCATGCGTCCGCACATCGACATTGCCCCGCTTCCGCGCCGGATGCAGGAACGCCTTGGCCGCGCTCATGCGCAACCCATTCTGAATGGTGCGCTGGCAGTAGGACACGCCCTCCTGGGTTTCGGCGTTATAGTCGGGATTGCGCGGAATCCCGAGGCTGACGGCGCCCTCCATGAAGGCCTCGCAGAGCGGATCCTTCCAGTCCATCGTGGTGACGGTGAGACTGCCTTCGCGGCCGCGATAGGTCTCGTCGCACTCGCCGACGCGGCATTCCAGCCGCTTGAAATAGGGCAGCACGTCCGGATAGCCCCAGCCGCGATTGCCTAGCTGCGCCCAGGTGTCGAAATCCTGGCGCTGGCCGCGATTATAGATATGGCCGTTGATCGACGACGAGCCGCCGAGCGTCTTGCCACGCGGCGCGTAGATGCTGCGCCCGCCGGTCCATGGGCCCGGCTCCTGGCTGTAGGCCCAGTTGACGCTCTTCATGTGGAACGTCTTGATGAAGCCGGCCGGCAGATGGATGTAGGGATGCCAGTCCTTGCCGCCCGCTTCGAGCACGCAGATGCGGGTATTGGAATCTTCACTGAGGCGGTTGGCGAGCACGCTGCCCGCAGAGCCCGCGCCGATAATCACGTAATCGAACGTTTCCATCGTCTCTTTTTCTGGCGCGGCTTTACTTACCGCGGCTTGTCGTTGAGTTGATAGGTGAGATGCGCCTTCACCGTCGGCCATTCGCTGGCAATGATGCTGTAAACCACGGTGTCGCGCAATGTGCCGTTCGGCGCGATCTGGTGGCTTCTCAGGATACCATCCTGCTTGGCGCCGAGGCGCTCGATGCCGCGCCGGCTCTGATGGTTGAAGAAATGCGTGCGGAACTCTACCGCAATGCAGTCCAGCTTCTCGAAGGCATGCGTCAGCAGCAGCAATTTGCACTGCGTATTGAGCGCGCTGCGCTGCACGCGCTTGGCGTACCAGGTGGAGCCGATCTCGACGCGGCGGTTGGGTGCGTCGACGTTCATATAGGTCGTCATGCCCGCGACCTTGCCGTCGGCACCGAACACCGTGAACGGCAGCATCGTGCCGGCCGCGAATAGGCCGAGCCGGCGGTCGATCTCCTTTTTCATGTTTTCGGCTGTCGGAATGAACGTGTACCAGAGCTTCCACAACTCGCCGTCCCTCACCGCTTCCACCAGGCCATCGATGTGATCATGCGACAAGGGTTCCAGCCGCGCGCGCTCGCCGCGAAGGGTAACCGGTTCAAGAAAGGCCATTCTCTACTCCGCTCTTTCCACCGTCTTTGCGAGGAGCGACAGCGACGAAGCAATCCATCTATCCCCGTATGGTGGCATGGATTGCTTCGCTTCGCTCGCAATGACGTGGACGGTTCACTTGTTCAAAAAGTTCAGCGGAAGTCCCGGCCGCGCCCAGTCCATCGCGATCAGCTCGCCCTTGCCCGAGAGCGTGATGTACGCCGTCTTCAGCTCTGGTCCACCGAAGGCGATATTGGTGGTGACGCGGTCGCCGGTCGGCACCTGCTCGATCAGCGTGCCGTCGGGCGCGATCACCGAGATGCAGCCGGAGACCAGCGTCGCCACGCAGATATTGCCGTTCGCCTCCACTGCCAGTGAGTCGAACATCTGGTAGCCGCCGAGCCCTGCGATCGGCTTGCCGCGTTCGCCGCGATAAATCACGTCGCGCGGCTTCAGCGTGCCGGGCTCGGAAAGATCGTAGGCCCACAGCCGCGCGGTCGGCGTTTCCGCAATGTAGACGGTATGCTCGTCGGGCGAGAGCCCAATGCCGTTGGCGGGCAGCACGCCATGCACGACCTCGGCGATCTCCTTCATGTCGGGCTTGAGATAATACATACCTCCGACATCCATCTCGCGGGCACGGCGCTTGCCGAGATCGGAGAACCAGAGCCCGCCATGCCTGTCGAACACCAGATCGTTCGGCCCGCGTAAGCCATGCTCGCCGCATTTGTCGACGACGGTCTCGACCTTGCCGCTCTGCAGATCGACGCGCTGGATCGAGCCGCCGAGATAGTCGTCCGGCTGCGGCCCCGGCATGATCATGTTGCGGGTCGGGATCCAGGAAAAGCCGCCATTGTTGCAGATGTACATCTTGCCGTCGGGGCCGAGGGCTGCGCCATTCGGGCCGCCGGGGATTTGCGCGACAATCTCTTTCCGCCCGTCGGGATAAACCCGCGTCAGCCGTTTGCCGCGGATTTCGACTAGCACCACAGAGCCGTCGGGCATCGCCACCGGCCCCTCCGGAAATTCCAGGTCGGTAGCGAGAATGCGGATATCGGCCATGAATCCTCCCGGCTTTTCTTCGGCGCAGGCGGATTTGCAAAACCGATGTCCCCACGCGCAACATTTTCGTTCCGCGCTGTTATGGCAAAGCCGCCATCGCTTGCCAAGCAACCCCGGGCGATTGCTTGGCGCAGGGCAGCATTGCGACAGCGATCATCCGTGGACCGGGATCCATATCTCCAGCCCGCCATTGCCGGTGGCGGGATCGAACTTCTCGTCGTAGCGCTCGAAGCTCGGCGCATCTGCCGCCTTCATGCCTGACGTCGGCAGCCAGTGATTCCAGATCGTGTTGACGGTGCGGCGAATGGCCGAGATGTGCTCTGAGTGGGTGAACACGGCGTATTTCGCTTCGGGAATCCGCACGCGCGAAAACTCGCGCGGCAGGTCCGAAAAGTCGGAAACCTCGACCCCGGCGATGTAATCGAAACCAGAATCGTCGCCGTTGCAGCAGACGCCGTAGGCCACTTTTCCGATCCGGTTCGGGATGTCGTCGACGGTTTGGTGAAACTTCTGCCACTGATTCGGAATGCCGGCGCCGCCGTTTTCGTGCGTGCAGCGCTCACCGATGCCGGCGATCAGCAACGGTTTGGAAGTTTCGAAGCGCGGTGGCTTGAGCGTATCGAGCAAGGTTGAATCCATCATGATGGGCTCCTGAAGCTTGAGTTGATCGAGGCACGTTGCGGCGCGGACTACTTCTGGCGTTGTGCCGAAATGGTCGCGGAACGCGCGGGTGAAAGCTTCGTGAGAACTGTAGTCCGCATCCAGCGCGAGGCCTAGGATGTCGGGCGCACCGGCAGCCAGCGCACGCGCCGCCTTGCTGAGCCTGCGGGCGCGCACGTAGCGCATCACCGAAAGACCGGTTGCCGCGGCAAACGCCCGCACCAGATGAAAGCGCGAGACGCCGGCAATGTTGGCGATCTCGTCGAGCGTCAGCGTCCCGGCGAGATGACTTTCGATGTACCAGAGCGCCTTCTGGGCTGGATTCATGACTGACAGCCTTCATGCGAAGCAACCGCATTATGATCGGTTGCTCCGCGCCTCATTTGACAGTCCTTGCTCTCCAATCCTGCCGCTGACAATGTATCCTTCGGCGTTTTTGGAGGGTAGCCATGCTCATCACGAATGTTCGGGCGCACCACATCCGTATTCCCTATGACGCGGGGGTTGCGAGCTTCAGGCAGGGCGCTTCGTCGATATCAGCACTGGAAATCGTCATGGTCGAGGTTTCGACCGACGCCGGCCTCACCGGCTGGGGCGATGCCTTTGCCTATGTCTGCCCGCGAACCAGTACCACTGCCATCGAGGAAATGATTGCGCCGCAGGCGCAGGGCCAGCAGGTTCCCGACGCGGCCGGCATTCCCGCTTTCATGGAGCAGATCCAACGCAACCTGCATCTGTTCGGCCGCTATGGCATCACGATGTTTGCGATATCGGCGCTCGATATCGCGATGTGGGACCTTGCCGCCAAAGCGAAGGGCGTGCCGTTGCACCGGCTGATCGGCGAGGCCAGACGGACGCGAATTCCGGCTTATGCCAGCCTGCTGCGGATCGGCAAGCCCGAACTGATCGCGCGCGAGTGCGAGACTGCGCTACGACAGGGCTACAAGGCGATCAAATTGCACGAGACCACAACGCCTGCGGTTTTCGCGGCGCGGCAGGCGATCGGTCCCGGCATTCCGCTGATGGTCGACCTGAACTGTCCGCTGAATGGCGAGGATGCGATTGCCTTCGCGCATTCCTGCCGCGACGCTGCGCCGATGTTCCTCGAGGAGCCGGTCTGGCCGCCGGAAGATTTCGCAACGCTGGCCGACGTGCGGACCAAAGGCGGGCTCCATGTGGCGGCCGGCGAGAACGCCTGCACGGTTCATCAGTTCAGGCAGATGATGCAGGCCGGCGCAGTGAGCCATGCACAACCCTCCGTCATCAAGGTCGGCGGCATCACCGAATATCTGAAGGTCACAGCGCTTGCCGACGAGCTTGGCGTCAGGCTTGCGCCGCATTCGCCGTATTTCGGACCGGGCTTCCTGGCGACGCTGCAACTGATGTCGCTGCGCGATGATGCGAGCTTTGTCGAGGTGTTCTCCATGAAGCGTGCCGCATGCCTGTGGCGGGGCCGCATCAATGTCGATGCCAACGGCGATGTCGAGGTGCCGCAGGGGCCCGGGATCGGCTATGAACCGGACACGGCCGTGATGGAGCAATACCGCGTGTCGTGATCACGATCGCCGCTACTTCGCGGCATCCTTTGCCGGCGCGGTATCCTTTGCAGGGGGAGCTGCGTCCTTCGCCGCGGGCGTGGCGGCCTTCTTCGCGTCTTCCGCGGCTTTGCTCTGCGCGGTCTTCAGTTCTTCCACAACCTTCTGCAGGCTGATGACTGCAGCCTTCAGTGCCTCGATCTGGCGGTTGGCGGCATCCATCTTCTGTTGATGGTCGGTGGTGAGCTTGGTGATCGTCTTCTGCAGGAAGTCGACATTGCTCTGCAGGCAGGAGGTGCGCCGCTCCATGGTCTTTTCGACGGTGCATATCTCAATGCCAGGAACGTCTTGCGCGCGAGCAGTTCGAAGGCATGCAGCCGTCAGCAGCGCGAAAGCGACGAAAGTGAGCCTGGCCATCGGAGCAAGCATCAAATCCTCGTTGCAAAGGCATCCAGCGTAGCGGGAACATCTATCACGGCAATTTGCGCGAAGCAGGCTGCCGTCCCCAGAGATACCATACTGATACCTCATTCAAGCGGTGTGCTTCATCCCGTTAACGGTGGATGGATTTAGCCGCGCGCCTCAAACTGACGTTTGCGTGCCGCGGCAGTGGAGATTGATTGTATGGCAACGCGTGAAAAGCGGCTGGCGCAGTTCGACGGAAGCGGGAACCCGCCGCCGGACCTGCCGCTGGAAGTTCTTTGCGAGGATCACAGCGGAACCTATCAACTGCCCTTCGCGTGCCGCTGGATCGATGGTCGATGGCGCAATGACAGGACCGGCGGCATGGTCGAGGCCACCGTGGTCGGGTGGCGGCTGCCGCGCTCCAGCGCGATCTGACGATCGCAAGCACAACGGATTGCTCTCGCATTGTGCCAGAATGCGACGGGAACGCGCGCAATGTTAAGGTTCGGAACGCCGGCGGAACGAACCGCGCCCGAATCAGTGATTTTGCGTCGTACTCCGTTGTTCACGGCTAGATGTCGGCAGCAGCCCCAGCCGGCGCACAACATCAAGCATGACCACAATCGGCCGCAGCCAGCGGCCGACGACAAGGGTTAACTCCTCGGGGGATGACATGGCGGTCACCGCCACGGCGTTACCGGCGGCACCTTGTCGGTGGCCGGCGGCATGTCGACGGTCTTGAAATCCGCCGGTGAGACGATTTCGAGATACTCCATGTCAGGGGAGTAATCGAACAGGTAGTGCGTGATGCCCGGCCGCTGATGCACGACGTCGCCGGCCTGCACCAGGGTCGGCTTGTCCTCATACATGAAGCGCGCCCAGCCCTTGGTCATGATCACGATCTGGAATTCGCAGTCGTGACGATGCCAGCCGGTGCCGTCCTCAGGCGGCATGTCGGGATTGGCCTTGACCAGATGGCAGATCACCTGCCCGCCGGTGGCATCCGCGATGCCGAGATCGCGATATAGGAAGAAGTCGCGCAGACCTCCGCCCTTGAACTCGGTATCGCCGGGTTTGACGTGCGAGAATTTGCTGACGACGGCCTGCTTGTTCATTGAAGCCTCCACGGTTCCGGTTCGCGAGAACGCGGCCAAGCGGAGTGCGTCCAAATTTTCGGCAGCCTCGCATCGTCGCGTTCACGCCTGCGTGCGGCTATGCGAAATCCGCGCCAGCCGCGCTGCACTGCGGCGACAAGTTCTGCATTGCTGCACTGAACCGCTTGGATGGAAGCGGGAATCCGGTTTCAAAGCCCTGCGAAAGACGTCCATGCTGCGGCCGCGCCCGGTCATGGGCTGGCACCGGCTTGAGCAAGGTCCGTTGCCCAAGCCCTTCAGGCGGGCAAGGCATCGCCAGGCCTGCCTAATATTCGACCTCGAGTTCTTCGATATCCGTGGGCTCGGCCTTGGCGGCCTCGATCCATTCCTGCATCTCGGGCATCGCCATGATGGTACCCGCGTAGGCGGCGAGATCAGGTTCGAGCTTCACGTCGTAGGTCATGAAGCGGGTGACCACGGGCGCATACATGGCATCCGCCATGGTGCGCGCACCGAACAGGAACGGACCGCCTGATACTTTCAGGCAATCGCGCCAGATGGTGCAGACCCGGTCGATATCGGCCTGCGCGCGCGACCAGATCTTGAAGCCCGGGAAATGGCCCTTCAGGTTGACCGGCAGCGAGGCGCGCAACGTGGTGAAGCCGGAATGGATTTCGCCGCAAATCGAGCGGCAATGTGCACGCCGGATGCGATCCGCCGGCAACAGCCCGGCCTCCGGCCTGATCTCGTTGAGATATTCCGCAATCGCCAACGTGTCCCAGATGGTGGCGCCCTCATGGCGCAGGCATGGCACCAGGATCGAGGACGAGAGCAGCAGGATTTCGGCCCGCGCCGCCGCATCGTCCGGGGCGGTGACCACCTCCTCGAATTCGAGGCCTGCGAATTTCGCCAGCAGCCAGCCGCGCAGCGACCAGGATGAGTAGTTCTTGCTGCTGATGGTCAGTGTGGTCTTTGCCATATGGCCTTTCCTCAAGCGCGAACGTTCCCTGCCCTTGTATGAGCAGCCGGCCGCGCCGCCGCCCGCCCCTGAGCGCCGGCGATTTTGCACAGCAAACCACGTGCCAGTTTTGGAGGCAGCCGCCCCCGCTCTGGCGTCGATATTGCATGGCCTCGCGGGACAGGGGCCGACGTGAATGATGTCGACGATGTACCAAGCCTATCAGAACCACATGGACCTGACGGCGCCATGGCGGACCGGGGCAGCATCGGCACTCAAATATCTCAATCTGGTGCCGCAGGGCGTCTCCGACCGGCTGTTTGGCCGGCTGGCTGCCTCGCTCGAACTGATCTCGCGCTCTTCGCTCACCTATGACCGGCCGGCCTATGGCATCGACAGCGTGCCGGTTGGTAATCGGGAGCTGGAGGTGATCGAGGAAGTCACCTTCGCCACACCATTCGGTTCACTGCTGCACTTCAGGAAGGAGAACGCGCCCGAGCAGCCGCGGCTGCTCTTGGTGGCGCCGATGTCGGGCCATTTCGCGACGCTGCTGCGCGGCACGGTGAAGACGCTGCTGCAGGACCACGACGTCTACATCACCGACTGGCACAATCCGCGCGACATTCCGCTTGGCCATGGCCGCTTCGGCCTCGAGGACTACACCGACCACCTCATCACCTTCCTCGACAAGATCGGCCCACGCACGCACGTGGTGGCGATCTGCCAGCCGTCGGTCTCGGCGCTGGCTGCCGCCGCCGTGATGTCGGAGGATAATCACCCTGCCCGGCCGGCAACACTGACCCTGATGGCCGGGCCGATCGACACGCGGATCCAGCCGACCAAGGTCAACCAATTCGCCAAGAGCAAGCCGCTCAGATGGTTCGAGAAGAACCTGATCAACTACGTGCCGGTGCAGTGCAAGGGCGCGTTCCGCAAGGTCTATCCCGGCTTCGTGCAGCTCACCGCCTTCGTATCGATGAACCTCGAGCGCCACATCAAGCAACACATCGACCTCGCCAATCATCTGGCCAAGGGCGAGAAGGAGAAGGCGCAAATTATCAAGACCTTCTACGACGAGTATTTCGCCGTGATGGACCTGCCGGCGGAATTCTATATCGAGACCGTGCGCGACGTGTTCCAGGAGCATCTGTTGCCGCAGGGCAAACTGATGCACCGCGGCCGGCTGGTAGATCCGGCCGCGATCCGGCGCATGGGCTTGATGACGGTTGAGGGCGAAAAGGACGACATCTGCTCGACCGGCCAGACGCTGGCGGCGCAGGACCTCTGCACCGGCGTGCGTACCTATCGCAAGGTGCACCACATGCAGGCCGGCGTCGGCCATTACGGCGTGTTCTCGGGCAAGCGCTGGAACAACGAGATCTATCCGCTGCTGCGGGATTTCGTGCATGTGAATGCGTGATCTGTAGTCACCTCTCCCGCTTGCGGGGGAGGTCGCCGTGCTCGTAGAGCACGGCGGGTGGGGGCGCACCCGCCGTTGTCGAACTAGCCGCCTCCCTCTTCGCGCGCTAACATTCTCCCAAGGACGACCGCTCAAGAGTCGTCCGGGAGGAATCATCAATGCGACTTTCTGCAACTCTTCGCCCCCTTGCGCTCGCCATTATCGGTAGCTTCCTGCTCAGCGTCACGGCCACAGCCGCCGAGGTGCGGGTGATGATCTCGGGCGGGCTGACGGCGGCCTACAAGGCGCTGGTGCCGGCATTTGAGCGTACCACCGGCCACAAGGTGCTCACCGCCTATGGGCCGTCGATGGGCACGACGACCAATGCGATTCCGGTGCGGCTGGAACGGGGTGAGCCTGCCGACGTCCTGATCATGGTCGGCTACGCGCTCGACGATCTCGTCAAGAAGGGCAAGGCGATCGGCGACAGCAAGGTCGATCTCGTCAAATCGCCGATCGGGGTTGCCGTGAAGTCGGGCGCGCCGAAGCCCGATATCTCTACGGCCGACGCGGTCAAACGGGCCCTGCTCGCGGCGAACACCATCGCCTATTCCGACAGCGCCAGCGGTGTCTACGTTTCGACCGAAATGTTCGACAAGCTCGGCATCAAGGAGGCGATGCAGGGCAAGGCGCGGAAGATTCCGGCAACGCCAGTCGGTGAAATCGTCGCCCATGGCGAGGCCGAGATCGGCTTCCAGCAGATGAGCGAATTGAAGCCGGTGGAAGGCATCGATATCGTCGGCCCGCTGCCGGACGAGTTGCAGAAGATCACGGTGTTTTCCGCGGGCCTTGCCAGCGTTTCGAAAGAGCCCGAGGCGGGCAAGGCGTTGATCAAGTTCCTCGCCTCGCCGGCCGCGCGCGGCGAAATCGTCAAGAGTGGGCTCGATCCGATCGCGGCGAATTGAGCTGTCATCGCCCGGCCTCGACGGGCGATCCAGTACGCCGCAGCGCACATTGTGAAAACGAACTGCCTACACGGAGTACTGGATGCCCCGCCTTCGCGGGGCATGACAAAACTAGCGATGCATGTGCTGCATGGCCAGCAGCACGATCACGGCGAGCGCCAGCACCACCGTCGTGCTTTTCCAGAACAGGAGCGGATTGCGCTCGATCAGCGGCGTCGACGACGAGCTGACATAGTTCGCGTTAGGATGGCGCAGATCGAACAGAAATTCCGAAAAGCTGTCGTAGCGCTTGAGCGGATTGGGATGCACCGCCTTTTCGAGCGTGCCATCGATCCACTGCGGCAATTCCCGGTCGCCATGCGACGCCGGACGATAGACCAGCTTGTTGAATTGCGACCGGGTCCGCGCCTTGGCGATCTGCGCACCATAGGGCAATTTTCCGGTCAGCATCTGGTAGGTGATGACGCCAAGGGAGAACAGGTCGGAACGCGTCGTCGCCGGCTCGCCGAGAAAATATTCGGGCGCGGTATATTGCAAGGTGCCAAGAATGTCGTTGCGGATGCCTGACGGCTCGGCCTCGACGACGCCGGTGATTTTCGTCGACCCGAAATCGATGATCTTCACCGTACCCGTGGCGTCGATCATGATGTTGTCGGGCCGGATGTCCTGGTGCAGCATCTCCTTGCGGTGGAAGGCGCGCAAGCCCTTGGCGATCTGCTCGACGATGCCGCGCACGGTTTCCAGGCTTGGCTTCGGATTGTCGATCATCCACTGCGTCAGCGTCTGCCCGTCGATATATTCGGTCGCGACATAGAGGAAGTTGCGCTTGCGCTGCAGCAGGCAGGGTTTCAGCACATGCGGACTGTCGATCCGCCGCGCCACCCATTCCTCCATCATGAACCGCTTGAGGTAAGCGGGATCGTCCCGCAGATCGATCGACGGGATCTTGATGGCCACGACCGCGTCGGTTTCGATGTCGACGGCGAGATAGATGTGGCTGCGGCTGGAGCCGTGCAGCTCGCGGACGATTCGGTAGCCGTCGAACACGGTGCGCGCCTCCAGCAGCGGCGGCAGCGGCAGTTCATGCGGCTGCGCGAACACTTCGCGCGCGGCGCCGTCGGGCACTTCGTCGACGCGGACGATCTGGACGGTGAGGTTGTCTTTGCTGCCAGCTTCAAAAGCCTGGTCGACAATCTCCTTCGCGGCCGCGTCGAGATCGGCGCCGCCTTCATTCACCGCCTTTGCAATGCGTCGCGCGCTGAGATGCTCGTAGATGCCGTCGGTCACGAGCACGAAGATGTCGCCCGGCTCGATACGCAGCATCTGGTAGTCGATCTCGATTTGCGGATTTACGCCGAGGGCCCGCCCGAGATAGCTTTGCTGCGAGGAGATGACGATGCGGTGATCGTTGGTCAGTTGCTCCAGCGTGCTGCCGGAGAGACGATAGATGCGGGAATCGCCGATGTGAAAGAGATGCGCCGTGGTCGACTTGATGACCATGGCGGAGAGCGTACAGACGTAGCCGCGGTCCTTGTCATAAGCATACTGGCTGCGGGTCTGCGAATGCAGCCAGGAATTGGTCGCCTCCAGCACGCGCTGCGCCGAGGTGCGCACCGACCAGGACTCCGAAGTGCAGTAATAGTCGGTCAAAAACCCCTTGACCGCCGATTCCGCTGCGACCCGGCTCACCTTGCTCGTGCTGATGCCGTCAGCCAGCACGATGGAAATGCCCTTGAGGCTGAGCAGCGGCTCGCCCGGGATCAGGACGCCATGGAAATCCTGGTTGGTTTCCTTGGCTCCCTTATCGGAGAATTGTCCGACCGATATTTTCAGCTCGCGCGGCATCCCCGGCTTTCACGACAATGGGCCTCTCCCCTGGCGAGGAGAGGCCCATCATGATCTTAAGATCAAGCGGCGATCCGCGAGGACGGCCGCGAAGGTGCCGCAGCCGACGCGTTGCGCGACGGGCCGGTCTTGACGTGGGTCGCATACAGCGTCAGCCCGGTGAAGGCGAGGCCGCCGACAAGGTTGCCAATGACGGTCGGGATCTCGTTCCAGAAGATGTAGTCCCACCAGGTGAACTTGCCGCCGAGCAGGAGGCCGGACGGGAACAGGAACATGTTCACGATGGAATGCTCGAAGGTCATGAAGAAAAACAGCATGATCGGCATCCACATCGCGATCACCTTGCCGCTGACATGGGTGGAGATCATAGCTCCCACCACACCGGCCGAGACCATCCAATTGCAGAGCATGCCGCGGACGAACAGCGTCAGCATGCCGGCCGCGCCATGATTGGCGTAACCGACGGTGCGGCTCTCGCCGATGGTGCCGATCACCTGTCCGACCTTATCGGGCGGCGAGGAGAAGCCGAAGGTGAACACGATCGCCATCATCACCGCCACCGTGAAGGCGCCGGCGAAATTGCCGATGAAGACGAGGCCCCAGTTGCGCAGCACGCCGCCGAGCGTCACGCCCGGGCGCTTGTCGATCAGCGCCAGCGGCGCCAGCACGAACACGCCGGTGAGCAGGTCGAAGCCAAGCAGATAGAGCATGCAGAAACCGACTGGAAACAGCGCAGCGCCGACGATCGGCACACCGGTCTGCACGTTGATGGTCACCGCGAAAGCGGCGGCAAGCGCGAGGATCGCTCCGGCCATGTAGGCGCGGATGACCGTATCGCGCGTCGACATGAAGATTTTGGATTCTCCGGCGTCGACCATCTTGGTCACGAATTCCGAAGGCGCGAGATAGGCCATTCCAGTTCCCCTTTCGAGACAACGTTGAAGCGCGCCGGATGCTGCGCAGCCGTGCACCGACTAAAAAGTGAAAACCTTGTCGTCCTCGTACGCGACAAATCCCGCGCCGCGATTGAACGGCACAGAACGACGCGGGTCACGCCGGATCAGGAACTAGGATATGCGCGAGCTATCGTGAGGTGGTCCCGATGACTGCTCGAAGCGCCTCACGCGAGGCCGCTTGATCCCAACGCCTTCGGCCAACGCTGGCCTTGGCAATCCGAACGGACGACAGTCGTCATTGACTGCGACAGCATTAAGCAATCGATGTGCCAACCCGAGGGAGCAGAAATCCCCCATTATTCCCGTGACTTAGCTGTGGGACCGTAAAACATCGGGAGTTTGCGCAGTGCCCTGAATTTGTGCAGTTGCACAGATGCCGCGCAATGATCCCGCTGTGCGCAATGGATTGCTTCGTCGTTTCGCTCCTCGCAATGAAAGCTGAAGCCGCAAACTCACTGCCGTCCGGGACAAGCGAGCACAGCGAGCGCCGATCCGGGACCCATAGCCACAGGACAAAGTTTTGCGAACGTTGGCGCCCCAGCGTCTTCCAGCAACGCAATCCTGTGGTTATGGATCTCTGCGTTCTCAGGGACGACAGCGGAGCAAGCTTCTAATTCGTCTGCGTCCGCACCGGCCGGTCCTTCAAGCCGTTATTGTCATAGGCCTTGCGTAGCGTGCCGTTGGCGATCGCTTCGTTGAGAAACTTGACCGCAAACGCCAGCGAGTGCGGACGATTGGGCGGCACGGCCACAGCCGTCACGGTCTGCTTGAAGGTTTCATCGAGCACGCGGGTGCCCGGGATCTGCTTTGCCATGGCGTTGAGCTGATCGCGCGACAGCGCGAACGCGTCGATCTCGCCAGCTTTGAGTAGGCTGAAGATCTCGTCATAAGTCTGGTAGCCGGTGACTTTGGCGTTCGTCAGATGCGCGATCGCGCCGCGCATCGTGGTCGTGTTGTTGACGGCAGCGACCTTGATGCCGGGTTGATCGAGCGCTGCGAAATTCGTGATCGGTGAGCCCGGCTTGACGATGTAGGTCGCGTCCGCAACCTCGTAGATCGGCCCGAACGACATCCTGCCCTCGCGTTCCGGATCCTTCGGCAGGAAGGTGATGTCCCAGGTGCCCTTCGATACCGCGTCGACGATCTGCCCGGAATTGTTGTGCGCGACAAATTCGACGGGAACGCCAAGCTGCTCCGCCATCGCCTTGCCGAGATCGACCGGCACGCCGGCATAGCCGGTTTCGGTCTTGGTCGACCAGAACGCGCCGCCGGCTGGACTGATCGCAATCGCCACGCGCAGCTTGCCGGTCGGCGCGATCTCGTCCTTCAGGGCATCCGCTGCGGAGGGCATCGTCATCATCACTGTCCATCCCAGAAAGAGGCCGGCTATTCGCGGCGCGGGTTGATTGAACATCGGAAGCTCCTTCCCCAGCGGTGGCTGGCGTCGCATTCATCCTGTCACGGATGATCAGCGCTTCTTCTTTGCGGCCGCGCCTTTTGATGCCGCGGCCGGCGTTGCCGGCTTGGCCGGCTCGGCCGTTTCGAACTTGCCGATCGCGATGAGCTGCACGCGCGCGTTGGCCGGCGACGCCGGCCGGTTGATATCCTGCAACTGTTCCTCGCCGAGGCCAAGCGCCTGAAGCCGTTTCGGCGCCACCTTGAAGGTGTTCACCAGCACGTCGCGAATCGATTCGGCACGCCGCTGGCTCAGGATCAGATTGTGGTCGCGCCTTCCGGCTGATTCGACGTGATCGACGATCAGATAACGATAGGGCCGCGTCTTCGGATCCGTCAGTGCGTCGGCGATGCTGCCGATTGTCTGATAGGAGGCTGGCCGGATCAGCGAAGAATCTTGGTCGAACACGACGTCGAAACGGATTTGCGGCAGTTTTGTCAGTTGCGGCGCGATCGGCGGCCGTTTCTGCGGCTGGGCATCCGCCCTCGCCTTGATGCGGTCGGCCGCCTGCTGGCGCAAGGCAGCAAGGTCGATATCCGCCTCGCCGTCGACAGCAAGCTTCTCGATGATGTCTGCCGTCGACGTTGCCGTTTGCGCCCGGCTCGCCGCCATCGGCAAGGCAAACAGCGCCAGGGCGGAAAGCACGAGAGCGATGCCGCGCAGCCTTTCTCCCCCAAGCATCATTGATACCCCGCGGCGTTGATCGCCTTGTTGCAGTTCGGGGTCGCCTTCTTGGTGGATTCCAACAGACATTGCAGCCCCTTGACGGGATCGTGCCGAACCTCGCCGCAGAAGCGGTTCAATTCCCAATTGCACAATTTTACAAGCGAGGTGCGCGCAGTGATGCGCTGCTGGATGGCGCCGAGCGCCTGCGGATAATCCGCCTTGCACTTCGCCGACACCACGTCCTGGTTGCGGCCGAGGCACTCCCTCAGGCGCGTCGCGTCGAGATTGACGCCGCGGCAGTTGTCATCGATGTCCTTGCCGCAGCTCGCGGCCAGCATGGCCGCGGCTTCCTCGAATTTCATGCTCTGCGCTGCCGCCAGCGAAGGCACCGATAGCGCAATGATGCAAAGGAAAAGCCGGATTCGGGTCATGCGCTCACCTCACACAAGGAGGGTGGCAATGGTCAAGTGCTCTGTTCGATCTGGCTACGCAACTTCCGTGCTATTGCGCCGCAGCAAATCGTCGCGGGCAGCCCAGCCCCGGACGCCCCGACATGCAACAACCAGGGGACGGACTTTGCGGCATATGACAAGGTGATGACGCCACGACGTCGAATTCACCGCGTGGATTGCGCCGCCGGCACCGTGATTTCCCGCGGCAGGATGAGCGCTGCCACGATCACCACCAGGCATAGCGCGCCGAACGCCTGCAGCATGGTGACAAAGCCGCCCTTTTCATACAGCCAGGCCACCAGACCGACGGAAGCGCCCGCCGCGGTGAAGCCGACGAAGTAGCGCACCGAATAGGCGCGCGAGCGCCATTCCTCGGTGGTGTACTTGCCGACCATGGCATCGTTGACGGTGACCTGGCCGAACGCGCCCATCACGATGCCGATGGAGGCGATGATCAGCGGCAGGTTCGAAAGCGTCGCCGCGAAATACATGAATGGCGCCAGCAGGAACGACAGCGGCAGCATCACGGTTTTCAACGAAAAATGGTCGATCAGCTTGCCGATCGTATATTGCGTCATGGCACCGAAGACATAGACACCGGCCGCGATAACCCCGAGCAATGCCGGGCTCTCGGTCAGGCCCGCCAGCCGCTCGGCGAACAGCTTTGGCATCGCCACGGTGATGGCGTTGAACGTGGTGGATATCGCGATCACCACGATCAATAGCGCCAGCAATACCCGCCACATATCCTGCTTCGCCACCCGCGCCTGCGCCGCCGCCTGCCTGGTGCCGGTCCGGTCCTCATGGACCACCGTGATGGCAAAGGCCACGCCGATCAGCACCGTGACGATACCCGGGATGATGAAGGCCCAGCGCCAGCCGAGATATTGCCCGATCACGCCGGTGACGAGCGCCGACGACGCCACGCCAAGATTGCCCCACACGCCGTTCAGGCCCATCTCGCGGCCGAGCCTGTCGGCATAGGATACGATCATCGCGGTACCGACGGGATGATAGATCGAGGCAAACAGGCCGATCGCGAGCAGCGCCGCGCCGAGCTGCAGCGGGCTCGAGACGAAGCCGACCGCAATCATCGAGGCGCCGATACCGAGAAAGAAGATCACCATCATGTGGCGGCGGCTCCAGCGGTCGCCGAGCCAGCCGGTAAGAAGCGAGCCCGCGCCGAAGGCGACGAAGCCCGGGGTGGCGTAAGGCAGTAGCTCCGAATAGGCCATGCCGAGCGCCGGCCCCATGATGATGACGGCGGCGGCAAAGATCAGCATCGAATAATGGTCGATGAAATGGGCGGCGTTGACGAAAGTGATCACCCGGCTTGGGCTGTTCCTTGCACCGTTCCTTGGGCTGTTCATGGTCGATTCCCGAATCCCGCAATTTTCCGAAATAGGTTATACGGGGATGTCCTGACGGGATGCCGCCAATGAATATCGCCGAAAAGCCAATTGCCGCCATTATCGGGCGCCGCATCTCGACCGGCGACGGCATCCACATGATCGCCAACAGCTACGAGAAAGGCATCCGGCTGGACACCCACATGCATCGCGAGGCGCAACTGGTCTATGCGGCGAAGGGCACGATGCAGGTCACGACGCCGAAAGGCCGCTGGCTGGTGCCGCCGGACCGCGCGGTATGGGTCCCCTCCCTATCCGAACACGCGATCGACGTGCTCGCCGATATCGAGATGCGGACGCTTTATTTCGAACTCGACTGGCTGCGGCGCGAGGCGCGCAGCCACAGCCTGGAGGCGGAATTCGTGGTGCGGGTCTCGCCGCTTCTGCACCAGACGATTCTCGCCCTGTTCGACGATCGCAGCGATTGCCAGCGAACCGAGCTTCTGCTGCGGCTTGTAATGATGGAGCTAGATCGCGCCGAGGATTCCGCGACCTTCATCCCGTTGCCGCGCGAGCCGCGCTGCCGGCGCGCGGCGCACATCGTGCTGGCCGATCCAACCGGCGACCATGAGATCGAGATGCTGGCGCGCGAGGTCGGCACCTCGGCGCGGACGCTGTCACGGCTATTCTCGTCGGAGACGCAGTTGAGCTTCAAGAGCTGGTGCCAGCGCGCCCGGATTGCCGCAGCGATCGAGAAGCTATCGACGGATGTCGGCATTTCGGTCAAGCAGCTTGCCTCGGATTTGGGCTATGCCAGCGTGCCGGCGTTTTCCCACGCTTTCCGGCAGGTCACCGGCAAGACGCCTACGGAGTTCGCCGCAAAGGAATGAGGCAGACTCGTCATACGCGGGCTTGACCCGCGTATCCATCAATCTTCTTCAAAAGAAGATGGATGGCCGGGTCAAGCCCGGCCATGGCGACAAATACACGGGGCGAGGCATGATATTCCCGCACCATCGTGCGCTTGATTGTGATCGGCACCGCCCTAAATTCCATGTAAGATTCCGCAACCCTCGCTGGATTCGACCCGCCACATGGCCAACGCTTTCTTCTCCGATCTTCTTGCCACGATATCAGAGCGCGGCCGTACGCTGCTGCGGCGCGCCGGGCCATCCGACGACGGCCAGGACGCGTCGGAACTGATCGAATTATGCGAGGCACTGTTGTCAGGCCGCGGTGAAGCCTCCGGCACCGCGATGGCGCGTGACGTGCTCGATCGCTACCACGACCTCGACACCGCTGGCCGCCTCTCCTTCTTCGAAACGCTGGCCCGCGATTTCGGCCCTGAACGCGAGAAACTGTCGCAGGCGATCGAGAGCTGGCGCAACCAGCCAAACGATTCTGACGCCAGCGACCTTCATTTTGCCTCCGAGCCGCGGCGGCAGGAGCTGATCCGCCGGCTCAACCGCGCACCGGGCGGCACCAGCGATCTGGTGGCGATGCGGGCCGACCTGCTTTCGCTGATGAAGGGCAACAAGGATCTGGCCGCGCTCGATCGCGACATGGTGCATCTGCTGTCTTCTTGGTTCAACAGGGGATTTCTCGTGCTGCGGAGGATCGACTGGTCGACACCGGCCAATATTCTGGAACAGATCATTCGCTATGAGGCCGTGCACGAAATCCGCGACTGGAACGATCTGCGCCGCCGCATCGACCCGGTCGATCGCCGCTGCTACGCCTTCTTCCATCCGCAGCTCAATGACGAGCCGCTGATCTTCGTCGAGGTCGCGCTGACCGAGGCGATCCCAACCGCGATCGCGCCGCTGCTCGCCGCCGAGCGTCAGCCGGTGCCGGTCGAGCGCGCGCGTACCGCCGTGTTCTATTCGATCTCCAATACGCAAAAGGGGCTTGGCGGCATCTCCTTCGGCAGCTTCCTGATCAAGCAGGTGGTCGAGGAATTGCGGCGCGAACTGCCGAAGCTCGACACCTTCATCACGCTGTCGCCGGTGCCGGGCTTCATGCAATGGCTGAAGAAGGCCGGGGACGTGCCGGTCAGCGACGACGAGCGGACGCTGCTGGAGGCGCTCGACAGACCGGACTGGTTCGAAAATGCCGAACTGACCGCGCAACTGCGCGCCGTGGTGGAGCCGCTGGCCGCGTATTATTTCCTGAAAGCTCGCACGCCAAAGGGCCGGCTGGTCGATTCGGTGGCGCGCTTCCATATCGGCAACGGCGCGCGGCTGGAGAAGATCAACTGGCTGGGCGATCTCTCGCCCAAGGGCCTGCGCGAATCTGCCGGTGTCATGGTCAACTATCTCTATCGTCTCGAAGACATCGAAAAGAACCACGAGGCCTACGCCAACCAGGGCGAGATCGCCGCCTCCAGCGCGGTGAAGAAGCTGCTCAGGACTGAAGGCCGGCGGCTGCTGGACATGCGGCTGTCGTAGACCGCGCGGAGTCCTTTCGCGATGACGATCATCTGGAGCGACGACCGGACGGGCGTGGATTGGCAGGAACTCGAAGCGCTCTATCGGGCCGCCCCGCTCGGCAACAAGAATGCGGATGATCTCGAACTGGTGTTCGGCAACAGCATGTTCTGCTGCTTTGCCCGTGATAACGGCCGCCTGGTCGGCGCCGGCCGCGTTCTAGCTGACGGACGTGATTGCGCCTATCTCTGCGATGTCGCGGTTTTGCCAAGCCATCAGGGGACAGGTCTCGGAAAGCAGATCGTCGAACGGCTGCTCACGATGTCGCAAGGACACAACAAGATCATCCTCTATTCGGTCGCCGGCCGCGAGCCGTTCTATGCAAAATTCGGCTTCCTGCGGATGAAGACCGCGATGGCGATTTTCAGGAACCGGCAGTCCGCGATCGACAAGGGACTCTTGGCGGAGGGCTGATGCTTGGCGATCGCGCCCGTTCATCGCCTCTCTTGTCATGCCCGCGCAGGCGGGCATCCAGTATTCGCCGACGTCACTAATCCGCCGAGCAGCCGCGGCGTACTGGATCGTCCGCTTTCGCGGACGATGACGGCATCAAGCCGCCTGCCCCGCTTCAGGACCTGTACTCATAGAGCAACCGGGCCCGGATGGTGCCTTCCAGCGCCCGGATATCCGCGAGCACGCGCTGGCCGTCGGCGGCCGAAGCATCGACGTCCAGCACCACGTAGCCGACATCGTGAGCGGTCTCGTAATATTGCGCGGCGATGTTGACGGCATGACGCGCCAGCACTTCATTCAAACGCCCGAGCATGCCCGGCAGGTTACGCTGCACCTGAATAAAACGCGTGCCTGTCGGGCGCGTGGGCAATTGAACCTGCGGGAAGTTGACGGCGCCCATGGTCGAGCCGGAATCGCTGTACTCGACCAGCTTGCGCGCTACTTCGGCGCCGATCCGCTCCTGCGCCTCCTCGGTCGAACCGCCGATATGCGGCGTCAGGATGACGTTCTCCAGCCCTTGCAGCGGCGAGACGAAGCGCTCGGCGTTCGAGCGCGGCTCGACCGGAAAGACGTCGACGGCGGCGCCGCGAAGCCGGTTTTCGCGCAGCGCCTCGGCGAGTGCCTCAAGGTCCACGACCGTGCCGCGGCTGTTGTTGATGAAATACGCACCATGCTTGATCGCGCGAATCTCCTCCCGCCCGATCATGCCGTGGGTGGCGGGAGTTTCCGGTACATGCAGGCTCACGACATCGCTTTGCGCCAGCAGTTCATGCAGGCTCGCGGTCGGCTCGGTGTTGCCGTGACGAAGCCTGTCGGTGTGATCATAGAAGATCACCCGCATGCCCATCGCTTCCGCGAGATTGGAGAGCTGCGAGCCGATATTGCCATAACCGACGATGCCGAGCGTCTTGCCCCTTACCTCATAGCTGTCGTTGGCCGACTTGTCCCAACGCCCTTCGTGGGCGGCGTTGGAGCGTGCGACGATCCGGCGCAGCAGGATGACGATCTCGCCGATGACCAGTTCTGCCACGCTCCGCGTGTTGGAGAACGGCGCGTTGAAAACGGGAATTCCGCTCCGGCGCGCGGCCTCGAGGTCCACCTGGTTGGTGCCAACGCTGAAACATCCGACCGCGATCAGGCGGTCCGCAGCATCAAGAACCTCCTTGGTGATTTGCGTGCGCGAGCGGATGCCGAGCAGATGCACGCCCTTGACGGCCTCTTTCAGCGCATCGGCCTCGAGCGCCTTGGACAGGCGTGTCATGTTGGAATAACCTGCAGCCTCGATCATCTGCGCGGCGCTGTCGTTGACACCTTCAAGGAGCAAGACGCGGATCTTGTCCTTCGCAAGCGAGAGTTGGGGAAGCGTGGTGGCCAAGATCGCGGTGTCCTTCAACGATGGATGAGCGGTAAACTGGCGGCCCGGAAATCCTTGATAGGCGCCAGAGCGAATGCCCTGTCCAGGCCACCGATTCCAATCTTTCCTATGGCATCCGGCCCTACGCCGCCAGCGCCTTCATCTCTGCATAGAGATCGGATTTCCCCTCGAACCCGATGCCGGGGATATCCGGCATGGTGATGTGGCCGTTCTCGACACGAACGCCATCGGGGAAGCCGCCATAGGGCTGGAACAGGTCGGGATAGCTTTCATTGCCGCCAAGGCCGAGGCCGGCCGCGATGTTGAGCGACATCTGGTGGCCGCCATGCGGGATGCAGCGGCTCGGTGACCAGCCGTGCGTCTTCAGCACTTCCAGCGTTCGCTGGTATTCGCACAAGCCATAGGACAGCGCGCAGTCGAACTGCAGCCAGTCGCGATCGGGGCGCATGCCGCCATAGCGGATCAGGTTTCTTGCGTCCTGGTGGCTGAAGAGATTTTCACCCGTAGCCATGGCTGCGGGATAGAACTCGGCCAACGCCGCCTGCAGCGCAAAGTCAAGCGGATCGCCGGCTTCCTCGTACCAGAACAGCGGATATTCGCGCAACATTTTGGCATAGGCGATCGCGGTCTCCAGATCGAAGCGGCCGTTGGCATCGACGGCGAGCTGCGCGTTCTTGCCGATCTCCTTCAGCACGGCTTCGATGCGCTCGCGGTCTTCGGCGATCGGCGCACCGCCGATCTTCATCTTGACGACGTCATAGCCGCGGTCGAGATAGGCGCGCATCTCGCCGCGCAGCGCGGCCAGATCCTTGCCAGGATAATAATAGCCGCCGGCGGCATAGACGAACACACGCGGATTGGACTCGCGGCCATGGCGCTCCGCGAGCAGGCGGAACAGCGGCTTGCCCGCGATCTTGGCGACCGCATCCCACACTGCCATGTCGATAGTGCCTACCGCGACCGAGCGCTCGCCATGGCCGCCCGGCTTTTCGTTCGACATCATCGCCGCCCAGACCTTGTCCGGGTCGAGATTGTTGCCGGAGGCATCGAGCAGGCTCTTGGGATCGGCCTCTTTCAGCCGCGGCGCAAATCGTTCGCGGATCAACCCACCCTGCCCGTAGCGGCCATTGGAATTGAAGCCGTAGCCGACGACGCGCTTGCCGTCGCGCACCGCGTCGGTGACGACGGCGACGAGGCTCGTCGTCATCTTGGTGAAATCGATATAGGCGTTGCGGATCGGCGAGGAGATCGGCTTTGTGATTTCGCAGACGTCGACGATGCGGACGGACATGATGGACAGCTTTCAGATGATGCCGTCATTGCGAGGAGCGAAGCGACGAAGCAATCCGTCTTTCCCCGTGCTGAGGTATGGATTGCTTCGCTCCGCTCGCAATGACGAACGAGAGACGGCCTACTTCTTGTCGCGGAAATACGGCTCGACGCTGCCGTGCACCTTGATGGTCAGCGGATTGCCATGGCGGTCCTTGGCGTTGCCGGCGGTGACGCGCACCCAGCCCTCGCTGATGCAATATTCCTCGACATTGGTCTTCTCGACGCCCTTGAAGCGGATGCCGACGTCGCGCGCCAGGATATCTGCGTTGTAATAAGGGCTGTTCGGATCGACCGAGAGACGGTCGGGAAACTGGTCGTTGATCGCTTTGTCGTTGTCGCTCACAGCAGTGCCTCGATATCTTTTCTCATTCCCTCGGGCGTCGCGGTCGGCGCGTAACGTCCAACCGCCCTGCCCGACCGATCGACCAGGAATTTGGTGAAGTTCCATTTGATCGACGAACCCAACAATCCCGATTTCGCGTTCTTCAGATGATTGAACAACGGATGCGCCTGGCTACCGTTGACGTCGATCTTGGCGAACATCGGGAACGTCACGTCATACTTGCTGGCGCAGAATTCCTCGATTTGCCTGGCGTCGCCCGGCTCCTGCCCGCCGAACTGGTTGCAGGGAAAGCCGAGCACCGCAAAACCGCGCGGCGCAAAGTCACGATGGAGCTGCTCGAGGCCCTTGTATTGCGGCGTAAACCCGCAGGCGCTCGCGGTGTTGACGATCAGGAGCACCTGACCCTCGAACCGCATCAGCGGAACCTGTTCGCCGGCCAGCGACTGCGCCGTGAAATCATAAACGCCTGGCATGATCCTCTCGATTGTTACGGAGCATGATCTTATCCGAAAACCGATACCCACTTTTCGGGATCATGCTCTAGCCCGCCGGATCGATCGCCGCCGACGGCGTGCCGCCGGCTTCGACGGCCTCGCCCGCGGCGAGACACAGGTCCTCGCGGTAACGGCCGGAAACCAGTTGCACGCCGACCGGGACGCGTCCGACCAATCCGGTCGACACCGTTAGCCCGGGCAGCCCCATGAACGGAATGGCGATCTGCGGCAATTGCGCATGCCAGACACGCGCAAACGACGCCTCATCCTTGCGGTCGAGCTGATCGGGAAACGGCAGTTCGCCCGATACGGGCATCAGCAGCACGGCATAATTTTCGAAGAAGGCCAACCACTCACGCGTCAGCGTCGCGCGCCGCGTCAGCGCCTTCGAGAGATCGAACGGATGGACCTTGGCGCGGTTGCCACGCAGGCAAGCCAGCGCGCCGGGGTCGCCTTCCCGCTCGGCGGCTTCCAGCTGCGCCTCATAGCCGTCGCCGAGCCAGAGCTTTGTCTGAAGATCGGCCGGTTCGCGCAGCGGCGGCGTGTCGGCGATTTCCTCGACGGTCCAGCCCGCACGCTCGAGCCGCTTGCCGGCATCGGCCACCGCGGCCTTCACTTCGGGGACGGGATCGAGACCGTCCGGGTTGAGACACATCGCGACGCGCTTGGGCATCGCCGGACCTTGGAGCGGCGCCGGCACCCACCAGGGATCGCGATAATCCTTGGCCGACATCGCAGCCAGGGCGATCCTGATGTCACTGATGGTGCGCGCCAGCGGACCCGAGACGGCGCTGATCTGCGGCCCGATCGGCCGCTCAGGGAGCGCGGCGTTGAACGCCGCGATGCGTCCCATGGTCGGCCGCAGGCCGTGCACGCCGCAGGCGTAGGCGGGATAGCGGATCGATCCCGCAATATCGGTGCCGTGCGCGATATGCCCGATGCCGGCCGCAACCGCCGCTCCAGCGCCGCCGGAGGAGCCTCCCGGAGTGATCGAGGGATCGCGTGGATTCTTGGTATCGCCATGGACGAGGTTGGTGGTGAACCAGCGATAGGAGAACGCCGGGCAATTGGTGCGCCCCAGAATGACAGCGCCGGATTTACGCAGATTATCGATCACCGGGCTGTTGCTCTTGGCGATGGCGTTGCGCTGCAGCTTCAAACCGTTGGTGGTGGCAAAGCCCTGCTGGTCGATATTGACCTTCACCGTAACCGGCACGCCGCCCAGGGGACCAGGATCTTCGCCGCGTCCGATCGCGGCATCGATGGCGGAGGCCTGCGCAAGCACGTCCTCAGGCCTGTGGTCGACGACGGCATTGATCATGGGGTTGACCGCATCCAGCCGCGCCAGCGCCGCGGTTGCCGCGTCCTTTGCCGAAACCTTCTTCGACCTGATCAGCGAGGCCATTTCCGCGGCCGACAGGCGCCAAAGATCTTGCATGCCAAACTCCATCCGATTGCGGCCCTTGTACCGCCGGGCGCCGGGCAATGCCAGCGGGAGGAGTGCGCTGCGGGCTGGCAGTGCTCCCTCGCCCCGCTCTTGCGGGGGGAGAGGGTCGGGGTGAGGGCACTGTCCGCGAGTCCCCGCTGTGGAGAGGCCCCTCACCCGGCGCTACGCGCCGACCTCTCCCCGCAAGGCGGGGCGAGGTTTATTCCAACTAGCGCATGCGGGCGATGTAATAGGCGAGATCGGCGATCTGCGCTGGCGGGATTGGCGCCATCACGTCCGCCATGCTGGCGTCATAGCCGTGCCGGGTGTTGTCCTTGTACTCGGCAAGGGTCTTGGCGAGATAGTCCTCGCGCTGGTTGGCGATACGCGGGACGTTTTCCTTGCCCGACAAGTCCAAGTTATGGCAGCTATCGCAGCGGTGCTGCTGCACCAGCGCCTGTCCACGTTGCATGCGCGCTGGATCGCCATTTTCCGCTGGCGGCGCCGGTTTCGGCATCTTGGCGAAAAAATCGGAAAACTGGCGAAGATCGTCGTCGGTCAGCGGCTTTGCGATCTCGTTCATCGGCTCGAAGACGCGCAGCTTCTCGCGAAACATGAAGAGCTGGATCAGCGCATACGACGCCTGCTGCGCGCCGAGCGACGGCGTGTTCTCGGTTTGCGATTGGCCGTTCTCGCCGTGGCAGGCGAGGCACGGCGCGATGCGTTGTTCGATGGTTTGGGCGTTGGCTGAGGCCGCGATCAAAGCGAACGCCAGCATCGTCATCGTTTTACGCATCGGCTTACCTCGGACCGCCGTCATTGCGAGGAGCGCAAGCGACGAAGCAATCCATCTATCCCCGCGTTGAGGAATGGATTGCTTCGCTGCGCTCGCAATGACGGGAATCTAGACTACGACTTCCCCGCCACCTTCTGCTTGCCGTAGGTGATCCGATAGACGGCGCCGTTGTAATCGTCGGAGACCAGCAACGAACCGTCCTTCATCTGCAGTACATCGACCGGGCGGCCGATATATTTATTGTCCTCGATAAAACCGGTGAGCAGCGGCTCCAGCGACTTCATGGTGCCGTCCTTGTTCAGCTTGGCGACGACAACGTCACCGCCGACTTTCCTGGAGCGGTTCCAGGAGCCGTGCCGGGCAATGATGGCCGCGTTCTTGTAGGCCTTCGGGAACATGGTGCCGGTGTAGAAGCGCATGCCGAGCGCCGCTGAATGCGGTCCGAGCAGTCCCACCGGCGCGGTGTAGTCGCTGCAGGATTTGCCCCAGCCGAATTCGGGATCGACGATGTTGCCCTGCAGGCAGAACGGCGCGCCGAAATGTTCGCCGACCTTGGTGATGCGGTTGAGCTCGTCCTCCGGCACATCTTCCGACATCCAGTCGCGGCCGTTGTCGGTGAAGTAGAGATGTTTGGTCTCCGGATGCCAGTCGAAACCGACGGTGTGGCGAACGCCGCGGGCGATCACTTCCGCGCCCGAACCGTCGAAGTTCATCCGGCGGATCAGGCCATGCTCGTCATCGTTCAGCACGTTGTTGCCGGGCTGGCCGACGGGAGCGTAGAGCTTGTTGTCGGGACCGATGGCGATGAACTTCCAGCCATGGGCCTCGTCCTTGGGCAGCTTGTCGAAGATCACGGTCGGCTTCGGCGGGCTATCCAGATTGTCTTCGACCTTCTCGATCTTGGAGATCTTGGACAGTTCGGCGATGTAGAGCGTGCCGTCCTTGAAGGCGACACCGTTCGGCCGGTAGAGGCCGGAAGCCAGCACCTTGACCTCGCGTTTGCCATCCTTGTTGACGATGGCATAGACCTTGTCGACGAGGCGGCTGCCGACGAACACCGTCCCCTTGTCGCCGAGGGCGAGCGAGCGCGCGTTCGCCATGCCGGCGGCATAGACCTCAATGTTGAAGCCGGCCGGTACCTTGAGTTTCGCCGTCGGCAGCTTGTCCGGCGCGGCCGGGATCGGCGGCGGCGCGATCGGCGCAAGCTTGGCGGCGGCGTCGTTGCCCGCGGGACGTCCGATCAACGGCGAGCCCGGTGGAAGCGAGGGCGAGGCCGCAGTCCCTGCGGGCGGCGGCGCACCGGCGGCCGGCGGCGTGGCGGGCTGCTGGATGGCGGGCGGCGGCGTGGCGGGCTGTGCGGCCGCCGGCGGGTCCGCGGACTGCTGGGCAACGGCGCTCAGCGTAAGGGCAGTCAAGAATGCGCCGGACAGCAACAGGCTGCGCGGCACCGACATGTAGTCCATCATGGGCGTTCTCCCTGGCGGAAGCCTTTCTCTTCGCGCGGGCCGATATGACGCCAACGCCGGAGGCTTTCCTGGCGGGCACTCTCCATATTTGTCTGCCCGTGCGCAATCGGAAACATGCCGATCGGAGGTTGCAGACATCGTCGGTGAGGGTCCCCGCATCAGTGCCTGGTGATGGAGCCGCCCGGCGCGTCGAGAATCGCTTCAGCGAACGGAAACTCCAGCACGATCTCACCGTCGTCATCGGTGACTTCGATAGTGGCGCTGAGCAGCGCACCGTCAGCACCATCCGTCTTGAGCAGTTCACGGATCATGGCGCGCGCCATTTCCCAGGCGCGATCGGGATCCCTGAGCACCTCGCCATCGGGATCAGAAATCAGCTCATCGCCGATACGGGTGTTGAAATAATATCGCGGCATCGGCGGAAACTTCACTCTTGTTAGGGTCCCGCAATCGGGGACCGCGCTTCTCACAGGTTCCTTATCGGGCGGGCACACGGCCCGCAAACCAAAACCCAACATCGTCATTCGTGATGGCCCGAACAACCGGGAAATGACTGATCCCACGTTGTTTTGACCAGAAGTTTCCAGCCTAGCTCCGCGACCTGTTTCGCAACGCAGCATAACGCGCTCAGCTTCCTTGCGAAAATTTAACTGACGAACTTTTTGATACGCGCTACCTTAACTCTTCAGGGCGGAGTTCGTCCGGTAGCAAAAGGAGAGCCAAATGGCTTGGAAAGCACCGAAGATCGTCGAAGTGCCGGTGGGCATGGAAATCAACATGTATATGTGCGCCGCCCGCAAGTAAGCGGTAGCGCAAGCTCACTCGATCACGCAGGTGGACCGCCGGGCTGATGCCTCCCGATCGGGGAGATGCGTCATCCGGTTAGCGTCCACCTCGTGCCGTTTACTTCCTTTCCGGGCTTGGCGCTCGGCTTTGCGTCGCTAGGTTTCAGAGTTTCCAGGAGACGGATCATGCTTCGTGTCGTCGTCCTGGGCGCCGCGGCAGGTGGCGGCGTTCCGCAGTGGAACTGCGGATGCACGGTCTGCCGGGAGGCACGCGAAAATCGGGAATTGCAGCGTACCCAGGCCTCCATCGCGGTCAGCGGCGACGGCGAGCACTGGTACCTCGTCAATGCCTCTCCCGACCTTCGTCAACAGCTCATGGCGACGCCGCAGCTTCGCCCCAAGGCTGGCGAATTACGTCACAGCCCGATCGCCGGCGTCATTCTGACCAATGGCGAAATCGATGCCGTCGCGGGGCTATTGTCCATGCGCGAGGGCTCGCCCTTCACGCTCTACGCGCATGAGCGGGTCCTTGCGATTTTGCGATCCAACAGCATCTTTAATGTGCTGGGCGAACACAATGTGAAGCGCCAGCCGATCGAGGTCGACAGGGCGTTCGAGCCTGCCCTGCCCGATGGCTCACCATCCGGCATGGAAATCCTTCCCTTCGCGGTTCCTGGCAAGGGGGCGTGGTACCTCGAAGGCAAGGCGCATCCGGCGGGCGGTGACGCAGTGGGCGATACGCTCGGGCTTCGCATTCTGGATAAGAAAAGCGGCAAGTATTTTTGTTTCCTGGCCGCCTGCGCGCGAATGACCGACAATCTCAAGTCGCGGCTGACAGGTGCTGCGCTGGTCTTCTTCGACGGCACGGTGTGGCGCGACGACGAATTGATCGTTCAAGGCCTCGGCACCAAGACGGGACGGAGCATGGGCCATATTTCGATGTCGGGTGAACATGGGGCGATCGAGAGCCTTGCCGGCCTCGACATCGGCCGCAGGGTGTTCCTGCATATCAATAACTCCAATCCCGCCTTGCTCCCCGGTTCGGACGAGCGCCAGGCGGTGGAACAGGCGGGCTGGCAGATTCCTGCCGACGGAACGGAGATCACACTGTGAATGTCGTGCCCACCAGCGGAATGACCGCGCACTCGATCGGCAAGGGCATCACGCTCAACAATGCCGACGAACTCGAAGCGATGCTCCGCCATATCGGCGCGACGCGTTATCACAATTTGCACCCATTCCACCGGCTGCTGCATGGCGGCAAGCTCAACAAGGGACAGGTGCAGGCCTGGGCGCTGAATCGTTATTATTACCAGAGCACGATCCCACTGAAGGACGCGGTGGTGATCTCGCGGTTCCGCGAGCGCGCCACCAGGATCGAGTGGCGGCACCGGATCGAAGATCACGACGGCGATATCGGCTCCGAAGGTGGTATCGAGCGCTGGCTGAAACTAACCGAAGGGCTCGGGCTCGACAGCGCCTATGTGGAATCGACCGAGGGCATCCTGCCGGCGACGCGGTTCGCGGTGGAAGCCTATGTGCATTTCTGCCGTGACAGGACGCCGCTGGAGGCGATCGCCTCCTCGCTGACGGAACTGTTCGCGCCGAACCTGCACGAGGAGCGCATCTCGGGGATGCTGCAGCACTATGATTTCGTCAACCCTGACATCATGACCTATTTCAGCCGCCGCCTGACGCAGGCGCCGCGCGACGCCGGCTTCGCGCTGGAATACGTCAAGGCCAACGCGAAGACGCCCGCGGAGCGCGAGGCGGTCTGCAACGCGCTGATCTTCAAGACCAATGTGCTATGGGTTCAGCTCGACGCGCTGTATCATGCCTATGTCGAGGGCCACATTCCGCCCGGGGCATTCGTGCCCCAAGGAAGCTGACAAGGAAACTGACGAGCAAACTGACAAAGGAGACCGGCGATCGATGGCCTCGAGCCGCAACATCAGTGTCAGCGAGGCGAGCCGGCCGAAATTGCCGCGCCACACTCGGCTGAAGTTCGATGAGACGCGGCAGGTCTGGGTGATCCTGGCGCCGGAGCGCGTGCTGGCGCCGGACGAGATCGCGGTCGAGGTGCTGCAGCTTTGCGACGGCGTGCGCAGCGTCGCCGAGATGGTCGACCAGCTCGCCGCCAAATATGCTGCGCCCCGCGAGGCGATCGCGACCGACGTCATCGCGATGCTGCAGGACCTCGCCGACAAGGGTTTTTTGACCGAAGCGCGTGAGAAAGCGTCATGAGCGACATCCTCGCAGACGGCAAGACAGCCAGCGCCGCGCCAAGTGACGGGCTTGCGGTGCTCGAGCACAAGCGTTCGACCGCGGAGACCTTCGGCATCCCGCTTGCCGTGCTCGCCGAGCTGACGCACCGCTGCCCGCTGCAATGTCCCTATTGCTCGAACCCGATCGAGCTCGATCGGGCCAGCAGCGAATTGACTACAGAAGAATGGAAGAAGGTTTTGAGCGAGCTCGCCGAAATCGGCGTGCTGCAAATCCATTTCTCGGGCGGCGAGCCGACCGCTCGCAAGGATCTGGTTGAACTGGTGCAGCACGCGACCGATGTGGGGCTGTACAGCAATCTCATTACGTCGGCGGTGCTGCTGAACAGGGAAAAGCTTTCGGCGCTTGCCGATGCCGGGCTCTGCCATGTGCAGATCAGTTTTCAAGGCAACGAGCCGATCGTCGCCGATCGCGTTGCCGGGCTGAAAAACGCGCATGAGAAAAAGCTTGAAGTCGCTAAATGGACGCGTGAGCTCGACCTGCCGCTGACGGTGAACGCAGTGATGCACCGCCAGAACCTGCACCAGCTCCCTGATATCATTCAGATGGCAGTCGATCTCGACGCCGACCGGCTTGAGGTCGCCAACGTCCAGTATTACGGCTGGGCGTTGAAGAACCGCGCCGCCCTGATGCCGACGCTCGAGCAGATCGAGGAGACGAGCCGCATCGTCGATGAGGCCGCGACACGCCTGAAAGGCATCCTCGCCATCGACTACGTGGTGCCGGACTATTACGCGCTGCGGCCGAAGAAATGCATGGGCGGCTGGGGCCGGCAGTTCTTCAACATTTCACCCGCCGGCAAGGTGCTCCCCTGCCATGCGGCGGAGAGCATCACCGGGCTCGACTTCGAATCCGTCCGCTCCAATCATTCGATTGCCTGGATCTGGCAGAACTCCGAAGCTTTCAATCGCTATCGCGGCACCGGCTGGATGCCCGAGCCATGCAAGAGCTGCGAGTTCCGCGAGATCGATTTCGGCGGCTGCCGCTGCCAGGCTTTTGCGCTGACCGGCGACGCCGGAAATACCGACCCGGCCTGCACGCTGTCACCGATGCACGAAAAGATCTTCAAGGACGCCGAGCGCGAGGCCGCCGCGCACCAGGATCGCTTCCTTTACCGCAACTTCGCCGGCGGGACGCTGGAGACGGAAGGCGAGCATGGCGCCTGACGCCGACGCCGGCAAATCCATCAAACGCGCCGATCCGTTTGCGCCGCTGACGTCGGAGCAGGTCGCGGTCGGCGACGGTCACGACATCTATGTCGAAAGCATCGGCCGGCCAGGTGGCATTCCCGCGGTCTATCTGCACGGCGGGCCCGGCAGCGGCTGCCAGCCGGACCATCGCCGGCTATTCGACCCCGAACGCTTCCACGCGGTGCTGTTCGACCAGCGCGGCTCCGGCCGCAGCCGCCCCAAGGGCGGCCGCGAAGCCAATACGCTGCCGCATTTGATCGCGGATATGGAAGCGATCCGCGAGAAATTCGGCTTCGAGCGTTGGATGGTGGTCGGCGGCTCCTGGGGCGCGACGCTGGCGCTGGCCTACGCGCAGGCCCACCCCGACCGTGTCAGCGGCATCTTGCTGCGCGCCACTTTTCTGGGCACGATCGAGGAAATCGAGAACGGCTTTCTCGACACACTGCCGCGGTTTTATCCCGGGCTCTATGATGACTTCATGAGCGTGCTGCCGGAGGACGAACGCGCAGAGCCGCTGCAGGCTTATTTCCGCAGGATCCTCGATCCCAATCCCGACGTGAATATTCCTGCAGCACGGGCATGGGGCGAGACCGAGCGCATTCTTTCCGAACACACGCCGAACCGCACGCGGCTTGATATGGCAGCCCTCAGTTCATCGCGGGGTCTGCCGGCGACGCCGTTCATGGAAGCGCATTATTTTGCCAATGACTGTTTCATGCAGCCGAACCAGCTGCTGCGTGACGCGGGCAGGCTCATGGGGCTTCCCGGCATCATCGTGCAGGGCCGCTACGATTTGCTGTGCCCGCCGGCAACCTCGCACGCGCTTGCCGCCGTGTGGCGCGAGGCCGAAATCCGCTTCGTCGAGGGCGCCGGCCATACGCTGTACGATCCCGGCGTTCGCGACACCGTGATGAAGGCGATTGCGGACATGGCTTCCAGAACTGGCAAATAGCGATTATGAGCCACCCCTCTTTCAATCGGCTCAACGAGGGCTGGAACGCAGAACCCAATGCATCCTATCCGCGGGTCGCGGTGTCGGGCACCGATATCCTCGTCGAGTTTTTTCTCACCCCCTTTCAATTTCGGCAGTTTGGTCCTGACGACCAAGGCATCATTCGTTTTCTTGACCGCTCGCGGTGTCGTTTCGGAGCGACCAACGATGAGGGCTGTATCTTGGCCAATGCCGCTACAGCAAAATCGCGCCGGCATGGCGCGAGTCCTCTCGGCATTTCCTGTTCTACTTTCGGGACGATACGTTTGAATGCATCGCATCGGACTGGAGGTTTGAACCCAAATCCACGAATGCCTTGTTTCAACATTTCAAAGCACGTTAGGGTCTCGCCTCGCTAGATCTGAGCACCACCGAGTTAGGAAACAAGAAAATGCCGATCGCCGGAAAAGGCATGCTGCTGACGTCGATGAACATCGACGCTGCGCACGAACCCGAGTTCAACCGCTGGTACGATCGCGAACATCTTGAGGAGCGCGTCGCGATCGACGGTTTCCTCGAAGCCCGCCGCTATGTCGCGCATGACGGCAATCCAAAATATCTCAGCCTCTATTCCACCGAGACTTTCGAGGTGCTGGACAGCCCGACCTATCGCACCGCGCTGGCGAACCAGACGGCGTGGTCGAAGACCAATATCGCCCGCTTCCAGAACATGATCCGAGCGGTGGCGCGCATCACGATCAGCCGCGGCACCGGCCGCGGCGCGGCGCTCGGCATCGTCAGACTGCGTCCGTCGGTCGGCGGAGAGGATAAATTGCGCGCCGCGCTTGCCGAGCAGCTCGATCCCGCGCAACTCGACGGAATCATTTCACTGCATTTGATCGAGAGTGATCCGGCGCTGTCGAAACCGATCACCGACGATCCTTCCGCGCCCAATCCCGGCGCCGGCGACTGGTTCGTGCTGATCGACGCCACGGACGTCGGTGCAGTACCTGCGGCAATGCTACGCTTCAGCGGCAATATCGCATTGAAGCCGCTGATCATCTCGAGCGGAATCTATCGGCTGATGTGGGACCTGGCAAAGAGCGATATCGGCTAGGCCTTCTCGCCGCCGCCGACGGCACGCGAAGTACGCGAGCGGTTGGCGGCCTGATCGGGATATGGAACAGGAACTGATGATGTCGCTCCGTAGAAACCCGGTGAAGGGTGCTGTTAACGCGATATCGCATAAACAAGTGGCCGGGATTTGCGTTCCGGCATGAACTGCTCGGGAGCGGCTCCGCAGGGCTAGTGCTTGCGCCAGGCGGCTTCGATCTTCTGCTCGTAGTCGTCGAAGGCTTTAACAAGTCCGGTCAGAACTTCCGCCGAAGTCTCGAACATTGCTTTCAATTGCGGTTCGTCGACTTTGCTGATGTCCTCTCTCAAATGTGCGATGTTCTCCTGGAAGCGCTTCTTCATCTTCTGGGTATGGTGCTGCGGCGACCGATCGGCTGAGGATGTCATGCGCATTTGCTCCTTTGCTAAAGGCCTTTCGAACAACCCCTTGGTGACCCTGCCGGTTCCCGCTATCTTCAGCCGTCAATGGAGTTGATGCATGGCGGAAAAGTCCGCGGGCACTATCGCCGAGGTTTTCACCGCCTTTCTCAAGCTCGGCCTCACATCGTTCGGCGGACCGATCGCGCATCTCGGCTACTTCAGGACCGAATTCGTGGAGCGCCGAAAGTGGCTCAGCGAAAGCAGCTATGCCGATATTGTTGCGCTTTGCCAGTTCTTGCCGGGGCCTGCATCCAGCCAGGTCGGTTTCACGCTCGGCATCTTGCGCGGCAACGGCCTGCTTGGCGGCCTGGCAGCATGGCTCGCCTTCACCATGCCGTCGGCGATCATTCTGTTCGCCTTCGCACTCGGCGCCACCACCCTCACCGGCCCGGTTTCGGAAGGCATTCTTCACGGCCTGAAGCTGGTCGCGGTTGCTGTCGTGGCGCAGGCGATCTGGGGCATGGCCCAGAGCCTGACGCCGGACCGCGAACGGGCGGCGATCGCGCTGGCCGCTGTTGTTATCACGGTGTTCGTCGGTGGATCGTTTGGCCAGATCGGCGCCATTGTGCTGGGCGCGATGGCCGGGCTGTGGCTGTGCCGCGGAGACGGGCCCGCGCCGACCGGCCATCTCAACTTCTCGGTATCACATCGGCTTGGCGTCGCCGCACTTGTGCTCTTCGCACTGCTGTTTCTGGTCACGCCGCTGGTAACGGCAAGGACAGGGTCCCAAGCGCTTGCGCTGTTCGATGCGTTCTATCGTTCCGGCGCGCTGGTGTTCGGCGGCGGCCATGTCGTGCTGCCGCTATTGCAGGCCGAAGTGGTGACGCCCGGCTGGGTCAGCAATGCGGATTTCCTCGCCGGCTACGGCATGGCGCAAGCCGTGCCCGGACCGCTCTTCACCTTTGCGGCCTATCTTGGCGCCGTCACGGGCCCCGCCCCCAACGGCCTCGCCGGTGCGGTGATTGCCCTTGTCGCCTTGTCGCTGCCGGGACTGCTGCTGGTCTACGGCATGCTGCCGTTCTGGGACGCGCTGCGCCTGCGCCCCACGGCGCAGGCCGCCATGCGTGGCACCAATGCGGCGGTTGTCGGCATCCTTGGTGCCGCGCTCTACAATCCGGTCTGGACCAGTGCCGTGCTTAGCCCGCGCGATTTTGCGGTGGCGCTTGCCGGCTTCCTGCTGCTGACGATCTGGAAGCTGCCGCCGTGGATTGTCGTCGTCCTGCTGGCGATGACCGGTGCAATCCTGCGACTGATCTGAACATCCTCGCTTCACCTGCATACATTGATCCGCATGATGCGCTTTCGCGCATGGTGTTTGAAAATGCACACTGCACTGCACATGTTGCACTGCCACATGGATGCTGCGACGCTAAGTCCTCCTCTCCATGCAATTGAAAGCTGGAGATCGCGCAAAATTGCCTTTGTGCAGCATCTGGAATGGCTCTAATAAGATAAGCCTATGATCCAATTCAAAAACCACAAGAACGCTCGCTAAGCGTTCGCAGGCAAAATAAGGCCGCGCTGTTCTCAGGGCTGGCGCGGGACAAGGTAGGAATGAAACCGACTGACATCTCGGCGCCAGACTACTTTCACAAGGTGGTCGATTGCCAATGGGCCTGCCCCGCACACACGCCGGTTCCCGAGTACATCCGATTGATTGCCGAGGGGCGTTATAGCGACGCCTATATGATCAACTGGAAATCGAATGTGTTTCCCGGAATTCTGGGACGCACCTGCGATCGTCCATGCGAACCAGCGTGCCGCCGCGGCCGCGTCGAGGAAAACCCGGTCGCGATCTGCCGCCTGAAGCGCGTTGCCGCCGACTTCAAGGATGACGTCAGACACCGCCTGCCGAAGCCGGTTGCGAAGAACGGCAAGCGCATCGCGCTGGTCGGCGGCGGTCCCGCGTCGCTCACCGTGGCGCGCGATCTCGCCCCGCTCGGCTATCATTGCACCGTGTTCGATTCCGACCCCAAGGCGGGCGGCATGATGCGGAGTCAAATACCAAAATTCCGCCTGCCCGACAGCGTGATCGACGAGGAAACCGGCTACATCCTGGGCCTCGGCGTCGAGTTCAAGGGCGGCCATCGCATCGACAGCCTGAAGAAGCTGCTCGCCGAAAATTACGACGCCATTTTTGTCGGCTCCGGCGCGCCGCGCGGCCGCGAGCTCGACATCCCCGGCCGCAAGGAAGCTGCCGCCAACATCCATATTGGCATCGAATGGCTGGCATCGGTTTCGTTCGGCCATGTCGACAAGATCGGCCGCCGCGTCATCGTGCTCGGCGGCGGCAACACCGCGATGGATTGCTGTCGCACCGCACGCCGGCTCGGCGGCGAGGACGTCAAGGTGATCGTGCGCTCCGGCTTCGAGGAGATGAAGGCGAGCCCCTGGGAAAAGGAAGACGCCATTCATGAGGATATCCCGATCCTCAATTACATGGTGCCGATCGCATTCAAGCATGTGGGCGGCAAGCTGATCGGCGTCACCTTCCAGAAGGTGAAGGCCGAATACGACGCCAAGGGCCGCCGCAACCTGGTGGCTTCAGGCGAGCCGGACCAGACAATCCCCTGCGACGACGTGCTGGTGGCGGTCGGCCAGGAGAACGCCTTCCCCTGGATCGAGCGCGATTGCGGCATTGACTTCGACAAGTGGAATATGCCGCGGGTCGATCCCAAGACGTTCGCCTCGACCAATCCGAAAGTTTTCTTCGGCGGCGATGCGGCGTTCGGCCCGAAGAACATCATCTGGGCGGTGGCGCATGGCCATGACGCCGCATTGTCGATCCACAAGATGCTGTCGGGCGAAGACATCAGCGAACGTCCGCTTCCCGAAGTGCGCATCACCTCGCAGAAGATGGGCATCCACGAGTGGAGCTACGACAACGACATCTCCGGCGACAAGCGCTACAAGGTGCCGCATCGCGACAAGGTGATCGCGCTGAAGGACATCAAGGCCGAGGTCGAGCTCGGCTATGACGTTAAGCTCGCGCTCGGCGAGGCGCAGCGCTGCCTGAACTGCGACGTACAGACGATATTCTCGGCGCCCGCCTGCATCGAATGCGATGCCTGCGTCGACATCTGCCCGATGGACTGCATCACGTTCACACAGAATGGTGAGGAAGAGGACCTGCGGCAGCGGCTGAAAGCGCCTTCGCCGCACCACGACCAGGCGCTCTATGTCGCCGAGGGCCTCAAGACCGGCCGCGTCATGGTAAAGGACGAGGACGTCTGCCTGCATTGCGGGCTGTGCGCCGAGCGTTGTCCGACTGGCGCCTGGGACATGCAGAAGTACCTCATCGATATGACTCACGCGGGATCAACATGTCAGTCCAAAGCCCGATCAGCAGCGTAAACGACTTCGTCGTCCGTTTCGCCAACGTCAACGGCTCGGGTTCGGCGAGCGCCAACGAGCTGTTTGCGCGCTCGATCCTGCGCCACGGCGTGCCGGTCTCGCCGCGCAACATCTTCCCCTCCAACATCCAGGGGCTGCCGACCTGGTACGAGGTGCGTGTCACCGAAGCCGGCCATCTTGGCGCCCGCGGCGGCGTCGACCTGATGGTGGCGATGAACCCGCAGACCTGGGACAAGGACGTCGCCTCGATCGAGCCCGGCGGCTATCTGTTCTACGATTCGACCAAGCCGATGCCGACGTCGAAGTTTCGCAGCGACATCACCGTGATCGGCGTGCCGCTGACTGCGATCACCAACTCGACTTACACCGACCCGCGCCAGCGGCAGTTGTTCAAGAACATCATCTATCTCGGCGCGCTCTGTGCGCTGCTCGACATGGATCCGAAGCTGATCGAGCAGCTCATCGGCGAGCAGTATAAGAGCAAGGAAAAGCTTCTGTCATCGAACATCCACGCGCTGCATCTTGGCCGTGACTGGGCGCTGCAGAACCTGAAATGCCCGATCGGGCTGCAGGTGAAGAAGTCCGACAAGGTCGGCGACCGCATCTTCATGGAAGGCAACAGCGCCGCGGCGTTGGGCGCGGTCTATGGCGGCGCCACCGTCTGCGCCTGGTACCCGATCACGCCGTCGTCGTCGGTGGCGGAGGCCTTCACGAGTCACTGCAAGAAGCTGCGGCACGACCCCGAGACCGGCAAGGCGAAATACGCGATCGTGCAAGGCGAGGATGAGCTCGCCTCCATCGGCATCGTGATCGGCGCCTCCTGGAATGGTGCGCGGGCCTTCACCGCCACTTCCGGCCCCGGCATCTCCTTGATGACGGAGTTCATCGGCCTGTCCTATTTCGCGGAAATTCCGGCCGTGATCATGAACATTCAGCGCGCCGGCCCCTCGACCGGCATGCCGACGCGTACCCAGCAATGCGACATCATCGCCTGCGCCTACGCGTCGCATGGCGACACCAAGCACATCCTGCTGTTCCCGGAAGACCCCGCCGAGGCGTTCGAGTTCGCAGCACAATCGTTCGATCTCGCCGACCGGCTGCAGACCATGATCTTTCTGATGCTCGATCTCGACATCGGCATGAATCACCGCCTCTGCCGCCCGCTGAAGTGGGACGACGCCAGGCAATATGACCGCGGCAAGGTAATGACGGCGGCAATGCTCGACGAACCGGGACGCGATTTCGGCCGCTATCTCGACGTCGACGGCGACGGCATTCCCTACCGCACCTATCCGGGCACGCACCCGACCAAGGGCTCATTCTTCACCCGCGGCACCTCGCGTGACCGCTACGCGCGCTATTCGGAAGAAGGCGCCATCTACGCCGACAACATGCAGCGGCTGGTACGCAAGTTCGAGACCGCCCAGGACATGGTGCCGCGGCCGTTACAGGCCAACGCCGCCAAGCCGACCAAATACGGCGTGATCTATTTCGGCTCGACCTCGCCGGCGATGGACGAGGCGATCGGCCTGTTGGAAGCGCGCGGACATCAGCTCGACCGCATGCGCATCCGCGCCTTCCCGTTCCACTCCAGCGTGGCGAGCTTCATCGCCGACCATGACTTCGTTTACGTGGTCGAGCAGAACCGCGACGCCCAGTTGCGGCAGTTGATCGTCAACGAGAACGGCATCGATCCGGTCCGCCTGGTGCCGATCCTGCACTATGACGGCACCCCGATCACCGCGCGCTTCATCGCCAATGCCATCGGCGACCATCAGGACCATCTGAAGGTGACCCCTCTCCGCAAGGCCGTGTCATGACCTACATTGCAAAACCCAAGTTTCACCATCCCGGCCTGAAGAAGAACGAGCTCGGCTATACCCATCGCGACTACGAGGGCAAGATCTCGACGCTGTGCGCCGGCTGCGGCCACGACTCGATCACCGCTTCGATCATCGAGGCCTGCTACGAGCTGTCGATCGAGCCGCACCGGGTGGCCAAGATTTCCGGCATCGGCTGCTCGTCGAAGACCCCTGACTATTTCCTCGGCAACTCGCACGGCTTCAATTCCGTGCACGGCCGCATGCCGTCGGTTCTGACCGGCGCCAACCTCGCCAACCGCGACCTGATCTATCTCGGCGTGTCCGGCGACGGAGACAGTGCATCGATCGGCTTCGGCCAGTTCGCGCACTCGATCCGGCGCGGCGTCAACATGACCTATATCGTCGAGAACAACGGCGTGTACGGCCTCACCAAGGGCCAGTTCTCGGCGACCGCCGACCGCGGCTCGAAATCCAAGAAGGGCGTGACGAACACCGACAATGCCATCGACCTGGTCGCCATCGCGCTGCAGCTCGGCGCGAGCTTCGTGGCGCGCAGCTTCTCCGGCGACAAGAGCCAGTTGGTGCCGCTGATCGCGGCCGCGATTCGCCACAAGGGCGCGTCCTTCATCGACGTCATCAGCCCCTGCATCGCCTTCAACAATCACGCCGGCTCAACCAAGAGCTTCGATTATGTCCGCGAGCATAACGACGCCGTGAACCGGCTCGACGTGCTGACCGGCCGCGACCCGATTACGGTCGATTACGCGCCGGGCACGGTGCAGGTGGTAGAGCAGCATGACGGCACGCGGCTCGCGCTGCGCAAGATCGACGCCGACTATGACGCCAATGATCGGCTGGCGGCCATGACCTTCCTGCAAAAGCACGCCGCCAAGGGCCAGGTGGTCACCGGATTGCTCTATGTCGATCCGGACGCGGAAGATCTGCACGCCCATCTCGACACCGTCGAGACGCCGCTCAATACGCTGGAAGGCAAGGATCTGTGCCCCGGCTCGGCGGCGCTGGAAAAGATCAACGCCAGCCTGCGCTAGCTACGCCGCCACGGCGATGTTCCGGGGATGGGCGACGTACTCCTTCAAGGTCGTGCCGGACGCATCGGCCTCGACGAGCGACACGTCGTAGCTCCAGAGATCGGCAAGGTGCTGCAGCACCCGCTTGGTGTCGGCTTCGCTGAGCTGGGCGCCCTTTACCACGGTATGGCGTAGCATCAGGCGGCGATCGCCAGCCAGATCGACATCGACGACTTCGATGTTCGGGTCGATGAAGCCGACGTCATATTGCCGTGCCAGTTCACGCCTCAGCCGCCGATAGCCTCGCTCGTTGTGGATCGCGTCGACCAGGATACCGGCCCGCTCCTCCGGATCGTCATGCAGGTGGAACAAGCGGAAGTGCCGCATCAGCCGCGGGCTCATGTACTGGCTGATGAAGCTTTCATCGCGGTAATTGGCCCAGATGTCGCGCAGCACGGCCATCGGATCGCCAGTCCCGGCAATATCCGGGAACCACTCGCGATCCTCGGCTTCCGGATTGGTGACGATGCGCTCGATGTCCTGCATCATCGCAAATCCCAGCGCATACGGATTAAATCCCGAAAAACGCGGATCATCGAATTCGGGCTGGAACACCACGTTGGTGTGTGACTGCAGGAATTCGAGGAAGTTGCCGTCCGTCAGCCGTCCCTGCTCGTGCAGCCGGCTCATGATGCGATAGTGAACGTAGGTCGCCGTACCCTCGTTCATCACCTTGGTCTGGCTCTGCGGATAGAAATACTGCGCGATGTTGCGCACGATCCGCAATATCTCGCGTTGCCATGGTTTCAACCGGGGCGCCGTCTTCTCGAGAAAATACAGCAGGTTTTCCTGCGGCAGACCGAGCATCTGGCGCCGGCGCTCGACGTCCAGTATCGCGTTGCTCTTCGCCGGACCGGTCGGAACGGTGCGCCACAGATCGTTGAAGGCACTCTCCTCGTGGGCCCGGCGCCTGCCCGCCCGCTTTTCCTCCGCGCGAAGATCGAGACTTTTCTTTCCGGGATAGCGATCGATACCGTGCGACATCAAGGCGTGCGCGGCATCGAGCGTGTGCTCCACCGCCAGCCGGCCGTGGCGCTCCTCGCAGTGCGCCACGTAGCGCTTGGCGAACTCGAGATAATCGAGAATGCCGTCGGCGTCGGTCCATTGCTTGAACAGATAGTTGTTCTTGAAGAAATGGTTGTGACCGAACGCGGCATGCGCGATGACGAGCGTCTGCATCGTCGCCGTATTTTCTTCCATTAGATAGGAAATGCAGGGCGACGAGTTGATGACGATCTCGTAGGCCAGACCCATCAGCCCCTTGCGATAGGACGCCTCCTGAAAGGCAAAATGTTTGCCGAACGACCAGTGCTTATAGAACAGTGGCATGCCGACCGACGAATAGGCGTCCAGCATCTGCTCGGCGGTGATGACCTCGATCTGGTTGGGATAGACGTCGAGTTTCAATTCGTCCCGCGCAACCTGCTCGCAGGCGTCGCAGATCCGTTGCAGCGTCCGGAAGTCCCAGTCAGCCCCCTGAAACAGCAACTCGTCGGTCGCGGTCATGTTGCGGTCCTTTCCTGCGGGCCGCGGCGCTGGAAGAGATCGTGAAACACCGGAAAGATCTCGCTGCGCTCGTTGACCTTGCGCATCGACAGCGGCGCGCCGCTCGCGCGCAGACCCTCATATAGGGTCCAGAGCGCCGAATTGGGCATTTCGTAGGATAGGCCGTTTTCCTGGCCGACTTCCAGATAGGCAAAAAACTGGCTCACCGGCAGGATCTTGTCGGTCAGGAGCCGGCCCGCGACCTCGCCGTCCGCATAGGAATTATCCCCGTCAGAGGCCTGCGCGGCATAGATGTTCCAGTCAGCAGGCCGGAACCGCGTCCGCACGATGTCGTGCATTGCCTGCAATGCACTCGACACAAGCGTGCCGCCGGAAGCCGGTCCGTAAAAGAACGTCTGCTCGTCGACCTCTTCGGCGCGGTCGGTGTGTCGGATAAAAACGATCTCGACATGGCGATAGCGGCGCTTCAGGAACACATAGAGCAGCATGTAGAAGCGCTTGGCGAGATCCTTCATATGCTCGGTCATCGAGCCGGAGACGTCCATCAGGCAGAACATCACGGCCTGCGCCACGGGTTTCGGCACCGTCTCGAAGCGCCGGTAGCGGATGTCGATCGGATCGATGAACGGGATCCGTTTGATCTTCGATTTCAAGGCCTCGATCTCGGCCAGGAGTTCGACACGGCGCGCCTCGCTGCAATCCGAAAGCTCCGCTTCGAGGGCCGCCAGTTCCTCCGGTCTCGGCCGCCGCAGCGCGACGCGCCTCGCCAAGGCGCGGCTTACCGTTCGGCTCACCGAAATGTTGGCAGGCGAGCCGGACGTCGAGTAACCGGCCCGACGAATCCCCTCGGTCTCGACCTCGGCCAGCTTGCGCTTGGCGAGATCGGGCAATTCCAGGTCGTCGAGGAACAGGTCGACAAATTCGTCGCGGCTGAGAACGAAGCGGAACGTATCTTCGCTGTCGCCTTCGCCGGCACCTCTTCCCCTGCCGCCGCCCTGGTTCGGGCGCGGCAGGATATCGCCTTCGACGAACTTCTTGTTGCCAGGCAGCACCATGTCGCGCGTGCCGCCTTCACGGCGAAAGCGCGGCTCGTCCATGCCGTCGATCGGGACGCTGACCTCGCCGCCTTCCAGGACATCCTTGATGTCCCGGTCCTGCGACGATTTCTTCACCGCCCCTTGCACCAGCGCCTTGGCGCGACGCAAAAAGCGCTGGCGGTTCTCAAGACTCTTGCTGCCTGGATTCAGGCGCCGATCGACGATGTGAATAGCCACGGTCTCATCCGCCTCAGCCTGCCTGTTTCACGCGCATGTACCACTCGACCAGCCGGCGGACCTGCCGCTCGGTGTAGCCGCGTTCTACCATGCGCGCGACAAACTCGCCGTGCTTCTTTTCGGTCTCGCCATCCTTCTTCGAGCCGAACGAAATGACGGGAAGCAGATCTTCGACCTGGGAGAATATCCGCTTCTCGATCACTTCCCGGATTTTCTCGTAGCTGGTCCACGACGGGTTCTTGCCGCCGTTCTGGGCCCGCGACCGCAGCGAGAACTTGACGACCTCGTTGCGGAAGTCCTTCGGATTGGCGATGCCCGCCGGCTTTTCGATCTTGGTCAGCTCCTGATTGAGCAGCTCGCGGTCAAGCAGTTGTCCGGTGTCGGGATCCTTGAAGTCCTGATCCTCGATCCAGGCATCGGCATAATCGACATAGCGATCAAACAGGTTCTGGCCGTAATCCGCATAGGATTCGAGATAGGCCTTCTGGATCTCATGCCCGATGAATTCGGCGTAGCGCGGCGCGAGCTCGGCCTTGATGAACTCGAGGTAGCGCTTCTCGACTTCGTCAGGAAGCTGCTCGCGCCGGATCGCCTGCTCCAGCGTGTACATCAGGTGAACCGCGTCGGCACCGACTTCATTGGTGTCGTGGTTGAAGGTTGCGGCAAGAACCTTGAATGCGAAGCGGGTCGAAACGCCGTCCATGCCTTCATCGACGCCGGCGGCATCGCGGTATTCCTGCACGCTGCGCGCCTTCGGATCGGATTCCTTCAGGCTCTCGCCGTCGTAGATCCGCATTTTCGCGAACACGGTGGAATTCTCGTGCTTGCGCAGCCGCGACATCACCGAGAAGCGCGCCATCGTTTCCAGCGTGGCCGGTGCGCACGGTGCAGTGGCCAGTTCGGAGCTCTGGATCAGCTTCTCGTAGATCTTCTGTTCTTCGGTAACCCGCAGCACATACGGCACCTTGATGACGCAGATACGGTCGATGAAGGCTTCATTGTTCTTGTTGGCTTTGAAGCTCTGCCATTCAGCTTCGTTCGAGTGCGCCAGGACGATGCCGGTGAAGGGAATCGCACCGATATTCTCGGTCCCGATATAATTGCCCTCCTGGGTCGCCGTCAGCAACGGATGCAGCATCTTGATCGGCGCCTTGAACATCTCGACAAATTCGAGGATGCCCTGGTTGGCACGGTTGAGACCGCCCGAGTAGCTGTAAGCGTCGGGATCGTTCTGGGCGAAGATCTCCAGTTTGCGGATGTCGACCTTGCCGACCAGTGACGAAATATCCTGGTTGTTTTCATCGCCAGGCTCGGTCTTTGCGATCGCAATCTGGCGCAGCCGCGACGGCTGGATCCTGGCGACACGGAATTGCGAGATGTCGCCACCGAAGGATTCGAGGCGCTTGTAGCACCACGGGCTCATCAGTCCGCTGAGGCGGCGGCGCGGAATGCCGTACTTCTCCTCGAGCATCGGCCCGAGCGATTCCGGGTCGAACAGGCTGAGCGGGCTTTCGAACACCGGGCTGAGTTCGTCGCCGGCCTTCAACACGTAGATCGGATGCACCTCCATCAACGACTTGAGACGTTCGGCGAGCGACGACTTTCCCCCGCCGACCGGACCCAGCAGATAGAGGATCTGCTTGCGCTCTTCGAGGCCTTGCGCCGCATGGCGGAAGAACCCGACGATGCGTTCGATCGTATCTTCCATGCCGTAGAAGCCGGCGAAGGCCGGATACAGCCGCATCGTGCGATTCAAAAAGATACGGCCAAGGCGAGGGTCCTTGGCCGTGTCAATCATCTGAGGCTCACCGATCGCAGCTAGTAGTCGTTCGGCAGCGTTGGCATATCGCATCGGATCGTTTCGACACGACTCGAGATATTCCGCCATCGACATGTCGGTCTGGCTTCTAGCTTCGAAGGACCGGGCGAAAGCATTGAACAGAGAATCGTTGTACATGATCCGTCTCTCCATGGTCACCTGTAAATGCCGGACGCACCACTAGGGTTCCAGTGTCGGAGCGCCTCGGCTTCCCGTTCGCGAATCACCATCAGCACATGCACTGATTGGACACGCGAGCGACTTCACAATGCAATGCAATAGTCGTGCTAAGCGGCTTAGCCTCGTAAAGATACGGTGCCATTTCGCTCCCGTTGTATCCGTGCTGCAACATTTTGCACCGGGCTAATACCGAGCCGGCGGTAAGGGATATTTGGGGATTCCGAGCATTGCGCTGCGCGAATCGGCGGCCGACTTGGCAGCCTGACGCCGCAAAGCGGAGAAATTCCGGATTCTGAGCGACCCAAAGGTGCGAGAATCGTGGTCTTTTGTCACCTCCGGAGGGCCGGCCGGCCGAGAGAGGGCCAAAATTAACGACCGTTCATTCGCGGCTCGGCGTGAACGCACCCGGCGCCAACTGCAACTAAAGTACGGTGCCACGCGTTTAGTCCGAGTCTGCCACGAAATACGTCTGGATCGCCGCCATTGCCTCCGTCGCCGGAGCCAATGCCGCCACTCCCAGGGGGCGGTCGACAGGGCGAAAGCCGCAGCCTTCGACAACGGGATGTTCGGTGGCCCATTCAGCCAAAAGTCCTATGCCTGCTTCGTGCGTCGTTATGACGCCAGCCGTCCGGCACAGCATCCGAACCAGAAAGTCAGCGCGATGAAGCTGCTCGTGACGGCAGAAGATGCGCTGGAAGACATGACAATCAACTATTCGTTTCGGCTCGGCTCGAAACATCGCCACCGCGCGGGCGATTTCGATTCCAGCGGCTCCTGGAATCACATTGTCGCCGAAAATGCCGGCGGCGAAATCCGGCTTGGCTGCGGCGTCGATTGCGAAGGCGGCGGCACTGAGGTGGCGATGAAGGACGACAAATCGGCGCTGATCCGGCTGGAGCGGATCAAAATCTGGGAGCGCAACAAGGCGGACGACGATGCCAGCAACGATCTGGTTGCCGGCGCGGATGACAAGATCTTCCATGTCGATCGCGCGGATTTGCGTTAATGTGCCGACCTGGTGACCGACCGCAGAGAGCTTGCGGCGCTGAGGCACAAATAGCAGCCACATTACCCAGGCGAGGAGGAGCCATGCGTCGACGCAATGTTCTGTGGGCGCGGTTTCGGTGCCCTGCGCAGCCTTTGCCGCCTCTGGCGCCAGCGCGGCCAGTGAGGCCGCACCTCTCGCAAAATTGAAAGTGGTCTATCACCTCAACGATCTCGACAAGGTCAATTTTGTCCTCGGCATCATTCAGAACCACCTCGATGGCGTCGGCGGTCCCGGCCACCTCACGATCGCGCCGGTAATTCACGGCCAGGCGTTGGGGGCGTTTCATTCGGCTTCGGCAAGCCCGGATCTGTCGAAGCGCATCGATCAGGCCTTGAGACCCGCGCCGGTGACGCGAACATTTCACGACGAGCGCTGATTTGGGCGATTGGGTCGCCGCACTTTCGCCCGCTCCATCGAGCTGAATGCTCCTTGTTTGGACTAGGGCGCGACGGCGCCACCGCGCCTGCCCCTCATGACTGCCTCGTTCACGACTTCGTGCTCGTGCCCATTGGTGTCGCCGTCCAAGCCGGTTCGACCGATCCGGCCGTATCGGGGCCGGCAGCGCCGGCCATTTTCGGGATCGAACCGGCATCCATAGCGTTGTCGTCCTCGAGCGCCCGATTCCATCCAGTTGCGCGCCCAACCAAATGTTGACTTTCCGGCCCTGCCCCCGAAACTTGCCGAAAACCTAAAAATTGACCGCTCGAACAGAACAGGCACCATGAATTCCGTCAAAGCACTCGAAAACCACGGCCAGGCGATTTGGCTGGACTTCCTCGCCCGCGGCTTCGTCGCCAAGGGCGACCTCAAGGCGCTGATCGATACCGACGGCGTCAAGGGCGTGACGTCGAATCCCTCGATTTTCGAAAAGGCGATCGGCAGCTCGGACGAATATGACGGCGCGATCGGCAAGGCGCTGCACAAGGGCGACCTCCCCGTTGCCGACCTGTTCGAGGCGCTCGCCATCGAGGACATCCAGAATGCCGCTGATGTGCTCCGCCCGGTATACGATCGCCTGAACGGTAACGACGGCTTCGTCAGCCTCGAGGTCTCACCCTATCTGGCAACGGACACCAAGGGCACCATTGCGGAGGCGCAACGGCTCTGGAAAGACGTCAACCGGCAGAACTTGATGGTGAAGGTGCCGGCCACGCCGGAAGGCCTGCCCGCGATCGAGCACCTGATCGGCGAAGGCATCAGCATCAACATCACGCTGTTATTCTCGCAAGCCGTCTATCGCGACGTGGCTGAGGCCTATATCGCCGGCCTGGAAAAATACGTTGCCCAAGGTGGCGATCCCGCGCCTGTCGCGAGCGTCGCGTCGTTTTTCGTCAGCCGCATCGATACCGCTGTCGACAAGCAGCTCGATGAGAAAATCGCGAAAGCCAATGACCCAAGCGAGAAGGAGCGGCTGAGCGCGCTGAAGGGCAAGGTCGCGATCGCCAACGCCAAGCTCGCCTATCAGGACTACAAGCAGCTGTTTGCAGGCCCCCGATGGGAAAGGCTCGCGGCCAAGGGCGCCAAGCCGCAGCGGCTGTTGTGGGCCTCTACCGGCACCAAGAACAAGGACTACAGCGATGTGCTGTATGTCGAGGAATTGATCGGCCCCAATACCGTCAATACGGTGCCGCCGGCAACGCTGGATGCGTTCCGCGACCATGGCAAAGTGAGGGATAGCCTCGAGGAAGATATCGAGGGCGCAAGGCGCGTTCTGGAAGAGCTCGAAAAATCCGGCGTCTCGCTCGATGCCATTACGGCCGAATTGGTCAAGGACGGCGTCAAGCTGTTCGCAGACTCCGCCGACAAACTCTACGGCGCGGTCGCATACAAGCGCGCGACCTCGCTCGGCGGCGGCATCGACCGGCAGCAAATCGCGCTTGGCGACGGCATGCGAAAGGCCGTCGAGAAGAGCGCCGAGGACTGGCGCGCGTCTGCCAAAGTTCGCCGTCTGTGGCAGAAGGACAAGTCGGTCTGGACCGATGACGACGAGAACAAATGGCTGGGCTGGCTGAACAGTCCTGCTGCTGCCAACATTGCCGACTACGAGGACTTTGCCCAGCGCGTGAAGGGACAGAAATTCAGCGACGCCGTCGTGCTCGGAATGGGCGGATCGAGCCTCGGGCCGGAGGTTCTGGCGGAAACCTTCCCGAAGAAATCGGGCTTTCCAAAGCTGCACGTGCTTGATTCCATGGATCCCGCGCAGGTGCGCGCCATGGAGGACACGGTCGACCTCGCCCACACGCTGTTCATCGTCTCCAGCAAGTCGGGCGGCACCACCGAGCCGAACGTGATGAAGGACTACTTCTTCGATCGCATCGCCCAGACGGTCGGCAAGGACAAGGCCGGCCATCGTTTCATCGCGGTGACCGATCCCGGCTCGTCGCTGGAGAAAGCTGCGCTCAAGCTGGGCTTTGCCCGGATCTTCCACGGCGATCCCACGATCGGCGGACGCTATTCCGTGCTGTCGCCGTTCGGACTGGTGCCGGCGGCTGCCGCCGGCATCGATGTGCGCAGCCTGATCGCGCACACCCTTGCGATGGTGCGTTCCTGCGGCGCCGACGTGCCGCCGCATGAAAATCCGGGTGTGCAGCTCGGGCTCGCGATGGGGATCGCCGGCCTCGAAGGCCGCGACAAGGTGACGATCACTTCGTCCGCGAAGGTGGCCGATTTCGGCGCATGGGCCGAACAGCTCATTGCCGAATCCACCGGCAAGGAGGGCAAGGGCCTGATTCCGATCGACGGCGAACCGCTCGGCGCCCCTTCGCTTTACGGCGACGACCGCTTCTTCATCGATATCCGGACCGAAGGCGAGGACGACGCCTCGCATGACGACAGGCTCAAGGCGCTTGAGGCAGCCGGACATCCCGTGGTTCGCATCGTCATGAAGTCGATCGACCACATCGGCCAGGAATTTTTCCGGTTTGAGATGGCTACTGCGGTAGCGGGCGCGATTCTCGGCATCAATCCCTTCAACCAGCCCGACGTGGAAGCCGCCAAGGTCAAGACCCGCGAGTTGACCGGTGCGTTCGAGAAGACCGGTTCGCTCCCTGCGGAGGAGCCGGTGATTTCGACGGACGAGGCCGACCTCTACACGGACGAGCATAACGCGGCGGCGCTGCGCAAAGCAGGCGCCGACGGCACGCTCGGTTCCTGGATCAAAGCGCATCTTTCACGCTCCGACAGCGGCGACTATGTCGCCCTGCTCGCCTATATGGCGCGAAATCCCGGCACGATCGGCTCGCTGCAAAAGATGCGGCTCGCGGTGCGCGACAAGCATCGCCTCGCGACCTGCGCCGAATTCGGCCCGCGCTTCCTGCATTCCACCGGCCAGGCCTACAAGGGTGGCCCCGACAGCGGCGTGTTCCTGCAAATTACCGCTGACGATGCCGAGGATCTGCCGGTGCCCGGACAGAAGGCGAGTTTCGGCATCATCAAGGCGGCGCAAGCGCGCGGCGATTTTGACGTGCTCACCGAGCGCGGCAGGCGTGCGTTGCGCGTCCACCTCAAGGGTAGCCTGGGGCCGGGGCTGGCTGCTCTGGATGCCGCGATTTCGGAAGCGCTCAGTTAGGACGTCAGGACAATGCAACTCGGCATGATCGGTCTCGGCCGGATGGGCGGCAACATCGTCCGCCGGCTGATGAAGAATGGCCATACCGCCGTGGTCTACGACAAGGACGCCAGGGCGGTCGCCGCGCTTGCGGCGGAAGGCGCCGTCGGCGCGGATACGCTGGAGGATTTCATCGCCAAACTCGACAAGCCACGCACCGCCTGGGTGATGCTGCCGGCCGGCAAGATCACCGAGGCGACAATCGAGGCCTTGGCAAAGCTGATGCAGAAGGGCGACGTCATCATCGATGGCGGCAACACATTCTGGCAGGACGACGTCCGGCGTGGCGCGACTTTGAAGGAAAAAGGCCTGCATTATCTAGATGTCGGCACCAGCGGCGGCGTCTGGGGCATCGAGCGCGGCTACTGCATGATGATCGGCGGCGACAAGGCGGTGGTCGACCGGCTCGATCCGATCTTCAAGACGCTGGCGCCGGGCATTGGTGACATCCCGCGCACGCAGGGGCGCGAGGGCCGCGACCCGCGCGTCGAGCAGGGCTATATCCACGCCGGTCCGTCCGGCGCCGGCCATTTCGTCAAGATGATCCACAACGGCATCGAATACGGCCTGATGCAGGCCTATGCCGAAGGCTTTGACATCCTGAAGAACGCCGGTATCGAAGCTCTGCCGCCGGAGCATCGTTTCGAGTTCGACATTGCCGATATCGCCGAGGTATGGCGGCGCGGCAGCGTGATTCCGTCCTGGCTGCTCGATCTTACGTCCTCCGCGCTCGCGGAAAACCAGACGCTCGACAATTATTCGGGCTTTGTCGAGGATTCCGGCGAGGGCCGCTGGACTGTCAATGCCGCGATCGACGAAGCGGTGCCGGCAGAGGTGTTGACGGCGGCGCTCTATGCGCGCTTCCGCTCGCGCAAGGACCACACTTTTGCAGAAAAGATCCTGTCCGCGATGCGGGCCGGTTTCGGTGGACACAAGGAGCCACCGAAGAAACCTGACACGAAGGCGTGAGCGGTCATGGCGGTCGGTCAACCAGTACAGAAGAAGCCCGATCCCTGCTCCTTCGTCATCTTCGGCGTGACCGGCGATCTCGCGCACCGCTTGGTCGTCCCTGCCCTTTATAATCTTGCTGCAAGCAATCTCCTGCCGGAGAGATTCTGCCTGGTCGGCGTCGCACGGAAGGGCATGTCTAACGACAAGCTGCGCGACAGCCTGATGAAGGGCCTGCGCCAGTTCGCGACGCAAGCGGTGGACGAGGCGATCGCGCGCCGTCTCCTGGAATGCCTGACGTGCATCGAGGCCGATCCGAAAGATCCGTCTTCGTTCGATGCGATGAGCAAGCGGCTCGCTGAGCTCGAAGCCGCACGAAACACCGGCGGCAACCGCCTGTTCTATCTGGCGACCCCGCCCAACGCCTTCCTGCCGATCAGCCGCGAACTCGGCCGTACCGGCATGCTGGCCGAGAACAGCGCGTGGCGGCGGCTGGTGGTGGAAAAGCCGTTCGGCACCGACCTCGCGTCGGCCAAGGCGCTGAACAGCGAGTTGCTCAAGCTCGTCAACGAGCATGAGATTTACCGGATAGATCACTATCTCGGCAAGGAGACGGTACAGAACATCCTGGTGCTGCGCTTCGCCAACGGCATGTTCGAGCCGATCTGGAACCGCAACCACATCGACCATATTCAGATCACGGTCGATGAACAGCTCGGCGTCGGCCATCGCGGCAGTTTCTACGACCAGACCGGCGCGCTGCGCGACATGGTGCCGAACCATCTTTTCCAGTTGCTGTCGCTGGTTACGATGGAGCCGCCGATCCGCTTCGACGCCCATTCCGTGCGCGGAGAAAAAGCGGATGTGCTCGCCGCGATCCAGCCGCAGAGCGAGGCCGAGGCGCTGCGGAATTCGGTACGCGGCCAGTATCTGGCCGGCCGGATCGGAGATACCGAGATCGCCGACTACCGCAAGATCGAGGACGTCGCGCCCGGCAGCACGACCGAGACCTATGTGGCGTTGAAACTGATGATCGACAACTGGCGCTGGGCCGGCGTTCCCTTCTACCTGCGCACCGGCAAGGCGCTCGGCGTCAAGCGGACGGAAGTTGCGATCAAGTTCAAGCAGGCGCCGTTCGCGATGTTCAACTGCACGCCGGTGGAACGGTTGGCGCAAAACTACCTCGTGATCGGCGTGGCGCCGAACGAGGGCATCGCACTGCAGTTCAACACCAAGGTGCCCGGCCCCGCGATCCTGATCGACGGCGTCGAGATGAAGTTTCGCTACAAGGACTATTTCAAGGCGGAGCCCTCGACCGGCTACGAGACGCTGATCTATGACTGCATGATCGGCGACAACATCCTGTTCCAGCGCGCCGACAGCGTCGAGGCCGGCTGGAAGGCGGTGCAACCGTTCATCGATGCCTGGAAGAAGGCCGGCGTCGAGGGTCTGCGGACTTACAAGGCCGGCAGCGAAGGTCCCGAGGAAGCCAACGAGCTGTTGAGCCGCGACGGCCGAAGCTGGCGAAAGCTCGGGTGAGCGATGACGGCCAACGAGCAGCGCCGTGTGATAGGGGTCGCCGACGCAGCGGCGCTGGCGATGGCCGCGGCTGAACGCGTGCTGGCCAGAATAGCGGAGAACAGCGGCCGCGTCGCGATCTGCCTGACCGGCGGCTCGAGCCCGAAACAGCTCTATCAACTGCTCGCGACCGAGACCTATCGAAGCCGGATTCCCTGGCAGCGCGTACACTGGTTCATCGGCGATGAACGCTTCGTGCCGGCGGACGATCCGCTCAACAACATGGGGCTGGCGCGAGCGGCTTTCCTGGATCAATGCGCGCCGGCCGCAAACATCCATCCGATTCCGACCGCAACCGCCGACCCCGCCGATCCCGACCGCGCGGCTTCGCTTTACGAAGAGGAGCTGCGATCGTTCTATCGAGCCGATACGCTCGATCGGGCCCGCCCATTGTTCGATCTCGTGCTGATGGGCGTCGGTCCCGACGGCCACACAGCATCACTGTTTCCCGGCGATCCCGCGCTCGACGAGACCGCGCGCTGGGTGGTCGGCGTACCACGCGCGAATGTCGAACCGTTCGTCCCGCGGGTAACCCTCACGCTACTAACCCTTGCCTCCTGCCGCGAAATGCTGTTCGAGGTTGCCGGCTGGCCCAAGCGCGCGATCTTGACGCGCCTCTTTGCAGGCGAGAACCTGCCCGCCAACCGCGCGCGATCGACCGGCGAGACGATCTGGCTGGTCGACCGGGAAGCGCTTCCGGAGGATTTTGGTTGAGCGACAGCACTCCTTGCGCGCTGGTGGTGATGGGCGTTTCCGGTTCGGGCAAGAGCACCATCGCCGATCATCTCGCCAAACGCCTCGGCTGGCGCTACGAGGACGGCGACCAATTCCACCCGCCGGGCAACGTTGCGAAGATGAGCGCCGGCCATCCGCTCACCGATGGGGACCGCTGGCCGTGGCTCAAGGCGATTGCCGACGAGATCGACCGCCTCTCGGCATCCGGCGAGCGCGCCGTGATCGCCTGCTCGGCGCTCAAGCGAGCCTATCGCGACATTCTCGTGCATGGCCGCGACGATATCAGGATCGTCTTTCTCGACGGTACGCAGGATCTGATCGCGGCGCGGCTTGCCGCCCGCAAGAGGCATTTCATGCCGCTGGGACTGCTCACGAGCCAGTTCGCGACACTGGAGCGGCCGGGCGCCGACGAGCGGCCGATCATCGTGTCGATCGATGCGCCGGTTGAAGCGATCGTGGATGAAATTGTCAGTCAATTGAACCTGGTTCCCCAATGACCCGCATTGCACTCGTAGTTTCCGATGTCGACGGCACCCTGTTGACGCATGACAAGATTCTGACCGAGAGCGCAAAGGCGGCCGTGCGCAGGCTGCACGCGGCCGGCATAGGCTTCACCATTGTCTCCAGCCGCCCAACCATCGGCATGGGTTTTCTGGTCGAGTCGCTTTCGATCACGCTTCCTGTCGGCGCCTTCAACGGCAGCGCGATCGTCGACGCCGGATTGAGGCCGATCGAACAGCATTTGCTCGTCCCCGCCGTGGCACAGCGCAGCCTCGATGTGCTCAATGCGTTCGGTGTCGATATCTGGCTGTTCACCAACCGGCACTGGTACACGCGCAATCCTGACGGCGAGTACGTTCCACTCGAGAAGCGCGCGATCAAGGCCGATCCGACCGTAATTCCCGATTTCACGCCGTATCTGCCCGAAGCCTGCAAAATCGTCGGCGCCAGTTCGGATGCCGCATTGTTGCAGCGTTGCGAGGCGGCGATGCGGGACGCCGTCGGCCAAGAGGCGACCGCGGTCCGCTCGCAGACCTACTACCTCGATATCACGCCGCCCGGTCACGACAAGGGCACCTTCGTGGACGCCATGATCAGGCGGCTCGGCATTCCGGCCGCGGCCGTCGCCACCATCGGCGATATGGAAAACGATCTGCCGATGTTTGCCCGGAGCGGCGTTTCGTTTGCGATGGGAAATGCGGCCGACAACATCAAAAGTCACGCGACGCATGTGACCGACACCAACGAGCGCGACGGGTTTGCGCGTGCGATCGAGACGGTGCTCCAGCTCGGATAGAACGAGCCAGCGTATCAAGCGCGCCTGAAGGATAAATCGAGGATTTCTCAAAGTCTTCGCGCGACGAATCCGTTTCTGTCGTCCGGCACGACGGCAAGCGCGAGCCGGTGCCCGACCGCCGTCTCCTCCCATGAAGGCAGGCTCACCCCAGCCCGAGCCCGCCGCGGCGAAGAAGGGCGCCGGCTCGCGCGACTTGCTCAGCGGCATTGCGCTGAATCGTAGGATGGCAAAGCGCGGCGTGCCCACCATCGGCGTCACTGGAGAGATGGTGGGCACGGCGCGCTCGCGCGCCTTTGCCCACCCTACCGGCCTCGATCCCTATTTCGAGCGCTGCATCGCCGGCTTCTCGGTTGATTTCTTGGCCAGGCTGAGATTGTGCGCAGTGTTGATCAGCGCGATGTGCGTCAGCGCCTGCGGGAAATTGCCGGTCTGACGGCGCGCCACCGTATCGTACTCCTCGGCCAAGAGGCCGAGATCGTTGGCGACTGCGACCACGCGGTCAAACAGCTCCTGTGCCTTGGCGAACTCACCCGCCAGAACATAGGCATCCGCCAGCCACAGCGTGCAGGCGAGGAACGCGCCTTCAGCCGGCTGTTTCTCCGCTTCACGGGGATCGTGCCGCAGCACGAACCCGTCGCGCATGAGATACCGTTCCGTCGCCTCCAACGTGCCGCGGACGCGCGGATCTTGCGGCGGTAAAAATCCGACCGATGGCAGCAGCAGGACAGAGGCATCGAGCATCTTTGAGCCATAGGATTCGACGAATGAGTTCAGCTCGGCATCAAAGCCGTTCGCGCAGACGTCGGCGCAAATGGCGTCGCGCAGCACCCGCCACTTCACAAGCGGCGCCTTGAGGTTGAACGTTTCGGCGCTCTTGATCCCGCGGTCGAACGCGACCCACGTCATCACCTTCGACGAAACGTAATGCTTGCCCGCGCCGCGACGCTCCCAGATGCCGTGATCCGGCTGGTCCCATCGTCCGGCAAGATGCTGCAGCACGGCGCATTCCACCGCCCAACTGGTTTCATCCATTTCGAGCTTGGCCACGCGCCACTGGTGAAAGGCGTCGATCAATTCGCCATAGACGTCGAGCTGCAATTGCGCATGCGCGGCGTTGCCGACCCGCACCGGCTTTGCGCCTTCATAGCCGGGCAGCCATGTGGCTTCCCATTCCAGAAGGCGGCGCTGGCCCATGATGCCGTACATGATCTGCATGTTGGCGGGAGAGCCGGCAGCCGCCCGCAACAGCCAACGGTGCCAGGCGGAAGCTTCCTCGGTGTAGCCCGAGTTCATCAGCGCCAGCAGTGTGAAGGTGGCATCGCGCAGCCAGCAGAAGCGATAATCCCAGTTTCGGGCGCCGCCGAGCTTTTCCGGCAACGACGTCGTCGGCGCGGCCACAATGCCGCCAGTTGGCGCATAGGTCTGCGCCTTCAGCGTGATCAGCGAGCGCATCACGAGATCGCGATACTCGCTTTGGTAGCTGCAGCGGCTGCACCATTCGTTCCAGAACGCCTCGGTATCCTTCAACGCATAGGAAGGGTCAATCGGCTTCGGCACCGGCAGGTGCGAGGGGCCGTAGGTGAGCACGAAGGGAATGGTATCGCCCTCGCCCACCTCGAAATCGGCGACCGTCGTCAGGTCCTCACCGCGGGTCTCGACCGGCGTCCGCAGCACCGTCATGTCCTGCCCGCAAATCGCCAGCAGCGCCGAGCCGTCCTGGCTTTTCTTGACCCAGGGAATATCAATGCCGAAGCCGAAGCGGATCACCAGTTGCATGTGCATCCTGACCCGGCCACGAACGCCGCGCACCAGCCGCACCACGTCGGAAGCGTTGCCGCGTGGCGGCATGAAATCGATCAGATCGACCGCGCCGTCGGCGGTCTCAAACCGCGTCTCCAGGATCAGGGTATTGTCCCAATACCGCCGCGAGGTGCCGGTGATTTCCTGCGCTGGTGCGATCAGCCAGCGGCCATGTTTTGGGGTGCCGAGAAGCGCGGCAAAGCAGGCGTCGGAATCGAATGCCGGCCAGCACAGCCAGTCGATCGATCCGTCACGGCCGACCAGTGCCGCCGTTTCGCAATCGCCGATCAGCCCATAATCTTCAATACGGCACGGCAAGATTCACCGCCTGACATTATACCGCGGCGCGCGAGCGCTCCCGTGTCGCGGCCTTGAGCGCAGCGACATCCATCGCGGACGCCATTTCCTCGAGCGGCACCGGAAGCCGCCGTCGCCAGTTCGGATGCTCGTCGACGGTGCCGGGAATATTGGGCTGGTCTACGACGCCCAAGAGATCCTCCAGCGAGATCGCGAGCAGCCGCGACTTGGTGCGCGCCAGAAAATTCGCCACCGAAAAGAGATCGTTACGGTCGATGGTGTGGTGACGCAGCACGTCGTCCAGCATCGCAAGCGCATGCCAGCGCGCATCGTCGCTTTCGCCCGGATCGATGCCGAGCGAGCGCTTTGTTTTCAGATCGCCGAACGAACGCCAGCCGGCGTAGGTCGAGAGATCGTGGGTGTTGAAGGTAACGAGCGCATTGGTCCAGTAGTGATCGATATGGCGGAACGAGCCGCGATCGTCACGCTCGAACAACATCACAAGATATGACCAGATGCCCCAGTCGGCCATCTGGTCGCGAAAGCCTTCCGGCACCGTGCCGAGGTCCTCGCCGATGACGACGCAGCGATGAGCGACGCTTTCGAGCGCGGTGACCGCCAGGAGCGCCTCGAATGGCATCTGCACGTACACGCCGTCGGCGGCCGTGAAACCTTGTGGAACCAGATACAACCGCTTCAACCCGAGCACATGGTCAAGCCGGATCGCGCCGGCATGCCGCATGGAAGCGCGCAGCATGTCACGATATGGGCCAAAGGACTGCTGCTCGAGGCCGGCGGCATTGAAGCCGGCAAGACCCCAACTCTGGCCAGCCAAATTGAGCGCGTCCGGCGGCGCACCGACGCCGAGAATCCGCGAGATGGCGGCCTGCTCATTCCAGGCATCGAAACCGTCGGCTTGCACACCGACAGCGACATCGAGATAAAGCCCGATCTTCATGCCGAGCTTTCGCGCAAGATCGGCGGCGGCTCCCAATTGCCGGTCGGCGGTCCATTGCACGAACTCGACGAACTCGACTTCAGATCCATCCGCTGCTTTGTGGAAGGCGGCGCATTTCGCGTCGTCAGGCTGCCGCCATTCTTCCGGCCATTCCCACCAGGGCTTGGCAAATTTGTGCCGCAGCACTTCAAAACAGGCAAAATGCGACAGCAGCGGATTTCGCTCCGCACGGAATTGGTCGAAGTCGCGTCGGCGCGCCGGCTGGGCATTGGCTTTGAACGCGGCGAATGCCGCGCGAAGCGCGCGCCATTTCAGATTGGCGACCGCCACATAATCGACGACATCGCCATGGCGAAGTGTGGCCAGCGCATCGCGTGTTTCCGAATCGGCCTCAAACTCTGGAATAGCCTGGACATCCACATAGAGCGGGTTGAGAAACAGCCGGCTGTTCGGCGAATAGGGACTGCAATCGCCGGGACGATCGTCGAACAAGGCGTGGAGCGGATTGAGGCCGACGCCGTCGGCCCCGAGATGATCGGCCAACCGGAGAAGTTCTTGGAGGTCGGTGAAATCACCGATGCCCCAGTTCCGCGCGGAGCGGACGCTGTAGAGCTGCACCGCAAGCAGCCAGCCGCGGTCGAAATCCCCATTAAAGGCCTTCTCGGGCGCCGCTATCAGCGGCACTTCCTCGGTTGCCCCGGCAGCGTCGGCGAGTTGCAGCCGATAGACGCCCGGCGCCAGCTCCCGCGGCCAATCAATGGCACGCTCGTGGGCGTCGCCTGTGGCGATAACCCTCGAATCCGCAACGATTTTCCATTTCGCTGGGAGCTTGGCGGTGGCCTGGAGATCGGTGCGCGCCGGGCGCCCGGACCGGACAACGACCGGCTGGCTGATCAGAGGTCCCGGAGCCTGCGGCGGCAGCGCGTCCAGCACCATTTTCAAGGCCGCGGCGTCCGTCACGCGGCGGCGGCCCTGACCATCCAGGAATTCGGCTTGAATTCCGCGACTAGCGGCTTCGGCAAAGAGGTTCATTCGACACGCGGTTTGCACGCAAAGGTCAGGAGAGCGTCCTAAAATTGTCTAGATACAGGAAGGGGATAGACCATCTCTAACGCGTTCGCCCGCGTTGCGTTCCGCTGGAACCATTGCGTGGCGAGCGGCTTTCTATGTAGGCCCGGCGCATCTTCCTGCGTCCGGGTCGTCATTTTCATGGCAATGGCGGCATCACCGTGAACAAACCTGCACAATCTGTCGAGAGCACCAGCGGTGCTTTCCATATTGAAGACGTTTACCCCTCGATCGATGGCGGGCGCTTTCCGGTCAAACGGATTGTCGGCGAACCGGTGGACGTGTGGGCGGACATCTACCGGGATGGGCATGAAGTGGTCGCCGCGGCGTTGATCTGGCGCCGCGAACTCGACCGGGATTGGCGCCGCGAGCCGATGACGCTGCACAGCAACGACCGCTGGTCCGGCTCCTTCGTTCCCCCTGCACCCGGCCGCTACGTGTATGCCATTGAGGCCTGGACCGACGAATTCGCGACGTGGCGCCACGGATTTGAGCTCAAGCTGAAAGCCGGTACCGACCAGTCCGTGGACGCCATCGAGGGCGCCGGAATGCTGACCAAGGCGCAGGCCGCCGACCGGAACGCTGCTTCCGTCATCGTAAAGCATTGCGAAGACTACCTGCAGACAGGCGATACTGCGCAGCTCCTCAGCCAGGATCTCAAGGAAGCCATGGCCGAGAGCCAGTTGCGGCCGGATCTGACGCGCTCGCAGCTATTTCCCTTCGTGGCAGACCGGCCGCAGGCGCGCTATGGCGCCTGGTATGAGATGGTGCCGCGGAGCCAGAGCAAGATTCCCGGCCAACACGGCACGTTCCGGGACTGCATCGAACGGCTGCCGGATGTCGCCGCGATGGGCTTCGACGTGCTGTATTTTACGCCGATCCATCCGATCGGAAAAACCAACCGCAAGGGCCGCAACAACGCGACCACCGCCAATGAGGGCGATCCCGGCAGTCCCTACGCGATCGGCAGCGCCGAGGGCGGCCATGATGCAGTGCATCCGGAACTGGGCACGCTCGAGGATTTCCGCGCCCTGGTAGCGGCCTGCCATAGCCACGGAATGGAAGTGGCGCTCGATTTCGCCGTGCAGTGTTCGCCCGATCATCCCTGGCTCAAACAGTACCCGCAATGGTTCAAGCGCCGTCCGGACGGATCGATGCGCTATGCCGAAAATCCGCCGAAAAAATATGAAGACATCGTCAACCCCGACTTCACGTCCGAGGACGCCGGTGCACTGTGGAATGCGCTGCGCGACGTCATCCTGTTCTGGATCGCCCAGGGCGTGAAGATCTTCCGGGTCGACAATCCTCATACCAAGCCGTTCCGGTTCTGGGAGTGGCTCATTCACGAGGTGCAGTTGCGCCACCCCGATGTGATCTTCCTGGCCGAAGCCTTTACGCGACCGAAGCTGATGAAGGGCCTAGCCAAGCTCGGCTTCACCCAGTCCTACACCTACTTCACCTGGCGGACCCAGCGATGGGAGTTCGAGCAGTATCTGACCGAGCTGACCGGCTATCCCGAGCGCGATTTCTATCGGCCGAACTTCTTCGTCAACACGCCTGATATCCTGCCCTATCACCTACAAAGCGGCGAAGCCTGGATGTTCAAGTCCCGTGTCGCGCTGGCTGCGACGCTGTCCGGCACCTACGGCGTCTATAACGGTTTCGAATTATTGGAACATGAGCCGATCCCCGGACGTGAGGAATATCTCGATTCCGAGAAATACGAGATCAAGGTCCGGGACTGGGACAAGCCTGGAAACATCAAACCCTACATTACCGCGCTCAATCGCGCGCGGCGGGCCAACACGGCGCTGCAGCAAACCAGCAATTTGCGCTTTATCGGCATCGAGGACAGCAACGTCATCGGTTTCGTCAAGGAATCCGTCGACGGCACCAACACGGTCGCTGTGGCGATCGCGCTGTCGCGCGACATACACGATTTCTGGCTGCCCCTCGGCGACGTCCAGGTCCTTTCAGGCAATACGCGCCGGCCCGTTGCGGCGGTCGAGAACCTGATGACGGGCGAGCGGCATGCGATCGAATGGGGCGGCATTCGCCTTCGCATCGATCCGGCGCGCGATCCCGCCGTCATGCTGCGCTGCCTGGCGTGAGGGGCCGCCATGAATGTCATGTCACCGGTCGATTCAAGCGAAGTGAAGGCCGACGAAACGGCCGATGAGCTCTGGTACAAGGATGCGATCATCTATCAGCTCCATGTCAAAGCCTTTGCCGACAGTAACAATGACGGCATCGGCGACTTTGCCGGGCTGACCGAGAAGCTCGGATATCTGCAGGACCTTGGCGTCACCACACTGTGGCTGTTGCCGTTCTATCCCTCTCCCGGCCGCGACGATGGCTACGACATCGCCGATTACGGCGACATCAATCCCGATTTCGGGACGATGAAGGATTTCCGCCGCTTCATCCAGGAAGCCAAGAAGCGCGGCCTGCGGGTCATTACCGAACTCGTCATCAACCACACTTCCGACCAGCACGACTGGTTCAAGCGCGCCCGGCGCTCGGACCCGAAATCCTCAGCACGCAATTGGTATGTCTGGAGCGATACCGACCAGAAATATCTGGGCACGCGGATCATCTTCACCGACACCGAGAAATCGAACTGGACCTGGGACCCGGAAGCCGGCCAGTTCTACTGGCATCGGTTTTTTTCCCACCAACCCGATCTCAATTTCGACAACCCGCGCGTGGTGAGCGCCATCGTGCAGGTGATGAAGCGCTGGCTCGATACCGGGGTCGACGGCTTCCGTCTCGACGCCATTCCCTACCTCTGCGAGCGCGACGGCACCAACAACGAGAATCTGCCGGAGACGCACGCCATCATCAAACGGCTGCGCCGCGAGCTCGACGCCTATGCCAAGGGCAAGGTGCTGCTCGCCGAGGCCAATCAGTGGCCGGAGGACGTGCAGGAATATTTCGGCCGCGGTGACGAATGCCACATGGCCTACCATTTTCCGCTGATGCCGCGCATCTACATGGCGATCGCCCAGGAAGACCGCTTCCCGATCACCGACATCCTGCGCCAGACGCCGGATATTCCGGGCAACTGCCAATGGGCGCTGTTCCTGCGCAATCACGACGAGCTGACGCTCGAAATGGTGACCGACGTCGAACGCGACTATTTGTGGTCGACCTATGCCAACGATCCCCGCGCGCGCATTAATGTCGGGATCCGCCGGCGGCTGGCTCCGCTGATGGACAACGACCGCCGCAAGATCGAGCTGATGAACTCGCTGCTGCTCTCGTTCCCGGGCACGCCGATCATCTATTACGGCGACGAGATCGGCATGGGGGACAACATCTATCTCGGCGACCGCAACGGCGTCCGCACGCCGATGCAATGGACGCCGGACCGCAATGGCGGGTTCTCCCGTGCCGATCCGGCACGGCTCTATGCACCCTGCATTATGGATCCGGTCTACGGCTATGAATCCGTCAATGTCGAGGCGCAGTCGCGCAGCCTTTCGTCGCTGCTCAGCGCGACCAAGAAGCTGATCTCGGTTCGCAAGTCCACACTGGCCTTCGGCCGGGGCACCATGACTTTCGTCCGTCCCGAAAATCGCGCGGTACTTTGCTATGTACGCCAGTATCAGGATCAGGCGATCCTGTGCGTTGCCAACCTGTCGCGATCGGCACAGGCGACCGAACTGGATCTTTCCGCCTGGAAGGATCGTATCCCCCTGGAAATGCTCGGCCGAACGCGCTTCCCGGCGATCGGCGAACTGCCCTACATGATCACGCTGGCGCCTTACGGCTTCTACTGGTTCGAGCTGCAGGAGCCGGACAAGTCGGCGCCGGTGGTGCTGCGGGCCGTGCCCGAATTCGAAACACTGGTGGTGCCGGTGAACGCGACCTGGGTTTCTCTGGCGCGCGAGCGCGGCGTTTTCGAGCGCGACGTGCTGCCGGGTCATCTGGCGCGCAGCCGCTGGTATCCGGAACGAACGGCCAAGGCTATTCATCCGGCGCTGGTCTCGGCGGTGCCATTCTGCGATATCGGCGACAACCGGCCGTGGCTCGCCTTTTTTGAAACCACGCAGCGCGGCGTCACCAGCCGCTACGTGCTGCCGATGCAGATCGAATGGGTACGCTTCGACCGCGAGCGCTACAATCCGCATGCGCTGGCCGCGGTTCGGCAGGGCGCGCGGGAAGGAACCCTGCTCGACGTCGCCACCGACCAGATCTTCATCGCGCTCCTGTTGCGCAATCTGCGCGAGTCGCTGGTCGTCGAGGAAGGCGAACAGGGACTGCGGCTGGAATTCAAGCCGACCAGCCGCTTCTCGGATCGCCCGGTCCGGCAGCCGGAGCGCATCCGCGCGGTGGAAACCGAGCAGTCGAACAGCACCGCGCTGGTCGATGAGGACTACGTCGTCAAGATCTACCGGAAGCTGGAAAGCGGCATCAATCCGGAAATCGAGATGGGCCGCTTCCTGACCGATGTGGCCGGCTTTGCCAACACACCGGCATTGCTCGGCAGCGTGGAATTGGTGGAAGGCGAAAAGAGAAGCGCGATCGGCATCGTCCATGCCTTCGTTGCCAACCAGGGTGACGCCTGGGTCGTAACCGCCGGTTATCTGGATCGCTTTGTCGAGGAGCAACGCCTGCTGGCGGCAGCCGAGCATCCCGGAGAGAGCGAAGAGCAGATTCCCTATCTGCGTTACATGTCGCAGTCCGGGCGGCGCATTGGAGAGATGCACCTGGCGCTGGCCAGCAACAGCGAGATTCCCGAATTCGCGCCGGAGCCGATTCGGCACGAGGACGCGCAGCGCTGGATCGACGACATACTAATTCGTGCCGAGCGCATCTTCGACACGCTCAGACAACGGCGCGACAGCCTGAAAGAACCCGACCGCGTGCTGAGCGATCAACTGCTGGCGCTTGAGCCAACGCTGCCGGGCTTGCTGAGGGCAATGTTGCCGCGCGAGATCGATGGTTTCAACATCCGCCTGCACGGCGATCTTCATCTTGGCCAGATGCTGATCGTCAAGGAGGACATTTTCATCATCGATTTCGAGGGCGAACCGCGCCGCAGCATCGTGGAACGGCGCCGCAAGGCGCCCGCGGCACGCGACGTTGCCGGCCTGATTCGCTCGATCGACTATTCAGCCACCGCGGCTTACGAGCGTGCGCTGAAGTTTTTCCCGGACGAGCAGAACAGACTGGCTGCCGCGCTGGCGGATTGGCGCGACCGCGCGACGGAGGCGTTCCTGGCCTCCTATCGTGAGACGACGGCCAACCAGCGGTTCTGGCCTGCCGACGCAAACGCTTCCGCGCGGCTCCTGAATTTCTTCCTGGTCGAAAAGGCCTTCTACGAGGTTGAATATGAACTGTCGCACCGGCCGGATTGGCTGCGTGTCCCGCTGACCGGAATCATCCGAATCCTCCTGCAACAAGCGGAAGGCGCCTCATGATCACACTCTCCCCTGAGGCCTATGCCATCATCGAGGGCCGCCACTCCGACCCGTTCCGCTATCTTGGCCTGCACGATGAAGGCGGCCACCACGTCGTACGCGCCTTTATCCCCGAAGCCCAGAATGTCGAAGCGATCGGCGAGCATGGCGAGCGTGCGCCACTGGAACGAATTCACGAAGCCGGGCTGTTCGCCGGCGCGCTGCCGAACGGGTCGAGAAAATACCAGTTGCGCGCCCGGTTCGGGGACAATGTGGTCGAATTGGATGACCCCTACCGGTTTCCTCCGGTGCTCACTGATTTCGATCTCTATCTGCTCGGCGAAGGCACCCATCAGCAGATCTACGACAAGCTCGGCGCGCATCCGATGACGCTGGATGGCGTCGAGGGCGTGGCCTTTGTGGTGCTGGCGCCGAATGCAAAGGGCGTCAGCGTGGTCGGCGACTTCAACTACTGGAACAGGCGGCGGCATCCGATGCGGGTGCGCGGGGTCGGCTATTGGGAGCTGTTCATCCCGCAAGCAAGCGTCGGTGATCACTACAAGTTCGACATCATCGAACCGAACGGCCAACACCTGCCGCTGAAATCCGATCCATTCGCCTTCGCCACCGAAGTTCGTCCCAAGACCGCCTCGATCGTGTTCGACGAGGCCAAACTGGCCCGCCCACGGCCTGCCCCTTCAGGCATGAACGCATTAAGCGCGCCGATGTCGATCTACGAGGTCCATCTTGGCTCCTGGCGGCGCAAGGGCAACAACGAATGGCTGACCTACCGCGAGCTCGCCGAACAGCTTCCGGCCTACGCGAAGGATATGGGCTTTACGCACATCGAATTTCTGCCGGTCAACGAGCATCCCTTCGACGGCTCCTGGGGTTATCAGCCGACCGGCCTGTACGCCCCGACCAGCCGGTTCGGCACTCCGGACGATTTTGCCGCGCTGGTCGATGCCTGCCATCGCGAGGGCGTCGCCGTGCTGCTCGACTGGGTGCCCGGGCATTTTCCGGACGATCCCCACGGCCTCGGCCATTTCGACGGGACCGCACTGTACGAACATGCCAACCCCCTGCAGGGCCGCCACCGCGACTGGGGTACGCTGATCTACAATTACGGCCGTACCGAAGTGGTCAATTTCCTGGTGTCCAACGCGTTGTTCTGGCTCGACCGCTATGCCGTAGACGGACTGCGCGTCGATGCGGTCGCCTCGATGCTCTATCTCGACTACAGCCGGCCCGCCGATGAATGGATTCCGAACAAGTACGGCGGCCGGGAAAATCTGGAAGCGATCGACTTCCTGCGCCGCTTCAACACCGAGGTGTTCGGACATTATCCGCAGGCCACCACGGCCGCAGAAGAATCCACCGCCTGGCCGCAGGTCTCACGGCCGGTCGAATTCGGTGGACTCGGCTTCGGCTACAAGTGGAACATGGGCTGGATGCACGACACGCTGAAATATATCGGCAAGGATCCGATCCACCGGAAATATCATCACGGCGACATCCTGTTCGGTCTGCACTATGCGTTCTCGGAAAACTTCATCCTGCCGCTTTCCCACGATGAGGTCGTTCACGGCAAGCGCTCGATCCTCGGCCGCATGCCCGGCGATCAGTGGCAGCGCTTTGCCAATCTGCGTGCCTATTACAGCTTCATGTTCGGCCATCCCGGCAAGAAACTGATGTTCATGGGATGCGAATTCGGCCAGGAGCGGGAGTGGAATCACGAGCAGTCGCTCGACTGGCATCTGCTCGAGCAGACCAGCTACGCCGGCGTCCAGGCCCTGATCCGCGACCTCAACCGGCTGTACCGAAGCGTGCCGGCGTTGCATGAACTTGATTGCGACCCGGCCGGCTTCGAATGGGTCGTCACCGACGACGCCAACAACAACGTGTTTGCGTGGATCCGCAAAGGCAATGAACCGCGGGCGCGTTGCCTCGTCGTCGTAAACTTCTCGCCCAATGTCTATCACGACTACAGCATCCGCGTGCCGTTCGCCGGCGCATGGCGCGAGATCTTCAACTCAGACTCGGCGCATTATGGCGGCAGCAATGTCGGCAACGTGGGTGAGGTTCGGACGCGGGACGCACTGGTGCCTGAACTGCACCTGACCATTCCACCGTTGGGCGCGATCTTCCTCGTGCCGGAAAGCTGACGCATGCGACTGTCAGCGGGAAGCCCCGCTCGCCTTGGAGCAAGCTGGGACGGCAGGGGCACCAACTTTGCGCTGTTTTCGGCCAATGCAGAGAAGGTCGAGCTTTGCCTGTTCGACGCCCAAGGCCGCCGCGAGCTCGAGCGGATCGAACTGCCGGAGCGCAACGAGGACGTCTGGCATGGCTATCTCAACGACGTCTCCCCTGGGCAGCTCTATGGCTACCGCGTCCACGGGCCCTATGCGCCCGAGCGCGGGCACCGCTTCAACGCCAACAAGCTGCTGCTCGATCCCTATGCCAAACGGCTCGCCGGCCGGTTGGTGTGGAGCGACGCGCATTTCGGCTATCGAACAGGCAGCGCGCGCGAAGATCTTTCCTTCGATCGCCGCGACAATGCGCGCGGCATGCCGAAGGCGGTCGTGGTCGACGAAACCTTCAACTGGGGCCGCCGCGAAATACGGCCGAACATTTCCTGGCAAGACACCATTGTTTACGAGGCCCATGTCAAGGGCCTGACGCAGAAGCGCGAGGACGTGGCGCCAGGCTGGCGCGGCACCTATGGCGGGCTGTGCTCGCCGGCCATGATCGATCATCTCAAACGGCTCGGCGTCACCACCATCGAGTTGCTGCCGGTCCACGGGCTGATCGACGACCGGGTACTGGTCGAGCGAAAGCTTGTGAACTACTGGGGCTACAACACACTGGCCTTCTTCGCGCCGGAGCCGCGCTATGCTCAGGATAACGCGCTGGACGCATTCCGCACCACGGTAGCACGGCTGCACGATGCCGGCATCGAGGTGATGCTCGACGTGGTTTATAACCACACCGCCGAGGGCAATCACCTCGGTCCGACGCTGTGCTTCCGCGGCATCGACAACGCTTCCTATTACTGGCTCAACAAGGACAATCCGCGCTACTACGACGACTTCACCGGCTGCGGCAGCTCGGTCAACCTCACCCATCCGCGCGTGCTGCAGATGGTGATGGACTCGTTGCGCTACTGGGTCGAGGTCTGCCACGTCGACGGTTTCCGCTTCGATCTCGCCACGACGCTGGCGCGGGGGCCGAACGGCTTCGACCGCAATTCATCGTTTCTGACCGCGGTGCGGCAGGATCCGGTGCTGGCGACAGTCAAACTCGTCGCCGAGCCGTGGGACCTCGGCCTCGGCGGATATCAGGTCGGCGCCTTCCCTTCGCAATGGTCGGAATGGAATGACCGTTACCGCAGCGCGATGCGGCGCTACTGGAGCGGCGAAGGCAGCCTGATCGGCGAAGTATCGCGCCGCATGACCGCCTCATCCGACCTGTTTCACCACGACAACCGCGCCACCCGCGCCAGCATCAATCACATCACTGTGCATGATGGTTTCACGCTGGCCGACCTGTTCAGCTACAACGAGAAGCACAACGAGGCGAACGGCGAAGAGAATCGCGACGGCTCCAACGACAACCACAGCAACAATTGCGGCCATGAGGGCCCGACCACCGACGCTGCGATCGTGACCCTGCGCCGGCAGCTCCGCAAGAACCAGCTTGCCTGCCTGTTCCTCGCGCAAGGAACGCCGTTGCTGCTGGCCGGCGACGAGGTCGGCAACTCGCAGAACGGCAACAACAACGCCTATTGCCAGGACAACGAGATTGGCTGGATCAATTGGGACAATCTCGGAAAGCAGGGCGACGACCTCACCGATTTCATTGGCCACATGACCGCATTGCGCCGGCGCTTTCCCCAGCTCCGATCCCAGCGCTGGCTCTCCGGGCGGCGCAAGGACGGCTCCTTTGGCGTGCTGTGGCTGACGCCGGCGGCCGAGGAGATGCAGGAAGCCGACTGGAATTTTCCGGAAGGACGGTTCCTCGCTTACGTGCTGGGGCCATTGGAACAAGGTCAGCCGCCGATCTTTATCGTCCTGAACGCCGCCCCCGAAGAGATCGCTTTCACTTTGCCCAAGATGTCCGAATACAAGAACTGGCAGCAGGTGCTGAATACGACTGAGGCCACGGCGGGCTTCACCGAATTCGCATCCGGTGCAGAGACCAGCGCGCCGCCGCGGTCGGTGCTTGCCTTTGCAGGCGCGGCATGAATGACCGGCAATTCGGCTCGCTTCTGACGAACTACGGCACCCGGTTTCGGCTGTGGGCGCCGGCAGCGAAACGCGTCGATGTGATGCTGGAGCAACCTCACCCGATGAAGCGCGGTGAGGATGGCTGGTTCACGGCCGACATCGCCGGCGTGAAGGCCGGCGCGCGCTACAAATTCCGCATCGATGACGAGATCGACGTACCGGATCCGGCATCGGCGTTTCAACCCGACGACGTCTTCGGCCCGAGCGAAGTGATCGACCATGACGCCTATCGGTGGCGGGCTGCGAGCTGGCGCGGAAGGCCGTGGCAGGAGGCAGTCATCGTCGAGACCCATGTCGGCACCTTCACCAAAGAAGGCACCTATCGCGCGATGATCAAAAGGCTCGATCATCTCGTCGAGACCGGCATTACCGCGCTGGAATTGATGCCGCTGGCGGATTTCGCAGGATCTCGAAACTGGGGCTATGACGGCGTCTTGTGGTATGCGCCCGATAGCGCCTATGGGCGACCCGACGATCTCAAGGCCTTGATCGATGAGGCGCATCTGCGCGGGCTGATGGTGATGCTCGACGTCGTCTATAACCATTTCGGCCCCGAGGGAAATTATCTCGGCCGCTATGCGCCTTCATTTTTCACGAAAGCCCACACGCCCTGGGGTAGCGCGATCGACTATCGCGTCAAGGAAGTGCGCACATTTGCGATCGAGAATGCGTTGTCCTGGCTGCGCGACTATCGCTTCGACGGCTTGCGGCTCGATGCCGTCAACTCGATCGTCGAGCCGGGCGGGCTGTCGCTGCTGCACGATATCAGCGTCGCCGCCGGCCAACTGGCCGCGGAAACCGGCCGGCACATTCATCTCGTGCTGGAGAATGGCGACAATCGCGCCAGCATTCTGGACGCCGTCCAGGATCCGCCGCAGGGGAAATACCGCGCACAATGGAACGACGACTATCATCACGCCTGGCGCGTGCTGATGACCCGTGAGAAGCAGGGCTATTATGTCGACTACCAGCGCTCGCCGATTTCGGATCTCGCACGCGCGCTGTCATCGGGGTTCATCTATCAGGGCGAGATGTCCACGTTTCGCCGCGGCAAGCGCGGCGAGCCGAGTGGCCATCTCACGCCGACCGCCTTCATCAACTTTCTGCAGAACCACGACCAGATCGGCAACCGCGCGCTGGGCGACCGGCTCGAGGGCAACGCCGACGTGCGGATGATCGAGGCGGCGCTTCAGGTACTGCTGATTGCACCTCACATCCCCATGCTGTTCATGGGCGAGGAATGGGGCTCAACGGTCCCCTTCCCGTTCTTCTGCGATTTCGGCGGCGAGCTTGCTGACGCAGTTCGGAAAGGTCGCCGCGTCGAATTGGCCTGGGCCTATGCAGAATATGGCGACGAGGTCCCCGACGCGCTTGCCGCATCGACCCGCGATTCTGCCGTTCTCGATTGGGACGGCCGCGACGCTCCGGCGGGGCGGAAGCGCTTGACGATGGTGCGAGAACTGTTGCAGGTCCGGCGCCAGGAGATTGTGCCGCGGCTTGCGGGCACAGCTTTTGGAAAAGCAGACGCGGCGGGCAACGGGTTGCTGACGGCCGACTGGCGCATGGGCGATGGCAAGACGCTTCGTCTCACCGCCAACCTGTCGGAAAAGGCGGTCAGCCAAAGCCAGGCCGCGGGAACCCTGATCTGGGGTAGCGAGTTGGGCGATAGCGTCCCGCCATGGTCGGTGCACTGGCGCCTCGGATAGGAAAATGCCCCCGGCGATCCCGATCGCGACTTACCGCCTGCAATTGTCGCCGGACTTCGATTTCGACGCCGCCGCTTCCGTGGTGCCCTACCTGAAGGCGCTCGGCATTACCCATCTCTATGCGTCGCCTTTCACGCGGGCCCGCAAGGGCAGTACGCATGGCTACGACGTCACCAACCACGCCGAGTTCAATCCCGAGCTCGGCGGCGAAGCCGGCTTCGAGCGGCTGAGCGCCGTACTGCAGCAGCATGATCTCGGACTCATCCTCGATTTCGTGCCCAACCATGTCGGCGTGCATTATGCCGATAACCCGTGGTGGCTCGACATGCTGGAATGGGGACCTGCTTCGCCGCACGCGGCCTCTTTCGATATCGATTGGGAGCAGTTGCCCTATCGGGCGCGCGGCGGCGTGCTGCTGCCGATCATCGGCTCGTCCTATGGCAAGGCGCTGGAAAATGGCGAGATCGAACTGCGCTATGACGCCGGCGAAGGCAGTTTTTCGGCCTGGTATTTCGAGCATCGGCTGCCGATCGCACCGGAGCGTTATGGCGAGATCCTGCGCATGATCGTCAAGGAAGCCGGCGCGGAGCAAAGCGCGCCCGGCGAGGCGATGCTTGCGCTGGCACAGCAATACCAGGGACCGCGACGTCCCAACCGCAAGGAAGCGCCCGGCTTCAAGGCCGAACTGAAGGACGTCCCAGGTGCCGCCGATCTCATCGCGCGAGGCCTTGAGGCCTACCGCGCCGGCGCGGACCGCATGGCGCCGACGCTGGCGCTGCACCATCTGCTCGAACGCCAGCACTACAAGCTCGGCCACTGGCGGCTCGCATCCAGCGACATCAACTACCGACGCTTTTTCGACATTAATACGCTGGCGGGCCTGCGCGTCGAGGACGCCGGCACATTCGAGGCGATTCACCGCCTGGTCAAACGGCTGATCGCGGAAGGCAAGCTGCAGGGGCTGCGGCTCGACCACATCGATGGCCTGCGCGATCCCGTCCAGTATTTCCAGCGCTTGCGCCGGCTGGTGCGCGATGCGGTTGGCGGGCAAATCCGCCCGTTTTACGTCGTGATCGAGAAAATTCTTGGCGAGGGCGAAAAGCTGCCGTCATTCGCCGGCGTCCACGGCACCACCGGCTATGAATGGATGAACGCGATCACCCATGTGCTGATCGACGGGCGAGGCCTTGAGCCACTCGACGAGATCTGGCGGCAGATCAGCAACCATTCGCCGCAACTCGAGCCGATCCTGCGGAACGCAAAACGCCGCGTGCTCGAAACGCTGCTGACCAGCGAGTTCACGGTGCTGACGCGCCTGCTGGCCCGGATTGCCAGTGGACACTACTCCACCCGTGACTATTCGGCCGACAGCCTGCGACAGGCACTCGAACTCTACGTGCTGCACTTTCCGGTCTACCGCACTTACCTGACATTGTCGGGCCCATCCGCGCATGACCGCCAGTTGATATCCGGAACCATCGAGCGGGCGCGCGCCGACTGGTTCGCCGCCGATGACGGCATTTTCGATTTCCTGCGTGACGCGCTGACGATGGATCTGATCAAACCCGGCCGTACGCACCACAGCGCGCCGCGCGTGCGCCGGTTTGCGTTGAAGGTGCAACAGTTCACCGGACCGATGATGGCAAAGTCGCTGGAGGACACGACGTTCTACCGTTACCACCGCCTGCTTGCGCTCAACGAGGTCGGCGGCGATCCCGCGGCAAAAGCATTATCGGTCGATGACTTTCACCGGATGATGGAGACGCGCGCCAGGGAATGGCCGCACGGCATGACGGCGACCGCAACGCACGACACCAAGCGCGGCGAGGATGCCCGTGCTCGGATCACGGCACTAGCGGAAATTCCGGGGGAATGGACCAGCGCCGTGGCCCGATGGAAACTGCTCAACGCGTCGCATCTGCTCGTCGATGGCGATTTGCGCGCGCCGTCGGCGACATTCGAATACATGCTGTATCAGGCGCTGCTCGGGGCATGGCGGTCGGACGACGCTTCGTTTGTGGACCGGATGCAGGAATATGCGCTGAAGGCCGCGCGGGAGGGCAAGCAGGAAACCAGCTGGCTCAATCCCCATGCGGCATATGAGGCGGGCGTCAAAAGCTTTATTTCGAAAATTCTCGATCCTTCGCTCTCGGCTGAATTCCTGAACTCTCTGCAAGCGCTGGCGCAGCGACTGTCGCTGCTGGGCGCCCTGAATTCGCTCAGCCAGATCACGCTGAAAGCGACGATGCCCGGCGTACCGGATTTCTATCAGGGCACCGAGCTCTGGGATTTTTCCTTGGTCGATCCCGACAACCGGCGGCCGGTCGATTTTGCCGAACGTGCAGGCCGCTTGGACGCGCTCAAGGAGCCGGACTGGGACCGGCTGGTCGAAAAGTGGCCGAGCGGTCATCTGAAGCTCGCCTGGACACGGCATCTGCTCAAGCTTCGGACCGAACTCTCCGACATTTTTTCGAATGGCGATTACGAGCCTTTGCAGGTGAGCGGTCCGCAGCGCGACCATTTCATCGCTTTTGCCCGGCGGCGAGGCCGTGAGGCCGCGATCATCGTCGTCACACGCTGGTTTGCACCGTTTACCGACAGCGGCAGACATTGGCCTAGCCCGCCAAACTATGCCGCCGCGCTACACGTCGACGGCTATGCGGTCGAAAGTTTTGCCGACGCCGATGCCGCGCTATTGCGCCTGTCAGACCTGCTGACGCATTTGCCGGTCGCCGTGCTGAAGGCGAGATTCAACGGCATGACAAAGCCGGCACGAATGCGTCGCCCCGCCTAGCGCAGCATCAGCTTTTCTTGGTCAGCAGCAACTGGCCGCGGCTGCGGATGGCGGCCTGGGCCGCTTCGGCAAACCGCTGCAACAGCCACGGCAGCACGACTTCCACCTGCACATGATCATCGGCAACATCGACATGGCCCGCCGCTGCTTGCCCAAGTGCGCGCACGCGAAAGATCATGCGATTGTCTTCCCAGCGCTCCTCATCGACGCTCAGCACCGGCACGCTGGAAGCGGCGCGCGATAGGCCGGTCTTGAGGCGGCGCATCGCTTCCTCGCGCCCCAGACTATGCGGGATGGATACCACAAGCGGTTTGGTCATCGCGAAATCCCTCTCAATCTATCCGCATGTAATTGCACGCGTTGCGAATGAAAGAGCCACGCGCATTATCGCGATGCAACGCGGAACTTAGATGACTCCCGGTTGTTGTTCCACGCGAAGGGCAGAAACATCCATAACGCCCCGTTCGGGCTGAGGAGAGATTTATGTCTATCGGCACCATCATTCTCATCATTCTCATCATCGCCCTGCTCGGCGGCTTTAGCGGCATCGGTGGCGGCCCGTTCTATGGCACCGGATATTACGGCGGCGGCGGCTTGGGGCTAGTGATCGTGATTCTGTTAATCCTGCTGCTGCTCGGCAAGCTGTGAGCGGCTGCGCTCTATGCCACATCAAGACTGTCATCACCCGCGAAAGCGAAAGCGGGTGATCCAGTATTCCAGAGACGTTCGTAATCGATCGAGGGGCCGCAGCGTACTGGATACCCCGCTTTCGAGGGGTATCGCAGCGGAGTGTACAGCTAGACCTTCCCAACCAGCTTCTTCATTGCCGTCTTGATCGACGCCGCCGCGTCATCATAGCCATCCCAGGCCTTCGTTTTTGCCAGTAAAGCCGGCACGGTGCGGACCGTGTACTTCTTCGGATCGAGATCGCCGCGCACCTGCGTCCAGGTCAGCGGCATTGAGACGGTGGCGCCCTCGCGGGCACGTGGCGACAGGACAGCAACCGCCGTCGACATGCGGTCGTTGCGAAGATAGTCGAGAAAGATCTTTCCCTTGCGCAGCTTCTTCGACATGTTGAGTAGATAGCGCTCGGGATCGTCGTTCGCCATCCACTGGCAAATGGCTTGCGCGAAGCCCTTGGCCTCTTTCCACGACACCTTGTCCCTTGCGCCGTGAAGCAACGGGGTCACCACGTGCAGCCCCTTGCCGCCGGTGGTCTTGCAGAAGCTTTCGAGGCCGACGGCAGCCAGCCGCTGGCGCATGTCTTTGGCCGCTTCGATCACTTCGGAAAATTCAATGTCCGGGGCGGGATCAAGATCGAACACCAGCCGCCCCGGCGTGTCGTACGCGTCCGGCGCGCAATTCCAGGGATGCAGCTCCAGCCCGCCGATCTGCGCGGCCGCCGCCAACCCCTCGACCCGATCTATTTGCAAATAGGGTTTGCGATCGCCGGAAACCTTGGCCAATTCGAACAGGTTGGAGGCGCCCTGCATGGCGTGGCGCTGAAAGAACGTCTCGCCATGGATGCCGTCCGGCGCACGGACGAGCGAGCATGGACGGCCCTTGAGGTGGCCGATCATCCATTCGCCGACTGCCTCGAAATATTGCGCAAGGTCGAGCTTGGTGACGCCCTCGCCGTCGCCGGCATCGGGCCACAGTTCCTTGTCAGGCTTGGAGATCACCACGCCCATGACCTCGCCGGTCTTGTTCGCGGCAGGCCTTGCCCGGGCCGCTGTTGCCTTGCCCGGCCTTGGCTGTGCGACCCCTGCGGTGGACGGCGTTTCCGCCGCCACCTCCTCGGCCGGCTTATCCTGCCGCAGCCCCTTGAACGCGGCCTGGCGGATATTTCCATCCGCGGTGAAGCCCGCGAACTCGATCTCGGCCACCAGTTCGGGCTTCAGCCAATGCACATCGCGGGTCTTCTTCGGCGCGTTCTTGCCGCCAAACGGGCTCTTGTCGGAGGCTGCCGCCTTCAGCGCCGGCATGATGCGGCGCACCTTGTCCTGCCCGAAACCGGTGCCGACGATCCCGACAAAAGCGAGATGATCGCCGCGATAGACGCCCGCCATCAGCGAGCGGAATTTGCCGTTGGTGGTCTTCCAGCCGCCTAGCACCACTTCGTGACCGGCCCGGCACTTCGCCTTGGTCCAGCTCTCGGTACGGCCGGAGCGGTAGGGCCCGTCCAGCTTCTTGGAAACGATGCCTTCCAGCTCCAGCTTGCAGGCCGACTGCAGGACGGCATCGCCGCCGCTTTCGAAATGCTCGACATAGCGGATCTGCTTGTCCTTCCCCTTCTGCGCCTCCAGCAATTTCTTCAGCCGTTGCTTGCGGTCACCGAGCGGCAGCCGGCGAAGATCCTCGCCATCGGCAAATAGCAGGTCGAACGCATAGAAGATCAGGCTTTCGCTGTCCCCGTCCGACAGCGCCGCCTGCAGGGTGGAGAAGTTGGGCGCGCCGTTGTGATCGAGCGCGACGATCTCGCCGTCGATCAGCACGTCGGGAAGCGACTTCGCTTCATCTGCGATCGCCTTGAACTTGTCGGTCCAGTCGAGCCCCTTGCGGGTATAGAGCACGGCATCGCCGTCCTCGACCCGCAACTGCACGCGATAGCCATCGAACTTGATCTCGTGGCACCAGCCTGCGCCGCCGGGCGGCCGATCGACCACCGTGCAAAGCTGCGGCGCCACGAAATCCGGCATCGCCGCGACCTTCTTCGGTTTGACGGTTGGCGCGGGGGCGCGCGTCTTGATTTCCGGCGCCGCCCGCAAGGCAGCCGTCTTCCGCAACGTCCGCGCCTCGGCGGCATCGCCCCGGTTCGATTGCCAGACCGCGTCGGCTTTCGTTTTGCTGGCCAGCATGAACGGCTTTGGCGCCCTGCCCTTGCCTTGGGCGATCTGCTCCATCGTTCGCCCCGAGGCCACGGAGCGATCGTTCTCCAGGATGTCGTTGGCCTCGCCTTCTTTCGCGAATTCATCACGGTGCTTGATCAGAAGCCAGTTGGTGCGCTTGCCGCCATAGCGGTCGCCCCGCATCCGCACCAATACCCAGCTTCCATGCAGCTTGCCGCCATGCAGCGTGAATTTCAGATCGCCTTTCTTGAAGCCGCGCTCGGGATCGTCGGATTCCCAATAGCCCCGGTCCCACAGCATCACGGTGCCGCCGCCATACTGATCTTCCGGAATGGTGCCTTCGAAATCGCCGTAATCGAGCGGATGGTCCTCGACCTCGACCGCCAGGCGCTTGTCGTGCGGATCAAGCGAGGGCCCCTTGGTGACCGCCCAGGACTTGAACACGCCGCCGAATTCGAGCCGGAGATCGTAATGCAGGCGCGTCGCGTCGTGCTTCTGGATCACGAAGCGGAGCCGTTTGGCGGGCGCAACCTTGACTTCACCGGACGGCTCCGACGTCTTGCCGAAATCGCGCTTCTTTCGATACGTGCTGAGTTTCTTCAACGCCACGGCAAACCTCGACCCTTACGTCCGCTCGCACGGCGGCATTCGGAACGAAAACCCATACTAACCGTTGAAGTTCCCAAACCCAACCTTTGCCGGAGACCCTAAATGGCCCCCCGCGCCTATTGGAAAGGCTCGCTGAAACTCTCGCTGGTGTCATGTCCGGTGGTGCTCTATCCGGCCTCGACATCGGTCGAGAAAACCCGTTTTCACATGATCAATAAGGAAACCGGCAACCGGCTGAAGCAGCAGATGATCGATGCCGAAACCGGCGATGTCGTCGAAAGCGAGCAGAAGGGCCGCGGCTATGAGCTGAAAAAGGGCCAGTATGTCGAGATCGAAAAGGAGGAACTCGAAGCCGTCCAGATCGAGAGCAATCACACGATCGAGATCGACAGCTTTGTACCGCGGGAGGAAATCGACAAGCGCTATTACAACCATCCCTATTACATCGCACCCGACGGCAAGGCCGCGGTGGATGCCTTCGCGGTGATCCGCGACGCCATGAAGGAAGAGGACCGCGTTGCGCTGGCGCGCATCGTGCTGACCAACCGCGAGCACGTCATGGCGATCGAGCCGCTCGGCAAGGGCCTGCTCGGCACCACGCTGCGATATCCTTACGAACTGCGCGATGAAGAGGACTATTTCGAGGGCATCAAGACCCCGAAGATTACAAAGGATATGGTCGAACTCGCCGGCCACATCCTGCACACCAAGGCCGCGCATTTCGATCCCTCGAAGTTCAAGGACGAATACGAGGATGCGCTGAAGGCGCTGGTGCGTCGCAAGGCGTCCGGCAAGCCGATCAAGGTCGCCGAGCCGGAGGAAAAACCGGACAACGTCATCAATTTGATGGATGCGCTCAAGGCCAGCCTGAAAGGCAAGGCGGCAACGAAACGGCGCGCGCATGGCCCGGCGTCGCGGCGGGCGCCGGCACGCCGGACGGCACGGAAAGCGCACCGGTCCACAGCCAGGCATCGCAAGGCGAGCTGAGGCTCGCTCCCGGCCGTCATTGCTGTGCAATGACTGAGTTGCCGTCCCTCCTCGACCCAACCTCACGTCGGCTTGCATTGGCCAGCGCCGGAAGGCATTTTCCCCCTGGGACCTGACGCCACCGACAATAACGGCGCCGGACCGGGGAGGGTTTGATGGCATTGACGGAATCGTACGTCGCAGGGCCGACTACGCCTGCGGTACGGGAAATGACGTTCGGCGATCTCTTGCGCAAGGCGGCCGAGGCCGCACCCGATCGTCTCGCCCTGATCGCGGGCGTACCCGATCCTGCGCTGCGACGGCAATGGACCTACGCGGAATTCTATCGGGAGGCGCAGCGCACGGCGCGCGCGCTGTTATCCCGCTTTCGGCCCGGCGAGCGCATCGCGGTCTGGGCGCAAAACATCCCGGAATGGATCATGCTCGAATTCGGCGCGGGCCTCGCAGGCATGGTGCTTGTCACCGTCAACCCCGCCTTTCGCGCCCGTGAGGTGGAGTACGTGCTGAAGCAGTCGCGCTCGGCCGGTGTCTTCGTCGTCGACGGCTTCCGCGGCAACCCCATGCTCGAGACGGTGCAGGCAATCGCGCCGAACTGTCCCGAATTGCGCGAAATCATCTGTTTTATCGACTGGAACGCCTTCATTGCCGCTGGCGATGATGAGAGCATCACGCTCCCCGCCGTCAGTCCCGACGATCCTGTGATGATCCAGTACACCTCGGGCACGACCGGCTTTCCAAAGGGCGCCCTGCTCCGGCATCGTGGGCTGCTGAACAACGGCGCCGACACCGCCGACCGGATGGGCGTCGATTCCGGCGACGTCTTCGTCACCACCATGCCGCTGTTTCACACCGGCGGCTGCGTCTGCTGCGTCATAGGCGCGGTATCGAAAGCGGCGACCCAGGTGCTGATCGAAGCCTTCGAGCCCGGCCTCGTGCTGGAAATGCTGGGGACCTATCGCGGCAATGCGATGCTCGGCGTGCCCACCATGCTGGTCGCGATGCTGGAGCATCCGACATTCGCAACGACCGATCTCTCATCGGTCAAGGCGATCTGCTCCGGCGGCTCGACCGTGCCGGCCTCACTGGTGCGGCTGCTCGAGGAAAAGCTCGGCGCGCCCTTCACCATCGTGTTCGGCCAGACCGAATGCTCCCCGGTCGCGGCGCAGACCCGCACCCATGACAGCGTCGAGGACAAGGCCAACACGATCGGCCTGCCGCTTCCCAACATGGAAACCAAGATCATCGACCCGAACACCGGCGAGACCGTGCCGGTCGGCACGATCGGCGAATTCTGCACCCGCGGCTATCACGTCATGATCGGTTACTTCGAAATGCCTGATGCGACCGCCGCCGCGATCGATGCTGACGGCTGGCTGCATACCGGCGATCTCTGCGCGATGGACGCGCGCGGCTACTGTACGGTGGAAGGCCGCCTTAAGGACATGATCATCCGCGGCGGCGAAAACATCTATCCGCGCGAACTTGAGGAGCTGCTGTTCAAGCACCCCAAGGTCGGCGAAGTCGCCGTGATCGGCCTGCCGCACGAGAAATGGGGTGAAGAGGTCGCGGCCTTCATCCGCCCCGCGCCGGGCGCTGCGATCGACAAGGAAGAGCTGATCGCCTACATGCGCGCCTCGCTCGCCCCACACAAGACGCCGAAACACTGGTACGTCGTCGACGCATTCCCACTGACCGGATCAGGCAAGATCCAGAAATTCAAGCTGCGTGAGGCGTGCACCAAGGGCGAGATGACGCCGGTCTAAACCGCTTCCGTTCACTGCAGAAACATTCGCCGTCGTCGCTACGAACGCATGGAGGTAATTTGCGGTGCAGACTACAATCGCTCCCTAACCCTTGAACGTCGGCTGCCGCGGATGGATGCAGTCCTTGAAATCCGCAAAGCCTTTCCACGCCGGTTCCGGCGCGTCCTGTCCGGCAACCGGCACATAGATCGACGGCTCGATCGCGCCCATCGTCGGAATGTAGCGCGGGCAATTCGGAAAGATCGCGCGCGCGGTGACGCGAACGATGAGCTGTGCGCCGACGGTTTCCGATAGCAGCGGATCGTTGTCGCTCACCCTGGCGCTGCCGTTGACGCGCAGCCGCCGCGGCTTGTCATGCATGGCAATGAACAGCAAACCGACATCGGCATTGACGAGGATGTTGCCGAGGCTCTTGAACATGCCGTTGCCGTCATAGTCGGGGAATGCGATCTCGGACGGACCGGTGATGCGCACGAAGCCCGGCGCACCGCCCTTGAACGAGCAATCGGGCCGGCCCCCGGCATCGGCGGTCGCCAGGAAGAAGTAGGGCAGGCTTTCGATGAATTGCTTGTCGTCAGCAGTAAATTCCCTGCGCATCAGCTTCTCTTCCAGCCGGTCCGAACTCCGGCGGCTGTCGAACCGATCCTGCAATTGTCGATTGCCTTCATGATACATGATGCTCTCGGTCATCCGGTACCCTCCTGCTATCAAGTCTCTGTGGCGTGCGAGGTCAGCACTTCGGGGTGGCGATCATAGTGCCCCATCAGCATATCACTCGTCCGCCTCGGAGTACGGCAATGGGCGGCGTCACCTGTCCGCGTGGCGACCCAACACGACCGGACGATAGCCTACCGGCTGTTCGCACTGCGCCTTACACGCCCGCGGGCCGCTCCTCCAATAGCCGCGCCAACTCAGCCGCCGTCACTTCGATCGGGCGGCCGCTGCGTTCGACGCGCGCCTGAATCAGCGCTCCCTGCATCGCCGACGTGCAGAGCACCGCAAGCGCCTCGGCGCGCGCCTTCGGATGGCCGTCGGCCACGAGCTTGTCCGACAGGATTGCCACGCGCGCCGCATAGGCCTTCCTGCCGGCCTCGGCTACCGCGCGCTCCCTTGGCGCAAGCTCGAGCAGAACGGTTGTGATCGGACAGCCATTGCGAAATCCCGAGCCTCGCATCCACCCCGCCAACAGCCTTGCATGCGCCCGCAACAGGTCGCCGGTCGAGCGGCATTCCTTCGCGAGCGCTTCGATGGTGGTTGCCACGCGGCGGCCTGCCTCCTCGACCGCAGCGACGGCAATCGAGGACTTTCCGAGTGGAAAGTAATGATAGAGCGACCCCTTCGGTGCGCCACTGACGTCGACGATATCGTTGAGGCCGGTGCGGGAATAACCTTGCCGCCGGAATAGTGTCACCGCGGCATTGATGATGGGCTGGCGATGCTTCGGAATGGCGGGCATGGCGTCCCCTTTTGATGCAGAGCAGACTATATTGATTGGTCTACATCAGCTTCCGATAGTCAAGGGCACGCAAAAGGGAGATGATGAAGATGACGCAACGCGTGCATTACCGGGTGGAAAACAGGGTCGCCCATATCGAACTGGACGACGGCAAGGTGAATGTCATGTCAGCCGCGATGCTGGCTGACATCGATTCGGCGCTTGATCGCACGGAAAACGAGGCTGATATCGTGGTGCTGCGCTCCACCCGACCAGAGATTTTCTCCGCCGGCTTCGATCTCAAGGTGTTTGCCTCCGGCGATATTGCGGGAAGCCTGGCGATGGTGAAGGCCGGCGCCGAGCTTGCCTTGCGGCTGATGCTGCATCCGCTTCCGACCATCGGCGTTCTGGAAGGCCACGCCTACCCCATGGGTACTTTCCTGCTGCTCGCCTGCGACGTGCGGCTCGGCGCGCATGGTCCGCACCGGATGGGTCTCAACGAAGTCGCCATCGGCATTTCGCCGCCCGGATTTGCCATCGAGCTCGCCCGCAGCCGCCTGCATCCGACGTGGTTGAGCCGCACCGCGGTGTTGGGAGAGATGTACAAGCCGGAAGACGCCGTTGCCGCAGGCTTTCTCGATCGTATCGTGCCGCAAGCCATGATCGACAAGACGCTTGGCGATACCATCGCGGCATTGCGCGCCATCCACGGGCCTTCCCACGCCACCGCCAAGAAGCGGCTGCGCCGATCGACCGCGGAAGCGATGCGGGCGGCGATCGAGCGGGAATTGACGATGGCGGCGTATGAAGCGAACAGCAAGGCGCGGACGGCCGTCGTGCTCCCGGGCGCCAGGAATTAGGCTGGAGTATCCATGATGCGGTCCCGGCTTTTGCCGGGACCTGACGTCGGACGCGGTGCTCTACTCCGCCGCGTCGCGCAGTTCGACGCGCTCGGCACGAACCGCGCAGAACTTGAATTCGGGAATCTTGCCGAACGGATCGAGCGCCGGGTTGGTCAACAGGTTCGCCGCCGCCTCCGCATAACAGAACGGCATGAACACCATGTTCTCGGGCACGTCGCGGTCGGAACGCACCTTGACCTCGACGGCGCCGCGGCGCGTCTGCAGGCGAATGAAATCGCCAGGCCAGACGCTGAGCTTGCGCATATCCTTCGGCGACATGAACGCCACCGCCTCCGGCTCGATCTGATCGAGCACGCTGGCGCGGCGAGTCATCGAACCGGTGTGCCAATGTTCGAGCACGCGGCCGGTGGACAGCACCATCGGATATTCGGCGTCGGGCAGTTCATCCGGCGGCACCACCTTGGCCGGCACGATCTTGCCGCGGCCGCTTTCGGTCGGGAAGCCCGTGGTGAAGATGATCTCGTTGCCCGGCTTGTTCGGATCGTCGACCGGATAGGTCACCGCGCCCTCGCGCACCAGCCGCTCCCAGGTGATATTCTTCAAGGACGGCATCACCTGCGTCATCTCGGTGAAGACATCGGCCGCGCCGTTGTAGTTCCACGGCAGGCCCATCCGCTTGCCGATCTCCTGGATGATCCAGAGATCCTGCCGCGCATCGCCGGGCGGACGGATCACTTCGCGCGCGAGCTGCACGCGGCGGTCGGTGTTGGTGAAGGTGCCGCTCTTCTCGGCAAACGCCGAGGCGGGCAGAATCACGTCGGCATGGAATGCGGTTTCGGTGACAAAGAGATCCTGCACCACCAGATGGTCAAGCTTGGCCAGCGCCTCGCGCGCATGCTGCAGATCGGGATCCGACATCGCGGGGTTTTCGCCCTCGATATACATGCCGGTGATCTCGCCGGCATGGATCGCATTCATGATCTCGACCACGGTCAATCCACGTACAGGATCGAGGTCCTGGTGCCAGAGTTTTTCAAACGGCTGGCGCAGATCAGTGCGTCCGACCGGCTGGTAGTCCGGCAGGAACATCGGGATCAGGCCGGCATCGGAAGCGCCCTGCACATTGTTCTGGCCACGCAGCGGATGCAGGCCGGTGCCGGGGCGGCCAACCTGGCCCGTCGTCAGCGCCAACGCAATCAGGCAGCGCGCGTTGTCGGTGCCATGGATGTGCTGGCTGATGCCCATGCCCCAGAAGATGATCGAGGCACGCGAGCGCGCATAAGCCCGCGCCACTTCCTTCAGCGTCTCGGCCGGAATGCCGCAGATCGCTTCCATCTTCTCCGGCGGGAATTCCTTGATGCGCTCGGCGAGCTCGTCAAAGCCCTCGGTATATCCCGCAATATATTGCTGGTCGGTCAGCCCTTCGGTGATGATGGTGTGGAGCATCGCGTTCAGCATGGCGACATCGCTGCCGGGCTTGAACGCGAGATGCTTCCAGGCGTGGCGCGACAGCGCCTGCCGGCGCGGGTCCATCACGATCAGCTTGGCACCGCGCTTGGCCGCGTTCTTGAGATAGGTCGCGGCGACCGGATGGTTCACGGTCGGATTGGCGCCGATCACGATGATGACTTCGGCGTCCATCGCGGCGGCAAACGGCGCGGACACCGCGCCAGAGTTCAGGCCTTCCATCAAGGCTGCGACCGACGAGGCATGGCAGAGCCGCGTGCAGTGGTCGACATTGTTGGAGCCGAAGCCGGTGCGCACCAGCTTCTGGAAGAGGTACGCCTCTTCGTTCGAGCCCTTGGCCGAGCCGAAGCCGGCCAGCGCCTTGACGCCCTTCTCGTCGCGAATTTTCACCAGGCCCTTTGCGGCGATATCCAGCGCCTCTTCCCACGAGGCTTCGCGAAAGTGCGTGAACGGATTGGCCGGATCGACCTGGTCGTTGGCATCCTTCCTGGCGTTGGCCAGCCGCACCAGCGGCTTGGTCAGACGATGCGGGTGATGGATGTAGTCGAAACCGAAGCGGCCCTTGACGCAGAGGCGGTTGTGGTTGGCCGGGCCGTCGCGGCCCTCAGCATAGATGACCTTCTCGTCCTTGACCTGATAGGTGACCTGGCAACCGACGCCGCAGAACGGGCACAGCGAATCCACCTTTTTGTCGGCATAAGTGACGCGGGTCTGCTTCTCGTCCAGCATCACGGACGGCATCAGTGCACCGGTCGGACAGGCCTGCACGCATTCGCCGCAGGCGACGCAGGTGGATTCCCCCATTGGATCGTCGAAGTCGAACACGATCTTGGCGCCGGCGTTGCGATAGGCCATGCCGATGACGTCGTTGACCTGCACCTCGCGGCAGGCGCGCACGCAGAGGCCGCACTGAATGCAGGCGTCGAGATTGACGCTCATGGCGGGGTGACTGGTATCGCTCGTCCACCGTTCGGCCGCTGGGAAGCGGCTCTCGGTGACCTCGACCTTATCGGCCCAGTGCCAGAATTTCGAATCGGGATCGTGCGAGGTCTCGCGGGCCGGCTGATCGGCGACCAGCAATTCCATGACCATCTTCTGCGCCGCGACCGCACGCGCACTTTCGGTCTTCACCTTCATGCCGACGCTCGGCGTGCGCTTGCAGGACGCAGCCAGCACGCGCTCGCCCTCAATCTCGACCATGCAGGCACGGCAGTTGCCGTCCGGCCGGTAGTCCGGCTCCGGCGAATAGCAGAGGTGCGGGATTTCCTTCTGGTGGCGTTTGGCCACTTGCCAGATGGTCTCGCCCGCGTTGGCCTCGACCTGTTGGCCGTCGAGTTCGAACTTGATCTTGGTCATTCCGCGGCCTCTTTCGGCACGAATTCTTCCGGAAAATATTTAATCACTGACGTCAGTGGATTCGAGGCGGCTTGTCCAAGCCCGCAAATCGAGGCGTCGCGCATCGCCTGGCTCAATTGATCGAGCAGTTCGCGGTTCCAGACCGGCCGCTGCATCAAAAGCGCTGCCTTCTGGGTGCCGACACGGCACGGCGTGCACTGGCCGCAGCTTTCATCCTCGAAGAATTTCATCAGATTCAGCGCCGCATCCCTCACGCTGTCCTGCTCGGACAGGATGACGACCGCGGCCGAACCGATGAAGCAGCCGTATTTTTCCAGGGTGCCGAAGTCGAGCGGGATGTTGTCCATCGACGCCGGCAAAATGCCGCCCGATGCGCCACCCGGAAGATAGGCGTGGAAGGTGTGGCCATCGGCCATGCCGCCGCAGAACTCGTCGATCAGCTCGCGCACGGTGACGCCGGCCGGCGCCAGCTTCATGCCGGGATTTTTCACGCGTCCCGACACCGAATAGCTGCGCAGGCCGTGACGGTCGTTGCGGCCGTGACTCTTCCACCAGTCGGCGCCCTTCTCGACGATGTCGCGCACCCACCACAGCGTCTCGATATTGTTGATCAGCGTCGGCAGACCGAACAGGCCGACCTGGAACGGGTACGGCGGCTTGTGCCGGGGCAGGCCGCGCTTGCCCTCGATCGATTCGAGCAGCGAGGATTCCTCGCCGCAAATATAGGCGCCCGCACCCCGCCGCATGTGCAAGACAGGCCCACCCGGCGGCAGCTTCGCAATTTCGCGCGTGAGGATTTCGCGCGAGGCCGGATATTCGTCTCGGATGTAGATGTAGACGTCGCTCGCCTCGACCACATGCGCGCCGATCAGCATGCCCTCGATGAAGCGGTGCGGATCGGTCTCGAGGTAATAGCGATCCTTGAACGTCCCAGGCTCGCCCTCGTCGCCATTGATGGCCATCAGCCGCGGGCCGGGCTCACCCAGCACCGCGCGCCATTTGCGCCCGGTCGGAAAGCCCGCGCCGCCGAGCCCGCGCAGCGAAGCGTCGTCGAGCGCCTTCAGGAGCTCTTCCCTGCTCATTTCGCCGGAGCGCAGGCGGTTGAGCAGCTTGTAGCCGCCATCCGCGATATAGGCGTCATAGTCAGTATATTTGGGCAGATCCGCGTGGGTGTCGCCGGCCTTCGCGGCGGCGAGCACGTTCGCCACGGAAGCATAATCGACGAAGTGATGGCCGACTTCCGCGGCGGGCGCCGTGTCGCAGCGGCCGACGCAGGGCGCGCGCACCACGCGGATGCCGGGGCCTGCCTTGTCCTGCAGATCATGCAGCAACTTTTCCGCGCCCATCATGGCGCAGGTCAGTGAATCGCAGACCCGAATGGTCAATGGCGCGATGTCGGGCGCGCCCTCCTTCACCACGTCGAAATGCGCATAGAACGTCGCGGTCTCGAACACTTCCGCAAACGAGAGCTTCATCTCATCGGCCAGCGCCGCCAGATGCGCCGCCGAGATCTGGTGATACCTGTCCTGGATCAGGTGCAGATGCTCGATCAGCAGATCGCGGCGCCGCGGCCGGTCGCCGAGCAGGAGCTCGATCTCATGGGCGGCGGTGGGATCGACCTGGCGGCCCTTCGGCGTTGCCTTGGCCCGTTTCCGTCCCGCGCCAGGATGATCGAACGAGCGGACTTTTTGTAGGTCGTGTACGTCGTGATCCATCGAAACGGTCTCGTTCCTGCCGGTCTGCCGGCCAACTCTAGTCCGTGGCATGCCAGATGCCAAGAGGTTTGTCAGATGTTTAGGGCAAACACAGGCCGCGAGCTTTCGATCCTATCCGGGCCCGGAGCAACCACGTTCGCTTTGCCTGATCCCTGAATGAGAACGCGAATTTGGCTCGGAGATCAATAAAGCCGTCTCATGCTGCGATTGCGAATGCGCATTGATCTGGGTTTCCGATTACCCGATTTGAATTCGACATCGCATCTGAATGCCGTCGCGGAACGCGCGTCCCGCGACGGCCAGAAGAGTCAGAGGATCTTGACGGCGCTTTCCAGCGTCTTCCACACGCCCCAGGCCAGGGGAATGCCGACGAACGCCCAGAACAGCGCGGCCTTGGCGTCGAGCCCGCCAAAGCCGATGCCGTAGGAACCTGACGGTCCCGAGCTGCCGGCATTCGCTGTCGCCGCCTGCAGCTTGGCGACCTCGGCATCGCTCATGTGCCACTTCGCGTCGACCGGCTTGATCAGATAGTTGCAAATCAAGCCCGCGATCAGCATCGCACACAGTATATACATCGTGGTGTTGTAGAGCTGGTCGCGCGGCACGCCGGCGGCAAGCTGGAACTCGCGGATGTAGTTTACGACTACGGGACCGATGATGCCCGCCGTCGACCACGCGGTCAGCAGACGGCCATGGATAGCGCCGACGAACTGTGTGCCGAACATATCGGCCAGATAGGCCGGCACGGTGGCGAAGCCGCCGCCATACATCGACAGGATAATGCCGAAGCCGAGCACGAACAGAAGTTTTGAGCCCATCGCCGCAAATGTCGGCGCCAGCGCGTAGAGCGCGATGCCCAAAATGAAGAACGTATAGTACGTGTTCTTGCGGCCCATCTTGTCCGACAGCGAGGCCCAGAAGAACCGGCCGCCGATGTTGAACAGCGAGAGCAGCCCGGCAAAGCCGGCCGCGATACCCGCAATCGTCGCCTTCTGCGTGGCGTCGAGCTGGTTGAAGCCGACGTCGGGCAGTCCGATCAACTTGCCGGCGAAGATTTCCTGCAGCATCGGCGAGGCCATGCCGATCACGCCGATGCCAGCCGAGACGTTGAGGCAGAGCACCCACCAGATCAGCCAGAACTGCGGCGTCTTGTGCGCGTCCTTCAGGTGGACGTGGTTCTGCGAGATCATCGCATTGGCCTTCGCCGGCGGCGTCCAACCCTCGGGCCGCCAGCCCGCCGGCGGAATGCGATAGCGAAAGGCGCCGATCATCATGAACACGAAATAGATCGCGCCCATCGCGATGAAGGTTTCCCAGGCGCCGACCGAGGTCGGCGACCTGAAATAATTCATCAACAGGTTCGCCAGCGGCGCGCCGATCATGGCGCCGCCGCCAAAACCCATGATGGCCATGCCGGTCGCCATGCCGCGACGGTCCGGAAACCATTTCACCAGCGTCGACACCGGCGAGATGTAGCCGAGGCCGAGCCCGATGCCGCCGATGACGCCGGAGCCCAGCCACAACAGCCACAGTTGATGGGTGATGATGCCGATCGCGCCCAGCACGAGACCGCCGCACCAGCACAGCGCCGACACAAAACCTGCCTTGCGCGGTCCGACGCGCTCCAGCCAGCCGCCCCAAATCGCGGCGGAGACGCCAAGCAGCACGAAGAACAGCGTATACATCCAGCCCATGCTGGCGACTTTCCAGTCGCAGGTGGTGGTGAACAATTCCTGCACCAGCGTCATGTCGGGGCAGGCCTTTGGCGCCGTCACGCCGATCGCGCGCGACAGCGGCAGCCAGAACACGCTGAAGCCATAGGCCATGCCGATGCAAAGATGGATGCAAAGCGCCGCCGGCGGCACCAGCCAGCGGTTGAAGCCGGCTGTCGCAATCGTTCGCTCTTTGTCAAGGAATCCTGTTCCTGCGCCCGGGATGCTCCCGGCGCTACTGATTGTTGTCATCGCTATTTCCCCTGCGGCCCAGTCTTGAACTGGGCCTCTGTTTTACTGTTTTCCGTCCGTCATCTTCGGCCGCGCAGTGGAACAGCCCCATCCGCTGTTCCATGCGATTCCGCTAACGCGCGGAATTGACCCGCGCATTCGAGAACATCCACCCTGATGCTTTTGATTATGTTCGCAGCAATGCCGGCCAATTGAGGTGAGATTTTGCCGGCATGATTGCGCGGGCGACAGCTCAACTCGACTGCGCACCGCTGGTTGACGCCCTCCCTTTTCACCTTGTCGAAAAGGAGTGAGCAATCCATGTGCCAAATGGCACGATGCCGGAGATCAATGACTTGCGGGTGACCATCGTGCCGCTGAAGACAAAATGTCCGGACCTGCCGGACAAAATGTCCAAATCAGTCGTAATCAATCCGCCTCCGGAAGCCACACGCGGAACGTACTTCCCCGGCCGACTTCGCTCTCCACCGTAATCTGGCCACGCTGGCGCTTGATCAGGGTCTGGCTGATGGAAAGACCAAGGCCGGTTCCATCGCGGCGCTTTGTTGTAAAGAAGGGATTGAATACCCTCTCCACGACATCCGCATCCATGCCGATTCCCGTGTCGGCCACCTCGATGACAATGCCGGTCACGCCGTCGCGATCGGCATCGAAGGATCGAAGGGTCAGCGTTCCGCCATCCGGCATGGCGTGGATCGCGTTGACGATCAGGTTGATCAGCACCTGCTGCAGTTCGGTGCGATTCATCAGGACCAGCCGGCTCGCGCGGTCTTCCCGTGTAAGCTTGATTTCGGTCTTGTTCAGGAGATGCTGCACCAGTGGCAGGCAGTCCGCCACGACGGCGCCAGGCGCATGACGCTCGATATAGCCGGCATATTCCTCCGGCCGCGCAAACTGCAGGAGCTTGGTGACGATCTGGCTGATGCGGTGGATCTGCTCGTCGACCAGGCGGAACTCGACCTTGGCCTTTTCGACGTCGGCACCGATCACGCTGCGGATGACGTCGAGATTGCCCTGCATCACCGCGATCGGGTTGTTGATCTCGTGGGCAACACCAGCCGTGATCTCGCCGATGGCGGCGAGTTTTTCCGACATGATGAGCTGCTTGGTGGTCGCCTCGAGCTTCAGATTGGCGAGCTCGAGCTCGCGGGTCCGCTCGCGTACCCGCGCGTTCAACTCCTCGTTCCACGCGCGCAACTGGCGATCGCGCTCCTGGATCTGGTCCAGCAACGTATCGAGGTGGAACGCCACGCGGCCGATCTCGTCGCCAGACGCTGGCAATTTGGTCCGCGCGGAGAGATTACCGCTCTCCACTTCGCCGATCGTCGCGGTGACGCGTTCGAGCGGCATGAAGATCGATTGCGCCCAGCGCAGGAAGATCGGTACGGTTGCCGCCGTGATCACGATGAACGCGAGCGCGATGATCAGGAGTGTTTCGAGCTTGGCATCGTTGAACGGCTTCTGCAGAAATCCGACATAGAGCATGCCGACACGCTTGCCGTAGGTGTCGACGAGCGGCTCATAGGCCGAGATGTACCAGTCGTTGACGACGAAGGCGCTGTCCAGCCAGGTGCGCCCCTCGCCCATGACTGCTGAGCGAACCGCCGCCGACACCCGCGTCCCCAACGCGCGGCGTCCCTCGAACAGCCGGACATTGGTCGAAATCCGTACGTCGTCCAGGAACAGTGTCGCCGTTCCCTGGCTTCCTTCTGGCAGGCTTGCCGCGCGATAGACGAGGTCGTTAATGGTATCGATGAATTCCAGATTCTGGTTCAGCAGAATGCCGCCAACCAGCGCGGCTGGTCCTCCTCCAGGCGCCGTCGCGCGGCTCGCGGCATGCACCACCATGCCATGGGCTTCCGTGCTGCGATCGGTCGGCACCGCATTTGGCGTCGGCACCAGGTCGAGGCGCGCGCGCTCGGCAAGCGCAGGCGAAATCGCCGCAAGTTCGTCGTTGGTAAAGATATCGATGCCGGTCGCCGGGGATTCGCTTGACAACGCCGAAGTGATGATCGGCCACTCGGCCCTTGGCGCTCCCTTGAGCGCGGGTGACGAGGCGATGACCTTGCCACCGGCATCCATCAAATAGAGGAAGTCGAGGCCGATCTCCTTGCGTGACTGTTCGAGCAACGTCTCGACGGCCGAGAGCGTTTCCTGCTCTTCAACTTCACGGAAGCGGAACGAGAGGCTCAACCCGCGAATCTGCACGCCGGTCTTTTCCAGAATGCGGGCCAGATATTGGTGGGCGATGGTAAGATCGCCGTTCACCTTCGAAATCAGCGTGGCATCGAACCGCGCGTTCCAACGATAGATGGCGACCCCCAGCAGAAGCGGCAGGATGACCAGCATCGGCAATAGTGCAATGGCGAGCAGCCGAAAGCGGACGGATCGCCCGCGCACCGGCGCTTCCATGCTGCTCGTCCGGTCAGCCATTCCATAACGCGAGTTTGCGATCGATGGTCTTGCGCGAGATGCCGAGCCGCCGCGCCGCTTCTTCGCGGTTGCCGCCGGTTTCCTTCAGCACCGAAAGAATGTGCCGGCGCTCCAAATCCGCCAGACTGTCGGCGGTGGCGGGCTGCCCATCGTTTCGCGGGCCGGCAAAATCGTCCGGGAATGCGCCGAGGATCAAGGTGCGCTCGATCAGGTTGCGCAACTCGCGCACATTGCCGGGCCAGTCGTAGCTCGCCAGTGCGGCGCGGACCGCGCCGTCGATAGGAACCGGCGGCATGCCGAGCTGCGTCGAGAGCTTGTTCATGAAGATCGTAGCAAGCTCCTGCACATCATCGCCGCGGTCCTTCAAGAGCGGCAGACGAATCTGCATCACGTTCAGGCGGTAATAGAGGTCGGCACGAAAGCGTCCCTTCTCGACTTCCTTCTGTAGATCGGCATTGGTCGCAAAGATGAAGCGAAGGTCGACCGGGACTTCGCGTTCGGAGCCGACCGGACGGACGCGGCGGTCCTCCAGGACACGCAGCAGCTTGCTCTGCATCGGTAGCGGCAGTTCGCCGATTTCATCGAGAAACAGCGTACCGCCATGCGCATAGAGGAACAGGCCCTCGCGGCCGCTATCCGCGCCGGTGAAGGCGCCCTTGATGTGGCCGAACAGCTCGCCCTCGATCATCTCGGGCGGAATGGCGGCACAGTTCACCGGCACGAACGGCTTATCGGCGCGGTCGGACAACGAATGTATCGAGCGCGCGGCAACTTCCTTGCCGGTGCCGGATTCGCCGGTGAGCAGGATCGAGGTCGGCAGCGGGGCGACACGCGCAATCGTTTCGCGCACCGTACGGGTGGCCGGCGATGTCCCGACCAGATTGTCGCGCAGGAATGTGCGATCCGATGAAGCCCGCAACGCATAGCGCAGCACGTAGTTCTCGCGCTGCAGTTGCAGGCGATCGAGGCAGCGCGCGACCGCGTTGAGGATTTGGTTCGAGCGAAAAGGTTTCAGCACGAAATCGGCAGCACCTGCGCGCAGCGCCTGAATTGCGGTGTCGAGATCGGCATAGGCCGTGATGAGGATGGCATCCGCAAAGAAGCCGACGGCCCGCTGCTCCGCCAGCCAGTCGACCCCATTCTTGCCCGGCATGATGTTGTCGAGGATCACGACATCGAACCGGTTCTTGTCGAGCTTGCGCGAGGCTTCCTCGGTGTCTGCCGCCTCTTCCACATGCTTGCAGCGCGGGCCCAGCGTGCGCATCAGAAAATTGCGCATCCCGGGCTCGTCGTCGATGATCAGGATCGAGGCCTGCGCCAGCGCACTGAATTCGGGACCGCTGGCCGGCCGGCCGATTCTGGCCGGGTCATTACCCGCGGGAAGCCCCACCGCTGCGCGCGCTTTCGATGTCGGGGAAGTCATGGGCGAGTTTGTAGGGCCGATTGCGGCACCCGGCAATCGCACGCTCTAGTGATCCTCGACCTGGAGGACTTAGACATTCGCCTTTTCTATCGGGCGATTTGCCTTTTCTATCAAAAAAACAATGCGCGTTTCGACGCGTTCGGTGATCTCGACCTTGTCGCCGGTCTCGCGGATCAGGTTAGGAATATCGATCACCGACAACGGATCGGTGCAGTGCACCTCGAGGAAGTCGCCGGGTGTGATCGTCTTCAGCGCTTTGCGGGTCTTCAGCGCCGGCAAGGGGCATTTGAGGCCGGTAAGATCAAGTTTGGTGGTGGTCATGTTGCGACCATGGCGAAACGGGAGTGTGCCGTCAACGGATGGCTGGCAGGCGGCTTCCCTGCGATTTCCTACAGCAAACTTGCATATGACAGAAAGCCGACCGCCTGGCCGGGCTCGACCAGCGCGACCTGTTCACCGAGTTCGACCAGGCCATCGGTGTCGACCAACGAGGACAAGAGCCCCGCTCCTTCGCGCGGAAACTTGACCGCTTCGAGCGCACCGTCGGCGGCCCTGCGCAAGGTCACGCGCACATATTCGCGGCGGGCGATCTTCTTCTTGTAAGTGAAAGCGGCGCGAACCGGTATCGGAACCAGCCTCTCCTGTATCGCGCCCGAAAGCGCCAGGATTGTCGGTCGCACCACGTGAACGAAGGTGACGAAGCTGGCCACCGGATTGCCGGGCAACCCGATAAAGGGCGTGCCACCGATAATGCCCATCGCAACCGGACGTCCCGGCTTGATTGCCATCCGCCACAGCACGAGCCGGCCGACGCTCTCGACGCTCGCCTTGACGTGATCTTCCTCGCCGGTCGAGACACCGCCGGTGGTGAGGATCAGGTCGTGCGCGGCGGCCACCTCCTGCAGCGCGCGAGCGAGCGAGGCGCGGTCATCCCCGATGATGCCGAGATCGCTGACCTCGCAGCCGAGCCGCGACAGCATTGCCATCAGCATGAAGCGGTTGGAATCGAACAATTGCGTCGCAGCGCGCATCTCGCCCGGCGAGGCAAGTTCATTGCCGGTGGAAAATACCGCAATGCGCAGGCGTCTGACCACATTGAGCTCAGTCAGACCGAAGGCTGCGGCGAGCGCAACGTCCTGCGGCCGCAGCCGCTGACCAGCCTTCAGCGCCGCAAAGCCTGCGGGAATATCCTCTCCCGCAGGTCGCACATTGGCGCCCGGTTTGAGGCCCGCAGGAAGCACGACCTTGTCGCCTTCGACACGGACGTCTTCCTGCATGAACACGGTATCGGCGCCCTCGGGCATCGGTGCGCCGGTAAAGATGCGCATCGCCTGACCCGGCTTGAGTGGCGCAGATGCGGCGCCACCCGCCTGGACGCGGCCGGTAACCGGAAATGCCTGCTCTTCCTTCTGCGGCAGGTCGCGGCTCGACACCGCATAACCGTCGACGGCCGAGTTGGTGAAGGGCGGCAGCGGTAACGGCGCGAGAAGTTCGTGCACGAGAATACGGCCATCGGCGCGCGCAAGCGGGACCGTCTCGACGTCCACGACCGGCGTCACGCGCGTAGCAATGAGACCCACGGCCTCATCGACCGACATCATCGGGCCGCCAAAGGCAAAGCAATCGTCGGACAATTGCGCCATGTGCCTGATCAGCCCTCAGCTTCGCATTTGGCCAGCACGTCTTCGAGCGAAATCGCCGATTTCAGCATCATCGACGTCACCGCCTCGATATCGTCGAGATGGGCTGTGGGCAGCGCAGTTTCAACCGCCGTATCGGCCGCAATTCCGACAATGCCGGGATCGTCGGGGAACATCAACGGCTTGCCGTTGGCAGCGCGATAGACCTCGATCTTGCGATGCGGCTCGCGCTTGAATCCCTCGACGACGACGAGATCGACCCGCGACATCTTCGCCAGCAGTTCCGGCAGTCTCGGCTCCGCGTCGCCACGCAACTCGTGCATGAGAGCCCAGCGCTTGCTGGAGGACACCAGCACTTCGGCCGCACCGGCCTCGCGGTGCCGCCAGGAATCCTTGCCGGGCACGTCGACATCGAAGGCATGATGGGCGTGCTTGATCACGGACACGCGCAGGCCCTGTCTTGCGAATTGCGGGATCGCCCGCGTCAGCAAGGTGGTCTTGCCGGCGCCGCTCCATCCGGCGAGGCCTATCACTTTCATTGCGTTCTCCGCTGCCTTGGCCAGGACCGGGCTAGGCATTCTCCAAGTGTGCTTTATATCGGCTGGAAGCCGTTGTCATGCTAACCTGCGTCCTATGATGAAAATGGAAAAAGCCCCCGCCCCCCTGATCGTGCCGAATCCTGAGGATCCGCGGTTGACGGAGCGGGTTGCCGGGACCGACCAGACCGGCGCGGCGGTCGAGATCCGGGTGCCGATGGAGCGACCGCTGACGCTCTATCTGAACGCCCAGGAGATCGTCACCATGATGACGATCGGCGACTACCCCGAATATCTGGCGCTGGGTTACCTGCTCAACCAAAACATGCTGAAATACGATGACGTCGTCACCGAGGTTGAGTATGACGACGACCTGCAGGTGGTGGTGGTGCGCACCGAGCATCACACCAACTTCGAAGCGAAACTGAAGAAGCGCACGCAGACCTCAGGCTGTGCGCAGGGCACCGCATTCGGCGACCTGCTCGAAGCGGTGGAAAGCGTGGCACTGCCGAAGGCCGAGTTGCGCACGTCGTGGCTCTACGAGATGACCCGCACCATCAACACCATGCCCTCGCTCTATCTGGAAGCCGGCGCGATCCATGGCTGCGTGCTGTGCAAGGAAGGCCGGCCCATCTGCTACACCGAGGACGTCGGCCGCCACAACGCCGTCGACAAGATAGCGGGGTGGATCTACCGCCATGGCGTCGATCCCGCCGACAAGATCCTCTACACCACGGGCCGGCTCACCTCGGAAATGGTGATCAAGACGGTGCGGATGGGCATTCCCATCCTCGTCTCGCGCTCCGGCTTCACCGCCTGGGGCGTCGAACTGGCGCGGCAGGTCGGTCTGACGCTGGTCGGACGCACGCGCGGCAAGCGCTTCATTGCGCTGTCGGGACAGGAGCGGATCGTGTTCGACCAGAACCTCGACTATGTCGAGGAGGAATCCGCACGGCACAAGCGCAAGGGTGAAGAGCGTGACGAGTAATATTCCAGGCGTGCTGCTCGCCGGCGGCCTTGCGCGGCGGATGGGCGGCGGCGACAAGCCGATGCGCGCGATCGGCGGCCGCACCATCCTCGATCGCGTGATCGCGCGGCTTGCGCCGCAGTGCGACGGCTTGATCCTCAACGCCAATGGCGATCCGGCGCGCTTTGCGGCATTCGGCCTGCCAGTGATCGCCGACAGCGTCGCCGATTTTCCGGGACCGCTCGCAGGGATCCTCGCGGCACTCGACTGGACCGCGAGCAACCGGCCCGACGTAAAGGTTGTGCTCAGCGCCGCCGCGGACTGTCCATTCCTGCCACGCGATCTGGTGTCGCGGCTCCATGGCGCGCTCGAAGCGGAGAAGACCGAACTGGCCGTTGCCGCCTCCAATGGCCAGTCGCATCCAGTGATCGGATTATGGAGCGTGAGCTTGCGCGAAGAGCTGCGTCATGCGCTCGTCGTCGAGGACATCAGGAAGATCGACCGCTGGACCGCGCGCTACCGGCTTGCCACGGTGACATGGCCGGTCACGCCGCTGGATCCGTTCTTCAATGCCAATACCATGGATGACATTGCGGAAGCCGAACGGCTGGCGGCGCTGGACGGCGGTTAGGCTTCGTACCCCGGCTCTGCGGAGCAGCGTTACACGCTGCACGGCGTCCGGGACACGTGCCACCATCGAAAATCTACGCCGCCAGCGGCACGGTCCAGGCGTCGTAGCCATAGACCCAGTCGGCATCGGTCTTGCCGCTGAGCCACGTATTGGCGCGCGAAGTCGCTTGAATGCGCGCCGTCCGCGCCTTGCGCGTCGCCTCGAACCGACGAAATGCATTGGCAACGCCTTCCCGCTCCACGCCGTCGAGACAGCGCGAGAGCACGGCAGCGTCCTCGATCGCCATCGCTGCACCCTGCGCCATGTAGGGCGTCATCGGATGGCAGGCATCGCCGAGCAGCGTGATGTTGCGATCCGTCCATCGTTTCAGCGAATTGCGATCGACGATCGCCCATTTGTGGACGTCTGGGCAAGCCGCCAATACCTGTTCGACTTGACGGTGGAAGTCCGCGAACGCTTTGCGCAACTCCCTCACATCGCCCTTCGCTGACCATGATTCGATCCGGAAGTCCGGCTCCGGCGGACTGGTGACGAGATAGATCTCACTGCGATCCGGCTTGACATAATAGATGACGATGTGGCGGTCCTCGCCCCACCATTTGGTGCAGTCGTCGATCCTTTCGCCGCCGAGCAGCGCAGCCGGATAGGTGGTACGGTAGGCGATCCGCCCAGTGAAGTTCACCGCCGAGACGCCGAACAGAATGTCTCTCACGACCGAGTGGACGCCGTCGGCGCCGATCACAGCGTGGGCGACGGCGGTCGCGCCATTTGCAAAGACCAGCCGGACGCCTTCGCCGCTTTCCTCCAGTCCGATAAGTCTGTGGCTGAGCTTGATGCATGCATCGGGAACGGCGCCGGCGAGCGCCGCGTGAAGGTCGCCGCGATGCGCCAGGAGATAAGGCGCTCCGAATTTCTGTTCGGCGCTCTCGCCGAAGATCATGTCGAACCTGACTTCGCCGGTGCGCCAGTCGCGGTTGTTCCAGGAACGCGGATAGAAGGATTGCGCGCGCAGCCTTGCCTCCAGTCCAAGGGTGCGCAGCACCTTCATGGCGTTGCAGCCGATCTGGATGCCGGCCCCGATCCGCGCGAACTGCGTCGCCTGTTCGTAGACGGTGACGTCGATACCCACCCGTCGCAGCGCCGCGGCGGTCGCGAGCCCACCCATGCCGGCGCCAACAATCGCAATCGACAGCGGTCTTGCCATTCCGATCCCTGCCCGAGCCGTTTCTGTTGACGGCTTCTCGCTTCGCGAACGCTTCAGGCCGGCCGAAAACCTGCCTGCGCCAATGCCGCGCGGCCGGCCTCCGACGCCAGCGCGCCGAGAAAGGCCTGCACGGCCGGCCTTTGCTTGCGTGCCTTCACCAGCGCGAAGTCATAATGCTCTTCGGCAAAGGGAATGAAACCCAGGTTCGATGCATGCGCGACCGGCGCAATGGTCATGCCCCAGTCGGCACGGTGCTGGGCAACGGCTGCTGCCACCGCATTGTGCGAGCGCGGCTGATTCCAGTAGCCCTCCGGGCGAGCGCCGCCAAGCAGCCGGTCGATCAAAATACGCGTGCCGGCGCCCTGGTTGCGGTTGACCATGATGCAGGCGGGTTCGGCGAGTGCGGCGCGCACCGCCTCCTCCACATCCAGCCCTTCGAAACGCCGGTCACCCCTGCGGAATGCGATGCCCTGCATGCGCCGCCAGCCCGGCACCAGTTCGAGCCCGTCGCTGAGATACGGCGTGTTGTAGGTCCCGGTCTTCTCGTCGAACAGATGGATCGGGGCAAAGTCGCATTCGCCGCGCTTGGCGGCTGCGAGGCCGCCGAGGCTGCCGACGGCGATCGAGCGCACGATAAGTCCGGCATGCGCCAGCGGCGCGGTGACGAGATCGAGCCCGGTGCAGTGGCTGCCGATGATAACGAGATCGGACACCCGCACATGCGGCGTGAATAGCGTGACCTCGGCCGCGCTGCCCGCCGGCATCTGGTCGGCCAGCGCGTCGATCCGAAGAAAGCCGTCCGCCTGTGCAAAGGAGGTGATAGCGCCGGAGCCTTTTCCCGTGGGGTACGCGATCAATCCATCCGCGCCTTCGACCAGCGACACCATGACGAATTCGGTGCGGCCGAGCTCGGAGGCGATCCGTACAGGAACGCGTGCATTGACCTTGGCATCCGAACGCGGCGGCAGGCCCGCCATCCGCCGCAACACCGGCACGATCATGTCATGGAAGGTGAACATCGCCGACGTCGGAAATCCCGGCAGGATGATCACGGGCTTGCCGTCGCATACCGCAAGGCATAGCGGCTTGCCGGGTTTCAGCGCCACGCCATGGGCGATGATGCCGGGCTCGCCGAGCCGACCGATGATACGATGTGACACGTCGCCCGCGCCTTTGGAGGTGCCGCCTGACAGCACCAGCATGTCGCTCGTTGCGAGCGCCTCGCGCATCGCGGCTTCAAGCTGCGCCTCGTCGTCCGGGATGGCGCCGAGAAAGCGGGCCTCGCCGCCGTTCTCCGAGATCGCCGCGGTGACGATCGCACCGTTGGTGTCGTAGATCGCAGCCGGCCGCAGGGCTTGGCCGGGCTGCACTAGCTCGTCGCCGGTCGAGATGATGGCGACGCGCGGCCGGCGCGCGACGGTCACATCCGCGATGCCGCAGGCCGCCAGCATGCCGATCTCACGCGAGCCGATGACGGTGCCGGCGCGCAGCAGCGCCTCGCCGCGGGCGACGTCGGAGCCTGCATAGGATACAAATTGTCCGGGCGAAGCGGCGCGGCGAATGTCGATAGCGCGATTTCCTGCCGTTTGCGTATGCTCGACCATCACGATGGCGTCGGCCCCGCGCGGCACCGGACCGCCGGTCGCGATGGCCGTGGCTGTTCCCGACAATACCGGCCGCGTTGGCGCAGTGCCGCAGGCGATCTCCTCGTCGTTCAGCATCACACAGACCGGCGTAGCCTCGCCGGCAGCGGCGAGATCGGCCGAGCGCACCGCGAAGCCATCGACATTGGAGCGATCGAACGGCGGTACGTCGATCGGCGCCACTACGTCCTCGGCAAGCGCGCAGCCGAGTGCGTCAGCGAGCGAGCGCTGCTCGCGCGCGATTGCCCGCGGAAACAAGGCGGCTTCGAAACGCGCCAGCGCATCCTCGCGCGACAGGATCGTCAGGAACTGCTCCTGCTCGCTGCTGTCGCGATCTCCGGGCGAAAGCGTGTTGGTCATTCCTGCACTCACATCATTCCCGCAACATATAGGCAGCGACTGGCGCGCCAGCCGCAAATCCTTCCGAGCCGCCGGGCACCACCAGCCAGGCTTCGGCGCGCGCGATCGCCTCCAGCGACAATTCGCCGACCGCCAGTGGGATCCACATGTCCTGCTTCCGCTCCACGAGCACGATCTCGGCGAGGCCGACGCAAGATGCAATCTTGCGCATCATCGGCAAATTGAATGTTTGTCGCACGCCTCGCCCGGCGAGCTGATCGACTGCGGGAAGCGCCAGCGTCCACCATGCCGCAAGGGCCTGATCCGGCGCGCCCGGCAGCACTACGGCAGGCATGTTGCCGATACGCCCGACGGCCGACGTGCGGCCGGGCTGCAGGGCAATGCCATGGACGAGAACTTCGCCACGCGCAGCCAATGCCGTCACCGCCGCATCGGCGCGCCCGACTCCGGAGCCGCCAACGATCAGCAGCAGGTCACACGCGCTATCCTCCAGCGCCGCGCCAATCGATCCTGCATCGCGGCCCGCGGCGGTGAAGGATGTAGTCTCGGCACCTGCGGCGTGTGCGCTGTCCGCGATCAGATCCGCCGTCATGTTGCCGCCGGGCACGTTGACGATGCGGAGCCGCGGGCGCCGGACTTTCAGTCGCGCCAATCCAGCCGCCCGCGCCACCAGGAGATCGCGCGGCAGCACGCGCCGCCCAATCGCGACGAGGCTGCCCGCAGCGATATCGCTACCCGCCCGGCGCACCCCCTGCCCCGGGATCGCTTCCGCCAGCACCTGTGGCAGCGGGCCTGACACATCGACGGAATCGGAATCGAGCACGCAATCGCAAGCCTCGGGAATGGCATCCCCGGCTTCGACCCAAACCGGTGGCGCCGCCAAGGGCAGCGGCGAATAGGAAGATGCGCCGACGAGATCGCGCGCACAAAAAACGTAGCCGTCCGCCGCCGCGGTATCGCGCGGCGGATAGGCCTGGAGCGGCGGCATCCCGGCGGCGATGCAACCCAGTGCTTCCTGCAGCGTTAGTTCCACCGGCCCAACCGGGTCCACGCCATTGAGCAAGACATCGAGTGCCGCATCGAGCGGTGTCAGCGAGATCGGCAGGCGTTGGGGCGAGGTCATGGCCCCGGCTATGCCCTGAATCCGACCGGAAATAAACAGAACCGGTCTGGCGGCACTGCAATACATATAGATGAACAGCGTTGACGCGGTTCCGAAATAGTTGCAAATGAGACCAATAGGGGATCAACCGCCTGCGAAAAGCCTACGGCCAACGCGCCGATTCCAGGGGAGAAAACAGGGATGTTCGCCAGGGACCTATCCAGGCTGGGAATACTCGCGGCCGCGATGCTGGCATCGACCACAGCGCTTGCGCAAATCTCGGACGACGTCGTCAAGCTCGGCGTTCTCACTGACATGAATGGCCCGGCGGCCACGGCGACCGGCCAGGGCTCGGTCACGGCCGCGCAAATGGCGGTGGACGATTTCGGCGGCACGGTGCTGGGCAAGCCGATCAGCATCGTCGTCGGCGATCACCAGTTGAAGCCGGATATCGGCGGCGGCATCGCGCGGCGCTGGTATGACGTTGATCAGGTCGACGTGATCCTCGACGTTCCGGTTTCTGCGGTCGGGCTTGCGGTGCAAAACATCACCAGCGAGAAGAAGAAGCTGTTGATCGTGCACTCGACCGGCACCGCAGACTTCCATGGCAAGCTCTGTTCGCCACACGCGATACAATGGGTGTTCGATACCCGCGCGCTGGCGGTCGGCACCGCACAGGCCGTGGTGAAGCGCGGCGGCGATAGCTGGTTCTTCATCACCGACGACTATGCGTTCGGCCATTCGCTCGAGCGCGACGCCTCGAGCGTCGTCACCGCCAATGGCGGCAAGGTGCTGGGCTCGGTGCGGCCGCCGCTCGCTACGCCTGATCTGTCATCCTTCGTGCTGCAGGCGCAGGCTTCCAAGGCCAAGATCATCGGCATCGCGGCGGGGCCGCCCAACAACATGAACGAGATCAAGACCGGCGCCGAGTTCGGCGTGTTCAAGGGCGGGCAGCAGATGGCGGCCTTGCTGGCGCTGATCACGGACATTCATTCGCTGGGATTGCCGGCGGCCCAGGGCCTGTTGCTGACGACCTCGTTCTACTGGGACATGGACGACAAGACCCGCGAATGGTCGAAGCGCTATTTCGCCAAGATGAACCGGATGCCGACGATGTGGCAGGCCGGCGTCTATTCCTCGGTCATGAGCTATCTCAACGCCATCAAGGAAGCCGGCACCGATGAGCCGCTGAAGGTGGCGGCGAAGATGCGCGAGAAGCCGATCGAGGATTTCTTCTCCCGCAACGGCAAACTGCGCGAGGACAATCTGATGGTGCACGACCTGTGGCTGGTGCAGGTCAAGAAGCCGGAAGAATCCAAATATCCGTGGGACTACTATCAGATCCTCGCGAAGATTCCCGGCGACGAAGCGTTCGGCCCGCCCGATCCGGCGTGTGCGATGGCGAAGAAGTAAGTAAGCGAATGGCGAGTGGCGAATAGCGAGTGGTAAGCAGCGAACTTCTATTCGCTACTCGCTATTCGCTATTCGCCTCTCATTTCACCACCCCCGCCTCCCTAAAATACCTCATCACGCCGGGATGAATCAGCGCCGCATTCGGCGCGGCAGCAACCGTGTTCGCCGCCGTGGTCTCGCAGGCCTGCGGCAGCTTCTTGCAGAGCGCAGCTTCCGCCGCGTGCAGCGTGCGTGCCAGCCGGTAAGCGACGTCGTCGGGCAGGCTCTCGCGCGCCAGCACAAAGCTCCAGGAGCCGACGGAATCGATCGCCGTCGGCTGATTCGGATAGCTGTTGGCGGGGACCGTCAGCGGTTTGAGGAACGTATGCTTGGCACGGACGCGCGCGATCTCGCCGGCGTCGGGCGCGATAAAGCGCGCACCGCCCGGTGCCTGCGCCATTGCCGCAAAGCCGGGCCAGCCGACGCCCGCGCCCCACAGCGCGGCGGCGCGGCCGTCCTGCACCATGGCGGGGCCGTCGCCGGCGCGATCGAGATAGATCGACTTGAAATCCTCGTCCTGCTTCAGCCCGATGCCGTCGAGGATATAGCGTGACAGGATCGGCAGGCCCGAGCCCTTCGCGCCGAAAGCGACCGGCTGGCCGACCAGATCTCCGATCGTCTTGTAGGGGCTGTCCGCCCGCACCACGAACATGCCGGGGCTGGAATACATCGCGGTGAGGATTTTCAGTTTGGTCGGCGTCCGCCCGATGCCCATGAAAGCCTCATAGGCGGGCTCGCCCGCCACCAGCGCGATGTCGAGCTGGCCGGATTCCAGGAGCGGGATGTTTTCGTTGGAGCCTTTGGTGTTGCGCGGCTCGATCGACAGCGCCGGATCGGCGGTGTTCATCACCTCCGCAAACGCATTGCCGTAAACCGGGAAGCCGCCCCCCGGTGTCGCGGTTCCCAGGCTGATCGTGGTCTTGGTAATGGCCTTGCCTCCCTCCTGCGCCGCAGCGGTGCCAGCCAACAGCAGCAGGCCGGCCCAGGCGATCCCAGCGAGTTTCATTGTTGGCCTCAAACGTTCGGTGACGATGATGCGAGGAAGGTTGTAAGCAAGGCCAATAGCCTGTGAAAGCACGTTTTCGGCCCAGAACCCGTCATTGCCGTATCGCTGTCATGCCTGTAAACGATGGCGGCACCGTTGCCGGCCGCCCTCCCCCGCGGCCGCTCCGCGGCGGGGCCTGTAGCTCAATGGTTAGAGCCGGCCGCTCATAACGGTCTGGTTGCAGGTTCGAGTCCTGCCGGGCCCACCAGCCTTCGCGACGCGAGCGGAAGCTGCCGCGCCGAAACCCTCAGGGCGCAGGCGGACCGGACCGCTCCCGACCAAAATATCGAAAACAACCCCATGCAAAGTAGCGTGACCGTTGCCGCCACGTGTTACCGAGGACATTGACACGTCGGGCAAATCAGCGGCAAAGGAACATCACCCGCGATCGACTGTCTGCACCTGTTAACCTCGGCGACGGCAAATAATTGCGGGACCTCGATCCGACAACAGGCCCTCCGCCGTTCAATCGTGGATTCGGCTGCGTTATCGAATGCAAGGACGAGCTTAAGCCCTTTGTGCTCACCTGATCGCACGGCCCATGGGAATTCGATCTGCCGCTCTGAAAAATCGAGTCAGTTCCCTGATCCGCTAGAGGTATGGTATTTCGGCCTGCTTGCTCCGAGGGATGAGCCGATGCCTTTGGCTTCAAGAACCGCCGTCGAGGCAAGGCGCGAGTTCGTTGCTCCCGCTCAATTGCCCGATGCACACGCGAGGCGAAGATAGCCTATCTGACGCAATCGTCCGGAGGTGTTTTTCCCGCAAAACGATCCGTCATCCAGTTCACCGCCGCCATCGTGCTCGCTTGGGCGGCGCGGGCGTGGCCGATACCGGGCAGCTTGACCATCCTGACCTTGCTGCCGGCCTTGCACAGCTTGTCCATATAGGCCTGGGTAACCGCGGGCTGGATGATCTCATCGTTGGTCCCCTGCGCCAGAAAGATGGGTATCTCAGGGGAGAGCACGCCGGTGCTGTTCTGTTCGAGAAGCGAGCGCCACGGTTCGGTCTTGGTCGGATCTTGCACGGTCAGGAAATATTGCTCGAGTGGTCTCCCTGTCCTCTGCCTGACGATCAAATCGAAAGGCCCTTCGATGCATTCTTGCGCCAGCCTGTCGATTGCGCGCATGGCGCGCGGGTCGATGACGCTATCGATGGCGGCTCCGTAGACGCGGTGCCACGACCATAGCGTCATCGCGGTGATGTTCTTGCCGCCGATCGAGTTGATATCGTCACTCATCAGCTTCGCAAGATCCGTCGCCGGCGCCGCCGCCGCGACGCCGAGAAGCCTCAGCTCAGGGGCGTAGGCGTTTGCCAACATCCCAGCGAAGAGCGCGGCTTGCCCACCTTGCGAATGTCCCCACACCGCAAAATCCTTGCCCTCGCCTGCGCGGGGAAGGGCACGTGCCGCGCGCACGATATCGATCACGGCGCGACCTTCACTCTCACCCACGAGATAAGGATGCGGGCCCGGCGTGCCGAGCCCCGGATAATCGGTCGCCGCCACGACGAAGCCACGGGAGACCATCGAGCGAAGGCCCTGGATCTGCTGAAACAGAAAAATGGCGAGCGACGGGGCGCAGCGCGGGACGATGCCGGATGTGGGATGTGCCCAAGCAACGATCGGACGACCGCCGGACGGGGGCGCACCTTGCGGGACGATGACGACGCCTGACACAAAGATCGGCCGGCCATTCAGCCCGGTCGACCGATAGAGCACGCGATAGGTAGAGGCGCCGAGCGGCGCACCGTCCATCGGCTCCTGCCGCACCAGGGTGCCCGGTGCACCGGCGAGCAATGATTCCGGCGCATCATAAAATGCCGTCTGGGCCGACGCTATTTGCGCCAAGCCAAAGATCGCTGCGGCGACGAGCGCATTTGGCATCCATTTGCGTCGCCAGCGGCCGACGGAATTGAAGTATCGCATGGTCCAGCTCACGTGCTCACAGCCCGTAAAGTATCTTCAGACCGCCGCTGGCATGAAGGGCAATCAAGATTCCTTCGCTCAACAACTGCACCTTTTCGAGTCTTGCCGAGTCGAGGCGGCCCTCCATGCGAAAGCCGTCCTTCAGCGGGCGCGTCAGGCGTTCGTTCGCTGCCATGAGCAGGTTCTGGTAGGAGATGCCGTAATCGAGATTGGCGACATTCTTCAATTGCGCCGCGAGCTGTTGCACGGCAGATCGAATCTGGCTGTCGTCTGATGAAGTTGTCAGGTCGATTTCGCCCAGACTGAAGGTCCTGGCGTTCGTATCGACTGTTGGCGTGGCGGAGAGATAGGTCCATTGGCCCGCGCTGGAATCGGTGTCCGGGTTCTTTGCGAGGCGCAGGCCGATCACGAGTTTACCCGATGATGGATAAACCTGAACCTCGCGCACAGATGTGTCCTGGGCCGGCGCGGCTGCGATCGCCTGGCTTACCTTGTCCTTGAGCGTGTCGTAGTTGATGCGGACGGGAAGAATGACGTCGAAAGTGCCCGGCTCGGCCACCGCGGTGCCGAGCGGCGGCAGGGCCGTCACCGCGACAGCCGGCGGCTGCTGCCCGATCACGGTTTCCGCGGAGCCGACAAGCTCAAGCGATCCCCACAACAGCTTGGCATTGGCGCGGACCCCCGCGAAGGCCGCGCTCTGCGGGGTCAGCTGCAGCCAGACCGGCGGATCCTCCGCGAGTTTGACGGGTTCAAACGCGTGACGCCACGCTGTCTCGGCCTTGCCGTGCAGGTCGAGTGCGCGCGCCGCCGCCAGCGCCCGCGAGCGAATGCGGCCCAGTTGCGTCCGGATATTGGGCTCGACATAGGGCGCCAGGTCAAACTCGCGGCCAAGCACGTGAAGATAGGGATGTTCGCTCCAGTGGAACGAGTCGCTGATGTTCAGTTGTAGCGATCCGTCCCTCCGCAGTTCGGGGCGTGCTTCAACCTCGATCGTCGCGCGCGCCTCGGTGTCGCCGCGAATGCGCGCCGTGAAACGATTGGCTCCCTGGCCCTCGGCGGCGCCATATATAGAGACCGCTCCGAAGACGCGGTCGCCCCGGCCATACAGCGAGACCGGGCTCGTCCGGTCGACGAAACCCCAAACGTCGCAATTGGCGTTTATGCGGAAGATGAAAACACGACGATGCACGCAGTTGACGCGCTCGTCGATGGTGGCAAGCCGCTTTGGAATATCCCGCTCGATCGCCGCGGCCAGGGCCGGCAACCCGAACTCGACCGTCGCAGAGATGCGCGAAGTCGTTGCGAGCGGCGTTGCTGTGTCCGGGCTCAGCGCCGGCTTTTCGGCGCCAAACGCGATCGACGGGAGCGCCAGAGCGAGCGCGGCCAGACGGGCTAGGCCTGCGCGTGATGTGCTCGCGATCGAATCGTATTCCGGCCGGCATGTGCGTAATGGAGGAATCATTCTAGTGCTCCAGTTTCAAGAAAAACCAGAACCACGGTCGGCATTCAGTGCACGCCCAAGCAACAACGGCACGATACGGGATGCATGGACGCGGAAGCTGTTTCGCGATCCGGATCGGCAAGCTGGCAGCTCCCGTGACTGCCGAGATCGAGCTACCTCGATTCTGCATCAGTTTTCGACAAGTGTTGGGCGGACCCGGCCCTCGAGCTTGAAAACTTCAAAGCAACTTCACGGTGAACGCCTAATGTCTCCTAACAGACAAATGACACCAGCGTTGCAGACGCTCGGCCTTACCGCGCCAGTTTGGCACCAGAAATAGCCTGGACAAAAACGCTATGAACGCGGCCGAAATCGACTGAAGCCACAGAAAGATCAACGAAACTGACCTATATCGTCCCGCCTGCGGCTGCCGGCGACGGCGCGCCGGACATCGCCTTGCGGCAAAGGGAAGTTTTGGAGCCGCACGATTTCGAGGGCGAGACGTTTATATCACTGTCGGCTGGATCCACCGGCCGACATCTGATCGACCAGGCTTTCACCGCGACGACGTTCGCCGTGTGCTGCGAGTCGAAACCACGCTATCGGAAATTATGTGCGGGTTGGTCTCGTCAGGGCTTGTGCGCCGGTTCGTGCCGCGGATCGATTTCGAATTTGCCGCCGTTTTTCCTGCGCAGCGCAGTTCCCCGCCGGTGGCCTTGGATCTGGTGCAGACGATGCGAGAGGCGCTCGACGGGCTGGCTGCGGATCAGATACATCGGGAATTACGCGAGGGCTGCGACCTCTCTATTTGAGTTTACGCGGCCCGTTCGCATGATTACCAGAGCGTCTGCGCGGCACGCTCCGGCCATTCCCTGTCGTATTTCTCGCCGCCGACCTTGTTGTCGCTCATGCCGGCGAGGATTTCGCCCGGCGTCGGCAGCGTCTTCGGATCGACGCGCTTCTCCGGATTCCAGAGATCGGAACGCACGATGGCGCGGGCGCACTGAAAGTACAGCTCTTCTATCGTCATCACGATCACCGAGCGCGGCATCTTGCCTTCCATCGCGAAAGACGCAAGCAGCCCAGGATCGGCGGAGAGATGGGCGCGGCCATTGACGCGCAGCGTCGTGCCGGAGCCGGGGATCAGAAACAGCAGCGCCACACGGGGATCGCGCACGATGTTGCGCAAGGAATCGACGCGGTTGTTGCCGCGGCGGTCCGGCAGCATCAGCGTCTTGTCGTCGTGGATACGGACGAAGCCCGCGAGATCGCCGCGCGGCGAGCAGTCCAACCCCTCCGGACCGCTGGTGGCGAGCGCTGCGAACGGCGATCTTTCGATCAGCATGCGATAGGCCGGCGTGACGCAGTCGGCGACTTTCACCGTCGAAGCATCGTTCGGAAAGCCGTAGATCGCTTCAAGCTGCTCGATCGTCGAAATTACGGTCATCATCCCCCCAAATACCCGCCTTTAGCGGTCCCACTTGTCCCCGCCGATGATGCGAAGCAACTGACGCGCGTGATATTCCGCGCTGCTGACATTGACAATGGTGACGTCCGGCTCGGCATCCGCGACCGTGCGCGCGAGCCGGTCTGCGATATTGCCGTCGCTGCCGCGCCTGCGCATCGCAAGACGCTCGGCAAGCACCTCCGCCGGCGCCGTGATCGAGACAACCAAGACATTGGCATAGGCATGGCGTAGCGCGGCTATCACCGTACGCGAAACATTGGCGACGACCGTACGGCCGGCGCCGATGTCGTCCTCGATGCTGCGCGGCAGGGCGTAGGCATGACCATGCGCCTCCCAATGAACCGCAAAGGCGCCGCGCGCCTGCGCTTCGCGAAAACCTTCAATGCTGATCTGTTCATTGTCTTCCGCGCTCGAGGCCTCCCGCGTCACCACGCGCCGGGAGAATACGACGTTACGATCTTCGGCACAGGCGGCCTGCGCCAGACCCAGCAATGTGTCCTTGCCGGCGCCGCTCGGCCCCACCACTAGCACCAGCTTGCCTGGACCGATCGCGCCCGCATCCGTTTGCGGTATCGTAAGCGCTTCGCTCATGCCACGCGCCGCCCTTCCCGCCACACGCTTCGCACGACCGGGATATCGTGTGCAACATGCACGCGGATCAGGTCGGCGCGCCGGCCCACCGCGATCTCGCCGCGGTCCGAAAGACCCACCGCATCGGCCGGCGTTTTGGTGACGGTGCGAACGGCGGCAGCCAGATCGATCGCCGGCACGTCCCGCGGCAATCGCAGCGCGGCCATCAGCAGGCTCGAGGGAATGTAGTCCGACGACAGGATGTCCAGGAGACCCTCGCGGGCAAGATCGATCGCGGCGATGTTGCCGGAATGCGATCCGCCGCGCACCACGTTCGGCGCGCCCATCAGGATATCTATACCGGCCTCGTGCAAGCCGCGCGCGGCTTCCTTGGTGGTCGGAAACTCCGCCACCGCGACCCGATCGCGTACCGCGTCGGCGACGTTCTCCTCCGTCGTGTCGTCATGGCTCGCGAGCGGTATGTTGTATTCATGCGCCAGCGCGACGATCGCGCGCATATTGGTTTCGGCATAGGTCTTCTGGTAGGCGAAGCGCCGCGCGAACAACACATCGAGCTCGGCGTCAGTCATGCCGCCGCCCTTGCCACGGTAGTAATCGCGCAACTTGACCTCGTCCCGAAACTGGCGCTGGCCGGGCGTGTGGTCCATCAGCGACATCAGCCGCACGTCGGGCCGATCGATCAGCTCCCTGGCCTCCGCGACGACGTCAGGCATCGGGATCTCGCAGCGCAGATGCAGGAAATGATCGGCACGCAGAAGATCGGCCTCGCGGGCCGACGTGATGGCGGCAGCAAGCACGCCGGCGCGGCCGTCGACATCCTCCGCACCGTCCTCGCGCCAGACTCGAAGGGAATCCAGCACCGTGGTGATGCCGCAGGTGGCAAGCTGGCCATCATAAGAGACGACGGCGGCGGTCGCATCCCAAAACACCTTTGGACGCGGCACATAGTGGGCTTCGAGATGATCGGTGTGCAGCTCGATCAGACCCGGCATCACGAGATCGCCGCGGGCATCCTCGCTGCCGGCGGGCGCCTTGCCCTCGCCGAACTCGGCGATACGGCCATCGGCAAAGGCAATCCAGCCCTGCTCGATCACGCAGTCGGCGAGGACCAGGCGGGCATTGCCAAGAACGGTTTCGGACTTCGACGTCATCTGAGTGTTCCTCACGCCGCCGCGGCGAAGGCCGTCACATCGATAATGCGATCGGCAATCAACTGGCGGATTTCGTCATCATGGACGATCGCAACCATCGCGACGCCCTTGCGCTTCTTTTCCTCGATCAACTCAACGACAACACTGCGGTTGGCGGCATCGAGCGAGGCGGTCGGCTCGTCGAGCAGCAGGATCGGATATTCCGAGATGAAGCCGTGGGCGATGTTGACGCGCTGCTGCTCGCCACCGGAAAAGGTCGAGGGAGGCAGCCGCCAAAGTCGCTCGGGGATGTTAAGACGGCGCAGCAGGCGGCCGGCGCACTCGCGCGCTTCCTCCCGCGCCACGCCGTTCGCGATCAGGGGCTCGGCGACGACGTCGATGGTCGGCACCCGCGGCACCGCGCGCAGGAACTGGCTGACATAGCCAATAGTGGAGCGTCGGACGCCGAGCACCTGGCGTGGCTCGGCGCGGGCGAGATCGATCACCGCACCTTGATGGCGGATGCCGATGCGGCCGCCATCGCAGCGATAATTGCCGTAGATCATTTTCAGGATCGACGACTTTCCGGCGCCGGAAGGGCCCGAGAGCACGACGCATTCGCCGGCATCGACATGGAATGACACCCCGCGCACCACAGGCAGTTCGATGCCACCCTGCAGGTGCATGGTGAACGTCTTTTCCGCATGGCTGATTTCGATCATGGGTGTCATTGGCAGGCTCATGGCGGCAGGATCGAGGAAACGAGCAGTTGGGTGTAGGGTTCGCGTGGGTCGTCGAGCACCTGGTCGGTCAACCCGGTTTCGATCACCTGCCCGCCCTTCATCACCATCACGCGATGCGACAGCAGGCGCGCCACTGCGAGATCGTGCGTGATGATGATGGCGGCGAGCCCCAGCTCGCTGACGAGGTTACGCATGAGATCGAGCAGGCGCGCCTGCACCGATACGTCGAGCCCGCCAGTCGGCTCGTCCATGAAGACCAGCCGCGGCTCGGTAACGAGGTTGCGCGCGATCTGCAGACGCTGACGCATGCCGCCCGAATAGGTGCGCGGCACGTCGTCGATCCGGGAAACCTCGATCTCAACGCGCTCGAGCCAGCTCGAGGCGGCCTTTCGGATACGCCCATAATGATTCCAGCCGACCGCCATCAATCGCTCGCCGACATTGGCGCCGGCGGAGACCGCCATGCGCAGGCCCTGCGCCGGGTCCTGATGCACAAAGCCCCAGTCGGTGCGGAACAGGAAACGTCGCTCGGCCTCACCCAGCGACGCCAGATCGCGCAGCACGCCGTCGCGCATGCGATAGGACACGCGGCCGGCGCTCGGCGCGAGCTGCGCCGACAGGAGCTGCAGCAGCGTCGACTTACCCGAGCCGGACTCGCCGACAACTGCCAGCACCTCGCCGGGATAGAGCGCAAAGGAAATGTCGCGGCAGGCGATCAAGCGGCCGTAGTTCTTGGCGAGCCCCTCGGCGACCAGCAGCGGTTCGTCGTTCCCGGTCAAAGGTTCAGCCATGCGCCCTCTCCTTGTGAGGCGCCGCACTTTCGGTCCCGCGATGGCCGGCTGCCTGCCGGCCTTCGCAATAGTCGGTGTCGGAACAGACGAACATCCGGCTGCCCTGGTCATCCCTGACGATCTCGTCAAGGTAGGTATCATCAGCCCCGCACAGCGCGCACGGCGCGTCGAAACGGTACCGCGTGAACGGGTGATCCTCGAAATCGAGCGACACCACCGTGGTGTGCGGCGGAATCGCATAGATGCGCTTTTCACGACCGGCGCCGAACAATTGCAGCGCCGGACAATCGTCCATCTTGGGATTATCGAACTTCGGCGTGGGCGACGGGTCCATCACGTAGCGCGCGTTGACCTTCACCGGATAGGCGTAGGAGGTCGCGATATGGCCAAAGCGCGCGATGTCCTCATAGAGCTTGACATGCATCAGCCCGTATTCGCCAAGCGCATGCATGCGCCGCGTCTCGGTCTCGCGCGGCTCCAGGAACCGCAGCGGCTCCGGAATTGGCACCTGATAGACCAACACCTGGCCAGCATGCAGCGGCGCCTCTGGAATGCGGTGACGGGTCTGGATCACGGTCGCGTCTTCGGTCGATGTCGTGGTCGCAACGCCTGCGGTCTTCGCGAAGAACTTGCGGATCGAGATCGCATTGGTGGTGTCGTCCGAACCCTGGTCGATCACCTTCAGCACGTCGTCGGGACCGAGGATCGCCGCCGTCACCTGCACGCCGCCGGTGCCCCAGCCATAGGGCATCGGCATCTCCCGGCTGGCGAACGGCACCTGATAGCCGGGGATGGCGATCGCCTTCAGGATGGCGCGGCGGATCATGCGCTTGGTCTGCTCGTCCAGATAGGCGAAATTATAGGCTGACGCGTTCACTCGGCGGCCTCCTGCAACGGCTCGGCGCTGGCTGCGGCCTCGAAGAACTCCGCACGCAGCTTGCGCAGCAGGCCAAGCTCGGACTGGAAGTCGACATAATGCGGCAGCTTGAGATGCTCGACAAAGCCGGTCGCCTGCACATTGTCGGAATGCGACATGACGAATTCCTCGTCCTGCGCGGGCGCCTTGATCTCTTCGGAGAGCTCGCGCGCGCGCAAGGAGCGATCGACCAGCGCCATCGACATGGTCTTTCGCTCGCTCTGCCCGAAGGCGAGGCCATAGCCCCGGGTGAAACACGGCGCTTCCGTCGCCGAGCCCTTGAACTGGTTGACCATCTGGCATTCGGTCATCGCGATCGCACCGAGCGGTACGGTAAAGCCGGCGTCCTCGGCAAAGAATTCGACCTCGACCTCGCCGAACCGGATCTCGCCGGCGAACGGATGGCTGCGGCCATAGCCGCGCTGGGTCGAATAGCCGAGGGCGAGCAGAAAACCTTCGTCAGCGCGGGCGAGATTCTGCAAGCGCAGGTCACGGTCGGCCGGAAAGCTCAGCGGCTCGCGCGTGAGATCGCCGACCGGCGCGCCGTCGTCAGTTTGGGGCGAGGCTTCGATCAGCCCGTCGCGGCCCAGTATGTCTGTTACGCGCGGCATTGCCGCCAGCGGCTCGGCGGCAACCGGCGCTTCGGGCGCGCTGCCCTCCGCGAGCTGCGGATCGAGCAAACGGTGGGTGTAATCAAAGGTCGGACCGAGCACTTGCCCGCCCGGAATATCCTTGAACGTTGACGAGATACGGCGGCGCACCTGCATGGTGCCGGTATCGACCGGCTCGGTCGCCCCGAAGCGCGGCAGCGTGGCGCGAAAGGCGCGCACCAGAAAGATTGCCTCGATCAGGTCGCCGCGCGCCTGCTTGATGGCAAGCGCCGCCAGCTCGCGATCATAGAGCGAGCCTTCGGTCATCACGCGATCAACACCGAGACTGAGCTGTCCGGAGATCTGCGCCAGCGAAATCTCCGCCACATCGCGATCGCCGCGCCGCTCATGCGCAAGCAGGCGATGCGCGTTCTCGATGGCGCGTTCCCCACCCTTGACGGCAACATACATGGGTCAAGCTCCGTACGCGGCGAGCCGCGTGGTTCTGGGAATTGCGACGATGGCGTCGTCGTGCACCAGCACGACGTCGATGCCGCGCGGAAAATGGGTTGCGTTGGCGGCAAGCTGCTCGAACAGACTTCCGGGGCATGTCGCCTGCAACACAGCGGTGCCGTTGATGCCGGGGCCAGTCAGTTCGCAAGCGGGTCCCGCGCTCAGGCTGTCGACCTGCAGGATCAGCGTGGTCGAGCGGTCGGGGTACTCGCTGCTGCCGAGCGCGAAGCGATCGAGCGGCGGCATGTGCTGCGTATCGCCGATCACGGCGAAACTGCTTGTCGAGGGATCGGTGACGACCGGCGCGCTGGTGTGGAATTTCAGCCATTTGGCCACGTCAGGCGTCGACGACACCGCCGCATCGAGCCAGACCGGCGTATCGTGATCGAATAACGTCAGCGCGATCGCCGCCGTGCCCCGCATCATCGGACCTGGCGCGCCCGCGACCGCGCAAATGCGTTGCACACTGCCGGGCCGCGCCATCGCGTCCATGACGGAGCGGAAGGTCGATTGCGCGGACAAGACCTTGTCCGCAAATCCTGCCGGCAATTCGGCGACTGTCACCATCGTTTATCCCCCACCGCGTACCATGGTGTAGAAATCCACCCGCGTCGCTGCCGCTTGCGCGGCCTGGCGCTCGCGGCTGGCGAGCATCGAGGAGCGAAGCGGCGCCAGCACGTTGGCTTCGACCGCATCGGCCAGCTCATGCGACTGCACCATGGCGTCGCACAGCGCGATCATGCGCGCTTTCTCCAGATCGCGGCCGAGCGTGTAGCCGAAGCCGACCTCCCCGGTGGCGAGCCGCACCGCGGCGCGCGACACTGTGGCTTCGCCGAGATTGAACGGCGCGCCGTCGCCGCCGATGCGGCCGCGCACCATGACGAGGCCGTTCTCGGGTTCTCTTAGATGTTCGTGGGCGGGCACGGCGATGGCACCGAGGCATTCGGCGATCCCGGCGGCATCGGAATGCGCCAGCACCGTCATCGCCGCCTTGCGCCGAGCCTGCATCGCGGTTTCCGTCACCATTCCCAATTCCCGGTCTTGCCTTGCTTGATTGAAGGTCTTGCCTGATTCAAGTTGTCTATGATAATAGACAACTTCATAGCCAAGGTAAATGACCGTTTCGTGACACCGCCAATGATTTCCCCGATGCCAGCTTTCGGCAGCGCGCCATGACCGTGCAGGACGTTGCATCCGGCGTGGCGCTGTGGCGCCAGGTTGCCGACGGCATCGAGCGCGGCATCGCCGACGGACGTTTCGCCGCCGGCGAGAAACTGCCGGGCGAGATCGAGATCGCGGAAACCTACCGCGTCAACCGCCACACCGTGCGCCGCGCCTTGGCAGCCCTCGCCGAACGCGGGCTGGTGCGCGCTGAGCGCGGCAGCGGTACCTATGTGGAGGCGCCTCGGCTTGCCTATCCCTTGCGCTCACGCACGCGGTTTTCCGAGATCGTCGGCGCCGGCGGCCGCGAGCCGCGCGGGCAATTGATCGGCGCCTCGGAGGAAATCGCCAGCCGCGAGCTGGCGCGCGAGCTCGGCCTCAAAGCCGGCGCACCGCTGGCCCGGATCGAGGCGCTGCGTCTCGCCGACCGGACGCCGATCTGCATCGGCACGCATTGGCTCTCGGCCGAACGGTTCCCGGACGCCGGAAAGGTCTATGCCGGCGCGCGCTCGATGACGAAACTGCTGGCGCATTACGGCGTCCGCGATTATCGCCGCGCATCAACCAGGATCACCGCCGGCATCGTCGATGCGACGGATGCCGCGCGGCTCGATCTAGCGCTTGGCCGCCCGATTCTCGTGGTCGATTCCACCGACGTGGATACCCGCGGCCAGCCGCTGATCACCAAGCGCGTGCGATTTGCCGCGGAGCGGGTGCAGTTCCTGGTGGAAAGCTGAAGCTCAGGCGATGGCGCGCCGGCCGATGATGGCGAAGCGCAGGCGGTTCGAGATCCAATCGATGACGGCAACCGCAACCAGGATCATCAGGATCAGGAATGACACCTTTTGCCATTCCAGCACGCGGATTTGTTCGGCCAATTGCAGGCCGATGCCGCCGGCGCCGACAATGCCGATGATGGTCGCCGAGCGCGTGTTGGATTCGATGAAATAGAGCACCTGGCCGGCGATAACCGGCAGCACCTGCGGCATCAGCCCGAACCGGATCTCGTGCAGCTTGCCGCCACCGGATGCGCGGATGCCCTCCACTTCCTTGCGATCGGCGGCCTCGATCGCCTCCGAAAACAGCTTTCCGAACGCGCCGAAATCGGCGACCGCAATCGCGAGTACGCCGGCAAAAGGCCCGAGCCCAACCACGTTGATCCACACCAGCGCCCAGATCAGCGTATCGACGCCGCGGATGGAATCGAGAAAGCGCCGCACCGGAAAGCGGAAGATGGCGGACGGAACAATGTTGCTGGCCGCAAGCAGGCTGACCGGCAATGCGGCAATCGCCGCCAGCGTGGTTCCAAGCAAGGCGATCGACAGTGTCTCGCCAAGCGCGGCGAGATAGGCCGGCAGCGATGAGCCGGGATCGGGCGGCAGCATCATTAGCGTGATCCAGCCGAGTTGGCTGATTCCCGCAATCAGGCGCGACGGCGCGAAATCGAGATCGACCAGGCCGAAGATAAAGACCGCAAGGGCGACGATAATCACCAGTGGCGTCGCCAGGCGCGAAGAAGCCGGACGATCGAACACGTCGGGATAGCGCTCCCGCATCTCGCGCGTGGCCTCGGAAGGTAGCCGCGTCATGCGCGCGCTCCCCTGCCGAACAGCCTTGCGCGCAGCCAACCGGTCGCGATGTCGATCAGGAATACGGTCACGATGATGGTGACAAGGATCGCGCTGACGTCGGAATAGTAGAATTTCCTGATGGCGACGACGAGTTCCTGCCCGATGCCGCCGGCGCCAACGAAACCCATCACCGACGCCTCGCGCACATTGATCTCGAAGCGCAACAGCGCGTAGCTCGCATAACCCGCGGTGACCTGCGGCAGTATCGCGAAGCGCATGCAGGAGGGCCAGCTCGCGCCGGTAGAGCGTACACCCTCGACCGGCTTCATGTCCGCATTCTCGACGATCTCGGAGAAGAGCTTCCCGAGCGCGCCGGTCGAATGGATCGCGATCGCGAGCACGCCGGCCATCGGCCCGAGCCCGAAGGCGATGACGAAGATCAGCGCGAACACGATGCCCGGGACGGTACGCGCGAATTCCAGCGCGCGGCGCACCACGAACCGGAGCCACGGCGAGGGCGAGGTGTTTTCAGCCGCGAGAAAATTCAGCGCGAACGCCAGCACCGCACCGGCCAGGGTACCGACATAGCTGATCAGAATCGTCTCGCCGAGAAGCTTGAGCCATTTTTGCCAACCCCAGAACCACTCGCCGAAATTGGTCCAGATCCTGGTGCCATCGTCCAGCGTCAGGATGCGGTCGAAATAGCTGACGAAGTTTCCAAAATAGGTAAAGAGCGTCCGCAGATTCACCTCGGAGCCGACGGCGGCCAGTGTCAATGCCGCCAAGAACAACGCCGTCGAAAGCAGCGCCCGGAGACGCTTGCGCCGCACCGCCATGCGATAGGCCTCGGTGAGGCTCGCAAGCTGCGATTCCGGGAGGATAGAGACGGCGCTGGTCATGCTGGGCGATCGAGTATGTATGAAAAGGGCCGGACTCGCCGCCCGGCCCTGTTCCTCTGTGCGGATCGATCAGGACGCCTTCTTCTTGCGCAGGGCGTCCACGAACTTGATCAATTCGATGGTGCCGTCCCAATCCTTGGTGGTGGCGGGATGAAAGCCCTTCTTCTGGCCATCGGAGAGACGATCGAATGCCGCCTTGTCCTTGCCCGGCGCATCGAAGAAGGCCTTTGCGATCGCGGCCTTCAACTCCTCCGGCAGGTCCGAATTGTAGGCATAGGGTCCGTTGATGATCGGCGCCGACTTGTGGATGATGCGGAAGTCATCCTTTTTCATCGGCGAACCGTCAGAGTTCTTCAGCATCCCCTTGGTCAGCATCTGCGCCAGCGTCGAGTCGTCATCGCTCGTCCACTGGTTGGCGGCGACGTCGACCGTGCCCTGGGCCAGCGCCAGCATCGCGTTCTCGTGGCTGCCCGTAAACACGACCTTGCCGAAATATTGCTCAGCGTCGGGAACGCCCAGTTTGTTGAGCTCAAAGCGCGGCACGTTGTTGCCAGAGGTCGAATTCGGATCGACCAGACCGAGGTTCTTGCTCTTCACGTCATCGATGGTCTTGTACGGGCTCGACGCCTTGACGAAGAACACCGAGTAATAGCCGGTCGAGCCATCTGCATTGATGTCGTTGGCGAACGCGTCGCTTTTGACGCCGGTCAACCTGGCGCGCGCAAAGGAGGCCGAGCCGTAGCTGGCGATATGGATGTTGCCGGCACGCTGGCCCTCGATGACGGCCGCGTAGTCGTTGGCGATGCGCAGCGTGACCTTTACCCCAAGCTCCTTGGAGAGATAGGCGACGAACGGCGTCCAGCGCTCAGTCACGCCGGAAGCGTTCTCGGCCGGCACGACTGCGAAAGTCAGCTCCGGATATTTTGCCTTCCAGTCCTGCGCGGAGACGGCGGTGGCACTGAAGGCCAGCGCGGCAGCGCCGGCAAGCACGATGCGACGGTTGATCATGGAGTTCGTCCCTTCCGTTGTAATTCACCCGTTTCGGCCGATCGCGTCCTACGAACGGCCGTCCTGTCCTGGTGCGCCGGCTCAGGCCGCGGCCGCGGTGCCGAGTGCCGGAATAGTCGTCGCGTCCGGCGTCTCCACTGGCGCCCCGCCCATCACCTCATCGGCTTCGAGGTCGTAGAGCTCGCGCGCGATGCGGTCGGTCAATGTCGCCGGCGCGCCGTCAAATACCACGCGCCCCGCCGCCATGCCGATCAGGCGGTCGCAATAACTGCGCGCCAGGTCGAGCGAATGCAGGTTGCAAAGCACGGTGATGCCGAAATGCTTGTTGATGCGCAGCAGCGCGTCCATGACGATGCGCGTGTTGCGCGGATCGAGCGAGGCGATCGGCTCGTCCGCCAGGATGATGTCCGGCTCTTGCACCAGCGCACGCGCAATCGCAACGCGCTGCTGCTGACCGCCGGAAAGCTGATCGGCGCGCTGCGCAGCCAGTGTCGCCATGTCGAACTGCTCGAGCGCCGACATCGCCAGCGCCTTGTCGGCTTCGGGCCAGAGCTGGGCCAGCGACCGCCACGCCGGAATTTCGGCGAGCCGCCCCATCAGCACATTGGTCAGCACGTCGAGCCGGCCCACTAGGTTGAATTGCTGGAAGATCATGGCCGAGCGCGCACGCCACTCGCGCAAGTCGCGGCCGCGTAACGCGGTGATATCAACGCCGTCGAACAGGATGCGGCCCTCGGAGGGATCGGCGAGCCGGTTGATCATGCGCAGCAGGGTAGACTTGCCGGCACCGGAACGGCCGATCACGCCGACAAAGCTGCCCGGCGCAACCGAAAAGGAAGCATTGTCGACGGCCGCCTTTGTGCCGAAGCGACACGTCAAACCTTCAACCACCAGCATGCAATGCTCCACCCGCGTCGTTCTGGCTCGATCGCTAATGGAGGGATTTTACAGTTGTGTGACGGCCGCACTGCGCTGCGGCGACAGTCCACACCGCCATCCGTCATCGAAGCGTCATGACAATGTCATCAAGCACGCCGAAGACGTGGCACTTCCCGTATCGCTCGCGCATGGAAAATTTGGATGGCCGGCCAGCAGCTTTCAGTCCAACCTACCGTCGACTCCACGGCTTCTGTCCGCGACAGCAGGCTCGGCGCTTACAGCGAAGTCGGCGCGCGCACCATTCTGCTCGAAGTGACCATAGGTGACTACTCCTATGTCGTGAACGACGCCCAGATCACCTACACCACGATCGGAAAGTTCTGCTCGATCGCCGCGATGACGCGGATCAATCCCGGCAATCACCCGATGCACCGCGCCTCGCAGGCGCATTTTGCCTATCGCGCCAGTGCGTATTTTCCCGGCGAAGACGACGAGGCCGAGTTCTTCGCCTGGCGCCGCGCCCATCACGTCCATATTGGCCACGACGTATGGATCGGCCATGGCGCGGTGGTGCTGCCGGGCCGCAGCATTGGCACCGGCGCGGTCGTCGCCGCCGGCGCGATCGTCACCAAGGACGTTCCGGCCTACACCATCGTCGCCGGCAATCCGGCGCGGCCGATCAAGCGGCGATTTGCGGAAGATATCGCCAGCCGTCTCGTCGATCTCGCATGGTGGGACTGGGACCATGAAGCGCTGCGACGGGCGCTGCCCGATTTCAGGAAGCTACCTGTCGAAGACTTCCTCGACAAGTATGAAACTACCGGCGGACTTATTCACAACAAACGACGAAGTGCGACATCGTGACCGACATTCTTGTTGAAGGCGGCCGGGCCCTGCTCGGTGGCGAATTTGCCGAAACCTCGCTGCGGATTGCAGGCCGCGATATCGGCGCGATTGGCGACGATCAGGGGCGCAGCGCCTTCACCATCGATGCACGCGGGCTCCTGGTGCTGCCCGGCATCGTCGACCTGCATGGCGATGCTTTCGAACGGCAGATGATGCCCCGCCCCGGCGTCGACTTTCCGGTTGACGTCGCGCTCGCCGACAGCGACCGGCAGGCGATCGCCAATGGCATCACCACGGTATTTCACGCCACGACCTGGTCGTGGGAGCCGGGCCTGCGCAGCGGCGACAATGCACGGAAGTTGCTCGAAGCGATCGAGAGCTTAAGGCCCAGATTTGCGGCGGATACCCGCTTCCATCTCCGCCACGAGACCTACAATCTCGACGCGGAAACCGAGATCGGACAATGGCTGTCGGACGGTCGCGTCGACCTGCTCGCGTTCAACGATCACATGGATTCGACGGTTGCGAGCCTGGCCAAGCCGCAAAAGCGCAACCGCATGGTCGAGCGCACCGGTTTGTCCGGCAATGCCTTCGACGAGTTGGTACAGCGCGTCGTCGCGCGTGCCCATGAGGTGCGGGCATCGGTCTCGCGGCTGGCCGGCATCGCCCGCGCCGCAGGCACAAGGATGCTTTCTCACGATGACGAAAGCCCTGACATGCGCAGGGCGTTCAGGGCGCAGGGTGTCGCCATCGCGGAATTTCCGGTCAACGAACCGACAGCCCGCGAGGCCGCCGCAGCCGGCGATTTCATCGTGTTCGGTGCCCCCAATGTCGTTCGCGGCGGCAGCCACACCGGCTGGACAAAGGCTTCCGAGATGATCGAAAAAGGCCTGTGCTCCGTACTTGCCTCCGACTACTACTATCCCGCGCCGTTGCTCGCGGCCTTTCGCCTGGCCGCTGACCGCGTGCTGCCACTAGCGCAGGCCTGGCACCTGATCTCGACAGCGCCCGCAGAGGCTGCCGGCCTCGCCGACCGTGGCCGGCTCGCCGCGGGGCAACGCGCCGACATCATCCTCGCGGACGACGAGGTGCCATTGCGGCCGCGCATCGTCGCAGTCATTGCCGGCGGCAGGCTGGTCCACCTGACCGAAGCCAGCCGCGTGGTGCAGCCGGCCGCAGCATCGCGCCGGGCAGTTGCGATTGCCTGACGCGGCTCTATTCTTGCGCCGATGTCGAAATATCCCCGCTACGCCATCTACTACGCTGCTGAGCCCGGTAGCATCCTCGATCGATTCGGGGCCGAACTGCTTGGCTACGATGCCCATCGGGGCATCGACCTGCCCTTCCCGCCCGCGATAGAGTTGCCGCGCTGGCACGAACTGACGCAGGATCCGCGCAAATACGGCTTCCATGCTACGTTGAAGCCGCCAATGGCGCTGTCGCCTGACAAGAGCGAAGACGAATTGATCGCAGCGTGCGCAGCGTTTGCCCGTGCGCCTCGCGTCATTGCAACGATCAAGCCGGTCGTCGATATCATCAGCGGCTTCGTTGCGGTGGTGCCCGCCGCGACTTCCGTCGATCTCGAACACTTCGCTGCCGACTGTGTCCGCGAATTCGAGCCGTTTCGCGCGGCGCTGACGGAAGTGGATCGCGCCCGGCGCAACCCATCGAAGCTGACGCCACGGCAACGCGACTATCTCGATCGCTGGGGCTATCCGTACGTGTTCGAGGAATTCCGCTTTCACATGACGTTGACCGGCCGGCTGGATGCAGGCTTGCGCGTCCCTATTCTCGAGATGTTGCGCAGCCGTTTTCGAGATTGCGGTGTGGACGATCTAGCCATCGATAGAATTGCGCTGTTTCGTCAGGACGACCACGATCAGCGATTTCATGTCATCGGCCAATGGCCGCTTCAGAGCGCATCTCTCTGAGAATCGGTGCAGTCCCCCTGGACCGCTATCTCGGTCGGCAGGCAGCCTTTCACTCGCTTCGCGAGCACGACCAGACCCGCTACCTTCGGGTGAGAAAGTCGCCGCACGCCTTGGCGCAACCGGCGCGGCCGCGGGACTTGGCCTCCCGGCTTGACTGTCCCGGGCAACTCCGAAAACCTGTCGCTTTGGGCGGCTGACCTCAGCGATCCGTGTTCGGCGGGTGCGGAGCAACACGCGGTACCAGATGAGAATGGTTACCGGAAGTGGTACGGCTATTGCTTCCAGGCCAGCATGCGTGCGAGAGGAAAAGCAACATTATGATCCGCGTGTTTCTTGATCGGCTCTACCTATTCTCGGGCTATCTCGCTGGGCTTTTCCTCATTGCGATTTTCGTGCTGATGATGCTGTTGTCGGCTGGCCGGCCGCTTGGCCTCAATATTCCGGCGGGCGACGACTTCATCTCCTGGTGCATGGCGGCGACGGCCTTCCTCGGGCTCGCCCACACATTCAAACATGGCGAGATGATCCGCGTCGGCCTTCTGATCGACCGCCTCAACGACAGCGTGCGCCACTATGTCGAGATCGCAGCGCTCCTGATCGGCGTCGGCTTCATCGGCTTTTTCGCCTGGCACGCCGCCGTTATGACCTGGCAGTCGTGGAAATTTGCCGACATTTCGCAAGGCGTCATCGCGGTCCCGCTGTGGATCCCGCAGCTCGGCTACAGCAGCGGCCTGGTGATTCTCTTCATCGCCTTTGTGGATGAGCTGGTGCATGTGCTGCGCGGCTTCGCGCCGCGCTACGAATTGCCAAAGCCGCAGAGCGCTGAGGAAATTGTCGAACGCGCCATGCAGAGCGGGGTCTGACATGGAGCTTCTTTCCATCGCCGCCATCCTGCTCGGATTTCTGGCGCTGCTGCTCGGCGCCGGCGTCTGGATCGCCGTCGCTTTGATGGCGACGGGCTGGGCCGGCATGCAGTTCGCCGCGGGCGGCATTCCGGCAGGCAGCGTGCTGGCGACAACGGTGTGGGGCAACAGCGCATCATGGTCGCTCGCGGCGTTGCCGCTCTTCATCTGGATGGGCGAAATTCTGTTCCGCACACGCCTGTCGGAAGAGATGTTTCGCGGATTTGCGCCGTGGCTGAACTGGCTGCCGGGCCGCCTCATGCACGTCAACGTGCTCGCCTGCGGCGTGTTCGGCTCGGTATCGGGATCATCGGCCGCGACCTGCGCCACCGTCGCCAAGATCGCGCTGCCGGAGCTGAAGAAGCGCGGCTATGACGAAGATCTGAGCCTTGGATCTTTGGCCGGTGCCGGCACGCTCGGCATTCTCATCCCGCCGTCGATCACCATGGTGGTCTACGCCGTGCAGGCGAACGTCTCGATCATTCAGGTTTTCCTTGCCGGGTTTCTGCCGGGCCTCCTGGTGATGGCGCTCTATTCCGGCTACATCGCGATCTGGTCGCTTGCCAATCCCAAGCGCACGCCGCCGGCCGAACCGGCCATGAGCTTACACCGGCGCATCGCCGAATCGCTCAATCTCATCCCCTGCCTGCTGCTGATCATCTTCGTCTTCCTGTCGCTCTTGATGGGCTGGGCGACGGCCACGGAATGCGCAGCCTGGGGCGTACTGGGATCGCTCGCGATTGCATGGTGGCAGGGCGCGCTGACCTGGCAATCCTTCTGGGCCAGCGTGATGGGCGCAACAAGGGTCAATTGCATGATCCTCCTGATCTTGGCTGGCGCCTCCTACATGGGCACCTCGATGGCCTATACCGGCATCCCGATGGCGCTCGCGAACTGGGTGAACAGCCTGCAGCTCAGCCCCTATGCGCTGATCGCGGCGCTTACCGTCATGTACATCGTGCTCGGCACGGCACTCGACGGCATCTCCATGATCGTGCTGACGACCGCCATCGTCATTCCGATGGTGAAGCAGGCCGGCTTCGATCTGGTCTGGTTCGGCATTTTCCTAGTGCTGGTGGTGGAAATGGCAGAAGTCTCGCCGCCCGTCGGCTTCAACCTGTTTGTTCTGCAGACCATGAGCGGCAAGGATTCCAACACGGTCGCCAAGGCCGCCCTGCCGTTCTTCTTCTTGCTCGTTCTGGCGGTTGCCCTCATCACGGTTTTTCCTGATATCGTGATGGTGCTGCCGCAGATAGCGTTCCCTGGCTAGAGAGGTATTGTCATGTCCAGACTTTTTAAAACATTCGCACTGGCGGCCTGCGTCGCGGCCCTTGCCGTTCCCGCAATGGCGCAGACAAAATGGAATCTTCCGGCGGCCTATCCGGCGGATAATCCGCATTCGGTCAATCTGATCGCGTTCGCCAAGGACGTTGCCGATGCCACCGGCAACAAGCTGCAGATCACCGTGCATCCCGCGGCGTCGCTGTTCAAGGCGCCGGAAATCAAGCGCGCGGTCGCCACCGGACAGGCGCAGGCGGGCGAGGTTTTGATCTCGCTGCACGAGAACGAAGATCCGATGTTCGGCATCGACGTGATCCCCTTTCTGGCGACGAGCTATCCGGCAGCCAAGAAGCTGTGGCTCGCCTCGAAACCTGCCATCGAAAAGAAGCTCGCCTCGCAGGGACTTATGCTTCTGTTCGCGGTGCCGTGGGGTCCGCAAGGCATTTATGCCAAGAAGGACCTCAACACGGTCGAGGATATGAAGGGCCTGAAGTGGCGCGCCTACAATGTCGGCACCTCGCGCATCGCCGAACTCGTCGGTGCGCAGCCCGTCACCATCCAGGCCGCGGAACTGCCGCAAGCGCTGGCCACCGGAGTCGTCAACGCATTCATGACCTCGGGCTCGACCGGCTACGACAGCAAGTCCTGGGAAACCATGACGCATTTCTATGATACACAAGCCTGGATTCCGAAGAACGTCACCTTCGTGAACAAGGCGGCTTTCGACGCGCTCGACAAGCCGACCCAGGAAGCGATCCTGAAAGCGTCGGCGGTTGCCGAAGAGCGCGGTTGGAAGCTCGCGGAAGAAAAGGCGAAGTGGTATCTCGAACAGCTTCAGGCCAACAAGATGAAGGTGCTGCCGCCGCCTCCCGCGTTGAAGTCCGGCCTCGAGAAAATCGGCGAGCAGTTGACCGCCGATTGGCTGAAGAAGGCCGGCAGCGATGGTGAAGCCGTGATCGCTGCGTACAAGAAGTAAGGGCTGTCACTATCTCGTGGGGACGCGCGAGCACCGTGTCCGGTACATCCGATCTCCCGCGCGAAGCGCTCCTCATCGAAGACTTGAAAACCCGCCCGGCTTGGCCGCGGCGGGTTTTCAATCACAGCGTGCGGCAGCGCTCGATCGATGCAAGGTCGGGCGCTATTCCGAGGCCAGGCTCCTCGGTCAGAGCGACAGTTCCGTCGGAAATATGCAAGACCGGTCCGCAGAATTGATCGCGCAGCGGATTGTCGTTGACGTCCACTTCCAGCCAGCCGCCACCTCCGACGCCGGCAAGCAGATGGGCGGACGCCAGCAGTCCTATGCCACCACCGAGATAATGCGGACAAAAGGTCTTGGCGGCGGTCAGAATGTCGTTTGCCAATCCGCCGCAGATCGTCAGCCCGCCCCATTTGGCGATATCGGGCTGAACGACATCAAGCACGTTCCCTGCAAGAACCTGCTCGAAGCCGTCCCGGCTCGCAATGTTCTCGCCTGCCGCAAGCGGCATGCCGGCGCTGGTGCGCAGCCTTCGCCACTCCTCCTGCGGACGATCGGCGCGAAGCGGCTCTTCCAGCCAACGCAAGTCGAACTCGCCGAGGCGTGGCACGATCTCCAGCGCCTGGTCGATCGACCAGCCCTGGTTGGCATCCGCCGCCAGCATGCCTTTGCCGATGACGGCGCGCAGCGCTGTCAGGTTGGCGATATCCGTTGCCGTATCGAAGCCGACCTTCAGCTTCAGCGCGCGATGTCCGCGTTTCAGCGCCGCTTCGGCCGTCTGCTGCGCCCCGCCCGGATTGATGCCGCTGGCATAGACCTTGATCCTGGCAGAACGACCGCCCAGCACACGCCACAGAGGCTGCTTGTGCCGACGCGCATGGAGATCCCACAGCGCAAGGTCGATTCCCGCAATGGCCTGCGCAAACGGCCCGGGCTCTCCGCATTGCAGCGCCAGCACCGCGGTGCCTTTGCGTGAGCGTCTCGAACGCGTGCGCGGGATCATCAAACCTGCTTCCCGTCACCGCCGGCGCGAGCACCTCATTGACCAGGCGCGCCCGATGTTCGGCGCCCGTCGAAGGAAAATTCGACCAGACCTCGCCCCAGCCGACCACGCCGTCCTTGTCCTCGGCGCGAACGAACACCGCCGGGCGGTTCAGCATCCGGCCGAACGACGTCACCACCGGTGTCGACAGCGGGTAGCGGTAGCAGAACGCCTCGATTGTGCGAATGGTGAAGGCCATTTTCCGGATCCCGAACTTATCCTGTTGGCGATCAAGTTCACGACATGGCTAATAGGCGCGGGCGAAATCGCCTTCCTTCTTGATATCGCCAAAGGCGGGAAAGCGTGCCTTCCATCGGGCAGCCTTTGCCTTGGTCAGCGCATTAAGCCCTTCAAGCACGGCAACGCCGTCCTTCCGCAGGCTCGCCGCAACCGCTGCACGATCCGGGAAGTGCTTGCGAACGGCGTCAAGCCAGATCGTACGCCCCGCAAGGAAGCCGCCGGCGCCGGCCGCATAGGCAAACTCCAGCACCCGCTCGAATTTCTCGGGCGCCGCGCCGGCCGACAGCAGCACCCAGGGAATGTTCCGCTCGCGGCAGACCGCGCCGATGGCATCGAACTGCTCCTGCGCAGCTTGCGCCGCCGCGCTGCCATCCCGCGGCGGCAGGCTGTTGGCGGCGAGCGGGCTCTCCAGCTTCAGGAGGTCGACGCCATATTCCGGCTTGGCGAACTCGCGCACGCTTTGGATCACCAGTCCCGGCAGCTTGCCGGGCGATTCGACATAATCCGCAGTGTGGTTGGCGCTACCGAGGAATGGATAGACCAGGAGCTCCAGCACATAGGGAATGTCGTAGCGCGCGCAGTCCTGTCCGATCTCGCGCACGAACCTCTTCTGGTGTTCGTTGACGGCAGTGTCGGCATCAGGACGGTACCAGGCAAGCACCTTGACCGCGTCGCCGCCGATCGCGCGGATCTTCTCCACGCTCCAGTTGGCGATGGCCCGCGACTTGCGGCCTCCGGCGGTCTCCTCGACGCGGTGCTCTTCCAGCGTCATGATGAGACCGCAGCGCGCGGGCAAGAGATCGATCGCGGCGGGCACCGCGAAATTCGGATCGAACAGCATCGAGCTGCAATACGGCGACAGGTTTTCGACGAGCAGCCGCTTGGCGGCGGTTACGTCGGCATATTCGACCTGCTCGCGCGTAATGCCCTTCGCCTGCGCGATGGCGTCGAACAGCGGCGGCCGCTGGTCCAGGGCAACCATGCGAAAGTGCCCATCCGCATCGGCGAGGCGCGCAAGGCCACGGTTCTTTCCGATTGTTCTCATTGGTGCGTCCTCATCAAGGCAAGACAGTCGTGGATGGAAGGAATTCCGGCGCGGCCGCCCGAATGGGTGCATTTCAGTGCGGCGGCCGCGGCGGCGAATGCCATGGCGTCCCGCACCGCGAGGCCGGCTCCGATCGCAAAGACATAGGCGCCATGAAAGACGTCGCCGGCGCCGGTCGTGTCGACGACGGGAACGGTGTATGCGGCGCGCCGGTGCACGTGGCCGTGCTCGGACCAACTCACCCCTTCGCTGCCGCGCGTGACCGCCGTGACACGGCAATTGAACCGCGCGAGCTTGCCCAGCGCCGCGTCGTCCGCTGACCCCGCGAAGGCGGCTAGTGCAGGCTCGGAGAAGATGGCGTGGTCGGTGAGCGGCAGCAGGCGCTCGAACACGTCAGCGTCGGCAACGTCGCCATCGAGCACGGTCGGAATGCCGAGGGCGCGCGCTCTACCGAACAGCGCGACAGCGCCCTCGACCCAACGCGGATCGGCAAGCACCGCCGAGACATGGGCTACTTCATCCAGGGGAAGCCAATCGGCCGCCGCCGGAAAGGCTCCACGAAAATTCACGATCTGCCGCTCTCCGGATGCGTCGACGATGATTCCCGACACCGAGGAGCGTCCATCCGCAAACAGCTTGAAGTTTGCGACGTCGATCCCCTCGGCAGCCATCGCCGCGCGCATTTCGCGCCCCGCCGCATCATCGCCCGCGCGCCCCCAGAATGCGACTGAGCCACCAAGGCGCGCGCCGGTGACGGCAGCGTTTGCGGCCATCCCGCCGCCGAGCGTCGAATAGTCGAATCCCCGGAGCTTCGCGCCCTCGCCGGCAAAGAACCGCTCGACACGCCAGACCTGATCAAGCGCGGAGAGCCCAAGGCAGATGATGCGCACCCGCCCGGCCTTCGCCGCCATATCCGCAATCGCCCCGCGATCTTCGGTCCCTTCCCGCACGGTCACTGCAGCACCCGGCCATCGGTACTGTCGAACAGATGCGTCTTGCCGGGCTGCGGGCGAAGGCTGACGCGATCGCCGACCTTCGGCCGCAGCGACGGATCGACGCGCGCAATGGCGGAAGCGCCGGCAAGATCGAAATGGATCAGCGTATCCGAGCCGAGCGGCTCGACCAGCTTGATCATCACAGCCATGCCGTCGGCGGGATCGGCCGCCACGGCGAAATGCTCAGGCCGGATTCCGAGCACGCCCTTGCCCGCCTGGCGCAGCGGGCCACAACTCTCCAGCCCGAGCGGAACCCTCGCGCCATCTTGCGAAAATACGACGGCCTCGCCGCGCCACTCGACGGGAAAGAAATTCATCGCCGGCGAGCCGATGAAGCCCGCCACAAACTGGTTGGCCGGCCGCTCATACACCGCCTCCGGCGTGTCGTATTGCTGCACGGCGCCGCTTTGCAACACCACGATGCGGTCGGCCATGGTCATGGCCTCGATCTGGTCATGGGTAACGAAGACCATCGTGGTCTTCAGCTCCTGCGACAATGCCTTGATTTCGGCCCGCACCTGCCCGCGCAGCTTTGCATCGAGATTGGAAAGCGGCTCATCGAACAGGAACGCTTTCGGATTGCGCACGATCGCGCGTCCCATCGCCACGCGCTGCCGCTGACCGCCGGACAATTCCTTCGGCTTGCGGTCGAGATAGGGTTCGATATGCAACAACGCCGCGGCGCGCTTCACCCGCGCATCGATCTCGGCCTTCGGCGTTCCCCGCAGCTCGAGCGCAAAGGACATGTTCTCGTAGACGCGCATATGCGGATAGAGCGCGTAGTCCTGGAACACCATGGCGATGTCGCGCTGCGCAGCCGGAATGCCGTTGACCCGCTTGTCGCCGATATAGAGCTCACCTGCCGTAATCGGCTCAAGCCCTGCGATGATCCGCAGCAGCGTGGACTTGCCGCAGCCGGAAGGACCGACGAAGACGACGAACTCGTGATCGGCGATCTCGAGATTGAGATCGGGGATCACGGCAAAGTTGCCGTAGCGCTTGACGAGATTGCGGATCGAGATCGAGGCCATGAGCGTTCAGTCCAGCGCCAGCACGGGCTTGATCAATTCGCCCTTGGCGAAACGTGCGAAATTCTCCGGCAGGCTCGAAAGGCCAAACTCGCCGTCGACCAGGACGCGATACTCGTCCTTGTAGCGGCGCAGCAGCGCGACGTTCGGCTCGAAATCGGCGATCGGGAAATAGAAGGTGCGGATCATGTAGAAGTCCTTGCGGCGGAACACCTTGCCTTCCTCGATGGTCCAGGGTGCGGCGTTCTCGCCAACCAGCACCAGCGCGCCGCGGGGCAGAACGAGCTCGATGCCAAGGTTGCGCGCTGCATGCGCCCCCGAGCATTCCATGATCAGCGCAAAGCGTTTCGAGGTATCGCCGACCGGATGCGCCGTCGCGCCGAAGGACTGCGCGATCGCAAGCCGTGCCACGTTCGGATCGGCGACATGGATGTCGCCATAGCCGAGGCTGCGCAACACCAGCACAACGCCAAGGCCGACGGGTCCCGCGCCCATCACCAACACAGGGCCAGCCTCTTTGGGCGGCACCACGCGGCTGACAAACCGCACGGCGTGCCCCGAGGTGCCGATCACGTCGAGCAGCAACGGTGCAAGGCTGTCCTCGATATCGTCGGGCACCGGCAACAGGCAGTTCTCCGGCACCGGCACATATTCGGCATATCCGCCCGGCCGGTTCCAGCCGATCAGGCTCGACACTTCCAGACACATCTGCGTGTCGCCGCGCTTGCAGGCATCGCAGCGGTCGCAATGAAGCGGGATATAGACGGCGCAGCGGCGACCATGCAGCCGGTGGTCCGGCTGCTCGACCACGCCGAAGATTTCGTGACCGGCGGTGAACTCCGCACCCTTGTGCCAGAGCTTGAAATCGGAGCCGCACAGCGCCGTGCGCGAGATGCGCACCAGCACCTCGCCGGTCGCCACTTCCGGTATCGCCACGCGCTCGATAGTGATGCGTTCGTGGCCGTGGAAGACGGCAGCCCGCATGATCGAATTGCTGAGCGGAGAGACGTTCATCGGAGCACCTAACCTTTGACCGCGCCGAGCGTCAGCCCGGAGACCAGCCACCGCTGAACCAGCGCGGCAAGAATGAGCGGCGGCAGCGCGATCAGCGTTGCCGCAGCCATCAGCGCGCCCCATTGCGTCGAGCCTTCGCCGATGAAGTTGAAGGCGGCCGCGATCAGCGTCTTGCTGTCGCCGTTCGACAGCACCAGCGCGAACAGGAAGTAGTTCCACGAGAAGACGAAGGCCAGGATCGCCGCCACCGCGATGCCCGAGCCGACCAGCGGGAGCGCGATCCGCCACAGGATCCGCGTGACGCTGCAGCCGTCGACCTGCGCGGCCTCATAAACGCTGCGCGGGATGCCGTCGAAGGACGGCAGCAGCACCCAGATCACGATCGGCAGCGTGATGACGGCGTGGCTGAGAATGAGCGCCGTGTACGAGCCGATCATGCCGACCTGCCGGAACATGACGTACCACGGCAGCAGGAACAGCGTGCCTGGCGCCATGCGCGCCGCCAGCGTCAAGATCGCCGGCCATGAAACCCGGGTCCATGACACGGCGAAGGCCGCCGGGATTCCGAACAGAAGTCCGAGGCTGGTCGAGCCGATGGTGACGATCAGGCTGTTGACGGCATAGCTTGCGAACGGCGTCGTCTTCATAAGCTGAACGTAGTTCTCCAGCGTCGGGGTGAAGACCAGCGTCGGCGGGTAGGCCGTCACCTCGAACGAAGGTTTTAGCGACGACAGCACCATCCACACCGTCGGCGCCAGGATGATGATGCCGGCAAGCGCGAGCTGCAGCAGGTTGAGATAGCGGATCCAGCGATCGGTGGTCGGCGCGTCGGTCATGCGGCAGCTACCAGGCGACCGCGCCGCGCAGGCGGTTGAACGCGAGCACCGCGCCGAACACGATCGCGGTCAGCGTCAGCATCAATGCGCTGGCATAGCCGATGTTGAAAAATTCGAATCCGACGCGGAAGCCGTAGACGTTGAGCGTGTTCGATGCGTTGCCGGGACCGCCCTGGGTCGTGATGTAGATGATGTCGAAGAAGCGCAGGAGATCGACGCTGCGCAGGATCGCGGCAGTGACGATGGTCGGCAGCAACAGCGGCAGCGTAATGCGCTGGAAGGTCTTGAACGGTGACGCGCCGTCGATCTGGGCAGCCTCATAGACGCTTGGCGGCAATGACTGCAGCCCCCCGAGCACGATCAGCGCGACGTAGGGCGTCCACTGCCAGCTGTCGATCAACGCGACGGTCGGAATAACCCAGGTCGGCGAGGCCAGCCACTCCGACGGCGGCAAGCCGAGCGATTGCAGGATGTAGTTTGCCGCTCCGAGCGAGGGATCGAGGATCACCAGCCACATCATGCCGGCGACCACCGGCGGCATCATGAAGGGCGAGATGAACATCGATCGCACGATGCCAGGCAGGCGCTTGGCGTGAAACAGCACCAGCGCCAGCCAGACGCCGAACACGAGTTGCAGGACCAACGCGAGAATGTAGAGCGCGATGGTGATCCAAAGGCCGTGCCAGAACTCATAGTCGGAGGCGAGCTTCGAGTAGTTCGCGATACCTGCGAAGGACTGCTTGCCGGTTGACGAGAAGCTCTGGAAACCGAGCCATATCGTGTAGACGACAGGAAACGCGATCATCGCGACAGTGAAGATTACTGCCGGCGCCGAGAGCGCCGACAGTTCCAACCTTTGCCGATCCTGCGTCAATGTCGCAGCGGCATCCGACATGCTTCCGCTTCCTTTCAGATTCCGGTCATCGATCTCGCGCCGGCATTGGCTCCACGCGGCGCGCTGGTCGCTACTTTTGCGCAATCAGCGCATCGAGCGCCTTGTCCGCCTCGGCACAGGCCTGATCGACGGTCTTCTGCTTCAGGATCAGGTCCTGCACAGCCTGGCCGATAAATTCGCGCGATTGAGGGTTGGCGACGATCGGATAACCGACCTCGGAAGACCCCTTCGTCGCGAGCACGTCGAGCGCGGCCTGCCATTCCTTGCGGACCGGTTCGGCGTCGATCCATTTGCGGTATTCGGGATCGTTGGCGACCGCCGGCCGCGGCGGCGCGATGCCCTGCAGCGCCATGCGCTTCTGAATCTCCGGGCTTGTCGCCCATTGCACGAAGTACCAGGCGGCCTCCGGCTGCCTGCTGTACGCGGACACGGCGATGCCCCAGCCGATCGCGGTCGGCACCTGTCCGGCCTCGCCCGCCGGGAATGGCGCCAGGCCGGTATCCTTCAGCCGCTCGCCGCCGTCCATCACGGTGCGCAACTCGTTGGAAGATTCGAACGACATCGCGGCGCGGCCGCCACGATAGAGCGCCGATATCTGCTGGAAGCTGTAATTGACGACGCCGGGCGGGCCGTACTCGCGCAACAGCCGGCTATAGGTGTCCAGCGTCTGCTTGCCCTTTGGCGAGCAAAGATTTGACTTCCCGTTCGCCATGTACGTGCCGCCGATGTTGTGCAGCATGTTGCTGAAGGTGTAGGCGACAGCGGGCTTCAGCCCGCGCGAGACAAACGGCGTGATGGTGCTGTCGCAGGCCTTGATCTTCTGCGCCGCGGCTTCGAGATCCTTGATGGTCGCCGGCTTCTCGACACCGCATTTCTTGAGGATGTCGGTGCGGTAATAGAGGATCGGGCCCTCGATGTTCATGGGCATGCTGGTCAGCTTGCCATTGAACGTCCCGGCCTTGAGCAGTGCTTGGCTCAGGCCAGCGAGATCATACTCCGCCGCCGCCTCGTTCTTCGACATCGCCGAGAGATCCGCATACCAGCCCGCGGCGGCGAACTGCTCGCCTTCGCGCGACGGCAGGGTCATGAAGACGTCGACCTCGTCGCTGCGCGCGTTCATGACCGTGACCAGGCGCTGGCGCATCTGCTGCTCCTGGTAGCCGTCGACCTTGAGCGTCATCCCCGTGAGCTTTTCGAAATCGGCCTTGTAGGTCAGCAGCGCCAGCCCGACGGGGTTGTTGTTGGCGAGGAACGTGACGGTCTTGCCCTGGAATTTCTTCCAATCGAAATCAGCCGCATGCGCCTGCGCGCCGACGGCGACTGCCGCGACAACCGGCAACGCTGCGCGCGCCGCAAACATCCTGGCGTTCATTGAACTCCTCCCTGACCCGGCTTGTCCGCCCGTTCGGTGGCGCCTTCTATTTCGTCGCCGCCTGTAAACGGTTTCATCCTAAGCGTCACCTCACGCGTGTCAAGCGATGGACAATCCATCGAACATCTAGCAAAATCGCTGGCGTTCGCTCGATAGACATCCCAACAATCTATGTAACGTTACATCTACCGCAATCATGAGCCCGCCACACGCCGCATCGTTGAAACAAGGCATTCGCGCCGTCGCGGCGCGGGCCGGCGTATCGACGGCGTCGGTCTCGCGCGCGATCAATAACCCCGAAGCGGTCAGCCCCTCCTTGCGCGCACGCATCTCGCAGGCGATCGAAGCCGTCGGCTACATCCCGCACGCGCCGGCGCGCATTCTGTCGTCGCGCCGCTCGCGCACGCTGGGCGCGATCGTGCCGACCATCGACAACACGATGTTCGCCCGCGGCATCGCCTCGCTGCAAAAATATCTCTCTTCCGTTGGCTACATGCTGCTCCTGACCACCAGCGGCTACGACCTCGATGCCGAGCTCGAACAGGCGCGCAACCTGATCAGCCGCGGCGTCGATGGTCTGGTGCTGCGCGGCGATTGCCATCACGACGCCTTGCGCAAGATGCTGGCCGACAATGCGGTGCCCTTCATCAATGTCGGCATCTATCGGCCCGATCGTCCCTACCCCTGCGTCGGCACCGACAATGAGGCCGCGGCCTACCGCGCTGCCGCGCATGTGATTGAACTCGGACATGTCAGGATCGGGGTCGTCTCAGCGCTCCAGCGCAACAATGATCGCGCCAGCGCGCGTGTCGCCGGCTTCCGTCGCGCCCTTGCCGAAGGCGGCATCGAGCTGCCGGAAAAATGGCATGTCGAGGTGCCCTACACGCTCGACGATGCGCGCGAGGCGGCGCGCTACCTGCTCAGTCTCGATGATCGCCCGACGGCGGTGGTCTGCGGCAACGACGTCATTGCCTATGGCGTGCTGCTGGAAGCCGAGCGCAGCGGGTTCGCGGTGCCGCGCGACCTCTCCGTTGTCGGCTTCGACGATCTCGACTGGAGCCGGCATCTGCGGCCCAGCCTGACCACCATTCACGTCCCCACCGGCGAGACCTGGCAGCGCGCCGGCGAATATCTGGTCCGGCGGCTGGCCGGCGAGCAGACCATCATGCATCACGAGGTGGACTATTCGCTCGTCGTTCGCGAGTCGACGGCTCCGCCTCCGTCTCTGAAACGACAGGGAAGATCCCGATGACCACTAGCTTCTCGCTGGCTCAAGGCTTTCATGCCGTCGTGATCGGCGGCGCGGGCGATATCGGCGCGGCCATCAGCAATTTGCTCTGCGAGATGGGCGCAACGGTCACCGCTACGGCCGTCAACGACACCGATCTTGCCCGCACGCCGCTGAAGCCGCGGGCAGGACTTGAACTGACGACGCTCGACGTCACCGACGACGCTGCGGTCGCTTCGCTTGCGCAACGGCATCGCCGCGTCGACGCGCTGGTCAATTGCGCCGGCATCCTCATGCGTGACAAGGAATATGAGATCGAGACCTTTACCAAGGTGCTCGACGTCAATCTCACCGGCACGTTCCGTACCTGCATGGCTTTCCGCCCGCTGCTCGCCAAAAGCAACGGCTCGATCGTCAATATTGCATCCATGAACGCTACGCTGGCGCTCCCGCGCATTCCCGCCTATTGCGCCAGCAAAGGCGGCGTCGTGATGCTGACCAAGGCGCTCGCGCTGGCCTGGGCCGAGGACGGCATCCGCGTCAATGCGGTGGCGCCAGGCTATATCGAGACCTCGATCAACGCCGCCGGCCGGTCCGACCATGCGCATTACCAGCGCATCGCCGACCGCACCGCGTTCAAGCGCTGGGGACAGCCGGAAGATGTTGCCGGCGCCGTCGTTTTCCTCTGCATGCCGGCATCACACTATGCGACCGGGACGGTGGTCGCGGTCGATGGCGGCTTTCTCGCAGGCTAGCGGGCGGACGATCAATGACGCTTGTTGCCCTCAGCGGATTGCGATCTGGCAACCGGATCGCCGTTGCCGGATAGGATCTGGGCCGCGCTGCCGATGCCGCGCCGGAACGCTTCATCAAATGTCACGCCGCGAATTTGCCAGCGGTGCGTCCGGCCGCGCCAGTCCATCTGCCACAGCGTGGCCCAGCCAAGCGCCTGGTCATCCCAGACCAGTCGTCCGACCAGGACAACTTCGCCGCCCTGCTCGGCCGCAATCGGCGCCAGTGCCGGGAATGGCGCGGTCCTGAGCTCCGCGCCGGTGATATTCGATTTCGCCAACATCGCCGTGCTCGGCAGCACGATATCCATCCCGCGCTTGTCCGCGGCGGCGAGCAGCGCGTCACGCTGCAGGTCGGACTGGGTTCCGTCCGAAGTGACGAGATAGTTTCTCGCGCCTTGCTCCATTTCGACAAAGACCGCGAGGCGCGGCCGATGTGAAAGCCAGGGCTTGAGGCCGAGCGTCTTGAGGATGTCGTCGATCTTGCTTTCCTCAAATTCGACCGTCAGGTCGTAGGGACGGTCGCGGGTGCCCTGCTCGTCACGGATCGGCTTGCCCGAGAACTGGTCGCGATAGCTGAATGCCCTGACAAGACTTTTTGCATTCGACTTGTAGGCTGCCAATCGCCGGTCACCGCTGAGCTTCTGCGCGCCGGAAGCCTTGATGAGGACATCTTCCAGGCACGCGGCAAAGCCGATCATGCGGTTCGCCTCGCGCTGGCCGGTCACGGTGACCTTGGTGCGGTAGAGCTCGCTTTCCGCCGCCACCGCCATGGCGCTGGCGCACCAGGTCAGGAAGACTGCCACAAATATCCTGACGATCACGCGGCCCACCCCGGCGCATCTCAAGACGAGCCGGCGTCTCGTCAAATGCAGACCAACCACGACCGCGTCTCCTGCGATTCCGCTTAAGGTGCTCTTCTCTTCGAACATTCGTCCGTTTTTGCGGAAACGCAACTTTCGGTGGGGCGCCCCAGCCAATTGATGGGAGGCGTGGCTAGGCTTTCGCGCGTTCGGCCGGCCGGCCTGCGCCCGACCACCTTCGCGGCGCAACATGCAAAATGAGACTACCGGTCAAGTTGCGGCCGGCGAAGCTGCACGCGCCGCCTCAGTGATCAGCTAGCTTTCTTCCCCGCGGTCCCGATGCATTCCAGTTGCACGACGCACAATGCGCATCGACCGCATGCGACTGTGAAAACGACCTCGGAATCAAGGCCTGACGATACAAGATCCAGCGATTTAAAGACCTGGCGATACAAGGGAGGGGTTCGATGTTTAGAAGCTGTGCGGGATTGGTCGCGCTGAGCACCCTGTTGCTTTCCAGCGCTGCCATAGCCCAAGAGAAGATCAAGGTCGGCGTCACCGCGACGCTCGAAGGCACTTACACGGTGCTCGGCGAGGACGGAATCCGTGGCCACCAGACGGCGATCAATACCTTCGGCAAGAAGGTTGGCGACAAGGAACTCGAATTCATCATCGCCTCCACCGATGCCACGCCCGACTCCGCCGTTCGCGCCGTGCGCAAGCTAATCGAGCAGGACAAGGTTCAGATCCTGCTTTCGCCGCTGTCCGGCGACGAAGGCATCGCGGTCAAGAACTTCGCCAAGACGCGCCCCGAACTGACCTTCATCAACGCCGCTTCCGGTGCACAGGAAACGACTTACGTCGATCCGTCACCAAACTTCTTCCGCTACAACATGGACGGCGCCCAGTGGCAGGTAGGTCTCGGCAAATACGCCTATGAGACCAAGGGATATCGGAAGATCGCCACGGTGGGCGAAGACTATTCGTTCATCTACACGCAGGTGTTCGGGCTCGTGCTCGAATTCTGCGGCGCCGGCGGACAGATCACCAACCGGCAATGGGTGCCGCTCGGCACCAAGGACTTCGCCTCCGTCATCGCCGCCCTGCCCGACGACGTCGATGCAATCTATCTCGGCCTTGGCGGCGCGGACGCCGTCAACTTCCTGAACCAGTATCAGCAGGCCGGCGGCAAGGCGCATCTGATGGGCGGCTCGATCATGGTCGACCAGACCATCCTCTCCGCCAAGGGCAACGCCAAGAATGCGCTGCTCGGCACCATTGCCGCGAGCGGCCAGGCCGATACCTGGGAGGATCCGGGCTGGCAGAAGTTCGTGAAGGCCTATCAGGACGCCTTCCCGCCGAACAAGCGGTTCCCGAGCCCCTCGCTGCTCGCCACCAATTATTACGGCTCGACGATGGCGCTCATCCTCGCGCTGCGTCAGGTCAACGGTGATCTCAGCAACAACCAGGCAAAATTCAAGGAAGCCCTCGCCAAGATCGAGCTCGACGCGCCCAACGGCAAGATCAAGCTCGACTCCAACCGCCAGGCCATCGGAACCAATTTCGTCACCGAAGTGGTCGATGACGGCAAGGGCGCGCTGTTCAGCAAGGTCGTGAAGGTGATCCCGAACGTGAACCAGACCTTGGGCTACGACCCGGCCGTGTTCTCCAAGATCGGCCTGCCGAGCCGAACGGTTCCGGAGTGCAAGAAGTACTGAGGTCTTCGCATGTGCGAACGGGCCCCGGCGCGGCGGGGGCCCGCAGCACGGCCGGCAGGACCTGATCTAGCCCTGATGTGTCTGCCCTTGCATTCTCGCGGCGGATGTTGAACGCTGGTTGAAAAAGACAAGAACATCCCGCGGGAGGGAAGGCATGAGCAAGGCGCTCGCCGTCTTCCACGGCCGGTTTGGTCGCGCGACGGTCTATCAGTTGAACCGCCCCTTCAACATGCATGCGCATCGCGAAGGGCATCTGATCTTTCATGTCGGCGGAACACCCGCGCGCATTGATGTGTGCGACGAGCGATGGCTGCTCGGCGAAGACTCCATTGTCGCCGTCAACCCTTGGGAACCACACAACTTTGTCCCGACCGACGTTGACAACGGCGCGATCTTCTTCGTCCTTTACGTCAACGCCGAATGGTTTGCCCCCGACGCCGCGCGGGCCCACTCCTTGCGGTTCGGCCGCACCTGCTTCAAGCGCACCGTTACCCTCGACAGACATATTCGGCGCACCGCAGCATTGGTCTGCGGTGCCCCCTCGCTGAGCAGCCTCGATTGCGAACTCCGGCAACTGATCGACAGTTGCTATGAGGAAAGCTGGCAGCGTTCCGAGCCGGTTCAGGAGACGCGCACCGCCACCGCCATCACCGACTTCCGCGTCCGCAAATCCATCAAGCTGATGTCCGAAAGCCCGGGCGCCGAGATCGAGCTGGACTCGATCGCGCGGGCCGCCGGCTTGTCGCGTCCGCACTTCTACCGGCTGTTCCGCACCCAGACCGGCGTCACGCCAAACCTCTATCTCAACACCCTCATCATGGAACAGGCATTGGACGCACTGGTCGCGACCGAGGTGCCGATCGCCGATATCGGCTTCGATCTCGGCTTCTCCTCACAGAGCGGTTTCACCCGCTTCTTTGCCGCCAATGTCGGAATGGCACCGACGGAATACCGCCGCGCCGCCAAAGTCTTGCGGCCGTAAGCGCGACCAGCGCGAAAAGATACTGACAATCAAGTGCAGGGTTCGCGACGCCGTTAGGATGGCCCAAAACGCGAGCCGAAACGGCCGCGGCGTCTGGGAGGACGGTATGGCGACGGCCGGGCTATTGCCGTGACGAGGTTCATCGAACGCCATCCGGCATGGGCACTGATCGCGCTGATCGCGGTCGCGCTGCTGCTGTGGCTGATCCTTGCCGTCTGGCCACCCGGCCTCGAGGAGGCGATCGGCCGGAAGCGGGTCTTTCTCAACGCCGTCCTCAACGGCATCACGCTCGGCGCCCTCTATTTCCTGGTGGCAAGCGGTTTCACCCTGATCTTCGGCCTGATGCGCAATGTCAATCTGGCGCACGGCTCGCTCTATCTGTTCGGCGGCTATGTCGGCTACGCCATCAGCGTCTGGACCGGTTCCTGGATCCTCGGCTTCATCATCGCCTTCGTCGCGGTGGCGCTGGTTGGCATCGTCCTGCAAATCGCCGTCTTCCGCCGCATGGAGGGGCAGGATCTGCGCCAGACCATGGTTACGATCGGGCTTTCGATCGTGTTCGCGGACCTGATGCTGTGGGCATTCGGCGGCGACTTCTATCAGATCCAGACGCCGAGCTGGCTGATCGGCCCGGTCGAACTGCCGCTCGTCACCGCGGTCAAATCATCGGGCGAAGCGGTCTACCTGCGCTATCCGCTGGTGCGGCTCGTGATCTTCGTCGCGGCGATCGTGATCGGAATCGTGATGTGGCTCGCGCTCAACCGCACCCGCGTCGGCATGATGGTGCGTGCCGGCGTCGATGACCGCGATATGCTCGCCGCCACCGGCGTCCCGATCCAGCTCGTCTTCGTTGCCGTGTTCGCGCTCGGCGCGGGGCTCGCCGGGATCGCGGGCGTCGTCGGAGGAACCTTTCAGTCGATCTCGCCCGGCGAGGATACCCGCTTTCTGCTCGCCTCCCTTGTCGTCGTCATTGTCGGCGGCATGGGATCGATCCCCGGCGCGGCGCTGGGCGCTGTGATCATCGGCCTCGCCGAGCAGCTCGGCTCCGTCTACATCCCGACCTACGCGATCGTGGTGACATTCCTCATCATGGTGCTGGTGCTGGCATTGCGGCCGCAGGGCCTCTTGGCGAGGCGCTGACATGTCGTTGGTTCAGGGCGCGCATCCTCAGACCAGCCAGCCGCCCGCCGCGCAGCGCGCAACGTTCATGACGCTGCCGGAATTCAACACGCCCGCGGCCTGGCTGGCGGCCGTGATCCTCGTGATCATGCCGCTCATTGCAAACGGCTTCTTCCTGATCGAGATCTTCGCGACGACCCTGATCCTCGGGACCATCGCCCTCAGCCTGATGTTTCTCGCCGGCTATGGCGGCATGGTCAGCCTGATGCAGCTCACCGTCGCCGGCTTTGCCGCCTACATGGTCGCAGTGTTCGGCATGAGCGCCAACACCAATATCAGCCTCGGCTGGCCGTGGTGGCTCGCCACGCCGACGGCCTTGCTGCTGGCGACGGTCTTCGGCACGCTCGGCGGCGCGCTCGCGGTGCGCACCGAGGGCATCTACACCATCATGATCACGCTCGCGATCGGCGCTGCGTTCTATTATTTCACCAACCAGAACTGGCCGATCTTCGGCGGCCACACCGGCATCAACACCGTCGCAACGCCGAAATTCTGGGGCGTCGACTGGCGCGCCGATATCCCGTTCTATTACGTCACGCTCGGCGTGGCGGCGTTCTGCTATTTCGCCGTTCAATACGTCTCGCGTGCGCCGTTCGGGCTTGCGCTGCAGGGCGTGCGCGATAATCCCCGCCGCATGGCGGCGCTCGGCTTCAATGTCAATGCGCACCGCGTGGCCGCCTACGCATTCGCGGCCTTTATCGCAGCCCTCGGCGGCGTGCTGCAGGTGTGGAACTACCGGCAGATTTCGCCGGGCTCGGTCAGCGTCGGCGCCTGCATCGATATCCTGATCATCGCCGTGGTCGGCGGCATCACCCGTCCCGTCGGCCCCTATATCGGCGCCTTCATCTTCGTCATCCTGCGTACCTTCGCGCTCGATCTGCTGGTCAAGTTCGGGCTCGACGGCAACCGCTTCCGGCTGCTGATCGGCCTCGGATTCCTCGCCATCGTGTTCTGGTCGTCGGACGGCGTGATCGGGCTGTGGGAGCGCTGGCGACGCCACACCGCCGCTCCAGAAAAAAGGGCCGCCAGAGGTCACGGCCATGGATAGCACCACGCCACGCTTTTCAGCCGTCGCTGCCGGCGCGGCGCTGGAGCTGCGCGGCGTCACGCGGCTGTTCGGCGCGCTTGCGGCGCTCACCGACGTCACCATCACAGTTCGCCCGGGCGAGCGCCGCGCCGTGCTCGGATCCAACGGCGCCGGCAAGACCACGCTGTTCAATTGCGTGACCGGCGACTTTCCCCCGTCGTCCGGCACCATCCGCTTCTTCGGCGAGGACATCACCCACTTCCCGCCCTATGAACGGATCAGGCGCGGTCTGCGCCGCACCTACCAGATATCGGCACTGTTTCCCGGCCTCACGGTGCGCGACAATGTCTATCTCGCCTGCCGCGGCGTTTCCCGCGGGCGGTTCTCTCCGCTGCGCCCGGGCACAAACGACGCCCTCATGAGCGCGGCGGAGACGCTGATCCAGGCAGTGCACTTGATGCCGGTGCGGGAGCAGCGGGTCTCCGAACTGGCGCACGGCCAGCAGCGGCAGCTCGAGATCGCGCTCGCGCTTGCCGGCGCGCCGCGCTTCATCCTGTTCGACGAACCGGCCGCGGGCCTCTCCCCCACCGAGCGGCGCGAGCTGATCGAAATCCTGACGTCGCTACCCGCTCACATCGGCTACATCATTATTGAGCACGACATGGACGTCGCGCTGCGCGTCGTCGAAAGCGTGACGATGATGCACAATGGACGCGTATTCAAGGAAGGCCTGCCGCACGAGATCGAAGCCGACCCCGAAGTGCAGGAGCTTTACCTGGGGGCCGGCCATGAGTGATATCCGCCGCTCCGCGCCCGCCCTCGAAGTCAGGGGTCTCGACGTCTATTACGGCCATTCCCATGCGCTGCAGGGCGTCGATCTCACCCTCGATTCAGGCGTGTTCTCGGTGGTCGGCCGCAACGGCATGGGCAAGACCACGCTGTGCAAGACCATTATGGGCTTGCTGCGGGCGAGCGGCGGTTCGGTTCGCGTTCGCGGCGAGGATATCACGCGCTTTAGCCCGACGCGGATCGCGCAAGCAGGCGTCGGCTATGTGCCGCAGGGGCGGCGGCTGTGGCGCTCGCTCAGCGTTGACGAGCATTTGCGGCTGGCCGCCGGGATGCGCCGCGGCACCTGGAGCATCGACCGGATCTACGAGACATTCCCCCGTCTGGCCGAACGCAAGGATCATGGCGGCGGCCAGCTCTCCGGCGGCGAGCAACAGATGCTGGCGATCTCGCGCGCGCTCCTGACCAATCCGCACCTTCTCATCATGGACGAGCCGACCGAAGGGCTCGCGCCAGTCATCGTCGCCCAGGTCGAAGACATGCTGGTGCGGCTTGCCGAAGACGGCGACATGTCGGTGCTGGTGATCGAGCAGAATATCGGGGTTGCCACCGCGATCTCGAAGAACGTCGCGATCATGGTCAATGGCCGCGTCAATCGCATCATCGATTCCGCACGCCTTGCCGCCGACCGCGAGCTGCAGCAGCGTCTGCTTGGTGTCGGCGTCCACGGCGCCGAGCCGGAAACGGACCTCGAAGCCGGCGATGCGAGCGCGGAAGCCAAGGGGCATCCAGCGCCGCCCCGCGCCCCGACCACGGCGCCGATCCGGATCTATATCTCCAACCCTACGCTGCCGACGCGTTGGTCGCAGCCGGCACCGATCGCACGCATCGAGGCTGCTGCGCGCACGCTCTCTGCTGGCGTGACGCGCATCGAAGATGTTGCCAGGCAGCGACGCCAGCCCGGCAGCGGCGTGCAAACCGCCTCCGGACCACCGGTTGTTCTCGTCGTCGGCACGCTCGATACCAAGGCGGAGGAGCTGCGCTTCATTCGCGACGTGATCGCCGGACAGGGCTTGCGGACTCGGTTGGTCGACGTGTCCACCAGTGGCAAGCTCGCCACTTGCGACGTTTCCGCCCAGGAAATCGCACTCAACCACGGGCGCGGCGGCGCAAGCGTGTTCGGCGCCGACCGCGGCGCGTCGGTGACGGCGATGGCGGACGCCTTCGCCAACTGGCTGCGCCGTCAGGGTAATGTCGAGGGCATCATCTCGGCCGGCGGTTCTGGCGGCGCCTCGCTGGTCGCGCCCGGCATGCGCGCCCTTCCCGTCGGCGTGCCGAAGCTGATCATCTCCTCGGTCGCGTCGGGTGATGTCGGTCCCTATGTCGGGCCTGCCGATATCGCGATGATGTATTCGGTAACCGACGTGCAGGGCCTCAACTCGATTTCGCGTGCCGTGCTGGCAAACGGCGCCAACGCCATCGCCGGCATGGTGAAGGCGCGGCTGGACAATCAAGGCGTGGCCGAGCGAACTGCGCCGGCCAGATTGCCCGCAGTCGGCATCACCATGTTCGGTGTGACGACGCCGGCCGTGCAGAAGATCGCCGCCGACCTGCGCAGCGATTTCGAATGCCTGGTCTTCCACGCCACCGGCGTCGGCGGCCGCTCGATGGAGAAGCTGGTCGATTCCGGTATGCTCGCCGCCGTCGTCGACCTCACCACGACCGAAGTCTGCGACCTCCTGATGGGCGGCGTGTTCCCGGCCACCGAGGACCGCTTCGGCGCGATCATCCGCACCCGCCTGCCCTTCATCGGCTCGGTCGGCGCACTCGACATGGTCAATTTCGGCGCGCCCGACACCATTCCCGAGCGCTATCACCAACGCAAGCTGCACGTTCACAATCCGCAGGTGACCTTGATGCGCACCACGGCGGAAGAGAACGATCGCATCGGGCGCTGGATCGGCGACAGGCTCAACCGGATGGATGGGCCGGTCCGCTTCTTCTTACCCGAAGGCGGGATCTCCGCGCTCGATGCGCCGGGGCAGCCGTTCTGGGATCCGGAAGCCGATGCTGCGCTCTACACCGCGCTGGAGCGCAGCGTGCGTCAGACCCGCAATCGCCAGCTCATTCGCATCAAGCGCCACATCAACGATCCCGAATTTGCATCCGCCATCGTCGCCGCGCTCCGTCCCCTGGTCGGACGGCCGGGGACCCGTCGGAAAGTTGCGAGGTGACCATGGCGAAGTTCGAACGCTCAGCGATCCTGAAGAAGTTTCGCAACATGGCCGCCAGGGGCGAGCCGATCGTAGGCGGCGGCGCCGGCACCGGCCTATCGGCCAAATGCGAGGAAGCCGGCGGCGTCGATTTGATCGTGATCTATAATTCCGGCCGCTACCGCATGGCCGGACGCGGCTCGTTGGCCGGGCTGATGCCCTATGGCGATGCCAACGCGATCGTGGTGGAGATGGCCGGCGAAGTGCTCCCGGTCGTCATGAAGACGCCGGTGCTGGCCGGCGTCAACGGCACCGACCCGTTCCGCGACATGGACCATTTCCTGGACGAGTTGAAGGCGCTCGGCTTTGCCGGCGTGCAGAACTTTCCGACGGTGGGGCTGATCGACGGCGTCTTCCGCGCCAATCTCGAGGAAACCGGAATGTCCTATGCGCTGGAGATCGACATGATCGCCAAGGCGCGTGACAAGGACATGTTGACCACGCCTTATGTGTTCAGCGAAAGCCAGGCTGCTGCCATGGCGATCGCCGGCGCCGACATCATCGTCTGCCATCTCGGCCTGACCACCGGTGGCGCGATCGGAGCGCATACCGCGCCAAAGCTCGAAGACTGCCCGGAACAGATCGATACCTGGGCCGCAGCGGCGCTCAGCGTCAATCCGGACATATTGGTGCTGGCTCATGGCGGCCCGATCGCCGAGCCTGACGATGCCGACTTCATCATGAAACACACGCGCAAGTGTCACGGCTTTTACGGCGCCTCCTCGATGGAGCGCCTGCCGGTGGAGCGCGCGCTCACGGAACAGGTTCGCAAATTCAAGGCGATCGGCGCGCGATAACGCCGAGAGCAAAGGGAGGAGAAGATGTCGGGGACTCTGGTTGGCGAATTGATTCTCTGGCTGATCGTCGCGGTCGTCGTGATCGCCATCGTCGTCTACATCGTGAACTGGCTCTATCACCGTTCGTCGAAGGAAGTATCCTTCGTCCGAACCGGTCTTTTGGGCGAGCGCGTGGTGATCAACGGCGGCGCCTTCGTGCTGCCGTTCATTCACGACTACACGCCCGTCAACATGAACGTGCTGCCGATGGGGATCGTACGGTCGCAGCATGATGCCGTCATCACCCGCGACCGCATGCGCGTCGACATCGAGGCCGATTTTTACGTGCGCGTGCAGCCGACGCGCGAGGCGGTCGCGATTGCCGCCGCCACGCTCGGACGGCGCACACTCGAACCGGGGCAGTTGCATGCCCTGCTCTCCGGCAAGTTCGTCTCCGCGATCCGCTCCGTCGCCGCCGAAATGACCATGGAGCAGATGCATGAGCAGCGCGGCGAGTATGTCGCTCGCGTCAAGGCCGCCGCCGCCGAGGCGCTGGCGCAGAACGGCCTCGAGCTCGAATCCGTCGCCATCACCGATCTCGATCAGACCGATCTCGAATATTTCAACCCGTCGAATCGGTTCGATGCCGAAGGTCTGACCCGCCTGATGGAGGACATCGAGGCCAGGCGCAAGCTGCGCAATGACATCGAGCAGGATTCGATGATCAAGATCCGCACCCGCAACCTCGAAGCCGAGCGGCAGGCGCTGGAGATCGAGCGCGAGAGCGAGACTGCCCGCCTCGAACAGGAACGCGACATCGAAATGCGCCGGGCGCTGCAACGCACGGAGGTGGCGCGCGAGCGTGCGTTGCGCGAGACCGAGGCCGAACAGGCGCAGATCACCGCCCGCGAAGCCATCGAGAAAGCCCGCATCGCCAACGAGCTTGCGATCGCCGAAGCCCGCATCGCCTCCGAGCGCGAGACCAGGCACCGCGAGATCGAGCGCACGCGCGCGGTCGAAGAAAAGGAACTATTGGCCCGCGAGGAAATCGAGAAGGCAAAAATCGCCAATCAGCGCGCGGTCGATACGGCCCGCATCGCCTCCGAGCGCGAAGTGCGGCAGCGCGACATCGAGCGTACGCGAACGGTCGAGGAAGCCGAGATCGCGGCGCGTGAAGCGGTCGAGAAGGCGCGCATCCAGCAGGATCGCGCCGTCACTGACGCGCGGATCGCCAATGAGGAGGAAACCCGACGGCGCGAGATCGAGCGCACCCGCGCGGTCGAGGAAGCGGAAATCGCGGCCCGCGAGGCCACCGAAAAGGCCCGCATCGCCCAGACCACGATAGTCAATCTCGAGCGCATCGCCTCCGACGAGCGCACCCGCGCGCTGGAGATTGCGCAGGTTCGCACCATCCAGGAAGCGGAGATCGAGGCGCAGAAGGCGGTGGAAGCCGCACGGATCGCGCGGGAGCGGACGCTCGCGGCCGAGCGGATCGGCGCCGAGCACACCACGCGCAAGCTGGAGATCGAGCGAAACCAGGCGTTGGAAGTCGCAGGGATCACGGCGCGAGAGACCACCGAAGCCTCCCGCATCGCCCAGGAAGAGCGCATCCGCTCGCTCGAAATCGCGCGCAACCGTGCCGTCGAGGAGGCCGACATCGCCTCGCGCGAAGCGATCGAAGCCGCACGCATTGCCCAGGAGAAGGCCGTCGCCGCCCAGCGCATTCGGTCCGAAAGGGAAACCAGGGCACTTGAGATCGAGCGCACCGAAGCCATCGAGGCCGCCGAGCTCAAGCGGCGCGATGCTATCGAGCGGCGCCGCGTCGAAGTTGAACTGGCTCTCGAAGCAGAACGGATCGCTTCGTCGAGGACCCGCGAGGTGCTCAATATCGACCAGAAGAAGGCGGTCGAAATCGCCGACGAGGACCGCGTGATCGCGCTCGCCGCCAAGCGCTCCGAGCGCATCGATGCCGACCGGCAGGTCAAGCAGGCCGAGATCAACGCGCGCAAGGAAGTCGAGACCACCGATGTCTCGCGCGAGCAGGCGCTCGAGGCCGCACGGCTGGCGCGTCGGCGCGCGATCGAGCAGCTCGAAGTCGCGTGCGTCCAGGCTTTGCAGGAGGCCGAGATCGCGTCCCGCGAGGAAGTCGAGCGTGCCCGCATCGCCTCCGACCGCGGCCTCGACGAAGCCCGCATCGGCCGCGAGCGCGATCTGCGCAGGCTGGAAGTCAACCGCGAGAAAGACGTCGAGACGGCGCTGATGGAGAAGGCGATCGCGCTCTATCAGAAGTCGCTGGAGGAATCCGCCGCCAAGGTAGCGGCCGAGGACGCGCGTGTCCGGGCGACCGAAGCGGCCGAACGTGTCGTTACTGCCCGCGAAAGCGAGATCGCCAAACGACGCAAGACCGTCGAGGTGCTGCTTGCCGAGAAGCAGGCCGAGGAGACCAGGATCGCGGCCGAGGCGGAGCGCGTGCGCGCCGCCGTCGAAGCCGAAGCGCAGCGGCTGCTCAACGAAGCCGAGAACGTGCTCACCGACCAGGCGCGCTACTCGCTGTTCCGCCGCAAGCTGCTTGATCGCATCGAGGGCATCGTGCGCGAGAGCGTCAAGCCGATGGAGAAGATCGAGGGTATCCGTATCCTTCAGGTCGACGGCCTCAACGGCAATGGCGGCGGAAACGGCGCCGGTCGCAGCGCCACCGACGAGGTGATCGATTCAGCGCTGCGCTACCGGGTGCAGGCGCCGCTGATCGACTCGATTCTCTCCGATATCGGCGTCGAGGGCGGCAGCCTCGCCAAGATGCCTGGCCTCATCCGCGAGGCGCGCGACATGCAGGGCATCAAGGATTCGGCCCGCAAGGCCGGTCCCGGCAAACCCGATGCGCCTCCCCCAGCCCCCGGCGAGCCACCTGCCGAACGCGGACCACGCAAGAAGGGTTGAGATCACGCCATGGCCCGCGTCTACGTCTCCACCGTCGTCAACGCCCGCAACGACCGCGTCTGGGCGCGCCTGCGCGACTTCAACGGCCTGCCGAACTGGCATCCCGCGATTGCTGAGAGCCGGATCGAGGGCGGCGAGCCCGCGGACAAGATCGGCTGCGTGCGCGATTTTCGCCTGCGCAACGGCGACCGCATCCGCGAAAAGCTGCTCGGGCTCTCCGATTACGACATGTTCTGCACCTACTCGATCCTGGAATCGCCGATGGGGGTGGAGAACTACGTCGCGACGCTGCGGCTGACGCCGGTCACCGATGGCGACCAGACTTTTCTGGAATGGACCGCCGAGTTCGACTGCGCGCCGGAGCGCGAAAACGAGCTTGTCAACAATATCGGAAGCGGCGTGTTTCAGGGCGGTTTCGATGCGCTGAAGCGCGCCTTCGGAGGCTAGCGTGGGCCATATCGTCAAAAGCACGATCCTCGACGCGCCGACCGGTGCCGTCTGGAATGTGCTGCGCGATTTCAACGGCCACGATCGCTGGCATCCGGCGGTCGCCACCAGCACGATCGAGCGGGCGCAAGCCTCCGACAAGATCGGGTGTATCAGACGCTTCAAGCTGCAGGACGGCTCGGAGCTGCGCGAACAATTGCTGGCGCTGTCCGACCTCGAACAGACCTTCAGCTACTGCCTGCTCGATACGCCGATCCCGCTGTTCAACTATGTTGCCCATGTCCGGCTGCTCCCGGTGACCGATGGCGACCGCACATTCTGGCACTGGGAATCCAGGTTCACCACGCGGCCGGCGGATGCCGAGAGGCTGACGCAGATGGTCGCCGAACAGATCTATCAAGCCGGCTTCGATGCCATTCGCCGGCACCTGAAGGAGGCCGCATAAAAGCGGAGACGAAGCCATGCCCGTCACGGTGAAGACATTCGCGAGTTTTGGCGAGGCGGCATCGGCGCTATCGTCCGACCGCAGCGCGCGCTATCTCGGCGGCGGCACGCTTGTCATGCGCGCCCTCAACGAGGGCGACGTCTCGATCTCAACCGTGGTGCGCGCAACCGACCGGGCGCTCACTCGTATCGATATGTCGAGTTCACGCATCACGATCGGGGCGGGCGTCACTTTCGCCAGGATCCTGGCCGAACGCGATCTTGCGTTTCTGCACGCACCGGCACGTTCGATCGGCGGGCCGGCGGTGCGCAACATGGGCACGGTGGGCGGCAATTTGTTTGCGCCCGCTCCCTACGGCGATTTCACCGTCGCGCTGCTGGCGCTCGACGCGACTATCTCTGTCCAGGGCGGCCTTGGCGCGCGCGACATGACGATCGAGGAGTTCCTGCAATCCCGCGAACGGCAGAGCGGCGCGCTGGTGCTGGCCGTCTCGTGCCAGCGCCCCGCGAGCGCCGATGCCTTCCGCTTTCGCAAGATCGCGCGTATCAAGCCGAAGGGCGGCTCGGTGATCACGCTGGCCGCGCATCTGCCCTCGAGCGGCGGCCGCATCTCGGGCGCCCGCATCGCGCTCGGCTCGATGGCCGCAACACAAATTCGCGCGCGAGCCGCCGAACGCGCGTTGGAGGGACGCGCGCTAGACGATGCGACGATCAACGCTGCAGCCTCGGTCGCAGCGGAAGGCGCGTCCCCCACCGATAATGCCCTCGGCAGCGCTTGGTATCGCCGTGAGATCGTCGGCGTTCATCTGCGCCGTCTCTTGTCCGGCCTGGAGTAAGATATGACCAAGACCCCGCTCCAGTTTCGTCACAATGGCCGCGACGTCGCCTTGTTCGTCGATGGCGGCGTCAATCTCCTGGTCGCGCTGCGGGAACTGATCGGCGACATGACGCCAAAATTCGGTTGCGGCCAGGGCGGCTGCGGCGCCTGCAGCGTGCTGATCGACGGCGAACTGCATCTCTCCTGCCTGACGCTGGCGGAAACGGTGAACGGCCGCGCCGTCGAGACGCTCGATGGGCTGAGGGACGGCCCCAACCTGCATCCGCTGCAGCGCGCCTTCATGGAGCATTTTGCCGCCCAGTGCGGCTATTGCACGCCGGGAATGCTGATGGCCGCGAAGGCGCTGCTCGACCGCAATCCCTCGCCGACCCGCGCCGAGGTCATCGAGGCGATCTCGGGCAATATCTGCCGCTGCACTGGCTACGAGCCGATCATCAACGCCGTGCTTGCCGTCGCCACGAGCGGACGCGCCCGCGCCTGAGAGGACACCGCTATGCTGGAATTGCGCAAGGACATCTTCGCCGACGAGCGCGACGATAACCTGAAAGAAATCGGCAAAGGCACGCAGCGCCAGGACATGCTCGGCCATGTCACGGGCACCTCGACTTATTTCGACGATCACAAGCTGCAGGGCATGCTGCATCTCAAGGTGCTGCGCAGCCCGCACGCCCATGCTCGTCTGCGCCGCGTCGACATGATGGAAGCGGAACGTTCGCCCGGCGTGCGGCGCATCATCCGCGGCGCCGACGTGCCGCGCAATCTCAACACCCTGCTCAGCCTGATCAATTTCGGCAAGGATGACGAGCCATCGCTGGCCGTCGATAAGGTGCGCTACAAGGGCGAACCCATCGTCGCCATTGTCGCCGACAGCCCGCGCGAGGCCTTTGAAGCGATGGCAAAAGTGCGTGTCGACTACGAGCTTTTGCCCGCCGTGTTCGACGTCGAGGAAGCCTTGAAGCCGGGCGCGCCCGTCGTCAACGAGGTCTACCCCAAGAACACCTTCGTCTATCACGACGTCTACGACCACCAGAAGCTGCGCTTCGGCGATGTCGAGCGCGGATTTGCCGAAGCCGATCACATTCTCGAACAGCGCTACCAGATGTCGCCGATCGAGCATGCGCCGACCGAAACCAACGGCTCGATCGCAGCGCCCGATACCAACGGCCGCTATGTCGTCTACACCTCGACGCAGGCGCTGTTCTTCTCGCTCGACACCTGCGCGAAAATCCTCGACGTCCCTTCCAATACCTTCCATTTCATCGGCGGCACCGTCGGCGGCGGTTTCGGCGGCAAGGTGGACACGCTCACCGAACCGCTCGCCATTCTCGGCGCCATGCTCACGGGGCGTCCGGTGCGCTATCAGCTCGGCCGTGAGGAGGAGATGCAGTTCGGCTCGCCGCGCGGCGCCGAGCGCATCTACATCAAGGACGGCGTGATGCGCGACGGACGCATCATCGCGCGCAAGATCCGCGCCTATTTCGACAGCGGCGCCTACACGCGGCTCTCTAGCTACGCCGTGGTCAAATGCGTGGCGCATCTGCCAGGTCCTTACACGATCCCGAACGTTCACGGCGACGTCTACTGCGTGTTCACCAACCGGACGCCGGCAACCGCGATGCGCGGCTTCGGCGTCACGGCGATGGACTTTGCGCTCGAATGCCAGATGGACAAGCTCGCCCATCTCGTCGGCATCGATCCGATGGAGTTCCGTATCCTCAACGCCTATCGCGATGGCGACATGAAGGCGCACCGGCGCGAGGCCAAGAACACCGCGTTGATCGAATGCGTCCAGGTCGCTGCCGAAAAAGCCAAGTGGCCGCTTCGCGAGGAGATGAAGCGCATGTCGTCGCGCAAGGATGGCGGCGGCAGCCGGGCGGCGATATCGCCGACGCCGCTCGAGCCCGCGCCGCAACGCGCCGCGGTGTCGCAGCAGCGCACCACCTACGACCGCGCGCCGCCTGCCACGATCCAGCCGCCACCGCCGCCCGCGGCGACGCCGCCTCCCCCACGGCCGCCGGCTCCGTCGCCGTCGCATGGCGCCACCCGTTTCTCTTCCGTCTTCGGCACCAGGAGGCGCTGATCATGGCCAAGCATCGCGGACGCGGCATCGCCTCGATCAACTATCCCATCGGCATGAACCTCGGCGGCGACCCCAGCCAGGCGCTGGTTCACTCCAACCCGAGCGGCAAATTCACGGTGTCGCTGTCGTCGATCGATCTCGGCCAGGGCATGAAATCGGTGACGCGGCAGATCTGCGCGGAAACGCTCGGCGTTCCCGTCGAGGACGTCTATGTCGATACCGCCGACTCCGATACCGGGCCGCACTGCATGGGCTCGTTCGCCTCGCGCGGCACGCATCGCGTCGGCAATGCCGTGATGGCGGCGGCCAAAGAGGCGCGCGGCGTTATGATGGAGGCCGCCGCCGAGGAGCTGGAGGTCAACGCCGCCGATCTCGATACCGACGGGCGCGGCAATATCCACGTCAAGGGCGCGCCGCACCGCTCGATCTCCACCAAGGACGTCGCGATCGCGGCGCAGTTCAGGCAAGGCAAGACCATCTCGGGGCGCGGCATTTTTCTGGTGCCGCTTTCGGAGGTGAATCCCGAAACTGGCGAGATGTCGCCCGCCACCTGTTACGCGCACGCCTGCCTAGTTGCCGAGGTCGAGGTCGACGATGAGACCGGCGAAGTCGCCATGGTGCGCATGGACAGTGCCTACGAGCTCGGCCGCGCGCTCAATCCGCGGCTGGTGGAGCAGCAACTCGTCGGCGGCGCATGGATGGGAATCAGCCATGCGCTGTTTGAAACCCCGGAGCCCTACTATCCCGATCCCTCGCATGGCCCGCGCGACTTCGTCGAATATCTGATGCCCGGCCCCGGCGACATCTGCCCGCATGACATCGCGGTGCTGGAACGTCCCGCCGCCGACGGACCGTTCGGCGCCAAGGGCCCCGGCGAGATGTGCGCCAATCCCGTGCTGCCCGCGGTTGCCAACGCCATCTTCAATGCCGTCGGCGTGCGGATGGATGAACTGCCGATCACGCCGGAAAAAGTGCTGCGCGCGATTAAGGCCCAGGGCGGCGCACGGCCGCAGGCGCGGCGCTGAGGTTTTTCCATGACGGTCCGCTCAAACATCGTCGGCATCGATAGCCCGGAGGCGCTCGAAAGGGCGTTGCGGACCGCCTATTACCTCGCCGACGAGGGCCTCGCGACGGCCTCCTATCTCGCGCTTGCGCTCGGCAAGCCGCTGCTGCTTGAGGGCGCGCCGGGCGTCGGCAAGACCGAAGCGGCCAAGGCGATCGCCGCTGTGCTCGGCCGCCGCCTGATCCGCCTGCAATGTTATGAAGGCATCGACGCATCAGCGGCGCTCTACGAGTGGAACTATCCGCGCCAGATGCTCGCAATCCGCCAGGCCGGCGAGGAAAGCATCGATATCTATGGCGAGACGTTTCTGATCGAACGGCCAATGCTCGCCGCGCTGCGTGCACCAGACTCCACCGTGCTGCTGATCGATGAAATCGACCGCGCCGACCAGGAATTCGAGGCATTCCTGCTCGAATTCCTTTCCGACTTTCAGATATCGATCCCTGAACGCGGCACCGTGCGCGCGGCCGAGCGCCCCGCCGTCGTGCTGACCTCCAACCGCACCCGCGATCTACACGAAGCGCTGCGCCGCCGCTGCGTCTATCACTGGATCGAGTACCCCACCGCAGAGCGCGAGGCGCGCATCGTGATGTTGCGGGCGTCGAGCGTCGCCGAATCGACGGCACGTGCCGTCGTCGCCGCCGTCGGCAAACTCCGGCGCGAGCCGCTCAGCAAGGCTCCGGGCATTGCCGAAGCTGTGGATTGGGCCGAAGCGGCAACACTATTACACGCGCGCGGCGCGCGCTGGCCGGATGCCTTCAAGCGCTCGATTGGGGTCGCGCTCAAGGACGAGGAGGATCTCACCTTCATTTCTGGCCGGCTCGACGCGCTGATTGCGGAGGCCGCCGCGTGAACAACGAGCTTCAGCTACCGCGTGCTATCAGTGTCTTCGTGTCCTTTGTCGCTCTGTTGCGCGCCAATGGCTTTGCCGTGGCGCCGGAACAGACAACAGCTTTCCTGGCCGCTATCGAACTATTGGGACCGCGCAGCATGGAAGCGATCCGGCAGGCCGGGCTGGCGACGCTCGCCCCGCCGCCCGAGCGGCGCGCGACCTATGATCGGCTGTTCGACCTCCATTTCCTCGGCAGCGAAACGGTCGATCATGCCGGCGCGGAAGACGAGGAAGTGGTTCGCCTGCAGGAGCAAGGCCGCGGCGAAGACGAAACATTGCTGGCTGATGAGGCCAACCAATCCGGGCTTGCCGCGGCGCGCGCGGAAGCGCTGGTCGAACGGCGCTTCGCGCCGGGCGCCACTGGCGACGCCTTGCGACGGCTCTCACGCGAAGCACCCGCGCGCCTGCCGCGACGCCGCGGCCACCGGCGCATGCGCGCCCGCCGCGGGCCGTGGGCCGATCTACGCCGCACCTTGCGCGAAAGCGTACGCAACGACGGCGAGGTGCTGCGGCTCGGACGGCTGAAGCGGCGCAGCCGCCCGCGCAAGGTGTTGTTGCTGATCGATGTCTCCGGTTCGATGAAGGAACGGACCGACGACAACATGAAGCTCGCGCACGCCGTGGTGCATGCGGCTCCTAATGTCGAGGTATTCACCTTCGGCACCCGCCTCACCCGCGTTACCCGCGCACTCCGTCTTAAGCGCCGCGAGCAGGCCCTGTCGGCGGCTGCCCATCTCGTTAGCGACTGGGATGGTGGCACAAGGATCGGCGATGCGCTGCAGGCGTTTCTGGCGGTGCCTCGCTTCGGTGGTTATGCGCGGGGTGCTGCGGTGGTCATTCTCTCTGACGGCCTCGAGCGCGGCGATCCCTCTGCGTTGCGCGACGCCGTCGCAAAATTGTCACGGCGCGCCTGGCGGCTGAGCTGGCTGACACCGCTGGCGAATGGCCCCGCCTTTCAGCCGCAAACCGAAGCGCTGATCGCGATCCGTCATTTCGTGGACGATCTGGTCGACGGCGGATCCACCGCCGCGATCGTCTCTCATGTGCTCTCGCTCGGACAAAGGAAGGCCGCGTGACCGAAATCGTCGATGCCCATCATCATATCTGGCGCCAGGCCGACCTGCCCTGGCTGATCGGCCCGATGCAGCCGCGCATCTTTGGCCCCTACGAGCCGATCCGTCGCGACTATCCGATCCAGGAATATCTCGGCGACCTCGCCGACTCCGGCGTCACACGCTCGGTCTATGTGCAGACCAACTGGGCCAATGATCGCTTCGAGGAGGAAACGGCCTGGGTGCAAGAGACTGTAAAGGACCATGGCTGGCCGCACGCCATTGTTTCCTATGCTGATTTCAACGTCGATGACGTTCGACCGCAATTGGATCGTCTGGCGCGCTATCCGTTGGTGCGCGGCGTGCGGATGCAACTGCATTGGCACGACAACCCGCTCTATCGCTTTGCGGCCCGGCCAGACCTCTGCGCCGATCCGAAAATCCGCCGTAACGTCGCGCGGCTTGCCGACTATGGTTTCAGCTTCGACTTGCAGGTGTTCGCGCCACAGATGGCGGATGCCGCCGGCCTCGCCGAGGCCTGTCCCGATGTCACCTTCATCCTGCAGCACGCCGGCATGCTGGAAGACCTTTCGCCGCAGGGACGGTCTGCGTGGCGCGCCGGAATGACCCGGCTCGCAGCCTGCCCGAATATCGTCGCAAAACTTTCCGGCCTCGGCACCTTCATCCACCGCAACGATCCCGCGCACATCGCCAGCATCCTCAACGAGACGGTTGCGATGTTCGGCGCCGATCGCTGCCTGTTCGGCTCTAATTTTCCGATCGAAAAGCTCTGGACGACTTATCGTGAACTGATCGACGCCTTTCTCGCCGCAACAGCTTCGCTTGCCACGGATCAACGCGATGCCGTTCTGCGAACGACAGCTTTGCGCGTCTACCGGCTCGACTGATGACGGCGCGTGCCAATCAAAAGAATACGGAGGGAACAGATGCCGCTTGAAATCAGGATCCTGGACTATGGGGACATCGAACTGGAATCGAGCTTTCTGGTGCTCGGCCGCGACTGCGGGCGCACTCGCCGCGTCCTGACGCTCGGCTTCCTGATCGTCGGCGGTCCCTATCCGGTCGTGGTCGACACCGGCTACCGCTCCAATCAGATCATGGAAACGCTGGGCATGCGCGGGCTGCAATTCCACGAAAACATGATCGAGAACCAGCTCGCGCGCCACGGCGTGCGCATGGGCGATGTCCGTTTCGTCTGCCACACCCACCTGCATATCGACCACGCCGGCAAGGACGATCTGTTTCCGATGAACACGACGGTCGTGCTGAATCGCAAGGAGCTGGAATACTCGGTCTCCGGCTTGATGCATCCGCAATATCCGGCGCCCGACATCAAGCATCTGATCGATCGCCTGCACACCAAGAGCGCGCTGCGCTTCCTCGATCTCGAGGTGACCGGCCCGATCGAGCTGATGCCGGGCGTCTATTGCGAGGCCGCCAACGCCCACACCGAGGGCTCGATGAACATCCATGTTCACACCGCCGACGGCATCGCCACCATCTGCGGCGACGTGATCTACGACTTCAACGACCAGATCGTGAACCCCTTCAACGAGATTCACGACTGGGAACCGCGAACGACAGGCAACCACGGCACCAGCAAACGCGCGGAGAAGGCGGCGATCAAGAAGCTCCTGAGCAACTCGCGCTATTTGCTCCCGGTGCACGACCGGCCCGCCAAGATCGAAGGCGGCATGGTGGTCGGCCGGCTGCACGATCAGGTGCCGGGCCCTATCGTTCAGAGCCTGCCGCAGCGTCACTGGTTCCCGGCGTAAAGCGCTGAAAGGATCGGTCGATGACGCACGTCACGCTGCGCCCGGAATTCGAAAACCTGATCGACCCCTACGCGCCGGTCGGTCAGGTCGGCACCGGGTTCGAATTCACGGAGGGACCGATCTGGCACCCGGTCCATCATTATCTCTTGTTCTCGGATATGCCAGGCGACGTGCGCCGGCGATGGGATGCGAGGCGCGGCGTCGTCGAGGTCAAGCGCCCCTCGAATAAATGCAACGGCATGACCTATGATGCCGAGCTCAATTTGATTGTCTGCGAGCATGCTACGTCGTCATTGATCCGCGAACGCCCCGATGGGCGCCGCGAGGTGATCGCCTCGCACTTCGATCATCAGGAGCTCAATAGCCCGAATGATGTCTGCGTGCATTCCAGCGGCGCGATCTATTTCAGCGATCCCTGGTATGGCCGCATGCCGGTCTACGGCGTCGAACGGCCGCGCCAGCTCGGCTTCCAGGGTGTGTATCGTGTTCCGCCCGGCGGCGGCCCACCAAAACTCGTCGTCGACCGCCATCTGTTCGATCAGCCGAACGGCCTCTGCTTCTCGCCCGACGAGCGGCTGCTTTATGTCAACGACACCGTGCAGGCGCTGATCCGCGCCTTCGATGTCGAAGCTGATGGCTCGCTCTCCAATGCGCGCGTCTTCGCCAGCGGCATCCGTTCCGAGCTCGAGCCCGGCCTGCCCGACGGCATGAAGTGCGATCAGCGCGGCAATGTGTGGGTCACCGCGCCCGGCGGCGTCTGGGTCTATGCGCCATCAGGCGAGTTGCTCGGCAAGGTACGCCTTCCCGAGCTCGTCGCCAATCTCACCTGGGGCGGACCGGATTTCCGCACGCTCTATCTCACCGCGACCCATTCGGTCTATGCCATCCCGGTCAAGGCGGGACCGCGCCACGAACCCTATATGAGCGGGCGGATTTCGACCGGCCCCGATACCGGCTATCCGCAGCCCGCCTCGCCACAGCTGGCCAGCGGCGACATGCAGCTCGATCCGCGGCGCTGCGCGATGATCATTCAGGATCTGCAGAACGATGTGATCATGGAAGGCGGCGCGTTCGCCGATTCTGGTTCGCCCGTCCATGCGCGCCAGCAGCGGGTCGTCGACAATGTCCGCCGGCTTGCGGACGCCGCGCGGGCGCGCGGCGTCGTCATCATCCATGTCTGGTTCATCGTCGAACCCGGCGCGCCCGGCGTCACGCTCAATGCACCGCTGTTCGAGGGACTAGTCGATAGCGGGGCAATGGTGCGCGGAAGCTGGGGTGCCGCTCCGGTTCCCGGGCTCGAACCGCGTGCCGGCGACTTCATCGTCGAGAAGATGCGGATGAGCGCCTGGGAAGGCACGCGGCTGGAGACCATCCTCAAGGCGACCGGCCGCGACATGATCATCAACACCGGCGCCTGGACTAATATGTCGATCGAGCACACCGCCCGCACCGGCGCCGACAAGGGCTACTTCATGATCGTGCCCGAAGACTGCTGCTCGACCATGAACGCCGACTGGCACAACGCCTCGATCAATTTTGCGATGCAGAACGTGGCCGTCGTCACCAACGCGGATGCCGTCATCAGGGGACTGGGATGACCGGGGGCCGGCCATGCCAAAACTCTTTCACCTGAGCTGCTCCCCTCGCGCGGACTCGGAATCTTCCGCTGGCGCGCGCATCTTCATCGATCGCTTCCGCGACGCGCGACCGGACTGGGACATCGACGTGATGAACCTATGGAAGGACCACCTTCCCGATTTCGAGGGTTATGTGCTGGAGGCGAAGTATGCGCGCATCAATGGGCGGAACTTCACGGATTCGCAGCGCGACGCCTTTGCGGTCGTCGAGCGCATCGCGATCCGCTTCGCGCTCGCTGATCGCGTTCTGATCTCGACGCCGATGTGGAATTTCGGCATTCCCTACAAGCTGAAGCAGTGGATCGACGTGATCACACAGCCCGGGCTGGCGTTTCGCTTCGATCCGGCGCAGGGCTACCTGCCGCTGTTCAAGGACCGGCCGACGGTCGTCATTCTCGCCAGCGGCAGCGATTTCATCACCGGCATGAACCGGGGCCGCATCGACATGGCAACGCCATACTTGCGCGAGGCGCTGCGCTTCATCGGCGTCCGCGATGTGCGGTTCGTACCGATCGGACCGACGACGGGACCAGCCGAACCGATCCGGGCGGCGCGCGAGGGCGCGCATCGCCGGCTCGCCGAGATGGCCGCACGGTTCTAATGCAACAGGCTTGGCAGGACCGGAACATCTGCGACAATAATGCGGTTATCCGACCCGCGCCGGAGGAGAACCCCGTTGAAGTGCTATGAGCTCCAGGGACCGAACGGAATCGATGGACTTGCCCTCGTCGACAAGCCTGTGCCCGAACCTGGGGACGGCCAGGTGCTGGTCCGGCTCAAAGCGGCCACGCTGAACTATCGCGATCTCCTCACCGTGAAGGGCGGCTACGGCTCGCGCCAGAAATTTCCGCTTGTGCCGGTATCGGATGGCGCTGGTATCGTCGAACGCGTCGGCCCGGGCGTGCGGGAATTCGCAGCTGGCGACCGCGTCATCGGCAGCTTCTTCGAAGGCTGGCTCAGCGGCGAACCCAGCGAAGCCAAGATGCGCTCAGCCCTCGGTGGCTCGGTGGACGGGGTCCTGACGCAGTATCGGATCTTTCCAAAGCACGCGCTGGTCAGAACGCCGGAGCATCTCAACGACATCGAAGCCGCCGCGCTCCCCTGCGCCGGCGTCACGGCCTGGAGCGCGGTCGTCAAGTTAGGTGGCGTAAGGCCCGGTCAGACCGTTCTGACACAGGGCACTGGCGGAGTATCCCTCTTTGCTCTTCAGTTTGCGAAGATGTGCGGCGCGCGCGTCGTCGCGACATCGTCCAGCGCCGCCAAGATCGAACGCCTCAAACATCTCGGGGCACACTTCACCTTGAACTACAAGGCGACGCCCGATTGGGGAAAGAAGGCCCGCGAATGGAGCGGCCAGGGCGTCGACCTCGTCGTCGAGATCGGCGGCGTCGGCACACTGAACGAATCGATCCGGGCGACCAGGATCGGCGGCACCATCGCCTTCATCGGCGTGCTCGCCGGCCCGCCGCCCTCAGACCTACGGCTTCCACTGATGGTGATGCAGCAGCAGCGGCTGCAGGGCGTCACCGTCGGATCGGTCGAGGATCTGAAGGCGATGGTGGACGCCATCGCGGTTCATCGGATGAAGCCGGTGATCGACAAGACCTTCTCGTTCGATCAGGCTCGAGAGGCGTTTCGCCACATGGAAAGCGGCGCGCATTTCGGGAAGGTGGCAATTGCGATCGATTGAACGCGACATTTGGCCGTGGCCGCCGGTTCCCCTGCAGGATTTTACCGGGTTTTGAACGCATTTCGACGTTGCTCACTCCAGGATTGGCGAGGCGCACATACAACTCTTGCTGGTTTCAGCAATTGCCTCCGTCACCATTAGGCTTTAAATTCATGTCATTCGCCTCGTCGACAACGGGCGCCGCCTGGCGCTCGCGAGAGTTGAACGGGATCTACAACCGAGCTGGGACGCGGCGTTGGGAAGCGCCGACCGCTTGCCCCGTTCTGTAGCGAGACAAAGACCGGCTGTGAGCGGGACCACCGGCGCGAGAATGATGCCGTTCGCGCGGGAGCTGCAGCGAGCCGCCGGATGGAAATGAGCAATGACTAAAGACAAGAGCCAACTCCTGAGGTCGCTGACCATCGATCGCAGCGCCGCCAAAGCGGATCGCCGTGACCGCCGCTGGCTGCCGATCGTGATGACGGCTGCTGTCTGCGTGGTCGTCGCATTCGCCGCCTTTGCCGCATACGAATTCAGCAGGCAGGATTCCACCAAAGAGACTGCATCGCAGACCGCGACCCAGCCCGCCCCGCAACCGCAGACACCGCCCCCCGCTCCGCAGGCCACCACGAATGGCAAGGCGGCCGGCAGTCTCGCGGCCTCCGGCTATGTGGTGGCGCGCCGCAAGGCGACGGTGGCGGCCGAGATCACCGGCAAAGTGGTCGAGGTCTTCACCGACGAAGGCCGGACGGTGACCGAAGGGCAAGTCGTCGCGCGGCTCGACAGCGTGCTGGCCGAAAAGGACTATGAGCTGGCGCGTTCGCGCGTCGAGACCGCCGACGCCGCGGTCGCCGCGATCACCGCCGATCTGGAGGATGCGACCCGGATCATGTCGCGGGTACAGACATTGTCGCAAAAGAACTTTGCCACCGAGGCCGATTTGACCAAGGCGCAAGCGCGCGTCGGCGTGCTCAGCGCGCAATTGCGCCAGGCGCAGTCGCAATATGAAACTGCCAAGATCGACGCCAAGCGCAGCGCCTCGATGCTCGACAAGCATCAAATCCGCGCGCCGTTCGCCGGCGTCGTCGTCGACCGCAGCGCGCAGCCCGGCGAGATGATTTCGCCGATGTCGGTCGGCGGCTACACCCGCACCGGCATCTGCACCATCGTCGACATGGATTCGATTGAAATCGAGGTCGACGTCAACGAGGCCTTTATCGGCCGGGTCCAGCCCGGCGGCCCCGTGAACGCGGTGCTCGACGCCTATCCGGATTGGACCATACCCGCCTCGGTGATCGCGATTGTGCCGACCGCCAACCGCGAGAAAGCCACGGTGAAGGTCCGTATCCGCTTCGACAAGAAGGACCCACGCATTCTGCCCGACATGGCGGTCAAGGTGAATTTCATGCGCGAGGCCAAGGCGAACGGCACCGCTGAAGCCACTGCCGCGAACTAGCTCCCGGCCGAATTTAGAAGAGGAGACAAACGTGACAGCCCAACACCCGATGGTTCGCCTTGCCGGCGTAGCTAAGCGTTTTACCAAGGGAAAGGAAATGATCTCGATCTTCGATCATCTCGATCTGGCGATACCCCGAGGCGATTTCATCGCCGTGATGGGGCCCTCCGGCTCGGGCAAGACGACACTGCTCAACCTGCTCGGCGGGATCGATCGCGCGGATGCCGGCGAGATTACGGTGGCCGACCAGCGCATCGATGGCCTTTCCGAGGGCGAACTGGCGGCCTGGCGGGCCGCCAATATCGGCTTCATCTTCCAGTTCTATAATCTGATGCCGATGCTAACCGCGGCGCAGAACGTCGAACTGCCGCTGTTGCTCACCAGATTGCGCAAGAAAGAGCGCGCCGAGCGCGTCCAAACCGCGCTTTCCGTGGTGGGCCTCGCCGATCGCATGAAGCACCGTCCGCGCGAAATGTCGGGCGGCCAGCAGCAGCGTGTGGCGATTGCGCGCGCCATCGTGTCCGACCCAAACCTGCTATTGTGCGACGAGCCGACCGGCGACCTCGACCGGCAGTCCGCCGATGAGATTCTTTCCATCCTGCAACTGCTCAATGGCGAACTCGGCAAGACCATCGTGATGGTGACGCACGATCCGGCAGCGGCGAACTACGCCAAGCGCGTGCTGCATCTCGACAAGGGCCGCTTCGTCGAACGGGAGCTTGCCGCGTGAACGATTTCGATCTGGTGCGGAAAAACCTGTTCCGCCGCAAATTGCGCGCGAGCCTGATGATCATTTCGATCCTGATCGCCTTCATGATCTTCGGCGTGCTCGCCGGATTCTACCGCGCCTTCACCGCTGGCGAGGACCGCGCCGCCGCTGACCGCATGATCACCGTCAACAAGATCAACTTCACCCAGCCGATGCCGATCGCCTACTTCAACCGTGTGAAGGCGGTGGACGGGGTCCGGCAGGTGACCTTCGCCAACTGGTTCGGCGGCTATTATCAGGACCCGAAGAACTTCATCATGGCGCTCGCGATCGAGCCGAACACATATTTCGACGTCTATCGCAGCGAGTTCGAGGTCCCGCCCGATCAGCTACAGGCCTTTATCCGCGACCGCGGCAGCGCGGTGGTCGGCGAAAAGCTGGCGCAGAAGTGGGGCTGGAAGATCGGCGACCGCGTTCCTCTCAACAGCAACATCTTCAGCCAGAAGAGTGGCGGCCATACCTGGGATCTCACCATTGCCGGCATCGTCAAGGGCAAGGCCGAGCACGTCGACACCAACTTCCTGCTATTCCAATACCCCTATTTTGACGAGACCCGTAGTTTCGGCAAGGACACCATCGGCTGGATGATCCTGCAGACCACTTCGCCTGAAAACAACGATCGCGTGGCCAAGACGATCGATGCGATGTTCGCCAACTCCACTGCGGAAACATCGACCGACACCGAAAAGGCGTTCGGCAAGGCGTTCGCGGCACAGTTCGGCAACATCGCGCTGATCGTGCTCCTGGTGGTCGGCGCCGCTTTCGTCACCATCCTGATGATCGTCGGCAACACCATGGCGCTGTCGATCCGCGAGCGGACGCGCGAGATCGGTGTATTGAAGACGCTCGGCTTCTCAGGGCCTCGCATCCTGACGATGGTGCTCGGCGAATCCGTGCTGCTGGCGCTGCTCGGCGGCATTCCTGGCCTTGCGATCGCCGCGCTGATCGCGATGGCGCTCCGCAACAGCCTCGCCAACGTTGCGCCCGCCTTTGCGGTTTCGCCGACCATTGCCCTGCAGGGGTTGGCATTGATGATCGCGCTCGGGCTGATCACCGGGATCATTCCGGCGCTCAACGCCATGCGGCTCAAAATTGCAACCGCGCTCGGACGGGGATAGGCATGCGTTCGCTCTGGCTACAAGTGGCGGCCGTTACCGCCATCAATCTCAAAAGCATCACGCAGCGACGCTGGCTCTCGCTCTCGACGGTGATTGCGATCGCGCTGGTGGTGATCGTGCTGCTCGCTTTCCTGGCGATGGCCAACGGCTTCCAGCGCACCATCGCGGGCTCCGGCGCCGACGACATCGCGATCGTGCTGCGGGCCGGCTCGCAGGCCGAGATCAACAGCACGGTGAGCCGCGATCAGGTGCGGCTGATCGAGGATGGTCCCGGGATTGCGCGCGGCAGCGACGGCAAGCCGCTGATCTCGCCGGAACTCTATCTCGTGGTCGACGGCATCAAACGCACCACCAAGACCAAGGCCAACCTGCCGCTGCGCGGGATCGGCGAACAGGGCTCCGAATTGCGCAAGGGCATCAACATCACCGCGGGCCGCATGTTCAACCGCGGCAGCAACGAGGTGGTGGTCGGTAAAGCGCTGCTGCGGGAGTTCGAAGGGCTGGATCTCGGCTCTACTGTATCGTTCGGCGCCACGCGCTGGAATGTCGTCGGCGTGTTCGAGGCCGGCGGCAGCGTGTTCGAATCCGAAATCTGGGCCGATCTCAGCGTGGTGCAGAGCCTGTTCAACCGCAACAACATCGTCCAGACCGTGCGCGCGCGCCTCACCGGGCCGGCCGCACTGAATGAGTTGAAAAGCTACAGCGACAACGATCCGCGGCTGAAGCTCGATGTCAAATCCGAAGCAGCCTATTTCGCCGAACAGGCATCGCAGACCTCCGACCTGATTCAGAAGCTCGGCTGGCCGCTCGCGATCGCGATGGCGCTCGGTGCGATCGCCGGCGCGCTCAACACGATGTATTCGTCGGTCGCGTCGCGGGCGACGGAAATCGCAACGTTGCGCGCCATCGGTTTCGGCGGCTTCCCCGCCTTTGTCGGGACGCTGGCCGAATCGCTGCTGCTCGCCGTCATCGGCGGCCTGTTGGGTGCCGCCGCAACCTACCTGATCTTTGATGGCGTCACGGCCTCGACGCTTGGCGGCAACTTCACGCAAGTGGTGTTCGACTTCAAGCTCAGTCCCTGGCTGATCGCCGAGGGCGTGATGCTCGCGCTGATCGTGGGCTTGATCGGCGGATTGTTTCCGGCGCTGCGGGCCGCGCGATTGCCGATCGTCGAAAGCCTGTACGCGAACTGAACTTTCTAATCCCCAGGATGCCGGCAAGCGCGTTTCGCGGGCTTGCCGGCCGCGCACGTCGATGGCTATTCAGGCCGGCCCCGCTCGCCAACCCATTTCCCAGAAATCTGCCTCGAGCCGGGCGGCTTCCTTGAAGATTGCGATCAGTTCGGCATGGCGGGCCGGCGTGACGTAGCGTTCGGCGAGACTATCCAAGTGCGCCCGCGCATTCGCTGCGACCGCCTGGTACGGCGCACCGGCATATTCGGCGATCCAGACGCGATAGGGATTCGTCGTAGCGCTCGCATTGGGCCGCGCGGCGAGCCGCGTCGCGATCTCGGCGTAGCCGATAACGCAGGGCGCCAGCGCCACTTTGAGCGCCAGCAGATCGCCGCGCATCCCCGCATCGAGCACATAGCGTGTATAGGCCAGTACCTCGACCGCCGGCGCGGCTCGTTCGAGGTCGTCCGGCGACAGGCCCCAGCCGGCGCAGAGCTCCACATGCAGGTTCATCTCGACATCGAGAATCGCCGAGAGGCCTGTCGCCGCTTCGCGCATGTCCGCGAGCCCGGGCGACTTGTAGACGGCGAGCGCGTAAGCGCGGGCAAACTCGATCAGGAACAGGTAGTCCTGAACGAGGTAGTGACGAAACGCCGCTTCGGGGAGCGAGCCATCCGCCAAGCCGTCCGTAAAGGGATGCTCGGTGTAGGCGCGCCACTCCGCGGACGCTTCTTTTTTCAGACGCTCGAAGAAACTCACGATCCCTCGCCGGACCAGCCCTCCAGGGTAACGCTACCACCAATAGTAGCTTGATTTGGACTTGGCCACAGTTCCTCTGGCATGACTTGCCTATTCTCCCTTGAGGCCGGTGGCGCGGATCAATTCGCCCCATTTGCGCGTCTCATCATTGACGAACTTTCCGAAATCGGCGGCGGTGCCAGGGCGCGCTTCCAGCCCCTGGGCGAGCAGCTTCTGCTTCACCTCAGGATCGGCGAGCGCGCGAATGATCTCCTCCTGCATCCGCCCGACGATCGGCTCCGGTGTGGCCGATGGCGCCATGAAGCCGAACCAGCCGGAAGCGACCACGTTGGGAAAGCCCTGCTCGCGCAAGGTCGGCGCGTCCGGATAGATCGCGCTGCGCTCGGCGGAAGCGACGCCGAGCACGCGAAAATCGCCGCTGCGGATGTGCGGTAGCGCGGTGCTGATCGCGGTCAATGTGGCATCGACCCGGCCGGCGAGCAGTTCGGTGTAGGCCATCGCATCGCCGCGGTATTGCACGTTGAGGCCTTTGAGGCCGGCGTCCCTCAGCCACAGCTCGGCTGCCAGATGCGGCTGCGACCCCGCGCCCGGAGAGGCAAAGGTCAGCCCGTCCGCCTGCGACTTGCCGTGCTCGATCAGCTCCTGCAGGCTCTTGAAGTTCGCCTTGGCGTTGACGATCAGGAAGAGCGGCGCCATGGCCGCCATCGCCACCGGCTGCAGATCCTTGCGCTCGTATTTCAATTTTCCGAACAAGGCTTCGGCGGTGGCAAAAGGCGCGGCCGCATAGAGGAAGGTGTATCCATCCGGCGCCGCGCGCGCGACCAGTTCGTTGGCGATGCGGGTGCCCGCCCCCGGCTTGTTCTCGACGATGAACTGCTGGTTGAAGCTGCGGCCGAACTGCTCGGCGAGAATGCGCAACGAGATGTCGTTGGCCCCGCCGGCACCATAGGGGGAGATCAGCCGCACCAGGCGGGACGGCCAATCGCCCTCGGCAAGCGCCTCGAAACCGGAGTTTGCGGCAAAGCCCGCAGCGATAGTCCCGAGCAGGGTTCGTCGCGTAACTTTCATGAATGCCTCCCGGGAATGCAGGACCGTCTGAAAGTGCGGCGTAACCCGGCGTATCCCGTTCCGTCCCATTTTTCATCGAGCCGCATGGCGCGATCTCGAGATCGCTGCGCCCTTCGTCTTGTCGAGGCCGCAACGATAGAGACGCGCCTTCTATCGAACAATGTGTATTTTTTGACCGATTGATAAGCTTGTCCTATGAAACGACGCTGCGGGGAGCGCGAGCGATGGCGATGGATGTGACACTGCGGCAGTTGCGCGCCTATCTCGCCGTGCTTGATGCCGCGAGCTTCTCGGAGGCCGCCAGGGCGATGCACCTGTCGCAGGCCGCGCTCTCGGGCCTGATCAAAGAGCTCGAAAGCCGCGTCGGCGTCCGCCTGCTCGACCGCACCACGCGCAAGGTTTCCCCCTCGGCGGTCGGCGAGACCTTTGCCCCGATGGCGCGGCGCGTGCTTTCGAATCTCGACGAGGCACTGGAGAGTCTCACTAATCTCAAGGAGCTGCGTCGCGGGCTGGTGCGCGTCGCAGCGCCCGAAACGCCATCCTGCACGCTGCTGCCCGAACTGATCGCCGCCTACAACGACAGCCTTCCCGGCGTCGATGTCCGCTTCGACGATGTGCCGATCCAGGAGGTGCTGGCGGGCCTGCAGAACGGCTCTATTGACATCGGCTTCGGACCGGCCGGCGTCGTTCCCGATCAATCCGTCGAAGTGAATATGATCTGCGCCGATCCGCTCTGGGTGGCGTTGCGCGGCGATGATCCCCTGGCGAAAGGCAAATCGGTGAATTGGAAAGACTTGCACGAGCGGCCGCTGCTCAACTACATGCCCAACATCGCCATCAACGTGCTGAGCCACGTGCCGCCCCGGCATCATCCCAAAGAATTGGTGCCGGTGCACCGGGTGAACACCGCGCTCTCGATGTTGCGGGTGCGACAGGGCGCGGTGATCTGCCCATCGATGGCGGAGCCGCTGGTGCGCGGCTTCGGGTTGAGATTCCTGCCGCTCACGCAACCCACCGTCAAATGGAAGATTGCAATGTTCGTGCGGAACAGCGCATCGCTCTCGCCTGCCGTGGAGAGTTTTCGCGACTTCACGCTCGATTTCAGCCCGAACTGGGCGAATGTCGGAAGCGAGCGCCGCCGTGCGAGCGAAAGACGAAAGCGCGTCTAGCGAAGAGCGTTGCGCGTAAGTCGCTGCTTCGCACGGAGAAATTCGCGACATCGGACGCGGCAGCGCGCGCCTGGAGCAAACATCCAACGATTGCATTTGCGATGATGACAAACCGAATACTCGGCAGTAGCCTCCTCCCAAATATAAAACATACGGGAGGAGTGGCATGCCAGACGCAGCGGTCGCAGCACGTTCTTCTGAAACGACAAACAGCGGCACGACGCAACAGGTCGATGTCGCCGTGGTCGGCGCCGGATTTGCCGGCCTTTACCTCCTGCATCGTTTGCGCAAGGCCGGCTTCTCGGCGGTCGTGATCGAAGAGGCCGGCGACGTCGGCGGCACCTGGTACTGGAACCGCTATCCCGGCGCACGCTGCGATATCCAGACCATCGATTACAGCTACACGTTCGATCCCGAGCTGGAGAGCGCGTGGCAATGGTCGGAGAAATACGCCACCCAACCGGAAATCCTCCGCTACCTCGGCTTCGTCGCCGACCGATACGATCTTCGGCGCGACATCCGCTTTAACACCAAGGTCACGGCGGCCAATTGGAATGAGACCACACAGCGCTGGCAGCTCACCACGAGCAACGGCGCCGGCGTGTCTTGCCGCTATTACATCATGGCGACCGGCTGCCTATCCACACCCAAGCCGCCGGAGGTCGACGGCGTCAAGGACTTCAAGGGCGAGGTCTATTTCACCGGCCGCTGGCCGCATGACGAGGTCACGCTTGCCGGCAAGCGCATCGCCGTCATCGGCACGGGATCGTCGGGCATCCAGTCGATCCCGCTGCTCGCCGAACAGGCGGCGCATCTCACCGTGTTTCAGCGCACGCCGAATTTCGCCCTGCCCGCCCATAACGGCCCGGCGCCGGCGGACCGCCTCACGATGCTGCAGGGCGACCGCGCTGCCTATCGCGAGCAGGCGCGCTGGTCGCTCGCGGGCGTCCCCTATCCGCAGCAAATGGCGGTGAGCTGGCAACTAACCGACGCCGAGCGCCGCGAGCGGTTCGAGCAGGCGTGGGCCGCCGGCGATCTTGTCCATATCCTGACCCAGCTCTGGGCCGACCAGGGCGTCGACGTCGACGGCAACAAGCTGCTTGCCGATCTGATCCGCGAGAAAATCCGAGAGATCGTCAAGGACCCGGAGACGGCCGAAGCGCTGACCCCGCGCGACCACCCGTTCGGCGCCAAGCGTCCCTGCCTCGATACCAACTACTACGCCACCTACAACCGCCCCAACGTCACGCTGGTGAATTTACGGCAGGAGCCGATCACGGAGATCACGGCTTCCGGCGTCAAGACCGACAAGCGCACATTCGACGTCGACATGATCGTGTTCGCGACCGGCTTCGACGCCATGACCGGCGCCATCAGGGCGGTGCACCCGATCACCGGACGCGACGGCAAATCGCTGTCCGACGTCTGGGCCAACGGTCCGCAGACCTATCTCGGGCTCACGGTGGCCGGCTTTCCCAATCTGTTCCTGATCACAGGCCCCGGAAGTCCATCGGTGCTGTCCAACATGGCCGTCTCTATCGAGCAGCATGTCGACTGGGTGGTCGACCGGCTGGCGGCGATGCGCGAGGCCGGCTTCACCACCATTGACGCAACCGAGACGGCGCAGGCCGGCTGGGCGCAGCACATGGCCGACTGCTCGATGCTGACGCTGCATCGGCTCGCCAACACCTGGTACACCGGCGCCAACGTTCCCGGCAAGGCGCAGGGCGTAATGCCGTACACAGGCGGTGTCGGTTCCTATCGCAGCATCTGCAACGAGGTCGTCGGCCGCGGCATGCTCGGCTTCCGGCTGACCGGCCCGAACGTTGCTGAGCAATGCAACGACGGCCAGGTCGTTCGCCTGCAACCGGACGTGCGGCTCGTCCTCGGCATGCTGGCGGAGATGAACCTCCCGGCGATCGAGTCGCTCGGGGTGCAGGGCGCGCGCGACTTCCTCACCGAGTTCAACAAGAGCCGTCCCGCCGGCCGTCCTGTCGGCGAGGTCGGCGACGGCGTGCTGCACGGCGCCGATGGTCTGCTGCAGTATCGCCTGTACCGGCCGGCAACATCAGGGCCGCATCCGATCGTGGTCTATTTCCACGGCGGCGGCTGGGTGCTCGGCGACGAGCAATCCGACGATCCGTTCTGCCGCGACATCTGCCGCCGCAGCGGCATGATCGTCGTCAGCGTCGGCTACCGCCACGCGCCCGAACATCGCTTCCCAGCGGCAGCCGAAGACGGCTATGCGGCGACGCGCTGGATCGCCGAGCATGCGGCCGAGCTCGGTGGCCGGCCGGGGCCGGTGCTGGTCGCGGGCTGGAGCGCCGGCGCCAACATCGCCGCTGTCACCTGCCAGCTCGCGCGCGACCGCGGCGGTCCGGAGATCGCGGGCCAATTGCTGGTATGCCCGGTCACCGATTGCAGGTTCGACCGTCCATCCTACACCGACAATGCGATCGGCTATTTCCTGACGCGCGCGCTGATGTTCTGGTTCTGGGACATCTATTGTTCGCCCGCGGACCGTACCGATCCGCGCGCCTCGCCCCTGCGCGGCAATTTGGCAAACCTGCCGCCGGCGTTCGTGGCGACCTGCGAGTTCGATCCGCTGCGCGACGAAGGCATCGAATATGCCGAAGCGCTGGCCGCCGCCGGCGTGCCGGTCGAGCAGTTGCAGGCGCGCGGTCACATCCACTCGTCGCTGATGATGGTGGATGTGGTGATCACCGGCGTCAGCAGCCGCGCGAAGATGGCGAAAGCGCTGCGCGCTTTCGCCGGATTGCCGCGCAAGCTGGAGGAGAGCGAGCAGGATATCGCGCCGATTGCCGTCAACGCCGCTGCCGGCTGACGCGCGAGGCAATGCGACCGTTTGGCTGCATGCAGGGAGACTGCAAGGTCGTGCAAGGAGAGCGCCGATGGCGACGACAGCGGAGCAAGCGTCACCCTGGCTCCAGGGACGAACGTTCACGTCCTGGCGAGAAGAGTTCGACCAGCGCGGTTACCTGATCTTCGAACGCGTTCTTGCGCCGGATCGCGTTGCGGAAATCCGGGCAGCGCTGGCGCCGCATCTGGCGCGCGATCTATTCGGTCGCAACGACTTTGAAGGCACCAGAACGAACCGGGTCTACGCTCTCCTGGCGAAATCCCCGGTTTTTGCGGAGCTCGTGATCCACCCGCTCGCCCTGGCCTTTGTCGAAGCCGAGCTCGGTGAGAGCTGCCTGCTGTCTGCCCTGCTCGCAATCAACCTGCATCCCGGTGAAACCGTGCAGCCTTGGCACTTCGACGACAGCGGCATCAAGATTTCCCGGCCCCGCCCTGCCCTCGGCATCAGCACGTTCTGGGCGATCGATGATACGACCGAACAAAACGGCTCCACGGAAATCATCCCGGGAAGCCATTTATGGGACGGACAGTATATCGAGGGCGCCGTGAAGCCGGCTCACTTCACCAACGAGGCCGATCATGAGGACGGCGACCGACCGGATGCCACCAAGCTGACCATGCCGTCCGGCTCGCTCGCCATCGCCAAGGGAACGCTCTGGCACCGTGGCGGCGCCAACCGATCAGACCGGCCGCGTTTGATCGTCACCCCGCAATATTGCGTCGGCTGGGTGCGACAGTTGGAGAACATGGCGCTCGCCGTCCCGGCCGAGATCGCCAGCAAATTGCCCGAGCGCGTACGCGAGTTGATCGGCTATTCGATCCATCCGCCGTTCATGGGCTATGTCGACGGCGTTCACCCGAAGCGGTTGCTGCGGACGCAGTGAGCATAATAAAGCGAGCTGGACCATTAGGGGATCGTCCCGGCAATATCAATGTGATCCGTCTCCCTGAGGCGACTGTACGCAGCGCGATCTCAGGCAGCCGGGCCTGCATCCATCTGCGCATACAATTGCGCGACATAAGGGTCCTCTATATCGAGCGCTTCCAGTTGCGTCGCCAGTTGCACGAGGTATTCGCGGTTGGTGCCGAGGACGCCTTTTCCACTTGCGATCATGCGCGCGGTTTCGGCGAGCGGCAGTTCGCCGACGCCAATCCAAACCGCGAACGCTTCGCAGGTCTTTATTTCATGGCCTGACCAAGATTTTAGGATCTCGCCACGCGGAAGGCGATGCACAGAGGTTACCCGCCATTTCGACAATCGGGGTAGCCAGTTCCCGTGCTGCCATAGCCCAGCGATATCTGGTCTAGATCGGCAAAGAGGCACTCATAGCGCGGCTCGAGATAGTCGTCGCAGACCTGCATGCGCCAGTGGCCGGTCCTGCTCTCCCGGTTGCGCATGAGTTCGCGCGCGACGGCATGGGCATGCGCCCGCGCGCCGGCCTCGTCGGCAAATTCCTGGCCCTCGGTATCTGGATAGGTGTGATGGCCCGCTTTCAGGATAAAATAGAACAGCGGCATGAATCCTCCTGTGCGGGAACGCTTCGGTCGATCACGAAGGTTTTCGAAACCGCCTAACCCGGACTCCTTAACTCGCGGTCCCCGCGCTCTTTTCAAATAAATTTCACAAGCTGATTCTTGTTCCTGACCAACATTGTCAGGGAAAGATGCGACGGTATGGATTGCTGCTACTTGAAACGAACGCTTGTGTACTGATCAAGGTATGCGTGTCAGATGCATCTGTGTCTACTGGCGTCGGCTTCAGCCGGCGGGAACATCTGCTGATAGTGGGACCGAACCACATCATCGCATTCGCAGGCCCGCTTCCGTATCTGTTCGATATCGATGACGTGGAGCCGTCCCCGGCTGTAGGAGATCAGACCGGCGGCCTGCAATGCACCGGCCACCGTCGTCACGCTGGTGCGCCGCACGCCCATCATCCCGGCAAAGAACTCCTGCGTCATCAGCAGATCGGCGCCGACCAGGTCGTGCATCCGCGACAGCCATTTGCAGGTGCGCGCCTCAATGTCATGGACCGCGTTGCAGGCCGCGGTCTGTTGAACCTGTGCAACAAAGAACTGCTCGTACTTCGTCAGCAATGCCTTGAAGTCGGGCAGTTCGCCGGCCAAGGTGCGCAGCCTGTCCGCCGCCATGACGGAAGCCCTGCCGGCAATCTGGACGGCGACGAGGTTAAGCGACACCTTGTCGTCAAGCGCCTGACTCGCGCCAAAGACGCCGTCATTTCCGATCATGCCGGTCTCAATCATGCCGCCATCGGCCAGTTCGACGACGCAGGAGATGATGCCTGAATGCGGAAAATAGACTCGCTGGATATGTCGATGGGGCTCGGCAAGCACCTCCGCGGCGGAGAGTTCGACCACTGACAAATGCGGCACGACACGAGCAAAGGTTGCTAATGCAAGTCGGCCCAGCAGCAAGTTGGAGCCGTGTGGCATTTGTTGTGCTCTTGCCTGGCAATTGACGCGACAGTTCTGAGCCCACTGACGCCACGCGAACCAGGCGCCGGTGACCGAGAAAACATTGCGCCGCGCCGCCGATAATTCAAGCCAAATTTTGTCAACCGTCGGGGACCTGAGGACTGCGGCTTCTGCCGGAGGAAACCCTTATCTGCCGCAAGTCCTTCCTCCATAGACGAATTTCGCCTAGAACGGCGATCGATCAGCCGATGTCCGATCGAGTGCACCGGCCACGTAACCATAATAACCAGGGCGAAGCCGATGCGCGACCAGTTCTCCAGCAACCAGCAAGTCCGCAAGCCGGCGGTCACCTCCAACGGCGGCATCGTCGCTGCGCAATCGAGTCGAGCGGCACAGGTCGGCGCCGAAGTCCTGGCCGCAGGCGGCGACTGCGTCGATGCTGTTATCGCGACCACGTTTGCGCTTGGCGTGCTCGAGCCCTGGATGAGCGGGCTCGGCGGCGGCGGCGCGATGGTACTCTACCGCGCGCGCGAAGATCGCTATGAGGTGATCGACTACGGCATGCGCGCACCGCGGAGCCTGAACCCTGCAGATTATCCGCTGACCGGCGGTGGCGCGGCTTCCGACATCTTCCCCTGGCCGCGCGTGAAGGACGACCGCAACATTCACGGTCCCGGCTCGATCGCGGTGCCCGGCGTGGTCGCCGGCATGGAGGAGGCCCACCGCCGCCACGCCATGCTGCCGTGGAATGAATTGTTGGCGCCGAGTGTCAGGCTCGCCGGCGAAGGTCTCGCGGTCGACTGGTGGACCACGGTGATGATTTCCAGCGCGGCGGCGGATCTCAGGCGCTATCCCGCCAGCGCCGCCGCGTACCTGTTGGATGGGCTTCCGCCGAACCCGCAATGGGGCATCAGGTCGATCGTCCGCATGCCGCAGGACAGGCTCAAGGCCACGATGGCGCAGCTTGCCAGCGCTGGGCCACGCGATTTCTACGAAGGTGATCTGGCGAAGAGCCTGGCCGCCGATATCCAGGCGTCCGGCGGCGCGCTGTCGGTCGAGGACCTCGCGCCATTCCGCGCGCACCTGCGTGAACCGCTGGTTATCCCCTATCGCGGCGGCAAAGTGTTCGCGACGCCCGAGCTCACCGCAGGCCCGACGCTGTCGCGTACGCTCGGTCTGCTGCAAAAGGACCTTGCGCCCGCGCGCGGCGGACCGGATGCGGCGGCCTATGCCGCCTTTGCATCGGCATTGCAGGCCGCCTATCGCGAACGCCTCAAGGACATGGGAGACGAAGACGGCCGGCGCTCGCTCGGTGCGGAAACGCTTGCGCCGGCTTGCACCACGCATTTTTCGGCGGTCGATCGCGAGGGCAACATGGCGGCGGTGACGCAGACGCTGTTGTCGACCTTCGGTTCCAAATTCGTGTCAGGGCAGACCGGTATCACCATGAACAACGGCATCATGTGGTTCGACCCGACGCCGGGCACGCCGAATTCGCTGGCGCCGGGCAAACGCTGCCTCACCAACTACACGCCGGTGCTGGCGCAGGCGAGCGACGGACGCCGCGTGGCGGTCGGCGCCTCCGGTGGCCGGCGCATCCTGCCTGCGGTCAGCCAGCTTCTCTCCTTCGTGATGGACTATGGGATGGACCTCGATGCCGCAATCCATCAGCCGCGCATTGACGCCAGCGAAGGCGCGGTCGTGATCGGCGACGCGCGCCTGCCGCAAGCCGCGCGCGAGGCATTGCGCGCTCGCTTCGACTACGAGGAAGCCCGCATCCAGGCGCTGCCGATGAAATTCGCCTGCCCCAGCATCGTAATGCGCAACGGCGAAACCAACAGCGGCGCCACCGAGCCATTCCACGCCTGGAGCGAGGCGGTGGCGGAGAGGTGAGGCGCCCGAGATGACGGGAATAACGCGAACGGCTCGGACAACAAAAAGTGCGGCAACCAGGTGCCGCACTTTTTCTCGATCACGGGTCTGAAAGCGCCAGCGCGACGTACCTACCGTGTCTGCGGCTCAAGCGTTACCATGCAATCAGCGCCGCCTTGCGCAGAGACCACGATCTGTCCGTCCGGCGCGCCCAACGGGATCGGCGCCGTGGATACGCCACCGGGCATGCGCACGGTCACGCTGATGGATTCCTGCTGCGCGGTCGAGCCGACCGTTTGCGGCGTCACTTCGGTGACGTTGCCCGCGGCGTCGCGGCGCATGATGCGGCAGGGCGCGCTGCCGCCGGCGGCCATCGTGCCGGTCCCGCCGGTCGCCGTGCCAGTGCTGGTGCCGCCGCCGGCCGCGCGAATACGCGACGCATCGCGCGGAATCTGACTCACGATTCGATGCGTGCGCGGCTCGACGATCACGATGTCCTCTTCGGTCGTGAAGTAGTCATAGTCGCGATATGCAGGCTCGATCGAAACGATTTCAGGCGGCAGACGATGCACCCGCACGTCCCGAGGCAACGTTTCACCGACGTGGATCGAGATGTTGAGATTGCGCTCGGGCGGCGCCAGCCGCTCGCGTGTCAAGGTCTGGGAAATGCGCTCCTGCTTTTCGACGGAGATGCCGGACTGCTGACCGGTTTGCGTTTGTCCGGTCTGGCTCTGCGTCGTCTGGCTTTGGTTGGTCTGGGTGGTCGAGGTACCTGGCGCGGTCTGCGCGTTCGTTGACGGCTGCGTGCGCGAGGTGTCGGTCGCGGTCGACGGCCGATTCGCATCCTTGCCCTGCTCAGCGGCGCCCTTGGAGCCTTCACGCTGATCGCGGCCGGTGTCTTTCTGGACGTCTTTTTGAACGTCTTTCTGGCCCGTGCCCTCGCGCTCCTTCTGGGCGGTCGTTCCTTCCTTGCCCTTGTCGGATTCGGCGTGCGATTTTTCCCGATCACTGTCGCGCTTCATCTCGGCGCTGCCCTTGCCGCTGTCTTTGGCGTCCTTGCCTTCACGTGCCGTCTGCGCGTCGCGGCCTCCCTGGCGGGAATCCTGCGCACGCTCGCCGGACTTTGCATCGTCGCCGCGGCCGCGCTTGCTGTCGTCGGCGGCGGCTGCCGGGCGCTCGGATGATGGCGCGGCCTTGCCTCTCTCCTCAGTTTGCCGGGAACCGGCGCCTCTTTCCTCACGGCCTGCGGCGCCTTGCGTCCTTTGTTCCGCAGCCGGTCCACGTTCCTGCGCTCGCTCGCCACCGCGTTCCTGCGATGCCCCGCCTCTGCCAGAATCGCTGGGCCGCATCTGTTTCTGCTCTTCGCCTCTTGCGCCGGGCGCCTGGCCGTAGGAAACGGCGGGCGCCAGCATCAGGCAGATAATTCCAGTCGACAATAATAGCTGCTTGCGCATGTGAAACTTCCTCCGTATGGGCGTCACGCAAGCGAACGCTCGCCGATGCTGGAGGTTCCAGGCCCGCCGCTTCGATATGTCGTTCGATGAAGTCCGCGATCGCCGCGTCGCTACGTTCCCAGCCGGTCCCGCAACCTTCCCATCAGCACGGCGGCAGTGACGCCGAGCGGCCAGAAGGCGTGCAACGCCATCGGCTTGATGCCGGTGATGGGCATGTCGATTTCGGCATTCTTTCCGCCGATGAGGCGGCGCGCCAGTTGCGCGCCCATCGCGGTCGAAAGCGCGACACCTCGGCCGTTGCAACCGAGCGAGATCAACAGATTCTCCACCGGCTCATGCACATGGGGATAATGATCCGGCGTAATCGCGAGCCGGCTGTTCCAGCCGTGCGTCCAGCTCACGCCCTTCAATTGCGGCCATAGGCGCTCCGCATAGCGGATGAGATAGGCAACTTCGGCCGGCTTGCTGATCCAGCGCATCGGCCCGCGCCCGCCCATCAACAGGCGATTGTGCGCATCGATCCGATAGTACACTGTGATGTGGCCGCTCTCGTACAACGCCGAGCGCGTCGGCATGATCTCGCGCGCGACCGCCTGGGATAAAGGCGCGGTGGCGGTGATCGACGAGAATACCGGCACGATGCTGCGGCGGAGCGCCGGCCAAAGATCATCGGTGAAGCCGTTGGTTGCCAGCAGCACCTTGTCGGCGCGCACGATCCCGCGCGGCGTCGCAACGCGCCAATGCGCGCCTTCTCGCGACAAGGAGAGCGCCGGCGTCTCGCCATGGACGGCGGCACCGGCCGCGATCGCAGCGCGCGCCAGCCCGCGCGCGTAACTCAAGGGATGCAGGTCGCCGCCGCGATTGTCCAGCATGGCGCAGAGATAGCGATCGGTGCCGGTCATCTCGCGGATCTGCTCGCTGTTCAACAGCGTCACCGGCATGCCGAGGCGGATGCATTGCTTTGCCGTGTTTTCGATTCCCGCTGCGCTTGCTTCATTGTAAGCTGCGCGCAGCGTGCCGTTCTGCCGCGCGTCGCAGGGAATCTGGTAACGGCGGATCAGATCGAACGTGTAGTTCGTGGTGCCGTAGGCGAAAGCGATCATGCGGCCGCCAAGCTCGGCACCAAAATCGGCCTCGATCTGGTCGGGGTCGTGCTTGAGCCCTGGATTGACCTGGCCGCCATTGTTGCCCGAGGCGCCCCAGCCCGGCTGTTGCGCTTCCAATACGGCGACATCGACGCCCTGCTCGGCCAGATGCAGCGCGGTGGAAAGCCCGGTGAAACCGCCGCCGATGATCGCGACCGAAACCTTCTTGTCGGCGGCAAGCGGCGGCGTCGGTATGGGCGCGACCGCCGTATCGGCGTAAAGGCTTGGCGGCAGCGGCAATTGGACAGGCGCATTCATGCTGGCAAACTCAGAGCGGATGCAGCACGCGCCGCAAGAAATCCTGCGTGCGCGCATGCTGCGGCTGGTTGAGGACCGATTTCGCCGCCCCCTGCTCGACGATCACGCCGCCGTCGATGAACAGCACGCGGTCGGCGACATCCCGGGCAAATCCCATCTCGTGGGTGACGACGACCATGGTCATGCCGTCGTCGGCAAGCTTGCGCATCACCGAAAGCACGTCGCCAACCAGTTCGGGATCGAGCGCCGAGGTCGGCTCGTCGAACAATATCGCCTTCGGCTGCATCGCGAGCGCCCGCGCAATCGCAACGCGCTGCTGCTGTCCGCCCGAGAGCTGCGGCGGATAGGCATCGGCCTTCTCCGCGAGTCCGACCTGCGCCAGCAGATCATGGCCGCGCTCAACCGCTTGCGCGTGTGGTTCTCGCTTCACATAGACCGGCCCTTCGATGACGTTTTCCAGCGCGGTCCGGTGCGGAAACAGGTTGAAGCGCTGAAACACCATCGAGACTTGGGTCCGGATCGCAATGATCGAAGCCGCATGGCGATCGACCCGCGCGCCCTCGACTAGGATGTCGCCGCTGTCATAGCTCTCCAGCCCGTTGATGCAGCGCAGGATGGTGGATTTTCCCGAGCCCGAGGGGCCGATGATGCAGACCACTTCGCCCTTCTCGACGGAGGCGGTGATGCCCTTGAGCACTTCGACCTTGCCGAAGCTCTTGTGAACGTTGGTAAGCTCGATCATTTCTGGCCCGCGCGCTTTTCGAAGTGACGGACCAGGAGAATGAGCGGAATGCTCATGGTGAGATACATCAATGCGACAAGCGTGAACACGCTGGTGTTCTTGAAGGTCGAGGATGCGATCAGCTTGCCCTGCAGCGCAAGTTCCGCAACCGTGATGGTCGAGGCTTGCGAGGAATCCTTCAGCATCATGATCATGATGTTGCCGTAGGGCGGCAGCACGATTCTAACCGCCTGCGGCAGCACCACGCGGCGCATGGTCTGCCACCAGCCCATGCCGATCGCCTGCGCTGCCTCGATCTGCCCCTTGTCGATGGCCTCGATGCCGGCGCGAAAGTTCTCGGCCTGGTAGGCCGAATAGGCGATACCGAGGCCGAGAATTGCAGCCTGCAGCGCGGTCAGCGTCAGGCCGAGTTCGGGCATCACGAAATAGAGATAGAACAACAGCACGATGATCGGGATGCCGCGGATGACGTTGATCAGCCCGGCGCTGAAGCCTGCGAAGACGCCGATGCCGGATACGCGCATCAAGGCCCAGACTAGGCCGAGCGTGGTCGACAGCAACAGCGAGCCGATCGTGACGATGATCGTCAGCGCCACGCCGCTCATCAGAATCGGCAGGAACTCGACCGCGTCGCGCCAGAAGGCTTGCATCAGGCACCCTGCGCCTTCAGGCCCCATTTATCGAGGATCTTTGCAACCGTGCCGTTCGCCTTCAGCTTCGCCAGCGAGGCGTTGATCTTGGCGAGAAGTTCGGTGTCACCCTTGCGTACGCCGATGCCGACCGAACCGATCGTGGTCGGCTTGTAGCTCTCGACGATACGTGCCTCGGGAAAACCGCCCTGCTTGAGATTGTAGGCAAGGATCGGATAATCGGCGAAGCCGGCCTTGAGGCGCCCGGCGTTCACGTCGCGCAGAATGTCGGGAATCGTGTCATAGGCCTTCACTTCGCTGAACAGGCCGGACTTCTTCAGCGCATCGACAAAGGCAGTCCCGACCTGCGCGCCGACCACCTCGCCCTTCAGATCCTCCTGCGTGGTGTAGACCTTGCTGTCGCTCTTCGGCACCAGGAGCCCCTCGCCATAGCTGTAGAATGGTTCGGAGAAATCGATCACTTCCTTGCGTGCCGGCGTGACGAACATCGCGGCCGAGATGATGTCGATCTTGTTCGAGGTGAGCGAGGCGATCAGCGTCGAGAACTGCATCGGCTCGATCTGCACCTTAAAGCCGGCATCCTTGCCGATCTCGGTGATCAGATCGACCATGATGCCTTGAATGCTGTTGGTCTTGGTGTCGAGGAAGGTGAAGGGCACGCCGGTCGGCGTCGAGCCCACCTTCAGCACCTGCTGCGCTGCTACCGGCATCGCAGCCGTGAGAACAAGGGCCACCATCGCGGCCTGAACGAGACGCTTCAGAGCCATCGCACCACCTCCCGATCTGAACGCCGCCCGAACTTTCGCCAACCTTAAAACCAAAGAGTTGCGGGCGATGCTGTTCGAGCCTATTTTCACCATTATGAAATTGTGGTCACACTTCGCCCGCCATTGCAAGTAATTTTCATGCACATGAAGGAAGCAGCCTGACGTGAGCGGAGGCAAGAGAATCAGGACGGCGGTACCCAAAGCCAAAGCGAAGGCCGCCGGAAGGGCCGTGCGCGGGCAGAAGGCGAAGTCCGCCGCAACGCCTGCCGAGCCGGCGATGGATCTCGCGGTCGGCCGCCGCATTCGCGATCTGCGCCGCGAGCACAAGCTTTCGCTGCAAACCATTGCGGCGCGGACCGATCTGTCGATCGGCTTTCTCAGCCAGATCGAGCGCGGCCTGTCGTCGCCGTCGCTGCGTGTGCTTGCCACGCTCGCCGACGTGCTTGGCGTCGGCATTGCCGCGCTGTTCGGCTCGAAGTCAGGCGATGATGCCACGTCCGGCGGTGTTGTGACGCGGCAATTGCAGCGCGCTGAACTGAAACTCTGGCGCACCGGCATCTCAAAGCAATTGCTGAGCCCGGCCGGAACGGAAAGCCGCCTCAACCTGTTTCTCGTGCACATGGAGCCAGGCGGCAACACCGGCGACGAGCTCTACACCCATGACGGCGAAGAGGCCGGCCTCGTGCTGGAAGGCGAGATGACGCTGACGGTGGACGCCGAGACCTGGACGTTGAAGCAGGGCGACAGTTTTCGGTTCGCCAGCCGCAGGCCGCACCGCTTTTCAAATCCGGCGGATGATACGAAAGCAGTGGTGCTGTGGGTGAACTGCGTGACGCAGGCGGGCTGAGTCAGCTTGTCGTTCCGGGGCGCCTCAGAGGCCAACCCGGAATCTCGAGATTCCGGGTCTGGTGCTTGCGCACCATCCCGGAATGACAGTGTTACCCAAACCGCTGATCGTACCGGCTCACATTGAGCTCGCGCACATCGATATCCGGCTTGCGTCCCGAGATCAGATCCGCCAGCACCCTTCCCGAGCCGCACGCCATGGTCCAGCCGAGCGTGCCGTGGCCGGTGTTGAGATACAGATTGCCATAGCGCGTGGCACCGATGATCGGCGGGCCGTCCGGGGTCATCGGGCGCAGGCCGCACCAGAAGCTCGCCTCGCGCAAGTCGCCGCCGTGCGGAAACATGTCAGACAGCGAGTGATCCAGCGTCGCGCGCCGCGCCGCGTCGAGCCGATCGGAATAGCCGGAGATTTCCGCGGTGCCGCCGACGCGGATGCGATCGCCCAGCCGCGTGATCGCGACCTTGTAGCTCTCATCCATCACAGTCGACACCGGCGCGCCGTCGGGATTGGTGACCGGCACCGTGATCGAATAGCCCTTCACCGGATAGACTGGAACGAAAATGCCGATGGGTTTGAGCAATCGCGGCGACCAGCTTCCGAGCGCCGCGACATAGGCGTCCGCCTGCAACAGGCCGTCGCCGGTGACGACGCCAGTGATCTTGTTGCCATCCGCAACCAGCCGGTCGATCCTGGTGTTGAACCTGAACTGCACGCCGAGCTTTGCCGCTTCCTGCGCCAGCGACTGTGTGAACATGTGGCAATCGCCGGTCTCGTCCTGCGGCAGGCGCAGCCCCCCGACGAACTTTTCCTTCACGTTCGCCAGCGCGGGTTCCGCGCCGATGCAGCCGCTGCGATCCAGGAGTTCGTACGGCACGCCGTACTGCTTGAGCACCGCGATATCGCCCCCGGTCGAATCGAGCTGCTTCTGCTTGCGGAAGAGCTGCAGCGTGCCGCGGCTGCGCTCGTCATATGCGATGCCGGTCTCGTCGCGCAGCGTGCGGAGGCAATCGCGGCTATATTCGGCGATCGGGATCATCCGGCTTTTGTTGATCGCGTAGCGCTCCGCCGTGCAGTTGCGTAGCATCTTGAGCATCCACAGCCACATCACGGGATCTAGCTTCGGCCAGATCACCAGGGGCCCGTGCCGCATCAAGAGCCATTTGATCGCCTTGACCGGCACGCCCGGGCCGGCCCAGGGCGAGGAATAGCCGGGCGAGACCTCGCCGGCATTGGCGAAGGAGGTTTCGAGCGCAGGCGCGCCCTGGCGGTCGACGACAACGACTTCATGGCCGGCACGCGCGAGATAATAGGCGGTCGTGACGCCGATCACGCCACTGCCGAGAACGATGACTTTCACGATCCCTCACGCATTTGCCGCGGCGACGTCGCCGCGGCTTCTATTTTTCATTTTCTCTGTGAGCAAGGATCAGGCCACTCGCTTGATCGCGTCGCCGAGGATGGAGACGATGTCGTCGATATGGCTCTTCTCGACGATCAAAGGTGGCGACATCGCAAAGCTGTCGCCGCTCATGCGCAGATAGAGCCCGCGGTTGAAGCAATCCACCATCACGTCATAGCCGCGTGCGCCGACGCCGTCGCTGCGCGGCGACAGCTCGACCGCGCCCATCAGGCCGACATTGCGAATGTCGATCACGTTGGGCAGGCCCTTCAGCGAATGCAGCGCATCGCGCCAGTACTCGGCGAGGGATGCGCCGCGCGTCAGAAGGCCTTCGTCCTTGTAGATGTCGAGCGTCGCGAGCCCCGCAGCGCAGGCAGTCGGATGCGCCGAATAGGTGTAGCCGTGAAACAGCTCGATGGTGCCCTCAGGACCCGTCATCAGCCCGTCGTGGACCTTGCGGGTCGCGAACACTGCACCGCAGGGCACCGTTCCGTTGGTGATGCCCTTGGCGGTCGTCATCATGTCGGGCGTGACACCGAAATAATCCGCCGCGAACGGCGTGCCGAGGCGGCCAAAGCCGGTGATCACCTCGTCGAAGATCAGCAAGATACCGTGCTTGTCGGCGATTTCGCGCAGGCGCTTCAGGTAACCCTTCGGCGGCGGCAGCACCGCGGTCGAGCCTGGCACCGGCTCGACGATGACGGCGGCAATGGTGTCGGCGCCGTGCAGCGCCACCATCCGCTCGAGATCGTCGGCGAGCTCGGCGCCATGCTCCGGCATGTCCTTGGCGAAGGCGTTACGGGTGAGGTCATGGGTGTGACGGATGTGATCGACGCCAGGCAGATGGGTCGCGAAGGCGCGGCGGTTCGCCACCATGCCGCCGACCGACATGCCGCCGAAGCCGACGCCGTGATAGCCGCGCTCGCGGCCGATCAGGCGCGTCCGGGTGCCCTGCCCGATGGCGCGCTGATAGGCCAGCGCGATCTTCAGCGCGGTATCAACCGATTCCGAGCCCGAATTGGTGAAGAAGACGCGATCCAGTCCCTTCGGCGCGATCTCGGTGAGCCGCTCGGCGAAGTCGAACGCCAGCGGATGGCCCATGTTGAACGAGGGCGCGAAATCGAGATTCATCAACTGCCGTTCGACGGCGGCGGCGATCTGCCGGCGGCCGTGGCCGGCATTGACGCACCACAGGCCGGCCGAGCCGTCGATCACCTTGCGGCCGTCGACGGTGGTGTAATGCATGCCCTCGGCGGAGGCGAACAGGCGCGGCGCTTTCTTGAACTGCCGGTTGGCCGTGAAAGGCATCCAGAACGAGTCGGTCTGCAGGGTGTTCGGCTTTTGGTGAACGGTCACGGGCTTAGCTCCTTTGCTGGCAGCTCAAGCTGCCACCGGGCCACGCTCGGAACTCCATAACAAGTCCTTTTCTGCGGTCCTGCAACCCATTGATTTTGCTAACCCTGCCAAGGCATATTTGTTCGATCCGAAACACCTGCAACAGGGATTGGCCATGAGTGTCGACATCGGCGGGCGACTCCGCTTTGTTCGGTCGCGTCACAAGCTGTCGCAACGCGAACTGGCAAAACGCTCCGGCGTGACCAATTCGACGATCTCGCTGATCGAATCGAACCAGATGAACCCGAGCGTGGGCGCGCTCAAGCGCATTCTCGACGGGCTTCCGATGGGACTGGCCGAATTCTTCGCGATCGAGCCGGAGCGGCCGCGCAAGGCGTTCTACCGCGCCGACGAACTGACCGAGATCGGCAAGCAGCCGATCTCCTACCGCCAGGTCGGCGACAACCTGTTCGGCCGCGCGTTGCAGATTCTGAAGGAGCGCTACGAGCCCGGCAGCGATACCGGCCGCGTGCCGCTGACCCATGACGGCGAGGAAGGCGGCATCGTGGTGAGCGGCCGGCTCGAGGTCACTGTCGACGACGAACGCCGCATCCTCGACCCGGGCGATGCCTATTATTTCGAAAGCCGAAGGCCGCACCGCTTCCGCTGCGTCGGCGCCAAACCCTGCGAAGTGATAAGCGCCTGCACGCCGCCGACGTTTTGAGCAGCAACACGTCTACTCATGGTTCGCTGTAGCGCTGCAATGGTTGCGATCTATCTCCTCGCCTCGCGAGCGGAGATCAGAATCGTCTGCCAACATGTCCGGCCTGGGCCAAAAGGAATATCGATTGGTGCGGGAGACGTTTGCTGCCCGTCAGACATCCGCCGTTGAAAGCCACCAGCCGTCACCCGCAAACCAGCAGCTATCATCGGGTGATCCATCGAGACGGAGCGAACGCACGTTATCCCAGTTTTTCGAAAACGCGTCTTTTAGACGATGACCTACCTCCTCGTCCTGAAGACCCAAGCAGCCGATGAATGCGGCGCGACTGACAAACTTTGCGGACCACGCGGAGCCTTGGTCGGGACGCGTGACCAGCAACATGCCTCCGAAGACATCCTTGGGAGCCAAGGGAAACAAGAGGCGCCCTCGAGGCCGCAATGCGTCGAGCCACATGCGGCATGGCCGCGCGGCACCAGCGCAAACATAGATCAGGTCAACCTGCGGCAAGTCCGACGCGACGCCCGATTGCGTTCGCACCTCCGCCTGATGCACCTCTCGGAGGTTCTCGCGAGCACGCGCCGCCAGCACCTCGTCGATTTCATAGCCGTAGACCCGACCGGCTGCGCCGACCAGGTGGGCAAGGATCGCGGTATAATAGCCGCTGCCCACCCCAATCTGCACCACGCGCTCACCCTCCTTGATATTGCAGGCTCCCAGCCAATAGGCGTGAGCGCTGGGCTGGCCGATATTGATGCCTCGCTCGTGGTCCAATGCGAGGAGCAGGTCTTGGTAGAGAAATGCGGGATCATCGTCGGGTGTCTGCACGTATGGGTGTGCGCCGAGATTCAGCCACCACGGTCCCGGTCCGGCGAAGGGCTCGCGTTTCACAGAGCGAAATGCCTCCTCGATGCGCGGATCATCGAGCTTGGCTGCGGTGCAAATCAGTTTGGCATACAACGAACGATACTTTTCCGACCTATCCATCTTAAGGCCTCTTCAAACTGACTAAACTGTCATATGTCAAAGCAGATTGTTTCGATATCGTAATGCTCGCTACTGAAGCCGCTGTTGCGCTGCAGGCAGCAATCTTCGCCTTCGCTCCGCTCGTTCCCGGGAACAACATGCTGCCTCCGATGCTCAGATGGGCGCGATAATATTCGCCGGCCCAGCGCTGCGCTTGCGCGGGTGGCCAAAAAGCTGAATAGTTTCGTTCGTCCGGCAGCGAGGTCGGAGGATTGCGGTTGCACGCGTGCAGCCGTTTCTTGGAGCTTTTTCCATGTCGAAGCTCACCGAGCACGGCGCGTGCCTGTTGTGGAAGCCGGAACTCATCTGGCTCAATGTCGTTTCCGACGCGATTGTCGCCGGCGCCTTCTTTGCTACGGCGTTCGTCCTCGCGTTCTTTCTGTGGCGGCGCCATCGTGAGCTCATGTTCCGGCGCGTATTCCTAATATTCGCGATCTTCGTTGCGGTGTGCGGTGTGACCCGCCTGCTGTCGATCTACACCCTATGGGTGCCGGCCTATGAGATCGAGGCCCTGACCAAAGCCTTCCTGGCGCTGATTTCGGTCGCGATCACGGCCGCACTATTGCTGCTGCTGCCGCGGATCCTAGTGCTGCCCACGCGCATTCAGCTTGCGAATGCCTATGCCGCACTTGAGGAAGAAGTCAGGCAACGCCGCGAGGCCGAGGCCATGGTCAAGCGTTTTGAGGAGAAAGAGGCCACCGAATCCAAGATCCAGCAAGCGCAGAAGATGGAAGCCATCGGCCAGCTCACTGGTGGCGTCGCGCACGACTTCAACAACATTCTGACTGTGATCACGGGAACCATCGAAATCCTCAGCGATGCTGTCAAGGATCGTCCACATCTCGCTCAGATCACCAATCTGATCAGCGGAGCTGCGGCAAGGGGGGCCGAGCTGACGAAGCATTTGCTGGCCTTCTCCCGCCGCCAGCCGCTGCAACCGCGCAATACCGACGTCAACGCGTTGATAGTCGATGCCGCGGGTCTGCTGCGCCCCACCCTCGGCGAGCACATCGAGATTGAATCGATGCTGGCGCACGATTCCGCGCCGGCTCTGATCGATCCCAGTCAGCTCTCGACCGCGATCCTGAACCTCGCCCTGAATGCTCGTGACGCCATGCCTAACGGCGGCAAGCTGACGTTGGAAACCAAGAACGTGGTGCTCGATGAAAGTTACGCGCGCCTGAATAGTGAGGCTAGACCTGGCAACTACGTCATGATTGCAGTGAGTGACACCGGTGAAGGAATTCCGGGCAACCTGCTCGAAAAGGTGTTTGAACCATTCTTTACCACCAAGGAGGCCGGGAAGGGATCGGGGCTCGGCCTCAGCATGGTGTATGGCTTCGTCAAGCAGTCCAATGGACATATCAAGATCTACAGCGAAGAGGGCCACGGCACGACCGTGAAGCTATATCTGCCGCAGGCCACGGGTGGTGGCGCGGAAGAGCCCGCCGGCGAGACCGGCGGATACGCCGGCGAACATAGCGACCAGTCCATCTTGATTGTCGAGGACGACCCGCTGGTCCGCGAATACGTCGTGGCGCAAATCACACGTTTCGGATTCCGCACGCTTGCCGCCGGCAATGCTGCCGAGGCGCTGGCAATCATCGATGGACCGGAGCGCATTGACCTGCTGTTCACTGACGTAATGCTGCCCGGAGGAGTGAACGGCCGCCAGCTCGCGACCGAGGCGGTCAAAAGGCGCCCGGAACTCAAAGTGCTTTATACCTCGGGTTATGCCGAGAATGCCCTTATACACCATGGCCGTCTCGATGCTGGCGTGCTGCTGCTGCCGAAGCCTTACCTCAGCGCCGACCTCGCGCGGATCCTTCTAACAGCGCTGGCATCGTGAGTTCTTCTCACTTCTCCAGCACGCTCGAAAGCACCAGCTCGAGCTCCTGCCTGACATCGTCGAGGGGCTGGGCGCTGCGGGCTGCGCGGCACAGCGCGACCGTTCCTTCCGTTGCTGCGATGACGAGCGCCGCCAGCCGCCGCGCACGCGCCGGCGCCACCCCTTCGCGCCGCAGCGCCGCGAACATAATCCGCTGCCAGTCGGCGAAGATGCCGTCGGCAAGGTCGAGCAGATGTTGCTGCGCAGCTTCGTCCGGCTCGCCGCCCTTGTCGGTGGCGTCGTTGACATACTGCTCGACCGCGACCGCGAGCACCGGACAGCCGGCCTGAAACTTCGTCCGCTCCAGCGTCTGGCGCCACAATGCGATGAAAGTGCGCAAGCCAGCAATGGCGCCGCGCGTCTCCGTCAGATGCGCCAGCGGCCCGCTGACCTGCTTGCCGGCGAAGACCACCGCATCCTCGATCAATTGCAGCTTGCCGCGCGGGAAATGATGGCCAATCGAGCCGCGCGGCGTGCCGGTGTGGCGGACCACCTCGCGCATGCTGGTGGCGTTGACGCCGCGGCGGCTGAAAAGGTCGGCGGCGCCGGCCACCATCTTCGCGCGGGTATCTGACGTCATCGGGGTCCTCGTCGGCTGGATGGCGCATCCTAGAATATGACGCTTGACATAGCCAGCGCCATATGAAGTTATGACGGTCGTCATAGTCAGTTGGACGCTGGCAGAAAGGACGGGCGCGATGACGTTTATCCACGTGATGACGCCGCAAGGACGGTTGAATGCCGATCAGCGGCGCGTATTGGCCAAGACGCTGACGGACGCCGTGCTGGTGCCGGAGGTCGGCGAGCTCACGCCCGAGGCACGCCGCGGCTATCAGGTTCATTTCGTCGAGCGCCCGCTCGACATGATCGCCCACGGCGGAGAGCTGCTGTCGGACAGACCGAGCGACGTCATGTTGATCGATGTCGTGGTGATGGACTGCTGCTGGACGCGCGAGGATCGCGCGGCCGTGATCCGCAACATCCATTCGGCGCTTGCCGAGGCCTGCGGGATGAAGGCGCCCTCGCCGGCCTGGTGGATCAACTTTCGCATCATCGAGGAAGGTAGCTGGGGCTCGCGCGGCGGCGTGCTGTCGTTCCTCGACCTGCTGGAACATGGGCCGTCGCATTTCTCACCGGAGCGGGCGGCTGCGATCCGCACTGCGCTCGCCGTCAAATACGAACGATAGAGGCGCCTGTCCCGCACTGCATTCCAGAACAATCAGAATGGAGAAGGAAGACATGAGCACCGAAGGAAAGATCCTCACCGAGACCCATGATCGAATCTTCAAGATCATCATCGACAATCCCGCGAAGAAGAACGCGTTCTCGCTGGCAATGATGGAGCAGTTGTCCGATGCGCTGACCGAACTGCACAACAACGACAGCCATTGGGTCGGCGTCATCTGCGCGGCGGGCAAGGACTTCACTGCCGGCCTCGACATGCCGAAGTTCTTCGGCCCCGCCGCCGAGAAGCGCAACTTCAAGGAAGGCAATGTCGACGTCTTCGGCCTGCAGAAGCGCTGCAGGAAGCCAATCGTCTCAGCGGTGCAGGGCATCGTCTACACCATCGGGATCGAGCTGATGCTGGCGGGCGACATCGTCGTTGCCGCCGATGACGCCCGCTTCTGCCAAATGGAAGCCAAACGCGGCATTGCTCCCCTTGGCGGCGCGCATTTCCGTTTCCTGTCGCGCACCGGCTGGGGCAATGCAATGTATCACCTGTTGCTATGTGATGAGTTCACTGCAGCGCGCGCCCGCGAGATCGGCCTGGTTCAGGAGGTGGTGCCGGTGGGGCAACAAGTCGAGCGGGCGATGGCGCTCGCCAGGATCATCGCCGGCAATGCGCCGCTCGGCATTCAGGTCACCAAGGAAGCGGCGCTCAAATATGTCGAACAGGGCGAGCAGGCGGCCATCGCCTATATTCCGAAAGTGCGCGAGCGCGTGCTGAACAGCGCCGATGCGCGTGAGGGCATTCAGTCCTTCATCGAGCGGCGCGCTGCAGTGTTTCAGGGAAAGTGATCGCGGCCATGAATGCTGGCGGCCTCACCCGGTGAGGACAGGCTTCAGCGCCTCGCGCTGCTCGACGACGTAGTCGAAAAATGCGGCAATGCGCGGCACGCGGCGGATGTCGGGATGTGTGAGGATCCGCCAGCTTCGCGTCAATTCCGGCACGGGCCCGAGCAGGCGGACCAGATCCGGCTCTGCATCGCCGAGCGCCGTCGGCAGCGGACCTATTCCAGCGCCGGATTTCACCGCGGAAACGAGGCCGAGCACGCTGTTGTTGCGCACCGGCATCCTGGCGTCGGGGGCAACGTCCTTCAGCCATTTGGCGGCACGGTGACCCGCCAGCGTCTCGTCGAAGCCGATGAGGGGATGTTGCGACAATTCTTCGACGCGATCGGGCCTGCCGTGGCGCTCGACATAATCGCGGCTGGCATAGACGGCCCAGTACGAATCCGCGATCTTGCGGCCGATCAGCTCGTCATCGGTATCACCCGAGCGGAAGGCGACGTCGACCTCGCCCTTCGAGAGGTCGAGATAACGGTCGCTGGTGATGAACTCGACGCGCAGATGCGGATAGCGGGCATGAAACCGCTCGATCAGCCCCGACTGCGTCATGCGGATGACGATCGGCTCGGGGCACGTGACGCGGATCGTGCCCTTCATGTCCTGCTCGACATCAGTGGCCCGCCGCTGGAAATCCCCGACCGCCGCCTCGACGCGCTCAGCGAATGGTAACAGCGCGGTGCCGTATTCGGTGAGGCGATAGCCGCTGGCCTGCCGCGTCACCAGCACCTGCCCCATCCGGCGTTCGAGCTCCTCGAGCCGGCGGTGCACGGTCGACTGGCTGGTGCCGAGCGCCTTGCCGGCCGCGATCGTGCTGCCATGGCGCGCAACGGCAAGAAAATACTTCAGATCATTCCAGTCGAACATGCACCCATTATGCACTTTTGGAGCTGGTCCTAGCAATCTTGCGGCTCCCGCGGCTTGGCCGCGCTGCGTAGGCTTTGCTCCAAACGGCGCGGTGAATCAAAGGAGCGATATATGCGCAACCATCTTGTCCCGGGCGTTGCCCTGCTCGCGAGCCTCGGCATCGGCAGTCAGGCGGCGTCGGAACAGCACGGCGGGGCAGCCCCCAATATCGCCCGGCCAACCATGGTCTTGCAGCAGGTCGTCGAGGGACTTCCCACGGACGACAAGCAGACCGTGCGGGTGATGACGGCGACGTTCAAGCCCGGCGACAAGACGGTCTATCATACCCACCGCTTTCCGGTGACGGTGTACGTCCTCGAAGGCACCTTCACCCTCGAACTCGACGGCCGCCCGCCGCTTGACGTGAAGGCCGGCGAGGCAATGGTCGAACCGCCGAGGGTGCCGATGACTGGCTATAACCGCAGCGCCACCGAGCCAACCAAGGTCGTCATCTTCTATGTCAGCGCCAACGACACACCGTTCCTCGACATGATGGCGCATTAGGCTGATGCTGCCGCTAACCGCGAAAATCGATGCTGCGTATGATGATGCCGGGCGGCTTTCCCTCGAACTCGCGGGCATCGAATTTGCGCGCTGCGCATTGTTCGATCCGGTCGCGCAATCGAAGGAATTGTTCTTCGCGTCCCTCCGGCGCCGTCCGCGCCACATGCTCCAGATTGTCCATCGCCGAAGCGCTGACGGCACAAGGTATTTCCTTCGACCCGTCCATCATGGAGAACAGCAGCACCATGCGGTCGATTTCATATCCCTGGATACTGCCGCGCGTGAGTGTCATCGGGTGATCCTCCTGGAGAGAAACGACGGTCCCATCGGCTTGTTCCTCATCCCTCCTGACGCTGCGCGAATAGTCCTTCCGCCCGCCCGTCAGCAGGTATAAGTTTCGGCTGGTCCGCACCCTGGCAAGCACCGCCAGTCCGGAGGTATTGGCATGCGCGCTGTTGTTGTGGTTCTCGCATTCCTCATCGGCTTGGGCGCCCAGGCCCTCGCCGATGACGTCGCCACCGCGCAAAGCGTGATCCGCGCGCAGGAGCAGGCGTTCAGCCGTGACGACGCCGCAGCCGCCTATTCGCATGCCGCGCCCGAAATCAGGCAGATCTTTCCGCAGGCCGACATCTTCATGCAGATGGTCAAGCAAGGCTACGCGCCGGTCTATCGCCACAAAAGTTTTGAATTCGGCGAGGCGCGCGCCGCCGGCGGCCATATCGCCCAGCGCGTCTACATCGTCGATGACAATGGCGAGGCCTGGGAAGCGATGTACACGCTGGAGCAGCAGCCCGACGGCAGCCTGAAGATCACCGGCTGCTCGCTGTTGAAGGCGGGCCAGGCGGCATAGGACTCAAGCCGTCCTCGAGCGCTTATCTGGAACGCTGGATATCGAGAATATCCAATACCGGACACCTCGGCGCTGCGGTGCCGGTGCATTGCGCGACGGTTTTGGTCAGCAGGTGTTCCAGCTTGCGGAGATCGGCGATCTTTGTGCGGATATCATCGAGGTGGTGGGCAGCGATCTCCCGGACTTCACGACACGAGGCTTTTTCAGGACCGCCGAGCCGCAGCAAGGCGCGCACCTCCTGGAGCGAAAATCCCAACTCGCGCGAGCGCCGCACGAAAAGCAAGGATGCGCGCTTCCATTGGGCCGTACACGCGACGCCCGTTTTCTTTCCGCGCGCGAGGGGACCGGCAGCACCTTGACCTTTTCATAGTAGCGGATGGTTTCGATGTTCACGCCGCTAAGGTGCGACAGCTTGCCGATTGTCAGCTTTTCGGCTCGCGCAGCCGTGACCACACTCATGGAAAACCTCTTGATCCTGTAGTCACCACAGGATGTAGGCTCGTTAGCATGAAGGTCAAGAAAGAGCATATCGCCGCCGACCCGGGGCACGGACAGGCGTTGATGGCCACAGGCGGCCTGCTGGGCGCGCTCGCTACGTCGTCGTGTTGCGTCTTGCGGGTGCTTCTGTTCAGTCTCGGCGTCAGCGGTGCATGGATCGGCTATTTCACACGGCTTGCACCCTATCAACCCTACTTCCTCGCGGCGACACTGCTCTTTCTTGGAACTGGCTATTGGATCGAATTACCTACGCCATCGCCAGCCGCTGGCGCGCGCGCATCAACAGCAGCAGCATGATCACGATGTTGAGCGCGTTCCAGGCGAGGCCATTGGCGAAGGCCGCCATGTAGGAGCCGGTGGCGTCGAAGATCGCTCCGGAGATCCAGCCGCCGAACGACATGCCGAATACGGAAGCGAAGATCACGATGCCCACACGTGTCGCGGCCTCGGAGGCCGGCATCGCCTCGCGCACGATGATGGCGTAGCTCGGCACGATGCCGCCCTGGAACAGGCCGAACATCGCCGAGATAATGTAGAGCGAGGTCAGGCTGTCGAAGAACAGGTAGAACAGCAGCGCGCTGCCCTGCGCCACCGAGCCGATCAAAAGCGTTCGGATGCCGCCGATCTTGTCCGCGAGGAAGCCGCTTCCGATCCGGCTGATGATGCCGAAGCCCAGCATCAGCGACAGCATTTCGGCGCCGCGCGCCACGCCGTAGCCGAGATCGCCGCAATAGGCGACGATATGCACCTGTGGCATCGACATCGCCACGCAGCAGGCAATCGCCGCCAGCGACAGGATCGCCGTCAGCGCGTTGGTGGAGATCCGCAAGTCGACGCGCGGCGGCGGCGCATTCTGATGGTCGCGCTGCCCGCCCGCCCCCATCAGCATGCGCAAGCCGACCAACGCCAGCGTCATTGCCACCGCCGTGAAGATGCCGAGCCCGATATGGGTGGTGCGCCAGCCCGTCGCTTCGATGGCGTAGTTCACCACCGGCGGCCAGATCGTGCCGCCGATGTAATTGCCGCTGGCGGCCACCGCGACCGCAAGCCCGCGGTAGCGATCGAACCAGTGCGAGGCTTCTGCCATCAGCGGGCCGAAGGTCGCCGAGGAGGAAAGCCCGATGGCGAAATGCACCAGGATGAATTGCCAGATCGAGGTCGACATCCCCGCGACGACATAGCCGAGGCCCAAAATGCCAATGCCGAGCCCGATCGCGGTGACGATGCCATAGCGGTCGGTGATCTTGCCGGTCAGCACCGCGCCGGAGCCGAAGCCGAGCATGATCATCGTAAAGGCCAGCGAGGCGGTGCCGCGGCTCGCGGCGAATTCGGTCTGCACCACCGGCAGCGCCACCACCACCGACCACATGCCGACGCTGCCGAGCGAGCCGATCAGCACGGCCACGGCAAGCCGGATCCACGCCCGGCGCGAGTCGGGAATAAACAGGTCGGATTCTCGGGAAAGCTCAGAAGAAATTACCACGGCAGGCGCAACTTCGGGGGCAAATTGCCCAACGTCAAGCCACAATGCCGCGATGTTGGGCATGCAATCGCGGAGGGTCGGATCGGCTGTCCACCCTCTTCACGCGAGCGCGACGGCTGGGCCGACATGCAGTCTCGCCCGCCTGGCGCATCAAAAGCCGGCCTTTTCCACTACTTTTGTGTGCATAAGATCTTCCACACAATCTGAGCGACGGACACTATTCCTGCTTTACGCAATTGTTTGGAGGGGCATCATGGACATTGAACATATCGACAAGGCCATCGTCGAAAATTATCGCAAGTTGAGAACCCGGATGGGTGTTATCACCCTCGCATTCCCGGTCGTTGTGATTGCCATGGGCATATATTGGGGAATCGGCATTCAGCCGACGCTGAGCGATTATTACTTTGCGGGCCAGCCTCCCGGGACACGTATCGACATATTTCCCGTCAGACTTTGGTTCTGCGGCATCCTGTTCGCCGTCGGCGTCTTCCTGTTCAAGTATCGCGGGTTTTCCAAGAACGAGGATCGCTGGCTCAGCCTTGCCGGACTCTTCGCCCTTGGCGTCGCGATATTTCCGATGTCGCTTGAGGGTAAGTCCGACTGGAATTTGTTCGAAAGGCTGGGAATGCCGTGGCTTTCGTTACATGGTGTTTGCGCGGTGCTGGCATTTGCATGCATCGCGGTCGTGATCCTCTGGTATTCGGATTCGACTTTGTCGCAACTCAAAACATCCAACCCGAAGGCTCACAAGCGTTTCAAGACTGCCTACTTCCTGGTCGGCTGCTATATGGTGCTTGCGATCGGCACCTCGGTCCTTCTGCATTATCTGAATGAGAAGCGGGGGTCGTACATTCTGTTCGCGGAATGGTCGGGCATCTGGGCCTTTGCCGCCTACTGGTTTGTCAAGAACCGCGAGCTGCGGCTCGTTGCGGAGCAGTTGAAGAAGACCTTGGCCAAGACCGCGGTACAAAGGAGCGAAGCTGACATCGTCGACAAGATATAGACATCGCCGGACTTCCGCCTTGGCGGAAAGCGAAACTTCGCAAACAAGACAAGGTCCCACGCGCGTCCCGGACGCGGTGCAGCGCGTAGCGCTGCTCCGCAGAGGCTGGACCCATTGAAGCCTCGAGAAGGAGTCCCTAGGCGGGCAAAGCGCGAGGAATGCCCACCATTCGTTGCAGCGCGCTGATGGTGGGCACGGCGCCGTGCGCCTTTGCGCCCCTACATTTCTTTTTCATCGTGGTCGTGCGACAAGCGCGGAACGGCCGTGGCCTGAATGGAAGCCAACGAACGAGATGCCCGTGCGACGGATTGACGAACCGATTTTCCTGCTGCTGCTGTTTGCCGTTACGCTGGCTTTCGCCTGGGTTCTGCAGCCGTTCTACGGCGCCGTCCTGTGGGCGATCGTCATCGCCGTCATCTTTGCTCCGGTCAACCGCGCGCTATTGAGGTCGATGCGCGGCCGGCCCAACCTCGCAGCGGCGGTGACCGTCCTGCTCATCATTGCCATGGTGATCCTGCCGCTTGCGATCGTCGCGGCCTCCCTGGTCCGCGAAGCCACCAGCCTGTTCGGCAAAATCCAGTCGGGCGAATATGATCTTGCCGGCTACATCCAGCGCATCTTCGATGCGCTGCCGGCCTGGGCCGTGAGCTGGCTGGAACGGTTCAACCTGACCAATCTTTCGACGCTTCGCGACACCCTGTCGTCCAGCCTGATGAAGGGCGGCCAGATGCTGGCGCCGCAGGCGCTCAGCATCGGCATGAACACGTTCGAGTTCATGATCAGCCTCGGCATCATGCTGTACCTGTTGTTCTTCCTGATGCGTGACGGCCGGGCGCTGGCCGAAACGATCAAGGATGCCGTGCCGCTTCGCGCCGACCAGAAGTCCGCGCTCTTCACCAGGTTTGCCGACGTCGTTCGCGCCACCGTCAAGGGCGGCGTTCTGGTGGCAATGGCGCAGGGCGCGCTCGGCGGCCTGGCGTTCTGGTTTCTCGGCGTTCACGCCGCGCTGTTGTGGGCCGTGCTGATGGCGTTCCTGTCGCTGGTGCCCGCCGTCGGCGCCGGGCTGGTATGGGTCCCCGTCGCGATCTACTTTCTCGCCACCGGCGCCGTCTGGCAGGGCGTCGCGCTGATTGCGTACGGCGTGCTCGTCATCGGTCTCGTCGACAACCTGCTCCGGCCGTTCCTGGTCGGCAAGGACACCAAGCTGCCGGACTACGTCGTGCTGATCTCGACTCTCGGCGGCATTGAAGTGTTCGGCCTCAACGGTTTCGTCATCGGCCCGCTGATCGCGGCAATCTTCATGGTGAGCTGGGAGATCTTTGTCGCGTCGCGGCGGGCATCGCGAGACGAGCCGGCCGGAGACGTGTAGCGTAGGATGCGGGTCTACCCGAGCTCAAACGTCGTAACACCAAACACCCGCTCCAGCCGCAGCGCCGGGACTGCGCCGGTGTACATGCGCGCGGTCTCGAACACCGGCGCAAGACCAAGAGCTTCCGCCAGCGCAACCGCGTCGCGGTTGATGCCGGGTGCGTCCAGAAAAATCTCGCCGCCGCCCACCCTTGCGAGCAAGGCCGACAGCACCGCTGCGGCGGTGGCGCGATCGTCGGCCACCAGCGGCCCGACCTTGAAACCCCTTCGGCATGGGCGGATCACACCCCACCCCGCAAGCCTGCCATCTCGCACGATCGCGCAACCGGTGTGTCCGGGCGCGCCGATCCACGCGCGCAGAAACGCTGCTCGCGGCGCCGGAAACACCGTCGCATCATCTGCCTCCACATCAGCCGGCGGCACGTCGCCGAGCGTCATGACATCGCTCCGCCGCACCTCTGGCGCCGTCACCGTGCCGCCATATCGGATGTTGGCGTAAGCGAACTGAAAGCCGGACTTCTTGTAGTTCTCCTGCTGCGCCACCACGCCATCCAGTCCGATCACGCGCGCGCCGGCATGCGCGATTGCCGCATTCCACATCCGCAAGCCATGGCCACGCCCGCGCAAGTCCGGCCGCACGATGTAAAAGCCGAGAAAGGCAAACCGCGCGTCGTAATTGACACAGGAGATCGTCGCGGCCGGCGCGCCATTGATCTCGCCGATGAGAAAGCCGCCCGGATCGACGGTCGCAAAGCAGACGGCATCCGCAAGGCCGGGATTCCATCCTTCAGCCGCGGCCCAGTCGATCGCGATCGAGATTTCGTCCGGCCGCATGGTGCGGATGGTGAAGTCAGTCATGATGACGATCCTTCGACGTCCGTGCATTCCACCGCCATTGCGAGGAGCGACGAAGCAATCCATCTGTCCGCCTGTGGCGCGATGGATTGCTTCGCTTCGCTCGCAATGACGCCGCTACGTTGAGGCATTCACAATTACGACGATTGCCGAGACTGTGCACTTGGCTGCGCGATGATCGCAGTTCCTCAACTCACACTGCGGATCCATGTGGGCAGTCCAGAAATGGCACACATCTTCGCGCAGATTATCATTGCGCCCTTCGAATTGTTTAGCGAAAATTAACCATGCTGGCTGGCGCGGCTTGAGTAGTTGGAGGCTTCACACATGTACCGATCATCGCTCACGCTGGCTTGTACCGTCCTGTGTTGCGGGGCCGCCGCGGCCAGCGACCTGTCATCCGTCTACGTCGCGCCCGGCGGAATCTACGCACCATCCGCCAATGTCTATGTGCGCCCCGGCCCGGCTCATCGGCCGTACGCCGAACCCGGTTACGGATATCGGCAGCCCTCTTATGTGCCGGACCCTGCCTACCGCGCACCGGCAGCGGTCTATGGTGAGTACGGCCCCGCCTACGCCGCGCGCCCGGTCTATGTCGACCGCGCGCCCGCCTATCCCGAGCGCTATTACGCCCAGGACTACGATTATGCCACGGAATACGCGCCGCGGCCGCCGCTGCCCGTGCCCTATCGCGCACGCGCGCGATGCGACGACGGCTATGGCAGGTGGTCGTATTGCGATTGAGCCGGCGGCAGGATCGCAGGTGTGTATTGCGGTGACAGCGCGCAGGATGAGTGGAGCGCGTTGTCCGCCGTAGCTCGCTAGCGCAATAGCGGCCATCGAATGGAGCGACGCAATCAATCCGGCAACAGTCAATTCGCCAACTGCCGCTCTCGCGAACAGAGCTTGGCGTGCAGTGGTCCGATTTCGCGTACGAAAATGGAATTTGATTCCGCGTTAAAGCTCGGTCTCGGGCCCTTTGAATTCGAGTGGGTCGCGTACGTAACCGTAATCGATCGCGCGCAGGCCGATTGAATCCCTCTCAAGCCTATCGGCATCGTGCTACCACCGCACTTTATTTCCCTCACATCGAGCGACACAAATTTATTGCGTAAAATCAGCTAATTACTGAAGCAGCAGAACCGCCGATGTTGGGCAGGACTGAAACAAAAATTGATATAATCTTGGCAAAAAAGCGGGGAAAAACCCCAATGAGGTCTTGATTTGCCTCCTTTCTTTTTGGCGGGGCACTTTGTGAGTAACGAGTATGACTGATCAACAATTGGCTATTCAGGCAATTGGCGAGGCGCAACTCATACTGGAAGAATACCTGCAACCCCGTCCTCAGAACAATGAGCGCGTCCTCGACAAGCTGGTAGAAGTTCTCGAACGACCCGATGTGATGGCTGCCGTAAGCCGCTTGCAGCAGCGTGGTTGCTTCGAGGCGCTCAAATGAGCAAACAGCTTTCATCAATGGCCGTGACGGCTTTCATTGGTGCGGTGCTGTTGTTGTTGTTGGGGATACCGAAGGCGGAAGCGAAACAGCAATGCAGCGCCGCGATGCCGTCAAATCCGAACGGCAAATGGTGGTCGTATCGTCTGATCGACGGACGAAAATGTTGGTACGAAGGCAAGCCAGGGCTTTCCAAAGCCCTGTTGGAGTGGCCCGAGGCCGCCTCCGCGCAACCGTCGCGCAAGAATATTGTGAACGCAGTCGCGGAGAAGCGTCGCAATCCGCTGGAGGCGCAAGCGTGGGCACCGAAGGATGCCGTGCAGGCGTGGGTACCGGAGGAAGCCGTGCAAGCGCGGGCGTCGAATTACATCCCCGATACGTTTGATGCGTTATGGAGCGCAAGGATTTGGCTCTTAGATCGTTAGAAAGTTGACCCGCGGCGTTCCGCCGCGCAAACAAGCAGCGCGATTCTGATGAAGCAAGCGTTAGCCCGGATGAGCGAAAGCGACATCCGGGTTTATTTTGGCCTGAGTCCCGCATCGCTTTGCTCATGCGGGGATACTGGCCCTGCGCGCCATCGGCCTTGTCGGCTGCGTTCGCTGTGCAACTGCGCTACAGTGCGAGAGCTGGCCTGACTGTCCTCACCTCAGGAGCCCGCATGTCTACGGCAATCTCGCTACTCGGCGGCGTAGGCCTTTTCCTGCTTGGCATGACCGTGATGACGGAAGGCCTGAAGTCGCCGGCCGGCTCCGCCCTGCGCGCGATGCTCACAAAGGCTGCGACGCCGCTGCACGGCTCTTTTTGGGGCGCTGTCGTGACGCTTCTGGTGCAGTCCTCGCGTGCAACGACCGCGACGACAATCGGTCTCGTCAGCGCCGGCTTGCTAACGTTGCCGCAAGGGTTGGGCCTTGTCTTCGGCGCGAATGTCGGCACCACGGGCACTGCCTGGCTGGTCGCGCTCATCGGTGTTCGCGTTTCGCTCACGGCCGCGGCATTGCCGATGATCTTCGTTGGCGCGCTGACCAAGCTTCTGGCGCGCGGGCGAACAGCCAGAATGGGCGCCGCGCTCGCCGGATTCGGGCTTTTGCTCCTTGGGCTGACAACCCTGCAGCAGGGGATGGGTGGGCTGGCCGAGCGATTGCACCCGGCGGACCTGCCTGCGGTTCTCGGCGCCCCGGACGTTCGGTGGTGGTCTGGCCTGTTCGGCGTGCTGGTGCTGGTCGTGATCGGACTTTTGATGACAGCGCTGATGCAGTCGTCGACGGCGGCTGTCGCCGTGACCTTGTCCGGTCACTACGCCGGTGCGATCGGGCTGGACCAGGCCTGTGCGCTGATCATCGGCCAGAACCTCGGAGCAGCGACGAGTTCGGTTTTGGCCGCGTTTGGCGCCAGCACCACGGCCAAGCGGCTGTCGATTGCTTATGTCCTTTTCAAGCTGATCGCCGCCCTGATCGCGCTGGTGCTTTTTCCCGTCGTCGTCCCTCGGCTTCTGCGCGCCTCGAGCACCGTCGATGGCGTCACGCTGCTGGCCGGCTATCACACGGCGTACAACGTTGTCGGCGTGATGGTCCTGCTGCCGCTGGTCAACTGGTTCACGCGACTGGTCGAGCGTATCCTGCCCGAGGGTGGCTCACCGCTCACGCGGTGTCTCGATTCCTCGGCGCTCGCCAGTCCGATCGTGGCGGTGGAAGCGGTGCGTCGAGCCATCGCGCTGGTGCTCGTAACGGTGTGCGCTTCGGTCGAGGCGGCACTGACCGGCCGCGCCAAACCAGTTCGTCTTGGGAAGGATGCCGTGTCGGTGCAGCAGGCGGCCGACGCCCTGCGCCAGGCAGAATTATTCCTGTCGGACATGACAGGACCGCCTGATACCGACGAGGAGCAACGGCGTCTCACGAGCACATTGCGCGCACTCGACCGCGCGTCTCGGCTGACGGACCTGGCGAATGGAGGGGTCAATTTCAGTTCGGTGAGGGACGGACCGGAGGACATCCGCGCCGGAGAGCTATGCGCAGAGGTGATGCGCACCGCAGCCGCGATTGCGCGCGGCGTGGCGGCGCCGCCCCGCGTTGCTGGATCGCCGCAGATTGTGCCGGCATCACGCGGCGAAGACGCCATGGCCGGTCCGCGCGCGATCCCGCCCGACGAGGCCATCGCCGAGCTCGAGCGTTGTACGACGCAACTCGACGAAGTGCTGCGCACGCACCGCAGTGCGACGCTTGGCGCAGTCGCCAATGGAATGCTCACCGCCGACGCCGCACTCCTTCGCATCGAAACGATCCGAAACCTCGAAGCGCTGTCGCAGCACGCCTGGCGCTCGGCAATTCATTTGGTCGGTCGCGGCGAGCGCGGGAAGCAAGACTACGGCTGAGTTTGCGAAAATCACGCTAAGCACCCTTGGAACGGACAGCACGTCAAATATTACGATCGTTGCCTGGGTTTGATGCTGATCGAGTTCAGCAGCGTTGCGGTGGCGATCATCGTTACGATGCCCGCGAGACTCAACACTATCTGCATCGCAAGTCCGTCCGAAATGTCGAGCAACGCCACGTGGCTGGCGAACGTCAAGAGAACGCCGACGCAATAAATTGGGAGCGAGTTCTGGCCACAGAGGATCGCGCCGCGCGTTACCGGCTTCGTCAGCCCTCGCCAGTTGCGAGGCACGAACCATGCCGCCAAAACCGCGATGGCCAAAAAATGCAGCAGTCGCAAGGGATCGAGATTCGATTTGTCCAATGGGTAAAGCAGATTCGCCAGCGCCTGCGGGACCAGTGCTTCCAGCGGTTTGATGCGCCAGCTCAATGCAATGAGCAAGCTGAAGAGCAGATACAGGACGGCAAGCACAAGCGTCTTGCGTGATGTCACCCACGGCCGTGGCCTCTTGTCCTCGATCATCCACCACGCGCCAAGCACGAACAGCAACTGCCAGGCCAGCGGATTGAAAGCCCAGTGGCCATTCGGCCAGGCCGGGACGGTCCAGCCAAAGGCATGCACCATCACATAAAGCGACAGCGAGGCGCCAAGCGTCGCGTTCGGCGCTCGCAACAGCAGCCACAGCAGCGGCGCGAACAAGAGGTGAAGCAACACGAAGACCGGCAGCACGTCGGTATTGACGGGACGGTATTGCAGAACCGCCGCGCGTGCGAGCGTTGCGCCGGGATGGTCCAGCAAGATACGCATATTGCTCTCGTCAGCAATACGACCTGCGAGGTGAACCAGGATGGCGCAGGCGAGCGTCAGCAACAGAAATGCGATATAAATGTCCCAGCTTCGTCGCAGCGTTCGGCTGATCACTCCGGTCCAGCCTTCGCAGCGCCATGCTCTGCCGTAGGCCAGCGCGCAGGTTATGCCCGAGACGAACATGAACACTTCCGCGGCATCGCTGAAGCCGTAGTTCCGCAGCGTCAGCCAACTTCCGATGTTGTTGGGAACATGGTCAAGAAAGATGAACCACAGCGCGATGCCTCTGCAGGCATCTATTCGCAAGTCGCGGCCTTGGCCTTTCAGCTCCGGCAGCTCGCCGACCACGAACTCGGGGACTGTAATTCGGTCGTGCATCTGGTTCACCCAAGCCAGCAAAATGGACCTGCCGCTCGAGCCAATCGTGTGAGCTCGTTCACCTTCAAAGGCTTATTTTTTAAGGGAAATCTGCGCGCGAGCGTTGAACGTTGTCGGCTTTGCACGCGATCATTTGAGCTGCGCGATTACGTCCGCCCGTCCTTCGGCGCTTGACGAAGTCCGTCCGATGTCGGCTGTTAGAGAAGAAGAAGACCAGGTTTCGCGTACGCGTTGTTCAATCGGGCTACGTGCTCCCAAGCTTTGGAGACAAGAGTCACCGGAGCCGTTCCAATGAATCAGATTTCGCAGTCGACTGAATTCAAAGCCTTGCGCAAGCCTCCAAACGCGCTCAGCCGACAGAGCTCAGTATCGCTGGCGGCCCTTCGCCGCTCGGACGTGGTAGTTCGCCTGATAAGGGTTGTCTTTGCCTTCGGCGTGGGATGGGCGACGGGAGTTACCTTCTTTGGACGCGCGACGGTGGTGACCTTCTTTGATTTGGGATCGTGTCGATGGCGGTTGATCACCCTCGGAGGCTCCGAAGGACCGACACTGATGTCCTCCGACGGAGAAATGCGTTCGTCGATTAGCACAGGCTGCACTGGTGTCTCGCTGCTCGCAGCGGCAATTTCAAGTCGATCAGCCTTTGCCAACGCAACATGTGAACCGGAATTGCCGACGGTTTCGGCAACGGGCTGGACGACCGTTGATGCACTACGCACTGGAGCTCTGAGTTCCATTGCCGCTAGTACTCCTACACCCAACGGGATGAGGAGGCCCACGAACACCATTCTCAGCATGATGCTCCTCCGACCTGTTAGTGGCGATGAAAATTCTCCGATCTAATGAGGCAAGTTGGCGGCGGCCCACGACCCACGTACAGCCTGTTTGCCGACAGGGTTAACGCCGTCCAGATTTTCCCTGACGCGCGAACGTTGAATGAGCAAGCGTAGCCTGGATGAGCCAACGGATCACACGAATGTGCGCCCGATGACAGGCTTCGTGACATCCGTCGCGCCGGTCAGTCGGGAGGGCTAACCAGCCGGCGCGTGGCCTTTCCTGCATCAGCGGAGGCGGCGCTGCTCAAGCGCATCTTTCAGAATCGCCGTAACTTTGCGATCCAGGATGTCGAGACGGGCGGCGGTAGCAGTGCATTGACGGCGAAGTTCCAGGAGTTCGCCCGAGATCAGCCGTTTGACGGTCGCTTCTACGATGACAGACAACACGTGGCAGACGAACGCGGCGCCGAGAACCCAGGTGACGAGTGGCCGAAAGTCGGGAAATACGTTCCAAACCAAAACACCGAGAATTGCGCCTGCAATCCAGGCACCTGCCTTGAAATATGTCGTCATCTCCGATGCTCCAAATAGAAGCCGGTCAGCAAAACATTCAATCACTTAAGTACCTCAAAAGCCGCCAAGCACTGCTCTCGCAGTGCTGGCGTCCCTGATGCTGGCCTCTCCAATTGCACTGCGTCAAGGGGAGCGGAAGTCAGCCCAAAGCCAATGGCCGTCCGGGCCCGCTGTTCCGCGCCAAGAGCGGCGTTTTTGTCGGAACTTTTTCAGCCTCGGCGGACAATGATGAACGCGGTAGCAGTCTGCACCGAACCGCCATTTCTGGGTGCGCGCGAGAGGGAGCTGGCAGACCGAACAAGCAGCCCACGCACCCTGAAGCCAAGCTCGGCCTCTTCAACACCCTGAGCAATTCCGTCTAGTGCAGCTAGCCACCAAACTCTGGCCAGACTGTTTCAATCGCGGCACTTGATGCGTTCGGCGAACACGCGAGCAATCTTCGTCAGTGCATGCGGAGCGATATCCATCGCGCTTCCACACACGCGATTGGCGGGTCTCGCTTCGCCATCCTACGCACGGGCTGTACCTGTATGCTCATGTGCGCCTCCTTGCGCATCTCTTGCACACGAAAACGCGGGTGCTAGCCGGCACTCGGCATTCCCCGCGCCCTGCTCTCGATGGGCGAAGATAAATTGGCAAAGGCCGGGCGAAACGCGCCGCGGGAATGCGGGGTCTTGTCCTCGTTCCGGGGCGCGAAGCGAACCCGGAATCTCGACATTCGGGATCTGGTCCTTCGGACCATCCCGGAATGACGAGCATAGAGAGCGGAATGCCCCTCTCCACGCCACCCGTTAACCCTTTGCTAACCATACACCGGGCAAAAATTGCCGGGTGAAGTCGAGTGTCGTCGGCCGCGTTTGATACGGGGGATCCCGTGGACGCCAGTGCGGTGCCTCACTTTCGAACCGGCGGCCCTTCGGCCGCCGCGAAGACGTTTGGCGCCCGCGGGCGCCAGTCGCGGGGGGCGGCTACCATGGTCGATGTCACGGCGGGTCAGGGCGGCGCGGGCCCAGGCGTCAAGTTTCCGAGCCTTGGCGAAATCGGCGAGATTTTGAAGCGCGGCGACCTGGCGCTGGCGTTCGGCGTCCTTGTCATCCTGGTCGTCTTGATTCTGCCGCTGCCTTCGCTGGTGCTCGACCTGTTCCTGGCGATCTCGATCACGGTCTCGATCCTGATCCTGATGACCTCGCTGTTCATCCAGGCGCCGCTCGAATTCTCGGCGTTTCCGACCGTGCTGTTGATCTCGACCATGCTGCGGCTGTCGCTCAACATGGCCTCGACCCGGCTGATCCTCTCCCATGGCCATGAGGGCACGGCGGCGGCCGGCCACGTCATCGAGGCCTTCGGCAATTTCGTGATGAGCGGTAATTTCGTGATCGGAATTATCGTGTTCGCGATCCTGGTCATCGTCAACTTCGTCGTCATCACCAAGGGTTCGGGCCGCATCGCCGAAGTTGCAGCCCGCTTCCAACTGGACTCGATGCCGGGCAAGCAGATGGCGATCGACGCCGACCTCTCCGCCGGCCTGATCGACGAGAAGACCGCCAAGGAGCGCCGCAAGGCGCTGGAAGACGAAAGCGGCTTCTTCGGCGCCATGGACGGCGCCTCGAAATTCGTCCGCGGCGATGCCATTGCGGGCTTGCTCATCGTCTTCATCAATATCGTCGGCGGCATCATCATCGGCGTGGCGCAGCAAGGCATGAGCTTTGGCGATGCCGCCCGCACCTACACCGTGCTCACCGTCGGCGACGGTCTAGTGACGCAGGTGCCGGCGTTGATCGTCTCCACCGCCGCGGGCTTGCTGGTCTCGAAGGCCGGCATCACCGGCGCGGCCGACAAGGCGCTGATGAAGCAGCTTTCAGGCTATCCGCAGGCGCTCGGCATGTCGGCCGGCGTGATGCTGGTGCTGGCGCTGTTGCCGGGCATCCCGATGCTGCCCTTCCTCGCGCTCGGCGGCGGCGCCGCGGCGCTGGCTTGGAAGGCGCGCAACCACAAGAACGTCGTCAAGGCGCAGGAAGCCGCCGCGGCCGCCGCGCCCGACGTCGCTGCGGCGGCCGCCCAGGCCGCGGCGGAGGAACCGATCTCCGCCGCGCTCAAGATCGACGATCTCAAGATCGAGCTCGGCTATGCGCTGCTGCCGCTGGTCAACGGCCCTGATGGCACCGACCGCCTGACCGAGCAGATCAAGGCGCTGCGCCGGTCGCTTGCGATCGAAATGGGTTTTGTGATGCCGGCGGTGCGCATTCTCGACAACGTCCAGCTCGAGGCCAACACCTACATCATCAAGATCAAGGAAGTGGACGCCGGCACCGGCAAGATCTGGCCGAACCAGTTCATGGTGATGGATCCCGCCGGCAACCAGGTCGGCGTGCCCGGCATCCACACCGTCGAGCCGACGTTCGGCCTGCCGGCGACCTGGGTCGATGCCGCGCTGAAGGAAGAGGCCTCGCTGAAGGGCTATACCGTGGTCGACGCCGCAACCGTGCTGTCAACGCACCTGACCGAGCTGCTCAAGAACAACATGAGCGACTTGTTGTCCTATGGCGAGGTGCAGAAGCTCCTGAAGGAGCTGCCGAAGGAACAGGGCGAACTGGTCAAGGACATCGTGCCGAGCCAGGTCACGGTGTCGGGCATCCAGCGGGTGCTGCAACTGCTGCTCGCCGAGCGCATCTCGATCCGCGATCTCTCGACGATCCTCGAAGGCATCGCCGACGCGCTCGCCTTCTCACGCAACCCAGCCACTATGGTCGAGCACGTCCGCGCTCGCCTCGCCCGCCAGATCTGTGCACAGAATACCACATACAACGGCTATCTGCCGCTGATCGCGCTATCGGCGCGCTGGGAACAGGCGTTCGCGGAATCGATCGTGGGCCAAGGCGAAGAGCGCAGCCTCGCCATGCAGCCTTCCAAACTGTCGGAGTTCATGACCTCGGTCCGCAATGCCTTCGAGCAGGCCGCCCGCGAAGGCGAAGCGCCGGTACTGGTGACGTCGGCGGCGATCCGCCCGTTCGTGCGTTCGCTGGTCGAGCGTTTCCGTTCGCAGACCACCGTGCTTTCGCAGGCCGAAATTCATCCGCGCGCGCGGCTCAAGACGGTGGGCAGCGTGTAGGGCACGGCGGCGGCCGCGGTGCAAATCAGCGCCAAAAACCCGAAGCCTTTTCGCCACATGCAAACGGTTTGTTCAAAATCGCCAAGTTCGGCCGGATTCCCTGCTGCCAGGCTTCAGCGAAGATAAGGTACTGTAACGCATAAACAATCGTTCATTTTCGCGAACTCCTGATCGCGGCCATTCAAGTCTTTTCACTGCCTTGTGATCGCCTCTTTGGAACGGATCGCCCGATTCCTACGTTTGGTGACGCGAGACGTTGAACCGGCCTGTGAACGCATTCAACGAATTCACAGGCGGGAAGGCGGCAGGAGACTTCCATGAACCATTCGATCTACAGCGCGGATCGCACGACCCATCTCAAGATCGTGGTCGTGGCTTTGGTCGCGGGTATCTTGGTCGCCGGTTTCAGCATCTCCGCACGCACCACCTCGGATGAAGGTCTCACGCAGACCGCGAGCACGCGCGTGATGAAGGCCGGCAAGCCGGTCGCGATTACCAGCTCAGGCAACTCAGTCGTTCGCTAGAGGAGAAATTCACGGAATTCACGCGGCCCTTTACAGCCCCCCAAAGTCGCCACGTGGATAAATAAGACCCCAACTACCCCCAAGTTGACTGCGAAAACGCCCGCTCCCCACGGGCGTTTTCTTTTTGGCTACGAGCCTACGGCCAGAGCGACAGAGGTCCGCTGACACACCCACCGACCTCATTCCTAAGGAGCAATCCCTGAGGAGCAGGCGAAGCCTGCGTCTCGAAGGATGGGCCGCGGGCGAGATACCGGCCTTCATGGTTCGAGACGCGCGCAAGAGCGCGCTCCTCACCATGAGGAGAAGCTTCATTGAGCAGGCACTAGCGAGCCGCCGGCACCGTCTCGATCAGCTTGCCGGCATAGATCGGCGTCGAAGTCGGCTGGCCGGTCGGCGAGCCGCCGGCCGGCTCGACCGTCACCGCATATGTCGCCGTGTTGATCGTGCTGGCATCATAGTCGGCGAGCAGCGAGCGCGCGGTGAAATCGCTGCCGCCGATCACGCCGAGCGAACGCGGGCGCGGCAGGCGGTCGGAGATCAGCCAGAGCTCAAAGCTCTTGCCGGGCTCGGCATCGGCGCCAACCTTGCGCACGGTGAAGTTTTTCGTCGCGGCGTCGACCGTCAGGATGAAGCCGGGCGAGCCGGCATCACGCTGCAACAGCGCGACATATTGCGCCGAGGGCACCGGCTGCGGCGCCGGCGTCTTCACCTCGACCGTCTGGATACGCGGCTTCGGCCGCAGCGCCTCCGGCAGCAGATCCGGCTGATAGACCTGCACCGCCAGCATCGCGACCAGCGCTGCGGCGAGCGCAGTCACAACCGACGCCACGCTGCGCCAGCGCTTTGCCCGGCCCGCCAACTGGATGATGTTGGAATTATCCGCGACCGCCGGCGGCACCTCGGCCGCCACAGGCTCGGCTGGACGTTCGGGTGTCGCAGCCGGCATCGGCGCCTCGGGCAGCGTGAGGGGCGCCTGCGCTTGCGTGGAATGTCCGATCGCGGCCTTGATATTCTCCCACACGATCGGCCGCGGCTCGATCGAGCCCACCATCTGGTTCAGCACGCCGAGCCGGTATTCCCAGGCGTGGACGAGCGCGCTGTATTCGGCATCGACGGCCATCATGGTCTCGACCTGCGCGCGCTCATCGGCATCGAGGGTGCCGAGTGCATATTCCGCGGCGAGCGCGATATGGTCTTCGCTATAGGCCATCGTTCAAGATCCGGGCCTCTAGAGCCCGAGACACTCCCTTATATCCATCATGCTGCGGCGCAGCCACGTCTTCACCGTATTCACCGGCGTCGCGAATTTGGTGGCGAGCTGCTCGCGGCTCCAGCCGTTGTAGTAGGCGAGCAGCACGAGCTTCTGCCGATCCGGCTCCAGACGGCCGATGCATTCCAGCAACCGCTTCAACTCCTCCGTCATCTCGCGCCGCGCCAGCGGATCGGGTGAATCGGCCGCCACTTCCATCGCGGTCGGCTCCTCCTCGATCGAGCTTTCGCTCCGCTTGCGCACCACATCGATCGCCCGGTTGCGCGCGATCGACGCCATCCATGTGATCGGCGAAGATAGGGCCGGGTTGAACTGGCCGGCGCTGTTCCAGATCTTGACGTAGGCCTCCTGAATGACCTCCTCCGCGAGGTCCTGACGGCGCAAGATACGGAGCACGACGCCAAAGAGTTTCGCGCGCGTGGCGGCGTAAAGGCGCTCGAATGCGGCCTCATCCCCCTTCGCCACCGCGGCAATCAGCCAGACCAGCTCCGCTGGCGTCAGCATTCAGCGTCCCCCAAAATCTCGATTTCCAATCGCGTCCTACGCCGGAGCCGACGAGAAGTTTCGTAGCATACCTTGCGTCACAGGGGGCACCAAGTCGCCCAATTTCCGCCCCATCGGCAAGAAAAACCCGGGCCGTGAGGGGCCCGGGCTTCGATCTTCAACCGACGGGTGTGAGAGGCGTCAGGCGACGCCAAGCCGGGCGCGCATCAGGCCGATACTGTCCATGTCGGCCTGCTCCCTGGCGCTCTCCTCGGCGCGCTCGCGCGCCTGGTCGCGCTCGTCGAGCAGCTCGACCTTCTTCAGCTCCTCGAACGCCTCGCTGAGCAGGTTCTTGGCATCCTCGAGCTGGATGCGCAGCTCGTCGGCGGAGCGGGTCAGGTTTTCGCGGCGCTGGATCGCGGCCTTGGCGTAGGTCGGATAGGCGAAGTGAGAGGGATCGTTGATTCCGGCCCGCTCCTGCTCGGTCTGGATTTCGCGCTCGAGATCGACCGACATGCGTTGGAAGTCGGCGATCATGCCTTCGATCTGGGTAACCCTTCGGCGCTTCTCGTCGACCTGAAATTTCTTCAGGCGGATCAGCGTTTCTCGTGACTTCATCGACTCATACTCCCCAGAAGTCCCAATCTGAACGCGGGACGGAGCCGGCTCCCCGGGGGGCCCCACCGGCGGCGTTAATCATGTGCCGGGGATGATGGCCTGACAAAGTTAGCGTTCCGTTTCCAAATCGCTGAGGATTTGCGCCAATCGGCGATAGCCGTCATCCAGGCTCGATTTTTCATCCTTGGCCTGGCGCAGGAATGCTTCCAGCGGTTCATGCAGGCGGACCGCCTCGTCGACCTCCGGACTGGAACCGGCGCGATAGGCTCCTAACCGGATCAGCTCTTCCATGTCGGCGTAGGTCGCCATCACCTGCCGGGCCCGCGTAATCACGGGCAGATAGGCGGGATCGGCCGATCGCGGCATGGTGCGAGACACCGACTTCAGAATGTTGATTGCGGGAAACCGCCCGCGCTCTGCAATCGAGCGTTGCATCACGATATGGCCGTCCAGGATGCCGCGTACGGCGTCGGCGATAGGTTCGTTATGATCGTCACCATCGACAAGCACCGTGAAAATGCCGGTGATGGTTCCGGTGCCGGTGCCCGGCCCTGCCCGCTCCAGTAGTTTCGGCAATTCGGTGAACACGGTCGGCGTATAGCCTTTCGCGGTCGGCGGCTCACCGGCCGACAAACCGATCTCGCGCTGCGCCATCGCAAAGCGCGTGACCGAGTCCATCAAGCAGAGCACATCGCGGTCCTCATCGCGGAAATACTCCGCGATCGCGAGCGTCAGGTAGGCCGCCTGCCGCCGCATCAAGGCCGGCTCATCCGACGTTGCGACCACGACGACCGAGCGCGCCAGACCCTCGTCGCCGAGATCCTCCTGCAGAAACTCCTGCACCTCGCGGCCGCGTTCGCCGATCAGCCCGATGATGGTGATGTCGGCATCGACGTTGCGCGCCAGCATCGACAGCAGCACCGATTTGCCGACGCCGGAACCTGCGAAGATGCCGAGCCGTTGACCGCGGCAGCAGGTCAGGAACGTGTTGAGCGCACGGACGCCGAGATCGAGCGGCGGCCCGACGCGCTTGCGCGAATGCGCCGGCGGCGGCGCATTGCGGTAAGGCATCGGCGACGGGCCCTGCACCAATGGCCCCTTGCCGTCGATCGGCTCCCCCATGGCATTGATGACGCGGCCGAGCCAGGCCGGTGACGGACGCACCTGGCTTGCGGCGGTCGCAATGACCGCGCGGCAACCGCGTCTGACACCGTCAAGCCCTCCGAATGGCATCACCACCGCATTGCTGCCGGAGAAGCCGATGACTTCAGCCGGGATCAAGCGATCCCCGCCGGTATCGATGACGATGCGGGCGCCGACCGACATCGCATGAATGGGGCCTGCGATCTCGACCATCAGGCCGCGCACGCCCACCACGCGGCCATATATATTGACGCCGTCGATATCGCCGATCTGCTCCGCGAGCGCCTTCATTGCGAAAACCTTAAGTTTCCGCACTTTAAGAAACCGCGCTTAACCTCGTGTTTACCCGCATCATTAATCATTGCGTCACTGTCTTTGGTGACTGAGAGCGCTTGCCCGTCAGAAGAAGGGCTAAACGCGGGAGTCGGTTAGGCCCGTCTCTTAATCTGGAACCTGAGTGGGCACTATGGAGAAAAGCTGCTTCTGAGCAACATCTTAGGGCGATTCGCTGTAAATTGCACTTAAAGAGCTTGCGAACCGGAATCAGATTTTGTTAACCATGTGTCTGTCAGGATCCGAATCAGTTGTTAAAGGCGTTTTGAGTGCCGCAAGTGCGGCCGACCTGACGCCCGGAGCGGCGGACTAAAGGGGACTGGCATGCGCGTTTTGCTGATAGAAGATGACAGCGCCGTCGCGCAGTCGATCGAATTGATGCTGAAATCCGAGAGTTTCAACGTCTACACGACGGACCTCGGGGAGGAAGGCGTCGATCTAGGCAAGCTTTACGACTACGACATTATTCTTCTCGACCTCAATCTGCCCGACATGTCTGGCTATGACGTGCTCAAGCAGCTCCGGGTATCGAAAATCAAGACTCCCATTCTGATCCTCTCCGGCCTCGCCGGCATCGAGGACAAGGTCAAGGGTCTCGGCGTCGGCGCCGACGACTACATGACCAAGCCGTTCCACAAGGACGAACTGGTTGCCCGCATCCATGCGATCGTGCGCCGTTCCAAGGGTCACGCCCAGTCGGTCATCCAGACCGGAGATCTCGTGGTCAATCTCGACACCAAGACGGTCGAGGTCGGCGGCCAGCGCGTGCACCTGACGGGCAAGGAATACCAGATGCTGGAGCTGCTCTCGCTCCGCAAGGGAACCACCCTTACCAAGGAAATGTTCCTCAACCACCTCTATGGCGGCATGGACGAGCCCGAGCTGAAGATCATCGACGTCTTCATCTGCAAGCTGCGCAAGAAGCTCGCCAACGCTTCCGAAGGCCGCAACTTCATCGAAACGGTGTGGGGCCGTGGCTACGTGCTGCGCGAGCCGCACGAGGCGGACGAGCGCATCCCCGCCTGAGCAAGGGTTTGCAGCGAGCCGGACGGCTCACTACTCCCGACTGGACCCCGCCCGAAACGGCGGGGTTTTTGCTTGGGCAGAATTCGTTGGATTGAACCGCCCGGTTCGGTGCACCGACTGACAGATCGTGCGAACCTGTCGGACGCACGAGTTGGGGCGAATTCATGATTCTGCAATCGCTTGCCGGCCTGCCGGCATTCCTGGTCTACTTCTGCACGGCGATAACAGCCGTGGTGGCCTATCTCTTCGTCTATACCCGCATCACCGCGCATAACGAATTCGATCTGATCCGCGCCAACGAGCCAGCAGCCGCGATCGCGCTGGGCCTCAGCCTGCTTGGCTTCGTGCTGCCGTTGGTCAGCGCGATCACCCATTCGGCCAACGTTTGGGATTGCCTGATCTGGGCCGGGATCGCGCTGGTCGTGCAGATCATCGTTTATTACCTCGTCAGGGTTCCGGTGCCGAAGCTGTCGGAGCGGATCGCCGCCGGCGAGCTTGCCGCCGCGATCTGGCTTGGGCTGTCCTCGCTGGCCGCCGGCGCTATCAACGCCGCCTGCATGGTCTACTGACCATGGCCGACAACGCACCCCAGGATTTCGGCAAGCGCAAACCGGCCTCGGTCCCGGCTTCGCCGCGCCCGGTTCCGCCGCCGGCCAAGCGCTCGGGCCACGTTGCGCTGCTGCTGATGGGCACGTTTGCGGTCGGATCCGCCGCTTACACGCTGATGCCGAGCCGCGCTTGCGAGCAACCTTCGAACGCCTACACGGCGTCACCAACGCAAAACGCGACCGAATGCTCGTCACGCAGTTCTTCCTCCAGCCATGGCGGCAGCTCCGGGGGCGGATCGTCCTCGCGTAGCGGCTACTACAGCAGCGACTACTCCTCCTCGAGCAACTCCTCCTCAAGCCATTCCTCATCCGATTCGGGCCCACACGCGGTGCAGCGCGGCGGCTTCGGCTCTTTCGGGCATGCCATCGGCTTCTCAGGCGGTTGAATTTCATGCAGCGGATCGACTGCTCCGAACGTGACGACTGGCGTGCCACCGCCGAAGGCGCCGGGTTCACCTTTCACACCATTGATGGCGAACGCTATTGGGACGAACGGGCCTATTATGCGTTCACGCTGCAGGAGATCGAACGGCGGATCGAGGCGCCCACCGCCGAGATCGAGGCGATGTGCCTCGAACTGGTCGGCCGCGCGGTCAACGATGAAAAATATCTGCGCCGACTGAAAATACCCGAGTCCTTTTGGCCGCTGATTTCCGAAAGCTGGCGCCGCCGCGATGCCAGCCTCTACGGCCGGCTGGACCTGAGCTATGACGGCTGGAGCCCGGCGAAACTCCTGGAATACAACGCCGATACGCCGACCTCGCTGTTCGAAGCAGCGGTATTTCAGTGGACCTGGCTCGAACAGGCGATGGAGCGCAACATCATCCCCAAGCGCGCCGATCAGTTCAATTCAATCCACGAGCGGCTGATCGACGCCTGGAAGAAACATGGTCGCGTGAAGCATCTTCATCTCGCGGGAATGACCGACAATATCGAGGATGCCGGCACGCTCGCCTATCTGCAGGACACTGCGAGCCAGGCCGGATTGACGACGACGTTGATGGACATCAAGGACGTCGGCCTGGATGGCGACGGCCGTTTCGTCGATCTCGCCGATCGCACCATCGAGCTCGCCTTCAAGCTCTATCCCTGGGAATGGATGTTCCGCGACACGTTCGGCGCCAACGTCGCAACCGCGCCGACCCGCTGGATCGAACCGCCATGGAAGGCGATCCTCTCCAACAAGGGCATCCTTCCCCTGCTATGGGAGATGTTTCCGAAGCACCCAAATTTGCTGCCGGCCTATTTCGAGGACGACCCGAAAGCATCGATGCTCGGCTCCTCGTTCGTCCGCAAACCGCTCTACTCACGCGAGGGCGCCAATGTCGCATTGGTCAGCGCCGGCAGCACGCTGGCGGAGCTAGAGGGCCCCTATGGCGCGGAAGGCTTCATCCGGCAGGCATACGCGCCGCTGCCAAGCTTCACCGACCAGTATCCGGTGCTCGGAAGCTGGCTGGTCGATCATACGCCATGCGGCCTGTCAATCCGCGAGGACGAGAACCCGATCACGGGCAACACGTCACGCTTCCTGCCGCACGCGATATTGTAGTTCTCCCTCGCCCCGCTCTTGCGGGGAGAGGGTCGGGGCGAGACGCTCTATCCTCGAATCCCAATGACAACCGGAGTGCGCCGAGCGACCCCTCACCCGGCGCTACGCGCCGACCTCTCCCCGCGAAGAGCCGGGCGAGGTAAAGAAGGTCAGCTCGCCGCAGCAACCGCCCGCAAGGTCTGCGGCACCATGGTCGATGCCCCCACGCGTATCACCGGCGCGATGTTCGGACGGTAAAGTCCGCGGCGGTCCGGATAGGGCTTGAAGGTGTTGGTAATGCCGACCACGGATTCGGCTGCGCCCAGCGCCAGCACGCCATCGGGCTCCAGCATGCGGGAGAGCCGCTCGAAGATGTTGGCCTTGGTGGTCTGATCGAAATAGATGAGCACGTTGCGGCAGAAGATGATGTCGAACACGCCGAGATGGGAGAAGTCCTGCAGCAAATTGAGCTGACGATGCTGCACCATGCTGCGCAGCTCGGCATTGATCTGCCAGAGTTCGCCGTTCTGGGTGAAATATTTCACCAGCAACTGGATCGGCAATCCGCGCTGCACCTCGAACTGGCTGAAGATTCCGGCCCTCGATTTTTCCAGCACGGCCTGTGACAGATCCGTCGCGATGATCTCGGTGCGCCAGCCTGACAGCATGTGTCCTGCTTCCTTCAGGCACATCGCGATCGAATAGGGCTCCTGCCCGGTGGAGGAGGCCGCGCACCAGATGCGCAAGGAGCGGCGGGCCGCGCGTGCCTGCGCCAGCGCCGGGAGTACCGTCTCGCGCAAATGATCGAACGGAATCTTGTCGCGGAAGAAGAACGTTTCGTTGGTGGTCATCGCCTCGACCACGTCGGCCGTCAACGTCTCGGCCCCGCTCCTCATCTTCGCGACGAGTTCGGAAATCCCCGGCAGGCTGGACTTGCGCGCCAACGGCAACAGCCGGCTTTCAACCAGATATTGCTTGTCGGCCGACAGATCGAGCCCGGAGCGCTCTTTCAGAAGCTTACGCAAATACTCATAGTCTGAAGGCGTCACGAACGATCTCCCGAAAACAACCGAACCAGTTTGGCCGCGATCTGATTGAGCGGCAGAACCGCCGCGCAAATACCTGCATTGGTGGCCGCGCCCGGCATGCCCCACACCACGCTGGTCGCTTCGTCCTGGGCAATCACACTGCCGCCGGCGGCGACGATCTCCTTGCCGCCGCGCATGCCGTCGGAGCCCATGCCGGTCAAAATCACGGACATGATGCTGCCCTGCCAGACATCGATGGCGGAATTGAACAGCGGATCCACCGCGGGTTTGCAGAAATTCACCGGCGGCCCGTCGTCAAGCGCGATCGCCGCATCAGTGCCGTGGCGCACGACGCGCATGTGGCGGCCGCCGGGCGCAAGGTAGATCCGTCCAGGCTTGACGAGCTCGCCATCGACGGCCTCATGCGCCGGACGGCGGCTGGCACGCGCCAGATGTTCGGCGAGAATGGTGGTGAAGGTCGGCGGCATGTGCTGGGTGATCAGCACCGGAAAGCGATCGATCACCGGACCGATGTCGGCGACCAGCGTCATCAGGGCCTGCGGACCACCGGTCGAGGAGCCGATCAGGAGCACACGCGGCGCCAGCATGCTGAACGGCCGGCGCGCGAGCTGCAGTTGCGGAGCCGGTGCTGCGGCCGGCTGCGGCGCGACTTCGCGTACCCGGTCGAGGGCCGGCGCCGGGGACGGGCTCGCGGCAGGCGACGCGCGCCGGCGCGCCCTTGCGCCCAGATGACGAATCTTCTGGATCAGATCGTGGTGGAAGGTCTCGGCAGCGGTGGCTTCGCGCGTGCTTTCCGGCTTTGGAATATAATCGGCCGCGCCGAGCGAAAGCGCCTTGAAGCTGATCTCCGCATTGCGGCGGGTCAGCGTCGACGCCATGATGATGACAAGGTCGCGCTTTTTCGCCAGCAGTTGCGGCAGCGCCGAAATGCCGTCGAGATCCGGCATTTCGATATCGAGCACGGCAACATCCGGTTTGACGCGCTCGATCTGGTTGACAGCGTCGAGACCGGTGCGCAGCGAGGCCGAGACCTCCATGTCCGGCTCGGCGCCGATCCAGCGCGAGATCATCCCGCGGATCACGACGGAGTCGTCCACCACCATGACACGCAGCTTGTCCTGCCGTGTCGAGACTGGCGGCGGTGACCTCGTTAACGCAACACTCATTACTTCACCCGACCCAACTCAAGCGGCACACTTACAAAAACAACGCCGAAGGCCGTTGAGCCGCCGGGATCACATGCGAGAGATCAGATCAGGCCGACTTCCTGGAACTTCGCGGTCACGATGTCCTTGTCGAACGGCTTCATGATGTATTCGTTGGCGCCGGCATGCAGCGCGCGCGCGATGTGCGCGACATCGTTTTCGGTGGTGCAGAACACCACCTTGGGCGCGTCGCCGCCGGGCATGCGGCGCAGATTGCCGAGGAATTCGTAGCCGTCCATGACAGGCATGTTCCAGTCGAGCAGAACCGCCTCAGGCATCGCGCGCTTGCAGACTTCAAGCGCCTTCTCGCCGTCCTCGGCCTCGACGATCTGAAAGTCGAGACCTTCGAGAATGCGGCGTGCGACCTTCCGGATGACGCTCGAGTCATCAACGACCAGACATGTTTTCATTTTAGGCCTCCAGTTACATCAATTCCCAAGAGGGAAGCTTCCGTTCGAGATTGGATTCATGCCGCCATCAGGTCGGGCGCGAGTTCGAGAACGCGATCGACGTCGAGGACGACCATGAGCTGGCCGTCGAGGCGGTGCACGCCGCCGGCGAGCTTTGCCATGCGGGGATCGAGGTTGACCGGGTTTTCCTCGCAGCTCGCGTCGGGCAGCCGCAGCACCTCGCCGATCTGGTCGATCAAAAGGCCGTAGGACTCGCCGCGCAGATCGACGCCGACCGCCATCGGCGGCTTGCCGTCGTCGTTCTTCGGCAGGCCGAGCCGGGCGCGCATGTCGACTACGGTGACGATGCGGCCGCGCAGATTGAGCACGCCGGCGATCTCGGCAGACGACAGCGGCACCCGCGTCAGCCGTTCCGGCATGAACACGTCCTGGACGCGGGAGATCGGCAGCCCGAACAATTGGCCGCCGATCACGGCGGTGACGTATTCGGCCACGGTGCCCTCGATGGTCTCGGTCTTGGTTGTCATATGCAGTTACCTTGTTTGAGCACGCTGATGCCCTAGGCCGCTTTCCGGGTGTCGGCGGTTTGTTCCTTGAGCGCCGCGATCAGGCCGGGCCGGTCGAACTTGGCGAC
>NZ_JAAVLW010000008.1 GCF_013114835.1 Bradyrhizobium archetypum | reverse complement strand
ACCGGCTTGCCGACGGCCTTCGCCGCCTGCACCGCAGGCACCATCATGTCGGCGTCCAACCGCCGGCCGAAGCCGCCGCCCAGCCACATCTGGTGCATCACGACGAACTTGGGATCGATCCCGGCCGCTCCCGCCGCGATTGCCCCGGTGCGCGTCGCAAACTGGTTGCCGGAATAGATGTGCAGGATCTCGCCCTTGAACTCAGCGGTCGCGTTCATCGGTTCCAGCGGTGCATGGATGTTGATGCTGGTGGTGTATTCGGCCTCCAGCACCTTGGCCGCGGTCCCGAAAGCCGCCGTCGTATCGCCGTCCTTGACGAAGAACTGCCCGGCATCGTCGAGCGCCTGCAGCCGCTTGGCCTCGTCGAGCAACGACTGGCTCGACAGCTTGGCGTTCGGGCCATTATCGTAGGTGATCTTCAGCGCATCGGCCGCCTTGCGGGCGTTGGCATAGGTATTGGCAACCGCCACCACCCACCCCGTCGTGCTGCCGGTTTGGTCGTCGAGTGTCACCGCCTTGATGAAGCCCGGCACTTTCTTCGCCGTGGAATCATCGACCGATTTCACCTTGGCGCCATAGCGCACCGGCGGCGTGACGATCTTGCCGTAGAGCATGCCCGGCAGCATGACGTCGATGCCATACTTGGCCGTGCCGTTGACCTTGGGCGGAATGTCGAGTTGCGGCACCGAGACGCCGATCATGGTGTACTGGTCGGGCGTCTTCAGCTTGATCGCCTTGAGCTCGTCCGGCGTGAAGGTCTTGGTGATCTTGCCGCTCTTGACGATTTCGGCAAACGTCATCGACTTCTTCGACTTCGGATGCGAGACGGTGGAGTTGCGCACCACCAGCTCACCCGCCGGCACGCCCATGATGCCGGCGGCCGCTTCCGTCAACGCGATCCGCCCCGCGGCGCCCGCGCGGCTCATCGCATCGAAGTTCATCATCGTGCTCCAGCTACCGCCGGTGATCTGAGCACCGAGCACGGGATCGTTGAATTTCGGATCGTTGGAGGCGAGCTGAACCCGCATGTCCTTCCAGTTCGAGCCGAGCTCTTCGGCCACGATCTGCGCCATGGTGGAAGCGATATGCTGGCCCATGTCGGCCTTGCCGCAGGTGACCGTGACGATGCCGTCAGGCGCGATCGAATACCAGACCGATGGCTCGAAGTTGGAAGGCGCGGCCAATGCCTGATTGATGCCAGGGACCGCGGCGTAGCCGAGCACGAGGCCGGTGGCCGCCGAGCCGACCAGGAATGAGCGGCGGCTGAGATCGGTCGGCGCATGGTCGGTGATGTTCACGTGCGTATTCATGTGGCCCTCCGCTCGGTGCTGGCGTTGGAGGCGGTACGCATTTCGGATGCGGCGCGCATGATCGCCTTCTGAATGCGCGAATAGGTCATGCAACGGCACAGATTGCCGTCCATATGCGCGATCACTTCATCCCTGGTTGGATTGGAATTCTTCGAAAGCAGCGCTGCCGCCTGCATGATCTGGCCGGACTGGCAGTAGCCGCATTGCGGGACCTGTTCGGCGATCCAGGCTTTCTGCAGCGGATGATCGCCCTTGGCGGAAAGGCCTTCGATGGTGGTGATCTTCTTGCCGACGGCGTCGCTGACCATGGTCTGGCAGGAGCGAACGGCTTCGCCGTTGACATGGACCGTGCAGGCGCCGCAGAGACCTGCGCCGCAACCGAACTTTGTACCGGTCATCTGCAATTGCTCGCGGATGACCCAGAGCAGCGGCGTATCGCCTGACGCCTCGACGGACATATTCCGTCCGTTGATATTGAGATTTGGCATCGCGTTTCCCCTTCCGGTGTTGGAAGCCGCTTACGGCGGCATTCTCGCTTTTGGGTATTGGCCGGCACCCACCGGGTCGATGCCGGTCGGCGGGAAGAATGATCCCGATCTTTTCGAGAGGCAATCCAGTTTGGAATCGCTCGAAGAGAATAAAATTTTGAAAGTGGCCGCTTGTGCGTTGCGGCAAGGTTCTGTCACGGGCTGATCAATCGAGCTCGCGCCCGCAGGGCGCGTCTTCCGTTTCCGCATTTCCCAACGGCGAATGGATCGCGCTAGGATAAGCCGCGAGGGCCGGATGGGCTTCGTTTGCTTCGGGAAAAAGGGAATGCCGACAATCAATCGTGACGGAGTCCGCATCTATTACGAGGTTCACGGCGCCGGCCCACCGCTGCTGCTGACCCACGGCTATTCCTCGACCAGTGGGATGTGGCAGGGCCAGATCGCGGCCTTGTCGAAGCATCACAAGCTCGTGCTGTGGGACATGCGCGGCCACGGCCAATCCGATTATCCCGACGATCCGGCGGCCTATAGCGAAGCGCTGACGGTCGCTGACATGGCGGCGCTGCTCGATGCCGTCGGCGCCGAGCAGGCGATCGTCGGCGGGCTCTCGCTTGGCGGATACATGTCGCTGGCGTTCTACCGCGCGCATCCGAGCCGCGTCCGCGCGCTTCTGATCATCGACACCGGGCCGGGATTCAAGAAGGACGAAGCTCGCGAAGTCTGGAATAAGCGCGCGCACGATACCGGCGACCGCTTTGAGCGTGAAGGCCTGGAGGTGCTGAAATCGGCGAGCCGGGAGCGCTCCAGCGTCACCCATCGCAATGCTACGGGTCTCTCGCGCGCCGCACGCGGCATGCTGACCCAGCGCGATGCCCGCGTCATCGAGTCGTTGCCGGATATCAAGGTGCCGTCGCTGATCGTGGTCGGCGCCGACGACACGCCCTTCCTCGCCGCTTCCGACTATATGGCGGCCAAGATTCCGGGCGCTCAGAAGGTGGTGATCCCCTCCGCCGGCCACGCGGTCAACATCGACCAGCCGCAGGCCTTCATCGACGCCGTGCTGCCTTTTCTTGACAGCCTCGACGCCAAGACAGCCCAGAAAGCCGCGTCATGAAGCTAGCCGCCGTGGCCCTCACCCTGATCGCAGGTAGCTTCACGCAAGCTGCCGCGCAACAACTGCCGCCAATCGGCGGCCCCTACCCGCCGCCCTTCACCGAGACGCTGTCGAATAACTTCCCGTTGGCCTTCGGCATGAACGCAGGCGAAGCGGCAAGCGCCCTCGGCTTTCCGCTCAATTATGTCCGGGGACGGCCGGGCGATGAAATTTTCCTCGCATTCCGCAACATCGGCGGCAGCGGCTTGTTCTACAAGAAAGATCGGCTCTATCTGCAATTCCGCAACGGCAGGCTGGCCGGCTGGAAGGGCGACTGGGGTCACAATTGGATGTGGCAGTAGCCGCGGCTCCGCGCATTCACCCAATCGACTGCATGCAACTCAAAACAAGAAGGGACGACCCGTGGGACAGGATATCAAGCTGACGGCTTCGGACAGCTTCAAACTCGGCGGCTATCGCGCCGATCCCGCTGGTGCGCCGAAGGCGGCCATCGTGGTGATCCAGGAAATTTTTGGCGTCAATCACCACATCCGCTCGGTCTGCGATCGGCTGGCCGGCGAAGGCTATGTCGCGATCGCGCCGTCGATCTTCGATCGTACGCAACCGAACTTCCAGAGCGGCTATTCGCCCGACGAGGTCGCAAATGCGCGAAAGTTCATCGCCAATCCCGATTGGCCTGCGATGCTGCGCGATACCCAGGCTGCGATCGACGCCGTGAAGGATGTCGGTCCGGTAGGCATCATCGGCTTCTGCCTCGGCGGCAGCATCGCCTATGCCGCGGCGACCAAGTTGTCGGGCCTGTCGGCCGCGGTCGGCTATTACGGCGGCGCCATCGTCCGCTTTGCCGATGACAAACCCAACGTGCCGACGCAACTGCATTTCGGCGAAAAGGATGCGGGCATTCCACTAACGGATGTCGAGACCATCAAGGCCAAGCGGCCGGAGGTCGAAATCCATATCTATCCCGGCGCGCAGCACGGCTTTCACTGCGATGAACGGGCAAGCTACGACAAGGCCAGCGCCGACATCGCCTGGCCGCGCAGCCTGGCGTTTTTTGAGAAGCATTTGAAATGACGCCCGGAGGGCGTCATTCAGGGATGGTCCGAAGGACCAGACCCGGAATCTCGAGGTTCCGGGTTCGGTGCTTCGCACCGCCCCGGAACGACGGTGCTAGACTTCGCCTACCTCACTCGCCCTTGACGCCGGTGGCCTTCACGACATCGGCCCATTTCGCGTAGTCGCGCCGCAGCGCTTTCTCGAATGCTTCCGCCGATCCACCCACCGGCACGAGGCTGAGCGTCTCGATTCCGGCGACGCCCTCGGGCGAGGCGATGATGCGGGCGAGTTCGTCCGAAAGCTTCGTCACGATCTCCTTGGGTGTTGCCGCGGGCACGAACACGCCGAGCCAGCCTTCGATCTCAAAGCCGGGATAGCCGAGTTCGGCCATCGTCGGCACCTCGGGCAACGCGGTCCGGCGCTTTTCGCCGCCGACCGCGAGCGCCCTGAGCTTGCCCGCCTTGATCTGCGCGCTCGCCGTCGTGAGATCGACGAAGGACGAGGTCACCGTGTTGGCGAGCAGGTCGTTCGTGAGAGGCGCCGAGCCGCGATAGGGCACATGGGTCATGTCGATACCGGCGACCCTCTTGAGCAGTTCGCCATAGAGATGCGACGTCGTGGCGTTGCCGAAGGTGCCGTAGGGCTTGCCGGGATTCGCCTTGGCATAATCGATCAGCTCTTTGACGGACTTGATCGGCTGCTGCTCGGGAACCACCAGCACGATCGTCGAGAGCGCGATCTGGGTGACCGGTGCGAGATCCTTGAAGACATCGTAGGGCAGCTTCGCAACCAGGCTCGGCGCCTGAATAATCTGCGTAATGCCGACCAGCACGGTGTACCCATCGGGCTGCGCCTTCGCCACGTAATCATTGCCGACCACGCCGCCGCCGCCCGACTTGTTCTCGACTACGACGGTCGTCTTCCACGACTCCTGCAATTTATTGGCAAGCAAGCGCGCCAGGACGTCGGTGGCGCCACCCGCGGGATAGGGCACGACGAAGGTGATCCGCCGGCTCGGATAGGCATCGGCCGCCGATGCCGAATGCGAAGAAGCACACAAGGCCGTCACGGCGATGGAAGCGCACAATGCCATTGCAGTCGCCGCGCGCACCACGCTGACCGGCAAATGATAGTTCATGGTCATACTCCGGATTGCAGGCACTCAACCGACAAACCGGCGCGCCTCGTTTCAACGAGGGGTTTCTACATCGCTGCAGCGCAAGATGGAACATGGTTTCGAACACATTCGGCGCATAGCGCCAATTCATCGCACTGAACCGGCACAACACACTGCCGCAGAACTCCGGCACGTGCGAAACCGCACCCCTGCCACCCCAAGTTAGATCGCTCTGTCGAATTGATCCCACAACATGATGCAGAACGCAGCGTCCGCCTCGGCGCGAAACGATTGGTGAATTTTCTTGGTCAAATGCAAGGCATTTGCCTGACACAAATGCTCAAGATAACAGCCCGCTCAACATGACCATGTGGTGAAAGGGCGCCGCGCCCTAGAACCAGCGCTCGCTGACGAGCACCGTGTCGCCGGGGCTGATCGGGCTGCCGGGCGGGACGATGAAACGTGAGGTGCCGGACGCATCGGTGTGCGTGACCGTGACGTTGTCGCGGCGGGCACGCGGCGAGAAGCCGCCGGCGATTGCCACCGCGCTCTCGACCGTCATGTTGGGTACATACGGGTATTGCCCGGGTGCCGCGACCTCGCCGAGAATGAAGAACGGCCGGTACGCTTCGATCTCCACGGCCACCGACGGTTCCCTGATAAATCCGGCGCGCAGTTTCGCTGAGATCTCCGCCTCCAGTCCCGCGGTGGTGCGGCCGCGCGCCGGCACCGAGCCGATCAGCGGCATTGTGATCGAGCCGCCCGCGCTGACGGCATACGTGTTGGTGAGGCCTTCCTGGCCGTAGACCACGACGCGCAGCTTGTCGCCGGCATCGAGATGATAGGCCGCGTCGTATCGCATGGGTGCGGGCTCGGTATAGGCCACCGGTGCGGCAACGGCGACAGGCCCTGGTGCGGCACCCGGTGATGCGGCAAAGGAGGCACGAAGTGCGCCGACGGCGCCGCCGGAATCGGCTGCGGCCGCCCGCGGCGGCTGGCTGTTCGACTGGCCATAGGCCATTGAATCGAGATCGCCTTGCGGTGCGCCTGCAACCGGTCCGGTCGTGCGCATGCAGCCCGACAGAGCGAGCGCGCTGATGATCACAGTGATCGATAGTCGAAATGCGCGCACAACCCGCACCTAGGCCATCCCTTAAAGCGAGACGGCTTTAGTCTTGCACCGGTTATGGTTAACAAACGGTTTTGGAAGGTGGAGGGCTACGACGGCGCTCAAAGCTGCCTCTCCCCGTTCTTCACGGGGAGAGGCTTGAAGTCAGGCACTCACGCCGGCGCCGATCGGGCACGACACGCCGGTGCCGCCCAATCCGCAATAGCCCGCCGGGTTCTTGGCGAGATATTGCTGATGATAGTCCTCGGCGAAATAGAATTCGCCCGCCGGTGCGATCTCGGTGGTGATGGCGCCGAGACCCTTGGCAGCGAGTGCCTTCTGGTACATCGCCTTCGACGCGTCGGCAGCCTGGCGCTGCGCGTCGCCGAATGTGTAGATCGCCGAGCGATACTGGGTGCCGACATCGTTGCCCTGGCGCATGCCCTGCGTCGGGTTGTGATTTTCCCAGAACATCTTCAGGAGCTGCTCGTAGGAGATCTGCTTCGGATCGAACACGACCAGCACCACTTCGGTGTGACCGGTGCGGCCCGAACAAACCTCTTCATAGGTCGGATTGGGCGTAAGACCGCCGGCATAGCCAACGGCGGTCACATAGACGCCATCGCCGAGTTCCCAGAACTTGCGTTCCGCGCCCCAGAAACAGCCGAGACCAAACACAGCCTGCTCGAGGCCGACAGGATAGGGCGGCTGAAGCTTGCGACCGTTGACGAAGTGCGTGGTGGCGGTCGGGATCGGAGTGGTACGGCCCGGCAGTGCTTCGGCTGCGCTCGGCAACGCGGTGGTCTTGCGCATGAACAACATGGAATACCTCCAGGCGAGAGATCGGCCGACACGGCAACGGCGTCGGCCGGTTAGACTTCTATATATGTCTTTACGCCCGATACGGCAGTCCTGTTACGCGGTGCCCCGAGCGCAGGAGCGAGGGTCAGTCGCGCGAATAGCCGATCAGCGGCTTGCGGGGCCGGAACAGGATCATGAGCAGAATGCCGAGCACGCCCAGCACGGCAAAAACCGGCTGATCCAGCAGCACCTTGATGACGCTGCTCCAAAGCCAGGGCGCGACGCCCTCGATCCAGGTCCGGAACGCAAGCTGGCTGGATTGATGAACGTCGTTCCAGAACTGGCCAAATCGGGTGAACCGCAGGGTCTGGTCGGCGACGAAGCGGGCTCCGTCATAGACCATGAAAATGAATCCGCCGGCCAGGAGCAGGAGGCCGATAAGCCGGAAAAGACCGCGGATCATGTGTCACCCTAATATCTGTCGCCCCGAGGAGGCTGTCAGGCCATACCGGGAGCCCCGCGGAAATTCAACCTCATCAGCACCTTAGGCGCCATTTTCGCCCTCTTCCCGGCGTTTCGGGGAGGACGGAAAGCGTTGACGGTGCAGGACTCGCCCTCTATAAGACCCCCAATGGCGGCGGGCGCAATCCCGCCGCCGCTGTTCTTTGAGCAGCGCCGCTCGCGGGGGCATTTTTGGCTCCCGTCCATGGCATCCTCAAGAACGGCTTAGGTTACGAACACCTGGAAAACGCAACCAGCGATCACGCAATTTGAACGGCCGGCGCGCTCAAGGGCCGACCATCCGAGCGATGACAGCCGAAGGATAGTTGAGAACATGGCCAATACCTCTTCCGCCAGGAAGGCGACCCGCAAGATTGCCCGCCGCACCATCGTCAACAAGTCGCGCCGCACCCAGATGCGCGGCGCGGTCCGCAGCGTCGAGGAAGCGATCAAGAGCGGCGACCGCAATGCGGCGCTGGAAGCGATGAAGCGCGCGGAACCGGAATTGATGCAGGCGGCGCAGCGCAACATCATTCACAAGAACAATGCGAGCCGGAAGGTATCGCGTCTCACGCACGCGATCGCCAAGCTCGCCAAGTGAGCTGATAGAAGTGAGCTGCTAGAAGTGAGCTGCCAGAACCAAGCGAGCTCACACAGATAGATATTCGTCAAAGCCCGGCCTCGCCGGGCTTTTCTTTTTCAGCCGGGGCGCGCGAGCACGAGCCCTAATATCTATTTCGCAATACGCCTGCTGTTGGATTTCGGACACACAATGAAGGGCACGCACCGGATCGACTGTGACAATTCAATTGTCTCATTGCTGATCACCGGCTCGCGTGTCATATTTCTGGCACCCGTATTTTTACGAGGTGCACCTTATTGCACCAGCGTTGTCATGCGCACGCGCGAGAGACGCGAACGCTGCGGCTGACCTGATCAGACCGCCCGGTTCTTCCGCCGTCATCGCTCGCGCGGGTTACCCTTCAAAAGCAATTCCGAAAAACATCGTCTCGCTAATCACTTATCCACATAGCGAGAGCAAGCGTTTTGAAAAACGGTCGCGGTAACCACGATTGTAACGGTTTCTTAAAAAATTTTGCGAGTGCGGCGAAAATTGTCACGCTCGTTCGCGCCGCGGGATTCTCTGCGCTGATTCAAAAACTTGGTGTGGAGGGTCGCATTTGCAGTGTTGCAACACAGCCGAAGAGTCACACGACATCGTCGAATCACGGATTGTCAGAAATCGCGCTTGGTGTATTTGTTACTCGTTCGCGACGTTCAAGGCTCTCCTGGCCAGCGCGGTTTGAGACCCAAGAACGGACGTGCAAATCGGCGGCGGTGTGCGCGTTAGCGACGCTTTCCAAGCGAAGCTGAGTTGGTAACTCATAGCAATATGAGAGCGGTTGTTCTGTGTCTAAATTTCCCGGCGTGGCGCTCACGTTTCAAGCGCGCTCCGGACAAGGGGAATGAGATGCTTACCGACGATGTAACGATTGGGAACGCGAAGCTCGTGAACGTGTTGAAGACGACAGACTGAGGGTACGCGGCGGCGCAGCAGTCGAACAAGCGGATGTTCGGTAGCAGCAGACTGGCTTTGAAACACTGGTGATGTGGTTGCTCGTCGCGCGTTCTCGCGGCGAGAGGGGGAGGTACTATGCTTTACGAAATCAACGCGACATTCGGCACGCTCATTTCTATCGAGACCGCTTCTGAGTCCCTGAACAACGTTTTTAGCCGTCCCCCCACGCGAGCTCCGGGTAGACCGTCGAGTACGCGCTGACCTCACGGGTAGCTTTCTCACTCCATCCAGCTTCGATCTGAGCAACGGCGATTCCGCCGAGCGCTTGATCTTTGCCCGGAGGCCGAAAGCTTCGCATCGAGGTCACGTCTGGCAGGAAATCTGCAGGGGACCTGCCAGGCGATTTAGCAACAACACCATTACTCATTCAGAAAAGCTCTCAGGCAATGACAAATACGGAACAGGATCGCTGGTCGCGCGTGAAGGGACGGTTGCGGACGAGTGTGGGCGAGGACGTCTATACGAGCTGGTTTGCGCGCATGGACCTGGAAGGCGTGCAGGACGAAGCCGTGCATCTGTCGGTGCCGACTCGCTTCCTCAAGAGCTGGATCCAGGCGCATTACGCCGACCGTGTGCTGACCTGCTGGCAAGCCGAGATGCCGGAAGTGCATCGGATCGACCTTACCGTGCGAACGGCGATGCGATCCGCGGCACCTGCCAAGGAAGCGACTGCACCGGCCGATCAGCGCCGCGTCGAACAGGCCAATGGCCGGCCCGCGCCGGAATTGCGCGCGACTGCAACCGCACCGGTATCCGCCAGCCATGATGCGCTCGGCGGCTCGCCGCTCGACCCGCGCCTGACCTTTGCAAGCTTCGTGATCGGCCGCTCCAACACGCTGGCGCACGCGGCTGCGCGCCAGGTCGCCGAAGGGCGCCGCGGCGATCCCGTGATGTTCAACCCGCTTTATATTCACGCGGGCGTCGGTCTCGGCAAAACCCATCTGCTGCAGGCGGTGACATGGGCCGGCAATTCAGGCAGCGAGCGCAAGGTTCTCTATCTCACTGCCGAGAAGTTCATGTACGGTTTCGTCGCCGCGCTGAAAACGCAGACGGCGCTGGCGTTCAAGGAGGCGCTGCGCGGCATCGACGTGCTCGTGATCGACGACCTGCAATTCCTGCAGGGCAAGTCGACCCAGGCCGAATTCTGCCACACGCTGAACGCGCTGATCGATGCCGGCCGCCAGGTGGTAATCGCCGCCGACCGCCCGCCGTCCGATCTCGAAAGCCTCGACGATCGCGTGCGCTCACGGCTGGCCGGAGGCCTCGTCGTCGAGATGGGCTCGCTCGGCGAAGAGCTGCGCCTTGGAATCCTGAAATCGCGCGTGGCGGCTGCGCGTGCGCATCACGCAAGCTTCGACGTGCCGGAGGCGGTGCTGGATTATCTGGCGCGCACCATCACCCATAACGGCCGCGATCTCGAAGGCGCGATCAACCGCCTGCTCGCCCATTCCAAGCTCAACAACCAGCCGGTGACGCTGGAAATGGCCGAACGCGAGGTGCGCGACTTGATCCGTCCGCAGGAACCGAAGCGGATCAAGATCGAGGATATCCAGCGCGTGGTCGCACGGCAGTATAATGTCAGCCGTTCGGACCTGCTGTCGTCGCGGCGCACCGCGAATGTGGTCCGGCCCCGTCAGGTCGCGATGTATCTGGCGAAGACGCTGACGCTGCGCTCGCTGCCCGAGATCGGCCGCCGGTTCGGCGGGCGCGACCACACCACTGTGCTGCATGCGGTGCGCAAGATCGAGGCACTGGTGACCCGGGATACGGCGCTGTCCGAAGAGGTGGAGTCGCTGAAGCGGCAATTGCAGGAATAGCACGAGCAGCAATGACGCCGGGGGGAACAAGGCCCGGCTTTTTAGGATCTCCGCCTTTGGGACTTGGCTCCTCCCAGCCTCTCCCGCCCTGATCCGATCGAAGTCGGATTTTTCCGACTTCGACAATTTTCATTCCAACTCGGGCAAACCCGAGTTGGGTGGGGCGGGAGAATTTTTTTCTGCCGCCATTTTCCGCCGCAAAAGTGGGGAACGCCCTCCCGCCTCCCTTGCACCGGCGCCCCATCCGCGCCACCTTGCGGTCCCCCCGGGGGTTTGATCAAATCCGATCCTGATCCGGCTTTTCGGGTTTCCAATGCCGCGGCGCTGCCTTGATGGGCCGCCCGGCTTTTCCATCTCTGGCGGGTATTGCAATGAAGGTCACCGTCGAACGCGCGCAACTGCTGAAATCGCTGGGTCACGTCCATCGCGTGGTCGAGCGCCGCAACACCATCCCGATCCTCGGCAATGTGCTGGTCCGCGCCGAAAACGCCAGACTGTCGCTGAAGGCGACAGACCTCGACCTCGAGGTGACCGAAACGCTGGCGGCGGAAACCGCGACCGGCGGCTCCACCACCGTGCCGGCGCATATGTTCTACGACATCGTCCGCAAACTGCCCGAGGGCACGCAGATCGTGCTGGAAGCGGACGGCGACCGCTCGGTGATGGCGATCCGCGCCGGCCGCTCGCGCTTCACGCTGCAGACGCTGCCGGAGAGCGATTTTCCGGACCTCGCCGCCGGCGACATGACGCATTCGTTCGCGCTTCCCGCCTCCGACGTCAAGCGGCTGATCGACCGCACGCAGTTCGCGATCTCGACCGAAGAGACCCGCTATTACCTCAACGGCATCTACCTGCACACGGCCGGCAGCGCCAAGGCCGCGACCTTGCGCGGGGTGGCGACCGACGGCCATCGGCTGGCGCAGATCGACCTGACGCTGCCCGCCGGCGCCACCGGCATGCCGGGCGTGATCGTGCCGCGCAAGACGGTCGGCGAGGTGCAGCGGCTGATCGAGGACAATGAAGCCGAAATCAAGATCGAGCTGTCGCAGGGCAAGATCCGCTTCACGCTCGGCAACGTCGTGCTGACCTCGAAGCTGATCGACGGAACCTTCCCGGACTATGGACGTGTCATCCCGCAGAACAACGACAAGGAGCTGATCGTCGACAAGAAGGATTTCGAGGCGGCAGTCGACCGCGTCTCAACCATTTCCAGCGAGCGCGGGCGCGCCGTGAAGCTCGCATTGTCCGCCGGCAAGCTGGTGCTGTCGGTGACCAATCCGGATTCCGGCAGCGCCACCGAAGAGCTCGAGGTTGAATACGCCTCCGACGCGCTCGATATCGGATTCAACTCGCGCTATTTGCTCGACATCGCCGCCCAGATCGAAGGCGAAGTCGCGGTCCTCCGCCTCGCCGATCCCGGCTCGCCGACGCTGGTGCAGGACAAGGACAACAAGGGCGCGCTCTACGTGCTGATGCCGATGCGGGTGTGAGAACGTCAGGCGACCCGCGCACCAACCTTCCCTCTCCCCTTGTGGGAGAGGGTGGCGCCCGACAAAAACAGCTATCATACCCGCGAAGGCGGGTATCCAGTAATCGCCGGCGCTGGCGAAAACGTTGAGCAGCTCGGCGTACTGGATCATCCGCCTCCGCGGCTGATGACACCAGAAGTCGCCGCCATTTTTGCGACTCTCCGGCAATAACGGTCCGATATGACCCCTTCCCGCATTCACCGCCTGTCGCTGACGCACTTCCGCAATTATCGCGCGGCGAGCGTGCAGGTGCGCGGTGATGTGGTGGTGCTGGTGGGGCCGAACGGCGCCGGCAAGACCAATTGCCTGGAGGCGATCTCGTTTCTGTCGCCGGGGCGAGGCCTGCGGCGTGCGACGCTGGAGGATGTTGCCGACAACCAGGGCGACGGCTCCTGGGCGGTATCGGCCGAGGTCGAGGGTGCGCTCGGGCTTGCCACGCTCGGCACCGGCATCGACGCGCCGGGCGCGGAGCCATCTTCCTCGAGCCGGCGCTGCCGGATCGACCGCGAGCCGGTGAGCTCGGCTACCGCCTTCGGCGATCACCTGCGCATGGTGTGGCTGACGCCGGCCATGGATGGGCTGTTTCTCGGCGCGGCTTCCGAACGGCGGCGCTTCTTCGACCGCCTGGTGCTGGCGATCGACAGCGAGCATTCCAGCCGTGTCTCGGCGCTGGAGCGCTCGCTGCGTTCGCGCAACCGCCTGCTCGAAGTGCGCAATTACGACGACCATTGGTGTGATGCGATCGAACGCGAAACCGCCGAGCTTGCGGTCGCGGTCGCCGCTACCCGCGGCCAGACCGTGACGAGGTTGGCAGCGATGCTGCAGGAGCGCGGCGCCGCATCCGCCTTTCCCTCGGCGCAGATCATGCTCGACGGCTGGATGGAAAACGCACTGACGAGTGAATCCGCAACAGCCGTCGAGGATCGTTACCGCGAGATCCTGTGCGCCAATCGCGCACGCGACGCCGCCGCCGGCCGCACGCTGGATGGTCCCCACCTCACCGACCTGCAGGTCGTCTATGCGCCGAAGAACATGCCGGCGCGCGACGCCTCCACCGGCGAGCAGAAGGCGCTGCTGATCGGGCTGGTGCTGGCCCACGCCACTCTGGTCGCCGAGATGACCGGCATTGTGCCGCTGTTGCTGCTCGACGAGGTCGTCGCCCATCTTGATCCTGTCAGGCGCAAGGCGCTGTTCGGTGAACTCGCAAAACTCGGCGCCCAGGTCTGGATGACCGGCGCCGACCCCGCAGCGTTCGTCGACATCGGCACGGGCGGCGAGATTTTCGACGTCGAGTCCGGCCAGGTGCGCCGCCGCACCTGAAAAGGTCTCTTTTCGGTCAGGCATACCTAGTCGCTCGCGGTGAAATCGCCTGAATGCAGGCTAACCCGGGATCGCAACGGGCGAGGGATAGCGACCACAGGCTGCCGCGTTTTCTGCCGTTTCCCACCCCGGCAACGTTCGAAAATCCGGCCATCGAGGATGCGGAACCACGCCCGAATCGCACTTTTGGAGCCCTCAAAACCGGCGCTTGAACACCTTGAAAAAGGGTAAAAAACCACCATTTATTCAATGGTTTGCAGACAGAGAGATTGCGCTAGGCGCAATGCCTCTTTCATGGCACAAATAGCGTAATCAGCGCCTCATATTGCGCCGCTGATTCGGGACATCCTCGAAGGCCTAACATGACAGAACCTGCCCGGCGGCCCGCCGCCGAAACTGAGCATCCCATTCCCGTCGAGTATGGCGCAGAATCGATCCGGGTGCTGAAGGGCCTCGATGCCGTCCGCAAACGGCCGGGCATGTATATCGGCGACACCGACGACGGTTCCGGCCTGCATCACATGGTCTACGAAGTCGTCGACAACGCGATCGACGAAGCGCTCGCGGGCCATGCCACGCGTGTCGACGTGATCCTGAATGCGGACAATTCGGTTACGGTGCGCGACGACGGCCGCGGCATCCCGGTCGACATCCACAAGGGTGAAGGCATTTCCGCCGCCGAGGTCATCATGACCCAACTCCACGCCGGCGGGAAGTTCGACCAGAACTCCTACAAGGTTTCCGGCGGCCTGCACGGCGTCGGCGTTTCCGTGGTCAATGCGTTGTCGAGCTCGCTGAAGCTGCGCGTCTGGCGCGACGACAAGGAGCATTTCGTCGAGTTCGCCCATGGCGACTCGCTGGCGCCCTTGAAGGTGGTCGGCGAGGCCAAGGGCAAGCGCGGCACCGAGGTCACCTTCCTCGCCTCCACCGAGACCTTCAAGAACATCGAGTATGATTTCGCGACGCTGGAACACCGGCTGCGCGAGCTCGCCTTCCTGAATTCCGGTGTTCACATCATCCTCTCCGACATGCGTCACGCGGTCGAGAAGCGCGAGGAGATGCGCTACGACGGCGGCGTCGAGGAGTTCGTCAAATATCTCGACCGCAACAAGAAGGCGATCGTTCCGGTCCCGATTATGGTGCGGTCGGAAGCCAACGGCATCGGCGTAGAAGCCGCGCTGTGGTGGAACGACAGCTACCATGAGAACGTGCTGTGCTTCACCAACAACATCCCGCAGCGCGACGGGGGCACCCATCTCGCCGGCTTCCGCGGCGCGCTGACGCGCCAGGTCAACGGCTATGCCGAGGCCAACGCGAAGAAGGAGAAGATCGCGCTGACCGGCGACGATTGCCGCGAAGGTCTTACCGCCGTGCTCTCGGTGAAGGTGCCCGATCCGAAGTTTTCGTCGCAGACCAAGGACAAGCTGGTGTCCTCGGAAGTGCGCCCGGTGGTCGAGAATGTGCTCAACGAGGCGCTGGCCGCATGGTTCGAGGAGCATCCGAGCGAAGCGAAGGTCATCGTCGGCAAGGTGATCCAGGCCGCCGCCGCGCGCGAAGCCGCCCGCAAGGCGCGTGAACTGACGCGCAAGAGCCCGCTCAGCGTCTCGTCGCTGCCCGGCAAGCTCGCCGACTGCCAGGAAAAGGATCCGGCCAAGTCGGAGCTGTTCATTGTCGAGGGTGACTCGGCAGGCGGCAGCGCCAAGCAGGGCCGCAACCGCGAATTCCAGGCGGTGCTGCCGCTGCGCGGCAAGATCCTCAATGTCGAGCGCGTGCGCACCGACAAGATGCTGTCGAGCGAGCAGATCGGCACCCTGATCACCGCGCTCGGCACCGGCATCAGCGACGACTTCTCGGCCGACAAACTGCGCTACCACAAGATCATCGTGATGACGGACGCCGACGTCGACGGCGCCCACATCCGCACGCTATTATTGACCTTCTTCTACCGGCAGATGCGCGAATTGATCGATCGCGGCCATCTCTATATCGCCCAGCCGCCGCTCTACAAGGTGACGCGCGGCAAGTCCGAGCAGTACTTGAAGGACGAGCGCGCGCTGGAAGATTACCTGATCGCGACCGGCCTCGATGACTGCGTGTTCAAGCCGGCATCGGGTTCGGAACGCGGCGGCCGCGACCTGCTGTCGCTGGTGGAGGACGCCCGTGTCATCCGTGGCATCCTGAACAATCTGCACAGCCGCTATAACCGCAAGGTGGTGGAACAGGCGGCGATTGCGGGCGTGCTGAGCCCGAAGATCACCGGCGACATCGCGACTGCCAATGCCGCCGCCGACTATATTGCCAAGCGGCTCGATGCGCTGGCCGACGAAGTCGAGCGCGGCTGGACCGGCCGTTTCACCGAAGGCGAAGGCTTCTTCTTCGAGCGCACCATCCGTGGCGTCAAGGACGTCGCCATCATTGACGACGCCTTGCTCGGCTCCGCCGACGCGCGGAAGCTCGACGACTACGCCGTCAAACTTCAGGAGGCCTATCCGAAGCCTGGCGTGCTACGCCGCAGGGATGCCGAGACCACGATTCACGGTCCGGTCAGCCTGTTCGAGGCGGTGACCGACGCCGGCCGCAAGGGCGTGACGCTGCAGCGCTACAAAGGCCTTGGCGAGATGAACCCGGAACAGCTGTGGACAACCACGCTGGACACCAACGAGCGCTCGCTGCTGCAGGTGAAGATCAAGGAGGTCGACGAGGCCGATGACATCTTCACCAAGCTGATGGGTGACGTGGTCGAGCCGCGCCGCGAATTCATCCAGGATAATTCGCTCAGCGCCAATGTCGACGTATGAGGCAGGAAGCACCCGTGCCGCCCATCCAGTACATCGTTGAAGGCGGCCATCGGCTTTCGGGAACGATCGAGCCGTCCGGCAACAAGAATTCAGCGCTGCCGATCATCGCGGCCGCGCTGCTCACCGAGCATCCCGTTACGCTGGACAACGTGCCGCGCATCCGCGACACCGAAACGCTGGTTGAACTGATCCGCTCTGTCGGCGCGTCCGCCGAATGGGAATCGCGCAACCGGCTTGCGATCCACGCCAAGCATATCAGTGCCGCCGATCTCGATCCCGAACTCTGCGCGCGGATCCGCGCCTCCATCCTGCTGGCAGGACCGCTACTGGCCCGCTGCGGCGAGGTGGCGCTGCCGCCGCCCGGCGGCGATGTCATCGGCCGCCGCCGTCTCGACACGCATTTTCTGGCCTTCGAGCAGCTCGGGGCCACCGTCACTGCCACGCACAGGCTGGAATTCCGCGCCATGCGCCTGAAGGGCGCGGATGTGTTCCTCGACGAGCCCAGCGTCACCGCCACCGAAAACGCGCTGGTCGCCGCAGTTGCCGCCCACGGCACCACATATCTGCGCAACGCCGCCTCCGAACCGCATGTGCAGGACCTCGCGCATTTCCTGGTCGCGCTCGGCGCGAAGATCGAGGGCATCGGCACCAACACCATCACCGTGCACGGCCCGGCGACGCTTGGCGGCACCAGCTATTCGATCCAGCCCGACCATATTGAGGTCGGCTCCCTGATCGGGCTCGCCGCGGTGACGCGCTCGCCGCTGCGCATCGCCAAAGCCGGCGTCGAGCATCTGCGCTCGATCCGGATGGGATTTGAACGGCTCGGCATCGTCTGCGGCATCGAGGGCGACGACCTCATCGTTCCCTCCGGACAGACCATGAAGATCCACGACGATTTCGGCGGCCACGTGCCGAAGCTCGAGGACCAGCCGTGGCCGGCCTTTCCGGCCGACCTGATGTCGATCGCAATCGTCACGGCGACGCAGTGCGACGGCGTGATCCTGATGTTCGAGAAGATGTTCGAGTCGCGAATGTTCTTCGTCGACAAGCTGATCTCAATGGGCGCCCGCATCGTGCTGTGCGACCCGCACCGCGCGATCGTCGCCGGCCCGAGCCGGCTGCGTGGCGCGCCGATGACCTCCCCCGACATCCGCGCCGGCATGGCCATGCTGCTCGCGGCGGTCGCCGCCGAGGGCACTTCGACTATCAACAATGCCGACCAGATCGAGCGCGGCTATGAGCGCATCGAGGAACGGCTCAATGCGCTCGGCGCCCGGATCACCCGCGTGCCGGCGCGCGACGGCGGATAAGCCTCAGCGGCAACGTCATTTTTTCGGCCACCCGCCGTGGTAGTCTGTTGCAATGACCTCGCTCGATAAAATTGAACGCGCAAGCGTTGCGCCGCCCGCCTCTGCGGCCGTGCCCGGCCGCCATCTCGCGATTGAGCTTGCCGAGACGCTGAAGCTCGCAGTGCCGCTCGCGCTGACGCAGCTCGGACAGATCGCGATGATGACGACTGACCTGGCATTCATCGGTCGGCTCGGCAGCGAAACCGTGGCTGCGGCAGCCCTGGCCCATACGGTGTTCTTTGTCACCTTCACGTTCGGCATGGGCCTGGTATCGGCGGTAGCGCCGCTGGCGGCGCAGGCTTTCGGCGCTCGCGATCCGCGCATGGTACGGCGCGCGCTGCGCGTCGGCTTGTGGGCGGCGCTGTTGATCGCACTGCCGCTGATGGCACTGCCATTCCGCGGCGAGGTGATCCTGATCGCGCTCGGCCAGGCGCCGACGGCCGCCGGGCTCGCGCAGCACTACCTGTTCGGCCTTGCCTGGGGCATCCTGCCGGCGCTGTGGTTCATCGCGATCCGCGGCTTCATGAGCGCGGTAAACCGGCCCGAGCCGGTGCTCTGGATCACGCTGGCCGCAATCCCGGCCAACGCGCTGCTGGTCTATCTGCTGCTCTATGGGAAATGGGGCCTGCCCGAGCTCGGGCTGTTCGGCGCGGGCCTTGCGACCAGCATGGTCAATCTCGGCACGTTTCTCGCCGGGCTGTGGTTCACCGCGCTGCGGCGGCCGTTCCGGAAATATCACGTGCTCGGCAACATCTGGCGCATCGACTGGCCGCTGATGGCGAAGCTCGTGATCGTCGGCGCGCCGATCTCGATGGCGTTTCTGCTGGAATACGGGCTGTTCGGCGCTGCCGGCCTGCTGATGGGTCTCATCAGCACCACAGCACTCGCAGCGCACCAGATTGCACTCCAGATCGCAGCCATCCTTTTCATGGTGCCGTTCGGAATCAGTATGGCAGCGACCGTCCGGGTCGGTCATGCGGTCGGGCGCCGGGACAGCGGCGCGGTCAGGCGCGCGGGCTATGTCGCGATCCTTCTCGGCGCTACGTTCATGGCGACGATGACACTCGCCGTGATTCTCGGACGGTTCCTGATTGCCGAGATATTTCTCGGTGAAGCCGTCGACGCAACCGCGACGCTGACGGCAACGCTGCTCCTGATCGGCTCCACCTTCTTTGTCGCGGACGGCATCCAAACCATCGCCGCCGGCGCGCTGCGCGGAATGAATGATACGCGTGTCCCGCTGCTATTCGCCACCCTCAGCTACTGGCTGATCGGCTTTGCTTCCGCCTGTACACTCGCATTCTGGACATCGCTCGGCGCCGTTGGCGTCTGGATCGGATTGTCGATCGGTACCCTGGTCTTCGCCATTCTGCTCGTCTTGCGGTTCCGGCTACTGGCGAGCAGAGTGCTATCTCCATGACTGTCCGTGAGGTTACGCCGTCCGCTGATGCCAATGCGATACTGGCCGGAGTGCAATTTGCCGACGCCTTCTGCATTGAAATCAGCAATCGCGATCTCGACGCTCGCCGAGCTGCAGAGCAGATGATGGCGCGGCAGCCGCGCTGGGCTGAGGCGCTGCTGTTATTGCGCAATTTGCTGGTAGCGCCGCTCGGACTGAAAACGTCGGGCGCCCATCCGGATGTGCCCCGTGACATGATCGGTATCTTTCCGGTCGTGAGCGAAACGCCGGATCGCCTGATTGCCGGCTTCAACGACCGGCATCTCGACTTTCGCGTCGTGGTGGACGTAACGCCTGCCGGCGATGTCCGGCAAGTCACCGCGACGACGCTGGTCAAGACGCACAATTGGCTGGGCCGGACTTACCTTGCGATCATCATGCCGTTTCACCGGCTGATCGTGCCGGCCCTGCTGCGTCAGGTTGCAGCCTAAGCCAGGCCTGAATCTCCAGACATGGTGCATGGAAGCAGGGGTCTGACCCGCTATAACGGGCGTTGACGGCGTCTCGACTGCGCCGTACCTAATCTTCCACGCCAGAATAACGAGGGCAAAGCCGTGGCCAACGAAACCGCAACGCTCGCAGCCTATGTCGCCGACCTGAAATTTGCGGATATTCCTGCGGAAGTGCTGGAACGCGCCAAGGTGCTGACGCTGGATTTCCTCGGCAGCACGATAAGGGCGCGGCGCGATGCGGAATCAACCCCCTCGCTGCTCAAGATGCTGGAGGCGCTGGCGCTCGACGGCAAGGGCGAAGCCACCGTGTTCGGCGATTCCAAGACCTGGACGCCCGCGGTCGCCGCGCTGCTCAACGGTGCGCTCGGCCATTCGCTCGATTTCGACGACACGCATGCGGACTCCTCGCTGCATCCGAGCGCGCCCGTGGTGCCGGCAGCGTTTGCGGTCGGCGAAATGGTCGGCGCCTCGGGTCGCGACGTCCTGACCGCGATCGTGGCCGGCTATGAGGTGTGCTGCCGGCTCGGCAACGCGCTTGATCCGACCTCGCATTATGCACGCGGCTTCCACCCGACCGCGACGGCCGGAACCTATGGCGCAGCGGCCGCGGCCGGCAAACTGTTCGGCCTCTCGAAGGATCAACTGATATCCGCCTTCGGCGTGTCCGGCAGCCAGGCCGCGGGCTCGCTGCAGTTCCTCGTCAACGGCGCCTGGAACAAGCGCTACCAAGTTGGCGCCGCCGCAATGAACGGCGTGATCGCGGCCACTCTGGCGCGCAACAATTTTGTCGGCTCGACCGAGTCGGTCGAGGGCAAGCATGGGCTACTTGTCGGCTATAGCGACGACGCCCATCCTGACAAGGCCACCGCCGGCCTCGGCAGGACCTATGAGACGCTGCGGATCGGCGTCAAACCCTATCCGAGCTGCCGCTATACCCATGCCGCGTTGGACGCGTTGATCGCGATGCGCCGCGAGCACAATCTGACGCCGGACCAGATCAAGCGCGTCGAGATCGGCCTGCACCGTAACGGCATCACGCTGACCGGCGACGCCGCCACCAAGCGGCATCCGACCTCGATCGTCGGCGGGCAATTCTCGATGTTCTTCACCGGTGCGTTGGCGCTCGACCAGGGTCGTTTCGGCTGGGACGATTACGGACGGCTCGGCGATCCGGCGGTGAACGCGCTCGCCGACAAGTTCGACGTGGTGCAGGACGATCGCCTCGAGATCGGCCGCCCGCATCCGTTCGGCGCCCGCGTCTCGATCACCACCGATGACGGCGTGCATGAGCGGCTCTATGCCGACCCCTCGGGCGAACCGGACACGTTTCCGGATGCGCAGGCGATGCAGCAAAAATTCCTCACGCTCGCCCGCCCGGTGTTGAATGGCCGCGCCGACCAGTTCGCCGATGCGATCCTTTCTCTCGAGAGATTCGATCGCGTCGAGAAGGCGACGCAGTTGGGGCGGCAGTAGACCGAGTATCAACGTCGGCGGTGCGCCCCTCTCCCCTTGTGGGAGAAGGAAGGCTCGCCGCAAAGTTTCTGGTCGGCCGCGCTGGATTCGGCCACAGCCGCTTGGCGCGCATCGGCGCCGGCTTCACCGGCCAAGGGAAACAGCTCGGCGCCATCGACGCGCATCATCCCAATGGCGATTGCGACAACCACGGCGGCCACCGCCGCAGAATTCACCGTGTTGGCGATTTCGCCGTGCCACTGCGGGACAGCGATATCTGCAGCACCGCGTTCAATCCGCCGTAGAGTGCCGCAGCACTGACTGATCGCGACGATCGAAAGCTGCACGCCGGATGCGGGGCCAGCCACATGCAATTGACGAAACTGAACGCCACGACCGCCGCGTGCCACCAGCGCAGCCGAAAGGTCTCGTCGAACAGCGCGCGCGTAAACAACCAGAACATCACGGCGTTGCCGGTCGATAACGCGATCACCGGCGCAAACGCCGGAGGCACCCTCGACGTCATACCGATCGAGGAGGTCACGGCATGCGCCGCCGATCCCAGCGCGAAGGCCGTGGCCAGCCGTCCTGCGAGCACCGTTCCAAAACCGCGAAACAGCGACACCGCAAGCACCAGAAGCAGCGCCACGGTGGCGCTGCGCAAGGCGATATCGAAGGTGGAAAGCGGCATCAAAGTTGGTCCACTCGCGCAATCATCTGCGCATTGGGAACTTAGTGCAGAACACCGCGCAGTTCAATTTTCCCGGCCCCGGTGTATGATCGCACAAAATTTCAAGGAGCCCCCATGAGCTGGCAGCCCTCCAACGATCCCGTGCTCGGCGATCCCATGACCTGCGACGCGCTCGACCTCATCATCGTGCCGCGCACCCGCGACCTCGGCGACGGATTTGCAGTGCGACGCGCGCTGCCGCATGGCAAGCGGCAGATGGTCGGGCCCTTCATCTTCTTCGATCATTTCGGCCCCGTGCAGTTCATGGCCGGCAAGGGGATGGACGTGCGGCCGCATCCGCATATCGGGCTTGCCACCGTCACCTACCTCTTCGACGGCTCGATCATGCACCGCGACAGCGAGGGCAACATCCAGGAGATCCAGCCCGGCGCGATGAACCTGATGACGGCGGGCCGCGGCATTGCGCATTCCGAACGCACTCCCGACGTGCAGCGCCGCGACGGCCAGAAGATGCTCGGCCTGCAAAGCTGGATCGCGCTGCCGGCAGGATCGGAAGAAATCGCGCCGTCGTTCCAGCACTACGCCGCCGAGGCGTTGCCGACGGTGAGGGAGAACGGCTTCACCGCGCGCATCATCGCAGGCAATGGGTTCGGCGTGAAATCGCCAGTCAGCATGGTCTCGCCTTGGTTCTATACCGAGGTGACGGCGCAGGCCGCGACCTCCGTGCCGCTCGATCCCGATCATGAGGAACGCGCGATCTATCTGGTCGATGGCGAGGTCGAAGTCGCGAACGAGCGCTTTGAAGGGCCGCGGCACATCTGGTGGAATTTCGTCTCCTCAAGCAAGGAGCGGATCGAGCAGGCCAAACAGGATTGGAAAACCGGCCGGTTTGCCGCCGTTCCGCACGAACATGAGTTCATTCCGCTGCCGGAGTGAGCTATTGCTCCGCTTTGCCGTTTCTGCACGCGCACCCCTGCGTGCCTGTTCGAAAGCCTGACCGATGAACGCGATGCTCGCCAGCGATTTGCCCCTGCCCCGGATCGGCCGCGGTAAGGTGCGCGATATCTATGCCGTCGGCAGCGATTGCGTGCTGCTGCTCACCACCGACCGGATCAGCGCGTTCGACGTCGTGATGGCCGAGACCATTCCGATGAAAGGCGCGGTGCTGACGCAGATCAGCGCCTGGTGGTTCCGCCAGCTCGAAGGTGTGGTGCCGCATCACATGATTAGCGCCGACGCCGACGAGATCATCCGCAAGGTACCTGGCCTGAAGGACCACCGCGCCGACATTCTCGGGCGTGCGATGCTGTGCCGGCGCACCGCCGTGTTTCCCGTCGAATGCGTGATCCGCGGCTATATCTCCGGCTCCGCCTGGAAGGAGTATGCGGCCTCTGGCACGCTGGCGGGTGAGGAGCTGGCGGAAGGCCTGCTCGAAAGCGGAAAGCTCGAGCCGCCGATCTTCAGTCCGGCCACCAAGGCCGAGACCGGTCATGACGAGAACATCACGGTGGCGCGCATGCGCGAGATTGTCGGTAACGACGTCGCCGAGAAGCTCGAGACCATGGCGCGCACGGTCTATAATTTCGGCGAGCGGATTGCCCGTCATCAAGGCATCATCATCGCCGACACCAAATTCGAGTTCGGCCGCGCGGCCGACGACCGCATCATTCTGATCGACGAGGTGATGACGCCGGACTCGTCGCGGTTCTGGGCCGCCGACGTCTACAAGCCCGGTCGGCCGCAACCCTCCTTCGACAAGCAGCCGCTGCGCGACTATCTCGACGCCGAGCGCCGCGCCGGCCGCTGGAACGGCGACGCCCCGCCGCCGCCACTGCCCGACAGCGTGGTGGATGCAACCAGCAAGCGGTACCTTGAGGCGTATCGGCGCGTTACGGGATCGGAGCTATCTGTTTGACTCCGTCATTCCGGGACGGTCCGAAGGACCGGACCCGGAATCTCGAGATTCTCAGGGGCGCAAGGCGCGCCCCATAGTTCGATGCTTCGCATGATACCGAGGGAGCGCCTGACATGTCCGAAACCGACACCGTGCTCGTCGAACGCGACGGCCCTATCACCGTCGTTTCCATCAACCGTCCGCATTGCCGCAACGCGGTCGACGGCGCAACGGCGCGCAAGCTGTATGACACGTTCCTTGCCTTTGACGCCGACGAGAGCGCGTCGGTCGCGGTGTTCGCCGGCACCGGCGGCTATTTCTGCGCCGGCGCCGACCTCAAGGCGGTTGCGTCGGGCGATCCGAACAAGAAGCGCGAGCTCGGCGGACACGGTTCGATTGCGCCGATGGGGCCGAGCCGCTTACGGCTGTCGAAGCCGGTGATCGCGGCGGTCGAGGGCTTTGCGGTAGCCGGCGGCATGGAGCTCGCGCTATGGGCCGACCTGCGCGTGGTCGCCGAGGATGCGACCTTCGGCGTCTTCTGCCGCCGCTTCGGCGTGCCCTTGATCGACCTCGGCACCATCCGCCTGCCGCGGCTGATCGGCCATTCGCAGGCGATCGACCTGATCCTCACCGGCCGCCCGGTCGGCGCCCAGGAAGCGCTGCGCATCGGGCTCGCCAACCGCGTCGTCGGCCGCGGCGAGGCCGTCGCGCAGGCGATCGCGCTGGCGCGGGAGATCGCGCGCTTCCCGCAGAAGTGCCTGCGCGCCGATCGGCTGTCGGCGCTAAGGCAGTGGGACCTTTCCGAGGAGGAGGCGATCGGCAACGAGATGCGCGGCGGCCTCGAAGTCATCGCCTCGGGCGAAACGCTGTCGGGCGCGACGCGCTTCGCCTCCGGCGTCGGGCGTCACGGCGCGTTTGCCGATGACGCCACCGATTGATCGGGGCTACACCCCGGCCATCATCACGTATTTGATCTCGACATATTCCTCCATGCCGTGATGCGAGCCTTCGCGGCCCAGGCCACTCTCCTTCACCCCGCCGAAGGGCGCGACTTCCGTCGTGATCAGGCCGGTGTTGACGCCGACCATGCCCGATTCCAGCGCTTCGGCGACGCGCCAGACGCGGCCGAGATCGCGGGAATAGAAATAGGACGCCAGGCCGAACGGCGAGTTGTTGCACATCGCGATCACATCGGCCTCGTCCTTGAAGCGGAACACCGGCGCTAACGGCCCGAACGTTTCCTCATGCGCGACCAATGCATCGGCCTTCACGTTCGACAGCACCGTCGGCTCGAAGAAGCTGCCGCCGAGCGAATGGCGCTTGCCGCCGGTGACGATCTTGGCGCCGCCCTTCACCGCGTCATCGATATGCTTCTCGACCTTGAGCACGGCATCCATATTGATCAGTGGGCCCTGCACCACGCCCTGCTCGGTGCCGTCGCCGATCTTCATCGCCGCGACCTTCTTCGACAGTTTCTCGACGAACTCATCGTAGATCTTGTCTTGGGCGTAGATGCGGTTGGCGCAGACGCAGGTCTGGCCCATGTTGCGATATTTCGAGATGATGGCGCCCTCGACGGCGGCATCGATGTCAGCGTCGTCGAACACCACGAACGGCGCGTTGCCGCCGAGCTCGAGGCCAAGTTTCTTCACGCCGACCGAAGCCTGCTGATAGAGGATCTTGCCGACCTCGGTCGAGCCGGTGAAGCCGACAAAGCGCACGGCCGGATGTTCGCACAACACCTTGCCGATCGCGGACGAATTGCCGGTCAGGATGTTGAACACGCCCTTCGGCACGCCGGCCTTTTCGGCGAGCGCGACCAGCGCCAGCGCAGTCAGCGGCGTTTCGTTGGCGGGCTTGAGCACGACGGTGCAGCCGGCAGCCAGCGCCGGCGAGACTTTTCGGGTGATCATCGAGCACGGGAAATTCCACGGCGTGATCGCGCCGCAGACACCGATCGGCTGCTTGATCGCGAGCAGCCGCGCATCCGGCCGCTGGGTCGGAATGGTTTCGCCATAGACGCGGCGGGCTTCTTCGGCGAAGAATTCGACATAGGCGCCGCCAATGTCGACCTCGCCGAGCGCTTCCGCCAGCGGCTTGCCCTGCTCGGAAGTCAGGATCAGCGCGAGGTCCTCGCGGTTGGCGGCGATCAGCTCGAACCACTTTCGCAAGATATTGGAGCGCTGCTTGGCGGTGAGTTTCGCCCAGGCCGGAAAGGCGCGTTCGGCGGCTTCGACCGCTTGCGTCGCTTCCGTGGTACCGAATACCGGCACCTTGGACAGTTCGACGCCGTTGACCGGATTGGTGACGGGGCGCGACGGCGCGCCGACCCAGCCGCCGTCGATGTAGCAGCGGTCGCGCAACAGCGACGGATCTTTCAGGCGGTCGTGCAGCGAGGGGGTTGAGGATTGGGCACGAGCGGCGACGGGTGGGTTCATGGCGTTGCTCCCTGGGAGTTTCTTGGGGTTGGGCGGGAGTATATGCCTGGATCGCCGGCAATGCATCGGCCGCGGACGCAGGTCTGCTTCAAGCAATGTTGAGGGCGATGCCGGACCACGTCATTCCGGGGCAATGCGCAGCATCGAACTATGGGGCGCCCCTTGCGCCCTGAGAATTTCGAGATTCCCTGGTGCGCAGTTGCGCACCTGAGGTCTGGTGCTAGCGCACCATCCCGGAATGACAGCGTCCCTTACGCCGCGCCGCTCATATAGGTCTCGCGCCTACCGATCATGCGCTGCGCGGCCGCCTTGGCGTCGGCTTTGGTGGAGGTGGCGCAGGTCCGGTATTCGAGGTCGGGCAGCTTGGCCGTATCGCGGCGGCCGAACCAGGATTTGGAGCCGACCGCGAGCTGCGCCAGCGCCTGGGCGACGTTGTCGACCGCCTCGAACGAGTGCAGCGCGCCGGTACCAGCGTAGCGGACTTCGTAAATTCCAGGCGAGATCGGCGCCTCGATATTTTCGCCACGCCCGGCACGGGGATAGCGCTTCCATTCACTCCAAGTCGAGATCATTGCGCACCTTCGCAACAGCAGAAATGACAACCATTTTGGTTAATTTGACCCAGCCAACACGCAACGTTTGCGCTGGAATCTGAACGCCTTACTGCAAAAAATCGGCGACGGGAATCGCGGGCCCAATCACGATACCGTGGATAGTTAAGCCGGTCACCGCCATGGCTGCTTGTCCACCGCGGAAAGCCGAGAGGTGTTGCAGTTTTGTGCCTGAGAGCCCCAAGCCCTGACGCCGACTGGCTCAGCGCCTCCCTCGCCCCTTGCCCATCACGAGATCGCGACATCGCCCGCTGTCGCCCGCGCCCGCTTGCGGCACGAAGCGGCCGGGAGGATGATCGCGCCACTTCCATAAAAACAAAACTGGAGGAGACCCATGCAGAGCAAGGCCGAGATCGATCAGAATCTGCGTCAGAAGTGCGAGGCGAAGGAGATCCCTGGCGTGGTCGCGATGGCGGCGACGGGAAGCGAGGTGATCTATGAGGGCGCTTTCGGCAAGCGCGACCTCGGCAAGGACGACGCCATGACCGCCGACAGCGTGTTCTGGATCGCCTCCATGACCAAGGCGATCACGACGGCGGCCGGCATGCAGCTTGTCGAGCAGGGCAAGCTCTCGCTCGACGAGCCGATCGGCAACGTGCTGCCCGATTTGGCCAGCCCGCAGGTGCTGGAAGGCTTTGACGCCAGCGGCGCGCCAAGACTGCGTCCCGCATCGCGGCCGATCACGCTGCGCCATCTCATGACGCACACCGCCGGCTTCGCCTACCACATGTGGAACGGCGACTGCGCGCAATATCATGAGAAGACCGGAACGCCGTACATCACCACCTGTCAGAACGCTTCGCTGACGGCGCCGATCATGTCCGATCCCGGCACGCGCTGGGAATACGGCATCAATATCGACTTCGTCGGCAAGGCGGTGGAAGCGGCGAGCGGCCAGCGGCTCGATGCCTATCTGCGCGATAACATCTTCGCGCCGCTCGGCATGAACGACACCGCCTTCAAGATCACCGATAGCATGCGCCAGCGCCTGGTCGGCATGCACGCGCGCGGCGATGGCGGCGTGCTGGCGCCGATCCCGTTCGAGCTCGAACAGGATCCGGAATTCCACATGGGCGGCGGCGGCCTTTACGGCACCGCGGGTGACTACATCAAGTTCACCCAGATGATCCTCAACAAGGGCCGCGGCAACGGCAACCAGGTCTTGAGGCCCGAGACGGTCGCGCTGATGGGCGAGAACCACATCGGCGAGCTCACCATGGGCAAGATGACGACGGTGATGCCGATCTACACCAACGATGTCGATCTCTATCCTGATATCGTCAAGAAGTGGGGCCTCTCCTTCCTGATCAACACCGTCAAGACGCCGGAAGGCCGCAGCGCCGGCAGCCTCGCCTGGGCCGGCCTTGCCAACACCTACTTCTGGATCGACCCGGCGCGCGACGTCACCGGGGTGATCCTGATGCAGCTCTTGCCGTTCGCCGACGCGAAGTGTCTGGAGGCTTTTGCAGCCTTCGAGCGCGGCGTTTATGCCGGGCTGGATGCCGGCAGCGGGCAGAAGGCGGCGTGAGAGAGAAGGAGGGCGGCGATACGTCCCCGTGTCGCACGCCCTCGCCTCGCCTGCGCGAGCCATGCCCCGCCACCGGGTCTCGCCTCCGGCACGACAAGCGCCGAGCTATCGGACTCCGGCAAAAAATATCGAAAACAACCCCATGCAAAGTAGCTTGGCGGCTGGATGGATGCGAAGCGTCATTGGCGCGTCATGGCATGCTACGCGAGAAACGGATTGACGATGGCGACATCGCCGAAGGCGCGGCCATGCTGCAGATCTTCGCTGTAGAGCGTGTCGCAGCCGGCTTCGACGGCGGCAGCGACGATCAGCGCGTCGAAAAAGGACAATCCATGCTCGCGGGCCAGCAGTACGGCAGCGGCATGTGTATTCATCGTGACGGGGACCACGTCATCGAGCGAGTCTCGAAACAGCTCGAGCGCAAACTCGATCTGCGGCCAGTCGTGGTGAAGCTTTCGCCGGGCGACATGGACGAACTCGTTGAATACCTGAACGCTGGCAATGCCGCGTCGGCGCAGACAATCGGCGGCCTGCCGCTTCTTTGCATCCGACGTTGCGGCGTAGACCAAAATGTTCGTATCGAAGAACGCCTTCACCGCTCGTTCGCCTCGTCCCGATCGAACTTGTAATCGGGCGGAAGCGTCCAGTTGAGAGAGGCCAAACGCTCAAGCGCGGCCTTGCGCCGGTCTTCCTTCTGTACGACCAGCGTTCGTTCGACGACATCGACGATCGCGAGTTCGTCGCCAGCCTTCAGGCCCATCTTCTCGACCAGCGCCTTGGGCAACCGAACCGCGAGGCTGTCACCCCATTTCGAGACCTGCATGGCTGCCTCCTTGGCTTGTACGTTCATGATATCATTATTATGATATCATTTCAAGTAGAGGCCTAACTCCCGTATGCATAAACCGCGGAGGATTCGCTCGTCGCTTCACCAGCAGGAGCCCCCTCTCTGCGCGGTCGAGCAGACCGCTGCGGTGTTCGTAGCACTAGCGGCAGCCACTGGACCTCTCGATGCTAGCGGGCTCGCCGCGCAATTCAGGCGGACCAGGACTACCGAAAAGAAGGTCGCCGAGGTTCTCGCGTCGCTGGCATGGCTCGGCTATGTCACTTCAGAAGATGGCCAGACGTTCGTGACGAGGCGCGTTGCATAGCGCCCGGCCGAGGAGTCCTTGATCAAAATCGACGCGGCTATTTGCCGGCATCGATCAGCCCGATGCCTGTCTTGAGCACCGCATTCACCAGCGAACTCCGCGAGACTCCCTGCGCGGAGGCTTGCTTGGAGAGATAGTCAAACACGTCGGGGTCAAGATGGATCGGCGGCGCAAAATGCGCCCCCACCCGAAAGAACTTGCCACGCTTGGCGGTCGAGAAGTCATACTCATCCTTCATCAAAATCGCTCGTCGACGAAGACACGCCGGTCCGATTCAGTTGGCGGGTCGTTAGGGATGCCATGCGGCAGGAATTCGCGTGCGCCGAGCTTGTCAAGACGCGCGAACCACGCCTCCGCATCAAACGTCGGCCCCGTCAGACGATAAAGTTCGTTCTGAACTTTGCTGGCGGCCTTGTCCTCCCGACGGCGTTGAACTCACTATCGATCAACTTGTAGGCGAAAGTGCGCCCGATCGGAAGCCTGCCGGCTCTACTTGCAGCGGGAGACAAGGCGTGGATGGCCGGGTCAAGCCCGGCCATGACGAGTGGAGAGGTGGCGTTCTACACCCCCAACCCGTTCTGCCCCGCCAGCTCCTTCAGCGACACCTGCGGCCGCGCGCCGATGTGCTGGATCACCTCGGCTGCAGCGAGCGCGCCAAGCCGCCCGCACGTCTCGTAGCTCGCATCCCGCACGAGGCCGAACAGGAAGCCGGCGGCGAAGAGGTCGCCGGCGCCGGTGGTGTCGACCAGCTTCTCGATCGGGAATGCGGGCGCCGATGTGACGCCGTCCTGGCTTACGACCACGCAGCCCTTTTCGCTGCGGGTGACGACAGCGAGCTTGGCATCTTCCCGGAGCTGTTTCAGCGCGCCGTCGAAATCCGAGGTCTGGTACAGCGAATGCAGCTCGGCCTCGTTGGCGAAGACGAGATCGACCGTGCGCTTGCGCATCAAATCGAGAAACTCGTCGCGATAGCGATCGACGCAGAAGGAATCCGACAGCGTCAGCGCCACTTGGCGGCCGGCAGAGTGCGCGATTGCAGCTGCCTTGACGAAGGCTTCCTTGGCATTCTTCGGATCCCATAGATAGCCTTCAAGATAGACAATGCGCGAGGCCGCGATCTGCGCCTCGTCGATATCCGAGGGGTTAAGATCCTGCGCCGCGCCGAGATAGGTGTTCATGGTGCGCTCGCCGTCCGGCGTCACCAGGATGTAGGAGCAGCCGGTGGCGGGGCCTTCCTCGGCCGCCCTGGTCTCGAAGGCGACGCCGGCGGCCCTGATATCGTGGGTGTAGAGGCCGCCGATCTGGTCGTTCTTGACCTTGCCGATGAAGGCGGCACGTGCGCCGAATCCGGCAAGGCCGACGATGGTATTGGCGCCGGAGCCGCCGGAAACTTCGGTGGCCGGCCCCATGTCGCGGTAGATCGAGGCGGCGCGGGCCTCGTCGATCAGCGCCATGCTGCCCTTGGCCATGCCGTGGTCGGCGAGGAATTTCTCGTCGGTCTGGGCGAAGACGTCGAAAATCGCATTGCCGATTCCGAGAACGTCGTATTTTGCGTCAGTCATTCATCCGTCCTGTTTCACGGCGTTTGCGATGAGGCTCGGGCTACCAGATCGGGCCTGTGGCAGCAAGGCTGCCTGCTCCTCATCCTGAGAGGATGAGGGTCTGCTGGCAGCAAGCCAGGCTGCTGCTATAAGGCCACTTCAATGATCCGCTCCTTTCTCACCGTATCCTCGGGAACGCTGGTGTCGCGGCTGCTCGGCTTCGCGCGCGATTCCGTGCTGGCCGCGCTGCTCGGCGCGGGGACGGTGGCGGATGCGTTCCTGGCGGCGTTTCAGCTGGTCAATGTCGTGAGAAGGCTGCTGACCGAGGGCGGGCTCAACGCGGCGCTGGTGCCGGCTTGGCTGCGGGTGCGCGAGAGCGGCGGCGCGGTTGCGGCGGCGGCGTTTGCCGGGCGCGTGCTCGGCACCATCGCGGTTATCCTGATCCTGGCAAGCGCGCTGCTGGCGCTGGCGATGCCGCTCGTCATCATCGTGCTGGCGCCGGGATTTGCGGGGCGCGAGAGCTTGCACCTCGCGGTCGACAATGCGCGGCTGATGCTGCCCTACCTCGCCTTTGCCGGCCCGGTGACGGTGATGATGGCGCTGCTGAACGCGCAAGGCCGGTTTGCGCTGACGGCGTTCTCGCCATTGCTGTTCAACGTCGCGCTGATCGCTGTCATGACCGTGCTGCTGATGACACGTGCGGATGCGGCGCGCGCGGCGCAGATCATCGCGGCCACCGTCGGCATTGCCGGGCTGCTGCAGCTCTCGATCCTGGTGCTGCGCCGTGGCGAAGCCATCGCCACGCCGCTGCGCATCTCGTTCGACAAGGAAATTCGCGGCTTTCTGGCCAAGGCCGCGCCGGGCATGATGGCATCGAGCGCGCCGCAGTTGTTGATGGTCGCCGGCGCGATCATCGCCTCGTCGTCGCCATCCGCCGTGTCGTGGCTCTATTTCGCGGGCCGCCTGGTCGAGCTGCCGCTCGGCATCGTCGGCGTTGCGATGGGCACGGTGCTGATCCCGGAACTGACGCGCGCGGTGCGCGGCGAAGATCATGCGGGCGTAGCGCATGCGGAATCACGCGGGCTCGAACTCGCGGTCGGGCTGGCGCTGCCAGCAACGGTCGGGCTGATCGTATTGGCTGCGCCGATCGTGCGGCTGTTGTTCGAGCACGGCGCCTTCACGGCGGATGATACGCGCGCCACGGCGCGTGCGCTGATGTGGCTGGCGCTGGCGCTGCCGGCGCATGTGCTGGTGAAAGCGCTGTCGCCGGCGTTCTTCGCGCGCGAGGATACGGTGACGCCGCTGGTCGCGGCGCTGAAGGGCGTCGTGCTCGCGGTCGCTTCCGCCTTCCTGCTCAGCCATTGGTACTGCGCAGACGGCATCGCGGCGGCGATTGCGCTCGGCGCGTGGAGCATGGCGCTCAGCCTGATCCGCCGCGGCGCGGCGACGTTCGGATTTTCGATCGATCCCGGTGCAAGGCAGCGGCTGCCGCGTATCGTGCTGGCGGCGCTCGCCATGGGCGCGCTGCTGTGGCTTGCGACGCGGCAGCTCCCTTCCCTCACCTCGGGCGCACACGGGTTGGTGCAGGCCGTCCTGCTGCTGGCCGTGATCGCGGCGGCAATCGCGAGTTACGGCGTTTTCTTACGGCTTTTCGGCGTCATCGGCTGGCGCGAGGCGGTTGACGCCGTCAGGCGGACCGCTGCCTAGCGGCTTGCACGGACACCGCCCGCGTGGCAAACGACGCGCCAATCAGACAGTCCTCGGGAAGCTGACCAATGGCCTTTGTTGAACGGGTTTTTTCCGGCGTCCAGCCGACCGGTAATCTGCATCTCGGCAATTACTTAGGGGCGATCGTCAACTTCGTGAAGATGCAGGAAACCCATAACTGCATCTATTGCGTCGTCGACATGCATGCGATCACGCAGGGCGTGGACGTCTGGGGCGGCCCGGCGGAGCTCGCCCGCAACACCCGCGAGGTCACCGCGGCCTTCATCGCCGCCGGCATCGACCCGAACAAGCACATCGTGTTCAACCAGAGCCAGGTCGCCGGCCACGCCGAGCTCGCCTGGATCTTCAACTGCGTGGCACGGGTCGGCTGGCTCAGCCGCATGACGCAATTCAAGGAGAAGGCCGGCAAGGACCGCGAGAACGCCTCCGTCGGGCTCTACGATTATCCGGTGCTGATGGCGGCGGACATTCTGCTCTATCGCGCCACCCATGTGCCGGTCGGCGAGGACCAGAAGCAGCATCTGGAGCTCTCGCGCGACATCGCGCAGAAGTTCAATAATGATTTCGGCGATTCGATCCGCGGCCACGGGTTCAACGATGGCCAGTTCTTTCCGCTGCCGGAGCCCTTCATCACCGGCCCGGCGACGCGGGTGATGTCGCTTCGCGACGGCACCAAGAAGATGTCGAAGTCGGACGCGTCAGATAATTCGCGGATCAACCTGACCGACGATGCCGATTTGATCGCGCAGAAGATCCGGAAAGCCAAGACCGATCCAGAACCGCTGCCGTCGGAGGAAAACGGCCTGGAGAACCGGCCCGAGGCCGACAACCTCGTCGGCATCTATGCGGCGCTGGCCGACCGGAGCAAATCGGACGTGCTCCGCGAATTCGGCGGCGGGCAGTTCTCCAGCTTCAAGAACGCGCTGGTGGAACTTTGCGTCGCCAAGCTCGCGCCGATCGCCGCCGAGATGAAGCGGCTGGTCGCCGACCCCGGCCATGTCGACAAGGTACTGGTCGACGGCGCCGATCGCGCCCGCGCGATCGCCGACGAAACCATGCGCCAGACCATGGACGTCGTCGGTTTCATCCGAAAGCGCTAGAACGTATCCGGAGATGGTGTGTTCACCCTCCCCTGAAGGGGGAGGGTAAAATTCGATCGCCGCGGGATTGAGGAACAGCGACGGCGCTTGTCGAAGGCGGCTGCGCCGTGGCAGCATGCGGCGGTTTGGCGCAGCACCGGGACATGCATGACCATCCAGCGACAAAGCTACGAGACGGGTCACAAGCCAAAATGCCTTGTCATTGTTGACGACACTGCGGAATGGGACCGCGCGGTGTACTACGCCAGCCGCTGGGCGGTACGCGTCGGCGGCGGCGTGGTGATGCTGCGCATCATCGCCATCGAGGACCAGAACCAGCAATGGCTGGGCGTTGCCGACATCATGCGCGCGGAGGCCGAGGAAGCCGCCAACGAGGCGCTCGACCGCGCGTCGGGGCGCGCCAACGGCATCGCCGCGATCACGCCCGAACGGGTGATCCGCGAGGGCGATCCGACCACCCAGCTCCTTGACGTGATCGACAAGGACGTCGACATCTCGATGCTGGTGCTGGCGGCCAATCCTGGTCCGGAGGGTCCCGGCCCCCTGATCACCATGATCGCCCAGGCTGCCGGTTCGTTCCCGATTCCGGTCGTTATCGTGCCCGGCGAATTGAGCGATTCCGACATCGACGCGCTCTCTTAACGCTTGATGCGCCTACAGAATTGCTGATTTGCGCCCCTTGATCGTGCGCGCCCCGTCGCCATCTGCTACAGGAGAACCCACGCGCCGGCCTTGAACCGGCGACGCCGGAGAAAAACCATGTTCATTCAGACCGAAGCCACGCCTAATCCCGCCACGCTGAAATTCATCCCTGGCCGCACCGTGCTCGACACCGGCACGATGGAATTTTCCAACCGCGAAGCCGCCGCCCGCTCGCCGCTCGCCGAGCGGCTGTTCAGCGTGCCGGGCGTATCCAGCGTGTTCTACGGCTACGATTTCGTCACCGTCACCAAGGCGGAGGGCGACTGGCAGCACCTCAAGCCGGCGATCCTCGGCGCCATCATGGAGCATTACATGTCTGGCGCGCCGCTGCTCGCGGACGGCACGGCCGGCAATGACGAAGCGGCAGACCAGGAAGACGAGTTCTTCAACGAGCAGGACGCCGAGACGGTCGCGACCATCAAGGACCTGATCGAGACGCGGGTGCGGCCGGCGGTGGCCAATGACGGCGGCGATATCACCTTCCGCGGCTTCAAGGACGGCGTCGTCTATCTCAACATGAAGGGCGCCTGCTCCGGCTGCCCGTCCTCGACGGCGACGCTGCAGCACGGCATCCAGAATCTCTTGAGGCATTTCGTGCCCGATGTGGTCGAAGTCCGGCCGATGTGATCGGAGAGGCGAATGGCGGGTAGCGAATGGCGAATAGGGACGAACTCGAATAATCTGTTCGCTATTCACCACTCGCCATTCGCACTCTCTCCATGCTGATCCTCTCCATCGATACCGCGCTCGATGCCTGCGCCGCGGCTGTGCTCGACACCGGCGCAGGCGGCGCGATCGCGTCAGAATCGCAGGCGATGAAGCGCGGTCATGCCGAAGCCCTGATGCCGCTGATCGCACGCGTGATGAAAGCGTCCGGCATCGCCTTTGCCGCGCTTGATCGCATTGCCGCAACGACCGGTCCCGGCAGCTTTACCGGATTGCGCGTCGGCCTTTCCGCCGCCCGCGGCATTGCGCTCGCCGCCGGCAAGCCAGTCGTGGGCGTGACGACGCTGACCGCTTTTGCCGCTCCCATCGTCAGCGAGAACAGCGAACATCCGGTCATCTCGGCGATCGATGCGCGGCATGATCACGTCTATTTCCAGGTGCTCGGCGGCGACGGCCATTCGCTGATCAAGCCGAAGGTCGCGCCGGTCGCCGAAGCGCTCGATGCCGCGCGGTTCGGCACGCCGCATCTGGTCGGCAATGCGGCAAACATTCTGGCCGAGCGCTGGCCGGCGGATGCGCCGCCGCCTGTTAAGATCGATCAGCAGGCCGCACCCGATATCGCCTGGGTGGCGTGGCTGGGCGCTGCGGTCAATCCCGAGAGCTCGCCGGCGCGGCCGTATTATCTGCGCGCCCCCGACGCCAAGCCGCCGAAGGATCCGCTGTCCGGCGGCTCGCAGCCGCTTGCATCATGATGATGGGATCATGATGGCATGGCTTTCCGATTGGTGGGGCGGCGGCACCGCGGTGATCGAGCCGGCCGGTCCGCGGGATGCCGCGCGCCTGGCCCAGTTGCATGGCGCATCGTTTCACCGCGGCTGGGGCGAAGGCGAATTCGAGGTGATGCTGACCGAGCGCAATACGCTCGTTCACCGTCTCCGGCTCGGACGCAAGATCATCGGCTTTGCAGTGTCGCGCATGGCGGCCGACGAGGCGGAGTTGTTGTCGATCGCAGTCGATGCGGCCCAACGCGGTCGCGGCCTGTCGCGCAACCTGCTGCTGACGCATCTCGGTCATCTCGCGGGTCGCGGCGTGCACAAGGTGTTTCTCGAGGTTGAAGAAAACAATCAGCCGGCGCGGCGTCTGTATGAATGGGCCGGATTTGAGGTTGTTGGCCGCCGGGAACGCTACTATCAGCAGCCTGGCGGCGAGCAATTGAATGCACTTCTGATGCGGCGTGACTTGTCGTAATATGCGGGCGGTGGCAAAACACCCCGAGCTGCTCGCCAAGGCCTTGAGGACCATGCCCGTACTGAAATCGCCGTCTGCGCAGAAAAATACCGGAATCGAAGCGCGCTGCGCGGCCACCGGCATGCGGATGACCGAACAGCGCCGCGTGATCGCGCGCGTGCTCGCGGATTCGGTCGACCATCCGGACGTCGAGGAACTCTACCGGCGCTGCGTTGCGGTTGACGACAAGATCTCGATCTCGACGGTCTACCGCACCGTCAAGCTGTTCGAGGATGCCGGCATCATCGAGCGGCACGATTTCCGCGAAGGACGCGCGCGCTATGAGCAGATGCCCGACAGCCATCACGACCATCTGATCAATCTGCGCGACGGCAAGGTGATCGAGTTCACCTCCGAGGAGATCGAGAAATTGCAGGCCGAGATCGCCCGCAAGCTCGGCTACAAGCTGATCGATCACCGGCTGGAGCTTTATTGCGTTCCGCTCGACGAAGACAAAAGCTGATCGCGAGCCAACTTGAACCCGAACTTCGATCTGGTCATCTTCGACTGCGACGGCGTGCTGGTCGACAGCGAGGTCATTTCATGCCGCGCGCATGCCGAGACGCTGACGCGTCACGGCTATCCGATCACCTCAGAACAGGTGCTCGTCCGCTTTCTCGGCGTGTCCGACCGCGAAGCGCGCCAGACGATCGAGCGCGAGATCGACCGGAAATTGCCTGACGATTTCGAACAACAGGTGAAGGCGGCCACGCTGAAATTCTACGAGGGTGATCTGCAGGCGATCGCCCATGTCGGCGAGGCGATTGGCGCAATACGCCTGACCAAATGCGTCGCTTCCAGCGGAACGCCGGAAAAGATTCGTCACGGCCTCACCTGCGCCGGCCTCTACGACCAACTCGCGCCGCATATTTTCTCCGCTACGCAGGTCAGCCGCGGCAAGCCGGCGCCCGACCTGTTTCTGTTCGCGGCCGAACAGATGAAGGTGCAACCGTCCCAGTGCCTCGTGATCGAGGACAGCGTCCCCGGCGTCACCGGCGGCCGCGCTGCAGGGATGACCGTGCTTGGCTTTCACGGCGGCAGCCATTGTCAGCCGGGCCATGCTGATCTCCTGCGCGCCGCCGGCGCCGCCGTGACATTCGACGATATGCGCCAGCTGCCCGGGCTTATTGAAAAGATCAGGGTTTAAGGCAACACCGTCCAGGCTATGTACTGAGAGTCGGTCAATGTCTGCTTTGCTTCATAAAGCAGGATCTTCACCGACACCTTCGGCATGGAAGGAACCACTGAATATCTGTGGACGTTTTCCTGTATCCCTCATGTCGAGCGAGAGAGACACCTCAAGCAGGAGGTTCAGATGTCTACACGCATAGCGACCGCAGCATTCGCCCTTATCCTCGCGTCGCCGGCGTTTGCTGATTGTAACCAGGAACTGAAGGCGCTCGAACAGAATGTCGTTTCCGCGGGGACGGGCGCGAGCCCGAGCGAATCGGGAATGCCGGGGACCAAGCACCAGGAAGAGGTTCTGGCCGGTAAGCAAAAGAGCGCTGAACCTGAAACCACCGGATCAACGGCAGCGGCCGTGCAGCCCACTTCACCGCATCAGGAGCAAGTCATTGGCAAACGCCGCACTCAGAGCGCCGAACATGCCAACCAACTGGTGGCTGAAGCCCGCAAGATGTCTGAGGCTGGCGACGAACAAGGGTGCATGAAGAAAGCGGCAGAACTCAAGGACGTCCTGGGAATAAAGTGAGCGTCAGTTTGCCGGGGCGCAAACTGGCAACGTCCCGGATCATTGCCTTCGATTCGTTGACTTTTCGTGGTGGCGCGTCGGACGGGCCAGCGAGGCCGCTTTTGCTTCGGCGGTAAATCCGGCTGGCCAGACCAGCGCCGCTGGTGGGTTTGCCGCCTTGCTTGCCCGCGGAAATGCCGCCTATCACGCTGGATTTCCGGCCCTTTAGCCTATACTTAAGCCCTGGGCCCGGATTGGCGCCCATAACCCCAGCACCCAAGGTTCCATGAAGCCGCCGCGCAAGCTGCACATCAAGTCTTATGGCTGCCAGATGAACGTCTACGATGCGCAACGCATGGTGGACACGCTGGCGGGTGAGGGCTTTGTCGAGACCGAAAGCGCTGACGATGCGGATCTGGTGATCCTCAACACCTGCCACATCAGGGAAAAGGCTTCCGAAAAGGTCTATTCCGAACTGGGCCGGCTGCGCGTCACCAAGGACGAGGCGGCGCGCAACGGGCGCGAGATGCGCATTGCGGTTGCGGGCTGCGTCGCGCAGGCCGAGGGCGAGGAGATCATCCGCCGCGCGCCGACGGTCGATGTCGTGGTCGGACCGCAGAGCTACCATCATCTGCCGCAGCTACTGGCGCGCGCAAAGAGCGAAGGCCGCGCGCTCGAGACCGAATTCCCGGTCGAGGACAAGTTCAGCTTTCTGCCCTATCCCAAGCCGGATGCGATCCGCGCGCGCGGCATTTCCGCATTCGTCACCGTGCAGGAAGGTTGCGACAAGTTCTGCACCTTCTGCGTGGTGCCTTATACGCGCGGCGCGGAAGTCTCGCGTCCGGTGGCAAAAATCATCGATGACGTAAAGCGGCTGGCCGACAATGGTGTTCGCGAGATCACCCTGATCGGGCAGAACGTCAACGCCTATCACGGCGAAGGCCCGGACGGACGAAGCTGGCCGCTCGGCAAATTGTTGCACCGGCTCGCCGAAATCGAAGGCATCGCACGGCTGCGCTATTCCACCAGCCATCCTCGCGACGTCGAGGATTCGCTTGTGGCAGCCCACCGCGATCTCGCCGCGCTGATGCCGTTCGTCCATCTCCCGGTGCAATCCGGCTCCGACCGGATTCTCGCCGCCATGAACCGCAAGCATACCGCCGATGATTACCGCCGCGTCATCGACCGTTTCCGGGCCGCCCGGCAAGATATTGCGTTTTCATCGGATTTTATCGTCGGCTTCCCCGGCGAAAGCGCGGGAGAATTCGCAGCGACACTCGCGCTCGTCAGGCAAATCGGGTACGCTGCGGCTTATTCGTTCAAATATTCGCCGCGGCCCGGCACACCGGCGGCGGACATGCAGGAGACGGTGTCAGCGGCTGAGATGGACGAGCGATTGGTGCGGCTCCAGGAATTGATCGACAGCCAGCAATCGGCCTTCAACAGGGCCATGATTGGCAAAACCGTCGATGTGCTGTTCGAACGCGCGGCCCGCAATCCCGGCCAGATCGTCGGCCGCACGGCCTATCTTCAGCCCGCGCATGTGTTCGCCTCGCCCGATATCATCGGACAGGTGCTGCCGGTCACGATCGAGAGCCTGGAGCGTTACAGCCTGCTCGGCGAACTCGCCGGCCCCGCCGCGCGGGATCGATCGTCAACGCCTTCCGCCATGGCCAAATCTTCTCAAGAAACCAAATCTTCTCAAGAAACATGGGGAGCCTGAACCCTTGCCAAAAAGCGCATCGGATTCATCTTCGCTTGCTCCCAGCCGCAAATTTGATCGCGACATGCAAATTCCGCCGGAGACCCAGGTCGTCATCGATTTCGACGACAACCGCGCCGCTTCCGTCCTGGTCGGCCCTTACGGCCAGAACCTGGCGCTGATCGAACGGCGGCTCGGCGTCGTCGTCGATTCCCGCGGCAACCACATCACCATCGGCGGCTCGCGCGACGGCTGCGACGCCGCGCGGCGGGTGCTGGAAACGCTGTATGCGCAGGCCGTGCAGGGCCACGACCTCTCGCAGGGCGAAGTCGAAGGCGCGATCCGCGCGGTGCTCGCGCAGGGCTCGCTGTTCGAATTCGACGCCAAGACCGCAAAGCCCACCTTCGAGACCATCAATTTGCGCAAGCGCCCGGTGCGCGCACGCACGGCGGCGCAGGATTCCTACATCCGCGCGCTGAAACGCCACGAACTGGTGTTCGGCACCGGCCCGGCCGGCACCGGCAAGACCTGGCTTGCGGTGGCGCATGCCGCGCAATTGTTCGAACGCAAGGAAGTCGATCGCATCATCCTGTCGCGGCCCGCGGTCGAGGCGGGCGAGCGGCTCGGTTTCCTGCCCGGCGACTTGCGCGAAAAGGTCGATCCTTATTTACGGCCGATCTACGACGCGCTGTACGACCTGATGGATTCGCGGATCGTGGAGCGCGCGCTGCAGGCCGGCGAGATCGAGATTGCGCCGCTCGCCTTCATGCGCGGCCGCACGCTGACCAATGCCGTCATCATCCTCGACGAGGCGCAGAACACCACCTCGATGCAGATGAAGATGTTCCTGACCAGGCTCGGCGAGAATAGCCGCATGATCGTCACCGGCGATCCATCGCAGGTCGACCTGCCGAACGGACAGGCTTCAGGGCTTGCCGAAGCCTGCAAGCTGCTCGACAACGTCGACGGCATTGCACAGGTGAAATTCACTGCGGAAGACGTCATCCGCCATGAACTGGTGGCGCGGATCGTCGCCGCCTATGAGGGATTGCCGCAGAAGCCGGCAACCGGCAAATCTTGACCCAGAAATCTTCGGCGTCGGGCCTGCCGCAGGCGGGCCGGGGCCGTAACCCGAACATGGCAATGCAAAGAGCTCGAACGCTCGTGTCCTCCGTCCTTCCACTCACCGAAGTTCTCGTCGTCGCCGATTGCTGGCAGACCGAGCCGGACGCGGAGGCGGTGATCCATCGCGCCATCGATGCCGCCGCCGAAATCGCCGATGCCGATGTCGGCGAGGCTGAGCTGGCGGTCATGCTGACCGACGATGCCGGCATCCGCACGCTGAACAGCAACTGGCGCGGCATCGACAAGCCGACCAACGTGCTCTCGTTTCCGGCGCTGCAGCCGAGCGCTAGCGCGCCTTCGGACGCGCCCCGCATGCTCGGCGATATCGCCATCGCCTATGAGACCACGCGGAAAGAGGCCGATGAGGAAGAAAAGCCGTTTGATCATCACCTCAGCCATCTTGCGGTTCACGGGTTCCTGCATTTGATCGGATACGACCACGAGAAAGATGACGACGCCGAAGCCATGGAAAGTCTCGAGCGCGAGATCCTCGCACAGCTCGGCATTCCCGATCCGTATGCGGACCGGGAGCGGATGGACTGAAATGCCGGACTCAGACCCGATACAGGATAACCCGCGCGAGACGCGCAACCTGCCGGTGGTGGTGCAGGAGGGCGAGGTACTGCGGCCGGCCGCGGAAAACTGGCTGTTGCGGGCGATCCGCACGCTGTTCGGCTGGAAATCGGGGTCGGTCCGCGCCGATCTTCAGGTGGTGCTCGACACTTCCACGCCCGACGATGTCGGCTTTTCCGCCATCGAACGCACCATGCTGCGCAACATACTCGGCCTCAACGAACGGCGCATCGCCGACGTGATGGTGCATCGCGCCGACATCGTTGCGGTCAAGCGTGACATTCCGCTCGGCGAGCTGATGAGCCTGTTCGAGAGCGCGGCGCATTCGCGGCTCGTGGTCTACAATGAAACGCTCGATGACCCCGAAGGCATCGTTCACATCCGCGACCTCCTGGCATTCATGACCGCCAAGGCGCGGGTCGGCGATACAACCAAGCCCAAGCGCAAGAAGCCGTTTCCGGCGGGCCTCGACCTGCGCGCGGTCGATCTCGCGATGCCGCTGGCCGAGACCAACATCATCCGCAAGCTGCTGTATGTGCCGCCGTCGATGCGGGCGATCGATCTGCTGGCGCAGATGCAGGCCTCGCGCATTCATTTGGCGCTGGTGGTTGACGAATATGGCGGCACCGACGGACTGGTGTCGATCGAGGACATCGTCGAGCAGATCGTCGGCGAGATCGACGACGAGCACGACAGCGACGAGCCACCGTCGATCGTGCGGCAGGGCGACAATGCCTTCATCGCAGACGCCCGCGCCAGCCTCGAAGATGCGCGCAAGATGATCGGCGAGGAATTCGTCACCGGCGAGGCCGGCGAGGAAGTCGAGACGCTGGGTGGCTATCTGGTCGCGCAGGTCGGCCGCCTGCCGGTGCGCGGCGAGGTGATTGCCGGTCCGGGCAATTTCGAGATCGAAGTGCTCGATGCCGACCCGCGGCGGGTCAAGCGACTGCGGATCGGAGTCCGGAAGGAACGTTCGGCGCCGCGCGTGACGCGCGACCGAGGCCGCCGCGAGGCAGCGCCGGACACCAACGCGCCGCCGACCAACGACAATACGCCGCCGGCCTCTGGCGATGGAGCCGGCTCGCAGTGATCTTGCCCAGTAAATTCCGTGCCGCGGGACTCTCGATCATCCTGGCCTGGGGCTGGAAGCGTGCAGTGATCGCGCTTGCCGCAGGCGCGCTGTCAACGCTTGCGATGGCGCCGTTCAATGCCTGGCCGGTGCTGTTCGTGACCTTTCCGGTTGCGGTCTGGCTGCTCGACGGCGCGGCGGCCGGCAAACGGCGCGGGCTGCCGGCCGCGGCGCTATCCGGCTTCTGGTTCGGGCTCGGCTATTTCGTGCCCGGCCTCTACTGGACCGGCAACGCCTTCCTGGTCGATGCACAAACCTTTGCCTGGCTGATGCCGTTTGCGGTGCTGGGCCTGCCGGCCTATCTAGCCTTATTTCCCGCGCTCGGCTTTGCGCTGGCGCGTCTGATCTGGACGCGGGATGCCTCGCGGGCGCTGGCGCTCGCCATCGGGCTCACGGTCAGCGAATGGCTGCGCGGCTATGTGCTGTCGGGATTTCCATGGAATGCCTTCGGCTACGCCTTGTCGGAGCCGCTGGCGCTGGCGCAGGCCGCTTCGCTGATCGGGCTGTGGGGCATGACCTTCGTCACGGTCGCCATCTTTGCCAGCCCGGCTGTGCTGATCGATGGATCTTCGCGCGCGCGAAAGCCCTGGCTCGCGCCGGTGGCGGCGCTCGCGCTGCTCGTGGCGATGGGCATCTATGGCGCCGTGCGGCTGTCGCTGCAGCCGACCGTCCTGACCAAGGTCAAGCTGCGCATCATGCAGCCGAACCTGCAGCAGGACGTCAAATTCAACTACGGCGCCAAGGCCGAGGTGATGCAGAAATATCTTGCTCTGTCCGATCGCGCCTCCGGACCGCAATCCACCGGCGTGCGCGACGCGCAGATCCTGATCTGGCCGGAATCGGCGTTCCCGTTCTTCCTGATGCGGGAAGCCGACGCGATGGCGCAAATCGCCGAGCTGTTGCCCAAGGGCACCGTGCTGATCACCGGGTCGGTACGCGCCCCCGACGGCCCCCCCGCTGCCCGCGTCACCCGCGCCTACAACTCGATCTATGTGATCGATCACGATGGCGGCGTGCTGTCGGTCTATGACAAGCTGCATCTGGTGCCGTTCGGCGAATATCTGCCGTTTCAGGAGTGGATGGAAAAGCTCGGCTTCGTGCAGCTAACAAAGGTGCATGGCGGCTTCATTCCCGGCACGCGCCGTCGCGCCATGGAAATACCTGATGCGCCGCGCGCGCTACCGCTGATTTGCTACGAAGCGATTTTTCCCGGGAATGTTGCAGCGCGCGACGACCGTCCTGGCTGGATCATCAACTTGACCAATGACGGCTGGTTCGGAAACTCCACCGGACCCTACCAGCACCTGCAACAAGCACGCTTGCGTGCGATCGAAGAAGGGCTGCCGATGGTGCGCGCCGCCAACACCGGCATCTCGGCGGTGATCGATCCTTCGGGGCGAATTGTGGCACGGCTCGGCCTCGGCATCGAAGGCGTGCTGGACGCCAGCCTGCCATCCGCGCTGTCGCCGACGGTTTATGCTCGTCTTGGAGATATCCCGGCTGCCGTCATCGTGGCCGCAGCCCTGCTGCTCGTCATCAGACGCCGCGCCACTAAGCACGCCGCCTGAGATTTACCTCGCCGGATGTCACTGGTTTACTAAAAACGTTGGCGGCGCGGTTCCACCAGTTGACAGACAGCCTGCGATTCGCTTTCTGCGGTTGCAAGCTAAGAACAACAACCAGTCAACTTCGCTGCTCAGATCGTCCGCAATTCCACCCGATCCTCCGAGCAGGATTTGACGGTACCGGCGCCTGAGGCATTGCAGTTTCACTGCCTCATCCCGGCGCTCATCCCAGGAGTGATGCAGATATGTCCACCAAAGCGCCCAATCCCGTTGACAAATATGTCGGGAGCCGCGTCCGGATGCGCCGCATCATGCTGGGCATGAGCCAGGAAAAGCTCGGTGAAGCGCTCGGCCTCACATTCCAGCAGGTTCAGAAATACGAAAAAGGCACCAACCGGGTCGGCGCCAGCCGCCTGCAGCAGATCTCCGAAATATTGCAGGTGCCGGTGTCGTTTCTGTTCGACGGCGGGCCGAGCGGCGCAGCGAATGGCGAGGGCTTCAGCGACGGCGGGTCCCCGGCCTATGTGTCCGATTTCCTCGCGACGTCGGAAGGCCTTGCGCTGACGCGCGCATTCACCCGCATCACCGATTCCAAGATGCGACGATCGATCGTCGAATTGGTCGAGCAGATCGCCTCGCGCGACGGGCCCGACCCGCGCTGATTTTCATCCGTCTGGGTTTGAGAATTTCGTATTCTGGAATATGCCATTATTCCTGGCGCACCATTGCGCTTCTCCGAGCGACCGCGATGCTGCAATTGCACATCAGGGAATGACGGCGTATCGGATACGATAGAAACATGACGACAGCCCATCCCTTCGATCCCACACCGATCCTCGAGGGCATTCGCCGTTGGGTCGAAATCGAGACCCCGACCGAATCGCCCGAGCAGGTCAACAAGCTCGCCGACCTCGTCACCGAGGGCTATCGCGGCCTGCCGGCGACGGTCGAGCGGATCGCGGGTCATTCCGGCTGCGGCGATCACCTGGTGGCGCGCTCATCGTGGGGGCAGGATGCGCCCGGAATCCTGGTGCTGAGCCATCTGGACACGGTGCATCCGCTTGGCTTTATCGAACGGCTGCCATTTCGGATCGCGGGCGACAGCGCTTTCGGTCCCGGCATCTACGACATGAAGGGCGGCGCCTATCTCGCCTATCATGCATTCCGCCAGGTTTGCGCCGACGGCGCGCGGCCGCCGCTCAGCATCACGCAGCTCTACGTATCCGATGAAGAGATCGGCAGCCCGACGTCGCGCGCGCTGATCGAGAGCGAGGGCCGCAAGGCGAAATATGTGCTGGTTACCGAACCGGCACGCGACGGCGGCAAAGTCGTCACCGGACGCAAGGGCGTCGGCCGCTTCGAGGTCTTCATCAAGGGCGTGCCCTCGCATGCCGGCACGCGGCCCCAGGATGGTCGCAGCGCCATCCGCGAACTCGGCAATGTCATCCAAACGCTGGAGGCGATGAACGACCTCAAGCGCGGCGTCACCGTCAATGTCGGGGTTGTGCGAGGCGGCACGCGGCCGAACGTGATCGCGGAGGAAGCCTATGCCGAGGTCGACACGCGCGTGCCGACGATCGCCGATTCCGAAGAGCTGGTTGCAAAGATCCTCAGTCTGAAATCCCGCACCGAAGGCGTCACGGTCAAGGTGATCGGCGAGTTGAATCGTCCGCCTTACGAAAAGAGCAATGCCGGCGCGGCGCTCTACGAGCACGCCAGGACGCTTGCGGCCGAAATCGGTTTCGATCTGATCGACACCTCGACCGGAGGCGGCTCCGATGGCAACTTCACCGCGCCGCATACCGCAACGCTGGACGGGCTCGGCGTCGACGGCCAGGGCGCGCATACCCATTACGAGCAGATGTACATCTCCTCGATCGAGCCGAGGGCGCGGCTGTTGTACCGGCTGTACCAGACGCTGCGATGATGATGGTACCGCGCGACATCGGCGACCGCGATGCGCCGCCGGAGACCGGCGCGTCGACGCATGCGCATGGCTCGTTCTTCGGCCGCCGCAAGGGCCACAAGCTCCGCATCCATCAGGCCGACCTGATCGACAATCTGCTGCCGCATCTGGCGCTCGATATCGGGGCGCCCGCGCCGACGCGGCTCGCCGATCTCTTCGATGGCGAGACGGAGGATGTCAGGCTCGAAATCGGCTTCGGCGGCGGCGAACATTTGATCGCGGAAGCGCAAGCCTTTCCGAATATCGGCTTCATCGGGTGCGAACCCTATGTCAACGGAATGGCGAAAATTCTGACGCAGATCGAGGCGCACAACATCGGCAATATCAAACTCTATGCCGGCGACGCCGCGGAATTGCTGGCCTGGTCCCCACCGCGTTCGCTTAAGCGGATCGACCTGATCCATCCCGACCCCTGGCCGAAGCGGCGGCACTGGAAGCGCCGCTTCGTGCAGGATGCAACGGTCAAAGCCATGGCGCGCATCCTGAAAGACGGCGGCGAATTCCGCTTTGTCAGCGACATCGATGACTACTGCGCCTGGACGCTGGCGCATTTGATGCGCAGCGCCGATTTTGTCTGGACCGCCGAGCGCGCCGACGATTGGCGCAAGCCCTGGGAAGGCTACACCATGACGCGCTACGGCCGCAAAGCCGAACGCGAGGGGCGCGTGGCGACGTATTTGCGGTTTCGGCGGGTGAGTTAAGCACGTCGTTCCGGGGCGATGCGAAGCATCAAGCCCGGAACCTCGATGTTCCGGGTTCGCTTCGCGCCCCGGAACGACTGACACGCCTGACGAAGCGATGACGAAGAGAAAGCATCGGGTCGGATTACCGCGTCTTCCAGAACTCGACGACGCGCTGGGCGGTCAAGGGCATCAGGCGCACGTAATTCACCCGCGCGTTTTCGATGTCGGCCGGAGATGCCGTCCGGTTCGGGCCGAGCCGCAGCAGGATCAGCGCGCGCACCGTCGCCCATTCGAGATCGATAGCCTTGCCGGCGATCAGGATCGGGTCGTAGCGTTCGCCGCTGATCAGACGGTCGAGGGTTTCGATCTTGACGCCGGTCATCGCCGACAGCGCGGCGATCGACTCTTCGTACTTGAAGACCCGGGCGAAGTTGAGCAGCGCGCCCTCGCCGAGTGCGCCCTCGCGGTGCAGCTTCAACACCGTACGCTGCGCCGACGTAAAGTCGCGCCGCTCCTCGCGTTCGGACGGGCCGTTGATGGCGGTCATCGCCTGCTTGATGTCGGCCTGCCGCTCGGGCTTGACGACCTGGAACAGCCGGCGGCGGATTACGTCGATGGAGCCGGAGAGCAACTCCTGCAATTGCGTAAGTGACAGGTCGTCGCGCTGGCCAAGCTTGATCGTCAGCACGCCGTCCTGGCCGGCGCGCTTGATCAGCGTCGAATAGCTGCTGGACGAGAACGCCGCGCCGGCATTGCCGGCCGCGCGCCTGAGCACGGCGCGATCGCCGCGCGCGACCATTATATCGGTGAGATCGGTTGAAAGCGTTGGCCGCTCCGCCATCGCCAGCAGATGCCCCTGGCCCTTCTCGGACGCGATTTCGACCAGCATTTTTTCATCGATGACCGCCGAGCGGCGCAGCAGCGGACCAGCGATGGTGATCTCGTCCTCATGGGCGAGCTGATTGACAAGGCCACGCGGCGCGTTCGCCAACAGCGACAGCCGCTCGGCCAATTCAGCGCGGGCTTCGAGTTCGGCATGCGGGACGAGACTGGTCAGGACACCGTCGAACAGATCGACATGATCCGGGCGGAAGGTCGCGGCCCCCTGCAAAAAAAGCTCGCTGACGCGGCGCGCGGCATCGGCGCGGCGCTTGGGATCGCCACGACTGACAATGTCGTCGAGTTCCGGGATCAGCGATGGTGAAATCGTCATAAACCCACCTAAACCAGCCGAATTGGCTGGTTTTTCGGGAAATCTAGGCAGCGTTCATGAATGAAGGGTTAGGCTTTGCCTCGCCGCTCAAAGCTTGGCAAAATCGGACTTAACGGGATCGCGGGCCTTGTCGGATTACGGAAAAACCGCTATATCCGCGGCAACTTATCGTTCTCATACGATCGCGTATTGAGAGTGGGCCCCCCGGGACCCGCTCTTTTTTATTACCTGAACCCGCCCCGCCCAGAACGGGCGTCGCGGGGTGGTTCGGGGAACCGGCCGGAACCTCCGGTTAGGGCCCGGCTTAAAACTATGCAAGTAACACGCTTTTGACCCTGGACATGACCGATCCAACTGCTGGTTCCGTGGATGCCGACCTGCTCGCCGAGCCCCGTCTCGTCGTCGAGCCGGGCGTGGCGGCGCGGGTATCGGCGGTCGCGGGCCCGGTACTGCAGGGAATGGGCTATCGGCTGGTCCGGATCAGAATATCGGGTGAAGCCGGCTGCACCGTTCAGATCATGGCCGAGCGGCCCGATGGATCGATGCATATCGAGGATTGCGAGGCGATCTCGCGGGCGCTGTCGCCGGTGCTCGACGTCGCCGATCCGATCGACCGCGCTTACCGGCTGGAGATATCCTCGCCCGGCATCGACCGTCCGTTGGTGCGCCGCTCCGATTTCGAGCGCTATGCCGGTCATCTCGTGAAAATCGAAATGGCCGTTGCCCATCAGGGCCGCAAGCGTTTTCGTGGTACGCTGGCCGGCGTCGAAGGTGACGCCGTACGGCTCCACCGGGACGATGCACGCGCCGACGAAGATGCCGACGTGCTTCTGGTGATGGAAGACATCGCCGATGCGCGGCTCGTTCTGACGGATGAGTTGATTGCGGAATCGATGCGGCGCGGCAAGCAGGCCGAGCGCGAATTGAAGCAGAACCTCGGGCTGGTGCCGCCGCCTCCGCCGCACGCGAAGAAGGGCGATCCGGCCAAGAGAGACAACAAGAGCAACAAATCGAAGCCCGGCAAGAAGCCGCTGCCGATCAACACCAAGAGACACCGCCTTGCCGCAGAAAGATTGCGCAGAGGCGAGATCGATCCTACCGAAGGAGACTAGACCATGGCCGTCAGCGCCAACAAACTCGAACTGCTGCAGATCGCAGACGCGGTCGCCCGCGAAAAGTCGATCGACCGCGGGATCGTGATTGCTGCGATGGAAGACGCCATCGCCAAAGCGGCCCGCGCCCGTTACGGCAGCGAGACCGACGTTCATGCCGAGATCGACGCCAAGAAGGGCGAACTGCGGCTGTCGCGCCACATGCTCGTTGTCGAGCAGGTCGAGAATTCCGCAAACCAGATTTCGCTGGCGGACGCGCAGCGCGCCAACCCGGGCGCCCAGGTCGGCGACACCATCGCCGACACGCTGCCGCCGCTGGAATATGGCCGCATCGCCGCGCAATCCGCCAAGCAGGTGATCGTGCAGAAGGTGCGCGAGGCCGAGCGTGACCGGCAATATCAGGAATTCAAGGACCGCATCGGCGACATCGTCAACGGCGTCGTCAAGCGCGTCGAATATGGCAGCGTGATCGTCGACCTCGGCCGCGGCGAAGCCATCATCCGCCGCGACGAAATGCTGCCGCGAGAGGTATTCCGTAACGGCGACCGCGTCCGCGCGTACATCTTCGATGTCCGGCGCGAAACCCGCGGGCCGCAGATTTTCCTCTCCCGCACCCATCCGCAATTCATGGCGAAACTGTTCGCGCAGGAAGTGCCGGAGATCTATGACGGCATCGTCGAGATCAAGGCAGTGGCCCGCGATCCCGGCTCTCGCGCGAAAATCGGCGTGATTTCCCGCGATTCCTCGGTGGATCCGGTCGGTGCCTGCGTCGGCATGCGCGGTTCGCGCGTGCAGGCGGTGGTGAACGAACTGCAGGGCGAGAAGATCGACATCATTCCGTGGTCGCCCGACATTGCGACCTTCGTCGTCAACGCGCTGGCGCCCGCTGAAGTCGCCAAGGTCGTGATCGACGAGGACCGCGAGCGGATCGAGGTCGTCGTTCCCGATACCAACAATCAGCTCTCGCTCGCGATCGGCCGGCGCGGCCAGAACGTGCGTCTCGCCTCGCAACTGACCGGCTGGGATATCGACATCCTGACCGAACAGGAGGAATCGGAGCGCCGTCAGGCCGACTTCGAGAATTCGACGCGGGTCTTCATGGAAGCGCTGAACGTCGACGAGGTGGTCGGCCAGTTGCTGGCGTCGGAAGGCTTCACGTCGGTCGAGGAACTTGCGCTGGTCGATGTCAAGGAACTGGCCGGCATCGAAGGTTTCGACGAGGAAACCGCCAACGAGCTGCAGAGCCGCGCGAGGGAATATCTCGAAAAGCTCGAAACCGAGTTGGAAAACAAGCGCAAGGAACTCGGCGTCGACGATGCCATGAAGAAGGTTCCGGGCGTGACCTCGAAGATGCTGGTGAAGTTCGGTGAGAATGACATCAAGACCGTCGAAGACCTCGCGGGCTGCGCCACCGACGATCTGGTCGGCTGGACCGAGCGCAAGGATGGCGGCGAGCAGACCAAGCACGCCGGCATTCTCGACGCCAACGAGATCTCGCGCGACGACGCCGAGCGCATGATCATGCAGGCCCGCGTCATTGCCGGCTGGATCACCGAGGCCGAGCTCGCCAAGCAGACCGAGGCGGCCCAGGCCACCGAAGAACAGACGGCGTAATGCGGGTGTTACGCAATGGCGGATATCTTTTCTGCGCGCTGACCGTGCGCAGATGACAGGAACCATCGAACACACATGCTTGCTTTGGCTGATCCCGAACTCGATCATGGGCCGCGGACCGATAAGTCCGCGACCATGCGGATGTGCGCGGTCAGCCGCGAGGTGCGCCCAATCGATGAACTGATCCGCTTTGTGGTCGCCCCGTCGGGCGAAGTCGTTCCCGATTTGAAGCGCAAGCTGCCCGGCCGCGGACTATGGGTCCGCGCGTCGCGCCGGACCGTTGCGGAAGCGGTCCGGCGTCACCAATTTAGCCGAGGGTTCAAGCGCGACGTCCGGGTTGCGGCGACCCTTCCCGCCGATACCGAGGCACTGCTGGAACGAAGCTGTACCGAGGCACTGGCCATGGCGGCCAAGGCCGGTCAGGTCATCTCCGGCTTTGCCAAGGTCGAGGGCCTGCTCGAGCAGGGCAGGGCCGAAGCCCTGATCCACGCTTCCGACGGCGCGGCCGACGGAATCCGCAAATTGGGCGCGATCGCAGGGCAAAGGAGCCGAAATATCGGTGAATCGCGGGATTTGCCGATCGTTACCGCTTTAACCTCGGAACAATTGGATTTGGCACTGGGCCGGTCAAATGTGATACATGCTGCCCTGCTCGCGGGCCCGGCGAGCAAGACGTTCCTGTCGCGCTGCCAGATCCTGGTTCGATACCGGACGGACGACGACGACAAGACCGGGGATAGCGGCCAGAAATTCTGACGACGATCGGTTCCAAAGATAGCTGCAATGACGGCGCGCAAGCGCCCAACGCTAACGAGATTAGGACTGCTGAATGGTTGATACTAAAACGCCTGGCGACAAGACTTTGAGTGTCCCGACCAAGACCTTGACGCTGAAGCCGCGGGTCGAGACGGGCACCGTGCGCCAGAGCTTCAGCCATGGCCGGACCAAGCAGGTCGTGGTCGAAAAGCGCGGCAAGCGCCGCGTCGGCGGAGAAGCGCCGGCGGCGGAGACGCACGCGCCCGAACAGGCGGCCGCCAAGGCGGCGCCCGCTGCCAAAGCTCCCCTCTCCCGGCCTGCGGCAACGCCGGCCGCTGCGCCGCGCAGCGGTTCGGGCGTCGTGCTGCGCACGCTGACCGAGGATGAGCGTTCCGCCCGCGCCAGCGCGCTGGCCGACGCCAAGGTGCGCGAGATCGAGGAACGGCGGCAGGCCGAGGAAGAGGCCAAGCGCCGCGCCAGCCGTGAAATCGCCGAGAAGGCCGAACGCGAGGCTGCCGAAGCCCGCCGCAAGGCCGAGGAAGAGCGGCACCGGCAGGAAGAAGAAGCCAAGCGCAAAGCCGAAGGCGAGGCCAAGAAGCGGTTCGGCGAGGGCGAGACCAAGACTGCGACGCCAGCGCCCGCGACGGCGACAGCGGCTGCGGCCCGACCTGCCGCGGCCCGGCCGGCTGGAGCCCGTCCGGCCACCGCGCCGGTTGCGCGCGCCCCGGGCATTGCCGCCGACGGTTCCGATGAGGACGAAGGTCCGCGCCAGGTCCGACGTGGCCCCGGCGGCGCCATGCGTCCCGTCGCTGCCCCCAAGACCACGCACAAGCCCGGGCCGCAGAAGGAGCGCGGCCGCCTCACCGTGGTCACGGCGCTCAATGACGACGTTCGCGAGCGTTCGATCGCCTCGTTCCGCCGCCGTACCCAGCGCCTGAAGGGCCACACTTCGAACGAGCCGAAGGAAAAGCTGATCCGCGAGGTCACGATCCCGGAAGCGATCACGATCCAGGAACTCGCCAACCGCATGTCGGAGCGCGCGGTCGACGTCATCCGCATGCTGATGAAGCAGGGTGCGATGCACAAGATCACCGACGTGATCGACGCCGATACCGCGCAACTGATCGCCGAGGAACTGGGCCACACCGTCAAGCGCGTCGCAGCCTCCGACGTTGAAGAGGGCCTGTTCGACGTCGTCGACGATACCACCGACACCGAGCCACGCTCGCCGGTCGTTACCGTGATGGGCCATGTCGACCACGGCAAGACCTCGCTGCTCGACGCGCTCCGCCACGCCAACGTGGTGTCGGGCGAAGCCGGCGGCATCACCCAGCATATCGGCGCCTATCAGGTGACCTCGCCGGAAAGCGGCAAGAAGATCACCTTCATCGATACGCCCGGCCACGCCGCGTTCACCGCGATGCGCGCCCGCGGCGCCAAGGTAACCGATATCGTGATCCTGGTGGTTGCGGCCGACGACGGCGTCATGCCGCAGACGGTGGAAGCGATCAACCACGCCAAGGCGGCGAAGGTTCCGATGATCGTTGCGATCAACAAGATCGACAAGCCCGACGCCAAGCCGGAGCGCGTGCGCACCGAACTTCTGCAGCACGAGGTCCAGGTCGAATCGTTCGGCGGTGAAGTGGTCGACGTCGAGGTTTCCGCCAAGAACAAGACCAATCTCGACAAGCTGCTGGAGATGATCGCGCTGCAGGCCGAACTGCTCGAGCTGAAGACCAATTCGGAACGGCCCGCCGAAGGTACCGTGATCGAAGCCAAGCTCGATCGCGGCCGCGGTCCGGTCGCGACCGTGCTGGTGCAGCGCGGCACGCTCAGGGTCGGCGACATCATCGTCGCCGGCGCCGAGATGGGCCGCGTCCGCGCGCTGATCTCCGACCAGGGCGACAACCTTGACGAGGCCGGACCGTCGGTGCCGGTCGAAGTGCTCGGCTTCAACGGACCGCCGGAAGCCGGCGACCGCCTCGCGGTCGTCGAGAACGAAGCCCGCGCCCGCCAGGTCACGAGCTATCGCGCCCACCAGAAGCGCGAGAATGCCGCCGCCTCGATTTCCGGCATGCGCGGCTCGCTCGAGCAGATGATGTCGCAGCTCAAGACGGCAGGCCGCAAGGAATTCCCGCTGATCGTGAAGGCCGACGTGCAGGGCTCGCTCGAAGCCATCCTCGGATCGCTGGAAAAGCTCGGTACCGAAGAAGTCGCCGCCCGCATCCTGCATGCAGGCGTCGGCGGCATCTCGGAATCCGACGTGACGCTGGCGGAAGGCTTCAATGCCGCGATCATCGGCTTCTCGGTGCGCGCCAACAAGGAAGCCGCGGCGGCCGCCAAGCGCAACGGCATCGAGATTCGCTACTACAACATCATCTACGATCTCGTTGACGACATCAAAAAGGCGATGTCCGGCCTGCTCGCGCCGACGCTGCGCGAAACCATGCTGGGCAATGCGCAGATCCTGGAGGTGTTCAACATCTCCAAGGTCGGCAAGGTGGCCGGCTGCCGTGTCACCGACGGCACCGTGGAGCGCGGCGCCAACGTTCGCCTGATCCGCGACAACGTCGTCGTGCACGAAGGCAAGCTCTCGACGCTGAAGCGCTTCAAGGATGAAGTGAAGGAAGTGCAATCCGGCCAGGAATGCGGCATGGCGTTCGAGAATTACGGCGACATGCGTGTCGGCGACGTGATCGAGTGTTATCGCATCGAGACCATCCAGCGCTCTCTGTAAGTCCAAATCTTGCGAAGAGCCTGGGATTTTATTGACTGAAAGCGTGACGTCATGACCGGACTTGTTCCGGCCATCCACGTCCTGATCCTGATTGAACAAGCAAGACGTGGATGCCCGCGACAAGCGGGCATGACGTCTTTTGAGAGACCGCAATGCCCCGCCATCACAACAAGGGTTCCGCTCCCGGCGGCTCGCAACGTCAATTGCGCGTTGGCGAGACCGTGCGCCACGCGGTCGCCGATATTCTATCGCACGGTAACGTGCACGACCCCGATCTCGAAGGCCACATCATCACCGTTCCCGAAGTGAGGATGTCGCCTGACCTGAAGCTCGCGACGATTTATGTGATGCCGCTCGGCGGCCGCGACACCGATATCGTGCTTGCGGCACTCGATCGTAACAAGAAATTCCTGCGCGGCGAGATCGCTCACCGCGTTAACTTAAAATTTGCCCCTGACCTCCGCTTTCGCGTCGACGAACGATTCGACGAAGCGGAACGGATCGAGAAATTACTGAGAACACCTGCGGTGCAACGAGACCTCGCACCCGACTCGGACGACAAGTCATGAATATGCCATCCGCCCACCGCGTGATCGCGCAGCAAACTGCCGATTCGCACGACGCTGAAGAAGATATTTTTTCAGATGAGTTGCGTGGCGACGACCAAGGTCGCGCTGGCGACGGCGAGCGCCGCGTCAAGGACGGCGAGCGCCGCGCGGACGATAGCAATCGCCGCACCAACAACGATCCACGCAACAAGCAGGCGCGCCAGAACAACCAGCCGCGGCGCGACAAGCGCGACGTTCATGGCTGGGTCGTTCTCGACAAGCCGATCGGCATGACCTCGACGCACGCGGTTGCCGTGCTCAAGCGGCTGTTCCAGGCCAAGCGCGCCGGCCATGCCGGCACGCTCGATCCGCTGGCGTCCGGCGGGCTGCCGATCGCGCTGGGCGAGGCCACCAAAACGGTTCCCTTTGTGATGGACGGCCGCAAGCGCTATCGCTTCACGGTAGCCTGGGGCGAAGAGCGCGACACCGACGATACCGAGGGCCGCGTGGTCAAGACCTCCGAGCTGCGGCCGTCGGCGGACGCGATCCGGGCCCTGCTGCCGCAGTTCACCGGCCTGATCGAGCAGATCCCGCCGCAATATTCCGCAATCAAGGTCCAGGGCGAGCGCGCCTATGACCTGGCGCGGGACGGCGAGACTGTCGAATTGAAGCCCCGCCCGGTCGAGATTCACGAATTAACCCTTATAGAACATGGAGATAACGGCCTATCCGTGTTCGAGGCCGAGTGCGGCAAGGGGACCTATGTCCGGGCGCTGGCCCGCGATATCGGCCGGATTCTGGGCTGTTTCGGCCATATCTGCGCATTGCGGCGGACCCTGGTGGGCCCGTTCCGCGAGACGGACATGATTCCGCTGGAAGAGTTGGAGGCTTTATGCAATAGAGCCGCGTCTGGCGAGGGAAGCCTCGCCGACGCGCTTTTGCCCGTTGAGACCGCGCTGGACGACATCCCGGCACTGGCCGTCACACGGGCTGATGCGGCAAGGCTCCACCGGGGCCAAGCCGTTTTGTTGCGCGGACGGGATGCGCCCAATAGTAGCGGCACAGTCTATGTCACGGTGGCAGGCCGCCTTCTGGCGCTTGCCGAAATTGGCAATGGCGAACTCATCCCCAAGCGCGTGTTCAACCTGACCGGGCTGACTGCCAGCCCCGGTCGCAGCAATGAGAGAGTTTGACGATGTCGATTACCGCCGAACGCAAAGCGGAAGTCATCAAGACGAATGCCACCAAAGCCGGCGACACCGGCTCGCCCGAGGTCCAGGTTGCGATCCTGTCGGAACGCATCAATAATCTGACGAGCCACTTCAAGACCCACGTGAAGGACAATCATTCACGCCGCGGCCTTCTGAAGCTCGTGTCGACGCGCCGTTCGCTTCTCGATTACATCAAGAGGAAGGACGAGGCGCGTTACAAGGCGTTGCTCGAAAAGCATAACATTCGTCGTTGATTTGAGCGTATGCGCGCGCAGTTTGCGCGCGTTTTCGCATGATCTTCCGAAGAAACCGGACTCCAATTTTTGGAGACGATCATGCGCAAGGAGCATCATCCGACCAGGATCATGCTCGACAACGCCCAGCAGCAATCCGGCCGCTGGACAGGGCAAGGTGCCCGTGACTGCCGAGAGGATGGACGCCATCCGAAAGATAAAGACCATGGCAGGATCGCCGGACGCTGATCTCGCATTGCGATCAGCGCCCCGCCATCTTGCGCATGGTCTTTATGTTTTTGGGCCCCGTTCTCTCGTGAACCCATGAAAGAAACCGATATGTTCAATAAGCATTCCGTCGAGATCGACTGGGGTGGACGTCCCCTCAAACTGGAAACCGGCAAGATCGCCCGTCAGGCCGACGGCGCCGTGATGGCCACCTATGGCGAGACCGTGGTGCTCGCCACCGTCGTCGCCGCCAAAGCGCCGCGCGAGGGCGTCGACTTCCTGCCGCTGACCGTCGACTACCAGGAAAAATCCTACGCCGCGGGCCGCATTCCCGGCGGCTATTTCAAGCGCGAGGGACGCCCGACCGAAAAGGAAACGCTGGTCTCCCGCCTGATCGACCGTCCGATCCGTCCGCTGTTCGCCGACGGCTGGCGCAACGAAACCCAGGTCATCGTCACCGTGCTCTCGCACGACATGGAAAACGATCCCGACGTGCTGTCGATGGTTGCCGCCTCCGCGGCGCTGACGCTGTCGGGCGTCCCGTTCAAGGGACCGATCGGCGCCGCCCGCGTCGCCTTCAGCAACGACGAGTACATCCTCAACCCGACGCTCGATGAGATGACCGACACGCAGCTCGATCTCGTCGTCGCCGGGACGTCGGATGCGGTGCTGATGGTCGAGTCCGAAGCCAAGGAGCTCTCGGAAGAGATCATGCTCGGCGCCGTGATGTTCGGCCATCGCCACTTCCAGCCGGTAATCAACGCGATCATCGAACTGGCCGAGAAGGCCGCCAAGGATCCGCGCGAAGTCACCGCCATCGATAATAGTGAGATCGAGAAGGAAATGCTCGGCCTGATCGAGCAGGACCTGCGTGCGGCTTACGCGATCCCGATCAAGCAGGACCGCTATGCGGCAGTCGGCGCGGCCAAGGAAAAGGTGATCGCGCACTACTTCCCCGAGGGGCAGGAGCCGAAGTACGACAAGCTGCGCATCGCCGGCGTATTCAAGGAGCTCGAGGCCAAGATCGTTCGCTGGAACATCCTCGACACCGGCAAGCGGATCGACGGCCGCGACGTCAAGACGGTCCGCAACATCGTCGCCGAGGTCGGCGTGCTGCCGCGCGCCCACGGCTCGGCGCTGTTCACCCGCGGCGAGACCCAGGCGATGGTCGTGACCACGCTGGGCACCGGCGAGGACGAGCAGTACATCGACGCGCTGTCGGGGACGTACAAGGAGACGTTCCTGCTGCACTACAACTTCCCGCCTTTCTCGGTCGGCGAAACCGGACGCCTCGGCGGCACCAAGCGCCGCGAGGTCGGCCACGGCAAGCTCGCTTGGCGCGCGATCCATCCGGTCCTGCCGCCGCACCACGAATTCCCTTACACGGTGCGCGTGGTCTCCGAGATCACCGAATCCAACGGTTCGTCCTCGATGGCCTCGGTGTGCGGCGCCTCGCTGGCGCTGATGGATGCGGGCGTGCCGCTGAAGCGGCCGACCGCGGGCATCGCGATGGGCCTGATCCTGGAAGGCTCCCGCTTTGCGGTCCTGTCCGACATCCTCGGTGACGAGGACCATCTCGGCGACATGGACTTCAAGGTGGCCGGCACCGACCAGGGCATCACCTCGCTGCAGATGGACATCAAGATCGAGGGCATCACCGAGGAGATCATGAAGGTCGCGCTCGGTCAGGCCAAGGAGGGCCGTGTCCACATCCTCGGCGAAATGGCCAAGGCGCTCACCAACGCCCGCGCCGAGCTCGGCGAGTACGCGCCGCGCATCGAGACCTTCAAGATTGCCACCGACAAGATCCGTGAAGTGATCGGCACCGGCGGCAAGGTGATCCGCGAGATCGTCGAGAAGACCGGCGCCAAGGTCAACATCGAGGACGACGGCACCGTCAAGGTCGCCTCCAACGACGGCGAGGCGATGAAGGCTGCGATCAAGTGGATCAAGTCGATCGCCTCCGATCCGGAAATCGGCCAGATCTACGACGGCACCGTGGTCAAGGTGATGGAGTTCGGCGCCTTCGTGAATTTCTTCGGCGCCAAGGACGGTCTCGTCCACATCAGCCAGCTTGCGGCCAACCGCGTGCAGAAGACCTCCGACGTCGTCAAGGAAGGCGACAAGGTCAAGGTCAAGCTGCTCGGCTTCGACGACCGCGGCAAGACCCGCCTGTCGATGAAGGTGGTCGACCAGACGACCGGCGAGGACCTCGAGGCCAAGCAGAAGGCGGAGGCCCAGGCGCCGCGCGAAGCGGCCGGCGAGTAAGGCATCGCTAAAATGTGAACAAGAGGGCGGCCGAACGGCCGCCCTTTTTTGTTGGCTGCCCGAGTTACATTGTCGGGACGGCCGCACCTGTGCGATTACGTCGCAGGCTCATGAGGACAGAAAACGAAACCCGATCCTGCCCATCACCCGTACCTTGCCGCGCGCAGCGGCCTAACGGCGTTCCGTCCAACAGATATTCACTCAGTTCACTTACAGGAGAAGTCGATGTCATCCATGTCCCGGCGCCATCTGATGTTTGCTGCAACCGGCCTCGCAGCCGTGGCCGCGGCCCCACGTGTCGTCTTCGCGCAGGCTGCCGCACCTGCCCCGGCGGCCGCCCCAACCGGTCCCTTCACGCTGCCGCCGCTGGCCTATCCGACCAACGCCTTCGAGCCGCATATCGACGCCAAGACGATGGAAATCCATCATGACAAGCACCACGCGGCCTATGTCGCCAACGTCAACAACGTCGCCAAGACCAATCCGCAACTGGGGACGGCGAAGATCGAGGATGTGCTCGGCAACCTGAACGCGCTCGACGACAGCATCAAATTCACCGTCCGCAACAATCTCGGCGGCCACGCCAACCACACCATGTTCTGGGAGATCATGGGCCCGAACGGCGGCAAGCCGGAGGGCGAATTGCTGGCCGCGATCGATCGCGACCTCGGCGGCATGGAAAAATTCCAAAACGATTTTAATGCCGCCGGCGGACGCCAGTTCGGCTCCGGCTGGGTGTTCGTCACGGTAGCCAAGGACGGCAAGCTCGCGATCGAGACGCGTCCGAACCAGGACAATCCGATGATGGACGGCAAGCGCGCGCTGATGGGCAACGACGTCTGGGAGCACGCCTATTATCTCAACTACCAGAACCGCCGCGCCGATTATCTCAAGGCGTGGTGGAATACGGTGAACTGGGCCAAGGTTGCCGAGCGTTATGCTGCTGCGAAGGCTGGTACGCTCGGCGTGTGAGCCCGACGCTCAGGCTGCCAGCGCGAAGCTGGCACGGAAAACAAAAAGGGCGGCCAAAAGGCCGCCCTTTCACGTGAATCGCGAGCGATCAGGCGATGTCGAAGCGGTCGAGGTTCATCACCTTGGTCCATGCCGCCACGAAGTCCTTCGCGAACTTCTCCTTAGAATCGGCGGCGGCGTACACTTCCGCAAACGCCCGCAGCTGGGCGTGCGATCCGAAGATCAGGTCGACGCGGGTGCCGGTCCACCTGGCCGCATTGGTCTTGCGGTCGCGGCCCTCATACACACCATCGGAGCCGGCGGGCTGCCACTGTGTAGCCATGTCGAGCAGGTTGACGAAGAAGTCGTTCGTCAGCGTGTCCGGCTTGCTGGTGAACACGCCATGCTTGGAGCCGCCGAAATTTGCGCCGAGGACACGCAGGCCGCCGACCAGAACCGTCATCTCAGGTCCCGTCAGCCGCAGCAATTGCGCCCGGTCCACTAGCGCCTCCTCAGGCTTCATGAACTGGTGCCTCTTGCTGCTGATGTAGTTGCGGAAGCCGTCGGCACGCGGCTCGAGCGGGGCAAAGGACTCGACGTCGGTCTGGTCCTGCGACGCATCCATGCGGCCCGGCGTGAAGGGTACCTTCACGTCTAGGCCTGCATCCCTGGCGGCCTTCTCCACCGCCGCGCAGCCGCCGAGAACGATCAGGTCGGCCAGCGAAACCTTCTTGCCGAACTCCTTCTGGATCGCTTCGAGCTTCGCCAGCACGGTCTTGAGCTCGGCCGGCTGGTTGACCTCCCAGTCCTTCTGCGGGCTGAGGCGAATACGCGCGCCGTTGGCGCCACCGCGCTTGTCGGAACCGCGGAACGTCGAGGCCGAGGCCCATGCAGTCGAGACGAGCTGCGACACCGACAGGCCGGAGCCGAGAATCTTCGCCTTCAACGCGGCGATGTCCTGCTCGCCGATCAGGGGATGATCGACCGCCGGGATCGGATCCTGCCAGATCAGCGTTTCCTTCGGCACCAGCGGGCCGAGATAGCGCGCGATCGGGCCCATGTCGCGGTGCGTGAGCTTGAACCAGGCCCGCGCAAACGCATCGGCGAACTGATCGGGATTTTCGTAGAAGCGCCGCGAGATCTTTTCATAGACGGGATCGAAGCGCAGCGACAGGTCGGTGGTGAGCATGGTCGGCACATGCTTCTTCGACTTGTCGTAGGCGTCCGGGATCGTGGCTTCGGCATTTTTGGCCCGCCATTGCTTTGCCCCGGCCGGGCTCTGCGTCAGCTCCCATTCGTTTTCGAACAGGTTCTTGAAGAACAGATTGCTGAACTTGGTCGGCGTCTGGGTCCAGGTGACTTCCGGGCCGCCGGTGATGGCATCAGGGCCGACGCCGGTGCCGTGCTTGCTCTTCCAGCCGAGGCCCTGATCCTCGAGCGCACCGCTTTCCGGGTCGGGGCCGACCAGCGACGGATCGCCGGCGCCGTGGGTCTTGCCGAACGAGTGGCCGCCGGCAATCAGCGCGACGGTTTCCTCGTCGTTCATCGCCATGCGGAAGAAGGTCTCGCGGATATCCTTGGCCGCCGCGACCGGGTCGGGATTGCCGTTCGGCCCTTCCGGATTGACGTAGATGAGGCCCATCTGCACGGCGCCGAGCGGCTCGGCAAGCTGGCGTTCGCCGCTGTAGCGTTCGTCGCCAAGCCAGGTGCCCTCGGGACCCCAGTAGAGCTCTTCCGGCTCCCAAACGTCGGCGCGGCCGCCGGCGAAGCCGAAGGTCTTGAAGCCCATCGATTCCAGCGCGACGTTGCCGGCGAGAATCATCAGGTCGGCCCACGAAATCTTGCGGCCGTATTTCTGCTTGATCGGCCAAAGAAGCCGGCGTGCCTTGTCGAGATTGGCGTTGTCAGGCCAGCTATTCAGCGGCGCGAAGCGCTGCTGACCGGCACCGGCGCCGCCGCGGCCGTCCGTGATGCGGTAGGTGCCTGCGCTGTGCCAGGCCATACGGATCATCAGACCGCCGTAATGACCGAAGTCGGCCGGCCACCATTCCTGTGAGTCCGTCATCAACGCATGCAGATCCTTGATCACGGCGTTGAGGTCGAGTGTCTTGAATTCCTTGGCGTAGTCGAACGCCTCCCCCATCGGATCGGAGAGCGTGGAATTGCGGTGTAGGACCGAAACATCCAGCGAATCCGGCCACCAATCGCGGTTTGTACGTGCGCGATTGCCGCCCGAGAACGGGCATTTGGTTTTGTCATCCATGATTGTCTCCTGAGGGTCGCTTCCTGTTCGGATTGGAAGCACTCTAAGCACCCCCTTCCATCAGGTGAAGTTGATTTTAATGATCGATCCGATAAGATTGCCTGATGATCCAGATCACCCTCCGGCAGCTTCGCTATTTCGACGCGCTGGCGCGTCACGGCCATTTCGGCCGCGCTGCCGAGGCCTGTTCGATTTCGCAGCCGGCCTTGTCGATGCAGATCAAGGAAATGGAGGAGGTGCTGGGCGGCGCACTGCTGGAGCGCAACGCCCGCCAGGTCACGCTGACGAAATTCGGCGAGGAAATCATCCAGCGTGTCCGCGATATCCTGCGCTCCGTCGACGAACTCGGAGACTTCGCGCGCGCCTCGCGTGACCGGCTCGCGGGACGCTTGCGCATCGGCATGATCCCGACGATTGCGCCCTACCTCTTGCCCAAGGTGATCGAGAATCTCGCGCGCATGCACCCCGAGCTCGACATTCACGTGCGCGAGACGCTGACGCCGAAACTGATCAAGGAGGTCGCGGAGGGGCGGCTCGATACCGCGATCGTGGCGCTGCCGGTATCCGAACCATCACTGACCGAGGTGGCGTGTTTTTCCGAAAATTTCCTGCTGGTGCGGCCGGGCGAGGACGAGGGAACGCCGGTGCCGAGCCACGAGACGCTGCGCGAGATGCGGCTGTTGCTGCTTGAAGAGGGACATTGCTTTCGCGACCAGGCGCTGTCGTTCTGCAACATGCAGTCCTCGCCGCCGCGAGAGGTGCTGGACGCAAGCTCGCTGTCGACGCTCGTGCAAATGGTCGGCGCCGGCATCGGCGTCACCCTGATCCCGGAAATGGCGGTCGCGGTAGAAACGCGCTCGGCCCCGGTATCCGTTGCCCGTTTCAAAAATCCGCAGCCGGCGCGAACCATCGGCATGGTCTGGCGCAAGACAAGCCCGCTCGCCGGACAGCTCATGCAAATCTCCGAAGTGGTTTGCGTCGCCGCCGATGCGCTGCGCGAGCAACGCGGGGCGAAATTATCACCGCGAAAAGCGCGGGCCTGAAACGAACCCCGGGGGAAACGTCGACCATGCCGCCGCCCACCATCCGCCCTGCCCGGGCAGACGAATATGACGAAATTGCCCGCGTCTGGATGGAGAGCTGGGTCTCGACCGGGCTGGAAGGCCCCAGCGATCTCCTGCTGGCGAGATTGCGGGCGCGTGTCCCGATGGAAGTGGAGAAGGGCTGGAGCCTTTACGTCGCCGACGATGCCGGGAAAGTAGCGGCGATGCTCGCGCTGCACCTGCCAAACTGCTACCTCGACCAGTTGTTCGTCGCGCCGCAATATCAGGGCAACAGCGTCGGACGCCAACTGCTCACTTTTACGCGACAGCATCTGCCTGACGAAATCTGGCTGCGCTGCGTGCGAGAGAATGACAAGGCGTGGCGCTGGTATGAGCGCGAAGGTTTCGTGTTCGAGAGGGAGCAGGTCGAGCCGATAACCGGGCTTATGATGAAGTATTACCGATGGCGGAAATCGGCATGAAGGCTGTCGCTCCGCTTGCGAAGGGTGCGTGCACCCTGTAGTTTTCGCATTCAGCGCCATCAACTTTTGTGTTCAGGTCATGTTGCGTAGTTTCGCTGCCGTAGTCATTCTCATGTCATCCTTCACGGCAACTGGATGGGCGCAAACTCCTTCAACGGCGAATCCGGCGGCATCACCACCTTCCAAGCCCGTCACAAAGAAAGCGTCATCGAAAGCCAAGGCCGGCGGCGCGACACAGCCGGTTGTCGAAACCGGCCTTTGCCGGGTTGGCATCATTTCGGCACTCGAGGACCGCTTTGCCGTACAGAAATTCGGGCTAACGATCTTCGAGACGGAGGAAAGTGCGGTCCCGGTCAACGGATGGGGACTCGACGATCTCGTCGTCGCTCGGATCCGCGCAGTAACCGGCGCCGATCCAGCAGTGCGGCGGATTGCATATCCGAAGGGCGCGTTTGAGCCCTTCTATAATCCAACCTCGCGATTCTTGCCTGATCCCCGCGGGGCCTTCCGGCGATCGTCAAAAGCATCGCACCGGCCGCAAACTGCGAACGATACCTTGTCGTGACGAGATTCAAGGGGCAGCATCCGGGCACCAATCTCATGCTGGACGGCGTCGGCGCCTATAATCGCGGACTTGGGTCGGTGCTTAGGCACTCGCACCTGTTCGCCAATGTTTCGTTGAGCATGCTCGACGGGAGCACCTACGAGCAGATCAACCGTCCGCTCGGGAATCTTGGCGCGAGACTGGCCCGGGGACTGCAATTGACCGAGGATCCGCTCACGAAGCTCGATAACTCGCTGTTTCCCGAGCCGGCGGCCACGGCCGCGGGCAACGCAGCCCTTCGCGAGAGGACCCGCGCGCTGATTGCGGCACGGCTCGACGAAGTGCTGCCAAGTTATCTGAGCAATGACTGACGTGCCACGCCGATGAAAGGTTCCACCATGATAAAGCTTTACTGGTCGCCGCGCTCGCGCTCGTTCTCCGCGATCTGGCTTCTTGAGGAATCCGGTCTGCCCTATGAGCGTGTGCTGACCGATATTACGACCGGCGCGCAGAAGGCGCCGGAGTATCTCGCGATCAATCCGATGGGCAAGGTGCCCGGGCTGAAGGACGGCGACGCCGCGCTCGGTGAGGCGGCTGCGATCTGCGCCTATATCGCCGACCGCTATCCCGAAACGGGCCTCGCGCCTGCTGTCAGCGATCCACTGCGGGCGCGCTATCTGCAGTGGCTGTTCTTCTCGCCAAGCTGCATTGAACCGGCGATCATCCAGATCTTCACCAAGCTCGAAGTGCCGCCGAGCACGGCGGCATGGGGCAGCGCGACCCAGACCTTCGACGTGCTCGATGCCGCCCTGCAGAAGGGCCCATGGATTCTTGGCGAAAAATTCTCGGCCGCTGATATCACCATCGGCTCCGGGCTGAATTTTGCGGTGCGGGTGTTCAAGATGCTGCCGTCGCGGCCGTCGTTCGATGCCTATCTCGAGCGCATCGTGGCACGCCCGGCGTTCCAGCGCGCGGAGAAGATCGCGGCGGGGTGAATGCGTCAGGAGGGCAAAGTGCAGCATGCCCGCCATCAAGACACGATCTGACGATAGATGGTGGGCACGGCGCTCATGCGCCTTTGCCCACGCTGTAAAACCTCAAGCCGGCACGACGCGCGGATCCACGTCCTGCGCGTAGTCGACGCCGTCGATGCCGAAGCCGAACAGGCGAAGGAATTGGCTCCTGTATTCTGCGAGATCGGCCAATTCGCCGAGCGTTTCGGTGGACAGCAGAGGCCAGCGTCGCGACACTTCCGCCTGAACCTCAGGCGAAAGCTCCCAGTCGTCGAGCCTGACGCGCTGCGCCTCGTCGACTTCGACAGCCGGGCCAAGGCGTGTCCGGAACAGGCGATCGATCTGTTCGATGCATCCTTCGTGGAGCCCGAGCTGCTTCATGACCTTGAACAGCACCGTCCCATAGAGCGGCACCACCGGGATGGCTGAACTGGCCTGGGTAACCACGGCCTTCAGCGCCACCACGCGCGCCGCGTCCTGACCGAGCCGGCTCCGGATCGCTTCCGCCTTGCGGTCGAGATCGACCTTGGCGCGCCCGAGAGTGCCTCTCCAGTAGATAGGCCACGTCAGTTCGCTGCCGATATACGTATAGTTGAGCGTCCGGAAGCCCGGCGCCAAAATGCCGGCGTCCGCGAGCTGGTCGATCCAGCGCTTCCAGTCATCGCCGCCCATCACCGCGACGGTGGCGATCGCTTCATCCTCACTCGCCGGCGCAAGGGTTGTCTCGAAGACCTCGCCGGTTTCGGTGTTAAGGGTCTTGATTTCGACAGGGGCACCCAGCGGCTTGATCGCCGAGCGATAGGTCTTGCCGGTGTCCGGGTCTGTCCGGACCGGTGCGGCCATGCTGTAGACAAGCAAGTCCAGTTGATCGAAACGTTCGCGCACACGATCGATGAAGGTCTTCTTCATGTCGTCCGAAAAGGCGTCGCCCTCCAGCGTGAGGGGAGATCGTCCGATCTTCTGCGCCTCGATTTCAAATGCGCGGTTGTTGTACCAGCCGGCGCTTCCCGTCCTGCTGGCTGAAGGCTCGCGCTCCAACGACACGCCGATGGTTTCCGCTCCGCCGGCGAACGTCGCAACAATGCGGCTCGCGAGGCCGTAACCCGTCGAACATCCCAAGACGGCGACGCGCTTGGGGCAATCGGGAATGGGCCCTTGGCGTAGAACATAAGCGATCTGTTCGCGGACGTTTTTAGCGCAGCCGGCCGGATGCGCCGTCGTGCAGATGAACCCTCGCACGCGCGGTTCAATAATCATGCCCACTCCGTTTCGGATCGAAAGTCACGCATCCAGCCGCTGGAACACCAGCGTGGCGTTGGTGCCGCCGAAGCCGAAGGAGTTCGACAGCACGGTGTTTAGCTTGGCGTTGTCGATGCGCTTGCGCACGATCGGCATGTCAGCGAACATCGGATCAAGTTCGGTGATATGCGCGCTCTCGCAAATGAAGCTGTTGTTCAACATCAGGAGCGAATAGATCGCCTCCTGCACGCCGGTCGCGCCGAGCGAGTGCCCGGTCAACGCCTTGGTCGCCGAGATCGGCGGGCATTTGTCGCCGGTGCCAAATACTTTTCGGATCGCCTCGATCTCCGGCGGATCGCCGGCCGGTGTCGAGGTCGCGTGCGGGTTGATGTAGTCGATCGGCCCCTTCACGGTCGAAAGCGCCATGCGCATGCAGCGCTCTGCGCCCTCACCCGACGGCGCGACCATGTCGTAGCCGTCCGACGTCGCGCCGTAACCGACCACTTCGCCGTAGATGCGCGCGCCGCGCGCCTTGGCGTGCTCGAGCTCTTCCAGCACCACAACACCGGCACCGCCCGCGATCACAAAGCCGTCGCGGCTGATGTCGTAGGGACGCGAGGCGGTCGCGGGCGTATCGTTGTATTTCGAGGACATTGCCCCCATCGCGTCGAACAGAACCGACAGCGTCCAGTCAAGCTCCTCGCATCCGCCGGCGAAGATCACGTCCTGCTTGCCGATCTGGATCGTCTCATAGGCGTTGCCGATGCAATGGTTTGAGGTCGCGCAGGCTGACGAGATCGAGTAGTTCACGCCTTTGATTTTGAACCAGGTGGCAAGCGTCGCGGATGCGGTCGATGACATGCCCTTGGGCACGGCGAACGGACCGACCCGCTTCGGGCCCTTGGTGCGGGCGATATCGGCGGCTTCCACCAGCGTTCGCGTCGATGGTCCTCCCGACCCCATGATGATGCCGGTGCGCTCGTTCGAGACCTCGTTGGCCTCGAGTCCGGAATCGCGGATCGCCTGCTCCATTGCGACGTGATTCCACGCTGCACCCTCCGCCAGAAACCGCATGGCGCGGCGATCGATCACCTCGGCCGGATTGAGCGTGGGGGCGCCCTGCACCTGCGAACGAAAGCCGAGCTCGGCATATTTCTCCGCGCGCTTGATGCCGGATTTCGCGTCGTGAAGGCTCGCAAGCACTTCCTGGGTGTTGTTTCCGATGGATGAGACAATGCCCATCCCCGTGATGACAACCCGCTTCATGATCGCCTCGCCTTAACCGTTTCAGTTCTCGTGTGAAGATATGTTGCTGGTCGCGCTGCTTAGCCGCCCGGCGCGGAGCCCTGCTTGAACAGCCCGACCTTCAAATCCTTGGCGCGATAGATAATCTCGCCATCCATGGAAAGCCAGCCGTCGCCAACGCCCAGCACCAGCTTTGAACGCATCACGCGCTTCATGTCGACGTTGTACACAACCTTGCGGACGTTCGGCAGCACCTGACCGGAGAACTTGAGTTCGCCCAGTCCCAGCGCCCGGCCGCGTCCCTCGCCGCCGATCCAGCCAAGGTAGAACCCGACCATCTGCCACATCGCGTCCAGCCCAAGACAGCCCGGCATGACCGGATCGTTCTTGAAGTGGCAGCCGAAAAACCACAGGTCCGGCTTCACATCGAGTTCGGCGCGGATAAGGCCCTTGCCGAACTCGCCGCCGTTGTCGTTGATGTCAGTGATGCGGTCAAACATCAGCATCGGCGGCAGCGGCAGTTGGGCATTGCCGGGGCCGAACATCTCGCCGCGGGCGCAGGCGAGCAAATCCTCGTATTCATAACCGCTGCGCCGATCCAGCATCGCTTTCCGCCTTTACCTTTGATGTCCCGATGGAGCGCTTTCTGAGCGAACCGGACCCGTTTCCCCTACGGGAGAACGTTTGTTTCCCGCATTCGGCGCTACTTAGGGTGCTATCGGCATTAGCCTCTGCCGAAATCGCATATGTGGCCCGCGCGCTCTGTAACATAGGCATCCGGGCCCGGCAAAGCACCGGAAACAGCAAAATCAGCGCATCCGGACAATGGTTCCTCCCTTGACCTTGGGCCTGTTCTAGTTGCGAAAAACTTGCATCTACCTGATTTCCTTTTATATTGGGCAAGAATATTGCCCCAAGTTAGCGCGTGGTACCCGAAGTGGACATGAACGACCAAGCCTCATCCGTGAACGACGACGGTATCGATCCGGCCGCCCGTGCCGCCGGACATCAGCCGGCGTTGACCGGCTGCCCTTGGCATGACGTCAACGAAATGCTGCAGGCCGCAGGCCTCCGGCCCACCCGCCAGCGCATGGCTCTGGGCTGGCTGCTGTTCGGCAAGGGCGCCCGCCATCTGACCGCGGAAATGCTGTACGAGGAAGCGACGCTGGCCAAGGTCCCGGTGTCGCTGGCGACCGTTTACAACACGCTCAACCAGCTCACCGATGCCGGCCTGTTGCGCCAGGTTTCGGTCGACGGCACCAAGACCTATTTCGACACCAACGTCACTGCACACCACCACTTCTATCTCGAGAACAACCACGAGCTGGTCGACATTCCCGATCCGCATCTGATGCTGTCGAAGATGCCCGACGTGCCCGAGGGCTACGAGATTTCCCGCATCGACATGGTCGTGCGGCTGCGCAAGAAGCGCTGAGGCAAGTACAGTTGTCATACGCGGGCTTGATCCGCGTATCCATCGATCTTCACAGAGCGCTTTTTCTGAGTGGATGGATTGCCGGGTCAAGCCCGGCAATGACGGGTTGGCATCCGGCGTCTCAATCCACCTTCTCGTCGGCGTAGACGCCCCACAGGCGCTGCTGCTCGATCCAGCCGTCAAAGCCGTTACCGACCACGCGGCACCAGCCGTTGGTGCATTTCTTGACCTGGGCGACGACGCCGGCCTGCAGGCGGGCCGCAACCGCGCTGGTCGGATCGGGACGATCATAGAGCGAGGCAAGCTCGTCCTTGCTCTTCATGGTGACGACCGCCGTGCGGCGACCGGACAGGAGCGAATGATAGACCCACCCCTCGGCGCCTTCGGAATCGCGCACGCGCCGCCAGTTCTCGAACTCGGCGGTGATTTCGACCGGCAGGCCCGGACGGGTATAGACCCAGGCGACGTCATTGTCCTTGGTCGGACCGGCCCGGACATTCACATGATCGGATTTGAGGCTGACATATCGCGGCACCGGCAGGCCGCTCGAAGTGGTGGCCGAATCCTTTGCCGAAAACCCTGTGCTGACGGAAGCGACAAACCAGCACGCCGCCAGCACCGCCACCGAACAGAAACGCCCCAACGCCATCAACTCACCTCCCGCCGAGCATCCGCAACCCGGGTTCTTCCGAGTTGAAACCGCCCGCTAACGCCCGAAAGCCCCAGACCCTGTGCCCCGCTTTGACCGCACCCGGCTTGCGATTTCCGAGGGGTTCTTGTCTTGGCCCGGCCATCTGATAGAGAGGACGGAACGCCAAGAACCAGAACGCCCGGATTTTCTGCCGAAAATCCAAGGCAAGTATTGGGGAACCCAAGGGACTTACCTAGCGAAACAGCCGGGACCGCGTGGCCAACGCAGTGTCGAACAACCGGGTTAATGAGGTCTGAACGGCACGCTCAGGCCGTCCCCTCATGAGAGCAGGACATGTCGGTTAAGAAAAAACCTCTCGTCGTCGTCACTCGTAAACTACCGGACTCGATCGAGACCCGGATGCGCGAGCTGTTCGACGCGACGTTGAATCTCGACGACACGCCGATGACGCCGCAGCAGATTGCCGAAGCCAGCCGCTCGGCCGACGTGCTGGTGCCGACCGTCACCGACATGATCAGTGAGGAGATGCTCAAGCATCCCGACTGCAAGCTGCGCATGATCGCCAATTTCGGTAACGGCGTCGACAATATCGACGTCGCGGCGGCGCATGCGCGCGGCATCACGGTGACCAACACGCCGAAGGTTTTGACCGAAGACACCGCCGACATGACCATGGCACTGATCCTCGCGGTGCCACGGCGGCTGATCGAAGGCGCAACGATCCTCCCCGACGGCAAGAACTGGCCCGGCTGGTCGCCGACCTGGATGCTGGGCCATCGCATCGGCGGCAAGCGCCTCGGCATCATCGGCATGGGCCGGATCGGCCAGGCTGTGGCTCGCCGCGCGCGCGCCTTCGGCCTGCAGATCCACTATCATAACCGCCGTCCCGTGGCGCCCGTTATCGCCGAGGAACTCGGCGCGACCTATTGGGAAAGCCTCGACCAGATGCTGGCGCGGATGGACATCATTTCGGTGAACTGTCCGCATACGCCGGCGACCTATCACCTGTTGTCGGCGCGGCGACTGAAGCTGATCCGCAAGGACGCCTATATCGTCAACACCGCACGCGGCGGCGTGATCGACGAGGATACGCTGATCAAGCTGATCGAAGCCGGTGAAGTCGGCGGCGCCGGGCTCGACGTTTACGAGCACGAGCCCGCGGTCAACCCGAAGCTGGTGCGGCTCGCCAAAGCCGGCAAGGTGACGCTGCTGCCGCATATGGGCTCGGCGACGATCGAAGGCCGCGTCGAGATGGGCGAGAAGGTGATCATCAATATCAGAACCTTCCTCGACAACCACAAGCCGCCGGATCGCGTGCTGCCGAGCATGTTGTGAGGCGTCGGATTGGCCCTGCGCTTACCCTTCCCTGGAGGCAGGGTAACAACTACGGCGTCTTGCCCTTCCGCCGCTCCCGCTTCCGCCAATCCGCCACAAACGTCACCAACGCGGCCAGCGCCGGCGGCGGCTGACGCCGGCTCGGGTAATACAGAAACGGACCAGGAAACGGCGCGCACCAGTCATCGAGCACGCTGACCAGCGCGCCTGATTTGATGCCGTAGCGAACGTACCCCTCGAATGTCAGCCAGAAGCCGACGCCGTCATGTACGGCGCGTAGCGCGAGCCCAAGATAAGTCGCAACCAGTTTTGCCGGCGGCGCGACCTTGACGATACGGCCAGCCTTTTCAAATTCCCAATCGAGCATCGCCCCGCTGCCGAAGCGGGTGCGAATACAGGAATGCTCGAGCAGCTCCTTGGGATGTTTCGGCCGTCCATGCTGCGCAACATATTCGCGCGAGGCCACCACAGCGTAGCGCTGCGGCGCCCCGAGCGGCACCGCGATCATGTCCTGCGCCAGATGTTCGCCATAGCGCACGCCGGCGTCGAAACCGCCGGCCACGATGTCGACAAACGAGCTCTCGCCGACAATCTCCAGCTCGATTTTGGGATGCTTCGCAAGGAACGGCGCCACCATCGGCGCCAGCACCAGGTCGATCGCCGGCGGCGGCGCGTTGATGCGCAGACGTCCCGACGGCACGGCCCGCAGGCCGCGCACCTGATCCAGCGCCGCGCCGACATCCGATATTGCCGGGCCGACACGCGCCAGGAGCAATTCGCCGGCTTCGGTGAGCGCGACGCTGCGCGTGGTGCGATTCATCAGCCGCACCCCGAGCCGCTCCTCCATGTCGCGCAGCCGCTGGCTGAGGCTCGAAACGGAGACGCCCTGCTCGACCGCGGCACGGCGGAAATTCCGCGTGCGCGCCACGGCGATGAAGGCATCGAGGTCGCGGAGGTCAAAATCCTTCATTGTTCGATATAGTGAACAAGCTATTTCGAATTGTCCAGCTTATCGGTTCGCGCGCAAGGGTCCATATCAGCCGCGTCATCACGGCGCGCATAGCCGCCACCGACACGAGGAGAATCATCATGGAAAAGCGCAATCTCGGCACGACCGGTCCAACCGTCTCCGTCATTGGCCTCGGCTGCATGGGCATGTCGGATTTTTACGGCCCGGCCGACCGCAGCGAGAGCATCGCCACCATTCATGCTGCGCTCGACGCCGGCATCACCCTGCTCGACACCGGCGATTTCTACGGCATGGGCCACAACGAGATGCTGATCCGCGAGGCGCTCACGTCGCGCAATCGCGACAATCTGCAGATCAGCGTGAAATTCGGCGCGCTGCGCGATCCCGCGAGGAATTGGTCCGGCTATGACAGCCGCCCGGCGGCGATCAAGAATTTCCTCGCCTATTCGCTGCAGCGGCTCGGCGTCGACGCGATCGACATCTATCGTCCCGCACGGCTCGATCCCAATGTGCCGATCGAAGAAACCATCGGTGCGATGGCCGACATGGTGAAAGCCGGCTGGATCCGACATGTCGGGCTTTCCGAAGTGGGCTCCGACACCATTCGCCGTGCGCATGCCGTGCATCCGATCGTCGATCTCCAGATCGAGTATTCGCTGCTCGCACGCGGCATCGAGGAGGATATCCTGAAGACTTGCCGGGAACTGGGCATCGGCATCACGGCCTATGGCGTATTGGCGCGTGGCCTGATCAGCGGCCACTGGAGCAAGGATCGGTCCGGCGCGCAGGATTTTCGCACCATGAGCCCGCGCTTTCAGGGCTCCAATCTCGACGCCAACCTGATGCTGGCCGACTCGTTGCGGCGAATTGCCGGTGGCGTCGGCGCTTCGCCGGCGCAGGTCGCCATCGCCTGGGTCGCCGCGCAGGGCAGCGATATCGTGCCGCTGGTCGGCGCCCGCCGCCGCGATCGTCTCGCCGAAGCGCTTGGTGCACTCGACGTCAAGCTGACACCGGCCCACTTGGCCGCACTGGCCGAGGCGTTTCCGCCCGGCGTGGCCGCCGGCGCCCGTTATCCCGAAGCCCAGCTCGCGCACATGGACAGCGAGAAGCGCGTCGCGCGTGAGTAGCTCGGCAGGCTATGCCGCGTGTCCGCTCAAATCGACAATGATGGGCGTGTCGCCATTGAGCGGATTTTGCGGATCGCGCGTGTAGCGCAGGGTTTCGAAGCGCATCGCGCGCGCATCCACCATCACCAGCCGTCCGACCAGGCTTTCGCCGAAGCCGACGACTTCCCGAATGGCTTCCAGCGCCATCATCGATCCCAGCATGCCCGCCAGCGCGCCCATCACGCCGGCCTCGGCGCAGGCCGGCACGGTGCCGGGCGGCGGCGGTTCGGGAAACAGGCAACGATAGGTTGGATTGTAGTGGCCATCGGCATCCCGTTCATGCGCCCGGATCGTGGTCAACGACCCGTCGAACTGACCCAAAGCCGCCGTGATCAGCGGCTTGCCGGCAAAGAAGCAGGCATCGGAAACCAGATAGCGGGTCTCGAAATTATCTGAGCCGTCGAGCACGAGATCGTAGTCACTGATCAGCGATATCGCGTTCCTGGCATTGAGGCGAACCGCATGCGCCTCGAACGCGACATGGGGGTTGAGCGAGCGAACCGTCTCCGCGGCGCTGTCGACCTTTAGCCGGCCGATATCAGGCGTGGTGTGGATGATCTGGCGCTGCAGATTGGACAGCGAGACGATGTCGTCGTCGACCGCGCCGAGCCTGCCGACGCCGGCGGCCGCGAGATACATCAGGACCGGCGCGCCGAGACCGCCGGCGCCGATCACCAGCACGGACGCCTCCTTCAGCGCGGCCTGGCCCGGGCCGCCGACGTCGCGCAGCACGATATGGCGGGCGTAGCGTTCGAGTTCGTCAGCCGTCAGCATGGTCGCACGACTTTCTCCTGCCTCGACACCGACCGTCAGACCCTCTTGGTGAGGAGCGCGCAACGCGCGTCTACCGGACGATGCTTCGCATCGCCGGGAGAACCATGCGGCTCCACTCGGGCCTTCATCCTTCGAGACGCGGCTGACGCCGCTCCTCAGGATGAGGGGAAACTGCTGAACCGGGGCGCGGTTGTTGCCGACTAAGCAGATGTGCTTCATTGGCGGGGCGTCAATGATCGCACTCCCCTTATTCCGCCGGGTTTTGTCATGAGATTGGTGCCTTCAGCAACATCGATGATCGCGGTCTCGGCTTTTGTGATCGCCGGGACGGCCGCGCAGGCGCAAATGACGCCGCCATCTACGGCGGGTGCCACGCCGAAACAAGTCACGACGGTGCCGATCCGTCCCGCGGTGCAGAAGCCGGAGGACACGGCCAAGGCGTTGGGGCAGGCGGAGCGGCTGGCGCTGCAGTCGGACCTTGCCTGGGTCGGACAATACAACGGCGCCATCACCGGCGACGTCAGCGAGCGCATGGTCAATGCGATCAAAGAATTCCAGAAGTCGCGCGGCGCGAAGCCAACCGGCGTGCTCAATCCGCAGGAGCGCGGCGCCCTTGCGGAGACCGCCAGGAAGAAGCAGGAGAGCGTTGGCTGGAAGATCGTCACCGATCCCGGCACCGGGGCGCGGCTCGGCATTCCCGCCAAGCTGGTGCCGCAGCAAGCCAGCGACGCCAACGGCACCAAATGGAGCTCGTCGACCGGCACGATCCAGATTCAACTGGCACGCCGCAAGGAGGCCGGTCCCACCACTTCAAAACTCGCCGAGCGCGAGAAGAAAGAGCCCGGACGCAATGTCGACTACACCGTCGTCAAGCCGGACTTCTTCGTGCTGTCCGGCCTGCAGGGCCTGAAGAAGTTCTACATCCGCGGCACGTTCAGGGGTGACGAGGTCCGCATTCTCACGATCATGTACGACCAGGCGACCGAGAATACCGTGGAACCGGTCGTGATCGCGATGTCGAGCGCATTCACCGCGTTTCCGGCCGCGGCGCAAACGGCGGGCCCGCCTCCGCGCAAGACCGTCGAATACGGCACCGGCGTCGTCGTCAGCGACGATGGCGCTATCCTGACCGACCGCCAGATCACCGACGGCTGCCTCACGGTCGCGATCCCGGGCTTTGGCAATGCCGATCGCGTCGCGGAGGACAAGCCGCACGATCTCGCGCTATTGCGCATCTATGGCGCGCGCGGACTGAAAGCGCTCGACCTCGCCAAAGCCGCCACGAAGACGGCGCTCGACGTCACGGGCATTGCCGACCCGCAAGTTCAAGGCGGCGGCGGCGCCGTGACCAGCGTCAAGGCCTCCGTGACCCAGCTTGGCGGCAGCAGCGACATCGCGCTGACGCCCGCGCCCACGCTCGGTTTTTCCGGCGCCGTCGCGCAAGATGGCGACGGCAGGTTTGCCGGCATCGCATTGCTAAAGCCGGTTCAACTCGCCGGTCCGGCGAACGATGCGCCCGCGGCGCAGGCGGTGCTGGTGAGCGCCGACACGTCGCGCGGTTTCCTCAAGGCGAATGGCGTCAACGCGGCCGGGGGATCGACGGACGCAAAGGCATCAGTCGTTCGCGTGATCTGCGTACGAAAATAACAACTCGTGTCCCGGACGCGGCGCACCGCGTCAGCGCTGCTCCGCATAGCCCGGACGTAAGCTGCACCAGCAAGTTGTCGTTTTTCATCGGCACAATTGCGCCGCCCGGCAGTATTTGCCCGGATGACCGCAATTCCATAATCGGGCATCATTGCAAGCTGACTGATTCGGACTACCGCGATCCCCTGACCTTGGATCGGGCTGGGCACGTCTGGACGAGCGCGTAACTCGGCGTCGCAGAATGCGGCGCAGCTCGTGTGCCGTAACCAAAATGCCTGAAAGCCATCCAGAGGATCTGAAATGCAGACGATCGTATTGGCCACCCAGAAGGGAGGCTCCGGCAAGAGCACGCTCGCCATCAGCCTTGCGCTTGCCGCCATCCGGGCCGGACACAATGTCCGCGTGATCGAGACTGATACGCAGGGCACCCTTTCGAACTGGAAGCGCCGCCGCCCGTATGCCGCGCCGGTCGTCGAGCCGATCTACGCCGCCAGGGAGGTCGAACAACGCCTGCAATCGCTTGGCCGTGAGGGCGTGACGGTAGCGATCGTGGACACCGCCGGCGGCATCACCGCCGCGACCAATTCAGCCATTCGCTATGCCGACTTCTGCCTGATCCCGACGCGCCCGAGCATCGCCGATATCGAGGCGACTGCCGCGACGCTCAGCGTCATCAGGGCCTGGCACAAGCCGTTTGCCTATGTCCTGAATCAGGCCCCGATCCGCGGCGCAGCGCGCCTCGCCGGCGCGGAGAACGCGCTGAGTAACGAGGCCGCGCTCGACATCGACGATATCGTTGCCCGACCCATCATCATGATGCGCAACGATCACCAGGACGCGCTGAGTGCCGGTCTTGCGGTCTGCGAATACGCCCCAGGCAGCAAATCCGCCGAGGAAATCCGCGATCTCTGGCAGTGGGTCGAAGCCCGTTTGGGCAACATGGCGATAGCCATCGACGAGCCGATCATCGAGGCGTTCGTCGAAAAGCCCACCATTCTCCCCGTCATGGCTGCGCTCCCGTCCATCCAGAACGACAGCGCTTTCTTCCTGAGAGCACCGGCTCGAACCTGACATTCCCGCTTCGCGCAGCGTCATTGCGCGAGGCGAACCAGAAGCAATCCAGCCGCCAGCTCCGCTGGATTGCTTCGCGGAGCCTGTCATCCGGCGGCGCTTCGCGCCGACCGGATGGCCTACGTGTGCCGGCGCAGCCAATTCTCCCGCGTCATACGCCACCGTTCTGCCAGCGTCTGACCGTTGTGATGGGATAGCTCGAGGTAGCCAACCAATTCGGCGCCTGTCTTTTGCTTGACCCGGCGGGACGCCACGTTGGTCGCCGCATTGCAGGCGTAGAAAACCTCGACGCCCAGGACGCGGAAGGCAAAATCGTTCACTGCCGAGACGGCCTCGGTCATCAGGCCCTGATTCCAGTAGCGCTCCGCGAGCCAAAATCCGCGGTTGCCGTTCGGATCCTCTACCCACGGGCGCAGGCGAATATTCCCGATCGCCTCGCCATCACCGCCGCGCAGGACCAACATCCAATTATAGATCTCTTCCCCCGCGGCGACCCTCTCCAGCTCCCTCCGGATGAACGTCTCCGCGCCATCCTCCGGATATGGCCAGGGGACAGCCGACGCGAGATGCTGGATAATGTTCCAGTTGTTGAAATGGCGTTGGATCGCCGGCGCGTCAGACAGCGCAAGCGGCCTCAGGATCAGTCGCCTCGTTTCGAGTGTCGGGGTGCTGGTTATTTCTGACATTTCGGACACCAGAAGGTCGAGCGGCCATTCTGCACGAAGCGCCGCACGACGCCGCCGCAGCCCCTTTTCTGGCACTTCTCGCCCTCGCGATCGTAGACCTGAAAGGAGTGCTGGAAGTAGCCGAGCTCGCCCGAGGTCAGGCGATGGTCGCTGATCGAGGAGCCGCCGGCCTTGATCGCCTGATTAAGCACTGCGTGGATCGCATCGACCAGCCGCCCGGCATGGTCGGTCGGCTCGCCATTCTTCGTCGACAGCGTCGCCGCCAGCCGGCGCGGCGACAGATGCGACCGGTACAACGCCTCGCAGACATAGATGTTGCCGAGGCCGGCCACCACGCGCTGGTCGAGCAGCGCGGCCTTCAGGCTGGTCTTCTTGTTGAAGCACGATCGCGCCAGCATCGCGGCGTCGAATTCGTTGCCGAGCGGCTCCGGGCCGAGGTCCTTCAGAAGCGGCTCATCCTCCAGCACGTCGCGGGCGATGACCTTCATGTAACCAAAGCGGCGCGGATCGTTGAACACGATCGCCGCGCCCGATGACATGTGAAACACCACGTGGTCGTGCGCGCGGTCCTCGCTGCGCGGATGGTGAAATTGGCCGGGCGTGTTGTTATTGCCGCCTTCGAGCACCCGGAACGAGCCGGACATGCCCAGATGCATCAGGAGCACGTCACCGGAGCCGAGGTCCGCCATCAGGTATTTGGCGCGGCGGCCGAGACCGGTCACGGTCTGGCCTTCCAGCCGCGCGATAAAGTCCTTTTGAAAGGGAAACCGCAGATCCTTGCGCCGGGCTTCCGCTTTGAGGATTTTCGACCCCTCCATGGCCGGCTGCAGGCCGCGGCGGACGGTTTCGACTTCGGGCAATTCAGGCATACAGGCATTCACCTTATGGGGGTGACGTGATAGCGCCATTGCGACGGGCGCGCTATGGTCCGGTAGTGGAGTACATCTAATGGTTCGGCAGCCGGATCAAACCACCCATTTTGGCTTCAGGGACATACCCCTAAGCGACAAGCAGACGCTGGTGAACGACGTGTTTCACAGCGTGGCGTCCCGTTACGACCTGATGAACGATCTGATGTCGGCGGGCCTGCACCGGGCCTGGAAGGACGTCATGATCACGGCGCTCAATCCGCCGAAAAACGACGCCCCGTTTGCGCTGCTCGATGTCGCCGGCGGCACTGGCGACATCGCCTTCCGTGCGGCCGAGGCGGCAGGCATGGGCTTCCAAGCCACCGTCTGCGACATCAACAGCGATATGCTCGAAATTGGCCGCAATCGCGCGCTGGCGCGGCATCTCGACCATCAGGTGTCGTTTGTCGAGGGCAATGCCGAAGCACTGGCGTTTCCGGACCGTTCTTTCGATGGCTACACCATCGCATTCGGCATCCGCAACGTGCCGCGGATCGACGCCGCATTGCGCGAGGCCTATCGCGTGCTGCGGCCGGGCAGCCGCTTCCTCTGCCTGGAATTCTCCACCGTCGATGTTCCCGGACTGGACTGGCTGTACGATCAGTTCTCGTTCAGGGTGATCCCGCCCCTCGGCCGCGCCGTGACGGGCGATGCGGAATCCTATCGGTATCTCGTCGAATCGATTCGGAAATTCCCGCGGCCCAATATATTCGCCGAGATGATCCGTGGCGCCGGCTTTTCGCGGGTGAAATGGCAGAGCCTCTCCGGCGGCATCGTGGCGTTGCATTCGGGCTGGCGTTTGTGATTTCTGCAGCGACCCACATCGCGCGGCTCGTCCGCGCCGCTTACGTGTTCGCGCGCGAGGGCGTGTTCGGCGTGGTCGATCCGGGCCTGGTGCCGCCGCCCGGGCAGCTCGCGCTGCGCCTGGCGCGGCTGATCGAACGGCCCGGCGCCAAGGCCGGCCCGCGGCTGTCGCGCGCACTGACGCGGCTCGGACCCGCCTATCTCAAGCTCGGGCAGTTTCTGGCGACCCGGCCCGACGTGGTCGGTGTCGCCATGGCGCGCGATCTGGAAAGCCTGCAGGACCGCCTGCCGCCGTTTTCGCAGGGCGAAGCCGAGGCCGTGATCGCAGCCTCGCTGGAGCGCCCGCTGGCGCAGGCCTTTGTCAGTTTGGGCCCGCCGGTCGCCGCCGCTTCCATTGCCCAGGTCCATCGCGGCGAGGTCGAGCGCAACGGCGTGCGCCAGCCGGTCGCCGTCAAGGTGCTCCGGCCCAATGTCGCATCGCGCTTCCGTCGCGATCTCTCCGATTTCTTCTTTGTCGCGCGCAACGCGGAAGCGCATTCTGCCGAGGCGCGGCGGCTGCGGCTGATCGAGGTCATCAACACGATGTCGCGCTCGGTCGCGATGGAGATGGACCTGCGGCTCGAGGCTGCCGCCCTATCCGAGATGGCGGAGAACACGCGCGACGATCCGGATTTCCGCGTGCCGGTCGTCGACTGGGACCGCACCACCCACAACGTGCTGACAATGGAATGGATCGACGGCATCGCGCTCAACGATCACGCGCGCCTCGCCGCCGCGCAGGTCGACCTGCCCGACCTCGGCCGCAAGGTGATCCAGAGCTTCCTGCGCCATGCGCTGCGTGACGGCTTCTTTCATGCCGACATGCATCCCGGCAATCTGTTTCTCGACGATTCCGGCCGCCTGGTCGCCGTCGATTTCGGTATCATGGGCCGGCTTGGCCTGAAGGAACGGCGTTTCCTTGCGGAGATTCTGCTGGGCTTCATCACGCGCGACTACCGTCGCGTCGCCGAGGTGCATTTTGAGGCGGGTTACGTGCCGGGCCATCACTCGGTCGAGAATTTCGCGCAAGCCATCCGTGCCATCGGCGAACCGATCCACAATCGCACCGCCGAAGAAATCTCGATGGCGAAGCTGTTGACCCTGCTGCTCGAGGTTACCGGGCTGTTCGACATGCAGACCCGGCCGGAACTGATCCTGCTGCAAAAGACCATGGTGGTGGTCGAGGGGGTCGCGCGAGGCTTCGATCCGAAACTGGATATCTGGAAGGTCGCCGATCCCGTCGTCCGCGAATGGATCGAGCGCAACCTTGGCCCGCTCGGGCGGATTGAGGGCGCAATGTCCGGCGCGGGCGAGCTCGGCCGCGTGATGACGGGCGTGCCGGCGATCGCCTCGCGGGCGGTTGCCGTGATCGAGCACATGGAGAAGATGACCCGGGAAGGCCTGACGCTGTCACCGGAGACGATCGCGGCGCTAGGCCGCGCCGAGGGTCGCAAGAGCCGCTGGCGAACGGTGGCGCTCTGGATCATCGCGGCAACCTTTATCGGAATTCTGATCGCTATCCGCCAATTGTGATTGCAGTGACAGCATCAATCCGATAGCAATGCTAGCAATCCATGCTGGAGGCGATCCATGGCCAGCCTGACCATCCGAAAGCTCGACGACGGCATCAAGTCCTACCTGCGACTGCGCTCGGCGAAGAACGGCCGCTCGGTGGAGGAGGAAGTCCGGGTGATCCTGCGCGAATATTGCGAGGGCAGCCCGGCGCCGGCCTCTTCGCTGCCGCCTCCGTCACCCGCGCCGACTGAGAGCCCGGCAGTCGAACGCACCGGTCCCTCCGTTGGCCAGCCCAGCGTCACCCTGATCATCGGCGGCGGCATCGCCGCCTTCAAGGCGCTGGAACTGATCCGGCGGCTGAAGGAGCGACACATCGACGTCCGCTGCGTGCTGACCAGGGCCGCGCAGCAATTCGTCACGCCGCTTTCCGCCAGCGCGCTGTCGCATGAGCGCGTCTATACCGACCTGTTCGACCCCGGCAGCGAATTCGATGCCGGCCATATCCGGCTGGCGCGCGAATGCGATCTGATCGTGGTGGCGCCGGCAACCGCCGACCTGATGGCGAAGATGGCGCACGGCCATGCCGACGATCTCGCCAGCGCAATCCTGCTTGCGGCCAACCGGCCGATCCTGCTGGCGCCTGCGATGAACCCGCTGATGTGGAACAATGCCGCCACCCGCCGCAACGTGATGCAGTTGCGTCGCGACGGCATCCACATGATCGGCCCGAACGCCGGCGAAATGGCTGAATCCAATGAGGCCGGCGTCGGGCGGATGTCGGAGGCGGCCGAAATCGCCGCCGCCGCCGTCGATATCCTGCGCCCACCGCGACCGCGTCCGCTCGCGGGCAAGCGCGTGCTGATCACGGCAGGCCCGACACATGAGGCGATCGATCCGGTGCGCTATATCGCCAACCGCTCTTCCGGCAAGCAGGGTTTTGCCATCGCCGCCGCAGCGCAAGCCGCAGGCGCCGACGTCACGCTGGTCTCCGGCCCGGTCGAATTGCGCGATCCCCCGGGCGTCACGGTGATCCGAGTGGAATCGGCGCGCGATATGCTGCATCGGGTGCAGGCCGCTTTGCCGGCCGATATTGCGATCTTCGCAGCCGCCGTCGCCGATTGGCGAGTGGCCAACGAAGGCGAGCAGAAACTGAAAAAGACGCCGGCCGGCATGCCGCCACTGCAACTCGTCGAAAACCCCGACATTCTCGCAACCATCTCGAAGCTGGAGGATAAGCGACCGCCGCTGGTAATCGGCTTTGCCGCCGAGACCGAGCATCTGATCGACAACGCCAAGGCCAAGATCGCGCGCAAGGGCTGCGACTGGATCGTCGCCAACGACGTCTCGCCTTCGACCGGCGTGATGGGTGGCGATCGCAACACCGTCCACCTGCTGACGCGCAATGGTGCGGATATCGAGGTTGATTCCTGGCCTGTCATGACCAAGGAACAGGTTGCAGCCGAACTGGTCGCGAAGATTGCCAAAGCCGTGGAGAATGATTCGTGAGCACGAGGGTGAAGGTGGAGGTCTGCCAATTGCCGCATGGCGCAGGCTTGGAGCTACCGGCCTATCAGAGCTCCGACGCCGCCGGCCTCGACCTGCTCGCGGCGGTGCCGGCGGATACGCCACTGATGCTGCAGGCCGGAAAATTCGCGATGGTGCCGACCGGGCTCACAATCGCGCTCCCTTCAGGCTATGAGGCACAGGTGCGGCCGCGTTCCGGGCTTGCGGCCAAACACGGCGTCACCGTGTTGAATTCGCCGGGCACGGTGGACGCGGATTATCGCGGCGAGATCAACGTGCTCCTGATCAACCATGGCGATGCGCCGTTTCCGATCAAGCGCGGCGAACGCATCGCGCAGATGGTGATCGCGCCCGTCGTGCAGGGGGAGCTGGTTCCGGTCGCCGTGCTGTCTGCCACCGAGCGCGGCAGCGGCGGTTTCGGCTCGACCGGACGCTGAATTATGCTGATCAGCGCCGCTGAGATCGGTGATTGGCCGATTTTGTTCACAGCCCGATTCACGTTCACGATCTGGACTCTTACCCCCTGAGTCTCCTTTGGGGATACTCTCGGTCGATTCGTGTAGAGCGCGGCCAGCAAAAGTGGGGTCCGATTTTGCGCCCGGGCGCGCTCAATCCATTAGTCGGCGCACAATCTCAACGCCAAACCGCTCACATTTTGGCGGGATTATGCGATGGGGGTAGTGCCGGGCCTGCAGTCGTGCGTTTTGGGGCAAATAATGTCGGGCGTAGTCGCTGCGATGCGTCGAACCCTGCTGTCGTGCACCTCACTGGCGCGCCACGGCATGATCGCGCTCGCCACCCTGTCCGCTTGGCCGGAACCCGCATTGGCCACTGATTCGATCATCGCCCAGACGCTTTCGACCCTGTTCGACCTCAATCAGCAGGAATTCGCGGCGCTAATGACGGCGCTTTCCCTGCTCGGCTTTACCGTCGTGGCCGCGATCCTGCTGATGCGGACCCGTATTCGGGCCTCCCGGACGGAACTCAGCCTACGCTCGGATATCGCCGACCTGCAGGTGCAGGCCGACCGGCTGCGTGCGCTGCTGTTCGCCGAGCCCCAGATCCTGATCGCGTGGGCCGCCGGCGATAACCGGCCTCAGATCAGCGGCGACACCTCGCTATTGATCTCGCAGGACGCATTGTCGAGCTCACCGCAACGCATCCTCGCCTTTGGAACCTGGCTGCCGCCGGAACCGGCGCTGCAGATGGACCATGCGGTCGACGCGCTGCGCGAGGCCGGCGAGGGCTTCCTGCTCAATCTCTCCACCTCGAATGGCCGCGCCATCGAAGCGATGGGCCGCGCCATCGGAGGACAAGCCATTGTACGGATTCGCGAACTCGGCGGGTTGCGCCGTGAACTCGCCGAGTCCAATCTCCGTTACCGGACGCTTTTGGAGGAGACCGAACTGTTGCGCGACTTCGCCGCCGCGGCGCCGTGGCCGATCTGGGCCAAGAGCGTCGAGGGCAATCTGCGTTACGCAAATACGGCCTATGTGCGCGCCACCGAAGGCAAGAGCATCGCGGATGCGATTCATCGCAACCTCGAACTCCTCGAGCACGACCAGCGCGGCGAGATGGCCCGGGTGCTGAACGACAATTCCACCTTTAGCGCGCGGTTGCCGATCGTGGTCGGTGGCGAGCGGCGCATCTATGACGTTCAGGCCCTCAGGCTCAGCGGCGGCAGCGCCGGCATCGCCATCGACGCCGGCGAGGCGACCCAGTTGCGCGACGCCATGGAGCGGATGGCGGAAGCCCATCGCCGCACCCTCGACCAGTTGTCCTCGGGGGTCGCAGTATTCGACGGCCAGCGGCGGCTCGCCTTCTACAATGAGTCCTACCGGCGGCTATGGGGCCTCGATCAGGCCTTCCTCGATTCCAATCCCGACGATTCCAGCGTGCTCGACCGGCTGCGCGCGGCGCGCAAATTGCCCGAACAGCCCGACTTCCGGGCCTGGAAGGCCAAGCTGCACGAAGCCTATCGCGCCGTCGAGCCGGAGAACTACACCTGGTTCCTGCCCGACGGCCGCGCCGTCAGCGTCGTCACCACGCCGAACCTCGAAGGCGGCGTCACCTATCTGTTCGACAATGTCACCGAGAGCCTCGATCTCGCACGCCGCTACGACCGGCTGACCCGGGTCCAGCATGAAACGCTCGACAATCTCGCAGAAGCCGTCGCGGTGTTCGGCAGCAACGGACGGGTGGAATTGTTCAACCCCGCCTTCGCCAGAATGTGGAAGCTTTCGGCCGAATCGCTGAAGGAGCAGCCGCACATCGAGACCGTGGAAGCGTGGTGCAAGCCGCTGTTCGACGACGCGCTGACCTGGCGGGCGCTGCGCGAGGCGATCACGGGAATCGAGAACCGGGCGCAGGTCGCGCTCAAACTCGAGCGCAAGGACGGCAGCGTGCTGGATTGCATGACCATGCCGTTGCCCGACGGCGCGACGCTCTTGACCTTCCAGGACATCACCGACACCGAAAATGTCGAGCGCGCGCTGCGCGAGCGCAACGAGGCGCTGGAGGCAGCCGACCAGATGAAGGTGGATTTCGTCCACCACGTCTCATACGAATTGCGCGCTCCCCTCACCACCATCATCGGCTTTGCGCATTTCCTCAGCGATCCCTCGACCGGCCCGCTGACGCCGAAGCAGGCCGAGTATCTCGACTACGTCACCAAGTCGACCAACGCGCTGCTGGCGCTCACCAACAACATCCTCGATCTCGCCACCATCGATGCCGGCGCCATGAAGCTCGAACTCGGTCCGGTCAACATTGAAAAGGCCATCCAGGCCGCCGCCGAAGGCATTCAGGACCGCCTGGCGACAGACCGCATCGAGCTCAAGATCGACATCGATCCCAATATCGGCAACTTCACCGGCGACGAGCGGCGGGTAGTGCAGGTGCTCTATAACCTGCTCGCCAACGCCGTCGGGTTCTCGCCGCACGATGCCGCGGTCACGATCAGCGCACGGCGAACCGAGCATCGCGTGATCTTCACCGTCAGCGATTGCGGCCCCGGCATTCCGGCCGAGGTGAAAGACAAGGTGTTCGACTGGTTCGAAAGCCACTCCCACGGCTCGCGGCACCGCGGCGCCGGCCTCGGCCTCTCATTGGTGCGCTCCTTCGTCGAGCTGCATGGCGGCAAGGTGCGCGTCGATTCGGTGGTCGGCAAGGGCACGACGGTCACCTGCGACTTCCCCGTCGACCAGAACGCGCATCGCAACGCCGCCGAATGACCGCGCCTGTGACATTTACGGTGGCGCTGGCGAACGAGACGGCGACCGCGCATCTGATGGCCGATCTCGCGCTTCTGATCAGTCCAGGCGACGTGATCACGCTCTCGGGCGATCTCGGCGCGGGCAAGACCGCGGCGGCGCGCGCGATGATCCGCTATCTCGCCGGCGATCCGGCGCTGGAAGTGCCGAGCCCGACCTTCACGCTGGCGCAGAGCTACGAGCTGCCGTTTCCGCTTCTCCATGCCGATCTCTACCGCATCAATGATGCGAGCGAGCTCGAGGAGATCGGGTTGTCGCCGTTGCCCGACGGCACGCTGGCGCTGATCGAATGGCCGGAGCGCGCACCCGATGCGCTGCCCGAAGATCGCATCAACATCGCCTTGAGCCATCGCCCCGCGCTTGGCTCCGCCGCGCGCGCTGCCGAAATCACCGGCTACGGCACGGCGGCCGCGCAGGTAACGCGATTGGAAACGTTGCGCAAATTTCTCGCCGACGCCGGTTTTCTGGACGCCGCGCGCGAGCGCATGCCCGGCGACGCCTCGACGCGCTCCTATGCACGGCTGATCCGCGAGGACGGCACGTCGATCCTGATGAATTCACCGCGCCGTCCGGATGGACCACCGATCTATCACGGAAAATCCTACAGCGCGGCCGTTCATCTCGCCGAGGATGTCAAACCGTTCGTCGCCATCGACAACGGCCTGCGCGCGCACGGTTTCTCGGCGCCGGCCATCCGTCATTCCGATCTCGATTCCGGCTTCCTGATCACCGAGGATTTCGGCAACGCCGGCGTCATCGAAGGCGACCCGCCGCGGCCGATCGCCGAGCGCTACGAGGCGGCGACCGACATGCTGGCGGAGCTGCATCGCAAACTCCTGCCAGATACCGTGCCGCTCACGCCGCAGGCCTCATACCAAATTCCGGTCTACGACATCGATGCATGGCTGGTCGAGATCGGCCTGATGCTCGAATGGTATCTGCCGGCCCGCGGCGCCGAAGTCAGCCAGGCGCGGCGCGACGAATTCGTCGCGATGTGGCGAACGCTCCTGGAAAAGCCGGCGGCTGCGCCGCGAACCTGGGTGATGCGCGATTTTCATTCGCCCAACATCATCTGGCTCGGCGACCGCACCGGGATCTTGCGCGTCGGAATCATCGACTTCCAGGATGCCGTGCTCGGCCCTGCGGCCTACGATCTGGTGTCGCTCTTGCAGGATGCGCGGCTCGACGTTCCCGAGCAGCTCGAGTTGACGCTATTGACCCGCTACATCAAGGCGCGCCGTGCGACGGATGCTGAGTTCGATCCGGCCGGCTTTGCCGAGCTCTATGCCATCATGTCGGCGCAGCGGAATACGCGCCTGCTCGGCACCTTCGCCCGGCTCAACGGGCGCGACGGCAAGCCGCAATATCTGCGCCACCAGCCGCGGATCTGGACCTACCTGAACCGCTCGCTGGCGCATCCGGCGCTGGCGGCGTTTCGCGAATGGTATGCCGCCAACGTGCCGCCGCCAATTGCCTGATTTACCTCCTGTTAGCCACCCCGCATCTAATCTGGAAACCGGCCATGCCGTGCCGGCGTGGCGCAGCCAACTTGAACTGGGAAGACGGCCATGGCGGGCGCGGAACGGCGCAGGGGAGATCGAGTCGTATTCGAGCGCGGCTTTGCCGCGCACATGATGGGGATCGATGGCACCTGGCGGCGTGACTGCGTGATGGAAGACGTCTCCGAAACCGGCGCCAAACTGACGGTTGAAGGCTCGGTCGAGGGCCTGCATCTGAAGGAATTCTTCCTGCTGCTGTCGTCCACGGGGCTGGCCTATCGGCGCTGCGAGCTGGCCTGGGTCAATGGCGACCAGATCGGCGTCAACTTCCTGAAGCAGGGCGACAAGAAGAAGAAGGCGGCCAAGCGCGGGGAGGACGCCGACGCCTGATGTTCGAGCGCCAACGGCTGTCGTACCGCCGTCATATGCGCCAACTATGGCCTCTCGGTCACTGCAATAGACGAATCGCCGTGGTATGATCCGCGGCGCGATTTTGGATGGTTCGAGAAATTCCAGAGATGTCCGTTACGCCCACCAAAGCCATGGTCCTTGCCGCCGGTCTCGGCTTGCGCATGCGCCCGTTGACCGACCACATGCCGAAGCCATTGGTGCGCGTCGCGGGCCAGCCATTGCTCGATCACGTGCTGGACAAGCTCGCCGGCGCCGGCGTCAGCGAGGCTGTGGTGAACGTGCATTACCTGCCCGACCAGATCATCCAGCATACCGCGAGCCGCAGCCGGCCCCGCGTCATCATTTCCGACGAACGCGACGTGGTGCTCGGCACCGGCGGCGCGGTGGTGAAGGCGCTGCCTCTGCTCGGCAAGGAGCCGTTCTTTCACGTCAACGCCGACACGATGTGGATCGACGGCGTGCGATCTAACTTGATGCGGCTCGCCGAAACCTTCGATCCCGCGCGAATGGACATCCTGCTCCTGATGGCGCCGACCACCAGCAGCATCGGCTATGCCGGTCGCGGCGACTACGCCATGCTGCCCGACGGCGCATTGCGCAAGCGGCGAGAGCATCAGGTGGTGCCGTTCGTCTATGCGGGTGCCGCGATCATGTCGCCAGCGCTGTTTGCCGACGCACCGACCGGCGATTTCTCGCTGACCAAGATGTTCGACCGCGCCAACGATCAGGAGCGATTGTTCGGCCTCAGGCTCGACGGCGTCTGGATGCACGTTGGAACCCCCGACGCGGTGCAGGCGGCGGAAGAGGCGTTTCTGGAAAGCGTGGCGTAGGCCCGCCCACGGCTGTCATGCCCCGCCACCGGGTCGGCCGAACGGCCGCCCGATGACAGGCTCCGGCGGGGCATCCAATACGCTGCGGCCTCTCAATTCGATCACGAATGTCTCCGGGATACTGGATCACCGGCCCTCGCCTTCGCGGGTGATGACAGCTTCGCAGCGCTCAGACAAAAATCTCGAAAACAACCCCATGCAAAGTAAAATGGGCCGGACTGCTTTGGCCGTGAGTAGCGGGGACGCCGCCCTCACCCGCATGACCTCTCCCTCATCCCCCTCTATATTGGCGCCTGAATTCGAATCAGGAAGCCCATGCGCGTTTTCAGCGTTCCCCTCTCCGTGCCGTTCCTGCGCACCGTCATCGCGGCGCTGGTTGACGGCCGGCTGGTCGAAGGGTTCGAGGCGCGTCAGGATCCGCTTAGTCTCGCGCGCGCCACGCTCTATCTGCCGACCCGGCGCGCCGGGCGGCTCGCGCGCGAAATCTTTCTCGACGAACTGAAGACGGACGCTGCGATCCTGCCGCGCATCGTGGCGCTCGGCGATATCGACGAGGACGAACTGGCCTTCTCGGAAGGCTCCGAACAGTTCAGTGGCACAGCGCCGCTCGACATTCCGCCGCGGCTCGGCGAGCTGGAGCGGCGGCTGACGCTGGCGCATCTGGTGGCGGCATGGGCGAAAAGTCCGGTGTCGGCGCCGCTTGTGGTTGGCGGCCCGGCCTCGACGCTTGCGCTGGCCGGCGATCTGGCGCGGCTGATGGACGACATGGTGACGCGCGGCGTCGCCTGGGAAGCGCTCGACAGGCTGGTGCCCGACCAGTTCGACAAATACTGGCAGCATTCGCTGGAATTTTTGCGCATCGCGCGCAAGGCTTGGCCGGAGCACCTCAAGGAAATCGGCCGGATCGAGCCCGCGGAACGGCGCGACCGCCTGATCGAGGCGGAAGCCGCCCGCCTGACCGCGCATCATGAAGGGCCGGTGGTTGCGGCGGGTTCGACGGGCTCGATGCCGGCGACCGCGAAATTCCTCAATGCCGTGGCCGGCCTGAAGCAGGGCGCGGTGGTGCTGCCGGGGCTCGACACCGATCTCGACGAGGAAGCCTGGCGGACAATCGGCGGCGTCAGGGACGCGCAGGGCAAATTCACCACGCAGCCCGCCTCCAACCATCCGCAATTCGCGATGCAGGGCTTGCTCGAGCGCTTCGGCATCAAGCGAAGCGACGTCGAAATCCTCGGCACGCCGGCGCCATCCGGGCGCGAGGTGCTGATGTCCGAAACGATGCGGCCCTCGACCGCGACCGAGCAATGGCATGACCGGCTGGCGCAGCCCGATGTATCGGCGAAGATCGCTGGCGGCATGACGAAGCTTGCGGTCGTCGAAGCGCCAAGCTCGGAGATGGAGGCGCTGGCGATTGCGGTGGCGATGCGCGAGGCGCGGCATCTGGGAAAATCGGCTGCGCTGGTGACGCCGGATCGCGCGCTGGCGCGACGGGTGATGGCAGCGCTGACCCGCTGGAATCTCGAATTCAACGATTCCGGCGGCGACGCGCTGACGGATACGCCAAGCGGCATCTTTGCCCGCCTCGCCGCGGAAGCCGCCGCCAAGGGGCTGGAGCCGCCAACCTTGCTCGCGCTGCTCAAACATCCGCTATTCCGGCTCGGCGGCAAGGATGGCGCGTTCAAACGCGCCACTGAGATTCTCGAGCTGGCGCTGTTGCGCGGCACCCGGCCGCAAGCCGGCACGAGCGGCTTGGCACGCGACTTCGATCGTTTCCGCGTCGAGCTTAGGAAGCTCCGGAGTCACGAGACGTCCTCGCTTCACGCTTCCGAACCCCGCGCGAAATTGCGGGACGACGAGCTCGACCAGGCTCAATCGCTGATCGCTGCGTTGCAGAGGGCGCTGTCGCCGCTGGAAGTTGTCGGCTCGACGAAGCCATTCGATTTCGCCGAACTGGCGCATCGCCATCGCGAGGCGCTGATCGCCCTGTCGTCGGATCAGAACGGCGTTGCCATCGTCTTCGAGGAAGCGCAGGGCGCGGTGCTGGCCGCGGCGTTTGACGACCTGCTTACCGAGCAAAAGCCGAGCGGCCTGATGGTCCAGCTCGGCGATTACCCGGATGTGTTCCAGACCGCCTATGCCGACCGCATCGTGCGGCGGCCGGAGTCCGCCAATGCGCAATTGCAGATCTATGGCCAGCTCGAAGCGCGGCTGACCGAATCCGACCGCGTCATTCTCGGCGGGCTGGTCGAGGGCGTATGGCCCCCGGCGCCGCGGGTCGATCCGTGGCTGAGCCGGCCGATGCGCCACGAACTCGGCCTCGATCTGCCGGAGCGACGTATCGGCCTCTCTGCGCACGATTTTGCGCAACTGTTGGGAACGGACGATGTGATCCTGACCCATTCGGCCAAGGTTGGCGGCGCGCCGGCAGTCGCCTCGCGCTTTCTGCATCGGCTGGAGGCGGTGGCCGGCGAAGCGCGCTGGGATGAAGCCAGGAGCGCCGGACAGAAATATGTCAGCTTCGCCGCCGAACTGGATCAGCCTGATGAAGTGAAGCCGATCGAGCAGCCCGCGCCGAAGCCGCCAGTTGCGACGCGGCCGCTGAAATTGTCGGTGACGGCGATCGAGGACTGGCTGCGCGATCCCTATACGATCTATGCGAAATACATCCTGCGGCTCGATCCGCTCGACCCCGTGGACATGCCGCTGTCGGCGGCCGACCGCGGCTCGGCGATCCATGACGCGCTCGGCGAGTTTACGCAAAGATTCGCCGACGCCCTTCCCGAACAGCCCGCGCTGGCGCTGCGCGGGATCGGTGAAAAGTACTTCGCGCCACTGATGGAGCGGCCCGAGGCCCGCGCGCTGTGGTGGCCGAGGTTCCAGCGCATCGCCACCTGGTTTGCGGATTGGGAGAAGGCGCGGCGCGACGATATCGAGAAAATTGCCGCCGAGATCAGGGGCGAAATCAAGATTCCGCTCGGCAACGAACGCATTTTCACGCTATCCGCACGCGCCGACCGGATCGAACAGCGCCATGACGGCAGCTTTGCGATCCTCGATTACAAGACCGGTCAACCGCCGACCGGCAAGCAGGTGCGGATGGGCCTGTCGCCGCAGTTGACGCTGGAGGCCGCGATCCTGCGTGAAGGCGGATTTGAGAATATCCATGCCGGATCATCTGTCGGCGAGCTCGTCTATGTCAGGCTGAGCGGCAACAATCCGCCCGGCGAGCAACGCTCGCTGGAGCTGAAGATCAGGAACAACGACACGCCGCAGCCGCCGGATGAGGCCGCCGACTACGCCCGCGAGCAGTTAGAGGCCTTGATCCGCAAATTCGAGAACGAGGAGACCGCCTACACGTCGCTGAACCTGTCGATGTGGTCGAACCGCTACGGCGCCTATGACGACCTCGCCCGCATCAAGGAATGGTCGGCCGCCGGCGGCCTGGGAATCGAGGAATGGTGAAGGCTGCCCGCATCATTCCCGATGCCGTTCGCGCCACGCAGGCCCGCGCGTCCGATCCAGCCGCGTCCGCCTTCGTTTCGGCGAATGCCGGCTCGGGCAAGACGCACGTCCTGGTGCAGCGCGTGATCCGCCTGCTGCTCGACGGCGTGGCGCCGGAAAAGATCCTCTGCATCACCTTCACCAAGGCTGCCGCCGCCAACATGGCGGAGCGCGTGTTCACCACGCTCGGTCACTGGGTGACGCTCGACGATGACGCGCTGGACGCGGCGATCCGCGAGGCCGGCATTCCACATCCAAGCCCTCGCTTGCGAAAGTCGGCGCGAAAACTGTTCGCCTGCGCGCTGGAAACGCCGGGCGGGCTGAAGGTGCAGACCATCCACGCGTTGTGCACGCGGCTGCTGCAGCAATTCCCGTTCGAGGCCAACGTGCCGGCGCGGTTTGCCGTGCTCGACGAGCGCGACCAGAACGAGATGATGGAGCGCGCCAACCTCGCTGTCTTCCTCGAGGCGTCGCGCAACCCCGATAGCGCCACCGGGCGCGCGCTGATGACGGCGATGGCGAGCGCCGCCGATGTCACCTTCAAGGACGTGGTGCGCGAAGCCTGTCTCAGCCGCGATCATTTCATGGCCTGGACCGATGCCGCCGGCACTGCGCAGGCGGCGGCTGCGCAGATTTCGGCGGCGCTTGGCGTTGACCCGAACGACCGCATTGAAGACGTCGAACGCGATATCGTCGACGGCCCAAACCTGCCGCGCGCGCGATGGCTGGAGATTGCGCTGGTTCTCGAAACCGGCAACAAGTCCGATCAGGATCAGGCGGCACGGCTGCGCGATGCGCTGGTGTTCAGCGGCGCCGCCCAGGTTGACCAATATCTCACCCTGTTTCTCACCGACACCGAGCGCACGCCGCGCAAATCGGTGGTGACGAAAAAATTCTGCGACAACAATCCTGCGATCGGCCGGCTGATCGAAGCGGAAGCCCGTCGCGTCGTGCCCCTGATCGAACGCCGCCGCGCACTGGTGGCGCGCGACCGCACCGAGGCGCTGTTGCATATCGCGACCGCCGCGGCGGCTAACTACCGCCGCGAGAAGCAGGAGCGCGGCCTGCTCGATTATGACGATCTGATCGACAAGACGCTGGACATGCTCGATCGCGTCTCCTCGGGCTGGGTGCATTACAAGCTCGACCGCGGCGTCGACCATGTGCTGATCGACGAGGCGCAGGACACCAGCCCCCGGCAGTGGGACATTGTCGCGCATATCATCTCCGAATTCACTTCAGGTGCGGGCGCGCGCGACGGCGTAGTGCGAACGGTGTTCGCCGTGGGCGACGAGAAGCAGTCGATCTTCTCGTTTCAGGGCGCGGCCCCGCGCGAATTCGACCTGCGCCGCCGCGCACTTCAGAGAAAGTTCGAGGGCGCCGGGCTGAAGTTCGATCCGGTGTCCTTTACCTATTCGTTCCGCTCGGGACCGGCGATCCTGCACGCGGTCGATCAGGTGTTTCGCGAGCAGGACATCTATCGCAGCATTCATGCGATCGATATCGGCAACCCGATCCATCACGCACTGGCCGACGCCGGTCCGAGCCAGATCGATCTCTGGGAGCTTGCGGAAGCCGACGACCGGCAGGACATCGAAGGCTGGCGCGCGCCGTTCGACGGCGTGTCTGCGACCAGCCCCGAAGTGAAGCTGGCCCGCCGCATTCAGGCCGAGATCAAGGCACTGGTCACAAGCGGCGCGATGACCGGAGCCAAGGGCGACCGCCGGCCGCTGCGTTATGGTGACATGCTGGTGCTGGTGCGCCGGCGCGGCAATGCGTTCGACGCCGTGATCCAGGCGCTGAAGCATGCCGGCATTCCGGTGGCGGGTGCCGATCGCCTCAAGCTGACCGAGCACATCGCGATCATCGACCTGATGAATCTGGCGGATGCACTGCTGCTGCCGCAGGACGACCTGGCGCTCGCCGTGGCACTGAAGAGCCCGCTGTTCGGGCTCGACGATGACGACTTGTTCAAGATCGCCTGGGACCGCAAGGGATCGCTGCGCGTCGCACTGAGCGCGCGCGCCGCTTCCGACGGCCGGCTGCGGGATGCGCTGTGGCGGCTCGAACAATGCGAACGTCGTTTCGCCAGCGAGACGCCTTTTGCGTTCTACGCCTGGCTGCTTGGCGGCGACGGCGGCCGCGCGCGAATCCTGCGCCGGCTCGGCCACGAGGCGAACGACGCGCTCGACGAATTTCTGGAGCTGGCGCTGAGCTATGAACGCAAGGCGCCGGCCTCGCTGCAGGGTTTCATGGCGTGGCTGCGCACGGCCGATCTCGAGGTGAAGCGCGACATGGAGATCTCGCGCGACGAGGTCCGTGTCATGACGGTGCATGGCGCCAAGGGGCTGGAGGCTTCCGTGGTCTTCCTGGTGGACACCACGACGTCGCCTTCGGACACGCAGCGGCTGAAGCTCATCCACCTGCCGCAGGGCAATGGCGATCCGCACGCACCTGGCGTGGTGGTCTGGGCCGGCCGCAAAGCCGAGGATCCGCCGGCCGTCGTCGCGGCCCGCGCGGCGATGATTGGCGATACCGAGGATGAATACCGCCGCCTGCTCTATGTGGCGATGACGCGCGCCGCCGACCGCCTGATCGTCGGCGGCTGCATGCCCGGCAACATGAAAAGCGTCCGGCCGCTGTCCTGGTACGATCTGATCACCAAGGGGCTCGCTGGCTCCGGCTTGCAGCTTCAGGAGATCGAGACCACGGCCGGCCGGGTGAAACGCTATACGCGACCCGAGGAGGCCGTGCTGTCGGCCGCTCCGGCGGCTGCGCCGTCCGCGCCGGCCCCGATCGTGCTGCCCAACTGGCTGCTGACCCCGGCGCAGCCGGAAGTTTCCCCGGAAAGCCTGCTGCGGCCCTCGGACCCCGCGGACAGCGAAGGTTATTCGATACGGACGGCCGAATCGCTGCTGCAGCGCGCCCGCGCCCTGCAGCGCGGCACGCTGGTGCACCGTCTCCTGCAATCGCTGCCCGATATCGCCGCCGAGCGCCGCCGCGACGCCGCACTGACTTACCTGGCCCGCAATGCCGATGGCTGGACCGACGAGGAGCGGCAGCGGCTGGCCGAGAGCACGCTGGCGCTGATTGCGGATGCGCGCTTTGCGCACGCTTTCGCCCCCGGCAGCCGCGCCGAAGTCTCGATCGTCGGGCGGCTGGAGCGGCCGGGCGGGCGGCCGGTGCTGGTGTCCGGGCAGATCGACCGCCTTGTGGTGACCGAGCAGGAGGTCCTGATCGTCGATTTCAAGACCAACCATGCACCCCCAAGCCGGCCTGACGACGCGCCAAGGGGCTATGTCCGCCAGCTCGCGATGTACCGGGCGATGCTGGCCAAGCTTTATCCCCAGCGGTCGGTCCGCGCCGCGCTGCTTTGGACCGAAACCGCTGAATTGATGGAGATTTCGGCCCCCGCGCTGGAAGCCGAGCTGGCATCCATCATCTCGGCGTGACCCCTGCTTGACCCGGCAGGATCGCGTTCATAGGTTTGACACTATCATCCCGGGCGCGATTCTTGACCGCGCCCTTTAATTTCTAACTGAACGAGGTAATTCCGATGGCCGTTGGCAAGGTTTCTGACGCCGATTTCGAAGCCGAAGTGCTCAAGGCGACCGGGCCGGTGGTCGTCGACTTCTGGGCCGAATGGTGCGGCCCGTGCCGCATGATCGCGCCGGCGCTCGACGAGATTTCCGGCGCCATGGGCGACAAGGTCAAGATCGTCAAGCTGAACGTCGACGAGAGCCCGAAGACGGCCTCGAAATACGGCGTGATGTCGATCCCGACCCTGATGATCTTCAAGGGCGGCGAGATGGCCTCCCGCCAGGTTGGCGCTGCCCCGAAGGCAAAGCTGCAGCAGTGGATCTCTGCTGCGGTCTGATCAACCCCAGGCAATATTTTTCTTAAAGACGGCCGGCGAATAGCCGGCCGTTTGCGTTGAGATGGCATGTCTCGCGTTGAAGAGTCCTTACGCCCGCCATCGTCAAAGACGCGTCGGCGCCCCGCCCCGCTCGCGGCGATGGAGGCGCGCTCGGTCGATGCGATCCCGAAGGGGGCGGAATGGCACTACGAGCCCAAATGGGATGGCTTTCGCTGCCTGATGTCCCGTCATGGTGAGAGTGTCGATCTCCGCTCCAAATCCGGCGAGGACCTTGCCCGCTACTTTCCCGAACTGGTCCAGGCCGCACTTGCGTTGAAGGCAAGTGAATTCGTGCTCGACGGCGAAATCGTCGTGCCGCACGGGAAGGCGTTTTCGTTCGATGACCTGCTGCAACGGATTCATCCCGCCGCCAGCCGGATCAAAAAATTATCGGAGGAAACGCCGGCGCTGTTTCTCGCTTTCGACCTGCTGGCATCACAGGCCGACAGGAAGCTCGCTGGATTACCCTTGCGCGAGCGCCGCCCCGTACTGGAAGCCTTCGCAAAAACCCAGTTCAAATCGCAGCCGGCATTTCGTCTGTCGCCGGCCACCACGAACTATGCGGTCGCACGAAAATGGCTGAAGCAATCCGGCGGCGGCTCGGACGGCGTGATCGCTAAACGCATCGACCTGCCCTATCAGGCCGGCAACCGCGACGGCATGCAGAAGATCAAGAAATTCCGCAGCGCCGATTGCGTCGTTGGTGGTTTCCGTTACGCCGCCAACAAAATCGCAAACCGCAAGGTCATAGGCTCGCTGCTGCTCGGGCTTTATGATGACAAGGGCCTTTTGCATCACGTGGGCTTCACCTCCGCCATCAAGCAGGCGGACAAGCCGGCGCTGACGAACAGGCTCGAGCCGCTGATCTCCCCGCCCGGCTTCACCGGCAACGCGCCGGGCGGGCCAAGCCGATGGTCGACCGATCGCTCGGCCAAGTGGTGTCCGCTGAAGCCGAAGCTCGTCATCGAGGTCTGCTATGACCATGTCAGCGGCGAGCGCTTCCGGCACGGTACTTCCATCCTGCGCTGGCGGCCCGATAAGGCGCCGCGGCAGTGCACCTTCGATCAACTGCGTCAGAAGGCCGCCGACCCGATGAAGCTGCTGAAGTGAGCCCCGTACGTCGTGAGGCCGCCGCTCCGCGACGTTGATTTTGCGGCGCACCTACCGGGCCCTTTCCAGCGCGGCGCAGGAACTTTGCCTCATAACCGGTAGTTTAATGCCTATTGCCCATTGAGGAGGCATTCATGACGAACCCAAAATCGACCGCGCAAATCGCCGGTCACCCGATCCATCCGATGCTTATTCCGTTTCCAGTCGCCTGCTTCGTTCTGGCCTTTGTCTCAGATGTCGCATTCTGGCAAACCTCGAATGATTTCTGGGCGACGGCCTCGCTCTGGCTGTTGGGCATCGGCCTGATCATGGCCGCGCTCGCGGCCGTTATGGGCTTGATCGACCTGATCGGAGACGATCGTATCCGTAATCTCAACGACGCCTGGCTGCATGCCGGCGGCAATGTCATTGCGGTCCTGATCGAGCTTTACAACTGGTATTCGCGCTATACCGAGGGGACGTCGGCCATTGTCCCGACGGGTCTGGTGCTGTCATTCATCGTGGTGCTGATCCTGCTCTTCACCGGCTGGAAGGGCTGGGAGATGGTCTATCGAGAGCACGTCGGCGTTGCAGACGAGACCCCTGTAACGCGGTGATACAGAGGCATCCGTAGCCCGGGTGGAGCCACCGGGCTACAGGCGTCGGCTACCTGATCCATCCCGTCGCCAACGCGGCTGCCAATTCAGGTTGACCGTTCTGCCGCGCCAAGGCCGCCATCGCCTCGTGATCATACGGCACATGCCGGAAGGTGACGCGCCAGTTGGCCGACGCCAATTCCAGGATCGCGTAACGGGCGTCGGGCGTGCCGGCCTCGATCAAATGGGGATACGGATCGCTGTACCGAAAGCCGGGCCCGCCGACGCTTCCGGGGTTGACCACGAGACGGCCATCGCTCAGCCGCACGGCACGAGCGAGATGGGTGTGGCCGCACAGAATCAGCGACTGCGGGATCCCTTTCGCCTCCTTCTCGATCGCTTCCAGCGCCGTCATCCTGACCGAACCGTCCGGCGTCACCGTCTCCAGCCAGTAGGTGTTATCGTCTGAGGGCGTGGCGTGGCAGAGAAAGACCTGGTTTCGGAAGACCTGCGTTGCAGGCACCTGGCGCAGCCAGTCGAGATGGCTGGCATCGAGTTGCGGAAGCGCGCAGCGCTCCCAGGAGCCCATTTTGTCGAACGGCCGGTCGATCAGCCAGCGGTCATGATTGCCACGAACGTGGACTGCGTCGATCGCCATCAATGCATCCATCGTTCGTCGGGCATCCAGCGGACCGCTCGCCATGTCGCCGAGATTGACGATTTCCTTGATGCCCTGCGCGCGGATGTCGGCAAGGACTGCCTCAAGCGCGAGATGATTTCCATGGACGTCGGCAATCGCAGCGAAACGCATGTTGATTCCAGCTCTCCCGATTGTGTTTCACAAAGCAAAAGCGATGCAACACGATCTACCCCATTTGGGTGAAACCAGCCTGCAACATTCGCCATTGGTTCTATAGCATGCCTGCCAGTTCCGACTCGCAGCTTTCAAACACCTTGGCTAGTCTTTGCGAACACCGGGGCTGGCGAATTCATTAACAATCGATATTTTTTCCCGGGCGGCCGCTGGAAGCGATTCCAGCGGTCATTAATTTTTCAGCCGGGCTAATTTTCAGTTCGGTGGCGTGCCGTTGATGGCGAGCACATGGCCGGCGAGATAGAGCGAGCCGGTTATCAGAATCCGTGGCGGCACTTCGTAAGCGAGGCACGACAGCGCGTGCAGAGCGGCTTCGACGCTTGCAGCATTTTCGACCCGCATGCCGAGCACGCGCGCCGCATCCGCCAGTTGGTCCGGCGGCATCGCATTGTCGCGGCCGGGAATCGGCACCGCGATGATATGGCGCGTCAGCCCTGCGAAATTCGCGAGGAACGCACCGGCATCCTTGTTCGCCATCATGCCTGCGATCACCACCAGCGGACGCGACACCCGCTCTTCGAGATCGCCGAGCGCCGCCGCCGTGACGCGGCCGCCTTCGGCATTGTGCGCACCGTCGAGCCAGATCTCGCAAGCCTTCGGCCCCTGATCGGCCAGTGCACCCGACGCCAGCCGTTGCATCCGCGCCGGCCATTCGGCGTTGACGATGCCGGCTTCAAATGCGCCCATCCCGATCCTGATCGTCCCGATCGCGCGCAAGGTTGCGATGGCAAGACCGGCATTGTCGAACTGATGCCGGCCAAACAGCTTTGGCGCCGCCAGGTCCATCAGGCCACGTTCGTCCTGATACACCAGCCGTCCACGCTCGACGCCAACATGCCAATGCTGCCCGGCCGCATGCAGCGGCGCGCGCATGCGATTGCCCTGCGTCTCGATTACTGACATCGCCTCCGGCGCCTGCTCCGCGCAAATCACCGGCACGCCGCGTTTGATGATCGCGGCCTTCTCGCCGGCGATCGCGGTCAGCGAGCTGCCGAGAAATTCGGTGTGGTCCATGCTGACCGGCGTGATCACGGTCGCACTCGGCCGGTCGATGACGTTGGTGGCGTCCAGCCGCCCGCCGAGACCGGTCTCCAGCAGCACGACATCGGCCTCATGTTCCGCGAAAAGGCAGAATGCCGCAGCGGTCTCCATCTCGAAAATCGTGATCGGCTCGCCCTGATTGACCTGTTCGCAGTACTCCAGCACCCGGCGCAGCTCCGCATCGCTCACCAGTCGTCCGCCGCCATTCTCGCCGAGGCGATAGCATTCGTTGATCCGCACCAGGTAGGGCGAGGTGTAGACGTGGACGCGCAGCGCTGCGGCTTCGAGGATCGCGCGCAAGTAAGCGATCGTGGAGCCCTTGCCATTGGTGCCCGCGACGTGGATCACCGGTGGCAGCGACCGCTCGGGATGATCGAGCCGCGCCAGCAGACGGTGCATGCGATCGAGGCTGAGATCGATGCGCTTCGGATGCAACGCAGCCAGCCGCGCGATCAGGTCACCGAGCGGCTGCGATCTGGCGGCAGGCAGGCTCACGCGTGGGGCGCAGCCGGCACGGCTTCCGGCGCCGAGACGATCTGGGCCGGGTCCGTGACCTGCGGCGAAGGCTTTGAGGTCACCTCGAGCGGCGGCGACTTGGTCAGTAGCCGACACAGCCGCGCCAGCGTCGGACGCATCTCGTGGCGATGCACCACCATGTCGATCATGCCGTGGTCGAGCAGATATTCGGCCCGCTGGAACCCTTCCGGCAGCTTCTCGCGGATGGTCTGCTCGATGACGCGCGCGCCGGCGAAGCCGATCAGCGCACCGGGCTCGGCGATATGGACGTCCCCCAGCATGGCGTAGGAGGCGGTGACGCCGCCGGTGGTCGGATTGGTCAGCACGACGATATAGGGCAGCTTCGCTTCACGCAGCATCTGCACGCCGACGGTGGTGCGCGGCATCTGCATCAGCGACAGGATGCCTTCCTGCATCCGCGCACCGCCCGAGGCCGCGAACATGATGAAGGGTGATTTCTTTTCGAGCGCGAGTTCGAGTCCGCGCACGATCGCCTCGCCCGCGGCCATGCCGAGCGAACCGCCCATGAAATCGAAATCCTGCACCGCGATGACGACGCCGGCGCCTTCCAGCTTGCCGTAGCCGACCTTGATGGCATCGTTCATCCCGGTCTTGGCGCGGGCATCCTTGATGCGGTCGACATATTTGCGCTCGTCGCGAAACTTGAGCGGATCGGCCGTCACTTCGGGCAGCGCGATGTCATACCAGGTCTCGTTGTCGAAGATCGACTTCAATCGCGCCACCGCACCCATGCGCATGTGGTAGTTCGAGCCGGGGATGACGAACTGGTTGGCCTCGACGTCCTTGTAGAACACGAGCTGCCCGGAATCCGGGCACTTGATCCACAAATTCTCCGGCGTCTCTCGTCGCAGGATGTTGCGGATTTTGGGCCGGACGACGTTGGTGAGCCAATTCATGGTTCGCTCCGAAATGCGGTTAACGCATCAGATAGATATATGGCCACCCGCCCGGGGGCCGGCAAGTCGCCACGTTTTGGTTTGGGCATGGTCCCCGCCTTTCCGGATCATGGCCCGCCTGTTTCCACGTCAATTGTGGCTTATTCCGCAGCCTGTTTCGCTCCCCGCACACCCTGCGCCAGCGATCCCACAAGATCGGCCACGGCCGCCACCGTCTTGGTGGTCGCCCGCCCCTGGGTGTCGAGGCTGTCGCGCAACGCATCGACCAGGGCGGTGCCGACCACTGCGCCGTTGGCCTTCTCGGCAATCGCGCGCGCCGCCTGCGGGGTGCGGATGCCGAAGCCGACGCACACCGGAAGCTTGGTGTGGCGCTTGATCCGGGCCACCGCATCGCCGACGGCCTTCGAATCGGCCGCCGCAGCGCCGGTGATGCCGGTGATCGAGACGTAGTAGACAAAGCCGGAGGTGTTTGCGAGCACGGCCGGCAGGCGCTTGTCGTCCGTCGTAGGTGTCGCCAGGCGAATGAAGTTAAGCCCTGCCTTCAGCGCGGGAATGCAAAGCTCATCGTCTTCCTCCGGCGGCAGGTCGACGATGATGAGGCCATCGACGCCGGCGACCTTGGCGTCGGTGAGGAACTTGTCGACGCCATAAATGTAGATCGGATTGTAGTAACCCATCAGCACCAGCGGCGTGCTGTCGTCTTCCTTGCGGAAGCCGCGCACCATCTCGAGCGTCTTCCTCAGGGTCATGCCGCCCTTGAGCGCGCGCAGGCCTGCGGCCTGGATCGACGGACCATCCGCCATCGGATCGGTAAAGGGCATGCCGATCTCGATAATATCGGCGCCCGCCTTGGGCAGCGCCTTGATGATGTTGAGCGAAGTCGCAGGATCTGGATCGCCGGCCATCAGGAAGGTCACCAGCGCCGAGCGGCCTTCTTTTGCGAGGTCGGCAAAGCGTGCGTCGATGCGGGTGGTCACTGCTTCCTGCCTTTCAAGATCTCCGTGATCTGCGGAATGTCCTTGTCGCCACGGCCGGAAAGATTGACCACCATCAGATGGTCCTTCGACCGCTTCGGCGCGAGCTCCGCGACTTTGGCGATCGCGTGCGCGGATTCCAGCGCGGGTGGGATGCCTTCCAGCCGCGACAGCAGCATGAACGCTGCGAGCGCTTCGTCATCGGTCGCGGAAAGATAGGTGACGCGGCCCGTCTCGTGCAGCCAGGAATGCTCCGGGCCGATGCCGGGATAATCAAGCCCGGCCGAGATCGAATGCGCGTCCTGGATCTGGCCGTCATCGTCCATCAGGAGATAGGTGCGATTGCCATGCAGCACCCCGGGCCTGCCGCCGGCGATCGAGGCGGCATGCAGTTGCGTCAGCCCATGCCCGGCCGCTTCGACGCCGAAAATTTCGACGGAGGGATCGTCGAGGAAGGGATGAAACAGCCCCATCGCGTTGGAGCCGCCGCCGATGCAGGCGATCAGCGAATCCGGTAGCCGGCCTTCAGCCTCCTGCATCTGCTTGCGCGTTTCCTCGCCGATCACCGACTGGAAGTCACGCACCATCATCGGATAGGGATGCGGACCCGCCACCGTGCCGATGCAGTAGAACGTGTTGTGCACGTTGGTGACCCAGTCGCGCAGCGCCTCGTTCATCGCGTCTTTCAGCGTGCGCGTCCCCGACTGTACTGGCACGACCTTGGCGCCCAGCATCTCCATGCGGAACACGTTCGGCGCCTGACGGGCGACGTCCACCGCCCCCATATAAACCACGCATTCGAGACCGAAGCGCGCGCACAGCGTCGCGGTGGCGACACCATGCTGGCCGGCGCCGGTCTCGGCGATGATGCGCTTCTTGCCCATGCGCCGCGCGACCATGATCTGGCCGAGCACATTGTTCACCTTGTGCGAGCCGGTGTGGTTGAGCTCTTCGCGCTTCAGATAAATCTTGGCGCCGCCGAGATGCTCGGTGAGGCGCTCAGCAAGATAGAGCGGCGACGGCCGGCCGACATAGTCCTTCAAGTACCCGTTCATCTCGGCATGGAACGCCGGATCGGCCTTGGCCACCGCATAGGCTTTTTCGAGGTCGAGGATCAGCGGCATCAGCGTTTCCGCGACGAAGCGGCCGCCGAAATTGCCAAAGTGCCCGCGCTCGTCGGGACCGCTGCGGAATGAATTTGGAAGTCTTGGATTCATCGGACCATCAATTCTTCGGTGGCGCGTGCGGCGCGAATGAAATTGCGGATCATCTCGGGATCCTTGACACCCGGCGCGCTTTCCACGCCGGAGGATACATCGACGCCGCCGGCGCGGGTGACGCGGACCGCCTCGGCGATGTTGTCGGCGGAGAGACCGCCCGAGACCATGAAGGGCACTTGAAGATCAAGCTTTTCCAGAACGTGCCAGTCGAACACGGCCCCTAATCCGCCGGGGCGGGTGGCACCCTTCGGCGCGCGGGCATCGAACAGGATGCGGTCGGCTACGTCAGCATAGCCCGGCAGGGCCGCGAGATCGGCAGATGTTTCGACCGCAATCACCTTCATGACCGGAACGGCGAATTTCGCCTTGATGTCGCGCACGCGCGCGATGGTTTCGTTACCGTGCAATTGCAGGAGGTCCGGCCGCAGCGTCTCGACGATATTTTCGAGCGTCGCATCGTCGGCATCGACGGTAAGCGCCACCTTGGTCGCGCGGCCCTTGGCCTGCCGGCCGAGCTCGCGCGCAGTCTCAAGGTTGAGATGGCGCGGCGATGGGGAGAAGAACACAAACCCCACCATGTCGGCGCCCGCCTCAAGCGCTGCTTCGAGCGTCTCGCGCGTGGACAGGCCGCAAATTTTGACGAGCAGGGACATGGTCTCTCAGGGGTGGCCCGCGGCCGCCAAGGCAAATTGGAACAAGGCAAATTGGAACAAGCCGGCGGGTTCTACAACGTCGCGCCCTGCTTGTCTCGCCCGGCGGCTCCATAGATGCCGTACTGGGAGGGCGCCGGAAGCCGCTGCTGATCGGCCCGGGAAACCGCCGCCGCAGCCCGCAAATCGGCCGCCTCAGTCCTGGCCCGGCGGGCATCTGCCTCATGGTGGCGCGCTGCCCGCCGCCAACGGCGCTGCCGGAACCAGGTCGCCATGCCGCCGGCCACGACCCCCAGAATGGCGACCGTAATGATGACGGCAAACAGCGGCATGCTCACCGCGATCGCCGGATCGGTCGAATTGAAGGGATCGAACGACACCGTCACGAAATGGCGGTTAGCGACCGCAAAGACGATAAAGATCAGGCCTAAGGGAATGACGACCAGCGCCGTGAAGAACTTTCGCATGACCATCTCTCGTCGTGATGGAGAAAGGCGGGTACGCGACCCGCAACACGGCAACAACCAGACCAACCAAAATGCTTACGCGCCGGCCTCGGGCGAGCCGTTGTCGCGGTTCAGCCGCTCGCGCATTTCCTTGCCGGTCTTGAAGAACGGAACGCTCTTCTGGTCGACCGGCACATGCGCGCCGGTGCGCGGGTTGCGGCCTGCGCGCGCTGGTCGATGCTTGACCGAGAAGGCACCGAAGCCGCGCAGCTCGACACGGTCGCCGCGGGCAAGCGCTGCCACGATCTCATCGAGGATCGCGTTCACAATGTTCTCCACATCCCGCTGATAGAGGTGCGGGTTGTGCTCGGCGATGCGCTGAACAAGTTCGGATTTGATCATCGAAGTTGGGATCCGGGGGTCGTGCGGATATCCATTTCCGTGAAAATACCTTGAACTGTCAAGACGCTAAATCACTTTTGGGCAGTGCCAAATGCCGTGACAAACGGCCCCGATGGGCTTTGTGACAACACCCGCAGTGCGGGAAAATGCGACAAAGAGCAGCCGGATGCGGCTCAATTGGGTGCTGTGGGGCGCCACAACGCCAGCATGCCGTCGAGTGAGAGCTGATCGACTGCCTGCGCGACGCCAGCCTGTTCAATCTGCCGTGCAATGGAACTCAGGCCAAGCGCATCGAATGCGATGGACGCCGCTGTGCGCAGAAAGGTCAGATCGCCAAACTGCGGATTCAGCTTGTAATCGCGCACCGGCAGATCGCTTTTGATTTTCTTTTCGGCGACCAGCCATGCGATGGCAGCCCTTTCATCGCCGAGCTGATCGACCAGCTTCAATTCGACCGCCTGGCGGCCGGTGAAGACCCGCCCGTCCGCGACCTTCTCCAGGAGTGCGTCATCCATGCCGCGACGGTCCTTCACCAGGCCGCGGAACCAGGCGTAGGAATCCTTCACCAGCGCATCGAGCGCGGCGCGCGCCTCCGGGCTGGTCGGCTCGAAACCGTTCGGGGCCGCCTTCAACGGCGAGGATTTCACCTCCTCGACCTTGACGCCAACCGTCTTCAACAGCTCGGCGAAATTCGGAAATTGAAACAGCACGCCGATCGAACCGACTAGCGAGCTCTGGCGGGCGACAATATGATCGGCGGCCATCGCCGTGATGTAACCGCCGGAAGCGGCCAGCCCCTCGACCACCACGACCAGCGGCTTCTTGGCTTTCAGCCGCATCAACGACTCGTAGAGCTGCTCGGAGCCGGCCGTGGTGCCGCCCGGCGAATTGATGTGCACGATGACCGCGGCGTAGCTCGATTTCTCCAGCCGCTCCAGCGCCTCGACGCGCTGCTGGTCGCTGCGGATCAGCCCCTCGATGTTGACGCGCGCGATCGATCCCGATGGCGTCAGCGCGGCCGGACCACTCCTTGTCGCGATCGCGCCAAAAGTGACGATCGCGGCGATCGTGACAAGGCCCGCCACCAGCCGCCAGAAAGTCAGCTTGCGGCGAATCCTGCGGCGATCGACGATCACGTCCGAATCGAGCGACATAGAATTTCTCCTGAAATAATCGGCGCGTTTTGCATCTTGAGCGCTAGCGAAGCGTAACCTGATTACATCAATTGCGGCGCAATTTGAAGAAAACAAGGCTCCATCCGCCGTCGTCCCCCCGCACGCGGGACCCATAACCACAGGCGCTGTTTTTTGCGTCGATGCGGCTCCAGCCTCGCCCAATACAATCCGCCGGTGGTTATGGGTCCCGGATCGCGCGAAGCCTGTCATCGGGCGCGCATTCGCGCGACCCGCTGGCTTGTCCGGGACGACCGATAGCAAAAAGGCCCCGGTCGAGACCGGGGCCTGATGTTCGCAGACAGAAAGCGAAAAGCTTACTTCTCGCGGTTCTTGAGCGCGGTGCCGAGAATGTCGCCCAGCGTGGCGCCCGAATCCGAGGAACCGTACTGCGCGATGGCTTCCTTCTCCTCGGCCACTTCCAGCGCCTTGATCGAGACCTGCACCTTGCGGGCTTTCTTGTCGAACTGGATCACGCGCGCGTCGACCTTCTCGCCGACGGCGAACCGTTCGGCGCGCTGATCGTTGCGGTCACGGGCGAGCTCGGAGCGCTTGATGAAGGTGGTGAAGTCGGTGCCCGAGATCTTCACCTCGATACCGGCTTCCTTCACTTCGAGCACTTCGCAGGTCACAACCGCACCCTTCTTGACGTCGCCAGGCTCGGCGAAGGGATCGCCTTCGAGCTGCTTGACGCCGAGCGAGATGCGCTCCTTCTCGACATCGACGTCGAGCACCACGGCCTTGACCATGTCGCCCTTCTTGAAGTTGTCGATGACCTGTTCACCCGGCAGCTTCCAGTCGAGATCCGACAGATGGACCATGCCGTCGACGTCGCCCTCGAGGCCGAGGAACAGACCGAACTCGGTCTTGTTCTTGACCTCGCCTTCGACCACCGAACCGACCGGGAACTTCTCGACGAAGACTTCCCAGGGATTGCGCATGGTCTGCTTGAGGCCGAGCGAGATGCGGCGCTTGACCGAATCGACTTCCAAAACCTGCACTTCGACTTCCTGCGAAGTCGAGACGATCTTGCCGGGGTGCATGTTCTTCTTGGTCCACGACATTTCCGAGACGTGGATCAGGCCTTCGATGCCCGGCTCCAGTTCGACGAACGCGCCGTAGTCGGTGATGTTGGTGACGCGGCCGGTGAAGCGCGCGTTCAGCGGGTACTTCGCCTCGATGCCCTGCCACGGATCGTCCAGCAACTGCTTCATGCCGAGCGAAATGCGGTGGGTCTCATGGTTGATCTTGATGATCTTGACCTTCACGGTCTGGCCGATGGTCAGCACTTCCGTCGGGTGATTGACCCGGCGCCAGGCGATATCGGTGACGTGGAGCAGGCCGTCGATGCCGCCGAGATCGACGAACGCACCGTAATCGGTGATGTTCTTGACCACGCCGTCGATCACCTGACCTTCTTCGAGGTTCTGCACCAGCTCCTGGCGCTGCTCGGCACGGGTCTCTTCGAGAACCGTGCGGCGAGACACCACGATGTTGCCGCGGCGGCGGTCCATCTTGAGGATCTGGAACGGCTGCGAGTTGTTCATCAGCGGGGCGACGTCGCGGATCGGACGGATGTCGACCTGCGAGCGCGGCAGGAAGGCGACGGCGCCGTCGAGATCGACGGTGAAGCCGCCCTTGACCTGGTTGAAGATGACGCCGTGAACCTTCTCGTTGTTGTTGAAGGCCTTCTCGAGCTTGCCCCAGCTTTCCTCGCGGCGCGCCTTGTCGCGCGACAGCACGGCTTCGCCGAGCGCATTTTCGATCCTGTCGAGGAACACCTCGACCTCGTCGCCGATCTTGAGATCGCTTTCACGGCCGGGGCCGGCAAATTCGCGCAGCGCGACGCGGCCCTCAGTCTTCAGGCCGACATCGATAACGGCCATGTCCTTTTCAATTGCAACCACCTTGCCCTTGATGACCGAGCTTTCCTGCAGATTGCCGCCGGCAAAGGACTCGTCCAGCATCGCAGCGAAATCGTCGCGGGTAGGATTATAGGAAGCAGCAGTATTCGAAGCCATTTGTTCTCCAATGCGGGAAATCGCCGGCCGTTCGGGTTAATGGGCGCATCGCGCGTGAAGTGTCAGGGGTCCGCAAACCCTGACGACCGCGTTTGCGAGTAGCGCAAAAGCGGGCCGGCAGCATGCCTGCACGTTCGATACGTTTGATGTCGCGTCTTCCGCAAAAGCGGGCACCGGTTTTGCGGGAAGAATGCGCGTCGCGTTAAGAAGTCCGGAGCCTGAAACGAGCATATCGACTTCAGAAGCCTGGAGCGGGCTTTCCTCCAATGACGGCGGAGGCTCAAACCTCGCAACCGGCCCGCTCGGACAGCCCTGATCTCATCGATGGCGGCCCGGATGGCCGTGGATATAGACCCCAGGGCCATTTTCGGCAAGCCGGAAATGCCCGATTTGGAGCCGTTTCGGCCGCCGACAGAGGGCTAGACCCCGCTATTTTCGCTGGGCGCGAACGGCCTCGACGATGGCAATCGCGGCCTGCACGCCAGCCTCGATATCGAGATTGGAATTATCGAGGATATGAGCGTCCGCCGCAGCCTTGAGCGGCGCGGCGGCGCGGTTCCTGTCCCTTTCATCGCGCTTGAGGATGTCGGCCAGCACCGCCGCCTCGTCGGCGGCTTCGCCACGCGCCAGCGCTTCCAGCGTCCGGCGGCGGGCTCGTACCTGAGGATCGGCGACGACGAAGATCTTCACGTCGGCATGCGGGCAGATCACGGTTCCAATATCGCGACCGTCGAGCACGGCGCCCGGCGGATCGGCCGCGAACTGGCGCTGAAAGTTAACGAGAGCTTCCCGCACACTCGGGATCGCCGATACGACCGACGCGGCATCGCCGATGTGCTGCGTTTTCAGTTCGGGATGGCCGAATTTTTCGGGATCGAGTTCCATTGCAACAGCGACTGCCCGCGCCTCATTGTTAAGGTCGAAACCCTGGTCGAGCAGCGCCTTCGCCACCGCGCGATAGATCACGCCGGTATCGAGATGGCGATAGCCGTAGTGATGGGCGAGGCGTTTGCCGAGCGTGCCCTTGCCGGAAGCCGCCGGCCCGTCGATGGCGATGATCATGAGAACTCGGCTCCGAGCGAGCGCATCATCGGAATGAAATCCGGAAAGCTGGTGGCGATGAAGGCGGTGTCGTCGACCTTAACCGGCTTGACGGCAGCGAGCCCCATCACCAGTGCCGACATCGCGATGCGGTGATCCATGTGGGTGGCGACGAGGCCGCCGCCGGGCACATGGCCGCGGCCTTCGACGATCAGGTCATCGCCTGCGATCTCGACCTTGACGCCGTTGACGCGCAGCATCGCGGCGGTCGCCTCCAGGCGGTCGGATTCCTTGACGCGCAATTCCTGCAGGCCGCGCATGATGGTGGTGCCCTCGGCAAAGGAGGCTGCGACCGCGAGCACCAGATATTCATCGATCATCGAGGGTGCGCGCTCCGGCGGTACCTCGACGCCGCGCAGCTTTGAGGCGCGCACGCGCAGGCGCGCCATCGGCTCGCCGGCGTCGCGGCGGACATCGCTTTCCTCGATGGAAGCGCCCATCTCGCGCAGCGTCGTGAACAGGCCGGTGCGCAACGGATTGGTCATGACGTCGGAAAAGGTCACGTCGGACCCCTCGACGATCAGCGCCGCCACGATCGGGAATGCCGCCGACGACGGATCGGCAGGCACGACAACCTCGGCGCCGTGCAGTTCGGGCTGGCCGGTCAGCGCGATCTTGCGGCCGTGACTGCCTTCCTTGGTCGAGACGATGTCCGCGCCGAAATGTTTCAGCATCAGCTCGGTGTGGTCGCGGCTGGCTTCCTGCTCGATGACCGTAGTGATGCCAGGCGCGGCAAGGCCAGCCAGCAGCACCGCCGACTTGATCTGGGCCGAGGCCACCGGGGTCCGGTAAAGGATCGGCACCGGATCGCGGGCGCCGTGCAGCGTCAGCGGCAGACGGCCCCCCTCTTTGGCCTCGCCGGCCTTCGCCCCCATCAATTCGAGCGGATCGAGGATCCGCCGCATCGGGCGGGAGCGCAGCGAAGCGTCGCCGTCGAACACGGCCGTGATCGGGCAGCCCGCAACCGCCCCCATCACCAGCCGGCATCCGGTACCGGAATTGCCGAAATCGAGCGGGGCGGCCGGCTGGGCAAAGCCGCCCACCCCGACGCCCCGGACCTGCCAGGCGAACGGACCCGTCCGCTCGACCGTTGCGCCCAGCGCCTGCATCGATTTGGCGGTGTTCAGGACGTCTTCGCCCTCGAGCAGGCCAGAAATGCGGGTTTCGCCGACCGAAAGCGCCCCAAGAATGAGAGCACGGTGTGAAATCGACTTGTCGCCGGGAACGCGGACTTTCCCGGCCAGGGGACCGCTGGCGCGGGCTTCCAGCGGGGTGGGCGTGGCTGTATGGGTCAAATTGTGGTCCTCTGCGGGGGCGGCAGTATCACATGGGCCCCGCGGCGTCACGCGGCCGTCAAATGCTTCAAAGCGCTATTGACACCAGCCTCTTAACTAGCCAAGTGAAGCACCGTTTTTCAGAATTTCCCAGGATCAACACGTGGCCAAATCCGATCTCGGAACCAAGCGCATTTGCCCGACCACGGGTAAGAAATTCTATGACTTGAACAAGAACCCGGTGATTTCGCCCTACACCGGCGAGGTTGTGCCGATCGCGCCGATCGCGCCGCCGCGCGCAGCGCGTGGCGATGCCGCCCGCGCCGCTGCCGCGACCACTGCCGCCGACATGCCGGAGCCCGCCGAGGCCGAAGAGTTGGTCTCGCTCGAGGAAGCCGACGCCGAGGAGAATACCGGCAAGGTCAAGGCCGTGGTTCCCGAATCGGAAGACGACATCGAGATCGACGAGACCATCGAGGACGATGACGACGACGATTCCACCTTCATTCCCGACGAGGAAGAGGGTGACGAGGACGTTACCGACATCATTGGTGACGTCGGAGGTGACGAAGAGACTTGAGATCGGCCCAGAACTGTGGTTCAGGGTCATGCCCGCACGCCGAACTTTAGGCGCGCGATTCTAAGGGGCCATAGCTCAGCTGGGAGAGCGCTTGCATGGCATGCAAGAGGTCGGCGGTTCGATCCCGCCTGGCTCCACCAGCCTTCGCTTGCTTCGCAAGCTACGGCTCGGCAAGCCACGCCGTGCTCTGTGGTAGCGAAGCTAGCGAAGGCTGCCGCGGCGTAGCCCAGAGGACGAAGCCGGGCTCTGTCCGTCAGGACTCGTTTTGCAAGCCGCGGACAGTGCCGATAGGTTGGTCGGCGGAGGCGATCCGCCATGAAATACGTCTACATCCTCGAAAATTTCGACTCTCTACCTTTCTACGTCGGCATTGCCGACGACTTGCGCGCGCGGCTGGCGAAGCACAATGCCGGAGAGGTCCCGCACACGTCGAAGCACGGGCCCTGGCGAATTAAGACTTACGTAGCGTTTAGCGATGCAGCGCAGGCCGTTGCGTTCGAAAAATACCTGAAGTCAGCGTCCGGCTGCACCTTCGCCAAGAAGCGCCTCTAACCGTCCCCTACTCCCCCAGCACCGCATTCAGCCTGTTACGTAACGCGACGATCTCGTTCTTCATTGCCACGAGTTCGCCGACCGAGCAGGCTGACGCCGCGAGGATCGATTGCGGCACGGCGCGAGCTTTCTCCCTGAGCGCCTCGCCCTTTGCCGTCAGCGCGATCAACACCTGCCGCTCGTCCTCGGTGCTGCGTGTCCGTTTGATCAACTCGGCCGCCTCCAACCGCTTGAGCAGCGGCGTCAGCGTGCCGGAATCCAGGAGCAGCCGCTCACCGATCTCCTTCACCGGTACGTCGTCGCGCTCCCACAGCACCAGCATGACGAGGTATTGCGGGTAGGTCAGGCCGAGCTTGTCGAGCAGCGGCTTGTAGACGCGGTTGAACGCGTGCGCGGTGGAATACACCGCGAAGCAAATTTGATTGTCGAGCCGGAGCGGAAAGTCCGCTGCAGATTTCCTGGCCATCACGACCTCGTTAACGAGCAGCACAAGGACACTGATTTGGTGGCCTAAGCGCTTGATTTCAATTGCATACAATTAAATCGCGCCATTCGCAATAATTTATATTGCGCGCAATCTAATTGTGTGCAATACGATTGCCGAAACGGCAAACCCAAGGGGAGACCGACATGTCCGTGAACGTGCTCTACAAGACCAGCGCCAAGGCGACCGGCGGCCGCGATGGCCACGCCGCCACCCTCGACGGCGCATTCGACGTCAAGCTCGCCACACCGAAAGAACTCGGCGGCGGTGGTGGCGCCGGCAATAATCCCGAGCAACTGTTCGCGGCCGGCTACGCCGCCTGCTTCATCGGCGCGATGAAGTTCGTCGCTTCGCAGGGCGGCCCGAAGGTGCCCGCCGATGCTTCGGTGACTTCCACCGTCGGCATCGGCCCGCGTTCGGCCGGCGGTTTCGGCCTCGACGTCGAGCTGGCCGTCTCGCTGCCCGGCATTCCCAAGGCCGAAGCCGAGGCTCTCGTCGCGAAAGCCCACCAGGTATGCCCCTATTCCAACGCCACCCGCGGCAATGTAGATGTGCGCCTGACGGTCGTCTGACGTCCCCGCACAAGCGGCCCGCCGCTAATGCCGGCGGGCCGTTCGTCTCACGGAATTTTCGGGTCCGCGCTCCGGCGGCCGCGTCATGCGCCTGTGCGCGCGACGCCATTGCCGCCGCGCCTGAAGACCGCTAGCTCAGGATTTCCATTCTCACCCCTGAGCAAAGGTTTTCTCCATGAGTTCTACCGGCGCAATGACCGGCCTGCGCGTGATCGATCTGACGCGCGTGCTCGGCGGCCCCTATTGCACGCAAATCCTGGCCGACCACGGCGCCGACGTCATCAAGGTCGAGCCGCCGGCCGGCGACGAGGTGCGCGATTGGGGCCCTCCGTTCCACGAGGAGGACGCGGCCTATTTCGTCGGCATCAACCGCAACAAGCGCTCCGTCGGGCTCGACCTTGCTTCCGAAGGCGGGCGCACGGTTCTGATGAAGCTGCTGGAGACGGCCGACGTCCTGATCGAGAATTTCAAGCCGGGCACGCTCGACAAATGGGGCATCGGCAACGAGGTGCTGCGCGCGAAATTTCCGAAGCTGGTGCACTGCCGGATTTCCGGCTTCGGCGCCGACGGTCCGCGCGGCGGCAATCCCGGCTATGACGCGATCATCCAGGCCATGACCGGAATGATCGCGGCGACCGGCTCGCCTGAAAGCGGCCCAATGCGAATCGGCGTTCCCCTGGTCGACATCACCACCGGGCTCTACGCGGCAATCGGCATCCTGATGGCGCTGTCGGAGCGGCAGCGTTCGGGTCTCGGCCAGTTCCTCGAAACCACGCTGTACGAGGCCGGCCTTGCCATCATGCATCCGCACACGGCGAACTACTTCATGCACGGCAAGCCGCCCTCGCTCACCGGCAACGAGCATCCGAACCTCGTTCCTTACGCGATCTTCCCGACCAAGACCGACAACATCTTCATCGGCGTTGGCAATGACGGCACCTTCCGCAAGCTCGCCAAGGAAATCGGCAAACCCGAACTCGGCACCGATCCGCGCTTTGCCCGCAACAAGGACCGCATCGCCAACCGCGACGCGCTGCGCGCCGAGCTCGCGGCCGTGTTCAGCCAGCACGAGGCCGAGCCGCTCTGCAATCGCCTGCTGGCGGCGGGCCTGCCGGCCGGCCCGGTGCAGAAGATCGACCAGGCGCTGACCAATCCGCATACGCTGCATCGCGGCGATATCATCGAAAAGGACTGGTACAAGGGCGTCGCCTCCCCGATCCGGCTGGAGCGGACCAAGCCCAGCCTGCGGCGGACGCCGCCGAAATTCAGCCAGCACACAGCGGAAGTGCTGCGCGAGTTCGGTTATTCGAAGAATGAGATCGAGGCGCTGGTCGCTGAGGGCGCGGTCTGCGGCTCGGAGCGGAAGCGCTAAACGTCGTCGCCCCTGCGAAACGCAGGGGCCCACACGCCGCGGCTTCGCTTTGGGCGCGGCGGTAGCCATCTCCGCAATCACAGACGGCTGTGGTTATGGGCCCTGCGTTCGCAGGCGCGACGGTTGCCATTTCCCCTTCGCCTATTTTCCGGCTTCCCTCCGCGCACGCTTTCCCACTACCATCCTTTCGCTTATACGGTCATTTGCACGTCATCCGGCGCTGTTATCGCGCGAAACGAAGGTGACGACCTTAACCCGGAGGGATTCCATGGCACTTCGACAATTCGGCGCAGCGGCGGCAGTGAGTGCTGCGCTGGCGCTTGCAACGCCTGCCCATGCTGCGATCGAGATCCAGTGGTGGCACGCCATGACCGGCGCCAACAATGATGTCGTCAACAAGCTCGCCGAGGAATTCAACGCCAGCCAGTCCGATTACAAGGTCATTCCGTCCTACAAAGGCGGCTATCCCGACACCATGAACGCCGGCATCGCCGCGTTCCGCGCCGGCAACGCGCCTCATATCATCCAGGTGTTCGAGGTCGGCACCGCAACCATGATGGGCGCCACCGGCGCCATCAAGCCGGTTCACCAGCTCATGAAGGAGGCCGGCGAGCCGTTCGACCCCAAGGCCTACCTGCCGACCATCACCGGCTATTACTCGACCTCGAAGGGCGAGATGCTGTCCTTCCCCTTCAATTCGTCCTCCATGGTCATGTGGATCAACAAGGATGAATTGAAGAAGGCCGGCATCAACGAAATCCCGAAGACCTGGCCGGAAGTGTTCGCCGCCGCCAAGAAGCTGAAGGCGGCCGGCCACGACAGCTGCGGCTTCTCCAATGCCTGGGCAAGCTGGGCGCATATCGAGCAGTTCTCGGCCTGGCACAATGTGCCGATCGGCACCAAGGCAAACGGCCTTGACGGCTTCGACACCGAATTGAAGTTCAACTCGCCGCTGCACGTGAAACACCTGCAGAACCTCGTCGATCTGCAGAAGGACAAGACTTACGACTATGGCGGGCGCACCAACACCAACGAAGCCCGCTTCAGCTCGGGCGAATGCGCGATTTTCCTGACCTCGTCCGGCTATTACGGCACCGCAAAGGCCACTTCCAAGTTCGACTTCACCTCGGCGCCGATGCCGTACTATCCAGACGTTCAGGGCGCGCCGCAGAACTCGATCATCGGGGGCGCTTCGCTGTGGGTGATGGGCGGCAAGAAGCCGGAGGAATACAAGGGGGTCGCAAAGTTCTTCACGTTCCTGTCGGACACCAACCGCCAGGCCAAGCTGCACCAGGAATCCGGCTATCTGCCGATCACCAAGGCAGCTTACGAAAAGTCCATCAAGGACGGGTTCTACGAGAAGAATCCGACCCTGCAGACTCCCTTGAAGGAACTCACCAACAAGGAGCCGACCGAGAACTCGCGCGGCCTGCGCTTCGGCAATATGGTGCAGATGCGCGACGTCTGGTCTGAGGAGATCGAGGCGGCGCTGGCCGGCAAGAAGGGTGCCAAGGAAGCGCTTGATTCGGCCGTCCAGCGCGGCAACGCCATGTTGCGCGCGTTCGAGAAGACTGCAAAGTAGGACGGACACCTCGGGGGGCGTCATTGCGAGCGAAGCGAAGCAATCCATTGTGCCGCACAACCGGTCAATGGATTGCTTCGTCGTTTCGCTCCTCGCAATGACGTAAGTGCTGAATGGAAAAATCGACCGTCTTCAACAACCGCCTGCTGCCCTATCTGCTGCTTTTGCCGCAGCTCGTCATCACAGTTGTCTTCTTCTATTGGCCGGCAAGCCAGGCGATCTGGCAATCCTTCCTGCGCGAGGATGCGTTCGGCCTCGTCTCCGAATTCGTCGGCCTGGAAAATTACCAAGCGCTGTTCGCTCAGCCCGAATATTACCGGTCGATGCTGACGACGGTGATCTTCTCGACGCTGGTCGCAGCGCTGTCGCTCTCGATCGCGCTGTTGTTCGCCACCCAGGCCGACAAGAACCTGAAGGCAGCGCCCGCCTACAAGACGCTGATGATCTGGCCCTATGCGGTGGCGCCGGCGGTGGCTGGCGTGCTTTGGTTCTTCATGTTTCAGCCCTCGCTCGGCATGCTGTCGCGGCCGCTGCGCGGCATGGGCCTCGATTGGAATCCGCTGCTGAACGAGAACCATGCGATGATTCTGGTGGTCATGGCCGCCGTGTGGAAGCAGATCTCCTACAATTTCCTGTTCTTCCTGGCCGGCCTCCAGGCCATTCCACGGAGCGTGCTCGAAGCCGGTGCGATCGACGGCGCCCGGCCGCTGCGCCGCTTCTGGACCATCACGTTCCCGCTGCTGTCACCGACGACGTTCTTCCTCCTGGTCGTCAACATCGTCTACGTCTTCTTCGACACCTTCGGCATCATCGATGCGGTCACCGGCGGGGGACCTGCCGGCGCCACCACCACCATGGTCTACAAGGTCTACGCGGATGGCCGTCTCGGCGGCGACCTCGGCGGCTCGGCCGCGCAGTCGGTAATACTGATGATCATCGTGATCGCGCTCACCGCGATCCAGTTCCGCTATGTCGAACGCAAGGTGCAGTACTGATGGTCGAGCACCGCCCCTTCACCGACTTCATCGCCTACGCGATCCTGACGCTTGGCGTTTTCATCGTGGCTTTCCCGGTCTATCTGGCGTTGATCGCCTCGACCCATGATGCCGCAACCGTGGTCGGCGGCCACATGCCGGCGTCGCCCGGCAGCCAAACGCTGGAAAATTACTACCGCGCCGTCTTTGTCGGCGGCTCGCGCACCAGCCGTGAACCCGTCGCCAACATGCTGATCAACTCCTTTGTCTCGGCGATCGGGATTGCGTTGGGCAAGATCTTTATCTCGATCCTGTCCGCATACGCGGTGGTCTATTTCCGCTTCCCGTTCCGCAAGACCGCGTTCTGGATCATCTTCATCACTCTGATGCTGCCGGTCGAGGTGCGCATCTATCCGACCTACAAGGTGGTCGCAGACTTGAAGATGCTCGACACTTACGCCGGCCTGATCCTGCCGCTGATTGCATCCGCCACCGGCACGCTGTTGTTCCGCCAGTTCTTCATGACAGTGCCGGACGAGTTGCTGGAAGCCTCGCGCATCGACGGCGCTGGCCCCTTCCGCTTCTTCTGGGATACGCTGCTGCCGCTGTCGATCACGACGATCGCCGCGTTGTTCGTGATTCAGTTCATCTATGGCTGGAATCAGTATCTCTGGCCGCTTCTGATCACCACGAAGGATTCGATGCAGACCATCGTGATTGGCATCAAGAAGATGCTGGTCACGAGCGACGAGCTCGCCGAATGGCAGCTTGCGATGGCAACAGCGGTCCTTGCCATGCTGCCGCCGGTCGCGGTCGTGATCTTCATGCAGCGGCTGTTTGTGCGCGGCCTGGTCCAGACGGAAAAATGAAATGGCTAACGTCACCCTCCGCAACGTCCGCAAGACCTATGCCGGCGGTTTCGAGGCCATCAAGGGCATCGATTTCGAGGTCGGCGACGGCCAGTTCTGCGTGCTGGTCGGCCCGTCCGGCTGCGGCAAGTCCACGCTGTTGCGGATGGTCGCGGGGCTGGAGACGATCACCGGCGGCGAGATCGACATCGGCGGTCGCGTCGTCAACCAGATCGAGCCGGCCGACCGCGACATCGCGATGGTGTTTCAGAACTACGCGCTCTACCCGCATATGAGTGTCTACAACAACATGGCCTACGGCCTGCGCAACCGCGGCATGGCGGAAGCAGAAATCAAGACGCGGGTGGAGGAAGCCGCGCGCATTCTCGAGCTCGGCGCGATGCTCGACCGCAAGCCGCGGCAATTGTCCGGCGGCCAGCGCCAGCGCGTGGCGATGGGCCGCGCGATCGTGCGGCAGCCAAAAGTGTTTCTGTTTGACGAACCGCTGTCGAACCTCGACGCCAAGCTGCGCATCGCCATGCGGGTCGAGATTCGAAAACTGCAGCGCCGGCTCTCGACCACCTCGATCTACGTCACCCACGACCAGCTCGAGGCGATGACGCTGGCCGATATTCTCGTCGTCATGAATGGCGGCCAGGTCGAGCAGATCGGCAATCCGCTGGAAATCTACCAGAAGCCAGCCACCACCTTCGTCGCCTCCTTCATCGGCGCGCCGCCGATGAACCTGATGCCGCTGCGCTCCGATGAGCTGAAGTCGCAACTAACTGGCGATATCAGAGCCAGCGCGGCCGGCATCCTCGGCATTCGGCCCGAGGATTTCGTCATCTCCAACGAAAGGGGCGCGGGCGGCGTGGCGCTCGGCCTCACCGTGGAAGCGATCGAGCGGGTCGGCGCCGAGACCTTCGTTTACGGCACAAGGCAAAAGGAGGAGCAGGGCGTCGCCGCCACCCCCGGCGAATTGCCACCCGGCGAGATCATTGTCCGGATTCCCGGCGCCGTCGGCCCGGCTATCGGTGAACGAATCAGGGTGGTGGCCGCCGGCGACAAGCTGCATCTATTTACCGCCGATGGACGGAAGCGGGTGGGTTAGCACCGTCATTCCGGGGCGCGAAGCGCACTACGGTGCGCCCGTGCGCACCTGAGAATCTCGAGATTCCGGGTTCAACGCTACGCGTTGACCCGGAGTGGCCGGCCGGAAAGACCCGCACCACGGCCGATTTACACAGCTTTCAGAGGTGCTTGAACCCTCCCCAAATCACCCCCATATTGTTCCTTGACCGGACGGCAAGTCGGCCGGCCGGTTGAATGGGGCGCCGCAAGGGCCCCTCAAAGTCGCTTCGAGAGGACTTTGTAATGTCTCGTGTTCCTTCGTTGTCCAGTCCGTTCCTGCTTGGGTTCGACGAAATCGAGCGTGCGCTCGATCGCGTTGTCAAAGGCGCCGACGGCTATCCTCCGTACAACATCGAGCGGTGTGACCGCACCAACGGCCAGCCCGAACGGCTGCGCATCACGCTGGCGGTGGCGGGTTTTACCCGCGACCAACTCGATGTGACCATTGAGGAAAACCAGCTCGTAATTCGGGGCCGCCAGCAGGACGACAAGGCCCGGCAATACATCCATCGCGGCATCGCCGCGCGCCACTTCCAGCGCACCTTTGTGCTGGCAGAGGGGATGCTGGTGCTGGGCGCGGATCTGAAAAACGGGCTTTTGTCGATCGATCTGGCCAGGCCGGAGCCTGAACGGGTCGTTAAGACAATCGCTATCAATGAACACGAATAATAGTGGAACAAGGAGCGGACTCGACCGCTTAATCTCCAGAGGAGTCGAGACCATGAGTGACGTGAGTGTGACCTTCGAACCTGAAAAGGTTTCCGTTGAGGCGCTGGCCCATCTTGGTGAAGGCCATATTGCCTATGTGAAGCAAGTCCGTTCCGAGGACGTGCCGGGACTGTTTCCGCAGGCGCCGAAGATCGCGCCGGGACTGAAACTGTTCGCGCTGCATGCCGCCGACGGCACCCCGATCATGCTGACCGACAGCCGCGAGGCGGCGATCGCCAACGCATGGAGCAACGAGCTTCAGGCCGTCAGCGTGCATTGAGGAAGCTTCGCCGGCATCGGCTGATCGGATGCCGAGCGAGTGCGAGAAGAGGGTTTCGGATACGCGGGCACAGCCCGCGTATCGTCGTTCAGAGCAAATTCCGGTTCGCATCGAGCGAGATGGCTTTTCTTCGAATCGTCATCTCGCTCTATCTCTTTGATTTGAGCATGATCTCCGCGCAAACGCCTTCGCGTTTGTCGCGAGGGAAGACCGGTTTCCACTTTTCCGGATCATGCCTTAGGCCGCGCGAACGGTTGAGAGGAATTTCTCCACCTCACCCTTGAGATGATTGCTCTGTCCCAGCAGGGATCGGGCCAGCCCGTGCACGTGGCTAGATGCTGTGCCAGTATCGGTCGCGCCGCGATTGACGTCGGTGATGCTGCCGGCGACTTGCGTGGCGCCCTGCGCCGCCTGCTGCACATTGCGCGAAATTTCCTGAGTCGTGGCACCCTGCTCTTCCACGGCCGCCGCGATCGCTTGTGAGATTTCCGCGATGCGGCCGATCGTGCCGCCGATTTCCTGGATCGCCGACACCGACTGATTGGTCGCCGACTGCATCTGGCTGATCTGCTCGCCGATTTCCTCGGTCGCCTTCGCGGTCTGCGCAGCGAGCGCCTTGACCTCGGATGCGACAACCGCAAATCCGCGTCCCGCCTCGCCGGCCCGCGCCGCCTCGATCGTGGCGTTCAGCGCCAGCAGGTTGGTCTGCTCCGCCACCGCGCTGATCATCTTGACCACTTCGCCGATCCGGCTGGCGGACTGCGCGAGATCGGCAATCCGCGCATTGGTCTGCTCGACCTGGCTCACCGCCTCGCGCGATATCTTGTGCGAATCCTGAACCTGGCGGCTGATCTCGGAGACCGACGAGGCCATCTCTTCCGCCGCCGCCGCGGCGGACTGCGCATTGGCCGAGGATTGCTCCGATGCGGAGGCAACCGTCGCCGAGAGCATCTGGGTCACTTCAGCGGTCTTGGTCAACCGGCCGGCGGATGATTCGAGCTCGGAGGAAGCGCTCGACACGGTCTGGATGATCTTCCCGATCACGGAGTCGAAGCCGTCTGCCATCTGCTGCATCGCGGCCTTGCGCTCGCCTTCCGCCTTGAGCTTCAGGTTGGCCTGCTCCGATTCCATCGATAGAACGCGCAGCGCGTTGTCCTTGAACACCTGAACCGCGCGCGCCATGGCACCCACTTCATCGCCACGGCTGAGCGCCGGCACCGAAACGTTGAGGTCGCCGCCGGCAAGGCCCTTCATCACGTCGGTCATTTGCGCGATGGGCCTGATAACGCCGAACGCTACGCCGAAAATGCCCGCGCCGATGACGAGAAACACCGCGGCAGAGACGCCCCACAGCAGGAACGTGAAGGTGCTGACGCGCCCCGTCGCCGCGACTTCGGTCGCCGCATTCTGGTCATTGGTCTGCTTGACGATGTCGTCGATGATGGCGCGGTGCGCGGTATAACGCGCGGTGATTTCCGCATAGGATTTCGCCGCAGCCGCGCTGTCGCCCTTGCCGAGTGCGGGAAGAAGTCCGTCCTGGATCGCGGTCCAGAACCGGCGCACCTCGCCGTCGGACTTCTCGACCAGCTTGGTCTTCAGCACCGGATCGAGATCCGACTTGACCCAGTAGTCGTGCCGCTCGTCATATTCCTTCTTGAGCTCTGCAATCCGGTCGCGATGCGCCGCAAGCTTGGCCGGGTCATGCAGCACAAGCGTGGCCTCGAGATAGGCCTCGATGACATATTCCGGCGGTGGCAAGATATCGGCAATGAGGTCGTTGCCGAGCTTGATCTGGTTGTAGAGTGGGCCGCCGACCTTGAGCTGTGACAGCGCGTAAACGCTGGTAGCAATGACGGCACCGAGACCTAATGCGGTGACCAATCCAAAAATCAATATCGCGCGCGAAATCGTCAGTCGCAGCGTCATGGCAATGTTCTCCGGGCGTTGAAAAAATCCCAGCGACCGAAATAACCGCTATTTAGCTTAAAATTGCGTTTAACGCGTTCACTACTTACGGGAAAAGGAGTTCCCGGAGGGAATTAGGCTGCGCTGGCCGGCGGCAGGGCCAGCACCGAATAGATCGCCTGCGCGTCGCGCGAGGCGCGAAGCTTCTTGGCGACGTCCTGGTCACGCAACAGGCGCGCAATCCGCGCCAGCGCCTTCAGATGATCGGCGCCCGCGCCCTCCGGCGCCAGCAGCAGGAAGATCAGGTCGACCGGCTGGCCGTCCATCGCCTCGAAATCGATCGGCCGTTCAAGCCGGGCGAACAGCCCGAACAGCTTTTCCAGCTTCGGCAGTTTGCCGTGCGGAATGGCGACGCCATAACCGACGGCGGTGGTGCCCAGCTTCTCCCGCTGCAACAACACCTCGAACACCGAGCGCTCGTTCTGGCCGGTCAGGGCGGACGCCCGCGCCGCCAGCTCCTGCAGCGCCTGCTTCTTGCTGATCACCTTCAATGCGGGGAGAATCGCCTCGGGTGCGACCAGATCGGTAATCGTCATGGGGCGTTCCGAGGTGAATTAACCGTCAGGTTGCGAGATAGGTTCTAGAACCGGGGCGTCAAGAAGATGAAGCGGGAGGCGGGCTTAACCCGGGTCCCGATTTGCACGGCTTCTACTCCAATGCATGCGCAGTGCCAACTCCCGAAAGGCCAGTTTCCTGCTCGCTCTGCTTGAAGAGCGGCGGACCATAGGGAGGGCTAACGGGGGCGTCAATGCCATGGGAGCCAGATTGTCAGGGGGTAACCACGGGGGGATCGATCCAGCCGACATTGCCGTCCGCCCGGCGGTAAATGATGTTCACCCGGCCGCTGGACCCGTGCTGGAACACGATGCAGGCGGCCCCGGTCAGGTCGAGTTCCATGACTGCCTCGCTCACCGAAAGCCGCTTCAGCGACGTGGTCGCCTCGGCAATGATGACGGGGCTATAGGAGGTCACCTCCTCCTCGCCTTCCGACGGCGCCTCGATCACGTAGCTCGGCGCATCGAGCGCAGGGGCGTCGATCTCCGCGAGTGCCGCGGTGGCCGCATAGGCCTTGCGGGCGGAGCGGTCCTTCAGCCGGCTCTTGTAGCGGCGCAGGCGCTTCTCGATCATCAGGAGCGCCTGGTCGGCGCTGGCATAGGCGTCGGTAGCGTTGGAATCCGCCTCCAGCGTGATTCCCGAATCAAGGTGCAGCGCGCAATCGGTGCGGAAGCCGAAGCCGTCCTTGCTCAACGTGATATGGCCGGAATAATTGCCGTCGAAATATTTTCTCAAGACCTCATCAGTGCGCTCGCTGACGCGCGAACGAAGCGCCTCGCCGACGCTGATGCTCTTGCCGGAGATTCGAAGGGTCATTTGCTGCCTCGCTTGATGCTTCGACTACTCTGGTTTTTTCCGGATCGGCTCTATGGCGAACCGAGAGTATCGCGATTTGACGCGAACGCAATCAGGCCGGGGCCATATCGCGGGACCGGTCGGAGGAAGTGGCGGAAGCGGAAAGGGCATTACCGAGCGTGCTCTGTTTGTCGCGGCGGCGCTGGACCGAGGAAGGAATGCGCATCGCTTCGCGGTATTTCGCGACCGTGCGGCGGGCAATATCAATGCCGGATTCGCGCAATCGTTCCACGATGGTATCGTCGGAGAGGATTGCATTCGGAGCTTCCGCATCGATCAGCTGCTTGATGTGGTGACGCACCGCTTCGGCCGAATGCGCCTCACCGCCGTCGGCCGACGCAATCGAGGCCGTGAAGAAATATTTCAATTCGAAGGTCCCACGATTGGTCGCCATATATTTGTTGGCGGTGACGCGGGACACCGTCGATTCGTGCATCTGGATTGCATCCGCTACCGCTTTCAGATTGAGCGGCCGCAAATGCGCGACGCCGTGGGTGAAGAAACCGTCCTGCTGACGGACGATCTCGGTGGCGACCTTTAAAATGGTGCGGGCGCGCTGATCGAGTGCGCGCACAAGCCAGGTCGCGTTCTGCAGGCAGTCGCTGAAATAGGATTTGTCGCCGTCCTTGCGGATCGTCTTCGACAACTCGGTGTAGTAGACCTGATTGACCAGCACGCGCGGCAGAGTGTCGCTGTTGAGCTCGACATGCCAGCCGCCATCCGGACCGGGCCGGACATAAACATCCGGCACCATGGTCTGCGTGCGCGCCGTGCCGAACCGCAAGCCCGGCTTCGGATCAAGGCGCCGGATCTCGCCGATCATATCGGTGATGTCTTCGTCATCGACGCCGCACAATTTGCGTAACGCGGCAATGTCGCGTTTCGCGAGCAGATCGAGATTTTCCACCAGCGCCTGCATGGCGGGGTCGTAACGGTTGAGTTCGCGAAGCTGAATCGCGAGGCACTCGCTCAAGTTTCGCGCACAGACGCCGGGCGGATCGAACTTCTGCAGCGCCGCGAGGACCGCATCGACATCGGCCTGCGAGGCGCCGAGGCGCTCGGCGGCCTGCCCGAGATCCGGCGGCAGGTAGCCGGCATCGTCGACGAGATCGATCAGATATTGCCCGATCATGCGCTGCGCCGGCGCGCTGAATGCAACTGCAAGCTGTTCGGCGAGGTGGCTACCGAGCGTCACCTCGGCGGCGACGAAGGCTTCCAAATTGTACTCATCGTCGTTGGAGGCGCCGCCGCCCCATTCGGTATAGGCGGTCGGCGCCGCGTCCTGTGCGGCGCGCGCGGCGGCTTCAGCGGGCTCTTCGGAAAAAACGTTGTCGAGCGGGGCGTCAAACGTCTGCTCGATTTCGGTACGGCTGCCAAGATCGCGATTCAGCCAGTCCTCCTGGCCGGGCTCGAAGGCCTCGCCGCCCGGGCCGGCGCTCATATCAGAGGCATCGCTGCCACCGTCGTCGCCATCACTGCCAGAGTTCGAGAAATCGGCGCCTTCGGCGGCCGGCTCGCCCGCGACCGGCGGTTCCGGGCCATCGCTGGCCCTTTCCAACAGCGGATTGCGCTCGAGTTCCTCCTCGACAAAGGCCGACAGGTCGAGATTCGACAATTGCAGCAGCTTGATCGCCTGCATCAATTGCGGCGTCATGACCAGCGACTGTGACTGGCGGAACTCTAATCTCTGCGTCAGCGCCATAGCGACAAGAACCGATCCACTGAAAAGTTGGTCCGATTCTTGCTTATATTAGTCCAGAGCCCTTGTACACGCCTTGACGCGCGCGAAAATTGGGATATGGCGCGCCCGGCACCAATGGGCACCGGTTCGACGCCCGCGCACCGATCGATTCCCAAGCGAACGCAAGACCTTATCGCCAAACCGCCAACACGTGGCGCTTCGGACGCTAAAGCCGGAATTCCTCGCCAAGGTAAAGACGGCGTACATCCGGATCGTTGACGATTTCTTCCGGACTGCCCTCGGTCAAAATCTGGCCGGCATAGACGATGTAGGCGCGGTCGGTCAGGCCGAGCGTTTCCCGCACATTGTGGTCGGTGATCAGGACGCCGATGCCGCGGTTGGTGAGGTGGCGAACCAGGTCCTGGATGTCGCCGACTGCGATCGGATCGATGCCGGCAAAGGGTTCGTCGAGCAGCATGTAGTTCGGGCGCGTTGCGAGCGCACGCGCGATTTCGACGCGGCGGCGCTCGCCGCCGGAGAGCGCAATCGAGGGCGATTTGCGCAGGCGCGTGACGTTGAATTCGTCGAGTAGCGCGTCGAGCTCGCGCTCGCGCTTCTTGCGGCTGGGCTCGACGACCTCGAGCACCGCGCGGATGTTCTGCTCCACGGTGAGGCCGCGAAAGATCGAGGCTTCCTGTGGCAGGTAGCCGATGCCAAGCCGCGCGCGCTGATACATCGGCAGCTTGGTGACGTCGTGCCCGTCGAGTTCGATGGCGCCGCGATCGGCCTTGATCAGGCCGGTGATCATGTAGAAGACCGTTGTCTTGCCGGCGCCGTTCGGGCCGAGCAGGCCAACCGCCTCGCCGCGGCGGACATAGATGCTGACGCCGCGCACGACCTGCCGCGTGCCGAAACTCTTCTCCACGCTGTGCACGGCAAGAAAGCCGGGCCGCTTGATCAGATGCGGGGCTGCGCCGCCATTGGACTTGGCATTGGCATTAGACTTGGGACGAGATGCCTGTGTGCGCGGACGCGATTCGCGCGGCGGCGCGATGTCGGGCTCCGGCTCCGGCAGTTCAAGCCCCGGCAATGAAGCCGAACGCGCCACCGGCGGCGCATCGCGCACCGGGCTCGCCAGCATGTCGCCGATGGAGTCGCCGAGCGCGGTTATGTCCTCACGCGAACGCGCAAACCCCGCAGGGCCGCGCTTCGCGGGACGTCGACGAAACATGCCGAGTAAATCCATCATCCCGCTTCGCTTCAGCCTTTCACGGTGAGTCCGCTACGCGCCCGCCGGCGAAGCGCTTCGCTAGCGAACCATGAATGAATGGATGTCCCCCTGCCCGGTGAAACACCCCCCGTGCCCCCGCTTGAGTAGATACAGGCTCACGCTATCAGCTTCAACCGCGCGGGCCCGAGTTAATCTTTAAGGCGCTGATCTGCCTTATTTTTTTCCGGGGATCAGCGACGGTATCTGCACCGGAGCGGGCTTCGCCCCGCCCGATCCGGACCCGCAATTCTCTCCCTGGATAAACATGCCCTGCACCTTGCCACTGTCGGATTCGACCCGCGAGACGCCGGTCGTCATGTCAACCTTGAGGCGGTCGCCGCGGAGCACGTTCTTGCACTGGGTCAGCACGACTCCGCCCACCATGGTGATGAGGTTGGCGCGCGTGTCGAAGATCGCGGTTTCTCCGGTGACGACCTGATCCTTCTGCGTCACCACGACGGAGCCCTTGGCCTCCAGCCGGCGGATCGACGAGCTGCCGCCGGGCCCAGGGGTTGCGGACTGCATCGCGCCGGATTTCGATGCCTTCGGCGCGGCGGGCGGCGGGGAGGCTGGTGCCGGGCCGGAATCGTAGAACACCACCAGCGACTTCGAGGTCATGGTGGTGTCGCCCTGCACGACCTTCACGTTGCCGGAAAAGGTCGCCTCCTTTTTCTTGTCGCGCATTTCGAGCGAGGCGGCCTCGATCTGAATCGGCTGATCGCGGTTTTGCGAAAAGCCCTGCATCGCATTGGGCACGCCCGACATGGCGCCCTGAGCGTGGGCGTCGCCGGGGGCGACCAGCGCGAGCGCAAGCACGGCGGCCACAACACTGCGCGAGAAGAACTGCATCATGAAAATCACTTCGTGTTGGCGGACTTGCCGGTGACGGACCGCGTCTTCGGCGCTGTCGGCGCCTCGGGCTCAGGTTCGGGTGCCGCAGGGGTTTCCATGATCAGGTTCATCACGACATTGCCTTCGAAGCGCACCACCTCGCCGCTGTTGATGATCCTGAGCCGGTCGGCGGTGAGCGTACCGTTCAGCAATTTGACGTCGACATGTTCGTCCGATGTCACCGTTCCCTTGTTGATGTCGACATAGGCCTGCGACAGCTTCGCTTCATAGCCGGTCGAGGATTGCAGGAAGATGTCCTTGCGCAGGTCCAGCATCTGCTGCTTGCTGTCGAAGAAACCGGTGCGCGCATCCATCGTCACCGTGCTCTTGTCCTCCATCATGACCTTGGCCCGCAGCGTCTGGAGTTCGACATGATCGGGGTTGGTCAGATCCTGGATCGCGGCCTTGGCCCACAATTCGTAGGGACGCTGGTCGGTCGAGAAACCGGCGAGGTGCGGCGTTTCCATCGTGATCTTGGTGCCCGACACAACGAGGTTGCCCATGTCGACGGGCAGCTTCGCCAACGCCGTCTGGAATGGGTTCAAGAAGACCTGGATCAGGACGATGCTGGCCAGGGCCAGCACCACGGCCGCCGGGACCGCGACCCGCAGCATACGTACCATCCGGCTGTGGCGGGCAGCCGCCGCGAAGCGGACCTCCAGTCCGGGGTCGTAGGCAGGGTTCTGTACCGAGTTCACCGCGGCTCCAAGGGCGCTAAGACGCCAGGAAGGCGTCATTCTACCCGCAATTGCGGGATTATGCAGCCCGGACACTCGCGATCAGTGTGACCGAAACGGGGCGGAAGCGGCCGCCGAACCGCTTCAAATGGTCCCGGTCACGAATGCGCGAAGATGTCCTCGGCCTCCCAGCCGCCGAGATCGAGCTTGGCCCGGGTTGGCAGGAAGTCGAAACAGGCCTGCGCCAGCGGTGTGCGGCCTTCGCGGGTCAGCATGGCGTCGAGCCGTTCGCGCAAGGCGTGCAAATGCAGCACATCGGAGGCGGCATAAGCGAGTTGCGCCTCGCTCAGACTGGCCGAACCCCAGTCGCTCGATTGCTGCTGCTTCGAAAGGTCGATGTTGAGCAGCTCGCGCACCAGATCCTTCAGCCCGTGCCGGTCGGTATAGGTGCGCGTCAGCCGCGAGGCGATCTTGGTGCAGTAGACCGGCTGCGGCATCACGCCGAAAGTCTTGTACAGCACCGCGATATCGAACCGCGCGAAATGGAAGATCTTGGTGATGGCAGGATTGGCCAGCAGCGCCTTGAGGTTCGGCGCATCGGCATGGTCCTTCGGGATCTGGATGACATCGGCGCTGCCGTCGCCGTTCGACATCTGCACCACGCAGAGCCGGTCGCGATGCGGATTGAGCCCCAGGGTCTCGGTATCGATTGCCACCGAATCCTTGTAGCGGGACAAATCGGGCAGATCGCCGCGATGCAGGCGGATGGTCATGAAGGAAAGCCTCGTGTCTCAAGTCGATTCGACGGAAACACTAGCGCTCGGAGACGCGTGAGGCGAGCGGCTGGGCACGGCTTATAGGCCGGGAATTGACAACTTCATGGCGATTTTGTCCGCTTTATCGGACGTCGGTTGTTTTACGCGGGGCGAAGCGCCGCGTGGCCGACGGTCAGCGGTTTCTCAACGTCCGGGTCGTTCGGGCCGGTTTCGTATCGGAGGACACGGGCGGCTGAAGCTCTGGACTATTGGCCCAGCGGTCGAGATTTTCGATGACGTCGGCGTGGCTCGGCCGCTGCGGAGGCGGCTGCTCCCGCTCCTCGGACAGCTTGCGCGGCAGCTTGATGTTTTCGGTCATGGCCATTCTCCACGACCGGATTATGCGCCTCGATCGACCCAAGATCAACGATCAACTTATTGTTTTTATTGATGTATTTAGCTAAGTTGGCAGCGGAATCTCGATTGTTGGAACCGGCGCCAGCGGCGCGCGTTGAGTAAATTACTTAATCCACTCAGTTTGGCTGGAACCCATGTCCGACATTCGTGTTGAACGGCTCCAGGTGATGCTTTCGCCGGATGAGCTGACGGCCATTGACGATTTTCGCTTCAAGCACCGCATGCCGACCCGGGCAGCCGCCATCCGCGAGCTGCTGAAGCTCGGGCTCACCGCCCTTGCCGCCGATGGCGACGGAACGAAATCCAGTGATTACGGGGTGTTTGGACGCGGCCCGGACGGCCATACGACGGCCCCTGATCGGGACTAGACGGCCGGATGGTCCGGCAGCATCCCTAGCTGCAGGCAAAGTTCATCCTACACTGACGGTCATTTACGTTTCGCTGGCATTTCCCTGCTATGTCCGATTGCTGCTATCGACGCTTGCAGCCTTAACAGGTGGTTGAGCGGCGCAATCTGTTTCGCCCGGGGCTCCATCGCGAGATCCGGGCTCGGTCAGCCCACGGACTGCGGATTTGATGCCCAGCATTGGAAGCGTACTCGAGAGCAAAAAGGGCGTCGGACCAGGTTTCGATACGCTACGCATCGCGCTGGCCTTCTCCGTTATCGGCTGGCATTCGTTCCATATCGCGGAAGGTGAACCTCACCCGCTGGGAGACCTGCACTTCTTCTGGTTTCCGGGATACGCCGTTCTTTCGATGTTCTTCGCGCTGAGCGGTTTTCTGATTACCGCAAGCGCGATACGGCTGTCGCTCGGTAACTTTATCCTCAATCGAGGACTGCGCATCGTTCCCGCTCTGCTGGTCGAAGTGGTGCTCTCGGCGATCGTGCTTGGCGCCATACTTACGACGTTGCCGCTGTCGGAATACTTTCGAAGCGACGGATTTTGGCGCTACTTCGGAAACGTAGTGGGGTTTGTCAGCCTGACACTTCCGGGAGTCTTCGCGAGCAATCCGGATCACTCGGTCAACCTGTCGCTTTGGACCATTCCGTTCGAGATCGGCTGCTACGTCCTGATAGCCGGCCTGATCCTGGGCAAATGCCTTCATGGGCCACGGCTGGTGCTGATACTGTGCGCGGCGTTCGGCGCAACGGCGATCGCGATTTATCTGGCCGACCCGGGCTTTACGTCCACTTCCAAGCTCGATTGGCGCAACATTTTTGTAGGCAGCGGCTCGCGTCTGTTCATCTCATTCCTGCTCGGCATCGCCATCTATCTGTATCGATTCGAGATCGAATACAGCCGTCGGACGGCTTGCGCGTGTTTGTTGTTCTGCCTGGTCGTTGCCACCGTAGGGCCATTGCCCGGCGCGCTCCTCAACGTCCTTGTCACGCCGGCGCTGGCCTATCTCACGGCCTATATCGGCGTTTCCGATCTTCCCAAATTGCCGTTCTTTCATCGAGGCGATTATTCTTACGGCGTCTATCTTTATGGATATCCCATCCAGCAAACCATCGTCGCCGTCTGGCCCTCGCATATCAACGTAGCCGTGCTCTTTGTTCTCGCTGCGTTTGCGACAACCGCATTCGCCATGTTCTCCTGGCACGTGATCGAACTTCCGATCCTCAGGCTGCGCAGGCGCTTTTCGTTCGTTGTCGGGACGCGGATGCAGGCCCTCGAGCCGGCGGCCGGCGGCACGAAGTGAGCCCGTCGAAAAGGTGGAGGCGACGTTGGGATGCGCCGGCCTTGCGCGCCGGTCAGCGGATCTAACAGTCCGCACTTCCGAGAATCATGGACAAGGGCAAATGGTGCCCAGGAAAGGACTCGAACCTTCACGGCCGTGAAGCCACTGGCACCTGAAGCCAGCGCGTCTACCAATTCCGCCACCTGGGCACGTGGCGCGCTTAGTAAGGATCGGTCACGCGCTTGTCAAATCGCTTCAATGCCGACCGAATACGCTGTACAGGAAAGCCGGGGTGGCGTATCGCGAAACCGCAAAATTTCACCGAAATCTCTCGAATTCGACCGGCAGGAACTGACCATGGCATCGAACCTCGAAACGCTCGTCACGGTCTTTGGCGGATCGGGCTTTCTGGGGCGAAACGTGGTCCGGGCGCTGGCCAAGCGCGATTACCGGATCAGGGTGGCGGTGCGGCGACCTGAACTGGCCGGGCACCTGCAGCCGCTCGGCCGCGTCGGCCAGATCCACCCTGTGCAGGCCAATGTACGCTATCCGGCATCCGTCGAGGCCGCGATGCGCGATTCGGCGGTCGCCATCAACCTGACCGGCACCTTGATCGAGAGCGGCGCGCAGACCTTCGACGCCGTCCAGACCAAGGGCGCCGAGACGATCGCCCGGACTGCCGCTGCCGCCGGTGCGCGGATGGTGCATGTATCGGCGATCGGTGCCGATGAGAACGCGCCCTCGGCGTACAGCCGCACCAAGGCGGCCGGCGAGAAGGCCGTGCTGGCGGCCGTGCCTTCGGCGACCATCCTGCGGCCATCGCTGTTGTTCGGGCCCGAGGATCAATTCACCAACCGCTTTGCGGCACTGGCCCGGATATCGCCCTTCCTGCCGCTGATCGGCGGCGGGGTGACGCGCCTGCAGCCGGCCTATGTCGGCGACGTTGCAGCCGCAGTCGCTGATGCGGTCGACGGCAAGACGAAGGCAGGCAGCGTCTACGAGCTCGGCGGACCGGAAGTGCTGACCATGCGCGAGATCATGGAAGTCATTCTCAAGATCACCGAACGCAAGCGCATACTGATTTCGCTGCCATGGGAACTGGCGAAAATGCAGGCGCTGTTCCTGCAATTTGCGCCCGGGCCGTTCAAGCTGACGCCGGACCAGGTGGCAATGCTGCAGTCGGACAATGTGGTGTCGGACACGGCCAAGGCCGCCGGGCTGACGCTGGAGGGGCTCGGCATCACGCCCGAATCGATCGAGGCGATCGCCCCGCAATATCTCTGGCGCTTCCGCGCCGCCGGACAGTTTCAGCGCAAGAGCGCGTAAAGTTTCGCAGTGCGGCAAAGCCAAACGGGTCGCGCGAATGCGCGCCCGATGACAGGCTCCGCGTGCCCACCATCCAGCGCGCTGATGGATAGGTGGGCACGGCGCAAGCGCCTTTGCTCACCCCCCAAATTTGCGTTCTACTTCCCCACCGCCAGCGCGATCAGGCCGAGCGCGCCGATAACCACGCGCCACCAGGCGAAGAACGTAAATCCATGGCGGGTGACGTAGGTGAGAAACGTCTTCACCACGATCATCGCGGTGATGAAGGAGACCACGAATCCGATCGCGAGGATGCCGACGTGATCGACCGTCATCTCGGCGCGGTTCTTGTAGAAGTCATAGGCGAACGCGCCGATCATGGTCGGAATCGCCAGAAAGAACGAAAACTCCGCCGCCGAGCGCTTGTCGGCGCCAAGCAGCATCGCCGCCACGATGCTGGCGCCGGAACGCGATACGCCCGGAATCATCGCCACGCATTGAGCGATGCCGATCCACAGATACATCAGCAGCGGATAGCGCGTGGCGTCATCCTCGACCGGCTTCAGGTTGAGCTGATCGACCCACAGCAGGATCGCACCGCCGACGATCAGCGTGAAGTTCACCACCCATGGATTGAACAGCAGCTCTTTGATGTACTTTCCCGCAATCAGGCCGACCACGACCGCAGGCAGAAAGGCTACCAGCACGCCAATCACGAAGCGGCGATCGTCGGGATTTGTGAACATGCCGAGCGCCACGCGCGACAGCTTGACGAAATACAGCATGACGATGGCGAGGATCGCGCCGAGCTGAATCAGGATCACGAAACTCTGCCAGAACGCGCCCTCGCCGAGGCCGAAGAAGCGTTGTGCCAGCAGCATATGGCCCGTCGAAGAAACCGGCAGAAATTCCGTGATACCTTCGATGATGCCGAGAATCACTGCCTTCACTGCATCCGACATCATGATGGGATCCATTTTTGACGGGAAAAGCCGCGCTCTTCTCGCCCAATTGTCCTAAGGCCGCAATCGCAAAAAAACGCCAAACATAGGTTGCCTCGTGCGCCTGCTTGGCTAGTGTCGCGATTCGCGTGCCGCGGACCTGACCGCTTGGGGTTCCCGGAGCACTGCGAATTTACCTCAAGGATTTCATGTATACGCTCTATCATCACCCGTTCTGTCCGCTATCGCGCTTCATTCGCCTGGCGCTCGGCGAACACGGCCTGGACCTACGTCTGGTGGAAGAGCGGACCTGGGAGCGGCGCGAGGGGTTTCTCGTGCTCAATCCCGCGGGCACCACGCCGGTGTTGATAGCCGACGGCTTCCCGCCGATTCCCGGTGCGAGCGTCATCGCCGAATATCTCGACGAGACGCACGGTCTGGAGGCCGGCGATCGGCGGCTGCTACCGGCCTCGATGGGCGAGCGTGTCGAGGTTCGCCGGCTGATGGCATGGTTCAACGAAAAATTCTTCGAGGAGGCCTCGAACCCGCTGGTGACCGAGCGTATCTACAAGCGCTTCATGAGCGAGGAGAATGGCGGCGGGGCGCCGGCGGCCGACGTGATCCGCGCGGCCAAGGTCAATGTGCGCTATCATCTGGCCTATATCGGCTGGCTGGCGCAGACGCGGAACTTCCTCGCCGGCGACCGGCTGAGCTACGCGGATCTCGCCGCCGCGGCGCATCTTTCGGCGATCGACTATCTGGGCGACGTGCCATGGAGCGAGGACGAGGCAGCAAAGGCATGGTACGCGCGGGTGAAATCCCGCCCGTCGTTCCGTCCGCTGCTCAGCGAGTGGCTGGCGGGCGTGCCGGCGTCGCGCACTTACGTGGACCTCGACTTCTGAACAAGGACGTCAGACTCTCCGCCGCCGGCCTCAAGGCTGCGCTCATGCGCGAAGCGGAGACGCTCGGGTTTGACTGCATCGGCGTGACCGATCCTGAGGGAATCGGCAGCGCGGCAAAATATTTCCGCGAATTCCTCGATGCCGGCGCCCATGGCGAGATGGATTGGCTTGCATCTCAACCCGAGCGGCGGATGGATCCGCGCGTGCTGTGGCCTGGGGTGCGCTCGATCATCATGCTCGGCGTCAACTATGGTCCCACGGATGATCCGCTCGCATTGCTGGCGAAGCGCACGCGCGGCGCGATCTCGGCCTACGCGCAAGGTGACGACTATCACGACGTCATCAAGAAGCGCCTGAAGACGCTGGCGCGCTGGCTGGCCACTGAGACCGGCGAAGAGGTGAAAGTGTTCATCGATACCGCTGCGGTGATGGAAAAGCCGCTGGCGCAGGCGGCCGGGCTCGGCTGGCAGGGCAAGCACACCAACCTCGTCTCGCGCGAGTTCGGCTCCTGGCTGTTTCTCGGCGCGATCTTCACCGCATCCGACCTGCCGCGCGACGAGGCCGACACCGACCATTGCGGCTCCTGCAATGCCTGCCAGGAAATCTGCCCGACCGCGGCATTCCCGGCGCCCTACAAGCTCGATGCGCGGCGCTGCATTTCGTACCTGACGATCGAGAACAAGGGCCCGATCCCGCACGAATTCCGCAAGAGCATCGGCAATCGCATCTATGGCTGCGACGACTGCCTCGCGGTTTGCCCGTGGAACAAATTCGCGCGGGAGGGCCGCGAAGCGAAACTCGCCGCGCGCGCTGAATTGCGTGCGCCCTCGCTGGCCGAACTGGCGCGGCTCGACGACGCCGCGTTTCGCGCCCTGTTTTCGAAATCGCCGGTCAAGCGCATCGGCCGCGACCGCTTCATCCGCAACGTGCTGATCGCGATCGGCAACGCGGAGGATCCGTCGCTGGCGGCGGAAGCCGAACGCTTGCTCGATGATGCAAGCCCGCTGGTTCGCGGCGCGGCGGTATGGGCGCTATCGCAGTTGGCGGATCGGGAGAAGTTCGACGCGCTGGCACTGAGGGCTTCGAAGAGTGAAGCCGATGAAAGCGTTCGGCAGGAATGGCTGCAAGCTTCCTAAGGCGGCCACCATGCGTCATCACCCCGCCAAATGTCGCTTCATCTCCGGCCGCGCCTTGAGCGCCGCACCTTGCTTGGCGACGATCTTGACGATGCGCTCGGGCGCGAATTGGAGGTCGACGAAGGCCGGCGCGGTATTGGCGACCTCGTGGTACTCCGTGATCTTGCCATCGCGCAGCCGCATGATCGCGACACCCTCGAACATTGCCCGCGCGCCCTTCGCTTCCGGTAGCGTCGAGCGGTAGCTGAAGGTGTAGCGCGCGTAGAGCCGCTCGCCGTCGCTGACGGGATCGTGCATGTCCCAGCGAAAATCGCTTGCCGTGCGATAGAACCAGTCGTCGATCATGCCTGCGATTTTGGCGCGGCCCTCGAACGCGCCATAGAACACGTCGTGATAGACGCCGTCCTCGGTGAACAGTTCGGCGAAAGCCTTGCCGTTGCGCTGCTCGACGGCGTCGCAGAAGGCGCGGAGCATGGCGGATATGTTCATGGTGTCAGCTCCCGGAATCGTCATGCCCCGGCGACGGCCGGGCCTCCAGTATTCCAGAGAAAGCGAGTTTGATCGATGGGCCGCGGCGTACTGGAGCATTCGCTTTCGCGGATGTTGACAGCGAGGAAAGTGGAAAGAACTCACCCCATCTCGGCCACGGCGGCGAGAATCCGCGCGATGTCCTGCGGGCGCGACAGGCGGTGGTCGCCGTCCTGGATCATTGTCAGCACCACGTCTTCCGCTGGCAGCCGATGCGCCAGCGCGAAGGCGTGCTGCCAGGGCACGTCGGGATCCTGCGCGCCCTGCAGGATGCGCACCGGACATCCGACCTCGATGACGCTGCCCAGCAGCAGGTGATTCCGCCCTTCCTCGATCAGTGCGCGGGTGATCGGATAGGGCGCGCCGTCGTCATACGCGGAAGGCCGCATCCAGACACCCTTGGTCGTGATCTCCTCGCGGATCTCGTCGGAGAAGTTGTTCCACATCAATTGTTCGGTGAAATCAGGCGCCGGCGCAATCAGCACCAGGCCTGCGAGATCCGCGGCCGCTGCCTCGCGCTTGGCGATGGCCCGCGCCAGCAACAGCGCCATCCAGCCGCCCATCGACGAGCCGATCACGACCTGCGGGCCCCGGCAGAACTGCTCGAATACCGCGATGCTCTCTTCGAGCCAGCGTCCGATGGTGCCATCGATGAACGCGCCGCCTGATTCGCCGTGTCCGGAATAATCGAATCTAACACAGGCCCGGCCCTGTTCCGCGGCCCAGGCATCCAATGCCAGCGCCTTGGTGCCCCTCATGTCGGAATTGAAGCCGCCGAGCCAGAACAGGCCGGGGGCGCCGCCGGCGCGGGCGCGCACCGCGATGCGGCGGCTTCCCTCACCCTCGCCCACCTCGATAAAGGCCGGTTCCTGGTCGATATCAGCAGAATTGGTCATGGATCTGTCACTCTCGCCGCCGCGTTGTCGGGGAGCACGCCCCATCGGTCAAGTGCGACCGTCCGGCGCTTGCGGATCAGGCTGCTGCGCTATATTTGCCGGGCGTGACCGAAATGCCTCGCATTTGACGGTTTTCGGGCGCAGAGATCGCGAGTTCGCTTGCTGTTGTCAGCATATTGCTTCAGACTGCGTCCCTTCCTTTCACAACTTTGGAGAACTACCCATTCGCCGTCCCAACAGAGCCCCGCCCGCTGCAACCAAAGACGGGCCGCGCACCAATGATGATATCCGCAACGCGCAGATCCAGCTAATCGATCAGAATGGCACCAATCACGGGACGGTCGAGACCGTGGTGGCCATCAAGATGGCCCTTGAGGTGGGCATGGATCTCGTCGAGATTTCGCCGAACAACAATCCTCCCGTTTGCAAAATTATGGACTACGGGAAGTTCAAGTATTCGGCACAGAAGAAAGCCGCCGAGGCGCGCAAGAAGCAGAAGATTGTCGAGATCAAGGAGATCAAGCTGCGGCCGATGATCGACGATCACGACTACGACGTGAAGATGCGCGCCATGCAGCGGTTCTTCGAGGAAGGCGACAAGGTCAAGATTACCTTGCGCTACCGTGGCCGCGAAATGGCGCACCAGGAAATCGGCACCAAGCTCCTGGACAAGGTGAAGGCCGACGTCGCCGAATTCGCCAAGGTCGAGCAGGACGCCAAGTTCGAGGGCCGCCAGGTCGTCATGGTGCTGGCGCCGCGCTGAGTTGCACGGCTGCCGCCTCTTTGTCGTCCCCGCGAACGCGGTTCGCAGGGACGACAGAAAATCACGTCCGCGTAGCCTGCCAAGTACCGCTACAGTAATCACCGGTGATGATGCCGCGCCACGAACCCGCGCCGTAGCTGCCCATAAGGCGGCCGCCGCCGCTCGCCCGGGAGGCACCGACCGACACCCTGACGGCAACGATTCCGGCGCGATTGACGAAACCCGAAACCCTTCCACCGCCGGCTGATGAAACGCGGCCACCAATGACAGTAAAGGGAACGCTGTAGCCGGACCTGCAATTGCCGTGCGTGGTAGCGAAAACCACGTTCCAGACGCCGTCATATGCTCCCGCGGCCCTTCGGGTCGCTGCTGCTGAAGTCGCCGGTGCCGCCATGGTGGTTATCACTGCCAACACGAGCAGCCAGCGGAGGGTACGCAGGCGGGGGAAGGCCGAAAAATCGGCAATCGATCGATCAGGACGAGCCATTGCTTCCTGCTCCGAACCAATACGTTTAATGACCCCGGTAGGTAGCTGGACCTCCTTTGCCGGTTCATTATTGCCATTTGGCACGTCCTCTGCCATAAGCCCGACCTTCATCGCCCGGCTGATCAAGGGCTGCCGTGGCGATGTCCGTGCGGGTTATCCGGGTTTTCGGAAGAACCTGAGCACTTTCAACGCTCTAACGAGCATTTTAGCCGACAGAGGCGCCCCTCGGGGCGGGTTTTTCTGCGGCCATAGGAGAGCCAAATGCCCAAGCTGAAGACCAAGTCAGGCGCCAAAAAGCGCTTCAAGGTGACTGCCACCGGCAAAGTGATGCACGCCCAGCGCGGCAAGCGCCACGGCATGATCAAGCGGACGAAGAAGCAGATTCGTCAGCTCCGCGGCACCCGCGTGCTGTTCAAGACCGACGGCGACAACGTCAAGAAGTACTTCTTGCCGAACGCATAGAAGCGCGTTCACGCCATTACAGCCGAGCCGCGCCCGCGCGGCGATCACGTCACCTCTCTGATCAAGGATATCAGTCATGTCTCGCGTCAAACGCGGTGTGACCGCTCACGCCAAGCACAAGAAAGTCTACAAGGCCGCCAAGGGCTATTACGGCCGCCGCAAGAACACGATCCGCATCGCCAAGCAGGCCGTCGAGAAGGCCGGGCAATATGCGTTCCGCGACCGCAAGCGCAAGAAGCGCACTTTCCGCGCGCTCTGGATCCAGCGCCTGAACGCGGCCGTGCGCCCGTTCGGCATGACCTACAGCGTCTTCATCAACGGCCTGTCGAAGTCGGGCATCACGGTGGACCGCAAGGTGCTGTCGGATCTCGCGATCAACGAGCCGGCGGCGTTCCAGGCCATTGCCGAGAAGGCCAAGGCTGCGCTCGCGGCCTGAGCCCCGAGTCAGCATTGGTTCTTCCGCGACGTTTCCGAAGTCGTCATGGCCGGGTAATAGCGCGAAGCGCCTCTTCGCACTGGATGTCCCGGCCATCGACGTCTTCTTTCTCGCGAACGCTGTAAGACGTGGATGCCCGGACAAGCCCGGGCATGACGGGCTAGGAGCGCCGGCTTAGCATCCTAGTCAAAAAGGATTGCCATGACCGACCTCGCCGCACTCGAAAAGTCCATTCTCGACGATATCGCCGCCGCCGGCGACGAATCAGCTCTCGAAGCCGTCCGCGTCGCAGCGCTCGGCAAGAAGGGCTCAATCTCGGCGCTGCTCGCAACCCTCGGCAAGATGTCCCCGGACGAGCGCAAGACTCAAGGCGCCGCCATCAACCTCGCCAAGGACAAGGTCACCCAGGCGCTCACCTCGCGCCGCGACATTCTTAAATCCGCAGCGCTTGATGCGCGGCTTGCCTCCGAGACCATCGACGTCACCCTGCCGCTGCGCGAGGCGCCCGCCGAGCAGGGCCGCATCCACCCGCTGAGTCAGGTCTTTGAGGAGGTCAACACGATCTTCGCCGACATGGGATTTTCCATCGCCGAAGGTCCTGACATCGAGACCGACGATTACAACTTTACCAAACTGAATTTCCCGGAAGGCCATCCGGCGCGGGAGATGCACGACACTTTCTTCTTCAACCCGAAGGAAGACGGCTCGCGCATGCTGTTGCGCACCCACACCTCGCCGGTGCAGGTGCGCACGATGCTCAGCCAAACGCCGCCAATCCGCGTGATCTGCCCGGGGCGCACCTATCGCATCGATTCGGATGCGACCCATACGCCGCAATTCCACCAGGTCGAGGGCCTCGTCATCGACAAGGGCTCGCATCTCGGCCACCTCAAGTGGATCCTGCACGAGTTCTGCAGGGCATTCTTCGAGGTCGACCACATCAACATGCGCTTCCGCCCATCGTTCTTCCCATTCACCGAGCCCTCGCTCGAGGTCGACATCCAGTGTCTCCGCGACAAGGGCGAGATCCGCTTCGGCGAAGGCGAGGACTGGCTTGAAATCCTCGGCTGCGGCATGGTGCATCCGAACGTGCTACGCGCCTGCAACATCGATCCCGACGTCTACCAGGGCTTTGCCTGGGGCATGGGCCTCGACCGCATCGCGATGCTGAAATACGGCATCGCCGACCTCAGGCAATTGTTCGAAAGCGACGTGCGCTGGCTAAATCACTACGGCTTTAAGCCGCTCGACGTGCCGACGCTCGCCGGGGGATTGAGCACGTGAGTGCGGATGAGCTGACATCAAGCTCTGCCGGGCCTTCGCTCGCCACCGTCTTCGCGGAGAAAGCCCCCACCCTGACCCTCCCCCGCATCCGCCTTCGCCGAGGCTTCGGCGGACAAGCGCGGGAGAGGGGACAAGAGAAGCAGACACCATGAAATTCACGCTCTCCTGGCTGAAGGACCACCTCGACACTGACGAGCCCTTGGAAAAGCTTGCCGACAAGCTGACCATGATCGGGCTCGAGGTCGAGAGCATCGAGGACAAGGCGAAGCAGCTTGCGCCGTTTTCGATCGCGCGGGTGATTTCGGCTGAGCAGCATCCGAATGCGGATCGCCTGCGTGTCTGCATGGTCGATACCGGCAATGGTGCTGCGCCGGTGCAGGTGGTCTGCGGGGCACCGAACGCGCGCGCCGGCCTTGTCAGCGTCTTCTCGCCACCGGGCACGTTCATTCCCGGCAAGAACATTACGCTTGGCGTCGGCACGATCAGAGGTGTCGAGAGCCGCGGCATGCTGTGCTCGGCGGCCGAGCTGCAGATTTCCGAGGACCATGACGGCATCATGGAGCTGCCGGCCGACGCCCCGATCGGCAAGGGCTATGCGGAATGGGCCGGCCTCGGCGATCCCGTGCTTGAAATCAATCTGACGCCGAACCGTCAGGACTGCACCGGCGTGCACGGCATCGCGCGCGACCTTTCCGCCGCCGACATGGGCAAGCTCAGGGATGCCGGTATCAAGCCCGTCAAGGGCGCATTCCCCTGCCCAGTGAAGGTGACGGTGGAAGATGCCGCGCTGTGCCCGGGCTTTGCGCTGCGGCTGGTGCGTGGCGTCAAGAACGGCCCGTCGCCGGAATGGCTGCAGAAGCGGCTGACCTCGATCGGATTGCGCCCGATCAACGCGCTGGTCGACATCACCAATTTCATGACTTACGACCGCGCCCGGCCGCTGCATGTGTTCGACGCCAAGAAGGTGACCGGCAATCTCACCGTGCGACGCGCCAGGGACGGCGAAAGCCTGCTGGCGCTCGACGGCCGCACCTACACGCTCGATCCCTCGATCTGCGTGATCGCGGACGAGCACGGTGTCGAATCGCTCGCTGGCATCATGGGTGGCGAGACGTCCGGCTGCGACGAGAACACGACCGACGTTCTGATCGAATCGGCGCTGTGGAACGAGATCAACATCGCGCAGACCGGCCGCAAACTCGGCATCAATTCGGATGCGCGCTACCGCTTCGAGCGCGGGGTCGATCCGGCCTTCATGGTGCCGGGGCTTGAACTTGCGACCAAGATGGTAATCGAACTCTGCGGCGGCACGCCATCGGAGACCGTTGTCGTCGGCAACGCCTTCGGCGACGACCGCATCATCGACTTTCCGCTCGCCGAGGTGAAGCGCCTCGCCGGCATCGAAGTCCCGCTGGTCGAGATGAAGCGCATCCTCGGCCATCTCGGCTTCATGCTCGCCGGCAACGGGCCGATGGTGAAGGTCGCCGTCCCCTCCTGGCGCACCGATGTGCACGGCAAGGCCGACATCGTCGAGGAAATCGTGCGCATCGTTGGCGTCGACAAGGTGCCGGAGACACCGTTCGAGCGTGGCGAGGACGCCCGCAAGCCGGTGCTGACCACGATCCAGAACCGCACCCGCCGCGCCAAGCGCGCGCTGGCCGCGCGCGGCATGGTGGAGGCCGTGACCTGGTCGTTTATCTCGAAGCCGCATGCCGAATTGTTCGGAGGCGGCCAGACCGAACTCACGCTCGCCAACCCGATCGCCTCCGATATGTCGGACATGCGGCCGAGCCTGTTGCCTGGTCTTGTCGCCGCGGCGCAGGCCAACGCCAACCGCGGCTATTCCGACGTCGCGCTGTTCGAGGTCGGCCAGATCTTTAGGGGCGACAAGCCCGAGAACCAGTTCGTCGCGGCCGCTGGCGTGCGCCATGGTTTTGCCTCCTCGAACGGCATGGGGCGGCACTGGTCCGGCTCCGCCGTGACGAATGCGCTCGATGCGAAGGCCGATGCGTTCGCACTGCTGGCTGCCGCCGGCGCGCCGATGCAGGCGCTGCAGATCGTTCCGGGTGGACCTGCATGGCTGCATCCGGGACGGTCCGGCACCATCCAGATCGGGCCGCAGAACGTGCTCGGCTATTTCGGCGAACTGCATCCACGCGCGCTGGAAGCGCTCGGCGCCGACGGCCCCTTGATGGCGTTCGAAGTGATCCTCGACCGCATCCCTGACGCCAAGAAGAGGCCGACTCGTGCCAAGCCGCTGCTCGAACTCTCCGCGTTCCAGCCGGTGTCGCGCGATTTTGCCTTCATCGTCGATCGTAGCGTGAAGGCCGGGGACATCGTTCGTGCTGCGCAGAACGTCGACAAGAAGCTGATCACGGATGTGACCGTGTTCGATGTCTACGAAGGCAAGGGCATCGATCCCACCAGGAAGTCGATCGCGATCGCCGTGACGATCCAGCCACGCGAGAAGACCCTGACGGACCAGGAGATCGACGCGGTAGCGGCGAAGATCGTGGCCGAGGTGACGAAGAAGACCGGCGGCGCGCTTCGGGGATGAGTCCTCTCGGTCTCGTCCCTTCCGAGGTCAGCCTCAATGCCGCAATCGCGATTTGCGCCGTCGCCTTCGTCTCGGGAGCGGCGCGGGGTTTTTCCGGCTTCGGCGCGGCGCTGATCTTCATGCCGCTGGCCAGCTCGATCGCCGACCCGCGGCTGGTAGCGGCGCTGCTGCTGATCATCGATTTCGTTGCCGCCGCGCCGCTGCTGCCGAATGCGTGGGAGAAGGCTGACCGCAAGGCGACTGCGGTCATAGTGTTGGGCGCCCTGGTCGGCGTGCCGATCGGCACCTATTTCCTGAGCCGGTTAGACCCGGTGACGACACGCTGGATCATTTCCGCCTTCGTGTTCGCGCTGCTGCTGCTTCTGCTCTCCGGCTGGCGCTACCGCGGCAAGGATCACGCGCCTGTTGCGGTCGGCGTCGGCGGACTGTCGGGCTTTTGCAGTGGCCTCGCCCAGACCGGCGGCCCGCCGATCGTCGGCTATTGGCTCGGTCGCCCGATTCCTTCTGTCATCGCGCGCGCCAACATCCTGCTGTTCTTCGGCGTCTCGGACATCTTCTCCGCCGTCAGTTACACCGCGGCCGGGTTGATCACACTGGATGCGATCAAGTTCGCGTTCGTGGTCGGCCCGGTCTACGGCGTTGGTGTCTGGTTCGGCGCCTCGCTGTTCGGCAAGGCCAGCGAAGCCGTGTTCCGCGCGATCTGCTACGCGCTGATTGCCGCGGCGGTGATTTTTGGTCTGCCGGCGTTGGATGGTGTGCTGCGGTGAGCCGTCGTCCTTGCGAACGCAGGGGCCCATAACCACAGGCGTGTGGGATTCGAATTGGATGCGGCCCCAGCGTGCTACAGCACTACCAGCTGTTGGTTATGGGTCCAGGCTCGCGCTTTGCTTGGCCGGAACGACGGAAAAGGCATTATCCATCACCAGATCGCAATACGCATACCCATCGCGCGCGACGCACTCGCCTCTCGTGACTGCCAACCGCCGCGAAAACATCGGCCCTGCCACCACGCAGGTGTGAAACTCGCCATTCTCGCCGCAAGCGTCGACGCCCTCAGGCAGATCAGACAGCAAGCTTGCATCGAATTTGCGGCCTGCAAAATCGGCCGGCAGCTTCTTCAGGTCGACCGTAGCGAGATGCGCCTCGAGTCCGCTCGCAATCATCGCCTGCGCCAGCTCGGTCGTCGGCCGCGCCCACAATGGAAATACCGGCGTGATGCCGGTACCGGCCAGTTTCTGTTCGCGATATGCGCGGATGTCGGCGAGGAACAGATCGCCGAAGATCATATGCGTGATGCCGTCACCAACGGCCTGCGCGACCGCCTCGCCCATTCGCGCCTCGTAGATCTCATTGGGGCAGGGATAGGGAATCGGCACGATCCGCTGCGACAGGCCGGCGGCCTCACATTGCGCCTGCAAGATCTCTTGCCGCACGCCGTGGATCGACACCCGGCCGAACGTCTCGGTAACGGTGGTGAGCGCCCCAACCACCTCGAATTCGCCCGCGCGCAGCACTTCATGCAGCGCGAATGCCGAGTCCTTGCCGCTCGACCACGAGATCAGTGCCTTGGGCCGGGCCATCAGTTGATCGGAGACGGTACGCGCCGCCGCGGCTTCTGAGGCCGCGCCTCAGGCTCGGGATCCTTCAACGCGCCGATCCGCCGGAGCGCGGCTTCTGCCGCGCGCTCGCCGCTCTCCCAGGCGCCATCGATCGTGCCCCACAGCGTTTCATGGGTGGCCTCGCCGGCGAGATAGATGCAGCCGACCGGTTCGGTCAGAACCTTTCGCGATGATTGCGCGCCGGGACCGGCCGCCGACATCGCGCCGAGCGCGAAGGGCGCCGCATTCCAGCGCGTCGCGCTCGATTTCTTCACCGCGGCGGCCGCCTCGCTGCCGAACAGCTTTGCCAGCCATTCCACCGCAAACGCCACCATGGCCTTCTCGCCCTGCGCGGAGAGATCGCGGCCGAACGAGCCGCCGACATCGATCGTGCACAGCGACGAGCCGCCGATGTTGGCGAAGATCAGCCCGGTCCTCATCGAATCGCTCTTCTCGATCACAACGTCGTCGCGCGCCAATCCCAGCGGATTGCCGGGCATCTGCAGCGCGATCCGATCGTAGCTGCCGAGGCTGAGCTTCGAGGCGGCCTCGAGTGTGCGCTTTGGAATATCCGGTGCGAACTTGATATTGCCCGCCGCCAGCACGTTGCTCGACACGGTGATGACGGCGGCACGCGCGGCGATCCTGCCCGCTGGCGTCTCCACGCTGACGTCGCGGTTGCTCCAGACGATGCGGTTGGCCGGCGTCGACAGCGAAACCGGCACCTGCTCGCCGAGCTTTGTGATCAGCGTGCCGAGCCCCTCGCGGCAGGCGATCGCGGTGTTGCGGTCCTGCGCGCGGGACTTGTCGCCGACGGATAGATCCTTCAAATCCTTGCCGGCGAAACTGGCCCCGAGCATGAATTCCGCCGTGCCGGCCCAGTCGCCGAGTTCTTTCGGCATCACCGACGCACAGGAAACGTCGAGCCGCCGTGCGGCGTCGTCGATGGCGCGGTTGGCGCGCACCAGGGCTGCGAGAAATTCCTCGGTCTCGCCGGCGCGGGCGTTGCGGCGGCCGATGCGAATCTTCTGGCCCGACGGTGCCGTCGTGATCTCGAGGCCCGCCGCCCGCGCCAGCTTGATCATCGGATTGGTCTCGGGATTGTGCATCCAGCGCGCGCCGCGATCGAACGGCACGCCGAAGGTCGCGGTATCCGTCTGGCAGCGGCCGCCGATCTGGCTGGCTGCCTCCACTATGATCACCTTGCGGTTTGCCGCCATGATCCGCCGCGCCGCAGCAATGCCGGCCGCGCCCGCGCCGATCACGACAATGTCGGCTTCCCGTGGCAACGGTGCGGCTGCCGCACGCCGCTGCCCGGAAAAAACCGGCGCTGCTGCCAGGCCTGCGGACGCCGACAGGAAGGTGCGGCGGGTCATTGTCATGTCATGGTTTCCACGGCCTGAAGGAAGCGAGAACACCTTGCGAACTGTGCCGCATCTCACGCTGCGCAGCAACACTGATGGTAAATCAATCATGATTGATCCATCCTTCGCATGAACTAAATTGAAACCGCTTGCGACCATGATAAGGAAACAAAAAAAGCGGGAGAAAAGCCGCTCTGGGGGAGTTTGATGGGCGTAATGCTCGACACGATCGGCCAGTTGATTGCCCGCTACCTGCAGAAGGAAGTGCCGGGCTACGAGCCGTTTACGCCCAGCGATCCCGAACACCTGCGCGGCATCATCGCGCCCGGCGATGTGCTGCTGGTCGAAGGCAACAATCGCATCTCGGGCATCATCAAATACCTCACGCAATCTACCTGGTCGCATGCCGCGCTCTATGTCGGCCAGGTCGACGGCGCCAGCGAGCCCGACGGCGAACCGCATGTGCTGATCGAGGCCAATATCGGCGAAGGCGTGACCTCGGCGCCGCTGTCGAAATATTATCCCTATCACACCCGCATCTGCCGCCCGATCGGCCTGTCCTTTGAGGACCGCACCACGGTGTGTCGCTACGCGATCAACCGCATCGGCTTCGGCTATGACACCAAGAACATCGTCGACCTGATGCGCTATCTGATTCCGCTGCCGGTGCCGCAGCGCTGGCGCCGCCGCATGATCGCGTTCGGCTCGGGCGACCCCACCAAGATCATCTGCTCGGCGCTGATCGCGCAGGCGTTCGATGCCGTGCGCTACCCGATCCTGCCCAAGATCACCCGCGCGGCCTCGCGCAAGGCGCGGCGCGAAATCCTGCATATCCGCGATTCCTCGCTCTACATGCCACGCGATTTCGACATCTCGCCCTATTTCGAAATCGTCAAACCCACCATCGTGCACGGCTTCGACTACACGGCCTTGCACTGGGCCGACAAGCAGAAGCCGCTCCCGGAGGTAGCGGGCGAGTTCGGTGTGTTTCCAGAGGTCAAGTCGCCGCCACTTGTTCCTGAAGAGGTTGACCAGGAAGCGCCGCTTCCGATTACGGCTGAAGAAATGACGGTTGAGGAAGTCACCGTCGAAACCACGATGATCGAACGCATCACCGTGTCGGAACACTATCTCGCCGTCGAATATGTCGCGGTCCGCCCGCCGGAGCGCCGCATGAGGCCGCGCGCTCCGCAGAGGGTGGCGTAGAATCGTAAGGTAGGCAAAGCCAACGGGTCGCGCGAATGCGCGCCCGATGACAGGCTCTGCGTGCCCGCCATTCAATCGGCACTCTGCGGATAGATGGTGGGCACGGCGCTCGCGCGCCTTTGCCCACCCTGCGGCTCCATCAAAATCTCCCCGCCAGCGTCAGCCGCATCGCCAGCGGCTCGGCCGGATGCACATGACGATCCGCGACGCCGCCGATCGGCTCGCCCGCCAGCCGTGACAGATAATAGTATTCGATCTGGTTGGTCTTTGCGTTGAAGAGATTGAGCAAGTCGAGCTGCAGCCGCAGGCGATTGTCGAATCTGTAACCGGCGCGCGCATTGAAGATCAGCGACGCCTGCGAGCGAACACTGTCGTCCTCGATCAGAGGACGCGGGCCAAAATAGCGACCCCGCAGCGCGCCGAACCAGCCGGTCTCGCCGCCGAACGTCACGCCGCCGCTCCCGATCCACGCCGGTGCGCCCGGAATGAAATTGCCCGCCGGATCGAAATCGGCGAAGCGGGCGCGGGTATAAGCGACGTCGAAATCGAGCCGCATCCACGGCAGTATCTGATACTGGCTGGTCCATTCGACGCCGACGCGGCGGCTGGGGCGGCTCGGCTCGGTGGTCCCGGCATCGCCGACAAACAGCAATTCCGAATCGAAGTCCAGGACGAACACCGCAAGCGAGCTGGTGAGGCCTTCGACTGCTTTGGTGCGGATGCCGAGCTCGGCGCCTTTTGACCGAACCAGCAGCGGCACGCGATCCTGCGGCGTCACCTTGTCGATCGGATTGACGGTGATGGTCGCGCCGCGGATATCGTTGGAGTGCAGGCCGTAACCGGCGTTGCCGTAGAACTCGGTCTTGTACCAAGGCCCCAGCACAATGCCGGCCTTGGGACTCGTCATCGACGCCTCGGTGTTGCCGGAATTCGCCGGCGTGTCGCTAACCACCCTTCCCGAAAAATAGTCCTCGCGGATGCCGGCCGTAGTGCGCAGCCAGTCGGTCCATCGCGCCGTCGTGTCGGCCCATAAGCCGACATTGCTCTGCCGCACGCCATCTTCGCGAATCGTCGAAAGCGTCTCGCGCTGGAATGTCTTGAATAGGCCGACACGGATATCGTCGCCGCGCGTCTGCAGTCCGATGCGGGTCTGCGTTTCGATCCCGCCCATGCGCGCGTCGAAAGCGTGGCTGGCGTTGAGGCCATAGACCGTGCGCCGGTCCATCTGGCTGAACTGATCCCCGTTAACGGGATCGTCGAGAAAGTAGGTGAAATTGTTGTAGAGCCGCAGCGACGAGTTGATCACATAGGCGTTGATCTTGCTCTGCCCATATTCGCCCGACTGCGCCCAGTTGCTCGAAAGCGAGAACCGGCTCGCGACGCCGCCATCGGTTGGATCGAGCGTTCCGAACCGGCCGATCAGACCCTGATCGATCGCACGTTGCGCTAGCTGATCGGTCGCATTCCAGCCGTTCGCATAGGCCATCGCCGACAGCGTGAACCCGTCGGTCGCAGTGCCCTGGCTGTAGCGCAGTGCGCCGTTGAGCTTGCGCACATGGTCCGGCACGTTCCACGGACCATGATAGCCGACTCCTTCGAAGGCGGCGAGCAGCGTGCCAGTGCCGACCACTGTCGATCCCGCCGCCAGCGCGCGGCGATAGCCAAAACTGCCGAACGTCAGTTCGGCGATATTGTTTGGCAGCCGGTTGACATAGTCGATGGCAACCGCGCCCGCGGAGGCGAAATCGCCCTGGTCGGCAAAGTAAGGCCCTTTGCGCACCATGACCGACTGCACCAGTTCCGGAATCAGAAAATTGACGTCGGCATAACCTTGCCCGTGGCCGTGGGTCGGCATGTTGACCGGCATGCCATCGACACTGATGGCGAGATCGGTACCGTGATCGAGGTTGAAACCGCGGAGAAAATACTGATTGGCTTTACCCTCGCCGGAATGCTGGGTGACGATCAGCCCCGGCACGACCTCCAGCGCCTCGCCGGAACGCGAGAACGGCCGGGCGTTCACATCCGTGCCGCTGATGGTCATGGTGGCAGTCGGCTGCATGGATGCCGGCCCCATGGTCGCGGAGCCCGGCGTAACGCCGCTGTTCACGTGCGACGCGGGTACCGCTGGTTGAATTGCAGAGGGATTTCGTGCGGTCTGCGCACGACGCGGCGGCTTGGACCGGACGCGCGGCCGCTCTTCGGGAGGATTAACGGTGACAGCAGGAAGCTGGCCGGGGCGAGCCACGGCGCTCTGCGCGGCGGCCGGAGACTCCGTGATCAACAGCGATGCGACGGCCGAAATTGCTCCCCAGACAGACCGACGCAATGCGCATGCCCCGCATGATAACTGCTACAATCGGCACGCGACCGCATCAGTGCAAGCCAACCCAGGACCTCACGCTAGCAAGAGCGGTATGACGTTACAATAAGAAGGGGCGCAAGCACGGGGGATCGCCGACCGACCGCTGATCTGGATCAAGGCAGACTGGCCGGAGCAGATATATTGCCCCACAATCTCGTTAGGTTTTTGCCGCCGCTGCTACCGATCCGCGCGGCCGATCACGGCCATCAGTTCGGCGATCTTTTCGCGCTGCTCGGCCTTGTTGCCGCTGGTGATGGCGTGCTCGACGCAATGCGCGACGTGATCCCGCAATACCTCCTCCTCGACGCGCCGCAGCGCGGCCCGGACGGCTGAGATCTGGGTGACGATATCGATGCAGTAACGGTCCTCATCAACCATTCGTGACAGGCCACGGACCTGGCCTTCGATCCGGCTGAGACGTTTCTGACAGGATGTCTTGATGTCTTTTCGCATGCGTCCTATATACCCCTACAGGGTATAGGTTTCAAGTGCCGGAGATGACGATGAGCGAGGATGAAAGCACCGATCGAAACGGCGCGCCAAAGGGCGCCTGCGGCGGCGGCCATAGCCACGCCGGCCACGCCCATCACCACCATCACGGCAACGGCGCGGCAACCGTTCGCGACCCCGTTTGCGGCATGACGGTAAATCCCGCAACGAGCACGCACCGCTTCGACTACCGCGGCGAGACCTTTCATTTCTGCTCGGCCGGCTGCCGTACAAAATTCGCTGCCGATCCCGCCGCTTACCTGGAGAAAGACAAGCGACCAAAAGCCGACGTGCCGGAAGGCGCGATATACACCTGTCCGATGCACCCGGAGATCCGCCAGGTCGGCCCCGGAAGCTGCCCGATCTGCGGCATGGCGCTGGAGCCGGAGGTCGCGAGCCTGGATGCGCCGCCCAATCCTGAACTCGCCGACATGACGCGCCGCTTCTGGATCGGCCTGGTGCTGTCCCTGCCGGCGGTCGTCCTCGAAATGGGCGGCCATCTCGTCGGCGGCCACGGCTGGGTTGATCCGACGCTGTCGAACTGGATCCAATTCGCATCCGCCACGCCTGTCGTGCTCTGGGCCGGCTGGCCGTTCTTCGTGCGCGGCTGGCAGTCGCTGCGCACGCGCAATCTCAACATGTTCACGCTGATCGCGATGGGTACGGGCGTTGCGTATGTCTACAGCGTCATCGGCACGGTCGCGCCCGGCATCTTCCCCGATACTTTCCGCGGCCATGGCGGCGCGGCGGCGGTCTATTTCGAGGCGGCGGCGGTCATCACCGTGCTGGTGCTGCTCGGCCAGGTACTCGAGCTGCGCGCGCGTGAGGCGACGTCAGGCGCGATCAAAGCGCTGCTGCAGCTTGCACCAAAGACCGCGCGCCGTATTGGCGATGACGGCGCCGATCATGAGGTCGAAATCGACGCGCTGGCAGTCGGCGACCGATTGCGGGTCCGGCCGGGCGAGAAAGTGCCGGTCGACGGCGTCATCCTGGAGGGCCGTTCTTCTCTCGATGAGTCGCTGGTCACGGGCGAATCCATGCCGGTCACCAAGGAGCCCGGCAGCAAGGTCATCGCGGGCACGCTCAACCAGTCCGGCGGCTTCGTCATGCGCACGGAAAAAGTGGGGCGTGACACGCTGCTCTCGCAGATCGTGAAGATGGTCGCGGATGCACAGCGCTCGCGGGCGCCGATCCAACGGCTGGCCGATCGGGTTTCCGGCTGGTTCGTGCCCATTGTGATCGTCGTGGCGATGGTCGCGTTCGGCGCCTGGGCCTGGTTCGGGCCCGAGCCGCGCATGGCATTCGGCCTGGTCGCCGCCGTCAGTGTGCTGATCATCGCCTGCCCCTGTGCGCTCGGCCTCGCCACGCCGATGTCGATCATGGTCGGCGTCGGGCACGGCGCGCAGGCCGGCGTGCTGATCAAGAACGCCGAAGCGCTGGAGAGGATGGAGAAGGTCAACACGCTCGTGGTCGACAAGACCGGTACGCTCACCGAGGGCAAGCCGAAGGTGGTCAATATCGTTGCGGCCCCGGGATTTGGCGAGGCCGACGTCCTGCGGCTGGCGGCCAGCGTCGAGCGTGCCAGCGAGCATCCGCTGGCCGATGCCATCGTGCGAGCGGCCAAAGAGCGCAATCTCGATCTTGGCAAGGTCGACGAATTCGATTCACCGACCGGCAAGGGCGCCACCGGCAAGGTCGACGGCAGAACCGTCGTGCTCGGCAATGCAAACTTCCTGCAATCGCTGGGCGTCGAAACCAGCGCGCTCAACGAACAGGGCGAGGGTCTGCGCGGCGAGGGCGCGACCGTCATCAACATGGCTGTCGACGGAAGGCTGGCGGCATTGTTTGCCATCGCCGACCCCGTAAAGGCATCGACACCGGACGCGCTGAAGGCGCTCGCGGCCGAGGGCATCGAGGTGATCATGCTGACCGGCGACAACAAGACCACTGCGAATGCCGTCGCAAAGCGCCTCGGTATTGCCGATGTTGAAGCGGAAGTGCTGCCCGATCAGAAGAGCGCGGTGGTGGCAAAGCTGCAGAAGGGCGGAAAGATCGTCGCGATGGCCGGCGACGGCGTTAACGACGCGCCGGCGCTCGCCGCAGCCGAAGTCGGCATCGCCATGGGCACCGGCACCGACGTCGCGATGGAAAGCGCCGGGCTCACGCTGCTGAAAGGCGATCTTACCGGCATCGTCCGTGCGCGGCGTCTTTCGCAGGCAACGATGCGCAATATCCGGCAGAACCTGTTCTTCGCCTTCATCTACAACGCCGCCGGAATCCCGATCGCCGCCGGCATTCTCTATCCGGCATTCGGCCTCTTGCTGTCGCCGATCATCGCCGCCGCCGCGATGGCGCTGTCCTCGGTCAGCGTCGTCGGCAACGCGCTACGCTTGCGAATGACGCGGCTGTAGTCTCGAAGCCTAGGTCTCGCCTCACGCACGGTGGGCTCCCTCCCGGCAAGGTCCTCCCCCGAGGAGTCGCCGCCTCTTGCCGAAGCTCTTGCAGGTATCTACCTCTCGCGAGGGTTTCTTCACAAGGGTAGAACCGCCATGCTCGACGCCGCCGTCAAGGCGCTTTCGCAGATCCTGTCGCCGCCGATGCGCTCCATCCTGTGGCGCTCGATCGGATTGGCGCTGGTGTTGATCACGGTGCTGGCGATCGGATTGCAGCGGCTATTGAGCTGGTTTGCCGATTACGGCGAGGGCTGGGCGGAGGCGATGCTCGGGCCGGGCTTCCACACCTCGCTCCACATCCTTTCCTGGATCATCTCGATCGCGGCCGGGCTCGGCGTCGTGCTCGGCGGCATTTTCCTGATGCCGGCAGTCACCTCGCTGATCGCAAGCGTATTCGTCGACGATGTCGCCGAGCATGTCGAGCGTGAGCATTATCCGGCGGAACGTCCCGGCGAGGCGCTGCCGCTCGGCATCGCGATCCCCGAGGGCATCAAGACGGCGCTGTTGACGATCCTGGTCTATTTGATCGCCCTGCCCTTCGTGCTGTTCGCCGGTGCGGGCTTTCTGATCTTCTTCATCGCCACGGCCTGGCTGTTGGGGCGTGAATATTTCGAACTCGCGGCGATGCGTTTCCGTTCGCCCGTGGAGGCCAAGGCGATGCGCCGGGACAATGCCGCAACCGTGTTTACCGCAGGCCTGTTCATTGCGGCCTTTGTGTCGATCCCGATCGTCAATCTGGCGACGCCGTTGTTCGGCATGGCCTTCATGGTCCACATGCACAAGCGGCTCTCGGGGCCGCGGCCCGACCTGATTGAGCCGGGGAGGAAGATGCCGGTGGCGTGACTGGGCACGTCATTCCAGGATGGTCCGCAGGACCAGACCAGGAATCTCGAGATTCTCAGGGGCGCAAGGGGCGCCCCATAGTTCGCATTTTCGATGCGCCCCGGAATGACACCAATCACTCACACCGTCTTTTCCGGCCAGCGGCAGAGATCGTTGATCAAACACACCTCGCAGCGCGGCTTGCGCGCCAGGCAGGTGTAGCGACCGTGCAGGATCAGCCAATGATGGGCATGCCGCATGAATTCCGCCGGGATCACCTTCTCCAGCCCCAGCTCGACTTCGAGCGGCGTGTTGCCGTGCGCGAGCCCGGTGCGGTTGCCGACGCGGAAGACGTGCGTATCCACCGCCAGCGTGTGCTCGCCATAGGCCATGTTGAGCACCACATTGGCGGTCTTGCGCCCGGCGCCCGGCAGCGATTCGATCTCGGCCCGCGTGCGCGGCACCTCGCCGCCGAATTCGTCGATCAGCTTTCGCGATAGCGCGATGACGTTTTTCGCCTTGTTGCGGTAGAGCCCAATCGTCTTGATGTAGTCGCGCAACTTCTCTTCGCCGAGCTCAAGCATCTTCTGCGGCGTATCGGCGACCGCAAACAGCGCGCGGGTCGCCTTGTTGACGCCGGCATCCGTTGCCTGCGCGGACAGCACGACCGCCACCAGCAGCGTGTAGGGGTTGAGATGCTCAAGCTCGCCCTTTGGCTCCGGATTGGCTTTGCGAAACCGGCTGAACGCCTCGTGGATCTCGGCCGGCGTCCAAGGCTTGGCCTTTGGAGACTTTAGCCCGGTCGATTTCTTCGCCACACCCGTCGGCGCCTTGGCGGCCTTCTTTGCCACTTTCTTCGGCACGGAGGGAACGCGGGATTTTTTGGCGCGGATAGGACGGATGATTTTGGCCATGATCGGGATATACTGATACGCGATGACCGCAGGCAACGACTTTGATCCGGTGCTTGACCAGCCGACGCTGTTTTCGGCGCGGGTGACGCCGCATCGCTCGCTCAACCGCACCGGCTTTTTGGTGCTGATGACGTTCATCGGCGGCGTGAGCTTTGTCGCCGGCATCGCGTTTTTGCTGATCGGCGCCTGGCCCGTGGTCGGCTTTTTCGGCCTCGACGCGCTGGTGATCTACTGGGCATTCCGGATCAATTTTCGCAGCGCTGACGCCACCGAGGACATCGTGGTGACGCCATCGGAGTTGCGCGTGCGGCAGGTGAGCCATCGCGGCCATCTGATGGAGTGGTCGTTCAATCCGCTCTGGGTGCAGCTAGAGCAGACCGGCGACCCCGAATTCGGCATCGAGCGGCTCTATCTGGTCTCCCGTGGCCGGCGGGTTTCGATTGGCCAGGTTTTGGGTCCAGACGAAAAAGCCAGCTTTGCCAAAGCCTTGCTGGCTGCGCTGCAAGCCGCCAAGCGCGGACCTACCTATAATCCGGTGGCTTGAGGTGCTTGTCAGAAATCGGGTGGTTTGAGCCGCGCATGAGCCCTAAATCAGACCCCATGATGATATCAGCGATACATGACCAGCGCCTGGCCAAGCCGGGCCACCAGAGCGCCGCGCTGCGCGACTACGATTCCGTGCGCCGTGCGATCGCCTTCATCTCGGAACAGTGGCGCTCGCAGCCGACCATCGAGGCGATGGCGGATGCTGCGGCCGTCACGCCAGATGAGCTGCACCATTTATTCCGCCGCTGGGCCGGGCTGACGCCGAAGGCGTTCATGCAGGCGCTCACCCTGGATCATGCCAAGAGCTTGCTGCGAGATTCCGCCAGCGTGCTCGACGCTGCGCTCGACTCCGGGCTATCGGGCCCGGGCCGGCTGCATGACCTGTTCGTCACCCACGAAGCGATGTCGCCGGGCGAATGGAAGAATGGCGGCGCCGGCATGATGTTGCGTTACGGGTTCCACGCTTCGCCTTTCGGCACGGCCATCGTGATCGCCAGCGACCGCGGCCTTGCCGGGCTCGCCTTTGCCGATCCCGGCGAGGAGTCGGCGGCGTTCGCCGACATGAAGCGGCGCTGGCCGAACGCAACCTATTTCGAAGACCACGACGGCACCGTGAGCCTCGCGCAACGCATCTTCGATACCCGGCTGTGGCGGCCGGACCAGCCATTGCGCGTGGTCCTGATCGGCACCGATTTCGAGGTGCGGGTGTGGGAGACGCTGCTCAAGATCCCGATGGGCCGCGCGGTCTGCTATTCCGATATCGCCGCCAAGATCAGAAACCCGAAGGCATCGCGTGCCGTCGGCGCTGCCATCGGCCGCAACCCGGTGTCGTTCGTGGTGCCCTGCCATCGCGCCCTTGGCAAAGGCGGCGCGCTCACCGGCTATCACTGGGGCGTCACGCGCAAGCAGGCGATGCTCGGCTGGGAAGCCGGGCAGGTGGGACTGCATTAGCGGCTAAACCCTCATGGTGAGGAGGCGCCAGCGGGTCCGCGCGAAGCGCAGCCCGATGACGCCGTCTCGAACCATGAGGCCCGACTGGTGCCATTCATCCCTCGAGACGCCTGCTGCGCAGGCTCCTCAGCATGAGGTCTAATGCCTCACGCAGCCAGATCGACCTTTGTCGCGACCGTCGAATCCGCATTGAGGCGGTAGATCACCGGCACGCCGGTCGCGAGTTCGCGCTTCAAGATCTGCGCCGGCGTCAGTTTCTCCAGCACCATGATCAGCGCGCGCAGCGAATTGCCGTGCGCGGCGACCAGCGTGCGCTGTCCGCGCAGCACGCCGGGCAGGATCTCCTGCACGTAATAAGGCAGCGCGCGCGCCAGCGTGTCCTTCAGGCTTTCACCGCCGGGCGGTGGCACGTCGTAGGAACGGCGCCAGATCAACACCTGGTCCTCGCCCCATTTCTTACGGGCGTCATCCTTGTTGAGGCCGGAGAGATCGCCATAGTCGCGTTCATTGAGCGCGAGGTCCTTCGTCGTCGGCAGCCCGGATTGGCCGATCTCGGCGAGCATCAATTTCAGCGTATGCTGGGCGCGCGTCAGGTCGGAAGTGAAGGCGACGTCGAATGTCAGCCCCTGCGCCTTCAATTTACGGCCGGCCTCCTTGGCCTCGGCAATGCCCAGCTCGGTCAGGTCAGGATCCTTCCAGCCGGTGAACAGGTTCTTCAAATTCCACTCGCTCTGCCCGTGGCGCACGAGCACAAGAAGACGTTCGCTCATTCCAGGATTTTCCGTTGTTCGATGTCTAGAAGTCGGCAAGCCCGAGCACGTCGGTCATCGTATAGAAGCCGGGCTGCTTGCCCCGCGCCCACAGCGCCGCCTTGACGGCGCCCTGTGCGAACATGGTGCGGTCTTCCGCACGGTGGGTCAGTTCGATCCGCTCCATGGGGCCAGCGAAGATCACGGAGTGATCGCCGGTGACGGTGCCGCCGCGCAGCGCAGCAAAGCCGATGTCGCCCGGCCGGCGCGCACCGGTATGCCCGTCGCGGCCGCGCGCCGAGCGGGCGTGCAGGTCGACGCCGCGGCCGGCAGCGGCAGCTTCGCCGAGCAGGAAGGCCGTGCCGGACGGCGCGTCGATCTTGGCCCTGTGGTGCATTTCGACGATTTCGATGTCGAAGCTCTCGTCCAGAGATTGCGCGACGCGCTTGACCAATGCGGCGAGCAGATTGACGCCGAGGCTCATATTGCCTGACTGCACCACCACTGCACGCGAGGTGACACTCTTGATCACGGCCATGTCTGATGTCGACAGGCCGGTAGTTCCAATGATGTGCACGAGGCCGCGTTCGACGGCGATCGCGACATTGGCGATGGTGGCAGCCGGCACGGTGAAATCGACGATCCCGTCGGCATTGGCCGACAGCGCCCAGAGGTCGGCGGAAAGTTTGATGCCGTTCTCCGGCAGGCCCGCAAGCACACCGGCATCCTTGCCCAGGAGTACCGATCCCGGCGCCTCCAGCGCGCCGGTCAATACCGCGCCGGGCGTCTCGGAAATGACGCGCACCAGCGCGCGGCCCATCCGGCCGCCGGCCCCCGCAACGATCAATCGCATATCGGCCATGGCTTTTTCCTCTTCACGCCCTATAGCGGGATGAGGCCGTTCCGGCAACCGATCAGGGCCCATCAGCCATCATGGCCGGGCTCGTCCCGGCCGTCCACGTCTTCTTCGCCTCGGCGAAGACGGGGATGCCGGGGGACCAGCCCGGGCACGACGGACAAAACCGACGTTCCAGCCCCGATCACGGCTGCGGGCCGTCATAGCCCTCGATGACGATGAGGTCCGCGATCGAGTGCGGCTGGCGGACCTTGATGTTGGCCTGGTATTCCGGCGAGTTGTAGCAGGCGAGCGCCTTGTCGTAGCTGTCGAACTCGATCACGACGTTGCGCGAGCGGCATTGGCCTTCGACCGCGGTGAACCTGCCGCCGCGCACGATGAAGCGCCCGCCGAATTTCTGGAAGATGGCCGGGTTGGCCGCCATGTAGGGCTTGTAGCCCTCGTCGTTGTGAACGTCGACGCGTCCGATCCAGTAACCCTTGGCCATCTCACTTCTCCGTTCCTTGATTATGCCAGCGCCTGCTTGATTTCCGCCTGAATGGCGTCCGCCGCCGCCTTGGGATCGGCGGCTTCGGTCACCGGGCGTCCGACCACCAGATAGTCAGCGCCGGCCGCGATCGCACGCGCCGGCGTCATGATGCGCTTCTGGTCGCCGGTTGCGGCGCCAGCGGGCCGGATGCCGGGGGTCACCAGGTTCATCTGGTGGCCGACGATCTTGCGCAAGGCGGCCGCCTCTTCCGGCGAGCTGACGAGGCCATCGACGCCCAACACCTGCGCCTGCTGCGCCCGCGCCTCGACGAGATCCGAGACGTTGAGACGATAGCCCGCGGCATGCAGATCGCCGTCGTCATAGGAGGTCAGCACCGTGACCGCGAGAATCTTCAAGCCCGATCCGGCGCGCGCCTCGACCGCGGCTTTCATGGTCTGCGGATAGGCGTGCACGGTGAGGAAGGTCGCCCCTAACTTGGCCACGCTCTCGACCCCGCGCGCCACCGTGTTGCCGATGTCATGCAGCTTGAGATCGATGAAGACCTTCTTGCCCGACTTCGCCAATTGCTGGGCCAGCGGCAACCCGCCGGCATAGGCGAGCTGATAGCCGATCTTGTAGAAGCTCACGCTAACGCCGAGCCGGGCGATCATGGCTTCCGCTTCGCTTACCCCTGGCAGGTCGAGCGCGACGATCAGGCGGTCCTTCGCTGCGATATCGGCTGGCTGCATGTCACCTCACATCATCCGTTGGGAAACGTCGATCAACTGCCGCACCAGCGCTTTCAGCGCCTCGGCGTCCGTGGGATGCTTCAGATGGTCCATCTCGTCATAGGCATCCTCGGCGAATGCCAGCGCAAGCTGGTTCGGGATCACCTGCGCATGGCAGGCCGACAGGATCAGCCGCAGCGCCGCCAGCGCGCGAACGCCGCCGAACCGGTTGCCGGAAGCGGAGGCGATCGCAAACACCCGATCGCGGAACACCTGCCCGCGGATCTCGTGCGCGTCCTGCACCCGGCTCACCCAGTCGATGGTGTTTTTCACCAGCGCCGGCACTGAGGAATTGTATTCCGGCGTCACGATCAGGACGCCATGATGGGCTGCCATCATCCGTTTCAAATTGACCGCATGCTTGGGCACGCCGGATTTCGCCTGCAGGTCGCCGTCATAGATTGGCAGCGGAAAGTCACCGAGCGAGATGCGAGTGACGTCGGCGCCTTCCTGCGCCAGTGCATGCGCGGCAACGGCAGCCAGCTTCGCATTGAGCGAGCCTGTGCGTAGCGATCCCGGGATCACGAGGATTTTCAGCGCGGACATATTTTAGAAATCGCGTTCAGGACAAGCCCCGCGCGATGGCGCCGGGCGGCTCAGCCCTTGCGATACACCCAGACCCGGGCGGGCGGAAGGTTCATCCAGATCCGCTCGGAAGCTTCTGTGGACACGCCCGGCAGCGATTTCGGGATCGGCGGCGCGACCGAATAGGTGAACTGCACGAAGGGCGCGCCGGGCGCGAGCGCCAGGAAGGCATCGCGGATCAGCTTCAGGCGCGTCAGCATCGGCTTGGTGACCAGCGGCAGGCCGGAGACGACGGCAGAGGCCGGCGCCTCGAGCACACCGCCGAGCGAGTCGCGCAGCGCATAGGCATCGCCCTGCACCACCCTGGCCTGCGGATAGCGGTCGCGCAACAGCGCACAGAAGCCAGGATTGTACTCGACCAGCACCAGACGCCTCTGGTCGACGCCATGCTCAATCAGCGCGTTGGTGATCGCGCCGGTGCCGGGCCCGAGTTCGATCACCGGTCCATCGGATTCGACCTCGACATATTGCGCCATAGTGCGAGCGAGCAGCTTGCTCGACGGCATCACCGCGCCCATGTGCAGCGGCTTTTCGATCCATGAACGGAGGAAGCGAACCTCATCATCGAGACGAGGCTTCTTCAACGCACGCACGGACGATTGCAAAGGCATGTCGCTACCAGGCGGGACCCGCTTTGATGCGGGGATGTCAGAAAACAGTCATAAACACGTATAGGTCGATCGGGATGTGGTCAAGCCAAACGGTAGTGCGTAAGGCGCGCCAAAGGGCCCGCGGTGCGGCGATAACACACTGTGCAAGCTGAATGAATCATGACCGACGGGCGAGACCTGGCTCGCCGGGCTTGCGTGCGCGCGGTTCAGGAGCTGGCGCGGTTGCCGAAGAAGTCCTTGACCTTGGTGAAGAAGCCGGCCGCTTCCGGCTGGGTGGCGCCGGACGACAATTTTTCGAACTCGGCGAGCAGTTCCTGCTGCTTCTTGGTCAGATTCTGCGGCGTTTCGACCACAACCTGGACATACATATCGCCGGTCTGGCGCGAGCGCAGCACCGGCATGCCCTTTGATGCAATGCGGAAACGGCGGCCGGACTGCGTCCCGGCCGGCACTTTCACCTTGGTCTTGCCCTTGTCGATGGTCGGGACCTCGAATTCGCCGCCGAGCGCGGCCGCGACCATCGAGATCGGAACCCGGCAATGCAGGTCGGCGCCGTCGCGCTGGAAGAACTCGTGAGTGGCGAGCGACAGGAAAATATAGAGATCGCCGGGCGGACCGCCGCGGATGCCGGCTTCGCCTTCGCCGGCCAGGCGAATGCGCGTGCCATCCTCGACGCCCTGGGGGATATTGACCGACAGCGTGCGGTCGCGCGTCACCCGTCCGGTGCCCGAACAGTTCGGGCAGGCATCCTCGATCATCTGGCCACGGCCCTGGCAGCCGGGGCAGGTCCGCTCCAGCGTGAAGAAGCCCTGAGCCTGGCGCACGCGCCCCGCACCGCCGCACATCGAGCAGGTCTTCGGCTTGGTGCCGGCCTTGGCGCCGGTGCCCGAACAGGGTTCGCAGGTGACCGAAACCGGAATCTCGATCTGCGCGGTCTTGCCCTGGAACGCCTCTTCCAGCGTGATCTCCATGTTGTAGCGCAAATCGGCGCCGCGCTCGCGTCCGCCGCTGCGCCGCTGTCCGGCCATGCCGAACAGGTCTTCGAAAATATCCGAGAATGACGAGGCGAAGCCGGCGCCGAAGCCGGGACCGCCGCCGCCCATGCCCTGCTCGAACGCGGCGTGGCCATAGCGGTCATAGGCGGCGCGCTTGTCGCCGTCTTTCAGGACTTCGTAGGCCTCGTTGATTTCCTTGAATTTCATTTCGCTGGTGGCATCGCCTGGATTCCTGTCCGGATGCCATTTCATCGCCAGCTTGCGGAACGCCGCCTTCAGCTTGGACTCGTCCGCGTTCCGATCAACTTCCAGGGTTTCGTAATAGCAGCGCTTGGTGGACATCAGTCAAACCCGCCCGAATTTGCCTTCATGCCGAAGCACCTCAATCGAAAAAGATGCCGCCATCGGCTTAAAGAAAAATGACCCTCACCCATCGAACGCAGCGCTCGCGCTCTTTTGGATGAGGGTCATGATCGAAAGCCCGCTTTAAGCCGACTTCTTGGTGTTCTTGTCGTCGTCGACCTCGGTGAACTCCGCGTCGACCACATCATCCTTGGCAGCATCCTTCTTGGCGTCCGCCTCGGCCTGCTGCTTGTACATCGCCTCGCCGAGCTTCATCGAAGCCTGCGCCAGCGTATTGGTCTTGGCCTTGATGGCCTCGGCATCGTCGCCCTTCAGCGCTTCCTTCAGATCGCTGACGGCATCCTCGATGGCGCGGCGCTCGCTTTCGGCGACCTTCGAACCGTGCTCGGCCAGCGCCTTCTCGGTCGAATGCACCAGCGCGTCGGCATGATTCTTGGCGTCGACCGCCTCGCGGCGCTTCTTGTCTTCGGCCGCATTGGCCTCGGCGTCCTTGACCATCTTCTGGATGTCGGCTTCCGAGAGACCGCCGGATGCCTGGATCCGGATCTGCTGCTCCTTGCCGGTCGCCTTGTCCTTGGCGGAGACATTGACAATGCCGTTGGCGTCGATGTCGAACGTCACCTCGATCTGCGGCATGCCGCGCGGCGCCGGCGGAATGCCCATCAGGTCGAACTGGCCGAGCACCTTGTTGTCCGCGGCCATTTCGCGCTCACCCTGGAAGACGCGGATGGTGACGGCGTTCTGGTTGTCCTCGGCGGTCGAGAATACCTGGCTCTTCTTGGTCGGGATCGTGGTGTTGCGGTCGATGATGCGGGTGAACACGCCACCCAGCGTCTCGATGCCGAGCGACAGCGGGGTCACGTCGAGCAGCAGCACGTCCTTGACGTCGCCCTGCAGCACGCCGGCCTGGATCGCGGCACCGATAGCGACGACCTCGTCCGGGTTGACGCCCTTGTGCGGCTCCTTGCCGAACAGCTGCTTCACGACTTCCTGAACCTTCGGCATGCGAGTCATGCCGCCGACCAGCACCACTTCGCCAATTTCGGCTGCGGTCAGGCCTGCGTCCTTCAGCGCCTTGCGGCAGGGCTCGATGGTCTTCTGGATGAGATCGTCGACGAGCGCCTCGAACTTGGCGCGGGTCAATTTCATCGTCAGATGCTTCGGCCCGGTCTGGTCCGCCGTGATGAAGGGCAGGTTGATTTCGGTCTGCGTCGTCGACGACAGCTCGATCTTGGCCTTTTCAGCGGCCTCCTTCAGGCGCTGCAGGGCCAGCTTGTCGTTGCGCAGGTTGATGCCCTGCTCCTTCTGGAACTCATCCGCCAGATAGCCGACAAGGCGCATGTCGAAGTCTTCACCGCCGAGGAAGGTGTCGCCGTTGGTGGACTTCACCTCGAACACGCCGTCGCCGATTTCGAGAATCGAGACGTCGAAAGTGCCGCCGCCGAGGTCGTAGACCGCGATCGTGCCGGCCTTCGCCTTGTCGAGGCCATAGGCCAGCGCGGCCGCCGTTGGCTCGTTGATGATGCGCAGCACTTCGAGACCGGCGATCTTGCCGGCGTCCTTGGTAGCCTGGCGCTGGGCGTCGTTGAAATAGGCGGGCACGGTGATGACGGCCTGCTCGACTTTCTGGCCGAGATGGGCTTCCGCGGTCTCCTTCATCTTCTGCAGGATGAAGGCCGAGACCTGCGAGGGCGAATAGGTTTTGCCGTCGGCCTCAACCCAGGCGTCGCCGTTCGATGCCTTGACGATCTTGTAGGGAACGAGCTTCTTGTCCTTCTCGACCATCGGGTCGTCGTAGCGGCGGCCGATTAGGCGCTTCACCGCAAAGAACGTACGCTCGGGATTGGTCACCGCCTGACGCTTGGCAGGCTGGCCGACGAGGCGCTCGCCGTCATCGGTGACGGCAACGATCGAAGGCGTGGTGCGCATGCCTTCCGCGTTCTCGATGACTTTCGCAGTCTTGCCATCCATTACGGCAACGCACGAATTCGTGGTGCCGAGATCGATCCCAATGACCTTTCCCATGGTCCTCATATCCTTCTTTTTGCGGCAGGTTGGCTGGGCCCTGGACGGCGCACCTAACCGAACCCCCAACGTTCAAATACTCGCGATATTGCGACGGTGAGCCTCATATAGGAGGGTGGGTTGCCCCTGCAAGGACCGAACGCAAGCTTAAGGCCTGAAAAGCCTGACGTTTGAAAGATTGTGTCAGCGCGGGGCCGGGCGGGCACAGCCCTCACGTGGCGTTAAGAAATCGGCAAGGCCGGCGACACCCGCGCGCGCTGCCGAAGCGTGGCGCAGCAATGGGCATCATCCCCACCGTGCGGGCCCCGCCATGTGGGAGGGGGAGCGGTATTTGGCCGCTGCAAGCGCCTCAAAAAGAGCCCGGAGGCCGGGCAAAATCCCGCGAAATAGCCGATATATCGAAACGCAACGGGGGAACGGACGCCTGCCCTGCCCTGTTGCAGGGACATCAAAACCGTTAAAAGCGGGCCGAACGGAACGACCCCGTCGTGCCCCGAGGCCCAAGACTCAGAATTCCACTCGCTTAGATTCCACTCGCTGCATCGTCCGACCACTGAACGGCCTCCATGCAAACCGGTAGATTCTCCATGAAGCCACTTCGATACTTTGCTGCGGTTGCCCTTGTTGCCGCCATATCTGCTGGCGTTGCCGCTTCCGCATTCGCCGCCGACCCGGTCTTCCCGGCGGGAGCCAGGGTGGGCATGACGCCGCTCGTCGGCCTCAACAAGGCCAAGGCATTCACCGGATTCGAGACCGAGGACCACAGCGTCAAGGTGCTGGTCGCCGACCTGCCCGCCGAGGCCTATGGCGAGGTCGCCAACGCCTTCAAGGCCAACCCCACCGGCACCGGCGGCATCAAGCCGGAGAGCATCGAGACCGCGGCGGGACTCGGCTACTACACCGTCGAGAACGCCAAGGACGGCGCCACCAATGTGCGCCGCTATTCGATGATCCTGCCTGGCCCCACCTTCTCCGGCTATGTCGCCGTGCAGGTGCCGGAGAACGCCGCGAAGATCTACACCGACGATGCCGTGCGGCAGATGTTCGCTTCTGCCGCGATCCGCATCGAGGTGCCGGTCGATGAGCAGCTTGGGCTGATGCCGTTCAAGATCAGCGAACTCTCGAGCTTCAAGAACGTCCGCACGCTGGCGCCGGGCGCCGCGCTCATTCTCTCCGACAGCGATGAAAAGAAGGGTTTTGAGATCGCCCCGTTCATGATCATCGGGCTGATCGGCCAGACCGCAGCCTCGCCCGACGATCGCGGCCGCTTTGCCCAGCAGATCGCGACCACGATTCCCGGCGTGCGCGACGGGCGGATCACGATGTCCGAACCGGTCCGCATCGACGGCCAGCCCGGCTACGAGACGCGGATCGACGCGATCAGCGGCAAGGACAATACGCCTGTTACCATCGTTCAGTGGCTGCGGTTCGGCTCGCAGACCTCGATGCGCATCATCGGCTCTTCGCCGCGCGAAGAGTGGACCAAGGCGTTCCCGCGCTTTCGCGCCGTGCGCGACGGAATCCAGCCGCGGACCTGATCCGGGAATTCGCGGCCCACGCTGCAATTTCGGGCTTCCGTTCGTACATACATCTAACTAGCCTTTCCCCTGTCCGGGTTCGCAACAGGGGAGATGTGCTATGCTTTCTCGCAGGCTGGTCCTAACTGGTCTCGGCGCGACATCGGTCGCTACCCTCGCACCAGGAGCAATCATGGCCGCACCGATCAAGCCGGATGACGCCTCCGCGCTCATCGTTATCGACGTACAAAATTGCTTCCTTCCTGGCGGCAGCCTCGCGGTCAAGGATGGCGAGCAGGTCGTTCCGATCATCAACCGGATCGCCAAGGGCTTTGCCAACGTGGTGCTGACGCAGGACTGGCACACCGCGGACCACGTCTCGTTCGCGACATCGCATTCCGGCAAGAAGCCGTTCGAGACGGTCGACCTTCCCTACGGCAAGCAGGTACTGTGGCCGGATCATTGCGTGCAGGGGACCGAGGGCGCATCGCTGTCGAAGGACCTCGCAATCCCGCATGCCGGCCTCGTCATCCGCAAGGGTTTCAACAAGAACGTCGACAGCTATTCGGCCTTCACCGAGGCCGACGGCAAGACCTCGACGGGGCTTGCCGCCTACTTGAAAGCGCGCAAAGTGAAGCGGGTGTTCCTCGCCGGCCTTGCCACCGATTACTGCGTGGCATGGAGCGCGCTCGACGCGCGCAAGGCGGGCTTTGAAACCTATGTGATCGAAGACGCCTGCCGCGGCATCGACCTTCAGGGCTCGCTCGCCAAAGCCTGGGCCGACATGACCAAAGCCGGCGTCAAGCGCATCCAGTCGGGCGATATCGCGGTGTAGGAGTCGCGTTCCCCGGATGCTGCGCAGCGCGCCGCTCTTCGCGGCGTGGTGCGCTGCTGATCCGGGGTCCATCGGCGCGGCGAGAAGTGGGTCCCGGCTCTGCGGAGCAGCGCCAGAAGCGCTGCACCGCGTCCGGGACACGAGAGACTTGGCTTTGCTCTCGAGAGGCTTAGCTTTGCTCTGAGGGAGCAGCCGCCGGCGCGGCCTTTGCGCCGCCCTTGGAGACGCCGACGAGTGCCGGGCGCAGCACGCGGTCGCCGATCATGAAGCCGGCCTGCACGACCTGAACCACCGTTCCCGATGGGACGGACGCGTCGGGGACTTCGTACATGGCCTGCTGGAAATTCGGATCGAACTTCTCGCCCGACGGATCGAATTTCTTGACGCCGTTCTTCTCCAGCGTGTTGAGCAGCGAACGCTCGGTCAGCTCGACGCCTTCGATGAAGGCCTTGATGCCGGGATCGGCGGTCTCCTTCACCTCAGCCGGTATCGCATCCAGCGCGCGCTGCAGATTGTCGGCGATCTCGAGGATGTCGCGCGCAAAGCCGGTGATGCCGTAAACGCGCGCGTCGGCCACCTCCTTGGCAGTGCGCCTGCGCAGGTTTTCCATCTCCGCCAGCGTGCGCAGCATCTTGTCGCGCGCTTCCGCTACTTCCTTCGTCAACGCCTCGACCGATCCTTCCTCGGGATCGTCGGGCATGACGTAAGGTTTTGAGACCACGGGCTCGCCGGTCTGGTTGGCGGGTTGTGTCCCGTCGTCACTCGGCCGGTTGGGATCGGTCATAAGACTGCCTTCTCAAAAAACGCATCTGGTTGGATGGGGATTTGCTGAGCGGGATATCGTGCTTTAGGGGCCGAAAATCAAGCGCAACCCGCCCGGATTGATGTCGATTCGTGGCGGATCAGCCGCCCAGCATCCGGCTGACGATCCGGGCAGCATAATCCACCGTCGGAATCACCCGCGCATAATTCAGCCGGGTTGGCCCGATCACGCCGAGAACACCGACGATGCGGCCCGAAGCATCGCCATAAGGCGCAATGATGGTCGAGGAACCGGACAGCGAGAACAGCTTGTTCTCCGATCCGATGAAGATCCGCACGCCTTCGGCACGCTCGGCTCGACCCAGCAGATCGATCACGCCGCGCTTGGTCTCAAGATCGTCGAACAGCGACTTGACGCGCTCGAGATCTTCCAGCGCATGCAGATCTTCCAGCAAATTGGCGTGGCCACGGACGATCAATTGCCGTTCTTCGTGTTCGCCCCCCGACCAGCTCGCAATGCCCGCCTCGATCACCTTCTGCGTCAACTGATCGAGCTCGATGCGGCTCTGCGCCATCGCGGTTTCGAGCTCGAGGCGCGCTTCGGCCAGCGTTCGGCCGCGAATCCGCGCATTGAGGAAGTTGCTCGCTTCGGTCAGCGCCGACGAAGGCACCCCGGGCGGCAGCGTCAGCACGCGGTTTTCGACCTGGCCGTCTTCGCCGACCAGCACGACCAGCGCGCGCTCCGGCTCCAGACGGACGAATTCGATGTGTTTCAACCGCGAATTGGATTTGGCCGTCAGCACCACCGCGGCGGCCCGGGTCAAGCCGGAGAGCCGCGTCAACGCCTCGCCGAGCGCGGCTTCGACCGATTGCGCCCGCCCGACGGAGGCAAGCTGGCTCTGGATCGATTCCCGCTCCGGCTCGGTGAGATCGCCGACCTGCATCAGCGCGTCGACGAAGAAGCGTAAGCCGAGCTCGGTGGGAAGACGGCCTGCCGAGGTGTGGGGCGCGTAGATCAGGCCGAGCGCTTCGAGGTCCGACATCACGTTGCGGACCGACGCCGGCGACAACGGCACCGCGATCAGGCGCGAAACGTTGCGCGAGCCGACAGGCTCGCCGGTCGCGAGATAGCTCTCGACGATTTGCCGGAAAATGTCGCGCGAACGCTCGTTGAGCTGGGCAAGCCCCGCAGGCGGCGCGATCAGGCCGATCGGATCGTGGTGGGCCACTGTTAACTCCCTGATAGCCCCTAATTTGTCGTCCCAGTGGGCTGATGACAAGCGCGCTTTGCCCGCCAATTAAGCGGCCAAAAACCCTTGCCAAAACCCTTGCCGCTGCCCGCGCCCCCTCCTACAAGCACCGCAAACGAATTTTCGCTCGATTTTCGAAAGGATTTCCCATGCGGCCAAGCCGCCGTGCGCCCGATCAGTTGCGCCCCGTGTCGCTGGAACGCGGCGTCGTCAAATACGCCGAAGGTTCCTGCATGGTGAAATTCGGCGATACCCACGTGCTGGTCACTGCCACGCTGGAAGAACGACTGCCGCCCTGGCTGAAGGGCCAGGGCCGCGGCTGGGTCACCGCCGAATACGGCATGCTGCCGCGCGCCACGCTGGAACGCACCCGCCGCGAGGCCGCCGCCGGCAAGCAGGGCGGTCGCACCGTCGAGATCCAGCGACTGATCGGGCGTTCCTTGCGCGCGGCCGTCGACCTGGAGGCACTCGGCGAGCGCCAGATCACCGTCGATTGCGACGTGATCCAGGCCGATGGCGGCACGCGCACCGCCTCGATCACCGGCGCCTGGGTGGCGCTGGCCGACTGCATCTCCTGGATGAAGGGCCGCAACATGCTGAAGACCCACGTGCTGCGCGACAATGTCGCCGCGATCTCCTGCGGCATCTATCAGGGCACACCGGTGCTCGACCTCGATTATGCCGAGGATTCCGAGGCCGAGACCGATGCCAATTTCGTCATGACCGGCGACGGTCGCATCATCGAGGTGCAGGGCACCGCCGAAAAGACGCCGTTCTCGCAGGACGAGTTCCTCGCGCTGATGGAACTCGCGCGCAAGGGTGTCGCGCGCCTGGTGGACTTGCAGAAGCTGGCCGTCGCGTAGTCTGATCGCACATGCACCGTCGAATCACCGGCCGGCTCGTGATCGCGACCCACAATCCCGGCAAGCTTGCCGAGATGCAGGAACTGCTCGCGCCGCATGGCGTCGAGGTGATATCGGCGGGCGAACTCGGGCTCGTCGAGCCCGAGGAAACCGGCAACACGTTTCGGGCCAACGCAGCGATCAAGGCGATGGCGGCGGCGAAAACAACCCAGTTTCCGGCCTTTGCCGACGATTCCGGCCTCGTGGTTGATGCGCTCGACGGCGCGCCCGGGATTTATTCCGCGCGGTGGGCCGGCGAGGGCAAGGATTTCACGGCCGCGATGACGCGGATCGAGCGCCTGCTGCAGGAGCGCGGCGCAACCGCGCCGGAGCAACGAAAAGCGCATTTCGTGTCCGCGCTATGCGTCGCCTGGCCCGATGGCCATCTTGAGGAAGTCGAGGCGCGCGCCGACGGAACCTTGGTCTGGCCGCCGCGCGGCACCGCCGGTTTCGGCTATGATCCGATGTTCCTGCCTGATGGGCACACAAGGACCTTCGGCGAGATGACCTCGATCGAAAAGCACGGCCTGCCACCGATCGGGCTCGGGCTGTCGCACCGAGCCCGCGCCTTTGTGAAGCTGGCGGAGATCTGCCTTGGCTAGCGCTGAACGACATTACGCCAAGCGCGCAGCCTTCGGCGTCTATGTGCACTGGCCGTTCTGCCTGTCGAAATGTCCGTATTGCGATTTCAACAGCCACGTTCGCCACGCTCCCATCGACGAAGAGCGATTTGCCCGCGCCTTTGCGCGCGAGATCGAAACCACCGCTGCGCGGGCGCCGGGACGAACCGTCACATCGATCTTTCTCGGCGGGGGCACGCCGTCGCTGATGCAGCCAAACACCGTCGGCGCCGTTCTGGATGCGATCGGAAAACATTGGCGCGTCGCTGACAATGTCGAGGTCACGTTGGAGGCCAATCCGACCAGCGTCGAGGCGACCCGATTTCGCGGTTATCGCTCAGCCGGCGTCAATCGCGTCTCGCTTGGCGTACAGGCGCTCGACGATGCCTCGCTGAAGGCGCTGGGACGGCTGCACAGCGCGCGCGAGGCGCTCGATGCCGTTGCGATCGCCCGCACCGCGTTCGACCGCTATTCGTTCGATCTGATCTATGCCCGCCCCGACCAGACGCCGCAGATGTGGGCGGATGAATTGAAGCTCGCGATTTCCGAAGCCGCCGAACATCTCTCGCTCTACCAGCTCACGATCGAGGAAGGCACGCCGTTCTTCGGCCTGCATGCCGCGGGCAAATTGAAGACGCCGGACGAGACGGTTGCCCGCGCGCTCTACGACGTCACACAGGAAGTTTGCGCGCATCATGGCTTGCCGGCCTACGAGATTTCCAATCACGCGCGCGAAGGCGCGGAGTGCCAGCACAATCTCCTCTATTGGCGCGGCGAGGAATATGCCGGCATCGGCCCCGGCGCACACGGCCGTCTCGACATCGACGGTGCGCGATATGCCACCGCGACCGAGAAGCGCCCGGAGGCCTGGCTGATGCGCGTCGAGGCCAACGGCCACGGCGTCGTCAGCGATGACCACCTCAACAGCGAAGAACGCGCCGATGAATTCTTGCTGATGGGATTGCGTCTCGCCGAGGGCATCGATCCGCGCCGCTATGCCGCGCTCTCCGGCCGCGCGCTCGATCCGAGCCGGATCGCTCTTCTGCGCGACGAAGGAGCGATATCGGTCGAAGCCGATGGACGCCTGCGCGTGACGAAGGCCGGTTTCCCCGTGCTCGACGCCGTGGTGGCGGACCTCGCCGCGTAAAGACTTTGACCCATATCGCCGCGCTTATTCTGCGGCTTGTTTCCTATCGACCATCGACAGGACCGTCCGAGCGAGATCGGCGGGGAATCCACCAGATGGTCTGCCCCGCCGTTTCAAGCTCGGGTGCCGTAACCCCAGAGCACGCCAAGGCCGCGCATTCCAACCGCGTGGGCGCCGGAAATATCATAGGCGATCCCCGACCATCAGGGCTGCGAGACGATGAAAGACCATGCCTGGACAGAACATGGGCGAGCAGTTCGGGCTTGTGATCCAGCTCGCCGCCCGGCACCGAGCCATGGATGCCATCAAAATATCCGGCAACGTTCAGATGATCCAGGATTCGGGTTGCGAACGTCGCCCGTTTTGATGTCGCTAGATAGATTCGCAATCCCGCCCCCTTCATCTCTGCAAGGGATTGACCGATTCCCGGATAGGGCACGCTGCCGAGAAATCCGCTTTCACCGTAATGCTGACGATAGGCCGCCACGACTTCCCCGACCCTGCCGTCTCCATACGGCTGCAGCAGGACCTGCATGATGTCTTCGAGCGGAAGCCCGATGGCCCGTCTAATATCGACGGTTTCATCCGGTTGTCCAAGGGCGCGCAGCGCCGCAAGGCAGCTCGCCAAATACCGGGAAGCGAATCGACCAGGGTGCCGAGGTCCAGAAGAACCGAGCAAGTCATGGCGCGAGGATAGCTGCCGAACGCGAACGAGCACAAGCTCGCTTGGCTTAGGCTGGAAGTTACGTGAGAAGCGAATCCCACAAGCCCTACGCCGCGTCACTTGGCCTTGGAGGCAACGACAAGCTCAAGCCCTTCTCGATGTCCACCATCAGCTTGCCAGCCATCTCCTGCAATCGCTGGCGTTCCTGGTCGGGGAAATTGCGCGGCTGCATGTCGACTAAACAGAGGCATCCTATAGCCTCCCCGGATGACGTCCTAAGAGGCACTCCGGCATAGAAGCGGATGCCCTTTTCCAGTACGCGTGGATCATCCGCGAAACGCGGGTCCTCGGTGACGTCCTCGGAAACCAGCACATCGTTTGCGGCGATGACGTGAGCGTCCAGCGAGTTCTCGTGAGCATCGTTGACTTCCTGCGAGCCGGAATCGTTCAACGATACAAGCGCGATCGGGACCTCGAATGCCTGAGCGATCTTTCTGGAGGCGTGGTCAAGCTCCTGCCGCTGCACTGCGGTCAAACCGGCTCTGTGCAGCGGCGCAACCTGCGTCGGCTCCGTCTCGCTAACGACCTGGAGAGCCTCGCCGCGGGCTGCAGCACGGTGCGTCCATTCGGCAATCTGGTCGGTACAGGCTTGAAGCGACGCGAAAACTGCATCGGCCGCCGTCTGCCGCTTCAGCTCTTCGGTCTGCCCCGTCCCGGCTGCCAGATTCCAGCAACAGACAGCGAACTTCACATGAGGAGCGCGGCGGCGCAGTCGACGAAAGGCATATCGCGCGTACACTTGCGGCTGGGGGTGAAAATAGGACAGGCAAACTGCATCGATACCCTGAAGATCGAGCTGGCCCAACGCACCTTGGCTGACTGCGATCGGCGGCAGGACTTTGGCACTGAGACCACGCTCCTGAAGCACCTGCGCGATCATTTCCGCAGCGGCGTGATCGAGCTCGGTCCGTCCTGCAAGACAAAGGATGGATGGCCGCTCGGCGGTGAGATTTTCTTCGTCCGGAGCTTTTTCCCGGACATGGTCCTCGACCTCGCGCACAACGAAGACAGCGGTGTCTGCGACGAGCCGACGATAGTTTGTATCGCTGGTATTGCGCTGCCTGTCGTTCTCAGCAAGGCGAAGAGCGGGAATGGCTACATTATCGTAAAACTCGCGCGAGGAACATGCGTCGACATAGTCCTCTGCGATCTCCACCGCCTCTTCCACATTGCCGGCCAATAGCCGTTGGTAAAGCTGCTCCTCTGGCGCGAGTACCGGATCGCTGCCGAGAAGAATGCCCAGGAACTCCAACTGCGGGACATAGCGTCCGATCACGACGACGCAGACGGTGAGTGGCGTCGAAAGGAATAGCCCGACGGGACCCCACAACATCGTCCAGAAAATCGCGGCGATAATGATTGCCAATGATGAAAGGCCCGTGCTGGAGCCGTAGAGCCAGGGCTCGATGACGTTGTTGCTGATGAGTTCAGCCACCAGGAACAGGCCGACGACCCAGAACAGCATGGTCCAGCCTGGATCGACGGCAATCGCTAGGGCAATTGGGAACAGAGCGGCCAGGAAGGGACCGAGATAGGGGATGAAACGGAGAACCGCAGCGAGCAGCCCCCACAGAATCGCGTTCGGCACGCCCACGAAGTAGAGCGCGATGCCAATCGGTATTCCGTAAGTCAGATTGACGATGAGCTGCATCACCAGGTACCGACTGACGCGGGTGGCGGCGTCGTTGATGGCCTGCGTGCTTTTTTGAAGATCACCGGCCCCTGCAAGCTTGATGAAGCGGTCGCGCAGGTCCTCCCGCTCCAGCAGAACAAAGATGACAAAGATGACGACCAGCCCGGCCGTTGCCAGCGGCGCCAGCAAGGGGCCGACCACGGAGCGAATAAGTTCGAGGGGCCTGGGCTGTGGTGCCTCCAATCGGACAGTGACCGGCTCCTCGACCCTGGAACCAAGGCGGGGCTGCACTGGTTCGGACTTCTTGTTTCCGCCCGAGATCTCCTTGCCGAGATCTTCCACCGTTGTGGTCACCTTGCTGACGACGCTGCCGCCTGGCGCCGATTCCCGCAGTGAGTGGATCTTCTCGGTGATTGTGGTCTGATACTTCGGGAGATTGTCGGCAAGCTGGACAAGTTGACGCCCGATGACCAAAGCGACGCCTGTAACGACGACGAAGGCAAGCGATACAGCCATCAGCACTGCGGCGATGCGGGGCACCCTCCAACGCCGCAGCCAATTTACCATCGGTGTCAGAATAAAGCTCAGCAGGATGGCAAGGGCAAAAGGAACGAAGATTTCGCTGCCAAAATAGAGGGCTCCGATGGCCAGGACGATGCTGCCGGCCGTCAGGATCGGAGACGCTGCAGTTTGAACCGCTGGCAATCGCTGTGGCGATGCCGGATTCAGATCGGCCATTGGCGTTGGCCTTCCAAGTTGAACATGAGTTAACCCGGAATTAGCCGATCCGATCCAAACGAGTGTTCTGGGGTGCGCTCCATGGGCCCTGCCGGGAGCACGTGCCCCGCGCGTTACGACCGCAGCCCTGGCCCGGTCGCACGTCCCGCGCCGTACATTCCTGGCGGGTGGATGCTCCGAGGCGCAACGAACAGTAAGTTGCTTCGGCGAGTTGAGGTCGTATCCAGCGGCATGCGCGCTGTCACGTTTTGTCCCGTGGTGATCCCGAACTTTTGGCTAGAACTACGCCCCAAAACTCTTCGGCGAACCGGCAACCGGCGTGCTGCCGCCGCTGGCGACCTTCATCACTGCGAGGCCCCGCTCATTGGTGCCGTCGGAGCGGAAACGGAACAGCCCGTCGATACCGGCAAAGCCCGACGGGTTGGTCAGCGTCTCCGCCGCAAAGCGCTGGCTCCCCTGCTTCGACAACGCCGCGACCAGCGCCACCGCGTCATAGGCGAGCGTTGCGGTGCGCACGGGGTCTGCGCCGTATTTGGCACGGTAGCGGCCGGCGAAGGCGCGGAAGCCCGACGGATCCGGCGCGGCATAGAGCCCGCCCTGCAGCACGGAGCTCGCGTAAACGCGCGGATTGTCCCAAAGCCCGGTGCCGAGCAGCTGGATGTTGCGCAGGTTCGCCCCTGCCGCGGTCAGGGCATCGGCCGCCGCCACGACCGATTCGCCGTCATCGGCGATGAACAGCGCGTCGGCCGAGCCGAGCGATTGCGCCACCGTCCGCGCCGCACCGGCGCGATCGGCGGTGTATTTCTCGAAGGCGACGATGCGCCCCTTGCGGCCGACCGCCTGCTTGAACGCCGCTTCCACCACGTTGCCGTAGGCATTGTCCGGCAACAGCGCGGCGAAGGATCGCTTTCCGATGCTGGCGGAATAGTCGACGATCCGGTTGACGTCGGATTCGGGCAGGAAGCTAAGCAGATAGACGCCGCGCCCGGCCACGCTGGAATCGGTCGAGAACGCAATGACCGAAATGCCGCGCGCCCGCGTCAGTTGCGCGGTCGCCGGGACCGAGGCCGCGAACAGCGGTCCCAGGATGATTTCCACGCCCTCGCCGAGCGCCTGCTGGGTGACTTGTTGGGCGCCCTGCGGGCTGCCGCCGTCATCCTTGATCAGAAGCTGGATGTTCGGATTCTGAAATTCCGCCAGCGCCATCTCGGCCGCGTTCTTCATCGATTGCGCGGCGACGCCGGCGTTGCCGGCGGCCGAGAGTGGCAGGATCAGGCCTACCTTGACGCTGCCAGTGCCGACGGCGAGCGGCTGTTGCTGCGGGCCGGCCGGTCCGTCGGGTGCTGACGGGCCGAGCGGGTTGGAAACCTGGCCGCCGGAGCAGGCGCCGAGCAGGGGCGCGCCGAGGATAAGACCGACTGCCGTCCGCCGCGTCGGGCCTGACGGCCGCGAGTCCGGGGATCCAAGCTTGCGATTGAACGGGCCTTCCATTCTGTCTCTTCTCTTGACCGACCGCCGTCGGCCAGGATTTCGGCCTTCTGGGCCGAGGCACCTGAACCGCTACTGAACCCAATTGGGATTCTGCATATTGTCGAGAATTAGTTAACCAAAACAAAAGGATTACGGCCTCGCCGGCCGTGGCTCAACCTCCCGGAACTTCGGCTTTGCCGCCATCCGCCGGATATGGCGCTTGACCCAAGACCTCTCTAGATTGCCGATATGCGCGCAAAACCCAGTTCAAACTACGGCTCTGATACCGAACCGGGTTCGGCCGTGAGAACATTTTTGATTGGCGGTCACCTCCTGAACGCAACGAAGCCGGCGCCCGGCCTCTATCTAGTGGCAACCCCGATCGGCAATCTCGGCGACATCACGCTGCGCGCGCTGGAGACGCTGGCTGGCGTCGATATCATCGCCTGCGAGGACACCCGCATCACCCGCCGCCTGACCGAACGCTATGCGATCTCGGCGGAACTCAAGCCCTATCACGAGCACAATGCGGCGGTGGCGCGGCCGAAAATCCTGGAGCGGCTGGCGCAGGGCGCTTCCATCGCGCTGGTATCGGACGCCGGCACGCCGTTGATCTCGGATCCCGGCTTCAAGCTGGTGCGTGAAGTGTCTGCCGCCGGCCATGCCGTGATCGCGGTGCCCGGCGCATCCTCGGTGCTGGCGGCGCTATCCGTTGCGGCTCTCCCCACCGATCGCTTCTTCTTCGAGGGCTTTTTGCCGGCCAAGGAAGTCTCGCGGCGGATACGGCTCGCCGAACTGGCAAGGATCGACGCCACGCTCGTGATGTTCGAATCCGGCACCCGGGTGCAGGAGACACTCGCTGATCTTTCCGAGATCATGGCGGGCCGCGACGCCGCGATCTGCCGCGAACTGACAAAACTGCACGAGGACATCAAGCGCGCCCCCATCGCCGAATTGGCGAAGGCAGCCGATACGCTGGAAACCCGCGGCGAATTCGTGCTCGTCGTCGGTCCGCCACGCAAGGACGCCGACGTCATGACGCAGCATGATCTCGACGACTTGCTGCGTTCGTCGCTTTCCCGCGAAAGCGTCAAGGACAGCGTCGCGCATGCGGTCGAGCTTTCGGGGCGGCCGCGCCGCGAGGTCTATGCCCGGGCGCTGGAGCTCGCGAGAGAGGTCAGAGGCGGCGATGGCGAAAACTGATGGCACGTTGCCACCGGATGCCGTAGCAAAACTCGCCGCGCCCGAGCGGGTCGCAGCCTTTCGCACCGGACTCTCGGCCGAAAGCCGCGCTGCGGCCTATCTGATGGCGAAGGGCTATCGTATCCTGGCCAAACGCTTCCGCACGCCCTATGGCGAAATCGACCTGGTGGCAGGGAAGCGCAATCTCGTGGCCTTCATTGAGGTCAAGGCCCGTGCCAGCCTGGATGACGCCGCCTATGCCGTCACGCCACGCCAGCAGGGGCGCATCATCAATGCCGCCCAGGCCTGGCTGATGGCGCATCCCGAGCATGCCGAATTTGAGCTCCGATTTGACGCCGTGCTGATTGCGCCAAGGCGTCTGCCACGCCATCTGTTAGCGGCATTCGACGCCAGCGCCTGAGATTGTCATTTGGACGCGTTTTCTTAACGCGAACCGGTACCCACTTCGCTTGAAAACGCTATAACCCCCTCAACAAACCCGGATCCCACATGAAACTGAATGTCGCCGTCCAGATGGACCCCATCGCGCGTATCAACATCCGCGGCGATTCGACCTTTGCGCTGTTGCTCGAGGCGCAGAAGCGCGGCCACGGGATTTCCTACTACACTCCTGACAAGCTGTCGCTGCGCGGCGGGGAGCTGATAGCGCCGGTGCAACACCTCACCGTGCGCGATGAGATCGGCGACCACTTTACGCTCGGCGAGCCGAAGCGCGAGTCGCTCGAAGCCTTCGACGTCATCCTGTTGCGGCAGGACCCGCCGTTCGACCTCGCCTACATCACCTCGACCCATTTCCTGGAACGCATCCACCCGAAGACGCTGGTGGTGAACAACCCGGCTTCCGTGCGCAATGCGCCGGAAAAACTGTTCGTGATGAACTTTCCGCAGCTAATGCCGCCGACCTTGATCTCGCGCGACCTCGACGAAATCAATTCGTTCCGCGACCAGCACGGCGCGGTCGTGATGAAGCCCTTGCATGGCCATGGCGGTGCTGCCGTATTCCGCGTCATGCCGCAGGACATGAATTTCGGCTCACTGTTCGACATGTTCTCTGTCACGTTCCGCGAACCTTGGGTGATCCAACGCTTTCTCCCCGAGGTGAAGCACGGCGACAAGCGCATCATCCTGGTCGACGGCGAGTTCGCCGGCGCCGTCAACCGCGTGCCGGCGCCCGACGACCTCCGCTCCAATATGGTGCGCGGTGGCGCTGCGCAGGCCACCGAGCTTTCCCCGCGCGAGCGCGAGATCTGCGACACGCTGGGACCGGACTTACGCGAACGCGGATTGCTGTTCGTCGGCATCGACGTGATCGACGGCAACCTCACCGAGATCAACGTGACCTCGCCGACGGGCATCCGCGCCATCCAGCGCCTCAACGGCCCGGATGTCGCCGGCAAGATCTGGGACACGATCGAGAAGAAGCGCGGCGGAAAGTAATTTCCGCTTGCGGCCTCCGCCGAACTCATCCGCGCCCTTACGTGACGTGACTTCAGCCGGATAAGTCGGGCCGGACTGATTGGGCGCGCCGGCTGAATGGAACCGGCGAGGAGAGCCCGCGCGGTGCTGCGGCGTCGCCGACGGTAGCTTGCCGGATTGAGTGCGCTAGCGCCGATCCTATATTCCACCATCATGCGGCCATGCTTTGGGCAAGACTGCACGAAGCACTGCCGGATTGGCTGGCCGGCCACCTTCGGATGACATTGGACGAAAAGGGAAACGCCAATGAACTCCACCCCACCTCCGAAAGACACTGAAAGTCGCGATCCCGAGGTCGCGAGCGCCGATGAACGGCTCACGCACGCGCGCGAACAGATCAAGCACGCGGATGAGCAGCTTGCGCGCTTGACCGAGCAGGTTGCAAAAATGGAACGCGATGCCGCGGCTCCGGCCCGGCCAACCGTGCAATCTTCACGACCTGGCCCGCCGTCACCGGAAAAAAGGCCGGCGCTCCGGACCCTCGTTGCCCTGCCCCTGGCGGCGTGCATCATTGTCGCTGCCTTGGTATTGCAATCGTCCTATGGCGACGGGGCCAAGCTGGTTATCGCCTGGTGGTCGCCGCAGCCGGTTTCATCTCCATCAACGCCGCCGGAAAATTCGCCAATTCCAGCGCCGCCCGATTCATCAACCGTTCCCGATTCATCAACCGTTCAAGTGGCCGTGGCGGAGACGGTACCACCGCCGCAAGCAGCGCCGCCACAAGAATCACCACCGCAAGAAGCACCACCGCAGGCACCAGCTTTGGCTCAGGCCGCGCCGCCGCAAGACGCCGCGCCGCCGACTGCCGCGGCGCCTGCCGATCAGACACAGTTGCTGCAAACGATTGCGCGCGACCTTGCGAATCTGGAGCGGAACATCGAACAGCTCAAGACGAACCAGCAACAAATGGCGAGTGACAATTCAAAAGCCATTGGCGAGCTCAGGGCGACCCAGGAAGAGATGAAACGCGCGCTCGCAAAAGTTTCCGAGCAGACCCCACCCAAGGCATCACCAGCGCCTCCGACGCGGCCGGTCCCGACCTTCCGCAAGCCAGAGCGGTCGCCGCCGCAAGCGAGGTCGCGGCCTCGATACCCGAGGGAGTGGATGTACGACGATGACTATTGGTAGCCCTCGGCGCTGATGCGCCGTCAAATGACGCCGCACCCGCGTCATCGCATTTTCACATCCCTGTTGTGCCGTCTCCGCCCACTTGCGAATTTCGGCAGGCGGGCGCAGCCTGTCGCGGCGGATGAATCTGTCCGGGCACGTACTGCAATACATAAAATTAGTGGAGGAAGAGGCATGACGACGAATCTTTCGCGACGGTCTTTGCTTGCGCTCGGCGCAGGACTCGGTGTGGGTCTTGGCGTCTCAACCATGCTCGGCGGCAGCGCGCTGGCCAAGGCGCCGAAGCTCGGCACGCAGACGCCCTACTGGCACCGCTTCATCCTCGGCGACGCTGAAGTCACCGTGGTTTCCGACGGCCCGCTGCCGCTCGGCGATCCCTCCGGCACCTTCACCGGCGTGCCGAAGGAAGAAGTGAAGAAGATGCTCTCCGACAACTTCCTCAACCCCGACAATGTCGTGCTCGAGCAGAACTCGCCGATCGTGAACGCCGGCGACAAGCTGATCCTGTTCGATACCGGCATGGGCACTTCGAAGGCGTTCGGCCCGACCACCGGCCAGCAGCAGAAGAACATGATGGCAGCCGGCATCAAGCCGACCGATATCGACGCGGTGGTGTGCTCGCACGCCCATATCGATCACATCGGCGGCCTTGTCGGCGCCGACGACAAGCCGCTATTCCCGAATGCGCAGGTCTACATCGCCCAGAGTGATTTCGATTTCTGGACCGATGAAGGCAAGCTCGGCAGCCCCTTGAAGGATTTCGTGCTCCATGCCCGCAAGAACCTGATGCCGGTGCGCGACCGCATCGTGTTCATCAAGGACAACCAGGAATTTCTGCCCGGCGTCACCGCGCTCGCAGCTCCCGGCCACACCGTCGGCCACACCATTTTCATGGTGAGCTCGAAGGGCAAGTCCTTCTGCTTCCTCGGCGACCTCTCGCACCATGCGGTGCTCTTGCTCGAGAAGCCGCGCATGGAATTCTCCTACGACACTGATCCGAAGCAGGCGGCTTCCTCGCGGGTGAAGATGCTGGATATGCTCGCCGCCAACAAAATTCCGGTGATGTCCTATCACTTCGCCTGGCCGGGCTACGGCCATGTCGCCAGGAACGGCGACGGGTTCAGATATTATCCCGAGCCGATGAACATGCAGCTCTGAGATCGAGGCTGCGGGGGCTGGCCGTCGGTCAGCCCCGTAATATCAATGTGCCAACGCTCGTGCGTGCGGCACCGGCGCTTGTTCGAGATCGCCTCTCGAACCGGCGCATCTTAGGAACCATCACGGATCGGCGAAATTGGTTTTTCCTTACGCGAGGAAGCACCATGAAACTCATCGCGATCGTGCTGTGCGCACTGCTCGGAAGTTACGCCTTCGCCCTGGCGCAGGGCTCACCCAGCGGGCGGGGATCCACGACCGGCGATCCCGCCGCCAGTTCGGCCAACCCCCGTGCCGCGCCTGATACAACCACCGGGGCGAACGTCTCCAACCCGAGCGGTAGCGGAACTTCCACCTCAGGCGGGAAGGACGACAACAGCGACCGGGGCCGAGACAAGATGCCCGAAAGCGATATGAGCGTCAGGCCACAGGACCAAGCGCCCAAGTCGAAATAAGATATGCTCCCATCTCGGCCGCTTGGCAGCCAGTTTGGAGGCCCGGCAAATGACCAAAGACATGGTGATAATCGGCGCCGGAATGCTCGTCCTCTGCTTGGTCGTATGGAGCTTCCGGGGGACGCCTGAGAAAGTGAGCCCTGCAAGGACCGAGGCAGCGCGCGTTCTCGCCGACGATCCGGCGCTGAAACATGTTTCCGAAGAGAGCCCGTACATGCGAACGGAGCGCTAGGCGCGTCAGGCGCGAGCCGCAGCACATTGACGATCCGGGATCGGACGGGGTGAGCGCTGCATGCCTGTATATTGAGTTGGACAGACTTTTTTGCCTTCTGTTCCCTGAATGTTCTTGACTTACCCTCCGGTTCCCCGCTACCTTCGATTGCGTCACGAGGGGCAGCATGGTTCAGCGGGTATCTACCGTCGCCTTTGAGGGAATCGAAGCCCGCACGGTCGACGTGCAGGTGCAGGTCGCACCGGGATTGCCGGCCTTTGCGATCGTCGGCCTGCCCGACAAGGCGGTATCGGAGGCGCGGGAGCGGGTGCGCTCGGCGCTGATCGCCTCGGGCCTGGCGCTGCCCGCGCGCCGCATTACCGTCAATCTTGCGCCGGCCGATCTGCCGAAGGAAGGCAGCCATTATGATCTCCCGATCGCGCTTGGGCTGATGGCAGCGATCGGCGCGATCCCGCCGGATGCGCTCAACGGCTTTACCGTGCTCGGCGAGCTCGGGCTCGACGGCTCGATCGCACCCGTCGCGGGCGTGTTGCCGGCCGCGATCGGCGCAAACGCGCGCGAGGAGGGCCTGATCTGTCCGGCGGCATGCGGAACGGAAGCCGCCTGGGCGAGCCCGGACATCCAGATCATCGCGGCCAAGTCGCTGATCCAGATCGCCAACCATTTTAAAGGCACGCAGGTGCTGTCGCGCCCGCAGCCGAAAGTGCACGAGCCGGAGGCGACGCATCTCGATCTGCGCGACATCAAGGGCCAGGAGAGCGCGAAACGCGCGCTGGAGATCGCCGCCGCCGGCGGGCATCACCTGCTGATGATGGGCTCGCCTGGCGCGGGCAAATCGATGCTGGCGGCGCGGCTGCCCTCGATCCTGCCGCCGCTGTCGCCGTCAGAACTTCTGGAAGTCTCGATGATCGCTTCCGTCGCCGGCGAAATCCGCGACGGCGCCTTGACGGCGCGGCGGCCGTTCCGCGCGCCGCACCATTCCGCCAGCATGGCCGCGCTGACCGGCGGCGGCATGCGTGCCAAACCCGGCGAGATTTCGCTGGCGCATCAAGGCGTGCTGTTTCTCGACGAACTGCCGGAGTTCGATCCGCGCGTGCTGGATTCGCTGCGTCAGCCGCTGGAGAACGGCGAGGTCTCGGTGTCCCGCGCCAACCACCGCGTCACCTATCCAGCGCGCTTCATGCTGGTCGCCGCGATGAATCCGTGCCGCTGCGGCCACGCCTATGAGCCCGGCTATTCCTGCAAGCGCGCGCCGCTCGACCGCTGCACCGCGGATTACCAGATGCGTATCTCGGGCCCCTTGATGGACCGGATCGATCTGCGCATCGAGGTGCCGGCGGTGACTGCGGCCGACCTGATCCTGCCGCCGCCGTCCGAAGGCTCGGCCGAAGTCGCCGCCCGCGTCGCCGCTGCGCGTGATATCCAGCTTGCGCGCTATGCGGCGGCCGACATGCCGCAGATCCGCACCAATGCCGAAGCGCCGGCCGCGCTTTTGGAAACGATCGCTCAAGCCGACGCGCAGGGGCAAAAACTGTTACGCGACGCGGCCGAAACCATGAAGCTGACGGCGCGCGGCTATCACCGCGTACTCCGCGTCGCCCGCACGCTCGCCGATCTCGATGGCGCAGAACAGATCGGCCGCTTGCATCTGGCGGAGGCGCTTTCTTATCGCGCGCTGGCGGAAGATTTGAGACGGGCGGCGTAGTTATTGGCTCACCGGTCTCGGTACCGCAGGCCGCGGATCAGCTCCTCCAGGTATGGCAGGACTTCGAACAGTGCGGTCAGGATCAACATCGCGGCGATGTAGGTCAGGGGCAGCGGCGATTGCTTCAGCGTGAACGAGAAGTCCGGCGTTCCCTGGCCGAACAACGCAGCGAACGCCGGCCAGTGAAGCGCGATGACGAGCAGCAATCCCGTCAACGGCAGCATCTCCAGGAAGCTGTGAACGTGCTGCTCGGTCGGCGAGACCTCGCGCCTTGCCGACGCGTAGCGGACATCCCAGATGGCGGTGGCTTCGTGCAGAATAAGGAACGCGATCATGATGAGGATCACGCCCGAGGTGATTTCGAGGAAAAGCGCGGCCAGCACCGGAACGGCCATCTCCGCGAACTGGGCAAGGTGCAGGATCGATTCCCGCCAGCCGCTGGTCTTTTCGATGTGGCTGGCGCGATGACAGAGATAATCGGCAAAGCCGGCGACCAGCCAAAGCGGCAGGATAAAATACATCAACATCCCGCGCAGCACCTCGTCGGCCCCCATGGCGACCTCCCGTGATAGCCCGACGGGATAAATTGCAACGCTCGGACAAGTTCCTGCGCATCACTGCGAGCTCGTGTGCAATTTTCTTTTGCGCAATTTGCACAGGAGACCGCAGGCGCGGCGCGCACCCGGTCTTCCCTCTCACTCCCTCACGCGCGTCAAGAGCGCAAGGCCCGCGAGGAAGAACACCACCAGGAGTGCCATGCCGGCCTTCTGGCTCGCGGTCACGGCGGTGATCGCGCCGATCAGCAGCGGACCGATGAAAGACGTCACCTTCCCCGTCAGCGCGAACAATCCAAAATACTGCGCGATGCGATCCCTCGGCGCGAGACGGATCAGCAGCGTGCGCGACGCCGCCTGCAACGGGCCGCCGGCCGCGCCGATCAGGCAGCCGAGCACGAGATAGGCGCGCTCGGCCGCGCCGGAGAACAGGGCGCCGCCGAGCGCGGGCGGCGCGACTGGCACGAACAGGATCGAATCCTTGTCGACCAAAAGGATTGCCGCGAGCGCAAGCAACAGGATCAACAAGCTGCCGGCGATGACGCGCTTGGGTCCGAGCCTGTCGTCGAGCTTGCCGCCGAGCCATGCACCCAAGGTGCCCGCGATTGCCAGCAGAATTCCAAACGTCCCGATCTGGATCGTATGCCAGCCGAAGGTGCCCGCAGCGTAGATGCCGCCGAACGCAAACAGCGACACCAGCCCGTCGGTGTAGATCATGTTGGCGAGCAGGAATGTTGCCAGCGATCGCTGCTTCGGCAGTTCGCCGAGCGTCCGCTTGAGCTCGCCCAGTCCTTCGCGCAACGCCGCGCGGATCGGACGCCGAGCCGGATAATCCGGCGTGAGCAGAAACATCGGCGTTACGAAAATGATGAACCAGATTCCGGTCAAGGGACCGGTGATGCGATCGCCTTGGTGCGTGACGGGATCGAGACCGAGCAATGGCGCCAGACCGAACAGGGTGCGGCCGGTGTCCGGGCTCGCGGCGAGGAAGCCGAGCACCAGGATGAGGCTGAGGATGCCGCCAACATAGCCAGTCGCCCACCCGGTGCCGGATAACCGCCCAATTCGGTCCGGCGGCACCAGCGTCGGCATCATCGCGTTGTTGAAGACGGTGGCGAATTCGACGCCCACGCTGGCAATTGCGTAGGCGAGCAGCAGCGGCGGGATGACGCTCGCGTCGCCGGGCTTGCCGAACCACATCAGGCAGGAACCGATCACCAGCAGCGATCCGAAGCCGGCGATCCACGGCTTGCGGCGGCCGCTGGCGTCGGCGATGGCACCGAGCACCGGCGACAGCAACGCGATCATCAGGCCGGCGGCTGCGGTGGCAAACCCCCACAGCGCCTGTCCCCTCGCCGGATCCGGCGCGACGAAGCCCGCGAAATAGGGCGCGAACACGAAGGTGGTGATCAGCGTGAAATAGGGCTGTGCAGCCCAATCGAAGAATATCCAGCTAATAACGGCGGCGCGGCGCGGATATTGCCGCGGTATTTCGACTTCGGATGCCTCGGAAGCGATCACCGTCATGTGAGGAATTTTCCTTCGAACGCCTCGCCAGGCATTTTGCCCGCCGAGTCCAAACCCATATAGCATGCGGCACTGGCGCTTGCGGCCTGTTGCCAAGCGTCACACAGGGCTTCTCAACTGCGGCGGATTTTCGATGGCGGTCTTTGCAATCCGGTGGCGCCGAGTAGTCGCCACATTCGTTCTTGCATTTGCCTTCACTGCGACCGCTCTTGCCCAGGAACGCCGCTCCTACGCGCCACCCGATCTCGCAACCGTCCGCGCCATTGCGGCCGAGCATGGCATGGTGGTGGCGCAGGAACGGCTCGCCGCGCAGGTCGGCGCCGACATCCTGAGGCAGGGCGGCAACGCGGTCGATGCCGCGGTCGCCACCGGCTTTGCGCTTGCCGTCACCTATCCCCGCGCCGGAAATATCGGCGGCGGCGGCTTCATGGTGATCCATTCAACCGAGCGAAAGGAAGACGTCGCCATCGACTATCGCGAGACGGCGCCGGCTGCGACCACGCGCGATATTTTTCTGGGGCCTGACGGCAAGCCCGACACCGACAAATCGCGCAACTCCGCGCTCAGCATCGGCGTGCCCGGCACGGTGGCTGGCCTGACGCTGGCGCTGGCGAAATACGGCTCGGGCCGCTTTACGCTGGCGCAAATCCTCAAGCCTGCCATCGAACTGGCGCGCGACGGCTTTGTCGTCACCGACGACATGGCCGACACGCTGTCGGACATGTATCGCCGGATGGCGCGCTGGCAGAATGCGACTGGAACGCTCTCCCGTACGGACGGCACGCCATTGCAGGAGGGCGACCGGTTGATCCAGGCCGATCTCGCGGGCACCCTGTCGGCGATCGCTGAACAGGGACCGCGCGGTTTTTACGAGGGGCCGGTCGCCGAGCGGCTGGCAGCGGCCGTCCGCGATGCCGGCGGCATCATGACGGTTGACGATCTCAAATCCTACGAGGCGGTGATCCGCAGTCCCGTGCGCGGTAGCTATCGCGGCTACGACATCGTGTCGATGCCGCTGCCGTCCTCCGGCGGTACGGTATTGCTGCAGTCGCTGAACATCCTCGAAGGGTTTGCGATATCGGACATGAAGCATGGCTCCGCGGATTCGCTGCACCTGATGATCGAGGCGATGAAGCGCGCCTATGCCGACCGCGCGCGCTATCTCGGTGATCCCGCGTTCGTCAACGCGCCCGTCAACGTGCTGACCACCAAGGAATATGCGGCCAGGCAACGCGCCGGCATCGATCCAGCGCGCGCAACGCCAGCGGGCGATGTACTGGCGGTGAGCCCGCGCGAGGGCAGCAACACCACGCATTATTCGGTCGTTGATGCTACCGGCAACGCGGTCAGCAATACCTACACGCTGAATTTTCCCTATGGTGTCGGCCTGGTCGCTGCGGGCGCCGGCGTGCTGCTCAACAACGAGCTCGACGATTTCACCGCCGCGCCCGGCGCATCGAACGCGTTCGGGCTCGTCGGTTTCGAAGCCAACCTGCCCGGTCCCGGAAAGCGGCCGTTGTCGTCGATGTCGCCGACTATCGTGCTGAAGGACGGCAAGCCGGTTCTGGTGACGGGCTCGCCGGGCGGCAGCCGCATCATTTCGGCGGTGCTGCAGGTCGTGATCGACGTGCTCGACTACAAGATGGATGTCGCCGCTGCTGTCGCGGCTCCACGGGTCCATCATCAATGGCTGCCCGATGAAGTGCGCGTGGAACGCGGCTTTCCCGACGCGCTGCTGGCCGAGCTGAAAGCGAAAGGCCACAAGGTGGTCGAGCCGCTCGGCCAGACCTCGGCCAACTCGATCGCGGTCACACCGGGCGGCCTGTTCGGCGCCCCCGATCCGCGAACGAGAGGTGCGGCAGCGGCGGGGCATTAGGAGCAATCTGGACGGTGGAAAGGTCCCCCTCGTGGGGTGGGAGCAGTTCGTTCGTGTGTCCATAACTGGAGGCCCTCGTCATGACATCGCTCAAGAACAAAACGCTGTTCATTTCGGGCGCCAGCCGCGGCATCGGGCTGGCGATTGCGCTGCGGGCCGCGCGTGACGGGGCCAATGTCGCGATTGCGGCGAAGACCGCGGAGCCGCATCCGAAACTCAAGGGCACCATCTACACCGCGGCGGAGGAGATTCGTGCCGCCGGCGGCAAGGCGTTGCCGGTACTCTGCGACATCCGCGACGAGGCGCAGGTGATCGCGGCGGTCGAGCAGACCGTTGCCGAATTCGGCGGCGTCGATATCTGCGTCAACAATGCCAGCGCCATCAGCCTGACCAATTCGCAGGCAACCGACATGAAGCGATTCGACCTGATGATGGGCATCAACACCCGCGGCACCTTCATGGTGTCGAAATATTGCATCCCGCATCTGAAGAAAGCCGCCAACCCGCATATCCTGATGCTGTCGCCGCCGCTCGACATGAAGGCAAAATGGTTCGAGCTTCGACGGCCTACACTATGGCGAAGTTCGGCATGAGCATGTGCGTGCTGGGCCTGTCGGGCGAGCTGAAATCCGCCGGCATCGCAGTCAACGCGCTGTGGCCGCGCACCACCATCGCGACCGCCGCCGTCGGCAACCTGCTCGGCGGCGAGGCGATGATGCGCGCGAGCCGGACGCCCGAGATCATGGGCGATGCGGCGCACGCGATCCTGACCAGGCCGTCGCGCGAATTCACCGGCCAGTTCTGCATCGACGATAAGGTGCTGTACGCCTCGGGCGTCCGGGATTTCGAGCACTACCGCGTCGATCCTTCGGTGCCGCTGATGTCGGATTTCTTCGTCCCCGATGACGACGTGCCGCCGCCCGGCGTTACCGTGCAGGCGTTGCCATCGGTGGCTGTGGCACAGACCTCGCGCTAGAATGACGCATGCGCCTAGCGCCCGATCACATACGGTCCGCCCTTTTCCAGCGCGCGCGCATAGGCCGGGCGGGAATGGATGCGTTCGAGAAACGCCATCGCGCTCGGATGCCCCTGCTCCAATCCGGCGCGTGCCGCGGCGGCCTCCAGCGGGAAGCTCATCTGGATGTCGGCACCGGTGAACTCGCTGCCGGCGAACCATTCGCTCTTGCCGAGTTCGGCTTCCCAGTAATCCATGTGCTGCTTGAGCTGCGGGTTGACCAGCGTGGTCAGCGCCTGGTTGGAAACCTTGCGCACCAGCGGCCGCAGCAAGGCCGGCGTGCGCTTCGGCATCAGCGTGAACAAGAGCTTCAGGAGCAGCGGCGACATCGCCGAGCCCTCCGCATAGTGCAGCCAATAGGTGTAGCGCAGGCGTTCCGGCGTGTTCGGCGGCGGGATCAGGCGGCCATTGCCATAGGTGCCGATGATGTATTCACAGACCGCGCCCGACTCGGCGATGGTGTTGCCGTTGTCGGTAATGACGGGCGATTTACCAAGGGGGTGAATGTCGCGCAGCTCCTTGGGCGCCCGCATGTCCGGCTGGCGCTGATAGCGGACGATCTCATAGTCAACACCGAGCTCTTCGAGCAGCCACAGCACGCGCTGGGAGCGGGAATTGTTGAGATGATGAACCGTCAGCATGGCGTCCCCTTCAATTGGCGCGCCGTTGGTGCCAGCCGGACGAAAAAAAGTCGAGACGGCCGTGATATTTTACCCGGGCGATATTGACAGTCTAATTTATCCGGGTAAATATAGACTTCTGGAAAATCAGCGTTATCTCCAATGGTTGACAACATCCGCCCTCACTTCACGGCCTTCATCGGCCCGCAGCGCCTCGCGGCAGGCTCGCTCGCCGAGGTCGCGATTGCGGTCATGAATGCCTCCCAAAGGCCCGCGGCGCCGCCGATCATCATCTTCGCTGACGCCACCGGTCAGCCAATCGACCTCGACCTGCGCGGCACGGAGCGCGACGTCATTGCACGTCTGCCGCAGCCGGCCCCCTACGACCCCGACGCCGCGGCCAATCAGGCTGCGTCGACCGAGCCGCGCGGACGCGGGCGCCCAAAACTTGGCGTGGTAGCGCGCGAGGTGACGTTATTGCCGCGCCATTGGGAATGGCTTGGGGCGCAGCCCGGCGGGGCATCCGTGGCGCTGCGCAAGCTCGTCGAGGAGGCGCGGCGCGCCAATGGCGATGCGGATCGCGTCCGCGCCGCAAGGGATGCCGCCTATCGCTTCATGTCCGTGATGGCCGGCAACCTCGCCGGCTTCGAGGAAGCGTCGCGGGCATTGTTCGCCGACGACCGGCGGCGCTTCGCCGGTCTGATCGCCGGCTGGCCGGACGATATCCGCGACCACGTGGTCAAGCTCGCCTTCAGCGATCGCGCCGAGCCATAGGCGCTTTCGTCGTCGGCGTACAATATTACGGCCGTCATAGTACGATGGACGCCCTGGCGGCCTTGCGTCACAATACGCCAAAACATCCAAGGAGGCTGCCGTGAGCACAAATCCGCAATTCCTGTTCGATGTCGGCAGCCCCAATGCCTTCCTAAGCCACGAAGCGATTCCGGCGATCGAAAAACGTACCGGTGTGAAGTTCGAATATGTGCCGATCCTGCTCGGCGGCATCTTCAAGGCCACCAACAACAAGTCGCCCGCTGAAACGCTAGCCGGCATCAAGAACAAGCGCGAATTCCACGCGCTGGAGACCGAGCGCTTCCTGAAGCGTTTTGGCGTCAAGCCCTATGTCTGGAACCCGTTCTTCCCGGTCAACACGCTGAACCTGATGCGCGCGGCGGTGGCCGCCCAGTTCGAGGGCGTGTTCGAGCAATATGTCGAGGCCGCCTTCCACCACATGTGGGTCGAGCCGAAGAAAATGGATGACCCCGACATCGCGGCCAAGGCGCTGGCCTCGTCAGGGCTTGATGCCACGAGGCTGCTGGCCCGCGCGCAGGACGCCGACGTGAAGTCCAGGCTGATCGAGAATACGCAAAACGCCGTCGACCGCGGCGCGTTCGGTTCGCCGACGTTTTTCGTTGGCAAGGAAATGTTCTTTGGCAAGGAACAGCTTCGCGACGTCGAGGAAATGGTCTCGGGGCAATAGCCGGCGGGATTCGACTGTTTGGGGGAGAGTGGTAAAGAAGCGAATAGCGAATGGTTAGGCTAGATGAGCCCGTCGGCAATTTCCCTGCGCTATTCGCCCAACTCCAAAACCAACAACAAGAGGAAGTTGATCCATGCGTATTCTCGTGGTCGGCGCCGGCGCTATCGGCGGCTATTTCGGCGGCAGGCTGCTTCAGGCTGGAAACGACGTGACATTCCTGGTCCGGCCGAGGCGCGCTTCCGAACTGGCGAGCGCGGGCCTCGTGATCAAGAGCTCGGCCGGCGATGTGACGCTCAAGAACCCGCCGACGGTGCAAGCGGACAAGCTCACTGAAAAATTCGACGTCGTGTTGTTGAGCTGCAAGGCGTTCGACCTCGAAGACGCGATCAGGTCCTTTGCCCCTGCGGTCGGGCCCCAAACCTCGATAATTCCGCTGCTCAACGGCATGCTGCACCTCAACGTGCTGGACCAGAAATTCGGCGCTGACCGCGTGCTCGGCGGCCTCTGCGCGATCGCGGTGACGCTTAACGAAGCCCGCGAGGTGGTCCAGCTCGCGCCGATGCAGTCGCTCAATTTCGGCGAACGCGACGGCTCGATGTCTGAACGGGTGCGTGCGATCGCAACAGTGTTCGACAGCGGCAAGTTCGGTGCTGTCGCCAGCGAACACATCCTGCGGGACATGTGGGAGAAGTGGGTGTTCCTCGCCTCGCTTGCGGCGTCGACCAGCCTGATGCGCACTTCGGTCGGCAACATCCTGGCGGTCGCCGGGGGCAAGGATTTTCTGCTCGGCATGCTCGATGAATGCAGCGCGATTGCAAAGGCATCCGGTTATGAGCCGAGCGGCCCGTTCTTCCAGCGCACCGCCGGCCTGTTGACGACCGAGGGCTCGCCGATGACCGCCTCGATGTTCCGCGACATCAAGGCCGGCCTGCCGGTCGAGGCCGACCACGTGATCGGCGATCTCGTCGCGCGCGCCGACGCCGCCAAGATTCCGGTACCGAAGCTGCGCATCGCCTATACCCACCTCAAGGCGTATGAGATGCAGCGGGGTTAGATGCGGTCGCACACCGCGAACGGATCTCGACCTGCGATCCGGAAGACGAGACGACCGCGCTATCTCGTTCGCTTTACGGTGAGGTATGCGGTGCCGCTATTGTTGCGGTAAAGCAGGTCATAGAGACCCGGAATGCCGATCACGGCGTCGTTGACGAAGACGAACAGTTCTTCCTTGCCATTCGGCGCAATCGTGGGGGTGATATTGAACTGGATCGTGTCATCGTAAGGATCGGGCTCGTAGGAGCGCTCTTCGCCGCCAACATGCCCGAAGCGCAGCACGATGCGAAACCAGTCCTTGGATAGTTCCCGCCGCAACGGCAGAAACAGCGAAAGGTACACACGCTCGAACCAAGCCGGCCTATCCTTGGCGGAGAAGCCTCCGACCGGAGTGCCGATGCGAGCGACGCCATTGAACCATCGCTCACCTGGCTGGACGCTCACATGATAGCGCCCGCGATGCTCGAGCAGGATGCCTGTTGCCTTGCACAGGTCCGACGTCTTGAATTCGACACGTCTCGTCTGGTCTAGTTCGAGCACTGTGGCCGCTGGATCTGCATCACCGTGGACGCAAGTATACCCCGCCACGTCCAGCGCTTCGTACAAGAGGTGGCTCACCAACGCCAATCCGAGATACAAGAACGTTATCGCGAAGAACGCCGGTGCGATCGTACGTTTCAGATTGTCGTGGAAGCCCATGTAATGCGAGTTACTGCGGAGACGATAGATCCAGTTCTCTGGCAGGCCCGACGGTGCTCCCGAGCTCCTTCGCCAGATCGAAGCCATCAAATTCGATGTATGACCTGCAATTCGCGAAGACGCGTACAGCAAACCGGCAACCAATCCAGCCAAGGCCAGGAACCAACCCGGCGCGCGTGCATAACCATCGATCCACGTCGATGCAAAGCGTGGAAGGAATCCGCCGACAAGGCGGACAAAGTCGGATACCCAGCGGATCGGGCTGGTATATTCATCATAGCGTTGCGCGGCGCTGACCAGCGGAAACAGTACTAGCCACAGCGTCGCGCCGACGGTGGCAAAATAGACGATGCGGCGCTTCCAGACCTCGTTCCAAACATGTTCTTGGGCCAGGGCGCGCTCCGCTGCAGCAACGCTGGTTTCAAACGGCTTTGTAGCGGGCGCAATCTTGAACTTGTCGGGCGATACGATCTCGCCATCGTCCTTGACGATGCGATAATACGGCGGAAGACCAACCGGCGCGTAGGCATGCGCGTTGTTTTCGATGCGTCTGAAAACGCTTTCGTGAATTTTGGCGAGTCCCACGCCCACCTCGTCGTCCTCCTGCTTCGTGGTCTCCGGATACAGGAACGGAACCAGCTTGCGCGGCCCGTAGCGGTAGTAGCCACCGAGGCCCTTGCGTGGATCGTAGAGTCGTCCATCCTTGTCCCGCTTCGAAATCGCGTTCTTGAAAGTGTCGGGATCGGCGATCATCAGGTCGGGACTTGGCGGCTCGTTCGCATAGTCCGACTTGAACCTCAGGCCGCATCGTTTCGCCTCGGTAATCATCCAGACGAACGGAATGTAAGCGAGCGCATCGTCGGGATAGCCGCCGCCGACATTGGTGTGCACGCCGGCGAACCAGACCTGACTGATACGTTCGTTCTTGATGAAGCGCCGCCCTTCGGCATCGGACGCGGCGAGATCGCCATTGACGCCGGGGGTTTCGTCCCAGAGCTGCGGATGGAAGGTAGTGCGCTCCTCGTCGAGCGCCAGCGCCTGGCAGGCTCGCATGACACGAGGTGAGAGACGATTGTTCGGTAATTCAATCGGCCAGATATATTGATGAATCCCGCGCGTCATCTCGTCGACGGGCATGCCGTAGGCGGCAACAGTGTCCCAGACACCGATAAACCTGATCTTGACGTTCCTGCGAGCCTCTTTCGGAGGATAGTCTGGGCCGAACTTGTTGCGGATCCACTGATAGGGCGCTTCAAACTTCAGATGATGGTAACGGGCCCTCCGATAGGCGCGGTAGGCCGCGCTGGCAAGACTATGGAGTTCGACTTCATTGTCGGCCTTTACGAGACCCTGACTGTCGATCAGCCCCATCACGATCCGGATCGTGAAAGCGCCGCGACTGAAGCCGAAGCCGAATAGCTCGTCGTCGTCGTTGCGATAGTTGCGGCAGGCAAATTTGTAGAGGGCGATCACGTTGCGCCGCAGGCCAAGACCGAACGCGCCGCCTAGGATCGCGATTGGCTTGAACGACGAGGTGCCGACACCGTCGTCGTAAAACGCGACTTGGTCGTTGTTTGAAAGGTCCAGCGCCTCGAACGTGCGCCAGACATTGGTTCGCCAGACTTTCGCTGAAGAGTTACCGGTGCCATCGGATAGAAGAATAATTTTTCGGCCCATGAAATTGCCCCGCCGGGTGATGAGACGACTCTACAATCTCTGGTCTCGGAGCTTTACACACGCCCCTCGAACGAAAAGAGAGCTGGATCACATCGGGGAATCAAACGACAACAAGGCCGCCAAAATGGCGGCCTATCGTTGGATCTGGTGCTTTGAGAAAATCTGGAGCGGGCGAAGGGGCTCGAACCCTCGACCCCGACCTTGGCAAGGTCGTGCTCTACCACTGAGCTACACCCGCATCCGAGATGGCGGCGATGGCTCGCCGTCAACGGCAGACCTATGCCAAATGCGGACCGTGAATGCAACAGTCCCAACGCAATCTAATGTCGTCCGATCGGTCCAATTTCATTAACAAATGGGCTCGAATCCGCTCGAAACGACGTCTGGACCACGGATCGGTGTTAGAAGGCGTGTTTCGGAACCCGGTTCGGGTACGCCGGCATGCTCCGGAGTGATTCCCAGCTCCAGGGGTGCGACCTGTCATGCCCGCCCCATCGCAGGCGCGCGAGGTCTGGCCGGGCGCCTCGCGACCAATTGAATTTTGTGGCCAAGCCGCCATCTAGCGGACGAGAACTTGGTTCCGGGACGTGCTAGAACGGCCCCTGTTCCCGAAAAGCATTCGCAAGACATCAGGCGAGGATACCGTGACGATAGTTGAGCAGGGCGGCGGCCCGGCACCGCAGGCAGCGTCCGATCTGATCAAGGAAACGACCACCCAGACCTTTGTGAAGGACGTCATCGAGGAATCGAAGCGCCAGCCGGTGCTGATCGACTTCTGGGCGGAATGGTGCGGTCCCTGCCGACAACTTACGCCGGTGCTCGAAAAGGCGGTTCGTGCGGCCAAGGGCAAGGTCAAGCTGGTCAAGATGAACATCGACCAGCATCCGGCGATTCCCGGCCAGATGGGCATTCAGTCGATCCCGGCCGTGATCGCCTTCGTCGACGGCCGGCCGGCCGATGGCTTCATGGGCGCGGTGCCTGAGAGCCAGATCAATGCCTTCATCGACAAGATCACCAAGGGCGTCACCGCGCCGGGCGAGCCCAATATCGCGGAGATCCTCAAAGAGGCCGAGGCCGTGTTGGCGGAAGGCGACCCCGCCGCGGCAGCCCAGATCTATGCCGAAATACTGGGTTTCGACGCTACCAATATCGCGGCGTTGGCGGGGCTTGCGAAATGCTATGTGACGACGGGCGCCCTCGAACAGGCCAAGCAGACGCTGGCGATGGTGCCGGAATCGAAGCGCAATGATGCCGCCGTCAAGGCGGTGCAAGCCTCGATCGATTTGGCCGAGCAGGCCCAAGCGGTCGGTCCAGTGACCGAGCTGGAACAGAAGGTCGCCGCAAATCCGCTCGACCATCAGGCACGATTTGACCTCGCGACAGCCCTCAATGCGCTCGGCAAGCGCAATGAGGCGACCAACCAGCTATTGGAAATCGTCAAGCGCGACCGAAAATGGAACGATGACGGCGCGCGCAAGCAACTGGTACAATTTTTCGAGGCATGGGGCGGCGCCGACGAGGCGACCGTCGAGGGACGAAAGCGGCTGTCGACGATTCTTTTCTCGTGAGGCATCGTCCCCAGGTGTGGACATGGTTTTGTGAAGAGAATACGCACCGAACCAACGAACTGACCGGGACTGCCAATGCCGATCAATGCCGAATACCGCGGACCCGGCGAGCTTCCCGAAATCATTCCGGTGTTTCCGTTGCCGGGCGCGCTGTTGCTGCCGCGCGGCCAGATGCCGCTCAATATTTTCGAGCCGCGCTATCTGGCGATGGTGGACGATGCGCTGCGCGACGGTCATCGACTGATCGGGATGATCCAGCCGGATATTTCCCACACCAGGGATGAGCAGAGGCCCGAACTGTTCCGGGTCGGCTGCGTCGGGCGCATTACGCAGCTCGCCGAATCCGGCGACGGCCGCTACATCCTCGAATTGACCGGTGTCGCCCGCTTCAAGGTGGTGGAGGAAATCGCGGCACTGACGGCGTACCGGCAATGCAAGGTGGACTTCTTTCCCTACGCCGACGATTTCGTCGCACGCAAGGGCGAAGAGGAAGTCGACCGCACGGCCCTGCTCGACGTGCTGACGGATTTTCTCAATGCCAACAACCTGAAAGTGGATTGGGAAGGCATCGAGAGCGCGCCGAACGAGGCGCTGGTCAACGCACTCGCGATGATGTCGCCCTATGGGCCGGCGGAGAAGCAGGCGATGCTGGAAGCGCCGGACCTGAAAACCCGCGCCGAGATCCTGATCGCGGTGACCGAGATGGACCTCGCCAAGAAGAGCACCAGCGGCGACACCGGGCTGCAGTAGCGCGGGATATCGTCGCCGGGCTTGCCTTCGGTGACCTATCCTCTTCCGATGAAGATTGATGAAAGCCCGTATCAAATGCGGGCATGACAGATCAGGCCCTGTCGACCTTAATACCCCGCCACCGCGAGCACGACGACGGCGCCGAGCGCTTTCCAGCCGAAGCCGCGGCCGCGCGACCACCAGGCATTGGCGGCGGCAGCAAAGGCGTAGACCGCGACGATCGTTGCAACGATCCAGTGCCGCGCGCTTTCCGATCCCATCGAAGGCGCGGCAATCAGCAGCACGCCGCCGCCGATCCAGGCCACCGTGCCGGCCTGCCACACGAGGCGGATCAGGGTCCGCAGACTCTCCGGCTGGATCGTCGCCCGGGCAAATACCTTGGTTTCCCCCAGCACGCCGTGAATCAAAGCCACCGCTATTCCGGCGACGCCGGCGCATTGCAGAATGAGATCGCGCATCGAACCAGCCTCCATACAGTACTGTATGTTCATGCGCCGCAGTCTGGTGTCTGTCAATACAGTCATGTATGGTGGAGCGAATATGAGCGATCAACTCTCCGCAAGCGACTGGGTCGACCAGGGCTTGAAGGTGCTGGCGAGCCGCGGCTTCACCGCGCTGAAGGCCGAGCCGCTGGCAAAGGCGCTGCGCGTGTCGCGCGGCAGCTTTTACTGGCATTTTGCCGATATCGCCGCGTTTCACGCGGCGGTCCTTGCGCGCTGGCACGAGGTCGCGGCTGAGCAGATCATCGCCAATGTCGAAGCGGCCTCGAAGGACGAGGACCCGCTCGCGCTGCTGCTGCGCCGCGTGTTCGGCGAGCGGCTGACGCTGGAACGGGCGGTCCGTACCTGGGCGAGCGTCGATCCCATCGCGCGTGGCGCGGTTCAGGCAATCGACCAGCGCCGGCTCAGCTATGTGGAAGGCCTTCTGGCGCAATCCGGACTGTCGGCGGAGATCGCCCGCGCCCGTGCCCAGATTCTGTACTGGGCGTTTCTCGGCTTTGCGCTTTCGGATCAGCCGTTGCCGAAGGCGCGGCAACAGGCCGTGGTCGACGAACTGGTGCGGATGTCTGCGTCATGACAGCGTCCGGCCGACTGTGCTATTGGGACCGCGCCTTAGCCGGAGACCAGCTATGAATACCCAGCCCGAACGCCTCGACAGCACCGTCGATCCGAAGCTGCTCGAAATCCTGGTGTGTCCGGTGACCAAGGGTCCGCTGGAATTCGATACCACACGCCAGGAACTGATTTCGCGCTCCGCCAAACTTGCGTACCCGATCCGCGACGGCATTCCGATCATGCTGCCGGAAGAGGCACGGAAGATCGAGTGAAGCTGGCGAATAGTGAGTAGCGAATGGGCGAATAGCAAAGACTTCTATTCGCTACTCGCTATTCGTCCCTTTACAGCGCCTCGCCCTTCAGCAAACGCGGCACTTCGCCCGACAATCCCGCCGCCTGCCGGATGAACAGACTCTTCAGCGGCGGCGCGCGATCGACGAGGCCAAGCCCGATATCGCGCAGGGTGCGCAGCAAATTCGATTCATTCGAAAACAGGAAGTTCAGTGAATTGGTGGCGAGGCCCATCGCCATGGTATCGAAGCGCCGCCAGCGCTGGTAGCGGTCGAGCACATCGGCCTGCCCGGGATCAATGCCGAGCCGGGCCGCGTCGACCACGACTTCGGCCAGCGCCGCGACATCCTTCAGGCCCATGTTGAGGCCCTGCCCGGCGATCGGATGAATGACATGCGCGGCATCGCCGACCAGCGCCAGCCGCTCGGCGACGAACGAGCGCGCGACGAAATAGCCGAGCGGAAACGCGCGCGGCTTATCGAGCGCCTTGATCTCGCCGAGGTGCAAGCCGAAACGCCTCTCAAGTTCATCGTGGAATTCGGCTTCGCCAAGCGCGGTGACGCGCGCAGCCTCGCTGCGGCTCTCGGTCCAAACGAGCGACGAGCGTTTGCCCGTTAGCGGCAGGATCGCGAACGGCCCCGCAGGGAGAAAATGCTCCTCGGCGCGGCCATGATGATCCCGCTCATGGCCGACGGTGACGACGATGCCGGATTGATCATAGTCCCAGCCATGGGTCGCAATGCCGGCGCGCTCGCGCAGCCGCGAGCGTGCGCCGTCGGCAGCGACCAAGAGACTAGCCTCGATGACATTGCCGTCCGCGAGCTTCACGGTGATGCCATCGGATCGTGAATCGTAGGTCGAAACCGCAGCGGCACGGAGATCGATGCCTTCAGCCTCGGCGCGCTCGACCAGCGCATCGATCAGGCGGCGATTCTCGACCATATGGGCAAAGGGCTCGCCAGGCTCGACGTCGCCGGCAAAGGTCAGAAATACCGGCCGGGTGGCATCTTCCAATTTGGAATCGGTGACGACCATATCGAGGATCGCTTGCGAATCGGGAGCGACCTGGTCCCAGACGCCGATCGCTTCGAACAACCGCCGGCACGCCGCCACGATCGCGGTCGCGCGCGGATCGCGGCTCGGCCGCACGGCCAAGGCTGGGTCTGCCACAATGACGGGAATATCCGCGCCAAGGCCCTGACGAAACGCCAGCGCCAGCGCCAGCCCGGCAAAGGCGCCGCCGCAGATGACAATGCTTCGCTGTGCCGCCATGCGATCCTTACCCGGTTACGCCGTCATGCTAGAGAGACTTGCTACCTGATATTAGCTGGGCGAAACAGGGCCGAGAAACAAGGATGCTTAACCAGATCGTCATTCCCGGGCGTGCGTCAGCGCGAATCCGGAATCCAGGATTTGGCCCGAGATCCCGGGTTCGATGCCCCGCATCGCCCCGGAATGACGGCATCATCGCGAACCGAAAGCGTGCCCCATGTCCAAAGGCCTAGTTGATCTCATTTCCATTCTCGATCTGGAGCCGCTGGAAGTGAACCTGTTCCGCGGCAACAGCCCGAAAACGAGCTGGCAGCGGGTGTTCGGCGGGCAAGTGATCGGGCAGGCGATGGTCGCGGCATGCCGCACCGTTGAAGGCCGACTGCCGCATTCGATTCATTGCTATTTCATCCTGCCCGGCGATCCCCAGATTCCGATCATCTACCAGGTCGAGCGGTTGCGCGACGGCAAGAGCTATTCGACGCGCCGGGTCACCGCGATTCAGCACGGCAACGCCATCTTCTCCATCATGGTGTCGTTTCACGCCGAGGAAGAAGGCGCCTTCGACCATCAGGACAAGATGCCCGACGTGCCGCCGCCGGAAAAGCTCACCGCAGAGGAAGTAGCGAAGCAGCCGATGTTCCGCGAGATGCCGGAATTCATCCGCCGCTATTACGAGTCCGATCGGCCGATCGAACTGCGCCCCGTCGAACTCGGCCGCTATTTCGGCCAGAAGATCGACGACGGACGTATCCATGTCTGGATTCGCACCGCCGCCAAATTACCCGAGGATCCGGCGCTGCACCTGTGCGCGCTGGCCTATGCGTCGGATTTCTCGCTGCTGGACGCCGTAATGGCGCGTTACGGCCGCACGCTGTTCGACAAGCGAATGATGCCGGCGAGCCTCGATCACGCGATGTGGTTTCATCGGCCGTTTCGCGCCGACGAATGGCTGCTCTACGCGCAGGACTCGCCGAGCGCGCAAAACGGCCGCGGATTGACCCGCGGCCTGATCTTCAAGCCCGACGGCACGCTGGTGGCGTCGGTGGCCCAGGAAGGCTCGGTGCGCCAGCGCAAGTGAGGGATGCGGGCGCGTCAGGCGTTCGCCAGCGTGCCGCGCTCGGCCAGCGCGAATTGCGACGCGTACCAGCGCGCGTACCAGGCCAGCATCCACGGGATCGGAATGATAAAGATGCAGGCGATCACAAACACGATGGTTCGCCACAGCACTTCCAGTCCGGACGCAGTGAAAATGACCTCACGATGCGTGCCGTCGATGTTGCGGCAGATCCAGCGCATCCAGGCCGTGACCACCCAGGCCCAGCCGACGATGGTGATGAACGACACGTACAACAGCACTTGCCAGCCGACATAGCCCAGCGCGCTGCCATTGAAGGCGATCGGAAGCGGCTCGCCGTTGGAGCTCAGGTTGGAAGCGATCCAGCGAATGACCATCCAGGACAGCACGGCCTGAGCCGGGATCGAGAGATATTGCAGGTAGTAGAGGTCGGCCGAGCCAACATAGGTAAGAATGCCGATCGCAATGAAGACGTACCAGATGTCGAGAGGCTGGCCGTCAAAGGCGAGGTTCGGCCGGCCCGGCACATAAAGTCGGGAAAAGATCCAGCGATAGAACCAGGTCGCAACCCAGGGCGCCGGAATCACCAGCACCATGCCGATAATGAACACCAGGCTGCGTCCGAGAAGCTCCCAGAGGCCGACATCGATCGACAGCGCACCGCCGCCGTAACCTGCGGCTGCCGCCGAGGGCGCGGCACCGGGCTGCGCGAAGGCAGGCGGGCCGGATCCGCCAGGTATCATCCCGGGGATTTCCCCGGCGCGCTGCCAGCCCGACATCCCCTCGGTCCAGACCAGCGTATCTGCCCCGACCATGCCGCGGGTAATGAGGTCACGAAGCTGCACCTCGGGATAAGGGCCCTGTTGCTGGCCGTTGGCTGCATAAAACCACGATCGATTCGACATTTTATTTCCTTGAGCTTTATTTCATTGACCCGTGGAAAATGGAGTAGCCGGGAGGCGGCTGGGGGTGAGACCGTATTTTGGCGGACGTTGCGGGCGCCTGTACAGTGATCGATGTCATCAGCTCGAAATGTTTTCCCTTCTACCTGCAACTTTTTTGTGCCATTTGCCCAGAAAGATGCCAGATTTGCATTGGCAGGGGACCGGTGGGCGGACAGCTTGCCGAGTGCTCAAAAAATGTCCACGGAAATGAAGGCCTGACATGAAACTCGTCGTCGCGATCATCAAACCTTTCAAGCTTGACGAGGTCCGTCAGGCGCTGACGGCCATCGGCGTCCACGGCATGACGGTGACCGAGGTCAAGGGCTATGGCCGGCAGAAGGGCCACACCGAAATCTATCGCGGCGCCGAATACGTCGTGAACTTCCTGCCCAAGCTCCGAATCGAAATCGCGGTCGCCTCCGACGTCGCGGACAAGGCGGTCGAAGTCATTACCGCGAACGCGCGTACCGGGCAGATCGGCGACGGCAAGATCTTCGTCACGCCGATCGACCACGCCCTGCGAATCCGCACCGGCGAGACCGATAGCGACGCGCTCTAAAGAGATCACTGAATAAATACGGCGCGTCGGCAACGACGCAGGAACGCGCACAGCCAAGAAACGACAACGACACGACAACAGGCCGGGGGAACTCCATGGGGGCACCATCGTATCGTGCAGCGCGGAATGCTGCGCTCATCACACTTGCAGCGAGCTTCCCGCTTGCGACGCCGGCCCTGGCCGAAACGTCCACCATCAACGCCGCCGACACCGCGTGGATGATCGTCGCCACCGCGCTGGTCCTGATGATGACGATACCGGGCCTGGCGCTGTTCTATTCGGGCATGGTGCGCAAGAAGAATGTGCTGGCGACGATGGCGCAGAGCCTCGCTGCCGTCGCGATGATCTCGATTCTCTGGGTGGCGTTCGGCTATTCGCTGGCGTTCGTGGGCGATGGCGCCTGGATCGGCACGCTCGACCGCTGGTTCCTGATCGGAATGACAATGGAGAGCGTCAATCCGGCGGCAAAGACGATTCCGGAAGCGCTGTTCATGCTCTACCAGATGACGTTTGCGATCATTACGGTGGCGCTGGTGGCCGGCGCGGTGGCAGACCGGATGCGGTTCTCGGCCTATCTGCTGTTCTCGGTCGGCTGGTTCATGTTCGTCTATGTGCCGCTCGCGCACTGGGTATGGGGCGGCGGATTCCTCGCCACCATGGGCGTGCTGGATTTCGCCGGCGGCCTCGTCGTGCATCTTTCCGCCGGCGTCGGCGGGCTGGTTGCCGCGACGGTGATGGGCCGGCGCCATGGCTTTGGCAGCGAGAACCTCGCGCCATTCGACCTGTCGCTCGCCGTGATCGGCACCGGATTGTTGTGGGTCGGCTGGTTCGGCTTCAACGGCGGCTCGGCGCTGGCCGCGAATTCGCGCGCGGTGATGGCCATCACCGCGACCCATCTGGCCGCCTGCGCCGGTGCGTTGACCTGGGCCGCGATCGAGTGGGCGACACGACGCAAGCCCTCGGTACTCGGCATGATATCAGGCGCCGTTGCTGGCCTTGGCACCATCACGCCGGCCTCGGGATTCGTAGCGCCGTGGCACGGCGTCTTGATCGGCGTCGTCGCGGGAACGCTCTGCTTCTGGGCCTGCACCTGGCTGAAGCAGCGCTTCAAGTATGACGACTCGCTCGACGTCTTCGGTGTCCACGGCGTTGGTGGATTGACCGGCACATTGCTCGCCGGCGTCTTTGCAGTGAACGCGATCGGCGGCACCGCGGGTCTGATCGAGGGCAATCCGCAGCAGGTCCTGGTCCAGCTCTATGGGATCGCCGCCACGCTGGTCTGGTCCGCCGGCATTACCTTTGTGCTGCTCAAGCTGGTGGGCGTGCTCGCGCCGCTGCGGGTCTCGCTGCAGCAGGAGCTGGAAGGCCTCGATATCTCGCAGCACGGGGAAGCACTGCAATAGGTTGCCCACCCCGCTACCGTTTTCCTGCCCTGCCGCTGAGCAGCATGTATTTCGACCTATCAGGCCTGCTCACGATTCGAGCAGGCCTGACTACGCTTTGGGCGCGACGGAATGGCGCAGGAAAGTGCAATTCCGGCAAAGGACGAAAAGGGCCGGATTCATAATCTGTTAGTGAGCGGTCCCGATCTGGCACGGCATTTGATTCTCAGGGTCCCGGCTGTGCCCGCGTAGTGAACATCTCCGCGTGGTGAACCTCAGTCGAGAACGCCCGGTCCGCTGACCCGGGCCCAAGCGGGGGACCAAGACCCATGAAAATTGTTATGGCGATCATCAAGCCATTCAAACTCGAAGAAGTCCGTGATGCCCTGACTGCCATTGGCGTCCACGGTCTCACGGTGACGGAAGTCAAAGGCTATGGCCGGCAGAAGGGCCACACCGAAATCTATCGTGGCGCCGAATACGCCGTGAGCTTCCTGCCCAAGATCAAGATCGAGGTCGCCGTTGCGTCGGACCAGGTCGACAAGACCATCGACGCCATCACCTCCGCCGCCAAGACCGGTCAGATCGGTGACGGCAAGATCTTCGTCATCAACCTCGACCATGCGGTTCGCATCCGCACCGGCGAAGCAGATGCCGCGGCCCTCTGATTTCGCGCACAAACCTTACCACTCAGGAGTAAAATCAATGACGTTTAAACGTCCCCATAGGGCGGGATTGGCGGCCCTCGCAGTCGGCCTGTTCGCCGCGACCGCTGCCTACGCCGAGCCGACCGTCAACAAGGGCGACAATGCCTGGATGCTGACGTCGACGGTTCTGGTGCTGTTGATGACCATTCCGGGCCTGGCGCTGTTCTACGGCGGCCTGGTCCGTTCCAAGAACATGCTCTCCGTGCTGATGCAGGTTTTCTACACCGTCTGCATCGTCACGCTGCTCTGGGCGCTCTACGGCTACAGCCTCGCCTTTACCGGCGGTTCCGACTTCATCGGCGGCTTCTCCAAGGCGTTCATGATGGGCGTGACCACCGATTCGAAGGCCGCGACCTTCAGCGTCGACGCCAACATCTCGGAACTGGTCTATGTCTGCTTCCAGATGACGTTCGCAGCGATCACCCCTGCCCTCATCGTCGGCGCCTTTGCCGAACGCATGAAGTTCTCGGCGATTGCGCTGTTCATTCCGCTCTGGGTCACGCTGATCTACTTCCCGATCGCGCACATGGTTTGGTACTGGCCCGGCCCGGACGCGATCCAGGATGCCGCCAAGGCGCTTGCCGCCGCGGCTGACGGTGCAGCCAAGACCGCGGCGCAAGCCAAGCTCGACGAGATCAACGCCGATGCCGGCTGGATCTTCAAGAAGGGCGCGATCGACTTCGCCGGCGGCACCGTGGTGCATATCAACGCCGGTATCGCCGGTCTGGTCGGTGCGCTCCTGATCGGCAAGCGCGTCGGCTACGGCAAGGAGCTGATGGCCCCGCACTCCCTCACCATGACCATGATCGGCGCTTCGCTGCTTTGGGTCGGTTGGTTCGGCTTCAACGCCGGATCGAACCTGGAAGCCTCCGGCGGTGCCGCGCTCGCCATGACCAACTCCTTCGTTGCAACCGCAGCGGCGGCGATGGCCTGGATGTTCGCGGAATGGATCGTCAAGGGCCATCCTTCCGTGCTCGGCGCGCTGTCGGGCGCGGTGGCCGGCCTTGTGGCGGTCACCCCGGCAGCCGGTTATGCCGGTCCGATGGGCGCAATCGTGCTCGGTCTCGTGGTCGGCGTCGTCTGCCTGTTCTTCTGCACCGTGGTGAAGAACTCGCTTGGCTATGACGACTCGCTCGACGTGTTCGGCGTCCACTGCGTCGGCGGCATCGTCGGCGCGATTGGCACCGGCATCCTGGTGAATCCGGCCCTCGGTGGTGCGGGAATCATCGACTACACCGCCGTTCCGCCGAAGGTTGCCGATTACGACTTCGCGGCGCAGATGGTCTCCCAGCTCTGGGGTGTCTGCACCACGCTGGTGTGGTCAGGCATCGGTTCGGCGATCATCTACAAGGTGGTCGACGTGGTCGTCGGTCTGCGCGTCAACGTCGAAACCGAGCGTGAAGGCCTCGACGTCACCGAGCACACCGAGCGCGCCTACAACATGTAAATTCTCCCGGATGCGATCCTCGAAGGGACGCATCCACAACTCCGGTTCGGGCACATACCCGGCAATGCCCTGACCGTTGAGGGGCTCCAGCGCAAGCTGGGGCCCCTTTCTTTTTGTGCCGGCCTCGTCGGAAAAGTGTTGCCAAGCTTTGAGCGAATGCCGGCGCGGTAGGTCTCAGGCTACGCGCCTGTCTCGCTGTTCGGTGCGATCAACGTCACGGTCGGAAAATAGGTTCGATAGCGGCGCGTATCGCGTGTCAAAAGCGGAAGCTGTTCGACCGTCGCATGAGCGCCAATAAAAAAATCCGGCAGCACGCTGCCGCGCACGCCGCCCGCGTTACGGTATTGAATGGAGGCCTTACCTGCGAGGAAGAGCGCCATTCTCGGCATCGGCGCGACGTTGATGCCCGCCTGCGACAAGGCTGCTTCAAAATCTTCGATCACCGGAAAGCGGATGGACGTTTCAGCAAAAATGACGTCATTGATCAGCAGCGGGCCTTGACGGGCGGCATCCTCCAGACGCGCAAGCGACCACTCCCACCAGCCCGGTGTTTGTATGAAGATATCCAGCAGAACGTTGGAATCTACCAGCGTCACACGCTAGTCCCCACGCGTGATCGCCATGATCTCATCGGTGGAAAGGCCCGGGCCGACGATACCAACCAGTTTGGCAAAACGGCTGGACTCGCTTGTATCGGCTTTTTCGATCACGATGCTGCCGTCCGCGGCGCATCGGAACTCGACCTTGCTTCCCGGAACGATCCCAAGATGCTCACGAACAGGCTTGGGAATGGTCACTTGGCCCTTGCTCGTAACTGTCGTTGCCATGACCGACCCTCCGGAAGTAATACCAATTCAAAATATGGTAATACCTCGCAAAATGTCCAGAGCGGCCGATGGTTAATCGCGTCTTAACCTCGCCGTATCTATGGTGGTTTGATGGGTTTGTGGGGCTTGCTTAAGCCCCTGACCGCTTTTGAAAGTGCTGGCGTTTCAGATATGGCAATGACCGCCTCTTCCGGCGTGGCGCAGGGCGCCGGCAACGTACCTGCCGGTCAGGCCGAGCGCTCGCCCTTCCTGCGTACGACCGAGCTGCTGGCGCCTTATCAGCCGGCCAAGCCGTTGATTACGCTGTCGTTAGGCGAGCCGCAGCACCCGGTGCCCGATTTCGTCGGGCCGGTCCTGGCGAAACACATTGCCGAATTCGGACGCTATCCGCTGGCCAAGGGGATCGAGCCGTTCCGGCGCGCGGCCGCCAACTGGCTTTCGACCCGGTTCCAGCTCCCCCGCCCGATCGATCCCGAGAGTGAAATCCTGGTGCTGAATGGCAGCCGGGAGGGGCTGTTTTTCGCGGCGATCATGGCTGCCCGTTACGTTGGTCCGCGCAAGGGCAGGCCCGCGATCCTGATGCCGAATCCGTTTTATCCGGCCTATGGCGCGGGCGCTCGCGCCGCCGGTTGCGAACAGATCTACCTGCCGACCACGCTCGCCAACGGATTCCTGCCGGACCTCGACGCGCTCGATGAGGCGACGCTGGCCCGGACCGTTGCGATGTTCATTGCCTCGCCCGCCAATCCGCAAGGCGCGGTCGCCTCGCGCGACTACTTCACGCGGCTGAAGAAACTCGCCGACCAATACGGCTTCATGATCCTGAGCGACGAGTGCTATTCGGAAATCTACACCAGGCAGGCGCCGGGCAGCGCACTGGAATGCGCCGGGCCCGACTTCGCCAAAGTCGTTGCGTTCCAATCGCTGTCCAAGCGCTCGAACCTGCCGGGCATGCGCGTCGGCTTTGCCGCCGGCGACCGAAAGTTTCTCGCGGCCTTTCATGAGCTTCGCAACGTCGCGGCGCCGCAAGTGCCAGTGCCGCTGCAGCACGTCGCCGTCGCCGCCTATAGTGACGAGATCCATGTCGAAGAAAACCGTCGCCTGTATCGCATCAAGTTCGATCTCGCCGACCAGATCCTCGGCAGCCGCTACGGCTATGTGCGGCCCGCCGGCGGCTTTTGTGTCTGGCTCGACGTATCCGAGCGTGGCGGCGACGAGGCGGCGGCGGTGAGACTCTATCGCGATGCGGGTGTCCGCGTGATCCCAGGAAGCTACCTGTCGCGGCTGCAGCCCGACGGCTTCAATCCCGGCGCGGGTTACATCCGTCTTGCGCTTGTGTCCGACAGTGAATCAACGGCCGAGGCATTGCACCGGCTGGTCGAAATTCTGGATTAATCGCAGGGCCCGATGAGCATGCCAGCGATCGAACGTGTCATTCCCCTGGTCGGCCATCTGCCGGTCTCGATCCGCGAGGCGCTGGCGCGGCGCCTGCGCGAGCTTGCCGGCCTCGGCCTGATCGCACTGTCCGGCGTGGCGGCGGCGGCGCTGATGACGTGGTCGGTGCAGGACCCGAGTCTCAGTCACGCGACCTCGCGCCCGATCCGCAACCTGCTCGGCTACCCCGGCGCGATCGGCGCCGATCTGTTGATGCAGATTCTCGGCCTCGGCGCGATCATGCTGATCCTGCCGGTCGCGGTGTGGGGCTGGCGCATGCTGACCCATCGGAACTTCGACCGCGAGGCGCTGCGCCTTGGATGCTGGATTCTGTGCACCGTGATCGCGGCAGGCTTTGCAAGCTGCTGGCCGCACGGTGGCGCGTGGGCGCTGCCGACCGGCCTTGGCGGCGTCGTCGGCGACGCACTGGTGCGTGCGCCCGCTGTGGTATTCGGTCCGGCCGGCTTCACCTATCGCCTCGTGCTTGGCATCATCCTCTTTACGGCGATGTGCGCGGCTTTTCTGTTTGCCTGCGGCTGGGGCGCGCGCCCGAAAGAAGAGCTGACGCCGATCGAAGATGATGACGCGCCGTTCGTTGAAGAAGAAGAAGACCGCAGCTCGGTGTCGCTGGGATGGGTTTACCACGCCCTGATGAGCGCAAAGGCCCGGCTCGGATGGCTGATGAGTGCGGCCTACCGATCGCTGGTGTCCAGTTCGTCATCCTCTCGCACAGGCTCGTTCGAGCGTCAGGAGCCCAGCCTGAGCGGCCGCGCCGCGCCGGCACTGGCCCCGCAGGACGAAGAATTCGACGACGAGGAGGAAGAAGAGGAGGACGAGGAGGAGGAGGTCCCGGCCGCCCGCGCTCCGCGCAAGAAGCCCGCGCCGCGCCCGTCTTCCCGCAAATCCGAAAAGTTTGAATTGCCCGCGGTCTCGATGCTGACGGCGCCCAAGGCGTCCGACCGGCAGCCGCTCAGCAAGGCCGAGCTGGAGGCCAATTCGCGCACGCTGGAAGGCGTGCTCGGCGATTTCGGCGTCCGCGGCGAGATCGTCAAAGCCAACCCGGGACCGGTCGTCACGCTGTACGAACTCGAACCGGCGCCCGGCATCAAGTCCTCACGCGTCATCGGCCTGGCCGACGACATCGCCCGCTCGATGAGCGCGCTGTCGGCCCGCGTTGCCGTGGTCGCCGGCCGCAACGCCATCGGCATCGAGCTGCCGAACGCGCATCGCGAGAAAGTATATTTGCGCGAATTGCTGACCGCGAAAGACAGCAACGAATCGGTCGCCAAACTTCCGCTCTGCCTTGGCAAGACCATCGGCGGCGATCCCGTCATCATCGACCTGGCGCGCACCCCGCATATGCTGATCGCCGGCACCACCGGCTCCGGCAAATCGGTCGCCATCAACACCATGATCTTGAGCCTGGTCTACCGGCTGCGGCCGGATCAGTGCCGCCTGATCATGGTCGATCCCAAGATGCTCGAACTCTCGGTCTATGACGGCATCCCGCATCTGCTGACGCCGGTCGTGACCGATCCGAAGAAGGCGGTGGTCGCGCTGAAATGGGCCGTACGCGAGATGGAAGAGCGCTACAAGAAAATGGCCAAGCTCGGTGTGCGCAACATCGACGGCTACAACCAGCGTCTCCTCGAAGCCAAGAACAAGGGCGAAGACCTGACGCGCACGGTGCATACCGGTTTCGACAAGGAGACCGGCAAGGCGATCTACGAGGAGGAAAAGCTCGACCTCGAACCGCTGCCCTATATCGTCATCATCGTCGACGAAATGGCCGATCTGATGATGGTGGCCGGCAAGGACATCGAAGGCGCGGTGCAGCGCCTGGCGCAGATGGCGCGCGCCGCGGGACTGCACGTGATCCTCGCCACGCAACGTCCTTCGGTCGACGTCATCACCGGCACCATCAAGGCGAACTTCCCGACCCGCATTGCATTCCAGGTCACATCAAAAATTGACAGCCGCACCATTCTCGGCGAGATGGGCGCCGAGCAACTGCTCGGCCAGGGCGACATGCTCTATATGGCCGGCGGTGGTCGCATCAGCCGCGTGCACGGTCCCTTTGCCTCCGACGAGGAAGTCGAGAAGGTCGTGCGTCATCTCAAGACGCAAGGCGCGCCCGAATATCTGGAAGCGGTCACCGCGGAGGAACCGAGCGAAGAAGACGGCGCGGTATTCGATTCAACCGGCATGGGCGGGGATGGTGGCGGCGACCTGTTCGCGCAGGCGGTTGCGATCGTCAAACGCGACCGCAAGGCCTCAACTTCGTATATTCAACGGCGGCTGCAGATCGGCTACAACCGCGCCGCGTCGCTGATGGAGCGGATGGAACTCGAAGGTATCGTCGGCCAGGCGAATCATGCCGGCAAGCGCGAAATTCTGGTCCCGGAAGAAGAGGGCGGATTCTAGACACCGGCGCTGAGCGGGATTTGTCGCAACGAATTTCACGGAAAAACGATATCTCCTTTGCTCGAAAGCACGATAAACTGGCCCGGCAGCGGGACGCTTCATCGAATAGAGATCCGAAATATCTGATGACACAACAACCCACCCATCGCGGGCTGCGCTCCGGACTGGCCCTTTTGATTGCCACTGCCATCGCAGGCCTCGCGACGCCGGCTCTCTCGCAGAACGTTCCGGTTCCCAAACCTGCCCCAAAGGCCCGCGACGGTGGCGTGCAGATGAGCGCGCAGGAAAAAGGCCCGGCCACCACCGGCGCCACCCAGGCGCCGCCGAACCCGGTGATCCCCGACCCGCACCGCAATGTCCCGGCGAATGTGTTTGCGACCTTCGATGCCAACCAGAAGGCGCAGGCTGCGCGGGTGAGTTCCTATCTGTCCTCGCTGCAGACGCTGGTCGGAAATTTCGTCCAGGTCGGTCCTGATGGCAGCAAGACCAAGGGTGATTTCTATATCCAGAAGCCCGGCAAGGTGCGCTTTGAATATGACGACCCCAGCCCAATCGCGATCATCGCCGATGGCTCGGCGCTGGCCGTCCGCGATCGCAAGCTCGCGACCCAGGACATCTATCCGCTGTCGCAAACGCCGCTGCGTTTCCTGTTGTCGGACCGGATCGATCTGTTGAAGGACACCAATGTCGTCAACGTCACGGCCGATGACGTCTACATCAGCGTCACCATCGAGGAGAAGCAGGCCCTGATCGGCACCAGCCGGCTGATGCTGATGGTCGGCGTCAAGGACGGCCAGCTTAAGCAATGGACCGTGACCGACCCGCAGGGCTACGATACCACGGTCGCGGTCTACAATCTGGACTCTTCCAAGAAAGTCGATCCGGGCCTGTTCAAGATCGACTTCACCAACTACGTCACGCCGGCAAACTGACCGGACCACGTTCTGCGGAGCCGTAGGGCAGGCAAAGCCACCGGGTCGCGCAAATGCGCGCCCGATGATTCCGCCTGTGGACAAAGCGCGCGACGTCATCATGAACCGTGGTAAGACACGGCTCCCATGCGCCTTTCCCTGACAACCTGGAACATCAATTCAGTGCGCCTGCGCATCGACATCGTCGCTAAATTCCTCAAATCGGCGCGGCCGGACGTATTGTGCCTGCAGGAAACCAAATGCATCGACGACGCCTTTCCGCTGAAGCGCTTCAAGCGGCTCGGCTATGAACATGTCGCGCTGAACGGGCAGAAGGGTTACCACGGCGTTGCCATCGTCTCGCGATTGCCGTTCGAGACCACCGATATCAGAACCTTCTGCGACAAGATCGATTCGCGTCACATCTCGGTGGCGTTCGGCGAAAAGGCGCAGCTTGCGAAGCCACTGGTGCTACACAATTTCTACGTTCCGGCCGGCGGCGACATTCCGGATCCCGTGCTCAATCCGAAGTTCGATCACAAGCTGAAATTTCTCGACGAGATGAAGGCGTGCGAGCCGCTGCATCCGCGCGGCGACGACCGGCACATCCTGGTCGGCGACCTCAACGTCGCGCCGCACGAGAACGACGTGTGGTCGCACAGGCAGCTCCTGAAAGTCGTCTCGCACACGCCGATCGAATGTGAGAAGCTGCTGGCCGCGCAGGCCCATGGTGAATGGTTCGACGTCGCGCGCGAACGAATCCCGCTGTCGGAAAAGGTCTATACGTGGTGGAGCTACCGCGCCGCCGACTGGACCGTGGGCAACCGTGGCCGGCGCCTCGATCACATCTGGGTCTCGCGCGCACTGAAGGACGCGGTCATCGATTTCAGGATCACGCGCGACGCCCGCGGCTGGGAGCGTCCGTCCGACCATGTGCCGGTCACGGTGACGCTGGAAGTGTAGGGGACCGCGCCAGGCCCGCTGGGTCCTCATCCTGAGGAGTGGCGTCTTCGCCGCGTCGCGAAGGATGCAGGCCCATCTGTGGCTCATGGTTCGAGACGACACCGGCGCGCCTCCTCATCATGAGGATCATCAAATATTCAACTTGGCGCCGGCAATCAGGATATCACTGGTGAGCTGGCTGGTACGGGTAGCGAGCTCGTCGCGCAGGCGGCGCGCCGCGGCGGGATCGCTTTCGAGCACGCGTTGAAACAGGCTGCGCGCCACCCGGATGACTGACGAATGATCAAGCGCAACCGCACTCGACGGCCGCTTCATCGCGACGATCAGCGCCAATTCACCGATCAAGGCACCGGGGCCAGCAACGACTTCGGCCCCACGGTCCTCGACCCGGAACGTACCGCGCTGAACGATATAGCCTGCATCCGCATCGTCGCCCGCATTGAACAGATAATCGCCAGGCGAGAAATCGCGCTGCTCCGAACCAATCGCCAACATACGCAGTGCCGCCGTCCCCAACAGTCGTAATGTCGGGACCCGCTCGAGCAGGGCTACATCATCTTCGATCGACATGAACCGTTGACCGGGATGCGCGAAACTTACCAATCGTGGCCGCGAATCCTATCACGGCACCAGCTTGTAACCACCGGCTTCCGTCACCAGGATTTCCGGATTGGCCGCGTCCTTCTCGATCTTCTGCCTGAGACGGTAGATGTGGGTTTCCAGCGTGTGAGTCGTGACGCCTGAATTGTAGCCCCACACCTCCTGCAGCAGCGTCTCCCGCGACACTGGCAATTGGCCGGCGCGATACAGGAAGCGCAGGATCGCGGTTTCCTTTTCGGTCAGCCGCACCTTCCTGGCGTTGGCGGCGGTCAGCATCTTGGAGCCCGGGCGGAAGCTGTAAGGACCGACGGAAAAGACCGCATCCTCGCTGGCCTCGTGCTGACGGAGCTGCGCCCTGATCCGGGCGAGCAGGACAGCGAACCGGAACGGCTTTGCGACATAGTCGTTGGCGCCCGATTCAAGTCCCAGAATGGTGTCCGAATCGGTGTCGTGGCCGGTCAGCATGATGATCGGCGCCTTGAAGCCGCCCTTGCGCAGGCTGCGCACCACTTCCCTGCCGTCGGTGTCCGGCAAGCCGACATCCATGAGCACCAGATCGGGGGAGTTGGCTTTGGCGGCACTGGCGCCTTTGGCGCCGGTATCGACTGCGGAAGCTTCGAACTCCTCGTGCAGCGATAGTTGCTCAACCAGCGTGTCGCGCAGATCGGTATCATCATCCACGATCAGGATCTTGCGGGCATTGGGCATAGGATACGATCCTCTTGAGGCAGGCGGCGGACACCAGTGGAAGCGTCTCAAGCCGGGTCTTGGTCGATGACAACCTGATTCGCGAGTAAACCGGGTCGTCAGGCACTGATTCGCACTGAGGTAAGAAATTGTTACAGTTTCACAAGTCGAACCGCAGTCTATCCCAAATTTGAGGCACGTTTGGATGAATGTCCTGTAATGACGCCAAATCGGGCAATTGCGGCCGCGCAGGCAATCCCGGGATTCGGGCACCGGTATGGAAAACAAAGCTGTTTCAATCACTTATCCGACAGCTATGCGTGATCGTCCACTTGCGGCAATTTGGGTCCGAAGAGCGGCCGGCGACCCGCGCCGGGGTTGGCTGACAGCGGATGGCTGGACCGTTCCGGTGGCACTTGGTCGTGGCGGCATCCTTGCCAACAAGCGGGAGGGAGACGGCGGCACCCCGAGAGGCACGTATCACCCGCTGCGATTGTGGTGGCGCGCCGACCGTCATCCGCGCCCGCGGACCTATCTCCCGGTCCGACCGATCCGACCGGAAGACGCCTGGTGCGAAGACCCGCAGGACCGTCATTACAATCAACCCATCCGTCTGGTCCGGGATCAGCCCGGCGACCGGCTGACGCGCGAGGATCACCTCTACGATTTCATCGTCGAAATCGATCACAACAGTGCGCCGCGCATCTCCGGCCGCGGCAGCGCGGTGTTCCTGCATCTGGCGCGCTCAGACTTCTCGCCAACGGCGGGATGCGTTTCGATGACGAAAGCTTCGATGCTGCGGCTGTTGCGGCGGATGGGTCCGCACACCAGAATCATGATCCGCTGATGGGAATCGAAACAATGCTCGACAAGAACGCGATAGCAGCCGCGTCAAAAACCCTGCACGACCATTGGCGCGCCGGCACCAAGCTTGCCGCGCTTGGCGAGTCGCTGCGGCCGCGCGACCGCATTGAGGCCTACGCGATCCAGGCGGAAATCGAAAGATACTCGTCCGACAGTTTATTTGGCTGGAAGATCGCGGCGACCAGCGAAGCCGGGCAAATGCACATCAATGTCGACGGCCCCATGGCCGGGCGCATTCTGGCAGAGACCGTGATTCCGGATGGCGGCACGGCATCAATGGCCGGCAACGAAATGCGCGTCGCCGAACCCGAATTCGCCTTTCGCATGCGCGTCGATCTGCCGGCGCGCTCGACGCCCTATGCGATGCAGCAGGTTCTTGACGCCGTCGACACGCTGCATCCGGCGATCGAAATCCCGGACTCGCGGTTTGCCGATTTCGTCAGCGCCGGAGAAGCTCAGCTCATCGCCGACAATGCCTGCGCGCATCTGTTCGTGCTGGGACCTGCCGCAACGGCGGACTGGCGCTCGTTGGATCTCGTCGCGGAGCGGCCGGTCATCACGATGCGCGGGCAGCAATTTGTCGGTCACGGCAAAAATGTGCTGGGCGATCCCCGGATAGCGCTGACCTGGCTCGCCAATGAACTGCGCCTGCTTGGCGTGACGCTGAAGGCGGGGCAGATCGTCACAACGGGTACTTGTCACCCACCGCTGCCGATTCAATCGGGCGATTTCTGCGCCGCTGATTTCGGTTCGCTCGGAAAGGTGTCGGTGGGGTTTGAGTAAGCCTCATTCGCAGCCGACGTCGTCCCGCGTTCGCAGGAACGATAGCCTACCGCTTACCGTGCCCCGAAAATTGCGGACCCCACGCGCACATGCGTCGCGCCGAGCAGGATCGCGACCGCGAAATCGGCGCTCATGCCCATCGACAAATTTTTCAAGCCATTGCGCGCGGCGATTTTGGCCGTTAGCGCGAAATGCGGCGCCGGCGCCTGGTTGACCGGCGGAATGCACATCAGGCCGGAAATGACGAGACCATATTTGTCGCGGCAGCTCGCGATGAAGGCGTCGGCCTCGCCGGGCGCCACGCCGGCCTTCTGCGGCTCTTCGCCGGTGTTGATCTGAACGAACAGTTCCGGCCGTTTATTCTGCGAATTGATTTCCTTGGCCAGCGCTTCGCAGATGCTGGGACGGTCGACGGAATGGATGGCGTCGAACAGCGCCACCGCTTCCTTTGCCTTGTTGGATTGCAGTGGTCCGATCAGGTGTAACGCAATTCCGGGACGAGCCGCAATCAGCGCCGGCCATTTCGCCTTGGCCTCCTGCACGCGATTTTCGCCGAACGCACGCTGTCCGGCATCGATGACGGGTGAAATGGCCGCGGCGTCGAACGTCTTCGACACCGCGATCAGCGTCACCGATGCGCGCTCGCGGCGCGCTTCCTTGCACGCGCGCGCGATGTCTTGCTCCACCTGGGCCAGACCGTTTGGTAAAGACTTGGTTAGCGGCGTCGCCATCGCTTTCGTGTCGTATCCTGTTCTTCTGAATTCTCTTGGCTGAATTCCTGGCCGAAGATTCTATGGCATTTCCTCGAATTTTACCAAGTTCGGGAAAGGCTTTTTGAAACCTTCGCTCTACCTTGCGCCGCGGGGGGCAGGGATGTCTGGCGTTAGTTTCAGCCGCAATCGGGTCAAACTCAAGAAGCTTCTGGGAATCCGGGCGCGGCTTGCGATGCTGGCCGTGATGCTGGTGGCCCCCTTGATGCTGGAGCGCGTCCGTTCGCTTGAGGACGCGCGCGCCAAGCAGATCGCGATGGCTTCCGAAGAATACGCCAATATCACCCATCACAGCGCCGAGACCCAGCGTGAGGTGATCTCCTCCGTCGAGACCATGTTGAAATCGGCCGCCTATATCCGCGCCTCCAGCGGCATCGGGCGCAGTTGCGAGATCCTGCGCGCCAGCCTGCCCGCCAACCTGCCCTGGATCCGCAGCATCATGCTCGTGAGCAAGGAAGGTGTGGTGCAGTGTTCCACACTGAACATTCAGGTCGGCCTCAACATCGGCGATCGCGAGTATTTCAGGAAGGCGCAACAAAACCGTGATTTCGTTTTCAGCGACTATCTGTTCGGCAGGGTCAGCAATCGGCCGATCATGATGGCGGCGTATCCGGTATCGGCGATCAATCCGGAGGAAGACTCGGTTGCGGTCGCCGGCATCAATCTCGACTGGCTGTCGAAGATCATGGCCAACTTCAGCGGTCGGCCCGGCATTTCAGCGCTCCTGATCGATAGCACCGGCGTCGTGCTGGCCGCACCGCCCGACCAGGCCAGCATGATCGGCCAGCCGCTCGACAACGTGCCGCTGTTGTCAGCCATCACCTACAAGGCGCTGAGCTCCAACTCCGATACAGGTTCGCTCTCGTTCACCGCCACCGATGGCTCGAAGCGCGCCATCAGTTTCGCGCGCATTCCCGGAACGCAATCGCGCCTGGTCGTCAGCGTCGACGAAGCCAAGGTGACGGCGGTGATCAATGGCGAGATCCGCACCGCCTATCTTCAATTGGGATTGGTCTGCCTGTTCGTGCTGCTCGGAGCATTGATCGGCGCCGAGAAGCTGATCATTAATCCGATCGAGGTCATGGCCGGCATGGCCAAGCGGTTCGGCGAAGGCGACTGGTCGGCCCGCGTCTCGCGCAGGCGGCTGCCCTCGGAGTTCATGCCACTTGCGCGCGCCTTCAACGCGATGGCGGCCCAGCTCAGCCGCCGCGAGCGCGAGCTTGTCGCCACCAATGATCGCCTCACCGTAATGGCGTCGATCGACATGCTGTCAGGTCTCGCCAATCGCCGCGGCTTCCGGAGCCGGCTGGATTTCGAGTGGATGAAGGCGCAGCAGTATCCGTGCGAGCTGTCGCTCCTGATGATCGACGTCGATCACTTCAAGCTCTACAACGACACCTATGGCCACCCCGAGGGCGACGCCTGTCTCACCCGGATCGGTGAGGCGCTGGCCGGCATCGCCGGCGACAATTTGGGCTTTGCCGGCCGCTATGGCGGCGAGGAGTTCTGCCTGTTGTTGCCGAACACCAGCGCGCAGAAGGCGCTCGAGATCGGCGAAACGGTACGCGCCAGCGTTCAGGGCCTTGGCCTGCCCCACATCACGTCCAGCTACGGAATTGTTACCGTCAGCGTCGGCGTCGCCGCGACGCTTCCGAACGACGCCCAAACCCCCGGCGAGCTGATCGAAGCCGCGGACGCCGCCCTCTACGCCGCCAAGCACCGCGGCCGCAACACCGTGGTCGAGCACGGATTCGCCAAGCCGGTGGACGAGACGGGCATGGCGATGGCGGGGTGAGCGGACGCCACACCTTTGGCCAAATGGCCGTTCCTACTATCCCACGCCGTTGACCCCGCAGCCGCTTTTGTGGCCTAGTCCGCCGTCCTCTGGACGGGACCCGAATCCACAAATAGCTCTGCGATTTCATGACCTCCGAACGCTACAACGCCCGTGAATCCGAGCCGCGCTGGCAACGCCAGTGGGACGAAAAGGCGATTTTCGCCTCGAAGAACGACGATTCCAGGCCGAAATATTACGTGCTCGAGATGTTCCCCTACCCGTCCGGGCGCATCCATATCGGACATGTCAGGAACTATACGCTTGGCGACGTGCTGGCGCGGTTCATGCGCGCCAAGGGCTTCAACGTTCTGCACCCGATGGGTTGGGACGCGTTCGGGTTGCCGGCGGAGAATGCCGCGATCGAGCGCAAGGTCGCGCCCAAGGCCTGGACCTACGACAACATCGCCGCGATGAAGAAGCAGTTGCGGTCGATCGGGCTGTCGCTCGACTGGTCACGCGAGTTCGCGACCTGCGACCCCAGCTATTACAAGCATCAGCAAAAGATGTTTCTCGACTTCCTGCGCGCAGGCTTAGCCGAACGCGAGAAGCGCAAGATCAACTGGGACCCGGTCGACATGACCGTGCTCGCCAACGAGCAGGTGATCGACGGCCGCGGCTGGCGCTCCGGCGCTCTCGTCGAGCAGCGCGAGATGAACCAGTGGGTCTTCAAGATCACGAAGTACTCGCAGGAGCTCCTGGACGCGTTGAATGGGCTGGACCGCTGGCCCGACAAGGTCCGGCTGATGCAGCGCAACTGGATCGGCCGCTCCGAGGGCCTCTTGGTCCGCTTTGCGCTGGATTCCGCGACGACGCCGGCGGGCGAATCCGAGTTGAAGATTTTCACGACACGGCCCGACACGCTGTTCGGCGCCAAGTTCATGGCGATCTCGGCGGATCATCCGCTGGCGCAAGCCGCCGCCGCCAAGAACCCTGATCTCGCCGAGTTCATCGCCGAGGTGAAGCGGATCGGCACCGCGCAGGAAATCATCGATACCGCCGAGAAACAGGGCTTTGACACCGGCATCAAAGCGCTCCATCCGTTCGACCCGAACTGGAAGCTGCCGGTCTATGTCGCGAATTTCGTGCTGATGGAGTACGGCACCGGCGCCATCTTCGGCTGTCCGGCGCATGACCAGCGCGACCTCGACTTCGTCAACAAGTACAATCTAGGCAACACGCCGGTAGTCTGCCCCGAAGGTCAGGACCCGAAGACGTTCGTCATCACTGACACCGCCTATGACGGCGACGGCCGCATGATCAATTCGCGCTTCCTTGACGGCATGACCATCGATCAGGCCAAGGAGGAAGTCGCCAAGCGGCTGGAGACGGAAGTTCGCGGCAACGCGCCGGTCGGCGAACGGCAGGTGAATTTCCGCCTGCGCGACTGGGGCATTTCGCGCCAGCGCTATTGGGGCTGCCCGATCCCGGTGATCCATTGCGAAAAGTGCGACGTCGTGCCGGTGCCGGACGACCAATTGCCGGTGACCCTGCCCGACGACGCGACCTTTGACAGGCCGGGCAATGCGCTCGACCATCATCCGACCTGGAAGCACGTCACCTGTCCGAAATGCGGCGGCAAGGCCCAGCGCGAGACCGACACCATGGATACCTTCGTGGATTCGTCCTGGTATTTTGCGCGTTTCACCGATCCCTGGAACGAGAAGGCGCCGACAACGCCGGACGTTGCCAACCGCATGATGCCGATCGACCAATATATCGGCGGCGTCGAGCACGCGATCCTGCACCTGCTCTACAGCCGCTTCTTCACCCGCGCGATGAAAGCGACCGGCCATATCAGCATGGACGAGCCGTTCGCCGGCATGTTCACGCAGGGCATGGTGGTGCACGAGACCTATCAGAAGGCCGACGGCAGCTACGTGACGCCGGCCGAAGTGAAGGTCGAGGTCATCGGCGGCGAGCGGCGCGCGACGATGATCGAAGGCGGCGAGGAGGTGTCGATCGGCGCGATCGAGAAGATGTCGAAGTCGAAGAAGAACACCGTCGACCCCGACGACATCATCGCGACCTACGGCGCCGACGTCGCGCGCTGGTTCATGCTGTCGGACTCTCCGCCCGATCGCGACGTGATCTGGAGCGACGAACGGGTGCAGGGCGCGGCGCGCTTCGTGCAGCGGCTGTGGCGGCTGGTAAACGAATCGGCCGGAATCGCCAAGCAGGCCCCTGCCGACCGCCCGGCCTCCTTCGGCGCCGATGCGCTCGCCCTGCGCAAGGCCGCCCATGGCGCGCTGGACAAGGTATCGTCCGGCATCGAGCGGCTGCATTTCAATGTCTGCCTTGCCCACATCCGGGAATTCACCAACGCGCTCGCGGAGGTGCTGGGCCGCGAGGTCAAGCCAGCGCCGGATTTGGCCTGGTCGGTCCGGGAGGCCGTCATCATTCTGGTTCAACTATTCTCCCCGATGATGCCGCATCTGGCCGAGGAGTGCTGGCAGATTCTGGGGCAGTCCGGGCTGATTTCGGAAGCCAACTGGCCCCAAATCGAACGCGATTTGCTGGTTGAAGACACCGTGACGCTGGTGGTCCAGGTCAACGGCAAGAAGCGGGGTGATGTCACCGTGCCACGGGGCGCCCAAAATCCGGAAATTGAGGCTGCCGTTTTGGCGCTCGATGCGGTAAAACTCGCCCTCGGCGGCAAGGCCGTCCGCAAGGTAATCGTTGTTCCCATGAGGATCGTGAATGTCGTTGGCTAGGACCCGGATCGCCGTCCGGCTCATCGCCGTCGCCGCCCTGGCGGCGCTCACGGCCGGCTGTTTCCAGCCAATGTACGCAGAGCGTAACGACGGCAAGCCCGGCCTGCGCGAAAAGCTGATGGGCGTGGAAATCCCGCCGGTCGAGAAGAACAACGCCTCACGCGAAGCTCGCATCCAGGTGGAGATCCGCAACGCGTTGGCGTTCAAGCTCTACGGCAACGCCACCGGCATGCCGCCGACCCACCGGCTGGTGCTGCGCTTCAATACCACGCGCTCCTCGCTGATGATTGATCAGGCGACCGCGCTGCCGACGAGCGAAAACTACGGCATCGACGCGCAGTACAATCTGATCGACCTCGCCACCAACAAATCGGTCATGACCGGGACCACCTTCTCTCGGGTGTCCTATGACATTCCGGGCAATCTGCAGCGCTTCGCCCGCGCCCGCGCCTTCCGCGACGCCGAGGATCGCGCCGCCAACGAAATCGCGGAAAACATCCAGACCCGCCTGGCGTCCTACTTCTACGCCGGCACCTGATTCCGTTGGTCGCGCTCCGCGGAAAAGACATCGACGCTTTTCTCGCCCGGCCCGATCCCGGCCGCCCCATCATTCTGCTTTACGGTCCCGATGCCGGCCTGGTGCGCGAGCGCGCCGACGCACTTGTGGCGTCCGCCGTCGACGATCCCAACGATCCGTTTTCGCTGGTGCGGCTGGATGGCGACGAGCTGGCGGCCGAACCCTCACGGCTGGTCGATGAGGCCATGACGATCCCGATGTTTGGCGGCCGCCGCGCCATTCGCGTGCGCGCCGGCTCGCGCAGTTTTGCCAGCGGCGTCGATACGCTGGCAGACACACCGGTGAAGGATTGCCGCATCGTGATTGAGGCCGGCGAGCTGCGGCCGGAATCGCCGCTGCGCAAAGCCTGCGAGCGCGCCAAGACCGCGGTCGCTATCGCCTGCTATCCCGATACCGAGCGCGATCTTGCCAGACTGATCGACGAAGAACTACGGACGTCCAATTTGCGGATCGGCTCGGACGCACGGGCGGTGCTGATGTCGTTGCTCGGCGGCGACCGCCAGGCCTCCCGCAACGAGCTGCGCAAGCTCGCGCTTTATTCGCACGGCAAGGGCGAGATCGCGCTCGACGACGTCATGACCGTCGTGTCGGATGCGTCCGAACTGAAGCTCGACCCGATCGTGGATGGCGCCTTTGCCGGCAAGCCCGATCTGGTCGAAAGCGAATTTGCCAAGGCGATGGTCGCCGGCACCTATCCCGGTGTGATCATTTCCGCCGCGCAGCGCCAGGCTGCTTGGCTGCACAAATCGGCGCTCGCGGTCGCCGAAGGCACGCCGGTCTCGACCCTGTTGGAAAGCGGCTATCCGCGCCTGCATTTCTCGCGCAAGGGCGCCGTCGAAATCGCATTGCGCAATTTCAGCGCTGCGCGGCTGGCCGGGATCATCGATCAACTCGGGACGGCGGCGCTGGACATGCGCAAGCAGGCCTCGCTGGCGTCAGCGATTGCGCTGCGGACGTTACTATCGATCGCGGCGAACGCGAAGCGAAGGGGATAAGGGAAAGTATTTCGGATCGTCATTGCGAGCAAAGCAAAGCAACCCATTTCACCGCAAGCAGATGGATGGATTGCTTCACCGCTGTCGCTGCTCGCAATGACACGAAGATGCCGTCAAGTCCCCTTCTCCAGCCGCCGCATCACCTCATCGAGCTGTTCGAGATTGCGATAGCTGACCTGGACAGTGCCACCGGGATCCCGGTGGTTGACGGCTACGGTGAGACCGAGCGCGTCGCTGACGCGCTTCTCCAACGCGATCGTGTCGGGATCTTTGGTCTTGCCGCCGCCCCTTGCCTTCTGCGGCTTGCGCTCCGGCACGCCCTCTTCATGCGCCAGCGCCTCGGCCTGGCGTACGTTGAGGCCTTGCTCGACGATGCGCTTCGCCGCCGCCAGCGGATCGGGCACCCCGATCAGGGCGCGAGCGTGACCTGCGGACAATTCGCCGCTCTTGATATAGGCCTGCACCTCCGCCGGCAGCTTTGTCAGCCGCATCATGTTGGCGACATGGCTGCGGCTCTTGCCGACTTCCCTGGCGATTTCTTCCTGGCTGCGTTTGAATTCATCGGCCAGCGCGTGATAGCCCTGCGCCTCTTCCATCGCGTTGAGGTCTTCGCGCTGAACGTTCTCGATAATCATGATCTCGAGTGCGTCGCTGTCGCTGACATCGATGGGGACGATCGGCACCTCGTGCAGGCTGGCGAGCTGCGCGGCGCGCCAGCGGCGTTCGCCGGCGATGATCTCGTAGCGATCCTGGGCGCCCTTCACCGGACGGACCACGATCGGCTGGATCACACCGTGCTGCTTGACCGAGCTGGCGAGCTCGCCGAGTTCGTTATCGGAGAAGGTCCGGCGCGGGTTGCGCGGATTCGGTTTTAAGAATTCGATCGGCACCTTGCGCTGATTGCGCGGCCGTTCGACATGCGCGGTCTCGCCACCGACATCACCGATCAGACTTGCGAGGCCACGGCCCAACCGCGAACCCGTTTTGTCGGCCATCGCCAACTCCTTAGACTGCACTCGACTACTCCGAAACAGAATTTTATTGACCTCGTCGTCATTCCGGGCGCGTCGTCAGACGCGAACCCGGAATCTCGAGATGAGATTCGCTTCGCCATCTCGAGATTCCGGTTCAATCCGCTCGCGCGGATTGTCCGGAATGACACCGCAGAAACTAATGCGTCCGCAGATCGCGCTCGCGCTGGATCACTTCGGTCGCGAGCTTCAGATAGGCTTCGCTGCCGACGCATTTGAGATCGTAGACGAGCACCGGCTTGCCGTAGGACGGCGCCTCGGAGATGCGCACGTTGCGCGGGATCATGGTGTCGTAGACCTTGCCGCCCATGAACTGTCTGACGTCGGCGACCACCTGGTTCGACAGATTGTTGCGGGAGTCGAACATGGTCAGCACGATGCCGTGGATCGACAGGTTTGGATTGAGCGTCGAGCGCACCTGCTCTACCGTTTGCAGCAATTGCGACAGACCTTCGAGCGCGAAGAACTCGCACTGCAGCGGCACCAGGATCGCGTCCGATGCCGCCATCGCGTTGACGGTGAGAAGGTTGAGCGACGGCGGACAATCGATCAGCACATAGGTGTAGTCCGTATCCGGCGCGGCGTTCTTGTTCAGCGCCGCGATCGCATCGCGCAGCCGGAACGCACGGCCGGGCGTCGTGCCGAGCTCGAGCTCGAGGCCCGAGAGATCCATGGTCGAGGAGGCGATGTGGAGCCGCGGCACGGCGGTAGCCACCACCGCATCGCGCAGCGGCGCTTCGCCGATCAGCACGTCGTAGGTCGAGCAGCTACGGTTGCGGCGATCGATGCCGAGACCTGTCGAGGCGTTGCCCTGCGGATCGAGATCGACGATCAGCACGCGCTCGCCAATCGCCGCGAGTGCGGTACCTAAATTGATCGCCGTGGTTGTCTTGCCGACGCCACCCTTCTGATTGGCCAGCGACAGGATACGCGGATGAGGCGGCGGTGTGGGATCCCTATCTTCCTGATATATCTGGTCTAATTCGCTCATGCCCGATCGCCATGTGTGATCGCGGAGTGATCGCGCCGCTCGATCCGATCGAGTTCGACGATCCAGCCGTGCCCGCCCGTCCGGCTGGAATGGAGTCGCGGTTCAATATTCCAATATTTAGTGGCTTCAGTCAATTCAGCCTCTACATCTTGGCCCTTGAGAAATAACGCCTTAGCGCCGTTTCTTACAAATGGTTCCGCGAAACCGACAAGCTGATGTAATGGAGCCAACGCCCGTGCAGTGACGCAATCGACGCTGCTACCGATTCTATCCACAATATCCCCGATTCCTGCCAAATGCACGGTCGCAGCCGCTGAAGTTATGCGCACTGCCTCCCGCAGGAAGGCCGCTTTCTTGGCGTTGCGCTCGACCAAATGAACGTTGGCGTCCGGCATTCCCGCTAATGCGCAGGCCAACACGACCCCTGGAAAGCCGCCGCCACTCCCGAGATCGACCCAGATTTTTGCCGACGGCGCCAAGTCAAGAAGCTGCAGCGAATCGGCGACGTGTCGCGTCCAGAGATTGGGAAGCGTGGAGGGCGCAACGAGATTGGTCTTGGCCTGCCACGCCAAGAGGAGAGCGACATAGCGATCGAGCCGCCCCACCGTCTGAGGTGAGACAGGCGTGAGCGCGAGCGCCTCCGCCTTGTCCGTGGCCGAGGGAAGACTGGCCGGTTGGATTTTGCTCATGTCTGATGGTTGCTCGCTAAGGGTCGGCCATTGGACGAGCGGGTCCCCACGCCCGGCCGCAACGATGCACGCCCTGACCGTTTCACGTGAAACAGATTCTTTACGCTGTCGCTCGCGAATTCTTCCGCCGCGCCTCGCGACGCAGATGGGCCGCCAAAATACCCAGCGCCGCCGGCGTCAAACCGTCGAGTCGACCCGCATGCCCAACCGTCCGTGGCTGTGCCGCCTGGAGTTTCGCACGCGCCTCGTTCGAAAGCCCGGGCACGTCGGCATAATTGATACCGGTCAAGACGAGACCCTCGTCCCGCCGGAAGGCATCGACGTCGGCGATCTGGCGCTTGAGGTAGACATCGTATTTTGCGTCGATCTCGAGATGCACGGCGATAGACGGATCGATGCCTGACAGCTCCGGCCAGATACCCCGCAGGGTCGCCCACTCGATTTCCGGATAGGCCAGCAACTCAAACGCCGAGCGGCGCTGGCCGTCCCGGTTGAGAGCCAGCCCGTGCTTGGCCGCTTCGTTGGGAGTCAGGGTCAGCGACCTGGCCAACGCCTTGGCATTTTCCAACGCAGCCATCTTGGCGCGATGCCGTTGCGAACGCGCCTCCCCTACGCAGCCCAAGGCGATGCCTTTGTCGGTCAGGCGCTGGTCGGCATTGTCGGCTCGAAGCGTCAGACGATATTCAGCCCGCGAGGTGAACATCCGATACGGCTCGGTGATCCCGCGGGTCACCAGATCGTCGATCATCACTCCGAGATAGCCATCCGCCCGATCGAATATGATCGGGTCGGCGCCGCTCGCCGCCAGTGCCGCATTAAGGCCAGCGACGATCCCCTGCGCCGCTGCCTCTTCATATCCAGTGGTGCCATTGATCTGCCCGGCCAGGAAGAGGCCGGGCATACGCTTGGTCTGCAGGGTCGGCTCAAGCTCGCGGGGGTCGACATGGTCGTATTCGATGGCATAGCCGGGCCGCAGCATCTTGACCCGCTCAAGTCCGGGAATGCTCGCCAGGATCGCGAGCTGAACTTCCTCCGGCAGCGAGGTCGAGATGCCATTGGGATAGACCGTGCGGTCGTCGAGGCCCTCCGGCTCCAGGAAGATCTGGTGGCCGTCGCGATCGCCAAACTTGACGATCTTGTCTTCGATCGAGGGACAGTAGCGCGGACCGCTGCTCTTGATCTGACCGGAATACATCGGCGAGCGATGCACATTGGCCCGGATCACCTGATGGGTCGCCGGCGTCGTCCGGGTAATCCCGCACTGGATTTGCGGCGTCGTAATCCGGTCGGTCATGACCGAGAAGGGCTCGGGCGGTTCGTCTCCGGGCTGCATTTCGACTGCCGACCAGTCGATGGTCGTGCCGTCGAGCCGCGGTGGCGTACCGGTCTTCAGTCGACCGAGCGTAAAGCCCGCCCGCTCAAACGAAGCCGAAAGTCCCATCGCCGGAGCCTCGCCGACCCGGCCGGCGGGCCAGTTCTTTTCGCCGAGATGGATCAGACCCCGCAGGAAGGTCCCGGTGGTGACAACCACTGCGCCGGCCCTCAACTCACGGCCATCCCCCAGACGAATTCCGGTGACACGGCCGCTTGAGACGAACAGCTCATCCGCCTCGCCCTCGATGACGCTGAGATTGGTGGTCTCGCGGATCGCGGCCTGCATGGCGGCGGCATAAAGCTTGCGGTCGGCCTGCGCGCGCGGACCGCGGACCGCCGGACCCTTGCGGCGATTCAGCATCCGAAACTGAATGCCTCCGGCATCGGCCACCCGGGCCATCAGACCATCCAGGGCGTCGACCTCGCGAACCAGATGGCCCTTCCCGAGACCGCCGATAGCGGGATTGCAGGACATCGCTCCCACCGTCGCAAAACGGTGGGTCACCAGTGCCGTCCTGGCACCCATGCGTGCAGCGGCGCTCGCCGCCTCGCAGCCGGCATGGCCGCCACCGATGACGATGACGTCGAAGGAGTTAGCCTGGAAAATCATGGCGCGACTTCTATCCCGGAGTTGGAAAACCGGGAAGCAGAAGTTTGCTTAGCAATTGTTTCACGTGAAACGCTCGGACTAGCCGAGGCTTGTTTCACGTGAAACACAGGTAAGAGAAGGTTACTTACCTACACAGAACTCGCGGAAAATGACGTCGAGTATATCCTCGACATCGACCCGCCCGAGTAGCCTTCCCAAAGAGTAAGCCGCGGCACGCAACTCTTCCGCCGCCAGCTCCTCGCCGTTCCCAACGATCTCGACACAGCGCCGCAGCGACGCCGCCGTTTCCTGCAACAGCTTTCGCTGCCGCGCCCGGCCGATCAGACCACCCTCATCGCTGCCGAAGTAGACTTGCGCAAACTCGACCATCGCCGCGATCAGTACCGATAGCCCGTCTCCGCGGGTAGCCGATATCCGGAAAACCCGGCCGCTGGACGACTCGGCCAATGGCCGATCCGTCGTGTCGAGATCGATCTTATTGCGTACCAGCCAGACCGGCGCGGCCGCCTCGCCCTCACCTTCGCGCACAACACCCGACGCGTCCGTCAGCCACAACACGAGGTCGGCGTCCGCCGCCCGGGCGCGGGCACGTCGAACACCCTCCTGCTCCACGGGATCATCAGTCTCGCGAATGCCCGCGGTATCGATCACGGTTACCGGATAGCCCTCGAGATCGAGCTGCACCTCGATGACGTCGCGCGTGGTGCCAGCATGCGGCGACACGATCGCGACTTCACGACGCGCGAGCTGATTCATCAGCGTCGACTTGCCGACGTTCGGCGGCCCTGCGATCGCAACAACGAGACCGTCGCGAAGGCGTTCACTCCGCCCCTGCTCTGCCAGAACCTCCTCGATCTCCGTTAGCAACGCTTTGACCTTCGCCAATGCCGGCGCGATCAATTCTTCCGGCACGTCGCCCTCGTCCGAGAAATCGATCCCGGCCTCGATCAAGGCTGAAGCCTCGATAATACGGGCCCGCCAGTCCCGCGCCTTGTCTCCGAGCAGTCCCTTCAACTGGCGCAGCGCCTGGCGCCGCTGTCGATCGGTGTCGGCATGAATGAGATCGTCGAGAGCTTCGGCTTCGGTAAGATCGAGCTTGCCGTTCTCGAAAGCGCGCCGGGTGAATTCACCGGGCTCGGCCGGGCGAACATTATCGAATTTAGACAGTGCCGCGAACAAGGCGGCCAGCACCGCACGCCCGCCGTGGACGTGGAATTCCACGATGTCTTCGCCTGTCGCACTGGCCGGACCAGGAAACCACAACACCACGGCATCGTCGATCGGCCGCTGGCTGATATCGCGGAGCAGAGCCCGTGTGGCGATCCGCGGCGGTGGCAATCTGCCGGCCAGCGCCGTCACCACGTTCCCGGCCTGCGGACCCGAGGCGCGCACCAAGGCAATCGCGCTCGGTGGCCGGCCTGACGATAAAGCAAAGATTGTCTGGTCCCGCGGGTGCATGGCCTATTTGTGCGGGAGGGGCTGAAAAGGCAACGCGATTCAGCGGTGAACAAAAAAGCAAGGGGTCGGCCGGTCCGTCACGACGGACGATCTCCTACCCGGACACAAAGTAACCGGCGTGCACCAAGTTCGGGCTCACTCTACTTTGCATGGGGTTGTTTTCGCGATTTTTGTGTCCAGGCGTCCCCGGAGGAAACAAACCGCCTAAGAGTCAACTACTTATATGGTTAATCAATCGACAACATCGGGCCTCCGACCTCTGCGCATAAAAAAGGCGCCCCGCGGCTACGAGGCGCCCTCCCCCAAGCCCGGTATCCCGGCTCAGGTATTCATCGAGTCGAAGAACTCGGCGTTGTTCTTGGTGTTGCGGAGCTTATCGAGCAGGAAGTCGATTGCATCCATCGTGCCCATCGGATTCAGGATCCGCCGCAGCACATACATCTTCTTCAGAAGCTGCGGATCAGTGATCAGCTCTTCCTTGCGGGTGCCGGAGCGCGAGATATCGATCGCCGGGAAAGTCCGCTTGTCCGAGACCTTGCGGTCGAGGATCAGTTCGGAGTTACCGGTGCCCTTGAATTCTTCGAAGATGACTTCGTCCATACGGCTGCCGGTATCGACCAGCGCCGTCGCGATGATGGTGAGCGAACCGCCCTCCTCGATGTTGCGCGCGGCACCGAAGAAACGCTTCGGCCGCTGCAGCGCGTTGGCGTCGACACCGCCGGTCAGCACCTTGCCCGATGACGGCACCACGGTGTTGTAGGCGCGGCCCAGACGCGTGATCGAGTCCAGGAGGATCACGACGTCGCGGCCGTGCTCGACCAGGCGCTTGGCTTTCTCGATCACCATCTCGGCGACCTGGACGTGACGCACCGCCGGCTCGTCGAAGGTGGACGACACCACCTCGCCCTTCACCGAGCGCTGCATATCCGTGACTTCTTCCGGACGCTCGTCGATCAGGAGAACAATCAGGTAGCATTCGGGATGATTGGCGGTGATGGAGTGCGCGATGTTCTGCATCAGCACCGTCTTGCCGGTGCGTGGCGGCGCCACGATCAAAGCGCGCTGGCCTTTGCCGATGGGCGCGACGATATCGATCACCCGTGCGGAAAGGTCCTTTCGCGTGGGATCTTCGAGCTCAAGGCGGAAGCGCTGATCCGGAAACAGCGGCGTCAAATTGTCGAAATTGACTTTGTGCTTGGACTTTTCCGGATCTTCGAAATTGAGCGTGTTGACTTTCAGCAGCGCGAAATAGCGTTCGCCTTCTTTCGGGCTGCGGATGTGGCCTTCGATGGTGTCGCCGGTGCGCAGGCCGAAACGGCGGATCTGCGACGGCGAGACGTAGATGTCGTCGGGGCCGGGCAGGTAGTTGGCATCGGGCGAGCGAAGGAAGCCGAACCCGTCGGAGAGAACCTCGACGACGCCTTCACCGATAATGTCGATTTCCGAAATCGCGAGTTGCTTGAGAATTGCGAACATCAGCTCCTGCTTGCGCATCGTGCTGGCATTTTCGACCCCGCTCTCTTCGGCGAACGTTACAAGCTCGGCCGGCGTTTTCGATTTGAGGTCTTGGAGTTTCATTTCCCGCATTGGGGTGGTCCTGTGGAGTGTCTTTAGAAGGGATGCGAGGTAGCTTTAAGAAAAAGCGGCCACGAAAAGGGAAGGTCCGCAGGTCTAAGCAAGGAAAGCGCCGGTGAGGCTTCAAACCTGATGCGGCGGCCGGTCCAATGAAGGAACCGGAACGCAGCCACATCCGCCTGCGTGGGGTGGGATTTCGATAATATAGAAAATCGCCCGCTGCTTCGCAAGCTGGTGAGAAACCGGCCCTTCCAGGAAAAGTGGGGCTAGAATGGCTTCACGATCACCAGGACGACGATGAAGATCATTAGTATGGTTGGTACCTCATTGATAATACGATAGAATTTCTGGCTTCGGGTGTTGCGGTCGGCGGCGAAATCCTTGACCCAGCGGACAAAAAAACCGTGGATACCCGACAGGACGAGCACCAGCGTCAGTTTGGCGTGAAACCAGGGCGACGTGTACCAATGTCCGCTCCAGGCCATATAGATCCCGGCCAGCCAGGTGACGATCATCGCGGGGTTGATGATCATCTTTAACAATCGCCATTCCATCACCTTGAAGGTCTCGGATTGCTTGGATCCGACCTCGGCTTCGCAATGATAGACGAACAGTCGCGGCAGATAGAGCATGCCGGCCATCCATGAGATGACGGCGATCACGTGCAGCGCCTTGATCCACTCATACATTGTAGTCGGGCCTTGTCTCGGAACATTCCGATCCTCGCCGCGTCGAAGAAGCTTCGCCCGCGTGGGACGCAAGACATATCCGCAAAGCTCCGCTTCTCTAAACTAATAATTTTAGAATCTTAGGTTTGAGTCTAAGTGGCAGTGATTTGGACTCACACAAAATCTTCCCGCTTTTTTACGCGCCTTGTTCACATCTCCCATCGATTCCGGCCGAACGTCGGTTCATCGGGATAACGCCACGCCTATCAATCGCTTGCGATAGTTCGTAATCAGCTTATCAAGAGACAAATCCACATCTTCTCACTATCATTGCCGCCAGGCGGTGGACTTGTCCTCGCAAGACGCCCTGTGAAGAAACCAAGGGTTTTCCCGCAGGCGGCGGCGCGGGGCCTGGCATCTCGGTTAAGCTCCACAGGATTCACAGGATTACACAGGGGTTCTGGTGCCCACGACCGGCAACTATTTTCATCTGCATCTGGTCTCGGACTCGACCGGTGAAACACTGATTACGGTGGCGCGCGCGGTGGCTGCGCAATATGCCAACGTGACGGCGGTCGAACATGTCTATCCGCTGGTGCGCAGCCAGAAGCAGCTCGACCGCGTGCTCGACGAGATCGAGGAGGCGCCGGGCATCGTGCTCTTTACGCTTCTGGAAAAGGATCTGGTCGGCCGGCTCGAAGCCAAATGCAAGGACATCAACATCCCGAGCCTCTCGATCATCGGGCCGGTGATGCAATTGTTCGAGGCCTATCTCGGCGCGGCAACGACGGGCAGGGTGGGGGCCCAGCACGTCCTGAACGCGGAATATTTCAAACGCATCGATGCGCTGAACTACACCATGATGCATGACGACGGGCAGCACGTCGAAGGTCTGGAAGACGCCGACGTCGTCTTGGTCGGCGTATCCCGCACCTCGAAGACGCCGACCTCGATCTATCTTGCCAACCGCGGCATCCGTACCGCCAACGTGCCGCTGGTGCCGGGCATTCCGCTGCCGCACCAGCTCGAGACATTGAAGAAGCCGCTGGTGGTTAGCCTCCATGCAACGCCGGAGCGGCTGATCCAGGTCCGGCAAAATCGATTGCTGAGCATGGGCGCCGATACCCCCAATGACGACTACATCGATCGGCAGGCGGTGGCCGATGAAGTCGCCTATGCCAGGAAACTGAGTGCCAAATTCAGTTGGGCGCAGCTCGACGTGACCCGCCGCTCGATCGAGGAAACCGCCGCGGCCGTGCTGAAATTGTTCACCGATCGTCAGCGGCAGCGGCTTGCAGAATGACGCCGCCGCGATGACCATCTGGCGTGGACAACATGCGCTGATTCTCGCCTCGCAGAGCCGCGCGAGGCAGCTGCTGCTTGCCAACGCCGGCATTCAGATCGAGGCGATACCTGCCGACATAGATGAGCGCGCGGTGCAAAACAACTCCGGCCTTTCTGCGCCGGGCGAGATTGCGGAACTCCTGGCGCGCGAGAAGGCGACATTCGTATCGGCGCGACATCCGGGCCGCTACGTCGTCGGTGCCGACCAGACCCTGGCGCTTGGAAGCAAGCTGTTCAGCAAACCTTCGGGCCACGCGCAGGCCGCCAAGCAATTGCGCCTGCTCGCCGGCAACAGCCATCAACTGCACTCCGCCGTTGCCGTTGCCCGCGACGGCAAGATAATGTTTGCCGATGTCAGCATTGCCACAATGACCATGCGCGGCTTGGGCGATAGCGAGATCGAAGCCTATCTGGATCAGGCCGGGGAGGCGGTTACCACCAGCGTCGGTGCCTATCAGTTCGAAGGGCTTGGCGCGCATCTGTTCGAACGGATCGACGGCGACCACTTCACGATTCTCGGCCTGCCGCTGCTGCCGCTACTGGCATTCCTGCGCGGCGAGGGGCTGCTCAATGTCTAGAACGGGAATGGCGATCTGATGCGGATTCTCGGACTGACCGGCTCGATTGGGATGGGAAAATCCACCACTGCAAAGCTGTTCGCCGAGGCGGGCGTGCCGGTGTATGATGCCGATGCCGCCGTCCACAAAATCTATGAAGGCGAGGCGGCGCCCGCGATCGAAGCGGCGTTTCCCGGGACCACCGTCAACGGCAAGGTCGATCGCGCCAAATTGTCCGCCAAGGTGGTGCACGATCCCGCCGCCATCAAGCAGCTCGAGCAGATCGTTCACCCGATGCTCGGCGCCTCGCGGCAGAAATTCCTCGCTGATGCCGAACGATCCGGCGCGCCGGTGGTGGTGATGGATATCCCGCTTTTGTTCGAGACCGGCGGCGAGAAGCGCGTCGATGCCGTCGTCGTCGTCAGCACTGATGCGGCAACCCAGCGCGAGCGTATTCTGGCGCGCGGCACCATGACCAATGAGGCGCTCGACGCCATTCTGGCGCGGCAATTGCCCGATGCCGAAAAGCGCAAACGCGCCGATTTCGTAGTGGATACGTCGCATGGGCTGGACCCGGTGCGCGCGCAGATCAGCGACATTCTGGCTGAGGTCGTTAAGATGCCGCAACGGCGGACCTGATTCGCCGCTGCTTCAGATTCCGTAAGAGTCCATGCGCGAAATCGTCCTCGATACCGAAACCACAGGCCTCGATCCGCTGCGCGGCGACCGCCTGGTCGAGATCGGCTGCATCGAGATCTTCAACCGCATGCCGACCGGACAGACGTTTCATCGCTACATCAATCCCGAGCGCGACATGCCGGCGGAAGCCTTCGCCGTGCATGGCCTGTCCACCGAGTTCCTCGCCAGCAAGCCGTTGTTCACGGAGGTGGTCGAGGAGTTCCTTGAGTTCATCGGCGATGCGCCGCTGGTGATCCACAACGCCTCGTTCGACATCAGCTTCATCAATGCCGAGCTGGACCGCATCAAGCGGCAGCCGATTTCGCGCGAGCGGCTGATCGATACGCTGTTGCTGGCGCGGCGCAAGCATCCCGGCGTCTCGAACCGGCTAGATGATCTCTGCTCGCGCTATGCGATCGACAATTCCCGCCGGACCAAGCACGGCGCGCTGCTCGACGCCGAGCTATTGGCAGAAGTCTATATCGACCTGATCGGGGCGCGGCAGTCGCAACTGATCCTGGCGTCGGAAACCCGCGTGACGATCACCAGCGGGATCGGCGAAACGCCACGCCGCCAGCGCGAGGTTCCATTGGCGCCGCGAATCACCGACGCGGACCGCGAGGCCCATCGCGCCTTCATCGCCACTTTGGGCGACAAGCCGATCTGGAACGATTTTCTGCCGGCTGCGGTTTAGCGGCTGATCGCTGGGCTTTAGCTTGGCTTGGCACCGGATGCAGCCTGTGCCGCAGCCTGCCGCTCCATGTTTTGACGGTACAAACCGACGAAATCGACCGGATCCAGCATCAAGGGTGGGAAGCCGCCGTCGCGCACCGCGGTCGCGATGATCTCGCGCGCGAACGGGAACAACAGCCGCGGGCATTCAATCATCACCAGCGGGTGCAGGTTTTCCTTGGGCACATTGACGATGCGGAACACGCCCGCATAGGCCAGTTCGAAGCTGAACATTACTTTACCGGCGCCTTCAGCCTTGCCCTCGATCGAGAGCGTCACCTCGAACTCGTTTTCCGAGAGATTATTGGCGGAAACGTTGATCTGGATGTTGATATTCGGCTGCTGCTGTTGCGGCGCGAGCGAGGAGGGAGCGTTCGGATTCTCGAACGACAGATCCTTGGTGTATTGGGCCAGCACATTGAGCTGGGGAGGGGCCTGTTCGGGAGGCGCGCCGTTGCCGTTCGTCATGAAACTCTCTCCTGAAGCGCGCGCGAGCGCGGGCCCTTGTTCGTCTGAATTCGCCCGATGGACGAAAATCTCTCTTCCGGGCGAGTGGCTATCATAGCCCCGGCTCATTCCACAAGGACGACGGCCCGACGGCAGGCAGGCGGACACCGCCAATTGTGACGGATACGCCTAATACGGCCCTGCCGGTCGCCGAAGGCGTATCCTAAATAATTGAATATGCGTGATTTCCGGACGCGATCGGGTTTCCCCTCACCGCCAAAACGCGCTACAATCGACCCGCGCCAAAACGCGCCATTGGCCGGGCGCAGTTTCATGCCTACATGCTGCAGTCTCAATCGATGATGTAATCTTTGCCGTTCTCAGGGAAACTCGGACAAGAGCTTGTCACCCCGGGAACGCTCGACAGCCGGGCCCGTTGCCGGCGCTAGAACCAGAAAGCGAATACGACGTGGACATCTACACCATCATCTTCCTGGCGCTGGCGGTCTTTATCTTCCTGCGCCTGCGCAGCGTCCTCGGACAGCGCACCGGCAGCGAACGGCCGTATGACCGAGCCGCGCCTAATGTCGCGCAGCGCACGCAGGACAATAACGTCGTTCCGATGCCGGGCACCGTGATTGATCAGACGCCGCTGGCGCCGAACGCCGACATATCGATGGCCGATCGCTGGAAGGGCATTGCCGAACCGGGCACGCCGCTGGCCGCCGGCCTGGATGCCATCGCCGCCCAGGACTCCTCGTTCGATCCCCGGCATTTCCTTTCCGGCGCTCGCAGCGCCTACGAAATGATCGTGCTGGCATTTGCCAATGGGGACCGCCGCGCGCTGAAGGATCTGCTGTCGACCGAGGTCTATGACAGCTTCGAGGCCGTGATCAGGGATCGCGAGAAGCATGAGCAGAAGACCGAAACGCGATTTGTTTCGATCGACAAGGCCGAGCTGGTGAACGCCGAATCCCGCGACCGTGCGGCGCAACTGACGGTTCGTTTCGTGTCGCAGATGATCTCGGTCACCCGTGACAAGACCGGCGCTATCGTCGATGGCAATCCCGACAAGGTCGCCGATATCACCGATGTCTGGACATTCGCCCGCGATACGAACTCTCGCGATCCGAACTGGAAGTTGGTTGGCACTGGAAGCGCGGCCTGAGACGCAGAACCTTTTGACGCTCGCGTTCGGCGCGATCGCTTTGACGTTGTCGCTCGCGCCGATGGATGCGCAGGCACGCCAGGCGCGTCCGCACAACCAGACACAGCCGTCGCCAGCACGCCACCTTCCATATCCAGATCTCGAATTGCCGTTTCAGATCAGCGGCGGCCAGTATGCACCGGTCGCCTGGTCCGAGATCGCGGGCTGGAGCGAGGACGACCATCTCGCAGCCTACACGACATTTCGCGTAAGCTGCAGGCCGATAGCGGCGCTGCAAAAGCCGCCTGCCGAGCCGAAGGCGCTTGGCACGTCGCTGCGCGATCCCTGCCGTATCGCCAGGGGCCTCGAACTATCCGATGGTGCGAAGGCCAGGGCTTTCTTCGAGGAGCACTTTCTTCCGTTGCGGATTTCGCGGCTTGGCGAAGGCGAGGGTTTTGTCACCGGTTATTACGAGCCCATCGTCGACGGTTCACGGACGGAGAACGAGGTCTACAAGGTGCCGGTTTATCGCCGGCCGTCGAACCTGTTCGTTCGCGGCACCACGCAGGCCTCGGCCGGCTTGCCCAACAAGGGCCAGGTGTTTCGCAAGATCGGCCGCCGCAAGCTGGTGCCCTATTACGATCGCGCCGAGATCGAGGATGGCGCAATTGCCGGCCGCGGCCTCGAAATCTGTTACCTGAAGGAACAGACCGATCTTTTGTTCTCGCAGATCCAGGGGTCGGCGCGGGTCAGCCTCGACGACGGCTCGACCCTTCGCATCAATTACGATGCGCATAACGGCTATCCCTATACAGCGGTCGGCCGCATCCTGATCGAGCGCAACATCATCCCCAAGGATCAGATGTCGATGCAGAGGATCCGGGAATGGATGGAGCAGAATCCGAATGAGGCCGACGAGCTGCGGCGGCAGAACAAGTCCTATGTCTTCTTTCGCGAGGTGCAGCTTTCCGACAAGGATGAAGCGGTCGGCGCCCAGGGCGTGCCGCTGACGCCGGGCCGGTCGATCGCGGTCGACAAGGCGCTGCATGTCTATGGCACGCCGTTCTTCATCGAAGGCGAGCTGCCGATCGAATCAGAGCAATCGAAGACGCCGTTCCGCCGGCTGATGATCGCGCAGGACACCGGCTCCGCGATCGTCGGGCCGGCGCGCGCCGATCTTTATTTTGGCGCCGGCGCCGACGCCGGCAAAGTTTCCGGCCGCCTTCGTCACAATGCCCGCTTCGTTATGCTGGTGCCGAAGAGTCTCGATCCGGTCGCGCGTGGCCGCAAGATGCCGGTGCCTGACGAACGGCCGTCGGAGAAGATCGCAAAACTGTTTCCGCAAACCGATCCGTCGAAGGATTCGCCAAAGGAACAAAAGAATGCCGCGAAGGCGCCTGAGGTTACCACGGCCACCAATACCAAGCCCGTACCGCAGGCGGTGACGGCGCCTACAGCCGGACCCTCGCAGGCTCGTGCTGTCCAGGCCGCCGTGGCAAAGCCGGTGCCGCTTCCTGAGCCGCGGCCGAAGCTTGAAGCTGCTACGGTAAAGCCGTATCCGCGTCAGTTGCGCCGTTATCGCCATCGTCAATGAAACGCCGGCCGTCGAATTTGATTCCCGAATTGCCAGAGCCGCCGCGCCGAAAGCGCGGCCTGAGCGAAGAAGAGCGCGCGCTGTGGGAGAGCGTCGCCAAGCAGGTCAAGCCGTTGCGCAAGCGGCACCGCGCCTCGAAGCTGTCGACGGCTCCGGCGGAAGCGGAGCGCAAGACCGCGCCAAAATCCGCTGCTTCGCCGCGGCCTGTCGCGCCGGTGCGAAGCATTGTGCCCTCAAAACCCGAACCACCGCCGCTGGCCCCGATCGGTCGCCGTGAGCGATCGCATCTGTCGCGCGGCCGGAAAGAGATCGATGCCCGGCTCGACCTGCATGGCATGACGCAGCCGCGCGCACATCGCGCATTGCTTGGCTTCCTGCAGCGCGCCCATCATGACGGGCTGACCTTCGTGCTCATCATCACCGGCAAGGGCAGGGTGGGAGGCGAATCCGAACGCGGCGTTCTGCGACGTCAGGTGCCGCAATGGCTTGGCCTGCCGGAATTCCGCGCGCTGGTGGTCGGCTTCGAGGAGGCCCATGTCGGCCATGGCGGCGAGGGCGCGCTCTATGTTCGTGTCAGGCGCGCGCGTCACTAAGGTCTATCAGAACGGCCGCATGATGCGGACGGCCTATGGGTCCCACGCATTCGCGGAGGCGATGCAAGTCTACAGAATAAACCGGCTCAGATCCGAGTTCTTGGCGAGATCGCCAATGTGCTTCTGCACGTAGTCGGCATCGACCTTGATGGTCTCGCCATGACGGTCCGGCGCGGCGAACGAAATCTCGTCCAGCACGCGCTCCATCACCGTCTGTAACCGCCGCGCGCCGATATTCTCCACCGCCGAATTGACGGCGACCGCAATGTCCGCCAGTGCATCGATGGCGTCGGCGGTGATATCGAGCGTCACGCCTTCGGTGTGCATCAGCGCGACATATTGCTTGATCAGCGACGCCTCCGGCTCGGTCAGGATGCGACGCATGTCGTCGCGGGTCAGCGCTTCCAGCTCGACGCGGATCGGCAGGCGCCCCTGCAACTCCGGTAACAGGTCCGAAGGCTTGGCGATATGAAACGCGCCGGAGGCGATGAACAGGATATGGTCGGTCTTGACCGCGCCGTGCTTAGTCGTGACCGTGGTGCCCTCGATCAGCGGCAGCAGGTCGCGCTGCACGCCTTCGCGCGACACATCTCCACCGAGGCGGTTTTCGCGCACGCAGATCTTGTCGATCTCATCGAGGAACACGATGCCGTTGTTCTCGACCGCGGCGATCGCCTCCAGCACGAGCTGGTCGTTATCGAGCAGCTTGTCCGACTCCTCATTGATGAGGATTTCGTGCGAGCCTTCCACCGTCAGACGACGGGTCTTGGTCCGGCCTCCAAGCTTGCCAAAGATATCGCCGATCGAAATCGCGCCCATCTGTGCGCCGGGCATTCCCGGGATTTCGAACATCGGCATGCCGCCGGAGGACTGCGTCTCAATCTCGATTTCCTTGTCGTTCAGCTCCCCGGCGCGCAGTTTCCTGCGGAAGGAATCCCGGGTGGCCGGGCTGGACGCTGGTCCGACCAGCGCGTCGAGCACGCGTTCTTCGGCGGCAAGCTGCGCGCGGGCCCGCACGTCCTTGCGCTTGCGCTCGCGCACCTGAACAATCGCGACCTCGACGAGATCGCGGATGATCTGCTCGACGTCGCGGCCGACATAACCGACTTCGGTGAACTTGGTGGCTTCGACCTTGATGAACGGCGCGCCGGCCAGTTTCGCCAGCCGCCGCGCAATCTCGGTCTTGCCGACGCCGGTCGGCCCGATCATCAGGATGTTTTTCGGCAGCACTTCCTCGCGGAGCGAGCCGGTGAGCTGCAGCCGCCGCCAGCGATTGCGAAGCGCGATTGACACCGCGCGCTTGGCGTCGGTCTGGCCGACGATGAAGCGGTCAAGTTCGGAGACGATTTCACGGGGAGAAAAGTCGGTCATATGTCCTAGGTAGGCGTCCAATGTTGTGAGAACAAGCCGTGGATGAGGGCCAACTCAAATGATCGGTGGCCCACCCTGCCATAGCTTGATCGTTTCGAAGGGGTGAATCAGCATGATGATGTTGAGCGTCAGATTGTCGCGAATGTGGAGCGCCAACACCAGTTCGAACAGGAGCGCGAGCGCCACGGTGATGCTTACCGGCAGCTTTTTCGCCAGCAGGAAGCCGCCGATCATCGCAACTGAGTCGGAGATCGAGTTGACGATGGTATCGCCGAAATAATCCAGGGAGATCGTGCCGGCGCGATAGCGGTTGATGATCCAATCGGAATTTTCCACCAGTTCCCAGCCGCCTTCCACCAGCAAGGCAAGGATCAGTCGGCCCTGCCAGGCGAGCCGAGGGAACGCGAGGAACGTAGCGCCATAGAACAGGATGCCATGCAGGATGTGCGACAGCGTGTACCAGTCGGCGATGTGCTGCGAGTTTTCCGAACTCTGCACCACGCCGTGCCAGAGCTTGACATAGCCGCAGGCGCAGATCGGCAGGCGTCCCATTCCGTAGAGAATCGCGGCTTGGGCTGCGAGGATCCCGGCGGCGATCGACAGCCATTGCCAGCCTGAAAGGGTGCGGATAATCGGCGCCTTGTCAATGCTGCTGGTCGAGGTCATGCGTTACGGACCATCAAGAGGGCGGGGCCATCAGGTGTATCGACTATGCGAACTTTAGCAAAGCCCGCCTTCTCGTAGGCACGAATGGCTCTCGTGTTGGCCGGATCGGGATCGGTGACGATGCGCGGCGCGCCATTTCGCAAGCGTGCGTCGGCGAAGGTGCGAATGAGTGCCGAGCCATGGCCGCGCTCGATCATGCCGGGTTCGCCGATGAACAGGTCGATGCCGCTTGTGCCGTGCGGATGCTCGCCGAAGCCCGAATTCCACGCGGTCAGGGCGTAACACTGCAGATAGGCAAAATCGCTGCTTGCTGACGAGACGATGAACTGGTCCATTGCCGGTTCGTGCAGATCGCCGCTGACCAGGTCAAATTGTTCGGCCGGATCGCCCCACCATTGCACGACATGCGGCTCCGCCAGCCAGCGACGGACCAGCGGCAGATCGGCTGATGTCATCGGACGGAACGCATATTCCGGCGCCATGACCGGCGGCTCCTCTCAGAGCGTCTCGATCGTGACGTTACGGTTGGTGTAGACACAGATATCAGCGGCGATATCGAGCGCACGGCGCACGATTGTCTCGGCATCCTTGTCGGTATCGACAAGCGCGCGGGCGGCCGCCAGCGCGTAGTTGCCACCGGAGCCGATCGCCATCACGCCCGCTTCCGGCTCCAGCACGTCGCCGGTGCCGGTCAAAACCAGCGACACGTCCTTGTCGGCAACGATCATCATCGCCTCCAGGCGGCGCAGGTAGCGGTCGGTCCGCCAGTCCTTGGCAAGCTCGACCGCCGCCCGGGTCAATTGCCCCGGATACTGCTCGAGTTTGCTCTCCAGCCGCTCGAACAGGGTGAAGGCATCAGCGGTGGCGCCGGCAAAGCCGCCGATCACGTCGCCCTTGCCGATTTTTCGGACCTTTTTGGCGTTGGCCTTGATGACGGTCTGGCCGATCGAGACCTGGCCGTCACCGCCGATCACCACCTTGCCGCCCTTGCGAACCGTCAAAATCGTCGTGCCGTGCCAGATCGGCCGGTTATTCTCAGATGCGTGCATGAAGTGCCCTCGTTCCCGCCAGATTTAGGGGCTGATGGGTGGGGTTACAATCGCGGGATTCTACGCCGATTTTGCTCACCATAGGCGCAAGTTCGGCCCTTTCGGGGGCCATCCCGCAGTAGCGAAGGCGACATCGGCCTGTTAAAAGGGCCGCGTTTTCGGCCCCCAAGCGGCCAAAGGGATCAGTTTTCATGCGCACAGCGTCCATCAAGCGCAAGACCAAGGAAACCGACATCGAGGTCGCGGTAAACCTCGACGGCACGGGCGTGTCGAAGATATCGACCGGCATCGGCTTTTTTGACCATATGCTCGATCTCCTGGCCCGACATTCCCGCATCGACATCACCGTGAAAGCGGATGGCGACCTCCATGTCGACCACCATCACACCACCGAGGACGTTGGCATCGCGCTGGGACAGGCCGTGAAGCAGGCGCTCGGCAACATGGCGGGCATCACCCGCTATGCCTCGATCCACATGCCGATGGACGAGACGCTGTCGCGCGTCGTGATCGACATTTCGGGCCGCCCAGTTTTGGTGTTCAAGGTCGCATTCCCGCGCGACAAGGTCGGGCAGTTCGACACCGAGCTGGTGCGCGAATGGTTCAACGCCTTCACCATCAACGCCGGCGTGACTTTGCACGTCGAGACCTTATATGGCGAGAACAGCCATCATATCGCCGAATCCTGTTTCAAGGGTCTGGCGAGGGCGCTCCGTGCCGCGGTTGCGATCGATCCGCGCGCGGCGGACGAAGTGCCTTCCACCAAGGGTCAGCTCGGCGGCTGACCATCGTTCGTGTCTCGCGGCGGAGAGCTACGATGCGGGTCTATACAGTGCATGCCCCCGTGGGTGACGGCGCCGATCTGGCCGCGGCCGATAAATTCGTCTTCGTTCGTGACGGCTTCCATTTCTGGGCCGCGGTTGCGAGCGTGATTTGGCTCCTCTGGCACCGGCTGTGGCTGGCCTTGGTCGGCTGGATCATTTTCATAACTGCGGTCCAGTTCGGGATGTCGGCGCTGGGCGCCAGCCGCGGCACCATGTTCGTCGTCGACGTCCTGATCGCCATTCTGATGGGGCTGGAAGCGGCCAGCTTGCGGCGCTGGACGCTGTCTCGGCGCAACTGGCGCCAGCTGGACGTCGTGGTTGCCGACGACCAGGAAGCGGCCGAGCGCCGCTTCTTCGAGCGCTGGGCCGCCAAACAGCGTGGCTTCGCCAATGACCAATATGCGGTCGATCGCGGCGCGCCGCCGCCGACCCGCAACATTACGGGCCAGTCGTTCTCCAAACCGCCGCCGCCATTGCCGCAGGGCGGCATCATCGGCCTGTTTCCGGAGCCGGGAGGGCCGCGATGACCGTTGCGATTGTCGATTACGGCTCGGGCAATCTTCACTCGGCGGCAAAGGCCTTCGAGCGGGCCGCGCGAAGCATGGAAGATCCACAGAAGGTGATGGTGACGCGCGATCCGGATATGGTGTTTCGTGCCGATCGCATCGTGTTGCCCGGCGTCGGAGCTTTCGCCGATTGCCGCCGGGGCCTTGATGCGGTGGACGGCATGCTGGACGCGATGGCGGAAGCCGTGCGCGTCAAGGCGCGGCCGTTCTTCGGCATCTGCGTCGGCATGCAGTTGATGGCGACGCGCGGCAAGGAGCATGTGGTAACCGAGGGCTTCAACTGGATCGAAGGCGACGTCGAGAAGATCTCGCCGCGCGAGGAAAACCTGAAGATCCCGCACATGGGCTGGAACACGCTCGACCTACTGCGCGAGCACCCGGTGCTGGAGGGTTTGCCACTCGGGCCGAACGGCCGCCATGCCTACTTCGTGCACTCCTATCACCTCAACGCTTCGAATGAGGCGGATGTGCTGGCGCGCGCCGATTACGGTGGGCCGGTGACGGCGGTCGTGAGCAAGGACACCGCGATCGGCACGCAATTTCACCCCGAGAAGAGCCAGCGTTTCGGGTTGGCCCTGATCTCGAACTTTTTGAAATGGAAGCCGTGATCCTCTTTCCTGCGGTCGACCTGAAAGACGGCCAGTGCGTGCGCCTCGAGCAGGGCGACATGGCACGCGCGACCGTGTTCAATCTTGATCCCGCGGCGCAGGCGCGATCCTTTGCCGAGCAGGGATTCGAATATCTCCATGTTGTCGATCTCGACGGCGCCTTTGCCGGCAAGCCGATGAACGCGCGCGCGGTTGAAGCGATGCTGAAAGCCGTCACCATGCCGGTGCAGCTCGGCGGCGGCATTCGCGATCTCAAAACCGTGGAAGCCTGGCTCGCCAAGGGCATTGCCCGCGTCATCATCGGCACCGCGGCGGTGCGCGATCCGGAGCTGGTGAAGAACGCGGCGAAAAAATTTCCCGGCCGCGTCGCCGTCGGTCTCGATGCGCGCGACGGCAACGTCGCCGTCGAAGGCTGGGCCGAAACCTCGCAGGTATCAGCGCTCGAAATCGCGCAGCGTTTCGAGGACGCCGGCGTCGCCGCGATCATCTTTACCGATATTGCGCGCGACGGCCTGCTCAAGGGCCTCAACCTCGATGCGACGATTGCGCTGGCCGAGCGCATTTCGATCCCCGTGATCGCTTCCGGTGGCCTCGCCTCGATCGAGGACGTCAAGGCGCTGCTCGAGCCGCGCGCCAAAAAGCTCGCCGGCGCCATTGCCGGCCGCGCGCTGTATGATGGCCGGCTCGATCCGGCTGCCGCCTTGGCGTTGATCCGCACCGCGCGCGCTGCGGTCTAGGAGATTTGCGATGTTCAAGGTCCGCGTCATTCCGTGTCTCGACGTCAAGGACGGCCGGGTGGTCAAGGGCGTCAATTTCGTCGACCTGCGCGACGCCGGCGATCCCGTCGAGGCCGCGATCGCGTATGACGCCGCCGGCGCCGATGAATTGTGCTTCCTCGATATCACGGCGACCCACGAAAACCGCGGCATCATGCTGGACGTGGTACGGCGTACGGCGGAAGCCTGTTTCATGCCGCTAACGGTCGGCGGCGGGGTCCGCACTATCGAGGACATCAAGACGCTGCTGCGCTCCGGCGCCGACAAGGTCTCGATCAATTCGGCCGCCGTCTCCAACCGCGAATTCGTCAAGCAGGCGGCCGAAAAATTCGGCGAGCAGTGCATCGTTGTCGCGATCGACGCCAAGCGGGTCAAGCGCGCCGGCGGCTCGGACCGCTGGGAGATATTCACCCATGGCGGCCGCAACCCCACCGGGATCGACGCCATCGAATACGCGCAGGAAGTGGTGTCGCTCGGCGCCGGCGAGATCCTCTTGACCTCGATGGACCGCGACGGCACCCGGCAGGGGTTCGACCTGCCGCTGACGCGGGCCATCGCCGACAGTGTTCCCGTACCGGTCATTGCCTCCGGCGGCGTCGGCAATCTCGACCACCTCGTCGACGGCATCCGCCAGGGCCACGCCACCGCGGTGTTGGCCGCCTCGATATTCCATTTCGGCGAATTTACCATACGCCAAGCCAAGGAGCACATGGTGCGGGCTGGCTTGCCGATGCGGCTCGATCCCTGACGACTCCCCGTCACAAAAGTGCTAAGTCCTGACTTAAGTCCTGCCTTGGGACGGCGTCGCGGCCTTTGGCCGGGCGCGAGCGTTGAGTTCGGTTGATGTCGCGTTTCACGATCCACGATCTGGCCGCCACCATCGATGCACGGGCCGCATCGGGGGGAGAGGCGTCGTACACCCGCAAATTGCTCGACAGGGGTGCCGAGCACTGCGCCAAGAAGCTGGGCGAAGAGGCGGTCGAGACCGTGATCGCGGCGGTCGAGGACGACCGCGGCCACCTGATTGCCGAGAGCGCCGACCTGCTGTTTCATTTGCTGGTGCTTCTGAAGGCGCGCGGCGTGAAGCTTGAAGAGGTCGAGGCCGCGCTGGCGCAGCGGACGTCGATGTCCGGGCTCGAGGAGAAGGCGTCGCGCAAGCGCGACTGACCGAGAGGGCAACGCATGGATATCCGGGCTCCCGACCAGCAATACAACCCTTACCGCATCTTCACCCGCGAGCAGTGGGCGCGGCTGCGCGACGACACGCCGATGACGCTGGAGCCGGGCGAATTCGAGCGGCTGCGTTCGATGCATGACCGCCTCGACCTGCAGGAGGTCGAGGACATCTACCTGCCGTTGTCGCGGCTGTTGTCGATCTATGTTGATGCGACCGATCGGCTTTTCCGGGCGCAGCGCCAGTTTCTCGGCATCCGCGATCGCAAGGTGCCCTACATCATCGGCGTCGCCGGCTCGGTCGCCGCAGGCAAGTCAACCACCGCGCGCGTGCTGCAGGCGCTGCTCGCACGCTGGTCGCCGCGGCCCAAGGTCGACCTGGTGACGACCGACGGTTTCCTGTTTCCCAATGCCGTGCTCGAGCGGCAGGGAATGATGCAGAAAAAGGGCTTTCCCGAGAGCTACGACCTGCCGATGCTGCTGTCGTTCCTCTCCGACATCAAGGCCGGGCGCCGGCCGGTGCGTGCGCCAGTCTATTCGCATCTGGTCTACGACATCGTGCCGAACGAGTGGATCGAGGTCGACCGCCCCGATATTCTGATCGTCGAGGGCGTCAACGTGCTGCAGACCGGCCGCCTGCCGCGCGACGGCAAGGCAGTGCCTGTCGTGTCCGACTTCTTTGACTTCTCCGTCTATATCGATGCCGAGGAGTCGGTGCTGCGCGAATGGTATGTGCGGCGCTTTCTTGCGCTCAGGGACACCGCGTTCCACGATCCCAAATCCTACTTCCATCGCTATGCAGTGCTCTCCGACGAGGAAGCGACGGCGACTGCGATCGCGATCTGGGAGCGCACCAACCTCGCCAATCTCGAGGACAACATCCTGCCGACCCGTCCGCGCGCAACGCTGATCCTGAAAAAGCGTGCCGATCATCTCGTCGAGACGGTGGCGCTGCGGCGGCTGTAGGATCGTAGTGGCGGGTGGGCAAAGGCGCACTTGCGCCGGGCCCACCATCTCCTATCCGATCGATGACTAACATGGTGGGCACGCTTCGCGTTGCGCACCCTACAATCCTTAATGCGTCACGCCGCAATGTGCCGTGCCGCGATCACCCCGGCGAGTGCGTCGGCGAGTTTCTCGCGATCAAGCGGCTTGATCAAAAATCCGTCCATGCCGGCTTCGAAGCAGGCGTAACGGTCTTCCACCAGCGTATTGGCGGTGAGCGCGAGGATCGGCGTCCGGCTGCCCGGCTCGCCGGCCTCGAGCGAGCGCATCCGCTTGGTGGTTTCGATGCCGTCGAGCTGCGGCATCTGGATGTCCATCAGGACGAGATCATAAGGGCTGCCGGCGGATTTCGCTGACAGCCAGGATTCCAGCGCCTCGGCGCCGTTGGTGGTGATGACGGCGTGATGGCCGAGCCGGCCGAGCAGCGAGCGGATCAGGAGCGCATTGATCTGATTGTCCTCGGCAACCAGGATTGACAGGCCCTTGGCTGCCGGCGCGGCGGGCGTTCCGTTGGCGTCGATCGCCGGCTCCAGGCTCGGCGCGGCCACTTCCGGCGCGGCCGTCAGGCGGGCCGCGAGCGAAGCCGCGCGCAGCGGCTTGACCAGATAGCCGGTGAGGGCGGAAGTGGCGGACGGCTGCATTTCGTGCCGCGTCGCCGGCGTGAACATCACGATGCGCTGGGTGGCGTGAAGGCGCGCGGCTTCGCCGAGCCGTTCAATATCGGCAAGCCCCAGCGCGTGATCGATCAGCACGGCATGCCAGGGGCGCTCGGGCAGCAGCGCCTCGGCGACATCGGCCTCGGATATCATGCAGGTCTGGCCGCCCCAGCGCTGCAGCCGACGCGCGGTCAGCGAAGCCTCGATGCTCGCGGGCGAGACCAGCATGATCGACTGACCAGAGAGATCCGGCATGGTGAACGAAGTCTGTTCGCCCTCGGCGGCGACGAGCGGGATCGACACTTGGAAGGTCGAGCCAACGCCCGGCTGGCTCTCTAGCGTGATGCGGCCGCCCATCCGCTTGACGATGCGGTCGGAGATGCTCAGCCCGAGCCCGGTGCCGCCATAACTGCGGGCGATCTTGTCGTCGGCCTGCTCGAACTCGCGGAAGATCCGCTCGCGCGCCTCGGGCGCGATGCCGATGCCGGTGTCGCGCACCAGGAAACTGATTTCATTCGGCCAGATGCCGGGCTCGACGATCAGGGCGACGCCGCCGTTCGAGGTGAACTTGATCGCATTGCCGGCGAGATTAAGCAGCACCTGCCGCAACCGCGCCGCGTCGCCGATCACGTGCGCCGGGAGCCGCTCGTCGACATAGGCGGCCACCTCGATTTTCTTGGCTTCCGCCCGCGGCGCCAGCAATTCGGTGATGTCCTCGATCAGGCCCGACAGCGCAAACGGGCGATGTTCGAGGTCGATCTTGCCGGCCTCGATCTTGGAATAATCCAAGAGCTCTTCGATCAATGCGAGCAGCGCGTCGCCGGAGGTCTTTACCGCCTTGACATAGGTCGCCTGTTCCGGCGTCAGCGGCGTGTCCATCAGCAGGCTGCTCATGCCGATGATGCCGTTGAGCGGCGTGCGGATTTCGTGGCTTGCCATTGCGAGGAAGCGCGACTTGGCGCGGCTCGCCGCGTCCGCCTGATCGCGGGCCTCGGTCAGCGCGCGCTCGCTTTCGGTGCGATCGGTGACGTCGCGGCCGACGCTTTGCATTTCCGCCGGTCCTCCGGCGTCGTTGCGGACGAGACCCTCGCGCCACGCGATCCAGCGCGGGCCGAGCGGTCCTTCGATCAGCTGGTCGTGAACGCGGGTGCCGTTCGGTTCGAGCGCGGTGTCGCCCTGTTCGAGCACGGAAAGCTCGAAACGGCTGCCGATCAGCGCCTCGCGGCGCATTTGCGCGAGCTCGCAATAGGCGTCGTTGACAAAGGTGATGCGGCCCTCGGCGTCGCGCAGCACGATGAGATCGCCCTGCGATTCGAACAGGCGGCGGGCGCGCTGCTCGGCTTCTTGCAATTCCCAGTTCCGATCGGCCAGCGCCTCATTATGCAGCGCGACCTTGCGCATCTTCTTGCGCAGCAGGCGGAACCGGACGCTGAACGTCGCGAGCGCGACGCAGGCAATCGCAAACAGGAAGGCGACGCCGATCGCAAAGTTGTGCGGGTCATAGCCGGAATTTTCCGCTCGGCTACCGGTAATGAATCCGTAGGCGGCGCCGAACACGATCGAGAAGACCATGAACGAGCGGAGCACGAAGGTCAGCCAGGGATGCCGGCGACCGAAACGGCGAAAGCGAAGCTTGATCCGGAAAGTCCGTCCCATCCCAATAACCCTGAGCTTGCTGCCTGAATTGAACCGGCCTGCTTCGCCGCCTCTCTGAGGCAGACGATGCGTCGCCGACGTTGCAAAGTGCTTGAGGGTCCCAGCGCGTAACAGTCGCGATGAGAACAGGGTGAACGAAGGTTTAATCGAGCATGGTCCGGACCCGGAGGGCCGCGTTCGCGCAAAGCGGAAACCGGTTTTCCGGCGAGACCATGCTCCAAACCTAAAGCGACGCCGCGTCGACGCGGTGGCGCTCGCCGCGGGCGCCGACGATCAGGGCGGCGGCGTCGAACGGCGAAAAGCTCTTCGAGGATACGAAGATGCGGTAGTCGGCCGGCCCATCCCGCGACAGATAGATGACGGGATCTGACGCGGATGGACGGCGCGAGATCGCGACCAGTCGCGGCGGTGCGATGCTCTCGCAGGCGCCGGCTTCGGACGTATCGATGTCGTCGATCACGGTGAAGTCGGCCGCTTCGGCGTTATCGGAAATCTGGACCCGAACCGTCGCGCGGGCGGGATCGTTGGTGAAGCTGACGTGGCGGTGCGCCTGCCAGGAGAGCGCGGCGATTTGGACAGTCGTGCCTGCGATCTCGATACAGGGCCGCGGACCGCCCAAGAGCTCGCCCCGCGCGAACAGGGCAACAATCGCCAACGGAATCACCGAAGCCAGGATCTTCAAACGCAACATGACACGCTACTCGCTCACCATAAGCCCGCAACATGGGGCTTGTGGTTGGCAGAGAGTAAAGGAAACTGGTTACCGCCACGTTGACGCCGGTTGTTGTTTGTGACGTCGGCATCCTTGGTGCGAGCGGCGCGAAATAATCCACGGAGCCGCGCGGAGATAGATGGATTGCTTCGCTGCACTCGCAATGACGCGAAGTCCTGACGCCACACACGATTGTCATCCCCGCCTTCACTCGTGGAGCTTCGGCGGACGAATTGCGGGCGACAACAACTGTGTATGGTTGCGCGTTCTCGCGACGTGAACTGCCCGACGTCTTAAATCCGTTTGGCGTCGCTCAATGCCGGAAATGCCTGACGCCGGTGAACACCATGGCGATGCCATGGTCGTCGGCGGCCTTGATCACTTCATCGTCGCGCAGGGAGCCGCCGGGCTGGATTACTGCAGTGGCGCCGGCTTCGATGCAGGCCAGCATGCCGTCGGCAAAGGGGAAGAACGCATCGGACGCAACGACGGAGCCCTTGGTCAGCGGTTCGGCGAGCTTGAGTTCAGCCGCGGCATCCTGCGCCTTGCGGGCGGCGATGCGCGCGGAATCGACCCGGCTCATCTGGCCGGCGCCGATACCGACGGTCGCAAGGTCCTTGGCGTAAATGATGGTGTTCGACTTGACGTGCTTGGCGACGCGGAAGGCGAATTTGAGATCGCGCAGTTCGGCGTCGGTCGGCGCACGCTTGGTCGCGACCTTGATGTCCATATCCTCGACCACGGCATTGTCGCGGCTTTGCACCAAGAGGCCGCCGGCAACCGTCTTGGCGGTAAGGGCGACCGTGCGCGGATCGGGTAGGCCGCCTGCGAGCAGCAGCCGCAAATTCTTCCTTGCGCCGATGATCGCGATGGCCTCCTCAGTGGCGTCGGGCGCGATGATCACTTCGGTGAAGATGCCGATGATGGCGCGCGCAGCTTCTGCATCGAGCGTGCGATTGACCGCGATGATGCCGCCATAGGCCGAGGTCGAGTCGCAGGCCAGCGCGCGACGATAGGCGGTGACGAGATCAGGTCCCTCCGCAACGCCACAGGGGTTGGCATGCTTGACGATGACGCAGGCGGCGGTGCGCTTCGGATCGAACTCGCCGACACATTCATAGGCCGCATCGGTGTCGTTGATGTTGTTGTAGGAGAGCTCCTTGCCCTGCAACTGCCGCGCGGTGGAAACGCCGGGCCGCTTGTCGGGCGTGGCGTAGAACGCTGCGGTCTGATGCGGGTTCTCGCCATAGCGCAGGGACTGGATCAGCCGGCCGCCAAAGGCGCGGAAATCCGGCACATTGTCCTTGAGCTGCACGGCGAACCAGTTCGAGATCGCCGCGTCATAGGCGGCGGTGCGGGCATAGGCTTTTGCAGCGAGACGGCGGCGCAGCGCCAGCGTCGTTGCGCACTTGTTAGCGGCAAGTTCGTCGAGCACGGCCTGATAATCCTGCGCCTCGACAACGACCGCGACATCGTCATGGTTCTTCGCGGCGGCGCGGATCATCGCGGGTCCGCCGATATCGATATTCTCGATGCAGTCCTCATAGCTCGCGCCTTTGTCGACGGTCGCTTCGAACGGATAGAGGTTGACGACCAGCAGATCGATCGGTGCGATGCCGTGCGCCGTCATCGCCTCGGCATGCTCCTTGTTGTCGCGGATCGCGAGCAGGCCGCCATGCACCTTCGGATGCAGCGTCTTGACCCGGCCGTCCATCATCTCGGGGAAGCCGGTCAGCTCGGAGACATCCCTGACCTTCAGCCCGGCTGCGGCGATCGCCTTCGCGGTGCCGCCGGTCGAGATCAGCTCGACGCCATGCCCGGCAAGTGCCTTGGCAAATTCAATCAGGCCGGTCTTGTCGGAGACGGACAATAAAGCGCGGGTTACGCGACGGGTCGTGTCAGTCATGGGCAACGTCCTTTGTCAGGGGATGCTTATGCCCAGGCGCGCGGCTTTGTTCCTCGCGCTTCCCGATGGTGCTCCATCCAAAGTCGCCAGTCGCGCGAGCGCGGGCTGGTTAGCAGCTTTTGGCGCGGTTCACAATGGGGGCTTAGAGCGGCAATTCAGGCTCGCGTCGCGCAGTACGGCGGGCGACCGTCGCGCCCGCCGATGTGCTCGAGCGGATAAAGCTCCAGCGGATCGACGAGGCGTGCCGGGAGTCCTGCCGGATCACGATCTGGGCGGTGCGGCGCGGGCCGTCATTGCCGGCCAGAAACACACTGTCCTCGAGGTCGACCTTGTCGTCGAGCGCCTCGAAGGTCCAGACGTCGCGGTTGGGCAATACCAGCATGACGCCGCGCGCATCGCTGAGGCGACTCGCCTTCACCGCAGGATGCAGATGAAACCGCAGCGCAAAATCGTTATCGCTGCCCTTGATGCGGCCGCCCGGCGCCGGCGTTACGGTGTCCTCCCCGTCGAGCCTGCCGCCGTCTTGCGAGATCATCAGCACCCGGCGATGCAGGACGCCGAAGCGTGCGAGATAGCCGTCATGCGACGTCGTCAGCAGATCGCCGTCGGCCGCCGCCTCGCGGTAGCTTTCGACATTGCCCGGTCCGCTGATGATCGGTGAACCCTGCAAGAGGCGCTTCATCGCCGACAGTTCGACGAACTGGCACGAGGACGTGTCGTGATAGGTCAGCGTCGAATGCGCCATGGTGCTGCGCGCAAAAGTGCGCCAGTTGTCGCGGCCGGTCGAAGGCATGCCGCAATTGACGACGATCCGGCTCGGCCCCGACGACAGTTCGAACGAGAGGCAGCCGGCGTGCGCTTCCTGGCTGACATTCGGCGGCGGCGGTGGGCCGGTATCCATGATGACCGTCGTGGTGCCGGCATCGAGGCGCTGGAAGCCGGTATGCGGCATGTTGGCCATCGGCACGCCATGGGTATCGTCATAGGCGAGCAGCGTCGCGACCAGATCCGAAGGTGCGTTGCTCATGCCGTTGAACAGCGCAAAGCTGCCGTCGCCGTGACGGAAGAAGCGCAGCATCGGCATCATGCGGTCGATCGCGTTCAACAGCGCCGGCGGCGGCGCGATGTTGCGAGCGGCAAAGGTCTGACGCAGCGGCAGCAAATCGCTGAGCAGCTCGACCAGCGCGCCGGGATTGCGCGAGATGTGCCCGCCGTCGGGCAGGATCTGGCGCTGCAACTCGTCTGACAGCCGCCGCGTGGCGGCGCGGATGTGCCGCGCCTGATTGGCAAGGCATAGCGAGGCGTAACACAGCGCGATCAGCACCTGCAGCCGCGACACGCCGTCAGCGATATCGAGCATCGCGTAGCGCAGATAGCGAATCTCGCGGGTCAGCCCGCGCAGATATTTGCGATAGAATTTGCCGTCGGTATCGCCGAGCACCAGCGGCGCCTGCGACAACAGCGAGATCACGCGCCGCGCCAGCACGTCGGGCCGGCGCTCGAGCGGCCGCTTGCGCGCCGGATTGGAGATCCAGTCGTCGACCAGCGAGCGCGCATTGGCGCGGGTCAGCGCGGTGTCGGCGGCGCGCAGGTGCCGCAGCCAGCCGAAGCCGAGCAGCGCCACTTCCCAGTCTTCCGACGGCGGTTCGAGATCGAAGATCGAGCGGCCGTGGCAGGTCACGATCTTTCCGGCGAACACGAAGCGGCCGGCATAGATTTCGGCGGCGCGGGTGGCGTCGGCGGTGCGCAGGTCGTGCGGGGCGATGATCAACCGGTCGGCGCGGCCGGGCCACAGCCGCGATACCGCCACGGTGGCGCCGGTCGCGCGCGCGATCACGGTCCGCGCCGAGCGGCTCATGATAAGCGTCGAGATGCGTCTGCGTTGAGCGACCGACACGCTGTGCCTTGGCGTAGGAAGGGAGGGGTAGTCTGACGAATCCTTTTAATCCGGAAACGCCGCCGTGACACCATCTTGAAAGGGCGCGAATCACCCGAAGGTTGCCCAAATTCCGGTTTAAAATCAGGATTTAATCAGCCGCGCAGCGTAAAATCCATCCAGCCCGCCGAGCCGGGGGTCAGAATGGGGCAAATGGCAGGGCAGGGTCCGCAAATCGCCGTTCGCAGTCAGGATTTCGCTGAGGCCCGCGACCTCGCTTACCTGGATCGGAGCCCGTCGCATGCCGGATTCGGTGGCCAGCAGGGCTGCGACTGCCTGCTCACCTTCCTCCGGCTCCAGCGAACAGGTGCAATAGACCAGCATTCCGCCAGGCTTGAGCAGGGCGACCGCATTTTGCAGCAATCGTTTTTGCAGCGCCGACAGCGCCGCAATGTCAGCTTCCTGACGCAGCCAGGCGACATCAGGGTGACGGCGGATGGTGCCGGTGGAGGTGCAGGGCGCATCCATCAGCACGCCGTCATAACCCCCATCGCCGCCGGGCCACTCGGCGGCGTCGGCCACCACGTCATCTGCCTGCAGCGAAAGCCTGGCTAAATTGTCGCGCAGCCGCGCCATGCGCGCCGGCGAGCGATCAACCGCGGTCACGCGCGCCCCGGCGTGCGCCAGTTGTGCGGTCTTGCCGCCGGGGGCGGCGCAGAGATCGACAATGGTCTTGCCTGCGACGTCGCCGAACAATCGCGCCGGCAGCGCGGCGGCGGCGTCCTGCACCCACCATTGGCCCTCGGTGAAGCCGGGCAGCATGGTCACCGAGCCCTGCAGCAGCGTGCGCACCGTCCCGGTCGGCAGCGTCTCGCCGTGAAGGCGGCTCGCCCATTGCGGCGCGTCCGACTTCACGGTGATGTCGAGCGACGGCTCATGGCCGATGGCGCGCGCCATCTCGCGCGCGGTGGTCTCGCCATAGGCGCCGATCCAGCGCGCTAGCAGCCAGGGCGGAATGTCCAGCGTCTGCGATTTGACTTCCTCGATCAGCGGCTGTCCCTCGCGAGCACAACGGCGCAGCACGGCGTTGACGAGGCCGGCATATTTCGCCGCGCGCCGGTCCGATTGCACCAGACGCACCGAAAGATCAACGGCGGCATGATCCGGCACGTCCATCCAGAGAATCTGTGCGGCGCCGATCAGCAGCGCGCTCTGCGCGCGCGGCGCATCCGTCGGGATGCCACGATCGAGCAGGCGCGATAGTAAATGGCCGAGCGTGCCGAGCCGCCGCAGGATGGTCGCCACCAGCCGCCGCATCAACGCGCGGTCGCGGTCGGCGAGCGTCTTCAGTCCGGGATGGGCGCCCGCGCCGTCGAGCTGATCGTCAAGGGTGCGATGCTTGTGCAGCACGCCGTCGAGAATATCGGCCGCGATACGCCGCGCGGCGAGGCCAGGCACTTCTGAAGGTACTGCGAATCTCGAAGGGGGCATGAAGCAGCAATGTCTCGGAAGGCGGAAAGGTTTCGGCTCATGCCATTGAAATGAGAAGCCCGTTTGGCATGCGAATATGCCAAATGTAAGAATCGCCACAGACAATTTCACGAATGTGATGTCATCTGCGGGCCTATTCCCGTGTTATGGGAGAGTTGCGATGACCGACTATTCTTCATCTCCCGCGCTCGTCGCGGAACGCAAGAAGCTGACGCCGGCGGCCGAGCGCGCGCTCGCCGAAGCCGAGGCGCGCCGCAAGGCCGCGGCGGCCAACGTCACCACGCTGCAGAGGGAATTTCAGGGTCCAAAGGGACCGGAACCGACCCGCTACGGCGATTGGGAGCGCAACGGGATCGCTTCGGATTTTTGAGGCCCAAGGATTTTTTGAGGTCAAAGGAACGGCAACGGGCTCTTGCCGGATGACCCGACTCAGCCCTTAGTCGGGCACATGCCTTCCTATGAGCGAATAAACACATATCGGCGCCGGAGTTCAGGGCGCCGGTGGTTTTCTGCGGCGCTGCCGTGGATGTTCGTGGTTTGCGTGGCGGCGGGAACGATGCTGCCGGTGCGGGACTGGGTACGCCGGTCGTTGCCGGGTTTCGCCGACAGCCAGGCGGCGCGCGATGCCGAGATGGTGTGGAAGCGTGCCGGAAGCCCGGACACCCGTCACGCCGTCGACGTGATCCGCACGATCGACGGCGACACGTTCGAGGCGCGGGTTCACATGGAGCCCGGCCTCGATCTCAACACAAGGGTTCGGCTTCGCGGCATCGACGCGCCTGAATTGAAAGCGGCGTGCGCACAGGAATTGCAGATGGCGGAGGCGGCGACGGGCGCGTTGCGCGCCTTGCTAGGCGAAGGCGACGTGCGAATCTTCAACATAGGGCCGGACAAGTATGCCGGCCGCGTCGTTGCTGACGTCGCAACGCGGCGCACTGGAAATGTGTCAACGGCGATGATTACCGCAGGTTATGCCCGCAGTTATGGCGGCGGGCATCATAACGGTTGGTGCGCGAACGCAGGTCAAGCACTGCCGAAATGAAAAGAGCCGCACGATCGCGCGGCTCTTTTGTTCAATCTGATTCGAAGATCAGTGCGTGACTGTCACGGTCGTTCCCACCGAGACGCGTTGATAGAGGTCAGAAATATCGTCGTTGAGCATGCGGATACAACCGTAGGATACAAAGCCGCCAACCGAGTTCGGCACGTTGGTGCCGTGAATGGCGTATTCGCCGCCGGCCAGTGTCATCGCAGCGACGCCCATCGGGTTGCGGGGCGAGCCGCCGGGAATGACGTCGGGCATGTCGGGCTTGTCGCGCTTGACCTCGCTCGGCGGCGACCAGGCCGGATTGAGATACTTGCCGTCGATCTTGGTGGTGCCCGACCATTGCTTGCCGGCCTTGCCGACGCCGACCGGATAGCGCATGGCGCGGCCCGCTTCGAGAACGAGATAGAGACGTCGCTCATGGGTCTTCACCACGATGGTGCCCGGCGCGTAATCGCCGCTGATGCCCACCAGTTCCGGCCGCGCCTCTGCCGCCGACGGCATCATAATGCCCACGCCCAAGGTGGCGGCTAACGCCACCGCAATCCTCATCGACATTCCCAGCTCCCGCTCTGCCCAGCCCGTTCAGGGCCCTCAAATGTCCTTTCAAGCCGTGGCGGTCGAAGCCTTGGCGGCCCGCCGTCTCGCCGGCGCTATTGTTAGTCGCACGAATTCACGGGCCGGTTTCGCCACCGGCTCTCGAAACTGGTTTCGCTGAGCGGAACAAAGAAAATGTTTGAAATAAAGTAAATGACCGGAAAACAACACATGGCCGCGAAATCGCCACAGAGGCGGGCCGGCCACTGACAACTGCGTGACCGATGGGATTTCGCGTCAGATTCTGCGGGTTTGGTACCGGATCGGCCGCAGGCTCGTCATGCCCGGGACAAGCCCGGCCATGACGATGCGGAAAACGGGGCGCTCGCGAGCGTAGTGCGCGCAATATGGCGCCCTTTTGCCCCGAGGGCAAAGCGAGAATAGCCCCTCTGGCCGCGGCCGCTACGCTGGCGCGCTCTTCTTGTTCTGCCGGTTCTTCACGAGATCATCGACCACGGCGGGATCGGCAAGCGTCGAGGTATCACCAAGGCTGGAGGGCTCGTCCTCGGCGATCTTGCGCAGGATGCGGCGCATGATCTTGCCGGAGCGGGTTTTGGGCAGGCCCGGCGCGAACTGGATCTGGTCCGGGGAAGCGATCGGGCCGATGTCCTTGCGCACCCAGGCGACCAGCTCTTTTCGCAACTCTTCCGTCGGCTCGGTGCCGGCCATCAGCGTCACATAGGCGTAGATGCCCTGGCCCTTGATGTCGTGGGGATAGCCGACCACGGCGGCTTCCGACACCTTGGCATGCGCGACCAGCGAACTCTCGACCTCTGCGGTGCCCATGCGATGGCCCGAGACGTTGATGACGTCGTCGACGCGGCCGGTGATCCAGTAATAGCCGTCGGCATCGCGGCGGCAGCCATCGCCGGTGAAATACTTGCCCTTGTAGGTCGAGAAATAGGTCTGCTCGAAACGCGGATGGTCGCCATAAACGGTGCGCATCTGGCCAGGCCAGGACTTGGCGAGGCAGAGATTGCCGGTGCATTCGCCCTGCAACACGTTGCCGTCGGCGTCGACGATCTCGGGTACGACGCCAAAGAACGGCCGCGTCGCCGAGCCGGGCTTGAGCTTGGTTGCGCCCGGCAGCGGCGTGATCAGGATGCCGCCGGTCTCGGTCTGCCACCAGGTATCGACGATCGGGCAGCGTCCGTCGCCGACCACGCGATGATACCATTCCCAGGCTTCCGGATTAATCGGCTCTCCGACGGAGCCGAGCAGGCGCAAACTCTTGCGCGAGGTTTTCTTGACCGGCTCGTCGCCCGCCTGCATCAGCGCGCGGATCGCGGTCGGCGCCGTGTAGAAGATATTGACACTGTGCTTGTCAATGACGTTCCAGAAGCGCGAATTATCCGGATAGTTGGGCACGCCCTCGAACATCAGCGTGGTGGCGCCGTTCGCCAGCGGCCCATAGATAATATAGCTGTGGCCGGTGACCCAGCCGACGTCGGCGGTGCACCAGTAGACGTCGCCGTCGTGATAGTCGAAGACATATTGATGCGTCATCGACGCGAACACGAGATAGCCACCGGTGGTGTGCAGCACGCCCTTGGGCTGGCCAGTGGAGCCCGACGTATAGAGGATGAACAGCGGATCTTCCGCATGCATGTGCTCGACCGGGCATTCCGTGGTCACCATCGCGGCCGCTTCGTGGTACCAGAAATCGCGCGACGGATTCATGTCGACGGCAGCACCCGTGCGCTTGACGACGACGACCCAATCGACGCCGCCGGTTTTTGCGATCGCGGCATCGACATTGGCCTTCAGCGGCACCTTCTTGCCGCCGCGCAGGCCCTCGTCGGCGGTGATGATGACCTTGGACTGGCAGTCGGTGATGCGCTGGGCGAGGCTGTCGGGCGAGAAGCCGGCGAACACCACGGAATGAATCGCGCCGATCCGCGCGCAGGCCAGGATCGCATAGGCCGCTTCCGGGATCATCGGCAGATAGATGGTGACGCGGTCGCCTTTCTTGACGTTCCTCGTGCGCAGGATGTTGGCCATCTTGCAGACTTCGTCATGCAGTTGGCGGTAGGTGATGTGCTTGGACTGCGAGGGGTCGTCACCCTCCCAGATGATCGCGGTCTGGTGGCCGCGCTTGTCGAGATGGCGGTCGATGCAGTTCCACGCCGCGTTCAGGACGCCGTCCTCGAACCATTTGATCGAGATGTTGCCGGGTGCAAAGGAGACGTTTTCGATTCGATGGGGCGGCTTGATCCAGTCGATGCGCTTGGCCTGTTCGGCCCAGAAGCCGTTGGGGTCCGAGACCGAGCGAGCGTACATTTCACGGTACTTGGCGTCGTTGACGTAGGCGCGTTTTGCCCAATCGGCGGATACGTCATAAATCTTCTCGGACATATTTATCCTCCCACTCACGCGGCTGGATGCTGAGCAGCCGCAAGTAGTTCCTGATTGTTGCAGCGATTATGCGTCGCGGGATGATGCCCGGACAAGGCGGAACGTCTGCGACCTTGGTCGGTCAGCCGTTTCCCGGCCTTGTCGCGGATCAAAGTCATGTCATTTTCGCAGGTCGCCTCAGGGCGAAATCAACGTTATCGGCGGAATGGCTCCCATGAAAGGTACCCAGTAACCGACAATGACGGAATCGGGACTCGCAAAGTGGTTCATTACCCCCTAAATGGCCACCCCGGGCAGCGGCCCTCCGGAACGAACCCACAATAAGCGGCATTACCGGCGAAACAGGCGGAGCAAGGCGACAACGGTTATGATGGATCAGCAGAATTTCGAGGCTACGCGGCCCGTTTCCGCCGATCCCGCTGTTGCATTGGCACAAGCGCTCGGGCAACTGCCGAAGGAACCGGTCAGGGCGCCGTTCAGGTCTCCCGCGACAAAGCCGCACATCTCCGCTAGGACCTCCATCGCAGAGCTGGCCCAGGAACTTGGCCTCAAGCTCGGCGACCAGAACGGACTAACTATCCGCCGCGTCAAGCGCGGCAAAGGCTATTCATTCCACCGCGCCAACGGCACGCAGATCCGTCACGCCGGCACCATCCGCCGCCTGCACTCGATGGCGGTGCCGCCGGCCTATCGCGAGGTCCGTTATTCGGCCGACCCGAACTCCCATCTCCAGGCGGTCGGCATCGATGCGGCAGGAAGGCTGCAATACCGCTACCACGCCGATTGGGAAAAGGTTCGCGAGCACCGCAAGGCGCATCGCCTGGCCAAGCTGGTGGCGGCGCTGCCGAAGATCCGGCGCAAGGTCTCGGCGTTTCTGTCCGGTGACGAGCCGACGCGCGAGTTCGCGCTCTCGGCCGTGATCGAATTGATCGCGCGCACCGCGATCCGCCCGGGCAACGAATCCTATGCCCGGCTCAACGGCACCCGCGGCGCCACCACGCTGTTGAAATCGAACGTCATGTTGGAAGACGATTGCCTCGTCCTGACCTTCAAGGCCAAGGGCGGCAAGGCCGTGCGCAAGGAATGCGACGCCGCCAAGCTGGTGCGCGCCATTGGCATTCTGCGCACCGTGCCGGGCAAGCGCATGTTCCAGTACCGCGACAGGTCCGGCGTCGTGCGCGCAGCCTCGACCACGGCCGTGAACGCGTTCCTGCGCGAGATCGCCGGCATCAAGATTTCGCTGAAGGATTTCCGCACGCTGATGGCTTCCGCCGTGGTGCTGGAATCGCTGTCGCGGATTTCGCCGGCGGCGAGCGCCCGCGGCCGCAAGAAGCAGGTGCTGGACGCGGTGCGCGCCGCAGCCGACGAACTGTCGAACACGCCCGCGATCTGCCGCAAGAGCTACGTCCACGACACCATCGTCACAGCGTTCGAGGACGGCATCCTCGAGCGCTTCGCCGCGACGATGAAGGGCTACCGCACGCAAGCCAAGCGCGAGGCGCTATTGGCGCAGGTGGTGACGGCGGCGGCGGCGTAAGCCCCGGCACTCAACTCCTCGTCGTCCCGGCCAAGCGAAGCGCGAGCCGGGACCCATAACCACCGATGTTGAATTACGAGCGAGCTGGAGTCGCAGCGTGCCTCTACAATGCGCGCCTGTGGTTATGGGTCCCGGCGTCTGCCGGGACGACGACGTCAAAGCCCGCCCATCTTGCAGACCAGCTTCCACTCTTCCGCCGTCACGGGTTGCACTGATAGCCGCGAATATTTCACCAGCGCCATGTCGGCGAGCTTCTTGTCGGCCTTGATCGCGGCCATTGTCACCGGCGTCTTCAACGGCTTGTCGGCCTTGATGTCGACGCAGACGAATTTGCCGGTCTTGTCGGTCGGATCGGGATAGGCTTCCTTGATCACCTCGGCGATGCCGACGATCTCCTTGCCCTCGTTGGAGTGATAGAAGAACGCCTTGTCGCCCTTCTTCATGTTCACGAGATTTTGCCGCGCGGTGAAATTGCGCACACCGGTCCAGGCTTCGCCCTTGGCTCCCTTTGCGACTTGCTGGTCCCAGGACCAGGTTGAAGGTTCGGATTTCACCAGCCAGTACGCCATCGTCATTCCTCCGCCTTGAACGGCCGCGTGAGCAGACCTTCGATCGCGGCGTCGATCGTGATTTTTCCGCTCAGGATCGCTGCGACCGCATTTGATACCGGCATATCGACATTTTGCGAAGCGGCCAGTTCGATCAGGACCGGCGCGGTGAATTCGCCTTCGGCGAGCTTGTCGCGGTTCGGCGGTTCGCCGCGTCCCAGTGCGATGCCGAATGCGAGATTGCGCGATTGCGGGCTGGAGCAGCTCAGGATCAGATCGCCGAGTCCCGAGAGGCCGGCCAGGGTTTCGCTGCGCGCGCCGCAGGCGCGGCCGAGGCGGGCAAGCTCGCTGAAGCCGCGCGTGGTGAGTGCGGCCAGCGCGGAGGCACCAAGCTCGCGGCCGATGACGATGCCGGCGGCGATCGCCAGCACGTTCTTGGCCGCGCCGCCGATCTCGACGCCGCGAACGTCCGTGGTGTGATAGGGCCGGAAGGTAGCCGAGCCCAGCACCTGGACCAGATCGCTCGCCAGCCTTTCATCCCGTGCCGCGAGCGTCACGGCGGTCGGCAGGCCGCGCGCGACGTCGTCGGCGAAATTTGGTCCGGACAGGATGGCGGGGAATACGTGCGGCATGGCCTCGGCAATCACCTCGGTCATGAAGCGGTGCGTGCCACGCTCGATGCCCTTGGCGCAGGCGACAACGGGCGTAGACGGCTTCAGAAGCGGCGCAAGTGCATTCGCTGCGTTGCGCGCATTTTGCGCGGGCGTTGCCAGCAGAAGGATGTCCGCGCGCGCGGCCTCGGCCAGGTCGGCGGTGATGTCGATGCGTGTGTCGAGGCTGACGCCGGGCAGCTTTGGATTTTGCCGTGTCGCCTTCATCTGTGCGGCGGTCCCGGCGCTCCGCGCATAGAGCATAACGTCGCGCCCGGCGCGTCTGGCGGCGCAGGCGAGCGCGGTGCCATAGGCGCCCGCGCCGATCACCGCGACGGTGTTAAAGAGCGTCATGTCAGAATCCTGCGCGCGTGTTGGCGAAGCCGGCCGGCGCGGTCGCGTTGGCATCCAACCGCCAGCGCGCCCGCGGCGGCGCATCCAACGCATCGGTCAGGCCGAGCGCCATCCGCTCCGCGCCGGCCCAGGCGATCATCGCGCCGTTATCGGTGCAGAGCGCGGGCGGCGGAATGATCAGCGTGGTCTGCGCCTTGGCGGCAACGTCCTGCAACGCGCCGCGGATGGCGTGATTGGCGGCGACGCCGCCGGCGGCGACCAGCGCGCGCGGCGGGCCGAACCGTTCGTGAAACAGCCGCAAGCCGACGCTCAAGCGGTCCGCGGTCGATTCCAGCACCGCGGCCTGAAAACTGGCGCAGAGATCGCTGACATCCTCGGGTTCCAGCGGCATCAGGCGGCTGGCTTCGTTGCGCACCGCCGTCTTCAATCCTGACAGCGAGAAATTCGCATCGGGACGTCCGAGCATCGGCCGCGGAAAGGCGAAACGTCTGGCGTCGCCGCTCACCGCCGCACGCTCGACCTCCGGGCCACCCGGATAGGGCAGCGACAGCATTTTTGCGACCTTGTCGAAGGCTTCGCCCATCGCGTCGTCAACAGTGGTGCCGAGCCGCACATATTGACCGACGCCAACCACGGCGACGATCTGGGTATGACCGCCGGAGGCGAGGAACAGGCAATAGGGAAAAGCGAGCGCGCAGGTGAGCCGCGGCGTCAGCGCGTGGGCTTCGAGATGATTGACCGCAATCAGCGGCGTATCGTGCACCATCGCGATCGCTTTCGCAGTGGTGAGGCCGACGATCACGCCGCCGATCAGGCCGGGGCCGGCGGCGGCCGCCACCGCGGACAATTGCGCGAAGGCGACGTTGGCGTCCTTCATCGCTTGCCCGACGATGCCGTCGAGCAGGTCGACATGCGCGCGTGCCGCGATCTCCGGCACCACGCCGCCGAAACGGGCGTGTTCCGATGTCTGAGAGCGGACGATATTCGACAGGATCTTGCCGCTGCCGTCGCGCTGGCGCTCGACCACAGCGGCTGCGGTTTCATCGCAGGTGGTCTCGATACCCAGCACCAGCATCGGCTTGTCGTTGTCCAATTTCAGCCCTTGCGCTATCGCCAAAAACAACGCTTCCGTAACCGGGTAGCACTACGAGGTCGCAAGGTGCAATCGCCGGGTGTGGCGAAAGCGTTTCGGCGGAGATCTGAAATATGGCCGTTCTCGTGACGCGACCAAGCCCGGACGACGAGGCCACGGCCGAGGCCCTCCGCGCGCGGGGATTCGAGGTCCTGCGCGCGCCGATGCTGCGGTTCGAGGCTGTGCCGTTCCAGGACGATGTAGACGCAACCTACGGCGCCGTCATGGTCACCAGCGCCAACGCGCTGCGTGCGGTCGCGCCCCACCTTGCCGGCAGCCGGCTCCTTAAGCTGCCCTTGCTTGCGGTCGGTGAAAATACCGCGGCCGCAGCCCGCGATGCCGGGTTTGGCGACGTGATCGTGTCCAAGGGTGATGCCGGCGCGTTGCGCGATCTAGTGCTGGCCAGCGCGAAATCAAAGCAACTGAAGAAGACCGCTCCGCTACTGTACCTTGCAGGCGCCGATCTCGCGCGCGATCTTGCCGGCGAAATCGGCGAGAAGGGCTTTGCCGTGGTGACGCAGACCACTTACCGCATGGTGCCTGTGCCCAGCCTGCCACGCGAAATATGTGACGCTTTCGTGGCGCATGAGATCGAGGCTGTGCTGCATTACTCGCGGCGCAGTGCGCGTGCATTTCTGGAGGCGGCGCGGTCCGGTGGCGTCGAAGTCTCGGCGCTGGCGCTGCCACAATGCTGCATTTCGGCCGGCGTCGCCACGGTATTGCGGGACGCCGGCGCGAGTCAGGTCACGGCGGCGGCATCTCCGGAGGAAGAGGCTCTGTTCGAGGCGCTGGAACGGGCGTTGCAACCCCGGCCCGGACTCTAATCTTTAAGTCTGACCATGGTCTGATCGGAAAACCGGTGCCGCCATCGCCGGATCATGCTCTAAGACGTCCAGATTCTGCTAAGTTCCGGCATGTAACAATCAAAGGGAACCGCTGTGATGGTCGAGAACAGGCCCGAAAACACTGGATCGCTGCCCGAAACGGGCCGGCCGACGCGCGAGCCACCGACCATCGACCTCGAAGCGGTATCGAGTGAGACGAAGCGCACGGCCGAGGCGTCATCTGAGCCACTCGTGCAGCCCGCGTCTGAGGTCGCCAACGCTGCGGCTGAGGAAGCGGCCGCCGAGACGCCACGTGTTGAGGAAACGCCAGCCGCGGAGCCGCCGTCGCGGCCGGTCTCACCCTGGATCGTCGCGCCGGTTTCCGGCGCGGTTGCGGCGGCGCTGGTGATTGGCGTCGGCTGGATGCTGGGCTGGCCCGCGATTGAGCCCGCCTCGGTGTCGCAAACGGCGCAGCTCAATGCCGCTGCCATCGATGGCTTGATCGCGCGCGTGGCCAGCCTCGAAGCAAAGGCGGGCAAAGTCGTCGCCGATCCTGCTGCGGCCGCGCGCACTGAGGTGCTGGAAAAATCGGTTGCCACGCTGCGCGGCGAGGTCGCGACTGCCCGCGCGCAAAGCGAGAAGCTGGCATCCGCCATCAACGAGGCGAGGTCGGCGCCGCGCGCGGACGGCGCAGTGTCGCCGGATCTGACCGCCTTTGCCGAGCGCATCGCCAAGGTCGAGAACCAGATGCGGGCGCAGAGTGCCGAGATCGCGCAACAAAGCAGCCAGATCGCCGACACCAGAAGCGCCGATGCCAAGGCGGCTGCCGATATGCCCTGGCGCCGGGTGCTGGCGGCGGCGCTGCTCGATGTGCTGGTCCGGATCGGCGATCCCTATCCGACGGCGCTCGCGACCGCGAAATCGTTGGCGCCGAATCCCGATGCCCTGAAGCCACTCGAACAATTTGCGGACAAGGGCGTGCCGAACGCCATCAAGCTGAGCACCGAATTGCTGACCTTGGTGCCGAAGCTGATGCCGGCCCAGCAGAGCCCTTCCACCGCCGGAACCGGCATCGTGGATCGCCTGCAGGCGGGCGCGGCAAAGCTGGTGAAGATCGAACGCACCGACACCGCCGGCAACGACCGCGGCGCCGTGGTGGCGCGGATCACGGCGGCTGCGCTGCGCAACGATTTCAACGAGGCGCGGCGAGAATTGAAGACGTTGCCGCCGGAAGACCGCGCCGCAGCGCAAGACTGGCTCGACAGGGCCGATGCGCGCGACGCGGCGCTCGCCGCATCCCGTCAATTTGCCGCCGAGGCCATGGCTGTGCTCGCCAAACCGGCGGAATGAGAATTTCGTAAATCAAGGATTTCAATGATCCGGATCATTCTGTTTCTGTTGTTGATTGCGCTCGGCGCCGCGGGCGCGGCCTGGATTGCCGAACAGACCGGCGATGTCGTGCTGTCATGGGGCGGCTATCGCGTGCAGACCGCGCTGCCGGTCTTTGTGCTGGCGCTCGGCATCGTCATCGTCGCGGCGATGATGCTGTGGGCGATCCTGCGCGGCCTGTGGCGAACGCCGGAACGCATCAGGCGCAACCGCCGCGAACGGCGCCAGGCCCGCGGCCGTCACGCCATCACGCAGGGGCTGCTCGCGATCGGCCATGGCGATTCCACCGCCGCCCGGATGCATGCCGAAGCCGCGCGAAAGCATGCGGCGCACGATCCGCTGGCGCTATTGCTGCACGCGCAATCGGCGCAGCTCGACGGTGATCGCGAAGCGGCGCAGCGCGCCTTCCGCGCCATGGCCGAGCGCGAGGATACGCGGCTACTCGGCCTGCGCGGCCTGTTCATCGAGGCGCAGCGCGCCGACGATCCAGTCGCCGCCGTCATGGTCGCCGAGGAAGCACTGCGGCTGTCGCCGTCATCGTCATGGGCCTCGCATGCCGTGCTCGGCTTCTGCTGTGCCAAGGGCGACTGGGCCGGCGCGCTGAAAATCCTCGACAACAATCAATCGGCCGGGTTGATCGACAAGGCGACCTATCGCCGGCAGCGCGGCGTGCTGCTCACCGCGCGCGCGCTTGAACTGGAAAAGGTCGATCGCGACCTGTCGCGCGAGAGCGTGATGGAGGCGGTCAAGCTGGCGCCGACGCTGGTGCCGGCCGCGGTCCTTGCCAGCAAGTTCGAGAGCGAGGCGCACCAGGTGCGGCGAGCGATGCGCCTCGTCGAGACGGCGTGGCTGGCGCAGCCGCATCCTGACCTGGCGGATGCCTACGCCCATGTGAAGCTAGGGGATTCCGCGCGGCAGCGGCTGGTGCGGGTCGAGACGCTCGCGGCGAAGACGCCCGGCCATATCGAGGGCGCGCTGGCGATTGCGCGTGCTGCGATCGACGCTTCCGAATTTGCCAAGGCACGCGACGCGCTGGCACCGTTCATCGCCCAGCCGACGCAGCGCGTCGCGCTTCTGATGGCGGAGCTCGAGCGCACCGAGCATGGCGATTCGGGCCGGGCGCGGGCGTGGACCTTGCGTGCGGTGCGCGCGCTGCACGATCCGGCCTGGACCGCGGATGGCTATGTCTCAGACCGATGGCGGCCGGTCTCGCCGGTCAGCGGGCGGCTCGACGCCTTCCAGTGGCAGACGCCGGTTGCAGCATTGCCGTCCGACAAGGCGCCAGCGATCGAATCCTCGCCGTTCGAGGAGGCCATGCTGGCGACGCCGCGCCGCGCTGTTGTAATCGCGCCACCCGAGCCCGTGGACGAGCAGGCCACCGAGCCCGCCGCCGCGGCCAATCCCGAACCGCCCGCCGCGCAGGACAATACGCCGCCGCCTGCTGCCACCTCCGCGCCGGCCGCCGCCGAACCGGCGTCGCCTGAGCCGTCCCGTTCCGACCCAGCCCCGGCAGTGGCGCCCGCCCCGCCGAAGCCGGCCGAGGCGGCGCCAAGCCAGCCGGCCCCCTTGTTCCGCTCGCGGCGCGACATTCCGAAGGCCGTTCCAGCCCCTATTCCGGCCGTCATCCCGCTGGTCCGGGCGCCGGATGACCCCGGCATCGACGAGGACGGCCCGCCGGACGAATTTGCGGAACAAATCGGCCCGCCCAAGGCGCAGGCCGGCGGCTGGCGGGGATTTTTGTCACGCTGGGGCAGCAGCTAGGGTTCAGGCAAGCGTTTTTCTTGCCAATCGGAGCCGTCCCCGATATCAGGTGCGGGCGTTCGCGGGCTTAACCCCGAACGCCGCTTCGGTCCGCCGCAATAGCTCAGTTGGTAGAGCACGTCATTCGTAATGACGGGGTCACAGGTTCGAGTCCTGTTTGCGGCACCGCGCTTATCCAGCTTCGCATTTCCTCGATCGGCGCCTTCAGCTTGCGCGACCAAGAGAAGCACGCTCGCATGCCTGCAATCTCTTGTTAACTCGCCCCTTCTAGCGTGCCTGAACCCCTCTACCGCAGGATTTTGCATGTCGCTCGATGTCGGGCTGAGTCTTCCCGGGAGCAAGGCCGCCCGCCGGGGCATCTGGACCGTGACTCCCCTGCATGCCGTCGTCGCCGTCTTCCTGGTGGCGATCATGCTGCGAGGGGTTCTGCCCTTCAATGTCGATGTTAGCTGGTGGCTGACCATCTGTGAGCGCATGCTCGACGGCCAGCGTTTGTATGTCGACATCCTCGAGACCAATCCGCCGATGGCGGGATCGGTCTATATGCTCGGCGTCGTCGTTGCACGCGCGATTCAGGTGCGGCCCGAGGTCGTGACCAATGGGCTGATCTTTCTATTGATCGCGGCATCGCTCGCGCTGACATGGCGGGCCTTGCGTCTCTCCTCGTTGCACGAGCGTGCCGGTGGCGCGGCTGCCATATGGGCGGTCGTGCTGCTGACCGTTTTGCCGATGTATGATTTCGGCCAGCGGGAACATCTCGCGCTGGTGGCCATGCTGCCGGCGCTTGCGGTTTACATCCTGCGCGCCAATCGCGAGCGGGTTGCGCCGTGGGCGATCCTGATCGCCGGCCTGTGCGCCGCGACAACCATGAGCTTCAAGCCGTATTTCGTCTTTGCGGCCGGCTTTTGCATTCTGTCCGCCGCCGCGCAAGCGCGAGACTGGCGGGTGCTGTTCGCGCCGGAGAACTGGATCGCCGCAGCCTTGGTCGTGATCCACGCGCTCTGCATCGTCGCGTTCTATCCAGAGTATTTTACGCTCATCTATCCGCTGGCGCGCGACGTCTATCTGCTGGCGAACTTGCCGCTCCTCGTCATTCTGCCGACCTCAGCAACAATGCTATGGCTGCTGGCGATCATGGTTACGCTGGCATTGCAAAGCCGGCGGCAGAAAGCGGACGCCGCGACGCTGGTGATGATGGCCGGATCGCTCGGCTTTGCGGTCTCGTTTTTCATGCAGGCCAAGGGATGGGGGTATCACGCCTATCCGATGGTCGCCCTCGGATTGCTGGCGGCAGGTTGGGCGCTCGCGGCCGGCGGCGATGGGCAAGCGGGATCGCGCCCGCTTCGCGCTGGCGCGATGTTGCTCGTCGCGCTTATTTTCGCAAACGGATGCTTCCGGTTCGCCACGAGCATCGATACGCGGCTCGTCCGGGAGGAGATTACCCTGATAGGCCCGCGGCCGAAGATCCTGATGCTGAGTGCGGCGAACGACATCGGTCATCCGACGGTTCGCGAGCTTGGGGGGACATGGGTCTCGCGTCAGCAGGCGCTTTGGGTTCGGGAAGTCGTTCGTCGGGCGCTCCGGGACGGGACCATCGATCAGGCGACGGCGGACCGCCTCGCGACCTACGTGGCGCGCGAGCGCGCCGGCCTGATCGACGATTTCAGGAAGCAACCGCCCGACGTTCTTGTGATCGACAACCAGAACAGCGACTGGGGGAGTTGGGCCGCTGCCGATCCAGAGCTCTCCGTGCTGCTGAAGCCTTACGTTCTCGTCAAGAATATCAACGGAATAGAGATTCTGCGGCGCGCCGATCAGGCCCGGTCCTAGCTGGCGTTCGCCCGCAGAGCCGCGATCCGGCGCGGTGATCGCATGTGCGTGACCTGGCTCACGTAAGAAACCGCCTGCTCGGCCTAGTCTTCCCCTCAAGCACAAGGGGAGATTTCACATGCGCAAATTCATTCTGATCGCAGGATTTGTTCTGGCTTCCGCCACCGCGCAAGGTGCCGACAGAAGCCTTTCACTGGGCGGAAGCGAGACCCAGCGCGCGCCAGCCGCGAAGACCATGGATGTTCCGAAAACGGCAGAAGCGCCGCAGGCCGTGGAAGCGCCGCGATATGTGGAGCGACCGGCGATCGAGCCCAAGGTCGAAAGCAAGGCGGAAACACCTAAGGCTGAGACACCGAAGGCCGAGACATCCAGGGCGGCGGCGAGGGCTGAGCAGCCCGCCGTTGAACGCTCGAGAGCCGCGCCGGCGAGGCCCGCTTTCCGGAGAACGGCATCGATATCCAGGAGCATGAAGCCGCGCCGCAGGCATCACTGGATCGAAGCGCGCATCATTCATGCGCTGCATCGGCACGGGATTTACTGGTAAGGCGGAAGTATCCATTCCAACAGCGCCGTCATGGCCGGGCGCGCAAGCCCGGCCGTGACGCGTGTGGATCAGGCGACGCCTCAAGCGCGGCCAATTGCTACTGCGAAATGGTCTGCACCACGCTGCTGATCGGGCGGCTGGCGACCGCCGGCATCTTTTGGTCCTTCACCAGCATCGCGTCATATTCGGGCAGAGTTTCGAGCTGCTCCTTGGCCTTCATCTGCACGACCTTGTAGCCGCCGGCTTTCAGGCGGCGCAGCAGCGTCGGCAAGGCTATTGCCGTGTGCTTCTGCAGGTCATGCATCAGGATGACGCCCTTGCCCTGCTTGTCGAGCTTGGTCATGACGTTCTGGATCACCTGATCGGGACCCGACGATTTGAAGTCGTTGGAATCGACATCAACTGAAAACATCGAGATGTTGCGCGAGGCAAGATAGCCGAGGGCGCCCTGCGTGTGCGCGAGCCCCGGGAAACGGAAGAACGGCGCGGGCGCCGTTCCCAGCGCCATCTTCACGGCGCTAAAGCCCTTCTCGATCTCTTCTCTGACCTGCGCTTCGGTCAGCTTCTTGCTGTCGAGATGGGCATGCGACCAGGTGTGCGAGCCGATGGTGTGGCCGGCGGCCGCGACCTGCTTGAGAATTTCCGGATGATAGGTGGTGTGCTTGCCGACCGGGAAGAACACGGCCTTCGTGCATTCGTCCGCGAGCGCCTTCAGCACCGCAGGCGTGGTCGGCCACGGACCGTCGTCGAAGGTCAGCACCACCTCTTTCTCGGTCAGGAAATCAAACTGCTTATATTGCAGGAAGCCGAAGCCGGGGCCTCCCGTGGTGTCGATCACCACCGTGCGGCTGACGCCGAGCGCGTCCGCGTTGGCGCAGGCCGAGCGCATCGGCTGCGGCGCCGGGATCGGCGCAGGGGCGGGGGCCGGCTTCGAGAGCGAAGCGGTGATCTCGACGTCGTCCCTTGGGGCGGGCCTGACGGCAGCGGGCGCCGGCAGCGGCTCGGCCGCGCGGGCGGCGACGGTTTGAGGCGGGGCCGCGTCGGCGCGCGGCGAGGAAGTCCAGAACCAAACGCCGGTGATGAGAACCGCCGTTACCAAACTGGCCAGCATCAGGCCCAACGCATTACGCATCGCTACTCTTTCCACATACTCGGGGGACACACACGCAATGCGCCACTAATGCCAACAATGTCTTAACGTCTGGCGAACAAGCGCCGGTTAGGCGTAGATGATGAGGGGCTTATAGCCGAGTGAGGTCAGTCACAGTCGAAGCGCCCGGTTCCGCGCATGGTGGCCGCTATCAACAGCCGGTCCATGTAGCTGGACCAAAGGGAGCCAAAAATGACCGCACGTCCTACCACCACCGTTCGCAAGATCAATCTGTCGCTGGCGTTTGCTGCCTCGTTCTGCGCCATTTCTTCAACCGCGAGCTTCGCCTTCAGCTCTGAGGCGCAGCAGATGTGCACCGGCGACGCGTTCCGCCTCTGCAGCTCGGAAATCCCGAATATTCCGAAGATCACCGCCTGCATGATCAAGCATCGTGCCGATCTGAGCTCGGGCTGCCGCGCCGTGATGGATCGCGATCTCGCCGCGCAGAAAGGCAAGCTCGCCGCGAAGTAAATCGGCGCTGGCTTTGGCTCTCAGGGAACGCTTGCGTCGATGCGACGCAGGCGTTTTCTGTGTTTCGGAGGCGGCCACAATCACGCCGGCGGGCGCGATTGTGCTTGCCGTGGAGCCGTTGCCGGCCGGATTTGCGTAGCTGGATGACTATTTTGCCAGGTTTTCTTGCCGCGAGCTGGTACCCAGGCCGCTCGAAAGCGTTATAGAGACGTCCTGATTGCGGTTCCAGTACGAAGGCATAGCAAAATGACCAAGATCCTTTTCGTCATTCCCCTGGTTCTGATCACGTCAGCCGCCTCGGCTCAGACGCCGCAGGACCGGCAGAAGGGGCACGATGCCTGCTCGCGTGACGTCTCGCGCTACTGCCGGGCACATATGCAGGATGGCGACCAGATCGTGCTGGCCTGCCTGAAGCAGAACCGCGCGAAGATCAGCAAGGGCTGCCAGCAGATGCTGGCGAGCCATGGGCAGTGACAGAGTCAGTAACTTGGCGTTTTCGAGCGAAGCGGATACCGGTTCGCGTCAAGAAAACGGGTCAAACAGGAAACTGGCCCGGATCTGATTTCAATCAGATCCGGGAAGGCTCTAGCCTCCGTAGAGATAGTTCGGCAGCCACAGCGTCATGCCGGGCCACAGATACATGATCACCATGCACAGGATCACGATCAGCATGTAGGGCATCATGCCCGCGAAGATCTGGTTCAGCGTGACATGCTTCGGCGCGACGCCCTTGAGGTAGAACGCCGACATCGCCACCGGCGGAGACAGGAACGCCGCCTGCAGGTTCACGAACACCAGCGTGCCCCACAGGATCGGGTCGATGCCGAAATGCTTCAGCATCGGCAGGAAGATCGGCACAAAGATGATGATGATCTCGGTCCACTCCAGTGGCCAGCCGAGCACGAAGATGATCGCCTGCGACAGGATCATGAACTGCACCGGCGACATGTTGAGCGAGAGCACCCAGCTTTCCAGAAGTGCCTGGCCGCCGAGGATGGCGAACACCGCCGAGAACAGCGCGCTTCCGACGAACAGCCAGCACACCATCGCGGTCGTCTTGGCGGTCAGGAACACCGCCTCCTTGGTGCGCTTCCAGTCGAGCGTGCGGGCGTGGAAGGCGAGAATGAAGGCGCCGGCGGCGCCAACGCCGGCGGATTCGGTCGCCGTGGTGATACCGAACAGGATCACCGCCAGCACGACGACGGTGAGGATGCCGAGCGGCATAACCGAGGACGTCAGCAGCTTGAGTACCTCGAAGCGCTCGCCGTTCATGCGCAAATAAGAGCGCGCCGTCCATGCTGCGAGCACCACAGCCGATACCGCGAACCAGATATAGAACTGGGTGTCCGGTCCCTTTTCGGCCGGAGACAATTCCTTGGCCTCTTGCGCGCTGCCGAGCTGTTGCAGGCCTTCGATGGCTTCGCCCGCAGCGCCGGCCTGCTGGTGAATAACTACGTACCACCAGACCGTGGCGAGCGTGATCGTGGGCAGCAGGAACGGCACCAGCGATATGGTGAAGTTCTGCACGATCGCGCCATAGCCCATCGGCTTGCCATCGATCTGAAGCGTCTTCGCCTTGGCGGGCGATAACAGCGCCCTGAACAGGCCGACGAACAGATTCGGCGAATAGAGGGTGGAGAATTTCGTGATCCATTCAGGGACGGGAACGCGCGTCTGTTCCTCCGGCAGCGGCGGGGCAACCCTCGGATTGATCATCGCCCAGCCGACGACATAGACGAGATAGAGGAACGCCAGGAAGAAGCCGGGGAACATCGCCGCGGCATAGAGCTTCACCACCGACTGGCCGGCGACTGCGGCATAGACGATGATCATCACCGACGGCGGGATCAGGATGCCGAGCGTGCCGCCCGCGGTGATGACGCCGGAGGCGAGCCTCACGTCATAGCCGGCGCGCAGCATCGGGTTGAAGGCGATCACGCCCATCAGCACCACCACCGCGCCGACGAGGCCGGAGGCGATGCCCCAGAAGGTGCAGACGATCAGGGTCGCGACCGCAAGCGAAGCGGGCAGGCGGCGGAAGGCGAGCTGGATCGAATAGAACATCTTGTCGACCAGCGCGCCGCGCTCCATCACATAGCCCATCAGCACGAATAGCGGGATGGATATCAAGACGTCGTTGGTCATCGCGCCGTAGGTGCGCTGGACCATCAGCTCGAACACCTTGTTGTGCGTCCAGTTCTGCGACGGATCGTAGAAGGCGATGAAGCCGAAGAACATGCCGAGGCCCATCAGCGTGAAGGCCGTGGCGAAGCCCATCATGATGACGACGACGATGAGCGTCAGCATCAACAGGCCGAGTGCTGGATCGCTCATGTGTTCAGGTCCCCGCCCATGCCCCGCTGCCGCGCCATTTCGTCGATGCGCTGCGCGCCCGCGATGGCGAGCTTGCGCGATTCCTCGTCCACGAATTCAGAGTGCGCGAGCTGCTCCTCGATGACGTCGGTCTCGGCGACGTCGGCGAGCCGGCTCGGCCATTCGCCGGTCTTCAGGCAGACGATGCAGCGGATGATCTCGGCGATCCCCTGCAGCATGATCAGCGCGCCGGCGATCGGGATCACCGTCTTGAAATGGTAGACCGGCGGTCCCTCGGCCGTGACGTTGGAATGCTCGTTGATGTGCCAGGAATCCGCGGCGTAGAAGTAGCCGGCATAGATCAGCGCTGCGATGCCCGGGATGAAGAACACGAAATAGAGAACGAGGTCGAGCGCGGCCTGGGTGCGTGGGCGCATCGAGGAATACAGGAAATCGCCCCGGACATGGGCGTTCTGCGCCAGCGTATAGGCGCCGGCCAGCATGAACAGCGACCCATACATCATGTTCTCGGCGTCGAAGATCCAAGCCGTCGGCATGTTCACGGCATAACGCTTGAACACTTCGATGCAGACGACGCTCATCAGCAGGATCATCAGCCAGGCGGTTGCCTTGCCCACCCAGGTCGAGATGCCGTCGATCGTGTGCAGTAAACGCTGGACATTCATGTGATACGCTTCTGCAAAAGAAATGGTCCCAAACATAGCACAAGGCACCGTCCGGGAGGTGGTCCGGGCGGCGCCTTGCGTGTTTATTTCGTTATCAGAGTTTCTTCGCCGCGGCGTTCGGCCCGAAATAGTGGTCGTAGGCCATGCGGCGGTTCACCACGGTATCCTGCTCCCACTGGGTCGCGCGCTTGGCGAACTCGATCTGAGACTGGATGATCTCCTTGAATAGCGGGTTCTCCGACGCCTTTTTCTTGGCTACCTCGTCATAGATCTCGAGTTGCCGCTTCAGGATCGCGTCGGGTGTCTTGTAGAACTTCACGTTGTCCTTGCTCTGCAGCTCGACATAGTCCTTCGAGTAGCGGTCGATCGCCTTCCAGGACATGTCTGCCGAGGCCGCGTCCACCGCGTTGGCGATGATCGCCTTCATCTTGTCGGGCAGCGCGTTGTACTTGTCCTTGTTGAACATGATCTCGAACTGCTCGGCGTTCTGGTGATAGCTCTGCAGCATGCAGACCTTGGAGACGTCGGGGAAGCCGAGCACGCGGTCGGAGGTTGCGTTGTTGAACTCGGCCGCGTCGAGCAGCCCGCGGTCCATGGCAGCTACGATTTCACCGCCGGGCAGCGCGTTCACGGCCGCGCCCATGCCCGAATACACGTCAATGGAGATGCCGACGGTGCGGAACTTGAGGCCCTTGACGTCATCGATCTTCGAGATCGGCTTCTTGAACCAGCCGAACGGCTGGGTCGGCATCGGCCCGTAGGGGAAGGAAACCACGTTGGCGTTGATCGAGGCGTAGAGCTTTTCGAGCAGCTCCTTGCCGCCGCCATAGCGGTGCCAGGCCAGCAGCATGTTGGCGTCCATCGCAAAGCCCGGCCCCGAGCCCCACAGTGCCAGCGCGGTTTGCTTGCCGTAGTGATAGACCAGCACGCCATGGCCACCGTCGAGCACGCCCTTCGACACCGCATCGAGCAAGCCGAACGCCGGCACCACGGCGCCTGCGGGCAGCACCTCGATCTTCAACTCGCCGCCGGTCATATCATTGACCTTCTTGGCGTAGTCGAGGGCGTATTCGTGGAAAATGTCCTTTGACGGCCAGGTGCTCTGCCAGCGCATGCTGATCGGCCCCTGGGCGCTGACGACGCTCGGCGCGGCAACTGCCGTCGCAGCCCCTGCGGCAGCCACTTTCAGGAAGCGGCGGCGCGTCGAAGTTTTGTCCCTGGTTGGTTTGGTCATGAGGGTCCTCCCGGTTAGACCGGTCCTTGGTCGGCCGGTCATCATTGATTGGGGGAACTCTAGAGGCCGCTACCAAGCTTTGGCAAGGAATACGTTATGCCAATGCGATGAGGTTAACGGCGCGGCTGAGCGCACCACGCCATCCGGCGCTTCCGTAAAATTACGTGCTGCTGCCGGCCGCGGTTGCGACCACCGGCAAGACCTCATTGGCAGCGCGGTCGGGGGTATCTTCCTTCCAGCGCACCGAGCCGAACGGCCGCTCCAGCATGCGGCGGACGCGGATCGGCTCCGGTCCGAGGTGAAAGTCGATCGCGCGCTGGTGCAGGGCTCGCTCGGACTGCGTCGCCCGGCTGCGCTGGCGCAGATAATCGAGCCAGGTCGGGCAGTGGTAGCGCTCGGTCCACAATTCGGGATCGGCGATGTCGCGCGCGATCGACCAGCCATAGGCGCCGTTGCGCTGCCGGCTGAGTTGCACCTCCTGCATCACATTGTGGAACGCGCGCGCATTGTCCTGCGCGACACGGTACTCGATCTCCACCACCAGCGGGCCGCTGCGTCCCGTCAGCGACAGTCGTACCTCGGGATCGGCCAGCGCCTCGGCGGGCGGCTCATAGCGCGCGCCGACCGGCGGCATGCGCAGCCAGATGCCGAGTAGCGGGGAGAGCAGCATCAATCCGGCGGAGACCAGGAGCGCCACCTCGACGCCGGCGATGTCGGTGAGGTGGCCCCAGCCCCAGCTTCCGATCGCGATGCCGCCGGCAATCGCGGCCTGGAATGCCGCCAGCGAGCGCCCCGCCACCCAGCGCGGCGCCGAGAGCTGCACGCCGATATTGAACAGCGCAACTGCCAGCATCCACACCGCGCCGGCGAGCACCAGCGCAATTGCGGTCAGAATGGCGCTCTTGCTCAGCGCAACAGCGGCGAGCGCGCCGGCCAACGATATCGTGCAGGCACGCACCGCGGCCTCACCGCTCAATTGCCTGCGCACCGCACCGATGTTCAACGCGCCGAACACGGCGCCCATGCCGAAGGCGCCCAGCATGACGCCATAGGTCTGCGCGCCGCCATGCAGGAGGTCGCGCGCGACCAGCGGCATCAGAGCCGAGATCGAGCCGCCGATGATGCCGGTGACGAGCGTGCGGGTCAGCACGATCTTGATCGACGGCGAATTGGTGATGTAGCGCACGCCGGAGACCATCGCGCGGTTGAGCCGCTCGCGCGGCAGCCGCGACGGCTCATGGACCCGCTGCCAGAGAAACAGCACGATCAGCAGCGGCAGATACAGCACTGCGTTGATGGCGAAGGCGGCAACCGCGCCCGCGGTTGCGACGATGATGCCGCCGACCGCGGGGCCAAAACTGCGCGCGATGTTGTAGCTGATGCCGTTGAGCGCGACCGCCGCCGGCAAGGTCTCGGGCGGTACCTGCTCGCTGACCGAAGACTGCCAGGCCGGTCCCATCAACGCCATGCCGGTGCCGACGATGAAACAGAACAGCAAGAGCACATTGGGCGTGACGAGGCTGAACCACGACAGCACGGTCAGGGCGGTCGCGCCGGTCAGTGCGATCAGCAGCGACACCATCGCGACGACGCGGCGGTCGTGCATGTCGGCGATGGCGCCGGCCGGCATCGAGATCAGCATGATCGGCAGCATCAGCGCGGTCTGCACCAGCGCGACCTTGTCGGCGGATGACGTCATCTGCGTCATCGCCCAGGCTGCACCCACGCCCTGGATCAGGATGCCCAGGTTCGACAGCAGGCTCGCCAGCCAGATGCGCCGGAACACCGAATGCCGCAGCGGTGCGGTGATACTATCGGAGCGCTTCGGCGGTTCGGTCATGTCCGGTTCCGGTTGGGCTGCTAAATGGCCCGACGATGATTCCTGCAGCCCTCAAGAGATGCCTGCGAAAACCTTGTTCTGTCCAGTAGTTAGGTCGTTATACTGGCCGTTGTTTGACCCGGCGCCTTTGCGCCGCCCGGATCGGAGACTTAGATACGATTGTAGCCCGCATGAGCGCAGCGATATGCGGGGCTTGGCAAGATCCCGGATATCGCCTCGCTCATCCGGGTCACGGGGTAGGCACCCATGAGTATCGCCGAAGCCTACGACATACCGGTGGCGCGCTCGCCGCTGGTGCCGCCGAGTCCGCCGCGGGCGCCCGAGGACATGACGCTGTTCGGGCGAATGAAGGCGATCCGCGAAAGCCCGATCGAAATGTGGGGCCAGCGGGCCTACGAGGAAGATATCGTCCAGGGCCGCTTCTTCGGGCGCAGCAGCTTCATCCTCAACGCACCTGATGCGATCAAGCATGTGCTGGTCGACAATTATGAAAACTATACGCGCACGCCGGTCAGCTTCCGGGTGTTGCGACCGATATTGGGCCAAGGTCTTCTGATCGCCGAAGGGCGCGCGTGGAAGTACCAGCGCCGGACGCTCGCGCCGGCGTTCACGCCGCGCGCGGTGATGACGCTCGTGCCGCACATGGTGACCGCGACAGACGAGACCGTCGCCAAGCTCAGAGCCGCCAGCAACGCGCCCGTCGATCTGCGGCAGGCGATGCAGCGGATGACGCTCGAAATCGCCGGACGCACGATGTTCTCGTTCGGGATGGACCGCCACGGCGCCGCCTTGCGCGATTTTGTGATGGAGTATGGCGCGCGGCTGGCACGACCGAATTTTCTCGATCTGTTGCTGCCGCTGAATTGGCCGAGCCCGCAGGATTTGTCCCGCGCGCGCTTCCGCAAGCGCTGGACGGCTTTCGTCGGCATGCTGATGGCCGAACGCCGCGCCGCCGGCAAGAACGAGGGCGCGCCGGCGCGCGATCTGTTCGACCTGATCGGCGAGGCGCGCGATCCGGAAACCGGTGAGGCCTTTACCGACGACCAGCTCGGCGATCAGGTCGCGACCATGATTCTGGCCGGCCACGAGACCACCGCGACCGCGCTGTTCTGGGCGCTCTATCTGCTGGCGCTCGATCCCGCCACGCAGGAGGAGGTGGCGAAGGAAGTGCAGGGCGTGACCGCCAGCGGCGCGCTCGATGTCGAGCGGCTGAAATTCACTCGCGCCGTGCTGGACGAAACGATGCGGCTCTATCCGCCGGCGTTTCTGATCGCACGTGCGGCGTCCGGACCCGATACGGTCGCTGGCCTGCCCGTCAAGAAAAAGGACGTGATCCTGATCGCGCCGTGGCTGTTGCACCGGCACGAAAAGCTCTGGCGCGATCCGAACGCCTTTACCCCGGCTCGCTTCATGACCGGCACGCCGCCCGACCGCTTCGCCTATCTGCCGTTCGGCGTCGGCCCGCGCGTCTGCATCGGGGCGCATTTCGCACTGGTCGAAGCGACGCTGGCGCTGGCCAGGATGATCGGCGCGTTTCGCGTCACGCTGGTCGACAAGGAGCCGGTGAAGCCGATTGGCGTGGTAACCACCCAGCCCGACCGTTCGCCGATGTTTGCCATCACCCCGCGGTAGCATTTTGTTGATTGAGCGGATTGCCGGGTCGCGCGAGGAAAATGCGTCAAACAACCAAGCTCACCTTGCGCAGCCGCCTCAGCAGCGTCATCTAGGTTGTCACCATGAGCGATACCCGGGCCCAGTTCTCCGTTCTGCGGCAGACCGCCGATCCCGCGGTCGTCGACGCCATCTCGCGGCTGATCGCCAATGGCGAGGATCGCGATCTCAACCGGATCAACCTTCTCGATTTTGCCGCGCGCTACGGGCTGGACGAGGAAAAAGTCATTTCGGCCTTTCTGCATTCGGCGCGGCTCGGGCTGTTCGACCTCACATGGAATGTGCTGTGCCCCGGCTGTGGCGGCGTGCTCGGCGCGCACAACACGCTGAAATCGCTGCGTCACGACGATTACAATTGCGCGCTATGCGCCCAAGGCTATGAGGCATCGGTCGACGACCGCGTCGAGGTCGCGTTTACGGTCAGCCCGCGCGTCCGGCGCATCGCAGCGCATGATCCCAATACGCTGCCGATCTGGGAATATAACCGCCAGATGTTCTGGAGCTCGGGGATGGACCTCAGCGAGGAGTCGATCCAGCGGCTGATCGATGAGGTCTCGCTCGAGGCCATCGAGTTGCCGCCGGGTGAGAAGGCGGTACTGTCGCTGCAACTGCCCAATCAGTTCGTGATCGTGTTCGAGCCGGTGACGCATTCTGCTCATTTCTTCGATATTCAGGGCGAGCCGAGCCGCGAGCGGCAGCAGTTTTCGATCGTCTTCAACAAGCTGCACGCGCCGACCGGCTCGACGGTAATGCGCCCGGGACCGCTGCGCCTGTCACTGGAGAACCAGACCGATACCCGGGTACTTCCTGCAGTCTGGGTCGCCAACGACACGCTCCATGAGCTGCTCGGCAAGCGCAAGCCGATCCTGACCGCCAAGCGAATGCTGTCGAACCAGACCTTCCGCGACGTGTTCAAGGCGGACAATCTCAACGTCGATCAGCGCCTGAAAATCACCTCGCTGACCTTCCTGTTCACGGATCTGAAGGGCTCCACCGCGCTCTATGAACGGGTCGGCGATCTCGCCGCCTTCGATCTGGTGCGGGCGCATTTCCATGCGCTGCTCGAAATCATCGCCTCCGAGAAGGGGGCGGTGGTGAAGACAATCGGCGATGCCGTGATGGCGACGTTCATCCGGCCGGAGCACGCGATCGTCGCAGGCCTGCGCATGCGCGCGGCGATGGCGACGCTCAATGCCGAGCGCGGCCGGGAGGATTTGATCGTCAAGATCGGCATTCACGAAGGCCCGTGCCTGGCGGTGATGCTGAACGAGCGGCAGGATTATTTCGGCCAGACCGTCAACATCGCATCGCGGGTGCAGAGCCTGTCGACCTCGCAGGAAATCCACATCACCGGACCTGTGATCGAGTCGCCCGGGGTCGCCACGATCCTGGCGAAGGAGGCGATCAGGCCGATCCAGAAGGAAGCCGCGCTGCGCGGCATCGCCGACAAGATGGTGGTGTACGAGATACCTTAACTCTGCTGCGTCACAGCCGTTCAAGACCTCATCCTGAGGAGCCCGCGAGAAGCGGGCGTCTCGAAGGATGTAGGCCACAGACGGGGCCTCATGGTTCGAGACGCGCTTCGCGCTCCTCACCATGAGGTGTTATGACGAGTAGAACCAAACCGCGCTATTCGATCACGATCTCGCCGACCATGCCGAGCTCGGCGTGGGTCTTGCCGTCGCTGGCCTTGATGTCGCAGCGGAGATCGCTGGCGCGGCCGGCTGCGATCGGCACCAGCCACCATTCGGCAGATTGTCCTGGATAGACCTCGATCTCGCGGATCGCGCCCTTGAATTCGGCAAGCGTGACCGTCTTGCCGTTCTGCTGCTGCGTCACCTGCGCCTTGCGCGTGAACACCATCTGCGAGAACGCGTGCGAGGTGAAGTAATGCGGATCGTTGCTGGCATTGCGCAGGATCAGTTTGTAGAGCTTGCCGGTTTCCAATTTCAGTTGCTTCGGCGCGAATTCGTGTTTGCCCGGCGATCCCAGATCGATCGTCACCTCGATCGGCGTCTGTTTCGACAGATCGCCCGCCGCCAGCGCGGCGCCTGTGGCGAATCCCAACAGAACGGCAGCACCAAGGGCGAAGCGGAAGGAGACCATGATCGTTTCCTCTGAAAAATCGTTTTTGGACAATGGCTTCATCCCTAATGCAAATGCGAATGACTTGCAATTGGAGATCCGCCCGTAGCCTGCGGCGAATCGCGCGGGTCGGCCCCATCGGTCGACAGGCCATATCTTCCGACCGCGGCGGGCTTGCGCCTCGAACTGACGGCTGCGGGCTGCCAACCGGCAGAACGCGCGGTGCTTGCTGCGACGATAGGGCGCTGCTTCAAGTTTCGCGCAGACGTTCCGCCACGCGCAACGTGACGCCGATTTAATCCGCCTGCGGCACTCGGTGCTCATCGTGTGGATTGCGCGCGCCAAATCTTCGACCCATATTCGACGAACAGGCTTTCCAGAATTTTGCAGGTGGATGGATGCTCGACGGACTGCGCCAATTTATTGCCGACATCGTTGCGCCCAGCGCGGATCCGGACCTGTCGTTCGACGATACCGGCTATCTTCTCGCCGCGACCGCGCTATTGGTTCATGTCGTCTCGCTCGATGGCGAGCCGAGCGCGGCCGAGAAGCGCAAATTGCACAGTCTGATCGAGAGCCGATTCAAGCTCGATTCAGGAAAGGCCGATCATTTGATCGCACAGGCGACGCGCGCCGAGGGCGAGGCGGTCGATCTCTATCATTTCACCAGCGTCATCATGCGTTCGGTCAACGAGGAGGGCCGGCTTCGCATCATCGAAATGATGTGGGAGCTGGTATACGCCGATGGCGATGTCAGCGAATTCGAAGACAACGTCGTCTGGCGCGCGGCCGATCTGCTCGGCATTTCCTCGCGCGATCGGCTCGAGCTCAAGCACAAGGTGGCGGAGCAGCGGCCATCAACTTCGTCCGCAAGCGTGCCGAAGGCCGAAGACGCGGCGCTGTGACGATGTGTGATGAAGCCGTGCGGCATTGCAGATGACGAAACTTTAATGTGCGCCGTCATCGGCCGCCATCGCGCGAGATAAGCCTGAAAATATAGAGACTTCAACGCATGGCGCGCGCGAGTCTGCATGGCGCCATGTTTGGGGGATGGCTTGCGTCGCACCACGCGCCTATGCTCTCGTTGCGGCGCCGGCGTAATCCTGAACTGATCCTTAAGAGCATTCGATCGTGACTGAGCGTGTGACGCTGATTACCGGTGCATCGGCGGGCATAGGCACCGAGTTGGCGCGCGTTTTCGCATCTCATGGCCATCGTCTGGCGCTGGTGGCACGGCGCGCCGAACGCCTGACGGCGCTGGCCGCCGAAATCACCGCCGCGGGCGGCGCGGCTCCGATCGTCATTCCCTGCGACCTCGCGCAGCCCGATTGCGGCGACAGGATTGCCGACACGTTGTCAGCTTCCGGTGTGGAGGTCGAATACGTCGTCAACAATGCGGGCTTCGGACTGTTCGGCAAGGCGATCCAGCGTGACCGCGCCGATCAGCTCGATATCATCGCGGTCAACATCCGCGCGCTGACCGACCTGTCGCTACGCTTCTCGGATCAATTGATCCGTAATCGCGGCGGGCTTCTGAATGTCGGTTCGATCGCGGGCTTTCTGCCGGGCCCGGGAATGGCGGTCTATTACGCCACCAAGGCCTATGTGCTGTCGTTCACGGAGGCGATGCGCGCCGAACTTGCGCCGCACGGCGTGCGCGTGACGGTATTGTGTCCCGGTCCGGTGCCATCGGAATTTCAGGCGCGCGCCGGGTTCAGGCCCGGCTATGATTCGGCGATCCTCAACGTGTCGCCGGCCGCGGTCGCGCAACAGGCCTACAGCGGATTGATGGCCAACAAACGGGCAGTGTTGCCTGGTCTCGGCATCAAGATCGTGCCGTTCCTGCTTCGGCTGTTCCCGCGCTCATTTATCCTCGGGGCGGTCGGCCGTTTCCAGCTTCGCCAACGCTGAAAAAAATCCCGGGTTTTTCCGGTGTCCTTGCCCGTTCGTGCCGCAATTGGAGGCGCTGACCGCATCTGGCCCGCAGTTTGCTTACATTTTTCGCTGCGTGCGTGAACTCACGCGAAATTAAGACTCACTTAGCTATGGTTTCGATTCGAGATACCTGAGCAACGGCGATGTCGTTCCGGTCGAAAAAGGATCACGAGAACGTGCTGCCCTTTCCGGGCCGGAGCGTGTTGGCCGTGTCCGACCTGGCGCCGCTGCCGCCGGTACTGATCGTTCTCCATCAGGAGACCTCGACGCCGGGCCGGGTCGGCAACGCGCTGCGGGCGCTCGGCTATCCCCTCGACATCAGGCGTCCGCGGTTCGGCGATGCCTTGCCGGAAACGCTGGACCGGCATGCCGGCGCGGTAATCTTCGGCGGCCCGATGAGCGCCAACGATCCCGACGACTATGTCCGCCGCGAGATCGATTGGATCGAAGTACCCCTGCGCGAGCAACGGCCGTTTCTCGGCATCTGCCTGGGCGCGCAGATGCTTGCCGGACAATTGGGCGCGCAGGTCGCGCCGCATCATGAAGGCCGGGTGGAGGTCGGTTACTATCCGATCCGCCCGACCGCGGCCGGCCACGCGCTCTGCCCGGACTGGCCGGAGCGCGTCTACCACTGGCATGGCGAAGGATTTCAACTGCCCCATGGCGCCGAACTGCTCGCCGAAGGCGACGACTTTCCGGTGCAGGCGTTCCGGTCCGGCCATGCCTTCGGCTTCCAGTTTCATCCCGACGTGACCTACGCGATGATGCATCGCTGGACCACGCGGGGCTGCGTACGCATGGATTCACCGGGCGCGCAACCACGTCACCTCCACTTCGAGGGACGCGCAGTGCACGACGTGATCGAACGGGCCTGGTTGAAGAATTTCATCGCGGGCTGGATCAGGCGCTCGCCGCGCGCGGCTCTGCTGGAAGCGGCCGAGTAGCCGCCACGCGGAAATAGCCCGCGCGGCCGGCTTTCAAGAATCGCGGATGTGATAGGTCTCGTCGAAGCGTGGTGGAGCCAGGCGGGATCGAACCGCCGACCTCGTCATTGCGAACGACGCGCTCTCCCAGCTGAGCTATGGCCCCGTCGCGACCGTCCCGGATACCCGAAGCAGCCGACAATCGGCGCCATTTACAGTCCGGCCCAAGGCCAAGTCAAGAACGGTGAAAGCACCGATTTTGGCGTCATTTTGCCCGGAACTTCCCTTGTTTGAGGGGAGATGAACCGATATCTAGCACTTCATCCCACCCCGCGAGCACCCCCGCCACATGCGTGCCATCCTCGATATCGTCATCATCGTCCTTGACCTCTATGTCTGGCTTCTGATCGCGTCCGCCATCCTGTCCTGGCTGATCGCCTTCAATGTCGTGAACACGCGCAACCAGTTCGTCGCGGCGGTGGCCGAGTTCCTCTATCGGATCACCGAGCCGGCGCTGGCGCCGATCCGCCGGTTCTTGCCCAATCTCGGCGGACTCGACATTTCGCCGATCATCCTGATCCTGGTCATCATGTTCGTCCAGCGGGTGATCCTCTATTACGTCTATCCCAACGTCGTCTGATCGCGGGTGTCGGCCTCGGATAGGGAGGCTTGATGGATCCTTGGCGCTATTCCACCGAGGGCATCAGTATCGCGCTGCGGGTGACACCGCGCGGCGGCCGCGATGACATTGATGGGATCGAGACGCTCGCCAACGGTCGATCGGTCGTAAAGGTTCGCGTTCGCGCGATTGCCGACGGCGGAGAGGCCAATCGTGCGGTCATAGAACTGCTGGCGAAAGTGCTGGGCGTGCCGAAGGCGAGGGTGAAGATTCTTTCCGGTACGACCTCGCGCCTCAAGCAGGTCGCGGTCGACGGCGAGCCCAAAATTCTCGGCGAAACGCTGCGAAAGGCGACCACCGTGAGGTCGGAAAAGACGAAGGATTGAAATGACGGCACGTATTATCGACGGAAAGGTCATTGCGGCGGAGCTTCGCGCCCGCGTTGCGGCGGAGGTCGAACGGGTCAAGTGCGAGCACCAGCTCACACCGGGCCTTGCGGTGGTGCTGGTCGGCAACGATCCCGCCAGCGAGGTCTATGTCCGCAGCAAGCACACGCAGACCCAGGCCGCCGGCATGGCCTCGTTCGAGCACAAGCTGCCCGCCGACGTCGGGCAGGGCGATCTCCTGGCGCTGATCGCAAAACTCAACCGCGATCCGGCGGTGCACGGCATCCTCGTGCAATTGCCGCTGCCGAAATCGATCCACACCGAAACGATCATCAACGCGATCGATCCGGCCAAGGATGTCGATGGCCTCCATCCCAACAATGCCGGCCGGCTGGCCGGTGGCTTTGCCGCGCTGTCACCGTGCACGCCGCTCGGCTGCATCATCCTGACTAGAAGCGTCCATGCCTCGCTGGAAGGCCTGAACGCGATCGTGATCGGCCGTTCCAACCTGGTCGGCCGGCCGCTGGTGCAATTGCTGCTCAACGAGAACGCGACGGTGACGATCGCGCATTCGCGCTCAAAGGACCTGCCGCAGCTCTGCGCCCGCGCCGATCTGGTCTATGCCGCTGTGGGCCGGCCCGAAATGGTGCGCGCCAGCTGGATCAAGCCGGGGGCCACCGTGATCGATGTCGGCATCAACCGCCTGCCGGGTGCCGAGGGCAAGACGCGGCTGGTCGGCGACGTCGCATTCAAGGAAGTATCCGAGGTCGCCGGCGCGATCACGCCGGTGCCCGGCGGCGTCGGGCAGATGACAGTGGCGTGCCTGTTGGTGAACACGCTGCGCGCGGCGTGCGCGATTCGCGGCCTGCCGAAGCCGGGGGTGTGAGGTCTATCGTCGTTCCGGGGCGCTCGCGAAGCGGGCGAACCCGGACCTCGAGATTCTCAGGTGCGCAATTGCCATAGTTCGATGCTGCGCATCGCCCCGGAATGACGATCCGTTCTCACCCCGCGACTTCCGGGACACCAAGCCTACTTCTTCTTCGCCCGTTCGATGCCTTCCAGAATCAGGCGATGGGCGTCCTCGGCGCCGCACCAGCGCAGCACCTTCACCCACTTGCCCTTCTCGAGATCCTTGTAGTGCTCGAAGAAATGCTGGATCTGCTGCAGCGTGATATCCGGCAGATCGCTGTAGGTTCGTACCTTGTCGTAGCGCTGGGTCAGCTTCGAGGACGGGACCGCGATGATCTTCTCGTCGCCGCCGGCCTCGTCTTCCATCAGCAAGACGCCGACCGGCCGCACGCTCATCACGGCGCCCGGCACGATCGCGCGGGTATTGGCAATCAGCACATCACAGGGGTCGCCGTCACCGGACAGCGTGTGCGGGATGAAGCCGTAATTGCCGGGGTAGCGCATCGCCGTATAGAGGAAGCGATCGACCACCAGCGTGCCGGCTTCCTTGTCCATTTCATACTTGATCGGTTCGCCGCCAACGGGCACCTCGATAATGACGTTGACGTCGTGTGGCGGATTTACTCCGATCGGGATGGCGTCAATACGCATTGGGGCTCCGTGGTGCTGAGGCAGTCGTGCCGGCAGGTAAAATCGTCATGCGGGGTGCGGAAGCGCAAAGCGCCTCGTTAGGCGGGATGACCCGCATCCATCGTACGTTCAAAGTGCGCTTTAGGAACGATGGATTGCCGGGTCAAGCCCGGCAGTGACGGCCGGAGCTCAGTTGGTCCAGGCGAATGCGACCTTGTCGAGCGACTTGGCCCCGAACTTCTCCGAGGAGCGTGCCACCATCCGGCCGCCGAGCGCGCGGTAAAATTCCGTCGCTGGATCGTTGTCGGAAAGTGCCCAGATCACCATGCTCTTCAGCCCGCTCTGCATCAGGTCCCGCCGGGCGGCGGTGAAGAGGCGGCGGCCGAAGCCGAGGCCCTGGAATTCCGGCCGCAGATAGAGCTCGTAGATCTCGCCTTCGAAATGCAGGCTGCGGGCGCGGTTACGGCCATAATTGGCGTAACCCGCGACCTTGTCACCGAACACCAGCACGCTGACGCGGCTGCCCTTGCGGATCGCGCTGTCCCACCATTGCGGGCCGCGACGGTTAATAAGTTTTTCAAGCTCGGCGCCCGGAATGATGCCCTGATAGGCGGAGCGCCAGGCTTCATCATGGGTAGACGCCACCGCGGCTGCGTCTGCAGCCTTGGCCGGTCGGACCTCGATCAGGGTTGTGCTCATGAGCTGATCAAAGCAAGTCGGCGGGCCGGCTTCAAGGTCCATCGTTAATTATCGGTTAACCTGTGGATTTTGTGCATCAGTTTTGTGTCTATGTGTATCGAAAGAGGACAAGAGGGCTTTCCTGCGGGTCTTTCGCCGCAGCAGTAACGGCAGAATGGTTGTCAGAATCATCCAACGGATGCGTCCCGCGAATTCCGTTCACGGAAAAATGCACTGGATTTGATTCGCGGGCGGTATTCTGTGGTGACTTCGAAATACGTCCCTCCTTTCGGCTGTATCAGGCCAGTTCATGCGTTCGCCAAACCTGCTTGTTGCGCTGATTCTCGCCGCCTCGCTCGGCGTGAAGGCCGCGGCGGCGCAGCCCGGCCCAGGCGTGCAGGGTGCGGAAGGCGAGCCTCATCGGCTGCAGCAATGGCGGCTGCCATCACCCGATCCTGCGACCACCGCGCGCGCGGTGCTGTTCAGGCCGCCCGGCGAGGGACCGTTTCCATTGGCTGTGATCTCGCACGCCACCACACAGAATGTGTTGCGACGGGCCCAGATGCCGCAACCCGAATACCGTGCGCTCGCCGCATGGTTGGTATCGCACGGTTTCGCCGTCCTGGTCCCCGAGCGGCCGGGACATGGTGCGACGGGCGGAAAATATCTCGAGGATCAGGGCGGCTGCGACGAGGCCGACTATGCACAGGCCGGCCGCGCCACAGCAGATGCGATCACCGCTGCCATCGGCCTCATGCGCAAGCAGCCCTTTATTCGCCCCGAGGGCATGGTCGTGATCGGCCATTCGGCCGGTGCCTGGGGCGCACTGGCGCTGGCTGGCGAGGACCCGAAAAGCATTGCCGCGATCGTCGCGTTCGCGCCGGGGCGCGGCGGGCATGCCAATGATCTTCCCGGCCGGATCTGCGCGCCGCATACGCTGATGGCCGCAGCAAGCGAGTTCGGCAAAGCCGCACGAGTCAAGGTGACCTGGCTCGTGGCCGCCAATGACACTTATTTCACGCCAGCCTTTTCGCGGGAGCTTGCGGACGCCTTCCGCCGCGCGGGCGGCAAGGTGGATTTTCACGTGCTCGCCGCATCCGGCAGCGAGGGGCATTGGTTGCTGGAAAGCGAAAGCGGCGTGAAGCTCGCCGCTCCCGAACTCGAACGCTCGCTGAGGTCACTGCGTCCGGCGCAGAAGAAACGATGACGCGCACTTTTCCACCGTTGGTTTCTATTCGGCATTCCCGGTTTCGGCTCGGTCATGGCTATTCTCTGGCCGATGATCGCCAACCGTCCTAGATGCCCTTGAACGCCGACGTCAGAAAAATCCTCGTACTCGGCGCCTCCGGTCTGATCGGTTGCTTCGTTACCCGCGACCTGCGCCGCAGGGGATTTCCCGTCGTAGGGGTCGCCCGCAAGCTGTCCGCCTCTCAAAAGGGCCGCGCGCTCGATCTTGAACTGCCGCTGATCTCGATGGACGCGGCCGCGCTGACGCGGCTATTGCGCGACCACTGCATTGACGTCGTCGTCAACTGCCTCGGCGTGTTGCAGGACGGCCCGGGCAGCGATACCGGTGCCGTGCATCGCGATTTCGTCGCGCGGCTGTTGCAGGCGATCCGCGAGAGCCGCCAGGCGATCCGCCTGGTGCACATCTCGATCCCCGGGACCGTCGAGACCGACCAGACCGCCTTCAGCACCACCAAGCGCGAGGCCGAGCGGCTGATCGCGGAATCCGGCGTGGCGTACACGATCCTGCGGCCAGGCTTCGTCGTGGCGCTGGCGGCCTATGGCGGCAGTGCCATGGTGCGTTCACTGGCAGCATATCCGCTCGATCTCCCGGCCGCCGAGCAGAACGCGCCGTTTCAGCCGGTCGCCATGGAGGACATTGCCGCGACCATCGCCTGGCTCGCCGCGCGCGATCCCGGCGAGGCGGGCGGGGTGACCTGGGACCTGATGCAGCAGGAGCCGGTCACGCTTGGCGGCGTGATCGATCAATTCCGCCGCGGGTTCGGCGCCGGCGAATGGCCCCGCCTCGCAATGCCGGCGTTCCTGCTCGATATTGGCGCGCGGCTCGGCGATCTCGCCAACCTGTTCGGCTGGATGCCGCCGATGCGGACCACCGCGATCGCCGAGCTGCGCCGCGGCGTCAGCGGCAGCCCCGCGGGCTGGATCGCAGCCACCGGCATCACGCCGAAGACCATCGCAGAGATGGCCGGGCAACGTCCGGCGACGATCCAGGACATATGGTTTGCCCGGCTGTTCCCGATCAAGGCGCTTGTCATCGCAAACCTCGTGCTGTTCTGGCTGGTGTCAGGTTTCATCGCGCTGGTGATTTCCTACGACGCGGCGGCGGACATCCTGCGCAGCCACGGCTTTCCGCCATGGCTTGTCGCTCCTATCACCGTCGGCACCAGCCTGATGGACATGAGCATCGGCGTGCTAATCGCATTCCGCCGCACCTCGGCATATGGCCTGATCGCGGGTATCATTGCATCACTCGGCTATATGGTCGGCGCGGCCATCCTGACGCCGGACCTCTGGATCGAGCCGCTGGGAGCGCTGGTGAAGACGGGACCTGCGATCGTGCTGATGCTGGTGGCGCTGCTGACATTGGATAATAGATAGTCTTTCAGAGCGCCAGTTCGCGCGAAGGAAACGCATCAAAACAAGGGATGTGCATGAGCCGATGGCCCGACGACGACGTGATCCTCTATGACGGCGTCTGCGTCTTCTGCTCGCGCTGGGTCCGCTTCGTCGCCAAGCGCGACGTCGAGCGGAGATTTCGCTTCACCGCGATCCAATCGCCCTACGGCACGCGACTGGCGCAGGCGTTCGGCATCGACCCTGATGATCCCGACACCAATGCGGTGGTGTATGGCGGCGTGGCGTATCTCAAATCGGACGCGGCGCTGACGGTGCTGAGCCTGTTGCCCCGATGGGGCTGGGTGCGCGTGCTGTTCGCGGTGCCGAAGCCGCTGCGCGATGCGATTTACAGCGTCGTCGCGCGTAACCGGTATCGAATTTTCGGGAAGTACGAGGAGTGCTTCGTGCCGGACGTGGATGTGCGGGCGCGGGTGATGGAGTAAACGGGCGTCCCCTCATCGTCATTGCGAGGCGTAGCGACGAAGCAATCCATGTCTTCGCAAGCGGTAAAATGGATTGCTTCGCTGCGCTCGCAATGACGGTGCTGCGGCTCAATGCGTTGTCAACGCCGCCAACACTTCGCCCGCCGCCCGTTCTCCCGAATCCCGCGCCCCGTGCGCAGTCGTGAAGAACTCTGGCGAAGTCGCCTCTCCGGCAAAGAACAATCGCCCATCGACGGGCGCAGCGAGCACCGCGCGGTCACCGGCATGTCCCGGCAGCGCGTGCGAATATGAGCCCCGCGCAAACGGGTCGTGGGCCCAGCGCGATTCGGCAAGCGGCTTCAGCTTGCGGCGGAAATCGTTGCCGAGAAACGACACGATCTCGTCGATGCTGGCGGCGGCGAGCGCGCCATCACCGGCGTCCTCCAGAGATTGCGCGAAGCGTCCGCCGAAAAAGCCCTCGATGCATGGTTGGCCGAACGGACGGATGTGATAGGTGCCCATGCCCGTGCGCATGGTGGCGCCACGCAAATTGCCTTCGACGGGCATTGTCTCGGCCTCGTCCAGCGCCAGCGTCACCTTGTCGGCGAGACCGAGCGGCAGGCCGCGGGCGGCGTCGACCTTGGCGGGCAGCGGTGGATGAAAGCGGATCGTTTCCTCGGCGAGCAGGTTGGTCGGCACGGTGACGATCACCTTGTCCGCTGTCAGTGTGCCGCGCGACGTTTCGATGCGCAGGCGCGCTGCGGAATGATCGATCAGCGTCACCGCGCAATTCAGCGCAACCGGACATGACGCGCCGTAGGCCGCAACGAGCGCGCCATAGCCGCGGCGGACCCGCCAGTTGATGTCGGTATCCTCATAGGCGTCCATGTCGAGAATGGAGACCTGATCGAGCTCGCGACCGTTAACGTAGGTCGAGATCGCATCGATCATCGGATTCCAGCGATTGCCGGGCTCGAGAAAGAGGCTGGCGGCGTGGTCGCGGCCGGTTCGCTCGGCTTCCATCGCAGCCTGCGCGGCGCGATCATAAAATTCGTCCAGGGCGCGGATGAAGTCGTCGCGATCATCCTGCGGAAAGGCCTTGCCATAGGCGCGCTCGCGCCACGGCGGCAGGGCCTTGTTGAGCTCGAAGCCAAGCTGTTCGGCGATTTTGACGAACGAGTTCCGGTCCGCCGAATGCAGCCAGCCGCAGCCGACATCGAAGGTCACGTCCGGCGACGCCATGATGGTATGCGCCCGGCCGCCGAGACGGTCGCGCGCTTCCAGCACGATGATGGAAAGGCCGGAATCTTTCAGCGCATTGGCAGCGCCAAGGCCGGCAGCGCCGGCGCCGATGATGGCGACATCGACGGAGGAAGGGAGGGACGTCATGAGGCGCGAATGGTGAGTGGCGAATGGCGAACAGGGTACAGTAATCCGATGGGCACGGAAACGCCTCTATTCGCTACTCGCTATTCGCCTGGTTACGCCACCGCTTCCTTGGCCTTTTCGGCGCGCTTGCGGTCGTTGGCGTCCAAAAACTTCTTGCGCAGGCGGATCGACTTCGGGGTCACCTCGACCAATTCGTCATCCTCGATATAGGCCAGCGCCTTTTCCAGCGTCATCTTTATCGGCGGGGTCAGGCGCACTGCTTCGTCCTTCGACGTGGTGCGGATGTTGGTGAGCTGCTTGCCCTTGAGCACGTTGATTTCGAGATCGTTGTCGCGGGTGTGCTCGCCGACGATCATGCCCTTGTAGACCTTCCAGCCCGGCTCGATCATCATCGGGCCGCGGTCTTCCAGCTTGAACATCGCGTAAGCCACCGCCTCGCCCTGGTCGTTGGAAATCAAGACGCCGTTACGGCGGCCCTGGATGTCGCCCTTGTAATTGGCGTAGCCGTGGAACAGCCGGTTCATGATCGCGGTGCCGCGAGTATCGGTCAGCAATTCGCCCTGATAGCCGATCAGACCGCGGGTCGGCGCGTAGAACACCAGCCGCAGGCGGTTGCCGCCGGAGGGACGCATCTCGATCATCTCGGCCTTGCGCTCGCTCATCTTCTGCACGACGACGCCGGAATGCTCCTCGTCGACGTCGATCACGACTTCCTCGATCGGCTCCTGCCACTGGCCGGTGGCCTCGTCCTTGTGCAGCACGACGCGCGGACGCGACACCGAAAGCTCAAAACCTTCACGGCGCATGGTCTCGATCAGGATCGCAAGCTGCAATTCGCCGCGGCCGGACACTTCCATGGAATCCTTGTCGGCCGCTTCCACCACGCGCAGCGCGACATTGCCTTCAGCCTCGCGGAGCAGGCGGTCGCGGATCATGCGGCTCGTCACCTTGTCGCCCTCGGTGCCGGCGAGCGGCGAGTTGTTGACGATGAACGACATCGAGACCGTCGGCGGATCAATCGGCTGCGCCTGCAGCGGCGTCTCGACGGAAGGATCGCAGAAGGTGTCGGCGACGGTGCCCTTGGTCAGGCCGGCAATCGCAACGATGTCGCCGGCTTCGGCCTCGTCAAGCGGCGTACGTTCGATGCCGCGGAAGGCGAGGATCTTGGTGATACGCCCCTGCTCAATGGTCTTGCCGTCAGCGCCCAGCACCTTCACCTGCTGGTTCGGCTTGATCGAACCCGAGGTGATGCGTCCGGTGATGATGCGGCCGAGATAGGGGTTGGCTTCCAGAATGGTGCCGATCATCCGGAACGGGCCCTGCTCGACGCTCGGCGGCGCGACGTGGCGCACGATCAGGTCGAACAGCGGCTGCATGCCGGCTTCCTTCGGCCCTTCCGGGCTGTCGGCCATCCAGCCCTGCTTGGCCGACCCGTAGAGAATCGGGAAATCGAGCTGCTCCTCGCTGGCGTCGAGCGCGGCAAACAGGTCGAACACTTCGTTGATGACTTCGGTCGGGCGCGCGTCGGGCCGGTCGACCTTGTTGATAACGACGATCGGCTTCAGCCCGACCTTGAGCGCCTTGGAGACCACGAACTTGGTCTGCGGCAGCGGACCTTCGGCGGCATCCACCAGCACAAGCGCGCCATCCACCATGTTGAGGATGCGCTCGACCTCGCCGCCGAAATCGGCGTGGCCGGGCGTGTCGACGATGTTGATGCGGGTGTCCTTCCACTGCACGGAAGCGGCCTTGGCGAGAATGGTGATGCCGCGCTCGCGCTCCAGATCGTTGGAGTCCATCGCGCGCTCGGTCACCTTCTGGTTCTCGCGATAGGTGCCGGATTGCTGCAGCAGACGGTCGACGAGGGTGGTCTTGCCGTGGTCGACGTGGGCGATGATGGCGACGTTGCGAAGGTTCATGGCTCTTCTTCTGGTCGTGCAATGGGAGCGCGATCTCACCGGAAAACCGGGACCCACTTTTCCGGATCGCGCTCAATACCTGGAATGCGAAGGGGCTCTCGTCGTCAAACCCGGCCCCAAAAAGGAAGCCCGGCCAAAGGGACCGGGCACACCTTACGCGTTGCGGCGCAATATATTCAGAAAACGCCAAAAAACAATGGCGTGTTTGGCATTTGGTTAGCCGATTTTGGTCGTGGCAGCGGGCTCAATTGCCCTTTTCGGGATCGGGGTAGACCCCACGTAAAACCTCGTCAAAATGGGCTTTTACCGCCTCATTGCAGCGGCAGGACCGGTTCCGCAGCGCATCCCGGTTACGGACCAGGATCGAGCCGCGCCGGGTCTCCAGCGTGCCTTCCGCCCTGAAAGTCTGAATAACCCGGCTGGTGTAGGAGCGGCCGACGCCGAGCAGGGTCGCCAGTTGCTCATGCGTCAGCGGCACGACGTCCTCCCCATCGGTGCGCTCCATCGCCGAAATGATCCATTTTGCCGTGCGTTGCTCAATCGAATGGATCGCGTTGCAGGCGGTGGACTGGAAGATCTGCGCCAGCATGCAGTCCGCATAGCGTGCAAAGATGTTGGTCAGCGAACGCGATTTTGATTTGGCAGCATCGAGCCTGCCGATCGGCAGCCGCACGAAGGGGCCTGCGAATTTGACGGTGATGCGGGTGTAGGCCGGGAGAAACCCCTGGCTGACGATGCCGCCGACCGCGCCTTCGCGGCCGATCAGGATGGTCTCGACATCGCGGCCGTCCTCGTTGGGAACCATGTAGGAAACGAGGCTGGGTCCGCAGGGAAAGTGCACGATCTCGACGTCGTCGCCGGGATTATAGAGCAGGTCGTTCGGCTGGGCGTCGGCCGGAATGAGATGCGGTTCGATCAAACCGAAATCGGCATCACTCAAGCGACGCAGAAGGTTATTGAACGGCCGTACGCCGGCCGTCACATCGCGTCGCGTGAGCATCGGGGAGGTCCCTGTTTCTGCTCGAACTATAATCGGTTTGGCTCCATTCATGCGTGCACAAGTGAACAGACGATAGAACGGACATGTGATGGTTTCGGTTCCGACCGGCGGGGCGCCTTGTACGAGGCATCGGCCGCCGAATCTCCCTTGAACTGGCGAGAACATGGACCGCGCCTCCTATGACGGCATGCCCAGCGACGTCCTGGTCGTCGAGGACGACCCGATCATCGCGCTGGATTTCGAAGACACGATTCTCGGCTTTGGCGTAAAAACGGTGCGGATCGCCGCGAACGTCGCCAAGGCACTCGAACTGATCGCACACCGGCCGCCGCAATTCGCGCTGCTCGATGTCGGGCTGATCCGCGAGAAGAGTTTTGCCGTCGCCGAACGGCTGGAGGCACTCAGCATTCCCTTTGCTTTCGTCACCGGCTATGGCGCCGACGCCACGCTGCCGGCGGCATTCGCAACGAAGCCGCGGCTGCCCAAGCCCTGTTCGACCGACGCACTTAAAGCGCTGCTGAAGAACGCCGGCGTCAGGCCCTGAGCGCTCGCGGGCGGCCAGCCAACTAGACCGGCTTTGGATCCAGCGTTGTCGACCACAGCGCAACGTCGGTGCGGTCGCGCAGCGTCACCGTCATCCGGCCGGACGCCCCATCAATCCGGACGTGACCGAAGAACTGCATCCCTGCCGATGGCGGCAGGTTTTGCTTGTCGAGGCCGGGCGCCTTGATGAACTTCACCTCCGGGCCGAAGGTATTGTCGAGTTCGTTGGGGCCAAACGTGCCGGCGTGCAGGGGGCCTGAGACGAATTCCCAGAACGGATCGAACTCCTGAAATTGCGCCTTGTCGGGATTGTAGTAGTGCGCGGCGGCATAATGCACGTCCGCGGTCAGCCACACCGTATTGACCACGCCTGACGTCTTGATGAAGCGCAGGAGGTCGGCGATCTCCAGCTCGCGGCCGCGTGGCGGACCGTCGCCTTGGGCGGCGGCCTCCGATCCCTTCTTGTTGATTGCATCATCATAGACGATGAGGCCGAGCGGCATGTCGGATGCGATGACCTTCCAGGTGGCGCGCGAATTCAATAGCTCCCGTTTCAGCCAGGCGAGTTGCGTAGGTCCGAGAAAGAAGCTCTCCGGCCCGTAGGCCGTGTCCTGGTTCGGACCGTTCGGCCCGCGATAGCTGCGTTCGTCCAGCATGAACACGTCGAGATGCGGGCCGTAGCGGAGCGTGCGGTAGACCCGGCCCGGTTCTGCGATGCTTTCGCGCATCGGGTACATCTCGTGGAAAGCGCGCGCCGCGCGGGCGGCGAGCAGGGAAATGTTGCGTTCCTTGTAGGCGGCAGGCAACTGTTTCGATGACGACCAGTTGTTGACGACCTCGTGGTCGTCCCACTGCACGAAGATCGGCACCTCGGCGTTGAACGCGCGCAGGTGCTCGTCCATGAAATTGTACTTGTGCGCGGCGCGAAATTCGTCGAGCGTTTCGGCGACCTTTGCCTTTTCGGGGATCGTCACGTTCTTCCAGACCTTGCCGTCGGGAAGCGTCACCTCGCTCTTGATCGGGCCATCGGCATAGATGGCGTCGCCCGAGTGCAGCAGGAAATCCGGGCGATGCTTGCGCATGGTGGTGAAGGTGAACATGCCGCCGTCATCCGGGTTGATGCCCCAGCCCTGTCCGGCGACGTCGCCGCCCCAGACGAAACTGACGTCGCGACGGTCGCCAGGCGCGGTGCGGAACCGCCCGACCACCGGCTCGCTTTCGATAGCGCTATGTGCGAGGTCGCGAAACCGGACCCGGTAGAAGATCTCCTGCCCGGCTGGCAGATTTTCCAAAAGCATTTTCGCGGTGAAGTCGCTCTCCGGCAGCGCCGCGATCGGCGGCAGCGCCCGTGCGTTGGCAAAAGAGTCCGACGTGGCGACGTCGACCAGCATTTGCGAAGGACGGTCGGCGCGCGCCCAGACCACGCCGCCGTCGGTACCGACATCGCCGGATTGCACACCTGACGTCACGACCGGCCGGTCGGCGGCACGGCTGAGATAGGGTATCGCAAGGGCGCTCATGGCGCCGGCCCCGGCGGTGGCGAGGAAACGGCGCCGCGAAATTCCGGGACGTCGGCTGCGGGAAATCCTCAATGTCATGCTGGCCTCTTTCTGATCTGGCTCGGGCGATGATAGTGCCGCCAGCCCTAGAAAGAATTGATGACGGTTCGATTACCGGATTGGCAGATCACGCGCTGCCGGCCGCGCGGAATTGCGCGCTCGCCCGCTGCAGGGTTTGCGGCACGCTCATCAAAAGCGTCTTGCGGTCGGCGACTGCGTTGTGGAACTGCTCGATCGCGATGTTGAACGCGGTCAGCGTGCCTTCGGCGATCGCGCCGTGCTCGAAGCATTGCAGCGTGTGGCGCAGAATGGCGTCCGCTTCTGCCTGCATCTGGTCGAGTTCGTCCATCGAATCGCACTGGCGGGCGGCGGTGAGCATGTCGAGCAGACGGTCGCGTTGCGAGACGTTGACGTTGCGCTCGTCCTTCTTGAGATAGCCGGCGAACCATGCGCCGGCGGAACCCATTGCCGACATCGCCATCAATGCCCACCAGATGTAGTCGCTATAACGGTCGAGGAAGGACTTTTCCTCGCCATCGACAAAGGCAGCGGCGCCGGGATGAACCGGAATGGTGGCGTCCTTGTCGGTATCGGGCGTCTCGATCTTGGCGGCCAGCGGAAATTCGTTCTTCAGCGTCTGGCGGATCGCAAATAGCTGTCGCGTAAAGATTGCGATGGTTGCTTCGGAAATGCCTTTGCGTGCCACGATGTGATGCGCGAAGCTGATTGTCTTGACCTCTTCCTCGGGCCGGCTCGGCGCGCTGCCAAACGTCCCGGCCGGGATCTCGGCGGCCTCGTAGGCGGGATGGTTCTGCGCAATCGCCTCGGCTGAATCGATCGCGAGGAATTTCGGCGTGCCGCCGTCGCGCGCCGATGCAGCGATCGCATCGGCCGTGATCTTGCTGTTGACCGGGCCGGCGGCGAGATAGGCGTCCGCCTTCTGGCCACGAATGGCCTCGGCAGCCTCGCTGGCGGGGAACTGGACGATCTCGACCTTTGCCGGATCGACGCCGTATTGCCGCAGGATCACCTTGAGCAGATTGACATTGGCTTGGGTGCGGCCGACGACGCCGATGCGGCGTCCGGCGAGCTGGCCGATCTTCGTAATGGCTGGCGCGGCCTTCCTGCCCTTGGTCTTGCCGGCCGACAGTACCCAGAGCGCCACCACATTCTTGCGCAGCGTCGCCACGGCTAGCGCATTTTTCGGTACCTCGAGGTCGCCCCGGATGATGGCGAGATCGGCCTTGCCTTCGCCGAGCATGTTGGCGCTGGCAACCGCGCCATCGGTCTGCACCGGCCGCAGCCGGACCAGGCTGTTTCGCTGGTTGTTGAAGGCCTGCGCCAGGTTCTGGATCACCTTGAGGTCGTCGCTATTGGCGGGGCCGACGGCGATCCGCAAGCTCACTGGCCGCATGGCAAAGTAATAGCCGGCAGCCAGCGCGCCGACGATTGCCAGCACGCCGGCGAGCGTGACGAATGTCAGCCGTCGTTTCGCTGAACGGGGCGAAGGTGGGGCCGGCTTTTCCGAAAGGAGAGGGCCGTCGCTCATCAATCCCTGGACAGTCGTTTGAGGTGCAAGATTACGCCGGCGGCACGCCTGAAGTGGACACCCTAGCAAAATTTCCGCCTAATCATTGTTACATCTACGTCATGGTTACCGGCGCCCACGTACCGCCGTTGGAGGGGACGTCGCGGCCTGTCTTGGCAGGGATCCGCGGCGCGGTCTTCGGTGTTAAGGTCGAAGCGGTCTGAAACGGGAGGCGATCATGGCAGAACGGCTGTCGGCAGAGGCGCGGAAATCGGCGCTGGCGGAACTTTCCGGCTGGTCGGAGACGCCGGGACGCGAGGCGATCACGCGGACCTTCATATTCAAGGACTTCAACGAAGCCTTCGGATTCATGTCCCGCGCCGCCCTGGTGGCGGAAAAGAACGACCATCACCCGGAATGGAAGAACGTCTACAAGACGGTCGAAGTCGTGCTGGCGACGCACGACGCCGGCGGAGTGACCCGGCGCGACGTTGATCTGGCCAAGGCCATGAATGCGATCGCGGGACAACTTGGCGTCACCTGAGTTGGTGCGTCCCACGATCTTGCGCGGTGGGGCGAGCATCCCCAATTCTCATCAAGAGGGTTTTCGGGCGAAACGGTTCGCGTGAAGAAAGCCTCGACAAGCGCGATCCGGCAGCCGTGGCGACTGCCGCGCCGGATTCTCCAGGGAGCGCCGCCATGGCATCGTCCGATCATACCGTGGGTTTTGAGCCGGCCGACCGGCTGGCGCAGGACCGCGAGAGCGTGCGGCGGCGCTTTTGGATCAAGTTCAAGCGGGTAATGGCGCAGCTCCCCTTCGCCGAGGATCTGCTCGCCGCCTACTATTGTGCATTTGACAAAGAGACGCCGCGTCACGTCCAGGCGTCCCTGCTCGGCGCCGTCGCCTACTTCATCCTGCCGTTCGATTTCATGCCGGACGTGCTGCCCTTGCTCGGCTTTACCGATGATGCCGCTGTGCTGGCCACCGCGATCCGCATGGTCGCAAGTCACATCACGCAGGAGCATCGCGATGCCGCCCGCGCCGCACTGAAGCGCGGGATCGACGCCGCTGAAGCGAACGAATAGCAAACGAATGGCAGATGCCAAAAGCCCCGTTCCGATTGAATCAGAACGGGGCTCTTGATTTCCTGATCTTGATGAGTCGGTCGCCAGCCCGGACCAACTCCGAGGCCGGCCTCCTGCGGAAAACGCCTCAGCGAGACTGCGCCCTTGCGCTTCGCTCCGCTTCCCATGCCTGGAATTGCTTGAAAAGCGCCTCCTTATCCGCGTCGGTCTTGACGCTCGCCGCGGTCGTCGGGCTCTGCTTCAGAAATTCATCGAATCTGGCGCGCGACACCGCCTCGACGTTATGGCTCTTGAGCCATTGCTCGGCCACCGGCAATCGCTGCCAGTCCGGCAGCGGCGCTGACAGCGAGACTTCCTTCCACTTCGGATGGAACGGCGGGTTCTGGAACGTCGGAAACTTGGTGAAGAACGCATCCACGAACTGGGCCAGCTTGCGGTAGCGCTCGGTGTTCGGCGCCCAGTTATAGGCCGCGAGCACCGCCGGCACGGCGATGGTGTCGACCTTCTGCCCTTCCGCAATCAGGTTGGGATAGTCCTTCGAGGTCAGTACCGCGGGCAGATAATCGCCCTGCAGCGGCCGCGAATAGTCGACCGGGACGAGATGGAAGCGGTTGTCGTTGAAATTGCTGACCGACTTGTACGGCTTGCCGCCGACGGCGATCACCGCATCGATCTCGCCGTTCCGCATCTTCTCCATCGCGATGCGCTGCTCGATATAGACGAAGTTCGGCTTGATGCCGAGCCGCTCGAACACGACCGCAGCGGTCACGAAGGTGCCCCCGTTGGGAAGGTCGACGCTGACCTTCTTGCCGTTGAGCTGGCTGATGTTGGTCACCGATTTCGACGCGAGAACATACATCTCTTCATTGTAGAGCTTCGTCACATAGGTGAACTGCTTCTTGATGTCCTTCGCAAAGCCCTTCTTTTCCAGGTAGTCCAGCGTGTCGGCGCGCACGATGCCGAGATCGACACCCTGCAGGAACAGGATGTCGGCCACGCTCTGCACGGAGCCGCGCCCGACGATCGGAAGTACGCGCAACTTGTTTCCGTCGTCGAGCACGGAAGCGAGGTCGGCACCGAACTGCACATAGGTGCCGCCGATTGTTCCGGAGATCAGCGTGACAGTATTGGCGTTCAGCGCCTGCTTGGTAGCGACCGAGCCGAACTGGAAAATGGCCTTCAGACTTTCGCTGACCTTGGCCGGATCGTATTCCGTCTCAGCGGCCTTCGCCGCCGTATTGCTGCATGCCACCGTTATGGCAAACAATGCCATTCCCAGTAAGTGTCGCATGGGTTTCCTCTGCGCTGGTCTTGAGTAATTTTAATTCTTGAGCAATTGCCTAGGGCGAGATGACTTTCTTCGAAACGTCATCTCGCTCTATCTCTTTGATGTGAGCATGATCTTCGGATCATGCTCTAGTTCTGCAACTGGCCGAGCCGCCGCTTTGCATCAGGCGACCCGAGCTGGGCGGCCTTCTGATACCAGAGCTTCGCCGCCGCCGGATCAGGCGTGACGCTGCGCAAGTCCTGGCTGCCCAGCACTTGCGGATCATACGTTCCAGCCAGCATCAATGCCGCCTCGGCTTCCTGCGCGTCCGCCGCGCGCTCAAGCAGCAGCCGGGCAGACGTGATGTCGCCGATCGCAAGCAGGCCCTTCGCCCGCTTCAGCAATGAGGCAAGCTCGTCCGGATCCATGCGCCGTACCGGAGCTGCCTCGCGCGTGACCGGAGCGGGCTCACGCACTGCCGGTGCGACCGCGGCAACCGCGGGCGCCGGATTGATCGCAGCGACGACTTCGCGGGACGCTTCGCGTGCCACCGGTTCGGGCACCGCAACCTTGCCCTTGAGCGCGCTCTGATAGGCGGCGGCAATTTCGTCGCGCGTCGGTGAGGCTGATGCCAGCGCGTTGGGCGGTGTGCGGCGTGCGGCTGCGACCTCGGCTCCGGTCGGTTCGGCGGCTATCGGCGGCGCGGCAACCCGCTGCGGTTGCGGCGCAGGCTCCGGCACCGCCGCGGCGAGCTGGGCGGGCGGCGGCGCGCTGCCGCCGCCACCGCCGAGGGAGGCGTTGAAGATGACGGCGCGGGTTGAATCGATGGAGAACAACGCGAGAACGGCCGCAATCGCCGACACCACTGCGACGCCGGTTATGATGCGGCCCGCGCGCGGCTTCTTCAGCCCGCCGCTGCCGAACTTTCCGGTACCGAACGCATATTCCGAAAGCTGCTGATGAGATTCATCTTCGTAATTCGAGAGGAAAAGCGGCACCGGCTCATGCGGCGGCAGCTCCTCCGGCAACACATCGGTCCGCTCAAACGACAGTGCAAAGGGCTGCTCGTATTGGGGTTGCTCATACCGGGGCGGCTCGTATCGGAGCTGTTCGTATCGAGGTTGATCGGCCTCATACAAGCGAGGATCGCTGATGGCTTCGTCGAATCTGTCGAACGGATCTCTTGCCTGAACCGGCCTGGTATTCTCCGTCATGATGATGCTTCCCCGCTACTGAACGCTACGACGGGCGTCCCCCGCACCTGCTTATTGCTCTTGTTGATGTACAGGAGCCCCTCTACCAGCCCTAAGGTCGCATACGGATTGGGTTCAAAAAACGACGGTCGCCGCTCGGAATTAGGAAATTTTTTGGTATGATTAAGGCGGGCAAGCGGCATAAGGCGCTTTAAGAACACGCATTGTTACCGGTAAATTATCTTGTGAGATCATTTTTCGGAACAAAATGCGTCAGTTGGTACCGGCCTGGCGCAGCACGGGGCCATCTCGCCTTTTGAGGCGGACCATCCTTCAGCAAATATGGCAGATGATCCGGAACCCTGTTCAGGGATGCAGGATCACCTTGCCCATCGCCTTCCGGCCGGCCAGCACCTTCAATGCTTCGGCGGTTTGGGCCAGGGGAAAGGTGCGGTCGACATGCGAGGAGATCTTGCCTTCCGCCGTCCATTTCACGAGTTTTTCCAGGTTGGCGCGGTTCTTTTCGGGATTGACCCTGGTCCATGCGCCCCAGAATACGCCGCGGATATCGCAGCCTTTCAGCAGCGCGAGATTGAGCGGCATCTTCGGAATGTCGCCAGCGGCAAAGCCGATCACCAGGAAGCGGCCTTCCCAGGCGATCGAGCGCAAGGCGGCCTCGGCGTAAGCGCCGCCGACCGGATCGAAGATGATGTCGACGCCCTTGCCTCCCGTGAGCCGGCGCAAGCCCTCCTTCAGGTCTTCCTTGCTGTAGTTCAGCGTCAGCTCGGCGCCGTGCGCCTTGGCGAATTCGAGCTTCTCGTCCGACGACGCGCAGGCAATCACTTTCAGGCCCATCAGCTTGCCGAGCTCACACGCAGCGAGGCCAGTGCCGCCGGCCGCGCCCAGCACGGCAAGCGTTTCGCCGGGCTTCGGGCTGGCGCGATCTTCCAGGGCATGCAGCGCCGTGCCGTAGATGATGATGATGCCGGCGGCGCGATCGAAATCCAGATTGTCGGGGATCTTCACGATCGAGCTTGCGGGCAGCGCGATCTTTTCGCGCGCGCCGTTATGGCCGCAGGAGGCTACCACGCGGTCACCGACCTTCAGATCGGTGACGCCGGGGCCTATGCTTTCGATCACGCCAGCAACCTCGGCAGCCGGCGAAAACGGGAATGGCGGCTTGATCTGGTATTTGCCCTGGATCATCAGGATGTCGAAAAAATTCAGCGCCGCGGCCTTGATTGCGATCACGGCCTGTCCGGCTTCGGCGACCGGATCGGCTACGTCGGCCAGCACGAGATCGTCGGGTTGGCAATATTGCGAGCAGAGAATGGCTTTCATGGCACACCTGATTTTAGACCGGCGAGGGATGCTGGCAGCTTCATGCCGGATTTGAAGCCGGGCTACAATCCGATTCGGGTGCATGGCCTCATGGCGGTCAAGAGGATTCAAACGATGTTTGAAAAGGGCCTGCTGGCGAGAAAGCGGATATTGGTTACCGGCGGCGGCTCGGGGCTCGGCGCTGCGATGGGACGCCGCTTCGTCGAGCTCGGCGCGGAGCTGATCATCTGCGGCCGCCGGCTCGAATTGCTGGAGGCGGCTGCCGCGCGGATGCGCAGTGAGCTCGGCGGCAAGGTTGGCGTGATCAGGTGCGATATCCGCGATGGTGCCGCGGTCGATGCCATGATGGATGCGATATGGCGCGAGGCGCCGATCGACGTGTTGGTCAACAACGCTGCCGCGACCTTCATCGCGCAGACCGAACATCTGTCGTTTCGCGCGGCGGACGCGATCCTGGCGCCGACCCTGCATGGCACGATGTATTGCACGCTGGCCGCCGGCCGGCGCTGGATCGACGGCAAGCACAGCGGCGTGGTCTTGAGCATTCTTTCGACCTCGACGATCACCGGCCGCGCCTTCACGGTGCCGTCGGCGATGGCGAAGTCTGCGGTGCTCGCGATGACTAAGAGCCTTGCGGTGGAGTGGGGACCCAAGGGTGTGCGCACGGTCGCGATCGCGCCCGGCGCGTTTCCGACGCCTGGCGCCTCGGGTCAGCTCCGCCCCGAGGGCCGCGCCGAAAGCTGGCCGGAGCGAAATCCGCTCGGCCGCGCCGGTGAGCATGCCGAGCTTGCCAATCTGGCAAGCTTTCTGATTTCCGACCATGCCGGCTACATCAATGGCGAGATGGTGGTGCAGGATGGCGGCGCCCATTTGCGCAGTTCCGGCGCCGAGGATCTGCTGCAATGGACCGACGCGCAGTGGCAGAAGCTGCGCGAGCAGCGCTCCAAGGGGTGACCAACACGTTGAAACCGAGGCCCGCGTCTTGATTCGCCGAACGACCTGAGACGAAGCGTCGCCACGGCGGTGAGCAACACCCGTAACTGCTTCCCAAAAAAACATTTCCCGGCTATCCATCCCGGCGGCGCGATGCGCCCTCGGGGCCATCTTCCAGTCACAATGATGAGGGAACCAGTTGTCCGTGTTGCGAATACTGGCATTTCTGGTTGCGATTGCGGCGCTGTGCGAGACGACAGGCCTCGCGCAGGCACAGAGCCCTGCTTCGAAGGGCGCCAAGGAAACAGCCAAGGAAGCCGCCAAGCCTGCGCCCGCACCGGCGGCAAAGAAGCCGGAACCGGCAGCCACAACCGCCGCAGGTGGCGCGGAGCCGACCTTGATCGGGCAGTACGGTACCTGGGGCGCCTATACGGCGACGCCGAACGGCAGGAAGGTTTGCTTCGCGCTGGCGAAGCCGTCGTCATCCAAAACCAATCCGCCGAATCGTCCGCGCGATCCCGCCTACGCGTTCGTCTCGACGCGTCCGGCGGAGAAGGTGTTCAACGAAGTGTCGATCATGATCGGCTACGCGCTGAAGCCGGGCTCGGAATCCTCGCTCGAGGTCGGTGGCGCGTCCTACGCGATGTACACCCAGGGCGACGGGCTGTGGATCAAGAACGCGGCGGAGGAAGAGCAGATGGTCAACGCCATGCGCAAATCCGCCGAAGTCGTCGTCAAGGGCGTCTCGGCCAAGGGCACCGAGACCACGGACGTCTTCTCGCTGAAGGGCTTGTCCCAAGCGCTCGACCGCTTGGCACAGGATTGCAGGCGATAGGCGGCTTTAAGCCCAAATTGACGTTGTTTGCGGGCCCTGGAAGCCCTATTTGAAGCTGTCTCCCCTTATGGTGAGGAGGCCCTTGCGCCGTCTCGAACCATGAGGCCCGGCTCTCATCCTTCGAGTCGCGACGATGACGCCGCTACTCAGGATGAGGGAGAAACTTCCCTAGAACAGAAATATGATGACTGCAGTTTCGACCGAGACGAAGTCCACGCCGACAATGTCCGTGGCGCCGCTGGAGAAGGTTCCGCTAGAAACCTACGTGCCGCCGGCCAAGCCTTCGCTGATCGGCCTGTCGCGCGCCGAAATCGCCGACCGGCTCGGCGAGATCGGCGTTGCGCCGGCGCAGCGCAAGATGCGCACGCAGCAGCTCTGGCACTGGATGTATTTTCGTGGTGCCAGGTCTTTTGCCGAGATGACAAGTGTCTCCAAGGAGATGCGCGCGCAGCTCGAACAGCATTTTACCGTCGACCGTCCCGAAGTGGTGGCCGAGCAGATTTCCAGTGACGGCACGCGCAAATGGCTGTTGCGGCTGCCGAGCGGCGACCCGTTCCAGAAGGCGCATGAGGTCGAGTGCGTCTACATTCCGGAAACCGATCGCGGCACGCTTTGCGTTTCCTCGCAGGTCGGCTGCACGCTGAATTGCTCGTTCTGCCACACCGGCACGCAGCGGCTGGTGCGCAACCTCACAGCCGGCGAAATCGTCGGCCAGATCATGGTGGCGCGTGATCGCCTCAACGATTGGGCCGATCGCGCGACGCCGACCGGCGGACGGCTGGTCACCAATATCGTCATGATGGGCATGGGCGAGCCGCTCTACAATTTCGATGCGGTGCGCGATGCGCTGCTGATCACGGCCGACAATGAAGGCATCGGTATTTCCCGCCGCCGCATCACGCTGTCGACCTCGGGCGTGGTGCCGAACATCATCCGCACCGGCGAGGAGATCGGCGTCATGCTCGCGATCTCGCTGCATGCCGTGCGCGATGAGCTGCGCAACGAGCTGGTGCCGCTGAACCGGAAGTATCCGATCGCTGAATTGCTGCAGGCCTGCCGCGACTATCCGGGTTCGTCGAACGCGCGGCGCATCACCTTCGAATATGTGATGCTCAAAGGCGTCAACGATTCCCTTGAAGACGCCAAGCTGCTGGTCAAGCTGCTCAAGGGCATTCCGGCCAAGATCAACCTGATCCCTTTCAATCCGTGGCCGGGTTCGCGCTACGAGTGCTCGGACTGGGAGCAGATCGAAAAGTTTTCCGAATATATCTTCAACGCCGGCTACTCCTCGCCGGTGCGCACGCCGCGCGGCCGCGACATCCTCGCCGCCTGCGGCCAGTTGAAGTCGGAGACCGAAAAATTGTCCGCGCGCGAGCGCCAGGCGCTGCGCGCCATGGCGATGACGGATTGAGGATGACGACAGCGCCAAAGTTCGTCATGGCCGGGCTTGACCCGGCCATCCACGTCTTTGCTTCGTTTCGACAAAGTGAGGCGTGGATGCCCGGGTCAAGCTCGGGCATGACGACGGAGAATCCAAGAACGACTATGTCTGACGATGGATTTGATCCATGGCATTGATCGGCCGCATCTTCGTCATCCTGTTCGCCTTCCTTGCTGCCTGCTTCCTGGCGGGGATGATTATTGTCGCTGCGGTCCTGTATCCTGAGATATCTGATCTCGGCGGTGCGCCGATCGACCAGGACGCGCTCAATGTCGTGCTCGGCTTCGGCTTCATTTTCCTGTCCGGCTTTGCGCTGCTGCCGGCGCTGGTCGTGGTACTAATTACCGAGGCCTTCAATATCCGCAGCGTGCTCGC
>NZ_JAAVLW010000007.1 GCF_013114835.1 Bradyrhizobium archetypum | reverse complement strand
CGCGCGGCCTCGACGTGGTCTCGCAGGCCTTCAACAGCGATGTCGGCGTCGACAACGAACCGATCCAGTTTGCCGGCGGCTATGTCTGGTACGACGTGCTCGGCATCACGCCCTCGCGCGAGCGGCCGCTCGACGAAGTCCGCAGCCAGGTCGAGGCGAAATGGCGCGAAGACCAGATTTCGAACCGGCTGCGCGCGAAGGCGACCGAGATGGTGCAGAAGGTCGAGCAAGGCAGCAGCCTCGCCACCGAGGCGGCAGCGGTCGGATCGAAGGTCGAGACCGCGACCGGTTTCCGCCGCGACGCCTCGCTTTCAGGCGTGCCTACCGCTGCCGTCACGGCCGCATTCCGGACGCCGAAGGACGGTGTCGGACAGACGCCGGGCACCGGCGGCAGCGAGTGGGTGGTATTTCGCGTCACCGACGTGACCGTGCCGCCGGTCGATGCTGCGTCCGAAGAGCTGAAGAAATTGAAGGAGACGTTGCAGCGCGGCCTGACCGACGAACAGGTCGCGCAATATGTGACGAAGATCGAATCCGAGATCGGCACTTCCATCAACCAGGCCGCCTTCGCGCAGGTGACGGGCGCCAACAATTGAGCATAATAACCCTCACCTCATCCTGAGGAGCAGCCACTTGGCCGCGTCTCGAAGGGTGAGAGCCGGGCCTGATGGTTCTCCGAGCGATGCGAAGCATCGACCGGAGGCGGCGCGAAAGTGCCTCCTCGCCATGAGGTCGTGATTTTGAAAGCCAAGCGATGGACGACCTCAAATCTATCATCGGAAAAGTCGCCACCGGCGCGACGCTATCGCGTGAAGAAGCGGCATCCGCCTTCGACGCCATGATGTCCGGCGAGGCCACGCCTTCGCAGATGGGCGGCCTGTTGATGGCGCTGCGGGTCCGCGGCGAAACCGTCGACGAGATCACCGGCGCTGTGGCGGCGATGCGCAGCAAGATGCTGCGGGTCAAGGCGCCCGCGGACGCGGTCGACGTGGTCGGCACCGGCGGTGATGGCTCCGGATCGGTCAACGTCTCGACCTGCGCGGCCTTCATCGTCGCAGGCGCCGGCGTACCCGTCGCTAAGCATGGCAACCGCGCCTTGTCGTCGCGCTCGGGCGCGGCCGACGTACTGGCTTCGCTCGGCGTCAAGATCGACCTCACGCCCGACCAGGTCGGCCGCTGCGTGGCCGAGGCGGGCATCGGCTTCATGTTCGCGCCTGCGCATCATCCGGCGATGAAGAACGTCGGCCCGACCCGGGTCGAGCTCGCCACCCGCACGATCTTCAACCTACTCGGCCCGCTCTCCAATCCGGCCGGCGTGAAGCGGCAGATGGTCGGCGTGTTCTCCAGGCACTGGGTGCAGCCGCTGGCGCAGGTCTTGAAAAATCTCGGCTCCGAATCCGTCTGGGTCGTGCACGGCTCCGACGGGCTTGATGAAATCACCCTCACCGGCCCGAGCTTCGTCGCCAGCCTCGACAACGGCAAGATTACCACCTTCGAGATCAAGCCGGAGGACGCGGGTCTTACCTGCTGCAATGTCGACGCGCTCAAGGGCGGGGACGCAGATGCCAATGCGCTGGCGCTGCAGAGCGTGCTCAACGGCAAGCCCAGCGCCTATCGCGACGTCGCGCTGTTGAACGCCGCGGCGGCGTTGATCGTGGCCGGCCGCGCCAACGATCTCAGGGACGGCGTCGCGATCGGCGCCAAATCGCTCGACAGCGGCGCGGCAGCCGCACGGTTGAAGCACCTGATCGCGGTCTCGCGCGGCTGATCCGAGGGAGCGGCAAGAGATGTCCGATATCCTGTCGACAATCGAAGCCTATAAGCGCGAGGAAATCGCTGCGGCCAAGCGGGCGCATCCGCTTTCCGAAATCGACGCCCGCGCCAGGACGGCGCCGCCGCCGCGTGGCTTCGTGCGCGCCATCCGGGAAAAGCTTGCCCGCGGCGATTACGCGCTGATCGCGGAAGTGAAGAAAGCCTCGCCATCCAAGGGGCTGATCCGCGCCGATTTCGATCCGCCGGTACTTGCACAAGCTTACGAGGCCGGCGGCGCGGCGTGCCTGTCGGTGCTGACGGATGCGCCCTCGTTCCAGGGCCATCTCGACTGCATGGTGGCGGCGCGCGCGGCGACCCATCTGCCGGTGCTGCGCAAGGACTTCATGTTCGATACCTATCAGGTGGTGGAAGCCCGCGCCCATGGCGCGGACTGCATCCTGATCATCATGGCCGCGCTCGACGACGCCACCGCCAAGGATATCGAGGACGCGGCCATTGCACTCGGCATGGACGTGCTGATCGAAATCCACGATCGCGCCGAGCTCGACCGCGCGCTAAAACTTCGCTCGTCGATGATCGGCGTCAACAACCGTAACTTGCGCACCTTCGAAACCACGCTGGCGACCAGCGAGGCGCTGGCGCCGCTGATCCCGCACGATCGGCTGATGGTCGGCGAAAGCGGCATCTTCACGCCTGATGACCTCGCCCGCCTCGAACGGGTCGGCATATCGACCTTCCTGGTCGGTGAAAGCCTGATGCGGCAGGCCGATGTGACGGCAGCGACACGCGCCCTGCTGGCGCGCACCGACAGTCCGCGCGCGACGGGACCGGCTAGCAGATGACGCGGAAGACTTCCACAGGCGGCGTTCTCACCCATATCGGTGCGTCCGGTGAAGCGCGGATGGTCGACGTCTCGGAGAAGCCGGCGACCGAGCGGACGGCGGTCGCCGAGGGACGCGTCATCATGACCAAGGCAACGCTCGATCTGATCGTTTCCGGCAATGCCAGGAAAGGCGACGTGCTGGGCACGGCGCGCATTGCCGGCATCATGGCGGCCAAGCGCACGTCAGAACTGATTCCGCTGTGCCATCCGCTGGCGCTGTCCAAGGTGACGGTCGATATCACGCCGGACAAGAAACTTCCGGGCTGCATCGTCCGCGCCACCGTCAAGGTCACCGGCCCGACCGGCGTCGAGATGGAAGCGCTGACGGCGGTATCGGTCGCGTGTCTTACGATCTACGACATGATCAAGGCGGTCGAACGCGGCGTTCGTATCGAAGACGTCCACCTCGTCGAGAAGGTCGGCGGCAAGTCCGGACATTACCGCGCAGATCGGTAAGCCGGCGAGTGTCGCCATCGTCACGCGCGTGTGACCGGCGCAATAGGAATGCACCGGCGGCCGGCGGGGTTGTTTCATCGGGACCTTCACAAGGAGGAATTCCGATGTCGATTTCCAGGCTCGTCGGTACGGCGGCTGCCTTGGCGGTGATTTCGGCACTTGCCATGGCAACTGCGATGACACCTGCGATGGCGCAGCAAGTGATCTCTGAACCCGGCTATTGCGCATTTTTCTATCCGAACGCCAATTGCCAGAACAAGGGTCCGGGCAATCCATATACCGATCCGCGGCGGTTCAGCCAGGGCTACGCCGTTCCGGACGGTTCGGCCGCACGCGGTGTCGTCGCAAAAAAGCGCACGCATCGATCTCGGACATCCCTGCGGTGACGGCGGCCCCCTCTTTGCCAAGCTCGTTAGCCTAAACTCAGGCATCGATCGGCGGACCGCCACGATCCGCCGCTTCCTTGTCCGGCGCTGCCTTGCCGGTTCCATCGTCAAGCATGCTTCCCTGGGTTGCTGGTGGAACCTCGCACCACCCGGCTAACGTTTCATTAACCAGACTTCCTAACGGCAACTCCATCTCGGCGCGGTATCGAAGCCATGGGCCGGGGGTTGGCAGAACTCCGCTTCCGGAAGTTCATTCTCGGCAGCGATTGCGTTCAATGGCTTCAACCGGTACCGCTTCATTGAGATTTGTGTCCGCCTTCCGCGGCGGCCCGATCCGCTGGTTGAGTCTCGGCGGCATGCTCCTGATCGCAGCCATCGCGATCGGCGCAACTGTCATGGCCAGCAATTTCCGCGAACGCGCGCTGCGCAACAGCGAACGCGAGCTGGAAAACACGGTGTTGCTGCTCGCCCGCCATTTCGACCAGCAGCTCGAAGACTTTCAGGTCGTCCAGAAAGACCTGATCGCGTTCATGCGCGCCAGCGGTATCGCGACGCCCGAAACCTACAAGCGGCGGATGTCCGGCCATGACATCCATTTGCTGCTGAAATCCAAGCTCGAAGCGCTGTCCTATGTCGGCGGCATCAACGTCTTCGATGCCGACGGCAATCTGATCAATGCATCGGCCGCCTGGCCGGTGCCAGCGATCAACTCGGCGGACCGCGCCTTCTTCAGAACCTTCAAGTCTAACCCGCAATCGCCGGAAATGCTGGTCGAACCGGTCTACAGCCGCATCACTGGCGTCTGGACCACGGTGATCGCACGCAAAATTACCGGGCCGAACGGCGAATTCCTCGGCACCATCGGCCGCGGCATCGAACCCGCCAATTTTGAAAAATTCTTCGCCACCATCGCGCTCGGACCCGGCGCCTCCATCGCCATGCACCACAGCGACGGCACGCTGCTGGCCCGTTATCCGCACATCGCGGAGCTGGTCGGCAGGAACTTCAGGTCCGGCCCGGCCGCCCAGCGGCGGGTCTTCGAGGCCCCCCGCACCACATCGCGCCTCACCAGCCCGATCGACGGCGAGGACCGGCTGATCGCCTCCCACGCGCTGACGAATTTTCCGATCGTAATTGTCGCTTCGACCACGACCGCCGGCGCGCTGGCCGATTGGCGCGAGCAGATCGGAATTCTGATCGCGGTCACCGGACTTTCCGTGCTGGCGATCGGCGCCCTGCTCTTCCTCGTCGTCCGCAAGCTTTCCTATCAGCACCGCGCGTCCAAGCAGCGGCTGACGCTTGAAAAGCAGCGTCTCGACACCGCCGTCAACAACATGACGCAGGGGCTTCTGCTGTTCGATGCAAAGCAGAAGCTCATCATCTGCAACAAGCGGTATGTCGAAATGTACGGGCTGTCGGCCGACGTTGTAAAACCGGGCTGCAGTTTTCGCGAGGTGATCGCGCACCGCAAGGAGACCGGCTCGTTCGTCGGAGACGTCGATCATTACGTCGAGGTGGTGCTGCGCGACGTTGCGCACCGTAACATCATGGTCATATCGACGCCGGATGGGCGCTCGATCCAGGTAGTCAATGAGCCGGTGCCGGACGGCGGATGGCTTGCGACCCATGAAGACATCACCGAGCGCCGGCGCGCCGAGGAGCGCATCACCCACCTCGCCCATTACGATGCGCTGACCGACCTGCCGAACCGCACGCTGTTCCACGAACGGCTCAAGCGCGAATTGTCTTATCTTGCGCCGAACCGGCAACTGGCTGTGCTCTATATCGACATCGATGAATTCAAGAGCGTCAACGATTCGCTTGGCCACATCATCGGCGACGAGCTCCTGAAATCGGTCGCCGCCAGCCTCGCCGCCTGCGCACGCAAGGGTGATTTCGTAGCCCGGCTCGGCGGTGACGAGTTCGCGATTGTGCAGACCGGGATCGAAGATACCGACGACGTGATGAAGCTCGTCAGCCGCATCTTCATGGCGATCCGCTCGCCCTATCAATGCCTCGGTCACCAATTGACCACCGACGCCAGCATCGGCATCGCGCTGGCGCCGCAGGACGGCTCCGATATCGACCAGATCCTGAAGAACGCGGATCTGGCGATGTACGCGGCCAAGGCCGCCGGCCGCCGCACCTATCGCTTCTTCGAACCGGACATGGAGGCCGAGGTCCGCGCCCGCCGCAGCCTGGAAATGGACCTGCGTCAGGCGCTCGTCGACGGCGGCTTCGAAGTCCACTACCAGCCCTGCCTCAGCCTGCAGACCAATGCGATCACCGGCTGCGAGGCGCTGGTGCGCTGGCGCCATCCGCAGCGCGGCATGATTTCGCCTGCCGAGTTCGTGCCGCTCGCCGAGGACACCGGCCTGATCAACCAGCTCGGCGAGTGGGTGCTGACCACGGCCTGCCGGGAAGCGGCGACCTGGCCCGACAACATCAGGCTCGCGGTCAACGTCTCGCCGATTCAATTCAGGAGCGGCACGCTGGCGCTGAAGGTGATGGCGGCGCTCGCCGCATCCGGCCTTGCGGCGAGCCGGCTGGAGCTCGAGATCACCGAGGCCGTTCTGATCCGCGACGACGAGGCGGCGCTCGCCGTGCTCCACGATCTTCGCGCCATCGGGGTCCGCATTGCGCTCGACGATTTCGGCACCGGATATTCCTCGCTGAGCTACCTGCAGCGCTTCCCGTTCGACAAGATCAAGATCGACCGCTGCTTCGTCACCGATATCGCCGAGGCGGAAGGCTCATCCTGCATCGTGGAAGCGGTGGTGAACATCGCCGCCGAACGCCACATGACGACGACGGCCGAAGGCGTCGAGACCGAGCAGCAGCGCGAGTTGCTGTGCGAACTCGGCTGTTCGGAAATCCAGGGCTATTTGTTCAGCCCACCGAAGCCTGCGGCAGAAATCAGGCCGCTGTTGCTGGTGGATCGGGGACATCCGCATGCGGCGCGCACAAACCGCCCGCGCCGGCGCAAGCCGGTGGTGCGGACGGCGTAGCGTGAGCCAAGCGACATCCGGTTACGCTTCGTGCGACATTAAGTTAGAGCCGCGCCTTCTGCGTGAGCGGCACCCGGAAAGTCCGGAATCCCGCGAGCTCGGGAAATAGATCGGCTGCTTCGCGCGAGGCAAGCAGGACCGCGGCCGCGACTTCGCCGCTCATCAAGCGATCGATCGCGCTGGTTTTCACCTCACTGAACTGGACTTCGGCGGCTCCCGCCGCCATCAGCGCTGCGCTGACGCGTCCACTCGAGGCGGATTGCTTCTCGGTGATCGCGATGTTCTTGTTGTTCAGGTCGGACAATGAATTGATCTCGGGGCGAGCCAGCACGAGCGCGACCAGATTGTCCTGATCATCGGACGATGCGGATGCGGTCTTTCCAATCTCGCTGGGCGGAGGCAGAGCCGCCGCGACCGCCGGAATTTCTTTCATCGGTGTTTGAGGCGCGGCATTGGCGGCGGCGATCTTTTTGCTGTTTGGCGCCTTGTTGCCGGTCGTCCTGCCATTCGACGCCGCCTTGCCGGCGTGCGGCGCGGTACGGGAAACCGGCGCGGCATGCCTTGCCACACGCGGGCGGGCCACGGGCTCGACCCGATCTGTTTCCGCCTCGGCCGGTACCGCGACACTGGTCTCGCCTTCCTCGTGGCGCCGGGCGGACAACATCCGGTAAGACCAGTCCATGTAGGACTGGCACGCGCGATTGCACGGCTTTCCGTCGATATACACGACGCCTGGTGAATCGAGCGGTTCTGCCTGCAGCGTTCCACCTGAACCGAGGAACAGAATCAGGGTCAGCGAAGTCCATTTTCTCGACATGACTACTCCGTTTGAACACGCATGGAGCGGGAACCGGCCTGGTGAAAGATCTCGCGCGCGAGCTACGGCCGGTTGGCGACGGAGTTTCAAAAAAGGACACCCATTCTACTTTGCATGGGGTTGTTTTCGAGATTTGTGTCCCGGCCTTACGGTGTACTGCCAAAGGGCATCTGCATCACGTCGGTACGGGCAGCGGCAGCGACGAGGCCATGCGCTTCTCCTGCGCATGAACAGAGAGACGGATTGCTTCCGCCTTCGCTCGTTGAGCTACGGCGACCGGTCCGCTTCGCGCACCAATGACGCGGAGAGTTCGAATTCCGATAGCGTCAACAGCGCCCGGCTGCCGTCAGTTCGGCACCGCACGCTTGGCCATCGCCGGGCCGTTCGCATTCACGGTGACGCCACGCAGCAGATTGAAGGCGGCGTTCAACGCCTTGTCGTCCTTTTCGTTGGGCGGGACGTAGGCCTGCGAGCCGGTCTGCTCGGCGCCATCGGCCGCCAAGTGACCGCGCATAGAGGCTTCGCCCTTCAGTTCGGCGCGGCCCTTGAACTCGTCCGGCACCTCCTGCAGCACTTCGACATCTGGCGCGATGCCCTGGGCCTGGATCGAGCGTCCCGACGGCGTGAAATAACGCGCCGTGGTCAGCGCCAGCGCGCCGTTGCCCTGCCCCAGCGGAATGATGGTCTGCACCGAGCCCTTGCCGAAAGTGCGCGTGCCGATCAGGGTGGCGCGCTTGTGGTCGCGAAGCGCGCCCGCCACGATCTCGGAAGCCGAAGCTGAGCCGCCATTGATCAGCACGACCAGCGGCTTGCCTTTGGTGATATCGCCGCCGCGCGCGCTGAAACGCTGGGTTTCTTCCGCGGTGCGGCCGCGCGTCGAGACCACTTCGCCCCGATTCATGAAGGCGCTCGACACGGATACGGCCTGATCGAGCAAGCCGCCGGGATTGTTGCGGAGGTCGACGACATAGCCCGCAAGTTTTTCCGGCGGAATTTCCTTTGAGATGCTTGCAATCGCCTTCTTCAGGCCGTCGGTGGTCTGCTCGTTGAAGCGGGTGATCCTGATATAGCCGATGTCGCCCCCTTCAGCCTTGAAGCGGACCGGCCGCACCCGGATGATCTCGCGCATGATGGCAACATCGATCGGCGCGGCAGCCCCCTTGCGCATCACCTTCAGCCTGATCTTGCTGTTGGCGGGGCCCTTCATCCGGCTCACCGCCTGCTCGAGGCTCATGCCCTGGATCACCTCGTCATCGATCTGGGTGATCACGTCGCCCGACAGGATGCCGGCCTTTGCCGCGGGCGTATCGTCGATCGGCGTGACCACCTTGACCAGGCCGTCTTCCATCGTGACCTCGATGCCGAGCCCACCGAACTCGCCATGGGTGGTCTCCTGCATGTCGCTCCAGCCCTTCTCATTCATGTAACGCGAATGAGGATCGAGCGCGGAGATCATGCCGTTGATGGCGCCTTCCATCAGCTTGGAATCGTCGGGCTTTTCGACGTAGCTGGTCTTGATCCGCTCGAACACGGTGCCGAACAAATTGAGCTGGGTGTAGGTGTCGGAACGGGCCGCGGCCTTGGCCGCCGCCACCAGATGCGCGCCCTGCGGCCCTATCACAGCAGCGGTCAGACACGCGCCCGTCACCGTGCCGAGAAGAAAGGCAAAATTCCTGCGCATTGGCGTCCCTTTTCGCTGACGGACGCCAGCGATCCCCATGAATCGGCGCCCCTGTCCCGGCCCAGCCAACTCACAATGGCTTTTTGGTCGGATCAAGGCACGCCGGTCCCGCGGCAATGCCGATCAGAAGGCCTTATCGGCTCCGAAATGAGCCGTGTCATACCCGCACATCACGGAGATGCCATGGTCCCGGCCCGGCACAGGGAGGTGCCGTCTATTTTGCAGCGCCCTCGGCGGATTTGGCCTTGGGCTTGGCCGGCGAGGCCTTGGCGGCGGCTTTCGGCGTCGGGCTGTCGCCGCGCATCGTTCCCCAGGGGTCGGAACTCTTCTGCTGTTCGGGGATGTTACCGAGCGACCGCTGGTAGGCCCGTTCAGCCTCCCGCTCAGCCGCTTTTTCGGACGGCGTCTTGTCCTTGTCGGTTTCACCGTATCTGGCGGGACCTTTTTGGGCCACAGCGGGTCCGGCCAATAATGCGATCATGGCGACGGCGCCCAGGATTCTGCCAACGGCTTGCATGCGACTACTCCCTGAAATTGGCCCAAGCCTTAGCACAGCTCACGGACCGGCTTAAGCATCAGATTGGACGTCGACGACGACTGCGGGCCGTTGCCGGGGCTGGTCCAGTTTTGTAAACGACTGCCATGAATTCGCCGCCAGCGCCCAACTCCGTCGACGCGTTGCTGTTCGACCTTGGCCGTGTCGTGCTCGATATCAGTTTCGATCAGGTGATGACCTGCTGGGCCGGGCATGCGGGCTGCGAGCCTGCCCACCTTGCCGGCCGCTTTGTCGTCGACGACAGTTTCAAACATCACGAGACCGGCCGGATCGACGACGCGGCCTTCTTTGCGAACTTGCGCCAGTCGCTCGGCATCGGCATCACCGACGCGCAGTTCCTGGAGGGCTGGAACGCGATCTTCGCCGGCGAGATGCCCGGCATTGCGCCGCTATTGGCAAGCGCGGCAAAGCGTATGCCGCTCTATGCCTTCTCCAATACCAATCCGGCTCACGTTGCGCATTTCTCGCAAGCCTATGCGGACGTGCTCAGCCATTTCCGCGAGATATTCCTGTCCTCGACGATCGGTTTGCGCAAACCCGACGCGGAAGCCTATGATCATGTGATAAAATCCATCGGCGTGCCGGCATCGCGGATCCTGTTCTTCGACGATTCGGCCGCAAATATCGAAGGCGCGCGGGCGCGTGGCCTTCGTGCCATCCACGTGACATCGACGGATGACGTGGCGAGGGCACTGACCGCACTTGGAGTTTGAGGAGGTCTGCCCGTGGACTTGATGCCTGTCGCCGATGCATTGTCCGCGATCCTCAGCGGCGCCGATCCCCTGCCCGAAGAAATGGTGGCGCTTGATGCCACCTATCATCGCACCCTCGCGCGCGACGTCGCCGCGCGGCGGACGCAACCGCCGCAGGCGATGTCGGCAATGGACGGCTACGCGGTGCGCGCCGCTGACGCCGCCGATCGCTCCGCGCGGCTGAAGGTGATCGGCGAGGTCGCCGCCGGCCGCCCGTTCGAGCGGAAGGTCGGCAGCGGCGAAGCGGTGCGGATCTTCACCGGCGGCGTCATCCCCGATGGCGCGGATGCCGTCATCATCCAGGAAGACACCGCGATCGACGGCGATCATATCACCATCACGGAAGCCGCGATTGCGGGGCGGCATATCCGTCCCGCCGGCGTCGATTTCCGCGAGGGCGAGGTTCTGCTCAAGCGCGGGCGCCGCCTGACCGACCGCGACCTGTCGCTCGCTGCCGGCATGAACTATCCCGAGCTTGCGGTGCACCGCCGCCCAAAAATCGCGATGCTGGCAACCGGCGACGAGCTGGTGATGCCCGGCGCGATCCCCGGCCCCGGCCAGATTGTCTATTCCAACGGTTACGGATTGCGGGCGCTGGCGCATGCCGAGGGCGCCGAGGTGGTCGATCTCGGAATTGCCGCCGACACGGTCGGTGCAACGACGGAAGGCATCCGCCGCGCGCGCGAGACCAATGCCGATGTCCTGATCACCATGGGCGGCGCCTCGGTCGGCGACCATGACCTCGTCAAACGGTCGCTGGAGGCCGAGGGCGTCACGATGGCGTTCTGGCGGATCGCGATGCGGCCGGGCAAGCCGATGATGCACGGAAGGCTCGGCGATATGCGGGTGATCGGGCTACCCGGCAATCCTGTGTCCTCTTATGTCTGCGGCTTCCTGTTTCTGGTGCCCTTGATTCGCGCTTTATCGGGTCGAGACCACGTCCACCACCAGCGCCGGAGCGCCATCTTGGGGCGCGACCTCGCCGCCAACGACCAGCGCGAAGACTATCTGCGCGCCCGTCTCGAGATGCGCAAGGACGGCACGCTGCTGGCCCTGCCGGTGAACCACCAGGACTCGTCGCTGCTCGGAAATCTCGCTGCGGCACAGGCGCTTGTGATACGTCCACCGTTCGCGCCGGCGGCCGCCAGGGGATCGCCTTGCGAGCTGCTCCGGCTTCCGGAATAACGCGGGGAACAGCGCCTCAATGGCGCTTTGGGTCGAAACCGTAATGCGTTCACCTGAAATTAAGTGGTTGCGGAACACATATCGAACATATAGTGTCCGTTCATGATTTGTTTCGACTGGTAGTGTCTGTCCGGGCAGTTTGGGACTTCCCGCGATCTGGGCCCTGAAGATTCGAAACGATGACGCCAAAACCGGGGGATTGCTCGCGATGCTTACGCGCAAACAGTACGAACTTCTGCGTTTCATCAATGAACGGCTGAAAGAGGCCGGTGTGCCGCCCTCGTTCGACGAGATGAAAGACGCGCTCGACCTGCGTTCGAAGTCCGGAATCCATCGCCTCATCACGGCACTGGAGGAGCGCGGCTTTATCCGCCGCCTGCCTAACCGCGCCCGCGCCATCGAAGTCATCAAGCTGCCGGAGCTCGCCGCCGCCGGCAACGGCCGCCGCGGCTTCACGCCGAGCGTGATCGAGGGCGCGCTCGGCAGGCGCCAGGTGAACGTGCCGGCTGCCGAGGATGACGGCAATCGCGCGGTCGCCGTCCCGGTGATGGGCCGGATCGCCGCCGGTACGCCGATCGAGGCGCTGCAGACCCGCAGCCACACCATCAGCGTGCCGCCGGACATGCTGGGCTCCGGCGAACATTACGCGCTCGAGGTGCGCGGCGATTCCATGGTGGAAGCCGGCATTCTCGACGGCGACATGGCGCTGATCCAGCGCAACGAGACCGCCGACACCGGCGATATCGTGGTGGCGCTGATCGACGAGGAGGAAGCCACCCTGAAGCGCTTTCGCCGCCGCGGCGCCTCGATTGCACTCGAGCCCGCCAACGCCGCCTACGAAGTCCGCATCCTGCCGCCGAACCGGGTCCGGATTCAGGGCAAGCTGGTCGGGCTGTACCGAAAGTATTGATCCGTCGGTTTGCGCACATGACTGCGACGGCAAATCCCACCCCGGTCTTTCGGCCGGGGTTTTTTGCTGCGGCCCCGGAACCAAGAGCCGTTAGCGCGTTTGTGATTTAGGCGCAGTCTGGCAGTCGCATAATTGCCCAGAAACAAGAAAAGGCTCTGCGCCATGTCCACTCTGATAGAGGCCTGTGCCTCCTTCTAGACACGGGTCAGCTATCTCAAACGAGGGAGCCATCCGATGTGTGACTATAGCCTGCATGCTGTGGCGACGCGCCCTGCCCAGGTCGGCGAGACGCTGATCACCACGACATTCCGCGGCACGTCCACCCGCGGCTTTGCGTCCGAACGCGAGCCTGCAGTGGCGGTCTGCATGCTTCCCGGCACCGAACTGGCCTTCGCCGAGGACGTCAGATACGACAACCGGTGGATCTGGACGCGAACCACCGACTGGCGCGTCGGCAAGTTCAACCAGATCGACCCGCATATATCCGACCGTCATCATGACGCGATCGAATTTCCCGATGGCAGCCACGTGCTGGTGACGCAGCTTTGCGAAGGCCAGCGCGCGACCGTGCTGCAATTGCCGGTCGTCCAGACCGGTGGCGAACGTGCACCGAAGGTGACGGAAGCGCCTCCGGCGGAATCAATCGTGACCGGATAAATGCAACCCATAGGCGATCCGCCGGCTCAAACCGGCGGATCGCGGCGACACATTTTTTGTTTTTGGGCAATTAGGCACCGAGGGGGCAGTCGGTGGTCAACAAGATCACATGGCAAAAGGCCGGACGGGTCACCGAGCCCGGACGGTACATGTTCAGGTACGGCTGGCTCACCGTCACGGCGGAAGATCTCGCAATCTGGCAGCAATTCCCCGACGCATCGTTCACGCTGGTCAACCTGCCCTCGGCACCCGACGCCCCTGAGGAATTCCACCTCGGCGCGTTTGAAATACCGGCCAAGCCCGCCAATCCCCGGCGCGACGAGCACTGAAATCCGCCTACTCCTCCGCCTGAAGGTCGGCCTCGGCCGGCGTGGCGTCGACCGCGCGGGGCGGCACCACGCGCGGTGCAAGCACGGCGGCGTCAGCCTCGCTCTCGTCGGCTGCGGCGGGCGACCACGGACGATCAATCCCTTTCGGCCTGACCGCCTCGACCGCAAATCCCTCCCTGCCTCGCCGCAATGCCATCGCGCCTTGCCGGCGCAGCCGCTCGGCGCCAATGACCGACGCGCTGCAGGCCGCGGCTGGCTGCCGCAGCGTCACGATCAGCGCGGCGCGCTCGCAATCGTCCGAAAGCGCCTCGGGCCGGTAGGCCTGCGCGACCAACGCGCCGGTGGCGGATTGCACCACGCAGCCATGGTCGTCGCATGAGACGCCCGACGTGAGCGAGGCATCGGCTGCGTTGCGCGCGTCCGCATCCGCCGCCAGCCACTCCTTCAGGAGGAAGGTATCCTTTGAGCCCTTGACCGCATGCATCAGATGCAGCCGGCCGTCCTGGCCGCGGACGCCGACATGACGGCCGTCGGCGGAAATCAGGATGTCCGGCTGCGGCACCCTCGCCGCCCACAGCGCCGCTGATAGCATCAAGAGGGCGCCCGACCAGCGCAATGGCGTGCGCAACAATCCGAGCAAAATGATGCCAAGACTGGCCGCGATCAGCGGACCGATGCCGAAGGCCGGCACCCGGCCGACCGCGCCGGGCAATGCCGCGACCCATTGCGTCACCGCAATCATCCAGTCGATGCCGACGCCCATGATCGCCCAGAACAGAGAATCGAAGCCGAATGGCATCGCGACCAGGCCAAGCAGGCCCATTGGCATCACGATCGCTGAAACCACCGGCATCGCCGCGAGATTGGCGAGCACGCCATAAGGCGTGACCCGGTGGAAGTGAAAAGCCGCATAAGGCATGGTCGCGAGCCCCGCGACCAGCGACGCCAGCAGCAGCATGGTGAGCTCGCGGCCACCCCACAGCGCCGCGCGCGCGGTTGCGGTGTGGTCGGGCGCGGCGAACAGGCGCGGCATGCCGATCTGCACCAGCGCCACCAGGCCGAGCGTGGCAGCAAACGACATCTGAAAGCTCGGATGCACCAGCGCTTCCGGCGCGACCGAAAGCACGATCAGGGCGGCGACCGCGAGCGTGCGAAAGGTGATGGCGCGACGATCGACCATGACGGCGATCAGCACCACGGCCGTCATAAAGAACGACCGCTGCGTTGCCACCTCCGCCCCCGACAGCAACAAATAGAATGCGGCAGCGACGAGCGCGGCTGCCGCCGCCCATTTCTTGATGGCGTAGCCGACCGTGAGCACCGGGAACAGCGCCAATAGCGCCCGCACCGCAAAGAACACGACGCCGGCGACGACGGCCATGTGATAGCCCGAGATCGACAGCACATGCCCCAGGCCCGAGATGAACATGGCGTCGTTGACCGGCGGCGAGATCGCATCGCGCCGGCCGGTCAGCAGCGCGGTCGCAATCGCGCGCTTGTCGCCCTCAAGCCTGGTCCTGATCCGCGCATTGATCGTATCGCGCAGGCCCTGCATGAAGGCGGAATAGCGCAGGCGCAGCCCGCCGCCCTCCGGCGGCTCCGCGGTCTTGATCGCGCCCATCACGAAGCCGGAAGCGCCGATGCCGGCGAAAAACATGTCGCGGCTGAAATCATAGCTGCCCGGGCGCACCGGCCCGAGCGGCGGCAACAGCCGCGCCTTCAATTCGACGAAGCTGCCGACCGCAGGCGCCGTGCCCTTTTTCACCGACAGCCGTACGCGCTCCAGCTTGGTCGTCCCGCGCGCGCTTTCCATCGTGGCCACGCGCAGGACAAACCGGTCGGTACGCTCGCGGATGTCCCGCGTCTCGACAAAACCCGTCAACGACACCGAGAACATCGGCCGCCCCAATACGCCATGGGCGACCCGCGCGGTCTTCCAGGTCGCGACCGCAAAGCCTGCCGCGACGGCTGCGAGCATGACGGCTAAGGGAAAGAATTTTTGCCGCCGCAGCAGGACCGCCACTGCGCCCAACGCGATGGCCACGACGACCGCTACTGACAGCACCGGCTCGTGATCGGCGGCGAAGTAAAGTGCGATGCCGGTCCCGAACGCCACGGGCACCCAGGGCAGCAGCCGCCCAGCGCCGGCTTCCGCCCGCGCCCATGCGCGCAGGGTTTCGAGCAGCGGCGGCCAGAAGGCCGGGCGGGCCGGCGCAAGGCCGCCAATAGGCGCGGCAGCGCGCGGCGGCCAGGTGCCGGCATAGCCCCGCTTCCGGCCCGACGTGTCACCCTGCTCCGCCACCGAGCCTACACCTTACAATCTCATGGAGAGCGCAAGACTACCGGACGGTGCAATTGGACCGCTAGCAGAACGGATGCAGAAACCTGAAGAAATGCACAACGTCGGGGGACGAACCAAGGACCCAGAGAGCCATTCATCCGCGGTGGAAAACTGCCGTTAAGTCAGATCAACTGCATTTTCCGACTCGATGAAGCGTGCTTTGAAATTCGCGGGCTGGTTGCGGAGTGTGATGTGAGCCAGTTTTCTTGCACGCTTCTGCTTGTGACGGCTCTGATGCTCACGGCATGCTTCGGAGTAGCGGCTTGGCGCCTCTCCGATGACGTGTCGGAAGTCACCGGGAGCGTGCTTCCACATTTGATTGATCCGCAATGAAGATTTCGCCATTTGGGCGGTGAACCTGCTACCGTCACGGCGCAGAAAGCGGAAGCAACCTACGTCGGCCGGGGTTACTGTTGCACGTCGTGAATCGAACATCCGGCAAGAGGTAATATGAAGCGTGTGTCTTGGATTTTACTGACGGTGGCCCTGACTGGCTCTCCCGCCGCTGCCGCCACACCAGAGCAATGCCGCTTTATTGAGGCGCGTGCCGAGCGCGAGGCGTGCTATCAGCGCCAGGAGGCGGCGCGATTGGCGCGGCAAAAGATGAACGAGTCCCGGCAGGCTGAACAGCCAAAACCTTACGAGCCGATGGCGGCGGACGACGCGCAACTCGCAAAGGCCATTCGGGGCATTTGCCGGGGCTGTTAGGCGTAGCGCCGGCTACGGCATGATCAGCGGCGTCTTCAACGAGACGTGGTGGCTGACGATCTTCCAGTCGCTGTCTTCACGAACGATCACCCAGGTGATTTTCACCACCAGCGGTTCGGCGTCTTTCTCGATCGTGAACGACGCCGTGCCCGCGACGTTGATCAAGTCAGGAGCAGCCTGCGCCATGCTGACATCGGTGAATTCAACCGATGGCGACTGCCATCTCGGCAAGCCCTCGAAATAGGCCCTAACGCCGTCATCGCCGCGGTAAAAGTTCGGGTTCGAGCCGAAGAAGAATGCGTTCTTCGAATAGAGTGCGGCGAGCGCTGGGGCATCCAATTTGCTGAACGCTGCCGCCCATTTTTTCATGATGCGGGCGACGATGTCGTTGGTTGCGCTCTGCATCGATGGTCCAATCCGACATTAGATCCTCATGGTGAGGAAGCGCTTTGGCGCCGTCTCGGACCATGTGGCCCGGTTTCGTGCCATTCATCCTTCGAGACGCGGCGCAGGCGCCGCTCCTCAGGATGAGGTCTGACACAACATTCGCCGCGCGAAAAGCTCTGCTTACACCTTCCCCCCGACTTCCTTGGCAAATGTGTCGCGGAGTCCAATGGTGCGGTTGAATACGGGCTTGCCCGGCGCGGAATCCTTGTCGCGCACGAAGTAGCCCTGCCGCTCGAACTGCATCACCTCTCCGGAATTATCCGCTGCGACCGACGGCTCGATCCGCGCCTCGGGCAACACTTCCAGCGATTCCGGATTGAGATCGGCGGCGAAGTCCGCAGCGCTGGGGCTCGGGTTCGAGAAGAGCTGGTTGTAGACGCGGATTTCCGCCGACACCGAATCCCTGGCCGACAGCCAATGCATCGTGGCCTTGACCTTGCGGCCGTCGGGCGCGTTGCCGCCCTTCGTGGCGGGATCGTAGGTGCAGCGGAGCTCGACGACCTCACCGGCATCGTTCTTGATGACGCCGGTGCACTTGACGAAATAGGCGTAGCGCAGCCGCACTTCGTTGCCCGGCGAAAGGCGGAAGAATTTTTTCGGCGGGTTCTCCATGAAGTCATCGCGCTCGATATAGAGCTCGCGGCCGAACGAAATTTTTCGCGTACCCGCGGCCGGATCGTCGGGATGATTGACGGCTTCGAGCTCCTCGACTTGGCCTTCCGGATAGTTCTCGATCACGACCTTGAGCGGCCGCAACACCGCCATGCGCCGCTGCGCCGTCTTGTTGAGATGCTCGCGGATGCAGAATTCCAGCATGCCGACATCGACGACGCTGTTGGCTTTCGCAACCCCGATGCGCTTGACGAATTCGCGCACCGCGGCCGGCGGCACGCCGCGCCGTTTCAACCCGGCAATCGTCGGCATGCGCGGGTCGTCCCAGCCCGATACATGGCCGTCGCGCACGAGCTGCGTCAGCACGCGTTTCGACAACAGCGTGTAGGTCAGGTTGAGGCGGGCGAACTCGTACTGCCGCGGCTTGGAGGGGACCGGTAGCTTGTCGAGCAGCCATTCATAGAGCGGCCGGTGGTCCTCGAATTCCAGCGTGCAGATCGAATGGGTGATGCCTTCGATGGCGTCCGACTGGCCATGCGCGTAGTCATAGCTTGGATAGATCGACCATTTGGTGCCGGTGCGCGGATGCTCGGCATGCAGGATGCGGTAGAGCACGGGGTCGCGCAGGTTGATGTTGCCGGCGGCCATGTCGATCTTGGCGCGCAGCACGCGGGTGCCGTTCGGGAATTCACCCGCCTTCATGCGCCTGAACAGATCGAGGTTTTCCTCAACGGTGCGGTCGCGGAATGGCGAGTTCTTGCCGGGTTCCGTCAGCGTGCCGCGGCTGGCGCGGATTTCCTCCTGCGACTGGTCGTCGACATAGGCATAGCCGGCCTTGATCAGGCCCTCCGCCCAGTCATATAGGCGGTCGAAATAGTCGGAGGCGTAATAGAGGTCGGTTCCCCAGTCGTAGCCGAGCCAGCGCACGTCGGCCTGGATGGAATCGATATATTCCTGCTCTTCCTTGGTCGGATTGGTGTCGTCGAAGCGCAGGTGGCATTTGCCGCCAAATTCCTGCGCGATGCCGAAATTCAGGGCAATCGACTTGGCATGGCCGATGTGCAGGTAGCCATTCGGCTCGGGCGGGAATCGGGTCACGATCCGGCTGTGCTTCTTGGAGGAGAGATCGGCCTGGACGATGTCGCGAATGAAATCGCGCCCCGCCTCTGCCGTTACCGGTTCTGTGGTCATCCTAAGTTCCTGTTAGGGATTGGCGAACCTTCTGCCAAATTCGCCCTTGTGAGCCAAGCCTACTTTGCGCTGGCTAAGGCTTTAGTTATGCACCGTTCCTGCTATACACCACCGCCAATTCACACCTTCGTCCCATCAGGTAATGACAGATTCCGTCGTCACACGCTTCGCCCCCTCGCCCACTGGTTTCCTCCATATCGGAGGCGCCCGGACTGCGCTGTTCAACTGGCTCTATGCCAAGAAGCGCGGCGGCAAGATGCTGCTGCGGATCGAGGATACCGACCGCGAGCGGTCGACCGAAGCCGCCATATCGGCCATTCTCGACGGGCTGAAATGGCTCGAGCTCGATTGGGATGACGACGTCATCTACCAATACAGCCGCGCTGCCAGGCACCGCGAGGTCGCCGAGCAACTGCTCGCCAGCGGCAAGGCATACCGCTGCTTTGCCACCGGGGAGGAACTGGCGGCGATGCGCGAGAAGGCGCGCGCGGAAGGCCGCACCCGACTCTATGACGGGATGTGGCGGGAGCGCGATCCGGGGGAAGCGCCGGCCGGCATGAAGCCGACCATCCGCCTGAAAGCACCCCAGACCGGCGAGACCGTGATCGAGGACCAGGTGCAGGGCCGCGTGGTCTGGCAGAACGAGAACCTCGACGATCTCGTGTTGCTGCGTGGTGACGGCAACCCGACCTACATGCTGGCCGTCGTGGTCGACGACCATGACATGGGCGTGACCCATGTCATCCGCGGCGACGACCATCTGATCAACGCCGCGCGCCAGAAGCAGATCTACGATGCGCTCGGATGGGACATTCCGAACATGTCGCACATCCCGCTGATCCACGGACCTGACGGCTCGAAGTTGTCGAAGCGCCACGGCGCGCTCGGCGTCGATGCCTACCGCGCCATGGGCTATCTGCCGGCGGCATTGCGCAATTATCTGGTGCGGCTCGGCTGGAGCCATGGCGACCAGGAAATCTTCTCGACGCAGGAAATGATCAATGCGTTCGACCTGCCCGCGATCGGCCGCTCCGCGGCGCGGTTCGACTTCGCCAAGCTGGAAAACCTCAACGGCCACTACATTCGCCAAGCCGATGACCGCGCGCTGGTGGCCCAGTTCGAGAGCGTACTGGACTATGTCCCCGACGGCGCGACGCTGAAGGCGAAGCTCAACGACACCACCCGCGCGCAATTGCTGCGGGCGATGCCGAGCCTGAAGGAGCGCGCCAAGACACTGATTGAGCTGATTTCGAGCGCCTATTTCATCTTTGCCGACCGGCCGCTTCAGATCGATGCCAAGGCCGCTGCCCTGCTGACGCCGGAGACGCGCGCCCTGATCGGCCAGCTCCGGACCGCGCTGGAAGTGGTTACCGACTGGCGCGCCGAGACCACGGAATCCGCCATGCGGAATTTCGCAGAGCAGAACAACCTCAAGCTCGGCGCCGTCGCCCAGCCGCTCCGGGTCGCCCTGACCGGGCGCACGACGTCTCCCGGCATATTCGACGTTTTGGCCGTCTTGGGTCGAGAGGAATGCCTGGCACGGCTTGCCGATCAGGCGGCTGGTTAAGCCCCTACCTTGTGCTGTTTCCGGCCATCTTGCGGTGCACAGGGCAATAAGCTAACCCATTTCCCGCCGCTTCTAGACAAGCCGGTCTCCCTGTCCGTGCCCCGAAAATGGTACCGAGGTGAGGCGCGGTTTTCGTAACGATTTCATCGGGGATGCACGATGGACGCAAAATCCAGCAACAAGACTGCAACGCTCACGGTAGGTAACAAGACCTACGATTTCCCGATCCTCAGCGGTACGGTAGGGCCGGATGTCATCGACATCGCCAAGCTCTACGCCCAGGCCGGGATGTTCACCTACGACCCCGGCTTCACTTCCACCGGGAGCTGCCAGTCGAAAATCACCTACATCGACGGCGACGCCGGCGTGCTGGAATATCGCGGCTACCCGATCGAGCAGCTCGCCGAAAAGGGTGACTTCCTCGAGACCTGCTACCTGCTGCTCTACGGGGAGCTTCCGACCAAGGCCCAGAAGCAGGATTTCGATTACCGCGTGATCCATCACACCATGGTTCACGAGCAGATGGCCCGCTTCTTCCAGGGTTTTCGCCGCGACGCCCATCCGATGGCGATCATGGTCGCCGCCGTCGGCGCGCTGGCCGCGTTCTATCACGACAGCACCGACATCAACGATCCGAAGCAGCGCATGATCGCTTCCATGCGCATGATCGCGAAGGTGCCGACGCTCGCTGCGATGGCCTATAAATACACCGTCGGCCAGCCCTTCATGTATCCGAAGAACTCGCTCTCCTTTGCCGAGAACTTCCTGCACATGTGCTTCGCGGTGCCGTGCGAGGACTACAAGATCAATCCGGTGCTGGCTGACGCGCTGGACAAGATCTTCATCCTGCACGCCGATCACGAGCAGAACGCCTCGACCTCGACGGTGCGTATCGCCGGCTCTTCCGGCGCCAACCCGTTCGCCTGCATCGCAGCCGGCATCGCCTGCCTATGGGGCCCCGCGCATGGCGGCGCCAACGAAGCGGCGCTTGCGATGCTCGCGGAGATTGGTTCCGTCGACAAGATCCCCGAGTTCATCGCGAAGGTGAAGGACAAGAACTCGGAAGTCCGCCTGATGGGCTTCGGTCACCGCGTCTACAAGAACTACGATCCGCGCGCCAAGATCATGCAGAAGATGTGTCACGCCGTGCTGGCCGAGACCGGCCATGGCGACGACCCGATGCTGAAGGTCGCGATGGAACTGGAAAAGATCGCTTTGAGCGATCAGTACTTCATCGACCGCAAGCTCTATCCGAACGTCGACTTCTATTCGGGCATCACGCTGAAGGCGATGGGCTTCCCGACCTCGATGTTCACCGTGCTGTTCGCGGTCGCCCGCACTGTCGGCTGGATCAGCCAGTGGAGCGAGATGATCGAGGATCCGCAGCAGAAGATCGGCCGCCCGCGGCAGCTCTACACGGGCGTTGCCCGTCGCGATTACGTCCCGATGGACAAGCGGAAGTAACGGCGACCACTGCGACAACAGAGAAGCCGGACCCGATAGTCGCGTCCGGCTTTTTTGTAGGGTGGCAAAGCCAACAGGTCGCGCGAATGCGCGCCCGATGACAGGCTCCCGCGGGCCCACCATCACTCCGAACTGTTGGTGACAATGGTGGGCACGCTGCGCTTTGCCCAGCAACGGCACCTTATGGCCGCCGCGCCTTGTGCATTGTCGCCAGCACGATATCGGCCGCGCGCACGCTCGGCGGCTGATTGCCGGTCGACATGATATCGTCCAGCGTAGCGAAAGCTTCGAGTTGCTGGCGGCGCAGGGCGGAATCCGACAGCACATCGCGAAGTGCCTGTGCCAGTTTCTGAGGCGTGCACTCCTCCTGAAGGAATTCGGGAATGACGTCCTTTCCGATCACGAGATTGGCGAGGATCACCGACGACACCCGGATCGCGCGCCGCAGGATGAACGCTTCGATGGCGCCGACGCGGTAGGCCGTCACCATCGGTACGCCGGCCAATGCCAGCTCAAGCGTCACGGTGCCGGACTTGGCGAGCGCCGCATGGGCGATGCGAAACTTCGCCCGCTTGTCCTGCTCGCCGATCACGACCTGGGGCTGGACCGGCCAGCCCTTCACCGCCTCGACGACCGTTTCCTGCAGATGCGGCATGGTCGGCAGCACCAGCTCGAAGGCCGTGCCCTGCTCCTGCAGCAATCCCACCGCCTGGCCGAATACCGCCATGTGGTGGCGGATTTCGCTGCGCCGGCTTCCCGGCAACACCAACAGCACCGGCGGCGATTCCGCCCGTCGCCTCGCTTCATCGGCGTTCGGACGCAGCGAGCCCAATTGCTCGGTCAGGGGATGGCCGACATAGCTGCAGGGCGGCCCATGCAGCCTGCGATAGGCATCGGGCTCGAACGGCAGGAGCGCCAGTACGTGGTCGACATATTTCAGCATCGCGCGCGCCCGGCCAGGCCGCCACGCCCAGACCGAGGGCGACACATAGTCGACGATCGGAATCGTGGGATTCTTGGCGCGCACGCGCTTTGCAACGCGGTGGGTAAAGTCCGGACTATCGATGATGATGAGGATATCCGGTGCCGCTTCGGTCACCGCGATCGCGGTTTCTTTGATCAGTCCGAGGATCTTCGGCAATTCCTTGACGACGGCAGCAAGCCCGATGATCGAGAGCTCTTCGATCGGAAACAGCGTGTCCAGGCCCTCGCGTGCCATCGCGCGGCCGCCGACGCCTTCGAACCGCACCGCGTCGCCCAGGCGCTGGCGCAGCACTTTCATCAGATTGGCGCCGAGACGATCGCCAGACTCTTCCGTCGCGATCAGAAATACCCTCCGCTCCATCCCGGCGGTGGCGCGACCCGGCGTCACGCGGGCAGCCCCTGAACGAACAGGCCGGCGCCATCGGCCGCCGCGATCATCGCTTGCGAATCCGCGGCGATCGTCTGTCCGGCGATCACGGCAATGCCGGCGAGGCCGGCTTGGGCTGCGCCCTCGACCGTCCTGGCGCCCACTGTCGGCAGGTCGTAGCGCAAATCCTGCCCGCTCTTCGGCGCTTTCACCAGCACGCCGCGACCGGACTTGGCGCGAATGCGCCCGGCCTCGCGCAGCCGTGCCACGCGCGCCAATAGCCCGTCAGTGCCCTCGATGTCTTCCACCGCCACCACATGCCCGTCGATCACCACAACAGCCTGGCCGATGTCGAATGGGCCGAGCGCAGCGAGGACTTTCCGCCCTTTTTCGATATCGGCGGCAGCATCGGGATCGGGCAAGGCACGGGCAATACTTCCCTCCGGCATCAGGACCTCGGGCGCCACATCCCTGATACCAACCATCCGGAAACCATCCTGTTCGAGGATGCGGCCGATCCCCGACAGCAGATGATCATCGCCGCCACGAAACGCAGCCCAGACGCGGCCGAGGACGCGGATCGTTCCCCAGTCCAGCCTGATTTCGGATAGCGCCGGGCGCAGCAGCGTGCCAATGAAGATCAGGTCGCGACATCCCTCGCTGCGGAACAGCTTTGTCGCGCGACCAAGCTGCCCCACTGAAATCCAGTGATGCCGGAAGCGGGCAACGCGATCGGGATCGCAGGCGCCACGTAGCGCGAACAACACCGGGGCGATCCCCCGCGCGGCAAGCGAATCCGCCACCGCAAACGGCATCGTGCCGCCGCCTGCGATGACGCCGACGGGTGATGAGATGTCAGAAGCCGCTGAAGTCATGGCTGCGGCGATCCGTGATCAATTCCGGTTGCCGTCGCCGGCAGGAAGGCAGAGCGGGCGGAGCTTGCCATCACCGATGAAGGCGAGGATTTCCGCGATCGCCGGATCCTCTCCAGCCAGCGGCTGCACGTCATTCAGCCGCTCCGCGAAGATGCCGGGGCCGTGAAACAGCTTCTGGTAGAAGGCGCGCACCTTCGCGAGCCGCTCCCTGGTAAACTTGCGGCGCTTCATGCCGATGATGTTCAGCCCTTCGAGGCTGGCATACTGGCCGTTGGCGAGCCCGAACGGAATGATGTCGCCGCGCACCCCGCAGACGCCGCCGACCATCACCTGCCGTCCGATCCGGGTGAACTGATGCACGGCGGAGAGCCCGCCGATATAGACGAAATCGCCGATCTCGCAGTGGCCGCCCAGCGTCGCCGACGTGGCGAAGATCACGTCATTGCCGACGACACAGTCATGGCCGACGTGGCTATTGTTCATGAAGTAACCGCGTGCGCCCACCCGGGTGAGGCCACCACCCTTCTTCGTTCCGATATTCATTGTTACGCCTTCGCGGATGGTGCAGCCTTCGCCAACTTCGAGGCGGGTCGGTTCGCCGCGATAGCTGAGATCCTGCGGCGGGCCGCCGAGTGCCGCAAATGGGTAAATCATGCAACCATCGGCGATGGTGGTATGCCCCGTCACGTTCACATGTGCGATCAGCTTGCAGTGCGCACCGATGACGACATTGGGCCCGACGATGCAGTAAGGACCGATCGAGGTCCCCTCACCGATCACAGCGCCATCCTCAACCCGCGCGGTTGGATCGATCGTACCCATCAAGCAGCCCAGCCCATCCGTTGCACGCGAATATCTCGCGTTTTCCGGTGGTTAGCGCGGCATACCAGGGCTGTCTAGTGACGTATGGTTACGGCGTGTTTCGAGGTGTCCAGCCGAGCCTGCCGAACGCCAGAACGATCGGTGGCCTCACGTCATGCTGCCGGGCAGGAAGCAGCGGATCGATATTCCATACGATCCCTTGATCGGCCACACCATCGCTCGGCCGACGCGGTTTGGCTCGGTGATGACGGCGTCGTCAGGGACGTCGATCCACTGACCTTCCAGTCGCACGCGATAGTGACCATCCTTCGATTCCCAATCGACGTCGGAGACGGCCGAACCGTCGGCGTCGGAGCAGCACGGCCCCTTGCCGCTTTTCAGGCTGTCGAACCAGGACTTGAGCGGGGAATTGGCGTAACGGCCGTCGTCGCGTGCCATTGCGCTTCCGGCGAAAACAGAGGCCGAGCCAATGAGCACTACAGCAGTTCTGAGAAATCTCATGCGACTATCTCAAACAGCGATCTGTCGCCCGGAGATTACAAGTCCGTCGAGGAAGCTAAGTTCCCGACGTAACCGGCCCGCAATGACGGACCGCACGTGCTGCGCAGCCGAGTACCTCGCTCTGTCGACGATCCGACATTAAGCAGCTTTTGCGCAGCACAAGGGCTCCTGCCGATGCCGTGCCTTGTGGCAGGCAGATCACACTGACGACGGCTTTCGCGCAGGCGCCGCGTTCAAATCTAGCTGCCGGCCTGCGCGATCCATTCGCCGGGTTGCACGCGCGCAACCAGGACGGGCTGACCCGACGTGCTGGCCTTGTACACCAGCGCTTCGCCTTCGCGGATATCGGCAAATTCCTTGCCGAAGGCGTCGGCGACATTGGTCTTGTGCGTTACCGCCAGATTGTTGACGCCGGCTTTCGGGGGCGCACTGACCAAGTCGCGCACGGAGCGTCCAATGTTGGCGTTCTTGCCATCGGGATTCGCCATCGCCGACCAACTGCCCGCGCCGCTATCTGTCAGGGCCTCGACAGGAGACACGTCCTTGCCGCCGATCAGCCTGCCGGTCTCGACCGCGCGGTTCAGTTGGCTCGTGTAAATTTCGCCGATCGGCACGCCCAGTTTCGCGAGCGCGGCCCCAAGTTCGCGCGCCAGGGCGCGGCCCTTGTCGCTTAGTTGCCGCTGCGCACTCATGTCGTCGAATTTGAAGGGATAGACGTCCTTCTGGCTATCGTCGGTGGCGCCGTGCCGAAACACGATGACGTAACCACCGCCCTTGAGCGACGCGACAAGTCCATTCAGATCAGTCGCGTAACCAGGCGACGACATCAGCAGAAAAATGACCAAACACGAAATGATGGAAGCAAGCTTGTTCACGGACGCCCCCGTTGAAAAGCGTGGACCCAACCCGGAATTTAGGCAGCAAATCTCCTCAATCGACCTCGGCATGGGTTCCACCACCAATGATTGAGCAGAGACATCAGGAATCCGTCAGTTGTGTGACGGAAAAATCCGGTCAGATTCAATCGGTCAGCATCGCGCCGACGTCGGCCTCGGCGACCACGCTGCCATTCACCTTGGCGTCGCCGTGAAACCACCACATCGCCTTGCGGCGACCGATCGAGCGCATGTGGTACTCGATGGTGTCGCCGGGCATCACCGGCTTGCGGAATTTGCACTTGTCGATGGTAAGAAAATAAACCGCGCGCGGTTTCTCGGTGCCCTCGACCGATTTGATGCCGATGACGCCGGCGGTCTGCGCCATGGCCTCGATCATCATCACGCCGGGATAGACCGGCCGCTCGGGAAAATGGCCGAGAAACGGCGGCTCGTTGAAGGTGACGTTCTTGATGCCGATGCCGCTGTAGTCGGTCCGGATCTTGATCACCCGGTCGATCAGCAGCATCGGATAACGGTGGGGAAGCGTCTTGAGGATCTCGTTGATATCCACGAGCTCAAACCTGACTGGTGCCTCCTCCATCACTCTCGCCCTTCGCCTTTCGGGTCGGCCGTACCGCCTTGCACCAGCCGCTCCACCGCAACAATCTCTCTAAACCACTGCTTGGTCGGTTTGGCAAAATGACCGCCCCAGCGGCCATTCGGCGGAATATCGTCCTTGACCGCGCTCATGGCCGTCACCTGGGCGCCGTCGCCGATCTTGAGGTGGTTGTTGATACCCACCTTCGCCCCCAGCGCGACGTTGTCACCGATCGTCAAGCTGCCCGCGAGTCCGATCTGGGCGGCGAGCAGGCAGTGCCTGCCGATGGTTACATTGTGGCCGATCTGGACCTGATTGTCGATTTTGGTGCCTTCGCCGATCACCGTGTCTCGCAGGCTGCCGCGGTCGATAGTGGTGCCGGCGCCGATCTCGACGTCGTTCTGGATCAGGACGCGCCCGGTCTGGGGCACCTTGAGGTGGCCTTCGGGGCCGAAGAAGATGAACCCGTAGCCGTCCTGGCCGATGCTGCAGCCCGGATGGATCAGGACGTTGTTGCCGATCAGTGAGAACTGGATCGCGGTGCGCGCGCCGACATTGCAGTCGCGGCCGATCTTGACGTCTGCGCCGATTATCGCGCCGGCGCCGATCACGGTGCCAGTGCCGATCTCGACCCGCGGACCGATCACTGCCAGCGGATCGACGATGACGCCGTCCTCCAGATGCGCGGAAGGGTCGATGATCGCCGACGGCGCGATGCCCTCATTGTCGAACCAGGATTGCGGACGAAGCGCATCGCCATGCCATTCGCGCGCCAGCTTCACGAAAGCGCGGAACGGCTGGGCGGCCCGCAGCGCCGCCACATGGACCGGCACCTGGGCCTCGAAACGCGGGCTGACCAGGCAGGCGCCGGCCTTGGTCGTCTTGAGCTGATCGGCGTATTTGAGGTTGTCAAAGAACGCCAGATGCATCGGGCCGGCTTCGTCGAGCGAAGCGAGACCCCTGATCACGTGACCACCCCGTGCGGGGTCAACCAATACCGCTCCCGTCAACGCGGCCAGGTCGGCCAGCATCGCGGAAGGTGGTTGCTTGAAGAATATTGGCTGCGCCATTCCACCCGTCGCAGTCCGGCCGGTGCTCACACCTGAGGGCCGGCTCCGACAAAACGGAGCCAAGCCCTCCTCTTATTCCCTGGTGTTCTCGTCACGCGGACCCTACGTCCGCTTGCTACGAGACGCCTCAGAACGATGTGCCACCGCCAAACTTGAATTCCTGCACGCGGTCAAACTGACCCTTCGTAAGCGGAACCGCATAGTCGAAGCGCAGCGGACCGAACGGCGAGGCCCAGATAATACCGACACCCACCGAGGTGCGAACCACATTGCCGTTGTCGTACTGCAATCCCAAACAGGTCCCGGGAGTGGCCGCGGTCGTTGCGGTTGCCTGTGTCGGCGGGACGCAGCCAGGCACATTAACTTCGCCCGTCTGTGCCCAGGACGTCGGTCCCTTGTAGTCGAACAGTCCGCCGGCATCGGCATAGACCGAGCCCTTGAGCCCGACTTCCTTCGGCAGGAACCAGAACGGCATCTGCAGTTCGAACGAAGCGCCCCAGTACTTGGTGCCGCCGAGCGCGTCACGTGTGCCGAACGGGTTGATATCGCGCGGACCGATGCCGTTTGGCGCGAAACCACGAACCAGATTCGGACCCATCTGGAAGTGGTCGAGCATGCGCAGCTCGCTGCCGCCGAACTGATTGAGGATACCGCCCTGGAGGTGGATCAAACCGACGATATCGGCGACCAGGGGGGTGTAGTACTTCGCGTCGATCGCCGACTTAATGTACTTCACGTCGCCGCCAACGCCGGCGAAGTCCTGCTTCCAGTCGATCAGCAAGCCGTCGGTCGGATTCTTGTTGTTGTCCAGGGTGTTGTAGTTCAGCGAATAGCCGACCGCCGAGGTCAGCGCCTTGCCGCTCTGCAATTCCCTGCGGACCGGCAGCGATGCTTCGCCGTCGAAGTAACATCCGAGACCGTTTGTGGAGACCAGGCTAATCCCGGTCGCATTTGCAAAGGCCGGGCTGGGATTGAAGTTCGGATTCGGTGATCCGTCAGGCAGGAACTGAACGTTGTTACAGTTCGCGAGCTGGCTCGGCAGCGAGATTTCCTGCTGATAGATCGAGTAACGCAGCTGCAGCGCGAGGTCTTCCCGCAGGGTGAAGCCGAGCCGCGGGCTGAAGCCCAGCGTCTTGGTGCCGTAGGCGATGTAGCTGTTGGCGAGCTGCTCGCGGTAGAACAGGTCGAGCCCGAGCGCGACGCGGTAGTCGAACAGGTAGGGATCGACGAACGACAGCGAACCGCCGCGCGCATACTGACCGTAGGTCACAGCCGCCTTGGCATAGAGGCCGCGGCCGAGGAAGTTGCGCTCGGAGATGCTGACTTCGGCCAGCGCACCGTCGGTGGTCGAATAGCCGCCGGAAACCGAGAAGTCGCCGGTCGATTTTTCTTCGAGATCAACGATCAGGATCACACGATCGGTCGATGAGCCGGGCTCGGTGACGATCTTCACGGTCTTGAAGAAGTCGAGGTTCTTCAGCCGGCGCTCGGCGCGATCGACCAGCGCGCGGTTGTAGGCGTCGCCTTCGGACAGGTCGAACTCGCGGCGGATCACGTAGTCGCGGGTACGGGTGTTACCGCGGATGTTGATACGCTCGATATAGGTTCGCGGGCCTTCGTCGACGGCGAATACGATCGAAACCGTGTGCTGTTCGAAATTGCGATCGCCGCGCGGACGCACCACCGCGAAGGCATAGCCGCGGCGCGAGGCCTCGATCTGCATTTCCTCGACGGATTTCTCGAGCGCTTCGGCATTGTAGACCGAGCCGACGCTGACGCGCGAGAAGCTGCGCAGTGAGGCGGCATCGAGGGTTGGGATCGAGGTCTGGAAATCGACGGAAGCAACGCGATATTGCTGCCCTTCCTCGATCTTGAAGGTGACGAGGAAGCCCTTTTTGTCGGGATCGTACTCGGTCAGCGCGGCGACCACCTGCACGTCGGCGTAGCCGTTCTTGAGGTAGAAGCGCCGAATCAGGTCGCGGTCGGCCTCCACCCGGTCAGGATCGTAGACGTCGGCGCCGCCGAGGAAGCTCAGAAGGTTGGATTCGCGCGTCTTGATAACGTCCTTAAGACGATAGGACGAATAAGCGACGTTGCCGATGAACTCGATCGACTTGACGCCTGTCTTGCTGCCCTCGGTGATCGTGAAGACCAGGTCGACGCGGTTGTTCGGCTGCTCGATGATTTCCGGGGTGACGCGCACGTCATAGCGGCCGGAGCGCCGGTAGATCTCGGCGATGCGCTGGGCGTCCGACTGGACCATCGGGCGCGAGAATGTGCCGCGCGGCTTGGACTGGATTTCAGCCGAAAGCTGCTCGTCCTTGACCTTCTTGTTGCCTTCGAAAGCGATGCGCCCGATCACGGCGTTTTCGACCACGGTGACGACGAGCCGGCCGCCGACCTGATTGATTCGCACATCCTGGAACAGGCCGGTTTCGATCAGCGCCTTCAGGCCGTCGTCGATCTGCGCCTGCCCAAGGCGACCGCCAGGACCCGGCTTGAAGTAGGAGCGAATGGTCTCGGCCTCGACACGCCGGTTCCCCTCAACGGCGATCGACGCCGCGGTCTGGGCCGCAGCCGGCGCAGACACCAGCGCGCTCCCCATCGGCGCGGCAACCATGATCAGAGCGGCCAGCAAGCCCCCCCGCACTCGCATTCCCAACATCATGCGCAACGCGCCCTCGTCATTGCAATGCCGGCCCGTACCCCTTTACGAACCGGCAGATTCCCTAAGTTGCATTGCTTGTAGCCAATTTCGACAGGGCGGCAAACCAGACTTCGCGATGCGATTCCATTTTCATTCCAAGACGTTGCCAATGGGCAACGTCATAAAAAAGCCGCTTCTACGATCTGCCGAACAACCCCTTCAGCCACGGCACCTGATGGAAATCGTTATAGAAAGCGAACACCATCAGCATCAGGACCAGGACTAGGCCCACGCGGAACCCATATTCCTGCGATTTTTCTGACAATGGACGCCCCCGGACCACTTCGGCCGTATAGAACAAAAGGTGACCACCATCGAGCAATGGAACCGGGAAGAGATTCAGCAGCCCGATGGAAATGGACAGCACCGCCGCCAGGTGAAGCAGGGGAATCAGCCCGAGCGTGGCGACCTGCCCCGAAATCTGCGCGATCCGAATCGGCCCGCCGATCTGGTCTGCGCTGGCCCGGCCGGTAAAGATGTTGCCGATATAGGCGAGCGTCTGCTCGATGACGAACCAGGTTTCCTTGATTCCGAGCCACAGCGCGCTCGCCGGATCGACCTTCTCCGTGGTCACCTCGCCCGGCGATGTTGCGCGGGTAATGCCGAGAATTCCGAGCCGCTGCGTATTGCCGAACGGATCCTTCACCTCGCGCAGTTCCGGCGTGCCCTTGAGCTCCAGCGTGGAATCACCGCGCTTGACGGTGAAGGTCATGGTCTCCCCGGCGCGCACGCTGACGAAGCGCTGCATGTCGGAGAAGCTGCCGATCTTCTTGCCATCGATGGCCGTGACGACGTCGCCGACCTGAAAGCCCGCCCGCTCGGCAGCGCTGCTGGCTTCGATCTTGTCGACGCGCGCCGTCGTGCTCGGCTTGCCGAAGAAGGTGAAGAGACAGGTGAAGATGACGATCGCCAGGATGAAATTCGCGATCGGGCCGGCGGCAACAATGGCAGCGCGTGCGCCGACCTTTTTATGATGGAAACTGCCCGCCCGCTCCTCTTCGGTCATCTTGGCCAGCGTCTCGGCCGAGGTCGGTGTCGAGGCTTCCGATTCGTCGCCGAAGAACTTCACGTAGCCGCCGAGCGGGATCGCGGAGATCTTCCAGCGCGTGCCATGGCGATCGTTGAAACCGGCGAGTTCCGGCCCGAAGCCAAGCGAGAACGTCAATACTTTCACGCCGGCCCATCGCGCGACCAGGAAGTGGCCGAGTTCATGGAAGAACACGACGATGGTCAGAACAAACAAAAAGGGAATGATGTAGCCGATGAGCCCGTGGCTCAACGTATTGAAACTATGTAAAAAAAATTCTGACATCAGGTTCCCCTCGACAAGAGCCGATGGCTCCGTCCCAACCCTCTAGGATGCCTTTGAGGCAATTTGAGGCAATAGGGAGGCGGCTCTATTTCGCGCGTTATAATCAATGGAGATCGCGTCGTCGGCCGAGCTCAAAGGCGCAAGGTTCCCGGCGCGAATCCAGTCGTTGATGGTGGCTTCGACCAGGCGCGCGATCGATCCGAATTTGATCTTTCCGGCGATGAAAGCCGCCACCGCCACCTCATTGGCGGCGTTGAATACCGTGGTCGCACCACGGCCCGTACGTAAGGCTTCGTAGGCCAGCCGCAAGCCTGGGAACCGCTCAAAGTCCGGCGCCTCGAAGGTCAACTGGCCGATTTTTGCGAGATCGAGCCGGGCCGACGGCCCGACGATTCGGTCGGGCCATCCCAGGCAGTGCGCTATCGGAATGCGCATGTCGGGCGCGCCGAGCTGCGCAACCACCGAGCGATCGGAAAACTCAACCATGCCGTGAATGATTGATTGCGGATGCACGAGAACGTCGATTTCATCAGCCGAGAGCGCAAAGAGATAAGAGGCTTCGATCACTTCGAGGCCCTTGTTCATCATCGAGGCGGAATCGATCGTGATCTTCTGGCCCATGCTCCAGTTCGGATGCTTCAGGGCCTGCTCGAGCGTCGCCTGTTCGATGTCGGCCGGCGCCCAGGTGCGGAACGGCCCGCCCGAAGCAGTGATGATCACGCGCACCAGTTCTTCGCGATTGCCGGAAGAGAGCGCCTGAAATAGCGCGTTGTGTTCGGAATCCGCCGGCAGGATGCAGGCACCGGCCTTCGCGGCGCGCTGCATGAAGAAATCGCCGGCACAAACCAGGCATTCCTTGTTGGCGAGCGCAACCGCAGCGCCGCGGTCGACCGCGGCCAGCGCGGGCTTCAACCCGGCCGCGCCGCTCACCGCCGCCATCACCCAGTCGGCGGGACGCGCGGCGGCATCGATGATGGCGCTCTCGCCCGCACCGCATTCGATGCCCGTGCCGGCCAGCGCGTTCTTCAGTTCGCCAAGGCGCGCCGGGTCTGCGATTGCGGCGAATCGCGCGCCGAATTCCTTCGCGAGCTTGGCCAGCGCCTCGACGTTGGAATTAGCGGTCAACGCCTCGACTTGATAGCGGTCGCGCGCGCTGCGCAGCAAATCCATGGTGCTGTCGCCAATCGAGCCGGTGGCGCCCAGCACCGTGACGGTGCGCGCGGCGGCCGCCACGGCTCTGTTGTTACGCAATGGAACTGCGCTCATCGTTTCACCAAACCATAAGACCGCGGCCGACGCCATCGGCGCCACCCCGCAAAAGACCGAAAACTGCCGCCACGACGACGGCTGCGACAAATCCATCCAGGCGATCCATTAGCCCGCCGTGGCCGGGAATAATGTGACTTGAGTCCTTTACCCCGAAACGCCGCTTCACGGCGGATTCAAAGAGATCGCCGAGCTGCGAAACGACCGAGAGGGCCGCCGAAAGCACCAATAGCGGCCCTACTCTGCCAATGTCGAACACCGCAAATCCGAACGCCACGGCCAGACTGGCGACAAATCCGCCGGCGGCGCCCGCCCAGGTCTTTTTCGGGCTGACGCGCGGCCAGAGCTTCGGCCCACCAATGCCGCGTCCCGCGAAATAGCCGCCGCTGTCGGTCACCCACACGATCAGCAGCACGAACATCAGGGCGGCAAACCCCTTCACCGAATCGAGGCGCACCAGAATGGAGGCGATCTCGGCGGCCGCCGCGTACAGAAATCCCGCCACTGCCCAGCTTCGCCGCTCCGGCGCCATCGCGGCGACAGCAACAAAACCAACCGCAAGCACGATCAGTGCGGCGTCGAGCCGGCGCAACGCAAAGCAAACCCCCGCGATCGCAAGCGCAGCCGCGCCGGGTACGATCACGCGCATCGCACCGGTGAAGCCCACGATCGCGAGCCATTCCACGAACAGGCCGATTGCCGCCAGCGTCACCAGCGCCGCCCACAGCCAGCCGCCTGCATAGGCGATCGCAACCGCCAGCGGGATCAGCACGGCGGCAGCGGCGATGCGCATCGCGAGATTGCGCTTGTCTGATCCGCTCGCTGCCGCCGGCGCGGCCTCAGGCTCGGTCACGATCCGGTTTTCGCGGCCAGACCGCCGAATCGGCGCTCCCGTCTGGCATATTCGGCAATCGCGCTTTCAAGCGCGGCCTTATCGAAATCCGGCCAGTGGATCGGCACGAAAACGAGCTCGCTATAGGCGGCCTGCCACATCAGGAAGTTCGACAGCCGCTGCTCGCCGCTGGTGCGGATGATCAGGTCGGGATCGGGAATGTCGGGTGCGTCGAGATAGCGGCCGAGCGTATCGGCGTCGATCGATGTCGGATCGCGCTTACCCTCCGCCACTTCACGTGCCAGCCGCTGCGCGGCGCCCGCGATTTCCTGGCGTGAGCCGTAGTTGAATGCGACCACCAGATTGAGCTTGCTGTTGTCCTTGGTGAGCTCCTCGGCCTCGTTCAACAGCGTGCAGATGTCGGGCTCCAGCCCTTCCCGCTGACCGATTACGCGCACGCGCACGCCGTCGCTGTGCAGCGTTGCCAGATCGTTGCGGATGAAGCGACGGAGCAATCCGAACAGATCGCCGATTTCGGTTGCCGGCCGTGACCAGTTCTCGGAGCTGAACGAAAAGATCGTCAGATAGCGCACGCCGAGTTCATGGGCGGCGCGAACGACACGCCGCAACGCCTCGACGCCACGACGGTGGCCTTCGGCACGCGGCAAGCCGCGCGCTGCCGCCCAGCGCCCGTTTCCGTCCATGATGATCGCCACATGCAACGGAACGGATCGATCCGGTCCTTCCGTGGCAGTAGCGGCGGCGTTCGGCATCATCAAAATTCCAGAACCAGTCTCAACTCTTCCAGGTTGCCGTCAAACGGTGAGGATTTCCTTTTCCTTCGCCGCAAGCAATTGATCGATTTCCGCGATCGTTCCGTCGGTCGCCTTCTGCACCTCGTTGGCGAGCCGCTCCTGATCATCTTCGGAAATCTCGTGATTCTTCTCGAGCTTCTTGACGATGTCGAGCCCGTCGCGGCGGACATGGCGGACGGCGACCTTGGCGGCTTCGGCGTATTTGTGCGCGACCTTCACCAGTTCTTTGCGCCGCTCCTCGTTGAGCTCGGGAATCCGCAAACGCAGCACCTGCCCCTCGGTCGCGGGCGAGAGGCCGAGATTGGAATCGACGATCGCCTTTTCAACGGCCTTCACCATCGACTTGTCCCATACCTGCACTGAAAGCAGGCGCGGCTCGGGCACGCTGACGGTGGCAAGCTGGTTGAGGGGCATGTGCGAGCCGTAGGCCTCGACCTGCACCGGCTCCAGCATGGATGCTGCCGCACGGCCGGTCCGCAAGCCACCCAGCTCGTGCTTGAGCGCGTGGGTGGCGCCTTGCATGCGGCGCTTCAACTCGTTGATGTCAAAACCGGGCGTGGGCATAACGCTCTCCCCTCCTTGGAAACTGCCGCCGGCCTCTTTGCTGCCCGCGGTTCACACTGCACAGGCGTCTTAGCCGGCAACCACCGTGCCGTGGCCGGTCCCGCGCAGGATCGCGCCGATCGAACCCGGCTCGGCGATCGAGAATACGATGATAGGCAGTGACGTCTCGCGGGCAAGCGCGAATGCGGTCGCGTCCATCACCTTATAGTCGCCGGCGATGGCCTGCGAATGCGTCAGGCGGTCAAAACGCTTGGCTGACGGGTCTTTTTTGGGATCGGCGCTGTAAACGCCGTCCACATTGGTGGCCTTGAGCACCGCCTGCGCCCCGATCTCGGCCGCCCGCAAAACGGCCGTGGTGTCCGTGGTGAAGAATGGATTGCCGGTTCCACCGCCGAGCAGCACAATCCGGCCGTCGGAAAGATATTTGTGCGCTGCAGTGCGGGTGAACAGCTCGGAAATCTCGGGCATCACGAACGCCGACAGCGTTCGCGCCGGGGTCCCCTTGCGCTCGATCGCCGCCTCCAGTGCCAGACAGTTCATCACCGTGGCGAGCATGCCCATGGTATCGCCAGTCGGGCGCGACACGCCGCGCGAGGAGACTTCCACGCCGCGGACGATGTTGCCGCCGCCGATCACGACGGCCACCTCGACGCCGAGCTTCTTGGCCGCAATCAGGTCGTCGGCGATACGGTCGATGGTGGGCTGGTGGATACCGAAGGATTGGCTGCCTGCGAGATACTCGCCCGAGAGCTTGATCACGACGCGACGATAGACCGGCTCAGCCATTGCTTATCGCTTCCCTCTCCCGCGCAGGCGACTTCCGGCACATTGGCGCCGGAAGACTGTGACCGCAGCGGTTACTTCTTGCCGCTGGCCGCCGCGACTTCGGCCGCGAAATCGGATTCCTGCTTTTCGATTCCCTCGCCGAGAGCATAGCGCACAAACCCGGCAATCTTCACTGGTGCACCGATCTTGCCTTCGGCTTCCTTCACCGCCTGCGCGACCGACTTGCCCTTTTCGTCGTGGATGAACGCCTGCTCGAGCAGGCAGACTTCCTTGTAATAGGTCTTGAGGCCGGACTCGACGATCTTCTCGATCACGTTTTCCGGCTTGCCCTGCTGGCGGTACTTGTCGGCCAGCACGTCCTTTTCGCGCTTGACGAGCTCGGGGTCGAGGCCGGACGGATCCAGCGCCTGCGGATTGGTCGCAGCCACATGCATCGCAAGCTGACGTCCGAGATGCGCGAGCTCATCGGTCTTGCCGGTGGATTCTAGCGCGACCAGCACGCCCATCTTGCCGGCGCCCTCGATCACTGCGCCATGGATGTAGCTTGATACCACGCCCTTGCCGACTTCGAGGGAAGCCGCGCGGCGCAGCGTCATGTTCTCGCCGATGGTCGCGATGGCGTCCGAAATCGCGGTCTCGACCGTGACGCTGCCGACCTTGGCCGCCTTGATCTTCTCGACGTCGGCGCCGACATCGAGCGCGACCTGCGCGATCATCTTGACAAGGCCCTGGAACTGCTCGTTGCGGGCCACGAAATCGGTCTCGGAATTGACTTCGACCACGACGCCCTTGGTGCCCGACGTCACAGCGCCGATCAGGCCTTCCGCGGCGACGCGGCCGGCCTTCTTGGCGGCCTTCGACAGGCCCTTCTTGCGCAGCCAGTCCTGGGCCGCCTGCATGTCGCCGTTGGTTTCGGTGAGCGCGGCCTTGCAGTCCATCATGCCTGCGCCGGTCGACTCGCGCAGTTCCTTGACCATCGCCGCAGTGATCGTTGCCATCGTCGAATATCCTTCTTGCCCGTGAGCGGCGGGCGCGGCGCGCGCTTTGCGCCCTGCCGTCGTCAGCTACAGGGAATGCCGTAATCTGGTGAGCAGAGCCGGCGGCCGGAAGACCCGGCCACGCGGCGTACCAATTATTCCGCTTCCGCGGTCAGCGCCTTGGCCTGGGCAACCCAGGCATCGGCGCGGCTCGGAAGACCAACCTCTTCACCGATCTTGTGCGCGGTATCGTGGTCGAGCTCGGCGAGCTGCCAGTAGTGGAAGATGCCGAGGTCGTTGAGCTTCTTCTCGATCGTACCCGACACGCCGGTGAGCTTCTTGAGGTTGTCGGCGGTGCCACGCGGACCGGCGAGCCCCTGGAAGCCGGAGGTTTCGGGCGCGGCGGCCGGAAGTTCCTCGCGAAGCGGCTGAACGGCGGCGCCGACATCGATGCCGGATTCGCCCTGCGCGCGCGAAATGCCGTCGATGGCGGCGCGGGCCACCAGGTCGCAATACAGCGAAATGGCGCGGCCGGCGTCGTCATTGCCCGGCACCACATAGGTGATGCCCTTGGGGTCGGAATTGGTATCGACGATCGCGGCGACGGGAATGTTGAGCCGCTGCGCTTCCTGGATCGCGATGTCTTCCTTGTTGGTGTCGATCACGAAGATCATGTCCGGAAGACCGCCCATGTCCTTGATGCCGCCGAGCGAACGGTCGAGCTTGTCGCGCTCGCGCTGCAGCGTCAGCCGCTCCTTCTTGGTGTAGGAGTTGGCTTCGCCCGACGACAGCACCTCGTCGAGGTGGCGCAGGCGCTTGATCGAGCCCGAAATCGTCTTCCAGTTGGTCAGTGTGCCGCCGAGCCAGCGCGAGTTGACGAAATACTGCGCCGAGCGCTTGGCCGCTTCGGCAACGCCGTCCTGTGCCTGGCGCTTGGTGCCGACGAACAGGATGCGGCCGCCCTTGGCGACGGTGTCGGACACAGCCTGCAACGCGCGATGCAGCATCGGCACGGTCTGGGCGAGGTCAATGATGTGGATGTTGTTGCGGGCACCGAAAATGTAATCCGCCATCTTCGGATTCCAGCGGTGCGATTGGTGGCCAAAGTGCACGCCAGCTTCAAGGAGCTGACGCATGGAAAAATCGGGTAGCGCCATCGTAATAGTTCTCCGGTTGGTTCCTCCGGAAACGTGTGAGCAAACGAGCCTGACTGGCCCGGTTGCCACCGGACGGCCTTTGAGAGCCATGTTTCCGTGTGAGATGCCGCGCTATATAGCCGGATTCCAGCCAGAAGCAAGGAAATACGGCCGGTTTTTCGGCCTTTCAGCCCTGTGATTTACCGCCGTCCCGGCCAGATCTGACGATCTGGCTCGTCAACAATCAGCATCGGGCACCCGGCGGGCATGCTCTCGCCGCAGGTGCCGCGCGCGGCGGCGGGGCAGCGATCCGTGGCGGTGGTGCTGGCGCGGCCATCCGGGGCGGAGGCGCCGCTGGTGCTGCCATCCGCGGAGGCGGTGCCGGTGGCGCGGCCATACGCGGCGGCGGTGCCGGTGGCGCGGCCATGCGCGGCGGCGGGGCCGGTGGCGCGGCCATGCGCGGCGGCGGGGCCGGTGGTGCGGCCATCCTTGGCGGAGGTGACGGCGCAGCCATTCTCGCGGGTGGCGGCGGTGCAGCCATCCGCGGTGGCGGGGCCGGTGCAACGCGGGCCGCCGGCGGTAGCGGAGGCCTGGCCGCCTGCACCGCAGACGGCGGCGGCGCTCGCCGCAACTCAGGCTGCAATTGCGGTCTCGGCGCAACGGCAGCGGCAGGCTTTGGCGGTGCGCTGGCGCCGGGCGGCGGCGCGGCTACCCTTGGCTGCTGGTCCGTTGCAGCGGCCGGCGCAGCGGCCCCGATGGCGGGCCTGGAGCCGGTGGCACCGCCGCCGGGAGCGGCCGGCGTTGCGGGTCCCGGGCGGGGTGCGCCCGGCGCAAGTCTCGCGTTCGGAGTGCCTGTCCCCGGTGCTACTGCAGCGCTTGGAGGTGCGGGCGGAGCGCCCCTGGCGCCTGGAACCGGCAGGGCATTGGTCCGCGGCGCGGGCTGTGTCGACGGCAGCGTGGCTGGCGCATTTGCCGGCTGCACCGCATTAGGCCTTCCGACCTGCCCCGCGGGAGCACCGGGCAAACCTGTCCTGACGGCAGGATTGATCGCAGCGCTTGGCGGCAACGGCGCTTTACCCTGCTGGATCAACGTGGCCCGTTGCGCGACCGCAGGCGGCAGCACCGGCGTCGCGCCCCCCGGCCGGGGCGCAACCCCTCCGGCCGGCGGGCCGGGACGCCCCCTGTCGCCAAGTCCTGCCGCGGGCAACGCCTGCGCTGACGGCCTGTTGATGACATTATTGATGACGGTCCGGTTATGGATATTGGCAAAGATGATGTTGTTCGGCGGCGGCGCCACATAGCGCGGTGGCCGCACATAGACCGGTATCGGCACAAAGACCGGCTGCGGCAGGATGAACAGCCCGATCGGCGGCGGTGGCGGTTCCAGCACCACGAAATCCTCCGGCGGCGGCGGCAGGTAGTAGACCGGCGGTGGAGGCGGCGGGACGAAATCGAACTCGGGATCGCCGAACGCCAGCACGGGACGCTCGATATAGACGACCTCGTCCGGTGGCGGCGGCGGTACGTCGTAATCGATGACATCGAACGTCGGCGGCGGCTCCAGCGGCGCGGTAAGAATGGCGAGGCGGCGGCGCGCATCGGCCGCATGCGGCCCGCGCGGATAGCGTTGCAGATACGACCAGTAGGCGTTCGGGGTGTCGGCGCGATAGGTGCGGCGCCACGTAATCGCCTCGCGCCGTGCCGCCGCGATCGCCCTCACCCGCTTCGCCAGCGGATCGCTCGCATAGGCGCCGAGAAATTCTTCGTAGCCTTGCAGCGTGTCGCGCTCCAGCGCCGCGGCATAGGCGTCCTGCACGCCGAGATCGCGGATCGGCTTGTCCTTGATGGCAGCGGCCTGATCCGGCTGCGCGATCGCGGGCGCATCGGGGGCGCGCTCGAAAAACGTAAAGCCCGCGTCGACCTTCTGGCTGTCCCAGGGCACCTGCGCGCCCTTGCTCGCTTCGTTGACGCGAAGCCGTACGCGATTGAAAACTTCCGGCAGCGGCAATCCACCGGTCCGGATCATCTCGGCCAGCGACTGCGCATAGATGCCGTACGGCCCCTGCTCGGTCGGCGCCACGGTGCCGGGCGCCGCGTTGAACGCCATCAGCATGTGCGGGTCCGCCTCGACTAGAGCCAGACCGCTTGCAATCTGTCCTTCGACGAAAGGCTGCTGGCGCGCCGCGTCGAGCACGACGATGCCGGCCTTCAGGGGCAGCGAGGCGAGTTGACGGATGTAGTCACCGGTCCGCAGCGCCTCGGTCGGAACATCGGTATCGCGGTTGATCGCGGAATCGACCGGCACGAAATAGTTGTCGCCCGCTAGCTGCAGCCCGTAGCCGGCCAGATACACCATCGCGACCGTGTCCGGCCCCGAGCTCTCGGCTTTCTGGATGAAATCGCGAAAACTCTTGCGCAGCGTGTCGCCATCGAGATCGCGGGCACCGATCACGTCGAAACCGGCCGCCTGCAAGGTCTGCGCGATCAGGCCGGCGTCATTGGCCGCCGTCGCAAGCGGCGATTTCACATAGGCGCCATTGCCGACCACCAGCGCAATACGCTTTTCCTGCTGCTGCGCAGCGGCGGGGCTCGAATAGCCCGCCAATCCGGATATCGCCGCGAGAGAGATCGAAAGGACCGAGAGACTTCTTACCAACCGCCGCATGGATCCCACCCTGTCGCCGTCCGAGCGCCGCATGGAAGACGCTTTGAGCTGAAGGTTTCTTGAACAATTGCGCTCTCAGCAAGGCATGGCGCCCGCTTCGCCCGGTTCCTGCACTGAAATTGGCATTGTCGCAGCGGTCAGGCGGGCGTATCCTTTCACCAAGATCGTGTTCGCCCGCATCGTGAGGCGACTGCGCGAGTTCCTCCCGGTGTAGCGGATTGCCCGTGCAATGGAGGAGCCGCCATGACCGTTTCCCCGACGCTGCAGAAATACCTGGATCAAAGCGTCACCTACGACCTGATCCCTCATGCTCCGACGAAGTCATCGACGCGTACAGCGGAGGCCTGCCACGTGCCGGGCGACGCGCTGGCCAAGGCCGTCGTGCTGCGCCGCGACGGCGGCTACATGATGGCTGTGCTTCCGGCCTCCCATCACCTTCATATGTCGGCGCTGAGAAGTCAGCTCGGCCACAAGGTCGACCTCGCGAGCGAAAAGGAAATCGCGGAGCTGTTTATCGATTGCGACATTGGGGCCATCCCGCCGGTCGGCGAGTGCTACGGGCTCGACGTCATCGTCGACGACAGCATCGATGCGCGACAGGATATCTATATGGAAGGCGGCGATCATTCGACGCTGATCCGTATGGCCGGCGACCAGTTCGCCAAACTGACGGCGAAGGCCTGGCGCGGCCACTTCAGCACGCATGATTGAGTTCGCTCGATCGTAATTATGCCCGCTAGAGTGCCTTCTCGAAGTAGTGGCGCAGCAGCCCTCCGCCGGCCTGCTTCGCTGTCATGGCTTCAGCGATTTCGCTTCTGACGCGCTTGAACCCGCTTTTGGTGTAGAACCGCAAGGCGGCGCGCTGGACGTCAGCGGTGCTGACGATCATGCGGGCGAAGCCGGACTCGCGGGCCATATCCTCGGCCGTGCGCAGCATACGCTGAGCCAAGCCGCGGCCACGCCAGCCCGCATCGAGATACATGCGCCGGAGTTCTGTCGTGTCACCGCTGTGACATTCGATGCCGAACGTGCCCACGATCCGTTTGTCGTCGGCGGCTGGCGCAACCACCCATAAGGCATTGCGTCTTGCCGGCGAGAAAACATCAAGCAGACGCGAGAGCTCGCCCTCGATTGTGGTCGCGATGTATTGCTCGAACAGGGATTCCATCCCGGCAGGTGCCAGCTCCCGATTGACGCGGCTCCACAGCTCGGCGACGGCCCCGAAATCGGAGACTGCGTAAGGCCGAAAGGCGATGCACTGTTCGCCAGGCTTGTTCTCATCGCCTGTAGCCACGCAAATGCCCCGGAGAAATCCATTCCTGCCGCCGCCGCAGCGGCGAGCCCGCGGCGGACGGGAAAATCATGATAGGCCTGCGCAAACGCCCAGCCGCGCGTCAGTGATGCGCGGCGACGCTCTTCACGCAGCCGGCCAGCAGATCATTGGGCGCCAAGCGGCCGACGTCGCCGAGGCTGATCATGCCGACCATTCGCTTGTTCTTGTTGATCACCGGCAGCCTGCGGACCTGCAGCGTTTCCATGTGATGGACCGCCTTGGCCAGGTCGTCGTCCTCCCGGCAGCAATGGATGCCTTCGGTCATCACGTCGCGCGCCTGGGCGCGGGCTGGATCGAACTTGCCGTTCGCAATTCCTTTGCAGACGATGTCGCGATCGGTCACCATCCCGACCAGCTTGTCGTCCTCTCCGATCGGAATGCAGCCGATGTCATGTTCGCGCATCAGCTTGGCAATTTCGGTGATAGGCGTGTCGGGGTTAACCCAGTCGACGCCCTTGTGCATCGCGTCTTTGACTTTCATGGCGGACCTCCGTACCTGCGATTTCAGTGATAAATCACGTGATGAAGCACAGTTCCCCCTCGATCGGATTATACGACGGATCGGGTAGGGCCGGAATCGCAAAGGCAATGACAAGTTCTTGATGAATGCGAATGCGTCGTAGCGCGCAGATCAGGGAATGATTTGCCCGACGATGCCGAGCGGCATCTAGGCACTAGCACTAACGGCGTATCCGCGCGGTTACCCTACAGCGTCTGCACGTCTACTACGCCGGCAACCGCCTTGATCGCGCCGGCGATCTGCGGCGAGACCTTGAAGCGGCCCGGCAGCTTCATCTCCACCTCGGTCTGCAGGTCGAGCATCATGACGAGCGAGACGTCGCCGTCGGCGCCGCCCGACGGCGCGGGTGCGGGCTTCGCTGGCAGGCCCTTCGTCAGACCGTTTGCCAATCCGTTTGATGCCGTGGCTTCCGGCATGTTGAGCCGTCGCGCGATGGAGTCCAGCGGCTTGGTGTCGCGCACGAAAATCCGCAGGCCCTTTTGGGTCTTCGCCGCCGCGTCATCCAGCGGCTCGGCATGTAGCACCCGTGCACGCACGTCCTCGCCCTGCAGTTCGGCGCCGAGCTGCAGCAATACCGCAGCCCCCGGCTCCAAGACCTCGCGATATTGCGCAAGCCCTTCCGAAAACAAGACGGCCTCGAAATGCCCGGTGGGGTCTGACAGGCCCATGATGCCCATCTTGTTGCCGGTCTTGGTGCGCCGCTCCATCCGCGACACCACGGTGGCCGCGACCTTGCCCGCGGTCGCGCCGGTTTTCACGGCGCGGGAGAATTCCGCCCAGGATTGCACCCGCAGCCGCTTCAGCACGGTGGCGTAATCGTCGAGCGGATGGCCGGACAGGAAGAAGCCGACAGCATCGTATTCGCGGCGGAGCTTTTCGGCCGGCAGCCACGGATCGATCTGCGGCAGCATGATGGTCGGCGCGTCGGATGCATTGCCGAACATGTCGTTCTGCCCGATGGTCGCCGCCTCGTGGCTGCGCTGGCAGGCGGCGAGAATGGCATCCGCGCCGGCAAAGACGCGGGCACGGTTGGATTCGAGCGTGTCGAATGCGCCGGCCGCGGCCAGGCTTTCGATGATGCGCTTGTTGATCGCGCGCGGATTGACGCGGGCGGCGAAGTCAGCCAGCGAGGTGAAGGCCCCCTTCTTGCGCTCCTCCACAATCTGCTCGACGGCCTGCAGGCCGACGCCCTTCAGCGCGGCCAGCGCATAGTAGATCGTGTTCGCGCCGACCTCGAAGGTGGCGCCCGAACGGTTGATGTTGGGTGCCTCGACCTTGATGCCGAGCCGCTGCGCCTCGGAACGGAATTCCGACAGCTTGTCGGTGTTGTTGAGTTCGAGCGTCATCGACGCCGCGAGGAACTCCACCGGGTAATGCGCCTTCATGTAGGCGGTGTGGTAGGACACCAGCGCGTAAGCCGCCGCGTGGCTCTTGTTGAAGCCGTAGTCGGCGAACTTGGCGAGCAGCTCGAAGATCGTTTCCGCCTGTCCCTTCGGCACGCCGTTCTTGACCGCGCCGGCGACGAAGATCGCGCGCTGCTTGTCCATCTCGGCGCGGATCTTCTTGCCCATCGCGCGGCGCAACAGGTCGGCGTCGCCGAGCGAATAGCCGGCCATCACCTGTGCGATCTGCATCACCTGTTCCTGGTAGATGATGACGCCGAAGGTCTCTTTCAGGATCGGCTCCAGGACCGGATGCAGATATTCCGGCTCCTCGTCGCCGTGCTTGCGCGCGCAATAGGTCGGGATGTTGGCCATCGGGCCCGGGCGATAGAGCGCAACGAGGGCGATGATGTCCTCGAAACGGTCGGGGCGCATGTCGATCAGCGCGCGCCGCATGCCCTGGCTTTCCACCTGGAACACGCCGACCACGTCGCCCCGCGCGAGCATCTGATAGCTCGGCGCATCGTCGATCGGCAGCGTCGCCAGATCGACATGGATGTCGCGCTGCCTGAGCAGCTTCACTGCGACGTCGAGCACGGTCAGCGTCTTCAGGCCGAGGAAGTCGAACTTCACGAGCCCGGCCGGCTCGACCCATTTCATGTTGAACTGGGTCACCGGCATGTCGGATTTGGGATCGCGATAGAGTGGCACCAGTTCGCTTAAAGGTCGGTCGCCGATCACAATGCCGGCGGCGTGGGTCGAGGCGTGGCGTGTCAGCCCTTCGAGGCGCTGGGCGATGTCGAAGGCGCGCGCCACCACCGGGTCCTCGTCGCGGAACGCCTGCAGCTTCGGCTCGCCCTCGATCGCCTGCGCCAGCGTCACCGGCGCGGCGGGATTTTGCGGCACCAGTTTTGTCAGCTTGTCGACCTGCCCATAGGGCATCTGCAGCACACGGCCGACGTCGCGCAGCACGCCGCGCGCCTGCAGCGTACCGAAGGTGATGATCTGCGCCACCTGATCGCGGCCGTAGCGCTGCTGCACGTAGTCGATCACTTCGCCGCGCCGGTCCTGGCAGAAGTCGATGTCGAAGTCCGGCATCGACACACGCTCGGGGTTGAGGAACCGCTCGAACAGCAGGCCGAAGCGGATCGGATCGAGGTCGGTAATCGTCAACGCATAGGCGACCAGCGAACCGGCGCCGGAGCCGCGGCCCGGGCCGACCGGAATGTCGTGCGCCTTGGCCCATTTGATGAAGTCGGAGACGATCAGGAAGTAGCCCGCGTAGTTCATGCGGTTGATGACGTCGATCTCGAAAGCGAGACGCTTCTGGTACTCCTCCTCCGTCGTGCCGGGCGACAGGCCATGAACCTGCAGGCGCCGGGCAAGCCCCGCCTCGGCCTGACGCTTCAGCTCCGCGGCTTCTTCGGTTGCCGCATCGGATCCCGAATCTGCACCGACGGTGAAGCGCGGCAGAATCGGCTTTCGCGTCTTCGGGCGGAACGAGCAACGCTCCGCGATCTCGATCGTGGACGCCAGCGCTTCCGGAATGTCGGCGAACAGCACCGCCATCTCGGCGCGGGTCTTGAAGCGGTGATCGGGTGTGAGCTGCTCACGGTCGGTCTCGGCGATCAGCTTGCCGCCGGCGATGCACAGCAGCGCGTCATGCGCTTCGTAATCGTCGTTCGATGCGAAATATGGCTCGTTGGTCGCGACCAGCGGCAGGCCCTTGGCATAGGCGAGATCGATCAGGCCACCCTCGACGCGGCGCTCCTTGTCGACCCCATGGCGCTGCAATTCGACGTAGAGGCGATCGCCGAATAGATTAGCCAACCGGTCGCAACGGCCTGCCGCGAGCGCTGCATGATCGGCATTGAGCGCCAGCGAGATCGGGCCGTCGGGGCCGCCGGTCAGCGCAATCAGATCCTCGGCATCGCCTTCCAGCCATTCGAGCTTGATGTGCGGGGATTGATGGACCGGCGTTTCCAGAAACGCCCGCGAGTTCAGCCGCATCAGGCTGCGGTAGCCGCGCTCCCGCGCCGCCAGCAGCACGATCCGCGACGGCGTGGCCGCCAGCGAATTGCGGGCGTTGGGATCCTGGTCGCCGAAATCGACGGCAAGCTCGCATCCGACAATCGGCTGGATGCCATAGCCCGCCATCTTGTCGGAGAATTCCAGCGCTCCGAACATGTTGTCGGTGTCGGTCAGCGCCAGCGCCGGCTGGCGGTCGGCTTTCGCCAGTTCGCCGAGTTTGGCAATCTTGATGGAGCCCTTCAGCAGCGAATAGGCCGAATGAACGTGGAGATGAACGAATCCGGCACTGGACATGCGCTAAAAGGGGCTCTTGCATCGTGATGGGGAGCGATCGCCAGCAACTAAGGAAGCGCCGACTCGCTGCCGCAATGGTGATGCCTTGGCCGGACGAAGTCCACGTGGAACGCCGCTTGCGCACCCGCCATCCAGCTTTTCCCCAGCCCACCCCGCCAAGCCGGATCGGGCCGGGTCTCCGCCCCGCTTCAAAGCTGCGGAATCACCTGCGCCCACACCGCGATCATCCCCACAAACAGCGTAATCGACGCCAGCGCCGCCGCCTCTTCCACGAACATCCGCAACATGATCCGACTCCTTACGGTCCGAGAACATATGAGGAACATTGTTCCTTTTTTGTTCTAGGAGTCAAGGGCCCATCTCTCGGGGCGTCGTGGACCATTCCGGCTTGGTTAACCGGCGCGCCGCCCCAACAAAAAAGCCCCGGGAAGGTCCCGGGGCTTCGATGTTGGTCGCAGGTCGCGAGCGATCAGTACCTCGCGACGCCCGGACCGCCGAACTTGTAGTTCAGACGGGCCGTGACGAGATCGACGTCCTGGCTGATGCGTTCGTTGGCGAAGAAGCCGCCGGCCGGCGTGGTGAAGGTGTAGGTACGGTCCTGCATGAACAGGTGATTGTACTCGACGCCAAACGACCAGTTCGGCGCAAAGCCGTATTCGAGGCCGACGCCGACCACACCACCCCAGCGGGTGTCGTCGTTGGTGGTGGCAGCGAGCGCGTTGGTGGCGACCGCAAACGTACGGTACTCGTTCGAGGTCACAGCCGCGCCGCCCTTGACGTAGAACAGGACATTGTTGGCGGCGTAACCGACCTGGCCAGTGAACAGGCCGAACGCGTCGATCCGCGACTCGTTGCGGAACCTCCTGTCGGAAAGGGCCACATTGCTGCCCTCGAAGTCGGCCCAGTTGCCCTGCGCTTCCACGCCGAACACCCAGGTGCCGGCCTGCCACCGATAGCCGATCTGGCCACCGATTGTGCCGCCCGACGCGTCATGGCAACCATCGGAAGCAACGCCGCCGGCAACCGGCAGGAAGTCCCAGCAGTTACGGCTCGAACCCCAGCCGCCGTTGGCACCGATATAGAATCCACTCCAGTCATAGATCGCAGCGACCATCGGGGGCGCCTTGGTGTAAGGGCGCGCAGCGAGATCAGCAGCAACAGCCGGCGCAGTCGCGCCGAGCGCGATCAGACTGGCCGTAACAAGCAAAACCTTCTTCATTCTTATTCCCGTTCCTTTTTAAGCAGCCCCCAAGGCCGCGGCATGCTCATAGCATCGTTGGCTCGAATTGCTGTAACCTCGCTGCAACAGCCCACACCAAATGGCCGCAGTGTGAACGCAAGTTAATGTTGTCTTGCAGGCGTCTTTCGAAACTTTACGCCGGAGCTCGCCGCAGAAAATTCACATTTAGTTTTGCGGCGGTATTGCAAGGCGGATTGGCTTGACGGGATTGCAGCGCTGCGGCTTGTGTCGATGAAGTGGAACGGCCACGCGCCGATGCGCCATATAGGGAGATTCGAAATGCGGAGAGCGATTCTGGCCGTGCTGACCACGATCGGATTGGCAGCTATCGGTGTTGCGCCTGCCGAAGCGGTCGGCACGCGATATCCGTTCTGCCTTCAGGGCGATGAATATCCGGCGCTGAGCTACTGCACGTTCACGAGCTACGAGCAGTGTCAGGCGACCGCTTCGGGACGCTTTCTCACCTGCATCGCCAATCCTTATTATGTCGGCGAGAGCGAACCACCGCCCTCCCATTATCGCCCGCTGCCCGGCCGCGCGCTGCCGCCCGCCCCCGGCTACGGCAGATACTGAGCAGCGGCGCCTTTCGCCGCCGCAACACGCGAGCCTCCGGGCGCCCGCACCTATAGCGCGTGAACGTGATTTGACGCCGGACTGCGTCGAATGTCTGCTGTCCGTCAGCACACGCGGACGGACGCAGTTCCAAGGAGATTCTGATGCGCATTCTGGCTTTGGCAATTCTGGCGATCGGAGCAGCCTCGGCGGCCGCCCCGGCGCAAGCACAGACGTACGATCCCAGCTATCCGGTTTGCCTGCATGTGTATGGCAGGGTCAGCTATTACGAATGCAGATATACTTCGCTGCCCCAATGCAACATGTCGGCGTCGGGCCGCTCGGCGCAGTGCGTCATCAATCCCTATTTCGCACATGCTCAGGGACCGGCGGCATATCGCAACAAGCGGTACCGCAACGCTTACTGAGCGCCGTTATTCGAGCTCGACGACCCGGCCGTCGACCAGCGACACCCGCCGGTCCATGCGGCCGGCCAGCTCCATGTTGTGGGTGGCGATCAGCATCGCGACCTGCGTCGCCTTCACGAGTTGCATCAGCGCCTTGAAGACGTGATCGGCGGTATGCGGATCGAGATTTCCGGTCGGCTCGTCAGCAAGTAGCACCCGCGGCGCGTTGGCGACCGCGCGCGCGATGGCGACGCGCTGCTGCTCGCCGCCGGACAGTTCGGCCGGGCGGTGCGAGATGCGATCGCCGAGGCCAAGATAGGCCAGGATCTCCTGCGAGCGCTTGATCGTCTCGGAGCGTTTGAGGCCGCGGATCATCTGCGGCAGCATGACGTTTTCGAGCGCGGTGAATTCCGGCAACAGCCGATGCGATTGATAGACGAAGCCGATGTCGGAGCGCCGGATCTGGGTGCGGTCGATGTCTGATAGTTGCGAGGTCGGCGTGCCCGCAACATAGACCTCGCCGTCGTCGGGGCTTTCGAGCAGGCCCGCGATGTGCAGCAGCGTCGACTTGCCCGACCCCGACGGGGCCACCAGCGCCACCGACTGCCCCGCCCACAACGCAAGCTTGGCGCCGTTGAGAATGGTCAGCGTCGCCTCGCCCTGCCTGTACTCGCGTTTTATCTCATGGAGATAGATAACCGGTACGTCGTCCGCCTCCTCGGCCATCTCGTCCTCACTCGTACCGCAGCGCATCGACGGGATCGAGGCGCGCGGCGCGCCAGGACGGATAGAGTGTCGCCAGGAACGACAGCGTCAGCGCCATGATCACCACCGCGGCGGTCTCGCCGAAATCGATCTCGGCCGGCAGCTTGGAGAGGAAGTAAAGCTCCGGCGAGAACAATTCGGTGTTGGTCATCCAGGAGAGGAACTGCCGGATCGATTCAATATTCAGGCAGATCAGCATGCCGACGAAGAATCCGGTCAGCGTGCCGACAACGCCGATCGCAGCGCCCGTGATCAGGAAGATCCGCATGATCGAGCCCTGCGAGGCGCCCATCGTGCGCAGGATGGCGATATCCTGGCCCTTGTCCTTGACCAGCATGATCAGGCCGGAGACGATGTTGAGTGCGGCAACCAGCACGATCATGGTCAGGATCAAAAACATCACGTTGCGCTCGACCTGAAGCGCGTTGAAGAAGGTCGAGTTGCGCTGCCGCCAGTCGACCAGGAACACCGGCCGCCCGGCTGCCTCCGTCACGCTCTTGCGGAACGCGTCGATTCGATCCGGATTGGTGGTGAATATCTCGATCGCGGTCACGTCGTCCTTGCGGTTGAAATAGGCCTGGGACTCCGGCAGCGGCATGAACACGAAGCTTGCGTCATATTCCGACATGCCGATCTCGAACACGGCCGCCACCTTGTAGGGTTTTATGCGCGGCGTCGTGCCCATCGGGGTCACCGCCCCCTTGGGCGCAACAAGCGTGATGGTGTCGCCGGCATGCAGCGACAATTGATCAGCGAGCCGGCGTCCGATGATGACGCCCTGCCCCTCGTCAAACCCCTCCATCGTGCCTTGCTTGATGTTCTTGGCGATCGAGGTGAGGTTGTTCAGGTCCGCAGAGCGCATGCCGCGTACCAGCACACCGGCAGCGTTGAACGCCGAGGACGCCAGTGCCTGGCCGTCGACGACCGGCGCGGCAAGGCGGATGCCGTCGACCTGACTGACGCGCTCGGCGACGTCCTTCCAGTCCGTCAGCGGCGATTCCAGCGGCTGCACCAGGAGGTGACCGTTGAGGCCGAGAATCTTGTCCAGCAGTTCCTTGCGGAATCCGTTCATCACGGCCATCACGATGATCAGGGTAGCGACACCGAGCATGATGCCGAGGAACGAAAACCCGGCGATGACGGAAATGAAGCCTTCCTTGCGACGCGCCCGCAGATAACGCCCGGACAACAGCCATTCGAAGGGCGCAAAAGGCGGCGTGCGGGCTGTCTCGTTCATGGTCTCATCCATTACTCGATAATCCCATGATTCGGGCCAAATGTGGCCTTATTGGCCAACATTACAGCCGCGGTGGATATCTTATCCCGCGATCTTCGCCACCACTTCCGCCGGGCTGAGATTCTCGCGCGACCCATCGCTTCGCCGCTTGATCTCGAGCTTGCCCTCCGCAAGGCCCTTCGGCCCGACCAGAATCTGCCAGGGGATGCCGATCAGGTCGGCGGCGGCGAATTTCGCGCCGGCGCGCTGGTCCGTGTCATCATAGAGCACGTCGACGCCCTTGGCCTGCAGCTCGCGATAAAGCTTTTCGCACGCGCCGTCGACCGCCGCGTCGCCCTGCTTCAAGTTCAGGATCACAGCGGTGAACGGCGCCACCGCCGCCGGCCATTTGATGCCGGCGTCGTCATGGCAGGCTTCGATGATGGCGCCGACCAGGCGCGAAACGCCGACGCCGTAGGACCCGCCGTGGATCGGCACGTCGACGCCGTCAGGACCTGCGACCAGCGCCTTCATGGCGTCGGAATATTTGGTGCCGAAATAGAAGATCTGGCCGACCTCGATGCCGCGTGTGTTGACGCGCTTGTCGGCGGGTACTTCGCGCTCATAGCGCGCGGCATCATGGACGTCCTCGGTCGCGGCGTAGACTGATGTCCATTGCTTGATGATCGGCGTCAGGTCGCCGTCATAATCCACGTCGTCCGGCGGGATCGGCAGATTGAGCACGTCGCTGTTGCAGAACACGCCGGACTCGCCGGTCTCCGCGAGCACGATGAATTCATGGCTGAGATCGCCGCCGATCGGACCGGTCTCAGCGCGCATCGGAATCGCCTTCAGTCCCATCCGCGCAAACGTGCGCAAGTAGGCGACGAACATCCGGTTATAGGAACGGCGCGCCGCCGCCTCGTCGATGTCGAAGGAATAAGCATCCTTCATCAGGAATTCGCGGCCGCGCATCACGCCAAAGCGCGGGCGCTGCTCGTCACGGAACTTCCACTGGATGTGATAGAGATTGAGCGGCAGGCTCCGGTAGGACTTGATGTAGGCGCGGAAAATCTCGGTGATCATTTCCTCGTTGGTCGGCCCGTACAAGAGCTCGCGCTTGTGGCGGTCCGCGATGCGCAGCATCTCCGGACCATAGGCGTCGTAGCGGCCGCTCTCGCGCCAGAGGTCGGCAAGCTGCAGCGTCGGCATCAGCAATTCCAGCGCGCCGGCGCGGTCCTGTTCCTCGCGCACGATCTGCTCGATCTTCTTCAAAACCCGAAAGCCAAGCGGCAGCCAGGCGTAAATGCCGGCCGCTTCCTGCCGCATCATGCCCGCGCGCAGCATCAGGCGATGCGAGACGATCTCCGCCTCTTTCGGATTCTCTTTCAGGATGGGCAGAAAAAACCGCGACAATCGCATGGGTCAGCTCGAGGAATCAGTGGGATACCGGAAGAAGGTGCAGTGAAACCGGATCGGGTGCGAAAATACAAGGCCGGAAGCCGCGAAAAAGCCTCTGAAAACGAGGATTTGTAGATCGTTCCGGCGGTGAATTGTTGGCTTCGTAGGGTCGGAAAAGGCGAAGCGTGCCCACCATGTTCCGCGCGATCTGCCGATCGATGGTGGGCACCGCGCAAGTGCGCCTTCGCCCACCCTATCAGCGCAACAAGCCACTCCCTATTTCTTCATGCCGGAATGATCATGCTTCATTCCCGTATGGCCTGAGTCCGCCGGACCCTGCGCACCGACGCCCTGCACGTCGAGCGACAATGTCACGTTTCCTGCCTTCTCGAATTCAAGCGTGACCGGCACCTTGTCGCCCTGCTTGAAGGGCTGCTTGAGATCCATCAGCATCAGATGATAGCCGCCCGGTCCGAGCTTGACGGTCTTGCCCGGCTCGATCGGCAGCCCCTTGTCAAGCGGCCGCATCGTCATGACGCCGCCCTTCATGGCCATCTCGTGAATCTCAACCTTGCCGAAATTATCGCCCGAGCCACCGACGAGCTTATCCGGCGTGCTGCCCTTGTTGTCGATGGTGAGATATCCGCCGGCGATTTTTGCACCGCTCGGCGTAGCACGGCTCCAGGCCTGGGTGATGACGAGGTCGCCGGCCTTGACCTCCTGCGCATGCGCGGGCGAGCCCAGGAAAGCAAACAGGGTGGCGAAGACCAAGAATTGCGGGGCATGTTTCATCGGATGTCTTTCGATTTATCCAGTATGGCCGGCACAACGGACGATCGATGCCGTCGCTGCCTTAACTTGAGAACGCAACATTCGTGTTCACGATAGCGGGATTGCATCGCTATTTGTTCGTGGCCTTTTGCTGAACCAGCCATTTTTCGAGATCCGGTATTTCTGCCGAACCTTCGATCGTCGTGACGGTTCCATCCCGCCCGATCAGGAGCGTACGCGGAATATCGCCCTGCCAGGCGGGGTCGATTTCGAACCGCAGGCGTTCGACGAAGCCATCGCTGAAAATCCAGTTCTCCGCCGATCCCAGCCCGGCCTTCTCCAGCATCGCACGCGTGGCGCTGTCCAGATTCGGGACCAGATCGGCGCTGATCATCACGACATCGATGTCGGAATGATCCTTCATGAATCGTCCGAGCAGCGGCAGTTCGACCTTGCAAGGGCCGCAGGTGACGCCCCAGAAGTGCACCAGCGTCGGGCGCCCGGCATGCGAACGCTGCACATCCTGCCAGCTCCCCCGCACAAACGGCTTGAGCGTGGGCCCGGATGACGGCGTCTCGGCTCCGGGCGCGGCGCCAAGCCACGCAACGAGGATTACCGCGGCGAGCAGAAGGCGTTTCATGATCCGTCTCCGATCGGCAGAAGGCGATATCCGTCGGCCTTGGTCATCCAGGAAAGATAGGTCTTCTGTCCGTCACCGACCAGCAGCGGATGGTCGGACGTATCCGCCGTCGTGGCGATCGGTACCGGCTTTGACCAGCTCTTGCCGTCATCATGCGAGACAATCGCGTTAACCGCGGTCTTCTCGCCGTCGAACTCTTTCCAGACCATGGTTGTGCGGTGCGGGCCGGCAAGAACATATGGCCGCGTCGGATTGCGATCGGCGCGGCCGAGCGGAAGCGGATCGGAGAACGTGCGGCCCTCGTCCTGCGAGCGGGCATAGAACAGCCCCTTACGGGCCTTGCCGCTGGTGAACCAGGTCACGTGGTAGGCGCCTGTGGGCGAGACTGAAAGACTCGGGCCGTGGTGCGGGCACGCAGCGATCTGCCAGTCGTCCTGACTGACGCGGCGAACCTCGCCCGCCGTTGCCGGATCGGCAAACGTCATGACCGCATGATCGCGTACGCCGCCTTCGAAGATGTTCCTGAACACGACCACGGGATGGCCGGGGCCGGCGAATGCGAGGCCGAGCCGGCAGCATTCGCAGGTGTTGTCGGCGGCCAGCTGCGTCTCGGAGTAGGTCGCGCCGCCGTCCTTCGATGACGCGAAGAACAGCCCTGCCCCCTCGTATTTTTTGCCCGCCTCAAGCACGGGCAGCCGGTTGCGCTTGTCGATCCAAGCGGCAAACACCGAACCGTCAGCATCAAGACCGAGCGCCACAAAGCGCTGGCTGTCGTTGTTCGGTGTGATCGGCTGCGGCTCGGCAAAGCTTTGGCCGCCATCGACCGACCTCGTGACAAGCACCTGGCCGTTGAAGGCCTTGTCCCTGAAGCGCGAGAACGCCAGCGCAATGCCGCCGTTCTTCTCGACGACGATCTGCGGGCGCGCATCCGGGCCCCAATCGAGGTTGAGCTTTTCTTTTGTCACCTGGACCGGCGTCGAAAAGCTGCGTCCCTGATCCCTTGAACTTGCCACCGATATGTGGCCACCCGCCATCCAGGCAAGCCACAGCGTGCCGTCAGGCGCAAACGCCGGCGTGACCTTCGAGGCGCAGCGCAAGGCGGTCTCCTCGCACGCCGCTTCCGAGGCATGCTGATGATGATTCATCTGCGCATTCGCCGCAGTCTGACAAAGCGCGAAGGCGAGCGTTGCGAGCAGGCTTATTCGCAGCATGGCTTTACTCCTCCTGCAGTGTTGTCCGATCATTTGAATGCCAGCTTCATTCCGGCGATGAACGCGCGTGGCGACCCGGCGTAGATCGAATTGGTCGTGTTCGCCAATACGCTGGCGGGATTTGGGATACCGCCGGCCGTCACCGAGTTTGCGATGTTGTTCGCGGAGGCCACATAGGTCCGATCAAATACATTCCTGACCTCGACATACATGCTCAGCGACTTGAAGTAATCGGACGCGAGATCGGTCGTGTAGTGAACGTTGAGATTGACCAGTTCGTAACCCGGCGCTTTCAGGAAATTGGCATTATCCATGTAGAACGAATCTTTCCACTGGACTTCAACAAATGCGCCGAGGCCGGCAAGCGGACCCCACAACTGGTCGTAGCCAAGGCGTGCCGTGAGTTCGTGCGGCGAGATGCCGGGAATCTTGTTGCCGGCTCGGTTGAAGCTGAACGTTGCGCCGTTGACGATATTCTCAGTGTATTGAGTGTAGACCTCGTCGAGATAGGTGTACGCCGCCGTCAATCGCCAGCCCGGCAGGAACTTCCAGTCGGCCGCCAGCTCGACGCCTCGATGCTCCGATCGCGGCGCATTGAAAGTGTAGCTTGCATTGGGCGCGCCGACCTGGGTCGCCTGGGTAACCAGTTCGTCCTTGAAGAACTCGTAGAAGCCGGTCGCGCTGAATTTGAGCGTGCTGTTCGGCGTCCAGTCGAAGCCGAGATCGTAGCCGATGTTCTTCTGGGTCCTTAGCTGCGTATTGTTGCCGTTCTGACCGTTCGAGAGAACGAACAGGTTTCCCACCTGCGGCGTGCCGTATCCGGTGGCGACGCGTGCGCGGAACAGCCACTCGGGATTCAGCTTGTAGAGCAACGCCAGCTCGGGCGCGGTGTTCTGGAATTGCCGATCGGCGATAACAGGCAGTCCCGGCGTCGCGATCGGGACATTGGGCGTGTTGTAGGCGTAGGAGGTGTTAATCCCCTTCAGATGGGTGGCTTCCCACCCGATGCCGGCGATCGCCGTCAGGTTCGGCGTCAGCTTGAGCTCTTCGCGCGCGCGAACGCCGTAGTTCGATGTATCGCTGAAAGTGTTGCTCGCCAGCAGGCCGAGCTTTGCATTGCCTCCCGGCATAACGTTGCGTGTATCGCTCGACGCCGTCAGCGTGTTGTAGAACGCGCCGAAATAGGTCGTCGATTCCATGCCGAGGATTTCGCCGCGCTTGGTTACGTCGCTCATGTAATTGTAGGACGGGAAATCGCCGATCGCGCTGGTTGCGCCCGTCGGCTGGTTGATGTTCCGGTCGTCGAATACGAACTGGTTGCGCCAGGTGGTCGTGTTGTCGAAGTCGTGCTCCCATCGTCCGCCGACGATGGTGCGGCGATCCTCGCGGCCAAGCCCGGCCTGCACCGCGGTGATCGGCGTCTTTGCACCGTTGAAGCCGTTGTTGAAGAGGGGAACTGAGGCGCAGCCGGTAACACCGGCCATGTCGCAGCCCGCTTGGAAGGGATTCTGATGGTACTGATTCAGCGACAGCCGGAGCGGCAGTCGTGTATCGAGATTGTTGTTGATGAACTTGACCGTGAAACGGTCATCCGGCGTCGCGTGCAGTGTGCCAAGAAAGTTCACGGTCTGAGTATTGAACCAGCTGTTCTGGATAAACCCGTCGCCGCGCGCGTCGCTGGCGAACAGCGAGTACTCGAAATTGCCGGCCTTCTTGCCCGCGGCCAGATAATTGTTGAGATAGCCGAAGCTGCCGCCATCGACGCCGTATTCGACCCCATCGATCGTGCCGCCCGGACGGGTGCGGAAATTGAGCGCGCCACCGGTGGCATAATTGCCGTAGAGCGCGGACGAGGGTCCCCGGATCACGTCGATCGCGCCATAGGCGCGCGGATCGATCAGGTCGCTGCGGGAGAGCCCGTCCGGCTGCGTGACCGGAAAGCCATCCTCGAAAATGACGAGATTGCGGATGCCAAAACCGTTGCGGGCATTGGAACCGCGGATCGAGATGCCGATGTCGCGCGGCCCGTTGCCCTGTTTTACCGAGATGCCGGGGCTCTCGCGCAGCACATCGGCCACGGAGAACGCCGGCCGGTTCTCGAACCGGCTGCGGTCGATGGTCGTCTCGGTCTGGCCGTTGGGCGCCTGGTAAAGCAGTGCGCGCGCCACGCTGGGCGTAATGCCTGCCGTGAGCGAGGCTGATGGCGCCGGGTTGGCCGCAGGCGGCCTAGCCTGTGTCCGACTTGCCGAGCGAGTGGCCGGCTTGCGGGCCGCAGGTCGGGCGGCCGTGGCGCGCGGCGCCTCGATGGTTACCGGGGGCAACGCGGTTTGCGCCGTCGCGTTCGAGGGATCAAGGGACAGCGCACTGCCGAGCACCAGCAGGCTCGCGCTCCCCAAGGCACGATGGGGGTACATAGAACATTCCTGACGCCAGCTCTCTGGCCGGCTTGATTGACTGCACTAGCGGGCACGGCTTGCGCCGCGCCGGTCGTTTCGGGTGTTCAGACGTCAGGAAATGGAGGGAGGTGCGCGCGCCTGTGCGTGCGAACCGGCGCGAGCGTTCGTTAGCCGGAAGGCAAAATCGAACCAAGCCACCTGCTCAGCAACCCGATCGACGTCGATTGCCGCGGTCTGCGGCACATCGATCGGCGCGCCGGTCTGCAGCACGCTGCAAACCGAACAGCATCCGTCATGGGCGCGATGGTTAATCTGGTCGGCCTGCCCGGTACCGGGTGCGCCGTTGCCGTGACAGATCACGGCACCCGCAAGCGGATCGGAGGCCGCGATGCTCGCTGCCCAGCATGCGCCAATGGGTGCAAAAATTTGCACCACCAGGGCAATCAGGACAATTGGCAGAAAATTCTTCAGCCGTCGGCGCATCGCTACCTATCCGCTTCGGACCTTAATCACCTCTGGAAGCCGAAGTCGAGATCAGGTTCCCGGAACTATGTTGCCGCTTCAAGGAGTAATGTCGGCAAAAAGCGATGCGTTTTGCAGCATTTGAACGGCGTCCTACCATGATACCAAGTCACGGGCGTAGTGTAGCTAAATCCACAACCGTCAGTAGCAAATTGCCAATGATTTCGCAGAGTGCTGGAATTTTGAACAAAGGTTGCCGAAATTGGTGACAAGACGAAAAAGATGGTCTACCAATTCAGGCTCAGGCTGGCCGAGAGGCAAAGCTTGGTGGTCCAAGTCTCGGGAGGAGCCCTGACGCGCACAAGCAGCGTCGCCTCGACAATCAAGATCAAATCTCAATTTTCGAGGAAATTAAGGGTCGACACAATTTTTGAGCAGGGCTCCGAGCCCTGCTCTTTTTTTTTGAGACGATCGCAAACGGCAATGACCGCATCGTCAAATCCAATCGAACGAAGCTTTGAGCTGGCCGCCGAACGCTGCACGGACCTGACGCCGCTGGTCTATCGCCGTCTGTTTGACATGCATCCCGAAGCGCGGACGATGTTCCGCACCGAGGGTAGCGAACTGGTCAGGGGCTCGATGCTGGCATTGGCGATCGATGCGCTTCTGGATCTTGCCGGTGAGCGCAGTGGTCATTTCCGCCTGATCGGATCGGAAGTTTACTCGCACGATGCCTACGGTACGCCGCGAAAATTGTTCGTCGCGTTCTTTGGCATCATCGCGCAGACGCTGCGCGACGTCATCGAGCCGGACTGGTCTGATGACATCGATGCGGCGTGGCGGAAATTGCTCGGTGACATCGAAAGTCTCATTGCAGCGCAGTAAGCGATCAGCAGAGTCGCCTGACCTTCATTGATACGGACGATCAAGTCAGCCGGTGGCGCGAACCCGCCGAGTGTGAAAGACTGCCTCGATCCGCGGTGCGTGCAATCGACGCCGACGGCGATAACAAAGACAAGCGAGGGAGCAAACGATGTCCGGAATTGACAAATCCGCAACGACCAGGCGCGACCTTCTTCAGGCGGCAGGCGTGGCTGGTGCAGCGAGCGCCCTGCTCGGGGGACTGGGTATAAACCCAGCGCTGGCGGCAGCCGCGCGCTCGGAGAAGCCGTTGAAGGCCGCGTTCTCCAATGCAGGCCTGCAGGCGACCTGGTGCGCCCAGGGCAAGCAGGCGGCGGAATGGTGGGGCAAGCTGTTCAACGTCGAGGTCACCTGGTTCGACGGCCAGCTCGACGCCGTCAAGCAGCGCGCCGCGATCGACAACATGGCCTCGCAGAAATGGGATTTCGTCGCGATCCAGGCGTTCGGCATCGGCACGCTGACCCAGCCCGTGCAGAAGATGATCGATGCCGGCATTCCCGTGATCGACATGGACACGCTGATCGCACCGCTCGACCAGATCAAAGTTCATTCATTCCTGGCGCCCGACAACGAGTTCATGGGCGCTTCGGTGACGCAGGCACTCTGCAACGCGCTCGGCGGCAAAGGCAAGATCATCATGACACAGGGAGCGCTCGGCCACACCGGCGCCCAGGGCCGCGCCAAGGGCTTCGAGTCCGTCGTCAAGCAGTTCCCGAACATCGAAGTGCTCGACACCCAGCCCGCCGACTGGGACGTCTCGAAGACAGCTCGGTTATGGGAGACCTATCTGACCAAGCACCCGCAGATCGATGCGGCGTTCTTCCACAATGACGACATGGCGCTGGCCGCCTACAACATCATGAAGGCGCGCAACCGCACCAACATCCTGATCGGCGGCGTCGACGCCATGCCGCCGGCGATCCAGGCGGTAAGCGAAGGCCGTATGTTCGCGACCGTTCGCAACCCCTCCTGCCGCATCCATGGCGGCGCGATCATCGCTGGCGTCGCTGCGGTGACTGCGGGCGAGAAGAGCGGTCAGGGCATCCCGAAGCATGTGATCACGGACGGCCCGGTGGTGACGAAAGCCAATGCCGCCGGCATGCAATGGATGGAGGACCACTTCCTGATCTGAGCCAGCATGCCCGCGGGACCTAAGCCCATCCTCGAACTGCACGACATCACGAAGGCCTTCGGCGGCGTCGAAGCGCTTCGTGGTGTCGACTTCGCGCTTTCTCCCGGCGAGATCCATGGTCTCGTCGGCGAGAACGGCGCCGGCAAGAGCACGCTGATGAAGATCATTGCCGGCGTGCATGCGGATTTTTCCGGCCGCTTTATCCTGGACGGCCGGGAAACCCGCTTCCGGTCGGTGCGCGACGCGCATGCGGCCGGCATCGCAATGGTGCATCAGGAGCTCAGCGTTGCCCCCGACCTGTCGGTGGCCGAAAACGTGTTCCTGGGCAATCAACCGACCAACCGCCTCGGTCTCGTGCAATGGCGGCGCATGGCCCGCGAAGCCGGCGAGCAGCTCAAGCGCTTCGGCATCGACGTCGACCCGATGTCGCGGCTCGGCGACCTGCCGATTGGTCTGCAGCAACTGATCGAGATCGCCCGCGTGCTGTTCTCGGGCGCCCGCATCATCATCCTTGACGAGCCGACCTCGGCGCTGTCGCCGCCCGAAGTGGAGCGCCTGTTCGCGACGCTGAAGCGGTTACGGGACGAAGGCACCAGCATCGTCTTCATCTCCCACTTCATCGAGGACATCCTGCGCGTTTCTGACCTGGTAACGGTGTTCCGCAACGGCCGAAAGGTCGCGGAGACAAGGGCCGCCGAGACCAGCAAGCCCGCGCTGATCGAGGCGATGATCGGCAAGGGCCGCGAGGCGCTGGAGGAGACCTATACGCACGATATCATGCTGCCGCCGCCAGCCGAGAAGCCGGTGGTGCTAAATGCCAGCGGGCTCTCGCTGGCGCGCAGCCTGCGCGAGGTCTCGTTCGACGTCCGCTCCGGCGAGGTGCTCGGCATTTACGGGTTCATGGGCTGCGGCCAGCTCGAGCTCGCGCGTATCCTGTTCGGCAAGCTCAGGCCCGACCAAGGCACGCTGGCCGTCGCCGGCGAACAGAAAGCCTTCCGCAGCACGGCCGATGCCCGGCGCGCCGGCATTGCGTTCGTGCCCGAGAGCCGGCGTGACATGCTGTTCCACCAGGAGCCGGTCTACAAGAACATCTCGATCAGCGTCCTCGACCGGATCTCATCCCTGCTGCTCAAGCCGTCGCGCGAACGCGCAATCGCTACCCGGCAGGTCGAGCAGCTGCGGATCCGCCCGGCGGCCGTCGAGCTCGATCTCGGCATGCTGTCTGGCGGCAACCAGCAGAAAGTGGCGCTGGCGAAATGGCTGAGCTATCCGCCGCGCCTGCTCGTGCTGTGCGAGCCGACCCGCGGCATGGATGTCGGCGCCAAGAACGACGTCATCCATATCGTCAGGGATTTGCGCGCCAAGGGGCTTGCCATCATCGTGCTCTCCACCGAGCCGGAGACGGTGCTCTCGCTCGCCGACCGCGTCATCGTGCTCAAGCGTGGCGCGGTGGTGCGGGAATTTTCCAACGAACGGATCAGCAAGGACCGCCTGCTCGAAGCGGCGTGAGGAGACCGACATGACGTCAGGTGAAAGCGTGACAGTCCCCGTTTCGGATCGCAAACGCCCGCAGCGATTCGCCGCGATACTGCGCTCCCAGATGCGCAATATCGCGCCGTTCCTGACGTTGATCTGCCTGTTCGGCTTCTTCGCCGCCGCCAGCCCGTCGTTTGCGACGCTCGACAATCTCGGCAACATCCTGACGCAGATTTCGGTCACCGGCATCATCGCCGTCGGGCTCACCTTCGTGATCCTCTGCGCCGAAATCGATCTCTCGATCGCTGCGATTGCCAACGTCACCGGGATCGCGGTCGCCTATTTCACGCTGCAGGAATCCTACGTCAACATCGCCAACGTCCCGATGCCCGGCTGGGCCGCGATCCTCTTGGCGCTGGCGCTCTGCGCCCTGCTCGGCCTCGTCAATGCGTTCGGGCTGACGGTGATCGGCATCCCCTCCTTCATTATGACGTTGGCGATGATGCAGATCGCGGCCGGCATCTCAGCGCTGCTGGTGCGCGGGCAAATCGCCTACAAGGTGCCGCCGCTGGTCTCAACCTTGGGATCGACTTCGATCGGCGGCATCCCCTGGATCGTGATCGTGGCGGCGCTGATGCTGCTCGGCGGCCATCTGGTGCTGACCTATACGCGCTTCGGCCGCTACGTCTACATGGTCGGGGGAAATCGCGAGGCCGCAGAATATTCCGGCCTCAACGTCAAGCTGATCCTCGGCAGCGTGATGGTGATTTCGGCCGTCTGCGCCGGCATCGGCGGCATGCTCGGGGTCGCGCATTTCGGCAGCGCGCAGCAGAACGAGTTCGACACGTATCTGCTGGATTCGATTGCTGCCGTCGTGGTCGGCGGCACCAGCCTGTTCGGCGGCCGCGGCGGCATCGGCAACACCATCGTCGGCCTGTTCGTGCTCGGCGTCCTCAACAACGGGCTCGATCACGTCAACATCGACAGCTTTCTGAAGATCCTGATCCGCGGCCTGATCCTGCTGGCGGCGCTCGTCATCAACGTCTATGCGCAGCGCTTGCGGGAGCGAACGGCGGATTAAGGCGCCATGCTCGTATGCAGATCCACTACTGGTATTTGGGATCCATGTTCGGCTCGGAGGTGGCAGTGATCTCTTGCAGTATTGCGCTGGCGGCCTGCAGATCCGGTGTCTCATAACCCTCAGTGAAATGGCCATACAACGGGGTGAGCAGGTCGCGAGCCTCGCCGCGCCGACCCTGTTCTCTCCACAATCCTGCAAGCCTCGTCGCCGCGCGCAATTCCCACAGCTTGGCGCCTTGCTGGCGCGCGGTTGCAGCTGCTTGCCCAAATCGTGCTTCCGCGCCGATCAGATCGGGCTTCGGCACCCGCAGCATCAGCTCGCCCATGATCCGATGGAGTTCGGCCTCGAACCACCCCTCGCCGGTCGCTTGCACGCGCTCCAGCGCCTTTGCGACCAGATCCAAACCCTCCCCCGCTGCGCCGGAACGGCCGAGCGCCTCGGCCTGAAGACCGAGGAAATACGGCTCATAGAGTCCAGCTCCGGTGGCGCGCCACGCCGGAAGACCCTGCCGAAGCTGTGTGAGCCCTGTCGCCAGCTCACCCGACTGAGTCAGCGCCCATCCCCGGATCACCGTGGCCGCCGCCAGAAAATGCGGAAAGTTCTGCTCGGTCGCGAGCTCAATTAGTTTTTCGGCTCGGTCCTTTGCCTCGCGCCACGCCTGGCGGTACTGCTCGAAGAAACACGCGAACAACAGGGCATACGCCAGCGTGTTGAGGTGAGCGAGTTCGCTGGCGGCGGCGAGCGCCTCGCGGCTTCGCGCGCGGGCCTGCTCCGGATGGCCCAGCGCAAATAAAGTCCACGAAAGCGCCGACAGCGCCGCCACGCGCGGATCCTGCACGTAAAGGAAGGCGAGCGAGCGATGCCGCTCCGCGTCATAAAGAGCGAGCGCCCGCTCCAGATGGGGGCGGGCAGCGGTCACCTCGCCGCGCCAGAAGGCACCCGTCCCGCTGATGCGGTGAGCCACCAGGGTTGCGGAAGTCTCCTGATAGTCCTGCGCCCGGCGCACAAGCTCGTCTGCCACTTCGCGCGCCGCGTGGTGCTCGCCGCGCACGCCGTGGAACACCCACTGACCGTAGAGCACGGGCCAGAGCTGGCCGGTCGCCCCGATCTGCTCGCAGAGCTCGCGGGCACGGGCGTTGGCACGCCCGGCCTCCGGCGATGCCCAGCCCTGCGTGGCCATCAACGCCACGCCCAACGCTACCTGCAGGTCAAGTTCTCGCCGCCTCCGATCGGCCTCCGACAGGCCTACGAGCAGCTTCAAGCCGTTCCGTAACTGCGCAAGCGCTTCGGCCATAGCCGAGCGGGCGATGGCTCGCTGTCCCGCCCTCAGCCAATAGTCGATTGCCGGTTCGGCCAGCCCTGCCGCCGTGTAATGGTGGGCTAGAAGTTCGGGCTGCGCCAGCACTGTCTCCGGAAAATGCTGCTCGAGCGCGGCGGCGATCCGGACGTGCAAGCGCTGCCGCTTCGTGCGCACCAGGGTCGCATAGGCCGCGTCCTGCACGAGCGCATGCTTGAAGCTGTAGGTCGCTCGAGGCGGGGTCCCGCGCCGAAACACTAGGCCCGAGCCGACGAGGTCGTCCAACCCCGCCTGGAGGTCGCTCTCCGGCAGCGCCGCCGTTATCGCGAGCAGTTCGTGCGAGAATTCTCGGCCGATCGCGGCCGCGACCTGGGCCACCTCACGGGCCGGGGCCAGCCGGTCGAGCCGGGCCAACAGCGACTCCTGGAGCGTAGTTGGGATCGCCATCGGCGGCAGCGGTCCTGCGAGCGCGTAGTGGTCGCCCTCATCCTGGAGCAGATTGGTCTCCAGCACGGTCCGCGTCAGTTCCTCGACGAACAGGGGCACGCCGTCCGTCTTGGCGACGATCTGCTCGAGCACCGCAGGCGGTAGCGCCTTGCCGCCGCTCAGCCGCGCGACCATGGCCGCCCCCTGCCGGCGACTCAACCGGCTGAGGGTCAGCGCGCTGATATGGGCATAGCGCATCCAGGGCGGCTCGAACTCGGGCCGGAAGGTGATGAGGACGAGCACGGCCGCGCCTTGCACTCGGTCGACCAGAAGATCGAGCAGCTCGAGCGAGGTCGGATCTGCCCAGTGCACGTCCTCGTACAGGGCCAAGACAGGCCGGCGCGTTGCGAGGCCCAACACCTGATTGACCAGTTCCTCGAGTGTCCGCTCCTTCTGCCGATGCGGGCTCATGTCGAGCGGCGGGTAGCGCGCGGCCGTCTCGAGCGACAGCAATGCCGCGAGCAGCGGAGCCGCTGCGGTGACTTGATCAGTCGACAGCGCAAGCAGCGCCTCGAGCTTGTCGAGCCTCGTTGCGGCGGAATCGTCCGCGACGAAGCCCGCTGCTCGCTCCAGCAGGCCAACCACCGGATGAAGCGGACTGGTCTGATGGTGCGGTGAGCAGTAGTGGCTCAGGTGCGTATGCGGCTCATTTTCAAGTCGTTCGCGCAGCGCCCGCACCAGGCGCGACTTGCCGATGCCAGGCTCGCCCATCAGCAGCACCACCTGGCCCTCACCCTCCTTGGCTCGTTCCCAGTGCTCGAGCAGCAGGCCGATCTCATTGTCGCGACCGACAAGCGGCGTCAGGCCTGCCCCGTGTAACGCCTCGAACCGGCTCTCGGCGGTGCCTTCACCGACCACGCGCCACGGTCGCACCGGAACGGGAAATCCCTTCAAGATCTGCAGGCCGAGCTCGGCGAGTTCGAATAGCCCGCCAACGAGCTCCCGGGTGCGGGCGGAGATCACCACCGTGTCGGGGTCGGCCAGGGTTTGCAGCCGCGCCGCGAGGTTCGGCGTGTCGCCGACCACCGTCTCCTCGCGCGCCGCTCCTTCGCCGATCAACTCGCCGACGACTACTGCGCCGGTCGCGATGCCGATACGGGCCGCCAGCGTCTCGCCATGCGCCGATCCCAGGCTATGCACCGCCGCGACCGCGGCCAGCCCGGCCCGCACCGCGCGTTCGGCCTCATCCTCATGCGCGCGCGGATAGCCGAAATAGGCCAGCACACCATCTCCCATGTACTTCGCCACGTGCCCTTCGAACCGCGCGATCGCGCCGGCCACTGCACTGTGATAGCTCCGCAGGACCTCGGCCATCTCCTCCGGATCGAGCCGCGCCGCGAGCGCCGTCGAATCGACCAGGTCGACAAACATCACGGTGAGCTGGCGACGCTCCGCCGTCCCCGAGACAGCGGCGGGTGCGACCGTGACGGGGCTGATCGCCGACATTGAGCCGGCGCGCAGGGCAGCAATGGCGGCGAGCAGTTTGCGGCGATGGCCGATCGAGACGACGCCGAGCCCGATCAGATCCTCGGCCGTAAGGTCCATGAGGACCTTGGCGTCGATGTCGTTCTCCCGGAACGCCTGTTCGTACTGTCCCAGCCCCAAACCACACAGCCAGGCCGCGACGTCCATGGGCGCCTCCCGGCTCTCGTCTTCAGAGCACCAGGTAGCTAATCCTACTGCAAAATGGCCGAGATCGCACTGGGAAACACGACGAGCCGACGTCGTTGTCCGCGCCAGCCTGTTCGGCGGGCCGCGGCGGTATCGATAATACCATCGTCGGCCTGTTGGTGCTCGGTGTCCTCGACAATGGACTCGACCACGTCGATATCGACAGTTTTCGGAAGATCTTGATCCGCGACACTGTTTGTCGCGCTGCGCCCGGTGAGGTTGTGAGAAGGCGAGCGCATGCCCGCTGTGATGCCTCGATCGGTCGGCGCCCAGAACGCTATACAGGCTGGCTTGGGCTTTCAGTCCGCCCTGGTTTCGACCGTGGCCGGAGTTGCGATTCTGTCCTTCATTTCCTCGCAGATCTTGCGGACTTCCGCCGTCAGCAACGAACAGCTCTCGATTTGAAGGAAGACGCGCTTGGCTTCCGCGCGATAGCGCGCTGCGGTTTCCTTCAGTTCTTCGGTCACCACGAGGGCCTCGCGCATCATGGCCTCGCATTGCTTGGCCCGCTCGGTCAGCTCGTCACCCAAAGCTTCGATGTCTTTTGCCGCAGCTTCATATTCGCGGACAACAGCTTCCGCCGACAGCTTGCCGATCTCGGTTGCTCCGTCGCTGTGCTCTACATAGTCCGGCATTCCCAGATCCGGAGCGCGCACGGAAGGCGGCGCGAAATCGGTCGGCTGGGATTCGTGCTGGGGCAGCTTGCGAAATTCTTTTTCAATCTCGCGCTCGAGATCGATCGCGTCCAAAATCGGCGGTTTTACTGCACGTACCATGGGGGTGCTCCTTAAATGAAAATGCGAGCAGACACCAAAATCTCTCGTGATCTGACATGGACGGTTAGCCTGCCGGGGGAAGCAGGCAACCGAAACCCGATGGTAAGCTTGCTATTTAACCTTGATATCAGTGCTGCAGGTTAATTCGGGAACCGATTGCGCTAGCGGCCTGCAGGATAGTACCTACGATGATCCAACAGACCCCGTCATGGCCGGGCTTGTCCCGGGCATCCACACCTTGATCTCTGCGCTAAACGAAGGTGGATGGCCGGGAAAAGCTCGGGCCTTGACGATGAGGCGGGAGTGACCTGAAGCAATCAGGCAAAATCCGGCTGCCAGTCGCGCGCATCCCGTGCCGCTTTCGTCACCGCACCGATCGTGCGGAACGAAGCCGCATCCACCATCATCGCACGCGCCAGCCGTAGGCTGCGCGCCTCGCAGATCGCCCGCCGCTTCGGGTCTTCGATCAATTCGAAATCGATGTTGTGCGCCAGCCCCAGAATGCGGCGTATGATTTTTGCGGCCGAGAAGCCGACCGTGTCCTGGAATAGCCGCGCCATATAAACCTGCCGTTCGGCTTCCAGCCGCGCTGCGCCGGCCTCGCCTCCGAACAGCGTCACCGGATAGGCATCACCCTTGGCCTCAGTGCGCCACAGCTCCAGAAACTTGCGGACGAAGTCCGTCCACGCGCCCTCGACCGTTTCCAGCACCCACGCCTCGAACGCGCGGCGATCGCCGGGCGAACGCTTGTGGCCTGATGACGCCAGATAGGCCATCAAGAGATTGGCGATGACGGCACCGATATCGAAGCCCATGGGACCGTAGAATGCGAACTCGGGGTCGATCACCTTCGTCTGGCTTTCCGTCACCATGATCGATCCGGTGTGGAGATCGCCGTGGATCAGGGCTTCCGGAGCGTTGAGGAATTTCAGTTTCAGCCGCGAGATCGCGACGTGCAAGTCGAGGTCTTCGCGAAAGGCCGCCGCGATCGCATCGAGCCAGGGCTGGGTCCAGCGGTTCTGCTCGACGATGCGATAGGGATCGGTGAAGATCAGGTCTTCGGTGATCTTGCAGAGCGCATGATTGCCGGCGAAGGCGGCGATCCCCTCCTTCTTCTCGGCGGCTGTTACAGCGAGGTCGGATGACAGGAACAGCGTCCGGGCCAGAAAAGTCGTGATATCATCGACGAAGCGCGGATAGGTCGTGCCGGCCACCAACCCCTTGCGCATGATGATGTGCGGCTCGAGCAGCTCCATGACGACCAGCGCGAGCGCCTCGTTGTGGTGGAGCACATCGGGCACCAGGCCGGGCGCCAGCCGCGCCTGATGCGTCAGCGCCAGATATTCGTAATGCGAGCGCGACAGCGGCAGCGGCCAGCTCTCGCCGACGAGCCGCACATATGGCAGCGCCTGCTTGACCGCGACGCCGCCCGCCGCGCCCTTGACGATGAAGACGAGATTGAGGTTGCCGTCGCCGACCTCGCTGATCGACCACGAAGCCGGAGCGCCGCCAAGACGAGCAGCGACCTCGGGAAGTGCTGCGAGGTAATCCCGCAGATCGGCTTCATGAAGGACTCGATATTCGCCATGCCGCGAATCAACCAATGATCGGCGCTGTGAACTCATCGTGGTCTCCCCCGTGCCGGTATGGGAGTTTCGGTTCACTCCCGTTTCGAATTTTGATCCGGCTCTTCCTTTCCGGGATCATAGCCATCAGGCAGTGCCGGCGGCCAGCATCTTCGCTGGCTCGGCTTGCTCCAGCGTCTCAAATGCGCTGCGCGAGCCAGATGGTGTGGCCGCCGCAGTCAGGGTCCTCGACGACATGCGAGATCACACGAAATCCATTCCGATCGAGCAGTGAACGATATTCGGCGGGGTCGAGGCTCGCATGATAAAGCGACTCGCCTGCGAAATGCCCGATTGTCTCGCCATGCGCGGGGCCGGTTGTGAACATCAGCGCTGCGTTCGGCGCCGCATGCGCGGCAAACACCGGAAACATCCGGCGCTGGTCGTCGTGGCACAGGTGAAAGAAGCTGTCCCAGGCAAGGACGCCGGAAAACGTCCGTCGTAAGGCAAGCTTTCGCATGTCGGCGACGATCCATTCCTGCTTCGGAAAACGTTTCCGGCAGGCGTCGATCATGGTCGGGGAAGAATCCACGCCAGCGACGGGATGGCCGAGACCGATCAGATATGCAGCCATCGGCTCGGCGGAGCCACAGCCGAGATCGAGGAGTGCTGCCGCGGGCGGAAGCAGTGCGCAGAAGCGGTCAAGCCAGGGCTTTTCAATAAGTTTGGTGCGGGCGCGGCTCCTGATCCAGTCCGACGCCTTGCGCTGGTAGAGATCGATGATCCGGGCGGCCTCTTCCGATTCCATTTGCGAAACTCACGGGCTACGGATTGGCCGAGTATTGAGCATGATCGTGAACCGGAATCATCCGTCGCCCTGAGGCCGCCGTGCGCAGCGCGGCCCCTCGAAGGGCGATGGCCACCGGCCGGGCCGCCAAGGTGCCCCGGCAAGCTAGCGCCTGCCTTCGCTTGGATGCGACCTCGTCCTTTCATTGGTCATCGAAAGTCCGGTCGTCCGGTGCGCGCCCGGAACCAGAGACAAGTTCGTTTTTCGCTGCGAAGAATGGGCGGCAAGCGCATGGCTTTTGTTCAAAGGAGCCTGCCCTGCCCCGCAGTTCTCCTGATTGGCATCGCAGGCCATCAGGCAATTGGTTTCCTCCATGGCGGATGGATCCATCGCGGCAGCCGGACCGCCGACCGATGCAAGCAGCAAAATCCCTGGAATTACGCCGCGCACCATGATGCCCGATTCCTAGAACGGCAGTCCCATCAGCTTCGATAGCCGCTCGATATTCAGATAGCCTTGCTGATACGCCCACATGCCGATGCCGAAGATCACGCCTGAAACAATCGTGGTCCACATCAGTTTCCAGCCCATTCGCGCCGTCACCGGTGCGCCGGGATCGGTGCCAGGAGTAACTTGGTCCGCGCCCTCGCCGTCCTCATGCTGACTGCGGACGCCGAACGGCAGCGTCGTGAACAGCACGACCCACCAGAGCACGAAGTAGATCGCAAGCGCGGTGGAGACGCTATAGGCCATCAGGATTCACGCCTGTTCGATTTCGACGAGTGCGCCCGAAAAATCCTTCGGGTGGAAAAACAGTACCGGCTTGCCGTGCGCGCCGATCTTTGGCTCGCCGTCGCCGAGTACGCGCGCACCCTCGCTGATCAGTCTGTCGCGCGCGGCGATGATGTCGGGCACCTCGTAGCAGATGTGATGGATGCCGCCGTCGGCATTGCGCTCGACGAATTTGGCGATCGGCGAGGCGTCGCCGAGCGGCTGGATGAACTCGATCTTGGTGTTGGGCAGCGTCACGAACACGGTGATGACGCCATGTTCCGGCAGCGGCACCGCACCGGAGATTTCGGCGCCGAATGCGCCGCGATAGATTTTTGCGGCCTTTTCCGCGTCCTTGACCGCGATCGCCACGTGATTGAGCCGGCCCAGCATGACACTCCACTCCCCTGCTTCGATGCGTCGTCGCGAGGTATCCGCGCGGTCCGCTAACTCTCTCTACCTCAAACCATCAGAACATGAACGAGGCAGATCGGCTTCTTGCCCCATTGCTCGTTGATCACCGCCCGCACCGCGCGGCGTACCGATTCCGCTGTTGCGTCCGGATCGCGCCGCCGCGGCCGCGGCAGGCCTTCGACCGTCGAAACCACCACGTCGAACACGATCTCGTCGATGATCTCGCCGGCCACATTCTTCTCGGGGATGCCGACGAGATCAACCTCGGGATCGTCGGCGAGTTCGCCCTGCTGGGTCATGGCGATCGCCACGAAGGCGCAGCCGGCAAACCCCATCCGCCGCCGCTCCACCACGGCGCGGGATTTTGAATCCTCAAGGATCGCGCCGTCTTTATAGAGCCGCCCCGACGGCAACTCGTCGATGATGCCGGGGTCGCCAGGGCCGAGCTTGACCAGGTCGCCGTTGCGGCAGGTCAATACTTTCGGCACCGCGGCGGCGCGCGCCAGCTTGGCATGCTCCGACAGATGCAACGCCTCGCCATGGACAGGAATCAGGATCTGCGGGCGCACCCACGAGATCATGTCGCGCAGTTCGTCGCGGCGCGGATGGCCGGAGACGTGGACGAGATCGGTGCGGTCGGTGATGACCTCGATGCCCTGTACAACCAGCCCGTTGATGATGGCGCCGACCGCCTTCTCGTTGCCCGGAATAGTGCGCGAGGAGAAGATCACGCTGTCGCCCTTGTTCAGCGTCACCTGCGGATGGTCGTTGTTGGCAATTCGCGCCAGCGCCGCGCGGGGCTCGCCCTGGCTGCCGGTGCAGAGCGCCAGCACCTTGTCCGGCGGGAAGTGCCCATAGTAATCGGCGCTGCGGAAATTCTGCACGCCCTCGAGATAACCGGTCTCGCGGGCGACCTGTACGACGCGCTCCATGGCGCGGCCGACCACGACCACCTCACGATCGGCGGCCCTGGCGGCATCCGCCACCGCTTTCACGCGCGCGACGTTGGAGGCAAAGGTCGTCACGGCGACGCGGCCCTTGGCCGCCTTCACCAGCTTGGCGATGGTGGCGGCGACCTCGGTTTCCGATGGCGAGCGCCCGTCCCTTACCGCGTTGGTGGAATCGCCGACCAGCGCCAGCACGCCCTCATCGCCAAGCTCACGCAGCCGGCGCTCGTCGGTCGGAAGACCGATGATCGGCGTCGGATCGATCTTCCAGTCGCCGGTGTGCAGCACGGTGCCGGCGGACGTATGGATGGCGAGCGCATGCGACTCGGGAATCGAATGCGCGACAGGGATGAATTCGACGGTGAACGGACCGAGGTTGACGCGGCCGCCCGACGGCACCACCGTCACCGGAATTTTCGGCGGATTGCGCTCCGCGGCGCATTTGGCCTCGAACAGCGCGGCGCTGAACTTGGTCGCGTAGACCTTGCATTGCAGCATCGGCCAGAGGTCGATGATGGCGCCGAAATGATCCTCATGGGCGTGCGTCAGCACCAGGCCCATCAGGTTGTTGCGCTCCTTCTCCAGGAAGCTGATGTCGGGCATGATCAGGTCGATGCCGGGCAGGTGCTCCTCGTCGCCGAAGGAGACGCCGAGATCGACCGCGAGCCAGGACCGCTGGTGGCGGTTGCCGAGCCCATAGATCGACAGGTTCATGCCGATCTCGCCGACGCCGCCAAGCGGGGCAAAGGTCAATTCATCCGGCCGCGCCATCAGGCCGCTCCCACTGATGCCGCGGTGCCGAAATAGACCTCGCCGGCCGTGATGGCCACGCGCTTGCCCTCCGCGGTGCGGACGATCAGGCAGCCGGTGTCGTCGATCGTATCGAACGTGCCTTCCACCGTCGTGGTTCCGGTCTTTATCACAACGGGCTCGCCGACGCCGAAGGCACGTGCCAGCCAGGCTTTCCGGATTTCGCCAAAGCCGCGGCCATTGTCCCAGATGCCGCGGAATTCGACCCAGGCTTCCGCCAGCGCCTTGAACAGCTCCTCGGCGCCGACATGGACCCCGAGGGCTGCAAGCGAGGTCGCCGGCGTCGGCGTGCCCGCGGGCGCGGCAATGACGTTGGTGCCGATGCCGACCACGACCGCAAGCCGGTCGCCGGCCACCGCTTCCGCTTCCAGCAGGATTCCAGAGAGCTTCTGCCGTTCGGCCAGCACATCGTTCGGCCATTTCAGCGCGAATTTCAGCGGCTCCGCCCCGGCGCGGCGCAGATTGGCCTCGACACTGAGCCTTTGCAGTGCGCTTTCCAGCGACAGCCCCGCAGCAAAGCCCAGTGTCGCCGCGACCGCCGGCGAGACGTCCATGACTTCGAGGACGCTGCTGGCGAGATTGCCGCGCGGCGCGACCCAGGCGCGCTGTCGGCGGCCGCGCCCTGCCGTCTGTTCCGTCGTCACGAACCATGTCGGCCCCCGCTCGCCATCGCGGGCGCGCGCCATGGCTTCGGCATTGGTCGAACCGATCTGGTCGAAGGCGGCGAGACGATAGCCGGCCGATGTGGCTTGGGGACCGAGCGAGAAGGTCATTTCCAGTTTCTGCGCATGATCCGCGCGAAAACCGAACGTCGGTTTTCGCAGATCATGCGCCTAAAAGAGCGACTTCGCTGCCGCCGTGGCGACGCTGACCAGCGGCCCCGGATAGACGAAGAAGAAGATGTTGAAGATACCGGCCACCGCCAGCACCGTGCGCAACTCCATGCGCATCGGTTCGATCTGGCCGGCGGGCTCGTCGAAATACATCACCTTGACGATGGTGAGATAGTAGAACGCGCCCACGACGCTGGTGAGCACGCCGATGACGGCGAGCGTGAACAGGCCCGCCTTGATGGCAGCCACGAACACGTACCATTTGGCGAAGAAGCCCGCGAGCGGCGGAATGCCGGCCAGCGAGAACAGCAGCATGGCGAAGAAGAACGCCAGCAGCGGGTTGGTGCGCGACAGCCCGGCGAAATCGCTGATCTCTTCCATCGGCTGGCCGTTGCGCTTCATGGACAGGATCACGGCGAAGGAGCCCAGCGTCATCGCGACATAGATCGCGATATAGACCAGCACGCCCTGCGCGCCCTCTACCGTGCCCGACGCGAGGCCGACCAGCGCAAAGCCCATATGGCCGATCGAGGAATAGGCCATCAGGCGTTTGATGTTCCTCTGCCCGATCGCGGCGAACGAGCCCAGCGCCATCGAGGCGATCGCGACGAACACGAGGATCTGCTGCCATTGCGGCACGATGCCCGGGAACGCAGTGAGGGTCACGCGGGTGAACACCGCAAGCGCCGCCACCTTCGGCGCGGAGGCAAAGAACGCCGTGACCGGTGTCGGCGCGCCTTCATAGACGTCCGGCGTCCACATGTGGAACGGCACGGCGGATACCTTGAAGCAGAGCCCGGCCAGCAGGAACACCAGGCCAAACACGATGCCGACGCTGCCGGTCTTCACGGCGGCGGCGATGCCGGCAAAATCGACCGTGCCGGTGAATCCATAGACCAGCGAGGCGCCGTAGAGCAGCATGCCGGAGGACAGCGCGCCGAGCACGAAATACTTCAACCCGGCCTCGGTGGACTTGGCATTGTCGCGGTTGGAGGCAGCGACGACATAGAGCGCGAGCGACATCAGCTCGAGCCCAAGATAGAGCATGATCAGGTCGGCGGCCGAGATCAGCACCATCATGCCGAGCGTGGAGAGCAGCACCAGGATCGAATATTCGAACACGCGCCGCGACGGATCGGACAAAAACTCGGCCGACAGGATCAGCGTCGCCGCCGAGCCGATGATCGCAAGGACCTTCAGGAAACGGGCAAAGTCGTCGACGATGAAGCTGCCGCCGAAGGTCGTGAGCTTGCCGGCCGGCAGCATCAGCACCAGCACGCCGGTGACGACCAGCAGCACCACCGCGAGGCTGGTGACAATTCTCGTGGTCTCCTCGCCGCGATAGGCGCCGAGCATCAGCAGCGCCATGGCGCCGACCGCCAGCACCAGCTCCGGCAGCACCGGCAGCAACTGATAACCTGCACTGGAAAAGCTCATGGCGCTTTATTTCCTTGACGCGTTTTCTTCACGCGAACCGGTTCCCACTTCGCTTGAAACGCTACGTTACTGGATCAACGCGGCTGCCTTCACGGCAGTCACGGCGGCATTGTAATTGTTGACGAGCTGCTGGACCGAGGCCGCCGACATGTCGAGCACCGGCTTCGGATAGACGCCGAACAGGATGGTCAGCGCCACCAGCGGGAACAGCGTCAGGCATTCGCGAGCGGTCAGATCCTTGATGCTGGCGAGCGACGGCTTGGTCAGCGCGCCGAACACCACCTTGCGGTAGAGCCAGAGCGCGTAAGCCGCCGACAGGATCACGCCTAACGTGGCGAAGGTCGCCGTCGGGATCGAGACCTTGAAGGTGCCGAGCAGCGTCATGAATTCGCCGACGAAGCCGCTTGTGCCGGGCAGACCGACATTGGCCATGGTGAAGACCATGAACACCATCGCATACAGCGGCATCCGGTTCACCAGGCCGCCATAGGCCGTGATCTCGCGGGTATGCATGCGGTCGTAGACGATGCCGACGCACAGGAACAGCGCGCCCGAGACGATGCCGTGCGACACCATCTGGAACACGCCGCCGGCAACGCCCTGCGTCGTCACCGCAAAAATGCCCATGGTGACGAAGCCCATATGGGCGACCGACGAATAGGCGATCAGCTTCTTGATGTCTTCCTGCATCAAGGCCACCAGCGAGGTATAGACGATGGCGATCACCGACAGCGAGAAGATCAGCGGCGCGAAATCATGCGACGCCAAGGGGAACATCGGCAGCGAGAAACGCAGGAAGCCGTAGCCGCCCATCTTCAGCAGGATCGCGGCCAGGATCACCGAGCCCGCGGTCGGCGCTTCGACGTGGGCATCTGGCAACCAGGTGTGCACCGGCCACATCGGCATCTTCACCGCAAAGGAGGCAAAGAACGCCAGCCACGCCCAGGTCTGCAAGCTACGCGGCACGGCGGTGTGCATCAGTGTCGGGATGTCGGTGGTGCCGGCATTCCAGTACAGCGCCATGATCGCCAGCAGCATCAGGACCGAGCCGAGCAGCGTATAGAGGAAGAACTTGAACGACGCATAGACCCGGCGCGGGCCGCCCCAGACGCCGATGATCAGGAACATCGGGATCAGGCCGCCTTCGAAGAACAGATAGAACAGCACGAGATCCAGCGCCGAAAAAGTGCCGACCATCAGCGTTTCCAGAAGCAGGAACGCCATCATGTATTCGCGCACGCGCACCGTGACCGATTTCCAGCTCGCGATGATGCAGAGCGGCATCAAGGCGGTGGTCAGGATCACAAAAGGCAGCGAGATGCCGTCGACGCCCATGTGGTAGGTGATGCCGCTGGCAAGCCAGCTCGCCTTCTCGATGAACTGGAAGTCGGGATTGGCGGCATCGAAGCGCCAGACCAGGATCAGCGACACCGCAAAGGTGACGAGCGTGGTCCACAGCGCAATCCAGCGCGCATTGCGCCGCGCCGCCTCGTCGTCGCCGCGGGTGATGTAGATCGCCAGCGCGCCGATGACCGGCAGGAAGGTAACGACGGAAAGAATCGGCCAGGTTGTCATTACTGGGCCCCCAAGCCGAACATGAACCAGGTGATCAGCCCGGCGACGCCGATCAGCATCGCGAAGGCATAGTGATAGAGATAGCCGGTCTGGATCTTCACCACGTTGCGGGTGACGTCGAGGACGCGCGCCGAGACGCCATCCGGACCGAAGCCGTCGATGACGAAGCCGTCGCCCTTCTTCCAGAGCTGGTAGCCGATCCACTTGGCCGGACGGACGAAGATGAGCTCATAGAGCTCGTCGAAATACCATTTATTGAGCAGGAACTGATAGAGCATCTGGTGCTCATTGGCGAGCTGGACCGGAATGTAGGGCCTGCGGATGTAGAACAGCCACGATACCAGGAAGCCCAGCACCATCATGATCGTCGGCAGGAATGCGACCACCGGCGAGATGTGGTGCATCTCGTCGATGATGTGCGGATGCATCTTCAGCGAGTCGCGGAAGAACTCCTCCACGCCATGACCTGCGAACACTTCCTTGAACGGGAAGCCGGCCAGGATCGAGCCTGCGGCGAGAATGCCGATCGGGACCAGCATCCACATCGGCGATTCATGGGCCGCCTCGTAGTGATGCTGGTCGTGCGGCTCGCCGTGGAACGTCTTAAAGATCAGACGCCACGAATAGAACGAGGTCAGGCCGGCCGCGACCACGGTCATTGCGAAGCCGTAATAGGCGAACGGATTGTGCGCGACATAGGCGGCTTCGATGATCGCGTCCTTGGAGAAATAGCCGGCCGTGAGCGGAAAGCCGGTCAGCGCCAGCGTGCCGATCACCATCACGCTATAGGTGTAGGGAATCCTGTCCTTCAGACCGCCCATGTTGCGGATGTCCTGCTCGTGATGCATCGCATAGATCACCGAGCCTGACCCCAAGAACAGCAGCGCCTTGAAGAAGGCATGCGTGAACAGATGGAACATGCCGACCGAATAGGCCCCCGCCCCCATCGCCACGAACATGTAGCCGAGCTGCGAACAGGTCGAATAGGCCACGATGCGCTTGATGTCGTTCTGGACAAGGCCGACGGTTGCGGCAAAGAAGGCGGTGGTGGCGCCGAAGAACATCACCACGGCTTGCGCATTCGGCGCCAGCTCGAACAGCGGCGACAGCCGCGCCACCATGAACACGCCGGCGGTGACCATGGTCGCGGCATGGATCAACGCTGATACTGGCGTCGGACCTTCCATCGCGTCCGGCAACCAGGTGTGCAGCAGGAACTGGGCCGATTTGCCCATCGCGCCCATGAACAACAGGAGGCAGGTCAGGGTGAGCGCATCGGCATGCCAGCCGAAGAAGTTGATGGTCTTGCCCGACAGGCCCTGCGCGCCGGCAAAGATGGTCTCGAAATCGGTGGTGTTGAGCAGCATGAACACGGCGAAGATGCCGAGCGCAAAGCCGAAATCGCCGACGCGGTTGACCACGAAGGCCTTGATCGCCGCCGCATTAGCCGACGGCTTCTGGTACCAGAAGCCGATCAGAAGGTAGCTGGCGAGACCGACGCCTTCCCAGCCGAAAAAGAGCTGCACCAGATTGTCCGACGTCACCAGCATTAGCATCGCGAAGGTGAACAGGGACAGATAGCCGAAGAAGCGCGGCCGGTACGGATCCTGGTCCATGTAGCCGATGGAATAGAGGTGCACGAGCGAGGAGACGGTGTTGACCACCACCAGCATCACCGCGGTCAGCGTGTCGACGCGCAGCGCCCACGACACCTGCAGATCGCCGGAATTGATCCACGGGAACAGCGCAATCAGCGCGTCCTGATGCATGAAGCCGACATTGACCAGCACCACCCAGGACAGCGCCGCCGACACAAATAGCAGCCCTGTTGTGATCAGTTCGGCCGCGCGCGATCCCTGCGCCGCTGGCTCTGCGATATGATGATCGTCATGGCCGTGATCGTCATGGCCATGGGCCTCGACGGCGTGCGCATGTTCGCTGGGCCCGTGATCGTGATGCTTGACCTCATCACCGCTCGGATTGCGCGCATGCGCCCCGAACAACGCGATCAGGCCGGCCAGGATGGCGCCCAGCAGCGGCAGAAAGACGATTGCCTGAACCATAGCTGCGCCCTAGCCCTTCATCAGATTGACGTCTTCAACCGCGATCGAGCCGCGGTTGCGGAAATACACCACCAGTACCGCAAGACCGATCGCAGCCTCAGCAGCGGCAACCGTCAGCACCAGCAGCGCGAACACCTGGCCGACGATGTCGCCGAGGAAGGTCGAGAATGCCACCAGGTTGATGTTGACGGCGAGCAGGATCAACTCGATCGACATCAGGATGACGATGATATTCTTGCGGTTCAGGAAGATGCCGAGGATCCCGAGCGTGAACAGGATGGCGGCGACCGCGAGATAGTGTCCCAGACCGATCGTCATTTCACCCACTCCGCCGCGTCCGAATCCTGCAGTCCCTGCCCCGGCGCCACCTTGCGGATAGCCATCGCGAGCTCCGGCGTGCGCGCATTCTGCACGTTGATGTCCTGCCGCTTGACCTTCGCCTTGTGCCGCAGCGTCAGCACGATCGCGCCGATCATGGCGACCAAGAGCACCATGCCGGCAAGCTGGAAGTAATGGATGTACTTCGTATAGAGCACCAGCCCGAGCGCCTCGGTGTTGCTGACATTGGTCGGGATCGCCGCGGTGATCGATTTCGCGGCATCGGGCTTCATGACCCAGCCGCCGGCGACCAGCAGCAGCTCGGCAAGGAAGATGCCGCCGATCACCAGACCGATCGGCAGATACTCGAGAAAGCCCTCGCGCAGCTCGGTGAAATCGACGTCGAGCATCATGATCACGAACAGGAACAGCACGGCGACCGCGCCGACATAGACCACGATCAGCATCATGCCGAGGAATTCGGCGCCCATCAGCACGAACAGGCCGGAGGCGTTGACGAAGGCCAGGATCAGATACAGGACGGAGTGCACGGGATTGCGCGACACAATCACCATCACCGCCGAGGCCACGCAGACGCCGGCGAAGAGATAGAAGAACAGCGCGGGAAGGATCATCGGTCATCCCCCGTCATTCCGGAGCGCGGACGCAATCCGCGAATCCCAATGCGCAATTGCGCATTGTGGAATCCAGAGGTGATGGCGCGACATTCCGGGTTCGCGCGGAGCTTGTCATCGGGCCGCGCTTGGCGCGGACCCGTTGGCGTGCCCCGGAATGACGTTGAAATCTGGATCATGCCCTCACCTCACCGGTACGGCGCGTCGAGCTCAATTGCTTTCGCAATCTCGCGCTCCCAGCGGTCGCCATTGGCGAGCAGCTTGGCCTTGTCATAGTAGAGTTCCTCGCGGGTCTCGGTCGCGAATTCGAAATTCGGTCCCTCGACGATGGCATCGACCGGGCAGGCTTCCTGGCACAGGCCGCAATAGATGCATTTCACCATGTCGATGTCGTAGCGCACCGTACGGCGCGTGCCGTCGTTGCGGCGCGGGCCCGCCTCGATCGTGATCGCCTGCGCCGGGCAGATCGCCTCGCACAGCTTGCAGGCGATGCAGCGCTCCTCGCCGTTCGGATAGCGGCGCAGCGCGTGCTCGCCGCGGAAGCGCGGCGAGATCGGGTTCTTCTCGAACGGATAGTTGATGGTCGGCTTCGGCTTGAAGAAATAGCGCATGGCGAGAAAGAACGCCGATACGAACTCGCTCAACAGAAGCGCGCGGGCCGTTGCGTTGACGTTGACACTCATGATGGCCTCACTTCGGTGCGATGCCGGCGAACTGCAGCACGCCAGCCACAATCACCACCATCGCCAGCGACAGCGGCAAAAACACCTTCCAGCCGAGTCGCATCAGTTGATCGTAGCGGTAGCGCGGCACGATCGCCTTCGCCATCGCGAACAGGAAAAACATGAAGAACAGCTTCAGCGCGAACCACACCACGCCCGGGATCCAGGTGAACGGCGGCAGCGCCACCGGCGGCAGCCAGCCGCCGAGGAACAGGATCGTCGCCATCGCGCACATCGTGGTGATCGCGACATATTCGCCGAGCATGAACAGCAAATACGGCGTCGAGCCGTATTCGACCATGAAGCCGGCGACCAGCTCCGATTCCGCTTCCACCAGATCGAACGGCGGACGGTTGGTCTCGGCCAGCGCCGAGACGTAGAACACCACGAACATCGGGAACAGCGGCCACACATACCAGTTCAGAATGGTGAGTTGCGGCAGGCCGATCACGCTGGCAAAGCCACGGGCATTCTGCGCCTCCACCACCGCCGAAAGGTTGAGCGAGCCGGCGCACAGCAACACCGTGATGATAACGAAGCCGATCGAGACTTCGTAGGATACCATCTGCGCCGCCGAGCGCAGGGCGGCGAGGAACGGGTATTTCGAGTTTGATGACCAGCCGGCCATGATGATGCCGTAGATCGACAGCGACGAGATCGCGAAGATGTAGAGCACGCCGACATTGATGTCGGAGATCACCCAGCCGAAATCCATTGGGATGACAGCCCAGGCGGCGAGCGCCAGCACGCAGGACACCAAAGGCGCCAGCAGGAACACGCCCTTGTTGGAGCCCGACGGAATGATCGGCTCCTTCAGCACGAACTTCAGAAGATCCGCGAAGGACTGCAGCAAGCCCCAGGGACCCACCACGTTGGGACCGCGGCGGATCTGCACCGCCGCCCAGATCTTGCGGTCGGCGAGCAGGATGTAGGCGATCGCGATCAGCAGCACGACGAGCAGGAGCAGGCTCTGCGCGACCATGACGATCAGCGGCCAGAGAAAGCCGGTCCAGAACGAGCTTGCGAACAAATCAGCCATCAGATCACGCTCACTCCGCTGCCGTCAGCATTCGCCCGGCCGCCAGCCGGGAACATTCCGCCATCACCGCCGAGGCCCGTGCGATCGGGTTGGTCAGATAAAAATCCTCGACGGACGATTTCAACGGGCTCTTGTCGGTCTTGCCGCCCTTGCCCGCCAGTGCCTTGACCTGCTCGGCCTTGCCGGGCTCGATCTGGTCGATCCGCATCAGGTGCGGGACGGCCTTGAACAAGGCCTGGCGCAGTGCCTGAAGCGAGTCATAGGGCAGTTTCTTGCCGAGCACCTCCGACAATGCGCGGACGATCGCCCAGTCCTCGCGCGCCTCGCCGGGCGGAAACGCCGCGCGGCTGGCGATCTGCGCCCTGCCCTCGGTGTTGACGTAGAGGCCGGATTTTTCCGTATAGGCAGCGCCCGGCAGGATCACGTCAGCGCGGTGCGCGCCGCGGTCGCCATGGGTACCGATATAGACCACGAAGGTCCCGTCCGGCACCTTCACCTCGTCGGCGCCGAGCAGGAACAGCACATCGAGCGTGCCGAAAGTCGTCATCTGGGCCAGGCTGAGCCCGTCTTTATCGGCCGCAAAACCGATGTCGAGCGCGCCCGCGCGCGAAGCAGTATCGTGCAACACGGCAAAGCCGTTCCAGTCGTCCTTGAGCGCGCCCGTGCCGACCGCGATCTTGGCCGCCAGCGAAAGCACCGCCGCGCCGTCATGCCGCGACAATGACCCGGCGCCGACCAGCACGATCGGGTTCTTGGCACCCTTCAGCACCCCCGTGAACGAATGCTTGCCGCTGGCGAGTTCGCTGAGCGTATCCGTGCCTGCGCCGAGATAATCGTAGTCATAGGTAAGGTCGGCCTTGGCGCCGACCACAGCGACCCTGAGCTGACCGGTGCGCCAACGCTTGCGGATCCGCGCGTTGAGGACGGCGGCCTCCTTGCGCGGGTTGGAGCCGATGATCAAGAGCGCGTCGGCCTGTTCGATCCCGGCAATGGTCGGATTGAAGATATAGGTCGCGCGGCCGAGCTTGGGGTCAAAGGCGTCGCCGCCCTGCACCGCCAGATTGCTGGAGCCATATTTGCCCATGAGGTCCTTGAACGCGAACATCTCCTCGACTGCGGCGAGATCGCCGGCGATGACCCCCATGCGCTTGCCGTCGCTCATCCTGACCTTGGCCGCGATGGCTGCGAAAGCCTCGTGCCACGACGCGGCGCGAAGCTTGCCGTTCTCGCGGACATAGGGTCGATCAAGGCGCTGCGTGCGCAGGCCGTCGACGATGTGACGGGTCTTGTCGGAAATCCATTCCTCGTTCACCGCTTCATTGATGCGCGGCAGGATCCGCATCACCTCGCGGCCGCGGGTGTCGACGCGGATCGCGGAGCCGACGCCATCCATCACGTCGACCGACTGCGTCTTGCCGAGCTCCCACGGGCGAGCGGCGAATGCGTAGGGTTTTGAGGTGAGCGCGCCCACCGGGCAGATGTCGACGAGGTTGCCCTGCAGCTCGGAGGTCAGCGCCTGCTCCAGATAGGTCGTGATCTCCATATCCTCGCCGCGGCCGGTTGCGCCCATCTCCGGGACCCCGGCGACTTCGGCGGAGAAGCGGACGCAGCGCGTGCACTGGATGCAGCGGTTCATCGAGGTCTTGACCAGCGCGCCCAGATATTTGTCCTCGACCGCGCGCTTGTTCTCGGCGAAGCGCGAAGTGTCCACGCCATAGCCCATCGCCTGGTCCTGCAGGTCGCACTCGCCACCCTGGTCGCAGATCGGGCAATCCAGCGGATGGTTGATCAGCAAAAATTCCATCACGCCTTCGCGCGCCTTCTTCACCATCGGCGAACGTGTCGAGATTTCCGGCGGTTCGCCCTTCGGGCCGGGCCGGCAGTCGCGCACGCCCCAGGCGCAGCTTGCGACCGGCTTCGGGCCACCCTTGATCTCGACGAGGCACATCCGGCAATTGCCGGCGATCGACAGCCGCTCGTGATAGCAGAAGCGCGGAATTTCGGCGCCCGCAGCCTCGCAGGCCTGCAGCAGCGTGTACTCCGCAGGCACATCGATCTCTTTGCCGTCGATGATGAGTTTGGTCATTGCTGTCTCAAGTCTTTCCCAGCTTGCAGTCTGGCGGTGTAACGCTGGCGGTCTTCAGCGACGTCTTGATCCATTGCTGGGTCTCGGCGCCATAGGTGGCGAGATAGGCCGGTTGCGCCGCGTTCTTCTCGCACAGGAACGGCAGATGCGGCTTCAGGTCGTAGTCGCAGGATGCCTGCCATTCGCGTTTTCCTGCGAATGCGCTGATCGCTTCCTCGCAGGCGTAAAGGAAGTAGGTGACGAAGCTCTCGTACTGTACCTGCTCGTCGCGCCCGGCCGCCTTGATCTGCTCGTAGTCCGGCTGCGCGAATTTCGGATTCTTGAACGCCAGGTCGGTGTAGCCGAGAAACGCCTGCCGCGCGCTGGCGGCGCGGTTGTTGGTGCGGATCTCGTTGATCTGGAACAAGATCGCAACAAAGCCGAGCAGCGCCACGGCCGCCTGCGCCATCTGCGCCAGCGTCCCGTATCTCTGCCACCAGAAGCTCGGTTGCGACATCGGTTCCCATTGTCTCAGTGCGTTACGTCGGTCAATTCTAGGCGCTTCTCAATTCGATCGACGCGCGTTTCAAGACGGTCGAGCCGGCAGTTAACACCGGCAAGTCCCTCCTCGACGGAAGTGACGCGCGTCTTCCGGTCGTGAAGATCCTCGGCCATCCTCTCGGTTCGCTGATCGATCTTGCGCAGGATCGTCAGGATGATGCTGTCGGGCTCGTCTGCCATCGCTCTACTCCGCCGCGATCATGTTCACGGGATCGCGCACGCCAATGTCGTCGATGTCGGCCTTGTGCGAATACTGGTCGATACGCGCCTCGATCTCGTGACGGAAATGCGCGATCAGGCCCTGGATCGGCCAGGCGGCAGCGTCGCCGAGCGCGCAGATGGTGTGGCCTTCGACCTGTTTTGTAACTTCCAGCAGCATGTCAATCTCGCGCTTGTGGGCGCGGCCCTCAGCCATGCGGGTCAGCACGCGCCACATCCAGCCGGTGCCTTCGCGGCAGGGCGTGCACTGGCCGCAGCTCTCATGCTTGTAGAAATAAGAGATGCGCGCGATCGCCCGGATCAGGTCGGTCGACTTGTCCATCACGATCACGGCGGCAGTACCGAGCCCGGAGCGCAGCTTGCTGAGAGAGTCGAAATCCATCGGCGTGTCGATGATCTGCTCGGCCGGCACCATGCGGACCGACGAGCCGCCGGGGATCACGGCCTTCAGATTGTCCCAGCCGCCGCGAATGCCGCCACAGTGCTTTTCGATCAGCTCACGGAACGGAATCCCCATCGCCTCTTCGACATTGCAGGGCCGCTCGACGTGACCAGAGACGCAAAACAGTTTTGTGCCGACATTGTTCGGCCGGCCAATCGCGGCGAACCACGCCGCGCCGCGGCGTAGAATGTCGGGTGCGACCGCGATGGACTCGACATTGTTGACGGTGGTCGGGCAGCCATAGAGGCCGACATTGGCCGGAAATGGGGGCTTCAGCCGCGGCTGGCCCTTCTTGCCTTCGAGGCTTTCGAGCAGCGCCGTTTCCTCACCGCAGATATAGGCGCCGGCGCCATGCGCGACATAGAGCTCGAACGGCCAGCCATGGACGTTGTCCTTGCCGATCAGCTTGGCGTCATAGGCCTGATCGATCGCGGCCTGCAGGCGCTCGCGTTCGCGGATGAACTCGCCGCGGACATAGATGTAGCAGGCATGGGCGCCCATCGCGAAGCTTGCCAAGAGGCAGCCTTCCACGAGCAGGTGCGGATCATGCCGCATGATCTCGCGGTCCTTGCAGGTGCCCGGCTCGGATTCGTCGGCGTTGACCACGAGATAGCTCGGCCTACCGTCGGTGGATTCCTTCGGCATGAACGACCATTTCAGGCCGGTCGGAAAGCCCGCCCCGCCGCGGCCGCGCAGGCCGGAGGCCTTCATCTCGTTGATGATCCAGTCGCGGCCCTTGTCGATGATCGCTTTGGTGCCGTCCCACGCGCCGCGACGGCGCGCGCCCTCCAGTCCCCAATCGTGGAGCCCATAGAGGTTCTTGAAGATGCGATCCTTGTCGTCGAGCATGACTTGAAGCTTCCTAGCGGATCAACGGTTGGACTGCGCATAGGCGAGACCCGCGGCGCATCCGCCAAAGGTCAGCGCCCACAACAGGCTGGATTCGAGCGTTGCGTTCAGCCCGTAACGCTGCAGCAGAAAGATGAAGGTCGCCGCCGCAACGGCGTGCATGCCGATATAGCGCCAGTTCTTCATCGCGCCGACCCTCCCCGGCCCGCTCACGGGCAACGTGCCGTCTCGCATCATGTGGATTCCTTCAGCGTCGTCGGCCCGCCCAGCGGCGCCGAGAACTGTCGGTCGATCTGCGGTCCGGGCTTCGGCGGATTGCCCGAGGCAAAGCCGTCCAGCACCTTGCCGAAACTTTCCTTGGTCAGGTCCTCGTAGGTGTCCTTCCAGATCTGCACCATCGGTGCGTTGACGCAGGCGCCCAGGCACTCGACCTCTTCCCAGCTAAAATTGCCGTCCTTCGACAGATGGAAGGGTTCGTGATGGATGCGGCTCTGGCACACCTCGATCAGGTCGCCGGCGCCGCGCAGGCGGCACGGCGTGGTGCCGCAGACCTGCACATGGGCCTTCTTGCCGACCGGCTGAAGCTGGAACATGGTGTAGAAGGTCGCCACTTCCAGCACGCGGATGTAGGGCATTTCGAGCAGGTCGGCGACGACGCGGATCGCGGCCTCCGACACCCATCCCTCATGCTGCTCCTGCGCGCGCCAAAGGATCGCGATCACCGCAGAGGCCTGACGACCCGGCGGATATTTTGCGATCTGCGCCTTGGCCCAGGCGAGATTCTCATCCGTGAACGTGAAGCTCGCGGGCTGCAATTCCTTCGGTGCGAGGCGGCGGACGGACATTGTTCAGTCTCTCATTGCACGCGGCGCGCGGCTTTCGCATTGAGCGCATCGATCCGGGCGAGCCAGAATGCGCTTGCGGTGCCGAACACGTTGTAGCCGACATGGGTTGAAACCTTGATCCGATCCAGAATTGAAAGATCGGTTACGGTTTCAAGGCGATGGCTGCGCGGATCGTAGACGATCAGCTTCAGCGGGGTCTGTTCGAGGATATAGCGCGACACGGTATGCTCAGGGTCGTTGCCGTGCTCCTCGCACAACAAGACGCTATCTCCCTGCATCAGGCGCGCGCCACCCTTCATAGCCTCGATCTCGACGCCTTCGACGTCGAGCTTGATCAGATATTTGCCGCCGGGCGCGATCTTGCCGTCGTCCAAAAGGTTATCCAGCGCGATGACCGGCACCTCCTCGCCACCGGACTGGTCGCCGGCGATGCTGAAGGCTTCATGCTTGCTGCCGGACAGCCGGGCGGTGCCGCGCGCGGCCCCGATCGCGCATTTCATCGTCTCGAAACGATTGCCATTGATCGCAGCGTTATTGGCGAGTTTCGGAAAATTCTGCCCCGACGGCTCGATCGCGATGGCCTTGTGCGAGCCGAACGGCTTGCTCGACACCAGGACCGACCAGTAGCCGTAGTTGGCACCGCAATCGAGCAGCGTATAGTCGACGTCGGCGGAGTCCTTGAACAGCAGTTCCAGTTCGTCCTCATATGTGTAGGCGCGATTGAGCAGCTTGCTCCAGTAGCCGTCCCCATAGGGAAACTCGAAAACAGCGTCGGGATTGAGTTTGATCTGGATACCGCGCTCGGGCAGCGTCGTGCGCAACAGATTGGCGCACATATTGTAGCCGCGGTGCGAAAAATTCGACGCCACCTTCGACCCCAGCACCAGCGCCACCGCGGCCAAACGCTCCCACGCGTTCGCACCCTCGAGTGCGCCCGATGCCCGGTCAAACTGGATGGGCGCCTGCGCCATCACCGATCGACCTCTCCGAACACGATGTCGAGCGAGCCCAGTATCGCCGAGACGTCGGCAAGCAGATGGCCCTTGCAGATGTGGTGCATCGCCTGCAGGTGGGCGAAGCCTGGCGCGCGGATCTTGCACTTGTAGGGCTTGTTGGTGCCGTCGGAGACCAGATAGACGCCGAATTCGCCCTTCGGCGCTTCCACGGCGACATAGACTTCGCCGGCCGGCACGTGCACGCCTTCGGTATAGAGCTTGAAGTGATGGATCAGCGCTTCCATCGAGCGCTTCATCTCGCCGCGGCGGGGCGGCGCGATCTTGTTGTCCTCGACAACGACCGGACCCTGCCCATCAGGCGAGTTCAGCTTGGCGATGCACTGCTTCATGATGCGCACCGACTGGCGCATCTCCTCCATGCGGATCAGGTAGCGGTCGTAGCAGTCACCGTTCTTGCCGATCGGGATGTCGAAATCCATCTCGGCATAGCACTCATAGGGCTGCGCCTTGCGCAGGTCCCACGCCGCACCCGAGCCGCGCACCATCACGCCCGAAAAGCCCCACTCCCAGGCTTCCTTCAGCGACACCACGCCGATGTCGACGTTGCGCTGCTTGAAGATACGGTTGCCGGTCAGCAGCGTGTCGAGGTCGGCGACGACCTGCAGGAACGGTTCGCACCAGGCATCGATATCGTCGATCAGTTTCTGCGGCAAATCCTGATGCACGCCGCCGACGCGGAAATAGGCCGCATGCATGCGCGAGCCGGAGGCGCGCTCGTAAAACTGCATCAGCTTTTCGCGCTCTTCGAAACCCCACAGCGGCGGGGTCAGCGCGCCGACGTCCATCGCCTGCGTCGTCACGTTGAGCAGATGCGACAGGATGCGGCCGATCTCGCAATAGAGCACGCGGATCAGTTGTCCACGGCGCGGCACGGTGATGCCGAGCAGCTTTTCCGCGGCAAGACAGAACGCGTGCTCCTGGTTCATCGGCGCCACATAATCGAGCCGGTCGAAATACGGGATCGCCTGGAGGTAGGTCTTGTGCTCGATCAGCTTCTCGGTGCCGCGGTGCAAGAGACCGATATGCGGATCGACGCGCTCGACGACTTCGCCGTCCAATTCAAGGACGAGACGAAGCACACCATGGGCCGCAGGATGCTGCGGTCCAAAATTGATCGTAAAGTTACGCAGGTTCTGTTCATTCATGGTCAGGCCTTCGGCTCAGCCTTCTCATCGCCCGGCAGCGGATAGTCCGCGCCTTCCCATGGCGAGAGGAAATCGAATTTGCGGAATTCCTGGTTGAGGCGGACCGGCTCATAGAGCACCCGCTTCTCCTGGTCGTCGTAGCGGACCTCGACGAAGCCGGTGAGCGGAAAATCCTTGCGCAGCGGATGGCCGTCGAAGCCGTAATCGGTCAGCAGCCGGCGCATGTCGGGATGGCCGGTGAAGATCACGCCATAGAGGTCGTAGGTCTCGCGCTCGAACCAGTCGGCGCCAGGAAACACGTCGATGATCGAGGGCACCTGCGTGGTCTCGTCGGCCTCGGCACGGATGCGGATGCGCTCGTTCAGGGTCGGCGACAACAGATGATAGACCACGTCGAAACGCTTCTCGCGGCTCGGATAGTCGACCGCGGTGACGTCGGTGATGTTGACGAAGCGCAGCGCGGGATCGTCGCGCAGGTGCTTCATCACCTCGACGATCTTTGCCGCCTCGACGGTCACGGTGAGCTGGTTGAACGCGACCGCATGGGCAGTGGCCGCGCCGCCGAGCGCGCTAACAATCGTCTGCCCAAGGGCGTCGAGCTTGCCGTCGTCCATTACCTAAAACCTTAGCGTTCGATGGTCCCGATGCGGCGGATCTTCTTCTGCAGCAGCAGCACGCCGTAGAGGAGCGCCTCCGCCGTCGGCGGGCACCCGGGCACGTAGATGTCGATCGGCACGATGCGGTCGCAGCCGCGCACGACCGAGTAGGAATAGTGATAGTAGCCGCCGCCGTTCGCGCACGAGCCCATCGAGATCACGTAGCGCGGCTCCGGCATCTGATCGTAGACCTTGCGCAGCGCCGGCGCCATCTTGTTGGTCAGCGTGCCCGCCACGATCATCACGTCGGACTGCCGCGGCGAGGCGCGCGGCGCAAAGCCAAAGCGCTCGACGTCGTAACGCGGCATCGACACCTGCATCATCTCGACCGCGCAGCAGGCGAGACCGAACGTCATCCACATCAAGGAGCCGGTGCGCGCCCAGGTGATCAGGTCGTCGGCCGCGGCAACGAAGAAGCCCTTGTCCGAGAGCTCGTGGTTGACCTCGAGGAAGAACGGGTCTCTGGCTCCGACCGGCTTCCCGGTCGAGGGGTCGAGAATGCCCTTCGGCATCGGCGCGATATCAGGCGAAGAGCCCGTTATTGTCTGGCTCAATCCCATTCGAGCGCGCCTTTCTTCCACTCATAAGCAAAGCCGACCGTTAGGACGGCCAGAAACACCATCATCGACCAGAAGCCGGTGGCCCCGAGCTTGCCGAACGCGACCGCCCACGGGAACAGGAACGCCACTTCGAGGTCGAAGATGATGAAAAGGATTGCGACCAGGTAGAAGCGGACGTCGAACTTCATGCGGGCGTCGTCGAATGCGTTGAATCCGCATTCATAGGCGGAGAGTTTTTCCGGGTCCGGCTGCTGGAACGCGACCAGGAATGGGGCGATCAGGAGCGCCAGACCGATCAGGCTCGCCACCCCGACGAACACGACAAGCGGAAGGTAATTTTGCAGGATGCCGGACATCGGCGGTGCCTTTTCCTGCGGATTTGGCCGCAGATTCGTTGATTGGAATTATTCTTGGCTTAGCGCAGCGCAACAGAGGGCGCAAGACAAGCCACCTCGGCGCCTTTGCCCGCCCCCGATGCGTCGGCAGAAGGCGGAAAGGTGTTGCGTTCCTGCCTCGCCCAACCAACGCGGGACGGCCGGCATGGTGCCGACATTTCAGTTCAAATGCTTCTCATCCGCAAGCATTTGGGCGGCCGTTTCCGTCAGGCGGTCGATCTGGTCCAGGAGCACCTTGAGCGTGCTGTTCTATTCGCTGCTCGGCATCCCGATCGCGCATCGCGGACCGCTTCAACCGCAACATTGTTTCCGTCGCGCTGGCGTTCTGGAGTGCGATGACGGTGTTCTGCGGCATGGCTCTCGGCCCGATCTTTGCGATCGCGCAGACGTGGCCAGGCCGAGCATGCGGGCGCTGGCCTCCGCGATCATGCCGCTGACCGCCGCCGGCTTCGGCCAGGGCGTCGGCCCGTCGACCGTCGGCGAGCTCAACGACGCCCTGAAGAATGACTTTGGCGCCCGAGCCGTGCGCTATTCGCTGCTGTCGGCCGCTGTCATGACCACGGTCGGAGCCTGCCGACATGCTGCCGCCCCTCCGCGTCGATCTCGGCCTCGCGGGTGTATGTGATCTACATCACGGATGATTTGGCGAGAAACCGGCCAAAAACAGCCCGAATGAAACCATTTTGCCGAAATCGCGAAACGATCCTGAAACAGATCGGGCGTATGTCTCTCACCAACACGGGACGTCAAAGGCGTCCGGGAGGCACCACATGAACCACTCACTCCACTCGGCGGATCGCAGTACCCATCTGAAGATCGTGGTCGTCGCGCTCGTGGCGGGCATCGCGGTGGCAGCGTTCGGCATCTCGGCCCGGACCGGTGCGGACTATGAGCAGACCGCCCAGGTCGTGAAGGCCGGCAAGCCGGTAGTCGTCACCAGCTCGAGCACATCCACGGTGCGTTAAACGATAGGGTATCGGAATAAAAACGGCCGCCCGGGGGCGGCCTTTTTGCTTGCAGCCTGTTTGCAGCAGTCCGGAGATCGACATCCAGCCATTGAAAAATGGCGCGAGAGACGGGACTCGAACCCGCGGCCTCCGCCGTGACAGGGCGGCGCTCTAACCAACTGAGCTACTCCCGCGGATGCCGTAATCAGATCCTGATCCGCGCAGAACCGAGGGCATAAAGGCCCGCTTCCGCTTAGTCAAGGACGTTGCGAATCCCGGCGCGGGATGGGCAATTCTGCGATTCCGATGCAAAGAACGGCCTGTTTTCGGCCAAAACAGCGTGGGCAGCATTCTTCCGAATCGTTTAAGGCCTGCTACATCTGGGTTTCTTGAAACCGTCCGCGAGCCGATTGCTGCGGATTCCCGGGTTTCAAGTCGCTACATGATGCATTTCCCGGCGCGCCGGCATCGACAACGCGCTCAAAAGCCATTCAAGCAAGGAGGAGGCCAGACATGGCGAAGAAAGCGGCGGCTCCAGCCACCATCACATTGAAGCATCTGGCGGCAGATCTCGCTGAGGAACATGAACTGTCGAAGAAGGCCGCGGAAGCCATACTGACCGACATGGTCGACAAGATCACCAAGCACCTGAAGAAGGGCGAGCGGATCCGCATCGTCGGGCTCGGCATCCTCCAGGTTCGCAAGCGTGCCGCCCGTGTCGGCCGCAACCCCGCGACCGGGGAACCGATCCAGATCAAGGCCAGCAAGAAGGTCGCTTTCCGTGCGGCCAAGGAACTCAAGGAAGCAGTCTGACCGACCGCCCGGCTAACGCGAAAAGCGCCGTTCCGGCGGGGACCCGGAATGGCGCTTTTCTGTTATAGAGCGCTTTCCTGTGCAACTCTTCCGGATCGTCATGCTGGCCTCGCCGATAGCCTTCACCCACGACGTCACCGAGCGCTTCCTGCGCTACGTTGTGATCGACACCCAATCCGATCCGGCCTCGCCGACCTGCCCCTCCACCGAGAAGCAGAAGAATCTGGGCCGCCTGCTGGCGTCGGAGCTGCAGGCGCTGGGGCTCAAGGACGCCCATCTCGACGAGCACGGCTATGTCTACGCGACGATTCCGGCCAACAGCGACAAAAAGGTGCCGGTGATCTGCTTCTGCTCGCACATGGACACGTCTCCGGACTGCAACGGCACCAACGTGAGGCCCCAAATCGTGAAGAATTATCAGGGCGGCGACATCGTGCTGCCGGCCGATGCCACGCAGGTGATCCGCGCGGCCGACCATCCCGCCCTCGCCGACCAGATTGGACATGACATCATCACGACTGACGGCACCACGCTGCTCGGGGCCGACAACAAGGCCGGTCTCGCCGAGATCATGGATGCGGCCCGGTTCCTGATCGAAAATCCGCAAATCAAGCACGGCACCATCAAGATCCTGTTCACACCGGACGAAGAAATCGGCCGCGGCGTCGACAAGGTCGACCTGAAGAAGCTTGGCGCGGACTTCGCCTACACGATGGACGGCGAAACCGCAGGCAATATCGAAGACGAAACCTTTTCGGCCGACGGCGCCACCATCACCATCGAGGGCGTTTCGACTCATCCCGGTTTCGCCAAGGGCAAGATGGAGCATGCGATCAAGATCGCCGCCGCCATCATCGACCGCCTGCCCAAGGACACCTGCTCGCCCGAAACCACCGAGGGCAAGGAGGGCTTTCTGCATCCGATCGGCATCTCGGGCGCGCTGGAGAAAGCCACCATCGGCTTCATCGTGCGCGATTTCACCGAGCAAGGGTTGAACGAAAAGGAAGCCCTGCTCGAAGGCATCGTCAAAGCCGTGATGAAGGACTATCCGCACTCGACCTGGCGGATGGAAGTCAAGCCGCAATACCGCAACATGAAGGAGGTGATCGACCGCCATCCCGAGACGGTCGATTACGCCATCGAAGCGATCAAACGTGCGGGGCTAACGCCGGTGCGAAGCTCGATTCGCGGCGGCACCGACGGCTCGCGGCTGTCGTTCATGGGCCTGCCCTGCCCCAACATCTTCGCCGGCGAGCACGCCTTCCACTCGCGGCTGGAATGGGTCAGCCGCCAGGACATGGAAAAGGCCGCAGAGACCATCGTGCACCTGGCGATGATCTGCGAAGAACGGACGTAGCTTCGATACGAATTACGACGCCCTTGCGGTCACGATCCAGACCGACGCGGGCAGCAGCACCGCATCACCCTTGGCGAACGGCGTCAGCGCCTCACGGATGGAAGCGGCGACGGCAGCGCGCGCGTCGTCCGGCTGCCCCTCCAGCGCCCGGCTCACCGGGCCGATCTGCATCGCGCCCTGCACCGCGCCATCGAGGCCGCGGCCGATCGCAGCATCCAGCAAGAGTGGACACGCCTCCATCTCGACGCCGGTAAAGCCGGCCTCGCCAAGGATGCGGCGCACCCGCGCCTCCGCGGCAAACGCGAACGGCCCGGGATCTTGCGGCCCAAGCTGCGGCAATTTCGGCACGTGCTTGTAGGCAGCCGCAAGCGGCGCCATGAAGAACGGATTTTCGCGCGGCTCGCGCCAGCACGCGAATGCCAGCCGGCCCGAAAGCTTCAGCGCCTTGCGCATGTTCGCAAACGACACCGCGGGGTCGGCAAAGAACATCACGCCGAACCGCGAGGCTAGCACATCGAAACTGTTGGGCTCAAACGGATAGACCGTGGCATCGGCGAGAACGAAATCGATCGGCAGATCCTTCGGCGCAGCCTGCCGCGCCCGCTCCAGCATCGGGCCGGATACGTCGATGCCGAGCACATGGCCCGATGGCGCGACCTCTCGTGCGAATGCGATCGCGGTAGCACCGCTGCCGCAACCGACATCGATGACGCGCTCGCCCGGCGTCAGCCGCGCCCGGTCAACGACGAGGTCGGCGACCGGCTTGAGCAGCACATCCTGCGCCGCCTGCCGCTCCGCCCAGCGTTGGCCGGCCGGCCCATTCCAGTAAGCGACTTGGTCGGCGTTTTGATCGTGGCTTGCCGGTGCTTCCATTTGCACGCTCCTTCTTCGATTTTGAACGCCCGCTCGCGCCTGCGCCAGACCATTCACGCCGTGTCATCGCCGCATCATTGCCGTGATGCCGCTTCGTTCGTTCATGTACCCTAAGATATCGGCCCATAAATACACTTTCGTGCATTCCCTTCGGAACGATATCCCGCTTTTCGCGTGATCTATTGCCGCAAGGCAATGACCGACACTAGCACCTGGAGGGATCAGATGAGTGGAATGCGCAAATATACCTTCGGCGCCGTAGCGGCAGCCGCTCTTTTTGTGATTCCGATTTCGGCCTTTGCTCAGTCCATTGAAATCGGACCGGGAGGCGTCCGCGTGGATCGAGGAGGTGGGCGATGCGAGCAACTAAGGCTTGCCTGCGAAAACAAGGACGCGCTGGGAGAGCGGGGCGAAGGAAATTGCCGCAGATATCGGGAGGCCTGCGGACGACCGGTTCGCAGGGATGTCTGCGCCGAATTGAGATATGCTTGCCTCAACAAGGATGCGTTGGGTGAACGCGGCGAGGGAAATTGCCGTCGATATCGCCAGACTTGTAGAGGACAATTCTAGAGGTACAGTGTTGCGGGGTGGTGCAACATCGCTCGGCACCGCCCCGCGCTGCCACCTGTCAGCATTTTGAGTGGCCGGCGGTGGCGTTTGCGCTGCGGGATCGGAACGTTGGTTCGCTGTCGATCAGGTCCGCCTTCGAGCTTCGGCGCAACAGCAGCGCGACCAGCAGCCGCTTGCAGTCCGTGTCAGACGACTGACGCGCTAACGCCGAATTAATCTCATCAGCTTATTATCGCCGGTAGTTCTCGTTGAGTGTCGCGTAAAGGAGCCGTCGCAAGGGACGATCCAGCGACGGCTCTTTTTTGTTTCACTCATTTGAGGTTAGTGCACGTGACCACGACATCGGAAAAGCAGAGCCAAACCGAACAACCCGAAGCCACCGCACCGAGCAAGCCGTCGAGCCGGAAATCGGTCTTGGCACTGGCGGTGTTCGCTCTTGGAATAAACAGTGCTGCGGCCGTCTATACAATGGCGCCGTCCGATTTTGCCCTGCCTGATCTCAGTAGTTTGGCCGAACTGCTTCCACACCAGAAAGCTTCCGATCCGACACCGGATCCGGCTGTCGCCGCATTGAAGGATATTCAGTCGGCCCAGCAGCAACACGTTACCGCGCTGCAAGAGAACAACTTCTTATTGCAGCAAAACACAGCTCTTCTTCAGCAGGATTCAATTACGCTTGCGTCTCTAAGACAGAGCGTCGTGGATGAGCAGGCCGGCGTGAAGAAGTTATCTGCGCAGATTGCGGATGAGCATGAAGACGTGAAGAAGATCTCTGCTCAGATTTCCAGGCTTATGGCGAAGGTCGACTCGCTGCAAAATGCGATAACCCCGGAAGTGACTTCCTCCATTCGCACAGGGCACGCTCGTAACCGGCTATCCCAAGCGACGCGCAAAAAGATAGTTCGGCAGTCGAAACCTGTGGGACCTGTAGGACCTGTTTCGCTCGGAGGAGCCCCGCTAAGTCTCCCGGCGACCACGCCAAGTCCGCAAGGCTGAAGAAAAGGCTGAAGAACAAGAGAGCGAGGCGTAAGGCTCGGTCCCGCGCCTAGCCGGTACGCCTTCTCTTCGAGATTCGGCGCGACAGCCTTCGCCCTGTGGGGCGAGCATACGTGGCACCACCGCCGCGAAGGCTGGCTTGCCCAGCCATAGCCCGCTAGCCGCGAAGGCTGGTAGGCGGCGAGAGATTCGAACTCCCGACCCTCTCGGTGTAAACGAGATGCTCTAACCAGCTGAGCTAGCCGCCCGTGACCGCCTGTTTAGCCCTGCGGCCCCCCTTGGTGCAAGGGTTGGAATAAGGGTTGACGTATCGGGTGTTCAAACGCCGGGTCCTCAGATCGCCCCGGCAACCCCTTGATATCGCGGATCCACAGCACAGCGGAACGCACCAGATTTGTCGCGCCTGCTTGAGCTCGCCGCGTTGGCGGACGCGTACCAACAAAAACGGCGCCCCCCGGGGGCGCCGTTTATCATTTTGTGACTGATCGGGCTCAGTGGGCGGTCAGACCGCCGCCGGCTTCCTCGCCTGCGTCGGGCTTCACGGCCACCTTGGTGTCCTCTTCCCACACGATCGGCGTGGGCGTGCGGACCAGCGCCTTGGCGACCACCTCATCCAGCCTTGCAACCGGAATGATGTCCATGCCGCCCTTGATCGCATCGGATATCTCCGTGAGATCCTTGGCGTTGTCCTCGGGGATCAGCACCGTCTTGATGCCGCCGCGGGCGGCAGCCAGGAGCTTCTCCTTCAGACCGCCGATCGGCAGCACGCGGCCACGCAGCGTGATCTCGCCGGTCATTGCGACATCGTGCCGGACCGGAATGCCGGTCATGACCGAGATGATCGCAGTCGCCATCGCGACACCCGCCGACGGTCCGTCCTTCGGTGTTGCGCCCTCCGGCACGTGGACGTGGATGTCGCGCTTGTCGAACAGCGGCGGCTCGACGCCGTAGTTGATCGCCCGCGAGCGGACGTAGGACGCCGCCGCCGAGATCGACTCCTTCATCACGTCGCGCAGGTTGCCCGTGACCGTCATCTTGCCCTTGCCGGGCATCATGACGCCTTCGATCGTCAGCAGCTCGCCGCCGACATCGGTCCAGGCAAGTCCGGTGACGATACCGACCTGCGGCTCGCTCTCGATCTCGCCGAAGCGGTACTTCGGCACGCCGAGGAAGTCTTCGAGAGTCTTCTCGGTGACCTTGACCGACTTCTTCTTGGAGATCATCAGCTCCTTCACTGCCTTGCGGGCGAGTGTGGAGAGCTCACGCTCCAGGTTGCGCACGCCCGCCTCGCGGGTGTAGCGGCGGATCATCAAGAGCAACGCATCGTCATCGATCGACCATTCCTTCGAGTCGAGGCCATGCTTGGAGATGGCGTTCGGGATCAGGTGCTTGCGCGCGATCTCGACCTTCTCGTTCTCGGTGTAGCCGGCGATCCGGATGATCTCCATGCGGTCCATCAAGGGTCCGGGAATATTCAGCGTATTCGCGGTCGTGATGAACATGACGTTCGACAGGTCGTAGTCGACCTCCAGATAGTGGTCGTTGAAGGTCGAGTTTTGCTCGGGGTCCAGCACCTCAAGCAGCGCCGACGACGGATCGCCGCGGAAATCGGCGCCCATCTTGTCGATCTCGTCCAGGAGGAACAGCGGATTCGAGGTTTTCGCCTTGCGCATCGACTGGATGATCTTGCCGGGCATCGAGCCGATATAGGTGCGGCGGTGACCACGGATTTCCGCTTCATCGCGCACGCCGCCGAGCGAGACGCGCACGAACTCGCGCCCCGTCGCCTTCGCGATCGACTTGCCGAGCGAGGTCTTGCCGACGCCCGGAGGTCCGACCAGGCACAGGATCGGGCCAGTCAGCTTGTTGGCGCGCGATTGCACCGCTAGATACTCGACGATGCGGTCCTTGACCTTCTCAAGCCCGTAGTGATCGCTGTCCAGCACGGCCTGCGCCTGCTCCAGGTCCTTCTTAACCTTGGACTTTTTGTTCCACGGGATCGACAGCAGCCAGTCGAGATAGTTGCGCACGACGGTTGCTTCCGCGGACATCGGCGACATCTGGCGCAGCTTCTTGAGCTCGTGCTGCGCCTTCTCCCGCGCTTCCTTGGAAAGCTTGGTCTTGGCAATCTTCTCTTCCAGATCGGCCAACTCGTCGCGACCTTCGTCGTCGCCGAGCTCCTTCTGGATCGCCTTCATCTGCTCGTTCAGGTAATACTCGCGCTGGGTCTTCTCCATCTGGCGCTTGACGCGCGAGCGGATGCGCTTCTCGACCTGCAGCACCGAGATTTCGCTCTCCATCAGGCCCAGCACCTTCTCCAGGCGCTGCGTCACGGACAACGTCTCCAGGATGCCCTGGCGATCGGCAATCTTGACGGCCAGGTGCTGCGCGACCTGATCGCTCAGCTTGGCAAAGTCAGTGATCGCCTGAACCACGCCGACGACTTCGGCGGAGATCTTCTTGTTCAGCTTCACATAGCTTTCGAAGTCGGACACGACCGAGCGCGCCAGGGCTTCGGCTTCCACCGAATTGGCGTCGGTATCGGCGAGCGCGATCGCGGTCGCTTCGTAATATTCGATGCGGTCGGAATATTTCTGCACGCGCGCGCGCTCCAGCCCTTCGACCAGCACCTTCACGGTGCCGTCGGGAAGCTTCAGGAGCTGCAACACGCTGGCGAGCGTGCCGACCTCGTAGATCGAATCCGGGCTCGGATCATCGTCGGACGCGTTCTTCTGCGTCGCGAGCAGGATCAGCGCGTCATTCTTCATGACCTCTTCGAGGGCGCGGATCGATTTCTCGCGGCCGACGAACAGCGGCACAATCATGTGCGGAAAAACGACAATGTCACGGAGCGGCAGCACCGGGTAGGCGTGGCTTTCGCCGAGAACGATGGTTGGCCGGGTTTTTGGGGTGGTCATGGCCTTGTCCTTTTGTTTTGCCCCCTTGCACGCAGTCCGCTTGGCTAGCGCAACCGCCACAAGGTGCGGGAGTTCCGGATCGCTCGGCGGCCTTCGCTGCCGCCTCTCACCGGATGAAATTGCGACGAATCTCGAACGTGATTTCCGCCACCATGGGCATTAGGTGGCTATCGGGTATGGGGGTGTCAAGTCACGGAAAATGACCGCAAATTGCGGGTCAACGCGCGAAAAACGCTGGCGTCGACACGGCCGCCGAAGGGTTCGGCGACCGCATTGTCGATAGTGATGAGTTCAAGCCGGCGCGACCGTATCAGGCGCTGGCGCTGCTCTCGACGGCCCGGTCCGAACGGTCCGCGTAGATGTAGAGCGGACGGGCGGTTCCCTCGACGACTTCGCGCGAGATCACGACCTCTTCGACGCCTTCCAGACCCGGCAGATCGAACATGGTCTCGAGCAGGATGCTCTCGAGGATCGAGCGCAGGCCCCGCGCGCCGGTCTTGCGCTCGATCGCCTTGCGGGCAACCGCGCCAAGCGCCTCGTCGGCGAAGGTGAGCTCGATGTTCTCCATCTCGAACAGCCGCTGGTATTGTTTCACCAGCGCGTTCTTCGGATCGGTCAGAATCTTCTTCAGCGAGTTCTCGTCGAGATCCTCCAGCGTCGCCACGACGGGCAGACGACCGACGAATTCCGGGATCAGGCCGTACTTCAGCAGGTCTTCCGGCTCGACATGGCGGAAGATTTCGCCGGTGCGGCGATCTTCGGGCGCCAGCACCTGGGCGGCGAAACCGATCGAGGTGGAACGGCCGCGCGCGGAGATGATCTTCTCGAGACCCGAGAAGGCGCCGCCGCAGATGAACAGAATGTTCGTGGTGTCAACCTGCAGGAACTCCTGCTGCGGATGCTTGCGGCCGCCCTGCGGCGGCACGGAGGCAACCGTGCCTTCCATGATCTTCAGCAGCGCCTGCTGCACGCCCTCGCCCGACACGTCGCGGGTGATCGACGGATTATCGGACTTGCGGCTGATCTTGTCGATCTCGTCGATATAGACGATGCCGCGCTGCGCACGCTCGACATTGTAGTCGGCCGACTGCAACAGCTTGAGGATGATGTTCTCGACGTCCTCGCCGACGTAACCCGCCTCGGTCAGCGTCGTCGCATCCGCCATCGTGAACGGCACGTCGAGAATGCGCGCCAGCGTCTGCGCCAGCAGCGTCTTACCCGAACCGGTCGGACCGATCAGCAGGATGTTCGACTTCGCAAGCTCGACGTCATTGTGCTTGGTCTGATGATTGAGGCGCTTGTAGTGGTTGTGAACGGCAACCGAGAGCACCTTCTTGGCATGGCTCTGGCCGATCACGTAGTCGTCCAGCACCTTGCAGATTTCCTTCGGCGTCGGGATGCCGTCGCGCGACTTCACCAGCGATGACTTGTTCTCCTCACGGATGATGTCCATGCAGAGTTCGACGCACTCGTCGCAGATGAATACGGTCGGCCCCGCGATGAGTTTGCGGACTTCGTGCTGGCTCTTGCCACAGAACGAGCAATACAGCGTGTTCTTGGAGTCGCTCGTGCCAACCTTACTCATTCCTGTCTCCGTCCGCCGTTCGATCCGTTACCCGATCGACCCATTCCGGCACTCACGCCGGACCTGAAGGTAGATAGAGCAAATTCCGTACCAGAAAAGACCCTAACTCAATTACCCACCGTGCGAATCACGGCTTCTCGAATCCCCCGCGATCTTAACCCAGCCCACACAGCCAACCATGCTGACACCCGACTATCAAGAATTCGCTAATCGGGGCCCGAATGGCTACCCGTGACAATACCGTGATTTGTGGCGTTCGCACGGGGAGAAGTTGACGAAATCGACCGAGCGTTGCGGTATTGCCACGCCGCAAAACCGCACGGAAGCGGAACTTTCGGCCCGTGCGGAGGCACGGGCACGCCGCTTTCGGCCATATTTGCCGGCTCAACCAACCGTTAAGGTGAATGCGGCGTGTCCGCTACCCGTTACCTTACGGGACTTTCACCGGCGTCACTTCTTCCGGGCGCTTGTCGATCACCTTGTCGACGATGCCGAAGTCCTGAGCCATGTCGGCGGTGAGGAATTTGTCGCGCTCCAACGCGTCCTCGATCGCCTTGTAGGTCTGTCCGGTGTGCTTCACATAGATCTCGTTGAGGCGCTTCTTGAGATTCAGGATCTCCTGCGCATGCAGCATGATGTCGGTGGCCTGGCCCTGGAAGCCGCCGGAGGGCTGATGCACCATGATGCGCGAGTTCGGCAGCGAGAAGCGCATGTCCTTTTCACCGGCCGCGAGCAACAGCGAGCCCATCGATGCCGCCTGCCCGGTGCACAGCGTCGACACCGGCGGACGGATGAACTGCATGGTGTCGTAGATCGCAAGACCCGATGTCACCACGCCACCGGGCGAATTGATGTACATCGAGATTTCCTTCTTCGGATTTTCCGCCTCAAGGAACAGGAGCTGCGCGACGATCAGCGTCGACATGCCGTCTTCGACCGGACCGGTCACGAAGATGATGCGCTCTTTCAGAAGCCGGGAGAAAATGTCGTAGGCGCGTTCACCGCGGTTGGTCTGCTCGACCACCATCGGAACGAGGTTCATGTAGGTCTCAACGGGATCGCGCATTAGTTACCCCAAGGGTTGGTAGAGGGTTAGGTCAAGAGCAGGCGGGGACGAACATCCATCGCTTCAGTCGGCATGATTGCCGCGCGCGGACGAACGTCCCGTGATGCAGACTTCAACTCAGAACTCGCTTCTGCGAGCCGCTCACAGATATGAGCCAATTTCCTCCCGACAAGGCCGGACAATCGCAAGCCGAACGAGGCGAGTTCAAGCTGATTCGCAGGCGATCTCATAGCGACGGGTGCCTGGGCCCCGCCGCTTTCGCCGCTCATCATTAACGTCCGCCTGACCGGATCGATCAGGCTGCGCTCTTCTCGTCGGCCTCGTCGTCCTTGAACAGGTCCTCGCGCGTGACCTTCTTTTCGGTCACGTTGGCCAGTTCGAGAATGAAATCGACGACCTTGTCTTCATAAATCGGCGCACGAAGCTGGGCCAGCGCATTGGCATTGTTGCGATAGTAGTCCCAGACTTCCTTCTCGCGGCCGGGCATCGAACGCGCCCGCTCGATCACCGCACGGCCGACTTCGTCGTCGGTCACGGTGATCTTGTTCTTCTCGCCAATTTCCGACAGCACCAGACCGAGCCGGACGCGCCGGTCGGCGATCTTCCTGTACTCTTCCTTGGCCGCCTCTTCGGTGGTGTTCTCGTCGGCAAAGGTCTTGCCTGAGGATTCCATTTCGGCCTTGATCGAGTTCCACATCAGGTTGAACTCTTCCTCGACCAGCGACGGCGGCGCCTCGAACTTGTGGCTGTCGTCGAGACGGTCGAGCAGCGCGCGCTTGACGCGCTGGCGCGTGGCGCCGGCGAACTCGGCGACCAGACGCTCGCGCGCGGCTTCCTTCAGCTTGTCGAGCGATTCCAGGCCGAGCGTCTTGGCGAACTCGTCGTCGATCTTGGTTTCACCGGGCGCTTCGATCGCCGTTGCGGTGGTCTCGAACTCGGCGGGCTGGCCGGCGAGCTTCTCGCTGGCGTAGTTCTTCGGGAACGACACTTTCAGCGTACGGGTCTCACCAGCCCCGATGCCTTCGAGCTGTTCCTCAAAGCCCGGGATGAACTGGCCGGCGCCGATCACGACCTGGATGCCCTCGCCGGTGCCGCCGTCGAACGGGGTGCCCTCGATGGTGCCCTTGAAGTTGATGGTGACGCGATCGCCCTTCTCGGCCTTGGCGCCCTCGCCCTTTGCCGCATAGGGACGGTTCTGATCGGCAATCCGCTTGATCGCCTCGTCGACCTCAGCATCGGTGACTTCCACCACCGGCTTCTCCACCGAGAAGGTCTTGAAATCGGCGAGCTGGATGGTCGGCACCACCTCGATCGCAACCGTGTAGGTCAGATCGGTCTTGCCGGCGAGCAGCTCCTCGACCTCTTTCGTCTCGGTCGGCATGGTGATCTTCGGCTCGGTCGCGAGGCGGAAACCGCGCTCGGTGAAGATCTGCGTGTTGGTATCGCGGATGGTCTGGTCGATGGCCTCGGCCATCACCGAGCGGCCATACACCTTCTTCAGATGGGTGACCGGCACCTTGCCGGGACGGAAGCCGTTGAGGCGCACCTTGTCCTTGAGATCGACCAGCTTGGCATCCGCCTTGGCGTCAAGATCCGATGCGGGAACGCTGACCTTGAACTCGTGTTTCAATCCCTCGGCGAGGGTTTCGGTGACCTGCATTGTGTCAATCTTCTTCCGCTTGCGCCGGGCCAGAAGCGGCCCGGCAGTGTCAACTATTCGAGGCGCGGCCTTGGCAAGCCTGACGCCGGTGGTTCGGCGGGCTTTCGTTCCCCGGCGTGGGAAACTGGCCCTCCAGTATTCTTATGCAAACGCTTGGATAGAGCGCTTGGTGCGGGCGGAGGGACTCGAACCCCCACAACTTTCGTCACTGGAACCTAAATCCAGCGCGTCTACCAGTTCCGCCACGCCCGCGTGAAAAGCATCCATACCCGGCCGCGATGCCGCGGGCGGCGGGCTTATAACATGAGCCACCATCTCCGCAGCAAAAAAATGGCCCTTTTTGACAGCACCGGGGCAAGGCGTCACAGCTAGCATGGATACATCAAAAAATGGTCCGCATCGGTCCGATGGCAAGTCCCAAACTCCCGCTGAATAGACGCGACCTAATGGCCGGTTTGGGAGCCGCCGCGCTCATCCCGGCATGGCCTGCCACGGGCCGGGCTCAAGGACAGGTTCAAGCGGGGCTGTCGGTCGCGCTCCAGGCCCGGGCCGACGCCCTCGCCTTGCGTGACGGCCCGCCGACGCCGGTCTGGTCGCTGCAGGGGCCGGAACTCAGCTTCAAGCGAGGCGACACGCTGGAGGTGGCATTCGCCAACGAGCTACCCGCGCCTGCGGTACTGAACTGGCGCGGAATCGACGGCGCCTCGGCGGCCGAACCGCTGACCGGCCGCGCGCCGCTCGCCGCGGGTGGCAAGCAAAGCCTGCAACTGCCGCTGCGCGATGCCGGGACCTTCTTGTGCGACCTCGGGCTGCTCGGAGACGGCCAGGCGCGGCCGCCGCGGGCCCGAGCGGTGGTGGTCCGCGAAAGTGAGGCCATCGCCGTCGATCGCGACGAGGTGCTCTTGATCGAAGACTGGCGGGTCCTCCCCGACGGCACCGCGATGGCGCCCGGCGTCGAGCCGAAAGACGCGATGCCGATTCATACCGTCAACGGCAGAACTTCATTCGAAATCTCAGTCCGAACCAATGAGCGCGTCAGATTCCGCTTTATTAGCGCGTGTCAACGCGCTGTTATTGCAACGAAAATAGAGAATTTCGACGTTCGCGTGATGGCTATCGACGGCCAGCCGTCCGAGCCGTTCCAGGCCCGCAACGGTGCACTGGTGCTGGCGCCGGGCAGCCGGGCCGATGCCTTCATCGATGTGACAGGGCCCGCGGGCACTTCCTCGGCAATCCTACTTCACGACGGCAAGGAGGCCCGCCCGGTTGGCAAACTCGTCGTCTCCAGCGAGCCGCCGATCCGCCCCGCCCCGTTGCCGCCGGCCCCGCCGCTGCCGTCGAACGGCTTACCCGAGCGGATTGAGCTCAAGGGCGCAACCCGGGTTGATCTCGCCCTTGGTGGCGCCGCGGGCGATTGGATGACACCGGCCGGCTTTACCGCCACGAGCGCCCCTGCCTTCCGCGCCAAGACGGGTCGCACCGTGGTGCTGGCACTGACCAACCGCGCCGCCATCGCCACCGTCTTCCACCTCCACGGCCACCACTTCCGCCTGCTCGACCGGCTCGATGACGGCTGGAAGCCGTTCTGGCTGGATACGCTGGCGATCGAGCCCGGCCAGACCCAGCGCATCGCCTTTTTGGCTGAACATGCCGGACGCTACTTGATCGAGTCCGCCGCGGCCGACTGGGCGGCGCCGCGGCTGGTGCGGTGGTACGCTGTCGAATGAGGAGCAAGCCATGAGCAAACCCATTCCCGCGATCCGCAGCGTCAAGGCGCGCGGCCTTGTCGTGCCGCTCAAGCGTCCCGTGAAGAACGCCTTCGGCGTGATCGATGTCGGCCCGCTGGTCCTGATCGACGTCGCGACCGATCAGGGCGTTACAGGTCACGCCTACATTTTCGCCTACAGCAAGCTGGCGCTGAAGCCCCTGGTGCACCTGGTCGAGGAGATCGGCCGCGAGTTGATCGGCAAGCCGGTGGCGCCGGTCGATTTGATGAAGACGATGGATGCAAAATTTCGCCTGCTCGGCTGGCAGGGTCTGGTCGGCATGGCGGTATCCGGCCTCGACATGGCCTATTGGGATGCGCTCGGAAAGTTGGCCGGCAAGCCGGCGGTTGAACTGCTCGGCGGTTCACCAAAACCGATCCGGGCGTATGATAGTTATGGCGTGGTCGATCCCGTGGCCGATGAGAAGGCGCTGCGCGATTCACTCGAACAGGGCTTTCGCGGCATCAAGATCAAGGGCGGCGATGGCGATGCCGCCAACGACGAGCGCGTGGTCAAGGGCGTTCGCGCGCTGATCGGTCCGGACATCGCATTGATGATCGACTTCAACCAGTCGCTCGATGCCGCAGAAGCCACGCGCCGCATCGCCCGTCTCGAACCCTACGACCTGCACTGGATCGAGGAGCCGGTGCCGCAGGAAAACCTCTGCGGGCACGCCAAGGTGCGCGAGACCTCGCCGACGCCGATTCAGGCCGGCGAAAACTGGTGGTTCCCGCGCGGCTTTGCGGAGGCAATCGAAGCTGGTGCCAGCGACTTCATCATGCCCGACCTGATGAAGTGCGGCGGCGTCACCGGCTGGCTGCAGGTGGCAGCCCAAGCCGAGGCCGCCAACATCCCGATGTCGAGCCACCTGTTTGCGGAAGCCAGCGCCCACATGCTGGCAGTGACGCCAACCGCGCACTGGCTCGAATATTTGGACTTCGCCAGCGTCATCCTCGCCCATCCCGCCGAGATCGTTGGCGGCACGGTAACCGCGCGAGGGCCAGGTCTTGGGCTTGAATGGAACGAGGCCGAGGTGGCGAAGTACCTGATCTTGTATTGACGCAGTGTCGTCCGATGGGGGAGCGCAAGCGATCCCCATCGCCTCTCCGCGCGAGGACTTGATGGGTTTCGCTTGCGCGCTCTACCCATCCTAGGGATCGGGCTGTTCTAATACTCAATCCCCAACCCATCATAGATCCGCCTGAACACGGCGGGCAGCACCTCAGGCAAGTCTTCCGCGATCAACCCCGGCCCCGCTTCGCCGGCGGCCTCGCCATGCATCCAGACGCCAATGCTGGCGGCCTCATACGCCGGCACGCCTTGCGCCAGCAGGCCTGCGATGATCCCGGCCAGCACGTCGCCGGCGCCGGCGGTGGCGAGCCAGGGCGGCGCGTTAAAGGCGATGCTGGCGCGGCCATCGGGCGAGGCCACCACGGTATCCGGCCCCTTCAGCAGCACCACGGCGCTTGCGCGTTGGGCGGCGTCGCGCACCCGCTCCAGCTTGGAGCGACCGGGATGCTTGTTGCTGATGTCGCTGAAGAGGCGCGGAAACTCGCCTTCATGCGGGGTGAGGACCACCTGCGGGTCCTCGCTCGCCTTGATCGCCTCGAACAGCCGGTCCGGCGCCTCGGCAAAGCTCGTCAGCGCGTCGGCGTCGAGCACGAGGCAGCGCTTGGTCGACAGCGCGGTGTGAACGAAATCGCGCGTGCGGGGGCCGATGCCGGCCCCCGGGCCGATCACGATTGAACTGAGCCGCCTGTCATCGAGCATCTCGGCGAATTGGACGACGTTATCGACGGGGCGGACCATGATGGCCGTCAGCGCCGCGGCGTTGACCGCGAGCGCATCGCGCGGCGAGGCTACCGTGACCAGCCCGGCCCCTGCCCGCAGCGCTCCACGCGCCGCGAGCCGCGCCGCACCGGTCGACGCCAGCTCCCCCGACAGCACGACGGCATGGCCGCGGGCATATTTGTGCCCGTCGATCGCAGGCACGGGGAAAGATTTCTGCCAGTTCTGCGGAATGTTCTCGAACGTCTGCGGCCGGATCTCCTCGAGCACATGCGCCTCGATGCCGATATCGGCGACGCGCACGCGTCCGCAATGTTTCCGCCCGGGCATCAACAGATGCGCCGGCTTGCGGCGAAAGAACGTCACGGTTTCGACGGCATTGATCGCCGCGCCCATCACGGCGCCGGTGGTCCCATTAATGCCGCTGGGCAGATCGACCGCGAGCACCGGCGCGCCGTTGGCGTTGATCGCCTCGATCATCTCCAGCGGATCGCCCTTGATGGGACGATTGAGCCCGGCGCCGAACAGCGCATCAACGATCAGGGCCGGCTTGCCGATCGCCTGTGGGTTGAACGGCAGCACCGGATACTTCCAGCCGCGTGCGGCGAGCGCGGCATCGCCCTGCAGACTGTCGCGCTCGCAGAGCAGGATGACGGACACCTCGCGGCCGCGCGCGGCGAGTTCGGCGGCTGCGACGAAACCGTCGCCGCCATTGTTGCCGCGGCCGGCAACGACCACGATCGGCCCCTCCTCGACGAGGTCCATCGCGGCTTCGGCCACCGCCTGGCCCGCGCTCATCATCAGCGCGAAGCCGGGCGTGCCGGCGGCAATCGTGAGCCGGTCGGCACGCTCCATCTCACCCGTGGTCAAAACTTCCATGCCGAATCCTCGATCCGTCAGCCTTTTCTGGAGGCATATTCCGTCGCGTCCTGCGGCCCGCGCCACCTCGTTTGCACACCAATTGATCGATTTGCCTATTTTGCAGGCTTCGCTATCATGCAACGGTCGGCGCAACCTCTTTCATTTGCCTGTTAAAAGTCTGATAACGTTCCGAAATCAGGCGCATCAACAACTTGGCATAGACCCTGCTTTTCAGGAAGCGGTTACGAGACCGGGCTCAAGATCGTCGCAGTCAGCGGCAATAATGAGCAGTCCGGCTTTGCCGGATGCAAGGATCAAACCAGACGGCGCCAGGGAAATTCACCAGGCTGCGACATCGACCTATCTGCAATTTTGGAAATGCCCGGGAGGCGCTCAGTGAAGAAGATTGAAGCGATCATCAAGCCATTCAAGCTCGACGAGGTGAAAGAGGCGCTTCAGGAGGTCGGACTGCAGGGTATCACGGTCACCGAGGCCAAAGGTTTCGGCCGGCAGAAGGGTCATGCCGAACTCTATCGCGGTGCGGAATACATCGTCGACTTCCTGCCCAAGGTGAAAATCGAGATCGTGATTTCGGACGAACTGGTCGAGAAGGCGATCGACGCGATCCGCCGTGCCGCCCAGACCGGGCGCATCGGCGACGGCAAAATCTTCGTCTCCAACATCGAGGAAGCGATCCGGATCAGAACCGGCGAATCCGGGCTGGACGCTATCTAAGCCGGGTGGTATCCCGAATTTTGCGGCTAAAAAGCAAGAAAAGGGCTGCTTCAGCAGCCCGATTTCGTTCGCGGCATCTCTAAACGATCGTCTGCGAAATGTCGCGTCCTGGAAACCGTCCGTAGCCAAAAGGGGTATTCATGAAGACCGCCAAAGACGTCATGAAGTCGATCAAGGACAACGACGTAAAATACGTCGATCTGCGCTTCACCGATCCGCGCGGCAAGTGGCAGCACGTGACCTTCGACGTCAGCATGATCGAAGAGGACACCTTTGCCGAAGGCCAGATGTTCGACGGTTCCTCGATCGCCGGGTGGAAGGCGATCAATGAATCCGACATGAACCTGATGCCCGATCCCGTTACCGCGACGATCGATCCGTTCTTCGCCGAAACCACCATGGTCATCATCTGCGACGTGCTCGAGCCGACCACCGGCGAGCCCTACAATCGCGACCCGCGCGGCATGGCCAAGAAGGCCGAGGCGATGGTCAAGTCGATGGGCGTCGGCGACACCGTGTTCTTCGGCCCCGAAGCCGAGTTCTTCGTGTTCGACGACGTGCGCTACCAGACCACTCCCTACAACACCGGCTTCAGGCTCGATGCCTCAGAGTTGCCGATTAATTCGGACACCGAATATGAGGGCGGCAATCTCGGTCACCGCATCCGCACCAAGGCCGGCTACTTCCCGGTTCCGCCGCAGGACTCGGTGCAGGACATGCGCTCGGAAATGCTCGGCGCCATGGCCAAGATGGGCGTCAAGGTCGAGAAGCATCACCACGAAGTCGCTTCCGCCCAGCACGAGCTGGGCATGAAGTTCGACACGCTGACGCTGATGGCCGACCAGATGCAGATCTACAAATACTGCATCCACCAGGTCGCGCACATCTACGGCAAGACCGCCACCTTCATGCCGAAGCCGGTCTATGGCGACAACGGCTCGGGCATGCACTGCCACCAGTCGATCTGGAAGGACGGCAAGCCGGTGTTCGCCGGCAACAAATACGCCGACCTGTCGGAGACCTGCCTCCACTACATCGGCGGCATCATCAAGCACGCCAGAGCGATCAACGCCTTCACCAACCCGTCGACCAACTCCTACAAGCGTCTGGTCCCTGGCTATGAAGCTCCGGTGCTGCTCGCCTACTCCGCGCGCAACCGCTCGGCCTCCTGTCGCATTCCCTACACGGCAAACCCGAAGGCCAAGCGCGTCGAAGTCCGCTTCCCCGATCCGATGGCCAACCCCTATCTCGGCTTCGCCGCGATGCTGATGGCCGGCCTCGACGGCATCAAGAACAAGATCGATCCGGGTCCGGCGATGGACAAGGATCTCTACGATCTGCCGAAGGAAGAGCTGAAGCAGATCCCGACCGTATGCGGCTCGCTTCGCGAGGCACTGGAAAACCTCGACAAGGACCGCGCGTTCCTGAAGAACGGCGGCGTGTTCGACGACGACTTCATCGACAGCTTCATCGAGCTGAAGATGACCGAAGTCGAGCGCTTCGAAATGACCCCGCACCCGGTCGAGTTCGAGATGTATTATTCGCAGTGATCCTGCGCGGCGCTCGCGCTGCGAGGTTCATCGTCCATCAAGGCGAAAGGCGCTCCTTGCGGGGCGCCTTTTCTTTTTGCAGTTCGTCTGGCGGCTGGATGGCCGTCCGCGGGCCTGGGCGGCGACGACGGCTATCCAGCCGCTGGCGCCGAGATCGCCGCTAAAGTAACATTCTATCGACCGCTCGACGGGGACTGATCGATCGCACTGGATGGTGCGGCACGGGTCCACGACAGGGGCTGCCTCTGAGGGTCAGCTGATGGCCAATGCAATGACCAGCGTCTCCTCGCCGCCAAAGCCGACGCCTCCCCGGGGCTATTTGGCCGTTATCCGCACCATCGACAAGTTCACGGATTGGAGCGGCCAACTCTTCATGCTCCTCATCATTCCCCTCGTGTTCGCCAACGTTATCGAGGTTTTCGCCCGCTACTTGCTGAAGAGTCCCACCGTCTGGGCGCTCGACGTAACGACCATGTCGTATGCGGCCCTCTTCATGCTGGGATCGGCGCTGGCGCTTCTCAAGGGCGCTCACGTGCGCACCGACATGCTGTGGGAGGGGTTTTCGGACCGCACCAAAGGCATGATCGACAGCCTCGCATTCATCCTGTTCTTCCTGCCGACGATGGCCGTGCTGTTCTACATCTCGATCGATGACTTCCTTTACTCGATCTCGATAGACGAGCGCTCGAGCTCCGGGGCCTGGACGCCGATATTATGGCCGCTGCGCGGTGTTATTCCGCTCACCGCGTTCATGCTGTCCCTGCAGGGCATCTCGGAGCTCATGAAGAGCCTGTGGGCATGGCGCACCGGCGAGTTTCTGACTAAGCACGAGAAGATCGAGGTCTGAACATGAGCTATTCCGAGCTCCTGGGCCTCATCATGCTGGTCTGCATGGTCGCGGTCATCTTCATCGGATTCCCGATCTCCTTCACGCTGCTGTTTCTCGCGATTATCTTTGGCGGCTTCGGACTGGGCTGGGAGCAGACCTTCAACCTGAGCTACCTGCAGATCTGGGGCACGATGAAGGACGAGATCTTTCCGGCCGTGCCGCTGTTCATCTTCATGGGATACATGACCGAGCAGGCCGGGCTGATGGAGCGCCTGTTCGGCGCGATGCGCAGCCTGCTCGCACCGGTACGCGGCTCGCTCTATCTGGCGGTGATCCTGACGGCGACGATCTTCGCCATGGCGACGGGCATCGTCGGCGCGGCGGTCACGGTGCTCGGCATCATGGCCGCGCCGATGATGATCAAGACCGGCTACGACGCCCGGCTGTCCTCGGGGGCCATCGCTGCCGGCGGCACGCTCGGGATTCTCATTCCGCCCAGCGTCATGCTGGTGGTGATGGGCCCGGTCATGGGCGTTCCCGTCAACCTGCTGTACTCGGCCGCGTTCGGCCCCGGCTTCCTGCTCGCCGGCTGTTACATCGCCTACACGCTGACCCGAAGCTTCCTGGCCCCCAAGCTCGGCCCGGCCATGACGGTCGAGGAGCGCGTGGCCGCCTACAAGGAGATGACCACAGAAAAGGTGGGAATGCCGGTACTGATCCTGGCGCTTCTCTGCCTCATGGCGATCGTCTATCTGCTTGTCTACCTGTTGCTCGGGGCTACCCGCGCGCCGACTCTTCCGGTGACGATCGGCGGGATCAGCGTGTCGATAGCGGCACTGGCGCCGGCACTACTGACGGCGTGGGCCTATGTCCGCAACGCCTATTTCCGCGCGATCGTGCTGGGCGTCGCACCACTCAGCGCGCTGATCGGCTTTACTCTTGGCACCATCGTCGGCGGCTTGGCAACGCCGACCGAGGCTGCCTCCTGTGGAGCGTTCGGCGCCGCCATCCTGGCTCTCGTGTACCGCCGGCTCAGCGTGCAGTCGCTCACCAATGCCGGCATCGGCACGATGGTGACCTCCGCCATGGTGCTGTTCCTGGCAGTGGCCTCAACCGTGTTCGGTGCCGTCTTTACCAAGCTCGGCTCGGCCAATCTGATCACCAACTACCTGCTCGCCGTTCCCTTGGGCGACTGGTGGAAGCTCGCCCTCATCATGGCGATCTTCTTCGTGCTTGGATGGCCGTTCGAATGGCCCGTGATCATCCTGGTGTTCCTGCCGATCGCCCTTCCGGTGGTGGAAAAGCTGCAGTTGGGCCTCGGCAAGCTCGACCTGCTGATCTGGTTCGGCACGCTCACCGCCGTCAACATGCAGACCGCTTATCTCAGTCCGCCCGTAGCCATGTCGGCCTACTATCTGCGCAACGTCGTGCCGAACTGGAGTCTCGCCACGATCTACAAGGGTATGGCCGACTACATGGTGATCCAGGTCTTCGTGCTCATATTGCTGCTGCTGTGGCCGCAAATCGCCCTGTGGCTACCCCATGCAGTAAGATAGCAAGAAGGGGTGGCGCGGCCGCCGCCCATCGGTTTGATGCTCTCCTGGTGCTACTTGCCCTCCTTCGGCGGCCAGTAGTAGTCCGCCTGAAAAGCGTAGGGCGGGAACATGAAGCGCTTGGCCGGCACCACCTTGGCGGCATAGGCCCTCTGGGAGTCGTAGACCTTCTTGAAAAACGGATTCTTGGCCGACTCGGCGGCCGCGAATTCATCCCAGGTCTTGAGGAAAGCCTGGTTCACCTCCGGCGGCGTGGTCAACAGCTTCACGCCGTGCTTCTCCGCAAATTCGGCAATCGCATCCGCGTTCTGGCGCTGGTAGCTCGCCCACCAGCGGAGGAACGTCTCTGAAACCGCCGACTTGATGGCCTCCTTGTTCTGGGGCGGGAGGCTGTCCCATACTTCCTTGTTGAAGGCGATCTCAGCCACCGATGCGCTCTCGTGCATGCCAGGCGTGTAGTGGTACTTCCACACGGTATGCAGCCCCAGCCGCTGGTCCTCGATGCCGCCGACCCACTCGGCACAGTCGATGGTGCCGCGCTCGGCCGCAGGCAGTATCTCGCCGCCCGGCATGTTGACCACGGCCATGCCCATCTTGGAGTAGAGCTCGGCGACGATGCCCGTCTGTCGGCACTTCATGCCCCGGAAGTCGTTGAGGTCCTTGATCGGACGCTTGAACCAACCGAGCGCCTGCGGGCTCGGCGGCATGCTGGGAAAGGCGACCAGGTTGAGCTTGAGCTCCTTCTGGTAGAACTCGTTCCACAGATCGAGGCCGCCGCCCTCGTAAACCCAGCCGATGAAATCGACAGGATCCATACCGGCGATGCCCGCGGGGGTATTGGCGAACAGGGTCGCAGCCTTGTTCTTGCCGAACCACCAATAGGAGATGCCCCAGGCGCCGTCGATGACCTTCTTGTGCGCTGCATCGAGAATCTCGAACGGCGGGACGATGGCGCCGCCTGGCAGGGCCTCGATCTTGAGTTGGCCCGCTGTCAGCTTGTCCACCCGGTCAGCGAAAAACTTCAAGGCATCCTGCGTCGTGGATGACGGGGGCACTGCCGATTGGATCTTCATCGTTCGAGCCTGCTGCGCGTGCGCCGTGACGGCTAGCACCAATGTGGCAGAGACTGCAGCGACCAGAGCCATCCGCGTAAGCGAACTGATTTTCATTGTTTAGCTCCTCCCTAGCGTTGAGTATTTTCCTCCCTCTAACACCGTCTGCAGGCGAGCCCATCGGGGCTCCGCCCGCGAACAATCCTACCGCAGATGGGATGGCTTGGCTGCACATCTTTTGACGCGCTCCATCAGCTCCAATGACCATGACGTCAACGGAGCGCAATTGCACTGTCGCGAAATCATCCGGATGCAGTTTCCGGCACACAGTCGTTGGCCTCGCTCAAGGACGCGCAATGAGCAACGGCTGTACGTTTTCGCCGCCTGACATCAGGGGATTAGATGGCTCGAAGCGCTCGCGCAGTTCCCGCTTTTTGACGAGCGCGCGCGCAACAACAAAAGCGTCCTTCAGCGTGTTAGCCTGCCGGAGTGCGATATTGAAGAAGGCATTTCCGAAATAGGTCCACTTGGCTTTGTCCTGACAGCCGAATGACGGATGGTCGGCATCGGCCGCCGTGATTACGAGCGTATCGGGATTCGCGAGACGAGGAACGAAGACCCCAGAATAGCAGGCCGAGATGACCACCACCTTATATCGCATGCCGGTGCGCGCCAGCATGTAGGCGAGATTGGACGGCGTGAGCGTTTGCTCAAGCCGGCCCGCTTTGACTGCGAGGCCTGCGGGCGAGCCATGCGAGGTTAGGATCAAAAGCAGAATGTCGTTCTCGGCGTCCATCCCATTCGCCGCCGCTTGCAAGGACGTGGCCAGGCCTTCAATCGTCGCACCTCCGCCTTTCTTCGAATTGTATTGCACGCGGATCGGGCCGCCGCCGAAGCGGCTTGCCACGACCTGTGCTGCCCCGGTCGCCTCACTTCTAAACACGCCCTGATCGCCGAAAAGGCCGAAGGATACCACGCTCACCCTGCGCGCATCCTTAGCGGCGTGCACCGTCGAAACCGACGACACAACGGTCACAACAAAAGCGACAAGCAGCGCGCTGAGCCAGTTCATCCAGCGTGGGTGCACGACTTCACCTCTTGCCCCAGTCCATCCATGTGCGACAACGACCGTGCGTCAGGCCAAGCAGTTTACCTGCGGCCAATCAGCCATGGCCAGCTAGAACCATGTCACCCTCAGCCGCAAGTATGAGGGTAGTCCAGTCCCATTGCCGGCAATGCCGCGATTTTGCCCGGCTGAACGCTGCTAAGAATTCGGTCATATGGCTGCAAGCGATCGCTGGACCATGTTTCTACGGCCGGTCAACCGTCCAGCACATCCAAATGATCTACCACCTGAAGGGCCGTTATAGCCGAAGCGAGATCTGGAACGGGAACATCGCGATGTCGCTGTGCGTTGAGGGGGTCCATTGCATCGATGGAGGAACGCCCATGAATTATACAACCCTTAATAGAACATCGTTGAGTGGTCTCGCAACCACATGTGCCGCCCTGGCGCTCGCCCTTACCATGGCTCCGGCCACGGCTCAGGACACCGGGCGGACGAGGGTCGGCACGCTCACCTGCAACATAGCGCCCGGTGTCGGCCTTATTGTCGCGGGCCAGCGGCAACTGAGCTGCATCTACACGTCAGCAAGAGGCAGAGGGCGCGAAGCCTACGAGGGCACCGTCAGCACGCTTGGCCTCGACATCGGTGCCACGACCGGCGGCCAGTTGGCCTGGGCGATTTTTGCGCCCACCACGTTGCGCCGGGCGGCATTGGCGGGAACCTATACGGGCGCGACCGCCGGCGGCACGGTCGGCGCCGGAGCGAGCGCCAACGTCCTGGTTGGAGGCTCGGACCGCACCGTCATCATGCAGCCGCTGTCCGTGCAGGGACAGACGGGCGTGAACGTTGCCGCAGGCGTATCCACAATGGAGCTGCGGCCGGCCGCAGCTCCGGCACGTCGCACGGCCCAGTGACGACACCATCGCCGGTGAGCTAGTCGGCGGCTTGCCGCCGGGATCATTGTCGCAAGATGCGAAAGGCGCCCCATTCGGGGCGCCTTTTGGTTATTCAGCAAGCGTAGCCTGGATGAGCGGAACGATAGCTTCGGGATTGGCACCAGACCCGCATGTCGCTGCGCTCATGCGGGCTACTTTGCCGGTCGCCAGACCCTCGGCATGGCATGTCCTCTTCATCATTCGAAAGCGAACGTACGTCTTGAGGCTTAGCGCTGGGATGCCCGATCAGCAAAAAGAGGAAGAAGATGCCCGAGGGCAACCGTTCAATCTAGCGCACGATCTTGATATTCGGGCCCTTTGGCTTGGGCTGCGGCTGCTCCTGCGTTGCCGCCACGCATTCATATTGCGGCCACTTCGGTAATCGCTCGTCGAGATTCACTTCGCGCCATTTCGGATGGCCGTTCACATCCAGCCAATCCTTGTTCTCGCGGATAATCTTGGCCACTTTGGCTACGTTTTGGCACTGCTCGCCGGCGTAGCTAAACGTTATCAGAACGGCTTTGACCGCTACCGTTCTCACCTCGGATTCCTGCCATTTGTATGTGCCCGCCGGGATGACAGTCGTCAGATAGCTGTCGAGGGCTTTGTCGTCCACTCCGATGAGCTGGAATTTATCATCGCCCGTTGTGTTCTCCGAAAATAGCGTTGCCGGCGCGCCAGCCACATAGAACATTGCATCAATTTCGCCCTTGCGCAGTGAGTCCAGGGCTTCCTTGCCTCCGAGAAATACCTCTTTCGAAGGAGTGATCCCCGTCTGGAAGAAAATCGTCTTTGCGGTCAGGTATGTGCCACTTCTTTGAGGACCTATCGCAACCCGTTTGCCGTGCAAGTCCTGCAGCGATTTCAAGGAAAGATCACCGAGGACATGGACCTCCTCCTTGTAAAGCGGATAAACGGCAGCAAGCTTGGCCGCGATAGCTTTCAGTTCATGGTCATCAGAAATGTCGCGGATATAATCGAGCACGTCCGACTGCACGATGCCGAGTTGGACACCGCGCTTCCTGCGAACGTCGAATACGTTCTGAATAGAGCCGGCCGATTCGAAAACCTGCAAGGAGATGTGGCTCGGCTCGACGATCTTCTTGATGTCCTCGCCAATCTTGATGTAGGTGCCAGTTACACCACCTGTGACAATTCCCATCTGCGGCGCAGCCGAGAGGGACATAGCAAGCACAACGGCCAAAACAGGAAGCTTCATCACTTACTACCTAGCGTTATAACCAAGTCGCAAATCGCGTATTATGACGGCGCGTTAGAAGCACGTTTAGGTTTCCGATGTGGAACTTTGCTCGCTTGGCCGGCGAGCCTGGCTCAATGAACACCGGGCGGTGTCGTGATATTCCTGCCTTTGCCATGCGATTTTTTCGTTCGTCAGCCCGATCACGCTTTGCGGAACGTGACGGATGACGTTGGCCGAATACGGGAACCTACAAACTGACGGCTGTGACGGGAGTACGGCGATTTCAGGGGACATAGCTGTGCGGATCTGGTGAGATAATTGCGGCGAGTCTAGGGCGTAAAAGCAGGATAGATCTACCTACGGCTGTCTAATGTTTCCGTCTAACTGCCGTCGGTCTCGGCACCATGCAGCGCAAGTCGAGGCATTGCGCGCGACATGCTGATTTGCCTCCGGCGCAAGCGCGATCTCGCGATGAGAGCTGCGACAGATCAACACGACGGCAAATCACTTCTGATTTTCAGAAATCGTGTCAAGCCCGCAAATCAAAAATATTCCGCTTTCGTTCGCACCCAAATCAGTCGCATAACTCCGCCCGTCTCACCGCAGATGAGGGGCGCTCGCGAACGTCACGAACGCGCGGTGGGGTGCGATGGACGCGGATGGCGCGAGAGACGTTGCGCGCGGTAAGCGTACGGCGAAGTCGTGTGGTTCGGGCGCCGCGGTGCTGGCGTTAAGTCCTTAAGGAGCGAAAGCTGCTCAGGGGCGACGGAGGCAAAAGAGCCGTTCTCCGGGGAGAGCACGAAGTAAGCCGTAAAGCCATTGCGCAGGGAAGGCCGGAGTGTTTCCGCCGAACCTGTATGCTCGTGTGCATTTTCTTTATGCGCAAGCAGCACACGAGACCGCGGGTGCGGCGCGCACCCGGTCTTCCCCGCGCCCTCTGAATTGGAGAGGGCGGGAAGTTGAAAGCAATGCGTCGCGAGATCGCGGACACACACTCACTTGTCATGGCTTGACCGGGCGACCCAGTATTCCAGAGACGCTAGTGATCGAATCGAGAAGCCGCGGCGTACTGGATCCCGCCTTCGCGGGGATGACAGCGGTGTGTGCGTCACTACCTCCACGTCATTGGGCGCGCGCCCGATCAGTTCGCCCGCTGGTGCGCCTTGAGCGCTGCCCCGAACGCTTCGAACAGCTTGCGATTGATCGGATTGCGCTGCGGGTCGTATTCGGCGTGCCACTGCACGCCGAGCGCAAAGCCCGGGGCGTCCGCTATCCTGATCGCTTCGATGGTGCCGTCCTCGGCAATGCCTTCGATAACGACGCGCTTTCCCGGTTCGAGGATGCCCTGCCCGTGCAGCGAGTTCACCCGGATGGTCTCGCAGCCGAGCAGGTTGGCGAATGTGCCGCCCGGCGTCAGGTGAACGTCGTGCCGGTCGGCAAACACCACCGTCGGATCGGGATGGATTTCGCCGTTCTCGAGCCGCGGCATGCGATGGTTCATACGGCCGGGAATCTCGCGGATTTCCGGATGCAGCGAACCGCCAAAGGCGACATTCATCTCCTGCAGGCCGCGGCAGATGCCGAAGATCGGCACGCCGCGGGCGACGCAGGCCTCTGTCAGCGCCAGCGCGACGTCATCGCGGTGGATGTCGTAGGGCTCATGCCTCTCATGCGGTTCGGTCTTGAAACGCGTCGGATGAACATTGGCCCGCGCGCCGGTCAGCACGATGCCATCGACGACATCGAGCAGCGCCCCGATATCGGTAATCTCGGGCGAGCCGGCAAACATCAGCGGCAGTGCACCCGCGACATCGGCGACCGCGCGCAAATTGCGCTCTCCGACCATCTGAGTCTGGAAACGATTTTCGACGCGATAGGCGTTCCCGATCACACCGACCACGGGCCGCTTCATCGCAAGTTTTCCGCTGTCATCGTCCCGTGCAAGGATCTTCTGGGTTGGGTCATGATTGCAGAAGATAATGCCTGCGGCCGGGCGGCGGATCAATATCCGGCAGCGGCCTGCGGACCTGCCCTGCTATTTCCGCGCGCACGCCCTCCCGGGCATCGACGCCGGGCAGATCGGCCGCCCGGAGCGCGGTGGCCGCCGACGTGTCGGCACCATTGAGCCAACCGGCGCGCTCGCGCTTGATCCCGGCGCCATTTTGGCCAATGACTTGCCGGCAATTATTCTACGAGAAGGAATCAACGTGACCGGTCCGGCTGACAATCGCCTTCAGGCCCGCAGCGATCTGGCGTGGGCGATATCGGTCGGCGGCATCGGCGTCGTGCTGTTTACTGCCTTGCTTGCCTTCACCTGGCACTTCGCCGCGACGCTGTTCTTGCTGTTTACCGGCATGCTGCTCGGCGTCGCCCTCAACGCCATGAGCAACCTGCTCGGGCGCGTGGTGCGGCTGCCGCATGCGCTGCGGCTGACGGTGGTCTGCCTGGTGGTCGCGGGCATGCTGTCGGGCATCGTCTTCCTCGGCGGCACCACGATCGCCCAGCAGACCACGGCGCTCAGCAACACGCTCAAATCGCAGCTCGTCAACGTCAAGGGCTTTCTGGAGCGGAACGGCATCGACACCAGCTTGTTCGACTTTGGCACCGTGTCGTCGACCTCAGATGATGCCGCGTCGACGCCCGCCGCGACGCCGGCGCCGCACGCGCTTCCGAGCGCCGGCACGATCGCGGCCAGCGGTGGCGCCATCTTCAGCCAGAGCCTGAAACTGATTCTCGGCACCGCCAGTGCAGTCGGAAACTTCTTCATCGTGCTGTTCTTGGGAATAGCCTTCGCGACCCAGCCAGGCGTCTATCGCGACGGACTGCTGTTCATGGCGCCGGCTAGACACCGCACGCGCGCGATCATGATCGTCGACCGGATCGGGGAGACGCTGGAGCGCTGGTTGATCGCGCAGATCATCACCATGGCAGCCGTGTTCCTGGTGACCTGGCTCGGGCTCTCGATCATCGGCATCCAGAGCTCGTTCATCCTGGGCATCCAGGCCGGCCTGCTCGCCTTCATCCCGACGGTCGGCGCGATCCTCGGCGGGCTGATCGTGGTGCTGGCGAGCCTCGCCTCCGGATGGGTCGCGGGGCTCTCCGCCTTCATCCTGTTCCTCGGCGTGCACGCGCTGGAAAGCTACGTGCTGACGCCGATCATCCAGCGCCAAGCGCTGGACATTCCGCCGGCGACGCTGTTTGCGTTCCAGATCCTGCTCGGCGTCGTGTTCGGCATCTGGGGGCTGGCGCTCGCGCTGCCGCTAATGGCGATCGCCAAGGTGATGATCGACCATTTCAAGGCGGAGGGCGCCCCCGTCGCCATCACGGCGGCGGCCTGAAACGGTGTCAATCCGCCGTGGTCAGCACCGTCTCGGTATGTTCAACCTCGGGCGGCGAAGCAAAATACGACCCGACCAAGGCGCGCCAGGCGGTGAAGTCCTCCGAGCCGCGAAAATCGACAGTGTGGTTTTCCAGCGTCTCCCACTTCGCCACCAGCCGATAGCGCTGCGGCTTCTCGATCGATTTGTGCAGCTCAAACCCCTTGCCGCCCTTGGCGCGCAGGAACAGCGGGCGCGCCTTGGCGACGGCGGCTTCAAAATCCTTCTCGGTGCCCGGCTTGACGTCGATTTGTGCGATTTCAGTGATCATTTGATTACGCCTTCCCATCAGATTGCCGTGTCTAACCCAGCTTGCCGAAAAGCAAAAGACACGCACGCGCTGCTGCGACGCACACTGGCCAGACGCACAAGCATGAGGAAATCGCGCGCGTGACATGCTCCCGCCTCAACCCTCGTTTGATGTACGCTTCCCCGAAGAGCGGGAAGCTCACGGTCACGGGGAGACAAACAATGAATCTCGGTCGGGCCCTATTCGCATTCACGATGACTGCAGCGGCGGGCGTCCTCGGTACGTCGGTCGGACCATCGTATGCGCAACAACCGGCGGCGGTCGCCATCGATAATGACGATATCGGCGGCGTGGTATCAGGCCCGAACGGGCCGGAGGCCGGCGTCTGGGTGATCGCGGAGACCACCGAGCTGCCGACGAAATTCGCCAAGATCGTCGTCACTGACGATCAGGGGCGTTACGTGATCCCGGATCTGCCACGGAGCGTGAACTACGCCATCTGGGTCCGCGGCTATGGGCTGGTGGATTCGCCGAAGCTGCGGGCCAAGCCCGGCCAACAAGTCAATCTCACGGCGGTGCCGGCGCCGAACGAGGCGGCAGCCGCCCACTACTACTCGGCGATCTACTGGTACACAATGATGAAGATCCCGCCGGCAAAGGATTTTGGCGGCACGACCGAGATCCCGAAGGAGATCACGCAGGACATCTGGCGCCAGCGGATGAACAATGTCGACTGCATCGGCTGCCATCAGCTTGGCCAGGAATCCACGCGCACGATCCCCGGCGGGTTCGGCGAATTCAATTCGCACGAGGAAGCCTGGATGCGCCGCGTCTCCTCGGGGCAAACGGGCGAATGGATGGTCAACCGGCTCGCTGGCCAAATGGGCGGCGTGCCGTTCAAATATTTCGGCGACTGGACCGACCGGGTCGCCAAGGGCGAGCTGCCGAAAGAAAAACCGCCGCGGCCGACTGGCATCGAGCGCAATGTCGTCATCTCGTCCTGGGAATGGGCGACCGAAAAACACTTCGTCCACGATCTGATCTCGTCAGATCGGCGCTACCCGACCGTCAACGCCTACGGCCCGCTGTATGGCGCGAACGAGTACTCGTCGGACGACATGCCGATCCTCGATCCGAAGACGCACAGGGTGACATTCTCGAAAATGCCGGTCGCCGATCCCAATGCGCCGGAATCGTTCGGGCCTCCGCTCCATGGCACGGCCCTTCTCAATCCGGTCAGCCCCTCGGCCTATTGGGGTGAAGAGAAGATCTGGAGCCAGCGGGCCAACAATCACAACAGCATGTTCGACAAGAAGGGCCGCGTCTGGCTGGCGGCCGCCGTGCGCGGCATTGAAAATCCGGCCTACTGCCGCAAAGGGTCCGACCACCCGTCGGCCAAGGCCTTCCCGCTCGAACGCTCCGGCCGGCAGATAACGGTATTCGATCCCAAGACCCAGAAGTACAGCTTCATCGATACCTGCTTCGGTACCCATCACCCGCAATTCGGCTACGACGCCGACGACACGCTTTGGACTTCGGGGACCGGGCCGGTCGCCGGCTGGATCAACACCAGGCTGTGGGACGAGACCGGCGACGCCGTCAAAGCGCAGGGTTGGGCGCCGTTCGTGCTCGATACCAACGGCAACGGCAAGGTCGACGACTACACCGCGCCGGGCAAGCCGGTCGAGGCCGGCAAGGACATGCGGATCGCGGGTTCAGGCCCGTACGCCGTGATGCCGCACCCGACCGATGGATCGGTCTGGTACACCGTCAACGTGTTCGTGGGGCAGCCGGGCTTCCTGCGCTTCGATCCCAAGACCAAACTGTCCGAATTCTATGCCATTCCGAAGGAAGGCATCGGCGTTCGCGGCGGCGACATTGACAAGAACGGCGTGCTGTGGGGCTCGGGCTCGAACGGCAGCCTGATCCGCTTCGATCGCACCAAATGCAAGGCGCCGCTGAACGGGCCGGACGCCACCGGCAATCACTGCCCGGAGGGCTTCTCCTACTTCAAATATCCGGGACCCGGCTTCGAAGGGCTTGAGAATTCCAGCGCCGAAGCGAGCTATTACACCTGGGTCGATCATCACAACACGGTGGGTCTCGGCGAAAATATTCCGATCTCCACCGCCAACCTCAACGACGGCTTCGTCGCCCTCAAGGATGGGCAGATGGTGATGCTGCGCATCCCCTATCCGCTCGGCTTTTTCGCCAAGGGCCTCGACGGCCGCATTGATGATCCAAATGCCGGCTGGAAGGGCCGCGGTCTGTGGAGCTCGAGCGGCGACCGCACTCCCTGGCTGATGGAGGGCGGCAAGGGATCAAAGCCGCGGGCGGTGCATATTCAGGTGCGGCCAGATCCGCTGGCGAAGTGAGGGATGCAGTCAGCCGAACAACAGCACCGCACCGGTCACCATCAGCGCGCAGCCGATGAACATGATGGCAGGCCAGCGCATTCTGCGCTGATCGTAACGCCCCTGCGCACGGCGCTCGGTGATGAGCGCCATCTCGTATTCTTCCGAGCTCGAGAACCTGCAGCCGAACCCGCCGCGGGCGGAGGCTGCGGCCGCTTCGAGCGTCATCAGGGCAGCCTGTGGGTTTGGTCTGCGGTGTGAATCCATACGCAGATGATATGGATGGAATGGTAAACGAGAGGTTACCGCATTATGTCCATCCGGAGACCACTTCGAAAGTATCGAATTAATCTCCGGAGACATCGCTTTGTTTCCAGATGATGTTCCGGAAGGCCCGCACTCCCTACTCCAGCTTGATGTTGGCTGATACGATGACCTTCTTCCATCGCGCCGTCTCGGACGCGATGTAGGCCGCAAACGGTTCAGGCTCCAGTGCAACCGCGTCCGCGCCGAGTTCGGCCATCTTCTGCACCGTCTCCGGCTGCTGCATAAAGACCCGGATTTCGGCCGACAGCTTCTCCACGATCGGCTTCGGCGTCGCCGCCGGCACGAAGAATCCGTGCCAGGCGACCGCCTCGAAACCGGGCAGATACTCGGCGACGGTAGGAAGGTTCGGATCGAACGACGCGCGCTTGGGCGTCGCGGCGGCGATCAGCGCCAGCTTGCCGTCCTTGGCTTGCGGCAGCAGCAGCGGCACATATCGAAGGCAAGGTCGATCTGGCCGCTGATCAGATCCGTGAGCATCGTGCTCGAGCCCTTGTAGGGCACGTGCACCATCTTGGTGCCGGTCATCTGCTGAAACAATTCGCCCGCCAGATGCTGCGAAGTGCCGACGCCCGCCGAGCCGAACGAGACCTTGTCAGGATTGGCCTTCAGGTAGGCGATCAGATCCGGCACGGTGCGTGCCTTGATCTTATCGGGGTTGACGACGAGAACGTTGGGCACGACGCTGATCTGCATGATCGGCCGCAGATCCTTGTCGGGCTGGTAGCTGAGCTTCGGACCGTATAGCGACGGGTTGATCGCAAGCGCGGAGGTGCTGGCGAGCCCGAGGGTCAGCCCGTCCGCCGCCGATCGCGCCAGCCGCGTCACGCCGACGATGCTGCCGGCGCCGCCGACATTCTCGACCACGAACGGCTTGCCCAGCTTCGCCTGAAGATGATTGGCGACCATGCGCGCGAAAATATCTGCGGTGCCGCCGGCGGCGAAGGGAACGATCACGCTCACCTGCCTGGAAGGATACACCTCCTCCGCCCTCGTGGGTGGCGTCGCCAACAGCATCGCCGACGCAACAATAAGCCTCATCAATCTCATCGAAGTTTCCTCTGCTTGTTATTGATTTGCAGCCGTCCAGACCCGGGCCGATCGGCTAGAACGCCGTCTCGTACATCTTCAGAATCTCGTCACGGCTCAATTCGCGCGGGTTGTTGTCGAGCAAGCGGCGAATGGCGTACGCCTCGTCCGCCATGACGCCGAGATCGTCCTTGGGAACGCCGAGTGCGGACAACCGCATCTCGACGCCGAGATCGGCGCAAAAACCGTAAGTCGCGTCGAACGCGGCCGCCGGAATATTGTGCTCCGGCAGGCCGAGCGCGTGCAGCACCGCGATCGTCTTCATCGTGGCCGCCGGCATGTTGAACGCCAGCGTATGCGGGAAGATCACCGCGCAGGCGAGGCCGTGCGCCACGTGATGCCGTGTGCCGAGCGGATAGGCGACCGCGTGCCCGGCCGTCGTATTGACCGGGCCGAGGCAATATCCGCCATAGAGCGAGGCCAGCGCCAGTCCCGCACGCGCCTCGCGATCGCTGCCATCAGATACCGCCCGCCGCAGATAGCGTCCAACCAGCCGCGCGCCTTCGATCGCGTAGAGGTCGATGGCCGGATGCGCCTTGCGGCTGGTGTAGGCCTCGACGCAATGCGCCAGCGCGTCGACACCCGTCGCCGCGGTGACATCGCGCGGCACTGTCATCGTAAGGTCGGGATCGACGATGGCGATGTCAGCCAGCATGAAGCGGCTCTGCACCGCGAGCTTGTTGCGGCTGGCCGGATCGGTAACGAGCGCACGGGTGCCGGCTTCGCTGCCGGTCCCCGACGTGGTCGGGATCTGCATCAGCGCCACGCTGCGTCCCGCAACCTTCTCGGCGCCCACGATATCGGCAAAGACCGCTTCACCCGTGCAGAGCACGGCCACCAGCTTGGCGAGATCCATCGCACTGCCGCCGCCAAAACCGACGATCAGGTCGGGCGTGGCGTCACGCGCCATCGCCACCGCCTTTTCGAGGTTGGGCAGATCCGGCTCGGCCTTCACGTCGCCGAATACCTTGACTGCTCCAGGCAGCGCCAGTTGATCGACGCGCCGCGCGTTGAACGGATCCGAAATCACCAGCGGCCGCCGCGCGCCGATCCGTCCGGCGAAGCGTGCCGCTGCGGCAATCGTTCCGCATCCGAACTCGATGATGGTGGGACGAAGGATTTCGATCGGCGTGAAGCAATTGGTCATTGGGCGTCTGCTCTCATCACTTTGGCGCGATCGAAGTGCCGCCCGCCAGGCGTTCGGCGTACTCGATGGCCTCGATCAGGCTGTGCTCGTTGGCGATGCCTTTGCCTGCGATATCGAAAGCGGTGCCGTGGTCGACAGAGGTGCGGATAATCGGAAGGCCCAGCGTGATGTTGACACCGGAAAGCTCCTGCCAGCGGCCGGTCGCGGGATCGACCTGGAAGCCCAACAGCTTCACCGGAATGTGGCCCTGGTCGTGATACATCGCGACCGCCGCGTCGAACTGGCCGGCGCGCAGCTTGACGAAGATGGTGTCGCCCGGCACCGGCCCGACGACGTCGAGGCCATCGGCGACTGCCTTGGCAATGGTCGGCGCCGAGACATCGATATCCTGCCGGCCGAACAACCCGCCCTCTCCGGCATGGGGATTGAGCGCTGCGATGGCGATCTTCGGGCGCGCGATGCCGAGCCGGCGCAGCGCATCGTCGGTGAGATCGATCACCTGACGGAGCCGCTCCGCCGTCAAGCGCTTCGGCACATCCTCCAGCGCCACATGCGTTGAGACATGGCTGACGCGCATGTTGCCATGGGCCAGGAGCATCACCGAGCCGCGTACGCCGGTGAGATGCGCCAGCATCTCGGTGTGCCCGGGATAGTGGTAGCCCGCCTTGTTGAGTGCTTCCTTGTTCAAGGGCGCCGTGACGATCGCCGCGGTCCGGCCAGCCTGCGTCAGCCGCACGCCCTGCTCGACCGCCTTGAAGGCAAACCGTCCGCCATCGGCACTCAGCACGCCCGGCTGGATCGGCGCGCCCTCGGCGTCGGCCTGCAGAAAACAGAGATTGGGCCAATCGCGGTCTTCGGCACCCACTTCCGGAATCGCGATGCTGGTGCCAGCCGCGGCCTTCGCGGCGCTCAATGCGGCGCCGCTGCCGATGATCAGAAGGCGCAGATCGCCCTTGGCGATCCTGTCCTGCAAGCCGATGCAGGCTTTGACGATGATCTCAGGCCCGATCCCGGCCGGATCGCCCATGGTGATCGCAAGATGGCGAGGGGTCATGTCGGTTTCCCTGTGCTGAGCAGTTGATTGTCATGGAGCAGATCGCGCCACAGCTCCCTTGTACCAAACGCTCCGGATTTGGAGATCACGTCAACGCCGGCCCAGCGGCCGCCCTGAAGGATGGAGCGTGGCAAGCCTGGCGCGATGCGGCCGGCGACCTGCAACGCCTGCGCACCGAGCGCGACGCAGAGCGCCTTCAAGGTCTCGCCACCGGCGACAAGCAGCGTGCCGGGAGGATCAAGTGTCGCAATCAACGCGGTAATTTCATTCGCGATCCGCTGTGCCGCCTCGGCGCGCGACAATCCCTCGGGCAGCGAAAACTTCACCAGCGCCACGCCTTCACCGGCAAGCTTGCGGCGCACCCGCGCCGCACTTTCGGCCTCGCCCTCCGCGAGCGTGATGCTAGCCTCTCCACACGCCTCAAGCTGGGACGCGGTGACGATCTGATCGGAGCCGAACAATCCCAGCACCGGCTTTTTCAGATGGCGCGGCGCATCAGCGCGGCGGCCGCGTGCCAAGGCACCGGCCAATCCGCCGCTCCCGCACCACAGCACGGGTGCCGCAAGCCGATGGCCCATCTCGACCACGCGATCGAGATCGCGGTCGCTCTCGGCATCGAAGACCTGGACGCCGCCATGCGACAGCGTGCCGGGCCGGCCTTGGCGGGCGTCGATGTTCTCCGCTTTGAGCTGCGCCAGAAGGTTGGCGCCGACCGGATACCAGTCGCCATCCGGCGTGCGCGCGAATTGCTGGCTATCGCGGGTGCGGCGCCCCTGATAGGCGAAGGCCGGTGCAACGACGCAGGAGGCCCAATGGCCGTTACGCAAGCAGGCGGCAAGCTCGGCCGCCCACGCTCCGCGCAACAGGCTGTCGACCTTCTTGTAGGCGATGGTGCCTTCACAAAGCAGCGGCGCCAGCCGTCCGACGATCTCGACGCTCTCGGCCCGTGCCAGCTCGCGGGTGCCGCTGTCGATCGCTATACTTGACGACTTATTGGTCGAAAGCGCCTCCGGCCAGGTCACGTCGAACGGTCCGCACAGGCCCACGAACTCGGCTGCGGTGTCGAGCGCACCGGTGAGATCGTCGGCAAGAAGGCGGACGCTCGCCATCGTCATGTTGCTCCTGCGCTGCCAGGTGCCTGGCGCCCGCTCGCGAACATCTTGTCGGGATTCCTCAGGCCGTTCGGATCGAGCAATTGCTTGATACCACGCATCAGGTCGATATCGAGCGGGTCGGCCACACGCGCGAGCCGGCCGCGATTGGTGATGCCGATGCCGTGCTCGGCGCTGATCGCGCCCCCCTGCGCCGCGGTCTCGTCATCAACGATTTCGTTGATCTCCGTCACCAGCGCGGCGGTCGCGGCGGGGTCGTGGCAGCGATCGCGGTCGATCAGGGCGATCACGTGAATATTGCCGTCGCCGATATGGCCATGCATCACCACGCGCGCATGGGGAACGGCCACCATGATCCTGGCCTCGACATTGGTAACGAACGCAGCCTGACGCTCCAGCGGAACCACGCTGTCGTGCGACACCACATAACCGCTGCGCTTGTTGCCCTCCGAAACGCTGTGCCGCACGGCCCAGATTGCCTTTGCCTGGGCAAGATTCGAGGCCAGCACGGCATCTTCGGCAAGTCCGGCGTCCATCGCCTCCGAGAGCACGGCCGCCAGCGGCTCGTTCAGGTCGATCCCGGCCAGCGTGTCGGTCAGTTCGACGATCAGATACCACGGCGTGGTGAGTTCGAAGGGAATGGCAACATGCGGCACGGTCGCCGCGATCACCTCGATCTGGCTGCGTGACATGATTTCGAGGCTGCCGAGCCGGTCGCCGACCGCGCCGCGCAGGCGTTGCATGATCTGGAGGGCCTGGTCGACGCTATGTAGTTTGAGCAGCGCCAGGGCGGAGCTGCGCGGCGGCGCGAACAGCTTCAGCACCGCCGCGGTAACGATGCCAAGCGTCCCTTCCGCGCCAATGAAGAGCTGCTTGAGCGCGTAGCCCGTGTTGTCCTTGCGCAGCGGGCGCAGGCCATTGAAAATGCGTCCGTCCGGCAGCACCACTTCCAACCCAAGCACGAGATCGCGCATTGGTCCGTAGCGAAGCACGGCCGTGCCGCCCGCATTGGTCGAGATGTTGCCGCCGATCTGGCAGGAGCCCTCGGCGCCGAGGCTCAACGGAAAGTAGCGGTCCACCGCCGTGGCCGCGGCCTGTACCTCGGCGAGGATGCATCCGGCTTCCACCGTGATGGTATTGGCGAGCGGGCTGACGTCGCGCACGCGCCGTATACGATCAAGTCGGATCACGACATTGGACGCGCCCTTATCCGGCGTGGCGGCGCCACACATGCCGGTGTTGCCGCCCTGCGGGACGATCGAGAGCCGTCTGTCGGCGCAATAGCGGACAACGGCCGCAACTTCCGCGGTCGAGCCGGGCTTGACGACCGCAACGGCTTGGCCGCGATAGCGCCCGCGCCAGTCCACCACAAAGGCCTCCTGATCAGGTGCGGCGTCGATGACGTGATTATCGCCGACGATGTCAGCCAATCCGGCACGGACATCCTGGGAGGATTCGGACATCGCCTCGTCGTCCATGTCGCGCTAAACGACCGCGGCGGCAGACGCGCCGGCAGCGGCAAGCAGCTCTTTCACAAGCGGCGCCGGAAGAGACTCCAGCGGCGGCCGGAAGCGTTGCCATCCGGCATGGCCGGTGCGGTGCGCGACCAGCGCCTTCAGCGAGGCCATCTGCGGGAAGCGCGAAGCGAGTTCGCGCGCCTTGACGATACGCGCCTGCGCGGCTGCAAGCGCGGCATCGTCGTCGCTGTCGCGGAAATGCTTGTAGACGTAGGCAAGATCGCGCGCAACGAGGTTGGAAGTCGCGGTGATGCACCCCGCACCACCCTTGCGCAGCAGCGGCAAGAGCAGCGGATCCGCGCCGGTCAGCACCGCAAAGCCCGGAAAGCGCTCCACCATCGCAGTCATATTGGCGAAGTCGCCGGAGGAATCCTTGATGCCGACGAAAATCGCCGGATAGGCCCCGCGCAGCCGTTCGATCAGAGCGTGCGAGATCGGCTGCATCGACATCTGGGGAATATGATAGAGGACGATCTTGAGCCGCGCGTCGCCAAGCCGCTGCACGACTTCGCTGTAGGACGCATAGACGCCGTCGTCGGTGACGCCCTTGTAGTAGAACGGCGGCAACATCACCACGGTATCGACGCCGAGCGAGAGCGCATGCCGCGTCAGCGCAATGGTGTCGCTGAGCGCTGCGACGCCGGTTCCGGGCAGCAGACGGTCCGGCGCGATGCCGTCCTGCACGACCGCCTCGAGCAGCGCGCTGCGCTCTCCGACCGAGAAGGAGTTGGCTTCGCCGGTGGTGCCAAGCATCGCAATGCCGTCACAGCCCTCACTCAGGAGATAGCGGCAATGCGCGACAAAGCGCGCGTGATCGGGCGCGAGCTCGGGGTCGAGCGGCGTCAGCGCTGCACTGAACACGCCATGAGGATGCAGGGATGATGTCGACAAAGTTCCTCCGATCCGCCCGTATGCGATTGTTCGGATTGCGAACATTTGTTATATGATCTGTACTCTCCTAGAGCCGGACCGGCGCGGCCGTCAAGGGCCGGTCGGAGTTCTTGCAAGCGGGCATTGACGAGATGGCAAAGAGCTCAAAGCGCGCGCCGACCGCCGCGCCGCAGAATCCGAAGAACTACGTTGCATCCGTCGGCAAGGCCTTCGCGGTCCTGCAGAGCTTTTCCAGTGACGCTTTCGAATTGACGCTCAGCGAGATTGCCGCGCGCGCCAATCTCGATCGCGGCACGGCGTTCCGCCTGATCCAAACCCTGCTTGAGCTCGGCTATCTCCAGCCCGTTCCGCAGAGCCGCCGGTTCAGGCTCGGCGTTGCCTGCCTCGATCTCGGCTACACGGTGCTGTCAGGCGGGACGCTGCGCGCATTGGCTGAACCGTTGCTGCGCGGTCTCGTGCCGTCGGTAAGCGACGCGGCCTCGCTCGGCGCCCTCGACGGAGGCGACGTGATCTATCTTGCTCGCGTTGGTACCGGCCTCGATCGGCACAAGATGGACCGGCGCCCCGGCACGCGTATTCCGGCTTACAGCGCCGCCCTCGGTCATATCCTGCTGGCACATCTGCCGCGGGACGAGCAGATCCGCCGGCTGGAATTGCGGCCACGCATCAAATTGTCGGAGAAAACCCTAACGGATCTCGATGCCCTGCTCGACCGGCTTGATCTTGTCAGGCAGCAGGGCTACGCGATCTCCGACGGCGAAAATGCCTATGGCCTGCGCACGCTGGCTGCGCCGATCTTCGATGCACAAGGTTCGGTGACTGCGAGTTTGAGCGTGACGGTCGACGCGACGCGGATGGACATGGCCGCCTTCCGCGACCAGGCGCTTCCCCAATTGATCCGTGTCGCCACCGTCGTGCAAGACCTCGCGATCAAATCCGGACTGTCGAGCTAGCGCATCAGCCGCCGGCGCACGATTCCGTGCTAGGTCGCTGTCGCCGGGCGTTGCGAAGCTGCGCGCCCGGCGGTCTTGCGCCGCCACTTCTCCAGCGACAGCGGCAGCTCTTCCGCAGCCTCGACCCGATTGCGGCCGCCGCGCTTGGCTTGATAGAGCGCGGTGTCGGCTGCTGCCAGCAACACTTCGAGCTCCGTGCCTGCCGGCCCGCCGGCGACGCCGATGCTGACGGTGGTATCGACCGGGCCTTCCTCGCAGACGATGTTCGATGCCTCGAATGCCTCGCGCACGCGCTCGGCCACGATCACGCCTTCCTCCAACGGACACGCCAATAACGCCGCGAACTCCTCGCCGCCGATGCGCCCCGACAGATCGCTGATGCGCAAATTGCTGATCACGACGGTGGAGAACAATTTGAGGATTTCGTCGCCCGCGGGATGGCCGAAGCGGTCGTTGATGCTCTTGAAATGGTCGATATCGAAAATCATCACGGTCACTGGCCGCCCCGCGGTGGCCTCGCGTTCGATCACGCCATTGCAGGCTTCCGTAAAGCCGCGGCGGTTCAACATTCCGCTCAACGGATCGACCGAGGCTGCGGTCTTGTGCACCGTCACGGCGCGGTCCGACACCAGCATGAAGATCACGAACACGGTGCCGATCGCATACAAGATCAGTTCGATGGAGAACGCCGTTACCCAGATGCTGCTGGCGAAGGTTTCGTCATGCGGGCGCAGCAGGCTGCCGAGCAGGATCGGCAACGCCAGCACGCAACCATGCATCACGGGTACGGCGATGGTCGGCCAGCGCTTTTGCATGGTCCGCCGTCGTTCGCTCCACAATTCGGAAGCCGTCAGTCCGGCGTAGATCGCGACGATCACCGCACCGACGATCAGTCGCATGGCGGGATTCAAGGATGGCACCGCCAGCACCACGCCGACCCAGACGACCGCGCCCAGCAACAGCCCCGTTAGATTGGGCTTGCGGCCGTGGAAGACGCGCGCAGCATTCCACACCATGCCGCAAGCCACGAAGCCGATCGCATGCAGCGCCAGCAACAGCGGCTCGCCGAGTTTGGCGCCGCCGATGGTCCAGATCGCCACCGAGGCCGCACCAAGCAGATAGGCCGTTCCCCACCACTTCAAAGCCGGGATGTTTTCCTGCTTGCCGAACAGCATAAGCATGGCCCCGAGCATGCCTGCGACCATCGTGGCAAACAAATATAACGTGGAAGTATCGAACGACATGGGCTCACCCGAACGCGTGTGATGCAACTTGTTCGGCGCACACTGAAAATGCAATTTCGCGCCATCGCATCGTGAACACTAGGAGGGCCGTGTTCCAATTTCGTGTGTGCGGGTAAGCAAGTTTTCACGAAAATCCGTGGTAACCGATCACTAAATGGTAAGCAAAAAGGGCGCCGATCGGCGCCCTCTTTCGTCTGGTGAAGCAGCAATCCGCTGCAATTTAGCGAAGCGATTAGCGCTTCGAGAACTGGAACGACTTGCGCGCCTTCGCCCGGCCGTACTTCTTGCGCTCGACGGTACGGGAGTCGCGGGTCAGGAAGCCGCCCTTCTTCAATACGCCGCGCAGATCCGGCTCGAAGTTGGTCAGCGCCTTGGAGATGCCGTGACGCACGGCACCTGCCTGCCCCGACAGACCACCACCGGCGACCGTGCAGATGACGTCATACTGGCCGGCGCGCGCGGCGGCGACCAGCGGCTGCTGGATCAGCATGCGCAGAACCGGACGGGCGAAATAGACTTCGACCTCGCGGGTGTTGACCGTGATCTTGCCGGCGCCCGGCTTGATCCAGACGCGGGCGACCGCGTCCTTGCGCTTGCCGGTGGCATAGGCGCGGCCGTATTTGTCGACCTTCTTGACGTATTTCGGCGCTTCCGGAGCGGCCGGCTTCAGCGACGCCAACTGGTCGAGCGACTGCATGGTATCCGACATTTTATGCGGCCCTCATGTTCTTGCGGTTCATCGAAGCGATATCAACCTTCTCGGGCTGCTGGGCTTCATGCGGATGCTCGGCGCCGGGGTAGACGCGCAGATTGCCCATCTGCACGCGGCCGAGCGGACCGCGCGGGATCATGCGTTCGATGGCCTTCTCGACCACGCGCTCGGGGAAGCGCCCCTCGAGGATCTGCTTCGCGGTGCGCTCCTTGATGCCGCCGATGAATCCGGTGTGCTTGTAATAGACCTTATTGTCGCGCTTGCGACCGGTCAGCACGACATGCGCTGCGTTGATGATGATGACATTGTCGCCGCAATCGACATGCGGGGTATAGGTGGGCAGATGCTTGCCGCGCAGGCGCATGGCGACCAGGGTGGCGAGACGGCCGACAACCAAACCCTTGGCATCGATTACGACCCACTTCTTCGTCACCTCGGCGGGTTTTGCCGAATAGGTTTTCATGTGAGGAAATCCGTGAAAATGGAAATCGGCGCCAGATGCGCCGAATTGGCCGGTTTCTAGAGAACGGAATGTCGATAGTCAACGCGAACGTTTGGAAATTAGGTCAACAAAAACAGCAACTTGTAAATATGGTGCAATACTACCTTTCGAAACACTATTTGTTTGGAATGGAATAGGTCGCCGTCACATGGGCGATCGGATCGGGTGACGAACCCGACAGCAGGTTCACCTCGCCGACCGCCAGCCGTTTGCCGAGCTTCAGGAGCCGGGCCGCGGCCAGCACGTCCTGCCCAGGCAGGCCCTTGCGCAGGAAATTGATGTTGAGATTGGTCGTTACCGCAAGCCCGACCGGGCCGATCGCCGAGAGCAGCACCACATACATCGCGAAATCGGCCATCGCCATCAGCGTCGGCCCCGACACCGTGCCGCCCGGACGCAGCATGCGCACGTCATAGCGTCGCCGTAGCAGGCAAGTCTCGCCATCGGCACTTTCGATGGTGATATCGCCGTCGCTGAAGGCTTGCGGAAATTCCTCGCGAAGGAACTTCTCCAGCTCAGCCACGCTCATTTTCGCTAGCGCCATACCGCCCTGCCCCTCGATTAAGCCTGCCTGTTACATTACGTTGTCATCAAAGCCAAAATGAAAATCCTGGAGTGGAAACCTCGGAAATGCCCGCCCAGACCGCCCGCGCCGCCACACCGCAACCTCCGATCCTGCTGCAGGAGAATGTCGGCAGCATCCGCCTGCTGACCCTCAACCGGCCGGCGGCGCGCAACAGCCTCTCGGAGGGCCTGATCGCCGAGTTGCACGGCGCGCTGAAGGCGATCCATGACGATAACAGCGTCCGCGCCGTCGTCATTGCGGCCAACGGCCCGGCCTTTTCCGCGGGCCACGACATGAAAGAACTGACCGCACGCCGCAGCGATCCCGATCGTGGCCGCGCCTATTTCGGACAGATCATGAATGCCTGCAGCGCGATGATGCAGGCCGTCGTCCATCTGCCGAAGCCGGTCGTCGCCGCCGTGCAGGGCATCGCGACGGCCGCCGGCTGCCAGCTCGTGGCAAGCTGCGATCTCGCAGTCGCCTCGGAGGCTGCCGGCTTCGCAACGCCCGGCGTCGATATCGGCCTGTTCTGCTCGACGCCGATGGTGGCACTGTCGCGCAACGTCCCGCGCAAGCAGGCTATGGAGATGCTGCTCACCGGCGAGCCGATTTCGGCGACGACGGCGAAGAATATCGGCCTCGTCAATCGCGTGGTTGCCGCCGGTACCGAGCGCGACGCAGCGATCGCACTGGCGCAGAAGGTGGCGCTCAAATCCGCCTATACCGTCAAGCTCGGCAAGGAGGCATTCTACCGTCAGGCTGAAATGAGCCTCGCCGACGCCTATCGCTATGCGGCAGAAGTAATGACCGAGAACATGATGGCGCGCGACGCCGAGGAAGGCATCGGCGCCTTCATCGAGAAGCGTGAGCCGAAGTGGCAGGATAAGTGACGACGCAGAGCGTCGTCATTCCGGGATGGTCCGCAGGACCAGACCGGGAATCTTGAGGTTCCGGGTTCGATGCTGCGCATCGCCCCTGAACGACTGTGCAGGATTAAGATGAACCACGACGCCTACGACGACAATTACATCCGCGGCATCCTCAACTCTGTGAAGTCGATCGCGATGGTCGGCGCCTCGCCGGTCAATGTGCGGCCGAGTTATTTCGCCTTCAAATATCTGGCGCAGCGCGGCTATGACATGATTCCGGTCAACCCTGGCCATGTCGGAAAGCAATTACTCGGCAAACCCTTCGTGGCATCATTGACGGATATCGGCCGCCCGGTGGACATGATCGACATCTTCCGCAGCTCCGCACATATCATGCCTGTCGTCGACGAGGTCCTGACATTGTCGCCTTTGCCAAAGGTGATCTGGATGCAGCTCGGCGCGCGCGACGACGCCGCGGCCGAAAAAGCCGAAGCCGCCGGCATCAAGGTGGTGATGAACCGCTGCCCGAAGATCGAGTATGGACGGCTGTCGTCCGAAATCTCCTGGATGGGCGTCAATTCACGCACGCTGAGCTCGAAGCGCGCGCCGATCCCGACTCAGGGCATGCGGCTGTCGTTGAACCGGATGAGCGTTGGCGGCGGCGCCACGGCCGCATCGGATCGCGCCGCAAAGAACAAAAGCGAGCCGACGTGAAGCCGTGAAAAACGATTATTTCGACGGCGCGACCTGACGAAGCAGCTCTATTTCCAATCCGCGACACGTCAACCCCTTGCCTTGACGGCAGACGCGGCTGCGATCAGCATCGGCAACGCTTTTCGAGCAAGCCAAGAGAACAGGACGAACAAGAATGACTGACCGTCTCCCGGGATTTTCAACCCTTGCCGTGCACGCCGGCGCGCAGCCCGATCCGACCACCGGCGCCCGGGTGACGCCGATCTATCAAACCACGTCCTTCGTGTTCAACGACGCCGACCACGCCGCCTCGCTATTCGGGCTGCAGGCGTTCGGCAACATCTATACCCGCATCGGCAACCCGACGACGGCGGTGCTGGAAGAACGCATGGCGGCGCTGGAAGGCGGCACCGCGGCGCTGGCGGTTGCCTCGGGTCACGCGGCGCAGGTTGTCGTGCTGCAACAATTGCTGATGCCGGGCGACGAGTTCATCGCCGCGCGAAAACTCTACGGCGGCTCGATCAACCAGTTCACCCATGCATTCAAGAGCTTTGGCTGGAACGTCGCCTGGGCCGACCCCGACGATATCGCAAGCTTCGAGCGCGCAGTAACGCCGCGCACCAAGGCGATCTTCATCGAATCGATCGCCAATCCCGCCGGCAGCATCACCGACATCGAGGCGATCGCCGACGTGGCCCGCAACGCCGGCGTGCCCTTGATCGTCGACAACACGCTGGCGACACCGTATTTGATCCGTCCGATCGATCACGGCGCCGACATCGTCGTGCACTCGCTGACGAAGTTTCTCGGCGGCCACGGCAATTCGCTCGGTGGCATCATCGTCGACGGCGGTACCTTCGACTGGTCGAAGGAGAACAAATATCCGATGCTGAGCGAGCCGCGGCCGGAATATCACGGCATCAGGATCCAGGAGACGTTCGGCAATTTCGCCTTCGCGATCGCCTGCCGCGTGCTGGGCTTGCGCGACCTCGGCCCGGCGCTGTCGCCGTTCAACGCCTTCATGATCCTGACCGGCATCGAAACGCTGCCGCTGCGCATGCAGAAGCACTGCGAGAATGCCAAGGCAGTCGCGGAATTCCTCGCGGGCCATCCCGCCGTGGCGTCGGTCAACTATGCCGGTCTCGCCGGCGACAAGTACAACCAGCTCGCGCGCAAATACGCGCCGAAGGGCGCCGGTGCGGTGTTCACCTTCAGCCTGCGGGGCGGCTATGACGCCGGCGTCAGCCTGGTATCGAACCTGAAACTGTTCTCGCATCTGGCCAATGTCGGCGACACAAGATCGCTGGTGATTCATCCAGCCTCGACCACGCATAGCCAGCTCGATGACGACGCCAAGGTGCGATCGGGCGCCGGACCGGATGTCGTGCGCCTGTCGATCGGCATTGAAGACAAGGAAGATCTGATCGGGGATCTGGCGCAGGCGCTGTCTGCCTGAGACTCTCGCACTATTCCGTCATTCCGGGATGGTCCGAAAGACCAGACCCGGAATTTCGAGATTGCGGGTTCGATGCTTCGCATCGCGCCGGAATGACGTCTCGAGTGCCAACACGTGTTCCCCCCATCCTGAAATCACAAGCCTCTCGTTAACGCCATTCCGGCATAAAATGGCAGCGAGCCGCCCTCGATGATTCGGAGCCAATGATGCTGCGCTGGATGACGCCATTCCTGGTCGCGCTTTTCGCATTCGGAACCGCTGCGGCCCAGAGCCCCGGAGCCACCCCGAGCACCGATGGACCCGCCGCAGCAAAACCGCCCGTTTCCCCTGCCGCCGCCAAATCGGCCGATGATCCGGCAGCCGCCAAGCCGAACGACAGTCCGACGGCGGCCAAGACAGCACAGAGCCCAGCCGCGGCAAAGCGCGCCGAGAAGGCTGCCACCGGCAAGCGCGCCGCGGCGCGCGCTGCTAGCCAGTTGCCGCCCGGCCTGCCCCGCGCGCACTACAATTACCGAACCACGGTTTCCCCTCCGTCCGCGGCTCCTCTTTACGTGCGGCGCGGCCGCGCCTTGGTCGTCGAAGAAGAGAAACTGGTATTCGCGCCGCTCGGCGTCGTACCCTTTGCCCCAGGCGTCAATGGCACGCCGCTGCTTCCGGGCTCATCGACCCTGCCCGGCTATTACGGAACCAGCCATTCCTACAGCTATGACGGCCCCTATTATGGCGGCCCCTATGAGCCGTACTGGAATCGCCTGCCCTACGCTTGCGGCGTGTACGGATACTGCTAAACGCGCACTAGCCAACAACGGAGACGGACGAACGACGTGGCAGGGGCAACGCGGAAAGCCTTAAAGACGGACGCAGCCAATGCGATCACGGCCGATCTGGTCGCCGTGCTCGTCGCCGTGACCGAGGGCGAGCCCAAGATCATGACCATCGCAAACGATGGCGCGCTGCCGAGCGGCCCGTTCGAATTCGCGCACCGTTCGCTGCAAACGGGTTTGCGGGCGTGGGTCGAGGCGCAGACCGGCCATCCCCTCGGCTATGTCGAGCAGCTCTATACGTTCGCGGATCGCGGACGGGCCGGCGGTGCGAAGTCGCCGCATTCGATTTCGATCAGCTATCTCGGACTCACCCGCGAAGACAAGGTTGGCCAGGGTTTTGAGGCGCACTGGTCCGGGTGGTACGAATACTTCCCGTGGGAGGATCAGCGGGCGGGCCTGCCGGCGTCGCTCGCGAAGACATTGACGTCACGGCTGCGGGGGTGGTCGAAATCTGCGGCCACCACCAGCCTGCAGCGCGAACGCTGGCAACGCGCCGCCATCACATTCGGCTTCGATGGTCGCGAATGGAACGAGGAATTGGTGCTGCAGCGCTATGAGCTGCTCTACGAGGCCGGCTTGATCCCTGAAGCCGTGCGCGACGGCGCGCCGGCCACATCGGTCATTCCAGGCAGACCGATGACGGGCGATCATCGCCGCATTCTCGCCACCGGGATCGCACGGCTCCGTGCCAAGATCAAATATCGCCCCGTGGTATTCGAGCTGATGCCGGCGGAGTTCACCCTGCTGCAACTGCAACGCAGCGTTGAGGCGCTTGCAGGCCGGCTGGTCCACAAGCAGAATTTCCGCCGCCTGATCGAGCAGCAGCAACTCGTTGAGGAAACTGGCGCAATCGCTGGCGATACCGTGGGCCGCCCGGCCAAATTATTCCGGTTCCGCCATGCCGTGTTGGCCGAGCGGGCCGTGGCCGGAACCAAGCTTCCGCTATCGCGCACTTGACTTCGATTATGCTCAGGATAAGTATAAGCCAAGATATACTCAAGGAGAGTATAAATGGCCGACCACAGCTCCGCCGCACTCGCCCGCACCTCCCCGCTTTACGACAGGGTCAAACGGGTCATCCCGCCGCCTGAATGGGCGGTATTCGCAGAGGATGTCGACGCCATTCTGACGCTCAAGCGAGAGCGCAATGCCGTCGTCCTCGCCCACAATTATCAGACACCCGAGATCTTCCATGGTGTTGCCGACATCGTCGGCGACAGCCTCTTGCTGGCGCGTGAAGCCACCAAGGTCGATGCCGACATCATCGTGCTGGCGGGTGTGCACTTCATGGCGGAGACAGCCAAGCTGCTGAACCCGGAAAAGACCGTGCTGATCCCCGACCTCGCCGCGGGCTGTTCGCTCGCGGAGTCCATCACCGCGGAGGACGTGCGGCTGATGCGGCAGCGCTATCCCGGTGTCCCCGTCGTCACCTATGTCAACACGTCAGCGGCGGTGAAGGCGGAGTCCGATATCTGCTGCACCTCGGGCAACGCGCTCAAGGTCGTGGAGTCGCTCGGCGCGGAGCGCGTCATCATGCTGCCGGATGAATATCTCGCGCAGAACATCGCCACACAGACGAATGTGAAGATCATCGCATGGAAGGGCCATTGCGAGGTGCACGAACTGTTTACGGCCTCCGACGTCCGGCAACTGCGCGAGAACCACCCCGACGTGACGATACTGGCCCATCCGGAGTGCCCGCCCGAAGTGGTCGCGGAAGCCGATTTCTCTGGCTCGACGGCGGCGATGTCGGATTTCGTCGACAAAAAACGGCCGCCGCGGGTCGTGCTGCTGACGGAATGCTCGATGAGCGACAATGTCGCGGTGCTCCATCCCGACGTGGAGTTCGTCCGGCCCTGCAATCTGTGCCCGCACATGAAGCGGATCACCCTGAAGAACATCCGCCATGCGCTGGAAGCCGGCCAGCACGAGGTGACGATCGATCCCGCCGTCGCGGTGTCGGCAAGACACGCTGTCGAAAGGATGCTGGCGATATGAGCACGGAGATTTCAGCGCTGGCCAACCGTCCCATGATCATCGGCGGCGGCGCGGCCGGATTGATGACGGCGCTTCAGATGGCGCCCGAGCCGGTCGTTCTGCTGTCAAAGGCGCCACTCGGCGCGGAGGCGTCGAGCCTGTGGGCGCAGGGCGGGCTTGCGGCGGCGATGAGCGACGATGACGATCCTGCCCTGCACTTGGCCGATACGCTTTCGGCAGGCGCTGGACTGTGCGAGGAAGCTATCGCGCGCCGGATCGTTCAAGCAGCGCCTGCCGCTGTCGAGCATCTGGCAAGACTTGGCGTCGCCTTCGACAGGCGCCCCGAGGGCGGCTGGCGGCTCGGCCTCGAAGCCGCCCATAGTCGCAACCGGATTGTGCATGCGACCGGCGACGGCACCGGACGCGAAATCATGCGCGCGCTGATCGCAGCCGTGCGGCGCTGCCCGTCGATCACCCTGCTTGAAGGCGTCGAGGCGCGGAGCCTGATGGTCGAAGATAATTCCATCAAAGGCGTGCTCGCGGTGAACGCGCAGGGGCCATTTGTGATCGACACGACCCGCGTGGTGCTGGCGGCGGGCGGCATCGGCGGCTTGTTTCTCGACAGCACCAACCCAAGTGGTTGCTTCGGCCAGGGACTGGCACTAGCGGCACGCGCCGGAGCCCTGCTCTCCGATCTCGAATTCATCCAGTTTCACCCGACCGCTTTCGACGGCCCGTCGCGCCCGATGCCGCTGGTGACGGAAGCCGTGCGCGGCGACGGCGCGATCCTGATCGACGACATCGGAAATCGCTTCATGGCGGACCAGCCAGGTGCCGAACTCGCGCCGCGCGACATTGTCGCGCGCGCGGTGTGGCGCCGCCGCGCCGAGGGACATCGAACTTTCCTCGACGCACGGAAACATCCGGGAGCGGAATTTGCCCAGCGCTATCCCGTCATCTCCGCCTTCTGCAAAATGGCCGGGATCGATCCCGCGACCGATCCGATTCCGGTGCGGCCGGCGGTGCATTATCACATGGGCGGCATCACGGTGGATGGCGAGGGACGCAGCACCGTGGACGGCCTTTGGGCCTGCGGCGAAGTCAGCCGCACCGGGCTGCATGGCGCCAACCGGCTCGCCAGCAATTCGCTGATGGAAGCGATCGTCTGCGCCCAATGGGTCGCGGAGAGCGTTCAAGGCACAAACCGCCGCCCGTCGAAAGCGCCTGCGGCCGGCCCGCCTGCGCCCGCGTCCGACCCTTCCGCCGTGCGGCCGATCCTGTCGCAGGGCCTCGGCGTGCTTCGAGAGCGGCACGGCATCGAACGTGCGATCCGCATCCTCTATCCGGTCGCCAATGGCCGTAGCGCGGCTGCCGATCCCGCGCTGGTCGGATTGATGATCGCGGTCGCCGCCTGGCGGCGCGAGGAAAGCCGCGGCGGGCACTACCGCAGCGACTTCCCCGAGACCCTGCCCTCGGCCGAGCCGTCGTCCATCTCACTTGCGGAAGCGCTCAACGCTGCCTGCGAAATCAGTGAAATCCGAACTCTGTCAATTGGGAGCGTCCAGCCGTGACACTGACCCCACTTCTCCCTCTGATGTATGAACCGCTGGTTCGAACCGCCCTGCTCGAAGATTTGGGTCGCGCCGGCGACATCACGGCGGATGCGATCGTTCCGGCCGATAGAAACGCCTCGCTGGTGCTGCGCGCGCGCCAGCCTGGCGTCGTGGCCGGGCTCGACATCGCGGCTTGCGCGTTTCAGCTCGTCAATCCTGCTGTCAGCCTCACCGCCGAGCGGCCTGACGGCAGCGTGGTGGCGCCGGGAGATGTGATCGCCGCCATCGAGGGGCCGGCGCGCGGGCTGTTGACCGGCGAACGGACGGCGCTGAACTTCCTCTGCCATCTCAGCGGCATCGCCACCGCGACGGCCTCGCTGGTATCGGCGGCGCAAGGCACCAGGGCGCGCATCGTCTGCACCCGCAAGACCATGCCCGGGCTGCGTACGCTGGAAAAATATGCGGTCCGTGCCGGCGGCGGCAGCAATCACCGTTTCGGCCTCGACGATGCCATGCTGATCAAGGACAACCACATCGCGCTGGCCGGCGGTGTCAGAACCGCGATCGAGCGCGCAAATGCGCTTGCCGGCCACCTCGTCAAGATCGAGGTCGAAGTGGACACACTGCTTCAACTTGAACAGGCCCTTGCGGTCGGCGTGGACGCCGTCCTGCTCGATAACATGACGCTCGAGGAATTGCGGCAAGCGGTTGCCATGACCGGCGGCCGTGCGATCACCGAAGCTTCCGGCCGTATTACAGCCGAAACCGCCAAGGCAATCGCCGCAACGGGTGTCGACCTGATCTCCGCCGGCTGGCTCACGCACAGCTCCGCCGCCCTCGATATCGGGCTCGATTACCTTGGGCTTAATCAAAAGGCGGCGTAGCGCGACGAGCTACTCGGCCGCGCGCATGGCGGACTTGTCCTCACGGGTCAACCGGCTGTTACGCTGGAACACCGAATAGGTCGCGAACGCGAACAGGATCACCAAGCCCTGGATCGACAGCGCTTCCATGGACGGGTTGAGGCCGATCGCGGCCAGGAAGGCGGAGCCCTTGACCTCGGTGACTGTAATGATCGCCTGCTCCTGGAACTCCTGCACCGCTTCGCCGATGAACTTGATCGCCATCACGAACAGGAAGGCCGAGGTGATGATAAACAGCGGCCGTAGCGGCAGCTTCCGCGCGATCAGGTTAATGAAATAGAACAGCACGGCGAGCCCGGCCGTGGCCGCGGCAAGGCCGGCAAACAGCCCGGCACTCCAGCCGCCTTCGGTCGTCGCTAGCGCATTGATGAATAGCACGGTTTCGGCGCCCTCGCGGAACACCGCGAGGAACGCCAGCGCGCCGACCGCCCACACCGTCTCCTGCGACAGCGCCTGGTCAGCTTTGTGGGAGAGATATTCCTGCCAGCCGCGCGGGTCCTGCTTCACCATCAGCCAGCCGCTGACATAGAGCATCAGGGCGGCGGCGCAGAGAATGATGATGCCTTCGAGAACGTCGCTGTGCTCGCCGGAGTTCAGCACCGCGAACAGCCAGGCCGCGACAATGCTGGCGCCGACGGCCGCGAGCGCGCCGCCATACAGTGCCTGAATGCGATGGCCGGCACCGGCTTTCGTCAAATAGCCCGCCAATGCTGCGATCACGAGCATGGCTTCGAGCCCCTCGCGAAGCAGGATGACGGCGGCCTGGATGAATGCAGACGACATGAAGCGAACCCGTTTTGCTTCGTTTTATCGCCCGGCCCATCCAAGTAAAGCGGTGTAGCCGGACACAAACGCGTCAGGGCGAGCGCGCGGCAAGAAAGCCCCGCAAATCGGGCACTTCCCGAAATGGCGGCAGATTAGAATTGCTCAATTTTCAGCCAGGTTGGCCGAGTGGCAGAATCGGTTTCCGCCGGTCGTACGCGGCGTGACGTGAAACGAGACGTTCGGTCTGCAGCACCGCGAGCGCCAGCACCAGGATGGCGACCGCCTGATGCGCCAGCGCCAGATCGATCGGCACCTGATTCAGCAGCGTGAGGATACCGAGCCCGGCCTGCAGCGTGATCGCCGCCACCAGCGACCAAGCGCCGCTGATCACGGCCGCGCCGGCCCGCGACCGGATCGCGTCGATCGCATGCAGGACCGCCAGCGCCAACAGCGCGTAAGCGGTCATGCGATGCTCGAACTGCACGGTGAGCGTGTTGTCGAACAGATTGCGCCACCACGGCTCCTCGAACCACAGCCGCGCCGCCGACGGAATCAAAGCGCCGTCGATCTCGGGCCAGGTGTTATACACCCTGCCCGCCCGCAGGCCCGCGACGAGCGCGCCGAAATAGATCTGGACGAACGTCAGGGCGAGCAAAGCCACCCCGGAAACCTTCAGCCGCTGGGGAAAGTCGGGCTGCGGACGCGCCGTCATCCGCCGCAGCGTCCAGACGATTGACGCAAAGATAATCAGCGCCAGCACCAGATGCGTCGCCAGACGATACTGGGAGACCTCTGTCCGTTGCGACAGGCCAGAGGCGACCATCCACCATCCGACCGCGCCCTGCAGCGCGCCGAGGGCAAAGATCAGCCACAGCCGCTTTTTCAGCTCGGCGCTGAACGCGCCGCGCCACAGGAAGTACAGGAACGGCAGCAGATAGGCCGCGCCGATCACGCGCCCGAGCAGGCGGTGGCTCCACTCCCACCAGAAGATGGTCTTGAACTCCGACAGAGTCATGCCGGCGTTGAGTTCGCGGTATTGCGGGATGGCCTTGTAGCCCTCGAACGCCTGCGCCCATTGCGCCTCGTTGAGCGGCGGCAGCGTGCCGGTAACCGGCTTCCACTCCACGATCGACAGCCCGGATTCCGTCAGCCGCGTGGCCCCGCCGACCACGACCATGACCGCGATCAGCGCGGCGACGGCGATCAGCCACCACCGGATAGCGCCGGCATGCGGGGCCTGTTGTGCGGAACTAGCGGACATAAAACCCATCTTGGCACGCCGGGGCGACACGCTTGATTGAATTGGCGCGCCCCTTATAGTCCGCCCCTTCCCGCGCGCAACCCGCCACGAGCCCGACATATCCGCCATGACGATCCGCACCCGCAAATTCTTCGGAACTCTGGCCTTGCTGGCGCTGGTCGTGGTGTGGTCGCTGCTGGGAATGACCATCGCCCAGACGCCGTGGCTGGCCAATTCCGGCCTGTTGCAGGCGGTCTTCTATGTCGTGGCGGGGCTCGGATGGGTGCTGCCGGCGATGCCAATCGTGAGCTGGATGTCGCGGCCCGACCGCGCCGCCTAGATTAGACCCAGTTGTCGCGGCTCGGCCTGACCAGCGGAAACATCATCCCCGATAACATCACGCGCAGCATGCGCAGCGACTCTTGCCGTCCGTCCCAGGCGATCCGCGGCAGGGCGTGCAGATTGGTGTATCCCTTGGCCTCTACGACGCCCGGTATCGTCGATACCGCGCTGGCGAAACCGGCCTCCTGCGCCATGACCATGTGCTCGCGGCGCCAGGATTGCCGATCGCCGAACGGATACGCGAAGTGGCTGACGGCGCGGCGCAACGCGGTCTCGGCGACCGCCTTGCCCATGGTCATTTCGCGCTGCGCGTCGGGCGCTTTCAGGTTGGACAGCGCGAAATAATTCACCGACGCGCTGCCGATCGTCACCAGCGGATCGGCGGCGAGTTTCACGAGATCGTCCCAATCCATCGACGCATCGCGCGACAGCGCCGCGAGCTCGACGGAGTAGCGCGTGCAAAGGTCGCGGATCGCGAACGAAAGATCCGGCGGCGGCAGCGTCCGCAGCCAGCTCGTCAGAAAATCGAACGTGTCATATTTTTCCGACGTGCTCCCCGTTGCGAAACGCCGCTCTTTCCGATCGATCAGCAGGCTGATGCGCTCTTCACGCGCAATCACCTCTTCGAGCGCGAGCCACCAAGCTTCGCCGATCTTGTCCGGAAACGCCGTCGGCAGATAGACGGTGAAGGGCACGCCGTGCTTCGACAACACGGGATAAGCCTGCGTGATGACATCCTTGCTGCCGCCATCGAAAGTCAGGCAGGCAAATCGGTTAGCCTTTGGCAGCGTGACCGCCCGCCGGCACACTTCGTCCGTTGTGACCAGATCGAAATTCCAGCGCTTCAGCGCCCGAATTATCTGGTCGAGAAATTGCGGCGAGATTTCACGCCACCGGTTCGGTTGAAACGCGCGGGAATCGCGCGGGCGCACGCGCTCGAACCGCAAAATGACGCCGGCGCCGCCGGTCGCCCGCTGCCTCAGTCTGAAATAGCCGCTGAAATAGGCGAGCTCCATCCGGAGCCGCCGCAAAATTCCGATATCCGACGCCAACGTCCCCGCCTCTCACATGCGGTCGCGCTGTCCCGCCGCAGCCGCATTGTATTACCCTTTGTTGACATTTCCCTGCGAAGGTCGGCAAAGCCGAAATTGTAAACATTCATATAACACGGGCTCTGCGATGACCATGGCTGCCGCGATTGAAGACCGTACGGCGGATCGAAATACGTGGTCGAAGACGAGCCGAATCGCCGGCCTCGACATCGTTCACGATCTCACCGCGGCAGAAAGTATCTGGCGCAGCCTGGAAGGCGCGCAAACCTTCTTCACGCCGTATCAGCGGTTCGACTTTCTCAATCCCTGGCAGCGGCACGTCGGCGAACGCGAAGGCCTCGTTCCCTTCATCGTGATCGCCTACGACGCCGAACGCCGCCCGCTGCTGCTGCTCCCGCTCGCGCTCCGGCACGCCTATGGCGCACGTTGCGCCAGTTTCATGGGTGGCAAGCACTCCACCTTCAACATGGCGCTGTTCGACCGTGATTTCGCCGCAAGTGCAACGCAGGCCGATCTCGAACATCTGATCTCGGCGATATCGCAGCGATCTGAAGCCGACGTGCTCGCCCTGCATCAGCAGCCGGTACGCTGGCGCGATCTACCCAACCCGCTCGCCTTGCTGCCGCATCAACCGTCGGCCAATGATTGCCCGCTCCTGGTGATCGAGCCGGCAGCCACGCCCGTCGCGCTGATCAGCAATTCGTTCCGTCGCCGCCTCAAGGGCAAGGAACGCAAACTGCAGTCGCTGCCCGGCTATCGCAGCCACGTTGCGTCGTCGGAAGCCGACATCACGCGGCTGCTCGACTGGTTCTTCCGCGTCAAGCCGCTGCGGATGGCCGAGCAGAAGCTGCCGAATGTGTTCGCCGATTCCGGCATCGAGGAATTTGTCCGCACTGCCTGCACCGCGGCGCTCGCCGGCGGCAGACACGCCATCGATATCCACGCCCTGGAATGCGACGAGGAAGCGCTCGCGATCTTCGCCGGCGTCGCCGACGGCCATCGGTTCTCGATGATGTTCAACACCTACACGATGTCGGCGAACTCGAAATACAGCCCCGGCCTGATCTTGATGCGCGATATCATCGATCATTATGCCGGGCAGGGTTATCGCGCCCTCGACCTCGGGATCGGATCCGACGACTACAAGCGGCTGTTCTGCAAGAGCGACGAGCCGATCTTCGACAGCTTCATCCCGCTCAGCCAACGCGGCAAGCTTGCCGCCAGCGTCATGTCGGGCCTCAATCGCACCAAGCGGCTGGTCAAGCAGAAGCCGGCGCTGCTGGAGATGGCGCAAAGGCTGCGCGGCGCGTTCAGCTAGGCTGCTCCGCCATTGCTGTCGTAGAGTGGGCAAAGCGAAGCGTGCCCACCATCCAGATGACGTCGTGAAATGGTGGGCACGGCGCAAGAACGCTTTTCTCACCCTACAGAATCTTTACGCCGCCACCACGCGCGGGCCCGGCTCGACGGCATCGGAAGCCTGACACGGCTTGCTCAGCATCGTCACGTCAGAAAAACCAACGGCCTTGAGCTGATCGCACATCAGCCTGCGCGCATCCGATGCCATCGACGCGTCGGGCACGACGACCGCCTGCGCCTGCGACGTCAGCAATTCGGCCGGCAGATCGGAGGCCGTTCCGGCATCCAGCAGCACATGGTCATAGACCCGCAGCAGCGCATCGATGGCAAGCGTCAGCCGCGGCGATTGGAGCTGCGCTCGGTCGAAGCCCAGGCGCCCGGCGTTCACGAGATGCGCGCGCGACAGCCGATCCCTGGTGATGATCTGCGCAAACGAGGCCTCGCCCCGCATCAGTTCGGCGAGCCCGGGCGCCATCGGATCGGCCGATGCCGCGGCGATCGCCGGCGAGGACGCCACGAGATCAACGACTACGACCCTCGCCTGCTGCGCCATCACCCGCGCCAGCGCCAATGCGGTCAGCGTGATGCTCTCGCTTGGCGCCGTGCCGAGCACGGTCACCTTGCGCGCCGCAGGACCTCCACCAACCAGCGTATCAGCCAGTTGCTCGATCTCGCCGTGCTCTGCCGCAATATTCATGGGAGGCGCATCGGCGCGGGGCTCGCTCAGGGTCGGCTCGGAAACTCGGTGGGCCGCAACGGGAAGTTCAGGCGCGATCGCTGGTGCGAGCACGACTTGCGGCGGCGAAGCCACGGTCATGTCGGGTACGATTTCGGGCGCAACTTCGCGCACAACTCTCGCCGAGCCGGAGGACCCCGGCGCGGTCATGCGCAGCAATTCACCAGTCGCAATCGCGCCTGACGTGAGCAGCAGGGTCGCAAGCGTCGCGATCAACACGACCGGCAGCTTCTTCGGATAGGCCGGGGTGTTGGAAACGGTGGCGCGCGAGATGATGCGGCCGTCGGCCGGCGCTGCCTCGATGTTCTCGCGGGTATTCGCCTCGCGGTATTTGGCGAGATAGGATTCCAGCAGATCGCGCTGTGCCTTGGCCTCGCGCTCCAGCGCACGGAGCTGCACGTCCTGGCCATTGCTCGAGGAAGCCTGCTTCTTCAATTGCTCGAGGCTGTTCATCAGACCCTCGACCCGGCCGCTGGCGATGTGTGCATCATTATCCAGCGAGCGCGACACCTTGCCCGCCTCCTCGCGCAACTGGCGATCGAGATCCGCGAGCTGCGCCTTCAGCTCCTTGATGCGGGGATGACCGCCCAGCAGCGTCGAAGACTGCTCGGCGAGCTGCGCACGCAGCGTCACGCGTTGTTCGGACAGCCGACGCATCAGTTCGGAATTCAACACCTCGGAAGCTTCGATCGGCCTGCCGCTTTGAAGCATTTCCTTGATCAGCCGTGCCTTGGATTCGGCATCCGACTTCAGCGCGCGAGCGTTGTTGAGCTGCGTGTTGAGCTCACCCATCTGCTGGTTGGAAAGCGTGGTGTTGTTGGTGCCGACGAACAGGCTCGACTTGGAACGAAAATCCTCGACGCGCGCCTCGGCTTCGGCGACCTTCTTGCGCAAGTCCTCGATTTCGCGCGACAGCCACTGGCCGGCGGTCTTGGCCTGCTGCTGGCGCGCATCCTGCTGCAGCACCAGATAGCCTTCGGCAATCGAGTTGGCGACGCGCGCGGCGAGTTCGGGATCGCGCGACTGAAATTCGACGACGATGACGCGGGACTTGTCGACTGCGTAGGCCGTGAAGCGTTCGTAGTAGGCTTCCAGCACGCGCTCTTCCGGCGTCAGCGAAAACGGATCGCGGCCGATGCCAACCAGAGCCAGCAGCGACTTGATCGGCGAAAAGCCGCGCAGCACCGGATCGAATTCGGGGAGCTCGGCAAGCCTGTTCTTCTTGATGATCTCGCGCGCCAGATCGCGCGACTGCACCAGTTGCACCTGGCTGGTGACGGCCTCGGGATCGAGCGCGCTGCGTTCCTCGTTGCGCTCGCCATTCGGCCGCAGGAAAACGTTCTCGCGCCCCTCAATCAGGATGCGCGCTTCCGACTTGTAACGTGGCGTGATCATGTTGACGGCGGCGAGCGACGCGACCAGCGCCAGCACCGTCGGAACGATGATCCAGTTCCGCTTGCGCATCAGCACCTGACCGAGCGCGTGCAGATTAAGATCGCCGGATTCGGATGCGGATGTAGCGACGGCCTCCGGCGCGGCAAGAGCGCGCCTTACCTTCGCCTGCTGTACCACCGGCTTGCCGTTGCCTGCCCGCCAGAACGCCAAACGCATCGCACACTCCCGCGGACGCAACTATCGGTCCACTCGACCTGCCTGATTACACTTCATTATGGTTGCCGCTGGGTTAATTTGCCCTGTTTGCCTTACGGACCGGCGCCCCGTGCCCGTCCAGTCATTTTTTGTTAACCATCAAAGCCCTTAATCGCAGCATACTTTTTCATGGGCTCAGGTAATGCGCTGCGCATTTTTCCCAACTCAATGTCTGGTTGCTGCGCTGGCGCTTGCGGGCTGCATGAGCCGGGCAATGCCGGCAGCGTTGACATCTGAAGGCGGCATCGATGTCTGGTGTTGACGGTCAGCCGCTACGGATTTTGCACGCGACGCGCGCGCCCGTTGGCGGCATTTTTCGCCACATCCTCGATCTCGCCAACGGGCAGGCCGACCGCGGCCATCACGTCGGCATCATTGCCGACAGCCTCACCGGCGGCGAGCGCGCCGAGCAGGCGCTGGCGGAAATCGCCCCGCGCCTAAAACTCGGCGTTCACCGCACGGCCATTCGCCGCGAGCCGCTGCCGAGCGATCTTTTGGTATGGGCCCAGTTCCAGCGCATGATCCACCAACTCAAGCCGGACGTGCTGCACGGTCACGGCGCCAAGGCCGGCACCTTCATGCGCCTCAGGACCGCCAGCCGCGACAGGATCCGCGTCTACACCCCGCACGGCGGCTCGCTGCATTTTCCGCTCTCGACACTGAAGGGCAACATCTACGCCCGTGTCGAACGCGCGCTGATGAACGACACCGACCTGTTCCTGTTCGAAAGCGCGTTTGCCCGCGACACCTATCAGCGCACCATCGGCGCGCCGAAGGGACTGGTGCGATGCGTCTTCAACGGCGTCATCGCCGGCGAATTCGATCCCGTCGCCAAGGCCGAGGACGCCACCGACCTGGTCTATGTCGGCGAGTTCCGGCACATCAAGGGCGCAGACCTCCTGATCGACGCCGTGGCGCGGCTGCGCGCCGACGGCCGCGTTGTGACGCTCACGCTCGCCGGTGACGGTGAGGAGAGCGCGAGCCTGAAGGCCCAGGTCGAGCGGCTCAGCCTCGGCGAGACCGTTCGCTTCATCGGCCACGTCAAGGCGCGCTTCGGTTTCTCCAAGGGCTCGCTGCTGGTGGTTCCCTCGCGCGGGGATTCCATGCCCTATGTCGTAATCGAGGCGGCGGCCGCCGGCATTCCAATGGTCGCCGCAAATGTCGGCGGAATCCCCGAGATTTTCGGCCCGCATGGCGACGGCTTGTTTGCGCCCAGCAACGTTGCCGCCATGGCTGGCGCCATCGAAGCCGCGCTCAAGGACCCGGCTGCGGTGCAGGAACGGGCGAAATCGCTGCGCGAACGAATCCTCATGCATTTTTCGCAGAAGGCGATGGTCGAGGGTGTGTTTGCCGGCTACCGCGACGCGTTTGCCAATCGTTAACCGTTATTTACCAACGTAACTGTTTCTTCCGATTTGTCCCGTAAGCCGTGGTGTGGGGAATTCCGCACCAGCAGGCGCACGCCCATGTGCCTGCCACAAGAACGGACGTGGACCAGTGGAACTGATTAACGCACGCTCGATGCTCGACGCCACGGCGGCTGCCACCGCGGACCGTCCACCCGTCGAGCGGCGCCGCAGGCTGTCTTCAGCGGCGCTCGCCGTCGCCGATCAGAAAGTCGGCCGCGCCTACTCGCCGATCGTGATCGCGGGCGCGGTTCGCGTGATCGATTTCACGATCCTGAGCGCGATCGGCATCGCGCTCTATTTTGGATACGTCGTCCCGCTCAACGGCCTTCACTGGGAGTTTCTCGCAGCGATTTTCGGCGTGGCCGCAACGGCCGTGATCTGCTTCCAGGCCGCCGATATCTACCAGGTACAGCTATTCCGCGGCCATCTTCGCCAGATGACGCGAATGGTTTCTTCCTGGGCATTCGTGTTTCTGCTGTTCATCGGCGCTTCCTTCATCGTGAAGCTCGGCAGCGAAATTTCGCGGCTCTGGCTCACGGCGTTTTTCGTGACCGGCTTGGCGGCGCTGGGGACCGGGCGGTTGTTCCTGCGCTCGCTAGTGCGCGGCTGGGCGCGTCAGGGCCGGCTCGATCGTCGCACCATCATCGTCGGCGCGGACGAGAGCGGCGAACAACTTATCCAGGCGCTCAAGGTCCAGGATGATTCCGACATCAAGGTGCTTGGCGTGTTCGACGACCGCAACGACGATCGCGCGATGGACACCTGCGCCGGCAGCCCAAAACTCGGCAAGGTCGACGATATCGTCGAGTTCGCGCGCCGCACCCGCATCGATCTCGTGCTGTTCGCGCTGCCGATCTCCGCCGAGACCCGCATTCTCGAAATGCTGAAGAAGCTATGGGTGCTGCCGGTCGATATCCGCCTTTCGGCGCATACCAATAAGCTGCGTTTTCGTCCCCGCTCCTATTCCTATGTCGGCGAAGTGCCCACCCTCGACATGTTCGAGGCGCCGATCACTGATTGGGACCTGGTGATGAAATGGCTGTTCGACCACGTCGTCGGCATTGTCATCCTGGTGTTGGCATTGCCGGTGATGGGTCTGGTAGCGCTCGCGGTCAAGCTCGACAGCCCGGGGCCCGTGCTGTTCCGCCAGAAACGATTCGGCTTCAACAATGAGCGCATCGACGTCTTCAAGTTTCGTTCGATGTACCACCATCAGGCCGATCCGACCGCCTCCAAGGTCGTCACCCGCAACGATCCCCGCGTCACCCGCGTCGGGCGCTTCATCCGCAAGACCAGCCTCGACGAACTGCCGCAGCTCTTCAACGTGGTGTTCAAGGGGAACCTGTCGCTGGTCGGACCGCGTCCCCACGCCGTGCAAGGCAAGTTGCAGAGCCGCCTGTTCGACGAAGCCGTCGACGGCTATTTCGCGCGCCACCGCGTCAAGCCGGGCATCACCGGCTGGGCGCAGATCAATGGTTGGCGCGGCGAGGTCGACACCGACGAGAAGATTGCGAAGCGCGTCGAGTTCGATCTCTATTACATCGAGAACTGGTCGGTGCTGTTCGACCTCTACATCCTGCTCAAGACGCCGATCGCGCTGATGACGAAAAGCGAGAACGCGTATTGAGGTAGCGTCATAACTGTTGCGTTGCGTGAGTGCGTGAGTATTCGATGACCTATGCGGCGACAGCCGGGGGCTCCCTACCATCGGCGACGGCCGCGCCCGGCGTACTGGCTTTGCAGCGTGCGCTGGTGTGGCTGGTCGGTGCATCGGTTGCGATCGTCTTCATCGAGCCTTCTCCCTATGAGCTGGCCACGCTGGCGGCGACGGTGGTGTTTTTCGCAACCGGCCTGCGAATGCGGCTCGTGTTCATGCCGCTGCTTCTGCTCTTGTTCCTGATCAATATCGGCTATACCATCAGCGCGGTCGCCGTTTTCGACCGGCCTAACGTTCCGAACTGGATCGCGACCTCCTGGTACATGGCGGTAACCGTCGTCCTGTTCGCGATGATAATCTCGGAGGATACCGCCGCCCGGCTCGATATGCTCCGGCGTGGGCTCATCGTCGGCGCATTGATCGCGTCGCTCGCGGGGATCGCCGGGTATTTCAACCTCATCCCCGGCGGGCGCGACCTGCTGACGCTGTATGACCGCGCCCGCGGCACCTTCAAGGATCCCAACGTGCTCGGCGCGTTCCTGATCCTGCCGGCGCTGCTCGCGCTGCAAAGCGTCGTCTCTGACAGATTCGGCAAATCACTCCGCAGCGCGGTCGCATTCACTATCATATCGCTGGCCATCCTGCTTTCGTTCTCGCGCGCGGCCTGGGGCCAACTGATCGTTACGGCCGGCTTCATGCTGCTGATGATGGTGCTGACCAGCCGCTCGCAGGCGCAGCGCTCACGCATCGTCGTGATGGCGCTGATTGCCGCCGTCGTGGCGGCGGCGCTGGTTGCGGTGCTGCTATCGCTCGATTCGGTCGCGGATTTGTTCAAGCAGCGCGCCAGCTTCGACCAGAGTTATGACACAGGCCGCTTCGGACGTTTCGGCCGGCATGTTCTCGGCGCCGAAATGGCGCTCGGGCTGCCACTCGGGATCGGGCCGTTACAGTTCCACCGCTTTTTCCCGGAAGATACTCACAATTCCTATTTGAACGCGTTCATGTCGGGTGGCTGGCTTTCCGGCGTGTGCTACCCGGCGCTGGTCTTCGTCACCGTATGGACAGGATTCCGCTATGTCTTTGTCCGCGTACCCTGGCAGCCGACTTATCTCGCGATCTTCGCCGCATTCCTCGGCACCGTGGGCGAGAGCTTCATCATCGATACCGACCATTGGCGGCACTTCTGGCTGATGCTGGGCACTATGTGGGGCATGTTCGTCGCCGCCGAACGCTGGAAGACGGACTGGGGGCCGTTACTCCATCTACGCACCGAAGCTACTTCTCTACCTCAAACGTCAACCCCGCGTGATCGACCAGACGCTTGATCAGCTTGTGCTGCATCGCTGCACCCGGCGTCCAGAAGCCGGCCGGGACGTCGGGAGTGTCGCGCAACAGGCAGATCGCGCATTCGGAGATCATCTTGGAGGTCGACCCGTAGCCGGGATCGCGATCGCCTTTCACTGCCGCGCGGACGTGCCGGCCGTCGGGCGCAATCGCAACATAGAGCAGATCGTAGAGCCCATTCTCTCGTTCTTCCTTTGACGGACCCTCGCCCGGCTTCGGTGCTTTCGGGCCGGTCTTCTCGGCGTTCGCCGCCATCACAAGCTTGGCATTGGCCTCGCCTTTCTCGCCGGCCCCCGTCAGCACCATCTCGTCATAGACGAAGTCTTTCCCATACGGGAATCCCATCAGCATGTTTGAGCGGTGGACGTTGCGCGTGTTGATCAAGGCCATCATGAACGGCGCAGTCCAGGATTGCAGATCGTCCTCGTAGGCGGGCTTGTTGCCGCGTGGCTGTTTCGGCCCAGCGAATCCCGGCGTCAGCGCAAAGGGATCGTTGAGAATGGCGACAAGGCTGAGATCCTTGGCGACGGCGTCGAAGGTCGCTTTGGCGCTCGCGGCCGTGCCGCCGGAGAGCGTGCCGCGCATGTCGCGCACGCGGCCCTTGACGCGAGGTGCTGGCGAGCCGAATACGCGCTTGGCCTCCTCCTGCACGAAAAACGCGCCGAGTTCGAATGGCACGGAGTCGAAGCCGCAGGAAAATACGATGCGCGCCCCGCTCGCTTTCGCCGCGGCCTCGTGCTTGTCGATCATCTGCCGCATCCAGACCGGCTCGCCACAGAGATCGACATAGTCGGTGCCAGCCTCGATACAGGCCGCGATCAGGTCGTTGCCGTAGAACTGGTAAGGGCCGACCGTGCTGATCACGCATTTGGCTTGCCCAACCATTGCTTTCAGCGACGCAACATCACTTGAGTCTGCCACGATCAGCGGTGTGTCCTTGGGCGCGCCGACCGCGTCACGGACGGCAGCAAGCTTGTCCTTGCTGCGGCCGGCCATCGCCCACTTCAGATTGGCGTCTCCCTTGTAGTGCTCGGCGAGATATTCGGCGACAAGCTGGCCGGTGAAGCCGGTGGCGCCGTAGATAACGATGTCGAATTTCGACGAAGACATGTTCTTGTTTTCCTCAAGGCTCGTCATTGCGAAGAGCAAAGCGACGAAGCAATCCATCTCTCGTTTTGCGGCAGCGTGGATTGCTTCGCTCCGCCCGCAATGGCGGCTTTGGCCGCAGTTCGCAAGCCTATTTCTTGCCGTAGGACACGCCCATCCCGGCGCGAACGTCGGCCTGAATGCCGTAGGGCGCGATCGGATAACGCAGGCCGTTCTTCGCCAGTTGCTTCATGCCGGCAACGGCCTTGGCGAGGTGCTCCGGCTTGAGCGCCATTAGCATCTCTTCATCGGGCACGCCACCATAGCGGCGTTCGGCAAAGCATGGCAGCGCGAGCGACGGCTCGCCGGTCTTGAGTGCCCTGCCCCAGGAATCCGCGCACGCGGTCTCGCCGACCACGCCCCATTCGAACTTCTTGTAGCCGGTATATTGCAGACCGTTGATCAGAATGATCATCTGGCCGGGCGTCGCGTAGACCAGGCAAATATCCGGCGGATTGAGTCGGCCGCTGGTGAGCGGGCTCACCGCCATCGCCTGGTATTGGCCGAACGGAACGACATCGAGCGCTTCCTGCCGCTTGCGCGCGTCCTCGGCCGTGCCGTGCCAGACCCCGACATAGTTCTCGCCGGCGAGCCATTTTTCGTCCTGCGGCGCCAAGCCAATCACGGCGCGGCATTGCGCGCCAACGAGATCATCGCCGGTGATGCCGACGGTCCAGCCGAGCCGCGAGGCCATGCTGACGATCTGGTCGGTGGTATGCACCGCCGAGGGGCGCCGGATCTTCGGGATCGCCATCATGTCCTCGACGCGGGTGAACATCTTGATGCCGACGACCGTCGTCTTCAGTCTGAGCAGGCTGTTCAGGTCGGCCACCATGCCGGCCAAATCGAATGCTTCCGGCGGCGTCTGCTGTTGCATGGCGTAAACTCCCAAATCGGCGCGCTGAACAAGGCCTGTGCTTCGATTGTAGCCCGCCGGTTGGCCCGCTTCTACTTCGGGCCCGGGAGCAGTTCGTCGATTTTGCCGGTGGCGCGGTAGGCGATCAGGCCCATCCATTCGCGCACCCCGAGGTCGGTCCGCCCCAACCCATCGATCGCGATATTGGTGAAATTGAACGCGTCGCTGCGTGCACCGACCCGCCAGTCGACGGGATAGGGCTCGACCGCAAAGCCCGCTTTCCGGAACAGACCGACCGATCGCGGCATATGAAATGCCGACGTCACCAACAGCCAACGCTCGCCCTCCTTGGGCGCGAGCAGTGCCTTGGAGAATTCCGCGTTCTCCTGCGTATTGCGCGAGGCCCGTTCCATGATCAGGCGTGATTTGTCGATGCCGAGGCTTTCGAAAATGACGCCGGCGAAATCGGCTTCCCTGGCGTCGTTCGAGATCAGGTTCGCACTGCCGCCGGAGAACACGACGCGGGCCTTCGGGTAGCGGCGCGCCAGCGCAGCAGCCGCGATCAGACGATCGGGCGAACTGCGCACCACCGGTATGGCGTGCGCAGCGGAAAGATCGGCTTCAATCGATGCGCCGAGCACGATGATGCCATCAGGCGCGCCGCGCGAGCTGTCCCAAGGGGGAAAGCGCTGCTCGAGCGGATAGAGCAGCAGGTTCCCGAGCGGCGAGAGCCCGCAGATCACGAGCAGCAAGACGGCTGCAATCACCAGCTTGCGGCCGAGCGACGCAAACCGCGTGAACATCAGGATGGCTCCAACGAAGCCCACGCCGATCAAGAAATTCGTCGGCAACAACAGAAAGCCGAGCGTCTTGGAGAGGACAAAAAACAAGGGAAGCCTCACGGATAAGCAATCTCGTCATACGCGGCCTTGAGGCGTGTATCCATCCTTCTTCGCACAAGCCGTGTTCGAAAATGATGGATTGCCGGATCGTATCCGGCAATGACAAATTGAGCACGACATTCCCGGCAAGAAAGCCCGCTCATGGCCCATCATCACCTGCATTCCGGCCCCGAAACCTGCCACTGGGGATTTTTCGAAGCGAAACTGAAGCCGGTCCTGACCATCGCAAGCGGCGATGAAGTCACCATCGACACCGTGACCGGCGGTCCCGATGTGGTGCCTGACCGCAGCAAGTTTCACGTGCCTCCCGAGCTTGCCGATATTCACGCGCGGAGCGAACGCATGCTGCCGGGCCATATTCTCACCGGCCCGATTGCGATTGCCGGCGCCGAGCCCGGCGACGTGCTGGAAATCGATATTCTCGATGTCCAGCTTCGGCAGGACTGGGGTTACAATCTGATCCGTCCGCTGGCGGGCACCCTGCCCGACGACTTTCACGAGACGCGAATCCTCAACATTCCGCTCGATCGCGATCGTATGGTCGGCCGGATGCCGTGGGGGCTCGACCTGCCGCTTAAACCGTTCTTCGGCGTGATGGGGGTAGCGCCGCCGCCCGCATGGGGCCGCATCACCTCGCTGATCCCTCGTGCGATGGGCGGCAATCTCGACAACAAGGAGCTCGGCTCCGGGGCGAAACTGTATCTGCCGGTGTTCGTGCCGGGCGCGCTGTTCTCCTGCGGCGACGGCCACGGCGTGCAGGGCGATGGCGAAGTCTGCGTCACCGCGATCGAGACCGCGCTGCAAGGCCGCTTCCGCCTGACGCTGCGCAAGGATCTGCGGCTCGATTATCCGCGTGCGGAAACGTCAGATCATTACATGACGATGGCGATGGATCCTGATCTCGATCAATGCGTGGTGCGGGCGCTGCGCGACATGATCGTGCTGCTCGGCGAGAAGCGCAATCTGTCGCGCGAGGACGCCTACACGCTGTGCAGCCTCGCCGCCGATCTGCGCGTAACGCAGACTGTCAACGGCTCGAAGGGCATCCACTGCATGATCTCGAAGGCGGTGGTGCACGGCTGACGTCGCCGTTCAGAACTCCGAACGAAGCTTCAGCCTGGCGTAAAATAAGACACTGGTCTTTCCGACCAACGCGCTGCCCTGCACCTGGGCACCATCGGCGGCGTACGAACCACTGAAGCCACAGGTGACTTCGCGCCCGCCGAACAACGGCAGGCTGCCTGCTGATTTCGTGTGCTCATTGGTGATCAGTTCGCCGCGCCATTTGCCGCGATCGGCGGTATAGGAGCCGGTGTAATAGAAGTACGAATCGCCGCCGGCGATCTTGCCGTCGTGCAGCACAATCACGCCGTGCGCGCGGCCGTGCCCGCCGTCCGTCATCTCGATCTGGATGGTGTAGAGACCGTTCGTTACCGTCATCGCGCCCTTGCCGCCGTCCCGGGGCATCATCGGCATTCCCTGCGGCGCGAAGCAATCGGGAAAATGGACGCGCGGCTAGATCGTTTCGCCACGCCGGCAACCGCCGTTAAGACCTCACGAACAGCGCGTCACGGCGCGCTCAGGCAATCCACAAGCCCGCTTTCGGTTTTTAACCTATTCTTTCAAATGGATAGCCGGCTATCCACAAGTCGTTTGACTCATGTGTGCAAAACTAAATAGAGTCGAAATAGTAACTTTTCAGTACATCGTTTAAAAGTTAGCGTTCCTCATGGCTACAGAAAAAGCCGAAACCGACCGCGTTCCCGTGACCTTGGCGCTCTCGACCATCGCTTACATGGAAAGACTGGTGAGACAGGGCACCCACGGCACTAGTGTTCCCGGCGTTGCAAGGACCCTGATCGAGGAAGGCATTCGGCTCGCCATCAAGGATGGGCTGCTTGCGATCCGCGACAACGGCAAGGCGTCCTGACGGGAGCAGCGCGGCGGTTTTCACAGAATGTGGAACCGAGAAAATGCTTACGAACGTACCGACCTGGACCACCGATCGCGTCGAACTCCTGAAGAGCCATTTTGAAGCCGGCCTCACTTGCCGCGAGATAGCGGCCAGCATCGGCGTCAGCCGTAACGCCGTGATCGGCAAGCTCTCCCGGCTTCAATTGACGCGCGGGCCCGCCCCTGCCGAACCGCGTCCTACCAAGGTCGCCAGAGAGCGCTCCAGGAAATCCGTTCCCAGGCTGCAGTACCAGATCCTGCAGGCGGTCTACGAAAACGCACAGCCGCTCCAGGAAGAGCCGATCATCAGCGAACGCCGTTGCTCGATATACGAACTCAGCAACGAACGGTGCCGCTGGCCGATCAGCACCCCGGGCGCAGAGGATTTTTGCTTTTGCGGCAATACGCCGGTGGAAGGCATGCCCTATTGCTCCGGACACACCCGGCTCGCCTATCGCCCCGGCTCGCGCCAGCGCGTCTCGCGAGGATCGGGCAATCGATTCGCGTGAAAGACGCGTCAGCAAGGGAAGCGTCGGTTCTGCTTCAATCAGAACCGATAGCCCCTAGCCGAGCCGCCAGCCGACCTCTTCCGTAAAGCTCTTGTAGAACTCCGCCGTGTAGGCCGTTTCCGGGGTCTGCCGCACCCGCTCGTCGAGCCGGTGCGCATCGTCGCCGACGAGGATGCGCCAGCGCTCGGCCTTGACGCCGTCGAGGATAATCTTCGCCGCCGCTGCCGCGGTGGTCGGCGCCTCCTCACGGAAGGAACGTGCCCGGTCGAGCGCGATTTTCTGGATGTCGTCGTCCGACATCGGCGCGGTGTCGATGCCCATGCCGTTCAGGCGCTGCCGCGTCGCCAGGATTTCGTTCGGGCTGAGTTCGTCGGATTCCGAACCGGTCTGAATCTTGCGCGAATTGGACACGATCGAGGTGCCGATATGCCCGGGCATCACGACCGAGCATTTGATGTGCGGCGCGTTGAGGCGCAGGTCCGTCATCAGCGCTTCGGTAAATCCTTTTACCGCGAACTTGGCGGCGCTGTAGGCGGTGTGCGGCACGCCCAGGCCGACCGACGCCCAGAAGCCGTTGACGCTCGACGTGTTGATGATGTGCGCCTCGTCTGCTTTCATCATGAGCGGCAGGAACGTTCGGACCCCAAGATAGACGCCGCCCCAGCAGATGTTGAAGGTGCGCTCCCACTGCTCGCGCGTGTTGGTGAACAGGCTGCCACCGCCCCCGATGCCGGCATTGTTGAACAACAGATGAATCTTGTCGGTTGTCTGCTGTTCGATCAGCTCGTCGCGGAAGCGCTGCAGATGAGCCTCGATCGAGACGTCGGCGACGTGGGTGGTGACGCGCAACCCCTGCGGCAGCCTGTCCGCCTCGCACAACCGCCTGGTTTCGGCCATTGCTTCCGCCGAGACGTCGCACATCGCGACATTGCAGCCTTCGGCGACGAGCTGGCGCGCGAGCTCGCGCCCCATGCCCGTGCCGCCCCCGGTGATCACGGCAAACTTTCCGGCAAAGTCCTTCATTGAGATCGTTACCTCGGTTTTTTCAGTTCTTGAATTGGGACGTTCATGAAAATGGAGCCCTGCGGACAGGAGAGTAACAGCTCGCAACTGACGGTAAAGCCGCCCGCGAGACGAGCGGCTCGATTGTCTTGCGGATGGTTTCGCGCGGCGGAATTTACTCCGCCGCCTCGCGCGAGCCGCTGAGCGTGCCCAGTCCCTCCAGCGCCGTCCTGATGGCCGCCTGTTGCGCGGGGGAAGCTTCCGGCATCGGCGCGCGAGAGAATGTTGCCGGCAATCCCTGCAGCGACTGCGCGTAGCGGGTGCACGCCGGCAGATTGTCCGAGACGATCGCATTCCACAACGTCAGCAGCTTCCTGTGCAGCTCCAGCGCGCGAGCGTGGTTGCCGGCCTTGACCGCATTCCAGAGCTCGACAGAAGCATGCGGCGCCGCACTCAGGATCGCCGCAATCGACCCATGCGCGCCGAGCGCATAGGACGGATACATCAGCGCATCGACGGCGCTGTAGATCAATTTGTCCGGCGCCATCATCATCAGATCGGCGAACAGTTTCAGATCGCCGGCGCTCTGCTTGACGCCGACGACCAGCGGCACTTCGTTCATGATCCGCGTCAAGAGCGACGGCGACAGATAGGACCACGGCACGACGTTATAGATGATGATCGGCATGCCGGTTTCATCGGCCATGCGGCGGAAATGATCGACCATCGCCTGCTCGTCCGGCTTGAATAGGTAGTGCACCGGCGTCACTTGGAGCGCCGCGACATCCATGTCGCGCACCAGCCTGCCGCGCCGGATCGCATCGCGGGTGGAATCGACGATGATCCCGGCGATGACGGGCGCGCGCCCTTTCGCGGCCTCCACCGTCGCCGCCACAAGGTCGCGGTATTCGTCGTGATCAAGCGTATGCCCCTCGCCGGTCGAGCCGCCGGCCGCCATGCCGTGGCTGCCGGCGCCGATCAGCCAGTCGACCTGGGGAGCGACCTGCTTGAAATCGATCTCGCCGTCTTTCCGGAACGGCGTCGTCATAGGCGGTATCACGCCGGTGGGGCGTATTTTCATCGGGCTGCCCTCGCTGTTTCCATCCGCGATCGGTGGGGTGTTTCCCCTACTCGCTTTTGAGCCTAGCGAAGGTCAGCGCCGCGATCCAGTTGCGGAATTGGCATGGCAGGTCGCATGATCCGGGCTATGCCGGCTCAGTCATGACACCTGCGAAAAGCTTCAGCCGCGCTTGGCGCCCGCGGCGTAGCCGGCGGTAACCTCGTCCTTATGCGCAGCAAATGCGGCCAGCACTTCGGCCTTCTCGCGTTTCGGCACTTTCGCAAAATCCAGCGTGCGCCCGAGCTCGGCCGCGACCTCATCGAACTCCGCCGGCGATATCTTGAGGTTGCGGTGGGCTTCCTCAAGGCCGAGCGGTGTCGCCCCGGGCCGGGTCGCTGTGAACTGAAATGGTCCGCCGGAAACGTTGCAGACCCACAGCGTGCGCATGAACTTGAGGCCCGGCAGCCTCTGCAGATTCTTGGTGTGCCATTCCCGCAGTTGCGGATTTTTGGATTTCTGGCCGACGATGGGATTCTTCACGACGGCGTCGCTGAAGTGATCGACGACCGCGGCGATCGCGAAGACGCCGCCCAGCCGATCATAGAGACTCTTATCGGACTTGGTCTGGTTCTCAGGCTTTGTCTTTTGTTCGGCCTGCGCGTGAGCGTTATTCGCGTCTGCCAAAACACCTGGAGCTGCGGCCACCGCCATCCCGGCGACCACGTCACGTCGTGTAATCGAGGTTGAAACATTCTTTGCCATTGGGTCCCTCCATGGTTCGAACGGCATCAGCGTTCCAAAGCGTGTGAGCGCTTCTCATAATCCGACGCCGCTCGATCCGGATTGCATCGCTGCAGCCGAGTAGCTTGCGTGCTGGCGCTCTGTGCTGGCAGTTGGATGGTCTTGGGAGAAAAAGGTCCCCGGCAAAAGTGAACGCCAGGTCTCGGTCACCGCAGCCGGCGCAACGACCGCAATGGGACATTTGAACCTGGAGCCCTTGGCCGCGACTCATCGAGAAACAAGATGTGGGAGGTCGTCATGACGCGGTGGCGTGATACCATGGTCGATCAACCGGAGGCGGATGGCACAGCCTACTTGACAGGCTGGACCATCAGCGGCGCAGCCGTTCTCGGCACCGTCCTTGCCGTCTGGCTTCTCGGGATCTAGCGGCGCTCCAAGGCCCTAATCAATTCAGAAAATGGTCGGAGCGAAAGGATTTGAACCTTCGACCCCTAGTCTCCCAGACTAGTGCGCTAACCGGGCTGCGCCACGCTCCGATGCCGTTCCATTAGCTGTGATCAGGGCCCGGCGCAAGGCGGGATAGCGGCTTCATTACGCCTAGGCAGACCACCGGTTCCGCCTGTCCGTCAGCCGTCCTTCAGCGCGTTGTCCAGCAACTGCTTGCAGGCGATGAGGTCCTGCAGCACCCGCTCCAGGCGCTCGCGATCGGCATCCGACGGCCCCGGCTTGCCCTTGACGAACGGCAGCAAAATGCCGTCGTCGTCGGTATCGACAAAGCGGTAGTCGATCTCCTTGTCGTCGGTCTCGTAGTCCTCGTCCTCGGGCTCGGCGGCCGGCGTCTCGACCTCGTCGGGCTCCTGCAGGCTGAGACCGATCGCCTCCTCTACCGCGCCGAACGTGACGGCCGAAGTCTGGTCGGCAAGTCCCTGAACCGATTTGATGCCGTGCTCTTTCAGGATCCGCTGCACGCCGCGGATGGTGTAGCCCTCGCCGTACAAAAGACGGCGGATGCCCTTGAGCAAGTCGACATCATCGGGGCGGTAGTAGCGCCGCCCGCCGCTTCGCTTCATCGGCTTGATCTGGGCAAATCGCGTCTCCCAGAACCGCAGCACGTGCTGGGGAATGTCGAGCTCTTCAGCGACTTCGCTGATGGTGCGGAACGCATCCGGCGCCTTGTCCAAATGCCAGCTCCTCTCAACTCATCTAGTTGGTGAAGACGCGGTACTCGCCTTGCTACGCGGCCGTTCTACCCGATGTCGTTATTCATTCTACTCGACGTCGTTACTCGGTCTTGCTTTCGCCGTTGCCGGGCGCGTGTCCATTGATCCGCTGCTTCAGGATGGCTGATGGTTTGAATACCATCACACGACGCGGCGAGATCGGCACTTCAGTACCGGTCTTCGGATTACGTCCAATACGCTGACCCTTCTTGCGCACCATGAAAGAGCCGAACGACGACAGCTTCACCGTCTCGCCTTTTTCCAGGCAATCCGTGATTTCTTTCAGCACGAGCTCGACAAACGCAGAAGACTCCGTTCGCGAAAGGCCCACCTTCTGGTAGACCGCCTCGCACAAATCAACGCGTGTGACTGTTTTTCCGGTCCCGGTCATCGCCTGCCCCGCACTCTCGGCGAACAAATTTATTGCCTGAAATTAGGAGGTTAGCTCGCAATGGTCAACAGTGACCATCATGCAGAAGCATGAAGAAGGCTGCAATTTTAGTCGGTATTTTTACTCAAGGTTCACCAGCGCACGAGCGCGGAACCCCAGGTGAAGCCACCGCCCATGGCTTCGAATAGCACCAGATCGCCCTTCTTCACGCGCCCGTCCTTGACCGCGACGGCAAGCGCCAGCGGAATCGATGCCGCCGACGTGTTCCCGTGCTGATCGACGGTCAGCACGACTTTTTGCGGCGCAATATGGAGCTTGTGCGCCGAAGCATCAATGATTCGCTTGTTAGCCTGGTGCGGGATGAACCAGTCGATGTCCTCGGCCGTGGTACCGGTGGCATTGAAGGCATCCACGATCACGTCCGTGATCATGCCGACCGCGTGTTTGAACACCTCGCGGCCTTCCATCCGCAGATGACCGACGGTCTGGGTGGTGGAAGGACCGCCGTCGACGAAGAGCTTTGCCTTGTGCCGGCCGTCCGAGCGCAGATGCGTCGTTAATACGCCGCGGTCGGAAGGCTTGCCGGGCTGGTCCTGTGCCTCGAGCACGACTGCGCCCGCGCCATCGCCGAACAGCACGCAGGTGCCGCGATCGTTCCAGTCGAGAATGCGCGAGAACGTCTCCGCGCCAATCACCAGCGCGCGCTTGTAGGCGCCGGAGCGCAGGAAATTATCAGCGGTCGCGAGCGCAAACACGAAGCCGGAGCACACCGCCTGCAGATCGAAGGCGGCGCCATGATGGATGCCGAGCTCGTTCTGGACAGCAACCGCCGTCGCAGGAAACGTGTTGTCCGGCGTCGAGGTCGCCAGCACGATCAGATCGATCGCCTGCGCGTCGAGACCGGCGTGTTCCAGCGCCGCGCGAGCAGCGTTGATTGCCAGGTGCGAGGTGAACTCGCCTTCGGCTGCGATGTGACGCTCGCGGATGCCGGTACGCTGAACGATCCACTCGTCCGACGTATCGATCCGGGCGGCGAGTTCGGCATTGGTCAGCACCTTCTGCGGCAGGTAAGAGCCGCAGCCCAGCACGACCGAACGTTTAGCAGTCACGAGACATCCTCCGGCGCGGTCTGCGCTTGAGCCAGCGCACTTCCGTCGCGATTAAGCATCTGATTGATCTTGGTGAGGAGATCGCAGCGGACCATCTCATAGCCAACATCGACTGCGTAGGCAAAGCCTTCGGCGCTGATTCCGCCATGGCTTTTGACCACCACGCCTTTCAGGCCGAGCAAAACACCGCCATTGGATTTATTCGGGTCGAGCTTATCCCGCAGCGCCTTGAACGCGCTGCGGGCGAACAGGTAGCCGATCCGGGATAGCCAACTGCTCGCCATGGCCTGGCGCAGGAAGTCCGCCATTTGGCGCGCGGTCCCCTCCGCGGCCTTCAGCGCAATGTTGCCGCTAAAACCTTCCGACACGATCACATCGGCCGCGCCCTGGCCGATCCCATCGCCCTCGACGAAGCCGATATAATTGAGCTGCGACGCGCGCAGCAGCTCGGCGGCCTCGCGGATCTCCTCATGGCCCTTGATCTCCTCGACCCCGATGTTGAGGAGGCCGACGGTCGGGCGTTCCCGGTTCAACAGCACGCTCGCCATTGCGCTGCCCATCACTGCCAGCGCCACGAGATGGTGCGCGTCGCCGCCGATCGTGGCGCCGAGGTCGAGCACGACGGAATCGCCGCGCGCTGTCGGCCACACGCCGGCAATGGCCGGACGATCGATTCCTTGCATGGTGTGCAGATGGAAACGCGCCATCGCCATCAGCGCGCCGGTATTGCCCGCGGAGACTGCGACGTCGGCCTCGCCTCTCTTCACCGCATCAATCGCAAGCCACATCGACGACGTCTTGCGGCCGCGGCGCAGCGCCTGGCTCGGCTTGTCGTGCATGCTTACGGTAACGTCAGTGTGGATCACGCGCGACGCCTTTTGCAGCTCGGGGTACTTGGCAAGTTGCTCGTCGATCAGCTTGCTGTCGCCGTAAAGCAGGAATTCGCTGTCGGGATGCCGTTTCAACGAGATGGCGGCGCCGGGAATGACGACCGCTGCGCCGACATCGCCACCCATGGCGTCAAGCGCGATTCGAACCTTCTGCGGCATGAACGTCCCGGAAACCTGATCTCTTGCGGCCCTCGTAGAGCTCGGCCGCGCACTGGAATGGCACCGTTAGGCGGTGCTCGGCGAAACGCTATACCGCACCTCCGCCGGGCCGCGACAATAGCGTGTCCCCGGCCCGACACAACCTCTTGACCACGCTCTTTTGGCAAAAGCAAAGCGGTGTGGCCCGAAATCGAGAGTAAGAAATATATCCAGATAATTCAATATCTTGTCGACGATTCCTGGCGAGATGTTGCAACTACTTCAACCCGAATGCGGCTTCAGGGACGACTTTGGCTGCCCGCTACTTGCCTTTGGGCTTCCTGGGGCCGGATTTCTTCGGCGCTGCCTTCAGCGCCTTGAGCGCCGCGAACGGATGATCCTCGGGATCGGGGCCTTCAACCATCGGCTCGAATACGGCGCCGGGTTTGCGGGGATATGGATCGACCGCGAGATACAATGCATCGGTGGCGACCCTGCCGAGATCGATCATTCCGTTCTCGATCGGCTCGGGCGGATCGGGCGTCTCCTCATCGCTCTCTTCGGCCTCATCGACCAGCGCAGCCATCAGCGGGATCTGTTCGGGCGGCGCGAAGATCAGATCGATCGATTCGTCGATGTCGTTCTCGATCTCTTCCAGCGTCACCACGCAGGTCTGCCCGATCCGCGCCCGCACGTTGCCGGCCACATGGAAACGGCCGCCGCTCTTTGGCGTCACGTCGAACGAAGCCTGCGCTGACAGCACCTCGCGCAGACCGCCAACATCGGCAACCGCGCTGCGGATGCCCTGATCGGCCTCGATGTCGCGGTGGAGCCCTGTCTCGGGAATTTGCGCGACCGCAACGGGAACACGCCACGGGTCGGGCTTCTCTGGGGCGCCGATCTTGCTCATTGCTGCGTACCTGTCTTTTCCGGCACGGGAAACCCGGCCGAACCGCTCACCAGCGTCGCCTCATCGAGGGTATCCAGGGCGGCCATCGCCGCCTCGGCATAAGTCGCCAGCAGCCGGGCCTTTTCGATGTTCTCGCCATTCAGGATATTCTTGCACACCGCCTGCGCCAGTGCCTCGTGGCCCTCTGTAAGCGCAAGATCATAGGCTGCGGTCCGGCCATAGAAGGCCTCCCCGAACGCTTGCATGCGCTTCGGCACCGTGAGGTCTCCGACCCCCATCTCGCGCAGATTATCGTCCATATCGTTGCAAAAATGGTCGAATAGCGCCTGTGACAGGGCCGGTCCGCCCTCCGCCGACTTCAGCCGCCGCAGGACCAGCCACAAGTGCAGCAAAAGCAGATCAAAACGGCCATTAACCGTATCTGGAACCCCAAAGTCCCGATAAAGCGATGGTTCTCGCGCCTGCGTCACGATCATGCCATAGATGGCCTCGATGGTGCCGCGCAACGGCGTCCGGGGTTTCCTGAAGTGATTGAACGGCCAAAGCATTGTGGGTTCCGCAAGCGAGCCCTCCAGATTCTTTGCCCGGAGTCCACGCGTGTTGCAATTCAGCGTGCAGCCCGGTACGTCAACGCACCGCGCGATGCAAGGGGACGGACCAATTCCTGATATGACCGAGATGAGCCAGCCGAGCACCTGCGTGCCCTCGCGGCGCCGTCTGACTGCGCGCCGGCGCGGTTTTCGCGCGGCTGCTGCCGTTGCATTGATCTGCGCAGCACTCGGCGGATGCACCGGCGAGCAGTTCCAGAAGGGTTATATCCTGCCGCCCAACGCGCTGGAGCAGATTCCGATCGGCGCCAGCCAGGATCAGGTGCTGATCGTGATGGGAACGCCGTCGACGGTCGCGACGCTGAACGGCGAGGTGTTCTACTACATCTCGCAACGCTCCGAGCGCAAAGTAGCTTTCATGAATCAGCAGGTCGTCGACCAGCGCGTGATCGCGATTTATTTCGACAAGAACCGCCAGGTGACGCGGCTCGCCAATTACGGCCTGCAGGACGGCAAGATCTTCGATTTCATCAGCCGCACCACGCCGACCTCCGGCCAGGAGCTGAGCTACCTCACGCCGCTCTTCAAGCTGCTCAGTTTTAACTAGAACCCGATCAGTTCTGATTCACTCTGTTCCGTGGCGCGGAAATCATGCGCCAAGTCGCCCGCTTGCTCTCTGCATGCGCGCTGCCTACGCTTTCCTGCAAACAATGATTCAGCAGGGAGTGAAGTTGTGACGATTAAAGCTATTTCTCGACGCCGCGTTTTGACCGGAGCTGCAGCCGTTTCAGCGGCGGCCATCTTGCCGCGTGCAAGCTTCGGCTCGGACTGGCGTCCGACCGAGACCGTACGTCTCATCGTGCCGGCAGCAGCCGGCGGCAGCACTGACGTGATGGGGCGGCTGCTGGCCGCACATCTGCAGACCGCCTGGGGTCAGTCCGCGGTCGTGGAAAACCGCTCGGGCGGTGGCGGCACCATCGGTACCGCCGAAGTCGTGCGAGGAAGATCGGACGGTCACCTCATCCTGGTCGGCAATCCCGGCCCGAACGCGATCGCGTACAGCATCTTCCGGAATATGACCTACAAGCCCGACCAGTTGCAGCCGGTCAGCAACATGATCCGGATTCCGAACATCGTGTCGGCGCATCCATCGACCGGCATCAAGTCGATCCCCGAGCTGATCGCCTACATCAAGGCCAACCCGGATAAGCTGACCTACGCTTCCTCCGGCGTCGGGCAGAGCCCTCACCTCACCGGTGCCTGGTTCCTGCAGCTTACCGGCCTGAAGATGGTGCACGTGCCGTTCCGCGGCGCCGGTCCGGCGCTGCAGGCGGCTCTCGCCGGCGATATCCAGATCCTGTTCGACAACCTCTATCCGTCGCTGCCGCAGACGCAGGAAGGCAAGCTCAACGCGCTCTGCGTGACAACGCCCGAACGCAGCCCGGCGGCACCCAATATCCCGACCATGCGCGAGGCCGCGCCCGAACTGTCGAAGTTCGACGTCTCATCATGGTTCGGCATCTTTCTGCCGAAGGCAGCGCCCGCCCCCGTCGTTGATGCGCTCAACAAGGAGATCAAGGCGATGCTGGCGCGCGAGGACGTCAAGAAGACGATCGGCAATATGGGCGCCACCGCCGACTGGGGCACGCCGCAGCAGTTCTCCGAATTCGTTCAGGCAGAGACCACGAAGTTCGGCGAGATCATCAGGCGCGAGGGCCTGCAGATGGATGTGAATTGAAGCACGGTTTGTGGGGTGGGTTAGCAAGCGTAACCCTACGATCACCGCGCATGCAGCCCTCGGTGGGTTACGGCTTCGCCTGACCCACCCACAAACAAAAACCCCGCGGCTCGCACCGCGGGGTTCCTTTTAGAGCAATGTTTCGCCGGCTCAGTGCGCCAGGATCGCCAGCAGCAGCAGCGCCACGATGTTGGTGATCTTGATCATCGGGTTGACCGCGGGACCCGCCGTATCCTTGTAGGGATCGCCGACGGTATCGCCCGTCACCGCGGCCTTGTGGGCGTCGGAGCCCTTGCCGCCGAAGTGACCGTCCTCGATGTACTTCTTGGCGTTGTCCCAGGCGCCGCCGCCCGAGGTCATCGAGATCGCAACGAACAGGCCAGTCACGATGACGCCGAGCAGCATCGCGCCGACGGCCGAGAACGCCGCCGACTTGCCGGGCGCGCCGCCGCCCGCGATCGTGTAGATCGCGAAATAGACGAAAATCGGCGATAGCACCGGCAACAGCGACGGAATGATCATTTCCTTGATCGCCGCCTTGGTCAGCAGGTCGACGGCCTTGCCGTAATCCGGCTTGTCCGTGCCCTGCATGATGCCGGGCTTCTCGCGGAACTGACGCCGCACTTCCTCGACGATCGCGCCGGCCGCACGGCCGACCGCGGTCATGCCGAGCGCGCCGAACAAATACGGCAGCAGGCCACCGAACAACAGGCCGACCACGACATAGGGGTTGTTGAGCGAGAAGTCCGGAGCGACGCCCTGGAAATAGACGTTCTTGGATGAGTTGGCGATGAAGAACTTGAGGTCTTCATTGTAGGCGGCGAACAGCACCAGCGCGCCGAGACCGGCCGAGCCGATCGCGTAGCCCTTGGTGACCGCCTTGGTGGTGTTGCCGACGGCGTCGAGCGCGTCCGTCGACTTGCGGACTTCCTTCGGCAGGCCGGCCATTTCGGCGATGCCGCCGGCGTTGTCAGTGACCGGGCCGAAGGCGTCCAGCGCCACGATCATGCCCGCCAGCGACAGCATCGTGGTGGTCGCGATCGCAATGCCGAACAGGCCGGCAAGGCTGTAGGTGACGAGGATGCCGGCGATGATGACGATCGCGGGCAGCGCGGTCGCCTCCATCGAGATCGCCAACCCTTGGATTACGTTGGTGCCATGACCCGTGACGGAGGACGAGGCGATCGATTTTACCGGGCGGTAGTCGGTGCCGGTGTAATATTCGGTGATCCAGATGATCAGGCCGGTGACGGCAAGGCCGACGACGCCGCACGCGAACAGCGCCATACCGGTGTATTTCACCCCTGTCAGCGGACCAAAGCCGATCAGCCAGTTGATGACGGCGGCGACGCCGAGCAGTGACAGCACGCCGGTCGCGATCAGACCCTTGTACAGCGCGCCCATGATGGACTGGCTGGCGCCGAGCTTGACGAAGAAGGTGCCGATGACCGAGGTGATGATGCAGACGCCGCCGATGGCGAGCGGCAGCGTCATCATGTTCACCAAGAGCGGCGAGGTCGCGAAGAAGATCGCGGCGAGCACCATGGTGGCGACCGCGGTCACCGCATAGGTCTCGAACAGGTCGGCCGCCATGCCGGCGCAGTCGCCGACATTGTCGCCGACGTTATCGGCAATGGTCGCGGGGTTGCGCGGATCGTCTTCGGGAATGCCGGCCTCGACCTTGCCGACGAGGTCGCCGCCGACGTCGGCGCCCTTGGTGAAGATGCCGCCGCCGAGACGGGCGAAGATCGAGATCAGCGAAGCGCCGAAGCCGAGTGCCACCAGGGCGTCAACAACGACACGGTCGTTGGCCTTCAGACCCATGATCTGGGTGAGATAGCCGAAATAGATGGTGACGCCGAGCAGCGCGAGACCAGCCACGAGCAGGCCGGTGATCGCACCCGCCTTGAAGGCCAGTTCGAGACCGCCGGCCAGCGAGGTCGTCGCCGCCTGCGCGGTGCGCACATTGGCGCGGACCGAGACGTTCATGCCGATGAAGCCGGCGGCGCCTGACAGCACGGCGCCGATCAGGAAGCCGATCGCGACCAGCATGCCGAGGAAATAGGCCAGCAGCGCGAAGATCACGACGCCGACCATGCCGATCGTCGTGTATTGACGGCGCAGATAGGCCTGTGCGCCCTCGGCAACGGCCGCCGCGATCTCTTGCATGCGCGGGTTGCCGGCATCCGATTTCAGAACGGAAGACGTGGCCCAGATGGCGTAGAGAATCGAAAGCGCTCCGCAGAGCACAATCATCCATAATGCTGTCATTGAACTTGCCTCAGATTTTTTGTTCCACCCCGCGCGCCGTCACCGCAGGTCGCGGCGGACGCATAAAGGCCTGCCCTGCCCAGACGGGCGGCCTCAAATCGGGCGCGACCATGCCAAAATCGCCCCTCCGGCGCAATGTCGCGGAGGACGAAAACCGTCGATTTTTGAAAGGAATCACTGATAATCGCGCCCGGCACATTGGCGCGAGACGCGGCAGGCGCTGAAATGCGCCCTCAGATGCAAGAGCCCGCCCAATCCCTTTGGGATTGAGCGGGCTCGCTAGCCATTCCAGTACATCCGTGAAACGACTGTTTCGAGACTTAGACCAGCGACAGATTTTCTGCGCTTACCTTGCCCCGCATCTTGTCGGTCTTGAGTTCGAACTGAACCTTCTGACCTTCGGCCAGCCCGCCAAGGCCGGCGCGCTCGACGGCCGAGATGTGCACGAACACATCCTTGCTGCCATCGCTCGGCTCAATGAAACCGAAACCCTTTTGACCGTTGAACCACTTCACTGTTCCCGTAGCCATTTTCTCTTCTCCAAAGCACATAGGCTTTTCATTCCACGCGGCGATCGCGCAGATTCAAAAATCCAATCTCGACGATGTCTCTGGAAGAAGCCCCGCAGGGCACGTTCAAAAAGGCACGGCGGCAATCGAATGAGCACAACCTATAGGTTTTCCGCTGGATTGCAATGGCTGACAGGAAATAAAGCTGACGGCAGTTTGCGATGCCTTCAAAAATGGCTGTAGGACAGCCGTTCCAGCGCGATTTCCCTACCCTCTTTGTCGACGAATTTCGGAACTGCACTCGCCCCGACGATCGTTCCGATGGAACTAAGCGCAACCCCTGCGCGCTGCACAGCAGCTTCGAAGGCTTCAACACGCTCTTCCGGAATCGTGCAGAGGATCTCGTAATCGTCACCACCGGCTATCAATGTCTCCAGCCCGACAACTCCGCGCGACACCAGATCACGTGCTGCGTGGGACAGCGGGATCTGTTGCAGCTTGATCGCGGCCGAGACGCCGGAGACTCCGCAGAGTTTGGTGAGGTCGCCGGCGAGGCCATCGGACACATCCATCGAGGCGCTGGCATGGTCGCGAATGATCTCGGCGATCGCCACCCGCGGCTGCGGCACGCGATAGCGCCCGATCAACACGTCCCGTGCAGCAGTATCAGTGGCGGCATGAACCTTGCCGCCCCTGAGAATCGCCAGCCCCAGCCCCGCATCGCCGATCGTGCCCGTCACCATCACCCGCTCACCGGCCTTGGCGCCGCTGCGATGAATCATCTTGCCCGGCGGCACGTGGCCGAACGCCGTCACCGACACCATCAGCGCCCCCAACGTGGATACCGTATCGCCACCGAGCAGCGGGCAGCCGAAGTACCCAGCGTCCTCGCCGAGCGCCGCCGCGAACGGCTTCAGCCAGGCTTCATCGGCGCTGCGCAAGGCGAGCGTCAACACGAAGCCGGCCGGCGTTGCCCCCTTGGCCGCGAGATCGGAAAGGTTCACCCGCAGCGCCTTGCGCGCGACGGTGTCCGGGGGATCGTCAGGCAGGAAATGCACGCCTTCGACGATGGCGTCAGTTGTCACCACGACATCGTTGCCATCCGGCTTCAATGCCGCAGCGTCGTCGTCGAGATGGAATGCGCCGGGGTCGGTCGCAAGCGGCCGGAAATAGCGCGCGATCAGCGACTCCTCGCCGGACGCGGGCCTGCCGCTAGCCACGCGCGAACTCGTCGGCGCGGAACTGGCGCGCGATCTGGTCGAGCACGGCGTTCACCATCCCGGTCTCATCCTTTTCGACAAAGGCATGCGCGACGTCGACATATTCGGATACGACCACACGCCCCGGTACGTCCTTGCGGTGCTCCAGTTCATAGGAGCCCGCCCGCAGCACCGCACGCAAAATCGCATCGATCCGCTTCAAGGGCCAGCCCTTCTGCAAGGCATCGTCGATCAGGGGATCGAGCCTGGCCTGATCGCGAACTACACCCGACACCACGTCGCGGAAAAATGCGGCCTCCGCCGGCAGATATTTGTCGCCTTCGACCTCGTTGCCGAGCCAGTGGCTTTCGAACTCGGCGAAGATGTCGTTGATACCGGCGCCTGCAATGTCCATCTGGTAGAGCGCCTGCACGGCAGCTAACCGCGCCGCACCACGGCGGTTGGCTTTTCTTTCGGGACCTTTGGCTGGCTTTTTCTGATCTGCCATCCTCTTAAGCCTTTGTCAGCCGCCGCTTGATGCGCAGCATCGCCAGCGCCGCGCGCGCGGCGTCGCCGCCCTTGTTCAACTCGCTGGCGCGCGCCCTCGCCCAGGCCTGCGCCTCGGTGTTGACCGTAATGATGCCGTTGCCGAGCGGCACTTTTCGCGCGACCGAAAGATCCATCAGCGCGCGCGCGGATTCCATCGAGACGATCTCGAAATGGATGGTGTCGCCGCGCACCACGCAACCGAGCGCGATGGCCGCATCATAAGGCTTGCCGTTCCTGTCGGCGGCGTCGAGCGCGATTGCAATCGCGGCAGGAATCTCGAGCGCGCCGGGCACCGTGATGACGTCATGCGTGACGCCAGCGGCCTTGAGTTCGGCGACGGCGCCTTCCAGCAGGGCATTCTGGATATCGTCATAAAACCGCGCTTCGACGATCAGGGCGCGCGCGCCTGAAATGTCGGTCTGGTCCTTCAGCGGTGCGCGCCGTGCGTCTGCCATGAATTATCTTTCGTCTTGCTCGGTCCTCATCCCGAGGAGCGGCCTCTTGGTCGCGTCTCGAAGGATGCGGTTGCTTCCGGGCCTCATGGTTCGAGACGGCGCAAGTGCGCCTCCTCACCATGAGGGTTTGGCCGGCGTTTTAAGCGCCGTATGCTACCCTGTCACTTCATTTCCGATAGCCGCGCCGCATAGCGGGCCATCAGATCGACCTCGATATTGACTTCGCTGCCCGCGCGCCAGCCGCTCAGCGTGGTGACGCTCAGCGTATGCGGAATGATCAGCACCGAAAATGTGACATCCTCGACCGTATTCACGGTCAGCGACACGCCATCCAGCGTCACCGAACCCTTGGCGGCGATGAATCGGGCGAGTTCGCGCGTGGTGCGCAGCTCGAACCGCGCCATATCGGGCAGATCGTCGCGCTTGACGATGGTCGCAATGCCGTCGGCATGCCCGGCGACAATATGGCCGCCGAGTTCGTCGCCGATCTTCAGCGCACGCTCGAGATTGAGCCTTGTGCCCTTGGTCCAGTGCTTCGCTGTCGTCATGCCGAGCGTCTCGGCGGCGGCATCGACGTCGAACCAAGTCTTGCCGCCCTCGACGCCTGAAGCCACCACCGTCAGGCAGACGCCGTTGCAGGCGATGGAAGCGCCATCGGCAATCGTCGTCTGGTCGTAGCGACAGGCGATCCGCATGCGGTGCAACTGCCCTTGCGCGGTTGGCGTCAAGGCGACGATTTCGCCGATGTCGGTGACAATTCCGGTGAACATTAGGCGCGCTCGTAAACGGTCATGGTATCCTTGCCGAGTGGTTCGCTAGCACGTGTCCTGTACGCGGACGACCCGGTGATTGCCGACAGCGGCAATGCGTCCAGCGCAGGAATGCCATCGGCCCCGATCGTCTCAGGCCCGCGCAGCAGCCAGATCTCGTCGACCAGGCCCGCCGCGACGAAGGATGAGGCGACCCGCGAGCCGCCTTCCACCATCAGCCTTGTAACGCCCTCGTCGGATAGCGCGCGCAGCACGGCCGCCAATTCCAGTCCCGGCAGCTTCGTGGCCGCCGCCACGCGTGTCACCTGCGTGCCGGATGCGCCGAGTTTCGCGGCCGCAGCCGCTTCCGCCGTCTCCGACGTCATCACCCAGAGCGGCGTGGCGCGCGCTGAATGCACGAGCCGGCTGTCGCTGGGAATGCGTAAGCTGCGGTCCAGCACGACCCGCACCGGCCAGCGCGCTTCCATTCCGGGCAGGCGGCAGGTCAGCAGCGGATCGTCGGCGAGCACGGTGCCGATGCCGACCAGAATGGCGTCGCATTGGGCGCGCAACAGATGCACACGTGTCTTCGCCGCCTCGCCCGTGATCGCGACCGGCTTGCGGCCGGCAGCGGCGATCTTGTCGTCCGCGGATACGGCGAGTTTCAGGATCACATGGGGACGCCTGTCGCGGACACGGCGGAAATGACCGGCATGGTCGTGCGCGGCTTCCTGAGCTCCGAGCCCGACATCGACCGCGATCCCGGCGGCGCGGAGCCTGGCATGTCCCTGCCCGGCTACTTCCGGATTGGGATCCTCGATCGCCGACACCACGCGGGCAATGCCCGAGGCGATCACGGCGTCGACGCAAGGCGGCGATTTGCCGAAATGCGAACAAGGCTCGAGCGTCACGTAGAGCGTTGCACCGCGCGCGGCCTTGCCCGCCCGCTTCAGCGCCTCAGGCTCGGCATGGGGCCGGCCGCCCGGTTGGGTCCAGCCTCTACCGACGATGACGCCGTCCTTCACCACGATTGCGCCGACCGCCGGATTCGGCCAGGTGCGCCCCAGCCCGCGCCGGCCGAGCGACAGCGCAAGCTGCATGAAGCGCTGGTCAGCCGCTTTGGCCTCTTTGAGTTTCTGCCCGTACTGGTCTTCCAGAATGCGGAAGATCATTTTCGCAACGTGGCGATCCGCGCTTCGTCCTCGCCCGAGAGCTCGCCGATCAGGGTCTCGAAGTCCTTGGCTTCGCGGAAATTGCGGTAGACCGAGGCGAAGCGCACATAGGCGACGTCGTCGAGCTGGCGCAGATGCTCCATCACGATTTCGCCGATCGCCTCCGAGGAGACCTCCGCCTCGCCGCCGCTTTCGAGCTCGCGCACGATGGCCGAAACCATCTTCTCGACCCTTTCAGGATCGACCGGCCGCTTGCGCAAGGAGATTTGCACCGAGCGGACCAGCTTGTCGCGGTCGAACGGCACCCGGCGGCCGTTGCGCTTGATCACGGTCAGTTCGCGCAACTGCACCCGCTCGAAGGTGGTGAAGCGGAAGTTGCAGGCAATGCACACGCGCCGCCGCCGGATCACGGCCGAATCCTCGGTTGGCCGTGAATCCTTCACCTGCGTATCGAGACTGTTGCAGCTCGGGCAGCGCATCCAACAGGGCCTTTACTGATAGATCGGGAAGCGGTCGGTGAGCGCCTTCACCCGTTCCTTGATCGCAGCTTCCACCAGCGGCGCCTTGCCGTCCTCCGATTGCGCCAGCGCGTTGAGCACTTCGGCAATCATGCCGCCGACCTGCTTGAATTCGGCAACGCCGAAGCCGCGCGTCGTCGCCGCCGGCGTGCCGAGACGCAGGCCCGAGGTGACGAACGGCTTTTCGGGATCGAAGGGAATGCCGTTCTTGTTGCAGGTGATGGCGGCGCGCACCAGTGCCTTCTCCGACACGTTACCCTTCAGCCCCTTGGGCCTGAGGTCGACCAGCATCAGATGGTTGTCGGTGCCGCCGGAGACGATGTCGAGGCCGTGCCCGCGCAGCGTTTCCGCCAGCGCCTTGGCGTTCTCGACCACGTTCTTGGCGTAGATCTTGAAGTCCGGCCGCAGCGCCTCGCCGAACGCCACCGCCTTGGCGGCAATGACGTGCATCAGCGGACCGCCCTGCAGGCCGGGGAAGATCGCCGAATTCAGCTTCTTGGCGATCGCCTCGTCGTTGCACAGGATCAGGCCGCCGCGCGGACCGCGCAGCGACTTATGCGTCGTCGTTGTCGTGACGTGGGCATGCGGCACCGGCGAGGCATGGACGCCACCGGCGACGAGGCCGGCGAAATGCGCCATGTCGACCAACAGATACGCGCCGACAGAGTCGGCGATCTCGCGGAAGCGCTTGAAGTCCCAGGCGCGCGAATAGGCCGAGCCGCCGGCGATGATCAGCTTGGGGCGGACCTGCTCGGCCTGCTTGGCCACCGCGTCCATGTCGATGATCTGGTCCTCGCGACGCACCGTGTAGTGCGCGGCCTTGAACCACTTGCCGGACATGTTGACCGGCGAGCCGTGGGTGAGATGACCGCCAGCGGCGAGGTCAAGGCCCATGAAGGTGTCGCCGGGCTGCAGCAGCGCCAGAAACGTCGCCTGGTTCATCTGGCTGCCGGAGTTCGGCTGCACGTTGGCAAACTGCGCGCCGAACAGCTTTTTGGCGCGCTCGATCGCCAGCGTCTCGGCGACGTCGACCCATTCGCAGCCGCCATAGTAGCGGGCGCCCGGATAGCCCTCCGCGTATTTGTTGGTCATCACCGAGCCCTGCGCTTCCAGCACGGCCCGGCTGACGATGTTTTCCGAGGCGATCAGCTCGATCTCATGCCGCTGGCGACCGAGTTCGCCCTTAATCGCGGCGGCGATTTCCGGGTCGGCCTCGGCAAGCGTGGCCGTGAAGAACGAGTCGGGCGCTGAGGCGGTCTTGGAGCTCGTGGGCGAGGAGGTCATTGGGCGAAATATCTCCACCGCCGCAGGCCCTTAGGGGCGAGGCGGGCGGGTCTGGTGTGGCGGTCGAAAGAAGCCTGCGAGATACCACATCCGGGCCGGAATGGCCAAGCATTTGCGGTACAGGTTGATATTTATGCCAGATATGGTGGGGATGAAGCCCCCACTCTCGTCGCCCCGGCCTTGAGCCGGGGCCTATAACACGGCGCCTAGACAGCAGAGCGTCTGCCAGGGGTTACCGTTCCGGCAGCCGGGGCGTATGGGTCCGGGCGTTCGCCGGTACGACATCGGGGTATTTAGGCAAACCGGTATGGCCCTCCCTTCGCCACCGAGCGCTGGAATGCCGGGCGGGCATGCATGCGTTCCAGCCACGCAGCCAAGTTCCGATACGGTCCGAGCCTGCCGAATACCTTGGCCATCTCGCCGACAAAACTCATCTGGATATCGGCGCCGGTCAGCGACGCGCCGACAAAGAACTCCCGGCCCTGCAGGGCACGGTCGACATAGCCGAGATGATTGGCCAGTTCGCTGTCGATGCGCGGATGCAGGGGCGCGCCCGCCTCCTTCAGCCTGCCGACGTAGAGGTTCAACATCAGCGGCAGCATCGCCGATCCTTCCGCGTAATGCAGCCACTCATTGTAGGCTTCGTAATCGGCGCTTCCGGGCGGCGGCATCATCGCATCCTTGCCGTAACTGCGGATGATGTAATCGACGATGGCGCCGGATTCGGCGATCGTCCTGTCACCGTCAGTGATGACAGGCGATTTGCCGAGCGGGTGAACCTCCTTCAACTCCGGCGGCGCCAGCCTCGTTTCGACATCGCGCTGATAACGCCTCATCTCATAGGGCGTGCCGAGTTCCTCCAGCAGCCACAGAATTCGCTGCGAGCGGGAGTCGTTGAGATGATGAAGCGTGAGCATGGGGTTCCCTCGGGGTGCTGTTGGAGCGTGGCCGTTCACGTAATGCCTGTCATTGACATAGTACCGCACACACCGCTGTCATCCCCGCGAAGTCGGAGATCCAGTACGCCCCGGCTTCTCGATCCAATCACTGGCGTCGCTGGAATACTGGATCGCCGGTCAAGCCGCGCGATGACCTTTGATTGTGGAATGGCGTTCTCGCGGCGCATTGCATCCGAGTTTTGCATCAACTTCCCGCCCTCGCATTCAGAGGGCGCAGGGAAGACCGGGTGCGCGCCGCACCCGCGGTCTCGTGTGCTGCTTGCGCAAAAAGAAAATGCACACGAGCATACAGGTGCGCCGGAGCATCCCGGCCTTCCCTGCGCAAGGGGAAAATACACGCCGGTGGAACTGCGTGGAAATCTTAACCTATTGATCGGTCGTAGGTTCTCCCCATACCATGCCACTCGAATTTTCGGCATTCCCACACACCATTGGGACAAAACCGGGGACACAGAATTGGCGCGCAACGTTCGCTGTTCCAGTCTTGAAATGCGCACCGCGCGGCTAAAGCTTGCTGTTCGGCGCAAGCCGTATAGCGGGCCTGCGCTCGCTCGCGGCGTCGCGCTGCTCTATAGGCGCAACAAGACGAACGGCACGTGGGTGCTCGAACCGCCACGGCAAGTACTGGACGAAAGCGATCGCTGAAGCTGATGATTTCGACGAGAGCAACGGCAGCACGATCCTGACGTCCTTCGAAGGGCGCGCGAGTAGCGCCAGGAATGGGGTCCTTGCCCTTCCAAGTTGCAGTGATATGTGAGGCAATTTTCGAAGTCGAATGACTGCGGCTTGGCCATTTTGCGGCACGACAGCAACCGTTCGTCAGAAGGCGCGACTTCCGAATGGGTCATTCGCGTCGGTTTGGCCGGGTGCCGCCGACTTCCGCACTACCCCTGTAAACAGACAACGTTACCGTGCGTCGGCATGTCTCAAAGGGGCCAGATGCGGTCGTAGGTGCAAATAGATCAATCTTTAATTATGCGACGAGACGGTGTTTAGTCTGATCGCAGTAGCTTCGAGCGATCGCGTGACGCGGGACATGGCTTAAGATATCAAACTCGTGTACTGGTGCGCAGCTGGCACATCTTGCAATTCGATGGAATCGATCGACATCGGAGATTGAGAGTGAACCGGGGATCAAAGATCCGGCCAAGATTTCCGCGCTCCCCGATGTGGTGCACTCATTATGAAGCACGTCCGGCGACGGTTTATTGTGCAGACGTGAGAGGAAATAGTCCTAGAGGTAAAGAGATGTTGCAGTCGTTGGCAACCGACGCTTTGTAGATACGGCGACATAGTCGTTGCTTTTGCAGTCTGCGGCTGATCTCACGGTGACGAAATCCAGCCGAGTGAGTTTCTTTCGAAGGCTGTATATCTCGTAACCTGCGTCTCGAAGCATGCTGCCGATCGATCCGGCGCTCTTATCGCTGTGCTCTTCGAATAAAATGACCTTTGGTTGAAGCCTGGCGAAATGCTCGATGCCGGCAGAGAAAATCTGTTCTTCGTGTCCTTCGACGTCGATCTTGACAAGGTCGATCTTGTCGATCGCAAGTTCCGATAGCATCGTTCCGACTTTCCTCGTTTCGATGCTGACGGTGCCGCTTTCGCTGATGTGGGCAATGCCGCGATTGTTGGGGTCGATACTGAGCAGGGAGACGCCGTCCTGCTGTGATAGGGCATATGGGTAGACCACTGCTCGACCGTCAAAGGGTGTGAGGTTTTTCCTTAGAAGGTCCAAAACTTCTGGCTGTGGTTCAACCGAGATGGCTCTTGAATTGGGCACTTTGGTGAGGAAGCAAGCGGTCACATACCCAACGTTGGCCCCGATATCGAGCAGTGTGTCGCCCGGCTCCGCAAAGTTACAGAGCACCTCGACGTTCGAACGGTCGAACTCGCCCGTGAGGTAGATATGCCGCCCGATAAGATCGTTGGGCATGACGGTGATTTGGAAATCATCCGTGGTCCTGACGGTCGCGAGTTTTTCTGCAAACGAGAGGTTGCGGAAAAGCCAATAAGCCAAGAATCCCGAGCCGCGCGGGAACGGCCAAGACCTTAGAAAAACCTGCGGGAAAATATGCTCTTTGTTCAACATTTTTAAGATCGTCCAGCTACGAAAAAGCCCGCCAACGCTACCCCACCTCACCCACCAAGACTAGCAAAAGCTTGCGCCGGTATGGGCCGCTACATGCTTCGGCGTCGGGGCAGGGCCGTTCACCAGTTCGCACATGACCCGGTGAGCATAGCATAGCTTCCCGTTCACCCCGAGCGTGCCGTAGCCGTTCAAGCGAGGAAGGCAGCTCGTGCCGCTGATCGGGCCGAGGCAGAAGCGTGGTCGGTTCGCATGGAAGGCTATGGCGGCCCGGCCCAGCCGTCACCAACGATAGGCCAATGCCTCAACGGCGGTTACGGTTGGCAGGAGATCGAATGCTGCCGATGCAAGACAAGGGCAAGCCTGCCGCTTGATGCTATCCCGGGGCTGACAGATGGATTTCCTGATATGGAAAGCTCATTGCAACAGCAGAGACGCCGAGCCAACACGCGACGCTGGCTGATAACATCCTTCCTGATCTACGGCATGATGGTCGCCGGCCTGCTGGGATATTTTGCGGTATTTCCTGATCAGATCACCCACGAGGCGGCGGTCGAAGCTACCGGCGCCTTGGCCGCCACGAAACCGGGCCGATACGAAGCCGTCATCGCGAACTGGAATCGGTATCGCGGAAAGGACGCGAGGGCGGAAGCGCGGTAGGTCGAAGCTGATTCAATCGAGCAGCAGCCGGCCGACAGGCGAGGCGCGATCGCTGCCGCCTTTGACGACAACGATCTCGCCACTCGCCGGCGAGACGCCGGTTAGCGCAAAAATGTTTGCGCCGTGCGTCACGACTAGGAGATTTCCGCGCGCCGTCCATTTGGCGATCAACGCGCGCCCACCCGCCGTGAGCGTTTCTCTTTGATCGCGCAGCACGACGACATTGCCGAACGTCGCCTCGGTTTCGACCGTGCCGAGGTTCAGCAATTTCGCCGTGTCGACGCAGCGACACCATGGCGAGCTCACAATCTTTTCGAACACAACCCCTTCCTGCTTGAGCCGCGCGCCGATTTTTTCCGCATCTGCCCTCCCCTTGACGCTGAGGTTACGCTGGGTCGCGCAGTCCTCGACCCGGAAGCCGGGCGGATCGCCGGTGCCCCCCGGCGCATTGGCGTGTCGCATTAGCGCAACGTGACCACCGGTGCGCAAGGCGTTCCAGGCGCTGGCCTCGTCGGCTACCGCAACCTCTATCATGCCGCAGAGGCCGAGCAGCAACGCGACAATGACGAAGCGCATGCGACGCATGGCACCCTCCATCAGAAATACGCGATCAGCCGTCCCGCGCAGACGACGCTGAGCCATAACAGGATCGATATCAGCGCCGTCGCTTTGGCTCCGCCGGGCACCCGGTCGCCCCAGCGTCCGACATCGCGCCACGGCAGGGCATGCGCAATCACGACGTTGACCAGCGCTGCCACAATCAACAGCGCCTTGGCCTGGAACGCGGGATTTTTCACGACATGCGAAGCATCGGCGCTGAACAATAAAAGCCCCATGCTGATCGCCAGCACAAAGCCTGCGCGCGACAAGGGCAACAGCAATTGCGCCATCGGCGGAATCGCGATCGCGCGTCCAAGCCCCAATAGCCTCAAATCGAGCGCCAGAATCGATCCCACCAGCACCACGAAGCCGATGATGTGCAGAATCTCGACCGCCGGATAGAGCGCCGGCGAAGAGCGCATCGCTTGACCCAGCGCGCTTTCCTGCAGGGTCAGGAATATCGATGCGGCCGGCTGGTGTTCCACGCGGCCTACCGCAATTCGATGCGCTTGCCGTCGAGCACGATGTATTCGATCCGCGCCTCATCCGGCTTGCTCACGTGAGGATAGCCGAACACGGTGCAGGTCTTGCCGGGCGCGATCAGCTCACGCGTCGCCCCGCGCGCCTGCATGCGCGACGGCGGCGCCAGGATGAAGTGCCAATGCTTGCCGTCGACCTCCATCTCGATCTCGCAGTGCGGATTCTCAAAGGTCGATTTCAGGATCTTGCCGGTGACGGTGAACGACTTCGACGTATCGTATCCGCCCCAGCCGTGATGGGCGATGGCGGAAGCCGGCACGAGACCGGCTGCCAGCGACAGGAACAGACGACGGGAGATTGAGGTCATGGCGCGCCTCCCTGTAATGTCGGCACCTTAAGGAGTCTCCCGTTCCGGCTTCCAGAAACGGTCATTGGGGGCCGTTCCGGCCGGATCAGCGGAGAACTCCGGTTTAACGCGATTGAGGAAGTACATGTTCACCTGGCCCTTGTGTTTCACCTCCACGGTGCCACGGGGCTCTATCTCGAAACGTCCCTTGATATGCTGCCAGGTCACTTCGGAAACGGTGATACGACCCGGAACCCCGGCCGCTTCGATACGTTCCGCAATATTCACCGTGTTGCCCCAGATATCATAGGTGAATTTGTGCTTGCCCACCACGCCGGCGATCACCGGTCCGGTGTTGATCCCGATCCTCGCCATCCAGGCCGGAAGATGCAGCTTTTCGCGCTGCCGGTTCAGCTTGTTCAGGTGATCCATGATCTGCAGCGCGCACAGTGCGGCGTCCGCCGCGTGCGTGCGATTAGGCTCCGGCACGCCGCCAACTGCAAGGTAGGCGTCGCCGATCGTCTTGAGTTTTTCCAGGCGATGTCTTGCGATGATATCGTCGAACCTGGTGAAGTGCTGGTCGAGCTGATCGATGACGCTTGCCGGCTCCATCGTTTCGACAATACGGGTGAACCCGCTGAAATCGACGAAGATCACGCTCGCGGAATCGAAGAAGCGTGGCTTGACCCGCTGGTTCGCCTTGAGTTCGGCCGCGATGGACGGCGGCAGGATGTTCAGAAGGAGACGCTCGGATTCGGATTTTTCGGCAACAGCGCGGTCGCGGGCCTCCTCCAGCCTGCGCATCATCTCGTCGCGCTCAAGCAACTGCCGGCGCAATTCCAGGTGCACCATGGTTTGCCGTGACAGGCGTCGCAGCGCTTCGCGCTGCTCAAAGCTGAGCTCGCGCGGCTTGAAGTCAATGACGCACAGCGTGCCCAGCGCATAGCCATCGTCGGTAATAAGCGGAACGCCGCAATAGAAGCGGATCTTCAGGCCGGCCGTCACAAGCGGGCTGGTATTGAACCGCTGGTCGCTGACGAGATCGGGAACATAAAGGATATCGTTGTTGCAGATCGTGACCTGGCAGATCGAAATTTCGCGGGGACATTCGGAAAGATCTGGCGGCAGACCATATTTGGCCTTCATCCATTGGCGCGACGGGTCGACGAAGCTGATCAGGGCGGCCGGGCAGTCGCAAATCTGCGCCGCCAGTTCAGTGATTTCGTCGAAGCCGATTTCCGGGAGCGTGTCGAGGATGGCGTAGCTCGTCAGCGCTTCAAGTCGCTCAGGCTCATTGGCTGGAATCGCGACGTCCATGACAAGCCCTCGCGCCGGACCGCATCAAGAAATCTACGGCGAAGCGCGCACGGCAGGCAAGGCCTCCTTACGGGGGGACTGCTTCAAGCGGTTTGTGGTGCCACCAAGGTGATCGGCACGCGTAGTTGACTGCGTTGTCGTCTTACAACCCCGTATACCCCGCCTTCACCGGATCGTTGCTGCCGTCGAGTTGACGCAGATAGGTGAGCCCGCACACGGTCAGGCGGTGCGGGTCGTTCTCGCCGGCCTCGACCAGCGTGGTGAGATAGGCCGTGACCTTCGCGCGCGCCTCGTCGCTCGCCGCGGCGCTGCAGTTCAGAAGCAGGTCATAGGTCTGCATGATGCGGTCGATCGCTGCTTCCATGGAGTTCTCCTGATGTGCGAACGAGGGGTGATCGGTCAGGCCGATGTGCATGCTTCGAACGCCGCGACAGCCTTGTTGGCAAGCCTGAGCCGGTTGAATTCGCCTTGCCGGAATATCTTCACGATGATTGCGAGCAACCGCTCGTCGGTAACAAAGGTATCGGCAATAGCGCCGCTGTTGCGAAGGTAGTTCGACGCGATCGCGTAGGCGTCGCCCACCACTTCGAAATTCATGACCTGAACTGCCCGCTCGACCAACATGCCCTCACCTGTTTCGTCGCCCGGCCTTTAATTCGCACGCGCGAAAAAGGTTCCGCCCCGAAGCCGCGATTTCTGCATGGATTGGCGTCAGTTGCCCGATTACCGAGGATTTCCCTTCAAAAACAAAGCGCACCGAGCCGGAAGACCGGCGCCGATGCGCTTTCAGCAGGGGCTTACTTCAGGTGTCCGCTTGTGGCTGCCGGTCTTGTGATACGGCCGGCTTGACCGTCAAGCGGACTGAAGGCTTGTCCTGACGCGTTTGATGGCGCGCCCCTCCGCGCCAAAACGCTTCAACAATTCTCAGAGCCGATACAGGATCTGGTCGGTCCAGAACCGCTCGAGCCGGTGCAGCGACTTGTTCAGCGTCGCGAACTCCTCGTTCGAGATACCGCCGACCTGCTCCACCGTCTTGACGTGCTTCTGGTAGAGCGCATCGACGATCTTGCGGATCTCCTGGCCCTGCGCGGTCAGACGGATGCGGACCGAGCGACGATCAACGCGCGAGCGCTGATGATCGAGGAAGCCGAGTTCGACGAGCTTCTTCAGGTTATAGGAGACGTTGGAGCCGAGGTAGTAACCGCGCGTGCGCAGCTCGCCCGCGGTCAGCTCCTTGTCACCGATGTTATAGAGCAGCAGAGCCTGCACCGAGTTGATGTCGGCGCGGCCGCGGCGGTCGAATTCGTCCTTGATGACGTCGAGCAGCCGGCGGTGAAGCCGCTCCACCAAAGTCAACGCTTCCAGATAGAGCGGCTGCACCGGAGTTTGGCCGGCAGAGCGTTCAGCGGTTTCCACCGCCGTTGCAACGGCTTTGATCATGACACTTCCCCTGTCGTCGTTTTTCGACTTATTTCGACGAAACTTCTGTCCCGCCTGATAGGTTCAACTTAAGGGGGCGGATTGAAGATCCGCTTAAATAAGACAATAAAGAGATCATGAATTTAACAGAGTGAATTGTGGATTAAGCCTCATGAATCAAGGCTTTTTGCAATGTTTCATTGACGGTGGAAGCGCCCTGTTCACGCTTCGTCTGCACCCCCTGTCGCATTCGGAAACAGGTGCGTCTGAAATCGAAACGCCCGCGTAAGATGTGTGGTGAACCCCTTTACGTCCCTTAACGGTGACCAAAGCGTTACCGGATGAATCTCTGAAAATTTTACAGGGCGCCGTCGCGATTTCTGCACGCGAACGAAGTATGGCGGAAAACTGACGCGGTGTGGCGGCGGTGGCTTCATACTTCGAGACGCGGCCAATTGGCCGCTCCTCAGGATGAGGTCTAGTTTTATCCTCATGGCGAGGAGCGCGGCAGAGCCGCGCGTTTCGAACCATGAGGCCACCGGACGGACCGCAGCGTCCTACGGCGGGCGTTCGCGCGCGGCCATCCAGGCGAGCGCGAGATAGGCGCCGAGCATCACGGCTTCCAGCGCCACCACCGTCAGGCTGCCGCCATAGATCCCCGGGAACATCAGTTCGATCACCGCCATCGAGACCACGGTGGTGAGCCACACCACCGCGCCCCAGGGGGTGGCGAGCCACAGCCCTACGGCGGCGACGAGCTCGATGACGGCGAAATAGACCGTCGCGGTCTGCCAGGCCATCGACTGGTTCTCGAACGCTTCTTCCTCGCTGCCGATGAAGCCGGTGACCTGCGCCCAATGGTACAGGCCCTTCATGATTGATATGACCGCCATGACGCGCAGGAACGTCACCAGGCGGCGCGTCCACACATTCTCGTCGGACTCGATCCGCTCCGACGACATCCCCGCCATCGACATCGCGCCGTCCCTGTCCCTGGCCTTGTCCCGCGCAGCATCGCGCGCCGACACGTCAGACATGGCAACCATCCTGGCAACCACCCCGGCTGTCGACTTCGTAGTGGCGGCTCAATGCGTGCTGGAATCTCCTCATGGCCTCATGTCTTGGCCCGCCGGGACGGCAAAATCAATTGGCCAAAATCAATTGGCGATGAGATGGATCAAGGCTCGGTGACGGGCGAAGGGCAAGGTGCTAGAATTGGAACAAGTCAAAGCCTTCTCGCCGCCTTCAGGAGTACCCATCACATGGCGATCAAATTCGGGCGCCCGATCGAAATGCGCGATGCGCCGCGGCGCCAGACCACCCTCGCCGCCAACCCGCTGGACCTGGCGATCCGCCCCCGCCGCAACCGCAAGGCGGAATGGGCGCGGCGGCTGGTGCGGGAAAACATGCTGACCACCGACGACCTGATCTGGCCGCTGTTCGTGGTCGATGGCCACAACGCGCGCACGCCTGTCGCCTCGATGCCCGGCGTCGATCGTCTCACCGTCGATCAGGCGGTGCGCGACGCCGAACGCGCGGCAAAGCTGAACATCCCCTGCATCGCGCTGTTCCCCTATACCGAGCCGTCGCTCCGCGACGAGACCGGCTCCGAAGCGCTTAACCCGAACAATCTGGTGTGCCAGTCGGTACGCGCGATCAAGAAGGAATTCCCCGAGATCGGCGTGCTCTGCGACGTCGCGCTGGATCCCTTCACCAGCCATGGCCATGACGGGCTGATCGAGGACGGCAAGATTCTCAATGACGAGACGGTCGCGGTGCTGGTGCAGCAGGCGCTGGTGCAGGCCGAGGCCGGCTGCGACGTGATCGCGCCGTCCGACATGATGGATGGCCGCGTCGGCGCGATCCGCGAGGCGCTGGACGAGGCAGGCTACCTCGACGTGCAGATCATGGCCTATGCGGCAAAATACGCCTCCGCTTTCTACGGCCCGTTCCGCGACGCCATCGGCTCCGCCAAGACGCTGACCGGCGACAAGCGCACCTACCAGATGGACAGCGCCAATTCCGACGAGGCGCTGCGCGAGGTCGAACTCGACATCGCGGAAGGCGCCGACATGGTGATGGTGAAGCCCGGCATGCCGTATCTCGACGTGGTGCGGCGCGTGAAGGAGACGTTCTCGATGCCGACCTTCGTCTACCAGGTGTCCGGCGAATACGCGATGATCGCCGCCGCGGCGGGCAATGGCTGGCTCGACGGTGACCGCGCGATGATGGAGAGCCTTCTCGGCTTCAAGCGCGCCGGCGCGGATGGGATTTTGACGTATTTCGCGCCGAAGGCGGCGGAGCGGTTGAGAAACGGCGAGTAGCGAATAGCGAGGGGTTTTGCTCTTCGCCACTCACTATTTGCCATTCGCCGAACATTGCGCGCTGTTAATGGTCGCAGGGCCTTGGCGACCGCAGGGCCGGTTCCCATGTGAGCCTCGGAAACTTCGGCCTGGAGGACGGATCATGTCTTATAGCGGCTCTGGCAATGGCTCGAATACCTGGCGGAACGACGGCGGGGTGCCGCCGCATGCGTTCGACCCCGACCTGCAGCCGGAACTGTTTCGCGGCGTACTGACGCGGCGGATATTTGCGTTCCTGATCGACCTCGTCGTGCTCTCGGTGCCGGTCATCCTCGGCTACATCTTCATCGGCCTGTTCGGGCTGATCACGCTCGGGCTTGGTTGGATGCTGTTCTGGTTGGCCTGGCCGGCCACCATCGTATGGGCGATCGTCTATTACGGCGCCTCGATCGGCGGCCCCCATTCGGCCACCATGGGCATGCGCGTCATGGATCTGGAGCTGCGCACCTGGTACGGCGCGCCGGGCTATTTCGTGCTCGGCGCCTGCCATGCCGTGCTGTACTGGGTCTCGATCTCGTTCCTGACGCCGCTGGTGTTGCTGGTCGGCCTGTTCAACGGCCGCCGCCGGCTGCTGCACGACATGATCCTGGGAACCGTAGTCATCAACAGCTCGGTCCGTACTCAGGTAGCGCCCTCGCCCCGCAGCAGCTACTGAGCGAGCCGCAAACCGATTGACCGGCAGCGCTCGGAGCGCAATGTTAGAGCTGGTCCGGCCTGAATGAATCGGGGCCGGGCCGGCGTTTTGCTTTTTGACGCGTTTTCTTAACGGGACCTGGTGTCTACTCCGCTCGAAAGCGCTATGGTTGATTTGTTTCGGAGGCGTGACGACCCGACGTGACCCAGCACTCGCGTGATACCCCGCAATTCTACCTGACGGCGCCCTCGCCCTGCCCCTATCTGCCCGGCCGGCACGAGCGCAAGGTGTTCACGCATCTGGTCGGCGACAAGGCCGGCGATCTCAACGACCTCCTGACCCATGGCGGCTTCCGCCGCAGCCAGTCGATCGCCTACCGCCCGGCCTGCGACCAGTGCCGCGCCTGCGTCTCGGTGCGCGTCATCGCCAATGAGTTCCGCCCCTCGCGCAACTTCAAGAAGGTGTTGGCGCGCAATGCCGACATTATCGGCGAGCAGCGCAGTGCGGTGCCGACCTCGGAGCAGTACTCCGTGTTCCGCGCCTATCTCGACAAGCGCCACCGCCACGGCGGCATGGCCGACATGACCGTGCTGGATTACGCGATGATGGTGGAAGACAGCCATGTCGAGACCCGCATCATCGAATACCGCAAGCGCGGCGTCGACACCGGCATCACCGGGCGCGGCGAGGAGCTGATCGCCGTGGCGCTCACCGACGTGCTCAGCGACGGGCTGTCGATGGTGTATTCGTTCTTCGAGCCGTCGCAGCACAGCCGCTCGCTCGGCACCTTCATGATCCTCGACCACATCACCCGCGCCCGCAGGCTCGGCCTGCCCTATGTCTATCTCGGCTACTGGATCGAGGGCTCCAAGAAAATGGACTACAAGGGCCGCTTCCTGCCGCAACAGCGGCTGGCGCCGTCAGGCTGGCTGCGCGTGGATGCATCGGGCGAAGTGCTGACCGAGCCGCAGGATTGATTCTCGGACGCTGCCATTTCGGAAGCGGCTGATCCAGTATGGGTCAGCGGGACGGAGAGCTCACAGGTGCGAATTCTCCCGCGCGGATGATAGGGAGAACCCAAATAGCGCCCTGAAAAGACTCAGTAGTTCATCAAGGAGAGCGCTGCCAAAAGCGCTGGTGGCATCACCAGAAGCCCGATCCCCAAAAAGCGCCAGGCGCTGACATGCAGCCCCTCGCGGCGCAGCGCCACCAGCCACAGGATCGTTGCAAGCGAGCCGGTGACCGAAAGGTTTGGCCCGAGATCGACCCCGATCAGCATGGAGCCAACGACCTGCGGCGGAAGCTGATCGCTGCCGGCAACCGAGCCAGCGACCAGCCCGATCGGCAAATTGTTAGCGATGTTATCCGCGAGGGACGTGACGATAGCGACGGCCCATGCCGTCTTCGGCACGGATTGCGCGACCGCCGCATGCAGCATCGCGCTCAGATGTCCGATGGCACCGCTTTGGACCAACGCTTCCACCATCACGAACAACCCAGCCACCAACGGCAGCACGCTCCACGATATGTCCTTGACGACCGGCCAGGGCGATTGGCGACTCGCGATCAGCACAACAACCGCTGTGGCCACGCCGCAGATGAAGGTCGGCAGGCCCAGTTGAATGTCGAGCGCGGAGGCGCCGAGCAGCACGACGCAGATGGCGGCAATGCCGCAGGCGGTGAGTTTTCCCTCCCGGCCCAGTTTCGGCTTGGCGACGTCCGTTTCGATCTTCTCCTCATTGAGCGCGCGGCGCTGCGCGAGGCGCAGCACGACATAGGTGACGACAATTGACGCGACCGAGGGCAGCAGGAATTGCCGCAGCCATTCGCCAAGATGCGGCAGGCGAGCGCCGAACACCACGAGATTGGCGGGGTTCGAGATCGGCAGCACGAAGCTCGCTGCATTGGCGATAAAGGCGCACACGAACAGATACGGCAGCGGCGTCGCACCGGCGGCGCGGGTCGCGGCGTATACCGCGGGCGTCAGCACAATCGCGGTGGCGTCATTCGACAACAGCACCGTCACCAACGTACCAACCAAATACACCAGCAGGAACAATCGCCGCGGTGAGCCACGCGCATGCTGCACGGCGAGCGCGGCGAGATAGTCGAACAGTCCCTCGCGACGCGCCAGCTCCGCAATCAGCATCATTCCGGTAAGGAACAGATAGACATCGACGCCCTTGCGCACGCCGGTCAGCGCATCTGCCCATGGCAATAGCCCCAACAGCACAAGGGCGAGTGCACCCGTAACCGCCCAGATCGCTTCGAGCAGCCGAAAGGGTCTGATGATGACCCCTGCTGTCGCAGCCGCGATGATGCTCCAGGCCATGACGATATTGTGCGGTACGGAAGTCATTCCACGGTCCCCAAAGCTCGCTCCGGAGTGGGAGCGCAAGCCGGCGGGGCCGTTTGCCCCCCGCGGCTTGCGCTGCCACCCGTTTCCGCGAGTGCGAAGGCACAGACCAGCGCGCCGACCGCTGCAACAGCGCCAAGCGTAACGAACGCCGCGCTGTAACCTGCAGTCCCAACTACCAGCCCGGCCAAGGTCGTCGAGAGCGCAGCGCCGATGCCCTGCGCCGTGATGATCGCGCCCTGTGCGATATTGAAGCGGCCGGTGTTGCGCATGAGATCGGCAACGATGACCGGAAAAATCGCGCCGAAGATCCCCGCACCCACGCCGTCGAGCAACTGAACGCCGACCAACCATTCCTGGCTGTCCGACAGAGTATAAAGCGCGCCGCGCAGCGGGAGAATCAGGAGCGCCGCGAGGAAAAAGCGCTTGTGCCCCCAGCGGTCGGCCCTGGCGCCGACCAGCATCGCCATCGGCATCATGACAATCTGCGCGGCAACGATGCAAGCCGACATCAGGCTGGTGCCAAGGTTCTTGTCCTGAAGTGCCAGCTTTTGTCCCACCAGCGGCAGCATTGCCGCGTTCGACAAATGGAAGAGCATCACGCACACTGCGAATATCAGGAGCGGCCGACAGGTGAAGAGAATGGCCAACCCCGACGGCTCATCCCTATCCGGGTTTTGATAGCCTTGCTCGGTATCATGGAGGCCACGCGCCACATCGTGATTGATGGCCTTTTCTGGTATAGCCCACACGCTGGCGAGGCTCGCCATCGACATGGCACCCAGAAGATAGAATACGGCTTGCGGACCGAACGCATAGGCGGCTATGCCGGCAATCGATGCGGCGAAGGCATTGCCCGCATGATTGAAGGTTTCATTGCGACCGATCCGTCCCGTGAAAGCGCGATGGCCGACAATGCCCAGCGATAGTGCGGCGATCGCCGGCGAGAAGATCGCGCCCGCTGCATGCGCGATGCCTTGCGAAATCGCGACTGGCCAGAAGCTCTGAAAAACCGGCAGCAGGAGCGACGCTGCGGTGACGGCTAGGGCCGCGCTAACCATCACCAGCCGCTTGGCCCGCGTCGCATCGACAAGCGCGCCTGCCGGCGTCTGCGCAACGATGGTAGCAATGCCGGCAATCGACATGACCATGCCGATCCCGGATTCATCCCAGTGCTGCTCGGTCAGGAGATAGATGGCGAGATAAGGGCCTAGCCCATCGCGGACATCCGCAAGGAAGAAGTTCACGGCGTCGAGCGCATGGTTCGCTCGTTTCAAATTCTCCCTTTGGTGCCCTTCTGACATGGTTGCCGTCGAAGGGCCCCATTAACCTCCCAGACAACGCCTGACGAGCGTGACGGTTCCCGCCAAGGCTGCCAAGAGAACAGGCGGATCACCTTGCTCAAGAAGGGCAAATCATGGAGCGGGCGCGGCCTCTTTTTTGGGCAGCCGACCTGGGTCATTGGCCTATGTCGCACAAATCCGCATGACCCCAGCCGCGGGGTCGTCTCACCCGAAGAACGTCTCGAACAACAGCTTCACGTTCAGCGCGACGATCACGCCGGCGACGATCCACGCGACGGCGGCGACGCTGCGCGGGATGACGAACTTGCCCATCTTGCGCCGGTCGGAAACGAACTTGACCAGCGGGATCACCGCGAACGGCAACTGCATCGACAGCACGACCTGGCTGAACACCAGCAACTGGCTGGTGCCGCGCTCGCCATAGAGCGCGGTGACAATCACGACCGGGACGATCGCGATGCCGCGGGTCAATAGCCGCCGCGCCCAGCTCGGCAGCCGCAGGTCGAGAAAGCCTTCCATCACGATCTGGCCGGCCAGTGTCGCGGTGACCGTCGAGTTGAGGCCGGAGGCGAGCAGCGCCACCGCAAACAGCGTCGAGGCGATGCCGAGCCCGAGTAGCGGCGACAGCAATTCAAATGCCTGGCCGATCTCGGCCACTTCCGTGCGGCCGGTCGCATGGAAGGTCGAGGCGGCGACGATTAGGATCGCGGCGTTGATGAACAGCGCCAGCATCAAGGCGATGGTCGAATCAGTGGTCGCCCATTTGATCGCCTCTCGGCGGCCCTGATTATTACGTTCATAGGCGCGGGTCTGCACGATCGAGGAATGCAGATAGAGATTATGCGGCATCACGGTCGCGCCGATGATACCGATGGCGATGTAGAGCATCTCCGGATTGGTGATGATCTCGGTGGACGGCGTAAAACCCTTCAGCACCGCGGCGACCGGCGGTGCTGCGGCCGCGATCTGGATGGTGAAGCAGATCGCGATCACGATCAAAAGCGAGATGACGAAGGCTTCGAGGAAGCGAAAACCCTTGTTCATCAACAGCAGCAGCAGGAACGCGTCGAGCGCGGTGATCAGCGCGCCGGCGATCAGGGGAATGCCGAACAGAAGCTTCAGCGCAATCGCGGTGCCGATCACCTCCGCCAGGTCGCAGGCGATGATCGCGGCCTCGCAGGCCACCCAGAGCAGGAAGTTCACCGGCCGCGAAAAGCTGGCACGGCAGGCCTGCGCGAGGTCGCGGTCGGTGACGATGCCAAGCCGCGCGGCCAGCGCCTGCAGCAGGATCGCCATCAGGTTCGACAGCAGAATGACGGACAGCAGCGTGTAACCGAACTTCGATCCGCCCGCGAGGTCGGTGGCCCAGTTGCCGGGGTCCATGTAACCGACGGAAACCAGATAGCCGGGACCCAGAAAGGCCAGCAGCCGGCGCGACCAATGCCCGCTAAAGGGCACCGAGATCGTTGAATTGACCTCGGGCAGGCTCTGCCGGGCGCCGGTGGCGTCAGCACGCCAGCCGGCGGCGGTCGTATCGGCCATTTCCAAACTCCCGGCCTTCGGGCCCAAATCGGGCGATCGCGCATCCATTTCGGCAAGATGGCTGATCTTCCTCTTTATTGCAACTCATTTGCAACTGCATCTGGCGATCAGGTGCAAGTGCATCTAGCGATCACGAAAATGGTACCGCCGACAGTCTTGTACGCCCGCCGAACCGCCCGCCACCACCTCGGGAACGGGCAAGGCGACGCTCGGACCGAGAGCCTCATAGCCAGGGAACTGTTTCCCATCGAAATCGAAAAGCCCCGCTGCTGCAGCGCGGCCGGACTTTTCTCGCGCGTTCCATCCAACGCCTTTGTCAGGAAACGGGTGGGTTTGATCGTCCTCACACCAGACATTGAGGCCAGATCGAATCCCTGAGGGGAAGAAGGAACACTGTCATGTCCGCCGACACCCCGCACCTGCCCAGAACCTTCAACCGCCTGGCCTGGTCCAATCTCGCAGCCCAATCGGCCGAGCAGATTGCACTAGCCGCCGCCCCCATCGTCGCGGTGCTGCTGCTCGGTGTCGGCGAAGGCCAGACCGGCCTGTTGCAGACCGCGCTGACGCTGCCCTTCATCCTGTTCGCAATCCCCGCCGGCCTCCTCGCCGACCGCATCTCGCGGCGCTGGGTCATGGTGACCGCCGAAGCCCTGCGAGCAGCCGCGCTGGCGGCGATGCTGCTCTTGATCTGGATCGGCGCAATAACGTTGCCACTGCTGTCGCTGCTCGGCTTCATCGCGGTGTGCGGCACAGTCGCCTACAGCGTCGCCGCGCCGGCGCTGGTGCCGTCGCTGGTGACATCGGAGCAATTGCCGGCGGCGAATGCGCGGATCGAACTGGCACGCACGGTCGCCTTCGCCAGCGGCCCCGCCCTCGGCGGCGTGCTGGTCGGATGGATCGGGGCGGCACCGGCCTTCGGCTTTGCCGCTGCCTTGTCCGTGATCGCCGTCGTGCTGCTGTCGGGCGTTTATGAGCCGCCACGTGCGCCACAGCCGCGACGGCATCCCTTGCAAGAGATCAAGGAAGGCGCCGCCTTCGTGCTGCATCATCCGCTGCTGCGTCCCGTGTTCATTACGCAGTTCATCTTCAATACCGCGTCGTTCCTGGTGCTTGCCGTGTTCGTGCCTTACGCCGTGCGGCATCTTGGGCTATCGGCAACCGGCGTCGGCGTAACGCTTGCGATGTACGGCGTCGGCATGGTGGTCGGCGCGCTCGCGGCGACGCGGGTGATGCAGCGGCTCGCCTTCGGCACCGTGATCGGGCTCGGGCCGGTCACCGGTTTTATCGCTGCAGTCCTGATGGCGCTGACGACGATCGTTCCCACACCGTGGCTTGCAGGCTTGAGCTTCTTCTTGCTCGGTGTCGGCCCGATCTTGTGGGTGATCTCGACCACAACCCTGCGGCAATCGGTGACGCCGCCCTCGCTGCTCGGCCGCGTCTCCGCCATCAACATCATGAGCTACGGCGCCCGCCCGCTCGGCTCCGCGCTCGGCGCCATCGCCGGCGGCCTCTATGGCGCGGAAGCCTGCCTCTATCTGGCGGCCGCCATCTTCGCCGCGCAGGCGATGGTGATCCTGCTGTCGCCCGCGGTCTCGCTGGCCGAGCAGCCGGAAATGGTGGGCGAGCCGGCGGGGTGTTAGCGGAGGGAGGTTAGCTCACCAGATACCGCTCGTACTTTCCCGCCACCACCTCATCCGCGGCGATATCCGGATCGAGCGTGTAGAGGTCCTGCGCGCGGCCAATGCCGCGCAGCGCGTAGCGGCCGGTGGAGACCAGGTAGTTTCGTCCCGCTGCATCGAGACCGGAGCGGAACGCCGAAGACATCAACAGCTCCCGGTCGACCGAGCGGCACATCGAGGCGATGCGGCTGACCTCGTTGACCGCGGGACCCACCACTGTGAAATCGAGCCGGTCGTCGCTGCCGATATTGCCATAGAAGACCTCACCGACATGCAGTCCGACATGGGCCGAGGTCGCCGGCCGGCCCTCTGCGGTGCGGCGGGCGTTCAGCGTCCTCATGTTGCGGCGGAAGCGATATTCGGCGCGCAGCGCGGCGCGCTTGGCCTTGGCCATGTTGTCATGGGTGAACATCGCCAGCACGCCGTCGCCGATCAATTTCAGCACCTCGCCGCCGGCTTCGTGGATGGCGTCGATCGAGGCCTGCGCATAATCGTTGAGGAACGGGATGATCTCGCCGGGGTCGATACTCTCGCTGATCGCGGTCGAGCCGCGCAGGTCCGAGTACCACAACACCGCGTTGATGCGCTCGGTGACGCCGCGCGTGATCCGCCCGCGCAGCACCTGTTCGGCGGTGTCGCGTCCGAGATAGACCCGGCCCAGCGTCTTGGTGATGTCGGCCTGCGCCGCGGATTTGATCGCCAGCCCCAGCACCGGCACGAGATCGCGCAGCGCCGCCAGCCCCTGCGCGCCAAAACCCTCGTCGCGCCGGGTCACCCAATAGGAATAGACGCAGTCCATCTGCCCCATGGTGCCGGCCTCGCCGAACTGGTGCACATAGGCGACCAGATGCTTGTGACCTTTCTCGGCCAGCTCGTTCACGAACTTGAACCGGTGGGCCGCGCGGTCCGCGAGGTCGATCGGCAGTTCCTCATGGCCGTTTTCGAGCATGTGGTAGAAGATCGAGCTGCGCCAGGCTTGCGCAGCCTCACCCTCACTGGTCGAGCCATATTCAAAAACGTCACTCTCGTTGGTCTCGGCGTCGTTCCAGCGAAAGCCGCGGCCCTCGAAAATCGGGTGCAGCGTGTCGATGAAGACCATGCCGCGCGACAGGCCAAGCCCCTCGGCGCAGCAGCGCTCGCAGAAGCCACGGATCAGGTCGTTTTCGGGCAGTCCGGTGAGGCCCTGGCTGACCAGCCAATTCGTCAGGCGCAGACGGGGTATGAGTTCCATGCTGCTATTATGGCGTGCAATCGTGACGCGTGGAAGGTCGCCGCTTGCATTCCCCGGATGCTGCGCAGCGCCATTAGGGCGTTTGCGCGCGTCGGCGCGCGATGGCGATGCGCTGCTTGGCAGGGGGCCGTCCACATATGGGTCCCGGCTCTGCGGCGCACCGCTTCGCGCCGCGCCGCGCCCGGGACACGAGCTCTCAATCCTTGGCGCGCGTCACCGCCTCGCCGTCTTCCTTGACAAAGGAAACGACGGGATTATCGAGCAGGTCGAGCACCAGTTCCGACGGCCGGCACAGCCGCACGCCCTTCGGCGTCACCACGATCGGCCGCTGGATCAGGATCGGATGCTCAAGCATGAAATCGATCAGCTCGTCGTCGCTCCATTTGGGATCGGCGAGGCCGAGCTCGGCATAGGGCGTGCCCTTTTCGCGCAACAGCTCACGCGGCGAGATGCCCAACGCCTTGATCAGTTCGACCAGCCGGGCGCGGCTCGGCGGAGTCTTCAGATACTCGATCACCTCGGGCTCTTCCCCGCTCTGCCGGATCATCGCCAGCGTGTTGCGCGAGGTGCCGCAGGCGGGGTTATGATAGATCGTGACGCTCATGGCTGCGCCTCCTTCGTCGTTTTGCCCGCCCCACCAAGCAGCCAGCCCATGACCAGCAGCGCGACGAGCGCTCCGCCTGTTTCGGCCACGATGAAGCCCGGCAGGTCTGCAGGGCGAATGCCCGAAAACGTATTGGTCATCGAGCGGGCAATGGCAACCGCGGGATTGGCGAACGAGGTGGACGCAGTGAACCAGTAGGCGGCCGTGATGTAGAGCCCGACCAGCCACGGCACGGCAACGACGTTGAACCTGATGCCGCCCAAAATGGTCGCCACTAGCCCAAAGGCGGCGATGCCTTCGGCGAACCATTGTGCGCCGCCGGTCCGCATTTTCAGCGAGGCATCGATCAAGGGCAGCGCGAACATCGCATGAGCGATCATGGTCCCGGCAACTCCGCCAGCAATCTGCGCAACGATATAGAGCAGCGCCTCGCGTGGCACGAGTTCGCGCTTCAGTGCAAACACCAGCGATACCGCAGGATTGAAATGCGCCCCCGAAATCGGGCCGAGAATGGTAATGAGGACGACCAGGATCGCGCCGGTCGGCAGCGTATTCCCGAGCAACGCCAGCGCGACGTCTTTGGTCAAGGTCTCGGCCATGATGCCGGAGCCGACCACGGTCGCGACCAATAGCGCGGCGCCAAGCGCTTCGGCGGCGAGCCGGCGCGGCAGATTGAATTCGGACATTAGCTGGCGTTTCGCAGGTCGGACATCCAACGCACCCCCTACGAGTTGCAGCAGGAGGAAGCGGAAGTGTCCGCGACCTCGGGAACGCAGCACGCGCTCGGCTTCTGATGCGCCACGCGGGCGCCTCGTTCACCGCTGCCATCGCCGTAATCGGTGCTCTCACCGGTCGTGAGGAAGGTTTCCCACGCGACGCCCGCGGGGTCGTCGATCCATGATTTTTCGGACTTGGCATAGCAGCAAACGGTTGCTCCTTGCTCAATGATGTCGCCGCTGGCCCTGTGAAGCCGGGCATAGACTTCCTGCAGCTCTGCGGAGCTCTCGACCTGAATTCCGAGATGATCGAGGCCGATCTGCTTGCCACGTGTCGAGATGGCAAAATTCACCCGGGGATCTTCGAGCATCCACTTGGCGTAGTCGGACTTGACCACCGCGGGTTCGGCGTCGAACAGCGCAGCATAGAAGCCGATCGATCGCGGAAGGTCGTCGACGGCCATATGAATGTGAAGTCGCTTCATGACGTTCTCCTTTCAGACCCTGACTTTGGCGCGCTTGCTGCGTTCAGGCTTGCACAAGGTGACGGGCGCGCAGAGATCAGCGCGACCGCCGCAACAATCCTCGACCAGGAACGAGGTCAGGCTTTGAAGTGCCGCCAAATTCGCGCGGTAGATAATCGAGCGGCTTCTTCGTTCGCTCATCACCAAATCCGCGCGCGCAAGTATCGCAAGGTGCGCCGACATTGTGTTCTGCGGCACGGCAAGGAGCTTTGCGACGTCACCGGCAGCAAGTCCGTCCGGCTCGTGCGCCACCAGCAGCTTGAAGACGCTCATCCGGGTTGACTGGGCGAGCGCGGCAAGGGCGAGTATGGCTTGTTCAGGTTCCATATATCCGGATATATAGATATATGGAACCACAATCAAGCAAAATTGCGCTGATCTCGAATCCTCCCTATTCGATGGATCGCCGAAAGATAAACGGGGTAAACCGGAATGCGGACGACGCCAACAAGAATCAAGATGGCGCATAAGCCATGAGCGGCCGGCAGCTTCCGATCATTCTCGCGCTCGGCACCACCCAAACCCTGGCTTGGGCTTCGAGCTACTACCTGCCCGCGATCCTCGCCGATCCCATCGGACGCGATCTCGGCGTATCCTCGAACTGGATATTTACAGCTTTCTCCGCCTCGTTGGTGCTTTCGGCATTGATAGGCCCACGTGTCGGACGGCGGATCGATCTCGTCGGCGGCCGGTCCGTGCTGTCGATGTCCAATCTGGTGCTGGCGGCGGGATTGGTGCTGCTCGGCTTTAGCACGTCCATTCCCGTGCTGGTGATCGCCTGGCTACTGCTCGGCGTCGGCATGGGCGCGGGCCTCTACGACGCCGCCTTCGCCGCGCTCGGGCGGATCTATGGCGAGGCCGCGCGGCGCTCGATTACCGGGATCACGCTGCTCGCCGGGTTTGCCTCGACCGTCGGCTGGCCGCTGTCCGCCTGGGGGCTGGAGACGATCGGCTGGCGCAACACCTGCTTCGCCTGGGCGGCGGCGCATATCCTGATCGGGCTGCCGATCAATCTGTTGATGCTGCCGGCGGTCAAAGGCGCCAGGGCAGCGGTAGCCGCGGCGGTCAAGCCGCACATCCCGATCGATCGCACCATGATCCTGCTGGCCTTCGTGTTCGCCGCTGCGTGGACCGTCACCGGCGCAATGGCGGCGCATCTACCGCGTCTGATGGAGGCCGCCGGCGCAACCACCACGCAGGCGGTGCTAGCCGGCGCGTTGATGGGGCCTGCGCAGGTGGCCGGGCGGATATTCGAGGCGAGCTTTCTCAGCCGCTACCATCCGCTGGTCTCGACCCGTCTGGCCTGCATCACGCACCCGATCGGCGCCGCCATCCTCGGCTTGGTGGGCGGCGGCGCGGCCAGCGTGTTCGCGATCTTCTACGGCTCCGGCAACGGCATCCTGACCATCGCCCGCGGCACGCTGCCGCTCGCGATCTTCGGGCCGGAGAATTACGGCTACCGTCTCGGCATCATCGGGGCCCCGGCGCGGATGGCGCAGGCCGCCGCGCCGCTGCTGTTCGGTCTGCTGATCGAGGCGATGGGCGCGCGGGTGCTGATCGTCTCCTCCGCGCTCAGCCTCGCGGCCCTCGCGGCGCTGTTCCTGCTGGGTAAGGTATCACCGAAGCCGTGAGGCAGGATGCCGGCTCACCCCCCGGAGCATGATGCTGCTAGTGAAGGACATCAGAAATGCCGCATAATCCGGCGCCGTCAATCAAACCTACTCAATCGTAGAACATGGGCGACATCTTCAGAGTATCGCGTTGCGCCTTGTCGTGGTTGATCCACAATTGCGCTTTTTCCCTGGTCAGCATTTCGGAGAGTTTCTGCATCGAGGCCAGCGTTTGATCCTTGTTGACATTCATGCTGGGAACGCCGCGATTGTCCCAATTGGCTTTGAAATGGACCGCATCGCCGGACAGAATGACGGCACCTGTCTTGGGGAGCTTCACCAGCAATGATTGATGGCCGGGCGTATGCCCGGGCGTGGAAAGAATGGTGACGCTGCCGTCGCCGAACACGTCGTGGTCGCCCTCCAGCTTTGTGACGGGGTGCTCGGGCTTGAATCGCGGCTGGTTATTGGCGGCGGGCCACTCATATTCGGCTTTCTGGACATACAGCATTGTGGCCGGAAACATTTCGACATTGCCGACATGATCGGGGTGCGTGTGGGACACCGCCATGCCCTTGAGATCAGCGGGCTTGACGCCGAGCTCATCGAGCTGGGCGGCGAGCGTCTTCGGCCGGCGCCAGTGCGTCGCCTTCGGATCGGCAGGCGCGAGGCCAGCCGGCATCGCCGCGACTGCATCCGCGATTCCCGTATCCCACAGGAACCAGCCCTGCGCGTGCCTGATCAAGTAGCAATTGTCGACAAAGTCCATCGACTTGCCCTCGTTGACGCCCGGTGACCAGCGCGAGATATCGCCGGCGACGCCCTCGCCGCAATTGAGAATGTAAAGCTTCTCGACGCCCGGACGACCCGTTTGCGCGTGGCCGATATCGACCGAAAGCGCGGCAGACAACAACACTGTGGCAAGGCTGATTGCTCGCTTCACGTTCGTCTCCCCTGGCGATAGTTCCGGCTCTCGAGCCTGGCGGATCAAATCCTAGCTCACGACCTCTCGAAAATCATCGCGACTACGGATTTTTGATCTCCGACGTTGCGATCCATATGCCGCAAACACGGCGACCAGCCCGACCACGAGGTTGGGCGTGATCGGCTCGCCGACGAGCTGGGTGGCACGCAGCGCCGCGGCAACCGGATTGACGGTCATGGTGTTGGCGACCCGCGTCGGCGACGCCCGCTCCAGTGCCAGCACCCACAGGATGAAGGCGAGCGCGCCACCGGCGACGCCGAGATAAAGGCCTGCGATCCATTGCGGCGTCCCGAACTGACCTAAGGCGGTGACACTGCCGGTCAATGACCCCACCAGGATCAGCGCCGCAGCGCCCGTCCCCATGCCGAGCGTGAGGAAGCCAAGCGCGCTGGAGCGCCGGATGAACGGCCGGGACCAGACATTGTAGAACGCCATGCAGAGCACCGCGCCGGTCATGATCAATTCGCCGCGCCACGCGCCCGGCGGCGCGGCCGACAATCCGGTTGCGAGCGCGGCGATGACGCCGAGCACGGCAACGCAGACCCCGATCGATTTCCGTTTCGTCAGCGGCTCGATGCCGAGCAGCGCGCCGACCACCATCATCGTGTGCAGCGGCAGTGTTGCCAGCGCGAGCGAGGCGCGCGCCGCGGTCGTGTACGACATCGCAATGTTGTAGAGGACGAAGAACACGCCGAAGAAAGCGAAGCCGAGTGCGGCGACGGCGGCCCAGTCGGCCCGCTGCGGCCATCGTGCCTTCAGCAGCAGCGCGGCAGGCAGCACACAGCAAAAGCCGATGCCGCAGCGCAGGATGGCGAGCGTGATCGGATCGGTATTGCCGGCGAGGTAGCGCGTGATCGCCGCCGCGCTGCCGCCGAGGCAGCTCGAGACGAGCGCGATCGCGACGCCAACCCACTCGCCCAATGCTGCCCCCATCGCGTTTGCGTGCTCTCGTCTGCCATAATGATTGCAGGATGCGCCATGCGCGATGCCAGCGCAAATGGCGGCAAGTGTCAGCAGAGCGACCGACAATGTGCAGCTTGCGCGTGTGCTTCCGGCTTGAGGTGCGGGACGCCTCAGGCTCGCCGAGCGGCCTGGATTGCGGCTGCGCCATATCGGCCAATTACGCGTCAATCCCTTGGCAAATTTCACTCAATTGTCCCGAAACGACATAGGACGACGTCAAGAAGTTTTTGCCATGAGAAGCTACCGGGACCCAGGTTCTGGTGATTTCGGGGCTCCGATGGGAGCCTTAAGGCTCTGGAATTGGCTATGAAGGAAGCGATCCGCTTACGTGAATTGGAAGCCGAGTGCCGGCAACGCGCGCTCAGCGAACCCGACAAGAAATGGTATTGGCTGGCTCAGGCGGCCAAATACCAGGTGCAGGCAAGCCAGAAGCTGGCCTTTCACTCGGAAGGGAGCGACACGCCCGACACCCCGGAGATCAAGCTGGCGCAATGGTCGCATGAGCGCGACGAGCGACGCGTGATGGACCCCCTCCCCGACGGACGGCGATCGCCCTGGTAATCGCTTGGCGCGACGATAAGGCAAACGGATCGCCACCTCGCGCGACGCGCTAACGTTCCTGCTCTTCCGGCGGCTTGATGTGGCGAAATGAAAACAAGAGCGCCAGGTCGTAGGCGATCTTGAGCGTGCCGCAGACCACCAGCGGTAGTCCCGTAAACGATGTCATCAATAGCGCGCCCGAGATCGCCGGGCTGATCGCCGACGCAAGGCTGCGCGGCACGGCGGTGACGCTGGCGGCCGCGGGCCGCTCGGCCGGCGTCACCACGGCCATGACGTAGGACGTGCGGGTCGGCACGTCCATCTGCGACAGCGCCGAGCGTAACAGCAATAGCCCGAGCGCCACATAGAGGTTCGGCGCGAACGCCGCCAGGATCAGGAAGATGCTGGAGGGAATATGCGTGAACACCATGGTGTTGACGAGGCCGATGCGCCGCGCGATCCAGGCCGCGACCGGATAGGAGAACGCGCTGAGCGTGCTCGACCAGAAGAAAAATAATCCGGCTGCGGACAATGACAGATCGAAGCGCTCGAACAGCCAGAGCACCAGAAGAGACTGCGCGACGAAGCCGCCGGCAAAGGAATCGATGCTGAACAGCGCCGCCAGCTTGTAGACGGTGCGGCGCGAGGGCCCGAGCGGCGCCTGCTGTGCCTTGTCGTCGCCGCGCGCATGCGGCACGTAGCGATAGAGCGCCGCGCAGGCGATGCCGAGCGCGGCATAGGCATAGAACATCAGGCGGAACGCGGCGAGTTTCGTGGCTCCGCCTGCCACGAGGACATCGGGCAACGAGGCCGCGAGCGAGCCTGCCGCGGTGCAGAGCGCGCCGATCAGGCTGTAACGCGCAAATACCTGCGTGCGGCGCTCATCGGTTGCGTTGTGTGCCAGCACCGCGTGCTCGAGCGGCACCAGCATGCCGAGATCGCCGCCGGACGCGTTGATCGTGCCGATGAATGCGACGAGCGCGATGAGCACGAAGTGCTCGACGGCGGGAAAGGCAACGCCGGTGGCCGCCATCAGGCATGCGCCCGATATCAGCAGCGGCCGGAGATCATGGCGCGGCGCGATCCAGCCGGTGATCAGCGTCAGCAGTGCCGTGCCGAGCAGCGACGCCGTCGCCACGACGCCGACGGCAATGGCGTCGTAGCCGAGCGCCGTCATGTAGGCCGGCAGGATGATGACGGCAAAACCGTCGCCGAAGCCGCGCAGGCCGCGCGCGACATAGAGCAGCCGGATCAGCGCGTTTCCGATCGAAGCCTTCGGTTCGGTCGCAATACTCGTCATCCCGGCATCCTCATGGCAAGGCGGTGACCGTTACCTGATCGAAGCGCGTGACGCTGTCGGCCTTGGTCCACAGCGCAACGCCGCCTGAATTCTTAAAAGTATCATCCGTGACCTCAAACAGCACCGCTCCGTCATAGCTTACCGTGAACCGGCGGCCCTCCGCGCGCAGGGCAAGCACGTGCCATTCGTTCGAGGTCACGCGAATGTTGGACGTGCCGAGCTGCTGCCGACGGCCGGCGACCACCCGATAGAAGCGGACGTTGTGCTCGAGCGCGTTGGCGCGGGCCACATAGTAATTGTTGGCATCCGCAAGCCGCACGACGATGCCGCCGGCCTGGTCGATCCTGCCCGCAATGGGCTTGAAGCGGACCTGCATGATCAGATCCTTCGCCGAGAAGCTCTCATGGATAGCAAGCGGAAAGCGATAGTCGGTGCGGTCGGTGCTCTGCTGCTCGATGGCGCGGCCTGCTTTGGCCGTGGGATCGGCGACAACGCTCCATTTGCCCTCCGGACCCTGGCCGGTTCGCGCAAACGAGAAGCCGGCCGGCGGGGAACCAATGGTCATGCGATCGATAACAATCATGACGGCTTCTCCTGCCGCAGATGCCGGAAGTCCAGCGCATGACAGGACGGCCGCGGCGAGCGCGACGCGCAATGTTGATATGATGGAATAAAAAATCGGCCCTGAACCATCCATGTGCGCTTCTCCCGACACGTCGGGTGTGCGCAGAGCTTGGACGATGGGCCGTCTGACGGGGAGCCTGCTTTGTCCCCGGTGAATGCAGATTAGGCCCGAATGCGGACGGGCGCAAGCACGAGCGCGAGACCCCGTTGACAGCGAAAGCGCCAGGCAGTTAATTCGAGCCATGGGGATTATTGCGATCTCCCCACGAGGCGACATGCCCAAGTATCGCGTCCCGTTTCTTTTGACGAGGGCGCAGCCATGTCATCCTACACCACGATATCTCCCGACAAGCTTTCCCGGTTGATCGGCACGGCGAACAGGCCTGCCCTGATCGACGTTCGCACCGACGAGGATTTCGCCGCCGACCCGCGGCTGATTCCCGGCGCGGTCAGGCGTAACCATGAGCAGGCCGCCGACTGGGGCGAAGAGTTTTCCGGCCAATCGGCCATCGTCGTCTGCCTGCGCGGCCAGAAACTGGCGCAGGGCACCGCCGCCTGGCTGCGGCATCTCGACGTCGCGGCCGAGGCGCTCGACGGCGGTTTTGAAGGCTGGAAGGCGGCCAAGCTGCCGCTGGTGCCCGCAGAAAAACTGCCGGCGCGTGACGCAAATGGCCGCACCGTCTGGGTCACGCGCGCGCGGCCAAAGATCGACCGCATCGCCTGCCCCTGGCTGATCCGCCGGTTCGTCGATCCGAATGCGGTGTTCCTGTTCGTCACGCCGGCGGAGGTGCTCGCGGTCGGCGAGCGCTTCAACGCCGCCCCCTTCGATGTCGAGAATGTGTCTTGGAGCCACCGCGGCGAGTTCTGCACCTTCGACGTCATGGTCGAGGAATTTGGCCTGGCGACGCCGCCCTTGCTGCGGCTGGCGGCGATGGTGCGCGGCGCCGACACTGGAAGGCTTGATCTGTCGCCGGAGGCGCCCGGCCTGCTTGCTGCTTCCCTCGGCCTGTCGCGCATGTTCGATGACGATCTCGAACAGCTCGAAGCGGGCATGACGCTGTACGACGCATTCTACCGCTGGTGCCGCGACGCGACCAGCGAGACCCACAATTGGCCAACCAACAAGGCGAAATCGTAATGGAAGCGACGATCGACAAGGCGGCCGAAGCCGGTGCCAGCCGGGAAGCTGGTCACGGCATCAGCTTCGGCGAGGCCTTTCGGGTCTGGCTGCGGGTTGCCGCACTCAGTTTCGGTGGCCCGGCCGGGCAGATCGCGGTGATGCACCGTATCCTGGTCGAGGAGAAGAACTGGATCTCCGAGAGCCGGTTCTTGCATGCGCTGAACTACTGCATGCTGTTGCCGGGCCCCGAGGCGCAGCAGTTGGCAACCTATATCGGCTGGCTGTTGCACCGGACCGCCGGCGGCATCATGGCCGGCGGCCTCTTCATCCTGCCCGGCATCATCGCCATTATGGGCTTGAGTTACATCTACGCCGCCTACGGCAATGTCGGCCTCGTCGAGGCGGTGTTCTTCGGGTTGAAGGCCGCGGTGCTGGCGATCGTCGTGCATGCCGTCGTCCGCGTCGGCAAGCGCGCACTGCGCAACCGCGTGATGATTGCGCTGGCGGCGATCGCGTTCGTCGCGATCTTCTTTTTCGGGGTGCCGTTTCCACTGATCATTGTCGCCGCCGCCTCCATCGGCTTCGTCGGTGCCCGGCTTGGCAGGCCGGAATTCGCGGCTCTGGAACATGGCGGAAAGAATTCTGCCATGATCGACAGCATGCTCGGCGAAGGGATTCCCGAACATGTCCGACCGAACACGTCGCGCATGCTGCGGATCTTGGCGGTCTGGCTAGCCATCTGGCTCGTTCCCGTCTTCGCGTTCCTCATTGCGCTGGGACCGAACGATGTCTTCAGCCAAATCGCGATCTTCTTCAGCAAAATGGCGATGGTGACATTCGGCGGAGCCTACGCCGTGCTGGCCTACGTCGCGCAGCAGGCCGCCGAATACTACCACTGGGTCACACCGCGGGAGATGCTCGACGGCCTCGGAATGGCGGAGACCACGCCCGGACCTCTCATCATGGTCGTCCAGTTCGTCGGCTTCATGGCTGCATTCCGCGAGGCGAGCGGGCTGTCGCCCATGCTCGCCGGCACGCTCGGCGGGTTGCTGGCGACCTGGGTGACCTTCGCACCCTGCTTCCTCTGGATCTTCGTCGGGGCGCCCTACATCGAGGCGCTGCGAGGCAACAAGGCGCTCGCCGGCGCGCTCTCGGCGATCACCGCGGCGGTCGTCGGCGTGATCCTCAATCTGTCGATCTGGTTCGCGCTACACACCGTGTTCCGGCAGGCCTTTCCGGTTCAAGGATTCGGTCTGTCGTTCGACGCGCCCGTGCTGGCCAGCATCGACCTGCCGGCGCTCGTCCTGTCGATCGCGGCGGCAACCGCAATCTTCCGCTTCAACATCGGGATGCTCGTCGTTCTGGCCGCTTCATGCGTCACGGGCATCCTGCTGCGATCTGTTGGCGTCATCTAGGGGAACACTACGGACTGGACCGGCCTTCACCTGGGCAGGGATATCACCAGGAGCAAGAGCATGCGCAAACGGACGATCTTCCACACAACCATCTGGCTGGCGATCGCGGCGGGATTATCACCCGTTTATGCCCTGACGCAGGAGGAACTCATCGCCAAGATTCAGGCGGCTGGCTACTCGCAGGTCAGCGACATCAAGTCGACGGCCGAAGGTACCACCGCCAAGGCGATGAAGGACGGCAAGGAAGTGCGGCTCGTCGTCGATAGCAGCGGCCAGATCAAGGAGCGAAAGTGAGGCTTCCTGGAACGCAGACACGCGCCAATCGTCGGCGTCGGCGCCTGCCTCTTCGCGACCGGCGGAAGACTTGGTTGCGTAGGATGGGTGAAGCGATATCCATCTTCGCGCGGCGGAGGGATTGAGGGTTTCGCTGCGCTCTACCCATCCTACGGAACTACACCCGTTCGGCGGGCGCCAGCTTGCAGACGGCGGGATCGACTTCGATCTGCAACGTGCTGTGATGGATGTTGAAGCGGTGCGAGAGTTCTTCGCAGACGCCATGCAGGAACGCGTCGTCGCTCCCTCCGGGCCGCACCAGATGCGCGGTCAGCGCGGTTTCGTTGGTGCTCATCGCCCAGACGTGGAGATCATGCACCTCGGAGACGCCCTCCAGCCCGGCGAGATAGTCCCGCACCTGCGCCAGATCGATGCCGCGCGGCACGCCGTCGAGCGCGAGATTGACGCTGTCGCGCGCCAGCCCCCATCCGCTCCAGAACACCACGGCCGCGATGACAAGGCTGATGGCGGGATCAAGCCACAGCCATCCCGTCATCATGATGATGAGCGCCGCAACCACCACGCCGAGCGAGACGCCAGCATCGGCTGCCATGTGCAGATAGGCGCCCCGAATGTTGAGATCGCCGTGACGGCCGCGCATGAATAGCAGCGCGGTGAAGCCGTTGACGGCGACACCCAGCGCGGCGACCGGCACGACGGTCCAGCCCGCAACCGGCGCCGGGCTGTACAGCCGGTTGACCGCTTCGACGACGATGCCGCCGACCGCAACCAGCAGCAGGCCGGCATTGAACAGCGCCGCCAGGATCGAGGCGCGGCGATAGCCATAGGTGTGCCGATGCGTCGGCTTTCTCTCGGCGAGCCACGCCGCGCCCCACGCCAGCAGTAGCGCGATCACGTCGGAGAGATTGTGAACGGCATCCGAAATCAGGGCCAGCGAATTGGCGGCATAGCCGAAGATCAGCTCGGCAATGACGAACGCCGTGTTGAGCGAGGCGCCGATCGCGAATGCCCAGCCAAAGCTATCGGGCGCATGGCTGTGGCCGGCGTGGCCGCGCGAATGACCATGCCCATGGGAGTGGTTGTGGTGGTGATCGTGCGCCATTCCGCCTCGTCCGGTTCGGCGACTTATATAGCGCGCGGAATTTCGAATACTATTACGGTGAGGAGATACGGTCGTACGGCTAGCTCCGCCGTCGTCCCTGCCTTGACGGGACTCATAACCGCCGCTGTCCGACCATTGAAGCGAGATGGAGCTTCAGCGAAGGCTAATCACAAATGGCTGTGGTTATGGGTCCCTGCTTTCGCATGCGTTCGCAGGGAGGACGGCAACCACCTCACCGCTACTCCACGCCGCGCAAAAACTTGTTCGACTTCGGCAAACCGTGCGCGAGACGGCCGGCATCGGCGCGGTTGCCGCGCCAGTCGGCCAGGTCCTTGGCGCTCATGCTCTGCTCGCGGCCTGCGGAATCCTTCCAGGTCAGGCCCGCCTTGAACTCGAACACCGCGACGTCGGAGAGTTTCGCGCTGGAATATTTCTGCAAACGCACGCCGCGGCCGCGCGCCATCTCCGGCACCTGGTCGAGCGGGAACAGCACCATCTTGTGATTGGTGCCGATCGCAGCAACCGTATCGCCCTGCACGGTCGCAATCGCGCAGGCCTCGGCCGGCATGCTGACGTTGAGAACCTGCTTGCCCTTGCGGGTGTTGCTGACGCAATCCTCTTCCTTGACCACAAAACCCTGCCCCTCGCTGCTCGCGATCAGGAACTTGCGCTCGCCCTTGTTGACGAACAGCGAGACGATCGCCGCGTCCTGCTCGAGGTCGATGAACATGCGGATCGGCTCGCCATGGCCGCGGCCGCCGGGCAGCTTGGCGACGTCGAGCGAGTAGAACTTACCGTTGGTCGCGAACAGCAGGAGCTTCGACGTGGTTTCGGCGAAGAAGGCGTGGTCGAGCTTGTCGTCGGTCTTGAACGCAAGGCCCGAGATATCCTCGACGTGGCCCTTGAGCGTTCGCACCCAGCCCTTTTCCGAGATCACGACCGTCACCGGCTCGCGCTCGACGAAAGCCTCCTCGATCGCGGCGAGATCATGCTCGGGCGCGTCGGCGAATTGCGTGCGGCGCTTGCCGAGCGGCGTCTTCGGTCCAAAAATGTCGCGGACCTTGCGGACCTGCTCGCCGACCTTGGACCATTGCTCGGCTTCGGAGCCGAGCAGCGATTTGATGCCCTTCAATTCGTTGCGGAGGTTCTTGTCCTCGGTGCGGATTTCGAACTCTTCCAGCTTGCGCAAGGAGCGCAGGCGCATGTTGAGGATGGCGTCGGCCTGGATGTCCGTCAGCTTGAACGCCTTGATCAGCGCCGGCTTCGGCTCGTCCTCGGTGCGGATGATCTTGATCACCTTGTCGATGTTCAGATAGGCGATCAGATAACCGCCGAGGATTTCGAGCCGGTTCTCGATCTGGGTCTTGCGGTAGTTGGAGCGGCGTACCAGCACGTCGCGCAGATGGTCGAGCCATTCGCGCAAACATTCCGCAAGCCCCACCACCTTCGGGATCTTGCCCTTGATCAGCACGTTGAGGTTCAGCGAAATCTTGCTTTCGAGCTCGGTGAGCCGGAACAAGGATTCCATCATCAGCGCCGGATCGACCGCGCGGGATTTCGGCTCGATCACGAGGCGAATGTCTTCGGCCGACTCGTCCCTGACGTCGCCGACCAGCGGCAGCTTCTTCTCGTTCAGGAGCTCGGCGATCTTCTCGACCAGCCGGGACTTCTGCACCAGCCACGGAATCTCGGTGATGACCACGACCCAGGTGCCGCGGGCGCCCTCTTCCTGGATCCACTTTGCGCGGGTGCGGAACGAGCCGCGGCCGGTCGTGTAGGCCTCCGCGATGCTTTCCTTGGAATCGATGACAATGCCGCCGGTCGGGAAATCCGGACCCTTGACCCATCTCAGGAGCGACTTGGATTTCGCTTCGGGCTTGTCGATCAGATGCAGCGCGGCGTCGCAGAGTTCGGCGACGTTGTGCGGCGGGATCGAGGTCGCCATGCCGACTGCAATGCCCTGCGCGCCGTTGGCGAGCAGGTTCGGAAAGCCGCCGGGCAGAACCACCGGCTCCTTGCTCTGGCCGTCGTAATTGGCGCGGAACTCGACGCCGTCCTCGTCGATGCCGTCCAGGAGCAGCCGCGCGACCTCGGTCATGCGCGCTTCGGTGTAACGGTAGGCGGCCGGGTTATCGCCGTCGATATTGCCGAAATTGCCCTGGCCGTCGACCAGCGGATAGCGCGAGGCGAAATCCTGGGCGAGACGCACCATGGCGTCGTAGATCGCCTGGTCGCCATGCGGATGGAACGAGCCCATCACGTCGCCGACGATCTTGGCCGACTTCTTGAACGGCGAGCCGGGGTCAAGCCTGAGCAGGCGCATGCCGTAGAGAATGCGCCGGTGCACCGGCTTCAGCCCGTCGCGGGCGTCCGGCAGAGCGCGGTGCATGATGGTCGAGAGAGCATAGGCGAGATAGCGCTCTTCCAGCGCATCGCGCAGCATCACCTCGTGGATTTCGGCCGGTTCTTCCGGCGGTAGCTGTCGTTTTCCCATGGAGAGGCGTTAAACTTTTGCGGTGAATCGGGCAAGCCGCGAATGGGGCCGCGTTTTCTGACGTCGTCCCTGCGAACGCAGGGGCCCATAACCACAAGCGTTTGTGGCAAAAAATGGCTCAGGCCACAGCTTCAATCGAAGGGCTGCAGCGTATGGCTCCCTCCGTTCGCAGGGACGACGGTGTGGAGGGATCCGCTCAAGCCGACGAGCTGATTCGCGCGCGACGCCGAGTCACCGCGTTGATGAACCCGTCCCTGGCGTCGGAATGGCCCTGCCCGCGCGGTTCCAGCACGTGGCGGAGCAGGAACAGACCGGTCAGCCGAAAGCCATCCTGCAGGTCCTGGTCCGACCAGTCGTTCGCCCCTCCCTCGCCTTCGCGCAGGAAGGCCGGCAGCCGCAGCAGCCGGTCGCGGTAGGGCTCGCCAGCCCGCCGCGAGACCGCTCCGCCGGATTTGGGCGAGACGTAGATCAGGTCCGTGGTCTCGCCGGTAGCGGCGCAGTTTTCCAGATCAAGGCCGAAACCGAGTTCAGCCAGCATCGCAAGTTCGAACCGGATGAGGTGGGCCGCCGCGCCGCCGGCATCCTCGAAGTCGTCGAGCGTCCGGTCGAGCATCTCGAAGATGTCCCCGTGCGGGTCGCGCTCGGGCAGCAGGCGGGCCAGCGAGGCCAGATGGGTGACCCCATAAACGGCGTGGGAGGACGAAAGCAGCGTCGCCGCGCGCAGCCGGGTACCCTCGATGGCATAGGTGCCGAGATGCTCGTCGAGCCGCGCCCGCCACACCGCGGTGACGCTGTTGCCGGGCTGCAGCAGCGGCCGCATCCGCGACGAGGCCCCGCCGCGCACCAGGCCGAGATGACGGCCATGCTCGCGTGTCAGCAGCTCGACAATGGCGGAGGATTCGCCATGCCGCCGCACCCCCAGCACGATGCCTTCGTCGGTCCATTCCATGGGCGGGAGTTTACAGCATTTGGGTGGAGAGCGCAGCGGTCTCTCCGTTCGTCATTCCGGGGCGATGCAAAGCATCGAACTATGGTGCGCAATTGCGCACCTGAGAATCTCGAGATTCCGGGTTCGCTTCGCGCCCCGGAATGACTGCAACAAATCACGCGTTGAACCAGCCCACCGCGTCGCCGGTGAAGGAGAAGTACAGCCCCGCCGCGGTCAGCGCGCAGGAAATCACCTCGATGCCGCTGTCGAACTGAAGGCCCTTCTCGCCGATGATCTGCACCAGCGAAATCACCGACAGCACCAGGGCTCCCGTCAGCACCCAGCGCGGCCAGTTCTTGCGGTGCTCGGCGGCGAGCCGGACGAAATAGACCAGCAGCAGGATCAGCCCGGCCGCCATCAGCGTTCCGGTGTTGATCATCTGCTCCGTCATCTTCGCCGTCGGCGTGCGGTCCTGGAACGCCACCGACACCGCATCCAGCGTCAACGACAGATACAGCAAAACCTCAAACCACAGCACGTTTCTTGGTAGGGTCATCGGGCTTGTTCTTTGTTATTGCGCCTGAGTGCTGGCTGATCATTCCTTGGGAAATTCCAGTCCCATTTCCCTATAGCGATCGGGATCGTCGCCCCAGTTCTCGCGCACCTTGACGAACAGGAACAGGTGCACGGGCACGCCCAGGATCTCCGCGATCTCTTTGCGCGAATCCGCGCCGATCGACTTGATGGTGGCGCCGCCCTTGCCGAGCACGATCTTGCGCTGGCTTTCGCGCTCGACAAAAATCGTCTGCTCAATCCGGACCGACTTGTCCTTGCGCTCGGTCCAGGTGTCGGTCTCGACGGTCGATTGATACGGCAGTTCCTGATGGAGCTGACGGTAGATCTTTTCCCGGGTGATCTCCGCCGCCAGATGCCGCAGCGGCGCATCCGACATCTGGTCCTCCGGATAGTGGAACGGTCCCGGCGGCACGCTCTTCGCCAATGTCTTGCGCAGGTCATCGACGCCGTCGCCCTGCAGTGCCGAGATCATGAAGGTGTGGTCGAACTTCATGCGCTCGTTGGCGGCCTCCGCCAGCGCCAAAAGCTTTTCGCGCGGGATCAGGTCGATCTTGTTCAGCACCAGGATTTTCGGGTGCGCGACCGTCGCGAGCTTGCCCAGGATCGCGTCGGCCTCCTCGTCGATTCCGGCCTTGGCGTCGAGCAGCACGCAGACGAGGTCGGCGTCATGGGCGCCGCTCCAGGCGGTGGAAACCATGGCGCGGTCCAGTCTCCGCTTCGGCGAGAAGATGCCGGGCGTATCGACCAGAATAATTTGCGCATTGTCCTCAACTACGATGCCGCGGATCAGGGCGCGGGTCGTCTGCACCTTGCGCGAGACGATGGTGACCTTGGAGCCGACCAGCGCGTTGACCAGCGTCGACTTGCCGACATTGGGGGCGCCGATCAGCGCGACGAAACCGCAGCGGGTCTCGGCAGGCGCGGTGGCGGGCGAAGATTCAACTGTCATTGCTGCCGCCGCCGACGCCTTCGCGTTCGATCATCACGGAGGCGGCAACCTTCTCGGCGGCGCGCTTGGAGCCGCCGATACCTTCGGCGGGCGCCAGCCCCGGCAGATCGACGGCGACGCGGAATTGTGGGTCGTGATGCGGCCCGGTGCGCTCGATCTCGCGGTAGACCGGCGTCGGCAATCCCTTGCTCTGGGCCCATTCCTGCAACACCGTCTTGGGATCGCGCAGCGGCCGGCGGGGTTTGCGCATCCGCTCCGTCCAGTTACGCTCGACGAATTGCGACGCCGCCGCATAGCCGCCGTCAAGATAGATCGCCCCGATCACCGCCTCGCAGATATCGCCGAGCACGGATTTGCGCAGCCGCGCGCCCGCCCCCGCGCCCACCGCGCCGAGCTTGATGTCGTCGAGCAGGCCGAGCGATTTTGCGACGTCCGCGCAGCTTTCCTTGCGCACGAGATCGGCGAGGCGTTTCGACAATTCGCCCTCGTCGGCCCGCGGGTAGGCACGGTACAGCATGTCGGAGATGATCAGCCCGAGCACATGGTCGCCGAGGAATTCGAGGCGCTGATAGCTGTCGGCGCGATGGCGGGTCGCAGGCTTCAGGGCCGAAACGTGCGTAAAGGCGGTCGTCAACAGCGCGGGATCGGAGAATGTGTAGCCGATGCGCCCCTCGATCGCGGCCGCGGCCGCCTTGGCTGCAGCCTTGCCGCGCTTCTTCTTTTTAGGCGCGGTCGCGACGGCGGCGTCAGTCTGCTGTCCCGCCTCGTCTGGGGTCGCAGTGTCAGGAATGATTGCTGTCTCGTCGTTCATCGCACGATAGTGAATAGGCGATTCCAGCGCACGGCTGTCGGCCAGCGCCAGAACATCCAGGCATGCTCGCCCTCGGCAATCGAGAAGAAGATCATCTGCGCCCGGCCGACGATGTTCTCGAACGGCACATAACCGACCGCCGACAGCACCCGGCTGTCGGTCGAATTGTCGCGGTTGTCGCCCATCATGAAGAAATGGCCGGGGGGCACGGTATAGACGTTGGTGTTGTCGTAGAAGCCGTTATCGACGCAATCGAGCGATTCATAGCTGACGCCGTTCGGCAGCGTTTCCTTCCAGCGCTTGACGCGCGCGGTGGCGTCGGAACCGCAGGGGTCCTCGCCGATAAAGTCGGAAAGCCGTTCGCGCTTGACCGGCTTGTCGTTGATGTAGAGCAGGCCTTCGCGCATCTGGATGCGGTCGCCCGGCAGGCCGATCACCCGCTTGATGTAATCGGTGGAATCGTCCTTCGGCAGGCGGAATACCACGATATCGCCGCGGTTCGGCTCCGAGCCGAAGATGCGGCCCGAAAACAAGGGCGGCGACAACGGAATCGAATAGTGGCTATAGCCGTAGGAATATTTCGAGACGAACAGGTAGTCGCCGACCAGAAGCGTCGCCTTCATCGATCCCGAGGGGATGTTGAAGGGCTGGAACAGGAAGGTGCGGATCACAAGCGCGATCAGGAGAGCGTGAATGACGACGCGGATGGTTTCACCCAAGCCGCTTTCAGATTTTGTCCCGGATGTCACGCTCATCGCTTTCCCAATTCCAGCGGGTCCGCCCGCACGGTGGCAGAGCGTTTTCCGCACGCGAATCGCCTGGTACGTTCGCGTCAGGAAAACGGTCTAGATAACTGATGTTGAGAGCTAATTCCGGCGCTAACCGGAATCGGCCCTGGCTCGAAAACGTCGTTGGCGGCGTTTTTAGACGGTTGTTGGTGGGCGCGCAATCAAGCGCCTTGTCAAAACTTCATAATCTATTGATAAATCAACGATTTTTAGTTTTACCCGCTTCCCCGGCGCCAACGCCTGCGCGGCTCATGATTTGCCGGGTGCGACCGCCGAAATTATGACGAAGGCCTGCGCCAGCGGCCAGTCGTCGGTGATCGACAGATCGATCCGCGCCTCAAACCCCTCCGGCGTCAACGCTTCCAGCCGGGCCAGCGCGCCGCCGGTGAGTTTCATGGTCGGCCGGCCCCCCGGCAGGTTTACCACGCCCATGTCCCGCCACCACACGCCACGCCTAATGCCGGTGCCGAGCGCCTTGGAACAAGCCTCCTTGGCGGCGAATCGCTTGGCATAGGTCGCAACCACCATCTTTTCGCTGTTGGCGCGGCGCGCCGCCTTGGCGCGCTCGGCGTCGGTGAAGATGCGGTCGAGGAAGCGGTCGCCGTGGCGTTCGATCACCTTGGCGACCCTGGTGATGTCGACCAGGTCGGAGCCGACGCCGATAATCATGGCGGGCTCGCGATTTTCTGGCGGCCGCGGTCCATCGCGGCCCGCATCTGCCGCACGGTCTCGCCGAGGCCGACGAACAGCGCCTCCCCCATCATGAAGTAGCCGATGTTGAGTTCGGCGATCTCGGGCAGCGCCGAAATCGTCTCCGCCGTCTGGTAATCGAGCCCATGGCCGGCATGGACTTCCAGCCCCGCGGCGCGCGCCAGGGCGGCGCCCTCGACGATGCGCTGCCATTCCGCCTCGGCCTTATCAGCGTGACCATCGACCACCGCATCGCACCAGCCGCCGGTGTGGATCTCGATCACGGGCGCGCGCAGCCTTGCCGCCATCTCGATCTGGTTGGGGTCGGCCGCGATGAACAGCGACACCCTGATGCCGGCATCGTTGAGCCGCGCGATGAACGGCGCCAGCGCATTGTGCTGGCCGACGACGTCGAGCCCGCCCTCGGTGGTGAGCTCTTCACGCCGCTCCGGCACCAGGCATACGGCATGGGGCTTGGTCGCCAGCGAGATCCGCAGCATGTCCTCGGTCGCCGCCATCTCGAAATTCAGGGGCTTCGATATCTCGGCCTTCAGCCGCGCCATGTCGCTGTCGCGGATGTGGCGGCGGTCCTCACGCAGATGCGCGGTGATGCCGTCGGCGCCCGCCTCGATCGCCAGCAGTGCCGCGCGCACCGGATCCGGCCGCGCGCCGCCCCGCGCGTTGCGCAAGGTGGCGACGTGATCGACATTGACGCCGAGGCGTAACGAGGGAACGGGCATGACTGGACTCACATGCAAGCTTACGGGCGACTTCGATAGCACAGAACGTCATGCACGGGCTCGACCCGCGCATCCATCTTCTTGAGAAGGATGGATTGCCGGGTCGCTTAGCGCAAGAGACGCTCTTGGCGCTTTTGCCCGGCAATGACGATATCGCCTACCCATTGACGCGTTCGACCTTGGCGACGACGGCCTTGGCGCGCAATTGGGCGATAATTGCACTGAGATGCTTGAGGTCGTAGACCTCGAGATCGATGGTCAGCTCGGTAAAATCGGGCGAGCGGCGCGACATGCTGATATTGTCGATATTGCCGTCGTGCTCGGCGATCACGGTGGCGACCTGGGCGAGGCTGCCGGGCTCGTTGACGTTGTGAACCAGGATCCGCGCCGGGAAGCGCTGCGGCATGGTCTCGTCGATATCCCAGCGCACGTCGAGCCAGCGCTCCGGCTCCTCCTCGAAATCCTTCAGCGCCGGCGACTGGATCGGGTAGATCGTGATGCCCTCGCCCGGCGTGACGATGCCGACGATGCGATCGCCCGGCACGGCGCCGCCATTGGGCGCGAACTTCACCGGCAGATCCGAATTGATGCCGCGCACCGGAATGACGGAGGTAGAGCGCGCCGGATGCGGCTCCGACTTCAGCTTCAATTTCACCGCGAGGCTCTTCTTGGCCGCCCCGTACTTTACCAGCCGCTCTTCCTTGTAGTCCGGATACATGGCGCGGGCGACGTCGGAGGCTTTCAGTTCGCCGCGCCCGACGGAAGCCATCACATCCTCGATCGAGGCGCGCGCCAGCCGCGGCAATGCGCCGGTTAGCTTGTCGTCGGCATATTCGATCTTGGCGCGGGCAAACAGGCGATCGATGATGCGGCGGCCGAGACCAGCATATTGATCGCGCACCGCGGTGCGGGTCGCGCGCCGGATCGCCGCGCGGGCCTTGCCGGTCACCGCGAGCGATTCCCAGGCCGAGGGCGGCGCCGATTGCGCCTTCGAGGTCAGGACCTCGACCTCGTCGCCGTTCTGCAATTCGGACGACAGCGGCGCGAACTTGCCATTGATCTTGCAGCCGACCGCCGAGTTGCCGACGTCGGTATGCACGGCGTAGGCAAAATCGATCACATTGGCCTGGCGCGGCAGCGCGATCAGTTTGCCCTTCGGGGTGAAGCAGAATACCTGATCGTGGAACAGCTCCAGCTTGGTGTGCTCGAGAAACTCCTCCGGATTGGCGCTCTCGGAAAGGATGCCGACGGTGTGGCGCAACCAGGCAAAGGCGTTGGATTCGTGCTTGAGCCGTTCGGTCGGCGAGCCCATGCCCTCCTTGTAGAAGGCATGCGCCGCGATGCCGAATTCGGCGATCTGGTTCATTTCCTCGGTACGGATCTGCAGTTCGACGCGCTGGTTGCCGGGACCGATCACGGTGGTGTGCAGCGAGCGATAGTCGTTCTGTTTCGGCGTCGAGATGTAGTCCTTGAAGCGTCCAGGCACCACCGGCCAGGTGGTGTGCACGACGCCAAGCGCGCGGTAGCAGGCCTCAACGTCGGTCAGGATGATGCGGAAGCCGTAGATGTCGGACAATTGCTCGAAGCCGACCGACTTCCGCTCCATCTTGGTCCAGATCGAGAACGGCTGCTTGCGGCGGCCGTAGACGCGCGCGGTTATTCCGTTCTTTTGCAGATTCTTGGAAAGCTGGCTTTCGATCTCGCCGATCAGATTGCGGTTGCGCTCGGCGAGCGCGTCCAGCCGCTGCTTCACCACCGCGTAGGCTTCGGGATCGAGCACGTGGAAGGACAGATCTTCCAGCTCCTCGCGCATCTCATGCATACCCATGCGGCCGGCGAGCGGTGCATAGATGTCCAGCGTCTCCTCGGCGATGCGGCGGCGCGAGGCGTGCGGCACGAATTCCAGCGTGCGCATATTGTGCAGGCGGTCGGCGAGCTTGATCAGGAGCACGCGGACGTCATCGGCAATCGCCAGCAAGAGCTTGCGCAGGTTCTCGGCCTGCTTGGCTTCGCGCGAGACCAGCTCCAGCCGCTTCAGCTTGGTGAGCCCTTCCACCAGCGCGCCGATCTCATGGCCGAAGATGTTGTCGATCTCGGCGCGCGTCGCCTCGGTATCCTCGATGGTGTCGTGCAGCAGCGCCGCGACGATGGTGGCGTCGTCGAGCTTGAGGTTGGTCAGGATCGCCGCGACCTCGAGCGGATGCGAGAAGTAGGGATCGCCGGATGCCCGCGTCTGCGTGCCGTGCGCCTTCATGGCGTAGACATAGGCGCGATTAAGCAGGTCTTCGTTGGTCTCGGGGTTATACGAGCGGACGCGTTCGACCAGATCGTATTGCCGCATCATGCGCGAGCGCGGCGATTTGGGCTTCTCCGCCACGGGCGACGACGGCGCGACCGCGACCCCGCCGGTTGCGGCCTGCATCTGCCGGGAGTTGCGGCGCCAATACGCCATCACATCAGTACCTTTTCCACCAGACCCCAAGGGTCTCGCCGTTTACTTATCTAATGCGTTTTCGATCGGCGATGCACGCCGCCCGGGCCGTGAAACGGTTCAATTTCGCTTGGGCTGCGGCCGTTCGACGCCTGACACGACGGCCTGCCTTGCCCAACGAGCCAGCCGATTTCGGCCACGCCGGATAAGGACGCATTGTAACCGCAAAATTGTCAACAAAAGCAAAGGCCCGGACGGATGTCCGGGCCTTTGGCAAATCGGGGAGTCTGGGACGGCCGGGTGTTCCGGATTACTCGTCCTCTTCGGGCTGCTCTTCCGGCGGCGCCAGGCCTTCGAGGCCCTTGAGGAGTTCTTCCTCGGTCATGCGCTCGACCGCGACCTCGGTGTCGTCGGCATCGACGCTGGCGCCAGCCGAGCCGATCAAAGGCACGGTATCGGCCTCAGGCTCGTCGACCTCGACGAATTTCTGCAGGGAATGGACCAGTTCCTCGCGGAGGTCTTCCGGGGAAATAGTGGAATCGGCGATTTCCCGGAGCGAAACGACCGGGTTCTTGTCGTTGTCGCGATCAACCGTGAGTTGTGATCCGGACGAGATCATACGGGCGCGATGGGCTGCCAGCAACACCAGGTCGAACCGGTTGTCGACCTTATCAATGCAATCTTCCACGGTGACGCGCGCCATAGACTGTCGCTCCGTTAATGGGGCCAAATCTGCAGGTATCGGGCGCTAGTTATAGCGGCAGGGGCCGTTTCGCAAGACTAAATTGTGATTTGCCTTCCTAATGGGCTCTGCTAACCCCAGTTCCCGGGGCCAGAAAATTCGGGGCCGGAGGGTCCGGACACGGCGAGGTTGCCGTACAGGACAAGTAAATCTCTTCATTGCAGCGTCAAAAGTATAGGTTTTTCGCCCTCGCCTCACCATAATTGCAGTGGTGACTGTCGCGCGGCACGATTCACCGAACTTTAGGCAACAGAACTGGAAAGTGCGCGCGGTCGATTTCCGCTGCGCTAGAAAAGCTAACAACAACGTGAGAACCATTTGATGTCACCAGCTTCCAACAAGATTGCGCTCTTCATCGATGGCGCCAACCTCTACGCAACGGCCAAGACGCTCGGCTTCGACATCGATTACAAGCGCCTTCTCAAGGAATTTCAGAGCCGCGGGACGCTGTTGCGTGCGTTCTACTACACCGCGATCATCGAGGATCAGGAATACTCCTCGATCCGGCCGCTGATCGACTGGCTCGACTACAACGGCTACACCGTGGTCACCAAGGCAACGAAGGAATTCATCGACGCTTCCGGCCGCCGCAAGGTGAAGGGCAACATGGATATCGAGCTCGCGGTCGACGCCATGGAACTCGCCGAGCATGTCGATCAGATCGTGCTGTTCTCGGGCGATGGCGATTTCCGCTCGCTGGTCGAAGCGGTGCAGCGCCGCGGTGTTCGCGTCACCGTCGTTTCGACCATTTCAAGCCAGCCGCCGATGATCGCCGACGAACTGCGCCGCCAGGCCGACGTCTTCACCGATCTCGTCGAGCTGCAATCAAAACTGGGCCGCGATCCCTCCGAGCGCCCTGCCCCGCGCGAGCCGCGTCATCATTCCCCGCAATTCCTTCAGCGCGCGAGCACGGTGGCACCGCGGGGCGCCGACGATGATTTCGACGATTGAGAATAAGACGGTACGCTGCTAGAGCCTCGGTTCTGATTGAAAACAGAACCGGGGCTTTTTGTTTGGCGCGCTTGCCTAACGCGAACCGGTATCGACACTGGATCAAGTCCGTGGCTGGCTTTTGCTCGAAATCGCTTTGACACATGGCTGGCCTCCCCGCCCCCACTGCTGCTGAGCCCGACCGCAACTGCCCGCTTTGCCCGCGGCTCGCCGAATTTCGCGCCGAGGCGCGCAAGCGCGAGCCAAGCTGGCACAACTCGCCGGTCGCTTCATTCGGCGATGCCAACGCGCAACTGCTGATCGTCGGCCTGGCGCCTGGCCTGCAGGGCGCCAACCGGACCGGACGGCCGTTTACCGGCGACTACGCCGGCGACCTCCTGTATGCGACCTTGCTCGAATACGGTTTTGCGAAAGGTGCCTATCAGGCGCGGCCGGATGACGGACTGAGGCTGGTCGATTGCCGGATCAGCAACGCTGTGCGCTGCGTGCCGCCGCAGAACAAACCGCTGCCTGTCGAGATCAACATTTGCCGGCAATTCCTGGCTACGACCATTGCGACCATGCCAAAACTACGCGCGATCGTGGCGCTCGGGCGGATCGCCCACGAATCGACGTTGAAGGCGCTGGGCCTCCGCAATGCCGCCTGCCCCTTTGCGCACGGCGCCGTACACAAGGCGAGTAACATTCAATTATACGACAGCTATCACTGCTCGCGATACAACACGAACACCGGCGTGCTCACGCCGAAGATGTTTCGCGAGGTGTTTGCGAAAGTGCGCAAGGATTTGGACGTGTAGATTGGCAGGGTCGCAGGTGCGCCTCGCTCATTGGTCGTGCGCCTCTGTCACACCTCGTCCTGAGGAGCGCGAAGCGCGTCTCGAAGGATGAGTGGCACTAGCGGGGCATGGTTCGAGACGGCGCTATGCGCCTCCTCACCATGAGGGTCTAATTACTGCGCTTCAAGCAGAATTCTCTCTCAACCACGCCAGCACGTCGGCGGCATTTCGGTCCGGCGGGAACACCGGATAAAACACGTGGCGGTTGCGGCCGTCGTCGATGATCAGCGCCAGCCGCTTGATCAGTGTCAGTCCGGCGACTTCCATGGTCGGAAGATTCAGCGCGCGGGTCAGCTCTAGCTTGTCATCTGACAGTACCGGAAACGGCAGATGCAGCCGCGAAGCCATCTCGGTCTGGTACGCATTGTCCTGGGTTGAAAGGCCGAACACCTGCCTGGCCCCGGCCGCCTTCAACTCGGCAAACAGATCGCGGAACGAGCAGGTCTGCGGCGTGCAGCCGCGCGCGCCGGGAATCATGTCCCAGTCGTCGACGAGACTGATCTTGCCGGGCTCCCCGGTGCGGGGATAAGCGAACACCACGGTCCGGCCGGCCAGCGCGGACAGCGTCACCGAATTACCGTCGGTGGCGAGCAGCGTGACCGGCGGCATCGTCATGCCGACGAGATGCGCCGCCCCGCCGTCGTCAACCGGTGCGGGGATCTTGCTCCAGTCGACCTCGAGCAGGTTGGATTGAGCCATGTCGTTTTCCTCCGGGCAAATGGCGAATAGAGAGATCGCCGGGGGAATCTACCATTCGCTACTCGTCATTCGCTTCCTATCCCCTCGCCCGCATCAGCCGGCCCTTTTCGCGGCTCCAGTCGCGTTTCTTTGCGGTCTCGCGCTTGTCGTGCAGCTTCTTGCCCTTGGCGATCGCCAGCAACAATTTGGCGCGGCCGCGCTCATTGAAATAGAGCTTGAGCGGGATCAGCGTCATGCCTTCGCGATCGACTGCGCCCATCAGCCTGTTGATCTGCTTTCGGTGCAAGAGCAGCTTGCGCGGCCGCTTCGGCTCATGGTTGAAGCGATTGGCCTGCAGGTATTCCGGAATATTGGCGTTGATCAGCCAGATCTCGCCGTTCTTGGAATCCGCGTAGGATTCCGCAATGGTGGTCTTGCCGTTGCGGATCGACTTCACTTCGGTGCCGGTCAGCGCGATGCCGGCTTCGATGGTGTCGTCGATCGCGTAGTTGAACCGGGCCTTGCGGTTTTCGGCGACGACCTTGATCGGGCGCTCGTTCTTGTCAGTCACGTTAGCTCTTTTTCAGAAGGTCGCGGATTTCGGTCAGCAGCTCTTCCTGCCTGGTCAGTTTCGGCGCCGACGGAGCGACTTCTTCCTTGCGCTTCAACCGGTTCATAATCCGGATCACGATGAACAAGACAAAGGCGATGATGAGAAAATTCAGCGTCAGCGTGAGGAAATTGCCCCAAGCCAGCACCGCGCCTTGTTTTTTGGCATCCGCCAGGTTGTTGGCCGTCACCGCCTTGGACAGCGGCGTGAAATAGTTGGAGAAATCGAGACCGCCGGTGATCGCGCCGATGATCGGCATGATCACATCGCCGACCAGCGACGTCACGATGGCGCCGAAGGCCGCACCGATGATGACGCCGACGGCGAGGTCGACGACATTGCCCTTCATCGCGAATTCGCGGAATTCCTTCAGCATGTTGGCTCCCCTCTTCGTCCCTCGGGCGAAGACAGTGCCGGTCCCCTAGTTGATCAGGCCGGCATGCACCATGGCACTGCGTACGGCAGCCCGGGTCGATTCTTGCACCAGCACCATGGGAAGCCGCAGCTTCTCGTCCATCTTGCCAAGCAGTGACATCGCGTACTTTACCGGCGCAGGACTGGTTTCCATGAACAAGTTCATGTGGAGCGGCATCAGCTTGTCATGAATCTTCAACGCGGCGGCGACGTCGCCCTTCTGCCAGGCGGTGTGGAACTCCGAGCACAGTCTCGGTGCAACGTTGGAGGTGACGGAAATGCAGCCATGGCCGCCATGAGCCATGTAGCCGATGATAGTGGCGTCCTCGCCGGAGAGTTGGTTGAAGTCCTCACCCATCGCCGCACGCTGCTGCGAGACGCGTACCATGCTGGCCGTCGCGTCCTTGACGCCGGCGATGTTCTTCAATTCCCACAACCGCTTCATGGTATCGACCGACATGTCGATCACCGAGCGCGGCGGGATGTTGTAGATGATGATCGGAATGTTGATCGCGTCGTTGATCGCCTTGAAGTGCTGATACATGCCCTCTTGCGTAGGCTTGTTGTAATAGGGTGTGACGATCAGCACGGCGTCGGCGCCCGCCTTCTCTGCGTGTTGCGACAATTCGATCGCTTCCTTGGTGGAGTTCGAGCCTGCGCCGGCGATCACAGGCACGCGGCCCTTCGCCTCCTCGATGCACCATTCGACGACGCGCTTGTGCTCGTCATGGCTCAAGGTGGGGCTTTCGCCTGTCGTGCCGACGGGCACCAGGCCATTGGTGCCTTCGGTGATCTGCCAGCCCACCAGGGCGCGGAAAGCGGCCTCGTCGAGCGAGCCGTTCTTGAATGGCGTGACCAAGGCGGTGAACGACCCCCGGAATTTTGTCTTGGCTGCCATGGACGTCCTCCAAACGCTTAAGAAACGGCTCGACCGAAACTGGATCTCAATTCATATCGGGTCTGGCGATCAGGCGAAAGGGCCGTGCATGAGGCGGTACCGCTTTGTTTCGACGCTCTTTCTTGGCCTTGACGGAGCCGCCTTCCCGCAAAGGCCCGTTAGCCGCGATTTTGCCGTGGTGATGGCGCAAACAGGGTGGCCACGACGCTTTTAGTACTTTGTCCACAAATTCGATCAATAGACCTAAGGCTGGAGCGATTGAATGATTCGCCGCCGCAGAGGAAAGCCGTGATCCCTTCCGCCCGCGCCGCCGCATTGCGATCGACCGCACTGGCCACGGGCTTGGCGCTGGCGATCGGCCTGACTGCCTTCCCTCTGGAAGCCTGGGCCAAGCCAAAAGTTCCCATGCCGAAGCCGCGGCCGATCGCCCGCAACGTCGTTCCCAAATCTGCAACTAGCAACGTGCCGGCCGCCCACACCTCGGCGGCGACCGCCCATGCGCCTGCGGCGCCGGCTCCACCGCCGCCTGTGCTGGCGCCGGCGACGCGCCAGCATGCCGCCCCGCCGCCGCGCAAACAGGTGGCGCCGGCAGCGGTCGCCGCGACCTCCTCGACGTCGCAGGCCGACAAGGACGCGCTGGAAAACGTCATCGAGCTCGTGCGCAAGCAGAAGCCTGGCGACGCAACGCAGGCGCAGGCAGCGATCTCGGATCCAGTCGCCCGCAAGCTCGCGGAGTGGCTGATCCTGCGCAGCGACAACAACAATGCTTCCGTCGAGCGCTACCGTGCGTTTGTTTCGGCAAATCCGAGCTGGCCGTCCCAAATTTTCCTGCGCCGGCGCATCGAGGCCGCCCTGTGGGATGACCGACGCGACGACGCCACGGTGTGGTCGTGGTTCGCAAACGAATCGCCGATCTCGGCCAAGGGAAAATTCGCGCTGGCGAAAGTGATGCTCGCGCGTGGCGATCGCGCCAACGCCGAGCGGCTGGTCCGCGAGGCCTGGCGTCATGATGGCATGTCGGAAGACACCGAGACCGCGGCGCTCGACATGTTCGGCGCGCTGTTAACCGCGGGCGACCACAAGGCACGGATGGATTCGCTGCTTTACGGCACCGAGCAGGAAGCCGGCGGCATGCGCGCCGCGAAACGACTCGGATCGGGCCATGTCGCGCTCGCAAAAGCGCGCATCGCGGCCAACAAGAAAGCTTCCAACCTCAGGGCCCTGCTCGAAGCGGTGCCGCACGAACTGCATGGCGAAACCGGCTATCTCTTCGCGAAGATCCAGCTCCTTCGCCGCGAAGAAAAGTTCAGCGAAGCGGCGCAGCTCATGCTGAACGCGCCGAAAGATCCGAACCGCCTGCATAATCTCAATGAATGGTGGATCGAGCGGCGCCTGCTGGCGCGCAAGATGCTGGATGTCGGCGAGCATCGCACCGCCTATCTCATCGCGCGCGATGCGGCGCTGCCGACGCGCGACATCTACAAGACCGAGCAGGAGTTCACCGCCGGCTGGATTGCGCTACGGTTCTTGAAAGATCCGGCAGTCGCCGCCCAGCATTTCGCGCGCATCGGCGTCGGCAGCGCGAATCCGACCGCGCTCGCGCGCGCCGGCTATTGGCAAGGCCGCGCAGCGGAAGCCGCCGGCCGCGCGCAGGAAGCCCGCGCGGCTTATGGACGGGCAGCGGAGCAATCGACCAGCTATTACGGCCAACTGGCGCGCGCCAAGCTCGGCTTGCCGCAACTCGAATTGAACGGCATCCCGAGTGGCCGCGGCCGCGGAGTCGAGCGGCTCGAGATCGTCCGCGCCGTGCAGTTGCTCTATGAGCTCGATGAGCGCGAGCTTGCGATCCCGATCCTCGCCGACATGGGCGAGAACGGCGATCCCGATGCCGTGGTGGGTCTCGGCGAACTCACGGCGCGCCACCATGATGCCCGCGGCATGCTGCTGCTCGGCAAGGCCGCGCTCAACCGCGGCTTGCCGTTCGATCACTACGCCTATCCCGTGATGGGCATTCCGTCATTCAAGCAGCTCGGCCCCGAGGTCGAGCCCAGCGTCGTCTACTCGATCGCGCGGCAGGAAAGCGCCTTCAATCCGGCCGTGGTGTCCCCGGCCCAAGCCTATGGCCTGATGCAGGTCACGCCGGAGGCCGGCCGCTATGTTTGCAAGCGGGCCGGCGTCAGCTTCGACCTTCAGCGGATGAAGACCGATTCCGTCTACAATGCCATGCTTGGCGCTGCCGAGCTCGGCGGATTGCTCGAGGACTACCGCGGCTCGTACATCCTTACCTTCGCCGGCTACAATGCCGGCCGCGGCAGCGTGAAGAAATGGATCGAGCGCTATGGCGATCCGCGCGATCCCAAGGTCGATGCCGTCGATTGGGTCGAGCTGATCCCGTTCTCCGAGACGCGGAACTACGTGCAGCGGATCATGGAGAATCTGCAGGTCTATCGCGCGCGGTTTGGCGGGGGAACCAAGCTCCAGATCGAAGCCGACCTGCATCGCGGCGCCAGCGTGGAATAGCGGCCATCGAGCGAGTGGCGAATAGCGAATGGCCAGTGGACCCTCACTCTGCCAATCTTCCCTATTCGCCACTCCCCTGTTCGCCATTCGCCGACCCACAATGAAAAGAAAAACCCCCGGCAGTTGCCTGCCGGGGGTTCTCCTGGTGTTTCAAGTCTTTCGGGATCAGAAGTTACGCTGAGCGCGAACGTTCAGGAACACGGTGCTCTGATCGCGGAACTCGTAGATCGCGGTCGGCTTGGGAGCCGTCGGCGTCAGAACGGCAGAACCGGTGAACTTCTGGTCGAGGAAGAACGCGCCGACTTCAGCCGAGAACGTCAGGTTCTTGACGGGAGTCCAGCGGGTGATCACACCAACCTGGGCGAAGTTAAAGTCCGGGTTGCAGCTATAGTCTGCAGACACGACCTTGCCAGTCGTGTAGTTGGCGCACCATTGACCCTTGGCCGTGGTGAGATCGCCAACCGTACCGCCGTAGCGCACGGAGCCGTAGCTGCCCCAGAGGCTGGTCGACCAGTAGGGATCCCAGTTGTGGTTGAACGCGCCCCGGATGCCCCATGCGTCCACCAGCTTGATGTCGCCGGTACCGCCGTTGGCAATCGGCAGGAATACGGCGTCAGCCGTCTGACCGAAGCCAATGCTCTGGTAACCGCCCGCAAGACCCGTCGAACCGAACATGGCGAAGCTCGGCGAAGTGCCGCTCGTGGAAACCACCTGCTTGGTGTCACCCTTGGCGAAGGTAGCGTCGATCTTGAAGTCGTCGCCGGCGCCAGTCGGGAGGTTCTTGATCTGCAACGCAGCCATCACGGCACCGCCCCACTTGTCTTCGGGGTGACCGGAGATTTCCGACAGGTTGTTCGGAGCGCCGGTGGGGCCGAGGATGTTGTAGGAAGCATTCACGAGGTGCGCAGCACCCGAAATCTGGAACAGACCCCAAGCCTGGTCAACGCGAATGTTACCGACGATGTCCGGAGCGTGGGTACCGCCGTAGGAGTTGACGCCCGCGCCTGCGAAGGCCGTCGGACCGGGAACGCCAGTGGCGTTTGCAGCGAGGCTGAGGTTGAGCAGGTTGGTACGGTTGTACTGGGTCGGATCATCGAGACCGATGGTGCCCGACACGCCGTTGCCGAACTGAACGGTGTACTGGATGTTGTTCACGCCCGTGACACTGTCGTGGCCGCCCATCAGGAACGAATTGTTGTTGCCCGGATAGCCGTGCCACGGCGTCGCGAATGCGGAAGCCGACTTACCGAAGGTGAAGCCAGCGAACTGCAGGAAGATCATGTCAACCGCGACGTAGCCGCCACCCGCCGTCATCAGGCCGTTGGCACTGGAAGCCGGGAAGGTATTGATAGCGGTCGGGTTGCCCGTTCCGAAGTTGTTGAACTGGATGTTGGCCTGACCGAAGGTGCGGACAACGCCATATTCGGTGGCGGTACGGGTATCAACCGTCAGCGCCAGACGAGAACGGCCGGCAAAGTAGTCACGGTAACGGTTGCCCTGGCCGAGATCACCAGACCAAGCCGGTCCACCGTAAACGTTGCCATTGAACGTGGTGTCGATGCGCAGATAACCACCCAGCTTGATGCAGGTGTCGGTGCCCGGGATATAGAAGAAACCCGCGCCGTAAAGGGAGCAGATCCTCACGTACTCGACCGCTTTGGCCTTGACGGGAAGATCGGCCGCCTGTGCTCCGCTCATGGCGATCAAACCCGCCGCTGAGCCGAGAATAAGGCTCTTAACCATCTTCATGTTAAACCTCCAAGTTGCTCTGTAGGGAAGGTTCCGGATCCGCTGGGTGAAACACCCTAAGGTTGGTTCCCTTGTCCCCTGAAACCCGCTTAGTCGCTTCGCGCCTTCGGACACTCCCGCATGAACGCGAGGGACTTAAGCGAACCACCTAAAACGGGACGACCTCGGGATGCCCCCCTCCGTCGCGCAATCACAATTACCGAGGACTTCTTCACAAGCAACAAGGGAACCGCTTCGGACGCCCTGACTTCACCCCTTTTCCGGAGGGTGTTGCACAAATAACACGTGTTTGTGATCGAATTTTTTCTGCAAGCTACTGTTTTTACTTGCTATTTTTGAATAGCCCCAGGTGACACCGAAAAGATGCCGCGGGCACCGCAGCAATCCTCTGTCCGCCCTTCAACGCGCTTTGCATCGTCGAATCGATCAGCCGAATCCGATCCGACGTCACACACATAATAGAGTCGTCAGAGGGCCCGGACGGGATGGTTCGCTGTATCTGCGCGACGGAGGATGAGGCCGCCGCCTGGCCACAATTATGACGATTACTAAGGCTCGAGGCCGCGTCTCGCCGCCCAGGAGCCCGCCGGTCGACGGCGAGAGCGCCAAGAACGCTCGCCCTTCCCGATGATCAAAAATGCACTTGCAGATTGCCGCGCAGGCGCCACCCGCATATCGCGCGATTTGACCGCTCAAAGGGGCCGAATCACCTCAGCAGCGATGTCGAATCACATTCGCGCGACGAGATGCTTCATTTCGAGGCAACCGGGACCCGGCCTGCGCGGAGCATTCCTGCGACGACAGAGACGCCATGATCGCGCCAAGCGGGGGTGCCGGTCGCCTCATATATAGTGTCGTTGGCCCGCGCAAAGTCCCGAAAGCTGCGGCAGTAAAGCGCCCCGCAGGATGCCCGCGCGCCGCGGAAGCGCGGCGCCTCTAAATGGCCTTGGCGTAATCTGAATCTGGCGCTTGCGGCTGGCCCTCGCGTCAGGCATATCCGCGCTTATGGAGCTGTGGCCGAGTGGCTGAAGGCGGCGGTTTGCTAAACCGTTATAGGGTTGTAAAGCCCTATCGAGGGTTCGAATCCCTCCGGCTCCGCCACCTGCTCATCGCTTGCGCTTCGGCGCGGCATACCCGCGACGGAACGCAAGCGAAGGCGGGTGCGGCGCCATAGCTGCGAACCAGCGACGGCGGGCTGGTCATCGTGAGCGCCTGCGATCCTTCGGTTGATCAAATCGAACAAGCCTTATCCTTCCTTCTGCATCATGACCGCATAATTTTCGTGCCAAATGCGCTACGGTTCGCGGCTCGCAAACGCGCGCCCATCAACTCGCCATGGAGGCCCGCATGAAGAAGGAGGAGCTTGAGCGATCCTGGGCGACGGCGAGAACATGCCCGATCTCGGTGCGATCGACGATTACCTCCACGCCATCGCGACGGAAGAGAAGCTGCCGGATTTCGCGATCGGAATTTGCACGCTGCGAATCGAGGAACCCGAGCCGAAATTGCGCGTCCTGCTGCGGCGGGCGGCGGATGGCGCGCACCTGTCGGATGATGAAAGCTTTCTGCTGTTCCGCGGAATCCATATTCTGGGCGCTGCGCGCGACAGCAAAGCTTGCCAGCCGCTGCTGCATTTGCTGCGCCGTCCCTTCCGAGACGTGAACGATCTGCTCGGCGATGCCGTCACCGAAAGCATGGCCAAGATCGTCGCCGGCGTGTTCGATGGCGATGCCGACGCGCTGTTCGCCTTGATGATCGACAGTTCGATCGACGGGTTCGTCCGTGAAGCGTTGTTCGGCGCGGCGACGTTTCTGGCTGGGAACGCCGCATCGATCGCGACCGGATGCGGATGCGCCCGATGACATCGGACGATTCACGCAGGTCAATATTGGCTACATCGAGGACGTGCTCGACTCGCTGGACTGACGCGCGGTTTGGAAGACGACGCTTTCGAAGAGGGTGATGACACATCACCCTGGGCCGATCTCGCATATCCCCAGGAGCCGGTCAGGAATCCCTGGCGACATGTCGGGCGCAACGATCCCTGCCCCTGCGGGAGCGGCAAGAAAGCGGAAGAAATGCTGCCTTTGCCAGCGGAAATCCGCCGGCGTGACGCCGGCCACCTCAGTGCGCCGTCATCCAGGCGCGGGCTTCGCGCTGCGCCGTGGCGATTTCGGCGTCCGACATCATCGCGGCGACTTCGCGGCGCATCGCGATTGCATCCGCACGCCCCTTCAGTGCGGCCAGATTGAACCATTTGTGGGCCGCAACGAGATTCACCACGCCGGAACGGCCGCTCGCCCAGTAAAGGCCGCGCTCGAACAGCACGTCCGGGATCGCCGTCGCCTCCACCGGAATGGCCGTGTCGAGATCGATCTGCCCCTGAAACATCCGTAGCTCCCCTTTTTATCGTTGCCGCCCTCCCCCGAGCGCGGCCCCTGTCCAATGTTGAAACACCCGCAACGCCGTTTTTCCGGTCTGTGTTAAGGCGATCATGGCCGATCAAATTTGAAGGGCAGTTTAAGGTTCGCGATAAACGAGGTGTAAACGCGCGGCTCCCGCCGTCGAACACGGAATCGCAGAAATGCCTGCGGCACAGGGAGAAGTCGGCGACCGTCAAATTCGGTTTACCCTGCGACTTCGCACAACGATAACCATTGCGGCAGCCTGCCGCGTCATCACCGGTTACCGGATCAGCGCAACGCGCCGCCCAAATGACGGCTTCCGGCTGACGATCCACAGTTCAGCGGCCTCTGCGACCGATACGGCACGTGGGACAAAAGCTTGGCGGCGACAACATGCCTGGCCACGGCAGGCGGAACCGAAACCATCGACGGCTGCGAACGATCAATCAAATGAAGGTGGGAAAGAGTTCGGCACCGGACGCCTGATGTGGGGCCGTCGGAGCGCTCCAGCGAAAGTGGGCGTTCCAGGGGGACGAGTACGCCCCAGGGGAACGAGGGCGTCGGCGAACACGTCAGGACCAGATTTCATACCGGGCTTTGGCCCGATGAAATTGCGGATAGTTAAGGATATCCGCACCGAACGAAGAAAACCCGTTTCTTCTGCCGGACCGGTTTTGAGAGAGCGACCTCTTTGAAAGACGCTCTTCCGAAATGCGATCCGACCGTTGACCTGATGTCTCGCCGACACCCTCTTTCGTCGACCAGAGCCTTCAGACTTTCATCCGGGGCTCGTGTGACGTGCCGGCATCAAGCCGCCGGCAATTCTCAAAGAAGCGAACTTACTTCTTCTTCTTGGCGACCTTGCGGGTCTTCTTCGCAGTCTTCTTCACTGCGCTCTTCGCCTTCTTTGCCTTCTTAGCTTTCTTGGCCATGTTGCCCTCCTAATGTAAGTGAGATGGCTTTAGTCTGCTGCGTGCACTCGGGAATCGAGATGCACGACATCCCGAATACACCAACGCATTCAAAAAAACAGCGTCCCGCTTAAGGAAGTGTTGACACCGCGATGAGAGAGCGCGCGAAGCATCGACATCAACATCATCGCAAGGCGCTCGCGCCTTGATACAAAAACTGCCGCAACGACGCGCATCGGCGTTGGTCAAAATTGCAGGAATCGCCTTTACGGCAGCGCTTTTTTGAAATCACGACAACGATGATCGATGAACGATCAATGTCGTCCCGACTCAACGATGCCGTGGAAAAGCCGTGTGCACGGACTCTGAGTCGCGAAGTTTGGCAACAAAAAAATTTTCATGGTCACAGCGCTGAAGTCTCGCCGACGCGCGCCAAAACGAACTTTCCGGACGAATCGCGACCGCCGATTCGCAACACGCGCTTGCAGTCGCGACGGTTAGGTTTTGGATCGCGATGAGCGATCGATGCATGCACGCGCACATCGACGTGACGTCGCCGACGTTGCAAGCATGTCCCGTTACGGGACGATTCAGATGCCGAGCTTCGCCTTCAACAGGTCGTTCACGGCCTGCGGATTAGCCTTGCCGCCCGACTGCTTCATCACCTGGCCGACAAACCAGCCGGCGAGTTGCGGCTTGGCCTTCGCCTGCGCGACCTTGTCCGGATTGGCAGCGATGATGTCGTCGACGACCTTCTCAATCGCGCCCAAGTCAGTGACCTGCTTCATGCCGCGCGTCTCGACCAGCTCGCGCGGGTCGCCGCCTTCCGTCCAGACGATCTCGAACAGGTCTTTTGCGATCTTGCCGGAGATCGTGCCCTCGCCGATCAGGCTGACGATCGCCGCGAGCTGCGCCGGCGACACCGGCGAGTCGACGATTCCATGGCCTTCCTTGTTGAGACGGCCGAACAGTTCGTTGATCACCCAGTTCGCCGCGAGCTTGCCGTCACGCCCCTTGTCGGCAAGGTCTTCGAGCACGGTTTCGTAGAACACCGCGCTCTCGCGCTCGGCGACCAGCACGCCGGCATCGTAGGACGACAGACCGAGGCTCTCGATGAAGCGCGCCTTCTTCTGGTCCGGCAATTCCGGCAGATGTGCCTTCAGATCATCGACGTAGTCTTGCGTGAACTCGAGCGGCAGCAGGTCGGGATCGGGGAAATAGCGATAGTCGTGCGCCTCTTCCTTGGAGCGCATCGAGCGCGTTTCGCCCTTGTTGGGGTCGAACAGGCGCGTCTCCTGGTCGATCGTGCCGCCATCCTCGATGATCTCGATCTGGCGCCGCGCCTCATACTCGATCGCCTGGCCGATGAAGTTGATCGAGTTCATGTTCTTGATTTCGCAGCGGGTGCCGAGCGGACCGCCCGGCTTGCGCACGGAAACGTTCACATCGGCGCGCAGTGAGCCCTTCTCCATGTCGCCGTCGCAGGTGCCGAGGTAGCGCAGGATCGAGCGCAATTTGGTCACGTAGGCCTTGGCCTGTTCGGCATCGCGAATATCGGGCTTCGACACGATCTCCATCAGCGCCACGCCGCAGCGATTGAAGTCGACATAGGACATGGTCGGCGACTGATCGTGCAGCAACTTGCCGGCATCCTGCTCCAGATGCAGCCGCTCGATCCCGATGGTCGCTGTCTTGCCGCCATCGAGCTCGACCACGACCTCTCCCTCGCCGACGATCGGCGACTTGTACTGGCTGATCTGATAGCCCTGCGGCGAGTCCGGATAGAAATAGTTCTTGCGGTCGAACACCGAGCGCAGGTTGATTTTCGCGTTCAGGCCAAGGCCGGTGCGCACCGCCTGCCTGACGCACTCCTCGTTAATGACCGGCAGCATGCCCGGCATCGCGGCATCGACCAGCGAGACATGGCTGTTCGGCTCGCCGCCGAACTCGGTCGAGGCGCCGGAGAACAATTTCGACTTCGAGGTGACTTGGGCGTGCACCTCCATCCCGATCACGACTTCCCAGTCGCCGGTCTGGCCCTTGATCAGTTTTCCCGGTTTGACTGATACGTTCATGCTTTTGCACCCCCGAGCAGCGCGGACACGATCCGCTCCCATTCGGCTTCCAGAGAATCCTTCGCCACCGGCTGGCCAGCCTGGCGGTACCAATAGCCGGCGTTGCCGAGATCACCTTCGACGCGGTGCAGATAGGCATGCACCCAGGCGGCCTCGGCGCTGCCTTCATCCTGCACGATCCTGTGCGCCCGATCCCAGTCGCCCTTGGCAGCCCACCACAGCGCCGCCAGCGGCGGTTGCAGGCCCGGCGCTGGGGCAGCATCCGTCAGGCTGGCGCGGAAATCCGCCATCGTTACCACCAGCGCGGCGGCGTGAAGCGGCCGGCGGCCTGCTCCACGATTTCGCCGAGTGAGAACAGCGTCTCCTCATCGAACGGGCGGCCGATCAGTTGCAGGCCGAGCGGCAGGCCCTGCGCGTCCTTGCCGGCGGGCACGGCGATGCCCGGCAGGCCCGCCATGTTCACCGTCACCGTGAAGATGTCGTTGAGATACATCTCGACCGGATCGGCGCCCTTCTCGCCGACGCCGAACGCCGCCGACGGCGTCGCCGGCGTCAGGATCGCGTTGACGCCCTTGGCGAAGCAGTTCTCAAAGTCCTTCTTGATCAGCGTGCGGACTTTTTGCGCGCGCAAGTAATAGGCGTCGTAATAGCCGGCGGAGAGCACGTAGGTACCGATCATGACGCGGCGGCGCACTTCATCGCCAAAACCTTCGGCGCGCGTGTTCTCGTACAGTTCGCCGATCGAGCGGCCGGGAACACGCAAACCGTAACGCACGCCGTCGTAGCGCGCGAGGTTGGACGAGGCTTCCGCCGGCGCCACGATGTAATAGGCCGGCAGCGCGTATTTGGTGTGCGGCAGCGACACCTCGACCAGTTCGGCGCCCGCGGCCTTCAGCCATGCCGCGCCTTCGGTCCAGAGCTTTTCAATCTCTGCCGGCATGCCGTCGAGGCGGTACTCTTTGGGGATGCCGATCTTCATGCCCTTCACCGACCTGCCGATCGCAGCCTCGTAATCGGGCACGGCAATGTCGACGGAGGTGGTATCTTTCGGGTCGTGGCCCGCCATCGAGCGCATCAGGATCGCGGAATCGCGCACGGTGCGCGCGATCGGGCCGGCCTGGTCCAGCGAGGACGCAAACGCCACGATGCCCCAGCGCGAGCAGCGGCCATAGGTCGGCTTGACACCGACGGTCGCGGTGAAGGCTGCGGGCTGGCGGATCGAGCCGCCGGTATCGGTCGCGGTCGCGCCCATGCAGAGCAGCGCCGCCACGGCGGACGCCGATCCGCCCGACGAGCCGCCCGGCACCAGCGTGGTGTTGGAACCCTCGCGCCGCCACGGGTTGACCACCGGGCCGAAACACGAGGTTTCGTTCGACGAGCCCATCGCGAACTCGTCATTATTGAGCTTGCCGAGCATCACCGCGCCGTCGCGCCAGAGCTGCGAGGTCACGGTGGATTCGTAAGGCGGCACGAAATTGCCGAGGATTTTCGAGCACGCGGTGGTACGCACATCCTTGGTCGCGAACAGATCCTTGATCCCGAGCGGAATGCCGGCGAGCGGACCGCCCTCGCCCTTGGCGATCTTCGCATCGATCGCGCGAGCCATGGCGCGGGCCTGGTCCGGCGTCTCAAGCACGAAAGCATTGAGCGAACGCGCCGCTTCCATGGCGCCAAGATGCGCATCCGTCAGTTCAAGCGAGGTGAAAGACTTGCTCGCGAGGCCCTCGCGGGCCTCCGCGATCGTCAGAGATGTCAGGTCGGTCATTTATTGATCGGGCTGCAGAAGAACGGAGAAAGCGTCTTGTCGTTGGCGGGATCGTTAGCGCGCGCCTTGTCGGCGGCCTCGAGCTGATCGAGAACAGCATTCATCGCCTTGTCGGGATCGGCGGCCTTGCCCTGCCGCGTCATCGCGTCGAGATAGTTCATGTAGGCCTGATAGGCCTTTTCATCGTCGCAGAGCAGACACATCGGACTTCCGATCTCGATATAACTTGACTGTTTGACGCGTTTTCATCACGCGAATCCGGGGTCCACTTCGCTTGAAAACGCTACGGAGTTATTCGACCACCTTCGGCACCAGGAAGAAATGGTTTTGCGTCTCCGGCGCATTCCCCACGATATCGTCGGGAATTTCGCCGTCATCGATCACGTCGGCACGCTTCTTCATTTCCATCGGCGTTACCGACGTCATCGGTTCGACGCCGTCGATGTTCACCTCCGAAAGCTGCTCCACGAACGCCAGCATGGCGTTCAACTCGCCCTGCAGATGGGGAACCTCGGCCTCGGTGACCGCAATCCGCGCAAGATGCGCGATGCGGCGAACGGTGGTGGCATCAACGGACATTAATATAAGCCTCAAACGGGGAATTCGCACCCGCCGTATAGCAGAGGCCGCTTTTGCGCCGCAACCGCGGGAACAGGCGGAGCCGGCCTTCGGACGTCGAATACCCGCCCTTTTGAGATCAAAAGCCGGTTCACTGATGCACAGGATTTTGAGCGGCAAGCGCGCATTTCCCGCGCAAAGCGCCCTGACGAAACCATTTTCGTCTCCTTACATAGTCGTGCTGAAACAGTCGGGGGATGTCGTCGCGGTCCAGGCAATCGGGAGGCCGTGGCATGTCGACCATCGAAAATGACGGCGCCGGAAAGGCCGGGCCCCCGCCCTGTGGTCCATCGGGACCGTGCCCGGCGCCGCGATCGTCCACCTCGCCTGCTTAACCTGGCAAACAGGAGGGAGAGCCATGCCCCAACAGGCTAAAATCCTGCAGGAAAAGGCGGAAATGTTCGAACGCCGCGCGGAAAGCGCGACCGATCCGATCTCGAGGCAACACTACAAAGAGATGGCCGCGCATTACCGGTCGCTGGCCGCCGAGCATCTGGAGGTCAGGCGCGACGAACCGGCGCACTAGGAACAGCCGCCAGCTAGCCGCTCAACGCACCAAACCGCGCCAGCGCGGCGCCCGCCAGCGAACGGGTCAGCTCGGCCGCCGGCATTTCGCGCCCCATCCGCACCGCTTGGCCAGCCCAGAGATTGGTGAAATCGACCTTCCCCAGCTTTTCAGCGGCCGCCTTCAGCGGAGCGAGGGCTGTCGCGGCGTGCGGGAACGCCGGCGCGTCCGGCGAGATCGGCCCGACCTCGCGCATGACGCGGTTGGCCACGCCGCGCGCAGGACGGCCGCTCATAACGTTGGTAATGACGGTGGAATCGTCGTGCGCCTGGGCCAACGCGGTGCGCACAGGTCCGATCACCTTGGATTCGGGGCAGCGCAGATAGGCACTGCCGATCTGCACGCCGGATGCGCCGAGCGCGAACGCAGCCGCAATGCCGCGCCCGTCGGCGATACCGCCGGCCGCGATCACCGGCACCTTCACCGCATCGACCACCTGCGGCACCAGCGCGAACGTGCCGGGCTGTTGGGCGATATTGTCGGTCAGGAACATGCCGCGATGGCCGCCGGCTTCTGCGCCTTGCGCGATGATGACATCAGCGCCGTGCTCCTCGAGCCAGATCGCTTCCTTCACGATCGTTGCCGACGACATCACGATTGATCCCGCCGCCTTGACGCGCTTGACCAGCGCCGGATCCGGCAGGCCGAAATGGAAGCTCACCACTTCCGGCTTCAGTTCTTCCACCACCTCGCACATCGCTTCATCGAACGGCGCGCGGCTGGCGGCGCTGACGGGCGCGGCGGGATCGATGCCCAATTCCCTGTAGTAGGCGCCAAGCCGCGTCTTCCAGCCGGCCTCGCGCGCGGGATCGGCATCGACCGGCTTGTGGCAGAAGAAATTCATGTTAACCGGCGCTTTCACGCGCTGGCGGATGATGTTGACCTGCTCGCGCGCCTTTTCGGCTGTGATCATCGCGCAAGGCAGCGAGCCCAGCGCCCCGCCTTGCGCCGCCGCGATCACCAGTTCCGCATCCATGCCGCCGGCCATCGGCGCCAGCACGATCGGAAACTCGGTCTTGAAGAGGTCGATGATCCGGCGGTCTGGCCACATGATTTTGCTCGCTTGAATGTGTCGAAGGTGGTTGCGGTCAGGCGGCGACTGAATTCCGCCGTCCGCCCAATATCTGCTCTGCTTCGGTGACGATCCTGTCAACAATCTCGCCGGCCGGCGGGACATCATGGATCAGGCCGACGGCTTCGCCGGCGATGACGGCGGCGATGTCGAAATTTTCGGCCTCCTTCGCCGCCGCATATTCAGCCGCGACCGCCTTGATGTTCTGCATCAGTTCGACCTCGCGCCCCATCCAGCGCCGCGCATGATCGTTGATCAGGCAACGGCCGGTAAACGGCGCAGGCCAGACATTGTTGCGCGACAGATCGAAGATGATGCCGCGGACGCTATTGCCGCTGGTCGCGGCGCAGATGCGCTGCTTGGCCTGTTCTGCCCCTTCACATTCCGCGCTCGCGTAGAAGCGCGTGCCGAGCAGCACGCCGGAAGCGCCCAGCATCATCATCGCCGCAAGCCCGCGGCCGTCCCCGATACCTCCCGCAGCCACGACCGGCACGCGGCCGGCGACGAGGTCGACGATCGCAGGCACAACATCAAGGGTGGTGCGCGACGCGCCATGGCCGCCGGCTTCCGTCCCCTGCGCGACCAGAATGTCGGCGCCTGCATCGAGTGCTTGCCACGCCATCGCCTCGTCCTGAACCTGGCAGATCAGGAGCGCGCCCGACGATTTGATGCGCGGCCCGAATGGACCGGGATCGCCGAACGAGAGCATGATCGCGCGGGGACCGGCTTCAAGCGCGATGTCGAGCAGGTCCGGCTGCTTCGCAAGGCTCCAGGTGATGAAGCCGATGCCGAAGGGATCAGGTGTATCGGCGAGCTTGGCCGTCTCCTGGTCCAGCCACGCTCTGTCGCCGTAACCGCCGCCGAGAATGCCAAACCCGCCGGCCGCGCTGACGGCCGCCGTGAGACGCGCGCCCGCGATGACATCCATCGGAGCCGACAGCATCGGATGCTGGATGCCCAGACGGGCGGTCAATGGCGTCGATATCGGCATGTCGCTCTCCTACGGTCTGGACAGCGATCGTATGCCGACCTACCATTCTATAAAAATGAATACTAGAGAACGCTACAATCACTAAAACGAAACGGGATTCGCCATGGAATTGAGCGATCTCCAGACCTTTTCGGCCGTCGCGCGGCTCGGCGGCATCACCCGCGCCGCCGATGAACTCAACACCGTGCAGTCCAACGTCACCCAGCGTGTAAAGGCGCTGGAGGCCGAGATCGGCACCGCGCTGTTCGAACGGCACAGCCGCGGCATGACGCTGACCGGCGCGGGTCGCCGGCTGCTTCCCTATGCGGAACAGATGGCAGCGCTGTCGCGCGAGGCCCTGCTCGCTGCGCGCGACGATGGCGAGCCCAAGGGACCGCTCTCGATCGGCTCGATGGAGACGACGGCCGCCGTTCGCCTGCCTGCACTGCTCGCTGAATTCCATCGCCGCTTTCCGGCGGTGCAATTGAGCCTGCGGACATCGACGACGGCCGAGCTCGTGGCCGGCGTGCTCACCGGCACGTTCGACGGCGCGTTCGTCGCGGGGCCCATCGATCACGCCGAGCTCGACGCGACGGTGGCGTTCCGCGAAGAACTGGTGCTGGTTACGGCGCGGCGCTGGCAGAGTCTCGGCGCTTTGCGCGCTGGCACGCCGGGTTCGGGTCCGACCGCGCTGGTGTTTCGCATCGGCTGCACTTACCGCCAAAGGCTTGAGCAGGTGTTTTCGGAGTTCGGCTGGCCGTCGGCGACGCGGTTCGAACTCGGCACGCTCGACGGCATGATCGGCTGCGTTGCCGCCGACATGGGCGTGACGCTGTTGCCGCGCGCCGTAGTCGGGCGGAATGACACCGTCAACGTCCACGCATTGAACCCGGTGCAGGCGCGCGTCGAGACGCTCTTTATCACCCGCCGAACGGCCCATCGCTACAGCGCCCTGCAGGGCTTTGCGTCCTGCCTCAATGGCAATGGCGAGGTCATTGCCGCCTGACATGCCAGCGCCGCAGCGCGACGCCGGCCCAGATCGCCTCGATCAGCCCGAATGGCCAGGCGCCCTGCAAAAATCCGTAAATCGAGCCGAGCGCGCAGGCGGCGGCGAAGGCGAGGATGAACCAGTGGCTGCGATCTTCCAGTGCGTAAGCCACCAGCATCGCGGTCACCGCGAACAGGCCAAACAGGCTAAGCGCGTCCATTGAACTGCCCCCACGTTCCACTGCGCGAATTTTTCGCCGCCTCAATTCTGTAACAAAATGGCAGCGGTGCGCTTGCCGCTTTCCAATCGCAAGCTACGCATTGGCTCAAAAAATTCTGGCCGTGGGCGACTGCTACGTTAGTATGAGGCGCTAGCTACCAAAAACCATAGCGTCAACATCTGGGAGGAACTGCGATGCGCAACGCATTCGTGTTGTGCTGTTCTGTTGCCCTGTTGGGTACGGTCGGAACGGCAAGCGCTCAAGACTGGACGAAATCGAAATGGGGACCGAACGACGAAATCGGCGCCGCCAATTACATGACACCCGAACTCGTCGTGAAGGCAGCGGGCCTGGTCAAGACAGGCAAGACCTACGCGCTCGGCATTCCCGTCGACTCCAAGACCCCCGCCTATCCGCCCCGCGCATTCAAGATCACGATCGTGCAACCCGGCCAGGCCGGCATTCCGGGCCTTGGGCCGAGCAAGACGACTTATAATGACGACATCATCGAAGGCTGGGTCGGCGTCGGCAGCCAGCTCGACGGCCTCGGCCACATCGGTGTCGAGCACGTCTATTACAATGGCAACAAGCTTGCCGACTTCGCCGATCCTACCGGGCTGAAGAAACTTGGCGTGGACAAAGTCCCGCCGATGGTGACCCGCGGCGTGCTGCTCGACATGGCGGCGTACTACAACACCGACGTGGTCAAGGAAGGCACCGCCTTCAACACCAAGGAGATCGAGGAAGTCGCGAAGAAGCAGGGCGTCGAGATCCGCCAGGGCGATGTCGTGATTTTCCACACCGGCTGGCTCAGCCTGATCGGCAAGGACGACAAGCGCTTTGGCGCCGGCGAGCCCGGCCTCGGTGTCGAAGGTGCCAAATACCTCACCGGCAAGGGCGTGGTCGCCGTGGGCGCCGACACCTGGGGCGTCGAGGCGGTCCCGTTCGAGACCAAGAATGTGTTTGAGGTACACCAGATCCTGCTGCCGATGAACGGCACCTATATCCTCGAAAATCTCGATACGGCCGAACTCGCCAAGGACAAGGCCTATGAGTTCCTGTTCGTGCTCGGCCAGCCGCGCTTCAAGGGCGGCGTGCAGAGCATGATCAACCCGGTCGCGATTCGGTAAGCCTCCGTCAACAGACGGCGTGGCGTTCTCGCATGAACGCCCCGCCGTGATCGGCTTTGCGTGTGCGGCGTGCCGCGTGTTAAGCGGGGCAATGCCCGCCCCTATCCTGCCCTTAATCGATGCCGTTACCCATTGGCCCGCGCGCGGGGCCCTGATCGGACTCGATCTCGGCACCAAGACCATCGGTGTCGCCGTGTCCGATCCTGATCGACGACTTGCGACCGGCGTCGAGACCATCCAGCGCAAAGCTTTCAAGGCTGATGCGGCGCGGCTGCTTGCCATCGCGGGTGAACGCAATGCTGTCGGCTTCGTGCTCGGCCTGCCCATCAACATGGACGGCAGCGAGGGGCCGCGCGCGCAATCGACCCGCGCCTTTGCACGCAACCTTTCCAACCTCACGGACCTCGCCATCGCGCTGTGGGACGAGCGGCTCTCGACCGCGGCCGTCGAGCGCGAATTGATCGGCATGGACGTCTCCCGCGCGCGCCGCGCCGAGGTGATCGACGAGCATGCCGCGATCTTCATCCTGCAGGGTGCGCTGGACCGGCTGGCAAAGCTGCGTGGAGACACTTAAGCATGGCGGTCGTCATCGCGGCGCTGTTGCCGGTATTTTTGCTGATCGTGCTCGGCTTCATCCTGAAGCGCACGCTGATACAGCCGGAGACGCAGTGGCACGGGCTGGAACGGCTGACCTATTACGTGTTGCTCCCGGTCTTTCTGGTGCAGACGCTGGTCAAGGCCGACCTGAGCTCGGTGCCGGTGGCCGGCGTCGGCGGCGCGCTGCTGCTGTCGGCGCTCGCGATGTCGCTGCTGTGCCTTGCGCTGCGCCCCCTGCTCGCCCGCGCCGCCGTCGATGGTCCCGCCTTTACCTCGATCTTCCAGGGCGCGACGCGCTGGCAGACCTATGTGGCGCTCTCCGTCTCCGGCAGCCTGTTCGGCAACCTCGGGCTGGCGCTGGCATCCGTCGCGATGATCGCGATTGTCCCGCTGGTCAACGTCCTCAGCGTTGCGGTGCTTGCTCATTACGCCTCGCCGGAAAAGCGCTCGGCCGGTGCAATTGTCGTGACGGTGGTGCGCAATCCCCTGATCTGGGCCTGCGCGGTCGGGCTGGCGCTCAACGTCACCCACGTTCCGCTGCCCAAGCTCTGGTACGAGGTGGCGGATGCGCTCGGCCGCTCGTCGCTCGCCATCGGCCTGTTAGTGACCGGCGCCGGCCTGCATCTCGAAGGCCTGTTCAGGCCAAGCCTCGCCGCCAGCGTCGCGGTGTTCCTCAAGCTGGTGCTGATGCCGGCAATCGCAGTCGCGCTGGCGTTGCAGTTTGGAATAGCCGATTCCAATCTCGCCGTCGTGACGGTCTGTTCAGCGGTACCCACCGCATCAAGCACCTATGTGCTGGCGCGGCAGATGGGCGGCGATGCACCGCTGCTCGCCCAGATCATCACGCTGCAGACTATTTTGGCGGCAGTGACGATGCCGCTTGCGATTGCGCTTGCGGCTATGTGCTAGCTGGAGCCGGCCAGCCAGAAGGTTTGGATCGTCGCGGCCAGATTGTTGATGCCGTGCAGCACGATCGTCAGCCAGGTTGAGTTGGTGCGGTAGCGCAGATAGCCCAGCAGCAGGCCGATCGAAAACACTTCGCCGAAGAAGAACCAGTCATATTGCAGGTGCAGTGCGGTCCAGGCCAGCGACGACAGGAAGATGGCACCGGCGACGCCAAGCCGCGACTCCGACCAGCCGCGATAGAGAAACCCGCGTGCGAAAATCTCTTCCCACATGGGCGCTGCGACGGCAAACGCGATCACCAATAGCCACAGTGCGCCGTCGGCCTGGGCGGATTTCAGCACCTCGCCCATGAAGCCCGGCGTTACCTCGCGTCCGAGTGCACGCGACAGCAGGTCCCAGCCGCCGACCAGGATGGCCAGCGCCGCGAGACCCGTGAAGAAATTGCGCCAGGAGGTCCAGCGCAGCGCCAGGTAATCGGCAAACGGTATCCCTGTCGGACGGATCGCAATCCACGTCGCCAGCAGCACGGCGGGCACCCCCAGGATCACCGAGAGCGAGATGGTCAAACCGCCGCCGATGACACGGATCGCCGCGGCGATGTCGAATGAGCCGCCCTGCCGCAGCACAAAATAGCCGATGACCGTCACCTGGCCGAGGAACATCGCCGCGAAGATGAACAGGCCCCACAGCGCCGTGCCCCAGAATTTCCAGGCGCGTGGTGGCCGCTGATCGGGGATCGCGGGCGGGATGGCAGTGGGATTTGCGGTGGTGAGGGAGTCCATCAAATCAGCTTTCCCGGTGTGGTCATGGCCGGGCTTGTCCCGGGCATCCACGTCTTGATTTCACGCTGAGACAAAAGATGTGGATGGCCGGGACAAGCCCGGCCATGACGGATGATGCGAATTCACGGCAACGCCCGCTGCAGCAGGCCTTTTATGTCTTCCGTGGCCAGATCAACCGCGCCGTACATGCCGGCGTGGTTGCCGACAAGGCGCGTGGCTGCGAACAAATGCGCCTGGTGCGGCGACACGGCGCTGAGCGCGGCACCAGCCGCGAGCAGCGCCAGTTTTTCGACCGCCAGCCGCGCCACGCGCTCGCTGTCCGGGCGGTGGAACGCCTTGCCGATGAATGCGGTTGCTCCGCCCGCGCCGGATAATCCGAGCGTCTCGCCGGTCAGTTCGTGCACGATGCCGGACGCCGCTTCCGGCTCGCGCGACAGCGCGCGGAGCACGTCGAGACACATCACATTGCCGGAGCCCTCCCAGATCGCATTGACCGGCGCTTCCCGGTAATGCCGCGCCAGAATGCCCTCTTCCACGTAGCCATTGCCGCCAAGGCACTCCATCGCCTCATATAGAAAGCCGGGCGCGCTTTTGCAGACCCAGTATTTGATCGCAGGCGTCAGCAGCCGCATGTAGGCGGCTTCCTTGGCGTCAACGGCCGCGCGGTCGAACGAACGGCAGAGCCGCATCACCAGTGCGATCGTGGCCTCGACGTGCAGGGCCATGTCCGACAACACCGCCTGCATCAGGGGCTGATCGGCAAGATGCTTCTGAAACACGCTGCGATGCCGCGCGTGATGCAGCGCATGCGCCAGCCCCGATCGCATCAGGCCGGCGGACGCAATCGCGCAATCCTGCCGCGTCAACTGCACCATCTGGATGATGGTTCTGATACCCTTGCCCGCCGCGCCGACGCGCTCGGCATAGGCACCGTGAAACTCGACCTCGGAGGACGCATTGGAGCGATTGCCGAGCTTGTCCTTCAGCCGCTGGAAGTGGATCGCGTTAACCGAGCCGTCGGGGGCAAAGCGCGGCATCAGGAAGCAGCTCAGTCCCTCCTCTGCCTGGGCCAGAACGAGAAAGGCGTCGCACATCGGCGCCGACATGAACCATTTGTGTCCGGTGATGCGGTAGGCGCTGCCGTCGCGCTCCGCCCGCGTCATGTTGGTGCGCACGTCGGTGCCGCCCTGCTTCTCGGTCATGCCCATGCCGAGCGTCATGCCGCGCTTGGTCCACCACGGCGCAAACGCCGGATCGTAGGATCGCGTCCCGAGCACCGGCATCACCCTGGCCAGCAGTTCAGGCTGCTCCGCCAGCGCCGCGACGGAAGCCCGCGTCATGGTGATCGGGCAGAGATGCCCGGTCTCGACCTGTGCGGCCATGTAGAATTTCGCCGCGCGTATCACTTCCGACGCCCCGCCAGCCGGCTTGCCGTCAGCGGTCCACGTCGAATTGTGCACGCCGGCATGCGCAGAGCGCGCCATCAGCTCATGATAGGCCGGGTGAAACTCGACCTCGTCGCGGCGATTGCCTCTGGAATCGAAGGTGCGCAGTTTCGGCGTGTTCTCGTTGGCAACGCGGCCGCGCTCCGCCATCGCGGCCGAGCCCCAGTGCTTGCCGAACTCCGATAACTCGCCCGCGGCCGACGCGCCGCCATTGGCAGCGACCGCATCGACCAGCGGCCGGTCGGTCGCATACAGGTCGACATCCCAAAACGGCGGCGATTGATTGAAGACCTCGTGGGTCGCAAATGTTGCCTGGCTCATGGCTGGTCCTGGAACAGTTAAATCACTTCCGCGATGAAATCGGGAAATCATAGGCCTGCCCGCCCGCCCCCGGCAGCGAAAAGTGCCACCACTCCTTCGAATAGTTTACAAATCCTCGCCGCGCCATCGCCTGGACCAGCTTCTCCCGCCAGCGGCGCTGGGCTGGCGCGATGGATTTCGCAGCCGTGTGCGCCTTGACGTCGGAACAATCATAGCCGGTGCCCATGTCGACGCTGCCTTCCGGGGCGCGCAGGTTCACGTTTGCCGTGCAGTCGGCGTAGTCCTTGGTGGAATCGAAGGCGGCCGAATTGTCGACCTTCAGATCAACCAGCGTGAGATCGAGCGCAGCACCGGTCGAATGGCCGGAACGTTCGGCGATATACCCTAGGCGAAACAGGTCGGCTTTGCGGAACGAGGGATTGTAGCGCTTCTGCGCCGGCGTCTCGCGGCCATCGCGCGACCACGCCACCATGTCGGCCACCGCGCGCGCCGGACGGTAGCAATCGAACATCTTCAGCGACAGGTTCTGCGGCGCGAGTTCTTCCTGAACGCTTCTGAGGAGCCGGCCAACCTCGCGCTTCACCACGCATTCGGCGGCCTCATACCCCTTCAGCGGTCGTCCGACGAAATTGTTCGAACCGGCGTAACGGATATCCTGGATGATGGTCGGATCAATATCGCGCAAATAGACGAAACCGGCCGGCAGCTTCTGCGCCTGCGCGGCGACGCTCGTCAGGCAGCCTGCCGCGAATATCGCTGCGCGTGCCATCCGCCTTGCCGTCCCGCTGCCGACGATCACGCCAGCGCCCACATGATCCGAATGCACTGAATGAAATGCCCCATGTTTTCCCCCATGTACCGCGTGCCGATCCTGGTCATTCTAGTGGAATCCGCAGACGCGGAACACTGGGAGGCCCATTTACCCTGCCGCCGAAGCGCTAGTGGATAAGTCCGCACCTCGGATTTGAAGCTTGCCCTGGGTGGCATCTCTGCCTATAGCTCTGGCTTTAATGACCCCTATATCGAAATCGACCTTCGTCCTCGGGCACCGGCATCTGCTGGGAATCGAGGGGCTTTCCGCTGCCGACATTACCGGCCTGCTCGACCTTTCCGAGGAGTATGTCGAGCTCAACCGCCAGGTGGACAAAAAGCGCACTTCTCTGCGCGGTCGCACCCAGGTGAACCTGTTTTTCGAGGCTTCGACGCGAACGCAATCCTCGTTCGAACTGGCTGGAAAGCGGCTCGGGGCCGACGTCATGAACATGTCGGTGTCCTCGTCCTCGATCCGCAAGGGCGAGACGCTGATGGACACGGCAGTGACGCTCAACGCCATGCACCCGGATATCCTGGTGGTGCGGCACCATGCCTCCGGCGCGGTGGAACTTCTGGCGCGGAAGGTTGACGGTTCCGTGATCAATGCCGGCGACGGCGCGCACGAACATCCGACCCAGGCGCTGCTGGACGCACTGACCATCCGCCGGAATAAGGGCCGGCTGGAAGGCCTCGTCATCGCGATCTGCGGCGACGTGATGCACTCCCGCGTGGCGCGCTCCAATATTCTCCTGCTCAACACCATGGGCGCGCGCGTCCGCGTCGTCGCCCCCTCCACGCTGCTGCCGCGCGGCATCGAGCGGATGGGGGTGGAGGTCGCACGCGACATGCGCGAGGGCCTCAACGGCGCCGATATCGTGATGATGCTGCGGCTGCAGCGCGAGCGCATGAACGGCTCGTTCGTGCCGTCGTCGGGCGAGTACTTCCACTATTTCGGCCTCGACCAGAAGAAGCTGGCCTACGCCAAGCCGGATGCGCTGGTGATGCATCCGGGGCCGATGAATCGCGGCGTCGAAATCGACTCGATCGTTGCCGACGGCGCGCAATCGCTGATCCGTGAACAGGTGGAAATGGGAGTGGCAGTGCGGATGGCGGTACTTGAAGCGCTCGCCCGCAACCTGCCGAACGCATAAATCATGCTGACCGAACGCCGCCCGATCCTGCTCGCCAATGCCCGCGTCGTCGATCCCTCACGGGATTTCGACGGCCCCGGCGACGTCCTGATTGCCGACGGTCTGATCCGGGACAGTAGGCGCGGCATCGGCGCCGCCGGCGTGCCGGAAGGTACCGATATCATCAATTGCGCCGGCAAGATCGTCGCGCCTGGGCTGATCGACATGCGCGCCTTCGTCGGTGAGCCTGGCGCCAGCCATCGCGAAACCTTTGCTTCCGCCAGCCAGGCAGCGGCCGCCGGCGGCATCACCACCATCATCTGCCAGCCGGACACTTCGCCCGTCATCGACAATTCGGCAACCGTCGATTTCGTGCTGCGCCGCGCCCGCGACACCGCGATCGTCAACATCCACCCGATGGCAGCCCTGACCAAGGGTCTGGGCGGCGCGGAGATGACCGAGATCGGGCTGTTGAAGGCCGCCGGCGCGGTCGCCTTCACCGATGGCGACAAGAGCGTTACCAACGCCCAGGTGATGCGCCGGGCCTTGACCTATGCGCGGGATTTCGACGCGCTGATCGTGCACCACACCGAGGACCCCGATCTCGTCGGTGAGGGCGTGATGAACGAGGGCGAGTTCGCCGCCCGGCTCGGCCTCGTCGGCATTCCCAATGCCGCAGAGTGCATCATCCTCGAACGCGACATGCGGCTCGTGGCGCTGACCGGCGGCCGCTATCACGCGGCCTCGCTGTCGTCGATGGAGTCGCTGGAAATCCTCAAGCGCGCGCGCGACGCCGGCCTCGACGTCAGCGCCTCGGTGTCGATCAACCATGTCACGCTGAACGAAAACGACATCGGCCCCTACCGCACCTTCCTGAAGCTGTCGCCGCCGCTGCGTACCGAGGAGGACCGCCTTGCGCTGGTTGCGGCCATCGCCTCCGGCCTGGTCGACGTCGTGATGTCCGATCACAATCCGCAGGACGTCGAGGTCAAGCGGCTCCCGTTCGCAGAAGCGGCCTCCGGCGCGGTGGGGCTGCAAACCATGCTGCCGGCGGCGCTGCGCCTGATCCACAGTGGCGAGATGGACTTCAAGACGCTGATCCGGGCGATGTCGACCCGCCCGGCCGAGCTGCTCGGCCTGCCCGGCGGCTCGCTGCGCGCGGGTTCCCCGGCCGACGTGGTCGTCATCGATCCCGATACGCCCTGGATTCTCGATCCCGCCGACCTGAAATCGCAGTGCAAGAACACCCCGTTCGACGAAGCCCGCTTCTCGGGACGCGTTGTGCGTACTATCGTAGGCGGACGCACGGTCTATGAGCACGTCTAGCGCGTTTCGGCAAAAGCCGAAGGGCTGGCGCGGCGGGAGCAACGTTGATGTCTGATGCATTCCTCATCGCCGCTTTCCTGATCGGCTATCTGTTCGGTTCGATCCCGTTCGGCCTGCTGCTGACCAGACTGGCCGGCACGCAGGATCTGCGTTCGATCGGCTCCGGCAATATCGGCGCCACCAACGTGCTGCGGACCGGCCGCAAGGGCCTCGCCGCGGCAACGCTGATCGGCGACGCGCTCAAGGGCACGGTCGCCGTCATCATCGCGGGCTACTACGGCGGCGCCAATGCGGCGATGCTGGCCGCGCTCGGCGCCTTTCTCGGCCACCTCTTCCCGGTTTGGCTCAAGTTCAACGGCGGCAAGGGCGTCGCCACTTATATCGGCGTGCTGATCGGCCTGTTCTGGCCGGCGGCAATGATGTTCTGCCTGATCTGGTTGGCTACCGCCGTCACCACGCGCTATTCATCGCTCTCGGCGCTGGTCGCCGCTTTCGTCACACCGCTATTCCTGTGGTGGTTCGGCCACCCAGCGATGGCGTCTCTGTTCGTCGTGCTGACGCTGCTCCTGTTCTGGAAGCACAGCGAGAACATCAAGCGGCTGCAGGCAGGCACCGAGGGGCGCATCGGGGCGAAGTAGTCGCGTTAATCCGCCGTACTTAGCGCCTGCTCGACAAACCGCGCCGCCGCCAGCGCCTTCGCGTCGGCGCCATATCTTGCAATCACCTGCACGCCGACGGGCAGATTGCCTTCTGCGACAAAGGCCGGAACGTTCACGCAAGGCACGCCCATCAGCGTCCAGAGACGGTTGTAGCGGGCATCGCCGGTCGAGCCCAAGCCCTCGGGCGCCGCGCCGGGCGCCGACAAGGTCAGCAGCACGTCGACTTCGTTGAACACCTGTTCCAGTGCTTGTCTGGCGCGGTTAGCTGTTTCGATCGCCGCGTCATAGGCGGCAGGCGGTGTATCCCTGGTCTCGTCAAGTTTTGCCCGTAGCAATGGCGCCATCGCGTCGTAATGCTCGCGGTACTCCCAGGCGAGCGCGCGATGCGCCTCGAATTCCTGCACGACGGGTTGCGCGGACCACGCTTCGGCAACGATCTGAGGCAAGTCCAACGCGCGCACCGAGGCGCCGGCTTTATCCGCCGCCCTCGCCGCGATCCGCAGCGCCTGCTCGCCTGACGCTTCCGGCGCTCCGGCGAAATCCTGGGCCACGATGCCGAAGCGCGGCGTTTGAATCGTGGCTGGCAGACGCAATTCGGGCCGGCCGGTCATCGCGGATAGCCCGCGTGCCACATCGTCGACGCCGGCTGCGAACAGCCCGACCGTATCGAGCGTCCACGAATAGCATTTGACGCCGACCGTCAACAGCAGGCGGTAGGACGGCTTGATCGCGGCGACGCCGCAGAAGGATGCCGGCCGGATCACCGAACCGCCGGTCTGCGTTCCCAGCGCCAGCGGAATCATGCCGGCCGCCACTGCGGCCGCCGAACCTGATGACGATCCGCCGGGTGTATGGCCATGGTTATGCGGATTGAGCGTCGGCGTCGGGTCGATGGACGCGAAGGCCGTGGTCGTGGTCTTGCCGACGATGCTTGCGCCCGCCTGCTTCAGCATCATCACCACGGCAGCGTCGGCGCGTGGGCGAAATCCGCGGTAGATCGGCGAGCCCATCTCGGTCGGAAACTCCGCGGTATCCATGATGTCCTTGATGCCGACGGCAATGCCCCGCAACGGCCCGGCGTTCGCCGCGCGCAGATGATCGGCATGGCAGACGAAAGCGCCGATGGCTTCATCCTTCGCGCGGATCGCGTCCAGCGACCGCGCGACCGCGGCGTCAGCGGAAAGTTCACCGGTATCGATACGGCGCTGGAGTTCGGCGAGAGAGATCATGGGACGCTTTCTGCCATCGGCGGACGGGTTAACCGGATCAGCCGCATTGGATAAGGCCTTGATGGCCGGGTCAAGCCGGGCATGATGATCGAACTCGAAACAGGTTGATCGCAATCTCAGGTTGGGCAAAGCTGTGTTGGCATGCATGACCGTACATCCCAGACGCGCCACCTCACCGATGCCGAGCGGATCGACCGGCTGCGCCTGATCCGATCCGACAATGTCGGCCCGCGCACTTTCAATTCGCTCATCAGCCATTTCGGCAATGCGCGTGCGGCGCTCGAGCAACTGCCCGATCTGGCGCGGCGTGGCGGGGCGGCGCGTTCAGGGCGCATCTGCAGCGAAGCGGAAGCGCGGGCTGAGATCGCCGCGAGCGACAAGATCGGCGTCTCGCTGGTCGCGCCGGGCGAAGCCGGCTATCCGCCGCGGCTGGCGGCGCTCGACGATCCGCCGCCCCTGCTCGGTGTGCGCGGCAATCTCGAGACGCTGATCCGGCCGATGATCGCGATCGTCGGCTCGCGCAACGCCTCCGGCGCCGGGCTGAAATTCGCCGGAAAGCTAGCGCGCGATCTCGGCGACGCCGGCTTCGTCGTCATCTCGGGCTTGGCGCGCGGCATCGATCAGGCGGCGCATCGCGTCACGATCGACAGCGGCACGGTCGCGGTGCTGGCGGGCGGCCACGACCGGATCTATCCGCCCGAGCATGGCGATTTGCTCTCCGCCCTCCTCGAACAAGGCGGCGCGATATCGGAAATGCCGCTCGGCCACGTACCGCGCGCCCGCGATTTTCCACGCCGCAACCGCCTGATCTCGGGCGCGTCGCTCGGCGTTGTCGTGATCGAGGCTGCGCACCGCTCGGGCTCGCTGATCACGGCGCGGATGGCGGCCGAACAGGGCCGCGAAGTATTCGCCGTACCAGGCTCGCCGCTCGATCCGCGCGCCGCCGGCACCAACGATCTGATCAAGCAGGGCGCGGCGCTGGTCACTGATGCCAGCGACGTCATCAACGCCGTGCAGCCGATCATGGAGCGGCCGCTCGTGCTCGCGGCACGCGAAGGCAGTGACGAGCCGCTCGATTTCGACACCGATCCAGGCGAGCGCGAGCGCATCGTTGCGCTGCTGGGGCCGAGTCCGGTCAGCCTCGACGATCTGATCCGGATCTCGGGGCTCTCCGCCGCCCTCGTTCGCACGGTGCTGCTGGAGCTTGAGCTTGCCGGCCGGCTGGAGCGCCATGGCGGCGGACTGGTGTCGCTGATCTAATCTTTCTCGCTGCGCGCGTCGAACTTCATCCGTGCACGCTGGATCTCCGGCTGATGCTCAATGGCCCATTTACCGAGCGCCGCCACCGGCTTTGACAGGCCTCGCCCCAGATCCGTCAATTCATAGTCGACGCGCGGCGGAATGGTCGGAAATACCGTGCGTGTCACGAGACCATCCCGTTCCAGACCGCGCAGCGTCAGCGTCAGCATTCGCTGCGAGATGCCGCCGATCATGCGCTTGATCTCGTTGAAGCGCTTCGGCCCGTCGCCGAGCATCATGATCACGAACACGCTCCATTTGTCGCCGACCCGGGCCAGCACGGAGGCCGCGCCGCGGCAATCACTGTCGAGGTGCGGACCGGCTGGCAAGGCAGGCACTTTTTTGTGCTCGGGTCTCATGGGTGTGCTCGGGTGTAAAAAATGTGCGTTCTTGCGGGGTTTGCCATAGTCACTCATGTAGCGCCAGTTACAAACCTATACCGAAAGGCGGCCCCCTCATGAAGCTTTTGCATCTCGATTCCAGCGTGCTCGGCCCCCACTCCGTCAGCCGTCAGGTTTCCGCAGCCATCGTCGACCGCCTGCGCCAATCCACGCCCGGCCTCGAAATCAGCTATCGCGATCTCACCGCTGCGCCGCTCGCGCACCTTTCCGGCTTGCACCTCGCCGTCAGCCAGGGCGCAGCCCCGGAGGCCTCGCTGCGCGAGGACATCGCTGCCGGCCAGGCCGTGCTGGAAGAGTTTCTCGCCGCCGACATCATCGTAATCGGCGCGCCCATGTACAATTTCACCGTGCCAAGCCAGCTCAAGGCCTGGATCGACCGCATCCTGGTCGCCGGCAAAACGTTCAAATATGGCGCGCAAGGCGTCGAGGGGCTGGCCGGCAACAAGCGCGTCATCGTCGCGATCTCGCGCGGCGGCTATTACGGTCCGGACACGCCGGTCGCGCCCGGCGAGCATGTCGAGACCTATTTGCGCTGGGTGTTCGGCTTTATCGGCATCAGGAACCCGGAATTCATTTCCGCCGATGGCATTCAGGTCGGCCCCGAGCATCGCGAAAAGGCGCTGGCGGGCGCGCTGAAGGCGGCAGCCGATCTCCACGCGGCGTGAGTTGCGGCAACACCGGGTGCCGTCGACACGCTTGACGGCAGCCATTCGCAGGCGACGGAGAAGGCCAGGTCAGAAAATGCCGTGCATGCGGCAGAGGACGATGACGAGGGAAATCAAAAGACCGATGCCGGAGAACAGCGCAATTGAAACGAATTGCGAGGTGTCCGAATCCTGCAAGGCGGATGAAGAGGCGTCGATCCTCTTCGGCATCGCTGCTCTCCGGTTCTCTGGACAAGAATCCTGTCTCTGAATCTGTGACAATCAAGGCCGGGGTTCAATGCGCCTTCTGGCTCAGCGCCAATCCGTCGCAGGTGCCGGAGCAGGCCGGCAACCGCCGGCCGGCTTCGGATGGGGTAGACCTGCCCTAGCCGCGATAGATCGGCGCGCCGCTCGGAGAGGCGGTGGCGCCGCCGTCGACAAACAGCTCCTGGCCCTGCACATGCGCGGAATCATCAGAGGCGAGGAACAGCACAGTTTTCGCGATATGGTCGGGCTCACCGATGCGGCCGAGCGGCGTCGATAGCGCGATCCGCTTTTCAAAGGCCTTTTCCGCCTCCGGGGTTGCGATCGCCGCCCCCCAGATCGGAGTACGGATCGCACCGGGCGCCACCACATTGACGCGGATGCCCCGCGGCGACAATTCCGACGCCATGATCCGCGCCATCGCCCGCACGCCGGCTTTCGCCGCGCCATAGGCCGAATAGCCGGGAATGCCCAGTACGGAGATGACCGAGCCGTTGAGAATGATCGAGGCGTTGTCGTTGAGATGCGGCAGCGCGGATTGCACGGTGAAGAATACGCTAGTGAGGTTGGTGCTGATGACCTTCTCGAATGTTGCGATCTCGGCGGCGCCCAGCGGCGTGCCGCCGGCGATACCGGCATTGGCGAACAGGATGTCGTACTTGCCGAACTTTTCGGCCCCTTTCCCGATCGCCGCTGCGGTCGCCGCGATATCTGTCGCGTCAGCCGCGAGCGCGAGCGTATTCGGCCCCAACGCCTTCGCGGCAGCCTCGAGCGTCGCCTGATTTCGTCCGGTGATGACGACCTTGGCGCCTTCGGCCACGAACAGCCTTGCCGTCGCAAGCCCGATGCCGCTGTTGCCCCCTGTAATCAACGCCGTCTTGTTCGCCAGTCGCATGATCGTCTCCGATGGTTGCATGATTAAACTAGATTGCCTAGCTAGGCCATCTGGTTTAATATTGCAACCACACAAGGCCGTGATCGGCTTTCTATCCGACGGAGCCCAGCATGGTGAAACGGACCAGCTTCGAACGCGACGATTGCCCGATCGCGCGCTCGCTGGATGCGATCGGCGACTGGTGGTCGATACTGATTATCCGCGAGGCGTTCTTCGGTGTCAGCCGTTTCAGTGAATTCCAGAAGAAGCTTGGGTTGGCGAAAAATATCCTCACGGTGCGGCTGCGCGCGCTGGTCGATCAGGGCATTCTGAAGACCGCGCCTGCCTCCGACGGCAGCGCCTATCAGGAATATCTGCTGACGCCCAAGGGGCGCGGCGTGTTCCCGATCCTGGTCGCCTTGCGGCAATGGAGCGAGGAATTCGACGCGCACCCGGAAGAGATCGCCACGATCCTGGTCGACAAGGAAAAGGGACGCCCGGTTCGCAAGCTCGAACTCTATTCGCAAGACGGACGGCTACTAGGTGCGGGAGACACGACGTTGAAGCCGCGGCTGGCGGGCAAGCAGAGCAAGCGCGCATATTCCTGAGGTGACAGATCAAAGGGGTGCGCGCCACCAAACTCCAAGATCTCACGACAGCTTGTGCTTGCTCCGGGTGCGCATGCGCTCTTCCGCCTCGAGACGCGCCATGCCGAGCAGATGGCTGAGCACCTCAAGCCGGTGGCGTTCGGCCAGCTTGACCAGTTCGGCAACGGCCTCGGCGATGAAGGCCACGGCCTCCTCCGGGCCACCTTCTTCGCCTCGTTCACGATCTTCGGTTGGCGATTCCGGTTTCCTGCCTGAAGCTTTCCGCTTCCGGCCGCCCGCAGCTTTGCTCAACAAACTTGTATCCCAATGACACAAAGTATGGCCCAGAAATAACCCCTTTGGGGGCGCAACTCTAGGGCGTATTTCGCAACTCACTAGATATTAAGTGGGCTCAAAAAGTTCCCGCTCGGCATTTGCTGATTTGACAGGGGCGGTCGCACCACCCATGTTCGGGTCGAAACGGTGGGCCGCGAGTCTCGTGGAACCCGCCTTTATCTTTTCCCGTAAGCCCTTGGAATGACATGAATATCGTCATCGTGGAGTCGCCGGCGAAAGCCAAGACGATCAACAAGTATTTGGGCGCCTCCTACGAGGTTCTGGCCTCGTTCGGCCATGTCCGTGACCTCCCCGCCAAGAACGGTTCCGTCGACCCGGAGGCCAATTTCCAGATGATCTGGGAAGTCGATCCGAAGGCGGCCGGCCGACTCAACGATATCGCCAAGGCGCTGAAGGGTGCCAACCGACTGATTCTCGCAACCGACCCTGATCGCGAGGGCGAAGCGATCTCCTGGCATGTGCTGGAGGTGATGAAGGAGAAGCGCGCGCTGAAAGATCAGAAGATCGAGCGCGTGGTGTTCAACGCCATCACCAAGCAGGCGGTGACCGACGCGATGAAGGCCCCGCGCCAGATCGATGGTGCGCTGGTCGATGCTTATATGGCGCGCCGCGCACTGGACTATCTGGTCGGCTTCACGCTCTCGCCGGTGCTGTGGCGCAAACTGCCGGGCGCGCGCTCGGCCGGCCGCGTGCAGTCGGTCGCGCTGCGGCTGGTCTGCGACCGCGAACTCGAAATCGAAAAATTCGTGCCCCGCGAATACTGGTCGCTGGTGGCGACGCTGACGACGCCCCGCGGCGAAAGTTTTGAGGCCCGCCTCGTCGGCGCCGATGGCAAGAAGATCCAGCGCCTCGACATCGGGTCCGGCGCGGAAGCGGAAGATCTGAAGAAGGCGATTGAAGCGGCGAACTTCACGGTTTCGACCGTGGAAGCAAAGCCGGCGCGCCGCAATCCGCAGGCGCCCTTCACCACCTCGACGCTGCAGCAGGAAGCCAGCCGCAAGCTCGGCTTTGCGCCGGCGCACACCATGCGGATCGCACAGCGCCTCTATGAAGGTATCGACATCGGCGGCGAGACCACGGGTCTGATCACCTATATGCGAACCGACGGCGTGCAGATCGACGGCTCAGCGATCAACCAGGCGCGCAAGGTGATCGGCGAGGATTATGGCAACGCCTATGTGCCGGATGCGCCACGCCAGTACCAGACCAAGGCCAAGAATGCGCAGGAAGCGCACGAAGCGATCCGCCCGACCGACCTGTCGCGTCGCCCGTCCGACATGCGCCGCCGCCTCGATCCCGATCAGGCCAAGCTCTACGAACTGATCTGGATCCGCACCATTGCGAGCCAGATGGAGTCGGCCGAACTCGAACGCACCACCGTGGACATCACGGCGAAAGCCGGTTCTCGCGTGCTGGAGCTGCGTGCCTCGGGCCAGGTCATCAAGTTCGACGGTTTCCTCACCCTCTATCAAGAGGGCCGCGACGACGAGGAGGACGAGGATTCGCGCCGCCTCCCCGCCATGAGCGAAGGCGAAGCGTTGAAGCGGCAGGCGCTTGCCGTCACCCAGCATTTCACCGAACCGCCGCCGCGCTTCTCCGAGGCCTCGCTGGTCAAGCGAATGGAAGAGCTCGGCATCGGCCGTCCCTCGACCTACGCCTCGATCCTGCAGGTCCTGAAGGACCGCGGCTACGTCAAGCTGGAGAAGAAGCGACTGCATGGCGAGGACAAGGGCCGCGTTGTGGTCGCGTTCCTGGAAAACTTCTTCTCGCGTTACGTGGAGTATGATTTCACCGCGGCGCTGGAAGAGCAGCTCGACCGCATCTCCAACAACGAGATTTCCTGGCAGCAGGTGCTGCAGGATTTCTGGAAGGACTTCATCGCCGCGGTAAACGACATCAAGGATCTCCGCGTCGCCGAGGTGCTGGACGCGCTCGACGACATGCTGGGGCCGCACATCTACCCGCCCCGCGCCGATGGGGGCGATGTCCGGCAGTGCCCGACCTGCGGCACGGGCCGGCTCAATCTGAAGGCCGGCAAGTTCGGCGCCTTCGTCGGCTGCTCGAACTATCCGGAATGCCGCTACACCCGGCCGTTGGCTGCCGACAGCGAAGCCAGCGCCGATCGCGTGCTCGGGAAAGATCCCGAGACCGATCTGGACGTGACGGTGAAGGCCGGACGCTTCGGCCCCTACATCCAGCTCGGCGAGCAGAAGGACTATCCCGAAGGCGAGAAGCCCAAACGTGCCGGCATTCCGAAGAACATGTCGCCCGGCGATATGGAGTTGGACCTGGCATTGAAGCTGTTATCGCTGCCGCGCGAAATCGGAAAGCATCCGGAAACCGGCCAGCCGATCACCGCCGGCATCGGCCGCTTCGGCCCGTTCGTGCGTCACGAGAAGACCTATGCGAGCCTGGAAGCCGGCGATGAGGTGTTCGACATCGGGCTCAACCGCGCCGTGACGCTGATCGCCGAGAAGATCGCCAAGGGTCCGAGCGGCCGCCGCTTCGGCGCCGATCCCGGCAAGCCGCTCGGCGAACATCCGAGCCTTGGCGCCGTCGCGGTGAAGAACGGCCGCTATGGCGCCTACGTCACCGCCGGCGGCGTCAACGCCACGATCCCGAGCGACAAGACGCCTGATACCATCACGCTGGCCGAAGCCATCGCGCTGATCGACGAACGCGCCGCCAAGGGCGGCGGCAAGGCGAAGCGTCCCGCGAAGAAGGCTGCAACGAAGAAGGCCGCCAAGACGGCAGATAAGCCTGCTGGCAAGGCGGCCGATGCCGACGCGCCGAAGAAGCCTGCGAAAAAGGCCGCCGCGAAGAAGGCTGCGGCCAAACCGAAATCGGACGCCATCAGCAAGGCGCGTGCGCCGGTGTCGTCTGCTGCCAAGACGTCGGCGGCAAAGCCTGCCGCTCCATCCAAGACGCCCGCCAAGAAAAGCGCGGGCAAGGCCCGGGGATAAGTGAAGAGAAAACACGACCATGGTTTTCCGAGCCGGGACGCCATTGTTGCCTTTATCCGTGCCCAGCCCGGCAAGGTCGGCACCCGCGAAATCGCTCGCGAGTTCGGCCTTAAAAATGCCGACCGCGCCGAGCTGAAGCGCATCCTGCGCGAGCTCGCCGACGCGGGCACCATTGCCAAGCGCGGGCGGAAAATCCATGAGATAGCCGTCCTGCCGCCCACCGTGATTGCCGATATCACCGGCCGTGACACCGACGGCGAATTGCTCGCCGCGCCTACCGAGTGGGACACCGAGGAAAACGGTCCTGCGCCGAAAATCCGTATCCACGTCCCGCGCCGTCTGCAACCCGGTACCGCTGCAGGCGTCGGCGACCGGGCGCTGTTGCGGATCGAAAAGGCTGATGATGCCGAGGGCGCCCCCTATCGCGGCCGCATCATCAAGATCATCGATCAGGCCCGGACGCGCCTGCTCGGCATCTTCCGCCAATTGCCTGGTGGCGGCGGCCTGCTCGTTCCCGTCGACAAGAAGCAGGCCGGGCGCGAACTGAACATCGCGCCATCGGACACCGCCGGCGCCGAGGACGGCGATCTCGTCAGCGTCGATCTCATTCGCTCGCGCGGCTATGGCCTCGCCTCCGGCAAGGTGAAGGAACGTCTCGGCTCGCTAGCGAGCGAGAAGGCGATCAGCCTGATCGCGATCCACGCCCACGAAATCCCCCAGGCCTTTTCGCCATCCGCGTTGCGCGACGCCGAGGCGGCGCAGCCAGCGACGCTGAAGGGCCGCGAGGATTGGCGCGACCTGCCGCTCGTCACCATCGACCCGCCCGACGCCAAGGATCACGACGACGCGGTGCACGCCGCGCCCGATCCCGATCCGAACAACAAGGGTGGCTACATCGTCCATGTCGCAATCGCCGACGTCGCCTTCTATGTGCGGCCCGGCTCGGCGCTGGACCGTGACGCGCTGACGCGCGGCAACTCGGTCTACTTCCCCGATCGCGTGGTGCCGATGTTACCCGAGCGCATCTCCAACGATCTCTGCTCGCTGGTGCCGGGAGAAGCACGCGGCGCGCTCGCGGTGCGGCTCGTCATCGGCCCCGACGGCCGCAAACGCTCGCACAGCTTTCATCGCGTGCTGATGCGCTCGGCCGCGAAACTGCACTACGCGCAGGCGCAGGCCGCGATCGACGGGCGGCCCGACGATATCACCGGCCCGCTGCTCGAACCGATCCTGGAGCCGCTCTATGCAGCATATGCGCTGGTGAAGCTCGCGCGCGACGAACGCGACCCGCTCGACCTCGATCTGCCCGAGCGAAAAATCCTGCTCAAGCCCGACGGCACGGTTGATCGCGTCATCGTGCCGGAGCGTCTCGACGCGCACCGGCTGATCGAGGAATTCATGATCCTCGCCAACGTCGCTGCTGCCGAAATGCTTGAAAAGAAGGCGTTGCCGCTTATCTACCGGGTGCACGACGAGCCCACCCAAGAGAAGGTTCACAACCTTCAGGAATTCCTGAAGACCCTCGATCTGCCATTTGCGAAGACCGGCGCGTTGCGCCCTTCCTTGTTCAACCGCGTGCTCGGTCAGGTTCGCGGCGAGGACTACGAGCCGCTGGTGAACGAGGTGGTGCTGCGCTCGCAGGCGCAGGCGGAATATTCGGCGGAGAATTACGGCCATTTCGGCCTCAACCTGCGCCGCTACGCGCATTTCACGTCGCCGATCAGGCGATACGCCGATCTGATCGTCCACCGCGCGCTGATCCGCGCGCTTGGTCTCGGCGAAGGCGCGCTGCCGGAAACTGAGACGCTCGAGACGTTGAGCGAGGTCGCCGCGCAGATTTCCCTCACCGAGCGCCGCGCCATGAAGGCGGAGCGCGAGACCGCCGACCGGCTGATCGCGCATTTCCTCGCCGACCGTATCGGCGCGACATTTCAGGGGCGGATTTCCGGCGTGACCCGCGCCGGCCTGTTTGTGAAGTTATCAGATACCGGTGCCGACGGGATCATCCCGATCCGCACGCTCGGCACCGAGTATTTTAATTATGACGAGACGCGCCACGCGCTCGTCGGCTCACGCAGCGGTGCCATGCACCGGTTGGGTGACGTCGTCGACGTGCGTCTGGTAGAAGCTGCACCAGTGGCCGGCGCGTTGCGGTTCGAGTTGCTGTCGGAAGGTAAGGTCATTCCGCGCGGCAGAAAACGCGACGCCACGAAAGCGGTTTCGAAATCGCATCCGGGCCGCAGCCCGCGCGAGAAGGTTCGCAAGCCCCATAAGGGCAAGTCGGGCAAAGCCAAGCCCGGCAAATCGAAGAAAGGCAAGTCATGGAAACGGTGAACGCCGCGACGACATGGACCCGGGATACCGCGCCGGCCGAGAAGCGCGACCTCTGGAGTGCGATGAAGCGCGGCTTTTGCTGCCGTTGCCCGCGCTGCGGCGAGGGCAAGCTGTTTCGCGCCTTTCTGAAGACCGCCGATAATTGCGCGAAGTGCGGACTCGATTTCACGCCGCACCGCGCCGACGATCTGCCGGCCTATCTCGTCATCGTCATCGTTGGCCACATCGTGGTACCGGCGGCGCTGTGGATCGAGACCAATTACTCGCCCGCGGTGTGGCTGCAACTGGCGATGTACCTGCCGGTGACCTTCATTTCGTCGCTCGCGCTGCTGCAGCCGATCAAGGGCGCGGTGGTCGGCATCCAGTGGGCGCTGCGCATGCATGGCTTTGACGAAAATGCACCTGGCGACATTTCTTCGGTCTAGCTGGACCGGAGGCGATAAAAGCACCAAAAACGGGGATGGAATGAGCGACACTGCGACCGACGTAAAAGAGGAAAAGGAAGCCGATCACCATCCCTATTTCCGGCCCAAGGACGCAGCGACGCTGATCCTGATCGACCGCTCCGGCGACAAGCCGAAGGTGCTGGTCGGCAGGCGCCACGACAAGGTCGTGTTCATGCCAGGCAAGTATGTTTTCCCTGGCGGCCGCGTCGACAAGTCGGATAACCGCGTACCCGTCGCCGCGCCGATCTCGCCGGAGCTCGAGGCCAATCTTCTCAAGGGCAGTCCGAAAATCACGCCGTCGCGGGCGCGTGCGCTGGCTGTTGCCGCGATCCGCGAGGCCTGTGAGGAAACCGGCCTTTGCCTCGGATGCCAGGTCGACAAGCCGGTGAAGCTCGACGGCGCCTGGCAGCCGTTTGCGGAAGCAGGCCTGCTACCCGATCCCTCCGGCCTGTTTCTGATCGCGCGCGCGATCACCCCACCCGGCCGTGTCCGCCGTTTCGATACGCGCTTCTTCACCGCGGACGCCTCCGCCATCGCTCATCGCGTCGAAGGCGTCGTTCACGCCGATGCCGAACTGGTCGAGCTGGTATGGGTCGAGATCGGCTCGCAGCCGCTCGCCGACGCGCATGCCATGACCAAGAACGTGCTCGCCGAGCTCGACCGCCGCCTCGCCACCGGCCCCCTTCGCCATGATGCGCCGGTGCCGTTCTTCCATTTCTACGGCGGCAAGATGCAGAAGGACGTGCTGGGGGCGTGAGCCCCCGCTCTCTCCGCCGTCATTGCGAGCCACCCGGTCGGCGCGAAGCGCCGCCGGATGACAGGCTCCGCGAAGCAATCCATATCGCGGCATAGCGGATAGATGGATTGCTTCGTCGCTCACGCTCCTCGCAATGACGGTATCAGCGTCACAGCAAATTTCCTCTTTCAGTCCCTCAAATTGTAAAATTCTTCTCAGCGTTGCCTGATGGCAGTGCCCTAATCGCCTCCTATCTCTTCCCCAACAACAATAGCGACGGATACGGGGCGATGGCACAACGGCAACTCAAGCTCGGCGCGTTCATGCGGCCGATCTCCATCCATACCGGTGCGTGGCGCTATCCGAGTGCGTGGCCAGATGCCAACTTCAATTTCCCGCGCATCAGGCAATTGATCCGAAAGCTGGAGGCCGGAAAGTTCGACGCCTTCTTCATGGCCGATCATTTGGCCGTGCTGAACATGCCGATCAGTGCGCTCAAGCGCAGCCACACGGTTACGTCGTTCGAGCCGTTCACGCTGCTGTCGGCACTGGCCGGCGCCACCGAAAACATCGGCCTGATCGCGACGGGATCGACAACGTTCGACGAGCCCTATCACGTCGCCCGCCGCTTCGCCTCGCTGGACCACATCTCAGGCGGCCGCGCGGGCTGGAATATCGTCACCACCTCCAATCCGGATGCGGCGCTGAATTTCGGCCTCGACGATCACATGGAGCATGCCGAGCGCTACAAGCGGGCGCGCGAGTTCTACGACGTGGTCACCGGTCTGTGGGATTCCTTCGCCGACGACGCCTTCGTCCGCGATGTCGAGAGCGGGCTGTATTTCGATCCCGCCAAGATGCACGTGCTCAATCACAAGGGCAAATATCTCTCGGTGCGCGGGCCGCTCAACATCGCCCGTCCCATGCAGGGCTGGCCGGTGATCGTGCAAGCCGGCGCTTCCGAAGACGGCAAGCAGCTTGCGGCCGAGACCGCCGAGGCCGTGTTCACCGGCGGCGGCAGCCTTGCCGACGGGCAGAAGCTGTACGCCGATATCAAGGGCCGGATGGAGAAGATCGGCCGCAATCCCGAGCACCTGAAGATCCTACCCGGCGCCTTCGTCGTGGTAGGCGACAGCGTCGATGAAGCCAGGGAGAAGCGCGCCCTGCTCGACAGCAGGGTGCATTACGACAGCGCCATCGCCTCGCTCTCGGTGCAGCTCGGCACCGACGCCTCGGGCTTCGATCCCGACGGGCCGTTGCCGCCGATCCCCGAAACCAACGCCAGCAAGAGCGGTCGCCAGCGGCTGGTCGATCTCGCCGCGCGCGACAAGCTCACCGTGCGCCAGCTCGCGCAGCGCGTCGGCGGCTATGGCGGGTTGTCCTTTGTCGGCACGCCGCAAACCATCGCCGACCAGATGGAGGAGTGGCTGGTGAGCCGCGGCAGCGACGGTTTTAACATCATGTTCCCGTTCCTCCCCGCAGGGCTCGACGATTTCGTCGACAAGGTGGTGCCGGAACTGCAGAGGCGCGGGATTTTCCGGAAAGAGTATGAGGGCCGCACGCTGCGGGAGAATTTGGGGCTGCCAAGGCCGAAAAACCGGTTCTTTGAGGGTTAATCACCCCGATTCAGGCCGGTTTCTGCCCCGAAAACCTTGACTTTGGGCCATCAGAAGCTAGGTTGCGCGGCAACTGCAGGCCGGTTCGGCCCGCCCCGATACCCCCATTTTTGAGGTTCTGAACATGGCCAAAGCGGTCACCATCAAGGTCAAGCTCGTTTCCTCGGCGGATACCGGCTTCTACTACGTCGCCAAGAAGAATTCGCGCACCATGACCGACAAGCTGGTCAAGAAGAAGTACGACCCGGTCGCGCGCAAGCATGTCGAGTTTCGCGAAGCCAAGATCAAGTAAGCAAGCCGATCGCTTACGGTTTGAACGGGGTCCTTTCGGGCCCCGTTTTTGATTCATGCTTTCGTGTCCCGGACGCGGCGCAGCGCTTCGTCAGCGCCGCACCGCAGAGCCGGGACCCATTCCAAACACAGAACGATGGACCCCGGATTAGCAGCGCACCGCTACGCGCTGCGCAGCATCCGGGAAAACGGCACAGTCTACGCTGTCTGCATCTGCGGCGGCCCGCTCGGCCGGATCAGCGCGAACGCGACCTGGATGATGCCGCCCGCCAGACCCAGCGCGACGCCGATCCGCCACGCCATGGTGTAGGAGCCGAGCGCGTCGTAGAGCACCCCGCCGCCATACGCGCCGAGGAAGCTGCCGACCTGGTGGCTCATGAAGGCGAGCCCCTGGATCATTGCCTGCCATTTCAGGCCGAACATCTCCGCGACTGCGCCTGCGACCAGCGGGCCGACGCCCATCCAGAGGAAGCCCATGATCGCGCCGAACAGCAGCGTCGTCGCCGGCGTCGGCGGCAGCGTAAAATACCAGGCGAGCGCGATCGAGCGGAAGATGTAGATGCCGCCGAGCAGCGCCAGTTTATTCCAGCGCTGGCCGGCCCAGCCGAAGAAGATGCTGCCGAGCACATTGAAGCCGCCGATCATGCCGAGCGTCTGCGCGCTCAGCATCGGATCCATGCCGCAGATCGCCAGATAGGACGGCAGATGGGTGGTGAGAAAGACGAGTTGCATTCCGCAGACGAAATAGGCGCCGGTCATCACCACGAAGGAGGCATTGGAGAACGCCATCTTGGTTGCGACAGCGGCTGACGCGTCGTCGATCTCGTCATCGGCGGGTTTGGGCAGCGGGATCTTGTCCACCCTGCCCGCGTACCAGGCGGCCGGAATCATCAGGAGCGACAGCACGACGAAGCCCACAAGGCCAATCCGCCAGCCGTATCCTTCGTTCAGCACCTGCCCGATCGGCGCCGACAACAGTGCGCCGAGCGATCCCGCACCCGACACCAGGCCGAGCACGGTCGAGCGCACCGAAGCGGGCACCGCGCGGGCCGCGACCGACATCGCGATCGCCGCAGCAGTGCATGCCAGCGATATGCCGATCAGCACACCGCCGCCGATCATGACGCTGAGGAGACCGTTGGCGCCAGCCATCAAAGCAAGGCCGGCGACATAGAGCAGCGCGCCGGCCACCATCACAGTGCGAAAACCGTAGCGCACCGTCAACGCACCGGCGAGCGGCTGCAAAAATCCCCAGGCGAGGTTTTGCACGGCGAGCGCCAACGTAAAATCGGAAACGGAAATCTGGATCTCCTGCGTCAGCGGCTGCATGAAAAGGCCGAGCGATTGCCGCAGCCCCATGCTGAGGGTGAGCATGATCGACGCGCCAATCAGGATCGGTAGTGTGGGACGCAGGATTTGCAGCAGGGCCATTGTTTTTGTTCTCCAGATCGGCCGCGATACGAAAGCCGCGTCCTGCAATTGACACCTGAAATAGGTACACAGACCTGTGTAACTAGGCTATAAGGGAGCGGTGCTGTCAAGCAAACGGTGACCCACGCATTCGCATGGCTACCCTGCCCGCCAAAACGGCGATGAAGGACCGGATTCTGCAAACCGCGGATAGGCTGTTCTATCTGCAGGGAATTCGCGCCGTCGGTGTCGACACCATCGCGGCCGAAATCGGCATCAGCAAGCGCACGCTCTACAATCATTTTCCGTCCAAGGACGCACTGATTTCGGCTTACCTCGCGCGCCGCTTCGTGGCGCCGCGCGCTTCCGACAAATCTCCGCTCGAGCAGATTCTCGGCACGTTCGATTCGCTGGAGCGGCGCTTCTCGGCAAAAGACTTTCGCGGCTGCCCCTTCGTCAATGCAGTAGCCGAACTCGGTGAAGACCGCTCGGTCCGAAAGGTTGCGGTCGCATTCAAGGAAAGCCGCCGCCTGTGGTTTCGCGACCTGCTGCTGCAGCTCGGCGTCAAGGATGCGGAAGCGCTGGCTACGCAGCTTGCGTTGCTCGTCGACGGCTCGATCGCGCAGGATCTCGTCCGCAACGACCCTGCGATGGCGCGCGCGGCCAAGGAAGCGGCCACCGTGCTGCTCAGGAATGCGGGAGTGAAAGTCGGCAGGGCCGCAGCCGCGAACAAGCGCGCGGCGAAAAAACGGCAGCGGTATGGGTCCCTGCGTTCGCAGGGATAACAGCTCACGCCGCGTCCGCCACCACCCTGTTGCGGCCATCGTGCTTGGCGCGATAGAGCGCGGTGTCGGCGCGTTTGAGCACGTCGGCGACCGGTTCATCCTCGCGGTCCAGCGTGGCGAGGCCGATCGATATCGTGACGTCGATCCGCTTGGTACCCTTGTTGACGGCAAAGGTTTCGCTGGCGATCGAGCGGCGGAGGCGCTCGGCGACCATGCCGGCGACCTCGATATCGGTTTCCGGCATCACGATCACGAATTCCTCGCCGCCATAGCGGCAGGCGAGATCGATGCCGCGGATCGACTTGCGGATGCGCACGGCGAATTCGCGCAGCACGTCGTCGCCCGCGTCATGGCCGTAGGTATCGTTGATGGATTTGAAATAGTCGATGTCGAGGATCATCAGCGCCAGCGGCTTGGCGCGGCTCGAGGCCTGCTCGGCGAGTGTCGCCAGATGGCTTTCCATGTAGCGGCGATTATGCAGCCCGGTCAGCGCGTCGGTGATCGCCATTTCGATCGAGTTCTGCACATTGTCGCGCAGATGGTCGGTGTAGCGCCGCTTGCGGATCTGGGTGCGCGCCCGCGCCAGCAGTTCGTTCTTGTCGACCGGGCGCAGGAGATAGTCGTTGACGCCAATCTCCAGTCCGCGCAGCAGCCGCGCATTGTTGTCGGCATCCGAGATCGCGAGGATCGGCAGTTGGCGGGTGCGCTCCAGCGAGCGCGCCTGGCTGCACAGCCGCAGGCCGTCGTAATTTTCCAGGCTGAGCGAGACGATCAGCAGATCGTAATTGCCGTCGGCGGCATGAAACAAGGCTTCCGCTGGATTGATCTCGACGTCCACGGTGTGCTCGGCGGCTAGGACCGGCGCCAGCCGCTCGTAGGATGACGGCCGGTCGTCGACCAGCAGGATTCGTCCGCCGACGCCCTTGTCGGCGATCGCGCTGCGCTCGGGCGCCTCCATGCCGATCTCAAGCGAGGTGATCGCACGCATGCGCAGCTCGTCGGTCATCATCTTCAGCCGCGTCAGCGAGCGAACGCGTGCGATCAGTACGACGTCGGACACCGGCTTGGTGAGAAAATCATCGGCACCGGCTTCCAGCCCGCGAACGCGATCGGCCGGGCTATCCAGCGCGGTGACGATTACGACAGGAATGAAGTGGGTGGCCGGGTTGGATTTCAGCCGGCGGCAGACCTCGAATCCGTCCATGTCGGGCATCATAACGTCGAGCAGGATGATGTCGCATTCCGAGCGCGAACAGATATCGAGCGCCTCGGCGCCATTGGAAGCCGTCAGCACGTCGAAATATTCGGCCGATAAGCGGGCTTCCAGCAGCTTCACGTTCGCTGGAACGTCATCGACGACAAGGATACGCGCAGACATTAAAACTCACTCCTACCCGATAAAACGCCGCACCGTTTCAATGAACTTGCCGACGGAAATTGGCTTGGACAAATATGCCTCGCAGCCGCCCTCGCGGATGCGCTCTTCATCGCCTTTCATCGCAAAGGCGGTGACGGCGACCACCGGAATAGCGCGCAGCTCCGGATCGTCCTTGATCCAGCGCGTCACTTCCAGGCCCGACACCTGGGGAAGCTGGATATCCATCAGGATCAGATCGGGGCGCAGCTTGCGCACGAGATCGAGCGCCTCGAAACCGTTGCTGGTCCCCGAGGTCTGATAGCCATGCGCTTCCAACAGGTCGCGAAAGAGCTTCATGTTGAGCTCGTTGTCCTCCACGATCAGGACGGTTTTTGCCATCCCGTCCCTCCCCTTATCTTCAGGAAACAAGTCAGGCCTTTCAGCACTTCAACATCGCAGCCGGGCTTGTCGAAAAGTGAATTCAAACTAGCGCCAGATTCGCTCTAAGCGGTTAAACCGATGCGCCAACTTTTACGAAGCGGTCCAGTTGTTGAACATACTCCGCAGACTCGGGCATGATGGTTCCCAAATTAGAGACCATAAGTTAACGGAAAGGCAAACGATCTATTGAAAAAGCCTGTTCACAACCCCCGCGAAGTGGCTGAAATCGTTGCAGTTCAGGCGCTGAGTTTTATTGCCGGCGATCCGGAAAAACTTGGCCTGTTTTTGGCCGAGACCGGCATCGGTCCGGAGACGCTGCGCACGGCGGCCGCCGACCCGCAATTTCTGGTCTCGGTCCTGGATTTCGTGATGCGCGACGACGCAACCGTGAAGGCGTTTGCGAGTGCCTCGCAACTGCATCCAACCAACATTGCCGCCGCCCGGGAGGTACTCGGCGACCCGGATTGGGAGCGCGACGTGCCGTGAACGCGTCTGCGCCAGCCTTTGACGATCCGCGCGGTCCGCGCGCGTTTTGCCGGGATTGCCTCGGCGACCTCGATATCAAGGCCAGGCGATGCAGCGCATGCGGTTCCCCGCGCCTGGTCCGCCACCCCGCCCTGCCCTCGCTGACACTGGCGCATATCGATTGCGACGCGTTCTATGCCACCGTCGAGAAGCGCGACAATCCGGAGCTTGCCGACAGGCCCGTGATCATCGGCGGCGGCAAGCGTGGCGTGGTGTCGGCGGCCTGCTACGTTTCGCGAACCTATGGCGTGCGCTCGGCGATGCCGATGTTCAAGGCGCTCGCGCTCTGCCCGCAGGCGATCGTGATTCCGCCCGACATGGCGAAATATGTCCGCGTCGGCCGCGAGGTGCGGCATGCCATGCAGACGCTGACCCCGCTGGTGGAACCGCTGTCGATCGACGAGGCGTTCCTGGATCTTTCCGGCACCCAGCGCGTCCACGGCATGATCCCGGCAAAGGTGCTGGCGCGCTTTGCCCGCCACGTCGAGCGCGACATCGGGATCACAGTCTCGGTCGGCCTGTCCTGCAACAAGTTTTTGGCCAAGATCGCCTCCGATCTCGACAAGCCGCGCGGCTTTGCCGCCCTCGACCAGATCGAGGCTCGCGAGATGCTGGCGGACAAGCCGGTCGGTTTCATCTACGGCGTCGGCCCCGCGACCCAGGAAAAGCTGCAGCAGCGGGGTTTTCGCACCATTGCCGACCTGCAGCGTGCCGACGAGGTCGAACTGATGAAGCAGTTCGGCGGCGAAGGCCGCAGGCTGTGGCGGCTGGCGCGCGGCATCGACGACCGCAGCGTGGTGCCAGACCGCGGCGCCAAGACGATATCGAGCGAGACCACGTTCGAAACCGACATCAGGGATTTCGCTACGCTGGAACGGCTGTTATGGCGGCTGTCGGAGAAAGTGTCGTCGCGCTTGAAGAACGCCAATCTCGCCGGCTGCACCATCACGCTGAAGTTGAAGACCGCCGATTTCCGGCAGCGCACCCGCTCGCAATCGATCCAGGCGCCGACCCAACTCGCCGCGAAGATCTTTGCGGTATCACGCGAGATGCTAGCCAAGGAAATCGACGGCACCGCCTTCCGCCTGATGGGCACCGGCATCAGCGCGCTGCGCGAGGGATCGCGAGGCGACGACAGCGACATGCTCGACCGCCGCTCGGCTCACGCCGAGCGCGCGATGGATGATTTAAGGAAGAAGTTCGGCAATGCCGCGGTGATCCGGGGCATTGCATATAAGGGGCCGGCGAAGGAAGCCGAGGAAGAAGAGGAAGAGTAACCAAGTAATCGTTCCCTCCCCGTCATTGCGAGCGCAAGCGAAGCAATCCACCTCACCGCCCGTGGATAGATGGATTGCTTCGTCGCTTGCGCTCCTCGCAATGACAGACTGAGACCTATGCCTGGAGACGTCAATCGACGACGGCCACCGCCTCGATCTCGATCAGCCATTCAGGGGCCGCAAGCGCCGTGACACCAACGAGCGTGCTCGCCGGCGGCTCCATGCCTTCAAAGAAGGCCGAGCGCGCCTTGCCGATGATGGGACGGAGTTCCGGCTTGTAGCCGACAACGAACGTGGTGATCTTCACGATATTGGAATAGCTCGCCCCGGCGGCTTTCAGCGCCAAGCCGATATTTTGCATCACCTGTGTCGTCTGCGCGGCCAGATCACCCTCGCCGACCACCCGCCCCTCCTCGTCGGTGGCCACCTGTCCTGCGATATAGATTGTGCGCGCGCCCGAAGCGACGACGACGTGGGAGTAAGCCGGATTATGGTGAAGTCCGCTTGGCCGAAGTTGTTCGAGCTTGCTCATTGTGCGCCTCCCTGACCTGCATGATTTGGCCAAAGCGTATCCGGGTCCGGCGCTCCCGACCAGACCGATCGTCACAGGATGCGAGACGCGCGTCCCAAAGCTGGAATCCTGACGTCGAATTTGCTCGTCCCCAGGGTAGATACCCAACATGCGGTCTTGAACCGGCAAGAAATGATCAGATTTCTACCAGGTCTCCAATTTGTACGGGGTCCATAGGTCCGGATGCGTTCCACGAAACCTGACCCGGAAGGAGCGGAAGATGGCCTTTTTGAAGCGGGAATTGCATCGTCGGGTCAAAGGCCCGGAAGTCACGGAGCTGGATTTCTGGAACCTGGTCTTCGACACTGACACCAAGCGCTTATACGTTGAACATGAGTGGGCCCACCTGGACTCGCGTATTCGCGGAGCGGCGGAATATCGAACGGATGTCATGGATATCGCGGCGTATCTGACCCAGGGCGGTCAAACCGCGGGTCACCGTGAACTCTGGCGGGTGCTGCGAGGGATTTTCAAGGAACAGTTCGAGCCCGAGGAGTATGACAGCGAGGTGCCATTTTCGGGACAGGCCCCGGCTCAGGAAATCGAACGACCGGCGTCAAATCGTCCGTGACATGGATCAGGACGAGGCCCTCTGCCGCGCGGCGGAAGAGACGGTCGAACGCGCAAGCCACTCAGAGCATCTTGTCGACAACCTTGGCCATGTCCGCAGCCGAGAACGCACGCAACGATTCGGTACGAACATTGCCCAAGGCGCCAAGACTTAGGCTAAGCGTCATGATGGAAAATTCATCTGGCGCTTCGAGGATCGCCACCACATCATATCGTCCTTGCGTCCAGAACAGTTCTTTTACGGTGACCCCGAAGGTCTCGGCCATTTTCTTGAAAGCCTCTGCCCGCTTCGGTGATTCCTTGGCGGTGCGAATTCCCTGATCGGTGAAGTTGCCGAGCACGACATACATTACCATGTGGCTCTCCCTGGTTGTCGAAATTCAGCCGAACTTCCTGCATCGATAGATCTGCGCTCCTGGGGCATCGGACGGCGTCACGCGATTGGCTTGTTGCCGGCAACGACAGTTCACGTCGCTTCGCTCCGCCGTCCGGTCACATGGCCGAGCAAATCCATCGGCAGCGGAAACACCACGGTCGATGATCGCTCACCGGCAATGTCGTGCAGCGCGGCGAAATAGCGCAACTGCATCGCCTGCGGCTCCCGCGCCAGCGTTCGGCCGGCCTCGACGAGCTTCTCGGCAGCTTGCTGCTCGCCCATCGCATTGATCACTTTGGCGCGCCGCAACCGCTCCGCCTCAGCCTGCTTGGCAATCGCGCGCACCATGGTTTCGTTGAGATCGACATCCTTGATCTCGACGGTGGTGACCTTGATGCCCCAGACATCAGTCTGCTGGTCGAGGATTTCCTGGACATCGGCGTTGAGCCGGTCCCGTTCGGCAAGCATCTCGTCCAGTTCGTGCTTGCCGAGCACCGAACGCAGTGTGGTCTGCGCCAATTGGCTGGTCGCGGACATGTAGTCGCCGACCTTGATGATCGCGCGCTCGGGGTCCATGATGCGGAAGTAGAGAACGGCGTTGACCTTGACGGATACGTTGTCGCGCGAAATCACGTCCTGGGGCGGCACGACCTGCACCATCACCCTGAGATCGACCTTCACCATCTGCTGCACGACCGGAATCAGGATGATCAATCCCGGCCCCTTCACACCGGTGAAGCGGCCGAGCGTGAAAACGACGCCTCGCTCGTATTCTCGCAGGATGCGGATGGCCGAGGACAGAAACAGGACCACGAGCACCGCGAGCGCCCCATAGGTCAAATAATCAAACATCATCACGCACCTCCTTCGCGGGCGGCCAGCACCGGCCGACGCCGTACCACGAGCGTCAAATCAACGACGTTGGCTACCTCGACCACGTCACCGGGCTTGAAAGCTTCGGTGCCGCGGGCCTGCCAGCGCTCGCCCTGTGTGAAGACGTGGCCTTCGCTCTCCGACCAGTCGAGGATTTCGGCGGACAGGCCGCGCATGGCTTGCGCGCCGAGCCGTGCGGGGCCTTTTCGAGCGCGCCAAAGCGAACGGAGTACGACAAAAATCAAGCCGACGAATATCGCCGCCGCGATGCCGATGGTCCACCATGACAGGTGGTATCCGGGCGCTTCGATCTCGAACAGCATCACTGCTCCGAGCACGAATGCGATGATCCCGCCGAGACCGAGAACCACGGTAGGATTGAAGGCTTCGATGACCAGGAGCGTGATGCCCAACAGGATCAGGCCGAGGCCCGCATAGTTGATAGGCAGCATATTGAGCGCATAAAGGCCTAACAGCAGACAGATCGTGCCAATCACCCCGGGCGCGACCGCACCGGGCGAGGAAAGTTCGAAAATCAGGCCGTAGATGCCGACCAGCATGAGAATGAAAGCGATGTTGGGATCGGTGATCACCCTGAGAAATCGTGCGATCCATCCAGGATCCATCGCTTCACGCGCGGCGTCCCTGGTCGCCAGATGCCGCGTCTCGCCCGCGATCTCGACTAAGCGACCATCGATCTGCCTGAGCAGTTCGACTTGATCGCGTGCGATGAGGTCGATGACTTTCTCCTGCAATGCGGCATTAGCGGAAAGACTGGCGGCCTCCCGCACCGCCTTTTCCGCCCAATCGGCATTGCGGCCGCGCAACTCGGCGAGACTGCGGATCAAGGCGACGGCGTCGTTGGTCACCTTCGCCATCATGGAGTCCTTCGTCTTCGGCTTTTGGTCGCTGCCGTCCTTCTTGTCCTTATCGCTCTTGTCAGGGGTAGCGTCCGGCAGACCCGGCAAGGGACCGCCAATCTGCACCGGCGTCGCCGCTCCGAGATTGGTACCCGGCGCCATGGCCGCGATATGCGTGGCGTAGAGGATGTAGGTTCCGGCGCTGGCCGCGTGGGCGCCGGACGGCGCAACGTAACCGATGACGGGGACGCGCGACGCCAGCACGTCCGCGATGATCTCGCGCATGCTGGTCGCGAGACCGCCCGGGGTATTCATGCGCAGCACGACGACCTCGGCACGTCGTTCGGCTGCCTTGGTCAGCGCGTCCTTGACGTAACGGGCCGTCGCCGGTCCGATCGCTCCGTCGACCGAGATGGTCAGCGCGAGCTTGCCGTCGTTCTCTCCCGCCGAGGCGGCAACGGGAGAGACAGCCAGAGCTATCGCGGCAGCGACCGCAGCAAGAGTCGTCTGTACGTTCTGCACAGCAAGGACTCCGTTATGGAAATGATATGGAGGTATCCTTGTCGAATCTCAATATACCCCTGCAGGGCCCGCGCACGGCTGCCTCACGAAAACTGCTCAAGGTCCGTCTTGAGCGCCACCAGGAAGCGAGCGGCTTCGCCTCCTGTCACGACGCGATGGTCGAAGGTAAGCGACAATGGCAGCACGCGCCTCACCGCCGGCTGGCCCCGATACGCGACCACCCCTTGAGTAATGCGACCGGCGCCGATGATCGCCACTTGTGGCGGTACGACGATCAGGTTAGCGAAACGCCCTCCGATCATCCCAAAGTTCGACAGCGTAATCGTCGCCCCGCGCAGCTCTCCCGGAGGTATCGAGCGCGCGACGGCGTCAGCCCGCATCCGGTCAAGCCCGGTCCGCAAGTCTGATACATCGCGCTCTGCGACATTGCGCAACACGGGAACGATGAGGCCGCCGCCAGTATCGACGGCGATGCCGAGATCGATGCGCTCGATCAGACGCCGTTCACCCGCGCCCGAATTGTACCAGGCATTGAGAGCAGGCTCGGCCTTGCAGGCGACGGCGATCGCGCGCACCAGCCGGATCGTCACGTCCTCGCCGGTTCGCCAATCGTCGATATCAGCCTCATCGGTGACGCCGGCGGGGACGATCTCGGCATGAGCCGTCGTCATGCGTTGAGCCATCGCGCGCCGCAGACCGCGCAAGGATTCAGCAGGTCCGGTATGGGACAAGCCCTTGGCAGCCCGTTCCACATCCGCACGCGTGATGGTGCCGCCGGGTCCTGTCGCCTCGACGAGATCGAGATCGACGTCGAGCTTGCGGGCGAGTGCGCGCACCGCCGGAAACACCTGGCTTTTCTGTTCGGCCGTTCGCCTGGGAGGCGGTGCTGCGACAGCCGCTGGCTCGCCCACGCCAAGTTCGCCGACAATCGTGCCGGTGTCCTGGTCGGGGCCCTCGGCAAATTCGACGAGCGGCGCGCCGACCTTCACCACATCTCCCTTGGCTCCGAACAGGTGCAGGATGCGTCCGCTCGAGGGCGACGGCACCTCGACGACGGCTTTGTCGGTCTCGACCGAAACCAGCGGCTGATCGGTAACGACGTGGTCGCCTTCGTTGACGTACCAGTTCACGATCTCCGCCTCTTCGAGGCCCTCTCCCAGATCCGGCAATACGAACTGGCGCATGGCATAAGTCCGCTGGCAATCAACTGAACTGGCAGGCCTGGCGCGCGGCCTTCACGATACGATCGACCGACGGCATCATATGCTGCTCGAGCCGCGCCATCGGAATGACCGCGTCGTAGCCGGTGACGCGGGTTACCGGTGCAAGCAGCGAAGTCAGGGCCCGCTCGGCGATCAGTGCGGCGATCTCGGCTCCGAACCCGCCGGTGCGTGTTGCCTCGTGCACGATGATGCAGCGCCCGGTTTTTGCGACCGAACCGAGCACCGTGGCTTCGTCGTAGGGCTTGAGCGTGGCGAGATCGATGACCTCGGCGGCGATGCCGTCGGCAGCCAGCGCGTCGGCCGCCGCCATGGTTTCCTTCAGCATCGCGCCCCAACTTATCAGCGTGACGTCGCGGCCCTCCCGCAGGACAAAGGCGACATCCAGCGGCAAGGCCTCACCATTGTCCTCCACCTCGCCCTTCGCCGCGCGGTAGATGCGGGTCGGCTCCAGAAACACCACTGGATCGGGATCGCGGATCGCCGCCAGCAGCAGTCCGTAGGCGCGCTCCGGCGACGAGGGAATGACGACACGCAAGCCGGGAATATGGGCGAGCATCGCCTCGGTGCTTTCGGAATGATGCTCGGGTGCGCGAATTCCGGCACCATGCGGCGTGCGTAGAACCATTGGACAGGTGAGCCGCCCCTGAGTGCGGTTGCGGATTCGCGAGGCGTGGTTCACCAATTGATCGATGCAGGGATACAGAAATCCCATGAACTGGATCTCGCCAACCGGCTTCAAGCCCTGCGCCGCCATGCCGACGCAGAGTCCGCTGATCAGGAGTTCGGCAAGCGGCGTATCGAGCACGCGCTCCGCGCCGAAACGCGTTTGCAGCCCGACGGTCGCGCGGAAGACGCCGCCATTGATGCCGACATCTTCGCCAAGCACGACGACATCAGGATCATCCTCCATCGCGCGGGCGAGCGCCAGATTGACGGCTTCGACCAGCGTGATTTCAGACATCACCCTCTCCCGCGAGTTCGCGGCGCTGCGCGGCGTAGACGCCTGGCAGATCGGCATAGAGATGATCGAACATGGATTCGGGCCGGCGCGGCTCCGTCGCCAGGTAGCGCTCGACCGCTGCCTCGACGCGCTCATGACACTCCGCGGCGAGCTGTTCTTCCTCCGCCTTGCTCCACATCTTTTGACCGACGAGATAGCTCCTCAGGCGCGTAAGCGGCTCTTCCTTCCAACGGGCCTGGACTTCGTCAGCCGAACGATAGCGTAAAGCGTCATCGGAGGTGGTATGATCGCCGAGCCGGTAGGTGACCGCCTCGATGAAGCGCGGGCCCTTGCCGTCACGGGCGGCGGCAATGGCGTCTTCGGCCGCGGCGCGCATCGCCACGACATCGCTGCCGTCCACCTGCTCGCCGATAAAGCCGGCCGCGATGGCTTTCTGCGCCAGCGTTTCGCAACCGGTCTGTAGCCGCAACGGGACCGAAATAGCCCATTGATTGTTGGTGGCGACGAACACGACCGGCAGCTTGTGCACCCCGGCAAAATTCATCGCTTCGTAGACGTCACCCTTCGAAGTGGCGCCGTCGCCGAACATGCAAATGGCCACCCGCGGCTGCTTGCGCAGCTTGAAAGCATAGGCAACGCCGGCAGCATGCGGCGCCTGCGATCCCACGGGAACGCAGAACGGGAAATCCTGAACCGGTCCGGAGAAATGATTGCCCCGCTCGTCCCCTCCCCAGAACAGCAGAATTTCCTCCAGCTTGACCCCACGCCAGATCAGCGCGCCATTGTCGCGATAGGAAGGTAACAGGACGTCGTCTTCGCGCATCGCACTGGCGACCCCAACCGACACCGCCTCCTGGCCGAGCGAAACGGCGTAGGTCCCAAGCCGGCCAGTGCGCTGCAATGCAACAGCCTTTCGGTCAAAATTGCGCAGCAGCATCATCGCTCGATAGAGCGCGGTGAGGAGGCCGGCGTCGGAGGCGAATGCGGGAAGCGGCCGCTTGATCGAGCCGTCTGGCGCGAGGTAATTGCGGTGGCGCACTTCAAAGCGCGCGACAACCGGAAGTCCTCCGTCTGCCATTTTTTTGCTGGCCACGTCCTCGCTCCCAGAGCGATTCTGCATCCCACAATTCGTAATTGGTGCTGGCCCGGAACAATACAAGATGGGGGCGCCCATCTCCTATGACCATTGCTGCACCGCGCCCGCGGGCATCAACCCTCACCTTCATGGAAACGGCACCGCGTCAGTGGTATATCGAGGCATGGCAAATGGTCAGGTTGTCCTCGTCACAACTGAACCGTTGGGAGGCGGTGCGCCGGTTCGTTCGGTTTACTATGTGGCTGAACAGGATCCGGCAAAGGCCGCGGCGATCATCGCAGCTATGATGGCCCCGAACGAAAGGGTCGAGGCTTGGGGGCCGCTTCCGGAGCCAGCCGTCAAGGCGCTCGGACTGAAGCCCGGCGACTTCACCCGCGGATGACATAAAGATTTGAGACGGCCGCGCAGTATTGGGTGCGGCCTTTCCGAGGGTGCCGTCACTTACACGGCTTGGAATCCCTGACGTCGAACCGGCCCATCGCGCCCGCGATCACGAAGTCGTTGTAGTCGAGCACCAGCGCGCGGGAGACACCGTTCTCGAACAGTTCGAATGACATGGCGTAAACCGGCGTCTGCTCGCCCTCTTTCCCCTTGGCGTCGCGGTCGTAGTAGCTCACCGTCACGGGCCAGCGGGTCAGCGCCTTCATCTGGTCGTTGGCGGTCGAGGGATCGGGCGACGCGATGCTGCGGGTCCCGGGGATCGGCTGCCCGATCACCGACAGCGTATTGTAGACCTTCTCGCCATTGTCGGAGCCATCATAGACCATCAGCTCCAGCACCGATTTGCCCTCGCGCGCGGCGGCGATGATGTGCTGGATCTGCTCGGTCGGGAACACGACCTTGCCGTCGAGCTCAAACGTCTTCGTCACCGGCTGTTTCAACTTGACCATGATGCGGTCGCCGACCCGCTCTGCCACGCCATCGACCGGCGCGGAATCGGTATCATTCATGCGGCTATCGATCTTGAAACGATAGCTCTTGCCGGCGGCATCTTCCCAGGAACGCGAGCGCAGATCGCTCAGCGTCATCCTGCCCTCGCCGCTGTCGAGCTCCGACACCTGGCGGAATTCGGAAGTGTAACCTTCGCAGGCGTTGCCCGAGAAATTGTAGAGGATACGGCCGCGAGCGCCGTTGATCGCGTTCGATCCGCGCGACTTGATCAGCTTCAGTTCATAAAGCGCCTGATGGGCGAGAAACGGCCCGCTGGCCCCGGCCAGCGCAGGTCCGTTTGCGAAGCCCGAGAGCAAAGCGGCCGCAGCCGAGAACGCCAAAGCACGAACCGGAACCGGAAACGAGCGAGCCATGTTCTGTGTTTTCCTCGATGAAGATTCGCTACATTAGTGATGGCCCTATTGCGTCGCAACTGGGGCAGCGCCCGAGGACGCAGGAATTTGACGCCGGGCAGCCTGGTTTTTCGGCAATTCTACCGGAGATTTGCGCCGGGCTGGCGACCGACCGCCCATCCCGCCTCGCTTGCAACCGGCGGCGCGATGCGCGAAACAGTGCGACCTGATCGCGGGGTCAGAAACAGTCACATCTCAAGTGAGGACACAAACATGGCGGGTACGGTCGAACAGAAGTTGGCGGCACAGGGTATCGTCCTGAACGAGCCGCGTACCCCCATGGCGAACTATGTCGGCTTCGTGCGATCAGGCAATCTGCTGTTCGTTTCCGGCCAGGTGTGCGCCGACGCCGAAGGCAAGCTGATCGCAAAGGGCAAGCTCGGGGCCGGCGTCACCATCGAACAGGGCTACGCCGCGGCGCAAGGCTGTGGTGTCAACCTGCTGGCGCAGGTCAAGGCCGCGCTCGGCGATCTCGACAAGGTCGTGCGTGTGGTCCGGCTCGGCGGTTTCATCAATTCCGCACCTGATTTCCTCGACGGACCCAAGGTGCTCAACGGCGCCTCCGACCTGATGGTCACCGCCTTCGGCGACAAGGGCCGGCATGCCCGCACGACCGTCGGCGTCGCTTCGCTGCCCGCGGATGCCGCCGTCGAGGTGGACGCCATCTTCGAGGTATCCTGAGCGGAGCACCGCTCATGCGCGCTCCCGACTGGCTGACGGCACGGCCGGTTGCGCATCGCGGCCTGCATGACATTTCGCGTGGCATCGTCGAAAACATGCCGGCGGCCGCGGAGGCCGCGATCGATGGCAACTTCGCCATCGAATGCGACATCCAGCTTTCCTCTGACGGCGAGGCGATGGTGCACCATGACGGCGCGCTCGGCCGCCTCACCGAGGGCTCCGGCGCGCTACGCGGCAAGACCGCGGCCGAACTCAAGGCCGTCAATTTCAAGGACACGCCGGAGCGGATGATGACGCTGGGCGATCTCTGCGCGCTCGTCGCCGGGCGCGTTCCGCTGGTAATCGAGGTGAAGAGCCATTTCGACGGCGACCGTCGGCTGGTGAAACGGATGTCGGAGGTGCTCGCCTCCTATGACGGTCCGGCCGTCGGCATGTCCTTCGACCCGGACCAGGTGGTGGCGCTGCGCGAGTTGATCCGCGGCCGCGCCCGTGGCATCGTGGCGGAGCGCCGCTATACCGCCGAAGAGTGGCCGGAAGCCTCGCCCGCGCAGCGCCGCGGCATGACGCATCTGCGGCACGCCTTCTGGAGCCGGCCGGATTTCGTCGCCTATTGGGTGGACGAGCTGCCCGCCGCGGCTCCTTGGATCGCCCGCAATATTTTCGGCCTGCCGCTGTTGACCTGGACCGTGCGCACGCCGGAGCAACGTGACCGCGCCGCGCGCCATGCCGATCAGATGATCTTCGAGGGGTTCCTGCCGGGAACCTGATGTGCGGCGCGCGACCTTGAACTCGCGCCCCCGATGCACGATCTTTGCAGCATTGGCCACCCTGCGCGATGGCTGATCGCACAACGGGATCGGTCCGAATTTCTAGATGGCATCATCCGAAATCACCCTCGAAGCCGTCCCCTCCGTCACCGACATACCGGCTGCGGACTGGAACGCCTGCGCCAATCCGCCCGGTGATCCGAACAATCTTGAAAACCTCGACACGCTGGCCGCCAACGGATCCCAAAGCGCCCCCTGCAAGCCGGCCTATAATCCATTCGTTTCTCACGCTTTTTTTGCCGCCGCCGAAGCCTCGGGCTCGGCCTGCGCGCGCACCGGCTGGGGACCGCGGCACCTCCTGGCACGGCTCGACGGCGAAATCGCCGGCGTCGTGCCCTGCTATCTCAAATCCCACTCGCAAGGCGAATATGTCTTTGACCGCGGCTGGGCCGATGCCTATGAGCGCGCGGGCGGGCGCTACTATCCGAAACTGCAGGTCTCGGTTCCGTTCACGCCCGCGACGGGCCCGCGGCTACTAATTCGCAACGGCGTCGACCGTGATCTGATCGGCTCGGCGCTGGCGCGCGGGCTGATCGCGCTCTGCAACGCCACCGGCGCCTCCTCCGTGCATGTGACCTTTGCCCGCGAGGCCGAAGCGAAGCTTCTAGGCCAGCACGGCTTCCTGCAGCGGAACGACCAGCAGTTTCACTGGCACAATGAAGGCTACGCGACGTTTGACGATTTCCTGGCCTCGCTGAACTCGCGCCATCGCAAGGCGATCAAGCGCGAGCGGCGCGAGGCCGTCGCCGCCGGGATCACGATCCACCATCTGACCGGAAGTGACATCACCGAGGACGCCTGGGATGCGTTCTTTACGTTCTACATGGAGACCGGCTCACGCAAATGGGGCCGGCCGTACCTCACCCGCAAATTCTTCTCGCTGATCGGCGAGAGCATGAGCCGCGACGTGCTGTTGGTGATGGCCAAACGCAACGGCCGCTGGATCGCGGGCGCGATCAATTTCATCGGCTCGGACACGCTATTCGGTCGCAATTGGGGCGCGATCGAGCATCATCCCTTCCTGCATTTCGAGGTCTGCTACTATCAGGCGATCGATTTCGCGATCCAGCGCGGCCTCAGAATCGTCGAGGCCGGCGCGCAGGGCGAGCACAAGCTCGCCCGCGGCTACCTGCCGCAAACCACCTACTCTGCCCACTTCATCGCCGATCCCGATTTGCGCCGCGCGATCGCCGACTACTTAAAGCGCGAGCGCGCCTATGTGGCCGAGGTCGGCCGCGAACTGGCGGAAGCCGGACCGTTTCGCAAAACCGCCGACGAGGCTTGACCTGCCGAGCAGCCGACATGAGATTGCGACCAAACCCTGAGGGAAGAAGCCATGCCCGCCTATGATCCCAATAATCCCTTCGCAAAAATTCTGCGCGGCGAGTTTTCCTGCCATAAGGTTTACGAGGACGATCACGTGCTGGCGTTCCTCGACATCATGCCGCGTTCGCCCGGCCATACGCTGGTGATTCCGAAGGCTCCTGCCCGCAATATTCTCGATGTCACGCCCGACGATTACGCCCATGTCGCGCGTGCCGCCCACAAGATCGCCGCCGCCGCCATGAAGGCCTTCAAGGCCGACGGCATCACCGTGCAGCAATTCAACGAGCCCGCCGGCGGCCAGGTCGTGTTCCACCTGCACATGCATGTGATGCCGCGCCACGACGGCGTCGCGCTGTTGCCGCCGGCGAGCCGCAAGGAAGATGTGAAAGTGCTCGAAGACAACGCGACCAAACTGGCCGCCGCGCTGGGGTAGATGTCACGACCTATTCCGTCTCGAAATCCCCTGCTTGCGGCGGCGCCAGCGGGGTAAACTCGCAGCGGTCGGGCTTGACGTCGAGCAGCGGCGTTTCATCGAGGCAGTCGAGACCGCGCACCAGGATGACATTGCCCTCGATCTTGACGAACTTCACGATCGAGGTGCCGATCGGGTTGGGCCGCACCGGCGAGCGCAGCGAAAACGTGCCGCGGGTTTTCTGGTTGTTCTTCGGGCTTTGCAGCACCAGATCGCGGCGCGACTGGTGCAGCCAATAGATCACCTCGAGATTTTCATAGAAGTCGACGCCCTTGATCGCGGGCACCCACGGGTCGAAAATTTCCAGCCGACAGACCGGCCCGTCATGTCGGCCCTGCCGCGGCGTTTCCAATCGCGACTTCCAGGGCGTGCGGATGCGGCCGATGAACACCAGCCCGGCGTCGCGAGCTGGCGGCATATCGACGGTAACTTCGCCTTCGCGGAGTTTAGTTTCCTGAACCATTTTCCTAATCCAGTGACGTAGGCCGCGAGCGCGTGCAGCTTTTCCGGCGTGCCGGACAGTACCGGATTTGGCGCCGTACAATCAACCGACCCACCATTTCCCGGCCAGAAGCACGATCTCGCCGCAGACCACGCCGGCAAAGATCGAGCGTTGCGTCAGCATGAACACGGCAAAGCCGGCTGCGACCGCACCATAGCGCAGCCAGTCCGGCACATCAGCCAGCGCGCCCGGCGGCTGCACCAGGATTTGCGCGATGACGCCCGCGAGGATCGCAGTCGCTACCGCCCGCACCCACACCAGAACTTCCGAGCCCTCGTCGATGCCGGCGCCGAACCACAGCCCGGCCATCCGCCAGATCTCGTTGGGCAGGAAACCGGCGAGAACCAGGACCAACAGCGCGTGCGGGCTGCCGAAAAACTCGCTCATGCGCCCGCCCTCTCACGCCACCAGTGCACGCCATAGGCGATGGTGCCGGCAGTGACGCCACTGATCAGGATATCGACGCCGGTATGCAGCCTCGATACTACCGGAAACAACGCAAGCCCCAGCACCAGCGCCAGCACGTCCGATATCTCCTTGCAGTTGCGCGCGGTCGACAGCAAAAACGCCAGCGGCGTCAGCAGCAGGATCGCTGCCGCAAACAGCGACCGCAGGTTGGCGGCCAGGCCATAGCCGAGCGTGGTCGCGACCAAACAGACGGTGACGAGGCCGCAGCCGAGCCCGTGCGTGAACGCGATGCGCCGCTCGCGCGGCACTTTCGGCAGCAGCCGATAACACTCGACCCACAGCGTCACCGCAATGAAATGCGTCGCCAGCACGAGATGCCGGCGCCTGGTCTTGGGCGTCTTCATGAGAGGCAGCACCGACACGACCATCGGAAACAGCCGGATCGCACTCACCTTCATCGCAATCGCCGCCTGCACCGCGGTCGCCGCGGATCCCAGCGTCGAAATCAGGATGATTTGCGCCGGTCCCGCCCAGACCAGCAGCGTAGAGCCGAGCGCCCAGCCTAGGCTGAAATGACTATCATGGGCCAGCGCGCCAATGCCGAGATAGGTCGCAAACAGCACCAGCGTCAGCACCGTGGACGCGACCGCGCTCATGCCCCACGCGAAGGCGCGGACGGGGCTTTGCCATTGGGGAGAAGAAAGCGGAGGTAGCGCCACGGGTGACCGGATGAGGGCTGGAGTCATCGCGGGCATAGGGCTAGTGAAAGGAGTCTGCGTCAAGCAAGCAGCAGATCAAAGCCGGTATGCAATCGTGACAAGCGCGCCTCATTCCGGGGCGATGCGAAATTCGAACTATGGAGCGCCCTCGCGCCCCTGAGAATCTCGAGATTCCCCGGTGCGCAATTGCGCACCTGAGGTCTGGTCCTTCGGACCATCCCGGAATGACAGAGCAAGTAACTTCACCCCGCCACGCCTCTATTCCGCAGCACAAAGCACGCCCCGCCCGCTTTTCGGATGCGGTTGCAGAGGTCGTCGGCCTCGCCGCGTGTGTCGGCGCCGAAGCGCACTTGGTAGAACGTCGCCGGACCGCGGCTGCGCAGGCGCGAGGCGAGGATCGAGGGATCGCGATTGCCGATCACGCTCGACAGGCGGGAGACCGCACGGCCATACATCGCGAGCGCCTTGTCGCGGGAAAAGCCGGCAGCGAGCTGCACGCCCCATTGCTTGGCGGCAGCGAACTTCACGCGCTGCTCCAGCCCGGCGATAAAGGGATTGGGTGCCTGTTTCAAGAGCGCCATCAATTCGCGGCAGCTCGATGCCGGAATTCGTTCGGGCTGTTTGCCGCCCTGCCCCGCCTTCGCCCAATCCTCCACCGTGGAGCCGGTGATGGCAACGACATAGTTGCGCGTCTCCTGTGGCATCGGCCCGGTGCCGGCCAGCCATTCCTGCACCCGGCGCGGACCGGCATTGTAGGCGGCCGCGGCAAGCCCGAGATTGCCGAACTGCTCGCGCAATTCGGCCAGGAACTCCGCCGACTTCGGCAGCGCCTGCACGGGATTGAAGGGATCGAGCAGGCCGCGTTCGTTCGCCGTATAAGGCATGAACTGCGCAATGCCCTGCGCCCGTGCGCCGCTGCGCGTCACCGGCCCCACCGCACCGGGCTGAAAGCGGCTCTCCTGCCAGATCACGCGCGCGAAAAATTCCAGCGGCAGGTTCGAGGCCTTCGCCGCCGATTCGATCATCAGGCACATCGCCTCGCGCGCCTCGCTTTCGCGCGCAGGGGCGTCCGCCTTTTGGTTCGCCGTCGCGCTCGACCGCGTAGCTTCACCTGCGTCCTCGGCGAAGGCGTTGCCCGACGACGACAAGAGTGACACCGTGCAGCATAGGGCGCGAAGAAACCGACCTCTTTGCATGGCAATTTGCAATCCGACAGCGCATGGCAATCAAAACGTCAGTCAACGATTAACGCTTGCGGGTAGATCCACCGTCCCCTGCGGCACGCTGCCGTTGTTGCGCTGCAATTGCTCCGAAATCGGCGTCATCGGAGCCGCCGTTAATTTACGTTAACGCCGCATTTTGCGCTCGCCGGACTTCTACGGGCAACAAAGCGCGGTAAAAATCTCCTCACTTTGTTGGGAGATTTCAATGCAGGATCGGCGCGAGAGTGTGCGCGATAAAGTGATGTATGGCGGCATCGCCGAGATCGGCGATCGCGGTGCTGCGCGCGAATGCATCGTCCGCAACATCTCGGACAAGGGCGCGACCATCGAATTCAGCAACGACATCCAATTGCCAAGAGAGCAGCTCTCGCTGCGCATCGCGCGCAAGGGCCGCTCCTTCCTCGCCAAGGTGATCTGGTGGCGGGATAATTTCGTCGGCGTCGCATTCCGGGCGGAACGGCCGGCCGAGCCGGTTTCCGATCTCGATGAGCGGCTGCGCAGAAGCGAGATCAAGAAGCGGCAGCTCCAGCGACGGATTGACGAACTGCTCGGCGAACGCTGAAGCCGCAACGCACCACAGAAAAAGGCCGGCTGTCGAGCCGGCCTTTTTTGCATTCTTGCCGTATCTTCCGGTCGCCGCGATCAGACCTTGACCAGCGGGCCCTTTGAGGCAGGCCCCTTTGAGCCGCCGCCCCCGTTGGGACCGCCCGGCTTCGGTTTGCGCTTGCGCGTCCCCGGCAGCTTCTCGGGCTTCGGCGTGACCGGACCTTCGACGAACTCGAAGCCGATCTTGTCCTTGCCCTCGGCGTCCTTGACCAGCACGACGCGGACATGGCCGCCGCCCTTGAGCTGACCGAACAGCACTTCATCCGCGAGCGGCTTCTTGATGTACTCCTGGATCACGCGCGCCATCGGGCGCGCGCCCATCTGCTCGTCATAGCCATGCTCGATCAGCCAGGCCTTGGCAGGATCCGACAGCTCGATGGTGACGTCGCGGTCGGCGAGTTGCGCCTCGAGCTGCAGCACGAACTTCTCCACCACCATGCCGATGACATCGGCGTTGAGGTGGGCGAACGAGACGATCGCGTCCAGCCGATTGCGGAATTCCGGCGCGAACTGACGGTTGATCGCCTCGTGATCGTCGCCTTCCCGCTTGTTGCGCGTGAAGCCGAAAGCCTGGCGCGCGAGGTCGGCGGCGCCGGCATTCGTGGTCATGATCAGGATCACGTTGCGGAAATTGACCTGCTTGCCGTTGTGGTCGGTCAGCCGGCCGTGATCCATGATCTGCAGCAGCACGTTGTACAGATCCGGATGCGCCTTCTCGATTTCGTCGAGCAGCACTACGCAATGCGGATGCTGATCGACGCCATCAGTGAGCAGGCCGCCTTGATCGAAGCCAACATAGCCGGGAGGCGCGCCGATCAGGCGCGATACCGTGTGCCGCTCCATGTATTCGGACATGTCGAAGCGCAGCAGCTCGACGCCGAGCGAAGCCGCAAGCTGTTTTGCAACTTCGGTTTTGCCAACGCCGGTGGGACCCGAGAACAGGTAGCAACCGATCGGCTTCTCCGGCTCGCGCAGGCCGGCCCGCGCCAGCTTGATCGAAGCGGATAGCGACTCGATCGCCTTGTCCTGGCCAAATACCACGCGCTTCAACGTCTGCTCGAGATGCTTCAGCACCTCGGCATCGTCCTTCGATACGCTCTTGGGCGGAATCCGCGCCATGGTCGCGATCGTGGTCTCGATTTCCTTGATGCCGATGGTTTTCTTGCGCTTGTTTTCGGCTACCAACATCTGCGCCGCGCCCGACTCGTCGATCACATCGATCGCCTTGTCGGGCAGCTTACGGTCGTGGATATAGCGCGACGACAATTGGACCGCCGCCTCGATCGCCTCACTGGTGTATTTCAGGCGATGGTAATCCTCGAAATACGGCTTGAGACCTTTCAGGATCGCGATCGCGTCTTCCACCGTCGGCTCGTTGATATCGATCTTCTGGAACCGGCGCACCAGAGCGCGGTCCTTTTCGAAATGCTGGCGATATTCCTTGTAGGTAGTTGAGCCCATGCAGCGGATGTTGCCTGCGGCGAGCGCCGGCTTGAGCAGGTTGGAGGCATCCATCGCACCGCCGGAGGTCGCGCCGGCGCCGATTACCGTGTGGATTTCGTCGATGAACAGGATGGCGTTCGGGTGTGCCTCCAGCTCCTTCAAGACCTGTTTCAGCCTCTCTTCGAAATCACCGCGATAGCGCGTGCCCGCGAGCAGCGTGCCCATGTCGAGCGAGAACACGGTGGCCGCAGCCAGCACTTCCGGCACTTCGGAATCGACGATGCGCTTGGCCAGCCCTTCGGCGATCGCGGTCTTGCCGACGCCAGCGTCGCCCACGAATAGCGGATTGTTCTTCTGGCGGCGGCACAGCACCTGGATCGCGCGATTGATCTCGGAATTGCGTCCGATCACCGGATCGATCTTGCCGTCGCGCGCCTTCTTGTTGAGGTTGACACAATAGGTTTCGAGCGCCTCCCCCTTCTTCTTGGAGTCCTCGTTGCCCTTGGTCTCGGTCTCCTCGTCGACGCCGCGCACCGGGCGCGCTTCGGAGACGCCCGGCCGCTTGGCGATGCCGTGGCTGATATAGTTGACCGCGTCGTAGCGCGTCATGTCCTGCTCTTGCAGGAAGTATGCGGCATGACTCTCGCGCTCCGCGAAGATCGCGATCAGCACGTTGGCGCCGGTCACTTCTTCGCGACCGGAGGATTGGACGTGAATCACGGCGCGCTGGATCACGCGCTGGAATCCGGCGGTCGGCTTAGCGTCGTCGGCGCCGTCAGTCACCAGATTTTCGAATTCGGTCTCGAGATAGTTGACGAGGCTCGTGCGCAGCTTGTCGAGATCGACGCTGCAGGCGCGCATCACCGCCGCCGCATCCGAGTCATCGATCAGCGACAGCAGAAGATGTTCGAGCGTCGCATATTGATGATGACGCTCGTTTGCAATCGCCAATGCACGATGCAGGGATTGTTCAAGGCTTTGGGAAAAAGTTGGCATTCGCGTCCTCTATGGCCCCCGGTCATCATGATCGCCATTACCCGGTGAGGCAACAACAACCTTCGTCATCCCCTGTCACATAGTGTCATATAGTTACATACGATCGTGGCGAAAGACTGGTTCCGCAAGCGTGGTTTTCCTCTAAATTCCGGGCATCACGGCTGCGGCGCGCCGCCTCCCCGGAAATCTACCGGGAATGCGCGGGTGGACTTCCGTCAGCACCGATCAATGCAAGACCCGTTCCTTGCCTCCGGCCGGGTCGCGAGCCTCGCGCAGGCTATTTCTTTTCCATTACGCACTGTAGCGGGTGCTGGTGCTTGCGCGCGAAATCCATCACCTGCGTCACCTTGGTCTCGGCAATCTCGTACGTGAACACGCCGCACTCACCGATCCCGTGGTGATGGACGTGGAGCATGATCTTGGTGGCCGCTTCGGCGTCCTTCTGGAAGAACTTCTCCAGTACATGAACGACGAATTCCATCGGCGTGTAGTCGTCATTCAGAATAAGCACGCGATAGAGGTTCGGACGCTTGGTCTTCGGTTTGACCTTGGTGATGACCGACGTCGACGGCCCGCCGGTTCCTGTGTTGCGGTTCTCGCCATTGCTCATTCGGGGAGCAGAAGCAGACGACGTTGCCGGCACGGACGAACAAGTTTTCAAGGTTGGCTGCGACATGGCTCAGGCGTTCGAATTCCAAAGGGGTGACCGGATATCGCATCGGGCCCACTCGCGATCGGCTCTGGCGTGAGCCACCGTCGAGCACCCAGCAACGCATTTCCAGATCGCCGCTCCCGGTCCGACCCGTTGGCCGGATCGGCACCTGGAATATGGGTCCGCCGCCGGACCGCCGCAAGCGCATCGATGCTGCCCTGGCGCGACCCGCGACCGGCCCGATTCCCGGCTCGGCTCTCCGGAGCAAGGTTAATCGTTTCTGTCGGATTTGACAAAGGACACGACTGCCCGTTTAGCCGCCGTTGAGGATACCGGGGGCTTTTGGTCGGCGGTCCGGCGGTACGCAGGCTTTGACCCGTTTTTAGTGGAACCGGTTTACCGCCTATTTAGCGGCCCGGGCGGAAATGCCCGCAGAAATTACATCTGCGGTGAGAGCCATGCTCGATACAGTCGTTTTCCGTCGCATTCGCACGGCCGCCCGCCGGTTCGCCGGCGCCAATGAAGGTAACATTGCGATCCTCTTTGGAATCGCGGTCATCCCGATCATCACCTTTGTCGGGGCAGCTATCGATTACACCCGCGCCAGCAGCGCCCGCTCCTCGATGCAGGCCGCCCTTGACTCGACCGCCCTGATGCTAGGCAAGGACCTGACCGAGGGCACCATCACGGCCTCGCAAATCAGCGACAAGGCAGACGCGTATTTCAGGGCCCTCTATACCAACACGGAAGCCAAGTCGGTCGCGATTACGGCGAGCTATACGCAGAACTCCGGCAAAGGGTCGACGGTCCTGGTCAACGGCTCCGGCGCTATCGATACCGGCTTCATGCGGGTGGTCGGTTATCCGACCCTGGGCTTCAACACCAGTTCCACTTCCGCCTGGGGCAGCAAGCGCATGCGCGTGGCGATGGTGCTGGATAATACCGGGTCGATGGATCAGAACGGCAAGATGGACGCCATGAAAAAAGCGGCCACTGACATGATCACGGACCTGTCCAAATACTGGAAGAAGACCGGCGACGTTTACATCTCCATCATCCCGTTTGCGAAAGACGTCAATGTCGGCACCGCTAATGTCAATGCGTCATGGATCAATTGGTCGGAGTGGGAAGCTGAGCCTCCGATTCTGAACGACAAAAACGCCAGTATCAACGCGGACTTCAAGACCGCCAAAGCTGGATCGGATTGCCCGTTCACGAGGAACACGCACGGCTTTGTCTGTATGGACAGGCCCGCAACGCAAAGCGGAGCTCAGACCAGAAGCACAATCCCTTCGAACGGATACATCTGCCCCGGGCTCGACAACGGAAAATGGCCCGGCAAAGCCAATATTTACTACAATGGCTGCTACACGACCACGACCGGCTCAAGCGCAAGTTGCGGAGCGTTCGACGCGACCAGGTGCACGTGCTCAGGGAGTGGCTCAAGCAAGGTTTGCCACTTCTGGCGTGGTGATGACACCGCGGCGACGGCCGCAGCAAGGCCCGCGCACAGCACCTGGACCGGCTGCATCAACGATCGCGACCAGCCTAACGACACGACGAACATCGACCCGGGATCGTCCAACGACGGGACCCCGTCAAAGCGGTTCTATGCGGAACAGTGGTCTCAATGCATTGCCTCAACGGTGACACCGATGAGCGATAGCTGGCAAACTCTCAAGGACCAGGTCAACGCCATGACTGCCAACGGCAATACCAACCAGGCGGTGGGTCTGGCTTGGGGATGGCAATCGCTCAGTACGGAGAACGGCCCTATCAAGGCACCGTCAAAAGACTCTGACTATATCTACCAGGACTTCATCGTCCTGCTGTCCGACGGACTGAACACGCAAAACCGTTGGAGCTCATCCACGTCGAGCATTGATGCCCGTCAGAAGATCCTCTGCCAGAACATCAAGGACGATAAATTGCACCCCGTCACGGTGTTCACGATTCAGGTCAACATCAATAAGATCGACCCGCAGTCGCAGGTGCTGAAGGAGTGCGCGACCCCCGATGGCAGCTTCCAGATGATCACGAGCGCCACTCAGACTTCGGATGCATTCAAGAACATCCTCACGCAAATCTCCAAGCTCCGCGTCGCGAAATAGCCCGCGAAAAGCTCACGAAAAAAGCCCGGCCATAACGGCCGGGCTTTTTGTTTATTGGAACCTGGGAAATATTAGTGCGCGGCCGAGCTGTACTTCGCGACCAGGCCCTCGTAGGGCTTGACGGTCTGCTTGGCCAGATCGGTGTAGAGACCCGCAATCTTCTGCGCTTCCGCGACAAAGGCTTCGTAGGAAGAGCGCGCGAACTCGGTCTGCGCCTCGAGCGCCTTGTCCAGCGACTTCACGCCGGAGAGCTTTTCAACAAACGATTTGGTGTCTTCGAACGACTTCTTGGCGTACTCGCCATAGGCGGTCGCGATCGCCTGGACGCCGCTCTGCAGGTTGCTCGCGGAAGCGGCAACCGTCTCGAGATGCTCTTTGCCGTAGTTCTGAATGTCCTCAACCTTGACCATCATGGAGTCCTTTCCCAGACTGCAGGTGCAAACCGATTGCCGGGAGGTCCCGGCCCCCTGACACCTTTCATATATGTGCACCGCACAATAAGGTCAAGAATTATTGTGCGCCGCACAAACACGGCGAATTAGCGGAAAAATCCAGGGTCTTTCGCAACGGTTAATTAATCTTTTGGAAACTCGCTCCGCCTAACCTGATTCCTGGACTTGCTCGCCTTCCGGCAAACAGCAGGAAAGCTGTTTGAGAACAGTATCTTAGCTAGAAGAGCAATCTGATCGGCCAACCGGGCCGCACCTGATGGCCCGGTCGGTATTCCGAGCAGCGAAACATCACTGGCTAGCGGGCACAATTTTGCCTCACGAGCCGGTGATCAAGACAGAAATTGGGACGGGGAAGTAAATGCTTCGTACAACCTTCGCTTCCTCGCGCGCGTTGCGAGTGTGCGCCCTCGGACTCCTTACCTTCACGACAGCCATATTGATCTCAAGCGAGAGCGCTGAAGCGCGCCGCTACAAGCACCGGCGCCACCATCACGTCGCACGCGAAAGCTACAGCCCGCAGTTTTCATCGATCATCGTCGACGCCAATTCCGGCGCGGTGCTCTCCTCGAACAATCCCGACGGTATCCGGCGCCCGGCATCGCTGACCAAGATCATGACGCTCTATCTGCTGTTCGAGCGTCTCGAATCCGGCAAGATGAAACTCGACACCGAAATGGACGTGTCCGAGCACGCCTCCGAGCAGGCGCCGACCAAGCTCGGCCTGCGTCCGGGCCAAACGCTGAAGGTCGAAGACGCCATCAAGGGGCTGGTAACGCGTTCCGCCAACGACGCCGCCGTCGTCATCGCCGAAGCCATCGCCGGCGATGAAACCGAATTCGCCAGGCTGATGACGCGCAAGGCGCGGGCGCTCGGCATGAGCAAGACCACCTATCGCAATGCGTCCGGCCTGCCGAACGACGAGCAACTGACCACCGCGCGCGATCAGGCTACCCTCGGCCGCGCAATCCAGGATCGCTTCCCACGCTACTACCGTTACTTCGCAACCACGGTGTTCAACTATCGCGGCCAGTCGATCCGCAATCACAATCGCCTGCTCGGCAATGTCGAAGGCGTCGATGGCATCAAGACCGGCTACACCCGCGCCTCCGGCTTCAACCTCGTGAGTTCGATGCGCCGCGGCAACCGCCACCTCGTCGGCGTCGTGCTGGGCGGCCGCAGCGGCGGTTCGCGCGACGCCACCATGCGGAACCTGCTGGCCGAAAACCTGGAGAAAGCGGCAACCAAGCGTACCGTCGCCGCGATCACCGAGCGTAACCCGGCGGATGGCGCCGTCGATGTGGCTGGAGCCGAAACGAACGCTTCGCGTCCGGCCGAACAGGCTCACTCCGCCGGCGCTCTCGCCACGTCCGAACCGGGCCTCGCAGCCATGCCCGCGACTCGTTCGCTGGCGCCGGCAAAGCCATCGCTGATGGCAGCAGCAGCCGCCGCCCTGCCCACGCCGCCCGCCAAGACCGAGCAGCAAGCCAGGCCCGAACCTGCGCCGTTGACCAGCGGCGTGATCCAGACCCAGCCGATCTCCGCAATCCCGGGCTCGGCCGAACCGATGAAGCCGGTCAAGGTCAAGACCGTTCAGGTCAAGGCCGGGCCCATGAAGCTGGCGTCCGCCAGCCCCTCGCAGCCAGCGCCTCCGCCGATCACCAGCGCCATTCCTGCCCGCCCCGAAGTCGCCGAGACCTCCAGCGCCGTTGTAGCCAAGGCCGCCGAGAGCAAGCCCGCCGAGAGCAAGCCCGCCGAGGCCAAGTCCGCCGAGGCCAAGCCCGAAGTCGCCAGAACTGCCATGCCACCGCAGCCGGCCGGTCACGGTACCGGAAACGGCGTGCTCGGCGTACTGCCCGCTTCCAGCCTGGCACCGGCGCCATCGCAAGCCGCGCACGCGCAGGCGCTCGCCTATGCCGACCCGGCGCCCCGGCCGCACGTCACGCAACAGAACGACGCCGTCAAGCCGGCCGCGCCGGCGGTGGTTCGCACCGGCTGGATCGTCCAGGTCGGCGCACTCGAAAGCGAAAGCGAAGCCAAGCAACGGATCGACCTCGCCCGCACCAAGGCCAGCGCCCTGCTCAGCAAGGCCGATCCCTTTACGGAGACGGTCGTTGCCAAGGACAACCGCACGCTCTACCGGGCCCGCTTCGCCGGTCTCGATCGTGATCAGGCCGAAGCGGTGTGCAAGACCCTCAAGCGTGCCGACATTTCCTGCATGACCGTTCGCAACTGATCCGGACATGTCGTCGAACTTCGCAAAGCCGGCGCCGCAAGCGCCGGCTTTGTTGTTTTCCAAACACAATTGCGACGCCTCTCGCCTGATCGCGCTGAGGGCGGCCAACGAAAACTTCTCGTCAAGAATTTGCGGCTAGGTTCCTAGCAACGAGCGATCGACCGCGCCGGACAAACGGCGGGCGAAATGGGGCGTCAGCCAGAGACCGGCAGGTAAGTAACTCGCGGTTTGTAGCGTCGGTGGCGTGAGCCGGAGTTAGCTAAAGATGCGTGCGAAGAAGGGTATCCTTGGCCTCGTTTACGCGGGCAGCGAGATACGTCGAGCCCCCCTGGTCGGGATGCAGTTTCTTCATCAGGGTGCGGTGCGCCCGGGTGATGTCGTCCCGCCCCGCCCCCGGCTGCAGGCCAAGGATCTGATAGGCCTCCTCGTCCGTCATTTTTCCGCTCGCCGCCGCGCGGCGCTGCCCCCCTGCCGTATCGCCTTGCGCGTTCTGACGCCAAGCGGGAAACCGGCGGTCAAGATAGCTTTCAAGTAAGGCGACGCTCTCGGCGTCGAACGCCGGGATCATCGCGATCAATTGCGGCAGGCCGAATTCGTCGAGCGAACGGCCGGCATTCGGCCCGTCCACAATCCGGCCCGACAGTTCGCCGCTGTCATGATCGAGCGTCATCTCCAGAAACTGCGAGCGGACGCGCGAGGCCTGTCCGGACGAGCGCTGCGCGCCGCCGCCAAAAATCCCGCCGATATTGCCGAAGCCCGACGCTCCAAACGGCGACCAGCCGAGCAGACCAGCGCCGAATATGCCAAGCGGGATTGCAACCGCCAGTTCACCGCGCAGCCCGGTGAAGGCTGCGACCGCCAGCGCCACGACGCCGCCCACAATCTTGATCACGCGCGCGAGCACAACCGGGTTAGCCGCACGAAACATCTGCAGCAGCAGGTACAGAACGACAACGGCAACGACGCCGGCGATCAGGGTTGGCATGGCGCTAATATAGCGGCACCGGCGCCGAAAAGCATGGCGCCCGGCACCATGGCAACCAAAGTCGTAATCACTTCATCTGGCCGATCAGCGCGGCCGCGCCGCTGGTGGTTTTCGCCAGCCGCAGCAGCGCGTCGCGCCCGCCGGCCGCGTAGGCTGCCGCGGCGCGCAAGAGCTCGCGCAACTGCGCCGCGGCGCCGGGATCGAACCTGCACCATGCGCCACCGGTAAGCCGCGCGATCTCGCGGAAAGCCTGTTCGGCGACGGGATCGTGACCTTCCTGAAACATGAAAACCGGGACCTTGAGCAGGCCAAGTTCGCCCGCCTTGGCACAGAGATCGTCGACGGACTCCTCCATGGCGTCACCGACGAACACGACGGCACGAACGGCGGACGCCACCGCCTCGCGCCTTGCCTCCGACAGCACCTTGCCGATTTGCGTCTCGCCGCCCTGGCAATCGATCTTGCCCATCAACCTTGCCAGTTGCGCGGAGTCTGAGATCCAGCCCGTAGCGCGGCATTCGTTGAAGCCGCGATAGTAGACCAGCCTTATATCCAGGCTACCGAGCGAAGCGGCCTCGCGAAACATGTCGGCCTGCAGCGCACAGGCCATGTCCCAGGTCGGCTGCCGGCTCATGGTGGCGTCGAGCGCAAACACCAGCCTTCCCCTGGCGCCTGGAGCGTGAGGCGACATCGCGCGCGCTTTCGCCACGAAGGCTGCGATATCCTCCGCCGCCGATGGCTTGGTCTGCGGCAACGGGCCGGCTTTGCGCGCCTCGGCCTTTGCCGAAGCAACCTCGCCTGCCGATTTCGGTTTAGTGGGTTCGCCAGCCATAAGTGCTCGCAGGTAGCAGCAAGCTTTATGTGGGACAGCGATCCGCGCCGGTCAATGCGCCGGATAGGGACGCTGCGGCAGTTGCGCGGGGTGTCGTCGGCCGGCTAGTTCGTGACCGGCTTGTTTGACGGTGCAGGGTTGCTGGCCAACGGGACGGAGAGCGGCACCGGTCCGGGGCTGCTGCTCAGAACGTCCGGCACCTTGGTCGGCACCGGCTTCAGTGCACCGCTCTTGTCGGATTCCTGGAGGAATCTGTCGAGCATCGTCTGGATCGAAGATTTCGCTGCGTCAGGCCCGGTATCGCGCATATCGTTGTGCTGGAAGCCGGTGTTCACCACCGTGATACCGGCCTGTTCGCATTGCTCGTCGTCAGGCACGACGCCGGGGTCTGCCTTGAAATGCGTATCCTTGGAACGGAACGAGAGTATCTTGAACTTGCCGTCGGTCAGGAACGGCACGCGCAGATTGTCCAGCGTCACGACTTTCTTGATCTCGTCGGGATACTGCTTGGCGAAATACATCGAGATGTCGCCACCCATCGAGTGGCCGACCATCGTGACCTTCTCATAGTCGGCGTTGGGCTGAACCTTCTGCATTTCATGGACGGCGAAATGGATATTGGCCACGCCGCGCTGAATCTGCGGCAGGCGGCCGACATAGGGTTCGCCGACCTTGGTCACCATCGGCGGATCAGTCGGCAGGTCGTGCTGCGGGCTGATCGCGAGATAGCCGCGCCACGCGAACACGTTCTCGAGGAACGAATATTCAGTGTTCTTGACGGTGTTGCCGTGATTTAGGATCGCAACCGGCAGCTTGATCAAGCCGGCATTGGCCTGCATTTCCTTGTCGCGGCGAACCGCAACGTGAACCGCCACCAGACGGTTGTCGCGCGCGGGATCATGAAACGCGATCATCTCGTGCCGGATCGCCCATTTGCTCGCGGTGAAATACGCAACCGCGACCAGCACCGAGAGTGAAAGCAGAACGAGAATTCCACGTTTCATATTCGTCCTCGCGCCCCGCTAAGGGCCATCCCTGTTTTTGGAACTCTTTCGGTCCCTTGTTGATGATATATGTCACGATGGCGTGACATAAAGGCCAAATGTTGTGTGTTGACCGCCTGATCATTGTGCGGCGCACCCATCTATTGGGCACCGCTCAATCCCCACAATTCGACCTTTTTCTTACGACGCCTCCCATCAAGCTTTGGTTCGAGGGCTAGATAAAACTCTAATGAAAAACGCGATCCTGCCGCGGTGGTTCCTGGAACTTTCGGCGCGGGTGCAATGATACCGATAGCTGAGTTTAGCTACACGGCCGTGTAGATGACGAGCTTGAGCCACGGGTCGTCATTGGCCTGGAAGCTGGCATACTCGAGTTTGAGCCGGCCTTTCTTGGGATGGATCAAGGATTTCCGCCCGGCGGCGATGCCGCTGACGTCATGGGCCTCCCACCAGCCTGCAAATTCGGGACAGCCCTCACCTAGCCGCGCCAGCAAGTCGCGAAACGCGGGATCACCCGCCCAGAGGTCGTGCGTCGCACGGAACTGGGCGACCATGCGCTGGGCTTCGTCCGCCCATGAAGCGCCGAACAGGCGCCGCGTCGCGGGATTGGTCAGCACCAAGAGCAGGCTGTTGCGGTCGGCCTCCGCAAGCCGGCTGAAGGCGAAGATTTCATCGGCGGCCGCATTCCAGGCGAGAATGTCCCAGCGCCGGCCGACGATGTAGGCTGGCAGGTTGAGCTGCTCGATCGTGCGCTGGATCGCCGGAGGAACGATCTCACGGACGAAGGCGCGCCGGTCGGTATTTTGCGTCAGCTCTCTCAGATGCCGGTGTTCGGCCCTGGTCAGCCGCAGCGCGCGCGCCAGCGCGTCGACCGTCGCAGCCGAAGGGCTGACGGACCGTCCCTGCTCGAGGCGGATGTACCAGTCGACACCGATGCCGGCGAGCTCGGCGACTTCCTCCCGCCGCAGGCCGGGCGTGCGCCGCCGCCGGCCGGCCGGCAAGCCGACCGCCTTCGGCGTCAGCTTCTGCCGCCGCGACCGCAGGAAGTCGCCGAGTTCGCCTTGCCTCGCATTCGTGCCTGAAAGCGCCATCTGCGCACGCCTGAGATAGGACCTGACAGTCCTAGGATAATACCAGGTCTTGTTAGGGGAATGAAGGCTGCGACAATGCCGCTTCATCGTAAGGAGAAGGCCCATGAAGGCTGCCGTTTTGAATGCGTTCGGATCGCCGCTTGCGATCGAGACCGTCCCCGATCCGCAGCTCGGGACCGGCGAGGTCATTGTCGACGTGATGGCGAGCCGCGTACTGGCCTACGCCAACGAGGTTCTCAGCGGGGCGCGAAAATACCTGCTGGAACCGCCGGTGGTGCCCGGCCCCGGTGCGATCGGCCGTATCAGCGCCGCCGGGCCCGATGCAACGCGCCTTCGCCCTGGCGACTGGGTCTATTGCGATCCGACCGTCCGCTCGCGCGACAATGCGCTGTCGCCCGACATCGCCCTGCAAGGTCTCACCGCCGGCAGCGAGGGCGGCCTGCACCTGCAACGATACTTCCACGATGGCGCCTGGGCCGAGCAGATGCGCGTTCCGACCGAGAACGCCGTTCCGATCGGCGACATCGACGAGAAGGATGCCGCGCGGTGGTGTGCCCTTGGCACGCTCCTCGTTCCTTACGGCGGGTTCCTCGCCGGACAATTGCAGGCCGGAGAGATCGCGCTGGTGAACGGCGCCACCGGCAGCTTCGGCAGCGCCGCCGTTGCCGTCGCGCTGGGGATGGGCGCACAATGTGTGGTCGCGACTGGGCGGAACGAGCAGGCACTGGCTGAGCTGACGCGGCGGTTCGGCGGCCGCGTCCGAACCGTGCCGATGGGCGGCGACGAGGCCGACGACCGCGCGCGTATCCTGCAGGCGGCACCTGGCCCGGTCGACTGCGTGCTCGATATCCTACCGCCCGCAGCCAATGCCGTGCAGGTGCGGACCGCGATCCTGGCGGTGCGGCCTTATGGACGTGTGGTGCTGATGGGCGGCGTCGGCGCCGGCCTCGACCTGCCCTATTCCTGGATGATGCGAAACTGCATCACCCTGCGCGGGCAATGGATGTACCCGCCGCATGCGGCCGTGCTGATGGCCGGGCTGATCCGGTCAGGCCAAGTAGACCTCGATCAGTTTGAGATCGCCACGTTCCATCTCGATCGCGCCAACGAGGCGGTCGCGCATGCCGCTGCCCACAGCGGTCCTTTCAAAATGACGGTCATTGAGCCGCGGTCAGGGCGGCCAGCCGGCTGACGACGATCAGGCGCTGATAATGATGTCGTGGACTTCGAGCGGCTTGTCGACCTGGGTGAACCATTCGGCGCGGTTGGCGGCCCGGCGCCGGCCGCGCTCGTCGAGCGGCAGTTTGAGCTGGCGCAACAGGCTGGTCACTTCCTCGCGCGCCGTCACGTGCCCCATGCTCGGCCGCGTGCCGAGCGTCGCCTCGTCGATGTCGTCCAGCGCCGTCAATCCGCGCGGAAAGAACTCGCGGTAGACCACCCGCTCGGCAAATCCGTCGATCGAACGGAAACCGAGCCGCAACGAAAGGTCCTTCAGGCTGTCGGCGACGAGCTGCTTGTTCCGCGAGCCGATCATCGACAGCCGGTTGCGTACCACGATCCAATCCGTGCTGGCGCCGTCGAGCTGGCGCCGCTTGCGCCTGGTGTCGCGCACCATCTCCGCGTAGTGGCTTTCGCCGGTTACGGTATAGGTGGCGGGATCGACGGTGCCGAGCACGTCGAAATCGAGGAAGCTGTCATTGATCGGGGTCACCAGCGTGTCGGCCATCGAATGCGCCAGCCGCATCAAATAGGAGTCAGAACCCGGCGTATCGATGACAATGAAATCGAAGGCGCGTTCGACCGCGCCGACCGCCTCGGCGAACTGCTGGAACTCGGTGTTCTCATTGTCGGCGATCTGCATCGTCTCGCCGAGCTTGATGCAATAGTGCACGGGAATTTCGAGATCGAGACCAGTGCGGCGCGCCCACGCGCTCCGGTTGGCGATGTAGCGGGTGAAGCTCTGCTGGCGGCAATCGAGATCGATGGTGGCGACGCGCTGTCCGGCCTTCAAAAGGGCAACAGCAATATGCAGGGCGGTGGTGGATTTTCCGGAACCGCCCTTCTCATTGCCGAGCACGACGACGTGCGCCGAACCGAATTGACCCTGACTCGCCTGAAGCAACATGATTCAACCCCGCACGATATCTTCAAATCACGCACGACTGCGCGTCAAGTGAAATGCGTGACGACGCATTCAATTCGCTCGCAATTCGCTCGCTGTGTGTCTTAATCATGAATCCGGATGGTGCGGATTTCGTTCCGTTGCTGCGATCACCCTGTAGCCTTTTCAAGCAGTGCAGCGTGCGCGTGTGGCTTTCGCGTCGAGCCGCCGCAGGCTCGCCAGTCCCGAGCAACCTTGGCAGTAACCTTGGCGGCAAAGCTCGGGCCTTATAAGGTCGGCGCGCCCACCGAAAGCTTCGGGGCTAATCGCCCCTTACCCCGTCCCAAGCTGCAAGAGATCGAAGCCAGATGTCGCGAAGTCCCATGGTCGTCCGCACCGTCCCTGCATTGCGTCGCGCCGTCGAGGCCTTGCGCACCCGAAAGGCCAGCGTCGCGCTGGTACCGACCATGGGAGCGCTTCATGACGGGCATATGTCGCTGGTGCAGCTAGCCAAGCGTCGCGCACAGAAGGTGGTCATATCGATCTTCGTCAACCCGACCCAGTTCGCACCTTCAGAGGATTTTGGTTCATACCCGCGCACCTGGAAGGCTGACCTCGCCCGGCTAACGGAGGAGAAAGTCGACCTGATCTGGAATCCAGAGGTCAAGGCGATGTACCCCGACGGCTTCGCCACCAGGATCGTGCCGGAAGGTCCGGCCACCGCCGGGCTGGAGGATCGCTTCCGGCCGCATTTCTTCGGTGGAGTCGCCACCGTGGTCGGCAAGCTGTTCACGCAGGTCCGGCCGGACGTCGCGATCTTCGGCGAGAAGGACTTCCAGCAATTGCGGGTAGTGACCCAGATGGCCGCCGATCTCGACCTCGGCGTCAAGGTGATCGGCTCACGCACGGTGCGGGAACGCGACGGCCTCGCGATGTCCTCGCGTAACGTCTACCTCTCGCCCGAGGAACGCCGGATCGCACCGACCCTTTATCGTGCCATGAAGGAAAGCGCGAAGCACCTGAAAACCGGGGAGGATTTCGAGGCCGCGTTGGCAATCGGCCGCGAACTGATCACTGCCGCGGGCTTCGCACTCGACTACTTCGAGGCCCGTCACGCCGGGACGCTGGCCCCGATCGCGTCGATAAAGGAAGGACCGGTACGGATCCTGGTCGCCGCGAAGCTCGGCACCACGCGCCTGATCGACAATATCGGCGTCTAGAGCATGATGATATTAGGCTTGATTGCGACCACGAGCGCGGCGCGCTCCCTCTCCCGCTTGCGGGCGAGGGCTGGGGTGGGGGTGTCTCCGCGGGCGATACTGTCCGAGTGGAGAGAGCTCCCACCCGGCGCTCCGCGCCGACCTCCCCCGCAAGCGGGAGAGGTAAAGCTCGCCTGCGGCGAACGCGATCTAACCAAAATTCATCGCTCTCTAAGCGGGAGCCGCAGCCCTGCTCAGAGCAGCCCCAGATCGCGCAATTCGCGCCGCATCGGATCCGGCATTGCCGCCAGGCTGGCGGCGGAGGATTTGGTGAGGTCGGGCGGTGCGGCGTCCTCGGTCAGGTAACGCCAGCCCTGGAACGGGCGCATCGGCCGTGGCGAGACGGCGAACACCTTGGGCTGCATCACCAGACGGCACCGGCCGATACCATCCTTGTCGCGGAACGGCTCGATCGCGATGATCTTTTCGCGCGCGGCGATTTCACCCTTGATTACCCAGTAGAGCGAGCCACCGGCGAGGATTTCCTCGTCGCGCTTCGGCGTCATCCGGGTGATATGGACGTGACGAAGCGGTAAGCCCTTTTTCTTGGCGGTTGCCATGCGTTCGGCAACCCAGCCCTTGAGTTCCTTGACCGACTCGCAGCCGACGGCAAGCTTGATGAGATGAAGCGGCATGATCACGCCGATGTAGCGGCCCGAGCGCGCTTTGAAAAGATCGCTCCTTGTGGAGATCACTGCTCGTTGTCGGAAGTCGCAGCGCCCGAAGCTGACGGTGCGAGTTGGACCGGTGCAGTGGATGGCCGCTTCGGCGCCGGCGACGACTTCTTGGCGGCGGCGACTGCAGGTGACGGCGCCGGAGCCGGAGCCGCCGGTGTCGCCGCCGTGGCCGGACGCGGCGCCGCTGGCGCTGGCGGCGGCGCAGCGGCCGCGGGCGGCTTCGACGGCTCGGGCGTCATGATGCTGACCGCCGGGGTAGAGGCCGAGGTCGGGAATTCGGCATTGGTCGGCTTGCCCGTCGGGACCGACGGCGGCAGTGCTGCCATCAGACCGTTTGCCGTCTGCGCCGGTGCGTTCCACGACGACGCGTAGCGCATGATCAGGCTTTCGTAGACCCGCTCTTCCATGTTGGACGCAATCTGGCGCGTCTCGGTCAGCGAGCGGAACGCGCGACAGGACGACGGCGTGCAACGGTCGCGCACCGTCAGCACATAGGCCATGAGCCCGTAGCGGTCACGCTCAACGGCGCGGCGCAGCGCCAGCAGGTCCGAACCGGCCCCCTTGTTCGCGGTGGCGACATCGCCCAGGGACGTCAGCAACGTGATCTGCGAGGCAGCGTAGGCCACGGCCGCGGCCACCGACTCGGCCGAACCGAACAGCGCCTTCTCGCACGCGGCCAGGACCGCGTCGCCGGCAAGCTCATCAATGCAGGAAAGCTGCGGCAATGGGGCGGTCGCCGCCTGAACCGGCCGAACCTCCACTGGCTGCGGCACGCTTGCCGTGCCGAAGCCGCGGAAAGTCACCGCGCCTGCGATACCGACTGCGAGCAGCGTGATGAGCGCCAGCACGCCATTCGCCACGGATCTCTCCGAGCGGAGCAGCGTGATCAGAACGACAATCCCGACAAATCCGGCCGTGGCCAGCGTCAGGTACAACGGAAGGTTCGGCGAGCGCCAGATTTGATCCAGCGAAGCAGCCCAAGCCCAGTTCATGCGCGGTGTCCCTTAACGCAGCATCAAGCGCGATCGAAACACGAATGCGGTTTTGTCGCATTCGCTTTTCGGCAGAATGGTTCTGCGAACGGGGCCTTTTGACGGCAGTTGGAGTGAAACCGCGTCAGCCGGCTACTTTGCACACAACTGGTTCAGGAAATTGCGAGCTGGCTTTCCTTGGCGACCCGTTCGAAAGCTTCGGTCGAGCTTTTGATGCGATACTGGCAGTCGTCACCATCGGTCGGCAGCAGCCGGACCACCTCATAGGTGCCGCTGGCGGCCGGACGGGCAACGTTGCTGGCAGTAAAATAGACAGTCTCTCCAACGGAGTACTTATGCTTCAACGCCCTCTCCATACGCAAGAACGCCGGCCGCGCTCACGGTCCCGCTAGCTATCGGCCGACTTGAGAACCCTGCGGCAACCTAGCACAGACCCTTGCCCAAAAGCCAGCAGCATCGAGGCATGGCCAATACGCAAATTCTGCATGTTTTTCAGGGCGATACCCGGCAATCCGCCGGGTTCCGGGGAATCCGCCAGCCAGGCATGGACGTCATTTTCCCAATATTGAACAACCGGACGCGGATTGATCGAAGGCCGCCGGCGGCAGGAGCCCTGAGCCGCCCTGCCCGACCGACCGCCTGGGCCCGAAATCACACGGTCTCGAACCGCTCGATGACGAGCGTCTCGGCAAGGCCCGCGCGGGTCCACTCCTGAAACGCCGGCAACGACATCATCGCGTCGTAGTAATGCCGCGCCTCGTCGCTGACTTCGATCGCATAGGTGCGAAAGCGATGCACGACCGGTGCAAACATCGCGTCCGCACCGCCGAACGCGCCAAACAGGAACGGCCCGTCCTTGCCGTAACGGCGATAGCAATCGGCCCAGATCTCCTGAATGCGCGCCACGTTGGCGCGCGCGTCATCCGACAGATCGACCGCGCGGACCGGACGATGCAGGTTCATGCCGCATTCGTTGCGCAGCGGCAGGAAGCCCGAATGCATTTCCGCCGAAATCGACCGCGCATGCGCCCGGCGGGCGCGGTCTTCCGGCCACAGCCGCGCCTGCGGGAATTTCTCGGCGAGATATTCGATGATCGCCAGCGAATCCCACACGGTGAGGTCACCGTCAATCAGCGCCGGCACCTTGCCCGAATCCGAAAAACTCAGGAGCCGGTCCTTGTCGGCCTTGTCGTTGGTGTAGAGCGGGACGAACACTTCCTCGAAGGGAATGTCGTTGGCGCGCAGCGCCAGCCATGGCCGCATCGACCATGACGAATAGTTCTTGTTGCCGATGACCAGTTTCAACATTTGCGGGGAAATTCCTGTTGGGACCGGTATCTTGCCATAGTGCACCGCACACGTTCAACCTGTAGATCACACCATCATCGGAGATGCCGCCAGATGGGCGCCTATTGGGTCGATATCGCCGCCGTCGCGTTCTTCATCGTCGAATGGCTGGCCTATGGCTTCACGCTCGAGCATACGGCTTACGGGCGCAACAGCCTGTCGGCGCGCATGAACGCCTATCGCGAGGTCTGGGTGCGCAACATGCTCGATCGCGAGGCGCGCATGGTCGACATGCAGATCATGGCCTCGCTACAGAACGGCACGGCCTTCTTCGCCTCCACCAGTCTGATCGCGATCGGCGGCGCGCTGGCGCTGTTGCGCGCAACCAACGACGCGCTTGCCGTCCTGCGTGAACTGCCGGTCGACCTCACCCCCTCGCCGGCGCTGTGGGAGATCAAATGCGTCGGACTGATCCTGATCTTCATCTATGCCTTCTTCAAATTCGCCTGGTCGTACCGCCTGTTCAACTATGTCGCGATCCTGCTCGGCGCGATGCCGCCGTCGTCGCAGCGCGACACCGTGGAAGCGGAAGCCCATGTGATGCGCACGACGCGACTGTTCGAGGCGGCGGGACGGCACTTCAACCGCGGCCAGCGCGCGTTCTTCTTCGCACTCGGCTATCTCGGCTGGTTCGTCAGCCCTTGGGTGTTGCTGATCACGACGGCGCTCGTCGTCATCGTGACCTGGCGGCGGCAGTTCGCGTCGAATGCCTGGCGGGCGATGGGGCGCTAACGCGCGTCCGCCGGCCTTGTTGATGGCTTCCGCCGAGCATGTTATTTTTCGGTTGCCATGATGATGATCCGTATCTTCAATATCGCTTCGGCCTGCTTCCTCGGCCGCTAACGGCTTGCCCGCGCCAGCGGGCGGAAATGAGCGCGCCCGTGCCGTTTTCGGCAACAGCGCTTCTCAAGGACCGAATGAGCCGACCCATCCTCGCTGCGCGAGACGATGTCGGCTGGCCAAGCGATATGAGGACTTCATGCCTTCGAATACCATTCGACCCGTGCGTGTGCTCAGCGACGCACAACTGAACCAATTTGTCCAAGACGGATTTATCCGGTTGGATAATGCTTTCCCCGAGGAGCTCGCCGAGCAAGGCCGCGCCATTCTCTGGCGCGACACCGGATGCGATCCCAGCGACAGGAAAACCTGGACGCGGCCGGTTGTCCGGCTCGGCTATTACGGACAGGAGCCGTTTCGGCAAGCGGTCAACACGCCGGTGCTCCACGCAGCCTTCGATCAGCTCGTCGGCAGCGGTCGCTGGAGGCCGCGCGCGGACCTCGGCAGCTTTCCGGTGCGCTTCCCGCATGCCGACGATCCCGGCGACACCAGCTGGCACGTCGATCTCAGCTTTCCCGGGCCGTCGGATGATCCAAACGAGCGGAACGATTTCTCTTCATGGCGGGTCAACGTCACATCGCGCGGCCGCGCGCTGCTGATGCTGTTCCTGTTTTCCGACGTCGGCGAAGCGGATGCGCCAACACGAATACGCGTCGGCTCGCACCTCGACATGGCGCGATTGCTCGGGCCTGCCGGTGAGGCCGGTATGTCGCCCCCGATACTTGAGAACGTGGCGGCCGATCGTCCGGAGGCCCTGGCGGTCGGAAGCGCCGGCACGGCCTATCTGTGTCATCCCTTCCTGATCCATGCTGCGCAGCCACACCGCGGTTCGTCGCCGCGTTTCATGGCGCAGCCGCCGCTGCATCCCGCCGCGCCTCTCCAGCTCGACCGGAAAGACGGCGACTATTCACCGGTCGAAACCGCCATCAGGCGCGCCCTGCAGCACGGTTTAGGCTGAGAAACGACGTTTTGACGCCGCCCGGGATAGCCCACCCGGGCGGCTGCAGCCATCTCGCGGAAACTAGAGTCCGATGAGATTGGGTTCAGTCGATCGCCTGCTGCGCCGGCCGTTGACGGCTACTTTGCATGGGGTTGTTTTCGATATTTTGTTTGGACGGTCAACGCAGCATCGGGCCGAACCTGATCTCATCATGCTCTTAGTTTCAAACTCAGGTCACTGCCCCGACCAGCAAGAAGGCGGCGCCGAGCGCGACCAGCGCAAGGCCGGGCCAATTCGATTTGAAACCAAAGCCGCCGGCCGGTCTTTCTGGTTCCAAGGTGTCGCTCGGTTGCCGGGCGCGAAGTCGCCTCCCACCGCTTAGCCGGCCATGCCAGATTGGCTGATACGCCATCTGCAACACCCCGCCGAGAACAAGGAGCACACCAAGCCAGATGAGTGTCATGCTCGTCTCCCGCTAGTGAATGGGCCGCGAGACTGGTTGGCGTGGGAGAGCCGGCTTCGCCCTTAGGTGAAATTGTCCTTCAACGTCAGGCCAGTGCTCTCGGGCCATATCGTCTCATATCATCCGTTTGGTCGGGCCGGAGTTCCATTTGGCCTCAAGAAGCGCGACCGGGAGCTCAGCTAGGACGCGGAAAAATCCTGTGGCGTAAAGCTGAGGTCGAGCACCTTCCATTCGCCATAGCGATCTACCGGCAGCATGGCATAGGGCTGGCAAGCCGAAAGCGCGCGGATGGCGCTTTGCATCAACAGCGGCCCCTTCATGGAGGCGCTGGCCTCGATCAGGATTGGTTCCGCGGCGAGCCGGCCGTCCGGCGTCATCAACACGCGCAGCTTGACCTTGACGTCGTCGGCGCCCGACAGCGAGGCCGGCAGCTTCGAGCAGGTCTTGAGGTGTCGCCGGAACTCCGCGATCAGCCCGTTGGAGATATTGGCGGCCTCGATCGCCGGCGCATCAAAATCGTCGTCGCCGTCGTTGGGGAGCCGCGCGGAATCCGGCGGCAGCGGCGAGAGGTCCGGCGGCAGGCCGAGCAGCACCTGATACTTGATCGATATGTCCGGCTCGGGCGGCTTGTAGGCTGGCGCCAAGGATTGTGATTGCGACGCTGCCGCCGGCTGGGGATCCACCGGGGGCGATGGGGCCAACGCAGCCTGCTTCTGTGGTCTTGGCTGCTCTGTTGGCGTGGGCCTGCTCGGGGTCGCGGGCTTGTCCATCACCGGGAAATCAGGCTGCGGCGTAGTCGCAGGTTCCTGCCTGGTCTCCGGAATTTGTTGTTGGGCCTGCTTCGGCCGCTCGGGAATGTCCTGGGGCGTGACGATCTCGACCGGGATCTGCTCGGCAGTGACCGCACCGAACGGATGCACCTCGGAAAACAGCAGGAGCAACGTCAGCAGCGACACATGCGCGACCGCCGATGCCGTGATCTCACTGGGTATGATCCGCCGCAGCTCCATCGCATCAAACGATGTTCGATAATTCTTCTAGCCGGCCAGCATAGCGTCAGGCCGCGCAATCCCTCAATCCCATTTCGGCGCAAAGCCGAAATCGGTAAGCCGGCCGCCGGCGCTGCCCATGCTGGAAATCTCCTGCATGTCTGCGTCGGACAGCTCGAAATCGAAGATCTCGATGTTCTCCGAGAGCCGCTCAAGTCTGGACGTTCGTGGAATCGCCGACACGCCCTGCTGCACCAGCCAGCGCAGGCAGATCTGTGCCGCCGTCTTGCGATAGCGCTCGCCGATCCGCTGCAGCGCGCGGTCAGTCTTGATGCGGCCCTTGGCGACCGGGCTATAGGCCACCAGCGCCATGCCGTGACGCGCGCAGGCTTCCGTGACCTTGGTCTGGTCGAGATAGGGATGGTATTCGACCTGGTCGCACACCAGTGGTTCCGAACATGACGCCACTGCCTCCTCGATCAAGGCCACGGTGAAATTGGACACGCCGATGTGCCGCGCAAGCCCCTGCTGCCTGACACGGGCAAGCGCGCCCAGCGTCTCCGCCAGCGGTATCTGCGGATTCGGCCAGTGCAGCAGCAACAGATCGACCTCGGTCAGGCGCAGCCGCACCAGGCTTTCCTTGGCGGAACGCTCCAGATCGTGGGGCGAGAAATGCGAGGGCCAGACCTTGGTGGTGAGGAAAATGTCGTCGCGCTTGACTGCAGAGGCCCGCATCCCCTCGCCCACCTCGCGCTCATTCTCGTAGACCTGCGCGGTGTCGATATGGCGATAGCCGAGCCGCAATGCCTGCTCGACGATCCGCGCGCAGGTGCGTCCGCGCAATTCCCAGGTACCCAGCCCGATCGCCGGAATTCTTGCGCCATTGGCTTCGACAAACAGCATTGGTTGTATCCGCGAGACGACCCCCATTATGGGCTGCGGAAACAGCCGTGCCAACAGATAGCATTTTCAGGCGAGGCATGCCCCCTTGGTCTGGGGTGGATCGAGTTCGCGTGAAGAAGGCGTCGGGGACCTAAGCGGGCGACGGTTCCGTGGCTAGCGCTGCGAAAACGGTTTCCGGCGAGTGGGCGATCACCGCGAGCAACGCTCGCGCCGGCCCGCGAGGGACACGCTTGCCCTGCTCCCAGTTCCGGATCGTTTCCACGGGCACGCCAAGCCTTGCCGCGAATTCGAGCTGCGTCAGTTGAGCCCGGCGACGCAGCTCGCGCACCGGAGGCAGCTCAGCTTCGACGCACGGCGGAGCGGCGATTTGCGGCTCCGGCATCGCCGGCGCAAGCGGGAACTCCTGCCCGTCCCGCAGTTCGACAATCCGTCCGTCCGCTTTCAGCCGCAGGCGCTGCATGTTGACCTCGTGGGCCAACATCATCGGCGAAGCGCGTAAAGGCCCGATTAACGATAAATGAGGTCCCGTTTTGACGCGTTTTCTTCCCGCGAACCAGAATCCACCCGGATCAAGGCCTTCGCTTGAAAACGCTATGCTACTTCAGCCCGAACCACAGCGTGGCGATGCCGAGGAACGAGAAGAATCCGACCACGTCGGTGATGGTGGTGACAAAGGTTCCCGACGCCACCGCCGGATCGGCGCGGACCCGTTCCAGCACCATCGGGATCAGGATGCCGCCGAGTGCGCCGGCCACCAGATTGCAGATGATGGCAAGGCCGATCACGACGCCCAGCCCCGGAATTTTGAACCACGCCACCGCGGCCACGCCCGTAATGATGGCAAACGCCAGCCCGTTGACGAAGCCGACCATCGCCTCGCGCATCACGACTCGGAACGCATTGTTGGAACCGAGTTCGCGGGTCGCCAGTGCCCGCACCGCCACGGTCATGGTCTGGGTCGCCGCGTTGCCGCCCTGGCTCGCTACGATCGGCGCCAGCACCGCGAGCGCCACCATCTTCTCGAGCTGGCCCTCGAACAGGCCGAGCACGGAGGACGCCAGAAACGCCGTCGCCAGATTGACCAAGAGCCAGTTGAAACGGCCGCGCGCGATGGTCCAGACATTGTCGGACAGTTCTTCGTCGCTGGTGACGCCGCCGAGCGCCTTCAGGTCCTCGTCGGCCTCTTCCTCGATGACGTCGACGACGTCGTCGATGGTGATGACGCCGACCAGCCGGTTGGTAGTGTCGACGACAGGGGCGGCGACCAGATTATACTTGCCGAACATCCGCGCGACTTCTTCCTGGTCGTCCAGCACCGAGACGCGACGGCGGTCTTCCTCAATCAGGTCGACGAGCGGCACCGGCCGGCGCGCACGCAACAGCGTGTCAAGCGAGACGGCGCCCTGCCAGTGCTGTTCGGAATCGACCGCGTAGATCTCGTAAAAGCGGTCCGGCAGATCGGGCGTGTCGCGCATGTAGTCGATGGCCTGCCCCACCGTCCAGTCCGGCGGCACCGCGATAAATTCGGTTTGCATCCGGCGGCCGGCGGAGTTTTCCGGATAGAGCAGAACGCGCTCGATCGCGACGCGCTCGGGCGGCGGCAGCTTTTCGAGAATCTCTTCCTGGTCTTCCTCGTCGAGGCCCTGGAGCAACTGGACGGCATCGTCGGACTCCAGTTCGCGAACGCCCTCCGCGACCGTTTCCGGTTCGAGTTCTTCGAGGATTTCCTCGCGGACGGCGTCGTCGACCTCGTTCAGCGCCGAGAAATCGAAATCGGTGCCGGTGATCTCGACAAGGGTGACGCGATCCTCGGGCTCGAGGGCTGCGATCAAATCGCCGAGATCGGCCTCGTGCAGTTCCGCGACCACCTCGCACAACAGCGGCCGGTCGGCAGCGTGGATGGCGCGCGTAAGTTCTTCGACGAACTCGTGACGGACCCGCCCCTCCTCGTCGCGCATCAGGAGATGGTTGAGCACGGACCCTGGCGCTGACAGCGCCTCGGCGGCCTGGGCAACGTCGATATTCTCGGCCATGCCGCGCCTCGCCGGTTTGACAGATGAAAGGGAACTTGAGTTACCTTGCACGCTTACCCAATCGGCAACACCCAGCGCAATGCCAAATATGTCCAACCGCAGATGACCCGACATTTCAGCGCGGCACTGTTCACGGCGGCCGCGACATTGATGACCTTTGTCCCAGCGGCTGAGGCCGGCGAATGTCCCCGCAAGGATGCGCTCGGCACCTCGCGCGTTCTCGCGGTGGAGGCAGCCAGCTTGCCGCGGGTCGGCCTCAAGAGCTTTCCACAGACGCTTCCACTTGATGACGGCGAGGTGGTACTGACCTTCGACGATGGACCGTCGCCACCGACGGACCAGAAGATACTCGCGGCGCTGGCGCAGGAATGCGTGCGCGCCACCTTCTTCCTGATCGGACGGCAGGCCTCCGCATATCCCGAACTGGTGCGCAGGATGGCGGCCCACGGGCATACCATCGCGCACCACGGCTGGGCCCATTCCAACCTGAAATACATGAAGCCGGAGGCGGCCATCGGCGAGATCGACAAGGGCATCGCTGCGGTCGAAACGGCGCTTCACGGCGCAGCCACGACAGTCCCGAGCACGCCGTTCTTCCGCTTCCCCTATTTTGAAATGACACCCGCCATATTGGAGACCCTGCAAAAGCGTGACATCGCTGTTTTCGGTGCGGATCTCTGGGCCAGCGACTGGACTCCGATTACGCCCGCGCAGCAGTTGAAGCTGCTCACCGACCGCCTGCAGGTCGCTCGCAAAGGCATCATCCTGCTGCACGATCCGAAGGCACAGACTGCTTCCATGTTGCCGGGCTTCTTGCGCTACCTCCGCGACCACCACTACCGTGTGGTCCATCTGGTTCCAGCCAGTGCCAAAACCGTGTCCGGCAAACCACAATAGATCACGATCTGTTTGGCTGACGCGGTTCTTGCGTCCGGATCGGGCCTCCAAGCCAAATTAGATGTAGAATTCAGATGATTAAGGCGGCATTCATGACGCCGGATGTAAGCAGTTGCGTGCTCTTGGAATGAAGCCGGGGTTCAATGATCGCTAGCGTATTTGGGGAGCTCCGGCGGCATCCTTGGACCGCCCTGTGCATCGGACTACTCGCCTCCTTTGCCGCGCAGGCTGCGTCGGCTGCCGATTGTCGCGGCCAACCCGACGCCATCGGCACGTCACGCACCCTCGTTGTCGATCCACGCGCCTATCCGCTCGTGGGCACCATGCAATATGGCAAGACGTTGCCGCTGCAGGATCGCGAGGTGGTGCTGACCTTCGACGACGGTCCGCTGCCGAAATACAGCAACCAGATCCTCGATATTCTCGCCGCCCATTGCGCCAAGGCGACGTTCTTCCTGGTCGGTAGTCAGGCCAGCGCCAATCCCGAAGGCGTGCGCAAGGTGCGCGATGCCGGGCACACGGTGGCAACCCACACCCAGAACCATCCCGTCGGCATGGATCGCCTGCCCTTCGAACGCTCCAGACAGGAGATCGAGCAAGGTATCGCGTCCGTGACCGCAGCGCTCGGCGACGGTACCGCGCTGGCGCCTTTCCTGCGAATTCCTGGCCTGCGCCGCACCGACGAGATCGAGGAATTTGCCGCTTCCAAGGGGCTCCAGCTCTGGAGCGCCGATTTCCCCGCCGATGACTGGCGTGACGTCTCCGCCAACCGCGTCTATGAGCTCGCGATGAAGCGGCTGGAGGCCAAGGGTAAAGGCATCCTGCTGCTGCACGACATTCAGCCGCGCACGGTCGCCGCGCTGCCGAGGATCCTGCACGAACTGAAGGCGCGCGGCTATCGCATCGTCCATGTGGTGCCGGCAACCCCCGATCGGCCGGCGACGCCGACCGAGCCGCAGCAATGGCAAGTGCATCCGGCGTCGGAGGTAGTGGCGACGTCGCGCTGGCCGAAGGTTCCGAGATTCGCATTTGCTGGCGGTCCCGCACTTCCCGTCCCGGCCTTGACCGATCTCGATTGGCACACGACCAACGTTGGCATGCCGCGCCGCAGCCGCGGCGTCTCCGCGCCGATTGCGCCGTGGCCGCGGCAAACACTGGTAGCGCCGACCCCTGCGCTGGCCGTGCTGCCGGCTCCGGCAGCGAGCATTTACAAGATCCCGGAATCGACGCGCGTTACGATGCTGGCTTCGTCCGCACGCCGCACGGCATCAGTCGGGCAGGCGCGCTCAACAGAAGTCTCCTCCGCCAAGCTTGATGGGAAATCGCGCCGCCAGGGCAAGGCGGCTGCAGCCCAGCCGCCTTCCGTCGAACAGGCTGCGGCTGCGCCGCAAGCCGCCGACGGGAGCGCTCCCAAGCCGGCGGCGCAAGCCAAACGGAATACCCGATCGGTCCGGGTTGCCGGCTTAAAAAAGCGCTGATCAATCCGGTGCGGGTCGATCGGATCGTTTGACTAGCTCCCTGTGCCGGTACCCCGCCCTACCATCGGAGCCTCAACTGGCCACGATCTTGGCCAGGCAGAGCAGGATGACGATGGCGAGAAACAGCAGGTCGATATAGGCCTTGATCTCGCCGGCGTGGCGGAGCGAGCTGACGTCGGTAATGACCTGCTTGCGCGTCGAGGTCGAATTCGGCCCCTCGCCCAGTGCCGCCACCAGACGGCGCGCCTCCAGTTCAAGCCGTTCAATACGCTGGAAGAAGTGAAACGACCGCAGCGCGGACGCTGCATGCATGCCGGCATAGACAAGCACGAGAATCGCGACCACCACGCGGTGCTGGTACTTTTCGAGGAAGTTCAGAGCAAAATACACCAGCGCCAGGAAGACGAAATTGGACAGGAATCGATAGGTGTAGCTCAAAAACAGCATGAAGATGCTCCGAGTGGTCTTTGTAGTGTCGAATTATCGAGCTTCCTGGAAGCGCCAAACGGCGGCGGAGCCAGCCGGAATCACCAGCCGCTTGGCCTCAGTTTACGCGAACGGTGCGACGGTAGGGGTGTGAACCCGCACGCCATGCAAACGATTCGCGCGCCGTGGCATTGCGGACACGCGAACACCTCGCAAATCGCTTGTACTAGGCCCAAACTGCAACATTATCGTGCGCTCGGAGCGCCTCGGATCAGCCAAGGGTGCAACGCTGTTACAGGCGGGCGCGGATTTGGCCGTCTGCGGCCACCAGTAGCGCCCGCCGCGAGGCCGTTCTGACTGTTGGACACCGCAAAGAGGACCCGCCATTTGCGGCGGGTGCGAGTCTAGGGAGAAGACTGCAAACTAAGCTGATTCGCGGCATCAGCCTGTACCGCAATTCACACACTCTATTCGAAAAACATGGCCTCCCGTCGGGACGGCAAACCTGATCGATGTTCCGGATATCTCATTATACTTTACCTTCGATCATCTTGAGTTTGACGGTCTCGCAGGTCTTCCGAACCTGTTCTGTGAAGATCGAGCATTCTTCGATGCGCTTGAAAATCTTCTTGGCTTCCTCACGATACGAGGCTGCGGTATCGCGCATGAAGGCGATGGCGTTGTGCACTTCGGCGGTCATTGCCTCGCATTTCTTGGCCGCGCTGATCAGCTCTGCTCCCATCGCTTCGATTTCCTTGGCCGCGGCTTCATAGTCACGCACCACAGCCTCGGCGGTCAGCGCGCCGACGCGCGTAACGCCCTTTTCATGCTCGACGTAATCCGGCATCGGCCCCGATGGGGCGACCTTGATCGCCGGAAGATTGCCTACGACGTCCTCCTCAAGCTTGGCCAAATCCAGCGGCGCAGTTCTATGAAGTCGTTCGATACTCGCCATCGGTCATCCTCCATCACTCGATGAATAACCCCCAGCGCGTGAGGATGGCGACCGATTCGTGGCGAAATCCTGCGTGGAAGAAAGCAATGAAAAGGCAGGCGTGCGACAACGCCGTGCGATGGCGCCGGAACGCTTCTGTTCGTTCGAGACGGGACCGGTTCACGCATTAACCATGCCGGCGCATAAGGCTGCGTGTGGCCTACGCTTAATGTGCATTTAACGGCTTTGCATCATTGTTTGAGAAGCCAGCGCAACATCCTTCAAGCCGCAAGAATTGCGGGACCGCACTCAACCTCTCAGGAGGATCGATTGAGGACGCTTCTTGTTTGCGCGCTGGCTACGACCCTGGTCGGTTGCAGTAGGCAACCATCAACGCAGTCATCATGCGTTGGCCTGAACGCGTTTGCCTGCCTGACTGCGGTTCATGTGCCGATTGAAACTGAATCGTATGACAACGATTCCGCGACACCGAAACCTGAGCCCGCTGTCGCCCCGCGCAGCGACAGGTCGCCCCGATCTCTCGCGGACCACGCCGTCCGTCGAACATCCAAGCCAATCAAGGTCGCCGCGAAAGCTGCCATTCCCATACCGGTTCCTTCGCCGCTAGCGAACCAGCAGACGACGGGCAACGCCGTTGCTTCCCAGGCGACACGAGCAAACATTAGCGATCCGCAGTCAACGGCCGACGTGCCGCCGGCCCGAACGACAGAGGAGCAGGTGGCTGCCGCCTCTGCCGTCGCGGAGCGAATGTCGGTTCCCACGTTGGATACATCGCTAGACGCTCTCGTGGCCGTCCTCGTGACGGGTCCCGACGTCAAGTCTGTCTCCGATCTTGTCGGCAAGACGATTGCGATCGATGATCGATATTCGGAATCGTCGATCAGTCGAGTCAGGACCGCGATGGCGGCAGCCGGTGCCGCCGACGTCCAATTGAGCAAAGGCCAAACCACCGCCATCAGCCGGCTGGTCAGCAAAGAAGTTCCGGCCGCGGTTGTCGGGTTGGTTTCGGTCAGTGCTGCGGATAACTTTCCTGAGCTCGCGCGTCTCCGGACCTTTCGAGTCCCGCTCGCAGCTCGACGCTCGAACAAGCAACCGTAGGCAATGTGCGAGTTGCGGACTCGATAGAGCGAAAATCAATTCCGCCCTCCAGCAACAAGGGCAGAGGCCTAAAAAGCCAAACAACAACGAAAGGTGCCCATCAAACCCATTCGGGAGGGAGCCCAAAGACAGAGATGGAGCTTGATTTTTATGCGGCGGCCAACTGTAGTCACATCTGGTCGAGGCCGTCATGCGTGAAATTCAGCTTCGGGACGCGAAATCCGGCCTGTCAGCACTGGTCGATGATGCCGTGGGCGGCGAGCCAGCCATCATCACGGGGCACGGTAAGCGAGAGGCCGTGATCTTGAGCTATCAGGAATGGCAGCGGCTGTCGCAAGTTCCCTCCTTCGGCCGCCTGCTGATGGCGGCGCCACTCGCGCCGGACGATCTGCCGCCGCGCAATACCGGCTCGCTGCGTCAGACCGAGTTCTAGTCGTTTTGCATCTGGCGGACACCAACGTGATTTCAGCGGGTGCGCCATCAAGATTGGCATCGCCCGCATTGATAACGTGGATGGATGACCATTCCGCCCATCTCTTTATCTCGGCAGTGACCATCGCCGAGATCGAGGACGGCATCGCAAAGGCACGGCGCGGGGGCGCGACACACAAAGTGGCCGAATTCTCCGATCAGGCAAATGCACTTGTTGGGTATGGTGCGCTCGGAGGGCGGTCGCATTTGTTGCAATTTCAATGCCTTATCCGAGTGCACTAAACCATAAGGTGCACATCAGGCCCAACGATACCTTTCACTTCGATACTGATAGAATCGTCCTCACTAAAAGCTTTTCGTGAGCGGATCTAGGAAATTCAAAGACGCCGCGCCTCGCCACCGGCGCGCCGACAGAAGGGGACCTTCGGTTCGCTCCCACGTCGCACGAGCGCGCAGCCGTGTCGGATTCATGGCCCTCCGTTCGTCCTCTGAGTATGCAAAGGAGCCAAAGCCATGTCTGAACACGCCAAGACCGAAGAGACCCGGATCAAAGCCCTTCTCGAAGCCTGGGCGGACGCGGTCCGCCGGCACGATGTTCCCGCCATTCTCGCTCATCACGAGCGGGACATGGTGATGTTCGACTTGCCGCCGCCCCTGCAATGCAAGGGAATCGAGGCGTATGAACGGACCTGGGACCTGTTTTTCCGCTATCACAAGCCTGGAACGGCCTTCGACATCCAAGAGCTCGCCGTGACTGCGGGCCAGGAAGTCGCGTTCGCGGTCGCGATCATGCGCTGCGGTCCCAACTCATCCAGCAACCCGGCGGACATGGACGGTTTCCTATTTCGGCTGACAGTGGGCCTGCGCAAGGTCGACGGCGACTGGCGCATCACGCACGAGCATCACTCCGTGCCTGCGAACGACTAGTCTAGTCGGACATGCCTCGGCGCCCATTGTCGGCTCTAGGGCGTAGACCGGCCCCTGGCCAGGCGCCGCCCAATCGACGCGAGTGAGGGCAAAGCGTACATCGCAAATCCCGCGCCGAGGCTGAAAACCACCCAAAGCGGGCATTCGCGAAATTCAGATCGGCGGCAGCGACTGGTTTCAATGCAGCATCAGCCCTTCCAACCGGCCTTGCGCAAACCCTCGACGAGATGAGCGTGGTCTTCCGGACGAAACCACGGAGCTCTCTTGTGCACATACATGTCGAACGCCCCCGGTGCGCGGGAGATGGCTTTATCCAATTCTTCCTTCGCTTCCGTTATGCGCCCGAGCTGGCCGAGTGCCGCAGCGGACCAGCGGTAGACCATCGGAAACTCGGGATATGACCGGATCAGCCGTTTCGCGGCTTTGACCGAAGCCTCGTATTCGCCGTTGAAATATAGACCGCACGCGATGTGCAACAAACGTACTGCCAGATACGGGTCGCGGGGATCTAGCCTGATACACGTTTCGAGAGCCGCAAGCCCCTCCTTCGGTCGTTCCGTGAAGATCAGCGTCGCGCCTCTGTGGCCATGCGCGATCGCCAGATTTGGACTCATTGAGAGAGCTCGTTCAATTTCCGCCAGCGCGCCGTCAGCCTCGCCGCGCGCTTGCAGGGCCCAGCCGAGGCATGAACGGGCTTCCGCATCGGCGCCATCGAGCGCGACTGCCCGGCGGGCCAAGGCCTCGGCCGAGCGTTGCGCGTCTGCCATGTCCTGCTTTTGGTAGAGCGCAGCCGCCTGCAGCTGGTACAAGGCGAGCGCGCTGTAGCCGCCGCTGAAGCTCGAGTCGAGATCGATTGACTGTTTAAAGAATTTCTCCGCGATCTCATCGTCGTCTGCAGTCGCCTTGCTCAGATGCCACAGACCGCGCTGATAGGCCGCCCAGGCATCAAGGCTCCCTGGTGGTTTGCGCATGGCGCGTCGCAGCTCGGCGTCTGCAATGGCGGGCGCCAGCGCTGTCGTCAGCGCTTCGGTGAGTTCGTCCTGCATAGCGAAAATATCGGCGAGATCGCGGTCGTAGCGCTCGGCCCACACATGGTTGCTGGTTCCTGCCTCTATCAATTGCGCAGTGACGCGGATCCGATTGCCGGCCTTGCGCACGCTGCCTTCGAGTACATAGCGCACGCCGAGCTCGCGTCCGACCTGTTTCACATCGACACTTCGACCCTTGTAGGTGAAAGACGAGTTCCGGGCGATGACGAACAGCGAGGGATAGCGCGATAGCGCCGTGATCACATCCTCGGCGACCCCGTCTGAGACGAACTCTTGCTCGGGGTCGCCGCTCATATTAGTGAATGGCAGCACGGCAACAGATGGCTTGTCGGGCAACGCCAGCGTCGGTACCTCAGGTTTGGGCGTCGCAGGGCGGCGCCGGCCGGGATTGATGATGATCCGGTAGACGTGGACCGGTCGGGCGATATTCTTCAGCGTTTGCTCGCCTGCGTCCTCGACGTCGAAAGGCACTTTATCGCGCGCGTGGTTGAGGACCGTCTGAGAGATACATATGCCGCCGGGCTCGGCCAGCGCCTCGAGGCGCGCCGCGATGTTCACGCCATCACCATAGAGATCGCGGCCTTCGATTATCACATCCCCAAGGTTGATACCGACGCGAAACTCAATGCGCTTGTCCTTAGACACATCGGCATTACGTTCGACCATTCCCTGCTGAAGCTCGATCGCGCAGCGCACGGCATCCACGACGCTTGGAAACTCAATTAGAATTCCGTCACCGGTCGTTTTCACGATCCGGCCGTGATGTCGCTTGTTCTTTGGATCAATCAGCTCGCTGCGAAGCACCTTGAGGCGGGCGAGCGTGCCTTCGTCGTCCGCACCCATTAGCTGGCTGTAGCCGGCAATATCGGCGACAAAAATAGCGGCGAGCTTGCGTTTGGTCTGGTCTGGGGACATTGATGCTGGCTCCCCCAGTTCCCTGTCCCCATGCTATCACCAAATGCCGTCGTTGGGATCATTCATAGGATCGCCCGCGGTGGGACTGGTTCCGGCAGCACGGTTGCAACGTCGCAGGGTTTAACGCGCCGCAGCATGAGGGGAAGAGGCCCAGCCTCGGCGATTTGCAAAGCTCGAAGGTGCCACTTTCGGCTAGTGGGCCTCGCAGACGAGTTCATCCAGTGCCGTCGGCATTTCAGCGTTTGGCATAAAGCCAACATTGCCATTTTTAAAGACTGTCCAGATTCACCATCGTGGGGGCCGAAAGGTCGTTGTAATCAATCACGATCCTTGCCTTGGCCCGACCAACTACGTCGCGTGCGGCTGGTCTTGTATGAGGGCAGTCCGACTTCGCGTCAGCGATCCCTTGACCCGCCCTTTGTGGACCCTGAACGGACCTCACGCTGCTTTGGCCAGGTGCAGAATCCAAGACATTCGGAGCTTGACCGTTAGAATCCAGAAAAACGCAACATGCGGTGTCGGTTCGGCGGGCTTTCAATCGTCTTTAAGCAGGGACTATCGCCGTTTGCGCCACTCGTTGGAGATTGGCATCCCAACAGCTAAAGGAAAGAATGATGAGCAAGATGATTTTTGTGAGCCTGCCGGTCACCGACCTCAAGGCGTCCATGGCTTTCTACCAATCCATCGGTTTCAAGAACAATCCTCAGCTCACCGACGAGACGGCTGCGTGCATGGTGTGGAGTGAAGCAATCAACTTCATGCTGCTCACCCATGCCAAATGGCGCACCTTTACGAGCCGCCCGATCCCACCAAAAACGTCGAGCGAAGTGATGCTGGCTCTATCGTGCGACAGCCGCGACGCTGTCGATGCGATGAATCGCGCAGCCTCCGCAAATGGCGGTACCGCCGATATCAATCCAGTAGAGGACCATGGCTTCATGTACGCCCGCGACCTCGCTGATCCCGACGGCCATGCTTTGGGAGCGATGTGGATGGACACGTCCGCGATTGCTTCGGCCGACAAGGCGGGCTGATCGAGGTCACCCGATCCTCCTCTTCGAAAACCCTGCGGCCCCTGCCCGCACGCCGTTTGATGGAAACGTCGCTACGGAGACCACGTAGCGTTCGCGGATGAAGGTACGAGCCCGCCGATTTCTACGCTTGGTTACGCGACTGCCCTCTCGTGAGCAAACAATGGTTTTCCTTCGCCGCGCGTTGGTTCAGATGAAGATGGGACCACCAAAAGGGCAAGCGCTGGACCAAGACGCGCGAGATCAAACCAGGAAGCTTTGTACGGAACAGAGCACTAACATCCGCGGCGGGTAACAATGTGGGAGTAAAACATCGCGAAAATAGTCTGCGCAGCAACGACTTATGCCCCTTGGTGCGCTCGGAGGGACTCGAACCCCCACGATGTTACTCACTGCCACCTCAAGGCAGCGCGTCTACCAATTCCGCCACGAGCGCTTGGGACACCGGCTGGATGGATCAGCCCGCCGGATCAACGGCGCCGATGTAACAAATCGGAGATGGAGGGACAAGGCAGTTTTGCGCTTCAATAACTATCTGACATCAGGCGATTTCGGCAACATTTGCTTGACTTCGACCGCGATGCGGTTGCGGTCTACCAGCACGACGCCGGAGGCTACCGGAAGGTTGTTGGCAAGGATCTTGACCTCGTCTGCCTCGGTGGCGTCCAGTTCGATAATGGCGCCGCGGGACAGCCGCATCACCTGGTGGATGGGCATGGTTGTGGTGCCGAGCACCACCATGAGATTGACGCTGACTTTGTCGAGGGTCGCCACTTCTGAACCGCCAAAGGGGGACTACATTGGTGTGGTTCCACCTGACCACGTTATAGTTAGCCAATGGTTAATGACCGCCAGAGCCTTGATTTGACGACATTCGCGCAGGCCAAAGGCGGCGGCGAGGTCGAATGGCGGATTTCGGCCAGTCCCGTGCCCTACCCCGAGGCCGTGGCTGAGATGGAAGCCCGTGCGGCCGCTATCGCCGAGGGTGCGGCGGCCGAACTGGTCTGGCTATTGGAACATCCCCCGCTCTACACCTCGGGCACCAGCGGCAGGCAGGACGACCTGCTCGAACCGCGTTTTCCGCTGTTCACCGCCGGCCGCGGCGGCCAGCTCACCTATCATGGCCCCGGCCAGCGGGTGGCCTATGTGATGCTCGACCTGAAACGGCGCCGGCCCGACGTCCGCGCCTATGTGGCGGGGCTCGAAGAATGGATCATCAGGACGCTGGACGCCTTCAACGTGCGCGGCGAGCGTCGCGAGGACCGCGTCGGGGTCTGGGTCAGGCGCCCGGACAAGGGCGTGGGCCATGAGGACAAGATCGCGGCGATCGGCGTGCGGCTGCGGCGCTGGGTATCGTTCCACGGCATCGCCATCAATGTCGAGCCGAACCTGTCGCATTTTTCCGCGATCGTGCCTTGCGGCGTGGTCGATCCGCGTTACGGCGTCACTTCGCTGGTGGACCTCGGCCTGCCCGTGACCATGGAAGATGTCGACCTCGCCCTGCGGCGGGCGTTTGAAGAAGTGTTCGGCGCGACCAGCGCACGCCTGGCGGAATTATCGGCCTGAGACGTCCGTCCGCTGCCTTGCAGATCTTCCGCTCTCGCGAGCGGGGCCACATATCAAGAAACAGTGGTGCACAGTGGAGGTCGCGATGAAATCGCACAGACTTCCCTTCGAAAACCGGTGGACCAACAACGCAAACGCCATGCAATGGTACTGCGAACTTGAGCGCTTGGGCGTGCCGAATGTGCGGACCATGTTTGCAGACCACGAAGCGCATAATCCCGAGAGGCCGACCGTCGTATTCGATATTCCCGCCGGGTTCGTCCGGGATTGGCTTGCGTTCAAGGATCGGCGAGCGGCGCGCCAACAACTGCTTTGGCGCGCCACTGTGATTGGCCTCTCGCTTGTCGCAGCCACCGCGGCGGTGCTGGGCGTGCTAAGGGCGTGACCGTGCTTCCCGATAAAGCTCACGCTGCGGCTTTCCCCGCTGGGATTTCGAGTTGGCCTGCGATGTAGCGGCGCTCCTGGGTGAGGCCGCCGAAGCCGTAGGCATCGCCCTTCACTTCGTCGACATGGGCGTAGCTCTCTTCGTGCAGCGGCCCGAGCAGCTCGCCCATGCGCTGGAACAGCGCGGCGAGATAGGCCGCCTTCTCGTCCTTGGTGTTGGTACCTTCGCTGACATGAACGTCGAGCCAGAAGCTGGCAAGGCTTTGTTCCGCCAGTGACTTGCCGCCGGCGAACCAGTCGGCGGCGTCGACCGCTTTCACGATGACGGCGGTGACGTTGGGATCCTTGCGCAGAATTCGCGCGGTGAGATCGCTGACGGCGGAAGCAATTTCGGCCTTCAGCGACGGCGTTTTGCGGACGCTGGAATACGTAACTGTAATGAGCGGCATGGTCATTCTCCTTTCGCGTTTCGCGCTGCATCGCGCCTGCTGCATCTAGACCCGCAGCCATCATTTTGGTAGCTTATCTATATTCATATCAATGATAACAGACATTGATGATACGATGACCACGCTCGATATCGGTACGGTGCAGGCGTTTCTCCGGGTCGCCGAACTGCAAGGCTTTACTCGCGCCGCCGAGGCGCTCGGCACCACGCAGGCCGCCGTCAGCATGAAGCTGCAGCGGCTGGAGAGCCTACTCGGCAAGCGCCTGATCGAGCGTTCGCCGCGGGCGGTGACGCTGACGGCCCACGGTGCCGCGTTCCTGCCCCTCGCCCGCGCGTTGATGGAAGCGCATGATCGCGCGCTGTCGGATGACCAGCTTGCCCGCCAGCAATTGTCGCTCGGCATCAGCGACCACGCCGCGGGACCCGAGCTGGTGCCGATGCTGGAACGGCTGCATGCGATGTCGTCGCAACTGGCGCTGTCGGTGACGATCGGCTTTTCGCGCCAGATGCTGGATGCCTACGACGCCGGCGAACTCGATGCCGTGGTGGTACGACAGGAAGGCAGCCGCCGCGGCGGCGAGAAGCTGGCGGAAGACGCGTTCGGCTGGTTCGCCGCCAGACGCCTGAACTGGCGCCGCGGCGAAACGCTGCCGCTGGCCACGCTGGCGCCACCATGTGGGGTCCGCGCCGTCGCCATTCGTGCCCTCGACAAAGCCAGAATCCCGTGGAACGAAAGCTTCGTCGGCGGCGGTATCACCGCGGTCGCTGCCGCTGCATTGGCCGGCCTTGCGGTCGCGCCGCTGGCCCGCCGGATCGCACCACCAGGCCTGGTCGATATCGGGCCGGCCGAGGGGTTGCCGCGGCTCCCGTCCTCGAAGGTAATGCTGCATTCGAAAGTCAGCGATCCCGCCAAGCGCATGGCGCTCCGGACGTTGGCTGCAACGTTCCGAAGCCTGGCTGCAGTGCGGTAGCCCGCCGTTTCGTTAAAATGTTCAACAAGCGTGGAACCAATCGCCAGGACAAGCGTTTGCGCCAGTTAAATGGGCAGGTCGGATGTCGAAAAAAGATCAGCGGCAGCAAAGGGATCTATTCGAAACCGAACGCAATTTCCGACTCCTGGTTGAAGGCGTTGCCGACTACGCGCTTTACATGCTGGACCCGACCGGCATCATTACGAGCTGGAACATCGGCGGCCAGCGCATCAAAGGCTACGCCCCCGCCGAAATCATCGGGCAGCATTTTTCCCGCTTCTATACCGAGGTCGACCGCGCCAACGGCAAGCCGCTTCGCGCCTTGCGCATCGCCCTGCAACAGGGCCGATACGAGGAAGAGGGATGGCGCGTCCGCAAGGACGGCACCTTCTTTTGGGCCAGTGTGGTCATCGACCCCCTCTATGAGGACGGCAAACTCATCGGCTTTGCCAAAATCACCCGGGACATTACCGAGCGCCGCGAGGCCCAGCTCAAGCTGGAACAGATGCACAAGCAGCTCGCGGAATCACAAAAGTTCGATGCCCTCGGCCAGCTTACCGGTGGCGTTGCCCACGACTTCAACAATCTCCTGATGATCATCAGCGGCAGCCTTCATGCGCTGAGGAAAGCGGTGGGCAACGATGTCAAATGCCAGCGGGCGCTGTCGGCGATCGAGGGGGCTACCAAACGCGGCGCTTCCCTGACCAGCCAACTGCTGACATTCGCACGGCGACAGAGCGTCAGCCCGCAAGCGGTTGACGTCGCCGAACGCATCGATGCGGTGCGTGAGGTCCTCGACGCCGCCATCGGCAGCGCGGTAACCCTGAAATTCGACGTAGGCCGCGGCATCTCGCCAGTGATGGTCGACGTCACTGAATTCGAGACCGCCCTCGTCAATCTCGTTATCAACGCGCGTGATGCGATGCCCGGCGGCGGCGTCATCACGATCTCGGCGCGCAATGCAAGATCCGGCGATGAAGCCGATGCGAGCGGATATGTCGCGATCTCGGTGGAGGACACCGGCACGGGTATCGCGCCTGATGTCCTCGGCAAGATCTTCGACCCGTTCTTCACCACCAAGCCGATCGGCAAGGGCACCGGCCTGGGGCTGTCGCAGGTTCACGGTTTCGCGCATCAGGCCGGCGGAACCATCGAGGTGGCCAGCGAGCTCGGCAAGGGCACCAGGATCACGATGCTGCTGCCACGAAAGGATGCCGCGCCCGAGACGGAAGACATCAATGCGATCGAAACCGGCGGTAGCGGCACCGTGCTGCTGGTTGAGGACAATCCGGACGTCGCCGCCGTCAGCACCGGCCTGCTCGAACAGCTCGGCTACACCGTCCGCCGGGTGGCGAATGCCGAAGCGGCACTGCGCGAAATCGAGCTCGACGGAATAGACCTTGTTTTCTCCGACATCGTGATGCCCGGCAAAATGGACGGTCTCGGTCTCGCGCGCCACCTGAAGGCCGTCAAGCCCAGGCTGCCGATCCTCCTGACCAGCGGCTACAGCGATGCCGCACTAAATGTGCGCGGCGATTTTCCCATCCTGCGCAAGCCCTACGAAATCCACGAACTGAGTCAGGCGATCGCGAAGCTGCCGCGGTGACGGCTGGCGGGCGACCACTTATGTTCCTCACAGGATCGCCTCGAACGCGCTGCGCAGCGTCTCGTGCCGGAATACGAAGCCATGGTTCAGCGCCTTGTTTGGCAACACGCGCTGGCCGCCCAACAGCAATTCATTGGCAAAATCGCCGCCGACCCGCCGCAACAGCGCGTCGGGAATGCGGAAGAACGCCGGACGCCGCAGTCTTCGGCCGAGTTCTTCCGTGAATTTCAAATTGGTGACCGGGATCGGCGCCGTCGCGTTGACGGGCCCTGCAATTTCCGGATGCGCGACCACGTGGGCGATCAGGCGGATCAAATCGTCGCGCTCGATCCATGACATCCATTGCCGGCCCGAGCCGAGCGGCCCGCCGAGGCCGAACTCGAACGGCGTCAGCATCCGCGTGATGAAGCCGCCATCGGTGCCGATCACAAGGCCGATCCGCAAATAAACCACGCGTACGCCCTGCTCTTCCGCAGGGCGGGCAGCGCCCTCCCAGGCGGCGCAAAGCTCGTGACTGAAGCAGGCGTGCGACTTCGCCGACTCCGTCAGCACCTGGTCCTGCCAAAGCCCGTACCAGCCGATCGCCGAGCCCGAGACGAGCACCGCCGGCTTGCGTTCGAGCCGCCCGATCAGGCCCACCACGTCGCGGGTCATGTTGATGCGCGAATCCAGGATCCTGCGGCGCTTGGCTTCGGTCCACAGTCCGTTGCCGATCGGCTCGCCCGCGAGATTGACGATCGCATCGATCCTGGCGTCTGACGGAAGTTGATCGAGCCTCGTGATCAGCGTAACCGGCGGCGGCAACATCTCCGCCTTGGCCGCATTGCGAACCAGCGCGATGACCTGATGTCCCGCGCCGCTCAGGCCTGCCACGAGGCGGCTGCCGATGAAGCCCGTGGCGCCCGTGACCAACACCGTCTGCCGTGCGGGCAGTTTTTCAACCAGACTTGCCGCTGGCGCGCTGGTCATGCGCGAAAGACGCTTTGCCGCCGTGAAATCGCGCAAGCCGCACAGCGCGGCCCCCACGGCTGCCGCCGCCGCGATCAGGCTGAGCCAGCCCGTGTAGGCCGGCTTGATCCCGGTCGGCTGCGCTGCCCAATCAATCAGCACCGGCAGCAGCAGCACGAGAATCGCACCGTAATTGATCGCGAGCAGCGTATGATTGATGCGCTCGCTGGCCGGCAGCTTCCGGCTCACGTCCTCCTCGACGAAATCCATCAGCGTGATGATGATTTCGGCCGCCAGCACCGCGATGATCAGCATGGCGAGGATGCCGTGGACTTCGAGCCAGCCCAACACAAGGAACAACAGCGCATAAAGCATGTTGCGCAACGCGTGGAGCCGCAATTCGTAACGCTGCGACGGCCGCCATGCGAGCCGTTCCGTCAGCTCATGGTGATAGAACGTATCGAACACGCCCATCACGACCTGAATGGCGATCAGGGTCCAAAGCAGCGACGTCATGATGCGGCCTCCATGAACACGGCAGACTGACGAATGAGCTTGCCGAAGCGCGGATGAACGATTTCGAGCGTGAAACGGAACGCGCCGCCGCCCTGATCGGAATGGGTCACAGTGAGATCGCCGGGGGTGAGCCAGGGCGGCAGCGGCAACCGCAACGACCCGATCTGCAACGAATAGCCGACGCTGCGAAACACCAGGGCTTCGTGCTCGACCGATATCCGCAGCGCCATGCTGACGCCGTAGCCGACATATTCCTCAAGGCCGGTCGGACCGGCAAAACGTTTCGCGGAGTGAATCACCTGCGGAAAGCCGTCGCTGCGCGCGCAGATGCGGGTCCAGATCTGGCCGCCGCGCGCCTCGGTCACCGTTACGACCATCGGAACGCCGGTGTCGGTGCATAGCGGCAGCGGCCCGCCGATGGCGCGCGCGAGCTGCGCCAGCCACCAGCCGATCGGCGTGAAGCTCGCCTCCTCGACCGTCCCGACATAGACGACGGTTTCGCCATCGGCAAAGCGCTTGGAGAAGCGCCGCCATATCGCCAGCGGCAGGCGGCCCCACTCCTCGTCGGGCAACAGATCGTGGAAACGGTGGTCGTCGAGCAGGATGGTGTTCGAAGCGGATGCTGCGGGAAGCCTTGATACTCTGGTGGACGCCATCACACGCTCCTGCTTTGCCCCTCTGCCCTACTTGGATTTCCCCGCCGGCAAGAAGCTGACGATCTTCTCGCCAAGCTTGATCAGCGCGACCAGCCGCGGCCGCGGCACGTTGAGCATCTGCGTGTACCAGCGGTCGACCAGTTCGGTGAAAGCCAGCATCTCCTTCAGCCGTTTGCTCGCGACGGGGCTGATGGTCGGATCGTCAGCCGCATCGGAAACGCAGGCGCGCAGCGCATCAATGGCGGGATCGATCTCGCGCTCCTTGCGGCCGGCTGCGATCCGCGCCGCCACCTCCCAGATGTCGGTTTCCGCCTCGAAATGATCGCGGCGGTCGCCGAGGATCGGCACCCGCCGGATCAGCCCCCAGGCCAGCAATTCCTTGATTGAATTGGAGACGTTGGAGCGCGCCATGCCGAGCGTCTCGGCGATGTCCTCTGCCGTCATCGGCGCCTCGGCGAGATAAAGCAGGCCATGGATCTGACTGACGGAGCGGTTGACGCCCCACTCATCTCCCATGTCTCCCCAGTGCAGGATGAACCGCTCGACGACGGCAGGAAGTTTCTTTTTACCTGTTGTTTCTGTCATGACAGAAATATCTGATATTACTGTGCTGATGTCAAGCCTCGACTTTTCGCTCTGGTCGGGCCGACCGACATTCGGCCCACGCGCCAGCTCCTCAGATGGAACCCCGCAGGATTCCGTATTTTTCCGGGGTCGATCCGTTAACCCCTCGGTACCGGTCGCGTCTTAGATTCCTCTCGCGCGTTGCCGGCGACGACGTCTGGCGCGGTCATCAAGGCAAGGCATGCCCCATCGAAATCCTCCAGACCCGGGCGGGCCGCTGCGGCGCGTGACATCGACGGCCGTCATCATCGCCTTTGCACTGGCCATGACCGCCTCTGTCCTCGGCGTCATGATCTGGAAAGCGCTCGACGCCAAGAGAGCGGCGCTGGCGAGCGGCAGCGCCGATATTCAGAATCTCGCCCATTCGCTTGCCGAGCATGCCGCGCACACCATTCAGGCGGTCGATATCGCGATGGCCGGGATGGTGGATTTGCTTAAATACCGGGACCCCGAGCCGGACAGGTTCAACAGGTACCTGGCTGAGACGGCGAAAACGCTGCCCCAACTGCGCGGGATCGGCGTCGCAGACGCCGAGGGCAACTGGAAATATTCGTCATCGCCCGAAATACCGCGCCACACCATCTCGGACCGCAGCTATTTCGCCTATCATCGAGATACGCCAGACAACGCGCTTCAGATCAGCGAACTGCCGCAGGCCAGTGCCGACGAGCGATCCTCGATCGTTCTTTCGAAACGGATTACCAGGCTCGACGGCAGCTTCGGCGGAATCGTCGCCGCAGCGGTCGACAAGGATCATTTCAACCGCTTTTACCGGACATTCCAGCTTGGCCCGGACGGCGGCATCAGCCTGATACGGAATGATGGTACGCTCCTGACACGCTGGCCGCAGTCAGACAAGAGCACGGATTTGTCCAAGACCGATCTGTTCAGGAAGCATCTCAAGCAAAGCTCGGTCGGATACTACAAGATCATCTCGCCGTTCGACGCCATCGTGAAGCACCTCGGCTATCAGGCGACGCCGCACTATCCGATGGTGGTCACCGTCGCCATGTCGGAAGACTGGCTGCTTTCCGAATGGTGGAAGGGCTTGCGGACCGACGCCCTCGTCGCCGGCGTGCTGCTGTGCATGATCCTGATGTTGGCGGCGCTGCTTGCCCTGCAGTTCCGCTTTCGCAGCAAGACCGAGCGAACGCTGCGCGAGCGCGAGGCGCATTATCGGCTGCTGGCCAACAACATCGCCGACATCATCATCCTGATCGATGCCCGTAGCCTGCTCCGGTATGTCTCTCAGTCCGTCGAGCCGGTGCTCGGGCTGCGTGCGAAGGATTTGATCGGAAAATCATGCTTCGCCCTGGTCCATCCCGAGGATCGGGAAAGCGTCATGCAGGCAACCACGCGGCTTGGCGGTATCGGTAGCGTCAGCACAGTCGTTTTCCGGCACTATCGCGGCGATGGGACGCTGGCGTGGGTCGAAAGCAAATTCAAGCTGGCGTCGGAGACCAGCGATCCTACGCAAACGGAATTTCTCTGCGTCATCCGCGACGTCACCGAACGCAAGCGGATGGAGGACGAGCTGACCCAGCTCAATCGCCGCCTCACCCAGCTCGCCGCGACCGACGGCCTGACCGGGCTTACCAACCGGCGCACGTTCGACAGCTTCCTGCGGCGCGAGTACGAGACCTGCGAAGAGATTTCGGTGCTGCTGTTCGATATCGACAACTTCAAAGGCTATAACGACACCTATGGACATCAGGCCGGCGACCGTTGCCTGCAGGCGGTTGCCAAGGCAATCGGCAGTGCAACCAGCGACACTTCGGGCCTGTCCGCCCGCTATGGCGGCGAGGAATTTGCAGTCGTGTTGCCGAACACTTCGGAAGACGCTGCCTGAAGATCGCCGAATCCATCCGCCTGACGGTTCGGGCGCTGGGCATTCCAAATACCGCCTCGAGCCGCGGATACATCACCATCAGCGCAGGCGTCGCCGCTAAAACCCGCTCGACGCTCGACGAGGCCGCGTTGGTGGGAGAAGCCGACACCGCACTCTATGAAGCCAAGCGTCTCGGCCGCAATCGCAGCGTCGTGTACTCCTCAGTCAAGCTGCAATATGTCGACAGCAGCTCGATCCAGCACGATGGCGAGTTCACAGGGAGCGAACGGACGCATTAGCTGACCTATATCGTCGGCAGCACCGAAAACCGCTCCCCTTGCCGCCGCAGCTTCAGCATCTCGGGATTGCCGGCGTCGTCCTGTACCGCCTGGACCCGCGCCGATGACGGCCCTTGCCGGCAAGCCGAGACCATCGCCGTCACCGGCTCTGCAGGACCTGCGAAAACCGCCTCGACACGGCCGTCCCGGCGGTTGCGCACCCAGCCTTCGAGATCGCGCGCCCGCGCCGTATCGTCGACCCAGGCGCGATAGCCGACGCCCTGCACCCGGCCGCTTATCGTGACATGACGAATTGCATCGCTCATCTGTTCTTCAACCCGAGAAATTCGCCAGTGCGCGCCTTTACATCGGCATCGCGCATGGCCCGGCTGGTCAACTCGGCAGACGCAAGGCCGTTCAAATTTTTCGGCGAGGTTCCCTCACGCAACGCCTTCAGCGTCTGGTAGACGGCCTGCGTGGCGGCGGCGAATGGCGCGTGGCCCTGCAATGCGACCCGAACGCGCTGACCTCTGAGATAGTCGAGCGCAGTCATCTCCTCGGGCGCGCCGCCCAGCACGATCGGCAGTGTCGTGGCGGCGGAAATGGCTTCGAGCTCGCCCCGGCTCTTGATCCCGGTGAAGAACAGCGCATCGACGCCGGTCGTCTCATACGCCTTCGCCCGCGCAATCGCATCGTCAAGACCGGTGACGGATGCCGCGCCGGTGCGCCCCATCACAACCAGCGAGGGATCGCCGCGGCCATCGAGCGCGGCCTTCATCTTGCCAACGCCTTCCTCCAGCGAGATCAGTTGCGTTCCCGCCTGTCCGAATGCCGACGGCAACAGCGTGTCCTCGATCGTCAGCCCGGCAGCGCCCGCGGCTTCCAGTTCCTGCACCGTGCGGCGGACGTTGAGCGCGTTGCCATAGCCATGGTCGGCATCGACCAGCACCGGCAAGGCGGAGGCGCGCGACATCCGGCGCATCTGTTCGGCGAGTTCCGTCAACGTGATCAGTGCAATATCGGGATCGCCGAGCACGGCGAGCGAGGCGACCGATCCGCCGAACATCCCGAGCTCGAAACCGAGGTCTTCGGCAATGCGGATCGAGGTCGCGTCATAGACCGATCCCGGGCGGACACATGCGGAGCCGTTGAGAATGGCGCGGAGGGCTTCGCGGCGTTTGCGGAAGGACATCAGAGGCTCCTCATTCTTCATTGCGAGGAGCGATGCGACGAGGCAATCCATACTTCCTTCGCCGCGCCATGGATTGCTTCGCTGCGCTCGCAATGACGGGGTTGGATCTACGCAAACTCCAGAATCAACGCGTCCACCGCCAGCGTCGCGCCGGCAGCCGCATGAATCTTCTTCACCGTGCCATCGCGTTCGGCGCGCAGCACGTTCTGCATCTTCATCGCCTCGACCACGGCCAACGTCTCGCCGGACTTGACCTCCTGCCCTTCGCTCACGGCAATCGAGACGACGAGTCCAGGCATCGGGCACAACAGCTTCTTGCCGGAGTCGGCGGCCGAATTCACCGGCATCAGCCGGGCTGCGGCCGCCTCGCTTTCGGTGAAGACGTTGACCGCAACTTCAAAGCCCTGATGCGCCAGGCGGAAGCCGTTCGGAATAGCGCGCACCTGCATTGCCACGAAGTGGCCGTCGATCGTGCCCTGCCAGACCGGCTCGCCCGGCGTCCAGGTCGAAACCAGATTGTGCGGATTGCCAGGCAAACCGTCGGCGCCAATGAAACGCACGGCGATGCCATCGGCCTCGCGCGCCACGTCGAGGCCGATCTCCTCGCGGTCAAGCCACACCGCACGGCGGCGTTCGCGTTGCACCAGCCGGCCGGTCATCTGTCCTGAAATTTGCCGCTTGCGCTCGCCGAGCACATGATCGATCGCAGCTCCGACCGCTGCCAGCCGCCGCGCCACCTCGCCTTCGGGTGGACGCGCGGCAAAACCCTTCGGGAACTCCTCCGCAATGAAGCCGGTGGAAAGCTTGCCCTCGCGCCAGCGCGGATGGTTCATCAGAGCCGACAGGAACGGAATGTTATGGCGGATGCCATCAACATAAAACGCATCCAGCGCGGTCGACTGCGCCTCGATTGCCGCCGCCCGCGACGGCGCGTGCGTGACGAGCTTCGCGATCATCGGATCGTAATGGATCGAGATTTCGCCGCCTTCCTGCACGCCGGTGTCGTTACGGATGGTGACGCCGTCCTGGCTCGCTTCCGCCGGCGGGCGGTATTTCACCAGCCGGCCGATCGATGGCAGGAAGTTGCGGAATGGATCCTCGGCATAGACACGGGATTCCACCGCCCATCCGGTCAGCGTGACGTCCTTCTGCGCGATCGAAAGCTTTTCGCCCGCGGCAACCCGGATCATCTGCTCGACGAGATCGATGCCGGTGATCAGTTCGGTGACGGGATGCTCGACCTGCAGGCGGGTGTTCATCTCCAGGAAGTAGAAGCTCTTGTCCTGGCCGGCGACGAATTCGACGGTGCCGGCAGAATCGTAGTGGACGGCTTTTGCCAGCGCGACGGCCTGTTCGCCCATCTTGCGGCGGGTGGTCTCATCAAGCAGCGGCGACGGCGCCTCCTCGATGACTTTCTGGTTGCGGCGCTGGATCGAGCATTCGCGCTCGCCAAGATGGATCACGTTGCCATGCTTGTCGCCGAGCACCTGGATTTCGATGTGGCGGGGATCAACGATGAATTTCTCGATGAAGACGCGATCATCGCCGAACGAGGATCTTGCTTCGGCCTTGGCGAGATTGAAGCCTTCGGCGACTTCTTTCTGCGAATACGCGATCCGCATGCCCTTGCCGCCGCCGCCGGCGGACGCCTTGATCATCACGGGATAGCCGATCTCGTCGGCGATCTTCACCGCATGCTTTCCGTCCTCGATGACGCCGAGATGCCCGGGCACGGTCGAAACCTTGGCCTTGGCCGCCGCCTTCTTGGATTCGATCTTGTCGCCCATCGCGGCGATCGCGCTCGCGTTGGGACCGATGAAGACGATGCCCGCCTTGGCGAGCTCGCGAGGAAACGCCTCGCGCTCGGACAGAAAACCGTAACCGGGATGCACCGCCTCCGCACCGGTCTTGCGGCAGGCATCGATGATCCGATCGATCAAAAGATAACTCTCGGCCGCCGCCGGCGGGCCGATCAGCACAGCCTCATCGGCCATCTCGACGTGAAGCGCATCGCGGTCAGCCTCGGAATACACCGCGACCGTCTCGATCCCCATCCGCCGCGCAGTCTTGATGACCCGGCAGGCGATCTCGCCGCGATTTGCGATCAGAATTCTCTTGAACATGTTCTTCTTGCTTGAGCTCTAGGCAGGATCCTCCCCCGCAATGGAATACGGGACGCGGGGTAACCCACCCGTCGTACAGCAAAAATCGATGGAGGCAACGGTCTCGTATCGGCCTCGCCACGGCGGCCTATCGCTCGTCACCCGGAATAGGAGTTGAATCGCCCCCGCGCATAAGCGTGGGATACCGCCTTCATCAGCTCGGCGACCTCGGATTCCAGATATTCGTTGGCCACGATCAGCGCCCGGATTGTCGCCCTCATGTCGCCGCCGCAAGCGGAAATAGCCTGATCTACAGCGGTTTCCAGCTCGTCGCCCGCTTCGGACTTCGGCTGTGAAGAGGACGACATGGCAGCATTCCGTGTTGAGCGACGCTGCATATGTTCTTATTTCGTTCTAGCACGAAGTCAATGGCCCGCCATTCGAGGTGGTAGCTTAACGCATTGATCTTTTTCCCCAGCCCTGGCCACCAACAATTAGCGCCAGCGTCTTGGTTCAATCACGCCGCCTTATGCTAGAAGGCGCAGCGGTGTGCGGAATTGATTGAAATGAAACAGATGCGGTTACGAATCCTTCTGGTTGCGGCGTTGCTGTCGATCCTCCTTCCAGCCAGCCCGAGTTCGGCAGCTACCGCCATCGTCCGGGATGGCAACACGCTTCAACTGGGCAATGTCATCTATCGCCTTCTCGAGATCGATGCCCCACCGGTCGATCAACTTTGCATCGACGAGCATGCCGACGTGTGGACATGCGGGATTGAGGCGCGCGCCCAACTGACCGGGCTGATCGACGGCAAACAGGTTCGCTGCGATGACCTGGGCATCGATCCGATGAACAAGAAACGACACATCGGCGCATGCAAAATCGAGGGCGACACGACCAGCCTGAGCGAATTGATGATCCGCAAGGGATTCGCCGTCGCTGTTGACGCTGCGTCAAGCAAGTACCAGCGGGAACAAGGCCGCGCCATGGAAGAGCGTCAGGGACTGTGGAAAGGGTGCATTGTCGAGCCGCAACACTTCCGCTCCGGACTGAAGGACGGCCCTGCCCTGCTCGGCGCCGCGTGCCGCGCCGATCGCGACCGCGAAATCCGCGAGGCCCTGTTCCCGGAGGAACTCGTGATGCCAGCGGGCTGCAATATCAAAGGAAAGCGCGCCGTTCGAGCACGCGTCACCGGGAACGTCGGCATCTACCATCTGCAGGCATGCCGTTCCTACCCGGGATTGAAGCCGGACCGCTGGTTCTGTTCCGAGGAAGATGCGCAAGCCGCCGGGTTCCGCAGGGCCTATAACTGCCGGTCAGCCACCAAGAGCAAATGAAGCTGGAAAGTCGGCCGCTTCTTGTGTGAAAGTGCCAGCAGAGGTTGCCGGCACGCATGACCCCTTCCGACACGACGAACGTCCTTCCCGAAACTGCCGCCGCCGAACGCCTGCGGCAACACCTGCAGGAAATCGCGAGCGAGCGCGACAGAGCCCATCGTGCCTTGCAGGAGCGCGAAGCCGAGCTGGCGCGGATTCAGCGCATCGCCGGCGTCGGCGGTCTCGAAATCGATTTCCGTGACGGCGTCAAGAACCGCCGATCCCCCGAATATCTTCTGGTTCACGGTTTGCCGCCCGAAGCGGCCAACGAGACCTACGAGGAATGGGTCAGCCGAATCCATCCCGAGGATCGCGAGCGGACGGTCCAACACCTGTTCGGCATATTGAAGAGCCAAAGCGAGGATTACTCGGCGGAATATCGCATCATACGGCCGAATGACGGCGCGATCCGTTGGATCCGCGTCGTCGCCAAGATCGAGCGCGAAGCCGACGGCCGCGCGCTGCGACTGGTCGGCGCCGATCTCGACGTCACCCCGCAAATGCTGGCGCAGGCGACTTTACGTGAAAGCGAGGAGCGCTTCCGCCTGATCGCCGACAGCGCGCCGGTGCCGATCTGGGTTACCAAGCTCGACCGCACGCGTTCCTTCGCCAACCAAGCCTATCTCGATTTCCTCGGGCTGCCATTCGACCAAGCCATCGTGTTCGACTGGCGCAAGCGGCTACACCCGGACGACATGTCGCGCGTCGTGCAGGAATCGATCGCAGGCGAGGCCTCGCTGAAGCCGTTCGTGCTCGAGGCCCGTTATCAGCGCGCCGACGGTGAATGGCGGTGGCTGCGCTCGGAATCCCAGCCGCGCTGGGATCCGACCGGCAATCACATCGGCTTCATCGGCGTCGCCCACGACATCACGGCAGCCAAGCAGGCCGAGCACGATTTGCGCCGGCTGAACGAGATCCTCGAATTGAAGATCACCGAGCGAACGGCGCAACTCGAATCCAGCGAAGCCCAGATGCGGGCGATATTCGAGACCAGCCATCAATACCAGGCGCTGCTCAATCAGCACGGCGACGTGCTCTATGCCAACAGGACAGCGCTGGCCGGCATCCGCACTGATGCCAGCGCGGTGGCCGGCCGACCGTTCTGGGAAACGCCCTGGTTCACAGCGACACCAGGCATGCGCGACACCGTCCACAACGCCTTCATCGACGTGATGCGAGGCGACGAGGTCAAGACCGAGATGCTGCTGCATCTGCCGATCGGCGACCGCTATTTCGACTTCGCGATGCGCCCGCTGCACGACCGCCACGGCACGGTCATCGGTGCAGTGCCGGAGGCCATCGACGTCACCGAGCGCCGCCAGGGTGAAGAAGCGCTGCGCCAGTCGCAGAAGATGGAAGCGGTCGGACAATTGACCGGCGGCGTGGCGCACGATTTCAACAATCTCTTGACCATCATCCGCTCCGCGACCGATTTCCTGCGCCGCCGCGAGTTGCCGGAAGAGCGGCGCCGGCGCTACATCGACGCGATCGGCGAGACCGTGGAGCGCGCCTCCAAGCTGACCGGACAGCTACTGGCATTCGCGCGCAGGCAGCCGCTGAAGCCGCAGGTCTTCAATGTCGGCACCCAGGTCGAATCCGTCGTGCAGTTGATCCGTCCCCTCGTCGGCGCCCGGATCAGGATCGATGTCGACATTGCCGATCTCAACTGCTTCGCCATTGCCGACGTCGCGCAGTTCGAGACCGCGCTGATGAATCTCGCCGTCAATAGCCGCGATGCCATGGACAGCGAGGGACGGTTGACCATCCAGGTCTGCAAAGTGGAGGCCATTCCGCCGCTGCGCGCGCAGCCCGCCCGCAGCGGCGACTTCGTCGCCGTCACCGTCACCGATACCGGCATCGGCATTCCGCCTGCCCTGCTCGAGACGATCTTTGAGCCGTTCTTCACCACCAAGGAAGTCGGCAAGGGCACCGGCCTCGGGCTCAGCCAAGCGTTTGGCTTTGCCAAGCAGTCCGACGGCGACATTGCGGTCGCAAGCGAGCCCGGCCAGGGCGCGACGTTTACGATCTACTTGCCGCAGGCCCCGATGCCGGCCGACGCCGTCGAGGCTGCCGCGACCGGCAGCGAACCCGCCGCGCGCGGCCGCGGCTACCGCGTGCTCGTGGTCGAGGACAATGACGATGTCGGGCAGTTCTCCACTGAACTGTTGGAAGATCTCGGCTACACGGTGCGCCGCGTCGCCAGCGCGGATGCCGCGCTCGCGATCCTGGCCGAGGACGAGTTCTCCGCCGATCTGGTGTTTTCCGACGTCATCATGCCCGGGATGAACGGCGTCGAGCTCGCCGGCCTGATCCGCGAGCGCTATCCCGGACTGCCCGTGGTTTTGACCAGCGGCTACAGCAACGTGCTCGCAGAGAGCGCCCACCGCGGCTTCGAGCTGATCCAGAAACCCTATTCGGTGGAATTGCTGTCGCGGATTCTCAGGAAGGCTATTTCCGAGGCACGTCCGCAGGCATGATCTAAAGAGGAACCTGTCACGCCGCCGCCTCGACACCGGCCTCCCCCGACGCCACAGCGCGCGAATTTCTTGCGCCGGACGCGCCGCGCTGAACAGATAGCCCTGCATCTGCGTGCACCCGAGATTCTGTACGGTCTCACGCTGCTGCAGCATCTCGACGCCTTCCGCCGTGGTGATCATGTTGCGGTCGGCGGCGATGCTGACCACCGCGCGGATGATCGAGGCCGATGAGGAATTGCACGTCACTTCCTTGACGAAAGAACGATCAATCTTGATCTTGTCGAACGGAAAGCGCTGCAAATATTGCAGCGACGAATAGCCGGTCCCGAAATCGTCGAGCGCGATGTGAATACCGAGCGCGCGGAGCTGGTCAGCGTCGCCAGCGCGGCGTCGTCGTCCGCGATCAGGACGGCTTCGGTGATCTCCAGCTCCAACCGGCGGGGGTCGAGCCCGCTCTCAGTGAGCGCCGCGGCGACTTTCAGCGACAATGTTTCCGAGCGAAACTGCACCGGCGAGACGTTGACGGCGATGCGGATATGGGCCGCCGTTGCGGCCGACGATCTTGCGCGCGGTGGTCCAGTTCTTCGTCACCTTGCTGACGACCGGTTCGACGATCACGTCGGACGTCGGCCGTCCCGACGTGAACTCCTTAAAGTACTGGCGATCCGCGATGCTCACGTCGGGCACCGGCCACATCTCAGAGGAATTGATCAGCCATCCCTTGGCATTCCACAGGTTCAGCGCACCGACATGCGGCAGCGTTAGAAGTTTTGCGCGCAGCATCTCGTGCGCGCTTAAGCTCGACATTCTCTGTTCGAACTCAGCCGACGTATCTATTCCGTCGGCATACATGCCGCCGATGACGTCCTCGTGCACGTGCTGGAGATCGCTCAGTTGCTGGTCGAAATGCCGCGACAGCAACAGCGCGCTATTGTTGAGTTCGCGCTCGGCCACTTCAAGCGCCCGCTCGCGGTATTGCATGGCAAAATAGCCGGTGCCGAGCATGATGGCGAGCACGATGCCCGCGGCGCTCAGGATCAGCCACTGGATCGCGCTCAGCCTCATTCGCCACGGCGCGCCGGCCTCAAACAGCGGCCGGCTCCCCCGCGATCATGTCTTGCGATGAATTGTTCAGCATTTTCGCCGCCCCCACAGCAGCTTGTTGTAGGGAACACCACCCAAAAGGGCGTTAGCAAAATCAGTTATCGCAAGGTTAAGGCGAGCACGGAATCAGGCGCTTTCCGCCATCTCCGCTTCCTTGAGGCTGCACTCGATCAGTGCCCCGTCGATCGTGAACTCCGAGAACAGCGAGCCGGGCGTCGACGCCCGCAACGCCGCGAAATACTGCGCATCTCCCGGGCTCTTCAGAAAGAAGCGGATGTGGCTGGCGGTCATCGTGTCCCGCGACAGCCATACGATGCCGGAGAACAGCGCCACCATCATCTGGGCGTATTGGCCGGCTTCAGCGATTCCCAGCTCGTAGATCGGAGACACGACGATGAAGCGCGCGCGCAGGATGGGGTTCGGAAACTTGCTCATCATCAGGCGGCTCACCTGGCAGGCCGCATGAACCCGTTCACCGTCGGAAAGGCAGTAAAGGTTGGGGTTGTCACCGTCCTTGGTCAGGGCGTCATAGGCGGAGAAACTTCCGGTCGAAAAGGTCGAAAAGTCCTCGCTGACGCTTTCGGCGTCTTTCTTCCACTGGCCCTTGATCGATCGCCAGGACCTGTCCGGCTCTTTCATCGGCAGAAGGCGCATGACTAACCAGGGGTTAATGCAATCGTTGATGCGGATATTTTACGGGCAGCCGCTAAACGTTTGCTTACGCCGGGGCTAATCGCACAAATATTTGTGGTAAGATGACTACCTTAGCGAGCGTTCTGCTACGGCACTTCTCTCCGGTACCGGCCGCGGTGCGGCCACTGAAATCGCCGGAACCGGGGCGTCGCAGGAACGATCAGACGCACCTCGGGTTTTCCCGTACCGGCGTTTCCTCCCCCCGCAACGTCGAGACTTGAGCCCCGCTGAAAATCCCATGGACGGGGTTGGTGGGGCTCTTTTTCCGAGGAGATACGGGCTTACAATGGCGCTGTTTCGTGTCCGACCCACCCAAACCGACATCGAGATCGCAGACGCGATTTCTCGGCACACGAATCCCAAGGTCGAGACGGCGTCCCAGGTCCTTAGTTGGGGAGCAGACGAACATCTTCTTTGCGCGCTGGCCGCCGGCTGGTGGCTCTACTGCAGGCATCGAGACGCGCAGCATCGCACCGACAGCAACCATATCCTGCTCACGACGGTCGCTGTTACCCTTCTGCCGCATCTACTGAAGTCCATCTTCGACCAGAAGCGTCCCGACCGCATGGTGGTTCGCGGGCACTTGCATGGCGTTCCGTTTTCAGGAAAGCCTCTAGACGCGTTTCCATCCGGCCATGCCATGCATGTCGGGGCGCTGGCGTCGGCGGCTATGGTGCTGTCGCCCGCGAAACGCAACCTGGCCTGGTCGATCGGCGCCGGCTTGGCCCTGACGCGGATCGTTCTATTGGCGCACTGGGCCAGCGACGTGGTCGCAGGTCTTGCGATAGGCGTAGCAGTCGAACGGCTGCTCAGGCGCTGGACGGGTTTTGGATTATCCCGCCGGAATGCCCGGCGCGTGCGGATGCCCAGCTAGCCAAAGGCCGGCGGCGCCCGGAAGAGAAACCTGCGCCGCCGGTCGGCCAGCCTTCAGCGCTATGCCGCGGCCTCGTAATTGACTGCCGTTTCCGCGATTTTGGTCAACGTCTCGTCGGTCTTCTTCTCTTCCACCAGCGTCTGATCGAGCAGCTTCAGAGCTTGCGGATTGTTGAGCTTGGCCGCCCAAGCCTTCAGGGTGCCGTAGCGTGAAATCTCGTAATGCTCGACGGCCTGGGCCGCGGCCAAGAGGCCGGCGTCGAGTGCAGGCGTGTCGGCATATTCTTCCATGATTTCCTTGCCTTCATCGATAATGCCTTCGATGGCATCGCATTTCTTGCCGCGCGCGGCCTTGCCGAGCAGTTCGAAGATCTTTTCCAGACGCTCGACCTGGCCCTCGGTCTCATCTTGATGCTTTTCGAACGCGGCGCGCAGCTTGTCAGAATTGGCGGCCCTCGCCATTTTCGGCAGCGCCTTCAGGATTTGCTTTTCGGCGTAGTAAATGTCCTTGAGCGCATCGAGAAACAAATCATTGAGGTCCTTCTCAGCCATGATGTCCTCCATTGTTGGCGGACAAACAACAGAGGATTGAATGCGATTGTTCCTAAGCCGCGCGACTTACCCGCTGCCGGCCGCAAGATCGATCAGCGCAAGCCCGAGCTCCGACCGCTTCTTTCGTCGAAGCATTGCCGGGACTTCGGTCAACACCACTTCGAGCGTCGGTCTCACCGTACCCGCTAGGAGGTGCCCGCCACGGGTCGAGCCGTCGGCGAGCCCCAGCACGATGTGGACATGGAGGCTTGGCTTGCCGTCATCGCCAACGGCGACGTCCCCGATCGCGCTCAAAACCTCGCATTGTTCGTTGACCTCGATCTTCCGATAGTTCTTCGAGGCGATGTCGAACCAGCCGACAGTGGCCCGTTCGAAGGCGCCGATCGCCGTCAGCGAGGCCGCGGAAATCCCTGATTCATTGGCGAAGCGGGTGAGCGCGGCAAACGCCTCCTCGCCCGCATCCAAGATGACGACATGGACCTGCGCCTGCTCGTCGGGCCCGACGCGTTTGCTTTTCATGGCTGACCTCGCATGCAACCAGGCGCCTGAGGCCTGCGAGACGATCTCGACGATTGCGCCCGCCTTCGTGGCCAGCTCGCGCGCCACTCCTGGTTCCGAATGTTCGAGACCATGCGTAGCAGAGCCGCGAGTCTCCTGCCGTTTAATTCCATAAGGATGCTTCCTGAGATTGAGCCGTTCCGGTCAACCGGTATCGGTCGGCATGGTTCCTCGAATGGTCCGGTTCGGCACCGTCTGGGAACCGAGGAATGACGGGATTGTTGGTGCGTGGAGGCCGTAAATGGATATTGAAAGCCGGTTGAAGACTGCCCTGGATGAATCGAGGCTCCTGATCCTTGGCGCTCAGGTGCTTTTCGGATTCCAATTCGAAGCGGTGTTCCAGGAGCGATTTCCTGACATCTCCGAGGAAAGCCGCATGATCCACAATGCGGGACTTGTGCTGATGCTGATCAGTGTCAGCCTGCTGATTGCGCCCTCGGTATTTCATCAGATCATCTTCCGGGGAGAAAGCCGACCTGGAGCGATCACCACGGCGACGATGCTAGCAGGCGCCAGCCTGCTGCCGCTTACGGTCGGCCTGGGAATCTCAGCGTACGTGATTTTCGAACACCTCTTTGGCCGGACCTTCGGTATCGTCGTCGGATCCTCATTCACCGCGATCGGCTTGGCCTTCCTGTACGGCCTCGGTTTCGCGTTGAGACAGGATAGGAAAAAGCAGATGGACGAAAAGCCCAAGAAGACTTCCTTGAAGTCAAAGATCGAACAGATGCTGACGGAAGCGCGGGTCATCATTCCCGGCGGCCAGGCGCTCCTCGGATTTCAACTGGTCGCAACGCTGACCAAGGCATTCAATGAGCTGCCCGCGCTGTTCAAATATATCCACTGCGCCGGACTATGTGCGGTGGCGTTCGCCGTTGTTCTGCTCATGACGCCCGCTGCGCTACACCGTCTCGCTTATCAGGGCGAAGACGACCCGGATTTCTTCAAGATCGGCTCTCGCCTGGTGATCGCGGGATCCATACCGCTGGCCATCGGAATATCCTCCGATGTCGCCGTCGTCTTCTTCAAGACGACCCAGAATACTCCGATTGCGTTGGCCGCCGGCGCCTGCGCGATGATTGCATTACTCGGCTTCTGGCTCGCTTATCCGATCTGGCACCGCGCCCGATATGCAAGCCACGAAGTGGCTGCTTGAAACATTGCCAGAGAGCAGATTTGCGGAACATATCCGGGGAACTGAAACCTCACATCCGTTTGAAATGGAGCGATCACGATATCGGAACGGCCGCTGACGGCGGTCGTTGGCCCGACGTCACAATAACGGAGAAGATTGATGAAGCTGAAGCTCCTGACAACAGCCGCAGTTCTTTCCACCGCGATCGCGGCGCCTGCGCTGGCGCAGGATAGTCACGGACGATCGGATTCGATCCGTCAGCCGCCGCAAACGCAGCAGCGGATGTATCACAATCACAGCGCCTTCTGGCCGGGTGAAGTAGCCGCGGGCGTGGTGGGCGGCGCGATCGGGACGGCGGGCGCGATTGCGACCGCGCCGTTCAGAAACAACGTTTACGCTTATAACGACGGCTACTATGGCCGGCGATACTATGGTGGCTATAATAGTAGTTTCGTCTGTCAGCCCGGAACGACATTCTGGGGCGACGACGGCCGCCGCCACATCTGTCAGTAAAACAGCAACGAACGGATTCCGAAATGGAGGCGGCCCGCGGGCCGCCTCTTTTCGTCCCTCGGGAGCACACCGACCTAGGCCTGCTTCCCGGGAGCCTTCTTCCCGGGCGGATCGCCGCCCCGGTCGACCCGGCTCACCCGCTGGGCGCGCTCCTTGTCGCGGGGCTGTTCCTGCCCGCGCTCGTCGCGCACAATGCCTTGGTCCTTGCTCCCGGCAGGCGGTGACTCAGGCTCGTCAGGCTCGGTCGCCTTGCGCTGCTGATCCTTGCCTTCCCGCACCAACAGCTCATCGCCGAGCATTTGCCCGATGATCTGTTTTGTCTGAGCCTCGGCTTTCTCGTGAAATTTGCTCATGGCAGCCTCCTGCCAGTGAAAACGGCGTCAGGCCCGCAATGTTTCCGCCTGTTCCATCGCTTGTTCCGGCCCTTGAGCCCGGTTCCAGTCAATGTAACAATTCTGTTGCAGAGAAAAATTAAACGAGGGCCGCGGCCAGCCCCACTCCGGCCGCGACTTCAAATCTTTGAATTGGGGAGAAGCCGATGCGCCGCACAATGGTGTTGCTGTCCGCTGGCCTGATGGGGCTGATTGCCAGTTCAGTGGCGGCGCAAAATTCGACGCCACGTAACCTGATCCTGTTCGTGCCGGACGGCTTGCGCGGGCGCATCGTGACGCCGCAGACCGCGCCCGCGATGGCTGAGCTGCGCGACAAGGGCGTCAATTTCCAGAACTCGCATTCGCTGTTTCCGACCTTTACGATGGCCAACGGCTCGGCGATGGCGAGCGGCCACTATCTCGGCGACACCGGCACCTTCAGCAACACGATCTACACCGGTCGCCCCGTCGCCCACGCCAACAACACCGTCACCCCGTTCCTCGAAGTCAATCCCGTCCTGCTCGAGGTCGACGAGCATTTCGGCGGCGACTATTTGAACGAAGAGACGCTTCTGAAGATGGCGCGCGAGAAAGGCTACAGCACCGCGGCCATCGGCAAGCACGGCCCGACCTTCATCTTCGACCACACCGACAAGGTCGGCACGGCGGGGTTGCATTCGATCATCATCGATGACGCCACCGGCGGCAAGAACGGCGTCCCGCTGTCGGATGAAATGAAGGAAGCGCTGGCCAAGGCGGGCCTGCCGCTGGAGACTCCATCGCGCGGCGAGAATGCCAAGGCCGGCGACGCCAAGACGCCGGGCACGACGACCGCCAATGTCGCGCAGCAAGCCTACATGGCCGATGTCGCAGCCAAGGTCGTGCTGCCGATGTTCAAGGCGCGCAATGAGCCGTTCGTGCTGGTGTTCTGGTCGCGCGATCCCGACGGCAGCCAGCACAACACCGGCGACAGCCTCAACACCATCACGCCCGGCATCAACGGACCGACGTCGATGGCGGGCATCAGGAACGCCGACAACAACCTCGCCCAGCTTCGCAAGGCGCTGGACGAGCTCGGCCTCGCCGCGTCGACCAATATCATCGTCTCCTCCGATCACGGCTTCTCGACGATTTCGAAGGAAAGCAAAACCAGCCCCGCGGCGAAGATCTCCTACGAGGATACACCGAAGGATTTCCTCCCGATGGGCTTCGTTGCGATCGATCTGGCGAAAGCGTTGAGCCTGCCGCTGTTCGATCCCAACGACAAGAATGCGCGCGTCGCCGACAACGCGCATCCCAAAGCGGGTAACGGCTTGATCGGGAACGATCCCGCAAAGCCGGATGTCGTGGTCGCAACCAATGGCGGATCGGACTTGATCTATATCCCGGCCAAGGATCGCAAGCTCGCGGAACGCGTCATCAAGGCGCTGCTGGAGCAGGATTACATTAGCGGCCTCTTTGTCGACGACGAACTTGGGAATTTCCCCGGCACGCTGCCGATGTCGCAGCTCGGCCTCAAGGGCAAAGCGGTCGTGCCGCATCCGTCGATCGTGGTCAACTTCCGCTCCTGGTCGTCCGGATGCGACGAGCCGACCAACTGCTCGGTGCAGATTGCCGACACCGTGCTGCGCCAGGGCCAGGGCATGCATGGCAGCTTCAGCCGCGGCGATACCCTAAACTTCATGGCGGCGATCGGGCCCGACTTCAAATCAGGCTATGTCGATCCCCTCCCCGTCAGCAACGCCGACGTCGGCGCCACCGCGGCCAAACTCTTGGGCCTCACGCAAAAAGCCAAGGGCAAGCTGATCGGCCGTGTCATGACCGAAGCACTGCCCAACGGCGCAACCCCGAAAGCCCATAGCGGCACCATTGCGTCAAAGCCGTCCGCAAGCGGCCTGCGCACCGTGCTGAATTTCCAGCGCGTCGGCTCGCAGCGCTATTTCGATGCGGCGGGTTTTCCGGGCCGCACGCTGGGGCTGGAAGCGGAAGGCGGCAAGCAGAAGACCGCGGGGAAGTAGACGAACTCGGATCGGCGCACGATTGGCGTAACCGAAAACGAAAACGGCGGGAATGACCCCGCCGTTTCGAAACCGATCCTCGGCGAATGAACTTACAGCATTCCCATATCGAGCATGCCCGGCAACTGCGCGAGCGGCAGTGCCGCGGCGCCGACCAGCGTGGCGACCAACGCCGCAAGGCGATGGTTGCTGTGGCGCTTGCCGCGCATCTGGCTGGCAATCCATTCCAGCACCTTGGTGTCGATGTTGGCGGCTTTCGTCGGCGCCCAGCTCTCGATGTCGGTATCGGGCGACAGCGCAACCGTGCGCGGCGGCACCGGCAGGCCGGACTCGGAGGCGGCATGATGTGCAACCGCCTTGGCCAACAGATCGTCGAAACGTCCATCATCGGTACGCTCCGCCGCGGCGTCGCTGATCTCAAACAGCGCCTCGAGTTCGGCGCGGCTCACCGGCTGATGCTCGACCGCGCTCACGGTCAGGATGCGCGCGCACCAGGCGGCGTCGTCGGCATCGAGCGCACGGGAGAAATGGATACGGCCCTTGGTCGTGGGGCCCTCGCCGGTGATCACGCCATCGCGCACGATCGTGAGTGCATGGGCGGCGGTCTTGCGGCAGGATGGTTGAAGGGCGCCGGATGTCTCAGCGCCCATGGTACTTGGGATGGTACTTGGGACGGTACTTGGGGCAGACATAGTTGCACTTCTCAATTTCAATTCCAGTCCAGCATTTCCATACGGGGAATGAACGAGCGGTTAACGATTCGAAACCCGCATTCCGAGATTTTTACATGGTTGCCAATTGGTCGCTGTGACCTCCGTCACGGTTCAGATCAATGCACTGCCGGGTGCAAAGCGGCCCGGCGTGATGCGGGCGATAGACGGCGATATCGGGGCAGCGGCGGCAGAAAAGTGGAATGGCGATGAAAAGATCGCGATCAAACAAGCGGGGATGGTTGCAAGAACTGGCTTCCTCCGCCGAATTAGGGCGCTAATGGTTCTTTTCGTCGCAGAGGCGCCGACCAAAAGAAGATGCTAGGAGTTCCGGGCTCGCGGAAAAGGATCTCACCTTTTGCGCTAACCGGTTCACTTAGCCGCTTCAGACTCCTATAATCCTAAAAACAAATTTCCCTGTAACTTGAATAACATGAGGTGAAACCATGGCACTCCAGATTGGCGCAACCGCCCCCGATTTCGAAGCTGAGACCACCGAAGGGAAAATCAAATTCCACGATTGGATCGGCAATGGCTGGGCACTTTTGTTCTCGCATCCGAAGGATTTCACGCCGGTTTGCACCACCGAACTCGGCGCTCTCGCGAAATTGAAGCCGGAATTCGACAAACGCGGCGTCAAGCTGATGGGCTTGAGCGTCGATCCCGTCGACCGGCACGCGAAGTGGTCGGAGGACATCAAGGAGACGCAGGGTGCGGCGCCGAACTATCCGATGATCGGCGATACCGATTACAACGTCTCCAAGCTCTATGACATGCTGCCGGCCTCGACATCCGGGGATCCGCTGACGCGCACGCCCGCCGACAACCAGACCGTCCGCAACGTGTTCGTCATCGGTCCCGACAAGAAGATCAAGCTGGTGCTGGTCTATCCGATGACCACCGGCCGCAATTTCGCGGAAATCCTGCGCGCGATCGATTCCCTGCAGATGACCGCCAAGCATCGCGTCGCGACGCCGGCCGACTGGAAGCAGGGCGAAGACGTTATCATCGCCGGCTCCGTCAGCGACGACGAAGCGAAGACGATCTATCCGGCCGGCTGGAAGGCGCCGAAGCCCTACATCCGCATCGTGCCCCAGCCGAAGTGACCGCGCAGCGGTCATCCCGGAATGGTCCGAAGGACCTATCCGGGATCTCGATATTCCGGGTCTGGTGCTAACGCACCACCCCGGAATGACGATGCTGGAATGACCAAGCCGTAGAGCTACAAGGCCGTGCTCACGCGGCGCGGACGCGGTCGAGGAATTTCTCGACTTCGGCCTTCAGGTGCAGGCTCTCGCTCGAAAGATTCTGTGCGGAGGCAAACATCCGGCTGGATGTCTCGCCGGTTTCGTCGGCGCCCTGCGCGGCGTTGCGGATGTTGGCGGCGACGTCGGCAGTGCCACTGGCCGCGGCGCGCACGCTCTGGGCGATGTTCTGCGTCGCGCCGCGCTGCTGCTCGACTGCCGCCGAGATCGAGGTGGCGATATCGCTGATACGCTCGATGGTCTGGCCGATCGCCTTGATCGCGCTGACCGACTCTTCGGTCGCAAGCTGCATGCTACCGATCTGGCTGGAGATCTCCTCGGTCGCCTTCGCAGTTTGGCCGGCGAGGCTCTTGACTTCCTGCGCGACCACGGCAAAGCCGCGGCCGGCGTCGCCTGCCCGCGCCGCCTCGATGGTGGCGTTGAGCGCCAGGAGGTTGGTCTGCTCGGCAATAGAGGTGATCAGCTTCACCACGTCGCCGATCCGGGCGCCGGCTTCCGACAATTCGTTGATGCGCTGATCGGTGGCGGCGGCCTGCTTGACGGCATCGGCCGCGATCCCGTTCGATTCCTGCACGCGGCGGGTGATTTCGGCGATCGAGCTGGAGAGCTCGTCGGAGGCGGTCGCCGCCGTGCGGACATGTTCGGAGGCGGTCTCGGAGGCGCTGGCTGACTTGCCTGACAGGTTTGCGGTGGTCCGCGCGGTGTCGGTGAGCTGGCGCGCGACGCGCTCGAATTCGCTGGAGGAGGTCAGCACCTTGTCGAGGATGCCGCCGACGCTGGTCTGAAACTCGTCGACGAAGCCGCGCAGTTCGGCTTTGCGCTGCTCTGCGGCGGCGGCGGCAGCCGCCGTCTGTTCGTCGCGCAGACGCCGGCGCTCGAGCGAGTTGTTCTTGAAGACCGCGAGGGAGCGCGCAATCTCGCCGATTTCGTCCATCCGATCGTCGCAATCGATCTCGACGTCGGCGTTGCCGTTGGCGATTGCGGTGAGCGAGGCCGTGACCGACGTTAGCGGCTTGGTCACCCGGCGCACGATCAGCATGGTCAGGAGCATCACCACCAGCGCGGCGAAGCCGGCGGCGATCGCCATGTTCTGGATGGCATGCGACAGCATGCTCTCGTAGTGAGCCATGGGAATGCCGACATAGAGGAGCCCGATCACCTTTCCGGCCGGATTCACGATCGGATAGTAGGCCGTCATGAAGGTCTTACCGAACAGCGTCGCCGGTCCCCGATAGGCCTCACCGCGGCGCACCACCGCCTGCCCTGGATGGTCGGGAGCGAGCTGGGTGCCGACGGCGCGGTCGCCGTTTTCCTTCTTCACATTGGTGGTGCGGCGGACGAACTGGTTGCTCGCCTCGTCATAGACGAACAGGGTCGCGTTGCCGCCGGCATAGCCCACCGCGCGATCGACGATCGCGTGGTCCTTGAACTCAGGCATTTTGGCAATTTCGGCGCGGGCGACGGCCCCGTCCCGGATGGTGATTTTGGCGTCGCTGTAGGTTTCGGCAAACGCCAGCCCCAGCGTCCGGAGGTTGACCTCGATGTCCCGGAGCGCCCGGTCGCCGAACTCTGACGTCAGCGACCAATGAGCCGCGCCCACGACCAGCGCGGTATTTACCGCAATCAGAAAGATGGCGGAGATGACGGCCTTGGTGCCGAGCCGCAGCTTGAGCGCTGGCAGGAACTTTCCAACCGATCGCGTGGTCATGACGAGAAATCCCCCAAAATCGAGCCCAATCTGCCCCCTTTTGCTTACGATCGCCTTAATGGGCACAACCTGGGGAAACTACTGACAAGCTTCACGAAATTTATGCGTGCATGGACACTGAGTGCTCTACTTCAAACTGAGCGGCGGTTGACCAGGAATACCGCCGTGACGCACGCGGCGATGCCGGCGATCAAGACCGCGTCAAGCCGCTCACCGAACAAGCACATACGGCATCAGGCCGTCATAGCGGGGACCAGATAGAACAGGCTGGCCACGTCGCGGCGTGATGACTGCTACTTCTCCAGCCAGATCCCCACCAGCGCCACCAGCGAAACGATCGACAGGAATGCACTCATCGCCGTCAATATTCGCGCGTCGATGCGCGGCACGTCGGGCGCTGGCCGGGCCGCGCCCGAATGGATGAAGCGCCAGACGGCGGCGACGTAACAGAAGATACTGAAAACGATCAATGCGCTTCCGTTGACCAGGATGATCCAGGCCGGCATCAGACCGGTGAGCACGGTCTTGGCCCCTGCGCCGCTTGCGAGCGCAAACAGCCCGGTTCTGATCCAGGCACTATAGGTCCGCTCGGCGGCCAACGCGGTGCGGTTGGACGCGAGTTCAGTGCGGCGATCGGCGCTGTCCTCGATCCGGACCGAGCTCTCTTTCAGTTTCTTTGCACTGTCGGCAACTTTTGCGGTTTGGATGTCGACCGTCGTGGACGGGGCTTTCTTGCCCATGAATCACCATTGATCGAATCACCGTTGATGAAATTCGCATTCGCCGCGCCTGACGGAGCGCCAGGCCCGTCGTCTGGTGAAACCAATCGGAATGAACGCAATTGACCCCAGAAGGTTCGGAACCCGATGAAATTTGCGCAATCAGCGCGATGGGGATCAAGCAATGGCGGCGGGACGGCGGCTGCAAGTAACTTTGTTGGCCCTCGCCGCATGCCTGCTGGTGACTACCTTCGCTGGCGCAGCCGGCGAAAAATCCGCACGCCCGTCCGAATTCCTCCTGCTGGCCCAGATCGCGCTCCTGATCGTGGTAGGCCGTGGGCTCGGCGAACTGATGCAGCGGATCGGCCAGCCATCGGTGATGGGAGAATTGCTGGGCGGGCTGTTGCTGGGCCCCTCCCTGCTCGGATGGCTCTGGCCGGCTGCGCACACCGCAATCTTTCCACCCTCGCCGGAACAGAAAGCGCTGATCGAGGGCGTCGCGCAGTTCGGCATACTTCTGCTGTTGCTGCTGACCGGCATGGAAACGGATCTCAAGCTTGTCCGCAAGGTCGGCCGGGCCGCCGCCAGCATATCGATCGCGGGAATCGTGGTTCCATTCGTCTGCGGCTTCTCGCTCGGCCAGTTTCTGCCGCAGAGCCTGCTTCCGCATCCGGAGTCCCGCCTTGTGGCTTCACTATTTCTCGGCACCGCACTGTCGATTTCGTCGGTTAAGATCGTTGCGGTCGTGGTGCGCGAAATGAACTTCATGCGGCGCAATGTCGGCCAGATCATCGTTGCCACAGCAATAATCGACGACACCATCGGCTGGATCATCATCGCCATGATCTTCAGCCTGGCATCGCACGGCACGCTTGATGTTTTTTCCGTCAGCCAGGCCGTGCTCGGCACCCTCGCCTTCCTCGCGGTCAGTTTCACGATCGGCCGGCGACTGACGTTTCGCTTGATCCGCTGGGCCAACGACTATCTGGTCAGTTCGGCAGCGGTCATCACCGTGATCCTGTTGCTGATGAGCGTGTTGGCGATGATCACACACCTGATCGGCGTTCACACCGTGCTCGGCGCATTTGTTGCCGGCGTTCTGGTCGGGGAATCGCCCATACTTACCCGGCAAATCGACGAGCGGCTGCGTGGCTTGATCTCCAGCCTGTTCATGCCGGTGTTCTTCGGCCTGGCCGGCTTGAGCGCGGACCTGACCGTGCTCAGGGACCCCAACCTGCTGCTGCTGACGATCGCGCTGGTGCTGATTGCCAGCATCGGGAAATTCGGCGGCGCTTTCGTCGGCGGGGCGCTTGGCGGCCTTACCCGAAAGGAATCCTACGCGCTAGCGAGCGGCATGAATGCGCGCGGATCAACCGAGGTCATCATCGCGACCATCGGTCTTTCAATGGGCGTCCTCAGCCAAAACCTGTTTTCGATGATCGTGACGATGGCAATCCTCACGACAATGGCGATGCCGCCGATGCTTCGAGCCGCGCTTTCCCGCCTGCCGCTCGGGGATGACGAGAAAGCGCGGCTCGAGCGCGAGGAGTTCGAACAAAAGGGCTTTGTCACCAATCTCGAACGTCTGCTGCTGGCAGTGGACGAGAGCACGAACGCGAAATTCGCCGCTCATGTCGCCGGCCTTCTCGCGGGAGCGCGCGGACTGCCGATCACGATTCTGCATCTGGGTGCCCGGGCGCAACAGCAGGAAGGCAGGCGTGAGCATGCGGAGAGCCACGAGGCCGTCGTCAGGGAAGCGGCTACGGCAAGCGCGGAGGCCGATCAGACCAGCATGCACGACGTCGAGGTCACGACGCGCGCTCGGGCCGAGAAGACCACCGAAGCCGTTGTGGAAGAGGCGCGAAAGGGCTTCGATCTTCTCGTCGTCGGAATAGAGAACGTCCTGAGCAAGCACGGTTTCGACAAGAAGGTCGAAGACGCGACTTCAGGGTTCAGGGGGCCCATCGCGCTCGTTGCGGCAAAGGGTATCCACCTGAGGCAGCCCGCCAAGGCGGAATTCAAGATACTCGTTGCGGTTTCCGGCAGCGCGGTATCGCGGCGGGGCGCGGAGGTTGCGGTCGCACTGGCGCGCTTGAGCACGCATCCACTGAACGTGATTTATGTGTCCACGACACGGGACAAGGGCAGGCGCCGGAACAGCGCAAGCATGTCACTCGCCAATGAGGAGAGCATCCTGAAAGACGCCGCGGCGGCAGCGGCCCGTTATGATGTCGATGTGAACACAATGTTGCGCGCAAACGCGGCCCCTGAAGAGGCCATCCTTCAGGAAATCAGAACCAGCGGCGCCAACCTCGTCGTATTGGGTGTCGACCGGATCCAGGGGGATTTGCTGAACTTTGGCAGCGTCGCTGCCGCCGTGCTCCGCAAATCGAAGGTGTCGGTCTTGCTGATCGCGGATGGAGAGCCCAACCGGAAAGATTGACGCTGGTGCAGAATGCGCCGCGCCTCACCACTCTTCCGGACATGGATCGACGATCTTCCAAAGATCCTTGCCGTTCTTGATCTTCTTCATCTCGGTGGTGAGGCCGCCATTGCGGCGGATCCATTCCTTCACGGTGTCGGGATAGTAGGACATCAGGTCCGACGTCCCCTCCACACTCGTGACCTTGATGCCAAAAGTGAATGCCTTGTCGTAATAGGCCTGGTGGAAGCCGAGGCTCGCCTTCGGCGTGACGCAAATCTTGTTCATCGGCACGATGCCGAACACCAGTGTGCAGGCCGAGTTGCAGATGCCGTCGATGATGACCCGCTCCTTGCGCTCGCGGATGCGCTTGTATTTCGCTTTGTACTCCTCGACATAGCCGCCGTGATCGCGCGTGATGTGCAGATCCGCGCGTGCCGGGCTCGCGACCAGGACCGAGAGAGACAGCAGGGCGAGGAGCGTGATGCGCATGGGTCGATCGGGAATCGGGTAGCCTTTGTCGGACGCGGGGATGGATCGGCCCCTCGATTCGGGACCGGACAGAACTCTGGCCGGACTGTGTTGGGAATTCGTTAAGCATCCCTTGAGGCCAAAAATGGGCGCGCTAGGGTGGTTTTCCGCAGCTTTCCCCCTCGCCACTTCTGGAATCGGAGACCAATCGGCCAGAATGTAAGGGGGTGCGGGCTTCGACCGAATCAGAAGCTGAGCTTCTATCTTGTTGTTTTGACACGCTTTCTTCACGCGAATGGCTATCCATCCTGCTCGAAATCGCCGCAGTCTCAGTGGCACTTCCGGAGAATCGAAATGACCAAAACGAAGTTTTTCGTAGCCATGGCCCTCCTCTCCACCGCGGTCCTGGCCCCAAATCTGGCGGACGCCCGCCATAATCGGCACCTGCACAATTGGGGCCTGCCCTACCCGATCAGCTTCCTCCACAATTACGGTCCGGGCCTGCAGCCCGGCACGTTCGCGTACTACGACGGCCCCTCCACCGTCCTGTGCCGCCAGGGCGCGGCCGCCTATGTCGGCCAGGACCGCCGCCGGCATCCCTGCTACTAGGATCGAGCTGCTGGCTCTTTCGGACCAAGTCTGATACGAGCCAGCGCAAAGCGCTCGTAGCTCAGCTGGATAGAGCATCGGATTTCGATTCCGAGGGTCGGAGGTTCGAATCCTTCCGAGCGCGCCACTTCGACAGAGCACCCCACAGCCCTCATGAGCATCCGTTTCTGCGCTGCCGCTCCCTAATCAGCGCCGCACCAGGATACGGGCGAAGATGCCGCATCATTGATTGATACGCTAGCTTTTAACAACCGTATCATTCAACGCCGCGGGCGATCTCGGCGACTTGAGGTCGCCTCCAGGCAACCATCTTGAGGCGTTGGCGGGCGATCGCAGGGGGCAACATTCGATCAGGATCAACGACCAATTCCGGCTGTGCTTTGTTTGGACGGCCGAAGGCCCAGCGGAGGTCGAGATCGTGGATTACCATTAGAAGGGACGCGGCAATGACCAAGAAGCTCAAGCCCATGCATCCCGGCGAAGTGCTGCGTGAAGAATTTCTCGTTCCGCTCGTATCAGAGAGGGCGATGCGGCCGAAGAAGCACAAGACGACGGGATCGGATGATCTACACTTGTTACATGCCGCTTTATTCCGCCTCACAAGCCAAGTCCGATCAAGCGCCTGCCATTTCCTGCGCCCCGCCGAGCAGCGTGACATTGAGTCTGCCGCCAGTGAACAACATGTCATCCAGCGCTTCGCTGATGTCGCCGGATTGGACCGTCGAACCGCCATCCCGAAAAATGCTCGCTTGCGCGATCCGCCGCATCAATTCCTTGATGAACGCGGCGCTGACGCCCTTCGTGCGGTTCACGGTCTCATCAATGATGGCCCGATCCATCGGCAGGTCCTTGCCATAGAGCTGAACAAGCTTGCTGCGGCCGATGCCGTCAGGTAGCGGCACTTCGATCGCCTGGTCGATGCGTCCGGGCCGCCCGGCCAGCGCGCCTTCAAGCTGCTCCGGCCGGTTGGTCGTGAGGACGAACAGGATGTCGGAGTCTTCCTTCAGCCCGTCCATTTCGTTGAGCAGCATGTTGAGCAGCGGCTCTTCACACGATCCCATCTCTTCGCGATCGCGGGCGATGAGGTCGACGTCCTCGATCACCACCATCGTCGGCTGCAACAGGCGCGCCAGCTTCATATAGGCGCCGAGCAACCCGACCTGCTCGGCCGTGATGATCAACGTCGTATGTCCGGGCAAATTGGTCGCAAGGTAACGGATCGTGTGCGTCTTGCCGGTGCCCGGCGGGCCGTAAAGCAGGATGCCCTTGCGGGTCGATTGGCCCAGCTTGCGAAGTGCCGCGCGATTGCCGACAAAGCCCATGACGTTGCGATCGAGCAGCTTCAGCGTCTGTTCGGGCAAGATGACTTCCTCACGTCCGACTGCCGGCAGCCGGTGCACCGTGACCCCGCCCGACCGTCCGCGATAGTCGGACCCACCTTCGAGCGAGAGGATCTTGCCGCGATAGGAACGCGCAGCGTGCACCGCCTCTTCAAGCTCGGCGAACGAACGTTGCACCAGTGCGTCGCCGGCGGCGCCGGCCGGCACGGCGATCTCGATGCGTATCGCAGCCTCATGCTGGTATTCGCGATGAAACGAAAGCAGCACGGCGTAGCGGAGCTCACCGGCCTTGCACAGCCACAGTCCATTATGCAGGCATTTCACCGGCTGCGCTTCACCGATCTCGACGTCGTGGTACTGCGGCGGCGCAAGCGCGGGTGCGTTCCGGCCCTCCTTCATCAGGGCCGCAAATACCAGCGTCTCATAGCGATATTCCTCGTGAATGCCGAAGAAGTGCAGCGGCGAGGCGAGCAACTTGTCGACCGCGACCTGGACATCGGCGCGCATATGGCCGGGAAACTGCCGCGCTCTCGTCACCAGCTGGTTTCGCGGGATTCCGGCAAAGTGCCAGTCAAGCGCGAGCCAGGCGTATTTAAACTCGTCTCCAGGTACGGCGTCCGATGCGCGCCTGACGGCAAGCAGGCAGCTGTTGCAGAGGCACGCTGTCCTGCCAGCGAGCAGGATTTCACTGCCAGTCGCCGGTGCTCCGCAAAGATCGCATGCGCCTTTCGTGGTTGCGGTTTCGCTGGTGATCAGCAAACTATGACCGGCGGCGCTGATGCTTTGCCGTGCCGAATCCAGCAGCGCCTTGGCGACCGGGCCCGGATAGGGGCCGCAGGCCACCTTCTCTTTGTTCTCGATCAGCGCGGTGAAGGCGATCGCTTCCCGGTCCGATTTGCCGAAGATATTGCGAAGGAGCTGCCGGACGAATTCGACGGGCGTGGCGTCGTCATTATGAATGGAGAGCGTGATCGACCCGGTGTCGGTGCAATTGTCATGCATGAAAGGAAATACCTCGCACAGGCTGTCCAAAGAACAAAAAGAGAACATAGATGGTGAGCCGCGTCAAGCGAGTTGTTTCCGCGCCGCCTCATCCTTCCGGCTCTGCCGCCCCCAAATACTGGCTTGGCTCCATGCACTCCAGGACATCTTGCATGTCATATTCGCCGAGCGCGCCCGATAACCCAGAGCGCAGCGACCAACGCGCCGTGTGCGAACATTCACCACTATCGACACGGCCGACGTAGAGAAACCGCTCGTACCGGCTCCGAAACCACTTGAAGTGGATGCCGTCGTATTCGTTCGTTTGCTCGAACGCCAGAAGGAACGCCTGACCAGGCTCAATGAACGTTGCGACACTCGCGGAGCCGATCATTCGATCGAACCGGTCCAACGATAGTAATGACGTCTCACGGGCATTTGCATCGTTCACGCGAAGCAATGCGCTTCGTGGCGAACAGTGACGATGAAGGTCAAGAACCTCTGGAAGCAATTTGGCTCCCCCTGTTGGACACCGCAAGCACAGGGCAGCAGTCGCAAGCAGCACCGCAGCTAGCTTCGCCCTGTACAGCACGATGTCCGTCCTGACGGCGCCGTTATAAGACAAACGGCCCGATCAGGAACAGATCCAGATGATCGCAACCGCGATCGGGATTCCCAGACCAAGTGCGCCGAAAATCGCCGGGACGAATTCGGACAGCAGTTGGTGTCGTACGCCAGATGACGACATGACGTTTCTCCTTGGAGCCCCGCGAGGCCTGCTCGCCCCCAAGATGAACGATCAATCGCGCCTTCGGACTATGGTCCGTGGCGACTCTCTATAGTGGCCATGCTGGGGCGTTATGGTTAACAAGTGGTTAATCCGGGCAAACGAAGTTCGGCGGTGGCGTCTTGAGGACGCGCACCTTGTCGTGGATCGGGTGCAAGCGCTGCGCTTGCCGCTTCGATCGGAGTTCCGGAAGCACACCTTGCTATTGCGGGCGGTGTCTCCCGTCGCCGCTCACCATCCAGGAAGGGTGCCTGCTCGGCGCCCTCCCCTTTTAGCGGCGCCCGCGCCGATCAGAACGAGCAGCCGTAGGCCGTGAGCGACGCCTTCGTGGCGTCCAGGGTCTGCTTGCAGGTCGCTTCCATGGTCGCCTTCGCCGACGGATTCTTGGCCATGTCGACCCACGCCTTGCGGGTCTGGTCGATCTGCGTCTTGTACATCGCGCGCTGTGCCTCGGGGACCTTGGAGACGACGCAGGCGTCGTATTTGGTCAGGAAGTCGTCGCACGCGGCGATACCCGTGCTCTGCGCATGAGCCGTGGTGGCACCCGCGAGCAAGGCGATACCCGCAGCGAGTGACAGCACCTGTCGGCGGTTCGCGCTCGAGCCTGCCACGGCCTTCGATGTTGCTTGACGCATGATTTTTATTCCTCTGTAACAACTGAACAATTGATCGCCGGCAGACGCCACCATCGCCCATATTCCTCGATCGACTCGCAAAACGTCGCGCGCCGACAACCGGTCGGCGTTGCGGACGTTGAGCAATTCAAGCGTTGAACAGTTCGAGGCGAGACCGGGCACACCGTGCCGGCCACGAATAAATGTTCCGTCAATTTGGCGAGATTATGGGTGACAACACGGTGACGTTGTGATGGCCGCCTGCCGGCGACAGCCGGGCGTTATCCTGTCGCCGTGTTGCCGTTACGCCAGAGAGCTCAGGCCGTCGAAGTATCAATCGAGCGGCGTATCACCTTCCGCACCTCGGCATTGGATAGAAACAGGTCATGGTTGATGATGCCCCAGCCTGAATCGGACGCATCGATGACGCGCACGCCGAGCTGCTCGATAGTGGCCTTCTCGGCGGCGCCGACCCGCGTCATCCCGCCGGCCAATCGTCCAGACAACGCAAGCGCGCGATCATTCGTCGAAGCGACGACGGTGATCTTGCGGGTGAGCGGTCCGATATTCTGGGTCGCCGAAGAGAACACATCCATATCGATGTCCGGTGAGGCGAACACCACGGCCCCGATCTTGCCGGCAACGCTGTCGCCATATCGCGCATAGAGTTGACGCAGCCCTTCGAGAGTCAGCATGGTTCCCATGCTGTGCGCGACGATGTGAACGCGGCCGACGCTCGGCGAGGTGGCGAGGGAATACAGCACGCGCTCGAAGGCATCGCGGGAATACATCGCGCTGTCGCGGTCATAGGCGTAGTCGAACAGTCCCGCCTTGGACGGCCAGGAGAAGACCATCGTCTGGCCGCGGAATTTGATGCCATCGGCCAGATGCGCGGCATCGAGCGCCGCCGTCTCGAACGTCTGCTTGAAACCGTGAACGTAGATCAGGACGTCTGATCCGCCGCCGGCTTGCCCGAGAAGATCGCCGACCTCTCCTGACACCGGCTCGATCGCATCGAGACGCCAATCGCCAATCCCGGCTGCGGCGAGAGAAAAGCGGCTTTCATCGGGTGCCACGAGCTTTGCCCGCGCCACGGTCATCCTCGAAGCGCGCTCCGGACCAAACCAGGGCTTTGACCGCCCGCCGTTCACCGGCTTGCGCGTCGTCGCAACAAGCAATGTCGGCTCCGTCGAGAGCGACGAAGCATCGTAACGCGCGCCCGTCGCCGCCATGCTCGTGCATCCGCCGAGCACAAGCACGCTGGCCGAGGATGCAATACCGCGCAGGAACGCGCGACGGGACGCACAAGTCTCGTGTTGCAGTAGATCTCGTTCGATCACATAGGACCTTTGGGAACATTGCCCCGTCGCACCCGGCCGCACATCTCCCGATTAGGATGGCGAGAAAAGGGCGAGCCGATTGATGGCGCGCCTTGTTTGGGTGATGGCGCGCCTTGTTTTGGATGGTTCCGGTTCCGTCGCGATTCTGTGATCGAAAGCAGGTCTGACGAAACCATTCTACCGCGCCGCGAAACGCGCCGGAAACAGAGAGCCGCTACGGTCCCTGCCAACTGAACAGCGGGGTTAGATCATGTTTGTATCGGTCCTCAACCTCATCTACCGCGAGTTTCTCAAGCGTGCCCTTTCCGGCATGGCAATACAGGGAGGAAGGCTATGACCGAGGTCATAACGGCGCTCCTCGTCTTCGTGAGCATTGGCGTATTCCTTGCTCACGCATTCGACGCCTATCGGCTGCGCTAGTTCTGCCCGAACCGCGCCAACACGGTTATCCTTGCGGGTCAGCCAACGTCCTCAGGACCTCCGTGTCAGACCCATCCTGTGCGGCAACGAACGCGGTGGCGGCGGAGGGACTTTTTCGAAGGCTTCGCGATCGGGAAGCGGCTGAGATAATATGTCGCCGGCCCCGATCCGCCGCTGGCGGATTCGAATAGCCATTAAATCAATGGGTTAGACAGACGCTTTGGGATGGTGCTAGAGATCGCTGGCGCCGGCGGGATTTCGATTCCGAAGGTCCGGAGTTATCGTCCTCCAGGCGCGTTCGTCCCTAAACGGCTATTCGGGCATTTCCACATGAGAAAGATCATCCTGGCGCTGGCGGTGCTGTATCCGGCCGCAGCCTTTGCGCAAACAACGACCACGCCGGCCCCCCCCTGCGCCCCCGACGGTCGGCGGCAAGCCTCTGGTTCAAGTCGGATCGAAGAAGTCGGCGGGTAAGGAAGCTCCGGCCAAACCGTTGTCGGTCGCCCAGAAGTTGCAGGCCTGCCAGGATATCGACGATGCGACCAAGGAACGGCTGAACTGTTACGATGCCATTTATGCGCCGCAGCCCAAATCGAAGGCCGCGGCGGCGAAAAGCGTCAGCGATTGCCGCTACGTCAAGGAGGAAGATGAGCGGCTGACCTGCTTCAACGGCTTTGCGGACAAGATTCCGAAGCTGCCGCGCTAAATCAGGCGATACGCTTTACCAGGTCCAGTTCGGACTACTGCCGAAAAAGCCGAACTGCGACTGCTGCGCGACTCGGACTTGGGGCGGCTGCGCGAACTGCATCGGCGGTGCCGGACGGGTCCTGGCAATCTTGCGCTTGCGCTGAACCTGCGGCTCAGGCTTCTTTGCCTCCGCCGGGACAAACTGGGCATTTGTCTCGCGCACGCGGGCCTGGGCGGTGTCGGCGGGGACCGCAGCGGGCACGGGTGGCGCAGCTAGCGCCGCGACGGCCGGTGGCGGAACAATGGTCGGCAGGCTGGTGTCGTAGACCACCCGCTCCGGCAGTTTCTGGTCGGAACGAATGCGCACGACCGTCTTGTCGATCGAAGGAGCGGCTTGGCTGGCCACGACCGCCTGCTGCGGGGCGACGAGCGCGTCGATCGCCAACAACAGCGCGAGCAGCACACCACCGACGAACAGGAAATAGCGCGCTATGGGCATCGGTCTCGCTCCCCCCGCGCGAACGGCGCGCGGTTCAGTCGCCCAACGGGCGATATAACGATTAGTTCCCGCTCAACCGGCCAGGTTCAAAGACCGAGGTCACATTTTCGGGCGACGGAAGGTGAATTGGGCCGCACAGGGTTAAATGCGGCTGGCCGTTACTAGCGAACACTTCGCCTTATTTGCGTTGACGTTGACGAACCCGATCAGCATGCCGGCATAGCGCTTCCGGCTCTTCATGTTCACGGTATCGGGAATGATACGCCTGCGAGCGGTCAGATGGCTGCCGTCGCGGCGGGTGAAGGTGCAGGCGATCTCGATGTCCCTCACCGCATAATCGTTGGCATTGCGAAGCGTGAAGGTCACGAGTGCTTTTGAGCCGAGGCCGCCCCTGCGCCACGACTGCGAGACGATTTTCAGGCCGTCGAGCGGCGACCCTGCGGGCGCCACCGTTTCCGGCGGCGCGATCTCGAGAGGCGCGGCAGCAGTCGTCGCCGCCTGGTTGGCATGGGTGGACGCCGCCGACGTCGCCGGGCTCGACAGGGTCGCGGCCGTATCATCGGTACGCGGAGCATCTTGCGTGACGCGGCCCACTTCGGGGGGCGTCGCTGCGGAATGGCTCTCGGCATCGCTCGCTTGCGGGAGCATCAGCCACATGGCGCATCCAGCAACGGCGATGGCCGGCAGCACGGCGAGCCGTGCCTCGGGCTTTCCGAACGACCATCCGGCGGTTCTCATAGCCGCGCCCTCACCCCGCAGCACCGGCAACTGCCGTGCCGCGCATGAAAAAAGCCATACGAGCGTTTTTTCCCGTACGGCTTCTCACACGACCGCCGCTGTACGGATCCCGCCGCCCGTCAACAATCATCCAATGTACAAATGGTTTCATGCGACCTCGACAATATTGCGGCCACAGATCAAGACTTGCTGGATGGAATCGTGGATGCCTGGCGGCTAGATTGGCCGCAACTGGCTTGGACGCCGCAACAACAACGCTTGCAACAACAACAAGGGGAAGACCGAGATGCCGACCGCTGCTTGGGAAGTTACTTGGGACCATGTCCATTTGCGCAGTCCCGATCCCGAGGCGACCGCCGCATGGCTGGAAGACGTTCTCGGAGGCGAGATCATTCGTGGCCCAGGGCGGATCGACGTCAAGCTTGGCGGCGCCAATATATTCATCGCCCCCGTCACGACTGGCGATGGCGTCAACGAGCCGCCGGCGACGCCCTATCAGGGCCTCGACCACTTCGGACTGACGGTGAAGGACATCGACGCGGTCGCTGCCGAGATCAAGGCCAAGGGCGTCGAGTTCACGAAGGAGCCGACCACGATCCGGACCGGCGTCCGTATCTGCTTCATCCGCGGGCCGCAGGGCATTTCGATCGAGCTGCTCGAGCGCGACAAGAAGTACGCCTGACGCGCCGGTGACCGGGAAGCCGCAGCGTACTGGATACGCCGCTTTCGCGGAGCATGACAGTCATTGTCGGGCCAGCGCTCGCGCGCTACGTCATCGATCCCGGCATGAAGCAGCGGATGCTCAATCCCTGATAACCGCGCATCGGCCAGACCATGGTTCGCCCTGCCCGGTTCGGTTCGGTGATGACGGCGTCGTCGGGCACGTTATACCACTCGCCGTCGATGCGAACGCGGTAATGGCCGCCTTTGGATTCCCAGTCCACATCGCTGACGGCGCTGCCGTCCGCATCGGAACAGCATGGTCCCTTCCCGCTTCTCAGACTGTCGAACCACTGCTTCAACGGTGAATTGGCGTAACGGCCGTCGGGATCGCGGGCCTCACCGGGGCTGGCGGCCAGCGGTAGCAGCAGCAATATCCCGCCGATCATCAATGGCATTTTCCAGCGGCCTGCGCGATGAGGCCGCGTGCTTTCAGGATTGCTTTTCTTTGCGTATCGGCGCGCCACGTGGCCGCCGGAATTCATCCAGATGGTCACCTGTTTCTCGTGCTCCTGCACCCGCCGGCCGGTGCCAGGGAAAACTATGCATTTCGCGGGCCAACTCGATTCGGTCCGTGCGCGTCGTCCTCGCGTCACGTCGGAGTAGTACGCTTCCGGCTTGCTTCCTGCACGGGAACTGTCAGTCAACCTGACGCGTTGACGGTATCGGCCAGGCTTTGGCATAACTCCTTGACCGGCCTTCCGTGGGCGCGGCGGCCGGCATCTGGGGCGTCATGAAGAACGGGCTCTATTCGATTCACGTCACCCTGCTGGATGGGCGCATCGGCAAGGGCAGCGGCGTCATTATGTTCCGGGATGGCCAGATTCTCGGCGGCGATGCCTATCTGTTTTACACCGGCAGCTACACGGTGAAGGGCAATACCTTCAAGGGTGAGGTCCTGGTCCAGCGCCACACCACTCCGCGCGACAACGACAATCCGCTTTTCGGCGGACCAAGCCCGGTCGGCATTGGCGTATCCGGAACCTTCACCGACACCCGTGCCACAATGAATGGAACCGCGCTCGTCGGCAAAGCGAGCCAGATCTTCGGCGCCACGCTGCACAAGCTCGCGGACATCAACTAGCGGCTCCGAACGCGCCTACTCCGCAGCCTGTTCCAGCGGCGCCGTGCGCGGCAGGATCATCTGGATGCGCGTGCCGCCGCCCGGCTCTGAATCGAGGTCGAGCCGGCCGCCGAGCCGTGTCGTCACGATGCTGTAGACGATGTGCAGGCCGAGCCCGGTGCCGCCCTGATCGCGGCGCGTGGTGAAAAACGGATCGAAGGCACGGCGGCGGACGTCGAGGCTCATGCCGCAGCCGTTGTCGGAGAAAATGATCTCGACATTGTCCTTGCCGGACTCCCGCACCTGGATATCGACCGTGCCGGGCTTGCCGTCCGGGAACGCATGCGCCACCGAATTGAGGAACAGGTTGGTGAGCACCTGTCCATACGGCCCGGGGTAGCTGTTCATCATCAGGTTGGGCTGGCACTCGACGTTGAGCGTCAGATTGTGCTTGCGCAGTCCGGGCCGTAACGACATCACGACCTGCTCGGTGAGATCGCCAAGATCGAAGGTGCGCTGGTCCGAATAATTGCGGTCGGCGGCAACTTGCTTGAACGACTGGATCAATTCGGCGGCGCGGTTGAGGTTGGCGACGAGCTGCGACGACGCCGTGCGGCTGGTCTCGAGAAAATCGTTGAGGCTGGAGCGCCGCAGCTCGCCACGGGCGACCTCGGCTGCGAAGTTCGATGTCTTGCGCTCCAGCGCGGACGCGACCGTCAGGCTGATGCCGACGGGATTGTTGACCTCGTGCGCAACGCCCGCCACCAGCCGCCCCAGCGCGGCGAGCTTTTCGGCCTCGATCAGCGAATTCTGCGTCTCGCGCAAATTCCGCAGCGCCGCTTCCGCCGCATCCTTGGCCTTGCGCATCTCGGATTCGACGCGCTTGCGCTCGCCGATGTCGAGCGCAACGGTCACGATGTTCTCGATCTCGCCGGCGGCATCGAGGATCGGCAGCTTGTTGACCAGCCATTGCCGCATATGGCCGGACGCATCCCGGTATTCCTCTTCGTAGAAGCCGAGCTCCTTGCCAGCCGCCAGCACCCGCTTGTCGGGCTCATCGGTCTTTTCCGCACCATAGCGCGACATCAGCTCGGCCGTGGTGCGGCCGATCGCATCCCCAGGCTCGACGCCGAAAATACCGGCCATGTAACGGTTCATCAGGACGTAGCGCAGCTCCTTGTCCTTGACGTTGATCACCGCCGGCACGGTGTCGATCACCATTTGCAGCAGGCGACGGCCCTCGGCGATCGCATCCTCGGCACGCTTCTGGTCGGTGATGTCGCGCACCGTTCCCTCGTACCGGACGATGACGCCGGCCTCGTTGTGCACGGCGCTCGCGCTGTCGGAGAGCCACAATACCGAGCCGGTGCGCGTGCGAACCTGGTATTCGTATTCACGCACCATGCCGTCGCGCTGCATCAGCCGCTCATATTCCGCCCGCGCTTCGGGATGCACATAGACGCTGTCGGCGATGTCGCCGATCCCGTTGATCAGGTCCTGCGGCGTGGCATAGCCCATCATCCGCGCCAGCGCCGGGTTGGCGTTCAAAAGCGCGCCGCCGGGCGTCGTGACGTAAATTCCGTCGACCGAGGACTCGAACAGCTTGCGATAGCTTTCCTCGGCAAGCCGCTGTTCCGCGAGCGCGCGCACCGCCGCCTCGCGCGCGGTGTCGGCATCGACCAGCGTCTGCCGGAATACTTCGGCGGCACGCGCGATGTCGCCGATCTCGTTATCAACGTCGGTCGCCGGGATCGAAGCGCTTTTCTCGCCGCGGGCCACCGTGCGGATCGAAGCTGCGATCGCGGCAAGCGGACGCACGGTGCGGCGCACCACCAGCAGCGAGGCAAACAGCCCGATCAGGACGCCGGCAGTGCCGAGCACGATGCTCTGCCATTTCGCTTCGGACAGCGTTCTCGCGAAATCGCGGGAGAGAACGCGCCCTCGCCGCTCGCTGACGTCGCGCAACAATTCCGTCACGCGCTGGATCAGGCGGCCCTCTGCGCCAAGCACTTCCCTGTCGATGTCGGATATCTGCCGCTCGCGGATCGATATGTTGACGATCGCCAGCGCATAGTCGTCGACGATCGCGCGCAGCTTTGGGTCGCCGACCGTCATCGAGCGCATGCTTTCCGCGGCCTGCTCGGCAGCCGAAGGGTTATGCGCAAGCAGCGCCGAGGCGATGCGGCTCTGGGTCTGGGACAGGGCCATTGCAAGATGGGGATCGGACGCCTCGGCGATCGCGGTATCGAATTTCTCGCGCAAGGGCGGCAGCGTGACGATCATTTCGGCGCGGCGGTTGATCAGCGCCGAAATCCGCTCGATGCCGCTGCGATAGGTCGCCAGGCGCTCGGTGACGCCGTCGATCATGTCCTGCTGCTCGGGAGCGAGCTCCAGCCGTGTCTTCTTCAGGACCTCGCCGAGCGCGGTCGCGGCTTCGCCGACCTGGAGCGACTGGTTGCCGGGGTCGGTGACGAAATCCCGCGCCGCCAGCCGCAATTCGTTCATGCGGCGGTCGATATCCTCAGCCAGATCGCCGACGCTCTGCAGCCGCTGCAGCTCGGCAAAGGTCGCATCGATATGGCGGATGGCGATGACGCTGGCGGTCGAGGTGATGATGATCACCGCCAGCACCAGCATGAAACTGCCGAATGTCAGTTGGCCGATCGAAAGCGAGAACGATCGCGGCGGCGTCGAATTCGGCGGCGTTTCGGCGGTCGTTTCAGCGGTCATGTGGGTCGGGGCCGGGCTCCAATCGGGACCAGTATATACGACGGATTTTGGGCCGTTGGGAACATGTCGGGAACGATGGTAAAGCCAGGCCGAATCCGTCCCCGCGTCGCATATGCGGGGCTCGACCGAGCATTAACTTCGCGATCGGGCTTATCCGGCGCGGTCAGGCCCTCGCTCCGGCCGGCTTCGTCATCTCGGCAATACGACCCCGCAACAATGCTTCTATATGTATCGAACTTTGCTAGCCGACCGAGCCGACCTCGAACACCTCGCCGTCATAGCCGGCCTCGAGCGGAATGCGGAGCTGCCGGCCGCCATTGTTCCTCGTCATGATCGGCGTCACGGTGACCACGGATTTGCCACGGCTGTCGTCGAGCGCCGCTGTTACGCTTTGCTGCTTGCCGAGCTTGATCAGGTTGCGCGTGGTCGGGAACGGCAGCTTGAAGCGCCCGCTCTCACCGCCTTCCAGCGCCTCGCGCGGCGACACCCAGATCGAATCGGTGGATTCCTTTCCGTCATGGGCGCCGGCCTGCTCGGGTGGTGCGGCGGCGAGGAAGAACCAGGTGTCGAACCGCTTCGGCATGCCCTCCGGCGTGATCCAGTGCGCGTAAGGAACGAGTTCGTCGAGCGCCAGCACCATCCCGTTATCAGCCAGCACCTGCAGGAACGTGATCTTGCCGTCGCAGAGCTCGGCGCGATTGATAGCCTCGATCTCGCTGGCGCGCCTGGCGTCGACCAGGGCGCTCGACCCCTTGGGCCGCGCCAGAAGGATACCGCTTTCTTCAAAGGTTTCGCGGATCGCGGCGATGCGGAAGCTCAGCGCCGCCTCGTCGAGGCCCTCGCCGCCCGAATAGAGTTCGGATCGTGCGATGATCTCCTTGTCGCCCTTGTCGACGCTGCCGCCGGGAAACACCAGCGCGCCGGAATTAAAATCGATCTCATAATGGCGAACCATCATGAAGACCTCGATCTCGTTGGCGGCTGCGCTGTCGCGGAGCAGCAGGATCGTCGATGCGGGGCGCGGGGCGACGGCTTCGGCCATAACACTTCAACTCCTCAAGACCTCATCCTCGAGGAGCGGCCGATAGGCCGCGTCTCGAAGGATGATTGGCACGATCAGGGCCTCATGGTTCGAGACGGCGCTTCGCGCCTCCTCACCATGAGGTATTGTCAGCCTGCCGCGCTGGATTGCGGTTGCAGATTGGCGCGGCGGTCGACGCGCGCCACCCGCGACAGCAGGTAATCGACCTCCGCCCTCGCGGTCGCCGTGATGGTCGCGCCGGGCTTGCGCTGCGCGCTGGAGGAGATGATGCCGCGCTTCTGCAGCACGTATTTGCGCACCGACAGGCCGGCGCCGGGCTGCTGCTCGTAACGGATCAGCGGCAGATGCGCGTCGAACAGATCGTGAGCGGCGTCGCGCTTGCCGGCCTTCGACAGCTTGACGACATCGATCAAGAGTTCCGGGAAAGCGTAGCCCGTCATGGCGCCGTCAGCGCCGCGCTCCATCTCGAAATCGAGGAACAGGCCGCCATTGCCGACCAGAATCGAGAGCGGCCGCAGCGAGCCGTCCTTCTGGAAGTTGCGCAGCGTCGTGATCTTCTCCAGGCCCGGCCAGTCCTCGTGCTTGAGCATCACGCAGGACGGCGAATCCATCACGATCTTGCGGATCACGGCGGGCGTGAAGACGACGTTGAGCGTCAGCGGATAATCCTGCAGCACCCAGGGAATCTCGTCGCCGATCGCTTCCTGCGCCTGCTTGAAATAGCCTGTGATCTGGTCGTCGGTGCGCAAATGCGGCGGCGGCGCGATCATCACGCCGGCGGCACCGGCATCCATCGAGGCTCTTGCCAGCGAGCGCATCGAGGCGAAGCCCGGCGCCGAGACGCCGACGATGATCTGCATGTTCCTGGCGCGCTTGACGAAGCGAACGGCCACCTGCTCCGCCTCCGCCGCATCGAGCTTCGGTGCCTCGCCCAGAATGCCGAGCACGGTGACGCCGTCGCAGCCGACTTCGGCGTAGAAGTCTGTCAGCCGATCGATCGATTTCTCGTCGATCCGGCCGTCGTCGTGGAATGGCGTCGGCGCAATCGCAAAGGTGCCGGCGGCCTGGACGGTGAGTTTTGTCATTAAATGCCTCTATCCTTCTCCATCGTCATTCCGGGGCGATGCGAAGCTCGAACCCGGAATCTCGAGGTTCCACAATGCGCAATTGCGCATTGGGGTTCGCTACGCGCCCCGGAACGACAATAACCTAAAACCTTCGCGCGCCCATCTTGATCTGCTCCTCGGAGAAGAAGATCTCCTTGGCATGGGTCACGATGTCCTCGGCCTTCCACCCCGTGAACGGCGGCTTCCAGCCCTCCATTTCCATCATTCGCATCTCGCGCACGCCCCGCGGGCCGGAGACGCCGAGCACCTTGCCGGTCTGGTCGCCCGACAAATCACTGACCATGTATAGCACGGCCGGCGCGATACCTTCAGGGCCTAGGGCGGCGCCCGGGTTCTCTTTATAGCGCGGCAGGTCTGCGGTCATGCGGGTCAGCGCGCCGGGGGCCAGCGTCCAGACCCGGATGTTGTACTTGCGGCCCTCGATCGCCAGCACGTTCGACAGGCCCCAGATCCCGCCCTTGGCCGCGCCGTAATTGGTCTGGCCGAAATTGCCGATCAGGCCTGAGGTCGAGGACGTGTTGACGATGACGCCGCCGCCGTTCTCGCGCATCCATTTGAACACCGGCTGGGTGCAGCAGAAGGTGCCCTTGAGATGCACCTTGATCACCTTGTCCCAATTGGCCTCCTTGGCCTTGGCGAAGGTCTCGTCGAGCAGGATGCCGGCGTTGTTCACCAGGATGTCGGCGCGGCCAAAATTCTTGATGGCGTCGTCGAACACCGACTGGCCGCCGGCCATCGTCGAGATGTCGGAACCGTTGGCAACGGCACGGCCGCCCTCCTCCTTGATCGCGTTGACCACCTTCTGCGCCATCGATACGTCGGCACCGGAGCCGTCGCGAGGACCGCCGAGGTCGTTGACCACGACCGCTGCGCCCTCGCGCGCGAACAGTTTCGCGTAGGCCTCACCGAGCCCGCCGCCTGCGCCGGTAATGATGGCTACCTTGCCGTCGAGTAGTCCCATGGCGTTTCTCCTTTGCCTTTTCTTCTTCCTCGTGTCCCGGACGCGATGCAGCGTGAAACGCTGCTTCGCAGAGCCGGGACCCAGCGCCCGGCAGATGGGCCCCGGCCCTGCAGCGCATCACTATGTGCTGCGCTGCGTCACGAGATTTAGCCCAGCACTGTCTTTCCGTTCTTGATCACCGTCACACCCCTCGCCTTCACCTTGGCTTCGAACGAGACGACGTTGCCGTCCTTCCACATCTCCATCGTCACGGTCTCGCCGGGATAGACCGGCGAGGAGAAGCGCGCGACGTGCTGCTTGAAGGCGGAGGGATCGTAGTCGGCGTAGGTCTGCAGCACGCCGCGGCAGGTGATGCCGTAGGTGCACATGCCGTGCAGGATCGGCCGCGGAAAGCCGGCCTTCCTGGCGAACTCGGGATCAGAGTGCAGCGGATTGCGGTCGCCGCACAGGCGATAGACCAGCGCCTGGTCCGGCCGCGTCGTGATGTCGACGATCTTGTCGGGCGCCCGCTCCGGCACCTTGTGCGGCTCGGGCTGGCCTTCCGAAGGTCCGCCAAAACCACCGTCGCCGCGGGCAAAACGCGACGCCACGAGGGTGGCCAGCTTCTCGCCGTTCTCGTCCTTCAGCACTGTCTGGTGGCGGATGACGGCGCCCTTGTCCTTGCCCTTGTCGAAGACGTCGAGCACGGTCGAGTCGGCCGTGATCTTCGCCGCGCTCGGCAGCGGCTTGTGGAAGGTGATGTCGCGCTCGCCGTCGACCACCATCACGCGGTTGAGGTTCATCTCGCCGGGGCTTGAGCCCCAGGCGGCCACGGACGCAAACGTCGGCACGACCTTCAGGGGACGCGGGGTCAAGGTGCCTTCGTTGACGAAGGCGAGTTCTTTCTCGTCCATCGGATCAGCGCCCATGCCGATGCCGTAGGCGTAGAGCATCACCTCGCGGTCGGTGTAGGCGTATTTCTGGCCGAGATTTTTCAGGGCCATCAGTTGTTCGTAGTTGATCGGCATGTTCGAATTTTCTCCCAATCGCTCCTCGTCACCCCGCGAAAGCGGGGTCCAGTAACTACCCGGCGTTTACTGGATCCCCGCTGGAGCCTGTCATCGGGCGCGCATTCGCGCGACCTGGTGGTCGGGATGACGACCTTTTGTTTGGCGCGCAGCGCGGACAATTTCGTCAGGCTGCCGTGAAGAACGGCAGCGGTGCGCCGTCGGTTGGCTTCCACACAAGTTTCACCTTCTGGCCGATCTTGATCTTCTCCAGATCACAATCGACGATATTGGTCTGCAGCGAGGGGCCTTCCTTCAGCGTGACATAGGCGATCGCATACGGACCGGTCGGCGATTTCCGCATCAGGCTGTAGGTATAGATCGTCGCCTCGCCGGACGCCTCCTCCCACTCCGTCTTGTCCGAGAAACAGAACGGGCAGATCGCGCGCGGGAAATAATGCCGCTCGCCGCAGGCGGTGCAGCGCTTGATCATGAACTTGCCGGCCTTCGCCGCTTCCCAGAACGGCGCGGTTTCCGGATTGGTCACCGGCGCCGGATATTTTTTCACTTCTGCCATCACACGCGCTCCAGAATGCAGGTTGAGGCGGCGTGACGCACGCCAAGAAGTCCGCCGGTGCCGTGGGCGATCGCCAGATCGCAGTTCGGCACCTGCACTTTCGGATGCGCTTCGCCGCGCAATTGCCTGACCGCTTCGAGGATCTTCGTCATGCCGCCGCGGTTGACCGGATGGTTGCTGCAGAGGCCGCCGCCGTCGGTGTTGAACGGCAGCTTGCCGACGCCGGAAATCAGATTGCCGTCGGCAACGAACTTGCCGCCCTCGCCCTTTTTGCAGAAGCCGAGATCTTCGAGCTGCATCAGCACGGTGATGGTGAAGCTGTCATAGATCGAGGCGTATTTGATGTCCTTCGGCGTTACGCCCGCTTCCTCGAACGCGCGGGGCCCGGACCACACGCCGGCCGAATAAGTGAGATCGAGATCCTTGCCGCCGCGCGGCCCCTTCATTGCCTCGCCATGGCCGATCAGGCGCACCAACGGCTTCTTCAGGCTCTTGGCAATTTCGGGCGTGGTCACGATCATCGCGCCGCCGCCATCGGTGACGACGCAGCAATCCATCCGGTGCAGGGGATCGGAGATCATGGGCGAGTTGATGACGTCCTCGACGGTGACGACATCCTTCAGCATCGCGTGAGGGTTGTACTGGGCATGATGCGAGGCCGCGACCTTGATCCAGGCGAGTTGTTCGCTGGTGGTGCCGTAGTCGTGCATATGGCGCATGGCACACATGCCGTAGGCATTGTGGGTGGTGGCGCCGTAAGCTGCCTCGAAATCGGCCTCGGCGCCCGCCGCGCGCGCCGGCATCGGTCCGGTGCGCGGCTTGCCCGCGAGCGTCACCAGCGCGACCGAGCATTTGCCGGCGGCGATCGCCTCGGCCGCGTGGCCGAGATGGATCAGATAGGAACAGCCGCCGGTCTCGGTGGAATCGACGTGACGCAGCTTCCTGGTATTGAGGCCGAGATAATCGACCATCGGCCACAGCCCGCCCGGCGCGTCGCCGGCGAGGAAATAGCCGTCGATATCGTCCTTGGTCAGCCCGGCATCCTCGATCGCGCCTTTGGCGACCTCGGCGTGGAGCTGTGCAGTGGATTTATCGGGTGCGTGCCGGGTGGGATGCTCGTAGATCCCGGCGATGTAGGCTTTGCCCTTGATCGTCAAATCGTTCTCCGTTGGCGTTTCTTCTTTCCGAAAGTTTTTCTGGCCTGTCGGGCGGACCTTGGCAAGCGCGGAAATATTCCGTCGGGCGAGACGGTAGCCACTGGACTCAAGTCGGGGGCACGCTGAGAGCGCCAGGCTCACGACTGTCATCCCGCGCATGCGGGGATGACGACTGAATATGAGACGGCGATCTCGCGACATGAACTGTCCGAGGTTTGCTGGAAGCTTCCCGCCCTCGCATTCAGAGGGCGCAGGGAAGACCGGGTGCGCGCCGCACCCGCGGTCTCGTGTGCAACTATGCGCAAAAAGCACGCACACGAGCATACAGGTACAGCGGGAGCATCCCGGCCTTCCCTGCGCAATGGCTTTACGGCTTACTTCGTGCTCTCCCCGGAGAACGGCTTTATTGCCTCCGTCGCCCCTGAGCAGCTTTCGCTTCTCAAAGGACTTAACGCCAGCACCGCGGCGTCCGAACCACACGACTTCGCCGTACACAATCGCCACGCACGTCGGTCATGGTTCTTGTGTCCATCGCATCTCACCGCGCGTTCGTGACGTGGCCAACGCCCCTCATCCGCGGTGAGACGGGCAGAGTTATGCGACTGATTTGGGTGAGAACGAAAGCGGAATTTTTTTGGTTCTTATTGATTCTTGGGCTTGACACGATTTCTGAAAATCAGAAGTGATTTTTCCGTCGCTCGTAGGGTGGGCAAAGCCAACAGGTCGCGCGAATGCGCGCCCGATGACAGGCTCCGCGTGCCCACCATTGGCACTGCGAACCCTAAACGATGGTGGGCACGGCGCGTTGCGCCCTTGCCCACCCCACGCGGCCTGCTCAATGTCTTGCCAGAGTTTTGTACGCTTCGATGGCACGCTTGAGGTCGTCGTATTCCTCGCAGGGAAGCAGGCAGAGGTTCTGCAGCGCCTCTAGTGATTGCTGGGCCTTGGCCGGTTCGCCAAGCACCAGATAGGCCTCACCGAGATGCTCATGCGCGCTGCGGTGGCGGGAATTCAGCAACAGCGCCTTCTGATAATGCCCAATCGCCGGCCCGATCTGACGCAGCCGCCGATAGGCATAGCCGATATAGTTATGGATATCGGCATTGGTCGGGTCGCGCAGCGCCGCGAGTTCAAACGCCGCGATTGCGCCATTCCAATTCTCCGCCCGCAGTGCGCTCTTGCCAGCCTTGAAATCAGGATCGAGTTGCACCCAGTCGACATCCGATGCAACTGACGCCATGGTGGTGCAGATCGGCCAGGCCTCGACGATGACGGTCGGCTCAGCCGGCCTTGCGGCCGCACCGAACGGCGGCGCGGTCGTGGTCCGCCAGCCCGGCGAGCTAATGGTATGGACGGCCACGCCGCTCACCAGCGCGCCGAGCACAATTGCCAATGCGACTGCGCGGATCATCGCTGTCTTCTCGACCTGATGGCTGTCGGGCGCTGGGCCGGGCAGCCGAGGGATTATTTTCGGGCACTACCTATCGTGTCGTCCCGGTGTACATATGCCTTGGCTACACGGATCTCTTGCCGCTCTGTATCGGCGTTGCTGGTCAGGCTCACCAGCTTGCCAAAGTAATCGGAAGCCTTCTGGCGATCACCGGCGCCGTCGGCGGCGCGGGCGGCTCCCCAGAACGCGCGGAAGCGGTTGGGCGTCTGCCCGAGTGCAGTCTCGAACTCGTTCAGGGCAGCAGCGGGCTGCCCTGTCTCAAGGAGTAGTTCGCCAAGCAATTCGCGGAACGGATAGAGACGATTCTCCATTGCCACATGCTTGACACTGCCGTCCTCGCCGTCGGCTGCGGCCCGCATGAACCGCAGCGCCTGATCGGTCGCACCTTCCTTCAGTGCGATCCAGGCCGAGACGGCCAGCATCTGCTCCTCGGTCCGGTCCGCCCAGTAGGTTTGGTCGGCGCGCTGCAGCGTCGCTCGCAATGCCTTCATCGCTTCGATTTCTTGCTTGGCTCCGGCGATATCGCCCGTGCGCGCCATGCCTAGACCACGCGTGAAGCGGATCAATGAATCCGCCATCGGATATTGGGTGGCAGTTATCGGCAGTTCCGCAGCGCTGGCCCAATCGGCGCGTTCCAGGACGTAACGCGCAGGCATGGCGGCCTTGGCGGTGAAATTGGCAAAGGTGATCGGACGATCGCCGCGGTCGGCAGTGGCGAGCGACTTCTTAATCATCGCATCGGCCTTGGCGTCCTGCGCAAGCTGCAGATACGCATACACCATGAAATCGGAGGCGTGATAATAGTCCGGCTGGATCTCCAGCGACGACGCGTTGGAGGCAATGGATTCCTCCCAGAGGCCGACCATGGAATAGATGTGGGACGGCATGTGCCGCGCATGCGGCACGGCCGGCGCAATGCCGGCATAGCGCCGCGCAGAAGCTATTCCCTTCTCGGCAAGCGGCGCGAAGTCGTAGGCGTGAATGAGGTAGTGCGTCACGCCCGGATGCTGCGGGTTCTGCTCGTAGAGCATCTCCAACAGCGCCGCGGACTTGGTCTGATTGGCATATGTGAGGTCGTCTTTCGGTGCCGCGGCCTGAAGCGCGAGCGCGTAAAAGACCAGCACCTCGTAGTCGTCCGGGTACTTTTGCGCCATCCTCTCCATCGCGGCCTTGTAGGCTGCCAGGCGCGCATTCACCGCGACCTTATCGTGATCACGAAAATAGGCGCTCAGGGTCTCGATCCAGTCGCGCTCGCGCTCCGTCTTGGCGCCGATGGTCCGCGCTTTCTCGAGGGCGTCCCAGGCCGCCTGGGCGTCGGCTCGTGACGGTGTAGTTGCAAGGGTATTACCGAGCAAGTCCATCGCCACGCCCCAATACGCCATGGCGCAAGTCGGATCCTGCTTCAGGATCTCTTCGAATTTTCGGCGGGCAATCAAGAACCAGTACGAATGCAACATGGCGACGCCACGGTCGAACTCGACCTGCACTTTGGGGTCGCACGAGGTTGCGAAGCTTACCTTACCAAGCTTGTCGTCTTGCTGACCGATTGCGGTGCTTGTGAGCGCCGCTGTGATCAGGCCGGCGGCAAATAAGGTTCGTCCCGATTTCGCGCTCATCGTGAGTCTCCTTTAAGCCTTTCAAGTAATTAAGCCTTTCAAGTGATCTTCCGTAAGCCGCGCAATGATCAGATGCTCGTTGCCCCTCCTCATTTCTCCAGTTTTCGAATTGTTGCTCTCTGCCCACGCGTTTTCACGCGCCGGCTACCGCGCGGCAATTGCCGCGTGTCACTAGTCTTGAATGGGTTGCAATGCTTGCTGTTGACGGCACCGACGTCGCCCTCAATCGCAGGATTTCGGCACGTCAAATCTGGCGCTGATCGATTGAAGTTTAACTCTCTTTCCACGCCTCCGAAAGTGTGGAGAGCTGAGCCCGGAATGTGCACAGAGGCGGGCATTTGGCCGCCTCTGTGCACTTAGGCGCGCTCGCGCCCCGGACGCAGCGCGGCGCGAAAGTGCTGCGCTGCAAGCCGGGGCCTATACGGTGAGATTGGTCCCGGCTCTGCGGCGCAACGCTATACGTTGCGTCCCGGACACGAGCGCGCAGGGTGGGCAAAGCCAACGGGTCGCGCGAATGCGCGCCCGATGACAGGCTCCGCGTGCCCACCATTGGCACTGCGAACGCTGAAGGATGGTGGGCACGGCGCTTTGCGCCTTTGCCCACCCTAGGCAGGTCCCCTACTCCGCCGCGATCTGCCTTGGCGCGGGCGGCGGGCTCGCGAGATCCGCGGTGAGTTGGGCGTGGCGCGATTTGGCGTCCGTTACCGCCTTTTCCTTGATCGGGCCGTAGCCGCGGATGCGATCGGGCAAGGACAACAACTCGACGGCGGTGTCGTGCGTCAGCGGAGACAAACGGCCGAGCACGGTTTCGACGTCCGTCTCGTAGGCTGCGATCAGATCGCGCTCGAGCTTGCGGTCGGCGCTGTAGCCGAAGACGTCGAATGGCGTACCGCGCAGGAAGCGCAGTTTTGCCAATGTCCGGAACACGGGCATCATCCATGCGCCGAAGGCGCGCTTCTTCGGCCGTCCCAGTGCGTCCTTGCCGCCGCCGAGAATCGGCGGCGCCAGATTGAAGTTGAACTTGAACTCGCCTTCGAACTGATCGCGAAGCTGCTGTTCAAACTTGCCGTCGGTGAACAGCCGCGCGACTTCGTACTCGTCCTTGTAGGCGAGCAGTTTGGCATAGTTGATCGCGACCGCGCGCGGCAGCGCCTCGCCATAGCCGCCGTCGATGGCGGCGTCGCGGACGCGCTTCACGAGATTGCGGTAGCGCTCGGCGAGCGCGGCATTCTGGTAGTCGGCGAGGTGCGCGCTGCGATGGGCGATGATCTCGTCGAGCGACATTGCCTCCAGCGTCTTCGCCGGGACAACGGCATCGTGATCCCTCATCATCTCCTTGAACCGCGCCGGATCGGCGGCGGCGAGCCGGCCGAGCTGGAAGGCCTGCGTGTTCATTTTGATGGAGACGCCGTTGACCTCGATCGCCTGCTCGATCGCTTTCGCCGACAGCGGCAGCAGGCCGCGCTGGTAGGCGTAGCCCAGCATCATGATGTTGGTGGCGATGGAGTCGCCGAGCAGGGCTTCGGCCGGCGTGGTGAAATCGAAGAAGGAAGAATCCTTGCGCAGCTCGGTCTCCAGCACCGAGTTGAGCTTGCGGCTCTGGAAGTTGAAGTCGCGGTTGAGGATGAAATCCGCGGTCGGGATGACGTGGCTGTTGATGATGCCCACCGTACGGGTGGACTCGCACAGCGTAACCATATCCTTCGATACCGCGACCACTTCATCGGCCGCGAGCACAAGGTCCGCCGTGCCGGTGACGATGCGCGAACAGGTGACATCGGCAGGATGTTCGGAGAGCCGGACGTGGCTCAGCACCGCCCCGCCCTTTTGCGCAAGGCCGGACATGTCGAGGATCATGCTGGCCTTGCCTTCGATATGCGCGGCCATGCCGAGCAGCGCACCGATCGTGAGTACGCCGGTGCCGCCGACGCCACCGACCGCGATGTTATAGGGTCGATCCATCGCGGGACTTGACGTGGGCTCGGGCAACTGGCCGATGCTGCCGAGGTCCGGCGGCGCGCGGTGCCGCAGCTTGGCGCCATCGACGGTGACAAAGGACGGGCAAAAACCCTTGAGGCAGGAATAGTCCTTGTTGCAGGTCGACTGGTTGATGGTGCGCTTGCGGCCCATCTCGGTTTCCAAGGGCTCGACCGAAATGCAGTTCGACTGCACCGAGCAATCGCCGCAGCCTTCGCAGACGGCCGGATTGATCATGACGCGGCGCGCCGGATCTTCCATCAGGCCGCGCTTGCGGCGGCGGCGCTTTTCGGCGGCGCAGGTCTGCACGAAGACGATCGCCGAGGTGCCCTTGATCTCGCGGCACTCCCTCATGACCGCGTCGAGTTCGTCGCGATGGCGCGTGATGACGCCGGGCGCGATGTCGGACGCGGGATACAGGTGCGGGTTCTCGGAGACGAGATAAATATTACGGATGCCTTCGGCGTGAAGCTGGAAGGTGATCTGCTGCGGCGACAATTCGCCGTCGACATGCTGGCCGCCGGTCATTGCGGTCGCGTCGTTATAGAGGATCTTGTAGGTGATGTTGGCGCCCGAAGCGATCGACTGGCGGATCGCGAGGCTGCCGGAGTGGAAATAGGTGCCGTCGCCGAGATTGGCGAACACGTGCGCTTCGTTGGTGAAGGGCGCGACGCCGACCCACGGCACGCCCTCGCCTCCCATATGGGTGTAGGTCTCGGTGTTGCGGTCCATCCACAGCGCCATGAAATGGCAGCCGATGCCCGCAAAGGCGCGGCTGCCTTCCGGCACCTTGGTCGAGGTGTTGTGCGGACAGCCCGAGCAGAAATACGGCGTGCGGGTGACGGGGGCGACCGCCTGCATCTGGGTTGCCTGCCGGCCGTTGAACCAATCGGCCTTGGCACGGAGCATCGCAGCGATTTCGGGGTTGAGATTAAGTCGAAGCAGGCGTTCGGTCAGCGAGCTCGCCAGCGAAGCAACGCTGAGCTCGGCGGCAAAGGTGAGAAAGCGCTTATCGTGGTCGTCCATCTTGCCGACGATGCGCGGGCGGACGTCGTCGCGCCAGTTGAACAACTCCTGCTTGACCTGGTTCTCGACGATCTCGCGGCGCTCTTCGACGATGAAGATTTCCTCGAGGCCGATAGCAAAGTTGCGCACGCCTTCCGGCTCCAGCGGCCAGGGCATGCCGATCTTGTAAAGCCGCAAGCCAATCTTGGCGGCGACCTCCTCGGTGATCCCGAGCTCGCGCAGCGCCTGACGGATATCCTCATAGCTCTTGCCGGACGCCATGATGCCGTAGCGGGCGTTCGGTGAATCCATGGTGATGCGGTTGATCTTATTGGCACGCGCAAAGGCGATCGCGGCGTATCCCTTGTAGTCCTGCAGGCGGAGGTCCTGCGCATAGCGATCGTCGGGCCAGCGCAGATTGAGGCCGCCCGGCGGCATCTCGAAATCGGACGGAATGACGAAAGGCTTCATCTCGTCGGTAAGATCGATCTCGGCCGTGGTCTCCACCGTCTCGGTGATCACTTTCATGCCGACCCAGCAGCCCGAGTAGCGCGACATCGCGATACCGAGGAGGCCCATCTCGATCATTTCATGGATGCTCGACGGATAGAGATAGGGCATCAGCGCGGAGATGAAGGCGTGGTCCGACTGGTGCGGGACGGTGGAGGATTTCGCGCCATGGTCGTCGCCGGCAAGGCACAGCACGCCGCCGTGCTTGGCCGAGCCCGCGGTGTTGGCGTGGCGGAAGACGTCGCCGCAGCGGTCGACGCCGGGACCCTTGCCGTACCAGATGCCGACGACGCCATCATATTTGGCGCCGGGCGAGAGATTGAGCTGCTGCGAACCCCAGATCGCCGTGGCCGCGAGGTCCTCGTTCACGCCGGGCTGAAACTTGATGTTGTAGTGTTCGAGGTGCTTGCGGGCGGCAAAGAGCTGCTGGTCGTAGCCGCCGAGCGGCGAGCCGCGGTAGCCGGAGATGAAGCCTGCGGTATTCAGGCCCGCCGCGCGGTCGCGGCGGATTTGCGCCATCGGCAGCCGGACCAGCGCCTGGATGCCGGTCAGAAAGATGTGGCCTGTACCTTGCGTGTACTTCTGATCGAGACTGATCGGACCCTGGTTGATTCCCATTGCAAGCCCTCTTTGCCCAAGCCTTGACCGCGATGACTGTTTTTTAGCTAGTCATCTGAACCTGTTAGAACCAGTCTATGTCGAATTTTTCCGCGCGCGCACCACAAATCTCGCCCCTGAAGCCGCGCTTTCAAAGATCGCAATTTCGTGCCGGGAATAACCGCACCGCTTTTCGGTTTGTGTCGTCCGGAAGCCTCGGCGCGAAACGGCATGACGTCCCCCCTGTGCACGCTTTCGCGCTATAACGCCTCTAGAAGCCAGATGGTGCAGGGACCACGCCGGATCATGCGGACGATTCTCGCCGGAATGCTTTTGTGCACTGCGTTCGTCATCGGCGAAGGACATGCCCAATCAAGACCTGAACCGACGCCCGAACCGGCCGCGGAAGACATCGCGCGCGGCAAGGCGCTGACCGAGGCCGGCGACTGCGCAAGCTGCCACACCGCCGATCCCGCCAAGCCGTTCGCGGGGGGAAAGCGGATCGACACGCCGTTCGGCAGCATCTACGCGCCCAATTTGACACCCGACCGCGAGACCGGGCTTGGCGCGTGGAGCGACGACGATTTCTACCGCGCGCTGCGCTTTGGCGTGGCGCGCGACGGCTCGCGCTATTATCCGGCATTCCCCTATCCGAACTTCACCAGGCTGACTCGCCAGGACATCTTTGCGATCCGCGCCTATCTCGCGACGCTGACGCCGCTGCGAAACGAGCCGCGCGCGCCGGAGCTGCGCTGGCCGTTCAACTATCGCGCGGTGATGCGCGGCTGGAACTGGCTGTTCTTCAAGCCGGGCATCCTGATGCCGGACCAAGCCAGGAGCGCGGAATGGAATCGCGGCCGCTATCTGGTCGAGGGCGTCGCGCATTGCGGCGCGTGCCATACGCCGAAGAACATGTTTGGCGCGGACAAGCGTGGCCGGGCTTACGGCGGTGGCCGCGTCGCGGGCATGTTCGCGCCGCGGCTCGACGGCGCCGAGCGGAGCGGCCTGAAATCCTGGAGCGTGGAAGACATCACCGAATATCTGCAGAGCGGCCGTAACGCCAGGAGTCATGCCGGCCAGTTGATGTCGGAGGTCGTGGTCAATTCGACCTCGAAGATGAGCGATGCGGATGTCCGCGCCATCGCGCTTTATTTGAAAGACCTGCCGGCCGGGGCACCGGAGCCCAAGGTCACCCCGCCCTCGCCTGCGCAAATGGCCTCCGGCGAGAAGCTCTATAACGGCGCCTGCCTTGCCTGCCACGAAGAGGATGGATCCGGCGCGCCGCGGATTTATCCGCCGCTGCCCGGCAACGCCAATCTGCAATCGGCCGATGCCTTGAGCACGCTGCGCATCATTCTCGACGGCGCCGAGACCGTGACGACACCGCGCGCGCCCAACAAGGGATCGATGCCGGCCTATGCCGCGAAGATGACCGACCAGGAGATTGCCGACGTGACCAACTACATCCGCAATGCCTGGGGCAATGCGGCGCCGCTTGTGACGGCAGCCGAAGTCGCAAAAGCGCGGCGAAGATAGTCACGCCTCAGGGAATCCCCGGTTCCAACATTACGCGGTTGCAACTTTGGCGGAACATCCGGTCGCGCCAACCATTAGCTCTGGGATGCTAACGGAGGAACCCATTCATGGCATACCAACCCGATCCGAATGATCCCTACCGCGCTGGTCTGAGCGATGAGGAAATCCGCCGTCAGGCCCGCCTCAATAGTATGGACAACGAGTTGCAGCCCGATCCCGCGCTTGGCGAAGGTCCGCCCAGCGGCGCGAAGGTCGCGATGTTTGCCGTCGCCATCGCCGTCGTGCTCGGCGCCCTGTTCTATGGCCTGAACAACACGACCGTGAACCAGGCCGGCACGTCGCCGCCTAACCAGACCGCGCAGACGCAGCCGACCAACCCCGCAGCGCCTCCGGGCATGCGCGACGTAACGCCGCGCGCCAACACCGATCCGGGAACCACCACCGGCGCCGCGACCAATCGCCCGACGCCGCCGTCGCCAAATCCGACCGGCACCGAGGTCGATCGCGCCAAGCAGTAGAGTGGACAACTACTAATGACGCAGCGGGCCAGGCGCCCGCTGCTTTTTGCGCGCCTAGCTGAACATCTTGTTGAGCTCGCCGCCGGGGTAGCCGCCCGCAAATTCGCCGAAGGTGCCCTTCTCCGCCATCTCCTTTGATGCCTTCATGAAGCCGGCCCATGCCATCCGCGCCAGCGAGGCGCCGACACTGATGCGGCGGACGCCGAGATCGCCGGCCTCCTTCAGCGACGGACCGGCAGCGCCGACCAGAAGATTGACCGGTTTTGGATGCACCGCCTTCACCACGGCCGAAATCTCCTCCGCCGTTGCGATGCCCGGCGCATAGAGACAATCGGCGCCGGCCTCCGCATAGGCGGTGAGCCGGTCGATCACGAGCTTGAGATCCTTCTGCCCGCGCAAAAACGCCTCGCAGCGGCCGGTGAGCAGGACGCCGCTATTGTCGGCATCGATCGCCTGGCGCGCCGCCTTGATGCGAGCGACCGCGAGCGCGCGATCGAACAGCGGCTTTGCGTTGTCGCCGGTATAATCCTCGATCGACAGGCCGGCGACGCCGGTCTTCACGGCGCGCGCAACATTGACGCCGACCTTGTCCGGCTCGTGCGCAAAGCCGTCCTCGAAGTCGGCATTGACGGGGATGTCGACCGCCGCGCAGATCGCCGTGAGATGAGCGCAGACGTCGTCGACGCCGACGCGGTTGTCGGCCTTGCCGATGGCCCAGGCGAACCCCGCGCTGGTCGAGGCCAGCGCCTTGAAGCCGAGATGCTGCAGCGCCTTCGCGCTGCCGACATCGAAAGGATTGGGGATGATGAAGCATCCGCTCTCGTGCAACTTCCTGAATGCGGCGCGTTTGTCAGCAGATGTCAGCATGGGTCGCTCCCCTCATGTTGTTGGCGCCGCGTAGATAAGAATGCGGCGCCTGTTCTGCCAGACGTCTCACGCCACGACCTGGCGCAGGAACGTGCGCTCTTCCGCAAGAATGAACCTGTTCTCCTCGGCGAAATCGAAATTGGCCTTGCCTTCACTGTCCGCGCGCAGCCGCGCCCGGTAGCTTTCGTAAGCCGCCAGGCTCTCGAACGAGATCAGCGCAAACGCGATGTTGTTGGTGCCCTCGTGCGGCATCCAGTAGCCGAGGAGATCGCCGCCGCATTTCGGGATGATGGTGAGCCAGTTCTTCGAATATTGCTCGAACAGTGCGCGCTTGAACGGATCGAGCTGGTAGCGGATGAAGACGGTGATGGTCATTAGTGCTCCGATGGTTCTCTGCGTCATTGCGAGCGCAAGCGACGCAATCCATGCCGCCGCACGCGAAGAAATGGATTGCTTCGTCGCTGCGCTCCCCGCAATGGACATTCAAGCCAACAATACCCGCTTGCCTCACTGCGATGCTTCGGCTATCATCGAACAATGAAAGCAGGACCCGACATCGCCGTGATCGCCTCTCTGGTCGGCGATCCCGCACGCGCCAATATGCTGACCGCGCTGATGGACGGTCGCGCGCTGACCGCGAGCGAATTGGCGCACCAGGCCGGCATCACGCCGCAGACCGCGAGCTCGCATCTTTCCAAGCTCGAGGCCGGCGGGCTGATCGAGCCGGAGAAGCAGGGCCGGCACCGCTATTACCGCCTCACCGGCCCCGATGTCGCCCACGTGCTGGAGGGGCTGGCGGGCCTGGCCGAGCGCGCAGGCCACACCCGCGTCCGCACCGGGCCGAAAGAGCCGGCGCTGCGCCGGGCGCGGATCTGCTACGATCATCTGGCCGGCGATCTCGGCGTGCAGATGCTCAACAGCATGCGAAGCCAGCGCCTGGTTCGCCAGATCAAGCAATCGATCGAACTTACGAGCGAGGGCAAGCGCTTCATGGCGCAGGCGCTGCAGATCGACGCCAACACGCTGGTGCATCCGCGCCGCCCGGTATGCAAGGCCTGTCTCGACTGGAGCGAACGCCGCCATCACCTCGCCGGCACGCTGGGCGCCGCCCTGATGAGCCGCTTCACCGAATTGAACTGGGCAGCGCGCGATCCCACGCCGGGCAGCCGCGTCGTGAATTTCACCCGCACCGGCGAAAAGCGGTTTGCGGCGCTGTTCGGCGATGCCACTGGGCATGCTCTCGCCAAAACGTGAAATGCAAAGGCTTTACCGCGCGCTTTGATCGCATCAATAAGGCCGCGTCCTATCAGATGGAGCCTGCGATGCGACGCGCGATCATGATCTGCCTTTCCGTTATCGTGGGCGGCCTTTCCAGCGCACAAGCAGCCGAACCTGCGACGCGCGAGCCCTCTGCCCGCGAGCCTTCCGAACCCTATGGCATCGCGCTCGAAGGTTTTGCTTATCCCTATCCCGTTCACCTGCTGCCGCTGGTCAACGACGGCGAGCAGGTTCGGATGGCCTATATGGACGTAGCTCCCGCGCAGCCGAACGGACGGAGCGTGGTGCTGCTGCACGGCCGCAATTTTCCCTCGAGCTACTGGGCAGCGGTCATCAAGGCCTTGAGCGAAGCCGGCTACCGCGTGGTGGTGCCGGACCAGATCGGCTTTGGAAAGTCGTCGAAGCCGCAAGGCGATTTGCATTTCGACACGCTGGCGCGCAACACGATAGCGCTGCTCGACCGCCTGCAAATCGCCAAGGCCGACATCGTGGCCCATTCGCTCGGCAGCATGCTCGGCGTGCGGATTGCGCGCGCCTACCCCGAGCGGATCGCGCATCTGGTGCTGACCGCCCCGATCGGGCTGGAAGACTATCGCCTCTACGTCCCGCCGACACCGACGGAAAGGATTCTGGAGAACGAAGACAAGCTCACGGCAGAAGCCTATCGCAAGCAGCTCGAGACCAACTACGCGCTGAAACTGCCGCCCGAACAAGTCACGCCCTTCATCGATGCGCGCTTCAACGTCAAGGGCAGCGCCGAATATCCGCGCTGGCTGCGCGCCTTTGTCAGCTCGGCGCAGATGATCTATCGCGAGCCGGTCGTGCACGAGATTCCGCTGATCACGCAGCCGACGCTGTTCGTGATGGGCGCCGACGATCACAACGCCCCGGGAAGAGCCAATGCGCCGGAGGCGCTGCGCGCGAAGATGGGACAGAATGCAGAGCTGGCCAAGACGCTCGCCGCGAAGATGCCGAACGGCCGCGCCGAGGTGATTCCAAACACCGGACACCTGGTCTTTCTGGAGGCGCCGGACAAGTACCGCGAGCTGGTGCTCGGATTTCTCGCCGTAGCTCCCTAGCCCCGTGGCATAGCTCTACGACAAATCACGACATTCATGTTCCATTCAGATGTCCGTGACTAGGTTCCGACCATGCCGCCTTGCGGCCAAGAACGGGAGAAAACATGAAGTACCTTTTCGCAGCAGTTTTGGCCCTGGGCACCGTTGCCAGCTTCAGCGCGGCGGAAGCCGCGGGCGGATGCGGCCCAGGCTGGCACCGCGGCCCCTATGGCGGTTGCCAACCCAATCGCCGGGTCGTTGTTCGGCCGGCTGCCCCGGTCGTGGTGGTGCGGCCCCCAGCTCCCGCCGTCGTGGTGAGGCCCGGCCGCGTGTGCCCCTACGGCACCGTCTGGCGCTACGGACGCTGCCGCGCTTACTGACATTCTTCGAATTGCGAAAAGCCCCGCTCGCGCGGGGCTTTTTTGTCAGTCTCTAATCAATTCTCTTACCAGTAGTAACGACGGCGGCGCCAGTAGCGGCGGCGCCACCGACGGCGGCGGCGATGCCAGCCCCAATACCGGCGGCGCCAGCGGCGACGGCGCCACCCCCAATGCCGGCGACGCCAGCCCCAATGCCGGCGGCCCCACCCGCGATGCCGGCCGCGGCCCCAGCGCACTTCCTCGGGCGTGAGACTTTCCGCCTCCTTACCTGATGTGACGGCGGGCTGCGCGTCCTGGTCGCCGGGGAGTTTGGCGTCGTCGGCGAGCGGCGCCGGCATCAGCGGCGCGGCCTGCGCGCCTGCTGCGAGCGCGACACCACCGGCGGCAAATCCAAAGGCGAGTTTTAGAAAGTGGCGGCGTTCCATCACATCTCCTCCTCCGTTGCTGTATGTGAGAAAGAGAGTGTCAGTGCATGTAGATGAACGCGCGCTGAATTACGCATTCAGTATTGTCGTGATCGAAGCAGCCGCAAACGTATTTTTGCACGCGCTGTAACTCTCGGCGGAACTTTTGTCGTTGCTGCGGTATTGCTGTGTCAGTTGGATGTGTGACAATCGTTTTCGCGCGACGAGTGCGCCACGCGTCCGCCATCTCACGCGACAAGCTCTTCCGCCAGCACCAGCACCTCTCGCGTCCGCGTCACGTCCGGCCAATCGCGGTTGAAATCGGCGATCAGGCGCTTCATCTCCGGGCCGTCGATCCCGCGATCGAGCGCAGCCTGATCCGGAAATTGATACATCGCCTGGTGCAGCGATGGATCGGTAAGGCTCCAGTAGCGCCACGCTTTCATGGCGCCAAACGATTTCACGGCATCGGGCAGATGCTCGCGCGAATACCAGGCGTCGAATGCCTCACGTTTGGCGGGATCGGACACGGTGGCGCGAACGACGAAGAAGGCAGCAGGCATGTTGTTCTCCCTGAATTGTCTCGTAGGCGGGCAAAGCCATCGGGTCGCGCGAATGCGCGGCCGATGACAGGCTCCGCGTGCCCACACGCAACTGTCACATGCTCCGTGATATCAAGGCCGCGCGCAACGCGTCATCGGAGGTGTCACCCATGCCTGCCCGCCATTGCTCCGCCCTTTTGTCCGCGCTCTGGTTGCTGACCGCAGCAATTCCTGCGGCGGCGCAGGACATTGCCCTGCCCCGCGAGCCGCAGATCGGGCCGCGGCCGTTCTATCTGGTCGACAAGATGAAGGACGGCCCCTTGAAGCAGCAGCTCAGCCAGTGCACCGGGCCGTTCCGCAAGACCGATTTTTCCATCGGCCACCGCGGCGCAGCGCTCGAATTTCCAGAGCATACAAAAGAATCCTATGTGGCGGCGGCGCGGATGGGCGCCGGCATCATCGAATGCGACGTGACGTTTACAAAGGACCGTCAGCTCGTGTGCCGACATTCGCAATGCGACCTGCACACCACGACCAACATCCTGACGGTGCCGGAGCTGGCGGCAAAATGCTCGCAACCGTTCAGCCCGGCCGACCCCGCTACCGGCAGGAAGGCTTCCGCAAAGTGCTGCACCTCCGACATCACGCTTGCCGAATTCCGCCGGCTGACGGCGAAGATGGACGGCTTCAATCCGGAGGCGAAGACGCCGGAGGAATATCAGAACGGCACGCCGCGCTGGCGCACCGACCTCTACGCCAGTTCCGGCACGCTGATGACCCACGATGAGAGCATCGCGCTGATTAGGAGTCTCGGGGCAAAATTCACGCCGGAGCTGAAGGCGCCGGAAGTGCCGATGCCGTTCGATGGCGACTACACCCAGGAGAAATATGCGAGCGAGATGATTGCGGCCTACAAGAAGGCCGGCATTCCGCCTGATAGCGTGTTTGCACAAAGCTTCAATCTCGCCGACGTGCTCTACTGGGTGAAGACCGAGCCCGAATTTGCAAAGCAGGCGGTTTATCTCGAAGAGCGCTACGAGAAGCAAGGTCTCGATCCCGGCAAGCCGGAGACATGGAAACCCTCGATGGCGGAGTTGAAGGCGCAAGGCGTCGCGATCCTTGGTCCCCCGATCCCGATCATGCTGACGCTGAACGACAACAAGGAAATCGTGCCCTCCGAATACGCCAAGGCGGCGAAGGCCGCAGGCCTCGACCTGATCGGCTGGTCGCTGGAACGCGACGGCCCGCTCAACAAGGGCGGCGGCTTCTATCACAAGTCGATCAAGCCGGCGGTCGACCGCGATGGCGACACGCTGACTGTGCTGGACGCGCTGGCGAAGCAGGTCGGCATCCGCGGCATGTTCTCGGACTGGCCAGCGACGACGACATTCTATGCGAGCTGCACCGGGATGAAGTGAGGGATCGTGTCGCTTCGTTAGGATGGGCAAGGGCGCGAAGCGCCGTGCCCACCCAGTTCGCGCGACTCGGAACGGTGGGCACGCTTCGCTTTGCCACCCCACATTATCATCTAAGCCGGCTCCAGGCCCAGCGCCTGCGCGGTCTCCAGCCAGGTCGGCAATTCGCGTTGATACAGTGCATTGCTTTCCTTGAAACCGAGCGCCGGCTCCAGCACGAAAGTCGCGAGCACCTCCTTCACTTTCGGATCGTCGTTGGCGGCAACACAGAGTTCAGCCAGCCGATCGACAAGCGGCTGCGGCGTTGCCTTCGGCACCGCCCAGCCCGTGAAGCCGCTCACGGTGAAGAACTTCGATGTCGCCCCCTGTTCGGGCAGCGTCTTGACGTCCGGGATCGCGCTGATCTTCTTCGTGCTTACGGCGAACACCACGCCATGATTGCTTTGCAGCACGGCTTGCGCCGCCGTGTAGCTGCCCATCGCGACATCGAGCGTGCCATCCATCAGCCCCGTCCACATCGGCGCTTCACCGCGATAGTGGATCGGCTCGATCTTGAGACCATACTGCTTGTTGAGTTCATTGATGGTCATGTGCGGAGCCGAGCCCGCACTGTAGGTGCCGAAGTTCACCTGGCCCTTGTTGCGCGCGAACGCGACGAAATCGTCCAGGGACCTGACGCCGGACGGTTTGCTGGCGACCAGCAGCAACCCGCCGCTCGGGATGATACTGACGAGCGTCAGGTCTTTGTCCATGTCGTAGCCGGGGTTCTTCATCATCACCCGGTTCATCACATAGGTGGTCGAGATCGAGCACAGGATGGTGTGGCCGTCGGGTGCCGCACGCGCGACTTCGGCCGCGCCGATCGAGCCGGAGGCGCCCGCCTTGTTTTCGATGACGACGGTCTGCCCCACCTGCCTTGCGATGTAATCGCCGAAGGCGCGCGCCAGAAGGTCGGTCTGCCCGCCCGCCGGGTAGCTGCATACCATGCGGATATTCCGCGATGGCCACGTGCCTTGCGCGAAGCCGCTACGCGAAAGAAAAGGCAGCGCGGCAGCAGCCGAACCGGCAGCGATGAAATGACGGCGGTTGAATTTTAAGGGCATGTTTCCTCCTTGATTTTCAGGGAGGGTATCGCATCGCCCGGCTTCTGCCATGCGCGAAAGCCGGGACAGATTGGCGCACTCGAAATTCGGGCTTTCGCGGCGCCACGCGAAGGACCGCAATCGCAACGGCCATTTTCCGAGACGCGAAAATATGGGCGCGGTCCGCCATGGGCGTTGCACAGGATGGCAGAGAATGGCGATGCCACAGCACCAGCGGGTTGATCCGTGCTAAGCTTCTTTCAACCCATTGGCTGGTTTTGTCCTAGCGGAGCGGATTGTGAGGCGACGCGATTTCATTGCGCTCCTCGGCGGCGCGGCGGCCATCCGACCGTTAAGCGCGCATGCGCAAGCCGCGCGCGAGCGCGTCCTCTATTTCACGCACTCGGCCGGCTACCGGCATGATGTCATACCGCTTTCCGAGGCAATCCTGGCCCAGCTTGGAAGCGATTCGGGCATCTTTGAAATCACGGCAACGGAAGATACGTCTGAACTATCCTCCGCTAACCTCGCGCGCTACGCCGCGGTGATGTTCTACACGTCAGGAGAACTTCCGATGAGCGATGCGCAAAAGAACGCTCTGCTCAATTTCGTGCGCTCGGGCCGCGGGTTCCTCGGCGTTCATGCGGCGACCGACACATTCTACACCTGGCCGGATTATCTCGACCTCGTCGGCGGCTACTTCAATGGCCATCCCTGGCATCAGACCGTGACGATCGAGGTGGCTGATCCCAGCGATCCCCTGGTGGCTTTTCTCGGGAATTCGTTGCAAGTCGAGGACGAAATCTACCAGATCAGCGACTTCGATTATCGTCGCTCGCGCGTGCTCCTGCGCCTCGACCCAAGCTCTGTGGACCTTGGCAAAACAGGCGTGCATCACCGATTCTATGGTTGGCCGCTCGCATGGACGCGATTGTATGGCGAGGGACGCGTATTCTATGCGGCGCTAGGCCACGAACCGTCAGTTTGGCAGGACCCTCGCTTCCAGCGAATCCTCACCAATGCCATCCTCTGGTCTATGCGAAGATCGCCCTAACCGGCGCCGGAGCGCTTCGCAGTTGGTGGCAAAGGTCCGATCGGAGCGCGCATCGTATCCGCACGTGTCGCGTTCCGACTCTAATGGGTTGGATCAACCGAGGTTCAGGGTGCGGGCCGCAGCATCGGCGTCACCACTGGAGAAGAGCCGCTTTGGATCCTGCCGATGATCCTGAAGCCGTGGCGTTCATAAAGCGAGATGTTACGCGGGTTCGAACTTTCGAGATAGGCAGCGATACCCTCCTCGTCGCATCGTCGAACCGCGTGTTTCATCAGCAACGAGCCAAGCCCCTGCCCGATCCACTTCGGATCGGCGGCGATAAGAGGCAGATACCAATGCGGCTCATGCGGATGATGTTCGGCCATTCCTTTCATGATGGCCCCGATATCCTCTGATATGTCCGGGCGCAGGGACTCCTCCATGATTGCGTCCATTGCTGCTTCGTCCGGCTCGACGCCTGGTGGCAGCCATAGGGCGGCAGCGCGGGCCCCTTCGGTGATGTAGGCTGTGCCATGATCGAAAGCCCGGCCGCCGAAAGCATCAACTAACCGAGGCATTGTTCTGAGGTATACGGACGGATCGGGCCAAGCAAAACGCGACATCGGGTCGGCCGCAAAGCCGAGCACAATGGTGCTGATCGCGCTTGCCCGGTCGTTCGCGCCTGCTGATATGACTTCGGGCACGGCCGATATCATGTCGCTCCCTCAATCACTCACCGTCGATCCAAGGGTAAATCGTAGTTTACCTTGGGGAAAAAGTCTCCCCGTCCTTCGGGGGTCATATCGAGGAGACCCCACAAGGGGTCGACTTGATCTCCGGCGCGATGATGCTGATTGGGTTCGGTTGGTGCGAAGCTCATCTCTGAGCCCCAAAAGTGGCGGATTGCTCCGCCGCTTTTCTTGAACACGTTGAAGATCGTTTCGTCCCAGTTCTCGCCGTCGGGAACGCGATGCTGTACACGCAAGCCTTTGGGAAACTTCGACGTGTCACCAAAATAATCCGCGTCGTAGCCATTGCCCGCCGTAGACAGAAACGACAGATGGTCCCAGCCGCGCTCGTGCGCCCACGCGGTGAGACGTGCGATTGGCGATTTCGCGACGATGTAGAGTGCGGCTCGCTGGCCGATGTGCCTTGCCGCGCCGTCGAGCCCATCAAGCAGGTGCGTGCAGCCGGGACATGGCAGTTCCCGCTCGGGTCCATACATGAAGCTGTACAGAATGAGCGTGTCATGCGGACCGAACAGCTCGGACATCCTGACCTTCTCGGGCGCTGCATTCTTGCCGATCCGCTCGAATATATAGTCTTCCGGCACTTCGCCGCCGAGCGGCAAGGCGCGGCGCTTGGCCGCTACAGCTTCAATGTGGGCACGAAGCGCGATCTCGTCGTCTAGAAGCGCGTTTCTGGCAGCACGATACTCGGCGGTTTCGTTCGGGTAGCGGAGATGCTCCATGGCTTCCCTCCGGATTGAAGGTCTGTGAACCCAGAAATAAACTCATCCGTGAGTAGCGGGTTCCCTATTGCACCCGCTACGCAGGCATTGCCTTTTCGAGAGCGCCGGTAACATTCTTCGCTCCTGCGACCTGGCGGCTCATGGAAGGAGGCGGTCCGCCGTCCAGCGCTGGCAGGCTAATGACCGCCTGCAGCCCCTTCTGCTTGTTGGTTAAGACGATATCGCCGCCGTGATGGCGGACAATGGTCCGGGCAATGGAAAGGCCGAGACCCACGCCTCCTGTTTCGCGGTTCCGCGAATTCTCCATTCGGAAAAACGGCGTAAAGACCTGCTCTTTGGCGCTGTCTGGAATACCGGGGCCGTCGTCCGAGACGGTGATTTCGACGCTATCCGCTTGCCTTTCCACGCTGACACGCGCGCGCTCGCCATACCGGATGGCATTTTCGACGAGGTTGCGGCACGCGCGGCGCAGTGCGTCTGGCCGGCAGCTATAGCTGATCTTCTGTCCCTCGGAGAAAGCGACGTCATATCCGAGTTCAGCGAGATCGTCGCAGAGACTTTCCACCAGAGCCGAGAGGTCCACGGTCCGCGTGCTTTCGGCGGTTGCATCCTCGCGAGCGAATGCGAGGGTAGCCTCCGTCATCGTCTGGATCTCGGTAATTGTGGAGAGCATTTTCTCCCGGACGTCCTCGTCGGGCACGAATTCCGCACGCAAACGGAGCGAGGTCAGAGGTGTGCGCAGATCATGGCCGATGGCGGCCAGCATTCTGGTGCGGTCGTCGACGAAACGGTGTAGGCGCTCCTGCATACGATTGAATGCCTCGGCGGTACGCCGGATATCGTCGGGGCCGGTTTCCGGCAGCGGTACGACCTCCTGACCACGGCCGAAGGCTTCTGCCGCTACCGCCAGGCGGCGCAATGGTTGCGCGATGCCTCGAGCGGCGAATACCGCAATGATCGACAACGACAACGCGGAGAGGCCGAGTGCCAAGGTGGATTTGGAGGTCCAGAAGCCGTCTTGTGCGGGCTTGGCAAATGCTGTGTTCAGCCATGCGCCGTTTGCCAACTGAACGGCCAAGCCCATGCCGGTGGCATCATCGAGATAAAGAAATTTCGCTGGCCGCGACAGTGGCCAGGCTTCCGGCCTTAGGTCGATCCATTGTGAGGAGGTGGCGCTGCTACTTCTGGCAGTGTTTCGGCCGAAATCCGGTCGCACCTCGGCGGGCACGCTGTGGCCGGGAAAGGTCACGCGCGGCAATGGCTGAGCCAAACGCTCCCATGCTTCCTCTCGCCACGCGGGGGCATCCTTCAGACCGTTGGTCGATATCCAATATCTCGCTGAACTGGTGTTACTGGCATTAAGGATATCGCTCTGCAGCGCTGGAGGCATCGCCTCCAGGACCCGGGCGAGCGAGGCGCACCGGCTCAATATCTCGCCTTTCGCGGCCTTCCGAATCGCCTGCCCGTGCTCATCCCACGAAATGAAGAACACGATTGCTTGTGACAGCACTAAAGACAGCAGCGTGAAACAGATGAAACGGGCTGCAAGACTGCGCGTCCACAAACTCATCATGGCTGCTCGACCTGCGCGGCGAGGCTGTATCCACCGCCCCAGTGAGTCTTGATCAAGGCTGGCACTTTCGGATCGGCCTCGATCTTTTTCCGCAAGCGGCTGACCTGATTGTCAATGCTCCGGTCGAATGGATCGGCATCCCGGCCGACCGTCAGGTCGAGAAGCTGATTGCGGCTGAGTACCAGGCCGGGATGGTCAAGAAATGCACACAACAGGCGGAACTCCGCCGTGCTGAGCGGCACAGCAACGCCGTCGTCGCCCGTCAACTCGCGCCGGTTGACGTCAAAGGTCCATCGATCAAACCGTACAACCTTGGTCGCAAGCCTGCCCTTTTGCGGCGGCAGGCTTTGGACTCGTCGAAGCACCGCTTTGATGCGGGCGAGAAGCTCGCGGGGATTGAATGGTTTGCTCACGTAGTCATCGGCACCTACTTCCAGGCCGACAATTCGATCGGTCTCTTCAGCCATCGCAGTCAACAGGATCACGGGAAGGTCCGTGGTGCTGCGCAGATGGCGGCAGAGGGACAGTCCGTCCTCGCCCGGCATCATGATGTCAAGAACCACCAGGTCCAGAGCACTTCGTTCGAGCAAACGGCGGAGTGCGACAGCGTTCTCCGCAAGGCTGATACGGTAGCCGTGCTGCATCAAGTATTTGCCGACCAGGTCGCGGATATCGCGATGATCATCCACTACGGCGATGTGGGGTGCAGAGTCCATCTAGTTTGCTCCGTCCCGGATCATACGGAAGTCCTGCACCTAACCCATCGAAAAAGTGTAACAGAATGTATCGGCCGCGCATGATCGACCGAAATCAAATGCTTGTGGCTGGCTTCACCAATAGCGTTGCGGCATCGGATCGGGATCGCAGCATCCCGATGCCGATGCCGGCCGATCCGAGCGGGAACCGGCCTCATGTGTGCATGATTCCCCGATCTGGCTGAAACAATTTAGGCTCAAGCTGTCGCAGAAAGTTGTCCCGGTGACCCATCTTTGTCGCAAATTGTCGCAGACCCGTACGACGGTTCAGACTTGATACAACTTAAGAAGCCGCATTGAGCGCACGGTCTTCAAGAGCGGGTGACAGCAGTGGCCATCACTCATGGCCGCACCTGTCGCGAACTATGCAATGCAGCCTTCCTGAGACAGATCGCGACAATTTCCGGCGGTCGTCGGCAAAGTTCTGCGACATCCCGCCCCCATCGTGCGCACGCTCAACGAAGCAGGAGCGTTACATGTACGATGCGATGCACGCCATTTCCCGCGGCGCCGTGCCGGAAATCTCGAAAGGCTCATCGGCCGAGGATGATGACGACTACGCTACATCGAAGGGACTGTTTTTTCGTAGAGCCGCAGTGCGGATAGGTTGGCTGCTCGTCTTCGTGTTGCGGAATACCTCGGCATCGGCCACCCCCCTTGATTTGATGTACTGTGGAGATCGTGCGGCTGTTTCGCGCCTCGTGACGAAGGACGACTGTTTGATGTCCGGGCAGAATCCTAAGTTCGTGTGCAGAGTGCCCGACTTTCCTTCTTGTGGGCCATGTCTTCGTATCGATCAGCGCAAAGCGGACCCAGAGAGCACGGCCGGAGGTTATCACCGCAGAACAGGGAAGATGGCTACACCACTTCTATAGATTGGCTACGCACTATTCACCACACACAGGTCGTTCCTAAATCTGCAAGAAGCGTTCGGACGATCAGGACCACCCGTCGTGCTTAGAATCGGAGTCATCTCGGATACACACGGGATCTTGCGTCCTGAAGCCGAGCAACGGCTGGCCGGCGTGGCCCACATCATCCATGCCGGTGACATCGGCCGCCCCGAAGTCATCCACCGACTCCGCCGGATTGCGCCTGTTATTGCAATCAGGGGGAACGTCGATAAAGGGCCGTGGGCGGAGAATTATCCTGATACGGAGACTGTCAGGCTTGGCGACCAGTCGATCCATATCCTTCATGACATCCAGGACCTGCAGCTCGATCCGGCGGCGTGCGGGATCAACGTGGTTATTTCCGGCCATTCGCATCGGCCGCTGATTAAGACGACGGGCGGGGTGCTTTATCTTAATCCTGGAAGTGCTGGACCACGCCGTTTCAATCTGCCAATCACGCTGGCGACGTTGGATCTGACTGCAAGAGGCCCCAAGGCACTACTACATCATCTTACCGGTGCTGGATAAGTGCAGGCAGGCGGGAGTCGGCGCTTTCCTCTGCGCCTTGAGTGAACGGGACGAGCTCGTCCAGCCAAATCGGGATTTGCAGGATCGGCCGCCAACATCGCGCGCATAGCTCGACCTCCGTCCATCGACGGTCGAGTGCTCTGCAACACGGCTCACGAGTGCTGTGACGACCACAAACTCTTGAAGATCGTCGCTGGCCGAACGATAATCTGCCTGTCGGACGGCGCGTCGCTCCGTAGTCGCGCGTGGATGCTGGAGGCATCCGGTAGCGGTCTTAATCTCCGCACACTCTTCATTTCCCGATCTCATGCGGCTGCTGCGCCTCAGCCCTGTCCGGATGCAAAAGCTCGTTGGGATGTTGCAGCTTGGCACGCCGGCCGCAGCGTCGGCAGCCTCCATTCAGTGACCGTCGGGGCCACTGGCCCCCGTCGGTCCCGACACTCCGGAGCGAGCAGGGATCGAGAAGTCAACCCATTGGTCGAAGGAGGGATATGCTATGAGAGCATCGCCAAACTATTCGCGCCGTCGCTTCCTTCATGACGGCACGGCCGGGGTAGCAGCAACCGTCGTCGCCACGACGACGTCCGTTCGAGCCGCCACTGAGGCGAGCATGCAACCGCCACCGACGGCGACGGCGCCGCGAATTCTGCGCAAGCCACCGCTGCCTGAACTGGAGCGCGTCGCCAAATCCTACAACTTGAATCTCAGCCGCGACGATCTGGCGTCGTTCCGCAATCTTATGGACGGTGTGCTCGCGTCGTACCGTCGCCTGGACCAGTTCGCGGAGCCGACGTTGACAGTGAAGTACCCGCGAGACGCGGGGTTCCGTCCACGCGCCTCGGACAATCGGCTCAACGCTTGGTACTGGAGGTGCTCGATCAAGGGCGCAACGTCGGGACCTCTGGCCGGCAAGAAAATCGCCATCAAAGACAATGTGTGCGTCGCCGGCATCCCGATGATGAACGGTTCCAACGTGCTGGAAGGCTACGTCCCCGATGTGGACGCGACCATTGTGACCCGCATCCTCGATGCCGGTGGGGAGATCGTAGGCAAGGCGGTGTGCGAGCATCTTTGCTTCTCGGGGGGTAGCCACACCTCCGACACCGGGCCCGTGCTCAATCCGCACGATCCGGAGCGATCTGCCGGCGGCTCCTCGAGTGGCAGCGCGGCGCTTGTTGTCGCTGGCGAATGCGACATGGCCATCGGGGGCGACCAGGGCGGGTCGATCCGAATTCCCAGCTCTTTCTGCGGAGCAGTTGGCCACAAGCCCACCCACGGGCTTGTACCTTACACAGGCGTCTTCCCGATTGAATTGACACTCGATCATACCGGGCCCATTGCCCGCACCGCCGGCGATGCCGCCCAGCTTCTCGAGGTGCTCGCCGGGGCCGATGGCCTCGACCCGCGCCAACCGGCGGGGCTACGCACGGAAGCGTATACCAAACAGCTCACCGGACACGCCCGCGGTCTACGGATCGGGATAGTCAAAGAGGGGTTTGGCTGGCCCAATTCGGAGTCCGATGTCGATTCCATGGTCCGCGAGGCGGCGCAGCGCCTGACCCGAGCGGGGGCAACCGTGACCGAGCTATCGATCCCTCTCCACCGCGACGGCATCCATATCTGGAACGCCATTGCCGTCGAGGGCGCCACGATGCTGATGGTCGCCGGCAACAGCATGGGAACCAATTGGAAGGGGCACTACACAACTTCCCTTCTGGACTTCTACGGCCGGAGCCGGCGGGTGCGCGCCAACGACCTTTCGGAGACGGTCAAGCTTGTCATCCTGCTCGGCCAATACATGCAGGACAACTACCAGGGACGCTACTACGCCAAGGCCCAAAACCTCGCGCGCGTGCTCCGCGCCGCCTATGACGAGGCGCTCAGCGGCGTCGATCTCCTGCTCATGCCGACACTACCCTTGAAAGCTACGCTGCTCCCAGCCGCTGACGCGAGCCGCGAAGACTACGTTGCGCGGGCACTCGAAATGATTTCCAACACTTGCCCGTTCGACGTCACTGGCCATCCGGCCGCCACCGTTCCGGCTGGCATGTCTGCTGGGCTCCCCGTCGGCATGATGCTGATCGGACGCCACTGGGAGGACGGCACCGTCTTGCGTGCCGCTGACGCCTTCCAGGTCGTCGGGTAGACGCCAGTAACGAATTGCCGACTGAGGTGCCACCAGCGTCCCTGGTCCGGGAAAAAGGAGGCCCGCGAGATGTCTGACGCGAGCCTCTGCCGTTTCGCCATGTTTTTGCGATCCGGTCCGCCGCCGAGTATCATGCTTGTCGCCAGCGACAGGTTATGGCTCGCGATTGTTTCATGTCAGGCAGATGTTAGACACAGCCTTGCCACCCATCCCCGTTGGCCCGTCGTCCAGGCCTAGGGATCGATGAGGACTCCAGGGTTGAGCATGCCCTGCGGATCGAGTTCTCTTTTTGCTGCGCGAAGCGCGGCGGCGAAGAGCTCCGGGCGCTGACGATCGTACCAAGGCCGATGATCACGGCCAACAGCGTGATGATGCGTGATCGTACCCCCCGCCTCAATCAGCGCATTGCTGGCGGCATTCTTGATTGCCTGCCACTGTTCCAGAAGAGCGCCGTGGCGGCCGAGTGCGTGGAAGGAAAAATACGGTGCTGGTCCGTCGGGATAGACATGGGTGAAGCGGCATGTGACTTCGCCCTTTACGCCCGTCGCCTGGAGAATCGCACGCTCCGTCGCCGCCTTCACTTTATCGTGGAAGGCTTCGAAGCGATCCCAGGTGATGGCGGTCTCGAAGGTGTCGTTGATAATGCCGGCCGGCGTCAGAAACTCGCGCGCATAGGGCATACGAATGAATGCATTGCGCCAGATTCCTGCCGCCCCTTCGAGATGTGCATCGCCGGCCTTTGCCGCCTCCGGTGTCCCGCCATGGTCGGCGCAGCATTCGAGCGCGCGGGCCATCCAGGCATCCACCGAATGGTCGCCGGATTCAAAGCCGAGCACCATGATCGCGACGCTGCCGTCGGCTGCCCCGGTGTTGAATGCCTCCTGCGCGTCAAGGATGCGGCAGTTGGATGGATAGAGGCCGGCCTGTGCGATCGCGCGCAACGCGCGGGCCGCAGTGAAGAACGAGTCGAAACGAACCGATGCGCCGGCACGGAATTTCGGGCGTGGCTGCAATCGCATCCAGGCGCGCGAGATCACCCCGAGCGTTCCTTCCGACCCAATGAACATGCGGTCGGGACTTGGTCCGGCCCCCGATCCGGGCAGGCGACGTGTTTCCATCGTGCCGCGCGGCGTCACGACGCGCAGGCTTTCAACGAAATCGTCGATGTGCGTGTAGAGACTGGCAAAATGACCGCCCGACCGCGTTGCGATCCAGCCGCCAAGAGTTGAATATTCGAAACTCTGCGGAAAATGGCGCAACGTGACGCCGTGCGGCTTGAGCTGGTTCTCCAGAGATGGACCAAAGGCGCCACCTTCGATCAGCGCGGCGCGCGATATCTGATCGACCTCGACGACCTTGCCGAGATTGCGCAGGTCGAGTGTGACCGCCGCTTTATACCTGATACCGTCAACGCGCGGCTCGACGCCACCGCAGACGCTCGAGCCGCCTCCGAACGGCGTAAGCGACGCGCCGACACCACCGGCCCAATCCATGACAGCGGCAATTTCCGCTTCGTTCCGGGGATAGGCGACCACGTCGGGCGCGCTGTCGTATTCGCCGAGCATGGCTCGGACGTAGTCCGGATAGGCTTTGCCGTAGGCGTGCGCGACGCGATCGTATCGTTCGCTGGTGCAAAATGCGGCAAGCGAGGCCGGCGGCACCACGCGCGGCGCGCGCAATGTCAGGTCATCGAGACGCGGAACGACCTTTGTCTCAAATGCATCGCGCGCAAATTTGGCGCGATAGCGGCCGAGCACAAAGGCCTGCTCCTCGGCCGTCATGCCCTCGTCTTCGCGGCCCCAGCCGTAATGTTTCAGTCTTGCGCCGCTCACGGCCTCCTCCTGTTTTTCTCTGTTCGTCATCTTCGAGATAGCGCCATACTGGCTTCTACTTCGGTGAACGCGTAAAAGGCACAAAGCGCACGAGGGCCACGGTGCGCGTTGTCGTCTTGTCAGGGGCGATTTTTTCGACGACCGTGAGCTGCTGCGAAGTGTACGCCGCCCCCACCGGCATGACGAGCCGGCCGCCTACCTTAAGCTGCTCAATCAGCGGCGGCGGCACCTCGCCAAGTGCTGCGGTCACGACGATGGCGTCAAACGGACCGCATTCTGGCCAGCCGGCATAGCCATCGCCCAGCCTGACGCTCACATTGTCATACGCGAGATCGCGGAGTGTTCTCGCAGCAGTCTCGGCCAAAGCCGGGATGATCTCGATGGTGCAGACCTTGCGCGCCAGGTGCGCCAGGATGGCGGCCTGATAGCCCGAACCCGTTCCGACTTCGAGCACGACATGATCCGTCGCGACCTCGGCCAACTCCGTCATCAAGGCCACGATGAACGGTTGCGACATGGTCTGGCCATGCCCGATCGAAACCGGTGCGTCCGCGTATGCGATGGAGCAAGACCGCTCAGAGGTGAACAGATGGCGTTTCGTTCGTCCCAGCGCATCGAGCACCCTTTCCGACAGCCCGTCCGGGCCCAGCGCGTTGACGCGAGACCGGGCGTAGGCGCGGATGGCTTCGACCATGGCGGCACGTTCGCGAACGCATTCCGCGTCCTGTGCGGCCACTTCCCGCCCGCCCGCGACCATGGACAGCACGAGTGCCAGTAAGGTCCTCATCATCATGCGGTCGGCCATACAATGCGAAAGCACCGTCACCATCTGCGCAACACAGAGGACTGCCTTCGGCCTGCGACGGCGCCGATCAAGCCTACTGTTGTCGGGGCTGCAACCGCATCGGCGCCCGCGCTTGCGCCCTCACTTCCATTGGCGCAAGCGCCGAGGCCGGCTTACGCGCCGGGTTGGCAACCGGCAGCGGCGGCGCAACTGACGTCCTGCGCAGATTCTGCTCTGAAACGTTTGCAATCGCCCGCGCCGTTTGCTCCTGGCTCTCCTTGAGCTCCTTGAGCTGCTCGGCATTCCCGGCATTCTCGCGGGCCAATGCTTCCTGGCCAGCCTTGAGCTGATCGATCTCGTCTCGCACGGTTGCGAGATCGCGCGCCATCGTCTGAAGCAACTGTGTCGTCTCGGAAGGACTCGCTGCCGCCTCCACTGGTACGGTCTGAGCCGGAGGTGGCAGTTGCGAAATTGCCGCATCCGCTGCAGCTAACTGAACAGCCGGCGGGCTCGGGTCGGCGCCGAGCTTCGGCGTTTCCGACGGCTGCGACCAGGCCGGAGCCAGTTGCGGTGCCAACCGCGAGATGATCGGTCTCGCCGTCTCGCCATAGGAGTGCCAGGCGAAAGCCGCGGTGCAGATGCCCGCCGTCAGCAGCAGACCGATGAAGCCGCGTAGCGCCGGTCTGCCACGGGACGATCGACGCAATAGTTTCTTCCGTGCGTCGTCGTTCTCCAACTTGGAAATCTGCTCATTGACGCGCGCGAGCTGTTCATCCGCAAGAGCGATCTGTTCATAGGCATGCGCCAGCCGTTCGTCGGCGCGCGCGACCAGCTCCATGTCTTGCGTAGACAATCCCGGACTAGCATCGCGTGAATCGGTTGGACTGATATTCGCCGAGGAATGCATGAATGCCTCCTGCCAGTTTGCCGTCAACTGAACGGGCGATCGTCGGATTGTAGACACTCCCCACCGCCGTTTTGACCAAAGCAAGGCTGGAGAATGGAAAGTATAGGGCCGATTTTGGGCAAAGGCCTACAGGCAGCGCTTGGCTTGCCGTTCAGCCGACGGATACGCCCGCCTTTGCCCGGCTTAGTCCAAGTGCCAGAATGCGGTGCAGCAGGTCCGGGTAGTCGAGGCCGTCATGCCGAGCCGCTGTCGCGAACTCCTGGCTCTTCGCGATTTCGGGGTTGGGGTTCGCCTCAATGAAATACGGAATGCCGTCGGCAGAAAGACGAAAGTCGATGCGCGCGTATCCATCGAGCCCCAGCGTTCGGTAGATGCGTTTCGCTGTTCCCTGGATACGGGCGGATACTTCCGGCGTAAGGTTCTCGGCCGGCCCATCCACAATTCCGACGCGTTCCTGATAACTCGGATCGTGTTTGACCTTTTCGGTGGCTATGTGTCGTGCACTCGGGCCGCCCATGGTACCGAATTTCAATTCCCAAACCGGGAGCGCTCGCAGCCGATTGTTGCCGAGCATGCCGACATAGAGCTCACGTCCCTCGATATATTGCTCGGCGATGGCGGCTGTTCCGACCTGCTCATGGACGAAGGCAACGCGCTCTGCGAGCTGCTCGTCCGTATCGACGATGGATGCCTGCGAGATACCCCGGGATCCATCCTCGCTCAGACTCTTGACGATCAGCGGCAGCGCAAGACGCGCCGGCCGCTTGACCTTGCGACGCATCGGGAACACGCCGAAAGTCGGCACCGCGATCCGGCGATAATGCACCAGCGTCTTGGACAGATCCTTGCCGCGCGCCAGGATCAGGCCACGCGGGTTGCACCCGGTGTACGGGATTCGCATCAGCTCGAGATAGGTTGGGATGTGCTGGTCATAGACCGGCTCATGGTGAAACTGCTCAAGCAAGTTGAATACCACATGCGGCTTGAAGCCTTCGATGGCCTCGCGCACCGGCTTGATTTCCTCCTGCACGCCGAGCGGGCGAACTTCATGGCCGGCCGTGCGCAAGGTGCTCACGACGTCGTACTCTGTCTTCCATTCATTGATTTGCCGCGCGGTGTATCCCTCGGTCGAATCCGGGGGCACGAAGTCCGGATGCATAAGCACCAGAATGCGCAGGCGTCTCATAGCGCGATCCATTTGCGCCGCGACGGGCCAAACAGCGCGTGCATAGTCTTGGCGGTTAACAGGACGGTGAAGTCGATCAAAAGCTTCCGTTCGGAGCCGACGGCACGCAGATCGAGCTCGCGGCAGCGGGAGATCATGTCGTCAAGCACAGCATCAAGCGTAAGCTGGTTCTCGCCCGTCCACCGCGCAACCAGCCGCCTAATCTGGGCGCGGTGCCGCCTGATGAAAGCCGAAGCCGGTTGGTTGCGGCGGTGCCGCGGATCGGCGGAAAACAGCCGGGAGAGGTCGCGGTCGTAAGTCTTCGGCGGCTTGAAGGCGTAGAACGCCTGCTTTTTTTGGTAGTGGTCGCCAAGCGTTTCGCTGAGCTCATGCAGCGGATCGACACGCTCCCGCGTCATGACCGGCGGCCGCTTCCCGGCGATTTCCTCCATCAGTTCGTCGACATATTCGAGCTTCTTCAGCGCCGGCCAACCGGCATAGCGCGTTCGCCAGTTCGAACGCGGCCGCAGCCACACCGCGAAGGTTTCGGCGAAATCCTCGTCCGGATGGCTCTGCGCGTACCAGAGCCGAAGGTGTTGGACATAGCGCCGGCTGGCCGGATTAGGCCGGTAGTAGCGCGGGTAGTGTTTCGAGGACGGACCGAACAGTTGCTGCCAGCGCCGACGGCGGTGCAACTGGTAGGCGTGCTGCACGGCATGGCCTGCCTCATGACGGAGAATGGCCATGCACTCGGACCAGGTGCCGCCCTCGACGTCGAGCATCATTTTCTTCTCGATCTTCATCAGGCGGGGATGGGTGAGATAGAATGGAATGGCGATGCCCGGCACATGTGCCGGACTAAACCATTCGCTCGATATCCATGCGTGTGGCCGCAGCCGGATGCCCCGCCCTTCGAGCTCTTCATAGAGAGCGCTGAGACAATCCTCGAGCCAGGTGTCTTCGACCGCAACCCTCAAGCTACTGAGGCGTAGCTTGAGTAACTGCTCATCCGACAGCTTTTCCCAGGCATATTTCCGGCGTGGCATAGGCTTCCAGAAGTCAGAACCCGATGCCTGGATGGTGTCATAGGATGCTGCCGGCAACAACCCGCCGAGCCTTCGCGGCGCGCCATGTTCGGCGATCCGCGTCGGCTCCGCTGGGCGTTTCCGTTGGGGGCCAGGTAGCGAATCGCTCGAGGCAGACGTATCAATTCAATTTTAACGGACTGTCGGCGACGACGCGGAGGTCGATCCTGCCGATCAGGTCCGAACGGAGCATCTCAGCGGCGCTGATCGCATCCGTGGTCTGCCGCAGCGTACTGACGTTCGATCCGAGCGAGACGATTCCGCCGAGCACCAGCGCGATCGATCCGAGCGCGGCGGTCTGACCGGCCGCGAACACGCCGAGCATCGTCACCAACAGCAGCGCGATGCCGCCGGCGATCGCCGCCTTGGAAGCCATGATGATCTTCCGGCACCGCTCGGCGGCCTCGGCAAGCGCCTCAAGCCGCTCCTCGATCTGCGCAATCTCGTCGGCAGGATCGTTCTCAGTCATCGAATCCAAGATCGAGCACCCATCTGTCGTTTGCCTCCACCCAACGACCGGACGAGCGGGCGGATGGTGGAACTGCGAAGCAGATGGATGCTACTGGCCCGTCGTCGGCAGCACAACGGATGCCGGTCGCCGGATCTTCGTCAGCCGAACTTTCAGCTCGACTTGCGGCCGAGGAAGGCCGGAATGTCCAGTACTTTTTCCTCGATCGGATTGCGCACGGGCGAAGCGCGGCCAAAGGAATCGAGACCCTGCGGAGACGCCTGCCGCGCATGTTCCGCGGTCGCCGCCCGTCCTTCGGCGTGGCGCGCCGGCGGGATCAGCGACGGCGGGCTGGCAAATTGCGCCGGCGATGCACTGCGCTCGGCGATCCTTCGCCGGTCGTGGCTCAGCCTGCCGGCGAGGTCCGTGAGCAGATTTTCCGCGGCCTGCGTCTGGCCTGTCACCTCGAGATTATCGATCCCGGTCGCCACCACCGAGACGCGGACGACACCTTCGAGGTCCGCGTCGAAAGTTGCACCGACGATGATATTGGCGTCGGGATCGGCCTCGTCGCGGATGCGGGTAGCCGCTTCGTCAACCTCAAACAGCGTCAGGTCCCGGCCACCGGTAATCGAGACGATGAGGCCGCTGGCGCGCTTGATCGAGGGGTTCTCGATCAGCGGATTGGAAATCGCGGCGATCGCGGCGTTGAGCACGCGCTTGTCGCCGGACGCCTCGCCCCTGCCCATCATGGCCTTGCCCTTTTCGCGCATCACCGAGAGCACGTCGGCGAAATCGAGATTGATCAGACCTTCCTTGACGATCAGATCGCTGATGCAGGCGACGCCCGAATACAGCACCTGATCGGCCATCGCGAAGGCATCGGCGAAGGTGGTCTTCTCGTTGGCGACCCTGAACAGGTTCTGGTTCGGGATGATCAGCAGCGTATCCACGGCCTTCAGCAGTTCCGCGATGCCGGCTTCGGCATAACGCATGCGGCGTTGGCCCTCGAACTGGAACGGCTTGGTGACGACGCCGATGGTGAGGATGCCGAGATCGCGTGCTACCTTGGCGATGACGGGCGCTGCACCTGTGCCGGTGCCGCCGCCCATGCCGGCGGTGATGAACACCATGTGCGCGCCGGTCAGATGATCGCGGATTTCGTCGATGGTCTCTTCCGCCGCGGCGCGCCCCACATTGGGCTGTGCGCCGGCGCCGAGGCCGCCGGTCACCTGCGTGCCCATCTGGATGACACGATTGGCCTTCGAACTGGTCAGCGCCTGTGCGTCGGTATTGGCGACGATGAACTCGACGCCTTCAAGCCCGGAGTCGATCATATTGTTGACGGCATTGCCGCCGGCACCGCCCACCCCGAATACGATGATGCGCGCCCTCAGCTCGCGAATATCGGTGCCAGTCATTCTTGCCCCACGGTTGCTCCGCTCAACCGCGGAATGAGAGAAAAGCGATGCTACCCACCAGCAGCCTTGCGGTCTGCTTCCACCAAGCTTGCAGCCAGATGCCCTACCCGGCGCGCTGAATGTCCGTGATTCTCGGTCGAACTACCAGTTCGGAGAGCAGTCCGCAGCGCTGCCACCTCGCCCTCAAGTCGCGCGGCTGCCGCCCTGGCGGCTGTGGTCTCGGCAGCCGCCTGCAGGAGCTCAGCCATCAGGCGATCGGCGCGCTCGCGTTCGTACTCGAAATCGGCGCGATGGCCGGCTGCTCTGGCCTCTAGCTGAGCGACCTCAGCCTGCAGCGTCACGATGAGCGCCCTCAACTGAGCGGCCTCGCCCACCCGGTGACCAGCCGGTGGCTGTGGCGTATGCCTGACTTCAGCGAGATCAACGCTCACCAGGGCTTTCCCATCATCGGAAAGCGAGCGCGGCAAATGGAGCCGCCTGGCAAGTGCGCGGGCGGCCGCTGCCGAGATGTTCAGACGGGCGCCCAGGGCTGCATAGGTCAGAATCTCAACGGACATCGGCTGTTCTCCTCGAACGAACCGCGCTGGAATCGTCTGATGATGACCGGATAGTGACGCAAGGCTAAGGGTGTATGGTTAACAAGTGGTTAACGACCGACATTCGGCGGCCTTTACGCGCCCCGCTCCCTCTGCCACCGCAGGATTTGTCAAAACCGCCCGCCGTCGGACGGGAAAAGCTGGTGTGGGATCAACAGGTTGCGGTATAATCCGGCATCGCGGCTGAGGCGCGATAGCCATGGACGACGAACAGCTCGCTGACCTGCACAAATTCCTGGCCGAGTACCACCGCAAGCTCGCCAAGGAAGCGGTGCTCGACGTCGTGCAACAATACCACTCCGATCTGGCACAGCGGCTCGCCGACGAGGCCGCGCTGATCCCGCGGCGAAGGGCAATCGCGCAGCGGCTGCGCGAGGGTGAGCAGCGCCTGAAAGACGATGGAAAGTAAGCTGCATCTGCCGCGCAAGCCGTAATCCATCAAAAGTGACCGCAATGATTGGCGGATTACGCCGCCGCTAACCCGTGCCTTCTGGGCCTCCCCTGATCGTTTCGCGAACCGCAGAGGAAGGCTATCATCGCGCGGCACTACGCGATGGGGGCGGATGATCCGAAGGAGCCGTCATGAACCAGCCGCAGCCAGTCAAGGACGCCAGTCAGCTTTACGAAGTCGAGCGTCGTGCGCAGCACGCCGCGCGCCCCGGCTTTCGCATTATGGAGTTGCAGCTCTCTGCAACCCAGACGGTGCCGTGGCACAGCCACACCAATATCTCGGATACTTTTTACGTTCTCGAAGGCCAGATGCGGCTGTTCCTGCAGGATCCGAAAGAGGAAGTGAATTTGAAGCCCGGCGAAGTCCATGTCGTCAAACCCGGGCGACCGCATCTGGTGACCAACGCTGGCACCAAGTCGCTCACCTTCCTGGTTCTCCAAGGGGTCGGCGAATACGATTTCGTTCCTCTCCTGCCGGGTTAGCTTCGTCGGATGGAGAAAGTTGGGAGCGGCCAGGCTGACGCAACCATTAGTGCGCGGATCACGGCCGCCACACTTTGTACAAAGACCTGATCAAAAATCGCGGGCAAACAAAGAATGAGCGGGCTGGGCCGTCCTGCATGGATCAAATCCATCAAACCAGAGGAGACAGCCATGGCAACACAGGTAAAGCCGGTTCCCGAGGGATATCACACCGTCACGCCTTATCTCGTCGTCGATGGGGCGGAACAGATCATTCGGTTCATGAAAGAAGCCTTCGGAGCCCAGCCGGTATTTGAACCGATGATGCGGCCCGACGGCAAGGTCATGCATGCGGAGTTCAAGATCGGAAACTCCATCGTGATGATTTCCGACGCCTCGGAGCGCGCGCAACCGACATCCACCATGCTGTATCTCTACGTACCCGACGTCGACGCGGTTTATCAAAAGGCGCTGAAGGCCGGCGGCACGTCGGTGATGGAGCCTTCAGACATGTTCTATGGCGACCGCAGCGGCGGCGTGACGGACCCGGCCGGCAACCGTTGGCACATCGGTACCCATATCGAGGACGTATCGCCGGCTGAACTCAAGAAGCGCGCGGCCGAGTTCATGAAGCAGCAGCACAAGGCGGCGTAGCCGGCTTGTAGGGTGGACAAAGCGAAGCGTGCCCACCATCCAGATATCCGGCGGCAATGGTGGGCACGCTTCGCTTTGCCCACCTACGGCACCTGTCACAACGGCAAATTGTCGTGCTTCTTCGCCGGCATCTCGACCTTCTTGTCCCTCAGCATCGCCAGCGCCCGCGCGATCCGCTTCCTTGTCGAATGCGGCATGATGACGTCGTCGATGTAGCCGCGCTCGGCGGCGATGAAGGGGGACAGGAAGCGGTCCTCGTATTCCTTGGTGCGCTTGGCGATGGCCTCGGGATCGTTCATGTCGGCGCGGAAGATGATTTCCACGGCGCCCTTGGCGCCCATCACGGCGATCTGTGCGGTCGGCCAGGCGTAGTTCATGTCGGCGCCGATCTCCTTTGACGCCATCACGTCGAACGCGCCGCCATAGGCCTTGCGGGTGATGACGGTGACGAGCGGCACCGTGCATTGCGAGTACGCAAACAACAATTTCGCACCATGCTTGATCAGGCCGCCATATTCCTGCGCGGTGCCCGGCAGGAAGCCCGGCACGTCGACAAACGTCACGATCGGGATGTTGAAGGCGTCGCAGAAGCGGACGAAGCGCGCCGCCTTGCGCGAGGCGTCGCTATCGAGCACGCCGGCCAGCACCATCGGCTGGTTGGCGACGAAGCCGACCGTGCGCCCCGCAATGCGGCCGAAGCCGGTGACGATGTTTTTCGCGAACGCCTCCGAGATTTCGAAGAAGTCGCCCTCGTCCACGACCTTCAGGATCAACTCCTTCATGTCATAGGGCTTGTTCGGATTGTCCGGGATCAGCGTGTCCAGCGACATGTCGACGCGTTCGAAGTCGTCAAAGCTCGGCCATTCCGGCACGCCGTCGGTGTTGTTGGACGGCAGGAAATCGATCAGCCGGCGCATCTGCAGCAGCGCCTCGACATCGTTCTCGAACGCGCCGTCCGCAATCGAGGAGCGCGTGGCGTGCACTGAGGCGCCGCCGAGCTCTTCCGCGGTCACCACCTCGTTGGTGACGGTCTTCACCACGTCGGGACCGGTGACGAACATGTAGCTGGTGTTCTTCACCATGAAGATGAAGTCGGTCATCGCCGGCGAATAGACGTCGCCGCCGGCGCACGGGCCCATGATGACGGAGATCTGCGGGATGACGCCCGATGCGATGACGTTGCGGCGGAATACGTAGGAATATCCGGCGAGCGCGGCGACGCCCTCCTGGATGCGCGCGCCGCCGGCGTCATAGAGGCCGATGATCGGCGCCCTCGCCTTCATCGCCATGTCCTGCAGTTTTGTGATCTTCAGCGCGTGGGTCTCGGACAGCGAGCCGCCGAACACGGTAAAGTCCTTGGCGAACACAAAAGTCTTGCGGCCGTTGACGGTGCCCCAGCCGGTGACGACGCCGTCGCCCGGCACCTTGGTCTTTTCCATGCCGAATTCGATCGAGCGGTGCTCTACGAACATGTCGAATTCCTCAAACGAGCCCTTGTCGAGCAACAGCTCGATGCGCTCCCGCGCGGTCAATTTTCCGCGAGCGTGCTGCGCCTCTATGCGCTTCTCGCCGCCGCCCAGTTTGGCGCCGGCGCGCCGTGCCTCGAGGGTGTCCAGGATATCCTTCATGCTGCTCCCGCCCGTCTTTGGGTAACGATTTGAAGGCGTTCTAACACGACCTTTTCCGGACAGGAAACACCCCTTGCGGCCTCTGGTACCACCGTCGGGCGCGCCCTATATGCGCATCCTGACTGTGGGGAGCAGAATGACCGATATCGCAAGCGCCGACACCTCGGGCGCCGTGACAGGGGGTGTGCGAACGGTGCTGCGGCTGGAAGGATTAGCGCTCTTTATCGGGATGACGCTGCTCTATTATATCTGGGACGGCGACTGGTGGGTGTATGCGCTGCTCTTCTTCGTGCCGGACTTGAGCTTTGCCGCCTATCTGAGCGGGCCGCGGTTCGGTGCCATGATCTACAACGCGGCCCACAGCTACCTCGCGCCGATGGCGATGATGACCACCGGGTTTGCTACCGCCTCGCCGCTCGTTCTCTCGATCGCGATGATCTGGCTGGCCCATATCGGTTTCGATCGCGCGCTCGCCTACGGCCTGAAATATACAACCGGCTTCGGCTTCACCCATATGGGCCGGATCGGCAAGCCTTCGAATTGACAGCCGATCTGCAGCTTGATGCCGGGCGGCGCTGTAACCTGAACCCGTTTGCGACTTTGGCGTTGATGGCCATACCGAAATGGAGACATCAACATGTCCAGATCTAATCTCAGCCGAACGGCATTGCTGCTGGCATCGCTCAGCCTGCCCGCCGGCGCGGCGCTGGCCGCACCCGCCTCGCCCTTCATCGCCATGGCTGGCACGTGGTCCGGCGGCGGCGTGCTCAGCACCAGTGACGGACAACAGGAGCAATTGCGCTGCCGCGCATCATATGACGTTGCCGGAAGCGGCGAACAGCTCCGGCTCAACCTGAGGTGCGCGAGCCCGAGCTACAATTTCGACCTTTCAAGCGAGGTCCAATACCGGGGCGGCGCGATTTCGGGCTCGTGGAGCGAGGCCAGCCGCAACGCTTCCGGCACGCTTTCCGGACGCGCCACCGGCGATCATGTCGAGGCTGCGGCCAGAGGCGACAACTTTTCGGCCCATCTGTCGCTGACGACCCGTGGCGGCAAGCAGACGGTGTCGATCCAGCCCCAGGGCGCCAACATCACGGCAGTCTCGCTGGCGCTAAACCGGCGCTAGGCACAGGTTAGTTAGATCGCCACGATATCGGCGAGGCATTGCTGCACGACCGTCATGCGTGCAGCGATCTGGTCTTGATTCTTGCAGTCCATGTTCATGGCGAAGACGGTCTGCTGGCTGCCCTTCTCGGCCCAGCCGACCATCCAGCCCAGTGACGGCTTGCCTTGCTCGGCGCCCAACAGCCCGCTCTTCGCGCGGATGGTAGCGTCGCCGACTTTGGTCACGGGAAGGATGTCGCGCGTCAATTCCTGGCTGCGCTTGGATACTGGCAGCACGCCGCGCCGCAGCCGGTCGAGGAAATCGATCTGCTGAATCGGATCGATGCGCAAGGCGCCCGTCAGCCAGAACTGATCGATGCCGCCGCCGATGTCGCGGTTGCCGTACTCGAACAGCTCGAGATATTTCTGCATCCGCTCCGGCCCGATGCGCCGCGCGATTTCCTGATAGACCGGCACCGCTGATGCTGCGATCGCCGAACGCAGCGTGTGGTCCTTGTTCCAGGCCTCGATGCTGCGCGTAACGCCGTCCCACTTGAAGACGTCCTTGTCGGGGTCCTCGACCACGCCGGTCTCGAGCGCGATGACCGAGTTCGGAATCTTGAAGGTCGAGGCCGGCAGCCTGCCCTCGCCCGAGCGAACTTTGTCGCTGGCGATGATCAGGTAGTCGTCGACCTTGTAGGCCACGAAGGTGCCGACGGTGCCGAGATCGAAAAACCGCTTGGAAAGATCGTCGCGAAACTCGCTGCGCTGATAGGAGACGTTGGCAAGGGCACGCGCGGGTACCAACGGGATCGCGGCAATGAGACCGAGTGCATGACGACGACTGATCACGAGAGCATCCGGGCTGGTTGAGGAATGCGGAAAACGATGCGGATGGCATCGTGGAAAAACTATGACACAGAAGCAACCGGGCTAGCGGATCCGTCCCGACAACCGCAGCACGAAGATCAGCACTTCGGCGACCGCCTTATAGAGCTCCGGCGGAATTTCGTCGCCGATTTCGACATGGGACAACGCGCCCGCCAGCACTTCGTTCTCCTCGATCGGAATGTCGTGGGCCCTGGCGAGCTCGACGATCCTGGCACCGATTGTACCCTTGCCCTTGGCGACGACGCGCGGCGCGCCGGTCTTGTCATAGTGCAGCGCGACCGCGAGCTTGCTCCTGGTGTCGACGCTCATAGGGCACGGTCCAGGAAATGCCCGGCGCGGGCGGCGGGCGCGGCCTGCGGCGGGGCGCCGTCGCGGATCACGATATCGCCGGGCTGCAATTCGGCGCGGCTGAGCGCCTGGGTAAGCTGCGACGTGCCGGCGCGCAACTGCTCGGCCGTCGCGGGGCGCTCTGCCCAGATCCGCACCGAGGTCTTGTCGCCGGAGAGCGATATGAGTGCGTGAACCGGACCGGCCGGCTCGACGTCGAGCGAAAACCGCGCCCGCCACACCCGCTTTGCCGCCTCGACCTCTTCGTGGCCGCCGTCGCGCGAGATCTCGAATTGCGCCATCGCCGTGCCCTGCGGCGTTGCAAAGGGAATTTCGAAATGCCATCGCGGCGCCGTCGCGTCGGTTTTCGCCGACGTATCCATACGGTCAGGTAAGGAGGCCACCTGCAGCAGCGTCTGCCGCGCAATCGCGGCATCGGTATCGTCGAGCAGATGATGCGCGGTCGCCTCGAGCGGCGCCTGTGGCTGAAGCGTCGGCGCGGCGATTGGCTGTGCGGACGGCAGCGCGCCGCGGACCGGCGGCGGTGGCGTGTTGGTGTGGAGGGTCGCCTCGCCGCCCACATCTCGCAGCACAGCGGCCGTTGCCCGTGCCGGTACACCCAGTTGATGCAGCGCTTCCTGCAGCAGGTTCAGCGTCGCGCCGGGGGAAGCTTCGGCGCCCGGAGCTACAAGCGAGCTTCGGGCCTGGGTCGATAGCGCGAGATTGCCTGCGGAGGGCAATCGCGTTTGCGGCAGCAACGTCTCCTGACCGTCGAGGTTGGGCGACAAAGGCGGCGCAGGGTTCGTCGTGGCGGCCGGTGGCGACGCGCTGTGTTGCGCCCCGGCTGGCGTCGCCGGCGCAGTTGCCGAATTGAGACCCAGTGCCGACTGCAGCGTCTGGCGCAGCACGATCAGTGCCGCCTTCAGATCGGGAACGCCGTTCGGCGGCACCGAACCCGACGCGAGCGACGCCTCGAGGAAGATTCCGGACTTCTGAAACGCCATCCTGATGTCGGCGCCGTCGAGGTTCTGGTCGAGACTGGTCTGTTGCGCCAGCACCTGCGCGATCGCCTCTTGCAGTTTCGGCGGCAGATTGCCGGAGGAGACCGCGGCGTCGAGATTGGCAAACAACGGCGCCAGGCTGTCCTGTTCGCCCGCTGCTGCTTGGGCGGCTGCGGAGACGGCGGCGCGCTCCAGCGGCGTCAGCAGGTTCTTCGGCGAGATGATGGTCGGACGACCGACGGCGGCATCGGCCAGCGCATCGGGTGACAGGATAACGGCGTCGGCCGCGGTGCCACCCTGCTCGACCACGGCGAGGCGGATACCATCCTTGGTCTGCGATACTGCAAGCTGCAGGTTCTGGCCCTGTTGCAGCGGAATTTCCGTGGCCACGTCGATCGAGAGGCTGGCGATTGCAATCCGCACGAGATCGGCGGACAGCACTTTCAGAACCTGGGCATTGACCACGCTTCCCGGCTGCAGCACCAGCTCGGGCGCAGTGCCGCCAGCCTCTTGGACTGGTAGCACCGGCAGAACGGCATTGATCGAAATCGCCATAGGTTGAGGTCTCGGCCAAGGTGCGAAGGCTACCCTAGCGCCGTAAACCTCTCCTTAACCGGCAGCGGGCGTTTGGGGCTTCAGGGCATCCAAAATCGTCACCGCGGCCCGGAAATCGATGAATCGGGCTGCGCGGCGGGCCGCGACCTCCTCGTCGACGCCCCATTTCTCAACGTTCCAGTCATCGTCGACATGGGCCGCCGCCCAAACCTCGTCGGAATCGAGGGCGCCGCGCAGCAACGCCAATGCCAATAGCGCGGAGCCTGTCACCGTCGTCACCACATGCAGCGCCGCCAGGGACCAGGGATCCGCCGGAAACACGCGACGGGCGGCTTTGATCGCCTGCTCCGGCTGGGTCACATGCACGATTCCCTCGGACAGGATGAAATGGGCGCCCAGTTCGCTGGCAGCCCAGGCCAGTACCGGATCCCAATACGCGGCCTCGCGGGCGACCAGCGCCTCGGGATGGCCGGCGCGGTAGAACAGCAGATCAGAGCCGAGATATTTTTCGACATCATCGGCCACCGCATCGACGCGGTCGACGACTTCACCCACCGAATTGGCAAAGCGCGTCAGCGGCATCGTCAGGGGATCGATCGTCTCGGCTTGCGCGTTCCATTCAGCGGCGATCTGCTCGGCAATGGCGCTGGTCGGCGCGACGACCGGGCGGCCGGAAGGCGTGCGGATCGGCTTGCCGTCCAGCGTCACGGAGAACCCGCCATCGGCCGGCGCGACGCCAGCCTCCTTGTAGAAGCGCTTGCGCTGGGGCGCGCGGGTGGCGCGGCGCACCGCCTCCTGCGGGTCAAGCGGCGAATGTCCGGCGACGTCATCGAATAGTTCGCGCATAAGGTTTCCGGCAGTCGGTGATTATCTAGGCCTGACAATACGATATCGGCAGGTGCAAATAAAGCTGATGAGCAGGTTACGGCAACGCGTCGCCGCCTCGGTTCCATTCGCCGTCATTTCGAGGCGCGCGTAACGCGAGCCTGGAATCCATCTCTCCTCACTGCTTTTGATAGATCAGCTTTCCGGCGCGGATCGTGTACGCCACTTTGGCGAGGTTGGTGACATCGGCGAGCGGATCGCCGTCGAGCACCACGAGATCGGCGTCGAATTCCTTCTCGATCCGCCCCTTCTTCGCCGACTTGAAATACTTCGCCGGATTCGTCGTCAGCGAGGCCAGCACCTGCCGTTCCGACAGCGCCCGCCGCATCAGTTCGTATTCGAGCGTGGTGTCATACTGGTTGGTAAAGCCGACATCGGTGCCGAACAGGACCGGACCGCCATTGTCGGAGAACGCCTTGACCTGAGCGACAGTCGTGGCGACGAGACGCGTCGCTATCTCGGGCGCAACGGGAAGCTTTGCAAACAACGATAGCGTCGGAACCAGGGCAATGCCCTGCTGCTTGAATCGCGCAAGCTGCTCGGGCGAATAGGGCGGCTCCCCGGCCACGGTGTGAGCCATGATATCCACGCCGGCCGCGATCACGGCCTCCACACCCGCCATGTTTTGCGGATGGGCGAATGCCGGCTTGCCTGCGGCATGGGCGACCTCAACCGCCGCCTTGGCGATGGCCGGATCCATGTTCACGACCGGCTTGCCGGTGCCCTTGAAGGAGCCGGTGAACAGTTTCAGGCCATCGAGACCGAAGCCCATATACATGCGCGTCAGTTGCGCGGCTTCTTCCGGCGTGGAAGCTTCCGGCAGCTTTATCTCCGCGGGCAAGTAGGCGGGATGGCCGTCCCTGGGGAAGATGTTGCCCGCCGTATGAATATCCGGGCCTGGCACCTCGCCGGCGTTAACCCGGCGGCGCAGCGCCAGAGTATCTCTTCCGTCCGAACCAAGATCCCAGACGGTGGTGAAGCCCCAGCGTGTCAGCATTGCCTGCATGTGCTCGGTCAGCGGTGCCGCCGGCGCGCTGCCGGCATTTCTCCACACGCCTTCCGCGAAATGGACGTGGCTGTTCCAGAAGCCGGCGACGATGGTCTTGCCGGTGCAATCGATGACTTGTGCATCGGAGGGAATCTGGACCTCGCCTTCGCGTCCAACGGCCGTGATGAGGCCGGCTGAGGTTACAATGACGGCGTTGGAAATCGGCGTTGCGTCAGGTGAGGCATAGACGCTGCCTCCCTTGAGGACCAGCGTCTGGGCTTCCGCGACCGCGCTCGGCGGGACAGCAAGAACACAGGAGAGAAGTGCGGCACCGAGCCAATGGCGGGTCATGAGCAAAGCCTTTTACAAGACAACTGCGTGCCGCAAGCTACAGCAACTGTACGGCGCTGCTTTGATCGATATTGCTGCACGGCAGGCTATAGACGCCGCACCACCCCTACTCCTCCGGTGCATTCTCGATCGGGTCGAACCTGTCGAACTCAAGCCCAAGCAGATTCCAGGATTGCAGCATATGCGGCGGCAATGGCGCACTCACGTCGATCACGCCGCCGCGTGGATGCGGGATCACGAGCCGCCGCGCGAGCAGATGCAGCCGGTTCTGCAGGCCGCCCGGCAGATCCCAGTTCTCCTTGTTGAAGTATTTGGGATCGCCGATGATGGCGTGGTTGATATGCGCCATGTGAGCGCGCAGTTGATGGGTACGCCCGGTGACCGGCTTCAGTGACACCCAGGCGAGCTTCTGCGCGGAGGTCTCGACCACGGCGTAGTACGTCACCGCGTGGCTGGCGCCCTCGTCACCATGCTTGGCGATCCGCATGATGCTGTCTTCTTCGCTCTCCTCCTTGGCCAAATAGGTCGAGATGCGGCCCTGCTTCGGCTTCGGCACGCCGGCCACCAGCGCCCAATAGATTTTTCGCGCCGAGCGGTGGCGGAACGAGCCGGTCAGTGCGGTTGCGGCAAAGCGCGTCTTGGCGACCAAGAGGCAGCCCGAGGTCTCGCGATCCAACCGGTGCACCAGCCGCGGTTTCTGCCCCTTGGCGTCGCGCATCACTTCCAGCATGGAATCGACGTTGCGCGTGATGCCGGAGCCGCCCTGCACGGCAAGCCCCGCGGGCTTGTTGAGCACCAGGACGTCGGCATCTTCGTAAAGCGTCATCTCCCTCAGCGCCTGCAGCGTCTTGGCGGCCGCCTCCGATAGTTGCCCCGTGCCTTTCGGCGCATCGAGCCGCAACGGCGGAATGCGCACGCTCTGGCCTTCTTCCAGCCTGTCCTTGCTGTCGGCCCGCTTGCCGTTGACGCGCAGCTCGCCCTTCCGGACGATGCGCTGGATGTGGGAGAACGACAGGCCCGGAAAGCGCGCCTCGAGGAAGCGATCGACGCGCATGTTGTTTTCGTCGGCGGTCACGACGACGGTCTGAACCTTGATCGGCAACGGCACTTCGGCCTCGATCTTCTCGGGCCCCGCGACCATGGAAGCAGGCTTTTTCTCCCGGCGCGGTTCGGCAAAACGCGCGGGCTTGCCACCGGGACGGTTGCCCTGCAACCGGTCGCCGGGCTGCTTGGAGCGAAAAGGAGTAGCGCCTTTCGGGCGGTCGCCCGGCGAGCGCGACTTGGCTAGCGGTTTTCGGTCGCGGCGGCTCATCTGATCCTGGCTCCAAAGGTGAGCTTTTCGGTAGCGCAAATGCAGCGAATCGTCACGGCAAAATCGGCACAAAGACCCGGGTCGGACATGTTAGCCGAATTCGGGAGAACCGGTTCCGGGGCTCCGATCATTAGGCGCGATCGACCGACAGGAATGCTTGACTTCAGATTTTATACTATCTACTATAAAAACTGTAGTAAACGGGAGTTTTCTGATGCGGACTGCATCTTACGTTGCCCGTTCAACCGGCCTCCGCAGTTTTTGGCTTGGCTTTGCCGCCTACCTGCTTCCCTCCTTTCCGATCGCTTACGTCTGGCACCTCGTCCTGTTCGAGCAGAAATATCACGCACTCCAGATCTATCGCGATGAGCCGGTGATCGCCTTCGGACTGGCTTCGATGATCATCCAGGGCGCGATCTTCTCGTGGTTGTTCCCCCGCGTATTCGCACAAGGCAGCGGCTCCTTCCTGAAGGACGGGCTTCTGTATGGTCTTGGCGCAGGCCTGCTGTCGTGGTCGTTCACCACGCTGGCGGTCGCAGCCAAGAACGTCATGGTTTCCGTGCCGGATTATGTGCTGCTCGAAACCGCATTCACGATCCTGCAATTCGCCGTCGTGGGGCCGTTGATCGCCCTCGCCTACCGGCGATGACATGGAGCAACCTACGGCGCAGGCATGAGCAATCTTCACTATCCGCAATTCTGCGCGCTTGCCCGCGCGGCGGAGATCATCGGCGAGCGGTGGACTCTCCTGATCATCCGCGAGCTGCTTCTTGGGCCGAAGCGATTTGGCGATCTCTTGGATCATCTTGACGGCATGAGCCCCAGCTTGCTGACAACGCGCCTCACCAGCCTGATCGAGTGCAACGTCGTGCGGCGAACTAGCTTGCCGCCTCCTCTCAACGCGCAAGTGTACGAGTTGACCGAGATCGGGCGGGAAGTTCAGCCCGCGATCCGGGAGCTGATCCGCTGGGGCGGCCATTTCCTGTTCCCTCCCGTGCCCGGCGACACGTTCGAGCCGGATTGGGTGCTGCTGGGCCTTGACGCCATTGCGAAGCGCTCACCGGTGCCGGAAGTCAGGGTCGGCCTCGTGGTCACCCATGGCAAGAAATCGGCAGGCTTCACCATCGCGGGCAGCGGCATCGGCACCGCTATTCAGAGGGGCATTGCCGACTGCAAGGGGACGCTGGAAGCTCCGTTCGATGCGGTGCTCCAGATTGTCGGAATGAGCGTCTCGCTGCGGGACGCGATCGAGGCGAAGCGCGCCAGGGTAAGCGGCGCCGTGGCGATCGTCCGCAAGCTTCCGTTTTTATTCGACCTTGCGGAACGCCGGCGCGCAACGCCCGCTGCAAACTGAGCGGAGGCACCGGTGGACGAAATCCGCCGTCGTCAAAGAAGAAGCAACGACCCCGGTCGGTGAAAAGGAGTTGAGCATGAAGAAATTTGTGCTGCTGCACTACGGATTTGAAAAGCCCACCCCGGAAATCATGGCGGCCTGGGGCAAATGGTTCGAGGCAACCAAACCGCATACCGTCGACATGGGCGGCTTCGGCAATGGCCGCGAAATCTCGAAAAAGGGAACAAGGGACCTTCCGCTCGGACCCGACTCCATCACCGGCTTTACGATCGTCAACGCGGCAACGCTAGACGACGCCGAGAAGATGGCGCAAGGCAACCCTTTCATTTCGAGCATTCGAATCTACGAAGTAAAGTCGGGCTGACGCGGAAGGCCACTGAAGCTATTTACAGTGCGCGGCGTTTCTCACCGCGGTCAGGTCGGCCCCGGAATTGTTGGACGGACGCTTCTTGGCGGCTTCCTCCACCGCTGCGCAGGCCGCCGCGTCACCATTCTGGAAGCGCGCGATGGCGAGATTGGTCCAGGCGTCGCCGAAATCCGGCGCATCCTTGACTGCCTGCTCCAGCACGGGCTGCGCATCGCGTGGGCGCTTCGCGATCAGCAACATGCGGCCATAGTCGGCCCTGAGCGCCTTCACCGGATTGGGCTGCTTGAGCGCGACCTTGAAGAGTTCGTCCGCGGCTTCGAGGTCGTTGAAGCGAAACTGCGCGACGACTGCGAAGCCGTGATAGACGGCACTCTGCTCGGGTAAAATGAGAAACGCCTGGTTAAACCGCAGCGCGGCCTCGCGAATCTTGCCGGCATTGACCGCGCGCCACGCGCGCAAGGTTGTTTCGTCAAAAGCCTTTTCACGCGAACCGGTGGCTCCGACAATGGCGCTCACGAATTTCTCATCGCCAGCCTTGTCTTCGGTGCTCTTGGCCGCAAACCCAAAGAATGGCTGCTCGTTGACAGGCGCTGCTGCATAGGTTCGCTTCGTCACCTGCACGCCGGGCGCCACCTCGACCGACTCCGCGGCTGCAGGCAGCGTCGACGCCAGTATAGCGAAGGCCACGACCCCGACTGCCGCAAAATACTTTCCGACATTTTTCATTCGCGCTTGTCCCGTTCCCTGCGCAGCTTTGCCCAATAATCCAGCCGCTTACGGATCTCACGCTCGAAGCCGCGATCGGGCGGATCGTAAAACGTCTGCCGTCCCAGCGCTTCCGGGAAGTAATCCTGGCCGGAGAAGGCGTCCGGCGCGTCGTGATCGTATTCGTAGCCGGCGCCATAGCCTTCCGACTTCATCAGCCTGGTCGGCGAATTGAGAATATGCTTTGGCGGCAATAGCGAGCCGCCCTCCTTCGCCGTGCGCATCGCCGCGCCAAAGGCCTTGTAGGCGGCGTTCGATTTCGGCGCGGTGGCGAGGTAGATCACGGCCTGCGCGATCGCGAGCTCGCCCTCCGGGTGGCCGAGGAAGTCGAACGCATCCTTGGCGGCGTTGCAGATCACCAGCGCCTGCGGATCGGCAAGCCCGATGTCCTCCACCGCCATACGGACCACGCGCCGCGCCAGGAACAGCGGGTCTTCGCCGGCATCCAGCATGCGCGCGAGATAGTACAGCGCGGCATCGGGATCGGAGCCGCGCACGGACTTATGCAACGCCGAGATCAGGTTGTAGTGGCCGTCGGCGGATTTGTCGTAGATCGGCGCGCGGCGCTGCAGGATTTCCTGCAACTGCGCGGCGTTGAATATCTCGTCCTTGCGCGCGGCACGCCAGACTTCCTCGGCCAGCGTCAGCGCGGCGCGGCCGTCGCCGTCGGCCATGCGGACCAGCACGGCGCGCGCCTCCGCATCGAGCGGCAGCTTTCGACCCTCGACCTTCTCCGCATGCACAAAGAGTTTTTCGATTGCGACGGCATCGAGCGAGTGAAATACCAGCACCCGCGCCCGCGACAGCAGCGCGGCGTTGAGCTCGAACGACGGATTTTCAGTGGTGGCGCCGACCAGCACCACGGTGCCGTCTTCCATCACAGGCAGAAATGAGTCCTGCTGGGCGCGGTTGAATCTGTGCACCTCGTCGACGAACAACAGCGTGCCCTTGCCCGTCTCGCGCCGCGCGCGCGCCGCGTCGAACACCTTCTTGAGGTCGGCGACGCCGGAAAACACCGCCGAAATCTGCTCGAAGTGCAATTCGGTCGCGTCAGCCAGCAGCCGCGCCACCGTGGTCTTGCCGGTGCCGGGCGGCCCCCAGAACACCAGCGAGCCCAGCGTGCGCGTCTCCAGCATCCGCGTCAGCGCCCCGTCGGGACCGAGGATGTGATCCTGTCCGACGACATCGGCGAGCGAGCGCGGGCGCAGCCGGTCGGGAAGTGGACGCGGCGCATCCTCTTCCATCCCTGCCGCAGCAAAGAGGTTGGCAGCTTCGCGTGGTTTCTTCGGGCTCATCCGCCCAGCGTCACGTTGATCTGCTGGCCGCCGCGCACCACGACGATGCGCCACAACCTGGAGCCGGCTTTCGATGCCTTGTCGAGGTCGCTGGTCTTGCTGATCTTCTGGTTGTTGACCGCAAGGATGATGTCGCCCTTCTGGAAGCCGACGCTTGCCGCGGTGCCGTCGTCGGCGAGGTCGATCACCACGACGCCTTCGGCTTGGGCATCCAGATGCAATTCGTCGGCAATCGCGGGCGAAATATTGGCCACCTTGGCGCCCTGGAACGGCGAACGGCCCGTGAGCACGATTTCATCGCGGTTGGTGTCGGGGGCAGTCTCCAGCGGCACCGTAACCTTGATGATCTTTCCGGCGCGCTGCACATCGATCTGCGCGGCGCCGCCAAGCTGGCGGGTGGCGAATCGGTAGTCGAACGCGTTGGGATCGTCGATCGTCTGCCCTTCGATTCCGACGATCAGATCCGACGGCTTCAGTCCGGCGCGCGCGGCCGGACTGTTCGGCGTGACATTGGCGATCAGGGCCCCGTTCGGCAGTTTCAGGCCCAGCGTCTCGGCGATTTCGGGCGTCACCGCCTGCAGCTTGGCGCCGAGCCACGGCCGCTTCACCGCCTTGCCGCCGCTTTTCGCGGAGGCCACGACCACGCGCACCATGTTGGCGGGAATCGCAAACCCGATGCCCTGCGAGCCGCCGGAGCGCGAGAAGATCGCGGTGTTGATGCCGACCAGCTTGCCCGCCATGTCGACCAGGGCGCCGCCGGAATTGCCGGGATTGATCGCGGCATCGGTCTGGATGAAGAACTGGTAGTCGGTGATGCCGACCTGCGTGCGCGCCAGCGCCGAGACGATGCCGTGCGTCACGGTCTGACCAACGCCGAAGGGATTGCCGATCGCGAGCACGACGTCGCCAACCAGCAATTCATCGGAATTGGCAAAGTCGAGCGTAGCGAACTTTTCCCGGCCGTCTTTCACGCGCAGCACGGCGAGATCCGTGCGGCTGTCCTTGAGCACGATCTCGGCCTCGAACTCGCGTTTGTCGGCCAACGAGATCTTGACCTGATCGGCGCCCTCGATGACGTGATTGTTGGTGACGACGAGCCCCGTCGCATCGACCATCACACCGGAGCCGAGCGAGCGCTGCATCTGTTCGGGCTGCTGACCGGGCACGCCGAAGAAGCGGCGGAAGATCGGATCGTCCAAAAGCGGGTTGCGGTTCTGCACGGTCTTCGCGGCGTAGACGTTCACCACCGCCGGCTGCGCCCGCTGCACGATCGGCGCATAGGATAGCCTGAGCTCGGCGCCCGAGGTCGGCACGCGGCGGTCCTGTGCCAGCGCCGGCGTTGCAACGACCACTGAAGCCAGCAGCAGAGCGAAGAAGCGGATCAAACTCATCTCGAAAATCCTGGAAATTAGCGCCTGACATATAGATGCGCGGCGGCAACGAGAGAAGATAAAGCGGTACACCATGACGGCAGCTAGGCGGCGCGATCGGATGCTTTGACGGCGTCTGGCGCGGGCCCGCAGGAAAGCCTTTCCTGATGGCCCTCGCCCCATGCCCTGAGCGTCTCGATCACGGGCCGCAGGCTCTCGCCGATCTCCGACAGCGTGTATTCGACCCGCGGCGGCACCTCGGCATAGACCTTGCGGATCACGAGCTTGTCGTCCTCCAGCGCGCGAAGCTGCTTGGTCAGCATGCGCTGGGTAATCCCGGGCATCCGTCGCCGCAACTCCCCGAAGCGCTGGGTGCCGGCCTGCAGATGGAACAGGATCACACCTTTCCACTTGCCGTCGATCAGGTCGAGCGTGGCTTCCACCGCGCAGCCCGGCCGACGGGCGAAATTCCGCCGTTTCATGAGGTTTTCCTGGAGGTTTACCAATAGTATCCAAACAGGGACTAGTTCCCCGAATTTACAGTACTTGCCAAGAGGACGCCACCGCGACAGTTAGGCCGGGAATGATTTGCACCAGCCAGGAGGCACGGACATGAAGGCCGTCGGATACCAAAAATCGCTCCCCATCGAGGACGCCAATGCGCTGATCGACTTCGAGACCGCCAAGCCGGAACCGAAGGGCCGCGATATCCGCGTCGCGGTCAAAGCGATCTCGGCCAATCCGGTCGATTACAAAGTCCGCAAGCGCGCTGCCCCACCCGAGGGCGAGACCAAAATCCTGGGCTATGACGCCGCGGGCATCGTCGATGCCGTCGGTCCCGACGTCACGCTGTTCAAGGCGGGCGATGAGGTGTTTTACGCCGGCTCGATCCTGCGTCAGGGCACCAATGCGGAGTTTCATCTGGTCGATGAACGCATCGTCGGCAGGAAGCCGAAGTCGCTGTCGTTCGCGCAGGCCGCCGCCTTGCCGCTGACCTCGATCACCGCCTGGGAATTACTGTTCGACCGGCTCGGCGCCGTACCGGGCAAGAGCCTCGATCCACGCACGCTGCTGATTATCGGCGGCGCCGGCGGCGTCGGTTCGATCCTGATCCAGCTCGCGCGCCGTCTCACCGGGCTCACAGTGGTCGCCACCGCCACGCGCCCCGAATCGCAAAAATGGTGTCTCGATCTCGGCGCGCACGCCGTGATCGATCATTCCCAATCGATGAAGGAGCAGATCGAAAAGCTGAAGGTGCCGCCGGTTGCCCTCGTCGCAAGCCTCACCTTCACCGACCAGCACTACAAGGCGATCGCCGAATTCATCGCGCCACAAGGCAAGTTCGGCCTGATCGATGACCCGCCGGAATTCACCGTTTCCGCCTTCAAGGGCAAGGCGGTCTCGATCCACTGGGAATCGATGTTCACGCGCTCGTCGTTCCAGACGCCTGACATGATCGCGCAGCATCATCTGCTCAACGACGTGGCAGATCTGCTCGACAAGGGCGTGCTGCGCACCACGCTCGACCAGACTTTTGGTACCATCAACGCAGCTAACCTCAAGCGCGCGCACGCACTTTTGGAAAGCGGCAAGTCGCGCGGCAAGATTGTGCTGGAGGGATGGTAGCGACCAAACAACAGGGTTGATCGCAAGGTCGATTCAGGGGAGCCTATTCCATCGATCCGGGATGGCTGTCGCCGAAAACCCCGGCGCGAATTGCCAGGGGTCAAGGAAGACGGGAGGCCTGTTTCGACATGTTGCGTAAGTTTCTGGCGGCCGCGATCGCGTCGGCCTGTGTACTGGATTGTGCTTCGATCGCAACTGCACAAGGTGGCTATCCCGAAAAGCCGCTGCAGTTGATCGTGCCATTCCCCGCGGGCGGAGCCTCCGATGTCGTGGGCCGTATCCTGGCCGGCGAGCTCGAAGCACGTCTGGGCAAGCCTGTGATCGTGCTCAATCGCCCCGGCGGCGGTACAACCATCGCCGCCAAGGAGGTGGCCCACGCGGCACCTGACGGCTACACCCTGTTCTCCAGCTCGAACTCGACCTTCACCCTGCAGCATGCGGTGAAGGAGAACGTGCCCTACGACAGCGCGAAGGATTTCGAACCCATAGCCCAGACCGGCACTCTGGCTATGGTGCTGGTGACCCATCGCGATAATCCGATCAAGGACGTCGCGGCGCTGGTCGCCGCAGCCAAGGCCAATCCCGACAAGCTATCGCTTGCCTCCTACGGCGTGGCAACCACTTCGCATTTTGCCGGCGAGCTCTTCAAATCGAGCGCCGGCATCAAGATGGTGCATCTACCCTACAAGGGCAGCGCGCCGGCGATGAACGACCTGATGGGCAAGCATATCGAGTATCACGTGGACACCGTGATCGCGATCAGGCCACTGCTTGAATCCGGTGTGGTTCGCCCGCTCGCGGTGTTCTCCGCTAAACGCTCATCGCTCCTTCCCGACGTTCCGACGCTGGCCGAACTCGGCTATCCCAATATCGACTTCGTCTCCTGGGGCACCGTGGTCGCGCCCAAGGGAATTCCGCCAGCCATTCGCGACCGCCTTGCCTCGGCGCTGGAAGAAGCCATCGCAAGCCCTTCGGTGATCGAGCGCTTCCAGAAGGTCGGGTATGAAGCCGCCTTCAAGCGCTATTCGGATTGGCCCGGCTTCATCGCCGAGGAAACGGCTGCAATGAAGGAACTGGCCCGCCAGGGCGGGATCAAGGAAGAGTAATCCTGACATGACCGAGCCGTGCGATCTGCCCGCGGTAACGGCCCGGGCGCTGATCGGCGAACGCAAGCTTTCGCCGGTCGAACTAATGGACAGTTGCATCCGGCGTATCGAGGAGATCGATCCCGCGGTGAACGCGATCATCGCGCGCTCGTTCGATACGGCGCGCGGAGCGGCCCGGGAGAGCGAAGCTGCCGTGATGCGCGGCGACGACCTCGGACCGCTGCACGGGCTTCCTCTCGGCGTCAAGGACCTGATCGACGCCAAGGGGCTGCCGACGAGTTTTGGCAGCGTGCTGTTCGCGGACAATGTCGCGGCTGAGGATGAGGCGATCGTCGCAATGCTCAAGCGCGCCGGCGCCATCGTCGTCGGCAAGACCAACGTCCCCGAATGGGGTGCGGGCGGCAACACCCGCAACGCGCTTCATGGCGCCACCGGCAACCCGTTCGATCCCGAACGCTCCGCTGCCGGCTCGTCCGGTGGATCGGCGGTGGCGCTCGCCACCGGCATGGTGCCGCTGGCGACCGGCTCGGACACCGGCGGCTCGGTCAGGAATCCCGCTGCATTCTGCGGTGTCGTGGGCTTCCGGCCCTCGCCCGGACTGATCGCCAGCAACAGCCGCAACATGGCCTGGCTGCAGATCTCGCAGCTCGGGCCGATGGCAAGAACCGTATCCGACGCCTGCCTGATGCTTTCCTGCATGCTGGACCGCGACGCGCGCGATCCGCTGTCGACGATCCTCCATGCCGGCGGAACACCCGTGCGCACCGCCTATCGCAATCCGCCGGGGACCGATCTCGCCACCTTGCGTATCGCGGCGACCACCGATTTCGGATTTGCGCCGACGGAGCGCGCCATTGCCGAGACGTTCAGGAAGAAGCTCGCGACACTCAGATCGTCGTTCCGCAGCCTCGAATGGAGGCACCCCGACTGCAGCGATGCCGATGAAGTATTCCGCGTCTTGCGCGCCGTCGCATTCCTCGGCCGCCACCGCGAACTCGTCGAGAAATATCCTGACAAGGTCGGCCCCAACATTCGCGACAACATCGCCGAGGGCCTCGGATATTCCGCGCTCGATGTCGCGCGCGCGCTCTCGCTGCAGACGTTGCTCTATCGAAGCTGGCAGCAATTCTTCGGCGAGCACGATTTTGTCATTGCCCCGGCGGTCACGATCAGCCCGCGGCCGTGGTCGGAACTCTACCCGGCCATGATCGACGGCGTAGCGACCAAAACCTATTTCCACTGGCTGGCGCTAGCCTATGCGGTGACCAATGCCGGGCATCCGGCGGTGGCGATACCGGCCGGCCGCGACGGCGCCGGATTGCCGTTCGGCATCCAGATCATCGGCCCACGCGGCGGCGACACCGCGACACTTTCGGTTGCCCGCGAGATCGAGGCGCTGCTTGGCGCCAATCCGGAGACGGCGCGCCCTGTTCCGGATCTCGCCTGGTTGCGTCGCCAGCCGCCGATCTGCTCGCGGCCGGGTTTTCGGGACTTTGACTGAGTGCTCGTCATCCCGGTTCGCGACAACCGGTTCCCGATCGGGCGCCTGCAACTTCCTCTGGTGAACGCCCATTCATCAAAATTAAATTTACCGTCAAAGCTCTTTAAAACTGGGCACTTAAGCAACGAACTTCACCCGAATGTGTTTAGCAAGTCTCGGTTTTACGGAAAGGAGTAATCCATGAGGAAAGCACCTTTGGCTTTAGCCGCGGCGGCAGTCTTGGGCTTGACGGCCGTAACGGCACCGTCGCCGGCAGAGGCCCACTGGCGCGGAGGGGGATTTTTCCCGGCCGTGGCGGGCGGATTGATCGCGGGCGCGGTGATCGGCGGCTTGGCTTCGAGCGCCTATGCCTATGACCCCTACCCGTATTACGGCGGATATTACCCGGCCTATTACGGCGGCTACTACGACGAGCCTTACTATCCCGTCGTTCGCTATCGTCGCGTGGTTCGCCCGGCGTTCGCCTATTATGGCGGTCCGCGATTCTATGGTCCGCGGTTTTATCACCGCCGTTACTGGCATCACTGGTAATCCTGCAAATGAAAGGGCCGCCCGAAATGGCGGCCCTTTTTGCATGGAGCGACGAGAGCAATTAGTCGATCTCATGCACCACGGTACGCGTTGCCGGATCGACCAGCATCACGCGGTTATTCGAATAGACATAACGATATTTCGTCACGGACGGGCCCCAATCCGATGGCACCGGCGCGAGTTCGACGTCGGCCGGCACCTTCGCGCCAACCACGATCCTTTCTCGCGTTTCGATCGGCCGGATCTTGTGCTCGGTGACATAGCTCTTGATCCGGGTGCGATATTCCGGCTCGATCTGAATCGTGGCGCCCGCAGCTCCGGTGGTCGTTCCGGGAGTGACTACGGTGGTCTGCGCATTGGCCATCGTCGCAACCAGCGACGCTGCCGCCGCAAGTATGAACAGTTTCTTCATCTAGTTCCTCCTCAAACCGCATCAGCGCGGCTGCGGGAAAAACAGATTATTCACTCACTTGTTCCGGCAGGAATTCAGCGCTGCAATGCGTTGAATGCGCAAAGATAGCGCCTGACGCGCCCCTTATTCCATTAGGCCGGTGGGGCGCCCTCGACGAAGATCAGCCGCCGATCGAACGCCGTCTGCCGCATTTTCAGCGCCTCCGCATATTCCGGCGAGGCGTACCATTCGCGCAAGCGCTGCATCGTCGGAAACTCGACGACAATGATAGTTTTCGGCGGCGGGCCGCCTTCGATCAAATCCGCCGCGCCGCCACGGATCAAATAGCGCCCGCCATAATGCGCGATCGCTTTTGCAGCGAGGCTGCGATAGACCTCGAACCCTGCCGGATCGCGCACATCATCGACTTCGGAAATAACGTAGGCTGACATTCTTTACCCGGGGTCGGTCCTACGCATCACCGGATATCGACGATCTCTGCTTCGCCTCCGGCGATGGCGACGACATCGCCGATTCCCTTGCCGAACAGCGCGCGCGCCAGCGGCGATCCGTGCGAGATCGTCCCGTGCGCGGGATCGCTTTCGTCTTCGCCGACGATCCGGAACGTCTGCCGCCGGTCATCCTCGCGCACGACGGTCACGGTGTGGCCGAAGCGCACGACGGAATTGTCTGATGGCTCGGGGGCCAGCTTTGCCGTGGCGCGGCGCGCGCTCCAATAACGGAGATCACGGCGAGCGCTGGTCAGCGCCGCGCGATCGCCTGCGGATTGTGCCGCGGCCTGGGCCGCCTCCGCCGCGGTCAACGCTTGCTCGATCCGGCTGAGACCTTCAGCCGTTACATCATTCGGAAGATCGGAGATGGGCCGGTCAGGCAGACCTTCGACGTCCTGTGTTTCCTTGACGAATGCTCTACTCATAGGTGTTAAACGCCTGGCGGCCCGGGACGGTTCCTGTGAAGGTACGCTCTGGCCGCGATACCGGGCGCGCCGGGCAACAAAAAAGCGGCGCTGGAAGCGCCGCTTTGGAAAACTGCGATTTGGAAGCGTTACGCCGCCTCGGCGGACTTCTCTTCCACCGGGCCGGAATCCTGACCCTTGGCGTCGACGTCGCGATCGACAAATTCGATCACGGCCATCGGCGCGTTATCGCCGTAGCGGAAGCCGGCCTTGATGATGCGGGTGTAGCCGCCCTGGCGGTCCTTGTAGCGGGGCGCCAGCACATCGAACAGCTTCTTGACCTGGTCGATGTCGCGCATCTCGGAGATCGCCTGACGGCGCATAGCCAGCCCACCCTTCTTGCCGAGGGTGACGAGCTTCTCCACGATCGGGCGCAGCTCCTTGGCCTTCGGCAGCGTGGTGACGATCTGCTCGTGCTTGATCAGGGCGGCGCACATGTTGGCGAACATCGCGCGGCGATGCTCGGCGGTGCGGTTGAGCTTACGATGAACCTTGCCGTGACGCATTGATGTATTCCTTGATCTGTCTTCGTCGCGACGGTTCGTCGGACTTGTGCTCAGGTGGGCTGCCTGCGTTCGCCCCGGACAGCGAGTAGCGAATGGTGAGTAGCGAGTAGTTCTTCTCTATTCGCTATTCGCCACTCCCAATTCGCTCAGTAGTGATCCTCGAAGCGCTTGGCGAGCTCGTCGATATTCTCCGGCGGCCAGCCCGGCACTTCCATGCCGAGATGCAGACCCATCTGGGCCAGCACTTCCTTGATCTCGTTCAGCGACTTGCGGCCGAAGTTCGGGGTGCGGAGCATTTCCGCTTCCGACTTCTGCACGAGATCGCCGATATAGACGATGTTGTCGTTCTTCAGGCAGTTGGCCGAACGCACCGACAGTTCGAGCTCGTCCACCTTTTTGAGGAAGGCCGGGTTGAAGGCGAGATCGGGGATGATCTCCTGCGCCACTTCCTTGCGCGGCTCTTCAAAGTTCACGAAGACATTGAGCTGATCCTGCAGGATGCGCGCGGCATAGGCCACCGCGTCTTCCGGCGTGATCGCGCCATTGGTCTCGATCGTCATGGTCAGCTTGTCGTAGTCGAGGATCTGGCCCTCGCGGGTGTTCTCGACCTTGTAGGAGACCTTGCGCACGGGCGAGAACAGGCTGTCGACCGGGATCAGACCGATCGGCGCGTCCTCGGGCCGGTTACGCTCGGCGGCGACGTAGCCCTTGCCGGCGGCGACCGTGAACTCCATGCGGATTTCCGCGCCCTCGTCCAGCGTGCAGAGCTGCAGCTCGGGGTTGAGCACGACGATGTCGCCGACGGTCTGGATGTCGCCGGCGGTGACGACTCCCGGACCCGACTTCTTCACGACCATGCGCTTGGGCCCTTCGCCCTGCATCTTGATCGAGATGTCCTTGATGTTGAGCACGATATCGGTGACGTCCTCGCGAACGCCCGCGATCGAGGAGAACTCGTGCAGCACGCCGTCAATGTGCACCGACTGCACGGCGGCGCCCTGCAGCGACGACAACAGGATGCGGCGCAGCGCATTACCGAGCGTCTGGCCGAAACCGCGCTCGAGCGGCTCGGCGACGACGGTTGCAAACCGGGACGCGTCAGAGCCCGGCGTTACCTGCAGCTTGTTCGGTCGAATGAGTTCTTGCCAATTTTTCTGGATCGTCACTTTGTCACCCCTTCGGGTCAATAGACCGGCCAGTCGATCTGCCTTCAGATCACTGGCGTTGGAGATCGCGGATTAGTCTCGCGGAAAATTCCAAACGCAATCGCGGGCGGCAAAACCGCCAGCGACCGGATATCAAACACGCCGGCGCTTGCGCGGACGGCAACCATTGTGCGGGATCGTCGTCACGTCGCGGATCGACGTCACGGTGAAGCCCGCCGCCTGCAGCGCACGAAGCGCCGATTCACGGCCCGAACCGGGGCCGGCAACTTCCACTTCCAGCGTGCGCATGCCGTGTTCTTGCGCCTTCTTGGAAACGTCTTCGGCCGCGACCTGCGCGGCATAGGGGGTCGACTTGCGCGAGCCCTTGAAGCCCATCGTGCCGGCCGACGACCAGGCAATCGTATTGCCCTGCGCATCGGTGATGGTGATGGTCGTGTTGTTGAACGACGAATTGACGTGCGCGATGCCGGAGGCGATGTTCTTGCGTTCGCGGCGGCGTACGCGGGTGGCTTCCTTGCCCATTCTACCTAAAACCTTCCTGTGATCTCAAACGCCGCCGTACTGCCAGCGGCTACACCTAAAAGGCGAATGGCGAGTAGCGAATAGCGAACCATTCGCTACTCCCCATTCGCTATTCGCTGAATTACTTCTTCTTGCCGGCGATCGACTTGGCCGGGCCCTTGCGCGTGCGCGCATTGGTGTGGGTGCGCTGGCCGCGCACCGGCAGGCCGCGGCGATGACGCAGGCCGCGATAGCAACCGAGATCCATCAGCCGCTTGATGTTGATGCCGGTCTCGCGGCGAAGATCGCCCTCCACGAGATAGTCGCGGTCGATCACTTCGCGTATCTGCAGGACTTCCTGGTCGCTGAGCTGGCTCACGCGACGATCGGTCGGGATCTTGACCTTCTCCATGATCTCGGACGCATTCTTCTGGCCGATGCCATGGATGTACTGGAGCGCGATCAGGACGCGCTTGTTGGTCGGGATATTCACGCCGGCAATACGGGCCACGGACTTCTCTCCTGTCGCCGATCCCCCATGGACCGGGCTATGTTCTTGTAACTCGGGCAGGTGTCCGCAAACGCGAACACGACGCCCTCCCCTCGACTGCTTCGGGGCCCGGCATCGTCAAATAACTATCCGACTTGGATGCGGGCTTATTAATGGATTCAACTCGGTTTCGTCAACCGCCTCTAACGCTTAGCTCGCTTTTTCGTGACCTTTTTGGCAGCCTTCCGGACGATCCTTTTGACCGTCTTTTTGGCCTTTCCGGTTCCCCGCCCCCTGGCGGCTGCAGCGGCCTTCCGGCGAGCCGTCTTGCCCCCCTTAGCCCCCCTGGAGGCCTGTTTGGCGGCCTTAGGCGCCTTTTTGGCGCTCTTGGCTGCCTTTTTGGCCGATGGTCTCGCGGCCTTCCGGGCGGCTCCCCTGGCTTTTCTGGCCGGCGCCGCCTGGGGTTCCAGCGCGCCGACGGCGGCCAGGATCCGGTTAACCTCGCGGGTGACCTGCTCGATGGTCATCATTCCGTCGACGGTGGCGAGCTTGCGCCGCTCGGAATAGTAGTGAATCAGCGGTTCGGTCTGCGACCGATAGGCGGCGAGCCGTTTGGTCAGCACTTCCGGTGTGTCGTCGACACGCACCTCCTCGCCGCGCGCCCGCATCTCGGCGACGCGGGTTTCGACGCGCTGCAGCAGCGCGCTCTCATTGACGCGCAGCTCGACCACCGCGTCGAGCTTGAGATGCTTTCTCTTCAACAGCTCATCCAGCGCCTCGGCCTGCGGCACCGTACGCGGGAATCCATCGAGAACGAAGCCTTTGACCGCATCCGGCTGATCGATCCTGTCAGAAATGATTCCGACCACGATATCGTCAGGCACTAGCTGGCCGTTTGCCATGAGGTCCTTGGCCTTCAAGCCGACCGGCGTCTCGGCGGCCACGGCCGCGCGCAGCATCTCGCCGGTCGAAAGCTGCACGATCCCATAGCGCTGCACCAGCCGCTGCGCCTGGGTCCCCTTCCCCGACCCCGGCGGTCCCAAAAGGATCAATCTCATGACTATTCGCCCCCCGGCTTGGTGAGCGACATCCCGCACACCTGTATTGGAATTTCAGACCACGCGTGGCCGCTGATCAGCGGCGACGGCCCCTCAACTTGGATTTCCTGATCAGGCCCTCATACTGATGGGCCAACAGATAACCCTGCACCTGCGCCACCGTGTCCATGGTCACGCTGACGACGATCAGCAGCGAGGTTCCGCCGAAATAGAACGGCACCGAAGCATAGGAGATCAGGATCTCGGGAATCAGACAGACGATCGCCAGATAGATCGCACCGAGCACGGTGATGCGCGACAGCACGTGATCGATATATTCGGCGGTGCGCTCGCCCGGGCGGATGCCGGGAATGAAGCCGCCATGCTTCTTCAGATTGTCGGCGGTCTCGGTCGGGTTGAACACGATCGCGGTATAGAAGAAGGCGAAGAACACGATCAGCGCCAGATAGAGAAACAGGAACAGCGGACGACCGTGGCTGAGCTGCGTGTTCAGCCACTGGAACCATTCCGGGCCCCTGCCGGCGTTGAAGTTCGCAACGGTCGCCGGCAAGAGGAGCAGCGACGAGGCGAAGATCGGCGGGATCACGCCAGACGTGTTGAGCTTGAGCGGCAGATGCGAGGACTGGCCCTCGAACATCTTGTTGCCGACCTGGCGCTTCGGATACTGGATCAAGAGACGCCGCTGCGCGCGCTCCATGAACACGATAAAGGCGATCACGGCGACCGCCATTACGATCACGATCAGGATCAGGCCGGTCGACAGCGCCCCCTGGCGCCCCAATTCCAGCATATTCGCCAAGGCTGAAGGCAATTCGGCGACGATTCCGGCCAGAATGATCAGCGAGATACCGTTGCCGATGCCGCGCGAGGTGATCTGCTCGCCGAGCCACATCAGGAACATGGTGCCGCCGGTCAGCGTGATCGTGGTCGACAGCAGGAAGAAGATGCCGGGGTCGCTGACGACATTGCCGGCGCCCTGCAGGCCGACGGCGATGCCGTAGGACTGGAACGCGGCCAGGATCACCGTGAGATAGCGGGTGTACTGGTTCAGCGTCTTGCGACCGGCTTCGCCTTCCTTCTTCAGCGCTTCGAGCTGCGGGGAGACCGTGGTCAGGAGCTGGATGATGATCGATGCCGAGATGTACGGCATGATGTTCAGCGCGAAAATCGCCATGCGGTGAATGCCGCCGCCGGCGAACATATTGAACATGCCGAGAATACCGCCGGCCTGCGACTTGAACACCTGCTCCCAGACCGCGGGATCAATGCCGGGCAGCGGGATATAGGTGCCGAGCCGATAAACAAGCAGCGCACCCAGCGTAAACCAGATGCGCTTCTTCAGTTCGTCGGCTTTCGCCAGAGCGCTGAAATTGAGGTTTGCCGCAAGTTGTTCTGCTGCTGAGACCATGTTCAGGCTTTCTCCCGCCGCCTCGAAGGCCGACGCCCCGTCCCGGGCAATCGGCAGACGCCGGACATTATTTGGTGCTCGGCTTCGATAAGTCCATTATCCCGTCGCGCGGATCGCCCGCGATCGAGCGGGCGATGACGCAGATGTTACGCGGCCTCGCCTTCTTCCTTCTTGGCCGGGGCTAGGATCTTCACCGTGCCGCCGGCCTTCTCGACCGCCGCAACCGCGGATTTCGAGGCGCCATACACTTCGATCGCGAGCTTGGCCTTGAGTTCGCCGCGGCCGAGCAGCCGCAGGCCGTCCTTGGCGCGGCGGATCACGCCGGCCTTGACCAGCGATTCCACGGTCACGGTTTCCTTGGCATCGACCAGCTTGGCGTCGATCGCCTGCTGCAGGCGGTCGAGATTGATCTCGGCGAAGTCGAGTTTAAAGATATTGTTGAAACCGCGCTTCGGCAGGCGGCGATGCATCGGCATCTGGCCGCCCTCGAAGCCCTTGATGCGCACGCCCGAACGCGCGGTCTGGCCCTTGCCGCCACGGCCCGAGGTCTTGCCCTTGCCCGAACCGATGCCACGGCCGACGCGCATGCGCTTCTTGCGCGAGCCGGCGTTGTCGGCGATATCGCTGAGCTTCATCGCCCTGTCTCCTTGCTTACTTCTCGCCGACGACGCGGACGAGATGTTGAACCTTGCTGATCATGCCGCGAACCTCAGGCGTATCCTGAAGCTCGGCAACCCGGCCGATCTTGTTGAGCTTGAGGCCGATCAGCGTCGAACGCTGCGAGTGGTGGCGGCGGATTGCGCTGCCGGTCTGCTCGACCTTGATCGTCTTTGCGGCCTTGGCCATCGTCTTGACTCCAAAAAGCGCCTGAAACGCGCCGGTTATTCAGCCACCGCTTCGGCGTCGCCGCCGACGCGGCGTGACTGCAGCGTGGACACCTTGATGTTGCGGCGGGCCGCGACCGAACGCGGCGAATCCTGATGCTTCAGCGCGTCGAAGGTCGCGCGAACCATGTTGTAGGGATTCGACGAGCCGATCGACTTCGCCACCACGTCCTGGATGCCGAGCGTTTCGAACACTGCACGCATCGGGCCGCCGGCGATGATGCCGGTACCGGCCGGAGCCGCGCGCAGGTAGACGCGGCCGGCGCCGTGGCGGCCGGCGATGTCGTGATGCAGCGTGCGGCCTTCGCGAAGCGCCACGCGCGTCAAATTGCGCTTGGCCGACTCGGTCGCCTTGCGGATCGCCTCAGGCACTTCGCGCGCCTTGCCGTGGCCGAAACCGACCCGGCCCTTCTGGTCGCCGATCACGACCAGCGCCGCAAAGCCGAAGCGCTTGCCGCCCTTGACGACTTTCGCCACGCGATTGATGTGGACGAGCTTGTCGACGAACTCGCTGTCGCGCTCCTCGCGATCCCTGCTCCGTTCGCGTCCGCCGCGTTCGCGTTCACCTGCCATGGTGTTTTCCAATCTTTAGGGGAAGAAAGCCCCTGTCCTCGTAAATGTCCAAAACCGGTTCGTTAGAAGCTCAGCCCACTCTCGCGGGCCGCATCCGCGAGCGCCTTGACGCGCCCGTGGTAGAGATACTGACCGCGATCGAACACCACTTCCTTGACGCCCTTCTGCACGGCGCGTTCCGCCAGCAGCTTGCCGACGGCCTTGGCCGCATCGATGTTGGCGCCCGTATTGCCGCTCTCGCGCATGGTCTTTTCCAGCGACGAGGCGGAAGCCAGCGTCTCGCCCTTCAGATCATCGATAACCTGGGCGTAGATGTGCTTCGACGAACGGAACACCGACAGACGCGGGCGTCCATTGGCGGACCGGCGCAGCGCGTTGCGCACACGCTGCTTGCGCCGGGCATTCGTGACCTTCAGTGACATGACCGGCTCCGTTACTTCTTCTTGCCTTCCTTGCGGAAGATGAATTCGTTGGCGTACTTCACGCCCTTGCCCTTGTAAGGCTCCGGCGGACGGTAAGCGCGGATCTCGGCGGCGACCTGCCCGACGCGCTGGGAATCGGTGCCCGAAATCGTGATCTCGGTCGGCTTCGGCACCGCAATGGTGATTCCTTCCGGGATCGCATAGACCACGTCGTGGCTGTAGCCGAGCGCGAGCTGCAGGTTCTTGCCCTGCATCGCGGCGCGATAGCCGACGCCGGTGATCTCAAGCTTCTTCTCGAAACCCTTGGTGACGCCCTCGACGAGGTTCGCGACCTGCGCGCGCGCGGTCCCGTACATCGCCTGCGCGCGGTTGGTCTTGAACCTCGGCGCGACCTTCACCGCGCCGCTCTCGAACTTCACCTCGACGTCGTCGTGCACGACGAACTGAAGCTGGCCCTTCGGCCCCTTCACCTTGACGGTCTGTCCCTCGACGGTCGCCGTCACACCGGACGGGATCGCCACAGGCCGTTTGCCAACACGTGACATGGCTAAAAATCCTTTTTCAGAACACCGTGAAGAGAACTTCGCCGCCCACATTCGCGTCACGCGCTTCGTGGTCAGCCATGATTCCCTTCGGCGTCGACAACACCGAAATGCCGAGACCGTTGTTCACGCGGGGCAGGTTCTTCACCGAAGCGTAAACCCGGCGGCCCGGCTTGGAGACCCGCTCGATCTCGCGGATGACCGGCTCGCCGTCGAAATATTTCAGCTCGATCTCGAGCTCGCTGCGGCCCGATGCGTGTTCGACGCTGGCATAGCCGCGAATATAGCCTTCCGTCTTCAGCACCTCGAGCACGCTGGCGCGCATCTTCGAGCCCGGGCTCGAGACCTTGGACTTCGAGCGCATCTGCGCGTTGCGGATGCGGGTGATGAGATCGGAAATCGGATCGTGCGTTGACATCTTGACGACCCTCCTTACCAGCTCGACTTGACGAGCCCGGGAACCAGGCCCTTGGAGCCGAGCTCACGCAGCGCGATGCGGGAAAGCTTGTTCTTGCGGTAGTTCGAGCGCGGACGACCGGTCAGCTCGCAGCGGTTGCGGATGCGGGTCGTCGACGAGTTGCGCGGCATCTGTGCAAGCTTCAGCGTCGCCGCAAACCGCTCTTCCATCGGCTTGGTCTTGTCGGCGATGATCGCCTTCAACTTCGCGCGCGCAGGCGCGGCGTTCTTCGCCATCCGCTTGCGCCGGTTGTTCTTCTCGATCGAACTCTTCTTTGCCATGCTTGGCTCCTGGGTTTCCGCGTTTGAGAGGCTTTAGTTGCGTCTCACTGCCGGAACGGGAAATTGAAAGCGGTCAACAAGGCGCGCGCCTCGTCGTCGGTCTTCGCCGTGGTACAGACCGTGATGTCCATGCCGCGGGCTTCCGAAACCTTGTCGAAATCGATTTCGGGAAAAATGATGTGCTCCTTGATGCCGAGCGAGTAATTGCCGCGGCCATCGAAGCTCTTCGGATTGAGGCCGCGGAAGTCGCGCACCCGCGGCAGCGCCACGTTCACCAGGCGGTCGATGAACTCGTACATGCGCGCCTTGCGCAGCGTGACCTTGCAGCCGATCGGCTGATTCTCGCGCAGCTTGAAGGTCGCGATTGCGATCCGCGAATAGGTCACGATCGCCTTCTGGCCGGCGATTTGCGACAACTCGGCTGCCGCGGTCTCGGCCTTCTTGCGGTCGTTGACGGAATCGCCGACGCCCATGTTGAGCACGACCTTGTCCAGCCGCGGCACCTGCATGACGTTGTCGTAGCCGAACTTTTCAGTCAACTGGCCACGAATGGTCCGGTCATACTCCGCGCGCAGGCGCGGCACGTAAGCGGTATCAGCCATCGATCTCTGCTCCCGAGCTCTTGGCAATGCGTACCTTCTTGCCATCAGCCTGAATCTTGAAGCCCACGCGGGTCGGCTTTCCGTCCTTGCCGACATAGGCGATGTTGGACAGGTGGATCGGCGACTCCTTGGAGATGATGCCGCCTTCCTGGTTCTGGGTCTGCTTCTGGTGACGCTTCACCATGTTGATGCCGCGCACCAGCGCCGTGTTCTCGGCGGGGCGGACCTCGAATACCTCGCCGGTGCGACCCTTGTCGCGACCGGTCAGCACCATGACCTTGTCACCTTTCCGGATCTTGGCAGCCATCACAGCACCTCCGGCGCAAGCGAGATGATCTTCATGTGGTTCTTGGCGCGCAGCTCGCGCGGCACGGGCCCGAAAATACGGGTGCCGACCGGCTCCGACTGGTTGTTGATCAAGACGGCGGCGTTGCGGTCGAAGCGGATGACCGAGCCATCGGCGCGGCGGATGTCCTTGCGGACCCGCACCACGACGGCCTTCATCACGTCGCCCTTCTTCACCTTCCCGCGCGGGATCGCTTCCTTGATCGACACGACGATAACGTCGCCCACGGTGGCATAGCGGCGCTTGGAGCCCCCCAGCACCTTGATGCACATGACACGGCGTGCGCCTGAATTGTCGGCCACGTCGAGGTTGGTCTGCATCTGAATCATTGATGCACCTCGTCCTCTTTCTGCGCTTTAGCGCGCTCAAAATTTCCCTGAATTGCCTCGGCTAAGCCGAAGTTATCAGGCCGTTTTCTTCTGCTCGCCCCGGACCACGGTCCAGCGCTTCAACTTCGAGATCGGCTTGCTTTCCTCGATCCACACCATGTCGCCCGGCTTGAACTCGTTGTTCTCGTCGTGCGCGTGGTAGTTCTTGGAGCGGCGGATCGTCTTCTTGTAGATCGGGTGGGTGAAGCGGCGATCGACGCGCACCACCACCGTCTTGGTTTGCTTGTCGCTCACGACCACGCCCTGGAGGGTACGTTTCGGCATTGATGGCCTCTTACTTCTTCTTCGCGCGAACCTGCGCGGCGATGGTCTTGATGCGGGCGATGTCGCGGCGGGCCTCGCGCAGGCGCGAGGTGTTCTCGAGCTGCCCGGTGGCGCGCTGGAACCGCAGATTGAAGCGCTCCTTCTTCAGATTGAGGACCGCTTCCTCTCTCTGGTCGTCGCTCATCGCGCGGATGTCTTCCACTTTCATCGGGGCCATGACGGTTACTCCGCAATGCGCGCGACGAAGCGCGTCTTGATCGGCAGCTTGGCGGCGGCGAGCGTGAGCGCTTCCTTCGCGGTCTGCACGTTGACGCCGTCGATCTCGAAAATCACGCGGCCGGGCTTGACCCGCGCCACCCACAGTTCCGGCGTGCCCTTGCCGGAGCCCATGCGGACTTCGGCAGGCTTCTTCGACACCGGCACGTCCGGGAAGATGCGGATCCAGACGCGGCCGGCGCGCTTCATGTGACGGGTCAGCGCGCGGCGCGCGGCTTCGATCTGGCGGGCGGTGACGCGCTCAGGCGCCATCGCCTTCAGGCCGAACTGGCCGAACGACAACGTCGCACCCGAAGTCGCAACGCCGTGGATACGGCCCTTATGCGCCTTCCGGAACTTCGTTTTCTTTGGTTGCATCATGGCTTTAAGCCCTCAAACCTTCTCTAATGTCTCACGCTGCCGCAGCGTCGCGGCGGGGACGCGCACCCTCGCCCTCGGCCATCTTCTTGTCCTGGGCCATCGGATCGTGCTCAAGGATTTCGCCCTTGAAGATCCAGACCTTGACGCCGCAGGTGCCGAACGTCGTGAACGCAGTCGCCACGCCATAGTCGACATCGGCGCGCAGCGTGTGCAGCGGCACGCGACCTTCGCGGTACCACTCCATGCGCGCGATTTCCGCGCCGCCCAGACGGCCCGAGCAGTTGATACGGATGCCTTCGGCGCCAAGACGCATCGCCGACTGCACTGCCCGCTTCATGGCGCGGCGGAACGCGACGCGGCGCTCGAGCTGCTGCGCGATCGATTCGGCGACCAGGGTGGCGTCGAGCTCAGGCTTGCGGATTTCGACGATGTTGATGACGACGTCGGAAGCCGTGATGTCGGCAACCCGCTTGCGCAGCTTGTCGATGTCGGCGCCCTTCTTGCCGATCACGACGCCGGGACGCGCCGAATGGATCGTGACGCGGCACTTCTTGTGCGGGCGCTCGATCACGATGCGGGCAACGGCGGCCTGCTTGAGCTCCTTGTGCAGGATCTCGCGGATCTTGACGTCTTCATGCAGCAGCTTGCCGTATTCGCTTTTTCCCGCGAACCAGCGCGAATCCCAGGTGCGGTTGATGCCGAGACGCAGCCCGATTGGATTGATCTTTTGACCCATCGTTTTCTCCCGCGCCCTTAAGCGCCAGCCTCGGCCTCGACCTGACGAACCACGATGGTCAGGTGCGAGAACGGTTTATAGATACGACCCGAACGGCCACGGCCGCGCGGCGCAAAGCGCTTCATGACGATGCCGTTGCCGACATGCGCCTCGGCGACGACGAGATCGTCGACTTCGAGGTCATGATTGTTCTCGGCGTTCGCGATAGCCGATTCCAGGCACTTCTTGACGTCGACCGCGATCCGCTTGCGCGAGAACTGCAGGTCGGCAAGCGCCGCCGACGCCTTCCGGCCGCGGATCAACTGCGCGACAAGATTGAGCTTCTGCGGGCTGACGCGCAGCATCCGGGCGACTGCCTTGGCCTCGTTGTCTGCGAGGCTACGTTCGCGCTTTGGTTTGCTCATCGTCTATTCCTCAAGCCTTCTTGGCTTTCTTGTCGCCAGAGTGGCCATGGAAGGTACGGGTCGGCGAGAACTCGCCGAACTTGTGACCCACCATTTCCTCGTTGACCGAGACCGGCACGTGCTTCTGGCCGTTGTAGACGCCGAATGTCAGGCCGACGAACTGCGGCAGGATGGTCGAGCGGCGGCTCCAGATCTTGATGACGTCGTGACGGCCGGACGCACGCGCGGCATCTGCCTTCTTCAGCAGCGACGCCTCGACGAACGGGCCTTTCCAGACTGAACGAACCATGTCCGGCGTTCCTTACTTCTTCCGCTTGTGGCGGCTTAGGAGGATGAATCGGTTGGTCGACTTGTTCGACCGGGTCTTCTTGCCCTTGGTCGGCTTGCCCCACGGTGTGACCGGGTGGCGGCCGCCCGAGGTGCGGCCTTCGCCACCGCCATGCGGGTGATCGATCGGGTTCATGACGACGCCGCGGTTATGCGGACGCCAGCCCATCCAACGGGTCCGGCCGGCCTTGCCGATCGAGATGTTCATGTGGTCGGGGTTCGACACCGCACCGATTGTGCCGCGGCAACGACCGTGCACCAGGCGCTGCTCGCCCGAGTTCAGGCGCAGAATGACGTAGTCCTGGTCGCGGCCGACGATCTGGGCATAGGTACCGGCCGAACGCGCGATCTGGCCGCCCTTCCCGATCTTCATCTCGATGTTATGGACGATGGTGCCGACCGGCATGTTGCCGAGCGGCATGACATTGCCCGGCTTCACGTCGACATGGCTGCCGGCAACGACGGTGTCGCCCGCAGCTAGGCGCTGCGGCGCCAGGATATAAGCCTGCTCGCCGTCCTGATACTTGATCAGCGCGATGAACGCGGTGCGGTTCGGATCGTATTCCAGCCGCTCGACGACGGCGGGAACGTCGACCTTGTTACGCTTGAAGTCCACCATCCGGTAGGCCTTCTTGTGGCCGCCGCCACGGAAGCGCACGGTGATGCGGCCGGTGTTGTTGCGACCGCCATTGCCGAGCTTGCCCTCGGTCAGCGTCTTCACCGGCTTGCCCTTGTAGAGCGCCGAACGGTCGACCATCACCAGCTGGCGCTGGCCCGGCGTCGTCGGATTATATGTTTTCAATGCCATCGCTGTGTCGCCTTATAGTCCGGTGGTGACGTCGATGCGGTGGCCCTCTTCGAGGGTCACGACCGCCCGCTTCACGTTCGACTGCGAACCGAAATTGCCGCGGAACACCTTGGTCTTGCCCTTGCGGACCAGCGTGTTGACGCTCTTCACCTTGACGTCGAACAGCTTCTCGACGGCTTCCTTGATTTGCGGCTTGGTCGCCTTGTTGGCGACCTTGAACACGACCTTGTTGTGCTCGGACGCCACCGTCGCCTTTTCGGTGATGACGGGGGCGACGATCACGTCGTAATGGCGCGGATCGATATTCTTCATTTGAAGCGCGCCTCCAGCGCATCGACTGCCGCCTTCGTCAGCACCAGCTTCTGACGACGCAGGATGTCGTAGACGTTGATGCCCTGGATCGGCAGCACGTCGATATTCGGAATGTTGCGGGCCGCGGTCGCGAAACCGGCGTTCAGCTCGGCGCCGTCGATGATCAGCGCATTGGTCAGGCCCAACCCTGAGAAATGGCCGACCAGTGCCTTGGTCTTGGCTTCCTTGACCTGCGCGCTGTCGATCACGATCAACCCGCCGTCCTTGGCCTTCGCCGACAGCGCATGCTTGAGCGCCAGCGCGCGCACCTTCTTCGGCAGGTCGGTCGCATGCGAGCGAACGACGGGGCCGAACGCACGGCCACCGCCGCGGAACTGCGGGACGCGGGCCGAGCCGTGACGGGCGCCGCCGGTGCCCTTCTGCTTGTACATCTTCTTGCCGGTGCGCCAGACGTCGGCGCGGCCCTGCGCCTTGTGCGTTCCGGCCTGGCGCTTGTTGAGCTGCCATTGCACGCAACGCTGGATGATGTCGGCACGCGGCTCGAGACCGAAGATCGCGTCCGAGAGCTGGACCGATCCGGCTTCCTTGCCCTCAAGGGTCGTGACTTTCAGTTCCATCTCACGCGCCCTCCTGCTCGGCCGGAGCCTGAGCCTGCTCGCCGCCGGCAACCTTGAACTTGCCGGGCTTCGGAGCGTCCTTCGGCAACGGCTTCTTGATGGCGTCGCGCACCGCGATCCAGCCGCCCTTGGAGCCGGGAACGGCGCCCTCGACTAGGATCAGGCCGCGCTCGACGTCGGTCTGCACCACGCGCAGGTTGAGCGTGGTGATGCGGTCGACGCCCATGTGACCGGGCATCTTCTTGTTCTTGAAGGTCTTGCCGGGATCCTGGCGTCCGCCGGTCGAACCGATCGAACGATGCGAGATCGACACGCCGTGGGTGGCGCGCAGACCGCCGAAATTCCAGCGCTTCATGCCGCCGGCGAACCCCTTACCGACCGAGGTGCCGGTAACGTCGACGAATTGGCCGACGACGAAATGGTCGGCCTGAATCTCGGCACCAACCGGGATCAGCGCGTCTTCCGAGACGCGAAACTCGGTAACCTTCCGCTTGGGCTCGACCTTGGCGACCGCGAACTGGCCGCGCTCCGCCTTCGGCATATAGACGGTCTTGCGGGTACCGGCGCCGAGCTGCAGCGCGACGTAACCGTTCTTCTCGGTCGTGCGGTGGCCCAGCACCTGGCAATTGCCCAGCTTCAGCACGGTCACAGGGATATGTTCGCCGGCCTCCGTAAAGACCCGCGTCATCCCGACCTTTTGTGCGATCACTCCGGAGCGCATCGGCGTGCTTCCTGTTCTTTCTGTCCGCTAACTTCGGACGATCCTGAAAATCTTAGAGCTTGATCTCGACGTCGACACCGGCGGCCAGGTCGAGCTTCATGAGAGCATCGACGGTCTGCGGAGTCGGATCGACAATGTCGAGAAGGCGCTTGTGGGTGCGCATCTCGAATTGCTCGCGGCTCTTCTTGTCGACGTGCGGTGAACGGTTGACGGTGAACTTCTCGATGCGGGTCGGCAGCGGGATAGGTCCGCGAACCTGAGCACCGGTACGTTTCGCCGTGTTCACGATCTCGCGGGTCGACGTATCGAGGATACGATGGTCGAACGCCTTGAGACGGATGCGAATATTTTGGCCGTTCATTGCCGTTTGTCTTTCTTTGTCGCGTAGTAGGGCGAGTGGTGAGCGGCGAATAGCAAATGGAGCTGGTCCACTCGCTACTCGCCATTCCCTATTCGCTTTTACTCAATGATGGCGGCGACGACGCCGGCGCCGACGGTGCGGCCGCCTTCGCGGATCGCGAAGCGCAGCTTTTCTTCCATCGCGATCGGCACGATCAGGTGCACTTCCATCGCGATGTTGTCACCCGGCATCACCATCTCGGTGCCTTCGGGAAGGTGCACGACGCCGGTCACGTCGGTGGTGCGGAAGTAGAACTGGGGCCGGTAGTTGGTGAAGAACGGGGTGTGACGACCGCCCTCCTCCTTGGTCAGAATGTAGGCCTCAGCCTTGAACTTGGTGTGCGGCTTGACCGAACCCGGCTTTGCCAGCACCTGGCCACGCTCGACTTCCTCGCGCTTGGTGCCGCGGAGCAGCGCGCCGATGTTGTCGCCGGCCTGGCCCTGGTCGAGCAGCTTGCGGAACATTTCGACGCCCGTGACGATGGTCTTCTGGGTGTCGCGCAGACCGACGATCTCGATTTCCTCGCCGACCTTGATCACGCCGCGCTCAACACGGCCGGTGACGACGGTGCCGCGGCCCGAGATCGAGAACACGTCTTCCACCGGCATCAGGAACGGCTGGTCGATCGGACGCTCCGGCTGCGGAATGTACTCGTCCACATTGCGCATCAGCTCGAGGATGGCGTCGTGGCCAAGCTTCTTGTCCTTGTCTTCGAGGGCGGCGAGCGCCGAACCCTTGATGATCGGGATCTTGTCGCCCGGGAATTCATACTTCGAGAGCAGCTCGCGGACTTCGAGCTCGACGAGCTCGAGCAGCTCCGGATCGTCGACCATGTCGCACTTGTTCAGGAACACGACGAGCGCGGGCACGCCGACCTGACGGGCGAGCAGGATGTGCTCGCGGGTCTGCGGCATCGGGCCGTCGGCAGCCGACACGACCAGAATGGCGCCGTCCATCTGCGCCGCGCCGGTGATCATGTTCTTCACGTAGTCGGCGTGACCGGGGCAGTCGACGTGGGCGTAGTGACGGTTGGTGGTTTCGTACTCGACGTGAGCGGTCGAGATCGTGATGCCGCGCGCCTTTTCTTCCGGCGCCTTGTCGATCTGGTCGTACGCCGTGAACGTCGCACCGCCGGTTTCAGCCAGCACCTTGGTGATCGCTGCGGTCAGCGAGGTCTTGCCATGGTCGACGTGACCGATGGTTCCGATGTTGCAGTGCGGTTTAGTACGTTCAAACTTTGCTTTGGCCATTTGACTCTCCGTTCAGTCGTTAGCTTGCAACCAACGACAATCAGGCAAACTTCTTCTGGACTTCTGCGGACACGTTCGCCGGCGCTTCGGCGTAGTGATCGAATTGCATCGTGAAGGTCGCGCGTCCCTGGCTCATCGAGCGCAGGTTATTCACGTAGCCGAACATGTTCATGAGCGGCACCATCGCGTTAATGACGTTGGCATTGCCGCGCATGTCCTGGCCCTGGATCTGGCCGCGCCGGGAATTCAGGTCGCCGATGACCGAGCCGGTGTAGTCTTCCGGGGTCACCACCTCGACCTTCATGATCGGCTCGAGCAGGACGGACTTGCCCATCTGCAGCGCCTCGCGGAAGCAGGCCCGCGTGGCGATTTCGAAGGCCAGCGCCGACGAGTCGACGTCGTGGAACTTGCCGTCGATGAGCTGCACCTTGACGTCGACCACGGGGAAGCCCGCGACCACGCCGGAGGACAGCACGCTCTCCAGACCCTTTTCGACGCCGGGGATGTACTCCTTCGGCACCGCGCCGCCCACGATCTTCGATTCGAACTCGTAGCCTTTACCGGGCTCGTTCGGCTCGACAATGAGCGTCACGGCCGCAAACTGGCCGGTACCGCCGGTCTGCTTCTTGTGGGTGTAGCTGTGCTCGACCCGTTTGGTGACACGCTCGCGGAACGCGACCTGCGGCGCGCCGATATTGGCGTCGACCTTGTAGGTGCGCTTGAGGATGTCGACCTTGATGTCGAGATGCAGTTCGCCCATGCCCTTGAGGATGGTCTGGCCGGACTCGTGGTCGGTCGACACGCGGAAGGACGGATCCTCCGCGGCGAGCTTGGCCAGCGCCACGCCCAGCTTTTCCTGGTCGGCCTTCGACTTCGGCTCGATCGCGATCTCGATCACCGGCTCCGGGAATTCCATCTTTTCGAGGATCACCTGATGGCTCGGATCGCACAGCGTATCGCCGGTGCGCGCTTCCTTCAGGCCGGCCAGGGCGACAATGTCGCCGGCATAGGCTTCCTTGATGTCTTCGCGGTTGTTCGCATGCATCAACAGCATGCGGCCGATACGTTCCTTCTTCTCGCGGGTCGAGTTCACCACGCCGGTGCCCGACTGCAGGATGCCGGAATAGATGCGGCAGAAGGTAATGGTGCCGACGAAGGGGTCGTCCATGATCTTGAACGCGAGCAGCGACAGCGGCTCCTTGTCGTCCGCCTTGCGCACGACCTCGTTGCCTTTGTCGTCGGTGCCCTTGATCGCGGGCACGTCGAGCGGCGACGGCAGATAGTCGACGACGGCGTCGAGCAGCGGCTGCACGCCTTTGTTCTTGAACGCCGAGCCGCACAGCACGGGATAGAACGCGCCGGTCAGCACAGCCTTGCGGAGCAGGCGCTTCAGCGTCGCCTCGTCCGGCTCCTTGCCGTCGAGGTAGGCGGCCATGGCGTCGTCGTCGAGCTCGACGGCGGCTTCCACCATCTTCTCGCGGTATTCCTTGGCCTGGTCGACGAGGTCGGCCGGGATGTCGACATAGTCGAACTTGGCGCCGAGCGATTCATCGTTCCAGATGATGCCCTTCATCTTCACGAGGTCGACGAGACCCTTGAAGTTGTTCTCGGCACCGATCGGAAGCTGGATCGCGATCGGCTTGGCACCAAGGCGGTCGACGATGTCGGCGAGACACTTGAAGAAGTCGGCGCCGGTCTTGTCCATCTTGTTGGCGAAGACGATGCGCGGAACCTTGTACTTGTCGCCCTGGCGCCAGACGGTTTCGGTCTGCGGCTCAACGCCCTGGTTGGAGTCGAGAACGCATACCGCGCCGTCGAGCACGCGCAGGGAACGCTCGACTTCGATGGTGAAGTCGACGTGGCCGGGCGTGTCGATGATGTTCAGACGCTTGCCATTCCAGAACGCGGTGGTCGCAGCCGAGGTGATCGTGATGCCACGCTCCTGCTCCTGCTCCATCCAGTCCATCGTCGCGGCACCTTCGTGCACTTCGCCGATCTTGTGGCTCTTGCCGGTGTAGTAGAGGATGCGCTCGGTGGTCGTGGTCTTGCCGGCGTCGATATGCGCCATGATACCGAAGTTACGGTAGTCCTCGATGGCATGTTGGCGGGGCATGGGCTGTTCCTTAAATCCGTTCTTCGCCGTTACCAGCGATAATGCGAGAAGGCGCGGTTGGCTTCCGCCATCCGGTGCACGTCTTCACGCTTCTTGACGGCGTTTCCCCGGTTGTTCGACGCGTCAAGCAGCTCGGCCGAGAGCCGCTCCGTCATCGTCTTTTCATTGCGATCGCGCGCTGCCGTGATGATCCAGCGAATGCCCAGCGCCTGACGGCGGACCGAGCGAACCTCGACCGGCACCTGGTAGGTGGCGCCACCGACGCGGCGCGAGCGCACTTCGATGGTCGGCATGACATTTTCCAGCGCCTGCTCGAACACGGTGAGCGGCCCCTGCTTGGTCTTGGCTTCGATCATGGCGAGCGCGCCGTAGACGATCTTTTCGGCGGCGGACTTCTTGCCGTCGTACATGATCGAGTTCATGAACTTCGTGATAACAATATTCCCGAACTTCGGGTCCGGGTTGACTTCACGCTTTTCGGCAGAGTGGCGACGAGACATCTGGTCTGTTCCCGCTTACTTCGGACGCTTGGCGCCGTACTTCGAACGGCGCTGCTTACGGTTCTTGACGCCCTGGGTATCGAGGACGCCGCGGAGGATGTGGTAGCGCACGCCGGGCAAGTCCTTGACGCGGCCGCCGCGGATCATGACCACCGAGTGCTCCTGAAGATTGTGGCCTTCACCCGGGATGTAGCCGATCACCTCGAAGCCGTTGGTCAGGCGCACCTTGGCGACCTTACGAAGCGCCGAGTTCGGCTTCTTCGGGGTCGTGGTGTAGACGCGCGTGCAAACGCCGCGCTTCTGCGGCGACTGCTGCAGCGCCGGAACCTTCTTGCGCGACTTCTGCACTACGCGCGGATTTGCGATCAGCTGGTTGATCGTCGGCATGTCAGCCTTCATCCTTTAGTTCACGCGAAGCCTTGATGACTTCGCAATTCTTCTCGGAACTAGCCGTTCCGTCCGGCCCGCCCTGCGCGAAAAAAACATTCACGCAAAACGAAATCGCGCCAACCGCTCATTGCTGAGCGGAAAGCGCTTCGACGCCACAGAGGACCGCGAGTAAGACCGGTCAGCGCTCGCTGTCCGGCCTGCTATCGAGGTCATGCATCCGAGTTCACTCTCAAGAGGACGTGCTCAAGAGAACTAAAATCGCCCTGGCATTGCCTAGCAGTATGATCGACAGCGTTTGAGCGGCATTCGTCGAGGTTGGTGCCCGTCTCAGTCCATAAGGATTTGAAAGGGTGTTCCGTTCCGACGCTGGCGTTGCTCACCGCCTGTCGTTAAGTGGCCGTCTTCTATAAGCGGTGGATAGCTAAGTCAAGCAAAAGGACAACGCTGGAAATGCCTATGGCGTCTGCGGATTCAGCGTTTGCCGCAAATTCCGAAAGTCCGAAGTAGCGCGACCTGCCCTCCGGAGACTTACCGGAGTCGCCCTATTATACCCGGGCAAATATCGTCAAAACACCCAATCTTCGGTTCCAGTTTTTCCCGACTAAGACTTTGTTTGCCTTTCCAGGTGCAAAAGTGTCGCACCCCGGCTGAGATTCCAGATGAAATACACCGACATTGCGATCATCGGGGGCGGCCTTGCCGGCTCGACCGCGGCCGCCATGCTCGGACGTGCGGGAATTCCGACTGTTCTGATCGATCCCCATCGGGTCTATCCATTCGACTTCCGGGTCGAAAAAATCAGCGGCGATGAACAGGTCGGCCGCTTCTACCAGACCGGAATCGCCGATTCGGTGCTTCGCTCGGCCACTCATGACGGCGAAAACTGGATCGCGCGATTCGGCTACCTGCTCGACAGGAAGCCGAGCCGCCAATACGGCATCATGTACGACGCGCTGATTACCGCCGTCCGCGCCGAGATCCCAGCCCCCGCCGAATTCGTCTACGCCAAGGTGACCGACGTCGCGACCAGCGCTGAGCGGCAGAAACTCACGCTGTCCGATGGCGAAACCATCTCGGCGCGGCTGGTGATCCTGGCCAACGGACTGAGTGTCGGACTGCGCCGCAATCTCGGTATCGAGCGTCGGGTCATCAGCACCAACCATTCCATCTCGATTGGATTTGACATGGCGCCGGTGGGCCGGCCGGCCTTCGAATTTCCCGCCCTGACCTACTTTTCAGAACGGACCACGGAGCGCGTCGCTTATGTGACGCTGTTCCCAATCGGCAAGCGGATGCGGGCCAATCTTTTTGTCTACCGCGAGGTCGAGGACCCGTGGCTGCGCGAAATGCGGCACAGGCCGGTCGAGACCATGAACGCCGCGCTGCCCAGGCTGCGCCGGATCACCGGCGAATACGCTGTTACCAGCGACGTCAAGATCCGGACGGCCGATCTCTATGTCTCAACCGGCTATTGCCAAGCGGGCGTCGTTCTGGTCGGCGACGCCTTTGCGGCGACCTGCCCGGTGACCGGAACCGGCACCGACAAGGTATTTACCGACGTCGCCCAGCTCTGCAACGTCCACATCCCCGCCTGGCTTGCAACCGAAGGCATGGGCGAGGACAAGATCGCTTCCTTCTACGACGATCCGGTCAAGCGGGCCTGCGATGATTGGTCGATGGCCAAAGCCATCAGCTTTCGCAAGGTTACGGTCGAGAATGGGTTGTACTGGCGGGCGCAGCGCTGGGCGCGCTTCCTGGCGTGGTTCGGCGAAGGCGCCTTGCGGCGGATCCGCAAGCGGATCAGCGCGGGGTCAAACCGCCCTGCTCACTCCTCCTCATCGTCATCATCGTCATCATTGTCGTCGGTCTGAGCGGCGTTGTGCGGCGTATGGCCTTGGTCGTCCCAGAGCTTGCGATAGACGCCATTGGCCGCGAGCAATTGCGCATGCGAGCCGCGCTCGATCGCCCTGCCGCCTGAGATCACGATGATCTCGTCCATCTCGACCACCGAGGTCAGGCGGTGCGTCGACCAGATCATGGTGCGTCCCTCCGCCACCTTCAGAAGCGTGCGGTTGATCGCAGCTTCCGTGGTCTGGTCGAGCGCCGAGGTCGCTTCATCGAGCAATAGCAGCGCGGGATTGCGGATGATCGCGCGCGCGATCGCGATGCGCTGGCGCTGGCCGCCCGACAGCGTGTCGCCGCGCTCGCCGACCGGCGTGTCGTATTTCTGCGGCAGGCTCATGATGTAGCGGTGAATCTCGGCCTTGCGCGCGGCCTCCTCAACCTCCTCATCGGTGGCGCCTTCCTTGCCGAGCCGGATGTTCTCCCGGATCGACATGTTGAACAGCATGTTCTCCTGAAACACGATCGCCATGCCCCGGCGCAGCGATTCGCGGGTCACTCGGCGGATATCGACGCCGTCGATCGCCACCCGTCCCTCGTCCGGCGTGTAAAGGCGCAGGATCAAATTGAGCAGCGTGCTCTTGCCCGAGCCGCTCGGACCTACGATCGCGATGCGCTTCCCGACGCTGAGCTTGAGGCTGAAATTGTCGAGCACCGGCGTCTCGCTGCCTTCGTAGGCAAAGGTAACGCGCTCGAAGGCGATATCATTGGTGATCGGCGGCAAATCCGGCGCGCCGGGCCGGTCGGCGCCGCGGGTCGGCTCATCCAGCAGCTCCTGGATGTGCCGCACCGCGGCCGCCGATTGGATCGACACCGGAATGAAATGCATCAGATGAGCGATGTTGTAGGACACCTCCCAGAACGCGCTCTCGAAGGTGACGAAAGTGCCGATGGTGATCTGGCCCTTGGTGGCAAGATAGGCGCCGATCGCCAGCACCACGAGATGCAGCAACAGCACCGCGATGGTGACAGTGCGTTCCACCATGGTCGAGAGGAAGACGGCGGAGGCGGTTTTGATGCGCACATCCTGGTTGCGCATGGTGAACCAGCCGAGCGTGCGGCGCTGCAGGCTAAACGCCTTGATCACCGCCTGCGCCGCCACGTTTTCCTGCACCGTGGCGAGCAGCGCCGCCTCGTTCAGCTTCTGCTCGTAATTCGCCTGCACCGCCTTTGGCGTCAGGATTCGGGGCCCGATCAGGGTGATCGGAAACACCAGTAGCGCTACCGCCGCAAGCTGCCAGTTGAGGAACAGCATCAGGATGATGCCGGCGACCAGCTCCAGGAACGGCAAGGCCGCGCTGTTGGCGAACGTCTTGACCGATCCTTCGAAGGCCGCAAGGTCGATCGAGAAGCGCGAGAGGATCTCGCCGCGCTTGGTGCGGGCAAAGTATGATGACGGCAGGTTCTGGACGTGCTCGAACAGCCGCGTCCGCACATCGGCAATGATGCAGGCGGCCAGCCGCGCATCCCAGCGCTCGTACCAGACGGCAATGATCGAGGTGATGATGCCGGCAGCCGCGAGCACGCCAAGGATCTTGTAGAGCGCCTGAAAATCCTCTTCGCCGAGCGCGTCGTCGATCAAAAATTTCAGGCTTAGGGGCATGATCACGTTGAACAGCGTCTCGACGAGAACGCCGAAGGTCACGAAGGCGAACAGCCTCCTGTAGTTGCCGAGATAGGGCCTGACGAAGGCGAGGATGGTCGCCATCGCGCCGGCGGCTTCCTTGGCGGTGAAGACGACGAGATCCTCGTCATCATCCTCGTCGTCGAGCTCCAGCTCGTTCTCGTCGTCCTTGTCATCGTCGGCGGGAGCACCGGCCACCTTGGTGCCGGGAACAGGGGTGGCCGCTTCCGGCGCGAGCTTCTTGGCGAGCTCAGGATCATCAGCCGGAGCGGGATTCTGATCATCCGAAGAAGGAGGCTTGGGCGCCATGAAACCAACCGATGCTGCACGGCCGGCATGACCGCAAAATCGAACGTGGCAGCGGTGAGCGCTACCGCACCGATTCTATGCGATCGGGATCAATTCGGCAAACCCTTGGCGTGACCGGCCCTGCTTGCGGGAAGCGGTCACGCCTCAATACAACCGCCCGGCGCTCAATCGTCTGCTTCAACCTTGTCGAAGAACGAATAGCGCAGGCTGTCGGCGTCGGCGTACCACTGCCCCGGCCCCTTGTTGGCCGCCAGTGTCGCCGCCCACACCGCATCGGTGCAGTCGCGGCGGTGCATCGCGAGATCGAATCCATTGCCGAAGAACAGTTCGGACCATTCCCACCAGGTGCCGAGCTTCTTCACGCCGCGCAGCAGGTCGTAACGGTCGATCAGCGCCGGTGCCATGTCCGACGTCACTGAACCGAACACCACTCCGGTCTTCACGACGCGGTTGAGTTCGCGCACCGCCCGCGGGACCTGCTTTTCGGAAACGTGACAGAGGCTGGTCTCGAACACGAAATCGAATTCGTTATCCTTGAACGGCGTATCGAGGATGGAGCCGAGCTTGTTGAACTTCTTGAGCGCCTTCGGCGTCTTGGCGTGGATCGCCCGGTTGTTCTCGATGCCCCAGGCATCGATGCCGCGCTCACGCAGTGCACCGACCAGTTCGCCACTGGCGGAGCCTGCAACAAGCAGCTTGTAACCCTTCGCCCGGTTCCAGACGATCTTGATCAATTCCGTCAGATAGGCCGGATCGGTAAACTGGTTCCAGACTTCGCTGTAGGGACCGACGCCGCGGTAATTCTCGAAATAGCTGCGGTCGATCTTGTCGGACGATGGCACGCCTTGTTGGGCGCGGGCGCGGCGCAGCCGCATCATCTCGGTCAAAATGATGTCGGTGGCTGCGTCGGAGGAATCGAGCAAACCGTTGAGGGTCGAATCGAACAGATAGTCACCAACGACGACGATCCCCGGATGCTCTTTCGGCTCGGGGCGATGGTTGGTCATGACGTCGCGCACCGGGAGGCCTCCGGGCAATGCGTTCACCGACGACAACCAGCGGTGGATTTTGCCTTCCATGAAATGATCGCGGGCGTTGCCGAAAGACGCCGGCAGCGATTTCAGCGCGGCATCGATCAGTTCCTGGTCACTGAGATTGGCAAACGCCAGCGCGTCCGAGCCCGCGATCAGCCAGTTGAGCACGCCGTGCTTGCCGACGTCGTGGCGGGCACCCTCGTTGTAAACGCAGCAGCCGCCGAACGCTTCCGACATGAACCAGGCGCCCTGGATCTTCTCGCCCCAGAACGGTTCGTCGAACAGGATCGAAACTCTCAGATAGTGCGCCGGACGGTCGAAATAGGCGACGTGCTTGACCATCGACTTGCGCAGCTCTTCGCCGTCCCAGCGCATGGTGGCGAGCCAGGAATGCGGCAGACACATCAGCACCAGATCGAAATCCCGTGTCTCCGGCCCCTTCCCGTTCATCATGTTGAGCTGATAGCGGCCGGCGGGGGTCTTTCCGACTTTAAGCACGCGGTGATTGAGGTGGATGTCGGCGTCGACTTCCGAGCGCAGACATTCGATCAACTGCTCATTGCCGTTCTGGATCGAATACAGGCTGATATAGCCGTCGACATCCATCACGAAATTCTTCAGCGCATTCAGGCCATTGGTATTGTGGCTTTCGGTCGCGATATCGGAACGCGCCATTACCTTGAAGAAGCGCTTGGCGGTCGGATCGGCGACTTCCTTGTCCAATACCTCCTCGCAGGACATGTAGGCCCAAGGGTGCTCGTTGTCGTGGGCGCCGACGCCTTCGTAATATTCGATCGGCGATACCATCTCGGTGCAGCGCTTGCGGAACGCCTCGATCGCAGCCGCGGTCTTCTCACCATACTTGCGGCGCATGCCCTGCACGTCGCTGAGCAGCTCGCCGTCGATGTGCACCTGCTCGGCGTCCATCGGTATGGTCTGCAGGCCGAAATGCTGGATCAGTTCCCGTAGGGGATCCGGGCCGGTCATCGAATAATCGTAGATTTCGGCAACCCCCGCCTCATACATCGCCGGCGCGGAATCGAATTTGCGAGAGACAATCTTGCCGCCGAGGCGGTCGGACGCCTCGTAGATCGTAACGCGACATAGATCACCGAGCTTTTTCTTCAAGTACCAGGCACTCATCAGCCCGCCCGGGCCGCCGCCTACGATTGCAAGATTCAACATGTCTGTTCCGTCGCCCTCCGGCTCCCCTGCCTATAGGAAATCAGCCGGTCTAAACCGCATTAGCAAAAGCGCTTTTCACCCTGAAGGGAAGATGAACAAAGCAGGGTCCTTGCAACGCAGCAATGAAAGAAAGCAGCAAAAAGGCCGGCTTGTGCCGGCCGTTTGTCTTCGCACCGTATTCTTGCGGAAGCCTTATTCCGCAGGCGGGAAGTGTGGCCTTTCCGCCCCGTATAAATCCGGTGCGTGCGATCTAGCCGCCCCGGAGCGCCTTGCCGGCGAGCAGGCTGACAAGCTCCTGCTGGCGCGACAGACCGGTCTTCGACAGCACCGCCTTGAGCTGGCTGCGCACCGTTTCCCGGTTGACGCCGGTCGCATCGGCGAGCGCGTCGAGGGTTTCGGCCCGGCCGATGCCCCGCGCCACGCGCGCCTCCGCTGGCGTCAAGTCGAACAGGCCTTGCAGGACTTCCGCGGTCGGCACCGCAGCGCGGTCGACCGGTGTCACGACCAGTAGCGCGCTAGCCTGCGTGAACATATCGCGTGCGGAACCGCGCACTGGGACGACATGCAGCACCATCGGCACGTGCGCCGCTGTCGCGGCAACCGGGATGGATTTCACCGTCCGGCCGCCGGCAAGCGGCAGCATATCGAGCGCTTCGGCCAGCAGCGTGTCCGCGGCGACATCCGTTACCGTCACGCGTTGCGCGCGATCCTGGAACAGCGAAGGCATCAGTGCATCGAACAAGCCGTTAGCCGCGAACACCTGGCCGGCTCCGCGCAGCACCGCGCCCGGCAGTCCCAACCCCTGCAGCGCATCAACCTGGGCACGTGCGCGCTCGAAGCCAAGACGGTTTGCCGCGAGGGAGGCCCGGGCCAGATGCGGCCGCAGTCCATCCAGCAGATCGACCACCTCTTGCGGCACCGGGCCGTTATCCTGATGCCGCGGCATCACGATCGCGATTGAATCGCCGCTCGGCATCGAAATGATCGTACCGGCCCGGTAGCCGATGCCGTGCTTGCGGTAAAAGTTGCAATAGACCTCGTTGGTCGCGATCTCCTGCTCGGAAAGGAGGTCATAGTCGGTGACGAAGCCCGCACGATTGAGGGCAAGGGCGCGCGGCAGATTCGGGTCGCGCTCGCTCCATCCGTCTTTCATGAAAACGGGCATGAGCTGGTCATATTCGACGGAATTGACCGCGCTGACATAGCCGTCGCGCACACCGAACAGAAAGCCGCCATTGCCGCCGACCGCCGCACCGAGTTCGCCGAGCACAGCCGGCCAAAGGGAGGGAATGAGCCCCGCCTCGTAGATACGGTCGATCAGGGGTTCAAGATGAGCCAAATCGCTCATGAGGAATTGCAACTATTCCGGTTATGGCAGGATGCCATTCCCTGAGTGATAGCAGGCGTCACCCGTGGGGGTGAAGCCTGCTATCCCTTGCCGCAAAAGAAAAAGCCGGCTTGGCAGCCGGCTTTCTTGTCGATCGGAATGAAGCCTATTCCGCCGGCGGCAGCGCCAGCGGTTCCGCTTCCGGAGCGGTCGGCACGATCGCCGCCTGCTTCTCGCGCTCGTCGAGGATCAGCCGGTCGCGCTTGACTGCCACTTCGCGGATCTTGGCCATCGAGGCGCCGGTGCCCGCCGGGATCAGCCGGCCGACGATGACGTTCTCCTTGAGGCCTTCCAGCGGGTCCACCTTGCCGTTGACCGCGGCTTCGGTGAGCACGCGGGTGGTCTCCTGGAACGAGGCCGCCGAGAAGAACGAGCGGGTCTGCAGGCTCGCCTTGGTGATGCCGAGCAGGACCGGCGTTCCCGTGGCGGGCTTCTTGCCCTCTTCCTTTGCCTTCAGGTTGAGCGCATCGAACTCGATCTTGTCGACCTGCTCGCCCGAGATCATGTCGGTGTCGCCCTGGTCGGTGATCTCGACCTTCTGCAGCATTTGACGGACAATCACCTCGATGTGCTTGTCGTTGATGAGCACGCCCTGCAGCCGGTAGACCTCCTGGATTTCGTTGACCAGATAGGCAGCGAGTTCCTCGATGCCCTTGATCGCCAGGATGTCGTGCGGCGCCGGATTGCCTTCGACGATGAAATCGCCCTTTTCGACGATGTCGCCGTCCTGCAGATGGATGTGCTTGCCCTTCGGGATCAGGTACTCGCGCGGCTCCTCGGTCTTGTCCATCGGCTCGATCGAGATGCGACGCTTGTTCTTGTAGTCGCGGCCGAACCGGATGGTGCCCGCGATTTCCGCGATGATCGCCGCGTCCTTCGGCTTGCGGGCCTCGAACAGCTCGGCCACCCGCGGCAGACCGCCGGTGATGTCACGCGTCTTGGCGCTCTCCGTGGAGATACGCGCCAGGATGTCGCCGGCCTTGACCTTCGCGCCGGTATCCACCGAGAGAATGGCGTCGACCGACAGCATGTAGCGGGCATCGCCGCCACGGGCCAGCTTGAGCACCTTGCCGTCCTTGCCCTTGACGACGATCGCCGGACGCAGATCGGCCCCGCCCCGCGACGCGCGCCAGTCGATGACGACGCGCTTGGCGATACCGGTTGATTCGTCGAGCGTTTCCGAGATCGACTGCCCTTCCACCAGATCCTCGAAGCCGATGGTGCCCTCGACTTCGGTGAGAACCGGACGGGTGTACGGATCCCATTCCGCGATGCGCTGGCCGCGCTTGACCATGTCGCCTTCGTCGACGTGCATGCGCGCGCCGTACTGGATGCGGTGGGTCGCACGTTCGGTTCCGTCGGCATCGACGATCGCAACGACCATGTTGCGAACCATCGCGATCAAATGGCCTTCGCTGTTTCGGGCGATCGACTTGTTCTTGATGGTGACCTTGCCTTCGAAGTTCGATTCGACGAACGACTGCTCGTTGATCTGCGCCGCGCCGCCGATGTGGAACGTGCGCATCGTAAGCTGCGTGCCGGGTTCACCGATCGACTGCGCGGCGATGACGCCGACCGCCTCGCCGTGGTTGACCGGCGTGCCGCGGGCCAGATCGCGGCCGTAGCACTTGCCGCAGATGCCGTTGACGAGTTCGCAGGTCAGTGCCGAGCGGATCTTTACTTCCTGGATGCCGGCCTGCTGGATGGCGTCGACATGCGACTCCTCCATCAGCGTACCACGCTTGATAATCACCTTGTTCGAGGCCGGATCGCGCACGTCATCGCAGGCCACGCGGCCGAGGATGCGTGAGGCGAGCGAAGCCACGACGGTGCCGGCATCGACGATTGCGCGCATCTTGATGCCAAGCTTGGTACCGCAGTCGTCGGACGTGATGATGCAGTCCTGCGCCACGTCGACCAGACGGCGGGTCAGGTACCCCGAGTTCGCGGTCTTCAACGCGGTGTCCGCGAGGCCCTTGCGGGCGCCGTGGGTCGAGTTGAAGTATTCGAGCACCGACAGGCCTTCCTTGAAGTTGGAAATGATCGGCGTCTCGATGATCTCGCCCGACGGCTTGGCCATCAGGCCGCGCATGCCGGCGAGCTGACGCATCTGGGCCGGCGAACCACGCGCGCCGGAATGCGCCATCATGTAGATCGAGTTGATGTCGGCGTCGGCGCCCTTCGGCGTCTTCTTGGTCGCCGAAATCTCCTTCATCATTTCCTTGGCGATTTCCTCGGTCGCCTTCGACCACGCGTCGACGACCTTGTTGTATTTCTCGCCATGGGTGATCAGGCCGTCATTGTACTGCTGCTCGAAGTCCTTCGCCAACGTACGGGTGGTCTCGACGATCTTCCACTTGCCGTGCGGCACGACCATGTCGTCCTTGCCGAACGAGATGCCGGCCTTGAACGCATTGTAGAAGCCGAGCGCCATGATGCGGTCGCAGAAGATCACGGTCTCCTTTTGGCCGCAGTGACGGTAGACCTGGTCGATCACGCCGGAGATTTCGCGCTTGGTCATCAGCTTGTTGATGATGTCGTACGAAATCCTCGCGTGCTTCGGCAGCACGTTGCCGAGCATCACGCGGCCCGCGGTGGTCTCGATCCAGCGCTTGGTCGCCTTGCCGTCCTCGTCGGTGCCCTCCCACCGGTACTTGATCTTGGTGTGGAGGTGGATGACCTTCGAATGCAGGGCGTGCTCGAGCTCGGCCATGTCGCCGAAGATCTTGCCCTCGCCGGGCAGCCCTTCACGCATGATCGAGAGATAGTAGAGACCGAGCACGATGTCCTGCGACGGCACGATGATCGGCTGACCGTTCGCGGGATGCAGGATGTTGTTGGTCGACATCATCAGGACGCGCGCTTCCAACTGCGCTTCGAGCGACAGCGGAACGTGCACGGCCATCTGGTCGCCGTCGAAGTCGGCGTTGAACGCGGCGCAAACCAGCGGATGGAGCTGGATCGCCTTGCCCTCGATCAGCACCGGCTCGAACGCCTGAATGCCGAGACGATGCAGCGTCGGCGCGCGGTTGAGCAGCACCGGGTGCTCGCGGATCACCTCGTCCAGGATGTCCCAGACCTCGGGACGCTCCTTCTCGACGAGCTTCTTCGCCTGCTTCACGGTGGTGGACAGGCCCTTGGCGTCGAGCCGCGAATAGATGAACGGCTTGAACAGTTCGAGCGCCATCTTCTTCGGCAGGCCGCACTGATGCAGGCGCAGTTCGGGACCGACCACGATCACCGAGCGGCCGGAATAGTCGACGCGCTTGCCGAGCAGGTTCTGCCGGAAGCGGCCCTGCTTACCCTTGAGCATGTCGGCCAGCGACTTCAACGGACGCTTGTTGGCGCCGGTGATGACGCGACCGCGGCGGCCGTTGTCGAACAGCGCGTCGACGGCCTCCTGCAACATGCGCTTTTCGTTGCGGATGATGATGTCGGGCGCGCGCAGCTCCATCAGCCGCTTCAGACGGTTGTTGCGGTTGATGACGCGGCGGTAGAGGTCGTTGAGGTCGGATGTCGCAAAGCGGCCGCCGTCGAGCGGCACCAGCGGACGCAGGTCCGGCGGAATCACAGGCACCACGGTCAGGATCATCCACTCCGGCTTGTTGCCGGAATAGCGGAAGGCCTCGACGATCTTCAGGCGCTTGGCCAGCTTCTTGTGCTTGATGTCGGACTCGGTCTCCTGCATCTCGGCACGCAGGGACTGCTCGAGCTTTTCGAGCTCAAGCCCCTTCAACAGCTCGCGGATCGCTTCCGCGCCGATCATGGCGGTGAAGCTGTCCTGACCGTATTCGTCCTGCGCCTTCAGATACTCGTCTTCCGACAAGAGCTGACGGTCCTTGAGCGCGGTCAGGCCCGGCTCCAGCACGACGTAGTACTCGAAGTACAGGATGCGCTCGAGATCCTTCAGCGTCATGTCTAGCAGAAGGCCGATGCGCGACGGCAGCGACTTCAGGAACCAGATGTGGGCAACGGGGGCCGCCAGTTCGATATGGCCCATGCGCTCGCGCCGGACACGCGACAGCGTCACCTCGACCGAGCACTTTTCGCAGATGATGCCCTTGTACTTCATCCGCTTGTACTTGCCGCACAAGCACTCGTAGTCCTTGATCGGCCCGAAGATGCGGGCACAGAACAGGCCGTCGCGCTCCGGCTTGAAGGTCCGGTAGTTGATGGTCTCCGGCTTCTTGATCTCGCCGTACGACCAGGACAGAATCTTCTCCGGGGACGCAATCGAGATCCGGATCTGGTCGAAGACCTGCGCCGGAGTCGTCGGATTGAAGAGATTCATAATTTCTTGGTTCATCGTCTTCTCCTCGCGTGCCGGTCGTCACCGGCAGCAAATTCGAAACTCTTTGGAGCGCGCCCCGCTCAACGTCCGAGCGGAGCGCGAATGCCCGGCGATTCGCCGGGCATGAAATCCTCGTGTTACTCGGCCGCCTCGGACGTCGGCGCCGGTCCCATCTTGGAATTGTGCAGGTCGACGTTGAGGCCGAGCGAGCGCATTTCCTTGACCAGCACGTTGAACGATTCCGGGATACCCGCCTCGAACGTGTCGTCGCCGCGCACGATCGCCTCGTACACCTTGGTGCGGCCGGCGACGTCGTCCGACTTCACGGTCAGCATTTCCTGCAGCGTGTAGGCCGCGCCGTAAGCTTCCAGCGCCCACACCTCCATTTCGCCGAAACGCTGGCCGCCGAACTGCGCCTTGCCGCCCAGCGGCTGCTGGGTGACGAGCGAGTACGGACCGATCGAACGCGCATGGATCTTGTCGTCGACCAGATGGTGCAGCTTGAGCATGTAGATATAGCCCACCGTGACTCGGCGATCGAACGCATCGCCGGTGCGGCCGTCATAGACGGTCGACTGGCCGGAGGCGTCGAAGCCCGCAAGCTTCAGCATCTCCTCGATGTCGGCTTCCTTGGCGCCGTCGAACACCGGCGTCGCGATCGGCACGCCGTGGCTCAGATTCCTGCCAAGCTCCACGAGCTCGTTGTCGTTCAACGTCTTGATGGTCTCGTCGTCGCCATAGATCTTCTTCAGGGTCTCGCGCAGCGGCTTGAGGTCCTGCTTCTGATAATAGGCGTCGATGGTCTGGCCGATGCGCTTGCCGAGACCCGCGCAGGCCCAGCCGAGATGCGTCTCCAGAATCTGGCCGACGTTCATGCGCGAAGGCACACCGAGCGGATTGAGCACGATATCCGCATGCGTGCCGTCCTCGAGGAACGGCATGTCCTCGATCGGCACGATCTTGGACACCACGCCCTTGTTGCCGTGACGGCCGGCCATCTTGTCGCCGGGCTGGATCTTGCGCTTCACCGCGACGAAGACCTTGACCATCTTCATCACGCCGGGCGGCAATTCGTCACCGCGCTGCAGCTTTTCGACCTTGTCGAGGAAGCGCTGTTCGAGGCCCTTCTTCGATTCGTCGTACTGCTTCCGCATGGCCTCGATTTCGGCCATCAGCTTGTCGTTTGGTGATGCAAACATCCACCACTGCGACTTCGGATACTCCTCGAGCACGGCGCGCGTGATCTTGGTGTCCTTCTTGAAGCCCTTGGGACCTGCGATGCCCTGGCGGTTCTCCAGGAGATCGGCGAGGCGGCCATAGACGTTGCGGTCGAGGATCGCCTGCTCGTCGTCGCGGTCCTTGGCCAGACGCTCGATCTCTTCCCGCTCGATCGCCAGCGCACGTTCGTCCTTGTCGACGCCGTGGCGGTTGAACACGCGCACTTCCACGATCGTGCCCTGCACGCCCGGAGGCACGCGCAGCGAGGTATCGCGGACGTCGGAGGCCTTTTCGCCGAAGATGGCGCGCAAGAGCTTTTCTTCCGGCGTCATCGGGCTTTCGCCCTTCGGCGTGATCTTGCCGACCAGGATGTCGCCGGCGCGGACTTCGGCGCCGATATAGACGATGCCGGCTTCGTCGAGGTTCTTCAGCGCTTCTTCCGAGACGTTCGGAATGTCGCGGGTGATTTCCTCAGGCCCCAGCTTGGTGTCGCGGGCCATCACCTCGAACTCCTCGATGTGGATCGAGGTGAAGACGTCGTCCTTCACGATCCGCTCGGAGAGCAGGATCGAGTCTTCGAAGTTGTAGCCGTTCCACGGCATGAACGCGACCAGCACGTTGCGGCCGAGCGCGAGCTCGCCGAGATCGGTCGAGGGACCGTCGGCGATGATGTCGCCCTTCTTGACGGTATCGCCGACCTTCACCAGCGGACGCTGGTTGATGCAGGTCGACTGGTTCGAGCGCTGGTACTTCATCAGCCGGTAGATATCGACGCCCGACTTGGTCGGATCGAGATCTTCGGTGGCGCGGATCACGACGCGGGTGGCGTCGATCTGGTCGACCACGCCGGAACGGCGGGCGGCGATCGCAGCACCGGAGTCACGGGCCACGACGCCTTCCATGCCGGTGCCGACGAACGGCGCCTCGGCGCGAACCAGCGGCACCGCCTGGCGCTGCATGTTCGAGCCCATCAGCGCGCGGTTGGCGTCGTCGTTCTCGAGGAACGGGATCAGTGCCGCGGCGACCGAAACGAGCTGCTTCGGCGACACGTCCATATAGTCGACCTTGTCCGGCGTGATCGGCAGCACTTCGCCGGCGTGACGGCAGACGATCAGGTCTTCGGTGAAGCGGCCCTTGGCGTCGAGCGGCACGTTGGCCTGCGCCACGCGATAACGGCCCTCCTCCATCGCCGAGAGATACACGACCTCGTCGGTGACGCGGCCGTCCTTCACCTTGCGATAGGGCGTCTCGACGAAGCCGTATTTGTTGACGCGTGCGAACGTCGCCAGCGAGTTGATCAGGCCGATGTTCGGACCTTCCGGCGTCTCGATCGGGCAGATGCGGCCGTAATGCGTCGGATGCACGTCGCGCACCTCGAAGCCGGCGCGCTCGCGCGTCAGACCGCCCGGCCCCAACGCCGACAGACGTCGCTTGTGGGTGATCTCCGACAGCGGGTTGGTCTGGTCCATGAACTGCGAGAGCTGCGAGGAGCCGAAGAACTCGCGCACCGCGGCAGCCGCCGGCTTGGCGTTGATCAGGTCCTGCGGCATCACGGTGTCGATGTCGACGCTCGACATGCGCTCCTTGATCGCGCGCTCCATGCGGAGCAGGCCGATGCGGTACTGGTTCTCCATCAATTCGCCGACCGAACGCACACGGCGGTTGCCGAGATGGTCGATGTCGTCGATCTCGCCCTTGCCGTCGCGCAAGTCGACCAGCGTCTTGATGACGGCCAGGATGTCTTCCTTGCGCAGCGTGCGATGGGTATCGGGCGCGTCCAGCTCGAGGCGCATGTTCATCTTGACGCGGCCGACCGCGGACAGGTCGTAGCGCTCGGCGTCGAAGAACAGCGACTGGAACATGGTCTGGGCCGAGTCGAGCGTCGGCGGCTCGCCCGGGCGCATCACGCGATAGATGTCGAACAGCGCATCTTCACGCGTCATGTTCTTGTCGGCATGCAGCGTGTTGCGGATGTAGGCGCCGACATTGACGTGGTCGATGTCGAGCAGCGGCAGCTCCTTGTAGCCCTGCTCGTTGAGCGCCTTCAGCGACTTCTCGGTGAGCTCTTCGCCGGCTTCAGCATAGATTTCACCGGTCTTCGGATTGACGAGATCCTCGGCGAGGTAATTGCCGATCAATTCCTCGTCCGACATCCGCAGCGCCTTGAGGCCCTTTTCCTGCAACTGGCGTGCCGCGCGCACGGTCAGCTTCTTGCCGGCCTCGAGCACCACCTTGCCGGTATCGGCGTCGATCAGGTCGTTGATGGTCGAGTAGCCGCGGAAACGGGTGGCGTCGAACGGCACGCGCCAGCCGTCCTTGGCGCGCTTGTAGTTGATCTTCTTGTAGAAGGTCGAAAGGATCTGCTCGCCGTCCAGACCGAGCGCATACATCAGCGAGGTCACGGGGATCTTGCGGCGGCGGTCGATGCGCGCGAACACGATGTCCTTGGCGTCGAACTCGATGTCGAGCCAGGAACCGCGATACGGAATCACGCGCGCGGCAAACAACAGCTTGCCGGACGAATGGGTCTTGCCCTTGTCGTGGTCGAAGAACACGCCGGGCGAACGGTGCATCTGCGAAACGATGACGCGCTCGGTGCCGTTGACGACGAAGGTGCCGTTCATGGTCATGAGCGGGATGTCGCCCATGTAGACGTCCTGCTCCTTGATGTCCTTCACCGACTTGGCGCCGGTTTCCTCGTCGATATCGAACACGATCAGGCGCAGCGTCACCTTGAGCGGCGCAGCATAGGTCATGCCGCGCTGGCGGCACTCGTCGACGTCGTATTTCGGCGGCTCGAATTCATAGCGGACGAATTCGAGCATCGAGGTGCCCGAGAAGTCCGAGATCGGGAATACCGAGCGGAACACCGCCTGCAGGCCTTCGTCCAGCCGGCCGCCGGGGGGTTCATCGACCATCAGGAACTGGTCGTAAGACGCCTTCTGAACCTCGATGAGGTTCGGCATCTCGGCGACTTCCTTGATGTGTCCGAAGAACTTGCGAACACGTTTGCGACCGGTGAATGTCTGCTGTGCCATCGTGGCCTCTCATTTTCGTCGCCCTTGTGGGCGAACCTTCCGAAGCGCGACTGCCATCGCCCCCGGGTTGAATTTCGAACCGCTCAAAAGGAACAAAGCCCAATTTCAGGAATTAAGTCCTGAACCCGCACTTTAGACCTTCAAAACGCAAAACGACGCGCGGGGCGCATGACCGCACCCGCCCGTCATAACTGGTGGCTTCACGGACTGAAAAAGCCCGAAATCTGACTGTCTCCCAACGGCTTACGTCGGGAACCCTGCCGTCCCCACCGCCTGCCGCGTTTTCCTGCTGCCGCCACGATATGGCGGCGGAATCGTGGAGATTCGAGGGGCTAACCCCGCGAATCCCCACACTTTTCTGTGTACTACGCTTACTTCAGCTCAACCTTGGCGCCGGCCTTTTCGAGCTGGGCCTTGATCTTGTCGGCTTCTTCCTTGTTCACGCCTTCCTTCAGCGGCTTCGGAGCGCCTTCGACGAGGTCCTTGGCTTCCTTCAGGCCCAGGCCGGTGATGGCGCGGACTTCCTTGATGACTTCGATCTTCTTGTCGCCGGCGGCGGCCAGCACGACGGTGAAGTCGGTCTTTTCTTCAGCCGGAGCGGCAGCGCCACCGCCACCAGCGGCGGGACCGGCCACGGCCACAGCCGCAGCGGCCGAAACGCCCCACTTCTCTTCGAGGAGCTTCGCGAGTTCGGCGGCTTCGAGCACGGTGAGGCTCGAGAGGTCGTCGACGATTTTCTGCAAGTCAGCCATTGATCTATTTCCTTAAACGTTTGGTTTCGAACCAGGTTTGAGATTAGCGAAGGGTCAGGCCGCTTCGCCCTTTGAGGCATGAGCCTGAATGACGCGCGCGAGCTTGGCCGCGGGCGCGGTGGAGAGCTGCGCAATCTTGGTCGCCGGCGCCACGATGAGGCCGACAAGCTTGCCGCGCAGTTCGTCCAGCGACGGCAGCGAGGCAAGCGCCTTCACGCCGTTCACATCCAGGACGGTTTTACCCATCGAGCCGCCGAGAATGACGAACTTCTCGTTCGCCTTGGCGAATTCGATGGCAACCTTCGGCGCCGCTACCGGATCGTTCGAAGTGGCGATCACGGTCGGCCCCTTCAACAGGGAGCCGATGGCAACGACGTCAGTGCCTTCAAGAGCAATTTTGGCGAGACGGTTTTTCGAGACCTTCACCGACGCGCCCGCCTGCTTCATCTGCATGCGCAGCTTCTGCATCTGGGCTACGGTGAGGCCGGAATAGTGAGCCACGATCGCGACGCCCGTGGTCTTGAAGACCCCGTTCAGCGCTTCAACCGCGTCCTTTTTTGCCGCTCTTTCCACAGCAAGCTCTCTCCGGTTGGCGGCCTTCGCTTACGAGCGAGACCACCGGGTTGCACCCGTCGTCTCACCCAAAACCTGACCTCAAGACACCAGTCTTCAGGACACGCCGGGCAGACGACATCTTAAAAGCCTGCCCTCCCGAACCAGATGGCGCGGGGTGTCGAGGTTCGAACCAAATCAGCCATGGCGCCGCGGGAGGCGGCGTTAAGGCGAAATCCGGTCTTCACCCGTCTATGCAGGCCGTGAAATTAAGCCGTTGGAGAAACTTGTATTTCTTCGCGGGCGCCTGCAGTCTCGGACAGGATCGAGGTCATCCGGCAAGCCGAAGGACCCCTGCCGCATCCCACCGAAGCGATGAGTTTTCCTTCCTTTCGAGCAATCCAAGCGGATGTCCTGAAAGGAATGATCTCCTACCGTGTCTGGTTTTCGGAATGCGTGCACAGACGTGCCAGCAACGGCCAGCACGCCCGGAAGCGGTTGTTTACCGAATCTCACCCGGCTTGCCAAGAGCAAAATTCACACCAACTTACTCATCGGCCGCCGCAAATATTTTTCGCCCGAAATCCGAAAATTCTAACGCGTTCCGTCACAACGGGCTCATCTGGCTCGTCTTGGCCGCAGGAGGTTCCCATGCGGCGTCCGCTGGCGGCAATTCTCGCAATACCTACGGTCCTAAATGGGCTGGCCATGCTTGCGGCCGGCCGCCTCTGGTACGAAACCGTGCCCGGCGTGACCGATACCGGTCCCTATAATCCACATTTTGTCCAGGACATCGGCGCCGCGTTCGTCGTTGCGGGCCTGGCGCTGGCCGCGCGGGCATGGCGGCCGAGTACTGGCCGGCCGCCGTCGCGGGCGCCGGGTTCCTGGCCGTCCATGCCCTGCTTCATCTGATCATCATGGCAGGCGGCCACAGCCGCTACCCGGCCTTCGACCTGCTCGCGATCGTGCTGCCATCGGCAATCGCTCTCTATTCCGCCTTCCCCAACCAAGGAGAACATCATGCGTAGTTGGATCGCGCGCCGCAGCCTGCGCGCCTTTGCCAAGCGGTTTGGTTATGACGTCAGCTATCTCGAAATGATACTGAACGTCTCCCCTTCCGCCTTCTTCAAGTTTGCGCCCCTCATGAAGGCGGCTGCCCACCGCGAGTCGGTCCCGGTCGACGCGAGTTTCGCAGCCAAGATCGTCGGCGCATTGGCCGAGGACTGCGGCCCCTGCACACAACTGATCGTCGACATGGCGCTGGAGGCCGGCATGGCGAAGGACCAGATCGAGGCGGTGCTCCGCCGCGATCCCCGGGCAATGAATGACGCGACCACGCTTGGCTTCCGGTTCGCCGACGCCGTGGTGCGCCGGGCTTCCGAGGAGGACGAGTTTCGCGATGCCGTCCGGGCCCAATGGGGCCAGAAAGGCGTGATAGATCTCACGCTGGCGCTGCAACTGGGCCGCATGTTCCCGATGGTGAAGGCGGGCCTCGGCTATGCCAAGGAGTGCCGCCGCGTCAGCGTGAGTGGACACAATGTCGACGTCGTCAAGCAGGCCGCATGACAGTGATCCGCTGGCGCCCTATCGCGGGCGCCTGCTTGGGCTCGCCTATCGCATGCTCGGCAGCCGCAGCGACGCGGAAGACGTCGTCCAGGACGCCTATCTGCGCTTTGCCGGCGCGCAGGACGTGCACAACGCAGAGGCCTTTCTCGTCACCGCCGTGACCCGGCTTTGTCTCGACCGCCTGAAGAGTGCCAAGGCGCAGCGGGAGATCTATATCGGTCCTTGGCTTCCGGAGCCCGTGTTCGACGCGGAAAGTCTGTCGGCCGACGCCGCCACCGAACTGGCTGACGACCTATCGTTCGCCTTGTTGCTGGCGTTGGACCGGCTTTCTCCGATGGAGCGGGCGGCGTTCCTGCTTCACGACGTGTTCGACACGCCGTTTTCCGAAATCGCAGCGATGCTCGACCATAGCGAGGCCGCCTGCCGTCAACTTGCCTCGCGTGCCCGCCGGGCGGTGCGTGCCAACCGTCCGCTACCCGCGGCCGCGCCGGACAATCACGCGCGCCTCCTGCGTGCTTTCAGCGAAGCGGTTGCCAGCGGCGATGTCAGCCGGCTGGCTGAATTGCTGCGCGAGGACGCGGTTGCGATCACCGACGGCGGCGGCCGCAAATTCGCAGCGCGCAATCCGATTGTCGGGAAAGACAAGGTCGCGCGCTTCTTCGTCGGCATCGCCGGCACGACCGCCGGCCAGGAGGTCCGCGTCGAGCCGGCTGTCATCAACGGCGCGATCGGCGCCCTGCTCTATCTGGATGACGAACTCGACCTCACCCTGAGCATGGCGATCGACGGCGAGAAAATCGCCGCGATCTATGTCGTTCGCAATCCCGACAAGCTGCGTCACGCGCCGCGCCCCAGTTGAATGCGGATCGGTCAGCAGGAACCGATCCGCATGGATAGCTCGACGTCCTCGCCGAATGGCGTGGAGAGATAGCCGCTGGCCGGCGCGCGCACGCGCGCCAGATAATCGGGGCTGTCATCGGCATTGTCGGCGACGATTAAGGCACCCGGCCGAAGGCGGCTCTCGACCAGGCTCAGGATTTCCGGATAGAGCGCTTTGGCCCCGTCGAGCAGCAGCAGGTCGATCGCATCGGGAAGATCGGCGCTGAGCGTCTGCAGGGCGTCCCCTTCCCGGATCTCCACGAGGTCGATGAGATCGCCGGAGCTCAAATTGTCGCGGGCCCGCGCCACCTTGGATGGCTCGAACTCGCTGGTGATCAAGCGGCCGCCGCCATTGTCCCGCAGCGCCGCGGCGAGATGCAGGGTCGAGATGCCGAACGAGGTCCCGAACTCAACGATCGTCCGCGCGCGAGCGCTTCGCGCCAGCATATAGAGCAGCGCGCCGGTCTGTCGTGAGATGGCGAGCGGCGCATTCTTCAAACGCACATAGAGGTCGTGGTAATCGGTCTTGCTTCGCGTCATGCGCGCCCGGGCTTCGTGCGAGAGGTCGGCCACGGCTGCCTCGGTCTCCGCCGAGGCCGCATGGGCCTCTTCGAACAGGCGATCCAACAGGGGTGCGAGCGGGGTGGTGGTCAGGGTAGTCATGCAGGTCTCCGGTCTGGGGTGAGCGCGTTCTTGCGCCGGATTAAAAATACGACTAATCATTCGCGTTTTCTAATCGCATTCCCGCCGCTCCTGATGACCGATCGTCGAAGCCCTTCAGTTTCCTCGCGAAAACGGCCCCAACAGGCCCGCTCGACCGAGCTCGTCGCGGCGATCCTGGATGCTGCTGTTCAGGTTTTGGCGAAGGAAGGAGCGCAACGCTTCACCACGGCGCGGGTGGCCGAGAAGGCCGGCGTCAGCGTCGGATCGCTGTATCAATACTTCCCGAACAAGGCGGCGATCCTCTTCCGCCTCCAAAGCGACGAATGGCTCCAGACGACCGAGCTGCTGCGCGGCATCCTTGAAGACGTCCGGAGACCGCCGCTCGAACGGCTGCGTACGCTGGTCCACGCCTTCATCCGTTCGGAATGCGATGAGGCCCCGGTGCGTGTCGCACTCGATGACGCTGCCCCGCTCTACCGCGATGCGCCGGAGGCGCACGAAGCGAGGGCGTCGGGAGACCGCACCGTCCGGCTCTTCATGCAGGAAGCGCTGCCCGAAGCCTCGGAGGTGACGCGTGCACTGGTCGGTGAGCTGATCACAACGACGCTCAGCGCGGTGGGAAAGCAGTTTTCGGAAAGTCCTCGAACCCCTGCCGAGATCGAGACCTATGCCGACGCCATGGCGGATATGTTTTGCGCCTACCTCAAAGGGCTCGCGCACCGCGGAGACGATCAGGAGCTTGACGTCACGGGGTAAGCGAGCGGTTTGCCGGCGAAGAACGCGTCGAGATTGGCCAGCACGCAGTTCTGCATCGCCACATGCGATTCCAGCGTATGGCCGCCGATATGGGGCGAGAGCACGACATTGGGCAGCGCCATCAGGGCGTCCGGCGCATGCGGCTCCTTTGCGTAGACGTCGAGGCCCGCGCCGGCGATGGTCTGGTCGCTCAGCGCCGCGACCAACGCTGGCTGATCGATGACCGAGCCGCGCGAAATGTTGATGACGTACCCGTCCTTGCCGAGCTTGCGCAGGATGTCGGCATTGACGACGTGATGGGTATCCGCCCCCGCCCGCACCGCAATCATCAGGACACTGCACCATTGGGCCAGCGCATCGAGCGTTGAAAAATATTGATAGGGAACGTCGTGCCGGCGGCGGCTGAAATAGCCGACCTCGGTCTCGAAGGCCGCGACGCGCGCCGCGATCTTGCGCCCGATCTCGCCCATGCCGTAGACGCCTATTCTGCGGCCGAGCATGCCCGCCTGCGGGCGCATCATCGGCGAAGGCTTTGCCGCCGCCCAACTGCCGCCCCGCACGTAGTGGTCGGCCACGAGCAGACGCCGCGTCGCCGCCAGCATCAGCGTGACCGCGATGTCCGCCACAGAGGCTGCATTCGCGCCGGGGCTGTGGCCGACGGCGATGTTGCGCTTTGCCGCGGCATCGAGATCCACGCCGTCATAACCGGTGCCGTAGCAGATGATCGCGCCCAATTTCGGCATCATGTCCATCGCTTCGGCGCGCAGCGGCGTGCCCCCCGCCGTGATCAGCGCGCGAATGTCGGCGAGTTGTTCGGCGGAGAACACTTCATTTGGAGGCTTGCCCGCGGCGTTCAGGAGTTCAAAACGTTCACCGAAGCGCTCCATCTGCGCTTTTGGGAAACGCGAATAGATCAGGACTTTCTCGGGCATTTGTTTTTCCTTCTTGCCAAGTCCGGCGGCGCGACGATTACGAACTGCGAGGTCAAACTCAAAGGGCGGAATCGGTCACCCGATTCCGCCCTTGCAATTCACTTAATCCGCCACGAACTAGCCGAGCAGCGTGCCGGGCTCGACCTTGACGCCCGGGCCCATGGTGGAGGACACCGCCACCCGCTGGATGTAGGTACCCTTGGCTCCGGCCGGCTTGGCCTTTGCGACCGCATCCGCCAATGCCTTGACGTTCTGCACCAGCTTCTCCTCGGAGAACGACGCCTTGCCGACGCCGGCCTGCACGATGCCGGCCTTCTCGACACGGAATTCGACCGAGCCGCCCTTGGCGCCCTTCACGGCAGAGGTGACGTCCATCGTCACCGTGCCGATCTTCGGGTTCGGCATCATGCCGCGCGGGCCGAGCACCTTACCGAGGCGGCCCACCAGCGGCATCATGTCGGGGGTGGCGATGCAGCGATCGAAATCGATGTTGCCGCCCTGCACCTTCTCGACGAGATCTTCGGCGCCGACGACGTCAGCGCCCGCAGCCTTGGCTTCTTCCGCTTTCGCCCCGCGCGCGAACACACCGACGCGCAAGGTGCGGCCGGTGCCGTTCGGCAGGTTGACGACGCCGCGAACCATCTGGTCGGCGTGACGCGGGTCGACGCCGAGATTGATCGCGATCTCGATCGTCTCGTCGAACTTCGACTTGGCGCGCTCCTTGACCATCTTGATGGCATCCGCGAGCGGATAGAGCTTCTCGCGATCGATGCCCTCGCGGGCCTTCTTCAAACGCTTTCCGATTGCCATGGCCCGTTACCCCGCAACTTCCAGACCCATCGAGCGGGCGGAGCCCTCGACCATCTTCATGGCCGATTCGATGGTATCGCAATTGAGATCCTTCATCTTCTTCTCGGCGATCTCGCGCACCTGCGCCTTCGTCACCTTGCCGGCCTTGTCGCGGCCCGGAGCTTTCGAGCCGGACTGGATCTTGGCAGCCTGCTTGAGGAAGTAGGACATCGGCGGCGTCTTCATCTCGAAGGTGAAGGAACGGTCCGCATAGATGGTGATGACCACCGGAATCGGGGTGTTCTTTTCTTCCTTCTGCGTCTGCGCGTTGAACGCCTTGCAGAATTCCATGATGTTGAGACCGCGCTGACCAAGCGCGGGACCGATCGGGGGCGACGGGTTCGCCGCACCGGCCGGGACCTGAAGCTTCAGGTATCCGGTCACTTTCTTTGCCATGTATCACTCCTGTTGTGCCGGCCGGGGCCGGCGGTTTCAGGGTCCGTGGTTCGGTTGAAGCGCGGTTGGCGACCGCCCTCTTCCTCCCACGGCCTTAGTTGACGCGAAGACAAGCTTCGCGCCGCTCCGATCAGACCTTCTCGACCTGACCGAATTCCAGTTCGACCGGCGTGGCGCGGCCGAAGATCGACACCGCGACCTTCACGCGCGAACGCGCCTCGTCAATTTCCTCGACCACGCCGGAGAACGACGCAAACGGACCATCGGCCACGCGGACGTTCTCGCCGATTTCGAACGATACCGACGCCTTCGGACGTTCTACGCCTTCCTGCACCTGATGCAGGATCCGCATCGCTTCGGATTCGGAGATCGGCATCGGCTTGTTTTCGGCGCCGAGGAAGCCGGTTACCTTGGGCGTGTTCTTGATGAGATGAAACGCCTCGTCGGTAAGCTTCATCTTCACCAGCACATAGCCCGGAAAGAACTTGCGCTCGGCGTCGATCTTGCGGCCGCGGCGCACTTCGGTGACCTTTTCGGTCGGCACCAGCACCTGGTCGAACAGTTCCTCGAGCCCGCGCTGCTTCGCCTGCTCGCGGATCGATTCCGCGACCTTCTTCTCGAAATTCGAATAGGCGTGAACGATATACCAGCGCTTGTCCATCGTAAGGGTTCCGGTGCTCATCAGTGGACGCCCAGCAGGAAAGTGACGACGTAGCGGATGACCAAATCCGACAGGAAGAAAAAGATCGAAGCCAATGCAACCATCACGAACACCATGATCGTGGTGATCGTCGTCTCGCGGCGCGTCGGCCAGGTGACCTTGGCGGTCTCCGAGCGCACTTCCTGCAGGAATTTGAACGGGCTGAAAGCCATCGTTGGTTACCGCGTCCTTCGTGAGACGATTGAGATTTAAAGTGAATCCGAACAGCCCTCTTCTGCCCAGCCCTCTCTCGAAGGATGAGCCGCAAAAGCGGGCTCGATTGTTCGGGGGAATTCAAAGCCGCGCCGGATATCCGTCAAACGGGCCGGCAGCAGGTAGCGGGTATCTACTGGCAGCCGGGCAAAAGGTCAAGGTACGGGTGCCGAGGGCCGCCCGCCGGGTCATTTCCGGCAGGTCGGCACGGACGGCGAAAAGCCCTTGGTTAATAGCCGGTACTGGCTCGCATCAAATCCTCCCGAGAGCGCAATCTGGTCCTTAAACGCTGTCGGCTATCCTCATGATCACTAAGAGGGGCAATAAGGGAATGACCATGGCGTTGGGCCAAGATCAGGAGAGGTTTTCGGGCGAGACGGCCTGGACCGTTCTCGACGCCGCGAACGACCTCGGCGACACCATCACGGTCGATGCGTGCCGGCGGGTAATCGATGCCGATCTGCGGGGCGAGGCTCCCGCCCGATCGGACATCGCGATGCTATCCGCATTCTTCGGCTAGTTGCGGCCCGGCAGGAAAGAATTCAGCCAAACCCCTGATCAACCAACGGATTTTTCGAACGGATAAGCTATTCTCTTAGCTTCTCCCGGCTTGCGTCCAGCGCATCCAAACCAGCCTGTTGAATCCGATCCGCATATTCGGCGCCGGCGTCCGACAGCTCGGCCTTGAGCGTATCGGCCCCCTCCCGGACACTTTGCGAGACAGCCCCGGCACGTTTTTTCAGGTCTTCCTTCAAATCGTCACTCAGGCTCCCGACCCACTCGTTCTCGACATTGGACCTCGCCAGAGCGCCTGCCACGGTGGCCCCGATCGCAAGACCTACGGCGCCGAGCACCAGCGGTTGCCTTTCCAGGAGGTCGGTAAGGGAGGATTGCGCCTTCGCAAAGGTCTCCTTCCGCGGCAATGCCCGGCCGAGCCGGTCGAACATTTCCCGCGCGCCGGCCATGCCATCATCGAGCCGCTCGCTCATCGTTTCCGCCGCGCCCGACATCGCATCCGAAGCGGTCGTCCTGGCGCTGCGGACCGTCTCATTGAGGCCGCGCGAGGCGTCGTCCTGCATCCGGGAGGTACGATCCCGTACGGAACCGTAAGTACCTTCCCAGGCGGAGGCGGCCGACCTTTGTGCACGTGCGCCGAGATCGGCGAGCGGCGCGGCTGCAGCCGAGACCGAACCGGCGGCGTTCTTCAGCTTGTCGCTGCCGATCAGCAGCCACAGCGCGCCGCCACCGATCAAAGCCGCGGCAAGCGGGTTCTCCCGTGCAGCCGCCGTCAAACCATCGATGAAATTTCCCTGTGAGCCACTCATCGCACCATTCCCTTCACTGTATCCTTGTCCTTTTCGAGCTGGCGCAACGTTTCACGCGGTGTCAGATGGCGTGCATCGAGCCGGTTCATGCCCACCGCGAACAGGATGGCCGCGACGACCGCGGCAATAATCGCCGAGATGAGATAAGACACCGGCTGCGACCATCCGCCTGCAATCAAAGCCGCGGACAGCGCAAACAGCGCCATGACTATTGCAGGAATAACCAGGACTGCACCCGCTGCAATGAGGCCGATAGCGGTGCCGATCTGCTGAACTTTCTCGCCGAGTTCGGCCTTGGCGAGATCGACCTCGCTCTGGAAAAGTTTTGCGAATTGCGAAAGCGCATCACCGAGGAGATGCGAGATCGCCCGAAGATCGGTTTTCGTGTTCATGACGCCTCACTCTTGTATGATCCCGAGGATTGAGACGGATTGTAGGTTGATGACGTGTACGGTGAGGAGGAAGAGCCCTCGCTTGGCGGGCTCGCGCTTCCCGATGCCTTCAGGAACCGGACAGCCGCAAAGCCGGCTAGCACCGACAGACCCAGAAACGCCGCAGGCTGCCGCTTGGCGAAATCCGTCGCGCCATCGACGAGATCACGGAAGCTTCCGTTGCGGATCCTCTCGGCCGCCTCGTCGACATATTCGGCCGCCGAATTGATGCCGCGGGCTGCAAAAGGCATGTCGTTTTCAAATGCCCGTGCCGCCTGCCTGATATCGCCGGCGAGTTTCCCGACAAAGTCGGCGCCTGTGCCCTGTTGTTCGCGCGCCTGATCCTGGAAGCGATCCGCAGCTCCAGCGACGGCTTCCTTGGCGGCATCAGCCGCTTCCTTGAGGTTGTCGCGCGCCGCCTCCGTCGATGCCTTGAGCGCATCGCCGCCGCGCTGTTTGATCTCGGCGCCCGCATCCGCCGCCTGGTCCTTCAGGTTCTGGGAGGTGCCGGTCTGGTTCTGGGTAATATTCTCATTACGGGTGTTAAGGTCCAAATCGCTCATGGCCGCCTCATTCTAACTATTTGGGTTTCGGGAAGGATCGAAGGCCGTCGTCACGACGTCCTCAGTGACCTCTTTGAGCCTGTCGGTCACGCCCTCGGCGATACGGCCGGCGTGTCCGCCGAGATCGGCCTCGGATATGGTTGTTGCTGCAGCTTCGGCAGCCGAGAACACCGCGTCCTTGCCCGCCTCGAATCCGGATTGCGCCGCAGAGCCGGCCGCGCGCCGCACACGATCGCTCGCCTTGCCCACGACGCCTGCCTCCACCTTTGTACTGGGAAGGGAGGCGGCGATGATCGCGCCGATTGCAACGCCGAGGCCACCGATCAATGCGGCGTTATCCCGGATCGCGTTGCTTGCAGTCGCCGGCGCACTCGTCGCCGTGGATCGAACGCGCTCCATCTTCTCCTTTGCCATCCCGGTAGCAGCATCCATGCCGGACCTGACCTTGTTAGCGACGGCATCGGCCGCCTGCGTCGCACGGTCCTTCAGGTCACCGGCTATTCCGCTCGCCGTATCTGCCACGCCGCCGGCGGTTTCCCGGGCTTCATCAGCCATGCCGGTGGCCTGGCCCTCAGCATGTGACATCGCTTTCTTCATGCCCTCGCTGAGCGATTGCGCGCGTTCTGCCGTCTCGTCGATGGCATCCCTCACCTTCTCCAATGCCGGCGCCGCCGCTTCCGCAGCGCGATCGCGGACCGTCTTCGAGCTCAGGGCAAGGCCGGCGCCGATCATCAGCAGCGGCAGCGGAAAGCCGCGGGCCAGACGCAGCGCGGGCACGGCAATCGCAGTACCGGCCGCGATGGCCTGCATCGGATTGTCCATGGCTTGCTGTTTCAGCGCATCGAACCAGCCGTGGGTCTTGTGGCTGATGAACCCGCTCACCTCAGCCTTGATGTTTTCCGGCGAGACCTTGTAGCGGATGTCTTCTGCTGTGTCGGCGATCTGCTCCCTCAACAGGTCGACGGTTGCCGCAAACTGCGCGCGGCTTTGCTCGGAGTCCCGTCGAAGCTCCTCAACGGATCGTGCCATGTCGTCACCGCCCTTTGTTAGTTCGCGTTGTTTTGAAAACGAACTCAGGCGATATTGAATTGTTCCTAGCCCTCGCTGCGCGCCGCGGGATTGCGCGCGTCATCGATCGCCTTCGTCAGCTCGGCGCCGAACAGAAAGATCTGTGCGGAGTAGTAGACCCAAAACATCAGGACGATCAGCGCACCGGCGGCGCCGTAGGCCGAATTCGGGGCCGCCTGACCGAGGTACCATCCGATCAGCGACTTCCCCACGGTGAACAGCAGGGCTGTGACAAAAGCGCCCAGCAGAAGATGACGCCAGTAGAGCGTCGCATCCGGCAGCACCCTGTAGATCGCTGCGAACAACACCGTGAATATAGCCAGCGACACCACCGTGTTGAGGGCACTGAGCACGACCTTGCCGGCAGACCACTGTTCCAATGCCGACAATCCGGCGCTCGCAGCCAACGAAACGATCAACATGAAGCCCAATGCACCGACGAGGCCGAGACTGGCGGCCCGGCTTCGGATCAACGCAGAGATCGGCTCGTCCGTCGGCTTGGCCTTGAACGTTGCGTTCAGTGCCGAGCGCATCTCGCCGAACACGCCGGACGCCGTTATCACCACGGTGACCACGCCGACGAGGGTCGCGGTCGCGCCGGACGTCGGATCGCTGGATCGGGCCAGGATGGATTTGATGAAGTCGCCACCGGAAGGGCCCAGCAACCGGCCGAGTTCCTCACTGATAGCGGCACGAGCGGCGTCCTGTCCGAACGCCAGGCCGGCAATCGCAACAACGATAAGGAGCACGGGGGCCAGGGATGTGGCGGCGTAGAAGGCGATGGAAGCACCACGGCTCAAGGCATCGTTCGCAACGAACCCGGATACCGCCGCCTTCAGGACCCGCCACAAGAGTCCCATTGGTCTTCCTGGCCTCCTCGCCCGCAGTGCAAGGCTGTAACAGCGGACGTTTGTGGAAGTTTCATCGCGGTCAGGCGCGTTAGGGGAGCCGATCGAACCATCCGCCGGACATCTCAACCAATCTGGCTCTATCGCTTCCTCATCAGCAGTCCTCGAGGTGTTTACCGTCGGCATCTACCTTTCATTCATCGGGTATTTCGTCCTGACGAAGTTCGGCGGGCTGCCTCTGCGGGGCGAGAAAGCAGTTGTCGGCGTGGCATGATTCAAACGACCCCGGCACGGCATATGACGAGCCGGATCGACCGATAGTGCGCGGAGCGACTGCCGGAATGATCGAATCTATCTTAAGTATTTGATTTTGCTGGCAGGAGTGGCAGGGCTCGAACCTGCGACCCCCGGTTTTGGAGACCGGTGCTCTACCAATTGAGCTACACTCCTGCAGGGAACCGGCGGCGTGCACCGGTTCGCGCCGTTTCAAGCATAGGGCACACCCCGATTGCAAGGGCGAAGCGGCTGGCTCCCTATCCAAAGCACGGCTTCTGAGCCAGACTTTGTCCTCCTTACAACAACAAGCGCAACGGGAGAGACCATGAACGCGCAGACCGCCGCCGCCCGGCAGACATCCGCCCCACGGACCCCTGCTCTCCCCGATGCCAAGCCCGAAACGATCGGGCTCTCGACCGTCCGCCTGCAGCGGATGTCGGACGCATTCAAGCGCGAGGTCGACAGGGGAACCTTGCCAGGCGCCACCGTCATGGTAGCGCGGCGCGGTCAGATCGGCTGGTTCGATGCGATCGGCCGCCAGAATCCGGCGACCAGCGCGCCGATGGCGCATGACAGCATCTTCCGCATCTTCTCGATGACCAAGCCGATCGTTTCCGTCGGCATCATGATGCTGGTCGAGGACGGCCACTTCATCCTGGGCGATCCCGTTGCCAAGTTCATTCCGGAATTTGCCGATCAGAAGGTCGGCATCGAGAACAACGGCAAGCTCGACCTCGTGCCGGTGATGCGGCTGGTGACCGTTCAGGACCTGCTCCGGCACACCTCCGGCCTGACCTACGACCACACCGGCAACGGCCTCGTCCAGCAGCTCTACCAGCAATCACGGCTGCGCAGCCGCAAGATCACCAATGCCGAACACGCCACCATGATCGCCGGCATGCCGCTGATCTGCCAGCCCGGCGCAGAGTGGAACTACAGCCGCTCGACCGACGTGCTCGGCCGCATCATCGAAGTGGTCTCCGGCAAGTCGCTCGGCGCGTTCCTGACCGAACGCATCCTGGCGCCGCTGCAGATGGCCGAAACCGCGTTCCACACCAGCGAAGCCAATGCCGGCCGCCTCGCCGAACCGTTCGCGCACGATCCGTGGAACGGCGACAAGGTGCAGCTCTTCAACATGCTGGAGAAGCCCGCGATGGAATCCGGCGGCGGCGGGCTGGTCTCGACATCAATGGATTATGCGCGCTTCTGCCAGATGCTGCTCAATGGCGGCACGCTTGACGGCAACAGGATTATTGGCCGCAAGACGCTAGAGCTGATGGCGTCGGATCATCTCGCACCTCACGTCAAGGTCTCTTCGCCGCTGATGCCGCCTGGCCACGGCTTTGGCCTCGGCTTCGCCGTCCGCAACCAGCGCGGCATCGCGCCGTTCCCGGGCTCGCTTGGCCAATTCTTCTGGAGCGGCATGGCCGGCACGTTCTTCTTCATCGATCCGGCGGAGGAACTCTTCATCGTGTTCATGATGCAGGGCCCCGGCCAGCGCGAATACATCCGCAACCTGCTGCGGAATCTGGTGTACGCGGCGGTAGAGTAAGGCCTACGCCGCCGCTTCCCCTCCGCTGTCATGCCCCGCGAAGCCGTGACGCTTGTTGGGATCGAGACGGCTGCGTTTACTGGATCGTCCGCCCCAGTGCGCATTGCGCACAAGGCGGACGATGACGACCATTGGTGGTTCGACGTCCTGCCCTCATCTGAGATCAACTAATCGTCGCGCCGCCGTCGATCACGATGGTCTGCCCGGTCATGAAGTCGCCAGCCTTCGATCCCATCAGCACGGCTGCGCCCGCGATCTCGTCGGGCACGCCGATGCGGAGCAGCGGCGAACGCGCGGTGGATGCCTTCAGCGTCTCCGGATTGTCCCATAGCGCTTTCGCAAAATCGGTCTTGATCAGTCCGGGCGCAATGCAGTTCACGCGGATATTGTACTTGCCATATTCGCAGGCGAGATTGCGCGCGAGCTGCATGTCGGCCGCCTTTGAGATCGCGTAGGCGCCGAGCACGGTCGAACCCTTCAGGCCGCCGATCGAGGAGACGATGATGATCGAGCCGTCCTTGCGCTCGATCATCTGCGGCACCACCATGTTGATCAGCCAGTTATTGGCGATGATGTTGTTGTCGAGGATCTTGCGGAATTGCTCATCGGAGATGCCGGCGAGCGAACCGTAATAGGGATTGGATGCGGCGTTGCAGACCAGCACGTCGATCTTGCCGAAGGCGCGGTTGGACTCGTCGACGAGGTTCTGCAGGTTCTCCTTGCTCGAAATGTTGGCGGCGATCGCGACTGCCGTACCCTTGCCGAACTTGTCGTTGATTTCCTTGGTAACCTGGTCGCAGACATCCTGCTTGCGCGAGGAGATCACCACCTTGGCGCCGTGCTCGGCCATGCGCTCGGCAATGGCCCGGCCGATGCCGCGCGTGGAACCGGTGACGACGGCGACTTTCCCGATCATATCGAACAAGCTCATGTCTCTCTCCCCGATCTTGATCCAGCGCGATGCCGGTTCTTGAATTGGAACTAAGCAGCCTTTGCGATCTTCGACAACTTCATCCTCAGCCGAGTTTCGTCGACGGCGGCTCCACCTCGGGCCCGGCCGGCTGATGCATCGCGTTGTGCGAGGCATCGGCGATCCATGGCTGCTGGTTGACCATCGGCAGCCGCCAGCGACTGTGACTGGCGCTGGAGAGGTGATCGAGCCGCGTCACCGAACAATTGTCGATATCGAAGGCCATCCCCTTATCGGGATGACCGCCGAGTGCATGACCGATGGCGGCCCTGATCGTGCCGCCATGGGCGACGACGATCACGTCCCTGCCCGCCTGTTCGGCATTGATGCGTTCGATCGCACCACTGACGCGATTGTAGAGGTCCATGAAGCTCTCGCCGCCGGGCGGCACCTCGTCGATTTCCGCAAACCAGTGACTGCCGAGCGGACGGCTGGCGAGGAACACCGCGCGATTGAGCCCCTGCCATTCACCGAGATGCTGCTCGGCAAACGCATTCACATGCGGCATCTCCGCGGGCTTCGGAAAGCCGGCGGCCCAGATCGCATCCGCGGTCTGATGCGTACGCTTTAGATTGCTTGCATACCAGACTGCGTTGCGCGGCAGGATTTTTCCGACCGCCTCGAACACGACGCGATCGCTGCAGTCGCAGCCGAGATCCTTCTGCCCGTAAATGCAGCCATTATCTTCGCGTACCGGCGCGTGGCGAATCCACCACCATCGCGTCGTAATCATCTGCGGCTTGCTTGCATTGGACATCGCCAAAGCCCTTCAATACTGTTCGTTGTCGCTGTACGTCAGAGCACGCATCGTCTCAAGTGACTCCAGCGTTTGAAATCTTGTTTGAATTCCGCGAGGCGGCAGACGCCGGTGCGGCAATCGTATCAGGGAGAGACTCATGGGCCGCCTCGAAGGCAAATCCGTCGTCATCACAGGTGCCGGAAGCGGTATCGGACGCGCAGCATCGGTGCTGTTCTCGAAGGAGGGCGCGAAGCTCATCATCGTCGACAAGACCGACGGTGTGAAGGAGACCGCCAAGCTCGTCAGCGAGGCCGGCGGCACCATCGAGCCTGTGATGGCCGATGCCGGTTTGGAAGCGGACGTTAAAGCGTTCATCGACAAGGCGGTCGCGAAATATGGCAGGCTCGATGCGATCTGGGCCAATGCCGGCGTCAGCGGCGGGCTGGTGCCGCTGGCCGAGCAGACCGTCGAGCACTGGCAGGAGGTGCTGCGCGTCAATCTGATCGGGCCGTTTCTGGCGATCAAGCATTCGATGCCGCACATGATCAAGCAGCAGTCCGGCTCGATCGTCTGCACCGCCTCCGTTGCAGGCTTGAAGGCCGGCGCCAGCGGACACCCTTACGGCGCCAGCAAGGCCGGCGTCATCAGCCTGGTGCAGACCACCGCCTACTCGCTGTCCGGCACCGGCGTGCGCATCAATGCGATCTGCCCGGGCCTGATCGAGACCGGCATGACCAAGCCGGTGTTCGACCGCGCCAAGGAACGCGGCACCCAAGAAAAGATCGGCCAGCTCAATCCGCTGAAGCGCGCCGGCCAGCCGCACGAGCTCGCCGCGATGGGCCTGTTCCTCGCCAGCGACGAGGCTTCCTACGTCAACGGCCAGGCGATTCCGGTCGATGGCGGCCTCACCGCGTCGATGCCGTATACCGGCAAGCCGATTTGATGCTCGCTGCATCATGACTACAGCCCGTCCGGCGGCAGGCCGGATGACTCCGCCGCCAGCGCGCGGTGGCGGACGCGCTCGCGATAGAAGGCATAGAGGCCTGACAGCACGATGATCGAAGCGCCCAGCACCATCATCGCGTCGGGTACATCGCCGAACACGAGATAGCCGAGCAGCATCGCCCAGAGCAGCGCGGAGTAGCGGAACGGCGCCACCGCCGAGATGTCGCCCGAGCGCAGCGCCGAGATGATGCATTGATAGCCGATCAGCAGCAGCACCGCCGCGAGCGCCTGCAGGCCAAGTGCGCTGGCGGAAGGCGGCGTCCAGCCGCCGAGCGGAACGAGGATGGCGCCGCCGGCGCCCGTCACTGTTACCGTAGTCAGCAGGGTGATGAACAGCGACGGAATCTTCGCCGGGATCTTCCGGGTCGCGAGATCGCGCAGCGCGCAGAACGCGACCGACAGCAGCGCGAACAGCGAGTACTCGCTGAAGCCCGCCAGCCCTGGCCGGACGATGATGAGCACGCCGATGAAGCCGGCCACGATCGCCGACCAGCGCCGCCAGCCGACCGGCTCGCGAAATATCACGGCGGCGCCGAGCGTGATTGCGAGCGGCAAGGCCTGGAAGATCGCCGAGGTATTGGCGAGCGGCAGATGCACCAGCGCCGCCATGAACGAGATCGTGCCGCCGATCTCGCCGACCACGCGCAGCGCCACCGGCCTGACCATCAGCGTCTGCAGCGGTCGCAGCGCGCCCTGATGCCACGCGAACGCGGCGACCAGCACGATCGCGAACAGCCCGCGCACCAGGATCACCTGGCCGAAGTTCATCTCGGACGACACCGCCTTGGTGATGGAGTCGTTCATGGTGAACGCTGCCATCGACACCGCCATGAGCAGGCTGCCGCGAATATTCGGGGAAAGTGCCAACTGGATTCCCTCATGGTGAGGAGCGCGGAACGCGCGTCTCGAACCATGAGGCCCCATCTGTGGCCTACATCCTTCGAGACGCCCGCTTCTCGCGGGCTCCTCAGGATGAGGGTTTTTTGAGCAGCTATGACGCAGTAGGATTAGGTCGCGCCGGCCTTCTGGGCATATTCCCAGGAAGACTTCGACAGCGGCACCGTGCGCGCCGCCGATTCCAGCGCCTTGGCATTCGCGGCGGTGCCGTCGCGGATCCGTCCCGCAATACCCTGCGTGATGCCGGCGAGACGGAACATGTTGTAGGCGAAGTACCAGTTGAGATCGGGCACTTCCATGCCGGTCACGTCGCAATAGATCTGCGCCGCCTCCTCCAGGCTCGGAATGTTCAGCGCCTTGAGATCGGCCTTTTCCAGCCCCGGCATGGTCCACTGCATCAACAGATAGGTGAAGTCGGCCATGGGATCGCCGAGCGTCGACAGCTCCCAATCCAGCACTGCCTGCACCCGCGGTTCCGTCGCATGGAAAATCATGTTGTCGAGGCGGTAGTCGCCGTGCACGATCGAGACGCGCTTCTGCTCCGGCACCGTGCGCGGCAGCCATTCGGCCACTTTCTCGAATTCCGGAATGTGCTGCGTCTCGGAGGCGCGGTACTGCTTGGTCCAGCGATCGATTTGGCGCGCGAAATAATTGCCGGGCTTGCCGAAATCGCCGAGCCCGATCGCTTCCGGATTGAAGATGTGGAGTTTCGCCAGCGTCTCGATCTTGCTGGTGAAGATTTTTCGCCTGTTATCCGGCGTCTGGCTCGGCAGCGTCGGATCCCAGAACACCCGCCCCTCTTCCATCGACATGATGTAGAAGGCCGCGCCGATCACGGCGTCGTCGGTGCACAGTGCGTAAGCCTTTGCGACCGGAAAACCCTGCTTGCCGAGCGCTGCAATGACGCGGAACTCGCGGTCGACCGCATGCGCCGACGGCAGCAATTTGCCGAACGGCTTGCGGCGCATCACGTAGGAGCAGGCCGGTGTCTCGAGCTTGTAGGTCGGATTGGACTGGCCGCCCTTGAACTGCAGGACCTTTAGTGGCCCCTGGTAGCCCTCGACATGCTCGCGCATCCAGGCATCGAGGCTCGCCTCGTTGATGCGATGGCGCTCCTCGACTTCCTTTGTCCCTGAGAACTCTTCGTCTTTCCTGACGCCGTCCGCCACGATGACGCTCCCTCAACTTTATTGTCCGTCATTCCGGGGCGATGCGAAGCATCGAACCCGGAATCTCGAGATTCCGGGTCTGGTCCTTCGGACCATCCCGGAATGACGGTGTGGAGAGCGCCACGCGCACTCTCCCCCATTTTTAATGCGTGGGAGAATTTGCATACTTCCGAAGTTCAAGTCTGGCAATGGCGCGATTATGCACCTCGTCCGGACCGTCAGCCAGCCGCAGCGTGCGCACATGCGCGTATTCCACCGCAAGGCCAGCGTCATCGGAGACACCCCCGCCGCCGAACGCCTGAATCGCGTTGTCGATGATCTTCAGCGCCATGTTCGGCGCCGCCACCTTGATCATGGCGATTTCGAGCTGCGCGGTCTTGTTGCCGACCTTGTCCATCATGTCGGCCGCCTTGAGGCACAGCAGGCGGTTCATCTCGATATCGATGCGGGCTTCAGCGATGCGCTGCTCCCAGACCGAATGTTCGATGATCTTCTTGCCGAACGCGGTGCGCGACGACAGCCGGCGCACCATCTTTTCCAGCGCCTCCTCGGCCTTGCCGATGGTGCGCATGCAGTGATGGATGCGGCCCGGACCGAGACGGCCCTGCGCGATTTCGAAGCCGCGGCCTTCGCCGAGCAGGATGTTGGCCTTGGGGACGCGGACGTTCTCCAGCAACACCTGGGCGTGGCCATGCGGCGCATCATCGAAGCCGAACACCGGCAGCATTTTTTCCACCTTGATGCCGGGGGTGTCGAGCGGAACGATGATCTGCGACTGCTGCTGGTGACGCGCGGCGTTCGGATCGGTCTTGCCCATCAGGATCGCGACCTTGCAGCGGGGATCGCCGACGCCGGACGACCACCATTTGCGGCCGTTGATGACATAGTGATCGCCGTCGCTCTCGATGCGCGTTTCGATGTTGGTGGCATCGGAGGATGCTACGGCGGGCTCGGTCATCAGGAAGGCCGAGCGGATTTCACCGTCCATCAAGGGACGCAGCCATTGGCGCTTCTGCTCCTTGGTGCCATAGCGCATGAATACTTCCATGTTGCCAGTGTCGGGCGCGGAGCAGTTGAACACTTCGGACGCCCAACTGATGCGGCCCATCTCCTCTGAGAGCGGCGCGTATTCCAGATTGGTCAATCCCGCGCCGCGGAATTCGTCGTCCTCGTGCGAACTCGGCGGCATGAACATGTTCCAGAGGCCTTCGGCCCGCGCTTTCTTCTTCAGGTCTTCCAGGATCGGGATCACCTTCCAGCGCTCACCCTGCGCGTCCTGCTGCTTGTAGATCGGCACCGCGGGACGGACGTGCGTGTTCATGAACGCGCGGACACGGTTCAGCCAATCCTTCTGCTTCTCTGACATGTCGAAATTCATGGGACGCTCCTCGGCTCTGGGCTTCTTCAGATCATTGGACCGCACTGTCCGCTCACCGCCGACGGCCCGCAAGCATTTTGCGGTTCGCTGGCCTGACAGTCCGGAACCGGACGGAGATGCAATCCGTTCGCAAAATGGAATTGACATTCCGGCCCTTCAAACGATAGTTTCATACGACTGTTTGAATTGCAAGCCCCCGAAGGGGAGCCAGGTATGTCCAGCGATCGGACCCGGTCTGCCATCCTTGCCGCCGCGGAAAAGCTTTATGCCGATCGCGGCTTCGGCGACGTCACGCTGCGCGACATCGTCGCCGAGGCGAACGTCAATCTCGCCGCGGTGAATTATCATTTCGGCTCCAAGGACGAACTGATCGCGGAACTGTTCGTCACCCGCAGTCTTGCCACCAACCGCGAACGGCTCAACGAGTTGAAGGCGGCGGAAGAAAAAGGCGGCGGTCGCGCCCCGATCGACGCAATCTTGCATGCGCTGGTGGGCCCCACTTTGCGCGGTTGCCTCGGTCCCGACCGCGAGGGCTCGACGGCGGCACGCTTCATGATCCGCGCGTCCATTGAATCGGTGCCGCCGATCCGCCGCATCAAGAACCGCGAGGTCGATCATTTGCGCAAATTCATCGCCGCGATGCGCCGCGCGATGCCCGGCCGCGATGATGCCGATCTGTACTGGGGCCTGCATTTTGCGCTTGCGATGGCGCATCACACCATCCGGGAACGGGAGCGGCTGACGAAACTGTCGGAAGGCCAATGCGACCTCAACGATGTGGACGCAATCGTCGACCGTGTGGTGGCGGTTTCGGTGATGGCGCTGACGGCTGGCGAGACGCCTGCGAAGAAGGCCCCCGCTCGATCGGCGATGCCGCAAGGGCGGCTGACGCGGCAGGATTTGTGAGCGGCACTGGTCAGGATATCGCTTGCACTCGCAAATAACGTGGTCATAGCTACGCAACCCTCGACTGTCATCCCCGCGAAAGCGGGGATCCAGTACGCCGCGGCTTGTCGGCTCAATCATTGACGTCTCTGGAATACTGGATCGTCCGCCCCAGTGCGCAATTGCGCACAAGGCGGACGATGACGACCGAATATGACGTCGCGATCTCGCGACATGAACTGTCCGAGGTTTGCTCTCAACTTCCCGCCCTCTCATTCAGAGGGCGCAGGGAAGACCGGGTGCTGGCTGCACCCGCGGTCTCGTGTGCTGCTTGCGCATAAAAAAACGCACACGAGCATACAGGTACAGCTCCAAACACTCCGGCCTTCCCTGCGCAATGGCTTTACGGCTTACTTCGTGCTCTTCCCGGAGAACGGCTCTTTTGCCTCCGTCGTCGGCGGATTACTTCCCGCCAACTTAACGCCAGCACCGCGGCGCCCGAACCACACGACTTCACCGTACACAATCGCCACGCACGTCGGTCATGGTTCTTGTGTCCATCGCATCTCACCGCGCGTTCGTGACGTGGCCAACGCCCCTCATCTGCCGTGAGACGGGCGGAGTTATGCGACTGATTTGGGTGAGAACGAAAGCAGATTCTTTTTAATTCACGGGCTTGACACGATTTCTGAAAATCAGAAGTGATTTGCCACTCCCTTCTCAGGTTAGCCCGGCCTTGCGCATTCCGGTCAGGAACCGCTCCATCAGTTCCGGCGTCTGATAAGGCACGCTTGATTTGATCCAATCGATCGAGAGCTGGGGCTGCTCGAGGCGCACGACAGCAAGAGATTGTCTGGCCTCCTCCACTCTTCCCATCTGAGCCAGGCTCGCACAGCGAAGCCGCTGGGCGCCGTGAAAGCCCGGCCGCAGCCGCAATAATTGCTCCGACGTCTCGAAGGCCTCCGCATACCGGCCGGCGAGATAGTTCGCCACGGTGATGCCGCCGAGAAACATGGCTGTATCCGGGTCCAACGGGCTCAGCCGGATGGCTTCCTTGCCGTGCGCGATCGCTTCACAACACTGTCCCGAGAAAGCGAGCCCGTGGCTGAGGTAGCAATGCGCGGTAGCCGAGCTTGGATTGAGGCTGACGGCGCGCCGAAACGCGGCGATCGATTCCTCGGTACGCCACTCCATCATTGACCAGTAGCCGAGGGCGATCTGCGCCCATGGATCGCAATCGTCGAGCGCGATGGCCCGAATGATATGCGAACGGGCGGCCTGCAGGCCCTGCTCGCGATCGCGCCAGCCATTATGCACCGAGAACACCAGGCAGAAGCCGAGCAGGCTCCGGGCCGGCGCGTAATCCGGATACGCCTCGACGGCGCGATTGAGCGCCTTGATCGCCGCTTCATTGTCCGACCGGTTCAGCCGCCAGACATGTGTTTGCGCCCGCGCCACGAGCTCCCATGCGCCAAGATCGCCTGGCGAGCGCGACAACGCGCGAACACCCTCGGCTGCGAGCAAGCGCGGCTGGATCGAGGCTATAACGCTGCTGGTGATCTCGTCCTGGATTGCAAAGATGTCGCCGAGCTCGCGGTCGTATTGCTCGGCCCAATGATGGCCGCCGGTTATCGCATCGATCAGCTGCGCGCTGACGCGCAGCCGCTGGCCGGCCCGGCGCACGCTGCCTTCGAGCACATAGCGGACACCGAGCTTGTCAGCGACTTGCCTGACATCGACGGCGCGGCCCTTGTAGACAAAGGTGGAGTTGCGGGCGATGACGAACAGCCAGCGGACGCGCGACAGGCCGGTGATCAGGTCTTCGGAGATGCCGTCGGCGAAATGTTGCTGGTCTGGGTCGCCGCTCATATTGTCGAACGGCAGCACCGCAATTGACGGACGATCGGGCAACGGCAGCGCGCGGTTTGCATCCGCCTCCATTGCCATGGGGTCTGCGCCCGACGGATATTCGCCGTCGCTGTCGATGGCGACAACCGATGGCGCAAACAGATAGCCGCGCTTGGAGACGGTTTCGATAATCGTCTGGCTGTCGTCCTGCAGCGCCTGCCGGACCTCCTTAATACACTGAACCACCGAGTTCGATGTGACGTTGACGTTTTGCCAGACCTTGTCGATCAACTCCGCTTTTGCAACCAGCCGGCCGGGATGCTGCGCGAGATAGACCAGCACGTCGAAGGATTTTGGCCGCAGCGGAACCGCGACGCCCTCGCGGCGCAAACAGGCCGATCGGCGATCGACCAGGAACGGACCAAAACGATAGCTCTTGATATCGGCCATGTCTGCGATGCGCTGTTCGCGTCGGGGTTCACGGGCAGTCTTGAGCCATTTCATCACAATTTCACCCGATCTTCACGACTGCCGCGCCTGCGAATGTGGGACTTTCGAGGAAGCCCACTTGCGCGGGCGACAGGCAGGAGAAGTTCCCATGAAGCCAGCATCAGGATTTTCACAGGCCATTCGGATCGGCAGCGTGCTTGCGGCCACGCTGTTTGCCACCGCCGCCCGCGGCGACGTCATCATGGACTGGAACGCCAAGGCTGACGCGATCGGTATCGAAAAGCAGCTTCTGAACGCGCCGAATACCCGCGGGCAGGCGATGCTGCACATCGCGATGTTCGAAGCGGTCAACGCCATCGACCGGCGCTATGCGCCTTACAAGCTCAACCTCACCACTGATAAGGACGCCTCACGGGAAGCGGCGGCTGCCGCTGCGGCCTATGACGTGCTGCTGGCGCTCCATCCCGACAAGAAGGCCGACCTCGATACGGCGCTTGCAGCCTCGCTCGGGGGGATCGCCGAGAATCAGGCGAAGGCTAAAGGCATCGAAATCGGCAAGCAGGCCGCCGCCGGGGTGCTCGCCATGCGCGAGAATGACGGTAGCAATACACCGGAAGACTACCGTCCCGCCACCACGGCTGGCGTCTACGTTCCGACCACTATCCCGATCGAGTCCACGAGCGCAAAGGTCAGGCCTTTCGCGCTGGTTAGCGCGTCGCAATTTCGCGCCCCGCCGCCTCCCGCGCTGACGTCGGAAACCTGGACGCGGGATCTAAACGAAATCCGCGAGATCGGCAGGAGTGTCAGCACCAAGCGCTCGGCCGAGCAGACGACGATTGCCCGCTTCTGGTTCTTCACGGGACCCCGGACCTACAACGCGATCGTCCGCCAGATCGCTACCAACAGAAAGATGGACCTCGTCGACTGCGCCCGCCTTTATGCGTTGACATCGATCGCCACTGCCGACGCCTTCATCGCGGTGTTCGATGCGAAATATGCCTACAATCTCTGGCGCCCGATCACGGCCATTCGCAATGCCGACATCACCTCCAACCCGGCGACGCCGCGCGAAGCAGCGTGGCAGCCTCTGGGAACGACGCCAATGCACCCGGAATATCCGTGCGCGCATTGCATCGTCTCCAGCGCCGTTGCCACCGTCTTGCAGAATGTGGTGGGCGATGAGGTCGGCGAGATCGCACTGACGAGCCCGATGGCGGCCGGCGTCACCCGCAACTGGACGCGGCTGCAGGACTATAGCGACGAGGTCTCCAACGCGCGCATCTATGCCGGCTTCCACTACCGCTTCTCCACCGAAGCCGGCAAGGAGATGGGCAGGAAGATCGGCGAGTTGACGGCGGCGACGCAGATGCGCGGCGCCGTGGCCGACGCACAGCAGAAGCGGTGATTTGGGTGAACGAGCTTCGAGGAGGCCGCCGGATCGGGCGGCCTCTTCTTGTACTCCATGACGTGCAAGAGTTTTTCGATCGGGAACGAGCTGGGCGAGATCGTCGTTGTGGCTCAGGCCAAGTTCAGGACGGAGAAGCCCATGCCTACCCAGCCGACCATCGCCCGCATCTGGCGCGGCCGGACGCGACCCGACATTGCGGATAGCTATGAGGCCTATATCAAAGCCGAAGGAATCCCGCCGCTGGAGAGAACCGCGCTGGGCGTGCAGCTATTCCGGGAAGACCGTGAACAGGAGAGCTGGTTTACCACGATCTCCTACTGGAGCGATCTGGAGTCGATGACCGCCTTCACCAAAGGCGAGCCGACCAAGGTTCACCATCTCGCCCGCGACCCGGAGTTTTTGATCGAGCTGCCGGAGTTCATCCAGATTCATCGAATTCTGGTCGACCGTCAGGGCCTGCGCTGAATGGGGCGGCGCCTACGCGACCGCGACGCAATCGATCTCGATATCGAACGGCGCGAACCATTCGGGCACGCAAACGAAGATGCGCGCCGGAGGATCTTTCGGGAAATAGCGCGCGTAGATCGCGTTGACGGCGGTGAAGTGCGCGGCCGAAGTGCAGTAGACGTTGCACTTCATCACGTTCTGCAGCGACGTGCCCGCAGTTTCCAGGCACAGTTTCAATTGCGTAAGAACGAGTTCGGTCTGACGCTCGATCGGGCCGGTGAAGAGCTCGCCGGTATTGGGATCGAACGGCGGTAGGCCTGACACGAACACCATGCCGCCACCGCGTGTAACCGGCGATACCGGCGCGCCCCGCTTGGCAAGCCAGGACGAGATCGGTTCGACGTGAATGACTTCCCGCTTCATCGTTCCACCCTCCGAACAAACTGATCGACGGTGGCATGCTAGTTCAATCCGAGGCAGGCATGCTTCGATATCGATGGAAGCGTCTGTGTCAAAATCTAATCGCCATCTTCGGGCTGGTGCCGCTGGTACAGAAATCTGTCGACGCCGCGATCAGATAACCTTCTTCTCCTTCAGCGCTTCGACCTTTGCCGCATCGTAGCCGATCGTGGCCAGCACGTCCTTGGTATCCGCGCCGAGCAGCGGCGGCGCGCGATATTCCTTCACAGGGGTGCCGGAGAAGGTGATGGCGTTGCGGATCAGCGACAGGTCGGGCTCGAACGGGTGATTGACCTTGACCCGCATGCCGCGCGATTGCACGTGGGGATCATTGAACACCTGCGAGAAATCGTTGATGGGACCTGAGGGGACGCCGGCCTTCTCCAGCTCGTCCAGCCAATAGGCGACCGGTTTCTTCAGGAACAGCCCGGCGAAGATCGCCATGATCTCCTTGCCGTGGACGACGCGGTCGTTGTTCTTGACGAAGCGCGGATCGGTCGCGAGCTCGGGCGCGCCGAGCACGGCGCAGGTGCGCTGGAACTGGCCGTCATTGCCGACCACCAGCATCAGCTCGCCGTCGGTGCAGCGGAACACGCCGGCGGGCATGCCGCCATTGCCCCATGTGCCGCGCCGCGGCGGAGTCTGGCCGTTGACCAGAAAGATCTGCGCGTAATGCGACAGCGCCGCGATGACGGTGTCGAACAGGCAAACGTCGACATGCTGCCCCTCGCCGCCATTGGCCTTGCGGTGATAGAGCGCGGCCAGAATGCCGATCGAGGCGTTCATGCCGGTCATGTAGTCGACGATCGAGGGCCCGACCTTCATCGGGCCGGCGCCGGGCTCGCCGTCGATATGGCCGGTGACGCTCATCAGGCCGCCCATCGCCTGCAGGATCGCATCATAGCCGGCGCGCGGCGCGTAGGGTCCGGTCTGGCCGAAGCCGGTCACCGAGCAATAGATGATACCGGGGTTGATGGCCCTGATCGATTCATAATCAAGCCGGTAGCGCTTGAGGTCGCCGACCTTGTAATTCTCCATCATCACGTCGCAGCTCTTGGCAAGCTCGCGGACGATGTCCTGCCCTTCCGCAGTTGCGATATTGACGGTGACGGATTTTTTGTTGCGGTTGGCGCAGAGATAGAACGAGTTGTTATTGTTGTTCTTCCCCTCGGGATCCCTGAGGTAAGGCGGGCCGAAGGCGCGGGCGTCGTCGCCGCCGCCGGGACGCTCGATCTTGATCACCTCGGCGCCGAGATCGGCGAGCATCTGCGCCGACAGCGGGCCCGCGAGCACCCGCGTCAGGTCGAGAATTTTGATGCCCGAAAGTGGCAGAGCCGACATGAATTTCCTCCGAAATTTTTGGCGCGTGGCGCGGGAACAGGGCCCGGCGCTGTGATGCCGATACACTAATTTTATGCCGCTGAGCCCTGCATTGTCGGCATGTAGCTATCCATAGCTGAGCGGGCGCGCGCTGGCGGTCCATCGGCCGAATCCGACTACTCGCGCGCGCAACAATTGAATTGGACCATTAAATGGTCTATGCGTTGGAGCAGACCCGTTTATCGCCGATCGAGGCACGCCATGCGTATCCCCGTCTCCGAAGCCAAGGGGCAATTGACCGAATTGGTGCGACGCGCCGAAGCCGGTGATGAGGTAATTTTGACACGTCACGGCCAGGCCGCCGCGCGGCTGGTGCCGGTGACGGCAGCGCCGAACCGAAAGACGCGCCGAGCCCTGCTCGAGGCCATGCGCGCCAGCGGCAAGGCAAAAGCAGCAGCCGGGCCAAACGCTGCAAGGAGCCAGGATTTTCTCTACGGTGACGACGGCCTGCCCGGATGATCGCAGTCGATACATCCGCATTGATGGCTGTCGTGCTCGGCGAAGCCGAGGCCGACGCCTGCATCGCCGTGCTGGAAGCGGAAGATGAGATACTGATCTCGGCGGGAACCGTCGCGGAGGCATTGATCGTCGCAGACCGCCGCAACGTCGGCGAGGAGATGGAAGGCCTGATCGACGGGCTCGGAGTCAATATCATCGCCGTTTCACTGGCTTCGGCGCGAAGAGTGGCGCGCGCCTATGCGCGGTGGGGAAAAGGCATTCACGCCGCCGGTCTCAATCTCGGCGACTGCTTCGCCTATGAGGTCGCGAATCAGCATCGCTGCCCCCTGCTCTATGTCGGGAGCGATCTTGCGAGAACAGACGTCAAGGGGATTTTGTGAACCGGTGACGATCCGGCTCAGAATCTCATCGCGAGCAACGAAACGGGCGGCTTCCATGACAGAAGCCGCCCGCTACGATTTCTCGAACCGTTGGTGCCGGAGCGCCTGATTACCGGTTGGCGCCGGCCTTGGCGCGGCTGGCGCGCCACTCAAGGAATTCCCGATACAGGGGATCGCGCTCCTGGGGCGACGAGAATGCGGCGGCCGGGGCGGCAACCGGCGCGGGAGCCGGCACGGCACCCGATGCTGCCGACACGGAAGCAGCCGGCGGCATGTTGCGGTCGAGCCATTCCTGCGCCGCCTTGAAGCGGGTCCAGCCGGACACCGTCGCCCGCGGCGCCATTTCCCGCCACTTCGGGTGGAACGGCGGACGCTGCAACTGTGCGACCTTGTCGAACATCGTATCCACCAGCAGCGAGAGGCGGCGGTAGCGGTCGCTGTTCGGCGCCCAGTTATACGACGCCAGCACGGCCTCTGCGGCGACCGTCTCGACGTAGCCGCCATCCGGCACGAGGCCGGGGTAATCCGCCGACGAAAGCTTGGACGGCAGATACTCCTCCTGCAGGGTCTTGGCGTACTCGACCGGGACCAGATGCAGGTTGCGGTCGTTGACCTGGTTCAGCCATTGCAGCGGCTTGCCTTCGATCGCAACGATCGCATCGACCTCGCCCTTGCGCAGCATGTCCACCGCCAGTCGCGGCTCCTGATAGATCAGATGCGGCCTGATTCCGAGCCGTTCGAACACGTTGATCGCGGTCACGAAGGTCGAGCTGTCGGGCAAATCGACCACCACGGTCTTGCCGTCGAGTTCCCGCATGTTGGTGATCGTCTTCGGCGCGAGGACGTGCATTTCCTCGTTGAACATCTTGGCCACATAGACGAACTGGTTGCGGATGTCCTTGGCGAAGTCCTTGCGATCGAGATAGGCGAGCGTGTCCTTGCGCACGATGCCAGCGTCGACGCCTCGCAGCAGCAGGATGTCCGCCACCGCCTGTACCGATCCGCGGCCCATCACCGGCAGGATCCGCAAGTTGGTGCCGTTGTCGAGCACGGAGGCGAGATCGGCGCCCACCTGGGCATAGGTCGAGCCGAACGAACCCGTCATCAGGCTCACCGTGTTGGCGTTGAGCTGATTGGCCAGATCGCGCTTGGTGGCGGTGCCGTACTTGAAGATCGTCTTGAAGGAATCGCTGACCGCACCCGGATCAATACCGCTGCGCACCGGGCCGAAATGCTGCCAGTTGCCGTTGGTAAAGCGCATCATCCGCATCTGCTCGATCGGCGCATGATCGGACGGGCTGGTATTGATCAGGATGCCCTGCACCATCATCGGAAGCTGGACACCCTTGATGTTGCGGGCCTGCTTCATGATGTTTTCGCGCGAGAGATCGTCGCCGCAGTTCTTCAGCACCTCGACCAGCGTCTTGCTGACGAGATAGCCGAGCACGGCCTGGCCGTTGGTCTTGCTCACGCTCGGGACATAGCGCTGCATGAAGGCGCTCCACTCGCGGAACACGGCGTCACCGGCTGCCGCCGCGTCTTCGCCCTCGAGCCTGTATGCCGCCGAGAGCAGGCCTTCCGCATTTTGCGCGCCCGCCGGCTGAATCACGGCCGAGTACGAATTGGCGATCGAGGCGACGAAATGTGCCGGCCGCCAGCCGAGTTCGGCGCTTCGCCGGATCGCCATGATGGCGAATTTCGGCGTGGTGAATTCGATGAAGACGTCGGCGTTGGAGGCCTTCAGCTTGGCCATCTGCGCATCGATATTGGTGTCGGTGACCTTGTAGGGAGCCTCGGCCACGATCGCGACCTTGCCGCCCAGGCCGTCCTTCAGGCCCTTCAAGTATTCCTTGCCCATTCCGTCCTCCTGATAGAGGACGGCGATCCGGCTGCGCGGATGGTTCTCCAGGATATACTGGGCAAAGATTTGCGCCTCAGCCGTGTAGGTCGGCAGGAAGCCCATGGTCCAGGGAAATTCGCGCGGCTGGTCCCAGGCCGCCGCGCCCGACAAGGCAAACAGCTGCGGAACCTTCTTTGAATTCAAATAGGGCTGGATCGCGGCATTCGTGTTCGTGCCGATCGTCGCCAACGTAAAGAGAACCTGGTCCTCCTCGACCAGCTTGCGGGTCATCTCCATCGTCTTGATGGGTTCGTAGGCGTCGTCATAGGTGATCATGTTGACCTTGCGGCCATTGATGCCACCCTCGGCGTTGACCTTGTCCAGATAGGCCGAGATGACCTTGGCGATCACGCCATAGGCAGAAGCCGGACCGGTGTAAGGAGCGGTATTGCCGATCCGGATTTCATTGTTGCCCGGAGGAGGCGCCGCGGATGCCCGATCGCTCACCGCCGAACCGGCCATCGCGGCCACCACCAGCGCCGCCACAGCGATGCGCCGCGGGGCGATATTGAGGCGGCGCACGGCGTCACGGGCCGAAGCCCAGGACCATTGCTCCATTCGCCAACGAGTGATGCCGATCGTAGCTCCCATTACAGTCCCCCTGTGAGCCCATATTCTGCAAAATAATTTGAACGGGTGATGCTTGGCGGTCAACGTTTCAACCCTACTCGCCGACATTGTGTCTCAATCGGATTGATTTTGTGTCGAGTCCAGGCGTTCCGTAAGGCATGGTTAGCAAGCGCGTATTTTGCTTTTGGAAATGCACCAAATTGCCGTTAACGCATTGCCTGCACAATCAGCGCGTGTTGGCTCGCCACCGCCGGGCGCCTGTGGAGCATTCATATGTGGCACGATAACAGCGATATCTTGAATAAATTTTGAACCATGGAGCGGGCGAAGGGAATCGAACCCTCGTCTTCGGCCTGGACGCGGTTCGTCCGATCCTCTCCCAGCGCCCGCCTGGCTCTGGCCTCGTTGCTGGCGAGCCGGCGCATAGTGGGCCGCTGGGTTTTTCGCTCCGAGCGAAACGCCTGGAACCAGTTTGGTCCTTTCAAGTTCATAGCCGCGCGCCGTTGGCAACATGCGGCGGCGCGACAGTCCGCGATCAAGAACAAGGCGGTCAGCCACCGGGCCTCGCCCGGCGGTAAGGCCGGCCAAGACATACGAACGGAGAGTAACATGAGGATTGCGCAAATTGCCCCGCTGTTCGAGAGCGTGCCGCCGCGGCTCTATGGCGGGACCGAACGGGTCGTTGCCTACCTGACGGAGGAATTAGTCCGGCAGGGACATCAGGTGACGCTGTTCGCGAGCGAGGATTCCATCACGTCCGCCGAGCTCGTTCCCTGCACGCCGCGCGCCCTGCGCCTCGATCCCGACGTCCGCGACCCCCTTCCCCACCACATGATCATGCTCGACAAGGTGCGCGAGCGCGCCGACGAGTTCGATATTCTGCACTTCCACGTCGACTATCTGCATTTCCCGCTGTTCCGCTCCGAACGCAACCGGACGCTGACGACCCTGCACGGCCGGCAGGACCTCGCCGACCATATGCCGTTCTACCGGCGATTTTCCGACATGCCGCTGGTCTCGATATCGAACGCGCAGCGCGCGCCGCTTCCGGGCGTGAACTTTGTCGGCACGGTCTATCACGGTTTGCCGGTCGGCCTGCACAAGCCCCGCCTCGGGCAGCATGGCGGCTATCTCGCCTTCCTCGGCCGCATCTCGCCGGAGAAACGGCCTGACCGCGCCATCGCGATTGCCCGCGCGGCGGGTCTTCCGCTGAAGATCGCGGCCAAGGTCGACAAGGCCGACGAAGCCTATTTCCGCGACGTCATCGCGCCGATGCTCGACGGCGGCGGGATCGAGTTTATCGGCGAGATCAATGACAATGCCAAAGGTGAATTCCTCGGTCAGGCCGCCGGGCTGCTGTTCCCGATCGATTGGCCCGAACCCTTTGGCCTTGTGATGATCGAGGCGATGGCCTGCGGCACGCCGGTCCTGGCTTTCCGTTGCGGATCGGTGCCGGAAATCATCGAGGATCGGCTCACCGGCCGTATCGTCTCCGACGTCGACGAGGCCGTCCGCGCTATCCCGGAATTGCTGGCGCTGGACCGCAAGGCGATCCGCGCACGCTTTGAAGAGCGGTTCTCCGCCGCGCGGATGGCCTCCGACTACGTCAAGATCTATCAGAAGATGCTGCGTAAGCACCCTGCGCCGCAGCTCGAACTCCCCTCCATCGCCGCACTTTCGGCCGCTGCCAACGGGCATGGCCTCGAGGCCGCCCCGACGGTTGCGCGCAAGGACAACTGAACCGGTGCCGGTTGCCGGGCCGGCCGTCATGATCAACCATCCTGACGGCCGGTGGCGCCTTGTGGATGTTCTTGCTGGGAGCGATTGGTTTCGGTCGAGCGAGGCTGGAAAACAAGAACCTGGCGTCGCGGGCGATTTCACGTCCGATGTGCAAGCAAACTTAGCCCGGTCCAGACAAAGCGAAGGGAGGCTGCCAGCAGCCTCCCTCGCCAAGCATCAGGCCGTCACGCGGGGATGGCTCTGATGCAAGTACCACAGTCGCAGCGCCGCAACGGCGGCCACCACGATCCCGGCGACGACTTGGAGTGTCGTCGACGACTGGTTGGCCGAAAGATGCGCCACCCACGGCGACAGCGCCACCCAAACACCGGCGGCCAAGGCTAGCCACTCCTGCCATTCGGCGAAAATCGCCAACGCCGTTACGGCAAGCGCGGCGATCAGGATGCCGCTCAACCAGGCATTCCAGTTGGCGGGGCTTTCAGCGGCAAACCCCAACGCCCACGGCGACACGAACAAGCCCAGGCCGATTACAAGATTGACGACATCGGCGATCATGTCTTTTTTCCAGACCGTGTTCATGGTTACAACTCCTTACATTGGCTCCTCTCTATTCGAGTTCGATTGACCCGTCATTGGTCGGCAACGCCTTCGGCGCGGGCGAGAGCACAAGGCTCCCGCCCGCCGCGCGGTTACTTGCCGTTGATGGCGATCCGCTTCACCTTCTGCTGCGCGGCAGGTGATTTCGGCAGCGTTACGGTGAGGACGCCGTTCTTGAACGACGCTCCAACCTTATCCTGATCGATATCGTCGACCGGGATGGAACGCTCGAAATGCCCATAGTAGCGTTCGCTGAAGCGACGTTCCTTGTCTTCGGTCTCGCTCTTCTTCTCACCGCTGATCGTCAACATGCCGCTCCTCAGTTCGACGTTGACGTCCTTCTCTTCGAGACCGGGAAGTTCAGCGATAACCTTGACTTCCTTTTCGGTCTCGTTGACCTCGAGCTTCGGCCAGCCCATCGCATGGGAGCTGAACGGAGCGATGTCGAACGAGCGGAACGCATCGTCGAAGAGCCGATTCATCTCGCGGTGAAGCGCGAGGAACGGATTGGGCTCGTTGCGGTGCAGACTCAGATCACGAGAGCCGTCGTTCCACGGAATGAGATCGCGTAGTGCCATAGATGTCCTCCTTTCTGTTCATCATGTTCACTGGACAGGCCTCACCTGCGCGCGGCCAAGCCGCGCACAGGCGGTTCGACAGCCTTGACCGGAATTGCGTCAGGCGGCCTGCTTCTGTTCGATTTGCTGGTTGTCGTTGCCGGCGGTTTCGATCGCGATGCGACGCGGCTTCATGGCCTCCGGCAACTCCCGGACCAGAACGATCTTGAGCATGCCGTTGTCGAACGTCGCATCCTCGACCTGGACATAGTCCGCCAGGTTAAAGACACGGCGGAACGGCCGCATCGAGATGCCCTGATACAGGTAGTTGTGATCACCCTTGTTGGCCTTGCGGCCCTCAACCGTGAGCGTCGATTGCTCCGCGGTGATGGTGATCTCCTCCGGGCTGAAACCGGCCAGCGCCAGCGAAATCTGGTACTGGTCCTCGCCGGTGCGCTCGATGTCGTACAGCGGATAATTATCGCTGTCGTTCATCGTGTCGCTGACGAGGTCGAGCAGGCGATCAAACCCAACGGTCGAACGCCAGAACGGGGACAGATCGTAGGTTCTCATAGCCACATCCTCCTCTTGAGCAACATGGATAGGAGCACCGCCGGGATTGTGTCCGGCGGCCTTGACCGGACCCTGACGGCATCCGGCGCCACACTTGCGGCACTACAAGAATTAGAGGTGACCCGTTCTATTTCAAGATTGCAACCGTCGCGGGCATTCACATTTTTCACCGCCCGGGGGCCGGTCTTCAAAGAGGGCTGCGCGTCCGAGCGGCACACCTCTTGACGCCACACGCAGCCGACCTAAATCGACCGCCGCCAAGGCCTAGCAGGATTGGCGCGCCGGATCCTCAAGGTGAAGGCGCTGGGGATTCCACGTTGCTTTCAGGAGGATGTGGTTATGGAGACGACGTATCACGCCCAGTCTGTGCTTCGTTTGAGCACGGGAGCAGTGCGTCTGCTGCCGCGACTGGCCGGCTGGATAGCGGCGTTATCCAGGAACCTGCGCATCAGGCTCTCCCTTCGCAACAGCTAATGTTGGGAGGAGAACGATGCGCGGTTTACTCGCAGTTGCCGTCGTATTCGCCATGCTGCTCAGCGCAAGCGAAGCAACCGGCGCGGAGCAAAAGAAGCCGAAGCCGTATCGCGGTTCGAACGCGGTGGTTCAGACCGAGGCACCGGAGCGGACGCCGTCCGTTGGCCGGAGCACAGGGTCCAACCGCGCGACCGGCGCGAGCCCGCCGTTTCGCGCCGAGGACATCGTCCCGGATATCTGTAAGGGGTGCTCCTGACGGGCTAACGACCTGGTCGCCTGCACAGATGAACGATGCGTGCGGCTTGATATGAGCCGCGGGCGGCTTTCCTTCGCCAGAAATGGGAGGGATAAAATGAAGATGGCCACGATCGATGGAGTGAACAAGACCACACCAGAAGCGGCATTCACCGCCAACGACAATGACACGCCGGACAGGCGCTTAACCCCATCCCCGTTCCCAGGAGATGCGCTAGCCCACATCTTTCGGCCCGAGCGGTCAGCAATGACCTCGGGAAAGGCCCGCAGCAAAGGCTGGCGGCTTACCTTCGAACGCCGCAGCGCCTCCTATGTTGAGCCCCTGATGGGTTGGACCGGCGATGATGACCCGCTCGCGACCGTCGAGCTGAGCTTCCCGACGCTCCGGGCAGCGGTCCGTTATGCCGAGCGTCAGCGAGTTCCCTATGTCGTTGAGAACGCAACCGAGCCAGACTTAAATCAGCGATCAGTGCGCCGCAGGATGAAGCATGCATTTTCCGACGAGACCCTCGAACGTCTCGGATTAGGTTCCCTCCAGGAGAGCTATGACAATGCCGTCGCCGGCGCGGAAGCCCGGCAGGATCGGCGCGGTGAGGAAGGTTGGAGTTCGCCGATGGCGGTAGTGCGCGATGCCGGCCTTTCGCTCGATGCGAAGCGCTCGATCCTGATAGATTGGGCATGGACCGAATATTTGATCGATCAGGCGACCAACGAAGGCATGCCGGAGAATGGCCGGCCCTCCCGCCTTCACGAGGTCGAGCTGGCGCTGCTGGCGCTCGAGCGCGGCAATGCGGCTGAGAAAAGCGCCGCCGCTGCGACAGCACAGGCGGCCTAAGCCGGCGCGAGGTCATCCCCGCGACGGATCCGGCCGCCATTGCTGACCGGCTTCAGCTTTCAAGCCATATCTGACGGAACAATCCGCACGCTTCGACATTCTGTGGACGCCGCCGGCTTGATGCGCTTGGGGCGCCGTTTTCGGGCCCCGACACATGCCCGGCAGCTCGCACCCACTTTGCTCTGAGGAGGAATTGGATATGAGCAGCCTGACAGTCCCTTCAAACCTGCCCGCGCTTCACTCGGAAGGCGGGCTCTCTCGCTATCTCGCCGCTATCAGAAAATTTCCGCTGCTGAGCGCGGCCGACGAGGTCATGTACGCCCGCCGCTGGCACGAGCACGGCGATCGCGACGCGGCCTATCGTCTGGTGACAAGTCACCTGCGGCTGGCAGCGAGGCTGGCCCTGCGCTACCGAGGCTACGGCCTTCCCGTCGCTGACCTGATTTCGGAAGCGAACTTAGGCCTGATGCATGCGGTGAAGCGCTTCAAACCCGAAAAGGGTTTTCGGCTCGCCACCTATGCGATGTGGTGGATCAAGGCGACCATTCATGAGTACATTCTGAGGTCCTGGTCGCTGGTGAAAATAGGCACGACGGCCGCCCAGAAGAAGCTGTTCTTCAATCTGCGGAAACTGAAAAGCCGGATCTCCGCAGGAGAGGACCGCGAACTTTCGTCTGAACAGGTCAAATACATTGCCGAGGAACTGAAAGTCGATTCCCGCGACGTCGTCGAGATGAACGGAAGGATGCGCGGTGACATTTCGCTCAACCTGCCCATGAGCCGGGAGGACGGTTCGGAAGAATGGCAGGACTCGCTGGTCGATCCGGCGCCGGATCCCGAAAGTCTGCTGTCGGAAGCGGAAGATCGCGACCGCACGAGCATCGCATTGAAGGACGCGCTTGCCGACCTGACGTCCCGCGAACAGCGCATCATCGAAGCACGCTACCTTGCCGAACGGCCGAAGACCCTGGAGGAGCTTGGCGCCACCTTCTGCGTGTCCCGCGAGCGGATCCGCCAGATCGAGGTTCGCGCTCTGCAAAAGATCAGGGGCAAACTGCGCGACCGTCTCGACAGGAGCGCTTCTCAATCGGAGACGCTTGAATCTGTCGCCGAGCTCCGGCGCCGATCAGCTTGAGGCAAGAAAGGTGAGCACCGGGTTTTGGTGCTCACCCCTACCGTAGGACTTAGATGCCGCTCTCATCGGCCATCGCCGGTCGCGATACGACGTAAGCGGCACAGGCAAGGAAGATGACCGCGACGGCTATGGCAAGCGGCAAGGACGGATCGACGCTATACCAGAACACGACAAACCCGATCGTCATTCCCGCGCAAGCCATGGCCTTGGCCGCCCGCGGGATGGCGCCGGCGGCGCGCCAATCCCGCAGCGGTTTGCCAAACGTCGGATGATCCAGCAGCCACACCTCGAACCGTGGCGACGAACGCGCAAAGCACCACGCTGCCACGATCAGGAAAACCGCCCCCGGCATCAGCGGCATCACCAGGCCGATCACGCCGAGCGCAACCATCACCCAACCGAGGCTGAAGTAGATGATGCGCATCAGACCTGCCGCCTGTCTGTTTCTTCAACCAAAGACCGCTCGCTTCCCGCTGACGCCATCGCTGGGCATCAGCTTGTTTGCGGCAGGGAATGAATGGAGGGAGTGAAGCGCGCCGTCAATATCGTCGTGAGATTTTTTTAGCGCAGCATCAATGGTTTAGATCGACCGGCGATTTTTCGCGTTGTACGTTTCAATATACGCTGCGCCTTCGGCCATGATCGGACATCTCAGGCATGGCTCAATATATCGCAAACTCGGACAACGAAGCCTCAGCGCGACGCTCGAAGATGACTGCCCCCTGGCGCTTGGCAATATCGGCGGCGGTTGCGAATGCTGATTTTGCTTCGACTTTGTTGCGACGGTCGAGAGCGAGCAGGCACACGCCGCGCAGACGATAGATCTCCGGCAAATAGATGCCGACCGGCCGAGGCCTCCCCTGAGAAGCAGATTGGCACATTTGTTGAATTTGGGGAGGAGATTTCGAGCAATAAAAAGGGACGCGCCTTCGGTCCGCTCGGGTCAAAATCATGGAGCGGGTGAAGGGAATCGAACCCTCGTATTCAGCTTGGAAGGCTGCTGCTCTACCATTGAGCTACACCCGCGCTCAGGCGTTGAACTAACACGCCATGCAGGCGGCCTCAACCCACTCCGCCGCCCCTGCCCGAACATCCTGTGGGATGGCGCAACGGGCCGGCGGACCCTTAACAGGGGCTGATTCGCCACCTATATTGAAGTTTCCATCAACAACGAAAGGAGGTGATCCAGTGTCTTATACCAAGCGCTGTCACCTCGCTGGGATCGCCCGCTAGGCTTTAAGTTTATGGCCTGGCATCGGGGCGCTCTCAGCCCTGGACCAGCGAGCACAACAATCGGGCGCGACGGGAGCGATCCCGCCGCGCCTTTTTAATAGCTGATCAGAAGCCGCAGCGATCAACCAAGCGAGGGCGCGGGCCGCGGCGGTCTTCGATGATGCGCTCGCCGCCATTGACGGCAGAACTGCCGTAGTAGCGGTGGTGGCCGGTGAACATCATGCCAATCGCCTGATAGCGACGACGCTGACGGTGCGCGCAATCTAGCGGCATCGCAGATGATCGTGGCTGGCTGGCGTCGCATGACCGTCTCCTTGGATGGTGCGCGTTGGCTCGCGTTTTGCTCATCAGTCGGGAACCTGCCGGACTGCGTTCAACGGCAATCCGATATATCGTATTTCCGGAATGTTTCGTCGCAGACCATTTGTCGGGATGATCAGGGCCAAATCGTCCTTTAAGGGGTAGCCAGTCCGTAAAGGAGAACACGATGCTCTACGCCATTCTCGCCTACCACGTCGAAGCCGAGGTGATGTCCTGGACACCGGAAGAGGACGCGGCAGTGATGACCGGCCTGCTTAAGGTGCATGATCGGCTCAACGCCAACAAGCTGCTCGGGCCGGCGGCGCGGCTCGGTGGCACGGCGGAGGCGCGCACCCTGCGCGGACCGGGCGACGGGATGGTGATCGACGGACCGTTCGCCGAGACCAAGGAGCAGTTACTCGGCCTCTACGTGGTGGATTGCGCCGACGATGGCGCCGCAATCGGCATTGCCCGCGACCTGCGTCGCGTCAATCCCTCCGCGGTGTATGAGATCCGCCCGATCAGGCTTTATCTGCCAGGGGAAGCGTTGCCGGAAACGGCGCAGGGTGGCCAGGGTTGAGGCGCGCACGCTTCAGGCTGACCACTTGTCTTCTTCGCGCCTGGCTTCGTCTTCATTAAGGCGCTCTACGATTTCAGCAGCGACGGCGGGACTCTCCGCATCTGCGATGGGAGTACCGTCCTGCTTCTTTATCGTCTGACCTTCGACATCCACGGGAAAATCCTCAGGCCTTAGTGGCTTCTTTGGATTCGATGTCATGTCTGCCTCCCGCTGCGCGCGCGATTGCTGCTCTGGCTTAGGCTCCAGGCGAAGATTGGTTCCTATAGCGCCGATAGCGCCGTCGACGCATTTGGCCGCAGCAAAAATAGGAACGAAAGCAGCGCCTGAAGAATTGCCGGTGCTTCACAAGTAGAAGGAGAACGGCCATGAAAGTAGCAGCGATCGCGTTGGCAATGTTCTTTGCGCTCGGGTCAACTTTGGCCGTCGCCCAAGGTGCCGGAGGAGCAGGCGGTGCGGGGGGCGGCGCAGGTGCTGGAGCTGGCGCGGGTGCCGGCGGCGCAGGTAGCGGAGGCGCTGGTGACGGCAGCGGAGGTGCCGGAGCGGGTGCCGGCAGCGGAGGTGCCGCTGGCGGAGGAGGCCCACCCGCAACTGTTGGCACATCCCGCAACCCAGCCGACGTAAGTACGCCGGACCAAGACACGAAAAGGATGAAAAAGTAAACCGGTCCGCAGGATGTTAACGGCAACGATGCGGTGAAGAAGGTCCGGGTCGAGCGCCAGCTTGGACGTTAGGAACGCAAATGAGGAAAGTGGGTTGAGGCGCGTCGCACCGTCCCCCGTTGAGCGACACCTCAGCCCGTGAAGGGTCTCAGCTGTCCCCGCTGAGACCCTTTTCACGTAGAGAAGGCGTCTAGCTTGTGAGACCGATTTCTTTGTTGCGTGACCAGAAATGTCGGCCGTTCGCGCCGGTCTATGCTGCCAAGGTACTATTTATTTCGACGGACAAAAACACCGCGCTTAACTTTTGTTATGTCCAGATTCGATTTTTAAGGAACCCCGATTTGTCAGGCGCATTTGCAGCGTATGAGCCGCTACTATTTCGATATCCGCGCCGGCGACGAGCTTGCCGTCGATAAGTCGATAAAGAGGGTTTTGAACTCCCCTGCCTGGACGCCGCGCGCGAAGAGGCCGCCC
>NZ_JAAVLW010000006.1:190000-533485 GCF_013114835.1 Bradyrhizobium archetypum | reverse complement strand
CCTTCCAGGCATTCCAGAGCAGCATTCGCGAGCGTTGCGCCGAACCGCCTCTGGCCAAAGGGGTGACGATCGTCGGCAATTATCGCATGTTGCGCGAGACCGAGAACGCGCTTGCCGGAGACTGAATGACAGTGGTTCCCGAAACGTCCGCCGCGTTCGATATCGATCGTCTGCTGGCCGCGATGCGGCCAAAACTGCATCGCTATTGCGCGCGCATGGTCGGCTCCGTCATCGACGGCGAGGACGTGCTGCAGGATGCGCTGATCAAGGCGGTGGAAGCGCAGGCCATCGCCGGCGCGATCGGCAATCCCGAAGGCTGGCTGTTCCGGATCACGCACAACACCGCGCTGGATTTCCTGCGCCGGCGCAACCGCGAGCAGGCGCTCCGAGGACCAGCGGAGATAGACATGATTGTTGACCAGCTCGATGCCGTGGAGAGCCGCCAGATCGCCGCCACCTCCTTGCGCACCTTCATGCGCCTGCCGGTGGCGCAGCGCTCAAGCGTGATCCTGATGGATGTGCTCGGCTGCTCGCTCAAGGAAATCTGCGACGTCATGGAGTGCAGCCTGCCGGCGGCCAAGGCCGCGCTGCATCGCGGCCGCGCGCAGCTCCGCGAAATGGCCGACGAGCCGGACGATGCGCCGCAACAGCGCCTGTCGGATGTCGATCGCGCGCGTCTCAGCGCCTATGTCGCCCATTTCAACGCGCGCGATTTCGACGCGATCCGCGCCATGATCTCGGACGACGTGCGGCTCGATCTCGTCAACAAGACCCGGATGCGCGGCAAGGCCGAAGTGTCCCGCTATTTCGGCAATTACGCCAAAGTCAGCGACTGGCATCTGGTGCCCGGCCTGGTCGAAGGGCGCCCCGCCATCCTGGTGTTTGATCCGGGCGAGTGCGATTCAGGCCCGAAATATTTCATGCTGCTGGATTGGTCAGCCGGCCAGGTCGCAACCATCCGGGATTTTCGCCACGCGCGCTACGTCATCGATGGCGCTGAATATCTGATCTGAACAAGCGCTTCTTGCGGCCGCGCCATGACGCTCGTCACGACGTGCCGCCCGATTGCGGTAGCCGGCCCTTCCAGACTTCCCGGCCCAAGACTGCGACAATCGTTGCCCGGGCAACCGGCACTATAGTTCTTGCCATCCCCGCCGTCTGCGAATTATGGTGCAGGTGGCTTAAGCATGCGCCGAAGGTCCAAGGCTGGACAAACGGTTCATGCTTGCCGCTGACCGGCGATTTCGCGCACAAAATACCTCACCTGATAATGAGGCGCGCGAGATAAGCGCCGGTCGCCCGGTTGACCGGGTTGGTTCGATAACGAGGAGGGGAGTGATTATGAAAAAGGCATTTTGGCTGGCAGGCGCGGCGATTCTGGCGCTGGCGCAGCCCGCATCCGCCGGCGATACCGTCAAGATCGGCTTTGTCTCGACCTTCAGCGGCCCGACCGCCGTGATCGGCAACGACATGCGCAACTCGTTCGAGCTGGCCCTAGACCATCTCGGCCGCAAGATGGCCGGCAAGCCGGTCGAGGTGATCTACGAGGACGACGGCCAGAAGCCGGATGTCGGCAAGCAGAAGACCGAAAAGCTGATCCAGTCCGACAAGGTCGATTTCATCGTCGGCTACATCTGGTCGAACGTGCTGCTGGCCTCGCTCAAAACCGCGGTCGATTCCAAGACCTTCCTGATCTCGGCCAATGCCGGCCCCTCGCAGCTCGCCGGCGAACTCTGCTCGCCTTACGTATTCTCGACCTCCTGGCAGAACGACCAGACCCCGCAGGCGGTCGGCACCTACATGAACCAGAAGGGCGTCAAGTCGGTGTTCCTGATCGGCCCGAACTACGCCGCCGGCAAGGACATGCTGGCCGGCGTCAAGAGTACCTTCAAAGGCCAGGTGGTGGGCGAGGAATACACGGTGTGGCCGAGCCAGCTCGACTTTTCCGCCGAGCTCACCAAGGCGAAGAACTCCAAGGCCGAGTCGATCTTCGTGTTCTATCCGGGCGCGGCCGGCGTGCAGTTCCTCAATCAATACGCCCAGGCCGGGCTCAAGGGGCAGATCCCGCTCTATACGGCCTTCACCATCGACGAATTGTCGCTGCCGTTGCAAAAGGAAAATGCGCTCGGCGTGCCCGGTGCCCAGCAGTGGGTCAACGATCTGCCGTTCCCCGAGAACAAGAAGTTCGTCGAGGACTATCGCAAGAAGTATACGGGCCTGCGCCCGACCTTCTATGGTGCGCAGTCCTATGATGCCGCCAACCTGATCAACAGCGCGGTGGTTGCCGTGAAGGGCGACACGTCGAAGAAGGACGAGATGAAGGCCGAGATGGAGAAGGCCAACTTCAAGTCGGTGCGCGGCCCGTTCAAATACGGCAACAACCACATCCCGATCCAGAATTTCTATCTGCAGGACGTGGTCAAGGACGCCGACGGCCAGCTCTCGCTGAAGACGGTGGCGACCATCGTCAAGGACGACCAGGATCGCTTCGCCGACAAATGTCCGATGAAGAAGTGATGGTTGGCATGGCCGGTGCATGATCGGGCGGACCCGCTCCCGGGCTTGACCCGGGGACGGTTTGCGACAGATCATCCGCCCAACAAGAAAAATGGCGGCGGCGCAGATGTGCTGCCGCTGTTTTGTTAGGGCATGATCCGGAAAAGTCGGAACCGGTTTCCGAAAGGTCATGCCCAAATCGTAGACATAGAGCGGGATGACGAGTCATCCCGCGCTAGGCCCAGAGTTTAGGATTCATGCTCGTCCTCGTAGAACAATCGCTGAATGGCCTGCAGTTCGGCCTCTTGCTGTTCCTGCTGGCAGCCGGCTTGACGCTGGTGTTCGGCATCATGGATTTCGTCAATCTGGCGCACGGCTCGCTCTACATGATGGGCGCCTATTTCGCGGCGACCTTCGTGGCCTGGACCAACAGTTTTGTGCTGGGTATCCTAATGGCGCTCGGCGCCACGCTGCTGCTCGGCATTGCGCTTGAATTCGTGGCGCTGCGGCATCTCTACGGCCGCGACCATCTCGACCAGGTGCTGGCGACCTTCGGCCTGATCCTGTTCTTCAACGACGCGGTGCGTTTGATCTGGGGCCCGGCAGGTCTATCGCTGCCGCTGCCGGCCTGGCTCACCGTGCCGGTGCAGATCGTGCCCGGCGTGTTCTATCCGGCCTACCGGCTGTCGATCATCGCGGTCGCGCTGGCGGTCGCAGCGCTGCTCTATGTCGTTGTGATGAAGACCCGCATCGGCATGCTGATCCGCGCCGGCGCCTCGAACCGCGAAATGATCGGCGCGCTCGGCATCAATATCAAGCTGCTGTTCACGCTGGTGTTCGGGCTTGGCGCCGCGCTCGCTGGTCTTGCCGGGCTGATGCAGGCGCCGATCCTCACCGTGCAGATCGGCATGGGCGAGAACATTCTGATTCTCGCCTTCGTCATCATCGTGATCGGCGGCATCGGCTCGATTCGCGGCGCGTTCATGGCCGCGATCTTCGTCGGCCTGATCGATACGCTCGGCCGTGCCTTTCTGCCCGATCTCCTGCGCACTGTGCTGAGTTCAGCCGCCGCCTCCACCGCGGCGCCCGCGCTGTCATCAATGCTGATCTATCTCCTGATGGCCATCGTGCTGGTGGTTCGTCCGGAGGGTCTGTTTCCGGCCGCCAAGCGATGAAATCTCCAATCAACGCCCGCAACGTCGTGGTGGCGCTCACAGCGCTTGGCTTGCTGCTGCTGCCGGCCTATTCGGCGCTATCAGGCAACATCTTCATCCTGACGCTGTTCACCCGCATCGTCATCTTCGCGCTTGCTGCCGCCAGCCTCAATCTCATCATGGGCTATGGCGGCATGATGAGTTTTGGCCACGCCGCCTATCTCGGCATCGGCGGCTATGCGGTGGGCATCCTTGCCTATGAAGGAATCGGCTCCGGCTTCATCCAGTGGCCGGTCGCACTCGCCGTGTCCGCGCTCTATGCGCTGGTGATCGGTGCGCTCAGCTTACGCACCCGCGGCGTCTATTTCATCATGATCACACTCGCCTTCGCACAGATGGCCTATTACGTCACCTCAGGGCTCTCGCGCTATGGCGGTGACGACGGGCTGACGATCTACAAGCGCAGCAATTTCGGCGGTATCATCGATCTCTCTAACCGCGTGCAGTTCTATTATCTCTGCCTCGCCTGCCTATTCGGTGGCATCTATCTGATCTGGCGCATCGTCAATTCGCGCTTCGGCATGGTGGTGCAGGGCGTGCGCTCCAACGAGCAGCGCATGCAGGCGATCGGTTTTCACGCCAACCGTTTTAAGCTCGTCTGCTTCGTCATATCAGGCACGATCTGCGGCCTCGCCGGCGCGCTGCTCGCCAACAACACCGACTTCATCAGCCCGGCCACGATGTACTGGACCCGCTCCGGCGATCTCATGGTGATGGTGATCCTTGGCGGCATGGGCTCGCTGTTCGGGCCCGTGATCGGCACCATCGTCTTTCTCGTGCTCGAAGAGGTGCTGTCGCAGTTCACCGAATACTGGGCCCTGATCATGGGTCCGCTCTTGCTGCTGATCGTGCTGTTCGCGCGCGGCGGCATCATGGGCGTGCTCGGGAGGGTGACCCGTGATTGATTCCTTGGCTGAACCCTTGCTCCGTGTCGAAAACCTGGTCCGCAGCTTCGGCGGCATCAAGGCCACCGACAATCTGTCGCTCGACGTCGCTCCGGGCGAGCTGCACGCCATCATCGGCCCGAACGGCGCCGGCAAGACGACACTGATCAGCCAATTGACCGGGCAGTTGATGCCGAACTCCGGCACTATTCATTTTGCCGGCCGCGACGTCACCTGGTTGCCTTCTTATCAACGTAGCCGGCTCGGGCTGGCGCGCTCATTCCAGATCACCTGCCTGCTGCCGGACTTCACCGCGGCGGATAATGTTGCGCTCGCAGCCCAGGCGCATGACGGCCACTCGTTCCGCTTCTGGGGCGCGGCGCGCAAGGAGAAGCATCTGCGCGACGCGGCGCAGGCGGCGTTGAGCCGGGTAGGGCTCGCCAACCGCGCCGATGTGCTGGTGTCGAAGCTCAGCCACGGCGAACAGCGCGAGCTCGAGCTCGCGGTGGCGCTCGCGACCAAACCCAAATTGCTGTTGCTCGACGAGCCGATGGCCGGCCTCGGCGTCACCGAATCGGCGCGCATGGTGGCGTTGCTGAAAGAGTTGCGAAAGGAAGTCACCATCGTGCTGGTCGAGCATGACATGGAGGCGGTGTTCGCGCTGGCCGACCGCATCACGGTGCTGGTCTACGGCCGTGTCATCGCCTCAGGCGATCCGGACGCGATCAGGAACAATGAGGAAGTCAAGCGCGCCTATCTCGGCGAGCAACATGCGGTGACGCGTCATGGCTGAAACCTTGCTGGAAATCGATGGCGTCGAGACCTGCTACGGCCTCAGCCAGGTGTTGTTCGGTCTGTCGCTGAAGGTTCAATCGGGCGAGATGGTCGCCCTGATGGGCCGCAACGGCATGGGCAAGACCACGACGATCCGTTCCATCATGGGCATGACGCCGGCGCGATCAGGCACGATCCGCTTTGCTGGCGAGCAGGTGCGCAGCCTGCCGTCGTACAAGATTGCAAAGCTAGGCATCGGCCTGGTGCCGGAAGGCCGGCAGATTTTTCCGAACCTCACCGTGTACGAAAATCTGGTCGCGGCTTCCGGCAACCGTCAGGGCGTGTCCGATCCCTGGACCATCGACAAGATCCACGCGCTGTTTCCGCGGCTCGCCGAACGCTGCAACAATATGGGCGTGACGCTGTCGGGCGGCGAGCAGCAGATGCTGGCGATCGGCCGCGCGCTGATGACCAACCCGAAACTTCTGATCCTTGACGAAGCCACCGAAGGCCTCGCGCCGTTGATCCGCGACGAGATCTGGAACTGCCTGTCGATGCTGAAGGGCCGCGGGCAATCCGTGCTCGTCATCGACAAGAACGTCGCCAACCTCTCCAAGATCGCCGACCGCCACTACATCATCGAGCGCGGCCGCACCGTGTGGACGGGGACATCAGAGCAGTTGATCGCCGAGCCGGACCTGCAGCACCGGTATCTGGGGATATAACCTCTCTCTCTCTCTCTCGTCGTCGCGGCGAACGCCCGGACCCATACCGCGTGATCTATCGATTCAAGGAACGCTGTTCGACCACCTGTCGTAAACACTAACGTTTGTGGTCATGGGTCGCGGCGTTCGCCGGGACGACGAGAGAATGGCCCCCTCAAAACATCTCGAAATATTCGCGGTGCTCCCAGTCCGACACTTCGGCCTGAAAGCGCTCGATCTCCGCGTTCTTGATGTGGACGTAATAATCCACGAATTCTGCGCCCAGTGCCTGCCGGAAGAACGGGTCGTCCTGCAGCGCGAAGACTGCTTCGCGAAGGCTCTTTGGCAATAGCGCGGCCTTGGTCTCGTACGGCGTATCGGCCGACGGCTCCGGATCGAGCTCGCGGTCGACGCCGTCGAGGCCGGAGAGAATCTGCGAGGCCATGTAGAGATACGGGTTGGCTGCCGGCTCGCCGATGCGGTTTTCAAGCCGCGTCGCGGCATCATTGGGTCCGCCGAGCACGCGGATCATGACGCCGCGATTGTCGCGGCCCCAGATTGCGCGATCGGGCGCTAGCGAATAGGAGCGGTAGCGCTTGTAGCCGTTGATGGTCGGCGTCGTGAACACGGTGGAGGCGCGGGCGTGCTCCAGCAGGCCCGCCAGGTAGTGCCTGGCGAACGGGCTCAGCGGCTCGCTGCCATTCTTGGCCATGAACGCATTCTCGCCGCTGGCGCGCGAGACCAGCGATTGATGCAAATGCCAGCCGGAGGCGAATACATTGGGCAGTTTCGGCCGGCACATGAAGGTGGCGTGATAGCCGTGGCGATGCGCGATCTGCTTCACGGCCGAGCGGAACAGCACCATGTTGTCGGCGGGCACCAATCCTTTGGTCGGCTGGAAGGTGAATTCGCACTGGCTCGGCCCGAACTCGACCTCGACCGAGCGCAGGGGAAGCCCGAGCGCCAGCACGTCGCGGCGGATGATTTCCAGCGCCGGCTCCATCTGGTCGTAACGCTGCTCGGTCAGATATTGATAGCCGTGCGAGAGCAGGCTGACGGACGGCGGCCGCCCGGGCTGGCCGGCGTCTTCCGGCGCCATATGCGCATCGTCGAGCTTGAAGAGATGGAATTCGACCTCGAGCCCCGCGACAAAATCGTAGCCGCGCTGTGCCAACTGATCGAGCACCTTGCGATAGAGGTGGCGTGTGGCGAACGGCACGGGGCGGCCGTCGTTGAAATAGAGGTCGCAGAGCAGAAGGCCCGTGGTCGGCGCCCAGGGCAGTACGCGGAAGGTAGCGGGGTCAGCCACCATCAGCACGTCGGCGGCGCCTTCCATCTCCTTCATGCCGAAGCCGCCGCCCGATGTGAACACCGGAAACACCGTCTTGTGCGAGGTGTCCTTGGCGAGCATCGTTGTGGTGATCGAGCAACCGCTCTCCAGCGAGGCAAGCGCTTCACTCGCGATCAGCGCCTTGCCGCGCAGGATACCGTGCTGGTCGGGGAACGACAGTCGGATGACTTCGAGATTCTTCTCTTCGACGATTTTGCGCAGGCGGCTCGCCGCCTCCTGCTGCTCCCCAGACCAGAGCCCGTGACGTTTAACGAAACTCAACGCCAATCCCCCGAAAGCTCGCTTGAACCTACCGCGTCATTGCAAGGAGCGAAGCGACGAAGCAATCCATCTATCCTTGCATTGAGGCGTGGATTGCTCCGCTGCGCTCGCAATGACGGTGGAGAGATCATCACTCCGCCGCCGTCAGATGCGTAACCTTTCCCGCAATCTCCGCCGGCACCGGCGCAGCCCACGGCGCACCGCGGCGGCGCTTGACGTCGACTTCCATCCAGTAGATTTCCCAGCCTAACGTCGGCCCGATGCCGTCCATCGTCGCCGGGCCCTGAATCGAGCGCGCATGCGCCGCGTCCAGGAACAGCATCGGCTTTGCGCCGCCGACCACCTTTTCGATCTCCTGCCGCAAGAGGCGGCGATACTGCACGATCGCCTTGTCGGACTGGCCGAGATGCTCGTTGGTGCGGTCCTGGATCGGGCCCATCGACTCCACCGCCCACTGGTCGTGGACATTGATGTCGGTCCCCATGCCGGTGTAGGTCGCGGTCGCCTGTTCGTGTGGATCGAAGCCGTAATCGTTGCTCTTGTTCTTGCGCGATTTGTAGTCGGGCAACTCGTACAGTTCGAGGCGCTGGTCGCGCATCTTCTTCTTGTCGACCGGAGTCGTGTAGGAGGTGAAGATCGCGTACCAGTAGCAGTTCTCGTCATCGATCGGCACGTGCCACTGCGTGATCGTCATCTCCGTGCTCATCGGGATGACAAAGCCGTGCGGGAAGAGCTGGTTGGTGACGCGCACATGCGTCCGCTCTTCGTCGAGTTCGCGCAGCGCGATCAGGCGCAGGCCGTATTCGGTGTGCTCGACATTGATGATCGGGTTGTCGTATTCGCGCAAGATCCTGGTCATCGGCATGTCGCTTCCGGCGGAGGCGCCGCGGAATTGCTTGCCATAGGCCGTCGAGGTGTCCTCGTCCTCGAAGAAGCGATGCAGGAACGAGGCGTGGGCTGGATCGATGCCGACTTCCAGCGCCTGCAGCCAGTTGCAATTGATATGGCCTTTGAACGTAAAGGTATGGCTGTCGGGCGCGACGAAGCAGTCGATCTCCGGAAACGCCGGCGGCTCGCCCTCGCCGAGAAAGGCCCAGAGAATGCCGCTCTTCTCGACCACGGGGTAGGAGCGCTGCCTGATGCCCTGGCACAGCTTCGAATCCTTGGGCTCCGCGGGTGCCTCCAGGCATTGGCCTGAGACGTCGAACAGCCAGCCATGGAAGGCGCAGCGCAGGCCGCCGTTCTCGAGCCGCCCGAAGGCGAGGTCGGCGCCGCGATGCGCGCAGTGGCGGTCGATCAGGCCATAGCGGCCTTGTTCGTCGCGAAACAGCACGAGGTTTTCGCCGAGCAGCTTTACCGGGCGAACCGGCCGCGGCCCTTGCAATTCGTCGACCAGCGCCGCCGGTTGCCAATACATCCGCATCAGCTTGCCGCAGGGGTCCTTGCGACCGGTGCGGGTGATCAGGTCGTTCTGCTCCTGGCTCATCATGGCGAGGCCTCCGACAGATTTGTTCGCCTATTGAACTTCTGTGCGATTTTAACGTAGGCTGGGCGTGAGGCAAGCGGATTATGGAGGCGGCGATGCCCAAGCTTAAGCGCGCGGCGGACGCAGACAACCGCGGCGCGACCGATTTCATCGAAAGCCTCGACCGCGGGCTGCGCGTGCTCGAAATATTTGGAGGCAGCCGCCAGCCGATGACGCTTAGCGACCTCGCCAAGGCGGCTGAGCTGCCGCGCGCGACCGCGCGGCGCATCCTTTTCACGCTCGAGCGCGCCGGCTTTGTCGCAAGTGACGGCAAGCTGTTCCGCCTGACGCCGCGCGTGCTGGCGCTGGCATCAAGCTATCTCGCCTCCAACCATGTCGTCTCGGTGCTGCAGCCGGCGCTTGATCGATTGTCCAGTGAGGCGCAGGAAATCTCGTCGATGGCGATCCTCGACGGCAACGACGTCGTCTTCATCGCGCGCGCCAGCCCGACGCGGATATTCTCGTCAGGCATCGATATCGGCTATCGCCTGCCGGCGTTCTGCACCTCGGTCGGTCGCGTCCTACTGTCGCGGCTCCCGGATGACGAACTGGCCGCCGCGCTGGAACGGATGGAGCTTACCCCGCTGACGCCGTTTACCGTGACCGACAAAAAACGGCTGCTGAAGACGATCATCGCCGATCGCGCACAGGGCTATTCGCTGGTCGATCGCGAAGCCGAGCCGGGATTTCGTTCGGTCTCCGTGCCGGTCCGCCGCTATGACGGCGCAATCGTCGCCGCCATCAATATGGGCGCGCATGTCGACCGCGTCTCCGCCGCCGAGATGGTCGAGCGCTTCCTGCCGCGATTGCGCGACACCGCGGCCTCGGTCAAGTCGCTGCTGGTGTGATGGGAGCAACGTCATCTCCATCGTCATTGCGAGCGAAGCGAAGCATACATCCGTTATGCGGCGATCGCGGTCACTTCCGCCGGCATCATCCCGCTCAGCATCGCGCCGTTCCGCCGTAATAGACGCGGCTTCTCGGGTGTTGACGGCGCTCCAGCATGATTGTCCCCCATGCGTTTAACGCTTTGGTAACACCCCTATAGGATGTATTGCAGTCGTCACTCGCATGAAAATTGTGCAGCTGGTTAACGGTAGCGCTAGCTTTCGGATGCAACCACAACCGCGCGCCCTCGGCCGGGCCGAAGACAGGCGTTTACCGATAGCGCCCTCTTAACTTAAAAAGAAATCAGGAGACCGCGCTACGCAGGCCGAATGCGTGCTTGTCGTGGAGTACGGGCGTCACCGCATCGCTTAAGCGCGCAGCCGCCGCGTCGACGGAAAGCCCTGCGGTGTCGACCACGGCGGAGGCGCGGGCGTAGAGCGGCTCGCGGCTGATCAGGATGTTGCGCAATTCGGCCATAGCGGAGCGATCGTCCGCCATCGGGCGCAGATCGCCCTGGCCGCGGACACGGGCCATGTGCTCTTCCGGATCGGCCTTGATCCAGATCGTGTAGAACGACGACAGGATCAGATCGAAGGTCAAAGGCTCGGAGACGATGCCGCCGCCGGTTGCCAGCACCATCAACTCCTTTCGCGCCAGCAATTGGCTCAGCGCCGCCTGCTCCATGCGGCGAAAGCCTTCCTGGCCGTAGAGTGCGATGATCTCGGCGACGGACAGGCCGTTCTGCGCCTCGACCTCCTTGTTGAGCTCGACGAACTTCCAGCCGATTTTCTTGGCGAGCATCCTGCCGAGCGTGGATTTGCCGGCGCCGCGCAGGCCGATCAGCGCGATGCCGGAGAACGAGATGCGCCGCTGCGCCGCCGCACCGCCGCCGGCGAGTGCATCCTTGGCTTGCGCGATCTGCGCAGGCGTTGCCTTGCGCAGGAGATCGCGGATAACAGCCCAATCGGGCGCCGGCTCGGCGGACGGAATCAGGTCCTCGAGATGGGCGCCCATTGCATTCGACACGCGCCTGAGCAGCACGATCGAGACATTGCCCTTGCCGCTCTCGAGTTGCGCGATGTAGCGCTCGGAAATTCCCGATACCTTGGCCAGCACCTTTCGCGACATGCCGCGAAGGGCGCGCATGGTGCGCACACGCTGGCCGAGCTGCTCGAGAAATCCGGATTCGGGGTTGCTGGCCTCGGTCATTTGCCTCGTTCGGCGCTGCCCATGGAGTGGCGGTATTTCGGAAACATAATGCCGATGAGGATTGACAGCAAGCGGCGCCAGTGTCTTTGTATGAATTATAATTCTTAAAAGCTCAGGGAGAAGCGTCGTGAGCGGCACGTCCGGTTCGTACAATGCGGTGACCTGGCTGCTTGATCGCAATGTCGACGATGGCCGCGGGGCCAAGCTTGCCTTCACCGATACGGTCTCCGAACTCACCTACAGCGAGCTCCAGCGGCAGACCCGCCGCGTCGCCAACATGCTGCGCCGGCTCGACGTCCGCCGCGAGGAGCGCGTGGCGATGATCATGCTGGATACGGTGGATTTCCCGTGTGTGTTTCTCGGCGCGATCCGCGCCGGTGTCGTACCGGTGCCGCTCAACACGCTACTGACGTCGGAGCAATATGCCTACATTCTCGGGGATTGCCGCGCGCGCGTGCTGTTCGTCTCCGAAGCGCTGTTGCCGGTCGTCAATGACATCATCACGCGCATGCCCGATCTCGAGCACGTGGTCGTGTCGGGCAAGGACGCGCACGGCCACAAAAGACTCTCAGACGAGCTCGCACGTGAAAGCGACACGTTTGCGACCGCCGCGACGCATCCCGACGAGCCGGCGTTCTGGCTCTATTCGTCCGGCTCGACCGGCATGCCGAAGGGCGTGCGGCACCTGCACTCCAATCTGGCCGCGACGGCGGATACCTATGCAAAACAGGTGCTCGGCATCCGCGAGGACGATGTCTGCTTATCAGCAGCAAAACTGTTCTTCGCCTATGGCCTCGGCAACGCAATGACCTTTCCGATGTCGGTCGGCGCTTCCACGGTCCTGCATACCGACCGGCCGACGCCGGCTGCGATGTTTGCGCTGCTGAACAAATATAACCCGACCATCTTCTACGGCGTGCCGACGCTGTTCGCCGCGATGCTCAACGACGAGACGCTGAAGGACGCCCGCGCCGGCAATCGCTTGCGCATCTGCACCTCCGCCGGCGAGGCGCTGCCGGAATCGGTCGGCAACGCGTGGAAGGCGCGTTTCGGCGTCGACATTCTCGACGGCGTCGGCTCGACCGAGCTGTTGCACATCTTCCTGTCGAACGCGCCCAGCGACATCAAATACGGTTCGTCGGGACGTCCGGTACCCGGCTACAAGGTGCGGCTGGTCAATGAAGCGGGCAACGAGGTTGCTGACGGCGAGGTCGGCGAACTCCTGGTCGATGCGCCCTCGGCCGGCGAGGGCTACTGGAATCAGCGCGCCAAGAGCCGCTCGACCTTCGAAGGCCATTGGACTCGCACCGGCGACAAGTACGTCCGCGATGCTGATGGCCGTTACACCTTCTGCGGACGCAGCGACGACATGTTCAAGGTCTCCGGCATCTGGGTTTCGCCATTCGAGGTCGAGAGCGCGCTGATCACCCACCCGGCCGTGCTGGAAGCCGCCGTGGTGCCCGAGGCCGACAGCGAAGGCCTGCTGAAACCAAAAGCCTTCGTCGTGCTGCGCGCCGGCGCCAAGACCGATGGTCTGAATGAGGCGCTGAAGGAGCACGTCAAGCAAAAGATCGGCCCCTGGAAATATCCGCGCTGGATCGACGTGGTGGACAGCCTGCCGAAAACGGCGACGGGGAAGATTCAAAGATTCAAGCTGCGGGAACATAATTGATGTCGTCATTCCGGGACGCGCGATAGCGCGACCCGGAATCTCAAGATTCCGGATCGGCTCGCTTCGCGATCCGTCCGGAATGACGGAGCAAGATTAGCACATGACCACCCTTACCCCCTCAGGCTTCCTCACTGTTGGCGCCTCGCATCTCGAATACCGCATGATCGGCCCGTCGCCCGAGAGCGCACCTACCATCGTGATGCTGCATGAGGGCCTCGGCTCGGCCGCGCTGTGGGGCGACTTTCCCGACAGGCTGCAGGCCGCGACCGGCGCCGGCGTGTTCGTCTATTCGCGCGCCGGCTACGGCGCATCGACGCCGGTGAAATTGCCGCGGCCGCTCGACTACATGCATATCGAAGCGCTCGACGTGCTGCCGAAGCTGCTCGACAAGATCGGCTTTCGCCGCGGGCTTCTGCTCGGTCATTCCGATGGCGCCTCGATCGCGGCGATCTATGCCGGTTCGCATCAGGATCACCGCGTGCAGGGTCTCGCGCTGATCGCGCCGCATTTCATCGTCGAGAATATTTCGATCGCCTCGATTGCGCAGATCCGGACCATCTATGAGACCACGAATCTGAAGGGCAAGCTGTCGCGCTGGCACCGCCACGTCGATAACGCCTTCTATGGCTGGAATGACGCCTGGCTCGATCCCGATTTCCGCAATTGGGATATTTCCGAATATCTCGCCTATATCCGCGTGCCGATCGCGATCGTGCAAGGCGTCGACGACCAGTACGGCACGATGCGCCAGGTCGAGATTGCCAGGGACGAGTGCTACTGTCCGGTCGATGTGACTGTGATTCCGGGCGCGGGACATCAGCCGCATCGCGAAGCGCCGGAGGCGACGCTCGATGCGATCACGGAATTCGCAAAGGCGCTGTTGCATGCCGATGACGGCTCGCAAGGACGCGCCGCGTAACGCATCTTCGCCTTGCGGGACGGTGCCCCGATGAGTGCGCCGCCATCAGGCGCCGGCAATCTGCCGCTGCCGCGATGGGCTTATGTGCCAGGCGTGTCCGAGAAGGCCGGGGCCGATTACGAAACCCTGATGCAGATCGCAGCTTTGGTGCCGCCGCGCTTCCAGGGCTACGTGCCGGCGCGCCACCCGGCGCTGCGCTACGGCATCATGCTCAACGACCGCGGCTACTTCTGGGAGGCGCAGGAGATCCTGGAAGCGGTGTGGGCGGCGGCGCCGCAGGGCGGCCGCGAACGGATATTGCTGCGCGCCTGTATCCTGATCGCGACCGCGAATTTGCGGCTGCGCATGCAGAAGCCGCATGTCGCCGCGCGCATGCTAGGGGAGGCGCTTGGCGAAATCGACGTGCTGGGGATGCGGAATGCCGGTGGCCACGGCTTTGCCGATAGCTTTCCGGTCGCGCGCCTCGCGGCGCTCATCAAGGCCAAACTGGCCCGCCCGCAGCTTGCCGTGACCGATTGGGTGACCCTCGCGGCTGCCGGCCGAACATGAAACAAAATGCATGTTCCAGCGTTTTCGACTAGACTCGTTCGAAAACATGCATTATTGTGCATCTAATTGATCAAGTCTGAATCAGAGAAAACGACAGAGGGTGGCCCAATGGCTGGTGAAAAGCCCGGTGAAGATCGCGTGCTCGCAGGCGGCGCGAAATACATCGATTTTCAAACCGAACCATCGCGCTACCGGCACTGGAAGCTGGCCGTCGAGGGCGAGGTCGCAACGCTGACGATGGATGTCGACGAGAATGCCGGCCTGTTCGAAGGCTACCAGCTCAAGCTGAATTCCTACGACCTCGGCGTCGACATCGAGCTCGCCGACGCCGTGCAGCGGTTGCGCTTCGAGCATCCCGAAGTGAAAGTGGTGGTGATGCGCTCGGGCAAGAACCGCGTGTTCTGCGCCGGCGCCAACATCCGCATGCTGGCCGGCGCAACCCACGCCCACAAGGTCAATTTCTGCAAATTCACCAACGAGACCCGCAACGGGATTGAGGATTCATCCGAGAATTCCGGCCAGCGCTTCATCACCGTCGTCAACGGCACCGCGGCCGGCGGCGGCTATGAGCTGGCGCTCGCGACGGACCACATCATCCTCGCCGACGACGGCGCCGCCGCCGTGGCGCTGCCCGAAGTACCGCTGCTCGCGGTGCTGCCGGGCACCGGCGGGCTGACGCGCGTGGTCGACAAGCGCAAGGTGCGCCGCGACCATGCCGACTTCTTCTGCACCATCGAGGAAGGCATCAAGGGCAAGCGCGCCGTCGCCTGGCGGCTGGTCGACGAGATCGCGCCGAACAGCAAGCTCGATGCCAAGGTCGCCGAGCGCGCCAAGGCGTTCGCCGCCGCCTCGAAGCGTAACGGCAGCGGCAAGGGGATCACGCTTACGCCGCTCAACCGCATCATTGATGACAGCGGCATCCGCTACGGTTTTGTCAACGTCGACATTGACCGTGCCGCACGCATCGCGACGATCTCGATCAAGGCGCCGGAAGCGGCGCCGCCGGCCGATATCGACGGCCTGATCGCGCAAGGCGCCGCGTTCTGGCCGCTGCAGGTGGCGCGCGAGCTTGATGATGCGATCCTGCATTTGCGCATCAACGAGCTCGGGATCGCGATGCTGGTGTTCAAGTCGCACGGCGATCCCGCCAATGTGGTGGCCTGCGACGCCTTCCTCGAAGCCAACAAGGCGCACTGGCTGGTCAATGAGATCAGGCATTACTGGAAAAGGGTGTTGAAGCGCATCGACGTCACCTCGCGCACGCTGGTGACGCTGGTCGAGCCCGGCTCCTGCTTCGCCGGCACGCTCGCCGAACTGGTGTTCGCCGCAGACCGCTCCTACATGCTGATCGGCTCGCGGCAGGGCGACAACCGACCACCGCCGGCAATCCAGCTCACCGCGCTGAATTTCGGTCCCTATCCGATGAGCCACGGCCTGACCCGGCTGCAGTCGCGTTTCCAGGCCGATCCGTCCGACCTGGAGCGCGCGGAAGCGACAATCGGCAAGGCGCTCGATGCGGAGGAAGCCGAAGAACTCGGCCTCGTCACCTTCGCGCTCGACGACATCGATTGGGACGACGAGGTGCGGGTGTTCCTGGAGGAGCGCACGTCCTTCTCGCCCGACGGCCTCACCGGGATGGAAGCCAATCTGCGCTTCGTTGGCCCCGAGACCATGGAATCGAAAATCTTCTCGCGCCTCACGGCGTGGCAGAACTGGATCTTCCAGCGCCCCAACGCGGTCGGCGAAGACGGCGCGCTGCGCCGCTACGGCACCGGCCAGAAGGCGCAATTCGACATGACGAGGGTTTAAGGGGGCGAATAGCGAATAGGGAGTGGCGAATAGTTGCCCTTCTTCCCATTCGCTACTCGCCATTCGCTATTCGCTAAACACCCCCAAACACGGGAGGCCCCAATGAACTACATGAACGTCGACTATTCGACCAAGATTCCGAACAATGTGAATCTCAGCGAAGATCGCCAGGTGCTGAAAGCCCTGGAGGGCTGGCACCCCGGCTACATGGACTGGTGGGGCGACATGGGGCCGGAAGGTTTCCAGCAGTCGCTGGTTTATCTGCGCACCGCCTATTCGGTCGATCCGCGCGGCTGGGCCAAGTTCGACTATGTGAAAATGCCAGAATATCGCTGGGGCATCCTTCTTGCTCCCCAAGAAGAAAATCGCGTCATTCCCTTCGGCGAGCATTACGGCAAGCCGGCTTGGCAGGAAGTCCCCGGCGAATACCGCGCCATGCTGCGCCGCCTGATCGTGATCCAGGGCGACACCGAGCCAGCTTCCGTCGAGCAGCAGCGCCATCTCGGCAAGACTGCGCCCTCGCTCTACGACCTGCGCAACCTGTTCCAGGTCAATGTCGAGGAAGGCCGCCATCTCTGGGCGATGGTCTATCTCTTGCAGAAATATTTCGGCCGCGACGGCCGTGAGGAGGCCGATGATTTGTTGCGCCGCCGCTCCGGCGATGCGGACTCACCGCGCATGCTCGGCGCCTTCAACGAGGCGACGCCGGACTGGCTGTCGTTCTTCATGTTCACCTATTTCACCGACCGCGACGGCAAGATGCAGTTGCACTCGCTGGCGCAATCCGGCTTCGATCCGCTGTCGCGCACCTGCCGCTTCATGCTGACCGAAGAAGCCCATCATATGTTCGTCGGCGAGAGCGGAATCACCCGCGTCGTACAGCGCACTTGCGAGGCGATGAGGGAAGCCGGCATCACCGATCCCACCGATATCGCCAAGGTGCGCGCGCTCGGCGTCATCGATCTTCCGACGATCCAGAAGAAGCTGAACCTGCATTATTCGCTGTCGCTCGATCTCTTTGGCTCGGAAGTTTCGACCAATGCGGCGAATGCCTTCAACGCCGGCATCAAAGGCCGCTACAAGGAGACGCAGATCGACGATGATCACCAGCTCAAGAACGCCACCTATCCGGTGCTCAAGCTGGTCGACGGCGTGATCAAGCGCGTCGACGAGCCGGCGCTGACCGCGCTCAACATGCGGCTGCGCGACGATTACACGCAGGATTGCGTCAAGGGCATGCTGCGCTGGAACAAGGTGATTTCGACAGCCGGTTATCAGTTCAAGCTGACGCTGCCGAACGTCGCGTTCCATCGCCAGATCGGCGAGTTCAAGGATATCAATGCCACTCCCGAGGGCGTGCTGATCGACGACGCCACCTGGAACAAACGCAGGAGCGAATGGTTGCCTTCGTCGCAGGATGGCGACTTCATCGCCTCGCTGATGAAGCCGGTGACCGAAATCGGCGCATTCGCTTCCTGGATATCGCCGCCGAAAGTTGGCATCGACAACAAGCCCGGCGATTTCGAGTACGTGAAGATCGAAAGCTGAACCACCCCTTCATCGGGGAGCAGTAGATGGACCCCGATCAGGACCTTGCAGCAATGAACCGCGACCAACTGGTCGCGGAGGTGAAGCGCCTCAGGGCCGGCATCCGCGCGCACCGCGACAGCACCGGTCACGATCTATGCTGGCACCATCCCGATCTCTGGGGATTGCTGCCCGAGCGGGTCACGCCTGAAGTAGCCGTCCCGCCCTGGCCGAAATTCCTGCGCGGCTGCCTGCGTTACCGCGAAGCGCTGGAGCGCGAATTGTCCAACGCGCCGAAGGCGGATTACGAATACGGGGAGAAAGAGACGTGAACTCCCGTCGCCCCGCCCCTGAGCCGGGGCCCATAACCACCGGGCGCCGTTGTTTTGGCATGGCGTCTGCCATCGCACCCAATTGATGCATCACGCGGTATGGGTCCCGGCGTTCGCCGTGACGACGCTGGTTTTGACTATCCCGCAATCTCACTTCCCGCTGTGGCGTAAACCACGCCGCCATCGACGGCGATCGTGTTGCCAACGACATAGTCGCCCGCCCGCGAGGCGAGGTAGATCGCAACACCGGCCATATCCTCGTCGGTGCCGATGCGCCGCGCCGGAACGCGCTTGGCCACCGCATCGGACTGGTCGCGTGCTGCGCGGTTCATGTCCGATGCGAAGGCGCCCGGTGCGATCGCCGTGACGTTGATGTTGTCCTTGATCAGCTTGGCCGCCATGCGCCTCGTCAAATGGATCACCGCGGCCTTGCTCGCGGCATAGGAGTAGGTCTCCGTCGCGGCGACGAAGATGCCGTCGACCGACGCAATGTTGATCACCTTGGCCGGCCGTTCGGCCGAGGCCGCCGCGCGCAGCGGCTTCGCCAGCGCCTTGGTCAGAAAGAACAGCGATTTGACGTTGAGGTCCATCACTTTGTCCCAGCCGCTTTCCGGAAACTCGTCGAATTCCGCGCCCCACGCCGCGCCGGCATTGTTGACGAGGATGTCGAGCTTCGGCTCGAGTTTGATGATTTCGCCGGCGAGCTTGTCGCAGCCCGCGACGGTGGAGATATCGATCGGCAGCGCGATGCATTCGCCGTCATAGGCGGACGAGAGTTCTTTGGCGGTCGCTTCGCAGGGACCGGCCTTGCGCGCGGTGATGTAGACCTTCGCCGCGCCCTGCGCGAGAAAGCCAGCCGCGATCATCTTGCCGATGCCGCGCGAGCCGCCCGTCACCAGCGCGATCCGGCCATTAAGCGAGAACAGATCCTTGAACATTGCTTTCCTCCATTGTCTTGCGGAGGTTTTGGGCGGGGGGACGGTGCGAGTCAAGGACGCCAATTTTCGTCCTCCCTGCGAACGCAAGGACCCCATAACCACAGGACTTCGTTGTTATGGCGAACTGTCGCTCCAGCTACGTGCAACAACTGACATTTGGGGTTAGGGGTCCTTGCGTTCGCAGGGACGACTGGTGGAAAGATTTCAGGCCGCGTCGATACGACGAAAACCGTTCCACATCGCGGTGGCGGCGCCGGAGGTCAGGACCGGGAGGATACGCGCGTCCTGGTAGTTGCCGTTGAGCGAAACCCGCTGCAGCGCGGTCAGGTGATCGGCGCTTTCCGGGAAGATCATGCCCGGTCGTGTCGTCACCGCGGTCTTGAATCCCGCCGCCTTCGCCAGCGCGAATTCGCGCCGGCCAGCCGCGACCCGGTCGCCATAGGGATAGGCGAGATGACGTATCGGGCGCTGCAGCGCCGCTTCGATCCGCGCGCGGCTCTCAGTCAGTTCGAACGAGGCCATCTCTTCGCTCTGCCGCGCCAGGTTGCAATGCGTGATCGTATGGGCGCCGACCGTCACGAGCGGATCGTCCGCGAACGCCTTCAGTTCTTCCCAGGACATGCAGAGCTCGCGGGCGATCGAAGTCTCGTCCACCTCATGCCGCGTGCAGAGCGCCGAGATTTCGCGCTGCAGGTCGTGCTCGGTCGGCAGTGAACGCAACCAGTCATGCATGCGGTCGAAGGCCGCCTGCTTGGCCGCCGGCGTCGAGGTGTCGAGCCGTGTCTTGGTGCCGCCGACCAGGGCTTCGATCGAAGAAGCCTTGGCGATCGCCCGTTCCAGCGCGACCCACCACAACCGTCCGGTGCCTTCAGCGAAATCGCTCGTTGCGTAGACGGTGAGGGGCGCGTCAAATTCGCGCATCACGGGTAAAGCGTAATCGCGGTTGTCGCGATAGCCGTCATCGAGGGTGAAGCAGACGAAGCGGCGCGCGAAATTGCGCTCGTGAAGCCGCTGATGCACCTCGTCCATGGTGACGATGTCGACATCGAGCGTACGAAGGTGCGCCAGCATTGCCCGCAGGAATTCCGGTTCGACTTCGAGATGGTGGTTGGGCTGAAACTCGCCGTCACGGCGGGGGCGGACATGGTGCAGCATGAAAATGGCGCCGACACCTGCGAAGATCGGTCGCAGCAGGTAATGCGCTCCGGAGAAGTACAGCGCTTCCAGTCCGGCGCGGATGACGGTGTTGCGAAGCAGTTTCATTGAGGTGCGGGGCTGCCCGGTTATTTACGGGCAGAAATTAGCGAAAGATCGCTGAAGAAACTGTTAGCCGGGCTAATTTCGGAGCTCTTCGGCGCCTGCGACATTTCGGGTTTGACAGCCTCGCAAGGGTTTGTTTTCTCTCGGTCCGGACCCTGCGGGAACTCGAATGCACGGACTTTTCAGGTGGAGTGGCAAATGGTGGCCGGGCATCATTCCTTTGGTCATCTTCTGGGCTATCGCGGCCTGGACCAGCACTGAACCGCTGGAAGCCGATCTGGCGCAGCGTTCGGTCGCAGCCCTCAAGGATACCGTCCTCGACAAGAGGCGAATATCGGTCGCAGGCCGCGACGTAACGCTTGCCGCGGATGCTTTCTCGGCAGACGGCCGGCAGAGCGCGGTGGCGTCGGTGGAAGCGGTGCCGGGCGTGCGGCTGGTTAACGATGAAACCAGGCTCGTTCCCGAGGCCAAGCCATTTGTCTGGTCGGCCGAGCGCGATGTCGTCCGGGTGACGCTATCGGGCAGCTCGCCGCTGCCGGCCAGCAAGGGCCGGCTGATGGAGGCGGCCCGCGCCAATCTCGGCGGCGTCGAAGTGGTCGACCGGATGAATCTGTCACGCGGTGCGCCGCCGCGTTTCGACGATGCCGCGCTGTTGCTGCTCGACCAGGTCGGCAAGCTGAAGGACGGCAAGATCACGCTGTCGGATACCAGCGTTACCCTGTCCGGCATGGCGCGCGAGCTCGGCGGCCGGGAAGCCATCGCCGCGGCGCTGAAAAATCTGCCCGAGGGCTATTCAGTCGCGGCCAACGACATTAAGGCGCCACCATACATCTTCCAGGCCTACAAGGATCCGGTCGCGGTGACGCTGACGCTGACCGGCAATGTGCCTGATGGCAACGCCCATGCTGCGCTCGTGGCGGCGGCGGGACGCAAGTTCTTTCGCGAAAAGGTCGTCGACAACCTGAAGGAGAGCATCGGCGCGCCATCAGGCTTCGCCGCCGCAGTGGTGCCTGCGCTCGGTGCGCTGTCGCGGCTGTCAACCGGCACGCTCGTCGTGACCGACCGCGAGGTGACGCTGTCGGGCGATGCGCTCTATGAAAACGCCGCCAGTCAGATCCGCGCCGGCCTTGGCAAAGATTTTCCGCCACGCTGGCAGTTCAAGCCGGAAATCTCGGTCAAGCCGCCCGCAGCGCCGGTGGATGCGACGGTCTGCCAGCAATTGTTCACCGAGCTGCTCGGCAAGGCCCGGATCCGTTTCGAGCCGGGCAAGGCCGACATCGTCGCGGATTCCGCAGGTCTGCTCGACCGGCTGATCGAAACGGCGCTGCGCTGTCCGACCGCCAATATCGAGATATCAGGACATACCGATAGCGACGGCGACGAGGGGGCCAACCAGGCGCTGTCCGAGAGGCGGGCGCAGGCGGTCGCCGACTACCTGGTCAAGGCGGGATTGCCGGCCAACCGGTTCAGCGCGGTCGGCTACGGTTCGACACAGCCGATTGCGGGTAACGATAACGATCAGGGCAAGGCGCAGAACCGGCGCATCGATTTCGTGGTGAAGTGAGCATGGCCTATCTGACCACATTCTACTGGGGCTGGCTGGTGGGGTCGGTGCTGCTCGGCTTTGCCATGGGCTGGATATCCGTGGTTCAGCGCGGCAAGGGTGTCTCGCGGAAACTGCGGTGGTGGCTTTCCGCCCTGGTCGCGGCGCTGGTCGCGGCCGCCTTCGGGCGCGTGGTGCCGGGCCGTTTCGGCTACTGGCTCGATCTCGGCCTGATCATGTTCGCGCTCTATCTCTGCGGCTGTGCGGTCGGATCATGGTTGCGCGACTGGGTGGTTTCGCGCAGCGCGCCGTCGGCCTGACCGCGCCATGATCCGGCCAGCGTCACCGCCATCATTGTCACGGGTTGTTGACCGGTCGCGGCTATGGTCCGGAACCGGCATGGGGTGGCGGGAAAGCAGCAAAAGCTTGCTGCCGCCGTCATCAACTGTGCCTAATATGTTGAAGAAACGCGTTTTATTCTCGTCAGGCGAATTCCACTGCGGCCCAAAACGCGCTACCAGAAAGGCGAGGGAGCAGCGTGGCGTCGCCGGCGGGGTTCACGCCACTGTCGTCGTCGCAGAAGCGCAATTCGAGGTGTAGATGCTGGAAGCAATACGCAGGGCGATCTCGTTTCTGCGCCAGAAGCAGGTGCTGCACAAGCTCGGGGTCTTGATCAGCATCACGGTCATCGCCGTTGCGTGCTACGTCCTCTATCACATGCTTCGCGGCATCGACGCCAATGAGGTGATCGACGCCATCAAGGGGACCGAGCCGCGCCAGATCGCGCTGGCGGCCCTGTTCGTGGCGGCAGGCTATTTCACGCTCACCTTCTATGACTGGTTCGCCGTCCGTGCCATCGGCCAGCACCATGTGCCCTATCGCATCAACGCGCTGGCCGCCTTCACGTCCTATTCGATCGGGCACAATGTCGGCGCCAGCGTCTTCACCGGCGGCGCGGTCCGTTACCGGATCTATTCGGCCTGGGGGCTGAACGCGATCGACGTTGCCAAGATTTGCTTCCTGGCCGGGCTGACCTTCTGGCTCGGCAATGCCGCGGTACTGGGACTGGGCATCGCCTACCACCCGGAAGCCGCCGCCTCGATCGATCAGCTTCCGCCCTGGCTCAACCGTGTCGCGGCGTTCGGAATCATCATCGCCCTGGTCGGCTATGTCGCCTGGGTCTGGGCCCAGCCACGCAGTGTCGGCCGCGGACCGTGGACGGTGACACTGCCGGGCGGCCCGCTGACGCTGCTGCAGATCGCCATCGGCATCGTCGATCTCGGGTTCTGCGCGCTGGCGATGTACATGCTGGTGCCGGATGAGCCCCAGATCGGCTTCGTCGTCGTCGCGGTAATCTTTGTCTCCGCCACGCTGTTGGGATTTGCCAGCCATTCCCCGGGCGGGCTCGGCGTTTTCGACGCCGCCATGCTGGTCGGCCTCTGGCAGATGGACCGGGAGGAACTGCTCGCCGGCATGTTGTTGTTCCGCGTCCTCTATTATATCGGGCCCTTTGTCATATCTGTAATCTTGCTGACGCTTCGGGAGATTATCATCGGTGCGCGATCGAAGCGCCTGCGTCAACTGGCGCAGGCCGCCGAGCCCAAGCCGAGGCATGAGGCCGCCGTCTATGTGCGCGAGCGCGGAGACACGGGTGCCTGATGATGCGGCGGGCGCCTCGCGAATAGAGGAAGAAAGCCTGCACCATGGCGATAGACGATTCCAGCTCCTCCTCCTTCTTTGCACCGTGGCCGGACCGGCTGCGGCATTCGGCCATCATCCTGCTTGCCGCAGGCCTCGCCCTGTGCGCGCTGGTGCTGTTGGCCGATCTCTCGCTGGCACGTGCGGTGGCTGTCTTCATCTGCATCGCCGCCGCGGCGCTGGTGCCATGGCGGCTGCATGATGCCGTCAATTCCCGGGAGGATGTCCGCGCCGTCCGTCCGGTCGAGGCCCCCGCCGTCAGCGCGGTGGTTGCCGGCATGCCGGATCCGGCCGTGCTGCTCGACCGTGCCGGGCGCGTCATCCATCTCAATGCGGCGGCTGCCCAGCTCGCGCCCGCGCTGCGCAAGAACGAACTGGCGCAGTTCGCGCTGCGCTCGCCCGAGATCATCACTGCGCTACGCGAGGCGATCGCGACCAGTGAGCCGCGCCGGGCGACCTATCTCGACCAGGTGCCGGTCGACCGCTGGATGGAACTGATCGTCACGCCGGTGCCGGTGCCGACGCTGTTCGGTGGCACCGAGAAATGCATGCTGCTGACCTTCCACGACCAGACGCCGCTGCGGCGGGTCGAGGAGATGCGCGCCGATTTCGTCGCCAATGCCAGCCACGAATTGCGCACGCCGCTCGCCGCCTTGTCCGGCTTCATCGACACGCTGCAGGGCCCGGCCAAGGAGGATGCCAAGGCGCGCGAGCGCTTTCTCTCGATCATGCATACGCAGGCAACGCGGATGGCACGGCTGATCGACGATTTGTTGTCGCTGTCGCGGGTCGAATTGTCGGCCCATGTCCGGCCCGACGCCTGCGTCGATATCGTGCCGATCATTCGCCAGGTCGCCGACGGGTTGGAGCCGCTGGCGAAGGAGCGTCAGGTCGCGATCGAAATCGACCTGCCGGAGGCGCCCGTGACGCTGGCGGGCGACCGCGAGGAGCTGCTGCGGCTATTCGAAAACCTGATCGAGAACGCGCTCAAATATGGCGCGTCCGGCGGACGGGTGATCGTCTCCCTGACTGAGGCCACATCGAGCGAGGGCGCCCCGGAAGTCCGGGTCAAGGTCCGGGATTTCGGGCCCGGCATCGCGCCGGAACATCTGCCGCGGCTGACCGAGCGCTTCTACCGTGTCGACGTCGGCGACAGCCGCGCGCAGGGTGGAACCGGGCTCGGCTTATCCTTGGTGAAACATATTCTTAACCGCCATCGTGGCCGGCTTTTGATCGAAAGCGTGCCCAAAAACGGCGCCACTTTCACCGCCTGCTTTCCCCAGACCAAGCCCGTGACATCGGCTTAAAGTCTAGCGATTTCAGGCGGTTGCGCCTGTCATCCAACTGTCATCAAACCTTCGTAAAAGCTCTATCGACCGCCCCTACACGGGCGGCATGAGCGCGATCGGGCGCAACGGCGCTTCGCTCAGAAATGGAGATCAACCATGAATTTCGTCAGGACAATCGTCGCCGCCGGCCTGATCGCCGCGTCGACGTCGGCCTTTGCCGCCGATATCACCGGCGCGGGCGCCACCTTCCCCTTCCCGATTTATTCGAAGTGGGCGGACGCCTACAAGAAGGAGACCGGCAACGGCCTGAACTACCAGTCGATCGGCTCCGGCGCCGGCATCAAGCAGATCCAGGCCAAGACCGTGACCTTCGGCGCCACCGACGCGCCGCTCAAGCATGAGACGCTCGAAAAGGACGGCCTGGTGCAGTGGCCGATGGTGATGGGCGCGATCGTGCCGGTCGTCAACCTCGAAGGCGTCAAGCCGGGCGAGCTGGTGCTGTCGGGCGAAGTGCTTGGCGACATCTATCTCGGCAAGATCAAGAAGTGGGATGATGCCGCGATCGCAAAGCTCAATCCGAAACTGAAGCTGCCGGCCGACGCGATCACCGTGGTCCGCCGGTCCGACGGTTCGGGCACCACCTTCAACTTCACCGATTACCTGTCGAAGTCGAACGCCGAATGGAAGGCCAAGGTCGGTTCCGGCACCGCGGTCGAATGGCCGACCGGCGTCGGCGCCAAGGGCAATGAAGGCGTCGCCGGCAATATCGGCCAGACCAAGAATGCGATCGGTTACGTCGAGTATGCCTACGCCAAGCAGAACAAGCTGACCTATGCGGCGATGATCAACAAAGCCGGCAAGACCGTGCAGCCGACCATTGCAGCGTTCCAGGCGGCGGCTTCCAACGCCGACTGGGCCAAGGCTCCCGGCTACTACGTGATCCTGACCGACCAGCCGGGCGATGCTTCCTGGCCGATCACGGCGGCGACCTTCATCCTGATGCACAAGGATGCAACCGACAAGGCGGCGTCCCAGGAAGCCATCAAGTTCTTCAAATGGTCGTTCGAGAAGGGCGCCAAGATGGCCGAAGAGCTCGACTATATCCCGATGCCGGAATCGGTCGTCAAGCTGATCGAAAAGACCTGGAGCTCCGAGATCAAGAGCTGAGGCCTCGTTTCGCGGACGCGGTGCAGCGCCCCCGCGCTGCGCCGCATCCGGAGCACAAGACGGATCAAATAAGATCAAGTAAAGGTACAGGGGATCAGCGTGGCAGAGATGGCGGTTGAAAGCGACGTGATGGAAGCTGCCGGACCCTATGATCGCGCCCGGGCCCTCAGCGCTTTCAAGCTTGGCGATATCACCTTCTACTGGATCACGCGCCTCTGCGCGATCTCGGTTCTCCTCATCCTCGGCGGCATCATCATCTCGTTGATCGTCGGCGCCTGGCCCGCGATCCGGGAATATGGCGCGGCCTTTCTGTGGACACAGCGCTGGGCGCCGTCGGCCGATCCGCCGGTCCTGGGCGCGCTCGGTCCGATCTACGGTACGCTGATCACTTCCGTGATCGCGATGATGATCGCGATTCCCGTCGGCCTTGGCATTGCGGTGTTTCTTACTGAAATCTGTCCGCTTTGGCTGCGCCGCCCGATCGGGCTTGCCGTCGAGCTGCTCGCCGGCATCCCCTCGATCATCTACGGCATGTGGGGCTTCTTCGTGCTGGGCCCGTTCCTGGCCAACACGTTCCAGCCCTTCATGATCAGCGTGTTCGATGGCGTTCCCGTGCTGGGAACGATCTTCGGCGGTCCGCCGTCCTATCTCAGCCTGTTCAACGCCTCGCTGATTTTGGCGATCATGGTGCTGCCCTTCATCACCTCGATCTCGGTCGACGTGTTCAAGACTGTGCCGCCGGTGCTGAAGGAAGCTGCCTATGGCGTCGGCTGCACCACCTGGGAAGTCGTCCGCAACGTCGTCATCCCCTATACCCGGGTCGGCGTGATCGGCGGCATCATGCTGGCGCTCGGCCGCGCGCTTGGCGAGACCATGGCGGTCACCTTCATTATCGGCAATTCGTTCAAAATCCAGTCCTCGATCTTCGCGCCGGGCACCACGATCTCAGCCGCGATCGCTTCCGAATTTGCCGAGAGCGACGGGCTGCACCAGTCCGGCCTGATCCTGCTCGGCCTGCTGCTGTTTGTGCTCACCTTCTTCGTGCTGGCGGCCGCGCGGCTGATGCTGCTGCGGCTGGAAAAGAAGGCGGGGAACTGAGATGAACCCGATCTACGCTTCCCGCCGCCGCAACGACATCATCATCCGCGGCCTGTGCATGGGCGCCGCCCTGTTCGGCGTGACTTGGCTCGCGCTGATCCTGTTCACGCTGTTCTACAACGGCCTTTCCGGCATCAGCCTCGCCGTCTTCACCCAGGACACGCCGCCGCCGGGATCGACCGAAGGCGGCCTGCGCAATGCCATCATCGGCTCGATCATCATGACCGTGATCGGCGTCGGCATCGGCGCGCCGCTTGGCCTGTTCGCCGGAACCTATCTCGCCGAATACGGCAAGCACGATAAGCTCACTTCGGTGATCCGCTTCATCAACGACATCCTGTTGAGCGCGCCGTCGATCATCATCGGCCTGTTCATCTACGGCGCCATCGTGGTGCCGATGGGCGGCTTCTCGGCCTTTGCCGGCTGCCTCGCGCTCGCCGTGATCGTGATCCCCGTGGTGGTGCGCACCACCGAGGACATGCTGGGGCTGGTGCCCAACCCCTTGCGGGAAGCGGCGTCCGCACTCGGCCTGCCGCGCTCGCTGGTGATCCGGCGTATCGCCTACCGCGCCGCGCGCTCCGGCCTGATCACCGGTGTCCTGCTCGCCACCGCCCGCATCGCCGGTGAGACCGCACCGCTGCTGTTCACTGCCCTTTCCAACCAGTTCTTCAGCCTGAACCTGACCAAGACGATGGCGAACCTGCCGGTCACCATCAACAACTTCGTCCAGAGCCCCTATGCCTATTGGAAGGAGCTCGCCTGGAGCGGGGCCTTGTTGATCACGCTCACCGTGTTGGCCCTGAACATTGGCGCGCGCATTCTCGGCGCCGAGAGGACATCCAAATGACCGATCTTTCCGTATCCGTGAGTAACGCAGGCGGACCCGTTCCGCAGGTGGCGCTGCCCGAAGCCGCGCCCAAGGTGACCGCGCGCGGCCTCAACTTCTATTACGGCGAGCATCACGCGCTGAAGAACATCAACCTGACGCTCGGCACCCACCGCGTCACCGCCTTCATCGGCCCGTCCGGCTGCGGCAAGTCGACCCTGCTGCGCATCTTCAACCGGATGTACGACCTCTATCCCGGCCAGCGCGCGACCGGCCAGCTTCTGCTCGACCAGACCAATATCCTCGATCCCAAGCTCGACCTCAATTTGCTGCGCGCCCGCGTCGGCATGGTGTTCCAGAAGCCGACACCGTTCCCGATGACGATCTACGAGAACATCGCCTTCGGCATCCGCCTCTACGAGAAGATCTCGAAGTCGGAGATGGATGACCGCGTCGAGAAGGCGCTGCGCGGCGGGGCCCTGTGGAACGAGGTCAAGGACAAGCTGAACGCCTCCGGGCTCTCGCTGTCCGGCGGCCAGCAGCAGCGGCTTTGTATCGCCCGCACCGTGGCGGTGCGCCCCGAGGTGATCCTGTTCGACGAACCCTGCTCGGCGCTCGACCCGATCTCGACCGCCAAGATCGAGGAACTGATCCAGGAACTGTCGGAGGACTACACCATCGCCATCGTCACGCATAATATGCAGCAGGCGGCCCGCGTCTCCGACAAGACCGCCTTCATGTATCTCGGCGAGCTGATCGAATTCGACGACACCAGCAAGATTTTCACCTCGCCCCGCGATCGACGCACCCAGGATTACATCACCGGACGGTTTGGTTAAGGAGACAACAGATGGCTTCCGAGCACACCGCCAAGGCGTTCGACAGCGATCTTCAGGAGCTGACCCGTCTCGTCGCCGAGATGGGCGGGATGGTCGAGCGTATGATCACCGAATCCGTCGACGCGCTGGTCCGCCGCGACATCCCGCTCGGCAAGCGCGTCGTGGCAACCGACGTCGAGATCGATCGCCTGCAGCATCTGATCGAGGAGCGCGCGGTTCTGACCATCGCCCGCCGCCAGCCGATGGCGATTGACTTGCGCGAAATCGTCGGCGCCATGCGCGTCGCCACCGATCTGGAGCGGATCGGCGACCTCGCCAAGAACATGGGCAAGCGGGTCGCGGCGCTGGAGAATGATTTCCAGCCCTTGAAGCTGATGCGCGGCCTGGAACACATGACTGACCTGGTCCAGTCGCAGGTCAAGTCGGTGCTGGACGCCTATGCCGCGCACGATCTGCCGGCCGCGATGGCGGTCTGGAAGGGCGACGAGGAAGTCGACGCCATCTGCACCTCGCTGTTCCGCGAGCTCCTCACCTATATGATGGAAGATCCGCGCAACATCTCGTTCTGCATTCACCTGATGTTCTGCGCCAAGAACATCGAGCGGATCGGCGACCACGCCACCAATATCGCCGAAACCGTGTTTTACATGATCGAGGGCCAGCAGATGCTCGACAAGCGCCCGAAGGGCGACATGACGACCTTTGCCACCACGGTCCCCAATACTTGACAAAGCGTTTTCGAGCGAAGTGGAGATCGGTTCGCGTGAAGAAAACGCGTCAAACAGAAGAGGCAAGAGCAGAATGAGCGCGCGCATTATGGTGGTCGAGGACGAGGAAGCGCTCACCACGCTGTTGCGCTACAACCTCGACGCCGAAGGCTATGAGGTTGAAACCGTCGGCCGCGGCGACGATGCGGATACGCGGCTGAAGGAGCGCGTGCCCGATCTCGTCGTGCTCGACTGGATGCTTCCGGGCCTGTCAGGCATCGAGCTGTGCCGTCGGCTGCGGGCTCGGCCCGAGACCAAGCAATTGCCGATCATCATGCTGACCGCGCGCGGCGAGGAGAGCGAACGGGTGCGGGGGCTTGCGACCGGTGCCGACGACTACATCGTCAAGCCGTTCTCGGTGCCCGAACTTCTGGCGCGGGTGAAGGGCCTGTTGCGGCGGGCGAGCCCCGAGCGGCTCGCCACCGTGCTGACCCATGGCGACATCGAGCTTGACCGCGAGAAGCGCCGCGTCGCGCGCTCGGGACGCCAGATTGATCTCGGCCCGACCGAGTACCGTCTGCTGGAGTTCTTCCTCGAACATCCCGGCCGCGTCTTCAGCCGCGAGCAGTTGCTCGACAGCGTCTGGGGTCGCGACATCTATATCGACGAGCGCACCGTCGACGTGCACATCGGCCGTCTGCGCAAGCTGCTCAACCCCGGCCGCGAGCAGGACCCGATCCGCACCGTGCGCGGCGCCGGTTATGCGCTGGATGATCGGTTTGCGAAGGTGGAGCCGTAGCGCGCCGCAGCTATCTTGGCAAGCTCCCCTGTCGTCCTCGCGAACGCGAGGACCCATCACCCAAATCTCGATGGTAAAAAGCGCTGGAGCCCCAGCGAGGCATAACCACTGACATCGGCAGTTATGGGTCCCTGCGCTTCGCAGGGACAACGGCGTTGAGATAATCCCGTGCGCCTTACCTGGTCGTCTTCGGCTGCTGCCTCCGCCGGTCGGCGGCGGGCTGGTAGGCGATGCGGGAGTGATGTGCGCAATAGGGCAAGCCGGTGAGCGCCTTGCCGCCGCAGAAGAAGAATTCCGGGCTCGCGGGATCGCCGACCGGCCAGTGGCAGGTGGCTTCGTTCAGTTCGAGCAACGAGAGCCGCTGGCTCATCGGCACCACATTGTCGAAGGCGATCGGATCCGGCTCCATCTCGACTTCGAAGGCGTGCGCCAGCGCCGTGTTGCCGCGCGAGACGGGGCGCGACACCCGCATCATCTGTTGCGCGGCCGGGCGGGCCTTGCGCTGCCGTGGAGCTGCCGAGGAGGGGCTCTTGGCACGGCCGGACAGGCCCAGCCGGTGCACTTTGCCGATCACGGCGTTTCGCGTCACATTGCCAAGTTCCGCGGCGATCTGGCTTGCCGACAATCCGGCTTCCCAGAGCTTTTTAAGCTGCTCGACGCGATCGTCGGACCAGGTCAAAACCGTCATCGTAATCTTCCCTTCGCATCGCGCCGGCCAATCGGGGGCAGCGCGGGCGATGTCATTCGTCTCAAAAATCCCTGCGGTCAGAATCCCTTAGCCCTCGCCGGGCGCGGCATGAGCGCCCGAACGTTTACGCTTGCACAAAAGGACTCTAAGGGATCAGAACCGCCGCACGAGATGTCGTACCCGACAACCCAAAGGCTACAATATGGCGTGACTCGGGCGCAAGAGTCCGGGCCCGAACGTCCACATGTTCTGACATCTAGGCATTTCACTGCGTGTTTTCCACCACACCGCAATCCTACGGATTTCAGGCATCTTGCGGTGCAGGAAGGGCCGTTCCGTGGCGTGTTGACAGCGCTCCCGGCCCACATAGAATGCTTCTCACGTGCCGCCCTTAAGAGGCGGCACGTTTCGTTTTCGCAAGACCGGCTGCTGCCGCCTTCGCGCCTCAGCACGCGTGTGCTCCGCGGCAGGTCTTAAAAAGCTGGTCTCAAACCCTCTGTGATTGCCATGACCAATAGCGCCACGTCGCATCTGCTCCCCGTCTTCGCCAGGGTCGATCTCGGCTTCGAACGCGGCGAGGGCTGCTGGCTGACCGCCACCAATGGCGAGCGCTATCTCGACTTCACCTCGGGCGTGGCGGTGAACGCGCTGGGCCACTGCCATCCGCATCTGGTCACGGCGCTGCAAGAGCAGTCGACGAAGCTCTGGCACATGTCGAACCTGTTCAAGTCGCCCGACGGCGAGAAGCTCGCCGCGCGGCTTTGCGAGCAGAGCTTTGCTGACCTCGTGTTCTTCTGCAATTCCGGCGCCGAGGCGATGGAAGGCGTGATCAAGGTGGTGCGCCGCTATCACGCGTCGAAGGGGCATCCGGAGCGCTACCGCCTCGTCACCTTCGAAGGCGCGTTCCACGGCCGCACGCTGGCGACGCTCGCCGCTACCGGCTCCGCCAAATATCTCGAAGGGTTTGGGCCGCCGATGGACGGTTTCGACCAGGTGCCGCATGGCGATCTCGGCGCGGTGAAGAAGGCGATCGGCCCGCAGACCGCAGGCATCCTGATCGAGCCGGTGCAGGGCGAGGGCGGTGTGCGCTCCGCGCCGCAGGCTTTCTTCAAGGCGCTGCGCCAGCTCTGCGACGAGCACGGCCTGTTGCTCGCATTCGACGAGGTGCAGACCGGCATGGGCCGCACCGGCGATCTCTTCGCCTACAAGCGCGTCGGTGTGACGCCGGATGTGATGTCGCTGGCAAAAGCGCTGGGTGGCGGTTTCCCGATCGGGGCGGTGCTGACGACAGCAGAAGCCGGCGCCGGCATGACGCCGGGCTCGCACGGCTCGACCTTCGGCGGCAATCCGCTGGCGATCGCGGCCGCCAACGCCGTGCTCGATGTGATGCTGAAGCCCGGCTTCTTCGACCATGTGCAGAAGATGTCACTGCTGCTGAAACAGAAACTGGCCTCGGTGGTCGATCGCTATCCCGCCGTGCTCTCGGAAGTGCGCGGCGAGGGGCTTTTGGTCGGCGTCAAGGCCGTGGTGCCCTCGGGCGATCTCGTCAATGCGCTGCGCGACAAGAAGCTCTTGACGGTCGGCGCCGGCGACAACGTCGTCCGCTTTTTGGCGCCGTTGATCGTGAGCGAGGCCGAGATCGATCAATCCATCGAGATGCTCGAGCGTGCCTGTGTCGCGCTATCGGGCGCGCAGTTGAAGAAGGCGGCGGGATGATGAGCAAGTCCGTCCGTCACTTCCTCGACATCAACGAATTGCCGCTCGCCGAATTGCGCAACATGCTGGCTTTGAGCACCGCCATGAAGGCGAAGCTGAAGGCGCACGAAAAGGGCAAAAGGCCGCTCGAAGGCAAGACGCTGGCGATGATCTTCGAGCGCCCCTCGACCCGCACGCGGGTATCGTTCGACGTCGGCATGCGCCAGCTCGGGGGCGAATCCATCATGCTGACGGGTGCGGAGATGCAGCTCGGCCGCGGCGAGACCATCGCCGACACCGCGCGCGTGCTGTCGCGCTATGTCGATGCGATCATGATCCGCATCCTCAACCACGATGCGCTGCTGGAATTGGCCGCGCACGCCACCGTGCCCGTTATCAACGGGCTGACGCGGCGCTCGCATCCCTGCCAGGTGATGGCCGACCTGATGACCTTCGAGGAGCATCGCGGGCCGATCGAAGGCCGCACCGTGGCCTGGACCGGCGACGACAACAACGTGCTGGCGTCGTGGGCGCATGCGGCCGAGCGTTTCAAGTTCAAGCTCAATGTCGCGACCCCGCCGCAGCTCGCGCCGAACAAGGCGATGCGCGACTGGATCAAGGCGACGCAGGCGCCGATCGTGCTCGGCACCGATCCCGAAGCCGCGGTCCGCGGCGCCGATTGCGTCGTCACCGACACCTGGGTCTCGATGGGCGACAAGGACGGCGAGCACCGCCACAATGTGCTCAAGCCCTACCAGGTCAACGCCAAGCTGATGTCGCTCGCCAAGAAGGATGCGATCTTCATGCACTGCCTGCCCGCGCATCGCGGCGAGGAGGTCACCGACGAGGTGATCGACGGTCCGCAATCGGTCGTGTTCGACGAAGCCGAAAACCGACTGCACGCGCAAAAGGGCATTCTGGCCTGGTGTTTTAACGAAGTGGCGTAGGTCGCTCCACTTGCGTTCCCCGGACGCAGCGCAGCGCGGAAGCGGTGCGCTGCAGAGCCGGGGTGTATCGTGCATGCACAAAATGGGTCCCGGCTCTGCGGAGCAGCGTTTCACGCTGCTCCGCGTCCGGGACACGAGATCTAGCGAAACTGAGCCGCAGCGTTTGCATTTCGCACCCCTTTCACTCAGCCCTCACAGACCCCAGATAGAGCGCCATGGTTCCTGAATCTCCCGACATGAAAATCATGACCGAGGCGCCCGTTCGCGCGCCCTCGTCCGTTCCCGTCGATGACGCGGTGCTGCCGTTCGAAGTTGCCGCCCTTGATCTGCGGGGGCGGCTGACCCGGCTCGGCCCCGCGCTCGACGACATCCTGACCAAGCACGATTATCCCGTACCGGTCGGCAAACTGCTCGGCGAAGCGATCGTGCTGGCGACGCTGCTCGGCTCGGCGCTGAAGTTCGAGGGCCGCTTCATCCTGCAGACGCAGACCGACGGCCCGGTGTCTTTCCTGATCGTTGATTTCCAGTCGCCGGATCGCTTACGCGCCTATGCGCGCTACGACGCGCGGCGGCTGAAGGAGGGTCAGGATTCCGGCAGCCTGCTCGGCAAGGGCCATCTGGCGATGACCATCGATCAGGGCGGCGACATGAGCCGCTACCAGGGCCTTGTCGCGCTCGACGGCGGCAGCCTGGAAGACGCCGCCCATGAATATTTCCTGCGCTCCGAGCAGATCCCGACCCGCGTGCGGCTCGCGGTCGGCGAGGAATGGCGCGGCGGCGACGGCGGCAAGCATCGCTGGCGCGCCGGAGGCATGCTGCTGCAGTTTCTGCCGAAGGCGCCGGAGCGGGCGCGGCAGGCCGACCTGCATCCGGGTGACGCGCCCGACGGCACGGCGACGCATACCGTTGCCGAGGATGATGCGTGGGTCGAGGGCCAGTCGCTGATCGGCACGGTCGAGGATGTCGAGTTGATCGATCCGGATCTGTCCGGCGAGCGCGTGCTGTACCGCCTGTTCCACGAACGTGGCGTGCGCGTTTTCACGCCGCTCACCTTGCGCGCCCAATGCTCCTGCTCGCGCGAGGCGGTATCGGCCATGCTGAAGAGCTTTGCGCCGAAGGACCGCGCCGAGATGGTCAAGGACAACAAGGTGGTGGTGACCTGCGAGTTCTGCTCCTCGGTCTACCAGTTCACGCCGCACGAGGCGGGCGTGGAAGAGTAGTGATGACGAGCGTGAATGCTCGTCAGTTCAACACCCGCTTGTTGTCCGGGCTGTCCAGCGAGAACGTCGGCACGTCGATCTCGAACCGTTCGCCGCTTTCACTGACCATCTGATAGCGGCCGGTCATGAAGCCCGACGCGGTCGGCAACGGCACGCCGCTCGTGTATTCGAAGCGCTCGCCGGGCGCGAGCACGGGCTGCTCGCCGACCACGCCTTCGCCGCGGACTTCCTGCTTGCGGCCGGTGGCGTCGGTGATGATCCAGTGCCGGGTGCGCAGTTGCACGGTCTCGGCGCCGGTATTGGTGATGACGATGGTGTAGGACCAGAAATATTGCCCGCGATCGACCGAGGAGCGCTCGGGAAGGAAGTTCGGCTCGACGGTGACTTCGATCTGACGGGTGACAGCGCGGTACATGCGGGCAAGCTTCCGAAAATCCTGTTCCGCATCATAGCCAAGAATGCCGGCGGAACCAATCTCCGGCCCGCTTGGTTTGTCGCCTGTCAGATCGCGGTTTCAACACAGTTCCGTTCTAGAGCGCGGGCCGCGCGCTGCCGGTCCCGTATCACCTGTTCGTGCACCTTGTGTGCAAGTTGCGGGCCGATATTATCTTTTCCGGCCAGTGCACGCGTGAATCTCAACCAGCGGTGCCAGATGTCGTCCATTGCCGATCCAGTTGCCGGAACGCCTCGCAGCGACGCCGCCACGGCCCCCGATGCCAAGGCCGCCGCAGCATCTTCCGCGCCGGCGATTGCGTTGCCCGTGGCGGGCGAGCGCGAATTGCGGCTTGATCTGTTCCGCGGGATGGCGCTGTGGCTGATCTTTATCGACCATCTGCCGACCAACATCCTGACCTGGTTCACGATCCGCAATTACGGATTTTCCGACGCCACCGAAATCTTCATCTTCATCTCCGGCTACACCGCCGCCTTCGTCTACGGCCGCGCGATGCTGGAGGCCGGTTTCGTGGTGGCGACCGCCCGCATCATGCGGCGCGTTTGGCAGATCTACGTCGCCCACGTGTTCCTGTTCACGATCTTCCTGGCGGAAATCTCCTACGTCGCGACCCGTTTCGAAAACCCGCTCTACAGCGAAGAAATGGGCATCATGGATTTCCTCAAGCAGCCCGACGTGACCATCGTGCAGGCGCTGCTGTTGCGCTTTCGGCCCGTCAACATGGACGTGCTGCCGCTCTACATCGTGCTGATGCTGTTTTTGCCGATCGTCCTGTGGCTCCTGAAATGGCGGGCCGACGTCGGGCTGGCGCTGTCGGTGCTGCTCTACGCGCTGACCTGGCATTTCGACTGGTATCTGACCGCCTATCCGAGCGGCTTCTGGATCTTCAATCCGTTCGCCTGGCAATTGCTGTTCGTGTTCGGCGCCTGGTGTGCGCTCGGCGGAGCTGCGCGGATGTCGCGGATCCTGTCGTCGCCGGTGATGCTGTGGATCTGCATTGCCTATCTCACGTTCGCGTTCTTCGTCACGCTGACCTGGCACATTCCGCAGCTCACCTTCCTGATGCCGAAGCGGCTCGAACAGTGGATGTACCCGATCACCAAGACGGATCTGGACGTGCTGCGCTTTGCCCATTTCCTGGCGCTGGCGGCGCTCACCGTGCGTTTCCTGCCGAGGAGCTGGTCAGGGCTCAAATCGCCATGGCTGCGACCATTGATCCTGTGTGGCCAGCATTCGCTTGAGATATTCTGCCTTGGCGTCTTCCTGGCGTTTGCCGGGCATTTCGTGCTGGCCGAGCTTGGCGGGGGTGCCGTCACGCACGCCCTGGTCAGCGTTGCCGGAATCCTCATCATGTGGGGCGTGGCGTGGGTGATTTCGTGGTACAAGCATTCGGCCGACAAAGGAGCGTCGAAAACGAAAGGCACGGTAATCAACGCCGACATGGCGGGAGGAAGCGCATGAGGCCCGGCTCGGGAGCTGTGCTGGTCCTGACGCTGCTTGCGGGTCTTGCAGCCGCAGGTTCGGCGCGCGCCCAGGATGCTGCCACCCCCCAGGCCTGCGACGTTCCGCCGTACCTGCTCTCCACCGAGAGCACGCTTCCGAAGGTGGCCGAGGCGGTCAAGAACGCCCGGCCGCTGACCGTCCTGGTGGTAGGCAGCCGCTCTTCGACCATCCTTGCCTCCGAAAGCAGCGCCTATCCCGCCAAGCTGCAGGCGGCGCTGAAGGAGAAGCTGCCCTCGATCCCCGTCAACCTCTCCGTAGAGCTGCAGACCGGCAAGACCGCCGAGGAGGTGGATCCCGGCCTCGTTAAGCTGGTGGAAGCAAAAAGGCCTACTTTGGTCATCTGGCAGACGGGAACCGTCGATGCTATGCGTTCCGTCGATCCCGATGATTTTCGCAGCGCCATCGACGAAGGGGTTGTTGCGTTGCAAAATGCAGGGGTCGATGTGGTTCTGGTCAATTTGCAATACAGCCCGCGCACTGAAACCATGATTTCTGCGCCGCCGTACCTAGATAATATGCGCGTGGTTGCGCAGCAGCACAGCATTCCGCTGTTCGACCGGTTTGCCATCATGCGTCACTGGAACGACGCCGGAGATTTCGACCTGTTCAGTACATTCCATGGCACCGACATGGCCAAACGGGTTCATGCTTGCCTCGGCCGCGCGCTGTCGAAATTCGTGCTCGATGCGGCCCGCCTCGATCAGGCGCAGCAGAATTAGGGACTAGCGTTAATGAGTTATCACTACCCTTTTCGTTTGCCGACATTGCTGACTATCTCCGCCGCGGGCCTGGCGCTGATGATGCCGGCCGCGGCGTCGCCCCTGCATGCCCAGACCGCCCCGCAACAGGCCGGCCAGCAGGCGGCGCTGTCTGATAACGCCAGGACCGGCAACAAGCCCGAAAACAAGACCGAACAGCCGCCCCCGGCTGAAAGTGCCCAGCCGCAGGCCACCACCACCAATCCGGCCGCGCAGAAGGGCATCACCGGCAAAGCAATCGACAAGGTGAAGGAAGCCGCGAAATCGGCCGGCGACATCTTCAGCCGTGTTCCGTGCCTGCCGCCCAAGGGCAGCTCGAAATCGATGGGCTCGCTGCCGCGCGTCGCGAGCAAGCTCGTTGCGGGTCAGCCGGTGGTGATCGTCGCGTTCGGGTCGTCATCGACCCAAGGGTACGGCTCCAGCGCACCGGAATTCACCTACCCAAACAGGCTCGCCGCGCAATTGCGCCGGCATTATCCAACCGCCGACATCTCCGTCGTCAACGCCGGCAAGGGCGGCGAGGACGCGCCGGAAATGATGAAGCGGTTGCAGACGGCCGTCATCGACCTGCATCCGGATCTGGTGATCTGGCAGGTCGGCACCAACGCGGTGCTGCGCAACCTCGATCCGGGCGAGACGGCAAAGCTCGTCGAGGAAGGCATTGCGCGCATTCAGTCGGCCGGCTCCGACGTCGTGCTGATCGATCCGCAATATTCGCCGCGCGTCAACGAGCACGCCGAGAGCGCCGGCAAGATGATGAAGCTGCTCAACAAGGTCGCCGAGCTGCGCAAGGTCGGCGTCTTCCCGCGCTTTGCGGTGATGAAGGACTGGCACGAGAAGCAGGCGATCCCGATCGAGAATTTCGTGATCGCCGACGGCCTGCACATGAGCGATTGGGGCTACGCCTGCTTCGCACAACTGCTCGGCGATGACATCATCAAGTCGGTCGGCCAGATCAAGCTCGGCGTCGCTGTGCCGTCGGACGTGCGGGCGTACCGGCCGATGTAGCTTTGGCGAATAGGGAGTAGCGAATAGCGAGTGGTCAAGGCTATTCGCTACTCGCCATTCGCCTCTACGCCTTTTCCAGCGCCTGCGCAAAATCCTCGATCAAATCATCTGGATGCTCGAGCCCGGCCGAGAAGCGAATAAAACCTTCGCTGATGCCGAGCTCGGCGCGCGCCTCGGGCGTCAGCCGCTGATGCGTGGTGGTCGCGGGATGCGTGACGAGACTCTTGGCATCGCCGAGATTGTTTGAAATGCGCGAGATCTGCAGCGCGTTGAGGCAGCGGAACGCGGCTGCCTTGCCGCCCTTGACCTCGAAGCCGATCAGGGTCGAGCCGGCGCGCATCTGCTTTTTCACCAGCGCTGCCTGCGGATGATCTGATCGCCCGGGATAGATCAGCCGCGAGATCTTCGGGTGCGACGCGAGCGCATCCGCCACCTTGGCCGCCGTCTCGGTCTGGGCGCGTACGCGTACGCCCAGCGTTTCCAACCCCTTGAGCAGGGCCCAGGCGTTGAACGGCGACAGCGAGGGCCCGGTCTGGCGCATAAAGTTGTGGATGTGCTCGGCGATGAAAGCTTCCGACGACAGGATGATGCCGCCGAGGCAGCGGCCCTGGCCATCGATATGCTTGGTCGCGGAGTAGACCACGACGTCGGCGCCAAGCGAAAGCGGGCTCTGCCAGATCGGCGTGGCGAACACGTTATCGACGATCAACCGTGCGCCGCCCTTGTGCGCGATCTCGGCAATCGCCGGGATATCGAGTACGTCGAGCGTCGGATTGGTCGGGCTCTCCAGGAATAAGGACTTGGTGTTCGGCCGCAATGCGCGCTGCCACTGGTCGAGATCAAGACCATCGACCAGCGTCGTCTCGATGCCGTAGCGCGGCAAAAGATCCTGCACGACGTAGAGGCACGAGCCGAACAGCGCTTTCGAAGCGACCACGTGGTCGCCGGCCCGAAGCGGTGCGAGGATCGCGGTCGTCACCGCGGCCATGCCGGTCGCGGTCGAGCGCGCGGCTTCCGCGCCCTCGAGTTCGATCATGCGGCGCTCGAACATCGCAATCGTGGGATTGGAGTAGCGCGAATAAATAAAGCCGGGGTCCTCGCCCTTGAAACGCGCCTCGCACTGCTCCGCGCTGTCGTAGACGTAGCCCTGGGTGAGAAACAGCGCTTCCGACGTCTCGCCGAATTGCGAGCGCAGGATGCCGCCATGGACCAGACGGGTTTCGGGACGATAGCGGGCGGCAAACTTTGATTCAGACATGTGACCTCCGACGTGACCACCATTGACAATGGTCACAAAAAACCGGCCTGGAAGAATTTCCACAGGCCGGGATCACACGTGTCCCCGGCCTGTTTAGCGATTTATTTAACGTGGCTGCAAGCCGGCCGGCTCAAATCACCACGGGATAAGTCATGCTGATATTACCTCGTGCTCTTCCCGTCAAGGCGGCCATCGGATAACCCCTAAAAGCCCATATTTATGAGGTTTGGATGACGTTTGGGCATCCGAAAAGGGCCACCTCCGAGGACCGCGCCGTGCCGTTCACGCTTCCGCCCGACGCCAACGGAATTCTGCCCGACCGCATGATCGCGGCGATGGCGGACGCGGGCCTGATCCTGCCGGAATACCCGTTTGTCGAAAGCCAGATCCAGCCGGCGAGCCTCGACCTGCGGCTCGGCGACATTGCCTACCGCGTGCGCGCGAGCTTCCTGCCCGGTCCCGACGCCGCGGTTGCCGAGCGCATCGACGAATTGAAGCTGCACGAGATCGACCTCTCGGATGGCGCAGTGCTCGAGACCAACTGCGTCTACATCGTACCGCTGTTGGAGAGCCTTGCACTGCCGCCGCAGATCGTGGCGGCCGCCAATCCGAAGAGCTCCACGGGACGGCTCGACGTTTTCACGCGCGTGATCGCCGACGGCACGCGCCGCTTCGATATGATCGGCGCGGGCTACCACGGCCCGCTCTATGCCGAGATCAGCCCAAAGACGTTCCCCGTGCTGCTGCGCGAAGGCTCGCGGCTCTCCCAGGTGCGATTCCGTATCGGCGACGCTATCCTGAACGCCGACGAACTCGATGCGCTGCATGGGGCCGAGCGGCTGGTCGATATCGATGATGCCGACCTTGCCAATGGCGTGGCGCTATCGGTCGATCTGTCCGGGCAGAACACCGGCGGCTTCGTCGGCTACCGCGCCAAGCGCCACACCGGTGTGGTCGACGTCGATCGCCGCGGCGGCTATGCGGTCGACGAGTTCTGGGAGCCGATCCCGGCGCGTCCCGACGGCAGCCTCATCCTCGATCCGGGCGAATTCTACATCCTGGCCTCGAAGGAAGCGGTGCAGGTGCCGCCGGATTACGCCGCGGAGATGGTGCCGTTCGATCCCCTGGTCGGCGAATTCCGCGTGCACTATGCGGGATTCTTCGATCCCGGCTTCGGCTATGCCGGTGCCGGCGGGCAGGGCGCACGCGCGGTGCTCGAAGTGCGCTCGCGCGAGGTGCCGTTCATCCTCGAGCACGGCCAGATCGTCGGCCGCCTGGTCTACGAAAAAATGCTGTCACGGCCCGACGCGATGTACGGCCAGCGCATCGGCTCGAACTACCAGGCGCAGGGGCTGAAGCTCTCCAAGCATTTCCGGGTATGAGTGCCAATTGCGCGGCGGGCGTTCGCCTTAATCGCGCAGCTTCGAGATAAACTTGCCGATCTGTGCAATCGCCTGACGCGCTTCGGGAAGTACCGGCGCGAATAATTGCCATGTGTGCGGCATGCGGTGCCAGATCTCCAGCTCGCTGCGCGCATTGTATGACCGCAGCTTCTCCGCCATCCGCACCGCGTCGTCGCGAAGAATTTCGTCGCTGCCGACCTGGATCAGGACCGGCGGCAGTCCGGCCGGGTCGCCATAGAGTGGCGAAGCGTAGGGGGAGCGCGGATCGGTGCCGGCAAGATAGAGCTTCGCCACTTCGGGAAGGTCATCGACGTTCATCATCGGATCGGCCTTGGCATTCGCCTGCAGGGAGGGGCCCGCCAGCGCCAGATCGGTCCACGGCGACAAGGCGACGGCCGCGGCGGGCAGGGCTTTGCCTTCGTCACGGAGCTTCAGCAGCAGGCACAGCGCCAATCCGCCACCGGCGGAATCTCCCATCAAGAACAACCGACCAATATCGGGTGTGTTGTCGGCCAGCCAATGATAGCCGTCGGCAGCATCCTGAAGCGCGGCTGGAAAAGCATGTTCGGGTGCCAGGCGGTATCTGAGCGCCCAGACGCGGGCTCGCAACGCGTCGGCAATTCGCCAGAGGAAGTGCCGGTAATAGACCGGCGAGCCCGAAACATAGCCGCCGCCATGGAGATAAAGCACGTTACGATCCGGCTGCGATGCTTCAGTGGTGACTTGATGAAAGGCCAGCCGGCCAGCCTCGACTTCAATCGTAAGGGTTCCAGCGGGCGGGCGCGGCACAAACCGCTCGATCGCCCGCATCTCCCGCCGCCATTGTTCGACGTCGAGATGTCCGCTGCGCCGCTTGAGCAACATGCGAATGCCCAGGCGGAGAAGCTCGGCCCGCAGGCTCATGGCCGCTCCTCGCGCTCACATCCTGAACGGCACGGTTTTGGGCATGCGCGGGCGGTCAGTTTCACCGGGACGCTCCTGCACGATGAGACCGTCCTCGATCTCGACAATGCGATCGGCGTACGGGACCACGCGCGGGTCATGGGTGACGACCAGCACCGCCCGCTCGCGCTCATGGGCGGTATCGGCGAGAATGCGCATGATGGTCTGGCCGTTCTTGCCGTCCAGCGCCCCGGTCGGCTCGTCGGCAAGGACCACGGAAGGATTTGCGACGAGGGCGCGCGCGATGGCGACCCTTTGCTGTTCGCCGCCGCTGAGCCCGCCCGGCAAACTGTTCGCTTTTGGCTCGAGTCCGACCATGGCAAGTGCCTCCCGCGACTTCTCCGCCGCGCGCCTGCCGTGCTCGCCGCGAATATCCAGTGCCAATTGCACGTTCTGGGCCGCCGTCAGCGTGGGGAACAGGTGATAGGACTGGAATACGAAACCAACATGCTCGCGGCGAATCCTGGCGAGCGCTTCCTTGTCGGCGCCAGCCGTCGGCGTACCGCACACGGTGACGCTGCCCGAACTCGGCGTCAGCATGCATCCGAGCACCAACAGCAGCGTGGTCTTGCCACTTCCCGAAGGACCCATCAGCAACGTCAACTCGCCGCGTCGGAGCGCGAGATCGACGCCGCGCAACGCCTGCACCTCGCCGGCACCGCGACCCAGCGTCTTCTCGACCGACTTGGCTTCAACTACATAATCATTCATCGCATGAACACCGTGGCTGGATCGATACGAACGACACGGATGATCGCTCCGATGCCTGATGCTACGCACATCACGACCGTCAGCGCGAACAGCGCTGCCATCAGCCAGGGCGTGATGACGATCGGAAGTGCGCTCTTGGCGGTCATCTGGACGACGATGAAGCCGATCCCGGCGGCGATAGCGAATCCGACCACGGCGTTGATGAGCGCCTGGTAGATGATCACGCCATAGATATACGCGTTCGATGAACCCATTGCGCGCAGGGTAGCGAATTCGCTCAAATGATCCTTGGTGCTGGAATAGAGCGTCTGCGCGACGATCACCGTGCCGACGATCACGCCGAGCAGTGCGCCGGCAAACAGCGCAGCGCCGGCTCCCGTTCCAAACAGCCAGAACGAGCGGCTGCGGCTGCGGAAATCATCCGAGGTCAGGACTTCCGCATCGCCGGCTTCCGCGCGAATGGCGCTGAGGACCTTCTCTCGATCGGCATCGTCCTTTAGCCGAACGAGAACGCTGCTGGCCCGATCGCGCGGCGTGCCGGTGTAGTTGCGCGCATTTTTCAGGTCGACAAACACGTAAGGCGTCGTGGCAAACGAGCGGATTCCATCGGTGATCGCGACCACGCGCACCTTGCGACCACGGATCTCCGCAGTCGAACCGACGCTGCTGACTCCGAGCCTGTCAAAATAGGAGCGGTCGACCGCAACGTTCGCTCCCTGCGTCAGCGCCTGCACGTTGCCGTCCACGACATTGAACGGTTGCAGGCTGCCGTCGCGCAGGTCGGCGCTCACAATGAAGACCGGCGTCACTTCGCCGCTTTCCAGGCGCCAGTCCGAGAATCCGATCACCAGCGGGACGGCCCAGCTAACACCTTCCATGGTGGCGACGCGGTCGCGCAGCTTGACATCGAGAAGCGAAGGGTCCTCGAAGCATTTGGCGCCCTTGGGCAGGATCCAGAAATCGGCCGAGGCATGGTCGATCATGGTCGTGACCATCCGCCCGAACCCTAGGAACAGACCCATCTGGATCATGACGAGGACGACCGAGAAGACGATTCCGACCATGGTCGCGACGAAGCGAAGCCGATCGTGGAACAGGTTACGCGACGCAAGTGTCAGTACCAGCGACATGTCGGCATCCGTTTATCGCGGTTGATTGGCGATGGCTCTTTCGTCTTCCGGTTCGGAGTGGCGCGAAACGAGCGCCTTGATACCGATCTTCATTCCGGCACTTGCAGCCAGACTTATGGTGAGCGCAGCAGCAAACACCATCGTTGCCTTGCCGATCGCATTGAGATCGACGCCAAGCAACGCGTATTGCAGCCACACGACCACGACGTAATGCACGAGGTAAATGCTGTAGGCATTGCTCGATAGGCTGTCGAGCAGGCGGTCGCGTGATTGCAGCAGCCGAAGACAAATCGCGAGCAGACACAGAGCGGCGGCCGCGGAAGCAACTGGAAACGCCAGCGCCGACGCAAAACGAAATAGCAGCGCGCTTGCCCACCAATCCGGCAAGGTCAGCGATGTGAGCCCGCCCCACGCAGACATGCTAACTACCGCCGCAGCAAGCCAGGCCAGCCAATGACGTGCCAGCGGCCCGTCGAGACGCAATATGCTGTGTTCGGTCCGCTGGTTGCCGATGGCAAATCCTGCGAAGAAATAGACCAGATAGTGCAGCGGCCGGCTCAACTGAAACGAAAATGGACCGAGAAACGTCCATTCCCAGGGCGTCAAGGCCATCGCCAGCGGCACATAGGCCAGCGCAGAGAGCGCTGCGAGTCCGGCGAAAAACATCAGCGGGCGATCGGCGAGGCGCGCGGCGAGCGCGCTTGATGCCCGGAGCCAGTGTGGGGCGAACGCATGGAGAGCGGCCGCAGCCGCGCCCAGCAGGAATATCTGCCACAGGAACCATTGCGGCCCGGCAGGCCACATCGGAAGCGCCCGCCAGTGTTGCCAGAAGGCACTGAAGGAGGCGTCGGCCGCCGTCAGCCGATAGGACGCGAAATAGGCGAGCGGGCTGAGAATGCCGACCGCGAAGACGAACGGCAGGCTGATCCGCCACGAGCGCTCCAGCAGGTAAGTGAGCGACCCCTTGCGGCCCAGGCTGGATGGCGTGAACAAGCCGGCCAGGAAAAACATCAGCGACATCAAGCTGACGTCCTGCCACGCGCAAAACAGATCGAATCCGAACCAGCGCTCGCGGTCGAGGATCGGAAATGCGATCCAGCGATAAGGCGGTGCGTCGAACGGAAATGGATCGGCCGGTTGCGAGGCGAGGTACGGCAACACGGAATGGAACGCGACCACGATTACGATGGTTACCGCGCGCAAGTTGCTGAGGGGCACATTGACCTGTGATGACACGGCCGTTCGTCCACACTGCCGCGCCCAACTGGCTTGGGAACCGGCAGGGATCAACGTGGAATCGGCCCGCTCGTTCCCGCTAACGGGCGGAACTATGCGTGGTCAAAGGCCGCTCGGCTTGCTTAGCCAAGATTAAGGTACCGCCCTGTTACCGCGCCGCTGATTTTGCCGACGGCGTCACGCGCCAAATAGTATTGCCGACGTCGTCCGCGACCAGAAGCGCGCCCTGCTTGTCGAGCCGTACGCCGACGGGACGGCCTTGCGCCTCGCCCTTGTCGTTCAGGAAGCCGGTCAGCACGTCCTGTGGCGGGCCTGAGGGCTTGCCATCCTTGAAGGGCACAAAGATCACCTTGTAGCCTGAGCGTGGCTTGCGATTCCACGAGCCGTGCTGGCCGATGAAGGCGCCGCCTTCCATTTCGGGCGGAAACAGCTTTCCGGTGTTGAAGACGAGCCCAAGCGAAGCCGTATGTGCGCCGAGCGCATAGTCCGGTGCCATCGCCTTCTGCACCAAATCGGGCCGTCGCGGCTCGACCCGTGTGTCGACGTGATCGCCGAAATAGCTGTACGGCCAGCCGTAGAACGCGCCGTCCTTCACCGAGGTCATGTAATCGGGCACCAGATCATTGCCGAGTTCATCGCGCTCGTTGACCACGACCCAGAGTTCGCCAGTCTGCGGATTCCATGCGGGACCGTTCGGGTTGCGCAGGCCCGACGCGAACACGCGCCATTGGCCGCTTGCTCGATCGACTTCCAGTACCGCGGCGCGATCCTTTTCGGCATCCATGCCGTTTTCACCGACGTTGCTGTTGGAGCCGACCGTCGCATAAAGCTTCGTGCCATCAGGGCTGGCGGTGAGGTCCTTGGTCCAATGGTGATTGAGGGTGCCGGCCGGCAGATCGGTCAGCTTGACGCCGGGCCCACCGATCTTGGTGTCCCCGGCGCGGTAGGGAAATTTCATGATCGAATCGGTATTGGCGACGTAGAGCTCGTCGCCGACCAGCACCATGCCGAACGGCGAGTTCAGTCCGCTGATCAAGGTGGTTCTCAGCTCGGCGACGCCATCGCCGTCGGCATCGCGCAGCAAGGTAATTCGGTTGGCGCTCGGAACGCCGGCGCCGGCCCAATTCTGCGCCTGCTTGTAGATGAATCCCTTGATGCCCTTGCCGTCGTCCGGCTTCGGCGGCGCGTTGCTCTCGGCGACTAGCACGTCGCCGTTCGGCAGTGTGTAGACGGTGCGCGGATGGCTGAGGTCGAGGGCAAAGGCGCTGACTGTCATGCCGCTTGCGGCGGTCGGCGTCGCACCGTTCGGCCAGCGCTTGACGGTTGCGATGTCCACCGTGGGGATCCAGGAATGTTCCGGCGGCGGCAGGTTGGGTGAGGGACCATAGCTCTGTGCCACGGTCGCGGTGTCCTTGGGGTCGTTACAGGCGGCCAACGGCAGCGCCAACGCGCCGGCGCAGATGGCGAGGAGGAGGGGGTTGCGCATGGCAGGGTTCTCCGGATATCGCCCCTACAATGCCGTGCCGGCCCGAACGTTCGTGTTCCGGCATGAATTCCCTGTGAGAAGCCTGGCCGCAGGCCTGCCACACAATCCCGCAGGCCCCCATTGCGCCCGGTGCACGCGGAATCAGCCCTTGCCGTGCTAGGAAGCGGCGCGCCGTGGCGACTTAAGTCCGCACGCAGGGAGTAGAAATGTCCGGCCTCGGCGTTGCCGAAATTCCCGTCGACGAGAAGGAGCGCCCGTTTCCGGCGCCGCAAGCGCCTGCGCGGAACGCGCTGCTCGACGGCCCGATCCTGCGCACGCTGCTGTGGCTCGCCTGGCCCAACGTCATCGCACTCACTGCGGGTACCTGCGTTGTGATCGCGGAGACCTCCTATATCGGCAGGCTCGGCGTGGAATCGCTGGCTGCGATGGCGCTGGTGTTTCCGATCGTGATCCTGACCATGACGATGTCGGGCGGAGCCATGGGCGGCGGCGTGGCCTCGGCGATTGCACGCGCGCTCGGCGCCGGCGACCGCGATCGCGCCTCGACCCTGGCCGCGCATGCGCTCCTGATCGGGCTCTGCTTCGGGCTGGCGTTCATGCTGGGCATGCTGATCTTCGGCCCCAAACTGCTGGAATTACTCGGTGGCCGCGGCAATGTGCTGGCGCAGGCGGTCGCCTATACGCAGATCTTCTTCGGCGGCGCCGTCGTGCCGTGGCTGATGAACACGATGTCGGGCATCTTGCGCGGCACCGGCAACATGAAGCTGCCGTCGCTATTGATGCTCTCGTCGGCGGTCTGCCAGATCATTCTCGGCGGCACGCTGGGCTTGGGCCTCGGCCCGATCCCGCAATTTGGCATGCGCGGCGTCGCGGCGGGCTCGCTGATCGCCTACCTGATCAGCATCTCCGTGATGACATGGTATCTGTTCTCGGGCCGCGCGCGCGTCGTCCCGAAGATCCGGGGGCTTCGCATCCGTTTGCCGATATTCATCGACATCCTGAAGGTCGGAGCGATTGCCTGTTTCTCGCCGCTGCAGTCGGTACTGACGATCAGCATCTTCACCCATATGCTCGCAAGCTTCGGTACCGAAATCCTTGCCGGCTACGGCATCGGCGCGCGGCTCGAATTCATGCTGACGTCGATCGCATTCGCGGTCGGCATCGCCTCGGTGCCGATGGTCGGCATGGCGGTCGGCGCGCAACGCATCGCGCGCGCCCGCAAGATCGCGTGGACCGCGGGGCTTGTGGCGTTCGTCTCGGTCGGCGCGTTCGCAAGCGTGATCGCCGTTTTCCCCGACATCTGGGTCAACCTGTTCACCGACGATGCGGCCGTGCGGGCCGCCAGCCGGCAGTATCTGTCGACGGCCGCTCCGATGTACGCGTTCATCGGGCTCGCCACGACGATGTATTTTTCCTCGCAGGGCGCGGCCAAGGTGATCGGCCCCGTGCTGGCGCAGACCGTGCGGCTGGCCTTCATCTGCGCCGGCGGCTGGTGGCTGTTGACGCACGCCGCCACGGCACAGAACTTCTTCACGCTGGCGGCCGCCTCGATGGTGCTGCTCGGTGTGCTGTCGTGCGCCAGCGTGGTGCTGACGCGCTGGGGGCCGAAGTCGCAGCCCGTGGCGGAAGTGAGAGCGGCGTTGCTGTAATGATCGTCATTGCGAGGAGCCGCGCGAATGCGTGCCCGATGACAGGCTCCGCGACGAAGCAATCCATCTATCCTCGTATGCGGAAAGAATGGATTGCTTCGCTTCGCTCGCAATGACGGCTGCGGCCTTTGATGCCGTCAGGCCGCGCTTCGGCCCAGCGCCTTCTGCATCGCGGCGAGGCCCAGATCCATCTGCGCGTCCATGTAGGGTGCGATCTCGTTCGGCAGCACGTCGGCAATCCAGACGAAGCGGGTGCGTCCGTCGGCCTCGGCAAATACCTGCGCGGAAGCGCTGTGTTGCCTGATGCGCTCGCTGACAATGGCATAGACCAGCCGCCGCCGCGTCTCGTCGCAATCGACCAGGATTTCGCGCGCGACGGTGCCGTTCGAAAACGTGACGATGCGCGCGTCGCCGTCGAGCTTGGTGTCGGTCACGAAGCCCGGCACCAGCCGGGTATGCAGCGCGCCGAAATCGCGCAGCGCGTCCCAGACGTCGTCAGGCTTGGCGTCGATGATGATTTGCTTGTGGATGGAAGTCATAGGCGTAATCCTTGATGATGTTGGGTTCGTCATTGCGAGGAGCAAAGCAACGAATCAATCCATCTCTTCCTGTGCGGCGCTAGGGATTGCTTCGCAGAGCCTGTCATCGGGCGCGCATTCGCGCGACCCGTTGGCTCGCAATGACGCGGAGAGATCACGCGCAAACCGCCTCGACATTGTTGCCGTCGGGATCGATCAGAAACGCGGCGTAATAGGTCGGACTGTAATCCGCGCGCGGTCCGGCACCGCCATTGTCGCGGCCGCCGGCCTTCAGGCCTTCGGCATGGAATTGTTTGATCGCCGCGTGATCCCTGGCGCGAAATGCGACATGCGCGCCGGTGCCGGCCTTGCCCTTGTGCAAATGCAGCCAGAGCGCGGGCGCGCCCTTCGGGCCGAAGCCCGCACCGGAATCGTCACGCGAGCACAGCACGAAACCGAGCGGCGCGAGCGCTGCCGTATAGAAGCGCACACTGGCGTCGAGGTCGCTGACGCGTAATCCGATATGGTCGTACATGGGTATTCTCCAGTCAAAGGTGCCGCGAATTTGCGCGGCCTGGAGAAAGCCTACTCAGTGGAGGGCGAGCCGTTCTTGGAAAATATTGCGCATCCCCCGCGAGGCCTGGCGGAATTTCAGTGGCGAGGCGCCGGCGGCGCGATGGAAGGTGCGCACGAAATTGGAAAGATCGGCGAAGCCGACGTCATAGGCGATGTCGGTGATCGGGCTATCGTCGTTGACGAGGCGCCGCGCGGCATGGCGCAGCCGCGAGCGTACCAGATATTGATGCGGGGTGACGCCAAGCGCCTGCGAGAACAGCCGCAGGAAATGGAACGGGCTGATGCCGGCCTGCGCGGCGGCGTCCTCCAGATTGATCTGATGATGCGAATTGGCGTCGATCCACAGCGCGGTTTCCACCGCCCGGCGGCGATCGCGCGCCGCATCAGGGCCGGACTTGCGCGGCTTGCCGGAAACCACCTCGACAAAGCGGCTCGCCAGCACCTGGCCGATCTCGTCGAGGCCGATGTCGCTGTTGCCATCTGCTGCCGCCTGCGCCAGCTCGCCCAGCACTACCAGTTCCGGCAGCGGCGGCACGGAGCCGATCTGCCAGGGCGTTTTGCTGTCGCCGACCGTATCCACCAGTTCGGGGGCGAGGAAGAACGACAGGCATTCGTCGCCACAGACATGCTCGTGGGTGCAGGTATATTCGTCGCCGGGATGGCCAATCAGCACCGATCCCACCACCAGTTCGCTGAACTTGCCGCGGGCGTGCAGGCCGAAACTGCCCTTGCGCACATAGGAAATTGAATGCCCGCCATGCTGCTCCGCGAACGGCTTGTCGCCCGGACCTGCGCTGCAGCGGAAGTCGAAGACGGAGATCGATTTGCGTTCAAGAAGCGTGGTCGCGATCATTCCGCCTACTTAAGGATGCGCGCGGGGTGGCGCAACCGGCAGCAGTACGTCAACAGTGTCTTGCCGGGCATCTGGCCAGCGCCGTCGATCGAAACAGGCGGTCCGACGCGTCTCATCTGGAATTTTGGGAAAGTGAACAGTGAGACGGGACGGCGAATGGAACAGCTTGGCGGATCGCGCAAGGTCGGCTAATCATGGGACGCCGCGGGCGTAGTTCAATGGTAGAACGGCAGCTTCCCAAGCTGCATACGAGGGTTCGATTCCCTTCGCCCGCTCCAATCCTTCAGGCGAGGTGAGCGTTGACCGAGACGATCACTTCCACTGAGACTTCCCGCAACAACTTACTGATGATCGCCGCCGGCGGCATCGTAACCGGCATCCTCACGCCGCTGTCGCCGTTGCTGATCGACAGGATCGCCGGCCCCGGCGACCAGTTTCGCGTCGCGTTAGTCGCGGTGCCGTTCGCCATGCTCGTCTTCGTCCTCGTGCGCCGCTTCGGCCGCAATCCCTGGTGGGCTGCGCTGGTCGCCGCCCTCGTCACGATGGCCGCCTTCGTCTGCGCGGTGGATGCCGCAGTCCTCGTCGAGGGCAATACGGGTGACGCGCCGCGGGTGATGCGCTATCTGCTCGCCGGCCTGACCGGTGGTCTGGTCGGCACGGCCTTGATGGCGCTTGGGACCGCGCTGTTGCCGGCGGGGCCGCGGCAGGCCGCGGCGTGGTGGCCGATGCTGATCACGGGCGCGCTGGCCGGCACGCTGCTGGCGCTCGATGACGCCATCGGACTCGACAAGTTCTCGTTGCTCTATCCGGTGTGGCAGGCGGCGGTGGCAGTGCGGCTGACGATGATCTTGCGTTCAAGAAGCCCGTAGTTCTACCGGCCTCGATTTAAGACGGCCTTAGTTCGTTCCGCCTACGCTGCCCGCTCTCCCAGGCAGAGCGGAAACAGAACATGCGGATCGGACGGCTTTTTGCGTTGTCGATGCTTTCGGTGACGATCCTCGCGGTCGTTCTCGGCGCCGGAGTTTTGGTCCCGCAATATCGCACCTTTGCCAGCAAGAGTGAGGCGATCAAGACCGTGGAGGCCTATGGCGCGGTGCTGGCGGTCGGCCAGCAGGTCGCCGGCTACCGCGCGCCGTATGTCGGCCCGCTGTTTCAAGAAACGGCCGCGACGCCGGTGCAGATCGAGACCGCCGCGAAAGCGGTGCAGGCGGGCGATGCGGCGTTCGCGAGGGCGCGGACGGTGGTCGGCGCGCTCAACGATGAGGCGGCGATCGTCCAGGGCCTGAACCAGGCGGCGGCCAAGCTGGCCGATGTTCGCGCGGCCAGCGACCGCGCGCTGGCCTTGCCCATGAGTGCGCGCGATCCGGCGGATATCAAGGGTTTTCTGCCGGGCATTGCCGCGGTGGTCGGCATCCTCGAACCGCTGTTGAACCGGCTGGAAAAGCAAGTAGCGCTGGCGGATGCCTCGCTGACGGCGCTGTTGAATATCGCCCGCACTGCCCAGGATCTGCGGATCTCGGCCGGCGGCCGCGCCGCCACCGTGTCGCTTGCGATCAGCACGCGCCGGCCGCTGACGGCGGCTGAAATTTCCATCACCGACCGCGCCCAGGGCCGGGTCGATCTCGACCGCGAGCGGATCGAGGCCGGCGTCGATCAGATCGGCAGCCCGCAGCGCCTTGCCAAGGCGATGAACGATGCCATCGAGGGCTACTTCGGCAAAGCCGCGCCTTGGCTTGAAAAGGCGATGGCGGCCGGTCGCGCCGACGGCAACTACGGAATCAACTCGGAGCAACTCGCCGGCGCGATCGTGCCGGCGGTGCAGGCCTTCTTCGCTGTGCGCGATGCGGCGCTCACGGAAGCCGCCGAGCGCGCCGGTGCCGCGCGCGATGCGGCCCTCACGATGCTGATGCTAGCGGGCCTTGCTGTGGTGGCGCTGCTCGGCGTACTTGCCGGCGTCACTGTGATGCTGCGCCGGCGCATCATCACGCCGCTGGCGACCTTGACCGGCGCGGTCGGCGATCTCGCCGTCGGCCGGCACGACGTCACGATTCCAACCATCGACCGGGCCGACGAGATCGGCGCCATGGCAGGTTCGCTGCAGGTGTTCAAGGAGGCGCTGATCGCCAAGAAGGCCGCCGATGAGGCCGCCGCGGTGGAAGCCGATGCAAAAATCCAGCGCGGCCAGCGCGTCGACAGGATCACCAGCGAGTTCGAGGCAATGATCGGCGAGATCGTCGAGATCGTTGCATCGGCGTCGAGCGAACTGGAAGCCTCCGCCGGCACGCTGACGGCGACCGCGGAGCGTTCCGAGGAGCTGGCCACCATGGTTGCGGCGGCGTCCGAGGAAGCCTCCACCAATGTGCAATCGGTCGCGTCCGCCACCGAAGAGATGGCGTCGTCGATCAACGAGATCAGCCGTCAGGTCCAGGGCTCGGCGCGCATCGCCGGTGAGGCGGTGGAGCAGGCGCAGAAGACCAATGGCCGCGTCGGCGAGCTCGCCAAGGCTGCCACCCGCATCGGCGATGTGGTGGAGCTGATCAACACCATTGCCGGCCAGACCAATCTGTTGGCGCTGAACGCCACCATCGAGGCGGCGCGCGCCGGCGAGGCCGGTCGGGGCTTCGCGGTGGTCGCCTCCGAAGTGAAGGCACTGGCCGAGCAGACGGCAAAGGCGACCGGCGAGATCAGCCAGCAGATTTCGGGCATCCAGGCCGCGACGCAGGAATCGGTCGGCGCCATCAAGGAGATCGGCGATACCATCGCGCGGATGTCGGAGATTGCCGCCACTATTGCCGCCGCCGTCGAGCAGCAGGGCGCAGCGACCCAGGAAATTTCCCGCAATGTCCAGCAGGCCGCGAATGGCACGCAGCAGGTTTCCGCCAATATCACCGACGTGCAGCGCGGCGCCAGCGAGACCGGCTCCGCCTCCGGCCAGGTGCTCACTGCCGCGAAATCGCTCTCCGGCGAAAGCGACCGGTTGAAGCGCGAGGTCGGCAGGTTCCTAAGCTCGGTGCGCGCGGCCTAGGCCGCTTCGCCGGCTGCTAAGTAAGTAAGCGCGGCCTGCGCAAGTTCGAAGACGCGCTGCGCTACGGCGCGATCGTCAGCACTGCCTTCATGTTCGGATGGTACCGGCAGTAATATTCGATAGCACCCGCCTTCGTCAGGACCGATGTCACGGTCTTCTTCGGCGGCGTGATCACGTCGAAGTCGCCGTTGCGCGCGGTCGCGGTGTGCACGAGGACGTCCTTGTTGATCCATTCGATGGTGTCGCCGACCTTGGCTGCGACTTCGGCCGGCGCGAACACCAGATTGTCGATCGTGATCTGAATCGTCGCCGCCTGCGCCGGGACGGCCATCGCGCCAAGGAGCAGGGCGACGACGAGGGGCGGACAGCGTCCCGGCATCATGGCGCTCTCCTACTTCAGCTTGGCGGCGACCTGTTCGGCGTGCTGCTGGTGGCCCTGAAAAATTTTCAGGCCGGTCTGCAGCAGGCTCTTCAGCTCGGCATTGCTGGCTGACGGAATCAGTTGCGTCTCCAGCGCGCCGTTCACCGCCTTGTGGTAGGCAACTTCGTTGGCGACATAGGCCTTGTCGTAGTCGGCGCCTTTCAATTTGTCGAGCTCGGCGAGCTTCTCCGTGGCCTGCCTCGACAGCGTCTTGCTGGTGTCGTTGTCCTCCGGCGTCACATTCAGCTTCTTGACGAGATCGAGCGCCTGCTTGTTCACGGCCTCATGATCACGCACCATGTCTTCCGCGAACGCCTTGACGTCCTTGTTGCTGGCTTTCGAGATTGCCTGCTTGGCCGCGTTGATGTCGATGACGCCTGCGGTGTAGGCGATATGGGCGATCTGCGGGTCGGTGGGCTTTGTGCCTTGCGCCACTGCGGCGCTACTCAAGAGGCTCAATGCGGCGACCGCTGCGCTTAATCGAATGAACATGATCTGACACTCCTGTGGCGCGGCGGAGAGCCGCGCGTTATTGATGCACAGGCGTTGGATGGTCAGAATGCGCGGAGGTTCCCAAGAAATTGAGTTCGTCGCGCCATTCGGGCCTGCATGGTTTGAGACGCGCGGCCTCGCCGCGCTCCTCACCATGAGGATTACTAACAGGCCTCATCCTGAAGAGCGCGCTTGCGCGCGCCGAAGGACTGAAGGCCAATGCTATGCGACGCTTTACCTAATACCCCAGCCGCTTCAGCACAGCGTCCGTCAACCTTTCGCAACGCTTGCCGGCAAACGGAAACGCCTCCATCACGACGGGGCCGATCTTCCGCTCGACGTTGTCGCGCAGCATGGTGCGGGCGCGGTGCAGCCGGCTCTTTACCGTTTCCTGCTTCAGCCCAAGAATTTCGGCGGTCTCTTCCACGTTCATCCCCTCGATGACGCGGGTGATGAAGACGAGGCGGAACGCTTCCGGCAGTTCATCGATGGCGTGTTCGACGACGGCTTGAATTTCACGCTGGGCCATGGATTTTTCCGGATCGTCGGGAGCGGCGAGAGGGAACGGGATGATCTCAGCCTCCAGCGCGCCTTGCGGCAATGCGTTCAGTTCGACAGCGGGCCGCTCGCGGCGCAGCCGACCGAGCGCCTCGTTCATGGTAATCCGCGACAGCCATGTCGACAGGCTGGAATCGCCGCGAAAGCTTTCCAGGTGCGTGAAGGCACGGACGTAAGTCTCCTGCACGACGTCCTCCGCCTCGCCGTCGTTGCGGAGAATGCCGCGGGCGAGGCGATAGAGCCTGCGATTGTTCGCCTGCATGATGGCGCGAACCGCCGTCTCGTCGCGGGCCAGCGCGCGGCGCACGAGCTCCGTATCGCCGGTACCGAGGGGCGGGACGTTCGGTCTGTGGGCCTGACGCATGATGTCCACCAATAATAGGCTATTGGGATTGGATGCGGCAGAGCGAAAGAGGTTCCCAGAAATTTGTGGGGTGGGCGGCGAACCCACCCGACGCTGCTAGACCTCACCCTGAGGAGCCGCGAAGCGGCGTCTCGAGACGGCGCTTATGCGCCTCCTCACCATGAGGGTTAGGACCATTACGCCCCCGCCGGCACCTGGTCGAGGAACCCGGTGATGCTGCGGATGCGGCCTTCGCTGAGGACGGCAAAATCCGTGCCCTTGATCGGGCTTTCGCCGCCCCCGGGACCCAGCCCCCAGGAAAAGCGAAGGTAGTCGCCAAATCCATTGGCCTCGCCGATCAGGCTGAACTTGAAATCCGGAAAGCGCTGCTGCACACCTGCGATCATCGCGTCGACGCCGTCATGGCCGTCGGCGGACATCAGCGGGTCGACATAGCGGGCATCGCTGGTCCAGTTCGCGGCCAGCATTTCGCGCCGGCGGCCTGGCGTCCGTTCGTTCCATAGATCAATGTAGCTGCGGGCGATCTTGTTGATGTCGGTCATCATGCACTCCGTCGGTTACGCCGGATTCATCGGCTGACCGATCATCGAAAAATCGCGAGCGCCAATCGATTACCTCGGAGGTCAAGAATTTCGATTTTTCTGGCGCGGCAAATTGAGGCGGAGGGGAACACGGGGCTGGGGCCTGAAAGGGATTTGGCGTAAAAGCATGATCTGGACCTCGTTGGTTCTTGATCAGATCAATGCTTCTCTCCTGCGTCCCAATCATTGTGGGACGATCAATCGGTGAACGGGTGTGGCAGAGAAAACCAAGACGCCGGAGCAGCATGGGGGCGCCGACTGGACGCAGCAGCCGTGGCTGTGGCCGCTCGAAGCCACGCGGTTGGCGCTGAACACCTACGCGCAATGGCTCGCCGATCAGGAGCCTAAGCCTTCCCCCGCGCCGGACCAGCCGCCGCTGGCCTGGACCACGCCGAACGTGGTGACGCTGCAACTTCCGTCGATGCGGTTGCGGGCGTTTTCGCAACGGAAGGCGGGACAGCAACCGGTTCTCGTCTGCGCGCCCTATGCGCTGCATCGCGCGGTTGTCGCGGACTTCGCGCCAGGCCATAGCCTGGTCGAGGCGTTGCAAAAGAGCGGCGTGAACGGCATCCACGTCACCGATTGGTGCTCGGCGACACCGCAGATGCGCTCTCTGTCGATCGACAATTATCTTGCCGATCTCAATGTGGCGGTTGACGAGATCGGCGCGCCGGTCGACCTCATCGGCCTGTGTCAGGGCGGATGGCTGTCGCTGGTCTATGCCGCCCGCTTTCCCGGCAAGGTGCGCCGCATCGTGCTCGCCGGTGTTCCTGTCGATGTCTCTATGCCATCAGGGCTTTCGAAGATGGTGGCCGCGCTTCCTCGCGAGGCATTCGAGCAGATGGTGCGGCAGGGAGACGGCATCGTCAGTGGCGAGCACATGCTCAAGCTCTGGAACATTCCGTTCAGTCAGCATGAGGTGGAAGCCGTGCTGCAAAGAAATCTCCGCGACGGATCGGACGAGGCCCGCACGCTGCTGGATCGCTTCAAGCGCTGGGATCGCGAGGCGTTGGATCTGCCGGGAGCCTATTATATTGAGGTGACCGACCGGATCTTTCGCCAGAACCAGATCGCCGAACGACGTTTCGTCGCGCTCGGCCGCCGGATCGATCTCGCCGAGGTTCGCGTGCCGATCTTTCTGCTTGCTGGAGATAACGACATCGTTGTCCCGCGCGATCAGGCGTTCGCCACCGCTCACCTGTTGGGCACGCAACCGGCGTGGCTGGACCGGGCCTCCGAGCCGTGCGGCCACCTCAGCCTTTTCATGGGGCGAAAAGTTTTGAGCCATTCCTGGCGCCGGATCGGCCGCTGGCTTCAGGCCGACATTGGCGACGTTGCCGGGACAAGGGCCAGTGCCTGAGGCGCAAATGAAAACGCCCCGGATCGTGCCTGGAATCCGGGGCGAGGTTTCTTGCGGCAGACGGCCTTACTTCGCCGCGACCACCATGATCTCGACATTGTACTGTGGTGCGGCGAGCTTGGCCTCGACGGTGGCACGCGCCGGCGTGTTGCCTGCCGAAACCCAGGCGTCCCACACCGCGTTCATTTCGCCGAACGTCTTCATGTCGGTGATATAGATCGTTGCCGACAACAGCTTCGACTTGTCGGTGCCGGCTTTGGCAAGGTGGCCGTCGATGATCGCAAGGATGTCCTGCGTCTGTTCGGTGACGCTCTTGCCGGCGGCGCTGCCGGCCACGACGCCCGCGAGATAGACGGTGTTGCCGTGGACGACGACCTGGCTCATGCGAGGTCCGGTTTCGAAGCGCTGGATGGTCATGTTTTTCTCCTGATAGGGGACGGCGGCTTCTTAGCGCGCGGATGTCTTTTGCGCCACTGCGTTATTTGCATCGAACCTCGTCACGTCAGGGCATAGGCGAGCGGAAGCGACGCCGTCCTTCAGACGGCTGTGACGAGAAGGCGTCTCACCCCGCCGCCTTCGCCGCGGCTCGTCCCGCATTCCTCCCCGAGAACAGGCAGCCGCCGAGAAAGGTGCCTTCCAGCGAACGGTAGCCGTGCACGCCGCCGCCGCCGAAGCCGGCGGCTTCGCCAGCGGCATAGAGTCCCCTGATGATCTCGCAATTGGTGCCAAACACGCGCGACTCGAGATCGGTCTCGAATCCGCCCAGCGTCTTGCGGGTAAGGATGTTGAGCTTGACCGCGATCAAAGGACCATGTTCGGGGTCGAGAATTTTGTGCGGCTTTGCGGTGCGGATCAGCTTGTCGCCGATATAGCGCCGCGCATTGTGCAGGTTCATCACCTGCGCGTCCTTGACGTAGGGGTTGGCGATCTCGCGGTCGCGCGCTTCGATCTGTGCCTTGATGTGATCGAGCTTGAGCAGCTCGTTGCCCGCCAGCGCGTTCATCGCGCTGACGAGGTCGGCGAGATTGTCACGCACGATGAAATCGGCGCCGTTTTTCTTGAATGCCTCCACCGGCGCCGGCGCGCCCTTGTTGGTGGCGCGCTTGATTGTCATGCGCCAGCTCTTGCCGGTGAGATCCGGATTCTGTTCGGAACCGGAAAGCGCGAACTCTTTCTTGATGATGCTCTGGGTCAGGATGAACCAGGAATAATCGTGGCCGGTCGACATGATGTATTCGAGCTGACCGAGCGTGTCGGAGCCGGGGAAGAGAGGCGCGGGCAGGCGCTTGCCCGTGGCGTCGAACCACATCGAGGACGGGCCGGGCAGGATGCGGATGCCATGGCGCGGCCAGATCGGGTTCCAGTTTCGGATGCCCTCGACGTAATGCCACATCCGGTCGCGGTTGATCAGCCGCGCGCCGGCGGCCTCGGTGATGCCGATCATGCGTCCGTCGACATGTTCGGGTACGCCGGAGATCATGAATTTCGGCGGCTCGCCTAGGCGCTTCGGCCAGTTCTGTCGGACCAGCTCGTGGTTGCCGCCGATGCCGCCGGAAGCAACGATCACGGCCTGCGCGCGAAAGCTGAAATCGCCGATCACCTTGCGCGAGGAGCTCTTGCCGCGCTCGACGCTGTCAGGTTCGAGCACCGAACCGCTGACGCCCTCGACCGCGCCGCCTGTCATCATGAGTGTGTCGACGCGGTGGCGGAACTTGAACGTTAACCGGCCATTTTTTTGCGCTTCGCGCGCGCGGCGCTCGAACGGCTCGACGAGACCAGGGCCTGTGCCCCAGGTGACGTGAAAGCGCGGCACTGAATTGCCGTGACCCATCGCGTCATAGCCGCCGCGCTCGGCCCAGCCGACTACCGGAAAAATACGGTGCCCCATCGCGCGCAGCCAGTCGCGCTTTTCGCCGGCTGCAAACGCGACATAGGCTTCTGCCCATCGCTTCGGCCAATGGTCGTCGTCGCGGTCGAAGCCCGCCGTGCCCATCCAGTCCTGCAATGCGAGATCAAGCGAATCCTTAATGCCGAGCCGCCGCTGTTCGGGAGAATCAACCAGGAAGAGTCCGCCGAACGACCAAAAGGCTTGTCCGCCAAGGCTTTGCTCACCTTCCTGATCGATGACGATGACGCGCTTGCCGGCATCTGCGATCTCTGTCGCCGCGACCAGCCCCGCCAGTCCAGCGCCGACCACGATTACGTCTGTGACCTCAATCATTGTTTCCTCCCCCGTGCCATTTTTGATTCAAGCTTGCGTCTTCACGTGCGGTCAACGGCAAACCGGTTCTTGCCTGTGGCCGCATCGCCACCTCGGCGAGAACAGCTTGTTCCAGATTGGGACCTTTACGCGCGGAGGGTGCAGCGGCCAAGCAACACTTAATTTGAATTTGTTTTGAGCGGCTGTGGCTGCCTAGACAAAATCACGATCTCAAACGACGCTACATTCCGTCATGCATCACAAAGACGATCAGATTCGGTTTCGACATTTTTCGACTGGGGCTGGGATATGAAGTTGGTGACGGGGTTGCTTGCCGGCGTGCTGCTGCTGGCGGGAGTTGGGGCGAGCCAGGCAGTGGTGCGGATAGCCGATGACCGCGGCGGCAGGATCGGCACCTATGTCGACCGGTACCAGGGCCTCCGTTCGTCGGGCGAGACCGTCATCATCGATGGCCTGTGCGCTTCGGCTTGTACCATCGTGCTGGGTGCGGTTCCTCATGATCGGATCTGCGTGACCTCGCACGCCAATCTTGGCTTCCATGCCGCCTGGGATTTCGGTGCCAACGGCCGCGCCGTCACCAACGCCGAAGCAACCCAGATGCTCTATTCGATGTATCCGCCACCGGTCCGCAAGTGGATTGCAGCGCGCGGCGGCCTGACCCAGCGCATGCTGTTCCTGCGCGGCAAGCAGCTGCAAGCGATGTACAAGCCCTGCTATCTCGACGCCCAGGCCTCCTCCAACAAGCCGGCATCGCGCTAAGCGTGCCAGGCAGCGACGTCGTGGCCGGGCTTGTCCCGGCCATTTGCTTTTGGTGCGCCGTTTGCCCGGCATGCCTCCGCAGGACGTGATATGTCAGGCGCGGCCATTCCGCTTGCCTGCCCGGGGAACTGACCCTATCTGAACGCCATGGTTCAGCCGATTTCCACGCAAGCCGGAATGATGGCGGCGACCCCGCGTCAGCGCAGGGTGGCATCCATGATCGTTTGGGGCGCTGCCGGTCTCGGTGCGCTAGCCGTGCTTGGCGCGGCCGCATTGTGGTTCCATTACGGCACCACGGTGTTTTTCGAGATGATCTCCGCCGGCATCTCGGCCTGCTTCTGACGAGCGAAAAGGAATCGACGATGGACCGGACGATCCGCCCGCTGGTGATTATCGCTGCCTTCGCTGCGAGCCTCGCGGTAGGACTGGCAGTCATGCTGTGGGCACTCGGCGGCTTGCGAACTGTCACGGCGCCGGCTGCGATCGGCGGGCCGTTCCAACTGACCGACCAGGCCGGCCAGACCGTCACCGATCAGAATCTAAAGGGCAAGCCGACGCTGATCTTCTTCGGCTTCACCCATTGCCCCGACGTCTGCCCGACCTCGCTATTCGAGATTTCCGAAGTCCTGAAGGCGATGGGGACGGATGCCGACAGGGTGAACGCGTGGTTCGTGTCCGTCGATCCCGAGCGCGACACGGCCGCCGCGATGAAAGACTATCTTTCCAGCTTCGATCCGCATCTCAAGGGGCTGACCGGTACGCCGGACGCGGTGGCGAAAGTGCTTTCGGCCTACCGGGTCTATGCCCGGAAAGTGCCGCTCAAGGACGGCGATTACACCATGGACCATACCGCGCTGATCTATCTGATGGATCGCAACGGCAATTTCGTCGCGCCCTTCAACCTGAAACGGACGCCGGAGGAAGCCGCCAAGGATTTGAAGCGCTATCTCTGAGCGACAGCCGACCGGCCGGAAGCCGAAAAACGGTCCTCGCGTCGCGGGCCGGATGGTCTATAAGGCCTTGAAATTCCGCAAACCTATTGCCGATGCCATACCCTACTGCCCCGTTAACCAATGCAAGACTGCATCGAGCCATCGGCGGCCGGCTGGCCTGCCTGTCGCTCGCGTTCGCATTGATCGTGGCCGGCGGTGTTACGACGCAGGCGCAGACCCAGCCCCGCCCGGCGGTGGAGGCGGCGCCGCAGGCGGTGCCCGGCTTCTGGGACCCGCGGCGGCGTCCGGACCGTCCGGACATGTCGCGCCTGACTGTGATCCGGTTCCTGACCGAGACCGATTACCCGCCCTTCAACTTTACCGGTCCCGACGGCAATCCCGCCGGCTTCAACGTCGATCTGGCACGCGCGCTGTGCGATGAGATCAAGATCTCCTGCACCATTCAGATGCGCCGGTTCGAAACGCTGGTCGACGCCGTCACCAGCAACCGCGGCGACGCCATCATCGCCTCCATGGCGGTGACGCCGGCCTTGCGCGCCCGGCTCGATTTCACCGATCCCTATTATCGCGCGCCGGCCCGCTTCGTGTCGCGGCGCGATGCGGTGATGCCGGAGGTCCGCCCCGAATATCTCGAAGGCAAGAAGGTCGGCGTCATCGGCGGCACCTCGCACGAGGCCTATCTGAAGGCGATGTTCACCGACGCCGAGATCAAATCCTACCCCAATGACGACGCGCTGCGGCTGGCGCTTCGGCGCAGCGAGGTCGACTTCATCTTCGGTGACGCGATCTCGCTGGCATTCTGGATCAACGGCACCGATTCGGCCGAATGCTGCGCCTTCTCGGGCGGGCCTTTCGTCGAGAGCCGCTATTTCGGCGAGGGCATCGGCATCGCCGTACGCAAGGGCAACGATCTGTTGCGGACGTCGCTGAACTGGGCGCTGTTCCGGATCTGGGAAAAAGGCCGCTTCACCGACCTGTGGCTGCGGTATTTTTCGATCAGTCCGTTTTAGCGCTGTCATTCCGGGGCGCGAAGCGAACTACGGGGCGCCCTTGCGCCCCTGAGAATCTCGAGATTCCGGGTCTGGTGCCTACGCACCATCCCGGAATGACGGCTTCATCGTCATTTTGCATTTTGCCGCGGAAGCGCTAGTTTCCGCGGCTTCCGGAGAGAGCCTCTAAAAATGTCCGTTATCGACCTTGCCGCCAGCCCGAGCGATTTGCGCGCGCTCGCCGAACAATCCAATGCCTGGCCGTTCGAGCAGGCCAAGGCGATTGTCGCGCGGCTGAAGAAAAACCCGAAGGACGAGGTGCTGTTCGAGACCGGCTACGGTCCGTCGGGACTGCCGCATATCGGCACCTTCGGCGAGGTCGCGCGCACCACCATGGTGCGCCATGCTTTTCGGGTGCTGACCGAGGACAAGATCAAGACGCGGCTGCTCGCGTTTTCCGACGACATGGACGGCCTGCGCAAGGTGCCGGACAACGTGCCGAACAGAGAGATGCTAGCGTCGCATCTCGGCAAGCCGCTGTCGCGGATACCAGATCCGTTCTCCAACGAGTACCCCTCGTTCGGCGCGCACAACAATGCGCGGCTGCGCGCGTTCCTCGATACTTTCGGCTTCGACTATGAATTTGCGAGCTCGACCGACTATTACACTTCAGGCCGGTTCGACGCTGCGCTGCTGCGGATGCTGGAGCGGCTCGAAGCCGTCATGAAGATCATGCTGCCCAGCTTACGCGAGGAACGCGCGGCGACTTATTCGCCGTTCCTGCCGATCTGCCCGCGCACCGGCATGGTGCTGTATGTTCCGATTGTCGAGCATGACGTGAAAGCCGGAACGGTCTCCTACGATGATCCCGAGACCAAGGAGCGCGTCACGGTCCCCGTCACCGGTGGGCATTGCAAGCTGCAGTGGAAGCCGGACTGGGCGATGCGCTGGTTCGCGCTTGGCGTTGACTATGAAATGGCCGGCAAAGATCTGATCGATTCGGTCAAGCTGTCAGGCAAGATCTGTTCGGCGCTCGGCGGCACGCCGCCGGAAGGGTTCAACTATGAGCTGTTCTTGGACGAGAAGGGTCAGAAGATCTCGAAATCGAAGGGCAATGGGCTTACGATCGACGAATGGCTGCGCTACGCCTCGCCGGAATCGCTGTCGCTGTTCATGTACCGCGAGCCGAAGGCGGCGAAGCGGCTGTATTTCGACGTGATCCCGCGCAATGTCGACGACTACCAGCAGTTCCTCGACGGCTTCACGCGGCAGGATGCCAAGCAGCAGCTCGCCAATCCGGTCTGGCATATCCATTCCGGCAAGCCGCCCAAGGCCGACATGCCGGTCACATTCCAGCTCTTGCTGACGCTGGTGTCGTCGTCGAACGCGGAGAACGCCGAGACGTTGTGGGGCTTCATCGGGCGCTACCGCCCGGGGGTGACGCCGCAGACCCATCCGAAGCTCGACGCGATGGTCGGCTACGCCATCAACTACTACCGCGACTTCGTGGCGCCGACGAAGCAGTTCCGCGAGCCGACTGAGGGCGAGCGCGCCGCGCTGCAGGATCTGCGCGATGCGCTGTCGCAATTGCCGCCGGGGTCGAGCGCGGAAGACATCCAGAACGTGGTCTACGAGATCGGTCGGCGCGAGCCGTTCCTCGACCAGGTGAAAAAAGGCAAGGACGGCCGGCCCGGCGTCTCGCTCGACTGGTTCAACATGCTCTACCAGGTGCTGCTTGGCCAGGAGAAGGGCCCGCGCTTCGGCTCCTTTGTCGCGGTCTATGGCGTGTCGAATGCCGTGAACATGATCGACGGCGCGCTGGCAAGGAGTGCGTAAGCACTCTCCATCGTCGTCCCGGCCTTGAGCCGGGACCCATAGCCACAGCTCTGCGGGTTCGCAACAGCTGGGCCACATCCGATGTCGCACCCGACGTTAGTGGTTATGGGTCCCTGCGTTCGCAGGCGGACGCCGGGACGACTAGGACGATCACACCGATTGCGGCACGTAGCAGCAGTTGTCTTTTTGCGCTGCCGCGCATTCATCGGATAGAGCTTTGCAAAACCAGCCGCATCGTTGGCCGCAACTTGAATCGGCTGCGACTCTACCGATCTGCGGCATCTACAGCGGCTCCCCGCTTCGTCATCCCCGCAATGCTCTTGCTCTACCAATAGCTTGTGCGGTTTCCGGTTTCTCGGCGCGCCATCTTCGGAATGCTCCGTCGTTCCGTCCGGCCGATGCGGGCGCCACGATCATTTCCCGCAACGCGTCATCGCAAATGGAGATAGTAGGCCCGCGCCAATTTCAACCAACACCGGCCCCAAACTGCGCTACAGTATTGTAAACAGCAACAACCGCGATAGGGAGGGTACCGATGCAGTACCGGGTTTCGCCGCAGACGCTCAGCGAGTACAGCGCCGAGGAATGGCAGGCGCGGGTCGATCTCGCGGCCGCGCACCGGCTAGCGTTCATCCAGGGCTTTTCCGAAGGCATCTTCAACCACCTGACCTTCGTGGTGCCGGGCAAGAGCGACCGCTACTACCAGATCCCGTTCGGCACGCATTGGTCCGAGGTCACCGCTTCCTGCTTCATGGAAGTTGGCATCGACGACGGCGAGGTCAAACGCGGCGAGGGCGAGGTGGAGCGTTCCTGCTATTGCATCCATGCGCCGATCCACAAGGCGCTGCCGCAGGCAAAGGCGGTGTTTCACACCCATATGCCACACGCCAGCGCGTTGACCCGGCTCGAAGACCCTCGCATCAAGGAGATCGGCCAGACCGAGGTCGGCCTGTCGGGCGCCATCGCCTATGACGATATTTACACTGGCCCGGCGCTCGATCCCGCCGAGGGCGCGCGGCTCGCACAAGTGATCGGCGACAAGACCGTGCTGTTCATGGCCAATCACGGCATCTCCACCGTCGGCGCCACCATCGCCGAAGCTTATGACAAGCTGTATTACGTCGAGCGCGCCGCCCAGGTGCAGATCTACGCGATGTGGACCGGCCAGAGGCTCAAGCAATTGCCGGCGCCAGTGGTCGAGAAGACCCGGCGCGACTACATGGACGATCATCTCTACAAGGGCCCTACCCCGGCGCAGCGCCATTTCGCGGCCTTGCAGCGGATGCTGGATAGGAAAGAGCCGGACTACGCGACGTAATACTTGGTCGTACCTGCGAACGCAGGGACCCATACGCCGCGGCGGAAGGGGCAGGCGGGGAGACACTACTGTTCGCCGCGAGCATTTGTGGTTATGGGCGCCTGCGTTCGCAGGGGCGACGCTGCGGGTGATGTTAGTGGCTCGCCCGCGGCGCCAGCCGCTCTCACCGCATCCGCAAACCGGTGCCAGACTTCCGGCCGCCAGCTTCCATTGGCCGCGCCCGAGGTCGACGGCAGTATCCACACGCGGGTATCGCCGATCAGCTCACGCTGCTCGCCATAGTCGCGCCTGGCATCGAAAAATCTCTGCCCGGCGGTCTTGCTGGTGAATGCGAGAAATCGCGGGCGAAATGTCGCGATTGCCTCGCTCAGCCGGGTGCGATCCGCAACCGTCAGTTTTGGTAGCGTCGCACGGTCCATCCCGGCACCCGCTTTCACCAGATCGGTCAGGCCGATCCCATGCTGCAGCAGGCTGCGATATTGATGTGGCGCTAGCTGCTCGGGTGTCAGCTTCGTCTCGTGCAGGATCTTCCAGAATTTGTTTTGCCGGTGTGCGTAGTACGCCCGCTCGGCCGCGGACGTTGCCCCGGCGGCGGTGCCACACAACACGATGCGAAGGGAATGTTGCAGCAGGTCGCTGAGCACGTCGGTCACGAGCGCGGCAATCCTACTGGCTCGCCCACACGATCCTGGCAATCCAGGCGACGTCGTCGGCGTCGAGGGTACGGTCGGCTTGCGCCGGGTTCAGCGATTGCAGCTCCAGCGTCCTGGTGGTCCGGCGCTTCAGTTCCTTGACCATCACTTCGCCGCCCGACGTCTTGAGCACGACGCGGTCGCCGCGCCGGATCGGCGTGCCCGGCGATACCACGATGATGTCGCCGTCGCGATAGGTCGGCCTCAGCGAATCGCCGGAGATTTCCAGCGCGTAGGCGTGCTCGTCGCTGGCCGACGGCAGCGCGACTTCGTCCCAGCCTTTGCCGGCCGGAAAGCCGCTCTCGTCGAAATGGCCGCCGCTGCCGGCTTGGGCGAGAGCGAGCAGTGGCACCGATTGCAGGCTGCGTGCGCCGTCGCCGATCAACTGCACGAAGCTGTCGATCGACGAATTCGTGGCCGCCAGCGCCTTGGATACCGATTCGGTGGAAGGCCAGCGCTCCCGGCCGTCGGCGGTGATGCGTTTGGACTTGTTGAACGTGGTGGGATCGAGGCCGGCGCGCTTGGCAAGCCCGGAAGGGGACATGCCGGCGCGCTCCGCCAGCCGGTCAAGGGCGGTCCAGACCTGGCTGTGGGTCAGGATATGTTGTGCCTTGGCATGCCTCGCCATCTAGAATCCCCCGGAGCGGTCTAGGAATTATTGCCTGATCCGGCCGGTTTGAGCAAATCTGGCGCAACCTTTTCAGGCGAAGTAGGCACGTGCTTGCGTGAAGAAAGCGCGTCAAAACACGAAATTGGCGCATGGAATCAGAAACGGGCGCCGCGTTCCGCCGCAGCAGTGCTTGAGTTGGCGGCCTGCCGCCATTACGGTCGGCCGCCAGCCCGGCCATTTCCGGGAAATCCCAACAGACTCAACAACAAGCCCGGAGAGCCGTGCCGACCATCTATAAAATCACTTCCGCGTCGGCCTGGCGCGAGGCCGAGCGGCAGGGCGTCTACCGAGGCAGCGCGGACGATCTGCGCGACGGCTACATTCATTTTTCCACGGCCTCGCAGGTCGCCGAGACGGCGCGAAAGCATTATTTCGGCCAGACCGGCCTGTTCCTGGTCGCGGTCGATGCCGACGCGCTCGGCGACGCGCTGCGCTGGGAACGCTCGCGCAACGACGAACTGTTCCCGCATCTCTATGGCGAGCTCGATCTCGGCGCGGTGACCGCCATCCTTGATATGCGCGCGCGGTCCGACGGCACGCACGACATTCCGGAGCTCACGCCGTGATCCGCGCCTTCGACGCCTTCTCGCTGCCGCTGCTCCGCTGGTTCGATCCGGAGGACGCGCATCGCATGGCGATCCACGGCCTGCGGCTGTTGCTGCCGATCAAGCCGCGCGCCGACGACCACAAGCTCGCGGTACGCGCCTTCGGCCTGAATTTTCCCAATCCGATCGGCATGGCCGCGGGCTTCGACAAGAGCGCCGAGGTGCCCGACGCATTGCTCCGGCTCGGCTTCGGCTTTGTCGAGATCGGCACCGTGACGCCGAAGCCGCAGGGGGGCAATCCGCGGCCGCGGCTGTTTCGGCTCGAGCGGGACGAAGCGGTGATCAACCGCATGGGCTTCAACAATGACGGCGCCGAAGCCGCGCTGCGCCGCCTCGCGGCGCGCGCCCACCATGGCGGCATCGTCGGCGTCAATGTCGGGGCGAACAAGGATTCGTCCGACCGCGTCGCCGACTACGTCAAGCTGATCGAGACGTTTGCGCCGGTGGCGAGCTACTTTACAGTCAACGTCTCCTCGCCGAACACGCCGGGCCTGCGCAATTTGCAGCAATCGGCGGCGCTCGATGAACTGCTGGCCAAGGTGATCGATGCGCGCGAGCGCGTGCGCAGGAATGCCGGCGACTCGCCGGTGCTGCTCAAGATCGCGCCGGACCTCAGCCTGACCGAACTCGACGACGTCGTGCACATCGCGCGCTCGCGTAAAGTCGACGGCATGATCGTCGCCAACACTACGCTTGCGCGTCCCTCGACGCTGCGCGAACAGGCGCGTGCGAAGGAGCAGGGCGGCTTGTCGGGGCGGCCGCTGTTCCGGCTATCGACGCGCATGGTGGCGGAGACCTATGTCCGCACCGAGGGCGCGTTTCCGCTGATCGGCGTCGGTGGCATCGATTCCGGCGGTGCCGCGCTGACGAAAATCCGCGCCGGCGCCAGCCTGATCCAGGTCTATTCGGCTCTCGTCTACAAGGGGCTTGGCCTCGTCGACGACATCAAGAATGATCTTGCTTCGACCTTGCTGCGCACCGGGCGTGACTCATTGTCGGAAATCGTCGGCGCCGATGCTGCGACGATCACCGCCGAAGACTGGCCGGTGAGGTGATCTCTTCGCGCGCAAGCGCGTTTTGAGTCACCTCGCCTCGCTCTTGCGGCCGCAGGAGCGGGGCGAGGGAGAAGAGCGTCGCCCATCTCCTCCAAATGACCTCTTCAACAGCGCGGGATACCGCAACGCCTCCAGTCCGCCCCGCGCAGCGTAATGCACGAGCAGCGCCGCCCACAGCCCGGCATTGCCGAACGACCGCAGCGCGAACCAGGCGGCAAGGAAGATCACGAGCGAGGCGACCATCAGGTTGCGCATGTCGCGCGCCCAGGTCGCGCCGATATAGATGCCGTCATAGGCAAAGGCGAACACGCCGAGCAGCGGCGCGAAAATGACAAACCACAGATAATCGCGCGCAATGCGGCGCACGTCCAGGCTTGCGGTCATGATGTCGATCAGCGCTGGACCGAACAGCAGGAAGCAGACGGCCACCGCGAGCGCAAAGCCGAAGCCCCAGATGACGACGAGCCTTACCGCGCCTGCAAATGCATCCTTGTCGCGTGCGCCAAAAGCGCGGCCGCAGAGCTGTTCGGCGGCGTTCGCCAGGCCATCGAGGAAGAAGCCACTGATCATCAGAAAATTGTTCAAGACTGCGTTTGCCGCAAGTGTCGTGTCGCCGGCGCGGGCTCCCTGCGCGTTGAAAAACAGGAAGGCGGCGATCAGCGCGGCGGTACGAATCAGGATGTCGCGATTGACCGTCAGCATCCGCATCAGTTTCGTGCGATCGAACAGCATCGCGCGGGAAGGGGCGTGGCGGCCTTGCGCGAGGCGGTGCGCAATCAGCCCGCCGAGTGCGAGGCCTGTAGCCTCCGCAATCACGGCTGCGATCGCCGCGCCGGCGATGCCGAAGTCGAACACCAGCACCAGCAGCACCGTCGCCGTCGTGTTGGTGAGGTTGACGGTGATCTGCGTGCCGAGTGCGAGCTTGGCGCGAGCCTGCCCGATCAGCCAGCCCAGCACGACGTAGTTGCCGAGCGCGAGCGGCGCCGACCAGATCCGGATCGTGAAGTAGGTTCTTGCCGCGCGGGTAACGCCCTCGCTGCCTCCCATCGCGTCAAGCAGAATCGTTGCCACTGGCGCCTGAAGTGCAATGAGAGCGCTGCCGATCAGGGCCGCGACGATCAGCCCGCGCAGCAGGATCGCGCGCAGTTCCGACGTCTCGCGCGCGCCCAGCGATTGCGCGGTAAAGGCCACTGTGCTCATGCGCAGGAAGCCGAACAGCCAGAACATGCAGTCGAACAATACCGAGGCCAGGGCCACGCCGCCGAGCAACGTGGCGTCGCCGAGCCGGCCGATCGCGGTCGTCGAGACGATGCCGATCAGCGGCGTCGTCAGGTTTGCGACCATCGCGGGACCGGCGATGGCAAACACCTGTGCCGTCGTGACCCGGGACGCAGATTTAGGGGAATGCATGCCTAGAGCTCGACCACCATGCCGTCTTCGGCAGCGGTGTAGGGCAACTCGCCCAATCGTCCGAGCATGTCGTCGCTCATATGCGTCAGCACCAGCCGCCTGGCATTGATCGCGGGAAGGTGCGCTTCCAGCGTCTTCAGGCTGAGATGGTTCTTGACAATCTTGTCGTAGTAATAGGCTTCCGCGATGAAGAGATCAGCGCCCTGCGCCGCCGCGATCAGCGTCTCCGTCCACTCGGTATCGGCGCTGTAAGTGATGACGCGGCCCTCGGCTTCGACCCGGTAGGCGAGGAACGGCCCACCGGATTCGCCGTGGACGACGGAACAGGGCGTCACCTTGACGTCACCGAACGTCCGGCTCCGCTCGGCTTCAAGCGCAATGACGGAAAGATCGAAGCGCTGCTTTGTCTTCGAGGAGTGCTCGAACAGCGCTTCCATCAGGATGGCGAGCTTGGTCTCGATACCTTGCGGTCCGGCAATGACGAGCGGGCGGGAGCGGCGCGTGAACTGCGCATCCAGCAGCAGAAACGGCAGACCGCCAAAATGATCGCCGTGGAAATGCGTGATCAGGATCAGGTCGATCGCATCGCGCGCGATGCCGAGGCGCTTGAGCGCCGGCAGCGATGACGCGCCGCAATCGATCAGGAAATTGACGCTGCTGCCGGTAACGTGGAAGCAGGTATTATACCTGCCACCAGAGCCAAGCGCATCGCCGCAGCCGACAAATCTCAGTTGCATCGGCCACTCACCGCCTGTGAATGGTTATCGCCCGCGCGGGGCGCCAAACAGCCGCGACAGCAGCCAGATCGGGATGACGATCACGGCGCCGAGCAGGAAGTAGCGCCACAGCCAGTTGACCGCGTCGAACCCAAGATCCCACAGCCGCTGGAACAGCATGCGAATGCTGTGGAGGATGTTCCACGGATCGAAGCCGATGGCGGCGAGCACCACGCCGACCAGGATCGACAGCAGGATCAGCCGGAATGCGACTGCCAACGGCGAGCCGCCGAGAAAACGGTACAGGCCGTCATTGCTGGCCGGCAGGTCTCTGACGTCGTTAGGCATCGCTTTCTCCTCGCGGGTCGCGCGCATTATAGGCACGGCGGGGCACATGGGGAACCCGCCCCGCGCAGTCAATGGCCGCCATGCGCGTCTGGAATGTTAATTTGCCGTCACGTCTTTCAGCATCCGCTCCAGCGTCTCCAGCCGGTCGGCCTCGCGCGGCGGCTTGTCCCAGCGCAGCCGGTTGATGCGGGGAAACCGCATCGCGACGCCGGATTTGTGCCGCGGCGAGCGCTGCAAGCCCTCAAAGGCGACTTCCAGCACCAAGCCCTGGTCCGGCTCATGCACGACATGGCGCACGGGGCCGAACTTTTCGGTGGTGTTGCGGCGGACGAAACGGTCGATCTGCAAGAGTTCCTCGTCGGTGAAGCCGAAATAGGCCTTGCCGACCGGCACCAGTTGCTCGCCACCTTCGCCATCGGTCCAGACGCCAAACGTGTAGTCCGAATAGTAGGACGAGCGCTTGCCGTGGCCGCGCTGCGCATACATCAGCACGGCATCGATGATGTGCGGATCGCGCTTCCACTTCCACCACTGGCCCTTGGGGCGGCCCGGCAGATAGGGCGCATCGCGCCGCTTGAGCATCACGCCTTCGACCGCATCCGCATCCTCGCCGGCACCGGCGGCTTTCGGATCGGCGCGCGCCGCCATCAGCGCTTCCCAACTGTCGAAGGCAACCGTCGGCGACAGGTCGATGCGCGGGTCGTTGAGCTTCCTGACGAAGGTCTCGAGATGGGCGCGGCGCTCGGCAAACGGCAGCTCGCGCAGATCGTTCTCGTCGTCGCCGAGCAGGTCGTAGGCGCGCAGGTGAATCGGAAATTCCTTGATCAGTTTCGGCGAGACGACTTTTCGGTTCAGCCGCTGCTGCAGCACGTTGAAGGTCTGCACGCGCCCCTCGCGCAGCACCAGCAATTCGCCGTCGATGGCGCCGGGCAGGTGCAGTGAGGGTACGAGGTCAGGGAAGCTCTTGGTGATGTCCTCGCCGGTGCGCGAATACAGCCGCGACTGCATATGCCCGCGCTCGTCGCGGCCCGCGACCGCCTGCACGCGAATGCCGTCCCATTTCCATTCCGCGATGAAGTCAGCCGGATCGAGACTGGCGAAATCGGTATCCTCGATCGCATGCGCCAGCATCACGGGGCGGAATGGCGCGGGATCGCGGTTGACCGGCTTGTCGCCCCGGCCTTCCAGCCACGCGAACAGGTCGAGATAGGGCGGGGTGAGCCCGGGCCAGATCAGTTCGATCTCGTGCGGATCCTTATTCCCCAGCGCCGCCGCGGCGGTTTTCGCCAGCCGCGCCGAAATCCCGATCCGCATCGCGCCGGTGACGAGTTTTAGCAGCGCCCAGCGTCCGGTCTCGTCGAGCTCGTCGAGCCAGCGCGCGAGCTGTCTTGGCAACTCGGTCTTGCCGAGGGTGCGGAGCGTGGTGACGACTTCGGACAGCGTCGGGGGCGGCGGATTATTGTGGCCGGCCAACTCGACCTTCGGCCACATCAGCGCAACCGTCTCGGACAGGTCCCCGACGTAATCGTACGACAGCCCGAACAGCACCGGATCGGTACGATCCATGATCAGATCGCGAATGAGTCCCGGCTTGGCATGCTTGAACGACAGTGCGCCGGTCAGCGCGGCCAGCGCGTAACCGCGGTCGGGATCGGGCGTGTCGCGGAAATAGGCCGTGATCAGCCGCAGCTTGTTGTTGCGGCCGGGCTCGTAGGCGAGCCGATCCAGCAGTTCGGCGAACCGGTTCATGCCTCGGCCTCGTCGGCCGCGACCACGTCGTGCTCCTCCTCATCGCCATAGCCGACGAGGTCCAGCGGCCGCGCGGCAAGCCCGCGCGTTTTGCACCAATGCACCAGCGCATCTTCCTGGCCGTGCGTGACCCAGACCTCGCCGGCGCCGGTAGCTTCGATGGTCGCGGTCAGGCCATCCCAATCGGCATGGTCGGAGATCACCAACGGCAGTTCGATGCCGCGCTGGCGGGCGCGCGCCCGCACCCGCATCCATCCCGAGGCGAACGCCGTAACCGGATCGGGGAAACGTCGCGTCCAGATATCGGATGTGGCCGTGGGCGGCGCGAGCGCAATGGTGCCGGCGAGATCGGCCTTCTTCACGCCTCTCACGGCGCGCAGTTCGCCGAGCGCGACGCCACGGCTTTCGTAGTAATGCGTGATCTTTTCCATCGCGCCATGCAGATAGACCGGCGCATCGTAACCCTGCTCCCGCAATAGCGCGATTACCCGCTGCGCCTTGCCGAGCGAATAGGCCCCGACCAGATGCGCGCGCTCCGGAAACAGCGCCACTGAGGCCAGCAGCTTCTTCACCTCGTCCGCCGCATCGCCATGGCGAAACACCGGTAGCCCAAAGGTCGCCTCGGTGATGAAGACGTCGCAGGGTATCACCTCGAACGGCGTGCAGGTCGGATCGATGGCGTCCTTGTAGTCGCCGGAGGCAACGATGCAGGTGTCCTTGCAGCTCACCGCAATCTGCGCCGAGCCGAGCACATGGCCCGCGGGGTGGAATTTGATCTTGACGTCGCCGAGCGCAATTTCCTCGCCATAGCGAATGGCCTGCGTAGCTCGTGCAAAATTGTCGCCGTAGCGCAGCCGCATCAGGTCGAGCGTTTCCTGCGTGGCGAGCACCGCGCCATGACCCGCACGGGCGTGATCGGAATGGCCGTGGGTGATAACGGCGCGCTCCACAGGCCGCACCGGGTCGATATGGAAGCCACCCGGCTTACAGCACAGGCCGGCGGGAAGGGGAATCAGGATGTCCTGCGGACGCATGCAAATTATATAGGAGGTCCTGTGACGAATTTTACCCGTCATGCGCGGGCTTGACCCGCGCATCCATCCTGAAGGAATCTTCCAATCGATGGGTTGCCGGGTCATCCCCGATCGGGTCGGGGACAGGCGCCCGGCGATGACAAGTTTCGGAACCCATGCCTGCCCGCCTTTTTCTCTCCTCCGGCGATCTGATGGCCGACCGCCGGTTCGAATTTGCGCGCGACCTTCAACTGAAGGGTGATCTGCCTGCCGCCGCCGATCTCCTGCTGCAGGCAACCGAACTGGCGCCGGATTTCGCGTCCGCCTGGTTCGCGCTCGGAGGCATCCGCGAAGAGCTCGGCCAGCGCGAGGCGGCCGTCTCGGCGTTTCAAAAGGCCAGGGCCAGCGATCCCGACGATCGGCACGGCGCCGGGATTCGATTGATGCGCCTCGGCGCCGAACCCGTGGCCGGCATGCCGCAGGCCTATGTGCAAACCCTGTTCGATCAATATGCGCCGCGGTTCGAATCCTCACTGGTCGGCGATCTCGGCTATCGCGGGCCCGCGCTGCTGTTCGGGGCGGTCCTGTCGGTGCGATCGGCCGAACGCAAGCCAGCGTTCTTCAAGCGCGCGATCGATCTCGGCTGCGGCACCGGGCTTGCGGCATCGGCCTTTGCCAACGGGGTCGACCATTTCGTCGGCGTCGATCTGTCGACGCGCATGATTGAGCGGGCCCGCGCCACTGGTCTCTATGCCGAACTTAACGTCTCCGACATGCTGCAGGGGTTGCGCGCACAGCCGGATGCCAGTGCCGATCTCATTCTCGCCGCGGACGCCATGGTGTACGTCGCCGAAATCGCGCCCGTGCTGAAGGAGGCCGCACGCGTGCTAGTTTCCGGCGGGCTGCTCGCCTTCACCACCGAAACCCATGATGGCGAAGGCGTCATCATCGGCGGAGGGCTGCGCTATGCCCATGCTGCGGCATACGTGCGCGCCGCGGTCGAATCGGCCGGCCTCAAATTGTCCCTGCTGGAAGATCGCTCCGCCCGCAATGAGGACAACGCGCCAGTTCCCGGGCTGGTCGCCGTCGCCGCCAAAACTTGAGTCTAGACGCTACGCTCGCCGCGAATGGCGGCATTGCGTGCGACATGTCAGCTATTGCCACTGACGGCGGAATGCCTGATCAAGACTCCCATAAGGGAGAACAACAATGAAAAGCAAACAGACCCGCCGCGAATTCGGCGCCACGGCCCTCGCCAGCATTCTTGCATCCGCGATGCCCGCGCCGTTCGTCTGGGCGGCGGAGAAGAAATACGATCCGGGCGCCAGCGATACTGAAATCAAGCTCGGCCAGACCGTGCCGCATTCCGGGCCCGGCTCGCTCTATGGCGTGCTGGGGCGGGTCGGCGAGGCCTATTTCCAGATGTTGAACGAGAAGGGCGGCATCAACGGACGCAAGGTAAAGTTCTTCACCATGGACGACGCCTACAGCGCGCCGAAATGCGTCGAGGCGACGCGGCGGCTGGTCGAGCAGGAAGAAGTGCTGGCGCTGTACGGCTCGCTCGGCACCGCGCCGCAGACCGCCGTGCACAAATATCTCAATTCCAAGGGCGTGCCGCAACTGCTGCTCAATACCGGCGCGTCGAAATGGAACGATCCGAAGAACTTCAAATGGACCATGGCGGGTCTGCCGCTTTATCCGACCGAAGCGCGTATTCTCGCCCGGCACGTCGTGAGCGTGAAGCCGAATGCGAAGATCGGCATCCTCTACCAGAACGACGATTTCGGCCGTGACTTCCTCGGTCCCTTCAAGAAGGTGCTGGCGGATGCCGGCGGCACCGCCAAGGTGATCATGGAGCAGACTTATGATCTGACCGAGCCGACGGTCGACTCGCAGCTCATCAATCTCTCGAAGTCCGGCGCGGATGTTTTCTACAATATCTCGACCGGCAAGGCGTCGTCGCAATCGATCCGGAAGGTGGCCGAACTCGGCTGGAAGCCGCTGCATCTGCTGTCGGCGGGATCGACCGGCCGCTCGATTCTCGCGGCCGCTGGCCTCGAGAATGCCACCGGGATCGTCGCCATCCGCTACGCCAAGGAAGTCGGCGTGCCGCGCTTCGAGAAGGACCCCGACGTGATGGCGTTCGAGGAACTGCGCAAAAAGTATCTGCCCAACGTTGATCCCGACAACACCATCGCCTTTGCCGGCTACGGCCAGGTCGCGACCATGGCAGAGATCGTGCGCCGCTGCGGCGATGAACTCACCCGCGCCAATGTGCTGAAGCAGGCGACCATGCTGGCGGGTTTCCACTCGCCCTATTTCCTCGACGGCGTGAACTACAGCTACACGCCCGAGGACTACACGCCGATGAAGACGCTCTACATCTCGATCTTCAACGGCAAGGACTGGGATATTTCGGACAAGCCGGTGACGGAGTAGGGTGACGGTCATTCCGGGGCGATGCGAGGCAGCGAATTATGGTGCGCAATTGCGCACCTGAGAATCTCGAGATTCCGGGTTCGCTGCGCCCGGAACGACGGCGCGAGCCGCTCTGGCCCTCGACGAACCCTCCCCGACGGCTTACCTCTTGCCTGTGCCGTCGCCTGACCCCTCGCCTTTCACGCCGCTCGAAACGGCTGCGCTGCTGCCCGAGCGCTTCCGGCGCTGGTTCGCTGCGCGCGGCTGGTCGCCGCGCGAGCATCAATTGGCGCTGTTGGCGAAAGCCGGCGAGGATCGCTCCGCCCTGCTGATCGCGCCGACCGGCGCCGGCAAAACGCTGGCCGGCTTTCTGCCGACGCTGGTGGAGCTCTCGCGCCCCAGGGGCCGGCGGGACGAAGGCACGAAGAGCCTCATCTCCACCGGCCGCAGCGTGAAGCGAACCGGTGGGCTCCACACCCTCTACATCTCGCCGCTCAAGGCACTCGCGGTCGACATCGCGCGCAATCTGGAGACGCCGATCGCGGAGATGGCGCTGCCGATCAAAGTCGAGACCCGTACCGGCGACACGCCGGTATCGCGGCGGCAGCGGCAGCGGCGTTATCCGCCGGATATTCTGCTGACCACGCCCGAGCAACTGGCGCTGCTGCTGTCGTCGGACGATGCGCCATTCCTGTTCTCGTCCCTCAAGCGCATCGTGCTCGACGAGCTGCATGCGCTCGTCACTTCCAAGCGCGGCGACCTGTTGTCGCTCGGGCTGGCGCGGCTGTGGCGGCTGGCGCCGGAGATGCGTGCGATCGGCCTTTCCGCGACGGTCGCCGAGCCGGAATCGCTGGCGCGGTTTCTGGTGCCGCAACGCGAGGGCAGGGAGCTCGCTGCCGATATTGTCTTGGCCGGCGGCGCGGCGGCGCCCATTGTCGAGATGCTCGACACCCAGGAGCGCCTGCCGTGGGCCGGGCATACCGCGCGCCATGCGCTCGGCGAAATGTACGAGCTGATCAAGCGCAACAAGACCACGCTGATCTTCGTCAACACCCGCAGCCAAGCCGAAATGCTGTTCCAGGATTTCTGGCGCATGAACGACGACGGCCTCGCGATCGCCCTTCATCACGGCTCGCTCGACGTCGCGCAGCGTCGCAAGGTCGAGGATGCGATGGCGGCTGGAAAACTGCGCGGCGTGGTCTGCACCTCCTCGCTCGACCTCGGCATCGACTGGGGCGACATCGATCTCGTCATCAATGTCGGCGCGCCCAAAGGGGCTTCGCGGCTGATGCAGCGCATCGGCCGCGCCAATCACCGCCTGGACGAGCCCTCGCGCGCGGTGCTGATCCCGGCCAACCGCTTCGAGGTGCTGGAATGCCGCGTGGCGATCGATGCCATCGCGGAAAATGCGCAGGATACGCCGCCGTTGCGTACCGGCGCACTCGACGTGCTGGCGCAGCACGTGCTCGGCTGCGCTTGCGGTGAACCTTTCCTTTCCGACGAACTCTACGCCGAAGTGCTGACGTCTGCGCCTTACGCCTCACTGACGCGAACCGATTTCGACGACGTCGTCGATTTCGTCGCCACCGGCGGTTACGCGCTGAAGACCTATGAGCGTTTTGCCCGCATCAAGCAGGACAAGCAGGGCCGCTGGCGCGTCGCCAACCCGAAGGTGCGGCAGAGCTATCGGCTCAACGTCGGCACCATCGTCGAAGATACCATGCTGAAGGTGCGCCTGGTGCGCTCCCGCAGCGGTGGTTCCGGCTCGACCGGCGCGCTCGGCCGCGGCGGGCGGATGCTGGGCGAGATCGAAGAGGCCTTCATCGAGGGCCTCGTCATTGGCGACACCTTTGTGTTCGGCGGCGAGGTCGTGCGCTATGAGGCGCTGGCCGAGGACGTGGTCTACGTCTCCCGCGCCAACGACAAGGATGCCAAGGTGCCGTCCTACATGGGCGGCAAGTTTCCGCTCTCGACATATCTCGCCGAGCGCGTCCGCAAATTGCTCGACGACCGCCGCGCCTGGAACGCGCTGCCCGATCAGGTCCGCGATTGGCTGTCGCTGCAAAAGGATTTTTCTCGTGTGCCGGCGGTGCGCGAACTGCTGGTTGAGACCTTTCCGCGCGGCAACAAGCATTACCTTGTCTGCTACCCCTTCGAGGGCCGGCTCGCGCACCAGACGCTCGGCATGCTGCTGACGCGGCGGATGGAGCGGGCGCGGGTGCGGCCGCTCGGCTTCGTCGCCAACGAATATGCGTTGGCCGTGTGGGGACTCGGCGACATGTCGTTCATGATTCGCCATGGCAAGCTCGATCTCGACGCGCTGTTCGAGCCCGACATGCTGGGTGACGATCTTGAAGCATGGCTTGCCGAATCCGCGCTGATGAAGCGCACCTTCCGCACCTGTGCCATCATCTCCGGACTGATCGCGCGGCGCTTCACCGGCGAGGAGAAAACCCGCCGCCAGGTGCTGTTCTCGACCGATCTGATCTACGACGTGCTGCGCAAGCACCAGGCCGACCATGTGCTGCTCCGCGCCGCGCGCGCCGATGCCGCCACCGGACTGCTCGATCTCAAGCGGTTGGGTGATATGCTCTCGCGTATTCAAGGACGAATCACCCATCGGGAACTCGATCATGTTTCGCCGCTTGCGGTACCGGTGATGCTGGAAATCGGCCGCGAGTCAGTTTATGGCGAAGCAGGGGACGAGTTGCTGGCGGAGGCCGCCGATGAACTCGTCAAAGAGGCGATGGGATAGGCGGGCAGGCACGTGACGGCAGGGGCGCAATCTTCGGAAGACAATCAAGGGATGCGCGCTTCGAAGGTCACGATCGCGGATGTCACATTTGTCGCCGATGTCTCGGGCGCGCTGTTCTGGCAGGAGCAGCGCCTGCTCGTGGTTTCCGATCTGCATCTCGAAAAAGGATCGAGCTACGCCAGGCGCGGCGTGCTGCTGCCACCCTATGACACCGTGGCGACGCTGAGCCGGTTGGCCGCGGTGATCGCGCGGCACGATCCGCGCATGGTGATCGCGCTCGGCGACAGCTTTCACGACCGCGACGCGCATCAGCGGCTGTCGGCATCTGACCGCGATGCGCTCTCGGCGCTGCAGGCGCGGCGCGACTGGATCTGGATCTCCGGCAATCACGATCCGGCGTTGCCGTCCAATCTCGGCGGCACGGTAGCGAACGAAGTCGCCATCGGCGCGATCATATTCCGACACGAGCCGACCGGCGCCGCCGGCGAAATCGCCGGCCATCTGCATCCCAAGGCGCGCGTCGCGACCCGGGGGCGATCGATGGAGCGTCGATGCTTCGCGTGCGACGGCGAGCGCGCGGTGATGCCGGCGTTCGGCGCCTACACGGGCGGCTTGAGCATCCGCGATCCAGCCTTTGCGAAAATCTTCCCGACGCCGGCTTTGATGGCGCATGTGCTTGGCAATAACCGGCTGCACACGATTGCAGCGTCGCGATGTTATTGAGTATTTGATGCGAGAGCCTTCTTACCTCTCCCGCTTGCGGGGGAGGTCGACGCGCTCGAAGAGCGTGGCGGGTGGGGGCCTCTCCCAGCATTCGAACATCTGTTATGCGGCGCTACCCCCACCCCAGCCCCCCGGCAAGCGGGAGACGGAGCGCGCCGCCCGTGCCGCTACGCCGCCTTCGCGTCCACACTATCGCAGAACTCGGCGAGGCGGTCGGCGAGCCGCAGCGTCGCCGGGCTCGCATCGGGCGAGGCCATCAGCGCGATCTCCGTCTTGTCGATCGGCGCAAAGCCGTCTTTCGCCGTGAGCACGCGATGGCCGGGCTGGATCGCGATTTCCGAGAGGATGCTCAGCCCCAATCCCGCGGCGACCGCGGCCTGGATGCCGGCGAGGCCTGAACTCGTATAGGCCATGTGCCAGGAGCGGCCCGCGCTTTCCAGCGCATGGATAGCGCGCGACCGATAGAGACAGCCGGCGGGAAAGCCGATCAGCGGCACCGAGCCCGAACTGATGTCGAGTGGATGGGTCTTGCTGGCGACCCAGTGCACTCGCTCCGGCCACACCGCGATCGCGCCCTTTTCGCCGGCGTCGCGCTTGAGTAGCGCGAGATCGAGATCGCCGCGTTCGATGTCGCGCTTCAGATACGTGCTCTGGTCGGCGCGCACATCGAGCCGTAGCCCGGGTCGCGAGCGCGCAAACGTCGCCAATAGTTTCGCGAGCCTATAGGCGGCGAAATCCTCGGGGATGCCGAGCTTGATTGCGCCTTCGCTCTCGGGGCGCGCCACCACGTCGCGTGCCTCTTCGGCAAGCGCCAATAGCCGCCGCGCATAGGAAAGCAGCCGTTCGCCGGCCTCCGTCGGCGTCACGTCCTTGCCGTTGCGGTTCAGCAGTGGCTGGCCGACATCGTCTTCCAGCCGCTTGATCTGCTGGCTGACGGTCGACTGCGTGCGATGGACACGTTCGCCGGCGCGGGTGAAGCCTCCGGCATCGACTACGGAGACGAAGCTGCGCAGCAGTTCCAGATCGAGCATGGATATGCTCCATTTATAAATCCACTGAACAACAGCTTATCATTTAATTTCCAAATATCAAGGCGCGGCCTTAGATCATGGGCAAAGGAGATCTTCCATGTCGCTCGCGCCCTCGGTCGCGGTCTCCCGCCCGACCTTCAATCCGCTGCCGCTCTATGTCGGGCTCTTCTGCCTGCTCTGGAGCTTTGCTTTCGTCGCCGGCAAAATCGGCGTTACCGATTGTCCGCCGCTGATCCTGCTCGCCGCGCGGTTTTCGCTGGCGGGCATCCTGATCCTTGGCATTTCGGCGCTCCGCAGCGAGAAATGGGATCTATCGTGGCGCGACACCGCCGTGTTCGCGCTGCTCGGTGTTGCCAATAACGCGCTCTATCTCGGTCTCGGCTATACCGGGTTGCAGACGGTCTCCGCCGGTCTCGGCGGGCTGATCGTCTCGGCCAATCCCGTTTTCACCGCGATGCTGGCGGCGCTGGTCCTCCGTGAAACCATGACCTGGCGCAAGGTGACGGGCCTCATGCTCGGCGTCGCCGGCGTGGCGTTCATTGTCTGGCACCGCATGTCGGTCGGCACCGATGACTGGCACGGCATTCTGTTCACGCTGGCGTCATTGGTCTCGATCGTTGCCGGCACCATCCTGTTCAAGGTGCTGGCGCCGAAGGGCTCGCTGTGGATCGGCAACGGCATCCAGAACATCGCCGGCGGCCTTGCGGTGATGCCGTTCGCCTTCACGTTTGCCAGCCTCAGTGACATCGTGCCGAGCGCGCGGCTCGCCGGTGCCTTCGCCTTTCTGGTGCTGGGCGGCTCGATCCTTGCCTATCTGCTCTGGTTTCATCTCCTGAAAGTGTGTGGCGCGACAGCCGCGAGCGCCTATCACTTCCTGATGCCGCCGCTCGGCATCCTGTTCGCCTTTCTGGTGCTCGGCGAGCACGTCGAGTTCCGTGACCTGCTCGGCATCGTTCCGGTTGCCCTCGGCATTTACCTGGTGACCCGCCCCGCTGCGGCGGGCCCATCTGCATAAGGAGCAAAATATGACAGTGACGATCACCCTGATCGGCGGCCCCACCGCGCTGATCGAAATCGACGGCTTCCGACTGCTCACCGATCCGACCTTCGATGAACCCGGCGCCTATCAACTGCCGCATGTGAAGCTCGAGAAGCTCGTTGGCCCGGCGCTCAGCCCGCAGGATATCGGTGCGGTCGATGCCGTCCTGCTGAGTCACGACCAGCATTCCGATAATCTCGATCATGCAGGGCGCGACTTTCTCAAATCGGCCAAGCGCGTGCTGACGACGGAAGTCGGTGCGAAGCGGCTCGGCGGTCACGCCGAAGGTTTTGCGCCGTGGCAGGCCACTGAACTGTCCGGCAAGAACGGTCACTCGCTCACAATTACCGCGACGCCCGCGCGCCATGGCCCGGCCGGCATCGAGCCGCTGGCGGGCGACGTGATCGGCTTCGTCGTCGCCTCGAACAGACCGGGCAGCCGCCCGATCTATATCAGCGGCGACACCGTTTGGTATGACGGCGTGGACGAAGTCGCCAGGCGCTTCAAAGCGGGCATCGTGCTGCCGTTTGCAGGCGCGGCGCAAACCCGCGGGCCCTTCCACGTCACCATGGACACCAACGACACAATCGAGACCGCGCGGGCGTTTCCCGATGCGGTGATCGTGCCGGTACACACCGAGGGGTGGAAGCACTTTCGCCAGAGCGCGAATGACCTGCGTGCCGCTTTCGACACGCTGGGCTTTGGATCGCGATTGCGGATTCTGGAGCCGGGCGTGCCGACCGCGATCGAGCCGGCACATTCCGGATAAAGCCGGGTTGCCGTCTTCCAGGGAGTCTATGGCAAGTTCCGTCGGGGAACCTGTCGCTGTCAGCGTCGTTGTCGCTGCGGCTGGACCCTTGGCATGGCAGATCGCAAATCGAGTTCGAATTATCGCAAGCGGCCTGCCGCCGGCCATGCGAAGCCGGCCGCGAAGGCGACGCCGGTACGGCGCAGCTTCCGTGATGCGCTGAAGGCGCTCGGCCCCGGACTCATCACCGGCGCATCCGACGACGATCCATCGGGGATCGGTACCTACAGCCAGGCCGGCGCGCAGCTCGGCTACGGCATCGGCTGGACCATGCTGCTGACCTTTCCGCTGATGGCGGCGATCCAGGAAATTTCCGCGCGTGTCGGCCGCGTCACCGGGCACGGCATTGCGGGCAACGTGTGCCGGCATTATCCACCGTGGCTCCTCTATGTGGTGGTGACGCTGTTGTTCATCGCCAACACCATCAACATCGCCGCCGATCTCGGTGCCATGGCGGACGCCGCCAAACTGCTGATCGGTGGCCACAGCATCGTCTATGTGTTGCTGTTCGGCGTGACGTCGGTGGCGGCGCAGATCTTTCTGGACTACAAGCGATACGTCTCCGTGCTGAAATGGCTGACGCTCAGCCTGTTTGCCTATGTTGCGGCGCTCGCCTTCGCGAGGGTCGATTGGGGCGACGCGCTCGCCGGAATCCTGCTTCCGCGACCGATCTGGAGCTTCGACTATTTCACCACCATCGTCGCCATTCTCGGCACCACGATCTCTCCCTACCTTTTTTTCTGGCAGGCCTCGCAGGAGGCCGAGGATCAGCGCGTCGATGCCGCGAAACGGCCCTTGATCGAAAAGCATTATGGCGCACGGCGGGAATTCAGCCGCATCCGCGCCGACACCATCATCGGCATGGCGTTCTCCAACCTGATCGCGCTGTCGATCATCGTGACCGCCGCGGCGACGCTGCACGCCGCCGGAAAGACCGATATCCGGAGCTCGGCGGAGGCGGCCGAAGCGCTGCGTCCGATCGCCGGCGCATTCGCCGAAACGATCTTTGCGCTCGGCATCATCGGCACCGGTTTGCTGGCGATCCCCGTGCTCGCCGGTGCTGCGGCTTATGCGGTCGGTGAGGGGCGGCGCTGGCCGGTCGGGCTCGCCCGCAAGCCGAAGGAAGCGGCCGCCTTCTACGCCGTGCTGGCGCTGTCGGGGGGCATCGGGATTGCGCTGAACTTCACCCCGATCAACCCGATTTCGGCACTGTACTGGAGCGCCGTCATCAACGGCGTGCTCGCGGTCCCCGTGATGGTATTGTTGATGTTCGTGGCGCGCCGCAAGGACGTGATGGACACGTTCGTGATCAAGGGTCCGCTCTATTGGCTGGGCTGGCTGTCGACGCTTGCGATGGTGCTCAGCGTGGCGGCGATGGGAGCGGGGCTTTTTGTCGGACGATCATAACGCCACGCCCGCCGCCCTCATCCCTGAGGAGCCGCGGAGCGGCGTCTCGAAGGATGGGCCGCGGGCCTCTTCGCGCCTCCTCACCATGAGGGTTGAAATCAATCCTTCCTGAACACGATCGAGGCCATCCAGCCCGTCATCAGCGCCATGAAGGCGGTGATCAGCCCGTAGATAAAGCCATGCTGCTGTGCGGTGGAGGCAACGAACTGTTCGAAGCCGACCTTGACGATTTCGAACGCAGTATCCGTCTTGGTCACCAGCGCGCCGTCGGCGAACAGCTTGATCTCGACATTGTAGAGGCCGATCGGCACTTCGGCGGGCAGGGGAATGCCGGTGCGGAACAGCGTCGGAGTCAGGAACGTCACCGCCGACATCTCCTCGCGATAGAGGCCATGCTGCCGGCGCAGCCGCACGAAGGCGCTGCGGAACGCGTCGTCCGGCACGACGTCGGCGTAGTCGGGTCCGACGCGCTGGGTCAGCAATACATTGTTCAGCCCGAGCTGTTGTCGCCGCTGCACCTCGGGCGAGGCAATGGCATCAAATGGCCGGTTGGAGAACAGCGCCAGATAAGTTGGCACTTTAAGGAACTGCCGGAAATCGGTGTTGATCCAGATTCCGAACCGGCGCTCCTTGCGGCGGGTGACCATGTCGGCGCGCGGGCCGGCGACCGTCACCACCAGATCATAATTGCGGCCGGGTGGCGTGGCGCCGTCCTTCTCCACCGAGCCGAACAGCACCAGCTCTTCGCCGGAATAGTTCGGCGTCACGGTGACGCGGTGGTTCGACACCGACACGATCAGCCGCTCGGCCTGCGCGGGCGAGGCGGCGAGCACGGCGCCCAGGAACAAGCCAGCCAGCATGAGCGGGGCGCGCGCGGTCATCCGGCGCTCCCGGTTTCTCGAATGGTGAAGAGATCCTCGGGCCGGATCACCAGCTCGACGGCAAAACGGACGCCGACGGCGAGCACCAACAGCCCGAGCAGCAGCCGCAAATGTTCGCCGCGGATTTTTTGCCCCGCGCGGGCGCCGAACTGCGCCCCGGTGACGCCGCCGACCATCAGGATCAGCGCCAGCACGGCATCGACCAGATGATTGGTGATGGCGTGCAGCATGGTGGCGAACACCATGGTGACGAGGGTGAGGATCATCGAGGTGCCGATCACGGTCGAGGTCGGCACCCGCAGCACGTAGATCAACAGCGGCACCAGGATGAAGCCGCCGCCGATGCCCATCACGGCGCCGATGAAGCCGATGATCAGGCCGATCAACACGACGGGAATAACGGACAGATAGATCTTCGAGCGCTTGAAGCGCATCTTCAGTGGCAAACCATGGATCCAGACATGGCTGCCGGGGCGGCGCAGGGTGACCGGGCCGCCGCGGCGGGCCCGCAACAGCGCCCGCAGGCCCTCCCAGAACATGAGGCCGCCGACGGTGGTCAGCAGGATCACGTACGACATCGCGATCATGAGATCGAGCTGACCGAGGGCACGCAGCACCGTGAAGGTCCATACCCCGAGCGCCGTGCCCAAACTGCCGCCAGTCAACAGCACCGCGGCGAGGACCGGGTCGATGGCGCGCCGTCTCCAATAGGAGATCGCGCCGGAAAACGAGGAAGCGGCGATATGGCTGGCGACGGAAGCAACTGCGACCGCCGGCGCAATGCCGACGAAAATCAACAGCGGCGTCATCAGGAAGCCGCCGCCGATCCCGAACATGCCGGAGACGAACCCGACCGCCGCGCCCATCGCCAGGATGAGGAAAACATTGACTGGAATGTCGGCGATCGGGAGGTAGAGCTGCACGCGCGCCTGCTTTTTGTAGCTTTGCCGCACGAGACGGCCGGGGAGGCCGCTCAGGGCGTGGTTTCTGTCGTGTTTGCCGGCAGTGGGAATCCGGTTCGCGCATGCATCGTTGCGTGCGCAGGGCCGGTTCCCGCACCTTTGCATAACTGAATTCGAAGGGGTGAGGGACTAAAAATGCCCGGCAAGGCAAATTTTTGCCTATGCCGTTGCTGCCATCGGGCTGTTGAAACGCTGTTACAAATCCGCGGGGGCTGGCCGGTTGCCGGCCGCAGCGGTCGGTGGTCTCAGGGCTTGCCGAGCGGGTCCGTGACGAGGTTCATCGCCAGCGCCTGTTTCGGGCTGAGCCAGCGAATTTCCCTCGTCTCGGACATCGCTTCCACGATGGAGGACGAGACCCCCATTTTGGTCATGTAGCCGAGCACTAGGCCGGATATCCGCTGCGCCTCCGCAATGGGGTCGTCGACGGGCCGGGCTGTAACAAAGCGATGAACTCCGAGTGCCGAGCCAAGGACGCCGAAGCGGGTCTTACCGCCGGCATAGACGAGCACGCAGGCGCTGGCGCAATAGGCCGGCTTGACACGGCCCGAGGCATCCGTGCTGCCGACTGCGGTCGCCAGTGATCGCGACCGAACGATCTCGCCCATGATCGCGGCCTGGTTCAGATCACCGCCGGGAGAGGCCAGCAGGATGATGTCGCCGGGCGCGAGGTTGGCCTGCTCCAGTCTGCCGCGAAACCAATTCGCGGCGGCAGGACCAATCGTCCCGCTGACGAACAGCGCGCGCCGGCCCTTGCTCGGACCATCGAGGTAGAGTGTATCGATCACCTCCGATGTCAGGCTTGGCGACACATAGTGGTCCTTCCAGTAATGCCAAGCCTCCGGCTGCGACAGGTCCCGGTAGGCGCGGATGCAGACGCCGGCAACCAGCAGGATGAAGATCGCGATCGTCCAGAAATGTCGTCTACGCCGGGGTGGCTGGACCGGCGGCGCGGGCGCCCGGCCGGGTGGTATGCGCGGTGGTGCGACCGCAGGGCCTGTCGGCGATTTGCGGAAGCGATTTTCGCTGCCCTGGCTGTCTTCAGTCGACAATCGATCCTCGTTGCACGCCGACCCTTTCGGGGGCGGACCTAGCCGACAGCATTATACAGATTTGTGGCCGTGGATGTGGCGGCGATGCCGGCGGCATCGCGGCTTGTCTTACTGAACGGCGGCGGTGCGCTTGGTCGCGGCCGGTTTGGCCGCGGGCTTGATGGCCGGCGCGGAATCCCAGCCACCAGCGGGCGAGGCGACGTTGACGGCGTCGTCGGGCTGCGGCTCAACCGTAAAGGTCTGGATCGCGAGCCTGGCCGCAGCCAGCGACTGGGCGTCGAGGCGCTTGGCGATATCGTCGCGCTTGCGGCCGGCGTCCGCGTCGCCCTGGGCCGCCGCGAGGCTGAACCATTTGAAGGATTCGGCGAGGTTCTGTTCGACGCCGATGCCACGGGCATAGAGAATGCCGAGGTTGAACTGGCTGTCAGCAACGCCGCGGTCGGCGGCCTTGCGGAACCAGATCGACGCGCTCTTGTAGTTGGCGCCCTTGCCGCCGCCATCCGCGTCGAGCACGGCCAGATTGTGCATCGCCTTGGCGCTGCCGCGTTCGGCCGCCTGGAGATAATAACGCCGCGCGATGTCGAGGTCCTTCTTCACGCTCATGCCCTTCTCGTAGAAGGTGCCGAGCCGGAACAGCGCGGGCACGACGCCGGCCTGCGCCGCGCGGTCGTACCATTTGGCGGCCTCGTCGAGGTTTGCGGCCACGCCTTTGCCTTCGGCAAACCGTACGCCGACCTCGTAAGCTGCGGCCGGGTCGCCTTTCAGCGCTGCGGCTCGCAGGAGCGGGCCGCCGATGCCGTCCGGCAGCCGCTCGCTCGGCGGCACCGCGATCATTGCAAGCTTGGCGCCGGTCGCCGGCACCGTCGAGATCGTGCCTGTGATGTCGCTGGCCGCGGCCGGGGGCATTGGAGCCTGCGGTGGAACCCGCGCGCTGTCTAGCGTGTTCGGGGCGGAAGAATTGTTGGACTGCTTCTCGACCGGCGTCGGCGACATCATCATGGGCGCCGGCGTCGCGGGCATTGCGGGCCTGGCATTGCTCTCCGAAGGCGCAGGGGCCTGCGCCGGAGGGGCCGGCTCGCTCGATTGTTCCATCATCGGCAGTTGCAGCACGCTGCCGGTATCCAGCAGCGTCATGGCCATCTTGAACGTGCCGAGCACGATCACGATCACGCTTGCACCGACCAGCAGCGAGCGGATCCTGGCGGAGATGTTCGAGGAGCCCTTGTCGTCCGCCTTGGCTTTGTCAGCGCCCTTGTCCTTGAGCACCGCCTTCGCGGCCGAACGTCCGGCCTTCTCGGGCGGGGGCGCTGCGGCGGCGGCCTGGGCTGCGCGGCGCGCAGCGGCGATGAAGCTCGACGAACTGACCGGCTCTTTCGGCCCGGAATTGATCTCGCTGAGGGCGTTTTCGGAAGCCGCGATGCGTTCCGACGGCGAGGCCATGCGCGCGGGCGGCCGCGTGCCCGGCTCGAGCGGATGGTCCGGCGGCAGTTCCGGCGCGATCGCTGTGCGCGGCGCAGCGGCATGCGGCTCCAGGATTTCGCTGATCGCGCGCGGCGGCAATGGCGGAGTGATCGGCGCGACCGGCTGCACCGCGTGGAAATCTCGAGGCGCGGCGACAAAAGGCCCCGGAGCATTTCCCTGCAGCGCGGCAGGGTTGGGCAATTCCGGCTTCGATTGCTGCGGATAGGTCTTCAGCGGTGTGGTCGGGCGGGGCGCTTCCTCGCGCATCTCGTCCGCTGCGAGCGGAGCAGTGGACGTGGCCGGCGCGGCGCGAACGGTGCGCAGATCGCCTTCGATGGTCGACAGGCGATCGACTACGTGGCCGAGGGTATTGTGAACCGTCTCCAGTGAATCCTGCGTGCGGCGGTCGGTTTCCGACTGGCTGAAGCGGATGTCGGACAGTTCGCGTTTGACCAGATCGACGATGCCGGAGTCGGCCGGCGATGCCGCAGAAGCGGAATTGCGGTTGGATTCGGCGAGCGCGACCAGGCTGGCATGCTGGCGTTCGAGCGAACGCAGAATGTCGTGCAATCCCTCCTCGACCGGTCCGAGATCGATGGTTGGCGCAGCGGACCGGTCAGTGGAGGTCTCCAGGCGCTCCAGCAGATAGGACACGCGCTGTTCGAGATGGGCAAACGCCGACGCATTGTCGTTGCCGACCGGGATGCGGTCGAGCCGCTCCGACAGGGTGCGCAGCGCGTTTTCGAGATATTCCGAAGGGTCGCTCGCGGCCGGCTGCCGGGTTTCGAGTGTCGAGGTCAGCGCGGCCAGGCGCTGCTCGAGCTGTCCGAAGGCATCGCTGTTGCCGTCAAAGCGGGAAAGCTGGTCGACCTTGGCCGACAGCGTGTGCACGTCCTCGGCCAGCCGCGCCAGCGCGTCGTTGGAGGCGACGTTGGAGACGATACCGCGCAGTGCCGCAATCGCGCTTTCGAGCTGCTGCACTGTCGACGGATCGTCGTTTGTGCGCAGGATCAGATCGAGCTTGGCGCCGAGATTGTGGATCGCCTCGTCATAGCCGGTGAGCTGCTCGGCCGGCGTCAGCGAGCGCAGCGCCTCGCGGATTTCGCCGAGTGCGCGCTCGATGTTGGCCAGCATCTGGCCATCAGTGCCGTTGTGCCGGCTGTCGTCGATGCGGCGGGACAGCGAGCGGATTTCGTTTTCGAGCGATTCGATCTCCCGGCGCGGCACCGCCTCGGTGATGGCCTGACGGATCTCGGCGAGCTCGCTGCGGAACGCCGCAATCGACTGCTCGATATGGTCGGGACGCTGCAGCGACTCGATCTGGCTTGTGATCTTGAGCAGATGCCGTTCGAGCGAGGAAAAATCCGGACCGGCGGGCGCGGCCGGCTGCGCAGAATGAGGCTGTGCCGAAGCGGCCGTCGGCGTGCCATGGCGGGGCGGCATCTGACGCGGCGGCGCGCTGTCCAGTTCGTTCTGGCGCGCGGCGATTTCGGCGATCGCAAAATCCATCGATGCCGGGCTGAGCGGCGGCGAGGGGCGATAGACCTGGGCCGCGGCCCGCTCGACCAGTTCGGTCTGGCGCTGCTTTTCCTGCATCTGGGCCTGACGGACCGGCGCGGGATTCGAAATCTGCGACAGCCGGGCGTCGAGGCGTGAGATGGCGTCGTTGAGCTGGCGGGCCACCGTCGGCTCGCCACGGGCGACTTCGCCGCGGGCCGCAGGCCGCGAAATCTGCTCGATCTGCTTTGTGATCGAATCCAGCCGCTGGTGAATGTCGGCAACGTCAGGAATCTGCCGGCTCGGCCGATCGGAGGGCGCGCCGAAATTGGGCGGCTGTGGTTCGCCGATAGTGGAATTGAGCCAGTCGTTCAACGACATGCCGGCGCGGCGCGCCGCCGCTTCAGCCCTGTCGCGGACGGATGGATCGATGCCGTCAACACTCCACGATACGCGCGAATTCATGCTCTGGTCCGGTTCCGCTTCGGCGCTCCCACCCGCGCCATCAGCCTCCCCGCGCGTCCCACTGAAGAGACAATCGTATTTTCGCGCAGGTCGCCTGCCTCGGAACTGACTTTTGTTCGTTACGGTAAAGAACGGGTTAAGGAATGGGACAGACGGCCTCAAAAGTTACCGGACGGCCAGGCCGACCGATTCTAGCCGTTGTTTTCGCGCTTGCTGCCGTCGATGGGCACGACGTTGATGCACTCGGCCTTCGGCGACAGGGCCGATAATGCCTCAATCGCCTCTTCGCACCATTCCGCCACGGCGCGCTCATGGCTCATGCCGATGCGAAGTCCGAGCAACTTGCCGACATCGGCCGGCGGCGCCGTGCCGTCGGGGAATCGCTTGTTGAGCAGGCGCTCGTAGCGGGCGAAGCGGTCGCGGTGATGTTCCAGCCGCGCCATCAGGTCGGTACGCAGCGGTTCGATGTCGACACTGTCGAGCGCGTAGAGCCGCACCAGGAGATCATCCTTGATCGAGGCGGGCACGCTCGGCCGCGCGGCCCAGTGCCGGAGCGCGGCGCGTCCCTCCGGCGTCAACGTATAGACCAGCTTGTTCGGCTTGCCGGACTGCACCACCTCGCGGCCCTGGATGTGGCCGCGGTCGCGGAGCTTGGTGAGCTCTCGATAAATTTGCTGGTGGTCAGCCTTCCAGAAGAAGCCAAGGGAGTTGTCGAACGTCTTCGCGAGCTCATAGCCCGTCATCGGACGTTCGGTCAGGCAGGCAAGGATCGCATCCCCAAGCGCCAAGACGCTGGCCTCCGGCTTTCATTGTGATTTGACATTGTGATTTGACATTATGCATAAAGTTGCATATGCGTCAACGCGCATAAGCTCGGGTAGGTTCATTCCCGGGCGTCCAGCCCGTCATCGCCCGCAAAGGAGACATGATGACCATGAGCGGCCTCGACAAGTGGTACGGCTACATGAAGTCCCATGACACCGCGGCGCTATGGGATCTCCTGCACCCCGATGCGGTATTCGAAAGCCCTGTCGTCCACACGCCGCAGCGCGGGCGCGACATCACCTTCAAATATCTCGCAAGCGCCGAGAAGGTGCTGGGCGGCCCCGGCTTCAAATACACCGGCGAATGGCGCAACGAGAGCGGCGCCGTCCTCGAATTCGAAAACGAGGTCGAGGGTATCAAGATCAACGGCGTCGACATCATCACTTTCAGCGATGACGGTAAGATCACGCACTTCAAGGTGATGGTGCGTCCGCTGAAGGCAATCAATCTGCTGCACCGTTTGATGGGGGAGCAACTCGCCAGACAATGAGGGCGAGGAAGCAAAAAGCCGCGAACATCTCCGGCGCCGTCCATGTTGCAATGGCTTTTTGGATATTTGCTGGCCCGCTCACTCCCTGAGACTGCCGGAACGCGATAAGGTCTCGTTCTGGAACGCCACAACGACTTTTCATTTTTCACGCGCCTCCGCCACCCTTTGCCGCTGCCGGGAGAACATCATGCCGATCTACAAGGCCCCTGTGGAAGACGTCACCTTCCTGCTCAACGACGTGTTCCAGATCGATCGCTACGACAATTTGCCCGGTTTCACCGACGCCTCCGCCGACGTGCGCGAAGCGATTTTGGGCGAGGCCGCCAAACTTTCCGAGGAGGTGCTGCAGCCGCTCAATCGCACAGGCGATCTCGAGGGTTGCAAGCGGCATGACGATGGCTCGGTGACGACGCCGAAGGGCTTCAAGGAAGCCTTCAAGCAGGTGGCTGAAGGCGGCTGGCTTGGATTATCCGCGCCGGTGGAATTTGGCGGGCAGGGACTGCCGGTGACGCTGAGCCAGGTCGTCACCGAATTCCAGAGCGCGGCCAATATGGCGTTCTCGATGTATGGCGGCCTCACCATGGGTGCGACCGCGGCGCTATTGGTGCACGGCGACGACGAGCAGAAGAAGACCTACGTGCCGAAAATGGTGGCGGGCCAGTGGACCGGCACCATGAACCTCACCGAGCCGCAATGCGGAACCGATCTCGGCCTGTTGCGCACCAAGGCGGTCAAGCAGGGGGATGGCAGCTACAAGATCACGGGCACCAAGATCTTCATCTCGTCCGGCGAGCACGACCTCGCCGAGAACATCATCCATCTGGTGCTGGCGCGCATCGAAGGCGGGCCCGCTGGCATCAAGGGCGTGTCGCTGTTCGTGGTGCCGAAATTCCTCGTCAACGCCGATGGCTCGCTGGGACAGCGCAACGGCGTGTCCTGCGGCTCGATCGAGCACAAGATGGGCATCCACGGCAATTCGACTTGCGTGATGAACTACGACAACGCCACCGGCTGGCTGATCGGCGAGGAAAACAAGGGCATGCAGGGCATGTTCGTGATGATGAACGAGGCCCGCCTCGGCGTCGCCGTCCAGGGCCTTGCGCAGTCCGAAGTCGCCTATCAGAATGCGGTCGCCTACGCGCGCGAGCGCCTGCAGGGCCGGTCGCTCACGGGCGCGAAGGAGCCGGACAAGGCGGCCGATCCGATCATCGTGCATCCCGACGTGCGCCGCGTGCTGCTCACCATCCGAGCCTTCAACGAGGCGGCGCGCGCCATGGTGGTGTGGACCGCGCTGAAGAGCGACGTCGCCCACCGCTCGTCGGACCCGAAGGACCGCGAGGCCGCGGACGACCACATGGGCCTGATGACCCCTGTCATGAAGGGCGTGATGACCGACGTCGGATTCTCCAACGCGGTGCTGGCGCAGCAGATGTATGGCGGCCATGGCTATATTGCTGAGCACGGCATGGAGCAGTTCGTGCGCGATGCGCGCATCGCGATGCTCTACGAAGGCGCCAACGGCATCCAGGCGCTCGACCTTGTCGGCCGCAAGCTGCCGCGCAATGGCGGCCGTGCCGTGATGGCGTTCTTCGCCGAAGTCGGCGCCTTCGCCAAGGAGCACGGCGGCGATGAGGCGATGAAGCCGTTCGTCGCACCGCTCTCTACCGCGCTCGGCCATCTGCAGCAGGCCACCGGCTGGCTGATGCAGAACGCGCTGACCAAGCCCGACAATGCCGGCGCTGCCGCCACCGACTACATGCAATTGTTCGGCCTCGTCGCCTTCGGTTACATGTGGGCGCGGATGGCGAAGGTGGCGCAGGACAAGATTGCGGCCTCCGGCGCAACGCCCTACCTGAACACCAAGCTGGTGACCGGCCGCTTCTTCATGGAGCGGATGTTGCCGGAGACTCACGTCCATCTTGCACGCATCCAGACCGGCTGCGCGACCACCATGGAATTGGCGGCGGAAGCGTTCTGATTTCCGCCGTTTCCCGTTCGATCTGCCTATAATATTATGATCCTCATACCAGGAGGGCGTCATGCCTGAGGCATATATCTACGATCACGTTCGCACCCCGCGCGGCCGCGGCAAGCCCGATGGCGCGCTGCACGAGGTCACCGCGCTGGCGCTCGCCACCGTGCCGCTGCAGGCGCTGAAGGAGCGCAACAACCTTGCTGAAGACGTCGTCGATGACGTCATCCTCGGCGTGGTCGATCCGGTCGGCGAGGCCGGATCCGACATCGCGCGCTTCGCGGCGCTGAAGGCGGGGCTCGGTGAAAGCGTCCCCGGCGTGCAGATCAGTCGCTTCTGCGCCTCCGGCCTTGACGCGGTGAACTTCGCCGCCGCCCAGATCATGGCCGGCCAGCATGAGCTCGTGATCGGCGGTGGCGCCGAATCGATGAGCCGCGTCGGCATCGGCGCTTCTGGCGGCGCCTGGCCGATGGACCCCTCAATGGCGGTGCCGGCCTATTTCATGCCGCAGGGCGTCTCAGCCGATCTGATCGCGACCAAATACGGTTTTTCGCGCGACGACGTCGACGCCTATGCGGTGCAAAGCCAGCAGCGCGCGGCGAAGGCCTGGGACGAAGGCCGCTTCAACAAGTCCGTGGTGCCGGTCAAGGACATCAACGGCCTCACCATCCTCGCCAAGGACGAGCACATGCGCCCGACCACGACGATGCAGTCGCTGGCGCAATTGCAGCCGTCCTTCACCGTGGTGGGGCAGATGGGTGGCTTCGATGGGGTCGCGATCCAATCGCACCCGGAAATCGAACGCGTCAATTACGTCCACCATGCCGGCAACTCGTCCGGCATCGTTGACGGCGCCGGCGCCGTGCTGCTCGGCAGCAAGGAAGCGGGCGCCAAGCACGGCCTGAAGCCGCGGGCAAAAATCCGCGCCTTCGCCAATATCGGCTCCGAGCCGGCGATGATGCTGACCGGCCCGGTCGACGTCACCGAAAAGCTGTTCCAGCGTTCCGGCATGAAGAAGTCGGACATCGACCTGTTCGAATTGAACGAGGCCTTTGCTTCGGTCGTGCTGCGCTACATCCAGGCGTTCGAGATCGACAATGCCAAGATCAACGTCAATGGCGGCGCGATCGCGCTCGGCCATCCGCTCGGCGCGACGGGAGCCATGATCCTTGGCACCGTGCTCGATGAGCTGGAGCGCACCAACAAGTCGACGGCGCTGGTGACGCTGTGCATCGGCGGCGGTATGGGGACGGCGACGATCATCGAGCGAGTCTGACTGCCGTAGGGTGGGTAAAGGCGCTCCTGCGCCGTGCCCACCATCGCGAGCGCTGCAAGAAATGGTGGGCACGCTGTGCTTTGCCCACCGTACGAGATCCAGACACAACCGCCGCGCCTGACACTGGCTGCGGCACCGAGGGAGCAACCAACATGGCCTTCAAGAATTTCAAGCTAGAGACCGACGCCGACGGTATTGCGCTCGTCACTTGGGACATCCCCGGACGTTCGATGAACGTGCTGGACGAGACCTCGACCACCGAGCTCGAGGAGATCCTGAAGCAGACCACCGCTGACGCCGCCGTGAAGGGCATCGTCATCACCTCCGCCAAGGAAGCGTTCTGCGCCGGCGCCGATCTTTCGATGCTCGAGGGCATGAACAAGGAATACGCCAAGGTCTTTAAAGAGAAGGGCGAGGTCGCGGCCAACCAGATGCTGTTCGATCAGAGCCGGCGCTTTTCGCTGGTGCTGCGCGGCATCGAGACCTGCGGCAAGCCGTGGGCGGCCGCGATCAACGGGCTCGCGCTCGGCGGCGGTTTCGAGGTGACGTTGTCCTGCCACTACCGCGTCGCGGCCGATAATCCCAAGACCCGGCTCGGCCTGCCGGAAGTCAAGGTGGGCCTGTTCCCCGGCGCGGGCGGCACCCAGCGTGTGTCGCGTCTGGTGCCGCCGCAGGATGCGATGACGATCCTGCTCAAGGGCGATCCGGTCACGGTCGAGAAGGCCAAGTCGCTCAACCTGATCCATGCCGTTGTGCCGGCCGCCGATCTGATCAAGGCGGCCAAGGACTGGATCAAGGGCGGCGGGAAAGCGGTCGCACCCTGGGACGAAAAAGGCTTCAAGCTGCCGGGCGGTCCGGTGTTCTCCAAGGCAGGCATGATGATGTTCCCGGCGGGCAACGCCATCTACCGTCGCGAGACCTACGACAATTATCCGGCGGCGCGCGCCATCATGAGCTGCGTCTATGAGGGCCTGCAGTTGCCGATCGACGCCGCGCTTCGCGTCGAGTCGCGCTACTTCACCAAGGTGCTGCGCTCGAAGGAAGCGGCGGCGATGATCCGCAGCCTGTTCCTGTCGATGCAGGAACTGAACAAGGGCGCGCGGCGGCCTGCGAACGTGCCGCCGACCAAGGTGAAGAAGCTCGCCGTGATCGGCGCCGGCTTCATGGGCGCGAGCGCCGGCTACGTCTCCGCCCGCGCCGGCCTCGACGTCGTCCTGATCGACCGCGACCAGGAAAGCGCCGACAAGGGCAAGGCGCATGCGCAGAAGGTGATCGACGAGCAGATCGCCAAGGGCCGCGCCAAGGCCAGCGATCGCGACGCGCTGCTGGCCCGCATCACCCCGACCGCGGACTACGCCGCGTTGAAGGATTGCGACCTCGTCATCGAGGCCGTATTCGAGGATCGCAAGGTCAAGGCGGACACCTTCGCCAAGGCGCAGCAGTACCTCAAGGCGGACGCGATCTTTGCGTCCAACACCTCGACGCTGCCGATCACCTCGCTCGCCGAAAATTTCAAGGACCAGGGCAAGTTCATCGGCATCCATTTCTTCTCGCCGGTCGAGAAGATGATGCTGGTCGAGATCATCCTCGGCAAGAACACAGGCGATGTCGCGCTCGCGACCGCGCTTGATTACGTCCGCATCATCGGCAAGACGCCGATCGTCGTGAACGATTCCCGCGGCTTCTACGCCAACCGCTGCGTCGGCCGTTACATCGCCGAAGGCAACGAGATGTTCCTCGAAGGCGTGCCACCGGCGATGATCGAGAACTGCGCCAGGATGGCCGGCATGCCGGTCGGACCGTTGTCGCTGTCGGACGAAGTCGCGCTCGACCTCGGCCTGAAGGTCATGAAGGCGACGGAAGCCGATCTCGGTCCCAACGCCATCAACCCCGATCAGAAGAAGCTGATGGTGGAAATGGTCGAGAAGCAGGGCCGCTTGGGGCGCAAGAACAGCAAGGGCTTTTACGACTATCCCGAGAAGGGCAAGGGCCAGAAGAGCCTGTGGCCCGGGTTATCGGCGCTGCAGCCGAAGCAGCTCGACCCCGACACGCTTGACGTCGAGGAATTGAAGCAGCGCTTCTTGGTGGTGCAGGCGGTGGAAGCCGCGCGCACGGTGGAGGATCACGTCATCACCGATCCGCGCGAGGCCGATGTCGGCTCGATCTTAGGGTTCGGCTTTGCGCCGTTCACCGGCGGCACGCTGTCCTATATCGACTTCATGGGCGCGCGAAAGTTCGTCGAACTCTGTCACAGGCTGGAAGCCAAATACGGCTCGCGCTTCACCCCGCCGAAACTGCTGGAAGATATGGCGGCAAGCGGCGAGACCTTCTACGGCCGCTTCCCGCCGAAGAAGGCTGCGGCGTAAGCGTTCCCTCGGTCGTCAGACCGGGATGGTCCGAAGGACCGGACCCGGAATCTCGAGATTCTCAGGTGCGCAACCGCGCACCATAGCTCGATGCTGCGCATCCCCCGGAATGACGGCACAACAAAAGGGCCGGATCGTCGATCCGGCCCTTTCGCTTTCAGCAATCCGTGAGCGCCTCACGCCGCTTTCAGCAGCCCTTCCTTGGTCATCGCTTCCTGCACCTTCGGCCGCGCGGCGATGCGGGCCTTGTAGGCCAGAAGGTTCGGCATGGCTGAAAGATCGAACTTCAAACGGTCGGTCGCCCACATCAGCATGGTGAACAGATAGCCATCGGCTACGGTGAATTGCTTGCCCATCACGTAGTCGCGCCCGGCAAGCGCCGTTTCCAGGTAGTTGAACTTGCTCATGACGCGGTCCTTGAAGAAGGCCTTGGCGTCGTCGGCCAGCGCCGGCGAGAACATCGGTCCGAGGTTCTTGTGCAACTCGGTCGTGATGTAGTTCAGCCACTCCAGCAGCTTGTAGCGCTCGTCCGAATCGCGGGGCGGCGCCAGGTTCTTGCCCGCCTTGTCGGCGATCATCTGGACAATAATCGGCCCTTCGGTGACCAGTTCGCCCGAATCGAGGGCGAGGGCCGGCACCTGGCCCTTTGGGTTGACCTTCAAAAAGTCGTCACCATTCTCCAGCTTCTTGGCGCGCAGGTCGACCTTGACCAGATCGTAGGGCAGACCGGCCTCGAGAAGCGCGATATGGGGGGACAGCGAGCAGGCGCCTGGGGAATAATACAATTTCATTGGATTTTCCTTCCCTCGTAATTGTTGGTGAACTGACTAAATGCATTTGCATGGAATAGTCAAGATTGATGCATCTGCATTTAGTGCGGTACACTGAGCATTGACAGATACGGACCGGATCATGAAACGCAAACCATCGACCGAGGCGACCGCCGCCTGGATCCGCCTGATGCGGGTGCAGAGCCGGGTGCTCGACGCCGTCGAGCAGGATTTGAAGAAAGCGGGCTTTCCGCCGCTGGCCTGGTATGACGCGCTGTTGGAACTGTCGCGCGCGCCGTCCGGCGAGATGCGTCCGGTGGAACTGGAAAAGCAGATGCTGATCCCGCAATATTCCACCTCCCGGCTGATCGACCGCCTGGTCGACGAGGGTCTGGCGGCACGGCGCGAATGCAAGATCGACAAGCGCGGGCAATTCGTGGAGATCACCGAGGCGGGCCGCGAACTGCAGAAGAAAATGTGGGGCGCCTATTCCGCGGCGATCGAAAAGCACGTCGGCTCCAAATTGTCCGATGCCGATGCCCTGAAGCTTTGCGGTCTGCTCGACCGGCTGGGCTGCTCCTGCTCGGACGTCAAGCCGGCCGCCGCCCGTGACGGCGTGCCGGCGCGATGACGGTTCCGACATGTTTCGTTGTTGCGGACTTGGTTGTCCGCATTCCCTCATTCACACGGCGCGTTCGGTCGAATCGCCAGAGTTCCGGATTTTTTCATGGCGCGTGACCAGATCGATATGACGCCGCTACAATCGCGTGACGAACTCGTCGCGTGGTTCGAAGGCGGCATCAAGCCGCCGTCCGAGTTCCGCATCGGCACCGAGCATGAGAAGACCCCCTTCACGCTGGAAGGCCGTCAGCCCGTGCCGTATGAGGGCGCGCGCGGCATCGGTGCGCTGCTCGAAGGCATGCAGCTTTTGCTCGGCTGGGAGCCGATCATGGAGCGCGGCAACATCATCGGGCTTTACGACGTCACCGGCGGCGGGGCGATTTCGCTCGAGCCCGGCGGGCAGTTCGAATTATCGGGCGCGCCGGTCGAGACCGTCCACCAGACCCAGGCCGAACTGATGGCGCACCTGGCGCAGGTCCGCGAGATCGCGACGCCCCTGGGTATCGGTTTTCTCGGGCTCGGCATGACGCCGTCCTGGTCGCGGTCACAGATCCCGGTGATGCCCAAAGGCCGCTACAAGATCATGACCAACTATATGCCGAAGGTCGGCACCTACGGCATCGACATGATGTACCGGACCTGCACGGTGCAGACCAACCTCGACTTCTCCTCCGAAGCCGACATGGTCAAGAAGCTGCGGGTGTCGCTGGCGCTGCAGCCGGTCGCCACCGCCTTGTTTGCCAATTCGCCGTTCACCGAGGGCAAGCCCAACGGCTTCCTGTCGTTCCGCTCCGAGATCTGGCGCGACACCGATAATGCGCGCTCCGGCATGCTGCCCTGGGTGTTCGAGGACGGCATGGGATTCGAGCGCTGGGTCGACTACGCGCTCGACGTGCCCATGTACTTCGTCAAGCGCGGCGAAACCTATATCGACGTCGCCGGCTCGTCGTTCCGCGCCTTCTTCGAGGGCCGCAACAACTCACTCCCCGGAGAGCGTCCGACGCTGTCGGACTGGGCCAACCATCTGTCGACGATTTTCCCGGAAGTCCGTCTCAAGCGTTATCTGGAAATGCGCGGCGCCGACGGGGTGCCGTGGGGCCGGCTGCCGGCGCTGCCGGCGTTCTGGGTTGGCCTCTTGTACGACAACGACAGTCTGGATGCGGCCTGGGATCTGGTCAGCCACTGGACGGCCGCGGAGCGTCAGGCGTTGCGCGATGACGTCCCGCGCTTCGGCTTCAAGGCCAGGATCAAGGATCGCTATCTGTTCGAGATCGCCCGAGAATGCCTGAAGCTGTCGCATGCGGGCCTCAGGAGGCGCAACCGCGCCGACCATTCCGGCCGCGACGAAAGCCGTCACCTCGAACCGCTGGAGCGAATCCTCGAATCGGGCCGCACGCCGGCGGAGGAAATGCTCGACAAATTTAATGGTCCCTGGGGCGGTTCGGTCGAGCCCGTCTATCAGGAATACGCGTTCTGATTGAACGGGTTGCCTCGGTTTCGGGCTGTTCATCCACCGTACAGGTTGATGGCGCTCAAATGACAGCCCGCGAGAAACGCGCAAACGAAAGCGATCCAGATGGGGACAGGTCGCCTGCTCAGGGCGTGTATGGTGGCGCTCGCCTGTTTGGCGGCGGCCATATCCGCGCGCCCTGCGCTGGCGCAGGCCAATTTCGATCGTCCGGGCAGCGACTATCTGAGCCTGCCGGTGATCTCCGGCGATCCGGCCGAATGCGCGTTGATCTGCGAGCGTGACCGGCGCTGCCGGGCATGGAGCTTCAACTACCCAACCGGCCTGATCAAGGGGGCGGTCTGCTGGCTGAAGGGCAGCGTACCGGAGCGAGTCCAGAGCGATTGCTGCGTTTCCGGCATCCGCGGCGCCGGCGTCGTCGAGCGCCGCAACGATTCCGTCGAAACCTCGATCGACCGTTACGGCGGCGACTACAAGAATTTCGATCTCAAGGATGGCGATGGCGACGGCGCCTGCAAGGCAGCCTGTGCCGCCGACAACAAGTGTCGCGCCTGGACCTATGCGCGGCCGGGCTATGCCGGCAAGGAAGCGCACTGCTTCCTGAAGAAGGACATCAAGCCGCCGCGAAGGAAAGCGGGGTTTACGTCCGGCGTGGTGCGGTAGGTAGGCATACTCCGCCGTCGTCCCCGCCAACGCGCCGCGAACGCGGGGACCCGCACCCATGAATGCCTGCTGTGGCCCTAGCTTCTTGAGCATAAACATGCGTGCTTATGGGTCCCTGCTTTCGCAGGGCGACGATGAAATGTTGCTATGTCGCCGCCGGCAGCACCGTGATCTCCGGCCACAGCGCTTTCCATCGCGCGGCCTTCGCTGCGTAATTCGCTGCTGAGAAATTCGGCCCCGGATTGGGTCGCGCGATCATCCCCACGACGTCATCGAAACCATTCGGCGCGTAAATCTCATAACCGTCGCGCGTGCGGCGAATTCCAACCTGCGTGTTCTTGGTGAGAAAGCGATCGATGCCTTCGGTCGAGCAATGCAAGGGCGGGTAGGGCAGCCCATGCTTGTCCGGGTACCAGAGGTGAACGCGCGCCTGGTTGCGCGCCTCGACCGCGATGTCGCGCGGTGCAAGACGCTCCGCCAACGTGCGGATGACTTTGTCTTCCGCTTCCCACGATGTGTCGGGATCGAAATAGAACACGTCGTAATCGTTGATGCCGTAATCCACCGCGCGCTTGGTCAGCACATTCCACACCGTCTGCACCAGGCATCCGGAAACCAGCCACGCATCAGGGAGCGATAGCCGATGCAGCTCTTCGACAATGATTTCGTTAGCGGGATTGCGCAGGGCGGCGGCGAGGAATTCGGCTTGATTCATGAGGGGTCACTTGCAATGTTTGAAACCCTCGTGGTGAGGAGGCGCTTTAGCGCCGTCTCGAACCATGCGGCCCGTTGGCGCCATTCATCCTTCGACACGCCGCTGACGCGGCTCCTTAGGGATGAGGTCTGAGTGAATGCATCGTGAGCACGGCGCTTGCGCGCCTTTGCCTATCACGATTTCATATCGAATTCCTTCACCGCCTTTTTCGATGCCAGCGTGCGCCAGTGCCGCCGCAGCAACGGCTCGACGGTGGCGCGGCTGGCCTTCGCCAGGCGGATCAGGACGATTGGATAATCGCGGTAGTGATCGGTGAAGTAAAATGCCTTCGGCTGGCTTTCCACCAGCATCTCGCGCTCATCCCTAGGCACGCCCGGCATCACCAGGCTGTCACCGTCTTCCCTCAGCCGTGCCAGCATCTTCTTGCGCACCTTCAGGGCCGGCGTGCCGTAGGAGCTGCCGTCCTCGACCTCAGGCCAGGCAAGCGCGATTTTTCTTACGTCGTCGAAGGTCACGAGCCGACGAACAGCCAGGATGGAGCCGTGCTCAATGCACGGAGGTGAAAAACCGCGCCAGCCGGAAGCCGGACAGCCAGGTCCACATCGGCTGGCTGCGCATGCCGAGATCCCATGAGCCGACCACGGCATCGGCGCGGCCGATCAGATTGTCGATCGGCAATAGTCCCACGCCGCCGTCGCGCACCGCGACGCGGCTATCGGCCGAATTGTCGCGGTTGTCGCCGAGCACGAATAATTGGCCCGCCGGCACGGTTACTTCGGGCGTGTTGTCGAGCCTGCCATTGTCGCGGATCTTGAAGATCGCGTGGCTGACGCCGTTCGGCAGCGTCTCAATGAAACGGTAGGCCCGCTCGGTGTTGCCCCGATCGTCTTCGGCTTCGCCCATTCCGTCCGGCCTCAGCGTTGCCGCGTGGTCGTTGATGAAGAGCTGGCCCTGCCGCAACTGGATGCGGTCGCCCGGCAATCCCACCACGCGCTTGACCCAGGCTTGCGAGCGGTCGCCCGGCCAGCGGAATACGACGACGTCGCCGCGCTTCGGCGTGTCGCCGAACAGCCGGCCGGTCTCCGGCAGCGTGATCTGGATCGGTAGCGACGCTGCCCCGTAGCCGTACGGGTATTTCGATGCAACGAGCGCATCGCCGATCAGAAGCGTCGGCTCCATCGAGCCGGACGGCACGTAAAACGGCTCGGCGATCGCGCCTTTGGCAATGAACACGACGGCCACGATGGCGGCGAGCTGGGTGACCTGCCCGCGCCAGCTCGTCGGTTTGTGGGGGGAGATCTCCTTGTCGCTTGCAATCCTCTCGTCGCTCACTAGCCCGTTCCTCCGACCGTGATCCGTTCCATCCGCAGTGTCGGCTGGCCGACGCCAACCGGCACGCCCTGTCCGTTCTTGCCGCAGGTGCCGATACCGGTATCGAGCGCCAGATCGTTGCCGACCATGGTGATGCGGTGCAGGTCGGTCGGCCCGTTGCCGATCAGCATCGCGCCCTTCAATGGCGCGCCGAGCTTGCCATTCTCGATCTTGTAGGCCTCGGTGCACTGGAAGACATATTTGCCGGAGGTGATGTCAACTTGGCCGCCGCCGAAATTGGCGGCGTAGACGCCGTTCTTCACCGACGCGATGATCTCGGCCGGATCGCGCTCGCCGGCCAGCATATAGGTGTTGGTCATGCGCGGCATCGGCACATGGGCATAGCTCTGGCGGCGGCCGTTGCCGGTCGGCTTCATGTTCATCAGCCGCGCGTTCTGCCGATCCTGCATGTAGCCGACGAGAATGCCGTCCTCGATCAGCACGGTGCGGTTGGTCGGCGTGCCCTCGTCGTCAATTGAAAGCGAGCCGCGCCGCGAGGCGATGGTGCCGTCGTCGACCACGGTGACGCCCTTGGCCGCGACCTGCTTGCCCATCAATCCTGCAAAGGCCGAGGTCTGCTTGCGGTTGAAGTCGCCTTCGAGCCCGTGACCGACGGCCTCGTGCAGCATCACGCCGGGCCAGCCGGCGCCCAGCACCACGTCCATCTCGCCGGCAGGCGCAGGCACCGATTCCAGGTTGACCAGCGCTTCGCGGATCGCGCCGTCGGCGGCCTCGCGCCACGCCTTGGTCTCGATGAAGCGGGCATAGCCCTCGCGGCCGCCATAACCCTTGCTGCCGCTTTCCTGCCGCTCGCCTTGGCCGGCGACCACGGAAATATTGACCCGCACCAGCGGGCGGATATCGCGGTAGCTTTCGCCATCCGGCCGCAGGATTTCGACCACCTGCCAGGTGGCCCCCAGGCTGATCGAGGCCTGCCGCACCCGCGGATCCTTGTCGCGGACATAGGCGTCGATCTCGGCCAGCAGTTTCACCTTGGCTTCGAAGCCGGGCGCATCCAGCGGATTCTCATCGCCATAAAGGCGCACATTGGTATGCGGGGGCGCTGCCGCGAAGTTGCCGCTGTAGCCGCCGCGCACGGCGGCCACCGCATCCGCCGCGCGGATCAGCGCCGGCAGCGAGACATCGGAGGAATGCGCGTAACCGACCGCGTCATCCTTCACCGCCCGCAGCCCAAACCCCTGGCTGGTGTCGTAGGTCGCCTGCTTCAGCCGGCCGTTGTCGAAGCCGAGCGCTTCGGTCTGGCCATATTCCAGAAACAGCTCGCCGTCGTCGGCCCCCGCCAGTCCCCGCGTGATCTCACGACGGACAGCATCGCGGTCGAGATTGGCGCGGTCGAGCAGGGAGGTGGTGGCGAGATTGGTCATGCGGGCTCCGATTCTGCGCAAAGTCGTCCCTGGCTTGGCGAGGGACGACGATGGTTTGAAAGATAGTCATGACCGTAACGAAAGGGGAGCCCCTCACGGCAGCTTGTCATATCCCTCGCCGAGCCCGTTCAGGCTGAGCGGAAAGCCGATACCCTCTTCGGGCGTCTCAAAAATAATAAAGGTCGCGGTTTTGGCGCCCCGGAGCTGGCCCAGCAGTTTTTCGTCCATCACGACTTCCGCCACGCAGCCATTGGGCAGGCAGCGGACAAAGCCGGCGCGGCCGACGTCCTGGTTGTCCAGCTTTAGCCCAAGCCCGGAGGGCAGCAGCACGCCCAAGGGGGCAACCACCCGCATTAGCTTGCTTTTCTGGTCGGCGGTTTTCAGCACGATCACCGTGAGGCCGGCGTTGGAGCGGTCCTCGGCGACCACGCTCTGGATCAGGGCGCATTGCTCGCCCTGCGCGCCCGGCGGGGTGTCGCAGCGGATCTGCCAGTCGCCATGGACCGACCGGACCGCGCCTTGCGCGCTCGCCGCCTGGGTCAGGCCGAGCAGGAGGGCCACGGCGAGCAGGCCGCCGAGCCAGCGGGCCGGTTCCAAGCCATATCCCGCCTGATGTTTCGAACGCCCCATCCGGGTCGATCCTCTCACGGTTTCCGGCCGCGGCCGGTGACATTTCCGGCCAAGCGGCAGCACACATTGTAACTGGGTAAGTGGACTTACTTGTAACTGGACTTACCCGGACTGATACGCAATGACGGCGCCTTGAAGGCGGCCGATAGCCAATCTGCGCCATCGAGGACCGGTTCGCCCGAGCGAATCAGGCCGCGCGGGAGCGCTGTTCCTGTGCCTACATCCGGCAATCGGGCTGTCAAGCGGCGCGGGCCTGCCGGACGGCAGGTTTTGCCTGATTTGTCGGGAAAATCCGACATCCGGTGACGCATGGCTTTGCCGCCTACTACTGCATTGCGAGAGCCTTAGAATTATGGTTTGAGAGGCGGGATTTCGACGCGTTCTAACGATCTGGCCCGGGGTACTGCAGCAACAGCGTTGCGGGTACTTTCGAAGGTGTACTTCCAAAAGTACCTCCGGTAGGCCGTTTGTGAGGGCGGATCGTGCGGCATTTCCGGCCATCCGGCAGGAGTGCTTTGGGGATAATTCTTAAGGGAGCGCGAGCGGCATGAAGATGTCGAGTGGCCTGATGGGCCGGCGGTTGCTGGGGTTGGCGGTAGCGGGCATGGCGCTCGTCTCCGGCGGGGCGGCTTTTGGGGCGCAGCCCAAGCCGTGGGAAGTGACGCTGCAGGAAGCCGCAACCCCGGTGATGGAAAACATCATCAGCTTCCATAATTTGCTGCTGGTGATCATCACGCTGATCACGTTGTTCGTGCTGGCGCTGCTCGTCATCGTGGTGGTGAAGTTCAACGCCAAGTCCAATCCGGTCCCCTCCCGGACGACCCACCACACGCTGATCGAAGTGGCCTGGACGCTGATCCCGGTGCTGATTCTGGTCGGCATCGCGGTGCCGTCGTTCCGCCTCCTGTTCCAGCAGCTCGACGTTCCCAAGGCCGACCTGACCGTCAAGGTCACCGGCAAGCAATGGTACTGGAGCTATGCCTACCCCGATAACGGCAAGTTCGAGTTCGATTCGCTGATGGCGCAGGACAAGCAGCCGCGCCTGCTCGGCGTCGACAACGAGATGGTGGTGCCGGTCAACAAGGTGATCCGGGTCCAGACCACCGGCGCCGACGTGATCCACGCATTCGCGGTGCCGTCGTTCGGCATCAAGATCGACTCGATCCCCGGCCGTCTCAACGAGACCTGGTTCAAGGCGACCAAGACCGGCATGTATTACGGCCAGTGCTCGGAATTGTGCGGCAAGGATCACGCCTTCATGCCAATCGCGGTCAAGGTGGTGAGCGATCAGGAATTCGCGGCCTGGCTTGAGGCGGCGAAGAAGAAATATGCGACCAACCCGGCGAACACCTACGCCTCGGCTGGTGGCCAGGCCGCGCAGTAAGGCGTTGGCCAAGGGGCAAGCAAGGGACAAGGGCGACGGGACCTGAAAAGGTTCGCAAAGGGACTGCAAGGCAGGATTTCAAAATGGCAACGACCGCAGCGACACACCACGATCACGCCCAAGGACACGGACATGACACCCATGCGCATGCCAATCCGACCGGATGGCGGCGCTGGCTCTATTCGACGAACCATAAGGACATCGGCACGATGTACCTTATCTTCGCGATCTGCGCGGGCATCATCGGCGCTGCGATGTCGATCGCGATCCGCATCGAGCTGATGTATCCCGGCGTCCAATTCTTCCACGAATCCCACACCTACAATGTGTTCGTGACCTCGCACGGCCTGATCATGATCTTCTTCATGGTGATGCCGGCGATGATCGGCGGCTTCGGCAACTGGTTCGTGCCGCTGATGATCGGCGCGCCCGACATGGCGTTCCCGCGCATGAACAACATCTCGTTCTGGCTCCTGCCGGCGTCCTTCGCGCTGCTGCTGATGTCCACCTTCGTCGAGGGTGAGCCGGGCGCCAACGGCGTCGGCGCGGGCTGGACCATCTACGCGCCGCTATCCACCTCGGGCCATCCGGGACCCGCGGTGGATTTCGCGATCCTGTCGCTGCATCTGGCCGGCGCTTCCTCGATTCTGGGCGCCATCAACTTCATCACCACGATCTTCAACATGCGCGCGCCGGGCATGACCCTGCACAAGATGCCGCTGTTCGTCTGGTCAATCCTGGTGACGGTGTTCCTGCTCCTGCTGTCGCTGCCGGTACTTGCTGGTGCCATTACCATGCTGCTCACCGACCGCAACTTCGGCACCACCTTCTTCGCCGCCGACGGCGGCGGCGACCCGGTGCTGTTCCAGCATCTGTTCTGGTTCTTCGGCCACCCCGAAGTCTACATTCTGATCCTGCCCGGCTTCGGCATGATCAGCCAGATCGTTTCCACCTTCTCGCGCAAGCCCGTGTTCGGCTATCTCGGCATGGCCTACGCCATGGTCGCGATCGGCGGCATCGGCTTCGTGGTGTGGGCGCACCACATGTACACGGTCGGCATGTCGTCGGCGACGCAGGCCTATTTCGTCGCCGCCACCATGGTGATCGCAGTGCCGACCGGCGTGAAGATCTTCTCCTGGATCGCCACGATGTGGGGCGGCTCGATCGAATTCCGCACCCCGATGCTGTGGGCGATCGGCTTCATCTTCCTGTTCACGGTCGGCGGCGTCACCGGCGTCGTGCTGGCGAATGCCGGTGTCGACCGCGTGCTGCAGGATACCTACTACGTGGTCGCGCACTTCCACTACGTGCTGTCGCTGGGTGCGGTGTTCGCAATCTTCGCCGGCTGGTACTACTGGTTCCCGAAGATGTCCGGCTACATGTATTCGGAAACCATCGGCAAGCTGCACTTCTGGGTCACCTTCATCGGCGTCAACCTGGTCTTCTTCCCGCAGCACTTCCTCGGCCTGTCCGGGATGCCGCGCCGCTATATCGACTATCCGGACGCGTTCGCCGGCTGGAACCTGATCTCGTCAATCGGTTCGTACGTTTCGGGCTTCGGCGTGCTGATCTTCATCTACGGTGTCGTCGACGCCTTCATGAAGAAGCAGGCGGCTGCCAACAATCCGTGGGGTGCGGGCGCCACCACGCTGGAGTGGACGCTGACCTCGCCGCCGCCGTTCCACCAGTTCGAAACGCTGCCGCGCGTGCAGTAAGCAACTGGTCGCGGCGCGCCATGGTTTGCGCGCCGCGGCATTTCTGAAGCGAGATAGATCTTGTCGGTAGTCGACCATAACGCCATCGATGCTCGCCCTCGGATTTCCGAGGCGGAAGTCGGTGACTACATCGCGCTGTTGAAGCCGCGGGTGATGTCGCTCGTGATCTTCACCGCGCTGGTCGGCCTCTTCATTGCCCCGGGCCATGTCCACCCCGTGATCGCCTTCACCTCGATCCTCTGCATCGCGGTCGGCGCCGGCGCTTCGGGCGCAATGAACATGGCTCTGGAAGGCGACATCGACGCGCTGATGACGCGCACCGCCAACCGGCCGATCCCGCGCGGACGTATCACCAGCGCGGAAGCGATGGCATTTGGCCTGACGCTGGCTTTCTTCTCGGTGCTGACGCTCGGCATCCTCGTCAACTGGCTGGCCGGCGCGCTGCTCGCGTTCACCATCTTCTTCTATGTGGTGATCTACACGATGTGGCTGAAGCGCTGGACCGCGCAGAACATCGTGATCGGCGGTGCCGCCGGCGCGCTGCCGCCGGTCGTGGCGTGGGCCGCCGCCACCGGCTCGCTGTCGATGGAGCCTGCGCTCCTGTTTCTCATCATCTTCTTCTGGACCCCGCCGCATTTCTGGGCGCTGGCGCTGTTCCGCAGCGACGATTATGCCCGCGCCGGGATTCCAATGCTGCCCGTGGTCGCCGGGCCCGAGGCGACGCGGCTACAGATCCTGCTCTACACGATCGTGCTGGTCGCCATCGCCGCCGCGCCGTGGCCGCTCGGCTATTTCGACGCGGTCTACGGCGTCACTTCGCTGGTGCTCGGCGCCGGCATGATGTGGTTCGCGATCGAGGTCTACCGCCGCCGCGAGGGCAAGCAGGCGGGCCGCGCCACCCGCCGGCTGTTTGCCTTCTCGATTCTTTACCTGTTCGCGCTGTTTGCGACGCTCCTGCTCGAGGTCGTGATCCGCGCTGTCGCACCTCTGATCGGGTAAGGGGCGCATGGGACGCGAATGGACGACGATCGCAAGCCAGATGGAATCGTGCTCACCGAGGCGCAGAAACGCAGCCGTCGCCAGCGCTCGATTGCCATTGCGCTCGCGCTCGGCGTCCTGGTCGTGCTTTTCTTCGCGGTTACCATGGTCAAGGGGCCGGCCGTTCTCGTCCGGCCGATGTGACTGAGATGCAGAACGAGCCGCAAATGCCCGAAGATGTGACGGGAGGTGACAAGATCGTCTCCCGCCGTGTGCTGACGCGTGATGCGGCGGTGGCTTCGATCTGCGGTTTCGTCGTGGTTTTCATGGTCGGCGCGTCCTATGCCGCCGTGCCCTTCTACAACTGGTTCTGTCGCGCCACCGGTTTCAACGGCACCACCCAGGTCGCGACCTCGGCGCCGTCGGATGCGCCGCTGGAGCGCCGAATCGCGGTGCGGTTCGATGCCAATGTCGGCCCCGGCCTGCCCTGGAAGTTCGAGCCCGAGCAGAACGAGATCGAGGTCCGGATCGGCGAGGTTGTCACCGTGTACTACACCGTGACCAACCAGGCCGCGCGCGCAACCGCGGGTCAGGCAGCCTACAATGTCGCGCCACTGACCGTCGGCGCCTATTTCCAGAAGATCAACTGCTTCTGCTTCACCGAGCAGACCATGGGCCCCGGCGAAAAGCGCGAAATGCCCGTGGTGTTCTACGTCGATCCGGCGCTGGCCAAAGACAGCGAGAATGACACCCTGAAGACGATCACGCTATCCTACACCTTCTATCCCGTGCGCGATCCGGCGCCGAAGCCGCTCGCGGCCGGCGAAGGCGACAAGCGCAAGGGAAACTTATGACGCGAACCTGTGAGAAACCTGTGACCGCCGAATTCCGTATCTGACGGGGTTCGGATCTGAAATTTGAGACGAATATGCGCCGAAGGGAACGGCGCATCTAACGGAGAGACCGCAATGGCTACGGCGCACGCGAAGCACCACGACTACCATCTCGTCGATCCGAGCCCGTGGCCGGTCGTCGGCTCGATCTCGGCGTTCATCATGGCGGTGGGTGCGATCGCCTGGATGCATCACATGTTCGCTGCCGCGCCGATCATCTTCGGCGTCGGCACCATCGGCGTGCTCTACACCATGGCGAGCTGGTGGGGCGACGTGATCCGCGAAGCCCAGTACAAGGGCGACCATACCCGCGTGGTGCAGATCAGCCACCGCTACGGCATGATCCTGTTCATCGCCTCCGAGGTGATGTTCTTCGTCGCCTGGTTCTGGGCATTCTTCAATTCCGCGCTGTTCCCTGCCGACGCGGTCCACGCCACCCGCGACGCGGTGTTCGGCTGCGGCCCGGGCACGGCGATGGGCGCCTGCAGCGTGCCGGGCACCTGGCCGCCGAAGGGCATCGAGACCTTCGACCCCTGGCACCTGCCGCTCCTCAACACGCTGCTGCTCCTGACCTCCGGCACCACCGTAACCTGGGCGCATCACGCGCTGCTCGAGAACGACCGTCAGGGCCTGAAGTACGGCCTGATCCTGACCGTGCTGTTGGGCGCCACCTTCACCTGCGTGCAGGCCTATGAATACGCCCACGCCACGTTCAGCTTCTCCGGCAACATCTACGGCGCGACGTTCTTCATGGCGACCGGCTTCCACGGCTTCCACGTGCTGGTCGGCACCGTGTTTCTGTTGGTCTGCCTATTCCGCGCCTATGCTGGCCACTTCACGCCAAAGCAGCACCTCGGCTTCGAATTCGCCGCCTGGTATTGGCACTTCGTCGACGTGGTGTGGCTGTTCCTGTTCGTCTGCATCTATGTCTGGTTCCGCGGCGCGGGGCCCGTAGCCGGCCACTGATGCAGGACTAACGTGCTAGAAGGGGCGGTCGGAAAGACCGCCCCTTTCACTTTTCCTTGTCCCGTTGTGGGAAAGGGGAAGGACAGAGCAGAACATGACGGTTGACACTTCACCCACACTCACCCGGAGCGCACTGCGCGGGCTTGCCTGCCGCTGCCCGCGTTGCGGCCAGGGCAAGCTCTATGCGGGCTTTCTCAACCTGCGCCCGAATTGCGAAACGTGCGGGCTCGACTACGCCTTCATCGATTCCGGTGACGGGCCTGCCATCTTCATCATCATGCTGGCGGGCGCCATCGTCGTCACGGCGGCGCTGATCGTCGAAATCAAGTATCAGCCGCCATTCTGGCTGCATGCGGCGCTGTGGCTGCCGCTCATCGTCGCGACCACGCTGCTGCCGCTGCGCTCGATGAAATCACTGCTGATCGCACTGCAATTCCATCACAAGGCGGCGCCCGGCCGACTGATCGATCGCGAGCCGAAATGACTGGCCGCCTTTCGTCGCGGAGGCCCGCAGTTGCCGGCTTTGCCATCTTCACGCTGATGATGGTGATGGGCTTCGTTGGCCTCGGCATCTGGCAATTGCAGCGCCGGGTCGAGAAGCACGCGCTGATCGCGATGCTGAACGAGCGGCTCGCCGCCGCGCCCGTGGCTCTGCCGGCCCCTTCGCAATGGAGCTCGCTGACGCCAGCCAAAGACGAATTCCGCCGCGTCAGCTTCAGCGGGACTTACGCGCCGCTGCCGGATGCGATGGTCTACAGCGCGGGCTCCGCGGTGCGCCACGACGTCTCCGGGACCGGCACCTGGGCGTTCCTGCCGGTGCAACTCGCCGACGGCAACACCATCGCGGTCAACGCCGGCTTTGTGCAGAACACGATGCAGGACCGCGCCCAGCAGGATCGCGCCGTGAGAGGGCTCATCACCGGTGACCCGGTGCAACTCAGCGGCTATATCCGTTTTCCCGAAAGCGCCGGCACGCTGACGCCGCCCGAGAGCGTTGCAAAGCGGCTCTGGTTCACCCGCGATCATCTCGCGATGGCGCGCGCGCTGGGTTGGGGTGAGGCCGGCAAGGCCGTCGCGCCGTTCTACCTCGATCTCGAAACGCCCGTGCCCGAGAACGGCATTCCAAAGCCGGGGCCGCTTTCCGTGCATCTCAAGGACGACCACCTGCAATACGCGATCACCTGGTTCACGCTGGCATTTGCGGTCCTCGTCGCATTCGGTGTTTGGTGGCGCGGCAGGCGGCATGCTTAACGAGCTGTCCCCGTATTCGCCCGGACTGGTTGTCGGAACTGTTGTTCCGCAAAATCGCTTTCGGTTCCACGCGAGTTCCGTGTCGAGCTCCGTACAAAGGACTGTTCAGTGTCCATTCACGACGATCGTCATACTCCGTCACCCGCTTCAGCGCTCCGGACATATGGCGATGGGGATGGGCTCGCGAACTTGACCGACGATTTTGATCCGATCGCATTGGTGGTCGACTGGCTGGACGCGTGCCGCAATCGCGACCTCGCGACGTTGCTCGACCTTTATGCCGACAACGCGACGCTCGAATGCCGGTGCGGCGAGCCCAAGATCAGTGAAGGCCGTGCGGGACTGGAATCCTATTGGCGGCAGCGCCTCGACGCACCCGCCCCCACCGCATTCGGTCTGGAGGAAATCATGCCGACGACAGAAGGGGTCGTGCTCGATTATCTCAGCCACGAAGGCAAGCCGGTGCGCATCGCCTTCAGCTTCACCCGTGCCGGAAAAATCCAGGCGACCCAATGCTTGCCGGTGGCGGATTTGCCGCAGCCGGCTGCCGGCCTGCAGGATTACGCCGGGTAGTAATCATTTCCGTCAGGCTTGTTTCCGCCTCGCCCCTGTGAGGCGGAATCTGCCACGGGAAGCCGGCAGCGAACGTAGGTGCGGCCGGCTTCGCGCAATAGCTCAAGTGTCCCGCTCAGCGCGCGAACGCGCTCCAGCATTCCGGTCAATCCCCGGCCAAACCGCCGATCCGCCGGAAAGCCGATGCCGTCGTCGGATATTTCCACGATCACTTCGCGGCCCTTGATAGCAGCCGTGACGCGCATCGAGTTCGCCTTGGCGTGCCGCAGCACGTTGGTCACCGCCTCCTGGATCACGCGATATACCGTTTGCGACATCAGGCCGTCGACCTCGCTCAGTGAGGCGTCGATCTCCGACGTCACCTTGAGATCGGGCGCCTGCGTTTTCACGTTCTGCAGCAGCGTCTGGATGCTCTTCGCCAGGCCGAGCTCCTGAATGTAAAGCGGCCGCAGCCGGTCGAGAATGCGGCGGTTCGCATGCTGCAACGTTTCGACCGATTGCAGGATGCCTTCGGCGGCCCGCCTCAACTGCGCTTCGTCGGTGGGAATCGATTCCAGCAGCGCCACCGTGCTGGCGCGGATTCCGAACAACAGCGGCCCGAGCTCGTCATGAAGCTCACGCGCCATGTCCTGCCGCTCGTCGTCCTGCAGCGATACGATCCGGCGCAGCAGGCTGCGATTATCCTGGCTGAGGCGGTTGAGCGTGCGCGCGAGTTCGTTGGCTTCCAGCGCGCTCTTGCGGATTTCGGGTGGGCCGGCCGGGGCAATCGACTGTTCGTAATCGCCCGCTCGCATCCGGGTGAGGCCATTGCCCAGATTCTGCAGCGGTCGCAATGCCGAGCGCGCGGTGAAGTGGGCTATGGCTGCCGTCAGCAGCATCAAGATGATTACGGAGCAGGCGATCGTCAGAAACCCGATCCATTTTTCGTAGACGTCGGCGGACATGTCGGGCGCAAATACGATATCACCGACCTGTTTGCCTTCGACCGTCACCGGGAAGGCCGCCTTGAACTCGGGGATGGCGAGCAGGCGAACGAACCAGTCAGGCACCGTTCCGAACGGGGTCTGCACTTCGGGCGGGTGCACGTCGAGGTCGGTCCCGAGACGCCGAAACCGGATCGCTTCGGAATCTCCTAGCGATTGCACGAACGCATCGAGCGTCGCCTGCGGATTGGCAGACGCCTGCAGCGCACCGTTGAGCGCGGCCGCGACCGCTCTGGCCGAGCGAGCCGCCGGCTCGGTTTCTTCCACAAGTTGCGCCGAGGCGAAGATCTGCAGCGAGACGGCGCCGGCCAGCAGTGCCGCCACGAACATCAGGCCAAGCGGCAGCAAGAGCCGCGTTCGAAGCGAAAGTCTTTCCCACATTTTGGTTTATTATAGTTCCCGCAACCCAAGATTTCTCTTTTCAAATACCGGCAACCGCTTATTTATTCCCCCAGGGGATGAATGATGCAGAATTCCGCCAGATCGGCAACAAAGGTCCTGATCGTGGATGACCACCCGGTGGTCCTGTCGGGGTGCCGCTCGCTGTTTGCGTCGGACAATTCTGTGAAGATCGAGGAGGCCAGCGACGCCAAGTCCGGTCACCGCGCCTACATGGCCAGGAAGCCTGACGTAACGGTCATCGATATCAAGCTTCCCGACGTTTCCGGTTTCGAGCTGATGCGGCGCATCCGCAAGGAAGATCCGCACGCCAGGATCATCATGTTCAGCATGAATGACGATCCGGCTTTCGTGGTCCGCGCCATCGAGATGGGCGCGCAGGGCTACGTCTCGAAGGGCGACGATCCGCGGATGCTGGTGAGGGCAGTCCGCAAGGTGGCCGCGGGAGACAATTTCATCTCGCCGCAACTGGCCGAGGCGGTGACCTTCTCAGGCGCTTCAATCAAGGCCAATCCGGCTTCGCAGATGACGGCGCGCGAACTGGAAATCCTGCGATTGCTCGGCCGCGGCGACAAGATCGTCGAAGTCGCCGACGCGCTGGAAATCTCCTACAAGACCGTGGCCAACACCACCTCGCTCCTCAAGCAGAAGCTCGGCGCCAAGAATCATTCGGACCTGATCCGGATCGCGGTGGAGATGGGGCTGGGCTAGCTATTGCCTCTCGTCCGATGAAGCTGAACCGGCCGCGCCACGTGAGCGCGGCCTGTTCGCGCCGCTGCAATTCGCCTGCGTCCGGGCAATGGAATGACGATAAGCGAATCCAGCGAAGCCTTACCAATGGTGATGGCGGCGATGGTGGCGCCATTTATGATGACCGCGGCCCCTGTACCATCCGTAGTGATGACCGCGTCCCCGATGCCCACGGCCATGATGGCCATGCCCGTGCCTGACCTGGACCACCGCGCCGTCCTGCGCGGCCAAGGGCGCGATGCCCAACCTGGCGGAAGCGGACAAGCTCATTGCCAGCGAGGCAATCAATGCCGCGCCAATCAGAACGATACGTCTCATGCAGGCTCCTTCCAATCGCTTGATCGCGATACCTGACACAAGTTCCCGATTACCGATTTGGTTCCAGGGCAAGCCAGGCAAGAGACACTCCGGATGCTGCGGGGGCAAATTGTCCCGATGCATTCCGCTGCCCGCTCGCCAAGCCCCGTACAGTGCGCGGCGTCGAACTGCCGGGGGGTGCGATCGCCAAAAGCTGCATGGTTGTTTGCAGGAAAAACTGGCAAAATGGGCTCCCTCTATGACCTGAAGGGAGAGCTGGATGAACAGCCCGGATATTGCGGAGGCCGCCTTTGCGCGGGCCTGGAGCGTTTACCTGTTGATCCACAGCGGCATCGACGAGAACGACGCGCGGCGGGCAAGCCTCCAGCGCTTTATCCGGCAGCGCTGCCAGGCGGGCGAAACCGACTCGGAGCTATTGGCGGTAGAGGGGCTCAAATATCTCAAGACCCTGGAACGGACCGCAGAGGACTAATTCGTTGCCGCAGCTCCCGAAATCGCGTCGTCCAAGTCGGGAAAAAATGGAACAATCCGATTTTCTCGTGCGTTGCCGGTTGCATCACGGAAATCTCGGAGGAGGACACCTTGAGGAAATTTCTGTTGATCGGGACGCTGGCCTTTGCAGTATCGGCGGCCCAGACGGCAGTGGCCGCTGAATTCTACGTGGTTCGCGACGCCACCACCAAGAAATGCACGGTGGTCGATACCAAGCCGACCAGCACGACCACCACCATCGTCGAAAACGGCACGTTCAAGACCAAGACCGAGGCCGAAACCAGCATGAAAACCATGAAGGTCTGCACAAGCAACTAGACAGACCCTTCCAGGAGAGAGGGCCGCAGGTTCGCCCCTGCGGCCCTCTTGGTTTGTCCAGACCGCGACACGCCCAGCTGCGCCGTCGCCCCGGGTGAAGCTCCTTTGGCGCGCCACCAGAGCAACGCGATGAGATCGCTGATGTTTTGCCGCTCCATTCATGAAGCCAATTCATATATGCAAGCCAATCCACCATCTAATTTCGCGTCTTGTCACGTTCGGACCGGGTCCTCACGTCACGTTCGCACCGGGTCCTCACGCTCTTTCAGACGTGAATGCTGCTGGAGGAACAGCCGAAAGGTGGCGCAGTTACAGGTGCGCGACCGGATGTTTCAGGCGGGCCGATGGTGAAACCGGATCTCCCATCGAACGCGATCCCCGACAGCACAAACGGGAACACGATATGACAAGTCCCAGCGATTTCGAATTGTCGCGGCGTAAACTATTGGCAGGAACTGCCGCATCGGTGGCACTGACGGCGGCGCCATCCATCGTCAATGCCCAGGCGCCCACCATTGCGGAGCAAAACGCCGCGGCAGGCTCCGCGACATTGAAGGTCTCCTTCACCGTGAACGGCGCGGCGCGCGATCTCACGCTCGACACGCGGACCACGCTGCTCGACGCGTTGCGCGAGCACCTGCATCTCACCGGCACCAAGAAGGGCTGCGATCACGGCCAGTGCGGCGCCTGCACCGTCATTATCGGCGGGCGGCGGATCAACTCGTGTCTGACGCTTGCCGTGATGCACGAAGGCGACAGCATCACGACGATCGAGGGGCTGGGCACGCCCGAGAAAATGCATCCGATGCAGGCCGCGTTCGTCAAGCATGACGGCTATCAATGCGGCTATTGCACGCCCGGCCAGATCTGCTCGGCGGTGGCGGTGCTGGACGAAATCAAGGCCGGCATTCCGAGCCATGTCAGCGCCGACCTGAACACGCCGGTGCAACTGACCAGTGCCGAGCTCCGCGAGCGCATGAGCGGCAACATCTGCCGCTGCGGCGCCTATTCGAACATTGCCGAGGCGATATCAGAAGTCGCCGGGAGGCCCGCATGAAGTCCTTCACTTACGAACGTGCCCAATCGCCGGCCGCGGCCGCGGCCGCCGCTGCACGCCATCCCGATGCCAAATTCATCGCGGGCGGCACCAATCTGCTCGACTTGATGAAGCTCGAGATCGAAACGCCTGCGCATCTGATCGACGTCAACGGCCTCGCGCTCGACAAGATCGAGCCGACGCAGGAGGGCGGATTGCGGATCGGCGCGCTGGTGCGCAATACCGATCTGGCCGCCGACGCGCGCGTCCGGCGCGACTATGCCGTGCTGTCGCGCGCGCTGCTCGCCGGTGCCTCGGGCCAGTTGCGCAACAAGGCGACGACGGCAGGCAATCTCCTGCAGCGGACGCGCTGCCCGTATTTCTATGACACCAACCAGCCCTGCAACAAGCGGAAGCCCGGCAGCGGCTGTGCGGCGATCGGCGGTTTCAGCCGCCAGCATGCCATCGTCGGAGCAAGCGACGCCTGCATCGCCACCCATCCAAGCGACATGGCGGTGGCGATGCGCGCGCTTGATGCCGCGGTGGAAACCGTGCGGCCCAACGGCGCGACCCGGACGATCCCGATCGCCGAATTCCACCGCCTGCCGGGCAACACGCCCCATGTCGAGACGGCACTTTCGCCGGGTGAATTGATCACGGCGGTAACGCTGCCAAAACCCACCGGCGGCGTGCAGATCTATCGCAAGGTGCGTGATCGTGCCTCTTATGCGTTCGCGCTGGTCTCGGTTGCTGCGATCGTGCAGCGCGACGGCACCGGCCACGTGGCGCTCGGCGGTGTTGCCCACAAGCCATGGCGCCTCGAATCGGCCGATGCGCAGTTGCCGCGTGGCGCCAAGGCGGTCACGGCGGAACTGCTGTCCGGCGCCAAGCCGACGCGCGAGAACGCATTCAAGTTGCCGCTGGTCGAGCGCACGCTCGGCGCGGTACTGACCGAAGCGAAGGGTTGACCCATGAAATTCGAAACCCCCGCCACGACCAATCCGATCGATGCGCTCAAGATCGTCGGCAAGCCCTTTGGCCGGATCGATGGCCCGCTCAAGACGACCGGCAAAGCGCCCTACGCCTATGAGCGCCATGACGTCGTTTCGAACCCGGCCTATGGCTATGTTGTCGGTTCAGCGATCGCGAAGGGACGGATCGCCCGGATCGACCTCGCCGCGGCCAAGGCGGCGCCCGGCGTGCGGGCGATCGTCACGGCCGACAATGCCGGCCAGCTCGGCAAGGGCGAGCGCAACACGGCAAAACTGCTCGGCGGCCCCGAGATTGAACATTATCATCAGGCGATCGCCCTGGTAGTCGCCGATACCTTTGAGCAGGCGCGCGCCGCCGCGGAGCTGCTCCGCGTCGACTACACCAAAGCGGAGGGCGCCTTTGACCTCGCGGCGGTGAAGGGTACCGGCGAACCCCGGCCGCTGTTCGGCGGTCCGGCCGATACCGCGCTCGGCGATTTTTCCAGCGCATTCGCCGCGGCGCCGGTTCAGCTCGACGCAACCTACACAACGCCCGATCAGGCGCATGCGATGATGGAGCCGCATGCCTCAATCGCCGCCTGGGACGGTGACAAGCTCACGCTTTGGACCTCGAACCAGATGATCGCCTGGGGCGTAACCGACATCGCGAAGACGCTGGGTATTGCCAAGGAGAATGTTCGCCTGGTCTCGCCTTTCGTCGGCGGCGGTTTCGGCGGCAAGCTATTCGTGCGTTCAGATGCATTGCTTGCGGCGCTAGGAGCCCGCGCCGTCGGGAGGCCGGTGAAGGTGGCGCTGCAGCGCCCGCTGATGTTCAACAATACGACACACCGTCCGGCAACGATCCAGCGCATCCGCATCGGGGCCAACAGGGACGGCAAGATCACGGCGATCGGCCACGAGGAATGGTCGGGCAATCTGCCCGGCGGCAGGCCCGAGGGCGCGGTCAGCCAGACGCGGCTGCTTTATGCCGGGGCCAACCGCATGACCGCCACCCGCCTCGCGGCGCTGGACCTGGCCGAAGGCAACGCCATGCGCGCGCCGGGCGAAGCTTCGGGCATGATGGCGCTGGAGATTGCGATCGACGAAATGGCGGAGAAGCTCGGGATCGATCCGATCGAGTTTCGAATCCTCAACGATACCCAGAACGATCCGGAAAGGCCGGCGCGGCCATTCTCGCAGCGTCAGCTCACCGAATGTTTTCGCACCGGCGCCGAGCGCTTCGGCTGGAGCAAGCGCGATCCACGGCCGGGCCGGGTCCGTGATGGACGCTGGATGATCGGCATCGGCGCCGCCGCCGCATTCCGTAGCAATTTGCTGGTCAAGTCGGCCGCACGCGTGCGGCTCGACAGGGCCGGCATTGTAACGGTCGAGACCGACATGACCGACATCGGCACCGGCAGCTACACCATCATCGCGCAGACCGCCGCCGAGATGATGGGCGTGCCGCTGGAGAAGGTGGTGGTCCGCCTCGGCGACTCGAGCTTCCCGGTTTCATCAGGCTCCGGCGGGCAGTTTGGCGGCAACAATTCGACCGCCGGCGTCTATGCCGCCTGTGTCAAGCTCCGCGAAGCGATCGCGCAGAAATTAGGCTTCAATTCCGCGGAGGCCGAGTTCGCCGATGGCGAGGTGCGCGCCGGCAATCGCCGCGTGCCGCTGGCGCAGGCCGCGGCCGATGGTGGCCTCACGGCCGAAGACGGCATCGAATACGGCGATCTCGACAAGAAATACCAGCAATCGACCTTCGGTGCGCACTTCGTCGAAGTCGGCGTCGATAGCGCGACCGCGGAGATCCGCGTCCGCCGCATGCTCGCGGTCTGCGCCGCCGGCCGCATTCTCAATCCTAAGACGGCGCGCAGCCAGATCATCGGGGCGATGACCATGGGCGTCGGCGCGGCACTGATGGAGGAGCTCGTGGTCGACAAGCGCGCGGGCTTCTTCGTCAACCACGACCTCGCCGCCTACGAGGTGCCGGTACACGCCGATATTCCGCATCAGGACATGATCTTCCTCGACGAGACCGATCCCGTATCATCGCCGATGAAGGCCAAGGGCGTCGCCGAGCTCGGTATCTGCGGCGTGGCGGCGGCGGTCGCCAACGCGATCTACAACGCGACCGGCGTGCGCGTGCGCGAGTATCCGATCACGCTCGACAAGCTCCTTGAGCAAATGCCGGACGTCGGTTGAGGCTTGAGCGCGGCCGCATTGAACTTCGAGGCCTGACCAGTCATCACGTTCGAGCCCGGTGCGCGCACGGCACATCCGAGGGGATGACGTGGTGTATGTGGCGCGCCATATCCCCGTTATTGCGAGTCATCGGGCGCGCGTTCGCGCGACCCGGTGGCGGGATGACGGCTTGTGTGGTTCGGCACTTTACGTCAATGCAAGCCAACGGGTCGGCCCCGCCGCGCGTCTCGAACCATGAGGCCGCTGGCCTCAACCTGCGCCCGCTCTTTTCGCCCCAATCCCATTTCCCCTTGGCTGAAAAACGCTTTATGGTGGCCCTCGCTTCGCGCTTGGCGAAATCTAATTCATGATCAAGATCAAAGGCTTGGCATAGGGCTGGCGCCTTTGGAGGGTGGTTTGACGCGCTATATTTCTACGCGGGGGGAGGCCCCGCTCCTGGGTTTTTGCGATGTGATGCTGACCGGGCTCGCCCGCGACGGCGGGCTGTACGTGCCCGAGGTCTGGCCGCAGCTCTCGCGCGAGACCATCGCCTCGTTTTTCGGCCGGCCCTATTGGGAGGTCGCGGTCGACGTGATCAAGCCGTTTGCCGCGGGCGAGATCTCCGACGCCGATCTCGGCCGCATGGCGAACGAAGCCTACGCGACGTTCCGTCATCCGGCCGTGGTGCCGCTCGATCAGACCGGGCCCAATCAATTCCTGCTGGAGCTGTTCCACGGCCCGACGCTGGCGTTCAAGGATGTCGCGATGCAGTTGATCTCGCGGCTGATGGATCACGTGCTGGCCAAGCGCAACCGGCGCACCACTATCGTGGTCGCCACCTCGGGCGACACCGGCGGCGCCGCTGTCGACGCATTTGCGGGTCTCGACAATGTCGATCTGGTTGTGCTGTTCCCGAACGGGCGCATCTCCGACGTGCAGCGGCGGATGATGACGACGACCGGCGCATCCAATGTGCACGCGCTCGCGATCGAAGGCACCTTCGACGATTGCCAGGCGATCGTGAAGGCGATGTTCAACCATCACGGCTTTCGCGACGCGGTCGCGCTATCGGGCGTCAATTCGATCAACTGGGCGCGGATCGTCGCGCAGGTGGTGTATTACTTCACGTCTGCGGTGGCGCTCGGCGCGCCCGCGCGCACCGTGGATTTCACCGTGCCGACCGGAAATTTCGGCGATATCTTCGCCGGCTATGTCGCCAAGAAGATGGGGCTGCCGGTGCGCTGGCTGCGCATCGCCTCCAACATCAACGACATCCTGCCGCGCACGCTCAAGACCGGCATCTATGAAGTGCGCGAGGTGCACGCCTCCGCTTCGCCCTCGATGGACATCCAGGTCTCCTCGAATTTCGAGCGGCTGTTGTTCGAGGCGAGCCGCCGCGATGCCGACACGGTCCGCCGGCTGATGGCCTCGCTGAAGCAGTCCGGGCGTTTCGTGCTGCCGGATGCCATGCTGGCCGCGGTCCGCGAGGAGTTCGACGCCGGCCGCGCCGACGAGACCGAGACATCGGCGGCGATCCGCGCCGCCTGGCGCGAGGCTGGCGATCTCGTCGATCCCCACACCGCGGTGGCGTTGGCGGTGGCCGATCGTGACACCTCCGATTCGAAGATCCCCAACATCGTGCTGTCGACCGCGCATCCGGCCAAGTTTCCCGATGCGGTGGAAGCCGCATGCGGCGTGCGGCCGCAACTGCCGGCCTGGCTCGACGGCCTGATGACCAAATCCGAACACATCACGGTGATGAAAAACGATTCGGCCGAAGTGGAGCGATTCGTGCGCTCGGTCAGTCGCGCCGCCAAGCAGGGAGTTGCCGGATGAGCGTCGACGTGACCAAGCTGCCGTCCGGCCTGACCGTCGTCACCGACACCATGCCGCATCTGGAAACGGCGGCGCTGGGCGTCTGGGCCGGCGTCGGCGGCCGCGACGAAAAGCCGAACGAGCACGGCATCTCGCATCTTCTCGAACACATGGCCTTCAAGGGCACCACCAGGCGCTCCTCGCGCGAGATCGTCGAGGAAATCGAGGCGGTCGGCGGCGATCTCAATGCGGGAACCTCGACCGAGACGACGGCCTATTATGCGCGGGTGATGAAGGCCGACGTGCCGCTGGCACTCGACGTGCTTGCCGACATCCTCACCAATCCGTCCTTCGTGCCGGACGAACTGGAGCGCGAGAAGAGCGTCATCGTGCAGGAAATCGGCGCGGCGCAGGATACGCCCGACGACGTCGTGTTCGAGCATCTCAACGAACTCTGCTTTCCGGATCAGCCGATGGGCCGTTCGCTGCTCGGCACCGCCAAGACGCTGAAAAATTTCGATCGCGACATGCTGCGCGGCTATCTCGCAACGCATTACCGCGGGCCCGACATGGTGGTGGCCGCCGCCGGCGCGGTCGACCACAAGCGCGTGGTGGAGGAGGCGGCGCAGAAATTTTCAAGCTTCGACGCCACGCCCGCGCCGAAGCCGCAGCCGGCCATGTTCGGCAAGGGCGGCTCACGCGTCGTGCACCGCGATCTCGAACAGGCGCATTTGACGCTGGCGCTCGAAGGCGTGCCGCAGACCGACCTGTCGCTGTTCTCGCTGCAGGTCTTCACCAACACGCTCGGCGGCGGCATGTCGTCGCGGCTGTTCCAGGAAGTGCGGGAAAAGCGCGGCCTGTGCTACTCGATTTACACCTTCCACGCGCCCTATACCGACACCGGCTTTTTCGGCCTCTACACCGGCACCGATCCCGGCGACGCGCCGGAGATGATGGAAGTGATCGTCGACGTCATCAACGACGCCGTCGAAACCCTCACCGAAGCCGAGATTGCCCGCGCCAAGGCGCAGATGAAGGCGGGACTGTTGATGGCGCTGGAAAGCTGCTCGTCGCGGGCCGAACAGCTGGCGCGGCACGTGCTGGCCTATGGCCGGCCGCTGACCGTGGAGGAACTGGTCGCCCGGATCGATGCGGTCTCCATCGAATCGACGCGCAACGCGGCGCATGCGTTATTGTCGCGCAGCCGGCCGGCGGTCGTCGCGCTTGGCAGCGGCAGGGGTCTGGACACCGCGGTGTCTTTTGCGGAAGGATTGACGACGTCGAAGGCAAGAACGCTGCTACACTAGCGTTAACCTCGCCCCGCTTGCGGGGAGAGCATAGGCCGCCTTCCGGCGGCCGTACTGGCAAACGCCGAGGCGACAGGCTCGGCTACGGCGAAGCGCCGGGTGAGGGGCTCTCTCCGCGGATACGGCTCGTGGAGACAGCCCCTCACCCCGACCCTCTCCCCGCAAGAGCGGGGCGAGGGAGGGCTAGTTAGAGCGGGGGAGAGAAGGCATGGCCCTGTTTCGTTTGCCATCCAGCGGACCGGCCGCGCTCGCACCGCGCGGCCACGGCCTGTTGCTGCGCGCTCCCCAGATGTCCGATTTCGTCCAATGGGCGCAACTGCGCGAACAGAGCCGGGCCTATCTCACGCCGTGGGAGCCGATCTGGCCGTCGGATGATCTGACACGCGCCGGTTTCCGCCGTCGGCTTCGCCGCTACGCCGAGGATATTGCCGCCGACCGCTCCTATCCGTTCATCATCTTCCGCGAATCGGACGGCGCCATGATCGGCGGCATCACGCTCGCCAATGTTCGCCGCGGCATCGCGCAGGCCGGCACCATCGGCTATTGGGTCGGCGAGCCCCACGCGCATCGCGGCTACATGACGGCGGCGCTGCGAGTGCTGCTGCCGACGCTGTTCGGCGAGCTCAACCTGCACCGCATCGAGGCCGCCTGCATTCCCTCCAACACGCCGTCGATCCGGGTGCTGGAGAAGTGCGGCTTCACGCGCGAGGGGCTGGCGCGGCGCTATCTCTGCATCAACGGCATCTGGCAGGACCACCTGCTGTTCGGCCTGCTGCACGAGGATTTCCGCGGCTGAACCGTTGATTTCTAAGCCTTTTGGGTGCCTTGGGTTCGCCGCCATTGGGCTGCTATAACGCCGCCGGGAAACAATGACGCGGGAATGGGGATTTCAGGGACTCGCATGGGTGACAATCGTTTGGCCAAGGTGATGGCCGCGGCGGCCGTTGCGGGCGGTCTGGCCTGCCTGATCGTGGCGCCGGCGTCGGCGCAATCGCTGACCGATCGTTTCAAGAGCTTGTTTGGCGGCGGCAAGTCGGAGGAGGAGCCGGCCGCCAATGCGCCGGCGGCTCCCCAGGACACCGGCGATCTGACCTGTCCGCCGGTCACCGTCAGGTCGGGCGCCTCCACTTATGCGGTCGGGGCGCCGGGCAAGCAGCCGGTCGGCAATGACCTGCGCTTTCAGGCGACGATCAGCAAGATGGCCCGGGAATGCAGTCTCAACGGCGGCGTGATCACTGTGCGGATCGGCATTCAGGGCCGCGTCATCGCCGGCCCCGCCGGCGCGCCTGCCTCGGTCCAGGTTCCGATCCGGGTTGCCGTGGTGCAGGGCGGCGTATCCGAAAAGACCATCGCCACCAAGGCCTACCAGACCACCGTCAATATGACCGAAACCGGCAGCGAGCCCTTTACGCTGGTCGCCGAAGATATCAGCTATCCGGTGCCTCCCGGCGCTGCGGGCGACAGCTACATCTTCTATATCGGCTTCGACCCGCAGGCCCTGAAGCCGGAACGCCCGGCGCCGAAACGGAAGAAGCAATAGAAAAGCCGGCGCGAGATAATCGCGCCGGCTTTTTGGTTGGTGTAAGCCGATCAGTTCAGCTTGGCGCGAACCTCGGCGATACCCTTGGCAAGCAGGTCGTCGGCAACCGAGCCCTTGACCGATTGCGATAGGATGGTCGAGGCGGCTTCGACCGCGGCGTTAGCGGCCGCCGCGCGGACGTCGGCCAGTGCCTGGGCTTCGGCGAGCGCGATCTTGCTCTCGGCGGTCTTGGTGCGGCGAACTACGAAGTCTTCCATCTTGGCCTTGGCGTCGGTCGCGATGCGCTCGGCTTCGGCCTTGGCGTTGGCGATGATTTCCTCGGCCTCTCGCTCGGCGCTGGCGCGGCGGGTCTGGTACTCGCCGAGCAGCTTGGCCGCCTCATCCTTGAGACGGCGGGCGTCGTCAAGCTCGGCCTTGATACGTTCGCTGCGATGATCGAGCGCCGTCAGCACCGTCTTGTGAATGCCGAGATAGGCAAACAATACCATCAGGATGACGAAGGCGATTGCGACCCAGGTTTCCGGTTCGGTGAACATCGGTCTATCCCTTCAACGAAGCATCGACGGCTTTGCTCACCGTCTTGCCGTCGGGCAGCACGCCGGTGAGCCGCTGCACGATCGCGCCGGCCGCGTCCGCGGCGATGCCGCGGACATTGCTCATCGCGGTTTCCCGCGTCGCCGCGATCTGCTTCTCGGCTGCGGTGAGCTTGGCGGCGAGCTGATCTTCCAGCGCCTTGCGCTCGGCTTCCGCGGCCGCGTTCAGCTTCTCGCGGGTCTCGTTGCCGATGGCCTGAGCGCGGGCGCGGGCGGAAGCGAGTTCGGTCTCATACGCCTTGAGCGCTGCGTCCGACTCGTCTTTCAGCTTCTGCGCCGCCGCCAGGTCGCTCTCGATTGCGTTCTGGCGTGCGTCGATCACGCTTTCGACGCGCGGCAGTGCAAAGCGGGACACGATCACATAGAGCGCGACGAACGCAATGAAGAGCGACACCAGCTGCGAAGCAAACGTGTTCGACTCGAACGGAGGAAAGCCTCCGCCGTGTCCGCCGTCGGCTTCGGTGTGGGCGCCGGTGCCCTTGGCCGGGGTACCATGACTTTTTTCAGCCACGGGGGTCTCCTGTTGCTGTCAGGCGCGCCGCCCGGGGGCGGCGCGAGTGGGTGCAGCTCAGAGCGGAACGAACAGCAAGAGCAGCGCGATCAGCAGCGAGAAAATGCCGAGCGCTTCAGTCACGGCGAAGCCGAAGATCAGGTTGCCGAACTGGCCCTGGGCTGCGGAAGGATTGCGCACGGCAGCGGCAAGGTAGTTGCCGAAGATGATGCCCACGCCGACGCCCGCGCCGCCCATGCCAATTGCTGCGATGCCTGCGCCGATAAGTTTAGCTGCTGCCGGTTCCATTTCTATAGCTCCTTGAGGGGTAAGATAGAGGTGTGGGTGGAATTCCCCGGACCGCTTAGTGTCCCGGATGAATAGCGTCGTTGAGGTAGATGCAGGTCAGGATCGCGAACACATACGCCTGCAGGAAAGCCACCAGCAGTTCGAGCGCAGTCAGCGCGACGGTGAGCGCCAGCGGCAGCACGCCGCCGACCCAGCCGATCGCGCCGAGCGAAACGCCCAGCATGGCGATGAAGCCCGCGAACACCTTCAGCGCGATGTGACCGGCCAGCATGTTGGCGAACAGACGAACGCTGTGGGAGACCGGCCGCAGGAAGAACGACAGGATTTCGATGAACATGACCAGCGGCAGGATGTAGATCGGCACGCCGGAAGGCACGAAAATCTTGAAGAACTTGAAGCCGTTCTTGTAGAGGCCGTAGATCAGGACGGTGAAGAAAACCAGGAACGCGAGTGCCGCGGTGACGATGATATGGCTGGAAACCGTGAACGTATACGGGATGATGCCGATCAGGTTCGAGATGCAGATGAACATGAACAGCGAGAAGATCAGCGGGAAGAACTTCATCCCTTCTGCGCCGGCGGTAGAGCGGATCGTCGAGGCGACGAACTCGTAGGAGATTTCCGCGATCGACTGCAGCCTTCCCGGAACCAGCTGCCGGCCCGCCATGCCGCCGATCATCAGCAGCGAAATCACCGCTACCGAGAGGAACATGTACAGCGTCGAGTTGGTGAAGGCGATCGTATGATTGCCGATATGGCCGATCGTGAAGAGGGGTTCGATATTGAACTGGTGGATCGGGTCGATTTTCATCCGCGCGGCTCTTTATCCACCGGCCTGGCCGGCAATCGAATTTCACATGTCGTTACTTTCCGTCGATGCTCAGCGTCTGCGGGAAGCTACGCCTGCAGATCTCACCACGTTGACCACACCGGCGACGAAGCCGAGCAGCAGAAACACGATGAAACCGAACGGCGATGTCGACAACAAACGGTCGAACCCCCAACCCAACGCCGCTCCGACGACAACGCCCGCGACCAACTCCGAGGAAAGCCGGAAACCCAGCGCCATCGCAGATGCTCTGGCTGCCGTATCTCCGCTTTCAGTTCCGGGTTGATCAGTCCTGGGTTTCCGGCTGTCGCGAATTTCGGACAACCGTTGATCCAGACTTCCGAGCCTTGCGGAAAGCGCAGCTTCGTCGGAGGACGGCTGAGCGCGATTTCCACCTGCGTTGCTGTTTTTGTCTTCGGCCATGCCCAAGACATTAAACGATGCCAACGGTTGATGGAAATTACGTCCGTCACCCTTGAAAGCCGCGCGGACCATACTTACCGCGCCTAATCAAGTCAAGATTGGGCCCTAACCAGTTAGTGCATTGATTTGATTGGGATTATTCTGGCGCCGCCGGCGATGCTGTGGACTGTCACTGCAGTGCAGCAGCTAATCCCGAGACGATCGATCTTGCGCCTGTCTGGGCGGTCTGTTGGGATGCTCCGAATGAAGCGAGAATCGTCCCGGGAGGGCGCATGCCGCGTCAGGTCGATTACTATTTCTCGATCCAATCGCCGTGGGCCTATATCGGCCACCAAGCCTTTCGCGATCTGGTAACTACCTACGATCTCAAGGTAAATCACAAGCCGGTGGTGCTGGTCGATCTGTTCTCGGAGACCGGCGGCCTGCCCTTGATGAAGCGCCACCCGGTCCGCCAGCGCTATCGGATGGTCGAACTGCAGCGCTGGCGCGACAGGCGCGGTCTGAATTTTCATCTGCAGCCGGCGAACTGGCCGTTCAACGCGCGCCTGGCCGATGGCGTCGTGATCGCGGCGCTGGAGAGCGGCCTCGATCCCGACCGGTATCTGCGGCGGGCCTTCGCCGGCGTCTGGGAAGATCAGCTCAATCTCGCCGACCCCGCAACGATTGCGAAACTTGCCGACGAATCCGGGCTGCCCGGCAAGCAGCTGGTGGAGCGCTCGCGCTCGGAAGACATCACGGCGGCCTATGAGCAGAACCGGCAGGATGCGCTGGCGGCCGACGTGTTCGGCTCGCCGGTCTATGTGCTGGATGGCGAAGTGTTCTGGGGACAGGATCGCCTCGAATTGCTGGAGGATGCGTTGAAGTCCGGCCGCGCGCCCTATAGCTCTAGGGTAGGGCCGCCTTGAAAGCGCCCCGGCGGTCGAGGAAACCAGTACCGTCCTGAGGCGGGAGCAAGCCGATGCGCACAGCGAGATCGTCCTCGAAATTTTTGAAGTCAGCCGTGCTGGTCGCGTGCCTCGCCGGCGCGGAAGCCGCCTTCGCGGGAATGCCGGATGCCGAAAACGGCCGCTACACGCTGTCGACGACGGCCGATGGCGTGCTCCGCCTCGACACCCGTACCGGCGCGGTCTCGACCTGCAATAATTCGGGCGCGGGCTGGGCCTGCTATGCCGTGCCCGATGAGCGCGCGGTGATGGACGCGGAAATCGGCCGGCTGCAAGCCGATATCATGCGGATGCAAGCCGAGAATGAACGGCTCAAGGCCGACCTCGCTTCGCGCGAACCCACCGTATCCGGCAAGATCGAAGAGCCGCTGCCGAAAGCGGATTCGCTGAAGCCGAGCGAACCGAAGATTGCCGAGGGCGAGCGCAAGATCGAAATCCCGCTGCCGAGCGATCGCGACATGGATCGCATGATGTCGTTCCTGGAGCGGGCGTGGCGGCGCCTGATCGAGATGGCCAACCGCGTGCAGCGCGACATCAACGGCAAGATTTGATAGGCATTGACCTTGTAGGGTGGGCAAGGTGAAGCGTGCCCACCACCTTTATCGTTGCAAGAACTGGTGGGCACGGCGCGAAGCGCGCCTTTGCCCACCTACGAGATTAATTTCGATGCCCGCATCCAAATCGTTTTCCCGCACCACTCCCTCTGTCGTTGCCGCCGATGCCGTCGTGTCTTCGCTGCTGACGGTGCAGACATCCGGCATGGGATTCACCGATCTCACCGCCGAAGTCGCGCAGTTCGTGCGCGAGGCGCGGGCGCGTGAGGGCGCGGTGACGCTGTTCATCCGTCACACCTCGGCGTCGCTGACGATTCAGGAAAATGCCGACCCGACCGTGCTCGTCGATCTGACGACGGCGCTGAACCGGCTCGCGCCCGAGAATGCCGGCTGGCGTCACGATACCGAGGGGCCGGACGACATGCCGGCGCATGTCAAGACCATGCTGACGGCGACGTCGCTGCACGTTCCGGTGCTTCAGGGCGCGCTCGCGCTCGGCACGTGGCAGGCGATCTATCTGGTCGAGCATCGCGCGCGGTCGCACCGCCGCGAGATCGTGCTGCAGTTCGTGGGCAGCGTCAATTAGAGCATCCGCAAAAGCAAACCGGCCGCGGATCGCTCCGCGGCCGGTTCGTGATGACGTCCGGCTTGCCGCCGAACGCAATCGATTACTTCGTGATATCGACGTCCTTGGTTTCCGGCAGGAAGAAGAAGCCGACGACCGCGGTGATCGACGCGAAGATGATCGGATACCAGAGGCCAGCGTAGATATCGCCGGTCGAAGCCACGATCGCGAATGCGGTCGCCGGCAGCAACCCGCCGAACCAGCCGTTGCCGATGTGATAGGGCAGCGACATCGAGGTGTAGCGGATCTTGGTCGGGAACAGCTCGACCAGCATCGCCGCAATCGGCCCGTACACCATGGTTACGAAGAGCACCAGGATGAACAGCAGCCCGATGATGGCCGCGACGTTCGGTTTGAAGATATCGAACGGGTGAGCCATCTTCACGATCTGGGCGTCGCCAGGCTTGGGATAGCCTGCGGCCTGCACCGCTGCCAGGACAGCCGGATTAGACGTCTTGGCGTCGGCGTAAGCCACGTCCTTTCCATTGACAACGACCTTCACGCCGGAGCCTGCAGCGCCATAGCTGGTCGTGTATTTGACCGACTGCTGTGCCAGGAAGGCGCGAGCGGTATCGCATGGCGCGGAGAAGACGCGGGTGCCGACCGGATTGAACAGGTCGCCGCAGCCCTTGGCGTCGGCCACCACCTCAACCTTTACCGTTTCGATCGCCTTTTCCAGCGCCGGGTTGGCGTTGGTGGTGATCATCCGGAAAATCGGGAAGAAGGTCAGCGCCGCAATCAGGCAGCCCGCCAGGATGATCGGCTTGCGGCCGATCTTGTCGGATAGCGCCCCGAACACGATGAAGAATCCGGTGCCGAGCAGCAGCGACCAGGCGATCAGAAGGTTGGCGGTGTAGCCGTCGACCTTGAGAATCGATTGCATGAAGAACAGCGCGTAGAACTGGCCGGTGTACCAGACCACGCCCTGACCCATCACGCCGCCGATCAGCGCGAGGATGACGAGCTTGGCATTGCTCCAGTTGGCGAAGGCCTCGGTCAGCGGCGCCTTCGAGCCCTTGCCCTCTTCCTTCATCTTCTGGAACACCGGCGACTCATTCAACCGCAACCGGATCCAGACCGAGATGCCGAGCAGCACTACGGAGACGAGGAACGGAATGCGCCAGCCCCACTTGGCGAAATCTGCCTCGCCAAGCGCCGTGCGGGTGAACAGGATCACCAGCAGCGACAGGAATAGCCCGAGCGTGGCCGTGGTCTGAATGAACGAGGTGTAATAACCGCGCTTGCCCATCGGCGCGTGCTCGGCGACGTAGGTCGCCGCGCCGCCGTATTCGCCGCCGAGCGCGAGGCCCTGCAGCAGGCGCAAACCGATCAGGATGATTGGGGCCGCAATGCCGATGGTGGCCGCGTTTGGCAACACGCCGACGATGAAGGTCGACAGGCCCATGATCAGAATAGTGACGAGGAAGGTGTATTTGCGGCCGACGATGTCGCCGACGCGGCCGAACACGATGGCGCCGAACGGACGAACGATAAAGCCCGCGGCGAACGCCAGCAGCGCGAAGATGTCCCGCGTGGCCTGGTTGAACATCGGCTGATTTGTTGCGGAATCGATGACGCCGAAGAACTGCGCGCCGATGATGCTGGCAAGCGAACCGAACAGGTAAAAGTCGTACCATTCGAAGACGGTGCCGAGCGAGGAGGCGAGAATGACGAAACGTTCGTCCTTCGTCATCCCGGCAGCCTTGCCGGATGTGGCAGTCATAGTAGACATTTTGGATCGCTCCCCTTCCTTTTTGACCCACAAGGATGTGCGTTGCGTCGGATCGACGCTCAATTATTTTTTAGGTTTCCTACATGTTCGGGGAGTTTGGCCCAATAGTACTTTAGTACTTTCGGCTGGCATCGAGCAGCTGCGCCCGATTCAGGATGGGCCCCTTGCTGCTGCCCGTTGTCTGAATTCTTCCTGCGCAATCAACAGACAGCGTCGATTTCCGGAACACGGGATGTCTTGCATCCAGGCCTGTTCTCAATGCTTTGGTAGCCGGCCCAAAAACAGCAAGCAGAAACCCAAAACCCGCCGGTTGGCGCGGTCTCAAACTAAAGTCCAATAACGGACAAGAAAGCGCGATGGTCCACAGCGCGATCGAGATCACCGCGGTCCAGCAGTGCGAACTGCAAATAAGTCTCGAAGGGGCACGACCAAAATACGGCGATCACGGGATCGGTGCCCTTGCAGAAAAACCGCCAGACGTAATTCGGTGAGTCTGAATCTGCCATCAAGCCGAGCAACACCTGGTGAAGCATTGTGTATATCAACGTTGCCGGAATGAAGTTGGAAATGCGGAAGTACCGGTAGCTTGGCGAGATGTTGCTACGTCCGCGGGTATGTCGACCGCATCGTGCAATGGCACGTCGACTCTGCATTATCCGGCCAACCAAGCTGCGGATTTCGTGCCTGGTTCAGTTCGATTGAGCCAAAAGTCTTATAAGATGGCCGTCTCATTAGGATTAGACTGGTTTCCGCGCTTTCGCTCCCAACAGATGGGAAGGAAGGCAGCGGTGGCTCGCGGCGCCGAAGGCCGTTTGAAGCTCTTCTCGGGTGGTTCAAAATACCTCGAGGTCAGGCGCTGTACGTAAACGTCGCCCAAAGCCCTCGGGCCCCGAGAAATTAAAGCTCTGAGAAAATGCGAGGTGATGCCCTGAAATCATAGGAGCCGTAGATGGCAATTCAAATTCCGAGCGATTTCCGTCGCGTGATCATCGCCGCATCGGTGGGAAATATCATCGAATGGTATGATTTCTATATCTTCGGCAGCTTGGCCGCAGTTCTGTCGGTCAAGTTCTTTGAACAATCCCATCCGGTTGCAGCTCTGCTGAGCACGATTGCACTGTTCACTGCAGGATTTCTGATCCGTCCATTGGGAGCGTTCCTTTTCGGATGGATGGGCGACCGGGTGGGCCGCAAGTATACGTTCCTTATTACGCTCACCGGAATGGGACTGGGCACCGGAGCGATCGGGTTGATCCCGACCTACGAGTCGATCGGGCTGACCGCCGCATTCATTCTCTTCGGCTTGCGGATGGTCCAGGGCCTGTGCCTTGGCGGCGAGTATGGCGGCGCTATCACCTATGTTGCGGAGCATGTGCCAGATGAAAGCCGCGGTTATTACACCGGCTGGCTGCAGACCTCGCCGACACTCGGGATCGTGGTGTCGCTGGCCGTGATCATCGCGACGCGCAGCTACTTCGGCAACCAGGTCTTCGACCAATGGGCCTGGCGTGTCCCGTTCCTGGTGTCCTTCCTGCTGGTGGCCATTGCAATCTACATTCGGCTCCAGTTGCAGGAGACGCCGATCTTCCAGGAGATCAAGGCCAAGGGCCAGATGACCAGGAATCCCTGGAAGGAGGCCTTCATCAGCGCCAACATCAAATATGTTGGAATCGCCACCATCGTGCTGATCGGGCAAGGCGTGGTTTGGTATAGCGGTCAGTTCTGGGCGTTGTATTTCCTGCAGCAAGTTTCCAAGGTGGACCCGCTGACCTCGGCTTACATCGTGGGTGCTGCGCTGCTTATTGCAACGCCGAGCTTGATCTTTTTTGGCTGGCTGTCCGACGTCATCGGCCGCAAACCGGTGATCCTGGGCGGCATGTTGCTCGCCGCGATCACTTACTATCCGCTGTATTTGTGGCTGGGAACGGTCACGCAGCCCGGCAACATCAACTATCCGATCGCGATCTTCATCATCTTCATCCTCGTTTGCTATGTCGGGATGGTGTATGGGCCGGTCGGGGCGTTTCTGGCGGAATTCTTCCCCGGCAGGATTCGATACACGTCGGTGTCGGTGCCGTATCACATCGGCAACGGTTGGGGTGGTGGATTGGTGCCGTTCGTCACTTCGGCAGCCTTCGCGGCCACCGGCAGCATCGGCTACGCGCTGATCTATCCCATCGTGGTGCCCGCGGTGTGCTTCGTGCTCGCCGTCTTCCTGATGCCGGAGACCCGTAAAATCAGCATCTGGCAACCGATTGAGCCCAGAACCGCATCATAACAAGGTCGCCTGTGTGCAGGGCCGCCAAGCCCTGCACATCTTTCTCGCGACCTCCTATTCAGGAATTAACGCAGGACGTCTTCGGAGCGCGAAGCGTTTTCTCCGAGTTCCCGTTTTGGGCGGTCCGACTTCCCGGGTTGTTCATTTTGCATTGCACCATTCGCAGGGAATCGGCGCCGATTAACTGCTTTTGCGCTATGCGGGAAAGGTTGCCTTGCAAGTCGCCCGCCGACGGGGGACAATCAAATTTGCTGTCGAACAGCAGCGAGTTGCATGTTTGCCCGACGTTGCGTCGGTGTTCCGGATCAGATGACTGCTGCCAATACCCACCTCGTCATTGCCGATGACCATCCGCTCTTCCGCGACGCGTTGCGGCAGGCGGTCGCGAGTGTCGTGGCGTCGGCCGTCGTCAGCGAGGCCGGATCGTTCGACGACCTCACTGCGCTGTTGGAGCGGGATTCCGACGTCGACCTGATCCTGCTCGATCTCACCATGCCCGGGATCTCGGGCTTCTCCGGCCTGATCTATCTGCGCGCGCAATATCCGGCGATTCCGGTGGTGATCGTGTCCGCCAGCGACGATGCCGGCACGATCCGGAGGTCGCTGGATTTCGGTGCCTCGGGCTTCATCCCCAAGCGCTTCGGCGTCGAGACATTGCGCGACGCCATCATGAAGGTGATGGAGGGCGATGTCTGGATTCCGCCGGACACCGATCTCGCTTCGGCCGACGATCCCGACATGGCCCGGCTGCGTGACCGCCTGGTCACGCTGACCCCGCAGCAGGTGCGCGTGCTGATGATGCTGTCGGAGGGCCTGCTCAACAAGCAGATCGCCTATGAGCTCGGCGTCTCCGAAGCGACCATCAAGGCGCATGTCTCGGCGATCCTGCAAAAGCTCGGCGTCGAAAGCCGGACGCAGGCGGTGATCGCTGCCGCAAAAATCTCCGGCGGCCAGTGGCGCCAGGGCACGCCGACGGGGTAATCGGGGAATGTCCGGCTCCGGAAGGGCGCTGCTGTTCGACATCGACGGCACGCTGGCAGATACCGACGCGTGCATCTTGAAGCGTTCAATCGGGTGTTCGCGCCTCACGGCCATGTCTTCGATCGCGCCCGCGCCTCGAAAGAGTTGATGGGCTTTTCCAATATTTCGATTAGCGAACGGTTTTTGCCGGGCCACCCGCCGGAGCGCCAGGCGGCCATCATGACGGAAAAGGAAGAGGCGTTCCGCGCGCTCGCGTCGGGGCAGATCAAGCCGGTAGCCGGTCTGATGAAACTGCTTGAGATAGCGGATCGCGCCGATGTCCCCTTGGTGGCGGTCACCAACGCGCCGCGCCTCAACGCCGAGATGATGCTTTCCGGGCTTGGCATCATGCAACGGTTCAAGGCTGTGATCATCGGCGACGAGCTTGCGCATGGCAAGCCGCACCCGCTGCCCTATCTGGATGGCCTGCGCGCCGTTGGCGCCGCGCCCGGCCGCTCTCTTGCGTTTGAGGATTCCTGCTCCGGCGTGCAAGCCGCCTCCGCCGCTGGCATCGCGACGATCGGCATGCGGACGAGCCTCGGTCATGACGACCTGATCGCCGCCGGCGCGGTCGCTACCGCCGCGAGTTTTGATGATCCGGAACTGGTCAGGCTGGTCGCGCAGAAGATGGACTGGTAGGGGTCAACGAGCGGCAGCCCTCGGTGACGCCATGGAATGCCCTCGGGATGAGATCGAATCTCTCGCTGCCGTCATTCCGGGGCTGGTCCTTCGGACCATCCCGGAATGACGGCAGGATCACTCCGCCGCGATCATCTGCTGCGCGCGCCACTGGCCGAGCAGGGCGCGGAGCGAGGCCGGCTTGACCGGCTTGTTGAGGATCGCGATGTTTTCCTCGCGCGCGGCGGCGCGGACGTTCGGGCTGCGGTCGGCCGTGATCAGGATGGCGGGAATGTTTTCGCCGAAGCGGCGGCGGATCTCGCGGATCGCGGCAACGCCGTTCCCGCGGTCGAGATGATAGTCGACAAGAAGGCCGGTCACGCTTTGGCCGGAAGATTCGATTGCCGCGATCGCGGCCTCGGGGTCGGCCACCGCGATCACCTCGGCGTCCCAGGCCGTGAGCAGCGTTTTCATTCCGTCGAGGATCGCCGGGTCGTTTTCGATGCAGACGATCAGGGCGCCGCTCATCGGCGTCTTCGACAGCGGCGTCGCGCTGGTGACGGCGGCGGTGTGATTGATCGCCTTGGCGACCGGCACGGTTACCGAGAACACCGAGCCGCCGCTGGCATTGGCGTCGATCGCGATGCCGTGGTTGAGCACCCGCGCCAGCCGCTCGACGATCGATAGTCCAAGACCGAGGCCGCGCGCGATCCGCGCGCCCTGTTCGAGCCGATGAAACTCCTTGAAGATCTCGCCGCGCTTCGCCACGGGAATGCCGACGCCGGTGTCGTAGACGGCGATCTGCAGCGACTGTCCGTGACGGCGGCAGCCGACCAGCACGCGCCCGCGCGGGGTGTATTTGATCGCGTTGGAGATGAAATTCTGCAGCAGCCGGCGCAGCAGCGAGCGGTCGGATTGCACCGGCAGCGAGCAGGGCACGAAGGTCAGCTCCAGCCCCTTGGCACGGGCGATCGGTGCAAACTCGATCTCAAGCGACCGCATCAGATCGGCCATCTTGAAGCTGGAGATCGAGGTGGTCATTGCCCCCGCATCGAGCCGCGAGATGTCGAGGAGCGCGCCGAGGATCTCCTCGATCGCCTCCAGCGAGTCGTCGATGTTCTCGACCAGACGCGAATCCTCGCCGCCGTTCTGCCGTTCGACGAGGCTCGTCACATAGAGCCGCGCCGCATTGAGCGGTTGCAGGATGTCGTGGCTGGCCGCCGCCAGGAAACGCGTCTTCGAGATGTTGGCGTCCTCGGCGGTGCTCTTGGCCTGCGCCAGTTCGGAATTCAGGCGGGTGAGTTCCTCGGTGCGGTCGCGCACGCGCTTTTCAAGCGTCGCATTGGCGCGTTCCAGCGCTTCGGCGGCCTCGAAGCTCGGGGTTACGTCGGAGAAGGTGATGACGAGGCCGCCACCCGGCATCCGGTTGGAGCGAACCTCGATCACCATGTGGCGGTCGGGCAGGCGCTCCAGATAAGGTTCGCCTTCGGTGGTGTAGGCCTCCAGCCGCCGCGCCAACAGCGCATCGGAATCGCCGGCACCGGACGGGTTGACCGCGTCCATGAATTCGAGAATTTCCTGCAAGGGAATGCCGAGCTGCACGAGGTGCGGCGGCAGCGCGAGAATTTCGCCGAACTGGCGGTTCGAGCAGATCAGTTGCAGATCGGCATCGAACACCGCGATGCCCTGGCGCACGTGGTTGAGCGCGGTCTGCAGGATCTCGCGGTTGAAATGCAGCGCGGCGTGGGAATCGTCGAGCAGCTTCAGCGCGGCCTTGGCGGAGACGGTACGCTTGCGCAACAGCAGCGACATCACGAGGCGCGAGGAGGCTGCGCCGATCGAGGAGGCGATCAGGCGTTCGGCGTATTGCAGCAGCTCGAAATCGGCCGGCGCGGCCGGGTCGACAGCGCCGGGATGATTGGCCGCAAAGTTCGCGAAGGCCTGGGCAGCGCGCTCGGGGCCGAGATATTGTGCCACCGTGCTCTGGATGTCCTGCACCGTCACCGTGGTGCGCCAGCGCCGGAAGGTCGGGGCGATCGGCGCCAGCGTATTCGGCACGAACAGGTCGGCTTGCAACCGTTCGATCGAGGACGGCTGGCGCGCGATCGACATCAGCACGTAGGTCAGGATGTTGAGCGCCAGCGACCAGAACACGCCGTGCATCAAGGGCGGCAGATCGGTGCCGAGCAGGGCCTGCGGACGCAGCGCCGTGATGCCGAATGGGCCGTGCTGCAACAGCAAAAGACCGGCCGTGCCTTCCAGGAAGCTCGGCAGGAACAGCGTGTACGCCCACACCGCGATGCCGACCAGCATGCCGCCCATCGCTCCGCGCGCGGTTCCGTGCCGCCAGAACAGGCCGCCGAAGAAGGCCGGCGCCAATTGCGCGAGCGCCGCAAACGACAACAGGCCGATCGCCGCCAACTGGGTATTGCCGAGCGCGCGATAATAGAAATACGCCATCACCATGATGCCGAAGATCGCGAAGCGCCGTATCCTGAGCAGGAAGTCGCCGAAATCCTTGCTGCCGTCGCGCGCGCCGGGGCTTCCCTGCAGCACCATCGGCAGCACGATATCGTTGGAAACCATGATCGAGAGCGCGACGCATTCCACGATCACCATCGCGGTCGCAGCCGACAAGCCGCCGACGAACACGACAACGCTGAGCAGTGTGGAATTGGCCTCGATCGGTAGCGCCAGCACATACATGTCGCTGTCGACGGCGCCGAACGGGAAGGTGACGAGACCTGCGATCGCGATCGGAATCACGAACAGGTTGATGGCGATCAGGTAGAGCGGAAACAGCCAGCGGGCGCGGTGGACCTCCTCGAGGCTGGAGTTCTCGACCACGCTGACGTGAAACTGCCGCGGCAGCAGCATGATCGCGCAGAACGACAACAGCGTCATGGTCAGGAAATTGCCGATCGACGGCACATAGCTGATGGCGCGCACCGCTTCGGGGCTCTTCATTGCACGTTCGATCAGTTCGACGGGCGTGAACATCCAGAAGGTGACGAAGGCGCCAGCGGCGATAAAGGCCACCAGCTTGACGATGGATTCGGTGGCGATCGCCAGCATCAGGCCGTGCTGGTGCTCGGTGGCGTCGGTCTGGCGGGTGCCGAACAGCACGGCGAATACCGCCATCGCCACCGTGACGACCAGCGCGATGTCGCCGATCAGCGGGATCGAGGAGAACAGCTTATCCTCGGTCAGGATCGTCTCCAGCGAGGATGCCACCGCCTTGAGCTGCAGCGCGATGTAGGGCACGGAGCCTATGATCGCGATCATCGCTACCGTGCCGGCGACCGCCTGGCTCTTGCCGTAGCGCGCCGCGATGAAGTCGGCGATCGAGGTGATGTTCTGCGATTTGGCCAGGTGGATCACCCGCCGCAAGAGCGGCGTGCAAAGCCCGATCATCAGGATCGGCCCGACATAGATCGCAAGAAAATCGACGCTGGTGCGGGTGGCGAAGCCGACCGAGCCGAAGAAGGTCCAGGAGGTGCAATAGATCGCCAGCGACAGCGGATAGATCAGCATGCTGGCGCGGCCGCGCTGGCTCGGCGACAGGCGGTCGCCGTAGCTGGCGACGACGAACAGCAAGCCGATATAGGCGAACGCGGCGGCGACTACGCCCCAATCGTGCAGCATCGCTCTCGGGTCTCCGTTAATCCCGGCACTTGGATTGTGAACGTGCTTCTTCACGGCGGCCGGGCACGTGCAAGCGCCATGGCCGGAACAGGGGAATATAAACACTTTGGGCCAGCCGCGCACCGCGCGACCGGCCCAACTTGCGAGGTTTGGCGGGTAGGGTTACTCGGCTGCCAGCGATTTGCGGTTCAGCTTCAGGCCGAGGCGGTCCCAGACCTGCAGCAGCGCTTCGGCGAGCTGATCGATCAGGCCGTCATCGTGGTAGGGCGAGGGCGTGATCCTTAAGCGCTCGGTGCCCTTGGCGACCGTCGGATAGTTGATCGGCTGGATGTAGATGCCGTGCTCCTCGAGCAGGATATCGGACGCCTGCTTGCACTTTTCGGGGTCACCGACGAACAGCGGCACGATATGGGTGTCGCTCGACATCACCGGCAGCCCGGCGGCATTGAGGATCGCCTTGACGCGGGCGGCGCGGTCCTGGTGGCGCTCGCGCTCCCAATTGGAGGTCTTCAGGTGACGGATCGCGGCGGTCGCGGCCGAGCAGATCGCCGGCGGCAGCGCGGTCGTGAAGATGAAGCCCGGCGCATAGGAGCGCACCGCGTCGATGATCTCGGCCTTGCCCGCAATGTAGCCGCCGAGGCAGCCGAAGGCTTTCGCGAGCGTGCCTTCGAGCACGTCGATGCGGTGCATGACGCCGTCGCGCTCGGCGATGCCGCCGCCGCGCGGGCCGTACATGCCGACCGCATGGACTTCGTCGACATAGGTCAGTGCGCCGTATTTCTCGGCGAGATCGCAGATTTTGGCGAGCGGGGCGACGTCGCCGTCCATCGAATAAAGGCTCTCGCAGACGATCAGCTTGGGCCTATCAGGGCCTGCCGCGATCAGGAGCTCTTCGAGATGCGCAAGGTCGTTGTGGCGGAAGATCTGCCGCTCGCAAGCAGCCTGGCGGACGCCTTCGATCATCGAATTGTGGTTGAGCGCATCCGACAGGATCAGGCAATTCGGGATCAGCTTGGCGATCGTCGAGATGCCGGTCTGGTTCGAGACATAGCCCGAGGTGAACAGCAGCGAGGCTTCCTTGCCGTGCAGGTCGGCCAGTTCCTGTTCGAGCTGCACCAGCGGATGATGGGTGCCGGCGATGTTGCGGGTGCCGCCGGCGCCGGTGCCAACGCGGGTCGCAGTCTCCACCATGGCGCCGACCACCTTCGGGTGCTGGCCCATGCCGAGATAGTCATTGGAGCACCAGATCACGACATTTCGGCTGCCCTTCGGCGAGTGCCAGACCGCATGCGGAAACCGTCCCGCGATCCGCTCGAGGTCGGCGAACACGCGGTAGCGCCGCTCGTCATGCAGTCGGGTGAGGGCGGTATTGAAAAATTTGCTGTAATCCATCGCAAGACCTGGAACGGAACCGGCCGAATTGGCTCGGGCCTTTTTAGAGCTTTTCCAGCTTTGATGTCTACGCGAATTCCCACACCTCCGGGATGCTACTTAGCCCCTGGAAACGTTGATCCGGATCAAGGTGCTAGCTGTGATTTGCGGTCCCGGTATTTGCGGCTGCGGAAACGCAATCGGCGGTTTCCGCGTCAGGTGGTCCGGAACCGCAGCACGCCGTCGCTGACCTCGCAGGTCAGACGGCCTTCGACCAGCATGTAATTGACGTGTGCCACCAGCTCGCCGGCGGCAAAGCCCATCTGGTGCTCGTCCAGCACGTGCTTGTGGAACACCACCGGTACCAGCTCCTTGGAGGTCTGCGGCACTTCCCGGCAGGCTTCCGCAATCAGGCGGCAGCGGTCCTCGTGATGGTCGGCGAGCTGCTTGATGCGGGTCTTCAGCCCGTAGAACGGCACGCCATGACCGGGCAGCACCATCACGTCATAGGGCAGGGTGGTGGTGAGGCTGGCGAGCGAGGCCAGATATTCCCCGAGCGAGTTCTGGTCGGGCTCGACCGCCCAGACACTGACATTCGGCGAAATCTTGCTCAGCACCTGGTCGGCGGAGAGGAACAGTTTGTCGGCGGCGCAATACAGCATCACCTGGTCGAGCGCATGGCCGCCGCCGGTGATCACCTTGAAGCGCCGCGTGCCGATCACGACCTCGTCGCCATGCGAGATGCGGCGATAGGACGGCGGCAGCACGGAGACCCGCTTCAGATAGTCCTGGCCGCGCCCGAGCAGCCTGTCGGTGAGGTCCTCGTCCATGCCGTGGCGTCGGAAGAACAGGCGCTGCGCATTGCGCCGTTCCTCGGTGCCACGGTTCTGGTGATAGACCGACTGGAGGTATTCCACCTGCGACATGTAGAGCGGGCAATTGAAGCGCTCGGTGATCCAGCCCGCCAAGCCGACATGGTCGGGGTGCGAATGGGTCACGATCAGGCGCTTTACTCTCACGTCAGCGAGCGGCCCTTCGAACAGCGTGGTCCAAGCCGCAATCGATTCCTCGTTGCCGAAACCGGAATCGACCATGGTCCAGCCGTCACCATCGGCGAGCAAATAGATGTTCACATGATTGAGGCGGAACGGCAGTTTGAGGCGCGCCCAGAGCACGCCGGGCATGACCTCCACGACCTGATCATGGCCGGGGTGGCTTTCCCAGGGATACCTCAGGGTCTCCGCGATGGACTGGATGCTGTCGGTTTTCGAATGCATGCTACCGGCTTAGCGGTAGAGGCCGCGCCGCGCTAGCTGAAAAACGGGCTGGCTGTCATTCCGGGGCGATGCGTCAGCATCGAACCCGGAATCTCGAGATTCCGGGTCTGGTCCTTCGGACCATCCCGGAATGACGGCGTACGTCGTTAGGCAGCCCGGATATTCGTCAGGAACGCGTCGATTTCCTCGCGCAGCACGTCGGCCTCGCGGCGCAGCGCGTCGGAGGCGGTCAGCACCTGGCCGGCGGCAGTTCCGGCCTGGGCCGAGGCGCTGGAAACGCCGACGATGTTGGTGGAGACCTCGCTGGTGCCGCCGGCGGCATGCTGGATGTTGCGGGCGATCTCGCGCGTCGCCGCACCCTGCTCCTCGACCGCGGCCGCGATTGCAGTGGTCACCTCGTTGATCTCGGCGATCGTGCTGCTGATGTTCCGGATCGCGGAAACCGCCGTCTCCGTCACCGTCTGCATGCTGACGATCTGCTGGCGGATCTCGTCGGTGGCCTTCGCGGTCTGGTTGGCGAGGCTCTTCACCTCGGAGGCCACCACGGCGAATCCGCGCCCGGCATCGCCGGCGCGCGCCGCTTCGATGGTCGCGTTCAGCGCCAGCAGGTTGGTCTGCGAGGCGATGGTCTGGATCAGGTCGACCACCACGCTGATGCGCGCGGCGTTGTCGGCGAGCCCCTGCATGGTGGCGTCGGTGGCGCCGGCATCGTCGACCGCCTTGCGGGCGATCTCCGCCGAGGTGATGACCTGACGGCCGATTTCCTCGATCGAGGAGGACAATTCCTCGGTGCCGGACGACACGGTCTGCACATTGGCGGAAGTCTGCTCGGCGGCGGTCGCAACCGCCGTCACCAGTGCGCTGGATTGATCGGCGGTCGCCGACATGCTTTTCGCGGTCGATTGCATCGAGCCTGCCGCGGTCTGCAGGCTCTCGAGCGCGGTGCGGACGGTGCTTTCGAACTCGACAATACGGGCTTCCATGCGCGAGGCGCGCTCAGCCTTGGCGATGCGGTCCTTGTCCTGCTCGGCGGATAGCGCGCGACTCTGGATCATGCTTTCGCGGAACACCTGCAGCGAGTCGACCATCGCGCCGATCTCGTCCTGCTGGTGGCTTTGATAAACCTCCGATTCGAGGTCGCCGCTCGACAGCAATTGCATCGAGCGCTGCAGATTGCTGATCCGCCGCAGGATGTTGCGGCCGACATAGAGCCAGACGAACAGGATCGAGCCGACCAGGGTCGCGACGCCGAGGGCGAGCATGACGATGGTCCCGAACGAAATCTCCTGACGCGCCTGCCAGGCGGCCGCGTCGGTTTCCTTCTGCACGGCGTCGACGAGTTGCTGCACGCTGATGCCGAGGCCGACATTGAGCTTGCGGGTTTCCTCCAGAATGGTCTGGCCGTAATCGTCCGCGTCCAATTCCTGCTGGCGAACCTTGAAGATGCCGTTCTTGCCGTCGGCAAGCGCCAGCAGGTCCAGCGTTGCTGTCCGGACGACATTCATCGCCGTGGTCTTGGGCAACTGCTCGGCATTCGCCTTCACGCGCGCCTGCGCGGTGCGGAAGTCCTTCGCGATGGCCTCTAACGTATCACCATTGGTCGCCGAAAGCGCGGCGATCATGTCGAACGCCATCATATTGCCGCTGGCCGCGATGTCGGCGAGCTGGTCGGCGGTCTTGTGGGCCTTGATGGCGTCAGATTGGGAGAAGTTGGGCGCGGCGTAGATGCTGTAGAGGTCGGTTTGGGCGTCGATCGCGGCGGGGCCGGCGGCGGCGATGAAACGCCGCTGTGCCTTGCGCACGGCTTCGTAGAGTCGCTCGTGCTGCGCGGCCAGTTCGAGCCGCTCCTGCGCGGCCGCGCCGAGGCTCTTGATCACCTCATCGATGCTCTTCATGTTCTCGGTGAGCGCGGCAACCACCGCCTTGTCCGCACCGAGCTCGACGATCTCGCCGAGCTTCTGCAGCGCGACCGCCTGGGTCTCCTTCATTTTCCTGGTGCGATCGTTCAGCGCCTGTTCGCTGCGCGCGGCCAAAAGCGCCGGCCCCTGGCTGGCGAGGCTCGCGCTCTGCGCCGAGAGCTGCAGGCTGGCGGCGAGACGGGGGATGTCCCGTCCGCTTAAGTCCACCATGGTCCCGCCGAGCCGCCCGAGCATCAATCCTGCGCCGGCAGAGATGACGATCGCCATGCCGGCGATGACGGCGAAGGCGGCAAACAGACTGCCTCGAACACCGAAACCTTTGAATCGTGATTTGGACCGTGCCGTCATCTGCCCGCTTCCCCGTCTACGCTACCTTGGGATGTTCCCTCGGCGCGGCAGTATCGCGGTACCCGGTTAACAAGTTTGGAAAAACGGGACTATTTTCGCCATTATTTCGGCTCGTTTGCTGCACCGGGTTTTTTCGCACACCGGAAAACACAGCACCAACGCAAAAAGGCCGGCATGAAAGCCGGCCTTCTGCAATTCGCGGTTGAAAGCGCTCAGTAGCGGGCGGCCACCGGGCCTGCGAAGTTGAAGCGATAATTGACGCCGGCCTTTAGCGTATGGTCGTCATTGTGGAAGCTTCCGAACGGCGCCAGCGCGGCAGGGCTCACGAAGCGGGTGCTGCCGAAGTCGTAATACATGTATTCGCCTTTGACCGACCAGTTCGGGGCGAACATGTATTCGACGCCGCCACCGACGGTCCAGCCGTTGCTGTGGTTGCCGTCGAGCAGGAAGGGGATCGGCGCACCGGCCAGCGTCAGCCTCTCGCTGTTGTCGGAATAGGCGTAACCGCCTTTGACGTAGACCAGGCCCGGGCCCCAGGTGTAGCCGAGGCGGGCCGTGATCGAGCCGAGGCCGCGCTGGTCGTTGGTGTAGACGTAGCCGCCGGGGAAGGTGGCGGTGAGATTGTTCTTGCCGAGCCAGGAATACTGGCCCTCGGTGCCGAGCACCCAGTTCGGCGCGAATTGCCAGTCGATGCCGGCCTGAACGCCGCCGAGCAGGCGGGCGCTGGAATCGCTCAGCACCGCGCCGTTGAAATCGTGGCTGCCGGTGAACGCGCCGCCGAGATGGCCGCCGATATAGAAGCCGGTCCAGTTGTAGATCGGCGCCGCATAGGCGGGGGCCTTGTTGTAGTAGGGGCGCGCGCCGAGATCGGCGCCGACGGCCGGCACAGCGACGGTAAGGGCTGCGATGGCCACGAGGGCTGCGAGAATCTTCTTCATTGTGCTGGTCTCCGAAAACCGTTCGGCGACACCCCCATGCGGGGCGCCATCCATGGCCACGCACTTAGACAGCTTTTATCTAAAATGCTGTCACTCCGAGGTGACAGCAGGCTGTAACCCAACCCATTGGCCGACAAACGTTTTTTGTACTTAATGAAGGCCTAATCAAAGGTGAGCAAAGGCTTAATTTCGCGGAGCCGTTCGGCCTTCACGTTAAGCTTTGCTTAAGCAATGCGGCGCCGGACGTCGCTGCGCATCTGTTCGCGGAAGGCCTGCCGGCGCGCCGGGCGATCTTTTACCGGCACGTCGTGGCGGTCGAACACATTGAACATTTCGAGGATCGGATAGCGGTCGCTGGCCATCGCTAGGATGCGCAGGAGCTCGGCTACCGGGCCGGTCGGCCCGGTGACCTCCCATTTGCGGATGGTGTCGGCGCCATCGGACGCCGGGAGCCCGCAGAGTTTGGCCATGTCGGCTACCGACAACGGCTGGCCGATGGCCTCACCGAGATGCTGGCGAAGTTTCTTCAATTCGGCTCCGGTCACGGGTTCCCCATTACAACTCGACATTTGTGAAGTGCGTCACACACCAGATCGGACGCGAGGACTATACGCAGCCTATTAGGTTTCCTGATGAGGAGGATAACCATGCGCCGATTGCTTGAAAGCCTTACACCGGAGGCCCGCCAGATCTATTGGAAATGGGTCGGCGGCATGTTCGCACTCTATGTCGTCCTGATGCTCACTGCTGCCGGCGTATTCATCGGTCACGAATCACCGCGCAAGCTGGCGCAGGAACCGGCCACCGCTGTGGCAAGCGACGGCCAGCCGCGCGCCACGCCCGAGGCCGCATCGCCGCTGCGGCAGGCTGCGCGGTACTAGACGCCAATTGCGTTGCGCGCCACCACGTCGCGATAGAAAGCGACGCTGAGTTTTGGTGTCCGGCGCTGCGTCTCGAAGTCGACGTGGTAGAGCCCGAAGCGCTTTCCGTAACCGAAGATCCATTCGAAATTGTCCATCAGGCTCCAGAGGAAATAGCCGCGGATCGGCACGCCTTCCGACGTCGCGCGCTGCAATTGCCGCAAATAGTTGCGCAGATACATGATGCGATCGAGGTCGTAGACCTGGCCGTCGGCGTGCAGCTTGTCTTCTGACGAGGTGCCGTTCTCGCTGATATAGATGGTCTTTATGTTCCAGACTTTCGCCGCCAGCCGCGGCGCCCAGTAGATCGTCTCCGGTCCCACTCTGAGCCATTCCGAATTCATGTGCGGGAACGAGGCGGGAAACGGCAGCACGCTCCAGCCCGGCGCCTTGTCGGAAGCGGCGATATAGAATTGCGGCGCGTAGATGTTGAGACCGACGAAGTCGTTCGGCTCTGAAATGATCTTCAATTCAGAATCGGTGAATCTCGGCGCGTTCTTGCCGGCGAACCGCAGAAACCCGTCGGTGTATCTGCCTTCCAGGATGACGCCGAGGAAGCCTGAGTTCAGTTCGCGCGTCGCCATCTCGGCGGCGCGAACGTTTTCCGGCGTGTCGAATGCCGGCACGCAAGCCGCGATGTTTTCGGCCGGCCCCACTCTGGTGCCCGCGCGCCCCTGCGCGCGGATCGCCTGCACGGCAAGGCCATGCGCCAGTGCCACATGGTGACGGACCTGGTTGACTTCCGCGTCCGGCAGTTTGAGACCGGGAGCATCGATGCCCCATCCATAGCCGAAATTCACAAACCTTCCGGCTTCGTTGATCGTGAAGATCGATCTGACGCGATCGCTGATCCGCGCCGCTACATGGCCGGCATACTCCCCAAACGCTTTTGAGGTTTCGCTGGAGCGCCAGCCGCCGACCCTGTCTTCGAGCGCCTGCGGCAGATCCCAGTGATAGAGCGTCGCGTATGGCTCGATGCCCTGGTTGAGCAGTTCGTCGATGAGGCGGTCGTAGAAATCGAGGCCCTTGGGATTCGGCTTGCCCGTTCCTTCCGGAAACACCCGCGGCCAGGCGATCGAAAACCGGTAGGCCTTTGCACCCACTTCCCGGATCAGGCCGATGTCCTCCTTGTAGCGGTGATAGTGTTCGTTGGCGCGGTCGCCAGAGGTGCCGTCCTCGATCTTGCCCGGCGTGTGTGAAAATGTGTCCCAGATCGAGCGGCCGCGGCCGTCCTCGTTCACCGCGCCCTCGATCTGATAGGACGAGGTCGCGGTGCCCCATACGAAGTCCTTCGGAAAACTCGCCAGTGTGGGGCGGTCGGCTTCGGATTGCGCGGCGGCATCGACAGGGCGCGCGGCCATGCCGAGCGCCGACAGGCCGGCAAGCTTCGCAAAATGCCGGCGCGAGAATTTTCCGAACATCGTCATCTCCGGTCAGCGTTCGTCAATTTGGTAGGCGGATATGCTGTCGATCTCGAATGCGACGGTCGCCGGCGTTTCGCCGTCGACGAATCCGACACCCTCGAAAAATTTCGAACCCATGGCGAGATTGACGATCATGTACATCGGATCGTCGAAGCCGACCGGGACCTTGATCTCGGAGACCGGCTGGCGGTCGATGAAATAGGTGATGCGGTCCGGCTGCCACAGCACGCCATAGTTATGAAAAACGGTCGCTGCATCCGCGACCTTGACATCGAATCCGCAGGATTCGATGCGTTGTGTGGATGGAATCCGCCAATGCGTCGTCATCACGATATCGCCGGGCCGTTGTCCGCGGCCCTCCATAATGTCGACTTCCGGCGGCCAGCCGCCGTCATCGGCCAGCATCCAGAACGCCGGCCATACCGCGGTGCCGACCGGGACCTTGGCGCGGATTTCGAAGTATCCGTACTTCTGGGAAAACCGGCTCTGCGTCGTCAGCACGCCGGAAATATATTCATTGTTGAACAGCACGCTCTTCAGCGCCGGCGGGGTGCGGCTGGCTGTGATGGAGAGAATGCCGTCGTTGACGCTGAACGGATCGAGGCCGAGCGGCGCTGTTTCCCGCCCGCCATAACGCGGATCGACATAGATCTGCTGCTCGCCGTTCCAACTGGTCTTGCGCTTGAAATCGGAACCATCGCCGCCCCAATAGCGCGCTTCCGGCCAGGCGGCGCCGCCGGCGTAATGCGGTACCCACCTGTCGCCCTGCAGCGGATGGGTATCGAAATCGTCGTGGAAGGTCCGGTGCAAAGACACCGACGCAAATGAAGCGGGGTTCGGCGCCTCGACGCGGCGGCAGCGCTCGCCAAGCATGGCGGTCGCGACCTGCAGTGTGAGTTTGGCCGTTGCGTTGGCGAGATCGGCCTGCGCGAACGCCGGCACGGCGAACAGGCTGCCGGTCATGACCAAAGCGCACAGCATCGATCCCTCGGCCGCCGATTGGCTTAGAGACGACGGAAGATCGGTCACTGACGATGCCCTCGATCTGATGGTGTTCTGAACGCGATCTGATAGTGTTCTGAAAGGCGGACGGCGTACGTACCTCGTTTGAGGTACGTAGTTATACGGGGTGGAAGCTTAACGGCAAGGTAGCCCTGATGTCCGAGAGTAGGGTGAGTTAGAGCGTCTGATGCCGCTGGCGCCGAGTGTCGGCTCGGTCTTGCGAACCATCGGCAGAATTGCTCAATTTCTTTTCAGTTCTGCAATATCGAGAGAGACCGTTTCTTCATTATTGGTGCGTACGGATTCTTCCTGAAATGCTCGTCTATTTTGTCACAGACGAACCGACGAAGCTGCCTGCGATTCGTGCCATGCTCGAGCCGCAACACGCCGTCGTGCCGTGGGTGCTCGATAGCGACGGCACCGGCATCAGGGCGCATGGCGTGCTGATGGTCGACGTCGATTTGCGGCAGATGCCGCGCGCCGATCAGCTCAAGCTCATCCTGCAAGAGCTTACCGCGGTTCCGGAGCGGCTGTTTGTCGTTCCAGCCCACGCCCGTTCGATGGTGGCGCAGGCCTATGCGCTTGGCGCGACCGCGGTCATTTCGCGCGCCAAGGAAGCTGTCCCCAAGATCGCGCAGATCGAATACGCGGAATCTGCCGCGGAGGCCGCCGCGGATCCGGCACTGGCGATGGACTCCGGCGCGGCCGCCTTCGCCTCGATGTTTTCGAACGTGCGCCTCGGCAGGCCCCTGAAGGTTGCGGATGCGAAGCGCGCGACGTCAGAGATCGTGCAGCGCGTCGGACAAGACGGGCTTTCGACATGGCTCGACGAGGTCCGGCGCTATCACGAGGGCACGTTTCAGCACTGCCTGCTGGTAACAGGCGTCGCGGTCGCCTTTGCGCTGGATGTCGGATTCTCCGAGCGAGACGTATCGCGGCTCGGCATGGCAGCAACCCTTCACGACATCGGCAAGGCGCGCATCCCGCTGTCGATCCTGGATAAACCGGGACGCCTCGATCCCGACGAGGAAGCGATCATCCGGCGTCATCCCGCGATCGGATATGATCTGTTGAGGGGCGTCGCCGGCATCAGCCCGGAGATCCTGGACGGTGTGAGGCATCATCATGAGTATCTGGATGGCTCCGGCTATCCGGATGGACTGAAGGCATCGCAGATTTCCGATCTGGTCCGGTTGCTGACGATTTCAGACATCTTCGCGGCGCTGATCGAGTCGAGGCCGTACAGGGCGCCGATGCCACGGCCCGACGCCTACGAGATCCTGCGCAGCATGGAAGGCAAGCTGGAGGGAGCGCTGCTCAGGGCGTTCCGCAATGTCGCGCTCGGGTCGTGAACATCGGCTTTGCGCTAGTTGGTCGGGCTGTTGGCGCCAGCATTTGCCGTCGAGCTTCTTGTCGAACGCCTCTATTTGGCTTGGCAGCGGCGTTACCTCTTCTGATCGGCCGGCAAGTTTTCAATGACCTAGGAGGCTGCAGCCCGGGCGATGTCAGCCATTCGTTGATGTGAGCGGCCGTACTTGCTTGTCGGGCTCGCCGTAGAAGCAGTTCGCGGGCAGTGCGCGGAGGAAGCTTGTCTGCTGCCTCCTGAAAGCGTTGAGCCTCTTCTGCTAGCCGCTCTTCAAAAGTCTTCGCGTGTTTGACCCGTCTCCGCCGTTGATCCATCGGGTCCTCCTCACTCCTGCCTTGGTCACTCCAGGTAATCAAAGACCCTTGGGCCGCCGCGTCTGTCCGGCGGCCGACCAATCAAGCCGGCCATCGCAGCGGATTATGAGCTTTATCAGCGGCCGCGCCGCACGAGCTGCGGCGACTTCCGCGAGACGGTCTGTCCGCTCAATTTGCCAGAGTGGCCTCATGCTCGACGAGCGTCTGATAGCATTCGCAAGACAGCCGCTCTAACGCGCCGCGGTCCAGTATTTTAATGACGCCGCGCGAATAGGTGATAATGCCTTGCTCCTGGATCCTGACGGCCACCTCTGTCACAGAGGTCCTACGGACTCCAAGCATGTCGGCAAGGAGCTCTTGCGTCAGCGTGACGGTATCACCTGCCGCTCGATCGGCTGACTGCAATAGCCAGCGACAAAAGCGCTGATCGATTTGATGCAGCGCATTGCACGCCGCAGTGATGCGGGCCTGATTTAGCAGCACTTCATTGTAGTTGATGCAGATGTCCCGTACCTGTGGGCTTGAGGCGACGGCTCTCCTGAAAGCTGCCGAGGATATCCTGCTGGCTGTCATCGACAACTGAACGTTCACGCGGACAAGCGATTTGTAGAGACCCAACCCCGCCATTGCGCCGACCACACCCTCACGTCCGACTGTTGCGGTCTCGATAGACTTGCCGTCGCGCATCACGGAGAGCAATGAAAACATGCCGTTGTGAGGGAAATAGACCTGTTCAACCTCGCCGCCGGCTTCATAGACGGACGTACCTTGAGGTAGCATAACGGTCGTAAGATGAGCCGCGACTGCCTCAAACGCGCTGCGCGGCAGCGAGGCGAGCAGCTTGTTGTCCAGCGGCGTGGTTGAAGGCGCGTGCAATTGCGGTGTCCATGCCCGGTCGGTCGGGCGATCTACCGCAGATGATGGATGCGAGCTCCGAGGGGACGCTCCGCGGGATCAAGTTACAGTAAAAAACACTGATGGTCCTTGTCCGTCCGGTTTCCGTCTCAGGACCAAGCTTGTGCCGAATCGCGTACAGGGCCTGCCTGTAAGGTCGCCGGTGCTTTCTATCGGAAAGCTGTGTCGTCAGAGCCCTCAACTGTCGGAAGTCCGACACTGTCATCTAGACGGGCAAGAGCCATCCTGACGCGGCCTTTGGCTCTTCTTCCTGTGTATTGGGCGCTCCTTGGAACGAATAGTCAACAAGCGAATTGGCTCCTCGACACCGCCTACGTCCGATTTCCGACGTTAGGAATGGGGTGGAAGCGCACCTGCGGCAGGGACGCAGGTCTCAAAGCGCCAAGTTCGGCAATTCGACAGTTAGCAGGGTCCGATGGAGCATTTAGCTGGCCGTCGCCCGGTCGTGCTCGTCGTCGAGGACGAGGCGATGCTGCGATGGCATGCCGTAGCAATGATCGAGGATGCCGGCTTCGATGTGATCGAGGCGGCAAACGCGGCCGAGGCAATTGCCGTGCTCGAAGCACGAACAGATATTCGCGTGATCTTCACCGACATTCAGATGCCGGGTTCGATCGACGGCTTGCGGTTAGCCCACTTGGTGCGAAACCGCTGGCCGCCGATCAAGATCATCGCGACCTCGGGTCGGCTCCGGCTCCGCGACTGTGAACTCCCCGAGGGAGGACGGTTCTTGACCAAGCCCTACAGCGTGAACGAGATCACCGGGACGCTGCGCGAGCTGATGGGTGCATAGGACGCGGAGACTGAAAGCGCCACAGGCTTGCTCCAAAGGCAATGTAAGGTTCGTCCTCAAAGCCGTTCGGCAAAAACCTTGTAGAGCTCACCCGAGAAAGTGCTGATTTGTTGAATAGAGACGCTTGGCAGGGCAGGCCATTCGTAGAACATCGCGCAGTCCTGGGTGCATCGCAGCCGTGGGTCTATCACGCCCAGCGCGAAATGCTCACGTCGTTCAGCAGCTCGTTGGTGCCGATAGGAAGAGATGGTGCTGCCAGACAGGATTGAACTGTCGACCTCTCCATTACCAATGGAGTGCTCTACCACTGAGCTACGGCAGCATGCCTGGTATTCAGGAATCGGCCCTAGAGGCCCTCAGGCGGCCGGTTCTTGCCACAAGGGCCCCTTTGGTGCAAGCGCGCGGGCAGGCCGGGAGGGGCCCAAAATCGTCAAAAATCGGCACAGGCGGCATCAACGGGGACAACTTCGGGCCAATCCGGTTCCCGTCCCTCCACCTCTTGACCTCGAAGTACGTGGAATCGGAGTTCAGCGGCGAGAGAGCGATGCGGCCTCGCCCGGCGCGCCTGCTCCACTGGGCAGTGCACAGATGTCGCGGTTTGGTTATGCTTTGCGATCGCGGTTATTGGGTCGGGCATGAAGGGCGATCGAGGCAAGGACACGGGAAAAACCGGCGCGGCTGTGAAGGACTCGCGACGCGACCGGCTGAAGCTGGCGTTGCGCGAAAACCTCAAGCGGCGGAAGGCGCAGGCCCGCGGGCGCAGCGATGCCGGACCTTCCGAAAGTGCCGATACGTCCCTAAATGACGCCAGCGGAGAAAAGCCGGGCGCGTAAGCGTCGAGACAAAATTCGCCCACGCTGCCCTGGCACGCTCTCTGCACCGTTCTGTTTCTTTTTTGGGCGATGACAATGAGTGCAGATACCACGACCGGTCCGGCGGCCGGCGTCAATGCTTACGCGTTTCCACGTCATGAGCAGACTTTTCCGGTCCTGATGCCTCAGGAAATCGAGCGCATGCGCCGGTTCGGGGAATTGCGGAGCTATCGGGACGGCGAAGCCCTGTTCGAGACCGGCAAGGTCGGTCCCGGCATGTTCGTGGTGCTGTCAGGCACGGTCGCCATCACCCAGCGCGATGGCCTCGGTCACATCACGCCGGTCATCGATCAGGGGCCCGGACAATTCCTGGCCGAAATCGGCCAGCTTTCCGGCCGCGTCGCCCTTGTCGACGGCCATGCCGACGGCGACGTCGAAACGCTGCTGATTCCGCCGGATCAGTTGCGCGCGCTTCTGGTTGCCGAAGCCGAACTCGGCGAGCGCATCATGCGCGCGCTGATCCTGCGCCGGGTCAGCCTGATCCAGGGCGGCGCCGGCGGCCCGGTGCTGATCGGCCCGACCTCGCTCGGTGACATGGCGCGGCTGCAGAATTTCCTGGGACGTAACGGCCAGCCGCATCACGTGCTCGATCCCGCCACCGACAAGGACGCCGCCGACCTCGTCGCGCGCTATGCCACGTCGCGCGCCGACCTGCCCTTGGTCGTGTGTCCCGACGGGACGGTGCTGCGCAACCCGTCGGAGCCGGCGATTGCCTATGCGATCGGCATGATCGGCGAGCACAACCATGAAAAGCTTTATGACGTTGCGGTCGTCGGCAGCGGGCCGGCGGGGCTGGCCACCGCCGTCTATGCGGCCTCCGAAGGATTGTCGGTCGCCGTGTTCGATGCGCGCGCCTTCGGCGGCCAGGCCGGCGCCAGCGCCAGGATCGAAAACTATTTGGGCTTTCCGACCGGCATTTCCGGCCAGGCACTCGCCGGACGTGCCTTCAACCAGGCGCAAAAATTCGGCGCCGAGATGCTGATCCCGGTCTCGATCAGGTCGCTCGATTGCAGCCGCAACGACGGCGTCTTTGCACTGGCGACCGACTGCGGAAAGTCGATGCGCGCCAAATCCGTCGTGGTGGCGAGCGGGGCACGTTATCGCCGGCCCGAGATCGCAAATCTCGAAAAATTCGAGGGACGCGGCGTCTGGTACTGGGCCTCGCCGATCGAGGCGAAGCTGTGCATCGGGCAGGATGTCGTGCTGGTCGGCGGCGGCAACTCCGCAGGTCAGGCCGCGGTGTTCCTGTCCGGCCATGCGCGCAAGGTCTACATGATCATCCGCGGCGGCGGGCTCGGGGCCAGCATGTCACGCTATCTGATCGAGCGCATCGAGGCGACTGACAACATTGAACTGATATTCAACGCCGAAGTGGTCGGCCTCGAGGGTGATGAAGACGCCTCGCTGGCGCGCGTGCGCTGGCGCAGCCGCCTCGCGCCCGAGGAGCACTCGCTCGACATCCGCAATCTCTTCTTGTTTGTTGGCGCCGATCCTGCAACCGGCTGGCTCGAGGGCTGCGGCGTCATGGTCGATCGCGGCGGCTTTGTCGTGACCGGCGCGCAATGCACGCAGAAAGACGGGCCACCGGCGTCGCCGCTGGAGACGTCCGTGCCGGGCGTGTTCGCGGTCGGCGACGTGCGCTCCGGCTCCGTCAAGCGTGTCGGTGGTGCGATCGGCGAGGGCGCGCAGGTGGTGGCCGCGCTGCATGGCTATCTGGCCGATGCCATGAAACCGGCGCTATGATGCGGCATGGCGTGACGCGATGACGAGAAAGGATTGCAGCCATTAGATTCAATTCTTCCGCGTCTTCTCTGCGGGCATTTGTCACAAGTCTGCAAATATTTCGTGCATCATACTACTTTGGTTGATGCGTCATTCATGCCTGCCTTGCCGCTGCCGCACGCGATGATTGTGGAAATATTCCATGCCGCGTCGTAACGTCTGCGAAGTTTCCAACGAGGGGGCGCATCATGATTTTGGGGATGAGTTTGGCGACATTTGTTCTCGTGCATGTCATCATCAGCCTGATCGCCATCGTGGCGGGCCTGGTCGTGATGTTCGGCATGCTCGGCTCGAAGCAGATGCCTGGCCTGACCGCGATCTTCCTGGTGTTCACGATCCTGACCAGCGCGTCGGGCTTTCTGATCCCGCCGCTATTGTCCGACAAGCTGTTGCCCTCGCACATGATGGGCATTCTGTCGCTGGTGCTGCTGGCGATCGCCTGCTTTGCGCTGTACGGCATGAAGCTCAACGGCGCCTGGCGCTGGATCTACGCGCTGACCGCGCTGGTCTCGCTCTATCTCAACGTATTCGTGCTGGTGATCCAGAGCTTCCTGAAAGTGCCGGTGCTGCACGCGCTGGCGCCGAGCGTGCCGCCGGCCGAGCCGCCATTCGCCGTGGTTCAGGGCATCGTGCTGGTGTTCTTCGCCGTCGTGATCATCGGCGTGCTCCGGCGCTACCGGCCGGCGTGACAGCTTGATCGTCATTCCGGGATGGTGCGCCAGCACCAGACCCGGAATCTCGTTCAACAACATCCAGATTCGTCCACGCGAAGACGCGTGTCCCGGAATGACGGCCTAACAAGAGGAGAATTCGTAATGCCCACCATATCAACCAAAGACGGCGTCGAGATCTTCTACAAGGATTGGGGCAAGGGGCAGCCCATCGTGTTCAGCCACGGTTGGCCGCTCTCGGCCGACGACTGGGACGCGCAGATGCTGTTCTTCCTCAACAACGGGTTTCGCGTGATTGCCCATGACCGGCGCGGCCATGGCCGCTCCAGCCAGGTCGCCGACGGCCACGACATGGATCACTATGCCGACGACCTCGCGGCGCTGACCGCGCATCTCGATTTGAACAATGCCGTTCACGTCGGCCATTCCACCGGTGGCGGCGAGGTGGTGCACTACATCGCCCGCCACGGCGAGAGCCGGGTCGCGAAGGCCGCGATCATTGCGGCGGTGCCGCCGCTGATGGTGCAGACGCCGGCCAATCCGGGCGGCTTGCCGAAACAGGTCTTTGACGGCATGCAGGCGCAGCTCGCGGCCGGTCGCTCGCAATTCTATCGCGATATCGCCGCCGGCCCGTTCTACGGCTACAACCGACCGGGCGCCAAGCCGTCCGAAGCCGTGATCGAGAACTGGTGGCGGCAGGGCATGATGGGCGGCGCCAAAGCGCATTACGACGGCATCGTCGCCTTCTCGCAGACCGACTTCACCGAGGATCTCAAGAAGATCACCGTTCCCGTGCTGGTGATGCATGGCGACGACGACCAGATCGTGCCGTACGAAGACTCCGCGCCGCTGTCGGCGAAGCTTCTGAAGAACGGCACGCTAAAGACCTACAAGGGCTTCCCGCACGGCATGCCGACGACGGAGGCGGAGACTATCAACGCCGATCTGCTGGCGTTTATCAAGGGCTGAGCGTCCGCGCGTGAGCGTCATTCCGGGGCGCTCATGAAGTGAGCGAACTATGGGGCGCCCTCGCGCAACTGAGAATCTCGAGATTCCGGGTTCGATGCTAACGCATCGCCCCGGAATGACAGCCTGTGGCCCTGAGCATCCACCCCATCAAATCGCCGCAAATCTCACCGCTTCTGCTCCTGACGCGCGCTCATAATTTGTGCAGACCAGGGGGTGGCATGGACCGCATTCGTATTGTCGGCGGCAGCAAGCTCAACGGCACCATCGCGATTTCGGGCGCGAAGAATGCGGCTCTGCCGCTGATGATCGCAGCCCTCCTCACCGAGGATACGCTGATCCTGGACAACGTGCCGCGGCTGGCCGACGTCGCGCAATTGCAGCGCATCCTCGGCAATCACGGCGTCGACATCATGTCCGCGGGCAAGCGGCCGGGCGACCGCGCCTACCAGGGCCAGACCCTGCATATTTCCGCGGCTGACATCATCGACACCACGGCGCCTTATGAACTGGTGTCGCGGATGCGCGCCAGCTTCTGGGTGATCGCGCCCTTGCTTGCGCGGATGCATGAAGCGAAAGTCTCGCTGCCCGGCGGCTGCGCCATCGGCACGCGGCCGGTCGATCTCCTGATCATGGCGTTGGAAAAACTCGGCGCCGAGCTCACCATCGACGGCGGCTATGTGGTCGCGAAGGCGCCCGGCGGCCTGCGCGGCGGTATAATCGATTTCCCCAAGGTGACGGTGAGCGGCACCCATGTGGCGCTGATGGCGGCAACGCTGGCCAAGGGCACGACCGTCATCACCAATGCCGCCTGCGAGCCGGAAATCGCCGATGTCGCCGATTGCCTGAACAAGATGGGCGCGCGCATCCTGGGGGCCGGCACGCCGCAGATCGTGGTCGAGGGAGTCGAGACGCTGCATGGCGCGCGGCACACCGCGCTGCCTGATAGAATCGAGGCCGGCACCTATGCGATGGCGGTCGCCATGACTGGCGGCGACGTGCAGTTGTCCGGCGCCCGGCCCGAGCTGTTGCAGTCGGCGCTCGACGTGCTGGCCGAGGCCGGCGCCGATATCACCATCAATAATGGCGGCATCCGGGTCGCCAGGAATGGCGCCGGCCTCCGCCCGGTGACGGTGTCGACCGCGCCGTTCCCGGGTTTCCCGACCGACCTGCAGGCGCAATTGATGGCACTGATGGCCTGCGCCGGCGGCTCCTCGCAGATCACCGAGACGATTTTCGAGAACCGTTTCATGCATGTGCAGGAACTGGCGCGGTTCGGTGCGCGTATATCGCTGGACGGCGAGACCGCGACCATCGACGGCGGCGCAAAACTGCGCGGCGCGCCTGTGATGGCGACCGATCTGCGCGCGTCGGTTTCGCTGGTTATCGCAGGACTTGCCGCCGAGGGCGAAACCATGGTCAACCGCGTCTATCATCTGGACCGCGGCTTTGAGCGGCTGGAGGACAAGCTTTCGGCCTGCGGTGCGTCGATCGAGCGCATCAGAGATTGAATACGATCGAAGACCAGCGAGGCATTAGCGAGATTCTTGGGATGCCAGCGGACCCGCTCAAACTGATCGCGCTCGACGCCGACGATCTCGCCGTCATATCGGCCCATGTGCAGGATGCCCGCGTCCAGGCCGCCGATATCGTCTGGCGGCAGGACCAGAAGCGGCTGGTGGTGGGCCTGGACCGGCTGGACTGGGAGCAGACGCTGTCGGGTGGAACCGAGCCGCGCCGCTCGATAGCGGCGCTGCGCTTCGACCGGGTTCTGGCCTGCAAGTCGCGCAATATCGATCTGCAGCAGCCCCAAGCGGTGCTGGAACTGGTCGGAATCGAATTTCACCCCGGCGAGGCCCCCGCCGGCAGCGCGCTGTTGCTGTTTGCCCACGGCGGCGCGCTGCGGCTCGACGTCGAATGCCTGGAATGCGAGCTGACCGACCTCGGCACCGACGATCTCGGCACCAGCGACCTCGCGATCGCGCCGCTGGGGCCGGAGGGGTGACAATCCGTCATTCCGGGTTCGATGCTGCGCATCGCCCCGGAATCACGGTGCATCCCAACCCCCATTCGCCCCAACCCGGGACAGCAAGGGTTGACGGCCCCTGGCTGCCGCGCCATTGAGCATGGGCCTCCGACGTCTCCCAGAAAGCCGCCATGCCCGTTCGTCTGGATACCAGCAGCGCCGATTTCGGTTCACGATTTGCGCAATTCCTCGCCGCCAAGCGCGAGGTTTCGGCCGATGTCGAGCGCGCCACCAGGGCCATCATCGAGGACGTGGCGGCGCGCGGCGATGCCGCCCTGATCGAGGCGACCGGGAAATTCGACCGGCTCGAGCTCGACGCGGCCGGCTTGCGCGTGACCACGGCCGAGATCGACGCTGCCGTGGAGACCTGCGACGCCGCCACCGTCGATGCCCTGAAATTCGCCCGCGACCGGATCGAGGCCTTCCACCTCAGGCAACTGCCGAAGGATGAGCGCTTCACCGATGCGCTGGGCGTCGAGCTCGGCTGGCGCTGGAGCGCGGTCGACGCGGTCGGCCTCTACGTGCCCGGCGGCACCGCGGCCTATCCATCGTCGGTCTTGATGAATGCCGTGCCGGCCAAGGTCGCCGGCGTGCCTCGCGTCGTCATGGTGGTGCCGGCGCCGGACGGCAAGCTCAACCCGCTGGTGCTGGCGGCTGCCCATCTCGGCGGCGTCTCCGAAATCTACCGCGTCGGCGGCGCGCAGGCGGTGGCGGCGCTGGCCTATGGCACGGCGACGATCGCGCCGGTCGCCAAGATCGTCGGCCCCGGCAACGCCTATGTCGCCGCCGCCAAGCGGCTGGTGTTCGGCAAGGTCGGCATCGACATGATCGCCGGTCCCTCGGAAGTGCTTGTCATCGCCGACGACACCGGCAACGCCGGCTGGATCGCCGCCGATCTGTTGGCGCAGGCCGAGCATGACGCGAGCGCGCAGTCGATCCTGATCACCGACAGCGCGGGCCTCGCCGCCGACGTCGAGCGCGTGGTGGAGTCGCAATTGGCGACGCTGCCCCGCGCCGATATCGCGCGGGCCTCGTGGAACGATTTCGGCGCCATCGTTATGGTCAACAAGCTCGACGACGCCGTGGAGCTGGCGAATGCGATCGCGGCCGAGCATCTGGAAATCATGACCGCGGACGCGGAAGCGCTCGCGGCCAAGGTCCGCAATGCCGGCGCGATCTTTCTTGGGCCCCATACGCCGGAGGCGATCGGCGACTATGTCGGCGGCTCCAACCACGTGCTACCGACCGCCCGCTCGGCGCGGTTTTCGTCCGGGCTCGGCGTGCTAGACTTCATGAAGCGCACCTCGATTCTCAAATGCGGGCCGGACCAGTTGCGCGCGCTGGGGCCTGCTGCGATGACCTTGGGCAAGGCCGAGGGTTTGGACGCCCACTCACGCTCCGTCGGATTGCGCCTCAATTTGCCATGAACAAGCCGCCGCCAGACGATGACCAGCACAACCGCATCGTCGCGGTGACGCTTGACGAGGAATCGATCGGCCGTTCCGGTCCGGATATCGAGCATGAGCGCGCGATCGCGATCTATGATCTGATCGAGCAGAACTTGTTCGCGCCGGAAGGGGCGGTGCCGGGGCCGTATACGCTGCACATCGCCATTACCGGCAACCGGCTGATGTTCGACATCCGCCACGAGGACGGCACGCCGGTGGTCGCGCATTTGCTGTCGCTGACGCCGTTCCGGCGGATCGTGAAGGATTATTTCATGATCTGCGACAGCTACTACCAGGCGATCCGCACCGCCACCCCCGACAAGATCGAGGCGATCGACATGGGCCGCCGCGGCATCCACGACGAAGGCTCGCGCACGCTGCAGGAGCGGCTGAAGGGCAAGGTGCGCGTCGATTTCGAAACCGCGCGCCGCCTGTTCACGCTGATCTGCGTGCTGCACTGGAAGGGGCAGGACGCATGACGCCGAGCCAAAGGTCCGCGCTAGCGAAAGGTGCGAAGCGGCTTTCGGATCACGTCATGCGTGAAAGAAGAAGCATGATGTCGCACAGCCGGATTTCGTAACGCATGGAGGCGCCGCTCCGCGCCCGCCATCCGCAGGCCGTGCTGTTTGCATGCGGCCTGAACAGCGTCCGTTCGCCGATGGCGCAAAGCCTGCTGCAGCAGATGTTTCCGCAAGGCCTCTATGTCAGGTCCGCCGGCGTCAAGAAGGGCGAGCTCGATCCGTTCGCGGTCGCCGTGATGGCCGAGCTAGGCCAGGACATTTCCGGCCACAAGCCGATCACGTTCGAGGAGCTCGAGGATTGGGAAGGGCTCAATTTCGATCTCATCATCACACTGTCGCCGGAAGCCCACCACAAGGCGCTGGAGCTGACGCGCACCATGGCCGCCGACGTCGAATACTGGCCGACGCCCGACCCGACTGACGCGGAAGGCAACCGCGAGCAGAAGCTCGCCGCCTATCGCGAGGTCTGCGACGGCCTGCTGCTGCGCATCCGCCGCCGTTTTTCCAGGGCGGGCGCGCCGAGCGGGTAGATGGTCGCCCGCGTTTCCCTTCACCCTCCCCTGGAGGGGAGGGTCGCCGCTCATGAAATGAGCGGTGGGGTGGGGTGACGGTCTCTCCGCTCGGAACAGCGCCCGAGTTGAGAGACCGTCACCCCACCCCGTCCCGCATTTCGCTGCGCTCCATGCGAGCCGACCCTCCCCCTCCAGGGGACGGTAAGCAAGAACGGTCAGCCAGAAACGAAAGTGCCCTCAATCACTTGCCCCCCGGTTGTGGAATGGAGTGCCTTCCGATAGTTTCCGCGCGCGCGATCCCACCCGAATCCTTATCCCCGACAAACTCCGCATGCTTGGCCGTCCCAAACTCGTTCTTGCTTCCGGTTCGCCGCGGCGGCTCAGCCTGCTCAACCAGGCGGGCATCGAGCCTGATGCGCTGCGCCCGGCCGATGTCGATGAGACGCCGAAGCGGGGCGAACTGCCGCGCGCCTGCGCCAACCGCCTGGCGCGGGCCAAGGCCGATGCGGCGCTGAAATCCGTGCATCTGGACGACGAGCTGCGCGGCGCCTTCATTCTCGCCGCCGATACCGTCGTCGCGGTCGGCCGCCGCATCCTGCCGAAGGCCAATCTGGTCGACGAGGCCGCGCAGTGCCTGCGGCTGCTCTCGGGCCGCAATCACCGCGTCTACACCGCGATCTGCCTGGTGACGCCGAAGGAGGCGTTCCGCCAGCGCCTGATCGAGACCCGGGTGCGCTTCAAGCGGCTCAGCGAGGACGACATCCAGGCCTATATCGGTTCCGGTGAATGGCGCGGCAAAGCCGGCGGCTATGCCGTGCAGGGCATCGCCGGCTCCTTCGTGGTCAAGATGGTCGGCTCCTACACCAACGTGGTCGGGCTGCCGCTCTATGAATCGGTCACGCTGCTCGGCGGGGAGGGCTTTCCGATCCGGTTCGGCTGGCTCAATGCCGGCTAAGCCGCCCGAGGATGCCGGCGCGCCCAAGCCGCCGCCGAAACCCTGCCCGGTCTGCGGCAAGCCGGCCGATGCGGCCACGCTGCCGTTCTGTTCCAAACGCTGCCGCGACGTTGATTTGAACCGCTGGCTATCCGGCCATTACGTCATCCCCGGCCGCCCCACCGATCCCGAAGACGCGGAATAGCCGTGTTCTGCCAAATATTTGGGGATGGGACGCCAGGCGGGCAGCGCCCGGCGCAGCCAACGGCCAAGCCGGGTGGACACGGCCGCCCGACCTCTCTATAAACCGCCCGCTCGGTTCGGCCTTCGGCCCTTCGAGTATGCCCAGGTAGCTCAGTTGGTAGAGCATGCGACTGAAAATCGCAGTGTCGGTGGTTCGATCCCGCCCCTGGGCACCATTCCTGTCTCAATTCGGATTGGTCTGAGGTGAGGGCGCTATGCGCCATCGCGGAGCGCGATACCGCGACCAATCCTGCTCAGGAACCTGCTAGGTCCAAAAATCGTTTGGACCGGGCGAAGCTCATTTCATCGTCATAGCTCGTTCCTGGCCAGGTTTCCGCGCCTGAAGGACGCCTAAAAATGGCCAAGAGGTTCAAGATCGGCAATCATGTCAAATGGAATTCCGAGGCCGGTCGAGTCTCGGGAACGATCATCGCCATTCACACCCGTGATTTCGCTTACAAGGGTCGCGTGCGCCACGCCTCGCCGGACGATCCTCAATATAAAATCAAGAGCGACAAGACCGACCATATCGCAGCCCATAAGGGCAGCGCGCTCGATCATGCGTAGCGAAGGCAGCGCGTGACCCTTCCGTTCTTCACGATCGGCCATTCCAACCGAAGCCTCGAGGAGTTCGTTGCGCTCTTGACGGGAAACGGGATTGACCTCGTCACAGACATCAGAACCGTGCCGCGGTCGAGAACCAATCCGCAATTCAACAAGGATACGCTTCCCGAAATCCTGGCGTCCTTCGGCATCGCCTATGAGCATATGGCGGCCCTCGGCGGTCTTCGCGGCAAGGCACGAAGCCTGCCTCCGGCCGTCAACGGTTTCTGGACCAACGAGAGCTTTCATAACTATGCCGATTATGCACTGTCGGCGCAGTTTCGCGCGGGCCTCACGCATCTGCGCGACGAGGGACACCAGCGACGTTGCGCGATCATGTGTTCAGAAGCGGTATGGTGGCGCTGTCACCGTCGCATCGTCACCGACTATCTCATCGCGTGCGGGGAAACCGCTTTCCACATCATGGGGCATGGTCGCCTGGAGCCTGCCCGCCTTACTCAAGGCGCCGTCGTTCAACCTGACGGGACGATCGTTTATCCGGCTATGAATCAGCCGGACTCATGACCGCCGATGGATGCCGTTTGAGAATCGTGAACCGCAGAGGTTGTCAAAAAAGAAGGAAATCGTGGCGATGGTGATAGCAAGCTTAGCCCGGATGAGCGAAGAGACATCCGGGTTTTGGCCGCATATCGCTTTGCTCATGCGGGCCACTTGCTGGAGCAATGGTCATTGAAGGCGGCACGTCGACCGCCCCTGAGCGCGGGCATCCTGATGTACCGATGCAGCGGCACGGGGCTCGAAGTCCTCCTCGTGCATCCGGGCGGACCATACTGGCGACGCAAGGACGAGGGCGCATGGTCGATCCCGAAAGGAGAGATGGACGGAGAAGAGGATGCCAGCGCCGTTGCGAGGCGTGAATTCGCCGAGGAGACCGGCGTCGTGCTTGCGGGTCAGCCACTCGAACCGCTGGGCGAAATTCGCCAGCGTGCTGGAAAGCGGGTGATCGCCTTCGCCGTCGAGGGCGATCTCGATGTTCACGCCATCCGGAGCAATATGTTTGAGATCGAATGGCCGCCGAGAAGCGGCAAGATGCAGGCATTCCCGGAGATCGATCGTGCGGAATGGTTTGACCTCGCTGCTGCACGGGCGAAGATTCTCGAAGGGCAGCGGCCGCTGCTCGATCGCCTTGCCGAGCTTGTCGGCCAATCAGGAACGCCGCCATGAATGATCCGTTTGATCTGAAGCGTTTTGTCGATGCGCAAGCGCCGGTTTACCAGCGCGTCGTGGACGAGCTGAGCCGTGGCCGCAAGCAAAGCCACTGGATGTGGTTCATCTTCCCTCAGCTCGCCGGTCTCGGCTTTAGCGAAATGGCGGAACGCTATGCGATCACCTCGCGCGACGAGGCGATCGCCTATCTCAAGCACGATATCCTGGGGGCTCGGCTTCTCCAATGCACCGCTCTCGTCAACGCCGTTGAAGGCCACACCATCCGGGAGATTCTCGGCAGCCCTGACGATCTGAAGTTTCGCTCGTCGATGACCTTGTTCGCCTCGGTGTCTTCCGATCCCGCGTTTCCTGCCGCAATCGCCAAATACCATGGCGGTGTGGCCGATCGCCGAACGCTCGAGCTGCTTGGCCGTTAGGGCCTAAGCAAACGTAGCCCGGATGAGCAAAGCGATATCCGGATTTTCGTCGGTGTCGCCCCCGCACATCGCTCCGCTCATGCGGGTACCTGCCCCTTGCCAAAAACAAAAGACCCCCGGCGTAACCGCCGCGGGCCTTCACCTCAATGAGGGGATGCAACTCCCTCATCAATACCACTCGCCAGCGCAGCAATGCGCTATGAACCTGGCTCGCGCGCGAGACGTTCGGCTTTCAGGCGCTCAAAGTTGGCGCGGAAAGCTTCGTCCGCCGCTTTGCGTTCGCGGACTGCCTGCTCGGCATCGAGGCGGCGCTGCTCCGCCTTCGCGGCGCGCTCCTCTGCCGAGGTCGGGGGCTTCTCTCGGTGTTCAAAAGGATGCATGCCTATCAACGCGCCAAGCGAACCGAAGTTCCCTCATGTGACGGCCTCAGCCCCTTCCAATAGCTTTTGAGATATCTCGTTGTTCAAGCCCGTTGGCCTGCTGACGGCGCAAGGCATGCGCTCAGGAACGGCCTGTTCCTAGGAAGCCAGGGATATCAGTTGCTCCGCCCTGAAGCGCTGGTAGGCGCTGATGGCATTGTTCGAGAGCAGCAGGCGTCGCCGCTCGCCGCGCCTGATCATCGCTTCAATCGTATCGAGCAGATGATTGGCCGCGACGTCGGGGTTGCCGAGCTCGCCGGTTGCCTCGAGGTAGTCCCAGGCAATCTCGAAAGAGTCCGCAATCAGTTTTGCCAGCGTCTCGCGCATGACGGGCAACGTCATCGCGTCCGCTCTGTTCCTTCTGAAGCTCGAAAGAGCTTGCGCGCACATCCGCTTCGGCGATTGCGATGATTGATCTTGCAAGCGTGGCTCGTTTCAATTGCTGCACATGCGCAAACAGCCTTGAAGCCCCTGTTGGGACGCCGGCGGAGCCTGTCAACAGGCGCTCAGTCGCGCGATCCGTGGCTCATGGCGGGCGACGTGCTGCCGCTGATTTGCCTTGCAGCGCAAGTGCAAATTGCTGCTCGCGAGGTGCGACCAATTGGCACGACGGGCAAATCAGTAAAACCTGTCCAGCCCCTCGGCGCAAAAATATTCCGCTTCACTTGCAACCCAAATCAAATCCATAACTCCGCGCATCTCACCCACCCAAGGGGCGTTGGCCACGTCACGAACGCGCGGTGAGATGCGGTGGACGTGAATGGCGCTCGCTGACGTAAAGCGCCTGAAGCGGACGGCGAAGTCGTGTGGTTCGGACGCCGCGGTGCTGGCGTTAAGTCCCTAAGAAGCGAAGCTTCTCGGGGGCGACGGAGGCAAAAGAGCCGTTCTCCGGGAAGAGCACGAAGTAAGCCGTAACCATCGCGCAGGGAAAGCCGGAATGCCTCCGCTGCCCTGTATGCTCGTGTGCGTTTCCTCTATGCGCAACGGCACACGAGACCTCGGGTGCAGCGTGCACCCGGCTTTCCCTGCGCCCTTGGTTCGTTGGAGGGCGAAAGTTCAAGCAATACTCGGGCGCCTTACGCCGCGAGAATGCGGACGCACACCTCCCGCTGTTTGACAGTTGGATCCGAGCAGCGACTACACGACGAGCTCTGAAAGCGACAGGCGGAGCGATCGCATCGGCGTTAAGGAACCAACCACCGCCATCGCGGCCGATCTCCGTGATTTTACGGAGGCCTTCGACATAAACACTGAGCGTGAATGAAACCGGAACTTAAGCCTGCTGCGGCTAGGTTTCGGGGATTGCAGGACCTCGGCAGTTCCCCGCGGCGGCTATTCGGGCCATTCGGGCGGAGACAGTCGATTTCATATTTGAAGGCGTTGCCATGCTCTGCGAGCGTCACTCCGTGGTTCCGGCTCGCGCACCGTCGCGGGCCGTGACTCGTGCCCGTAGGCTACTCCGCAGAGCCGCGAACGGAGTTCTGCGAAATGCCCCGATGCAGATCGCGCTGTTCTTCTTGCCGCTGGTCTGGGCCGGCTACCTCGCGATCACGTCGCAGGAGAGGACGGAAGCGCTGCAACAGGCGCGGGCCCACGGAGACAGTGTCGCCGAACTGTTCGAGGAAAACACCGAGCGGATATTCGAACGGGTGGATCAGTCGCTGCGGGTTGCGCGCGCGCTTTACGCAAAGGATCCGGCCGCCTTCGACCTGAAATATTGGGCCGACAAGGCGCAGATGGCGAGCGGCGACGTGGTGCAGTTCGCGCTGATCGGACTGAACGGCTATATGATCGAAACGACGGCCGGCTATTCCGGTCCGCCGCTCTACCTCGGAGACCGCGAGCACTTCATCAAGACGATGGAGATGGCCGAAGACCGGCTCTATGTTGCAAAGCCGGTGCTGGGGCGGGCGTCGAACAAATGGACCATCCAGCTCGCAAGAAAGCTGTTTGACAACGCGAAGAATCCGGCGGGCATCGTCGTCGGCTCGATCAGCGTGGACGTAATCGGGAGGTTCTACGACACCGCAAAGCTCGGTGTCGGAGGAACGCTTGTTCTGAGGAATGCCGACTACATCGTGCTCGCCGCGCGGGGAATAGACCAGGGCACGGTGCTGGGACAGTGGGCACCCGGCCACGTTCAGAGCGAGTTACGGGACGGCTTCTACAGCCAATATTGGAATTGGAGCGAAAACGAAGGCCGCCCGAACCGCAGCAACAGACTGGTCACAGCGCGCCGATCGCACGCGCTTCCGCTGATCTTTACCGCCGGTATTTCGGAGCAGGAGATCTATTCGCGCGCCCAATCCAGGCAGAAAATCTATCTCAGTGGCGCGCTTCTGCTCACGTGCATCATCCTGCTTGCGACCGCGCTCTACTGGCGGCGACAGCGGGCGCTCGACGGCGCACAGCGGCAATTGCGCGACTCCGTCAGCAAATTCGAGGACGCGCTGCGAAATCTTCCGCAAGGTTTGAGCATGTTCGATGGAAACGATCGCCTGATTGCATTCAATCGGCAATGGCTCGACTCCTATGTGCTTTCGCCTGATGACATTCGCATCGGCATGGACTTCCGGGAGGTGTTTTCGAAGCAGGAAGCCGTGCGCGATCTCGATGCCTATCTGGCTGACCTGAAGGGCCGTCTCGCCAAATCGGAACACACCTCGAATACGGTGCAATTCCCGGATGGGCGCGCCATCTATATTTCCTATGGACGGCGCGAGAGCGGCGGTTGGGTTGCGACGCATGAAGACATCACCGCGCGCAAGGCTTCCGAGGACCGGATCGAGAGGTTGGCCCACTATGACAGCCTAACGGGCCTTGCGAATCGTAACCTGTTCCGGGCGTGCCTTGACGAAGCGCTGGACAAGTATTTCGCGCTCAATACGCCGTTTGCCGTGCTCCTGCTGGATCTCGACAAGTTCAAGTCGGTCAACGACGCGCTCGGCCATCAATGCGGCGATGCGCTGCTCAAGCAGGTCGCTCGCCGGATCAAGGCGAAGGTCCGGGACGTCGGGACGACGCCGGCCCGGATCGGAGGTGACGAGTTTGCGCTGGTCGTGGCGCCGGGGCAGGCCTCGCTGCAGGACAGTGCCACAACGCTCGCCGCGCGGTTGGTCGAAGCCATTGCCGAACCCTATGAAATAGATGGCCACCCGGTCGTGATCGGCTGCAGCATCGGCGTCGCCATGGTGCCGGAGCACGGCACGCGCATCGATGAGCTGCTTCGCAACGCCGACCTTGCGCTCTACAAGTCGAAGAATGCCGGCCGCAATTGCTTCAACGTCTACTCGCCGGAGCTCAAGGCCGAAGCCGACCAGCGCAACATCCTTGAAATCGAGCTGCGCGAGGCGATCTGGCGCGAAGAGATTGAGGTCTTCTATCAGCCGGTGTTCGAGCTCGGCACGGGGCACGTGAAATCGGTTGAGGCGCTGGCGCGCTGGCGCCACAGGACCAGAGGCTTGATCCCTCCGGCTGAATTCATTCCGGTTGCGGAAGAGAGTGGGCTGATCGTTGAGCTCGGCAATCTGGTGCTCGCCAAGGCGTGTCGCCACGCCGTGATGATGCCTGATGATATCAAGGTTGCGGTCAACCTCTCCGCCCTGCAATTTACCGGCGGCAATCTTGTCGATTCCGTGATGCTGGCGCTGATGGACAGCGGCCTTGCCGAAACTCGGCTGGAGCTCGAGATCACCGAAAGTGTTTTTCTGGCCGACAGCCAGGACAATCTCAAGACGCTCGAACGCCTGAAGCGGCTTGGCGTTTCCATCGCACTCGACGATTTCGGCGTCGGCTATTCGTCGCTGTCTTATCTGACCGCCTTTCCATTCAACAAGGTCAAGATCGATAAGTCGTTCATCGACAGGATCGGCCGCTCCGAGACCGTCGCCGTCCTCGGATCGATCGTCCAGCTTGCAAAGACATTGAATCTCTCGATCGTCGCCGAAGGCGTCGAGACATTCGAGCAGGTCGAAAAGATCCGCTCGCTCGGAATTGCCTTGGGTCAGGGTAATTTCTTCAGCGAACCCGTGCCGCTGGGCGAACTATTGCTGCAAGGTTTTGCCGATAGCGAACGGCAAGCCGTCGCCTAGCCGGCGGATTGCTTGCCCATCCAGACAGGAACTCAGCTCCGCATGTCGCGTTGCGTTACGAACGGAACACGCCCAATCCGATTGGTTCGCCGTAAGCTGGAGTAAGTGCCATGCCGCGATCCTCAGGAAGAGCCAAGATCGGCGCAGGTCAAATCATCTTGCTCAGTGTACTTGCCGCTCTGCTTGTCGTCACAGGTGTCTGCGCTGCGTACGTCTGGAATGCCAGCAGCGACGTTCCGATGAGCGTGCATGGCTGGATCGCGCTCGGGCTTGGCACTTTCTTCTCGCTGCTGATCGGATGCGGCCTGATGGCTCTGATGTTCTTCAGCAGCCGAAGCGGTCATGACGAGGCGGCCACTCCGCATTTCAGGGAGCCTCGCGAGGGCGAAGATCGCGGGTGAGTTTGTCTTTAAAACCCGAACACGCTGAAGATCGCACCGAAGATCGCCGCGATGACGGCCACGACGCCGAACAGGACGGCGGCCACTGCATCGAGCAGCATTTCGATCATGTCCGATGCGGAGCTCGCGGCAACGATCACGACGCAGCAACCGGCGCCGATCAACAGTGACGTGACCATACTGAACATCATGATCCACAGCGTCATAAAGATCAGCCCGCCGAGCATGACCGCGACCGCAATGCGACGGGCAGGGCTGCCCTGCAATGCAGGCCGTGCAACTGGCTCTGGCGAATTCATGACCGGCATCCCTCTATCCGATGATCCCGATTGTCGTTGTCGGGCCGGAAAAGGTTCAAGCCGGTCAGGTCAGCCGCTGCGTTCTGTTCCGCCGCCTCACGCCGCCAGCGCGTCCGGGTTCACCTCGCCCTTGGCGATCTCGGTGAGCAGCGCATCCGCCGCCTTCTCCTCCTCCAGGCTGGCGTGCAGCATCGCCTGGTCGTTGCGCAGGTCCAGCTGGCCCGCGAGCGCTGCGGCCGAGCCGTAGGCGGCGATTTCATAATGCTCGAGCTTCTGGGCCGACGCGATCAGGCCCGCGTCGCGAAGATCGTCGCCCTCCAGTATGCCGAGCATCTTCCGGGTTTCACGGATGAGTGCCTCCATGGCCTGGTCGACATGCGCCGCCGGGTCCACGCCATGCTGGTTAAGAATGGCTACAAGGCGATCCTTCTGCGCGATCGTCTCCGCATGGTGATCCACTAGCGCGTTCTTCAGCGCCGGGTGAGATGCGGCTGCCGCCATGCGCAACAACGCTTCCGCAAGCTGGTCCTCGACGCTGACCAATTCCTGCAGCTCGGCAAGGTACATGTCCTTGAAATGGCTGATTTCCATGACGAAATCCTTCCTGTAAGGATGCGTGTGCGATTGCCGGCAGTGGCCCTGTCGTTTTCCCGGATGAATACCGGTACGGGCCGCGCGCTGTTTGCGTCCAGGCCTGCAATGTCCTTCCAACGGAGCGGCGACGCATCTGGTTCCGGTCCAAGACCGAAGAGGCTGCGATGACCGAATGGTACTTTGTCTGGGTCGAAGGCCTGCGTGGGCCGATGCCGCAGAAATGGTCGTCAGACGGGCTTTGGGGGCAGATCAGCCGCCAGGATGTCATCGTTCGTTTTGCGCTGAGCGACGAAGAGGCGCATCTGTCGCTGGACGAATTAGCGAGGCGGCATCCCATTCCCGACGGCAGATAGCGGCTGCGGTTCCGCGATGCCAACAGCGCCTGCAATGTTGTTCCCGTCGCTGCCCGCAAATTTTTTCAAACAGCGACTTTCTGCGGAACATTGCGAATTTAATTTTGTTGCCGGGTTGAACGGGCCCAAAGAGGCACCATTGTCCCGAATTCAATTCGCGGTGCTCGCGGAATTGAAGGCGAACCTGCGAGCCAGCTCACGATGCTGGTCGGGGGACGAGCAATCAGGATCAGACACTCTGCTTGATGCCTTTCGTATCCTTCGCAGGAAGCAGCCGCGTGCGGTCAGCCGTCGCGCAGTCCTCAACCAACCAAAAGCGAAGCAAGGAGTCGTGCATGAAATTGAACTCGGCACAGGTGGAACGCGCTCTGATGCAATTCGAAGCCCAAGCGCTTCCCGACGACCATCCGGTGGTCCCGCAACTGGCCAGCATGTTTGGGGATCATACATTCTTTCTCGACAGCGGCGGGCTGAACGTCCTGGAGCCGGCTGAGGCCTCCAAGCCGGAATCGTCCGTCGGCATGATCGTCAACCTTGCTTATTGGAGCGATGAGACGCTGACGAAATTGTCGCCGCACGAGCCCGAACCTACAGGCGTGATCGTCAGTCTCGAATCCAGGCACTGAGTCGTCGAGTCCGGAACTCGCGCTGTCAGCGACTTGTCGTGCGCGGCCGCGTGCTGCGCACGGCGTGGCGGCGCCGGTCAGGTTTCGAAGTGGACCCCGATCCGCGTCTCTTTTCGCCAGACGACGCGGCACGGCACATGGATATGGTCGGCCTCGATCACCAGCGTGAAGCGCTCGGGAATGCCGACGGGCGAAATCACCTCGAGCGCGGCGCCGGTTTCGGAAAGATTGCGGACCGTGCAATCGATGGCGGCGCCGCCGCCAAACGAAATCTTGCCCGACTTCAACAGCCGACGCCGCGGTGCTATTCTGTGCTCGTCCGCCACATGGACCTCCACCTGAACAGGGAAGTTTCCACGGGCGAGGTTACTATCCGGTTACCGAGCGCTGCAGCCTTGATGCAACGCCAAGTAGTTGGTCCGCGCACGGCCGCCCGATCCGGTCATTGGGCGCGGCCATCCGTTCGTGCCCGCCGCCCCTCGATCGGATAAGCCGGGTCGTTGAACCCCGGCGTCGAGGGATGCCCGCTCACCACCAGGCGATCAATCAGCGCCTCGTCTTCGGCCGTGAAGCGGTAGTCGAGCGCCTTGATATAATCGTCCCATTGCTCCTCGGTGCGGGGGCCGGCGATCACCCCGCTCACGAAGGACGAATTCAGCACCCATGAAACCGCGAACTGCCCGGCGGTGATGCCGCGGGCCTCGGCGTGCCGCCTGATCTCCTGGGCGAGCTGCAGCGATTCCGGCCGCCACTCGGTCTGCATCATGCGCTTGTCGGCACGGCCGGCGCGCGTCTCCTTGTCCGGCGCGGCATCCGGCCTGTACTTGCCGGTCAGCACGCCGCGGGCCAACGGGCTATAGGGCACGATGCCGAGGCCGTAATAGCCGCAAGCCGGGAAGTGCTCGACCTCGGGCATGCGGTTCATGGCATTGTAATAGGGCTGGCTGACGATTGGGCGGTCGATGCCATTGACGTCGCAGATGTTGCAGATCTCGGCGACGCGCCAGGCGCGGTAGTTCGAGACGCCGAAATAGCGGATCTTGCCCTGGCGCATCAAATCGCCCATCGCGCGCACCGTCTCCTCCAGCGGCGTCGCGTGGTCCTCCTTGTGCAGATAGTAGATGTCGATGAAGTCGGTGCCGAGCCGCTGCAGGCTTTCGTCCGCCGCCTGCATCACCCAGCGCCGCGACAGCCCGCCGCGATTGGGATCGTCGCCGATCTGGTTGGCGAGCTTGGTCGCGAGAATCCAGCTCGCGCGATTGTTCGAAATGGCGCGGCCGACCACCCGCTCGGACTGGCCGTCATTATAGGCGTCCGCGGTATCGATGAAGTTGATGCCGGCCTCGCGCGCCTTCGCAATGATACGCGACGACGTCGCCTCGTCGGTCGGACCGCCGAACATCATGGTGCCCAGACAGATCGGCGAAATCTTCAGGCCGCTGCGGCCGAGTTGGCGGTATTGCATGGGGTGGGTCCTCATAGTGCGTACCGAACAGCATAGCGGCTGGGTCTCGTCATTGCGAGCGAAGCGAAGCAATCCATCTCTCGGCAAAGAAAATATGGATTGCTTCGTCGCTTCGCTCCTCGCAATGACGGGGTAAGGGCGACGACTATCAACCCTCGCTCTTCAGTATTTTGAACACACCGCTCGCCATCGCGATACAGCGCTTGTCGACGGTCACTTCCGTCGTGATGAAAATCAGGCTGCGGGTCGAGCGCACCACGTGCGGCCTCGACACCAAAACCTCTCCAATCTTGCCGGCCTCGACGAAGTGGGTATCGAGCTGCACGGTCGCCAGCGTCGGCTTGCCGGAGACGAAGCGGGCGGTCATGCCGCAGGTGCGGTCGGCAAACGTCATGATCACGCCGCCTTGCACCAGGCCGCGCCGGTTGTGGTGCTTGTCCTCGGTCAGAAGCGCGTATTCATGGTTGCCGTCGACGACGCGTTGCCACAAGGGGCCGATCAGGTGCAGGAAGCCGGTGGTTTCGACGATCTTCCAGCCGTCGGATTTGAGCTTGTCCGCGGCCTTGGCCGTCATGTCGTGCCTTCCGATCTCTGCGGTCTGTCATGCTGTCCGGATCATTTCATCTGATGCGCCGGTGTTGTAGTCAAGCAGGATGGCCTGGTCATTTGACGATACCACACGGGGGAATATTGCAGACCTCTGCGCGGCGTTCACGCGCTCACCATCGGCTGAGACGACATCCGGGCTGAAGCGCGCCGCGGTCGCCATTGCCCTCACCGAGGCCGAGGCAGGCGGCGGCACGTCGTTTCTTCTGACCCGCCGCGCGGCGAACTTGCGCTCGCATGCTGCTCAATGGGCGCTGCCGGGCGGGCGCTGCGACCCGGGCGAGACGCAGACACGGGCGGCGCTGCGCGAGCTTCACGAAGAACTTGGCGTGAACTTGAGTGAGGGTGATGTGTTGGGCCTGCTCGACGATTATCCGACGCGCTCAGGCTATCTGATCACGCCGGTGGTGGTCTGGGTTAGCGCCAGTGCCGATATTGTTCTTAATCTAGCGGAGGTCGCCTCGGTGCACCGCGTCGCGCTCGAGGACATCGAACGAAACGACGTCTTCAGCTTCACCACCATCCCGGAAAGCACACGGCGGGTGATCCGCTTTCGCCATGCCGGCCAGCACATCCACGCGCCGACCGCGGCATTGATCTATCAATTTGCCGAGGTGCTGGCTGGGCGGGAAACACGGGTGGCGGAATTGGAGCAGCCGGTGTTTGCGTGGAGGTGAGACCGTCGTCGTGAGCGACACATTCATCTCACCATGTGAGATATGACGGTTCACGATGACGAGCGCCTGGTCCGGCAGTCAACTTGCGAATAGTACTTGTTTCAGCGACGATGGCGTCCAACAAAAAGAACATTCCTGGGAGCGCGCTTGTCATGTTCACGTGGATCAAGAGCCTGTGTGTTGCCGCTGCACTGCTCGGTGCGAGCGTAGCCATCGATCCAGCGCGCGCCCAGACCTATCCCGCCCGCGCGATTACCTTGGTCATTCCATTCGCGCCCGGCGGCAGCACCTCGATCGTCGGCCGCGCCATTGCCGACAAGATGAGCGAGTTGCTCGGCGAAAAAGTCGTGGTCGATAACCGTCCCGGGGCCGGCGGCACCGTCGGCACCAGGGCCGTCGCGAAAAGCGATCCGGATGGCTACACGCTGCTCCTGGGCTACACCGGCACGCTGGCGATCGGTCCCTCGCTGTACAAGAATCCCGGCTACGATCCGCGCAAGGATTTTGCACCGATCGGCATGATCGGCAACGCGCCGAATTCGCTGGTGGTGCATCCGTCGTTTCCGCCCAAGACCGTCGCCGAATTGATTGCCTATGCCAAAGCCAATCCCGACAAGGTCAATTTCGGCTCGGCCGGCGCCGGGACCGCCAGCCATATCACCGGCGAATATTTCGCCCGTGCGGCCGGCATCAAGCTGGTGCACATCCCCTATAAAGGCACCGGCCCGGCGCTGACCGATCTCCTCGGCGGCCACATTCCAATGGCATTCGCGCCGATCCCGGCCTCACACACCAATGTCGCTGCCGGCAAATTGCGCGCGCTCGCGGTCACCAGCATTACCCGTTCCGGCCTGTTGCCCGAGGTGCCGACGATGATCGAAGCGGGCCTGTCCGGCTTCGACGCGTCGCTCTATTACGGCCTTGCCGCTCCTGCCGGCACGCCGCGACCGATCGTCGCCAAGCTCAACAAGGCGTTGCGCGACGCGCTCGCCGCCGACGAAGTGAAGAAGCAACTCGGCAATGATGGCACCGAGATCACGCCCGGCACACCGGAAGATTATGCCGACTTCATCGACAAGGATGAAAAGAAATGGTCGCAGCTCGTGAAAGCCAGCGGCGTGGAGCAGGAGTGACTTTCTTCCACAAGGGAAGAAGGAAGAGAAGAGCGCCTGTTGTCGCGCCTTTCGGGGGCTGACATCTCGGGCGCGCTTGCTACAACGGTGCCATGCGCCTGCCATTGATTCGCATTGGTTCCGGATTAGCTGCGCTCGCGCTGCTCGCGAGTGCGCCGCCTGCCGTGGCCACGGAGCTGCTCCCTCCCTCAACCGCCGACGCCATGGCGCAGGCGGCCTCGCCGCAGGCGATGGCCGAATATCGCCGCAAGCTGAAGGAATATCAGGAAGCGCGCGCCGCGTTCGAAGAGGAGGCCGGCGCCTATTGGGCTGCGATCTCGGAAAAGCGTAAGGGCCGCAACGCCAAGCGTCGCGAGCGCCAGGCTATTACGCTCGACGACTACGTGCTGACGCAGCCGCCGGTCTACACCGGTCCGAAGCGCCCGGTCAGTCCGGAGCCGGAGGAAGAAGCGCCGCCGCGCGAGCGCAAGCCGCTGCCGGTGGTCGCCGATTTCCTCAAGGCCGCCGCCGACCATTTTCAGTTCGTGCCGCAGCGTCCCGCCACCGAAATCGAGTTCAAGCGTGCCTATGCTCGCTACGCGCTCGCGGCCGGACTGACGCGTGAGCAGGCGGTGCGGGTCTATTCGTTCGAGACCGGCGGCAGCGGCAATTACGACATGCAGTCGGGGCTCAATCCCGCGAAGCCAGGCTCGCGCGCGATCTCGACCGCGATCGGCTACAATCAGTTGCTCACCACCAACAGTGTCGAACTGCTCGCCGAGCAGGGCCACGAATTCATCAAGGAACTGACGGCGAGGGCCGCGACGCTCTCGGGCGCGCCGCGCAAGACGATGGATCACAAGCTTGCCGTGCTGAAACGGATGGTGGCGTTCACGCGCACCGTGCCGGACACCTGGTCCGAGCATGAGAAACTCGCCAATACGCCGCAAGGCTGGGCTGTGCACGCCATGGTGCTCGACATCGACGTCGGGCCGATGCTGCAGACGCACAAGCTGTTGACGTCGGTGATCTTCGCGCGCGCCAAAGGCTACAATCGGCCGCTGACCGCCGCCGAACTCGAAATGATGAACCTGACCGGCGACGGCACCGGGCTCGACATGGTGACCATGCCGCAAGCGATGCGTGAGCGGGTGCCGACCTCGAATTTCTTCCAGCGTGGCGGTTACGAGCGCAACCCCGTCGCGATCCGTCACAACACGGTGGCGAAACTATTGGCCGTAACCGACGAGCGCATGGATTTCAACTCCGGCAAGCCCGGCGCGAAAGAGCTGGCGGGAGTGTTTTAGTCGTTCCGCGCCTTCAAACTGTCATGCCCCGCGAAGGCGGGGCATCCAGTATTCGGCGCAATCAGAGCAAAGTCGCGGACCGTGCGGCGTACTGGATCATCGCGGATGATGACATCCTGTTCGCAGCAGATCGCCCCTCACTCCGACCCGAACATGAACTTGCCGTCGGGTTCCAGATAGGGGCCTGAGCGCATATAGAGCTGCCCGTTCTGGCCGATGAAGAACAATGTGCCCTTCGGCACCTTCTTGGCGCCCTTGAGCAGAAGGCCTGCATTGTTGGTGCCCAGCTTGTACGCGAGCGTCTTGCCGTCCTTGCTGTAGGCATAGCCCATGTCGGACTTCAGCTCCCAGGGCGTGGGCGCCTGCGCGAATGCCGATGTCGCCAGTCCGGTCAGTAGGGCTGCCATCAAAACTGATTTTGTAGAAACAACCGTCATCGTCATCCTCCCCGCGGGCATAAGCGGCTTCTGTCCCACGCTTTGAACAAATCACGAACGGTGTTGCTCCGTCAATTGACACCTTCGACGCATCACACGGCCCTTGAGACTTTGTGATTTCCCGCCTCCGACTTCGCGACTATGTTCGCGTTTCCGGCTACAAGCATGCATTGCGAAAAACCCCATAGGGATGGTCAGGATGAACTACGTCATGAAGATCGGTTGTGGTGTAGCGCTGTCGTTCATGACGCTGGCTTCCGCGGCGGCCGAGAATTTCAAGCTCTCCAACAATCAGCGGATTGCCTGCAGCCGCGGATTGAGTGCGGGCAAGCTCAATACCTCGACCTGCAAATCCTATGCGTACGTGTTCAATACCAAGACCTCTGAATATTTCCGTTGCCAAGTCTCGCTAGCGCTGACGCGAGACAACAAGGAGGTCATCAACGTGCAGGCCGACGGCGGCTGCGCCAAGAGGCCGCGCATCTTCGATACCGATTCGAGTTATTCGTTCGATGCCACCGAAACTGAAGGGCCGAACACCAATTCGTTCTTCGGTCCCGGAGGCTATGCGGTATGGGCCAGCGACAACGATACGCTGAAGGTGCGTGGTTGCATCATCATCTCGTCCGGTCTCGGCTCCGACATCTCGAAATGCATCGACATGAAATTCGAGTGAGCCTCGTTCACGGCAGCTTGCCGGAGCCGGCCGCAAGCTGGGAACGGGAGCGAGCAAATTTTCGCACTGCCACCGGCTTGCCGAACAGGTAGCCCTGGACCAGATCGAAGCCCATGTCATGCACGGCGAGATAATCGGCGCGGCTCTCGATGCCCTGGGCGGTGGCGCGGGCGCCGTTGTCGCGGGCGAGTTCGATGATGCGCCGGCATACCGTCTGCTTCAGCCGGTTGTCGGCGCAGCCGCTGACATATTGCTGGTCGACCTTCAGTTCGGCGAACGGAAAACTGCGAAGCTCCAGAAGCGAAGGCCATTCCGCGCCGACATTGTCGATGGCGATCGCGATATTGTGCAGGCGCAGCCGTCGGGCCGCGTCGATCGCAAGCTCCGGATTGTTGATCACCTCGCTGCTGTCGACTTCGATCAGGAGTCCGCCAAAGGCCGGGTGAGCCGGCATCGCGCGGCATAGGTCGTGCACCGCAGCGCCATTGCCGAAGAACGCTACCGGCAGGTTGATCGAGAGATCGACCGGACCCTGGCTCTCCAGGAGATAGCGCCAATCCTCGATGGCGCGGCCAACTACGAATTCAGACAGGCCGCGAAAATGCGGATCCTTGTCGTCCGGAATGAAGTAGGCCGGCGGGACCACGCCCCAGGCAGGATGCCGCATCCTGACCAGCGCCTCGGCGCCGCTGGGCATCAGCGTGCGCACGTTGATCTTCTGCTGATACCACAATTCGAGCCAGCCGGCCTTCAACGCCTCGGCGACATCGACGGCGGGGCTCGGCGCCGGCTCGGCCGGCAGCAGCTCCGCGACGCTGGCACGCAGGCTCGCGGCGCCGAACGGCGTCGGCAGCGAGGCCAGCATGGCAATACCGTATTCTTCGCCAATTTGCCTGACGGCTTTAACCATGATCGAGTCGGGCTGACCGATCACGAGAACCTTGCCGGTGAAATTCCTGCGAACGATGGCTTCGAGAATTTCGCCGACATTGAGCCCGTCGACACAGACACTGAGCACGATCAGATCCGGCTGCTCCGCCTGCAACACGCCAGCCAGATCGCCGGCCTGCCCGCATTCGCTGGTGATGAAGCCGAGATCCTCCAGAGCGTCGGAAAGGAACGATCGGAGGTGCTTTTTGCTATCGACGACGCAGGCCCTTGGCGTCAGCTTCCGATGCCCGAAATGCGCTGCGCGCGAATACTCGCCAAAGTTGATCTGCTCCATGACGCCCTCCCGACAGATACCCCGGCGTCAGTCGTACATCCGTGTTGAGGTCGCAATAATGGAATTTTTCGGGAGGTCACATGATTACTTCAGTAGGGTTAAAGCCGCTGACAAGAATAAAATTTTAGGGAAACTGCCGGCCTCAGCGGCCTATTGGCGAGGTCGGACATGCCTATCCGGCGATTTCCCAGGTGTCAGTTAGCCGATGCCATATCTGGGCAATATTTGATCAGCGCGGCTTGTTAATCCCTGTGTCGCTTGTCGGCGCCGCGCCGGTCATGGAAGCGCACTCTGGGCTGAGGTGCCTCCGCAGAACGTCGCAGGAGCAGCAATGGTGCGACGCACGCAACTTATTCAGGCAAAAAATGACCGCGGCCCTCGACAGGCCGCGGTCGCTGCAACCAGCATTCCGGATGTCGCGTCAGCTCGACCAGGACGGCGAATATTGAAGCCTAGCCGCCGACGCCCTTCTCCTTGAAGTATTTCAGCGCGCCGGGATGGAATGGGATCGGCGAGCGGTCCTGCACCTGGTTGTCGAGCGAGAAGCTCTCGGCCTCCTTGTGCACGGCGACGATGTCGGCCTTCTTCTCCACCAGCGTCTTGACGATGGTGTAGGCGTCCTCGTTGCTCATCTTGTCGCCGGTGACGATCAGATTCCACACTTCGGTGATCGAGTTATCCTTGTCGTAACCGGGATAGGAGCCCGCCTTGATCTTGCTCGCCGAATAGAGCTTGCCGTATTTGGCATTCATCTTCTCGGCCAGGTCGCCATGGTCGATCAGCTTCATCTTCAGGCCGGGTGTCGCCGCGAGATCGGTAATTGCGGCGGTCGGAATTCCGCCGACCCAGAAGAACGCGTCGATCTTGCGGTCCTTCACCGCGTTGACGGATTCGGCAACGCCGAGCCGCTCGCGCTTCATATCCTTGTCCTTGTCGAGGCCGGCCGCCTCGATGACGCGGAATGCCATCACTTCAGTGGCGCTGCCGGGCGAACCGGTCGAAACGCGCTTGCCCTTGAGGTCCGCCATGGTCTGGATGCCGGTGCCTTCCACCGTCACCACATGCATGCGGTTTGGATAGACCACGAGCAGCGCCTGCAACGGCACCTTGCCGCTCTTGAACTTGTCCTCTCCCTTCAGCGCATCGAGCGCGGCGTCGGCCATGGTGAAGGCGAGCTCGCTTTTTCCCGCGCCGATCAGCTTGAGATTGTCGACCGAGCCGCCGGTGACTTCGGCGGTGGCCTGCACATTGGGCAGGTTCTTCGAGAGCACATTGGCGACGGCGCCGCCGAGCGGATAGTAAACGCCGCCGGTGCCGCCGGTGCCGATCGACATGGTCTTCTGTTGGGCATGGGCTGCGCCGGCAAAGGCGAGCCCCAGAGCCATCGCCAGTATCGCTGCGGTCTTTTTCATTTTTGTCTCCTCAATCGCTTCTTCTCTATGTTGTGAGCGCGGGTCGCTCTGGCGACCGCGTTCTGGCCTGCCACAGCAATACGCCGAAACCGATGATCAGGCCCGGCACATAGGTGTAGCTGATATCGCGTCCAGTAATCCATTCGACGATTGCCTCAATCAGGCTTGGGAACACCAGCAGCAATCCGGATAGCAGAAGTAGTCCGCGCTCGACCGGTGTATTTTGTCGCAGCGCCCAGTTCTGGGCAAACGCGGCCAGTGCCAGCAGGCCAAGGCTTGTCTTGACCGTGATCTCGATGATGTCGAGCCACGATCCGCCCTTGGGGATCGTCATCAGCAGGCCGCCGCCCTGCGGGTCGAGCACGAAGACGAACGGCACCAGGAACGCGGGCAGCGTGTATTTCCAGGACTGCAACGTAGTCTTGTAGGGATCGCCGCCGGTAATGGCCGCCGCCGCGAACGGCGACAGCGCCGTCGGGGGCGATACCTCCGATAGCACCGCATAATAGAAGATGAACATGTGCGCGGCGTAGTCGGGCACGCCGAGCTTGGTCAGCGCGGGTGCTGCGATGACGGCGCATATGATGTAGGAGGCGGTCACGGGCACTGCGAGGCCGATGATCCAGACGATCAGCGAGGTGTAGATCGCAGTCAACAGCAGGCTGCCGCCGGCATAGCTGATCACGATCGACGAAAATTTGAGGCCGAGACCGGTCAGCGTTACGATGCCGACGACGATGCCGGCGCAGGCGCAGGTGGTCGCCGCATTGAGCGCGCCGATCGAGCCATCGGCCAGCGCCTTCACCAGTTTGCTCGGCATCAGCGCGGTCTCCCGCCGCAGGAAGCTCAGCGCGAACGTCACGACGATGGCGTAGAATACCGACAGCGACGGCGAGTAGCCGATCACCATGAACACGACGACGGCGAGCAGCGAGATGAAATGGAAGCCGTAGCGCGCGGTCATCTGACCGAGCGACATCTCGGGCGTGAAGGTCACGTTCTTGGCGTGGAATTTCTTGGCGTCCAGCTCGACCATGAACAAGAGCGACATGTAGTAAAGACAGGTCGGGATGGTCGCCATCCAGATCACGTCGAGATAGCTGATCTTGAGAAACTCGGCGATCAGGAACGCGGCGGCGCCGAGCACCGGCGGCGACAGGATCGCGCCGAGCCCGCCGGCTGCAAGCAATCCGCCCGCGGCGTTTCGCTCGAAGCCCGCCTTGGCCATCATCGGATAGGCCACGGTGCCGATCATCACGGTAGTCGCGACGCCCGACCCGGAGGGGCCGCCGAGCAGGAACGACGACAGCACCACGGTGCGGCCGGCGCTGTTCGGCTTGCCGCCCATCAAGGCCAGTGAGAAATCGATGAAGAACTTGCCGGCGCCGGAATGCTGCAGGAACGCGCCGTAGATCGTGAACAGGATGATCAGCGTCGCCGAGACGTCGACCGCGACGCCGAAAATGCCTTCGAGCGTGATGAAGAGGTGGCCGACCAGACGAGCCAGGTCGTAGCCGCGATGAGTCCAGGGCGCCGGCAGATATGGACCAAGCATCGCATAGGCGATGAACAGGAGCGACACCACGGGCATGATCGCGCCGGTGGTGCGCCGCGTCGCTTCCAGCAGCAGCACGATAAAGACGATGCCGACGATCACGTCCCAGCGGTCGGGTACGGTGGCGCGATCGGTAAAGTCCTCGCCGCCCCACAGCGCATAGACGATGGTCGCGACTGCGACTATCCCGGGGACGATGTCCCACCAGCGCACGCGGTTGCGAAAGCGCGTCGCCAGCGGAAACAGCAAGAAGCTCAGGACCAGTGTGAAGGCGACGTGGGTGTAGCGAAGCTCCTGAGTTGGCACGATCGCATAGGCCGCATAGAGGTGGAACAGGCTCATGGCCACGGCGATCGTGGTCGAGATTCTGCCCGCCCAGCCCATCAGGCGGTTAGCCGCGCCTTCTTCCGCCTCGATGTAGGCTTCCGCCTTGTGCAAGGCCTCGTCCGAAACGGCGACGACCTCGTCATTGGGCGGTGTTGTCTTGTCTATGGCCATACTTCCCCCGGGGACCGGTTAACTTTCCGGCCCGACTGCGGCGGGCCTCCTTCGCGGGCCGCATTCAGTCCGGTTTGGGCGGCGGTGGCAAGGGGCTTTTCGGCCTATGTTCAAGTCGCTGCTTTAGCTTTTCGGACAGGTTGACCCGGGGCCGCCGTCCGTCCAATTTCCCGGCCCAAAATTCGGATGCGCCCCGTTTGTGCGCGCTGCAATGCAACGACAACCCAAAGGGAGAAGAAGTCGATGGAACGGCTCAAGGGCAAGGTGGCGATGGTGGTGGGCGCGGGATCGATCGGTCCCGGCTGGGGCAACGGCAAGGCGACCGCCGTCACCTTCGCGCGCGAAGGCGCGCAGGTGTTCTGCGTCGACCGTAACGCCGCCGCGGCGCAAGAGACCGTCGACATCATCATGGGCGAGGGCGGTAAGGCAACCGCGTTCACCGCTGACGTCTCGCGCGAAGCCGAGGTGGCAGCGATGGTGGCGGCGTGCCTGAAGGCCTATGGCCGCATCGACGTGCTCGACAACAATGTCGGCATTGCCGAAATGGGCAGCGTCGTCGAGGTCAACGAAGCGGAGTGGGACCGCGTCTTCGCCGTCAACCTCAAGAGCGCCTATTTTGCCATGAAGCACGTCATTCCCCTGATGCAGAAGCAGGGCGGCGGCTCGATCATCAACATCTCGTCGGTCGCATCGATTCGCCATCTCGGCATTTCCTACGTCACCTATGGCGCCTCGAAGGCGGCGATGAACCAGATGACGCGCACGACCGCCGTGCAATTCGCAAAAGATCATGTTCGCGTGAACTGCATCCTGCCGGGGTTGATGAAAACGCCGATGGTCGAGCACTCGGCCGGTCTGGCGGCCAGCTATTCGGCCGGCGACGTCGAGGCGATGTGGCGGGCGCGCGATGCGCAGGTGCCGATGGGTCACATGGGCGACGCCTGGGACGTCGCCAATGCCGCGCTGTTTCTCGCGTCCGACGAATCCCGCTATGTCACCGGGATCGAGTTGGTGGTCGATGGCGGGGTCACCGTGAAATCGACCTAGCCGCTACAGCCACTCGCTGGTCGTCCCGGCGAACGCCGGGACCCATGCTCCATGTCTTGTCATTTGAAGAAAGTCGGCAGACGCTGCCTGTAACAACAAGCGCCGCGGGGTAAGGGGCCGGGCGTTAGCCCCGCGCGCTCAATTCTGCCCAGTCCAGTTCTTCCTCGAGCTGGTGAAATGCATCGTCGCCGATTTCCTCAGATTCCCGCAAGGTGAGGATCGATTGCCGCGCGGCGCGAATGGCGCGCCGGCGCAACGGGTCGGCCGGCAGTTCGCTGCTGGAAACACCGCCATCGTCACCGGCGCCGAGCAACAGCGCGCGATATTCAAGCCGGAGAAGCTCCGCTGCCTCGGATGGGTCGCCGTCGATTTCATTTAGCGCCGCCCGATAGGCAGCGGCACGAGCGCGCGCCACTTCTGACGTCACCGGGTTCTCGTCCCGCAGCCGCAGCGCCGTGATCAGCGGCCGCAGTGTCAGGCCCTGAATCACGAGCGATCCGAGCACCACCGTGAACGCCGTCAGCAGCATCAGGTCGCGATAGGGAAAGTTTTCGGGCAGCGCGAAAGCCGCCGCCAATGTAACGATGCCGCGCATGCCGCACCAGGAGACGACAATGCCGCCCTGAAAGGTGGGGGCGGTCATCGGCCGCTCCGGGTGCAGCAAGCGGCGCGCGATCACAAGCCGCAGCACCGCACCATACGACATCACCCAGGCGATGCGCGTCAGGATGACGATGCCGAGCACGGCGGCGGCTACCAGACAATACTTCCATCGCACGGGATCATCGAGCCGTTCCCATATGGGGCGCAACTGCAGGCCGATCAGCACAAATGCCAGCACGTTGAGGACAAAGACCATGGTTTCCCACACCGCATAGGTGGGCACACGCAGCCGCGCCGGCATTTGCGCCGGCGAGGTGCGTGCGAGCGTGATCGCATAGACGACGATGGTCAGGATGCCGGACAGGCCGATATGCTCGGCGACGATCCATACCGTGAAGGTGCCGGCAAATTGCACGATGATCGCGCTCGGCGCCTCCGTGATCCGCCGCGTCAGCGGCGTCCAAAGCCGGGCGCACAGATAACCGGCCAGCAGACTTCCGATCAGTGCGAAGGCGATCGAGGGGGCATGCTCGCTCCATTTAAGATGCTGGACCGCCACCGCGCCGACCGCGACGCGATAGATCAACAGCGCGCTGGCGTCATTGAGCAGGCTTTCGCCTTCGAGAATCTTGAGCAGCCGGTAAGGCAGCTTGACCTGGCGCAAGATTGCGGTCGCGGCCGCGGCATCCGGCGGCGCGACGATGGCGCCAAGGGCGACCGCTGCTGCCCAGGGCATGTCGGGCAGCAGCCAGTGCACCAGCATCGCGACCGACGCGGTGGTGAGGCCGACCGCGACGAAGACGAGGGTAGAGACCGGCAGCCAATTGTTTCGGAGGTCGCGAACCGAGGTGTCGAAAGCCGCATCCAGCAACACCGGCGCCACGAACAGCGCCAGCGCCAGATCTGGCTCAAGCGTCCAGGACGGCCCCGAAGGCACGAATGCCAGCAACATGCCGCCGAGTGCAAGGAATGTCGGGTAGGGCACCTGGAGCCGCCGCGCCAGCGCGGACAACAGTACCGCGCCAAGCAGCAGCCCAATAATCCATTCGAATGCAAGCAAATCGGAGATTCCTGCCGGTCGAGATCGATGTAAGCATCAATCTAGCATCAAAACCGGCAAGTCTTGCTGACTTGCAAGCCTTTCTGACCACGAAGATCAAATCCTCGCCGGACGGCCGCGTCCGGGCTACTGCGCCATCGCAAGGATGCCGCCGGCGAAGGAATGCCAGAGTGGCGAGAGACTGATCGGCCAGTTCAGAAACTTGATGGCGATCAGGGCAATGCCGCCATAGACATAGACGGGATGCGGCCGGCCGCGCATGCGCCAGTCGAAAACCATGGCGACCACGAGCAGAAGATAGGCGACGATGGCGGGCGGAATGGTCACCGGGACAGGCGGCGGGCCGAGCGGCCCGGGAGGCGCCAGGAAGGTGAGAAACCAGCGCGCGACCGCGGCGTCCAGCAGCGAGATGGCGGCCAGCAGCATCAGCCGCTTGTGCGTTTCCGGCCGGCGAACGGCGGCAATGGCGAGCGTAAACACCACGGCGAAGAACAGAATTCCGCTTAGTGGAACGATCGCGAATGCGATTCCGTCATCGGCCAATCCCGCCGCCGCCGAGCGCTTCATCGCATTGACCGTGACCAGGAAGCCGAAGATCGTCATCGCGGTTGCCAGCGAGACACCAATCATGCCGATGCTACGGTGCCGGGCGACCTTGCCGGACGCGGCGAGCCAGCTCTGGAATACGAAATAAAGCGACCAGGCGAAGAACAGCAGGCCGTGAAAGTGCACGACGGGCGATGCCGAGAACGATCGCTGCGCCATTGGCAGCCAGTAGGTCGGCGCGAAGCCGAGAAAGGCAACGGCCGTGCAGGCCAGCGCCATGTAGAAGTAAAAATAGCCGGTTTGGGATTGCGCGATGGCGCGCGTCGGATTGAAGTCGGTCAATGTGGTCATGGTTATTGAGTCCGCGAGAACTGCAAAAGGTTCACCGCAGATTTTCTCACGGATCGTATTCTTCCATGTGTGAAGAGAATTACGTTTCCCGCAGGTCACGTTTCGGCCAAAATGTGGTGCCGCGACGTGATAATCGGAAATTCGAAGCCGGCCGTTGTCGAAAAAGTGCACCCCTTGCTAGGATCGGGCGGCAATCAAAGCGTATCCTGGATCAATCGATGCGATTCCATCCCGACATCCGCAGCCTAGTTGTGGCTTCCCTGCTGTCGATGACGTCAGCCAATGGAGCGTTGGCGACCGGCGCGGAGCCCGTCAAGGATGTGCGGATCGATCCTGCGACCTGTCTTGCTGCCAGCCTTGCGCATGATCAGGACCGAACGATCCATGTCTGCAGTGCGCTGATCGACAACGCAAAGACCGAAAAGGGCGATCGCATCAAGGCGCTGATCGCGCGCGCCAGCGCCTACGAACGCAAGGACATGATCGATCGCGCGATTGCCGACTATGACGGCGTGTTGCGCCTCGATCCGGCGCATGCGGATGCGTATAATGCGCGCGGCGAACTCTGGCGCAAGAAGGGTGATCTGCCCAAGGCGGTGGCGGATTTTGCCGCGGCGATCAAGCTGAACCCGGATCACGTCGTCGCAAGGGCCAACCACCGGGCGCTGGCGCAGGAGGCGGAGCGGCAGGGCGTCCTGAAAGCGATCGCCGGCAAGCCGAGTTTTGACTGTGCCACCGCGCGCCGCAAGGTTGAGAAGGCGATCTGCGCCAATCCCGAACTGGCCGATCTCGACCGCGAGGTTCAGGGATCGTACCAGAGGGCGACCGCCGAGAAGTTGGCCCCGCAGCAGGCGCGCAAGCTGCGGCGCGAGCAGGACGAGTATCTCTCCCGCCGCAACAGGGAATACGGCCGGCCCGGCTACGATCTTAAGAAGGCCATGCGCGACCGCCTGCAACAGATCAACGGGATCGACGGATATTAGGCCGTGTGGATCTCGAGGCACGCTTGCCCCTGGACCTTCGAACCTCGGCGAGATCCGCGGCGACACAGTGATCGGGTGCGGCATGGCCGCGACGTACTTCATTCATTGAAGAGCCGATCATGCGATCATTCATTTCGCCAGTTGTCGCGAGCGCGGCGCTAACTCTTGCCATCCTGACTTCCAGTGGCGCCCGCGCCCAATCGACGACCGCCGAGCGGCCGGTTGTCTGTGCAGCGCTTTCGGTTGCCGAGCCCGCGACGCTGATCGATGTTTGCACCGCCCTGATCGAAAATCCGGCGACGACAGAAAGCGAGCGGCTCGACGCCATGATCACCCGCGCTGCCGCGCTGCACGGCGCAGGCCGGACCGACAAGGCGTTGGCCGAAATCGATTCCGTCATTACCAGGGATCCGAGCCGCGCCCGCGCCTTCCGCGCTCGCGGTGAGATCCTTCGCCAGACCGGCAAGGTGGAGGCCGCGTTCGACGCGCTGAACCAGGCGATCCGGCTGGAGCCGGACAATGCCACCGGTTACGCAAATCGCGGCAATGCGTTCAACAATGTCAGGAAGTACGATCGCGCCATCGAGGACTACAATGAGGCGCTGCGGCTGAAGCCGGACTTCGCGCAAGCCTTTGCCGATCGCGGCGCCGCCTGGTATTTCAAGGGCGAATACCAAAAGGCGATCGCCGATTACGACGAGGCGCTCCGTCTCGAACCGCACCGTGCCCGGACCTACAGCAACCGTTCCGCGGCCTTCCGCAAAATCGGCCGCAACGAACGGGCGATCGAGGACGTTACCACGGCGATCCGGATCGACCCGACCGAGCCGGAATTCTTCGACAATCGTGGGCTCGACCTCGCCGGCAATGGCGATTACGCGGGTGCAATCGCCGATTATGACGAGGCGATCAAGCTGCGTCCCGAGGCGAAATTTCTGACCAACCGTGGCGACGCGTACCAGGCGCGAAAGGATTACGACCGCGCTATTGCGGATTACGATGCGGCGTTGAGGCTCGATCCAAAGTTCCAGCGCGCCTACAACAATCGCGGCGCGGCCTGGGTCAAGAAGGGCGACCGTCGCCGCGCGCTGCAGGATTATGCGGAAGCCGTTCGTCTCAATCCCTCCGATGGCACCGCCGCCGCCAATCACAAGGAGATCATGCAGCAAATCGAGCGGCTCGGTTCGCTCACCTACCAGAAGAATCTGCCGAGCTTCAATTGCGCCACCGCGAAGCGACAGGTCGAAAAGGCGATCTGCGCTGACGCAAGCCTTGCCCAACTCGACCGCAACATCAGCGACATGTTTCTGCGGGCGATCGCGAATGCGGAAGCCGATAGCCATCGTGCGGCGCTAGCGCTAACCCGGCAGCAGCGCGACTTTATCGAGAAGCGCAATGCCTCGTTCGGCAAGCGCGGCTATGACCTCCGCCAGGCCATGGAGGCGAGGCTGGAGAAGCTCAACGCGATTGCCCGGCAGTGAGGCTTAGCCGGGCGGTCGAGCCATTCTTGGCTTGATCTGGCGCAACTTCCCGTGACAATGCCTGCAATAATGCTTGCCCAGCCGTCATGGCCGGGCTTGCCCGTCTTCGCTAGAGCTTCGCCGGACTAATATCGTATGCCCGGCGAAGCCTTGGCGTAGCCGGGTCCCCGGTCATCCACGCCTTGCGGTCTTCGAACCAAAGCAAGTACGTGGATGCCCGGGACAAGCCCGAGCCATGACGACAATGGGCGAACGATCGGGAAGTGACGCCATGAACATCCAGGACAACAGCCGCTACCACGAGGTCCATGCCCGCTCGCTGGCCGATCCGGAAGCGTTTTGGGCCGAAGCCGCGCGCGAGATCGACTGGATCGAGCCGGCCAGGAAGATCTTCGATCCCTCGATGGACATCTATGGCCGCTGGTTCGCCGGTGCCGTGGTCAACACCTGCTACAACGCGCTCGACCGCCATGTCGCGGGCGGACGCGCCGACCAGGTAGCGCTGATCCACGATTCGCCGCTGACCAACACCATCTCGAAATTCACCTACGCCGAGATGCTGAAGGAGGTGCAGACGCTCGCGGCGGTGATGCAGGATTTCGGCGTCGCCAAGGGCGATCGCGTCATCCTCTATATGCCGCTGGTTCCGGAAGCGGTGTTCGCGATGCTGGCCTGCGCGCGGATCGGCGCGGTGCACTCGGTGGTGTTCGGCGGCTTCGCGGCGAAGGAACTCGCGACCCGCATCGATGACGCCAAGCCTAAGCTGATCTTCTCGGCGAGCTGCGGCATCGAGCCCGGCCGCATCGTGCAATACAAGCCGCTGCTCGACCAGGCGATCAATCTTTCCAGCGCAAAACCGCAAGCGTGCATCATCCTACAGCGGCCGCAGCACGGTTGCGAACTCACCGCCGGCCGCGATCAAGACTGGGCAACGCTGCGTCGCGCGGCGCTTGCGGCGGGCAAGGCCGCGCCGTGCACGCCAGTGCTCGCGACCGATCCGCTCTACATTCTCTACACCTCCGGCACCACGGGAATTCCGAAGGGGGTCGTGCGCGACAATGGAGGGCATCTGGTCGCGCTGAAATGGTCGATGTTCAATCTCTACGGTGTCAAGCCGGGCGAAGTCTGGTGGTGCGGCTCCGACATCGGCTGGGTGGTCGGCCACAGCTACATCGTCTATGGCCCGCTGATTCATGGCGCGACCTCGATCATGTATGAGGGCAAGCCGGTCGGCACGCCGGACGCCGGCGCATTCTGGCGCGTCATTTCCGAGCACAAGGCGGTTGCGCTGTTCACCGCGCCGACCGCCTTCCGCGCCATCCGCAAGGAAGACCCTGACGGCGCCTTCATCCGCAAGTACGACCTGTCGAAGTTTCGCACGCTGTTCCTGGCCGGCGAGCGCGCCGATCCGCCGACGGTGGAATGGGCGGAGGCGCAGTTGAAGGTGCCTGTCATCGATCACTGGTGGCAGACCGAAACCGGCTGGTGCATCGCCGGCAATCCGGTGGGCCTTGGCATGTTGCCGGTCAAGCACGGCTCGCCGACCGTGCCGATGCCGGGCTATCAGGTCGACGTCGTCGACGAGGCCTCCAGGCAGGTCGCAGCGGGCGCCATGGGCTCGATCGTGATCAAGCTGCCGATGCCGCCCGGTTGCCTGCCGACGCTGTGGCAGCAGGATGAGCGCTTCAGGGAAGCCTACCTCACCGAATTCCCCGGCTACTACAAGACCTCGGACGCCGGCTATAAGGACGAGGACGGCTATGTCTGGGTGATGGGCCGTACCGATGACATCATCAACGTCGCCGGTCATCGGCTCTCCACCGGCGGCATGGAGGAAATCCTCGCCTCTCATCCGGATGTCGCCGAATGCGCCGTGCTCGGCATCAAGGACGCCATCAAGGGCGAAGTGCCTTGCGGATTCCTGGTGCTGAAGGCCGGCGTGACGCGCAAGCCGGCCGAGATCGAAGAGGAGATCGTGGCGCTGGTGCGCGACAAGCTCGGCCCGGTCGCCGCCTTCAAGCTCGCCATCACGGTCGGGCGGTTGCCGAAGACGCGTTCGGGAAAAATCCTGCGCGGCACCATCAAGAAGATCGCCGACGGCGAGAGCTGGGCCATGCCGGCGACCATCGAGGACCCGAAGGTGCTCGATGAAATCGCCGAGGCACTGAAGGGCAGGGTGTAGAGTTCCTCGTCATGCCCGGGCTTGACCCGGGCATCCATCGCCTTAAGAAGCTGCCATCTTTTCGATGGATTGCCGGGTCATCCCCGGTCAAGTCGGGGACAGGCGCCCGGCAATGACGAGTTGGAACAACGGGAGCCCCGCATGCAGTCCGGACTTGCAAAGCACGTCATCGCCCTCATGCTGGCTGCTCCGCTGCTCACCGGCTGCCTTGAGCGCGGCCAGCCGACCATGGTCGACACCAGCACCGACGATGACGCGTTCTGTCGCTCGAACAATGTCGCGGTAGGATCGAATGATTACGTCAATTGCCGCAAGAACCGCGATGTGCAGCGCGGCAATGCCAACGCGCGCGCCGATCGCGCCCAGCGCAATCTCGCCGAGCAGATGCTGAACAATCCGACCAGGCCGTGATCAGGAGGTCCGTATGAACGAAGATGTCTTCAATGTCAGCCTGCGCAAATTTCTCAAGCAAGTCGGCGTCACCTCGCAGCGTGAGATCGAAAAGGCAGTGCGCGATGCCATTGAGTCGGGAAAGCTGAAGGGCCACGAAAAGCTGCCGGCAAAGATGGTTCTCACGATCAGCGGCATCGGCCTGTCGCATGAGATCGATGAAGAGATCGAGCTGGGCTGAGTGGTTTGTTCGGGAACCTGCCGGCGCAGGCGCGAAGCCCCTGTTGCGGCAGCGAACGGCCGTTGCGCAGAAAAGATACTTTGCAGTAACGGCTTGTCCCTGCCACTGCCGCTCGCGTTTCGAATCGATGCTATAAGTCGGGCATGGAACAACTTGCAATCAAGCTGCTGGGGTTTGCCGCAGCGACGTGCACAACCGTCGCTTATGCCCCGCAATTCATCAAGGTCTGGAGAACCCGCTCCACCGAGGACATTTCACTGGGCATGTTCCTCGTCATGCTGCTTGGCCTCGTGCTTTGGCTGCTGTACGGCCTGTTTTCCGGCGATGTCCCGCTCATCATCGCCAATGCCATTACGATCATCCTGGCCGGCGGGATTCTGCTCATGAAGCTGAAATACGGCTGAACCCCCAAACAAAAACGCGGCAGGTTGCCCCGCCGCGCCTGGCATCAGCCGTAGCCGATAATCCCTACTCTTCCTCGTCCTGCTTCTTGCCGCCGATATTCTTGAGCTTGGCGAACACCGCGTCGACGTTGAGGTCGTCTTCCCTCTTCTCGCTCGGCTCGAACTCCGGCTCCTTCTTCGTGGTCTCGGACGCGGGCAGCAGGGTGGCGCCGCCATAGGCCGCAGGCACCGGCTTTTCCTTGGCGGCGCGCTGCACCTCGAAATCGAGCTCGATCTGCGAGCAGAGGCCAAGCGTCACCGGATCCATCGGGGTCAGCGTCGAGGCATTCCAGTGGGTCCGGTCGCGGACTGAGGCGATGGTCGTCTTGGTGGTGCCGACCAGCCGCATGATCTGGGCGTCCTTCAATTCGGGATGGTTGCGGACCAGCCAGAGGATCGCGCTGGGGCGCTCGTGGCGGCGCGACACAGGGGTGTAGCGCGGGCCCTTCTTCTTGGCGGCGGGCGGCAGTACGACCTTGCTCTCGCCGAGCTTGAGGCGGTAATTCGGGTCCTTTTCGCCCTTTTCGATCTCGTCGCGGGTCAATTGCCCGGTCGAAATCGGGTCCATGCCCTTGATGCCCTGGGCGGCGTCGCCGTCGGCGATGGCGCGGACCTCAAGGGGGTGCATTTTGGTGAAATCGGCCACCTGGTCGAAGGTCAAAGCGGTATTATCAACCAGCCACACGGCCGTCGCCTTGGGCATCAGCGGTGCATTGCTCATGGCAAATCTCCTTTGTGCCTCGCCCACCTCTTTCGGAGGCGAAGCCTATGGTCATCGGTGATGACGGGAATTCAACGCCTATATAGGCCTTCCGGCCCCATTGGCGCAATGGCCTGCTAAAGTGCCTTGACACAGGCCCAAAGCAGTCCCAAGTCCTTATCCGAACTGGCCGTTCCCAGCCCGCCGGCTAGGGGTGATTCGGTCCCGAGATAGCCCCCATGCCTGCTGTGCCGACGTCAGCCAAACCAGACCTCCGAATCGTGCTTTGTTCCCCCCGTGGCTTCTGCGCCGGGGTGGTCCGTGCCATCGATACCGTCGAGCGGGCGCTCGCCATCTATGGCGCCCCCGTCTATGTGCGTCACGAGATCGTGCATAACCGCTACGTGGTCGACAGCCTCAAGACCAAGGGCGCGATTTTTGTCGAGGAACTCGCCGAAATCCCCGACAATACCAACGCGCCGGTGGTGTTTTCGGCCCACGGGGTTCCGAAATCGGTTCCGGCCGAGGCCAAATCCCGCAACTTCTTCTCGCTGGACGCGACCTGCCCGCTGGTCACCAAGGTGCACCGCGAGGCCGCGATCCACTTCAAGCGCGGCCGTGAAATCCTCCTGATCGGGCATTCGCACCACCCCGAGGTGGTCGGCACGCTCGGCCAGTTGCCGCAGGGCGCTGTGACATTGATCGAGACCCCTGACGACGCCATGACCTTCACGCCGAAGGATCCGGACAACCTCGCTTTCGTCACGCAAACGACCCTGTCGATCGATGACACCGCCGAGATCGTGGCTCTCCTGAAGGAGCGCTTCCCGAACATCAACGGCCCGCACAAGGAAGACATCTGCTACGCCACCACAAACCGCCAGCTTGCGGTGAAGAAGGTGGCGCCAGTGGTCGATGCCCTCATCGTGGTCGGCGCGCCGAACTCGTCGAACTCGCAGCGCCTGCGCGAAGTCGCCGAGCGCGAGGGCTGCAAGATCGCGATCCTGGCGCAGCGCGCCTCAGATCTCGACTGGTCCCGCTTCGAAGGCATCAAGAGCCTCGGTATCACCGCCGGTGCCTCCGCGCCGGAAGTGATCGTCGAGGAGATCATGGGCGCCTTCGCCGAGCGCTACGAGCTGCATGTGGAGACGGTTTCGGCCGCGGAAGAGAACGAATTCTTCCCGCTGCCGCGCTCGCTGCGACCCGACGCCGCCTGAGGTTCTTCATGGCGGTTTACACCGACGTCGCCGCCGAAGACCTCGCGGAGTTCCTGAAGGGCTACGATATCGGCGAGCTGCTCTCCTACAAAGGCATCGCCGAGGGCGTCGAGAATTCCAACTTCCTGCTGCACACCAGCACGGGTTCTTTCATCCTCACGCTCTACGAAAAGCGCGTCGCGGTCGACGACCTGCCATATTTCCTGTCGCTGATGGCGCACTTGGCCGAGCGCGGCGTGCATTGTCCGCAGCCGGCCAGAAACCGCAACGGCGAGGTCTATAGCGAACTCGCCGGGCGCCCCGCAGCGATCATCAACTTCCTGGAGGGCATGTGGCCGCGGCGGCCCAACGTCGCCCATTGCACCGGTGTCGGCGGGGCGTTGGCGAAGATGCATCTGGCAGGCCGCGACTTTCCGATGTTTCGCAAGAACCCGCTGTCGGTCGAGGGCTGGCGGCCGCTGTTCGATGTTGCCGCCCCGCGCGCCGACAGTGTCGCCCCGGGCCTGCAGGACTTCATCGCGCGCGAACTTGATCATCTCGAAGCGTCCTGGCCGAAAGATCTTCCGCTCGGCGTCATCCACGCCGATCTGTTCCCGGACAACGTGTTCTTCCTCGGCGAGAGACTGTCCGGCCTGATCGACTTCCCGTTTTCCTGCAACGACATCCTGGCCTACGACATCGCGATCTGCCTGAACGCGTGGTGCTTCGAGCCGGATCATTCGTTCAACGTCACCAAGGCGCGCGGACTGCTCAACGCCTATGGCCGCGAGCGGCCATTGTCGGAAGCCGAGCAGGAGGCGCTGCCGCTTTTGGCGCGCGGCGCGGCGCTGCGGTTCCTGCTGACGCGGCTGGTTGATTTCCTCAACGTGCCGCCGGGCGCGCTGGTGAAGCCGAAGGACCCGCTCGAATATGTCCGCAAGCTGCGCTTCCACCAGAATGTCGCGAGCGTGCGCGATTACGGCCTGACGCACCCCGGATTTGCCGCTTGAGCGAATTGCCTCATGTGACGGTTTTCACCGACGGCGCCTGCTCGGGCAATCCCGGCCCCGGCGGCTGGGGGGCCATCCTGCGGTTCGGCGACAAGGAAAAGGAACTGAAGGGCGGCGAGCCGCACACCACCAACAATCGCATGGAGCTGATGGCGGCAATCTCGGCCTTGGAAGCGCTGAAGAAGCCGTGCGTGGTCGATCTCACCACCGACAGCCAGTATGTCCGCCAGGGCATCAGCGGCTGGATCCATGGCTGGAAGCGGAATGGCTGGCGCACCGCCGACAAGAAGCCGGTCAAGAACGTCGATCTCTGGCAGCGCCTCGACGCTGCCCTGAAGCCGCATCAGGTGCGCTGGCACTGGATCAGGGGCCATGCCGGCCACGCCGAAAACGAGCGCGCCGATCAGTTGGCGCGCGAGGGCGTGGCGATGGCGCGGCTGCAGGAGAGAGTGGGGAAGTAGCACTGCGCCCTGCCATACCGCGCGCCGTCATCACCCGCGAAGACGAAGGCGGGTGATCTAGTATTCCAGAGGCGTGGAGAAATAAGGAGAAGTCGCAGCGTACTGGATCGCCCGGTCAAGCCGGGCGATGACAGCGTTGTTGCGGCGACTGTGCTGCGCGACGACGCGTCGTTCAGCTCACAACTGCGCCAGCAGCGTATCGCCGCCGGAGACCTCGACCTTGCCGGGCGCAGGCTCGAGGTTGAGCTTCTTCACGACGCCATCCTCCACCAGCATCGAATAGCGCTTGGAGCGGATGCCGAGGCCGTTGCCGGAGGCATCTAACTCCATGCCGATCGCCTTGGTGAAGTCGGCATTGCCGTCGGCGAGGAATACGGCTTCATCGCGCTGGTCGGTGTCGCGCTTCCAGGCGTTCATGACGAAGGCGTCGTTGACGGAGACGATCGCGATGGTGTTCACGCCCTTGTCCTTGATGGCATAGGCGTTGAGGAAGATGCTCGGCAGGTGCATCTTGTGGCAGGTGCCGGTATAGGCGCCGGGGACTGCGAACAGCGCGACTTTCTTGCCCTTGAAAATATCGTCGGTGGTTTTGACCTGCGGGCCTTCCGCAGTCATCACGCGAAACTTGGCTTCCGGCAGCTTGTCGCCAACTTGGATCGTCATCGTCAGTTCTCCCTCAATGAGCGGTTGGTGTCTTAGACCGGGCGGGTGACCGGCACAATATTCGGGGTACGGGAAACGGCAACGGTCGACGCCGTTCACGCTTCCGTCATCAGGGCGAAAAGCCGCCTTCGTCGAGAAAGGCCTGCTCCTCCGGCGTGGTGGTGCGGCCCAACACGCGGTTGCGGTGGGGGAAGCGGCCGAACCGCCGGATGATATCGGCGTGATGCTCGGCCCATTTGAGGTTTTCGGCATGGCCGGCCGCGCGCGACAGCTCGATGCAGCGCAACTGGTCGCTCAGGTGCTCCGAATGCATGAAGGGTAGGTAGAGGAATTCGCGTAACGCGGGATCGATCCGCGCATCTGCGCCGCGCTCGATGGCGCGGTGCGCTACCTCGCGGGCAAGGCGGTCGCTGGCGTAGGTCCTGATGTCGCCGCGGAACATGTTGCGGGGAAACTGGTCGAGCACGATGACGAGCGCCAGCGCGCCGTCATCGCTCGTTTCCCATGACGATAATTCGCCGGCCGCTGCTCTCTGCCAAAGGCCGAGAAAGCGCCGGCACACCTCCGCGTCGAAAGCGTCGTCGCGCGTGTACCAGCGCTCAGGGCCGGCCTCGCGCCAGAACGCCAGGATGTCGGCCGGCGCGACGTCGGTCTCGCTCATGTCGAGAGCTCCGCTGGCTTTCTCAGGCCGCGGCCTTCTTCTCGTCGCGCAGTTCGCGGCGCAGGATCTTGCCGACATTGGTCTTCGGCAAATCGGTCCTGAACTCGATCTGCTTTGGGACCTTGTAGGCGGTGAGCTGCGTCGTGCAGAACTTGATGACGTCGTCGGCCGAAAGGTTTTGATCCCTCTTGACGATGAACGCCTTCACCGCCTCGCCCGATTTCGAATCCGCCACACCGATCACGGCGCATTCCAGCACGCCTGGATGGCTCGCGATCACTTCCTCGATCTCGTTCGGGTAGACGTTGAAGCCCGAGACCAGGATCATGTCCTTCTTGCGATCGACGATCTTGGTGTAGCCGCGCTCGTCCATCACGCCAATGTCGCCGGTGCGGAAGAAGCCGTCCGCGGTCATCACGTTCGCGGTCTCTTCCGGCCTATTCCAGTAGCCGGCCATCACCTGCGGACCCTTGGCGCAGATCTCGCCGGCTTCGCCGAGCGGCACTTCCTTGCCCTCGTCGTCACGGATCGAGATGTAGGTCGACGGCACGGGAATGCCGATCGAGCCGGAGAACTGGTCGGTATCGGCCGGGTTGCAGGTCAGCGTCGGCGAGGTCTCGGAGAGGCCGTAGCCTTCCGAGAGCGCGCAGCCCGTCACCTTCAGCCATTTCTCGGCGACCGGCTTCTGCGTCGCCATGCCTCCGCCGAACGAGGTCTTCAGCTTGGAGAAGTCGACCTTGTCGAAGCCGGGCGCGTTGAGCAGGGCATTGTAGAGCGTGTTGACCGCCGGGAAGCTGTTGACCTGGTACTTCTGCAGCTCCTTGATGAAGCCCGGTATGTCGCGCGGATTCGGGATCAGGAGATTGACGCCGCCGGCGCGCATCGCCAGCAGGAAGCACGCCGTCAGCGCGAAGATGTGATAGAGCGGCAGCGCGCAGACGATGAAGAGCTGCTCGACTTGCGGCGGCTTTTTCAGCGCCGGCTGCAGCCAGGCGTCGTTCTGCAGCACGTTGGCGAGGATGTTCCTGTGCAGCAGCGTCGCGCCCTTGGAGACGCCGGTGGTGCCGCCGGTATATTGCAGGAACGCGACGTCCTCGCGCGTGAGCTGCGGCTTGTTCAGCTTCATGCCGCGGCCGGCGGCGAGCGCCTCGTTGAACGAGACCGCGCCCGGGATCGACCAGGCCGGCACCATCTTCTTCACTTTGCGCACCACCAGGTTGACGATCACGCCCTTGAAGCCGAGCAGGTCGCCCATGCTGCCGACGATCACATGCTTCACGGACGTCTTCGCAATCACCTGCTGCACCGTGGTTGCGAAATTCTCCAGAACGACGATCGCTTCGGCGCCGGAATCCTTGAGCTGATGCTCGAGTTCGCGCGGGGTATAGAGCGGGTTGACGTTCACGACCGCGTAGCCGGCGCGCAGCACAGCGGCCGTCGAAACCGGATATTGCAGCACGTTCGGCATCATCAGCGCGACGCGGGCGCCCTTCTGCAGGCCCTTGCTCTGCAAGTATGCCGCAAATGCGGCCGACATCTCGTCGAGGTCGCGGTAGCTGATCGACTTGTCCATGCAGATGAACGCCTTGCGATCAGCGAACTTCTTGAAGCTCTCTTCCAGCAGCTCAACCAGTGATGAGTACTGCGTGACGTCGATATCGGCTGGCACGCCGGCCGGATATTGCTTGAGCCAGATCCGCTCCATGGTATCTCCCCTCTGGTTGTTTCCCTGTTTCTCGGCCGGGCGCGCCTTGTTTTGGGCAGTATTGTGAATGCCGCCGCCGATGGCAAGCGGCTGCGCGCTATCGACGCATTTCGGCAAACTGGAGTAGTTCGGCCGAAGGGCAGGAAAACTGCCAACTAAACTGCCAAATTACGTGGCTTGGCGGCCCGTTAACCAGCCGGCTTGTTTTCGCCCTTGGGTTTAGCGGCGGCGTTTGGCTTGGCCGGCTTCGGCGCGGGCTTGTCGCCGACGGCGACCGGTTTGGCGGCGGCCGGCTTTCTTTCAACGGCAGCGGCCGGTTTGGCCGCAGCCTCAGGCTTGGCGTTCGCATGCCGGACGGCAGCAGGCTTGGCTGCCGGTTTTGCGTTGGCTTCGGCTTTAGGCGCCGTCGCGGCGTCAGGCTTCTTCGCGGCAATCTTCGATTTCTTGCCGCGCTTTGCCGGCGTCTGCTTCTCGGTATCCGCGGCAACGGCTGCGATCAAAGCGGCGCCAGTCTTGGTCGGACCGGTATAGACCGGGATGGGCTCGGACGGCTCCACCGCGGCCGCCAGCAATTCCGAGGGTTTACCCGTCGGCGGCTGCAGCCCGGCAGTGAAGAACGTGACCGCGCTCTCGCCGGTCGACGCGCTGCCGTTGGAGGCCACGATGTCGGCGTCCTCGTCGGTCGCGGGCCGCTTGCGCTTGCCGTTGCACATCTCGTCGCGCAGGTTCGGGGGCGAAGCATCGATCGGAACCAGACTGTCGACGGTGCCGAGCGCGGGCTTCAGCCAGCCCAGCCCGTTGCCGAAGCCTCGCTCCAGCAATTGCGCCGCGCGCACCGCGCGCGCCTGGCCAGAGGACGCGCCGAGCACGACGGCGATCAACCGCTTGCCGTTGCGCGTGGCGGAAGCAACCAGGTTGTAGCCGGAAGCGCAGATGAAGCCGGTCTTGAAACCGTCGGCGCCGGGATAACGTCCGATCAGCTTGTTGAAATTCTGCGTCACCCTGCGGCCGTAGCGAATCGAAGGGATGTGCATGAAGTATTCGTATTCCGGCAGGTCACGAATGACGGCGCGCGCCAGGATCGCAAGATCGCGCGCGGAGGTGACCTGCCCGTCCGCCGGCAGGCCGTTGGGATTGACGTAGCTCGTCTGCGTCATGCCGAGCTTTTGTGCGGTCTGGTTCATCATCGCCGAGAAACCGTCGACGGATCCGCCGACGCCTTCGGCGAGCACCACGGCCATGTCGTTGGCCGACTTCACCATCATCATCTTCAGCGCGTTGTCGATGGTGACCTGGGTGCCCGGAGGAAAACCCATCTTGGACGGCGACTGCGAGGCTGCGACCGGCGACACCGTCAAGAGCGTGTCGAGCGACAGACGCCCCTCCTTCACCGCCTTCAGCGTGACATAGGCGGTCATAATCTTGGTCACCGAGGCGGGATACCAAGGCATGGTGGCATTGTCGGCCTGCAGGACCTTGCCGGTATCGGCTTCGACGACCAGCAGCGCTTCAGCCTGCGCGGCGCGCGGCGTCACGACGGCAAGCGCCGCCACAAGGACAATCCAGTTCAATGAGGAAGCGCGAAGCAGCGGGCGAAGAAAATGCACTTTTCCGTTCCGGTCCTTTGAGACCCGCCTTCGAGAAGGAGGTCCTCTAGATCTATCGTTCGGGTTTCAAGCGTGTCCGGTGCCGTCGCTTTGCGGCTGTGCGCAAACCTATACCGGCTTGCCGATCCAGAACAGAGGCCAGGCAACTTAATCGTGGACGAAATGGGCGCAATTTCGGCGGCATTTGAACCGGTAGTGGCCGCCTTGCGTTATTTGACCTCGATTCCAGCGCGTGCGCTCTCCTGCACCATGAACTGGGCCTTTGCGAGTTCCGCAAAGCGTCCGCCCGTGGCCACCAGTTCATCAAAAGTTCCATTTTCGATCACGCGGCCATTGTCGAACACCAGGATACGGGTCGCGTTGCGGATGGTCGAAAGCCGGTGCGCGATCACGAAGGTGGTCCGGCCCTTCATCACCTCGTCGAGGGCGGCATTGACCTTGGCCTCGGTGACGGCGTCGAGCGCGCTGGTCGCCTCGTCGAGGATCAGGATCGGCGGGTCCTTCAACAATGCGCGGGCGATCGACAGGCGCTGGCGCTCGCCGCCGGAGAGCATCCGGCCGCGTTCGCCGGCATGGGTCTCGAACTTGTTTTCGCTGCGCTCGATGAACTCCAGCGCCTGCGCGCGGCTTGCGGCGATGCGCATTTCCTCCTCGGTCGCGTCCGGCTTGCCGACGCGCAGGTTGTCGGCGATCGAACGATTGAACAGCAGCGCTTCCTGAAACACCACGCCGATGTTCCGTCGCAGCGCCGTCAGCTTCAACGCGCGAATGTCCATGCCGTCGATCTTGATGATGCCGGACTGCGGATCGAAGGCGCGGTGCAACAGCGCGATCGCCGTGGACTTGCCGGCGCCGGTCGGGCCGACCAGCGCGATGGTTTGGCCGGGGAGAGCGGTAAACGAAACGTCTTCGACCGCCGGCCGTTTGCCGTCATAGGAAAACGAGACATCGTGGAATTCGACGAGGCCGGAAAGCCGCCCGGTATCGACCGCGCCGGGCCGGTCGCGCACCGCGGGGACTGCGTCGAGTACGTCGAAGAATTCCTGCAGGCGCGGGGCTTCCATGAACACGCTGTTGATGAAGCTCACGACTTGTTCGAGCTTCTGGATCAGCATGGTCGCAAAACTCACGAACATCACGATCTCGCCGACCGTTGTCTGCCCCTGCGCGTGCAGGTAGATGCCGACGGTGAAGATCGCGAGCACGGTGATGGTGGTGGAAGCGCGCGTGATAATGGTGACCAGCGCCCACCAGCCTAGCACCGGCATCTGCGCGGCGAGCAGCTTGGCGGCGACGAAGCGCAGGCCCTGCACTTCGGCATCGATCCGTACGAAGCTCTGCACCAGCGCGACGTTGCCAAGCGCATCAGAAGCGCGCGCCGAGAGATCGCTGTACCGCGCCTCGACGTCGCTCTGCATGCCGTAGGTCTTGCGCACGACAAACGTGGTCAGCGCCGTGAACACCACGCACAGCACGAACAGCAGGATCGCCAGTCGCCAATTGATGTAGAGCGCCAGCGGCAGCAGCACGACCAGCGACAGGATCGCCGCAAAATGTTCGCGGAAGAATGCGACCCAGAGCCGCCATAGTGCGTCCGTACCGTTCAGCATCACCTTCATCAGCCGGCCCGAATGGGTGCCGGTGTGGAAGGTCAGCGGCAACTGCATGATGTGCTCGAAGTAATCGGTCAGCACCACCTGGCGCTGCCGGTGCGCCAGCTTGTCAGCATGGAGCGCGACGGCGGCGCTGCACGCGATGGTGAACAGGCCGAACACAACCCAGGCCGCCAGTAGCGGCCAGGCCGAGTTCGTGGCCAGCGGTCCGGTCTGCGGCTTGCCGGAGAGCACGTCGACGATCTTGCCGAACAGCACCGGCTCGGCGAATTGCGCGCCGGCCAGCAGCAGGTTGGCAACAGCAAGAATCCAGCCCAGCCGCGCCTCCTTGCCGAGCAGTTCGAGGACACGGGTGTAAAGGCGCAGCATGGACATCAGGTGGGCACTCGCGAGGCGATTCAATCGCCCATTGTAAGCAGGGTTGATCGGGACGACTAGTCAGGCGGGCACACGTCAACGATCTGGGCAAGCAGCCCAGAGCACGAGTGGAAAACGGCGCCCACTCAATGAATCAACCGGCCGTTGAGCGGCGGCAGGAATTGGTCGTCGAAAATGTCGGAGGTCTGAGGCCGCTTCTGAAACTTGAAGTCTTCCGCGACCTGATCGATCGAGCGTTCGAACCGCGCCGGATCGATTGCGCCGATTCCGTTGCGCTTCACCTCGCTGGTTAGGATGTTGTCGCGCAGGATGGTTTGCAGGCGTTCGAGCTCGAGGTCCTTCGAGCCGCCGTCCATGCGATTTGCGACCTCGGCCGCGGCATTTGCGGGGTCCTTGATCGCAATCTGCAACCCGCCGATCGCGGCCCGCAGGAACCCTTTCACTGCCTCGGGCTTGGCTGCCGCCAGCGCCGGGTTGACGATGATCGCGAAACCGTAGGCCTCGCAGCCATATTCGGCGAATTTCAGCACCGCAAGGTCGTCGGCCGGCACGCCGCGGTCCTTCAGATTGATCGCCGACAGATAGGAGAAGCCGGTGACGGCGTCGATCTGGCCTGCCGACAGCATCGGCTCGCGCACCGCGGCGCTGATGCTGCTCTGTTTCACGCTCTTGATCTTGATGCCGTTCTGGAGTGCCACCGCCGGCCACAGCCGGACCGACAGGTCGCCCTCGGCGACGCCGAGAGTCTTGCCCTCGATATCCGTCAGCGCACGGACGCCGCGGCTCTTGCGGGCGATGATGGCGTAGGGCGCCTTGTTGAACAGCACGAACACCGCCTTGATCCTCGGGCCGCCCTGCTTGTCCTTGTCGCGAAACCGCATCAGGGCGTTGATATCGACGAGGGCGAAATCGCTGGTGCCCGCCGCGACGCGCGCAATCGCGTCCGACGATCCACTGGCGATGTTGGTCGTGACGGCAAGTGCTTCCGCGCTGAACAGGCCACCGGAAGCGGCCATCACGAACGGCGCCGCCGTGGCATCGATCGGTCGATCGAGTGAAAACTGGACGGCAAGCGGAGGCCGGGGTTCGTCCGCGGCGAGGGCGCCATTCGCCGTGCAGCCCACGATCGCGCAAAGGCCAGCAAGGAAAGCCAAGAGAACGCTCAGACGAGAGCGGACGGCGTTGGTCCTGGTAGCACGCATCGCGATTACATCAGCAAGAGGTGGGACAAGTTGCCGGGCTGGCGATGTCGGCTTCGTGACAGCACCGGCGATATGACTTAGCCCTTGGGCGGGGCAGTGTGCAGCATTTAACCTGAACGGCCGATGACTGCCACGATTTTGCCGGGGATCGTTCAGCTACCGTTCGGATTCGGGAACCTAGTATCCGCTCCGGGGTTAGCTATCGAAGGCCCGTCAGGCCAGCTCCCACGGAGGATGTCGAGATGTTTGCGCGAAAAGGAGTGTTTTCATCGATTGGCCGCGCCAGTGCGGTGGCGACGGTTGTGGCCGTGGCGCTGACGGCAGTCGCGCCGACCACGACGTTCGCCGGCTCCGCGACCTCGGGCAAGGGCGTTACAGCATCGACCGGGACCAGTGACGTGACCGATATCAGCGCCCGCCGACGGCACTATCGCGGTGGTGGTGGTGCCGCGGCAGCAGCGGCTTTTGCCGGCATTGTCGGCACTGGACTTGCGATCGCCGCCGCCCAGAACCGCCGCGACTACTACTATGACCACTACGGCTACTATGGCGGTCCGGCCTATTACGGGCGCCCGGCACCGTACTATTACGGGCACGGCCCGTACTATGGCAGCCCCTATTATGGCGGCTGGTAACCGCGACGACCGCCACCCGCTGTTAAAGATGAATCCACCGGCCGGCGTGGCCGGTGGATTTTTTTTGGTTGCAGGTGCGGCCGTTAACACGCGGGCCATGGCTTTGCATTAGGCTTGCAGGATGAGTGATTCGCTCGAACGGCTTTATCAGGCTGTCATCGCGGCCCGGGACCTCGATCCGGCAACGTCGCGCACCGCCCGGCTGTTTCAGCGCGGCCCCTCCAAGATGGCCAAGAAGCTCGCCGAGGAAGCCATCGAAGTCGTGATCGATGCCGTCAACGGCAAGACCGACGCGGTGGTCCGCGAGAGCGCCGATCTGCTCTATAACCTGACCGTCCTGTGGGCAGCGGCCGGCGTCAAGCCGGAGGATGTCTGGCGCGAAATGGAGCGGCGCGAGGATCTGCTCGGCATCGCCGAGAAGATGCCGAAGGCCGTCAAGGCGCCCAAAACCGCACCGGGCAAGCTGCCCAAGACGACACCAACTCCGGCGCTCAGGCGGCGAATTGTCGCGCTGGAAGGCCACTCCATTCAAAAGCGACGCTGAATCGGTTCAAAATCCGAGCTTTTCCGGCATGGACAAATCCGCTCCATGATGGTTCATGCGCGCATGCTCAAACGGACCTACGACTGGTGCATCGACGCCGCCGACAAGCCTTACGCGCTCTGGATCATGGCGGCGGTCGCCTTTGCGGAAAGCTCGTTCTTTCCGATTCCGCCCGACATCATGCTGTTGCCGATGTCGCTGGCGCAGCCGAAGAAGGCATGGTGGTTCGCGACGGTTTGCACGATCGCGTCCGTGGCCGGCGGCATCGTCGGATACGCGATCGGCGCATTGCTTTACGACTCGGTCGGGCACTGGCTGATCACGGTCTACGGCCTCAGCGACAAGGTCGAAACCTTCCGCGCTTCCTATGCAGAATGGGGCGCGGTGATCATTCTTCTCAAGGGCCTGACGCCGATCCCCTACAAGCTCGTCACCATCACCTCGGGGTTTGCCGGCTATAACATCTGGCTGTTCATCCTGTGCTCCATCGTGGCGCGCGGCGGGCGGTTCTTCGTGGTCGCGGTGCTGCTCAACCGCTATGGCGACCTGATCCGGGCCGAGCTGGAAAAGCGCCTCGGCACATGGGTGGCCATCGGCGCCGTCGTCCTGGTGCTCGGCTTCTACATCGCGTTCAGGCTGGTCTAGCGCTTTGCCGGCATCCCGGCTTCAGGCTAAGTTTCGTGTCATGTCCGATCGGATAGGCTGCTTGCTCAAGCTGTTCGGGGCGCAGCTAGCGACTGCGGGCCTCGCTGCATCGATGCTGGCGATCTCTGTCGAGGCCGGCTGGCCGCAGGCCGCCCCGCCGCCGTCGCTTGGCGTGCAGTCGCCGGCCCAGCAGCCGGTGCCGGCGCCGCCGGGGTCGCAGCAGATCGAGCCCTCGGGCCCGCCGCGCGATGAGAATCCGGGCCTGATCAACGAGATCGGAAAGCTGTTCGAGAAATCAAAATTGCTGCTGCCGCCGCTGAAGAGCCCGGGCGAGACCATCGAGGATTTCAACGCGGGCGCCAAGGGCGCCGGCGAGAGCCTGTCGAATATCGCAAGACCCTCGCTCATGGTGAGCGGTCGTGCGGCCTGCCTCGTGGCGGCCAACGGCGCGCCGGACTGCAAGGCCGGCGCCGACCGGCTGTGCCAGAGCAAGGGCTTCAAGGAAGGCAAAAGCCTCGACACCGATGCGGCCGAGAAATGCTCGCCGAAAGTGTACCTGCCGGGCTACAAGCGCCAGCCGGGCGACTGCAAGACCGAAAATTACGTGACCAGGGCGCTCTGCCAGTAGCGCACCTTCAGCTCCCGGAGAGATGCGCAAACGCATCGCGGCCAGCGTCAAAACGCAATAATTGACACTGGAAAGATTGCCTTGCTGCTTGGTATGACGTCTGGCAACTCTTTGAGCCACACTGCTTGAATAACCGAAGGATCGTCTCTCAATGTCCATGCCCGCGCTGTTCAAGGGCCGCCTGTCGATACCGGTGATCGGGTCGCCGCTGTTCATCATCTCCGTGCCCGATCTCGTGATCGCCCAGTGCAAGGCCGGAGTGGTCGGATCGTTTCCGGCGCTGAACGCGCGGCCGGCCTCGCTGCTCGACGAGTGGCTGGCGCGGATCACCGAAGAACTTGCGGCCTATGACAGGGCGCATCCGGAGCGGCCGTCGGCGCCGTTTGCGGTCAACCAGATCGTTCACAAGTCCAACAACCGGCTCGATCACGACCTTGCGGTCTGCGAGAAGTACAAGGTGCCGATGCTGATCACCTCGCTCGGCGCGCGCGAAGATCTCAACCAGGCGGCGCATAACTGGGGCGGCATCGTCTTCCACGACGTGATCAATCAGAAATTCGCGCACAAGGCGATCGAGAAAGGGGCCGACGGCCTGATCCTGGTGGCGGCCGGCGCCGGCGGCCATGCCGGCACGATCTCGCCGCTTGCCTTCGTCGCGGAGACGCGTGCCTGGTTCGACGGGCCGATCGCGCTGTCGGGCGCGATTGCCAACGGCCGCGCGATCCGCGCGGCGCGCATTCTCGGTGCCGACTTCGCCTATATCGGCTCGGCCTTTATCGCGACCGAGGAGGCCAACGCGGTCGAGGCCTATAAGGAAATGATCACGTCCTCGTCGGCGGAGGACATCGTCTATTCGAACCTGTTCACCGGCGTGCACGGCAATTATCTCAAGCCGTCGATCGTCAAGGCCGGCCTCAACCCCGACGACCTGCCGACCTCCGATCCCACCAAGATGAGCTTTGGCACCGACGCTTCCGGCGAGCGCACCAAGCCGAAAGCCTGGAAGGAGATCTGGGGCAGTGGCCAAGGTATCGGCGGTATCGGCAAGGTGGTGCCGGCCGCCGAGTTGATCGCGCGGTTCAAGAAGGAATATGACGAGGCGGTCGACCCCGCGTTGTAATGCGTGTTGCGGGGCGCGCCCCGTCGTGAATGCGACGGAGGATCGATGATGGCCCGACAGGATCTGAGCGCCCGTTTTGCGCTGGTAACGGGCGCGTCCCGCGGTATCGGCGCGGCGATTGCGCGGATGCTGGCGGGTGCCGGCGCCGCGGTTGCAGTCAATTACCGCGAGCGCGCGGCTGACGCTGATGCGGTTGTCGCGGACATCAAGGCTGGCGGCGGCCGTGCCATCGCGGTCGCGGCCGACGTCTCGCAGGCTGCGGCCGTTACGGCCATGGTCGAACAGGTCGCCGCCGCACTCGGCCCGATCGACATTCTCGTCAACAATGCGGGCTTAGCGATCGTGCGCGGCGTCGATGATCTCACCGAGGATGATTTCGACCGCACCATTGCCGTAAACCTGAAATCGGCGTTCCTGTGCACGCAAGCCGTGCTGCCGGCGATGCGGGCGCGCAAATGGGGCCGGATCGTCAACATCTCGTCGGGCGCGGCGCGCGGTGCCGGCGCCATCGGCGTGCATTACAACGCGTCCAAGGCCGGCATGGAAGGGCTGACGCGCGGCTACGCGGCGCGGCTTGTCAAGGACGGCATCACGGTGAACGCGGTGGCGCCGTCGCTGATCGAGACCGACATGATGGGCGGCCGCACCGATCTGGCGCGCAACATCCCGCTCGGCCGCATGGGGCAGGCCAACGAGGTGGCGCAAGCTGTCGCGATGGTGCTCGGCAACAGCTACATGACCGGGCAGACCATCGTTCTCAACGGCGGCATGGCGTTCATTTGACGCGCCGTTCTGATCTCGACGTCCAGCGAATAGCGCGCAGCGCTCCGCCCGCGGTGGGCTCGACTCGTCCCGCGGGAGCAGGCAAGAAGCTCGTCCCTTGATCGCCAAGACCTCTCATCCGATGGAAGCCATCTTTCGCGTTGACGGCAACGACGTCGTCACCAGCCCGTTTGCCGCGGGACCATGGGACCCGAGCATGCAGCATGGTTCGCCGCCGGCAGCGCTCGTCGTATGGGCAGCGGAGCGGATTGCGACGCCAGTCCCCATGCGGATCGCGCGCGCGACCGTCGACCTGATGCGCCCGGTGCCGGTGGCGCCGCTCAGAATCGAGAGCGAAGTCCTGCGCGAGGGGCGCAAGATCCAGCTTTGCGCCGTTAGGCTGCTTGCCGAAGGGGTGGTGGTGGTCGCGGCCACCGTGCTGAAGATCAAGGTGCAGGCCCAGGAACTGCCCGCGGAGGCCGCGATAGAGCCGATCGAGCTATCGGGGCCGGATCGATCGCGCGTCGAGCCTGCGGATTTTTCCTCCAGCCCATTCGTATCAGGCATGTCGCTGCGGGCCGCCCGCGGCCGGTTCGGCTCGCCCGGCCCGGGCGCGATCTGGTACCGCGTCGACCGACCGATCGTGGAAGGCGCGGCGCTGTCGCAGGCGATGCGGGCGATGGCGGCAGCGGATTTTTGCAACGGCACCTCGGCCGTGCTGGATTTCCGCGAATGGACCTTTCTCAACGCCGACCTCACCGTGAACTTTGCGCGGGAGCCGGTCGGCGACTGGATCCTGCTTGATGCCGAGTCCTGGATCGGTCCTGACGGCGCGGGGCTCGCCATGGCGCGGCTCGGCGACGAGCGCGGCTATTTCGGCCGTGCCATCCAGAGCCTGGTCATCGACAAGCGCTGAGCGCTGTTACACGGCGCGATGAAGCCGCGATCACTGGGATCGCGGCTTCCCGGTCATTCGAGATCGAGCGCCTGGTAGCGTCCGCTTTCATCGAGCGCCGTGCCCCAGATCTTGTGCGAGGCCTGGTGTTCGGAGCGGCCAAAGCCGAGCGAGGTGCCGAGACCAAGGTCGAGATTGCGCATGGTCTCCAGCGTATCGATCAGCTTCTCGGTGTCGAGCTGAGGCCCGGCCCGCTTGATGCCCTGGATCAGGACGTTGGCGGCGACATAGCCTTCGAGCGACACGTAGTCGGGCGCCTCGCCGGGGAAATATTTGGCGAGCGCGTTCTTGTACTCCAGCACGGCCGACGAATAGCCCGACACCGCCGGCACCACCTGCGTCACGATCACGCCGTTGGTGTAACGCGGTCCCAGCAGCTTCAGCTCTTCGGCAAGCGCGGTGGAGCCGACGAACGAGACGTTGGAGTAGATCATGCCGGGATAGAGGTCGCGCGTCTTCTCGATGAACCTCGCCGCGGCCCGGTAGGTGGCGACCATGACGACCGCCTTGATCGGCGGCTTCGCGACCTTCAACTGGTTGATCGCATCATCGACGTCGACGGTGTTTCGCGCATAGCCGAGCCGAAGGATGGCACCGTCGTTGACGCCCATCGATCGGAACGCCTTTGCAACGCCCGCAAATCCGGCGTCGCCGTAGGAATCCTGCTGCGCGAAGACCGCGATCTGCCGGGGCTGCAGCCGGCGTATCTTGACGAGGTAACGAACGACGGCGTCGGTTTCCTCGGCGTAGCTGGCGCGATAGTTGAAAACGTAACGGTCCGGCGGATCGTTGCGCAGGATGTTGGCGCCGGTGAAGGCCCCGAAGAACAGCATCCGCCGTTCGAGCGCATAGGGGATCGCCACCGCCGAGGTGGGTGTGCCGACATTGCCGACGATGCCGAACACCTGGTCCTTTTCATAGAGCTGCTTCATCGCATCGAGCGTGCGCGAGGGTTCATAGCCGTCGTCGGCGGCATACAATTTGAGCATTCGCCCGTCGATGCCGCCAGCATCGTTGATCCGGTTGAAGGCGGTCTCGATCCCGAGCTTCATCTGGCGGCCGAGCTCCCTGGAGGAGCCGGAGAAGGGGGCCGCGATTCCGAAACGGATTTCCTTTTCGCTGATGCCGCGCGGCAGCGGACCGGCCGGGACGTTGGCGGTCGGCGCGGTCGCCGCGTTTGCGGCAGTTGCCGCGGCGGCGGGCGATGGGCCGATGACGCTGGAGAGGCTGGGACCTGCGATCGAGCGTTCGAGATCGGCAAGCTGACGGTCGGCGCGGATGCAATCGATCCGGCCCGAGGTAACGGCGGCGCGGCCGTCGGCCACACTGCGATCGAACGTCTGGGTGAGATCAGAACGCTCCGCCTCGTTCGACGACGCCTCGCGGATCACCAGCGTGAATTTGTCGACAATGGTCTGGATGCGGGGACGGGCAATGTCGCGGCACGCCTGTGCCGAGCCGATCACGGGGCCGACGCGGCCGGCAAGGTCGCGCACGATCGCAATGTCGCCGGCAGCCTGGGCACTGCCCGCGATACCGAACAGCACGGCCCCGACCAGCAAGGTGATCCGGCGCGAGGTCATGGCAAACTCCTTGAGAACAGGATGGTGGAAAGTCGCTCCTTGGGCATTGTCATTCTTCCATCTGGATCATGGGTTGGCGCGTTGCGGCGCGGCCTGATCCGGCTTCTCACGCCACTGCATGAACTGCTGGAGCAATTGTCCCGACTGCTCCGACTGCGCCGGCGCACTCGGCGGCGTGGAGGCGAGAAGCGACTGGAATTCGTTGATCGCAGGCTTTTGCGAAGCCTCTCCGGATTGTGACAGCGCGCTCTTGATCGACTGCGCGAGGCCGGAGAAGGCCGATGCCTGCTCACCGTCGCTCTGCCCCGATCCGGGCACCGCCACCACAAAGAACAGGGCCACGAGAGCCGCGACGCCGATCGCGGCCGCAAAGCGCGCCGCGACGCTCCACAATGCCTTTTTCGACTCCAGGTCGGGTTCGTGCATCACCTCAGGGTCGAGCGGGTGGCGCAGCGCGTTGGAGACGGCGCTCTCGAGCTGGGTGTCGAAAGACGCCGGAGAAAACGGCGTCGTCGCGGGGCCAGAATCGCGCCGGGAAGCCGACCGCTCACGTAGCCAACGCGGCGCGTAGTACAGGGGATCGCGCGGATTGATATGGTCCTGCTCACTCACACTACTCATACGCTCACTCCTCATGGCGCCCGTCGGATGATCCGGCGGATTGGTTGGCGGCGAAACGGCTGCGGACGCGCCGGACAGAATTTCCAGGTGATGGAAGAGGCGCGCGGTATCGTCCGCGTCCGCTTTCCGCTCGCTGTCGAGTTCATTCGGAAGATTTGAATCAAGGCGTGATGCGTCGTCCTTAAGCCCGACACCTGTCTGCGAGACCGAATCTCGCGACCACGCCATCCCCACGGCTTCCACTGCCCTCGTCCCCTGCCGGCAAATGTCCGTCTGCCCGACGGATTGAGCTGCCAGACCCGGAAGTCCGACAGCACACATAAGTTTGTTGGAGCCGCGCAAGGACGAATTTAGGTCGGAAACGTGACGAAAGTAAGTTGAGGCTCTGTTAACTACAACCGCGCGCATCCCTGTTTTCAAAGGCTTTGGCGCGCGTCTGCCCCGATTAGCAGCTGGAATCGGCCACAAATGCGCCGGATTCCCGGCCTGTTCCGCCGTCTTCTGCGCGCACCGCGCGTTTTCGCATTAATTACTCGTTAACCAAGTTCGTCGATTCTTAACCATTCAATAAGAAAGGCGAGTCGAACATCATGGACGTCCGAACGGATCCCACGCGTCAACTGGTTCGGCTGCGCGGCCGTTCGTACGTAGCGTTCGTGTTCAGTCCCGTCGTGCCGATTGTGGATTGGCTTGCCGAGATCGACGCCACGCTGGCGCGCTCGCCCGGCTATTTCGTCGGCAAGCCGATCGTGCTCGATCTCTCAGCCGTTGACCTCTCAAGCTCCGCCATCGCCCATCTGCTCGGCAGCCTGAACGAGCGCAACATCCGCGTTCTCGGCATCGAAGGCGTGGAGGAAGAGCGCCTGGCAGCCAACATGCCGCCGCTGCTGACCGGCGGCCGCGCCTGCGTGATCACGCGAAACGAGCCGGCGCAGAAGTCCGAGCCCGAACCCAAGCCGAAGCCGACCTCGCTGCTGCTGGAAACCCCGGTCCGTTCGGGCCAGTCCATCGTCTTCATGGAAGGCGATGTAACCATCCTGGGTTCGGTCGGCTCGGGCGCGGAGATCGTCGCCGGCGGATCGATCCACATCTACGGCACGCTGCGCGGCCGCGCCATGGCAGGCGTCAACGGCAATTCGGCCGCGCGAATCTACTGCCAGAAAATCGAAGCCGAGCTGCTTGCCATCGACGGCTACTACCAGACTGCTGAAGAAATCGACGTCTCGCTCCGCAATCGCCCGGCACAGGCCTGGCTGGAGGGCGAGACCATGAAAATTACCCCGCTGAATTAACCGGCTAAGGAGATCACGTATGGCCAAGGTCCTGGTCGTTACCTCTGGCAAAGGAGGCGTTGGAAAGACTACCTCGACGGCCGCGCTCGGCGCGGCGCTTGCGCAAGGCGGGCAAAGCGTCGTGGTAGTAGATTTCGATGTCGGCCTGCGCAACCTCGATCTCGTGATGGGCGCCGAACGCCGCGTCGTGTTCGATCTCATCAACGTGGTACAGGGCGTGGCCAAGCTGCCGCAGGCCTTGATCCGCGACAAGCGGCTGGAAAATCTCTGGCTGCTGCCGGCCTCACAGACCCGCGACAAGGACGCACTGACAGACGAGGGCGTCGGCCGCGTTATCGCCGAGCTCAGGAGCCGGTTCGACTGGATTCTGTGCGACAGCCCGGCCGGCATCGAGCGCGGCGCGACGCTCGCCATGCGCTATGCCGACGAAGCCGTCATCGTCACCAATCCCGAAGTGTCCTCGGTGCGCGACTCCGACCGCATCATCGGCATGCTCGATTCGAAGACGGTGAGGGCGGAGCGCGGCGAGCGGGTGGAAAAGCATGTGCTGATCACCCGCTATGATCCGGCGCGTGCGGCGCGCGGCGAGATGCTCAACATCGACGACATCCTGGAAATCCTCGCGACGCCTCTGCTCGGCATCATCCCAGAGAGCCAGGACGTCCTGAAGGCGTCCAACGTCGGCACGCCGGTGACGCTCAACAACGCCGAGAGCGCGCCGGCCCGCGCCTATATCGATGCCGCGCGCCGCCTGATGGGCGAAGAGGTCGCCATGACCGTGCCGGCCGAGCGCAAGGGCTTCATGAATCGGCTGCTGGGACGGAGGGCTGCATGAGCTTGAACTTGCTGCGGCTGTTCGGTGGCCGCAATGCAACCGCCCCGGTCGCGCGGGAACGGCTGCAAATTCTGCTGGCACATGAGCGCGGCTTGCTCGGCCAATCCGACCTTTTGGTCACGCTGCGCGAGGAGATTCTCGCTGTCGTGTCGAAACACGTGATGCTCGACCCCGACAAGGTCATCGTCAAGCTGGAGCGCGGAAAGACGGTCTCGACGCTCGAAGTCGACATCGAAGTGCCCAATAATTTCGACAAGAAGGCTGCCGCCGAAAGGCGCATGGCCGGTTGAAAGGGCTCGGTCGGCTGAGGGGCGACACCGACGAGGTTGCGCGGGGCGGCTTTCTGCTTAAGATTGCACCGTCTAGCTTCGGTCCGACCATGAATTCGGTGCAGCCTGTTCTTCCAATGACCGGCGGATGTTCGTGCGGCGCAATCCGCTACGAGATATCGTCGTTTCCGCTGCTGCTCTACACCTGCAATTGCACGGATTGCCAAACCGCGTCCGACAGCGCATTTGCGCTCAACATGCCAGTGGCGACCAAGGACTTTCACCTGCTAAAGGGCGAACCGAAGGGATGGCGTCGTCCGTCCCCGACCGGTGCCGATGTCACATCCTGGTTCTGCGGAGATTGTGGCGGTCGAATCTACGGCGAACGTGCGGAACGCCCGGAATCCATCAATATTCGCGCGGGAACCCTCGGCGAGACCAGATGGTTGAACCCGGCTGCCCACATGTTCATGCGAAGCGCGCAGCCTTGGATCCAACCGGCCGCCAATGCTGAATGCCACGAGATCGGGCCAAGCGATTTCCGGCCGCTCGCTGAAAAGTGGCGGGCGATGTGGCCGGAATTCTTTCCGCAAACATAGCTCTCGTGTCCCGGATGCTGCGCAGCGCGTCGCTCTTCGCGACGTGGTGCGCTGCTGACCCGGGACCCAGCAGCCGGGGCGTGGACCCCGGCTCTGCGGAGCGTCACTTCGTGCCGCACCGCGTCCGGGACACGCTTCACGGTCGCGAGGCTTCCCCATCATCCGCTCGCGGCTGGTCCAGAAGCCTGCCTTCAGCACCTTCTTGTCGACCTTGCCGACGCCGGTCATCGGCAACTCGCTAACGAACTTGATGTGCTTGGGCGCGTGCGCCGACCCTCTCCTGGCCTTGACCAGCTTGATCAGTTCGTCTGCATTCGGCTTTACTATAGCGTGTTCGAGCGAAGTGGATACCGGTTCGCGTGAAGAAAACGCGTCAAGCCAACAACTAACGCTAGCACAACAAGCAAGCGGCTCAAGTCAGGAACAACGCCTTGCCGTCGATCGATCTGCTTGCGGGCTTTCGCGACCGCCTCAGCCTGCCGCTGATTGCGGCGCCGATGTTTCTCGTCTCCGGCACAGACCTGGTGGTAGCCGCCTGCCGCAACGGCGTGATCGGTTCGTTTCCGACCGTGAATTGCCGCAGCCCCGAACAACTCGATCAATGGCTAACGGACATCGATGACCGGCTGAAGCAGCATTCGGATGCAAGCGGCAAGCCTGCAGCGCCTGTATGCGCCAATCTGATCGTGCATCGCTCCAATACGCGGTTGGAGCAGGATCTGCAGGTGCTGCTGCGTCACCGGCCGGAAATGGTGATCACCTCCGTCGGCTCGCCGGCGCCGGTATTGAAGCCGTTGCGCGATGCCGGCGCGCTGGTGTTTGCCGACGTCGCATCCATCCGCCATGCCGAACGCGCGGTCTCCGCTGGTGCCGATGGGCTGGTGCTGTTGACGGCAGGCGCGGGCGGCCAGACCGGCTGGCTCAATCCCTTCGTATTCGTGCGCGCGGTACGCGCCTTCTTCGACGGCCCGCTGGTGCTGGCGGGCGGCATCGCGGATGGTCACGCCCTGCGCGCGGCCGAAGCGCTCGGCTGCGACCTCGCCTATATGGGCACCAAATTCATCGCGACGCGCGAGAGCATGGCGGATGCGCGATACAAGGAGATGCTGGTCGCCAGCAGCGCCGACGACATCCTGCTGACCAAAGCCTTCACAGGCTTGCAGACCAACATGCTGCGTTCCTCGATCGAGGCCGCCGGCCTTGATCCGGACGATTTGCCGGCGCGCGGCGCGATCGATATCGCCAAGGATATCGATATCGGCGCGCTCGAGAACGGCCCTAAGCGCTGGAAGGACATCTGGAGCGCGGGTCATTCCGTCACGGGGGTGACCGAGCTGTTGTCCGTCGAGGAGATGGTCGCGCGGACGCTCGCAGAGTATCGTGCAGCCGCCGCCCGCATAAGACTTGGCTAGGTCCCTCCGTTCGCGCTTCATGTTGCCGTGATTTGCCAAGTTCCCTGCGCGACGCGCGGCATGGCTGCGATGCGGGCAAATGCCAAGAGAAAACCGCCGCAGTGGCAAACTTCCGACACAAGACGACGGCGAAAACAGGCAATCCGACATGACGCACGCGCGAAGGCAAACCGATTTCGGTTTTGCCGTCGGGCTCATTTTATTCGAGAGGCCTTCGTGTCGCACAAGCTGCTCCCCTCGATCCTACTAGTCTTCGTCCTGTACGCGTTCCCGGCGTGCGCACAGCAAGGCTCGACGCCGGCTGCGCCTGCCGCCGGCAATGCCGAAGCCTTGACGCCCGATCAGGCCAGGCGGGCGCTCGATACGCTCTCCGACGAGAAGAAGCGCGCACAGGTGATCGAGACGCTGCGCGCGGTCGCCAATGCCTCGCCGCAACAGGCCGCGGCCGGCGAGCCGAAATCCGCGATACCGCTCACGGCCGACAGCCTCGGCGCACAGCTTCTGCTGGCGGTGTCCGAGCAGGTCGGCGAGATTTCGCGCGAGGTCACCGACGCGGTGCGCACGCTGACGCATTTCCGCGCGTTCTACTACTGGTTCGTGCGGACCGCCAATGATCCGTCTGCCTATCATCAGTTGCTCGATATCGCCTGGAAGCTGGCGCTGGTGTTCATCTGCGCGCTTGCCGCCGAGTGGCTGGTCTTCCGGCTCATCAAGCGGCCGGTGGCGCTCCTGGAAGCGCGGCTTCCGCAAATGGCGCCGGCCCCGGCGACGACGCTGGCGGTAGCCGATCCGCCATCGTCGACGGTGGATATTGCCGCGGCGCCCGCGCAGCAGCGGCGGCGGCTCAGCCTGGCGCGCACGTGGCAGTCGCTGGTCAGGCTGCCTTTCGTGCTCGGGCGTCTCGTGCTCGAACTGCTTCCGGTGCTCGTCTTCATCGGCATGGCTACGACGTTGCTCGGCACCGGGATCGGCTATTACGCAACAACCCGGCTCGTGATTCTCGCGGTCGTCAACGCCTATGCGCTGTCGCGCGCGTTGATCTGCGTGGTGCGGGCGCTGGCCGGGCCGTTCGGCCTGATCCGCGTGCGCGCCGAAACTGCCGCCTATACCGAGATATGGGCACGGCGGATCGTGACGGTGGCTGTCTCCGGCATCGCCTTTGCCAACGTGGCGCTGCTTCTGGGCCTGCATCGCGCCGGCTACGCCGCGCTGCTCCGCCTGGTGATGCTGGTCGTGCATCTGTTCATCGTCGTCATTATCCTGCAGTGCCGGAGGCCGGTCGCCGATGCCATTCGCGCCCCGGCCGGCCGCACGGACGCCGCGGCCAGGATTCGCAATCGCGTCGCCGGCCTCTGGCACTACCTTGCGATCGCGCTCGACCTCGCACTGTGGGCGGTGTGGGCGCTCAATATCCGCAACGGTTATGCGCTGCTGCTGCAGTATTTTGTCGGCACCATCGCAGTCGCGCTGATCGTGCGGCTCTCGACCCTGCTCGTGCTGAGCCTGATCGATCGCGGCTTTCGCATCAGCCCGGATCTTCTGCAGCGCTTCCCGGGCCTGGAGGCCCGCGCCAACCGTTATTTGCCGCTGCTGCGCAACATCGTCTCGGCCGTGATTGCCTTCATTGGCCTCGTTGCGCTCCTCGAGGTCTGGGGCGTCGATGCCATCGTCTGGTTCTATGGCGGCCAGATCGGCAGCCGCTTACTGTCCGCGGTGGTGACCGTCGGTGTTGCCGCCCTAGTGGCGGCTGCGATCTGGGAAGTCAGCAACGCGCTTCTCGATCGCAAAATCACTGCGCTGTCCCGTGAGGGCCATTATGCGCGCGCGGCGCGGTTGCGCACCTTCCAGCCGATGCTGCGGACGGCGCTGCTGTGTCTGATCGTCATCGTCGTCGGCCTGACTGCACTGAGCGAGATCGGCGTCAACGTCGCGCCATTGCTTGCCGGCGCCGGCATCGTCGGCATCGCCATCGGCTTCGGCTCGCAGAAACTGGTGCAGGACCTCATCACCGGGCTGTTTCTCCTGCTTGAGAATACCGTCCAGGTCGGCGATACCGTCACGCTGTCGGGCCTGTCGGGCGTGGTGGAAAACGTCTCGATCCGCACGCTCCGCCTGCGTGCCGGCGACGGCTCGGTGCACATCGTGCCGTTCAGCGCGGTGACGACCATCACCAATTCGAGCCGCGGCGCCGGTAACGCCGCCGTCAGCGTCAACGTCTCCTACAAGGAGGACACCGACCGCGCCGGCCAGATCCTCAAGGATATCGTCGCCGAAATGCGCCGCGAGCCCGAATTCCAGCACCTGATCCGCGGCGATCTCGAATTGTGGGGCGTCGACAAGGTGGACGGCTCGATGGCCTCGATCGTCGGCCAGATCCGCTGCAGCGATGCAGGCCGCTGGCCGGTGCAGCGCGAGTTCAACCGCCGCATGAAGCGGCAATTCCAGGAGTGCGGCGTCGAGATCGCGCCCACAAGTCAAACCATCCTGATGCAGGTTCCCGCGGCTGCCGATGTGGCCGCAAATGCGCAGCTCCGACGGGCGGCGGGCTAGCTTTGTTGGCCACGAGACGGCATTTGCATCTCTCAGCGCACGATCCGTCCCAGGATGCGCGCGGCCTGGTCGATCTCTTTCTCGTTCCACGCGGCGAAGCCGAGAAACAAACCCTGCTCGCCGGTCCTGTGATACAGCATGCTCGACAGTGGCCGGCTGACGACGCCGGCCTCGATCAGCCGTGCTGACAGTTCCTGATCGTTGGTTTGGCGGCGGCACGTTGCCAGCAACTGCATGCCGCCGGCCGGAGCTTCGACGCTGAGACGGTCGCCTGCTTCGGCGGCTAGCGCCTGCAGCATGTGGTCGCGCCTCGCCTTATATAGACGCGTCATCCGTCTGATGTGGCCGAGATAGGCGCCTGCATTGATGAATTCGGCCAGCGCGTCCTGCATCATGATCGACGTCAGCATTCCCATGTGCCGCTGCGCGAGTTCAAAGTGGCCGATCAGCGCTTCCGGAACGACAATGTAGCCGATGCGAATGTCCGCATAGGTCGCCTTCGAGAAGGTGCCGAGATAGAATACGCGCGGTGACGGCGCCAGCCCCTGCAGCGCGGCCACCGGGCGTGCCTCATAGTGGAATTCGCCGTCATAGTCGTCTTCGATGATGCAAGCGTCCGCGGCTTCGGCGAAACGGAGAAGTTCGAGGCGGCGGCCGATCGGCATCAGCCGCCCGGTCGGGTACTGGTGCGACGGGGTGACGAAGATCAGCCGCGGCGTTTCCTTGCGAGCGGCGATGGCCATGCCCTGCGCGTCGAGCGGTATGGCGGAGACAATGGCGCTGGCGGCATGGAAGGCGGCGTTGGCGCCGCCATAGCCCGGACTTTCGATCCAGGCGTGATCACCCGGTTCGAGCATCGCCATGGCCGTCAGCGTCAAGCCGGCTTGCGCTGTCGGCACGATCAGGACCTGGCTGGCCTCGGCCTTGATTCCGCGATGAACCGCGAGATGCCTCAGCAGGGCTTGCTGTAGCGGCGGATGGTTGATGGGACGATCGCGGCGTAACAGGGCGTTCCGCGCCGCGCGCCGCAGGTACCGGCTCCACTCATCGTGCGCAAACTCGCGCTCGTCGGCGAGCCCTGGCTGAAAGGGCCGGGGCCGCCCGGCATGAAGCGGCGGCCAGTTCGCCCGGTGCAGGCTGCTTGCCCAGGCCGACACGCTGATCCGCGCGCGTCCGCTGCGGCTGCTGCGCGATGACAGCTTGCGGCGATCGAGCGTCAGGCCATCGGCCACGATCGTGCGACGTCCGGCGGAAAGGGCGACATAGCCTTCCGCGGCCAATTGCTCGATCGCAAACGAGACGGTGTTGCGCGACAGCGCCAGCGATTGCGCGAGTTGCCGGCTCGAGGGCAGGCGCTGGCCGGGTGCGAGCCGTCCTTCGGTGATGAGGTGGCGCAACTGGTCGGTGAGCTGGCGCGTCAGCGTCTCGCCGCCGTCGCGCTCCAGATGCAGCATTCCGGGCAGCAGGTCGTCCACAACTGGCCCCATCATTTCGCAAAAACTGGTTCTTTCATTAGTGCCAGTTGGAAGGCTAGGCAAATATCGGCTTATGACGGGATCTGTTCGAGATGACCAGCGGACTTTCAACCCGCAGCGCGGCGGCGCTGCTTGCCGGTGTCGTGCTCGCCTGGGGAACCAACTGGCCGGTGACGAAGATGGTCGTGCACGACGTACCTCCCCTATGGGCAACGGCGATACGCTGCATGATCGCCGCGGCGACGCTTGCGCCAATGTTGTGGGCGCAGGGGGCCTTCATCGTGCCGAAGCGCGGCGACCTGCCGGTCGTGTTCTGCACCTCGATCCTGCACCTGGTGGCGTTTTCCGCGCTGGTGGCGGCCGGACTTCAGTTCGTGCCGGCAGGCAGGGCGATCGTGCTCGGCTATACGACACCGCTATGGGTGGCGATCGGAGCCGCGCTGTTTTTGTCGGAAGACATCACCCGAAAGCGCGTGATCGGTATCGGCTTCGGCCTGGCCGGCCTCGCCGTCATCTTCAGTCCGCAGACGCTGGACTGGAGCGACCGCAACGCGCTGTTCGGCAGCGGCCTGATCCTGATCGCGGCGTTCTGCTGGGCCGCCAACATTGTTTACGTCCGCGCGCACAAATGGATTTCGACGCCGTTTCAACTGGTGTTCTGGCAGGTGCTGCTGGCGGCCGCATTGCTCGCGAGCATCGCGTGGGTGATGGAGGGCGCGCCGCACATCGTGTGGACCGCGCGTCTTGCCGCCCTGATGCTCTACAGCGGCATCGTCTGCACGGCGTTCGCCAACTGGTCAATGACGATGGTGAATCGCAGCCTGCCAGCGGTCACGACGTCGCTGTGCCTTCTCGCGACGCCGTTGTTCGGAATCTGCAGCGCGATCTTGATCCTGAAAGAGCCGCTTGAGCCTTCGCTCTTCCTCGTGATGGCCTTGATCATCGGCGGGATCGCGCTCGGCACCGTCGCCGGTCCATGGCGCCCGAAAGCCGTTCAGTTCGCCACGAAATACCAATCGCCGCCGTAGCGGACGAGCTGGCTCGGCGGCTTGTCCTCGAACTCGAAGAATTTTTTGGGATCGCCGCCCGGCGGCACGCGCAAGAAGCCGGTGAAATAGTGCTTCAGGCCGCGCGTGGTCAGAAACAGCACATAGGTGCCTTCGTCAGCCTCATCGATCACGACTTCATTGCCGCCTGCGGAAACATTGGGCTCGCCGTCGCCGAGCGCGATCAGGTTCTTGTTGTGGCTGACGTTCGGCTTGAGTTCGCCAGCCTCGATCCGCGCCACGATCCGTTCGCGCGTCTTGCGGTGCCAGTTGAAATTCTGCTGCAGGGCGATCTGGTGCAGCGGGGCGTAGACGAGAACGACAAAGGTCAGCGCATAGACCAGAAAGGGGAGAGCGAATTTCATCCCGCCTTTTTGGATGCGCAGCAGGAGCGTCGCCGACCACAGCGCGCAGCCGCAGAACAACAGCGCCATCAGCGGCACGACCAGGAGCAGCACGAAGCCGGAAGGCCAGTCCGCCATCGCCAGCTCGAAGGTCGCGGCCGACAGCGTGACTGCCGAGACCAGCGTGGCGGCCGCCAACGGCGCGCGGACCGACGGACCGGTCGTGGCCATTGTCGTCGCTGCCGCCGATTCCGCCATGCCCTGCTGCTCCGCTTCCGCCGGCCGGGCTTGCCCCGCCGCTCTTAACGCGCCGTTAACCATATCCGCCCCAACAATAGCCCCAGAGGATGATCCGCCGCCACGGCGAGCGATGAGCAAATGGAAGGGGCGTGGAATGGATTTCGATCGGCATCTCGCTGCCAAAACCCCCGTGACCATCGATGAGCTGCGGCGGCGGGTGATGTTTGCGCTCGATCGGCATCCGCTCTGCCGCGGCATTGAATTCGATGTCGTCAGCTTGCCCCGCAGCCGCAAAAGCAACTGGACCGTTACGCTGCAGGCGGTCGCCCCCGGCGCCCTGTGGGAGGCGTCCGAGATCGTTGCCGACATCCAGGAAGTCTATGAACTGGCCGCGGCGGCTTGATTTCGGCTGTTTTTGAGACGATTTCCCCATCTTTTTCGATCGCATCAGGGCTCCCATCGGCATCGTAAAGCCTCAATTGTCATCCAGTTTTCGGCAAAAGGGCCAAACATCGGCGGGAATGGAGACCTTTTTGACCAAAACAATGACGATTGTCGCGCTGATCTGTTTTCTCGTGGTCGGCGCCGCCGTCACTGCGATCATCGGCCGGGACAGCGTACCCGCGGCGCCGCCCCAACTGGCTGCCACTTCTGCTGTCGCCGTCCAGGCGCCGGTGTCGAACAAGGAAAGCAAGAAGGATCGGCTTGCCGTCGTGAGCTACGCCACAGCCGCCTTCGAGCCGCCGCAGACCGCGGCGCTGAGCGAGCCGCTGCGCCAGGCCTATGCGTCGACCGCACCTGCCGATATCGGGCTGCCGAAGGAGGTTGCCCCTAGCGCGACGACCGCAACGCCGGCTGCGCCGCCGCCAAAACCCAAGGCCGTCGCCAAGCCGCCGCCGCAACCGCAGAAAAACTACGCGCTGCTCAGCGACGCGCAGATCGCCGGAATCAAGGACCGCCTGAAACTGTCTGCATCGCAGGAATACTATTGGCCTCCGGTGGAAACCGCATTGCGCGCCGTCGCCCGCAAGATTCACGCGGGCCGTCAAGCCAACCCGAATGCACCGGGCGTGCCGATCGATCCCGATTCCGCAGAAGTCCAGCAGTTGAAATCGGCGGCGATGCCGCTGCTCTTCCAGTTGCGTGAAGACCAGAAGAGCGAGGTCCGCTCGCTCGCCCGCATCATCGGTCTGGAAAAAGTCGCTGCGATGATCTGAGCCGCAGCGCTGCGATTGCAGCGCCGGTTCCAATCTCCTCCCACTGCCCGCCGGAACATCGACCCCATCCACGCGTTGCCCGCGAGGATGAGGGAGCCGGAATCATGCGGACATCAACGGCTTATTTTGCAGGGGCGGGAACCGTGGTCGTCGCGGTCGCTGTCGGTCTCGGCGGTGGCTATTTTGCCGCGAATATCGTCAACCCGCCTGTGCAGACGGTCTCCAAGTTGGAACGCAGGATGTCGGCGGAACCGATCCCCGTCTCCACGGCGCCCGCAGAGCCGGTGCCCTATGCGGCTGCGCCGGCCGCGACCAGTCCGGTGCCCGCGCCTGCCCAAGAGCAGCAGCAAGCGCAGCAGCAGCAAGCGCAGCCACAGCCCCAGACGCAACCGCCCCCGCAAACGCAGGCAGCAACACCCGCTGCCAGTGCTCCACCTGCCGAAGAAAAGATCGCCAACAACGTCGCGGCCGCGCAACCCGCACCGTCACCGCCGCAACCTTCGAGGCCCGCCGAACAAGCTGACGAAAAGACCGTTGCGCCGCGGGAATCCCACGCCCGCGCCAGTGACGCTGACATCAAGCGAGCGGCGGTCGAAAAGCGGCGCGCCGAACGGCGGCAGCAGCAGTGGACCGACAAGCGCCGATGGAAGCAGCCACGTGAGCAGCAGCTACGCGAACAGGAGCTCGATGTCGTCGAGGACAGGGTCCGTGAGGCGACCGAGCCGCGGCGGATCAGGATTCGCGAAGAGGGCGAGCCAAGGGGCTTCTTTGGCGAGCCAGTGCGAAGGGACATGTTCGCTGAGCCGGCGAGAAGCGAGATGCCGCGGATCAGGCTGTTCGATCAGGATGATTGATTCTATTGCAGCGAGTGCAAGCGTCGGAGCGTGATGACTCTGGAACGTCATCGCGCTCCTCTTGTCTGCGCGTGATCGCCCCGCGAACGCGTTTGTCCAAAGAATTGGTGGCGACCTTCCGGACAGGCGTCTAACCGCCGTGCGACTCCACTACCTTGCGGCAGCCATCCGACAGCTTCGCCTTGTTCGCGCGCAGGCAGGCATTCATCTGCGGCGGCTTGCCGATGTGCTCGGCGCAGAGTTTTCCGGCATCCGAACGGCAGGCCATCTGCTCCTGGGGCGTGGGACCGGATTGCGCATGAGCCAGCGAGCCGGCGGCGAGCGAGAAGATCAGCGCGGCGGCCGCGGCATGGATCGATTTCATCATGGATCACCTTTCGAACAAGAATGGAGTGATTGAAAGTGCGCGAAAGCTCGTCGAGGTTGCGCGCGGGGTCCATGCCATGTTCATGGGCATCGGAAAGCGGGCTTTGGGTGTCCCGCGCGCGCTCACACCATTTTCATGGGATGTTGCCGCAGCCAGCGTTGGCTCATGTACATCTCGCGTCGGCTGCGGTGACCGATCGGCACATCGCAAAGAGCTGCACGCCCAATTCGGGAGAGATGACACATGTTGAAGAAGACAGGTTGGCTGAGCGCCGGTCTGACGCTTGCTGCGGTTTCAGTCCTTGCGTCCTTCGCGCTGGGCGGGGTGGGTTCGGCCCAGGCAGCGGTGGTTTACTGCAAGACGGTCGGCGTGCCGAAGGGTTGTGTGGCGCGGCCGACCGCACCAGTGGCTGTGGTTGCGACGCCGGTCGTCGGAGTAGCCGCCGTCGGCGTTGGTGCTCCGGGCGTCGGCGTTCGTCCTGGTACCCCCATGAACCGTGGCGGTCCGGTCAATCGCGTCGGCCGCCGCTGAGGCAAAGCGTTTTCAAACGAAGCGTGTCCTCGGACTTGATCCGAGGATAGGCACCGGTTCGCCTAAAGGAAACGCGTAAACTTAAAATCCGCAGTCAGCCGATCGCGCCGTCGCTGTCGGGAAAGCGGTGGGGCAATGTCAGCCGCACGTGTGTTCCTCGAGCCGTCGCTCGATCAGTCCCGCGATCAGTCCCTTGGGCGCAGGAGCTCAGTTCCAGCTCCGCGCCACATCGCGCCGCCCGGCTTCGCATGTTGCGCAGGCCGCGCCCGGCTTTGGTCGCGCCTGCGGCCCCGCCGTCAGGTGCGATCTCAAAGCCATTGCCGTCGTCCTCGACGGTGATGCAGCCGCGCTCGAGGCCGTCCGCGCCGGCCAGCGTCTCGATCCGCACCGTGACACGCCGCGCCCCGGCATGCTTGACCGCGTTGGTCACGGCCTCATCCAACAGTCGCACGATCTGGATGACGTGCCAGGGCCGCAGCTCGGGATGAACCGGCAGGCCTTGCGGGGTAACCGCGCGCCAGTCGAGCGCGATGTCATGCGGACGAAGCTGCGCCATGGCACGTTCGCGCCACGAACCCAGCGCCAGCATCAGATCGCCACCGATATCGTCCATCGAATCGATGACAAGGCGCAGATCCTTCAGTGCCGCGCGCGCCGCGTCGCCGATCCCCGCGCTGCCGTTGCCGCGCTCGCTCAGCGCCACGATGCTGACGAGCTGGCCGCCGAGCCCGTCATGCAGGTCGCGCATCAGCCGCGTGCGCTCGCGCGCCAGCGCCGCGGCGCGAGCGCGTTCCTCCTCGCGGGCGAAGCTGACCTTCAGCTTCTCTTCCGCCTCGCGCACCTGGGTGACCAGGCGGCCGGCAAAACCGTCGACCTGGTTTAGCGCCCGGGCGAACCGCCAGGTCAGGCCGGCGCCGATCGCCACCAGCATTACCGAATAGGATAGCCGCGAGACGAAGATGCGGTTCGGCAGTACCTGAAACACCGAGAGCAGATCGACGATCCAGCAGGTCAGCATGATCGTGACGGCGCAGCCGAGCAGGAAGCTCGCGACGTTTTGCCGTTGCAGCGTCGAGCGTGCCGTGACAACAGCCATGATGAGAAGCGAGACGCCGACCATTGGCACGGCGACAATCAGGAAAAGGGCGCGCACCAGCGCCTGATTTCCGAACAGTCCGGCCAGCGCCAAGGCGATGCCCGGAGTGAAGATGATCCAGGCGTAGCGCTGCCACTTCCAGCCCGACAGCAGCAGTGCAAAGATCAGCACCAGCGCGCTTTCAATCGGCGCCGACGAAATCAGGATCACATTGAGCCTGGAAAACGGCGTCTCGCCCATCGGCGTTTGCAGGAAGGCCTGGCCGACACCGACGGCCATCGCCCCCGCCAGAACGCGGTAGGCCGGCTCGTGGCGTCGCATCATCCACATGATGCCGAGGATGACCGCGAGTATCGCCTGCCAGGATGAGAACACCACCGGCAATGTGACGAACACCAATGTTCTGAGATTGTAGGTCGGACGCAATGCTTCATCCGGGCCGACCCAGATGCGATCGAGGAAGCCTGATATCGGACCCCAGATGAACAGCCGGATCGCGATCGTGTTGTCGCCGTCGCGCAGCACGGATGCCGGGATCACCGCGATCGCTGGCGTATTGCGGTCGGGACGGTTGGCGGCGGGATCGCGCCGGCTGTCGAGGATCACGACGTCGTTGATCGTGACCTCAACGCCATTGGTGAAACGCGGCAGGAACACCGACCACGCCTGCGCAGCGTCGCCGGCTGGACGGACAAAGTGGCCGCTGAAGCGCGGCGGATCGTGCATTGCGTTCCGTAACGAGGAGAAATACGGCAGCGTCACCGCGCGTTTGATCCCGGATTCGGTGAGATTGAACGCCGTGAGCTGATACTGAGCGGGAGGTCCGGGGAGCGACTGCAGCAGCGCGAGAACGCAGGCGGCCGCGATTACCGCCTGCAGCAGCAGATACTGAATCAGTCGGGACGTCTGCAGCCGCCGCCGCTCGCTGCCGGACAAGTCCGGTTGCGCATCGTCCCCATGATCGTTCACAGCTTGATCAAGCCTTGCTGAACCGCCTCGAACACCGCCTCGCCCCGGGTGTGCACCTCGAGCTTGCGATAAATGTTTTTGATATGCCCGGGCACGGTCTGGCGCGACAGGCCGAGATGGCTGGCGATCTCGGCATAGCTGAAGCCCTTGGCAATGCCCCAGAGGATATCGATCTCGCGCGGCGTCAGCTTGGTGGTGTTGAGCGCCGGGCCGGGCGGCGGCTCGGGCGTGTTCTGGGTCCGGCGCACGATGAAGCGGGCGATCGAGGCCGAGATCGGCGAATGTCCGGCGACGAGGTCGCGCACGGTGGCGGCGATGTCGGTCGGGAAGGCGTCCTTGAGCAGATAGCCGGTGGCGCCGACAGTAATTGCCGAGATCACGCTTTCCTCGTCGCCGAGGATCGAGATCACCATGATTTCGGTATCGGGATAGCGCCGACGCGTTTCGCGGATCAGATCGACGCCGTGGCCATCGGGCAGTTGAAGGTCGGTCAGCAACACTTTCGGTGCGCCTTGCGCGAGACAGGCGCGTGCCTCCGCGAGCGTACCGGCGGCCCTGACCTGGTATCCGGCCTTGGCCAGCGCATCCTGCAGCCGCCAAAGCGTCGGTGCGTCGTCCTCGACCAGCACGACCGTGATGGCTTCTGCCTTCGATCTCTCGCTCAGTGAATTCATCTGAAAACTCCGGCCGCTGTTCCTGCAGCCCGGCCAACTGTAACGCCGCCGCGGCTTTTTGCGACACCCATGTTCATGGGGCGGGGATTTTGCGAGATTCGGAGGAGGCACATCGGGCGAAATAGGCTTATAGGATGGCCTCCCAAACGAGGCCGTCCCCGATGCCGAAAGCTCCCAAGAATGTCCCGCCGAACCAGCGCGCGCCCGAAGCGGGCCTTGCCGTGACGCCCGATGACGTCAGGGCTGCCTCCGCTGCCATCTCCGGCTCGGTGATGATCACCGAATGCGATCAGAGCCGGACGCTAAGCGATATCTGCGGATGCAATCTCTGGCTCAAATTTGAGAACCTGCAGTTCACCTCGACCTTCAAGGAGCGCGGCGCGCTCAACCGGCTGCTGGTGCTGTCGGCGGAGGAACGGCGGCGCGGCGTGATCGCGATGTCGGCCGGCAACCACGCGCAGGGCGTCGCCTATCATGCCAACCGGCTCGGCATTCCCGCAACCATCGTGATGCCGATCGGCACGCCGATGGTGAAGATCGAGAACACAAGGCGTCACGGCGTGGAGACGATTATTTCCGGCAAGACCCTGGAGGAGGCCGCGGAGTTCGCACGCGCGCATGGCAAGGTGCAGGAGCTGACCATGATCCACCCCTATGACGATCCGCTGATCATCGCGGGCCAGGGCACCATCGCGCTCGAAATGCTGGCTTCGGTGCCGCAGCTCGATGTGCTGGTGATCCCGATCGGCGGCGGCGGGTTGATTTCCGGCATGGCGATTGCGGCCAAATCGCTGAAGCCGGAGTTGCAGATCGTTGGCGTGCAGGCGCAGCTCTATCCCTCGATGTACAACGCCATCAAGGGCCAGCATCTGCCGATGCGCGGCGATACGCTGGCCGAAGGCATCGCGGTCAAGGTGCCGGGCCGGATCACCACCGAAATCATCCGTCATCTCGTCGACGAGATCGTGCTCGTCACCGAAGACCAGATCGAGCGTGCGGTTGCAATGCTGATCGCGATCGAAAAGACCGTGGTCGAGGGCGCCGGTGCCACGGGCCTCGCCGCGGTGCTGGCCGCGCCGCAGCGTTTTGCCGGCCGCAATGTCGGCCTGGTGCTGACCGGCGGCAACATCGACACAAGGCTGATCGCCTCCGTCCTGACCCGCGAGCTCGCGCGCGAGGGACGGCTCACGCAGATCGCGATCGACATTGTCGACCGTCCCGGCCAGCTCGCCGCCGTCTCGGCGCTGCTTGCGGACGCCGGCGCCAACATCATCGAGGTCTCGCACCAGCGCACCTTCTCCGACCTGCCCGCGAAGGGCACCCTGCTAGAGGTCGTGATCGAAACGCGCGACCGCGTGCATCTGGAGGAAGTGATGAAGCGGCTGGGTGAGGCCGGATTTGTCGCGTGGCTGCCCGGGCGAAGGTGATGCTTTTCTGAGCGGAGCATTCCCTGATGGATTTGAATGAATTTCTTCCAACGTATTTAACTACTCGGACGCAATATCGAACGATGCGACGTCAATTCCTCGTCTCAATAGCGCTATGTGCGACCGCTTGGTCCCTCGGGTGGGTCCAAGCGGCGCGCGCTGCCGAGGCGGTCAATTCCAGCGTTCCCTACTACCGTACGAAGGGTTTTTCCCAACGCGTTGCGCTTGATTTCCGGGAGGTTGCAATAGTTTCGCCGAATGGCAATGCCGTCGTCTACCTCGAGGGCGGTACTCACTTCGCCGCGGAGCGCAAGGTGTTGCACATCGCGCGGCTCGATGCGGGGAATGACTGGAGAAGCCATCCGCTGGCCATGGGTGCGTTGTGGCAATTCAGTGATGCTGATCGCTCCGTCCCCGCTTATAGATGGGCATCGAACTCGGCCGGCGTCTGGACTGCGACGCGCGAAAACATCGGCCCCGATGGAATAAACAGGTCGGGCCTGCAACCCGCATTCATCGCTTTGGAGGACAACCGCATCCAGCTCTTTGAGCCACCTCGTCATGCGGCGGGTCCACTGGACGGGCTGTTGTGGGCAGGTGGTGACGGATTGGCTCTCGCTCGCTTCGGCGCAAGGGGCGCATCATATCAGCCGCAGCGTCACGACAAAAATCCGACATTTGCAATTGTCGATGCAAGACGCGGGACAGTGCTCGACACGCTTCCATTCGACGTCTTCAGAGCGATCAGCAAGGAACATTACATCGCCAACCTTGACAACGCCGCAGCCACCAGGTTGCAAAACGGCAAGGTGCGCGCCGTTCTGCTCGCTCTCAACCAATGGGCCGTGTGGACTCAAGGCGAGCGGCCGCGGATATTGTTAAGTCCCTATTCTGACCCCAAAGAGCGCCACAACAAAATAGCAATATCGCGAGATGGATCGCGTCTCTTGGTCGCCCGACAGCACTGCGACGGCGGCTATGAGGACGTAAGTGAGCCTGACGCCTTGCGGAGGAGACCGACGACGCCACCTTGCAAGCCAGTCGAAAGCGTTATCGCTGCCCTGCATGATCTCGAAACAGGCCGCCAGCTTTGGGACGTTCGCGCGACCGTTCATCGAAAGACCCAGTATCCAAATCCGGCGATTAGCGACGATGGGCGCTATGCACTCATCGGACTTCCGTACAAAGGCTCTGATTCACAAATTGCATTGATCTCGATGAATGACGGAAAGACTGTGCAAACTTTCCGGCCGCCGGGATATGCGTTGAACTCTATGGGTTTCCTTGGGGGAGGACGTGGTGTGTGGATACACGGTGACGGCGCAACTGATCTCTATGAGCATAGTGCTCAGGCACAATGACTCGATTGCGGAAGTAACCGCCAAGCTACATCGCGGGAGTTCGCCTCGCGGATAAAGTCGAACAGCGCCTGCGACCCCTTGCTACCCGCGAATGCGTTGCTCGATGTTGGCCGCCGGTCCCCCCGCGCGCACGTTGCGAGTGCTTGATGGATGCGCTTGTGAGCCGGCGAAGCTTTTCCACGGGCCAATAGTCTCGACGATGATATTAATTCCGGCCACGGCGCTTTCGATTTGGCGCTGCACGCTGTCGACCTCGGATTTCAGGAACTCCTGCATTTTCTGGAGTTCGGAAGCCAGCTTATGAAGGTCGTCTATTGAGTTTGAGGTGAGCCGCGCGACGGACGAGTTGAATCGCTCAGTGGTGATCTCCAGCGGGCTGGCGGGATTCGATTTCTCTTTGCCGGGTTGTGTCGCCAGCGTCTCCTCCGGTGGAGACGTTTTCTCGTCGACTGCGGCAGACGTTGGGGTATCCATCAGATTCTCCCTTGGTGCCCGCGGCCCAGTGCAATGCGTCGTTGAGTCGTTAGGCGATTTGGTGGCGCGGCGGTGGCGATCCGGAGCCAACCTTAAGTTCCCGGTGGCCGGCTAGGCTTCGACCGTCATATGCGCAACTCAGACTGCTGCGCCCCTAGTTCACCAGCCGCACTGCGCCCGCTTCGCTCACGTCGTAGCCGCCAAGCTCGCTCGCCCGCTCGCGGAAGCCTCCCTGTCGCATGAAGTCGAACAGCGCCTGCGGTCCCTTCATAAAGTAGTCGCGCTGGCGCATCACGAGGTCGAAGCGCTCCCAGGTCAGCGGCAGGAAATCGAGGCCCGCCGCTTTCGCGACACTGCGGGTGGCGATGCCGCAATCGATGCGGCCGGCGCGGATCGCTTGCGCGATATCGGGGCCGGTCGGGAAGGCAGGCTTCGCCAGTTTCAGATCGTCGAGCGCGATTCCGGCCCGCGCGAGCAGCGCCAGCAGCAGCAATTGCGCGCCGGCGCCTGCAGGACGCTGCGCCATCCGTCCGCGCGAGGCGGCGATCGAGGCCATGTCGCTTAGGGCCAGCGGATTGCCCGGCGCGACCAGAATGCCCTGCTCGCGCCGGGCAAAGCCGAGCACGACCGCATCGTGCAGGCCTGGTGTGTCGGTGACCACGTCCAGATTGGCGGCTTCGTCGTCGCCATCCAGCCTATGTAGATGGATCGCCGCGACCATCACCTCGCCACGGGTCAGCCGCCGCAGGCCTTCCTCGCTGCCCTCGGGCAGGTTCGCCAATCCGCAATGGCTTTCGCGCAAGCCCCATTCCAGCAGCGGATCATGGCTGCCGCCGACGATCGGCGGCGCCGCCACCTGCGCCAGTGCCGCCGGCGCGATCAGGCCAGCCGATACCCAACGGTCCAGCGCGTTGCGTGGAAACAGCCAGCGCCCCGTGACCTTGCTGCAGGGCACTTCGCGGTTCGCCACCAGCTCATAGAGCTTGCGTTCCGAGAGCCGCAGATAGTCGGCCGCTTCGTCGGTTGTAAGTAGTTCGGGCATAGGAACCTGTATGCATATGGGCGCAGACATTACAAAAATTGACCATAATGATGGCATCTGCGCAAGATATCTGCCAAACAGAATCTCCATGACTAACGACGTATCCGCCCTTCACCTCGTGCTCTCCGGCGATGCCGCGCTGTTCGCCATTGTGCGGCTGTCGCTCTATGTCAGCCTGTCCGCAGTGGTGCTGGCCGCGCTGATCGGCATTCCCCTCGGCGCCTGGATCGCGCTGACAAGATTCCCGGGACGCCAGGGCGTCATCGTCCTGCTCAACGCGTTGATGGGCTTGCCGCCGGTCGTGGTCGGGCTCGCGGTCTATCTGGCGCTGTCGCGCTCCGGGCCGCTCGGCGCGTTCGGCCTGTTGTTCACGCCAAGCGCCATGATCGTTGCGCAGACCGTGCTGGTCATGCCGATCATCGCCGCGCTGACGCGGCAGACCATCGAAGATCTCTGGCTCGAATATCGCGATGAGCTTACCGCGATGAATCTGGGGCCGCTTGGCCGCGTTGCGGCGCTCATCTGGGACGCGCGCTTCAGCCTCGTCACTGCGCTGCTTGCCGGCTTCGGCCGCGCCGCGGCGGAAGTCGGCGCCATCATGATCGTCGGCGGCAATATCGAAGGCTTCACCCGCACGATGACGACCGCGATTGCGCTGGAGACGTCGAAGGGCGATCTGCCGCTCGCGGTCGGCCTCGGCCTCGTGCTGATCGTGATCGTGATCGCGGTCAATGCGCTGGCCTGGAGCGTGCGCCGCGCCGGCGAGCGGCTGGCGGGATGACGATGCGCGCGCCGTCGAGCGAACTGCCGATTGAATTCGATGGTGTGACGGTTGCGGCAGGCGGCGTCACGATCCTGGATCAGATCACGCTCACGCTGGCGCAGGGCCGGCCCACGGTGCTGATCGGCCCCAACGGCTCCGGCAAATCGACGCTGCTGCGCCTGGCGATGGGGTTGCTTGCGCCGTCGCGCGGGCGCATCACCTGGGGCGGGCTGGACAACGTGCCGCCGCTCAAGCGTGCGATCGTGTTTCAGCACCCGGCGATGCTTCGGCGCAGCGCTAGCGCTAACCTCCGCTTTGCGCTGCGCGCCGCCGGCATCCCGCGCGCGGAGCATGCGCGGCGCGTTGACGAATTGCTCGAACTCGTCGGCTTGCAGGCGCTCGGCAATCGCGCTGCGCGCCGGCTCTCCGGCGGCGAACGGCAGCGGCTGGCACTGGCACGTGCGCTGGCGCGCGATCCCGCGGTGCTGTTCCTGGACGAGCCGACCGCAAGCCTCGATCCCATCGCCACCAAGGCGGTGGAGGACATCATCCGCGCAGTAAGCGAGCGCAACATCAAGGTCGTGATGGCGACCCACGATCTCGGCGAGGCGCGCCGGCTCGCCGGCGACATCGTCATGCTTCACCGCGGCGGCATCGTGGAGCGCGGCGCCGCGCCCGCATTCTTCGATACGCCGCAGACCAGCGAGGCGAGGGCGTTCCTCGCCGGGGAATTATTGATTTGAGGAGGAGACCAATGAATATGCTCACGCGCCGGTTGCTGATTGCGGTGACCGCCAGTTTTGCATTCGGCGGCCACGCGCCGGCGCAGGACAAATCGATCGTGGTGGCCTCGACCACATCGACGCAAGATTCCGGCCTGTTCGGCCACATCCTGCCGATGTTCAAGGCCAAGACCGGCATCGACGTGAAGGTGGTGGCGCAAGGCACCGGACAGGCGCTCGATACCGCGCGCCGCGGCGATGCCGACGTGGTGTTCGTCCACGCCAGACCAGCGGAAGAAAAACTCGTCGCCGAAGGTTTTGGCGTCAAGCGCTACCCCGTGATGTACAACGACTTCATCCTGGTTGGCCCGAAGGCCGACCCCGCCGGCATCAAGGGCGCGAAGGACATCGTCGCAGCGCTCAGGGCGGTCAAAACCAAGGGCGCCGATTTCATCTCGCGCAGCGACAAGTCCGGCACCCATCAGGCCGAGCTCAACCTTTGGAAGGTCGCCGGCATCGACATCGGAAAAGACAAGGGTCCCTGGTACAAGGAGATCGGGCAGGGCATGGGGGCTGCGCTGAACACGGCGTCTGCCTCCAACGCCTATGTGCTCGCCGACCGCGGCACCTGGCTGTCGTTCAAGAACCGTGGCGAGCTCGTGATTTCAGTCGAAGGCGACAAGCGGCTATTCAACCAGTACGGCGTCATGCTGGTGAACCCGGAAAAACATCCGAGCGTAAAAAAGGATCTCGGCCAGCAATTCATCGACTGGCTGGTGTCGGCGGAGGGTCAGAAGGCGATCGCCGGCTACAAGATCAACGGCGAGCAGTTATTCTATCCCAACGCCGGCGATTCCGGCGCGTGATGCGCGCCCGCCTTCTGCGCAATAGCTACTCTTGTCGCAGGAGCTTTCGCGTTCATCTATGTGAACATTCGTTCAAGCAGTGAAGCGCGGTCTTTATGTCGCACGCCGGAACGTCATGCACGCCGGCTGGTTTAGCCCCAACACGTTTCACTGGAGTTCGATGATGAAGAAGCTAGCTATCGTGTTTGCCGTTGGTGCCGCCGCGTTGATCGGGGGTTCCGCAGCCAACGCCGACAATGCGGTGAAGGCTAGGACCTCGACCGACGTGACACAGTCGTCGTCCACCGATTTCAGCGCTCATCGCCGGCACTGGCGCCATCACCGCCACTGGGGGCATCACCATCACCACTGGGGCCACCGTCACTACCGGCCATATTATAGCAGCTACGGCTACTATGCGCCGCGTTCGTACGGCTACTACGGGCCTCGCTACTATGGCGGCGGACCGGGCGTGACCTTCAGCTTCGGCAGCGGCTGGTAAGGCGGCTGGTACTGACACAAGTAACTTACTGTAGGGAGGCTCGCGGGATGTGCGGGCCTCCCTGTTGATGCATAGCCGCTATAATTCCCGCGCCGCCTTCGACGATTTCGTCCGGCTGGATGCCGATGCGAGGCGCACCACGGATTGTTTGCCTGGCTTGCGCGACGCCTTTGCCAGCAGGACAGCGCGGGCGCCGATCTTGCGGGACGCGGCTGCGACACTTCGCGCCGCAGAGCTTGCTGCAACGCGCAGTTTTCTGACCGCTGCGTTCTTCTTGGCCTCGGATTCTTCGGCCTCCGCCTTGCGCAACATCGCACTTGCCGAGGGCGTCAGGTCGACATTCACCGCGGCGATCTGGTCCTGCCGCGACAGCCCGCCGACACCTTCGCATGGCGCCTTGTGCGGCAGATCGGTCGGCATGTAGACGGTGCTTTCCTCGTCGATCCAGGCTTCGGCCTTCTGACCGGTGATGATCTTGACGTAAGCGCGCGTCTCCTTCGGCAGCGAGCTGCGCCGCGATAGCCACTTCTCGATCCTGCCGCCGCCTGCATTATACGCCGCCGCCGCAAGTCCGAGATTTCCGAACTGAGCGTAAAGTTTGCGGAGGAATCGTGCCGACGCAGGTATAGCCTGCAGCGGATCGAACGGATCTCTCAAGCCCATTTCGACGGCCGTTTGCGGCATGAACTGCGCAATGCCTTGCGCGCCTGCCGAGCTGACTTCGGTGGTTCGAAACCTGCTTTCCTGCCAGAGCAGGCGCACGAGAAATCCGATCGGAATATCGTTTTCCTCTGCTGCAGCCCTGACCGCTTCGCAGATCAAATCCGGCGCCTTGGAGTCATCGCTGACCGAGGCGGCTGCGTGCGCGGCTGCATCGGTTGCGGTTGCCGTCTGGTATGGCGCGGCAATTGAGCCTGTTGTCTCCGCTTGCGAGGACTCGACCCACGCAGTCGCGGTTCCATCCTTCGAATCCATGTCTCGAAGGGCGGAGGCGTGAGAGTTCGGGATACTGGCGGGTTCCGATTGGGCTTCGGCGATGACGAAAGATCGTTCTGTCCATAACGACCTGATGTCGGAACTTTCAAGATCCACCGCGACTACAAACACAGCAATCACGGCGGCGAAAAGATATCGCATCAACTTCCATTCCATGGTGGTGAAGCCGGCCGGATAAAAGTCGGATGTGGACATTTCGCGGATGAACTGCGGCAGAGCGATGTTTTCTGGCCCGTAATTCTACCGAGGGGAACTTGGCGAATGCGCGCTAAAGCGTTTTCAAGCGAAGAGGAGGCCGGTTCGCGTCAAAAGAGCGCGCCAAACCGGGAATCGAGAACGCTGTTCCGATTCAATCGAAACGGAACAGGCTTTCGTGGACCGATTGCCTACATCGCGCTGTACGCCGCGTTGTACGCGGCGTTCGGCGTGGCCTCGCCGTTCTGGCCGAAATATTTCGAAACCAGAGCGCTTAATCCCGAACAGATCGGTGTGATACTGGCGACTGCGTTGCTGGTGCGCCTGGTCGCGGGTCCGCTGGTCGGGACGCTTGCCGATTTCCTGCAATCGTTGCGCCTTGTGCTCGCCGCGTGCGCTACTTTGGCGGCTGCAAGCGCAGCTGCCTTATTGTGGGCCGATGGCTTCTGGCTGTTGCTGTTGGTCGCTTCGGTTCAAGCTGCGGCACTGGCCCCGACGACGTCGATTGCCGACGCATTGTCGGTCAACGCGTCGCGGCCGCAGATGGCAGGCAGGCCGTTCGAGTACGGCTGGATCCGCGGTTCGGCATCGGCAGCTTTCGTATGCGGCACGCTGATCATCGGGCAGCTCGTTAGTCCGACCGACCTCTCGCGCGTGATCTGGTTGAACGCAGCTCTGCTGATCGCCGCCGCCGGCGCAACCGCACTGGTGCCCGCCGTTGCGGCGCAATCGACGCCGCACACCGGCGCATCAAACGTTGCAAGCGAGATCCGTACGCTGCTTGGCATCGCGCGGTTTCGTATCCTGATCCTCGTCTCGGCTTTGATCTATGGCAGCCATGCCGTGCATGATGCCTTCGCCGTGATCCGGTGGAGCAACGCCGGAATAGATACGTTCGTCGTCAGCATGCTGTGGTCGGAAGCCGTCGCAGCAGAGGTCATCGTGTTCGTTCTGGTCGGGCCGGCCTTGCTCAACCGGTTCGGCGCGCGGGATGCGGCGGCGCTGGCCGCCGTGGCCGGAATAGTCCGCTGGTCGATCGCGGCAACGACGAACTCCGTCGTGGCGCTCGCGATGGTGCAGCCGCTGCACGGATTGACATTCGCCCTGCTTCATCTCGCCTGCATGCGCATGATAGGTAGCCTCGTTCCCGCGCATTTGGCCGCAACCGCCCAGGCGCTTTACGCGTTTGGCGCGGGCGCAGTGACCGCCGCATTGACGCTGTTTTCCGGATTTTTCTATGCCGGCTATGGAGGAGGGGCATTTCTTGCGATGGCAGTTCTCTGCGGCGTTGCCTTGCCGCTTGCCTGGTCCGGCTTTGCCGACACGCGGGAATCATCATCTCACGCCGCTTGATTCAACGTGTCGCGACCGTGCAGCAAGGTCTCGGTTACGCTAGACTTTGCCCCACGTGAAAGAATGGGCCGATCCCGCCTTCTCGATGCTTGAGGTTCGTACGTTGGTTTCGAACAGCGATCTTGATGCTACCCTCGACCTGGTCCGGGCTTCCTCAGCCGGCCCGGTCGAGGGCATTTTTGGTCCGGCGTCGATGACTTGGCGGATCGACCGGGAGGCCGTCATCTTTCTGGGCGCCGGGCGCGCCCTACTGCTTCAGCTCGCCCATCCCTGGGTCGCGGCCGCCGTCGCTGAGCACTCGCGCACCTTTTCAGATCCGATCGGCCGCTTTCACCGGACTTTCGAGTTGATGTTTACGATGGTGTTCGGTTCGCTCGACGGGGCGCTCGCCGCCGCCCGCCGTCTGCATCGGCGGCACGCCGGCATCACCGGGGTGCTACCCGAAGCGGCCGGCGCGTTCGCCAAGGGCTCGGCCTACAGCGCCAACGACATCGCCGCGTTGCGCTGGGTTCACGCCACTCTGGTCGAGACAGCCGCCATCGCGCACGACCTCGTCCTGCCGCCGCTCTCGGCGGAAGAACGCGAGCGATATTGGGTCGAAAGCCGGCTGTTCGGATCGTTGTTCGGGCTGAAGCCTGCGGACCTGCCGACGGATTGGCCGTCGTTCGCCGACTACATCGCCGCGACCGCTCAATCGGATACCTTGTCTGTGAGCACCGCGGCGCGCGACGTGGCGCAGCACATCTTCACCGGCGCACGGCCGTGGTTACGGCCGCCGCGATGGTATCTGGCGCTAACCGTCGGCATGTTGCCCGAGCGATTGCGCATAGGCTTCGGCTTCGATGTCGACGAACGCGACAAGCGGGCCGCGGAGCGCGCGCTGAAGTGGATACGGCGCGTCTATCCGCATTTGCCGTCGCGCCTGCGCTATGTCGGCCCTTACCACGAAGCGCAGGCGCGGCTGCGGGGGAAGCCGCAGCCTGACCTCGCTACCCGCTGGCTCAATCGGGTGTGGACCGGACGCATGCGGCTCGATGATCGGCAGGAGAGGTGAGCGCTACCTTGCGGTTGCCTTAAGCCAAATGCGGTCGGCCGCAGCTAAACGGCCAGCGTAAACGCCTCGTGCACGGAGGACTGAACCGCCCCGCCGGTCACCGCGCCTCCGCCCGCAACGTAGATGGCATCGCCAATCGTAGTGGCGCCGACCGCGTGCCGCGGCGTCGGCATCGGCGCATGGGATTGCCAGGTATTCTCTTTCGGATCGTAACTCTCCATCTGACCGAATACCACGGCTTGCGATATCTGGCCTTTTTCCTGCACGCCGTACTCACCGCCCATCGCGAACAGGCGGTCGCGGTAGACGACGAGGCCATGGCCGGAACGCGCAGCGGGCAGCGGCGCGCGCTCCTTCCATGTGTCTGATGCGGGCAGGTAAACGTGGTGAAGGTCGGTGTTGTATTCAAACGTGTTGAAGCGGCCACCGATGATATGGATCATGCCGTTATAGGCGACCGCGCCGACATGGTCGCGCGCCGCCGGCAGCGCCTTGCGGATTTCCCACTTGTCGGTCTGGGGATCATAGACCTCATGCCAGCCGACACTGGCGCGCTCGTTGGTGGGCGCGCCGGCGCCGCCGATCAGATGGATCTTTCCGTCCAGCGCGACCGCCGCGGCGGCACCGCGCGAACGTGACAGTGGCGCGATGGTCGTCCACTTGTCGGCGGCCACATCGTAGAAGTACGCATTCGGATCCGGATTGCGGTTCTGCTCGATAAAGCCGCCGAGCGCGTAGACCCGCCCGGCCTCCGCCACCACGGCGACGTGGTTGGCGCCGCGCGGCAATGGCGCGGCGTTGAACCATCGGTCGTCCTTCGGATCATAAACATGGTGATAGGCGCGGTCGACACGCCCCTCGCCATAGCCGCCGACAATATGCATGCGCCCGGCCCAGGCGGTGGCCCACGCCATTTCGCTTCGCGGCAGCGGCAATGCCGCCTTCTGCGTCCAGCGTCCCTGCGGCCCCTTCGGCGCCGGACTTTCCACCTTTCGCTGGGCGATCTGCTCGGTGGTGAGGTGATGCGGCGTGCCGCCCTGCAGCCTGGCGAACGGATCGGCGGAGGGGGCCGCTTCCGGCAGTGCTGTGCCTGACGGCGTGCCATGGCCGGCATGCTGGGCCAGCGCCGGCGCGCAGACTGCCGCGCCGGCAGCCGCGGCAACGAAAGCTCTCCGGTTCAGACGCGGCAGATCGGATGTCGACGACATGAGAGCTCCTGAGCAGGCGTTGCCGGATGATCGATGGTCATAACAAAGGCGAGCGCGGTCAAGACAACAACTCCGCGAGCAGTGGTGCCGATACACTCAAATGCAGGTGATGCGAGTGAAGCTCCACGTCACCTGCGCCGTTTGGACCTGGCATGACGTGATGCCCCGGATTCCGCTTTGACAGGTTCGCCCTGACCTGATCCATTTCCAGCGTCGAGTGTCGAGGCATTCAGCACAGTTAAGGAGTTGGCCCATGAAAGAACGGGAACTTCGAGACCTGATTGCAGACGTCAAGACCGGCCGGTTGTCGCGGCGGGTCTTTGTCCAGCGAATGATCGCCGCAGGCCTTTCGGCGTCGATGGCCGGGATGATGCTGAGCCAATCCGGCGTCGCGATGGCGGCGCCCGCGCTTCCCTACAAGCCGACCAAAGCCGGCGGCGGTGGCCTGCTGAAACTGCTGTATTGGCAGGCCGTGACCCTGCTCAATCCCCATTTCGCCGTCGGCACCAAGGATCAGGAAGGCTGCCGGATCTTTTACGAGCCGCTGGCGGGATGGGATGGCGACGGCAACCTGGTTCCGATCCTCGCGGCCGAGATTCCGAGCAAGGAGAATGATGGACTGTCTGAGGACGGGCGCTCGGTGATCTGGAAGCTGAAACGCGGCGTCAAATGGCATGACGGCATGCCGTTCACATCAGACGATGTCGTCTTCAACTGGGAATATGCCAAGACGCCGGAGACTGCGGCGGTCTCGATCGCGAGCTACAAGGACATCACGGTCGAGAAGATCGACGACTTCACCGTCCGTCTCACTTTTGCCAAGCCGACGCCGTTCTGGGCCGAAGCCTTTGTCGGCAACTACGGCATGATCATCCCGAAGCATTTGTTCAAGGACTACGTCGGTGCCAAGTCGCGCGAGGCGCCGAACAATCTGAAGCCGGTCGGCACCGGCCCTTATCTGTTCGTGGATTTCAAGCCGGGCGACATGCTGCGCGCCACGATCAACCCCAACTACCACGTCGCCAACCGGCCGCATTTCGACGAGGTGGAGGTCAAGGGCGGCGGCGACGCGGTGTCGGCGGCGCGCGCGGTGCTGCAGACCGGCGAATATGACTATGCCTGGAATATGCAGGTCGAAGACGAGATCCTCACGAAGCTGGAAGCCGTCGGAAAGGGCAAAGTCAGCATCACGCCGTCAGGCAACGTCGAATTCATGCAGCTCAACCCGACTGACCCCGCGGTCGAGGTCGATGGCGAGCGCGCCAGCATCAAGACCAGGCATCCGCTGTTCAGCGATCCGGCGGTGCGCCAGGCCATCAATCTCCTGATCGATCGTGCATCGATCGAGAAATTCATTTACGGCCGCACGGCGCGGGCCACCGCGAACTTCCTCAACAATCCGGAACGCTTCCGGTCGAAAAACACCAAAATCGAATTCAACATCGAGAAGGCCAACCAGATCCTCGAGGCCGCCGGCTGGAAAAAGGGAGGCGACGGCATCAGAGCCAAGGACGGCAAGCCGCTGAAGTTCGTGTTCCAGACCTCGATCAATGCGCCGAGGCAGAAGACCCAGGCGATCGTCAAGCAGGCATGCCAGAAAGCGGGCATCGACGTCGAACTGAAGTCGGTGGTGGGATCGGTGTTTTTCTCCTCCGACCCCGCCAATCCCGACACCTACACGCATTTCTATTGCGACGCGCAGATGTACAGCACCACCATGCCGCAGGCCGATCCGCAATTCTTCATGAACCAGTACACGTCGTGGCAGGTGGCGAACAAGGAAAACAAGTGGCAGGGCCGCAATGTCTCGCGCTGGCAAAGCAAGGAATATGACGAGATCTACAGGCAGGTCGAACGGGAGCTCGACGCGGTGAAGCGCGCCGCGCTGTTCATCAAGCTCAACGACCTCGTCGTATCGGACAATTACATCCAGCCCATCCTCTCCCGGACCCGTGTTGCAGCACTCGGCGCCAAGCTGACCGCGCACATCTCGGGCTGGGACAACGATCTGTGGCAACTTGCGAGCTGGTACCGGGAGGGGTGAGACACGGTCTCGGATTTGGCTTCCGGATGTGCCTGATGTTGCCGGCCTGACCGCGTGACGGGCCTGCCAGGTCGGCGAAGGCTGTCCGTCTTCGCTCGCGCATGCCCGAGCTTGGCCGGACATCGCGCTCGCGATTCTGCGCGGCCGCGCCCACGTAGACTAAAATAGCGAACATGTACGTAATTGAAATTACTTTGGATTTTGTACGACCCGGTCGAAGGCATTTCGGCGTGCGCGCCACGACTTCGCGCGCCTTGGCCGCTCGGCGGTGGTAGTATCAAAGTTACGAGACCGGAGATTTCGTGCCGTTTGATCGCAGTCAAGACTACGGCGCTCGACGGAATGCACTCCAGAATCAAGCTGATGATCGCGATTGCGGTCGGACGTTGCGAGAAATGGAGGAGGTTATGGAAGCGTGGCGTGACGACAAGGCCCGGGCAACCCTGATCCGCGATGCGGCCGGAAGCATGCTGCTGGGCAAGGCCCCACGGAGTTTTGCCGAACTGCTGTTCGGCCACACCAATAGCGAGGATCTCGCCGGCTATGAAGCCACCTCGCTGGCCTTCCTGGCCCAGCAGGCTTGGCAACATGTGCAGCGACGCACGGCGGGTCACGCCGATATCCGCGTCGTCAATCCGATGATGCCGGATGGCCGCGAGATCTCCGTGCTCGAAGTTCTCAACGACAACATGCCCTTCCTGTTCGATTCCACCCTGGCGGAACTCACCGAGCAAGGCATCGAAGTCACCCTGGTTGCTCACCCGATCATCGCCGTGGAGCGCGACGAGCAAGGCCAGCTAATCCGCTTCCACGGCGAAGTACTGCCGGAAGGAGCAAGGGGCGCGCGCGAAAGCCTGATCCATCTCCATATCACCCGCCTGGACGTCGAGGCCGACCGCCAGAAGCTGATCGACGGCCTGACCAGGACGTTGAATGACGTCCGCGCCTGCGTCACCGACTGGAAGCCCATGCGCGCCCGCGTCGAGGAGGCGATCAGGACCTTCTCTTCCAATCCGCCGCCACTGCCGATCGACGAGGTCGCCGAAGCCAACCAGTTCCTGCAATGGCTGTGCGCAGACAATTTCACCTTTCTGGGCCTGCGCGAATATCGCATCGCTCCCGAAGCCGACGCGTCTGACGACGTCTCGACCGGCGAAGGCCTCGGCATCCTGCGAGATCCCGATGTGAAGGTCCTGCGCCGCGGCAGCGAAATGGTGGTGATGACTCCGGAAATTCGCGAGTTCATGCGCGAGCCGACGCTGCTCATCGTGATCAAAGCTAATGTCTCCAGCCGCGTACATCGCCGCATCCGCATGGACTATGTGGGCATTAAGCTCTATACGCCCGATGGCCGGCTCGAGGGCGAATTGCGACTTGTCGGTCTGTTCACCTCGGGCGCCTACACGCGTTCGGCACGGCAGATCCCTTATATCCGGCACAAGGTGGAGCAAGTACTGCAGCGCGCCGGCTTCGACCCGAACAGCCATTCGGGCAAGGCGCTCATGCATATTCTCGAAGAATATCCGCGTGACGAACTATTCCAGGTCGACGTTGACACCCTCTATAATTTCGTCATGGAGATCCTGATCCTTTACGAGCGCCCCCGCGTCCGGGCGCTGTCACGGGTGGACAAGTTCGATCGCTTCGTCTCCATCCTCGTCTTCATTCCGCGCGAGAAATACGACACCGACGTGCGCACGCGCGTCGCCAACTTCCTGTCGCAGGTCTATGAGGGACGGCTGGCGGCCTCCTACGTGTCCTTTCCCGAAGGATCTCTTGCGCGCGTCCACTACATCATCGGGCGCTATGACGGCAAAACGCCCGTCGTCGAGCGCGCGACACTCGAAGCCGGGATCAGCGCCATTGCCGCGACCTGGGCCGACAAGCTCAAGGTCGCGCTTAACGCGTCTACCGATGGCATGCGCGCGCGCATGCTCGCCAACCGCTATGCCCAGGCCTTCACCGGCGGCTACACCGAGGTTTTCAGCGCGGAACGGGCAATCGCCGACATCGCCGCCATCGAAAAGCTCACGACAGCGCGTCCGGTGGCGATTTCGGTTCACCGCGACGAGGGCCACGACGACCCCAGGCGCTTCGCCCTGAAGGTCTTCTCCGACGCCGCACCGCTGTCACTGTCCTACCGCGTGCCGGTGATCGAGAATCACGGCCTGCGCGTGGTCAACGAACGGACTTATCAGATAGTGCCCGCCGCCAGACCGACGCCGGTATGGCTGCACGATATGACGATCGAGACCAGTGATGGCCAGCCGATCGAGATCAGCGCTGAATTCAGCCATCGCCTGGAAGCCTCGATGATGGCGGTGATACGCGATCGCGCCGAGTCCGACGGCTACAACGCGCTGATCCTGCGTACGGCGCTGGGTTGGCGGGAAGTCTCTGCTATCCGCGCGCTGTCCCGCTACCTGCACCAGATCCGCGCGCCGTTCACCCAGGACTATATGTGGGAAACGCTGCGCAAGAACGCCGCGATCACCGCCAACCTCGTCGCGCTGTTCCAGGCCCGCTTCGACCCGCGCCTCGCCTTGACGGACGCAGAGCGGTCGGCACGCGAGACGGCCTTGCTTGCCGAGATCGAGGAGCAGCTCAAATCCGTCGCCTCGCTCGATGAAGATCGCATCCTGCGCCGGTTCACCAATCTGGTGCAGGCAACCATCCGCACCAACCTGTGGCAGGTCGGCGACGATGGATATCCGCGTCCGGTGATCTCCTTCAAGTTCGAGGCGCGCAGGATCGAGGACCTGCCGGCTCCGCGACCGCTCTACGAGATTTTCGTCTATTCGCCCCGTGTCGAGGGCATTCATCTACGATTCGGCAAGGTGGCGCGCGGCGGCTTGCGCTGGTCCGACCGACCGCAGGATTTCCGCACGGAGATCCTCGGCCTGGTCAAGGCCCAGCAGGTCAAGAACGCCGTCATCGTTCCCGTCGGCGCCAAGGGCGGTTTCGTGCCCAAGCGACTGCCGCCGCCCTCCGATCGCGAGGCCTGGCTGGCCGAGGGCACCGCAGCCTATCGCATCTTCGTTCGTACGCTGCTCGAACTCACCGACAACCTCGACGGCGACGTCATCGTGCCACCGGACTCCACCCTGCGGCATGATGGCGACGACCCCTACCTCGTCGTCGCCGCTGACAAGGGGACCGCGACCTTCTCCGACGTCGCCAACGCGATCTCGGCCGAGAAGAAGCATTGGCTCGGCGATGCCTTCGCCTCCGGCGGCAGCCAGGGCTATGATCACAAGAAGATGGGGATCACGGCGCGAGGAGCCTGGGAGGCGGTCAAGCGTCACTTCCGCGAGCTCGGTACTGACATTCAGACCGTGCCCTTCACCGTGGTCGGCGTGGGCGACATGTCCGGCGATGTCTTCGGCAACGGCATGCTGCTGTCGCCGGCGACAAAGCTGGTGGCGGCTTTCGATCATCGCGACATCTTCGTCGATCCGACGCCCGACCCGGCAAGCAGCTTCGCCGAACGCAAGCGCCTGTTCGACTTGCCGCGCTCGAGTTGGCAGGACTACAACAAGTCACTGATCTCGCCAGGCGGCGGCGTGTTCTCGCGCTCGCTCAAGGCGATCCCGCTCACACCGGAACTGCGGACCCTTCTCGATCTCGACAAGCCGCAAGCGACGCCTTTCGAGGTGATGACCGCGATCTTGAAAGCGCGCGCGGATCTTCTTTGGTTTGGCGGCATCGGCACCTATATCCGCGCGTCGGGAGAAAGCGACGATCATGTCGGCGATCGCGCCAACGATCCAATCCGCATCACGGGCGCGGATGTCCGTGCCCGTGTGATAGGCGAAGGCGCCAATCTCGGGGTCACCCAGCGCGGCCGCATTGAAGCGGCGCAGAAGGGCGTGAAGCTCAACACCGACGCGATCGACAATTCGGCCGGCGTGAACACGTCCGACGTCGAGGTCAACATCAAGATCGCGTTGGCTCGCCCCGAGCGCGAGGGACGCCTCACGCCGGGTGACCGCAACAGCCTGCTCGCCGCGATGACGGAGGAGGTCGGCGCGCTGGTGCTGCGCAACAACTACCTGCAGACGCTGGCGCTCTCCCTCGCCGAACGGAAGGGCCTGGCCGAGATTGGCTTCCTCACCCGCTTGATGCAATCGCTGGAGCAGCGCGGGCTGCTTAGCCGCGCTGTTGAGTACTTGCCCGACGACGCGGCGATTGCCGAACGCACGAGGCGCGGCCAGTTCCTGACGCGGCCTGAACTTGCCGTATTGCTCGCTTACGCCAAGCTGACGCTCTACGATGACCTGCTCGTCACCGGCGTACCCGACGATCCTTATCTCGCCCGTGAGCTGTCCCAGTATTTTCCGCGCGAAATTCAAGACAAATTCCCGACCGCGGTGCAGTTGCATCGGCTCCGGAGGGAGATCATCGCGACCAGTCTCGCCAATGCCGTGATCAACCGCGGCGGCCCGGCCTGTGTCGTGCGCCTGATCGACGAGACCGATGCCGATATCCCGACGATCGTGATGGCCTATGTGGCGGTGGACGAATGCTACGGGCTCAGGCGGCTGAATGCTGCGATCGACGCGCTCGACACCCGCATCGACGGGCAACTGCAACTTACCCTCTACGCGGCGATTCAGGATCTCCTGCTCTCCCGCATGGTCTGGTACGTGCGTAATGTCGATTTCAAGGCGGGTCTCGATGCCGTGATCGCACGCTTCTGCCCCGGGATCCGGCAGATTGCCGCCGGGCTCGACGAGACCCTGCCGGAGGACTTGCGGGCCGGGCGCACCAAGCGACGGCAGGATCTGATCGATGCCGGCGTGCCGGCCGACCTTGCCGCCGAGCTCGCTGATCTCGATGCCCTGGTCGCGGCACCGGATATCGTGACCGTTGCGGAGCGCACCAACCGCGCCATCGGTGACGCCGCCACCACCTTCTTCGCCGCCGAGGCCGATTTCAGCCTCGATCGCATCATCGCCGCCGCGCGTAGCGTGCCCGCGAACGATAATTACGAACGTCTCGCCATCGATCGCGCCGTTGACCAGATCGCGGCTGCGGAAAGAACACTGGTCGTCAACGTGTTGGCGACCGGCGAGTCCGGCCAGCAGGCCGTTGCCAACTGGCTTGCTACTCACCCTGAAGCGACACGCATCCGCCGCCTGGTCGAGGAGATCGCGGCCAGCGGCCTGACGCTTGCAAAGCTGACGGTGGCGGCCAATTTGCTCGGGGACCTGATCAAGCGCTGACGGGCACGCACGGCTGAAAGGGCACCCAATGATCCGCGCTACTTGCCATACCGCCGATAATGTCCTGTGTATCGAGTTCGATGCCACACCATGGTTCTGCGAGGCCGATGCTCCAAGCATTGTCGATTTGGCCCAACGAGGGTGGGCAAGCACAGCGATCGCAGAGTCCGTGGAGCACCGACGAGGATACGAACGCGTGCATGACCTCGTCGAGTACGCGGCGACGCGCCTGCAGCTGGAATCCCTGGAGGACCCAACCTGGCAAACATTCGAGTGTATCGTCGACGGCTCGGAGGCTGCGGCCTGGCTCGAAAAGAACCGGCCTGATGTCGTGGCAGGAATCCCGAGGGTAACCGGCGATCGTTGGCATTGAATGGTGCCCCTGGCCGGCATCCAAGAAGACCGCCAAGCAGCAGATAAACCAAACTTTTGCGGCCAGCAAAAACCGCGAGTACCATAAGGTACACCAAGCCAATGTTTCACAATTTCGGTTCGAATCCGCTTCGCGTTGCGCTTGCGAGATCAGTAGCTATTCTCGTCAATTCCCTGTGAGTCCCCGTATGTGAGCGCCGATCAGCCCTTGGTGGACGGCGCGGGCGCGTGGAGCAGTTGAGCGACGCCGAGTATCGCGATGGCTGGCGAACACGCGCCGAATAGCAACTGCGCGCATTTCTGCCGCTCAAAAGAAAAGGACCACCGGCGCGACCGGTGGTCCTAAAAGCCTTGCGGCTTTCGTGTCGCATTTGCGCTGCCAGTTAGCTGCGGACAGACTGGCGGCTGCCGCAGGGTTGATGCTCGCTTTGCACTGGCCGGTTGGACCCTGGCCTTTGGACTCTTGGCCGTTGAGACGTCGGTCCCGTCGGACGCCTGTCACCCTTGGCTTTGTCGTTATCGGCACTCGTCACTCTTGGCGCGGGATGGTGCGAGAGACCACTCGATCAACCGGACCACAAACGTTTGAAGAACGCGCTTGTTCCAGCATAGAGGGCGACGGGTACTGAATTCGCGGCAACGTGCGGAAGACTAATTCCCCTGATGCTCGGATCGCTGCACAGTATCCAGCGGATCAAGAGGCTGCACATATCGGATCGGATCCGCAATTGATGGCAGCCATCGATGAGTTTGCTCCTGGAGGTCCTCCAAGAGAGTTCAGGACGGCGAAAGACCGCCGCCCTGAATTCGGACAATCGTATCAGTACCGATATGGATATTGCCCGGGACAGATGTACTGACCGTAGTTGTCATAGTAGCAGCCGTAGCTCCCGTAATAGCCATACGGGCCCGCCGCAGCCGCCGCACCAACTGCAGCGGCTCCATAGCCCCATCCTGGCCGATAATAGCCGCGACCATAGCCTGGATAACCCGCAACTGGACGGCCGGGGCGACCTGCTATCGGACGACCCGCTATCGGATGCGATGGGCGTGCAATACGGCCAGCATGCATGCCGCCGCCGCGGACGCCTCCGGCGTGAAATCCGCCTCCACCGCCACGAAAGCCGCCGCCTCCGCCGCGGCGAGCGTAAGCGTCATCGGGGATGAGGGTTGCGGCTAGCAGAACGGTTGCTGCAACGGCGATGAGAATGTAGCGGAGCATGGCACTTCCTCCTGTGATTGAGGCGCCAATGCAGCAGGTTTGTGAGGTGAAGCCGCGAATGACACCCGAAGTCAGCTTTGAGGCGTGCTAGATTGATCGAATTGACCTATGTCAACAGGTTCTATCCCTTGTGCGCGCAAACGCGCGAAAAACATCCACCCCACGTGCCCGGCTCCGTTCAGGTGAGCAGGTGTCTGGCTAGTCGGGAAAGATGAGTTCCTCGTGGATCTTCACACCCGATTTGGTCGAGGACCGTGATCACTAGGTTGCGCTGGCGCGGAAATGCCGCTGCCGAAGTCGCGCCGCCAAGTCTCGGCTGTGCTCGATCGCTTCCCGGTCGAGGCCAAAGCTTACCTCGAGCTGGTGTAGTTTCGTACCGTTACTTTTCACATCGAGGATGAACAGCGGCATTGCATGGGCAATTTTCCGACAAATGCGCGTGCCGTCTGTTCACATTGATGCTTTTGGCAATCCTCGCGGGGCTGGTATGCAAATGCTGTAATCGCCCCCATTGCGGCGGCGGGTCAAAAGATTGGCTCAACATAAAGCCGCGCTCACCCGCCGATAATGGGACGCGGCTTGGAATTTCGGCCCTCGTGCACGGCCGGTCACGGACCCGGGGGCGGCGCAAGTGCTGCAATGCAATGTATCCCGCACCTGTGAGACGGTGGATCGCTGATCGCGGTGGTCTGAGGTCCGAACGATCTTCCTACGCAGAAAGCCCCCTACAGGCGATGTACCGCACGTGTTGATCTCGCGCGAGAGCACCTTTGAGACGCTTTGCCAGCGTCCGACCAACTAACAGCATCGGCAGCACGGACATCTCAATCCGTTTGCAGCGCCAAGACCGATGAAAATGGCCAGTCTTAGTCGTCGTTATAATCATAAGGCGCTGGACCATAGTAAGGCCTTGGACCGTAGTAAGGCCGTGGCCCGTAGTCCCTGTCGTAAGGTCTTGGCCCATAATCTGGATCGTACCGCCGTGGCCCATACTCTCGATCGTAGCGCCGTTGCCCGTACTCGCGATCCTCACCACGTGAAGGTGCATCGCGTTGTGCAAAGACCGCGCGGCACTGGTCGCTGAGTTGCGGAGCATTTCGCCGTAAGCAAGCCACGATCCTGTCCACGTCTGGAATTTGCGAGCTGCATAACCGCCAGACGTCAGGCGTGCACGCCCTTTGCTGTTCCCACGTTCCTCGGTACTCTTGCGAAAGCGCGGTACTCTGAATGGTGGTTCCGCAACCGAGCGCTAGCGCAAAGCTCAGGGAAATTCGACTCGCTCGCATGTCCGCCTTCTTGATAGAATGTCCCGAGTGTCCGCACGAAATGCATTGCTGCGATTTGCAATGAACGCAACTCGGGAAGGTTCGCATCGCACAACAACTTGTGAACGGGGGATGGATTCCCGCCCGCGACCAACTGATTTTTCAATGCGCCAAACCTAGCGCCGGCTTCTGTTGATCTAGATCAACGGAAACGTGTGGCAACGATCTGACTTTCACTCAATGCCCGCGAGTGGTCGCTAGACAAGGTGATTGGGGCGGCAGGCGCCGGGTATCAAGGGAGGGATGCAGATGAGTGATCTTGTGGTGATCGCATTTCCCACTGAATCGAAAGCGGAAGAAGTTCGTCAAAAACTGCTGGCGATGCAGAAGGAGTATCTGATCGAGCTGGGCGATGCGGTGATTGCGGTAAAGGATACCGAAGGACGCATCAAGCTGAATCAACTGATCAACACCACTGCCGCCGGGGCCGTTTCAGGCACTTTTTGGGGAACTCTCATTGGCCTGATTCTTCTAGCGCCATTGCTTGGCGCGGCCCTTGGTGCAGCGTCCGGCACGCTGGGCGGATATCTGACCGATGTAGGTATCGACGACAAGTGGATGAAGGAAACCGCCGCTGCCATACAGCCCGGAACTGCTGCATTGTTCGTGCTGGTACGTAAAGTCACCGCGGACAAAGTGCTCGAGGGGCTCAAGGGTGAGGGTGGTACGGTGCTGAAGACGTCACTCGATCACACCAAGGAAGCAGCGTTGCAGGCAGCGCTTGCTGGCGCCCAGGCGGCCGAGCTTCTGTCGCTGTTCCGCCGCATTGTTTGTCCTCAACGCACTGCTTGTTCTCAATTTGTGTGCGTCGCGTGGCGTAATGGCACAGGCTTTGACGCCGTTCCGTTATGAGTCGCAGGCGCAGCGCCATTGTCCCGGCGATGCGGTCGTCTGGCTCGATTTCGGACGCGAGCGCTACTACACCAAAGGGCAGAAGCGCTACACGGCGGGGTTTACCGGCAGCTTTGTGTGCAGGAATGAGGCTCGAAACAATGGCTACCGGCGCTCGCCACTAGGTCTACGGTAGGCCTGCAGCCGCGAGCCGGATCTGGCCTCGGAGCAAAGTACGCATAGCGGAATAGCGACTCAGATCGCGGCACAACCAACTATATGGGTTTGACTTAAATCAAGGTCCAGACCGGGGCCCACGTGTGCGATTTGTCGGCAGAATCCTTACGCGTCAGGCCGCATGAACCCGCTATTCAAGGAAATTCGACACAGCCCGCTCCTTTGGATGCTGGCCTTCGTTCCGACGGTGCTTGTTGTCGAAACGATTGCGCCTTCGGCCCATACCTCCTTGTTTGTCCTCGCCGTGTTGGCGATTGTGCCTCTTGCTGCCTTGCTCAGCCACGCAACCGAGAGTGTGGCCGAGAAAACGGGAGATGCGATAGGCGGGTTGCTCAATGCGACCTTGGGGAATCTGACGGAACTGATCATCGCCCTGGCTGCTCTCCGCGCCGGAGAGTATATGCTTGTGAAGGCCTCGATTGCCGGCGCGATCGTCACTAACTCCCTCTTTATGTTGGGTGCGTCGTTCCTGTTGGGCGGGTTGCGTCATCGCGTGCAGGATTACAATCGCGCCGGCGGAAGGCTTCATGCGGCCTTGCTATTGATGGCGACAATCGCGCTTCTTGCCCCCGCGACCAGACCTGGAAGAAGGTGGACGTGGGCAATCCCTGAAAGTTGAGCGAATGGATGTTGACGCCCATGCTTCGTTGTGTCGCGATCGCGCTGTTTGCATTCGTCTTGCTTCTGCCGCCGCCGTCGGTCGCGCAGGCGTCAGGCTACGTGCTTGTCAATTTCGTGAAGGCTGGATTGGTCGCTGGCGTGGGCGGCGGACGCGGCGTGCTCTCCTATCGCGGCCGCAATTACCGCTTCACGGCAACCGGCCAGAGTCTCGGCATCACCGCGGGCGCAACGGCCAGCCGCCTGGAAGGATGAGCTTCCGGCATACGCGACGTCAGGGACTTCGCCGGCACCTACAGTGCGGTCGGAGTGGGCGGAGCATTAGTGGGCGGCGCGGGCGGCGTCAGTCTGAGAAAATGAAAACGGGGTTGTGCTCGATCTGAAAGGCCCGAAAGCAGGCCTGGAGTTTGTTGCGAACCTGAGCCGGATCACGATTTCACTCAGGTAGATGCCAGTGCGTTTGTCTACAGTGATTGCGTTTCCCGAACGCCATCCCAAAGACACGTCGGCGTGTCAGGGGCGGGTATGAGTTCATTCAACCTACTGCTGCAGATAGTGGATCGAGGCGCGAAGCGTCGCTTACACTGCGGGATCGCCCTTTCCGCCGTCGTCGAAGGCGGAATGCGGGAGCTCCATCGATTCCAACGGCTAGGCTGGTGGACTTGTCATCCTAGGTTGCATCGATAGTCTCTCGCTCTGCGATCGTGGGGCGCGGGCACCCGATGCTTGTCACAATCTTTTTCAGGGCGACGTCGGATATTCTCAAATCCTCGGCGACCTTTGTCATCGGCCGGGACCGCACAAGATCGTACAGAGCGCGGCGAGTCAGTTCCTGCTCAGGCATTTCGAGCTCGGAAAATAGGGCAACCGAACAAGGAGCCTTGCTAGCGCGTCGTCCTCCGCCGGAGTGGAGCCAACGGGCGCCTCCCTGCCCAGTTTCACACAGGTCGATCTTCCGCAAGGCATCAAGGATTTCAGGCGGCCGCTTGCCGACTCCGTACTGGCGAAATCAAGAAGCCACTGTTTCTTCTTCAGCGTTTTCGGGGCATTGCCCTCTGCCTCGAACTTGTCCATGAGCTCTTTGGCGACGGCTTCAAAAGTGTTGGCCCGCGCCATCCGCGCATTGCGGCGCTCTTCCTTGCGGTTGACGGAAGGATCGATCCCTTCGGAAAGCAGCTTCTTCGCGTTGTCGCGTTTGATGTGCGCGTCTGCGAGAGAAGTGACGGGATACGGGCCTAACGCGAGCAGCTTCTGCTTGGAGGCAAAGTTGTACGCGTAGCGCCAGAGCTTTGATCCGGTCTTGGTGACGAGCATGAAAAGGCCGCCACTGTCGGATCGCTGTAGTCTTTTTCGCCAGCTTTCAGGTGCCGAAAATAGGTGTCGTTCTTGACCGGCATCGGTTCGATTCCACCCAAAAGTCGCGATACCATGACCCCAATGATCTACCACGGAAGATACCATGCAAGTCACCGGATACCATGAGATTTGCGCGAACGGCGGCGAAGCCAAAATTGCGACTTGTGCCCGTCATTATTGAGGAAAATGAACGTTAGCGAACGCGGGCGGACGGTGGGATGGTGCCCCTGGCCGGAATCGAACCAGCACTCCTTGCGGAACTCGATTTTGAGTCGAGCGCGTCTACCAGTTCCGCCACAGGGGCCTTCGGTCGCGGGGCAGAAGCCCGGTGCGGCGAAGCCGGCGGAATATAGCGGGCGGCGCTTCCGGGTCAACCCGCGCGGAAGTGATTGTGGCTGTCTCGACACCCGGGCAGTGGCGGGATAGGAGGCTGATGCCTATTTTGAGCATGGACCCATGCTCCGGAGAACATCCGTGACGTCAGATGCCGTCCATTCGTCGCCCGCGCGCCAAGCCGCCGATCCGGTTGTCGTGGCCGCATTGGCGATTGCGGTCGTCGCCGCGGCGACGCTGGCAGGCGCCTGGTTCTTCCAGCTCGTCTTGGATATCCGCCCCTGTCCGCTCTGCCTCGAACAGCGCTACGCTTATTACCTGGCGGCGCCGCTCAGTCTCCTGATCGCCTTTGCCGCCGCGCGCGGGGCGTCGCGGCCGGTGCTGCTGGCCGGTTTTGCGGTGCTGCTGCTCGCCGCGCTCGCCAATGCCTGGCTCGGCGGCTATCACGCCGGCGTCGAGTGGCAGTTCTGGCAGGGCCCGACCGACTGCTCCGGCCCCGTGGCCGATCTCGGCAGCGCGGGCACGCTGTTGCAGCGGCTCGACACCGAGAAGGTGGTCCGCTGCGACGAGGTGCAGTGGCGCTTCCTCGGCCTCTCGCTCGCCGGCTACAACGTGCTGATCTCGCTGGCGATGGCGCTGATGGCCGTGTGGGGCATCGTGGCGGCGAAGCGGGCGTAAGACGTACACGACCGGGCAAATCACTTCTGATTTTCAGAAATCATGTCAAGCCCGCAATTGAAAAATATTCCGCTTTCGTTCGCACCCAAATCAGTCGCATAACTCCGCCCGTCTCACCGCGGAAGAGGGGCGCTCGCGAACGTCACGAACGCGCGGTGGGATGCGATGGACGCGGATGGCGCGAGAGACGTTGCGCGCGGTAAGCGTACGGCGAAGTCGTGTGGTTCGGGCGCCGCGGTGCTGGCGTTAAGTCCTTTGAGAAGCGAAAGCTGCTCGGGGGCGACGGAGGCAAAAGAGCCGTTCTCCGGGGAGAGCACGAAGTAAGCCGTAAAGCCATTGCGCAGGGAAGGCCGGGATGCTCCCGCTGTACCTGTATGCTCGTGTGCATTTCCTTTTATGCGCAACGGCACACGAGACCTCGGGTGCAGCCAGCACCCGGTCTTCCCTGCGCCCTCTGATCAAGCGGGCGGGAAATTCTAGTAACAAAACTCGGACAGTTCATGTCGCGAGATCGCGAATTCATATTCCATTGTCGTCACCCGCCAACGGGTCGCGCGAATGCGCGCCCGATGACGGGCTCCGGCGGTGACCCGGTATTCCAGAGACAGCAATGATTGAACCGAGAAGCCACAGCGTACTGGATTCCCCGCATGCCCGGGGATGACGAGGGTGAAGCAGCAACCCCCTCAATCGTCCACATCCTCCTGCGGACGGCCGAACAGGTGCACGATCCCGGGCGTCGTGATCGACACGAACACGAAGCGGGACAGATGATGGGCGCCGACGAAGATCGGATCGATATGCAGGGTCAGCGCCAGCGCCAGCATGGCGTCCATCGCGCCCGGCGCAAACGCCACGACGACATCGGCAAAGCGCACATGGGTGGCCAACACGATCACGGTGACGAAAATGGCCGATATCGCGATCGCGACCGCAAACGAGCCGAGCCCGGCATTGATGTGGCTGACGAGCGTCCGTTTGCTGATTCGCGCAAAGCGCGTGCCGATCACGGCGCCGATGCCGACCAGCGCCACGCCGCGCATCCAGGGCGGCAAGCCGCCCTCGATGAGGCTCGTGCCGTGCAGCACGGCGGAGGCGATCATTGCGCCGAACATCCAGCTCGCCGGAAATTTGGCGAGCCGCAGCAGCAGCGCGACGGCGATGGCCGCTGCCGCCAGCACGGCGAGTTCGAGCGGCGAGGCGACGGCGAGGCTGATCAGCTCCATCGGCGCGCTGGGGGCTGCACCGGTCAACGCCAGCAGCAGCGGCAGCGCTGCGGTCAGGATGATCACGCGCATGGTCTGCACCACCGCGATCGCCGCAACATCCGCACCCTTCTCGGCGGCGAGCATGGTGATCTGCGACAGCGCGCCGGGGCTCCCCGCCAGCAGCGCCGAGGTCTGGTCCCAGCCGTGTATGCGCTGCAGGTAGAAGCTCGAGCCGAAGGTCGAGCAGAACGTCGCCAGCGCCAGCAGCCCGATGGTCAGCGGATAGGCGCTCATATGCTGGATCAGTTGCTTCGACACCAGCGAGCCGAGTGTGATTCCGAGCAGGACCAGCACCGATTGCGTCAGGATCGGCGGCATGGTCAGCGGCCGGCCCGCGAGGGCCGCGGTGCCCACGGCGGCCATCGCGCCGGAGATCAGCCCGCCCGGCAAGTTAAGCCAAAGAAACAGCAAGCCGCCGGCAGCGCCGATGACAAGCGTCTCGAGCGTGCCGAGAATCTTGGCGCGGTCGGCAATGGCGGAAGAGATCGGGGCGGGGATCAGGGTCACGCTGCCTTATGGCAAATCCGCCCCTGCTGGACAAATGCGTCACGCGATTGCAGCAATGCATGGGTAGCGTCTGCACAAGGCCTGCACAAACCTCCCGCCGCTTTGGCTGAATGCTTGCTGAATGCAAAGGCAGATGGTGCAGCGTCAGTGCCACAAAATTTTTATCGGAGCGTTCGCCCGATGCGTTGTGGCAAGCTGAGGTTGCGCTAGGATGGCGGTCGCAGATGACTGCCCCCAAGGAGACCAGGGATGACTATTCAAGCAAGAATACTACGCGCGATTGCTGTGTCGGGTTTGGCTGCGTTTGCGATGACCTCGCAGGCCAGCGCCCTGACCGCGCAGGAATGCAGCGCCAAATACCAGGCTGCGAAAGCCGCCGGCACGCTCGGCGGCCAGAAGTGGAATGACTTCCGGAAAGCCCAGTGCGGCGCCGATGCCGCGCCCGCCGCTGCGGCCCCGGCTGCTGCCCCTACCTCGGAGCCGAAGGAAGCCGCCAAGAAAGAATCCAAGAAGGAAGCCAAGGAAGCTGCGGCGCCCGCCGCGCCGGCAGGTCCTGCGGTCTTTCCGAATGCCGTCGATCCCAAATATTCCAAGGAGACCCCTGGCAAGGCCCGTATGCACACCTGCGTGGATCAGTACAACGCCAACAAGGCCACTAACGCCAATGGCGGGCTGAAGTGGATCCAGAAGGGCGGCGGCTACTTCAGCGAATGCACCAAGAAGCTGAAGGGCTCGGCTTAAGCAGCCATCGACAAGGCGCGGCCGGAGGTTTCGGCCGCGCCTACACTTCGCACAACAATGTTTCGGCCGACTTCGCCACCAGTTGCGCGCGCTTGCGCGGGCCCCGTTCGAGAAACAGCAGGCTCTGGCCGAATACGAAGCAGTAGAACAGGAATGCCTGCGCGTCGGCTTCCTCGGCCGCTAAGCCGGTTGCGCGATAGAGCTGCCCGACGTTCTTCAGCCGCGCCGCATCTACGCTTGCCACCGCGTTGGCGGCAGGCTCGTCGGAGCGGGCCCATTGCCGGATCGCCAGCTCGACCGCCATGCCTTCGGTGTTCATGCGCTCGGAATAGAGCGCGATCAGCGCCTTCAGCCGTTCCCGGGCGGTGGCGCCGTCAAGGCTGGTCTGCTTCTCGATCGCCGCGATGCGGCCCGCGCTCCAGTGCTGCAGCATGGCTTCCAGCAGCGCCGCACGGTCACGGAAGCGGCGGTAGAAGCCGCCCTTGGTCACGCCGAGATTCTTGGCCAGCACCTCGACCCGCACCCCCTCGACGCCGGTCCGGGCGATTTCCTTGAAGCCGGCCTCGATCCAGGTCTCGCTCCGCACCTCGCCGGCTCGCGCCTCTCCCTTCGCACTGCTCATGGCCCAGCCTCACCGAGTTTTGATACGGTACCGTATTGCTAACCACAACAGGGCTGATACGCTACCGTATCAAGGTCAAGAAAGGGCGGAGCGAACGATGGAGACGGACGCGACCTATCGCGGCACGGTCTATCCCTGGCAATGCGATCATGTCGGGCACATGAACATCATGTGGTATGTCGGCAAGTTCGACGAGGCGAACTGGAACCTGTTTGCACGGCTGGGGCTGACGCCGTCGTATTTGCGTATCTCCGGCCGCGGCATGGCCGCCGTGCAGCAGAACATCACCTACAAGCGCGAGCTCCTGGCCGGCGACATTGTCGAGGTCAAAAGCCGGCTCCTCGAAATCCGCGACAAGTCGATCCGCTTCGTGCACGAGATGCGCAACGCCGAGACCGGCGAGATCGCCGCGACCTGCGAATCCGTCGGCGTCCACCTGGACCGGCAGGCGCGCAGGTCGATCGCCTTCGCGCCCGCGATCCGCGACTCCGCGATGCGATATCTCGAGCCTGCGATGGCGTGAAGGACATGGCGCGCTTTCAGCCCAAGAACCCGGATTATCGCGCGATCTCGATCGAAACTTTCGAGCGGCAGCGCGCGATGAGGACGCTCGGCATTTCGATCACCCGGCTGGAGCCGGGTGAGGTCGATCTCGCGATGAATTATCACGCCGAACTCACCCAGCAGCATGGCTTCATCCATGCCGGGATCATCACGGCGGGCCTCGACAACGCCTGCGGCATCGCCGCCTTCACGCTGATGCCGGCGGGCGCGGGGATTCTCACCGTGGAATTCAAGACCAACCTGCTGGCGCCGGCGCGCGGCGAACGGTTCGCCTTCCGCGCGACCGTTGTCAAGCCGGGCCGCACGCTGACCGTGTGCGAGGCGCGCGCCTATGCGACGCATGACGGCGCTGAGACGATGATTGCGACCATGAGCGGCACGCTGATGGCGCTGGCGGCTCGCGAGGCTGCCGCGACGGATTGCGCAGCAGCGCCGGCCTGACCCTGTTGCAGTGCATATTCATGCTATCGGCATAGCAGGACGTAAAAAATCCTTCTATGGTCGCGCCGTGCAACAGAGTCTTTCAACTTGATCATCTCCGCCGCGCAAGGCGTTCTGGGACTGGCGTCGGGGATGCTGGTCGGGTTCTCGCTCGGCCTGGTCGGCGGCGGCGGCTCGATCCTTGCGGTGCCGCTAATGGTCTACGTGGTCGGCGTGGCCGAGCCGCATGTCGCGATCGGCACCAGCGCGATCGCGGTGGCGGCGAACGCTGCAATCAACCTGTCCAACCATGCGCGCGGCGGCACCGTGATCTGGTCCTGCGCATTGATCTTCGCCGTCGCCGGCATGGCCGGTGCCTTTGGCGGATCGATCCTCGGCAAGATGATGGACGGCCAACGGCTATTGGCGCTGTTCGCGCTGGTCATGATCGTCATCGCGCTTTTGATGCTGAAGACGCGCTCGCGGATCGGCCTGACGGACGTCAAGGCCTCGATGTCGAACATCCCGGCGATCGTCGGCCTTGGGCTTGCGACCGGAACGGTCTCGGGCTTTTTTGGCATTGGTGGCGGCTTCCTGATCGTGCCGGCCCTGATGCTGGCGACCGGCATGCCGATCCTGAATGCGGTTTCCTCCTCGCTGGTTGCGGTCACCGCGTTCGGCCTGACCACGGCCGCAAGCTATGCCTGGTCCGGGCTGGTGTCGTGGGCATTGGCGGGGCTGTTCGTGGCGGGCGGCATCGCCGGCGGATTGGCCGGCACGCGTTCCGCGCGGCACCTCGCCGAGCGCCGCGGCGCGCTCAATATCGTGTTCGCCGTGGTCATTATTGCCGTGGCGCTCTATATGCTGGCGCGTAACATATCGCTGTCTCAGCCGTAGACACGAGATAGCAGTTCTTCGCGAGAACCGAATAATGAAGCGATCGAATAAGCCAGCCGAGACCGGTCCGGGACGCACACGGCGCGAGGCGCTTGGCCTGCTAGGCGCAAGCGCGGCGCTGTTCGGTGCGGCCGCGACGCGGTCGGCATTCGCGCAAGGCAGCGATGACGTCCTGACCGAAGCGCTGGTGTTGCGCGATCCGGACGTGCCCGCAACCGGCAATCTCGAGGGCGATATCAATATCGTCGAGTGGTTCGATTACAACTGCCCCTATTGCCGCAAGATCGCGCCCGAGATCCAGCAGGTGGTTCAGGACGACGGCAAGGTCCGCCTGGTGCTGAAGGATTGGCCAATCCTCGGCGAAGTCTCGAAATTAGCGGCGCGGATGGCGCTGGCCGCGAAGTATCAGGGCAAGTACATGGCAGCGCATGAGGCGATGATCGGCGTCAGCTCGAAATTGACCGAATCCCGCATCCGGGAACTACTGGCCGGCACCGGCATCGACATGGATCGGCTGAACCGCGATGCCGCGGCCAACGCCAAGGCGATCGACACGATCCTCGCCCGCAACCACGATCAAGCCATCGCATTTGGATTCAAGGGAACGCCGTCGTTCATTGTCGGCAAATTCCGCGTGCCGGGTATCCTGACCATGGCGGAATTCGAGATGGTTATTGCCGACGCACGCAAGGCGAAGAAAGCAAATTAGTGTTCATCACAATGGCACGCCGTCGTTCGGAAAACGACGGCGTGTGATTGCTGAACCGGTCCGGAGATCAGTTACCGCGACGAAATCTTCACCCAGTCCTCATGGGCGCGCGTCTTCAGCTTGTCCCAGTCGGCCTTCGCCACATCCCAGTTGACGAGAGTGCGATTGCCCTGCGCGACCTGACTGCTCGCGACGCTCGACGTCTGCATGGAATCATAGACATAGACGCCGCAGACCAGCAGCAGCGCACCCAAAATCATCCCGACAAACGTCTGCATGGCAGTTCCTCCGTTGCGGATCATCAACGCGGATGTTGAGCCATGGTTCCGCTGCCTATGAACGCACTTTGGCCGGCCCGGGTCGGGGGGCAGTCGCGGCGGGGATCGCCGCCGCTGTCGTCACGAGATTGAGCGATTTCAATTCATCGGGCTTGAACACGAACAGCTTGTCATGCGGCGTCTCCATCGCGTGGACCCAAACCTGCAGGCTGACGCCCATGTCGCCGAGATAGCGCTGGCAACGCGCGGAAATGTCCTGCGCCACGTTCATCTCGTCACGCGGCAGGCCGGCTGCGCTGCCTAGTGCCGCCACCTGATGCACGCCGACGATCGCCTTGTCGCCGACGCGCCGCTCGACGCCGCCGGCGAATACCAATGGGCAGGACGAGGCGCAGTATTTTCCGGGCTCGACCTCGGTTGCAAAATTCCGCTCGCGAATGAGCCGGCCCATCGCCAGCGCGTCGGCGACCGATCCGCCCGGCGAATGCAACACCACGGTCTTGATGTAATCGCCGCGTTTGCCGATTTCGGCGGCGAAGGAGTCGAAAATTCCTGGCGTGATGGTGCCGCTTGCGATCAGCCTGCCGCCGCCCACCAGTTCGAACGTCATGGACCTGGCCATTGCGCCGTCGGCCCGCGGACGCGGTGCCAGGCGTTTGTCGCGATCAGGTGGCAGCGGCGCCAGGATTGACGGCGCGGCCTCCGGAAACTCCAGCGAAGGCGTGTCGTGTCGCACCTCGGCCGCCGGCTCGGGCGTGCCGATCCATCCGTTCATGCCGGCAAGATCGGCCGCCAGCACGATGATCGTGACGGCGACGACGCTGCGGAAAAGCCAGCGCAGGACCGCCTCATCGGGATTGGCCGCAAGAAAGGCATGAACGCGTCGTTGCATCGTCGCGAATGGCTGCATGGCGACACCTATTTCGTGTGCCGTGCCGTTGCCAGCGGGGTGACGTTTTCGTCGACCGCCGCCGCCGTGCCCGCCGCGGGCGCATCGGCATCGGTGCCGACGGCTGCATCGGCGGGCGCTGCGCGGCGCGCGTCCTCGACTTCGCGAGCCATCTGCAGCGCCGCGACCAGCTCGCCCGCCGTCATGCCGGACGCAGAGAATGCGGGCAGCCCCTCACGCCGGATCGCGGCATGCACCACGCACAGGATCAACACCAGTACCGCGGGCATCAGGTCGATCGAGATCGCGCCGGCCCAGCTCGGAATGAAGTCGCCGGCGTAGCGCAGCACGGCTTCGGCGGGCGACATGGTCTGGAACCGCGCCGGCTCGACGCGCGGCAGCGCCAGGATCTTGTCGGCCGCCTCGGCGAGCGAAGTCGCTTGCGATGCGATCGAGCTCTCGACCTTGCCGACCACGGCGGTCTGCCGGTCGGCGAGATCGGCGGTGCGGCCGCCCGCTGCCGGCGCGATGAAGCCTGACGACAGCGACGCCGCCGCGCGCTTGACGGCGGGTGCCACCGAAGTCTGCTGCAAATTGGCGATCACGCCGCTGAGCGCCAGCGATTCGGTCGCGAAAGCGTCGCTCCGCGTCGAAATCGGGCCGCGGTCGGAAATCAATTCGCGCATCTTCGCCAGGTGCTTGCCGCCCTGCTCGAACAACGCCGAGACGCGCTTGGCCGATGCCTGGACTTCCTGGCCGAGACTATCAAGCTGCCCCGACATCTGTGTCAAAAGCTGCACCACGGTGCCGGAGCCTGCCGTGCCCGTGAGCGAGCCTGCGCGTTCCGCGTCGGCGAGTTTCGCAAAACGTGACGAGGCAAGCTGGATATCCGGCAGCAGCCCTTGCGCCGCGATGGCGTTGCTGTTGGCGGTATCGAGGTCGCGGGTGTAATTCTGCACCGTGATGGCGAGATGCTGCTGGATCGCGGCGGCGCCGGCCAGTGCCGAGGCATTGAGCCAGGACGACATCGCCACGATCATCAGCGACCCCAGCAGCATGCAGCCGAACATCAGCGCGCGGCCGGTGCGGTCGATCACATGCGGCATGAACTGCATGAGGAAAACCCAGAAGGCGTAGATGCCGACCGACACCGCAACCGAATAGATCACCGCGGCGAAGAACACGGTGGTCGGACTGCCGTTGAGCAGCTCGCGGACGCCGAGATAGGTGTAGACGCCAGCGGCGAGGGCGAGGATCGCTGTGGTCAGTTTCAGCGTGATTTCGAGCCGGCTGACGCCTTTCGAAAGCAGCAGCGAATTGGAGGCGCGCGTGGTGGCCGCCGGGGCGGCGAGGCTGTTCGTTGAGGCCATGACGTATCCTGTCGCGGTTGCAAGAACCGGTCTGATCAACGCCCCCACGTTGTTGGCTAAGTTATTCAACTCGTAGAGATAAATTCCGACGAGATTGTGTCGGCGAAAGCCTCAGGCGTCGCCGCGCAGCCATGTGAGGATCTCTGCGTTGATCTCGCGCGGGTAGGTATGGCTGAGGTCGTCGAGCTCGCGGTAGGTGACATTGGCGCCAGCGGCCGACAGCGCCTTGCTGGTCTGCCGCGCCACCTGCACCGGGAACATCCAGTCGAGGCGGCCATGCACAATGTGAATCGGCAGGCCGCGCAAGCGGTCGGCGTCGGCCATCTCCGCGATCAGCGGATGAAACGTTGCCGATACCGGGGCGAGGTGGGTGAAGGGCGAGGCGCGCTCGAACCCTGTCACGTAGCAGAACGTGCCGCCGTCGCTCATCCCGGTCAGCAGCATCCGCTCCGGATCGACGTTCCAGCGTGCGCGCACCGATTCCAGGATGCGCGTCAGGTTCGGCGTGTCGGTGTCGTCGCCCATCAACGCCCAAGTCGAGCCGGTCGCGGTCGGCGCGACCAGGATCGCGCCGCGGCTGCGCGCATCGCGAAGCCAGCTCCACAGAAAGCCGCGGCCATTGCCGCTGCCACCGTGCAGCGCCATCACCAACGGAAGAGCGCGCTCGCGCGTATAATATTCCGGCACGTAGAGCGAGAAGCCGCCGCGGCTTCCGGGCTCGTTATTGTTGTGAAAGATGCCGGTGTTTTCGTTGGCCGGGGCGGCCAGCCGCGCCGCGAGATCCGCATCTTCCCGCAGCGAAGGATCGACAAAGAACTCGCTCACCGGCGGCAATCTTGCCGATACCGCATACAGCGCCTCCTGTGCGCGTGGCGCGTAACGCAGCGCACGAAACAGGCTGGCGAAATCGGCCTGGCCATTCTGGACAACGCGCAGACCTTCGAACGCCGTCAATGCGGCATCGCTCGCCGCTTCAAGCGAAGCTTTGATGTCGGCAAATCCGTCGGGCCATTGCGCCAGCCGCGGACGAACCGCGCGGAGTGCGTCATCCGGCCGCCCCGCCGCCTGCATCACCCGGTCGAAATCCGGCGGGTGGAGGTAGCGCGCAACGAAGCCCAACGCCTCCAGCGACTGCAGCAGCGGCGGCAGCACGGCAACGATGTCGTCCACCACGGCCTCGCTCATCGGACGCAATCCAATCTCAAGGGAGGGCCTGGTTCAGTGAAGACTTACTTAATGCAGCCTCGGCGCCTTCAACAGCTTGGCGCGGTCGGTCGAGGTCAACACCACGTCGAAGGTGACGCCCTCATGATAGACCGTGAGCGGCACGTCGACGCCGGCGGTGCCAAGCGACCAGAGTTTGCGATAGAAGCCGGTCTGGCTCGTGATCTTGTCGCCGTCAACGGCGAGAATGACGTCGCCGGTCTTCAGCTCGGCGCGCGCCGCCGGTCCCTTGCTGGCGATGCCGACCACCACGACGCGGTTGTCAATTTCGGTGGTGTACATGCCGAGCCACGGCCGCGCCGGCTTGTTGACGCAGCCGAATTTCCTGATGTCGTCGAGCACGGGCTTCAGCAGATCGATCGGCACAATCATGTTGACGTGCTCGGCCTTGCCCTCGCGCTCGCGTTCGAGCTGTAGCGAGCCTATGCCGATCAGCTCGCCACGATTCGAGATCAGTCCGGTGCCGCCCCAGTTGGGATGCGCGGGATGGGTGAAGATCGCTTCATCCAGCAGGTATTCCCAGTAGCCGGCAAATTCCTGTTTTGCAGCGATCTGGCTTGCGACCGAGCGCGTGCGCCCGCCGGCGCCGCCGACCACCACGCGGTCGCCGATTTGAGCGGCGGCGGAAGAGCCGAGCGGCAGCGGATCGAGATCGAGGTCGCCGAGCGCCTGCACCAGGCCAAAGCCGGATTCGAAGTCGAAGCCGAGCGCGTGGCCTTCCACCACGCGGCCGTCGCCGCGATGCAGCCAGACCGCTTCGGCCTCGGTGATGAGATAGCCGATGGTCAACACCAGCCCGTCATCGATCAGCACGCCATTGCCGGCGCGTTCGGTGCCGAGTGTCTCCGCGCTGAAGGCGTCGGGCGGAATGATCGAATGCAGCCCGACCACCGACGACAGGGTCTTGTCGAGGTCGAAACCATAGTCGCCCGGGCGCGGCTGGTTGGCGGGCGGCACTCTCCATTCGGTCAAAGAGGGCATGGATGGTCTCCTGGCGAACCGGCGCGCTTCCGGCGAGGGGGCGCGGGAAATTGACGACAATCTATGCTGCAAAAGGCTGTCTTGAAAGTGTCCCCGAAAATGAGCCGCCATGCGACTCATAAGAGGGCAGATTCACAAATGTTCCGCGGCAGTTGCGGATCATTCCGCGTTTGCCCGCGCCCGGGTTGGCACGATCCGGAAATCTCGGTTCTCCTTCAGCCAGGCGGCGCGTTCGTCGCGCAACAGCGTACGCCGGACCTTGCCGGAATCATCGCGCAGGCCGATTTGGACAGTCTCGAAACTCTCCGGATGCTTGTAGCGGCTGAGCCGGTCGGAAAGGAACGCCGCCATGCCGTCGGCGACGGCTTGCGCGTCGGCACTCGGCGTGAGTTCGAGGATCGCGTGCACGCGCTGCCCGAACTCCGGGTCGGGCAGGCCGACGACGACGCAGGAACGCACGTCGGGATGTTCCGACACCGCGGCCTCGATCTCGGCCGGATAGATGTTGGCGCCGCCACGCAGGATCATGTCGGCCAGCCGGTCGCCGAGATAGAGATAGCCTTCCGCATCGAGCCGGCCGATATCGCCGAGCGACTCCCAGCCGTCAGCGCGCCGCTTCGGCTCGGCGCCGAGATAGTGATAGGTCGAGCCGGGGCCGTCATTGGGCAGGAAGTAGATCTCGCCGGTCTCGCCGGGTGCGACGTCGTTGCCGTCCTCGCCTATGATCCGCAATCGGCAGGTGTCGCCGATCTTGCCGACCGAGCCCCTGTGCGTGAGCCATTCGGTGCCCGATATGATCGTCGCGCCCTGCCGCTCGGTGCCGCCATAGAGCTCGTAGATGCGTTCCGGCCCGAGCCACTCGATCCATTTCTCCTTCAGCCATGGCGGCATGGGGGCCGCCATGTGAAACACGATCTGCAGGCTGGAGAGGTCGTAGGCATTGCGTATCTCGTCGGGTAGTGCCCAGATCCGGTGCATCATCGTCGGCACGAAATTGACCCATTGCACGCGATTCTTTTCGATCAGCCGCAGGGTCTCCTCGGCATCGAACTTGACGAGGCCGGTGACGCGCCCGCCGTTGAACAGCGCGGTGTGCGACACGATAAACGGGGCGTTGTGATAGAGCGGGCCGGGATTAAGCAGCGAGGCGTCCTGCGGAATGCCGAGCGGGGAGGGGGCGGTGGTGTCCACCACCGCCGGCATGTGATCGAGGATCACTTTTGGCCGCCCGGTCGAGCCGCCGCTGGTCATGGCCTTCCAATAGCGCGCCAGCGGGTTGTTCACCGGCTCGTCCGAAAAGCCTTCGGGGTTGAAATCGGCGGGCAGCGAATTCGGCGCGTTCCAGTCCGCCTGGCCGCCGACCACAAGCGAGGGCTTGAGAATGTCGAGTACCGCGGCGGCCTCGCCGCGCGGCAGCCGCCAGGTCAGCGACGTCGGCGTCGCGCCGCATTTCCATACCGCAAAAGTCGTCTCGAAAAACACATTGCTGTTGGGTAGCCCGATGGCGACGAAATCGCCGGGCTTGACGCCCTTGGCGGCAAAGGCGCGGGCACGTCGGTTGGCGTTGCGCTCGAATTGCTCCCAGGTGAGCTCGCTGCCGTGGCTGACCGCAATCGTGCCCGCCGGTTTGCGTTCGGCATACCAGCGCGGCACGTCGGCAATCGGAATGAGCATTGGCGTCCTCCTCTCAGTCGGCTTTTCCCAGGCTTTTTTGCAGTGCGAACAACGGTCATCGCCGTCCAGGCCTGGTCCGCTGACAGAAAGGTTCTGACTGAACTCGAGCGCGGCGTCCACATGCCAGTACTGCCGGCCCAAGGTGTCGCCGGCCAAGGATTATGCTTACTGGCAAGAACAGTCGACCCCGTTCTCAAACCCGGGCTCGCCAATGAACGCAGCATGCTCGGTAGCACGCTCCGGCACTCGCCCATGAGCCGGGCAAACATCCATTTTTTTCAGAAGCCCTTGAAGCGCAATGCCGATCCACCTAGCTCGCATACTGCAGCCGAACACCACATCCAGTGGAAGTGAAGGATAATGAAAATCCGTCCGCTTCACGATCGGGTCGTCGTTAAGCGCATCGAGCCGGAGACGGCGACCGCCGGGGGCATCATCATCCCTGATGCCGCCAGGGAGAAGCCGCAGCAGGGCGAGGTCGTGGCGGTGGGGCCTGGAGCGCGCGACAAGGGCGGCAGGCTCGTTCCGATCGACCTCCAGACTGGCGACCGCGTGTTGTTCGGCAGATGGTCAGGCACGGAAGTCAAGATCGATGGCACCGAATACCTGATCATGAAGGAAAGCGACATCATGGGCGTGCTGGTCGAAGGCGGTACCCGTCGAAAGGCCGCTTGAACGCGCGCCCGATGTCGTCAGCGAGAGAGGAATGGTATCGTAGGGAGCAAGACCATGGCTGCGAAGGAAGTGAAGTTCTCGGTCGATGCCCGCGAGAAGATGCTGCGCGGCGTCGATATTCTCGCCAATGCAGTGAAAGTAACGCTCGGCCCGAAAGGTCGAAACGTCGTTCTCGAAAAGTCGTTCGGCGCGCCGCGCATCACCAAGGACGGCGTCACTGTCGCCAAGGAAATCGAGCTCGAGGACAAGTTCGAGAACATGGGCGCCCAGATGGTGCGCGAGGTTGCATCAAAGACGTCAGATCGGGTTGGCGACGGCACCACGACTGCCACTGTGCTCGCGCAGGCGATCGTCAGAGAGGGCGCCAGGGCCGTTGCGGCAGGCGTGAACCCGATGGGCCTCAAGCGTGGCATAGATCGCGCAACCCAGGCTTTGGTCGCAGATATCGAGAAGAACTCCAAGAAAATCACCTCGAACGACGAGATCGCGCAGGTTGCGACCATTTCGGCCAACGGCGACGCCGAGATCGGCCGTTTCCTCGCCGACGCCATGAAGAAGGTCGGTAACGACGGCGTAATCACCGTCGAGGAGGCGAAGTCGCTGCAGACCGAGCTCGAAGTGGTGGAGGGTATGCAGTTCGACCGCGGCTACATCTCGCCCTACTTCATCACCAACGCTGAAAAGATGCGGGCTGAGCTCGAGGACTGCTACGTTCTGGTCTATGAAAAGAAGCTGTCGGGGCTGCAGCCAATGCTGCCGCTGCTCGAATCCATCGTGCAGTCGGGCAAACCCCTGCTCATTATCGCTGAGGACGTCGAGGGGGAAGCGCTCGCTACCCTCGTCGTGAACAGGCTGCGCGGCGGACTGAAAGTCGCGGCGGTGAAAGCGCCCGGCTTCGGCGATCGTCGCAAGGCGATGCTCCAGGATATTGCGATTCTTACCGGCGGCACGATGATTTCCGAGGATCTCGGCATCAAGCTGGAGAACGTGACCATCAACATGCTGGGCCGCGCCAAGAATGTCAGGATCGACAAGGAAAATACCACCATCGTAAGCGGCGGCGGCAAGAGGGCCGACATTGATGCGCGTGTTTCCCAGATCAAGGCCGAGATCGAGGAGACGACCTCGGACTATGATCGTGAGAAACTCCAGGAGCGGCTCGCCAAGCTCGCGGGCGGTGTCGCGGTGATCCGTGTCGGCGGCGCGACCGAAGTGGAGGTGAAGGAGCGCAAGGACCGCGTCGACGACGCGCTGCATGCGACGCGCGCGGCCGTCGAGGAAGGCATTTTGCCCGGCGGCGGCGTTCCTCTGCTGCGCGCCGTCAAGGCGCTCGACAAGCTGAAACCGGCCGACGAGGACGAGCGCTTTGGCGTCGACATCGTGAAGAAAGCGCTTTCCTGGCCGACCCGCCAGATCGCGATCAACGCGGGCGAGGATGGCTCGCTCGTCGTCGGACAGATCCTCGACAAGGATACCTACGCCTTCGGATTTGATGCCCAGACAGGCGAGTTCGGCAACCTGATCTCAAAGGGAATTATTGATCCCGCCAAGGTGGTGCGAACCGCGCTTGAGGACGCGGCATCGGTGGCTGGCCTGCTTGTCACCACCGAGGCAATGGTTGCTGAACTCCCGAAGAAGAAGGCCCCCTCGATAGCCCCGGGCGCGGGGGCGAGCATGGCTGACATGGATTATCAGATCTAACCCGCGAATGGCTGGCGCGTCCCTGCGAGGGACGCGCCAGTGATCGTCTCACCGGCGAATGAGTGTTTCGCACAACGATTGCCTGAACCGCCTTACGGATCGAGCTCAGTATCCCAGTAAAGATAGTCCAGCCAGCTATCGTGCAGATAGTTGGGCGGAAACAGGCGGCCGTTGCGGTGCAGTTGATGCACCGTCGGCGCGTAGGGCGTCTGCCTGGGAAACATCTTCGCCTGCTGCGGTGTCAGATTGCCCTTGCGCAGGTTGCACGGCGAGCAGGCGGCGACGACATTTTCCCAGGTGGTCTGGCCGCCCTTGCTGCGCGGGATGATGTGATCGAAGGTGAGGTCGTCATGCGCATTGCAATACTGGCAGACGAAGCGGTCGCGCAGGAAAACGTTGAAACGCGTGAAGGCGGGATGCGTGGTCGGCTTGACGAAGGACTTGAGCGACACCACGCTCGGAAGCTGGATCTCGAAGGTCGGGCTGCGCACCGCGCGATCGTAATGCTCGACGATGTTGACGCGATCGAGGAACACCGCCTTGATCGCGTCTTGCCACGACCAGAGAGACAGCGGGTAGTAGCTCAGCGGCCGGAAGTCCGCGTTCAGCACCAGTACCGGCCAACCGCCCTGCGAGACATGTGCGTTCAAGTAACGCTCCTGACCCCCATGTTAGCTGCGAAGCAGCATGCGCCCTGCATACTACAGGCAGCGTGACGGGATTGTGAAGAGCGTTCCGGGGCTTATCCAGCAGAGGGAACGCATGTTCGACCGCCGTGGCCCTGGGAAAAGCCTGGGTTCCTGACCACGCCAATGCCGAACGTGCGCGGTCAATCCATCGTGATGGGGTCGGTACAGGCTGTCAGGCGCTCATTCGGCCTGCGTAGCACGTTCCGGCATTCCAAAAGCCCCCGCACCGCCTATGGTTTGGCGGCGCTGGTGACGAGCTTGAGGCCCAGGCCGAACAGGACAGCGCCGGCGGCGCGATCGACCCAGGACTTGTACGACAGATAGGCCCGTTGCGGCCCTGCGGACGAGAAGAGCATGGCGACGACCGCGTACCAGGCCGATTCCACAACAAACACTGCGGCGAGCAGTGCGGCGGCGAAGCCCGCGGAAAAGGACGCCGGAAGAAAAGCGGCGAACACGCTTGCATAGACGATGGCCGTCTTCGGATTGCTCACCTGCGTGGTGATGCCGAGCCAGAACGCGTGGGACGTCCGAGAACGGGCTTCGCCGCCGGCCGCGACCATCGCGACCGGCTTTCGCGCGGATCTGAAGATCAGAAAACCCAGATAGCAAAGATACAGGCCTCCCAGCATCCGGAGGCCGGCATAGAGCGCGGGCACGGCGAGCAGCACGCTCTGCAGCCCGAACAGCGCCGCCGCGCCGAAGATGGCGCCCCCCGGCACCCATGCCGAGCGCCGTGGCCAGCGCCCGGGTTCTGCTCGATGCGACAGCGACACGCGCCACCATCACAAAGCTGGGCCCGGGGCTGATCACACCTACGCTGAGCGCTGCAACGATGCTGGCGAGCGCGGCAAGTTCTTGCATTGCTGATTCTCCGTATTGTGCGGCGGCTATTCGGTGTGCGGCGGAGCTTCAACCGCCCAATCCGGATCGGCGCCGAACGGGTGATCCATGAAGAACACCCAGGTGCCGTCGGGCAGCCGGCGGTGAACCTCCATACCATGGTGATGCACTTCGGTCGGCTTGCCGTGTTCATCGGTACCCTTGATCAGCCACTGCGACCTCGTCATGGCGAAGTCGCCCGAGACTGTCGTGTGATGGGTCACGACATCCATGTGCGGCTTCATTCCGATGTAAGCCGCCATTGTCTTGCGGATGCCGTCGGCACCGCGCGCGACGCTGCTGCCGCCATGGACCTCGTCGACCTGAACGATTGAAGCTTCGGGATGATACATTGCCGCGGCGGCTTCAACGTCCTGCGCATTGAAGGCGCGAGCCAGCCAGAGATTGCAAAGTTCCGGGGATGGAGCACCCATTTTCGGTCTCCATGGGTTGAAGGTTGATCATTGCGATGAGGCAGCAGCGTTACGGTCCGATGCAAAGCCGGACCGGTGTCGTCTGTGTTGCTCATCGCGCTTCCTGTCATTCGATAGGTAACGTCTGGCAGAACGGAAAGCACGTTGGAATTGCGCCAGCATCACTTGCGGAAGCGCAAGGGCGCCATAACTGTGCAGCCATGGAGGACTGGAACGAGCCCCAACTTGTGTTGGCGGTGCACCGGGCAAGCAGCCTCACCGGCGCTGCCAAAGCGCTTGATATCGACCATTCGACCGCGTTTCGGCGCCTGAATGCCCTGGAGACGCGGCTCGGCGTGCGGCTGTTCGAGCGGCTTCCGGGCGGGGCCTACCAGGCGACGCCGGCTGGCGAGCGGATGGCTGCAGCGGCCGAGCGGATGGAAGACGAGGCACTCGCGATCGACCGCGACATTGCCGGCCGCGACCATCGTCTCTCCGGCCGCCTGCGGGTGACGTCCTCGGAAACGCTGGCGCATCGGAAACTCACCAGCCATCTCGCCACGTTTCGGCGGACCCATCCCGGCATCGTCGTCGAGCTCGTGATCGACAACCGCGTGCTCAATCTCTCGCGCCGCGAGGCCGACATTGCGCTTCGCCCGATGCGGCCGAAGGAGGGCGACCTCTGGGGCCGCAAGCTCGCCGATGTCGCGTGGACCTTCTACGGCGCCGTTGGCTACCTCAAGGATAGAAGCGGCGCCGCATCCGCGGACGATCTCATCCATCATGCCCTGATCGGATGGGAAGAAGCGGCTGTCGGCATCATGGCGGCCGACTGGCTCAATCGAATGGTGCCGGCTGACGCCTTCGTCTACCGGACCAACAGCCTCGTCAATCAGTTCACCGCCGCAAAGGCCGGCATCGGTCTCGCGCTTCTGCCGTGCTATCTCGGCGACGAAGAGCGCGATCTCGCCCGCGCCCTGCCAGATCTGGTGCCGGATCTCGTCGGCGAACTGTGGATCGTCACCCATGCCGATCTGAAGCGGACGGCGCGCGTCCGCGCGTTCTTCGATATCGTTGGTGACGGCCTTGCCCGCGAGCACAATTTGTTTGACGGGCGGGGCCGTTCCCACCCTTCCGCTCGCCGAGCTTAGCAAGGTCCTGGTGCTTCGCCGTCGGCGCACGTCTAGATCTTTTCCAGCTTCTGCAGGCATCGCGTCACCCCGACCTCCGGCGGCATCGGCGTGTCCGGAAAGCTCGTCTTCCAGTCGGTGACGCCGACCTCGCCGATATAGATACCGCCCTTCGAATCCAGCGCGATACCGTGCGGCGCGAGGAATTTGCCCGCCTCCAGCCCCGGACCGTTCTCGCCGCCGAGACGGGCGATGCGTTTGCCTTTTGAATCGACGATCGAAAGCCGCGGGCCGAGATTGGGCACCTTGCGGTTGACGGCCATGCCGGGGCCGAGCTCGCCGACGATGAAGGTCGGCTCTCTGCCGCCGCAGCAACATAGCGCACAGGGCCGGTGCAGGAAATTCCACTGCGTCTCGTACTTGCCGTTGCCGTCGAACACCTGCACGCGGTGGTTCTCGCGGTCGGCGACATAGACCCAGCCGTCGGCATCGGTCGCGATGTTGTGCACGATGTTGAACTGGCCGGGATCGGTGCCGGGCTCGCCCCAAGTCATGAGCAGCTTGCCATCCGGCGAATATTTGTGGACGCAGGCATTGCCGTAGCCGTCGGAAACGTAGATCTCGCCTTTTGGCGACAGCGCGGTATGGGTGCAGCGGTGAAACGGCTCGCCGCTCATGAACGGCGTGGGCTTGTTCGGGATGCCGATCGTCAGCAGCACCTTGCCGTCGGTCGTGCACTTGCGCACGGTATGGTCGCCATCGTCGGTGCAATAGAGATTGTCGTCGGCGTCGATGTGCAGGCCATGGGCGCGGTTGAACAGGCCTTCGCCCCAGCTTCGGAGAAAATTGCCCTCGCGGTCGAGCACCACCATCGGATGGTCGCCGCGGTTGAAGACGTAGATGCGATCCTTGCTGTCGACCGCAACCGAAGCGACATCGGCCAGGCGCCAGCCATCCGGCAGCTTCGCCCAGTTTTCGACGACGCGGTAGCGGTACTCTCCAGAGCCGAGAATGACCGACATATGAAATTCCCCTCCAAGTTAATTGGGTTCGTCATTCCGGGCTGGTCCGAAGGACCAGCCCCGGAATTTCGAGATTCTCAAGATCATGCAATCGCTGCCCGCGGCCCGACATTGCGCGGCAGCAGCCCTTCCTCGATCGCCTTGATCTGCAGTGCGAGGTGCTTTGATCCGATGCGGCATTGCGCGAGGCCGCCAGCGATCAGCCAGAGGCCGGGCTGCTTCGTGCGGGTATACATGTTGCGCAGCTCCTGCTCCTCGCCAAAACCCCAGATCGTGCCGACACGTTTTTCCACCGCCTCGCCGAATAGTTTTCGCACCAGCTCTTCCTGGCGCCGGTAGCCGGTCGCCAGCACCACGAGGTCGGCTTCGATGATCTCGCCGCCCTTCATCTTGGCACCTGCGGCCGTGAACGTGTCGAGATCGGCAAATTGCTTCAGCGCGATATCGCCCTTGATGATGAGGTCGGAGCAGCCCACGTTGAAGTAATAGCCGCCGCCACGCGTGAGGTATTTGAACTGCCAGCCGGTATTGTCCTCGCCGTAATCGAGCTTGAAGCCGAGGCGATCGAGGCCCTCGAGCAGTTCCTTGTCGAGCGCCTTGGATTTTTCGGCTGTCAAGGCGTGGCTCTTGCGCGCCAGCTTGAGCGGCATCGAGACGGCGATCAGGTCGTTGTCCTCGAGCGTGCCTTCGTTATAAGGCGCGTAGACCAGTTGCGCCGACGGCTCGATGCTGACCACCAGTGTGGAAGAGCGCTGGAACAGCGTGACGTCAGCGCCGCTGGAATAGAGGTCCTGCGCGATGTCGTGGCCGCTGTTGCCGGTGCCGATCACGATGGCGCGCTTGCCCTTCCAGTTCTCGCCATCGTCATACTGGCTGGAATGCAGCACCTTGCCGGCGAAGTCCTTCAGGCCGGCAATGTCAGGCACATTCGGGATGCCGCTGACGCCGGTCGCCAGCACCACATGGCGCGGATGCATGATGCGCTTTTTGCCGCCGCCACGGCGCAGCGTCACGGTCCAGCGGCCTTGCCGCTCGTCGTAGCTGCCGCCCTCGAACTCGGTCTCGGTCCAGAAATTCAGCTCCATGGCCTCGACATAGGCCTCGAACCAGTTGGCGAGCTTGTCCTTCGGGATATAGGTCGGCCAGTTCGGCGGGAAGTGCAAATAGGGCAGGTGGTTGACCTGCACCTGGTTGTGCAGCGTCAGCGCGTGGTAGCGCTTGCGCCAATTGTCGCCGATGCGCTTTTCGCGATCGACGATCAGGGTGTCGACATTGAGCTGCTTCAACCGCGCGGCGATCGAAAGTCCGGATTGGCCGCCGCCGATGACGAGCACGGTCGGGTCGCGGTCGGCATAGTCGGCCGAGGCCCTGCGCAGGTCGAGCCAGTTGGGGCCGCGAAAATCGCGCGAATAGGCATTGCCGCGCGGGCGGTTGACGCCGAGTTGCTCCTCAAAGCCCTTGAGTTCGCCAAGCTCCGTCAGCAGCGTCCAGGCTTTCAGGCGGTTACCGTCGTACGCATCTGATATCAGGCGGATGACGCCGCTGCCGCGCCCGACCTTGGTCTCGAAATTGAAAATGGCTTCGATGGCGTTGGTGCCGGCGCGCATCACCTTGCGCGGGGCGGCGCGGCCGGGCGCGATGGCGAAGCCGCAGGGCGCAGCGCTGCGGGCCAGCGCCGGCAGCGCGTTCAGAATGGCGTCTCTGCCGTTGAGCGTCTGGATGTTCCAGCTCAGCGCCAGCACGTCGCGCCAATAGCTGTCGGGGTGGAATAGGTGGTACAGCAACGCTTCATCGGGCTTCGTCAGCGCTTCCTCGAACTGCGCAAGCCAAGTGTTGGCGGCAACGGCGCTGTCTTCCGTCCTGTCGAGCATGGGCGCTTCCCATCGCTGGCCGTCTTCGCGGCGTTTCCCTTGCCGCGAAGGCTATACCCATTTGTGACGGGACAGAAAGGGCGCGAAGGAGATGCCGCCTATTCCGATAAGGAAAGCATCAGCCCGTGGTCCGCCGGAACGCGGCCATTCAGGGTGTTGAGATAGGCGCGCTGAACGGCCGCAGGCCCGCGGTGCTCGCTCACCTTCACCCAGTGGTCCAGCTTCGGGACGAGGCCGGCCCATGCGGCGCCAAACCGCGCATCGAAGCCGCCGGGGCCCCATCCCCTGGCGCGCTTGCGGATGTGATCAGGAGCGAAGAAGAATTGCGGCTTGGCGCCCCCACCCGGCAGGGCCTGCGCCGCCTCGCCGGGCGATGACTTGCGATGGGTGAGCCCGACGATTCCGCTATATTTCATCTGCTCGCCGAAGTGCTGGTGCAGCGTCGCACGTAACGGGCTGTTGCCGGCCATATCGACATAGGCCACGGGCTGGTCTGCCGGCAGCGAATTCACGTCGTCATAGGTCACGACCTCGTCGTAGCAGCCGAGCGATTTGACGAAGTCGACATTGCCGGCCGACGTCAGGCCGATCGTCCTGATGCCGCGCGCATGTACGAGATGCGCAAGGCCGTATGCGGTCTTGCTGGAAGCCGAGGACAGCAGCACGCGCTTTGCGCCAAAGAATTCGTTCTCGGCGAGAAAATCATCCGCGATGAACGACAGCGCGAATAACGGCCGTAGCAGCGCCTGATAGTCGCCCTGCTTGCCCGCAAACGCCGCATCGCCGCTGACCCGCCTGTAGGCATTATAGACGGGGGAGACCTCCTGCCGGTGCGCGGTGGCGTCGCGCAGGCCAGTTTTGGAGACGTCGGCGGCTTCGATGACGAGATGTGTCGACATCGGAAAGTAGCCGAACAAGGTCTCGCCTTCGGCAACGCCGGGATGTCTTGAGATGATCACTTCGGCAAATCCCCATACTGGAACGTTGCCGAAACCTTCGGGCGCCGGAAACAACTGCCAATACTTCAGATGATCGCCGAGGACGGCATAGGTGATGTTGTTGGCGGTGAAGGCGAAGCGCGTGACCTTCACCAGCAGCGCCTCGTCAGGCAGCGCGGTCGCGTCGGGCAGTGGCGTGTCGACCACCTTGCAATGCTGCAGATCGTTGCGGGCTACGACGAAGTCGATGGATGACATCTGTTTCGATCCCTGCTTCACATGCAGCGATCTTTGCGCCGTCCGATGACCGTTTTGCAACAGCCATGATGTTTAAAACAGTGTTTGGATTGGCGTTCCAGTCGTCCCCGTGTCATTGCGAGGAGCGCAGCGACGAAGCAATCCATCTATCCCCGTGCGGTGAGGTGGATTGCTTCGCTTCGCTCGCAATGACGTGGAGAGAGCCGAAATTGCCCTCACCCAATCGCGCGCAGTTTGCCTTCCGTATATAAATCGCGCAGCTTGCGCTTGAAGATCTTGCCGGTGGCTTCGCGCGGCATCGCGTCCATGAACTGGACGTCCTTCGGTACCTTGAAATTGGCGAGCCTGCTGCGCAGAAACTCCTGTACCGCGGCCGGAGAGAGCGTTGCGTTGGTTTCCGGCTCGATGCAGGCGAACAGCCGCTCGCCGAACTCGTCGTCGGGCACGCCGAACACCGCGCAGTCGCGCACGCCGTCCATGCCGATCAGCGCGTTCTCGATTTCGGCCGGATAGATGTTGACGCCGCCTGATATCACCATGTCGCGCTTGCGGTCGCAGAGGAACAGATAGCCGTCCTCGTCGAGGTAGCCGACGTCGCCGACGCTGACCAGGCCATCGCGGCCGGCCTCGGCGCGCGCCTCGGCCTTGCCGTGATAGTCGAAGTCCGGCACCGACATCTGCCGCATGAAGATCTCGCCGGGCTCGCCGACGCCGCACAGCGAACCGTCGGGGCGGAAGATCTTGACGACGCCGCCCTCGATCGCGCGGCCGACGGTGCCGGGCTTTGCCAGCGCCTCGGCGGCGGAGTGCCAGACCGGAATGCCGGTTTCGGTCGAGCCGAAATATTCGTTGATGACCGGTCCCCACCAATTGATCATGGCGCGCTTGACCTGCGGCGGGCAGGGCGCCGCGCCATGTACCACGAAGCGCAGCGACGACAGATCGTAGCGTCGCTTCACCTCATCCGGCAGCCGCAGCAGGCGGACGAACATGGTCGGCACCATGTGCATATGAGTGACGCGGTGGCGTTCGATCAGTTGCAACATGTCCTCGGGATCGAAACGCGGCTCGAGAACAATTCTGCAGCCGCTGCGGAACGCCAGCATGCCGTAGGAGTTCGGCGCCGAATGATACATCGGTCCGTTCATCAGGATGATCTGATCTTCGTTCGGCTTGACGCCATAGGCGATGCCGCCGACGCGCGCCGAGGCTGCAGCCTGTTCCGGCGTCATCGGCTTGCGGCGCACACCTTTGGGCGCGCCGGTCGTGCCCGACGTATAGAACATCGGCGCGCTGCCGATCGGAGCCTCGCCAGAAGGCGCATGCGTATCGCGCCAGCGGTCCCAGTCCGTCATGCTATCAGGGACCTGCGTCGCCGCTACAGGCACGTTGAACGCCGCGGCGATTTCCGGCGGCGTCGTCACCACCAGGAGCCGCACATCGCCTGGCAAGCCAGTCTTGATCTGCGGCAGCAAGTCGGCGTGGCAGACCAGGATCTTCGCGCCGCTGTCGGCGAGGATGTAGGCGACCTCCTCGGCCTTCAGGTGCCAATTGATCGGCACCACCGGGCTGCCCAGCGCTGCCGCGCCGGCCGAGACCTCGAAGAACGCAAAGTCGTTGCGCAGCATCATGCCAACTGGCACGCCGCCGCCGACGCCGAGCGCCTTGAAGCCCGCCGTCGCCCGCGCGATGCGGGCGTGAATGTCGGGATAGCTGATCTGGCGGTCGCCGCCGATGATCATGGCTGATTTCTCCAATGCTTACGGTTCTTGATCTTCGATCAGGTCGCCGAACCCAACCCAGCTCTTGCCGTCGAAGCGCTGCATGCGGAGCTGTTGGAACAGCAAATAGTCGTCGGGACCGGTGGTCACGGTGATGCCGGGCAGCAGCAGCGGCAGTGAAAGCTTGTTCAGCGAGGTCGCCTTCTTCAAAACGTTCGCACGGCTGAGATCGTCGCCACACGCGCGCAGCACATGCGCCAGCAACGTCAGGCTGGTATAGCCGCTGGCGTAGGTGGTGTCGTGCGGGTCGGCCGAAGGCATGTACTGCTTCATGAAGGCGAAATACTCCTTCACGTCGGCATCGTCAGCCCATTGCGGATCGTTGATGTTCTTCAAATAGGCCGCGGAGACCAGGCCGGTGGCGTTTTCCAGCCCCGCGGGCGTCAGGATCGTCGCGATCGAGGTGACTGAAGTCGGCACCAGGAACAGGTCCGGCTTGAAACCCATCTCGGCGCTGCGGCGGATCATCTGCGAGCCGAACTTGCCGATGGCGACGCCGAAGAACACGTTGGCGCCGGAAGCCTTCAGCGTGGCGAGTTGCGAGTCGATCGTCGGCTGCGTGCTCTCATAGACCGCTTCGGCCACGATCATGCTGGCCGCCTTGTCGCCGAGGCCGCGCTTGAATGCAGAGACATAGTCGCGCCCGAAATCGTCGTTCTGCGACAGGATCGCGATCTTTGCGTCGGGCTTGGTGCGCAGCACGTGCTTGGCGTAGATGACGCCTTCGGAATGGTACGAGGCCATTCCGCCGATCGTCCACGGGAAATTCTTCGGATCGGCCCATTTGCTGGCGCCGGTAGTGATGAAGAGTTGCGGAACCTTCTTCGCGTTCAGGTAGCGATGGACCGCGCTGTTGGTCGCAGTGCCAAGCGAGCCGAAAACCAGCAGCACCTCGTCCTGCTCGACCAGCCGGCGGGTCTGTTCGACGGTCTTGGGCGGCGAATAGGCGTCGTCGAGGCTGAGCAGCTTGAGCTTGCGGCCGCTAATGCCGCCTTCCGCGTTCACCTTGTCGAAATAAGCCTGCGCGACCTTGCCGAGCCCGGAATAGCTCGACAGCGGACCGCTGTAGGGCATGGTCTGGCCGATCAGGATTTCGTTGTCGGCGCTGGCGGTGCTCGCCGCTAACGCCAGTAGCCCGGCGCAGCACATCGCAATGGCTCTCATCATCTCACTCCCTGTTGTTTGATTGGCTGTTGCAGAAGCCGGCGTGTCTTACGCACGCGCGCGCTTCAGGAATTCGCCGCTGGCGTCAGCGAATTCGGCCTTGAGCCGCTCCACCAGCTCTGCGACCGGCGGCGCGTCGGTGATCTGCCCGATTCCCTGGCCCGAGCCCCAGATGTCGCGCCACGCCTTGGCCTTGGTGTTGCCGCCGGAGCCGAAATTCATCTTCGACTTGTCGCTTTGCGGCAGATTGGCGGGATCGAGCCCTGCCGCCACGATCGAGGGGCCGAGATAGTTGCCATGCACGCCGGTGAACAGGTTGGAATAGACGATGTCGTGCGCGGCGTGCTCGATCAGCGCCGCCTTGTAGGACGGATCGGCATTGGCCTCCCGCGTGGCGATGAAGCGGGTGCCCATGTACGCCATGTCGGCGCCGAGCGCGAGCGCCGACGCAATACCCCAGCCATCCGAGATCGCGCCCGACAGCAGCACGGTGCCCTTGAACCACTGCTTTACTTCGCGCAGCAGCGCGAATGGCGACAGCGTGCCGGCGTGACCGCCGGCGCCGGCGCAGACCAGGATCAGACCGTCCACGCCATGCTCGGCGGCTTTCCGCGCATGCTTGACGTTGATCACGTCATGAAACACCACGCCGCCATAGGAGTGCGCGGCCTCGACGACTTCGATCGGTGGCCGCAGCGAGGTGATGATGATCGGGACCTTGTGCTTCACGCAGGTTTCCATGTCCTTCATCAGCCGGTCGTTGGAGGAATGGCAGATCTGGTTGACGGCGTAGGGCGCGACCTTCTTGCCGGGATATTTCGCTTTGTACTCGCCGAGCTCGTTCTCGATTCGGCTCAGCCACTCGTCGAGCTTTTCCACAGGGCGGGCGTTCAGCGCGGGGAAAGAACCGACAATGCCGGCCTTGCACTGGGCAATCACAAGCTCGGGTCCGGAGACGATGAAGAGCGGCGAGCCAACCACGGGCAGTTCGAGCGTGTCGGCAAGCGAGGCAGGCAACGGCATTTGATCACTCCCTTTGCAGCGCAAGGCCGGCTCCGGGCCGGCGCGCATCGATGATGTTGATTGAGAGCGCCGGACCCCGGGCAAAGCCGCCGGCCGGGCGCTGTTATTGCCGCCATTATAAGTCTGGACGGCTGACGCCCACCTGTTCAATATTGAACAGACGTTCGTCCAGTGTTGAACAGCGCGATCTAAGCCCGCATGGAGAGCCGATGGACTGGGACCTGTGCAAAAGCTTCGTCGCGGTGGCCGAAACCGGCAGCTTCGCGGCCGCTGCGCGCCGCTTACGTTCCAGCCATCCGACGGTTGGGCGAAAGATCGCCGAACTGGAGGGTCAGCTCGGCGTTCCCCTGTTCGCCCGCTCCACCGATGGCCTGGCACTTACTTCGCACGGACAGAAATTTCGCGAGCATGTCGAAGCCATGGCTGCGGCGGCCTTGCGTGCCGAGGCTGCGGTCTCCGCGACTGGCGCGCAGGCGAGGGGCGTCGTCAAGCTGTCGATTGGCTCGACGCTGGCCTCGCACTGGCTAATGCCGCGGCTCGGGCCGTTCCTGCGCAGGCACGACCATATTCAGCTCGAGATCATCACCTATCCCTATCCGGCGAGCGTGCGGCGCCGCGAGGCCGACGTCGTGCTGCGCCCGGTCGATAGCGGCGAGGAGAATTTGATCGGCCGCAAGATTGGCCGTCTCGGCACCGGTTTTTACGCCTCGCGCGACTATGCCGCGCGGCGGCGGCTGCCTGAGCGCAGTGACGAATGGAAGGGCCATAGCGTGATCGGCTTCGCCGATCGGTTGTCGAACGAGCGGCTGGCGCGCTGGAGCGACGCGATCACGCGGCAGGGGACGATGGTGATGCGCTGTTCCTCGCAAGGCGACATGCTCGCCGCCGCGCGCGCCGGCCTGGGGATATCGACACTGTCCTGCTTCGTCGCCGCCACCTACCCCGAACTCGTTCGCGTCGCCCCGCAAAAGCTCGTCAGCGTGGCGGATCTCTGGCTGCTGGCCCATCCCGATCTCGTCGATCTGCCCGCGGTGCGCGCGGTAATCGACTTCGTCACGGCTTCCGCGCGGGAGGACCGGGTGCGGTTGCGGGGGTGAGCTTGTCGGGAAGTACGCCCTCGCGCTTCTTCAAGTGACGATAATAGCTCCACCACAGATGCGCCGCCGCGCCGCGCAGGGGGCGCCACGGCTCCGCCAGCGGCATCATCTGCTTGGCGCTCGGGCGCGTCTTCAGGCCGAGCCCGATCTTGACCGCCTCCTGCACCGCGAGATCGCCGGCTGGCCAGGCGTCGCCATGGCCAAGACAGAACAGCAAATAGACGTCGGCGGTCCACGGGCCGATGCCGGGCAGCGCGGTCAGCGTGTGATGCGCGGCATCCGCGTCCTCTTCCGCCAGCACCTCGAGATTCAGCCGCTCGGCGGCTAGTTCGCGCGCGATATGTTTCAGCGTCTTGATCTTGGCGGCCGAAAGCCCCAGCCGGCCGAGCCGATCGGTGCGGGCCTTGCCGACGGCGTGATGGTCGAACGGATCGAACGCTGCCGTCAACCGCGCCCAGATCGCTCCGGCGCTAGCGGTGGACAATTGCTGGCCGCACACGATGGCCGCTAGCCCGGTGAACCCCGGCTCGCGTTGCCGCAGCGCCGGCATGCCGGTCAGCTCAAGGATCGGCTTGAGCCGCGTGTCCTGCTTGACCAGAGTATGGATGGCGTCTTCGAGGTCGGACTGGCTGTTGAGGTGGACGGTCATTGAAACTTTTCGGCTGGTCCGGCTTGTCATGCGCGGGCTTGACCCGCGCATCCATCTTATATCGTAAAAGTCTTTCTTTAGGATGGATTGCCGGGTCAAGCCCGGCAATGACAGTGTCACGATCAATGCCGCGACCCGTTTTCCGTTTTGCTCCCAGCCCGAACGGCTACCTTCATCTTGGGCACGCCTATTCGGCGTTGCTCAACTTCGACCTTGCCCGCCGCGCCGGCGGCAGGTTCCTGCTGCGGATCGAGGATATCGACGCGACCAGGTGCCGGCCGGAGTTCGAGGCGGCGATCTACGAAGACCTCGCCTGGCTCGGCATATCCTGGGAGACGCCGGTGCGGCGGCAATCGGAGCATTTCGCGCGCTATCGGGACGCGATCGATGAATTGGCAGGCCTAGGCCTGATCTATCCGAGCTTCGAGAGCCGCGCGGAAATCGCCCGCCTGGTCGCGCAGCGCGAAGCCGGCGCGCCCTGGCCGCGCGATCCCGACGGGGCGCCGCTCTATCCGGGGGATGCGAAATCGCTGTCGCCCGACGAGCGCAGCCGGCTGGTCGGGCAGGGCATGCCTTACGCGCTGCGGCTCGACATGGCGGCCGCCTGCGCGCGCGCGAATCAACTCTGCTGGATCGAACATGGCGAAGGTCCCGATGGCGAGACCGGCGTCGTGAGCGCGCGGCCCGAAGCCTGGGGCGACGTCATTCTCGCCCGCAAGGAAACGCCGACCAGCTATCATCTCTCCGTCGTGATCGACGACGCCCAGCAAGGCGTCACCGACGTGGTGCGGGGCAGGGACCTGTTCTGGTCGACCAGCGTACACCTCCTGTTGCAGCGGATGCTCGGTATCCCGCAACCGGTGTATCGGCATCACCGGCTCATCCAAGATGGATCCGGACAAAAGCTCTCGAAATCGACAAACGCCACGGCTTTGCGCGAATTGCGTGGACAAGGTGCCTCGCCTGCAGAGATTCGCCGGCTCGTCGGTTTGTCGGACGACTTCCGTAATTCTACTGGGAGTTGTTGAAAACGTCTCCGTGACACCGGCCGCCATCGCGTGTCATGCTGGTTGCGGCAGAGGAAGGGGGAACATGGCGGCAAAGCGGCGCTCACGGCGCACCACACGGCCAGTAAAGAAGCGGCAAACGAAAAAGCGCGTCTCCCGCGCCGCGGCACAGCCGCGCGGTGCACGCAAATCCGCCGTTGCCGCCACGGGCATGGTCGAAACCGCGCTGGCGACTTTCGCGCACGAGGTCCGCACCCCGCTCACGGGCATTCTGGCGATCAGCAATCTCCTGGCCACCTCCGAACTCGGCGAGCGCGAACGGCGCTGGGTCGACACCATCAAGGCGGGGGCCGAACATCTGGCAAGCCTTGCGACGCTGTTCGTCGACGCCGCGCGCAGCAGCGGCCGGGGGCTCAAGGTGCTGCAGGACTTCTTCGACCTGCGCACGCTCGCCCGCAATGCCGGTGATTCGCTGACCGGCCGCGCCGCGGCCAAGGGTCTGCAGTCATCGGTTGCGATTTCCGAAAAACTGCCGGGATTTGCGATCGGCGACCCCGTCCGCCTGCGCGCCGCGCTGGAGAACCTGATCGACAATGCCGTGAAATTCACCGATCACGGCAGCGTCGCGCTGCAGATCACGTCGGTCCGCGCCCCGAAGGGCAAGGTCGCCGTCTCGTTCGCGGTCTCCGACAGCGGAATCGGCCTCGCGCAGAACGAGATCAAACGTCTGTTCCGGCCGTTCTCGCAGGCCAATGTCTCCATTGCGTCGCGCTTCGGCGGTGCCGGGCTCGGCTTGTCGTCGGTCAGGCAACTGGCACGCGCCATGGGCGGCGACGTCACCGTGATGCAACGACGCGGCGGCGGCACGACCTTTACTCTCAAAGTGGTGATGTCACCCGCACAGGACGTCGTGACAGCCGCGGACGTCGCCGATGGCGAGGTCTCGATCGGTTCGCTGCGGCCGTTGCGCCTGCTCAGCGTCGAGGACAATCCGTTCGGCCGCGTCGTGCTCAATGCGATCCTGACCGAACTCGGTCACCAGGCCGAATTTATCGGCCAGGGCGAGGCGGCGCCGGAACGGCTCGCGCAAGGCGCCTTCGACGCGGTGCTGATGGACATGGTGCTGCCGGGGATCGACGGCATCGAGGCGATCAGGCGCATTCGCGCGCTGCAAGCGCCGCTCGGGGGCGTTCCGATCATCGGCATATCCGGCCGCAGCGAGGACGAGGCGGCGTCCCGTGCCGCCGGCGCCGATATCTTTCTGGTCAAGCCCGTGAGTCCGCGCGCTTTGGCGACTGCGCTGCATGAAGCGACATCCCCTTCGGCAATTGCGACTTCATGATCGCGGCATTCAGTTCGCCGCCAAAGACGAAAATTGCCGAAATGAAATACAGAAACACCAGCGCGATGATGACCGAGGCAAGTCCCGCATACATCGTCACGTAGTTGCTGGCAAAGCGCGCCAGATACTGGCCAAACACGATGCCCGAGATCAGCGATCCCACCATCGTGAAGACGATGCCAGGCAGGATCTGCAGAAAGCTTCGCCGGCCGCACGGCAGCCAGGCGTGCAGGACGAACAGCGCCACCGTCATCGCCGTGATCGTTATCCCGTAGCGGGCAAAGAACAGAAAGCTTTCGTTGCTCTCGACGAAGAACGGGATGTGGCGGCGTGCCGTCTCCAGGATCAGCGGACCGAGCACGATCAGGAACGCCATCAAGAGCGACGTGACGGCGGCGACCAGCGTGTAGCCGATCGATTCCAGCCGCAGCCAGTACCAGGCCCGCGGCTCGACCACCGAATAGGCGCGGTTCAGCGCGACGCGCAGCGCCTCGACGCCGTTGGAAGCGAAATATACCGCCAGCACCGCGCCGACGGTCAAAACGCCGCCGCGCGTCGTGGTCAGCACGTCGTGGATTTCGTCGGCCAGCGCGTCCGCGACCTGTTGCGGCCAGGTTTGCAGCAACAGTCCCACGGCTCCATCGGCGAGTTCCTTCGACCCGAAAAAGCCCGCCAGCGACGTCAGCACGATCAGGAAGGGGAATAGCGCCATCAGCGTCGACAGCGCGATGTGGCTCGCGATCGCCCAACCGTCATCGGCGAGGAACGTATAGAACGCCTCCATCACGACGAGGTAGATAAAGCGAATAAGCCTCACATCTCACCTCGATCAGGGGTGTGGCGGTCCGGGCCGATTACTTGGCCCAAGACTTAACCCTAAGACTTGGGCTAGCATCTGATATTATTGGGCTAAAAGCCAGATCGTCGAGCGGTTGTGCGAGGGATGTGAACGTGTGGAAGTCGGCGGGCCGCGGTGTTATGTAGCGCCGATGACATCCTTTCTGAGTTCGATCGTTCTTCCCCTCGCGCTTGCGGCCGTGGCTGTCGTGCTGCTGCTCGGCCTTGTCAACATGATGCGCGGCGGCTCGCCGAACCGCTCGCAGAACCTGATGCGGCTTCGGGTCTTGCTGCAGTTCATCGCCATCGTGATCACCATGGTGGTGGTGTGGGCGATGGGCAGATAAGATTAGTAGAAGGGAAGCGCCGATGGTCGTGCTCAACCGCATCTATACGAAGACCGGCGATGACGGCACCACGGCGCTCGGCAGCGGCGAGCGCCGTCCGAAATACGATTTGCGCATTAGCGCCTATGGCACCGTGGACGAAACCAACGCCGCCATCGGCCTGGTGCGGCTGCATCTTGGCGAGGCGCGCGAGCTCGATGCGATGCTGGGCCGGATTCAGAACGACCTGTTCGATCTCGGGGCCGATCTCGCCGTGCCCCAGCGCGACGGCAAGGCCGAACGGCTGCGGATGCTGGCAAGCCAGGTCGAGCGGCTCGAGCGCGACATCGATGCGCTCAACGAGCATCTCGCGCCGCTGACCTCGTTCGTGTTGCCTGGCGGCACCCCCGCTGCCGCATACCTGCATCTCGCCCGCACCATATGCCGCCGCGCGGAACGGATGATCGTGGAACTCGCCGCGCAGCCGGAGGAGCCGGTCAGCGAGGCTGCCATTCACTATATGAACCGACTGTCGGATTTTCTGTTCGTCGCCAGCCGCGCCATGAACGATAATGGGGCCGGAGACGTGTTGTGGGTGCCGGGTCAGAACCGCTAAGGTAGGCGTTTTCCGGGGCCGATTTTTGGCTTTCGCGCGTTGACCGCCGATAGCGGGACCTTTAGGTTCCGCGCCCAAAGTCAATACAAGCTAATACCAAGCCAATTAACCCCAGAATTCAAGCGAAAGAGGATCGATGAAGGTTCTTGTGCCGGTAAAGCGGGTGGTCGATTTCAACGTCAAGGTCCGCGTCAAGAGCGACGGAACGGGCGTGGAACTGGCCAACGTGAAGATGTCGATGAATCCGTTCGACGAAATCGCCGTCGAGGAAGCGCTGCGGCTGAAGGAAGCCGGCAAGGCGACCGAGGTCGTGGTGGTTTCGATCGGCCCGGCGCAGGCCTCCGAGACGATCCGGACCGGCCTTGCGATGGGCGCCGACCGCGGCATCCTCGTCAAGGCGGAAGGCAATGTCGAGCCCTTGGCGGTCGCCAAGCTCTTGAAGGCGGTGGCTGAAGCGGAAAAGCCCGGCCTCATCATTCTCGGCAAGCAGGCGATCGACGACGATTCGAACCAGACCGGCCAGATGCTGGCCGCGCTGCTCGGATGGCCGCAGGCGACCTTCGCCTCCAAGCTCGAAATCGAAGGTTCTGACTTCAAGGTCACGCGCGAGGTCGACGGCGGCCTGCAGACCGTGAAGCTCAAGGGACCGGCGATCGTCACCACCGATCTGCGGCTGAACGAGCCGCGCTATGCATCGCTGCCCAACATCATGAAGGCGAAGAAGAAGCCGATCGACGACAAGAGTGCGTCCGACTATGGCGTCGATCTTACGCCGCATCTCGAAGTGCTGAAGACGGCGGAACCGCCCGGCCGCAAGGGAGGCGTCAAGGTCAAGGACGTCGCTGAACTGGTATCCAAACTCAAGACCGAAGCCGGGGTTCTCTGATGACGACGCTTCTGATTGCCGAACACGACAACGCGTCGATCAAGGACGCCACCAACAAGGCGCTGACAGCAGCCGCCGCGCTCGGCGCCGACGTGCATGTGTTGGTCGCCGGTGAGAACGCCAAGGCGGCGGCCGATGCCGCAGCCAAGCTCGCCGGCGTCAAGAAGGTGCTGCTCGCCGATAACGCCGCCTACGCCCACGATCTCGCCGAGCCGCTGGCCGCGCTGATCGTGTCGCTGGCCTCCGGCTACGATGCCTTCGTCGCGCCCGCAACCTCGCGCTATAAGAACGTGATGCCGCGCGTAGCGGCGCTGCTCGACGTGATGCAGGTGTCCGAGATCATCAAGGTGGTCTCGCCCGACACTTTCGAGCGGCCGATCTATGCCGGCAACGCCATCCAGACGGTGAAGTCGAAGGATGCCAAGAAGGTCATCACGGTGCGGACCTCGACTTTCGCCGCGGCCGGCGAGGGTGGCAGCGCGCCGGTGGAGAACGCCACCGCGGCAGCCGATCCGGGCCTCTCCAGCTTCGTGGGCGAGGAAGTCGCCAAGAGCGACCGTCCGGAACTGACGTCGGCGAAGATTATCGTCTCCGGCGGCCGCGCCATGCAGAGCCGTGAGAATTTTGCCAAATATATCGAGCCGCTCGCCGATAAGCTGGGCGCCGGCGTCGGCGCCTCGCGCGCCGCCGTCGATGCTGGCTATGCGCCGAACGACTGGCAGGTCGGCCAGACCGGCAAAGTGGTCGCCCCGGAACTATATGTCGCCATCGGTATCTCCGGGGCGATCCAGCATCTCGCCGGCATGAAGGATTCCAAAGTGATCGTGGCGATTAACAAGGATGAAGACGCGCCGATCTTCCAGGTTGCCGATTACGGCCTGGTGGCCGACCTCTATCAGGCGGTTCCTGAGTTGACCGACGCGCTCGGCAAGCTCGGCAAGTAACGGAACACCGGCCGGACGCGCAAACGTCCGGCCGGTGTTTACCTTAAGCGAATGCGGGCGAAGGGGATTAAGCTTCGCGTGAAGAATACGTGCCAATGGTGGGACTGAAACCTCGCGTCTGATGATATCGTAGCTGAGGTTTAGAGATGAACAGGCGCGATATGCGCGCCGTTCCGGTGGATGACAAAATGGCGGTGACAATCAAGAAGGTCGGCGTGATCGGCTCGGGCCAGATGGGCAACGGCATCGCGCATGTGGCGGCGCTGGCCGGTCTGGACGTGGTGCTCAACGATGTCTCCGACGAGCGGCTGAAATCGGCGATGGCGACCATCAACGGCCATCTGTCGCGCCAGGTCGCCAAAAAGGCCATCACCGAAGATGCGCGCAAACAGGCGCTCAATCTCATCACCACCACCGGGACGCTCGACGGCCTGGCGGATTGCGATCTCGTGATCGAGACCGCGGTCGAAAAGGAAGAGGTCAAGCGCAAGATCTTTCACGAGCTTTGCGCGGTTCTGAAGCCTGAAGCGATCGTTGCCACCAACTCCTCGTCGATTTCGATTACGCGGCTTGCGGCCTCGACCGACCGTCCCGAGCGCTTCATCGGCATTCATTTCATGAATCCGGTGCCGGCGATGGAGCTGGTCGAGCTGATCCGCGGCATCGCCACCGACGATAACACCTTCGACACCGCCAAGGAATTTGTCGGGAAGCTCGGCAAGCAGGTCGCGGTTTCGGAAGATTTTCCGGCCTTCATTGTCAACCGCATCCTGCTGCCGATGATCAACGAGGCGATCTACACGCTCTATGAGGGCGTCGGCAACGTCGAGGCGATCGATGCCGCGATGAAGCTAGGCGCGCATCACCCGATGGGGCCGTTGGAACTGGCCGATTTCATCGGCCTCGACACCTGCCTGTCGATCATGCAGGTGCTGCACGAGGGGCTGGCGGATTCGAAGTACCGGCCGTGCCCGCTGCTCGTGAAATATGTCGAAGCCGGCTGGCTCGGCCGCAAGACGCAGCGCGGCTTCTACGACTATCGCGGCGACAAGCCGGTCCCGACGCGCTGATAAATTTATCACTGCCGGGCTTGAGCCGGCAATCCATCCCCTTCGAAAGCATCTTATGAAGATTGCTGGATGCGCGGGTCAGCCCGCGTATGACGGCTTGAGTGACTGGCCGCGCACTCGCCCAAATCTCCAGATTTCGTTAACCGGTGCCAAGGTAGGGTGCGCTCGCGTTTAAGGAGTGCTGCGCATGGATATGATGGCTATGGTTTCAAGCATGCTCGCGATGCAGGCGGCGGGCACGCAGCAGCAGATCCAGACGTCAATCATCAAGCAGAATGCGGACGCGGAGAAATCCGCGGTCCAGACGCTGCTTGGCATCCCCTCGAGCGCCAATCTCGCCCCTGGCGTCGGCGGCAACCTCGATATCGCGGCCTGATAAGAATCCCTGAAGCGACCGTTAAACCCTCATGGTGAGGAGCGCGTCTTCGCGCGTCTCGAACGTGGCCCGGCTGGTGCCATTCATCCTTCGAGACGCCGCTCACGCGGCTCCTCAGGACGGGGTCCGACAATCGTCGCGACCGCTAACTTCCCGCCTTCATCGGCTGCAGGGCGGCCTTGATCAGCTTGATGGCGTCGTCGCTGGCCCATTCGGCGGGGCCGGCGAGGTTCGCGATCTCGCAGCCCTGGGCGTCGACCAGCACCGAGGTTGGCATGCCCAGCGCCTTGCCTATGTTCTTAAGATCCTGAAAAACCTTGGCTTTTGAGTCGGAAAAATAGCCGAGCCGGGTCAGGTTGGCCTCTTTCAGGAAATTTTTCGGCTTCTCGGGATCGCGGGTGTCGATATTGACGGCGACCACCTCGAAATCCTTGCCCCCGAGCTTGGCCTGCAGGCTGTCGAGCGCGGGCATCTCTTTTCGACACGGCACGCACCAGGTGGCCCACAGGTTCAACAGCACGGTCTTGCCGCGCCATTCCGACAGTTTCCGCGGCTTGCCCTCGGCGTCTTCAAAGGCGAGATCGGGCAGCCGCAGGGGCGTCGTTGCCATGGTCAGTGCGGCGACCTCGCCATGCGCCAGTGGCGCGATCTTGCGGGCCAGCTCGACGGCCCCGCTGCAGGCCGGATCGCCGCCCATGCCCCGCTTGAAGCTGCCGAGCCCGTAAAACGCGCCTAATCCGACCACGCCCGCAGCCACCACCGCGCCAATGGCGATCGGGATCCGGCGCGTCTTGGCCGGGCGGGGCGGGGACATTTCGGGCATATCGTTTGTCATCCTGTGTCAGATACGGCTATGCAGGGCGCACGATTACGGTCGAGTTACGGTCGAAACCGGCGCGGCGTTTCGCGGCCGATACGACGATCTAGATGGCAGGGCTTGATAGATGACAAGGCTTGGGAAGTCATGAGCAACAAGATGTGGGGCGGCCGGTTCTCCGAGCGCCCCGATGCGATCATGGAGGAAATCAACGTCTCGATCGACGTCGACCGCCATCTCTATGCCCAGGACATCACAGCGTCCAAGGCCCACGCAGCGATGCTGGCGGCGCAGGGCATTATCACCGCGAGTGATGCGAAAAATATCGGCAAGGGTCTAGACACGATTTTGTCAGAAATCAGCAAGGGCTCCTTCGATTTCAAGCGCGCGCTCGAAGACATCCATATGAATGTCGAGAGCCGGCTTTCCGAACTGATCGGGCCGGCCGCGGGACGGCTGCACACCGCGCGCTCGCGCAACGACCAGGTCGCGACCGATTTCCGGCTCTATGTCCGCGACACGATCGACGCAACGGACGCGGCGCTGGCCGCCTTTCAGCATGCGCTGGCTAGCCGCGCGCTGGAACATGCCGCGACTGTGATGCCGGGTTTCACCCATCTGCAGACCGCCCAGCCCGTGACGTTCGGTCACCATCTGCTCGCCTATGTCGAGATGGCCGCGCGCGACCGCGGCCGCTTTGCCGATGCGCGTCGGCGGCTGAACGAATCGCCGCTGGGTGCCGCGGCGCTGGCCGGAACCTCGTTTCCGATCGACCGCACCGCCACCGCCACGGCGCTCGGCTTCGATCGTCCGATGGCCAATTCGCTCGATGCGGTATCGGACCGCGACTTCGTGCTCGAAACACTGTCGGCGGCGTCAATCGCCGCCGTGCACATGTCACGCTTTGCCGAGGAGATCGTGATCTGGACCTCGCCGCTGGTCGGCCTTGTCCGGCTCTCCGACAAGTTCACCACCGGCTCCTCGATCATGCCGCAGAAGCGCAATCCGGATGCTGCCGAATTGGTGCGCGCCAAGACCGGCCGGGTGATCGGCGCGCTCAACGGGCTCCTGATCGTGATGAAGGGCCTGCCGCTCGCCTATCAAAAAGATATGCAGGAAGACAAGCAGGGTGCGATGGAGGCGTTTGCCGCGCTCTCGCTCGCGATCCGGTCGATGACCGGCATGGTGCTCGACCTCGTCCCCGACGAGGCGCGGATGAAGGCCGCCGCCGGCGAGGGCTATGCCACCGCCACCGATCTGGCCGACTGGCTGGTCCGGACGCTGAAAATGCCGTTCCGCGATGCCCATCACGTCACCGGGCGTATCGTCGCCCTCGCATCGAAGCAGGGCGTGGCACTGCATGAATTGCCGCTGCAAGCGATGCAGGAGGTCGACCCCAGGATCACCGCGGATGCCCTGCAGGTGCTGTCGGTGGAAGCTTCCGTCAAAAGCCGGACCAGCTATGGCGGCACCGCGCCGAAGAACGTGGTTTCGCAGGCCAAAGCCTGGCTGAAACGGCTGGAAAAAGAGCGAAAATAGGCTGGAAGAGAAAATTTCGCTGCAATTTCATGGTGGTCCGTGGCTCATCGGCACTCGCCAGACCCGGGCAATCTTTGTATGGTGCGCCGCGCATTGGGGATTTCGTCGTGATCAGTAACTACCGCCCGTCATCGTCGGGATGGGCCATCATCCTGCTGAGCGTGACCGCGCTCGCGCTCGGGGGCTGCGGCCGCAAGGGCGGGCTCGATCTGCCGCCAAACGCGGCGGTGCCGCAGGGTCAGGCCGCATCGGACACGGAGGCCGAGCGCGCGGCGCAGCCCGGCGTCTTCAATTCGACCTACGGAACCGAGGCAAGCCCCAACGCGCCCAAGGGCAGCAAGAAAAAATTCGTTCTCGATCCGCTGCTGGACTGAGACTGAGCGCGCTATGAATCATTTCGACTATCGCAACGGCGTGCTTCACGCCGAAGCCGTCAGCCTGTCCGAACTCGCGGACGCCGTCGGCACGCCGTTCTATTGCTATTCGACGGCGACCCTGGAGCGTCACTACCGCGTCTTCACCGAGGCCTTTGCCGGCGAAAAGACGCTGGTCTGCTACGCCATGAAGGCCAATTCCAACCAGGCGGTGCTGCGTACGCTGGCAAAGCTCGGGGCCGGCGCCGACGTCGTCTCGGGCGGCGAATTGAAGCGCGCGCTGGCCGCCGGAATTCCGCCCAACAAGATCTTGTTCTCCGGCGTCGGCAAGACGGAGGCCGAGCTGCGCGCGGCGCTTTCGGCCGACATCCTCTGCATCAATGTCGAGTCCGAGCCCGAGCTGGAACTGCTGTCGAAGCTCGCGGTCGAGACCGGCAGAACCGCGCGGATTTCATTGCGCGTCAATCCGGATGTTGATGCCGGCACCCATGCCAAGATCGCCACCGGCAAGTCCGAGAACAAGTTCGGCATCCCTCTTGTGCGGGCGCGCGAGGTCTATGCCCGAGCGGCCAAGCTGCCAGGCATCGAGGTGACCGGCACCGACATGCATATCGGCAGCCAGATCACCGATCTCTCCCGGATGGAGACCGCGTTCCGGATTCTCTCCGATTTCGTGCAGACACTGCGTGCCGACGGCCACAGAATCGAGCATATCGATTTCGGCGGCGGGCTCGGCATTCCCTATCATGCCGACCGCGAGGCGCCGCCCCTGCCGTCAGCGTATGCCGCGATGGTCAAGCGGGTGACGCATAATCTCGGCTGCACGCTGATGTTCGAGCCCGGCCGCATGATCGTCGGCAACGCCGGCATCCTGGTCTCCCGCGTCATCTATGTGAAGCCAGGCGAGGCCAAGAACTTCGTCATCATCGACGCCGCGATGAACGATTTGATCCGCCCGACGCTCTACGAAGCCCACCACGATATTCTTCCCGTGCGCGAGCCAGCAAACGGCACGCCAACGATCACGGCCGATGTGGTCGGGCCGGTCTGCGAAACCGGCGACTATCTCGCGCTCGATCGCAATCTGCCCGAACCCAAGGCCGGCGATCTCCTCGCAATCATGACCGCCGGCGCCTACGGCGCCGTGCAGTCCGGCTTCTACAATACCCGGCCGTTGGTGCCGGAGGTCCTGGTCAAGGACGACCAGTACGCGATCGTCCGCCCGCGCATCGAGGTCGACGAATTGATCGCGATGGATCGGCCGGCGCCGTGGTTCTGAGGTCGTAGGATGGGTGGAGCGAAGCGATACCCATCAAAAGCGAGCCGATGGGTATCGCTCGCCGCGGCCGCCATTGGCAATCTCAGCTTCATGTTGCCTGCGATGGGTGAGCCGGCCGCACTCACGAAACGACAGTCGGATGCGCTCACCACATACAACAATTCACGAAGCCGCTTTGAGCAGATCCTGCGCCAGCGGCGCGCGCAGATCGAATCCAACCAACGGCTGCCCAACCTGCCGGGACAGGCCCTCTACCTTGCACGCAACAATATGATGAGCGCGTACAAGGACCTCACCGACGCGCTTCCGTCCAGAATAGGCAGGCCCAACAAATACGGAATCCCGCCGGCATATTTTAGCGCTGACAATGAACCGCTCCTCGATGAGTACAGGAGACTCTTCGACCTCATGCAAGCGCCGCCCGCCAACGCGCAAAAATCAGATACTCCATTCAAGGACGTTGTCGATCTGGGCACTGCCATTGCGCGAGCCAGGGGCCTTGGTGCGGCTAACGCCGAAGTGGCAGGCCGCATCAGCCTGGGGCTGTTCTTTGCCGAGACAAACGGCAATCAGAACATCGGGAATGCGCGCTCGAACAAATACAAGGGCAGTCTGCAATCAGGCGTATCCGAAGATCAAAATGGGCAAAGGAAATGGGCAGCAATAAAGAAGTCGATAGCCGCCTTTGATCCCGCACTGAACGCTCGCGACGACAGGGAAGAGGCGCGCGTCGGTAATCTGGATCGTCGGTTCAACCACTGGACCGCTGTGCGGGATGCCCTCATGAACGCACACGCGGATATTTTTCCGCAAGTACCGGCGATCGTGAAAACGCTGCCAAACCCGATCGATCAAATGAAGCTGTTTGAATTGATCCAGATTATTCCCAGCCCGACGAGGTCCGCACTGGGTTCACGCAACCTGGTCGACTACAGAATTTCCGACCCGAAGGTGATGGCATATCTGCGCAACAACAGCATTTTCACCTTTGGACAAGCCGACAGGGCGAAAACATCCGCAACGTTCCGCGAAATTCTTGACGCGATGTGGCTGTTCAACGACAAGTTTGAAGGAGCGCTTTCCAAGTTCGACGAGATCAAGACGCAGTCCAAGAGTTGAAAATCGGCGGATTGGAATTGGATGCGAGGTGGGGCCGCCATCAGAGCGGACCGAGAATGCCCCATCGAGGCTCACAGAATTCCTTGACCGCCGCTACGACACTGCTGCTGATGATGTCCCTCCGTTCAGGCGAACTCATCTTGAGTTCTTCATCTCGGTTGATGATCGAGCCGGCCTCCAGCAGGGCGGCAGCCATCCGGGTCTTTCTCAGCACGATCAGCTCATCGTAGCGATACACGCCGGTTTCCGCATTCAGCAGCGGGCGCTGGTGCCGGCCCATGATCGGCTCGGAATATTGTTTGGCATAATCAAGGCCCTGGGCCTTCATTTCCTTGCCGATCAGTTCGGCGAACGAGAGGCTTGTCTTGAAGTCCGGATTGTTGCGGGAGACGAAGACCGAGTATCCGCTGAACCGGTCGCTGAAACGGCTTTTCTTTCCTCCGAATTCCCAGTCCTCGAGGAATTTGTTGGGCACGGAATCATGGTGGATCGACAGGAAGAGATCTGCGCGCAGATCGTTGGCTGTCGCGACGCGTTTGAAGAGGCTGCGCTTGGCCTTGCCCTCGGTCAGCAGCAATCTGGTCTCGACAAAGCCTTCGGCCTTCAGCTTCTCCTCGATCTGCTTTGCAAGGCGCAGATTGAAGACAAACTCGGAGACGTTGCGGGCGCTGATCGCGCCTTCCGATTCGGCCGTATGTCCGACATCCAGCAGGATCCGGAGCTTTGCGGGATCGCACCGGGTCGCGACCGGTTTCAGAGCGGCAGGACTCAGGTGAAGCGGACCCAGCGCGGCCAGCTTTACGGCGTGGCGCTTTGGCGCGGCAGCCCGCCTCGCCAAAGCGGCTGGCTTTGGCGACGTGACGTGCTTCGGCGGCCTGGCTTGTTTTGCTGATCTGCCTTGCTTCGGAGAGCCTTTAATGACATCCGACAGCCAGCCGGCATCGCTGGCCTCGATCGGCAGCAGCACCATTGCAGCCATTGCGACGACCATGGTGCGGCGGCCGAGCCAAAATCCCCATGCGACACTGCCGAGAACACAAGTGAACCCGCGGCGCTTCATGCTCGCTCCCCTGGATGCCATCATAGCATCAGAGGTCGCGATGGGGGAGAGGGTCGGTGATGTCTATTCCGGGTTCTCCATGGGCGGAGCGAACCTGCCCGAGGTCATGGGCGCCAAAATCGCGCGAGGTCAGCCGAGGCGTTGCGGCCCCCCGCTACATTTCAACGCCGACGGATCCGCAGGGCTTTAAGGTTTGGAGCGAGCGCCCGTGCAAGCATCCCTCATGTTTCTGGGCGTAGGCAAGCACGCCCATGACAATCAAAGCCAACACGACCAATCCCGCTACTAGATTCTGCACCATGGCTGCCACTCCAGACGACTCTGAACGAGGTGACCGGCGCGAAGAACGGGTTCACCAGGTAGGAAAGGGAGCTCCGAATGGCGAGCGCCAGAACGGCAGGCCACGGGAGAACTCGCTGCCCGGACTGCGTCGCCGCTTCTTGATGCCGCCTTGCGGCTCGCCGCTCAACAGCACCACGAATTCCGTTCCCTTTCCGGTTTCCGAGCTCGGTGCCTCGTCGGTGACGATCAGCGAGGATCGCGGCGCAACGGCGACGATGCGATCCAATGCTTCCTGCGGAATGGCGATGCGGTCAAGCGCGGCCTTTGCATTGCCCAGGTCCGTCGGCACCGGCTCAACGTCGCGACCACCGCTGCCGCGCGCGCGGCCGTGTGGCTGAACCGTGCCGTCAGTCGCATGCTTGCTGCCCAATAACGACACGACGCTCCATCGCAAGTTGGCGTCGTCGGAGGTGCGCTCCACGGCGGTAAAGACATGCGTGCCGATTGGACGATCGGGTTCTGCGATCGTGACCGGACTTTCAAAGACCGGCTCGAATGCCTGCCGGACATAAAGCCGCTGGGACTTGCGGCTGATCAACACGGACACCGGCTGCAGTTCGCGCGCGATCTGGCGGGCCGCCTCGGCTGCCTCAACCCGCGCCGCCTCCGCCGCCGCGGCGGCTTCACGCGCCGACGCGACGATATCGCGCTTCTGTTGCAGATCCGCCCTGGCCGCTTCCCATTGCGCCTGCAGCTCTGCGAGTTTCGCGACTGCCTGCGCCTTGGCGCCTTCGGCCAGCTCCTTTTCTTCCGCCGACTTGGCCGAGCCAAGTGCCGTCTCGGCGGCCGCCAATTGCGCCTCGGCCTTGAGCTTCAGATTTTCCGCTGATCGCACCGGCGCCGTGGCCAGCGCGGCCTCCCGCGAGGCCGTCGCAGCGGCGAGCTTCACATTGACGGCTTTCTTCACTGCCTCCTGTGCCTCTGCGGCACGGGCGGCGGCCAGGACGGCAGCACCCGGTTTGGGTTGGAACAGAAGCGGATGGGTGATCTCAACGGGCGCTACGTCGGTTGGCGCCACGATCACCCGCATGCCAATCCTGGTCGCGTCGAACAGGCGTTCGGCGAAGTCGAATGGCAGCCGAATACAGCCATGCGACGCCGGACGCCCCGGCAGGACGCCGCCATGAAGTGCAATGCCCGACCAGGTGATGCGCTGCATGTGGGGCATGTAGGCGTCGTCATAAATGTTGGAGTAATGCTCCGCCACTTTCTGGATGATGCTGAAGATTCCGGCGGGCGTCTCGCGTCCCTTGGTGCCGCTCGATACCGGCGCCCGCAGGATCCATCCCTGGGAGTCATAGATCGTGATCCGCTGGTTGAGGAGCGAGACGATAGCCATGACCGGATCGCCGGCGCTGCGCGATTGAATGGCTTCGATCGGGCGTTCGCTCCGGCCGCCTCTGGCGGTGGCATTACCTCCCGCCGCGATCAACACGAGGGCGGCAACGGCAAGATATGCGGCCCACCGCCACCTACACTTCGGACCTACGCAACGGGGCGTCATGCGCGTCCCACTGGTTAATCGGATCAACGCCAGCTTCTAGCCTGTACAATCCGAAACTAGCGCCAGTCGGTCGCAATTGCCAACTAGGAACCTGGCAAATGCTTACGCTACTTCGCCGCGTGGCCGGCCCTCGCGCCGCCGACCACAACGCCTGCCGCCTTCTCAATCGGCCTGATCGCCACGGTGAAATCCGACTCTGCGCCCTCGTCGCGGATGATGACTTCCCAGAGCCGGCCGACGGCTTCGGCGACTTCCATCGACAGCCCAAGCGATTTCATCTCCTCTAGCGCCAGCCGCACGTCCTTTACCATCAGCCCGGTGGCGAAGCCGAAATCGAAGCTGCGCGGCAGAATCGAGCGCGGAAACTTGTCGCGGCTCGCCGTGTTGAGGCCGGAACCTGCATTGATGACGTCGATCATCACGCCCGGATCGAGCCCGGCCTTGACGCCCATCACCACCGCTTCCGACGTCGCCACCATGGCAGTTGCCGAGAGGAAATTGTTGGCAAGCTTCATGGTCTGCGCCGAGCCCGGCTTCTCGCCGATGAAGAACACCTTTCCGATCACGTCGAGCGCGGGTTTTGCGACTGCGTAATCGGCGCCCGGGCCGGAGACCATCACGGCCAGCGTTCCCTTCTCGGCGCCGCCGACGCCGCCGCTGACGGGGCTGTCGATCTGCACGATGTTTTTAGCCGCCAGCAAACCGTGAATGCGCACCGCCATCTGCGAGCCGACGGTGGAGAGATCGACGAAGCGTTTTACCCGTTTGCCCTCGATCACGCCGCCCGCGGCGGTCGCAACCTCGAGCGAGGCTTGCAGCGAGGGCAGGCTCGCCAGTACGGTCTCGCAGCGATCGGCGACGGCTTTGGGCGATGATGCCGCCTGCGCCCCGAGTGCGACGAGCTTGTCGATGGCTTCCTTACGGATGTCGAAGACGGTGAGCTGATGCCCGGCCTCGATCAGGCGGCGCGCCATCGGAAAGCCCATCTTCCCGAGGCCGATGAATCCGATTTGCATGACGGTGTTTCCTGAACGTTTGGAGATGGTCCTCATCCCTGAGGAGCGGCCCCTTCGCCGCGTCTCGAAGGATGAAGGCCCGCCTGTGGCCTCATGGTTCGGCCGGCGATGCGCAGCATCGTCTGGAGACGGCGCTGAAGAAGTGCCTCCTCACCATGAGGGGCGAGCCCTCAGCCCCGATCCAATTCCGCAAATACCTCGCGCGCGATGCGAAAGCTGTCGACACCTGCCGGAATGCCGGCATAGATCGAAACCTGCATGAAGATCTCGCGGATTTCGTCGCGGCTGACGCCATTGGTCAGCGCGCCCTTGATATGCGCCTTCGGTTCGTGCGGCCGGTTCAGGATCGAGATCATGGCGAGGTTGAGCATGCTGCGGATCTTGCGCGGCAGTCCTCGCGGCCCCACACCGCTCCCCAGCAATATTCGGTGACGAGTTCCTGGAACGGCTTGTTGAAACTGTCGGCATTCTTCAGCGCGTTATCGACATAGGCCTCGCCAAGTACCGCTTTGCGGATTGCCAGTCCCTTGTCGTGCGTCTTCGGGTCCATATCGTTTCCTCGTATTTTTTCGCTTCCTCGTATTTTTACGGTTCGGCGCGGACGTTACGGGGCGGCAGGCCCGCAGTCACGCCTTCGTGTTATGCGTATTTCCGGGTGTAGGTTACTCGGGGAACAGGTGCCTCATTGCCGCCGTTGTGCTAGGGTGATTTCTGGGCAACCCGGAGAGATTGGTTGAACGGCGCTCCCCCCGACCCCACGAAATCTGCCCGCGAGCCGGACGCTGCCGCGCGGCTCCAACTGTCGCAGGCCCTGCAACGGGCTCAGTACGCGATTGGGTGGGAGCGCGCTTGGCCGGGCTTCGCCCGGCTTTTGAGCGTTATTGGATTGTTTCTGGTGGTGTCCTGGGCCGGACTTTGGCTGGCGCTGCCATTTCTTGCACGCGCGATCGGCATCGGCCTGTTCGCCCTCGCGGCGCTGGCAGCATCGTTCCCGCTGGTACGGTTTCGCTGGCCGACACGTGAAGAGGGGCTGAGCCGGCTCGACCGCGGCACAGGCGTTCGCCATCGCCCGGCAACCGCGCTGACCGATACGCTTCAATCGAGGGACCCGATCGCGCAGGCACTGTGGCGGGAGCAGCGCGAGCGCACGCTGGCCTCGATCAAGCGCATCCGCGCCGGCCTGCCGTCGCCGCGGCTCGCGATCCACGATCCCCGCGCGCTGCGTGCGCTCGTCGCGGTGATGCTGGTGGCCGCCTATGTCGCGGCCGGCGACGAGCGCGCGCTGCGCATTGCCGCGGCGTTTGACTGGAACGGCGTGCTGGCGCCGGCCAATGTCCGGGTCGACGCCTGGGTTACCCCGCCCAACTACACCGGCAAGCCGCCGATCATTCTGTCCGCCGCCAACAGGGATGCGGCTTCGCCCGATAGCGGGCCGTTGTCGGTTCCATCCGGCAGCACGCTCCTGGTGCGCTCGAGCGGCGGCAATATCGATGTTGTGGTCGGCGGCGGCGTGACCGAGATCGCGCCGACCGAGCAGGCGCCGAAGGGCACCAACGAACGGCATTTCAAGATCGCGGGCGACGGTACCGCGCATGTCCGTGCCCCGTCCGGCCAGCCGCTGTGGCGCTTTGCCGCGACCGCCGACCGCGCGCCCACCATCTCCTTGGCGAAGGATCCGGAACGCCAGGCCCGCGGCTCGCTGCAAATGTCCTACAAGCTCGAGGACGATTACGGCGTCACCGAAGCCCGCGCCCAGTTTGCCGCCCGCGCTCCCGATGCGGCCAAGGAAGGCAAGAAAGAAGGGAACAAGGACGGCACGAGCAAGGACGCCGAGAAGGAGCCGCGGCCGCTGTTCGAGCCGCCGCAGTTTGCGCTGGTGCTGCCGAATGCGCGCACCCGCAACGGTGTCGGCCAGACGGTCAAGGACCTCAGCGAAGATCCCTATGCCGGCGCTGACGTCACGCTCACGCTGACGGCGAAGGACGAGGCTGGCAATGAGGGCAAGAGCGAGCCGTTCAACATGCGGCTGCCGGAGCGGCTATTCACCAAGCCGCTTGCCCGCGCCCTGATCGAACAGCGCCGGATTCTGGCGCTCGACGCCAACCAGAACTCGCAGGTCTATACCGCGCTCGATGCGCTGATGATCGCGCCGGAGCTGTTCACGCCGGAGGCTGGCCACTATCTCGGTCTCTACAGCGTGTCGCGGCAGTTGGAGGCGGCGCGCACCGACGACGCGCTGCGCGAGGTCGTCGCCAGCCTGTGGGCGCTGGCGGTGACCATCGAGGACGGCAACATCACCGACGTCGACAAGGCGCTGCGCGCGGCGCAAGAGGCCCTCAAACAGGCCCTGGAGCGTGGCGCCACCGACGAGGAGATCAAGAAGCTGACGGACAATCTGCGCGCCGCGCTGGACAATTTCCTGCGCCAGCTCGCCGAGCAGTTCCGCAACAATCCGCAGCAACGGGACCGTCCGCTCGATCCCAATACGAAGATGCTGAGCCAGCAGGATCTCAAGAGCATGCTGGACCGGATGGAGCGGCTGTCGCGTTCCGGCGACAAGGATGCCGCCAAGCAGCTATTGGAACAGTTGCAGCAGATGCTGGAAAACCTGCAGATGGCGCAGCCCGGCCAGGGCGACAACGACATGGAGCAGGCGCTGAACGAACTCGGCGACATGATCCGCAAGCAGCAGCAATTGCGCGACAAGACCTACAAGCAGGGTCAGGATTCCCGGCGCGACCGCATGCGCGGCAAGCAGGGCGATCAGAGCATGGGCGATCTGCAGCAGGATCAGCAGGGCCTGCGCGACCGGCTGAAGAAATTGCAGGAAGAACTCGCCAAACGCGGCATGGGACCGGGTCAGCGTGGCCAGCAGGGCCAGCGCGGCGACCAGCAGGGCCAGGGCCAGCAGGGTCAAGGCGGCGAGCAGGGCGACGGCGAGGACGGGCTCGATCAGGCCGATTCCGCGATGGGTGATGCCACCGGCCGGCTTGGCGAGGGCAATGCCGACGGTGCGGTGGATTCGCAAGGCCGGGCGCTGGACGCGCTGCGCAAGGGCGCCCAGAGCCTGGCCGAAGCCATGCAGCAGGGTGACGGCGACCAGCCGGGCGACGGTCCCGGCAACCCCCGAGGACGCCAGCAGGGTGCGGCCAACTCGACCGATCCGCTCGGACGGCCGATGCGCCACAATGAATTCACCGACGATTATACGGTGAAGATCCCCGGTGAGATCGACGTGCAGCGGGTGCGCCGCATCCTGGAAGAACTGCGCCGCCGTCTCGCCGATCCGTCCCGACCGCAGATCGAACTCGACTACATCGAGCGGCTGTTGAAGGATTATTGAGCGGTCCCGCCCTCGCCATTGTCATTGCGAGCGTAGCGAAGCAATCCATAGCTCGGCTCGGGGATAGATGGATTGCTTCGCTGCGCTCGCAATGACGGAGAGGTAGCGGCGCAACACTCAGACCCCTTCCTTCACTACCCGGCCTTCCTCGCCGCCAGCGCGTCGGCCACAGCGGTGCGGATGTCGTGCACGGAAAACGGCTTCGTCACCACGTCGTGCACGATGGCGTCGAGGCCGGAGGCGCGTTCGCGCTGGTCGGCGAAGCCCGTCATCAACAGGATCTTCAGGCCGGGAAAATCGCGCGCCGCCGTCAGCGCCAGCGCGATGCCGTCCATCACCGGCATCTGGATGTCGGTCAGGAGCAGATCGAACATGCCTTGCTCGCGGGTCAGGATATCGAGCGCTTCGGCGCCGTCCTCGGCGGTCACGGTCTCGTGGCCATCCATAGCGATGGCGCGCGAGACCAGCAAACGCATGGAGTCTTCATCATCGGCAACCAGCACGCGTGGCATGAAGTCGTGTCTCTTAAGCCTCGACGGAACGGCGGCCCTGGTCAGGCGTGACCGGCCAGATCCCGCTTGTTGAAAAAACGTACGTCAATATTGCGGCCTTCGGGCGGCGGAGAGGCCAGCCGCGACTTGAAATAGGCGCGCTCACCGGGCTTGAGCACCGGCTGCTCGAGCACCGCGTTCCAGGCGTAGATCTCGGTGCCCTGCGCGTCGCGCACGGAAAAGCGTAAGCGCGGCAATTCGACCGGCTTTTTGGTCTCGCCGACGATCGTGCCTTCGATGACCAGCACCGGCTTGCCGTCCACGGTCTCGTTGGTGACCTTGATATCCTTGAACGTCAGTCCGCGCAGGTTCACGTCCAGTCCGACTATCTTGTAGAACGTCGCGGTCTGCGGTAGCAGCCGCACGACGTCAGTCCGCCAGATTATCAGCGCGAGTATCAGCGCGCCCATCGCCGCGCAGGCGGTCGGCAGGCCAATGGAGGGCATGAATGGAATGCGGGGCAGGGAAGGCAGCCGGAAAAGGCGGGCCAGCCGCTCGCGGTGCGTGGTGATGGGGATCTCCTCGTGGTCATCCGCGTCCCGCCGGGCGGCCGACGGCCAATCGCTGTTGCCGCCCAGGTGCGAATTTGTGTGCGAATTGTCGCCTTCGGTCGGCCAGCCGGCCGAAATTGAAGGGCTGTCGACGACAGGGGTGTGCTGCGCCTCTTCCTCGCGCGCCATCGCCTCCCATTCGGCCGCGGCGTCGTTCGCCGCCGGCTGGCTCGATCGCCCCATCGCCGGCATGGCGGCTGCCAGTTCGATCGCATCCTCGGGCCGGGCCAGCCAGGTTTCCTTGCAGCGGGAGCAGCGGACGGTGCGGCCGCCCACGCCCAGGGTGGCCGGATTGATGGCGTAAGATGTTGTACAATGGGGGCAAACGATATGCATGGAGCCCAACTCACCAGTGTCTATGTCCGGATGCTACATAGCGACCGTTAACGAATCGGAAACCATAACGGCCGCAAAACCGTTTTATTCGGTTCGCGTCCAAACCAGCCGGCCACGAACCCAAGGCTTAGGCTCGGGCACAGGTTCGGGTCCAGGTTCAAGTCCGCGGCCTCCGGCCACGGCCCATATCGAGCGGAGCTGAGCTTGGTTCGGTTCGAAAATGTCGGTTTGCGTTACGGGCTCGGCCCGGAGATTTTGCGCGACCTCTCCTTTGTGATTCCGGCGCATTCGTTCCAGTTTCTCACCGGCCCCTCTGGTGCGGGCAAGACCTCGCTGCTGCGGCTGCTGTTTCTATCGCTGAAGCCGACGCGCGGCCTCGTCAATCTGTTCGGCCAGGACGTCTCGCTGCTCGGCAAGGACCAGGTCGCGGACCTGCGCACGCGCATCGGCATCGTGCTGCAGGATTTCCGCCTGCTCGATCACATGACCACCTACGAGAACGTGGCGCTGCCGTTCCGCGTGATGGGCCGTGACGAGTCCAGCTATCGCCGGGAGGTGATCGACCTGCTGAGATGGGTCGGACTTGGCGAGCGCATGGATGCGTTGCCGCCGATCCTGTCGGGCGGCGAGAAGCAGCGCGCCGCGATCGCACGCGCCGTAATCTCGCGGCCGCAATTGCTGCTGGCGGACGAGCCGACCGGCAGCGTCGACCCGACGCTCGGCCGGCGCCTCCTGCGGCTCTTCATCGAATTGAACAGGCTGGGCACCGCGGTGATCATCGCGACCCACGACATCGCGTTGATGGACCAGTACGAGGCGCGGCGGATGGTGCTGCACCAGGGACGGTTGCACATCTATGAGTAGGGTCGGTGACGAGCATGGGCCGCTGGTCGACCTCGGCAACGAACGTCCGCAGGTGCCGGCGCGCGCGCGCAACATGTCGCCGATCGTGCCGCGGGCATCGATCTCCGGCCGCGCGCTGGTCGCCGTCGTCGCCATCATGACGTTCCTGGCTTCCATCACCACCGGCACCGTGTTCCTGGTCAGCGCATCGGCGGCGGAATGGCAGTCGGAAGTTGCCAGCGAAATCACCGTTCAGGTGCGTCCGCAGGCTGGGCGCGATCTCGAACGCGACGTGACCGCGACCGCCGAGGCGATGCGGACGCAGCCTGGCATCGTCCAGGTCAAGCCGTTCAGCAAGGACGATTCGGCGAAATTGCTCGAGCCATGGCTCGGCAGCGGGCTGTCGATCGAGCAATTGCCGGTGCCGCGCGTCGTCGTCGCGCGCGTGCAGCCCGGCACCTCGCTCGATCTTGCGGCCTTGCGCAGCCGGGTAACCCAAGTGGCGCCGTCGGCGAGCGTCGACGATCACCGCGCCTGGATCGAGCGCATGCGCTCGATGACCGGGGCGACCGTGTTTGCCGGCATCGGCATTCTCGCGCTGGTGATCGTGGCGACGATCATTTCGGTTTCGTTCGCGACCCGCGGCGCTATGGCGGCGAACCGCCCGATCGTAGAGGTCTTGCACTTCGTCGGCGCCGGCGACCGCTATATCGCCAACCACTTCCTGCGGCATTTTCTCAGGCTCGGCCTGGAAGGCGGGGTGATCGGCGGCGGCGCCGCGATGCTGGGTTTCGGCTTCTCCGAATCGATCGCGAGCTGGTTCTCGGGCACGCCGGTCGGCGATCAGTTCGCTGCGCTCTTAGGGACATTTTCACTGCCGCCGTCGGGCTATCTGGCGCTCGCGGTGCAGGCCGTCGCGATCGCCGCCATCACCGCCTGGGCGTCGCGGCGAACGCTGTTCGCCACGCTCGACGATATCGATTGAGCCGGCCGGTGGCGTTTCGGGTGAAGCAGGTCACGGACGCTGCCCCGGGGACCGGGACTCCACTTCGCCTGAAAACGTTCTAGAATTATCCGAGGGACGACGGTTGCCGGACGAGATGGATTTGCAGCACGACGATAGCACGCCGAGAACGCGGGCCACGCCACCGCGGGGATGGCTGCGCGCGGTCATCGTCGGCGGCATGGCGATCCTGTTTGTCGGCGCGGCGATCGGCTTCGTCGCCTTTCTCTCGCAATTGCGCGGCGTCGAAATCAAGCCGGCGCGCAGTGCCGATGGGATCGTGGTGTTCACCGGCGGCTCGTCGCGGGTGTCGGATGCAATGGAATTGCTTGCCGGCGGCTATGGCAAGCGGCTCCTGATTTCGGGCGTGCATCCGACCAACGCCGCGAGCGACATTTCGCGCTCGCTGCCCGACAACCAGTCGCTGCTCGGCTGCTGCGTCGACCTCGACCGCTCCGCCGTCAACACGCGCAGCAATGCCGCGGAGACGCGGCGCTGGGCTCGCGAGCGCGGCTTCAAGTCGCTGATCGTGGTGACATCGAATTACCACATGCCGCGCGCCATCCTGGAATTGTCGCATGCGATGCCTGACGTCACGCTGATTCCGTTTGCGGTGATCGGCGACCGCTGGCGCGACGAGCCATGGTGGACCAGCGGCGCGACGCTGCGCCTGTTGCTGTCGGAATACGCGAAATATGTCGCCGCCGAAGTGCGCGTCCGGCTGGCCAATGCCGGCGTCGGTCTGGCGCCAGAACTGTCCGATCAGCCCACGCCGGCGCCGCGCCGTCCGGCGACGGCGCAGGCCAATTAGGACTGGTACGAATAAATGCAGATGGTGCGTCCGGCCTCATGCCGGCTTTACCCGCCGAAAGCGAACATCAGTCAGACGGGTCGGCATGTCCGCTTTGAGCCATCAGCGGACGTGGCCCTTCGGGTACGCCGGACAGGCGCATGCCTGAATACAGGCGTTCGCGACCGGCCAGGAATGTCGGATTGTCGCTTGGCTGGGAGGCGCGCAAGCGGCGGATGGTGAAGCCCGGGTTGAGCGCGAGTCCCGCGGCTGCTGCCGTCCGCGCCTCATCCAGTGAGCCCTGCAAACCCAGCGCGGCGGCCAGCGCGAAATGAGTGAAAGGAGAATTGCGGTTGGCTTCAATGCTTCGTCGAAACCAGGCGGCGGCTTCGGCATCCGCACCGAGCTGTATCTTGGCCATGCCTAAAAAGTGCATCCATCGGTGGGCAAAGATGTCGCGTGGCGAGAGACGGAACGCCTCGAATATGTGGCCTTCAGTCTCGGCAGCGCTGCCCAGATAATATTTGGCCATCCCGATAACGGCGTGAGCGTCCGCCAAATTTCGATCAAGCGCCAATGCCTGCTCGCACTCCGCTATCCCCAGGGCAGAGCGGTTTGTCATGTTGTAGATGGTACCCAAAACCCTGTGGGCCAGCGCCCGGTCCGGGTCCAATGAAAGCGCCCTGATCGCACTTGCTTCGGCTGTCGAGAGTAGCGCGGACCGGTCGTCAGTCAGCACGTAGGCCCCCAACGTCGCATCGACGCTTGCCATGCCAACCAGCGCCCCGACATTTCGGGAATCGATCAGCAGGGCACGTTCGAAAAAGCTGCGTGCCTGGGTCAGGTGCTCGGCGGTCGGCCCCTTGTAGACGCACGCAAAACCTTGAAAGACGAGGTCGAGTGCACCGGGATCCCGGGAACGTTCGGCGCGTCGTGCTTCGGCTACAACGAGCTGGGCATCCAATGCTTGGGCAAGCCTTGCTACGATTTCGTCCTGCATATCGAAAAGATCGACAATCCGCTTCTCGAAGCGTTCGGCCCAAAGATGCTTGCCGCTTTCCGTATCGATCAACTGCACGTTCACGCGAAGGCGCTTGCCACCGCGCTGCACTGAGCCCTCGAGCACGTAACGGACGTTCAACTCGCGCCCGACCTGCTTCACATTGACGGCCTTGCCCTTGTAGGTGAACGCGGTATTGCGGGCGATCACGAATGACCCGCTGATGCGCGATAAGTCCGTGGTCAAGCTCTCGGTCACCCCGTCGACGAAATAGTCCTGCTCGGGGTCGTTGCCGAAATTTGCAAATGGCAGCACGACGATCGATAGAGGTGGCGCCGATGCCCTGCTGCGCATTGCGGCTTCCAGCGTCCCCGTGCCAGACCCGGCCGGAACGGCGGCATAGGCCCGTATCGGACGAACGATATTCTTGAGGTTCTGCTCTCCCAGATCGGTGAACTCAACCGCGAGCTTGCCGCTCACCTGATCGTAGGCGGAATGCGAGATGCAGATGCCGCCCGGTTCTGCGATGCTCTCAAGCCGCGCCGCGACATTCACGTCGTCGCCAAAAATGTCATGCGGCTCAACAATGACGTCGCCGATATTGACTCCCACACGGAAAAGAATGCGCCTGTCCTCCGCATCGTCGACTGTCAGTTCGTAGATGCGGTTCTGAAACTGCCACGCAGCTCGAACCGCTTCGACAGCACTCGGAAACTCCGCCAGGAACCCGTCGCCTGTGTTTTTCACAATACGCCCGCCGTGCTCCACGATTGCCGGGTCGACGGCGTCTGCCAGAAGCGCACTCAGACGTGTGTGCGTCGCCTCTTCGTCGTCATGCATGAGCCGCGAATAGCCAGCCACGTCAGCGGCCAATATCGCCGCCAACCTGCGTTCGATCCGAGACGAGCGCTCTTGCACCATTTGTAAGCAAATCCGTTTTCGCAATGACTCTTACGATAAAATCTGTTGCGGCGCCACGAGCCACCGATGGCTTTGCGACGGGTGGGTATACGGAGGTCACATACCTGCCCGAATAGCACCCGTAGGCTTACGGCGGTGGCTTAGTGCGTCAGACTCGTTGCGCACCTCGATGATACCGGCTTGGCAACGGCGTCTGCTGCTCCATAATCTCTTTTCAAAGAGCGCAATTTGGCCGCTATGATGGCGGCTCGTGAACGTTGGAGGTGCGCTTGCGACGCCTACAGCTGAGCTACCGCCCTGCCGATTCGTTTGGTGACTCGGAGAAATGGCGAGTCCTCAGCTCGTCTGGTTCGGTGCAAGCGCACAATGGCATGATAACTCTCAACGGCCCTGGAATACGCACGCAACGGTGACAATGGGGAGCGGGCTTGTCGAAGATCGTCAAGAAACTGCAACATAAAGCCGGGCACAAAAGCGCCGGACCACCTTCCTTTGCCTGCCTCCCGGACCTTCTTTCTTATTATGCAGGACAAGCGCCCCATCGACGCGCCATTCTGGCTCCTGGGTGCTTCCCGATGACATATGACGCGCTGTGGTCGCAGACCCGCGATGTCGTTCGCGGGCTGCGTAGCCTCGGTATCGGTCGAACTGACAGGGTCGCGGTGGTGTTGCCGGACGGACCTGAAGCTGCGGTGGCAATGGTCGCGCTTGCCGCCGGCGCGCAGTGTGTCCCGCTCAACCCGGGCTTCACCTATGACGAATACCGGCGTTATTTCGGCGAATTGCACCTGGCGGCGCTATTGACGCACGCTCAATCGAGTTCGCCCAGCCGACGTGCTGCCCACACCTTGGGCATAACGGTCATCGAAGTCGTGCCGCGGCCTCACGACGGGGCCGGCGCGTTCAGCATTGTTGGTCAAGCGCCGCAACGCGCGGAAGGCGACGAGTTTGCATCCGGTGCTGACGATGCGTTCATCCTTTTGACATCGGGCAGCACCTCGCGGCCAAAAACGGTCCCTCTGACCCATGCGAGCGTCTGTCTCTCAGCCCGTAACGTTGGCACCGCCATTGAACTTGCGGTTCGGGACCGCTTGCTGAGTGTGCTGCCTCTATTCCATGGGCATGGCCTGATCTCAGGGCTTCTGGCCGCGCTTGCTGCCGGCTCAAGCGTGGTCTGTACATCAGGCTTCAATGCAAGAGCGTTCTTTGGCTGGCTGACTGACTTTCGACCAACCTGGTACACGGCGGTACCTGCAATCCATCAAGCGATATTGAGGGAGGCCGATCTGCAGAAAAGGCGTGCGCGGCGATCCTCCCTGCGGCTCGTTCGTTCGGCTTCCACGTCGCTGGCGCATGATGTGCTCGGCGGACTGCAAGCCCTGTTTGGCGTCCCTGTTATCGACACCTATGGCATGACGGAGGCTGCCACCCAGGTTGCCGCGAATTCCTTGCAACGGCAAAAGCCGGGTTCAGTCGGCCGGCCGGCAGGGCCCGAGATCGTGATTCTAGACAGTGAGGGTCGACGATTGCGATCCGGCAGACGTGGAGAGATCGCGCTGCGGGGTCCTACGATCACCAGGGGATATGACAACGATGCCGCCGCGACCGCGTCCGCATTTCGGGACGGCTGGTTCCGAACTGGCGACCTCGGGTATCTGGACGCGGAGGGGTATCTCTTTATCGTCGGTCGGATCAAGGAGATCATCCATAAAGGAGGGCAGAAGGTTGCCCCCGCCGAGGTAGAGGGAGCGTTGCTGAGCCACCCGGATGTGATCGACGCCGCCGTTTTCCCTGTGCCCCACGGGCGACTTGGCGCAGACGTCGCTGCCGCGGTCGTACTGCGTCAGGATGCGAAGGTGAGCACGCAGAGGCTGCGAGACTTTGCCCGCGAAAGGTTGGCCGGATTTAAGGTCCCCGGCCTTATCCGCATTGTGCCGGAGATACCGAAAGGCGGCGGCGGAAAGGTCAAGCGCGACGAGCTTGCGGCCGCGTTCTCGAAGGCTCCGCCGGCGACGGACAAACGCGGCGACAAGATGGTCTCGCCCCGCTCGGAACTGCAGCGTCAACTGGCCGGGATATGGGCAGACCTGCTGGACATCGATCAGGTCGGCGTTGACGAGGACGTCTTTGCGCTCGGCGTTGATTCACTTGCGATGACACAAATGATCTTGCGTCTGGAGGAGCGTTTTGGCGTCGATTTCTCATTCGAGGATATTTTCAGCGCACCGACCGTCGCGGCTCTCGCGCTTCGCGTCGAGTCATCAAAAAAACATTCCACGGACTCGTTACTAAGTTCAAGCGATCCGACCATTGAAACGGTGCGCGTGAAGGGAGATGGCCCCCAGCCGGTTTCCATTGTGCAGGAGCGCATGCTGCGGATCGAGCGGAAACTCCCGGGACTACCCCAGTTCAACCTTCCCTTCGCTTACCGGCTGCAGGGCCCGGTGAACATTCTCGCGCTCGAGCGGGCCCTTGCCGATGTCGTGCGCCGTCATACCTTGCTGCGCACGGCATTTACCTGGCAGGAGGAGGTCCCCCTCGCTCGCGTGATGCCGGATGTTGATGTCGCATCCATTCTGACCGTGAAGGATCTTGCACCGCGGACGCGTGCCAGAAACGGCCGGGTCAGGGAGCTCCTGCTCACAAAGGCAAAACTGGAAGCGGAGCAGGTATCCCTGGAGCCGATCGACATGAACCATGCGCCCCTGTTTCGGGCGTATCTCTTTCGGCTCGACGCCAAAGATCACATTCTGCTTCTGGTCGTGCACGATATCATCATTGATGGCTGGTCGATGGTGATCTTCATGGAGGATCTTTCGGAACTCTATTCCGCTGCGATTACCGGCAGGAAGGCACAGCTGCCCGAACCGAAGTTTCAGTTTTCCGAGTTCGCTCGTTGGCAGCGTGTTTGGTCGACCAGCGCTGCCGCAAACAGACAGTTCGCATACTGGAAGGGGCGCCTGGACAAGGTCTCGCCTCTGTTTGCGACTCCAAAAATCAACATCGGAGGGGAGCTGATTTCGAGCGTCATCCAGGAACCGTTTCAAATGTCGAATGACCTGGTGGCGCGCCTGAGAGGCTTGAGCCATAGCCGCGGTGTAACGCTGTTCATGACTTTGCTCGCCGGGTTCAAAACGCTGCTGCTGCTCCGAACCGCGCGCACCGATTTTTGCGTGGCGACCTTGATGGCCAATCGCGCACAGCTGAGGAGAGAGCGCGTCATCGGCCCGTTCGCCAATACCGCGCTCATCCGGACCCGAATTGATGCGGATCTGACCTTTGGTGAAGCGCTCAATCGCGTGCGCGAGGCCGTTTGGGAGGCATACGCCCAGCAGGAGCTTCCCTTCGACATCATTGCAGCCCGGCTGGCGGAAGAAGCCGGTTTGTCCCCGGCGTCACTCGTTCAAATCTATTTCATTCTCCAGGTTGCGTTTCGCCGGCCGCCCAAGCTGCCGGATGTGACGGTCCGCCCCTTCGGTTACCAGGAAGGACGGACGGCCATGCCGATCGATCGTGCGTGGCTTTCAATGGCCCTCAAGGAGAGCTCCTCGGGGATTACTGGCCTATGTGGGTACAAAAGCGACTTATTCGAGCCGAACACCGCCCAGGATTGGATTGCGGACTACACGGCAATCCTGGCCAAAGCGGCGGCCAACCCTGACAAGGAGCTTGGCCGGTTGTCCGATCTTTGAGTGATAGGATCGGCATCGCCACGCCGGCGAAGAAGAAATCGGCGCGCAGCTTGATACTCACGTCCGATTTACACGCAAGCGCCGACATGTTGGATGACTTGAGGATCATCCGGCTTGATTATCCTCTCGATATTGTCAACACTCCGTTACTGGCGTCCTGGATAAGGGATTTGATTAAATCTGATTGTCTGTCGGAGGAAGCGATGTGTGGATTTACTGTAGATCTGATCGACTTTGACCAACTGAGTGACGCGCAGAAGAAAACGCTCTTAAGAAAACTACAGAGAAAACAGAAAAACCTTCGGTCGCAGCTCGAGGATGTCAATGAATCACTCAAGGGCATCACCCGAGCAATCAGGGAGGTTGAGAGAAAATCGAAGCCCCGTCGCTGAACAAATTGCCGCCGGCAGGTTGCAAGGAAATCCAATGTTTCAGTGAAAAACGCCCATCGAGATCGGGTAGTTCTGTCTCATACATCAAAGCATCGGGCGGTGTGCTCAACGGCTAGGGCCAATGTCCGTTCAGGGTCATAAGCGCCGTTTTGCCCATCCGCCAAGGATTTCCGATCTACCCCAATCACCCGACGCACGCGTTGCGCGTCGGCAGTTCTCACAAGATCAAAACTCGACCGCTGCAGGACGGTCCATAGGGGCAAAGCAGTCATTCAGGCCAAACTGTTCGGGCGAATTTCGTGACGGGCAACATAACAACTGTAAGTTCGCAGTCGAAAGATGAGGCCATCGCGAAATTCAAACACCTGTGCGAGTTGGGCTCTCATCCTGTCGCCGGGGGTAAGCGGATCCAGGTCGGCCGCCAGCGTTGCATTCCAGATTATTTCAAGAAGCACGCAATTGCCGGATGCGACAGCATTGACGATCTCGAAGGACTGCTGCTCGATGGTATAACGCGTTTTGTCGTGGGCTGCCCGCAAATTGATGAAATCGCGGACTGCTCCGTCGGGCAGGAGGAGGTTTGGAAACTCCTCCTGGATGACGTCTTCTGCGTAAAAGGCCTCGATGGCTTCGCGCGGCGCCGCCGCAGCGACGGCTGCGACGAACGCTTTCGCGCGGTCGATCAGGTGCTGTTCCTTCAAGAGGGCGTCCCCTGCGTCTTGTTCAGAACAGTCCCGGCAGCAGCATCGCGACGCGCTGCCGATACTTCCGGTATTCGTCACCGAACAGCGCTACCAGGTCGCGCTCTTCAAGGTAGATTCCGACGAAGATGTAGGCCGTCGTCACCGCCGCAAACAGCAGATGGCCCACCGTCATGCTCGGTGTCGACCAGAACGCAATGATAAAGCCGAGATAGATCGGGTGGCGGATCAGCCGGTACAATCCCGGCGTCTTGAACTTCATCGGTGCAGCCATTCGCCCCGCGAAATGCGTGACCACCTGGGTAAGGCCGAACAGCTCGAAATGGCTGATCAGGAAGGTGCTGTAGAGCACGATCAGCCAGCCCGCAAAACCGATCGCGGTGACAACATTGGCGAGCACGGGCCTCTCGATGTTCCACACCATCCTCGGCATGGGTTGCCATTGCCAGAACAGCAACAGCAGGATCAGGCTGGCGAGCAAGACGTAGGTTGAGCGCTCGATCGCCGGCGAGCCAAATCGGACGAACAATCTCTTGAATCCCTGCCGCGCCATGCCGCTGTGCTGGACGGCGAACGCCGACATCAACAGCAGGTTGATCAGCAATGCTGTTGGCGTCGATGCAGCGGCGCCGCTGTCGATAGTCTTCGGCACGACATATCGCGTGACGAAGCCGATGGCGTAAAGAAATGTGCCGAGGAAAATCAGGTAGGCGACCGCGCCGTAGCCGAGGGCAAGGCTCCTCGCGGCAAACGAAGCGAGCGGGGATGGTGAAGCAGTGTCAGTCGTAATGGACATCGTTGGCTCCTGATTATTTGCTGATGAATTCTAAAATTGGCCGTGCGGGTTCAAGACGGACGCAGGCGGCGCGTCAGCTCGCGGGCGACCCTTTCGAACACACCATCGAAAGGTCCGCGATAAGCGTTCTTCCATTCCATCGGGCGGAGATGATCCGGCGCGACCATCCCCGTCTGGCGTTCGCGGTGCGCGATGGCGGCCGCAACCCAGCCGTTCACCGCGCGCCTGAGCCTTGCCGCAACAAGCATGATAACTCTGCGGCTGAAGGGCCGTATGTGAGATGGTCGGATGGCAAAGGTTGTAGTCATTAGAGTTTTCCTGAAATTCAGCGTTCATGGCGCGTGTGCCTTCTCTAAGGACCGCGGGTGATCGGAGCGTCAGCGCCGGCGTGAAAAAACCGTCAAAAAGGCGACCGCGCCTGTTAAAATGGTCCTCGCCGGACGCCGGAGAGGACTGAAATGCCGAGGCTGAGCCTGCTGGGCCCCTTCTCGATCGAACGGGATGGCCCCGTCGTTTTGCGCAACAAGAAAGCACAGGCCTTGGTGGCCTATCTCGCCATGGCGCCCGGCGTCGTGCACGCGCGGGAGCGGCTCGCCACGTTGCTGTGGCCCGACAGCAGCGAGGAAGCGGCACGCCAAAGCCTGCGCCAATGCGTCAGCGCGTTGCGGCGCGAGCTTGCCGATCTACCACTCTCCGTCGATCACGACCTGCTCGGCTTTGAAGCTGGCCGGATCGCGACCGATGTGGATGAATTCAAGGCCGCGTTGATCGATCCCTCACTGTCAAACCTGAGGCGTGCTGCCGCGCTCTATCGTGGCGATCTGCTGGAAGGCCTGAACGCCAGGTCGGACCTGTTCGACGAGTGGCTGCTTGGTGAGCGAACCCGGCTGCGGAGCGCCGCGATCTCGGCGTTGCATGCGCTGCTGCGAGAACTTCAGGGTGCTGGCGCGCGAGAAGAGGCCATTGCCGTGGCGCTTCGCCTCCTGGCTATCGACCCGCTGCAGGAGGATGTCGACCGTGTTCTGATGCGGCTCTACTTCGAGCAGGGACAGACTGCGCTCGCGCTGCGGCAGTACAAGCGTTGCGAAGCCATCCTGCGCCAAGAACTCAATGTTGAGCCGGATCAAAACACCAAGGCGCTGTATCGGGAACTGCTGCGGCACCGCACGCGGCCAAGGGCGGTCGACGAACCGGCTACGTTGTCGCAACCAGGTCGGGCCTTCGACAAGCCGCTGCGGCAGCGCATCAACATTTGCCTCGCACCTGACGGCGTGCGCATCGCCTACGCGCTCGCCGGTACCGGCCCACCGCTCGTCAAGGCCGCGAACTGGCTCAATCACCTGGAGTTCGACTTCGAAAGTCCGGTTTGGCGACACTGGATCGAGGCTTTCACGCACGACCATACTTTTGTGCGCTACGACGAACGAGGTACCGGGCTTTCGGATTGGGACGTCTTCGATATTTCCTTTGATGCATTCGTGCGCGATCTCGAGACCGTCGTCGATGCCGCGGGGCTCGAACGCTTTCCTTTGCTCGGGCTTTCGCAGGGCTGCGCGATATCCATCGCCTACGCCGTCAAACATCCGGAGCGGGTCAGCCATCTCGTGCTCTATGGGGGATATGCGCGGGGTTGGGCGCACCAGGATGATCCCGCAGAGTTGGCGCGCAGAAACGCGTTGTCGACGCTTATTCTGGAAGGTTGGGGGCAGGAGAATCCGGTGTTTCGGCAGATTTTCACGTCCCTGTTCATCCCCGATGCGAATCCAGAGCAGACCCGATGGTTCAACGACCTTCAGAGAATTACGACATCGCCGCAGAACGCCCATCGCCTGTCGCGGATATTCGGCGACATTGACGTCCGGGCTCTGCTGAAAGATGTAAACGTGCCGACTTTGGTGTTGCACGCGCGGAATGACGCACGCGTTCCCTTCACGCAGGGACAAGAACTGGCGGCCGGCATCAATGGCGCGCGTTTCGTACCACTCGAAAGCGGCAATCACGTATTGCTGAGCACTGAACCCGCTTGGCCGGTATTCCTGCGCGAGGTGAAGGCTTTTCTGACTTCTATAAAATAGCCATCGCATGACGCCAGCTCGCTCCGCAAAGCGAACATCGAAGGAACGCCAGCTCGGCTAAGGATCATTTGCATTGATTGGCTGGCTCTCGGCGATGTCCGATCTACGCTCATGGGCGGGAGCCTGGTCAAGGGTCAGGGTTGTTACCCTACGGAGGCAAAGCGGACCTCGAAGGCAAGGCATGTGTGTCAATGACAATTGCTGACTCGTGAAAGTGACAACATGGCTCCCAATTCATGCTTCCGCCGGTTGTGCAATTGAGGTAGCCTGATCGGGAGCTGCAGAGCGGGCCGTGCCGAAGTCCCTTTTATTTAGCCGCAGCGCTCATGCCGTCGTCAGGCGCGCATCAAAATCAAACTGACATCTTGAGTGTATGCGGGTCCCGTGCGGCTCCGCAGGGCTTCGCATCCCAGCAATTTCGGGAGGCCGCAATGAAAATTCCGCGCCGTCAATTCCTGAATCTGGCAGTTGCCGCTTCCACGCTCCCAATATCAATCCGGTTCGCCGTTGCGCAAAGTTACCCGACGCGATCGGTGCACCTGCTCGAAGGCTTTGGCGCCGGCGGAGCGCCGGACATTATCGCGCGGTTGATCGGTCAATCGCTGTCGGATCGACTTGGGCAGTCGTTTATCATCGAGAACCGCAGTGGCGCTACCGGCAATATCGCGACTGAGGCGATCGTACGGGCCCCTCCGGACGGCTACACGTTGCTGTTGGTTAACGCATCAAATGCGATTAATGCCACCATGCACAATCTCACCTTCGACACCGTCCGCGATATCGCGCCGGTCGCAGGTATCGTTCGTGTGCCCTTGGTCATGGAGGTACACCCATCGATTGCCGCCAGGTCAGTCGAAGAGTTCATCGCCTACGCGAAAGCCAATCCCCGCAAGATCAATATGGCGTCAGCCGGAATCGGATCTCTGCCCCATGTGGCCGGCGAAATGTTCAAAACGATGGCCGGGGTCGATCTCTTCCACGTGCCTTATCGAGGCGCGCAGGTTTTTCCTGCGCTTCTCACCGGCGAAGCGCAGGTCTATTTCGGCCCGCTGCTCTCATCGATCGAATATATCAGGGCCGGCAATTTCCGCACCTTGGCGGTAACCACGGCGACGCGCTCGCCAATATTGCCGGACGTTCCAGCTCTGGGCGAGACCTTGCACGGTTACGAGGCCAGTGCATGGTACAGCCTTGGCGCTCCACAACGCACGCCGGAAGAAGTCATCGAAAAATTGAACAAGGAAGTCGCCGATCCGAAGTTCCAGGCCCGGCTTGCCAATATGGGCGGCACAGCGCTTGGCGGATCGCCCGCTGACTTCGCCAAGCTGATCTCTGACGAAGTCAAGAAGTGGAGCAGGCTGATTTTGGCGGCCGATATGAAACGGGGATGAGCAGCGCAAGGTGTTCGGCGGGCCGCAATTGTTCGATCTAAGCGGAGCCGCACCATGTCAGAGTTGGGTTGTCAAGAACGAGGCCCGCTGCGCGGGAGCAGTAATCTGCTGCTCGTCGGTTGCTACTCTTGCTGAATCCGATTCAGTTAATCGATAACAGCGAGAATGCGCGTTCGCACGAGGATTGCGGGCTTTGCTCTGGCCCGGCCATCCTCCAACAAAGCGGATCAACGGCGTGAGACAGATTGGTAACACTTAGCCCAGCCTGCCGGAATCAGTGAGACCCAGCTGAATATCGCGCGCACGCATCAGGTCCTTAGTATCATAGCCTTCATCGAACCAGCGATAGATCGGTCCAATCAGATCTCGTGCCTCATCAAATCTCCCTTGCGTTCGCCAAATCTCGGCCAAGGTGGTCGCTGCTCGCAATTCCAATGACTTGGCGCTTTGACGACGCGCAACCTCAATAGCCTGCCTCAAATCTGCTTCAGCTTCGCGGGCTCTTGCTGGATCGAGTGCCAGAAGAATTCGCGCTCTTTGATGATGCAGTTCAGCTTCCCATGACCGGCCCGTCCGATCACTCGTATTGGCTATTATTTGCTCGACAATCGACAAAGCGGTTGCATGATCGCCGGACTGAGCATGCGCGTCAGCCAACCAGCTGTTCATCATGGGAAGAAAGTAGCCGACGCCTTTCTTGCGCGCTTCCTCGAGTCCCAGCTTGATTTGGGTCTGAGCCTCCGCAATTTGGCCGAGACCGGCAAGTGCATGGCCGCGAGAAATCTGAGAGAGAAGGATATATAGCGAGAACCGTTGCTCCCATGACATTTCGAGACTTTGCTCAGCGCTGGCAAGAGCGCGACCAGGCTCGCCGCGGAGGAGATGTACGACGGACGTCATGTAATGGGCGAAGGCTATGGTGTACGGCTGCGCGAGTTCACGGGCCAGGGCAAGCGCTTCCGAAACGCGCGATAGCGCCTGATCCGGATAGCCCAGAAACCACAAATCCCAAGATAGAATTAGCAGTGAGGCCACCTGGGGTTCCACCATGTAGAGGCTGGACAGCCGTTGGCCTTGTTGCTTCGAAAGCGCAATGGACTCCTCGAAGTGATGCTTCGATGACTGGAACTCACCGACCGTCAGTAGTGTGCTTCCCATGACCCGATGAGCCATCATCAACGGAACAGAATCGGTGGATTCCCGCGATCTCGACAGAAACTCATTGGCCATGCTCAGCGCTTCATCGTTCTTGCCACCCATCCACCGATTTCCCCATTCACCAAATAGCGCTTGGAAATACTCAGGACGGCTATCCAGCTTGAGGCATAGGGTACGGGCCCGCGCGAACGCGTCGCGCGTTTCATCGGCTGGATATCCTCGAACAGCGATGAGCGGGATACCCAGCGCCAACTGAATCTCAATCTCCTGCTTGTCGCGCGCAGGCGATTCCGGCAAAGCGCTCAGGGCCTCCAAGGCCTTCCGATAATGAGAAATCGCTTCGACATTGGCGGAATAGGCGAGCGCGTGCTGCCCGGACTTGAACCACCAACGCACCGCCAACCCATTGTTTCCTCCTTCACTATAGTGATAGGCCAGTATCTCGGGTCGATTTTCAACGAACTCGCCAAATTGATCGGCCAAAATCGCCGCAATCTCCCCATGGATCTGTCGTCTCGAGCTCCTTAGCAGGGAGTTGTAGATTGCGTCACGCAACAAGGCATGTTTGAAGGCGAAACGGATGAAAGGCGAAATGCCGACCCGATAAATGATGCCAGCCTCTTCGAGCCGCAGGAGGGATTGATGCAACTCGTCTTCGCTAATCCGCAGTGCCACTGATAAGAGATCATAAGAAAACTCACGCCCGATCACCGCGGCGATTTGTGCCAGTCTGCGTCCCTGCGGGACACGATCGAGCCGTTCGATCAGGGCATCATGCAGTGTCTCCGGAACACTTGGCACAATTGGCGGTGCCGCCGTTCGCTCAACATCGCCTTCTACAGGTCGGCTTTGTGTCGGCGCGCTCAGGATGCTGCTTGTCAGTTCTTCGATAAACAGCGGTACGCCGTCGGATTTTTCGATGACTTGATTGAGAGTCTCTTGGGGAATGCTTTGGCCCCTCAAGATATCCCTGATCATCCCCGTCACCTCGCTGCGCGACAATCGAGTGAGGGAGTGCATAGCCACGTTCGGATGAGTGGACCACGTGGGTCGGAACTCGGGCCGGTGGGAGACAATAAGCAGGACGCGAGCATGATCGATCTGGTTTATGATCAGCTCAAGCAACTCGAGGCTTGTGGGATCTATCCAGTGCACATCCTCGAAAATGCACAGCGTCGGGCGCTGGGCGGAGAAAGCCAGGATCATGTCGACAAGCTTGCTCACTGTCCTGTTCTTGATTTGTTGCGGCGTAAGCTCCGACAGCTCGTGGTGGCTTTGAATCGGAATTGACAACAGGTTGGCGATCAGCAGCGCTGTCTCAATCGAATCGTCGCCGGAATCGGCAAGGTAGGCTTTGAGCTTGGCAAGTTTCTCCGTATCCGAGTCGCCAGCCGTCAATTTGGCAGCCTGTTCAATGCGCTCGATGACTGGAAAGAATGCACTTTGACTATGATAGGCCGAACACTGATGCTGCAGCACAAAGCATGGTTCGTGCTGGATGTTCGACTTTAGCTCGTGGATGAGGCGGGATTTTCCAACCCCCGGGATACCCGAAACCAAAACGACTTGCCCGTCGCCCTCCTTGGCTTTCCCCCATTTATCGAGCAGTAGGTTCAATTCGGTTGAACGCCCGGCGAGTGGCGTGAGGGAGCCTCCATGCGCCGCCTCGAAGCGGCTTGCCGTATGCATCGCGCCCAGGACGCGGTACACGTGAAGAGGCCTGGTTACGCCCTTGAGTTCCTGGGGGCCAAGGTCTTGAAGGTCGAAGGCTGCCGACACGAGACGTTTCGTCGACTCCGAGATCACTAAAGCGTTGGGCGAGGCAAGTGCCTGCAAACGCGCGGCAATATTCGGCGTCTCTCCCACCGCATCCATCCAATCCCTCGTCGTTGCAGTACCGCTTCCTGCGATTTCGCCAACGACGACTGGGCCCGAGCTGATGCCCACCCGCGCAGCCAACGTGACTGGTCCCGGGATATTCGTGATTGCGGAGAGCATCTCCAGCGCAGCGTGCACAGCACGAACGGGGTCGTCCTCATGTGCACGGGGATAACCGAAAAATGCCATCACACCATCGCCGAGGTACCTGGCTACGTGACCTTCATAGCGCCTGATCGCCGCCGTGCACGCGCTCCGATAGACGTCAATAAGCACCTGAAGATCTTCGGGGTCCAATTTCTCTGAAAGCTGCGTCGACCCCACCAGGTCACAGAACAACACTGTAATCTGACGGCGTTCTGCTTCGCGATGCTCCGACGGAAGGAGTGCCTCCGTAGCAGGCTGCGCAGTGGCCGTTGTCGTGCTCGCCTGGCGCGCTACCGCCAACGTTTCGATGGCCCTGAGCAGCGTCTTGCGGTGACCCAAGGAGACCCCGAGGTTCTTGAGGTCATTCTCCGTCAAATCCGGCAATACGTCGTAGTCGATATTGTTTTCGATGAACGTTTGAGCGTACCGAGCCAGACCGTGCTGGTCCAACCACTCGGCTACGTCTGTGGTTGTTCTCGTCACGGCAAATGCCCTTACCTGTTCACGTAGTTCGCGCTACAAGACGAGACCAGTTGCAATGCACAAACATATCACAACTTGCCGCGCCCGGAACGACGCGAAAGCGTGTTCCGGAGTTCGGGGCGGCCGGTACTCCAATACGTTGAGCCAGCTTGATGGCCCTGCCGCTTTGCGTTGCATGGCCAACCGCCACGTTATGCTTCCCATCCGAGTTGCGGTTCTCCCGGTTCATGCAAACGATCCGCTGCTCACTATCGTTTGTTGCTGCGCGATCGAAGAGGCGCTGAACGAAAGAAAGTACTAGGGCGGACTCAGCCTTGTTTTTGACATCTTGCAACCCGAAGGTGTTCCTGTCGTTGCGCTGATCGGATCAGTATAGGGAGGCCATTATGCCCCCACTGGAAGCAGACGACACTGATGAAGGAAGCCGCAGCCATGCTGAGATGGCGGCTGCCAGGCTTGCTTCGTATTCCTCCGTCGAACTGTACCCTGCCGCAAAGCCAATTGTGCTGACTCGTCGCTGCGACGACGACGGGGGCCGATACCACACCACAGACTGTGATTGACGGTTTCGTACAACCGAGTGGCGCCGTAGCGCCTGACGACAAGATACCGAACTGATTTCAACAAGGAGGGATTGATCATGGCCTCGCAGAGCAAGTCGCAATCGAATTCGGGCTTCAATCGGCGTTTCTTCCTTGCAGCAGCCGCCGCCGGCGGCGCAATGATTCCGGTAGCAGCGCAGGCAGCACCGAAGAAACGCGGCGTTTACACCGACCCGAAACCAAATTTAACGGACAAGGTGGCTGATTTCTCGTACCAAAATGATGTCCTCGCACAATGGATCGTCGATATATGGACGGGTCCCGCCAACAATCCCCTGATCTGGCCTACAGGATCCTCGGCGACCACGTCGGACTACAAAAACCGCTCGGATGCGGCAAAATCAGCTCTTGAGGCTCGGGGCATCTATTTGGCAAAGCCCATCGTGATTACAGAAGACGAGTACGACGACGGTTTCAGTTTGGCAGACGCAAACATACCGGCAGATACCGGAGTCGTCCTTGTGGTGCCGAGATACGCCCGTGCTACCAATACGCCTCCGAAACCTCTGCTTGAGACGGCCAAGATGCTGATGGCTGTTACCCCGAACGGGATCTAAGGCTGTTGCGACATGGTTTGACGCGAAACGATTAACTTGAAGCGAGCTCGGCCCGCATAACAAAACGCATCCTCCAAGAAACGAGCGCGGGCGAGCGATCGAAAAACGGGAGGTTTCGAATGGAACGGCCGGTCACGGAGTGGGTCAATGTCACGGGCGATATTTCAATCATCGCTCGCGAATCGGGAGAGGTCTGGTTTCATACGCTGAGCGGCGCGAAGGAAGACATGGATCCGTTTGCGACGCTGATGACGGGCGCAGGCTCGAAGGGCAGCACGGTCGGTCTGCTCGACGGCGCGATCAATCTCGGCTTTGCCGGTATAGAACAGAGCCTCGCGCGGCCGGAGCCGACACTCGTCGGCTATGCCGTGGCGTTGGTCGGCGCCTACCACACGTCGGTCGATACGCCTCGAAATCTCCGACGCGCGGCTGGGCGATTCGTGGAATTGGGCAGGCCAGAGGTCGCAGCCTACCTTGAAGAGCGCGCGCGCGAGGAGACCGGTCATGACCGGCTCGCCCTCAAGGATCTGCGCGCGCTGGGTCTGCCTGCTGAGCGCCTTGTCGCCAATTACATTCCGGAGGGGATCAAGCCGCTCTGCAAGCGCTTCGACGACCTCTGCGTCGAGGACTATCCGATTGGCTGCATCGGCTATTCCTACTGCCTGGAGCGCATCGCCGCGCTCAAGCAGAAGACCGATGTCGAGAAGGTGCAGGCAATGTGCCCGGACGGCATTGATGCGACCCGCTTCCTCAGAAGTCACAGCTCGCTCGGAAGCGAGGCCGCGCACGTCGAAGAGACAATCGAGTTCGTCGCGTCACTTCCTGCGAACGACCGTATCAGGGTCGTTCAGGAGACATATGAATCTGCATTGATCATGGCGGAAGGATATAATCACGAGCTTCTCAAATCCGAGGCGGAGATGCTCGAAGAGCTTCACCAGGCCATCGGTGAGGCGCTCCCGTTTCGTCCCGATTTATCTGCTTCGCGAGGCGAAACGCGCAGCGCTCGGACCGAGATGAGCGAAATGATGCCCTGACATCCCTAATCGTCAGCCTTATCGATGGCAGCAGGTGTCGCCTCTCCGTGACCGATAAGACCAATGGCGGATACTGGCCTATCGCGGCCACTTGGCTCCATTTCAGTCGGCTTATACGTACACATCTCAGCCTAACGGTCGCTGTTCTCTGCGGGAAGCGGCACCGAATGCTGGTCGTGCAGCATCGCTGCGAGCCGGTGCAACTGGGAATCGCGAAAGCCCTCCGCCTCGATCGCCTTCACGGTGGCCAGGACATAGTCGCGGTTGACGCCCGACTGGCCGTGGCCCTGCAGCACGTGGCGCAGCTGCTCGGTCAGCGACAGCCGCCCGGCATATTGTGCGTGGCCGCGGTCGACCACGTAGACCAGCGCGCTGACGCGCTGGCGCGCCTCGTTCTCCAGCCACACCGAGCGCTTCACTTCGCGGTAGACTGACGTGACCTGCTCGCGCTCGCGCAAATAGGTAATGGTCGCGGCGCGGTTCTTTTCCGCAACCCGGAATGCGATGCCGCGGCAGGCGCCGCCGCGGTCGAGGCCGAGCACGAGTCCGGGCTTCTCCGGCGTGCCGCGATGGACGAAGGAATAGACGCAGAGCGCGCGGTGTTCGCCGATCAGCCGCGCCGGCACCCGTTCGATGAAATCGAAGCCCGGCCGCCACATCAGGGAGCCGTAGCCGAACACCCAGAGGTCACCTGTCGAAAATTCCGTGTCGTTGAGCTTGTTTTCGGACATGCCGGGCGCACCGCTACCAGAACGGAACGGCAAAGCGAAGTGATTTCAATGCCTTTTGTTGTGGGAAGGGGATGCTTACATTCGCCAAAATCGCTAGCCAAAGGACGCCGCATGCCTGACATGACCCCCGCGCCGCGCCGGCGCCCGCTGTGGCGCCTCTTCATCATGCCCGCATTGCTCGTGGTCGCTGCCGCGGCATGGACGGCGTTCTGGTTCTATGCCGCCTCCGAGGTCGGCGTACGTGCCGATGCGTGGGCGGCGCAGGAGGCGAAGTCCGGCCGCGTCTATCAATGCGGCAAGCGTTCGGTGGCGGGTTATCCATTCCGTCTCGAAGTCCGCTGCGACGATGCCAGCGTTTCGCTGGTGTCGCAGACGGCGGGCGCACAGGCGCCGTTCACCGCGCGGCTTGGCGAGATCATGGTGATCGCGCAGATCTACCAGCCCAAACTTTTGATCGCCGAATTCAAGGCGCCGGCGACGCTTTCCGATCGCGGCCAGCCGCCGTCGATGAAGGTGAACTGGACGAGCGGCCGCAGCAGCGTGAGCGGACTGCCCGATATTCCGCAGCGCGCTTCCATCGTGTTCGACAATCCCTCGATCGATCGCGTCAACGGGCCGGTCGAGACGCCGCTCGCGAAGGCCAACCATACCGAGCTGCACGGCCGCCTGGCCGACGGCTCGACCAGGGATCAGCCGGTGATCGAGTCGGTGCTGCAGATATCCGGTGGCAACGTGCAGGAGCTGCACCCGGTGCTCGCCCGGCCGTTCGACGCCGACATTCAGACCAAGTTGACGGGACTGAAAAATTTTTCGCCAAAGCCGTGGCCCGAACGGTTCAGAGAGCTGCAGGCGGCGGGCGGCCATGTCGAGATCGTGCGTTCGCGGATTCAACAGGGCGATCTGATCTCGGTTGCCGCCGGCACGTTGAGCCTCAACGCGCAGGGCCGGATCGAGGGCGAGCTGCAGATGACGGTGGCCGGAATCGAGAAGGTGATTCCGTTGCTCGGCATCGAGAAGATGCTGGAGGAGGGCGTGCCGCAGGCGACGCTCGATCGCGTCGCACCCGGCGTCAGGACGCAGGACCTCAACAATCTCTTCGGCGCGCTCGACAAGGCAATCCCGGGGCTCGGCAAGGTCGTCAAGCAGAACGCCAATGCCGGTGTCACCGCCGGCATCAACGCGCTCGGCAAGGAGGCGGAGCTGGAGGGCAAGAAAGCGCGCGCCTTCCCGATGCGCTTCGTCGACGGCACGGTGTTTTTAGGGCCGATCAAGGTGGGCCAAGTGCCGCCGCTGTTTTGATGCACATTCAACCGTCGTCGCCCGGCTTGACCGGGCGATCCAGTATTCCAGAGACGGTCGTGATTGAAACGAGAGGCCGCAGCGTACTGGATACCCCGCATGCGCGGGGTATGGCGACATCTTGTGGAGCGGCATCTCAACTCCATCGTAACGCCCGAGCTCAACGACGCCGTGTCTCCCTCACTCCGCCTTCTTTTCCAGCGGCGGATGCGGCCGGCCGAAATCGGGAGCTGCCGAATCCTGGCCGATCTCGACGATGCCGCGGCGGATGGCGCGGGTGCGGGTGAAGTGGTCGAACAGCGCCTCGCCGTCGCCGCGGCGGATCGCTCGCGTCAGTTTCGAAAGATCCTCGTTGAAGGTGCCGAGCATTTCCAGCACGGCTTCCTTGTTGTTCAAAAACACGTCGCGCCACATCGTCGGGTCCGAGGCCGCGATACGGGTGAAATCGCGAAAGCCGCCGGCGGAGAATTTGATCACCTCCGATGAGGTCACCTGCGCCAGCTCGTCGGCGGTGCCGACGATGGTGTAGGCGATCAGGTGCGGCAAGTGGCTGGTGATCGCCAGCACCAGGTCGTGGTGGTCAGGCGTCATGGTCTCGACCTTGGCGCCCATGCCGGCCCAGAACGCGCGCAGCGCTTCGACCGCCATCGGATCGGTGCCCTCGGGTGGCGTCAGGATGCACCAGCGGTTGATGAACAGTTCGGCGAAGCCGGAATCGGGCCCCGAATGCTCGGTGCCGGCGACCGGATGCGCCGGCACGAAATGAACGCTCGGCGGCAGATGCGGCGCCATCTCGCGGACGATGGCGCCCTTGACCGAGCCGACGTCGGAGACGATGGCGCCCGCTTTGAGGTGCGGCGCAATCTCCTGCGCGACCGGGCCACAGGCGCCGACCGGGATGCACAGGATCACGAGATCGGCGTCCTTGACGGCTTCCGCGTTGCTCTCCAGTACCCGGTCGACGATGTTGAGCTCAGCTACCCGCGCGCGCGTCTTTTCCGAGCGGGCAGTGGTGACGATTTCGCTGGCGAGCGCTTGCGCCCGCGCCGCACGCGCGATCGAGCCGCCGATCAGGCCGAAGCCGATCAGCGCGACGCGCCGGAAGATCGGTGTCGCGTTCATTTCGCCGCCATGAAGTCGCGCAAGGCATCGACGACGAGGCGGTTGGCCTCCTCGGTGCCGATGGTCATGCGCAGTGCGTGCGGCAGGCCGTAATTGTTGAGCGCCCGCAGTACCAGCCCGCGCCTGGTGAGGAACGCATCCGCCTCAGTCGAGGTTTTGCCCTTCTCGTTGGGAAAGTGGATCAGCACGAAATTCGCCACGCTCGGCGTCACCTTGAGCCCGAGCTTGCCGATTTCTTCCGTCAGCCAGTTGCGCCACTGTTCGGTGAACGCCTTCGACTTCTGGACATGTGCGGTGTCCTCGATCGCGGCGACCGCCGCCAGCATCGCTGGCGTCGAGACGTTGAAGGGGCCGCGGATACGATTCACGGCGTCGACGATGTGCGCGGGGCCAAACATCCAGCCAATCCGCAGCGCTGCCAGCCCGTGAATCTTGGAGAAGGTGTGCGTCATCACGGTGTTTTCGGTGGTCGCCACCAGCTCGAGGCCGAGCTCATAGTCGTTGCGCGACACGTAGTCGGAATAGGCGGCATCGAGCACCAGCAGCACATGCGGCGGCAAGCCGGCGCGCAGCCGCTTGACTTCATCGAACGGCACATAGGTGCCGGTCGGGTTGTTCGGATTGGCGAGCCACACCAGTTTGGTGCGCGGCGTCACGCGCGCCAAAATCGCGTCGACGTCGGCGGTGAAATTGGTCTCGGGCGCGACGACATTCTTGGCGCCGTTCGCCATCGTGGCGATCGGGTACACCAGAAAGCCATGCGTGGTGGAGATCGCCTCATCCCCCTGGCTGAGATAGGTGTGCGCCAAGAGGTTGAGGATCTCGTCCGAGCCGGCGCCGCAGATGATGCGGTTGGGATCGAGCCCGTAGGCGCGGCCGATCGCCTCGCGCAGCACCTTTGAGGTACCTTCCGGATAGTCCTCCAGATGATCAGCCGCTTCCTTGTAGACTTCGACCGCCTTCGGCGACGGCCCAAACGGGGTCTCGTTGGCGGACAGCTTGAACACCTTGCGGCCCGGCTCCGGCACCGGCGTCTTGCCGGGCGTGTAGGGCGCAATATCGAGAATGCCGGGATTCGGCACGGGGCGGTTCATCTTGGACTCCGGAAATTGCGGGCCGGCGTTTATGGCTTGGCCGACCCGTTCGGGGGCACCGTATAGCGCGTTGCGTGGCTGCCGACGAGGGCCGAAGAGCGCACCGAGGCACCGGCCTGGATCAGGGCAGTCTTGATCTTCTCGAAGCCAGTACCGGCGTCCGACACCAGAAGCGCCGCGCCGTCGAAGGCGGTATCGGGCACCGCGACGATTTCGGCGAGCGGGGCGAGGGCGCGGGCGATGTCGGCATTCCACCCCGAGACACGGACGCTCCACATCTGCACCTCCGTCACCATGGCATCGTCGGCGACCCGCGAGATCACGAAGACCGGCAGCGCCGCCGGATGATCGGCGCGTTCGAGGAACGGCAGTCGGGCGATGATCTTCGGCGCGCCTTCCGCCTCGAGCAGATTCCACCACGGCGTGCGGCTGGAAATCGCCGAGACCAGCGCCAGATCGCCTTTCGAGTTCGCCACCGCCTCGACGGCGGCCTGCGCGCTGAAATGGCCCACATAAGGTACGACGAAGCCGAAGTGAAACCGCGCCGAATCCCGCATCGCCGGTTCGCCGACGGAGACGTCGGCGTGCACTGAGAACGGCGCCTGGACATAGGTGAACGTCGAGATGATGACGCGCCAGATGCTCTCGATCGTGTCGAGCGGCAGGATGCCGCGATGGCGCTCGACGAGGCTGCGCATCATGCTGGCCTCGCGCGCGGGCCGGAATGCGGAGCCGACTTCCTGGGTCTGCTTCACCTGGATCAGCCGGTCGATGATGTCGCCGCGTGCGATCAGGAGGCGATGGACCTGCTCGTCGATCGCGTCGATCTCCTTGCGCAATTCCTGCAGCGAGGGCGGAGCCGGGGGAGCCTTCGACCTCTCAGAATTGGACCTCTCAGAATTGGACATCTCAAAACCTTCTGCGCCGGATCGGTTGAAATCACCATCCGGTAAGCAATTGATTAGAAAAGACGGCCGCCGAAAGCAAAGAGAAACGTCATATCCGCCATGAGCCCTGCAAGGTTAACCATGCGTCTGCCTTGACGGAGAGCCGCCTTCGGACTAGCTTTGTTCCATTCCGTGGTCATTTGAGCCGGCCGGCTTGCAGCCACGTTAAACAACTCGCTAAACAGGCCGGGGACAGAAGTGATCCCGGCCGAACCTTTCGTTCAGGCCGGGTTTTTTATGGCCTGATTTCTGTTCCGGAGAGCCTCCGCGAGGAGGCAGATCGCCCGCGATGACACATTTGCAGTCGGTATCCAATCCGTCGATCCATAGCGAAGATCGCGCCCACGAGGCCGATCATCCGAGCTCGCTGCTGGCGAAGTTCGGCACCGATCAGCCGTTGAAGCTCGATTGCGGTATCGACCTTGCGCCATTCCAGATCGCCTATCAGACCTATGGCGAACTGAACGCCGACCGCTCCAACGCCATCCTGATCTGCCACGCACTGACGCTCGATCAGCACGTCGCCAACGTGCACCCGCTGACCGGCAAGCCCGGCTGGTGGGAAATCATGGTCGGCCCCGGCCGTCCGCTCGATACCGACCGATATTTCATCATCTGTTCGAACGTGATCGGCGGTTGCATGGGATCGACCGGTCCGGCCTCGACCAATCCGGCGACCGGCAAGGCGTGGGGGCTGGATTTTCCGCTCATCACCATTCCCGACATGGTCCGCGCGCAGGCCATGCTGCTCGACCGGCTGGGCATCGAAACATTGTTGTGCGTGATCGGCGGTTCGATGGGCGGCATGCAGGTGCTGCAATGGACCGCTGCCTATCCGGAACGCGTATTTTCGGCGCTGCCGGTCGCCTGCTCGACACGTCATTCGGCGCAAAACATCGCGTTTCACGAGCTCGGCCGGCAGGCCGTGATGGCCGATCCGGACTGGCATCACGGGCGCTATTTCGAACGCGACACCCACCCGCATCGCGGGCTGGCGGTCGCGCGGATGGCGGGGCACATCACCTACCTCTCCGACGCCGCGCTGCATCGTAAGTTCGGACGGCGGATGCAGGACCGCGAGCTGCCGACGTTCTCGTTCGACGCGGATTTCCAGGTCGAGAGCTATCTGCGCTATCAGGGCTCGTCCTTTGTCGAGCGCTTCGATGCCAACAGCTATCTCTATCTGACACGGGCGATGGATTATTTCGATATCGCCGCCGATCATGACGGCGTGCTGGCGGAGGCGTTTCGCGGCATCAAGACCCGCTTCTGCGTGGTCTCGTTCACATCGGACTGGCTGTTTCCGACCTCGGAATCGCGGGCGCTGGTGCATGCGCTGAATGCGTCGAGCGCGCGGGTGTCGTTCGCCGAGATCGAAACCGATCGCGGCCACGATGCCTTCCTGCTCGACGTGCCGGAGTTCTTCGACATATCCCGTGCCTTCCTGCAATCCGCAGGCAAGGCGCGCGGGTTAGATTAGGTAACTGACATGGCGTTACAGGAACAGACATTGCCGCTCGGCGGCATTGCGCCCGACCGCACCGGCAAGTATCGCACCGATCATCTGCTCGTCGCCGAAATGATTCCGCACGGCTCGAAAGTGCTCGACGTCGGCTGCGGCGACGGCGAATTGCTGCAACTCCTGGAGAGCCGCGGCATCGATGGCCGCGGCATCGAGCTGTCGCGCGAGGGTGTCAACCGCTGCGTCGCCAGGGGCCTCGCCGTGGTGCAGGGCGACGCCGACACCGACCTCGTCAACTATCCCGACGACGCCTTTGATTACGTGATCCTGTCGCAGACGCTGCAAGCAACACGGCAGCCGAAGGCCGTTCTGGAAAACCTGCTGCGCATCGGCCGGCGCGCCATCGTCTCGTTCCCGAATTTTGGCTTCTGGAAGATGCGGCTGCAACTATTGGTCGGCGGCCACATGCCGCGCACCGAACATCTCCCGGCGACCTGGTACGACACGCCGAACATCCATTTCTGCACCATCAAGGATTTCGTGCAGCTCTGCGACGAGATCAACGTCAAGATGGAGCGCGCCGTGGCGCTGGATCTCTACGGCCGCCCGGTGCCGCTGAACCTGCCCTGGTGGGTCTGGAACATGTTCGGCGAGCAGGGCGTGTTTCTGCTGAACAGGGGCGGAAAGGGGAAGTGACCCGCAGGCGTCATTCCGGGATGGTCCGAAGGACCAGACCTCGGATGCGCAATTGCGCATCGTAGTTCGATGCTGCGCATCGCCCCGGAATGACACCGTCAAACCACCGCCGCCACCATCGACCGCGGATCGCGCGCCGGCCATCGGCCGGCCTCTACCAGCGCGATGAAACGCTCCACCATCTCGTTGAACAGCGCCGGCTCTTCCAGATTGAGCACATGGCCTGATTTCGGAAACAACGACAGCCCGGCCGCCGGCAGGTGCTTCTTCAGAAACAGGCTCGGCCCGATGCAATTGTCGTCCTCGTCCCCGCACAGGATCAGCGCCGGCGTCGGGACGCGGCGGATTGCATCCGTCATGGTGTAGATCGACGGGCGCTTGCCCTGAAAGCTGCGCATCGTATTGGCCGAACCTTTGGCGTCATGCCGCGCCAGCGCGGCGTAGAAATCGGCGTGGCCGCGCGGGTCCTTCAAGAGAAACGGAATCCGGCTCGGCGTCTCGCGCGTCACCTTGGCGACCTCGACCGAGCCGATCGACTCATATTGCTCGGCATTGGCGACGCACTGGGCGCGGAAGGCGTCGAGATGTTCGAGGTCCGAACCGGCGCCGACGGCGGCGAGCGTCATCGACAGCGCCCGCGCCGGCGCATTGAGCGCGACCTGCAGCGAGGAATACGAGCCCATCGACAGGCCGACGAAATGCGCCTTAGCAATGCCGAGGTGGTCGAGCACGGCGAGCGCGTCGGTGTAGAAATGCTCGTAGGTATAGACCTCGGCGGTATCAGGCACGTCGGACGGCGTATAGCCGCGCGCCGAATAGGCCATGCAGCGGTGGCCGCGCGAGAAGTAACGCATCTGCGGCTCCCAATTGGTGTGGTCGGCCGCGAACTCGTGCAGGAAGATGATCGGCGTCCCGCTTCCGGCCTCTTCGAAATAGAGGCGGACGTTGTCTTTGGTGACGGCGTAGGGCATTTCGGATTCCTCTCAATTTTCTTGCTATTTCGTAACTTCATTGCGCGATCAGATGAGAAATTTGCAATTAATTCTCGCGGCTGCAATACGGCAGAACAGATTCATTTTCGCCACGGAATCCGCGCGGAATCACCCCGAAATTGTTACCGCGCTGCCACATGAAATCTTCCTCTCGTCACATCCCGAATCGCAAAACGCCGCCCGCGTTCGTTTGTAGGCGAACGCAAATGGAAGTGGGGTGCTAAAGAGGATCAGTATGAGTCAGTTGTTTGCGTTTCGCCGGTCGCTTCGTTTCATGGCGCTGGCACTGTGTTCGGCTTCCATCTTCGTGTTTGTCTCTCCGGCTTCAGCAAGACCACATCACGGCGCAGGGCGGCACGCTCGCGCCTATCACGCCGGTCATCACGCCAAGCATTATGCGTATCGCCACCACCGCCATGCAGGGTGGATGTCGCGCGGGGAGCGCGGGACTGCGCAGATGCAGGGCGGCGGCTTCGCCGAGATCAATCCGAGCTACGCGCAGGGCAGCGCCGAGATGGTGACGCCCGGCAGCTTCGGCTCGCCGAGCGTCACCGCAGCGGGTGCCGATCGCGCCGGCCGCCGTGCGCGGGCACGGCACGCCGCGCATCAATCGCGCTGGGAGCGTGCGGTCGCGCAAATGCATTCGCGCGGGCTTGCCGATGCCAACGCAAGCGTTGCGCCCACAGCAGCCGTCGCGTCGAATGAGACGGTGACGCCGACCGGCGGCGCAATGGCCTCCGGATACACCTCGTCGAATGTTGTCGCAGAAGCGCGCAAGTATCTTGGCGGCAATCCGACGGGGCGGGGCAGCCTGTGGTGCGCGCGGTTCATGAACATGGTGCTGCAGCATTCTGGCTATCGCGGCACCGGCTCGGACATGGCGAGCTCGTTTGCGAAATACGGCCAGCGTGTTTCCGGCCCGCAGGTCGGCGCCATCGCGGTGATGTCGCGCGGCCGCCGCGGCGGCCATGTCGGCATCATCACCGGCATCGATGCCAAGGGCAATCCGATCATGATCTCCGGCAACAACGGCAACCGCGTCCGCGAAGCCCCGGTCTCGCGCGGCCGCATCTACGCCTACGTCATGCCGACGAGCTGAGCGACGTCGTTGCTAGTCATCGGGTCGCGCAGATGCGCGCCCGATGAGGGCTCCACTAGCACGGAGCCATTCGGATAATTCAGTCAGTCCTGGATTGACCGGTCGGCAATGCTTCATCGCCTACGAGATGCAGCGCGAACGGCTTAGGTGCGGGCCCATGTCCGCTGTCGGCTGGGGCCAATATCTTTCGCCTTGTCCGCTTTGCTCGCGGCGCAGCCTCGCTCTCGGAGGAACGAAACAGCGCGTAGTCGCGACCAAACAGCCAGCAGGAAATCTGAAATATGCCGTGGGTGATGAATAACGCCGCAAGCACATCGATCGAATAGTGATAGTGGCCGAGCAGCACGATTGCGCCGAAGAAGCCGGTCAGCGCGAGGTAGAATATTCGCCATTGCGGAATGTGCCAGAAGGCAAGCGCTGCGAGAAGCGGCAGGCCGGTGTGACCGGAAAAGAACAGGTCGCTGCCGTAGAAAATCGAGTTGAAGAACGGTGCCGGCTGCTGCGGATCGATCGGGCATTGCGCCACGTGGGTGAGGGCCACGAATACGGCGCGGACCAGCAGGAACAGCGCTGCGGCCTTCAGTGCGAATGGCAGCCGGTTCGGCCGCGAGGCCAGCAGTCCTGCGGTGATCACGAACGCCGTGAACGTCCCGTAAATGAACAGAAAACGCACATTGAAAGGCCCAACGCGGCTCAGCACAAAGTCAGTGACGTAGTTGCTGGCGTGGACTGTGGCGTAGGTGACGGCAGCGTAGATGGCAATCGAGCTGGCGGCGAGAAAAAATGCGCCTTCGGAGAGCGAGCGCAGATACGCGCGATTGCCCAACAGTGTTCGGTAGAGCCTTATGGTGTCTTCCATTGCGACCGCCCCTCCGCTCGCAAGCGTATAATGCAGGGGCGCGGCGGTGGCGTATGAACTACGCCACATCCTGGAATCCGGCCCTCGTTGCGTGAAATTAGGTCGGCGCGGCGGATCCCTATGTCCGCGCGGCCTCTCAGTTTCGTGAAGAGGCTTCGCGGGGAGTCTGGAACGTAACAGCAGGACCGCCCGACGAAGTCGTTTTCTCACTCCGACGAAGACATCCTGAAACAAACTAGTGGTTTGATGTCTATTCCCCAACAACCGGAGGCTATGTGAGACTCCCTGGGGCGAGGTTCAGGCTCACCAGAGATTTGCCTGAGGCGATAGGTGTCGTCATGCGCGAAGATTTTGCTTCATCCAGTTTTCTTGCTGTTATCGTCGTAAGCCTGATTGTGGTTTGTACCGGCCTTCTCGCACTTGGAATCTGAACTCCAGTCCAAGGCGATCGCGCGCCGGCGCGACGCTCCGGTGTGCAGCGATCGGCAAAGGTCGGGTGCTTAATCGTGCTTCGGCTTGATCGCGCCGAACGATTTCAGTGATATTCCCATCTGTCTCCCAATCTGGAGCAATTCTAGCAAGCCCCCATCGAACTCCGAAGATGTCTGCGTTAGAGCGAGGCATCAAAAATCCTACCGGCCAAGCCGGCAGATTTCGGGGTATCTAAGGGTGACACTGACAGCATTTCATTCGTTTTCCGCCACTCGATTCCAACTCTTGCGAATGATCTGCCTCGGAGCAGTCAGCAGTTTCACCCTCTCCCTGCCGACAGGCGCCGCGCTGGCGCAGTCCTCACTGCCGCCGGTCACTGTGGACGCGCCGCAGGAGCGCACGCGTCCGGCCGCGGCCCAACCATCCCGTCGCGCCGCGACCACGCGCGCTACGCGCGTCACTCGCGCCGCCGCCAACCCGCAGGCGGCGCCGCCTGCGTCCACATCGGGTCCAGGCGCCGGCGAACGCGCCAATGGTCCCGTACGCGGCTTCGTCGCTACCCGCACCGGCACGGCGACCAAGACCGACACGCCGATCATCGAGACCCCGCAATCGATCTCCGTCGTCACCACCGATCAGGTCAAGAACCAGGGAGCGGAATCGGTCGGCGCGGCGCTGCGCTATACCGCGGGCGTCAGCGGCGACGTCAACGGCGGCTCCGACACGCGCTTCGGCGGGTTGCAGATCCGCGGTTTCGACATGACCATGCCGGGACTCTATCTCGACGGCCTGCGGGTGCCCAGCAGCAACTATGTGCACTTCCTCGGCCTCGAGCCCTACGGCGCCGAGCGTCTGGAAGTGCTCAGGGGTCCATCCTCAGTGATGTATGGCGGCAGCGGCACCGGCGGCATTCTCAACTATGTCAGCAAGCTGCCCACGGCCCACCAGTTCGGCGAGATCTCGGTTTCGGGGCGGCAGCTTCAATCGCTACCAGGGCCAGTTTGACGTCGGCGGCCCCGCCAACAAGGAAGGCACGGTGTTGTGGCGCCTCACCGGTGTCGTCCGCGACGGCGAAACCCAGGTCGATTTCACCAAGGACAACCGCGTCTTCATCGCGCCCTCTGTGACGATCAAGCCGAACGAGGACACCACCATCACGCTGCTGGCCAATTATCAAAAGGATACCGCGGGCTGGGGCCTGCAATTCCTGCCGGCCTCGGGCACGGCGTTTGCCAATAATGGTCGCTTCATCCGGAATACGTTCTTTGGCGGCGAGCCCAATTTCAACCGATTTGATACCGAACTGGCCACGGCCGGGTACCTGCTGTCGCACGACATTAACGAGGCGCTGACGTTCCGGCAGAACCTGCGCTATGCGTGGATGCACAACGAACAGCAGAGCTTCTATGGCACCGGCTATGCCTCGGCGGCCGACGAAGCCGCAGGCCTCATGTCGCGCTATGGCGCAGGCGGTGCATCGACCATCAACTCCTTCGCTGTCGACAACCAGCTGCAGGGCAAGTTTGTCACCGGCATTTTGAGCCACACCACGTTGTTCGGAATCGACTACCGCAATACGTCGTTCCGGGACGCCGCTTCAGGGTACAGCACCGGCAAGATCAACGTATTTGCGCCTGTCTACACTAACGCGTGGACCAATGACGGCCCCTACGACGACAAGGGCATCAAGCAGTCGCAGATCGGCTTCTACGCGCAGGACCAGATCAAACTCGGCCGGCTCTCGTTCCTGCTCGGCGCCCGCCAGGACTTCGCCTCGACTGATCTCGACAATTTTCTCGCCGGATCTTCCGCGAGAACGGATGCCTCGGCATTCACCCGTCGCGGGGCCGTGATGTACAATTTCGATAACGGCATCGCGCCATATTTCAGTTACGCCGAATCATTCCTGCCGGTGCTCAACACCAACGTCTCCGGCGAACTGCTGAAGCCGGAAACCGGCGTCCAGTATGAAGTCGGCGTGAAGTATCAGCCTGTCGGAATCAATGCGCTGATCACTCTGGCGGCGTTCGATCTGACACGGTCCAACGTCGTCACCTTTGCCCCTCCATCGTACTTCGCCGAGCAGACCGGACAGGTTCGGTCGCGCGGCATTGAACTCGAAGGCACTGCTACGCTGGTCGAAGGTTTCAACGTCCGCGGCGCCTACTCTTACATCGACGCCGAGGTCACAAAAGATCCGGTAAACGTCGGCAAGGCTCCGACCACCGTGCCGCTCAACCGTTTCTCGCTGTGGACCGACTACACGCTGCAGGCTGGCCAGCTCGCCGGCGTCCAGGTCGGTGGCGGCATTCGTTATGTCGGCTCGACCTTCGGCGACGATGCCAACACCTTCAAGGTTCCCGCGTCGACTGCGGTCGACGCGCTGCTCGCCTACACCAAAGATAATTATCGCCTGGCGCTCAACGTCACCAACATCGCGGACACCCGCTATGTCGCGGCCTGCTACGGTTACACGAGCTGCTTCTACGCCGAAGGCCGCAAGGCGATCGCGAAACTGACCTATCGATGGTGATAGGCAGTGATAGGCAGCGATATGCTGCGACCGATACATCACCAACGCCGGTCTAATCGACCGGCGGCGATGATGTCTGCCAATAACGCAACAGCACGGGCGAAAGCCATGAGATCGATCTTCGGGCGACTGCATCGCTGGGCCGGGCTTCTCACCGCCGGCTTTCTGTTTTTTTCCGGCATTACCGGCGCGATCATCTCGTGGGATCACGAGATCGACGACCTCCTGAACAAGCACCTGTTCGACGTGACCAGCAGCGGTCCCGCGATTCCCTCCGTCGAGCTTGCCAAGCTGATCGAGCAGCGCGATCCGCGCGCGCGCGTCGTCTACATGTTCATGACCCCGGAAAAGGGCGAATCGCTGTGGTTCTTCGTGCTGCCGCGGATCGATCCCGCGACCGGCAAGCGATTCAACATCGATTACAATCAGATCTTCCTCGATCCCAATACCGGCGCCGAACTCGGGCGGCGCTACTGGGGCGCGGTGTGGCCGGTTACCCGCGCCAACTTCGTCTCGTTTCTCTACAAGCTGCACTACACCATGCACATCCCGGAATTCTGGGGCAGCGATCGCTGGGGGATGCGCCTGCTTGGCGTCATCGCGATCATCTGGACCATCGATTGCTTCGTCGGCTTTTATCTGACGCTGCCGTCCCGTCGCCGCGCCAGGGCGGAGCGAGCGCCTGCCGTTGCGCGCGAACTCAGCCGAGGCTTCTGGGCGCGCTGGGCGCCGGCATGGAAGATCAAGACCTCCGGCAGCGCCTATCGAATCAATTTCGATATCCATCGCGCTTTCAGCCTGTGGACCTGGGCGTTGCTGTTCGTCATCGCCTTCACGGCGTTCTCGCTCAACCTCTATTTCGAGGTGTTCTCGCCGCTGATGAAGACGGTATCGAACTATACTCCGACACCTTACGAGCAGCGTCCGTATCGGCATCTCGACGATCCGATCGAACCCAAGGTCACGTTTGCCGATATCGCCGCGCGTGCGGCGGCCGACGGCAAGAGCCGGGGATGGACCACGCCGGTCGGCGCGATTAGCTACGGCCCGGCCCATGGCGTGTATGCTGCGGCTTTCTTCCACCCCGGCGACGATCATGGCGCCGGCGGCGTCGGCCCGGCGCAGCTTTATTACGACAGCGAGGACGGACGCCCGATCGGCGAGCGGCTGCCATGGGTCGGCACCGCCGCCGATATCTTCGTGCAGGCGCAATTCCCGCTGCACTCCGGACGGATCGTCGGGCTGCCGGGCCGCATCCTGATCTCGGTGATGGGGCTGGTGGTTGCGGCGCTGTCGGTGACCGGCGTCGTGATCTGGTTGCGCAAGCGCCGTGCGAGGGTCCGGGTCCGCGAGGCCGTTGCAACAGGCTCACGCAGGGGACAGCTTGCGCCGGCGGAGTAGCTCCATCGAGCCTGTCGGGGGACTGGCAAATCACTTCTGATTTTCAGAAATCGTGTCAAGCCCACAATTCAAAAATAATCCGCTTTCGTTCTCACCCAAATCAGTCGCATAACTCCGCCGGTCTCACCGCAGATGAGGGGCGCTCGCGAACGTCACGAACGCGCGGTGAGATGCGATGGACGCGGATGGCGCGAGAGACGTTGCGCGCGGTAAGCGTACGGCGAAGTCGTGTGGTTCGGACGCCGCGGTGCTGGCGTTAAGTCCTTTGAGAAGCGAAAGCTGCTCAGGGGCGACGGAGGCAAAAGAGCCGTTCTCCGGGGAGAGCACGAAGTAAGCCGTAAAGCCATTGCGCAGGGAAGGCCGGGATGCTCCCGCTGTACCTGTATGCTCGTGTGCGTTCTTTTTATGCGCAATTGCACACGAGACCGCGGGTGCGGCGCGCACCCGGTCTTCCCTGCGCCCTCTGAATGAGAGGGCGGGCAAAGAAGACGCAAAGCTCGGGCAGTTCATGTCGCGAGAGCGCCGCCGCATATTCAGTCGTCATCCCCGCGAAGGCGGGGGATCCAGTATTCCAGAAGCAGCAGTGATTGAACCGATAGGCCGCGGCGTACTGGATCCCCGCCTGCGCGGGGATGACGGTTGTTGTGCTATTTCAGTACTCGCAACGACGGCACATCCCACGCGAACGGAATCACAACAACTCCGCCTGCTCCGCCGCGATCGCATCGCCGGCGCTGATGCTGCCGCCGGTGATTACCTCGGCATAAATGCCGCAATCGCCGTGGCCGAGCCGGCGCTGCAGCGCCTGCGGGATGGCGAGGTCGCGCTCGGCGGTATCTGGGTCGACATTGACGGCGGCGCAGCGGACGATGCGCTTCACCACCTTCAACCTGACCCCGCCGATCGCCAGCGTCCGGTCGAGCAGGTCGAACTCGTGCCAGGCCGGCCAGCCCTCGACATAGAGGTTGGCGCGGAAGCGCAGCGGATGGACCGGCGCGCCGACGAGATCCTCGATGGCGCGGACGCTGGTGAGATTGATGATGGAGACGACCTTGCGGGCGACATCCGAAAAACTGTGGCCGGGACTTTCGAGGACCTTCGGCGGCCCCTTGATCCGGCCGGCAAACGCGGTGGCGAAGAAGTTCTCGATTATCCGCCGACCCTCGGCCGTGGCGAGGTTACCCTCCGCCGCGATCTCGCCATTCCGGCGAATCGTCAGGACCTCGCTGGTGTCATCAAAATGGGTGCGCAGGCCGGCCAGCCATTCGTCCCGCATCAACATCAGGAAATGCGGTTTCGCCAGCCATTTCGGCTCGGCCGGGTCGAACCCGGACGGGCCGTTCTCGATGGCGTAGCGGCGGTCGGCCAGCAGGGTCTGCCCCGGCTTGAGCTCGGCCTGGGTCAATTGCTCCGGAGTCAGGCCCTTGACGGGGTAGCGGTAGATTTTGGCGATCTTGGCAGGGGCTGTATCAGGCATGCGGCTTATTAAGGTATTCCCTCATCGTGCGCCACTGGTCCCGAATTTGCGCTCCGGCCTCTTCCGTTTTGGCCGGCAGTGCCCACATTTGCGTCAAGCCTGAAAACAGGGCGACGACCCGCGGCCGGTTGAGGAATGTCAACGCGGTCCGCGTACCCCCAATGAAGATGCCGCAATCATGCCTCAGGGGTGGGAGCGGCATGCCGAGGGAAGCAAAAGATGAATATTGAAAAATACACCGAGCGGGCGCGCGGCTTCATCCAGTCTGCGCAGTCGCTCGCCATGCGCGATGGACACCAGCAGTTCTCGTCGTTGCACGTGCTCAAGGTCCTGCTGGACGACAGCGAGGGGCTGGCCGGCGGCCTGATCGACCGGGCTGGCGGTAACTCCCGCGCCATCCTCAAGGCGACCGAGGATGCGCTCAAGAAGCTGCCGAAGGTTTCGGGAAGCGGCGCGGGACAGATCTATCTTGCCCCCGATATGGCGCGCGCATTCGATGCGGCGGAAAAGGCCGCCGAAAAGGCCGGCGACAGCTTTGTCACGGTCGAGCGGTTGCTTTTGGGCCTGACGCTCGAGAAGAACGGCGAGGCCGGCGCCATCCTCAGCAAGGGCGGCGTCACGCCGCAAAATCTCAATGCGGCGATCGAGACGCTGCGCAAGGGCCGTACAGCCGACAGCGCATCGGCCGAAAACGCCTATGACGCGCTGAAGAAATATGCCCGCGACCTCACGCAGGCCGCGCGCGACGGCAAGCTCGATCCCGTGATCGGGCGCGACGAGGAAATCCGCCGCACCATTCAGGTGCTGTCCCGCCGCACCAAGAACAATCCGGTGCTGATCGGCGAGCCCGGCGTCGGAAAGACCGCCATCGTCGAGGGCCTGGCGCTGCGCATCCTCAACGGCGATGTGCCGGAGAGCCTGAAAGACAAGAAATTGCTGGTGCTCGACATGGGAGCGCTGATTGCGGGCGCCAAGTACCGCGGCGAATTCGAGGAGCGGCTGAAGGCCGTTCTGCAGGAGGTTACCTCGGCCGAAGGCTCGATCATCCTGTTCATTGATGAGATGCATACCCTCGTCGGGGCGGGCAAGGCCGATGGTGCGATGGACGCGTCCAACCTGCTCAAGCCCGCGCTGGCGCGCGGCGAGTTGCACTGCATCGGCGCGACCACGCTCGACGAATACCGCAAGCATGTCGAAAAGGACGCCGCGCTGGCGCGGCGGTTCCAGCCGATCTTCGTCTCCGAGCCGACGGTCGAGGACACCATCTCGATCCTGCGCGGGCTCAAGGACAAATACGAGCAGCACCACGGCGTTCGCATCACGGATTCCGCGCTGGTTGCCGCGACTACGCTGTCGAACCGCTACATCACCGACCGTTTCCTGCCCGACAAGGCGATCGACCTCGTCGACGAGGCTGCGGCGCGGCTGAAGATGCAGGTCGATTCCAAGCCGGAAGAACTCGATTCGATGGACCGCGAAATCATCCGGCTGAAGATCGAGCAGGAAGCGCTGAAAAAGGAAACCGATGCCGGTTCGAAAACCCGCCTGCAGACGCTGGAAAAGGAACTTGCCGAACTCGAGAAGCAATCGGCAGACCTGACTTCGCGCTGGAGCGCGGAGAAGAACAAGCTGTCGAACGCGCAGAAGCTGAAGAGCGAGCTCGATACGCTGCGTATCGAGCTTGCCAACGCGCAGCGCCGCGGTGAATTCCAGCGCGCAGGCGAACTTGCCTATGGCCGAATTCCGGAGCTTGAAAAGAAGCTCGCCGAAATCGAAGCCAAGGAAGATGTCGGCGAGATGATGGAGGAGGCGGTGACCGCCAACCATGTCGCGCAGGTGGTGTCGCGCTGGACCGGCGTTCCCGTCGACAAGATGCTGGAAGGCGAAAAGGACAAGCTCCTGAAGATGGAGGACCAGCTCGGCAAGCGCGTGGTCGGCCAAGCCGAAGCCGTGCGCGCGGTGGCAACCGCCGTGCGCCGTTCGCGCGCCGGCCTGCAGGACCCGAATCGGCCGACGGGCTCGTTCATGTTCCTAGGGCCTACCGGCGTCGGCAAGACCGAGCTGACGAAAGCGCTCGCCGAGTACCTGTTCAACGACGAGACCGCGATGGTCCGCCTCGACATGTCCGAGTTCATGGAAAAGCACTCGGTGTCGCGGCTGATCGGCGCGCCTCCCGGCTATGTCGGCTATGACGAGGGCGGGGCGCTGACCGAAGCGGTGCGGCGGCGGCCCTATCAAGTCGTGCTGTTCGACGAGATCGAAAAGGCGCATCCCGACGTCTTCAACGTGCTGTTGCAGGTGCTCGATGACGGCCGCCTGACCGACGGCCAGGGCCGCACCGTCGACTTCCGCAACACGCTGATCATCATGACGTCGAACCTCGGTTCGGAATTCCTGGTGAACCAGCCGGAGGGCGAGGACACGTTTGCGGTGCGCGAGCAGGTGATGGGTATGGTGCGGGCGCATTTCCGGCCCGAATTCCTCAACCGCGTCGACGAGATCATCCTGTTCCACCGCCTGCAGAAGAGCGAGATGGGCCGGATCGTCGAGATCCAGTTCGCGCGGCTGCAGCGGCTGTTGGAGGATCGCAAGATCACGCTGACGCTCGATGCCGCGGCACGCGACTGGCTGGCCGCCAAGGGCTGGGATCCGGCCTACGGCGCCAGGCCGCTGAAGCGGGTGATCCAGCGCAACTTGCAGGACCCGCTGGCCGAGATGATCCTGGCGGGCGACGTCGCCGACGGCGACCGTGTCGTCATCTCGAGCGAAGGCAACGTGCTGACCTTCAACGGCAAGGCGGCGCGGACCGCCGACATCGCCCAGTTCGAGGGGCCGGTGCCGAAACGCAAGCTGAACTAGAAGTGCCGCACGAACGCAAAAGCCCCGAACACCTGATGCTCGGGGCTTTTGGTTGCGGGCTGGCAGCTAGCTCATTCCGATGAGCTGACGACAGGCCCCGGCTCACCGGGATCGTCGTCTTCGGGCTCGAGCTCGGTCAGGATGTCCACAAGCTCGCGGACCCGACCGGTCGCGAGCGGCCTGCCTGCGTTCAGCATCGGCTCGTCATTGGCCATCCACGCCTGAGCTTCCGCGAGCTCCTCTACCGTGGCACCAGTTCCAATGATCTGAGCGATCGTGACCTCATCGGCGCCGCTGACTGCCCTGGTCACGTCCTCCCGGGTAATGCGGTTCATGGGTGATCCCCTTCAAGTCACGCTGATAGCCGCCCGCCGCTGGGAGCGGCGAGCGGTAGGATATGCAAGGCTGGTCAGCGACCCATCGTCAGACGAGGCGGATTCTGGGACATCAGCCAGAGTTCGACGGCGGCAAGCACCGCCACGGCAGCGCCAATCAGCACGTGCACGGTCAGCGCGGTTCCCTGGAAGCCCAGGGCCCAGGGCGAAATCAGCGCCCAGAGGCCGACGATCAGGTTCAGCCATTCCTCCCAGACCGCGAATGCCGCCAGCGCTGCGATTGCAAGGATCGCGATCACGAGACCGGTGATCATGGCGTTCTGAGAGACCTTCCCGGCGTCGAAGCCAAACATCCACGGCGATACGAACAAAACCGCGCCGAGGACGAGGTTTGCGACGTCGCACAATTTGGCATTCGTCCAATTCTCCATGACATCCTCCATTGAAGGTCTGCCAGTACGTAATAAACCGGACAATGGCCGTTCGGGTTCCATAAGGGCCGCAACTGAATGTAAATTAATGAAACCGGCGGGCGCAGTCGGCGACCTAGATGGTGTCCTTGGCCCGTCGGAGACGATGCCGATGCCGCCGGGCAGCGCCAGCTTGCGGATAATGATCTGCCTGGCGGCGCCGACTTCCTGGATGCCGTTGTCGGCCATGTTGGAAACGAAGATACGGTCCTTGTCGTCGATGGCGAGATTGTCGAGCGACGGCTTGAGCTGCGCGACCAGCTCCTTCGCGCCGGTATTCGGATCGACGCGCACCAACTGGCCGAGCGCGGTATCGACCACCCGGAAATTGCCCTTGGAATCGAAATTGACCGCGGCCGGAATCTTGAAGCCGTCGGCAACCACGGAAAGCTCGGCCTTGTCGACATCGACCCGGAAGGAGTCCGTCGGGCGGTGGCGCGCAGGCATTGCCACAATCCCACGACCGACGAGAAAGCGGTCTGGTCCTGAATATCTTATCGAAGGCTCAGCGGCTGACCTGGCGCGCTTGCGGTGTCGTGCCGGTCACTTCGGAAACCCGCGCCGAATTGCCGCGACTATTCATCTGGGCATCGAGCCGGTCGCGCTCCTTTTCGAAGTTCGCCAGCATTGCACCCTCGAGTGAGCGACCGCGCGGCAGCTTGACGCGCATCGGGTCGACGAAGCGGCCGTTCACCAGAATTTCGTAGTGGACGTGGGCGCCGGTCGACATGCCGGTTGATCCGACGAAGCCGATCACCTGGCCCTGGCGGACGCGCTTGCCGGGCTCCATGCCCTTGGCGAAGGCCGACATGTGGCCATAGGCGGTCTCGTAGCCGTTGTTGTGCTTCAGGCGGACATATTTGCCGTAGCCGCCTTCCCAGCCGACCTTCTCGACCACGCCGTTGCCGGAGGCGAAAATCGGCGTGCCGTAGGGGGTCGCCCAGTCCACGCCGGTGTGCATCTTGGTGAAGCCCAGGATCGGATGACGGCGGCCGCCGAAGCCTGAGCGCATGATCGCGTTGTTGACGGGTTTGCGTACCAGGAACTTCTTCGCGCTCTTGCCGGTCTCGTCGTAAAAGTCGACGACGGAATCGTCGGGGGTCTGGAAACGATAGTATTTCTTGGTCTCGCCGCCGACGGTGAGGGAAGCGAACAGCACCTCGGTCTTTTCGCTGTTGCTGGTGCCCTCGTCCTCGCCGGCGAAGTATACGTCGAAGGAGTCGCCCGGCTGCACCTTGCGCTGGAAGTCGACGTCGTAAGAATAGATGCGGACCATGTCCTCGATGACGGCGGCCGGCACCTTGTTGCGCAGCGCGGTCTCGTAGATGCTCTGGTAGAGCCGGACGCCGCTGCCGTCATCCTCGTCGTCGTCGTCATCGTCCTTGCTGGCAGTGGTCTCGGCGACGGTATTCATGCTCTGCACGTCGACCGCGACATATTTGCCGACGTCCGAAAGCGCAGCGACCGCTTCGACCGTGGTCTCGTTGGCCACGACCACGCGGTAGGGTTGCAGGCGGGCGCCCGGACCGAGGCCGGAAGGGGCCATCAGGATGCGGATCTTCTGACCTTCCTTCAGGCCGCCGTCGCGGCCGCGGGGCCCAAGGGTCATTGCAACCGCCCTGGCCTCATCGGGCGTCGCGCCGAGATCGCGTAGGATCGAGGTGATACTGTCACCCTTCTTGACGACGTGAACGCGTTCGCCCGATGGGTTGCCGCCGGTGATCTGGTCCTTGGTCTTGGGCAACAGGGTGACGTTTTCCGGCACCACGCGGGTCTCGAAGCCGGCATAGGGGTCGGAAACATTGCCTTCGGTGGCGTAGGCGAGCTTGAGATCGGACTGCACACCGCTGGCGTCGGCGGCAGCATTGGCAAGCGCCGTGTAGCGGACCCCACCCGAGCCGCGCCAGTTCGCCGCGTCCCGTACCCGCATCAGAACTTCATCGAGCGCGACCACGGCGGCGAGCTTCGCCTTTGGCAGGACCGTCGCGAGATCCTTGGTTACGAAGGACACCTCGGCGTCGGGTTCGACCGCCTCGGGATTGTTCGGATCCTCAGCCGAGGCCTGGGTCGTGCTGCCGACATCGGTGAGCAGGCGCTGGGCATTGTAGGGCGGGATCTTGGCGCTTAGATCGCTCGTCGTCATCGACAGATTGCCGGAGATGCGGACGAACGGCCGCACCCGCATCACGTCGCGATTCCCGACGCGGGTCACGGTCGAGACCCGCATCACATTGCGCGAGGCGGTGGAATCGCCGGGCGGCGGCAGGCGATCGCTCTTGTGCAGGGTGGCGGTGCGATCGTTGGCGCTGAACGCCCCGCGCAGGGCTCCCTCGACGCGTTCTGGCACCTTGGCAAAGGTCATTTCGCCGTCGAGGGACGCAAAAACGGCGCCGCCGATGAGGGCCGCGCCGCACAGACCGGTCAGGATGGTACCGCTAAACCATTGTACGGAGACACGGCGGCGATCGATCACCGCAGCTTCGGAGCCATCGACGGAGAGTGGCGGCTCGTGACCGAGATCAATGATCCCGATCTCGCGTCCATAGCCGCTCCCGCGTGGCGCCTTCTGGCTCAACCCTGTGTCCCCCCAAATTCCATCGATATCCGACAAGACCTTCGCCCGATCCAGACCCCACGTTTCCGTCCTTTTGAAGGAAGGAGCGGTTCCGGAGGATGGCGTGCCGCACGCATGGAAATTCGGGAATCAGAGGCCAGCAGAAGACCGGCCGGAATCTCGAACGTCAATGGTGTGCAGATCTCTCGAAAGCTTCTCGGCCGCGTGGGAAAGGCGACGGGTTCATCGAGATCGCCTGTTCCCGGGTAGAAAACCACCGGCAGCTCCCACTGGCATTCGGTGATTCATTGCTTACCTTATAGTCAGAACGTCGCAGGATTGTGGCTCAAGTGCGGCCAAAGGCCCGAAATATAGGGACTTCTTGGCGTCGCAAAAATCTTCAACGTGATGCGACAATTTGTTGACGATGGGCGTTGACAACCGAGATCGGGCGGGCCTATAACCCGGCCACTGAGCGCGGCGATGCATTGGCCCCGAGGCCAAGGCATCTCTTCGCGCCCCGCAAGCTCCTCATTACGATGAGTGACTCAACAGCCGATACCAATCGGTTGTTATTTGTCGTCGGATGAGATCTTCGGGAACCTTCCAGAGGGAAGGATGGGGTCCCCGCGATCCCGGGCTGTTTGACAAGTGAAGATGAAGAAAGAGAAGCGTGGACGGCGGAGTCCTTGCGTGGTCTCGAATACTTGAAAGCTTCGGCTTTCATCTTTCGAGGCCTGGACGAAAGACTTCGGCGGTACACGTTTAATAGGTTACACCATCGTCGTCAGCGATGTGAATCGTCGGCGATATAAATGGTGGGACCTCGTCAAACGTTGTGATCAGCCGGTTCAAGGTTTCAAGTCCAACTTGAGAGTTTGATCCTGGCTCAGAGCGAACGCTGGCGGCAGGCTTAACACATGCAAGTCGAGCGGGCGTAGCAATACGTCAGCGGCAGACGGGTGAGTAACGCGTGGGAACGTACCTTTTGGTTCGGAACAACCCAGGGAAACTTGGGCTAATACCGGATAAGCCCTTACGGGGAAAGATTTATCGCCGAAAGATCGGCCCGCGTCTGATTAGCTAGTTGGTGAGGTAATGGCTCACCAAGGCGACGATCAGTAGCTGGTCTGAGAGGATGATCAGCCACATTGGGACTGAGACACGGCCCAAACTCCTACGGGAGGCAGCAGTGGGGAATATTGGACAATGGGCGCAAGCCTGATCCAGCCATGCCGCGTGAGTGATGAAGGCCCTAGGGTTGTAAAGCTCTTTTGTGCGGGAAGATAATGACGGTACCGCAAGAATAAGCCCCGGCTAACTTCGTGCCAGCAGCCGCGGTAATACGAAGGGGGCTAGCGTTGCTCGGAATCACTGGGCGTAAAGGGTGCGTAGGCGGGTCTTTAAGTCAGGGGTGAAATCCTGGAGCTCAACTCCAGAACTGCCTTTGATACTGAAGATCTTGAGTTCGGGAGAGGTGAGTGGAACTGCGAGTGTAGAGGTGAAATTCGTAGATATTCGCAAGAACACCAGTGGCGAAGGCGGCTCACTGGCCCGATACTGACGCTGAGGCACGAAAGCGTGGGGAGCAAACAGGATTAGATACCCTGGTAGTCCACGCCGTAAACGATGAATGCCAGCCGTTAGTGGGTTTACTCACTAGTGGCGCAGCTAACGCTTTAAGCATTCCGCCTGGGGAGTACGGTCGCAAGATTAAAACTCAAAGGAATTGACGGGGGCCCGCACAAGCGGTGGAGCATGTGGTTTAATTCGACGCAACGCGCAGAACCTTACCAGCCCTTGACATCCCGGTCGCGGGCCCCAGAGACGGGGTCCTTCAGTTCGGCTGGACCGGAGACAGGTGCTGCATGGCTGTCGTCAGCTCGTGTCGTGAGATGTTGGGTTAAGTCCCGCAACGAGCGCAACCCCCGTCCTTAGTTGCTACCATTTAGTTGAGCACTCTAAGGAGACTGCCGGTGATAAGCCGCGAGGAAGGTGGGGATGACGTCAAGTCCTCATGGCCCTTACGGGCTGGGCTACACACGTGCTACAATGGCGGTGACAA
>NZ_JAAVLW010000006.1:0-185000 GCF_013114835.1 Bradyrhizobium archetypum | reverse complement strand
CCGCAGATCGCCCAGATCCAGGCCGACAAGAAGATGTCGGCCAAGGACAAGAAGGAAGCACTCGCCGATCTCAATGAGGCCCTGAAGTCGCCGCCGCCGGCGATCGAGAACAAGGGCAATATCGATCTCGTGGCGAAATATTACGACAAGCTCGCCGAGGTGCTTGGCGAAAGCGAGGAATAGTCCGCAAGCGTTTTCAAGCGAAACACGTCCCTCGGACTTGATCCGTGGGGCGCGCGCCTCGCGTGAAGACAACGCATCAGACAAAGAGCAACCCGCTCAACGAAAAGCCCCGGAGAGATCTCCGGGGCTTTTGTTTGTGATTGCTCTGTCGGCCTCAGGTCCGGGTGCGCATCCGCATCATGAAGCTGTCGTAGCTCAGCTCAGCTACCTGATTCCACGCCAGCGATTCGTTACGGAACGCCGACAGGCTCGCATACATCTTGTTGAAGTGCGGGTTGCTCTTGGAGAGATCGGCGTAGATGCCGCTGGCGGCATTGTAGCAGGCTTCGAGCACTTCCTGCGGGAACGGACGCAGGATCGCGCCCGCGGCCAACAGCCGCTTCAGCGCCGGCGGATTGACGTAGTCGTATTTGCCGGTGACCCAGGTGAATGTGTCATAGGACGCGGTCTCGATCGCGGCCTGGTAGTGCTTCGGCAGGGCATTGAACTTCTCGAGGTTCATGATGTTATGGCCCTGGCCGGTGCCTTCCCACCATCCCGGATAATAGTAATACTTCGCGACCTTCACGAAGCCGAGCTTCTCGTCGTCGTAGGGACCGACCCATTCGGCCGCATCGATGGTGCCCTTTTCCAGCGCCGGATAGATGTCGCCGCCGGCGATCTGCTGCGGCACGCCGCCGACCTTGGCAATGATGGTGCCTGCGAAACCGCCGACGCGGAATTTCAGGCCCTTGAAATCCTCCATCGACTTGATCTCTTTCCGGAACCAGCCCCCCATCTGCGCGCCGGTCGAACCGGTCGGCACGCCGATGCAGTTATATTCCTTCAAGAGGTCGTTGAGCATCTCCGTGCCGCCGCCAAAACGCAGCCAGGAAATATGCGAGCGCGTGTTAAGGCCGAACGGCAGCGACGTTCCAAAGGTGAAGGCCGCATTCTTGCCCCAGTAATAGTAGAGCGCGGTATTGCCCATCTCGACGGTGCCGTTCGAAACGGCGTCGAGCACCTGCAGGCCGGGTACGATTTCGCCGGCTGCGAACGGCTGAATCTGGAATTTGTTGTCGGTGATTTCGGCGACGCGCTTGGCGAAATATTCGCAGCCGCCATACAGCGTATCGAGTGCCTTCGGCCAGCTTGCCGTATAGCGCCACTTTATTTCCGGGTTGGATTGCGCAATCGCCGGCGCGGCAACCGCACTGGCAGCGAGACCGACGCCGCCCGCTTTCAAGAAATCACGACGTTTCATTTGTTTCCCCTCTGTTATCGCCGATACCGACCAAGGGACAACGATCTGGTGTCGTTTTCTCTGATTTACCGATGGCTGGTGGCGGACTGTTGTTTAGGAATATGGGCCCTGAAAACCCAGGCTCTTGTGTTCGCAATCAATTTCCCGGCTCTGTGGACCTGAAAGGCAGGATGACGAATTGGTGGTCGATAATCAAGGGCACTGGCTACGTCGCAGGGGCGGAGAATTGCCTGAATGCTAAGCGCAACGCTGATTCACCCGCCGAAATACTAAGGCGACGGCCGACGAAATAGGGTTAATTCGAAATGCCGCATTGCGGTAATTCCGCCGTGCAAGCATGCTCGAGGGGCGCAGTTCGACCTCAACATGCATGTGCGATTGGTGAAATTTCCGGCTGCAGCGCGACGCCGATACGCACGATTATCGTCGCGCGGCGAATGCTGCTTCCATCGCCCTGCGCGTCCTGATGGTCTCGTTGTTTTCGTCGACCTCGACATCGCTCCAGCGCACGACCGCGCCGTGGGCGACGTCGTTCTTCAGCTTGACGTGATGCGCCAGTCCGATCGGCAGCGCGCCGGCCGAGAGACTCTTCGATGCCGGCATCAATTTTCCCCAAACCGTGTAGCCGCCTTCGCCATCGAGCATTTCAGCCGCACGCAGATTGCGTTTCGCGACCGCTGCGACGTCGCCACGAAAATCATGCGGCTGCCCGGTCGGCTCGTTGCGTAGCGCGGCCGACAGGATGGAAATGTTCAGCTCGAGGCCGATCAGATGATAGGGCTTGTACATCGCCGCATACCGGCCTGAAGCGTCGGTCTTCAGCCCATATTGCTTGAAGCAATCGGCGGCGTAGTCATTCGGCGCCTCCAGCACGACATAAACGCCCCAGCGCAGGTCGCGGAAGACGGGACGGCCGTCGCGCTCGAGCGAAGACACAACCTCCGCCAAGCCCGCCTTTTCCAGCACGCCGCCCTTGTCGCGCGGCCGCATCACATGCGGCAGATCGTCGACACCGCAGGGCGGAAACAACAGCCCATCCGACGGCACGTCGAGCCCGCAAGCGTTCGCGATCGCCGCCATTTCGATCGCGGATTTGGTGCCGTCCAAAAACGAGTTGAACATCTGCGGGTTCATGCCGGCCGATTGCGCTTCGCCGGCCGTCAGCCCGTAATGGCTCCAAACGCCGTCCGGCGTCACATCGTGATAAGCGGGCAGGTACTTCGTGCCCTTGCCGGCGGCGACGACGCGAAAGCCGGTCGCGCGCGCCCAGTCCACCATTTCGGCGGTCAGCGCCGGCTGGTCGCCATAGGCCAGCGAATAGACCACGCCGGCCTTGCGTGCTTCTTCCGCGAGCAGCGGGCCGGCCAGCACATCGGCCTCGACATTGACCATGACGACATGCTTGCCGGCCGCAATCGCCGCGCGGGCATGCCTGATGCCGGCCGCCGGGTTGCCGGTGGCCTCTACTACGACGTCCATCGCGCCGCCTGCAATCGCGCGGGCGCCATCGTCGGTGAACGCGGTTCGCGCGATCCGCTCTGCATCCCAGCCGACGGTGCGGCACGCCTCGCGGGCGCGATCGCGATCGATGTCGACGATGACGGGCACTTCGAGCCCCGGCGTATGCGGCACCTGCGACAAGAACATCGACCCGAACTTGCCGGCGCCGATCAGCGCGACGCGAACCGGTTTGCCGGCAGCAAGGCGGGCGTTGAGAAGGCGGTGAAGGTTCATGGGAGTGATCCGATCGGCCGTCATTCCGGGATGCGCCACTTGGCACAGACCCGGAATCCAGAGATGAAAGGGAGGTTCCGGGTTCGACGCTATCGCGCCACCCCGGAATGACGATAAAACCTTATTCCGCGGCTTGCCGATGCGCACGCGCCAGCCGCAACAGCGCATCATCGTCCACCATCTGAATCGGCGTAAAATCGCGATGCGCGATGTAGTCCGGCCGCGTGGGCGTACGGATGTAGTTTGAGACCGCGTTCAACGTCAGATAGACGATTTTGCGCGGGTAGGGCGTGATGTTGCCGCTTGATCCGTGCACCAGATTGCCGTGGAACATCAGCATGCCGCCGGCCTTGCCGGTGGGGGCGACGATGCCGCCTTCCTTCACCAGCCGCGTGACGGTCTCCTCATCCAGCGTCCACAGCGGATAGGAGGTGGTCTCAAGGTCGTGCGAGGCCTTGAGGTCGCCGGCGTGCTGGCTCTTCGGTACCAGCATCAAGGGGCCGTTGATCGGCATCACCTCGTCGAGGAAGATCGCAATGTTCATCGCGCGCGGCTCCGGCATGCCGTCGTCGCGCTTCCACGTGCCGTAGTCCTGATGCCATTGCCAGACATCGCCGGTGAAGGCAGCTTTGGCGTTGATCTTGAACTGGTGCATGTAGACCTTCTCGCCGAAGATCTGCTCGATCGGCTCGATCATGCGTGGATGTGCGGCGAGAATACCGAACGCCTCGTTGTAGAGGTGTGCGGCAAAGGCGGTGCGCGGCGCGCCGCTCTTCTCGCGCCACACCTCGGGCCGGTTGGCGTCATAGATGCTGACGGCCTCGCGGGCGAGATAGTCCACTTCCTCCTGGCTGAACAATTCGGGCAGGAACAGCCAGCCTTCGCGGTTGAAGAATTCGATCTGCTGTGGCGTCAGTTTCATGGCGTTCTCTCCTGTGGTTTTTGTTTTTCTCTCCCCTCATGGTGAGGAGCGCGTCTTCACGCGTCTCGAACCATGAGGCCCGGGGCCCATCCTTCGAGACGCCGCTTCGCGGTTCCTCAGGATGAGGTCGTGCAGCCTGTCAGGCCGCCCGATCCGTCGCCCTCAATCTCTCCTCGGTCATTCGTCCGGCGGTTTGCGCATGCGCCAGTGCCGCGGCCTCCGCCGCCTTGGCGTTGCCAGCGACAATCGCGGCGGCGATCTTTTCGTGTTCGGCCCAGGCGCTTTCGCGGTAATCGAGTTCGGCAAGCACGGTCGCCATCGAGCGGCGCATATGCGGCCATTGCGGCGCGATCATTTCCTCGATCGCGGGATTGCCGGCGAGGCGATAGATCGCACTGTGGAAATCGACATCGAGGGCGATCAGCCGCGAAAGCGGCGTGTCGTTGTCGATGCTCCGTCCGGCCTGCAGCGCGGCCTCAAGCTGGGCGTGCCCCGCGGCATCGAACTTGGCCCGCCCGGCCGCGAGCTTTGCCGCCAGCGCGTCGATCGCGCCGCGCACTTCGTAGAGCTGGCGAATGCGCTCCGGATCGAGCCGTGTGACTTCAAAGCCGCGTCGGCCGCTTTCCGCGACAAGCCCCTGCCGATGCAGCAGATGCAGCGCATGGGATACCGGCTGGCGCGAGACGCCGAGCTTGTCCGCCAGCTCGTTCTGCCGGATCCGATGCCCGGGCGGCAGCGAACGATCGGTGATCGCGCCGAGGATGCGGGCGTAGACCTGGTCGATCAGGTTCGGGAGTGGATCCAACGGGATCATGCCGGCTCAACCTATTTGGAATACGGAATTCCGAATTCGGAAGCTAGCGGCTAAATCGGTCGCGGTCAAGGCTGACGACCGGCCTGCCGCTCTGGGGGTATGCTGTGCCGGGGGCGATCGGAGGTCGATCATGAGCAACGACGCAGCCGGGTTCGTTGGCAATATCCCCCAGTATTATGATCAAGGCCTCGGCCCGATCATCTTCGCTGAATACGCGGCGGACATTGCCAAGCGTGTCGCCAGCGGCGGTCCCGTGCGAGTGCTCGAAACCGCCGCCGGCACTGGCATCGTCACGCGGCAGTTGCTCGACATGTTGCCGAGAGACGCGGAGCTGACCGCGACCGATTTCAATCCGCCGATGCTCGAGATTGCCCGCACCAAATTTCAGTCCGGCGAGCAGGTCGCCTTTCAGCCTGCGGACGCGGTCGCGCTTCCGTTCGCCGATGCAAGCTTCGATGCGATCGTTTGTCAGTTCGGTCTGATGTTCTTTCCGGACAAGGCAAAATCCTTTTCCGAGGCCTGTCGTGTACTCTCGCCCGGCGGCCGCTACGTGCTCAGCGTTTGGGACTCTCACCGCTACAATCCGTTCGGCCGGATCGCGCATGAAGTGGCCGGGCGTTTCTTTCCCACCGATCCGCCGCAGTTTTACAACGTGCCGTTCTCCTGCCACCAGATCGATCCCATCAAGGAATTGCTGTTAACAGCGGGCTTCGGCGACATCGGCATTGCCGTGATCAGACAGGATCGAGGGCTCCCTGACATCGCGAAGTTCGCGCGTGCGGCCGTGTACGGTAATCCGCTGATTGATCAGGTCCGGACGCGCGGCGGGGTCGATCCGGAACAGATCGTCGATGCACTGGCGGAGGAGTTTCGCCGCGAATTCGGCGATCCTGGCCGGATGTCGGTTCAGGCGATCGTGTTCTCTGCAATCAAGAGCCGTTGATGCTGCTCACGTCAGCAGGTCTACGTCGAACTGGCCGATCCGCTCGGCATCCGCCACGGCGTCGACCGCTGATATCCGATCGTTACTGATCGTCAGCCGCACCACGATGCGCAGTTGGCCGCCGAGAATGACGGCGAGCGCGAATGCACCATCGACCAGCGCCGGCCTGGCGGATTGCGCGCGTCCCTTGAAGGATTCGGCGACCGCCGCAGCGCCACGGATTTCCGCGAGCGAGCCCAGTCGCTGCGCAGCGGAATCGGCACGGAACACGACTTCAGGATCGAGCACGGCAAGCAGCCCTTCGAAGTCGCCCTCGCGGGAGGCCTTGATGAAGGCATCAACGACGTTCTTCTGCCGGCTGAAATCGGCATCCGGCGGCGGACTGCCCTGGACCCGGCGGCGGGCGCGGCTCGCCAGTTGCCTTGCTGCGGCTGGTGTGCGGCCGACGATCGGCGCGATTTCCTCGAACGGCACCGCGAACATGTCGTGCAGCACGAAGGCAAGCCGCTCCGCCGGTGCCAGCGTTTCCAACACGACCAGCAGGGCCGCGCCGACGGAATCGGCCATCTCGGCATCCCGGCTATGCGCGTCATCGGCGATGGGCTCCGGCACATGCGGTCCCATCGGCTCCTCGCGCCGCGATTTGCGCGAGCGCAGCATGTCGAGACAAACGCGGGCGACGACCGTGGTCAGCCAGCCGCCGAGGTTTTCAACCTCGCTGCTATCGGAGCGGCTCAACCGTAGCCAGGTTTCCTGCACGGCATCGTCGACCTCGCTGGTGGAGCCCAGCATGCGGTAGGCCACCGCCCGCAGATGGGCCCGGTTGGCTTCGAATTTCTCAGCCAGAAACTTTTTCTCGTCCATCGGTCACATTCCTACATCGTGTTCCGTCATGGCTATGACGAACGAAAGCGGGCCGATGTGACAGCAGATCGGCACCGCCACGTCAAAAACGGAACCAGCCATATGGAGCGCAAAACGATGCAAGCCCGAATGAATCACCCCGTCATGGTTATTCCCGACGCCATGAAGGCGCTGCAGACGCTCGGCGAACTGACCAAAAACAGCCTCTCGGAAAAACTGCTCGAACTGGTCCATCTGCGCGCCAGCCAAATCAACGGCTGCAGTGTCTGCGTCGACATGCACCCGAAACTCGCCAAGAAGGCCGGCGAGACCGACGAGAGGCTGTTCGCGGTGGCCGCCTGGCGCGACACGCCCTATTTTACCGAAGGCGAACGCGCGGCCCTGGCGCTAACGGAAGCGCTGACCCGGATCAGCGACCGCGCCGATCCGGTGCCGGACGAGGTCTGGCGTGAGGCCGACAAGCATTTCGACGAGGCCGAGCTCGCAGCGTTGATTCTGGCGATCGCCAATATCAATGTCTGGAATAGGCTCAACGTTGCCGTGCGTCAGCCGGTGGGCGTCTGGAAGGTGTAACAGGGAGTCGCCTCAAGAGCTCGTTACCCCGAAACTATCGTCAATTTTAACACGTCGGCTCGTGCTTAATTCAGCGGCGCGCGCTAAAGAATGGGCCTGGCCGAAATTGATCGGCCGGGCATTTTTGTTGCCCTGTCCGTTCTTGCCTTTCACCCTTTGCCTATCACGTCAGAACGCCGATCCATGCTGCGGCCGACCATACGAAGAAGAATTCTGGGCATCGCTTTGGGACTGATCGTCCTGATGGCAATTACCTCGGTGCTGTCGACCGTGATGACGAAAAGGATCGCCCATCAGCTCGATGAGCTGACGACGAAATATGTCGAGGCTTATGGACATCTGGCGCGGATGAACGTCCGTTCGCTGGAGCAGGCCGTGGTGGTTCGTCGCATGGTGATCGCCCGGATGCAGACGCCGTCGGACAAGGCTGCCTTTGCGGATCAACAGATACTCTACGAGGCGAAAGGCCGGGAGATTGACCAGGAGGCACAAGCTGCACGCGTTCTCATCAATGCGATCATCAATGACCCGACCACAGTATCCGACGACGCCAAGCTCGGACGGATCGACAATCGAATCGAAACCGTAACGAGCGACCTTCGCCGTTACCTGGACGAAGAGAACAAGCGGATGTGGCCGCAGCTCGATGCCGGCAATATGCCGGAAGTCCGGGCCAGCCTCGTTCGAGCCGACGCGCTCCGCGACGAATTCAATCGCAAGATCGAGGAAATCCGTCAGGACATGATGGCGCAGGTTCGCAGCGATGCCGCGCTGACGATGCGGGATCAGCAGCGCGCGATTGCCATCTCCGCAATCGTAACTGCGTTGGCGGCGATCCTCGGGCTGACGTTCGCGGTCTTTGTCAGCAGCGGCATCATCCGGCCGGTCCGCCGGCTATTGGAGGGCACCCGCGCGGTCGAAGCCGGCCGGCTAGAGGGATCAATCGACGTCACCACGCGGGACGAAATCGGTCAGCTCACGGCCGCCTTCAACAACATGGTCGAGCAGTTGCGCCTCAAGGAGCGCTTGCGCGAGACTTTCGGCCGCTACGTCGATCCGCGCGTCGTGGAAGGATTGATCGACCAGCGGTCGCTGACTACCGGCGCCGGCGAGCGGCGGGTGATGACCGTGCTGTTCTGCGACATGCAGGGCTTTACCAGCCTCAGCGAGGGCATGACGCCGCAAGGCCTCGTCAAGGTGATGAACCACTATCTATCGACGATGTCGGGACCGATCCGCAGCCATCGCGGCATCATCGACAAATATATCGGCGACGCGATCATGGCCTATTGGGGGCCTCCCTTTACCGAGCATGGCGAGCAGGCACGCCTGGCCTGCCTCGCTGCCGTCGAGATGGCCGATCGCGGTACGGCGCTGCGCAAGGAGCTGCCTGAACTGCTCGGCATCCGCACCGTGCCGAGCGACTGCGATGTTCGCATTGGGGTCGCCACTGGCGAAGTGCTGGTCGGCAGCATCGGCTCGGAATTCATGATGAGTTACACAGTCATGGGTGATGCGGTGAATCTGGCGTCGCGGCTGGAGAACGCCAACAAGATCTATGGCAGCCATGCGCTGGTTTCGGAGCCGGCGATCACGGCAGCCGGCGACGCGGTAGAATCCCGCGAGATCGATCGGCTAGTGGTTGTCGGCCAGACGCTTCCCCAGACGGTGTTCGATATCCTGGGGCGTAAGGGCGAGCTCACCGAGAGCCAATTGGCGTTGCGGGAGCGATATGCCGAAGGGCTCGCCGCCTATCGGGAGCGCCGCTGGGACGACGCGCGGCGGGCCTTTCATGCGGCGCTCGAAGCGGTTCCGAACGACGGACCGGCCAAGGCGCTGGCTCGGCGTGTCGAGAATTTTCAGGTCAACCCGCCGGCCGCCGATTGGGACGGTGCGTGGCGGATGGACCAAAAATAAGAAGTCGGCGGCGCATCTACGCCGCCAGAAATTCCAGCACGACATCGGAAAACTCCTGCGGCGCCTGTTCGAACATCCAGTGGCGCGCGCCGGGGATGACCGCCGTTCGTGCGCCCGGAATATGTTCGGCCAGCACGCGCCAGATCACCGCCAGCGCGCCCCTGGTATCGCCGCCGCCGATCAACAGCGTCGGTGTTCTGATCGACTGAGCTTCGCTCTTCAAGAACGGCTTGCGGTTCTCGCCGACCTGGCCGAGCAGCGTATAAATGTTGTCGCGCAATTGCTGGCGCGCCGGGGCGGGCCACCTTGCCCACACACCTTCGCCGTCGATCCCGTCGACGAACAGGGCAAGTGCGCCGTCGATGTCGCCGTTTCGCACCATCGCGGCCGCGATAGGGATGCGCGGGCCCAGCGGTACGGGGCCGGGAGGCGCACTGGTGGGCTGCAGCGCGGGTTCGAGATCACCGCCCGGTTCGGCAAGCACCAGCTTGCGCAGCAACTCGGGGCGCGCCTGCGCCACGCGGAATCCAATATGGCCGCCGCGGGAATGGCCGACCAGATCGACCGGCCCGGCACTGAGCGTTTCGATGAAGCCAATGACGTCGGCAACGTGCTGCGCCATCAGATAGTCATTGCCGATGCCGTCCCAGTGCTCCGGAAAGAATCGCCGCAGGCTCAGCGAGATCACGCGATGTCGTTTCGACAGCGGTCCGAGCACCGCATTAAAGGTGCGGAAATCACCCAGCGTGCCATGGACCAGAACCAGCGGCGGGCCGTTGGCTTGGCCGAGGTCGAGATAGGCCATGTCGTAGCCGTTAACGCTGAACATCTGCATGGCGATCAATCCTCTGCGAGATAGGCGAGCACGATCTGGCAATATAGCTGCGGCGCCTGTTCGAACATCGGATGCGTGGTGCCGGGGATCATCGCGGTGCGCGCTACCCTGACGTTGGCGGCGAGGGCATTGAGCACCTTTGGCAGCGTGCCTTTGGTGTTTGCGCCGCCGATGAACAATGTCGGCGTCCTGATCGCTTCCGCATCCGCCTTGGAGAACGGCGGGCGCTGGTCGCGCATCTGGCCGATCAGCGTGGTGGCATTGTCGCGCAGCAATTGTTTGGGTGCCGCCGGCAGGCGCTTCCAGGCGCCGCGGCCTTCCAGCGCATCCAGGAAAATCTGCAGGCCGCCATCGATATCGCCCTTGGCGATCTCCTCGGCGGAGGCCGCAATCATGCCAGCCAAGGGTGAGGGGCCGGGCTTGTAGACGGGATCGAGCGTGGCGTCGAGCTCGCCGCCGGGTTCAGCCAGGATCAGCTTGCGCACGAGGTCAGGCCGGCGCTGCGCGACTCGGAAGCAGATATGCCCGCCGCGGGAATGGCCCATCAGGTCGATCGGCTTTGTATCCAGCTTCTCAATGAAGCCGATCACGTCATCGACGTGCTGGGCGATCGAATAGGTATCGCCCACGCCGTCCCAATGCTCCGGGAAGGAATGCCGCAGCGATGGCGCGATCACCCGGTGCCGGCGCGTCAGCGGTCCGAGCACCGACGACCAGATCCGGAAATCGCACAGCGAACCATGCACGCAGACCAGCGACGGGCCATTCCCGGCGCTGCGGCCGACATCGAGATAGGCCATGTCATAGCCGTTGACGTGAAGGGTCTGCATGCAGTCTCGTGAGGATGAAAAAGGGCTCGGCCCGTTGCAGGTATCGGCGGGAGGGCCAGATCAGCGGAAGTTGTTCATGCCGTCAAGTTTCCCCAGAATTCGGGTGGATAGCAATAATCTCCAAGCCTAGATTTGGGCTCGAGAGGAAGCTGGGTGGCATTGAACAGGAGACTATGGAGCCAGCCATGACCGGGCACCATTTTGCGATATTCGACACCGCGATCGGCCGCTGCGGCATCGTCTGGGGCGAGCGCGGGATCACCTCGGTGCAGTTGCCGATGGGCGACGAGAAGAAGACCCGCACCCGCCTGCAGCAGCGCCATGGCGACCTGATCGAGGCAGAGCCGCCGGCGAACGTGCAGGCGGCGATCGACGGCATGGTCGAGCTGCTCGAAGGCAAACCGAACGATCTTGCCGATGTCGTGCTCGATCTCGACGGGGTTCCCGAATTCAACCGCGGCGTTTACGACATTGCGCGCACCATTCCGCCGGGCAAGACCATGACTTATGGCGATATCGCCAAGAAGCTTGGCGGCGTCGAATTGTCGCGCGACGTCGGCCAGGCGTTGGGCCGCAACCCCTGTCCGATCGTGGTGCCGTGCCACCGCGTGCTGGCAGCAGGCAACAAGCCCGGCGGGTTCTCCGCCAATGGCGGCGTGGTGACGAAGCTGAAGATGCTGGCAATCGAAGGCGCGGCGGTGAACCACACGCCGAGCCTGTTCGACTGATAGCCTTTAGAGCTTGGCGATTTTGGGTTAGATCGGACTGGCCGTAGACGTACATTACCTCTCCCGCTTGCGGGGGAGGTCGGCTTCAAACTCATATCGCCTCGCAGGTAAATCCGCTGCCCTTGCGCCGGATCTTCGCGACCGAAGGCGAGGGGAAATGGGCGGTGCAGCACAGCGTATCGGTGTCGCAGTAGCGTTCCAGGAAGCCGCGCCGCGTCTTCGCCGCCTGCGTCTGATCGACGTCGAACTTCATCGACAATTCCGGATAGTGCGTCTGCAGCGGTGAATGCATCAGGTCGCCCGAGAATACGGCGTCATCCTTTGCCCGGCCGAAGGTGAAGGCGGCATGGCCGGGCGTGTGTCCTGGCGTCGGCAGGATGCGCATGTGGTCGCCGATCTGATAATCGCCGCGGACGATTTCCGCCTGCTTGGCTTCGACTACTGGCAGCACGCTGTCGCCAAATGGCGGCACGGGCGTTTTCGCATGCGTCTCGGTCCAGTAGTCGAATTCGGTCTTGTCGAAGATGTAACGCGCCTTCGGGAAGGTCGGCACCCAGCGGCCATTATCAAGCCGCGTGTTCCAGCCGACATGATCGACATGCAGATGCGTGCACATGACATAGTCGATGTCGTCAACGGAAAAACCGGCGGCGGCGAGGCCGCGCAGATAGGTATCATCGGTCTTCATGTTCCATTTCGGCCGTTGCGGCCGCGGCTTGTCGTTGCCGATGCAGCTGTCGATCAGGATGGTGTGGTGCGGCGTCCTCACCACATAGGACTGGAAACACAGGATCAGTACATCCTTGTCGTCGAGCGCGCCGGCCTTCTGCATCCAGGCGCGGTTCTCCGCGAGAACTTCCGGCGTCAGGCCGGGCAGCATCTCGAGCGCCGGCAGGAAAGTGGTTTCCTGCTCGATGATGCGGTGAATGGTGAAGTCGCCGACGGTGAATTTGAGGTTCATGTGTTCTCTCGGCTGGATTGACGCGCGTTATTTGTCGCGGACGGCAGGAATGACGAAATTGGCAAGGATTTCGAGCGCGGCATTTCCCTGCCGCGAGCTGCCATAGAGCCCTGACGTGGTCATCACCACGAGATCGAGATCCGGAACGATGAAGAGGCGCTGGCCGCCCAGGCCCATCGCCGCGATCCATTTCACCTCCTTGTCGGCGGACAGCGTGCGGCCCATCCACCATTGCTGTCCGTAGTAGAACAGCCCGCCGAAATAGCCGATTGCCTGAAAGCGCGGCGTGATCGATTGCTCGATCCATTTCGCCGACACGACCTGCCGGTCGGCCCACGCGCCCTTGTTGAGCACAAGCTGGCCGATCTTAGCAGCGTCGCGCGGGCGAAGACGAAGGCCCACAGCCGAGGCGATGTGCTCATTGTGATACTTCATCCATTCCCAGTCGGAAATGCCGAGCGGGGTAAACAGCGCCTCGCGCGCAAACGCGTCCAGCGATTTGCCCGATACCCGTTCGAGAATATTGCCGAGCAGGTCCGTTCCGCCGCCATTGTAGGTCCATACCGTGTCCGGCGGCGCAGCGACCGGCTTCGACAAGACATAGCGATACGGATCGGCCTCGCTGCCAAGATGCGGCTCGTCGTTTTGCGGGTCCTTCCAGGCGCGGTTCTCGTCCCACTGCATGCCGGACGACATGGTCAAGAGATGGCGCAGCGTGATGCTGTCCCAGCCCGGCGATTTCACTGCCGAATAATCCGGAAAGAATTTGACGATAGGTTCGTCGGCGCTCTTGATCAGTTCGCGATCGATCGCGATGCCCACCAGCAGCGAGACCACGCTCTTCGAAACCGAGCGCATATCGTGCTTGGTGACCGCATCGAAATCATGCAGTCCGCTGCCCATTCCCCAAGGCTCGTCGTAGCCCGGAAAATACTGTTCGAACACGAGCATGCCGCGGCGGGCGATGACCACCGCATGAACATTGGCGTTGCTGGCCGTCAGCCGCGCGGCGATGCCGCACAGGCGCCCACCGTCGAGACCGGCGCTTTCCGGCGTCGCCGTGGCCCAGCCATCGCCGATGGCGCTGGGGCTTCCGCAGGCGAGATTGCGTTGGTCGGTCGAGAATTGATGAGTCTGCGCCGTCGCAGCGGACGCCGCGAGCGCGAACACGGCGGCGAAGCCGAGGCGCCGCAATCGTCTGCCACCCTCGCGCATGCCGCTATCTCCTTCCAGATGTTACGCCGGCGGCGGCGCCGAGATTTTCACCGAGGGCCGCTCCATCATCTTCTGATGGAAGGCCTCGAGTTTTGGAAAGGCCTTGCGCCAGCCGCAATCGGCAAAGCGGAAATCGGCATATCCGAGCACGCAGACGAGGCCGATCTGCACGATATTGAAAGGTCCTGACAAGACCTCGGGCTTGTTCTCGAACCGCGCCATGCCGGCCCACGCCCGGCCCCAGTGATCGTCCGACCACGCCTTCCAGCGCAGCGGCTCTGGCCGCACCATGCCTTCGTACCGGCACAGCAGCATGGAATCGAGCATGCCCTGAAGCAGCGAATGGTCGCTCTTGACCTTCCAGCGCTCGGGACCGGAGGTCGGGATCAGTTTTCCACCGCCGGCGAGTTCGTCGAGATACTCGACGATGACGTAGGAATCGAGAATGACTTCGCCATCATCGAGGATCAGCACCGGCAGTTTTTTCAGCGGGGTGATCTTGGAATATTCCTCGTTCGGTTGAGCCGGTGCGACGGTCGCGGGCGTGAGCTCTATCTTGTCGATCAGGCCGGTCTCGATCGCGGCGATGCGAACCTTCCGGGCGAACGGCGAGGCGGGAGAGAAGGTGAGTTTCATGCTGGGAATTCCCTTCGAAAGTTTCTTCTTTTTGCCCGGTCGTGACGACCACTCGATGTCATCATCCGCGAAGGCGGATGATCCAGTACGCCGCGGTGGTTCGATATTCTCACGATGGCCGCGGTGTACTGGATACCCCGTAGGAGCCTGTCACCGGGCTCGCCGAAGGCGAGACCTGGTGGCGAGGTATGACGTCTACGCCTCGATGATTTCCTGGCGCTGCTCGCCGAGCCTCTCGATGCCAAGCGTAACGACGTCGCCAACATTGAGGAATGTCGGCGGCTTCATGCCGAGGCCGACGCCGGGCGGGGTGCCGGTGGTGACGATGTCGCCGGGCAACAGCGTCATGAACTGCGAGACATAGGAAATGCACTTCGCCATCGAGAAGATCATGGTCGAGGTGTTGCCAGTCTGGCAACGCTTGCCGTTGACGTCGAGCCACATCGACAGCTTCTGCACGTCGGGGATTTCGTCCTTGGTGACCAGCCACGGGCCCACGGGGCCGAACGTGTCGTGCGATTTGCCTTTGGTCCACTGACCGAGCCGCTCGATCTGAAAGTTGCGCTCGGAAACATCGTTGCAGATGCAGTAACCGGCGACGTGGTTGAGCGCATCGGCCTCTGAGACATATTTGGCGCGGGTGCCGATGATGGCAGCGATTTCGACTTCCCAGTCGAGCTTGGTCGAGCCGCGCGGCTTCTCGACCGCATCGTTCGGGCCAGAGAGTGCGGTGTTGGCTTTCAGGAAGAAGATCGGTTCGGTTGGGATCGGCGATCCCGTCTCCTTGGCGTGGTCGCTATAGTTCAGGCCGATCGCGACAAATTTCGAGATGCCGGTGACCGGCGCGCCGAAGCGCGGCTTGCCGTCGACGGCGGGAAGCTTGGAGGTATCCAGGCCGGCGAGTTTGGCCAGCGACGCCGGCGAATAGGCCTCGCCATCGAGGTCCCTCACGTGCGCCGAAAGATCGCGCAACTGGCCGGATTTATCGATCAGGCCGGGCTTTTCCGCACCCTTGGCGCCGTAACGAACAAGCTTCATTTTGTCACTCCCTGCGGGGTTATCAGGCTTATCGGTGGTATACCTCGGCACGCTTCATGGAACAGCGGGGCCGGAAATTCAACTGCGGACTGCCCGGCTCCGCCACATACCACCCCCTCATCCCTGAGGAGCCCACCGAGCGGGGTCTCGAAGGATGGCCCCCGGGCCTCATCGTTCGAGACGGCGTTTGAGCGCCTCCTCGCCATGAGGAGTGAGAGCGACCTTCCCCAAATATCACCCCAACGCAATGAACCTGAAAGCCTCGCCATCACGCCTGATATGGCCGGCATTGAAATGCCCGCCGATCACCAGCGTCGGCGTGTCGGCAAAGCGCGAGAACAGTTCGCGTCGGGTTTCGGCCGATTGCCTTACATCGGAATCTGCGGTCGACGACCAATCGAGATGGGCCATCTGGCAGGGATGGTGGGCGACGTCGCCGGTCAGCAGGGCCTCCTCGCCGTCGGACCTGATATGGATGCTCATATGACCGGGGCTGTGACCGGGCGTCGGGATCAGGGTGATTTCATCCGTCAGCCTGGCGTCGCCGGCGACCAGATCGGCCTTGCCGGCCGCAGCGATCGGCTGCACGGAATCATCGAACACGGCACGCTTGTCCGGCGCATCGCTATGGTCGCGCCAGTGCTCATATTCGCTTTTGCCGAACACGTATCGCGCATTGGTGAAGGTCGGCACCCATTTGCCGTCGACGAGTTTCGTGTTCCACCCGACATGGTCGACGTGCAGATGCGTGCACAGCACAGTGTCGATGCTCTCAGGCGGGAAGCCCGCCGCCGTCAGCCTGTCGAGGAACGGGTCCTTGCGATTGTTCCAGGCCGGAACGTTACGGCCCTGCTTGTCGTTGCCCAAGCCGGTATCAACGATGACCCGGCGTGAGGGCGTTTCCACCACAAGCGAGTGGATCGACATTTTCAGCCGGCCTTCCTCGGTCGCAAAATGCGGAATGAGCCACGGCAGTTTCCGGATTTCTTCATTGGTTGCGAGTGGCAGAATGAAGCGGGTGCTGCCGACCGTCTCCAGCTCGACGACCTCTGTGATTTTGACCCTGCCCACGGTCCAGTGCATCCCGGCGTTTCCTTCTCGTTTCTGATCGCTCAAGGATGCGGGTTTCCATGTTCCGGTGCAATGGATCATCTGTCCGCGTTCGGCGTTATCGCATAGCCCGTATGAAGGAACATGCGATGCCACAGCTCACGATTTCGCCTGAAAAAGTCGGCTTCCTCATCGAGAAGGCGCGGCAGTTCGATGTCAAGGAGGCCATGTCTGATCCGGACTCCGGATCCAACCCCACCGATGACGACATGATCGACGTGCTCGAGGACGACGGCTGCGACCCTGTCGCGCGCGAGATCGCCGGCTTCATCGAGGCGTTGAGCGAGGACGAGCAGGTCGACCTTGTCGCGCTGATGCGGCTCGGCCGCGGCGATGGGACCATCGAGGAATGGAGAGATTTGCGGCGGCAGGCCGCGGAAGGGCGGCGTGGCCCCACGGCGCGCTATCTTTTGGGCGAGCCGATGCTTGGCGATCTTCTCGCCGAAGGTCTCGACGAGTTCGGTCTCACCTGGACCGAGGGGCGGACCACGCCAATCCAGTGACTATCGGGCGCAGTCCACGATGACGGTGCCGAGCTTGTCGCCTTTCTCCACCGCCAGATGCGCCTGCGCGGTGTCGGACAGCGCGAATTGCGCGGCGATATTGTGAATCCGCGGGCCCGCCGCCAGCCACTTCGTGATGTCCGCTTGTGCCGCCGCCAATAGTGGCGGCGGCAGCGCGAACAGCACGAGCGTGCGCAACGCGATGCATTTCTCCATCAATTCGCGCATCGGCACCACAGGCGTGCGGTTGCCGTTGGTGGCATAGACCGCAATCGTCGAATTGGTGCCCATCAGTTTCAGTGTGGTCGCGATGTTGCCGCCAAAATCGACATCGACGACACGGTCGACGCCGCGCTGTCCAGTGAAGGCCATCGCCTTCGCGACAACGTCATCGGTTTTGTAATTGACGACGAGATCGGCGCCGGCAAGCCGCGCCTGTTCGGCCTTCGCGGCTGAGCTGACGGTCGCGATCACCCGCGCACCGCCCCACTTAGCAAGCTGCACGGCATAGTGCCCAACCGCGCCGGCCCCGCCGGTGACGAGCACGGTCTGCCCAACGATCGGTCCGTCGCAACAGAGACAGCACCATGCTGTCATTGCGGGAATGCCGAGTGTGGCGCCTTCGGCAAAGGACAGATTATCCGGCAGCGGCGTCACCAGATGTTCGGCGAGCGCGATATATTCGGCAGCGGTACCGAAGGCGCGGCCGTTGCGCTGGCCGTTGAACAGCCAGATCCGCTGGCCGATCGTGAGCCGCGTGACCCCGTCGCCGACCTGATCGATGATGCCGGCGCCATCGCTGTTCGGAATGACGCGCGGATATTCCATCGGTCGGTAGCCGCCGCCGCGGCGGCCGACATCGGCCGGGTTGACGCCGGACGCCTCCAGCCGCACCCGGACTTCGCCCGGGCCCGCCAAAGGTGTCGGCATCTCGCCATAAGCCAGCACCTCGCGCGCTGGCCCTGTTCGCTCGTACCAGACCGCTTTCATCCAGCACCCCTTAGAGCGTGCCCGGGAATGCGCCGCCGTCGAGCAGGATGTTCTGCCCGGTAATGAATCCGGCCTTGGCGCCGCACAGGAAGGCGCAGGCATAGCCGAACTCGTCCGGATCGCCGAACCGCCCGGCTGGATTCTGCTTGGCGCGCTCGGCAAACACCTGGTCCGCGGTAATACCGCGCTTCTCGGCTTCGGCTTTTCCCACGCCGCGCAGGCGGTCGGTATCGAACGGTCCCGGCAGCAGCGCATTGATGGTGACGTTGTTGATGACGGTCTTGCGCGACAATCCCGCGATGAAGCCGGTGAGGCCGGCGCGCGCGCCGTTGGAAAGCCCCAATATGTCGATCGGCGCCTTCACCGCGGCCGAGGTGATGTTGACGATGCGGCCGAATTTCCGCGCCATCATGCCGTCCACCGTCGCCTTGATCAGTTCGATCGGCGCCAGCATGTTGGCGTCGATCGCCTTGATCCAGTCGTCGCGGGTCCAGTTGCGGAAATCGCCGGGCGGCGGGCCGCCGGCGTTGTTGATCAGGATGTCGGGTTCGGGGCAGGCCTTCAGAACGGCTTCGCGGCCGGCAGGCGTCGTGATGTCGCCGACAATCTCGGTCACGGTGACGCCGGGATTGGCTTTGCGGATTTCGTCGGCGGTCTTTTTCAGCGCCTCGGCGCCACGTGCGGTCAGCGTGACATGCACGCCTTCATTGGCCAGCGCGATCGCGCAGGCGCGGCCCAGGCCCTTGCTCGATGCGCAGACGATGGCACGGCGGCCTTTGATCCCAAGATCCACTGTTGTTCTCCCGTTGTATCAGAATGATGTTGTTGTAGTCGGATGCGGCTACTCTAGCCAAGTCGGACGCTGCTGATAAGGCGCTGAGTCCCGCCGATAACGCATATTGCGATCCCGGAAATCTGTGTATTCCCTCGGTGTCATTGCCAGGCTTGACCCGGCAATCCATCGCAACAGAAGAGCTCTTTTGAACAAATGATGGATGCGCGGGTCAGGCCCGCGCATGACCAGCGGGGCGCTACAACGCAAATCAATTCACCCGCATCTCCGCCCTTATCATGTCCGCGGCCTTTTCCCCGATCATGATCGTCGGCGCGTTGGTGTTGCCGCCGATCAGCGTCGGCATGATCGAAGCATCGACCACGCGCAATCCCTCGACGCCGTACATTTTCAGCTTCGGATCGACCACCGCGAGCGGATCGTTGACGCCCATCTTGGCGGTGCCGACCGGGTGATAGACCGTGTCGACACGGGCGCGCAGGAGATTGCGGATGTCGTCATCGCTATGCACGCCTTCCGTGAACATCTCCTTCTTTTGCAACGCGCGCAGCGCCGGCGTCTCCATCAGCCGCCGCGTGGTCTTGAAACCGGCGACCATAGTTTCGAGATCTTCCGACTCGCCGAAGAAATTCGGATCGATCAGGGGCGGCGCAAACGGATCGGCACCGAGCAGCGAGACGCTGCCGCGGCTTTTCGGTCGCAGCAGGCAGACGTGGCAGCTAAAACCGGTGCCGCGGTGGCGCTTGCGGCCATGGTCGTCGGCCAGCGCCATGCCGAAATGAAGCTGGATATCGGGAATCGCGAGGTCGGGCCGGGTTTTCAGGAAGCCGCCGCATTCCGCGAAGTTCGACGTCATCGGCCCGGTGCGCTCGCGGCGATACTGGCGCATCGCCCGTAGCAGTCGCGGTAGCGCCTTAAGCGAAAGGCCGTTGAAGTGTGGATTGTCGGACATGTAGCCGAATACGAAATCCGGGTGGTCCTGCAGATTCTGACCGACTCCGGGCAGATGATGCACGGTGGCGATGCCGTGCTTGCCAAGCTCGGCACTGTCGCCAACGCCTGACAGCATCAGCAGATGCGGGGTCTGGAACGCGCCGGCCGAGAGGATCACCTCGCGCCGCACGCGAATTTGTTTGAGCTCCTTGCCTTGCCGGTACTCGACGCCGACCGCGCGCTTGCTTTCGAACAGGATGCGGGTGGCGTGGGCGTGCGTCTCGACGCGCAGGTTGGCGCGCTTGTCCATATGCGGGTGGATATAGGCGCGCGCGGCGCTGCAGCGCTCGCCGTTCCGCTGCGTCAGTTGATAGATGCCGAGGCCTTCGTGCTCGTCGGCATTGAAATCCTCGCGCAGGCGGAATTGCGCTTCCTGCGCGGCCTGCAGGAAGATCTGCTGCACAGGGCTGCCGGTGCGCGACTTGTTGACGGCGAGCGGGCCGCCCTTGCCGTGATATTCGCCGTCGAAATCGGCATTGTCTTCGGCGCGCTTGAAATAGGGCAGCACGTCGACGAACGACCAGCCGGTATTGCCGAGCGAGGCCCATCGATCGTAGTCGGAGCGGTGGCCGCGGATATAGACCATCGCATTGATTGCGGAAGAGCCGCCGAGTCCCTTGCCGCGCGGCTGGTAGCCGATGCGGCCGTTGAGGCCCTTCTGCGGCACGGTGTTGAAGGCCCAGTTGTTGACTTTGCCTGCAACCATCAGCACGAGCGCGAACGGGGTCGTGACCACCCAATTGTCGTTTCGGCCGCCGGCATCCAATAGCGCCACCGACGTCTTCGGATCTTCCGACAGCCGTCCCGCCACCGTGCAGCCGCCGGAGCCGCCGCCCACCACCACGAAATCGAACCTATCGGTCACGCGCATCCCCCGGCTTTTATGTTCTGCTGCGCCCTCTGGCGGCGCTTTGGGGCGCAAAACTCCGCTTTTGCGGCGTTTATGGCAAGGGCGGTTCCAGGTGACGGATTTGGCGCTTCAAACCCCCGTTTTTACTGTCATAAAATCTGCAAAAGCCGATCTTTGCCCCTTTCCAAAGCAGGGGGACGTTGATACATACCCCTCGCGCCCGATGGCCTTGCCCGGGTCGCCTTCTCAGGAAGCCTCCGGACGGGATCGGTCGGCGCGACATACGTTGGCCGGCTTTCACGTCGGGTCCGGTTTTTTCGAAGGCAGCGCAACGGTTTATCGCGGGGTGGAGCAGCCCGGTAGCTCGTCAGGCTCATAACCTGAAGGTCGCAAGTTCAAATCTTGCCCCCGCAACCAACGATACTGACACTCCCGTAGCTGGCGCTGCGGGAGTTTTCGTTTTGGTGGACTTTCCATGGGCCTGGCGGGCCATCCGCGCAAGATCGTGTCCAAGCCGCCGGACAGCGCCGCGTGCATTGTATGACATCGGCATAATATATCGGCGAAATTCTCGGCGGCAGGGAGCGAGCCGGCGCTCGGGCTGTCTGGCCAAAGCACCGGGGACCATTTCCCGTCGTCGGACGTTAGTGTCTTGAGAGAACGGCCACTGGCGAAGCCGTTGCGCGGGGCGCGAGGCACTATCAACTGGAGACGATCATGCCAGAGCGAAGAACAGTGCAGAAAGCCAGGCGAGACAAACGCGCGGGCAAATCGCCGACTACACAGGCGGGCGAGTTTGTGCATGAGGAGATTCGCAAGGTCCGCCGCGGCCAACATGGCGCGAGATCGCCACAGCAGGCGATTGCAATCGGCCTGTCCAAGGCAAGGCGTGCGGGCGTTCCGCTCCGTCCGCCAGCAAAAGGCAAGGCCAAGGCAAGGACCCGCAAAAGCGCCAAGTACGCCTATGAGGCGGGCCAGGGCAAGCGAAAAACCCGACGCCGGCCGCGCGTTTCACGTGCTGTATCGCAGGCCCTCAAGCGTGAACCACGCGGCACGGCGTCGCGTGCAGCTCTATCGAAGCAGGCACGAAGCGCCGCGTCGCGTCGCTCCGCCTCGGCCCGCTCAGCGACGGCTCGTAAGGCCGCGAAGACCAAAGGCGCGGCGGGGCGCTCTGCGGCAGCCAAAAAGGCAGCCCGGACCAGAGCGCGCCGTCGGCGATAGCGCGGCAAATTCGAGCTCGCGCGCGGAAGATCAATTATGCAGCTATCAACATGGCGAGAAGAACACGGTCACGGAAAAGCAACGTCGTCAGGACCCGCCTCCCGAGGCAGTCTCAGAACGCACAAAGGAATTACGAGCGCTACGTAGAGCTGGCTCGCGCCGAAGCGCTGAAGGGCGATCTGATCGCAGCGGAAAATTATCTTCAGCACGCCGAGCACTTTTTGCGGTCGATGCATGGTGAGGCGCATAGCGGGCGGCATTCGCCACAGCCGGCAATTTCGCCCCAGCAGCGGCTAAGGCACAAGCCGCCAGGGGCGGCATAGGCCCGCGTATAGGCCGCGAGGTCCCGCATAGGCATCGGTGCGTTCGGAACTATTGCCGGTCGCGCGGACTTTTTCATTGTGAGCGGCCGTTCTATGCGAATGAACTCGCAAGCCCTTCGTCCCACAAAGGGCGGGTTATCACGAGGAGGCTGGCCGTGATCAAGGATATTGTCGTCAACTTAGCAACCGGTAACTCGCGCGATCCTGCCACCGCGTATGCGATATCCGTCGCGAGGATGTTCGATGCCCAGATTGCCGGCGTCGCGATGTGCTATTCCCCGGTGATTCTGGCCGCCGGCATGGAGGCCGTTTCGGCCGACTTCGTCGAATCCCTGCGCGAAGAGAGCGCCAGGATGGCAAACGAGGCCATCGGAAGATTCAAGCAGGCGGCGGCGAAGGCTGGTCTTTCCGCCGAGGCGCAGATGCTCGAGACCAGCATTGAAGGAAGCCCAAGGACATTTGGCCACATTGCGCGGACGTTCGACCTTGCCATCGTTGCACAGACCGACCCTGAAACGACGAACGCCACGGGCCTTGACGCTGAAGCAGCGATGTTTGAATCCGGACGGCCTGTCATCGTCGTACCCAGCATCCAAACGGAGGGCATCAAGCTCGGCTTCATTGTCGTCTGCTGGGACGGAAGCCGCACCGCCGCGCGGGCGCTCGCGGACTCCATGCCGATCCTGGAGCGCGCGAAATCGATCGAGGTAATCAACGTAGGTGATGGCCGTCGGGAAGCCGAGGAAACCCTGGCGGCCGTTGGTAGACATTTGGCTCGCCACGGCTTGAGCGCTAGCACCAAGGCGCTTGCCGCCGATGGTACCGATGTCACAAACGTTATCCTGTCGCACGCGGCAGATCTGTCGGCCGACCTTATCGTCATGGGCGGCTACGGCCATTCGCGGCTACGCGAGTTCATCCTCGGCGGCGTGACGCGCGGCATTCTCGACACGATGACCGTTCCGGTATTGATGTCGCATTAAGGTCCGACGTTAGGGCTCGGTGCTGTCGAACGGCACTGATGCCCTTGATCGTGTTTTGGCAGGTGTAGACACCGATGGCCGAGACAAGCACCGCCAGCAAGCGTCTCGATCAGCGCCGGGTCGCGCCTGACGGTCTCTTCCGGCGACCGCGGCTATACTTGGTTGGCGAGGCACCTGGCGCCGAGGAAGCTGAGCAGGGCAAGCCCTTTGTCGGGCCGGCCGGTTGCGCGTTGCGCGAACTGCTCGAGCAGGCTGGGATCGACCTCAGGCAATTGCGCTTCGCCAACGCGATTCCGTTTCGGCCGATCGAATACACGACAAAATCCAAGCTGCGTAATCGGACTCCAACGATCGAGGAAATCGATCATTACGGTGCCGCGGTACTGACTGACATCCGGCGCTCAAAGCCGCGCGTGGTCGTTGCGCTCGGCAGCACGGCGGCTCGCCTGTTCAGGGCGTCGCGTTCGATCGGAGCATCGCGCAAGGCAAAGCTCCAGTTTGACGGCCGTCCCCTGCAAATCACCTTTCACCCGGCCTACGTCCGCCGCTTCGGTGGGGCGGACGGCGCCGCTTGGCGCAAGATGGTTGCTGACCTGCGCCGAGCCTGGAAAGCATCGGCAATGTATTCAAATGGCACTCAAAGCCGGCAGCATCTCCCGAGGGTTCGAAAGCTGTTTAGCGAGTTGTGAATTTCGTGGGAGCAGTTCGGCGAGTGCTGAGCGCCGCGTCCGGTTCCTGAATTGGAACTCGTGACTGCTCTGCAGTGTTAGCGCAAGCGCTGAAAAAATTCGTTGGCACCCCGTACAAGTCCCACGCATTTTAAGCTGAACGTTAATCCCTCGCGCTATCCGTCGCACAGGGCGAGGGTGCACAGGTGGCAAGTATATTTGACGTTCAGGGCTTTGGCGCCCTATCCGAATGGAACGGACAATTCTCGAGCGCGTCGGCCAAACAGGCATTGCAAAAAATTGCGTCACTCGGTTCGAATTCGGTCGAGCTGACGGCGCGGATCTGGACGCAGACGGGGACCTCCAATGCCGTCTTTGCCGAACCGACCAAGACCGAGAGCGACGCCAGCCTGCTGGTCGGATTTCGGGCAGCGCATGACGCCGGCCTCTCGGTGCTGTTCAAGGCCGCGCTCTCGACGTTGAACGGCACCAGGATATCCAACCTGGCGCCGACGGACGTTGCGGCCTTCTTCACCTCCTACCAGGTCGAGATCGTGCATCTCGCCACCATCGCGCAGTCCGCGGGCGTCGAGATGTTCGCGATCGGCAATGAGATGAGCAGCCTGTCCGGCGAGCAGTATCGCGGCTACTGGACCGATCTCATTGCCGCGGTCCGCCAGGTCTATCTCGGCGAATTGACCTATGCGGCAGCGACCGACGAGGCCCTGCATGTCAGCTTCTGGGATCAGCTCGACACCATCGGCGTCAACACCTATCCGCCATTGACGGCCAGCAACGCGCCAACCGTGCAGGATCTCGTCAACGCCTGGACTTCGGTGCCGTTCAACCCCTATTACGCGGCGGCGTTCGACTACAAATCGCCGGTCGACTTTCTCCATTCGCTGGCGACAAGATACGACAAGCCGCTATTGATGACGGAAGTTGGCTATCGCAGCATCGACGGCACCGCCATCGCTCCGGGATCGTGGACGAGCAGCGGCACGGTCGACGTGATGGAGCAGGCGGATGCCTACAACGCGTTCTTCCAGGTGTGGTCCGCGCGTGGCGGAAGCTGGCTGAAAGGCGCCGAGCTCTGGCAATGGGACCTTAACAATCAATATTCGAGCACGGGCTATTCCGTGATGGGAAAGCCGGCCGAAGCCGTCGTCTCGCAATATTTTCACGGCGATGGGGCGGTGCCCAACCTTACGGCATCAGGATCAGCGATCGCCGACATCATTGATCTCGGCCGGGGCAACGACGACATCAACGCCGGGCTTGGCGATGACGTCATTTGCGGTGGCGCCGGGGACGACACTATCGTTGGCGGGCCGGGCGCAGGCGGAAGATTGGCCGTCAAGACCGTTACCTTGATTGGCTATGGTTCGGTGGTCGGAGGCATTGGCGCCCAGGTCCAGATTCTGGTCAACGGCAAGCCGGTATCCGGATTGCTGGAATTCAAGCCGGCGGTGGATTCCTCGGGTTACCAGACTTTCACGGTGAGCTTCGAAAACCCCGACGCGATCACCAGCATCGATATTTCGCTGGCGAACGCTACGCCGGGGCGGGCGCTGCATATCAAGGATTTCCTGATCAACGGCGTTGCCGTTACGCCCGCCGACAGCGTCAACGCCAGTTCACCCGGCACGTTCGACCTTTACGTCCGCAATATTCATGTCGACGCCTCCAACCACCAGGACTGGTTCCTTGGCGCATCGACGGACAACGATGTGATCGATGGCGGCGCCGGCAACGATGTCATCACCGGCGGCATCTGCGACGATATTGTTGACGGCGGGGACGGGATCGATACCGCCACTTTCACCGGCAGCGTCCGCGACTACGACATTGCGATTGCCGATGGCCAGATCGTGGTGCATGACCGGATCGCGGGCCGCGACGGCAGCGATCATCTTGCAAATCTGGAATTCCTGCGGTTCGCCGACGGCGCGATCGACGCCGGCGACCTCTTCGCCAGTCTTGCAGGCCGGTCCGGCAGTACGCTCCAAGTGCTGGCGACAGACGGCGCTGGCAAGATTACCGGACAGGTCATCCGGCACGCCGACGGCTCCGCCGATCTCTATACATTCGCGGTTGCCGGCGGCGCCCTTATTTCCAGCTCGCCGGTCGATAGTGCTCAATCGTCCGAACAACCCCGCCCCGATGCGGCGCATCATCTCCCTTGCTTGCTCGCGTCGCCTTCCGGTGAAGCTGCCGCCCGGTTTGCCTTCCACTATCATGGCTCACCTGTCGGGAGGGTCGAAGCGGCAGGCGTTACACTGACTCCAACGGATGCGAGCGATATCCTAAGCGGCACAGGCCGCGACACGTTTGTCTTCAGCGAGACGGTCAGGCACGGCATGACAGATGATTTCAAGGCATCGGAGTCGATCAGACATGGTGTGAGCCAGATCGAATCCTCAATCGCTGCCGACGCTGCGCATCTTCACAGTCATCTCGCCGGACATGATGTCGTCATCAGTGCCGGTCATGAGGCGTCCGCCATGCCTGCCGGCGTTGCGTTTCCGACACCAGATCATCTGCTCTTCATCTGAGGGCGCCGCTGCGCCGGTTCACACCTATTCGGGACCGACGGTCACGACCACGACGCCGTCGACCTTGATCAGGAACGTCATGGTGGGCTGGTCGGACGCCGGAGCTCGTTCCACCGCATGCCGGAACGCTGCGATCTCTGCTTGCGTTGCTGCGCGCAGGCCGAGCGTCGAATCTGGTGCGCAGATCGGAACGCCGTCCGAAGTGAACGCAGCCAGATCGGCCTGCAGGTCGGCGTCGCGACAGATTTCCTGCGCCTCGGCCGGGCCACTGGCTTCAAAGGCAAGCGTTGGCCTGCGGTCGATATCGAGGACGAAAACGATAAGCGAACCGGATGCGTCTGGCCGCTGCGATGGTTCGCGGGCTGACATGCCAAGCAACTCCTCGATCAATCAGATGGCACGCCGGCCGACGGATCAACTTTTCCCCCAGATCAGGAATTGTCAAATGCCCCTTCATTGCGTCGTGAATGCTGGGTTACGCTCTTCGGCCGATATTCACGCCGGCCGGCCGCGCGAAGCGAGCCGGGATTTCGAGATATCCTAAAATTTATTCGAAACAGGATAGCGGGTTCGTGCGTTGCTTTTCGCGTGCCTTCACGGTGGGGCTGGCCGTTGTTTCCTGCGAGACCCAAATTGCGATCCGAATTGTTCCCGCCTTCGCATTGCGCTGCCCCTGTGTTCGAAATAGCATCGATCGCTAACCAGGAGCGGGCAGGGCAGAAGAGATGATATACGAGGTCCTTCTTTGCAGCTTTCTGCCGTCGATCATTCGGTAGCGAAAACGGAACCCGCGCACTGGAAAAAGCGTCTTCGCTGTCCTCGCTGCTCCTCGCCGTTGCGGAACGTATGGTCACAGCCAACCTGTTCGAACCGTGCCTGCGACTATAGCAGGGTCGGGTTTCCGATGGCCGGTGCCCAGCCGGTGCTGATCGATTTCGCAGTCAGCATTTTTGAACGCAGGATGTACGAGGCCGAGAGCGGCTCGGTACTGCAGCGGGACGTCAGCCGCCGTTCCCTTGGATCGCGGCTGCATCGACTTACCTTCGGGGGCAATCCGGTCGCTGTCGCCAACAGCCTGAAATTTATCGATCTGTTGAAGCGGGAATCGAAGCGGCCGGCCGTGCTGGTGGTCGGAGGCGGGACCATCGGTTTAGGCGCAGACGAACTTTACCGGGATGACTCCATCGAGCTCGTGGGCACCGATGTCTATGCCTCGCCACACACCGTGCTGGTGGCCGACGCCCACCGCCTACCCTTCGAAGACGGCGTGTTCGACGGCGTCTGGGTGCAGGCCGTGCTGGAACATGTGCTGGAACCTGCAACTGTCGTGGCCGAGCTGCATCGAGTGCTGCGGCTGGAAGGCTTGGTCTATGCGGAGACGCCGTTCATGCAGCAAGTGCACGAGCGGGCCTATGACTTCTCGCGGTTCACGCAGAGCGGTCACCGCTGGTTGTTCAGGCGATTTTCCGAGATCAGCGCCGGGCCGGTCGGTGGCGCCGGCGTGGCGCTTGAATGGTCGATCCGCTATTTCGCGCGCGCGCTCGGCGCGGGCAACAAGCTGTCGCGCCTGATCGTGCTGCCGTTCTTCTGGATCAGATATCTCGACGCATTCGGCCGCGGCCGGGCCGCAGCAGACGCCGCCAGCGGCTTCTTCTTTCTGGGCCGCCGATCCGAACAGGCGATGGATCCGCACGCCATGCCGGAATACTACAACCGGCAGAAATGAGTTTCGGCGCGCCACTCTACGAAAGGCCCTTGATCTTCTTGCACGGTGTCGATGACGTCGACGACATCCGCGCGACGTCCGTCACCGACCGGATGGAAAGTTTTTCCTTGCGCGTAATGAAGCGCAGCACGCCATGAGGGTAGGCGTCGCAGAACTGCGCCAGCGTGGAAGCCGTTGCTGAAACGCTGTCCTGCTTGGGGATCACGGCGATGCCGCCGTCCCTCAGCATATATGCCTCCTTCACGTTGGGCATGGCCGACGTCGCGATGCAGATCTTGAACAGATCGTTGTAGCCCTGGGGGGTCAGGGACTGGTCCCCGCCGGGCGTTCCCAATAGATATTCGCGGCTCTTGCGGCAGTTCTCATTGTCCGCTCGCGCCGCGCCGGCCGGGAGCGACAGCACCATCGCAACCGCGACCAGTAGCTTCATGCCGTCAATCCGATGGCGCGCTCGGCCATCGCGCGCTTGCCCGCATAGGTGAGGCCATAAGTCGTTGCCGCGCATCGTTCCCATGAAAGGGCGCGGGCATGGGCGGATGCGCCGGCCGCGAGAATGGCGCGGAGACCCCGGTCCGCGGCCAACTCCGCGATCGCATCCGATATGCTCGCAACCGAAGCGGAGGCGAGAATTCCGGTCTCGTCGGCGAGCACGGCGTCAGGCACTCCGCCGACCTTGGTCGCAACGCTGGGCAGACCGGCGGCGCCGGCCTCGAGGTAGACCAATCCGAACCCCTCGACGCGGCCGGTCGTGTCAGGCAGTCCCGTCAGGCAAAAGAAATCCGAAGCCGCATAGAGATCGCGGATCTCCTCGTTCGGCTGAGGGCCGAGGAAACGAATGTCGCAGGCCACTTGAGCGGCGGACCGTCGCAGCTCGCCGACATAATCGGCTTCGCCGTCCGGTCCGACCACGAGCCATGTGATGCGGCGACGCAGATCGTCCGGTAGTTGCAACAGCGCAGCAAGCGTCAGATGATGCCCCTTGCGGCGCGTGATCCGCGCGACCGTAATCATCACCAGCCGGTCGTCCGGCAGACGATGGGCGAGCCGAACCTCCCGGCGTGTCCTTTGTCCGCCGAACCAGAATTCGGAAACGCCCAGATTGACGGTGCTGATCCTGCGCGGGTCGACGGCGAAGCGCTCGCGGAACAGCATCTCGGTGAAACGGCTGTTGGCGATGACCTCGGTCCGCGGCCCGAACACGCCGGCGCCGTGTATCGCGATGCGCTTCAGCGGCATCTGCGTTTCGTTGATCTCGGTGCCGTGCACAGTCATCAACACCCGTGCCGGCGTTCGCCATCGCGAGAGTGCGACTGGAATGAAGAACGGCCAATCGGCGGCATGGATCACATTGTATTGAGCGCGGCGGACGCCGCGGCGCGCCAGCATGATCTTGCGCGGCAGGTCGCGCATCGAATGCAACCCGCCGCGAAAGCGAACAACCTCGAACGGCAGGGACCGATCATCGTCAGCCGTCTGCCGCGCATAGTCAGGCGCCAGCACGGTGACCTTGGCGCCGAGTCGGCTGGCGGCCGCGGCAATTTCGCGGGCGTAGGTCCCGATGCCTCCCATCGCGGGGGCGAACTCGCTGGTCAACAACAGGATGTTCAAGCCGGCGCCCTCAATAGGTCGGCGCCGCGGCGGCAAGTCCGCGTGCATCCTGAATCTCATGATGATAGCGGAAGACCCGCGCAAGCTGCGTGCTTGGGGTGAATGCGCTGATGGCGTCGGCGATCTGCACGGGATTCATCGTATCAGCCTCGATCGAGTTCCGGACATCGACGAATCGCTCGACCAGCGCGTTCACCATGTCGTCGCGGCTGCCGTTTCGCGCCACCAGGTAGCCACTGACGCCGGTCCGGATCACGGGTTCGAGTTGCGGCAGATGCATGGCAACGACGGGACGTCCGACCGCCAGCGTTTCGAGCACGCAGCGCGGCATGCCTTCGAACTCGGATGTCAGGATGCCGGCATGCGCGCTTGCCAGCGTCTCCGCCATGCCGGCGGCATCCTTGAAGCCGTGGCGCACGGTAATGTCCTCGATCGCGGCAAATTCGGCGAACCGGTGCGGATCGCTGGTGCCGATATAGTGAAACTTGATATCGCCGTTCAGCCGCTGCCGCAGGCGATCGATGGTGCGAAACATCAGCGACGGATCCTTGAACTCATCGAGGCGGCCCGCGAACACGATCTGGAACGGCGACGAATTCAGCGGCCATAGTTGCGGTTTGAAGATATCCGTATTTACCCATGTCCAGAGCGTGTCGATCTTTTCCTTGCGGCGCGGATAGGTCTGCTGCAGCCGCTCGGTGATGAACGGGTTGACGCAAAGGAATTTCTCGCTCATCGCGACGGCGAACCGTTCGCCGGTGTTGTGAACGAAGGCGTATTTCCGCAGCAGCGAATCCATCTGCAGTTTCGGCGCGCCCTCGCCGTGCAGCATCTGCACGAACGGAAGCCGCAGGATGGCCGGCAGCCAGGAAAATTCCACCCGCCGCAGATCGACCGAGCATCGCCTGGCGCGGATCAGCCTTGCGATCGTGCCGAAGTGGCGGAGCAGCGCCATAAAGAATTGCCCGGTCAGCGACGAGCGGATCGTGCGCGCCGCTTCGCGCGCCTGCTCGTCCGAGTAATGCAGGATCGGCAGGAAGTCGAAGCCGCGGCCTCGGAACGTCAGCCGATGAAGCCGCCCGAGCTCCAATTCGCCCGTCGAGTCGACGCCGATGAAGAGAATATCGGTGTCCGTCGGATGGAATGTGATGAAGTCGCGGATGTAGGTTTCGAGGCCGCCGACCTTCTTGCCGCGCGGGTCGAACGGATGAATCAGGCAGATCTGATAACGTGGCTTGATCCGGTTGGCGTTTCGCGCCCGCAGCGCCAGGGTCAAAGTTGAAGTCATGCCGCTTTCCTCATGCGTGCCTGGACGATTTGTGGAATGGTTCGCGCAACGAGACGCGGAACCACACTCATGCATCGGACATAGCGGGGACCGAGCCGGCGCGGCTCGCGCAGCATGCGCCACGCCCACTCAAGCCCCGTTCTGCGTGCGAAGGACGGTGCACGACTCTGTGTGCCGGCAATGAAATCGAGCGCGGCTCCGATGCACAACACGCCGGTCCCATTAAGCTCGTCGAGGCACCGCGCCGCGAACAACTCCTGTCGCGGCGCGCCCAGCGCAACGAAGCAGAGCCGGGCGCCCGATGCGCGAATGCGCTCGATCGCGGTATCGGCTTCGCTGGAGTAGGGATCAAACCCCGCTCCAGGCGCAAAATATCCGGCGATCTGCAATCCCTGGAATCGTTCCGACAAACGCCGCGCCGTCATCTTCAGCGTGAGATCATTTGCGCCGAGCAGAAAGACAGGGAGTCCTTTCTTTCGCGCCTCCGCACAGACGGGCTCGACGAGATCGGCGCCGGTGGTGCGTTCGATTCGCGTGCCCATCAGTCGGCTCAGCACGACAATCGGGAACCCGTCGGCTGTGACGAATCGCGCACGGCGATAAGCGGCGCGAAAGTTGGCGTGTTGCTGCAACTGAACGACATGATCAAGATTGAGTGTGCACACGCTGAAGTTATCGCCATGTTGCGCGGCTGACACGATCGACGAAACCGCTTCGGGAAGCGAGGGAACGTTGATCGTGATGCCATCGACAGTGAGGCTGGGCTGCAGCTGTGGCGGCGGTTCCGACATGTCGACCTCCTGTTGATGATGTGTGATCGTGCGATGCATTCGCGCGGGGACCAATCGACATGCCCGTTTGCTTTGAACGGGAACTGCGTACTGAGAATTGTCTTCGACCGGCATCGTCACGAAATCGAACTAATGCGACGCAACGATGGCGATGCCGCGTTGCGAACGACAAGACATCGCGGAGAAGCATTCACATGATGGAGATCAGCTATGCAGGAGTGGTCGAGACGAGATGCGCTCGCTCTCATCGCAGGTGCAACTGTTGCCTCGCACGGGAACACGGCATTCGCCGCACCGCTTGCGCAGAGTCTCGGTGCCATCGCGGCGAAGAATGGAATCACATTTGGCGCGGCCGCGGGTCCGGTGATCGAAAAGGATCTGGCCTATCGCGAACTGTATCAGACGCAGGTGCGTATCGTGACGACGGACGTCGCGATGAAGATGGGAACCATCGCGCCGCAGCCGGGGCCGAAGCGATTCGAGAGCGCCGATCGTCTGCTGCAATTCTGTGCAGCCCACAGCATTCCGATGCGCGGTCATTGCCTGATCTGGAACGAATGGGTTCCGCAATGGATCAAGAGCATGAGCAGCGCCGAGCGCGAGAGGTTCTTCGATTCCTATATCGAGGAGGTCGCTGCCCGTTATGCAGGCAAGCTGCATTCATGGGACGTCGTCAACGAACCGTTCTGGCCGGGACACAAGGCGCCCGGTGGTTACAGGCTCGGTCCCTGGTACGACACGTTCGGCACGGGATATGTACGCCGCGCCTTTCAGCGCGTGGCGATGGTCGACCGCAAGACCAGACTGGTTCTCAACGAGGCCCAGAGCGAGCGCGACGACGACGTCGGCCTCACGGTTCGCCGCGGCTTGCTGCAACTCGTCGATGAACTGAAGCAGGCCGGCGTGCCGCTGCATGCGGTGGGATTGCAAAGCCACCTGCAGCCGCGCTATCCGCACGACCCCGGACGCTTTGCCGAATTCCTTCACGCGCTCGCCGAACGTGGGGTCGAGATCTACCTGACCGAATTCGACGTGCGCGACGATACGTTCCCGGATGACGTCGCGGCGCGCGATGCCATGATCGCCGAAACGGCCGAGAAGTACCTGAACAACGCGCTGCGCGTACCGGCGGTCAAGGTGGTGATTGCCTGGGAACTGGCCGACAATTACTCGTTCTATACCGATGCAGCGAAGAAGAAGGACCCTCTCGCGCAGCGACTGCCGCGTCCGCTGCCGTTCGATTCATCGATGCAGAAGAAGCCGCTCTGGTTCGCGATGGCGCGCGCGTTCGAGAATACCCGGAAGTCGTAAGGCGGATCGTGCCGGATGCGCTCACGCCCCCGAATGCTGCGGGCGTGGGCGGAGCATCCGCACCAGCGTTGGCGCATAGAGCAGGGCAAGCACTGCGAAGTAGACGGCGGCGCCTGCCGCGACATGCGCCGCCAATACGCCAAGGGTACGAGCTTCTGGGAAGATCCGCAGCAACGCCGCCATCGCGATCGTGGCCAATGCGATGCGCAGGACATGGCTGACCGGAAGACGCAGGCCAAACCGGGTGAAACCGATCGAGAAGCTGACGGTGGCGGCGGCCAGTGCCGCCAGCACGGTTGCGCCGGCAACGCCTGTCAGTCCCCAGTGCGGCAGGAACAGGGCGCTCAGCGCCACAGTCGTCGAGGCGTCGATCGCCGTAATCGCCATCATCCAGCGCGTGTGGTTCTGCAGCAGAAACACCTGGTCGCCGAAATGGGCACGCAGGTTTCGGATTGCGCCGGCAAGCGTCGAGAGCGGCAGGATGGCGAGCGTCACCGCCTGGAACGGCGCTGCGATCAATAGATGCACGATCTCCGTTCTCAGCATGAATATGCCGGCGAGGCTCGGCGCCAGGATCGCGACCAGAAGCGCGCTGTTGGCGGCAAGCTGGCGCATGCCGGCCTGGCTGCCCTCCTGTTCCATGCTCCTTACCGCAAGCGGAAACGCGGCGGCTGTCACCAGCATGGCCGCGACCGCCGCGGCGCGCTGGCCGAGACCGTAACCCACTGCGAACAGTCCGGCCGCCGCCACTCCCGACATTTGGTTGACGATGAACCGTGACGCATTGAGGCCGACCCAGCCGAGCGCGCCGCCGACGATCAATGGAAGACCGTAGCGCAGCGCGTGCACGACAATCTCCCGGTCGACCGGCCAAAGGCGGTAGCCGCAGCGGAGTGTGGGTATCACGATCAGCGCCGCGGTCAGTTGCGCCGCGGCGTATCCCGCAAGCGGCCACTCCGCCGATTGGCCGAATAAGCCGATCAGGGCCAGGCCGAGGAGAAATCCGACGGACGGCCCGAATACTTGCTGGATGGTGTAGACCCGGATCTGCTGCTGCGCGCGGGCACGCTCGCCGATATAGAGGTTCAGCGACCGGGTAATCACGTAGGCAACGCTGGCAACGAGAACTCCCGCTTTGGCGTCAGGCGCGATGACCAGAAGCAGAATGCCGATGACGGCGGCGCTTTGCAGCGCCAGGGACGCCAGCAGGATCGCGTTTTCGGTGCGATAGAAGCGCGGCGCGTCGTTGGCGTCCTGGTACCGGCCGAGAAAGCGCAGCGCATATTGCGACCACCAGGCGAGAAAGCCGATCTGCAGCAATTCGTGCGTGGCCGTTATCAGTGTGATGATGCCGAGCGTGTGCTCGTCGACGACATGGGTCCATACGATCATCGCCAGAAGCTGGAACAGCGGTCCGACGAATTGCGCGGGCAAATAGAGCAGGGTGTGTCTCAAAAGCATTTCTCAGGCCCCCAGCCAGCGACAGAGTCGGGGGGAGGCGAGGTGCCGGATCGCTATCAGCGCGGCGATGCTGACGAGGCTGGTCAAGCCGAAGGCAACGGCAAAGCCGGCGACGCTGCCGAACTCGCGCAGGTGGGCGTGATCGCGTAGCGCCATGACGATGAAGATGTGCCAGAGATAGATGAAGTAGCTGCCCGAACCGATCCATCCAAGCAGCGGTGAACTCGGCTGAAGGGCAAATAGAGAAACACAGAAGAACGCTGCAAAGCAGAAGAACGCTGTCGAATCATAGGTCGCGGCATCACCAAGGTCGAGAATGCGCACGGCGGCATAGAGGATATACGCCGTCAGCGCGGCGCCAGGCAGCGCGCGGCCCATCGTCCCACCGCTCAGGTCCTTAAACATTGCGGTTAGCGCGCCGAGCGCGACGAACGAGAACCAGAACGGAATGTCACGCATGCGGACTTCATCGAGCAAGGCCTCCGATGCGCCGAGCCGGGAGATGGCCGGATCGAGATAGCTGCCGGCAAAGAGGCCGCCGCCGATTGCAAGTGTCAGCAGGGCCGCAATCCGCTTTCTTGAATCCGGTTGACCTGTCCTGCCAACCGCAAAGACGAGCCATAGACCGAGCGTGCAGCAGACATAGACGAAGACGTAGTAGTAGACGAAGACGTATCCGAGAGCGAACCGGGCGAGCGTCGTGCCGATGCGATGATCCATTGCCGGATTATGCAACGCCATGTAGGCATAGGCGGCGGCGAACGCGATCGCGTAGGGGATCAAGGCTGCCTTTAGCCGCTTGCCCAGCGGAACGCGGCCGGAGAGCGCCGTCAGATATCCCGAAGCGAAGAGAAAGACCGGCACGCAGGGTCGCAGCGCGGCGTCGAGCGATTTTGCCCAGATCGCGTCGAGCGGCTGCGGCAGCGAATGTATTCCGATCACCATGACGATGGCGATGCCCCGCATGGCATCGATCACGCCGTCGCGGGCTCGCGCCTCTGCGTGCGCGCGGCTTAGGGACGACGGGCTTGCCGATATGCGTTCGACGACAGTCATCATGGGCTCTCCTGCCGCGAGATCGCAGGGGCCGGCTCCAGCCTGGTGGCGCGGCGGTCATACGCCTCGGTCAGATACCGCCGCAGCGGCGTTTCGAACGTGCGCAACGAGACGACGCTTGCGAGGGCAAGAACGATGATCGCCACTGGCGCCAGGATCAGCCGTTCATTCGGCGACAGCGAAAACAGCCGCGATCCAAAAGTGATGATCACGGTCGCAACCGGAATATGCAGCATGTAGCAGGAATAGGTCAGCGACGACCAGCGAGCGAAGCCGAGCCGCGACAGCAGCGTTTCTCGCCCGGCGCAGTCCGCCTGCACGGCAAGCATCGCGATGGCATAGATCGCGAGCAGTGCGGTCATCGTCGGCAACAGCGAGCCGAGCACGATAAACGCGGCCAGCGATGCCGCCAGCGCACCGCGAATCGTGGGCCAGCGCGCGATGCGGTCGCGAAACAGATGACAGGCGATGCCGAGGCTAAACGCAGGCAGCGCCCTGAAGGCGCCGCCTTGATTGATCCAGTCGGCCCACGGTGTCGTTCCGGCGGTCGCCACCCAAACGGAATTGGCGAGCGCGGCTAAGGCCACGAGCGCAATGACCGCCTCCTTGCGGCGGTGCGCGATCAGCGCGACGGCCGGGAACAGCAGATAGCAGAACATCTCCGCCGACAGCGACCAGCTTGGGAAGTTGAACGTCAGCCGCTCGCCGACGAAGGCGTGAAGCAAAAGGAACTGTGCGGGCAGGTCGGAAAGCGGGTAACGGGCCGGGTTGTCGGTCCGGGCGGCGCCAAAGTGAAGCGCGCCGGCAAGCGCGACGTAGAAGGCAAGCGTTGCGAGATGCAGCGGGTAGATGCGGGCGAGGCGGCGCCACAGGAAGCGGCCGATCGATGCGGCGTCGTTGACGCGGCCAAAATACTGACGGGCGATGACAAAGCCGGAAACAACAAAGAACAGGTCTACGAACAGATTGAAATGCCAGGTATGGGCGACCATGAAGAGGCCGACCGCCACGTCCTTGAAGTAATCGGAATAGTGCAGGACCACGACGGCGCCGGCCGCGATGATCCGCAGCCCGTCCTGATGCCGTGTGCCGGTGATGTCATGCAAGGCGGCGGTACTCCGGAGTCGTGCTGTCCCGGAGACGAGCGAGGCGGGCGATCAGGCTGATGACGTTCTCGCGGTCGCCGCGCGCCAAATCGTTCCAGCGCGCCAGATTACGTATCGCCTGCGCCACATACCGGGCGCGCCAGTCCTCGTTCGATAGCGCGGCCACAATCCGCGTCGCCGCAGAAGCGGGATCGGCGGTATCGATGTGGATGCCGGACTCGCCGAGCACCTCGCGGAAGATGGCGGCATCGGGGGCAACGATCGGCAGGCCGGCGTACTGTGCCTCCAGCAGGGGTAGCCCCAGGCCTTCGTCATGGGAGGTGCAGACGAACAGGTCTGCGGCGTCGAGCAACTGATTGACGCGGTCGGCAGACTGATATCCGTGCAGCGTCACGCCCGGTTGCTTCTCGAGGGCTTGCCAGTCGTTGCCCCATCCCGGCCTTCCGACGATATCCAGGGTGGCGTCCGGAAATCCCTGCATGCGCAACGCGTCGAGAATCCGCGCGGCTGCTCCAAAGTTCTTGCGCGGCTCCACGGTGCCGAGTGCGATCAGCCGAAGTGGCCGGGGCTGTGCGCCTCGTTCGCGGCGTCGCCCGGGATCGAGGCCGAACACGTTGCGGACCGCGGGCCGATAAAGCGTCACCTCGGCGTCAGACCGGCAATGCGCGGCGAGCTTGCGCCTGGTGTCGCCCGAATTGGCCAGAAAGCGCGGATAGTGGCGCAACGCGAACTTGAAGGGACCTGCCATATAGAGCCGCGCCCGCATATTGAGCTCGGCGCGCCGTGTGATCAGGAAATCATCATGGATATAGGGCAGCACTCGCGATGCGAACGGCCGCAACAACGGACTTGGCGGAAAGCCGGGACAGAGCAGGATCGAGGATGAGGCGGCAAGCCGCATCGGCAGCCCCAGCGTCTGCGTCGTCAGCATCTGGCGGAGGCCTTGCGCCGTCACCGGCACGACGTCGAGCGGCGCAAGCGCCGCGGCGGAGAACAGCTCCAGCGTGATGCGCTCCAGACCGGTGACGTGACGTCCGAGATGGGTGTTGTCGACATAGATAGCCATGCGAAGGAGAATCCTGGAAGTTATGCCGGAACGGACCGGTAGCTGACAGGCGCGCGAACTTGCACCGCTGGGGCAACGCGCCGCTGCTCACGCGGCAGCAAGGCCGAGATGAGGATCACGAATTGCGCAAGCTGAATGTTCTTCGACGAGAAGCTCACCGAACTGGCGGCGATGATGACGATCAGCAGAACAATGGCCCATACCGCGGGGCTCGAACGGCGCTGCAACTCGATGAAGAAGCAGACCAGGCCGGCCATCAGCAGGAGGGTGTGGATGAGGCCAAACTGGACGATGGAGGAAATCCAGAAGTTCTCGATGCCGTAGTTGAGACCGAGCTGCGACTGCAGCGCGTTCACCCGCACCGGATTGGGGCCGAGGATCAGTTCGTTCCACTCGAAATGCGAGAGCAGGTTGAAGGTGGCGAAGCGTGCCAGCGCGCTGCCCTTGTCCGAGGAGAAGCGCAGCAGCATCTTGTCGAAGATGCCGAGGTCGAGCGCGGCGAACACGATGGCGCCTGCAGCAAACAGCACGCAGATGGCGAGAATGGCCGCAGGAAGCGGCATTCGCTTTCCCCGCATCAAGCGGATTGCCTCAAAGCCACCGACCAGCCCGATCACCGCCAGCACCGTGACCAGCGAGGTTCGGCCGCCAAAGGCCATCAGCGACGCCAGGCAGAACGCGATCAGCGGTAACCGCACCAGGAGCGGCGGGCAGATCGCCGGACGAAGCACCAGCGCGAGTACATAGGCGCCCACGATGCCGGATGCCGTGAGCGGGTGGCCGAGCAGCGCCGCGGAACGCCATTCTCCCACCACCACGACGTCGCCGAGCGTCAGCGGGATCAGCCGATGGCCGGAGAAATACTCATAGTAGCCGAGCACGACATTCACGAGGATCGTCAGGTGAATGGCCCAGACCAGCGGGCGTTTTTGTCCGGCCGGTAGTTGCCACATCACCATTGCGATCAGGATCGGCAGCAGAAAGGTATCGATGATCACCGTGAACGGGCGTTCGAGCACGATCACCTGAATCAAGAGAAACAGCCAGCAGAGCAGATACGCCAGCAGCAGCTTCGATTCGGAAAACATCCGATTGATCTCGCCGATCGGGCCACGGCTGCGCAGCAACAGCAGAGAGAATGCCAGCAGGGTGAAATAGGTTGCCGGGTGCAGCTTTTCATAGAAGTTGCCCCCGGCCGTCAGGTAATGGATTTTCCAGTTGGTCAGAACCGAGGAAGAGAGCGTGAACGTCGCAGTGACGGCCAGCAGCATCAGGCCGGCCGCGATCTGCTGGATGAACGCGTCGGCATTTGCAATGCGTCCATGGGCATGGGAAGCCGTGCGCAGTGCCGCTGATGCAGGTTGGCGAGCATGCACGCGTGCGACGCCGGCCGATCCGTTCAGCGGTCCGCGCGCTCTCACCGCGCTGCCCCCGCGTGAAGACTGGCGGCGCCGTAGGGCTTGAGATAGGCCGAGCTGCGGTAATAGTCATAGAACTGCAGGCGGCTGAGATCGACGCGGGTCAATACGGTCCCCATGATCCGGTCGCTCACCGGGGACAACAGGTTCATGGCGTGGGACAGCACCTCGCCAGGGGTCTGGTCCCAGGCCAGCGCCATGATGATGCGATCGGCGAGTTCAGCGAGCGCCCGGCCATCGACCAGGGGCACCAGCGGCGGCGAGTCGATCACGATCAATTCGTAGCGATGACGGAAGTGATCGAGAACATCGACGATCCGGTCGGAGAACATCAGCTCAGTGATGAATTCGACTTCCTTGATCGGCGTCGACGGCAGAATTGAAAGTCCGGTGCTGCGATCCACCAGGATGGCGTGTTCCGGCGAGGTCTGCCCGATCGCGACCTCAAGGAGCCCGGCATCGGCCCGCGGACAGAGCGCGCGGGTTACTTGCGGGTTGCGGAGGTCGCCGTCGATGAGAAGCGTCCGGATGCCGAGCGTCGCCAGCGACTGCGCCAGGTTGATGGCGAGCGTGGTTTTGCCCTCGCTGTCGAGCGCAGAGGTGACCTGTACGACCTTCACCGGCTGTGACCGCATCGTCCGCTGCAGCGCGAGACGAACGGCGCGGATCGCCTCCGCGAAGAATGTGCCGGGTTCGTCGATCGCATAGCGCGTCAACGGCGGCTGCAGCGGCGCGGGCAGCAGCTTCATGGTCTTCGGATCATAGCGGCCGAGTTCCTTGCGTCCACGCCGGGCGAGACCGGCGAGCTCACGCGCGCCGATCAACGGCACCGCGGCAAGCGCCGGGACGCCCGAAATGGCTTCGGCCTGTTCGAGCGTCTTGATGCGGCCGTCGAGATAGTCGGTAAGGAACGCCAGCACGCTGCCCGCACCGAGACCGAGCATCACGGCAAGGCCCAGGATCAGCATGGTCTTGGGCGATGATGGCTTGATCGGAACGCTTGCCTTGGTGACGATCCGGGAATCCGGCATTTCCAGGCTCTCTTGCGCCGTCGTTTCCTTGGAGCGCGCCAGATACGATTCATACTGCGTGCGGTTGGCCTCGGCCTCGCGTTGCAGTTCGCGCAAGCGCACCTGCGCCTGGCCGGAAGAAGTCGATACGCCTTGCAACTGGTCGAGGCTTTGCTGCAGCGAGGTCTCGCGGGAGCGTGCGACGTCGTAGTCGTGCTTGGTACTTTCCAGTATTCGCCGGATTTCCTCGTTGATCAGCTTCTGGGTATCGCGGCGCTGCGCCCGGACGTTGGCGACGGCAGGGTGACGTGCGCCATATTTGCTCGACAGGTCCGCCTCGTTCTTGGCGATGTCGGCATATTGTGTGCGCAGCTTGGTGATCATTTCCGAGGAGATGGCCGCGTTGATGCCGCCGGGATCGCCACCGGATTTCGCGATGTCCTGGATCTGCTCATATTTCGCCCGGGCCTCTGCCGTTTGCGCGCGCGCGGCGATCAGCTTGCCGTTGAGATCGGTGATCTGCTGGTCGTTGAGCGTGACGCCCTGCGACACCACCAGATTGTTGGCAGAACGAAAGTCCTCGACCGCTTTTTCCGAAGCTACGACTTTCGACTTCAAATCCTCGATCTGGCCGTTGAGCCAGTTCGCCGCGATGCGCGTCGCGTCGTATTTGGCGCGCACCTGCTCGTCGAAATACGCGTCGGCAATCGCGTTGGCGATGGTGGCGGCCTTCTGCGGCGATTCCGAACTGACGGCAATGTCGACCAGGAAGGTGGTGCCCTGCCGCGTCACCTTCATGCGCTTCTGAAGGATCTCGACCGACCGCGACTTGGCGGCCTCCTCGGGGCTGGCACCGCCGCTCGGTCCGCTGCTGCGGAACAGTGCCTTGATCGGATCGAGGAGGCCGGGCTTCGGCGTGAACTCCTCGTCTTCCGTCAGCTTCAGTTTGCCGACGACGCGCATCAGGATCGCGACCGACTGGATCAGCAGGGTCTGGCTTTCGATCGTCGCATCATCCGTGCCGAAGTTCGACAGCACGGACTGGTTGGTTTCGACGACATTGGCGCGGCGCGGGTCGACCAGCACGGTCGAGGTCGCGGTATATAAAGTGGTGGCGAGCAGCACATAGGTCAGCGCCAGCGTAAGCAGGGCGATGGTCGGCAGCACCACCAGCCTGTAGCGGCGGCGCAGGATGCGGCCCATCTCGCGCAAATCGACGGTCGGATACTGCCAGCCTTCCGCGGGGCGGGCGACCGGCTCGTCAGGGATCACATAGGGCAGGTCAGAATTGCGCTGTAACATTCATTCCTACCAGGTGCTTGTCGAAGCTGAAGACCGGAACATCGCTGTCGCGCTTGGTGTAGCGGTAATAGGCGGAGACGGCGCCGAAGCGATTGACCAGATATTTGACACGCGTATCGGACGTGAGCACGTGATCCTTGCGGAACTGACCGAAGAACCGGTCGTTCTCGTATCCGCCTGCAAGCGACAAGATGACGTTGCGGCGCAATTCGTAGTCCATGCCAAGCTGCACCGCGTTGGCGAGCACGCCGGTGGCGCTGGTGTCGGACGTCTGCGTGACGAGCTGTTCGGCATTGAAATGCACGTCGAGCAGGCGCGTGGGCCGCCATGTCAGCCGCGCGCGATAGGAAGGACCTTCGATCATGCCGATCGAGGGATCGTCGAAACGCTGCTGGACGTAACCTGCGCCAAATTCGCCGGTGATGAGATTGCTCAAGCCGATGGTGATGCCGGACAGCGCGCGATAGCCTTGCGAGTCCAGGGTGTGACCCGGTGTCCCCCTGATGTCGCGCTGATTGCCTTCGACGCCGCCGAACCAGCCGAGCGTGGAGGAGATCGCGTAATCGATCCGGCTATGAAGCGAGTAGATCTGTCCGTCGCGGGCGTCCTGGTTGATGACGCTGCTGTCCTGCGCGCGCGTCGATCCGAAGTCGTAGGAATCGGAGCGGAACCCGACCGATGTCGTCAGCCGGTTGAATTCCTTGCGCAGCGTGACGTCGCCGGACATCAGATTGTAGGGCGTCGGCGATATGGCGTTGCTGGGCGAATTGAGCGAGCCGACGCCTTCGTTCAGATGCGCGATCTGAAAGCTGCCCAACAGCATCGTGTCTTTTGTAATATCGATCCAGCCATTGCCCTTCAGGCTGGCATTGGTCTGGTCCAGGCTCGAATTCTGGTTATAGACCGTCGACTGTGCATCCAGTTTCAGATCCAGACCGTGTCGGCCCCACAATGAGTGCGCGCGAAGCGTCGGTTCGATCACCGCCGCGATGTCGGAACGCTGCGTGGTGTTCGACGCAAAGACGTTGCTGTCGTAAAACGTGCCGGCGGTCAGCGATGGGTTGAACATCCAGGAACCGGAGCGAATGCCGATCGGTTCGTAGCCGGGCTGTTGTCGCTTTTTCACCGGCATGTCCTCTGGCGGAATCTCTTCGGGGTTATCGGGATCGGTCCGGTCCGGCAGCGATGACGGCTCGAAGATTTTCTGCGCATTCCATGGCGAGGCGAATTCTCCGCTGGTCCACGGAATGGCTTGGGCGCTCGCAGCCGATCCAAGACCCAGCAGGATCGCCGCCGCCGGCGCGGGCAAGAGGCTGAAGCGGCATCGACCGAGCACGCATACCAAACGGAATCTTTCTTCGTTTCCGTCGGACGCATTCGGCGATGCAATTTCACACTCGAATCCCATAACCCATCCCTTGCGGGAGCGCGAAGGCGGCGAACACTTAACGGGCGAAGCCCATCGCTCAGAAAATGATCGTCGACTGCGCATAAGAAAGGCAGGCCTCATACTCGGTACGCGGGCGCAAGGTTTTTGAGTTTTGAGATTGAAGTGATGCGCACGCCTGCAACGCGCCTTGCCGGAAAAGTTTCCCCGCGCTGCAAAATTTTTCGCATTCGCGAAACGCTGTGACGACGGCGCAACACAAACGCCGTCGTCCGCTCGCGAGCGCCATTCACCTCATCCGCAGTTCCATGGGTTGCTAGAAGTAGCGCTCCGGAATCCGAATGTTGTCGCCCGGATAAACCGGAACGGGAGCATCGAGAGGATAGGTCTCTTCCACGCCGGCGCCAGCCCGGCGCAAAAAGACTTTGTTTTCATTGGCGCGGTACGTGAAGCCACCGGCGCTCGCGACTGCATCCAGCACCGTCAAGCCGTGGCGATACGGATATTCACCGCTCTTCTTGACTTCGCCAAGAATGTAGTACGGGCGGTACTGCGCGATCTCGACGTTGACGCGCGGGTCGCGCACGATGCCCTTTGCGAGCGCGGATGCGATCGATTTTTCAAGCTGCCGCGTCGTCGTGCCGGCAGCCTTGATATGGCCTGCGAGCGGAATCGAAACTTGGCCGCTATTGCTGACTTCATACTCGCCGGTGATGTCGGGTTCACCGTAGACCTTCAGCCTGATTCTGTCGTTGGGGCCGAGGATGTAGCTCTCCGCCGACGATGACGAGGCGGAGGGCGGCGTTTGCGCCGAAGCGCGCATCGAAAATCCGGCATTGATGCCGGCGACTACAAGGACGACGAGAAGAAGGGGAAGCGTCAGGCCGGCGCTGGACGACCGTTGCTGCATGGCTGCATCTCCATGAGTGCACGTACAGCCGCTGATGTTATGGAAGCAAACAAGGCGAAAGAATGTGAAGGCGAGAGTTCCGTTCGATTTGGTGAATCGTATCGTGCGACATCACGGTCCCACAGAGATCACAAGAATGTGCAGACATCACAAGAAGAGGATGGTCGATCCTTCGATCGCAATGCAGGTTAAGGTTCCCGTACGCCAGGCACATGTGTCGATGTTGATTCGGTTGGGGCGGATATCCGGGTGCGGCACCGGCGTATGACCGTGCACGATGAAGCGCTCGTGCTTCCGCGTGGAGTCGAGAAACTCGCTCCGAATCCAGATCAGGTCGTTTACATCCTGATGCTCGATCGGAATGTTCGGACGGATGCCGGCGTGCACGAACAAGAAATCGCCACAACAGAAGTGATCGCGCAAGCACTGCATGACCAATTCGTGTGCACGTGGAAACGCGTTAACAAAGCGACGGTGCAAGCTGAAGGCTGTTTCGTTTTCGTCGTGCAGCTCGACGCCGTAAGATGCAAGCGTCTGCAAGCCGCCCAATTGAAGCCAGTACGGCAGGATCGTTGGATCTCGCAGGAACCCTTCCATCACGGCTTCGTGGTTGCCGCGAAGACACACTGCGCGGTTGGCGACGAGCCGGGCTGCGAGCAGATCAAGCACCGTTTTGGAATGCGGTCCGCGATCGATGTAGTCGCCGAGATAGATCTCGACCGCATGCGCGATCGGTCTGCGCCTTATGTCGTCGTCGATGCGTGCGGTTATTTCGCTCAGCAGATCGGCCCGGCCGTGGATGTCGCCGACCGCATAGATGCGTGTATCGGCCGGCGCTGAAGCGGCAACGGTGCGCGAAGCTGTCGCGGACATCAGGGGCATGGTTTGAAATGTCGATCATGGAACTGCATGGCGGTCAATCCATGACCTTCAATCCATGACGGAACGCGCCGAGGTCTTCACGTCTAGAAAAACAGCAGACGGATCAGAACAATCATCGCAATCCACGCGATCGCATTCCCGAAGATAATGCGGTTCCTGAGCTTGCGGTGAGACAGCGACCTGTCGTGCTGCACCAGCGCGCGGCAATCCACACGTTCGGCCATCATGGGCGCCTCCCCGGATATGTTCCGCGAAGCGGACGGCTCGCGAATCACTGCCGTCTCTGTTTTCGTTCGAAGCCAGGCGACCATCAGCCAATTCGCGCGCCTCAATTACAGTTGCGCACCAGGCTGCGAACAGATCGCTTGGCTTTCGATGAACAATCTCGTTCAAAATAACGACGTGAGCGCCATTTGTTGCCCACGCAGCGACGCTGCATGTGCTCGATCGAACATCGAGAATCGAACTATGGATTTTGTTCCGCGATTCTCGAATATGCATAGCAGCGTCGATTCATGCGCAGCTCATCAACTAGGCAAATCGCGACTAAGCGTCTCCGAACAAACCGGAATATCGCGTCGCACAAATCACGGTAAAGATTTCGTTGTGACGCTGCGCGCGAGATTTTCGCTTTCGCGCCCAACTTCGTTCAAAATTCTGGAAAGTCTTAGCGACCGCGAAAGCGGACGTTCGCTGATGCGAAATCGGCGCGCCGATATTCGAGCACGCGACATGCTCGATCACAGTTCAGTTCCCGCAAAGAGGAGAGTCATGGCCTCGATCGTGACAGCCAACTTCGATCGGAACAACGTCACGCCGATTCGAAGAGAGCGAACGGAGATATCGGTCCGTCCTGTAGAATTTGCCGGCGGCGGCACGCATCGAACGTACCGGGCGCGTCGCCGTTCGCGCCGGCGCGTGCGGACTGAACCGTCGTCGTCGATCGCAAAGCGCGTGTTCGACATCGCTGCAGCGAGCATCGCATTGCTGTTCTTCGCACCGCTCCTGATCGTGATTGCAGTGGCGATAAAGGTGACCTCGCCGGGGCCGGTGCTGTTCTTCCAATACCGTTACGGCTACCGAAATCGCCGCTTCAAGATCTACAAGTTCCGCACCATGCGCAACGACGCGGGCGACGTCCGCGGCATAAGGCAGACCGTCCAGGGCGACGCGCGCGTGACGCGGGTCGGAAAACTTCTCCGCAAGACCAGCCTCGACGAGATTCCGCAACTGATCAACGTGATCAAAGGCGACATGTCGCTGGTCGGGCCACGGCCGCATGTTCCGGGAATGCTGGCGGCCGATCTGCCCTATGAAGATCTTGTGCCCTACTATTTTCAGCGCCACACGGCGCGGCCGGGCATTACCGGGCTCGCCCAGGTCAGCGGCTGCAGGGGAAGCACGGCCGAGTTCGGGCCGGCGGTTTCGCGGATCGATTACGACCTCCACTACATCGAGCGATGGTCGCTGCGCATGGATATCATGATCATAATCCGCACGATCCGTAAGGAATTCCTTTCCGGCAGCGGATTCTGAAATCTTCCGTAATTTTATACATCGAAGGACATGCAATGGCGATGATCGAGCCGCGCGGCCGTGTCGTACCCGTTCTCCTGTCAGGCGGCGCCGGCTCGCGGCTATGGCCGCTGTCGCGCGAGACCTATCCCAAGCAGCTTCTCTCGCTGCTTGGCGAAAATACTTTGCTGCAGCAGACGGCGTTGCGGGTCGACGATCGTGCGCTGTTTACCGATCCGATGGTGATTGCCAACGCCGAGCACCGATTCGCGATTGGCGAGCAGTTGCGGGCGGTCGGCGTCGATCGTCCGACCATCGTGCTCGAACCGGTCGGAAGAAACACCGCGCCCGCCGTCGCGATCGCCGCGCTGCTCGCCAGCGAGACCGACCCCGATGCAGTGATACTGGCGATGCCGGTCGACCACTGGGTCCGCGATCACGCCGCGTTCCGCACCGCCATATCGACGGGTGTTACGGCGGCGCGCTATGGCCGGTTCGTCCTGTTCGGCGTCCGGCCGTCGTCGGCGGCAACCGGCTTTGGCTACATCCGGATGGGCGATGAACTGGCCGCCGATTCTCCCATCCGCAACGTCGCGGGCTTCGTCGAGAAGCCGGACCTGGTGACGATCGAGCGCCTGTTGGCCTGCGACGAGCATCTCTGGAACAGCGGCATCTTTCTGCTGCCGGTGCGCCAGTTCATCGACGAACTGGCGCACCGGGCGCCGGAGGTTCTCGCCGCCTGCCGCAAGGCCCTGGCCGGTGCCACCCGCGATCTCGATTTCCTGCGCCTCGACGAGGGCGCGTTCGAGGCCTGCCCGTCGATCTCGATCGACTACGCGATCATGGAGAAGACCGACAATGCGGTGGTCGTTCCCGCCACATTCGACTGGAGCGACGTCGGAAGCTGGTCGGCCTTGTGGTCGATGGCGGAAAAAGATCAGTCCGGCAACGTGGTGATTGGCGATGCGGTGGTGGAAGACGCATCCGGCTGCTACGTCCGCGGCGACGGCCAACTGGTCGCGGCGCTCGGGGTCGAGGATCTCGTCATCGCCACGTCGCCGGATGTGGTGCTGGTAACCAGCCGCAAGCGCGACCAGGATGTCGGAAAACTGGTCGAGCGGCTGAAGGCCGACGGCCATCGGTCGGCAACCCAGACCCACAGCGTCCATCGCCCCTGGGGCTACTATCAGTCGATCCATGCCGGCGAGCGGTTTCAGGTCAAGCGCATTACGGTCAATCCCGGCGCCAAGCTGTCACTGCAAAAGCATTATCACCGCGCCGAACATTGGGTCGTGGTGAACGGAACCGCGATCGTCACACGCGACGACGAGGAAATCCTGCTGCGCGAGAACGAATCCATCTTCGTGCCGCTCGGGTGCATGCATCGTCTGGAGAATCCCGGAAAGGTGCCGCTCAATCTGATCGAGGTTCAGTCGGGCAGCTATCTCGGTGAAGACGATATCGTCCGCGTTCAGGATATCTATGACCGCGTCTGAGATGCGCCTGGGGAGGCAGCATCCGCATCGAGGACGCCGCATGCCGATGGTCACATTTGCGTGCGACATGAAGGGAGGCGGCAATGAGCGCAAAGCAGCAGGTCAAGGAACTGGTGAAGGATGCGTTTCCATCGATATGGCTGCAATGGCACTTCATGAAGCGGCCCAAATCGGCGGAGCGGGAGCTGTCCTATCTCGACAAGGTGATTCCCGACGATTCGGTGACCGTCGATGTCGGCGCAAACTGCGGCCTTTACACGCGGCGGCTGGCTCGCCTCTCCAGGCAGGTTCATGCCTTCGAGCCGTCGCAGCAGATGGCCAGGCTGCTGCGCCGGACCTCGGCGCGCAATGTGAGCGTCCACGAGATCGCGCTGTCGGATCATGACGGCGATGCCGAATTGTACATCCCGCAGGGCGAGGACGGCCTGGTCTATGGCCTTGCCTCGCTGGAAGCGCGAAACGATCAATCGGCCAGGCTCGTCTCCGCCCATGTGCCGATCGCACGGCTCGACGCGGTGATCGACCAGGACGTGGCGTTCGTGAAGATCGACGTCGAAGGCCACGAATTGAATGTCCTGAACGGCGCCGTCGAACTTCTGGAGCGGTGTCAGCCGGTATTCCTCGTGGAGGCAGAAGACCGCCACCGCGCCGCGGCGACACGCTCGGTATTCGAATTCTTCCGGAGCAAGTCCTACCGGGGATTCTTCCTGCGGGACAACGACGTCGTCGCGGTGGAGCAGTTCGATTCGCGGCGGCTGCAAGATGCCGATGCCCTGCGGCCGGACGGCGGACGCAAGGACGGACGGTTCTACGTCAACAACTTCTTTTTCTTTCCCCGTCATCTCGATGGTGAATCGATCTTGAGCGGCTAGCTCGCCGTTTATCTTTCATCCCTGCCGGCGCGGCCACAGCCGCGCGGCGTTTCAGACAGGAACCGTAATGCGTATAGCAATGATTGGCGCCGGCTATGTCGGGCTGGTGTCAGGAGCGTGCTTTTCCGATTTTGGCCATCAGGTCGTCTGTATCGACAGCAATGCGGAGAAGGTTGCAACCCTCAAAAACGGAGAGATGCCGATCCACGAACCCGGGCTTGCCGAATTGGTGGCGCGAAACGTCGGCCAGGGCCGCCTGTCGTTTGCGAGTGATCTGAAATCGGCGGTCAGCGGTGCGGAAGTGGTGTTCATCGCTGTCGGCACGCCGTCGCGTCGCGGCGATGGCCATGCCGACCTTTCCTATGTCTATGCCGCGGCGCGCGAGATCGCGGAGGTGCTGCCGGAAAAGGCGGTGGTCGTTACCAAGTCGACGGTTCCGGTCGGGACCGGCGATGAGGTCGAGCGCATCATCCGAGAGGAGAATCCGGCGGCCACGGTCGCCGTCGTCTCCAATCCCGAGTTCTTGCGCGAGGGCGCGGCGATCCGCGACTTCAAGCATCCGGACCGGATCGTCATCGGAACAGATGACGCGCGCGCCCGCAGCGTGATGGCGGAAGTATACCGGCCGCTTCACCTCAACGCGTCGCCGATCCTTTACACCGATCGCCGCACCGCGGAGCTGACGAAGTACGCCGCCAATTCCTTCCTCGCCACCAAGATCGCCTTCATCAACGAGATCGCGGACCTTGCGGAGAAGGTCGGCGCCAATGTGCAGGAAGTCGCGCACGGCATCGGCCTCGATAACCGGATCGGGCAGAAATTCCTGCATGCGGGGCCAGGCTTTGGCGGCTCCTGCTTTCCAAAGGATGCGATGGCGCTGATCAAGACCGGCCAGGACAATGAGTCGCCGGTGCGGATCGTGGAGACCGTGGTCGCCGTCAACGACCAGCGCAAGCGGGCGATGGCGCGCAAGGTCGCCAACGCATTTGGCGGCAATATCCGCGGCAAACAGATCGCAGTCCTCGGCGTCACCTTCAAGCCCGATACCGACGATATGCGCGATGCGCCGTCGATTCCGCTTGTAACCGCGCTGCAGGACATGGGAGCCGAGGTTCGCATTTTCGATCCCGTCGGCATGGAACAGGCGAAGAAGGTGTTCGAGAACGTCACCTTCTGCGACAACGCCTATCGTTGCGCCAAGGGGTGCCACGCACTGGTTATCGTCACTGAATGGGAGCAGTTCCGGGCGCTGGATCTCAAGGAATTATCCACCATCATGGCCTGCCCCGTCATCGTCGATCTGCGCAACATCTACTCTCCGGTGGAGGTGGAGCGGAACGGCTTTCTCTATTGCGGCGTGGGTCGGCCGAAATCGGTGGCGTACTGATGCGCACACGCCGTCATGACATCGGCCGGTGGAGGAGGCGCGCATGATGCCGGATCAAGCCACTCTGGTAACGGGAGCCGCGGGATTCATCGGATTCCACGTGGCGCAGCGGCTGCTGCAGTCCGGCCATCGCGTGGTCGGGATCGACAATCTCAACGGATACTACGATCCGCGGCTGAAGGCGGCCCGGCTCGATATCCTGCGCAATGACCCGCGCTTTCAGTTCGAAAAGCTGGATGTGGCGGATCGCGTTGCGATGCCGGCCCTGTTCGCGCGCTATCGGTTTCCTGTCGTGATCCATCTGGCCGCGCAGGCGGGTGTGCGATACTCGCTTCGAGATCCGCACGCCTATGTCGACGCCAATCTGGTCGGCTTCACCAATGTTCTGGAGGGCTGCCGGCACAACGGCTGTCGCCACCTGTTGTTCGCGTCCTCGTCGTCCGTCTACGGGACCAACAGGAAACTGCCGTTCTCGGTCCACGACAACGTCGATCATCCGATCAGCCTTTATGCCGCGAGCAAGAAAGCCAATGAGCTGATGGCGCATTCGTACAGCCATCTTTACGGAATCCCGTGCACCGGCTTGCGCTTCTTCACGGTGTACGGCCCGTGGTACCGGCCCGACATGGCGCTGTTCGTGTTCGCGGACGCGATTATGAGCGGCAATCCAGTCAAGCTGTTCAATGGCGGCCGGATGCTCCGCGACTTCACCTATGTCGACGATGTGACGGAAGCCTTGGTTCGTTTGATCGATCGCGCGCCGCAGGGCGAGCAGCACGGGTTGGGCGGCGCGCCGGATCCGGGAGCGAGCGTCGCGCCCTGGCGTATCTACAATGTCGGCAATAACAAGCCACATGAACTGATGCTTGTGCTCGACATCCTCGAGCGGGAGCTGGGGCGCAAGGCCAAAAAGGAGCTGCTGCCGATGCAGCCGGGCGACGTGCCGACGACCTATGCCGATATCGATGACCTCGTGCATGACGTGGGCTTCCGCCCCTCGACCCCCATCGAAGACGGCATCCACAGGTTCGCGAGCTGGTATCGCAGCTATTGCGTGGCTTGATCGGACGCCGTTCTCTGGTCCGGCGCCATCGATGTATTAGCGCGAAAGTCTCGTGGCGTGGCGCCAAATCTGGCCTTGAACGTGCGCGTGGCATGGGCGGCATCGGCGAAGCCGCACTGGTGCGCCAGCGTCGCGATCGAAACATTGGCCGGCGAAGCCTGCCGCAACAGGTCGCGGAAGCGTTCGACGCGCAGATGCAGGACATGACGTTCGAACGTCGTGTCGCGGTCGGCGAAGATGCGATGAAAGGTCCGCTCCGAAATGCCGAACTCGGCTGCGAGCGCCGGCGCCGATCGAACGTTACTGATGTTTGTCCTCACATAGCCGTCGATCAGGTGGAACAGGTCCGCGCGGGCGAGCTGATGGCTGGCGCCGGTGGCGATGCGCAATAGCGCCGACAGGTAGGCCGCAATGTCGGACTCGGCATGTTTTGCCGGAGCGCTGGGCGCGGAGACCGCCGCATGTACGAAGGCCGCGATCGAGCGCGCCATTGTACCCGAGAGGGGCACCGGTCTGGCGCATAGCCGTTCCGCGTCAGGAACGGTCCGCAACAGGGACGCAGCCGGCACGGTCGCGATCAGCACTTCGGCGCGTTGTTCGGGGCCGAACAACCGATCTTCGAACGGACGCCGCGCGTCATAGAGCACGCCATATCCCGGATTGATCGTGCCTTGGTTGCCGGCCTGCATCATCGCGCTGCGCCCGCGGCGCTGGAAATCGAACATGAACTCGTCCGAGCCGGCCCGGCTCACCAGCCTGGCGTCACGGGTGTAGCATTGCGGGCTGCTGTCGAAGCGCACGAGCTTGGCATCGCCGATCTCAACAAACTCGAAATGGCCGCTGACGGCGGCGCAGCCGAGTGGCTTGGTCTCGATACTGGCGAACGACCGGCAGATCGCCTCGGTCCAGAACGCCTGGCGCTCCGTCGGGTGGATCGGGTCGGTGGAGACGCTGATCGGCATCGTGTGAACCAGATTCCGGTTTGTGGCCCTGCAGCGTCGCCCAGGACCGGGACCTGGCAAGGGCCGAGCTCGCGCATAAGGTGGCAGGTTCATTCAAGACGCGCCCGCCCGGGCTGCCGTAGCCTCCCAGATCCCCGGGAAAACGGTCCGATATGGTACGAACAAAGCCATCTGCCGCCAAGGATGCCGGTCATCCACTCGATCCGCTCAGCGAGGCTGAAGTCACGCTGGCATCCGAAATATTGAAGAAGAAAAAGCGGCTCGGCCCGTACGCGCGATTTACGCATGTGCAACTCGATGAGCCGGCCAAGTCCGACGTTCTTGGCTGGAAGCCTGATGTCGGGCTCGCGCGACGGGCCGCCGTCACCCTGTTCGACGCCAAGACCGGTGCGACGCACATCGCCACCGTCGATCTCGGATCGAGGGCAGTGACGCAGTGGCGCGAATATTCGACCAAGGCGCATCCGTATGGCCAGCCGCCGATCACGATCGAGGAGGTCTTCAAGGTCGGCGACATCGTCAAGGCAGATGCGGACTGGCGCCGCGCCATGAAGCGGCGCGGCTTGACGGATGAAGACATCGAGCTGGTCCAGGTCGATCCGTTTTCAGCCGGCTATTTCGACCGCGACGTGGAGAAGGGCCGCAGGCTGGTCAGCGCCGTGTCCTACTGGCGCAAGGACCTCAAGGACAATGGCTACGCGCACCCGATCGAAGGCGTGGTCGCGCTTGTCGACCTGATCGAGAACAGGATCGTTCATCTGGTCGACGAGCCCGAGGTGATTCCAATCCCGAAGAAATCGCGCAACTACGACCGGGCGTCGATCACGGAAACGCGCAAGGACGTCAAGCCGCTTGATATCGTGCAGAAGGACGGCCCGAGCTTTGCGGTCGAGGGATGGAAGGTCTCTTGGCAGAACTGGTCGTTCCGCGTCGGCTGGACCGCGCGCGAGGGGCTCGTGCTGCATGAGATTTCGTTTCGCGACGGTGCGCGCGATCGGCCGATCATCTATCGGGCCAGCGTCACCGACATGATCGTTCCCTATGCCGATCCAACGGCCAACCATTTCTGGAAATGCGCGTTTGATGCCGGGGAATATGGACTAGGCAAGCTCGCCAACGCCCTCGAACTCGGCTGCGATTGCCTCGGCCATATCCATTATTTCGACGTGCCGGTCGCCGATGATTACGGCCAGCCCACGATCATGAAGAATGCGATCTGCTTGCACGAGGAGGACTACGGAATCCTCTGGAAGCACTATGAGTTCCGCAACGAAACGTTCGAGGTGCGGCGGTCGCGCCGCCTCGTGATCTCGTTCTTCACGACCGTTGGAAACTACGACTACGGCTTCTTCTGGTACTTCTACCAGGACGGCACCATTCAGCTTGAAGTCAAGCTGACCGGCATCATCCAGACGGCGGCGGTCGCCTCCGGAAAGCCCTATCCGTGGGGCGGCATGGTCGCTGACAATTTGGGCGGTCCGACCCACCAGCATTTCTTCAATGCACGCCTGCACATGATGCTGGATGGCGAGGGCAATACGGTTACCGAGCATGAGTTCCGGCCGCGGCCGTGGGGAACGGATAATCCCTACGGCAACGTGTTTGATGTCACAGCCCGAACGCTCTCGCGCGAGCGCGATGGGGTCCGCGAGGCCGACGGCCGGACCGGGCGGTACTGGCAGATCACCAATCCCAACAAGAAGAACAGCGTCGGCGGCCCGACGGCGTATAAGCTGATCGCGCACAGCGCGCCCGTGATGCTTGCGCAGCAGGGTTGCTACATGACCGAGCGCGGCGGCTTTGCGATTAAGCATATCTGGGTGACGCGCTATGCCCCCGACGAGCGCTATGCCAGCGGCGAATTTCCGAACCAGCATGCCGGCGGCGACGGCTTGCCCAAATACGTTGCCAAAAACCGCTCGATCGAGAACCAGGATATCGTAGTTTGGCACAGTTTCGGGGCGACGCATGTCTGCAGGCCCGAGGATTTTCCGGTGATGCCGGTCGAATATGTCGGCTTCACGCTGAAGCCGAACGGCTTCTTTGCGGAGAACCCGGCGATGGACCTGCCGCCTGATCGAAACAGCGCGAGCCGCGACAACCGCGAGAAAGGGGCATGCTGCGGCTGACGGTCCGCGGGCTCGCTTTTTCACTTCATCAGACAAGGAGACTGACCATGAATCGCAGGAAGCTCCTCACGGCGGCCGGTGCGGCCGTCGCCTCCACCGCCGTCGCCGCCCCCGCCATCGCGCAATCCACGCCGGTCTTGCGCTGGCGCCTCGCCACTTCCTTTCCCAAGAGCCTCGATACGCTGTATGGCGCCTGCGAGATGTTCGCGAAGGCGATTGCCGATCTGTCCGACCAGAAATTCCAGATCGGCGTCTTTGGTCCCGGCGAAATCGTGCCGGCGTTTCAGGTCTTCGATGCGGTGACGAACAACACCGTGGAGATGGGAAACAGCGCTTCCTATTACTACATCGGCAAGGACCTGGCGTTCGCGTTCGGCACCGCCGTTCCGTTCGGCCTCAATACGCGCCAGATGAACGCCTGGCTCGCCTATGGCGGCGGCCTCGACATGCTCAACGAGCTCTACGCGACGTTTGGCGCCGTGGGATTCCCGTTCGGCAATACCACCGCGCAGATGGGGGGATGGTTTCGCAAGGAGATCAAGACACTCGACGACCTCAAGGGTCTCAAATTCCGGGTCGGCGGTGTGGCGGGGCAGGTGTTGAGCCGGCTCGGCGTCGTGCCGCAGCAGATTCCGCCAGGCGACATCTATCCCGCGCTGGAAAAAGGCACGATCGACGCCGCCGAGTGGATCGGCCCCTATGACGACGAGAAGCTCGGCTTCCTCAAGATCGCGCCCTATTACTATTATCCCGGCTGGTGGGAGGGATGCGCGAACGGCTTCCTGTACGTCAACAGCGCAAAATGGGCCGACCTTCCGAAGCCCTATCAAAGCATGGTGACGATTGCGGCGGGGCAGGTGGCCGGCGACCTCACGGCAAAGTATGACGCGCGCAACGCGTCTGCGATCAAGCGCCTGGTCGCGGCCGGCGCGCAATTGAGGCCGTTCTCGAGCGACATCCTGGACGCGTCGATCAAGGCCACCAACGAACTCTTCGCCGAGGTCTCGGCCAAGAACCCGAAGTTGAAGGCGCTGTACGAATCGACGATCGCCTTCCGGAACGAACAGTACCGGTGGCACCAGGTCTGCGAGGCCACTTACGACACTTACATGATCCGGCGGATCCGCGCCTGACGGCTTGGCAGTTTCGGGGGCTTGAATTGGATATTCGTACCGGCCGGCCCGTCACGCTTGCGCCAAACGGCATGGTGACGTCGCCGCACGCGCTGGCTTCGGCGGCCGGCCTTGACGTGCTTCGCGCCGGCGGCTCGGCGATCGATGCGGCGATTGCGACAAGCGCGGTGCTCGCGGTGGTCTATCCGCACATGACAGGTCTCGGCGGCGACGCGTTCTGGCTGATTCACGACGGTGCGAGCGGTGACATCCGCTACCTCAACGGCGGCGGCAAGGCGGCCGAGGGTGCGACGCTGTCCGCACTCGAAGCGCGCGGGCTGCAGGAGATCCCGCTGCGCGGGATCGTGCCGGCGACCCTGACGGTGCCGGGCGCGGTGGCGAGCTGGATCGAGGCGCACAGCGTCCATGGCAGGCTGCCGCTTTGCCGCGTGTTGGAAGGCGCCATCGCCTATGCGTGCGACGGCTTTCCGGTCACCGACCGCCTTGCAGGCTTCGTCGAGATCATGCGCGAAGACTTGCTGAGCGATCGCGAATCCGCGGCGCTGTTTTTTCCACAAGGCGCTGCCGCAGCGCCCGGCGCAAAGCTCGTCAACCCCAACCTGGCGCGCACGTTTCAATCGATCGCCGATGATGGTTGGCAGGGTTTCTACGAAGGGCCGGTTGCGGCCGAGATGGCGCGCTTCTCGGAAGAAGCGGGCGGCTTGCTCCGGCTGGCTGACTTCAGCCGGCAAAAGGCGATCTGGGGCGAGCCGCTTGTCGGCCGCTACCGCGACGTCACGGTCTTCAACACGCCGCCGCCGACGCAAGGCTTTACTGTGCTCGAAATGCTCAACCTCATCGAGCCGCATGAACTGCATCGCAAGGATTTTCTCGGACCTGACCATGTGCATCTCCTGGTACAGGCCAAGCAGATCGCCTATCACGACCGCGACGAGATGCTCGCCGATCCCGGCTTTGCCGAGGTGCCGGTCGAGCGGCTGATATCGAAGGAATATGCCGTCGAGCGCGGCCGGCTGATCGACGGAAGAGCGGCATTGCAGTGGGATATGGTGCCGTCATACGGCAGCCTGTCCGGCGATACGGTCTATGTCGCCGCCGTCGATCGCTGTGGCAATGCGGCGTCGCTGATTCAAAGTCTCTATGGGGCCTTCGGCGCCTGCGTGGTGGCTGGAAATACCGGCGTCATCCTGCAAAATCGCGGCGCGTATTTCTCGCTGGATCGCCGCCACCCCAATCGCCTCGAGCCCGGCAAGATCCCGCTGCATACGCTGATTGCTTCGATGGCCAAGCGCGACGGCAAGCTCTGGAGCGTGCTCGGCTGCATGGGGCGGATGGCCAGCCGCAAATCCAGCTCCAGCTTCATGCGGCGATGATTGATTTCGGCCTCGACATCCAGGAAGCGATCGAGATGCCGCGGTTCCTGTCCGGCCGCTTCGCACTCGGCGAGGCGCGCGACACGCTGCATATCGAGAGCCGCTTTCCTGAAGCTACGATCGAGGCGCTTGCGCGGCGCGGCCACACCATCAACCGTTGGGACGCGTGGAACGAAATGGCCGGCCACGCGCACGGCATCACGATCGATCGGCGTAACGGCATGTTGAGCGGTGGTTCCGATCCGCGCAGCGACGGCGCGGCGATCGGTTACTAATTGTTGATCGGCGTGCCGCATTGGCTCGCCTTGCCGTTTTGCGTTACCACTCCGTTCGACAGGAGTGATGCCGATGCCTTATTGGACCTGCGAACAATGTGGCGCCCAGTTTCCTGATAGCGCCGAGCCGCCGCCGGCCTGCGTGGTCTGTGAAGACGAACGGCAATTTGTCAACTGGAAGGGCCAGGTGTGGCTGACGCGCAAGGTACTGGCGGGAGGTCACAAGCTCGTCTGGCGCGACGATCTCGGCATTCCCGGTCTCGCGGTCGAGCCAAGTTTCGCGATCGGACAGCGCGCACTGCTGGTGCGGGAGGCGGACGGTTGCGTGATGTGGGACTGTGTGCCGATGGTCACCAGTGAGGCTCTCGACTATGTCCGCTCGCTCGGCGGGCTGAAGGCGATCGCCGTCTCGCATCCACATTATTACGGCGCGGTCGCGGACTGGAGCGAGGCGTTCGGCGGCGTACCGGTCTATCTGCACGGCGATGATCGCGGCTTCGTCACGCGGCCGCATCGCGCCATCGTGCCGTGGACCGGCGACAGCCATCGGCTTTCCGACGACATTCTCCTGGTGCGGACCGGCGGACATTTTGCCGGCGCCACGGTCATGCATTGGCGCGCGGGCGCGCAAGGCAAGGGCGCGTTGCTCACCGGGGACATCGCGATGGTGGCGATGGACCGCCGCTCCCTCAGTTTCATGTACAGCTATCCGAACTATATTCCGCTCAATGCTACGGCGGTGCGCCGGATCGCGCAGGCAGTCGAACCGCTGGCGTTCGACCGCATCTACGGCGCGTGGTGGGGCCGCAACATCGAAGCCAATGCCAAGGCGACGTTCGAAATGTCGGTCCGGCGGTATATCGCGGCGATCTCAGGCTGAGACTAGCGGTTACCCACGCCAACCGCGGCGACGCCGCGCGGCATCGGCGCCGTCTTTTGCGCCGGCCGCAGCGGGATAGCGCTCTTGGGCTCGCTGAGCCAGCCGGTGAGACGCGACATCAGGCCCGCCTGTTCCACCGTCCGCGCCTCCTGCACGAAAGGGTCGGTGTAGCAACGGGCGCCCGCGGCCTTGGCAATCCGCGCCACCGCGTCGGTCATCGCCGGTGCGCCTGCGGTATAGACCACGTCGTCCGTCGTCAGCTTTGGCAGGTGATCGGTCGGCCGGCCGCTGCGAACGGCGTGCGAAACCTGCTGCGGCTCCGATACCATCGGGATCAGGGTGACATTGGGAAACAGCGCCAGGCGGCAGAGCGCGGTGTGCATATAGAGCGAGCGCAGGCTCCGCGCCTGGACGATGAACACCATTTCGCGTTTCGGCTGCTCCATGATGGCGGCGACGGCGACCGACCACATCGGCGCGAAACCGGTGCCGCTCGCGACCAGTACGACGCGGCCTACATGGCCTTGCCGGAAAAACGCGCGACCGTACGGCCCCATTAGCTTGACGCGGTGCCCGGCGCGGATGTCGTGGCCGAGCGCCGAGGAAACCAATCCGCCCGAGACCTTGCGGATGTGAAAATGCAAGAGGCGGTCGTGCGGCGGCCCTTCCAGCGGATAGGTCGGGCTGTAGGACCTTGCCGGAAATCCCTGAAATTGCAGCTTGCAATACTGGCCGGGAAGGTAATCGAGCGGCTTCGGCAATTCGAGGTCGACCCCCACTACGTCGGGCGCAAGCTGGACGGTCTGCGCCACTTCCGCCGACAACGCCACCGGCTCCGGCGCGGCCTCGATCGCAATCTCGAGATCGGAAACTATCCTGGCCTGGCAGGCATGGATCATCTCGTCGCCGCGGCTGTGGCCGCCGAATACCTGGCCGTCGACGAGACGCACGCGGCAGGCGCCGCAGATGCCGGAGCGGCAATCGTGCGGAAGATCGACGCCGTTCATCAGCGCCCAATCGAGCAGAAGCTCGCCGCAGTTCGCCAGAAACGGCTCATTGTTGATCGTGACTTTGCAAATCTTTGCCATTTATTCCACCTCGATACGAATAGGCCGGACGTGCCGCGTGTGTCTGATCTGGCTGTGGTCGAATGCTGCGACCCGCATGAAGACGCCGCTTCTGATCGGCACGTCAAACTCGCTAGTGGTGTCGAGCCGACGTTTCACCTCCAGCGCCCAATGGCCGGAGGCCCACCGGGCTGCAGATCGAACGTCGGCGCGATCGCCTGAAAATTCGCCACCCAGGATGACGCCCGGGATCACGGTCCCGGTCGGGATGCGGGCGTCGGCGTCGGCCGAATAGGGCACTGAATCCTGCTCGGTCATGAACCAGCGTGCGCCGTCGCTTTCACCGTGAGTGGGATCGAGATCGATATCTCCCAATGCGTCTGATGTGGCCGCGACGGCTTTGGGCAGGCGCAGCGGCGCGATCAGGCGGCTGCGGCGCGCACCGCCGGCGACGTCGGCCTCGATGGTGAAATTGTCCCGGTAGTTCGCCGCTCCCGGATCCGGTGCGAAGCCGCCTTTGTAAGGCACGACGTTTGCCGCCTGCATCGGGGTCGGATTGAGCGGCGGTCCGAAATGGGCGTCATCCATCCACCCGGCTGCGCTGCTGGTCGCCTTCCACTGCCAGACATCGGCGTAGCCGGTGGCGGTGTAATGCAGCCCACGCCCGCTCATGGTGGCCGGCGCGCCGGCGACCGGCTGCGGCCCTGGATGAAAGGTTCGGCCGCCGGCCAGCGTGACGTCAGCGGTGGTCAGCAGCACCGAAAACTTGTCTTCATTGTATTGATGCTCGTCGCCAATCTGAAAGCCGGAATGAAGCAGGTGCCAGCCATCGGCTTGCTTGATCAGCGGCAGGTGCTTCAACGAGCGCGTCGAATCTTCCCAGGTGAACAGAAAATAGGCGTAGGTGCCGTCATGCACCGCGCGGATTTCGATTCTGGTTTCGCCCTTGCCGTCGAAATTGCCGCCTTCTCCGGTCAACAGCGAAAATGGCTTGACGCCGCGCCAGGCCCGATCTGACGTGTCGCCGTCGAGCGCCGGCGCGTCGGCGGGATTGATACGACGAATCTGCACGCTGTCCACGGAAAGCCGGTCCGTCGCGACGAGGAGCGAGCCGCCGGTGATCGCAGCGGCGACCGCCACGACGAACGCATTGGCCTGCAGCGTCGGGTTTCGCGATCGCGCAGGCGCGGCATGGGAGCGCGGTGCCGGATCCGGCTCAGGCGCTCGGTCACGGCGCGCTTCTGCGCGCGGCTGCAGCGGGTGGGACGAGACCTGGGGCGGCGCGTCCGGGTTCTTGGACTCCGGCGGGTGCGCCGACCGCTCGGCCAGCAGGCCCAGTAGTTCGACGGCATCGAGCCGCGGCGGCGGCGCCGGCAGCGGAGCGGGACGAAAGATGCGCATTAGTTGCGAAACGCCGCCGCTCTTGTACTGGGTCAGGACGTGAAGGATGACAAAGGCGAGGATCACCCAGGTCCCCACCCAATGCAGCATCGCCACGTCATAGCCGGAGTAGAAGCCGAAATAGAGCAGGCCGCCGCTGATCAACAGGCCCGACATCGTGACAAAGAAGATCCAGTACAGCAGGGCAATCACCGCGCTCAACCTGGCCTGTCCGCGGCTAAACAATCCGCGCAGGCGAACCCGGTCGAGCTGGACGCGGCGCCCGAGGCCGGAGCGGAGCATGTAGACGACGTAACCGATCGCCACGGCGACCAGAACGACGGCCGCCTGCATGTGGGCGATCCATACGCTGTCGCGCGGCAGTACGGCATCGAACCAGTTGATCCAGGTCCGGTCGGGGGTCTCGGTGGCAATGCGCAAGCCGGTAACGAGTGCAACCGCGAATGCTGCCACGAACGTCCAGTGTAGAATGATGGTCCCATAGTCCGTCTTACGCTGCCTCACGCCCTCGCCCCGCTACTTCACTTACCGAACAGCAACCGCGCCGAATCCACCAACTGCCGCTGCTGCTGCCGTACTGATGGTGGTCTCTTGTTGTCGAGACCCTCGTTGAGATCGTTCCTTGCGGGCGCAGGCTGGTGATGAGCTCTTTTGCGCCCGTCGCGCGAGCCAAATCGGCCAACGCTGTTCTTGATTTATGTATCGGCCTCCGGCGGTCCCGCAGCATCGGGGCAGCCGGAGGCCGCGCCGCGCGCCGCTATCCCCACGTGTGATGTAAATGATGTGCCAATTCCGGTATGCCCGATTGGGCATGGTCCACCTCACCGATGCTGACGTCGGCCGTCGCAACCGCCACCGGCTCGACGCTGATGGTGGGGGCCACGACTTGCTGCACGGCTGGCGTTGACGCCGCCGAGTTTTCGGCCACGGGCGGCACCTCCGCAACCGTCCCCAGCACCTCCGCGACAGTGACGCCGTCCGTATTGAACGTGCCGCCGGTGACAGGGATATTGTGGCCGCCGATATCGGCGGCGTTGCCGTGCATCTGGTCCGCAGCCGCCGTGACCAGGGCCACGTTGCCGGTCTGCAATCCCTTGATCATCGCGGCAATCTCGGCGCCAAGCGTGGCGCCTTGACTCGCGTCGAAATCGGTGACGCTTTTCTCGAAGGCCCTGAGATCGTCGATCAGCGCGGCGATCGCCCCGGCGTCCTGGCTGCCCGCGAGGTCGACGGCCTGCTTTCCAAGCGAATTGGACTGCGCGATGAAATGGGCCAGGAATACCGTCTGCACACCGCTGTCGAGATATTTCGGAGCCGGACCGGTGGCATCGGGAAGCGGCGAGAAGCCGCCGACGCCGTCCTGCGTCGCCATGTCCGCCAGGTTGGCGTCGCTCTGAACGATTTTGATGATGTCGAGGATGTTGTCGCTGCTGGCCTGCGCCGCGGTCGGGCTTATCGTAGGGTCGTTGATATAGACGAGTTCGAGTTGGAGCTGCCGCACGATCGTATCGGCGTGGACGCCGGTCAGCCCGTCGAACAGTTCCGGGTTGGCGGTCATCAGCGCCTGCATGTCCGATATCACGGCATTGATGTCATCGGTGATCTCAGCCCGGTTGCCGTCATTGACCCCGCCAAGGATCTGACTTGCCACGTAGTCGAACATCTCGCCGATCTCCGCGAGATTGTGAGGCGCGGGAGCCGGCGCGGTGGGCAGCGGCGTGGCCGGCGCCGGATTCGCCAGCACAGGATCGCTATTGACGGCATTGATGATGCTGAGTTGGCTGGCGCGAAGCGTTTGTTCGGCACCAGCGGTGTTACCGAACGTGCTCACCGCGGCGTTGGCCGCCGAAATGGCGCTGGTGATGTCGGACAGGATCGCCTGAACATGGCCGAGCGCGGCGCCGGAAAACTGGCCTGCATTGAGCTCGGCCAGCAAATTGTTCTGCACCACCGTGAGATCATTGGTGTGATGCGCAATGCTGCCAGCTCCTTGCCCGCCTTGGTCAAGGGCGCTTGGCCGCGGGGCCTCCGCCGGCGGCCGAGCCATGCCGTTGAAGGTGGCAAGGTCGGAGAAATTTGAGCCGATAGGCCGCATCGTCGTTTGGTTGGCCGGCGGCGTTTCATCAGTCAGCGTCGGCGACGGCGAGGCCGGTGCGATGGGCGGGCCGGCGGCTTCGTCGATCGGAAGATCGAGATCAACATCGGGCTGATTTCCTTGAGCGAAGCGAGCCATCAGTTCGTCCCCTGTCACCAGTCGAATTCATAACGTGTCGGCGCAGCCACCCGCCGGGGAGCGGGATGTCTGCACGGTGAAGGATCATCGAGCTTCATGGCGTCATTCGGCCGACACAGCGACCAATAAGCGCCGAAGCAAGGTGATAGACGGACGAATCCATGACGCGCGCCGCGCCGAAAAACGACCAATGAGCGCCTTTGCAGGCAAGCTGCCACAAACTTTTTTCCTGTCGGTCGCGGGAGTTCGAGGCGAAGCTCCCCTCGAGGTGGAATCTCGCTCGGCGCACGTGCGCATGGGACCGGTTACAAGCCCGGCTTTGTCACCGTTCTACCCACGAGCGAACTTGAACAATCGGCATTCGTCGCATTCTCGTCGAAAAATGGTCTGCATCGCGCGTCAATGAGACTTCCAGGGAGCCCCGGGGTCGGGCGGGTCGAAGGGCAGTTTCAATGAGTATCGCTCAGGGTCAGGCACAGGACCGAGCGCGGGCAGCAGCGGCGCCACGCGCAATATCTGGTCTGCGTGCGACGCTGGCTGCCGACGATCCCGTCACGAGCGCGCTGCGCGCGAGCGGACGGCGCATGATCGGCGTCGCCGTATTCAGCGGCGTCATCAACATCCTGATGCTGTCGGGATCGATTTATATGTTGCAGGTTTACGACCGGGTCATTCCGAGCCGTAACCTCGCGACCCTGTTCGGTCTATCTCTGATGGTGCTGATCGCCTATCTGGTGCAGGGATATTTCGACGCGATGCGGTCGCGAATGCTGTGCCGGATCGCAACGCTGTTCGACGCCGGCCTGCAGTCCTCGATCCATTGGGCGCTCGCCACGCTGCCGCTGCGTGGGGTCAAGCCGGTGCTGATGCAGCAGCCGCTGCGGGATCTCGATCAGGTGCGCACCTTCATGTCAGGGATGGGGCCGACGGCGTTCCTGGACATGCCGTGGATTCCGGTCTTTCTGATCGGCCTGTTTCTGTTTCACCCGGCGATCGGTTTTACCGCGCTGCTTGGCACCGCGGCGATCATCGCGATGACCTTGCTGAACGAGCGGATCTCGCGCGGTGCGGCCAAGGCGGCGATGGACATGAACGCGCAGCGCCAGGTGCTGGCGGACGCGACCCAGCGCAACGCGGAAATCGTCCGGGCGCTCGGCATGACGGACCGATTGACGGCGCGCTGGTCGCAGGCCAACGAGCGTTACCTCCAGGAGAATATCCGCTCTACCGACGTACATGCCAATCTCGGCTCGGCCGCGAAGGTGCTGCGCTACGTGCTGCAGTCGGGCATGCTGGGTATGGGCGCCTACCTCGTCATTGCCGACAAGGCGTCGGGCGGCATCATGATCGCGTCCTCGATCCTGATGGGACGCGCGCTGGCGCCCGTCGAAATCGCGCTCGGCACCTGGAAGCAATTGGCCGCCGCCCGTCAGGGGCTGGCGCGCCTGCGCGACATCTGCAAGGCGACCGCGCCGCCTCCGCCGCCTCCGGTCATGCTGCCGCGTCCCTGCCGTGAACTGTCGGTGCAGAATCTCGCGGTGGCCGCGCCCGGTTTCGACATGCCGATTGTGTCTGGTATCACGTTTTCGCTCAAGGCCGGCGCGGGGCTGGCGCTGCTCGGCGCGAGCGCATCAGGCAAGACCTCGCTTTCGAAGGCGCTGGTCGGAATCTGGCCGGCGCATCGCGGCGCCGTGCGGCTCGACGGCGCTTCCCTCGATCAATGGCGCAACGAAGATCTCGGCCGGCACATCGGCTACCTGCCGCAGGATGTCGGACTGTTCGACGGCACGATTGCGGAGAACATCTGCCGCTTCGAGGAGAATGCGAGCTCGGATGCCATCCTCCGGGCCGCGCAGATCGCCGGTGTCCATGACATCATCCTGCGTCTGCCGGAAGGTTATGCGACCCGCATCGGGGCCGGCGGCATGTCGCTGTCGGCGGGCCAGAAGCAGCGGGTGGGGCTGGCGCGCGCCGTGTACGGCGATCCCTTCCTGCTCGTGCTCGACGAGCCCAACGCCAATCTCGATGCCGACGGCGAAAACGCGCTGACGCGCGCCATCGGAATCATGCGGCAGAACAAATCCATCGTCGTCGTCATCTCGCATCGTCCCAGCGCGCTCTCCGCGCTCGACATGACGATGGTGCTCTACGAGGGCAAGGCGATCGCGTTCGGGCCGAGCGAGGAAGTATTCGCACGCGTCCGCAAGGCCAATGGCAAGGGGCCGCCGGGACCGCCGCAGCCCCCACCGCAGGCCAAGGCCGAGCCGCGTGCCTCACTTGCCGAGAGTGTTCCCTCATGAAGAGCTATGATCACGTGCATCCCGACGAAAGAGTGGTGCGGAGCCGGTTCGAAGGAACGGATGCTGAGGCCGCTGCGCCGCAGGGCCAGGCGCTGATCCTCGAATTGCAGCGATTGCGGCAGGCCTTCGAGCAGGACAACCTGCCGGAGCAGCGGCAGCCGCTTCGACGCCCGCCGCAGGATGAACGTCCGCCCGCGCGGCGACCGCGCCCGGGCCGCCCGAAGCGGCGGCAGAAAGGCAAAATGGGACGGGTGCTCGATGCGTGGCTTGGCCCCTTCGGATCGCAGCCCGACGACGTTGATATCGAGCCTCCGGCGCCGCGGGCCCGACGCGCGCGCGAGCCGCAGTTCGCGCCACCGCCGTCAGGCGGCACCCGCGGGCCGGCAGGCCATGCGTGGCTGAACGAACGGCCGGCGCGCGGTCCGATCATTGCGCCCGACGATCCGTCGCTCCTGAACATGCCGCGGTCGAGGCCGGAGCTTTTGCAGATCGACGACAGGCGTGAACCGCCGCGCATCGAGGCGCCGCAACTTGCGCCGCCGAGTCCGGCGGGCGTGGCGCCCGATCGTTCGATGACGCGCATCGTCCGCAATGGCCTGACTGCCGGGGTTGCATTCCTTGCCAATCGCGATGCATCGGCGGATGTGGCGGGCGCACCCGGTGAGAGCATCACGCAGCGGGCGGGGCGCGCCTTCGAGAACGAATTGCGCACCGGCTTGCGGGCGCTGCTCGTCGTCGGCGGATTGGCCGGCGGCTGGATGGCGTTCGTGCCGCTGTCGGGCGCGGTCGTGGTGCCCGGCAATCTGGTGGTGCAGTCCAATGTGAAGGCCATCCAGCATCCGACCGGCGGCGTGGTTGCGCAGATTCCGGTCCATAATGGCATGCGGGTCAACGCCGGCGATCTGCTGCTGCGGCTGGATTCGACGCAGGCACAGGCCAGCCTGCAGGTGGTGAGCAAGCAGCTCGACGAGGTGCGCGCGAAAATCTCCCGCCTGTCCGCCGAGCGCGATGGTCTGCCGAAGCCAGCCATTCCGCCGGAATTGTCGACCCGGCTGGACGACAACAATGTCAAGGCGGTGCTCGCCTCCGAAGCTTCGCTGTTCCGGGCGCGGGTGACCGCACGCGAGAGCCAGAAGGAGCTGCTGCAGAGCAAGGTATCGCAGCTCGGCGAGGAGATCATCGGCCTCGAAGCTCAGGTTGCGTCCAAGGCCAAGCAACTGGAGCTGATCACCGGCGAACTCACCGGCGTTCAGGATCTCTTCGACAAGCGCTTGGTGCCGCTGGCGCGGCTCACCACCCTGCAGCGTGAGAGCGCGAGAATTGAAGGCGAGCGCGGCCAGTTGCTCTCTACGATCGCCGAGACTAAAGCCAAGGTCGACGAGGCGAAGCTTCAGATGGTCAGGCTCGACCAGGACGTTCGCACCGAGATCGTCAAGGAGCTCGGCGAAGCGCAGGGCAAGGAAGCCGAACTCAGCGAACGAAGCATCGCGGCGCGCGACGTGCTCGAGCGCATCGAGATGCGCGCGCCGACGTCGGGCGTGATTCACCAGCTCACCGTGCATACCATCGGCGGCGTCATCCGCGGCGGCGATACCGTCATGGAGGTGGTGCCGGATTCCGACGATCTGCAGATCGAGGCGCGGTTGCAGCCGAACGACATCGATCAGGTGCGCAAGGGTCAGCAGGCTTTCGTCCGCTTCTCGGCCTTCAACCAGCGGGTCACGCCGCAATTGATCGGGCAGGTGTCGTTTGTCTCGCCCGATACTACCCGCGACCAGCAGACCGGGACGTCCTATTTCACGGTCCGGATCATGCTGCCGGAAGAGGAGCGTCGGCTCCTCGCCGGGCTGCAGCTCGTCTCCGGCATGCCCGCGGAAGTGTTCATGCAGACCGGCAGCCGGACCATGCTGAGCTACCTGTTCAAGCCGATTCTGGATCAATTCCAGCGCGCTTTCGTCGAGCGATGAGGGGGCCGGATACCGGTTTTTGACACGTTCTCGCAAATCTTGCCACTTTAAATGGCAGCGCTATATCAGGGCTTCCCGCCCTCCCTTGTCTATTGCGAGACCCGTATGACCACTACCACCGTCCCCGAATCGCAGCCGTTTCAGGCCGAGGTCGCCGAACTTCTGAATTTGATGGTGCACTCGGTCTATTCGGAGACCGACATCTTTCTGCGCGAATTGATCTCGAACGCATCGGACGCGTGCGACAAGCTGCGTTACGAGGCCATATCGGCGCCCGACCTGATTGCCGACGGCGCGCCGCCCAGGATCCGCATCGCGCCCGACAAGAAGGCCAATACGCTTTCCGTCGTCGACAGCGGCATCGGCATGGACCGGCAGGAGCTAGTCGACAATCTCGGCACCATCGCGCGCTCCGGCACCAAGTCGTTTATCTCTCGTCTCACCGAGGCCAAGGACGGCGCCAATCTGATCGGCCAGTTCGGCGTCGGTTTCTATGCAGCATTCATGGTCGCCGAGCGCATCGTCGTCACCAGCCGCCGTGCCGGTTCCGATCAGGTCTTCGTCTGGTCGTCCTCCGGCGGCAGCGGATTCGAAATCGCCCCTGCCAGCGACGAGGATGCCCAGCGCGTCACGCGCGGCACCGAGATCGTGCTGCACCTGAAGAAGGAGGCGGCGAAATATCTCGAGACCTACGAAATCGAGCGCATCGTCCGCGCTTATTCCGACAACATCCAGTTCCCGATCGAACTGGTGCCGGAGGAAGGCGAGCCGCGCCAGATCAATTCGGCCAGCGCGCTCTGGCAACGGCCAAGATCGGAACTCACGCCGGAGGACTACAAGCAGGCCTATCAGCAGGTCGCCGGCGCGTTCGATGAGCCTGCGATGACGCTGCATTATCGCGCCGAGGGCCGGCAATCCTATGCGGTGATGTTGTTCGCGCCGTCGACAAAGCCATTCGATCTGTTCGACCAGGCGCGCAAGGGCAAGGTCAAGCTCTATGTCCGCCGCGTCTTCATCGCCGATGACGCCGATGTTCTGCCGGCCTATTTGCGCTTCATCCGCGGCGTGATCGACAGCGAGGACCTGCCGCTCAATATTTCACGCGAGATGCTGCAGAACAATCCGCAGCTCACACAGATCCGCAAAGCGGTCACCGGCCGCGTGATATCGGAACTGGAAAGCCTCGGCGAGAAGGAGCCGGAAGCGTTCGCAAAAATCTGGGATGCGTTCGGTCCCGTGATCAAGGAAGGCATCTGGGAAGACTTTGAACGCCGCGAAAAGCTGTTAGGTTTGTCGCGCTTCACCACGACGAAAGGCGAGAAGCGCACGCTCAAGCAATATGTTGATGACCTCAGGCCGAACCAGACCGACATCTATTACCTAACCGGCGAAAGCGTCGAACGGCTGAAGTCGAATCCGAAGCTGGAATCCGCAACCGCCCGCGGCATCGAGGTGCTGCTCCTGACCGATCCGGTCGATGCCTTCTGGACCTCGGCGCCGCTCGATTTCGGCGGCAAGCCGCTGAAATCGCTGAGCCAGGGCGATATCGATTTCGCCCTGATCCCGCTCCTGGAGGAAAAGACCGAGGACAAGGCCGAGTCCGGCGCCGATGAAGCCACGACGATTGCGCTGATCAAGGATGCGCTCGGCGAGCGCGTCTCCGATGTACGCGCCTCGCAGCGGCTAACCTCGAGCGCCTCATGCCTGGTCGCCGGCGGCGGCGCGCACGACCGCATGCTCGAGCGCCTGCTGGCAATGCAGAACAAGGCGCCGACCACCAAGCCGATCCTGGAGATCAACATGCGCCATCCGCTAGTCGCCGCGCTTGCCGGCGACAAGGATGTGGCCGAGGACCTGTCGTTCCTGCTGCTTGAGCAGGCGCAGATCCTCGACGGCGAGCTGCCCGAAGATCCGGCCGCGTTCGCCAACCGGCTCAACCAATTGGTGCTGCGAGGGGTGATGAAGCAGTAGAGTGCGGGCTGGATCAGGCAGAAATCGATCAGGCGGCAAGTGAGGCTGCGATGCGTTCCGCCAGCATGATCGTTGTCAAGTTGATCGGCGTCGAGGGAATTTCTGGAAAAATCGAGGCGTCGACCACGCGTAGGCCGCACAAGTGCCGGATGCCGCCAGTCGAGTCGACGACGGCGGCAGGATCATCGTCGCCGCCCATAGGCACTGTCGCAGCGCCGTGATGATAGGTGTCGAGATTGGCCTCGATGATCGATCCGAGCGCGGCATCATCCGTCACGTGATCGCCAGGGCTGATCTCATGATCGATAAGATCCGCCAACGGCCGGGTCCGGGCAATGCGCCGTGCGAGCTTGACGCCCTCGGTCATACGGCGGCGGTCCTTGGCGTCGGCCAGCAAGTTATAGTCGATCTTTGGTGCAATCCGCCCGCTGCTGCTTTGCAGTCGGACCGTTCCAGTCGAAGCGGGAATCGTGACGGCGGTCGCCAACACCAGAGTTCTCCTGCGCTCTGGATCGAAGGAATTTGCTGCGGTGATCTGGAGATCTAGCTGATCTCCTATCGCCTCGGCTGTTCTCGTCCAGATGGTTGCGCCCCTAGCAGGATGCATTGTGCCGGCTTCCGGTCTCAGCACGTAATTGTTGTAATAGAACGGATGGTCGACGAGCTTCTCGCCCACCGGAAGATCGGCGAGGATGTTGATGCCCAAACTCTTCAGATGATGTTCCGGACCAATGCCGGACCGCAAAAGAATCGCAGGGCTGCCATATGTGCCTGCGCATAGAATGATTTCCCTGGCCTGAAAGAATTCTCCGGCGACCAGCACGACGCGACTGGCATGCTCGCCGTCGAACTCTACGCGGTCCACTTGCGCGTTGCCCCGAATCGTCAGGTTCGGGCGTGCGCGGATTTCCGGCGGCAAGTACGCGATGCCGGTGCTCTGGCGAACACCATCGATGACATTGAATGGATCGAGCCCGACACCTTCCTGCGTGGCGGCGTTGAAGTCCTCGACAAGACTGAATCCGGCGGCAATGGAGGCGTCAACGAAAGCTCGAAGTGCCGGGGTCGCGTCCTCCATCCTCTGCTGCCTGATGGGGAAGGGACCTGAGCGGCCGTGCCATTTATCCTCGCCGGTAGGCGTATTCTCCAGGGCCTTGTAGGTCGTCAGCACTTCGTCAAAATTCCAGCCATCGACGCCGTGCTCCATCCATCGCTCAAAATCGTTCTGTCGGGCTCTTTTGGCGACAGCGGCGTTGATCGCCGATCCTCCGCCAAGCACTTTTCCGCTCCTGGCCGCGATGGAGTAGCCGAGCCTGCCGGGTTCGCTCCGATAGCCCCAGTCGTGCATCGGGGCGCCGCCCAAGCGATCGGCGTCGGCGAGATCGTCGGGATAGTCATCGGGTGCATAGACGGGGCCCGCCTCAAGCACGAGGACCTCGCGCGAGGGGTGCTCGCTTAGCCGGCGGGCAAGTACACATCCTGCAGACCCCGCCCCGACAATGATGACGTCGTAGCTAGGCATTGCAAACATTCTCCCTCAAGTATGGTCCGGCAAAGTGACGGCTTTCATCGCGCGGAGATCACGCCAACGCTGAGACGACGCGACAATTCGTCATGCTCTAGGATTTCCCAATGGCCAGGAAACTCTTGAGCAGGTGTAACAATTCAGCCGGGCATTCCTCTGGCGTGTAGTGACCGCACCGTTCGATAATCTGTCCCTGCACGTTATCGGAGACCAGTTTCATGGTCTCGATGGTCAACTGGCCGGCTCCTCGTATGCCGCCGATGGCAAGCACGGGCATCGTGAGCTTCCGCTTCCTAAGCTTCTCGTTTTGTTGCGCCGTGAGCGGGATGGCCCGGTAGTATTCAAAGCCGGCCTTCATAGCGCCCGGCTCCGAATAGGCGCGGACATATTCATCCACCGCAACACGGTCTGGCCGAAAGGCGAGTTGGCCGACCAGCCAGCGCAGATAAGGGTCCTCGCGTCCCGCCACGAGAAATTCGGGAAGATCGCGCAACTGATTGAACATGAACTGCGCCATGCCCGCATTGGCTTCCGGCGGTAGCAGCATCGGCGGCCAAGGTGTGACGCCGGGAATGGTTGCTTCAATCATCACCAGTTTGTCGATGGATTCCCCGTGCTCGGCAGCCAGCGGGTAGGCAATCCACATGCCGACGTCGTGACCGATTACCGTGTAACGCGAGACGCCGAGTTCGCTCATCAGCGCGCGAATGTCATTCGCAGCCGTTTGGGTGTCATAACCATTTTCCGGCCGGCTGGAATCGCCCATGCCGCGAACGTCGACGGCGATGACCCGATAGGTCTTGGCGAGTTCGGGCATGATCTTGCGCCAAGCGTACCATGTCTGGGGCCAGCCCGGGATCAGGACCAGGGTCTGCTGTCCCTTGCCGCCTTCAACATAGTGCAGCTTTACGCCATTGACGTCGGCATATTGGCTCTTGAAGTCCAGGCCAAGATTTCCGTCCTCCGCGGTAGCCTTCAGTTGCTCGGCAGACGCGATCGGGTTCGCAACAACGAGGCTCGTCACCAGGACCAGCTTGCGCACTAGCGGCCACAGCATGTTCCGCTTCCTTCTCTGGCTTCGTAGTTGGAGAACGAGACCCGGGTGAGAAAGTTTCTCCTCGCTGTCGCATTCGGGGTCGCGCGACGAATCCCTTGCCGCCGCTTTCCATGGTACTGACCGAAATAAGCCTAGGATCGGCAACGAGTTGCTCGTAAAAGTTGAGGGGACGAGGTGCCTTAAGCGGACCGGTTCCGGGGAATGTGGCTCGACCGCTTGGTCGTCAACCTTGAAATGACTTCGCTTGTTCTATGTATTCAATGCGTCGGGTTCGAACCGAAACCGAAACTCGGCCGTATCTGTTCACGACACAACCCGGACCACCGCCACGCCATGACGCCTGACGGCACCGACACTTTTTATGGCTCGATCCCGGTCTTTCGCGGCTTCGGCAGCCTGATGGACCCGGCGCTGTATACGCCATTGCCCGACGACTGGACCGTCGGCGTCGCCGATATCGTGGAATCGACGAAGGCGATCGCCAATCAGCGCTACAAGGCAGTCAACATGGCGGGCGCCGCCGTGATCGCGGCCGTCACCAATGCGCTTGATGGCCGCGAATTTCCATTCGTGTTCGGCGGCGATGGTGCGAGCTTCGCGGTGTCGCCGGCCGATCTTTGCCGCGCGCGCGACGCGCTGGCGGCGACCGCGGCCTGGGTGAAGACTGATCTCGATCTGATGATGCGGGTGGCGCTGGTGCCGGTGCGGGATATCCGCGCGCAGGGTCTCGATATCAAGATCGCGCGCTTCGGGCCGTCGTCCAATCTGTCCTATGCGATGTTTTCCGGCGGAGGGCTGGGCTGGGCGGATGCCGCGATGAAGCGGGGCGAGTTCGCTGTGCCGGCGGCGGAGCCGGGCACGCAACCCGATCTGTCCGGACTATCGTGCCGGTTCGAGGAAATTCCTTCGAGCCGCGGGCTCATTCTGTCGGTGCTGGTGGTGCCGGCCAAGGGTGCCGATCCGCACGCCTTCCGCAAGGTGATCGAGGACGTCATCAGGCTGGTCGAGCAGAGCCCGGACGCGGGCCGGCCGGTGCCGCCGGATGGACCGCCTTTGCGCTGGCCACCGGCCGGCGTCGAATACGAGGCACGCGCCGCGCGCGGCGGGCCGCTGTTGAAGCGGCGCACCGTCGTGCTCGCCGTCACGCTGTGGGCCTATGTGGTGATGCGGTTCGGCATCAAGGTCGGCAATTTCGTGCCGAAGAACTACGTGCAGCAGGTGGTGGAGAATTCCGACTTTCGCAAATATGACGACGGCCTGCGGATGATCCTCGACTGCACGGTCGAGCTCGAACGGGCGCTGACGGAGCTGCTCGCAAAGGCTGCTTCGAACAGGATCGTCCGCTACGGCCTGCACCGGCAGGACGCCGCGATGATGACCTGCTTCGCGCCCTCGGTGATGCGCAGCGATCATGTTCACTTCATCGATGGCGCCCGCGGCGGCTATGCGTCGGCAGCGTCGGCGCTAAAGGCGATGGCGGCGTGAGCGCCGGAAATCCGTAGGGTGAGCAAAGGCGCAACGCGGCGTGCCCACCATCTTTCCAAATCGTTGATGGTGGGCACGCAGAGCCTGTCATCAGGCGCGCATTCGCGCGACCCGTTGGCTTTGCCCATCCTACAGAACTGCGATTGGGAGCGTCACTACCGCCCGACCCGCGTCCAGGTCTCGCCGCCACACAGCGCGCCGACGCAGCCTTCGATCTTTAGCGTGTCTGCGCCTGTCACCGACACACTGCTCGCATAGGTGCCGCCGTCATCGGCGTTGTAGATCTGGCCCGACCATTTGTTGGGCGCTGAGGGCTGCATGCCGCTGAACAAAGGAAGCCCGATCATCGGCCGCGTCTTCAGGGCCGGATTCGGATTCTTGTCATCGACCTGAGGCTTGCCGGTGGCGGGATCGACCGGCTCCTTCAGGCCGACGATCACGCCACAAAGACCGCCACCACATTTGGAGATTTTCACCCTGGCATCGCCCGCCTGGGTCTGCCAGACGCCCGTCGGCTCGGCGCCTTGCGCGAAGGCATATGGCGATGCCAGCAATGTCGCCGCGATCGCGATGATGAAAGCCGTTCTGCAAGCCATGAATCATTCCTTTGAAAAAAGCAGGCCTGCATAACAACAAATTAGATTTGTGCAACGTCGGATTGCGTGCAACTTGCCGTGAAGCGCTTACTTCCCCCATCGCGTCAGACGAACCGAGAGCGCGGTGCTGAGGCCGAATACCACCATTGCGGTGCCGACCAGTGCAAACATCGTCCAGGCCGGCGCCCCCGACGAGGCCAGCCACCAGCCGCCGACCCCAACCAGCACCAGGCGCAGCGTCCCCGCCAGCACGGGCCCGCCGACCTTGGCTGCGCCTTGCGCGGAGAAGTAGAGGCACACGCCAAGGCCGAAGAAGCCGAATCCCGGACCGGCCCAGGCGAAATAGGAATTGGCAGCCGCCGTCACGCCGGGATCGCTGGTGAACAGTGAAACCCACAGCATCGGCTTGATCGCGACGATTAGGCCGATGAGACCCACGGTGACGCCCGCCGCGGCGGCTGCCGTCCATGCGATCCGGCGCGCGCGTGCAACAAGGCCCGCGCCGACAGCCATGCCGATCATCGGCACCGAGGCGACGCCAAATGCAAAGGTGATCGGAATCAGCAAAAACTCCAGCCGCGATCCCATGCCGTAGCCGGCCAGCGTCTCGGTACCGTAGCCGGCGAGAATCCTGGTGAAGATCAGGATGGTCAGCACGCTCTGCAATGGCGACAGGCATGAGATCGCGCCGACCTTGAGGATGTCGATGAACATGTCGCGGTGGAAGGTGAATGCCCCGAAATGCAGCGTCAGGCGGCTGCGGCCGCTGACGAGATACCAGGCCAGGAATACTGCTCCGAGCGTGAAGGCGATGAGCTGGCCCATGGCAACGCCACCCATGCCGAGCCGCGGCAGGCCGAACAGCCCAAGGCCGAGTGCGCCGCCGACGGCGATCTGTACCAGCGCGATGCCGATCAGCGCTATCGATGGAATCCGCATGTCGCCGGTGCCGCGCACGACAGAGGCCAGCGTGTTGACCAGCCAGATCGAAATCGCGCCGGAGAACAGCACGTGCGAATACTGCATCGCCTCTTCAAGCACGCCGCCGCGTCCGCCGAGCAGCGTGTAGAACGCGCGGCCGAAGATCAGCATCATCGCCGTGAAGAAGAGGCCGGCGCAGGCGCCGATCATCGCCGCATGCAGCGCCAGCGTCGCCGCGCGCTCGCGCTTTCCCGCGCCGAGTGCGCGGCTGATGGCCGATGAAACGCCGCCGCCCATCGCGCCCGCCGACATCATCTGCGTCAGCATGGCGAAGGGAAACACCAGCGCGATCCCTGCGAGCGGCTCGGTGCCGAGCCGGCCGATATAGGAAGTCTCCGCGACCGCCACCAGCGTGGTGCCGACCATGGCGATCGCGTTGGGAAGCGCGAGTTTCAACAGTGTCGGCAGGATCGGCGAGGTGAGCAGATCGTTGGTCGGCGCAGATGGCGCTGCGGCGGAACGCAGGTCGAGCGGGGTATCAATGGTCATATGTCACCGGTGATCCAAATCGAATTGGATTATGGACGACATATTATCGGCCTTGTCCGGCACAAGCCACCTGCGCGCGGCGCAGGGGTCACCACGGCAGGCCGCATAGGTCGATTATTCCATCGCGCGGCTTGCGGGTGAAATCGAACACGTATGGCGCCATCGACTCGAAGCGAATTCTTCCCTCCGGCTGCTCGGCATAGACCTCGCCGTTGAAGCGATGCCAGCCGCGCGCCTGGTAGAATGCCTCGTTGTGCGGCTCGCAGAACAGCATTGCAAACCGCACCGCTTCGTGATCGCGCAGCGTCCTGACCGCGGCATTCAGCGCCAGCGTGGCATAGCCGCGTCCCCGGCAATCCTGTCGGGTCGAGACGGCGCCGATGCCGCCGATCTGCACCTTGCGTCCATCCCAGGTGGCGGTGCGGAAATAGATGCCGACATGGCAGGCAAGACCCGGCCTCTCGGCGCCCTCGGGCGCGTCAATCAGCACGCGCAGATCGGCATGGGCCCATTTGACGTGGCCCCAGGGCAATTTTGCCACGACATCGCGCGGCCACACCGCCTGCATGAGCGGTTCGGCCCGCGGCCATGACGAGTCCCCATTCAAGACGTCGATTTCGATGCTCATTTTATCACCATATGGTGCAAAACCTCAGGGGGCTGTGTCTTGTCATACGCTGGACGCGTACAGGCCTTACCGGAGAACCCCTCCCGTTTTGTCAAATTGCGGTGTTTAAGGACAATGGAACCTTCTATAAGGGGTCCCGTTAGACCACGTTCTCCATCAGTTCGGACATCACCCCATGACCTTCACGCTGCCCAATCTTCCCTATTCCCATGACGCCCTTGCCCCCCACATGTCCAAGGAAACGCTGGAATATCACCACGACAAGCATCACCAGGCGTACGTGACCAACGGAAACAACGCGATCAAGGGGACTGAATTCGAAGGCAAGTCCCTGGAGGAGATCGTCAAGGGTTCGTTCGGCAAGAATCCGGCCGTGTTCAATAATGCCGGCCAGCATTACAACCACCTGCATTTCTGGAACTGGATGAAGCCGAATGGCGGCGGCAGCAAGCTGCCAGGCCGGCTGGAAAAGAAGATCACCGAGGACCTCGGCGGTCTCGAGAAGTTCAAGGCCGATTTCGCCGCTGCCGGCGTCGGTCAGTTCGGCTCCGGCTGGTGCTGGCTGTCGGTCAAGAACGGCAAGCTCGAGATATCCAAGACCGCGAACGGCGAAAGCCCGCTGGTCTACGGCGCGACGCCGATCCTCGGCTGCGACGTCTGGGAGCACTCCTACTACATCGACTATCGCAACCGCCGTCCCGACTATCTCAAGGCGTTCTGCGACCACCTGATCAACTGGGACTATGTCGACGAGCTGTTCGGCAAGGCCGGAGCGTAACGACCAGGCGCGGTAGCGCCGTTTCACCCTCCTTTGGAGGGAGGCTATCGCATATGGCAGTTGGAGGTTGCCGGATGAGCTCGCCTGCATGGTTCGAGACGCCCGCTTTGGCGGGCTCCTCACCATGAGGGTCTAATATCTCGCCGCAAAACGCGACCTCATCCTGAGGGCCCGCCGTCGGCGGGCAGGCGAGCTGCACACCAACGTTTTTCTTCATATGCGATAGCCCTGCCATCCAGGGGAGGGTGAACACCGGGGCAATAGTAGGCAACGTGACAAGCTATCTCTTGGTCTTTGTCGGTGGCGGCCTTGGCGCGACGCTGCGCCATTTCATCAATCTCACTTGCGCCCGCATCCTGGGTACCGGATTTCCGTGGGGCACCTTCATCATCAACATCACGGGCTCCACCGTGATGGGGCTGATCGCGGGCTATCTCGCCTTCAAGGGCGAGGCGTCGCAGCCGTGGCGGCTGTTCTTGATGACCGGCATCCTCGGTGGCTACACGACGTTTTCCGCCTATTCGCTCGATGCGGCGCTACTCTATGAGCGCGGTGAGCTGGGGGGCGCGGCGCTTTACGTGATCGGCTCGGTCGTGATCTCGATCGCCGGGCTGTTCGGCGGCCTCGCCCTGGTCCGCCAGTTCTCCTGAACCAGGATCCGGTACGAGCACGGGCCAGGGTGACGTGCTCGCATGGGCCTCCCCAGGCTGCGCATGGGGTATCGGTCGGCTTCCGTTTGCTTCGCCACCCATGGTGGGACTAAGCAGGGTGGATTCGCATCTCCCGTCCAACCCGCAAGCCTTGTCAGAACTCCCGATAACAGATCCGGCGCCAGCCGACGACGCCGAGCCAAAGCCGCGGCGTGCCCGCAAGCCGGTCGGCTGGTCGATGATCTTCATCGCCGTCCTCGTCGCCGTCTGCGCGGCGCGGGTCTGGCGGCGCGACGGCATCGACGGCGTGCTCAACATTCTCACCCACGATCTCTGGCTGTTCGGCGAAATCGTTCCGCGCGTGCTGGCCGGCTGCCTGCTCGGCGGCTTCATCGCGGAAATTCTCCCCCACGACAAAGTCTCGCGGTCGTTGGGTCCGAAATCGGGCCTGAAGGGACTTTTGATCGGAACGGCATTCGGCGCGATCCTGCCGGGCGGTCCCTTCACCGCCTATCCGGTGGCAGCGGCCCTGCTGACGGTCGGCGCCGATTTCGGCGCCACCATCGCCATGGTGGTGAGCTGGACGCTGATCGGCTATGGCCGCGCGGTCGCCTGGGAATTGCCGATCCTCGGCACCGAATTCACGCTGTGGCGGATCGTGATCTCGCTGCCGATCCCGGTGCTGGCCGGCTGGCTCGGCCGCGTCGTCTTCGTGCGGATGTACCCGAAGGGCGAGCCATCCGAATGACTGCGTCGGCGCTGATCATCGACATCACGCTGTGGGGTTCGGTCGCGATTCTCGGCTTGATGGCCTGGCGGCGCGGGCGCGTCGTGCTGGTGTCGTCGGTGCGCGAAGGTTCGATTGACTTCATCAACATCGTGCCGCGCATTGCGCTTGGCGTGATCGGCTCGGGCTACATCGCCGCCGTCATTCCGCCTGATGTCATCACCGGCTGGCTCGGACCCGACAGCGGCTGGTTCGGCGTTCTGATGGCTGTGATCGCCGGCGCGGCGACGCCCGGCGGGCCGGTGGTCGGCTTCTCGATCGGCGCCGTGGCGCTGAAGGTCGGCGGTGGCCCGCCGCAGGTGATCGCCTATGTCGTCGCCTGGGCGCTGTTTGCCTTCCAGCGCATGATCCTCTGGGAAATCCCGTTCATGCCGGCGCGCTTCGTCTGGTTTCGCGCGGCGGTCTCGCTGCCGTTTCCGTTTCTGGCCGCCGCCATCGCAATGGTGATCGGCAAGCCGTGAGGGCGCGCGCGGGCCTCTCCGAGCTCGCCCTTTGCTGTCTCCGTACCTGGGGCGGCATTGGATCGCCCGGAACCCTCGCCGGCTCCTTATCGTTTAAGAATTCATGAAAGCCCTGGGCGCCGCATGTGTTGCCGTGTTCGTTTTGTGGGTCGTTGACGTCAACTTCAATGGTAGCCGTTACACCAGCGCCGTCGTGCAGATGATTCGGCCGGCGGCCGCATCGATTGGCATTCGATTTTAACGCAGTTGAGGTGGGGGAGAGACAGGCCCACGGCCGTCCCAACGCGTAGACTCCCGTAATGTTATATTATAACGTTCCCCCATGGCTCACCTTCATTCGCACGACCACGCCCATCATCACCATGGCCACGCCCATTCCCATGGTCCGGCTACGCCGCATCCGGCGCAGGCCGCGCCCTGGTCGATCCTGCGCATGACGCTCGCCGCCCGCCTTGCCGCGGCGCTGGCGGTCTCGGCCGCGTTGTGGGCTGTCGTGCTGGTGGCGATGAGGTGAGCATGGCCGCGCAGATCAAATTCCGAAACGTCACGCTCGGCTATGAGCGGCATCCGGCGGTACATCACCTCAACGGTGAAGTTGCTTCCGGCGCGCTGCTGGCGGTGATCGGTCCGAACGGCGCCGGCAAGTCCACCCTGTTCCGCGGGGTGGCCGGAATCCTCAAGCCGCTATCCGGCGCGATCGATCTCGGCGGCCTCGATCAGAGGGATATCGCCTATCTGCCGCAGACCGCCGATATCGACCGCAGCTTTCCGATCTCCGTGTTCGACTTCGTGGCCAGCGGCCTGTGGCGCTCGACCGGCTTGTTCGGCGGGATCAGCGGCAAGGCGCGCGAAAAGATCCTCGCGGCAATCGCCGCCGTCGGCCTCAACGGCTTTGAGAATCGCCCGATCGGCACGCTTTCGGGCGGCCAGATGCAGCGTATGCTGTTTGCACGCGTACTGCTGCAGGACGCGCGGCTGATCGTGCTGGACGAGCCGTTTAATGCCATCGATGCCAAAACCTCGGCCGACCTCTTGGCGCTGGTCGGGCGCTGGCATGCCGAGGGGCGCACCGTGCTGGCGGCGCTGCACGACCTGGATATGGTGCGCGCCAATTTCCCCGAAACCCTGCTGCTGGCACGCGGGCCTGTTGCATGGGGCTCCACGGCGGAAGCGCTGACACCGGAAAATCTGCTGGTGGCCATGAAGATGTGTGAAGCCTTCGACGACCGGGCTGCTGCCTGCGCCGATGTGCCCTCGCGCGCGGCCTGAAGCCGATGCTGAATGACGTGCTGATCGCGCCCTTCACCGAATTCGAGTTCATGCGCCGCGCGCTCGCCGCCGTGATTGCGCTCGCGCTCGGCGCATCCCCGATCGGCGTGTTCCTGATGCTGCGGCGGATGAGCCTCGTCGGCGACGCCATGGCGCACGCGATCCTGCCGGGCGCTGCGATCGGGTTCCTGATTTCGGGGCTGAACCTGTTTGCGATGACCACCGGCGGGCTGATTGCGGGCTTTACGGTCGCGCTGCTCGCCGGGCTCGTCGCGCGCAATACGGAGCTGAAGGAGGACGCCTCGCTCGCAACCTTCTACCTGGTGTCGCTCGCGCTCGGCGTCACCATCGTTTCCGTCAAGGGCACCAATATCGACCTGCTGCATGTCTTGTTCGGCAACATCCTCGCGATGGACGACCAGACGCTGCTGGTGATCGCGTTCAATGCCACCATCACGCTTCTGGTTATGGCGGTGATCTACCGTCCCCTGGTGATCGAATGCGTCGATCCGGTATTCCTGCGCACGGTCAGCCGCGCCGGCGCGCCCGCGCATCTGGCATTCCTGGCGCTGGTCGTGATCAACCTCGTCAACGGCTTTCATGCGCTTGGCACGCTGCTCGGCGTCGGCCTGATGATCCTGCCCGCCGGCATCGCCCGGTTCTGGTCGCGCGACATCACCGGCATGATCTGTATCGCGGTGGCGAGCGCGATCGTCTCCGGCTATGCCGGACTGGTGCTGTCGTTCCAGACCAAAATTCCCTCAGGTCCCGCGATCATCCTGATTGCCGCGGCGTTGTATGTGGCCTCGCTGCTGTTCGGCCCTGTCAGCGGCCTGGTCCGGCAAATGTTTCCCGGCCGGCATCTCGAGGCATAGCCATGGTTCGGCTCTGGCTCGTTGCTCTCGCCTTGTTCGCGACCGTTGGTCCGGTTCACGCCGCGGACCGCATCAACGTCGTCGCCAGCTTCTCGATCCTCGGCGATTTCGTCCGCAATGTCGGCGGCGATCGTGTCTCCGTCACGACGCTGGTCGGTCCCGACGGCGACGCGCATGTCTATACGCCGACGCCGTCGGACGCCAAACTGGTCGCGGATGCCAGGCTCGTCTTCGTCAACGGCCTTGGGTTCGAGGGCTGGCTGGCACGGCTATTGAAGTCTGCCGGCGGCAAGGCTTCTGTCGTGACTACGACGTCGGGCATCGCGCCGCTCAAGCTCGGCTCGGAAGCCGATCCGCATGCCTGGCAATCGGTCATCAACGCGAAGATCTATGTCGCCAATATCCGCGATGCGCTTATTGCAGCGGCGCCCGCGGACGCCGAAGCCTTCAATTCCAATGCGAACGCCTATCTGGCTGATCTCGACGCGCTCGAGCGTGAGGTGCGCGAGGCGGTTGCGAAGATCCCACAAGACCGCCGCAAGGTGATCTCGACCCACGGCGCCTTCGGCTATTTCGCGGCAGCTTACGGCATCGAATTCATCGCGCCGCTCGGCGTCTCGACCGAATCCGAAGCGAGTGCCCGCGACGTCGCCAAGATCATCACCCAGATCAGGGCGACCAAAATACCGGCCGTGTTTCTCGAAAATATCACCGACCCCCGCCTGATAGGCCGGATCTCGGCCGAGACCGGCGCCAAGGTCGGCGGAACGCTCTATTCCGACAGTTTAACGGGCGAAAAGGGCGATTCTCCCACTTACATTGCGATGGTCAGGCACAATATAAAGGCCCTGACCAGCGCGCTGAGCCAATAGGGCAGGGGCCTCCCTGCTGCTCGCGCGCATTCTGCCCCGGAGATATTATGCCTGAACTTTCGTCCCAAAAGATTCCAGTAACCGTGCTGACCGGTTATCTCGGCGCCGGCAAGACCACGCTGCTTAACCGCATTTTGTCGGAGAACCACGGCAAGAAATACGCCGTCATCGTCAATGAATTCGGCGAGATCGGCATCGACAACGACCTCATCATTGGCGCCGACGAGGAAGTGTTCGAGATGAACAATGGCTGCGTCTGCTGCACGGTGCGCGGCGACCTTGTCCGCATTATGGACGGGTTGATGAAGCGCAAGGGCAAGTTCGACGCCATCATCGTCGAGACGACGGGATTGGCCGATCCGGCGCCGGTGGCCCAGACCTTCTTCGTCGACGAGGACGTTCAGAAGAACGCGCGGCTCGATGCCGTCGTGACCGTAGCCGACGCGAAGTGGCTGAGCGACCGCCTGAAGGATGCGCCGGAGGCCAAGAACCAGATCGCATTTGCCGACGTCATCGTGCTGAACAAGACCGATCTCGTTTCCAAGCCGGAGCTCGCCGAGGTCGAGGCCCGCATCCGCGGCATCAATCCATATGCAAAGCTGCACCGCACCGAGCGCTGCAAGGTCGCCCTGGCAGACGTGCTGGAGCGCGGTGCGTTCGATCTCGATCGTATCCTTGAGATCGAGCCGGAATTCCTCGACGCCGGCGACGATCATCATCACCACGACCATGATCACCATCATGGCCATGACCATCACAATGACCACAGCCATAGCCATGGCGGGCTAAAGCACTACCACGACGAGGACATGCAATCGCTGTCGCTGCGCTCGGACAAGCCGCTCGACCCGACCAAGTTCATGCCGTGGCTGCAGAACCTCGTCGCCACCGAGGGGCAGAAGATCCTGCGCTCGAAGGGCATCCTCGCCTTCACCGATGATGACGACCGCTATGTGTTCCAGGGCGTGCACATGATGCTGGAAGGCGATCATCAGCGAAAGTGGAAGGAAGGCGAGCCGCGCGAAAGCCGCGTCGTCTTCATCGGCCGCGAATTGCCGGAAAAGACGATCCGCGAAGGTTTCGAAAGCTGCATTGCTGCGTGAGATGATGTCCGATCAGCTCTCCATTGCGTCCCTGACCGATCGCGTGAAATCCGTCGCGGTCGGTGCACCCGTCTCCGCCGTGCATTTCCTCGGCGAGCGCGCCGCCTTCGTCTGTGCCGAGGAAAAGATCGCGATCGCCGATGCCGCCGGCGAAATCTCCCATGTGGACGTGCATGGCGGCGCGATCCTCTGCGCGGTGTCCGATGGCAAGCATGTCGTCACCGGCGGCGATGACGGCAAGGTCACAGCATTGAACGCGAAAGGCGAGACGTTGGTACTCGCCACGGATGCGAAACGACGCTGGATCGACAACGTCGCCTTGCATCCCGATGGTGCGTTTGCCTGGTCGGCCGGCAAGACGGCGTTCGTCCGCAGCGGCAAGGGCGAGGAGAAGAGTTTTGACGCGCCATCGACCGTCGGCGGGCTGGCCTTCGCGCCGAAAGGCCTGCGCGTGGCAATCGCCCATTATAACGGCGTGACGCTATGGTTTCCCAACATGGCGGCAAAGCCGGAATTTCTGGAATGGGCCGGCTCGCATCTCGGTGTGACCTTCAGCCCCGACAACAAATTCCTGGTTACCGCCATGCACGAGCCGGCGCTGCATGGCTGGCGGCTCGCCGATAACAGGCACATGCGGATGAGCGGCTATCCCGGCCGCGTCCGCTCGATGTCCTGGAGCGCGGGCGGCAAGGGGCTCGCTACCTCGGGCGCCGACAGCGTGATCATCTGGCCGTTCACCAGCAAGGACGGCCCCATGGGCAAGGAGCCGGCCATGCTGGCGCCACTGCAGGCGCGCGTCTCCATGGTCGCCTGCCATCCGAAGCAGGACTTTATGGCCGCAGGTTATGGTGACGGCACGGTGCTGATCGTGCGGTTCGAGGATGGTGCGGAAATCCTGGTGCGCCGCAATGGCAGTGAGCCGGTTTCGGCGCTGGCCTGGAACGCGAACGGCACGCTGCTGGCCTTTGGCACTGAGGACGGCGACGCTGGAATGCTGGAATTCTAGCCGCGTCACTTGCGCCCTGGTTCCCCACGGAACCATGCGCGTTGCCGGCCGTTGACCCACGAACAATTCGTGGATTGAACGATATGCCTGCCGATCACCGTCAACGCGAATATCGAAGAGATATGCTGGGCGCATCCACGTTGATCGCGGTCGGGTTGATCATCTCGGCGCTGTCACTGACCGAGATCAGGGCGCGCGATTCCCAGCACGTCGCGCAGGCCACACCGCCAACGCAATCGACGCCCGGCTCTGAAACAAAGCCGCCTGCGCCGTCCGAGCCCGGCACGACCGGCCAGCGGCCGCATGACATTCCCCCGCAGCCGGCCCGCCCCGATCCGGAAGCGCAGAAGTTGGGTGCTCAGCCCGCGCTGCCGCCCGCGCCGGCCGAGAAGGTTGCGCCGCCGATCCGAGAAAAGGAAAAATAATCCCACTCTCGTCGCAACAATTGTGCACCCGCAAAATCGTGGGCTGAAACCTGCGGCGCACATTTGATGCGCGAATCTGCGGCCATGTGACCCGATCCGCTCGTATCAATTCGTCGGAAGGAGCGCGGGCGCCGACCTCGAACGCCTTGTGTTGATCCCCAACAAGCGGTTAGGCTTGCTGCAATAACAGCCGGCGGCTCGAACAATGGCCGGCATGTCAGGGAGTGACGCATGCGTGAGCTAACGCCGGAAACGATCACGGACGCCGTGCTCGAGCAGATGGCGACAACGCCGGACCCACGTCTGAAGACGATCATGGCATCGGCGGTGAAGCACCTCCATGCCTTTGCCCGCGAGGTCAACCTGACGCCGGCGGAATGGATCAAGGGCATCGAATTCATGACCGCCGCCGGCAAGATGTGCTCGCCGGAGCGGCAGGAATTCATCCTGCTGTCCGACACACTCGGGCTCTCGGCGCTGGTCAACGGCCTGCACGATGCAACGGCGCTGGAAGAAGCGACCCATACCAGCCTGCTCGGGCCGTTCTACCGCGAGGCCACCCCGACGCTTCCTGCCGGCAGCTCGATCGCCAAAAATCCGAAGCCGGGCAGCGAATGCGTACTGTATGGCCGCGTCACCGATGCCGTTGGCAGGCCGGTCGCGGGCGCCACCGTCTCGATATGGCAGACCGGCGCCGACGGCCTCTACGATATACAGGCCAGCGCGACATCGGTCGACTATCGCGGCGTGTTCGCAACCGATGCCGATGGCTTCTATGTGCTGAAGACCGTCAAGCCGCTCGGTTATTCGATCCCGATGGATGGACCGGTCGGCGCCATGGTGAAGGCGCAGGCACGGCACGGCATGCGGCCGGCACACATTCATTTCCTGGTCGGCGCAGCCGGCTATCGCGAGCTGGTCACCGCGCTCTATCTGCGCGACGATCCCCACCTTGATGATGACGTCGTGTTCGGCTCCTCGGGCGACCTCGCCGTCGACGTAGTGGCTGAGGATCCGGATTGCCCGATCAAGGGCATGCCGAGCATCCGCTTCGACATGCGGCTGTCGCGGGAAAGCGCGGCCGACAAGACCAGCGGGCGCGTCGGCGCCGATCCGTCGGCGATCCTGAAACAAGCGAAGAACGAAACGGCAGCCGTCGGAGCCGGATAGTCCAGGTCCAGCATCAATAGTTCGCAGCGACCGGGCGGAGATCCGGCGGAGCCGAAATGACCGATAACAACAACAAAGGAGGGGGAAGCAATGAAACGCAGGACATTTCTCGGCGGCGCGATGGCGGTCGCTGTGTTCGGACAGGGATCGAGCGCCTTCGCCCAGCAGCCGCCGATCAAGATCGGCATGTCGATGCCGCAAACCGGCGGTCTTGCCGGTGGCGGCAAGGCTTCGCTGCTCGGCATCGAAATCTGGCGTGACGACGTCAACGCCAAGGGCGGCCTGCTCGGCCGCAAGGTCGAGCTCGTCGTCTATGACGACAAGTCGAGCGCCTCGGAGACGCCGGCGATCTACGCCAAGCTGGTCGACGTCGACAAGGTCGATCTTCTGTTCGCGCCATACGCGACGGTGCCGACCGCACCGATCATGCCGTTCGTCAAGCAGCGCGGTCTGTTGCTGATGGGGAATTTCTCGTTCCAGGTGAACAGCAAGGTTGGCCACGACATGTGGTTCAACAATGCGCCCTGGGGCCCGGCCGACAGTTGGGCGGCCTCGTTCCTCGATCTGGCGCAGAAAGCCGGCGGCAAGAACATGGCGCTCCTGACCGCGGATCAGGAATTCGCCCAGAACCTCGCAGTGACCGCGCGGGATGTCGCCAAGAAGCGCAACATCCCGATCGTTTTCGATCAGGTCTACCCGCCGAACACGGTTGAATTCTCGTCGATCATTCGCGCCCTGAAAGCGGCCAAACCCGACATCGTCTACGTCGCGTCCTATCCGCCGGATTCCGCCGGCATCCTGCGCGCCGTGAACGAGATCGGGATCGGCGACAGCGTCAAGATTTTCGGCGGCGGCATGGTCGGCCTGCAGTTCGCGGCCGTGATGTCCAACCTCGGCTCGCTGCTCAACGGCGTCGTGAACTACAATACCTGGCTGCCGGAAAAGAGCATGTATTTCGACGGCACCAAGGAATTTTTCGACAAATACACCAAGCGTGCGATCGAGGCGAAGGTTGATCCGCTCGGCTATTATCTCGCGCCGTTCGGCTATGCGATGGGACAGATGATCGAGGCGGCGGTCAATTCCACCAAGTCGCTCGATCAGAAGGGCATCGCCAAATATTTGCGCGAGAATGAGCACAAGACCATCGTCGGGCCCATTGCTTTTTCGGCCGATGGCGAGCGCAAGGAAACCGCGACGCTGCAGGCACAGTTCCGCGGCGTCAAGGACAAGGACATCGAGCAGTTCCGGTCCTCCGGCAAGCAGGTGATCCTGTTCCCCGACAAGCTGAAAACCGGAGAGCTCATCACTCCCTTCGAGGCAGCCCGGAACTAGACTTCGTGGCATTCCGGCCAGGGGCCGAGGGGGACCTGAATTGTTTTCGATGGACCTGCTGCTTGGCGCAGTGCTGCTCGGGGTGCTGCTCGGCTGCTTCTATGCAGCCGTCAGCGTCGGGCTGTCCGTCTCGTTCGGACTGCTCGACGTGCCCCATGTCGCGCATCCGGCCTTCCTGGTGATGGCGTCCTATGGCGTGTACCAGCTCAATGAGAGCTACGACATCGACCCGCTGCTGGCGGGGCTTGCGATCACGCCGCTGTTTTTTCTGTTCGGCCTGCTCGCCTACCGCGTCTACCATGAGACCTTCGAGAAGCGCGGCAGCGACGCCGCCGTTCGCGGCATCGCGTTTTTCTTCGGCATCGCCTTCATCATCGAGGTTCTGATCATCCTGCAATTCGGCGTCGACCAGCGCTCGGTTTCGGCGACCTATATCGGCAAGGCCTGGCGGTTCGGCGAGATGCGAATCCCGATCCGGCAACTGGTGGCGTTCGCGGTGGCGCTGGCGCTGACGGTGCTGCTTGCGGTGTATCTGTCGAAGACCTTCATGGGTCGCGCGATCCGGGCCGTCGCGCAGGATGAGGAGGCGCTGCGGCTGATGGGCGCCAATCCGGTCCGCATCAAGCAATTTGCCTTCGGCATCGCCACCGCCGTGCTCGGGATTGCCGGCGCGCTGCTGATCATCGTGGCGCCCGTCGAGCCGACGCTCGACCGCGCCTATATCGGGCGCACCTTCTGCGTCGTCGTCATGGCGGGGCTCGGCAGCATCAGCGGCACGCTGATCGCCGCCATCATTCTCGGCGTCGCCGAATCCATCGTGCTGACCTTGTTCGGCGCCTCCTGGGCGCCGGCGATCTCGTTCGCCATGCTGCTCGGCGTGCTCGCCGTGCGGCCGCAAGGTCTGCTCGGCCGATGAACAAGCGCAGCCACAGCATCGCGTTCTGGGCCGGGGTGGCCGTCTTCCTCATCGCCGTGCTGACGATGACGCAAATCGTCCGCAACGAATATCCGTTCTTTGCCGGCTACGTCATCCTGCAGTTCATCGCGCTTGCGGTCGCCTGGAGCATCCTCGGCGGCTATGCCGGCTACGTCAATTTCGGTACCAACGCCTTTTTCGGAGTCGGCGTCTACACGGCGGTCGCCTTGTTCAAGGCGACCGGCGCCCCGCTCATGCTGCAGATCGCCGCCGGCGCAGTCGTCGGTATGACGCTCGGGTTTGGCGTAGGGCTATTGACCCTGCGGATGCGCGGCATCTTCTTCTCGATCGCGACAATCGCGCTTGCGATCATCATCGAGACCTTCGTGATGAACTGGCGGTTCGTCGGCGGCGCGGCCGGCATCCAGATCCAGCGGCCGCCGGTGATGGCGCCGTTCGACTCATACGTGAAGATGCTGTTCTTCGTGCAGGCGCTCCTGGCCGTGACAGCCGTCTCCATCGCGCGCTACATCCAGAATTCCCGGATCGGCCGCGGTTTGCAGGCGCTGCGGGACGACGAGCTCGCCGCCGAATGCACGGGCGTGCCGACCTTGAAGCTGAAGCTGGTCGCCTGCATGATCTCGGGCGGGCTGATTTCCGCGGCCGGCGCACCTGCCGCGATGTACCTGCAATATGCCGATCCGTCCTCGGCCTTCAATCTGAGCTATTCGGTTTCGGCGCTGGCGATGGCGCTGATCGGCGGCACTGCGCACTGGATCGGCCCGGTGTTAGGCGCCATCCTGCTCGGCTCGACGCAACAGCTTCTCGCCGTGACCATCTCCTCTGAGGTCAACGTGCTGGTGCTCGGCATCATGCTGGTGCTATTCGTGGTCGGCGCGCCCAAGGGCATCATCGGGCTGTTGCGGCCGCGCTATCGCCTGCGCGCGGGAGGCAAGCCATGACGACGGTGGCCGCAGCCGATACGCCGCTGCTGCAGGTCGGGACTCTGACCAAGACCTTCGGCGGCTTCACCGCGCTCGACAATATCAGCGTCGATATCAAAAAGGGCGAACGATTCGGCCTGATCGGCCCGAACGGCTCGGGCAAGACCACGTTGATCAACTGCATTTCCGGTGCGCTGCGTCCGCAGGTCGGCAGCGTGGTGTTTTGCGGCGAGGACATCACCCAATTGCCCCCGCACTTGCGCGCCCGACGCGGCATTGCCCGCAGCTTCCAGATCCCGCGGCCGTTCAGGAGCATGACGGTGCTGGAAAACCTCATGGTCGGGCTCGACTTCGCCGCCGCCGGCTCAGCCGCGGCGGAGGAAGAAATCGCGATGTCGATCCTGACGCGGATGGGCCTTGCCGCCAAAGCCGGCGCTCCCAGCGATACGCTGAGCCAGGTGGAATTGCGCAAGATGGAGCTGGCCCGCGCGATGGCGGTGCGGCCAAAACTTCTGATTTCCGACGAGGCGATGGCGGGGCTGTCGTCTTCCGAGGTCGACGAGGTGCTCGATCTCCTGATCAGCCTCGGCGAGGAGGACATCACCATCATCATGATCGAGCACATCATGCAGGCCGTGATGCGCTTTTCGGAGCGGGTGATGTGCCTCGACGCTGGAAAGATCATCGCGCTCGGTGTGCCCGCCGAGGTGATGGCCAACAAGCGGGTGCAGGAGGCCTATCTTGGCACTTAGCCTTGCCATCGAAGGCCTCGATGCCGGCTACGGCGCGGTGAAGGCGCTGCGCGGCGTCACGCTGCATGTCGAGGCCGGCGAGACGGTGGCTCTGCTCGGCACCAACGGCAACGGCAAGAGCACGCTGATGAAATGCATCATGGGCCTGGTGCGGCCGGATAGCGGCCGGCTTGCGCTGTCGATCGACGGCGTGACGCATGACCTTGCAAGACTCTCGCCCGAGGCGATCGTCGATCTCGGCGTGGCGCTGGTCCCGGAGGGACGGCGGCTGTTTCCCAAGCTGACGGTGACGGAGAACCTGATGCTCGGCGCGTTCCGGAAAATGGCCCGCAGCGCGATCCAGCAAAATCTCGCGCTCGTCTTCGATACCTTTCCGGTGCTGAAGGAGCGGCGCGACCAGCTCGCCGGAACCATGTCCGGCGGCCAGCAGCAGATGCTGGCGATTGCGCGCGCGCTGATGTCGTCGCCACGGCTGCTCCTGATCGACGAGCCGTCGGTCGGGCTGTCGCCGCTACTGGTGTCGCAGACCATTGCCAAGATCGGCGAGCTCAAGCAGCGGGTAGGGCTGACGGTCCTGATGGCGGAGCAGAATTTCAATCAGGCGATCCGGATCGCGGACCGCGGCTACATCATCGTCCACGGCGAGATCGCGGTCGCCGCGCAATCGGTCGACGAGTTGAAGGCCAACGACATCGTCAAGCGGCTCTATCTAGGCGGCGTCGCCTGACGGTGACAGGCCGCGCGCGGGCGATCAGATCGCGCCCCTGAGCGTGCAGGCGGTCGAGCAGGTCGTCATCACCCCGCGCTCGCAGGTGATGCACACCGCGACGCACTGCTTCTTGTCTTTTGGATTGTACTGGCTGTAGAGCTTGCGGGCGCAATTGTCGATCGAGCCCGTCACGTCAGCATGGCTGCTGGTCTCGGGCGTGCACGACGCCAGTGCTGCTGCCGACAGCACGATGGCCAAAAGGGTGCGCATGTCGCTCGCTCCACCGAGGGAGCCGTCGCTCAAAAAGGGCGGCGACGGCCATGGGCCCTCGCAGAAATCACCCTTCAGGATCGCGCGATTGGATTAATTGACGGTTACGGGAATCTCGACTCTCGCAGCTCTACGCCGGTCGAAGCCGTGGGAAGAGCAAATGTGCGCTGCAGCGAGAACTGCAGCGCACAGGTTGCGGTGTTACCGCACCAGTACGTTCCTGAATTGCCAGGGGTCCGAGGTGTCGATGTCTTCCGGGAATAGCCCGGGACGGTCGGTCAGCGGCGTCCAGTCGGTGTAATAGCCTTTCACCGGGCCGAGATAAGGCATCTGGATTTCCAGGCAGCGGCGGAAATCCATCTCGTCGGCCTCGACGATGCCGGCCTCCGGATTTTCCAGCGCCCATACCATGCCGGCCAGCACGGCCGAGGACACCTGCATGCCAGTGGCGTTCTGGTACGGGCAGATGCGCCGCGTTTCCTCGATCGAGAGCTGCGAGCCGTACCAGTAGGCGTTCTTGCCGTGGCCGTAGATCAGCACGCCGAGCTCGTCGATGCCGTCCTCGATCTCGTGTTCGTCGAGGATGTGCCACGAGGGCTGCATCCGGCCGGTCGCGCCGAACATCTCGTGCAGCGAGAGCACGGCATCGTTGGCCGGGTGATAGGCGTAGTGACAGGTCGGGCGGTACACCACCTTCGATCCGTTGCGCACGGTGAAATAGTCCGCGATCGAGATCGACTCATTATGGGTGACGAGGAAGCCGTATTGCGCGCCGGGCGTCGGGCACCACGAGCGTACTCGCGTGTTGGCGCCGGGCTGCAGCAGGTAGATCGCAGCGCCGCAGCCCTCGGTGTGCTGGCGGCCGTTCTCCGGCATCCACTTCTCATGCGTGCCCCAGCCGAGCTCCGCCGGCTGCATGCCCTCGGACACAAAACCTTCCACCGACCAGGTGTTGACGAACACGTCGATCGGCTTCGGCCGCTTCGAGCGCTGGGTGTCGCGTTCGGCGATGTGGATGCCCTTGACGCCGAGCTTCTGCGCAAGCTGGCCCCAGCCCTCGCGGCTCTTCGGCTCGTTGACTTCCACATCCGTGTCGCGGGCGATGTCGAGCAGCGCCTGCTTGACGAACCAGGACACCATGCCGGGATTGGCGCCGCAGGTGGAGACCGCGGTGGTGCCGCCCGGGCTCTTGTGCTTGGCCGCCAAGAGCGTCTCGCGCAACGCGTAGTTGGAGCGCTTCTCCGGCCCGATCGCCTTGTCGAAATAGAAGCCGGCCCACGGCTCGACCACGGTGTCGATATAGAGCGCGCCGATCTCCCGGCACAGCGTCATGATGTCGACGGAGGAGGTATCGACCGACAGGTTGACGCAAAAGCCCTGGCCGCCGCCTTCGGTGAGCAGCGGCACCAGGAGCTCGCGGTAGTTGTCGCGAGTCACGCCCTGCTTGATGAAACGCACGCCGTGCTGTTTCGCCAGTTCGCCGTCCTCATGCGGATCGATGATGACGAAGCGCGATCTGTCATAGTCGAAGTGGCGTTCGATCAGGGGCAGCGTGCCCTTGCCGATCGAGCCGAAGCCGATCATGACGATGGGACCGGAAATTTTCGCGTGAATCTGCGAGGGCGGGCTCATGGGGCTGGACTCCGAAAAAGTTGATCTGTCTTGAACGGGGGAATCAGGCGGTGCGGCGCTTTGCGGTCACTTCAATCTCGACCTTCATCTCGGGCTTGTAGAGGCCAGCTACGACGAGCAGCGTTGCAGCCGGTCGGATGTCGCCGAGCACCTCACCGCAGACAGCGAAATGGGCATCCGCATCCGCAGGGTCGGTGATGTAGTAGGTCGCGCGTACGATGTCGGTCATCGCAAAGCCGCCTTCCTTCAGCGCGGCCTCGATGGTCTTGAAGCAGTTCCGTGACTGGCTCGTGACATCCGCGGGCATCGTCATGCTGGTGTAGTCGTAGCCGGTGGTGCCGGCGACGAAGGCGAAATCGCCATCGATGACGGCGCGGCTGTAGCCAGCGGTCTTCTCGAAGGGCGAGCCGGTGGAAATCAGGCGGCGGGGCATCGGAACCTCGATTGTGGCAACGATCCTGGGATTGATCCGGGGCGAGATGGGCGCGGTTTAAGGGGTTTTTCCCGCTGCGCGCAACCCCTCGCGGGGCTAGCGGGATGGCCTGACGACGTCGGAGGCAGGCGGCGTGGGGCCGGCCCAGCGCCGCACCAGGATGTCCCTGACGATCATGATCGTGATCATGACCAGCAGGGCCGTGGTGATGGCGCTGCGCCAGCGCGGGCGCGCATCTCGGAATAGGCTCGCCGGCATGGCTTCAGGCCACGCGCGGCACGAGCACGGCCTTCGCCTTCCTGGCCCGTGCTGCCCTGATTTTCGGCAAGCGTGCCCCGGTCGGCACTATCATCCCCCAGGCCCCGTCGAGCGCGCCCTCGGAAAGCTCGAGGCCGAGCAGCCGGTCGCGCTCAAACACGCCGGGCAGCGACAGGCCGCCGGTCTTCGCGGCCGAGAAGCCGAAGCGGGCGTAATAGGGCGCATCGCCCAGCAGGATGACTGCGCGATGGCCACGCGCCTTCGCCGCCGCGAGCGCGTGGTCCATCAGCGCAGCCCCGGCCCCGAGCCGGCGGGAGGAAGCCTCCACCGCCAACGGGCCGAGCATGAGCGCCGGGATGCCCCCGGCGCTGACGTGCCACAACCGCAGCGTCCCGACCAGCCGGCCTCCGCTCACCGCCGAGAAGGCGAGGCCTTCGGCGGGCGTGCGTCCGTCGCGCAGGCGCTGGCAGGTGCGCATATGGCGGTCATCGCCAAAGCAGGCATCCAGCAGCGCCTCGCGCGCCGCGACGTCCGAGGCCCGCTCGCTGCGGATCGCGACCGAAGCGGCCTGGGAGGTGAGGGCATTGGTGGTCTTACGCAAAGCAGTCATGGCACGTCAGTCCCCGCTGGCAACGGCTCTACGCCGCGCCAAGCGTTGTCTTCGAAGTGGCTTGTGCAGGGGAGGGAGCCGGCGCACCGGCTCCCGATTATTCGAACCTCGAAGCGAGGCTGCTCAGATGTGATAGGTCCTGAGCGGCGGGATGCCGTTGAACGCCACCGACGAGTAGGTCGACGTATAAGCCCCGGTGCCTTCGATCAAAAGCTTGTCGCCGATCTCAAGCGTCACCGGAAGCGGATACGGCATCTTCTCGTACAGCACGTCGGCGCTATCGCAGGTGGGGCCTGCGAGCACGCACGGCGTCATGTCCGCGCCGTCATGCGGCGTGCGGATGGCGTAGCGGATCGACTCGTCCATCGTCTCGGCGAGACCGCCGAACTTGCCGATGTCGAGATACACCCAGCGCACCTCGTCCTCGTCGCTCTTCTTGGAGATCAGAACGACTTCGGTCTCGATGATCCCGGCGTTTCCGACCATGCCGCGGCCCGGCTCGATGATCGTCTCCGGGATCTGGTTGCCGAAATGCTTGCGCAGCGCACGGAAGATCGACCGGCCGTACTGCACGACCGGAGGAACGTCCTTGAGGTACTTGGTCGGGAAGCCGCCGCCCATGTTGACCATGGACAGGTTGATCCCGCGCTCGGCGCAGTCCCGGAACACCGTCGAGGCCATCGCCAGCGCGCGGTCCCACGCCTTCACCTTGCGCTGCTGCGAGCCGACATGGAACGAGATGCCGACCGGCTCCAGGCCCAGACGCTTGGCGAGGTCGAGCACCTCGACCGCCATCTCCGGGTCGCAGCCGAACTTGCGCGACAGCGGCCATTCGGCGCCGGCGCAGTCATAGAGGATGCGGCAAAACACCTTGGCGCCGGGGGCGGCGCGGGCGATCTTCTCGACCTCGGCGGCACAGTCGACCGCGAACAGGCGAATGCCGAGCGCGAAGGCGCGCGCGATGTCGCGCTCCTTCTTGATCGTGTTGCCATAGGAGATGCGATCCGGCGTCGCACCCGCGGCCAGCGCCATCTCGATCTCGGCGACGGTCGCGGTGTCGAAGCAGGAGCCCATGGACGCGAGCAGCGACAACACTTCGGGCGCCGGGTTGGCCTTCACGGCGTAGAACACGCGGCTGTCCGGCAGCGCCTTGGCAAAGCTCTGGTAGTTGTCGCGCACGACTTCGAGGTCGACGACGAGGCACGGCTCGGTGTCGAGGCCCTCGCTGCGGCGGTTGCGCAGGAATTCCTGAATACGTTCGGTCATGGCACTCTCCCAAGGCCCTAGCGACAGGGCCGGTAGCAAGTGATTTCGGTCGTGAGTGCCTTGGCGTTGTCGCACGATGGAGACGCGACAAGGCCTCGAACCCGTAACCGACTTTTGCTGCCGTGGATTGGGTTGGGAGTGTCTCCCGGCCCGCTCACCTGGCAATGAAGGACAAGCCTTTTCAGTAGCCCGCGCCGGCGGTGGAATGCCGGTAGAGACCAAAAAAGCCCGATCCGTCGTTGCTTTAAGTCGCGTCCCCCGTTGAGAGCGGGGTGCGCCGGTTCGCCTCCGGCTGCCAGTCACGGTTGCAAAGGATGGAGAGACCTTCAACGGCATCTCTTGAGAGAGATGCTGGCCGCTCGAACTGAAGCGACCCTCGGTTCTTCATCCCTTGGCGGCTGTCCGGCCTCTTGTCCGGATACCTACCGACTGACACACGACCACAGGCACGTGCGAAATTGGGCAAGTCGGGAAATAAGACTTTTGATTCTGGTTCGCAAGAATTTTTTTAGGCTGGGGACAAATTTCCCGCGCGCGTGCTTACGAAAGTGTTCGCGAGCCGCGCCACCGCCGACCAACATGAACGAGCGTTAAGATTTCTCGAGAGACGTAGAGCGCTGCAGCGCCTGTGCTGCAGCGGTTTGTTGAAAGCGTTCAGACGCGCTTGAAGAACGGCTCGATGCGTTGCGCGCCGCGGATGAACGCCACCATGATCAGCACGCCGATGCCGAACAGCACGGCCTGCAGGATGTGCGCTGAGGTGTCGTTGAGGCCGAACAGGATTGCGAGCGCCCAGCCGCCGGCAAACGCCGCGCCGAACACTTCGGCGCCGATCAGGATCGCCGCCGAGATGACGGTGATGACGCTCGGCCAGGCGATCACGCGGGAGGATTTCGAAGCGGGCTGTGGGCTCATGGAAAAAGGTCCTGTTATGGGGGCGCAATCTCTCCGAAAAGGCCCTATCTATCAAGCGCAAAAGGCCCAAAAATGCCGCATCGCGTGCTATAGATTGCCGCATGTTCTGAAGCGTTTTCGAGCGAAATCGGTACCGGTTTCCGCGCAAGAAAACGAGGCAAAAACGGGAATTGTGATGTCAGAAACCCTGCAGACGGCGGCCCCTTCGGAAGCTGGCGAAAATCCGCTGCTCCGCCCGTGGCAGACGCCATTCGAGACACCGCCCTTCAGCGAGATCAAGCCGGAACACTTCCTGCCCGCCTTCGAGCAGGCCTTTGTCGACCACGCCGCCGAGATCGCGGCGATCACCCACGATCCCTCGGTGCCCGATTTCGCCAACACCATCACGGCGCTGGAGCGCTCGGGCAAGCTGCTCGCGAAGGTCTCGGCCGTGTTCTACGACCTGGTCTCGGCGCACTCCAATCCCGCGATTCTCGAGATCGACAAGGAAGTCTCCTTGCGAATGGCGCGGCACTGGAACCCGATCATGATGAACGCGGTGCTGTTCGGCCGCATCGCGCTGCTGCACGAGAACCGCGCCTCGCTCGGCCTGACCGGCGAACAGATGCGGCTTTTGGAGCGCACCTACACCAACTTCTACCGCGCCGGTGCCGGCCTCGACGAGGCCGCCAAGAAGCGCCGGGCCGAGATCAACGAGCGGCTGGCGCAGCTCGGCACCTCGTTCAGCCACCATCTGCTCGGCGACGAGCAGGACTGGTTCATGGAGCTTGGCGAGGACGACCGCGCCGGCCTTCCCGAGGCCTTTATCGCCGCGGCCAAGGCGGCGGCGGAAGAGCGCGGCATGGCAGGCAAGGCGATCGTGACGCTGTCGCGCTCTTCCGTCGAGCCGTTCCTGAAGAGCTCGTCCCGCCGCGATCTGCGCGAGAAGGTCTTCAAGGCCTTCACCGCGCGCGGCGACAACGGCAACGCCAACGACAACAACGCCATCATCGTCGAGATCCTCGCGCTGCGCGAGGAGGCCGCCAGGATCATGGGCTTTCCGACCTACGCCGCCTACCGGCTGGAGGATTCCATGGCCAAGACGCCAGAGGCGGTGCGCGGCCTCCTGGAGCGGGTCTGGAAGCCGGCCCGGGAGCGGGCGCTCGCCGACCGCGACGCGCTGCAGGCGTTGATCGCGGAGGAGGGCGGCAACTTCGCGCTCGCCCCGTGGGACTGGCGTTACTACGCCGAAAAGCTGCGGCAGCGGAAAGCCGATTTCGACGACGCCGCCATCAAGCCGTATCTGGTGCTCGATCACATGATCGAGGCCGCCTTCGACTGCGCCACCCGCCTGTTCGGGATTACTTTCTCCGAACGCAAGGACATTCCGGTCTGGCATCCGGATGTCCGGGTCTGGGAAGTGAAGGGGCCCGACGGCAAGCACAAGGCGCTGTTCTACGGCGACTACTTCGCCAGGCCTTCAAAGCGCTCCGGCGCCTGGATGACCTCGCTGCGCGACCAGCAGAAGCTCGACGTCGAGGTTGCCCCCTTGATCATCAATGTCTGCAACTTCGCCAAGGGCGCGGACGGCCAGCCGTCGCTGCTGTCGCCGGATGACGCCCGCACCCTGTTCCACGAGTTCGGCCACGGGCTGCACGGCATGCTGTCCAACGTGACCTATCCGTCGCTGTCGGGAACATCCGTGTTCACCGATTTCGTCGAGCTGCCCTCGCAGCTCTACGAGCACTGGCAGGAGCAGCCGCAGGTGCTGCGGCAGTTCGCCAGGCACTACCAGACCGGCGAGCCGCTGACTGACGACCTGCTGCAGCGTTTCCTCGCCGCCCGCAAGTTCAACCAGGGCTTTGCCACCGTGGAGTTCGTCTCCTCGGCGCTGATCGACCTCGAATTCCATACCCAGCCGGCCGAGGCCAGCCGCGACGTCGCCGCCTTCGAAAAGGCCGAGCTGGAGAAGATCGGCATGCCCGCCGAAATCGCGCTGCGGCACCGGCCAACGCAGTTCGGCCATATCTTCTCCGGCGATCATTACGCGGCGGGCTATTACAGCTATATGTGGTCGGAGGTGATGGACGCCGACGCTTTCGGCGCGTTCGAGGAAGCCGGTGACATCTTCGATCCCGCGGTGGCAAAGCGCCTGCACGACGACATCTATTCATCGGGCGGCTCGCGCGAGCCGGAGGAGGCCTATGTCGCGTTCCGCGGTCGCGAGCCGGAGGCCGACGCGCTGTTGCGCCGGCGCGGCCTGCTCGAAGCGACGCCGGCGGCCTGACTGGCCACGAGTCATCCCTGCGAACGCAGGGACCCATAACCCCTGGTGTTCGTTGGGAAGGAAAAGCCTTTGCCACACTGCCAAAAACAAACAACGCGACGTATGGGTCCCTGCCTTCGCGGGCACGACGTGTTGCGCGTGATGTTCGGCGTACTGATCTTCATTGGCGGGATCGCATTCGGTGCGACTGCGGCCGAAGCCCATCCCCATGTCTGGATCACCGCCAGAAGCGAGGTGGTGTACGCGCCTGACGGCGCGATGACGGGAGTGCGTCACGCCTGGACGTTCGACGACATGTTCTCCACCTACGCGCTGCAGGGTATCGAGACCAAGGCCAAGGGCGTTTACACCCGCGACGAACTGGCGCCGCTGGCGCAGACCAATGTCGAATCGCTCAAGGAGTTCGCCTACTTCACCTTCGCCAAGGCCGACGGCAAGAAGGCGAAATTCGACGAGCCGGTCGACTACTACCTCGAATACAAGGACAGCGCGCTGACGCTGCATTTCGTGCTGCCGCTGAAGGCGCCGGTGACGTCGAAGCAACTGGCGCTGGAGGTGTTCGATCCCTCCTACTTCATCGACTTCAAGTTCGACGACAAGGATCCGATCAAGCTGGTCGGCGCGCCCGCCGCCTGTCAGATGCAGTTCCAGCGGCCGAATGACGCGACCGCCAACACCCAGCGGCTGAACGAGCAGAATTTCATGAACGGCGACAATTCCAATTATGGCGCGATGTTCGCCAACAAGATCACGGTGAACTGCCCGTGAGGTTGATGTCAGCACCTGTCGCGCGAGGCATCGCAATCACGGCCGCGGGGTTCGCGGCCGTTGTGGTTTTCGACGCTGCCTGGCACGCGGTGATGGCGCAAAATCCATTCGGCGGGCCGCGCCCGGCCGCCGCCGAGCCGCAGGTCGGCGGCGTGATCGGATGGATTCTGGCCAAGCAGTCGGAATTCTACCGCGAGATGTCGGCAACCATCCGCGCCGCGAAATCGGACGGCAGCGCGGTCTGGACATTGCTGGCGATCTCGTTTGCCTATGGGATCTTTCACGCCGCCGGTCCCGGCCACGGCAAGGCGGTGATATCGTCCTACCTCGTTGCCAACGAGGAAACCGCGCGGCGCGGCATCGTGCTGTCGTTCGCCTCGGCGTTCCTGCAGGCGCTGGTGGCGGTGGCAATCGTGGCCGTGTTCGCCTGGCTGCTGTCTTCGACCGCCAAGACGATGTGCTCGGCGGAGAAGGCGATCGAGATCGTCAGCTACGCCCTGATCGCCGCCTTTGGCGCACGGCTGGTCTGGACCAAGGGCGGCGGTTTTATGCGCGCGCTGCAGGCGAAGCCGGAGCTGGCGATGGCGGCCACAACCCCTCATCAGCACGATCATGATCATGGCCATCATCATCACCACCATGGGCATGAGCATGATCACGGCCATGGCCACGTTCACGACGAGCATTGCGGCCATTCGCACGGCCCGACGCCGGACCAGCTCGCCGGTCCCGGCGGCTGGCGGCGCGGCCTGGGGACGATCCTCGCCGTCGGCATGCGACCCTGCTCGGGCGCGATCCTGGTGCTGGTGTTCTCGCTGGCGCAGGGCCTGTTCCTCGCCGGCATTGCCGCGACCTTCGTAATGGGGTTGGGTACGGCGATCACCGTCGCAACCATCGCCCTCATCGCCGTATCGGCAAAGGGGCTCGCCAAGCGGCTGAGCGCCGGGCGCCAGGGCGGCGGCGCGCTGATCATGCGCGGCATCGAATTCGGCGCCGCCGGCCTCGTGCTCTTGTTCGGCCTCGGCCTGTTGTTCGGCTATCTCGCCGCCGAACGGGCGACGTGTTTGTAGCTATCCGTCATTCCGGGATGGTCCGAAGGACCAGACCCGGAATCTCGAGATTCTCAGGTGCGCAATTGCGCACCATAGTTCGTGCTTCGCATGCCCCGGAATGACAGCCAAACAGTGGGAGCACCGGCTTTATGAAACGGACTGTGTCGGCTATGCACACAGCCGAACACGCAATACCGGGAATCCCATGTCACGCGAGCAATTCTGGTTCTTTCACCCGTTCCGGGTGCGCTATTCCGAGATCGACGGCCAGGGCGTCGTCTTCAACGCGCATTACCTGACCTATTTCGACACCACCATCACCGAGTATTTTCGCGCGCTCGGCTATGATCAATATGCCGATGCCAAGCAATCCGGCGTTGATTTTCACGTCGTCAGATCCGTCATCGAGTACAAGGCGCCGGTCCGTTTCGACTGGGAGCTCGAGGTCGGCGCGCGCGTGGCGCGGATCGGCAATACGAGCATGACCTTCGAGCTTGCGATTTTCCTCAAAGGCGGCGGCGATGCGCTAGTGACCGGCGAGATCGTCTGGGTGAACACCGATCAGCAGACCCATCGCCCGGTCCCGATATCGAAGGAAATCCGCGAGCTGATCGCGACACGGGAGAAGCATCTCGGCTGAGCGAAGTCGGGAGCATTTCATCGAGCGGTAAGCCAGCCTCACACCGGCAGATAACGCTTGATCGCTGGCATGAAGAAGATCGCGATATTGATCGCGAACCCGATGGTCCAGAGGATCGAGCGCAGGGTGGGGCGGTTGCCGAGATAAGTGAAGACATAAGCGATCCGCACGATCACGAAGAGAATCGCGAGCTCGTCGATCAGGCGCTGCGGTCCGAGCCGGAATTCCGCCAAGAGCACGGCGATCGCAAAGAACGGAAAGGCCTCGATGCCGTTCTGGTGTGCGCCGAGCGCACGGGCGCGGATCGGGTCCTGGTAGAAGGCGGGATCGCGCGGCTTCGCATTGTCGAAACGGCCATAGGCGGCCCACTTGACCGAGGCGATCGTCAGCAGATAGAGCAGCAGCGTTCCGAAAACGCACCATTCGGCGATCGTCATGGTTCCTCCCCGGGCGCACCCGCACGCACGCGCCCCGCGGCAATTTGGGAAGGGTACCGAACCGGCGGTTATCTTGACAAGGATGGTACGACGCGCGAAGCCATCAAAATCATGACCACGGTCATCCCTTTTGGAAATGCGAAAGCGGCGCAGGCCGCCCTGGCGCAACGCGTCGGCGTGCTGCTGGTCAATCTCGGCACGCCCGATACCGCCGATGCGCAGGGGGTGCGCGTTTACCTGAAGGAATTTTTGTCCGATCCTCGCGTCATCGAGGATCAGGGGCTGCTCTGGAAACTGATCCTCAACGGCATCATCCTGCGCATCCGTCCGGCCAGGAAGGCGCGCGACTACCAGAAGATCTGGAATGTCGAGCGAGGCGAATCGCCGCTCAAGACGATCACCCGTTCGCAGGCCGAAAAGCTCGCCGCGGCCATCGCAGATCGTGAGCATGTCGTGGTCGATTGGGCGATGCGCTACGGCAATCCGTCGATCCGCTCGCGCATCGAGGCCTTGGCCGCGCAAGGTTGCGATCGGCTGCTGGTGGTACCGCTCTATCCGCAATATTCCGCGGCGACCTCGGCAACCGTCTGCGACGAGGTGTTTCGCGCGCTGGCCGACATGCGCGCGCAGCCGGCGCTGCGGGTCAGCCCGCCTTATTACAATGATCCCGACTACATCGAGGCGCTCGCCGTCTCGATGTCGGCGCATCTGGCGACCTTGCCGTTCCAGCCCGAACTGATCGTGGCGTCGTTTCACGGCATGCCGCAGAAATATGTCGACAAAGGCGATCCCTATTACGCCCAGTGCGTCGCGACCACCGAAAGCCTGCGCAGGCGGTTGGGCCTTGATGCCTCGAAACTGGTCCTCACATTTCAATCGCGCTTCGGCAACGACGAGTGGCTGCAGCCCTACACCGACAAGACCATCGAAAAATTGGCGAAAGATGGTGTGAAGCGCATTGCGGTTGTGACCCCCGGCTTCTCGGCCGATTGCCTGGAGACGCTGGAGGAGATCGCGCAGGAAAATGCCGAAATCTTCAAGCGCAATGGCGGCGAGCAATTCGCCGCAATCCCGTGTCTGAACGACAGCGAGCCGGGCATGGACGTCATCCGCCAGCTCGTTTTGCGCGAGCTTCAGGGCTGGATATAGCCTTCGAAGAGTGGGGGGCCACGCTTCGAGTCTGAACATCTGGTGGCCGTCCATTCGTTCCCTAGTTATATAACCATGATTGATAACAGCCGGCGCTGAACCGGCGCCGCGGCCTTGATGACAAACGGGTAGCGCGTCCGGCAGCGCCTCCTGCCGGCTTTGGAGGGGACTTATGAGCGGTTTTGACATCTTCGCGATTGCGTTTGTTCTACTCGTCATTGTCACGCTGTTCGCGGGCGTCAAGACGGTGCCACAGGGCTACGACTGGACTATCGAGCGGTTCGGCAAATACACCCGCACGTTGTCGCCGGGACTGAACCTGATCGTGCCCTATTTCGATCGCGTCGGCCGCAAGATGAACATGATGGAGCAGGTAATCAACATTCCCGAGCAGGAGGTGATCACCAAGGACAATGCGACCGTGACGGTAGACGGCGTCGCGTTCTTTCAGGTGTTCGACGCGGCGAAGGCAAGCTACGAGGTCGCCAATCTCGAACAGGCGATCATTGTGCTGACCATGACCAACATCCGCTCGGTGATGGGCTCGATGGACCTCGACCAGGTGCTGTCGCATCGCGACGAGATAAACGAGCGCCTGTTGCGCGTGGTCGATGCCGCGGTATCACCGTGGGGATTGAAGGTCAACCGAATCGAGATCAAGGACATCGTGCCGCCGGCCGATCTGGTCGAGGCTATGGGCCGGCAGATGAAGGCCGAGCGCGTCAAGCGCGCCGACATCCTGCAAGCCGAGGGCCAGCGTCAGTCGGAGATCCTGCGCGCCGAAGGCGCCAAGCAGGGGCAGATCCTGCAGGCCGAAGGCCGCCGCGAGGCCGCGTTCCGCGACGCCGAGGCGCGCGAGCGGCTGGCGGAGGCGGAGGCCAAGGCGACGCAGATGGTCTCCGAATCGATCGCCAAGGGCGACGTCGCCGCGCTGAACTATTTTATTGCTGATAAATACATCAAGGCGTTCGGGCAGTTTGCGGATTCGCCGAACCAGAAGGTGCTGCTGATCCCGGTGGAAGCAACCTCCGTACTGTCCTCGCTGGCCGGCATCGGCGAGATCGCCAAGGCGACCTTCGGTGAAGCGGCAATTGCCGCGGCCGCCGCGCGACGGACGTCCTCGGTGCCGAGCGCCGGCCCGACGCCGCCGCCGGTCGCGCCGCAGCGATAGGAGCGTATCAATGTACCGACCCTGGCAATGCAATGGCAGTGCGCTCCCTCGCCCGGCTCTTCGCGGGGAGAGGGTTGGGGTGAGGGGTCTCTCCCCACGGAAGAACGTTGAGAGGTTCGTGTCATGACCGAAGTGTTTTCGACATTAGGCACCTGGAATTGGCTGATCTTCGGCTTCCTCCTGATGGCGCTGGAATTGCTCGCGCCGGGTGTCTTCATGTTCTGGCTCGGGCTCGCGGCGCTATTGGTCGGGCTGGTGTCGTTTGCGATCAACCCGTCCTGGCAGACGCAGCTTTTGATGTTCGCGGTGTTCGCCATCGCCGCGGTGCCGGCGTGGCGGTACTTCGCGCGCAGCACCGGCAGCCGCAGCGAGAGCCCTTTTCTCAACAACCGGACCAAGGCGCTGATCGGCCGGGAATTCACCCTGGAAAAGCCGATCGTCGGCGGCACCGGCACGGTGCGGATCGACGACACGATCTGGCGGGTCGCGGGCCCGGACGCGCCGGCGGGCAGCCGCGTCAGGGTCGTGCAGGCCGACGGCGCGAGCCTGACGGTGGCTGTGGCTTAACAAACCCCCGCTGCCAGCTCTTCGGGGGAGAGGGTCAGAGTGAGGGGCTCTCACCGCGAGCGTCGAATGTGGAGAGTTCGGTAACTCCTCACCGGCCGCGCAAGCGCGGCGACATCTCCTCGCAAGCGGGGCGAAGTTAAGCAGCTCAACCGCGCCGGCTCCAGCGCTCGGCGAAACGGTGCAGCGGCAGGAAGCTCTCCATCAACTCCCTGCCGAGCGGCGTGAGGCGGTAGCCGTCGCCGGCCAGGAGTTCGACGAGGCCGGCCTCGCGCAGCTCCGACAACCGGGCCTGTATCACGGTCGGCGAGGCGTCGTCGCAGGCGATGCGAAGCGCGCGCGAGGTCAGGGGGGCGTCACGCAGCTCCCAGACGATCCGCAGGGTCCAGCGGCGGCCGAGCAGGTCGAGCAGGGCCATGATAGGCCGGCCGGTTCGCGAGCCGCGAACGGCGCGTTGGTTGGTGGCGACGTCCGGTTTCGGCATGGAGATCCTCTTGCGCATTGCTACAAATAATGTAGCGTACCGCTACGTTATCTGTAGCACAGGAGTTGGCGATGTCCCAGACAGCCCCGCGCGTCGCGCCGCTTGAGCCGCCTTATGCACCTGAAATTGCCGCGCAGTTCAACCGCATCATGCGCGGCGCGCCGCCGCTGATGCTGTTCCGCGTCGTGGCCGGCAGCGCCCGCGCCTGGGAGAAATTCCGCGCCGCCAGCCTGCTGGATCGCGGCCCGCTGTCGTTGCGGGAGCGCGAGATCGTCATCGACCGTACCTGCGCGCGAACGCGGTGCGAATATGAATGGGGCGTGCATGTGACGACCTTTGCTGACGCGGCGCATCTGACGGAAGAACAGGTCCGCGCCACCGTGCTCGGCCCAGCCGATGCGGGGTGCTGGTCGCCGGCAGAGCAGGCGCTGATCGCAGCCGTCGATGCGCTGCATGAGCGCGCCACGTTCAGCGAGGCCGAATTCGCGGACCTCTCGGCGCACTATAATGAAGCGCACATTTTCGAGATCATCCTGCTGTGCGGATTCTACCGGACCGTGTCGTATCTCGCGAACGGACTGGCCCTGCCGCTGGAGGAGACGGCCGCGAGATTTCCGCGATGAAGGTCATTCCGGGGCGATGCGGAGCATCGAACTATGGTGCGCACTTGCGCACCTGAGAATCTCGAGGTTCCGGGTTCACGCTTCGCGTGCCCCGGAACGACAGGGACCCCTTACGCCACGCCCGCGCGTAAGAAATCGTGCAGGTGTACGATGCCGACCGGCTTGTTGGCGTCGGTGACGATCAAGGTCGTGATCTTCGACGAATTGAGAATTTCCAGCGCCTCGCCGGCCATCACGTCGCGGCCGATCGTCTTCGGATTGCGCGTCATCACCTCGTCGACGGTCGCCGCCATCAGGTCGGGATGATCCATGTGGCGGCGCAAATCCCCGTCGGTGACGATGCCGGCGAGATGGCCGCGCGCATCGGTAATGCCGACGCAGCCAAAGCCCTTCGACGTCATCTCGACCAGCGCCTCGGACATCTTGGTGCCGAGCGGCTTCAGCGGCACCGCGTCGCCGGAATGCATGAGGTCGCGGGCGTATTTGAGCAGTGCGCCAAGCTTGCCGCCGGGATGCAGCACGCTGAAGTCGGTCGAGGTGAAGCCGCGGCCTTCCAACAGCGCGATCGCCAGCGCATCGCCGAGCGCCAGCATCATCAGCGAAGAGGTGGTCGGCGCCAAGTTGTGCGGGCAGGCCTCGCGCGCCTTCGGCAGCGTCAGCGCCACGTCGGCGGCCTTCGCAAGCGAGGATTCCCGCTCCGCCGTCATCGCGATAACGGGAATGCGGAAGCGCTTGGCATAGGTGATCAGATTCTTCATCTCCGGCTGCTCGCCGGACCAGGACAGCGCCAGGATGACGTCCTCGGGCGTGATCATGCCGAGGTCGCCATGGCTCGCCTCGGCAGCATGCACGAAGAAGGCCGGCGTGCCGGTGGAGGCAAAGGTCGCGGCGATCTTGCGGCCGATATGGCCGGACTTGCCGAGTCCGGTGACGATCAGCCGCCCGTTGGCGTTCCGGATCAAATCGGCCGCCGCTACGAAGGGTGCGCGCAGATCGGATTGCAGCGCTGCCGATAGCGCGGCGATCCCGCTGCCTTCGGCGTCGAGCGTGCGCAAGGCTGACTGGACGGCGGAGTCAGCGGGGGTGGTGCCGGATGATTCTGTCATCAGCGGATGCGGATTGGCCATGTCTATCCCAGGGAGGAGGCGCTTCGCCCAAAGCCCTCCATAGCATGGCCGGTTCGGCGATGCGACGCGGTCAGAAGGGCTCTCAACGACCCATTAACCATAATTGTTTTAACTCCATTAACGACGAGTTCCCGTACGAGCGGGCGGCGTGCATGTGCCAAGTAGTTGTTTTCGTTGGAGTTACTTATCGTCATGACGAGGCCAGCAACGGGCCGGAGAAGCGCGCGCGCCTTTCGCGCAGCCTTGCCGTGCCTCGCGCTGATCGCGCTCTCGGGAACCGCAGCGCAGGCTCAAACCGTCACACCGGACCTGTTCAGCTCGCAGCGTACCAGCCAGATCACGTCGCCCGATTCGCCACTGCGCCGGACTGTGGCCGGGGTGAATGATCTGCTCACCCGTCCGAAGCTACCGCAGGGTGAGAGGCCCGCGTCGGCGCGGACCGGACCGATCCCGAAATACGGCCTGCCGGCGGCGAGCGGCGCTGCCGACTCCGGCTACGACTCGTTGAACCGCAAGCGCAAGAAGCCGAAATATTATCCCGGTCAGGCGAAGCCCAAGCCGCCGGTCGGTCCCGGCAGTCCGCCGCCGATCGCGTCGAACACGCGGCTGCGGCTGTCGATTCCCCCGTCGGAATCCGCGCACAAGGCTCCGGTCCCACCGGCGATGGCGGGCACGGTTGTGGGACAACCGCCGCGCAAGCGCCTCCGGATCGACGACGATCCGTTCGGCGCGGTCGGCGACTACGCCGGCAGCTTCCTGATCAAATCCGCGGTAGAAATTTCCGGCGGCTACGATACCAATGCCGGTCGCTTGGCCGCGGCGCAAGGCAAGCCGCTCTACGTGATCGCGCCGGAATTTTTGGCGGTCTCCGACTGGAGGCGTCACGCCCTGGTGGCTGATCTCCGCGGCTCCTTCACCGGCTACGCCAGCAATCTCACGCCGAACGCGGACGGCACGCCGCTGTCGGCGCCGCTCGATGTCGATCGGCCCAACTTCAACGGTCATATCGACGGCCGGCTCGATGTCAGTCGCGACACGCGGCTGACCGCGCAGGGTCGGCTGTTCGTCTCGACCGACAATCCCGGCAGTCCGAACGTGCAGGCGGGTCTCGCCAGATATCCGATCTTGACCACGTTAGGCAGCACCATCGGTGTCGACCAGAGTTTCAACCGGCTGCAGGTCTCCGCCGGCGCCACGGTCGACCGCACCGACTATACCAATTCAAAGCTCACCGACGGCACTTCAACGACCAACGACGACCGCAACTTCAGCCAGTATGGCGGCGTTGGCCGCGTCAGCTATGATCTGAAGCCGGGCATAAAGCCCTTCGTGGAAGTGCAGGGCGACAGCCGCGTGCATGACGTCAGGCTCGATCGCAGCGGATTTGCGCGCGATTCCTCGGGCGGCTACGCCAAGGGCGGCACCAGCTTCGAATTCTCGCGGCTATTGACCGGCGAAATCGCGGTCGGCTACGCCATGCGCGACTATGTCGATCCGCGGCTGAACCGCCTGGAAGGCCTGCTCGTCTCGTCCTCGCTGGTCTGGACCGCGACGCCGCTGACGATGGCAAAATTCTATTCCGACACCACGATCACGGAGACCACGCTGCCCGGCACGTCGGGCGTGCTGACGCATGTCTATACCGTCGAAGTCGACCACGACTTCCGCCGCTGGTTGACCGCAATCGGCAAGTTCACGTGGGGCTCGCTCGACTATCAGGGCAATCCCAGGCGCGACAAGATCTACGGGGTATCAGGCGACGCCATCTACAAGATGAACCGCAACGTCTGGCTCCGCGGCACGCTGCGGCGGGACTGGCTGGATTCGAACTTGCCCGGGAATAGCACGGCATCGACGGTGGTGATGCTGGGGGTGCGGGTGCAGCATTAAGAGCTGCATTCGCACTCCAGTCGTCATGCCCCGCGCAGGCGGGGCATCCAGTACACCGCGGCTTATCCGAATTCCACAGAAAAGCCTCTGGGATACTGGATCGCTCGCCTTCGCGGGCGATGACAGCCGTGTGGACAGGGACTACCTTGGCAGCGTCGTCGAGCCCATCAGATACTGATCGATCGCCCGGGCGCACAGGCGGCCTTCACGGATCGCCCAGACGACGAGAGATTGTCCGCGGCGCATGTCGCCGGCGGAGAATACGTTCGGCAGCGAGGTCTGGTAGTCCGACGTGTTGGCGCGGACGTTGCCGCGCTGGTCGAGGTCGACGCCGAGTGTCTTCAGCATGCCCTCGTGCACCGGGTGCACGAAGCCCATGGCGAGCAGCACGAGCTGCGCCTCGAGCTCGAATTCGGTGCCGGGAATCGGCTTGAACTTGTCGTCGACCTTCACGCAGTGCAGCTTTTGCACCTTGCCGTCGACGCCCGAGAATTTTTGCGTCAGCACCGCGTATTCGCGGATGGCCCCTTCGGCCTGGCTCGATGAGGTCCGCATCTTCAAGGGCCAGTTCGGCCAGGTGACGCCCTTGTTCTCATGCTCGGGCGGCGCCGGCATGATTTCGAGCTGGGTAACGGACTTCGCGCCCTGCCGAAGCGAGGTGCCGATGCAGTCCGAACCGGTGTCGCCGCCGCCGATCACGACGACATGCTTGCCGCCGGCGAGAATTTCTTTGGTGTCGCCGAGCGGCTCGGAGGAGACGCGGCGGTTCTGCTGCGGCAGGAAATCCATCGCAAAGTGGACGCCGTCGAGGTCGCGGCCTGGGATCGGCAGGTCGCGGCCGGCCTCGGCGCCGCCGGTCAATGCCACCGCGTCATACTGGGCGAGCAGTTCGCGCGGATCGATTGCGCCCGCAGATGTGCCGCCGATGTGAACGCCGTAGTGGAACGTCACGCCCTCGGCTTCCATCTGCGCCACGCGGCGATCGATGATGTGCTTTTCCATCTTGAAGTCGGGAATGCCGTAGCGAAGCAGGCCGCCGGCCTTGGCGTACTTTTCGTAGACATGAACGTCGTGGCCGGCGCGCGCGAGCTGCTGTGCGGCGGCAAGGCCCGCGGGGCCGGAGCCGACGATGGCGACCTTTTTGCCGGTCTTGGTTGGCGCAATCTCGGGCTTCAGCCAGCCATTGTCCCAGGCGCGATCGACGATGGCGCATTCGATGGTCTTGATGGTGACCGGGTTGTCATCGATGTTGAGCGTGCAGGACGCCTCGCACGGCGCCGGGCAGATGCGGCCGGTGAACTCCGGAAAATTGTTGGTCGAGTGCAGGTTGCGCGAGGCCTCTTCCCAGTTGCCCTGATAGACGAGGTCATTGAAATCGGGGATCTGGTTATTGACCGGGCAGCCCGGTGTGCCCGGCGCCACCGAGCCGGTGCCGTGGCAGTACGGAATGCCGCAATTCATGCAGCGCGCGGCCTGATCGCGCGTGTCCTTCTCGCTCAGGGGAATGACGAATTCGCGAAAATGCTTCAACCGCTCGGCGACCGGCGCGTACTTGCGTTCGTTGCGGTCGATCTCGAGGAAACCTGTGATCTTGCCCATTAAACCTGATGCCCCTGCATCTCTCGTTCGCATCTGTCTATTTCCGTCACCCTCCGTCATTGCGAGGCGCGTGGGCCGCGAAGCAATCCATGGTTCGGCTCGGTGGCGCTATGGATTGCTTCGCTGCGCTCGCAATGACGGGCTGGTGTAACTAAGCCCCGATCGCGATTTTCGGCTCGGCGTCGGCGTTCGCCTTCAATTCCTTCAGCGCGCGGCGGTATTCCACCGGCATCACCTTGCGGAATTTCGGCAGCCAGGCCTTCCAGTTCGCGAGGATCTCGGTAGCCTTCTTCGAGCCGGTCAGCTTGGCATGGCGCGAGATCAACACGTGCAGCCGCTCGACGTCGGAGTCGAGCAGGTTCTGGAACACGTCGACCCGGCCATGCGCTTCGAGATCGCCGGTGTGGTGATAGGTGTTCTGGTTGATCATCTCTTCCGAGAGCACCGGCTCCAGTTCGACCATCGCCATGTTGCAGAGTTTTGTGAAGTCGCCGGCTTCGTCCAGCACGTAGGCGATGCCGCCCGACATGCCGGCCGCGAAGTTGCGCCCGGTCTTGCCCAGCACCACGACGATGCCGCCGGTCATGTATTCGCAGCAGTGATCGCCGGCGCCTTCGACGACCGCCACCGCGCCGGAGTTACGCACCGCAAAGCGCTCGCCGGCGATGCCGCGGAAGTAGCACTCGCCCTCGATCGCGCCGTACATCACCGTGTTGCCGACGATGATCGATTCTTCCGGTACGATGCCGGAATTTTTCGGCGGCCTGACGATGATGCGACCGCCGGACAGGCCCTTGCCGACATAGTCGTTGCCTTCGCCTTCGAGATCGAAGGTGACGCCCTTGACGAGCCACGCGCCGAATGCCTGGCCCGCGGTGCCCTTCAGGCTGACATGAATGGTGTCATGCGGCAGTCCGGCATGGCCGTAGATCTTCGCAACGGCTCCGGACAGCATCGCGCCGGCCGAGCGGTCGGTGTTGTTGATCTCTTCCTCGATTTTCACCGGGGCGCCGCGGTCGAGCGCGGCCTGCGCCTTGGCGATCAGGCGGCGGTCCAGCACCTTTTCCAGATGATGGTTCTGCGGCTCGGCGTGATAGATCTTCTGGCCCTTCTCTTCCTTTTGCCGCACGAACAGCTTCGAGAAATCGAGCCCCTTCGCCTTCCAGTGCGCCACCAGCTTGGATTGGTCGAGCATCTGGGTCTGGCCGACCATCTCGTCGAACGTCTTGTAGCCGAGAGATGCCATGATCTCGCGGACTTCCTCGGCGACGAAGAAGAAGTAGTTGATGACGTGCTCGGGCTGGCCGGTGAAACGCTTGCGCAGCACCGGATCCTGCGTCGCGACGCCGACCGGGCAGGTATTGAGATGGCACTTGCGCATCATGATGCAGCCGGCGGCGATCAAGGGCGCGGTGGCGAAGCCGAATTCGTCGGCGCCCAGCAGCGCGCCGATCACGACGTCGCGTCCGGTACGGAAACCGCCGTCGACCTGCACCACGATGCGGCTGCGCAGCCGCTCGCGCACCAACGTCTGGTGGGTTTCGGCAAGGCCGATTTCCCAAGGGCTGCCGGCGTGCTTGATCGAGGTGAGCGGGGACGCGCCGGTGCCGCCCTCGAAGCCCGCGATGGTGACGTGGTCGGCGCGCGCCTTCGCCACGCCCGCGGCCACCGTGCCGACGCCGATTTCGGAAACCAGCTTGACCGAGACCTGGCCGTCCGGATTGACGTTCTTGAGGTCGTAGATGAGCTGCGCCAGATCCTCGATCGAATAGATGTCGTGGTGCGGCGGCGGCGAGATCAGGCCGACGCCCGGCGTCGAATGCCGCACGCGCGCGATCGTCGCGTCGACCTTATGGCCGGGCAACTGGCCGCCTTCGCCGGGCTTGGCGCCCTGTGCCATCTTGATCTGCATCATGTCGGAGTTGACGAGGTATTCCGTCGTGACGCCGAAGCGGCCCGAAGCGACCTGCTTGATCGCCGAACGCATCGAATCGCCGTTCGGCATCGGCTTGAAGCGATCGGCTTCCTCGCCGCCTTCGCCGGTGTTCGACTTGCCGCCGATCCGATTCATGGCGATCGCAAGCGTAGTGTGTGCTTCGCGCGAGATCGAGCCGAAGCTCATGGCGCCGGTGGCGAAGCGCTTGACGATTTCGCTGGCCGGCTCGACCTGGTCGAGCTTCACCGGCTTGCGCTTCTCGTCCTCGGCCGTCTTGATTCGGAACAGGCCGCGCAGCGTCAAGAGCCGCTCCGACTGCTCGTTGAGGATCCTGGCGAACGCCCGGTAACGCTCCTGCGAGTTGCCGCGCACGGCATGCTGCAGCGTGGAGACGGACTCGGCCGTCCAGGCATGGTCCTCGCCGCGGGTGCGGTAGGCGTATTCGCCGCCGACATCGAGCGCATTCTTGTAGACCTGGGCGTCACCGAACGCGTCGGTGTGGCGGCGCGCGGTTTCCTCGGCGATTTCGGCAAGGCCCACGCCCTCGATGCGGGTGTGGGTGCCGGCAAAATACTTGGCGACAAAATCGGCCTTCAGCCCGACGGCGTCGAAGATCTGCGCGCCGCAATAGGACTGGTAGGTCGAGATGCCCATCTTGGACATCACCTTCAACAGGCCCTTGCCGATCGACTTGATGTAGCGCTTGACGATTTCATAGTCGTCGAGCGCGCCCGGCAGGCGATCCTTCATCGCGATGATGGTTTCGAACGCCAGATACGGATTGATCGCCTCGGCGCCGTAGCCGGCCAGACAGGCGAAATGATGCACTTCGCGCGGCTCGCCGGATTCGACGACGATGCCGACGGAGGTCCGCAGGCCGGTGCGGATCAGGTGGTGATGCACGGCGGCGCAGGCGAGCAGCGAGGGAATCGGAATCCGGTCCGTGCCCGCCATCCGGTCCGACAGGATGATGATGTTGACGCCTTCGCGCACCGCGCCCTCGGCGCGCGCGCAGAGTTCGTCGAGCACCTGCTCCATCCCCGCCGCGCCGAAGCCGGCGTGGAAGGTGGTGTCGAGCGTGCGCGACTTGAAATGGGTGTCTGCGACGTCGGAGATCGAGCGGATCTTCTCCAGATCCGCATCGGTCAGGATCGGCTGCCGCACTTCGAGCCGCTTGGTCGAGGCCATGCCCTGCAGGTCGAACAGGTTCGGCCGCGGCCCGATGATCGAGACGAGGCTCATCACGAGCTCCTCGCGGATCGGATCGATCGGCGGGTTGGTGACCTGCGCGAAGTTCTGCTTGAAATAGGTGAAGAGCGGCTTCGGCCGGTCCGACAGCGCCGAGATCGGCGTGTCGTTGCCCATCGAGCCGGCGGCTTCCTCGCCGGTCGCCGCCATCGGCGTCATCAGGATGTTGATGTCTTCCTGCGAATAGCCGAACGCCTGCTGCCGGTCGAGCAGCGGCAGGTTGGAGCGCACACCCTTGGTGGCCGCATCAGGCAATTCCTCCAGCACGAGCTGGGTACGATGCAGCCAGTCGCTGTAGGGATGGCTCTTGGCGAGCGTCGCCTTGATCTCGTCGTCGGGAATCAGGCGTCCCTGTTCAAGGTCGACCAGCAGCATCTTGCCCGGCTGCAGCCGCCACTTGGTGACGATCTGGTCCTCGGGGATCTTCAGCACGCCCATTTCGGACGCCATCACGATGCGGTCGTCGTTGGTGACGAGATAGCGCGCCGGGCGCAGCCCGTTGCGGTCCAGCGTCGCGCCGATCTGGCGGCCGTCGGTGAAGGCGATCGCGGCGGGGCCGTCCCACGGCTCCATCAGGGCTGCGTGATATTCGTAGAAGGCGCGGCGCTGCTCATCCATCAAGGGATTGCCGGCCCACGCTTCCGGAATCATCATCATCACCGCGTGCGGCAGCGAGTAGCCGCCCTGCACCAGGAATTCCAGCGCGTTGTCGAAGCAGGCGGTGTCGCTCTGGCCTTCGTAAGAGATCGGCCACAGGCGGCTGATGTCCTTGCCGTAAAGCTCCGAATGCACGGAGGCCTGGCGCGCCGCCATCCAGTTGACGTTGCCGCGCAGCGTGTTGATTTCACCGTTATGGGCGATCATCCGGTACGGATGCGCCAACGACCAGGTCGGGAAGGTGTTGGTCGAGAAGCGCTGATGCACCAGCGCCAGCGCGCTCTCGAAATCTTCTTCGTGCAAATCGGGATAGTACTTGCCGAGCTGGTCGGCGAGGAACATGCCCTTGTAGATCACGGTACGGCACGACATCGAGACCGGATAATAGCCGGCCATGCCGCGATCGCGCCGCTGATAGATCGCCTGCGAGATCGACTTGCGCAGGATGTACAGCCTGCGCTCGAACTCTTCCTCGGTCTTCGCCGTGCCGTTGCGGCCGATGAACACCTGCATGTGGTAGGGCTCGGTCGGCTTGACCGTGGCGCCGAGCGAAGCGTTGTCGGACGGCACGTCGCGCCAACCGAGCAGCACAAGGCCCTCTTCCTTGATCTGTTCGGCGATGATGCTCTGGATCACCTTTCGCCACGCCGTTTCCTTCGGCATGAACAGCGCGCCGATCGCGTACTGGCCGGGCTCCGGTAGCTTGAAGCCGAGTTCGGCGGTCTTGCGAGCGAAGAAGGCGTGCGGGATCTGCACCAGAATGCCGGCGCCGTCGCCGGCGCGCGGATCGGCGCCGACCGCGCCGCGATGCTCGAGGTTGCAGAGAATGTTAAGCGCGTCGGAGACGATCTGATGCGACTTCTTGCCCTTGATGTTGGCGATGAAGCCGACGCCGCAGGAATCCTTCTCCAGGCTGAGATCGTAGAGGCCCTCCGCCGGCGGACGCCAGTCATGCTCGCGCCGAGAATCCTCAAGCAGCGTGTCGGCCGGTTTCGAAGCCGCGGTCGCCGACAGGGTTTCTGTCACGATGTTTTCGCGCTCGAATTCCGACCCGCTCATTTCATTCCTCTCAAAAAAGGCTAAGGGCCTCACCGCATCGTCGGCGCACCTTGGACGCTTGCGGCACCCACCGGGCCACCGCTCGTCCGCCGCGAGCCGCAATTTCTTAAATTCAGGCCTTCCCGTTCAACGTCCCTGAGGAACGGCCTTGCCTGCACTGCCCCGACGCTCGTGGCGCCACGGTTTCGTTGCAATCCCTATGCCGGGACCGCCCCGCAATTGAGACAGTGATACTGTCCTAACTTCGACCATGCCAAATTTTTCTTTATCACACAAGCGCGTGAAAGTCCTTAGCCCGCATGCGGATCGGCGGCTTGCGGCCGGGAAAGACCGCAGGCTGGGCCTTGCGGCGGCAGCGCGCCCCGATCCGGCCCAAGGACCGCCGGATTTCGTAATGAAATTGACCGCGGGCCGGCGGACGAGAGAGCGGAATGCTCCCGTCCGGTCCGGCGGCTAAAGGGGATTACAGGAGCTTTCGACAATGAAGTTGTTCACGGGATCTTTGGCGGCGGGACTGATCCTTCTTGCTGGCGGCGCGCAGGCGCAGGTTCCCGGGCGCTACACAGCGGCATCCGATTTCGATGCACCCTATGCGGTGGCTCCGCCGGTGGTCCATGGGCCGCGCTATGCCCCCGGCCCGGACTACGTACCCGGTCCGCAATACGGATACGCCCCCGGCCCCGGCCTGCTGCCCTCGACCGAGGTCTATTCCGTGCTGCGCGACAACGGATTTTCTCCGCTCGGAATCCCGAGGCTGCGGGGCTTTGTCTATACGATCTCGGCGATCGACAGGAGCGGTGAGGACGGCCGGCTGGTGATCGACGCACGCAACGGCCGGATCATCCGTTTCGTGCCCTATCGAACGGGCGACAATTTCTACGAAGACCAGAGCGCGCTGCGCGCGCCACCGGCTGCTCCGGTGCCGCAAGCCAACACGGAGGCGCAGGTTCAGGCCGTGACACCGGCAGCTCCTTTCCAGGCCGCCCCGCGGCCGTCAAAGCCGCCTGCGCAGCTGGCGAGCCGAACGGTGCCGATGCCGAAGGCCAGCCCGATCGCAGCCAAGCCCACGCCGGCGCCGGTACAGCAGGCCACCGCGCCTGCGCCGAAGCCGACCGAAGTGCAGGCTGCGGCTGGGCCGGCCGCCACGGGCTCGATCCCGGCCACGCCTGCCCCGCAGATTGCGCCGACCCAGGATATGCCGAACGTGCAGGGGCTGGAGTGATCCCATCGTCGTCCCTGCGAACGCAGGGACCCATACGCCGCGGCCGGCGGAAATGGCACACGGGAAGACGGCTTTGCCTCAACGACTGCGCACTGTGATTATGGGCCCCTGCGTTCGTAGGGGCGACGATTTGAGGGGTTCACGCCTCTAGCCCGTCGTCCCTGGGTTCGCATGCGTAGGGACGGCAGCAAAACAAAACGCCCCGGTCATCCCCGGGGCGCTTTCGTTGTAGCGAGCTATTCATGCTGGCCCGCGGCGGTCAGGATCAGGTCGGCGACCTTGTCAGCCTGTGACACCAGCGACAGGTGACCGGCGTCCAGCTCGACTGTCGTCGCATTCATGCGCTTGGCGAGAAATCGCTCGAGGTCGGGATTGATCGTGTAGTCCTGCTTTGACACCGCGTACCAGCTCGGCTTGCTGCGCCAGGCGGCGGCAGTGGTGCGGCCGGCAAACAGGGAAGCTGCGGTCGGCTCCTGCACGGCGTAGAGGACCTCGGCGGTCTTCCGGTCGACGCCATTGGCGAAATATTTCAGGAAAGCGTCCTCCGACAATTTGGTGAAGCCGTCATGGTCCTGAACGCCAGCCCGCGCCGGCCCCGTTGGGAATTTCTGCGAGAGCGCGACGAAATCCTCGCCCGCGTCAGGCGCCCGCGCCGCGATATAAACGAGCCCCGTGACCTTCGGGTCGGTGCCGACTTCGCTGATGACGGTGCCGCCCCAGGAATGCGCCACCAGCAAGGTCGGACCGTCCTGCTGCGCCAGCGCGCGGCGCGTGGCCGCGACCGAATCCGCCAGCGAGGTTAGCGGATTCTGGACCGCGGTGACGTGAAGTCCCGCCGCCTGCAGCCGCGCAATGACTTCCGACCAGCTAGATCCGTCGGCCCAGGCGCCGTGCACCAGCACGACGTTCTTGACCGGCGCCGCGGTCGCCGCCTGCACCGTCTGCGCACCAAGTGATCCGGCGAGAACGCCGGCAATGAGTGTCAGTGTTCGCAACGTCTTCATCGATCTGCTCCGTATCTGGCTGTCCCGGCTCGCTGGCAACTTCGATGGGAGCAGCAGCATCGTTACGGCCGTCACGCCGACGTGATCCGCGCGAGGTCTCGCAAAATTGCGGTTCAGGATTGCGCGCAAAAAAACGCCCCGGTTTCCCGGGGCGTTTCGCGTTTAGCCAACAAGGGCTGAAAACCTTGCCGCCTTACGCGGCGACGGAAGCGTCGACCACCTGCGGAGCCTGCGCGCCCGAATTGATCGGAATGCTGCGCGGCTTCTTGGCTTCGGGGATCTCGCGGACGAGATCGACGTGGAGCAGGCCGTTCTCGAGCGAGGCGTTCTTCACCTGCACGAAATCGGCAAGCTGGAAGACACGCTCGAAGGCACGTGCGGCGATGCCGCGGTAGAGCACTTCGGATTTGTCCTTGCCGTTCTCGTTGGCGGTTTTCTCGCCCTTGATCGTCAGCGTATTTTCCTTCGCGACGATCGACAGCTCGCCTTGCGAGAAGCCGGAAACCGCAACGCTGATGCGGTAGGCGTTCTCGCCGGTGCGCTCGATATTGTAGGGCGGATAACCGGGGCTGCCGTCCGAGGTCACCTGGTCGAGCAGGTTGAAGAAGCGGTCGAAGCCGACGGTGGAACGATAAAACGGGGTGAGATCATAAGTACGCATAGCATAGTCCTCCATTGAGCGACTGTTTCAGTTACCCGCCCGCCATCGGGCCGGGCCGTAGTCCTGTGCAGCCTCAGGTTTGGAGCCTTGGTTCCGGTTCCGAAACACTGGTAGCGGCCTGCACGAAAGTGATATGGGAGGGGAGAAACAGCGTTCAAGAGGGGCGAAACGGGCCCTTTTTTGCGCCCCCGCCTTGATTTCCAGCCCTTTTCACCTATCCGGTTGCCCGTCATGACGCTTGTCTCGATCCCCGCCAATCCGGTTCCGGAGGACGTCGTCTCGGGCACCATCAACACGCCCGATGGCGCGGAACTGCGGTTTGCGCGCTGGGCGCCGCCGGCAGGCCGCAAGGGCACGGTCTGCGTCTTCACCGGGCGCAGCGAGTCGATCGAAAAATACTTCGAGACCGTGCGGGACCTGCGCGACCGCGGGTTTGCGGTGGCGATGATCGACTGGCGCGGCCAGGGGCATTCGTCGCGCCGGCTGCGCGACCCACGCAAGGGCCATGTTCGCGACTTCTCCGATTTCGAGGTCGACGTCGAAACCTTCGTGCAACAGGTCGTGCTGCCGGATTGTCCGCCACCCTATTTCGCGCTGGCGCATTCGATGGGCGGCGCGGTCATGCTGCGGGTAGCGCATGCAGGAAAGCGCTGGTTCGACCGCATGGTGCTGTCGGCGCCGATGATCGACCTGCCGGGACGCAGGACCTCGTTCCCGACACGGGCGTTGCTTCGGGTCATGCGGCTGATGGGGCAGGGCGGCCGTTACGTACCGGGCGGCAGCGACGCGCTGACCGGAACGGAATCCTTTATCAACAACCCCTTCACCAGCGATCCCGTGCGCTATGCCCGCAACGCCGCGATCCTGGAGGAAGACCCGACGCTGGGCATCGGCTCGCCGACGGTTGCCTGGGCGGATACCGCATTCCGGGCGATGCACACCTTCCGCGGCATGAACTATCCGTCCGAGATCCGCCAGCCGATCCTGATGCTGGCCGCCAGCAACGACACGATTGTTTCTACCGCCGCAATCGAGGAGTTCGCCTATCATTTGCGGGCCGGCTCGCATCTGGTGATTGCAGGCTCCAAGCACGAGATCCTGCAGGAGCAGGACCGCTACCGCGCGCAATTCTGGGCGGCGTTTGATGCGTTCGTGCCGGGGACGCCGCTGTTCAAGTGATGTGTCAAGCTGTCATTTGCCGGGCGTCGTGGTCCGCCTTGCGCAGACTCCGTAAATTTGTCTGCGCTCCCCGCAATCCATCCTGCTTCGAATGAATCGTGCTTGTCCGCTGGCGCGGACGATGGATACGCGGGTCAAGCCCGCGTATGACGGCGGTGGTCTACGCCGCCGGCTTCGGCAGCCGCGCCGTGATCCGCTCGGGCAGGCGCTGCTCGACGAACAGCGTTCTGACTTCGGCGACGCTCAGGTAGCGGGCCTCGCCTTCGCCCTTGCCGAGGATTTTCAAGAGGACCGGCCATTCGCCTTTCATCAGGATCGGGAAGTACCAGCGCGCCGCTTCGCCGCTGCGCTTGAGATTGGCCGTCATGAAGGCCTCGATCTCTTTCGCCGTCAGCCCGAGTTCGATGCCTCCTGAAGGATCCTTGCAGTCCCTGCCGAAGGTGGCGAGCCGGTCGATCTGGTCTTCGTGAACCTTCGCGTCGGCGTCGAGAATGCGCGAGCCGCCGCCATGCTTGTCGAGCGGGCCGTTGCGCAGCTCGTCGAGCACGGCGCCCGAAGTCGCGCTGTTGAATACGCGCAGCGGCCCGAGCCCGTTGGCAATGACCGCAACCAGCCAGGTTTCCAGCCGCACCTTGTTTTGCCGCGCACCTGTTTCGCCGCTCGCCAATCCGATCATTTCTGACAATTTCGAGAGCGGGACGACGTGGCCGCCGACATAGCCGTTGGCGACGAGGGCGCGCAGAAACGGGCAGGGATTGTTGGGCGAAACCGGAAACTGCGCGGCAGGCGCGGTGTCCGCGGCAATAGGATGGTCCGACATGGCTCAAATCCTCAAAGGCGCCGAATATGAAAAATGGCCTGTCAGCGACGCAGGGCGATGACGGTTTCTGAAAAAGGAATCGGCGGGCGCTACTTCAACGTGTAGACAAGTTTTGGCGGAAATCGGCGAGGTGTCAACCGACGCGCCATCCACCTGTCAGGAATCGACGGCAAGCTTCGGAGAGGATTCGACGAGGGTCAATCTGCTGAAGGGGATGCCGGCTTTCACAAGCCCATCGCGATAGTGCGCGATGTCGGCCTCCAACTTCCAATGAAAATTCCGCAGGTAACGGTCGACGGTCAGGTTGGGATAGTTGCTCAGCAGAACCTCGGCCGCGCTCGCCGCTTCCGCGGTTCGTCCCGATTGCGCGAGCGCTGCCGCTCGTATCGCCAGCGCCTGGAGATGATTGGGATTCATATAAAGCTCTTCGCGGGCCCAGGACAGCGAAGCGTCATATTGCCCGAGCAGGTAGTGGCTGAACGCGTTCACGGCGGCCCATTGATATCGAGGGTCGTTGTTGCCTTGCTGTGCCGCCATCGTAAACAGCTCGATGGCCTGCCGGTGTTCGCCGCTCATCAGGTGACAAAAGCCGAGCACGCCGCGGGCGCCCATGTCGTAAGGATTGAGCCCGACCGCGCGCTTTGCGGCGTCCATTGCCGCCTCGTAGTGCCCTTCCACCGCATGCAGATAGGCCAGAATCTGAAACGCGAAAGACGAACGGGGATCGAGCCGGACGCTGCTCTCCGCAAGACTCATCGCGGAATCCCACAATTCCCGCGTGCTCTTGATCCATCCGAACTGAATGCCCTGGATCTGGATGGTGGCGAGGTAGGCGCGCGCGATCGCCAGCGTCGGATCGAGCGCGATGGCTTCCTTGAACAGGCTGATCGAGGTTTCGTAATCCGCCTTGGTGTGCAGGTAGTAGTAGGACAGTCCCTTGAGGAACCGATCCCAGGCGCTGATATCGTTCGACGGCGTGCGGGGCGGGGCGGACGCTTCCGCCCGGTAGATCTCGGCCGCGATCGCCGCCGACAGGCTGGTGGTGAGTTCGTCCTGCATCGCGAACAGGTCGCCGATATCGCGGTCAAACCGGCCGGTCCATAATTGCTCGCCGGTCTCGGGCGCGATCAGTTCGGCGGTGACGCGAATCTTGGTTGCGGCGCGCCGGACCGAGCCCTGGATCAGATAGGTCGCGTCGATCTCGCGGGCGATCAGGCGCGTGCTGACGTTCTTGCCCTTGAACGAGAATGTCGCATTGCGACTCAGCACCCGATAGAACGATTGCAGCGACAGCGCGTGGATCAGGTCCTCGGTCAGCCCGTCGGAAAAATACTCGTCCGCGCTTTCGCTCAAATTCGCGAATGGGAGCACGCCTACGATCGCGGTGCGATACTGGGCGGGGAGGTTGGCGGCCGACATCTCGGACGCGGCCTTGCGCGGCGGTCCGGCGGCGTCGGCGCCACCGGGCTGCCAGGTCCAGACATGGATCGGCTCCTCGATATTCTTGAAACGGTAGGGACCGGCATCGACGAAGGTAACGCTGAGGCGCTTGCCGGCTTCATGGCAAGCCTTGCCCGAAACCGCCACCCCGCCCGGAGCGGCGACCGATTCGAGGCGCACGGCGATGTTGACGTCGTCGCCGAACACCTCGTCCTCATCAGCCATCACGTCGCCCATGTGGATGCCCATGCGAAACTGCATCGAGCGATCGGCAGGCAGGTGCTCGTTGCGCTCTGCCATCACCATCTGCATCGCGACAGCGGCCTCGATGGCCCCGACGATAGAGGGAAACTCCAGCAGAAAACCGTCGCCGGTGTTTTTCACCAGGCGGCCGCCATGATTGAGGATGATGGGGTAGATCGCGGTGCGATGGGCCTTGAACGTGGCGTGCGTCCCCGCCTCGTCGGCCCCCATCATGCGGGAATAGCCGGCGATGTCAGCGCAGACGATGGCTGCCAGGCGTCTTTCCATTTCCCCACTATATCCCCAATGGCACCGGATAGGACGTAGACATACCACTATGTGGTCGGCCGACCGATTCCAATGTTTATAAAATATGCGCAATCCGGCGGAAGCCCGATTTGCTCATGATAGTACTGCAATCCCTCGGATATTAGCGTATGCGCAGGGAGGGTCGAGGGGACACAACGGGAACCGGTTAACAATGACAGAGATGCTCGGCATTCACCAACTCTGGCTGTTCATTCTCTCCGGGCTGCTGCTCAATATCACCCCGGGGCCGGACACCGCCTACATTATCGGCCGCAGCATCCAGTTCGGATGGCGCGGCGGGGCGGCGGCGGCGACCGGAATCAGCGTCGGCTGTCTCGTGCACGTGTTTGGCGCCGCTATCGGCCTGTCGGCGCTGCTGATGACGTCATCTGCCGCCTTTGCGATTTTGAAATGGGCCGGCGCCGCCTATCTGCTGTTTACCGGCGTCCAGATGCTGCTGTCGCGTTCGCCCCCGCTGGCCGAGGCGGCAGCGACGGGCAATGGCTCGGCAGGCAGCGAGATGTCGCTGGCTCGCGTGTTCTGGCAGGGCGCGCTGACAAATGTGCTCAATCCGAAGGTGGCGCTGTTCTTTCTGGCGTTCCTGCCGCAGTTCGTAGCGGCGGAGTCTGCCCACAAGACGCTGGCCTTCCTGGCGCTGGGTCTGATCTTCATCACCGGCGGCACGTTGTGGTGCTTCTGCATCGCCGCCTTCGCGGCCCGGGCCGCCGGTCGTATCCGGCAATCGGCCGGCGCGGTGGCCTGGATCAACCGCTCGCTCGGCGGGTTGTTCGTCTATCTCGGTATCCGGGTGGCAATGCTGGAGGCGCGCTGATCCGTCAGCCGTGCATTTTCATGAAGGCGCTGGCGGCGAGATAGAGCCCGAGAAGGATCATCGCGATCAGGAACCAGCGGCGAAATACGTCCGGCTGCATGCGATTGCGCACCGCCTGTCCGATGAACATGCCGGCAAAGGATGCGGCCATCGCGATAGCGCCCGGCAGCGCGGTCGCCGCCGTCAACAGGCCCGTGGCGGTAAGAGTGAAGGCCAGCGCCATCGTCGCTACTGTGAAGAATACGCCAAGCGCCTGCACCAGTTCGTCTTTCTCCATGCCGATCGCCTGCAGATAAGGCACCGACGGGATCACCTGAACGCCGGTCGCGGCCGACACCACGCCGGTGATCAGGCCGACGATGCCGCCAATCCATTTCTCGTTGCGGTGTGCAACCTTGAAATTGAGTTTGCTGAGGCCGAGGATCGCGTAGATCACCAGCAATGTGCCGAGCGCGACCGTGCCATAGGGCGCATATGGGCCGGTCAACAGCCCCGCGTTCAGCCAGATGCCGGCGACGGTGCCGGCCATCAGCGGCCACAGCCGCCGCATGATGTCACGCAAATACGGGCCACCAAAAGTCTGCCAGATGTTGGTGACGATCGCCGGCACGATCACGATCGCGATCGCCTGGCCCGGCGGCATCGTCACCGCGAGCAGGCCCATCGACACCGTCGGCAGGCCTAATCCGACGACGCCCTTGATAAAGCCGGCCAGCAGGAAGGCCGCGGCGATGAAAATGAGCATGGGTTCGATCATGCGCCGGACATTGACCTATCGGCATTACAGGCTCAATCTGGAGGTTACGGAGGCAGCCTTCGGAACAAGCGAAGGTTAGTGTTCTTCTCCGTCATTGCGAGCGCAGCGAAGCAATCCATCTCACGGCACGAAGAAGGACCGGATTGTTTCGCTGCGCTCGCAATGACCGCTGAGCAGGAAATCCCATGCGCTTTGATTTGGTCGATCTGCAGCTCTTCATCGCGGTGGCCGAGACCCGCAGCATCACCAATGGCGCGCACAGAGTCCATCTCGCGCTGGCGTCGGCGAGTGAGCGGATCAAGGGACTGGAACAGGCGCTCGGTGTTTCGCTGCTCACGCGCGGCCGCCGCGGCGTCGAACTGACGCCGGCGGGCGAAAGCCTGCTCGATCATGCCAGGATCGTGATCCACAATGTCGAGACCATGCGCGGCGATCTGCTGGCCTTTGCCCGCGGCGTGAAAGCGACCGTCCGCTTTTTCGCCAATACTTCGGCGCTGTCGGAATACCTGCCGAAGACGCTGGCCGCGTTCCTGAAAGAGCATCCTCATATCTCGGTCGATGTCCAGGAGCACGAAAGCGGCGACATCGCCCGCGCCATCGTCACCGGCGCCGCCGATCTCGGGCTCGCGGCCGATCATGCGCTGCCGGACAATATCGAGCGGATTCCGTTCAGCGAAGATCGCCTGGTGCTGGCCGCGCCCGGCGAGGGCGAACTGTTGAACCGACGGCAGGTCGAGTTTGCCGAAGTGGTGGGGCGGGATTTCATTGGCTTGATCACGTCAAGTGCGCTGCACGCCCATGTCAGCGGACATGCGGCGCGGCTCGGGGCGCGCTTGCGTTTCCGCGCCCGGATGAACAATTTCGATGCGATCGGGCAGATGGTTGCCGCCGGCATCGGGGTCGCCGTGATGCCGGAGGTCGCGGCAAAGCGTTGCGCGCAGTCGATGAAGATCAATGTCATCAGGATCAAGGATGGCTGGGCCAACCGGCGGCTTGCGATCTGCGCCCGCAGCTTCCGGGCGCTGCCGAAACCCGCGCAGCAACTGGCGGAGCATCTGCGCAAGAGCGCGCCGCGGTGAATGTGAGGGAGCGCGAAGGTCTGGCGCTACTTTCCCGTGGCAAGGCCGGCGGCCTTGATGACGCGCGCCCACTTTTGCGCCTCGGTATCAATGTAGTCGCGAAAATGCCCCGGCGTGTTGCCGGCGACCGTCAGGCCCTGATCGGCGAGCTTTTGCTTCACGTGCGGATCGTTCATCGCCTCGTTGGCAATGCGGTTCAGGGTTGTGACGATTGTCTCGGGCGTTCCGGCCGGCGCGATCATGCCGTACCAGTTTTCGATCAAAAGATCGGGCATGCCGACCTCGGCAGTGGTCGGCACGTCGGGTGAGGTGAGTGCCCGTTTCGGCGCACCGAGGGCAATTGGGCGCAGGCTGCCCGACTTGATATGCGGCAGCAGCACCGGCAAATCGAGGAACGCCATCTGCACCTGCTGGCCGAGCAGATCGTTGATGGCGGGTGCGGCGCCCCTATAGGGCACGTGCACGATGTCGATTCCCGCCGTCAGTTTGAGCAGCTCGCCGGCAAGATGCGGCATGCCGCCGACGCCGGCAGACGCAAAATTGAGTTTCCCGGGCTGTGCCTTGGCGAGCGCGATCAGCTCCTTCATGTCACCGGCAGGGACGTTGCTGGCAACGACCAGCATTTCCGGCACCGTCGTCACCAGAGTGACGGGCGAAAAATCCTTCGCGACGTCGTAGGGCACCTTTTCCATCATCGGGTTGATGACGAGTGCGCTCGCGCTCACGATTCCGATCGTGTAGCCGTCGGGGGCCGCCTTTGCGATCGCATCGGTGCCGAGCACGCCGGCCTGGCCGCCGCGATTGTCGATCACAACCGGCTGTTTTGCGATTTCCGACATGCGCTGGCCGACCAGGCGCGCGATGATGTCGTTGGGACCGCCGGCCGGGAACGGGACGATTAGCTTGATCGGTTTGCTCGGAAAGTCCTGCGCTGCGGCCAGCGTCGGCAACAATAACAGCGTCAGTCCGGCAAGCAGCTTGCTCAGCGGTCTCATGAGTGCTCCCCGATCCCGCATCTAACGTGCGTGTTCGGGGCATCGTACGTGATGAACCGCTCCGTGCAAGGTCCTGCCGTTGTGGCGGAGCCGAGCCCTGTCAACGCAGGAGTTCGTCGGTCCGCGCGAGCGTGATATTCGCGGTTACGTCTCTAGCTGTTCAGCAGCTTCAGCGTCGCCTCGTGCACGCGCGCGTCGCCGGCGGCGACGATGCGGCCGCCGCTCTGGGCCGGCTTGCCTTCCCAGTTGGTGACGACCCCGCCGGCGCCGGTGACGATCGGGATCAATGCCGCAATGTCGTAGGGCTTCAGTTCGGTCTCGACCACGAGGTCGAGATGGCCGGCCGCCAGCATGCAATAGGAGTAGCAGTCGCCGCCATAGCGTGACAGCCTCACTGCACTCTCGACCCGGCCGAAGATTTCGCGGTCGGCGGCGTTCATCAACAGCGGACTGGTGGTGAAGGAGGTCGCTTCCTTCAGCGTTGCGCAGCGGCGCACCGTCAGCCGCCGCTCGCCCGACGGCCCCGAATAATGCGCCGAGCCAGAATCGCCGGAAAAGCGCTCGCCGATATAGGGCTGGTGCATCATGCCGAACACCGGCGTGCCCTTGTGCAGAAGTGCGATCAGGGTACCCCAGATCGGAAATCCCGCGATGAAAGATTTGGTGCCGTCGATCGGGTCCAGCACCCAGACATATTCGGCGTCCTCGCGCTCGTTGCCGAATTCCTCGCCGACGATGCCGTGCTGGGGAAAATTGGCCTTGATCAGGCGGCGCATCACAGCTTCCGCAGCGCGGTCAGCCTCGGTGACCGGGTCGAAGTCGCTGGCGCTCTTGTTGTCGATGGAGAGCGAGGTTCGGAAAAACGGCAGGATGGTCTCGCCTGAAGCAGTTGCAAGCCGCCCGATAAACGCTGTGAAATCGATGACCGTCACGGCTGTCCCTTACCGCAATAGAATGCCGCCTATTGCCTAGCCCAATCCGGGCTGCCGCGCACCGCCAACGGCACGTTATTCCCATTCGTTTGCACGCCGGCTTTCGAATCGGCTTTCGCAATGGCTTCGTTTAGGCATGGATTTTTGGTTAGCGCTGATATCACGAAGTCGCGAGTTTTGGCATACCAGTACTGCAAAGAGACCGGGGCTGCGACGAAGCGTTCACATAAGTGTTTGATTTTGTTACAGTAAATCCGCAGAAGCGGCGATGTTGCTTATCGGCAAGTTTGTTCCACATTGCGCCGGAGAGGGCTGAAAAACACTTGCGTTTTGTGCAGCGCGGTCGCATATTGTTGCGGTGCGGTAGCGCCTCGCGCTATCGCTGCCCTCCTTGGGCGTTTCCTCCCTAGACTTGGGCCGCTTGTTCATTCAAGCGGCCCTTTTTTCTTTTGGAGGTGAGCGTCATTCCGGACGTCGCGCAGCGGCGATCCGGAATCTCGAGATTCTCAGGTGCGCAATTGCGCACCATAGTTCGCTTCGCGCCCGGAATGACAGAGGGCTCTACTCCGCCGCCGCCTGGAATGGACCGAGATCTCCGAGTGGCACCTGCGCCAGCGCGTCGGCCAGCGTGGCGAAGTCGGTTACCACCTGCGCAAAGCGCGGGCTGCGCTCGCGCCGCCGCTCATCCATATAGATCGCGCGATTGAGTTCGAGCTGCACGGTGTGCAGGCCGCTGGCGGGATTGCCGTAATGCTCGGTGATAAAACCGCCGGCATACGGCTTGTTGCGCCCGATCGAATAGCCGAGCCCGTTCATGATTTGCTCGACGACATCGGGCAAAAGGCTCGAGCAACTGGTGCCGTAGCGGTCGCCGATCACGATATCGGGCCGCCGCGGCTCGTCGCGCGAGACGCCGACCGACGGCATCGAGTGGCAATCCACCAGGATCACGGTTCCGAACGCCTGATGGGCCTTGTTGATCAGCCGGCGAAGCGCGCGGTGATACGGCTTGTAGAGCGCCTCGATCCGTCCGAGCGCTTCGTCGACGGAGAGCCGTTCGCGATAGATTTCCTGCCCGTCACCCACCACCCGTGGGATGGTGCCGAGGCCGCCGGCGACCCGCATCGAGCGGGTATTGGCGAAACTCGGCAACCGCCCGGTGAACATTCGCGGATCGAGCTCATAGGGCTCGCGGTTCACGTCGACATAGGAGCGCGGAAAATTGACCCGCACTGTCGGAAAGCCCTGCGCGCTGAGGCCTCCGATCAATTCGTCCATGAACGAATCCTCGGAGCGCCGCAGCGCGGCGAGGTCGATCCGGGAAGCGTTGAGAAATTCGAGCGGATAGACCGAGCCGGAATGGGGCGAGTTGAAGATGATCGGCGCCCGCCAGTGCTGCGGCTCCACGATCTCGAACGGGGGCGACAGCTCGCCATCAAACTGGGTCATCGTCGGGCGCCGTCCCTTGAATGTCCGCATTCCCTTCGCGGCCTGTCGATCATGCGACCGACTCTGCCGGCGAAGGGCAGGGTTTTGTAAGGATGCATTGTCTGTAATCGTAATCATTCTGCCAAGCGAAAAAAGGCCGAGTTCGCCTGGAAGCTGTTGCAAACGCCTGAAAAGCGCCGCCTTGATCGATCCTGATATGGGGCGCTGCAGAAAATAGCGCCGCCCGCCATTGCCAAGACACCGTTACCTTTCACCCGAAATTTACCCTCTGTCGGGCTTAGTGAGCGCAATGATCCTCCAAGCCAGGTTCGACGACTGACCGCCATGCACAAGATCCTCCTCGCCGAAGACGACAACGACATGCGCCGCTTCCTGGTCAAGGCGTTGGAAAATGCCGGGTTTCAGGTCTCGCCCCACGACAACGGCATGTCGGCCTATCAGCGACTGCGCGAGGAGCCGTTCGAGATGCTGCTGACCGATATCGTGATGCCGGAAATGGACGGCATCGAGCTGGCGCGCCGGGCCTCGGAACTCGACCCCGACATCAAGATCATGTTCATCACCGGCTTCGCCGCGGTTGCCCTGAATTCCGATTCGGAAGCGCCCAAGAATGCCAAGGTGCTGGCCAAGCCGGTCCACCTGCGCGAGCTGGTCAGTGAAGTGAACAAGATGCTGGCGGCCTGATTCGGCGTCCATTTTGTCCGAAAAGGCCTCAGAAAATAGTCCGAACTATCCTTGCCCGGGCGCTTTGGAGCCGATATACGGACCCCACCCAATACGACTTTTAGGGCACGTAGCTCAGCGGGAGAGCACTACCTTGACATGGTAGGGGTCACAGGTTCGATCCCTGTCGTGCCCACCATCCTTCGCTCGCGAAGCGAGAGAAGGATGCCGCGCCGAAGCCCAACGGGCGAAGGCGGGCTCTTGGCCGCGAAGCAATCGCAGGATCAAGCCTCACGCCGGTAACCCTGCCTTGAGAAGACCGGCCTCAAGACGCTGACGGTCGGCCTCCTGCTTGTAGTGCTGAGTCGCGAGATAGCCGGCCACGGAGAAACCGGGCTCCAGCTTGACGACCTCTGCGGCATGCGCGGCAGCCGCGACGCTGTCGCCCATCTGCGCGAAAATGGCGGCGAGGAAGGCGTGGTGCGTGAAGTCGGGCCGCGTGATCCGCGCGAAGGCTTCGGCGGCCTCGGCATATTTCTCCGCGCAGTAATAGGCGCGGCCGAGATGGCTCCAGAAGCGCTCGGGGTGGAACGGGTTGAGGCGCATCGCCTTCTTGATCCAGTCGATACCCTCTTCCGGCCGTCCCAACCAAGTCAGAAACTCGCCTTGCTGGACCACGACCAGATCGTAATTCGGATTGAGGGCGAGCGCGCGTTCCTGGTGGTAGGCGGCCCTGTCGTGGTCGTCGCGCGTCAGGTTCACCGCGGCCAGGATGCGGTGCACGTCGCTGTCATTGTCATCCAGCGCCAGCGCAACCTCCAGCTCGTCGGCCACCTGCTGGAAGGTGGCGTCGCGGTCGGCGCACCATCCGTAGATCCAGGTCTGGCCCAGCACGCAGGCCTTCCAGGCATGGGCATGCGCGTAATTCGGATCCAGCGCGATGGCGCGGTCGAGCAGCCGCTGCGCCTCCGCGTTGGCCTCCCGCTGCGAGCGGTGGTGCAGCACCTTGGCGGCCAGAACGCACTCATACGCCGCCATGCTGTCCGGTCGCTTGCGCTTTGCGCGCTCTTGCGTCGCGGCCTCGACGCGGCCGGGAAGCGTGGCAACGATCGCGCCGGTCACCTCGTCCTGAATGGCGAAAATATCCTCCAGCTTGCGATCATAGCGTTCGGCCCAAACATGCCGGTCGGTTTGCGCGTCGATCAACTGCACGGTGACGCGGACGCGATCGCCGACCTTGCGCACGCTGCCCTCGAGGACATATTCGACGTCGAGCTCCCGCGCGACCTCCTGCACCTTCACCGCCTTGCCCTTGTGCACGAAGGTCGAGTTGCGCGAGATGATGAGCAGGTCGCGGAAGCGCGACAGCTCGGTGATGATGTCCTCGGTGAGGCCATCGGCAAAAAACTCCTGCTCCGGATCGCCGCTCATGTTGACCAGCGGCAGCACGGCGATCGACGGTTTTCGGGTCGTGATCGTTGCTGCCGCGCCGTCCTTGCCCCTCGTTTGCATCTCGGCCGCATCCGGCTCGAGGCGCACCCGGAACACATGAATCGGGCGGCTGATGTTCTTGACCGTCTGATTGCCAATATCGACGAAGGCGACGTCATCGAGCCGATCGCCGACCTGATCGCGCACCGCGCCTGAGACGCAAATGCCGCCGGGTTCGGCGAGCACCTCGAGACGCGCCGCGACGTTGACGCCATCGCCAAAGATATCGTTCTCCTCGATGATCACGTCGCCGAGGTTGATTCCAATGCGGAACTGGATCCAGCGCGCCGGCGATACGTCGGCATTGCGCCGTGCCATCCGGCGCTGGATTTCGGCCGCGCACGATACCGCGTCAACGACGCTGTGGAATTCCACCAGCATGCCGTCGCCGGTCGTCTTGATGATGCGGCCCCGGTTCTTGGCGATGGAGGGATCGATCAGCTCGAGCCGATGGGTCTTGAGGCGTGCGAGTGTCCCCGCCTCGTCGACCTCCATCAGCCGGCTGTACCCGACCATGTCGGCGGCAAGGACCGCAGCGAGCCTTCGCTCGGGTCCGGGCGCGTTCATTTTTCGCCTCGCTGACCGGCAGTCTAGCAGATTTGCCGCGCCGGCCAAGGTTGCCGACCACGTTTCGGAGCCCCCGTCCAGGTTGCAGCGACGTGATGCAAAATGTGGAGTTGGTTTCAAGCCCGATGACAGGGTAATGCCAGCAACGCGGTGAGGGTCGCAGGCGCATTTAGTACCGCGAACTTCTCGCGCTGGTTCAGATACCCCACCGCCTCCTCGAATGTTTCGGCATCTTCAATCTTGGCACGCGCGATCGCGAGATGCGGATCGACGTCACCGCGCTTTCGCGGCTTTTGTCCGGAGAGGTTTTTCAGGTGGGCTTCGAGCAGGCGAGCATCGTCGAGCAATTCGCGCAGCGGGCAGGCGAGCGACGAATGCGGCGCGCTCGCGAGCTCATTGGCGCGCGCCAGCACCGGCGGTGGCGCCGTCTGCTCGGGGGTCTTGAACAACACTGGCCTGTGATTCGCACCCGGCGATGACGACAGCATCGCGATCGGGATGGAAAGCAGTAGGCCGAGGATCACCGGCGTCATCCAGAGCAGCAAGGGCAGCGAGACGGCGTAGGCGGCAACCGCCATGGCGATCCCGACCAATGTCGGCACCGAATAGGTGGCGACCATGTCGTGCCGCGAGATCGCGCCATCGTCCCGGCGCTGAACCTGCCATCCGGCATCGCGCCCGAACAGGATTTCGCCGACCGCAGACGACTGGAAGATCATCATGACGGGCGCCGTCAGGCCGGAAAGAATCGTTTCGGCGAGAATGCCGGCAAACACCCGCAGGCCGCCGCCGAATTTCCTCCGCGTGTCGCGATCGGTGACGAGCACGACAAAGGCCAGCAGCTTGGGCGCGATCAGGATTCCCATCGTGCCGGCGAACACCCATGCCGCCAGGACCGGATCCTGCGCCGGCCACTGCGGAAACAAGGAATATCCCTTCGGGAAGTATTCGGGCCGGACGAATTGCGCTTGCAGCGAGACCAGAATTCCAAAAATCAAAAAGATCAGCCACAGCGGCGCGGTGAGATACGATCCGATGCCCGTCAATAGATGAAGCCGCGAGATCCAGTGAAAGCCGCGGGTCGGCAGCAGCGCCAGATGCTGCAGATTGCCCTGGCACCAGCGGCGGTCGCGTGCGGCAAAATCCGAAAGCGTCGGTGGAGATTCCTCGTAACTGCCGCGCAGCGTCGGCGCCATGTGGATAGCCCAGCCGCCGCGCCGCATCAGCGCCGCCTCGATGAAGTCGTGGCTCATGATATGTCCGCCGAACGGCTTGCGTCCGCCGAGTTCGGGCAGCCCCGCATATTGCGCAAAGGCACTGATACGGATGATGGCGTTGTGGCCCCAGTAATTGCCCTCCGAGCCATGCCACCAGGCGATGCCCGCCGCCAGCATCGGACCGTACAATCGCCCGGCAAATTGCTGCCAGCGTGCGAACAGCGATCGCGCATTGACGATGATAGGTAGCGTTTGAATCAGCGCGACTTTCGGGTGCGTCTCCATAGCCGCAACGAGGCGCACGATGCTGTCGCCGGTCATCAGGCTGTCGGCGTCCAGAATCAGCATACTCTCATAGCCGGCGCCGAACCGTCGGACCCATTCCTCGATATTGCCCGACTTGCGCGCGGTGTTCTCGGGACGGTGGCGATAGAACAGCGCGGCCGCGCCGCCAGTGTCCTGCCGCAGTTTCAGAAAGCATTTCTCCTCGGCGATCCACACCGCGGGGTCGGTGGTGTCGCTCAGCACGAACCAGTCGAACCGCGATCCCTGTCCGGTTTGCTCGACCGATTCATAAATCGCGCGCAATCTCGCCAGCACGCGATAGGGGTCCTCATTGTAGGTCGGCAGCAGCATCGCGGTGCGGCTGTGAATCGCGGGCAGGGGCGCGCTGGCGTCGATGCCGAGTTCATCTCTCTTTCGGAACAGCAGCACGAAGAAGCCGGCCAGCGCCGACATGAAGGAGAACGCGATCCATGCAAACAGCAGCACGAACAGCCCGAGGATGATGAACTCCAGGATGGTGATACCGCCGACCTGGAGCACCCGGTACATCTCATAACAGCCGCCTGCGGTCAGAATCGCGGTGCCGGTCAGGACGAAGCCGCGCCGCAACCACATCGGCGCAAAGTCGGGCACAGGTGGCGGCTCGAACCGCCGCAACGCCTGCACCGCCATATCGGTTGGCGATTCCGGAGGTAAGAAATCGTTCAGCGGAATACCGCCGGTGCCGGTCGTTCCGCGGCCTTTCGCTATGGTGTCCATCGATAGGTCCAGACCTCCGATACCGGCTCATTGTCCTGCATCAGCGATGCGCGGATTTCGACGGGGGTCTTTTCCTTCACCAGCTCGAAGCTCAAGCGCCAGCCGCCGGTCGCGGGATTCGGCTGGGTGACGATGTTCTGGATTTTCGCCTTCTCGGCCGTGACGACCCCGCGCAGGATCTTCGGATCGACCGATTTCAGCCTTTCGCCGGTCACCTCGAGCACGAAGATCGTGGCCTTGTCGCCGCGCGCGCCGATGCCGGTCCGGGCAAATCGCGCGAGCGAAGCGGGCTTCGGCGCATCCGGTCCCCAGTGCAGACGATAGGTGTAGGTGTGCTCGCCCTTGGCGGCCAGGGCGGCCTTGGGGAGCCAGAACGCGGCGATGTTGTCGTGGATCTCTTCCTTGGTGGGGATTTCGAGCAGCTTCACCACGCCTTCGCCCCAATCGCCGATCGGCTCTGCCCACAGGCTCGGCCGCCGCTCGAAATTCGATTCCAGATCCTGATAGGCGGCAAAATCCTTCTGACGCTGCATCAGGCCGAAGCCGCGCGGATTGAGATCGGCAAACGACGACACTTGCAGATCCCTCGGATTGTGCAGCGGTCGCCAGAGCTCCTCGCCGCGGCCGTTGAATATCGCAAGCCCATCTGAATCATGGACCGCGGGGCGGAAGTCCTCGACGTCCTTGCGGTCGTTCGGTCCGAAGAAGAACATGCTCGTCATTGGGGCGAGGCCGGCACGATCCAGATCGACGCGCGGATAGATCGCCATTTCAACATCGAACACGGTGGTGTCGCCCGGGCGGATGGTGAAACGATAGGCGGCCGATGCGCTCTCGCTGTCGAGCAGCGCATGCACGACGATGGAATTGGCGCCTGCCGCCGGCTTTTCGATCCAGAACGTCTTGAAGAACGGAAATTCCTCGCCCTTGGCTTCGCCGGTATTGATCGAGAGGCCGCGCGCCGAAAGGCCGTATAGCTGGCCCTTGGCTACGGCGCGGAAATAGCTCGCGCCGAGAAAGACGCAGACCTCGTCATAATAGTCGGGCTTGTTGATCGGCGCATGGAGCCGGAAGCCGGCGAAGCCGAGGTCGACCGCCGGACCGGGCGGCGCCAGATCGCCGAACGAAAACAGGTCGGGTTGGTAGGGAATGACCGACGCCTGGCCGTTCTTCACTTCGAAGATGTCGACCCGGTTCTTATAAAAGAATCCGCGATGGAAGAACTGCACCTCGAAAGGGAGTTTTTCGCCGCGCCAGAGCGCGCGTTCCGGCAAGAACCGGATCGCCCGATAACGATCGTAGTCGAGATTGGTGAGATTGTCGGGCAGCTTTTCGCTCGGCGCCTTGTAGGGCTTGCCTGCGAGATCGCGCGCCATTTGCCGGACGATGGAACGATCAAATGGTGCCGGCTGAGCACGGGCTGCGGACGAAAGCCCGGGCATTACGCTAGATACCAACGGCAAAGCGGAAACAGCGAGGAAACCCCTGCGATTCACGAAACAACCTCGCGGTTACTTAACGACGATGCTCGGCAACGCGGTGCACACCGGACGGTTCCCGGTTCCGGAACCAAAATGCCGCTTTTACCCGAATGTCTAAAATCCAGCCGGTGGCGCCCTAGCTGCGCAGCGTCAGGCTAATCCGCGTGACTACGTCATCCCACTTTCGCTTTTCCGCGGCGGGATAGTTGATCAGCACGCAGTTCATGGTGCCGTTGCCGCGGTTGCAACGGTTGTACCAGATCCGGTCCTTGCGGATGCTGGACACGACGAAGAAATCAGATGTGATCCGTTTGTAGATGATGCCGGCAGGTGGCCGTTGCTTGGCGAGGAATCTGGCGGGAGAATCGTTGTCGGGATTGGGAATGGACTGCACCGTGAGATCGGCGCGGCGATCCTCGGTGAAAAACCGTCGCCCGGTTCCGCTCTCGGGCGGCCCGGCGTCGCTTGTGAAGATAGAGACCGGCATATCGACGCTGGTCCCGGTGCTCGGGATCTCGTATCGCCGCCATTCGGCGTCGACGGCAAAGGCGAGGGCGGGAGCACAGATCGCGGCGATGGCGACGGCGGCGACGAAGGGCTTCGCGCGCATGGGACGATCTCCATTGGACTCGAATAATGGAATTGGATCGGGTTCGTTCCTGCTCGATCGCGTTAGTGCGCAGGCCCGCCCGCGAGATGCTTCCCCGCGATATATCCGAACGTCAGTGCGGGTCCGAGCGTGATGCCGGCACCGGGATAGTTGCCGCCCATGATGCTGGCCATGTCGTTGCCGGCGGCATAGAGGCCAGGGATCGGCTGACCGTCGGCATCGAGCGCGCGGGCGTGCTCGTCGGTCTTGATACCGGCATAGGTGCCGAGATCGCCGACCACCAGCTTGATCGCATAGAACGGTCCATCCTTGATCGGCGCGACGCAGGGATTCGGTCCATGAAGCGCATCGCCCTGGTAGCGGTTATAGGCGCGCGATCCCTTGCCGAAGGCGGGATCGCGCCCTTCCGTGGCCGAGGCGTTGAATTCCGCGATCGTTGCCGTAAGCCCTTGTGGATCGATGCCGGTGCGGTCGGCGAGTTCGGCGAGTGTGGTGCCGCGCTTTAGATAGCCGGTCGCGAGATGATGGCGCAGCCGCATCGGGAATGGCGGCACGCATCCAAGGCCGTATTTTCTGAGCGCGCGGTGATCGCAGATCAGATACGCCGTGATCTCTTCGCCGGGCTTCGCCGCCTTCACCATTGCCTGCACGAAATCGTGGTACGAATTGCCTTCATTGGCAAAGCGCCTGCCGTCGCGCATCACGGCGATGACGCCGGGTTTGGCGCGATCGATGAAATGCGGCATCACGCCCTTGGAGCCGTCCTTGCGTTCGGTAATCGATACCGGCACCCACGCCGCCGCGTTCGGTAAATTGTCCTCGATGCGGCCGCCCGCCGCCTCCGCCAGTCGCAAGCCGTCGCCGGTGTTGCCGACCGGGCCTGGCGAGAAATGCTCGGCGCCACTGGGTGCATGCGGAAACATTGCCTTGCGCCTCGCCACGTCATGCGGAAAACCGCCGCAGGCCAGCACGACACCGCGCCTGGCGTTGATGCGGATCAGCTTGCCATGGCGCTCGATGACCGCGCCGCGCACCGCGCCATCCTCGACGGTCAGTTCGTGCACGGGCGACGACAGCCACAGCGGAATTTTCAGGTCGAACGCGGATTTCGCCAGACGGCCCGCGAGCGCATTGCCGTTGGTCAGCGTCATGCCGCGGCCGTGGCGCAACACGTCGATCGCATGCTTCGACAGTCGCCTGGCGACGTAAATCGCCGAGGTCAGCGATTTGGTGGCGCGCATGAAGTGGACGATCTCCTTGCCGGAGCCCAGCATCATGCCGAACAGTGTGAGCTCGGGCAGGGGACTTCCGAGGTTCTTGATCTGCTCGCCCAGCTCACGGCCGTCGAACGGCCGCGTCACCATCGAGCGGCCGCCCTGCGCGCCGCCGGGCGCTTCGGCGTGATAATCCGGAAAGGTCAGCGGCATGTCGAAGCGAACAGCGGTCTTGCTGGTGAAGAAATCGACGGCTTTGGGTCCTTCGCTCAGGAACGCGTCGACCCGCGCGGCATCAAAACTGTTACCGGCCTCGTGCCGCAGATAGGTCTTTGCCTGCCCCTCGCTTTCCTCGATGCCCCAGGCTTTCGCCAGCGACGTGCCGGGTATCCACAGCCAGCCGCCGGAGCGCGCGGTGGTGCCGCCGAAGCGCGGCTCCTTCTCGACGATCAGAACCTTCAGACCGTGGTGCCCGGCAGTGACCGCCGCCGACAGTCCGGCGCAGCCCGAGCCCACCACCAGCGCGTCGCATTCATAGGTTTCTTGTTCGTTGCCCGCCACGCGATACGCCCTGCTTCCTTGTTTCTTGAGCGGGACATTTGGGTGCGGATCGACTGGCCTGTCAATCGCGAGGACACTCGCCTTCTCCCACAAGGGCAGAAGGGAAACCTGCCGTGCAGCCAAGACAGAGCGGCCCTCCGGTAAATCGCTTGCGCCGCCACAGCATCGGCGGCACAGTTGCGGGTGCGGCAGCAAGACCGCCAAGAAACAATCGTCGAGGAAACCTTCATGGCGGCCACGCGGATCGACTGCGATATCCATCCCGCGGTGGGCGGAACCCGCACCACGCTGCTGCCGTATCTCGACGATCACTGGAAAGAGCAGGTGGTCAGCCGCGCGATCGACGGGCTCGATCTCAATTCCTATCCTCCCAACATGCCCTTCGCCGGCCGCGCTGACTGGCGGCCCGCCAACGGCAAGCCGGGCAGCGATCTCAAGATGGTGCAGCGCGGCGCGTTCGATCAGCTCGGTTCGAGCCATGCCATCTGCAATGTGGTCTACGGCGCGCAGGCGGTGTTCGATTCCTATATGGCGGCCGGCTTCTGCAAGGCCATCAACGACTGGATTGCGGCTGAATGGCTGGCGAAGGACGCGCGGCTGAGTGCTTCGATCGTGGTGCCGATGCAGGCGCCGGATCTCGCGGTCGAAGAAATCGAGCGGCGCGCCAGCGACAAGCGCTTCGTCGCCGTGCTGGTGCTGGCACAGGGCGAGACGCTGCTCGGCCGGCGGCATTACTGGCCGGTGTGGCAGGCTGCCGCGAAGCACAAGCTGCCGGTCGCGATCCATGCCGGCAGCGCCTACCGCACCGCGCCGAGCTCGATCGGATGGCCGTCGTATCGCTACGAATATTATCTCGCCGAAGCGCAGGCGTTTCAGGCTCAGCTCTTGAGCCTGATCTATGAAGGCGTGTTCGGCAGATTCCCCGACCTCAAGGTCGTGCTGATGGAGTCTGGCGTGAGCTGGCTGCCGGCCTTCATGTGGCGCGCCAACAAGACCTGGCGCGGCGTCCGCGTCGAAGTGCCTTGGGTCGAGCGCGAGCCGGCCTCGATCATTCGCGACCACGTCCGCGTCACCATGCAGCCGTTCGACGGCCCACCGGATGCCGCGGGCGTTGCCGATGTCATCGAGCAGATCGGCTCCGACAGGATGTTTCTGTTCGCATCGGATTATCCGCACTGGCAGTTCGAGGGCGACGATCCCATGCCGCCGCATCTGCCTGCCAGCATCGTTTCGCGCATGTGCACGGACAATCCGCTCGAGACCTTTCCGCGGCTGCAGCTCGCGGCCTGAGTTTTGGAAGTCGAAGGAGGATCGCATGAGTGACGTCATCGACCGCCCCATCCTCACCGAGGAAGTCGCCGCCCAGAGCCGGCTGCGCATCATCGATTGCGACGTGCATCCGAGCATTCATGCGCATGCCGATATCGAGCAGTTCATGCCAAAGCGCTGGCAGGAGCATTTGCGCACCTACGGCAGCCATCTGCGCACGCCCTATATCGGCACCACGCCGTACCCGCGCTCCTCGCCGCTGATCGCGCGCCGCGATGCGTGGCCGCCGACCGGCGGGCCTCCGGGCTCCGATCTCGATTTCATGCGCAAGCAGCATCTCGATCCGCTCGATATCGAGTACGGCATCTTGCAGGTGCTCGACCTCTTCATCTTCTCGCAGCAGAATCTGGAATTCGGTGCCGCGATCCAGCGCGCCATCAACGACTGGCAGCTTGCCTTCTGGTCCGACCGTGATCCGCGGCTGAAGGCTTCGATCCTGGCCGGGCAGGACGATACGGAGTTCGCGATCGCCGAGATCGAGCGCTGTGCCAGGATCGGCCGCTATGTGCAGATCAACGTCTGCCCGCGCGCCAACGAGCCGCTCGGCCGCCGCCGCTACTGGCCGATCTATGCCCGCGCGCAGGAATTGGGCCTGCCGCTCGGCATTCATGTCGGCGGCTATGGCGGTCATGCGCCGACCGGCAGCGGCTGGCCGTCCTACTATGTCGAGGAGCACCAGTCGAACGCGCACACGATGGCGGCGCAGCTCACCAGCCTGGTGCTCGAAGGCGTGCCCGAGCGTTTCCCCGATCTCAAGATCGTCTTCATCGAAGGTGGCTTCGGCTGGATCCCGTCGGCCACCTGGCGCATGGACCGGCATTTCGATGCGTTCCGCAGCGAGGTGCCGCACCTGAAACGTCGTCCTTCCGAATATGTGAAGGAGCATTTCTGGTTCACGACGCAGCCGATCGACGAGCCGGATGAAGGGAAACATTTGCGCACGCTGATCGAATGGGTCGGCGCCGATCGCCTGCTGTTCTCCTCGGATTACCCGCACTGGGATTTCGACGATCCGCGCTACGCCTTCAAGACGCCGCTGACGGAAGCCGAACGCCGCAAGATCTTCAACAGCAATGCGCGTGCGCTCTACAAGCTCTAAATAGCGACAGGATCACATGGCCCGTCACATCGTCGCCCGTACTTCAGACATCCCGCCCGGCGGCAACAAGGTTTTTGGTGTCGAGGGCCGCGACATCGTCGTGTTCCACGTCAACGGCGAGTTCTTCGCACTGCTCAACCGCTGTCCGCATGAGGGCGCGCCGCTGGCAAGAGCGGCCTGCGTCGCGCGGCTGACCTCGCCGGAGCCCGGCGTCTATCAGCGCTCACGCGTCGGCGAACTGTTGCGCTGCCCCTGGCATGGTTGGGAATTCGACATGCGCAACGGGCAGTCCTGGTTCGACCCGGCGCGCGTCAAAGTCCGTTCCTATCCGGTCGCGATCGAAAGCGGCGAGGAACTGCAGAAGGGGCCTTATGTGGCCGAGACGTTTCCGGTCCGCGTCGAGGACAGCTACGTGATCATCGAGACGTGAGGTGCGCGGCCTGGCACACTCTCACCACACGTCGCCCCCGGCCTCGAGCCGGGACCCATAGCCACCGCTGCCGGCAATGGACAGAGCTGCGGCCCCGTCGCGCCAGAGGTCTGACATCGGTGGTTATGGGTCCCGGGTCGCGCTTCGCTTGCCCGGGGCGACGGGATGTGTCAGCCCATCGACCATCGCGCGCACGATCGCCGCGATCTCTTCGCGTAACGCCTCGACCGGCACCGCGATCAGCTTCTGCTCGAGGCCGAGCAGCACCATGCCGTGCACGGCGGAGAACAGGCTGCGTGCCGTCACGCCGAGTTCGTCCGGCGTTCGCTTTGGAAAGAGTTCGGCAAGCGGATGATAGATATGGCGGAACAGATTCATCTGTTCGTCGATCGCCCATTCCGGAACCGGCTTGCCCGGCGCCATCCGGTGCTCGAACAGCGCGCGCCACAGTTCGAGATTTTCAGCGGCGAAATCGCAATAGGCGACCGCGATGCGCACCAGCGTCTCGCCAGGAGAGGCGGCCCCATCGGCTTCGGCCGATGTCAGCGCGGCATCGAGCCGTGCCAGCGTGCGCGATCCTACCCGCAGGATTAACTCGTCGACATCGTCGACGAGATTGTAGACCGCGCCGTTGGCGATGCTGACATCCCGCGCCAGATCACGGGTTTTCAGACCGGCCAGCCCCCCTGCGGCAATCCGTCGCTCCGCTGCTTCGATCAGGGATTCCCGAAGCTTTGCTCGTTTTTCCAATGTCTTGGACATCATCATCCAATCTTGAGCGTCGCTCAAAATAATTCTTGAGCAATGCTCATGCAGCTGCTACAAACAATCCATGAGCAATGCTCATAACACAGGGAGCTGCAAATGTTCAAAACTGTTTTGACTCTTTTCCGCGGCAGCGTGGCTGTCGCCGGGGAAGAGCTGGAAGACCGCGCGGCGCTGCTCATTCTCGACCAGCAGATGCGCGATGCCGCCGCGGCGGTGGAGCGTTCCAAGCGCTCGCTGGCACTGGCGATCGCCGGCGACCAGCAGGAAGGCCGCCGTCTCGACGCCACCAACGCCCGTATCGCCGATCTCGAAGTCCGCGCCACCGCGGCGCTCGATGGCGGCCGCGAAGACCTCGCCCGCGAGGCGGCACAGGCGATTGCCAATCTCGAGGCCGACCGCGACGCCGCGATGACTGCGCGGACGCTGTTTGCCACCGAGATCGCCCGCATGAAGCGCCAGGTCGCCAGTGCCGAGGCGCGGATCACCGAACTCGATCGCGGCCGCCGCATCGCCCGCGCATCCGAGGCGGTTCGTGCGCTGCGCCGGGGCGGCGTCGAAGCCGCGCGCCCTTACGAATCCACGCTGCCCGAAGCAGAGAACACGCTGAAGCGGCTGCGTGAGCGGCAGATCGAGGCCCAGGCCGCGGCCGATGCCCTGATCGAGCTCGATGCCGCCAGCGGTCCGCTGGCGACTGCCGAAAAGCTCGCCGAACAGGGCTTTGGCCCACGGCTGAAATCAACCGCGGATGACGTGCTCGCGCGGCTGAACGCCAAACGCACGCAAGCTGCCTGAACCACCGAACTGTCGAACTGAAACTTCAAACCCACACACAAGGAGAGTTGCCATGAATAATCCCACTGCCGCTCAACACAGCCCGGCCTGGGTCGCTTTCACCTATATCTCGTTCGCCGCCTCGGCCTTCATGGTCGGCATCGGCATCTGGTTTCTGCCGCTGGAACTGTCGATCAAAGGCTATCTCACGATGGGCTTTCTAATGCTGGTGCAATCCTGCATCACCATGACCAAGACGATGCGCGACAATCACGAGAGCGGCAAGCTGGTGAACCGTATTGAGGACGCCAAGGCTGAACGGCTGCTGATGGAAGTCGAACGAGGTGTGCGTGCCGCGTAACCCGTGACGCGCTGCTGGCGAGGGCAGGCGGCGGGCGTGTTGCGCGCCGCCTGCCACCGGCGCCTGGCTTGGAATGCCGGTAGCGCAATCCGAAATCCTAGCGTCTGCAAATCGCAGTGTCCGCTTCCTTGCAAAGGATGATCGATGAAAAGAGCGTTCGTATTCCTCGTTGTGGCTCCGGTGTCGGTGTTCTTCACAGTCTTGCTGCTGTGGGTCGTTGCCGCAGGCACGAGGTCCCTCGATTTCGTATGCGCCGTGGCCGCGGTGCTATCCATCCTCACCTTGCCGATGGCGGCGATCAGCTGGACAACAGATGAATTTCTGGTTCGCGCCGTTCCAGTCTCCTTGCGGGCGTACCTGACCGCGATCGTCGGCGCGACGGCCGCCATGGGCGAGCTTCTCGCCGTGTTCAACAGTCTGTTCCCGACTTCAATCGTGATGACGTTGGCCATTGGTGGTGCCGTCGTCATGGGCGCATGCTCGTTATTGTCGCATGACTATGGCGGCCAACAGGGGACTTCCATAGAGCCGGTCATCGCATGAAAACCGTTTGACGCAACGTCCAGACCGCATCGGCGATCCGCTGTCGTGTACCAATTTTCTTCGCTGCTCAACGCATCGTTTACCGTGGCTCAACCTGAAGATGATTACATCCCAACTCTTTAACCGTTGCGAGCGCACAAGCCGATGTCAGTTGAACTCGCGTCCCGACCGACCTATTGCAGCGAGTTACGTCGGACCGAACGGCTGCTGATGGAAGTTACCAAAGCCGCGTAACCTGTGACGCGGCGCTGGCGAAGACGGACGGCGGATGTTTTCAGCATCCGCCGTTTGTCTGTCCTGCAGCATGTTTGACCTCGCCAATACATTGTTTACCTTGCGGCAACCGCAACGTGTCGCGCTCATGGCTCCTTAAGAGGGGCAAGCGCACCAATCCCGCCCAATACGGGCAAGTGGCATGGCGTCTTTCTGGATCGGCAATTCGGCGAGTGGTCATGCCTGGGCGCAAGTCCGTTCTGCGGCCGGCCGCCTCGCCAGCTATGCCGCCTTCTGGCTGAAGGCGTTTCACCAGCCGGCCATCGATCTCACCTTGCGCACCCATGCGGGATTGACGACGCGGATCATCGAAAGTCCGGGGCTGTCGCTTTCGCAAGTCGATCTCGATGAACTGGTGTCGCAATTGCGCACCGTCGCCGGCAAGACGCTGCCGGCCGGCGATCTCACCTACGGCATCTTCTCCGGCGACCGCGAGCGGCTGTCGCGCGCCATCGTCACGCTGATCTCGGAGGAGGCGACGGGACGGCCGATCGCCTTCAACGCGCTGTCGGTCATGGAGGTCGAACTCGACGGCGAGCCGGTGGAGGTCACGCATCTCGGCCTTGTCATGGTCGACCCCGACGAGCGGGGGCAGGGGCTCTCCTGGGTGCTGTATGGCTTGACGGCACTGGTTCTCTTTGTCCGTGACGGACTGCGCCCGAAATGGATCTCGAACGTCACCCAGGTGCCGTCGGTCGTCGGCATGGTCAGCCAGACCTTTTCGGACGTGTTTCCGTCGCCACATCCGGATTCGCGCCAGAGCTTTGCGCATCTGCAATTGGCGCGCGGCATCATGTCCCGCCATCGCGCCGTGTTCGGCGTGGGTGAGGACGCCGGCTTCGACGAGGCGCGGTTTATCATCACCAATGCCTATACCGGCGGGTCGGACGCGCTGAAGAAAACGTTCGAAGCGGCGCCCAAACATCGCGACGAGCAGTATAACGCCTGGTGCGCGCGCGAGCTGGATTACGTAAGAGGCGACGACTTCCTGCAGCTCGGCCGCATCGATCTCGCCGGCGCCCGCCGCTACATTCAGCGCGACGTGCCGGCTGGCTCGTTGCCGGCGCTGCTCGCTGCCTCCGCCGTGCTGGCACTGCAGCGGCTGATCCTGCCGCTGCTCTATTGGTTCGATGATACGCGCCCGTTCGGCAGCTTGCGGCCGCGAAAAGGCAACGGCCGATGACGCCAGGTGAAATGACATCCGGCATGATCGCCGATTCCATCGTCAATCTCTGTGGCGCGATCGGGCTCGGCGTCGCCATGCTCACGCTGCACCGGCGCGATCCCAAGGGTCCGCTGACCCGGCGCCTTCTGGTCGCCCTTGGCATTATCGCATCGCTGTTCCTGGTGCGCGGCACGGCGTGGTGGAGCGGCAGCGTGGTACTCAATAACCTGTCGGCTGTCCCGGCCGCGCTGATCCCGCTCGGCGCCTTGATCGTCACCGAAGGCATCCTGCGGCGCCATGCTCCGCGCCCGGCCAAGATCGCGGTTCTGGCCGGCGGCATCGTGCTCGGTCCCGCCGGCGCTGCAGGGTTGGAGACCCTCGCGATGCCCGCTGCGGTCCTGCTTGTGTTGTTCCAGCTCGGCGGCTTTGCCGTCTGCGCCTGGTTGCTGGCAAGGCGCGACCGGGCCACGCTGATGGCGTCGGAGAATCGCAGCATCGCCCGCCTCGCCCTCGGCGCCGTTCTCGTCATTCCCTTCATCGTCACAGACTTCCGGGTGCTGCTGCCGGATATCCCGGTCAGGCTCGGGGCATTGGGGGCGCTGCTCGTCGTCACCGCGATATTGATCGCGGAAGGCGGCGCGGAGACACAGCGTCAGGCGCTCCTGATGGCGGCGTTGCGCCTCTCGAGTTCGGCTCTGCTCGGTATTGCGGCAGCGTTCGTCGCGCCGGATGTCGATGCGGCGCAGGTCATGCGATTTTGTGCCATTGCGATCGCGGGCGTTCTCACCATCGGCCTGATGGTGGACGCGCTGCGCGCCCACTTCGAAGCGCAGGAACCCGGCGTCCTCAATTCCGTCGCGGCGTCACCGGCGAACACCCGCGATGCGCTGATATCGGAACTTGCACGTCATCCGATCTTCGAGAGCGCGTGCCGCTGCCGGGAGGGCGAACTGCTGGCCTACGATCCCGCGCTGCTGCGCGACTTTCTGTCAACGCGGCGGGTGCTGCGCCGCGCGGACGCGCCGTGGGGACTCACATCGTCCGATCCCGCCGTCGAGCGTATCGTATCGTTGATGAAGGCGAACAGCGCGACGCATCTCATTGTCCTCTCGCATGATCCGGTCGACGTCATCGCGCTCGCGGTTCCCGTCATCTCGGCCGATCCGGCTACCGAAACCGCGCTCGCTTTGGTGCGGCGCCTGCTGTCGCTGACGCCGGAAACAGTCTGACGTTCGGTCACGCAGTTTTTGTTCTTACGATTTTTCGCACTCGACCTACGAAATGTGTTTTGACTGTGATAAGACCGCGCCCCGTGGCGGTTCATGACAGGGCAGGGCGATGTCGAAGCAAGCGATGCGTGAAGAGGCAGAGCGCTTGATCCGCGAGACGATGGCAAAGAAGGCCCTCGTCATCAAGCAGGGCAACACCAGGATCGAGGCGGTGTGCGGCAAATGCGGCGCGCCGAACCGCGTCCAGGCCGAAAAGGGCGCGACCCGCGTCAAATATGTCTGCAAGCAATGCGGCGACAGGCAGGTAACGCTGTAAGCTTCCTGCGAACGCAACCAAAGCTGTCATTGCCCGCCAACGGGTCGCGCGAATGCGCGCCCGATGACAGGCTCCGGCAGGCAATCCAGTATTCCAGAGACGCCGGTGAGAGAATCGAAAGGCCGCGGCGTACTGGATATCCCGCATTCGCGGGGTATGACGACCGACTATTCTCCCTTCACAAACCTCGCGAACGCCTCCGTAAGATTCGGATGAAGCTTGTAGGGTGGGCAAGCAAGGGAGCGTAGCGACGTGCCCACGATCGATTGGCAGATTTACTGACGCTGCGTTAGCGATGGTAGCGGCACGCTTCGCTTTGTCTAGCCTGCGCATTTAGACATCTTTGCACCCTGTCGCCCTGGGGCTCGGTGTTCGCCACGCCGAATTGCAGGTCCGATACAGGCGAATATCGGACATGCTGCAGATATGTGAGAACGACGCGATTGACCCGAAGCCGACATTCGCCTCTCGGGTCGATGCTCTTAAGTCCCTCAGCACTGATCGCGCAGACCGTACTGCCCGGCACATCGTCACGCCCGCCATCCTGATAACAGCTCAGGGTCGCGGACGTGTGATCGCGGAAGTAGTCCAGCAGGGCCGCGTCGTGTGGCGCATATGCGCTGGCCGGACCCGAGTCCATCTGCATGGTGCTCGCCTCCGAACCAGCGCGGGCTTGCGTCATCATTCGCTTGCAGGCAATCCGCGCGCGAGCGCGGCCGCCTGTTGCAGGCTGATGCCGTTGGCCAGCGGGTCGGCGTGACGATGAACCAGGCGCCACTGCGCCCCGTCGCGCCGGTAGACGAGCGTAACGCGCAACGCCCATTCCTGCGCGGGCAGCCCCCCGACCTCGACTTGGTCCCGCTCTATCAATGCCAGAACCACCATATCTTGTGAGCCGTAGGATTGGACGACCTCGTGCTTGTGAGTGCCGTTCTTGAAGAACCGCGCCATTCGATCCCATTTTTCGGGAGTAGCGTACTGCGAAGCCTTCGACGGCTCTCCACCGAACGGAGACATCAGCGTGAAGTCGTCCGTGATGGCGACCATTTTCCGGTAGGTCTCGGCGTCCCCGCGCATCAGCGCCGCGTTTGCTTGCTGGGTTTGGGCCAGCAGCCTGGCAATCACGTCGTCGGCCGTGGCCGCTTCGGCTACGACGAGCGGCATGATTGCCATAGCTGAGAGAGCGTGACGGCGCGATAACGCCGGACTTGTGGCAGGATCAAGCAGCATTGGGCAGTTCTTCGACATGTGAGGTCTCCTGTCTTGGACGAGCCCGCCTTGGTTGAACGGGTCGAAATGCTGGATGCCTCTTTGATCGTCATGAAGCTAGTGATAAGATCTCAGCACTATGCTGAATCCGGCTCAGCTCCTGCGCGTCGATGTTGGTCTCCTTGTGGTGTTCAGCACCGTGCTCGAGGAGCGCCACGTCGCGCGCGCCGCGGAAAAGCTCAATCTCACACCTTCCGCGGTAAGCCACGGCCTCAGTCGTCTGCGGCGTCTGCTTCATGATCCGCTGTTCTTCAAAACCTCGACTGGCGTGAAGCCGACGGAGCGTGCCATCGCACTTGCCGGGCCGATCGCCGATCTTCTTTCGCGCGTCGAAGGGATCATGTCGGCGGCGGGACCCTTCGACGCGAGAACCGCGCGGCGGTCGTTCAAAATCGGCGCGCCGGATGCCGTGGCGGCTGTCTTTCTCGCGCCCCTTATTTCCCGGTTGGCGAGAGACGCGCCGGGGATCGACATTCGACTGCTGCAACTGATGCCGCAACATCAGGGCAAAGCGACGAGCCAGGTCTGGCAAGACACGTTGGCGGAACTGGACTCGCACAGACTCGATCTTGCGATCTTGCCAATTGGTGCGTTGCCGTCGCGCTACGCCGAACGGCTGCTGTTCGAGGAAGACTTCGTCGTCGCGATGCGTAAGGGCCACCCGCTGGCACGCGCACTGAGCTTGACCTCCTATGTGAAAGCGCAGCATCTTCTGGTATCGGCCATCGGTGATCCGCTGGGGATCGTCGATATCCGGCTCGCCGAACAGGGACATTCGCGGCGCGTGGCGCTGACAGTACCGAATTTCATGATGGCGCTGGCGCAGCTCGCCGAAAGCGATCTGATCGCAACGTTGCCGCGCCATCTCGTCGAGCAGCATGCGACGCGCTTCCACCTCGTGGCGCGCCCTATGCCTTTTCGCTGGACAGCCGACTCGGTGCGCATCGTCACCTCGCAAGCCGCGATGGCCGATGCTGGGATCGCCTGGCTGTTTGAGGTCATGACAAACTGCATTAGCCCGCATTCGGTGACGCGTTTAACGGCCAAGCGTCGCACGTCGCTCTGACGCTGAAACTACGAAGGTCCGGATTTGGCCCATCGCGTCGGACCTCGACGGTTGCCTTGGCGTCTGCTGCTTGGGGTAGACCGGACGTGGTCGCGCGCATACTCACTCGACGTTCCTGGCCACGTCTCACTACTCCGGCTGATGGGCTATGCGTCAATATGACCGTAGATCAGGCTTCTAGACGCCCTGTCACAATCGAGGCATTGCTTCTAAAATAAGTAAGTATAGCTTGATTAAGAACTAATCCCGAAAGAACTTGTCCAGATTTTTTGTGGACCTCTGAACCATCATCGGAGGGCCGACCATGTTATGCCTGAGCAGCGAAACGTTACCGCTTGTCTCGGCGGGGCTCATCAGGCTTCCGATCGTCGCGTGCTTCGCGCTGAACCTTGCGGCGGCGACTGAGCCCCCAACAATTAAGCAAATCCATGCCAACCGCATCGATCTTGCCTAGATCGCAGGAATATCGCCTCTGGTGAGGCCTGCCGACGTTCCTTCAGAACAGTGAGCCGAAGCGGTCGCAATAGCACTCTGAAAATGGAGTAACAATCGTAAGGAGAACCTCATGAAAAAGCTTCTGACGTTGGCAGCCTTGATCGGACTGGCGGGTTCGGCACTGGCGCAAGATGCCGTGACCATGGTCAAACCAGATGCGCTGACATGGAAGGACAATCCGAACATTCCGAAGGGTGGCCAAACCGCGGTCCTCGTGGGCGATCCAACGAAAGCTGGCAGCGTGGTGGTCCAGCGCGTCAAATTTCCGCCCAACTATAAAGTTCCGCCGCACACTCATCCCTATGCCGAGACCGTCACCGTGATCAGCGGTAGCGTCGGCTTTGGCATGGGCGAAAAATTTGACACTACGAAAGGCGAAGTGATCAAGACAGGCGCCTTGCACGCGCTGCCGGCAAAGCACGCTCACTATGTTTGGACGGGAAACGAGGAGGCGATCATCCAAGTTCAGTTCGTCGGCCCAGGAGGCATCGACTACATCGACCCGGCTGACGATCCCCGCAAGAAAACGCAGTGAAGTGTACCAACTCTGATTTGCGAGGCACGGTATCCATTAACGTTCGTGTCTGGAAACCGAACCTCCTTGTCACCACTGCATAGACCAACTCTAGACCAGCCCCGCTGCGGTCAAGCCGAGCGGGGCCGTTGCAGAGTCTTGCCGCTGCGTTGGCCTAAGCGGCATGTCGGGTCCTGGCCCTTTCGGACTTGAGGCAGCGTCCGATTTGAATCTGCAATTTGCCGAATAGCGGACGTGGGTCGAGCCGAACTCATAAACCTCGATTTATGTCCACGCCCTAGCTACTCTCCCTTCACGAACCTCGCAAACGCCTCCGCATAATCCGAATGCCAGCGCGACAGCGCGGGACGGTTCTCCACGACGTCGCCGATCGCCCACAGCATGCGCTTTTCGTCGAGTTGCCGCGGCACGTCATTATCAGGGCAGAGGATGTAGAAATCGCCGGCCTCGATGCGCGCGATCATGAAGTCGACGGTTTGTTCCGGCGTCCAGGCGCCGGGCGGCTTCTCGGTGCGGCCACGCGCGGTCAGCGGCGTGAAGACGTGACCGGGAATCATCAGATGGGCGCTGATCTTGCAGCCCGGCAGGTTCCGTAGCTCATGCTGCAGCGCCTCCGTCTGCGCTTTCACGCCGGCCTTTGAGACGTTATAGGCGGGATTGCCCGGCGGCGTCGTGATGCCCTGCTTGGAGCCGGTATTGATCACGAGACCGGGGCGCCCGCGTTCGACCATGTGAGGCACGAAGGCCTGCGTGCCGTGAATGACGCCCCATAAATTGACGGCGAGAATGCGCTGCCAGTTTTCCAGCGGGCCAAAACTGTTGCTGTCGGGCCCGATGCCGGCATTGTTCATCAGGATATCGGTGCCGCCGAACCGTTTTTGCACCGCAGCTTCCAGTCCCGCGACGTCCTCGAAGCGGCTGACGTCGACGGATGCGGTCATGATATCGGCGGCGCCGCCCTTCGCGACAGATGCCAGTTTGGCAGCGGCATCCGTGAGCCGCTCGGCACCCAAATCGGCAATGCAGACTCTCATGCCAAGGCCGGCGAAACGCATCGCGGCAGCAAGGCCGATGCCGGAGGCGCCCCCGGTGATCACGGCAACATGATTTGGCGACATCGCAGGATGGGGCATCGTCATTCTCCGGGCAGATATGAGGTGTGTATTCGCAGCCTGATAATCCTAGACTACCACGTACGAACCGGCATGGGAGGTCTTCGCACCGGCCGCTTTCTACGAGCGTTCGGCTGCATTACGATTTCACGTCAGCGTTATAGACTGATAGATATAACGTCCGTCAGGATTCAGAGCTTCAAGGGAGTGCAAACATGGCTGTCACGCAGGCAATTCCGATCACGCGCCATCCTTACGCAGATGGCTCCTACAAGAAGATGTTGATCGACGGCCAGTGGATCGACGCTGCCTCCGGCAAGCGATTCGAGACCCACAACCCGGCGACCGGCGAGCTATTGGCGACCGTTGCCGAAGGTGACGCAGAGGACATCAACCGCGCCGTGGCGGCGGCCCGCCGTGCCTTCGAGGGGCCGTGGAGCAAGGTCAAGCCGTATGAGCGGCAGGGGCTGCTCCTGAAGCTCGCCGATCTCGTCGAGAAGAATTTCGAGGAGCTCTCGCAACTCGACACCCTCGACATGGGCGCGCCGATCAGCCGCACCCGTGGCAACAAGCTGCGCGTGCTCGGCATGCTGCGCTATTACGCCGGGCAGGCGACGGCGCTGCACGGCGAGACCATCGAGAACTCGCTGCCCGGCGAGATCTTCTCCTACACGCTGAAAGAGCCCGTCGGCGTAGTCGGCGCGATCATCCCCTGGAATGGACCGCTTGCGGCCACCGTCTGGAAGATCGGGCCTGCGATCGCCACCGGCTGCACCGTGGTCTTGAAACCCGCCGAGGAGGCACCGCTGACCTCGCTGCGGCTCGCCGAGCTCTGCATGGAAGCCGGCGTTCCGCCCGGCGTCGTCAACGTCGTCCCCGGCTATGGCGAGACCGCCGGCGCCGCGCTCGCTTCGCACCCTGATGTCGACAAGGTCGCCTTTACCGGCTCGCATGTCACGGGGCAGTCGATCATTCGCGCCTCCGCCGGCAACCTCAAGCGCGTGTCGCTCGAACTTGGCGGCAAGTCGCCCGACATCGTGTTCGCCGACGCCGATCTCGATGAGGCGGTACCGGGCGCCGCGATGGCGGTGTTCGCCAATTCCGGCCAGATCTGCAGCGCAGGCACGCGGCTGTTTGTCGAGCGGAAGGTATATGACGAATTTGTCGGCCGCGTCGCCGAATTCGGCAAAAAGCTGCAGGTCGGCAACGGGATTGATCCGAATACGCAGATCGGGCCGCTGGTGTCGAAGGATCAGCTTGAGCGCGTCACCGGCTATCTCGACATCGGCCAGAAGGAAGGCGCCAAGGCGGTGGCCGGCGGTGGCCGCCTGACCGAAGGCGCACTGTCGAAAGGCTTCTTCGTGCAGCCGACGGTGTTCGCCAATGTGCAGGACAATATGCGGATCGCGCAGGAGGAAATCTTCGGCCCGGTGATCTCGGCGATTTCCTTTGAGGATACCGACGAGCTGGTCAAGCGCGCCAATGCAACGACGTTCGGCCTGGGCAGCGGGGTCTGGACCACCAATGTCAGCAAGGCGCACCAGGTCGCGAAGGCGCTGCGCGCCGGCTCGGTCTGGGTCAACTGCTATCAGGCGATGGATCCGGCCGTGCCGTTCGGCGGCTACAAGATGAGCGGTTATGGCCGCGAGTCCGGCAAGCAGCACGTCGAGGAATACCTCAACGTCAAGGCGGTCTGGATCAAGACGGCCTAGCGTCGCGTAGCGATTACGCTCCCTCTCCCGCTTGCGGGGGAGGGCGGGGTGGGGGCTCTCTCCGCAAGTCACAATGTGGAGAGAGCCCCCACCCGGATCGCATCGTTCGATGCGATCCGACCTCCCCCGCAAGCGGGAGAGGTGAAGAGAGCCCGCCGCGGCTTCGAGCCATCACTTTCCTTTTTACCGGCTGGCCGCTCTCTTGGGCCGTCCGATCTCCTGGCGCAGCGCCTCAAGCTCCTTGCGCGCGGCGCTGGCGGCATTGCGTTCGATCTTGCGATAACGCGCGACCAGCGAGAGGCCGAACGGCGTCAGCACCGCGCCGCCGCCATTCTTGCCGCCGGTCTGCCGTTCGACGGCGGCCTGGCGGCAGACACGATTGATCTCATCGACGAGATCCCATGCCCGCTTGTAGGACATGTCCATGGCGCGGCCGGCGGCGGAAATCGAACCGCTGCGATGGATCGTTTCGAGCAACTCGATCTTGCCGGGGCCGATGCGCCCGGCGGCATCGATGTCGATGCGGACGCTGAGCGAGGGAAGCGGTTTGACGTTCGGTTTTTGCATGGAAGATGTGCTCCCTCGCGTCAAGGCTACACGTTGCGTCCCAAACCTTTTACGAACAAGCTGACGCGGTTACATATCCGTATCAACACGGGGTCGGGAGAGACATGAATTATCCATCGTTGTTTTCGCCGCTCAAGGTCGGTCCTTACCAGCTCAAACATCGTGTGGCGTTGGCACCGTTGACCCGGATGCGCGCGGCAAAGCCCTCGCTCGCGCCGCGGCCGCTGAACGCGGAATATTACGCGCAGCGCGCAACGCCAGGCGGACTGCTGATCGCCGAGGCCTCGCCCGTGACGGAGACGGGATTTGGCAGTCCAGGCGTGCCCGGCATCTATACCGATGAGCAGATCGCGGGCTGGCGCAAGGTAGTCGACGCGGTTCATGCCAAGGGCGGGGTGATCTTCCTGCAGCTCTGGCATGTCGGGCGCGTCTCGCATTCCTCGTTCCAGCCGGGCGGCGTATTGCCGGTCGCGCCATCGGCGGTGCCGATCGCCGACCTGAAGACCGGAACGGCCGACGGTAAGGCAGTCCCCTATGAGACGCCGCGCGCACTCGAAACGTCGGAGATTCCCGGCATTGTCGATGCCTATCGCCAGGCGGCGAAGAACGCACTTGCCGCCGGCTTCGACGGCGTCGAGGTGCACGGCGCCAACGGCTATCTGATCGAGCAATTCCTGCAGTCGCATACCAACCTGCGCACCGATCAGTATGGCGGCTCGATTCCGAACCGCGTGCGGTTCCTGTTGGAAGTGACGAACGCGGTCGTCAAGGTGTGGGGCGCCGACCGCGTCGGCGTGCGGTTGTCGCCCTACGGCGTTGCCAATGGCAGCGGCGAACCGGATCCGATGCCGCTCTATACTTACGCGGTCGAACAGCTCAACCCGCTTGGCCTCGCCTACCTGCACTTCATCGAGCCGCGCTCCTCCGGCGCAGGCCGCGCCGAGGTCAACCATCAGAACGTGCCGTCCGCGATGGTGCTGTTCCGTCCGATCTGGAAGGGCGTCTTGGTCGCCGCCGGTGGCTTTACCGGCGAGACCGCTGATGCGGCGATCCGGGAGGGGCATGCCGACGCGGTCGCATTCGGCCGCATCTTCATTTCGAATCCTGACCTGCCGCGCCGGTTGCAGCGCGGCTTTCCGCTGACGCCCTACAACCGCGCCACCTTCTACGGCGGCGACATGGCGGGCTATACGGATTATCCGGAGCATAACGAATTGGAGCAGGCATGAGGATGCCGTAATCCGGATGAGCGAAGCGACATCCGGGCCGTTCTCGCCAGTGTTCCCGGATATCGCTTCGCTCATCCGGGCTACAGGCTCGGCCGTCATTGCGAGCGGAGGGAAGCAATCCATATCTCAACTTGCGGCGCCATGGATTGCTTCGTCGCTTTGCTCCTCGCAATGACGGAGTGTGAGACAGGACCAGAACATGTTTCCCGAACCGGAGCTGGAAGAGCAAAAGAAAACCAAACCCGTATCTCTCGGCAAACCCGCCGCCGGCCAATGCCTGTGCGGCAGGGTCGCCTTCGAGATCGACGTGCCGGCGCGCTGGGCCTGGCATGATCATTCGCCGGCGAGCCGTCGCGCGCACGGCGCGGCCTATGCAACCTATGTCGGAAGCTGGAAGAAGCGTTTTCGCATCACGAAAGGCAAGACCAGCCTCACGCGGTACCAAGACGTGGCCACCAAGACCGTGCGCAGCTTCTGCGCGCATTGCGGCACGCCCGTCATCTATGAGCGCCCGCGCTCGCCGCACATGGTCAACATCCCCCGCGCGCTGTTCTCAGGCCGCACCGGGCGGCAACCGCTCTATCACATCGCGATCGAGGAATTGCAGGAATGGGCCTATACCGGCGAGCCGCTGGTGCCGCTGAAGGGCTATCCCGGCGTGGTCTGGCAGCGCTCGAAAAAGAAGAAGCGCGCCAGCAGTGAGGGCATGTTCTAGCAGCATGAGATCAGGCTGGGCCGTGACGACGCACCATCCCGTGCCCGGACGCAAGCGGTCTGAGGGCTGCGTGGCGGAGCCATTCTACTTTGCATGGGGTTGTTTTCGCGATTTTGTGTTCGGGTCCCGCGGTGCATCGTGTCCGGGACACGAGAATGTCTGCGCAGAGCAGCCATAACCCCCACTCCATTGCGCGTGTCGTTCAAGTTTGATCATCTGCTTCCGCTCCGCGGGTCAACGAAACGTGCGGGCGGGAGGAAACATGAAGAACAAGATCACTGGGCGTTCGGCATTCCTGGCGCTGCTGAAAGACGAGGGCGTCACGCATCTGTTCGGCAATCCCGGCACCACCGAATTGCCGATCATGCATGCGCTGAAGGATCATCCGGATCTCACCTATGTGATGGCGATGCAGGAAAGCCTGGTTGTCGCCATGGCCGACGGCTTCAGCCGCGCTTCGGGCAAGCTCGTCGCCTGCAACGTTCATGTCGCGCCCGGCCTCGGCAACGCGATGGGTTCTCTGTACAACGCAAGCTTCACCGGTACGCCCTTGATCCTCACCGCCGGTCAGCAGGAGCAGGGCCACGGCCTGACGGAGCCGGTGCTCTATGGCCCGCTGGTGCAGATGGCCGAGCCCCTGGTGAAATGGGCGGTCGAGGTGACGAGGCTGGAGGACCTGCCGCGGATCGTGCGCCGTGCCGCCAAGATCGCGACCACGCCGCCGACCGGACCCGTGTTCATCTCGCTGCCCGGCGATATTCTCAATTCCGAGGCCGGCATCGAGCTTGGCCGCTCGACCCGCATCGATACCCGCGTCAAACCGTCGGATGAATCGCTGCAGGCGCTGACGGCGCGGATTCTGAAGGCCGAGCGGCCGGTGATCATCGTCGGCGACGAGCTCGTCAAGAGCGACGCATTGCACGAGGCGGCGCAACTGGCGGAGACGCTCGGCTGCCCGGCGTACCAGTCCCCGACGCCCTACGGCGCGCATTTCCTGTCCGAAAGCCCGTGCTTCATGGGCGCGCTGGCGCGGATCCAGAAGATCGCGCGCGAGGCGCTCGCGCCTTACGACCTCATCGTTGCGCTCGGTGGCGATCCCTTGCGGATGTCGGTGTACAGCGAAATCGACCCCTTGCCGGACGGGCTTTCGATTGTGCAGGTCGGCCTTGGCGATTGGGACATCGCCAAGAACTACAGCGCCGACATCGCGCTCAAGGCCGATGTGAAGGAAACCCTGCGCGTGCTGATCCCTGCACTGAAGGCGGCGGGCGGCCGTGCCCTAGAGGCGCGAGCAAGAGAGGGATTGGCTGCGCTGGCATCGAAGAACTGGACGGCGCGGCGCAAGCCGCTGATCGAGCAGATTTCGAAGCACGCCAATACCTCACCGATCGATCCGGACTGGCTGGCGCTTCAGGTGGTCGAGGCGATGCCCGACAATGCCATCCTCGTTGACGAAGGATTGACGTCGTCGCGGCAGATGATCGCGCTCCGTCCGCATCGCGACCGCTACGGCTATCATGCGCTCGCCTCCGGCGGCATCGGCTGGGGGCTTCCGGCCTCCGTCGGCGTCAGCCTCGCCCATCCGCAGCGGCCGGTGGTCTGCTATTCCGGCGACGGCAGCGCGATGTACTCGATCCAGTCGCTGTGGACGGCAGCCAACCACAAGCTGCCGCTGACCTTCGTCATCGTCAACAATGGCGGCTACCGCATCATCAAGCAGCGGCTGCTCGCCTTCCACGGCGACGATCATTATGTCGGCATGGATTTTGCCGATCCGCCAGTGGATTTTACCGGCATGGCGAAATCACTCGGTCTGGAGGCGACGAAGGTGACCGATCCTGCTCAATTGAAGTCCGTGTTGTCCTCGGCCTTCAGCCGTCCCGGCGCGAAGCTGATCGAGGTGATGGTGAGTAACGCGGTGAATTGATCATCCCGTCATTGCGAGGAGCAACGCGGCGAAGCAATCCATTCCCCCGCTTGCGGCGCGATGGATTGCTTCGCTTCGCTCGCAATGACGGCGGGTCTAGCGTCGCGCTACTCCGCCGCATGCACATGCGGGCGATACCGGCTCGCCGGATGCGGCTCCGTCAGCCGCGCGCGGCCTGTGCCGAACAGCTTCTCGCGCAGCGTCCCTTTCGCGTACTCGCTCTTGTACCGTCCCCGCCGTGTCAGTTCGGGCACCAGCATATCGGCGATATCCTCGAAATCGCCGGGCGAGGTGGCGAACGCGACGTTGAGGCCGTCGACGTCGGTCTGGTCGAACCAGGCCTCGATATCGTCGGCAACCTTCTCGGGCGTCCCGACCACCACGGGGCCGGCGCCGCCGATGCCGACATGCTCGACGACCTCGCGTACGGTCCACACCCTGTCGGGATCGGCGCGCGTAACATTGTCGAGCGCGGTGCGGCCGGCATCGTTTTGCACGTGGCGCACTTCCTGATCGAGATCGTAACCCGAGAAGTCGATACCCATCCAGCCCGACATCAAGGCCAGCGCGCCCTCCGGCGCGATGTGCCTGCGATAGTCGGCATATTTCGCTTTTGCCTCCGCCTCGGTGTGGCCGAGGATGATCGTCATCATCGAAAACATCAGGATTTCGGCCGGGTTGCGGCCGATCTCCTGCGCCTGGGCGCGGATCGCCGCCACGCGCGGCCCGATGATCTTGGCTGACGGGCCCGACATGAACACGCATTCGGCGTGTTGGGCCGCGAACTTTCGCCCGCGCGGAGAGGTGCCGGCCTGGTACAGCACCGGCGTGCGCTGCGGCGACGGTTCGCTGAGATGAATTGCGTTGAGCCGGTAGTTGCTCCCCTCGTGCTGGATGCGATGCACCTTCGATGGATCGGCAAAGATGCCGCGCGCGCGGTCGCGCAGCACCGCGCCGTCCTCCCAGCTTCCTTCCCACAGCTTGTAGACCAGCTCCATATATTCGTCCGCGATCTCGTAGCGGTCGTCATGCGCGGTCTGCTTGTCCTTGCCGGCGCCGCGGGCGGCGCTGTCGAGATAGCCGGTCACCACGTTCCAGCCGATACGGCCTTCGGTCAGATGATCGAGCGTCGACATCCGCCGCGCAAACGGATACGGCGGCTCGAAAGAGAGATTGCTCGTCACGCCGAAGCCGAGATGCTGGGTCACCGCCGCCATCGCCGGGATCAACATCAGCGGCTCGTTGGCCGGCGTCTGCGCGGCATTGCGCAGCGCCGCGTCCGGGCTGTTGCCGTAGACGTCGTAGACGCCGAGCACGTCGGCGAGAAACAGCCCGTCGAAGCGGGCGCGCTCCAGCGTCCTCGCCAGGTCGAGCCAATAGGGCAGGCGGTTGTAATTGAGCGTGCGGTCGCGCGGATGAGTCCAGAGCCCCGGCGATTGATGGGCCACGCAGTTCATGGCGAAGGCATTCAGCCGGATTTGCTTTCTCATGACGGGTACCTCGAATTCGCGCAGAGTTCCCTGCACATTCGCCCGGTTAAGCGCCAGGCTGTTGCCCGAAATTGTTGCATCCTCGCTGGCTTTAGCAAGGCCCATTCGGCAGGCCGTGCCACTTCCAGCGGGCGGCTTATCCCGATAGGTTGCGGCTCCCCACGAGAGTGAACAAAGGAAAGAAAATATGGCTGACAGAGCCGAGGCGATTGCGCGGGTACGTGAGCATCTGAATTCCGGCGCGTTTCTCGCCGAGCTTGGCCGCAGGGTCGGTTATCGGACCGAAAGCCAGAATCCCGGCAGCGGGGAAGCGCTGCGCGCCTATCTCGTCGAGGACCTGCAGCCCGCCTTTGCCGCGCTCGATTTCTCCACCCGTCTGATCGAATCGCCGACCGGCAAGGGGCCGTATCTGCTGGCGGATTATCGCGAGGATGCCTCGCTGCCGACCGTGCTCACCTATGGTCATGGCGACGTCGTCGACGGCATGGAAAGCGAGTGGCGCGACAACCTTGACCCGTGGCAGGTCACGACCAAGGGCGATCGCGTCTACGGCCGCGGCACCGCCGACAACAAGGGCCAGCACAGTATTAACCTCGCGGCATTGCGCGCCGTGCGCGAGACGCGTGGCGGCAAGCTCGGCTTCAATGTGAAATTCATCATCGAAACCGGCGAGGAGATCGGCTCGCCCGATCTGCGGCAAGTATGCGAAGCCCATCGCGAGGCGCTGAAGGCCGATCTGTTCCTGGCATCCGACGGGCCGCGGCTATCGGCGGAGCGGCCGACGATCTTTCTCGGCTGCCGTGGCGGCAACCGCATCCATCTCGATGTCAATCTGCGCGATGGTGGCCACCATTCCGGCAATTGGGGCGGCGTGCTCGCCAATCCCGCAACGATCCTGTGCAACGCCATCGCAAGTCTCGTAGACGGCAAGGGGCGGATGAAGCTCGACGCGCTCAAACCGCCGCGGATTTCGAACGCGGTCCGTGCCGCGCTCGCGGACGTAAAGATCGAGCCGACCGCGGACGAGCCGGCGCTGGCGCCCGACTGGGGGGAGGAGGGATTGTCGCCGGCCGAGCGTCTGTTCGCCTGGAACACGCTGGAAGTGCTGGCGCTGTCGTCAGGCAATATCGAGAAGCCGGCCAACGCGATTCCCGGGCACGCCAATGCCGTGCTGCAGCTTCGCTTCGTCGTCGGCACCAGATACGAAGAAGTCGTCGACGCCGTGCGGGCGCACCTGCATGCCAACGGTTTTCCGATGGTGGAGGTCAGTGGCGCGCAACGCTTCGCCGCCTCGCGCACCGACGTCGACAGCCCCTGGGTGAACTGGACCGCGAACTCGATAAGAGAGACTGCGGGCAAGGCGCCGGCGATCCTGCCGAATTTCGGCGGCTCGCTGCCTAACGACGTGTTCGCCGAAGGGCTGGGGTTACCGACGATCTGGGTGCCGCATTCCTATCCCGGCTGCTCGCAGCACGCGCCGGACGAGCACATCCTGCTGCCGCTGACGGAAGAGGCGCTCGCGATCATGGCCGGGATCTTCTGGGACCTCGGCGAGATGAAGAAGGCGCTGTAACCATCGCGGATCGGACCTAACCTCGCCCCGCTTGCGGGGCGAGAGAGCTCTCAGGCCCCTTCATCCAACGCGACCAGTTCGCGCTTCTTGCGCATTGCCGGCAGCAGCGGGCTGACCAGCAGCACGATCGCCAATGCAAGGCAGGCGGCCGAGATCGGCCGTTCGATAAAGGTCGTCAGATTGCCCTGCGAAAGGATCAGCGATTTGCGCAGATTGTTCTCCAGCATCGGCCCGAGCACGAAGGCCAGCACCAGCGGTGCCGGCTCATAGCCGAGCTTGCGCATGAAATAGCCGATCACGCCGAACGCGATCATCACATAGACGTCGAACACATTGTTGCTGGAGCAATAGACGCCGATGATGGTGAACAGGATGATCAGCGGGAACAGGATGTTGTAAGGCAGCTTGAGAAGCTGCACCCACATGCCGATCATGGGCAGGTTGAGCACGAGCAGCATCAGATTGCCGATATACATGCTGGCGACGATGCCCCAGAACAGGCCCGGGTTCTGCGTGATCATCAGCGGACCGGGCTGCAGCCCGTGAATGACGAAAGCGCCGAGCAGCAGCGCCATCACCACATTCGGCGGAATGCCGAGCGTCATCAGCGGAATGAAGGCGCCGCCCGCTGCGGCGTTGTTGGCGGCTTCGGGGCCGGCCACGCCCTCGATGGCGCCGTTGCCGAAGCGCTCGGGCGTCTTGGACAGCCGCTTCTCCAGCGCATACGACCCGAAGGAGGCGACCACCGCGCCGCCGCCGGGCAGGATGCCGAGAAGGAATCCCATGATCGTTCCGCGCGACATCGGGCCGGCACTGGCCTTCCAGTCCGCTCTGCTTGGCAGCAGGTGCGTGATCCTGGTGTTGATGATGTCGCGCTTGATGACCTGTTCGGTGTTGAGCAGCACCTCGGCGATGCCGAACAGGCCCATCACGACAGGAACAAGCCCGATGCCGTCGATCAGCTCGACCCGGCCGAAGGTCAGGCGCGGTTGCGCGGTGATGCTGTCGAGCCCGATCAGGCCGAGCACGACGCCGACGCAGGCCATCAGCAGCGCTTTCGCCATCGAGCCCTGCGTCAGGAATGTCAATACCACGAGGCCCAGCACCATCAGGCTGAAATATTCGGCCGGACCGAATGCGATCGCGATGCTGGCGAGCTTGGGCGCCACCAGCATCAGCGCGACCAGCGCAAAGGTGCCGGCGATGAACGAGCCGAACGCAGCAATGCCGAGCGCGGGCCCGGCGCGGCCCTGTTTGGCCATCTGGTGACCATCAATGCAGGTGACGACGGAAGCGGCTTCGCCGGGAATGTTGACCAGGATCGAGGTCGTCGAGCCGCCATACATCGAACCGTAATAGATGCCGGCCATCATGATGATGCCGGACTCCGGCGTGCCCGACAGCGTGATCGGCAACAACAGCGACATCGCCGAAATCGGGCCGATGCCAGGCAGCACACCGACCAGCGTGCCGATGAAGACGCCGATGAAACAGTAGAGCAGGTTGATCGGCAGCAGCGCGACACCGAAACCATGCGCGACGTTGATGAGAGTGTCCATGGCGCGGTCAGCCGATCTCGAAGATGCCGGAAGGTAGTTGGATCAGGAGCAGGCGCTTGAGGATCCACCACATGCCGAGCGGAACCAAGAGCGCGATCGGAATGGTCAGTTGCCAGCGCACCGGATCGATCAGCCGGAGCAGCAGCACCATCAACGGGATTGACGACAGCAGAAAGCCGAACGTGTCCAGCGAAAACGCAAATGCAACTAGGCAGGCGATCACGATCACCGGCTTGGTCCACCGCGTGTTCTGCCAGCGCGAACCAAAGCTCGGCCCGCCCTCGGCGAGCGCTGCGATGATGATCGCCGCGGCGAACAGGCACATTAGAATGCCGGTATAGAACAACACGTAACCCGACCCTGGATCGTTGATGGTGCCGAGCTTGAGCTTCAGCCCGGACCAGATCACAAAGCCGCCGAGCGCAAGCCCGATCAGCCCGCCCCACAGTTCGGAATTGTTGAGGCGGAATTTGACGTCGCTGTCGTTACTCATGCGAAACTCTCTCCGGCGTTCCCCGGACGCGCAGCACGAAGCGATGCGCCACAGAGCCCGGGTCCACACGTGGTGTCATGGGTCCCGGCTCTGGAGCAGCGTGAAGAACGCTGCACCGCGTCCGGGACACGGCGGTCGTCAATTCGTCTTCTTTGCCAGCCCAAGCCTGTCGATCACCTTGCGCTCGGATTCCGTGATCTCAGCGACGAATTTCTTGTAATCCTCGGTGTTCTTATAGTTCGGCACCATGTCGAACTTGGCGAGCGTGGCAATCACGGCCGGATCTTCCAGCGCCTTCTTGAAGGCGTCGTGCAGCTTCGCAACGATCTTCGGGTCCATGCCCTTCGGTCCGGCAATGCCGAACGGCGAGTCATAGACCATGGGATAGCCGAGCTCCTTCAGCGTCGGCACGTCGGGGTAGTTCGGCGAGCGCGCCGAGGTCCACACCATCAGCAGCCGCAGCTTGCCGGCGTCGACCAGCGGCCGCCAGCCAGTCGAATCCGCCTGCAGCATGGTGTGCTGTCCGAGCACCGCGGCATTGGTCTCCGCGCCGCCCTTGAAAGGCACCTGTGTCAGCTTGATGCCCGCCATCGACGCGATTTGCTCCATGCCGATATGCAGCGACGTGCCGGCGCCGGGAGTTGCATAGGTTACCTTGCCGGGATTTTGCTTGGCGTAATCGACGACGTCCTGCCAGGTCTTGAATGGCGACTCGGCGCTGGTGGTGACGCCGAAGGTGTAGCCGGTGAGGTGGATGATATAGGTGAAGTCCTTGTCCGGATTCCATGAGACTTCCTGCATCAAGGGCAGGCGGAACACGGTGATCGGAATCTGCGCGATCGTGTAGCCATCGGGCTTGGCGGCGGCTGCCATGGTGGCGGGGCCGACGGTGCCGCTGCCGCCGGCCTTGTTGTCGATGGCGATCGGCTGTCCGAGCACCTTGGACGCGCTCTCGGCGATCGCCCGCATCGAGATATCGGTCGAACCGCCCGCTGGCCACGGGACGATCAGCGTGATCGGTTTGGTGGGATATTCCTGCGCGCCGGCGGATGCGGACATCAGCATGAAGGCAGCAATGGCGATCGCCAAATGGCTAGGTCTGGGCATATGCAAACACTCCCCTGCAGCTTCCCTTGATACGAGAGCCGCTTGTTTTTTCCCGGGCTCGATCTTCCCTGAAATCGCCCTGGAAGAAAAGCTTATTGCCCGCGGCAGTCCGTGCCGTCCGCGCCGCAACAAGCTGGAAATGATGCATGCGGCAATTGGTCCGCCGCGCCGTCCCGGATGACGGAATTTGGTCGGCGCCGCGCCATTGCATGTTCGGGGCCATCACGGGTCCAACCAGGACGGTCGGATCCATTCGTTTGCAACTATCGACTGTCAGGCGGCAGGAGTTGGTTAACGAAGGCACTGTGGCGGATTCCGGCCGCAAGCGGCTCGTCCCGATCGGCGGCGACAAACGGGCGTTGCCTTTGTCTTTAGTCGCATTCGGGCATCGAATGCATGATGGTCAACGGCCGCTAAATCTGTTTTGGTCCGAATTGTGCAGGTATAGTACCGGGCACGCCAGGAGCGGTCTTGCAAAGACACTTCGAGGCCGCCGGCCAAACGGCCAGGCAAGTTGTTGAGTCAGGGTGGATGAGCAATCATCTGAAACCTTTGGAGGGAGAAGTTACGTGAAACATCGTCAGATTATCGGCTGTCTGCTTGCGGGTGCGTTGTGCGGCACCCCGGCAATGGCCCAGGAACTCACCGGGACGCTGAAGAACATCAAGGAAACCGGCGCCATCACGCTCGGCTACCGCGACTCCTCGATTCCGTTCTCCTATCTCGACGACAACCAGAAGCCGATCGGCTACGCCATGGACATCTGCTACAAGATCGTCGATGCCGTGAAGAAGGAGCTCAAGCTCGACAAGCTCGAGGTCAAGCTCAACCCGGTGACGTCATCGACCCGTATTCCGCTGCTCGCCAACGGTACGATCGACCTCGAATGCGGCTCGACCACCAACAATGTCGAGCGCCAGAAGCAGATTTCCTACACCAACACCCACTTTCTGACCGCGAGCCGCTACGTCACCAAGAAGGCCAGCAAGATCAATTCGATCGATGATCTCAAGGGCAAGTCGGTGGTTTCGACCGCGGGCACGACCAATATCAAGCAGCTCACCGAGGCGAACGCAGCGCGCAACCTCAACATCAACATCATCCCGGCCAAGGACCATGCCGAGGCGTTCCTGATGGTCGAGACCGACCGCGCGGTGGCGTTCGTGATGGATGACATCCTGCTGGCCAGCCTGGTCGCCGGCTCGAAAGCGCCGAGCGATTACGTGATCTCCAAGGATGCGTTTTCCAAGCCGGAGCCCTACGGCATCATGCTGCGCAAGGACGATCCGGCCTTCAAGAAGGTGGTCGACGCGGCGACGGCGGCGCTCTACACCGGCGGTGAAGGCCAGAAGATCTACGACAAATGGTTCACACAGAAGATTCCACCCAAGGGGCTGAACCTCAACGTGCCGATCAGCGCCGAGCTGAAGAACGAATTTGCCAAGCCGTCGGACTCGCCGGATCCGGATTCGTATAAGTGAATGTAGCCCCTTATGGTGAGAAGGCGCGCCAGCGCCGTCTCCGGACGATGCTTCGCATCGCCGGGCGAACCATCAGGCCGCGATAGGGGCCTTCATCCTTCGAGACGCCCCGCAATGCGGGGCTCCTCAGGATGAGGGGTGGAAGTCGAAAGTCCGGCCATTTTGAAGTACAGAATGGCCGGACTTTTGCATACGGCTAAGCGATGCATAGGCATAGTAACCAAGAACGTTACCAGCACTTTCGGGGACAGGGTGCAGCGTGAACTATAACTGGAATTGGCACATATTCTTTGAGCCGAACCCGACCGGGGCCGGCACCTATCTCGACATGCTGGTGTCGGGACTGCTGCTGACGATCAAGACGGCATTGTTGGCCTGGATCATCGCGCTGATCTTCGGCACGATCGTCGGCATCCTGCGCTCGCTGCCGTCGAAGGCGGCGTCTTGGATCGGTTTCTGCTATGTCGAATTCTTCCGCAACATGCCGCTCCTGGTGCAGCTCTTCCTCTGGTTTTTCGTGCTGCCGGAACTGCTGCCGAGCGGCGCGGGGCTGTGGCTGAAGCAACTGCCCAATGCGCCGTTCTGGACGGCCGCGATCGGGGTCGGCCTGTTCATGTCCGCGCGCGTCGCCGTGCAACTCGCGGCAGGCATCGCTTCGCTGCCGCGTGGACAGAAGAATGCGGCGACCGCGCTTGGCCTGACCACGGCGCAAGGCTATCGCTACATATTGCTGCCGATGGCGTTCCGCATCATCATGCCGCCGCTGACGTCTGAATTTCTCAATACCGTCAAGAACACGTCGGTAGCTATCACCATTGGCCTGATCGAGCTCACTGGCCAGGCGCGGGCGATGCAGGAATTCTCGTTTCAGGTGTTCGAGGCCTTCACTGCCGCGACCGTGATGTATCTCGCGATCAACATCGTCGTCGTCACCGGCATGCGCTTCCTCGAACGCAGCCTGGCGATCCCCGGCTACATCACGGGGAAATGACGATGTTTGGCAATCTCGATTTCGACGTCATCCGCCGCTCGCTGCCCTACCTGTTCCTGGACGGCATGAGCTTTACGCTGATGCTGACCGGGCTGTCCGCGCTGGGGGGCCTGATCTTCGGCACGCTGATCGCCTTGATGCGGCTATCCGGCTACAAGCTGCTCGGCCGCATCGCCGGGCTCTATGTCGACTTCATGCGCTCGCTGCCGCTGGTGCTGGTGATCTTCTGGTTCTATTTCCTGGTGCCCTATATCGGTCAGTGGCTGACCGGCGCATCGCGCCCCATCCGCGTCGGCGCGTTCACCTCATCGCTCGTCACCTTCATCATGTTCGAGGCGGCGTATTTTTCCGAGATCATGCGCGCCGGCATCCAGTCGATTTCGAGGGGCCAGCCGGCCGCGGCAAGCGCGCTTGGCCTGACCTACGCTCAATCCATGCGCTACATCGTGCTGCCGCAGGCGTTCCGCAACATGCTGCCGGTGCTGCTCACGCAGACCATCGTGCTGTTCCAGGACACCTCGCTGGTCTACGTGCTGTCGATCCCGGATTTCCTCGGCGCCGCCAGCAAAGTGGCGCAGCGCGACGGGCGGCTGGTCGAGATGTACCTGTTTGCCGCCGCGGTCTATTTCGCGATTTCCTGTGTTGCGTCCTACGGCGTCAGGCGCCTGCAGGCACGCATTGCTATTGTCCGTTAAGGAACAGCGTATGATTGAAATCAGCCACGTCAATAAATGGTACGGGCCGAGCTTCCAGGTATTGAAGGATTGCACCACCAGCGTCGCCAAGGGCGAGGTGGTGGTGGTCTGCGGCCCGTCGGGTTCGGGGAAGTCGACGCTGATCAAATGCGTCAACGCACTGGAGCCGTTTCAGGAAGGCCAGATCATCCTCGACGGCATCAAGGTCAATGATCCCAAGACCGATTTGCCGAAGTTGCGCGCCCGCGTCGGCATGGTGTTCCAGCACTTCGAGCTGTTTCCGCATCTGCGCATCATCGAGAACCTCTGCCTGGCACAGGAGAAAGTATTGGGCCGCTCGCATGACGAGGCCGTCGCCAAGGGCGACAAGCTGCTCGAGCGCGTCGGCCTGAAGGCCCATGCCAACAAATATCCGGCCGAGCTGTCCGGCGGCCAGCAGCAGCGCGTGGCGATCGCACGGGCGCTCGCCATGGATCCGATTGCGATGCTGTTCGACGAACCGACCTCGGCGCTCGACCCCGAAATGATCAGCGAGGTGCTCGACGTCATGGTCGATCTTGCCCATGAAGGCATGACCATGATGGTCGTCACCCATGAAATGGGCTTTGCCAGCAAGGTCGCGCATCGCGTGATCTTCATGGACAAGGGCGAGATCGTCGAGGATGCGCAGAAAAAGGATTTCTTCGGCAGCCCACGGAGCGACCGCGCGCAGAAGTTTCTGTCGAAGATTCTGTCGCATTAGGCGCTGCGACTCATCCGCGTCATTGCGAGCGGAGCGAAGCAATCCATGGCGCCGCAAGTGGAGGAATGGATTGCTTCGTCGCTTCGCTCCTCGCAATGACGGTTATCCACAACGTCCGCTGCGGCGGCACTGCTATCTTTAGGAGATTCCATTTTGGAACAGATCGCTTACGTCAACGGCGCGTTCGTGCCACTTTCAGAGGCAAAGGTCTCGATCCTCGACCGCGGATTCCTGTTTGCCGACGGCATCTATGAAGTCGCCGCCGTGCTCGACGGCAAACTGATCGACAATGCCTCGCATCTGGCGCGGCTGGAACGCTCGGTCGGCGAGATCGAGCTGGCGCTGCCGGAAACGACGGCGCGCATCCAGGAAATCCAGAAGGAGCTGGTCGCGCGCAACAATCTCGTCAACGGCATGGTCTATCTGGAAGTGACGCGCGGCGCCGACACCGGGCGTGACTTCGCCTTTCCCAAGGGCGTCAAGCCGACGCTGATCATGTTCACCTCAACCAAGGACATCATCAACGCGCCCTCGGCCAAGACCGGCATCAAGGTGATCACGGTGCCCGACCTGCGCTGGGCCCGGCGCGACATCAAGAGCGTCGCGCTGCTGGCACAGGTGCTGGCCAAGCAGGCGGCGGCTGCGGCCGGCGCGGGCGAGGCCTGGATGACCGAGGACGGCAAGGTGACGGAGGGCGGTTCATCCTCCTGCTTCATCCTGACCCAGGATGACGTGATCGTCACGCGGCAGAACGGCAGCGAGATCCTGCCCGGCTGCACCCGCAAGGCTGTGGTTGCGCTGGCCGAAGAACGTCAGCTCCGCGTCGAGGAGAGGGCTTTTTCGATCGAGGAGGCGCTGGCCGCCAAGGAGGCCTTCGTCACCAGCGCCAGTGTGTTCGTGCAGGCAGTGGTATCGATCGACGGCAAGCAGGTCGCCGACGGCAAGCCCGGCCCGATGACCAATCGGCTGCGCGAGATCTACGTCGATTTCGCCAAGGCGACGGCGGTGTAGCGGACCGCGCCTTACTCTCAGCCGTCATCGCCCGCCAACGGGTCGCGCGAAAGCGCGCCCGGTGGCGGGGCATGACAGCATAGGATGCCGCTACGCCACCGCTGCCTTGGCCTTCACCGGGTGAACCGCGCGGAACGAGATCGCAATCCTGTTCCAGGCGTTGATGGCCCCGATCAGCATGCTCAGATTGACCATCTCCGTTTCCGAGAAATGAGCGCGGGCCTGTTCGTAGACGTCATCAGGGGCATGCGTATCGGCAATCAGCGTCACCGCGTCCGTCCACGCTAGCGCGGCGCGTTCGCGGTCGGTGTAGAGCGGCGACTCGTGCCAGGCGCTCAATAGATACAGCCGCTGCTCGGTCTCGCCCAGTTTGCGGGCGTCCTGGGTATGCATGTTGATGCAATAGGCGCAGCCGTTGATCTGCGAGGCACGCGTCTTCACCAGTTCGATCAGCGACTTTTCGAGACCCGAGGCGACGATCTGGGCTTCCACCGCGACGAGCGCTTTGATGGTATCTGGCGCGGCCTGATAATAGTTCATCCGGGGCTTCATGCACGTTCTCCCTCTCTGGACGCTTTCAATTTGAACGATTGGCCAAGTCTGTCCTGATCAAGTCTATCCTGATCGAACCGATAGTCACGATCTGGATCGGTGCGGTCAGATACAATAAAGTGACCTGAAACAAACGGGGAGGCAGCGGATGTCTGAGCGCAGAGGGGCGTCGGCAGAAAGTCTTGCGATGCCGTCGATCGATCGGCGCCGCATCGCCTTGCTGTTCATGCTTGTCGCGCTGGTGCTGTCTCTGCTTTCGGGTGATAAGGCCTTCGCCGATTATCCGGACCGCGTCATCAAGATCATCGTTCCCTTTGCGGCGGGCGGCGGCACCGATGCGATCACGCGCGTGCTGGCGCAGGAGATGGCAAAGGATCTTGGCGGCAGCATGATCATTGAGAACAAGCCGGGCGCGAGCACCATTATCGGGGCGCAGGCGGTGGCTTCGGCCGAACCCGACGGCTATACGCTGCTGATGGGATCATTCGCCCATGCGGTGAACCCGAGCCTGAACGCCAAGATGCCGTTCGATCCGGACAAGGATTTTGCGCCCGTCGCGCTGGTCGCGCGCTCGCCCAACATCGTCGTCGTCAATCCGAAGTCGTCGTTTCGGTCGATCGCCGATCTGATCGCGGCGGCAAAAGCCGAACCGGACAAGATCTCCTACGGCACGTTCGGCACCGGAACGTCAGCACATCTGGCCGGTGAAATGTTCAAGCGCATGGCCGGCGTCAACATGACGATGGTGCCCTACAAGGGCTCCGCGCCCGCCATCACCGATCTGATCGGCGGGCAGACCCAGGTGATGTTCACGACGGTTGCAAGCGCAGCATCGCTGATCGAGGGCGGCCAGTTGCGGGCGCTGGCGGTGACATCCGCAGAACGCTCGCCCGCCTTTCCGCAACTGCCGACGGTTGCGGAAACCGGTCTTCCCGGCTTCGAAGCGGAAACCTGGTACGGCCTGCTTGCGCCGGCGAAGACGCCGCCTGACATCATCGAGCGGCTCAATAAATCGGCGGCAAGGGCCGTGCAGGCCGATGCCTTCAAGAAGCTCAGCGTCAATGAGGGGCTCGTGCTGATTGCAGCGCCGCCGCAAGAGTTTGGCCGCTACTACCGCAGCGAGGTGGAGCGCTGGCGCAAGGTCATCGAGCAGGCCGGCATCAAGGCCGAGTAGGCGGGGAGGCTTCGCCGTACTCGAGTGTGGTGAGAGCCCACCTAATGCGACGGCGGGGAAAGGCGCCCGAATAGCTTCTCCATCGCCATGCCGATCGCCAGCAGCTTGCGATCGCTTCCCGCAGGCCCATCGAGCTCCAGACCAACCGGCAGCTTGCTCGACGCACCGAGCGCGATCGGAAGCTGAATGCCGGGAACGCCGGCATTGCTGCCGGGATCGGTGTTCTGGATAAACAGCAGGAAATTGGCGAGACTCGACGAGTCAGGATTTGAAGCAATCGCGACCTTCGGCACGGTCGGAAAGGCGATGGCATCGAGCTTGTTCTTCGCGAAAGTATCGCGATAGAGCGCCTGCAGCGCCGGCCGGGCGGTCTTCATGGCGGCGTCATAGGCCGGCTTGGCATCTGCGACCGTGTTGTCCGGCCCGGGCAGCTTGCGCGGAATAACCAGCCCGTCATAGGTGCCCTTCACGTCGGAGCTTGCGATCTCCTTGGCGAGGCTCTCGATGCTGACGCCGGTGCCTGTCTTCCTGAGATAGGCAACCATGTCGTCATAGGCCTCATACAGCGCGAGCGGAAATCCGACCTGGCCGTTGAGCTCGGCAAGCTTCGGCATTTCGATATCGACGACCGTCACGCCGCTCGCCTTGAGCTTGTCCAGCGCTGCTCTGAATGCTGCTTCGGTATCGCCGTCGAGATTGGCCAGCGTGGTTTTCTCGACGCCGATTCGGACCTTCTTCAGTTCGGCGGGCTGAATCGCACCGCCGCCGGCGATGATGCGGTCGAGCGCCGCCACGTCGGCCATCGTGGACGCCATCGGGCCGGCCGTGTCGCGGGTGTGCGAGATCGGCGCGATCCCGGCTTGCGGATAGCGGCCGACGGTCGGCCGCAGCGCCGCGCAGCCGTTCAGCGCGCAGGGCACCCTGACCGAGCCGCCGGTGTCGGAGCCAAGGCCCGCGGTGACGATCCGCGCGCCCACCGCAGCGCCCGTGCCCGATGACGAACCTCCGGCGATTTTCGTTGCATCATAGGCATTGCGCACACCGGGCTCCGCGCCGGTCTTGAAACCGGCATTGAAGCCGGAGATGCCGAAGGCAAGCTCATGCATGTTGGTCTTGCCGATGATAATGGCGCCCGCCGCGCGCAGTTTTGCGGCGACCGGCGCATCCGTCTTCGGCACGAAATTCTTCAACGCCGGCGTTCCGGCGCTGCTGGGAAGGCCGGCCACCTCGATATTGTCCTTGATCACGATCGGCACGCCGCCAAGCGGTTTGCATGATCCCTTCTTGCGGCCGGCATCGAACGCCGCGGCAGCCTTCATGGCGCCGGCCTCGTCCAGCGTGATGAAGGCGTTGAGCTCCGGTCTTGCCTTGGCGCGCGCCAACGCTGCCGAGGTCAGCGCCTTGCTGGTGATCTTTCCGGCGCAGAGATCAGCGGCAGCTTGCGTTGCGGTAAGCTGGTCCAGATCGATCGCCGATTGCGCCAGTGCGGGAGATGCCGCGGCGAGAAGGCCGGCAAGGGCCGAGCCGAGCAGGGTGACGCTGCGAGCCATGATGATCCTCCGTGCGAATGAGTAACGTCCGGATGAACTTTACCTGCTGCCCGCTCCGGCGCCTGTCCTTATTCTGAGGACACTCTTAGGCCTCAGCGCCAGCTCGATCTTCACGTCCCGCAGCGCATGCGACTGCGTCCCACGCTGCCATTCGCCGAACGGATCGCCGTCGACCGTGATTACACATTCGCCCTCGACGATGCCCCAGTATGTTCTGCCGGCGGCGGTGAATTTGAGCCAACGCATCAAGCGACCTCGTTTACTCGGCTGCGGCCTGCGGCTGGGTTTTCCAGGCGCCGGCGGCGGGCCGCGGCAGCCCGAGATTCTTGCGCAGGGTCTTGCCCGCATAATCCCTGTGGAACAGGCCGCGGCGCTGCAGTTCGGGCACGATATGCTTGACGAAATCGGCGTAGGAGCCCGGCACGATGGTGGCCGCAATGACAAAGCCGTCGCAGCCGCGCTCGACGAACATCTCCTCTAACTTGTCCGCGATTTCCTTCGGGCCGCCGACGATCGCGTCCTGCACCTGGCCGCGGCCGGAGAAATTGACGAAGTCGAGCGCGCTTGGGTTGCTCTTGCCCGAATTCTTGAGCACGCCATCGCGAATGCCAAGGATGCCCTGCATGCTCCTGAGCTCTTCCGTGGTCAGCGGCTCGTCGAGCGGTTTTGACGCGAAGTCATAGTTCAGCGCTTCCGCGAGCAGCGACAGCGCATCGATCTGCAGCGGCAGCTTGTTGATCAGCGCCATCTTGTCTTCTGCCTCGGCCTTGGTGGCACCGCAGACCGGGGTCGTGAGGTTGCAGAGGAACATCTGGTCGGGATCGCGGCCGGCCTTCGCCGCCTCGTTGCGGACGGCCGCATAGCCTTCCTTGGCAGAGGCGACGTTGCGCGCGGCGGTGAAGATCACTTCGCCCCATCGCCCTGCAAAACGCTGGCCGCGGCCGGACGCGCCGGCCTGGATGATGACGGGATGGCCCTGCGCCGAGCGCGGCACGGTGAACGGCCCGCGCGACTTGAAGAACTTCCCGTTGTGATCGAGCCGCTTCACTTTGGTGGGATCGGCGAAGCGGCCGCTCTTCTTGTCCATGATCAGCGAACCGTCTTCCCAGCTATCCCAATGGCCGAGCACGACTTCCATGAACTCGTCGGCTCGGTCGTAGCGGAAGTCGTGTTCGAGGTGGGCATCCTTGCCCATGTTCTGGGCCTCGCCGTCATTGAGCGAGGTGACGACGTTCCAGCCTGCGCGTCCGCCCGACATCAGATCCAGCGTGGCGAAGCGCCGTGCGACATCGAACGGCTCGTAATAGGTGGTCGAGCAGGTCGACCCCAGGCCAAGCTTTGTCGTAATCATTCCCATGATCGTCAGCACGATCAGCGGGTCCATCTTCACGCAGCGGATGCCGTATTCGACGGTATGCGCGTGGTCGTTGCCGTAGCGGTCAGGCATCGCGAGGCGATCGTCGAAGAACGCCATATGGAATTTGCCGGCTTCGAGGATCCGGGCGATCTCCTGGTAGTAGTCGGCCGACATCGAATCGTCGCGCGATTCCGGATGCCGCCATGAGCTCGGCAGGTTTGTGCAGTTCTGCGCCTGCAAAAATCCGACCAGCACCATTTGCCGTGTCATGCCGTTCTCCTTGTGCGCGCAGGATCGGCTTTCATTTCAGGCCAAGTTCGTCGGCGAGTTTGTAGTCGGTAGCGAGCGCCTTCAGCCGGTCCCAAGTGGCATCCTCGACGTCGATGCCGTCGCGCCGGCGCCGTTGCTCGCGGAGATATTCGATCTCGCCGGGATAGAACACGCCGGGAGATCCCTCAGACGGCGGCGTCGATTTGAGATAACGTGCGAATTCGCCGACTTCCTTCGCGAAATCCTGCAGCGGACGGAAGGCGGCGACGTTGAACACCGCCATGAAGCATCCGTCATTGTGACGGCCGGTCGGCTCGACGCCAAAACCCAGTCCCGTGAGCAGGCCGCACAGCACCTCGACCATCGCGGCGAGACCGCTTCCCTTGTAGCCCTCGCTGCCGCCGAGCGGCAGCAGCGCGCCGCCCTTGCGATACTGGGTGGGATCGGTGGTATGCCGTCCCTCGGCGTCGATGATCCACCCCACCGGGATCTGTTCGCCGCGCGCGACCGACAGCGCGATCTTGCCGGCCGCCACCGCGGAGGTCGCCATGTCCAGGTAGAACGGAGCCTCGAGATCGGATGGCACCGCAATCGAGATCGGGTTGGTGCCGAGCCTTGCCTCGCGGCCGCCGAACGGCGCGACATGTTTTGGCGAGCGGCCGGAATCGGCGGCGGCAATCCCGATCATGCCCGCTCGCATTGCCATCAGGGGGTACGCGGCGAGGCGCCCGACATGGCTCTGGCGAAACACAGTGCAGGCCGCGACATTGGCCGTCTTCGCCTTTTCGATCGTCAGCGCCATCGCCTTGGCGTTGACATGAAAGCCGAACCCCCAGTGGCCGTCGATCACGGTCGTGGTCGGCGATTCCTGGACGATGGTCCATTTGGCGCCGGGCACGATATGGCCGGCCTTGATGCGGTCGATATAGGTCGGGATCGCAATCACGCCATGCGAGTCGTGGCCGGCGAGGTTGGCGTTGACGCAGCCGACCGCGACCGCCTGGGCTTCTTCCTCCGACGCGCCGGCGGCCTTGAGCAGGGCCATGCCAATTCGCGTGAGACGGTCGGCCTGGACCAGCGGCATGGGAATTTCCTCTACCCTGACGCCCGCGCGAACGGCGGGTCTTGCTTGCGCTCGGCATGCTCTCAAAGCATCGGCGGCAGGGCAAGCGTGGAAATATCCTATTAGCTATGCGGCCGGCACGGTCCCGAAAGGCCTTGGATTTCGCCTCGCAAAATTCGTCGCGGCCCGGCGGTATGGCTGACAAATCGTGAATGGGCCGTAGTTCTCCGGAGACGAGTATCGCGCGCGTTGGTCCGGCATTTACTTTGAATCGCAACTTCGGATCGCCAATAACGAGCATTTAGGCCTTCTGCACGCATAAAATCGGCGGGGCAGCCGGCGCTGCCGGAAGGGAGCTCGGGGACGGTGAACACCGATATCGCGCGCACACTCGCGGCATTGAATGCGACCAACGAAGCGATCCTGTACGCCAAATCACCGGAAGAACTGTACACCAAGGTCTGCGAAGCCGCGTTCTCGGTCGGCGACTTCCTAGCTGTCGCGGTCTTCCTGCTCGAGCCGGAAACCAGTCTCCTGCGCTTTGCCGCCGGCTGTGGCGATGACGTGCCGCGCCTGCGCAGTATCGACATTTCGGTTCTGGCCGTTACGCCTGAGGGTAACGGGGTTGCCGGATCCGCCTTTCGCGACAGGCGCGTATGCGTCAGCAATGATTTCCTGAACGAGGCGCGTTCGCTGGCTTGGCGCGACGGCGCCAAGGCCAACCAGGTCGGTGCGGCGGCGGCCCTTCCGCTGATCTGCAATGGCCAGAGCGTCGGGGTGCTCCTGGTTTCGCGCCGCGAGGCGCACTCGATCGACGGAGAGCTCGTCGCGATGCTGGAGCGCGTGTCGGCAAACGTATCATTTGCGCTCGACAATTTCGACCACGAGGCCGCGCGCAAGAACGGCGAGCACACCATGCGGCGGCTGAACCGGATGTTCGGCGCCATCAGCGCGACCAACGAAGCAATTCTTCGCGCCAAGACCGAACAGGAACTCTATCAGCGGGTTTGCGATGCCGCGGTATATAGCGGAAAGTCCGCCGCCACGGTGGTGTTGCTTGCACAGCCGGATTCGATCTGGTTGAAGCCGGTCGCAGGCACCGGCGCAATCGTCGAACAGATCATGCAGGCGCCGTTCTCGATCGACGCGAACAATCCGTACGGAAAGGGTGTTTGCGGGAAGGCGTTCCGGACGCAGCAGCCGTCGGTCAACAACGACATCCTTGCCTCGACACAGGGACAGCCCTGGCATCAGGCCGCGCGCGACACCGGGGTCACCGCCTGCGTCGCGGTTCCCCTGATCAAGGCCGACGAGAGCGTCGGCGTATTGATGTTCTTTGTCGGAAAGCTGTGGGCGGAAGACGAAGAGATCGTCGCCCTGATGGCGCGAATCGCCGAGAACGTCTCGTTCGCTTTGGACAATTTCGAACGTGCCAGTGCAAAGGCGCGAGCGGACGCCCAGAAGGAGCGGCTGGCGCGAATGCTGGCGGCGCTCAGCGCGACCAACGAGGCGATCGTCCGTGCCACGTCACGGGCAGAGCTGTTCGAACTGGTATGCGAGGCTGCCGCAAAGGGCGGCCGGTTCAATTCAACCAGCATCCTGCTGGCCCGCCCGGACAGCTATGACACCGACCTGGTAGCAGTTGCCGGGCCGACGTCAGACAATATGCGGCGAGTCAAGGTCTCGACCAACGCGAACGTACCCGAAGGACGCGGCCTCTGCGGCAATGCGTTCCGCTCCAAGCGAGCCTGCATCGCCAACGATTTGCGCGCCGACCCGCGGGGATCGGCATTTCGTCAGTTCATTCACAGCGACGGCGCCATGTCGGGCGCGGCATTTCCGCTGCTGATTTCCGGTGAGCCGGTCGGCGTGATGTTCTTCATCTCCTCCGAGAAGGACACGTTCACGCCCGAATTCGCCGAGCTGCTGCAGCGGCTCACCGAGAACGTGTCGTTTGCGCTGGAAAATTTCAATCGTGCCGACGAGAAGGCGAGGACCGAAAGTCAGAAACAGCGCCTGACGCGGATGTTCGCCGCGTTGAGCAGGACCAACGAAGCCATCATGCGGGCCAAGTCCCGCACCGAACTGTTTGATCTGGTATGCGAAGCGGCGGCAGAGGGCGGCCGGTTCACCTCGACCACCATTGCGCTGGCTACGCCGGGAAGCGACCTTCTTAAGATTGTCGCCGCCTCGGGCCCAGCGGCCGAGGCAACGCGGCACGTCAGGTTGTCGACCGATCAAAACCTTCCCGAGGGACGGGGGCTCAGCGGAACCGCTTTTCGAACCAGGCGTCCATGCATCACCAACGACTACGTCACCGACCAGCGCGTCGCCGCCTTCCAGTCCATAGTCGGCAGCTATGGCGCCCAGTCGGGCGCCGCGTTTCCGCTGCTCGTGCATGACGAGCCGGTCGGCGTCATGATTTACATGTCGCTGGACAAGCATACCTTCACCCCCGAATTCGTCGAACTCCTGCAACGATTGGCCGATAACGTATCTTTCGCGCTGGAGAATTTCGATCGCGCCGACGACAAGGCACGGACCGAGGGCCAGAAGGAGCGCCTGACCCGCATGCTGGCGGCGCTGAGCGCAACGAATGAGGCGATCATCCGTGCATCGTCGCGGGCGGAATTGTTCGATTTGGTTTGCGAGGCCGCGGCCAGCGGCGGCAAGTTCACCTTGACATCCATCGTGCTGACGAAGCCCGACAGCGATTATCTCGACGTGGTGGCCGCCGCCGGTCCGACCGCCCTCAGCGCCCGTCTGGCAAGGATATCAGCTAACGAGGCGCATCCGGAGGGGCGTGGGCTGTGCGGCCAGGCGATACGCTCGCAGCGGGCCTGCATCATGAACGACTATCTCGCCGATCCCAATGCCGAGGCGTTTCACCATAGGGCCCGCCTTGATGGTACGAACTCCGGCGCGTCATTCCCCCTGCTGGTGCACGGGAAGGTCGTCGGCGTGATGTCCTTCATGTCGCTCGAGAGGAACACCTTCACGCCGGAGTTTGCCGAACTGTTGCAGCGGCTCGTCGAGAATGTATCCTTCGCACTGGAGAACTTCGACCGCGCCGACGAAAAAACCAAGGCCGACGAACGGATCGAATATCTGGCGTCGCACGACAGCCTGACTAGCCTGCCGAACAGGGAAATGTTCAACGGCATGCTGCGCGGCGCGATCGATGCCGCCGCGCGTTACCAGCGGCAGTTTGCCCTGCTGTTCATCGATCTCGACAGGTTCAAGGTCATCAATGACTCGCTGGGACATGATGCCGGCGACATGCTGCTGGTGGAAATCGGCGGCAGGTTGCGGCGCGCGCTGCGCGCGAGCGATGTCGTGGCGCGGCTCGGCGGCGACGAGTTCGTGGTCATTCTGGAGGAAACCGCGGAACGTCATGAGGTCGAGCGCATTGCCGGCGAACTACTGTCAGTACTGAGCCAGCCGCTGCAGCTCAGCGGTCACGAATGCCATACCACCGCTTCCATCGGGATCGCGATGTATCCGTCTGATGGCACCGACATGCAGACGCTGACAAAGAATGCCGACATGGCGATGTATCTCGCCAAGGAGGACGGCAAGAACGGCTTCCGCTTCTTCACGAAGGAGATCAAGACGCAGTCGATCGAGCGCCTGACGCTGGAGAGCGCGCTGCGCCGCGCGCTGGAGCGCGAGCAGTTCTCGCTGCATTATCAGCCAAAGATCGACATGGAGAGCCGCCAGATCACCGGCGTCGAAGCGCTGCTGCGCTGGAATCATCCCGAGCTCGGCGCCGTGTCGCCGGGGCAGTTCATTCCCCTTGCCGAGGAAACCGGCCTGATCGTTCCGATCGGCCGCTGGGTGCTCAAGGAAGCCTGCGCGCAGAACATGGCCTGGCAGCGCCGCGGCCTGCGGCCGGTGACCGTGGCGGTCAACCTGTCACCGCGGCAGTTTGCCGATCCGCATCTGCTGCACGATGTCGACGAGGCGCTGCTGGCAAGTGGCATGTCGCCGGTGCTGTTGCAGCTCGAAGTCACCGAAAGCATGGTGATGCGCAACGTCTCGCGCGCGATCAAGGTGCTGGACGCGATTCAAAGCCGCGGCATTCGCCTTGCGATCGACGATTTCGGAACCGGCTATTCGTCGATGTCGCTGATGAAGCAGTTTCCGATCGATACGATCAAGATCGATCGATCCTTCGTCCGCGATCTGCCGGTCGATTCCGAAGACCAGGCAATTACGCAGGCGATCATCAGCATGGGCAAGGCGCTCGGCATGACTGTTATCGCGGAGGGTGTCGAGACCGTGGAGCAGGAGGCCTTCCTGCGTAATCATGCCTGTGACGAAATGCAGGGCTTCCTATTCTCCAAGCCGCTGCCCGCACAGCAAATGACGGATCTGCTTCGCGCCGAACCGCGGCTCGCCTCGCCGCCGCTGCAGCCGGAAGCCGGGTCAGGGTTGAAAGGCGCTGTCGTCTGACGGCTGCGGATGCAGCTCGCGGACGGCCTTCGCCTCGGAAGTTTCAGCCTTGCGGGGAAAGTCGTGCGGCCAGGGCAGGGAGGTCTGTCCGGCGAAGACCTTAAGGAAGATTTCCGCTCCCGCCGCATACGTCGCCTGATCGGGCAGGCCAAGTTGTGCGCACCATTCCGCCGGCATGGATTGCGGCGCATTGCGTAATTCGATCGCCGGTCCCCACCACCATGCCGGGGCCGGCGATCGTTCAGCTTCGGGAACGGCGCGCCAGCGCGCGTATTCGCCGACCATACGTTCGAATTGCAGTGGCGCCGCCGGATGCATTCTATCTCCTGACGTCAGATGATATCCGCATTCGCGTGCGGCGCAATGCCAGTTATTGCCGGCCATGCTGCCAGTGCGACGTGACATCAGCACCCGATTTGTTGAGGTGGACATGCTGATCGACGTGGTCGACCCATGACACCGGAATGAAGTGATGGTGCTGCCCGTCCGGCGAACTCTGCTTGGTCAGCTTGATCTTGTCGGTTCCTTCCATGTGGTCGACCTTGCCGACCGTCTTCTTGTCCGACGAGATGACGTCCATGTGCTCACGGATCTGCGAGGTGACGTTCATGTTTGATATCCTCAGGTGATTGATGGACATGAAACGCGCCGCCGTCGAAATGGTTGCGGGGGATGAATTCGTCCGATCGGCGCGTGAGCTTGAGGCTCATCCTTATGGTCAATCGCCTCGTCGAGGGACAGGGGCGCACATGTGCATGCGTGACCAGCGGCTGCGATAACGCAACTGCAGCATGAAAAGCAGATTTACGCCGCGCCTTGTAATGCTACGTTGCCGTCCAACCAAAACCAGCCATGGGAGGGTTACGATCATGAAGCGTTTGTCGATACTTGCGGCCGGCCTGTTGATGGGTGCAGCCGCCATTCAATTTTCCGGCGTGGCATTGGGCCAGAGCGGCGGCTGGGTGACGCTTGTCGACGGCACCAAGATGGGCGACTGGACCGAGGTCGGCAACAAGGCCAACTGGGCGATGAAGGACGGCGCGCTCGTCGCCGATAAGATCAGCGAGGGCAAAGATCCCTCCTATCTCGTCAGCAAGGAGTCCTACAAGGATTTCGAGATGAAGGTCGAGTTCTGGGCGGACGATGACGCTAACAGCGGAATCTTCATACGCTGCGACCAGGCGGGGAAAATCGACGCCAAGATCTGCTACGAGGTCAACATCTTCGACAAGCGGCCCGATCCGACCTACGGCACCGGCGCGATCGTCGATGTGGCCAAGGTCGACCCGATGCCGAAAGCGGGCGGCAAATGGAACACCTACGAAATCACGGCCAAGGGGCCTCACCTCGTCGTCATGCTGAACGGCCAGAAGACTGCCGATGTCCAAGATTCAAAGCACGCCAGCGGCCCGTTCGCGCTGCAATACGGTTCTGGCGTGATCAAGTTTCGCAAAGTGCAGATCAAGCCGTTGTAACGCTGTCCCTCGATCGCTTGCTCGGCGCGTCGGACTCCCTCTCCCGCTTGCGGGGGAGGGCGGGGTGGGGGTGTCGCCGCACTGGGACTATCGAAGTCGATCCGGCTCAATCTCAGACAGACCCACCCGTCTTCAGCGGATGAGCCTTTCTATGCCATGCCCAGGCGGTGCGGATGATCGTCGCCAGATCCGAATGGGCAGGACGGAAGTTCAGCGTATTGCGCGCGGCGGAGGGATCGGCGACCAGATAGGTCGGATCGCCGGCCCGGCGCGGCTTGACGACATGGGGGACTTCGCGGCCGGTCTCGGCTGCGATCGCCGCGAGGATTTCGCGCACCGAAAAACCGTTGCCGGTGCCGAGGTTGAAGGCGCCGCCGGTGTGCCCATCGAGCAGCATCTTGAGGGCCAGCACGTGGGCGGTCGCGAGATCGGTGACGTGAATATAGTCGCGGATCGCCGTCCCGTCGGGCGTGTCGTAATCGTCGCCGAACACCGCAAAGTCCGCCACATGCCCCTGCAGCGCCATCATGGCGCGGGGGATGAGATGGGTTTCCACCTCGCGCATCTCGCCGATGCCGCCGGCCGGATCGGCGCCGGCGGCATTGAAGTAACGCAGCGCGAACGAGCCGAACCCGTAGGCCGCGCGATAATCCGCCAGCACGCGCTCGATCATCCATTTCGAGGCGCCATAGGGGTTGATCGGGGCGCAGGGATAATTTTCGGGCAGCGCCTTGCTGTCGGCATTGCCATAGACCGCGCCGGTCGATGAAAACACCAGGCGGCTGCACCCGGCCGCGCGCATGGTTTCAAGCAGCGACAGCGTGCCGGCGAGATTGTTGACGTAGTATTTCTGCGGATCGGCGACGGATTCGCCGACCAGGCTCGAGGCGGCGAAGTGCATGACCGCCACGATGTCGTGCTCGGCAAAGGTCCGCGCCAGCGTGGCCTTGTCGGCGATGTCGCCGACGACGAGCTCACGGCCAACGAAGCTGCGATGGCCGGTCGAGAGATTGTCGTAGGTGACAGGTCGATAGCCGGCCGCATCCAGCGCCCTGCAGCAATGCGAGCCGATATAGCCGGCACCGCCGGTAACGAGAATGGCTGGACGGTTGCTCATCGATCACCTGTTCCGCCCATATTGTTCGATCGGCTCCTGTTCAGCAACAGATAGAGCGCGCGCGGATTGATGGTCAAATAGCGCCAAACGGCCTGTTCCGAAAGCTGTTCGGCCGCTGATCCGCCGGCAGACGCTCGTTCAGCGCAGATTAACCCCAACCATTAACCGTTGTCCGAAATCGCGGCCTTATGCGCCGCCGCCGGATCGAAATTTGCACCGCTGCGCGCGTTACGTTGGCAAGGCCGATCAATGCCGCAACGAACGACCTTATCGAGACGGAAATGTCCCGAGGTCATGCAGGCGATCCCGTTTCGGGACGATGAGACATATTCGCGAACGACCTTAGCGTCATGGCAGGGATTTCGACCAGCGATCTTCGGATGGACGGGCCCGATCCGTCGGTCAGGGCGCTGCGCGCGCTGGTGGCGGCTTCGCCGGCGCTCGATCCCACCATCGAAATCGTCGTCTGCATCCCCTGTTTCCGCCGTCCTCAACACTTGCGCCGAACGCTGGAATCGCTCGTTAGCCAGCGCACCAACCGCCGCTTCGCGGTCGTCATGGTGGAAAACGATGCGTCGAAGAGCGAAAGCGTCCCGGTTGCGGTCGAGTACCTCGCGCCGGGAAAATTCGCGGGCCTCTGCATGATCGAGCCGCGGCAGGGCGCCTGCCATGCGATCAACGCCGCCTTCGAGACAGCGCTGCGGATGTTTCCAAACGCCGCCAGCTTGCTGATGATCGACGATGACGAAATCGCCGCGCCCGACTGGCTGGAGCAGATGGTCAGGACGGCGGAGGCGATCGGCGCCGATATCGTGGGTGGACCGGTATTCCCGGAATTCGATGATGAACGGAAGCGCGGTTTGCGCTGCCATCCTGCTTTTGCCCCGGCGTACAATGCGTCGGGGCCGGTGCCGGTGATCTATGGCTGCGGCAATTGCCTGATCCGGCGCGCGGTATTCGACCAACTGGGCTCGCCGGCGTTCGATCTTCGGTTCAACTTTCTGGGCGGTGGGGACACCGATTTCTTCTATCGCTGTATGAGGCTCGGTTTGCGATTTCACTGGGTGGCTGAAGCCGTGATCAGCGAGACCGTGCCGCAAAGCCGGACCAGTCTGAAATGCCTGGTGAGGCGCGGCCTGCGGATCGGCGCGATCAACTATCAGGTCCAGCGCAAGGCATCGCCGACGCTCTGGTTGCGGGCCAAGCTGATCGCCAAATTGCTGGCCGCCTTGCCGCTTTCACTCATCTATGCCGTACTTGCAATCCTGACCGAGCGTGAGCGAACCATTGCCATGCATCCGGTGACGGTGGCGGTGGGCAGCGCGTTGGCCGCGTTCGGCCTCGGGCCGCAGCCCTGCAAGGCGTCGAAGATCGACTCATGAGGCAGCTCATCGAGGCACCCGACATCCGAAGTCCCCGCCGTCGCCGCAAGCCACTATCACGCGAAGCGAACTGACACATTGTTGCCGCACTGGAACTGCCGTGCAAATTTGCAACACGTGCCAGGATTATGCAGCCGTTCTTCGTGTGTTCGCGAGAGTTGATGACCGGCATTACCGCACGCGCGTATGCTGCGGTTCGGGTGATGGGCTACTCGTTAATTGCTGCCGTGGGGAGAGCCAACATGCCAGCCTATATTCATCATGATGGCATTGAGCCAGGTTTCGTCATTTGTCCGAGCTGCGTCGGGCTTCCGATGTTCGTGCGGGATGTCGAACCGAATTGGAGCCAGGCAAAGATTGACTTCACCTATGAATGCGCCGATTGCGGCGCGGAAGTCCGCCAGACCGTGGCGAAGCCGGAATTGCAGCATTAGTCGCGATTGCTAGGGGCAAAGCTAAGCGCGCCCACATTTCTCGATTTCTACGTGTGATGCTGGGCACGCGGAGCCCGTCATCGGGCGCTCGTGCGACCCGTTTGCTTTGCCCACCCTGCAGAGCAGCTTCAAACCTGCCGCACCACGCCTGGCCGGCCAAGATCGCACTCGAGCGCGTCGCGATCCCAATTTGCTGCGATTGCCGCGGCCTCGTATGTGCTGTGCAGGAAATCGAGCAGCGCCTTATCGGGATCGGCAGCCCTCCGCACGGCGTCGTAGGGCAGAATGAATTCGCCGAGCGCTTCGCTGAAGAACGCCGCATCCGGTTGCACCTTCGCCGCGCGGAAGCCTGCCGGCTCGGGATAGGCGTAGGAATAGAACGCGGGATAATCAATGGCGCCACCACCTGGCCAGAAGCCGGCGCTGCTAACTTCGTGTGAATAGGCTTCATGCGCAACCGCGTCGGGCAAGTACGGCACGCCGCCGGGATGGCGTGGCGCGCGGCGTCCTGAGAAGCGCGTCACCGCGAGATCGAAACTGCCCCAGAAGAAATGCACTGGGCTTGTCTTGCCGAGAAAGCCGGTGCGGAATTGTTTGAAGACGCGATCGCTGTTGACAAGGATTTGCAGGAAGCGTCCGACAGCATCAGGATCGTAGGAGGCGTGCACGGTGTCGTCGGGGAATTTTATCGGATCGGGCAGTTCGTTCGGCATCTCTTCGATGGTGACGGCAATGCCGAGTTCGCTAAGCGCGGCAAGCGTGGCGGTGTAGAAGCTTGCGACGGAATGACCCGGCAGCGCAAAATGCCGCTGCGCGGCGTCGCTGGTCGAGATGCGTAAGAGGTGATCGATGAGATCGAAATCGATCTGGAATGTTCGTGCACCGTCGGGCACTGGCGATGTCGTCAATCCGCGCGATGTGACATAAAGCGCCACGTGCCAGGAATGATTGAGCCACGGCGACTTGGTCAGGCGAATTTTGCCGACGATCTGGGTCCAGAGCTGCAGCGTCGCACAGGTATCATGCCAAGCTGCTGTCGGCAATTCCGGCCACGGGACTTGCGAATGGTTGCTCATGGCAGAACCTTGTGCGAGCTGAACGGGGTGGAAGGCCTATCACGAATTCACCGGGCGTTTAGAAACCGTGCCTCACGATTTCGTGCATTCCGGGCAGCGCCGCGCTCCGCGCGAGGCGCGAAACAGGCTGTTGCACCACCAGCGTCTCGCCACGGCCTGTAGTGGCCGGCGTGCCAGTTGAGAGATAAAGAGAAGTTCGACCATCTGAATCCAAGGCCTCCGAAAGCCAAGATTGGGCGGCATTCGTAAGAGAGAACGCCGCCCTCGTCGCATCAGCCATGCAGCTTGTTCGCGGTCTCCGCGATCACGCGTCCCTGGTAGCGCGCGCCGGCGAGCTCGTTCTCGCTCGGCTGGCGGCTGCCGTCGCCGCCGGTGATCGTGGTGGCGCCGTAAGGCGCGCCGCCGGTGACTTCGTCGAGCTTCATTTGGCCGGCGAAGCCGTAGTTCAGGCCGACGACGGTCATGCCGAAATGCAGGAGATTGGTGATGATCGAGAACAGCGTGGTTTCCTGCCCGCCATGCTGGGTGGCCGTTGACGTAAAGGCGCCGCCGACCTTGCCGTGTAGCGCGCCCTTGGCCCAGAGCCCGCCGGCCTGATCGAGGAAGTTCGCCATCTGCGAGGCCATCCGGCCGAAGCGGGTGCCAGTGCCGATGACGATCGCGTCGTAATTGGCGAGGTCTTCGATTTTGGCGATCGGCGCGGCCTGATCGAGCTTGTAGTGTGAGGCCTTGGCGACCGCTTCGGGCACCAGCTCCGGCACGCGCTTGATGTCGACGGTCGCGCCGGCCTTCCGTGCGCCTTCGGCTATGGCATTCGCCATTGCCTCGATGTGACCGTAGGCGGAATAATAGAGCACGAGTACTTTGGCCATGATGGTTTCCTTTGAGTTGATAGTTAGTTTGTTGTTGGGAGCGTCATTGCCGGGCTTGACCCGGCAATCCATCAATCTTCAAGAGACTCTCCCGAAGTGGATGGATGCCCGGGCCAAGCCCGGGCATGACGAGCAGTGAGTGGGCGGGCTACGCCGCGTCGACCAGCACCAGTTCCGAATCCTCCAGCGCAGTGATCGTCAATTTCGTCTCGTCGCGGATCGCAGCACCATCGCGGGCGTTGACGCGCACGCCGTTGACTTCGACGCTGCCGGCCGCCGGCACGAGATAGAGGTGGCGCGCCTGCTGCGGTTCGTATTCCGCGCTCTCGCCCGCCTTCAGCGTGGTGGCGAGCACCCGCGCATCGGCGCGGATCGGCAACGCGTCCTCATCGCCTTTGATGCCGCTGGCGATGGTGACGAGCTTGCCGGAGCGGTCCGACTTCGGAAACGGTTTGGCGCCCCAGGTCGGCTGACCGCCCGTCGTCGTCGGTTCAATCCAGATCTGGAAGATCTTGGTCTTCGACGGCTCGAGATTGTATTCGGAATGACGAATGCCGCTGCCGGCGCTCATCACCTGCACGTCGCCGGCTTCCGTCCGGCCCTTGTTGCCGAGCGAGTCCTGGTGCGTGATCGCGCCCTCGCGAACATAGGTGATGATTTCCATGTCGGCATGGGGATGGGCGGGAAAGCCGGTGTTCGGCGCGATCTCGTCGTCGTTCCACACCCGCAAGGACCCATGGCCCATATTGTTTGGATCGTAATGGCTACCGAACGAGAAATGGTGCTTCGCCTTCAGCCAGCCGTGATCGGCGCTGCCGAGTTTCGCAAATGGTCTGAGTTCGATCATGAGATATTCCTTTTCTTTGATTTTTTGAATTAGACGGCCGGGCGGTACGCGCCCGGCCGCGCTGGAGTTGAATTACGCGCCGAAGCCGCCGTCGACGTTGAACACCGTGCCGGTCACGAAGGAGGCTTCGGGACTCGCGAGGAAGACGACGCCGGCTGCGATTTCTTCCGGCTTGCCGAAACGCTGCAGCGCGTGCTGGGCACGTTGCGCTTCGGCAAAATCGCCGCCGTCCTTCGGGTTCATGTCGGTATCGATCGACCCCGGCTGCAGCACGTTGACCGTGATGCCGCGCGGCCCGAGGTCGCGCGCTGCGCCCTTGGAATAGCCGACGACGGCGGCCTTGGTGGCGGCGTAGTCGGCAAGGCCCGGGAACGAGGCGCGGGTGGCGATACCGGAGCCGATGGTGACGATGCGGCCGCCGTCACCCATCAGCTTCGACGCCGCGCGGATCGCGGTAATCACGCCGTGCACGTTGATGGCGTTCTGGCGGGCCAGCGCCGCAGTATCCGTATTGGCGTCATCAATCGGCCCACCGACTGCAACGCCAGCATTGTTGACGAGGATGTCGAGGCGGCCGAAATCCTTCGCGACATCCTTCACGAGTTGGTCAACCTCAACGGCAGAAGCCTGGTCGGCCTTGTAGGCGCGGGCGTTGACGCCCCTGGCCTTCAGCTCGGCGACGACCGCCTCGGCCTTGTCGGGGGAGGCGACATAGCTGATCGCGACGTCGGCGCCTTGTTCTGCAAGCGCCCGAGCACTTGCCGCGCCGATGCCGCGCGAGCCGCCGGTCACGAGGGCTACCTTGCCTGAGAGCTTCTTGGTCATTTGGATTTCTCCATCGCTTCACTTCCGATGGGCTATTGGATATGTCGCCGAACTTGGTATAGAAATAGAAACTATGGAAACTCATTGTTTCCAAAAATAGCCTTTGGAGGCGATCCGAATGTCCAAACTCCCGGATTTCGAGGCGCTGGCGATTTTCGCAAAAGTCGTGGAGTTGCGGTCGTTTGCATCGGCCGCGACCGAACTGGCGCTGTCCAAGGCGACCGTCTCCAAGGCGGTCAGCCGGCTGGAGCGGCGGCTCGGCGCGCGGCTGTTCAACCGCACCTCGCGGCGGCTCGCCCTGACCGATGCCGGGCAGAGGCTCGCCGAGCGGGCCGCGCGCCTGCTTGCCGATGCCGAGGACGCCGAGAACGAGGCATTGTCGCAATCGATGGCGCCGCGCGGGCTGGTTCGCCTTGCGGTACCGATGACGTTCGGGGTCAAGGCGATTGCGCCGATCCTGCCGGAATTCCTTAGCGCCTATCCGGAAGTCTCGATCGACCTGCACTTGAGCGACGCCACCGTCGATTTGATCGGCGAAGGTTTTGATGCCGGCCTGCGCATCGCGCGCCTGCCCGACTCTTCCCTGATCGCGCGTCGGCTGTGCGCGATGCCGCGCTACACGGTGGCGGCGCCTTCATACCTCAAGCGCCACGGAAGACCGACGCATCCGATGCACCTCGCGGAGCACAAATGCTTCGGCTACGCGTATCTCTCGACGCCCGGCGTCTGGCACTACACCAACGCGGCAGGCGAGCAGGCCAGCGTGCGTCCCGCGGGCCAGCTCCGCGTCAACAATGGCGAGGCAGTATTGCCGTCGGTTATCGCAGGCCTCGGCATTGCCGATCTGCCGGATTTCATCATCGGCGACGCCATCGCGTCCGGCAAGGTCGAGGTGATCCTCAAAGGCTGGCACCAGCCCGAAGGCGCGGTGCATCTCGTCACCCCGCCCGGCGGCCCGCGGCCCGCGCGCGTCGAAGTGCTGGCGGAGTTTCTGGCGAAGCATTTTGCGAAGGGGAAGAAAAGGAAGAGCGGTTAGGCAGGGGCGTGTTCACCCTCCCTTGGAGGGGGGAGGGTCGCCGCTCATGCAATG
>NZ_JAAVLW010000005.1 GCF_013114835.1 Bradyrhizobium archetypum | reverse complement strand
TTGCGACGCGCACCGGGGCAATCGCGGCGGGAGCGGCCGGGATCGATCCCAAGTTCGTCGTGATGCACCAGATGTGGCTGGGCGGCGGCTTCGGCCGGCGGTTGGACGCCGACATGATGGTGCCTGCGGTGCAGGCGGCGAAGGCCGTCGGCAAGCCGGTCAAGGTGATCTATTCGCGCGAAAACGACATGACCATGGACTATTCGCGTCCGCTGACCTTCCAGAAGGTGAAGGCGGGCCTGGATGGTGACGGCAAGCTGATCGCGCTCAACCACGACGTGGTCTCGGCCTGGCCGACTGCGCGGTGGGGAATCCCCGATTTCCTGACGCCGTCGGTCGACAAGAAGGGGCCGCTCGACTCCTTCACCGTGAATGGGGCGGATTTCTTCTATTCAGTGCCCAATCACAATGTCCGCGCGATCAAGAACGAGCTGGCGCACACCGCCACGCCGTCCGGTCCGCTGCGCTCGGTGGCGCCGGGCTGGACGTTCTGGGCGGTCGAAAGCATGATCGACGAGCTCGCGCACGCGGCCGGCCAGGATCCCGCTCAGTATCGCATTGCGCTGCTGGACGGCAAAGGCAAGAATGACGGCGGCGCGCAGCGGCTGCGCAACACCCTGCTCGCAGCGATGGGCATGGCTGGCTACGGCACCACCAAGCTGCCGAAGGGCGAGGGTATGGGCATCGCCTGTGTCTCATCGCAAGAGCGGGCCACCGCAAGCTGGACCGCCTGCGTCGCCCATGTCGCGGTCGCGCCGTCCGGCGAGGTCAAGGTCAAGAAATTGACCGTCGCCACCGACGTCGGCATGCAGGTGCATCCCGACAACATCCGCGCCCAGGTCGAGGGCGCGGCGCTGTGGGGCCTTTCGCTCGCCATGTATGAGAAGGCGACGCTGAAGGACGGTGGTATCGAACAGACCAATTTCGATACCTATACGCCCTTGCGGATGAGCCAGGCGCCGGAAGTCGCCGTCAACGTCATCGCCAACGGCGACAAGCCGACCGGCGTCGGCGAGCCGGCGGTGACCGTCGTCGCGCCTGCGCTCGGCAATGCCATCTTCAACGCCTGCGGCGCGCGTATCCGCTCGTTGCCGATCACGCCGGAAGCCGTGAAGGGCGCGATGAAGGCGTAAGCCCCAGTCACAAGCGCCCGACAGGGACGACTCGCCGGGGGCCTCTCCGGCGAAGTTTTTTCGAATTGCACTATCTGAAGCGGACAGCCGAATAGATGGGTTAGTTCGGTTCCCGTATTCCGAGGATCCCCGCAAATTGTCCTGTTTAACGGGGAATTCGACTAAGGAGACTGGCTTCGGCCGGCCGCACGCACCAGCGCTTGCTTCCCAGGTTGATCGAGGGCGTCTGGCACGCCGGCTGCCGATCCGCAATGGTTTCGGTATGACAAGGCTTTACCAGGCCGCCACGGTCAGCGCCGCCACGGTCAGCTGTTTGCATCAAAAGTCCTTCAGGAAGTGCTGCCTGACGCCACGACCGAGCCGTTCTGGTTGGTGACAGCGTGGCAGAAAGATGCAGGTGTTGCGCTCCTCGTCCTTCTCACGCACCACCAGCTTTGCGGTGACGGTGTCCCCAAAATAGACCGGGGCATCGAAAGTGATGCCATATCGATAGGACACTGCGCTTACGGAGTTTTCGTCCATAGCATGCCATCGCACCATACGTGCTCAACCTGTCCCCATTCGCAGGCGGCTGCGGCATCAGGGAAAAACCCACGTCCATGGAGGTTAGCACTTGTATTGCAAAGCAGCGGAATGCCCGTGAGTTTTTCGTATTCCATGAGAAGTTCGGCGATTTTGTGCTGAGAGGTTCTGCAAACGGTCTGCAATCGCGCAGATTGGTCGAGATGTACAACAGCTGGGATCTTTTCGCGCCATTCTGCTCGTGTCTGGTGATCGAAAAGCATGTAAGGGTCCGGCGTTCCAGGACTGAAAATATCCGGCGCACGATCCTCTAGGCATATCGGCGCCACTGGCCGGAAGTGTTCGCGAAGTTTGATATCATTGAGATAATCCTTCATTCGCGGCGAAGCTGCGGCTGCGAGAATGCTTCTGCTACCCAATGCCCGTGGTCCAAGCTCGGCGCGGCCGGCAAGGAAAATTATGGGCTTGTTGTTGGCGAGAATCGTCGCAAGTTCACGCATGCTACACGGCGCGCCCTCCCATTGTGGCGGGACATCGCGAGCTTGCAGGGCTGGACCACTATAGACCGACCATTCCAACGGCACGAAGCCCTTGTCCGCCGCTAGTGCGGAGCAAGCGGCGCCAATTGCCGAGCCACTGTCATTCGGAAAGGGCGGCACCCAGACGGCATCGAACAGGCCGCTGGCACGTAGTGCACTGTTCCATTTGATATTGAGACCGCAGCCTCCAGCTATACACAAATTGCGCGGCGGCAAACACGAATGCCGCTGCAAAGCAGTCGCCATTTCGCGGAGGAGCAGACGCTCAAGAAAACAATGAAACGATGCGAGCACATCTTCGGGTGCCTTGGCCTTCAACAGGAGCGCGCTGGCCTCGAAAAAGTCATGCACAGCCCCAAGTGGGGAGCCCGCGCCACGCGAGGCATTCGCGCTGTAACGATGGACAAGCTCAGTGTCGGCCGCAAAGCGTTCCTCATAGAGCTTCTGAAATACCGTGACGATTTCTTCATCAACAGACCCGAGCGCGATGTAAGCCATCAGCTTGCCGGCAACACCGAGGTCCCAATCGGTGCGGTTCGCCTGCTTGAAGGGTCCGAAGTGATAGCCCGCGGCAGCATAGACTTGGCCAATCATCGGGAATAGGCATCCGAGAAACCGGGCTGCGCGGCGTTCTACATAATAGAGACGTGGAAAAGTGCCACCGTCCCACACCAGGCAGAACGCGGGTTGTCCGGCTTTGGCAAAGGGACTAGTGCAGTATGCTGATGCCACATGCCCTGTGACGTGCGGATAACTTTTATAAGGGAAGACCGTGTCGCCGAGCATCAGGCCAAAGCCGTCGCGCGAAGTGAGAAGGCCTTCGGTATGGCGCTCAAAATACGTCGCCCCTTTTAGAGTGATAGGCGTCGCCCCACTGAGTACGTGGAACTGCGACTCTACCTTCCCCCACCAGCCGTCGATGACGAACTGATCGACATCCCCCAAGTCCAGACCGTGCTCCGCCAAAGCGAGAACAACTGCATCGAGATTGTCAATGCGTTGATACCGCGGATTGTTGCTCCGCTTTTCCTGCTCGACACAGAAGACAAGTCGTCCATCCTCGACAACAGCGATCGCTCCGTCATGCGTCAGCTTGATACCGCAGATGCGCATAGTGTCTCCTTAGCTAACGCTGACAATTCGATTCCGATCGAGTGAATCAGACGCTGAAAGCACGCAAGTAAGCAGCCGTTGAACGAGTCTCCCTGGCGCTGCTCGCGTCGAGCTCAATCAATGTTTCGTTCTAGATATCTAAGGTCGTCTCCCAGCGCGAGATCCGATTACAAGACACTTCGCTACCGCATTGCATGATTTGGGCCACCGGGATTCAGAGGAATCCAACGACGTTCCCGGCTCAAACTCGCGTTCGCAATCAGCTTGGCGGGTTCCCAACATTGGCACGTGTGTTTTCGGACAGGAGCATGCGTGACACCCATCAACCGTGAAGCGTTCTCCGAAGTAGGCCGCAAGCCGGATTTTCTGTCTCGGGCGATTTATCCGATCTGTCAGGTCAGGAGTTGAGGTGCCGCAACACCCGACCTTCGATGCACCGATCATCGAGAACTACCGCGTAGACGCCAAAACGGGGGAAGGAATCTGGTTTTGCTTTTCAGTAAGCTCGGCATCGACCGATCGTTCGACTGTCTCGTTTCTCGTCATGGCCCTGAAAGATCAGGAGCGTCTCGGCTATTGGCATGAATATGACGCGAGAGGAAAGCTGTCAAAGATGCAGGCGCCACATCGCGAGCGGCGGTTCGCGCAACAAAAGGGTAGAAAGGGCGTTTCGCCGACGTCAAGACGCTTTGTCCAAATCCTTGGAATCCTAAGAATCCTCATCGATGGCTGTCGCATGGATTTGTTATTGCGCTGCAAGTATTCGTCACCGACGCCGCGAGGATAATAAAATAGCCATATGGCGTTTCCGCGAAGTCATCCCGTTTGATGCGCCTCGTAAAGCACCGAAATATTTGTGGGGTGAACGTCGTGTTGCTCGTTTCTGCACTCCCGCTTCCAAGTACATCTCGTCAAAAAGTACAAGAAATATGGAAAAGCGTCCTAACGCGGGAATTGGCAGATCGCCATACTTCCACACCAATCGGCGTCAATCGCCGCTTCATAAAAATACCATGGGGGAGACACCGTGAGCAGCGCATTGCACAGTATTGTTGGATCGTTGTCAGGGTGCATCCTTGTCTGCGCGCTTGCGGTCGTTGCCGGTGCGCAATCGGCCGAAAAGATCGTCATGAAGCTCGGCCACGCGCTGGCTGCGGACAATCATTATCAGCTTACGGCGCTGGAATTCGCCAAGGCTGAGACGAGCGGTAGGATAGCGATCCAGATTGGTCCGCTGTCGCAACTCCGCGGCGAAGTGCAGATGATGCAAGAGCTGCGGGCATGATCGCGCGTGTTGCGCGCTCGACCGAACCGCCGTCGATTGATGCGGCCGTCAACAGACAGGAGCCGATGAGCGGAATATGCGAGAGCATTGGATCGGCACTGGCCAATTTGCCAAGGCGCCGCTTACTTGATGGCCAAATATGACGCCACTGCGCCAGACGCGATCCTATCCTGAAGTTTCCCCATCGATATTCTTAACCGATTTTCACCAGCCGAGCGAACCGGACACATGCACGATATCACTCACCCCGCTGCTGCCCCGATCCAGCCAGAGAAGCTAGTTGTCACTAGGAGAATGACGGTCGGTCTCGGTGGAGGCGTAGCGCTGGAGGCGTATGACTGGAACATCTACGGCGTGATGGCTGCGTTTCTGTCGCCGCACTTCTTTCCTTCCGGTGATCCGATCACCTCTCTGCTCGCGGCGCTCGCGGTGTTTGGAGCGGGCTTCCTCGCGCGGCCGCTCGGGGCTGCCTTGCTTGGTCCAGTCGCAGATCGGATCAGCCATAAGCGAGTAATGATGATCTCGGTGACGGCGATGGCGCTGTCCTCATTGCTGATCTCCATCTTGCCGGCCTATGACGATATCGGCGTTACGGCAGCTGTGGCGCTGCTTCTTATTCGAATCGTTCAAGGACTTTCCCTTGGCGCCGAGTCGGGTGTCGCGAACGCGATCGCGATCGAACTAGCGCCACCAGGCAAGGAAGGGCGTTACCTTGGCCTGATCGGTGGTACGTTCATTCAGCTGGGCGCAATCGGGGCCAGCATGGTCGCGTTTCTGGTGAGTGCCTCGGTGGCACCTGAGGTGATGCGCGAGTGGGCGTGGCGTATACCCATCGCGTTTGGCGGCGTGCTCGGCTTGTTTATCATTTATCTGCGGGCAGCCATGCCGGAGACTTTGGTCAATCGCGCGATGCATCGCCAGGATGAGTTGTCGCGCATTCAAGAAACGACCAGCGGCATATGGAAAACGCTGTGGAGCGTTCGGCTCTCGTTGCTCGCGGTCATTCTGGTCATTGGATCGGTGCAGATCGCTAACTACGCATGGATTGCGGGTCTGCCCAATATGGCCAATACGGTGTTCAAGGAGAACAGCACCTGGGTGTTCGGAATCCTGACGCTGATGGGGCTAACCTGGATGGTGACCGCCCCGTACGTGGGCGCCTTCGCGGACAAGATGCGACCATCCCGCGCGTTCACGCTGCTGCGCCTGCTGCTCATCCCGTGCTTCTTTCTTACATTGGTCTATTCGGAGAAGAGCATCTCCACTTTCTTCATCGTGATGGTGTTCGGCGGAGCTATCGTAGGCTTCAACATGGGGCTCTACAACTTCATCGCAACCACGCTGATGCCGCGTGCCGTTCGGACGACGGGGGTAGCGCTCGGCTATGCTTTGGGCGTCTCGTTGTTTGGCGGGACTTCACCTTATCTCATGGTGTGGTTGCAACGCGAGCACATGACCTGGATATTTCCCGTCTACGGATCATGGATAGCGCTGCTGAGCGTAGTGGTCTATCGCATCGCCAAGAACCGCGGCCGCGTCTACATCGGCAACTGAACCCGTCTGTCTGCCTACTCCGCGCGCCGCGGCAAGGCGACCGGAGGAATTCTGTTGGAGCCAAACCTTGTCGAGAAACGGATTTCTCTCCGAGCGCACGAGTATTTGCGCAGACCCGAGGCGCTACAACTCAGGGCTGCCCCACTGGGCGCGCATTGGGCACGTTCATGTCCGATGGCGATTGGACAGGAGGGGCGTTCGTCGGCGAGTTTTGGCTCGCGGCTATTGCTGAAGCAGAGCGGTCCCCAAATGCCGACGGGCATTCAGCGCTGCGCCGGATGCTGCGGCGCTCCTTGCAATGGACAGTCTTTTAGGGCTTTGGCTTCTATCACCGTGCCGCACTCGGAAGCATCATTCCTCAGAAATAAAGCCGGGCGCGAACTTGCACTCCAGGCGGCAAGGTCGAAGAGGCCAGTGCTGTTGGGGCTGCGGAGAGCAGCAGCCACTCGCTCTAGGCGACAAGCCTGGTTTACTGAGCCTTGGCCCAGCTGGGCAACTCTCAGGTGGAGGCGGTCGCCAACGCTTACGTGCGGCGGCTGCTCGAAATCCATGTGCGTCCGGATGATTTGGTCACCCCATCATCCACGCTCGACCCTCCCACCGGTAAGGTGGGCAGAACGCACACACACACGCAAAGGCTGCATCGACGGCAGCATGGGACGTGCGTACGTATGGGCTATGCTGTACACCGGCTATGCCGCCACGGTTCGCCCGACGGAGCCCCTGCGGCCGCGTGCTGGACTAGCGGATCGACCATGTTTCCGTGGATCTGGCTTGGGACTTCGACGATCCGGCAATCCCGAACACCAGCCGAGAAACCGCGGCCACGGCCATCGCCGCGGTATTGGCATTGTGGCTGTCTGGCCTAGCACTTGGGCCTCACGAGGCGCCAAGTACCGATATTTCGCGGAGCGTACCGTGACGCAGTTGATCGCGCACACGTCGGCTCCGGCGTACGAGCGACCGCCTGGAATCTTACAAATGGATGCGTTACCCAAAGAGCAGTCGTGCGCGATATCGACGCTGCAGAGAACGTCGAGTTGATCTTCGATAGCTACTTCTTTGAAGTCTTGCATTCTGACGGGGCTAGCGCCGGCTGGCCGGATCTACTGAATATGCGCCGAGGCCGCAAGGTCCGGGAGCTGTCTCGGGAGCGACTGCGGAAAACCGGCGGGTTGCTCTCAGGTAGGAATGTCGCCGACGTCACCGAGGTCTCAAAGTAATGCTTTTACGTTGCGTCGAACTGAGATGCTTCGTGTCCACTGTAGGCGTGGTCTACAGCGTTACCTCAGCTGACGGAAGTACACGAGCTATTGTCTCCGCCAGAAGTGTTGCGAACACCCGTGTTCTCCTTGCATTCAGGGTCCCGCGCACACGCCACTATGACAGTACCATCATCCATTTGCTTGCCCTCGACGCTCAATCGGAATTCCGATCGCCAGTGACCTCTCGTCTATTTTGTCCATGCGACTTCATCCAGTCGAAAAAGTTCAACGCTTTGCTGCCGAATCAACAGGACTCGGCGACGACTTCCCAGAACTGGAGTCCATCGAATGAAAACACCCTCATCGCCGCACTTCACGCCCGTGGATCTGAAGCCATATTTCAATGCCAGGCGCCGGGAGCTGGACGAGCGGTTCGGCAAGCGCGCGGGCGACACCGGCTGGATCGACTCATTGCGGGGGCCGCAGACGCATCGCGGCATCCCGTTTCTATTCGGCGACGATGCAGGGCTCGATGTGCTGGCCTTGCGGACTGGGGAGGGTCCTACCGAAATCTCACTGTTACCCACATTGGCCACCTACGTGCTCTTTGTGCATGTGGTCACGGACCATCAACCCGTGAGGCCTGAAGGGTTTGGCGAGATCGGGCCAGCCGCGCACTCTGCGGATGGCAACCCGCTGGGCAATCGGGTGTCGACGTATGCGCTCCGATATGCCGACGACAGCGCCGCGGACGTGCCCGTGCTGCGGCGGTTCGCAATCCAGCAGAAACACATCGTATGGAGTGCGAGTGCATTCGGGGCCGTGCCGCTGCGTGGGCCCATCGTGCACGCGAGCACCGGAGAAAACTTCGCGCTCGGGCGAGCGGCGCGCACTAGCTTCATCAACGGCGAGGCTCGCACCGAATCGGGACGCATGGATCGTGAAGGCGAGAACTTGTGGCTTTATGCGCTGCCAAATCCGCATCCAGAGAAGGAGCTCGTGGGCCTGAGCCTGCGTCCGGAGCGAGAGGCTTCGCTCGTCTATGCGGTGAGCACGACACAGCTGTCGGAGCATCCGCTGCGCCTGCAGGGCCGTCGCAAGCTGAGGATGCGGCTGCCGCCCGGGGTGCATCTGAACAAGCTCGGGGAACTAGATGTAGACCATCGCGGCGAGCAAATCGGCATGGACCTGGGCTCGGTCATCTCCGCCCGCGCCGTACTTGAGTACTCCAGAACGGATTGGCTCGGTGACAAGCCTGACGTGCAGCCTGTGCGCTCCAATGACCAGATCATCGTCGAGTACTCCGCGCACCCCGACGCAAGGCTCTACCTGCGCTCCGACGACGGCCGCTTGCATGTTCAGGACCTTCAATCGCTGGACGCCGTCGGGAACGCAGCAGGCACATCGCTGGACGCGGTGCCCATCGAGCAGGCGACGCGACCCGTCAAGATCCGCATCGTTGAGAAGGTCAGCGGTGTGCGTGTCGCCGCACGCCTGCATCTCCACGGCGCGCACGGGGAGTATCTGCCGCCCAAGGGACACCACCGCAAGGTGAACACCGGCAGGTTCGAGAACTTTGCCGGCGAGCTGGCGAACGGCCTAAACCAGTACGCCTATGTGGATGGCAGCTGCGACGCGGACCTGCCGATTGGGCCCGTGTACGTCGAGATCAGCAGGGGCTTCGAGGTGCGGCCTGTGCGTCGCATCGTCGAAGTCACCACGGATACGGAAAGCCTTACCTTCGAGCTGGACAGAGTGCTGCGCTGGCGCGAACAGGGCTGGGTCAGCTCCGATACGCACGTCCATTTCCTGAGCCCGCAGACAGCCCTGCTAGAGGGCAAGGCGGAGGGTGTCAACGTCGTCAACCTGCTCGCGGCGCAGTGGGGCGAGTTGTTCACCAACGTCGCCGATTTCGACGGACGCACGACGATCGGGGCGAAGGACTTCGGCGGCGACGGAGAGTTCCTCGTCCGCGTCGGCACGGAGAACCGGATGCAGGTTCTAGGGCACATCTCGCTTCTCGGCTACGAAGGCGAGATCATCAATCCGCTCTCTTGCGCCGGACCGAACGAAGCGGCGATCGGCGATCCGCTGGAAGCGATCATGGCTGACTGGGCGGAGCGTTGCCGGCAGCAAGGGGGACTGGTCGTGATGCCGCACTCGCCCAACCCGCAGGCCGAGCGGGCGGCCGATATCGTGCTCGGCTTAATCGACGCGATGGAGATGATGTCGTTCAACCCGCTAACCGCGCAGATCAGCGCCTTCGGTCTGGCCGACTGGTACCGATACCTCAACATTGGCTACCACCTTCCGCTGGTGGCAGGTTCCGACAAGATGGACGCGTCCGCGCTTCTCGGCGGCTCGCGGACCTATGCGCAGCTGGGCGCGCGCGATTTTACGTACCGCAACTGGATGGATGCCGTGCGCAGCGGCGACACGTTCATCACAGTCGGGCCGCTCGTGGACATGACGGTAGAAGGGCGGCGTCCCGGGAGCAAGATCGCGATTCCTCCTTCAGGCGGCACTGTCAGTATCGACTGGCGGATCGAATCGGTCAGCGTTCGCCCGACGCGTGTGGAGTTGATCCGCAACGGCACTGTCGTCGATGAAGTGCGATGCGGCGACTTGTCGTGCAACGGCCACCTCGAGCTGGGCGTCACCGAGTCCTGTTGGGTCGCTATCCGTGTTCGAGGCAGTGTCGCCGGGCGCGAGGCCGACATTGCGGCCCACACCAGTGCCGTGTATGTCGACGTCGGTGACAAACCCGTCTTTGCGACCGCGGACGCGGTCTCGGTCCTCGCGCAGATTGAGGGATCGATCGCCTACGTGGATACGATCGCACCCAAGACCGATGAAGCGCGGCACTCAAGGCTGCGGGCTGTCCTGGAGCTTGCACATCATCGCCTTCATCACAGGCTTCACGAACTCGGCGCCAGCCACGAGCATGTGCCGATCCATTCGGTTCACGTTGACCGCGAGCATTGATGAAACAAAAACTTAGGATAAAAGGAATCTGCTGTCCGTTTCCGCTTGTCTGTGTTGGCGGCGTCGCGTGGGCGCACCCGGACCATGGCACGTCCGGCTATGTCCCACTGGCATGCCATCGACGATCGATTTAGGCTACGAAGAACATTGGACGCTCGGACAGATAGTAAGATGCTAGGTAGCCCGCAGGAGATAACCATCGATCAGCGCCCTTGCCGTATTCGCCTGAGCTGGTTCAAATTGTCTGAAAAAAATCTCCTATGGGCCTGTTTCCCCACTGATGCAGCGAAAGCTCGCGGGGAGCGGCACTACTTTAAATTAATTCCATAAGGGCCTGATCCGGCTTGATTTTCCGGCTAGCTCGGCTGCAGGGCAGGGTACCCTGCGTCGTGTCTCCAGCATGAGGCGCTGAGGTATATTCGAGCTCGCGCGCCTGCATAATCGGCTGCTGCTGCGATCGCGAGACATTAATTTCGCGGGTTGACTCCAGAGGCGACGAGGGCCGACCGTCGTCGACGGTCCCTAAGGAAAGTCGCAGTTCAATCGCATGGGCACGTTGGTTGTCCCGCTGCGCGCCATGTTCGACGAGGAGCAAGCTGGACGCCCGCGGTATCACTCCGCGGCGCTGCGGAAGGCGTTAAGTTCAACTTGGCCGACCGCTCCGTCCGTCTCGCTCTCCAGTCGTGAGCGGCTTGGCAATATTTCTCAGGATTGCAGCGCGGCAGTTAGCTAGCATCTCCTTCGTGTACTTCTCGCCGAAATAATCCAGAACGAAGGTCCCGCCGTAGTCTGACTCATCGGCGACACCGCTGGTGAGGCCGTCGAGGATTGTGCCGACTTCGCCGATGCGATCGGAGTATCGGGCGCGGATAACGTTAACCGCGTTCATCGAGTGAACTGCCTCGTCGGCAGTCACTTCCCTTAGCCAACGAACGAATCTATCGCTCCCAAGTCCTGCATAGAAACTCTTATCCGCAGCATAGGCATGGCAGGTGCACATTTCATCAAAGGCTATCATAACCATCACAGAGAATTCGTCTTTCAGGTATTCATTAATCGCACCAAAATTGTGGGATCGAGCGTCCAATCGCTCCCAAAGATCCTTTTCTGATCCATCAGCGACGAGCTCCATGATCTGTATAAAGCCCTCGGCGTGACGCTCCTCGTCCCTGGCCCAGGCATCAAAGAATGCCGCAGCCTCCTCGGTAGCGATCAAGTTGCGGACGGACAACTCCTTTTTCAGATGCCTCGCGTCATATTCAGTATACAGTTCTGGCCACAACTTTTTCCAACGTGTGTGCAGAACTGATGGCTCCGCGGTGAACATCACCGGCGTCAGAGCATTGAACAATTCTTTGGGACTCCAATTCCGTCGAACCGGCGTGATCATCCGATTCCTCCGAATCACGAACGGTACGAGCGGTCTGGCAGAAGCATTTTTCTTCCCGAACGCTCGCAAAGCATATTAGCTACACACAGATGCTGTCGCCTCCTTGTTTTGGTGGGATGCAATTCCAGGCCGCACTCCTTCAGACTAGCCTGAAGCGTCGCCTTAATGGGCTCAATAGAAGCCCAGCGCGGTTCGTCATCGATCTCAACCAACTCGATCACCAATACGAATCCGAGTGTACTGTCGAGGACAGCGTCGCATGGCTTTTTTCACGAACCGCTCACGTCAATTGCTCGGCGGGCGCTCCCGCAAGTATCCAAGGCGGACCGCTGACATCAGTAGTAACGGAAGAGTGGCGGATTACAAACTTTCGTATAGCTTTTGAAACCGTTTCAATATCGAAGGCTTACTTACGTAGAATTGAGCCATCAATCGCAATCGTTTTAGTCTCGTCAAGAATCGAACCCGAGCGTCCTGAATGGCCCTCGGCGCACGGAAGCAAGATGAGGTCACCGACGATTATGAAGTTCTATCGCAGGACGGCACGCGGTCCGTCGATTTGCCTCGAGTGTCGTCGATCCCTGGGATCACGCTACCAGCGAGATACCTCCAAAAATGAGCCCTATTGCGACTACGATTGCTATCTTCGCTACCGGACAAAGAGTCTGTTTGCGCCATCGCTCGCTGTCGCACGGGACCATGGACTCGCGCCTGGATATTTGGCTCACCTCGAAACCCTCAGTTCGTTTGCTGCGCTCGCTGCCGCTTCCTACTGGCATTTGATCGTGCTCGCCAAAGCGGCCCTGGGCGAACCGATGATGGTTGAAACTTCTAAGACCTAGCTCACGCGTGTGCATGCGGCGAGACTAATTGCTCCGACAGCTAATTCCAGAGTTGAACCGCTAACGATGTCGCCATCCGCGATGACTATTGAGTACCTTCAGACCAGTGAATTTGGTTAAGAAGTTTCTGCGGTTTTGAAGATGATTTCCTTGAGGCTGGAGGGCATTGATCGGCATGTGCGGGATTGTCGGCATCCTGGGGCGCGGCCCAGTGGCGGGGCAGCTGGTCGAGTCACTCAAACGACTGGAATATCGTGGCTACGACTCCGCAGGCGTCGCGACGGTTGAAGGCGACCATCTCGAGCGGCGGCGTGCCGAAGGCAAGCTGAAAAATCTCGAGGCGCGGCTACACGGCGATCTGCTATCGGGTCATACAGGTATCGGTCATACGCGCTGGGCCACTCATGGCAAACCGACCGAGCGCAATGCCCATCCGCATATGACGGACAATGTCGCCGTCGTCCATAACGGGATCATCGAAAATTTCCGCGAGCTCCGCGCTGAGCTAGAGCAGAATGGCGCTAACTTCGCCTCGGAGACTGATACCGAGGTGGTGGCGCATCTCGTCGAATCCTATCTAAAGAATGGCTACTCACCGCAGGACGCAGTGAAAACGTTGCTGCCGCGGCTGCGCGGCGCGTTCGCGCTGGCATTCCTGTTCAAAGGTCATAACGATCTCATGATCGGCGCTCGCAGGGGTTCGCCGCTCGCGATCGGGTACGGCGACGGCGAAATGTATTTGGGATCGGATGCTATCGCGCTCGCGCCCTTCCGATACAATCACGTATCTTGAAGACGGTGACTGGGCCGTACTTACCCGTGCGATCTGCGTCATCTATGATTCGAAAGGCGCCGTTGCCAACCGGGAAACGCTGAAGTCCGGCGCCTCATCGCTCCTGGTAGACAAGGCGAATTATCGCCACTTCATGGCCAAGGAAATTTACGAACAGCCGGAAGTGGTCGGGCAGACGCTGGCGCGTTATGTTGACATGGCCGCCAAGCGCATCGCGCTGCCGTTCGAACTGCCATTCGATTTCAATGATATTAGGCGCATCTTGATCACCGCTTGCGGTACCGCAAGCTACGCCGGGCACGTCGCCAAGTATTGGTTCGAGCGGCTGGCGCGTATACCGGTCGAGATCGATGTCGCCTCCGAACTCCGCTACCGCGAGGCGCCTTTGCGCAAGGGGGATCTCGCGATCGTCATCTCGCAGTCGGGCGAGACCGCCGACACACTGGCCGCGTTGCGCTACGCCAAGGCGCAGGGTCTGCACACGATTTCCGTGGTCAACGTACCGACGTCCACGATTGCGCGCGAGAGCAAAACCGTGCTGCCGACACTGGCGGGCCCGGAAATCGGCGTCGCCTCGACCAAAGCTTTCACTTGTCAGCTGATGGTGATGGCCGCCCTTGCGATCGCCGCAGGCAAAGGGCGCGGAGAATTGTCCGACATCGATGAATTGAAGCTCGTGGGTGAGCTGATCGAAGTTCCGCGACTGATCGCTGAGGCGTTCGCGATCGAACCGCAGATCGAGAAGCTCGCGCGCGATATCGCCAAATCGCGCGCTGTGCTCTATCTCGGCCGCGGCACGTCGTTTCCCCTGGCGCTGGAAGGCGCGCTCAAACTGAAGGAAGTCTCCTATATTCACGCCGAAGGCTATGCCGCCGGCGAGCTCAAGCACGGCCCGATTGCGCTGATCGACGAGAGCATGCCGGTGGTGGTGATCGCTCCTTACGACCGGGTTTTCGAAAAAACCGTCTCAAACATGCAGGAAGTCGCCGCTCGTGGTGGCAACATCATCCTGATGACCGATGCGACAGGGGCTTCGGAAGCGACGGTGGATTCGCTCGTGACCATTGTGCTGCCAGACGTGGCTGCAACCTTTACACCCATGATCTATGCCATTGCGGTGCAGCTCTTGGCCTACCATACCGCTGTCTTAATGGGAGCGGACGTCGATCAGCCACGCAATCTCGCGAAATCGGTAACCGTAGAATAGGCGGGCAATGCCCAAGTCGCGGGTGGCAACTATGGGCTGTGTTTATGTCCGTCCTGTGGAAGCCAAACCCGAGCAGATCCTCAATTTCTCTCCCATCCATGTTGATGCCGCTCGTAGTTGCTGCGTGCGTCCGTGTCGCCTTGGACATGAGTGGTTCGCATCTCGAAACGTGATAATGGCTTCAAACGTACAACTGGAGCTCAGCTCCCGGACCGGCATTCTCAGAAGGCTCGATCTATAGGGACCTTGTCTGGTGCATCGGTAACTAAAGGTCCGCTTGAATTAGTCGGCTAATACCACGGCCGGGCGCTCCTGATCGGGCTGGCCAGCGCGCGACTTCGGCGAAATAGCCGTCCAGGTCCCACTGCAAATTCGGTTCTTGAGCTCTTACTCATGTTCGTCGCGCCAAGCTTCCTGACCTTGGCGCTTTTAGTGTGGGCCCGAGCGCGCCATCGCTGGCTGTTTCCCATCGGCGGCGGCCATGTTCGATATCTGCGATGTGCATGATCGGTATCCACCCTGGGCAATTCCTCTTACAAGTGCCGCGATCCACGCTGGAAGTTGTGGCATCCATCGTTCTTATCTCTGCGAAGAAACCAGGGAATTCCCCGACTATCTAAGGTCGGAAGGCCAGGTTGTTCATAAATTGCCGCTTCGTAACGATTCACAGACAGTCATTCTGCCGCCTAGCGCGATTTGAGCGACTCACGGTAGGCTATTGTCCTCCACAGTCCTGATGCGAGACGAGACACGAAATGGTTGCTGCCGCCCACAAACTCCCCACGTCAGGCTACGCGCTCGAAGTGGATGGCCGATTGAAAGCCGAATTTATGACCAAAGTCGGAGCAAAGGCAGGGGCAGAAGATCTGAAGAAGCGCTTTCCAATGCTTCAGGTCGGAATTTACGATGCGCAGACTATGAATCGAGAAGAGGTATCGCTTCCGCGAGCTTAGGTACTCATCGAAAGGTTCTCTTGGTGCGCGAGCGGCCGGACTAGCTCCGAGCCGCACAAGGTGTCCCTCTATGGCTTGGTCACCGGCGGTCGTCCGTGAAGAGCTGGCCAAGCCATTGAGCGGGAGTCTGATTTTTAGAGCAGAGCTCTCAGGTTGTTCTGCGCGTCATCATCGCGGCTTCTGCGAAAAGGGCGCGGATCGGAGTCTCGCACGGCTGTGGCCCGCTTGCACAGCTGGCATCGGCGAGTCTGCGGACATAATCGCACGGGTCTCAAACCAATCGGAGTTGCTCTGATCAATGCGAACTGCTTAAGTCCATTCGTCCGCACAGAAGATCTGCCGTCCTGCCCATCCTGGCGACGTGCAAGTATGGCGAGAGGGGCCGGCTGCTTAAAGCGCAAGCGGCCGCACCGATTCCGTCAGGATCGGGCACGTTGATCCGCCACCGAGCCAGCGGTGCAGGCCGAGGCCAAGCTCGTCCAGTGTTTTGATCTTCATAAGCGGTCCCGTCTGCTGGTCAGAGACGCAAACTGTGCGTGTGGCGCAGCGGCGACCACCAGATCCACAGCACCGCCGCCGCGTCAAGCACGCTGCTGGCCAGCAACGTGGCACAGAGGCCCAATGCGGCACCCGCCGCGCCGACGACCAGCGAGCTAGTGGCGCCAGCCCCCACATCACGCTCCGGATGCTCGCGTTCACCCGGCCCCTGCTGCACGTTGTAAATCTCCTGGCCAACCGACAGCAGGAACTGAGACAGTGCGACGCACATTACCGCGGACCACCACGGCCGGGTGAGAAGGCAGCCAGGCATCCTTCCAGCGCTGAGCGCCAGCGCTGCCATCAGCACCGGCCCGAGGCCGATCGCGCGTCCCACTCACGGTGCGGTGACTGCGCCGACGACGCCACAGGTGCACCGATGCCGAGCACCATGCCGAAAGTCCCGCCCTCCAAACCCAGATCTTTCGTGCAGCAGGAAGACCGCCGAATATGCGTTGTACCAAAAGATGAAGGTGCCAGTCGCCAACGTGACTGCCTGTGTGATCCTGCCGACTGGGCCTGTTTCCTGCCCGGTGCTGCGTTGCTGACGCTCGTGCCGCTGCGTTCGCCCTCGCGCGCAGCGGGCGGCTCGACCCAGCTACTCGGCCATATGGCCGAAGGCTAACCACTGTGTTCGGCACCCCGATTCTGCAAGCGGGCCGTTCCTGGCCGGCTGGCTGGCGAGCGCGTTCTCCGCGCCGACTTGCCAACGCGCTCGCTTGGCTGAGCTCCAACAAATTCTCCGCCTGGACCCAGCCGAGTCCGGTCCACCAGCGTTGGTACGCACACCGGATAGGTCATCTCGGCGTTCACCGCCACCACCCGACCAGCTCCGTCGCCGTACACAGCTGGATCATTCCGAGGTGTCCGAGGCCGGCCAGCAGCGGAATTCAGGCCAGCGTTGCCGCCATGACCAAGACGGCGATCAACAGGATTGACCGGTGCGGGGGCGATCCACGGTGACGCCGGCGAACGGGCCCGCCACCAGGTACGGCACCCAACCGCAAGCCACTAGCAGCCGGTCTGCGGGTCCCGCGCCCAGCAGAGTGATCGCGGTAAGCGGCAGCGCCAGGATGGTCACCTGGGAGGTCAGCAACGACCCGTCTAGCCACGACCTGGGCTTTGAGAAGGATGGGACTCTGGATCGCATTCAGTGTCCAGACCACCGAGACGGCCGAGACGAGGAGACCTCCAGAGGCAAGAGTGGCGGCCTGGATTGCCGTGACGGGTTTGTAGCCGCGAGAGAGGCTCGCGGTGCCCGTCGCGGAGAACCGCGATGTCCAGGCACAATCAAGTTTCGCAGAGCAGCCCCGGCCGGGCCAATTTTTATGACGAGATCACGAATAGACTCATTGCCGAGCTAGAGGCGGGGTGTGTGCCCTGGGTACAGCCGTGGGGAACGGCCGCGGCGAAGGCGCCGCTTGCCATGCCTCACAATGCAGCAACACATCGGCGATATAGCGGCATTAACATCCTGATCCTATGGGGCGCTGTGGTCGAGCGGGGCTTCTCCGGCCAGAGCTGGCTCACCTTCCGGCAGGCATTGTCTCTGGGTGGCCACGTCCGCAAAGGAGAGCGAGGAACGACCGTCGTCTATGCTGACCGCTTCGTGCCCGAAGAGGAGAGGAAGCGGGCGATTGAGGCGGCCGACGAAACCAAAGCGATTCCCTTTCTGAAACGTTTTACGGTGTTCAATACCGACCAATGTGACGGGCTGCCAGCCAAGGTGTCGACGACGGCGCCTCTCCCGTTACCTCACATGATCGAGCCACAAGTCGAAGCGCTGATTAGTGCCAGCGGCATCGATCTTCGGATCGGCGGTGACCGAGCTTTCTATTGTCCCTCTGAGGACTACGTTCAGGTGCCATTTCCGGCCGCCTACTTTGAGCCGATCAATTGGCACCGCACGGCTCTGCACGAGCTGGCTCATGCCAGCGGCCATTCCTCTCGGCTCAACCGGGATCTATCCGGAAGTTACGGCACCAAGAAATACGCCTTCGAGGAAATCATCGCGGAGATATCCGCCGCATTCTGCTGTGCTTCCCTCGGCATCGTGCCGACCGTGCGGCATGCGAACTACATTGGTTCGTGGCTTGAGGTGCTCGGCGAAGACAATCGCGCAATCGTCCGCGCCGCTTCGCAGGCCAGCAAAGTCGCGGATTATCTGCTCGCGTTCTTGCCTGATCTCGCCTTGAGCCCGGCGGAAGAGCCTGCCCACGGCGAGGCCGCCTGATGCTGTTCGATGCTTCCGAACTGGCACACCGCCTCGCGCGCGAGGCCGAGGCGGTGTGCCACCACTATCTCTCCAATGGTCGGCGCGTGGGGCGCTACTGGCTGGTCGGCGACGTCCGCAACACGCCAGGTCGCTCGATGTTCGTGCGGTTACAGAAATCTCCGAAGGGACCTGCGGGCAAATGGACCGACGCCGCCACGGGCGAACATGGTGATCTCCTCGACATCATCCGCGAAACCTGCGGCTTCATAGAATTCCGCGATGTCGTGGACGAAGCAACGCGCTTCCTTAAGCTGCCTCGGCCGCACCCGGATCTCCCAACGAAGCCCGTCCACGCTACAGTAAAGGCAGGATCACCGGAAGCGGCGCGGCGGCTGTTCGCGATATCTCGGCCGATCGAGGGGACCCTCGTGGAGGCATATTTGCGCGGACGCGCCATTTTCGAGTTGCACTATGGAGCGAGCCTGCGCTTCCACCCACGCTGCTACTATCGGCCGGATGAGGACGCGCGGACCGAGATTTGGCCTGCAATGATTGCCCGCGTCACCGATCTCGACGGCCGGATAACAGGCGCGCACCGGACCTGGCTTAATCCTGAGGGTTTTGACCCGATCCGGCTCGGCAAGGCGCCGATCGACACACCACGAAGGGCAATGGGCGATCTGCTCGGCAACGCAGTTCGTTTCGGTACGGCGAATGATGTGCTTGTCGCGGGCGAAGGGATCGAAACCATCCTGTCGCTGCGCTACGCACTGCCTACCTTGCCAATGGTCGCCGCACTATCGGCCAATCACCTAGCTGCCATGCTGCTCCCGCCGACGCTGCGTCGCCTCTACATCGTCCGGGATGCGGATGCGGCGGGAGACGCAGCGACGGCCGCCCTCAGGCAGCGCTCAGAGGCTGCTGGTATCGTGGCGATCGCTTTGTCTCCTCGGTTGGGAGATTTTAATGAGGATCTCCGCACGTTCGGCATCCACGAGCTTCGAGCGGCCATGCGCATTCAGCTCGCGCCGCAGGACGTCACCCGCTTCTTGGTGATGGCGGAGGAGAGTTAAAGCCGGCATTGCTGGCGCCGTCGTCACGGCAGATCGATGGGAGGTCCATGGTGCCCAGGAGAGGCCGCGCCCTGGCCTTCTAGAGGGCGATCGGACAGCAATCGGAACGGACCGGCAATGGCTGCGCCCGGCTATTTTCCGCCGGCGGTGTTCACCCCGCGAAGAAAGCTTCGCGGGGGGCCCGGCCACGCCCCTTTGCATCGCGAAACAAAATAGCCGGACTTCGCCATCCTCCGCTGTCGCTACGGCCCTTCGCTTCGCTTCGGGTTCTGATCCGTTCCGCCCGCTGTCAGGTGATCGCCACGAAGCCGCGATGGGCGCGGCCGATCCGGGCAAAGGACCTCGACCATGACATCCGATCTCAACGACCTCGATTTCGAACCAACGCAGGGCTCATCCCCGATTGATCACGTAATTAGCGAACTTCAGCTCTTTGGCTACCGTCCTTTGAACGACGAGCCAGACCCGAGGCCGCTTCCCGAAGGCAAGATGATCGCGGGTGCTGTCGCCGATATGTTCGACGCCCTCGTCGCAACCCTAAGCGACACTCGCCTCGAGCCGGATCTCGATGACCTGCTCTGGTCGACGGTCAACCTGTTCCACCGTGCAACAGAGCGCATCGAGCGCGAGCTCGACGCCAACGAGCAAGCACAGCGGAAGAGCCAGCGTGAGCAGGACGGCTCGGAAATCAGATCGGTCGAACTCGAGCGGCTCACGGCCGAAGGCATCACGCTGGTCGAACGTCGCAACTGCATGGAGCTCTTCCGCGATCAATCCATCGAGCGCTTTCAGGTCCATACCGGCTCGCCCTGGCGTCCTCGCTCTGGATCGCTGGTCAATCATCGCAAGCTTACTGCGGCGATGATCGACTCCAGGGATTTCCTCGCCGCCAAACACCGGGCGGAGACCGAACTGTTGCTGCCGGCCGGCCCCAAAATTGCCCTAACCGGTGGGCTCGACTTCAATGACCATCATCTGGTCTGGGATCGACTTGACAAGGTCCACGCTAAGCATCCTGACATGGTGCTGCTGCATGGCGGCTCGCCGAAAGGCGCCGAACTGATCGCCGCCAAATGGGCGACCAATCGCAAGGTGCCCCAGATTGCTTTCAAGCCCGACTGGACCAAGCACGCCAAGGCCGCACCGTTCAAGCGCAATGACGCGATGCTGGAGATCTTGCCGATCGGCGTCATGGTCTTCCCCGGCACTGGCATCCAGAGCAATCTCGCCGACAAGGCGAAACGACTCGGTATCCCGGTCTGGAAGTTTGGGGATGGCGGCGCGTGAGCGCCGTCCATGCCGATTTCGAAATCTCCCTGCATGGGGCAAGCGTCGTAACCGACGCAATTGCGCCCCGAGCACATTCGCCACCTCGAATGTGGTTAGACGGTGAGCCGCACCTCTAACTAGTTCCGGCTTGAGTAACCTCGCGTCCAGGTGATCGTGGAAGGCGCGAATTGCTCTCGGACTTCCTCAATACCTTCGCGTCGGTCTATTCTGCTCAGATCTTTGCTCTCGCTGTAGACTCCCTTTCATTCCTGGTTAGGTTCACTGCCGGCGTGATGGTATTTCATAGTGCGGGCGCCATCGGCGCGTTGCTCGTCGGCATCGCTCCCGCCGCGATGATGCCCCTCATTGGTCAGATCACCTTTGCCACCGCGCGGTCATTTGTCTTGCGCGCAGCCATCGCGGCAGTCTTTACCATTTCGGCCGCCGTTGCCGTTATTATGTGATTCTCGGATATCCTATGTTGGAGTGCCATCCCCGCGCTGGCACGAGATCCTTGGCTGCATCGGTTCGATCTTCATCGGTGACACGGGGCGGGCGCGCATGACCGTCTTGGCCGAGCTTGGCCCGCTGCAGTCAGTCAGGGCAGGGCGAACCGAACGTCAACCAGTTCTCGCGGCTAGCACGGCTATAGCCCTTCGGCTCGGCGCCCAGGGTTCTCCTCAATCATTAGGCGCGTCGAGATCGCCAATGATCGGCATCGCAGGGAGGGGTGGTCTCCTCAGAGCACTACACGGCCATTATGCCAATCATCGGCAACTCTGTTAGTGTCGGGGCGGGCGTTCTCTAACGGCTGTTTCGGGGCGCCGACGCCCGACTTTTCCCGCAGGTTGTTTTCCTTTCTTCGCCTGACCCAATCGATCTCTTGTACAGGACGACCGACGTCCGCCGCCCCGTCTCCTTAAGGCTGTTCAGCGCACGGACGCACCTTGCCTCTTGATGGCTGATCTGGCCGAAGACCGGCTCCGCCTCGATCGTCTGAGCCGCAACGCCGCCGTTAAGACTTTCTTCCCCTGGGCTGACGCCCATTCCTCGCGAGCCAAGAAAGTCTTCCGGCTAGCGTCCTCCGCTACGCTCCGGCCCGCGAGCGGGTGCGTCGCCGATCGTCATTCGGCCTCTCGATCACCATCGAGGCCGCGGTGGTCGCGGGCTCGAAAACTCAAGGAGAAGTGACATGGCTAACATCGGTTCCTTTAAGAAGATCGGCAACGATTTTCAGGGCGAGATCGTCACGCTGAGCGTGCAAGCGAAGGGCGTTCGCATCGTCGCCGAGCCCAATCGCGCCAACGAGAACGCGCCCAGCCACCGCGTCTATGTCGGCCGGGCCGAGATCGGGGCAGCCTGGTCGAAGCGGTCAGAGGAGGGCCGCGACTACCTTTCGCTCAAGCTCGATGATCCTTCGTTCAACGCGCCGATCTACGCGAACCTGTTCGAGGATGAAGACGAAGGTCATACCCTGCTCTGGTCGCGGCCGCGGAAGAACGGCGACTAAGGTTCTCTCCTCCGAAGCCCCGCCCGACCCACTCGGGCGGGGCCCTTTTAGCCGCGCGACGGAAGCCGTTAATCTTTTGTTTACCTGAACTTAGGCCAACCGATTCGGCACGGCATCTCAATTCGTTCCCCCAAGTTTGCCGCAGCCGAGTCGGTGAAGAGTCAACCTTATGGGCAACAAATATACTGCATCGCGATCGGCGCGACTCACCCTATTTCTCGGCCACTACAAGCGCGTTCACCACTTCACGGAGCTGACGATGGCGAGTCCGTTCATGTTGTTTCCCGAGCCAGAAACGGTGACGCTTAAGCGCACTTGCCTGGCGCAAATGATTATCAGCCTTGCCGCGCTCACCTCGACCGGCGTCCTGCTATCGAAGGTCGTGACGGTGATGAATGGAATGCATTAGAGGCGCCGGCCAACTCAGGACAGAGCTGCCAGAAAGGCTGTAAGAATCTTAGGGCCGGACTGCACAGTGCCCAAGGCGCCATGCGGTCCGGCCCAACCATTGATCGATCCATTCAGACCAAAGCGAGGTCGACTATTGCAAACGTTGCCGCAGCAGACATCTTGCTAGGAACGAGCAGAAGGTCGTTGAAGACTTACTTCTTCATCTTCTTCTTTTTGGCCTTTTTCACGGTGGTCTTCTTCGCCTTCTTCGCTTTCTTGGCCATATGCCCCTCCGTTAAATCTCAAATGAGATCGCTTACTGCGCAGACCGGAATCGGCCCGCACACGAGAAAGCGTACCACAGAATATGCAAGATTGACATTGAGACGTCTTGTTCGCGAGGCTACCGCGTTCGAGTGTCTGCCGTGGGGCCAGCACGGGGGCGAGAGAAGGATTCTCGCAACCAGGGCCGATTGGCATTACGTGATCCGGTGTTGGGCGATCCGCAAAGACACTAGCAGAAACTTGCGCGGGCATGATCTCGACTCTGGCGGACTGATGCAATCGGCGCCCGAAATTACCCGCTGGGCCGTTCTGTTGCCCCATTTGGCCGAAACGATCAGCGCTCCGAAGTGCTTTCTAGCTTGGGGCAGGCCCTGAATCATCCCGTCATGTCTTCGCACCGCCGTGCGCGCGATGGCGTCGCTCGCCTTGATCCGGCGGGCTACGACGCATGCGACTGGGCGTGGGAGTTCTTGCGCCGGAACAAAGACTATATCGCCGAGTGGCGAGGCTCCGTTCCCCGACGTCTGCCGTACATCAGACTTAGCGATGGGACGTGGCTGTTGCGGCTGCGGCGACGCTTTCCTCGCGCCGAACGATGGGGACTTTATGCCTTTGCCGACCCCGCGCTATGCGCCCGGCAGGCACCGGTGTTCTGGCACGTCGATGCCCTGAAGCGGGTGATCCGCCTCAACACCCAAAGACAAAATGGGAACGAAAACACGCCCCCGTCTACGCTTGCGGACTTTAAGTTCAATCGAATGGCGGTCATCGGTGTCGACGAGGTCCCGTTGGTGTTGGTGAAGGGAGCGGGCGTTTATGTCCCCCTCGAAATCCGCGGTCTTCATGCCCTGACTGCGGCATTTGCGCCGGTCTTTGAGCTCCATGGCCTCGGCGACCTCTCCGCGCAAATCGAGCTTCTGAAGCGCCTGAAGCGTTTCACCGACCCTGTCCAGAGGCCGATACAAACGCCGCCATTCGCAAGCGACGAACGTATGCATCACGCCCTGATCGCGCTCGATGAAAGCCTGGAGGGCAAGACCTACCGCCAGATCGCAATCACGATCTTCGGGGAGAAAAAAGTTGCGGAGGAATGGTACGGGCATAGTCAATACTTGAAGGATCGCACGCGACGGCTTGTTGCCAAGGGAACCGAATTGATGAAGGGCGGCTATCGCGATCTCCTGAGCTAGCCGCTTCTTGTCGCGGCTGCTTGACGAGATTTGCTTTTGCAGGATGGCGAAACAGACCATGCCGCATTCGCCACTCCCAATCAGATGGCCAATGTGACGACGCTTCTTCTCACGCCTCGTGCTTGACGAGGTGGTTGACAAGGAGCGTCGGAAATGACGAAGTGTGACGACACAGGGTCCGATAAGCCGTTTCTCAATACAGTAGAGGCTGCTGCCTGGCTGCGCCTCACCAAGAATACCCTTGAAAAAATGCGGGTGAACGGCAGAGGGCCCGCCTACCGCAAGCACGGACGCTATGTCCGCTACCACATCGAAGACCTCATCGAATATTCGCAAGCCAATAAGCGGAGGTCAACCTCCGATGCTGATTGATCGCGCAAGTCGCTGGCGCCAACTGGCCGTGCTCTCGGCCATGTGCGCCAGCATCATCGCAGTGCTGATTTCCTTCGCGAACGGGATGCCGCTTTTGATCTACAACGCCTCGGGCAGCGCGCCACTCGGCTTCTACTATCTGGAGCAACGGCTGCCCGCGCACGGTGAACTGGCGCTGTTCAGACCGCCGCCGGTTATTGAGCTTTTGATCATCGCGCATGGCGTTTTGCCGCGGCCCGTACCCCTTCTGAAGCAGGTGGCTGCGGCCGGCGGCGATGAAGTGTGCCGCGCCAGAGCACCGATCGAATCAATCTTGGTTAATGGAAAGGTCATTGTAGAGGTGCTTCAAAACGATCGAGGGGGACGGCCCCTGCCAACCTGGGAAGGCTGCTTGCGGCTTGTTGAAGGAGAATTTTTCCTGCTGCAGCCGCACCCTCATTCGTTCGACTCGCGATACTTCGGCCCGGTGCTACGCTGCGACGTCCTAGGCGTGGCGCATCCGCTCTGGACCTGGAATCCAGATATTTGAAGTTCCATGACAGCGATCGTGCGTGTCAGAAAGGGCGCGCACCTTTCCCTGGTATGCCGCTGAGCCTTCGTTCGGGCACATCTCGAAGCTGCGGTGAAGCAAGCTCTTCCATTGAGATCAACGGACAGCGAAGCGGGAGGGCAAGATAAAAGCACTGGCGCCACGGAGCGCCTAAGTCGCTGTCTGCACATCCAAGGTTTAGCGCTCTCCGGATCTTTATTGTCACCAGGTTCGATCCAACGCAATGGCCGACTTGCCTATTGCGTCTTCGTCTTGGCGCGCGCTCGTCGGCTTCACATATCGGCAGCTTCTCCCAACGGCGGATGCATGCCATGCGAGAGATCGACGACGAATTCGAAGTGAAGCTCGGGCGGATTGGCAACCGCAGAGCCAGAAGGGCGACCAGCTATCTTCGACGCGTCCGCCATGAGGCGGCGAAGGCTGGCGCCGGTGCGCGAGCGGGTTCGTCGTTTCGCGGCGGCCGCATCGGCCGCGGCCACGCGCAAGGTGCGGTGTTGGCCGGGCGCGGAAGAAGCCAGGGCCAGCGCCGTGTCGTGGTCAAGGCCCGGATCGTGCGGATCAAGTCAGGTGACTTAAGTGCCGTGCGAGCCCACCTCCGTTACGTCCAACGCGACGGTGTCACGCGCGAAGGCGAGCCAGGGGAGCTTTACGACGCCAGCAATGATCGCGCCGATAGCAAAGCCTTTACGGAACGCAGCACGGGGGATCGCCATCAGTTCCGGTTTATCCTGGCGCCGGAGGACAGCGCAGAGCTGGCCGACCTGAAGCCGTTCGTCCGCGACCTCATGCGGCAGATGGAGCAGGACCTCGGCACCAGGCTCGACTGGGTTGCTGCCGATCATTTCAACACCGGCCATCCCCATACGCACATCGTCTTGCGTGGCAAGGACGGCGATGGAAACGACCTCGTCATCGCGCGCGACTACATCGCTCACGGCTTTCGAGCGCGGGCGGCCGAGCTCATCACGCGAGAGCTCGGCCCTGAAACAGAGATCGAGATCGCTCGCAAGCTTCAGCAGGAGATCACGGCCGAGCGGCTCACGCGGCTTGACCGGAGCATCCTGCGAGATGCTCAAGGCGGAGTTCTTGAGCTGGGTGCGCTGTCAGGACGGGAACCCTTCTGGCAAACGGCGCGGATCGGACGGCTGCGAACGTTGGAGCGCATGGGCTTGGCAGAGGAGAATGAGCCCGGCCGGTGGCGGATCGACGCCGAGCTCGAGCCAAAGCTCAGACGCATGGGGGAGCGGGGCGACATCATCAAGACCATGCACCGTGAGATGGCCGCTGCGGGAATTGCACGGGCGGCCGGTGACTACACGATCTTTGATCCGGAACGAGGCGTTCATAGCCTGGTCGGGCGGGTCGTTGGCGAAGGGTTTGCTGACGAACTGACGGAACGCCGCTATGTCGTCATCGATGGGGTGGACGGCCGAACGCACTATGCCGAGCTCGGTACCCTCGGTGCCAATGAGGAGCCACCTGTCCGGAACACGATTCTGGAGCTCAGATCGCGCGTTGCCGAACCGCGCGCAACCGACCGGACGATCGCAGAGATAGCCAACATGCATGACGGTATTTACAGCGATCGTCTGCATCGAGAATTCGATCCGAAGGCATCCGGCGAATATGTCGGATCGCACGTGCGGCGCCTGGAGGCGATGCGGCGCCAAGGGCTGGTAAGCCGTCTTGCCGACGGCAGCTGGAGCGTGGGGCGGGACTATTTCGACCGGGCGCTTCGGTACGAGAAACTCCAGCAATCGCGTAGTCCGGTGCGGGTCGCGGTGCTCTCATGGCAAAGGCTGGAGGATCTGCCGCAGGCGTTGGGTGCAACCTGGCTCGATCGTAAGCTCGTTGGGAAGGAGCCGGCTGAACTCGCGTCGACCGGCTTTGGCGCGGAAGTCGAGACGGCGTTGCGAACGAGGCGCCAATGGCTGATCGAGCAGGGGCTGGCGCGAGAGGAGGGTGGCCAGACGCGTTTTGCGCGGAACATGCTCGAGACCCTCGAGGCACGCGAGCTGGCGCGGACCGCTGCGGATATATCCGCGCGCACCGGCCTTGAACACGTTGATGCCAAGTCCGGCGACAAGATCGACGGCATCTACCGGCGTGTGCTGACGTTGAACAGCGGACGGTTCGCTTTGATCGAGCGATCCCACGAGTTCGTGCTCGTACCCTGGCGGCCGGTGCTGGAGCGAGCCCGTGGACAGTTGGTCACCGGTCAGGTCGGCGGGGAGGGCATATCCTGGTCGATCGGAATCAAGCGCGGGATTGGACGGTGACGAAGGACTTACTTCCGTTTGGACGCTCGTTGTATCGAAAAATGATCGACGTCGGATGTCTTGACCAGGACGGTGCTGGGCTCGTCGACCGGCGAGGAGAGATATTTGGCGCGAGCGATCTCCTCGATGCTCGACCTGTTCTTGAGGAACGCTTGCAGCCGACCTTCTTGCCCGAGACCGTCGGCACCGAAATGGTCGTCCAGCGCCTCGCGGCTGACCGCGCAGTTGACCGCGCCGCCGAGTGCCTGGCCCTGGAAGGTCACGACGTCGCGGCTGAAGTCATAGCGAGCAGGCGGATTGTCGAAGGAAAGATCGATGCCTGCAATGACCGAGCGAGGCGCGCCAATGGTTTTGAGCACCACATCACGAACGGAGCCAGCAAGCAAAGCCAGCCCTTCGAGCATCAATTGGCGCCATTTGGAACCGCGGCCATGGCCCTCGTCCCAAGCAGACTTCAGCTCCTGGGGCCGCTTTTCGGCGAGAACCGCGAGCAAGGCCTCTGCCTGCTGCAGGTCCTTGTCGCGTTTTGCAAACCCCTCCGGACGCCGGCGAGAGATGATGAGCTTGTGGACGGCATAACGCGCCGGAGCGGGTACATGCACGTAGACGCCGGCGCCATGCAGGATGACCGCGGGCTCAGGATCGCGGATCAGGAAATCCAAAAAACGAAGCGGCTGGGCGTCCGTGTTCAGGGCAGGTAGCTTTTGGGGACGGCCCGTCTCGTTGCCTTCGTGGGGCGTGAGAAAGTCGACGCGCAAGCCGCCTTTGGCGGCGTAGCTCGTCACGCGCCGGCCATCAGATACGTGAGGGACGGCACGAAATGATTTGTCGACTTCCTTCAGCACGTCCAGAACGGGCGGCGTGGAATCCTGGACCGCCACCGAGACATTCTTGAACTGGGCAATGTCGACGTCGCCGGTCTGGAGCGAGCCGGCGGACAGGCGAACGCCAAGCATGGCAGCATATGTTTGGTAGGCGATCGTTCCGACGAGCACGCCGCGAAGGCGAAACACGCCAGCCTTGGCAAGTGCTGCGATGACGTCGCCGATCTCGGGAATGGGACGGGGAAAACTGAACGAGCGGACCAGGGTGGACACAAGCGCCCGGCGCTCGCGTTCGTCCTCGCGAATTTCCTTGTGATGGGCGATGCGCTCCAGGAGTTCCGGCGTTTCCGGCCCGACATAGCGCTGAGACCGCTCGGCGCCGGTACCGGTCTGGAAGTACCAATATTTGCGGCCATTGATGCTCTTGGCCGTGAACGAGCCGGCGGCCGCGAACGCATCCTGAAAGGCGGCGTTGGCGGTGCGCTCAAGGAGCTCGGCATAGGTCGTCTGGGCGACGAGGGTGGGGGCAGGCATGGTCGTTTCCCGAGTTTATACTCAGCTTGCGGATTGAGTATAATTGGCGTCGAACCGGGCGTCCAGCGGGTTTATACTCACTTCGCGACGTGAGTATAACAGGAATTAACCGTGATTTCGTGCCGAATCGGCGCGCCTGGCCCATCAATTGCGTTGTTTGGCTGGTTCCGCCCCTGACCTTGGCAACCTGCGTTCGGCGCGCCGCTGTCCGCGAAGGATCATCCAAATTGAGCTGGTCACTCACCCTTTGTTGAGGCGTTGGGTCATCTCGGCCGAGATTTGACGCAGATCCTTCTCACCTCTCGCACGCCTCATCGACATTGCTCTCGCTTCCCGGACGCGATTTTTATTTCGATTGAACGCTAAGCGCATTCGCCCCTTTCATCGCGCCGCTCACGTGGGGTGAGTGGGTGGGGCGAGCCGGATGTTTCCAGCAAAAATCTATGTCGGTCAGATTGCCGTCGTCCTCGGCATCGTTGTCGCGTCGACCTGGGGCGCGACGCAATGGACCGCCGCGGCTCTCGGCTACCAGCAGCAGCTGGGTGAGCCCTGGTTCTTGATCGTCAGCTATCCGGTCTATCTGCCCTGGCGGCTGTTCGAATGGTGGTTTGCCTACGAGGCCTATGCGCCCGAGATCTTCGAGGAGGGAGGAGCCATCGCCGCAGTCGGCGGCATTGCAGGGGCGATGTTTGCGATCGTCAATTCGGTGTGGCGCGCCCGCCAAAGCCAACTGGTGACGACTTACGGTTCGGCTCGATGGGCTACGCGGAACGAAATCAAGACCGCTGGCCTGTTCGCGTCGAAGGGCGTGTTCCTGGGGCGGCTCGAGAACAACTATCTGCGCCATGATGGACCGGAACACGTCATGTGCTTTGCTCCGACCCGGTCGGGAAAGGGCGTGGGACTGGTGCTGCCCACATTGCTGTCCTGGACCTCGTCTGCGGTGGTCCACGACATCAAGGGCGAAAACTGGGAATTGACCTCCGGTTGGCGTTCGACGTTCTCGCATTGCCTCCTGTTCAATCCGACCGATCCAAGAAGCGCTCGCTACAATCCGCTGCTTGAGGTGCGCAAAGGGGCGGCCGAAGTCCGCGACGTCCAGAACATTGCCGACATCCTGGTCGATCCCGAAGGGGCGCTCGAACGCCGAACCCATTGGGAAAAGACCAGTCATTCGCTTCTGGTCGGTGTCATTCTTCACGTCCTTTATGCGGAAGAGAAAAAGACGCTCACCCGGGTCACCGAGATCCTGGCCGACCCTGCGCAGTCCTTTGAGAAGACGCTCAGGATCATGCTGGCCACCAATCATCTTGGCACCGAGGCCGAGCCGAAGGTACACCCGGTCGTCGCCGCGACTGCGCGAGAGCTGCTCAACAAGTCCGAAAACGAACGCTCTGGCGTCCTGTCGACCGCCGTGAGCTTTCTCGGCCTCTATCGCGACCCCATCGTCAGCCGAAACACCGAGAGCTGCGACTGGCGCATCGCCGATCTCGTGAGTGCCGACAAGCCGGTCACGCTCTATCTCGTCGTTCCGCCATCGGACATCAGCCGGACCAAGCCGCTGATCAGGTTGATCCTCAACCAGATCGGCCGCCGGCTGACTGAGACGCTGAACACCAAGGCAGGCGACCGCAGGCATCGCCAGCTCCTGATGATGCTGGATGAGTTTCCTGCTCTCGGCCGGCTCGACTTCTTCGAAAGCGCGCTCGCCTTCATGGCCGGCTATGGCATCCGCGCCTACCTGATCGCGCAGTCGCTCAACCAGATCGCCAAGGCGTACGGCGAGAACAACGCGATCCTGGACAATTGCCACGTCCGCATTGCTTTTGCCGCCAATGACGAGCGCACGGCCAAGCGGATCTCGGACGCGCTGGGCACCGCGACGGAACTACGCGCACAGCGCAACTATGCCGGTCACCGGCTGGCTCCCTGGCTTGGCCATGTCATGGTCAGCCGTCAGGAGACCGCGCGTCCGTTGCTGACGCCAGGCGAAGTGATGCAGCTGCCTCCCGACCAAGCCATCGTGCTGGTTTCGGGGCTGGCACCGGTCCGGGCGATCAAGCTGCGGCACTATGAAGACGCAAACTTCGTCAGTCGTCTGCGCAAGCCGCCAACTTTGGTGGGCGACGAATATGCTGATCGGCCGGTGGCTCGCACTGACGATTGGCGCGGCGAAGTGCGCACCACCGACCTTCGCCTTGCGACCCTGCCTTATCGCGAACTCATGCAGACCGGCGGCGAGGAGGGTGGTCTCAAGCAGAAACTGGCGTTGTTCGACGAGGCCTCACCGGCTGTGAACGAGCCTCGCGCCTTCGAGGAGCGATTGCTCGACGACGAGGCCGACATCGCCGCCGACCGCAGCCAGATGCAGCAGGCAGCAAGCGCGTCAAGCAACGTGCGCCGAGCCCATGCGGTCACCCGCGACGACGACGATCTTCTTCCCTCGTTCTGAAGAGCATCCCCGATGAAACCCAAACTATCGGCCTATGTCTCCGACAGCGTGGCAGAGCGGCTTGAGCTCGCAGCCAAGCGCCCCGGGGCCAACAAATCGGCCATTGTCGATGCCGCGCTTGATCGCTTTCTCAACCCCGAGCGGGACACGAGCGGCGATGCGGCGCTGATCCGAAGGTTGGACCGGATGAGCCGGCAACTGGAACGCGCCGACCGCGACGTGAGCGTCCTGGCGGAGACCATCGCGCTGTTCATCCGCTACTACCTGACCATCACCCCGCCGCTGCCCTCGCAAGATCAGGACGCCGCGCGTGCGCTGGGCCGGGAGCGGTTCGAGATGTTTGTCGCCCAGGTCGGCAAACGCGTCGCCTCCGGTGGCCGGCTAGTCGCCGACGTCATGGACCGCGTCAGCGCCTCGAAACCGGATCTCTTCATGCGGAACCTAGAGGAGGGCGCCCCTCTGGGCGCTGCCCAAACTGCCGATACAGGATCCCGCGCGCCGAACGCGACGGGTGAGCCGCCGGAGCGTTCTCCGGCAGGGCGAGAGGAGGTCGGCAATGTCTGATCTCCTCTCGCCAGAGACTCGCGAACGACGCCGCGGCATGCTGCGGACCGCGATGGGACCCGCGATCGCGCTTGCTCTGGAAGAGCCTGATGTCGTCGAGGTCATGGTCAATCCCGATGGGAGGCTTTGGCTTGATCGGCACGGGACAGGCCGCGCTGACACCGGCGTCGTTCTGACGCCGCAGGAGTCGGAGCGGATCATCCGGCTTGTTGCGAGCCACGTGCGGGCGGAAGCGAGCGGTTCGTCTCCCATCATCTCGGCGGAGCTCCCTGAGACTGGTGAGCGCTTTGAAGGCGTCTTGCCACCCGTCTCGCTCGCGCCATGCTTTGCGATCCGCAAACCCGCAACGACCACGTTCCGACTGTCCGACTACGTCAAGGCGCAGATCGCCTCGCCATTGATGGCAAAGGTGCTGACATCGGCGGTCACCGAAGCGCGCAGCATCCTGATCGCCGGGGGCACCGGCTCGGGCAAAACGACGCTCGCCAATGCGCTTCTTGCGGAGATCGCCGGCCTCGAAGAGCGGGTGGTCATCATCGAAGACACCCGCGAGCTGCGCTGTGATGCCAAGGACGCCGTGACGCTCCGCACCAAGCCGGGTGTGGCAAGCCTTGCCGATCTGGTGCGCTCCACGCTGCGTTTGCGGCCCGACCGCATCATCGTCGGCGAGGTCAGAGGCGCCGAAGCCCTCGACATGCTGAAGGCCTGGAATACGGGCCATCCCGGCGGAATTGCCACCGTCCACGCCAACTCGGCACGAGCTGCGCTGTATCGGATTGAGCAACTCATTCAGGAGGCGGTCGCAACCGTGCCACGCCGGCTCATTGCCGAGGCGATCGACCTGATCGTCTTCATCAAGGGACGGGGACCCGCGCGGCGCATTGAGGCCGTCGCCGAGCTCAAAGGCCTCGATCCGTCGGGCGACTACCTGCTCGAGACCCCGCCCGGACTTCCGAACACCGCCCATCGCCCCTGACCTTAAGGAGACTGCAACATGTCTATTCGACTGCGTCTAAACGTGCGTTCGCGCCTTCGCGGCTTCTGTTCGGTCGGCGGTTTGCCTCTGGTCGAGCTCGGCGTGGCCTCGACTTGCATGCTCCTCAGTGTCACGGCGGCACACGCCGCTGGTTCGGGCATGCCATGGGAAGCCCCGCTCGAGCGCGTCCTGGAATCCGTCCAAGGGCCCGTCGCCAAGATCGTCGCCGTCATCATCATCACGGTGACCGGCATATCGCTTGCCTTCGGCGACACCTCCGGAGGATTCCGCAAGATGATCCAGGTCGTGTTCGGTCTCTCGATCGCCTTCGCCGCAAGCTCCTTCTTCCTTTCGTTCTTCTCGTTCGGCGGCGGAGCACTGATCTGATGCGTCCCGATGGTTTTGAACTTGTTCTCCACCGCTCGTTGACTGAGCCCATCCTGATCGGCGGTGCCCCGCGTGCCGCCGCCATCCTGATCGGGACTCTGTCAGCCGTGCTGGCGCTCGGCCTGCGGCTTTGGCTGGCGGGCCTCGTCCTCTGGGTCATCGGCCACAGCGCGGCCGTTTGGCTCGCAAAACGCGATCCGGCCTTCGTCGAGGTCGCCATCCGTCACACCAAGCACAAAGGGCGGCTCGCATGCTGAACTTGAGAGAATTCCGCGGCAATGCTTATCGGCTGGCTGATTGGCTGCCATGGGCATGCCTGGTCGCTCCAGGCGTCATCCTGAACAAGGATGGCAGCTTTCAGCGGACGATACGCTACCGCGGGCCGGACCTCGACAGTGCAACCGAGGCCGAGCTGATGAGCGTGGCGTCGCGCGTCAATAACGTTCTGAAGCGTTTCGGCTCAGGCTGGGCTCTCTTCTTTGATGCCACGCGCATCCCAGCCTCCGAATACCCGCGGTCGGAGTTTCCGGATCCGGTGTCCTGGCTGATCGATGAGGAACGACGCGCCGGTTTCGAAGGCCCCGCCGGCGTTGCATGGGAGGACCCGTCACGTCCCGGCGGGCAGCATTTTGAAAGTGTGCTGCATCTGACCCTGATGTACTTGCCGCCGGCCGAGAGGATCTCGCGCCTTGAGAGTCTGTTTCTTGAGCGTCCGAAAGAGAAAGATCGCGCGGCCAGAAGAGATCGGTGGATTCGTCGGGATCGATCGGCTGCCGATGCCGATCGACGCGAGAGCGCAACGCTGCTCGACATTCCCGATGCCGATATCGATGGCCAAAGGCCTGAGAGAAGCGAGCAGGGCTACCGGGATCACCTCCAACGGTTCATCCAGGAAACCGACCGGACGATCGATCTGCTCTCGTCGGTCTTGCCCGAGATCTGGCCCCTCAACGATGCGGAGACGCTCACCTATCTTCATAGCTGCGTCTCGACCAAGCGCCATCCGGTCCGCGTTCCCAAGACTCCAGCCTATCTCGATTGTTTCCTGAGTGATGAGCCGCTAACTGGCGGATTGTCCCCGGCCATCGGGCGGAGCCATCTGCGTGCGCTCACCGTCCTCGGGTTTCCGCACGTTACCTTTCCGGGCCTGCTCGACGAACTGAACCGGCTTGGCGTTGCCTACCGCTGGGCAACCCGGTTCATTCCGCTTGATCGCACGCAGGCAAACGCGACGCTGTCACGTTACCGGCGGCAGTGGTTTGCTAAGCGGAAGTCGCTCGGTGCGATCCTGAAGGAGGTCATGTTCAACGAGCAGGCGGCGCTGCTCGACACCGACGCCAGCAACAAGGCTCTCGACGCCGACGCGGCGCTCTCGGAGCTCGGCGACGATCTGGTTGCCTTCGGCTACATCACGACGACGGTTACCGTAAGCGACGAGGATTCGCATCAAGCGGAGGAGAAGATCCGCGCGGTCGAACGGGTGATCAATAGCCGCGGGTTCACGGCCATCCGCGAGAGCGTCAATGCGGTTGAGGCCTGGCTCGGCGGGCTGCCGGGGCAAGCTTATGCCAACATCCGCCAGCCCATCATTCATACGTTGAACCTCGCCCACATGTGCCCATTGTCGGCGGTTTGGGCCGGACCCGAACGGTGCGAGCATCTCGATGGACCGCCACTTCTGATCGCCAAGACCAAGGGCGCGACCCCGTTCCGGTTGTCGCTCCACGCCGGCGACGTCGGACATACCATCATTGTTGGTCCTACCGGGGCGGGCAAGTCAGTCCTGCTTTCGATGCTCGCCCTTCAATTCCGGCGCTATCCCAACGCCCAATTGATCACGTTTGACAAGGGTCGGTCGGCACGGGCTACCACGCTCGCGTTATCAGGAGCCTGGTATGAACTGGGCGCCAAGGGCGGCATTGCATTCCAGCCGCTCAAGGATGTCGCGGAGGAGGGAGCGAGGCTTTGGGCTCTCGACTGGCTTTGCGGCGTGCTCGCCCATGAGCGCGTGACCGTAACGCCCGAAGTCAAGGAGGCGCTGTGGGCGGCGCTGAGGAGCCTCGGTTCGGCGCCCGTCCCGCAGCGAACAATGACCGGGCTCGTCGCGCTGCTTGCCCGCGACGCGCTACGGCAGGCCCTACAGCCTTACACGCTCGAAGGACCCTACGGTCGGTTCCTGGATGCTGACGCCGACCGTCTTTCCGGTGCGGACGTGCTGACCTTCGAGATGGAAGAGCTAATGGCGTTGCCCGGCCTGGTGGCGCCGGTTCTGACCTATCTCTTCCACACCCTGGAGGACCGCTTTGACGGCCGGCCCACCTTGCTGGTGCTGGATGAAGCCTGGGTGTTTCTGGACGATCCGCTGTTCTCGAGCCGCATTCGTGAATGGCTGAAGACGCTGCGCAAGAAGAACGTCTCGGTCATTTTTGCGACCCAGTCGCTTTCCGATATCGCGGACAGCCAGATTGCGCCTGCGATCATCGAATCCTGTCCAAGCAGGATTTTTCTGCCGAATCCACGTGCGCTGGAGCCGACCCAGACCGAGACCTATCGCCGGTTCGGCTTGAACGACACGCAAGTTCGGTTGATCGCGGAGGCGTTTCCCAAGCGCGACTACTATCTGCAGTCCCGCGCCGGCAACCGCCTGTTCGAGTTAGGCCTCGGACCGGTGGCGCTCGCGATCGTCGCGGCATCCTCGCCTGAGGATCAGCGTGCCATCGACGCGGTTCTGTCCCGCTCGGGGCCCCATCATTTTGCCAAGCGCTATCTCGCCGAACGAGACCTGCACTGGGCCGCGAACCTGATCAGCACCTTCGAACAGGCCCAGAAAGCCTGACCCCAATCCTAACATCTGAGGAGCTATCCATGCTGAAGATCTTTGGCACGCCCGTCGCATGCCAGACGCTAAAAGCGAGCGCAATTGTAGCGCTGTCCCTCGTCATTGCGCTGAACGGGTCCCACCGGCTGGGGGCGCAAGTTGTCGTCTTCGATCCATCGAACTACAGCCAGAATCTCCTGACGGCTGCTCGTACGCTTGAGCAGATCAACAATCAGGTCAGAAGCCTTCAAAACCAGGCGCAGTCGTTGCTCAATCAGGCCAAGAACCTCACGAGCTTGCCCACAAGCGTCATCGGCCAGCTCTCCTCGACGATCAATCAGATGAATGGCCTGATCAGTCAGGCAAAGAACATCTCGTTCGACGTTCAGAAGACGCAGCAGGATTTTGGGCGGTTTTACCCTCGCGAATACGCAGCGGCCGTCTCGTCGGACAAGATGGTGCAGGACGCGACAGCGCGTTGGGACAATAGCTACGATGGACTGAAGCAGTCGCTCACCGTTCAATCCGCCATTGTAAGTGGCTTGGATCAGGACGGCCAGACGCTTCGAACACTGATGGCGAATTCGTCCTCTGCGGTCGGCTCGCTACAAGCCCAACAGTCTGGCAACGAATTGCTTGCGCTGCAGATCAAGCAATCGTTGCAGACCCAGGCGCTCATGGCAACCCAAGCGCGCGCGGACACGTTGCGCGCCGCTGAACAGCAGGCGTCGTCAGCCGCCGCAAAGGAGCGATTTACCCGCTTCATCGGTGATGGCCATGCCTACACCAGCGGCAAGTAGGTGAGGGCGCCATGGCTGATCTCTCCGTCATTGACCGCTTTACCGAGACCTTCTCGCGCTACATCGAATCTGGATTTGGTCTTCTGTCCGGCGATGTCTCATTCTTGAGTTCAACTTTGATCGGCATCGACCTGACGCTTGCCGGACTTGCCTGGAGCATGCGCGCGGACGACCACATCCTGGTCACGCTTGCGAAGAAGGTGCTTTATGTCGGCGCCTTCGCATTCATTATCGGCAACTTCAAAAGTCTCGCCGATATCGTCTTCGCGTCGTTCTCCAGCATCGGTCTGAAGGCATCCGGCGGTAGCTTAAGCGCGGCCGACCTGGCGCGGCCGGGCTTTGTCGCCTCTGCCGGGTTTACGGCTGCTCATCCTCTCCTGGAGGAGACCGGCCAGTTCTCGGGCTTTGATGTCCTGACCAACCTGCCGACGATCCTAATCCTGCTGTTTTGCTGGATCCTAATCGTGCTCGCGTTCTTCATCCTCTCGGTGCAGCTCTTTGTCACCCTGATCGAATTCAAACTGACGACGCTTGCAAGCTTCATTCTCGTGCCGTTCGCGTTATGGGGAAAGACCGCGTTCCTCGCGGAAAAGACGCTCGGCAACGTGGTCGCCTCAGGCGTGAAGGTGATGGTTCTTGCGATCATCATCGGTATCGGCTCGACCATCTTCGGCCAGCTCGCGAGCACGCTGACGCGGCCGGTCGACATCGTGTCGGCCATGAGCTTGTTGCTTGCGGCCCTTTCGCTGTTTGGGCTTGGCATCTTTGGCCCGGGAATCGCGGCGGGATTGGTCTCTGGCGCGCCTCAGCTTGGCGCAGGCGCAGCAGCAGGAACGGTGGCGGGTGCGGCGGCCATCGCGATCGGCGGCGGAGCGGCGGCCGCGGGCGGTCTTCGCATTGCGGCAGGCGGTTCAATGATGGCGGTTCGCTCCGCGGCATCGCTTACGGGAGCATCTTCGGCTGCGGGCACGTCTGCCCGAGCCGCAACCGTGGATCAGCTTTCAAGGGGGAGCGCTGGCAGCGCAACGAACGGGGCGGCTGCGTTAGGCGCTGGGCGTGCGGCGGCGCCGTCAGGACGCGGACATGCAAGGGAAGCGGCACAAGTCGCTGCTCACACCCTGAAGGAGGGTGACAAGGGCGGGCATTCGTCGGGTCCGAAGCTGGGGGAGGAGTAGGATATGGCAAGTCATCCCTTTCAGCGCGTGTCCGTTCGGTATGGCGAGACGCCAGAGCCGGTCACGCCCTACCAGAAGGCAGCCCAGGTCTGGGACGAGCGGCTAGGCTCTGCCCGTGTTCAGGCGAGCAACTGGCGTCTGGCAGCGCTGGCAGCCATCGGCCTGTCCAGTGTTCTTGGATTGGCGATCGTTACGCAGATCGCTCGCTCGGGTGTCGTTCCCTATGTGGTCGAGGTCGATCGGCTCGGCGAAGTCCGAGCAGTCGGGCCGGCACTCGAAGCCTATCAGCCGTCAGACGCGCAGATCGCGCATTTTCTTGCGCGGCTCATCGAGAATGTTCGTTCGTTGTCGATCGACCCGATCATTGTCCGGGCGAACTGGCTGCGCGCCTACGACTTCGTTACCGACCGCGGCGCGCAGGCGCTGAACGACTACGCGCGGGAAGCCGACCCGTTCACAAAAATTGGGTCCAAGACGGTGACGACCGAAGTCATCTCGGTGGTGCGTGCGTCCGGCGACAGCTTCGAGATCCGCTGGAAGGAGAACACTTACGAGAACGGCGCGATCGCAAAGACTGAGCGTTTCACCGGTCTTGTCACCACCGTTCTCAAGCCGCCCGCGGATGCCGAAACGCTGCGGACGAATCCTCTCGGCCTCTACGTCCATTCCCTCAACTGGTCGCGCGACCTCATTGGAGACGCCAAATGAATTCCAAAGCCCTCACCAAGCTCGCGTCGACCAGTGTCCTCACCTTATCGCTTGGGCTTGCCGGATGCGCCACCAAGCTCAATCTCGAAGCGCCTTATGATGAGATGACCTTTGAGAAGGCACTTCCGGACGCCGACCCGCCAGCGCCGGTGCAAGTCGTCGAAACGCCCAAGGTCCTGCCGTTGCCTGGCCAGCTGAAGCCGCTTCCGACGAAAGGTGCCAAGGAAGAAAAGCTGCCGCCGGAGCAGGCGATCGCGAAGGCAAACAAGGCGGCGCGGATGGAGCCGACACGCGCGGGCTATATCAACGCCATCCAAGTCTACCCCTGGACGGAAGGCGCTCTTTACCGGCTCTATGCAAGTCCAGAGAAGGTTTCGACCATCGCGCTGCAACCGGGCGAGGAACTGATCGACGTCTCGACCGGCGATACAGTTCGCTGGGTGGTCGGTGATACTTCGAGCGGGCAGGGCAGCGCCCGGCGGGTGCACATCCTGGTCAAGCCAACGCTTCCGGATATCCAGACCAATCTCGTGGTCCTGACGGATCGGCGTGCCTATCACCTCGAGCTCGTCTCGACCAAACAGACGTATATGGCGTCAATCTCTTGGACCTATCCCACAGATACGCTTGTCGCCCTCCACAAGCAGAACGTCGTCGCCCAGGAAATCGAGGAGCGGATCGCCGATCGCGGCGTGCGGCTCGACAGCCTGAACTTCCGCTATCGGATTGAGGGAGACGATCCGCCGTGGCGTCCGCTGCGCGCCTTCGATGACGGCCGCAAGGTCTACATCCAGATGCCGTCCGGCCTATCGCAAGGGGAGGCGCCGCCTCTGTTCGTTGCCGGCGCTGATGGCCGGCCGAACCTCGTCAACTACCGGGTCCGCGGTTCCTACTACATCGTCGATCGGATGTTCGGTGCCGCCGAGCTTCGCCTTGGCGAAAATCCTCAGCGCGTTGTTCGGATCATTCGGATCGACGCGCGGCCCGTGTCACAGGCCTTCAGCACCGGGAGCGCCTCATGACGAGCCTGGATCAGGATCCGGAGCCGCTGGAACTACGGGCGCGGCCGCGGCCCGTTCGGCGCCTGAATAGGCGCGCCCTCATGATTGGCTGCGCCGTCGCGGCGCTGTTCATTGGCGGGGCGATACTCATTGCGCTCCGACCGCACTCCTTCAAGCAGTCGGAGCGGACCGAGCTTTACAATACCGACCGCAAGCAGACCGCCGAGGGCTTGAGCAAGCTGCCAAAGTCCTACGAGGACCTGCCTCCATCGACCCCGAGACTTGGACCACCATCCCCGGGGGACATCGGCCGGGCTTTTGCCGAAAATGAGAAGAAGGCCGGCGTGGCATCGGACACGGGCTTCCGCACCAACCCAGAGGAAGATGCCGAGCGAGCCGAGCGAATCCGCCAGACACGGGTCGCTCAACAGGCAAAGGAGTCGGGCTTGTTCGTGCGCCTGTCCGAAAAACAGGAGAAGCGCAAGCAGACAAGCACTACCGAGGCAACGGCTGCTGCACCATCGGCATTCCGGCCTCCAACGTCCGATACAGGACCATCTGCCGCGGAGCTCGCAAAGACTGCGCAGGCAATGATCGACCGCTCCAGCGAGATCATTCCCTCGTCGCAGGCGCGAAAGCTGGCCTTCGTGGGAGCGAAAGCCGACACGGAGACCACCAATCCCCATGCGCTCAAACCGGCACCATCCACCTATACCGTGATGGCGGGGTCGATTATTCCGGCGAGCCTCGTCACTGGGCTGAATTCGGACTTGCCTGGCACCACCATCGGCCAGGTCACCGAGAACGTCTACGACACGGTAACCGGCGAGCATCTCTTGATCCCGCAGGGGACAAGGATCGTGGGCAAGTACGATAGTGTCGTCGCCTTTGGCCAGAAGCGGGCGCTGGTCATCTGGAGCCGGCTCATCCTGCCCAACGGCAATTCGATCGTGATCGAGAACCTTCCGGCGACTGATGTTGCAGGCTATGCCGGGCTCGAGGACCAGGTGGATTTCCATACTTGGCAATTGCTTAAAGGCGTGGCCCTGGCGACCCTGATCGGGGTCGGGACCCAGCTGTCGATCGGCAACGACGAGAGCGATCTCGTGAAAGCGCTGCGGGAAAGCACGCAGCAGACGACCAATCGCGCCGGCCAGCGCCTGGTCGAGCGCGAGCTCGACGTGCAACCGACAATCACGGTGCGGCCCGGATGGCCGCTGCGGGTGATTGTTTCGAAGGATTTGGTGCTGAAGCCCTATCGGGACGTTCAAACATCGGCAAAGGCGAGATAGTGCCGATGAAGCTTTCGAAACTGCCCGACCGCACCCCGGTCAAGCTCAGCACCACGCTAACGCCGACCCTCGCGGCGCGGCTTCGCGACTACGCCGATTTTTACGCTGAAACCTACGGGACACGGGAGGAGGTGACCGATCTCGTGCCGTTCATGCTAGAGGCGTTTCTAGATGGCGATGCGGATTTCAGACGCGCCAGCCGAACAGGCGGCGTGAAGAATACGGCGGACGCCACTCATCAAATTCTTGAGGATCGCCGGACCCGTAAGGGGCGAGATCAAGGTGAGGAGAGCCCGAGCAAAGATTAGGCGGATAAATCACTCCGCCCGTGTATCATGTCTTGGTGCGGCGCTCATTGTTAGCGCGCGCGAGGAGGCGACTCGTGAGTTCACCTAGGAAGGGGGGAGTGGACCCGAAGATCTCAATTGTGACTTAGAAGTGGCCTTTGGAACTATTTGCCATTTGGCCAATCGTCTCGCTGACGAGGCTGGCCGAATAATTGAGGCGCTGCAACAATATTTCTAGATCTGCGACTGTCGCTTCTTCCATACGAAGATTCTCCGAATTGAGCGATCGAGCGATAAATGCATCAATCGGCTCGGCAACGATCGAATCGCCACCTTCGACACCCCTCACTGTTGATACGATGTGTCCGTCAGGTGTTGTCACAATCACCAGGCCTGAATGCGCGAGGATTGTCGACTCAGCAATTGATGCAGGTAGCTCAATTGCGCAAATAACATCACCCGTTTCAACGCAGCGATATCCAGCACGATAGGAAATAGGACCGGTAGCGCCGCTACCCTTGGCGGCAACCTCCAAAAACGCTTCCACTGTACTTCCGCTGTGCTTCATCTGCCCAAATGAACGTCGCATCTTCGGGGGAAATACCCTGTCTCGGTGCATTATGTAACTTAAAAGCGGTCGCCTTAAAAGCGTCAATCCGCACCATGTGCGCGGTGAAACGGACGCACAAAGGCCCTCTGCGCGATATCCTGGCGAGAAATATGCGCCGGCTACGTGCTGCGCGTGGCTTGAGCCAAGAGGCTCTCGCCCACGATTGTGGGATTAACCGTACATATCTAAGCGGAGTCGAGCGTTCGGAGCGCAATGTGTCGATCGACAACATTGCTCGCATTGCAAAGGGACTCGACGTTGAGCCTTGGAAGCTCTTGCGTAAAGAGTAGGTTACGGGATGGTTTTCTCGTAGGTTCCGGGCTATGCGCCTTCGATATTTGTGCACGACTGAGGCATTGTAGTCGTGAGTAATGCAGACCGTTCGCATATCTCGAAGCAATGCTAAACGTCACGCTAGCTCTGTTTGGAACTACAACGCTGGTTTCATCAAGATAGTTGGCATTCACCACAACGGCGTTCATTTAGGGTGCAGCAGAGAAGCCAGGCTGACCAATCAGAAAACTAACGAAAGATGATAAGTCCGACTGGACTAGATAGGTTTCCACAGAAGCTTATCAGTCTGAAACGGGCGACACTTGGGACGATCGATCCGATCGAAGAAGAGAAAGACGCTTGGTTGTAGTTCTAGAGGGCGAGTATCAGAGGTCATGTTATGGTATGATGCGTGGCGACTCGGGTCTGCGACAAATTCGGAGATTGCCATGGCTCATGCTGGTCTTGCCCGTTCTCCCCGGCGGGGGATTCGAGCGATCGCTGCGCTTGCTGCCGCTGCTTTCTGCGGTTCGTCGGCTTGGCCGGCTGAACCCGAAAGGAAGAGTGGCTACGCGATTGGCTCCGAGCAATGTGGCGGCCGTGGGTTATCCTTTCCCAAGATCAAGCTCGACATGAAGAAGGGATTCTGCGCCGGGCTGGTTCTGAGCGATGAGGACGGGCTAAGGTTCCCACGCTCCATCGTGCAAATCCCTGGGCACGAGCAGTTCGTGATCTCAGACATGGGAGGGTGGAATCGCTCAGACGGCCGGCTACTGCTGCTCGACCCTCGCGCCGCCGAAGGCAGGCGGGTCAAGGAAATCGTCACGAACCTCGAATATCCGTTCGGCCTTGCGATCGGGCCGGATAAGAAGGTCTATGCCTCAACCCATGAGACGATATTCCGGCTCGATCCGCTCGCGGCAAACCCGAGGAGCACGATCGAGACGATAATCCAGGGTCTGCCGGGCCGTCGGATCTCGCTTCCGGACGGCACCATGATTGAGGAGAGCAGTCATTCGCTCAAGCATTTTATCTTCGATAGGACGGGCCGCATATTCATCAATGTCGGCTCGCACAGCGACGACTGCATCACGAAGCCGCCGATTACCAAGCCGTGCGCTGCGGGAGAAGGCGTATCGCCGCTTGCCGCGATCTGGATGTTCACGCCACCATCCGGCGGAGTCTTTCCAGCGCTAAGGCCGAATGATCCCAATCCGCCGCGCGAGATTTATGCACGCGGTCTCCGCAATTCGATGGCGCTTGCCATCCATCCGCGCTTTCCCGACGCGGGTTACGCCTTTCTCCAAGGCGAGAACGCGCGGGACCTGCCGGATATCTTCAAGCCGAATGAGGAGATCAACGCAATCGAGAAGGGCAAGCATTACGGCTGGCCATATTGCTATGACCTTTCATCGGCAAGCCCTGAATTCAAGGTGGTGCTTCAGTCTGGGCCGTACAAAAACTTCTGCAATAACACGGCCGTCTACAAGCCGCCTTACTCTTTGCTGCCACCGCACGGCGCGCCGCTCGGGATGCTGTACTACCACGGGGGCAAGTTCCCGGAGCTTGACGGTAAGCTTCTCGTCGGCCTGCACGGGTACCGCCCGACGGGAAGCCGTCTTCTCATCTATGATGTCGACGGCCGCGGCTTTCCGAAGATAAGCCCGCCGCCCGTCCGCTATCAGGTGAGCTGCGGTGCGGAGCCCAGCCGCGCCTTTCAGACCGACGCCGGAAATGCTCCGGCTGCGGCCTATGAGGAACTAATATCCGGCTGGCACAGGGTGAATGGCGTGCGTCCACAAGGCGCCCCGGTCGGCATCACCGTCGCGGCCGACGGCGCGATCTGGATCGCCGAGGACAAGAACAAGTCCGTGATCCGTATCGACCGTACCTCCAGCAATCCTTCCGATCCGCTGCCGTGTGGTGTACGGACGCCGGAGCAGATCGATGAGCTTGCGCGCTTCGTCGCTAACGATCCCAAGAACAAGGTCCGCCTGACGGGAGTCCGGACCAACCTCGTCGAAAAGCACTGCATCGGGTGTCATTCGGATTTTGGTCTCAAGAAAGGACAGCCGGAAGCGGAGAAGGATCAGACTGTCTTGCGCTTCATGCTCGCGCAGGATGGATGGATTTATCCCGGCGACCCTGATTCCGGCAAACTGCGCATCCGGCTTCGCGGCCTCGGAGCGGAGAAGCTCATGCCTCCGGGCGGCGAGAAGCTGCCGCAGACAGAGCCGGGCTACGCCCAGGTTCTCAACCTTGCCGATTATCTCGCCGGGACAATGGTTCCCGGGACGAGAATGAGGATCAAGCCTGGCCCAGTGCAGAGGAAATTCTTCAGCAAAACCGACAAAGAATGTGGCGAAATCCCGACGACGAAGGTCGTCGTAGTGACACAAAAGAACGCTGCAGCTAAGCCCGGCTTTAGCCAGTTCTACCGGCCGGCCGACATCTTTCTCAACGGTGAGTGTACCGACGCTGATGGCTACTATATCCGGCAAGAGCTTCTGGTGCCTTTGTAGCGCGGTCCTGATCCTCACTGCAGCAGCCGCGCACGCCGAGCAGAGACTTTTTGAAAGCGTCCAGGTCACGCCTGCGGGCGAATACACTTCCGGCATCGAAGGGCCTGCCGTCGATCTCGACGGCAATCTCTATGTCGTTAATCTTGGCAGGCAGGGCACGATCGGTAGGCTCGCGCCCGGAAGCGGGGCTTCCGAAAAGTTCATCGACCTTCCCGAAGGCAGCGTCGGGAATTCGATCCGCTTCGGCCGCGACGGTACGATGTTCATCGCCGACTATAAGAAGCACAACATCTTCGCGGTGAAGAAAGGCGGTACAACGCCCGAGGTCTGGTTTCATTCTGACCAGATGAACCAGCCCAATGACATGACGATCGCGCGAGACGGCACGATCTATGCGAGCGATCCGAACTGGAGGGGGCGCAGCGGGCAGATTTGGCGGATCGAGAAGGCTGCTGACGGGGCGGTACGGGGGCAAGTCATGGCAGCATCGCGCGCTATGGGCACGACGAACGGTATTGACCTCAGCCCGGACGAGAAGACCCTCTACGTCGGAGAATCTGAGAGCGGCCAAATTTGGGCTTATGCCGTTTCCGGCAGCGAGCTGACCAATGCGAGGCTCGTCAAGACTTTCGAGCGCGATACGATTGATGGGGTACGTGCTGACGTCGAAGGAAAGCTACTGATCGCCCGTATCCTGAAGGGTTCAATTGCAATTTTGACCCCAAACGGCAAAGTCAAAAGAGACATTGCACTCAAAGGCAAAGAGCCATCAAATCTCGCCTTTGGCGGGAAAGACGGCAGGACGATCTTTGTTACGCAGCGACAGGGTGGCTTCATTGAATCCTTCCTCACAGACCGGGAAGGGCGCGAGCACTGTCTACAAAGAACTGATTGTTAGACGTAACTGATAAGGTTTCGAGCAAAAGCTTATCAGTTGGCGACTAGATTGATTTCCACCAAAATCCGATCAGTCTTGAACGGCCGCACGCAGCTTTAGTTGCTTCGGGGTTTAGGGAGGTGCCACTACCAAAATTGAAGCGGTGTTGTCCCACATAGCTTGAACTGTCGTGTTTCTAAAGCTGTGGCAGATATCGATCGATAATGATGTGGGTCAGCTGCTCACCTCTCATGGTCAGCAGGCTGAGGTCTTTCACCGAGATAGGAGCAAAATCTGTCGGATAGTCGCGAACTGTGTCGCGAGTGACCAGGTCAGGCGGCTTGTACGGAAGTCGGTGATCCTGTTGACCGAGATAGACCATTCCGAAGCCGTCCAGCTCACCGGTTTCCACATGACGGTGTAGTCTGGAGTAGACGTGGTCTTGCGATTTGCGGTGCACCGCTTCGAAGGACTTTGTGACGCGGCCGACACACCAGAAGGGATGATCGCCTCCGTCGAGCTGGCCTGGCCCCGCGTTGAGACTGATAATATGCGTCACCGGATATGTGTCGGTGATATCGCCGTCTCTTCCAGGCTCCAGCACAGAAACTCCCAAATTATCGAACACCCCGCCATCGGTTAGGACAACGGTTTGGACTTTCGTATTGCCGGCTTTGCTAAATTGGAAAGTCTCGATGAGCGGCGGCAGGATGATGGGGAAGGCGGCCGATGCCGCCACCGCCTTCGCGACGGTTGGAGCCGGTCCAACAACCTTCCCGTAACGCCAAGCTCCCGACCTTTGCGAGCCAAAACGGAATGCGGTACCGGTCTTCAAGTCACAGGCGTTGATGACCACGTGCAGGTCCGGACGCGCAACGTCAAGCACTGTGTTTGATCCAAAGAGCTTTTTGAGAGCCTGCTCGAACGCCGTCGTGAGGCTTCCCCAAACCGGCAGCGACTGCCGAAACGCGACTAGCGCGCGCTCGATACGTCGTGTCGGAGCGCCGGTAAGGGTTCGACAGACGCACAGGATTGATGAAAGGCACCAGAGGATAGCGGACGGCAGTCCGCTAACAACCAGCGTGAGGAGAATCTTCACCCCTTGTGCGCTGGTCAGCAGCTCTCTCAGGATCATCCGCTGGATGCCTTTCCGGAGAAGCTCGACGAGCTTTCTGTCAAATGTAACAAAATCATCCGAGCTATAGGCGTAGCAGGCGCCGATTACGCTTCCTCCCGACACGGTGGATAGAACCCGCACCTTCCCTAGAAGACCTCTGTCGTGGAGTGCGCGCAAACAGCCGAGGTGGAACGCCATTGCTCGTGAGCCGCCGCCGGACAGGGCGAGGCCAATGAACGGTCGCCTCGGCAACGGACTACTGGTAATCGGCTCGCTCAAAGACCGTTCCCGAAATGAGGGGCCGGGATGAATCAGCCCCGATGATGATCATCAAGAAGCGCTTTGCTTGGAATTCGTCACTCGTGAGCAGGTTCGTCATCGCACTGTAGTCGGTGTCGCTGGGAAGCGGGATTCCTCCCGGATGCGTGTGCCACATGCCGACAAAGGCAACGGATTTCCGTGTCCTCTTGGTCTTTTCCGCATTCACTTCAGAAACACCAGCCGTCCCGCAGACGAACGCGGTCGAGGATTGGACGCTATCAGGTGGCGGTCCGCTGATTTCATCGACCCAGACAATCTTCAGGAATTCGTCGACGTGGCCGAACAAGATTCCGCCCGTCTCTACGCGCCGGCCGTTGACCCGCTCGGACTTGCGCATCCATGCCCGCATTCCAGAGAGCGCCGTCTGGGTGACGCGAATCTGGTAACTATTTCGGCCGTCGACAAGAATGATGTCGCTGGGCCATTCGAACTCGAACTCGTTGAGGCCACCTGTGCGCTGGCCCGTCAGGTCGAAGGACCGGGCACGCGCAACAACCATTGAGGGATACGCCAGCCATCTGCTCGCGACGTTCGTCATCAAGGCTGTGAGTGCCATCACGTCAGCGGCAGACCCTCGGAATGTCGGGCTGGAACAGCCGGGTTCTGGCTGAAACAGGCGTGTTCGATCCGGAGTCACTGGCCAAAATTCGTCAAGGACGTGCTTTCCCTTGGCAAGATTCGACAGCGCGACCTTGGCGCGACGGTCAAGGTCCAGCGTGATGCCCGGCACAGCCTGGAAAGCCATGGTCATCAAACTCTGGTCCGCTTTGTGTCCCAGAGCCATCGAAATGATCGGCGGATGTAATTTCGGCCAAGTCCTGAACTGTTTCTCGAGCGACGTCGCGACCGTTGTCGAGGCGGTAGCGTTAATGATCACGTCAGCGGCCAGGATGTCGGCGCGGCGCTCCGGGACCTCCAGCAATCTGACGATATCCGCAGGTGATGAGAGAGCCTCGACGGCCGGATTAGCGTATCGGACGTTCTGGGCGGTTGCCTTCGCCTTGTTGGCGCCGATTTGATATCTGTCGAAAAGCTGTCTAACAAGAACACCTGGCTTGACCGAGTCCTTGTCGTAGAGCTGCAACTTGCCTACGCCGGCCCGGGCAAGCAGCATCGCGACCGCGCTACCGATCGCCCCGCAACCGAGAAGGACGACGTGACGGCCCTTCCACCAGGCCGAAGCGCTTTCGGCGTCTCGTCTGGTGACGATTTCGGGTCGATCCTCGTAGACGCTGCACCATTCGATATTAGCCTTCACGGCCCAATCGTAGAACTCAGCAACGTCACTAGCATTGTCGTCGGTAGCAGCCCTTATCGCTGCACGCATTTCGTCGACGCGCTGTGCATCGATGCGCCAAGCAGCCAAATGTTGAAGACGTTGACCTCCGGCGATTCCCCGCATCGCGGCGCCCAGGATGAAGATGAGCGGCTGGCCGCTTTCGCTCCTGAGCACGCCTAGCTGAATCATCAGCCGAATGATCTGGATCGGAACTCCCCGGGCATTCAACTCGTCAAGAAGCCCAGAGACCGACTTGGGATATTCGTGCGGCATCCCGTTCGGGAGAAGGACAGCAGCGGCGAGACGACCATCCGGAATAGCACCCGAGCTTTCAACCCATTCTCCGAGTTCGATACGGTTCTCATTTTCGCGCGTGACCTTTGCGTATCCCGCCCAGAACGGAGGTTCGGGGACCGGCGTGTCTTGTGTGGGGACGATCTTCAGGCTGCTGACCGCGTAGGTGACGGGTGGGTGCAGCGGCATTCCAGCCGGATCCAGTTCATCCGCGGCAGCAGCGCGAAGCCAATCGTCGACGCGCTGCATGTACCCGAAGAGGCCGTCTTCCGGCTGCCACTCGCTGTCGGGCGCCTGATAGAGGCAAATGTAGCTGCCCCATTGCACGTGCGAGAAGTCGCCGTAACGCTTGTGCGCGAAGTCTAGGCGCGGCAACTCTAGGGGAAAATTGGCGGGAAGCTTGAGAAGTAGGCGTTCGCGCGACCTGAAGGGAATCCCACCGGGCTTTCGTGGGTATCCGGAACAGTCCACTGAAAGGGAAACGAGTACGGCTTCTCCGTCTTCGGTTGGCTCGACGGTGTCGAGAACCTCGAGCGAACCGAAGGAAGCTTGGACGATTTCGGAAAGTTGCTCTAGCGCCCAAGCTTGTCCGTCGGATTTCATTCGCGCCCGAAACCTACTTTGGCGGTTGGAGGAGCCGCGCGTCCGCGGGCTGCGGCGACAGCGGCAGCCAATGTCTTGCGCGCGCCATCGGAGACCTCGTAGTCGTCATCGTCGAGGAATACGCCGTTTTCATTCACGCTGAAGATAATCGGACGCAAATTCTCCGGCGTGCTGTATTCGCCGGTGCATAGGAACGCCGTGTTGACGATCTCCTCATAGCGGTTCCTCGCCTTAACGTGGGGCGGGTTATCGCCAGAGGAATTCGATGCCGGAAACTCCGGCGAGCTTGCGACGATATAGCCGATATCGAGCTGGGGCCCCTGCAACTCGTCCATGGCGTCCTGCTGAAGGACGTTGTCTTCGTACATGACCTTCTTCGAGCAGTGGTGCGGCGAAAGGAGCACGTTCCAATTCAACATAGCATCATTGTTGTGAGCGTGCGTCTGCGCGAAGATCTGCATTAGGGTCGGGTAGGAGACGTCACCAAGGAAGAGCCCGTACATCGGATGATTCTGTGAGCCGATGATCACACGCATCGCCACGCTGGTCTCGTTGCGGGCGTCGGCTTCGCCCTCCTTGAACGGCCCGTGAATGAAGGCATGAAATCGGTCGCCAACGGCCGCGCCGTCAAGACATGTGATCTCGGAACCCGGACGGGTGCGGAACTGCTCAGGCAAGTTATGGTAGCGCTCGCCAGGCTGAAATAGGGAGCTATAGCCGATAACTCGTACGCGGTTTCCCGCGCCAGGGTCGCCACCAGCATTGATGGTCTTCGTGGCACGGCGCCGCGCTTCTTCGCGAAACACTTCGGCATCCTTGCACAGTACCTTCTCGTCCTCGTACTCGCGGAAGATATGCGGGCTGTGCCACAACTCGCCGATCACAACGCGCTTCAACAGATCCTCGAAGCCGCGGCAGTGGTCCTGGTCAGGATGTGTCAGCACAAAACAGGACAGGTAGGGCTTGCCATTCCGTTGCGGCAGCTTGGCCACGAGCTCATCCACCAGCGGAATGTGCTCGTTGTCGTCTTCCTCGGCCATCACCTTGTCGTTCAGATCGATTTGCATGACTTCGGTTTCGCTGATGACAACGGTCGTACTGTCGCCGCAGCCGACAGGCCAGAAAATGAAGGACGGTCCCTTTACATCTGCGAACATCACGCCTCCTCGGCCGGTCAGGCCTTACATCATAATTTTCACCTGAGTTGGTCGCCCAAAAGGCCACCCCTCTCGATGGCGATGCGTCGAGCCAGTCAAACACTATAGGGTGATTCGGGTATACAAGCGAAGCGAGTAATGCTTAAAGAACGAATCTAGGGTTGAGCTCAGGATTCCTGTGGATTTCTTGGTTTCTGGACTTCGCTTTATCGTCGCCTGGCGGGTCACGACCTATCGCTACGGTACAACTGTCGGCCGGCTGGATCCGCTGTCGACGGGGGACCGCGCATTGAGACTTCGGCTATAATTCAGTTACCGCGAGAGTCGTAACCAATGAAGCCCTCTGATCTCATTCAGAAACAGTTCGAGGACAGCCAACTGCTATCTAAGCAGTTGGAGGTGTTCAAGCAGATGGAGATGATCAGGCAAACGGATCTCCAACGACTTACCAGCTCATTTGCGGCCACCGACTATCTCCGCGAAATCGAAAAGTCCATCGCTCAGATCAACCTCGTGAAGTTTGACACGTCGGCCTTCGCCGAATCTGCGCGCATCGCGTCGGCGCAGTTGGCCGCGCTGAAAACAAATATAGCGGCGGTTGGGGCCGATCTTAGCGATGCCCTTAGCCGAATTGCCGGAGTGCCTTCGAGCATCAATCTATTGCGGGATCACGCTTTCAACTTCGAGCAGCAGTTTCGCTTGATCAATGCGCAAGACTTCGCGCGATTATCGGAAATATCAATTCCGCAGATACAGGTCCCTAACTGGACGGCCGAATTCGCGATTGGTAGTCTCGAACTACAACGTCAACTCGAGCAGATTCAATCTCCTATCATTCAGATAGCTGATAGCTTCAAGTCCCTGCGCGGCTTTAGCGAGCTGTCTGCGATCGGCGCAGCAGTGAAGTTAGCTCAGCCTTTCGATACGCGGCTGGTCAAGAGTCTTCGTCAGGAGTTGGGCGACTGGCGGGAGGTGGAGACGGATGCAACGGACCTTCTCGATGATCCCCAGGCACGGATTTCAATCTATTCGGAGCACGGCTTCAATGCCGAACTGACGGATTTTCCCGCTGAAGGGTTCGAGAGTGCCCTGACAGCAACGGGAATTGACCTTGGCGTCGTCAGCACGGTCCTTGCTCCGCCGCCCCCTGAGATGGTGCCGGCCTTTAACGTCCAAGCCTACCAATGGCTTTTCGTTCTCGAACGCGAGCTCCGCGCTTTCATCCTCAAATGCTTGACGGAAGCGAGCAGCGGCAGTTGGGAAGATCGCCTGCCGTCCGGCATGCGCGACAAGTGGCGGGAAAAGAAAGCAAAGGCCTTGGCCCAGGGGGAGAACGAGCAGCCGCTCATCAACTACGCGGATTTCGCAGACTACACGGATATTTTGTTGGGCAAAGCTAATTGGCGGGATTGCTTTAAGGGCGTATTCAAGCGCGAGGAGGCCGTCCGAGAAGGATTTAATCGCTTGCGTCCTGTTCGGCTAGTGACCGCTCATATGCGGGTGATGACGCATGAAGAATGGTTGATGTTGAATTTGGAAGTCAGGCGGATCCTTCGAGCGATAGGCGTGCAGGTCTAGGCCGATTACTCATTGAACATCTGGCCCTGGTGCCGCAGAATCCGCTCGATTTGGGCGAGGCTCTTACAATTCGCCAGTGCATGCTCGCGCCGTCTTTGGCGCCGCTGCGCCAGATCACTTCTTGCGCACCATACGGGCCGCACGAAGCTTGATCCTTGAAAAACTGCTTTCAACAATGGCAGGTCACAGGCAATTCGCAACTGATAAGGGTATTACACAAGCCCTATCAGCGATCGGACTGTTTCCATAACATTCGATGGACGAATGTTCGCGACGTCTTGCGGACCCCTAGGAGGCTGTTAGCGTCTCAACGAATTCTTCTATCGACGGCTGCTGCGCGTACTGGAGCTTCAGAAGATCTTCAACCTTAAGGTTGGTATATCGCTGGAGCTGTCGCCAATCTTTGTGGCCGGTGACCAGTGCAACCTTTTCGATAGGAAGTCCTGCCTCGAACAAACGGCTTGTTCCCTCGTGACGCAGATCGTGGAAGTGCAGGTCTTCGATCTTGAGTTCAACGCATGCCCGGGTGAATGCCGCACTGACGGATCTGTGGTTATGGGGAAAGATCCGTCCATAGCCTCGAGTTACAATCCGCTGCTGAAGCACAACCTCCCATGCGTCATAGCCCGTTAAGTTGAGCAAAGGTACTTTCTGGTCATTTCCCTCCTTATTCCTCGGATCCTTTCTGTCTTGAATGACCACCAGTCGTTTTTTCATGTCGACCAGCGGCCACTCGGGTTTGCAGATTTCTTCCTGGCGCAACGTCGTTGCCACGGCGTATCTGACGATCCGTCCCATTGGTATGAATTGCCGGGGGTTCGTCTCAAAGTATTCGATTAGTTCGTCGAGTTCGTCTTGTGTGGGCCGTCGGTCACGCTCTTTGCTCTTTCCAACCAAATTGAGGTGACTTAAAGCGACGCGTGCGAGGCGAGCTTCCTCAGCTGAAACCTCGATGCCGTGCACAGCGGCGGCGTGCGTAATGATTGTGCGGATGAAAGACAAATCGATCGACAAGGTCGCGGGGCCAGCGCCTTGCTTGGCGCGCTTTCTTCCAAACTCGATCAGCCGCTCTCGATTGAGCGCGGGCAGCTTCACACTGCCGAGCTCAGTCTTGAGCGACGCCATCACGGCAGCTTTTGACCGGCGAGGGGGCTTTCCAACTTCGCGCATGTCTTCGTCGTGCAGGTCGATCAGGTCGCCAAATGTTCGAACGTTCCGGACCACGCGTGGCTTGGACGATCCGTTGCGGTCGATATTGCGCTCCATCTCGAGCGCCCATTCTTCGCCGTCCTTGCGTCTTCGGAACGTCTCGGCCACATAGCGGGTCTTGCGGCGGACCTGGACGCGCCAGTTTCCAGATGCCAACTGAGTGAAAGTCGCCACGCGTGTGCACTCCGGCTTTCGTGTGCACTATGTGTGCACCGAGAGGTCAAAACGAGTACAAACGTGTGCAATCTCGTCTAGTTTAGAGTGCACACGTTCTTCTTTCATCCCATTGAGAGTGTAGGGTAAATCATTGGAATCGCAAGACTATCGCTTTTCTGTGGCACCCATGATGGACTGGACGGATCGGCATTGCCGTGTGTTCCACCGTCTGATGACGCGTCGTGCGCGGCTTTATACGGAGATGCTGACGACCGGTGCCATCATTCACGGCGACCGCGGGCGGCTGCTTGGCTTCAATCCAATCGAGCATCCGGTGGCGCTGCAACTCGGCGGGTCCGATCCGGACGATCTCGCCACTGCGGCGAAGCTCGGCGAAGATTTTGGTTACGACGAAATCAATCTCAATGTCGGCTGTCCGTCCGACCGGGTGAAGGACGGCCGCTTCGGCGCGTGTCTGATGGCCGAGCCGGCGCTCGTTGCCGAGGGCATCGCTGCCATGAAGCGTGCGGTGAAAATTCCCGTCACCGTCAAGTGCCGGATCGGCATCGACGAGCAGGATCCGGAAATTGCGCTCGACGTGCTGGCACGCGGCGTGGTGGCGGCCGGGGCCGACGCGCTGATCGTGCATGCGCGCAAGGCCTGGCTCAATGGATTGTCGCCGAAGGAAAACCGCGACATTCCCCCGCTCGATTACGGCAGGGTCTATCGGCTGAAGGCGGCGCTTCCCCATGTGCCCGTCGTCATCAATGGCGGCATCGGCAGCATTGCCGAGGCGAAGCGGCACCTCGACCATGTCGATGGCGCGATGCTGGGGCGGGCGGCCTATCAGGAGCCGTGGCGCTTGCTGGACGTCGATCCGGAATTGTTCGGCGAGGCGGCGCCATATGCCACCATGAAGGACGTCTTCGAAGCGATGTTGCCGTACATCGAAGAGCAGTTGGCGCAAGGTACGAGGCTGCATGCGATGACGCGGCACTTCGTCGGCGCCTTTCACGGCGTGCCCGGCGCGCGCGCCTTCCGCCGCCATCTGGCGGACAAGGGCGTCAAGCCCGGCGCCGGTGCCGGCGTGCTGCGCGACGCGATCGCGCTGGTCGAGCACCGTGCGGCAGCTTCGATTGCCGCGTGAGCGCGACCGGCGCAAGACTGCGGCCGCAGCGCGCCGTCCAACTCATCAAAGTGCGATAGGTGCTGCCAAACGCAGCTAACGCCAGAACAGCGCTAGCAGCAGGATTACGGGAAGCGGAATTCCCAGAAGCCACAGCAGTGCGCCTCTACCAAATGTCATTTCCACCCTCCTGGAACTGTTTGGAATTCAATGAATAAAGGCCTCCCATGTTCCGCGAAGGAGGAACCAAAGTTTCCTGCCAGCATTGGAACCAAAAATAGTACTGGAGGAATGATCATGGCTTCACGCACATTTCCAAACGCTTTCTTTAGTTGGACCTGGTCGGCCGTGCTGGCTGGCGTATTTGCTTCGCTGGTCGTCCAGATCTTGCTGACCATGCTGGGGTTCGGCATCGGCCTGCTTGCGATTGACGTGCCGACCGCCCAATCGGCGCCCGCCAGTGCTGGCTGGGCCGCATTCGTGTGGTGGGCAGTGTCAGGAATCATCGCCGCCTTCGTGGGAGGCGCCGTCGCGGCTACTAACTCGCCGGATCAGACAGGCCTCGGTCGCGTGGGTCACGCGCTGGGGGCCTGGGCGGTAGCCACCGTTGTGGTGGTTGCGGCCGCGGCGATGCTTCCGGCTTCCGCGACCAGCATTGCCAGCAATCTGGTCGGACCGTCCTATGCTGCCAGCGCCCGCATCGCGTATTTGTCGGGTGTTCCCGGGCGCGAGACGGTCGGCGCAACCACCAGATCACCGTCGCAAGCGCAGATCGAGGAGGCGCGCAAACACTTCGCTTATGTGATGTTTGCCAGCTTCTGCGCTCTGCTCCTTGGCGCCGGGGCGGCCTACGCGGCTGGAATGGCGACCACGAGCCAGGCGGTCAAGGAAGCGGCCCGGCCCGTCACGTAGAGGTCGCGAGTCCTGCGCCTGCGCAGGAAAGGCGCGGCGCGTCGCCGCGCCAGGCGCGCGCGATCAGTTCGCGGATCGCCGCTCGCTCGATCGGGCGCGGATTCCAGTAGGGATTTTTGACGGCAAGGTCAGCGGCCTGATCGATGCCGCTCTCGGGCATGCCGATCTCGCGCAGCGACAACGGCGAGCCAAGTTTTCGCGCCAGATCCTGAAGACCGAGCGCCGGGTCAGGCTCCCCGAGCGCGGCGGCCACCTGCGCCATCGCGTCGGGCGCGGCGGGTGCATTATAGGCGAGGGCGTGCGGAAGAACGACGGTGTGGGTCTCCGCGTGCGGCAGATTGAACAGGCCGCCCAGCGCGTGGCAGAGCTTGTGATGCAGGGCCATGCCGACGGCCCCCAGGCAGATGCCGCACAGCCAGGCGCCATAGAGCGCGCCGGTGCGCGCGGTCTTGTCGTTCGGCTGGGCGCAAATTGTCGGCAACGCCTGGGCCAGCGCACGGATTCCCTCCTCCGCCATCAGCGAGATCAGCGGGTTGCGATCCCGTGCGTAGAGCGCTTCGACCGCATGCGCGATGGCGTTGATGCCTGACGTCGCCGATAGCTTCGGCGGCATCGTCATGGTGAGGTCGACGTCGTAGATGACGGTCTCGGGAAGAATTTTCGGGCTCGACTGCGTGGTCTTGATCCCGCCGCTGGTCTGGCCGACCACCGGTGTCATCTCCGAGCCGGAATAGCTTGTCGGCAGCACGATTTGCGGCAGGTCGGTGCGCAACGCGATCGCCTTGCCGAGGCCGGTGGTCGAGCCGCCGCCGATCGCGACGAGACCATCGGCCCGCATATCACGCACGGTTTCCATGGCCCGTTCCGTCACCTCAACGGGCGTATGCATGACCGCGCCGGTGAAGACGCCGGCGAAGCGCTCGCCGATCATCTCCCGAATGCCGGCGACCAGATCTTTCTGTCGCGGGGTCGCCAGCACGAGGGCGCTGGTGACGCCGAGGTGCGATAATTCATAGGGCAATTGACGCAGCGTGCCGGCGCCGAACACCACCCGCATCGGCGCGCTCTGGTAGACGAAGTCTTGCATGACGGCTCCTTGCGGGGAAAGGGCCGGCTCCGGGATCGCTGCCGGAGCCGGACTTTGCGTGTTGACGCCTCGCCCTCAAGAGGCGGGCTGTGCAACCTTGCGCAAACCGGCAGCCTCTTCAAGGCTGCTGGCGCGTAGGCTTGCCGGCCGCCTGGCCAGCAGGATGATCGCACCGGCGGCGATGGCGGAGATGCCAATCGACAGGAACATCGGCGTCGGGCTCTGGTAGATCTGCTGCAGTGTGCCGGCGACGAACGGTCCGAGAATGGCACCGACGCGTGCGACGCCGAGTTCCATGCCGACGGCAGTGGCGCGCACACTGGTCTCGTAGGAAGACGCAGTGAAATTGTTCAACACGAACTGCGCACCGATGATGCAGAAGCCGGCGGTCGCGACCGATGTGATATTGACGATGTGGTCATTCAACACGACCAGCGACAGCACCGCGACGCCGCCGATTGCCCACCATATTGCGATCAGCCCGCGGCTATAGCCTGTGCGGTCGACGAGATGGCCCAGCACGAGCGCGCCTGCGAACGACATGATCTGCATCAGCGCGCCGAAGCCGAAGCTTGCGGCAAAGGTTTCTCCACGCTGCATCATCACGGTCGGAATCCAGCCCGACAGCCCGAAGATGCAGAACAGGCTGAGGAATGCTGATGCCCAGATCGCGAGCGTGGTCCGGCGATATTTGGCCTGAAGCAGCGCCGCGACCGAATTGACTGGCTTCTCGGTCTGCCCGACGGCGATATCGGCTGAGGCGTAAACGCTCGCGCGTTCGGGCCGGAGCCTGGTGAGCATGTCGCGGATTTCGTCGACGCGGCCCTGCAAGGCAAGAAACTTGGGCGATTCCGGCAGCATCAGATGCATGAACGGCAGCAGCAGGAAGGACAGCGATCCGATCCAATACAGCGAGGTCCAGCCGAATACCGGCGTCGCAAACACACCGGCGACGCCGGCGAGGGTGCCACCGAGCGCCCAGCCAAGCGCGACGCCCCACAGTGCAAAGGTGTTCGCCACGCGCCGTGGCGCCAACTCGTTGATGTAGGTGGTCGCGAGCGGCAGCAGCACGCCAAGGCCGATGCCGGTCAGAAGGCGCAGAATGCAGAATGACAGGAACGAGTTCGCCGAAGTTGCAGTCAACAGCGTAAAGATGCTGGTGATCCACAAGCCGCCGAGCAGGGTGCCGCGGCGGCCGAGGCGGTCGGCGATGACGCCGTGGATCGCGGCGCCGAGCAGGAATCCAACCAGGCCGCTCGAGATCAACAGGCCCGCCTGCCCGGCCTGAAGGCCCCAGGGCTTTGCCACGTAGTGAATGACGTAGGCCGGGTTGAACGTGTCATATCCGTCAAACAGCGTGAGCAGCCCCATCACGGCGCCGAGGCGCCAATGAAAGTTTCCGACTTTTGCTTCGGCTAACTCCTCATGAAGATCGATTGCCTGCGCGGCCATGGCCCGTTCCCTCCAGGATTGCGTTCGTTTCGTTGTGAGACCGCCTATTCCGCGGCTTGATGGATATCCTGTTCGGCGACGGCGTGGTCGCCGAGATCAAGCTTGAACAGGTCGATGGCATTGCGCCGGCCGATCTTCAGGCGATCATTGTCGCTGATGCTGGCGCTGTTGAACCAGTCGGAGGCGTGATCAACGTTCTCGAACGGCCAGTCGACCGAAAACAGGATGCGGTCCGATCCGATCTCCAGAATGGAATCGATCAGTGTTTGCGTGCGGAAATTGCCCGACGTAGTCAGGAAGAAGTTGGCGTTGAAATAATCGCAGATCTGCTTTTGCGCCTTGTGCTTCGGCGGCGCCTTGACCCAGCCGTTGCGGTGATCGACGCGCCACATGCTGTAGGGCAGGCCTTCCCCCATGTGGCCGAGGATGATCTTCAGTTTGGGATAGGCATCGAACAGGCCCGATCCCATCAGGCGCAAGGCATGCACTGCGGTCTCCTGTCCGAACGCCCAGGTTGGGCCCATCAGCCACGGATGGCCTTCATAAATCCTGCAATCTTCCGGCAGCGGATTGCGCGGGTGCAGATAGAACGGCAGGCCGGTTTGTTCGACCGCCGCCCAGAACGGCCAATATTGCGGCAGGTCGTAGTAGACCGGCGTCCTGCCGTCGCCGACTTGCGAGAAGCCGTTGACCAGCGCGCCGCGGAAACCGAGCGTTCTGATGCAGCGCTCGAGTTCTTTGATCGCAAGATCGGGATCCTGCATCGGCAGCGCGGCAAAGGCCTGGAAGCGCGAGGGACGTTTTGCCACCTGCTCGGCCAGAAAATCATTGGCCCGGATTGCGATTTCATTGGCGCGCCTGACGTCGGGAATTGCCTGAACCGCGGGCGCGTTCAGTGACAGGATCATCATCTCGATGCCGTGCCGGTCCATTTGCGCCAGCCGCTTGTCTTGAATGTCGAGCAGGCGGTCCTTCAGCTCCGGCCAATAGGATTCCGGGACGAAGCCCGCCGAATCCATCAGCGTGTCGGGAATGGCGAAATGTTCCTCTAGTGCGATCTTGCCCTGCATGTCGTCCTCGCTGGTCTGATGTTGGTTAGTACTGACCCTGCGGCGTCAGCCCGAGCGCGAGCTGGCCATACATGGTGCCGACGGCGTCCCAGTTCATGCTGATGTGGCGGCCAACGGCGTTGGCATCGCGCCAGGCGCGCTGCACGGGGTTGGAAAGATCGAGGCCGAGGCCGCCGGTCGAGGCGTTCAGCGCTTCGCTGGCGCGGATGGCGAGCGCAACCGAAAACGCCTGGCCGCGGCGGCTGACGATGCGGTCCTCGATCGAGATCGGCCTGCCGTCGCGGACCGTCGCCGCACGATCGCGCAGATCGCGCAGCAGCACTTCGCGCGCGGCATCAGCGGCGGCGGCGGCTTCCGCCACGCGCAACTGGATGGTCGGAAAATCCGCCATCCGGTTGTTGTGACCGGCGACCGCGCCGCGCGTGATCCGCCTGGAGGTGACGGCGAGGTAGTCTTCCAGCGCGCCGGCAGCGGCGCCGACCGCGGTGGACGCCAGGCAGGAGGGAATGTTCGACAGCATCGGAATAGAGAAGGTCGGATTATTGGTGTACAGCGCCGCGCCCGGCGTTTTGCCGGATGTGGTGTCGGCAAACGACAGCAGGCGATGCGCCGGCACGAACACCTCGTTAAGCACCAGCGTCTTGCTGCCGGTGCCGCTGAGGCCGACGACGTTCCAGGTATCGTCGATGACGTAGTCGGAGGCCGGCACCAGCAGGAAGGCCGGCGCAAACTGGCCGCTGTCGGTCTTCGACGGCAACAGCGCCGCACACAACGACCATTGCGCGTTGTCGCAGCCGCTGGCGAACGACCAGCGCCCGGTCAGGCGGTAGCCGCCATCGACCTCGACTGCCCTGGCGGCCGGCGCGTATGAGCCGCAGGCGAGTGCGTCGGGATTATCATCCCAGACGTCGCGCTGCGCCGTTTCCGGAAATCCCGCGATCAGCCATTGATGGGCCCCAAGCAGGCCGCCGACCCACGCGGTCGAGGCGCAGCTTTTCGCAAGCTCGATGTTCAGTTCGACCAGCACGTCGAAATCGTGTTCGTAGCCGCCGAACAGCGTCGGCTTGACGATATCGAAATAGCCGATGTTGCGCAGCGCCGTGATGTTCTCCTCAGGAACGCGGCCGGCCTTCTCCGCGGTGTGGGCGCGCGCCTTGATCTGCGGCGCGATCTGCGCCACGCGGCGTCGCAATTCCGCTATGTCGGGGCGAGGGGCCGGCGGCGCAGGAACATCCTTCAACTGGGCGACTGATACCATGGGTTTGCTCCGTATCTACGATGGGCTGAAAGGCGAGGGCGGATTACGCCGCTTGACTGTCGTGGGGCACCGAGAAGCAGTAGGTGGCGTCCTGGTAGATCAGGGGCTCGATCGGATCGCGCACCTTCACGATCTCGGCTTCGCCAATGAAGATCGTGTGCGTGCCGTAGGGCATGGCGGCGGCCTTCTTGCAGAAGATGTTGATCTGCGCGTCGGCGAGATAGGTGACGCCCTCGGGCGAGGTCATCCAGTCGCCGAGCCCGAACCGCTCCTCGGCCGGGACCGCGCCGCTGAAGGCTGATGACAGCGTGATCTGGTCACGGCGCAGCACGTTGACGCAGAACCGGCGCGCCAGCAGCATGATGTCGTGCAGCAGTGTCTGCTGGTTGACGCAGACGATCAGCGAGGGCGGGTCGAGCGACAGCGACGTCACCGCAGTTGCCGTCATGCCGTGACGGCGGTTCTGATCTGCAGACGTGATCACCGACACGGCAGCGGGAAATCGCCGCAACGCGCGCTTGAACGTTTCACGCAATTGGTCGGATGCCGAATCCAGCGACATGGTTTCCTCCACTGAACGTTCCCGCTCTTAGATCGGCGGCTTAATTTTCAGAGACAATAATTGCATTTGCAAATGACATGTCAACGAAAAATTTTCAAATGCAACAATTGCCTTGAAAACTGATCGGCGCGCGGCTATTGGATGGGTGCAAAAGTTGCACCAGAGCAGGATGCAAGACGTTGTATCGGCTGACGAATTCCTTGCCCTACATGCTCAACCGCGTCGGCGTGCGGATGGGCGACCTGTTTTCCAGGCGCATCGCCGGCTACGGCGTGACGCTACCTATGTACCGTGCCATGGCCGCCCTTTGGGAGGTCGGCGATCAGCGCCTCGGCGATCTCGCCGCGATGACGACGATCGAGATATCGACATTGTCGCGGCTGGTCGGCGAGATGAAGCGGCGAGGCCTGGTGACACGCACTCGGCTGAAGGACAATGCGCGCACGGTGGCGATCAATCTCACGCCCAAGGGGCGCGCGCTGGCGGAAGAGTTGATTCCGATCGCCGTCCACTTCGAGAACGTAGCGGTCCGCAATTTCCCCTCGAAGAATATTTCGGATCTGAAGTCGGTGCTCGCGGAGATCTACGACAGCCTGAATTCGATCGAGCCCGAAATCGAGGAAGTCAACAAGGCGCGCAAGGCAGCAAGGACGAAAACGTGACGCTTGCCGATAGCACGAGGCGGGCGACAGATCAGCCCTGCTGACTTTCCTAGCCCTTAGCTGCGCATGGTGGCGCGAAAGCCGACGAAGCTCAACGCGCCGGCCACGATGACCGCAATCCAGCTCGCCCAGATCGGCACATCAACGCCATTCAAGGTGACGTGCCACCCCATCGCAATTCGTATCAACTGCAAAAGTGCGATCAGGGCAAAGATGGTGGCGGCCAGTGTGCAAAAGCTCCTTATCGTCATTGCCAGTCTCCAAGGCGCACACGACGTGCTTATGCCCCGCCAGCCAAGATGGGGAGGGGCGGGCGCGTCGGCCACTCTCCTTGAACAGGAAAGTGGTCTAACAAGCCACTCTCGATGTGTCGTACCATCGCCGTTTCGCGACGCCGCGAGTCGGGATCACTTCCGCCTTGGCGCCTTTGAGACGTCCCGACGGCAACTGAGGAGGCGTGATCGGTGCATCGCCAAAAACAACGCGAATGACCCGAAGCCGACTCTCGTGTCCGGCTCTGCTCACTCCAGTGCGGACATGCGGCTCAACGCGGTCAGGACCTCCTGCGGACTAGACGGTGGTGGTTTCCTCACCAAAAGTAACTTGAGACCCGCCACGGGTGGGAATACGCTTCCTGTATTGGCGGAGAGAAATGGCACGATAACTCGACAGAATAGGGGTGGTTTACATGCCCTATAAGATGGGGACCGCACCGAGGAATGAACACGTCGTCCTCGTCGAGGATAGGACGTTTGGGACCTATGATGTCGCTCACTGGTCGCCTGAGGCGGGTGGATGGGTCCGTGAAAACGGCGAGCCGATCAAGTACACGCCGTCGCATTGGTATCCAATAAATTACCTTCAGGAAGCGGACGATCTGTCGAGCGGCCTCTCCGAGGCGTCGACGTCCATGTCGCGGGAGCGCCGCCATCGCTTCTTTGCCTTTTTCTTGGTCGCCACAGTCCTGGTCGCGGCGGCGCTCATCGGCGTAGCTGCGCTCGTCAGGCAGGCCCTGCCGACACTGGAGGCGCGACAATCTTTGGAGAGCGAGCCACGTCAAGAGGTTTTGGCGAAGGAGCCTGCCGAGGTCCGCCGCGCCGTCGATGGGCCCAATCTGAAGCTGGAAGCAGAGGCCGCGACCGCCGCACAATCGCTCGGCCAGGAGCGCGAAAAGGTAGCCGCCCTCGCGCGAGATGCCGCCGCTGCAGAAAAAGAGCTGGCTGCGCTGACAACCGAACCGGCGAGGGCGCGGGAGGCCGTCGAGACGCAGCTGGCGCTGTCGAGCAAAAGGGGCGACGAGACGGCGCAGCTCAAGCAGGCGTCCGAGAGCGAGATGGCGGAGCTGCGGCAGTCTCTGCAGCAGGAGCGCGACAGGGCCGAGGCGCTGGCAACCAAACTTGCGAAGGCGCGGGAGGCCGTCGAGACACAGCTGGCGCTATCGAGCAAAAGGGGCGACGAGACGGCGCAGTTCAAGCAGGCGGCCGAGAGCGAGACGGCGGAGCTGCGGCAGTCTCTGCAGCAGGAGCGCGACAGGGCCGAGGCGTTGGCAACCGAACTCGCGAAGGCGCGGGAGGCCGTCGAGACACAGGTGGCGCTGTCGAGCAAGAGGGGCGACGAGATGGCGCAGCTCAAGCAGGCGGCCGAGAGCGAGATGGCGGCGCTGCGGCAGTCTTTGCAGCAGGAGCACGACAGGGCCGAGGCGCTGGCAACCGAACTCGCGAAGGCGCGGGAGGCAGTCGAGACACAGCTGGCGCTGTCGAGCAAGAGGGGCGACGAGACGGCGCAGCTCAAGCAGGCGGCCGAGAGCGAGATGGCGGAGCTGCGGCAGTCTTTGCAGCAGGAGCACGACAGGGCCGAGGCGCTGGCAACTGAGCTCGCGAAGGCGCGGCGACAGAAACCCGTTGCTGTGGAAGAGAGGCCTGGTACCTCGTTGCCCGCCTGGGCAAACAATGATGCCTTCGTGAAGCCCGCCCGGACCGCAAAGCAACCGGCCGTGGCGCCAGACAACAGCAAACCGGCAGTTAAACTTGAAACAGTTCCATTACCAAAGCCGCGCGTGCGCGCTGTGAGTGCAGCCCCTGGCTACAGCTGCCACCACAATCGGACCTACGATCCAGCATCCGGAACCTACAAGGGCTACGACGGACAGCGCCATTCCTGCCCATAAGCTCAGTCGGCATTTTGGAGATAATATAGCTGACCATACGCATTCTGCCGCCAAGATGCACTCATACCCTTCGAACGGCTTGCGCAAATAGGCGATGCATTCGGCGAGCGGACATGATCAGTCTATCACTACGCGTGCTAATTCGCCGCCGAACGGCTGCGCTTGTTGTTGGCCGCCGCCACTTCTGGATAGCCGTGCAGCTTCAGCTTGTCGGCTTGCACGCCCCAGCTTTCGAGGCGGTCCAGAAAGCTCATGCCGAGCAGGTTGGTCTTGAGCTGCCCGCGCGGCACCACCAGTGCGGGGATGGATTTTTCGACCAGCGCGCCGACCGCGAGGCGATCGAGCGTGAGCCGCGCTGCCTTGGTGTGGCCGCCGGCGGTTTCGAGCTCGACGTTGTATTCGAGCATCTCGATTGGCAGGCCGATCGCCTTTGCCGTCTCCCAGGTCAACACCACCGAGGTGGCGCCTGTGTCGATCACCATCGGCGCCTTGACGCCGTTGATCTTGGCGTGCAGCGCGAATTCACCGGCCTTGCCGCGCGCGATCTCCACGGCGGGCGCGGGCTCGAGGCCGCGTTGCCACAGCATTTTCGTGACCGAGTTGCTAGCGCGCGCGATCTGGGCCGGATCGCCATAGGCGACGACGGCGCCCGCGGTGGCGGCGAGCATCGCCAGAACGAGCATGATGCGGATCACTTGGCGCCTCCGCTGCTCCGTCTGGTGATCAGCCGCGCTCGGCGCGCGCCGGCACCGGCACGAGGCCGGCCTCCGCCATGCGCGCCGCAAGCCGCTCCATGATGGCCAATCGCTCCGCCGTTGCCATGCTGTGCCAGCGCGCGATCTCCGGCAACGTTCGTCCGCAGCCGAAGCAGAGTTTGGTTTTGGGATCCATCGTACAGACTGCGATACACGGCGTTTCTTTGCTCATTCCTGGATAGTGAAACGGTTTGAGTCCTCAGCGCAAGCGCTCCGGCTACAACCCCGTGCCGGCACTCATGATGGGCTTGTGACGCGGCCGCCGCTTGTCGTCGGCCGATGCGGTCGGTTCCGGCTGCAGCGGCGGAGCTTCCTCCTCGGCCATCGGCGCCAGCGCGCTCATCACGCGTTCCGGCGGGAAGGTGACGATGACTTCGGTGCCGATGCGTAGTTTCGATTTCAGCGTGAAGGTGCCGCCATGCATGTCGATCAGGCTCTTGGCGATCGGCAGACCCAGGCCCGCGCCCTGTTCGGCCGATTTGATCGAGTTGGAGCCCTGGCCGAACGACGCCAGCACGATCGGGATCTCGTCCTCGGCAATGCCGGAGCCGGTATCCTTGACGCTGAGATATTGCCCGCCGGACGCGGTCCAGCCGACCTTGAGCCAGATATCGCCGCCGGGCGGGGTGAATTTGATCGAGTTGGATATGAGGTTGAGCACGACCTGGCGCGTGGCGCGCTCGTCGCCCCAGATTCTCGGCATGCCGTGCTCGAACACCTCGTGGATGGTGATGCCGCGGCTGGTGGCGCGCAACTTCAACAGATGATGGCAGTCGGCGACGACATGCACCAGCGACACCGCTTCCTCGTTGAGTTCGTAGCGGCCGGCTTCGATCCGCGACAGATCGAGAATCTCGTTGATGAGGTTGAGCAGGTGGACGCCCGAGTTGTGGATGTCGGCGGAATATTCCTTGTAGACCGGCACCGCATGCGCGCCGAAGATTTCGCTCTTCATGACTTCGGAGAAACCGAGGATCGCGTTCAGCGGCGTGCGCAGCTCATGGCTCATCTGCGCCAGAAAGCGCGACTTGGCGACGTTGGCGGATTCGGCGCGGTGGCGCGCTTCGTCGGATATCGCCTTGGCCTGTTCGAGCTCGCCAATCAGCGCGTCCTTTTCGGCGCGCGCTTCCAGGGTTTGCAGCGTCGTCGAATGAAGCTGGTGGGCGAGCAGCGCAAAATAGCTTTCGGCGGCAACCGCCAGTAGCGCGAGCGCGTAATTGTCGAAGGTGCCGCCCATCACGAAATTGAGCGCGATCGCCGCCGTCACCGGCGCGGTTGCTGCCACCGCCGCAATGGGCAGCGTTGCCGCCAGCATGCTCGACACCGCGATCACGAGCAGCATCAGGAACATCATCATCGTGTTCGAGACGGTGTCGAGGCCGGCCGGGTGCAGCAGGATCGCGGTCCAGCACAGGCCGTAGAGCAGGTCGAGCAGGACGAATCGGGTCTGCCATTTGCGCGTCGCGGCAAGCGTGGGCTGCTCGTTAAGGAAGCGCTTGCAGTTGCGGATGATCGCGAAATGGATGCAGAGCATGCCGCCGGTCCAGACCGCGGCCGGCACGGCGTACTTCCACAGGCCGAACAGCACGCCGGTCGAAACCACCAGCAACATGACGACGAAGGAGGCCGATACCCTGGTCTGGGCGTATTGCCGGAGCAGTTCGGTATCGAAGGCGGGGCGCGTCCCGCTGGTTGATGTTAACCGATCCCGCGCTTCGCGCACACGTTGTGCCGCCACGCGCCGCGTGTTCACCGGTGGTATCACCGGCGCTTCGGCCGGAAGCTGGACAACCTCGGGCTTTTCTGCGGGGTTACTCATCAAACAACACAAATCCTGCCCACGAACTGCGCGGGCTTTTGCATTGTCTATCTGTGCCGCTAAAACATTAAGCGATGACTTAAAGAGCTAAAAATTCTCGTTAACAGGAAGTTAAAATTAACCTCTCGGGCAGGCGCAACCCCCACTTCTGACGGGATAGGAAGCGGGGGCCATCGTTCGTGCCTTAACCTGTTTCTTTAACTCATCGCTCCAGCCGCGCGAGCAGGCTCGAGGTATCCCAGCGCTTGCCGCCCATCTTCTCGACCTCGGCGTAGAACTGGTCGACGAGCGCGGTCACCGGCAGGTTGGCGCCGTTGCGGCGGGCTTCCGCGATGCAGATCGAGAGGTCCTTGCGCATCCATTCGACGGCAAAGCCGAAGTCGAACTTGCCCTCGTTCATGGTCTTGTAGCGGTTCTCCATCTGCCAGGATTGCGCCGCGCCCTTGGAAATGGTCTCGATCACGGCAGCGACGTCGAGCCCAGATTTCTTGGCGAAATGAATGCCCTCCGACAGGCCCTGCACGAGGCCGGCGATGCAGATCTGGTTGACCATCTTGGTGAGCTGGCCGGCGCCGGCGGGCCCGAGCAGTTTGCACATCCTGGCATAAGCGCCGGAAATGATCGGCTCGGCCGCGGCATAGGCGTCTTCCTTGCCACCGCACATCACAGTCAGCACGCCGTTTTCCGCGCCGGCCTGGCCGCCGGACACCGGCGCGTCGATGAACTTGAATCCCGCCTTGACGGCGGCGGCATCGAGCTCGCGGGCCACCTCGGCGGAGGCGGTGGTGTGATCGACGAAGATGGCGCCCTTCTTCATGCCGGCGAAGGCGCCGTCGGGACCGATCGTGACCGCGCGCAGGTCATTGTCGTTGCCGACGCAGCACATCACGAAATCCTGACCTTCGGCCGCGGCCTTCGGCGTCGGCGCGGTGCGCCCGCCGAATTTGTCCGCCCACTCCTTCGCCTTGGCTCCGGTCCGGTTGTACACGGTCACGTCGTGGCCGCCTTTTTTCACCAGGTGTCCTGCCATGGGGAAGCCCATTACGCCGAGACCGAGAAAAGCGACTTTAGCCATGTGTGTTACCTTGAAGTTTTGCCGGCGGCATTGGGCTGGCCGGGCGTTGTTCTGGAGGGAGCCGCACCATACAAGCTGCGCAGGGCAGGGCAACGGCTTCGTTTGGCGGTTAGTGCAGGTTTCGTGCTAGGATAGGGGCCCAAAGAACCTCACAAAAAAGGGAGTGATATCGCATGGGCGTCAGCGTGGGCGTGCTCGACCATTTCAACATCCGGACCCGAAACCTTGTCGATACGGTCCGGTTCTATGAGGACATTCTGGGCCTGGAAAAGGGCGCCCGGCCGAACTTCGCCTTCCCGGGAGCGTGGATGTACAGCGAAGGCAAGGCAGTCGTGCATCTCGTCGATATCTCCAAGACCGATGAGCCGCAGAAGCCGGATTCCGGCGTCGTTCATCACGTCGCTTTTGCCAGCCAGGGCTTTGACGGCATGAAGCGGCGGCTGGAACAAAAGGGCATGGCCTACGATTCCCGCCAGGTTCCGGGCGGCGACCTGTGGCAGATCTTCGTCAATGACCCCAATGGCGTCATGATCGAACTGAACTACGAGGCAGCCAAGGAACGGGCAGCGGAAGCCCCTGCCGAGCGGCGGGACGACGTGGGAGCAAGGTAGCCTTTTGCGCTCAACCGCTCTAAGGGTCGCATCGGACTGGCACAGCGTTTTGGAACGAGGCTCCGCCGTTCGGATTGGCTCCGAAGTGAGCGGGGTCGCGTCAAGAAGGCGCGTCGATACAAGAGAATAGGGCCCGGTTCTCACTCAGAACCTGCAGGGTTTCAGGAGATGCGCGAGTGAGCGTAACGCAGCAACAGGTTCTCGATTCCCTTACGCAGGTGGCTTCGCCTCGTGGCGTGCCCCTGACCAATGCCAATGTGCTGTCGGCGATTTCGGTCACCGACGGCAAGGTGTTCTTCTCCATCAATGTCGACGCGGCTGAGGCCCGGGCCTGGGAAAGCGTGCGCGCGCAGGCCGAAGCCGCGGTGCGCGCGATCCCGGGTGTCAGCACGGCAATGATCGCGCTGACGGCCGAGCGCAAGCCCGGATCGCCTAGGCCAGAATCAGCGCCCGCACCGCACCGGCATGCGCACGGCGTGCAACCGGCTTCCGCCCATCGGCCGCCGCAAGGTGGCCCGTCGCCGATGTCGAAGCAGGCGGAAATCCCCGGCGTCGCCGCCATTATCGCCGTGGCCTCCGGCAAGGGTGGCGTCGGCAAGTCGACCACCGCGCTCAACCTCGCGCTCGGCCTGCGCGATCTCGGTCTGCGTGTCGGCCTGCTCGATGCCGACATCTATGGTCCGTCGGTGCCGCGGCTGACCGGCATCAACGAGAAGCCGCAGCTCAACGACGAGCGGAAGATGATCCCGATCAAGCGTTTCGGGCTTTCGATCATGTCGATCGGCTTTCTCGTGGAGGAAGACACCGCGATGATCTGGCGCGGGCCGATGGTGATGTCGGCGATCACCCAGATGCTGCGCGACGTCGCCTGGGGCACGCTCGACATTCTCGTCGTCGACATGCCCCCCGGCACGGGCGATGCGCAACTGACGCTGGCGCAGAACGTGCCGCTAAAGGGCGCGGTGATCATCTCGACCCCGCAGGACCTCTCGCTGATCGACGCGCGGCGGGGGCTTGCGATGTTCAAGAAGGTCAATGTGCCGGTGCTCGGCATCATCGAGAACATGAGCTACTTCCAGTGCCCGGAGTGCGGCACGCGCTCCGACATTTTCGGCCATGGCGGCGCACGGCATGAAGCGGAACGGCTGGGTGTCTCGTTCCTGGGCGAAATCCCCTTGCACATGTCGATCCGCACCACCTCGGATGAAGGTAACCCAGTGGTGGCGAGCGATCCCGACGGGCCGCATGCTGCAATCTACCGGGCCATCGGGACCAAGGTGCGCGACCAGCTTCAGGACGCCATCGCCGCGGCTTAAGGCTTACTTATCAGCCCTCATAAGACTTTCGTTTAATCAGTGCAGTCATGCCTTTGTCGCGTTTTCGCTGGGCAACTTCCGTGTTAAAGCCGCCCCCGCCAGAGCGCCCCGGATGACGTGGAATTCGCCCGCCGGAGGACATGCTCGCGGAATAATGGAAAACGTCCCGTCTTAAGGAGACTTGAATGAAGCGTCGTGATTTTTTGAAGGTTTCAGCGGCCGGTGCTGCCGCGACAGCCGTTGCCTCGCCGGCGATCGCGCAATCATCGCCTGAGATCAAATGGCGCCTGACGTCGAGCTTCCCGAAATCGCTCGACACCATCTATGGCGGTGCCGAGCAGGTGGCGAAGTACGTCGCCGAAATGACCGACAACAAGTTTCAGATCCAGGTGTTCGCTGCCGGCGAAATCGTCCCCGGCCTGCAGGCGCTGGATGCGACCTCCAACAACACCGTCGAGATGTGCCACACCGTCTCATATTACTATGTCGGCAAGGATCCGACGTTTGCGATCTACGCTTCGGTCCCGTTCGGCCTCAACGCGCGCCAGCAGAACTCCTGGTGGTACCAGGGCGGCGGTGAGGCGCTCGGCAACGAGTTCTTCAAGAAGTTCGGCGTGATCGGCTTTGCCACCGGCAACACCGGCACGCAGATGGGCGGCTGGTTCCGCAAGGAGATCAAGACGGTTGCCGACCTCTCCGGCCTCAAGATGCGCATCGGCGGCATCGCCGGCCAGGTCCTGCAGAAGGTCGGCGTAGTGCCGCAGCAGCTCGCCGGCGGCGACATCTATCCGGCGCTCGAAAAGGGCACCATCGATGCGGCCGAGTGGGTCGGTCCGTATGATGACGAGAAACTCGGCTTCCAGAAGGTTGCGAAGTACTACTACTATCCGGGCTTCTGGGAAGGCGGCCCGATGGTCCACGCCTTCGTCAACCTCGAGAAGTGGAATTCGCTGCCAAAGAACTATCAAGCGATTCTGGCCAACGCGACCGCGCACGCCAACACCTGGATGAATGCGCGTTACGACATGCAGAACCCGTCCGCGCTGAAGCGGCTGGTCGCCGGCGGCACGCAGCTTCGTCCCTTCACCAATGAAGTGCTGGAAGCTTGCCTGAAGGCCACCAATGAATTGTGGGCCGAGATTTCCGGCAAGAACGCCGACTTCAAGAAGTCGATCGACGCGATGCAGGCCTACCGCTCCGACCAGTATCTGTGGTGGCAGGTTGCCGAATACACCTATGACAGCTTCATGATCCGCTCGCGCACCCGCGGCTGATTACGTCTTAATTCGTAGAAAGCGCAGCCCGGCCTTCGCAAGAAGGCTGGGCTTTTTCGTTGCCCCGTAGCATTCGGGATGGAAATCGGGAACCGGTTGTTCCATGCTGCCCAGCGGAAGGCCTCGCCAAGAAGGCCACGACACGTTCACCAACAGGGATGGATTCAATGAAAAGAAGAGATTTTCTCAAAGTAACCGGCATTGGCGCGGCGGGCGCGGCAACGCTGGCGGCTCCGGCCATTGCTCAATCTATGCCGGAGCTGAAATGGCGCCTGACGGCAAGCTGGCCGAAGTCGCTCGACACCCTGTGGGGCGGGGTGGAATTGATGGCCAAGCTCGTCGGCGAAGCCACCGACAACAAGTTTCAGATACAGGCCTTCGCCGGCGGGGAAATCGTTCCCGGCCTGCAGGTGCTCGACGCCGTGCAGAACGGCACCGTCGAGATGGGCCATACCGCGTCCTATTATTACTTCGGCAAGGACCCGACCTTCGCCTTCGGCACGGCGGTGCCGTTCGGCCCGAACCAGCGCCTGAACCAGGCATGGTACATGCTGGGTGGCGGCAGAGAGCTGCTCAACCAGTTCTACAAGAGCTACAACGTCACCTCGTTTCTGGCCGGCAATACCGGCTGTCAGATGGGCGGCTGGTTCCGCAAGGAGATCAACACCGTCGAGGACCTGAAGGGATTGAAAATGCGCATCGGCGGCTTTGCCGGCCGCGTGATGGCGAAGCTCGGCGTCGTCCCGCAACAACTTGCCGGCGGCGACATCTATCCCGCGCTCGAAAAGGGCACTATCGATGCGGCAGAGTGGGTCGGTCCCTATGACGACGAAAAGCTCGGCTTCAACAAGGTCGCGCCGCATTACTACTATCCCGGCTGGTGGGAGGGCGGCCCGATGCTGCTCGGCCTCGTCAACCTAGATAAATGGAATTCGCTGCCGAAATACTATCAGAGCGCGCTCGAGCAGGCCGGGCAGGCGGCCAATAGCTGGATGATGGCCAAATACGATCAGGGCAACCCGCCGGCATTGAAGAAGCTGCTCGCGGGCGGCACCAAGCTGCACAGCTTTTCGCCGCCGATCATGCAGGCCTGCCTGAAGGCGACCAAGGAGCTGTACGCCGAAACGTCAGCCTCCAATCCGAACTTCAAGAAGGTGCTGGACTCCATGAACGCGTTCACGACCAACGGATACCAGTGGTTCCAGGTCGCCGAACTCGGCTACGACAGCTTCATGGCGCGCAATCCGCAAGGCTGACGGGTCCCGCAGATACTGCGTTAAAGGAAGACCCCGGAGCGAAAGCTCGCGGGGTCTTTTATGCGGTCGCCATAAACCTGCGTCGCTATTGCTTCGGCCCGCCGAAATCCAGCGGCGGCAGCTCGATCTGCGGCACCTCGATCTTGACCTTGCTGAGGTCGACGTCGAGCGGCTTGTCAAGCAACGCGGTGACCACGACCGGGAAGGCGATCACGATCGCCACCATGATCGCCTGCAGTCCGATCCAGGGCAGCGCGCCCCAATAGATGTCGGAGCTCTTCACTTCCTTGGGCGCAACGCCGCGCAAATAGAATAGCGCAAAGCCGAACGGCGGGTGCAGGAACGAGGTCTGCATGTTGACGCAGAGCATGACGCCGAACCAGATCAGCGCCGCGTCCGGCCCGACCACCGGCGCCAGCACCTTCTGCGCGATCGGCGCCACCATCGGCAGGATGATGAAGGCGATCTCGAAGAAGTCGAGGAAGAACGCCAGGAAGAAGATGAAGAGGTTGATGAAGATCAGGAAGCCCCAGACGCCGCCGGGGAGCGAGGTCAGATGGTGCTCGAGCCACACGCCGCCGGACACCCCGAGGAAGACCACCGAGAAGCAGGTCGAGCCGATCAGGATGAACACCACCATGGTGGAGAGGCGCATCGTAGACTCATAGCCCTGCTTGATCAGGTCGCGCAGGTCCGGAATGCGGACAGCTTCCAGGCAGAGCCAGACCACCGCGAGATAGAGCACCGCGAAGGTCAACTTGAGTACTTTGCCTTCGCCGAGGAGCATTCCGACGATCACCGCGACGCCGGTGGCGGCGATGCCGAGGAGGAGCATCTTGTGGCCCTTGTCGCTGAGATCCTTGTGATGGATCGCCGCGAGCACGATGGCGCCGATCGCACCCATCGCGCCGGCTTCGGTCGGCGTCGCCAGGCCGAGCATCATGGTGCCGAGCACCACGAAGATCAGAACGGCCGAAGGAATGATGCCCATCAGGCATTTACGCCAGAGCGGCCAGCCCCGTAGCGTCAGCGCGTCCTTGGGGACCGCCGGAACGTGGTGCGGCAGAAAGATGCTTAGAAAGAATGTGTAGCCGGCGAACAGCACGATCTGCAGGATCGACGGTCCCCAGGCGCCGAGATACATGTCGCCGACCGATTTACCGAGCTGGTCAGCCATCACGATCAGCACCAGCGAGGGCGGCACCAATTGCGTGATGGTGCCGGATGCCGCAAGCACGCCGGTGATGTAGCGGGTGTTATAGCCGTAGCGAAGCATCACCGGCATTGAGATCAGCGCCATGGCGATGACCTGCGCCGCCACCGTTCCGGTGATCGCGCCGAGAATGAAGCCGACGATGATCACGGAATAGCCGAGGCCGCCGCGAACCGGGCCGAACAGCTGGCCCATCGAGTCCAGCATGTCTTCGGCGAGGCCGCATCGCTCCAGCACCGAGCCCATGAAGGTGAAGAAGGGGATCGCCAGCAGCAATTCGTTGGAAAGCACGCTGCCGAAGATGCGGCCCGGGATCGCCTGCAGGAAGTTGAGGTCGAAGAAGCCGAGGTGGATCGACAGGAAGCCGAACGACAGCCCCAGCGCGGCCAGCGTGAAGGCCACCGGGAAGCCGATCAGCATGGCCAGAATCAAGCCGCCGAACATCAGCGGCGGCATCATCTCCAGCGTGATCATTGGGTGGGCCTCTCATACTTCGCATCGATCACGACATAACCCTGCAGCGCTGCGATGCGCTTGATCACTTCAGAAACGCCCTGCAGCGCGAGGAACACGAAGCCCACGGGCACGACCAGCTTGATCGGCCAGCGCAAGAGGCCGCCGGCGTTGCTCGACGTTTCGCCCACCTCGTAGGCCTGCATGAAGAACGGCCACGAGAGATAGCTGAGGAGCAGGCAGGACGGGATGAGGAAGAATAGCGTGCCGATCAGATCGAGCTTGAGCTGCCCACGCTCGGACAGCATCAGATAGAGGATCTCGACCCGGACATGCTCGTTCTTCTTGAAGGTGTAGGAAGCGCCGAACATCACGAAGACGGCGAACATGTACCACTGCAGTTCGAGCCAGGCGTTAGAAGAGTAGCCGAACGCGTAGCGGATCATCGCATTGGCGGCGCTGACCACGCAGGCTGCGAGCACGAGCCAGTTACAGACGCCGCCTAGTTTCTCATTGAGCCAATCGATTGAATTACTCAGTGCCAACAATGGGCGCATTACGCTCTCCTCGACACGTCAGTGATGCGTGCCGGATGTCTTCATTGATCTTGCGTTGCCATCTTGCGCCGGAGGCCTCGAGCGGTCGTCATGCATTCTCCACGCATGTACGCTCCCGCGCGAAAAACGCGCGAGCCCGCAGCCCATTCGCAGATGCGCTTGCAACGATACGTCCTCCCCCGTCTTGCGCTACCGCCGTCTTGTCCGCAACCCTCGGGTTGCAGCGGCCTGTTCCCGGCCGTGCTGGCGTGAAAGCAGGCGCACCATTTCAGCGCGCCGCGGCTGCGTCAATCGGAAAATGGACAAATTGACGCGGGGAGCAATTGATTGGTTGGCCTGATAAATCCGCGTTTCTACGGGTGAGAACGTTAACTGGCGGACTCTAGCCGCCGGTCACGCTCATATGGCGCGAGACGCTCGGGCGATTATGCCGGCGGTCGATGATGAAGTCGTGGCCCTTCGGCTTCAGCCCGATGGCGCGGTCGATGGCCGCGGACAACAGATCGTTGTCGGCGGACGCCCGCAACGGTTTGCGCAAATCGGAGGCGTCCTCGTGGCCTAGGCAGGTGTGCAGCGTACCGGTGCAGGTGATCCGTACCCGGTTGCAGGACTCGCAGAAATTATGGGTCATCGGCGTGATGAAGCCGAGTTTGCCGCCGGTCTCGGTGACGCTGACATAGCGGGCAGGGCCGCCGGTATTATCGTCGAGATCCGTCAGGGTGTAGTGCTGGGCGAGGCGGGCGCGGAGCAGCGACAGCGGCACGTACTGGTCAATGCGCCCTTCGCCGATGTCGCCCATCGGCATGACTTCGATCAGCGTCAGCGCCATGCCCTTGCCGTGCGCCCATTCCATCAGCGAGGGGATTTCCTCCTCGTTCATGTTCTTCAGCGCCACGGCGTTGATCTTGACCGCAAGACCTGCGTCGCGCGCGGCCTCGATGCCGGCCAAAACCTTGTCGAGATCACCCCAGCGGGTGATCGCGCGGAACTTTTGCGCATCGAGCGTGTCGAGTGAGACATTGACGCGGCGGACGCCGCAATCGCGCAATTCGGCCGCGTACCGAGCCAGTTGCGAACCATTGGTGGTCAGCGTCAGCTCATCGAGCGCGCCGCTGCCAAGATGCCGCGATAGCGAGCGCACCAGCGACATCACATTGCGCCGGACCAGCGGCTCACCGCCGGTGAGGCGGATCTTGCGCACGCCCTTGGCGATGAAGGCCGAGCATAGCCGGTCGAGTTCCTCCAGCGTCAGCAGGTCCTTCTTCGGCAGGAACGTCATGTCCTCGGACATGCAGTAGAAGCAGCGAAGATCGCAGCGATCAGTCACCGAGACGCGCAGATACCGGATGGTCCGGCCGAAAGGGTCGACCATCGGACGTATCAGATGATCGGGTGACGGAGATCCGCTCATTCAAACTGCCTCTTGCGGGCCTTTGCCCGTTGGTTCGCTAACATAATGTAGGCACCTTGCAAGGTGCCTACAATCCGCAACATAGCGAAGGGCCTGAAGCGAGGAGCGCCAGGGGTCAGCGCGCGCAATGCGTCACAATCCCCAACGGGAACCATAGGAGTGCCGGAATAGGCTCGCAAGCGGGGCAGGTTAAAATACGTACAATGAATCATATGCTTAGGATCGAGACGGAACCTTGCTGAGGCTTTCCACCGCTGCCGGCAGATCGCGCATATGGCCGATCAGCAGGTCCGGCTTCAGCTCGGCGATCGGCACATCCGTGTAGCCAAACTCGACGCCGATAACGGGAACGCCGGCCCGCCTCGCCACTCCGATGTCGGGACCGGCGTCGCCAACCATGATGGTCGCGGCGATATTGCCGCCTGCCCGCGCCACTGTCTGCTGCAGAATGATGGGGTCGGGCTTCGAGACGCCGAACGTGTCGGCGCCGCAAATGGCGGAAAACCGTCCGCTTAGACCCAACTGGTCGAGCAGCCGCTTGGAGAGCCATTCCAGCTTGTTGGTGCACACCGCTAGGCGACAGCCCTGCGCCGCGAGGTCGTCGAGGGCTGCTTCCAGCCCCTCAAACGCCCGCGAGGCATCGGCAATGTGGGCGGCGTAATAGTCGATGAAATCCTTGGTGAGGCGGTTGAGGTCGTCTGTGTCAATCACTCGGCCTTCCACCTCAAGCCCGCGCTCGATCAGCTTTCGGGCGCCGGCGCCGATCATGTTGCGCGCCGATTTCAGGGGAACGGGCGGCAGGCCTTCACGGCCAAGCACGTAATTGAGCGCGGCAATCAGGTCCGGCGCGGTATCGACGAGGGTGCCGTCGAGGTCGAAGACAATGGTGCGGGGAAGGGCCATCGGAATTGGCTAGCGGCAGGCGCGGCGTCGTGCAAGTCCTCATGGTGCTGTTCCTTCCGGTCAAACGACGCTAGACATGCGCCCGCGGATCGGCGGATTCCCGGGAGCGTCAGCACGTGAACATGGACCAATTGAAGCGGCAGGCGGCGGCTCAGGCGCTGGAGCAGGTGCAGGACGGCATGAGGCTCGGGCTCGGCACCGGCTCGACCGCCAAGCATTTCGTCGACCTGCTCGGCGAGCGGGTTGCCGGCGGATTGCGCGTGATTGGCGTGCCGACCTCGGAAGCGACCCGCGCCCAGGCCGAGGCCTGCAAGATTCCCCTGACCACGCTCGATGAAATCGACCGGCTTGATCTTACCGTTGATGGCGCCGACGAGGTCGATCCCGCGCTTAACCTGATCAAGGGCGGCGGCGGCGCGTTGCTCCGGGAGAAGATCGTGGCGGCGGCCTCGGATCGCATGATCGTGATTGCCGACGATACCAAATGGGTCGATGTTCTGGGCAGTTTCCCCCTACCTGTCGAAGTGGTTCCGTTCGGGCTGGCCGCCACCCAGCGAGCGATGGCCGCGGCATTTGCCCAAAGCGGCGTTTCCGGGCAAATGGGGCTCCGCAAGGGCGCGGATGGCCACGTTTTTGTCACCGATGGCGGCCACTGGATTGTCGATGCCCATCTGGGCTGCATCACGGATGCGCCGCGTCTGGCGAGCCTGCTGAGCCTGATCCCGGGTGTCGTCGAACACGGTTTGTTCATTGGCCTGGCCAGCACCGCCGTCCTGGCAGGCGCCCAGGGAATTCGCGTAGTTGAGCGGCGGTAACGCCGGTAATCGAGGAGAATCAAGAATGAAGAGCCTTTCACGGATTTTGTCGGCGGCCGGCCTTGCAGTGGGGCTGGCCCTGACCACCGTTCCCGCCGACGCGCAGCAGAAGAATGCGCCCGCGGCGCCTGCGACCGCGCAACTCAAGCCCGGTTCACCGGCGGCGATCGCTGCAGCCAAGGAAATCCTGGCGATGAAGAATGCCAGCGCGATGTATGCTGCAGCCGTTCCCAACCTGGTCGAGCAGACCAAGAACGTGCTGATGCAGAGCAATCTGAACTATCAGAAGGACCTCAACGAGGTCGCGGTGATCGTCGCCAAAAATCTCGCCGGCCGCGAGAAGGAGATCGGCGAGGGCATGGCGCAGGTCTATGCCAACGAATTCACCGAGCAGGAACTGAAGGATCTCGTCACCTTCTACAAGTCGCCGCTCGGCCAGAAGCTACTGTCGGCCGAGCCGCGCGCCATCCAGTTCAGCATGTCCTATATGAACCAGTGGGCGCAGGCCTTTGCCGAAGTCGTCAACGGCCAGTTCCGCGCCGAGATGAAGAAGCGCGGCAAGGAAATCTGATCAACACCAGGGGCGGCTTCGGGCGGGGTTGAAATGGCTAAGTTCGACGTCGATCTGTTCGTTATCGGCGGCGGTTCGGGCGGCGTTCGCGCCGCCCGCATCGCGGCTGGCTACGGCGCCAAGGTCATGGTCGCCGAAGAATACCGAATGGGCGGCACCTGCGTGATCCGCGGTTGCGTGCCGAAGAAACTGTTCGTGCTCGGCTCCCACGTTCGCCACGAGATCGCCGATGCCGCAGGCTTCGGCTGGACCATCCCTGAAGTCACCTTCGACTGGCCGACCCTGGTCGCTAACAAAGACAAGGAAATCGCGCGGCTTGAGGGCATCTATGCCGCCAATGTCGAGAAGAGCGGCGCGCGGATCGCGAAGACCCGTGCGGTGCTGGAAGACGCCCATACGCTCCGGCTGATGACCGGCGAAAAAGTCACGGCAAAATACATACTGATCGCAACAGGAGGGGCGCCCAATCACGGGCGGGAGATCCCCGGCATCGAGCACGTGATTTCCTCCAACGAGGCGTTTCACCTCACCGAGCTGCCGAAGCGCATCGTGATCCAGGGCGGCGGCTATATCGCACTGGAATTCGCCGGCATCTTTGCCGGCTTCGGCTCCGACGTCACCGTGGTGTATCGCGGCGACAACGTCCTGCGCGGCTTCGACGAGGACGTCCGCAAACACGTCCGCGCCGAGATGGAAAAGCAGGGCATCACCATCATCACCGGCTGCACCATCGAGAAGGTGGACAGGCACGGCAACGAGTTCACCACGCATCTGTCGAGCGGTTCGAGCATTGCCTCCGAAAAGGTGATGTTCGCCATCGGCCGCCACCCGAACGTGGCCAATCTCGGGCTCGAGAAGGCCGGCGTCGCCATCAATCCTGCCAATGGCGGCATCGCCGTCGATGAGTGGTCGAAGACCTCGGTCGACAACATCTATGCGATCGGCGACGTCACTCATCGCCTCAATTTGACGCCCGTCGCGATCCGCGAGGGCCACGCCTTCGCCGACACCGTATTCGGCAAGCGGCCGGACCAGGTCGACCACGCCACCATCCCGACGGCGGTGTTCTCGCAGCCCGAGGTCGGCACGGTCGGCCTGACCGAGGCGCAGGCGCGCGCGCAAGTGAGCCACGTCGACATCTACAAGGCCGATTTCCGTCCCATCAAGGCGACGATGTCCGGCCGCGACACCCGCGTGCTGATGAAACTCGTGGTCGATGGCACCACCGATCGCGTGCTCGGCTGCCACATCGTCGGCGACACCGCCGCCGAAATCATCCAGGCGGTCGCCATTGCCGTGAAGATGAAGGCAACGAAGGCCGATTTCGACGCGACGATCGCGTTGCATCCGACCGCTGCGGAAGAATTGGTGACGATGCGCACGCCGACGGCGCGGTATGTGCGGCAAGCGGCTGAGTAGGCGGTTTGTAGGATGGGTTGAGCCCCTGCGAAACCCATCATCTGGCCGCGAAACGCAAGAGATGGGCATCGCTTCCGCCTCCGCTCGTTGAGCTGCGGCGGACAAGTCGCTCCACCCATCCTACGGGCCCGGACTACCGATGCCCGCCGCATTCTGATAACGACGTAATCCGCATTCAAACAGAGGTAGGCGAGCAATGATTGAGCAGATCGGTATCATAGGCGCAGGCACGATGGGCAATGGCATCGCGCAGGTCTGTGCCGCCGCCGGGCTTCCGGTCGTCATGACCGATATCTCCGATGCCGCACTCGCGCGTGGCATGTCGGTCGTCTCGAACAGCCTGGAGCGGCTGGTCAACAAGCAGAAGATGACCGACGGCGACCGTCAGGCCGCGATCGCGCGCATTACCCCGACCACGGATACCGCCAAGCTTTCGACCTGCGACCTCGTCATCGAGGCGGCGACCGAGAACGAGGATTTGAAGGTCAAGATCCTGAAGGACCTCTGCCCAAAATTGCGGCCGCAGGCGCTGCTCGCGACCAACACCTCCTCGATCTCGATCACGAAACTCGCCGCGGCGACGGATCGGCCGGATCGCTTCATCGGCATGCACTTCTTCAATCCGGTGCCGCTGATGGCGCTGCTGGAATTGATCCGCGGCCTGCAGACATCCGACGATACCCACGCCAAGGCGGAAGCCTTTGCAAAGCGAGTTGGCAAGGTCGCGATCACAGCGAAGAACAGCCCAGGCTTTGCGGTCAACCGCATCCTGTGCCCGATGATCAACGAGGCGATCTTCGCGCTGCAGGAAGGTATTGCGACGGCGGAAGACCTCGATGCCGGCATGAAGCTCGGTTGCAACCATCCGATCGGTCCGCTGGCGCTCGCCGACATGATCGGGCTGGATACGATGCTGTCGGTGATGGAAGTGTTTTACGAAGGCTTCAACGATCCGAAATATCGCCCAGCGCCCTTGCTGAAGGAAATGGTCGCCGCCGGCCATCTCGGCCGCAAGACCGGCCAGGGGTTCTACAGCTACGGGAAGTGACTAGTGCGGATTAGCGATAGCGTAATCGGCCGTTAGAGCATGATGAGATCAGCTTCGGCCGATGCTGCGTTGACCGCTCAAGCAAAATGTCGAAAACAACCCCATGCAAAGTAGCTGTCAAGGGCCGGCGTAGCAGGCGATCGACCGAACCTAGTCTCATCGGACTCTAGGGGACGCGGTGGGTTACGCTTCGCTGACCCACCTGGGCAACCAAGCTTCTATTTCGGATCAGGCTCGACGAGCCCCTCCGCAGGATTCTCGAGCTTCCCGGCGCGCGAGAGCTTGACCGCGTTGCCGAGCGCGCGCGCCGCATTGCGCACTTCCTCCTGGAATTCGCAATCTTCATCCAGCGCCTGGTGCGAGGTGGCATAAGGCTCCATGTACCCGACATAGCCTTCGGCCTCACTGGTGCGGCCCGCCGAGATCAGCGACATGTCGGTCAACCAGTCCGACAGCGAGCGCCGCAGCATCTCCACGCCCGCGCTGTCGCCATGAATCACCAACCCGAAATACCGGCCGGCCAAGTGGCGCGGGTAGGGCCAGCCTTTCAATTCCAGCGCCTTGGCCTGGTCGGCATGTTTGCCGTGGGTGGACGTCGGATCGGGATTGCCGCCGTCGGCGCAGACCAGCCGGTCCATCATCGCCTTCAGCGGCGTCGGGGCGTGATACCAGTTCACCGGCGCCACGATCAGGATGCCATGGGCCGCCACCCACAGCGGATAGATTTCGTTCATCCAGTCGTCGGTCTGGCCGAGCGAGTAGTTCGGATAGCAACTGCACGGCCAGTGACAGAGCGGCATCGCGGTGGCGAGGCAGGATTTGCAGGGGTGAATCTGCCGGCCGTATTCCGAGGCCAGCCGCGACAGGTCGAGAATGTCGACGGCAAACCCCATCTCGGTGAAGATCGGCTCGGCGAGCTTGACCAGCCGCCACGTCTTCGACGTTTCGCCGGGACAGGTATGCTCGCTGCGTGCGGAGCCGTTGATAACGAGAATGCGCGGCTGCGCCGCGGCATCGTCATGGCGCCGCTGCGCCTCGAGAATGGCCTCGCGCGCCGCGAGCCAGTCCACCGAGATCTCGTATTCCGGATCGGCGAAGCCGGGCCCCGCCTTGCGGGTATGCGGGGCTTTGCGCGAATGGCTGTAGGCATCCCAGGCGGCGGCGACGATGGCGTCGAGTTCGCGTTGCAGCGGCTGAAACGCGGGATCGACGAAGCGGCTGCGATAGCGTCTCTCGAATTCCTCGCGCGGCAATTTGACGGGCGGCATCTCCTTGCGAATGTCCGGTGCCGCCATGGATCGATCCTCGCGTGAGTTGATACCAGAAGATCAACTCCAGAGCCGGATCGGCAGTTCCGCAGGCGCCGGGCCGGTACCGCCTAGTCCGGACGCCACATGTCGAACAGTTCCTCGGCGCTGACAAGCTCGATTTGCGCGTTGAACCGCATCCGGTACATCGTCATCAGCGCGTCGTGTCCGGTGTCGGAGGAACTGCACAGCGCGTCCTGCACGATGATGACGCGGAAGCCGAGATCGACGGCGCTGAGCACGGTCGAGAGCACGCAGACGTCGGTTTCCGCGCCTGACACCACCACCGTTCCGACGTGCCGCTCAACCAGCAGATGGCCGAGCCGTGACCCGAAGAACGCCGAATAGGCGGGCTTGTCGATGACCAGTGCCGGAGGTGCGTATCGCGCAAGCTCCGGGACGAGATCGAGCGCGTTTGGCGGAAGACTGCCGCGCGTCGCGCGCTGCCATTTCGTAAAATAGGCTTGCCATTGGCCGCGACGATCTTCGGCTTTTTCCGGCGTGACGAAGCGCGTGAATACCGTTCGCTCGGGATACCGCGCGCAAATGTTCGAGATCACCGGCAGCACACGCTCCATCCACGGCGTTTCCCACACACCGCCCTTGGCGAAGATGTTCTGCATGTCGACGCACAGGTGCGCGGCGTCGCTGATGGCGGCCGTCGTTTCCACTTTCATCGCAGGGGTAATTCGGCAGGCCAGAACTGGTTTCAGGCGTGGCGAGCAGGAACGCGCGCCACGCGTTATCCTCCGGAAGCCATCAAGCGACGGATGTCAGTGCATTCGATGCGTCACGTATGGGCGATCCAGTTTGATTAGCCCCCGGATGGCCGACACGCGATCTTCCAATGCGGCGATAGTGACCATCAAATTATTGTGGCGGAGGTCCAGTGCGCGCCGCAGTGCGATGTCGGCTTTCTGGCGTTGCCTGTCGATATCGCGGGCTGACTTGCGAAGGCCGGCGATCAGCACCGTGATCTGCTCCGCTTCTCTTGTCATGACCATGAGAGCGATGTGTTGTTGCGTCCCCAGCCGATGATGGTGTTTCACAGCAATCCTCCCGTTCTGCCCCGAGTGGATGCAGTAACTTCCCCGGAAATCATTACCAGCAACCCAAACCGAGTCCGCTGAATCGGATCAAATTGGATGCGATCTTCGACCAAAGGGTGCTGCCGGTACTGATTGCATCCTGAAGGTGACGGCAAGTCGAGGATGAACGGAACTCCTGCCATTGTGCCACATTACATCTTGGGTTGATGGCGCTTGGACGGCGAGGACGCCATCGCTTATTTTTCCGGAGGACAGGATGCGATCGAGCGGGGCGGCAAGATCGGGGCGGATGCCTTATGTGCTGTGCTCCTGTTGGCCTTTTCAATTGCGTTCTTCGGCTGGCTGGGCGGCGCCGTTGCGTTTCCGATCCTCGGGGGCGGGCTGTTGGCGGTCCAATACGTTTTGCCCGGCGACGATGATGACGCGCCGCCGTGGTGAGGTGAGCCGCGGGCCGTCTGGCGAAGCCCGATAGTACGCCAGGCGCGGCCTACCGCGGACAGCAGCGCGCCGACGCGATCCGATAACTATTCGCCCGCCTGGATCCATTCCGCCGCACCGCACCACAGCGTGTCACGATGTTCGGGCCGGAAGAATCCCATATGCCCGATCTTGCTGGCGCCGGTGTCCGCCGGCGTCACGGTGATGATCTCAGGCTTGATCGATGTAAATCCCGAGCACAGCAGTTCGACCGCAGGCCGCGTCGCCCAGGGATCGTCGGCCATGCAGAGCGCGCGTAACGCGCCCCGGTATTTCGGAAAATTCTTTAAGCTGTCGAGCTTGGCGTCGTCGAACAGATAGCGCGGGCTCATCACCCAGCCGGCCCATTGCAGGAACGCATCCTTCGGCAGGTCCATGCCGAGCCCGGCCTTGCCCGGCATGTAGCCGAACATGCGGGTAAGGGGGCGGCCGACAAAGTTCAGCATGGCGTAGACGCGGTAGCGTTCGGGCGCCGTCATCAGTTTCCAGTAGCCGGCCTGGGCTGCAATGAGCAGCGCGCGCGCAATTTCCGAGTTGTTCGGCAGCAGGCCGAGCGCCTGGCCGCCGAACGAATGCCCGACGTAGGCGAACGGCAGCGTCTTGTAGCGCTCGCGCATCCAGCCGACCGCCGCCGTGACATCCAGCGCGGCCCAGTCGGACATCGACGCCTGGAAGCCGACCAGCGATTTCGGCTGGTTGTGGCCGGTCGGCGCCTGCTGCCTGCTATCGCCGGTGCCACGGTAATCATAGGTCAACACGGCGCAGCCGCGCATGGCGAGGTAGCCGGCAAAGCCGCGGTACAATCTGCGGGGAACGGCGGTCGCCGAATTGATCAGGACCGCGTGGCGCTTGGCCCCGCGGGGCAGAAACAGCGTCGCGGCAAGGGGATATCCATCCGTTGCGGGCACCGTGATGTCGTCGCCAAATACGTCGTCCAGCACGGGCTCGGCCACCGTGTTCTCCTGCAAGCTTTGCGAGCGGCCATAACAAAAGCGAAATCGACTTTTGCTGCAAGGGCTTGTCAGAACTACTGGAAATCTAACTGGCGGTCGGCTGAAGGCCTGTGTATAACGCGGCCTTCACAATCGCTTGTAAGTAGCGGTTTTTGCTCAGGAGTTAACGTCATGTCCGAGCGGTGGACGCCCGATAGCTGGCGCACCAAGCCGGTGCTGCAAGTGCCTGAATACCCCGATGCCAAGGCATTGGCAGATGTCGAGGCGCAATTGGCCACGTTCCCGCCGCTGGTGTTTGCCGGTGAGGCCCGCAACCTGAAAAAGGCGCTGGCGCGGGTCGCCAGCGGCGAAGCTTTCCTGCTGCAGGGCGGCGATTGCGCCGAAAGCTTTGCCGAGCACGGCGCCAACAACATCCGCGATTTCTTCCGCGTGCTGCTGCAGATGGCCGTGGTTCTGACCTATGCCGGCGCGCTGCCGGTGGTGAAGGTCGGCCGCATCGCCGGGCAGTTTGCAAAGCCGCGCTCGTCGAACACCGAGAAGGTTGGCGGGGTCGAGCTGCCGAGCTACCGCGGCGACATCATTAACGACATCGCCTTCACGCCCGAAGCGCGCATCCCCGATCCGCAGCGCCAACTGATGGCCTATCGGCAATCGGCCGCGACGCTGAACCTCCTGCGCGCGTTTGCGACCGGCGGCTTTGCCAATCTCGGCAGCGTGCATCAGTGGATGCTTGGCTTTCTCAAGGACTCCCCGCAGTCGCGGCGCTACAAGGAATTGGCCGATCGTATCTCGGATGCGCTGAATTTCATGCGCGCCTGCGGCCTCGATCTCGAAAGCCACCCCGAACTGCGCGCAACCGATTTCTATACCAGCCACGAGGCGCTGCTGCTCGGCTACGAGCAGGCGCTGACCCGGGTCGATTCCACGACCGGCGACTGGTACGCGACCTCGGGCCACATGATCTGGATCGGCGATCGCACCCGCCAGCTTGACCACGGCCATGTCGAATATTTCCGCGGCATCAGGAACCCGATCGGCCTGAAGTGCGGTCCCTCGCTGAAGCCGGACGAATTGTTGAAGCTGATCGACATCCTCAATCCGGATAACGAGCCGGGACGCCTGACGCTGATCAACCGTTTCGGCTCCGACAAGGTGGCCGAGCATCTCGCGCCGCTGATCCGCGCCGTGAAGCGGGAAGGGCGGGTTGTGGTCTGGTCGTGCGATCCCATGCACGGCAACACCATTACCTCGACGTCAGGCTACAAGACCCGGCCGTTCGACCGGGTGCTGTCGGAGGTCAAATCGTTCTTCGCGATCCACGCCGCCGAAGGCACGCATGCCGGCGGCGTGCATCTGGAGATGACCGGCCAGGACGTCACCGAATGTATCGGCGGCGCCCGCGCCATCACCGACGAGGACCTCAACGACCGCTATCACACGGTCTGCGATCCCCGCCTCAACGCCGAACAATCGATCGACCTGGCTTTCCTGATCGCCGAACTGCTCAAGCAGGAGCGCGCGGGCAAGGAAAAGCCGATGCCGGCCGCAGCGGGACTCTGATTTGCTGCGACTTTGGCGGGCCACCATCAACACGCGTAACGGCCTCGCCTTTGCGATCCGTTCGGAGCAGGCCGTCCGCGAGGAGCTGTTCGCGCTGGCGCTATCGGTGCCGCTGGCCTGGCTGATCGGCACCACGGCGATGCGCTGCGTGGAACTTGTTGCGGCCGTTGCCTTTGTCCTCGTTGTCGAGCTGCTCAATACCGCGATCGAGAAGCTCGCCGATCGCCTGACCACCGATCACGATCCGAAGATCGGCCAGGTCAAGGACATGGGATCGGCAGCCGTCGGCGTCGCACTGTTGATGGCCGGTGCATTCTGGCTGTTCGCCCTCGCCGAACGCATGGGCGCAATTTGAAGCTGGCATTGCAGTTTGCTCTTGTGCAAGGCACCATCGCTCCCATGACCGAACCCAAATTATTCAGGATCACGCTGGCGCAGTTGAACCCGACGGTCGGCGACGTCACGGGAAATGCCGCCAAGGCGCGTGCCGCGCGCGAGCAGGCTGCGGCCGACGGCGCCGATCTGCTGCTCCTGCCGGAATTGTTCATCTGCGGCTATCCACCGGAAGACCTGGTGCTGAAGCCCGCCTTCCAGGCCGCCTGCCGCGCAGCGGTCGAAGAGCTTGCGCGCGAGACCGCGGGCGGCGGCCCGGCTGTGCTGATCGGCACGCCCTGGGTCGAGGACGGCAAGCTCTATAATGCCTGCGCGCTGCTCGATCAGGGCCGCATTGCCGCGCTTCGCTTCAAGGCCAATTTGCCAAATTACGGCGTGTTCGACGAAAAGCGGCTGTTCGCGCGCGGGCCGGCTTCCGGGCCGGTGACCGTCAAGGGCATCCGGATCGGCGTTCCCATCTGCGAGGACATCTGGCTCGAAGAGTCCGAGGAATACGAAAACGTCGTCGAGTGTCTCGCCGAGACCGGCGCGGAAATTCTGGTGGTGCCAAACGGCTCGCCTTACGCGCGCGACAAGAACGATCTCAGGCTCTCGATCGCGGTCGCGCGCGTCACCGAGAGCGGCCTGCCGCTGATCTATCTCAACCAGATCGGCGGGCAGGACGAACTGGTGTTCGACGGCGCGTCGTTTGCGCTCAATGCCGACCTTTCGGTCGCGGCGCAAATGCCCGCGTTCGAGGAGAGCATCATCACCCTGCTCTGGAGCAAGGGCGCCGACGGCTGGCGCTGCTCGGGGCCGGTCGTGCCGATCGTGGAAGGCGACAAGGGCGATTACGCGGCCTGCGTGCTGGGCCTGCGCGACTACGTTCGCAAGAACGGATTTCCCGGTGTGCTGCTCGGTATCTCCGGCGGCATCGATTCCGCGCTGTGCGCGGCGATCGCGGTGGATGCGCTCGGTGCCGACCAAGTGCGCGGCGTGATGCTGCCGTTCCGCTTCACCGCGCAGGTCTCGCTGGACGATGCCGCCAAGCTCGCCAAGGCGCTCGGCATCCGCTACGAGGTGCTGCCGATCGCGGATGCCGTCAATGGTTTCGAGAAGATCCTGTCAGCCCCGTTCGCCGGCCTGCCGCGCGACATCACGGAGGAGAATTTGCAGGCGCGCACCCGCGGCACGCTGTTGATGGCGATTTCCAACAAGACGGGCGCGATGGTGGTCACGACGGGCAACAAGTCGGAAATGTCGGTCGGCTACGCCACGATCTACGGCGACATGAACGGCGGCTTCAATCCGATCAAGGACATCTACAAGACCGAAGTGTTCCGGCTCTCGAGCCTGCGCAACGAATGGAAGCCGGACGGCGCGCTCGGGCCGTCGGGCGAGGTGATCCCGGTCAACATCATCACGCGGCCGCCGACCGCGGAGTTGCGCGAGAACCAGACCGACCAGGATTCGCTACCGCCCTACGACATGCTCGACGCCATCCTCGAACGGCTGGTCGAGCGCGAGGAGCCGCTCGCCACGATCATCGCGGCCGGTTTCCGAGCAGACGTGGTGACACGGATCGACCGGCTGCTCAACGTCGCCGAATACAAGCGCCGACAGGCGGCGCCGGGCGTCAAGGTGACGGAAAAGAATTTTGGCCGCGACCGCCGCTATCCCATCACCAACCGCTTCCGTGACAACGGCAAGGCGCTGCCCGCGCCCGACGAAAGGCTGGTCGCCCGCGCCGGCCGCGCCTCGGCGGACGTGTTTGAGGGATAAGCCCTAGCCCAGCGAGTTGATGATTTCCCGATAGGGCGGCTTCGGGAAAAACCTCCTCCTTCTGGCGCGAGGCGGCGGTACTCAAGTCGGCGATGCGAAGAACAGCACCCGGATCAGGTGCGTGTACTCGGATTCGAACACCATGATGGCCACGAAGACCAGCACCAGCACCGGGGGCAGCAGGATGGCATAGGCGAGCGCCAGCCGCTCCCAGGCCATGTGCATGAAGACGGCGACGATCAAGCCGGCTTTCAACACCATGAACAGCAGGATCAGCGACCATCTGAGATAGCCGTGGAGGCCAAAGTAGTCGACGAGATAGGAGCAGGTGCTGAGAACGAACAACCATCCCCAGACCACGAGATAGAGCTTGATCGGGTGCTGCTGTCCCTCGGCGTGCCTGGCTGCGGCGGCCACGGCGGCTGCATCATGCTTGTGAGTGTGCAGCGAGGGTTGCTGGGCTCCTAAATCTACCGCTACGTTTGTCATGCGCTGGCCTCACCAAAGATAGAAAAAGGCAAAGATGAACACCCACACCAGATCGACGAAGTGCCAGTACAGGCCGGTGATTTCGACGATCTCGTAGTGGCCCTTCCGGCTTGTGAAAAAGCCGCGCCTTTCGACGTCGAAGTCGCCCCGCCAGACCTTTCGCGCAATCGCGATCAGGAAAATCACGCCGATCGTCACGTGGGTGCCGTGGAAGCCCGTGATCATGAAAAAGCTCGAACCAAACTGCGCCGCGCCCCAGGGGTTTTCCCAAGGCCGCACGCCTTCCATGATCAGCTTGGTCCATTCGAAAGCCTGCATGCCGACAAACGTTGCGCCGAACGCCGCGGTAACCAGCATCAGGGTTGCGGTTTTGACGCGATCGCGGCGGTAGCCGAAATTGACGGCCATCGCCATCGTCCCGCTGCTGCTGATCAGGATGAATGTCATGATGGCGATCAGGATGAGCGGGATGTGCGTGCCGCCGATGTTGAGAGCGAAGACTTCACTCGGGTTCGGCCACGGCACGGTCGTGGACATTCGTGCGGTCATGTAGGACAGCAGGAAACAACTGAAGATGAAGGTGTCGCTCAGGAGGAAGATCCACATCATGGCCTTCCCCCAGGAGACATTCTTGAACGCGCGCTGATCGGAGGACCAATCGGCGGCAATGCCCCGCCAGCCGGCAGCCCGCGCGGCCGGCTCCCCATGATCTGTCAGCGCAGTCTCTGCCATCTGGTCTCTCCTAGGTGAGTAGCCGGCGACAGATGTCGACGAAATCGTCAGTCCAGCCCGTCAGCAGGCCAAGCAAGGCCAGCCAGACCAACAGCAGGAAGTGCCAGTAGATGGCACAGAGCTCCACGCTCAGGCGTAGCTGGGGCATCTCAGCGCCGCGCCATACTTTGGCAGTTGTTCTCCCCAGGGCCACCAGACCGCCCATCAGATGCAGCCCGTGCGCCGCGGTGATCAGGTAGAAGAAGGAATTGGCTGGATTGGACGCCACGAAATATTCCGCGGCACTGAGTTGCTGCCACGCCAGCAACTGCCCGATCAGGAATATGATGGCGGATGCTCCCCCTGCGCAGAGGCCGACGATCACACCGTCCATATTGTCGCGTTGCGCAGACATGTATGCCCATTGCATCACGACACTGCTCAAAACCAGAACGCCGGTATTGAACCAGAGCAGTGCCGGCACCGGCAGTGCCCGCCAGTCCACCATGTTCATGCGCATGGAGTAGGCGCTGATGAAGAGCGCGAACAGCGAGGTAGCGACGGCGAGAAACACTCCCAATCCGAGCTTCGCTGCCGGCACGGTCATTGCTCCCGTGCCGGGGAAGTCATCGATCGAACCTTCTTCCAGCCAGGGCTTCGCTGTCAGCCGTTGCTGCGAAAGCCACCATCCGGCGATGACTGCAATCACCGCCATGACCAGAACGATGGCGCTCACGTTGCAGCCCCCTGGGCCGTCCGTCTCGCCGGCGGCTGGTTCTGCGGAATGAAGTCCTCGGGGGCACCTGGCACGCTGTAGTCATAGGCCCAGCGATAGACCACCGGGAGCTCCTTGCCCCAGTTGCCGTGTCCGGGCGGCGTCTCCGGTGTCTGCCACTCCAATGTTGTTGCCCGCCACGGATTGCCGCCGGAGGCCTTACCCTTGAACAGGCTCCAGACCAGGTTGAACAGGAACAGTATCTGGGCGAGACCCACGATCAACGCCACCACGCTCATGAACGCATTCAGCGTATGCACGGACGGCGTGAGGAATGCCGCTTCGCCAATATCGTGATATCGGCGCGGAACGCCGAGCAGTCCGAGGTAGTGCATGGGAAAGAAGATCAGGTAGGCGCCGAGGAAGGTGACCCAGAAATGAAGCTTGCCGAGCGCCTCGTTGAGCATCCGCCCGGTGACCTTGGGGTACCAATGATAGATTGCTCCCAGCACAACCATGATGGGTGCCACGCCCATCACCATGTGGAAATGTGCGACGACGAACATAGTATCCGAAAGCGGCACATCCACGACGACGTTGCCTAGGAAGAGGCCGGTGAGCCCGCCGTTCACGAATGTTATGATAAAGCCGAGGGCGAACAGCATTGGGACCGTGAGATGAATGTCGCCGCGCCACAGCGTTAGCACCCAGTTGTAGACCTTGATGGCGGTCGGGATGGCGATGATGAGCGTCGTGGTGGCGAAGAAGAACCCGAAATGCGGGTGCATGCCGCTCACATACATGTGGTGTGCCCACACGATGAAGCTGAGCGCGCCGATCGCCACAATGGCCCAAACCATCATGCGATAGCCGAAGATGTTCTTTCGCGCATGTGTGCTGATCAGGTCGGAAACGATGCCGAAGGCGGGCAGGGCGACGATATAGACTTCGGGATGACCGAAGAACCAGAAGAGGTGCTGGAACAGAATCGGGCTGCCGCCGCCATACTTCATCTGCTGCCCCATCTCGACGAGCGCAGGCATGAAGAAACTGGTTCCCAGCACGCGGTCGAACAGCATCATGACCGAGGCGACGAACAGCGCCGGGAACGCCAGCAGCGCCATCACCGTGGCGGTAAAGATGCCCCACACCGTGAGCGGCAACCGCATCAGCGTCATGCCGCGGGTGCGCGCCTGCAGCACCGTCACCACGTAATTCAATCCACCCATGGTGAAGCCGATGATGAACAGGATCAGGGAGGACAGCATGAGAATGATGCCCCAATCCTGCCCGGGGGTGCCGGAGAGAATCGCCTGCGGCGGGTACAGCGTCCAGCCTGCGCCGGTGGGTCCGCCGGGCACGAAGAAGGCCGAAGCAAGCACGATGACGGCGAGCAGGTAGACCCAGTAACTCAGCATGTTCACATAGGGGAAAACCATGTCGCGCGCGCCGACCATCAGCGGGATAAGGTAGTTGCCGAAACCTCCCAGGAACAACGCCGTGAGCAGGTAGATCACCATGATCATGCCGTGCATGGTGATGAACTGGAGATATTGATTTGCATCGATGAAGGAGAACGTGCCGGGAAATCCCAGTTGCAGGCGCATCAACCATGACAGCACCAGCGCCACGAGTCCGATTGCCGTCGCCGTCAGCGAGTATTGGATGGCGATGACTTTGGCGTCCTGCGAGAAGACGTACTGTGTCCACCAGCTTTTGGGGTGATAGAGTTCAACATCCGCAACTTCGGCAGGCGGAACGTCGACGGTTGCTTCATATGGAACATCGACCATAGAAATACCTCCTCGGTCGTTTCCATCGGGGTGAATGAATTGATCTCACACCCGATCTATCCAAGCAGCGGCATCCTACTTGCCGCCGGGTCTGTACGTCGCCTTCGTAACGGCGGTTCGTCCTGACAATTCTGCAAACGTCTTCTGTTGCTCCAGCCAGGCGTGATATTCAGCATCTTCCTCGACGATGACCTTGGAGCGCATCTGCGCGTGCGCAGCGCCGCACAATTCGGCGCACAGCACATCGAACGTTCCGGTTCGGATCGGGGTCATCCAGAAATAGGTGACCATGCCTGGCACCATATCCATCTTGGCCCGGAATTCAGGTACGTAGAAATCGTGCAGGACGTCGACGGAGCGCAGCAAAACCTTGACCGGCTTTCCGACCGGCAGGTGCAACTCGCCACTTTCGATCACGACATCGTCCTGCCCGTGCGGGTCGTCGCGATTCAAGCCCATGGGATTTTCGGGACTGATGTTGCGGACGTCGGTCGTGCCCATCCGGCCATCCTTGCCCGGTAGGCGGAAGCTCCATTGCCACTGCTGGCCCATCACCTCGACCTCGGTGGCATCAGCCGGAACCGTGACGAACTGGTGCCAGACGAACAGTCCAGGCGCCAACATGGCTGCGACGCCGATCGCCGTCCCGATGCTGAGCCACCACTCGAGCTTCTTGTTCTCCGGATTGTAGTGCGCCTGTCTTCCCTCCTTGTGATGGAAGCGGAAGACGCAATAGGCCATGAAAGCGATCACGGCGAAGAAAACCACGCCGGTGATCCAGAAGGTTATGTTGATGGTATGGTCAATATAGCTCCAGTTGGTGGCGATCGGCGTCCACCACCACGGGCTGTAGATGTGAAACAGCACCGAGCCGATTGCGACCAAGAGCAGTATGACGGCGACAACCATCCCTCGCTCCTCCTTGCCACCAAAGGCAACGGAGACGAATCAAAGGGCGGAGCTCACACCTGCTTCGACGGCTGACTTCACATGCGCCATCGCAGTGCGTCTTGCCTCGCCCACTTTGACCGGTCGCGACATCCAAACGTGGCACCGAGCACACGTTACGACCGCTAATCATCAGATCGGGGGCGTCAGAAATTAAGATGATACGCGTCGGGGCTGGCGTCAATAGATCAATAGGGAACCAAGGCTCGTGGAGCTGCGCTACACGCTGCCTCAAGCCGGCGAGCGCCAGCCGGCACCCTAGCTTGAATGATGCGTCGCACCAAACGACTGAGCGCATGCACAATTCACCCAACAGTGCGTGCTTTCTCCGTCCAACCGCGCTAAGCTCACGCGGCAGGTCGCGACAAGTTTCGTCCGGCTAAGCTCCTTCGCTGAACTTGGGTTTGCCGTACCCGGCTCGACCGCGACTTTCGCACATCAGGGCGGAGGCGCGCGGTTGCGGCGCGTCGTTTTGACCGCCGCAACTTAAGAGCACGGGAGGGTGCGCATGGCCACTCTATATTCCGACAGCATCGCAAAAGTAGGACGGCACGTATTCGGCGAGGCCGCCACATATCCCATTCGCAAGATCGAACTTTCCGACCTGAACGAGGCGCTGCGCCTGGGCTGGGAAGACTTCAAGGCAGTGCCAAGTCACGCGGTTGTCCTGTGCGTGATTTATCCCGTCCTCGGTATTGCCCTGTTCAGGATGGTCCTTGGCTACTCGATACTGCCGCTGCTGTTTCCGCTGGCAGCCGGGTTTGCCTTGATTGGACCCTTTGCCGCGATCGGTCTCTATGAGCTCAGCCGCCGCCGCGAGCGCGGCGAGGAAGTCGGCGCATGGGATGCGCTCAACGTGCTGCAGGCGCCATCCTTCGGCGCCATGATCGAGCTTGGCGTGCTCCTGCTCGTTCTGTTCGGAGCCTGGATCGGCGCAGCGAACGCGATCTACGTTGAAATCTTTGGCCACGCGCCGGCTGCGAGCATTCCCGACTTTTTAACGCGCGTGCTGACGACGCCGGACGGATGGTCACTCATCATCATCGGTTGCGGCGTCGGTTTTCTGTTCGCGGTCGTCGCGCTGTGCGTCAGCGTCGTGTCGTTTCCGTTGATGCTTGACCGGCATGCGACTGCGATCGATGCTATCCGCACGTCACTGCGCGTCGTGATGAAGAATCCGGTTCCGATGGCCGGGTGGGGCCTGATTGTCGCGGCGCTGCTGGTGATCGGTTCACTGCCGGTCTTCGTTGGACTCGCCGCCGTTCTGCCGATACTCGGTCATGCCACCTGGCATCTGTATCGGAAAGTGGTCGAACCCGATCCTAATCCTCCGCAGGAACAACCGCGCCGGCGGAAAGGTCACCGCTACGCAGCGGATTTTCCGTCCGCTCTCTTCCCGTGGGGCCGCGAGCGCGAGCCGTAGCGACAAAATACGAGGCCGTGATCGCGCCCCCCGCCGTAAGATGTTCGATGGCTGGCGCTACGGCTTCGGCGGGATGAAAGTCGGGCCGACGGTACGGATCGGCTTGTCCTTGTCGTTGGTAGTGGCCGCCGTGTCGGCCGGAGCCGCCGGTGCTGGCGCGGTGGCGGTGGTGCCGCCGGGCGCGGTGCCCTTTTTGTTGGCCGCAGGCGGCGGCGCGCCTTTCGACTGCCCGCGCTGCTGCATCCGCTTCGCGCTCTCTTCCGTGACGATAATGTCGCCCTGTTCGATCCCGGCCCTGTCGTCGACCGACTTCAGCGCTTCCGACCAGGTCTGGCCTGCTGCCTTGCAGGCGCAGGAGGGATTGAACTCGGTGCGGAATTTGAACGCGTTTGGCAGCGACGTATAGGGCTGGCCGTTGATCGAGACCGCCTGATTGATGTCTTCGCCCGGGTTGCGGTAGGTGAACAGCGTCGCCTCCGTCGCCGGGCAAAGCGCCTTGCAGGTCCGCTCGTCGTCCTGAAACCGCGCCTGATAGGTGGCGAACGACACCGGGAAGTAGCCGCCGTCGCAGGTGCGGACGCAGACGGTGCGGAAGGTGCCGGACGGCGCGCCGAGATCGGCGCTGGGCGGTGGCAGCGTATTGTTGTTGCCGAACAGGTTGTCGATGAAGTTGCCGGGACCGCGCGCGGCGGCGGCGTATTGCGGGCCGCAATTGTTCTGCGCGAGCGCGATCAGCACCGAACGGCGCTGGTTTTCGCGCTCAGTGCCGCCGATACCGCCGCTACGCAGCCGCTCCAGGCTGGTGGTGATCTGGTCGAGGTTGGCGCGCATCTGCTGAATCTGGTTGTTCACCGGACCGCATTCGGCTGAGCGGCCACTGAACAGCGAGAAAAAGCCCGAGCTTTCGCAACCCATGCGCTTGGCCTGCAGCGAGACCCGATCGAGTTCGGCCTGCTGCTTGCCCTGGGCCTCCTGATAGCGGCGGATTTGTTCATCCTTGGCGGGGTCGCCGGTGCCGGCGCCACGGTCGATGGTTGCCAATTGTCCTTCGAGCCGGATGCAGATCGGATTGCCTTGCGCGTTCGGAGGCGCGTCCTGGCTCATCTGCGCCATGGCGTCCTCGTTCGTCTGCGCCAGAGCGCGCGCGCCCATGGCGGCGCCGAGCAGGAGGGCGCAGGTCAAAATCCGAAGGAAAGGGCGAAGGTTGCGAATTTCAAGCATATCCGGCCATTGAGGGCTGATCCGCGCGGCCCAACAAGCCTGGATCGCGGGGCCAAGGCAGCGTTCTGCGGCCAAGGCTGCATCCCAATAGCCGCTTCTCGGGGCAGCGTCACGTCGTTTCCACGGCGCGGATGTGGCAAACGGGCCGTTGATTCTACGGAAATATTCAGGCCTAGCGCTGGCAGGTAATCGCGACGAATTCACCGCACGCCGGGCCTGAGCAGCGATCGCCGCGATCGCCTGGAACCGCACCCGTCATCTCCTCGGGGTCGATGCGGCGGTAGGCGGTGGCCTGTGCAAATTCCCGTGACTGGCAGTAGGAGCGGGCGGCGTGGGCGCCGCAGGTGTGGCCTTGGGCGAGGCACTGGTCGACGCCGTAGCCATCGGCCTGGTTGGCCACGATGAAGACGCGGCTGTCGGCAAAAGCGGCCGAGGCGGCAAGCAGAAAGCCGCAGGCGATAAGTGCGGAGGAAGGTCGCATGGAAAGGCACCGGCAGGGGAAGGGACGGCGTCCAGAACTAGGCCCAAAGTGTTAATAATGATTAACCATGAACCTTGATTAGCCTTTGGGGCGCAGCGAATGGTGGGATTTGCCGACCTGATCCGCCTCAAATCGGGCACAAGCAAGGCCTTGACGGCGTGCGCGCGATACCGCAATGGTGGAACATGAACGGTTTCCTCGCCATCTGCAGCATTTGCCGCGAGATTATTAGCTAGCGATTCGCTGGCTGAGGCCGTCTTTTCTCAAAAACTGAGATCACTGGACGCCCGGCCGCAAGGGATGGGTTTGCCATGGATTTGCGTCTGTACGATACGTTGACGAAGGAGAAGCGGCCGTTCGCGCCGATCGATCCCGGTAATGTCCGCATGTACGCCTGCGGACCGACGGTCTACGACTTCGCCCATATCGGCAACGGCCGCGCGGCGATCGTGTTCGACGTGCTGTTCCGCGTGCTGCGCCATCGCTATGGCGCCGATCACGTCACCTATGTCCGCAACATCACCGACGTCGACGACAAGATCAACGTCCGCGCTGCGCGTGACTACCCCGGCGTGCCGCTGAACGAGGCGATCCGCAAGGTCACCAAAGAGACATACCAGCAGTATCAGGATGACGTTACGGCGCTCGGTTGCTTGGCCCCGACGGTGCAGCCGCGCGCGACCGAGCACATCCCGGAGATGCGCGAAATCATCGAGAAGCTGGTTGCCGGCGGCTTTGCCTATGTCGCCGAAGACCATGTGCTGTTCTCGCCGCAGGCGATGAACGAAGCCAATTCCGTGATGCCGCGCTATGGCGCGCTGTCGAAGCGCTCGCTGGACGAGATGATCGCCGGCGCCCGCGTCGACGTCGCCCCCTACAAGCGCGACAATACCGACTTCGTGCTGTGGAAGCCGTCAAAGCCGGGCGAGCCGTCATGGCCATCGCCTGCGGGGATTAAGGTGGAGGGGCGTCCGGGCTGGCACATCGAATGCTCGGCGATGGCCTGGAAGCATCTCGGAGAAAAGTTCGACATTCATGGCGGCGGCATCGACCTGGTGTTTCCGCACCATGAAAACGAGCTCGCGCAGACCTGCTGTGCGTTCCATTCCGACCGCATGGCGAATGTCTGGATGCACAACGGCTTCCTGCAGCTCGAAAGCGAGAAGATGTCGAAGTCGCTCGGCAACTTCTTCACGATCCGCGAGATGCTGGCGGATTGGCCGGGCGAGGTGCTGCGCCTAAGCATGCTCAAGACGCATTATCGTTCGCCGCTCGATTGGACCCTTAAGGGTGCGGAGGAAAGCGCGAAGACGCTCGACGACTGGTACGCGATCGCAGCCGACGCCGTGCCCAGCGAGCCGTCGCCGGCCCTGATCGAGGCGCTCTATGACGACCTCAACACGGCGCTGGCGATGGCTGTCCTGCACAGCCTGCGCAACGCAGCGGCGTCCGGCGGCGGGCGCGAACGCGGCGAGTTTGCCGCCTCGCTTCGCCTGCTCGGCTTCCTCTCGATGAGCGCCGCGGCATGGAAGGGGCGCAAGCAGCAGGCCAGCGGCATCGATGCAGCGCAGGTCGATCGCCTGATTGCGGACCGCGCGGCGGCGCGCGCGCGGAAGGATTTCAAGGAATCCGACCGGATCCGGGACGAACTCGCTGCGATGGGCGTCGCCATCAAGGACGGCAAGGACAAGGACGGAAAACCCGTCACCACATGGGAGATCGCGTGATGGAAAAGCCCGATACGCCGTTCCCGAAGCACTGGCGCTACTACATCTTCATCAAATGGGCGCTGATCGTCGCCGCGGTCGGCCTGGCCTTGCGGCTGTTCGGAGTGTTTTGACGAGATGGGACAGGCATTGCCCAAACCCGGCCTGCGGCCGTTTCTGCCCGCGGATGTTCCGATGCTGGCGGCGATCTTCGTTGCCGCCATCGAAGGACTGACCGGCGACGACTACAGCGAAGCGCAGCAGGAGGCCTGGGCGGCTGCCGCCGAGGATGAAGCGGCGTTCGGCAAGAAACTCGCCGGGCAGCTGACGCTGATCGCGACGATCCAGAACGCGCCAGTTGGCTTCGCCTCGCTCAAGGGCGCCGATCATATCGACATGCTGTTCGTCCATCCGAGCGTCGCGGGGCAGGGCGTTGCGACCATGCTGGTCGATGCGCTGGAGAAACTTGCCGGCGCGCGCGGCGTGAAAACCCTGACGGTCGATGCCAGCGACACGGCAGAGCCGTTGTTCAGGAAGCGCGGCTATACGCCTAAGCAGCGCAACACCGTCTCGCTCAACGGCGAATGGCTTGCCAACACCACGATGCAGAAGGCGCTGGCCAATGGCGCCGCGCCGGGAGCGCCGACATGAGCCGCGAACGCCTTTATCTGTTCGACACCACGCTGCGCGATGGCGCACAGACCAACGGCGTCGATTTCACGCTGCATGACAAGCAGATCATTGCGCAGATGCTCGATGAACTCGGCATCGACTATGTCGAGGGCGGCTATCCCGGGGCCAACCCGACCGATACAGAATTCTTCGCCGACAAGCCGAACCTGCAGCACTCCAAATTCACCGCATTCGGCATGACGCGCCGCCCGGGCCGCTCGGCCTCGAACGATCCGGGGCTGGCGGCGCTCATCGATGCGAAGGCCGATGCGATCTGCTTCGTCGCAAAATCCTCCGCCTACCAGGTGCGGGTGGCGCTCGAGACCACCAACGAGGAGAACCTCGCCTCGATCCGCGACAGCGTCACGGCTGCGAAGGCGGCAGGGCGCGAGGTGATGGTCGACTGCGAGCATTTCTTCGACGGCTACAAGGAAAACGCCGATTTCGCGCTCGCATGCGCTCGCGCGGCCTATGAGTCCGGCGCGCGCTGGGTGGTGTTGTGCGACACCAACGGCGGCACCATGCCGCATGAGATCGAGGTCATCGTCGGCGCCGTCACTAAGCATATCCCCAGCAGCCATGTCGGCATCCACGCCCATAACGATACCGAGCAGGCGGTCGCCAATTCGCTGGCCGCGGTGCGCGCCGGCGCACGGCAGATCCAGGGCACGCTGAACGGGCTCGGCGAGCGCTGCGGCAACGCCAATCTCTGTTCGCTGATCCCGACGCTGTGCCTGAAGAACGAATTCTCCGACGCCTTCGAGATCGGCGTCACCGCGGAAAAGCTCGCGACCCTGATGAAGGTGTCGCGTACCCTCGACGACATGCTCAATCGTGCGCCCAACCGCCACGCGCCCTATGTCGGCGAGAGCGCCTTCGTAACCAAGACCGGCATCCATGCCTCCGCCGTTCTGAAAGACCCGCAAACCTACGAACACGTGTCGCCGGAATCCGTCGGCAATCACCGCAAGGTGCTGGTCTCCGATCAGGCCGGCCGCTCCAACGTAATGGCCGAGCTCGACCGCGCCGGCATTCCATACGAGAAGAACGATCCAAAACTCGCGCGACTGGTCGAGGAGCTGAAGGAGCGGGAGGCGGCGGGCTTCGCCTATGAATCCGCCAACGCTTCGTTCGATCTGTTGGCGCGGCGCACGCTTGGTCGGGTGCCGGAATATTTCAAGGTCGAGCAGTTCGACGTCAATGTCGAGCAGCGCTACAACGCCAACGGCCAGCGCGTCACGGTGGCACTTGCCGTGGTCAAGGTCGATGTCGCCGGCGAGCGGCTGATCTCGGCAGCGGAAGGCAACGGCCCCGTCAACGCGCTCGACGTCGCCCTGCGCAAGGATCTCGGCAAGTACCAGAAATACATCGAGGGCCTGAAGCTGATCGATTACCGTGTGCGTATCCTCAATGGCGGCACTGAAGCGGTGACGCGGGTGCTGATCGAGAGCGAGGACGAAAATGGCGAGAGCTGGACCACCATCGGCGTCTCGCCCAATATCATCGACGCCTCGTTCCAGGCGCTGATGGACTCCGTGGTCTACAAGCTGGTGAAGTCGGGCGCACCGGCGTGAGGTGCGCAAGGCGGTGCGGCATACACCGTTATTGCGAGGAGCGCAGCGACGAAGCAATCCATCGCACCGCAAGAGAGTATGGATTGCTTCGCTTCGCTCGCAATGACGGGCAGAGAGCAGGGGCCATTCCATGATCGACCACATCTCCGTCGGCGTCAGCGATCTCGAACGCGCCGCGCGTTTTTATGAAGCAACGCTTGCAACGCTCGGCCTTTCGCGCCTCGTCAGCCGTCCCGCCACGATCGGCTTCGGTAAGACTTATCCCGAATTCTGGATCAACCTTCGCGCCGGCATGATGCCGGTGCCGCACGAAAGCGGCACGCATATCTGCCTTCGGGCCAAAACGACCGGCGATGTCGATGCGTTTCACGCAGCCGCGGTCAGTGCCGGCGGCCGTTCCGACGGCGCGCCGGGCATTCGCCCGCATGATCGCGTGAAATACTACGCGGCGTTTGTCATCGATCCCGATGGCAACCGCATCGAAGCCGTGACGTTTCCAAGTGAGTGAGGCCGTGGCGGCCTAGAGCTTCCGCGCCAATTCTGGCGCCATTTCCCTGGCGCCTTCGGGCGCACGCGATGCGGCGGCGCGCAGCCTCGGCACGATGTCCTCGACCCGTTCAGCCTTGAGGATGTTGACGTTCAGTCCCGGGCGGATGAATTCGGTTTCGCGCATATGTGCCAGCAGCGCGATCAGCGGCTCCCAGAAGCCGTCGATATTGGCGAGCAGAACCGGCTTGGAATGACGGCCGAGCTGCTGCCAGGTCATCTGCTCGACCAGCTCTTCCAGGGTGCCGACGCCGCCGGGCAGCGCGACGAAGGCGTCGGAGTGTTCGAACATCAGCCGCTTGCGCTCGTGCATGTCGGGCGTGACGATCATCTCCTGGACGCGCGTCAACATGTGTTCGCGCGATCGCAGAAAATCCGGGATGATGCCGGTGACCAGGCCGCCATGATCCAGCGTGGACTTTGCGATCGCGCCCATCAGCCCGACCGATCCGCCGCCATAGACGAGGCGGATTTTGTTCTCGGCGAACGTCTTTCCCAGGGCGATGGCGGCTTCGACAAAGCGGGGGCTGGAACCGGGGCCGGAGCCGCAATAGACGCAGACAGTTTTGATTTGATCCATGGAGACCATGTGGCACTGCACCCAGAAAAGCTCAAGTCTGGTTGACTTCGCTGATGCAGCAGAAATAGGCCCGAAATCAAACCAAACCGGGGAAAGATTTATCTTTCAAGGCTGTACGGCAGGATTAAACGCTTTATATGACGGGCGTATGCAGATCATCCGAGACCATCTGACGGCGGCCGGTGCGCCTCTTTGCGTTGGGCGCGACAGCAATGGCTGATGCTGATTCGCTTAGCCGTACCGCACAGCCTCCGGCCGACAACCCTGCCGAAAAAGCGACCCTGACCGGGACGCTGGTGCATTTGTGGCCCTATATCTGGCCGGGCGACCGCGCCGACCTGAAGATGCGCGTGGTCTGGTCGATGGTGCTGCTGCTCGCCGCGAAGCTCGCGACGCTGACGGTGCCCTTCACCTTCAAATGGGCGATCGATGCGCTGAACGGTATGGGCACGGCGCCGGTCGAGGCGTCGAACTGGATGCTGTGGCTGATCGCCTCGCCGCTGCTGATGACCGCAAGCTACGGCGCGGTGCGCGTCCTGATGGCGGTGCTGACGCAATGGCGTGACGGCATCTTTGCGCGTGTTGCGATGCATGCGGTGCGCAAGCTCGCCTACATCACCTTCGTTCACATGCACGAATTGTCGCTGCGCTTTCACCTGGAGCGCAAGACCGGCGGCCTGACGCGCGTCCTGGAGCGCGGCCGCACCGGCATCGAGGTGATCGTGCGGATGGTGATCCTGCAGTTGATCCCGACGATCGTCGAGGTGTCGCTGTTGATGGCCGTGCTGCTGTGGCAGTTTGACTGGCGCTACGTGCTGGTCACCGCGATCACCGTCGTGATCTACATGTATTACACCTACATCGCCACCGAATGGCGGATCGAAATCCGCCGCAAGATGAATGATTCCGACACCGAAGCGAACACCAAGGCGATCGACTCGCTGCTCAACTACGAGACGGTGAAATATTTCAGCGCCGAGGCGCGCGAGGCCGAGCGTTACGACCGTTCGATGGAGCGTTACGAGCATAACAGCGTCAAGACCTATACCTCGCTGGCGGTGCTCAACACCGGGCAGGCGGTCATTTTTACGGTCGGTCTCACCGCGACCATGCTGATGTGCGCGCTCGGCGTGCGCAACGGCACCAACACGGTTGGCGATTTCGTCATGGTCAACGCCATGATGATCCAGCTCTATCAGCCACTGAATTTCATGGGCATGGTCTATCGCGAGATCAAGCAGGCGATCATCGACATCGAGAAGATGTTCAACGTGCTGTCGCGCAATCCGGAGATCAAGGATATCGAAGGCGCCGCACCGCTCGCAGTCACCGCGGGCAGTGTGCGCTTCGACGACGTGCGCTTTGCCTATGATCCGGAGCGGCCGATCCTGAAAGGCCTGAGCTTCGAGGTGCCCGCCGGCAAGACCGTTGCGATTGTCGGCCCCTCCGGCGCCGGCAAGTCGACGATTTCGCGATTGCTGTTTCGTCTTTACGACGTCTCCGCGGGCCGCATCCTGATCGACGGCCAGGATATCCGAAACGTCACCCAGGCGAGCCTGCGCGCGTCGATTGGCATGGTGCCGCAGGATACCGTGCTGTTCAACGACACAATCCGCTACAACATCCGCTACGGCCGATGGGACGCTGGCGATGCCGAGGTGGAAGAGGCGGCGCAACTGGCGCAGATCGACGCCTTCATCAAAAGCTCGCCGAAGGGCTACGAGACCCAGGTCGGCGAACGCGGCCTGAAATTGTCAGGTGGCGAGAAGCAGCGCGTGGCGATTGCGCGCACGGTCTTGAAGGCGCCGCCGATTCTGGTGCTGGATGAGGCGACATCGGCGCTCGATAGCCACACCGAACACGAAATCCAGGAAGCGCTGGAGCGCGTCTCGCGCGGCCGCACCTCGCTCGTGATCGCGCACCGGCTCTCGACCATCGTCGGAGCCGATGAAATTATCGTGCTGGATCAAGGACGGATCGCCGAGCGCGGCACCCACGTCAGGCTTCTGGCCGCCGGCGGGCTCTATGCCAGCATGTGGAACAGGCAGCGCGAAGCCGAGGCGGCGCGGGAGAAGCTCGCGCAGATCGACGACGACAACATCGCGCCGAACCGCGCGCCGCCGCCGGTCGACGATCCGCTCAATGAGCAGCCCAAGGATCAGGCCAAAGATCCCTTGTCTAAAGATCCCTTGGCAACCGCCGCGGAATAATCCAAATACGGCGCTACTTCCCGAACGGGAAGCCCAGACAACAGTGAGCCTCGATGTCGATTGCGAATTCCATCCGCGCGCAGATCCCGCCGATCCATCCCGAGGGCTATCCTTTCATCGGCGGCTTTGCGCTGGTCAGCCTGATCCTGTTCTGGATCTGGACGCCTCTCGGCTGGATCGGCACCGGCCTGACCGTCTGGTGCGCGCTGTTCTTCCGCGATCCGGTTCGTGTCACGCCGGTGCGCGACGGCATCGTGGTGTCGCCGGCCGATGGCCGCGTCTCGATGATCGCGCAAGTGTTGCCGCCGCCCGAACTCGGTCTCGGCGACCGGCCGCTGCCGCGTGTCTCGATCTTCATGAGCGTGTTCAATTGCCACGTGAACCGCAGCCCGGTGACCGGCCGGATCGACCGCATCGCCTACCGGCCCGGCGCCTTCATCAATGCCGAACTCGACAAGGCCAGCGAAGACAATGAGCGCAATTCGCTGGTCATCTCGACGACAAATGGCCGCATCGGCGTCGTCCAGATCGCGGGCCTGGTGGCGCGGCGGATTGTCTCATTCGTGCGCGAAGGCCAGTCGATCGGCGCCGGCGAGCGGTTCGGCCTGATCCGTTTCGGCTCGCGGTTGGACGTCTATCTGCCCGAAGGCAGCAAAGCGCTGGTTTCCGAGGGCCAGACCGCGATCGCCGGCGAGACGATTTTGGCGGATTTTGGCTTAACCGAGCACGGTCGGACGTTCCGCGCGGATTAACCGCGTTCAGGGCGGCCAAAAGGGGTAGGCGGTGACCAATGGCGAACCGGCCTGCTGCTTGCTATATAATGGCTGGCCATGCTGATCCCGGACCCCAAATACCCTGAACTGCGCCGCCGCCGGTTTCGCCCGATCCCGGTGCGGATGCTCGTGCCCAACGTCATCACGTTGCTCGCGATCTGTGCGGGCCTGACGGCGATCCGCCTGTCGATCGAAGGACGGATGGAGCTCGCGGTCGCGGCCATCGTGTTTGCAGCGGTGCTCGACGGAGTGGACGGGCGCGTCGCGCGCATGATCAAGGGCCAGTCGAAATTCGGCGCCGAACTCGATAGCCTGGCGGATTTCGTCAATTTCGGCGTCGCCCCCGGCCTGATGCTGTATTTCTGGCAGCTCCAGGAGTTGAACAATGGCGGCTGGATCGCGGCGATGGTGTTCGCGATCGCCGGCGGCCTGCGGCTGGCGCGGTTCAACGCCAGCATCGACGATCCGAACAAACCTGCCTTTGCGGCGAATTATTTCACCGGCGTGCCGGCGCCAGCCGGTGCGATCCTTGCGATGCTGCCGTTCTATCTGGCGTTTCTCGGCATCTCCAAGCCGCCGGCTGCGCTGACCGCGGTCTACACGCTGATAATCGCGTTCCTGATGGTGTCGCGGCTGCCGGTATTTTCCGGCAAGACGGTGAAGATGCGGGTACCGCCGGAAATGGTGCTGCCGGTTTTCGTCTCCGTGGTGTTCTTCGTCGCGCTTCTGATCGGCTACCCCTGGCACATCCTTTCGATCGGCTCGGTGCTCTATCTCGTGAGCTTGCCCTGGGGCTGGAAGTCCTATCGCGACCATGAGCGCAATGCCGCCGCGGCGCAGGCGCAGCCGTCCGCAACGGCTGATGCTGCTGCGCCATCAACTCCCGCGCCGACGTTTGCACCAGCTCCTGATGACACCGAGGACAAGCGGCCTGCGCGTCTGAACTGATCGTCCAGCGCAACTTTCCGATATATCTGCCATGAGCGGCTGCCGAGTTGGGTTCTCCTCCAATCTCGGCTATAGGGCTTTTGCGACGTACGGCCTCAAAGAGCCGGGCCGAAAAATCAGGAGAGAACGCCGTGAACAAAGCCGCTACCGCCCCGTTGCCTGCTTCCGTCCTCGAGGCGCTGGCGCGCTATGACACGCCGACGATCTGCAATGCGATGGAGATCGTCGCGCCCGAACGCCGGCTGATCGGCTACACCACCAAGCCGCTGGTCTGCCCGTTTCCGAACCTGCCGCCGATGGTGGGCTATGCCCGCACCGTGACGATCCGCTCGGTGCTCAAATCCACGCTTCCGCCTGACGAGCAGGCCCGCCGCCGCATCGCCTATTATGAATATGTCGGCACCGGCTTTGGCCCGCGCATCACCGTGATCCAGGATATCGACGGTGCCGACGTCGGCTACGGCGCGTTCTGGGGCGAGGTGCAGAGCAACGTGCACAAGGCGCTCGGCTGCCTCGGCGTCATCACCGACGGCTCGATCCGCGACATCCCGCAATGGGCGCCGGGCTTCCAGGCGCTGGCCGGCTCGATCGGCCCGTCGCATGCCTGGGTTCATGCCGAAAGCTGGGGCGGCGAAGTGCGCGTTGCCGGCATGACGGTGCATTCCGACGATCTGATCCATGCCGACCAGCATGGCGCCATCGTGATCCCCATCGATGTCGCGGCGAAGATTCCGGAAGCCGCCGAACTCTGCGGCCGCCGCGAGACGCCGATCCTGGAGATCGCACGAAGCCCCGACTTCTCGCTCGAGAAGCTGAAAGAGGCGCTGAAGCGCTCGGCGGAGATCCACTGACGGAAAAGTCGGAATTCTCAACAGAGAGAACCTGACCAGGCAGAAGGTGCAGTTCATTCCCTGTCGCGGCGCAGGCCGGCGATGACCGATCTCGTCTCCGGCACAGTGGACTTGCTGGTGGTGCAGGGCGCGGTGGCGCTGCCGCAAATCCGCGCCGGCAAGATCAAGGCGCTGGCCAATCTCTCGCCGATGCGCTCGGCCTCGATGCCCGACATTCCGACATCGGACGAGAGCGGCGTGAAGGGGCTCAATATGTCCGGCTGGTTCGGCTTCTGGGCGAAGGGCACGCAGAAGGACATCATCGCAAATGCGGCAACCGTGGAGGCGCTGGCCGATCCCGCAATCCAGAAGCGCTTTTCCGAACTGGGCCTCGACGTCGCGCCACGTGCACAGCAGACCTCGGAGCGCCAGGCCGCCTCCCAGAAGGCCGAGATCGAAAAATGCTGGCCGATCATCAAGTCAGCCGGCATCGGCATGCAGGCGCAGTGAGCACTGGCCGCGGGCGATTGACCTAATTCCCGTCATTGCGAGCGGAGCGAAGCAATCAATGTCTCCGCTTGTTGCGCGATGGATTGCTTCGTCGCTTCGCTCCTCGCAATGACGGGCAGACACGACGAAAAAGCAACCGGCACAGCATAGTTAGCAAATCCTTGCGATCGCGGGAGCTGCAGGCCCGCAATTCTACGATCTCCGTTTGAGTTTAACCTTTACGGCTCTTTAATCGCGGTGATCGTAGGGTGCCTCCTGCGCCAGCTCCGGATGGGCTGCGCGCCCGGTCAGGATGGCCGGTCGTTCGCGTACGCGTTGGAGTTCAGAATGGATATCACCACGCTCGTTGGCCTGACAGCCGGTGCGATCGTCCTGTCGACGCTGATCCTGATGGGCGGTGATTTCCGGATGTTTTACGACATCCACGCCGTCATCATCATCTTCGGTGGTTCGTTCGCCGCGACGATGATCCGCTTTCCGCTCAGTGCGATCCTGCACGGCATGCCGCTCGGCGCGAAATTCGCCTTCACCATGAGCCGGCTCTCGGCGCGCGATCTGGTCGACGAGCTGGCGCGCATTGCCGAAATTGCCCGCAAGCAGGGTCCGGTCGGACTGGAAAAGGTCGAGACCGACGAGCCGTTTCTCGCCAAGGGCATCCGCTACGTCGCCGACGGCTACGACCTCGAATTCATCCGCGACAACATGGAGCGTGATCGCGACAATTTTCTGATGCACCTGAACGAAGGATCGAAGATCTATCGGGCGATCGGCGACTGCGCGCCGGCGTTCGGCATGATCGGCACGCTGCTCGGCATGGTGCAGATGTTCTCGAACATGTCGGACCCGTCGAAACTCGGCCCCTTCATGGCCGTGGCGCTGTTGGCGACGCTCTACGGCGCGGTCGTTGCGAACCTGATCTGTCTGCCGATCGCAGACAAGCTGCATGGCAAGCTGATCGACGAGGAAACCAACCGCACGCTGATCATCGACGGCATCCTGATGATCCGCGATTCCAAGAGCCCGGCCTTGGTGCGTGAAATGCTGCTGGCCTATCTGCCCGAAAAGCACCGCAACGAGGAAGGCGAGCTGGTCCCGGCCTGATCGGCAGGCAGCATCCAGGCGCGACGTAAAACATGGCCAAGAAAAAACGCGAAGAGGCGCATGGCGGTCACGGTTGGTTCGTGACGTTCGCCGATCTGATGGCGCTGTTGCTGTCGTTTTTCGTGATGCTGGTAGCGTTCTCTAGCCAGGACCAGCAGAAGCTCAAGATCGTCGCCGGCTCGATGCGCGAAGCGTTCGGCGTGCAGACCGAATCCCGGCATTCGGGGATTGTCGAATCCGACGGCCTGCCGACGCGGCCGAAGCTGAGGAACGTCGCGCATATTTCGCCTGAGGAAGCCTCCAATACCCCAACGCCCGACGAGAAGGATCGTCAGCGCGAAATCGGCGCTCGCCTGAAAGTCGATCGCGAGTTCGCGCTCGCCGCGGCCTCGTTGCGCCAGGCGCTGCAGGACATGCCGGAACTGACCGAAATGTCCAAGAACATCATGTTCGAGGAGACCAAAGAGGGCCTCAATCTCGAAATCGTCGACCAGGATGGCCGCTCGATGTTCGCCGACGGCTCCAAGGTGCCGTATGACCGCACCCGCCGGCTGATTCAGAAACTGGCCGGGCCGCTGAAGGCGACACCGCTGCGGCTCAACATTGTCGGCCACACCTCTGCCGGTTTTGTGCCGTCGCGCAGCGAATATAGCGCGTTCGATCTGTCGGCGGACCGCGCCAATGCCGTGCGCCAGATCCTGGAGCGCGAGGGACTGCCGCCGTCTCACATCTATGCCGTCGGCGGCAAGGCCGACAGCCAGCCATTGTTTCCCGACGATCCGACGTTGCCTGCAAACCGTCGCGTTACCATCACCTTGATGCGCGAAAATCCACCGCTTCCGCCAAACCTGAAGCCGTAGGTCTACTACTATAATACCACCAACGTTGTGGCTGGTTTGCGCCAGTCGTGCGTCGCTGGCGGTGCTAAGCTTGCCCGATGATTGACAGGCAACGCGGAAGCGACGATAGCCGCGCGGATCAATTCAATGACGAGAACGTTCCTCTTCCATCATGGCTGTCAGCGTCACATCCACGGAAGCCCATGAGGGGCAGGCCACCTCAGGCTTTTGGGCCCTGACTCTGGGCAGTATCGGTGTGGTGTTCGGCGATATCGGCACCTCCCCGTTATATGCGTTCCGGGAGGCGGCCTCGCATGCGGCAGAAGGCCAGCCGGTATCACGCATCATCGTGCTCGGCGTTCTCTCGCTGATCCTGTGGTCGCTCTTCATCGTCGTCACTGCCAAATACGTGCTGCTGCTGTTGCGCGCCGACAACAACGGCGAAGGCGGAACGCTTTCACTGATGGCACTGGGGCAACGGGCGCTGGGCCGCCGAAGCTGGCCATTGTTGGCGCTCGGCGTCGTCGGCGCCTCGATGTTCATCGGCGATTCCATGATCACGCCGGCAATCTCGGTCTTGTCGGCGGTCGAAGGCCTCAAGCTCGTCACGCCGGCGCTCGAACATTATGTCGTGCCGCTAACGATCTTCATTTTGGTCGTGCTGTTCTCGGTACAAAGCAGCGGCACCGCGCGCGTCGCCTCGGCCTTCGGACCGGTCATGGTGGTCTGGTTCGCAACGTTGGCAGTGATGGGGATGGTCCACATCTCCGACGATCCCACGGTGCTCTACGCCATCAATCCCTGGTACGCGATCCAGTTCATGCTCTCCCATGGCGTCATTGGACTGGTGACGATGGGCCTGGTGTTTCTGGCGGTGACGGGCGGCGAGGCGCTCTATGCGGACCTCGGCCATTTCGGGCGCAGGCCAATCCAGGCCGGATGGCTGTTTTTTGTACTGCCGGCGCTGCTGATCAATTATTTCGGGCAGGGCGCGCTGGTATTGTCCGATCCGTCGGCGATCGAAAACTCGTTCTACCGGATGGTGCCGGAAATGCTGCTGCTGCCGCTCGTGGTGCTGGCGACCGCCGCCACCGTGATCGCGAGCCAGGCGGTGATAACGGGCGCGTTTTCCCTGATCCGCCAGGCGGTTCAGCTCGGCCTGTTGCCGCGCTTCGAGGTTCGCTACACCTCCGAGGCCCATGCCGGCCAGATCTATCTGCCGCGGGTGAATCGGATGCTGCTGATCGGGGTGGTTCTGCTGGTGCTGCTGTTCCGCACTTCCAGCGGTCTCGCCTCTGCCTACGGCATTGCGGTCTCCACGACCATGGTCGTCGACGGCATTATGGGCTTTGTCGTGATCTGGAAATTGTGGAACTGGCGCGCGGCGACGGCCGCGGCCGTGATCCTGCCATTCGTCGTCGTCGACATGAGCTTCTTTATCGCCAACCTCTTGAAGCTGCTCGAGGGCGCCTGGGTGCCACTGTTGTTCGGTGCGGCGGTCGCGGTGATGATCTGGACCTGGCGCCGCGGCGCTGCGATCCTGGTCATCAAGACGCGGCGCATCGAGGTGCCGCTGGCGGATCTGATCAAGAGCCTTGAAAAGCGGCCGCCTCATATCGTCAAGGGCACGGCGGTGTTTCTGACCTCCGATCCGAGCTTCGTGCCCACCGCGCTGATGCACAATCTCAAGCACAACAAGGTGCTGCACGAGCACAATGTGATCCTGACCATCGAGACGGCGCAGACGCCGCGCGTCGACCTGTCCGAGCGGGTCAAGATGGAAACCATCAGCGAGAAGTTCTCCAAGGTGCGGCTGCGGTTCGGCTTCATGGAATCGCCGAACGTGCCGAAGGCGCTGGTGATCGCGCGCAAGCTCGGCTGGCAGTTCGACATCATGGCGACCTCGTTCTTCGTGTCGCGGCGGTCGCTCAAGCCCTCGGCGCAGTCAGGCATGCCGCTCTGGCAGGATCATCTGTTCATCGCGATGAGCCGGTCGGCAAACGACGCCACCGACTACTTCCAGATCCCGACCGGCCGGGTGGTTGAGGTGGGAACCCAAGTAACCATCTGAATGACCTAAAAATTTTGCCAACACCCGGGCCGGCATCCATGCGGGAGGCGCATACCGGAGGCCTGGATTCCGGCTAACCTGTCCATTCATCCCGGGAGTATAGGGCTGCGCTTCTGCACTTGTGCAGTGCGGCAAAGAACCGAGGCCCCGTCCCATGTCAGTCCAGTTTGCGATCCCCGCGGCGGAAACGCCCGCGGCCAACGGTCATGGCGAAGCGCATTCCACCGCCACCTTCAAGGCGCTGATGCTCGGCAGTATCGGCGTCGTCTATGGCGACATCGGCACCAGCCCGCTCTACGCGCTGCGTGAAGCCGTGATGGCCGCCAGCGAGGCCTCGACCGCGGCCACGCCGCAGGCTGTGCTCGGGGTGCTCTCGCTGATCCTGTGGGCCCTGGTCGTGGTAGTGACGCTGAAATACGTCGTCATCCTCTTGCGCGCCGACAACAATGGCGAGGGCGGAACGCTGGCACTGATGGCGCTGGCGCAGCGCGCCGTCGGCAAGGGCGGGGCGTCGATCGTGCTGCTCGGCATCATCTCCGGCGCGCTGTTCTACGGCGACGCGGTGATTACGCCGGCGTTGTCTGTTTTATCCGCGATCGAGGGCATCAAGCTCGTCACCGTGACCTTCGAACATTATGTCGTGCCGCTCACAGTGCTCATTCTGGTCGCGCTGTTTGCCGTGCAGTCCCGCGGCACGGCGCGCGTCGCCGCGTTCTTCGGACCGGTCATGTGCATCTGGTTCGCCGTGCTGGCGATCGCGGCCGCGCCGCAGATCATGCGTCACCCGGAAGTGCTGCTGGCGCTCAATCCGCTCTACGCCGTCTCCTTCATGCTCCATCACGGCATGATCGGATTCGTGACGCTGGGGGCGGTGTTTCTCGCCGTCACCGGCGCGGAGGCGCTCTATGCCGATCTCGGCCATTTCGGCAAGCGGCCGATCCAGACTGCGTGGCTCTTCATCGTGCTGCCGTCGCTGGCGCTAAATTATCTGGGGCAGGGCGCGCTATTGATCGCCGACCCCAAGGCGATCGAGAACCCGTTTTTTCTGATGTTCCCGGATTGGGCGCTGATCCCCATGGTAGCGCTTGCAACGGCGGCGACCGTGATCGCCAGCCAGGCGGTCATCACCGGCGCCTATTCGCTGACGCGCACGGCGATCCAGCTCGGGCTGCTGCCGCGATTTGAAATTCGTCATACTTCGGAAGCCCATTCCGGCCAGATCTTCATCCCGCGCATCAACATGCTGCTGTTGCTGGCAGTGATTTTGTTAGTGGTGCTGTTCCGCTCGTCGAGCGCGCTGGCTTCGGCTTACGGAATCTCCGTGACCGGCACCATGGTAGTTACGGCCCTGATGGGATTTGTCGTGATCTGGCGGGTCTGGAAATGGTCGCCGGTCGCCGCCGCCGCCCTGATCGCGCCGTTCCTGTTCCTCGACATCACCTTCCTTGCGGCCAACCTGTTGAAGGTGTTCGAAGGCGGCTGGGTGCCGCTCGTGCTGGGCGGCGTCGTGATGATCTTGATGTACACGTGGCGGCGCGGCAGCAAGCTGTTGTTCGAGAAATCGCGCAAGCTGGAATTTCCGCTGGCCGAGCTGGTGGCGATGCTGGAAAAACGCCCGCCGCAGCGGGTGCCGGGCACCGCGGTATTCCTGACCTCCGATCCCGAATGCGCGCCGACGGCCCTGATGCACAGCCTGAAGCATTACAAGGTGCTGCATGAAAAGAACGTCATTCTCACCATAATGACCGCTCCGACACCGCGGATCGATGATGCCGAGCGGGTCCGGATGGAGCAGCTCAGCGAAACCTTCTCGCGGGTGACGCTGCGGTTCGGCTTCATGGAATCGCCCAACGTGCCGAAGACGCTGGCGATCGCCCGCAAGCTCGGCTGGCAGTTCGACATCATGTCGACGTCGTTCTTCCTGTCCCGCCGCGCGCTCAAACCCGCCGCCCATTCCGGCATGCCGCGCTGGCAGGATCTGCTGTTCATCCGCCTCAGCCGCTCCGCCAATGATGCCACCGACTATTTCCAGATCCCGACCGGACGCGTGGTGGAGGTGGGAACGCAGGTGACGATCTAGGCGTCGATCCGTAAAGTTCCGGTTGCGCTGTCGCAGGATGGCAACAGCTTCACTGTTTTTGAGGCGGAACAGAACATCTGACTCCACACCTATCGCCTTTTGGATCAGGCTCTGGAAACTGGGGGCTGGCGGATCGAAGTTTTACTCTCGCTGAGTGCAGGCGCGCATGCCTGCGGCATATCATGCGGGACTGTACTCGTAAGGCTGCGACCGATGCCTCGAGTGGCCAAGTGTTTCGAGGCGATGAGCTGACAATGTGAATTGTGAGGAGTAGCGCAAATGAGTTTCATCGGCGCGAACGACCATCCCAATCGCCATAGTCCGGATGATCCGCTGTACTACGCACCGCGTCCAAAGCGCGGCATGGCGCATCCACGATCCGGCGCGACACCGCAGACGAGATCAGACGATTTGCCTCCCATTCCCCCTTTGTCTCGTTCTGATCAGGTGCGCGAGGAAGCCTTCGCCAAATTCAACCATCCGTTAGAAGCCCAATTCGTTTACGAACGCCGCCCACCGCGCGGACGGCTCGCCACTGCGGGCGCAATTGCCGCAGCGATCGGCATAACTGTGATCTTGGCGCTCGTTTTGTTTAATGTGTTTCCAAGGTCAAAAAGCGATCCCTCGGAGCTCGCCGTTTCGATTTCGACGCCTGCATCGGCAACGCCAGCCCAGGCGACGTCCGAAGATTCCCAAGCCCTGCTTCAAGGGTTCAAGCGATTCCAAACGATACAAGGAAACGAAGACCCGGAACGGGCTGTTTCTGAACCGGCCTCTGCTGGAACGGTTAAGGAGGGGCCCGAAAAATCCCAGGCTCTGCTCGAAAAATTCATTCAGTGGCAGCAAAGGAAATAGCGCGACCATAGCTGTCCTCACGCACGTACGGAACGCCCGGCTCCAGCTTCCGCCCGCAACCACGCGAACACGCGGAAGACAACGCAATCCACCACGCCGAACTCTCGTCAGAAGTCGGGTGCTTCCTCACGCGCGATTCGCTCCTGATGACGCATGTGCTGCCAGACAGCGAGGGCGACCGATAGTGCCGCACAGAGCAGTAACCCGCCCGAAATCGGCCGCGTGAAGAACAGCAGCGGGTTGTCGTCCGTCATAATCGCTCGAATAAGATTGATCTCGATCTGGTCGCCGAGGATGAGGCCGAGGATCAGCGGAGCCAGCGGAAATCCGCCCCTCACCAGCGCATAGCCGAACACACCGAAGATGAGCAGGACGTACACGCTCTGCATGGTATTGTTGAGCGCATAAGCACCGATCACGCAAAGCACCAGCACGACAGGCGCGAGCACCGCGAGCCTGACCTGGGTGATCTGAAGCATGAATAGCGCGCCCGCGGCCAGGATCAGGACCATCAGCGGATGTGCCAAAATGTATGCGGCGTAGATACCGTAGGCGAGGGCGGGTTGCTGGGAGACGAACAGCGGCCCCGACTGGATGCCATGGATCGTCATGGCGCCCAACATGACGGCGGTCACGGCGTCGCCGGGGATGCCGAATGCCATGATGGTCACCAGCGAGCCGCCGACATTGGCATTGTTGGAGGACTCAGAGGCGATGATGCCCTCAGGCACGCCTGTGCCGAAACGCTCGGGGTGGCGCGAGAACTTTTTTGCCTGGTCATAGGCCAACATGTTGGCGGCGCTGCCGCCAATCGCAGGCAGCACGCCGATCAGGATGCCGACGACCGTCGACCACAACAGCAGGAACGGACGACCGATGATTTCGCCGATCACCTTGAGGTGGGAAACCTTAAGACTCGGCTGTGCAGCAAGCGCGGCCTCGGGCGCCTTTGGCACCCCTATCTTCTCGATGTCGGACATGATCTGGGCGAAGGCAAAAATCCCGATCAGCACCGGCAGGAACGGGAAGCCGCCGCTGATGAACTCGGACCCGAAGGTGAAGCGCGGCACGCTGCCGATCGGATCCGTGCCGATGACGGTGATCACGAGGCCAATGGCGGTCGACAGCAGACCCTTGATGAACGAGGATTCGGCGAGGCCCGCCACCATCGCCATGGCCAGCACGAACAGTGAGAAATATTCCCACGGTCCGAACTGAAGTGCGATGGCTGCCAACGGACCGGTCACCAGGATCAGGAACAGCCCGCCGAGCAGCCCGCCGAAGAACGACGACCACACGCCGAGCCAGATCGCCCGGCCCGGCGCGCCGCCCCGTGCCATCGGAAAGCCGTCGAATGTCGTGGCGATCGCCGAGGGCGTACCCGGAATTCCGAGCAGGCAGGCGGTGACCAGGCCACCGGCGGAGCCGCCGACATAGACGCCGGTCATCGCGGCCAGTCCCTGCAGCGGATCGAGACCATAGGTGAACGGCAGGATGACGATGATCGTCATCGTGATGGTAACGCCCGGCAGCGCGCCGCCGATGACGCCAATGAGCGTGCCGGCGAACAGCGGAACGAGATAATTCCACTGCAGCACCGTGAGCAGCCCATGTCCTAAAAGCTCGAACATGGCCTACCAGTTTGTCCAGTTGCCGCGAGGGAGCAGCACCGAGAGATAGCGCTCGAAGACCAGGTACGTTACCGCCGACGTGCCAATCGCTACCGCCGCGAAGACCGCCCATTGGCGCCAGGTCGCCGGCCTCTCGAGCGTCGCTTGCAGCGCGGCGACGAACAGGACGGTAGCGATGCGATAGCCGAGCAGAGGCAGAAGTACCAAATAGAGCGCGACGATGACGAAGGAGAGCGCGACCAGCCCATAGGCCCGTCGCGGCCGCGCCGGAGCAGGGACGTCGGCCGGCTCAGCGCGTCGCGCGAGCAGGTCTTGCACGATCAGCGCCGCGCTGGTCACGGCCATGAAGATCAGGACGATGCGCGGATAGAAGCCAGGGCCAACCGGCACCAGCGGCAGATGCGGCAGTCCAAACGATTGCACAAGCAGGACCAGACTGACCGCGAGAAAGATCAACCCGGCAAAACTATCGCGACCAAGTCTCATTGCTTGGCAAGACCGAGCTCGGTCATGATCACCTTGCTCTCTCGGTCGAGCTTGTCCAGGAATGGACCGTATTCGGCGGCGTTGAGATAGAACACGCGCGTGCCCTGCTTCTTCATCGCGTCCGCGAACTCCGGTTCCTTGGCGGCTTTTCCGCAGGCCTCGTCCAGCTTGGCGCGCACCGCGGCCGGCGTGCCCTTTGGCACCAGCAGTCCTCGCAACACCGCGTAGACGATGTCCATGCCGAGCTCCTTCAGCGTCGGCACGTCAGGGGCTTCGGGATCGCGCTTCTCGGCCGCAATGGCAAGAAACTTGAGCTGCCCTGCATCGACCTTGCCCTTCTGTGTCAGATTGGAATCCGTCAGATCGACATGGCCGCCGAGAATGGCATTCATGCGCGGCGCAAGTCCTTCATAGGAGACGTACTTGAACTTGACGCCGGCCGCCTTTTCGATGAGCGCAGGGAAGATGTGGCTGGTCGATCCGAGGGTCGCCCCCACGGTGATCTGGCCCGGACGCTTCTTGGCGTCCTCAGCAAGCTCGGCCCAGGTCTTCCAGGGCGTCTTGGGGCTCGCTGTCAGGACCGATGGCGTTGCGGAGAGCAGGCAAATCGGCTCAAAGTCGCTGTATTTGACGTCTGTGACGCCGGCATAATGAACAAGGTGGATGTAGTCGTGCACCGCATAAAGCGTATAGCCGTCCGGCGGCGAGCCCTTGGCTTCGCGCGCCCCGACGGTGCCGGAGGCGCCCGTGACGTTGGCGATTACGATTGGCTGACCGATGTGCTTTTGTAGAAGCGGCGCAAAGGGACGGAAGATATTGTCCGTATCGCCGCCTGCCGCCCACGGCACGATCATCTTGATCGGGCGCTCGGGATAGCTTTGAGCCGCGGCAGGCACGGCCATCGCGGCCAACGCGGCTGCCATCGCCACCAGACTGCGGAGCACTGCCATCATGGCGCTTCTCCCTGTCGCTGCTGATTTATTTTTTTCGATCATAGCAACACGCCGGGACTTCGCAAACAATGATGCGGCATCCGGCGGCAAGTGCGGGGCGCAGCCAAATCCAATTCGGGCTGAGACCGCCGGCGCCCTTAAGGTGCTTCGCAGAGTACCCTAAGCGACTGTTTGTGCGTCACGCCGCGCGAGGAATGTCGCCCCGAAGGGACAACACTCACAAACTTAAGCGGTCTCGGCAGACGTGCAGTTATTCCTCGCAGCAGGGTACGAAGCCGCTATAATGGGGCGGTTGCGACATGAATTGGCGAATGGGCCATGGCAACGAATGGTCAGATCGTCACCGTGTTCGGCGGAACCGGCTTTCTGGGCCGCCGCATCGTCCAACATCTGCGTTCACGCGGATTTGCCGTTCGGATCGCGTCAAGGCATCCGGATCAGGGGTACACCCTGCCTGGCGCTGATGATCCGCAACTTCAATCCGTAGAGGCCAACATTCACGACGGGCGGTCGGTTGCGGATGCGCTGGCCGGCGCGTACGGCGCCGTAAATGCGGTCAGTCTATACGTCGAGCGCGGAGCGGAGACGTTTCATTCCGTTCACGTCGAGGCCGCCCGGCGGGTCGCCGTTCAAGCACACAGGGCTGGAGTCAAGAAGCTCGTCCACATGTCAGGAATCGGCGCCGATACCGCCTCGCCATCGCGCTATATTCGAAAGCGCGGTGAGGGCGAAGTGGTGGTCCGGGCCGCGTTCGCCGAGGCAACATTCATCCATCCGGCCGTGATGTTCGGGCCAGACGACGCGTTTCTCGTCGTCATCCTCAAGCTCCTCCGCCAGCTTCCAGTCTATCCGATGTTCGGCCGCGGCGAGACCAGATTGCAGCCGGCCTATGTGGATGATGTTGCGGATGCGATCGGCCGGATCATGCAGCGCACCGAGACGCCGCGGGTATTCGAATTCGGCGGCCCTCGCGTGTATTCTTACGAGGAGCTTCTCAGGGTCGTCGCGCACCAAGCCGGACTTGCGCCTCGACTGATTCCGGTCCCGTTCGCCGCTTGGCATGCTGTGGCATGGGCCGCCGAGATGCTCGGGAGTCCATTTCTCACGCGCAATCAAGTAGAGCTGATGCAAATCGACACCGTGTCATCGCCAGATGTGCCTGGATTTGCCGAGCTTGGGATTTCGCCGCACTCGGTCGAGGCAATACTCCAGAAGATGCTGTCGAATTCCGGAGGATGACGTTGCGCTCACGAGGAACCAACCTTTTGAGCCACCGTTATTGAATCCACGCGATGTGAAGGAGCGACTACCTGGAGCCGCGTATAACGGAGGCGGATATCATGGCTATCTGTGAAACCTGCGGCAATGACTATGACAAGGCCTTTCAGGTTACAATGAACGGAAAGGCACATACCTTCGATAGTTTCGAGTGCGCCATTCATGCGCTGGCGCCGACCTGCGATCATTGCGGCATCCGCATCGTCGGGCACGGACTGGAGAAGGCGGGTACCTTTTACTGTTGCGAGCATTGCGCGGAAGGTGAAGGCGTTAAAGGGCTACGTGATCGAATCTAACCCGGTGCAGGCCACAGCTCGGCGCTGCTATCCGCGGATCGCCGCATTGGCCTTCTCGGCGGCGTTCGTCATGGCAATCTTCGCCGGTTTCGCGCCCGAGACCACCTCATTCACGCCGATCATGAAGGCATCCAGGATCGGTCTTGATTGCGGATGGAAAAGGATCGCCTTGGCGCGATCGACATCGGCGTTCTGCAGGTTGGTCAGTGCTGCCTCCGCGGCTTGAACGCCGAACGCCTTCTTGAAGCCCTCACTTGACCACGCCGATACACGCGTTGTTGCCAGCCCGGCCGCGGCGGTCCTCAGCGAGGTCGGCTTGCTTGTCGCCCACAGCAAAAACAAAAAAGCCGCCCGCTTGTTTCGTGACCTGGAATTGATGCACGCCTGCCAGTGCGACATGAACGGCACGGAGGTGCGGCCGGCGACATGTGGAAAGGCAGCGAACACGGCCTGCCCGGCAACTTGGCTTCTTGCCGGATTGGAGATGTCGGTAGCGAAATTGCTGCTGTCGATCGCCATCGCCGTCCTGCGCTGCAGGAAATCGTCCAGCACGTGGTACCATTCGTAGCCGCTGACACCACCGGGCCCGGCCTGATTGAGCAACCGACCGTACATCTCGATGGCTGCGATTGCCTCGGGGCTCGCGAACACTGCCTTGTTGTCGCTGACCATCGCCCCGCCATACGAGAACAAGAAGCTCATGGCCGGCACGGATGAATTGCCGCTGGCCTGGGCCCGCATGGCTATCCCGGACATCTCGTCCGTCTTGATCGCATTCGCTGTAACCAGCAGCTCTTCGAAAGTCTTGGGAACCGAAAGCTGCTTGGCTGCCAGCGCATCACCGTTGATGAACAAGGTCACCGCTTCGGATGTGATCGGTGTGGCGTAGCGTTCGCCCCCGCGCCACAACGGAAAAGCACGGGCCGTCTTGAGAAGGTCGCTCTCGTCATACCAACCGAGATCGGTCAGCGACTTGTCGGAATAATAGGCGTTCAACGGTTCGAGCCATCCTCCCGAGATGCCTTGGCCATAGGCGGTGAACATGAAGACGTCGGGTGTGCTGTCGCCGCGGTTGAGCTGTATCGCCAGTGCGCCGAGATACGTGGTCTCCAATCGGAAGTCGGGAACGACGTGGATACCGGTGAGCTCGGTGAAATCAGGCAAAAGCGGCGTGATCGCGTTGGTCCAGGGGTGGATCGCGCCCGCGAGCGTAATCGTCTGTCCCGCAAATTGCTTCCAATCTATTGCGGCGTCGGTATAGGGAGGCCAAGCGGCATTCTGTGCGTGGGCCCAGCGTGGAAATATGGCGAGGGCAGGCAACGCTACGCCCGCCGCGCCCAATCGCTTGACGAAGCTACGCCGGCTGCTTGGCGACTTGCTTCCTGGAGCCATGTGGTTGCTCATGCCGGCGGATCGGCTCATGCGCTGGGCTCCACCCGTGACGTTCTGGTCCCTTGCGAGACGACTGACGGGCTTTTAAGCCGGTGTAATATGCGCGGTTGACTGTGCCGGTTCCCGTATCACCCTGTGCGGACCGTGGCTGTATTTCGATTATACTAGGAATACCCTGTGTTGGCATTAGAAATTAGCCGCTCACGCTAGCATCGAAGACTTAAGGCCATGCCAGTGTCTCTTAGCCAGTCCTTTCGGTGGTTTGCTCGTCCCTTGGTGCTGGTAGTTGCGGCGCTTCTAACTACGGTTGTTGCGAGCGGGTTCTTCGGCTTTCAATATTGGCAGGAGAAACAAGCGGCGAATCTTGCGCATGAGCGCAACCGCGAGGTGCTGGAGACGCTGGAGCGGCTCAAAACGGTCATTGCCGACGTGGAGGCGCAAAGGCGCGGATATCTGCTAACTCTCGATCCGCACTATCTCAAGGCCTACGGCGTCTCTGACGAGAGCGTTCGACGCGACGCGCAGGCGCTCCAGACTCTGGTTGCCGGCGATCCGTTGCAGAGCCATCGTGCCGGACATCTGGCGGCGACCGTTGCAGCAAAGCTGCGCGAGATCGATGAAATCGTCAAAACGGTCCGGACCTACTCCGGGCCGGCCGCTATGGCGATGATCCGCAGCCTGGACGAGATAAGATCCCAAATCGACCAGATGGTGGACCATGAGCGCTTTCTACGCGTCGATCTGGAGAAGCGCTACGAGGCGCTCGAACGACGCAAGGCCTGGCTGATCACGACCGCCGTCATCATTGTCGCCGTCCTGGCTGGAGTGGCGCTGGCGCTTGCACGGCGCGAAGCTATCCGGCGGCGCAAAGCGATCGCGGAGAACATCGCGCTACAAGGCGATCTTCTGGCGCGCGACAAGAAGATCCGGCGCCTGGTCGACGCCAACATCGTCGGCGTCATCTTTTGGGAGCTCGACGGTCGCATTCTCGAGGCCAATGATGCATTTCTCAAGATGCTGGGTTACGAGCGGGAGGATCTTGCCTCCGGGCGGGTGAACCGGACGGACCTGACGCCGCCGGAATGGCGCCACCGCGACTTACGCACCGTGGCGGAATTGAAGCGGATGGGGACGGTCCAGCCATTCGAGAAAGAGTATTTTCGCAAAGACGGCAGCCGCGTGCCCGTGCTGGTCGGCGGGACGATGCTCGAACAGAATCAAAATCAGGGTGTCGGTTTTGTGCTCGATCTGACCGAGCGCAAGCAGGCGGAAGAGGCCCTGCGGCAGAGCGAGGAGCGCTTTCGCACCCTTGTGCAGTTCTCCTTCGACGTCTACTGGGAGACCGACGCGGAGCATCGCTTTACCCACCAGGAGTTTGCGGAGACCCTTGCCGACGCGCCGGCGCCGGGCGCCGAGATCGGCAAGACACGTTGGGAAGTGCCCTACCTGGAGCCCGATGAAGAGGCCTGGCGCAAGCACCGGGAGACTCTCGAAGCGCACCTGCCGTTCCGCGACTTTGAACTCGCGCGGCCTGGCCCCGATGGGGGCAAGCGCTACATCTCCGTCTCCGGGCTGCCGGTGTTTGACAAGACAGGACGCTTCGTGGGCTACCGCGGCGTAGGACGGCACATCACCGAACGCAGGCGGGCCGAGGAAGCTTTGCGCGCCATGCAGTCGGAGCTGGCGCACGCCAATCGCGTCACCACGATGGGACAACTGACGGCCTCGATTGCCCATGAGGTCAACCAGCCTATTGCCGCGACGGTTACCAACGCCCAGGCCGCGCTACGCTGGCTCAGCGCTCAACCGCCCGATCTCGGCGAGGTTCGCGATTCCCTTCGCCGTATCGTTGAGGACGGCAAGCGCGCCGGTAACGTCGTCGGCGGCATTCGGACCCTCATCAACAAGGTACCGCCGCGAAAGGATCGCTTCGATCTTAATGAAGCCATCCTCGAAATGGTCGCGCTGACCCGGAGCGAAATGCTCAAGCACGGCATCTTGCTGCAGACCGAGCTGGCGCCGGGCTTGCCTGTGGCAAGCGGCGATCGCACTCAGCTCCAGCAGGTGATTCTGAACCTGATCCTCAATGCCATTGAAGCCATGGTCGGCAGCGACAAGGGGACGCGCGAGCTAAGGATCAACACCGAACGGGAGGTCGCGGGCGGTGCGCTCGTCACTATCAGCGATTCCGGGCCCGGCCTTGACCCGCAGGATGTCGAGCGCGTGTTCAAGGCATTCTACACCACCAAGGCCAAGGGAATGGGCATGGGTCTCGCCATTTGCCGGTCGATGGTTGAAGCTCACGGCGGACGGATGTGGGCGAGCGCGAACGAAGCCGGCGGCGCTGTATTTCAATTTACCCTGCCGCTGGAAGACGAAAGCGTTCAAGCCCGGCAGATCCAGTCCAATCCAGCCGCATGAGATTGCACGTTGCGAGAAGCAATGTGAGATCCGTTCGCGGCTGGAGCAGATGTTCGTGCGCTATGCTCGAAAACGGCCGCAGTGAGGCAAACGCGAACATGCCAAGCATTCGGCCGCGCGCAGGCATTCTTCCCGTCGGTCTTGGCAGACTTGTCGCCGCCAGGACCCGGAGTATATTTTCTCGATGGCTGTCAGCTCCCCTGATCTGAAAGCGTTCTTGGTCGCCACACCGTTCTTTGGTGGCCTCTCGGATGCAAGCCTCGATCTCTTGATCTCGATGCTGGTCGAGCGCCGGTTCAACGCCGGCGCCACGGTCGTAGCGGAGGGAGAACCGGGGCGCTCACTGTTCATTGTTCACTCTGGCCGGCTGGTGGTGAGCAAGCTGGTGGATGCCGGACGCGTCATTCGCATGGCCGGTCTCGAATCTGGTGATTTCTTCGGCGAAATGACACTGATCGAAATGCAGAACCGATCGGCTACCGTCGTCGCGGAGAGCCCAACCGTGCTGTACGAGCTCACAGCCCAAAAGCTCTACACGTGCTACAAGGCCGACATCCATGCGTACGTAATGGTGCTGCAGAATATCAACCGCGAGCTGTGTCGTCGACTCCGACGCGCCGACGATCGCATTACCAAGCTGCAGATCCTTCACGCGAACCAATGACGCAGATGCGCGGAGGGTCGCGTATGTCTGTTCATTCTGCAGGTTGTGCGGCGAGACCGCTCCCGGCCTGCGACGGGTATTCCGGATGCATCGGCGTGGTGTTCAGAGGCAGCCAGCCTGCGTCACGTTCGCATCGTTGCCGTCCTGGTCGCCGTTGCGGATCGCGGTGATCAGCCGCCAATAATTGTATTGGAATTTGGCATCCCAATCGAGGATGAAGCAATTGGCGAGGGCCATGGACGTCAATGCGACCACCCGCGCACTGTCTGCCAGCGCGAGGCCGTGACGGGCGGAAGCCTGCTGGCCGCCTGGAACCCCAAGATTGGCCTGTGTCCAGAAGCGCAGCGGCGTCGGCCCTGCGCGTCGGTCCGCTTCGCGAACGCGCCGCCCAGCTACTAAAGGGCCATTGTGATTTTCGCCAGCTAGGCCGATTGCGGCGGCACTTAGTGGACGTCGGGCTTCCGCTCAGCCGAGTCCGTTGTCGAAGCTGACATCGCGGACCAACGGTCGTCAAAACTCGCGGCCGGGAACTCGTTCGCGTCAACCGCCAGGCCTTTCGATATCGTCGTGCCGGTGGAGACGACAACGCCCTCGGTCGAAGGCGAATGCGATCTCATGGTAGCGGCGGATGCAGCAACAGCGAGCAGAGCGACAGCCACGAACCCGGTAATCCTTCGATGCCTTGTCATCAGAACCTCCTGCGGTTCTCAAAGCCCCTTGAGATGGGTCACGGGAACTTCGCGGAGGTTCAACAGCAATAAGACAAGTGTGATTGAGCGAATCCACAAACGGGCAACGAAACTGTCCCAGATTGAAATTCAGTTTTAATGGATTGAACTCATCCTTCTGTAGCTCATCACTGCACCGCCTCAACAACCGTTCGTAATTCGTGCAGAGTTCAGATGAGATTCGATGAAATCTTGCGGGACCGGTAAGAACAAGGAGGGGCGTCTGGCAAGATCCGATGCCTGAGTCGTTGGCTAAGACTGGCGGCCAAGCACTTCGCGCCGCCTCACGCTGCACAACTCGTCACGCGCTCTGACCCGGCGGGAGGACAACGACGATCGTGCCCAGCTTCACCCGGTTCACGAGATCGATGACGTCTTCGTTGGTCATGCGGATGCAGCCGGACGAGATGGCCTGACCGATATATTCCGGCTGGTTGGTTCCGTGGATGCGATAGAGTGTGTCCTTGTTGCCCTCGTAAAGGTAGATCGCCCGCGCGCCCAGCGGATTGGCCGGACCTCCGGCGACGCGCTTCGGATAGGGGCCGAGCCGGGCCTGGATTTCCGCCGTCGGGATCCAATCCGGCCATTCAGCCGTGCGGCCAACAGTAGCGACGCCGGACCAGGCCAGCGCTTCCTCTCCCACCGTCACGCCGTAGCGGATCGCCTTGCCTCCCGGCAGGACGTAATAGAGATAGCGCGCATTGGTATCGACCAAGATGGTGCCCGGCTGCTCCTTGCGGGTATAGTCGACAATATGCCGGCGATAGGTCTCGGGAATGCTCGCCTGCGCATAAGGCGGGTGGGCGAGCAATTGCCGGTCTCTCGGGGTCAAACTGGCGTTCGATGACGGCGCAAGCGTCGCCTGCATGCAGCCGCCGAGCAGCCCCACGAACAACAACGCGAGCCCACGCTTCATCATCGCGTGCCCTCCAAGACTTACATGTCGCAATTTGTTGCTCAAATAATGTAGAAATCAAGGCGTAGTGCGATGACAGCCGTGTTTCGCGACAAGAGGCCTTGGGGCAGGCGACAATGAGGACCGTTTACCGTCGGGCGGTGCGCAAGGACGCAAGCCGTCTCTACGACATTGATCCTCGAACTTGTGCTCCGGATTCGATGAAAGCCCCGGATTAGCATCCGGGGCTTCGCGCGTGGTCGGCTCAAGAGTTCAACGCGTCGGCTTGAGCGTATTCTCGATCATGTAGGCCGCGACTTTTCGGCCTACGTCTTCGCCGGTGCGGATCGCAAACCTATAGTGCACGCCGCCCCAGACGCGGACATTCTTCTGCTCCTCGGCCATATCGGCCAAGCTGGCGAACTGCCGCGTCCGCTTCGCATCCCGCACATCCGTTGCCGTGAAAGGAATGGCCTTCACGGGGCCGAATAGCGATTCCAGAACTGCCGATGCGATCGTTGCGTTGATCGTCGCTTGCGAGGGGTATTCCGGATGCATCGGCGTCGGGTTGAACGAGGTCCAGCCGGGATCGCGCGAAGTAGCATCGTTGCCGTCCTGGTCGCCATTGCGGATCGCGGTGACCGGGCGCCACAAATTATAGGTGTACTTCGCGTCCCAATTGACGATGTAGGCGTTCGCCAGACTCATGTTGAGCAGCGCGAACAGGCGGGCACATTCGGCGAGCGGCATCTCCTGCTTCATGGCGAGCTCGCGCGCCGCCGCCTGCCATGCTGGGCCGAAATTAATATTTTCCCAGAACTTAACCGCCTCGGTCTGCTCAGCGGTACGCGCCGTGCTCTTGGTGCCGCCGAGGCTCTTGACCTCGTTATAGTCCCGGGCCCACTCGGCGCTCGACAGTGCCGGCGGCGGGCCCGGCCGGAACTGGTCGGCACTCTTGAACACCCACGGCTTCGCGCGCGCATACTGCTCCCACATGGGTGGCGTGGTCGGCACCCATACCCCTGGGGCAGTGTGCGGCCGATAGGTGTCCGCAGCATCGGTGCCGTCGTTTGCGCGATCGGCCTGTATCGCGTCGGCGACCGCCATACCAAGCTTGATGCCTTCGGTTTTGGCAGGACCTTCGGGTATCCCCTTGACCGACGCCGCGTACGCCTCTTCGATCTTGTCTTTCTTTGCCGGGTAGACCTGAACGAGGATCTGCCGCGCGGCTGCGGCGGCCGCAGCTTCGGCCGACGCCTCTGGAGCAGCTGGAACCGTCGCGACTACGCGGGTGTAGCGATTCTGCACGGTATTGATCGCATCCGACATCGCAACATGCACCATGGCCAAGGTGCGCAGTCGGGGGTTGTTGCCGATGTCGCTGGATACCAGTGCACCGGTGATCACGTTCCAATCAGTGACGACATCGGCGCGCGCTGGCACGCCCAACAGCGCGGCAGCGATGATCCCCGGCAGCAGAGTAGCTGCCGATTTTCCCAAGATGGATTTCATCGGAAGACTCCTTTTTGCCGCCCACGCGATGGGGTGCGGTTCACGCCAGGTGGGCGTGGGCACCTTAGTCCTCCGCATTCCATCTTGGTGTGAACTACCTCACCTGTGGCGCGAGACATCCGAGCGGGACTATCGGCTTTTGCGGCACTAGCGATCGCGTCTCTCTGGATTTTTGGATTTTTGCTGAGGCGGGCGCTGACCGACAATCTCGTTGATCCGACGGTCAGCTCAGGCCTAGACTGTCCAAGCTGAGCTATCCATGTCGTTCCCCAGGAGGATTCCATGAAGGTAGTTTTGCGATTCCTGCTCGCCGTGACCGTTCTCGCACTCGCCGCCGGCGGCGGCTATGCGCAGGACGGTGGCATGAAGAAGTGGTCAAAAGGAAAAGGGTGGGGCTGGGTCTGGGGGCCTCAGGACGAGGTCGGAAATCTCAACGAGATGACCGATGCATCACGTTTGGCCGCCTTGAAGCTCGTGACACAGGGTAGGGTCTACGATCTCGGCCTTCCGTACGACCGCTATTCATACAAATGGCCCGGCCACAGCCCGGGAGAAATCATGAGCTTCCGGTCGCCCGCGGGCGTGAGGAGCCAGAAGGATCTGCCGTTCACCACGCCGGAGGGTGGCAATACGGGCCTCACCGCGTGGCATAGCAACGCGATCTTCATGAACGACAATGTCGCGACCCAGATTGATGGGCTCAGCCACGTCACGCACGGACCGAAGAACGAATTTTACAACGGTTTCACGTCCGACGAGTGGGGCGGCGACTTCGGCGTTCGCAAGGCGGACGTGACGACGATCCCGCCGATCGTAGCGCGGGGCGTCTTGGTCGACGTTGCGGGCTTCAAGAACGTGGAGGCCCTTCCGTCTTCCTATGAAATCACTGTCGCGGACATCGAGGGCGCGTTGAAGGCGCAGAACGTCGACGTTACCCCGGGCACGGTCGTTCTGCTGCGCACAGGAACCGCGCGCTACTGGGGCGAGAACGGCCGCGACCACGCCAAGATCGGCCAGCACGACTCGGCAGGCATCGGCCTGACAGCCGCGAAGTGGCTCGTCGAGGAGAAGGGCGCGCTTATGCTCGGTTCCGATACGTCCGGGCTCGAATATGGGCCGCCGAAGCCAGCCGACTCTCAGGCCGTTGGCGGCAGCTTCATCCCGGTCCACGTCTATCTGCTGGTCCAGCAGGGCGTCCATATCCTGGAGTTCAATAACCTCGAGCGCCTCGCCGCCGATCGTGTCTACGAGTTCGCCTATATCCTGACCACAAACGCGATCCGCGGTACCGTGGCCGGCACGACGCTGCGACCGCTCGCCCTCCGTTAGATGGGTGCTGTTTACCGTCGAGCGATCCGCAAGGACGCGAACCGTCTCTACGATATTCGGCGGCGATCGATCATTGAGCTCGCGCCGCCAACGATGACGGCCGCCGAGGCGCAGGCGTGGGCGGCGAAGCTCACGCCATCAGGCATGGAGCGAAAGCTGCGTGAGCTGGAAGTATGGGTTGCTGAGCGGGGTGGCATCGTCGCCGGGTGGGGAGCCATTCGCAGCGACAGGCTGGAAGGACTGTACACGGCGCCAGAATTCGCTGGGCAGGGCGTAGGCGCCGGATTGCTCGATCGGCTCGAAGGGTTGATGCGCGACCGGCGGTTGCCTTCGGTGCTCGCTGAAGCAAGTTCGAACGCCCGCGGTTTCTACCTTCGGCGAGGCTACCGGGCGACCGGACCGCAAACACCGGAGGGTGCCTGGCCCATAGCCAAAGAACTTTCGACCTAAAATGAAAGGCCGCGGAGAATAACTTCGTTGGGCGGCGGCGTGGTTTGGGCGGCCGTTTAAACCGTTCGCGGCGCTTGATTTTCGCCGCGTGAGGGGCGACTTTGGCGCCCGCTCGGCGGGGCCTATCGGAGTCCTCGCGCTGACTTGTCAGGAGGATTGCGTGGCGGACCATCAGGTGCACGATTTGACGCCGGAAGACGTGGCGAAGGGGATGGCGGAGGGCCGCTATCTGCTGGTCGACGTCCGCGAGCCGAACGAGGTCGCGGTGGAAGCCTATCCGGACGGCGTGGTGGTTCCACTGCAATCGTTCGACCCGGCCGCGATCCCCGATCCCAAGGGACGGCAGGTGGTGTTCGCCTGCCGCTCGGGCAAGCGCTCGGTGACGGCCTCGCTGGCGGCACAAGCGGCGGGTTTGCCCTATGACAAGCATCTGGCGGGCGGCATTCTGGCGTGGAAGGCTGCGGGACTGCAGACCAGGACCGGCGGCTGACGCGCCATGACGTCCATGAACAAGGTCTTCGCCGACCTTCCCGTGACCGTGTTCGAGGCGATGTCGCAGGCCGCGCGCGACAACAACGCCATCAATCTCGGCCAGGGCTTTCCCGACGATCCCGGGCCGGAGGACATCCGTCGCGCCGCGGCGGAAGCCACGGTGAACGGCTACAACCAGTACCCGTCGATGATGGGCATTCCGGAACTCCGGCAGGCCATCGCGGCGCATTACGCCCGCTGGCACAAGCTCGTCCTCGATCCGATGACGGAAGTGATGGTGACCTCGGGCGGCACCGAGGCGCTGACCGCGTCGATTCTCGCTGTCGTCGAGCCCGGCGACGAGGTGGTCGTGTTCCAGCCAGTCTATGACAGCTACCTGCCGATCATCCGCCAGGCGGGCGGCATTCCGCGCCTGTTGCGGCTGGAGCCGCCGGGCTGGCGGCTGACAGAAGAGATGCTGGCCAGCGTATTCAATTCGAAGACCAAGGCGGTGCTGTTCAACAACCCGCTTAATCCGGCTGCGATCGTCTATCCCCGCGAGGACCTCGAATTGCTGGCGCTGTTCTGCCAGAAGTTCGACACCATTGCCATTTGTGACGAGGTCTGGGAGCACGTGATCTTCGACGGCCGCGAGCATATCCCGCTGATCACCATTCCGGGCATGCGCGAGCGCACCATCAAGGTCGGTAGCGCCGGCAAGATCTTTTCGCTGACCGGATGGAAGGTCGGCTTCGTCTGCGCCGCGCCGCCGCTGTTGCGCGTGGCGGCGAAAGTGCACCAGTTTCTGACCTTCACCACCGCGCCGAACCTGCAGGCCGCTGTGGCTTATGGCCTCGGCAAGCCCGACCAATTTTTCTACGACATGCGCAAGGATCTGGCGCGAAGCCGGGATCGCCTGACCAAGGGACTGGAGAGCATCGGCTTTCCCGTGCTGAAGTCGCAGGGAACGTATTTCCTCACCGTCGACCTGTCGCCGCTTGGGCTGAACGAAACCGACGTCGAGTTCTGCAGGCGCATTGTGAGCGACTACAAGGTCGCCGCGATTCCGGTATCGGCGTTCTACGAGCAGGATGCGGTGACCTCGGTGGTGCGGTTCTGCTTTTCCAAGAAGGACGAAACGTTGGATACCGCGCTGGAGCGCCTGTCGGACGCGGTTCACGGCCGTCGCAAGAGGTAAGGGATGCGCGATTCAATCCGAGGCTCGCTTCGCCTGATCGGTGCGATGACGATCGCGCTGTCGCTCTCGCCCGTATCGGCGCAGGAGCGCACCGTGAACTTCTACAACTGGTCGAACTATATGGCGCCGGGCGTCCTGGAGGATTTCACCAAGGAAACCGGCATCAAGGTGGTCTACGACACCTTCGACGCCAACGAGACGCTGGAGACGCGCCTCCTTGCGGGCAAGTCAGGCTATGACGTCGTGGTGCCCACCGGCTATTTCCTGCAGCGCCAGATCACCGCAAAGGTCTTCCTCAAGCTCGACAAGTCGAAGCTGCCGAACCTCGCCAACGCCTGGCCTGTGGTGACCGACCAACTCGCGACCTACGATCCCGGCAACAATTACGCCGCGAACTACATGTGGGGTACCACCGGCATCGGCTACAACGTCAAGATGGCCGAGAAAATTCTCGGCCCCGATGCAAAGATCGATAGCTGGGATATCGTCTTCAAGCCGGAAAACCTCGCCAAGTTCAGGGATTGCGGCATCCATATGCTGGATTCCGCTGACGACATCCTGCCGGCGGGCTTAAGCTATCTCGGCATCGATCCGAATTCGACCAAGCAGGCCGATCTGGAAAAGGCCGCCGATCTCGTCAGCAAGATCAGGCCCAATGTCCGCAAGTTTCATTCCTCGGAATATCTGGGCGCGCTGGCCTCCGGCGAGATCTGTTTCGTGGTGGGATGGTCGGGCGACATCATGCAGGCGCGCAGCCGCGCGGCGGAAGCCAAAAATGGCGTCGAGATCGGCTACACGATTCCGAAGGAGGGCGCGCAGATGTTCTTCGACAATCTCGCGATCCCTGCGGACGCCAGGAACGTCGCGGAAGCCTATGAGCTGATCAACTATCTCTACCGCCCCGACGTCGCGGCCAAGAATTCCAACTTCCTGTCCTACGCCAACGGCAATCTGGCGAGCCAGAAGCTGATCGACCCGAAGATCTTCAACGACAGGAATATCTATCCGGACGAAGCGATGCAGAAGAAGCTGTTTGTCATCAAGGCCCGCGATCCGGCAACCCAGCGCGTGATCAACCGGCTGTGGACGAGGGTTAAGACGGGGAGGTGACGGCGGCACTCCGGTGCCCCATCCGTCATTGCGAGCGCAGCGAAGCAATCCATAGCGCCGCAAGTGGAAACATGGATTGCTTCGCTGCGCTCGCAATGACGTGGGAGGGCCTGCCCGCAAAGTCCCGGACATCGTTTCGCTCATCCGGCCCACAAACTTCTATTGTCGAAACGCGAGCCCGAATCTATAGCTCGCTTCCGGGAGCATCACATGAATAACATCCTCACCTTCTTCTCAACGCGCACGCTGCTGCAGATCATTTTCGTCCTGGGATCGACGGTGGCGATGAAGGCGTGGAGCCTGGGCCTGTTCGGCGGATAGGCCACTCCGTTGCCCGGATGGAGCGCTAGCGTAATCCGGGAAAGATCGCTCCGCGGTCGCTACGAAAGCTCCGCTACCGCCATCTCCGGTGCAGCCACAGCCACTGGTCCGGATATTCCCGCACCCAGCCTTCGACCACTGACGTCACCGCCTGCATCGTGCCCTGGATGTCGATCTGGCCCGACGCATCGCGCGCCGGCTTGACCTCTTCGGATAATTCGGCGCGGAAGCGGTGGTTGGGCAGGCGGATGATGCGCACGCCGTGCACGGGGCATTCGACCTGCCGCAACAGCCGCGCCAGAGTCGGGTTGGCCCTGGTCTTGCGGCCGAAGAACGTCACCTCGACGCCGTTGCCCATGTACTGATCGACCAGCATCGCGACGTGCTGGCCCCGCTGCAAAGCCTCCGCGAGCTTGAGCGGCGCCTCGCGGCCCGCCGGCACCAGCGTGCCCATCTTGACGGCGCGGATCCGTTCGATGGCGCGGTCGGCGGCCTCAATGTTCGGCCGGCGGAACAGGATCGCGCAATCGAGCCCATGGGCGACCGCGCCAAGCGCCGGAATTTCCCAATTGCCCAGATGGCTGGCGAAGATGATCGCGGGCTTGCCGTCGTCGCGCAGGGCATCGAAGATTTGCTTGGTGCGCGGGGTGAACTCGATGCGGCTCGGCTTCTCTGGATGGTCGAGATCGTAGTCCCAGATGTGATCGAGATGGGCGAACTCGGCGCCGATGCGGCCGAGATTGTCCCAGACGCCGGCCAGAATGGCCTCGATCTCCTCCGGCGATTTCTCGGGGAAGGCGGCCTTGAGGTTTTCGCGGCCGATGCGGTCCTCGCGCAGCCGCCGCCCGATGAAGCGGGTGACGCGGCCGAAGAAATCGGCGGTCTTGTCCGGATCGAAAAAGCGGGTGGTGCGCAACAGCGCAATCGTCAGCGCGCCGACGGCTATTTCCGCCACCGGCTTGGCGGCGTCGCGCAGGCGCGCCTTGGTGCGTAGGATCAGGCGGTTCATTTTTTAGGAAGCAGCTATAGCGTCTTCAAGAGAAGTGGGTACCGGTTCGCGTCAAGAAAGCGCGTCAAAACAAATGACTGTAGCTCGGTTCTGATGCAATTAGAACCGAGCTACAGCCCACTACACCGGTTCGCGCGTCAGGATCAGCGAGGCGTTTTGCCCGCCGAAGCCGAACGAGTTCGACATCACGGCGGTGACCTTGGCGTCGCGTGCCTTGTTGCCGACCACGTCGAACAGGATCGCCGGATCCGGAATCTCGTAATTGATCGTCGGCGGAATCCGCTGATGCTCGAGGGTCAGCAGGGAGAATACGGCTTCCACCGCCCCGGCCGCCGAAATCGTATGCCCGACCATCGACTTGTTCGACGATACCGGAATCTTCGGCAGATGTTCGCCGAACACGACCGCGGTGGTGTTGTACTCCATCTTGTCGTTTTCCGGCGTCGAGGTGCCGTGCGCGTTGATGTGGTCGATCTGTTCCGGCTCGAGGCCGGCGTCGGCCAGCGTCTTGCGCATGCAGCCGATGATCGGCTTGCCGTCGGGGCTGGAGCGGGTGCGGTGGAACGAGTCCGTCAGCTCGCCGCAGCCGGCAACCACGCCGAGAATCCTGGCGCCGCGGGCGATCGCGGCTTCGTAGCTTTCCAGCACCATCGCGCCGGCGCCTTCCGCCATGACAAATCCGTCGCGGTTCTTCGAGAACGGCTTCGAGGCGGCCTGCGGCGGATCGTTCTGCGTCGACAGCGCTGACAACAGCGAGAAGCGCACCAGGGCTTCCGGATTCACCGAACCGTCGGTGCCGACGCACAGCGCTGCATCGGCTTCGCCGCGGCGGATCGCCTCGACACCGAGCTGGATCGCGGTCGCGCCGGAGGCGCAGGCGGTGGAGAGCGAAATTGGCGAGCCCTTGGTGCCAAACCTTTCAGCCAGGTAGCTCGCGACCGAACCGAACATGAAGCGATGATGATATTTTGTGAACCGGCCGCCGCCGCTCACCCGCAGCAGGTCGTCATAGTTCAAATCGGTCTTTCCGGTTGCACGCCCGAGCTCCAGCCGCTGCGGCCATTCGACCTCGACCGGCGCCACCGCCAGAAACAGCGGTCCGGGAAAATCGGCCTTGGCACCGATCGCGGCCTGTCCGAGCGCCTCTTCGGTCGCCATTTCGGCTAGCCGCTCGGTCAACCCCGTCGAGGTGACGGGATCGACGGTGACGAAATCGACCGTGCCGGCCATGGTCGATTTCAGCCCGTCGACCGGAAAGCGCGTCACGGTCTTGATGCCGGACTCGCCCGAAGTCAGCTTGCGCCAATTGTCTTCCTTGCCGGCGCCGAGTGACGTCACCACGCCCATGCCGGTGACGACGACGATCGGCCTGCCGAATTTATCTGATGGTGCTGACATGGTTCCCCCGATGCTGCGCCGTGACTTGAACGCGCTTTCCGCGCGTCCGCTCTTCGCCCTACTTGACGGCCTCGACCAGGGCCATGCCTTCGCCTTGCCAGTGACCGGCCCCCACCACCACAATCTGGTCTGGGCTACCGGCCTTTTCAACCTCGAAGCCGGAGGGATCGTTGGGTGGAAACAGCGCGCCGCGGGAGAGCGAGAGCGCGGCGAGCGCCAGCCCGAGCGGAAACTGGGCCTCGAGCGTATGGCCGAACATCGTTCCGGTGGCGCGCACCGCAAAGCCCGGATGCTGGCGCAGGAAGTCCTTTTCTTCCGAGGTCACTGGCTCGGCGCCGGTCGCGCCCGTGATCAGTTGCCCGCTATCGCCCGTGATGCCGAGCTTCGGCCACAGCGCTTCCAGCGACTTGGTCACCGCACCCGGCTGCTTGCGCTGCGCGAGATCGGCGACGACCTTGGTCAACTTCGCATAGGGCTTGGCGCCGCGCGCTTCGGCGTGCTCGCGGGATTCCAGCACTAAAAAGCAGCCGGCGGAGCCGAGCGCAAATCCGCTTTGGTCTTCGCGCTGCCAGACCGGTGCGAACTTTTCCTTCAGATTGAAATCGGCAAATTCATAGAGGACGAGCAAATCGGAGCGCTCGCCATTATGGGCAGCGCCAACCAGCGCGATGTCACTTTGGCCGGCTTCGATCCGCGCCAGCGCAATCCGCGCCGCATCGATGCTGGCGGCTTCCTCGCCCATGAAGGTGCGCGACGTGCCGCATACGCCGTGGACGATGGCGATGTTGCCGGCGAGCAGGTTGGAGAGCTGGGCCAGAAACAGCGTCGGCCGCAAATCGTTCATCAGCCGTTCGTTGAGAAAGCCGGGGCTCGAATTGCCCTTGGCGTCGGCGCTCAGGATTGCCGCATCGACCGCGATGTCGCGCTCGCCGCCGCCGGCCGCCACGATCATGTCCATGCGGCCAAGGATTTCCTTGTTGCCCTTGACACCGGCCGAATCCAGCGCGAGCCCGGCGGCATAGGTGCCGATTCGCTGCCACGCTTCCATCTGGCGCTGGTCACCCTTTTTCGGGATCTGCGCGTCGAAGGTAACCGGCGCCAGCGGATGCACGATGTAAGGCGCAAACCGCTTGTCGTCGACGTTGATCTTCTTCTCGTTCAGCGCATCCCAATGCGCATCCAGTCCTTCGCCGAGCGAAGAGACGATGCCGATGCCGGTGATCCAGACTTCCTTGTCTGCGGATTTTGGCTCAGTCATGCGTGATTGCCTGCAGTGGGAAGCCGATCTTGTTGGCCATCGCGTCCATGTGCACGCGCATCGAAGGGTCGGGGAAGGGGGCTAGGCCAAAGGTGATCTCGGCGCTGCACTTCAATTCCTTGCCGACGCGACCCTTGGCCTTCGTCACGGCAAAGCCGGAACCCTCATGCTCGAGCTTCGCCTCAATTGTCAGCAACGAGCCGGGGCTGACGAAACCGCGCATCTTGGCTTCCTTCACGATGGCGAGGAACGGCATGCGCTCGAACTTCAAAAGGCCGAGCAGCAGCCAGCCGGAGCTCTGCGCCATCGATTCGGTCAGCAGCACGCCCGGCATGATCGGAAAGCCCGGGAAATGCCCCTCGAAGATGGTGTGCGCGGCGGGAACCTGCGCCTCGACCGTGATCCTCTTCTCGTCGAGGTTGAGTTCGACGACGCGGTCGATGAGCTTGAAGTAATCAAGGTCCATGGCGGGCGATTAGGCGCCCGGCGCTGCATTCTTGGCGGCGACCAGTTCGTCGATGCGATCGGCGAGATTTTGCAGCACGAAATACTGCTCGGTCGTGGCCTTGCCGTCGTTGACCTCCTGGGTCCACTTTTCGAGCGGCATCTTGATCCCGAACGCCTTGTCGATGGCAAAGGCGATGTCGAGGAAGTCCAGGCTGTCGATTCCCAGATCGTCGATGGCGTGGCTCTCCGGCTTGATCGTGTCGCGCGGAATGTCGCAGGTCTCCGCGATAATGTTGGCGATCTGATCGAATGTGGAAGACATCATTAAGCCTTTGATATACTGGAGAAAATCCGTAACGGCTTGGAGGAGGCGGGTGCATGGCCCCGGAAGGCCTTTTTCCCTCGGCCGGAGTCGAGTGCCCGTATATCGGAGCGGGGCGCTGAGTTCAATGGAGGGGGGTCAAAGGTTCGCCGACCGATTTATGGGCAGGGATGGCCGGTCTGGTTCCGGGAAGAGAGCCCGATGTGGAAAGGGCAGTGTTCGGCTTAGCTGCGCGCCGGTCGCGTGAGGGGCAATTCTGTCTGTCGGGTATTAGTTGCCGTAGCGCGCCTGCTGCGCCAGCATCAAAAATCGCGCCGTTACGCTGGCGCCAATCTGCCTACGCGCTCCGCTACTGCCGTCTAGTCGCAGCGGCGTTCCCTGCGCGTGATCCTGCGGCCATCGTCCCGTTCAACCGTGGTCGTCACCATCCGGCAGTGCCGTCGTGGGCCGATGGTGACACCGCCCGGGCCGACGCCAACCGTGGTGTCGGAGTCGTAACGCCGGCGACGATCGTAGCGGTCGTCGTCGCGATCCCGTCCAATCTGAACATCGACGCCTTGCGCCATCTTGACGTCTTGATTGACGCCTTGGGCCTTGACCGGAATGACAAGCGGGGCCGTCATCAGCAGCACTGTGGCCGCCGCCACGCCAAGAGCGATCTTCGTCATGTGGAAGCCCTCCCTTGTGCAAGCCTTCTTTGGACTGATCGAGAGTTGCAACGGGCACGAACGCTGAGGGTTCCACCGGGGCAATCAAGGTAGGACGGGAGCGCGGCGTAAGCGGTCTAGCGGGCAATTGCGCCGTCCGGCTCCGCTGCATGTGGTGGTTCAGGCCGGCTTTCGATTTGTGCGTTCAACAGGTTCAAATGATGGAACGTGAGTACTTTCCGACCACGACTCGAGCACGGCCCCGCAGACCTTACAGGTCGCCTCACCGGTGTGCGGAACCAAGAACTTTTCTTCGGTACGTCTATATTTCGCGCCGCAATTGCAGCAGACGATTGTCTCCATGCTGCGGATATGCGCCGGGCACCGCCCATTTTCCAGTACGTAAGCCTGTCACAATCAAGCTGTGCCTCACGCCGCCCTCAACATGACGCCATCGAAATATGCCGCAAGCGCCGCATGGCCGTCGAGCGGCAGCACATGCGCGACGTATTGGTCCGGCCGCACCACGACCATGCAGCCCATGTCGCGGTCGATGCCGCGCATTGCGAAGATGTCGTGGCCGCTCCTAAAATCGGGGCAGAACATTTTTTCGTAGTCGATGAGCCCGTAGCGTCCTTTGCGCGGAAGCAGGAGCGGGGGCATCGTCTCGATGGCGAGTTCGGTGTGCGCCTGCTGGAACACGGCACGGACATCGATCACGGAATCGATATCGGTGCCCGCTTGCGTGTGTCTCCTGATCGGAGACTTCGGACTTTCGCTGAGGAAATCGCACAACGAGCGGACAGGGGCGTTGGCGGCGGCGGAATCGCCGGCGCCGGCAAAGATGAAAATCCGGAAGCGTCCATCCGCCTTGGCGACGTGGCCGAGATGAACCGGCTTGGCGTCCGCAAGCCGTACCACCGGCGCGGAGTGAAAGCGCGTGCCGATCACAAATCCCCTGGCAAGATGCTGATGATCCGGCTCGGCGGTGAGGATGGATGCGCCGTAGTGTGTCGCCGTTCCCGCGGTATATCGGCCGTGCCGGACAAAATAGTCTTGCGTCTGCGCCGCATCCGCGCCCTTGTTGTCGCCTTTGGCGGAGGCGAGGATCGCAGCCCATTCGCGATCGAAGTCGATCAATTCCCTTGCGACCGCCTGCCGCTCTGCCGAATAGCTGTGCAACAGATGCGGCGCGCTGCGCCGGCGCAGCACGGCAGCGAGCTTCCATCCGAGATTGAATGCGTCCTGCATCGAGACGTTCATGCCTTGGCCCGCCTTGGGGCTGTGAGTATGACAGGCATCGCCCGCGATGAACACGCGGGGCAGGCGCGTTGCGGTCTCGTCCGCCGGTACGTCGTCGAACTTGTCGGTCAGCCGCTGGCCGATCTCATAGACCGACCACCAGGCGATCTCCTTCACCTCGAGCGTATAGGGATTGAGAATCCGCCGCGCCTTCGCGATCAGGTCGTCCGAGGTGATGTTGCGGCTGGCGATCCGCTCGCCGGCGTCGAGGTTGGCGAGTTCGACATAGAGGCGGACGAGATAGCCGCCTTCGCGCGGGATCACGATCATGCTGCCGTCGCCGGCCGACTGGATCAACACCTTGAAGCGGATGTCGGGGAAGTCGGTGACGGCAAGAATGTCCATCACGCCCCAGGCATGGTTGGCGGAATCGCCGCGCAGCTCGCGCCCGATCGATTTCCGCACCGTGCTCCGCGCCCCATCGCAGCCGACAACATAGCGCGCTTTAATGCTTTCGATCTCGCCCTCGTGTCCGGCATCGAGCCGCTCGAGGCGCACCGTCACCGCGTGGTCCTCGAACCGCGCGGCCGACGCGATTGAAAGATCGAGCAGTCGCCGCGAATAATACGGCTCGAGCTTTGCCGGCGATTTGCGCATGACATCAAGGTAGCAATCATGTACGCGCGCCTGGTTCAGGATGAGATGCGGCATTTCCGACAGCCCGTCCTCGACATCCTGAACCCGGCCGCTACGGACGATGTGCTCGGGCTTGCGGTCGTCCGGTCTCCAGAACGTGGTTTCGGTGATCCAGCATGCTTCCTTCAGCACGCGTTCGCCAAAACCAAAGGCGTTAAACATTTCCATGGTGCGGCAGGCGACGCCGTCGGCCTGGCCGCGCAAGAGCCGGCTCGGCTTCCGCTCGACGATGCAGGTCTTGATGTCGGGAAATGCCGCAAGCTGCGCCGCCAGCGTCAAACCCGCCGGCCCGCAGCCGACGATCAGCACGTCGACTTCCGCCGGAACCGGTCCGGGCGTGCCGGACGATGCGACCCGCTCGCCGGGATCGGCGATCTCAGGATCGCCCGGTTCGAAGCCATTCAGATGAAACTGCATCAAACCTGCTCCTCCCGTCCTTTTGCCGAACCGGCGTTGATTGTGACCGAGCCGATTGCCATTCATCGAGGGCGCAGGTCACAGGAATGCCGCGACCAAAGCGCGCGGATGATATTGATCAGCATGCTGATTATCAGTATGCTTGTCAATTCCAGACCTGCTATCAAAGGGCTTTGGAGAATTCGGTGAGAGATAATAACGAGATGCCCGGACATTTGGCGCGCCGGTTCCAGCAGATTGCGGTCGCCGTGTTCCTGGCCGAGGTCGAGGAAGCCGGCTTCGACCTCACGCCCGTTCAATACGCGGCGCTGTCGGCGATTAGCACCAATCCCGGCGTCGAGCAGGTGACGCTCGCCGGCCTGATCGCCTACGACCGAACCACCATCACCGGCGTCGTCGATCGTCTCGTGCAGAAAGGCTTCCTGCTGCGTCACCCCAGTAGCCGCGACCGCCGCGCCCGCGAACTGAAGATTACGGAAGCCGGCAAGCGAACGCTGCGCGCCATCACGCCGGCGGTCGAAGCCGCCCAGCGCACCATGCTGCGCGGCCTCACGGCAAAGGAGGGCACAGAGCTGATGCGGCTGTTGCGGAAAGCGATCGCCGCCGGCAACGACCTTAGCCGCGCGCCGCTGCGGAACGCAGAGCTGCGGTGAGGCGCTTGTCGTCCCGGTTGACACTGGCCGCGGCCGAGCCAACAATAATGACCGGTTGATAGACCGGCCGCCTGCGCCCTCTGGGATGGTGAACGTATATGAGCGGGCGCTACGAACCGCGACGGCGATCGTCAATGAACGCGGTGGGGTGGATTAGCGACAGCGTAGTCCGCGCCGAGCCGCATCAATACTGCGCGAATACACGCGACCGCCAACGGGGCGCGCGAATGCGCGCCCGGCGACAGGCTCCGGCGGGTGACCCAGTATTCCAGAGAAGTCAATGATAGAACTGACAGGCCGCGGCGTACTGGATGCCCCGAATGCGCGGGGCATGACGGTTGATGGCTATGGAAAGATAGTTGCTACCCCTGCGGCGCGACCGAAATCCTCGCGCAGTCGCGGCGGCCCATCAGGACGCAGTCTTGGGTCCTGCGGAGATCGGCGATGCTCACGGCAAGCCAGATGCCGATCGCGGTCAGCGCCACTGTAAATGCGAAGGCGGCGACATTGGCGAGCATGCGATGACGGAACTCGTCACCCTCGTCGCGCGACTGCTCGTAGCGTGACAGGTCGCTGGCCGCAGGCGATGCCTTGGCCGGCGTGTGATCATCCTGCCGGGCGGGCGGATGGGCGGAGGTGCGCGGCCGGAACTTGAGCACCACGTGCTCATCGTCCGAGATAGTGGGCCGCTGGGTTTTCACTGCCGTCGATCCGCGAGAAATCCTGCCGCCCTTCTAGCACGGCGGCCGCGCGTCCAACATGAAATCTTGGGCAACGCGGGACAGCCATCCCCTCCCGCAATGTCTGGAACTGATCACAGGCAAGCCGGCTCAGCCTTGTTTCGGCAGCCGCCCCATCATGTAGAATTCGTCATTCGGTCGCATCGCGGTGACGTTGGCCAGCCGGTTCGAAAGGGCGAAGAACGCCGCGATCGCCGCGATATCCCAGATGTCATCCTCGGAAAAGCCGTGGCTGGCGATCTCGGCGAAATCGGCTTCGGAAACCTCGTTCGCCGCCCGGCTCACCTTCATGGCGAAGTCGAGCATGGCGCGCTGCCGCGGCGTGATGTCGGCCTTGCGGTAGTTGACGGCGATTTGATCGGCGATCTGCGGGTTCTTGGCCCGGATGCGCAGGATCGCGCCATGAGCGATCACGCAGTAATGGCACTGGTTAGCGGCCGACGTCGCCACCACGATCATTTCGCGCTCCGCCTTGGTCAGCCCGCCATCCTTCTCCATCAACGCGTCGTGATAGGCAAAGAAGGCGCGAAACTCGTCGGGGCGGTAGGCCAGCGTCAGGAAGACGTTCGGAACGAAGCCGGATTTTTCCTGTACGGCGAGAATTCGCGTGCGGATATCGTCCGGCAGCTTGTCGATGGCGGGCGGCTGAAATCGTTTGGCGGCAGGCTTGGACATGGGTGGGTTCCGGCTGAAGGCCGCGGGACGCGGCGTTCCCGGAACCATATCGCGTTTTGCAGCGAAGTGCATACCGCCCCGCGCGGAGCAATCGCGCGAAACTGTTATGCCTCAGCGCAGCGGCTTCTTCAGGAGCGAGAAGCGGTCTGGGTCGAGCCCCATCGAGGGCTGCAGCATCGGCGCTTCCACCGGCGTCATAATGCGCGCGGCGGACCGGTCGCCGATCGAGGGATCATTCGGTACGTCGCGATTCGACGTGGCGCCGCGCCAGCGATCCAGCACGGCGGAGACGAAATGCATGTCATGGCCAGCGGAAACCGACGGCACGGACGCGATGGTCGCTTCGCTGCGCGGCAATTGATGGACCGGCACCTCCTTGAAGCGCAGGCGCGTCGGCAGCGCCACGCCTTCGCCGAAGGCTAGCACTTCGCGGGTGCCGAGCGAAGGTACGAACGACAACAGGTTGGCGGCCGCATCCGAGACAGCCGAGCGCAGCAGCGCCTGGTCGCGCTCGTTGGCAAGGCGCATCGCAAACAGCGTGTTGCATTGGGAAATGATGGTGGCGTCGAGTTCGGCCGGACGTTGGGTGACGAGGCCGAGAAAGACGCCGTATTTGCGCCCTTCTTTAGCGATGCGCGAGACCGCCTTGCGGGTTGGGCCGAAGCCGATATTGCGGTCGGCCGAGGCGTAACGGTGCGCTTCTTCGCAGACGAACAGCAGCGGCGAGACGCCGTCACTCCACAGGCCGAAATCGAACGCCATGCGGCACAGCACCGACACGACGGAGTCGACGACTTCCGCAGGGAAGCCGGCGAGCTGCATGATAGTCATCGGCCGGCCGTTGGCAGGCAGGCGGAACAGGTGGCTGATCACTTCCGCCATGGTGTCGCCGCCGACATTGGCATTGTCGAACATGAAGGCGTAGCGCGGATCGTTGCGCACCGTCTCGATGCGCGAAATCAGCTTGTGATAGATGATGCGCGAGGAGCGGTTCTCCAGTTTGCCCATCCGTTCGTCGATCAGCGAGATCAGATCGACCAGCCGGTACGGCACCGGCGTGTCGACCGTGTAGCCGACCGTCTTGGGGTCGATGCGTTTGAGCCCGAGCCGGTCGGAGTTCTGGTACTGAGTATAGAGGCCCTTCGCCATCGGAATGACTTCGGCGAGGACGTCGAGTTCTTCGGGCACGCCGGGACGGCCGCCGAACAGCACGTCGACGATCTCTTCGAAATTGAACAGCCAGAACGGCAGTTTCAGGTTGCGCGGGTTGAGCACCAGCGCGCGGTCGCCGAAGCAGCGGCCATATTCGTTGTGCACGTCGAGCAGGAAAACCCGCAGGTTCGGCCGGGCCTTGAGAATCTCGTTGAGCAGCAGCGACACGCTGGTCGATTTACCGACGCCGGTGGAGCCGAGGACGGCGAAGTGCTTGGACAGCATTTCCTCGACGTCGACATAGGCGATCACCGAGCGGTCCTGCTGCAGGGTGCCGACATTGATCTGGTCTGACCCGCTCGGCGCATAGACGGTGCGAAGGTCCTGGGCCGTGATCAGATCGACCTCATCGCCGATCGTCGGATAGTTGGTGACGCCGCGCTGGAACTTGGGGCGTTCGCCGCCGAGAATTTCACCGAGCAGGTCGACCGATGCGCTCGCAATGTAGTTGTCGGAAGTCGGAGTGTCCTCGCAGGACACCTCGGTGATCATCGCGACGATCGTGGAGCCGTTGCAGCGGATACTGATGAAGCGGCCGACGGTGGCGCGCACTTCCGAGACGGGGATCTGGCCCGTCGCCAGAAGTCCCACCCGGGCAAGCGAGCCGCGCACGGAAATCACACGTCCGAAAGATGTCACGGTGTTGAACCTGGATCTCATGAATTGGGGTCTGGCCGGCATTATGGGCGGCGGCGACTAGCGAAACGGTTAAACCGGCGCGGTTTCGTATTGGCTAAATCTGCGGCATCTCGGTCAGGAATCGTTTTCGCGGCGGCGTCCGGTGCGACGCGCCACGTGCGAGTTAGGCTTGGAAAATCAGGGCTTTCTTGCATTCGCCGGCTCGCGCGAGCTCGGCTGCGAATTAATCTCCCGTTTACCATTTCGAAGGAGAGCACCAGCCGCGGGCACCGCTCGATAACCTCCTACTGGCGATGGGGATCGGAGCCCGCGCGTGTATCGACGTAACCGATTGCTAACCGCAAGTTGTAACGCGGCTTCCATTTATCCTTCGTACCAATATCGCTGGGCGGAAAATTGGAGTCCGGCTCGCGTCTGCATGGCCGATCGTCAAGCGCACGCAAATTGGCGATTTCGCGCGGAGAAGCATCTGGGGTGAGCATCGAAAGCCACCAGAAATTGCCCGACGCTCCCGCCGACAAGGCCGGGCTGCCTACGCTGCTTGCTGTCTGCGCTGTCCTGCTCGCGGTGGCCGCGCTTGCGCAGCTTGCGACATCGTCATGGAGTGTCCGCGAACAAGTCCTGTTGGCGCTGGTCACTGTCCTTATCGTCGCCGCCGGCCTGCTGCTGCGGCGTCACCGCTTGACCGATCAGCGATTGGTGGCCGAGCGGCGTCAGCTCTCGATTGCGGTCAATAATATTCCGCAAGGCCTTGTTCTCTATGATGCATCCGCGCGAATCATCATCTGCAACCAGCCTTATCTCGATATGTTCGGGCTTTCTCCTGACGTGGCCAAGCCCGGCTGCACCATTCAGCGGCTGATCGCGCACCGCAAGGAAACCGGATCGTTCGACGGCGACGTCGATGAATTCTGCAACGCGATCATTCAGAAAGTGTCGCTCGGTAAGGCGACGCGTCAACTCACGCAAGCGCCGGGCGGTCGTGCGATCGAGATCATCAACCGTCCGCTGAAGGACGGCGGCTGGGTTGCCACGATCGAGGACATCACCGAGCGGACGCGCGCCGACGAGAAGATCGCGCATCTGGCGCATTTCGATGGCTTGACGGACCTGCCGAACCGGATCCTGTTCCGCGCGCGGCTCGAACAGGCGCTTGCAGCGCTTCAGCCGGGCGAGCAACTGGCTGTCCTCTACATCGATATCGACGAGTTCAAGAGCGTCAACGACGCGCTTGGCCATCCGATCGGCGACGAGTTGCTCAAGGGCGTTGCCGATCGCCTGCGCGGCTGCCTTAAGGAAACCGACGTGGCAGCCCGGCTCGGCGGCGACGAGTTTGCCGTCATTCAGACGGCTATCAAGGATCGCTCGGAAACCACTCAACTCGTTGACGAAATCCATTCGGCGATCAGGCAGCCCTTTGAATACCTGGGACATCTGATCACCACCGATGCCAGCATCGGGATCGCGCTTGCGCCCGGCAACGGAGTGAACCTCGGCCGATTATTGAGAAATGCGGACCTCGCACTCTATAGCGCCAAGGGCGACGGACGGCGGACCTACCGTTTCTTTGAGGCCGGCATGGATCAGCGTGCCAAGGCGCGGCGAAGCCTGGAGCTCGAGCTGCGGCGGGCGATTAGCGACGGCAGCCTCGAAACCTACTATCAGCCGGTGGTCAATATCGAGGATGGCAAGATCTCATCCTGCGAGGCGCTGTTGCGATGGCGGCACCCCGAACGCGGCATGATTTGGCCGGCGGAGTTCATTCCGATCGCGGAAGACAGCGGCCTGATCAATCAGCTCGGCCTGTGGGTGCTCGATACCGCGTGTGCCGAGGCCGCCACCTGGCCGGACCACGTCCGCGTTGCGGTCAACGTCTCGCCGGTGCAGTTCAGGAACCCATCGCTGGCGTTGAGCGTGGCGGCGGCGCTGGCCGCTCGCGGCCTTCCCGCAAGCCGGCTGGAGCTCGAGATCACCGAAGCCGTGCTCATTCGCGACGACGAAGCTGCGCTCGACATGCTGCACCAGTTGCGCAAGCTGGGGGTCAGAATCGCGCTGGACGATTTCGGCACCGGCTATTCCTCGCTCAGCTACCTGCAGCGTTTCCCGTTCGACAAGATCAAGTATTGATCGCGCCTTCATCCGGGATATCGCGGGACCCGGAGCATCCTCGTCGATCGTCCAGGCGGTGGTGAACATCGCGGCCGCCAGCGACATGACGACAACGGCGGAGGGCGTTGAAACTGAGCAGCAGAAGATCTCCTGTACATCCTCGGCTGCACGGAGATGCAGGGCTATCTGTTCAGTCCGGCGATATCGGCGGCCGAGGTGAGACGGCTGTTGTTGACGCACCGCGGAAGGGCGATGTCGGCCGCTTGAAACGGCGCTCGTCACTTGCTATCGACGGAGAGCTAAAAATAAGAAACAGGGCAGGGTGGACCGCGATGAATCGCGACAACGCATCTTGAGCGAGCCCGCGCGATCTTCCGCGCTCGCACCATTCCAGGTCAGGAACTACCGTTTTCAGTGGCCCGCCGATCTGCTCACCTCCTGGGCGTTCGAGATGGAGACGCTGATTCTCGGCTGGTACGTGCTGGTCGAGACCGGATCGGTCCTGCTGCTCACCCTGCTCGCCTCGCTGGGTTATGTCGGTACGTTGGTAGCGCCGATGTTCGGCGTCGTCGGCGACCGGATCGGCCACCGCGATCTCCTGGGAATGATGCGCGTGGCCTATGCGGTGCTGGCGGCCGTGCTGATGACGCTGGCGCTGTCCGGCCATCTCGCGCCGGTCTATGTCTTCATGGTCGCAGCCGTGATGGGCATCGTCCGCCCATCGGACCTTGGCGTACGCGGCGCCTTGGTCGCGACCATCATGCCGCACGGCCAGTTGATCGGCGCGATCAGCATCTCGCGCACGACGATGGATACCGCGCGCATCGCCGGCGCGCTGAGCGGCGCGGGATTGTTTGCCACGCTCGGCATGGGCCCGGCCTATGTGGCGATCGTCTGCCTTTACACGACCGCCACCGCGCTGACGCTGTGCATCGTGGCGCCGGTAAAACGGGATGCGGTGGGCGAGGCGGCCAGCGAGGCATTGCAGCGCTCGCCGCTGCGCGACCTCAAGGAGGGCGTTGCCTATGTCTGGACCACGCCGCGGATGCAGGCCGCGCTCTGGGTCGCATTCCTGGCCAACTTGACGGCGTATCCGCTCACCAACGGCCTGTTGCCCTATATTGCCAAGACGATCTACGGCACCAACCAGACCGGGCTCGGCTATCTATCGGCGAGTTTTGCCATCGGCTCGCTGGTAGGCTCGATCGTGCTGAGCCTGATCCGCGATCTCCGGGTGGCGCGGCTGATGATCGGCGCCACCGTTGTCTGGTACGCGACCTTGCTGATCTTCGTGCAGATGCAGACGGTGCCGACCGCGATCATGTGCCTGGTGGTGGCGGGCTTCTCGCAAAGCCTCGCCATGATCTCGATCGCCGTCATCCTGATGCGGACCGCGAGCGAGAATTTCCGCGGCCGGGTGATGGGGGTCCGCATGATGGTGATCTATGGCCTGCCGATCGGCCTGTTGGCCGCGGGCAGCCTGATCGACGAGATCGGGTTTGCGGCGACCGGCACACTCTACGCAGCGGCCGGCCTTGCCTTGATGCTGGCGATCGTGCTGCACTGGCGCGCCGATCTCTGGCATGTGCACGCGCCGGCGAACGCGCGGTGATCCGATCGCGCGAACCGGCTCGGCACTTCACTGCATCTTGATATTGGCCTCTTTCAGCACCGGCTCCCACTTCGCCGCTTCGGCGCGCATGAATGCGTCGAAATCCTTGGGCGAACTGCCGACCGGCGTCGCACCCATCTTCTCCAGCGCGGCCATGACAACCGGATCTTTCAATGCGACGGCAAGATCGGCGTGGAGCTTGGTGACCACATCGGGCGCCATGCCGGCGGGTCCGAGAAAGCCCCACCAGACCGAGGCGTCATAGCCGGGGATGCCGGCTTCCGCGACGGTTGGAATGTCGGGCAACGCCTTCGAGCGCTGGGCTGTGGTTACGGCAAGGGCGCGCACCGCATTGCCCTCAAGCTGGCCGACCACTTCGGGCAGCGGATTGACGCTCATCGGAATCTCGCCCGCGATCACGGCGCTGAGGGCAGGGGCGCCGCCTTTGTAGGGGATCGACTGGATCTTGACCTTGGCCATGTAGTTGAGAAGCTCGCCGGCCGGATGCGCCGAGGTGCCGTTGCCGGACATGCCGTAGGATAGCGACTCCGGCTTTTCGCGCGCGCTCGCCAGTAGCTCCTGCAAATTCTTCACCTGACTATTTTTGGACACCACGATCGCGAGCGGCGAATAGGCAACCTCGCTGATGGCGGTGAAGTCCTTGAAGGTGTCGTAGGGCAATTTTGGATAGAAGAACTGGTTCAGCGGATGGCCGCTGGCGACCAGGATCAGCGTGTAGCCATCCGGCGCCGATTGCGTGAGCGCTTGCGACGCGATGATGCCGCCGGCGCCCGGACGATTTTCGATGACCGGCTGCTGTCCCCAAATCTTGGACAGCGATTGCCCAAGCGTGCGCGCCAACACGTCGACGGCGCCGCCGGCGGCGTAGGGCACCAGGATGCGCACGGGCCTGCTCGGGAACGGCTCCGCATTGACGTTGGTGCCGGCCAGCGAGAACAGTGCGGCGGCAAGCGTGCAACGGATCAATGCTCGGCGTGGGATCATGAGAAAAGGTCCTCTTGTGTAGGCAGTATCATTTGAAAAATCCGCTCATCCGGCGGCTCTCCCTTCATTCCAGTCCAGCCACCGTGGCGGGCCACCCTCACCCAGATATTTGTTGACCAGACCTGATATTTTGTACAAACGTACAAAAGTCGAGAATGGAAAGCAAATGCCATGACGCGAAACCCCAACATGCGGGAAGCCATCCTGAGCGCGGCCGAGCTGTTGTTCTCGACGCGGGGGTTCAATGCGGTGTCGATCCGCGACATCGCGCTGGAGGCGGGCGCCAATCCCGGCAGCCTCACCTATCACTTCAAGAGCAAGGACGGGCTGCTCCTCGAAATCTACAAGCGCCATTGCGGGCCGATGAACAAGCGCCGCATCGAGCTATTGGTCGCGGCACGGCGCGTGCGCGACGTCCAGGATCGGCTGGAAGCGATCGTGCGGGCCTATGTGCAGCCGGCGTTTTCGTCCAGCACCGACCTTGCGGGGGGCGGAGCGCGGTTCACGCGGCTGCGCGCCGTGATGTCTGCCGAAGGCAATGCCGTGGTGGGCCGCATCATCGCGGAAATCTTCGACGACACGACCAATGCGTTCATCGAGGCGATCGGCGAAAGCCTGCCGCATCTGCCGCGGACGACGATCGTGTGGCGGTCGCAATTCCTGCTTGGCGCGCTCTATTACACTCTCGTTAATCCGGAACGGGTCACTAGGCTCTCCCGCGGCGAAGCCGACGGCGGCGACATGGCGGAGGCGATCGAGCAAATCGTCGCGGCAACAGTTGCCTCGTTGCAGGCGTCAGACGTCGATCACATCGACGGCGCATCACGCCGGACTACGCCAGTTCAACCGCGCGCCGCGGCTACCGCTCGAAAGCGGAAAGAAAATCCTGCCGACTAGATACCCCGCGCCAACCAAGCACCGCACAAGGCGTCATGAACAAGCCCACGATTCCCGGACCCGATCCCAATACGCGAACGCCGAAATTCAAGCTGCCGGCGCTGGCGTGTGATGCGCATACCCACATCTTCGGGCCCGGCGACAGATATCCTTACGCGCCGGGGCGCCCCTATACGCCACCGGATGCGCCGCTCGAGGATTTCCGGGCGCTGCATAAAAAGCTCGGAATCGGCCGCGCCGTCATTGTCAATGCCAGCGTGCACGGCACCGACAACCGCGTGGCGCTCGACGCTATCGCCGTGAGCAACGGCACCTTTCGTGCGGTAGCCAATATCGATGGCACCATTACCGAGCGCGGATTGCGCGACTTGCACGAGGGCGGTTTCCGCGGCTGCCGCTTCAACTTCGTGCGTCATCTGGGCGGGGTGCCGGACATGGGCGCGTTCCACCGCATTATCGCGATGGTGGCGCCGCTCGGCTGGCATATCGACCTGCATTTCGACGCGATCGATCTGCCTAAATATGCCGAGATGCTGGCAAATTTGCCGGTGCGCTACACCATCGATCACATGGGGCGTGTCAAAGCATCTGACGGTCTCGACCAGCTCCCGTTCCGGACCTTGATCGATCTGATGAAGCGGGACGAAAAATGCTGGGTCAAGGTGTGCGGCTGCGAGCGCGTGTCGTCCAGTGGGCCACCGTTCCATGACGCGGTGCCCTTTGCGCGTCGCATCGTCGAGACCGCGCCGGACCGGGTGATCTGGGGAACCGACTGGCCGCACCCCAACGTAAAGGTGATGCCGAATGACGGCGACCTGGTCGACCTCATTCCGCTGTTTGCACCCGAACCGGAACTGCAGCAGAAGATTCTGGTCGATAATCCGGCGCGGCTGTTCGAGTTCTGAAGGAGCGCGTGCAATGGCGGAGAAGCGCTATATCCCAAGCCGACGCGCCGTGTCGTTCGCCGGCATCGCTGCCTTGCTGGCCGCATTGCGGTTTCCGCAACTCGCCCATGCGCAAAACTATCCGAACAAGCCGGTGCGGCTGATCCTGCCGTTCGGCGCGGGCGGCGTCGCCGACGTCACGGCGCGGCTCGTGACCGAGAAGCTCGGCGAAAAGCTCGGTCAGCGCTTCGTCATCGAGAACATGCCGGGCGCCGGCGGCATCAACGCGGCACGCGCGGTGCTGTCCGCGCCCGCGGACGGCTATACGCTGGCGCTGTTCAGCAACGGCACCGCGATTTCCGTATCGCTGTTCAAGAACCTGACGTTCAATCCGGTGACCGATTTCGTGCCGGTTTCGAGCATGGGCTATTTCGACTTCATCTTCGTGACCCAAGCCGGCGCGCCATATCCGACGCTGGCTGAATTCATCAAGGCGGCGAAACAAAAGCCCGGCGCGCTCAATGTCGGCACCATCAATGTCGGATCGACCCAGAACCTTGCGGCGCAATTGTTCAAGTCGACCGCCGGGGTAGATGTCACCATCGTGCCGTTTCGCAGTTCGCCCGATGTGCTGATCGCGCTGTTGCGCGGCGACATCCAGATGGCGATCGAGAATTACAGCGCGGTGCAGTCGCACATCGCCGATAAGGCGGCGATTGCCGTGTCGTCTTCGGGGCCCGTGCGCACCACATTTCTGCCTGACCTACCGACGGTGAAGGAGGCGGGCGGCGGCGATTTCGAGGCGCGGTCCTGGAACGCGATTTTTGCGCCCAAGGGCACGCCGCGTGAGGCGATCAACACGCTGAACACCGCGCTACGCGACGTGCTCGACATGCCGGAACTGAAGAAGCGCGCGCTCGATCTCGGCATCGAAGCCAAAGCCAGCTCGCCCGAGGAAATCCGCGACCGCCTGAAGGCCGATATCGACAAGTGGGCTGATGTGATCGAGCGGGCAGGAATTGCCAAACAGTAGTCACGCTGCCGGCGCGGCCGGCCACGTGCAACAATCGAAGGAGGAGGTCCCGATCATGAGCAATGCTGGCAAAACGGGCCTTGTAGTCACGGCGCATCCCGGCGATTTCGTCTGGCGCGCGGGCGGCGCGATCGCGCTGCATGCCAGGAAGGGTTACCGCGTCAAGATCGCGTGCCTGTCGTTCGGCGAACGCGGCGAAAGCCAGTTCGCCTGGAAGGAAGCCGGCGCGACGATGGAAAAGGTCAAGGCCGGAAGGCGCGACGAGGCGCAGCGCGCAGCCGAGATGCTGGGCGCGGAAATCGAATTCTTCGACGCCGGCGACTATCCGCTGCGGCTGACGGATCAGCATTTCGACCGCATGGTCGACATCTACCGTGAGCTCAATCCGTCCTTCGTGCTCACCCATGCGCTGGAGGATCCCTACAATTTCGATCACCCGAACGCGGCGCACTTCGCCCAGGAGACCCGCGTGGTCGCGCAGGCGATGGGCCACAAGCCGGGCGCCAAATATACCTATTCCGCGCCGCCGGTTTTCCTGTTCGAGCCGCACCAGCCGGAGATGTGCAATTTCAAGCCGCAGGTGATCCTCAATATCGACGAGGTCTGGGACATCAAACGCAAGACGTTCGAGATTCTCGCCGCCCAGAAGCATCTGTGGGCCTATTATGAGCGGGTCGCGCTGCAGCGAGGCGTGCAGGGCGGCCGGAATACGGGCAAGCCAATGACCTATGGCGAGGCCTATCAGCGGCTGTTCCCGATGGCGTTGGAGGAATTGGCATGAAGACGGTCGTCGTCCGTAACATCAAGCGCACCGACGCTGAGCTGGTGAAACGGCTGGGCGCGCTCGGCGTCGCTACCGCACACGAAGCCTATGGCCGCTTCGGGCTGATGAAGCCCTATCTGCGTCCGGTGTGGAGCGGGGCGGAGACGGCCGGGACCGCCGTGACCGTGCTGGCGCAGCCTGGCGACAACTGGATGATCCATGTCGCCGTCGAGCAGTGCCAGCCCGGCGACATCCTGGTGGTCGGCTGCACCACGGACAATACCGATGGCATGTTCGGCGATCTCTTGGCGACCTCGCTGATGGCGCGCGGCGTCAGGGGTCTCGTCATCGATGCCGGCGTGCGCGACGCCAAGTCGCTTCGCGAGATGGGCTTTCCGGTGTGGTCGAAAGCGATCTCGGCCAGGGGTACGGTGAAGGCGACGCTAGGCGCGGTCAATGTGCCCGTGGTCTGCGGCGGTATCAATGTCAAGCCGGGCGATGCCGTGGTGGCGGATGACGACGGCGTGGTGGTGATCGGGCGCAAGGACGCCGCCGATGTGGTCAGCAAAGGCGAGAAGCGCCGCGCCGATGAGGATGGCAAGCGCCAGAAGCTCGCCGCCGGCGTGCTCGGCCTCGACATGTACAACATGCGCGAGCCGCTCGCGAAGGCCGGTCTCGTCTACGTCGACGAGCTGGAGGAGGATTGAGGTGACGATCCGCCTGCGCACCTTGCTCGGCGACCATCCCGGTACATCAGCGCTGAAGAACGGGTCGATCAGATCTGACCTGGTCGCGTTCGATTTTGCGCAATATTCGCCGACCAACAAGGGCTTCAAGCCGATGGTCCGCGAAGCAGCGTTCGACGTCTCGGAGATGGCGATCGTCACCTATCTGATGGCGAAATCCTTCGGCAAGCCGATGGTGCTATTGCCCGATGTCGTGCTGGCGCGGTTCCAGCATGGGCATGCGCTTTACAATGCGAAAGCGGGGACACTTGGCCCGCGCGACCTCGAAGGAAAGCGCGTCGGCATCCGCTCCTTAACCACGACGACCGGCGCATGGCTGCGCGGCATTCTCGCCAATGACTATGGCGTCGATCTCGATTCGATCGACTGGGTGACGTTCGAGGAAGCCCATGTCGCCGAGTTCGCGGACACGACGAAGCGGGCATCCGCGGGCAAGCAGATCGTCCAGATGCTGATCGACGGCGAACTCGACGCGGTGCTGGGCGAGAAATCGGATCATCCGGATTTGAAGCCGCTGTTTGCCGATGTCGCCGCGGAAGAAAAAAACTGGTTCGAAAAGCACGGGGTGGTGCCGATCAACCATATGGTGGTGGTGAGCCGGAGATTGTCGGAGGAACATCCGGATGCGGTGCGGGAGGTGCATCGGCTCCTTGCCGATTCCGCGACCGCTTCGCCGGAAGCGCGACGCTTCAGCCGAGACGAAATGCAACGTTCGCTGCAAATGATCATCGATTATTCCGCGCAGCAAAAACTCATTCCGCACCCGTACGCGGTTGAAGAATTGTTCGACGATGTAACGCGGGCGCTCTGGTAGCCACCCGCACACCTGTCATCATCCACCTTGTGCGCAATTGCGCACTGGGGCGGATGATCCAGTACGCCGCGGCGCTTTGGGTCCGTTGCCGAGCGCGCGGCGCACTGGATACCCCGCCTTCGCGGGGTATGACGAACCCGGTTAGGAGAAACCAATATGACCCCCGAGCCGATTTTCGATCTTGCCCATCTCGGCCACATGGAATTGCTGACGCCGAAGCCGGACGAAAGCCTGAAATTCTTCGTCGACGTCATGGGCATGACGGTCAGCGGCCAAAAGGGCGAGTCGGTCTATCTGCGCGGCTGGGATGATTACGAGCGCTATTCGCTCAAGCTGACGGCGTCGAAGACGTCGGGCATGGAGCACATGGCGCTGCGCGCGCGCAGCCCGCAGGCGCTGGAACGCCGCGTCGCCGCGCTGAAGGGCTCGGGTTTTGATATCGGCTGGACCGATGGCGACATGGGGCAGGGGCCGGCGTTCCGCTGCCGTGATCCCGATGGCCACATCGTCGAGCTCTATTACGAGACCGAATGGTATCAGGCGCCGCCCGAGCTGAAGCCGGCGCTGAAGAACCAGGCGCAGCGGTTTCCGGCGCGCGGCGTCAATGTCCGTAGGCTCGATCATCTCAATTGCCTCGCCGTCGACATCAAGGCGAACCGGCTGTTCTTCGAGAACTATCTGGGCTTGCGCACCACTGAACAGATCGTGCTGAACGACGGCACCGAAGCCGCGATGTGGATGACGATGTCGAACAAGAGCTACGACTTCGCCTATACCCGCGATCACTACGGCAAGGCAGGCCGCTTTCATCACGTCACCTACGCGCTCGACAGCCGCGAGGAAATTTTGCGCGCCGCCGATATCTTTCTCGAAAACGGCGTCTACATCGAGACCGGCCCGCACAAGCACGCGATCCAGCAGACGTTCTTCCTCTATGTCTGGGAGCCCGGCGGCAACCGCGTCGAGGTCGCCAATGCCGGCGCCCGCCTGATCCTCGCGCCTGACTGGAAACCGATCGTCTGGACCGAGGAGGAGCGCAGAAAAGGCCAGGCCTGGGGGCTGAAGACGATCGAGTCGTTTCACACCCACGGCACGCCGCCGGTGTAAGCGGGCGATTGGGCAAAAAAAATTGGCCGAGCTTCGCCGATAGGGTGCGCTTTAGGACGCTAAAGCCGGCAATGCCTACGGCAAAAGCGGACGCCGCTCTTTTGGGGCGCGCGACGTGTCGAGCCGTTGCTGGTTGGCGCGCCTCAAGGTGGATCAACAACACTTATATCATCGTCACGGCGCCGCACGGCGCGCCGAGGATTCGGATATCAAGCCGCCATTCGCCCTGTTCACCTGGAGCGGGAGAGAAGGCGACACCGAACCGGCCGCGATGAACGTTAAGATCTCGGCCGATTTCGCACCCGAAGCGGTGTTCGCAATTCCCGGCAGCTCAAGCATGATGCTGCTGTCGGATGACGGAACCAAAAAGTGCAAGGCCGCAGGCAAAGCCCAGAAATCCTTCCGGGCCTTGACCTTGCCGGTGTCGAAATGAAGAAGAAATAGCCGGTCAGGACATGGTGCCGCAAATCTTGCGGAGGGTTTGCGCGCTCCGATCACTAGGACGAGCCGCTCTCGATGGCGCCTTGCTCTCGCGGCGCCGCGCACCATGTTGGTGTGGGTGCAACAGCCAGGATTCGCTGATGGCACTGCGGTTCGATTTCACCAGCGAAGCTTTCTTTCGCGATCCCGGGGCAGGCGTGGCGTTGCTGCGATCTTCCGCTCCCGTCGTCTTCACACGGTTCCCGATCATAGGGCGGGTCTGGGTCACCACGACCTACGAGGCGGCGGCGCATGTGCTGAAGGACAGCACCGCGTTCACGCTGCGCAAGGAAGGGGGGCGCTGGTCGGGTTACCGTGGTGGATGCCAAGAATGATCGGCGCCGTCGCCAACAACATGTTGACGATGGATGAGCCCGATCACACGCGGCTGCGCGACATCGTCGACGAGGCGTTCCGCCGCCGCGCCGTGCTCGACATGGAACCTCACATCCGCGCCATCGCCGATCGTCTTGCCGACGAATTGTTTGCGGCCGGCAGCCCGGCCGACGTGGTGCAGCATTATGCGCGGCTGCTGCCGCTTGCGGTGATCTGCGAGCTGCTCGGCCTGCCGCCGGCGGACCGGCCGAAATTCATCGCCTGGGCCAATTCGATCGCCAATCTCTCCAACGCGTTCGGCTTTCTGCGGCTGATCGGCGGGCTCTTCAAGATGCGGCGCTACCTGCAGAAACGTCTTCAGGCGGCTCGCGAGAAAGGCGGCGAGGGATTGATCGCCGAGTTGCTGCGTGTCGAAAAGGAGGGCGGGCGCATCACGCCGGACGAGATGGTCTCGATGGTGTTTCTGCTGCTCGGTGCCGGCTCCGAGACGACGACACATCTGATCAGCGGATCGGTTTTCGAACTGCTGAAGGATCCGGGTCGCCGCGATTGGCTGGCCGCCGACTGGAGCCGCGCTGGGCTCGCAGTCGAGGAATTCCTGCGCTTCGTCTCGCCGGTGCAATTCTCAAAGCCGCGCTATGTGCGCCGGGATATCGATCTCGAAGGGGTGAGATTGAGGAAGGGCGACAGGGTGATGGCGATGATCGTCGCGGCCAATCTGGACCCGCAGGCAAACGCGCAGCCCGAACGCCTCGATCTCGAACGGCGGCCGAACCGCCATCTCGCGTTCGGGACCGGCATTCACTTCTGCCTCGGCCACCAGCTCGCGCGGATCGAAGGCATCTGCGCGCTGCAGGCGCTGTTCACGCGCTGGCCCCAACTGAAGCTGGCGGTCGAGCCGTCACAGATTCACTGGCGCCGACGGCCCGGTATTCGCATGATCGCCGAGCTGCCGGTGGTGGTGGGCGGTTGATGCGGGGGCTGCTCGGCCGGAGAGCTGGCTGGGGAACCTGGACTATAACCGACAATCGAGAATCCCCGGAAAATACTGCAGATACGCGTCTTTTCAGGTTGTATTGGGTACGCACTTTGGGTACGCATATGGGTACTCTCCCTGACGCAGGCAACACATGGCCACCAAAGCCGACCGAAGATACCTCGAACGCCACGGCGAAAAGTGGCGCGTGGTAGTGCCGGTCCCCCGCTCTTTACACCATGTGCTCGGCACCAAGCTAAAGCGCTCCCTCAATACTGACAGCCTTGCCACAGCGAACAAGCTCAAGTGGTCTGTCGTGCAGCAGCTTCAGCAAGAGATTTCGCGGCAAGCCACAGGCAAGACCGACAACGCCGGCAAGAGCGATGACCTGCTCACTGCGGAAGCTCTGGCGCTTCGGGAAACCTTAGAGCAGGCGACTACCGATCAGGCGAGGCAGGATGTTACCGACTACATCTCCATGCGCGCTGATGAGATCGCGGGAGACCCTGTAGAGACCGCCGACAGCAACAGCGGTGCTCGTGCATTCGAGTACGAGAGCGAGCGAGAGCCGGTAGCAGGGAGCTTCTATCGCCTCGCTACAGGCTCGGTGACACCTTTGCGGACCTTCGTGTCGCAGTGGCAGGGTCAACTGGCACGACATCCAAGGGTCATGAAGGATGATGAACGCGCACTGGCGCTGCTTGAGGCGTGGTGCAGGGACAATCGAATTGATGCAGCCATAGAGCCAATCACGCGAAAGGCCGCCGGCAGGTTCATTGCCAAGCTGTTCGACGACGGCGGCCGCACGCCTCGTACCATCAACAAATACATCTCGTCGCTCTCGGGCTATTGGCGGTGGCTGGCGAGGCGTGGCCATGTTGCCGACAACCCTTGGCGAGAGCAGTCACTCCCGAAGCAGAAACAGAACGGCGACGGAGCCGCGCGGTCCTTCACTGACGAAGAGATGATCAAGCTCTTGAGCGGCAAGACCCACGACTACCTGCACGCTCTGATGAGGATTGCAGCATTGTCGGGGGCGCGCATTGATGCCATTGCCTCGCTGAAGGTCGCGGACTGTCAAGGCGGGCTGTTTAGGTTCAAGCCTCAAAAGAAAGAGCCGGGACCGCGCTTCGTCCCGATACATAGCGCTCTTGTGCCGCTGATCAAACGCCGCTGCTCTGGAAAGGCGGCGGATGACGATCTATTCCCGGAGCTTCCGGTACCTCCTGTGGGCTCTGAGCGTGAACGGTCAATGCCGGCTGTGAAATTGTTCGGTCGCTATCGGAAGGCCGTGGGCGTCGACGATCAGGTGCCCGGCAAACGCAGGAGCCTAGTCACATTCCATAGCTTCCGCCGGTGGTTCATCACACAGGCAGAGCGCGCGGGACAGCCTGAGAACATCATCGCTGCGGTTGTCGGACACAAGCGCGCTGGGATGACGCTGGGGCTCTACTCAGCCGGTCCTGATCGAGAGCAGTTTAAGCGTTGCGTTGAGTCTGTGAAGATACCCAGAAAGAAACCCCTCCGGGCACATGGAAAGAGCGATGGCTGACATCATCACCCTCAATACTACCGACTTCACAATTGCCGAGATGTTTCAGGCGGGCTACCGGGATGGCCGCGACAGCGTCGATGAGCAGTCTCGAGAGACCGCCAACCAGCAAGGCTTGGAAGATGCCCACGCCAACCGAGAGCGCACCGCCGGAGACACTGAGTGGACCGACAATGGCATCTCTGTCGCCGCAACGTGCACCGAGCAGGCGGCCTACGGTTTCGGCTGGGATGCTGGTTGGCGTGACGAGGTGGAGGACGAGTACCGCCGAGGGTATGCGGAAGGACGGTTTCGGAGGTTGGTCACTCCAGCCCGAAGCAACAGCACACAGGTGGACTGCGCTGCAGCCTGCGCCTGATGAAGAGACTTCCTAGTGGGGTTTTTACTGAAGCCCCACTAGGCCCCCCAGCCGCGTCTGAGGCTTCAGTTTGAAGGAGGGGTCCAACTTGCCAACGATCGATTGCACCTTCTGCTGCCCGTCAGCCGTCAGATAGACAATCTTCCTACGACGCTCGCGCGGCTCTTCGAATGCTTCGACGAGACCGAGGCCCGGCTTGCCGTACGTTTCCCACCGCGACAGCACGGCAACGTTGCGGGAGCAGGACGACTGGCTTAGGCCGGTCTCCTCAGCAAGTTCTTGCATCGTTATCCCCGGCCTGCTTGCGATGACGAGCAGGCATGTAACGGTTTGAGCCGGAACATACGGCGCAAGTTCTCGACACGCTGAAAGGAAGTCTACGGCTCGAGGCAGCGCTGCGGTCGGGCGGCGGGCGTGGGTCATCTGAATTCCTATGAATGCTGCCGGACAGGGACGATAGGGCGCGGCGGTATTCAATCCGACTTACGCGAAGCATTCAACACTCTCTCCAGAAGGCCGCTAGGCGACTCAGCGGAGTCTAGTGGTGAGTCCGTCCGCCATTCGGGTGTCTGCAGTTGCCCTACCGTAGGGCCACTCAGCGTCTCTCTAAACGGCTCTAGCGCCTACGGTGTTTTGATCCCAGCCCGAAGGGGCCACGTCCCAGGGCCTTTTCCTTTTTTTGTGGATTTCGGAGCAAGGCAAAAGCAGCCTAACTATTTGAACTGACTCTGAAATAAGCCGGCCAAGCGCAATTACCCGACCCCCTTGGAGAAACAGAAATCCCGCCCCCGATGATGTACCTAACGGTTATTACGTTGATAGTCACAGGCTCGATCCTCGGGGTGGACTAACGGCGACGCTTCAATTGCTGTGATATTTAGCGGCATCAGCCCATCCCTTCACGGCGGCCCCTCGGGTCTGTCGTTTCACTTCGTGGTACTTGCCCTTGTATTCACCTGTGGCAATCCAGACGGACGTTGAGCGCTGGTTGACGTTAATCTCGACCATGTCATCCCAGACCTTGACCACGGCTTTCATAGCCAAGAGCCCCATCTGTTTGACGACCATCCTAGTCCGAAGACCGGTCTCACAGGCGCAACTTGAGCCACGCCCTTCACCGGTCGAACGGATCGAACTCCTCGGACGGGAGCAACTTGTCGGACGGGCTTCACCGGGCCGCCCATAGCTTCCTGCGAAAAAAGCAATGGTTGTCCGTCGGCACCTGTGATCCAGCCGTTAACGAGCCAGCCGACGTGTTCTCCGGAGTAGCTATAGACGTTCCCGTTCCTGATGAATGCCGACGGTGTTCCATCCCAGTCGTAGATGTGCTCGTCATCGGCGAGATAGGCGGTCGCTCGGCCGCTCCGATCATAAAAGTCCATTGGTGCCTCACGAAATAGATAAAAGTAGATTGTTTAGGGTAGCAAAACCTGAGGTAGGCGCAAGGGTTTGCCTAACAGGCCCCCCAATCCTCAGTCCCTCTAGTGTGTGCGCCTCATGCTCTTCTGACGATATCAGGCGCGGCTAGAGCCGTACAAACTTCTTTCCCATCGTCTCTCATCCAACTTCAGCAGCACCCTCGGTAGCCCCTTGGCTGGGCAATCAGCATGAGCAGAACCCGCGTGTAAGCAAGCGGACGTTCCGAGGGTGCTGCTGAAGTTGTTCCCCCTGTGCTGATGACCATCGACCCGGCTTTGCTGGGTGTCCCTCGTCAGCCAACCCCGGCCTATCGCCGGAGAAGCACCTACTACCCATGTCCAACAACATCTACGCTCGCCTCACCGGAGGCATCACTCGCGCATCGATCTCCGGCGATAACGCTCACTTTCCCGGCGATGACCCCATCGGCGATGGTGAAGCTCTTCGCCAGGCGATGCGCGACCCGCGATATTCCAAGTCAGCGAGCTATCGGGCCATGGTCGAGGAGGCCATCGCCGAGAGCATGGTGGTCTCGTCGGACCCCAACAGCGGACAACTCAACGGTCGCTTTCAGGTACGCGGCAATCCCATCGATGAAGCCCCGCCTGCCGAGCGTGAGTTGACGGAGCACGAGCAGGCAATGATTGCTCTTGCCGAAAAGCACGGCCTGTAATCGGATGGCTATTCCATCTCTCTGGCCCGATGCACTGAGTAACGCACGCGTGTGCACGGTCGGCGCCGCCAACCGCAACATCAGGCGCGTCACTCGCTCTGGCGAGGTCGCCCTTCGCGAAGCGTGCATCTTGTTCGCGCTGTACCATTGCAAAGGCCGCGTGGACATCAGACGTATCGAACGGCTTACATCGATCAACGCAGCAGCCGTGTTCTACACTGCTGACGGTCTCGCCATCAAAGGCTACGTGACGACTGATCGCGATGACAAGCACGTCAACGTGATCATCACAGACAGCGGTCGGGCTCTCCTAGAGAGATGCTGGCATCCGCTCGCGCAGCAGGTCTCTGCGAGCCCAGCAGCGGGGACTGCACCATGACCTACGCCTTTCCCTCTGTGGCGAACATGTCGGCTCAGTCCTACTTGCGGCAACGCGGCATCACCGACGTATCCGCTGAAGGTCTCGCTAAGTTCTCCTCGCGTGTACGTTCATTGGACGCGGGGCTGACCGACCGCGCGGCTATGGTTCTCTATCTTGCCGCCAAGTGCCCCGGCATGACCGTCAGGGAAACCGAGGTTGCGCTCGCAGCGAAGACTGCGGTCGTCTGGGCCGTACTTCGCGGGATTGCGATAAAACAGGTCTTGATTGAGATCACAGCCGGAGAAGCTGAGACTTGGCAGAAGCGCGTGCAGTTGAGCCCTGAAGGCGAGAAGCTTGTAGCAGCCGCAGAGGAAGCTTCGTCGTGAAGGATGCTTTCCCGGAAATCCCGCTAAAGCTTCTAGAGGAGCTGGAGCGCAGATACCCGGAGCGATGTCCGTCTCCTGAGATGAGCGACAGAGCAATCTGGGCCGCAGTCGGCGAGCGCCAAGTCGTGAGGCTGCTTCGTCGCGCCTACGACGACCAGAACGACAACGGCAATCAACTTCTCTAGCTGTCTTTTCGACGGTAGCAACACCTGAGCCGGTGAGACAGCCGGCCAATCGCTCGCCAACACCGCGCGGGCAACGAGGAAATAAATTCCAATGGCGAAAGCCACAAAGACGACCACCGAAGTAGCCGTAGAGGAAACAGAGGAAGCCGCCGAAGCCACCTTCACGCCAACCTCGCGTGTTCTCGAAGACGGCAGAGCTGTCCATCTAGATCGCGATGGCTGTGTCGTGGTCATCCAAGCAGCCGCGCCCCCGGCTCCGAAGGGCGAGTATCCGCCGATGGAGTTGGTTCGCGAGCGGATGCAAACTCACCACTCCGTGCAAGCGCCACCGCCCGCTGATTTGCGCGGCTCTCGCACTTTCGGCGTTAAATAACCATGAGCGACAAGATCATCTCTCCCGTCCACTCGGGGGAGGCTTTCAATCCATTCTGTGCCACCGATGTGCAACTGAAGTCGATCCTCTCGTGCACAGAGCTGGCAGCATCAGTTCAGGCGTCCACTTACGTCGACGAGAGTGGGCCTACAGCCCGCTGCGGTTTCCTGATCATGGGCCGACATGGCCTCCCAGTCTTCACTCGCCACGGCTCCAATAAAGCGGCTACCGTCTTCCAACATGCGGGGCAAGCACGCCGAGCGGTCCGAGATCACCATCCTTCCGGGAAAGTGATGCGCGCCTGGGTGAAGGCCGCTGCTGACCTCAGCGACGATGACATGCTCGTCGGGTTCATACTCTGGAGAGACGGAAAGCCGCTTAGGACCGGCAGGAAGGACCTCAAGGTCAGACTGTTTCTGCACAAAGGGTTTGCGATGAGGGCAGCGATTGAGAACGGCGCTGTTGTGCGTAAGGTCTTCATCTAGGCATGGGCCGCCCCCTAGTCCGCTCCAGTCGACCTCGCGTCACCTACCGTCGACTTAGAGAGCTTCTTCACTACGACCGCTCAACCGGCGTGTGGACATGGAAAGCGCTATCTCACCTACGGAGTAACGTTCCTATCGGCTCCGTCGCCGGCACCATCAAAGAAGGTCACCGCGTCATATCAATCGACAAGGTCACCTACCAAGCTGCGCGGTTGGCCGTGCTTTACGTTCGTCGTCGATGGCCAAGGCCCGGCTGTGTCGTCGACTGTAAAGATAGGAACCCGCTGAACCTTGCATGGCCGAACCTCCGCGAAGCAGGACCACAAGGCGACAAAGCCAACAGCGCTCGTAATCGCAAGCGCGTCGGAATGCTCAAGGGTAGCTATCTCGTCGACGGCAAATATCGCGCAGCCATTCACACCAATGGCCGGACGAAACACTTAGGCACCTTCGCAACAGCCGAACAGGCGCACAGCGTCTACCTCAGTGCCGCCAAGGTGCACTTCGGTGCCTTCGCGAGCGACGGAAAGCCGCCGCAGAGCATCGTCTAATTTCTTCACCGACAATCGGTCTGTGGCTGCCGCATCGGTAACACTCAAACAGCCACGACAAAGGAAAATTGGTACATGGCCGGCGATACGCCTGCTTGGTGGGGCACGCTCGAAGAGCAGTCCGCCAGAGACGGAATCAACGTAGAATTCCTACGCCGCGTAGGCGGTCAAGAGAGCGGCTTCCGTAATATCGGCAACGAGACGACCTCGGCTGGAGGCCCGTTTCAATTCATCAAGGGAACGTGGGAAGGGTTGTCAAAGCGCAACCCTGACCTATCCCTGACGAACCGCTGGGATGTCGAGCAGCAAGCTCGCGCTGTCCCTCGGTTCACCAAAGAGAATATGGACATCATGGAGGGTGCGCTCGGTCGGCGCATTAGCGGTGGTGAGGGTTACCTCGCACACTTCCTCGGGACTGGAGACGCCCCGCGCGTCGTTAAGGCCTCCGACGACACACCCATCCATAATGTCGTTTCCGCATCGTCTATCGCTGCGAACCCCGCCGTGTTCGGCAAGTACCGGACAGTCGGTCAACTGCGCGCATGGGCAGACCGTGTCAGTGGTGGCGTAAGTCCCTACGCCGACCCTAACTACACGCCAGCTCCCCGCGTGCCTAACGTTCCCGCAGAGGTGCCGCCTGTCGAAGGCGCACAGCTCTCTTCGGCGAACGCGCGTCCTGCTGACCCTCTCTCGCGTAACGAAATCCGCGACGCTGAGATCGCAGTGAAGGCAGACGCCCCTAGCCTGGGTGAGGCTACATTCAATGCAGTCGTCAACGAGAGTGCCCTGAAGTGGGCCTTTCACGGCGACGATAAATACGTCCCCAACCCGGAGTTCAAGTGGACCCCGGAGTTGTACAAAGAGATCACTGACGGTGTCCCGAAAGAGTACTGGGGCTACTTCGACCGTGCGTTCTCCGAAGGCCATGCTCGCTACCTCCGCAGGGAGATGGACAAGGACTTGGAGTACGAACGGCAGATGGACAGCCTCGGCGCAACGGGCACCGCGCTGCGTATCTTCGGTGCCATCGTCGACCCCGTTGGGTGGGCGGCAGGTGCCATAGCAGCTCCCATCGGTGGAGTTGCGAAGGGCAGCAAGCTGGGCATGATCATCGCTCGCGCTGCTGAAGGCGGCATTGCGGGCGTCGCTCAGGTGAGCCCCTCGGTGCTCAATCGACCCACCGGTCAGAGCCTCGATCTGCTCTACGCAGGCGCTGGCGGTATGCTGCTAGGCTCCGCGTTCGGTGCGCTGGCGAGAAACCCCGCCGCTGCCGATCTGGCAGAGCAGGGCGCTAAGCTCGGCAAGAGCATGATGCAGGACATCGAGGCCCAAGCCATCCGTGGCGAGGCTTCTGTCGGCGCTGCTCAGGCATCCCCGCGCATGGCAGTCCGCACGGACACCTACGACTGGCTCGGCGCTCCCGTAGAGGACATTGCGCCCAAGGCCGTGTTCGGTGGCGTCCGTTACGACTTCGCCGGCCAGCTCGGCACCTCGGAGAACGTCTCCACCCGTCTGCTCGGTGCTCACCTCGTTGAGGACGCAGTCGGCCGCGCGAAGGGACTGGAGACCCCGTTCTCAGTTTCCGAGATGCAGCGCAAGACGCAGCTCGGCTTCGAGACCCGGTTCATGCAGGAGGCGACCGCCAACTTCAAGGCATGGGCTGACGACCTCAAGCTCGGCTGGGCTGAGCGGCAGTCTCGAGAAGGCGAGTTCAGGCAGCAGGTCACTGAGGCCATACGCAACCAAGACCCCAGCGTCACGTTCCACCCGGCAGTGCAGAAGCAGGCCGCCGCGAACGCGAAGCTCTACGCCGAGTACCACGACCTTCTGGTCAACCCCGGTAAGCTCGACGGCACCACTCGTCGACCTGTGTTGTCACCTGACGTGCCTCAGAATGCAAACTACGTCCCGCGCATAATCAGCCGGGAGAAGTTTCAGGACTGGGCGACGCGCTTCGGCGACAGGCAGATCGGACAGTTCATCGCCTCGGCGGTGCGCGGTCTCAACCCCGACATCGACGCTGAACTCGCTGTCCGTATCGGCCGTGGCTGGTACAAGCGCATCCGCGATGTGCAGGCGGGTCAGGAGCTGAACGGCGGTCGCGCTCTCTTTGGAGAGGATGTCGACGGTCTGATCAGCGCTCTCACCGACGCGGCCAACATGTCAAACGACGAGGCCCGTGCGTTCGTCGCTCGCTTACAGAAGGAGCCGGGTGAGGGCGGCGTTGCCCGTACGAAGCACCGCACGCTGATGGACGAGAACTTCCGTGGCACCATGCGCGACCAGAACGGCGCAGTGCATGAGGTCCGCCTGGCTGACATCTTCGAGAATGACAGCTTCAAGCTGTTCGGGATGTACAACAGGCAGATGTCCGGTCAGCTCGCGCTGGCTCGGCTGCGCATTGAGAACCCGAAGTGGAAGCTCAATCCAGACAGCGCACCTCAGTATCTCGTCGATGGCATCACGAAGCGCTCCGAATGGGACACGCTGATGAAGCAGGTCGCCTCTGTCGCTGACGAGATCGGCCACGATGTGAAGCTCCGCGACAAAGACCTCGAACGACTGAACTTCATCCACGACGCGATCACCGGCACGGGCAAGCCCTCGAACCAGTGGCTCCGTCTGCTGCGCGACTACAACTTCGTGCGCGTGATGAACCAAGTCGGTTTCGCTCAGGTCGCTGACGCCGGCCAGCTCCTCGGTCAGGCAGGTTTCCGCGCTGCCCTCGAAGGCATGCCCTCGCTGCGTTCTCTGTGGCGCAACGCGAAGACCGGCAAGCTCGACGATGCTCTGGCCAACGAGCTGGAGTACATCACGCAGGGCGGCACGGACTGGATGCGTGGCGCTGCACACAATCGCTTCGACGACTTCGGTGAGCACACCATACTCTCGTCGAGCGGCTCCGCGCTGGACAAGGCCGAAGCTGTTCTGGAGAAGGGCAAGCGCGCCGTCAACGTCATGTCGTTCATGGCCCCGGTGAACACCTACCTGCAACGGTGGGCCGCCAAGGCTTCACTCGCTCGCCTCATCAACGAGGCCTCAGGTGCCACTAACGCCAACCTACCTCGCCTACGTGCGATGGGGCTGAGCGATGAGATGGCCAAGCGGGTGCAGAACGAGTTGAAGACGAAGGTCACGTATCTCGACAACGAGACCCGCGTAGGCAAGATCAAGGACACCAACTTCGACGCTTGGCATCCCGAAGTGCGTAACGCATTCGAGAACGCCATGTGGCGAATGTCTCGCCGGCTGGTGCAGGAGAACGACCTCGGTCAAACGAACATGTTCTTCAGCAGCGACCTCGGCAAGATGCTGTTCCAGTTCCGTGCCTTCATGCTGGCGTCGTGGACGAAGCAATTCCTCTACGGCATCAACATGCGCGACTGGCAGTCCTTCGTCGGCTTCTCGGCGTCGTCGGTCCTCGGGGCCGGCGTGTACATCGGGCAGACGCACTTGCAATCGCTCGGGCGTTCTGACCGTGAGAAGTTTCTCGCCGACAGGCTCTCACCGGCCAAGATCGGTGCAGCGACCTTCCAGCGTGCTGGGTGGGCCTCGCTCATGCCGATGGGTGTGGACTTCGGTGCAGAGGCGTTAGGCTTGGACCCGCTCTTCGATACGCGTTCATCCGGGTTGACCGGCAAGTGGCTTGGCAATCCAACCGCCGACCTCATCGACAAGCTCTACAAGGGCGTTGGCGGTGCAGCCGCGACTGTCACAAGAGGGAGCCCATTCTCACAGCCCGACGCTCGCCGGTTGCTGTCGGTGCTGCCCTTCCAGAACTTCCTGCCTTGGATGAACACCTACAACGTGTTCATCAGCAAACTCCCGGAGAAGGAGGCGCGAAGATCACACTAGCGGCTCTTCTCGCGATCCAAGCTGAGGGCCTCGCTCTTAGCTGAGCGGGGCCATACGGCAGTCTTGCGGACTACGACCGCTGTTCTAGCCACCGCCTCTGAAGAAGTTCTCCGGCCAGAGGAATGATGGCAGGTAATGTCGAATTAGGTCGGAAGCTTGTTGATACCCCCTTGCTTCAAGCTCTCTCAAGAAGTGGGGCCAAGGAGGAATGTTACTGCGATACACGTCAATGGATGAAGTCGACATGCCTCCACCGGACGACGTTGATAGTCCGCCATACTGAGACGTCGACAGTCCTCCATACTGCGACGTCGATAACCCCCCATACTGCGATGTAGAAAGACCGCCATATTGGGAGGTCGACAACCCTCCGTATTGCGAAGTGGACATGCCGCCGTATTGAGACGTTGATAGCCCGCCATACTGCGAGGTGGACGCTCCGCCGTATTGAGAAGTGGACATTCCACCATATTGTGAAGTGGACAATCCGCCGCCCTGCGCTGTGCTCAGATTGCGCGGCCAAGTTCTCAGGTTTGGTATCTCAGGTCTGCCCATCAATTCTCCTCCTGCGGGAAGCAACCGATGATAGCAGAAGTCCACAGAAACATTGCCATTCTACGCAAGGTTCCCCGGATAATTGACAGAAAAATGCGAGCTACAATCGATAGAGGTCAGCCAGAAATTTCCCCCGGTGCCACCGGCCTGGCAATGAGGTCCTCCGCTGAGATGCACCGCATGGGCCGCGAGGCCTGCGCAATCATCCGCAAGGTCATGTCGGAAGCCGCGGCAGCAGCCCGAGCATCTGAGAAGGCACGCGAGCTGCGTCGTCAGGAGATGAAGAGGCTGGCTAAAGCGCTCAGGCGTATGGCGCGAGCTAGGCGGGCTGCGGAGTCCACAGACAGCCTTTCGGTTGGCCCTAGTGTCAATGAGGCGTCCACCTCAAAGCCAACCGCGGCGGCTCCGGCAGGCTCCAAGCGGCATCCTAAGCGCACTGCCGGGTCGACCTCGGTGGCACCTAAGCGCACGCGAGAGACACCCGAAGCCCGACGAAGACGGCTCTACGTGGCGCGCATGGCCGGCGTTCGTTAGGGCCTATGTCGAGCGTGCGTTGAGTCAATGCGTCGCAGTTGCAGTCGTCCAAATCCTCTCATACAAATCTACGCAACGTCCGTTAGACGGTTTTGTATGGAAGCAGGGCATGAAGATCGTAACTTACAAGCGAGTGTCGACTTCGAAGCAGGGCAGGAGCGGACTGGGCTTGGGCGCGCAGGAAGCGGCCATCCAAGACTTCGCACGGTCCCGAGGAGCCCGCGTCATAAGTGACTACACTGAAGTGGAGAGCGGCAAGAGCAATGAGCGGCCACAGCTCGCAGCAGCGCTGCACCACGCCAAGGTCACCGGAGCCACGCTCGTTATCGCCAAGCTTGATCGCCTGTCCCGCTCGGCGTCGTTCACCCTCACGCTGCGGGACAGCGGTGTCCGGTTCGTCTGTTGCGACATGCCTGAGGCAAACGACCTCACTATCGGCGTGCTTGCGGTGGTCGCACAGGCGGAAGCTCAGGCCATCTCAAGGCGCACCAAAGATGCCCTTCAGGTGGCACGCAAGCGCATCGCAGAGACCGGCCAGCGCGGACATCGGCGCGTCAAGCGGCTGGGCAACCCTAACGGTGCGGAGGCGCTCAGACGGGCTAAGAAGGGCAACAGAGCCGCCACTGCTCAGGTTAGCGCCAACGCCGACCAGAGAGCCCGCGATCTCGCGGCGGTGGTGCAAGACATTCGTGCTGCCGGAGCGTCGACCCTTGCGGCCATTGCCAATGAGCTGAATAGCCGAGAGATGATCACGCCGCGCGGTGGTCGCTGGTATCCATCGTCTGTGGCTAACCTGCTGAAGCGCATCGACGCGTGACCGCAGGAGCAACACGCCGCGTAAATGCGAGCCCGTGAGAGGGCGGGTGTCCTATGGCTAAGTGTTTTCGGCGTGCTTGCTTGCACCTTCGGTGCCGTTCAGTTGCACGCTAGGCGCACCTTTGAACCTCGCAGTCGCAGTTGTGAGGTTCCCGCTTGCAACTTTGATCTGTGGTCGGCATAGACGATTAAACCAGAGCGGCTCGCCACCCTCTAAAGACCGGCACTGACACGGAGCACAACGTGATCACGATCGATCAATACTCACTCGCGGCGCTGCCGATCGAGATGCATTTCAATGATACCCATTTGAGCCAAGGAACCGGATTTGTGTGGTCCGGCCCTGACCGCTCATTCCTGATCACAAATTGGCACAACGTGTCTGGTCGAAATCCCAACACAGGGAAACATCTTTCACCGACTGCAGCGGAGCCAAACAGGTTGCGGGTTTGGTTCAACGCGAAGGGTGAGATGGGAAGTAAATTAGGAAAGTTCGTGGCGCTCCGGACGGAAGCGGGGGAGCCGAATTGGTTTGTTCACCCTCAGCACGGAAAGAATGTCGACGTAGTCGCACTTCCGCTCACGTCGTTTCCAGATGTTGAGATGTACCCCATCAACAAGATGGAGAACACGAATCTTCAGTTAAGCGTTGGCATGGACGTTTACGTTCTTGGATACCCGTACGGGCTTGGCGGTGCGGGATTTCCTGTTTGGAAGCGAGGCAGCTTCGCGACGGAGCCTGAAATATCTCCTGCCGTCCAACTCCACATGTTTATCGACACGGCCTCGCGGCCGGGAATGTCCGGTTCCCCAGTGATACGAAGAAGCTGGTCGACCCACCTGCTGGAAGGGAATTCGATCTCCATGGGAGCGGCCACAGGAACAAGGTTTGTCGGTGTCTACTCGGGAAGAATGGCTGCCGCCGACCCGCTGGATGCACAGTTAGGCGTCGCTTGGCCTGCGTCTTTAGTTTCGGAGATCGTTTCTGGTCAAAAGCGCGACGACTTGTAGACGGGGCGCTTGGACTTGAACGTTGCAAATATCGTTGATGTCAGCGCCAGTGTCCGAGCATCTCGCGAGGGCAATTTTATCTGAGTGTTCTCGGCTAGCGGTTCTTCAGGCGCAAGCTAGATGCACTATTGGGCTACACAGGTGCGGGTGGGAGCGGCCCCACTTGCGGCCTTGATCGGGCATAGGCATAGACGAGGGTAAGCGGCACGGACGACTTGCAACCAAGCCGTTCCGATTTCTTGGGTAGCTGCGGGGGCGTCAGGCAGAGGGCGGAATGGCAATTACCGATCTCGACGAGTTGGTCCTCTCATGCAGGACTGAGCAAGCAAGAACCTACATTCAGGAGGCGGTTGGCAGCTATCGGGCTGGAGCGTACCGAGCTTGCATCGTTGCAACGTGGATAGCCGTGATATTCGATCTCGTGGAGAAGGTTAGGGACTTGGCGTTGGGCGGCGATGCCGAAGCTCGGAGCATGATCGAAAAGTACGAGCGGTGGCATAAGCAAATTGAGGATGGAAACCCGGATGCAATAAGACACAGTCTTGATTTTGAACGAACACTTATTGACGTTACCCAGGCAAAGTTCGAATTCTTTGAGCCTCAGCAGCTTTTGGAGCTGCGTCGGTTGAGGGAAGACAGGAATCGTTGTGCTCATCCCAGCTATCAAAGATTGGACACACCCTATCAGCCATCGGCGGAGCTGGCACGACTTCACCTCCGCAATGCAGTCGCACTCGTCCTGTCGCAGCCACCTGTTCAAGGCAAGGCAGCAATAAACGCTTTGATCTCAACCGTAGGCTCGGACTTCTTTCCACGCGAAAAGGCTGAAGCTCAGACAGCTCTTCTGAAAGCGGGGCTAGAGCGCCCGAAAGAGGCCCTCGTCACAGCCTTCGCCGACAAGCTCATGTACGGGCTGTTTGATCGAGCTTCGGGCCTGTTCGGAAGGAGGCAAACGCTGATTGCCTTGGGCGCGCTACATGATCTTCATCCCAGCTCAACGGAGCCACGTCTGCGCCGTGCGGTAAATAGGATTGCGAGAGAGACGAACGACAAGCGCGTTGAATTTGTGTTCGCCGTGTTGTCACACTTACCCATTACCGCAAATCTATTGGATGCGGACATCAAGAACAAGTTGGGCGAGTTTCTTCGGTCGGCGGAAGTCGAACGGGTGCAAACTCCAATCACTATCGCCTTAGAGTTTGAGGGCTTGAGGACGGCCGCGGAAGCGCGGCTGAATTCTCTGTCCGCGAAAGAGCTTATTCCTGTCGTTCAGCGCTCGAAAAGCCGAGCGGTTGTCGAGAGAGCTGTCGCGCTCTACTGCGATGTCCATCAATGGGTGGAAGCCAACACAGTATACGAGAGCTGTGTCGAGCCTCTGGTTCCTCATCTAACCGCCAATGATTTCAAAGCTATCATTGTTGCGTCAGTCTCGGGAGCCGATCTTCGGGGTGCGAATAGTTTTCACAGGCTGCTCACCCGCATCTACAACGAGTGCTTAATGCCTCGTGCTGAACTTCTCTCATTCTTGGTGGACACTGGCCTAGAGCTGGAAGCGGCGGGCCTCCAACATAGCTTGGACGATGATATTCCCTTTTGACCGATGCTGGTCCAAGCGTGCTGGGCTGGGTACGCAGTTGGGTACGCACGGCGCCAAAGACTAAGTTAACCTCTTCAATTTGTTCAGCTTTGGAGATCGATCAATAGGTGGCTGGGGAACCTGGATTCGAACCAAGACAAACAGAGTCAGAGTCTGTTGTGCTACCGTTACACCATTCCCCAATGGATTACCCAATGTAGTCAATAGCTTATCGGGCTATCTGGGTAAATCGCCGGCGGCGGGATCTTAAGGCAAAATCACCGTGCCCAGGTTGCCGTCGTTCTACTCGCTCGGTCCGGTCTTTGGCAAGCGCGGAAGAGGGGCATTTTGGACCGGTGGCGTTCGCTTTCCAGAGCTTCGGTCAGCTTTGCGGGCTCACTTCCTGCGGCGACGCGGAGTGCGCGCAGAAAGATTCGGCCGAGCGGCTGTAGAAGGCGCCGACCTCTCGGTCACTCGGCCGCCTGCTTGACCGAGCCGTGGGCGTCCAAATGCGCATCATGGTTAGGATTCGACGAACGGCTCCGTTGCGCAAACAGGTTCGAAAGCCGATCGAGATAGAGATAGACCACGGGGGTCGTGAACAGGGTCAGCGCCTGGCTGACCAGCAGTCCGCCAACCATGGCATAGCCCAGCGGCTGGCGGATTTCCGATCCGGTGCCGGTGCCGAGCATCAGTGGCACGCCGCCGAGCAGGGCGGCCATCGTGGTCATCATGATCGGGCGGAAGCGCAACAGCGCCGCCTTGCGGATCGCAGCCTTGGGCTCCAGGTTCTCGTCGCGCTCGGCCGTGATGGCGAAGTCAACCATCATGATGCCATTCTTCTTGACGATGCCGATCAGAAGCACGATGCCGATCAATGCGATCAGGCTGAAGTCGAACCCGAACAGCATCAGAATGGCGAGTGCGCCGACACCGGCGGACGGCAGCGTCGACAGGATCGTGATCGGGTGGATGTAGCTTTCGTAGAGAATGCCGAGGATCAGGTAGACCACTACGAGCGCGGCGAGGATCAACAGCGGCACCGTGCCGAGTGATTGCTGGAACGCCTGCGCGGTGCCTTGGAAGCTCGAATTGAGCGTCGTCGGTGCGCCGAGCTCGACCATCGCCTTCTGGACCGCGTCGGTCGCCTGGCCCAGCGCGACTCCTTGCGCGAGGTTGAAGCTGATCGTGATCGCCGGAAACTGGCCCTGATGGCTGATCGATAGCGGCCGCACCGGTACGCTGGTCCAGGTGGCAAAGGTCGATAGCGGCACCTGGTCGCCGGTTGCAGGCGATTTCACGTAGATCTTGTTCAGCGTGTCGAGGCTGCCCTGCAATTCCGGCAGCACCTCGAGCACCACCTTGTAGGTGTTGAGCTGGGTAAAATACTGCGTCACCTGGCGCTGGCCGAACGCATCATAGAGCGTGTCGTCGATCAGTTGCGGCTGGATGCCATAACGCGCGGCGGTATCGCGGTTGATCTTCAGCTCCAGCGTGGTGCCATTGGTCTGCTGGTCGGTGGCGACGTCGCGAAGCTCAGGCAGCGTCTGCATCTTTGCGAGAATCTTCGGCGCCCATTCGTTCAGCTCGGCCAGATTGGCATCCTGCAGCGTGAATTCGAACTGGGTTCGCGTCGGACGTCCGCCAAGCCGGACGTCCTGCGCTGCCTGCATATAGAGGCGGGCACCTTCGACCTTTTCCAACTGCGGACGCAGACGCGCGATGATCTGCTGGGCGCTCGCCTTGCGCTGGTCGCGTGGCTTCAGCGTGATGAACAGACTACCATTATTGCCCGCCCGGCCGCTGCCCCCGATTACCATCGCGACCGAGGCGACGTCGGGGTCGGCCTGCACGATCTTTCCAAGCTCCTCCTGATGCCGCTTCATGTCGGCGAACGAGATATCCTGACCGGCTTCCGAGGTCGCGGTGATCAGGCCGTTATCCTGCTGGGGGAAGAATCCCTTGGGGATGATGACAAACAGGTAAACCGATAATCCGAGCGTCGCGAAGAAGATCATCAGAGTGGTGAACTTCCAGCGCAGCGCGAGGTCGAGCCCACGCTCATACGTGCGCAGCATGGCGTCAAAGCCGCGCTCGCTCCATTGATAGAACCGGCCATGCTTGACCTCGCCATGCGCGCGCAGGAAGCGCGAAGCCATCATAGGCGTCAGCGTCAGCGACACGACCATCGACACGAAAATGGTCATCGCCAGCGTCACCGCGAATTCGCGGAACAATCGCCCGATGATGCCGCCCATCAGCAACAGCGGGATCAGCACCGCGACCAGCGAGACGCTGATCGACACGATGGTGAAGCCGATTTCGCCGGCCCCCTTGAAGGCGGCGGCCATCGGCTTGTCGCCTTCCTCGATATAGCGCGTGATGTTTTCCAGCATCACGATAGCGTCATCGACCACGAAGCCGACGGCAATGGTAAGTGCCATCAGCGACAGGTTGTCGAGCGAATAGCCGAACACCCACATCAATGCGCAGGCGCCGAGCAACGCCAGCGGCACAGTGACGGCAGGGATTACCGTTGCCCAGAAACTGCGCAGGAAGATGAAGATCACCATGACGACCAGCGCGATGGTCAGCAGCAGGGTGAATTGCACGTCTTCAACCGCCGCGCGGATCGTTGTGGTACGATCACTGATCACCTCGACCTTCACCGCCGGCGGAATCGCGGTAACCAACCGCGGCAGTGCCGCCTTGATCTTGTCGACGGTCTCGATGACGTTGGCGCCGGGCTGCTTGAATATCACCAGGAATACGCCGCGCTTGCCGTTGGCCCAGGCCGCCTGCTTGGCGTCTTCCGGGCCGGTGACGGCCTGGCCGACATCGCGGATCCGCAACGGGCCGCCGTTGCGGTAAGCGATGATGACGTCGTTCCAGTCCTTCGATTCCGGCAACTGATCGTTGGCGTAGATGGTATACGCGCGCCGCTCGCCGTCGATATTGCCTTTCGGGCTGTCCACGGTCGTGATCGCGATCTGGCTGCGCACATCCTCCAATGACAGGCCCTTGGCGACGAGCTTCGCCGGGTCGATCTGGATGCGGATGGCGGGCTTCTGCTGTCCGCCGATGATGACCTGGGCGACGCCGGAGATCTGGCTGATCTGCTGCGCAAGCTGGGCGTCGACGGCGTCGCTGACCGTGGTCAGCGGCAGCGTGTCCGATGTCGCCGACAATAACAGGATCGGCGAGTCCGCCGGGTTGACCTTGCGGTAGATCGGGGGCGAGGGGAGGTTTTTCGGCAACTGTCCGCTGGCCGCGTTGATGGCGGACTGCACGTCGTTGGCGGCGGCGTCGATCGAGCGGTTGAGATCGAACTGGATATTGATCGCCGCGGTGCCGAGATAGCTGGTCGAGGTCATCTGCGCGACGCCCGGAATTTGCGCGAACTGACGTTCCAGCGGTTGCGCCACCGACGATGCCATGGTTTCCGGACTGCCGCCGGGCAGGGACGCCGTAACCTGAATGGTTGGAAAGTCGACCTGCGGCAGCGGCGCGACCGGCAACAAGGGATAGGAGACGAGACCGACGAAGATGATCCCCGCCATCATCAGCGAGGTTCCGATCGGGTAGCGAATGAAGGGAGCGGAGATTCCCTGGCTCATTCGCGGGTCGTCCTGGCCTGAGCCTGATCCGAACTGGCGATCGCCGTCGTTACCACCGTGCCCGGCTGAACCTTGAACTGGCCCGCCGTGATGACCTGATCGCCGGGCGACAGGCCTTCATCGACCACCGAACGCCCGTCGTTCGAAGGCGTCACCTTGATGTTGCGAAGTTCAGCCTTGTTCTCCTTGTTGACCGTGTAGGCGTAAAGACCATTGGGACCATGCTGGACGGCGTCGTCGGGAACGACGGTGGCGTCCTTCAGCGTCGCGACGAGCAGCCGGGTCGAGACCGACTGGCCCGGCCACAGTGCGTGGTCCTTATTGTCGAATACCGCCTTGAGCCGGATGGTGCCGCTCGACGTATCGACCTGGTTGTTGATCAGCGAAAGCGTGCCGGTGGAAAGCACCCGCTTGCCGTCGGTAGAGAGCGCGATCGTTTTGGGAGGGCCGGCGGCGAGCGCCGTCTTGATCTCCGGCAACTGGTCTTCCGGCGCGGTGAAGATCACCGCAATCGGCTCGATCTGGGCGATGGTGACGATTCCGGTCTGCGTCGCGGCGTTGACGATATTGCCGACATCGACCTGGCGGATGCCAACGATTCCGGAGATCGGCGCCCTGACGGTGGCGTAATTGAGCTGGGTCTGCGCGTTTTCGATCATCGCGGTGTCGGCCTGGATCTGCGCCGTCAGCTGCGCGACGGTCGAGCGCTGCGTGTCGGTCTGTTGCCGGGTCGCGAATTCGCCAAGCCTGGTATAGCGCTGCAGGTCGAGGCTGGCGTTCGCGAGATTGGCTTCGTCCTGGGCCTTCTTGGCCTTGGCCTGATCGAGGGCGGCCTGGAACGGCCGCGGATCGATTTCGACCAGCGTGTCACCTTCCTTGACGAACTGGCCTTCCTGAAATGCGATCCGGTTGATCTGACCGTCGACGCGGGTGCGAACGACGACAGTATTGAAGCCCTGCACGGTGCCGAGACCGGTCAGATAAACGGGAAAATCGGCCTTCTCGACCGTGGCAATCCGCACCGGTACGGCGGCGTGGGCAGGTGCGGGCTTCTGGGTTTCAGCCTGCGCCTGGTGATCCTCACCCTGGAATCGCTGCCAGCCCAAATAGCCCAGTGCAGCGATCGCTGCGATCAGCAATACCCAACGGATGGTGCGCGACCTCGGCATGACGGCTCATGAATTGAAAAGAAGTCCCCAATGCTGCCGATATAACGTCCAGGCGCTTGCCGAGTACAAACACTAAGGCTTGAGAATCCTAAACAATTGGAAAGGTTTGAAGCGGCGGCCGAGCAAGACTCAGCGCCAACGACCTGCGAAATACCTCCGCATCTTTCAAGCGGGGTTGAATGCCGGATTGTTGTCGTTCATATCGCGCGGTCGAACGTTTGCGAAACGCGGGGTGCAGGATGGACGAACTGAACGGACGCATGATGGCGTGCCAGATTCTGATTACGGGACTGATTGCGCGCGTCGCAAACGATTCGCCCGATCCATTACGATTCCTCACCGACTTTCGCGACGAGATCAAAGCGGTCGTCAGGGGGGTCAACATATCAGGCATGGACAACACCGATCGCGTCCGTCAGGTCGCGCAATCCACCGTCGACGAATTGTTTTCGCTGATGAAGCCGCCGAGCAGCGATCAATAGCGTGAAAGTCAAAATGCAACTTAAGCCTGATTTTACGGCGTTCTTGCATCTCTTTAGAACGCTTACAAAGTATTCTTTAGAACCATTTCAAACTGCAGATTAGAATCGTTGTGATCTGGATCGATTCAACCGAAGTGTTGCGCTGATCGCGTTGACCCCAAAATTTCCGATCGGTACCTAGCGCGCGGGACCATTCGCCGCATGTCGATTTGCCGCGAATTGAAATTGTCAGGGGCACGTGATGAATGTTGTGAAGGCGCCGAGGTCGCTTCGTGTTGAAGCGGCAATCAGTTCGCTCGGCCAGACGGTTGAAAACAATTCAGGCAAGAAGGTTTCTGCGGTTGCGGGCCTCATTGCGGTAGCGTCGTTCTCCGGCGCAGAAGCGCAGCAATCAAGTCTGCCGCCGGTGACCGTCGATGCCCCGGTTGCTCGCCCGCGTCCGGCTGCATCAAAACCTTCCGCGGATCAGCTACGCGCCCGTAGCGCGCTGCGCCGTGCCGCACGCCGTTCGCAGCCCGCGCAAGTCGCCCCAGTGCCGTTTCCCAATGCGGGCCAACTGGCGGCTGACCGCAATCCCTACGCGGATGCGGCCGCGCCTTACAAGATCGACCGTGTTCAGGCGTCCGGCAAGTTTCCCGAGCCTTTGCTCAACACGCCGAAGACTATCACCGTGCTGAGCAAGGAGGTGCTTGCCGACAAGAACATCACCTCGCTCCGCGAGGTCGGCCGCTCGACCGCCGGCGTGACGCTTGGGTCGGGCGAGGGCGGTAATGCGTTCGGCGATCGCTTCTTCATCCGCGGCTTCGATGCCCGCAACGACGTCTTTATCGACGGTATCCGCGACCCCGCGGTCTCGATCCGCGAAAACTTCTTCACCGAGCAGATCGAAATCCTGCGCGGACCGGCGTCGTCCTATGCCGGCCGTGGTACCGCCGGCGGCGCCATCAATATCGTCACGAAGCAGGCGGGTGATCGTAACTTCTACAACGCCGAGAACACGTTGGGCACCGACCGCACCAAGCGCGTTACGCTCGACGTCAACCAGGTGATCAGCCCGACCTTCTCGATTCGCACCGGCGGCATGTTCCAGGATGCCGGCGTCGCCGGCCGCAACTACGTGACCGACGATCGCTGGGGCGGTTTCATCTCGACCAAGTGGACGCCGACCAACGACATCAAGATCACCACGAACTACGTCCATACCGACCTCAGCGGCCTGCCGGACTTTGGCGTCCCCTATTACAGGCAAGGCAATGGGCCGGTCACCGAGTTCGGCATCCCGAGACAGAACTGGTACGGCTTCGTCAACCGCGACTTCCAGACCGCGCGGCAGGACTTCGGTACCCTGACGGGCGAGTATAAAGTCACCGATAACATCACGCTGAATAGCCGGACCCGCGCGGAGCACTCGCTGCTGGCCTATATCGGCACACTGCCGCAGTCGCCCGTGACGACAAATCCCGATCCGACGAAATGGACGTTCACCGCGAGCCCGCAGAGCCGCAACCAGTTCGTTGACATCCTGGCGAACCAGGAGGATGCCACGTTCAAGTTCGACACGGGTTCGGTTAAGCATACGGCCGTGGTTGGCCTTGAGGTTTCCAACGAACGCGTTGGAATCAACCGGTACACCGGGCTTTCGTCGGAAGTTTTCGGTGCCGGTGCATTTACCGGCGCCGGCGCTTTGCCGGGCCAGTCGATCTATGCGCCGAGCTACACCTTTATTCCGTTCACCACCATTCCAGCGCTGGGCGGCGATCCGACCCGCTACAATGTCGACAGCAAGGCCTTCTACGTCCTCGATACCGCGAACTGGGAAGACAAGATCATCCTGAACGGCGGCATCCGTTATGATGGTTACGACCTGCGATCGTCGACCAGTGCGAGATCGAGCACGGTCAACTCGGATTTTATCAACTATAATGGCGGGATCGTCTTCAAGCCGGTACCGATCGGAAGTCTCTATGCGGCCTACGCGACCTCGACGAACCCGTTCGGTTCGGAGCTCGACGGTACCGCGGCTGATTACGGCGGAGCCGTGCCGGGCGGCGTCGTCCTTGGGCCCGAGCGCAACAAGGCTGCCGAAGTCGGCACCAAGTGGGAGCTGTTCGATCGCCATCTCTTGGTAACGGGCGCGCTGTTCCATACCGAGAAGGACAATGCGCGCGAAACCGTCAACGGCGTTCTGGCGTCGGGAGCGGCCTACCAGGTCGAGGGGATCGACCTCGAGGTCAGCGGTAACATCACCGATCGCTGGAGCGTCTTCGGTGGTGTGGTGCTCATGAGGTCGAAGGTCACGCAAAGTGCTCTGGCGTCCAACATCGGGCTGCAAATGGCCAACATCGCCCATGAATCCTTCAGCATGTTGAGCAAGTACAAGTTCGACGGGGGCTGGGAACTTGGTGGTCAGGCGGTCTACCGTTCGAAGATCTATGGCGGCACCTTCGGCGCCAACACCGGCACGGAGCTGCCGAGCTACTGGCGCTTCGATGCGTTCGTCGAGAAGAAGATCGACAAGAACTGGACCATGAAGCTCTATGCGCAGAACCTGACCAACAAGCTCTATTACGACACGCTCTACCGCAGCGCGGCGCCGTTCGTCGCGGTCGCGCCGGGGCGGGCATTCTATCTCGTCACGTCGGCGAAGTTCTGATCGTGCTGGTCTGCGTCCCCGAGGTTCTGAGCAAGGCTGATGTGGCGGATTTTCGCCGCATCATGGACGCTGCTGTCTGGGAGGACGGCCGTTCCACGGCGGGGGCGCAGTCGGCAATGGTCAAGCGCAACGAGCAGCTTCCGCCGGACAGCGAGGTTGCGCGCGCGCTCGGCAATCGCGTGCTGTCGGCGTTGACCGCCAATCCCAGGTTCATCTCGGCGGCGATCCCCCTGCAGATCTTCCCGCCGCTGTTTAACCGCTACGCCGCCTCTGGCGGGCACCATTTCGGCCTCCATGTCGACAATGCAGTAAGGGGAGATCGGCTCACTGGCTTGCGGATCCGGACCGATCTCTCGGTGACGCTGTTCCTGTCCGAACCTGATGAGTACGACGGCGGTGAGCTGGTGGTGGAGGACCTCTACGGTTCCCATGAGATCAAGCTCGCAGCCGGGGACCTCGTGCTTTATCCTGCGTCTAGTTTGCATCTGGTCACGCCCGTCACACGAGGTATGCGGGTGGCGTCTTTTTTCTGGCTGCAGAGCATGGTACGGGATGCGCATGCCCGGAGCCTGATCTTCGATTTCGATACTGCGATCCAGGCTCTGGTGGAGCGGCTGGGACGAGACGACCCTGAAACGGTCAAATTGACCGGTATCTATCACAACCTGATCCGCTACTGGGCCGAAGTATGAAGAACATGTCTCTTTCGCGCGTGACGACGTTTGCGATGATCTCGGCGCTGGCAATGCTGTTGCTGGCGACACCGTTGTCGGCCCAGCAGAATGCGACCCCTCCGACACCGTCCGCGCCTGCGGCCCAGCAGGCGCCCGCCGTATCGCAGCCTCCGGCTGCGCCGCCTCAGCAGCCGGCCGCGGCTGCGCCGGCCGCACCTTTGGACGCGGCCGCCACGCCGGCGGACCGCGAGGGCAAGTTGCTGAAAGCGGCGACCGCCGAACTCAAGGAATTGTCGCCGTGGTCGATGTTCAAGTCGGCCGACGTGGTGGTCAAGGCGGTCATGATCGGCCTTGCCTTTGCGTCACTGGTGACCTGGACCATCTTCATCGCCAAGATGATCGAATTGACGGTGGTTCAGCGCAAGGTGCGCTCGACGCTGGCCAAGATCGCCGACGCGCGGTCGCTGGCGGAAGCGCAATTCGCGCTGGGGGCCAAGGGCAGCGTGCTGGCCTCCTTCCTTGCGGCAGCGATGCGCGAGGCGCGGCTGTCGGCGGGCATATCGAGCGATGCCGGCATCAAGGAGCGCGCCGCGTCGAGCTTCTCGGAGATCGTGCGCGCCGAGGCGCGGCGGATCCGGCTCGGCATGGGCCTTCTGGCAACCATCGGCGCGACGTCGCCCTTCGTCGGACTGTTCGGCACCGTCTGGGGCATCATGAACAGTTTTATCGGCATTTCGAAATCGCAGACCACGAACCTCGCCGTGGTGGCGCCCGGCATCGCCGAGGCGCTGCTCGCCACCGCTATCGGTCTGGTCGCTGCGATCCCCGCCGTCATCATCTACAATCACTTTTCGCGCGTGACCAAGGGCTACATGGAACTGGTCAGCCGTGCGTCGGGGGCTGCGGGAAGGCTGTTGTCGCGCGATCTCGACCGCACCCATGTCAGTTCACACGGCGGCCCACATTCGCGGGCAGCGGCGGAGTAGGCGATGGGTGCGTCGATCGCAGAAAACGATCTCGATGAAGACAGTGATTTCGCGGAATCGCACGAGATCAATGTTACGCCGTTCATCGACGTCATTCTCGTTCTCCTGATCATCTTCATGGTGGCGGCGCCGCTCTCGACCGTCGACCTGCCGATCGATTTGCCGACATCGACCGCAACGCCGCAGAAAAAGCCGGACAAGCCGACTTATGTGAGCATCAAGCCGGATCTCTCGGTTGCGATCGGGGAGACCATGGTCAAGCGCGTCGATCTGGTGCGCTCGCTCGATGCGATGCCGGATGCCAGCAAGGAGCGTCACGTCTTCCTGCGTGCCGACCGCGCGGTGCCCTATGGCGAATTGATGGACGTTCTCGAAATCCTGCGCGCCGGCGGCTATTCCAAGATCAAGCTGGTGGCGCTTGAGGGCGTGCCAGACGGAGCGGCGTCGCAAGCGGCGGCGCCGGCAAAGCCTTGACCGGGCTCGACGAGCAAAAGCCCTCCCGGCGGCTCTGGATTTTCGCCGCAGTGACCGCGCTCGCGCTTCATGTCGGTGGCGCGGCGCTGGCGATTGCGCATTTGCAGACCGAAGCGGCCGATGACGCCCTCGGCGCGACGGCAATCGAGATCGGGCTGGAAATGGCCTCCATGCGCCGCGAGGTGACCGACCTGCCGCCGGGTCCTGATACCGATGCGTCCGCGGCATCCCCCCAGCTTGCCGAGCAGAAGGCCGAGGTCAAGGAAACCGATCTGCCGCAGGATAAGCCGAACGAGCCCGAAGAAGCCGATCGGGTGGTGACGGAGAACGAGTCTAAAAAGCCGAAAGAGGACGAGCCAAAAGTCGCGGCGGTGCAGACGCAGGCCTCCACCGAGTCAATTGCCGCCGAGGCCACCGCAACGCCAAGCTCTGAGGCTATACCGGAAGGACAGCGTTCGATCGCGCCAGTGATCGGCACGGGAGAAAGCGCGCGGCGTATACGCGCGACCTGGCAGAAGGAACTGGTCGCGCATCTCGACAAGCACAAGCGCTATCCGAAAGAGCGCCAGCAGAAATCCGCCGAGATCCAGGTTCGCTTTACGCTCGACCGGATGGGCCACGTGCTCTCGACCGATATCGAAAGGGGCTCGGGCGATCCGGCCTTCGACGAGGCGGCGCTGGCGATGGTGCGGCGCTCCGATCCGGTGCCGATGCCGCCGCCTGTCATCGCCGACGAAGGCCTGACCTTCACCCTTCCGGTGATCTTCCGCGTCAAGAACAAGAGCTAAGGCCCGCGCGTAGTGGCGGCTCCGATGGCTCTTGGCCGCGCAGCATGCCGCGCGTCAGCGCCAGAAGTAGCGAATGCTGACGTAGACGATGGCGAGGCAGATGAAAATCAGCGCCACCGGCAGCCGCGGCTTTGCCGCAGATCCCGATGCAACCGCCTTCGGCCGCGGGGCCGGACGGCGGAAGGCGGTGACGTTACCGCTGTCCTTGGTCGGATCGCTCGCGCGCGAAGGGAGTTGTGGCGGCGTTCCGCTGCCGCCCATTTCCGCATAGTACCTCTTGTACATAAGCTGGATGGTGGCCTCGGAAGCATCATCCTCGGTCATTGTGGCTAGCAACTGCCTGTAGCCTTCGAGAAAGCTCTGCGCCTCGGCGGGCAGGGCGGAAAATCCGTTGAGCTTGGCCATCATTTTCCAGGTTGCAAAATCTGCCCTCGCGCGGGTATCGGCGCGGCGTGCAATCAACATATCGGCAGCTTTTGTCGGCATGGCCCGGGTCGGTTCTTCCCTTTGTGCGTCTGCTTCTATCTGAACTTTAGGCGTTGCCGGTGATGAAGAGAAGCGCGCTGATCACATAACCGGTCAGTGTCCGCAGTATCGCCGAAATAACATCAAGATTTAGGCCGAGCTGCGCGCCGAGAATGGGAAGCAGGATCAGAAGGCCGAGCAGGATCAACATTCCATAGGGTTCCAGCCGCGACAGCGGGTAAGACAGCACCTGCGGCAGCAGCCCGACCGCGACCCGGCCGCCGTCCAGCGGCGGGATCGGCATCATGTTGAAGATCGCCAGCACGATATTGATCAGAAAAGCATTTTTTAGGTTGTCCGCCGTCCATTTGGCGGCCTCTGCCGGCACCAGAGGCAGGGCATGGAAGGTTAACGCCACGATGATCGCCAGAATAATGTTGGTGGCCGGTCCGGCCAGCGCCACCCAGACCATGTCGAGCCGCGGATGGTTCAGGTTCCGGAAATTCACCGGGACCGGCTTGGCATAACCGAACAGGAATGGAGAGTGTGACAGCAGGAGAAGGCCCGGAAGAATCACGGTCCCGAACGGATCGATATGCTTGAGCGGGTTGAAGCTGACCCGGCCAAGCTTCAGGGCGGTATCGTCTCCGAGCCGGTATGCCACAAAGCCGTGGGCGGCCTCGTGGAAGGTGATGGCGATAAGGAGCGGTAGCACCCAGACGGAGATGGCATACAACGAGATGTTCAAGCGGGAGGCCCTGGGACTTGCGCATTGAGCGGCCAGGTTAGCACGGAATCCGGTTACCGGGCCGTTATTGCGGAACCGATTCCTGATACTGCTTCAGCCCATCGTCGATACGCACCCAGGCGATCTTCTCGGAAACCCAGATGTGCTCGGTCGGCGCAAACGCGTTGCGGTCGTCGAAGGTGGCCAGCGCCACGCCAGCCGCGGTACCGTCGGTGCGCCAGGTGAATAGGCGGGTGCCGCATTTCCGGCAGAACAGGCGCTCAAGCCTCGCTGAGGTCGCATATCGGGAGGTTTCGCCTTCGACGGTCAATGCGAATTGGGGGAATAGTGCCCGCGCAAAGAACGGCGAGCCCATCGCCTTCTGGCAGTTGCGGCAATGACAGATGCGGACATTGAGCGGCTCGCCTTCGGCCTTGAACCGAACCGCGCCGCACAGACAACCGCCTTCTCTGGTCATGACCGCTCCTCCGGAACCGGATCAAACGGGCGAGGCTGATATTCCTCATTCTGAGGAGCGGCGTCTTCGCCGCGTCTCGAGGGATGAGGCCCCACCTTGGCCACATTGTTCGAGACGGCGCAAGAGCGCCTCCTCACCATGAGGCTCGGCTAACTGTTTCATGGCTAATATGTCGCCCGGCCGCCGGAGATATCGAACACCGCACCCGTCGAGAAGGCGCAATCCTCCGACGCCAGCCAGGCCACCATCGCCGCGAGTTCTTCCACCAGCACAAAGCGGCCCTTCGGAATTTTCGACAGCATGAAATCGATGTGCTGCTGCGTCAGTTGGTCGAAGATTGCGGTTTTCGCCGCGGCAGGCGTCACCGCGTTGACGAGGATGTCGTGTTGGGCGAGTTCCTTGCCGAGCGACTTGGTCAGCGCGATCAGTCCGGCCTTCGAGGCCGAATAATGCGCGGCGTTCGGATTGCCTTCCTTGCCGGCGATCGAGGCGATGTTGACGATGCGGCCGTATTTTTGCCGGATCATCGCCGGCACTACCGCCTTGCAGCAGATGAAGGGACCGTCGAGATTGATGCGCAGCACCTTGCGCCATTCCTCGAGGTCGGTTTCCCACACGGTGGCGTTGACGCCGGCGATGCCGGCATTATTGACGAGGATGTCGATCTTGCCGAGCGCCTTCAGCGTCTCGTCACGGGTCTTCTCGACGGCGCCAAGATCTGACACGTCGACCTTGAAAGCTGTCACCGCCGGCCCGATTTCTTTGGCGGTCTTTTCCGCCATCGGCAGGTCGAAATCCCAGATCGCGACTTTCGCGCCGGATGCGATGAAGCGCTCAGCGATGGCGCGCCCAAAGCCCTGCGCCCCGCCGGTAACGACGGCACAACGTCCGTTCAGATCGATCTTGTTCATGAAGGTGATCCTTTCCTTCGATGCTCCTCATGGTGAGGAGCGCTCTTGCGCGTCTCGAACCATGAGGCCCGTGGCCCATCCTTCGATACGCCGCTTCGCGGCTCCCAGGATGAGGATTGCATTTACAACGTCCAGCCGCCGTCGATGACATGCGCGACGCCGGTGGTGAACGCGCTTTCGTCGCTGGCGAGATAGACGGCGAGAGCCGCGATCTCCTCGGCAGTGCCGAGCCGTCCCATCGGCTGCCGCGCGATGAACATCTCGCGTCCGTTGGGGCCGGCGGCGGCTGCGCGTTCCAGCATCGAGGGGGTTTCGACGGTGCCCGGGCAGATGCAATTGCAGCGGATGCCTTTGCTGATGAAATCGGTGGCGACCGAGCGGGTCAGCGCCGCGACCGCCGCCTTGGTCGCGCCATAGACGTAGCGGTTCGGCGCGGCCTTGAACACGCCGGCGGCCGACGAGATGTTGACGATCGTGCCGCGGCCATTGTCCAGCATATCAGGCAGGAACGCGCGGATCGTGCGATGCATCGACTTGACGTTGAGGTCGAACGAAAAATCAAAATCTTCATCCGAGCAATCCAACACCGTGCCGTGATGTACGAAGCCTGCGGCATTGAGCAGGATGTCGGTCTTGCCGGCGCGCCTGGCCATGGCGGCGACGGCTGCGCTGTCGCGGACATCGAGCCTCGCCACCTCGGCGATGCCTTCGTTCTTGAGTGCGGCAAGCTTGGTCTCGTCGATGTCGGTGGCGAACACGGTTGCGCCTTCGCGCGCAAAGGCCACCGCGCAGGCGCGGCCGATTCCGACGGCGGCGGCGGTGACGAAAGCGCGCTTGCCCTTCAGGCGGTCTGACATGTTTTCTCCTGTTTATTGTTTCCCGTCATTGCGAGCGCAGCGAAGCAATCCATCTCGCCCACGGGAAGGAAAGAATGGATTGCCTCGTCGCTTGCGCTCCTCGCAATGACGGCGCTTGCCTAGTGATTGTCGCGCGCCACGCCGACCGTGCCGGCAATATTCTGATAGCGCGTGGCGAGCTCCATGCAGGCGCCGGTGGCCTGCTGGCCGACGGTCGAGCGATAGAGCTCCTGCCACGGCGTCTGGTTGGCCGGGTAGGGGAAGCCGCCCTTGTCCTTGAGCTCGGCGCGACGCTTTTTCAACTCATCGCTGGTGATCAGGATGTTGGCGTCGCCCTTGTTGAGGTCGATGCGCACCTTGTCGCCAGTGCGCAGGATCGCGAGCCCGCCGTCAGCTGCGGCCTCCGGCGAGGCGTTGAGGATCGACGGCGAGCCTGATGTACCGGACTGCCGGCCGTCGCCGATGCAGGGCAGCGAGAGGATGCCGCGTTTGATCAGCGCTGCCGGCGGCTGCATGTTCACGACCTCGGCACCGCCGGGATAGCCGATCGGCCCGGCGCCGCGGATGAACAGCACGCAGTGTTCGTCGATATCGAGCGAGGGATCGTCGATCCGCTCGTGATAATCCTCCGGACCCTCGAACACGATCGCGCGCCCCTCGAACGCGTTCGGGTCCTTGGGATTGTTGAGATAGCGGTCGCGGAACTCCTTGGAAATCACGCTGGTCTTCATGATCGCGGAATCGAATAGATTGCCGCGCAGCACCAGAAAGCCGGCGTCCTTCACCAGCGGCTTGTCGTAGCTCCAGATCACATCGCCGTCGGGCTTGGGCGCCTCGCGGCAGTTCTCGCCGATGCTGCGGCCGTTGACCGTGAGGGCGTCCTCGTGGATTCGCTTGTGTGCCATCAATTCGCGTACCACTGCCGGCACGCCGCCGGCGCGATGATATTCCTCGCCGAGATAGAAGCCGGCCGGCTGCATGTTCACCAGGAGCGGGATGTCGTGACCGTGCTTCTGCCAGTCGTCGATCGAGAGCTCGACGCCGATATGCCGCGCCAGCGCGTTGATATGGATCGGCGCGTTGGTCGAGCCGCCGATCGCCGAATTCACCACGATGCAGTTCTCGAATGCCTTGCGGGTCAGGATGTCGGAGGGCTTGAGATCCTCCCAGACCATCTCGACGATTCGTCGTCCCGTCTCATAGGCGATCTGGCCGCGCTCGCGGTGCGGTGCGGGGATCGCCGCACAGCCCGGCAGCGACATGCCGAGCGCTTCGGCGAGCGAGTTCATGGTCGAGGCGGTGCCCATGGTGTTGCAATGGCCGACCGACGGGGTCGAGGAGGCCACGAGCTCGATGAAGCCGTTGTAGTCGATCTCGCCGGCGGCCAGCATCTCGCGCGCTTTCCAGACGATGGTGCCCGAACCGGTGCGCTCGCCGTTGTGCCAGCCGTTCAGCATCGGACCACCCGAAAGCACGATGGCGGGCAGATTGACGGTTGCTGCCGCCATCAGGCAAGCCGGCGTGGTCTTGTCGCAGCCGGTGGTCAGCACCACGCCATCCAGCGGATAGCCGAACAGGACTTCGACCAAGCCCAGATAAGCGAGGTTGCGGTCGAGCGCCGCGGTCGGCCGCTTTCCGGTCTCCTGGATCGGATGCGTCGGGAATTCCATCGCGATGCCGCCGGCGGCGCGGATGCCTTCGCGCACCCGGTGCGCCAGTTCGAGATGGTGGCGGTTGCACGGCGACAGGTCATTGCCGGTTTGGGCGATGCCGATGATCGGCTTGCCCGACTGCAATTCCTCCCGGGTGAGGCCGTAGTTCAGGTAGCGCTCGAGGTAGAGCGCGGTCATTCCCGGATTGTGCGGATTGTCGAACCATTCGAGCGAACGTAGTTTCCGGCCCTTGGCATTGGTCTTGTTGTCGTTCTTTTTCATTGGTTCCTCCCGCACTGCAAACCCGGTCAGCGGTCCTTGTCGAAGCAGCGATTGCACAATGCTGAAAATTTCATCCGCTGCAAACGTGCTTGCCCATGCCGATCCGGTTTCTGGTAGGTCAATCCTAGTTCGACCTAAAAGATAGCGCTACCATTTTCATCGTCCTCTGCGAACCGCGCTGAAACCGTCACGAATTTTGCGGCATCGAGCTTTCGCGCACCATCAATTGAAAACCGAGGTCGAGCACCGGCTCTTGCGGGCGCCGGCCTTCGATTGCGTCGATCACCATGGTGACGGCATGCCGGCCCATTTCATAGCGATTGGTCCGTACGCTCGTGAGGGAGGGGACGGCGGACGCCATGAACTCCAGGTCGTTGAAGCCGACGATTGCAAGGTCACGGGGTACCGCAATCTGGCGGCGCTGACATTCGAACAGCACCCCCAGCGCCAGATCGTCGTTGACGCAGAATACTGCGTCGATCTCGGCCGTTCGCGCCAGCAGATCGGCGAACAGCGTCCCGCCGAGCGTCACCGTGGTCGGCACGGACGTGGTGACGACGAGGTTGGGATCGAACAGGGACGCCGTTTTCATGGCATCACGATACCCTTCGAACCGCCGCTGTACGCGGGGATCCATCCGCGCGCCGAGAAATCCTATTCGGCGGCGTCCTTGCTCCAGAATGTGCGAGATCGCTGCAAACGCCGCATCGTAGTGCGAGAATCCGACCATCATGTCCACCGGGCTGTCGCCGATCTCCATGATCTGCGTGACCGGACAATTCATGGTCTCCAGGACCTTGCGCGATTCCGCGGTCTGGTTGATGCCGGTGACGATCAATCCCGCAGGCTTCTGCGCCCGAAACAGGCGCAACAGCTTTTCCTCCTGCAGGATGCTGTATCGCGTATTGGCAAGCTGGATGCTGTAGCGGCTGCCTTCGGAAGAATCGTAGATGCCGCGCAACACGTCGGCGAACACATTGTTGGTAAGGGATGGAATGACGACGCCGATGACTTCGGTGCGATGCGAGGCCAGCGCCCGCGCGGCAAGATTGGGAACATAACCGAGTTCCTTCACGGCGCTGTCAACGCGTTCCCGCTTGCTCAACGACAATGCTTCAGGGTTCCTGAAAAAACGCGATGCCGTGATTGGGCTGACGCCAGCGAGCTTGGCGACCTCGGTGAGGCGGATTTTGCCAGACTTTGTCTGTTTTCGTCCCATCTTGCGCTCATACCACAACAAATTAGACGATTGAACAATTATTGACAGCGCTACCATCGGATTGCTAAAAGCCGCCAAACTGCGGATGATAATGACCGTTGAATTCGGCTTCCGGCATTAGAGTCGAAAAAGACAGCAGGGCGTCACCACCCGCTTCTGGCGCCAAACAAGAGCAAATGAGGGGAGTGAATTCATGTCGTCGGTACAGATTCGCGACGTGCGCAAGTCGTTCGGCAATTTTGAAGTTTTGCACGGCGTGTCGATTCCGATCGAGGATGGCGAGTTCGTCGTACTCGTCGGCCCCTCCGGCTGCGGCAAGTCGACCTTGCTGCGGATGCTCGCCGGCCTTGAAAACATCACCTCGGGAACGATTTCCATCGGCGATCGTGTGGTCAACAATGTCCAGCCCAAAGAGCGCGACATTGCCATGGTGTTCCAGAACTACGCGCTCTATCCGCACATGACGGTGGCCGACAATATGGGCTTTTCGCTCAAGCTGCGCGGCGCCAAGCCTGAGGAGATCTCGACCGGCGTGAAGCGCGCCGCGGAAATCCTCGCATTGACCCCGCTGCTCGACCGCTATCCCCGGCAATTGTCGGGCGGCCAGCGCCAGCGCGTCGCCATGGGCCGCGCCATCGTGCGCGACCCGCAAGTGTTTCTGTTCGACGAGCCGCTGTCTAACCTCGACGCCAAGCTGCGCGTTGCGATGCGCACCGAAATCAAAGAGTTGCACCAGCGGCTCAAGACCACGACAGTCTACGTCACCCACGACCAGATCGAGGCCATGACCATGGCCGACAAGATCGTGGTGATGCATGACGGCATCGTCGAGCAGATGGGCACGCCGCTCGAGCTTTACGATACACCGGCCAACCAGTTCGTTGCCGGCTTCATCGGTTCGCCGGCGATGAATTTTCTCAAGGGCAAGGTGAAGTCGAACGGCAGCGCCGGCTTCGAGGGTCCGAATGGCGTCAGGCTGCCGCTGAAGACCGCGCCCGCCAATTCGGAAGGGCAGCCGGCCGTCTACGGCGTGCGGCCCGAGCATTTCACCATCGCCGATGATGGCGCCGAAGCCGAGATCGTCGTGGTCGAGCCGACCGGTTCGGAAACCCAGGTCTTCGCCAAGCTCGGCGGAGAACAGGTGGTCGCCGTGTTCCGCGAGCGGCATCAATTCAGTCCGGGCGACAAGGTCCGGCTCAAGCCGGATCCGGCACTCGTGCATCTGTTCGACGAGACGACGGGCAAGCGACTGAATGGCTGAGCAATAACCAAAGTGGCTGAGCAATAACCAAAAAATACTCAAAGGGAGGATGGACCATGCAAGACTTTACCCGCCGCTCTCTGCTCCAGGGCGGCACCGCGCTGGCGGCGGCTGGCGCGCTGACCGGACCTGCACTGCTCGATTTCGCCAAGGCCTGGGCGCAAGCCTCGCCGTGGAAGGCGGAGCAGGGCGCCAAGCTCACGGTTATGCGTTGGAAGCGCTTCGTGCCGGCGGAAGACGACGCCTTCAACGCCATGGTCGCTGCATTCAAGACCGCGACCGGCACCGAGATGAACGTGTTCTCGGAGTCGTTCGAGGACGTGCAGCCGAAAGCCTCAGTTGCCGCCAATACCGGCTCGGGTCTCGACCTCGCCTGGGGCCTGCACACGCTGCCGCAGCTCTTCCCCACCAAGGTCCTCAAGATGAACGACGTTGCCGATTACCTCGGCAAGAAATACGGCGGCTGGACCGATGCGGCGCAGAAGACCTGCATGCTCGGCAATGACTGGCTCGGCATTCCCGTCGCCACAGTCGGCGGCTACATGACCTACCGCAAGTCCGCGACCGACAAGGCCGGCTTCAAGGAATTCCCCAAGGACTTCCCGAGCTTCCTCGAAATGTGCAAGGCGCTGAAGGCGAACAACACGCCGGCCGGTTTTGCGCTCGGTCACGCCTCAGGCGACGCCAATGCTTGGCTGCACTGGGTCCTGTGGGGCCACAACGCCTGGACCGTCGACAAGGACGACAAGGTCATCATCAACTCGCCGGAAACGATGAAGGCGCTCGAGTACTGCAAGGCGCTCTCCGACACCTTCGTCTCTGGCACGGCGTCGTGGAACGACTCTTCCAACAACAAGGCGTTCCTCGCGGGCGAACTGTACTGCACCGCCAACGGCATCTCGATCTACGTGGCGGCGAAGGATGATGCCAGCAAAAAGGAACTGGCCGAGGATACCTATCACGGTCTGTGGCCGGTGGGCCCGATCGGCAAGCCGACGGAGTTGCAGCTTGCCGTGCCGATCCTGGCCTTCAACTTCACGAAATATCCGAACGCTGCAAAGGCCTTTATCGCCTTCATGCTGGAGAAAGAAAACTACGATAAATGGCTGAGCGGCGCGCGGGGCTACCTGACCCACACGCTCAATTCCTATGATGCAGCGCCGGTGTGGACTGCCGATCCCAAGAACGCGGTGTTCGCCCAGGCCTCCAAACGCGCGTTGCCGGCTTCCGGCATCGGCAAGGTCGGCGAGAAGGCCGCGACCGCGATCGCCGACTTCATCGTCGTCGACATGTTCGCCAACTACTGCACCGGCGCCAAGGATGCCAAGACGGCCATGGCGGAAGCCGAGCGGCAGCTGAAGCGCATCTATCGCTAAGAGTTGAGAGCGGGCGGCGGCTCGTCTGCCGCCCGTTTGACTTAGGCTAACGGGTACACTGCCCAGAAGATCGCCAGGATTGGCTGGCCCAAGGAAACTGGCTCATGGCTGACATCGCAATCACGCCGGCAAAAGCCAAATCGCAGATCCGCGAAGCGACGTCGTGGGACCAGCTCAAGCACAACAGGAACTGGCTCGGCTTCTGGTTCATGGTGCCGGCGATGGCGTTCCTGATCCTGTTCCTTGCCTATCCGCTGGGGCTCGGCATCTGGCTGTCCTTCACCGACACCAAGATCGGCCGCGTCGGGCAGTTCATCGGCTACGAGAACTACGAGTGGCTGTGGGACGACGCCATCTTCTGGCTCTCGGTGTTCAACACGCTGCTCTACACGTTCGTCGCCAGCGCGATCAAATTCGGCATCGGCCTTTATCTGGCGCTGTTGCTCAACGAGAACATGCCGTTCAAGGCGATGCTGCGCGCCGCCGTGCTGATTCCCTTCATCGTGCCGACCGTGCTGTCGGCGCTGGCATTCTGGTGGATCTTCGATTCCCAGTTCTCGATCATCTCCTGGTCGCTGAAGCATCTCGGCATCATCAACCAGAACATCAATTTCCTCGGTGACCCGACTTGGGCGCGGATCTGCGTGATCTTTGCCAATATCTGGCGCGGCGTGCCGTTCGTTGCGATCACGCTGCTCGCGGGCCTGCAGACGGTGTCGCCGTCGCTTTACGAGGCGGCGACGCTCGACGGCGCATCGCGCTGGCAGATGTTCCGCCACATCACCTATCCCTTGCTTACGCCGATCATCGCGGTCGTGATGACTTTCTCGGTGCTGTTCACCTTCACCGACTTCCAGCTGATCTGGGCGATGACCCGCGGCGGCCCGGTGAACGCCACGCACCTGATGGCAACCTTGTCCTACCAGCGCGCAATCATCGCCGGGCAATTGGGCGAGGGCGCCGCCATCGCCAGCGCCATGATCCCATTCCTGCTCGCGGCCATCATGGTCTCCTGGTTCGGTCTGCAGCGCCGCAAGTGGCAGCAGGGAGAGAACAATGACTGATCTCCGCGCCGCTGTATCCTATTTGGCGCGAACGGGGCAGGCCCCGCGCGCGCAGCGCCGCAATTGGCAGCAGGGAGAAAACAATGACTGATCTCCCGACCACGCACGTCAATCTCAAGGGTGTGTTGACGTCATCCGCGCCGACCGCGGACCATTCCGAGGGCATGAGCTATCTGCAGTCCGTGCCGCGCCGGCTGGTGACGCTTTATCTCCCGCTGTCGATCATCGTATTCGTGCTGCTGTTCCCGTTCTACTGGATGGCGCTCACCGCCGTGAAGCCGGATGCGCAGCTCCTGGATATGGAGACCTACAGCCCGTTCTGGACCTGGAATCCGACCTTCAAGCACTTCTACAAGCTGCTGTTCGAAAGCCACTATCCGATGTGGCTCTGGAACACGATGTATGTGGCGGTCTGCGCTACCTTCCTGTCGATCGTAGCATCCGTGCTCGCCGCCTATGCCATCGTCCGGCTGCGCTACAAGGGCGCTAACCTCGTCGGTGGCTTGATCTTTCTTGCCTACCTGGTGCCGCCGTCGATCCTGTTCATTCCGCTCGCCACCGTCGTGTTCCAGTACGGCCTGTTCGACTCGCCGCTGGCGCTGATCCTGACCTATCCGACGATCCTCATTCCGTTCTCGACCTGGCTGCTGATGGGCTATTTCAAGACCATCCCGTTCGAGCTGGAAGAGTGCGCGCTGATCGATGGCGCCAGCCGCTGGCAGATCCTGATCAAGATCGTGCTGCCGCTGGCTGTCCCCGGCCTGATCTCGGCGTTCATCTTCTGCTTCACGCTGTGCTGGAACGAATTCATCTACGCGCTCACCTTCCTGCAATCGACCGTGAACAAGACCGTGCCGGTCGCGATCGTCAACGAGTTCGTCGATGGCGACGTCTACCGATGGGGCTCGCTGATGGCGGGCGCGCTGGCGGGATCCCTGCCGCTGGTCATCCTTTACGCCTTCTTCGTCGAGCATTATGTGTCGGCCATGACGGGAGCCGTGAAAGAGTGAGCGCATTAAGGCCCGGGTCTGACATCATCTCTTGACGCGTTTTCTTCACGCGAACCGGTTCTCACTTCGCTTGAAAACGCTATAGAAGAGTAAAAAAAGGAGACGGGTCTTGCACATTCTGATTCTCGGCGCCGCCGGCATGGTGGGCCGCAAGCTGACCGAGCGGCTGTTGCGTGATGGCCGGCTAGGCAAGCACGAAATCACCCGCATGACGCTGCAGGACGTGGTGGCGCCAGCCAAGCCCAGCGCGTCGATCCCGATACAAGTCGTAGCTTCCGATTTCGCCGATCCCGGCGCGGCGGAGCCATTGATCGCCCATCGGCCGGAGGTGATCTTCCATCTCGCCGCGATCGTCTCCGGCGAGGCCGAAGCCGAATTCGACAAGGGCTACCGGATCAATCTCGACGGAACGCGATATCTGATCGACGCCATCCGCCATGTGGGCGACGGCTACAGGCCGCGGCTGGTGTTCACGTCCTCGATCGCGGTGTTCGGCGCGCCATTCCCGGAGAAGATCGGCGACGAATTCTTCCATACGCCGCTGACGAGCTACGGCACTCAGAAATCGATCTGCGAACTCCTGATCAACGATTATACGCGCAAAGGCCTGCTCGACGGCATCTCGATCCGCCTGCCGACGATCTGCGTGCGGCCCGGCAAACCGAACAAGGCGGCGTCCGGTTTCTTTTCCAACATCATTCGCGAGCCGCTGGCTGGCGAGGAGGCGGTGCTGCCGGTCTCCGAGGACGTCCGCCACTGGCACGCCTCGCCGAAATCAGCGGTCGGCTTTCTGGTCCACGCCGGCACCATGGACCTCAACGCGATGGGGCCGCGGCGCAATCTCAGCATGCCCGGTCTGTCAGTCACCGTGGGCGAGCAGATCGCGGCCCTTGACCGCGTCGCCGGCAAGAACGTCACCGCGCGCATCAAGCGCGTGCCCGATCCGACCATCATCGGCATCGTCTCCGGCTGGCCGCGCGATTTTTCCACGGATCGCGCGCTCAAGCTCGGCTTCACCACCGCCGAGAAGACGTTTGACGACATCATCCGGATCCACATCGAGGATGAACTCGGCGGCAAGTTCGCTGCCTGAGTTGATTTCGCGCCAGTTCACGCGGATGCGGTCATGAGCAAGGTAGCCTGCATCGGCGAATGCATGGTCGAACTGAAGCAGGCCCAGGGCATTCAAGCCGGCCTGTTTTCGCGCGGCTATGGCGGCGACACGCTCAACACGGCAGTCTATCTCGCGCGCCTTGGCGCCGGCACCGATTACATCACCGCGCTTGGCGACGATCCCCTCAGTGACGAAATGATCGCCGGCTGGGCCGCAGAAGGGGTCGGAACCGGATGGGTGATACGGCTACCCGGCAAACTGCCGGGCCTCTATCTGATCGAGACCGACGAGAAGGGCGAGCGTCGCTTCTTCCACTGGCGCGACAGCGCGGCCGCGCGCAGCCTGATGGATTTGCCGCAGACGGCGGAGATCCTCAATTCACTCGCCGGCTATGATGTGGTCTATCTCTCGGCAATCACGCTCTCGCTGTATGGCGCGGCAGGAAGAACACGGCTGTTCGCGGCCCTGAAACGCGCGCGCGAAAATGGCGCTCGCTTTGCGTTTGATACCAATTTCCGAGCCCGCGGCTGGCCCGACCTCGACGTCGCGCGTGCCGTTTTTCAGGAGGCCTTTGCCACAGCCGATATCGTGCTGGCTTCCACGGAGGATTTGCTGCCGCTCTATCCTGATATGACCAACGAAGCCTTGCTGGCGCGGATTCCGGGCGCCGAGGTGGTATTGAAGCTTTCGGAGCCGGCGAGCATCGTGCGCCTCGAAAGCGTACCTTATCCGATCAAGGCCAAGCCCGTGGAAGCGCCCGTCGTCGACACCACGGCGGCCGGCGACAGTTTCGCAGCCGCCTATGTGGCCGCGCGTCTCGTCGGCGCGGATCCGATTGAGGCCGCCCGCGCGGGGCATCGTCTGGCTGGCATTGTGGTATGTCATCCCGGCGCGATCATACCGCGCGCGGAGATGCCGTCCGGCCTCATCCCGAACCACGCCAATTCTCGCAAGGCATCGCCATGACCGCAGCCACAAGGCAGGAACAACTCGCCGGCATCTTCAAATCCGCGACCGTGATCCCCGTGCTCACTATCGAGCGGCTGGAGGACGCGGTGCCGCTGGCGCGGGCGCTGGTCGCAGGCGGTGTGCGGGTGCTGGAAGTGACCTTGCGGACGCCGGTCGCCGCGGACGCCGCCAAGGCCATGATCGCGGAGGTCCCGGAAGCCGTGATCGGCATCGGCACCATCCTCAATGGCGATGATCTGGCGCGGGCGAGGGCGATCGGGGCCAGGTTTGGCATCAGCCCCGGCTCGACGCCGGAACTCCTGAAGGCGGCAGCCGCCAGCGACCTGCCGTTCGCGCCCGGGATCGCGACGGCTTCCGAACTGATGCAGGCGCTTGCGGCCGGCTTCGATCTCGTCAAATTCTTCCCCGCCGAGCAGGCCGGCGGTATCAAGGCACTGCGGGCGCTGGCGGGACCGTTTCCCCATATTGAGGTGTGCCCGACCGGCGGCATCGGCGAGGCCAATGCGGCGGCCTGGCTGGCCGAGCCGAACGTGGTCGCGGTAGGCGGTTCCTGGCTATGTCCGGCAGCGGACATCCGGTCCGGCAACTGGGCTGGCATAACCGCCATGTGCGCGCGGACCATGAAATCGCTGAAACCGGCGTGAAGTCTTTTTCCTGATAGGGTACAAAGGCTTCAGAACCGGAACAGGGAGAACGGCCATGACAGCCAGCATCGTCGGATGGGCGCACACGCCATTCGGCAAATTCGACGCGGAAACTGTCGAGAGCCTCGTAGTCAAGGTTGCGACCGATGCGCTGGCCGACGCCGGTATATCCGCTGAAGATGTCGACGAGATCGTGCTTGGGCATTTCAATGCCGGCTTCTCGCCGCAGGATTTTACCGCCTCGCTGGTGCTGCAGGCCGATCCCAAGCTGCGCTTCAAGCCGGCCACTCGGGTCGAGAACGCCTGCGCCACCGGTTCGGCGGCGGTGCATCAGGGTATCCGGGCGATCGCCTCAGGCGCGGCCAGGATCGTGCTGGTGGTCGGCGTCGAACAGATGACGCGGACGCCCTCGGCCGATATCGGGCGCTACCTCCTGAAGGCGTCCTATTTGCCCGAGGACGGTGACACCGTCGGCGGTTTTGCCGGCGTGTTCGGCAAAATCGCGCAAAGCTATTTCCAGAAATACGGCGACCAGTCGGACGCGCTGGCGATGATCGCGGCCAAGAACCACAAGAACGGCGTCGCCAATCCCTACGCGCAGATGCGCAAGGATTACGGCTTTGAATTCTGCCGCGCCGAGAGCGAGAAGAACCCGTTCGTCGCAGGTCCCCTGAAGCGTACCGATTGCTCGCTGGTGTCGGACGGCGCGGCGGCCCTGGTGCTGACGGATTCGGAAACCGCGAAGACCATGGGCAAGGCGGTGAACTTCCGCGCCACCGCGCATGCGCAGGATTTCCTCCCGATGTCCAAGCGCGACATCCTGCAGTTCGAAGGCTGCACCGTCGCCTGGCGGCGTGCGCTGGCGCAAGCCGGCGTGCAGCTTTCCGATCTCTCCTTTGTCGAGACCCACGACTGCTTCACGGTCGCCGAATTGATCGAATATGAAGCGATGGGCCTGACGCCGCGTGGGCAGGGCGCCCGAGCCATCAAAGAGGGCTGGACGCAGAAGGACGGCAAGCTGCCGGTCAACCCGTCCGGCGGCCTGAAGGCCAAGGGCCACCCGATCGGCGCCACCGGCATCTCCATGCACGTGATGAGCGCGATGCAGCTCGTCGGCCAGGCGCCCGAGGGCATGCAGCTCAAGAACGCCAAGCTCGCGGGCATCTTCAACATGGGCGGTGCGGCGGTGGCGAACTACGTCTCCGTGCTGGAGCCTACGAAGTAGGCGTTGCATCATGCCGACGGCGATTGGGCATCGGCAGCATTGGGTAGGGTGGGCAAAAGCGCGCTTGCGCGTTGCCCACCATGACTGGCGCGAGATGAGGCTGGTGGGCACGCTGCACTTTGCCCACCCTACAAAATCGTCCGGAGCTGCATTATGAGCAACGAAAGTTCGATGTCAGAGGCAGAGCTGAACAACCGGATCAGGATTCTGGAAGACAATATCCGGCAGTTGATCGAACAGGCCGCGGCCGCCTCCGGCGAACAGAACGAAGCGCGCATCGCCGACCGCCTCAGCCAGCAGAATGAAGAGCTGGAGCGCCTGACCAAGGAGCGCGACGCCAGATCCAAGAGCGCGCCGCCGAAGAAATAGCCGCTACCGCGCGCATGCGGCCATACGCTGGGCGCGCCTTGATCTTCGCGATAGCCTGCCGTTACTTGGCCTCACAACAATGCGGACCGGGAATGGCCGCGTAGCGGGGAGCAGGGCCGATCCATGGGACCATTGGCGGGTATCAAGGTCATCGACATGACGACCGTGCTGATGGGGCCTTACGCCACCCAGATGCTTGGCGATTACGGCGCCGACGTCATCAAGGTTGAATCGCTCGACGGCGACGTGACGCGGCAGATCGGCCCGACCCGTCATCCCGGCATGGGGCCGGTCTTTCTCAATACCAACCGCAACAAACGCTCGATCTGCCTCGATTTGAAGAAGCCGGCTGGGCGCGATGCCGTGCTGCGACTGATCAAGACGGCCGACGCGCTGGTCTACAATGTGCGGCCGCAGGCCATGGCGCGATTGAACCTCGGCTATGACGTGGTGTCGGAAATCAACCCGCGCCTGATCTATGCCGGCGTGTTCGGCTTCGGCCAGGACGGCCCCTATGCGGCAAAGCCCGCCTATGACGATCTGATCCAGGGCGCGACCGCACTGCCGGCGCTGATGGCGCAGACCGCCGACGGCGTGCCGCGCTATGTCCCCAACGCGCTGGTCGACCGTATCGTCGGGCTGACGGCGGTAGGCGCGATCTGCGCCAGCCTCGTCGATCGCAACCGCACCGGCCGCGGCCAGCGCGTCGATATCCCGATGTTCGAAACCATGGCCGGTTTCGTAATGGGCGACCATATGGGCGGTCTCACCTATGAGCCGCCGCTCGACAAGGGCGGTTATGCGCGGCATCTCTCGCCGGACCGCCGGCCCTACAAGACTTCCGACGGCTATATTTGCGTGATCGTCTACAATGACAAGCAGTGGCAGAATTTCTTCGATGCCACCGGCCGTGACGATCTTCGCGTCAACCCGAAATTTGCGACCTTCGCCGGGCGCGCCGCCAATATCGACGCGGTCTATGCCGAATTGGCGCGTATCCTCGCGACCAAGCCCACGGCCGAATGGCTCGCTATCCTGGAGAAGGCGGACGTGCCGGTCATGCCGATGCACGACCTCGAGAGCCTGCTCGGCGATCCCCACATCCTCGCGACCGATTTTTTCCCGGTTGTCGATCATCCGACCGAGGGCCGCATCCGCAACATGAGACCTTCGGCGCGATTTTCGCAAACGCCGGTCGAGACGAAGCGGCTGGCGCCACGCCTGGGCGAGCACGGCGCGGAAATTCTGCAAGAAGTCGGCTTTACGCCGGATGAAATCGCAGCGCTGGTGCGCGATGGCGTCACCAGGAACGCAGCAAATACGTAGGGGCAGGATAGATGGATTTTGCGCTGTCGGCCAACCAGGAATCGATCCGCGACGCAGTTGAAAAAATCTGCTCGGGGTTTGACGACGCCTATTGGCTGAAGAAGGACAAGGAGGGCGGCTATCCCACCGACTTCCACCGCGCGCTCGCGGATGCCGGCTGGCTCGGCATCTGCATCCCCGAGGAATATGGCGGGTCCGGGCTCGGCATCACCGACGCCGCGATCATGATGCGGACGATTGCGGAATCGGGCGCTGGTATGTCCGGCGCCTCCGCCGTGCACATGAACGTGTTCGGTCTCAATCCCGTCGTCGTGTTCGGCACTAAGGAGCAATGCACGCGGATGCTGCCGCCAATCATCGACGGGCGCGACAAGTCCTGCTTCGCGGTCACCGAGCCCAATACCGGCCTCAATACCACGCAGTTGAAAACCCGCGCGGTGCGCAAGGGCGACAAGTATGTCGTCAATGGCCAGAAGGTCTGGATTTCCACTGCCCAGGTCGCCAACAAGATTCTGCTGCTGGCGCGCACCACGCCGCTGGAAGAGGTGAAGAACCCGACCCATGGCTTGAGCCTGTTCTACACCGATTTCGACAAGCAGCGCGTCGCGGTCCACGAGATCGAGAAAATGGGCCGCAAGCCGGTCGATTCCAACGAACTGTTCTTCGAGAATTTCGAGATCCCGGTCGAGGATCGGCTCGGCGAGGAGGGCCGCGGCTTCGAATATATCCTGCACGGCATGAATCCCGAGCGCATTCTGATCGCCGCCGAAGCGGTCGGGCTAGGGCAGGTCGCGCTGTCGCGTGCGGCGGCCTATGCGAAGAGCCGCATCGTGTTCAATCGTCCGATCGGCATGAACCAGGGCATCCAGCATCCCCTCGCGAAGAACTGGATGGAACTGGAAGCCGCCTGGATGATGGTGCTGCGCGCGGGCTGGCAATACGACCAGGGCATGCAATGCGGGCCCGCAGCCAATGCCGCGAAATATCTCGCCGCCGAAGCCGGCTTCCACGCCTGCGAGCAGGCGGTGATGACGCATGGCGGCTTCGGCTATGCCAAGGAATATCACGTCGAGCGTTACCTGCGGGAATCGCTGATTCCACGCATCGCGCCGATCAGCCCGCAGCTTGTTCTCAGTTTTATTGCCGAGAAGGTGCTGGGGTTGCCGAAGTCGTATTGAGGATGGGAAGGCGGTCTCTCCACAGCGTCATTCCGGGATGGTCCGAAGGACCAGACCCGGAATCTCGAGATTCCGGGTTCGCGCTTCGCGCGCCCCGGAATGACGAGGAGACATTGTTATGAGCTTCATCACCGGCGTCGGGTTGACACCTTACGGCAAGCACGAAGGCTCGTCCTCGCTCGATCTCATGAGCAAGGCCGCTGAGCTCGCCATTGCCGACGCCGGGCTCAAGCGATCCGAGATCGACGGCATCCTCTGTGGCTATTCGACCGTCTCGCCGCACATCATGTTGGCAACCGTGTTCGCCGAGCATTTTGGCATCCAGCCGTCCTATGCCCATGCCGTGCAGGTTGGCGGCGCAACCGGGCTTGCCATGACCATGCTGGCGCATCATTTGGTCGACGCCGGCGTGGCCAGGCATCTGCTGGTTGTCGGCGGCGAAAACCGCCTCACGGGCCAGAGCCGCGACGCCTCGATCCAGGCGCTGGCGCAGGTCGGCCACCCCGATTACGAGGTGCCGCTGGGGCCGACGATCCCTGCCTATTACGGTCTCCTCGCGTCGCGCTACATGCACGAATATGGTGTCACCCAGGAAGACCTCGCCGAATTCGCCGTGCTGATGCGGGCTCACGCCTTGACGCACCCCGGCGCCCAGTTCCACGAGCCGATCAGCGTCGCCGACGTGATGGCCTCAAAACCAGTGGCGATGCCGCTCAAGCTCTTGGACTGCTGCCCGGTGTCCGACGGCGGCGCTGCGTTCGTGATCAGCCGCGAACCGACCGGCGCGATCGGTGTTCGCGTGCGCGGCTGCGCGCAGGCGCATACCCACCAGCACGTCACGGCGGCCCCGGCCTTAAGCGAACTCGGCGCCGAGATCGCGATTGCCAAGGCGATGGCCGCGTCCGGCATTGCAATATCGGACGTGCGTTACGCCGCGGTATACGACAGTTTCACCATTACCCTCGCCATGTTGCTGGAGGATCTCGGCCTGGCCGGGCGCGGCGAGGCGGCCGCGCGGGTGCGGGCTGGGCATTTCGGCCGCGACGGCGCCATGCCGCTCAACACCCATGGCGGGCTGTTGAGTTACGGCCATTGCGGCGTCGGCGGCGCGATGGCGCATCTGGTCGAGACTCATCTGCAGATGACCGAGCGTGCCGGCGGCCGGCAGGTTCGTGATGCCTCGATTGCGCTCTTGCATGGCGATGGCGGTGTGCTGTCGTCGCATGTCAGCATGTTCCTGGAGCGGGTGCGGTGAACGACATGCTCGCCGATTGGACTGAGGGTGCCGAGGCCATCGTCTATCAAGCCTGCGCTGCCTGCGGGAAAGTGCAGTATTTTCACCGCAGCTTCTGCGCCGCCTGTGGTGCGCCGGATCCGGTCGAGAAACGTGCCAGCGGAATAGCGACGGTCTACGCGACGTCACTGGTGTGCCGCGCCGCGACACCGGAGACACGCGCGCATGTCCCCTACAATATCGTGCTGGTCGATGCGGCCGAGGGGTTTCGCATGATGGCTCACGGCGCCCATGATCTTGCGATCGGCGATGAGGTCACCGCAAGCTATCGGCCGTTCGCGGGAAGATTGGTGCCGTATTTTGAGAAAACGAGGTGAGTGTCAGGCAAATGCTCACGCAGCGAAGCAACCCAGAATTACGCGGAACGGGTTGAAAATCTGAGTGCTTCGACGCGTCAACATTCAGTGCCAGTAGAACACAACGCTGGCGATAACGAGCATCGCTGATACCGCCAACATCTGCGCAAGCGCTTCCGAGGCTGCCTTCCTGGTGGCTTCCTTCATGCCTAACTCCCTAGACTTGGGCATGAGTCATCGTTGCCCGTGAAGGCCTGATGAGCTCAGTCTGGTTTACTCGGAACACCCCGCGACGAGTATTCGCTCTTTCGAGTCCCCACTCAGCGAATATCGACAGCCGTGAGAATCGACCAGCATTGAGGCGGCAATTTGGCTCGCTCGTAGCCGGTTTGTGCGCGAGATCGGGAGTTTTTTGGCGCGGGTCGAACGGCCCAGGCGCGGATTTGAAGCTGCGGCAGCGGCGTTTCGCCGGTTGATCCACTCCCTGCTGCGGTGCATGATCTCTCTGTCAACAAATCAGAAAATCCTGAAACCCCCAAGGTGAAGAATGGCCCGCATCGAATATAGCGATCCTGCCAAGCACAACGATCGTACCCGCGAACTGCTCGGCAAAAACCGCAATGCGAACATTTTCCGGATGATGGCGCATTCACCGAGCTATCTCGAACAATACTGCCGGTTGGGCGGGGCCATCCGGCACAAGGGCGAACTGGACCCCATCGTGCGCGAACTCGCCATCACCCGCACCGGCATCCTGTGCGAGGCGCCGTATGAAATCGTCGCCCACAAGCGGATCGGCAAGAACGTGGGCGTAACCGACGAGCAGAACGAGGCGCTGGAGAACTGGGAATCGGCGACCTGTTTCACCGACGTGCAACGCGCCGCGCTCGCCTTCACCGACGAGATTGTCAGGCGCCACAAACCGACGGACGCGACCTTCAATGCGATTGCCGCCAAATTGACCCCGGCCGCGTTGGTCGAGCTGCAGCTTTCGGTCGGCTTCTACATCATGACGTCGAAGTTCCTGGAAACCTTTGCCATCGACATGCAACCGGTGACGGAAGTGGTGGGCTGATCGGCGGGCGTTCTCAGCTCAACGGCCCGTATCGCCGTAGCGCCTCCAGCGTCAATCCCTTGCCGACGGCGCCGAAGATGTCGCCTTCGACGAGGCGGGCCGTCGGCGCGGCTTTGGTGATCGCCTTGCGTACATGGGCAAGCTTCACCGAGCCGCCGGTCAGGAACACGGCGTCGATGGCGTCGGCATTCAGTCCGGCCTGAATGAGGCAGTTCTTGATGCGCGCCGAAATGCGCGTGGCGAGTTGCTTTGTGTGACTGACGAGATCGCCTTGGCTGATGGCGGCGCTCAGTCCCGGCGCCACCCACGCGAGCGGGATCTCGGATCGAGACATCTCGGAAAGCGCGATCTTGGCGTCTTCGACTTCCATCGCCAGCGTATGGCCGCGCTGTTCGTGGATCACGCGTATCAGCCGGTCGAGAAGTTCGGGCCTGGCGGCTTCCTGCCGGACCTGCCGGATATCGGCCAACACGCGCGGCTCATACATCCGGTTGATGCTGGACCAGGTGGCGAGATCGTGGAAATAGCTCGATGGCACGTCAAGCCCGGGCCGCTTCATGGCGCTGCCGAAGCCGAACAGTGGCATGACCACGCCAAGGCTGAGCTGACGGTCGAAATCGGTGCCACCTATCCGCACGCCGTCATTGGCGAGAATATCGGCTGCCCGATCGGCCTTGCCGTGACGTTCGGGTCCCAGACGCACGATTGAAAAATCCGACGTGCCGCCGCCGATGTCGGCGATCAACGCGAGTTCCTCGGAAGTGATTTGCTGCTCATAGTCAAGCGCCGCAGCGATCGGTTCGAACTGAAACGTGACTTCGTCGAAACCGATTCCCTTCGCGATTGTCCGCAAGGTCTCTTCGGCCTTGCGATCGGCGTCCGGCGCATTGTCGACAAAGTGCACCGGGCGGCCGTGGACGACGCTGCGCAGGGGGCCGCCCGTCGCCTGTTCCGCGCGGCGCTTGATCGCGCCGAGGTAGTTGGCGATCACATCGCGGAAACCGAGCCGCGCGCGGCCGAGCCGGGTGGTTTCCTCGATCAGCGAGGTGCCGAGCACCGATTTGAGGCTGCGCATCAGACGGCCGGCCGTGCCTTCGACATAGGCTTCCATGGCTTTGCGGCCGATCAGGACGTTGCCGTCCGCCGCGTAAAAGATGGCACTGGGAATCGTGTTGTGCGGCGACTCCAGCGGCGCCAGAGCCGGCGTCTGGGCATCGATGGTGCCGAGCGTCGTGTTCGACGTTCCGAAATCAAGGCCGCAGATCGACATGGGGAGCTCCGGGAGGGAGCGCCCGTTTACACATTACGAGGCCATCGATCCACCCCTATTCTTGGCCTGATTTTTCGGCGAATCCCGCGTCTCTATCGTGACCGATGGCGCCCGATCCACAGATCAATTTCTTTCGTCCGGCGCCTTGGCAAATCAACCCGAGATGGTCCATAAGCTGCGTCCCGCGGCCGGTCATCCGGCCGCAAACGGCTTTTGGAAAGAGGTCGCGTGGCAAACATCAACCGACAGATTGCGCAAGAGCTCGGCGTTCGCGAGGAGCAGATCGCAGCAACCGTCGAACTGCTGGATGGCGGCGCCACGGTGCCGTTCGTGGCGCGCTACCGCAAGGAAATCACTGGCGGTCTTGACGATGCGCAATTACGCAACCTGGAAGAGCGTCTAACCTACTTGCGCGAGCTCGAAGCGCGGCGGGTGGCGATCCTCGATTCGATCCGCGAGCAGGGCAAGCTCGATGCCGCGCTGGAAGCGCAGATCATGGCCGCCGATACCAAGGGCCGCCTGGAAGACATCTATTTGCCGTTCAAGCCGAAGCGCCGCACCAAGGCCGAGATTGCCAAGGAAGCCGGCCTTGAGCCCTTGTCTGAATTGCTGCTGACGCAGCCGCAGAACGATCCGCAGGCCGTGGCCGCGAATTTCGTCGACGCCGAGAAGCAGGTGCCGGATGTTGCCGCTGCCCTGGAAGGCGCACGCGCGATTCTGGTGGAGCGATTCGCCGAAGACGCCGACCTGATCGGCCGGCTGCGCGAGGAGATGTGGTCGAACGGACTGATGATCTCGACCGTGCGCAAGGGCAAGAAGCTCGAAGGCGAGAAGTTCAAGGACTATTTCGATTTCAACCAGTCGCTGAGCAAGCTGCCCTCGCACCGCATCCTCGCGATGTTCCGCGGCGAGAAGGAAGAAATCCTCGAATTGCAGATCCAGCCCGAGGCGAATGTGCCCGAGGCTGGCGTGCCCAGCACGTATGAACTGAAGATCATGCAGCGCTTCGGCATTACCGATCAGAAGCGCCCGGGCGACCGTTGGCTGATCGATACCGCGCGCTGGGCCTGGCGCACCAAGATCCAGGTGCATCTCAACATCGACCTGCGGATGCGGTTGTGGACCGCGGCCGAAACCGAGGGCGTGCGCGTGTTCGCCTCGAACCTGCGCGATCTGCTGCTCGCCGCGCCGGCCGGCGCGCGCGTCACCATGGGGCTCGACCCCGGCTATCGCTCCGGCGTCAAGACCGCAATCGTCGATGCGACGGGCAAGGTGGTGGCGACCACGACGATCTATCCGCACGAGCCGCAACGGCAGTGGAACGAAGCACTGGCGACGCTCGGCAAGCTCGCGGTGGCGCACCGCGTCGAGCTGATCGCGATCGGCAACGGCACCGCCTCGCGCGAGACCGACAAGCTGGCGACCGAGCTGGTCAAGCTGCTGCCGGACCTCAAGATGTCGAAGATCGTGGTGTCGGAGGCCGGCGCGTCGGTCTACTCCGCCTCGGCCTTTGCGTCAGAGGAATTGCCGGAACTTGACGTCACATTGCGCGGCGCCGTGTCGATCGCGCGGCGTTTGCAGGATCCGCTCGCCGAGCTCGTCAAGATCGATCCGAAGGCGATCGGCGTCGGCCAGTACCAGCACGACCTCGGCGAAGCCAAGCTGGCGCGTTCGCTCGATGCCGTGGTCGAAGACTGCGTCAACGCGGTCGGCGTCGATGCCAATACCGCGTCCGCGCCGCTGCTGGCACGGGTGTCGGGCATCGGGGCAGGGCTTGCGCAGAGCATCGTGCAGCACCGCGACGCCAACGGGCCGTTCAAGTCGCGGAAAGATCTGAAGCAGGTGCCGCGGCTGGGACCGAAGGCGTTCGAGCAATGCGCCGGCTTCCTGCGCATCAACAATGGCGAGGACCCGCTGGACGCCTCCGGCGTTCACCCCGAAGCCTATCCGGTGGTGCGGCGGATTCTCGCGGCTACCAAGAGCGACATCAAGGCGCTGATTGGAAATAGCGATATCGTGCGCCAGTTGAAGCCGCAGAGCTTCGTCGATGAAACCTTCGGCCTGCCCACGGTGACCGACATCCTGCGCGAACTCGAAAAGCCCGGTCGCGACCCGCGTCCGGCGTTCAAGGCCGCGGTGTTCAAGGAAGGCGTCGAGGAGATCAAGGATCTCAAGCGCGGCATGATCCTGGAAGGCACCGTCACCAACGTCGCGGCATTCGGCGCCTTCGTCGATATCGGCGTGCATCAGGACGGCCTGGTGCACATCTCGGCGATGTCGAAGAACTTCATCAAGGACCCGCGCGAGGTGGTCAAGCCCGGTGATATCGTCAAGGTCAAGGTGCTCGAGGTCGAAGTCGCCCGCAAGCGCATCGCGCTGACGCTGCGGCTCGACGACGAGGTCGGCGCCAAGGGCCCCAAACTGTCTGATAGCAAGATGCGCGAATATTCCAAGGCGGCGATGACGTCGGCATCGCCGCGCAAGCCGCAGGAGCAGCCGGGCGGCGCGCTCGCCGAGGCGCTGCGCCGCGCCGCGGAGAAGAGCGGACGGGGCAAGGCTGGGTAGGCGCTTGGGCGTTCCCCGGACGCTGCGCAGCGCGGAGCGATGCGCTGCTGATCCGGGGTCCACTGCGGCGGTGGTGGGTCCCGGCTCTGCGGAGCAGCGTGAAGAACGCTGCTCCGCGTCCGGGACACGGAAGGTTACCCCGACGTCAGCAAATCCAATTTAGCGTTGGCCATGATCAGGCGATCAGCCAGCAATTGCGCGAGATTGCGCATGATGCGCTCGCCAGCACGCGGGTGCTGTTTCCGAAACCGTTCGAAATCGCGAAGCGGGATTTCGTAAGCGGTCGCAGCCATATCGGCCAGCACGTCGGCCGAGCGTTGCGGCTCTAGCAATGCCATTTCGCCAAAGGGCATTCCGGCCGTCAGCGTCGCGAGACGAACGCCGTCAGGCAGGGTGACGTGAACTGCGCCGCTCCGCAGGAAGAACAGCGATGTCGCGGCGTCGCCCGCGCTGATGATCTTCTCACCGGTCTGATAGGTCCTGATCGAGACGAGCGAAGCGAGATCGGTCAGTTCCTCCGCCGTCAATCCCGCCAGCAGCGACTGTTCGGACAGTTCGGTCGCTTCGAAAAAATCGATCGCGCCGCCGTAGCGGTACACCACCTGGTCTTCCGCCCATTCGATGGCGGCATCGAGCAGATAATAGTTGCGGATGTTGGTGAGGCCTTCGGTCCATTCCGCGAGCATTTTCCAGTCGGGCGACGAACGCCTGATGCCGGATAGAATCACGGTGACGTGGTGGGCGGCGAGCTCGCGGAATTCCTCGGCGAGCAGTCGGGCGCCGGCTCGCGTCATCGCCGTCACGCGGCGCAGGTCGAAGATGACAAGCTGCGGCCGCGGCTTGGCGGCGAGCTGGCGCGAGACGTAGTCGACGTTGGAAAACGACAGCGTCCCCACCAGCTCGATCACGCGGACTTCCTGGTGGTGCGGGGCGAGGATGTTCTGCTCCTGCGCGCGCCGCACGCGCCGGGAGGGGCTGCTGCCGATGTCGTAATCGGCGATGATGCTGTTGCGCGCGTCGTCGCTGCGGTTGAGCATGTGCAGGTCGTAATGCGCCGAGAGCGCCTCGCAGACCTTGATGCCCCGCACACTGTTGCCGTGCTTATCGAGCCTTGGCGAATAGCTGCCGAGCCCGAGCCGCGCCGGTAGGGCTGCGAGAATGCCGCCGCCGACGCCGCTCTTGGCGGGAATGCCGATCCGATAGATCCATTCGCCGGCGTAATCATACATGCCGGAACTGGTCATGACGGAGAGCGTGCGGGAGATGGCGTAGGCGCTCATCACCTGTTCGCCGGTCAACGGATTGATGCCGCGATTGGCGAGGGTGGCCGCCATCACGGCGATATCGCGCGCCGTTACCAGGATGGCGCATTGCCGGAAATAGACCTCCAGCACGGCGGCCACATTGTCCTTGATGACGCCATTGGTGCGCAGGAGATAGCCGATCGCGCGGTTACGATCACCGGTCGCACTTTCGGAAGCATAGACGGCGTCGTCGACGTCGAGTTCGCGCCCGGCAAATCGCCCCAGCGCCTGCCGGATATATTCGAACGCGGCATCGCCCTTGGCCTCGTGGATCAGGCCGGAGCAGGCGATCGCGCCGGCATTGACCATCGGGTTAAAGGGATGGTTCTCGGCGTTGAGGCGGATCGAGTTGAAGGGATCGCCCGAAGGCTCGACGCCGATGACGCTTTCGACCCGGGCTGCTCCCAGCGTGTCCAGCGCCAGCGCGAACACAAACGGCTTCGACATCGACTGGATGGTGAAGGGGACCTGCGTGTCGCCGACCTCGTAGACGTGGCCGTCGAGGGTGGCGAGGCTGATGCCAAAATGGTCAGGGTCGGCCTTGCTGAGTTCCGGGATGTAATCGGCGACCGCGCCGCTGTCTTCTGGCGCGAAATCTGCGTGACAGGCGTTGAGAAACCGCAGCAAGGGCGGTTTTGAACGGGTCCAGGCGAGGGGCGTGGTCGTGAACGGAGAAGGCGATGGTTTCATCGCCTCCTCTTGTGCAACGCAATCAGGGTGCGCGCAACTGGTTCGGCATCGGTGTCTGCCGCCGTATCAGGGCGAGCGCGACCAGCACGGTGGGAACGAGGATGGCAAGGCCGATCAACGTGACCTGCATCTGCGACAGCGGCATGATACCGCCACCGGGCGTAGCCACCACGAAGCCGCCGATGATCAGCAATACCCGAAGCGGCCATTCCAGCGCGCCGGCACCCCTGAGGTCGCCGACAAAGGCCTGGTAGCCCTGGATGCCGCCGCAGATGAACAGCGTGCCGAAGCCCGCCAGCGCCATCAGCCCAAGCCCTTCGAGATAGGGGTTCGGTCCCTGCAGCACCAGCGCCGGATTCAGGACGAAGAAGAACGGAATGAAGTAGATGATGCTGCCGACCCACATCGATTCCCACCCTGTCTTCATCGCTGGTGAGCCGGCGATGCCGGCTGCGGCAAAGGAAGCGATGGCGACCGGTGGCGTGATCGAGGACAGCATGCCCCAGTAGAAGATGAACATGTGCACCGCCATGCGGTTGAGGCCGAGCTTCTCCAGCGCCGGTGCCACCAGAATGGCAAGGAAGATGTAGCAGGCGGTCGTCGTCAGTCCGAGCCCGAGCACAAGACTGGTAAAGGCGCACATCACGAGCAGCAGGAGGGCATTGTCGCCGGCGATCCTGAGCAGATCGTTGGCAAGGCTGGAGACCACACCGGTCATCGAGAACGCACCGATCAGAAGGCCGCAGCCGGCGAGAATGCCGACCAGCTCGACGAAGGTGCGGCCGTTGACCTCAAGGAACTTGCTGACCGTCGCAGACGTCCAGCGGGTTTCCTTCGAGAAGATCTGGTTCAGCACCAAAAGAAGCGCAGTGGCGTAGAACGGTGCGTGGCTTTCGCGCTTGAAGTACAGGAGCATCACGATCAGCAGCGCGATCACGAAGACGTAGTACCAGCCGGCCTTGATCGTGTCCCAGACCTTCGGCAGTTCGGAGCGCGGAATGCCCTTCAGGCCGTGGCGGGCCGCGTAAGAGTCCACCTGCATGAACAGGCCGATGTAGTAGAGCGCCGCCGGAATGATCGCAGCAAGCGCGACGTCCGCGTAGCTGACGTTGAGGAATTGCGCGATCACGAACGCGGTTGCGCCCATCACCGGCGGCGCCAGCACCGCGCCGGTTGACGCGCAGGCCTCGATCGCGCCGGCATAGGAGGCGCGGAAACCGCTCTTCTTCATCACCGGAATGGTCATTGTGCCCGCGGTCAGCACGTTGGAGATGATCGAGCCCGACATCATGCCGAGCAGACCGGAGGCGAAGATGCAGACTTTTGCCGCGCCGCCGCGGAAGGTGCCGCACAGAGCAAAAGCGATGTTGATGAAGAATTTTCCCGCGCCCGTCATCATCAGCGCGGTGCCGAATACCAGAAAGCCGATCACGGTATCGGCGAAGGCCTGGATCGGGATGCCGAGCAGGCTTTCGCCGGATAGCACGTGGTACGCCGTTGCCTGTTCGAGCGTCGATTGGGTGCCGCGAAACGGTCCCAGCCACTTCGCGTCGGCAAACAGGGGATAGACCGTAAACGGCAGCACGCTCAGCAGCAGGCTCCATCCGCCGGTGCGCCGCAAGGCTTCCATCAGCACGACCCACATGATGACGCCGGCAACGATCACGTAGGTTGGCGCACCGCCGAATTCCCAGCCAGCTTCAGCCGCCTTGCGGACGCTGCGCATCAGGATGATGGCGCAGGCGAACGTGAGGACAAAAAGCAGGATGTCGTACCAGGGAATTCGGTCGAGCGGCGAACGCTCGGTTCCTGGAAAGATCAGGAACGTGAACGGCAGCATCAGCGCGATCAGGAGGTAGAAGTACTCGGTGTTGAGCTGCGTGTAGCCGAGGAAGAAGCGCAGCGAGAATTGCTGGTTGATGCACAGCAGGATGGTTACGGCGGTCGCGACCACCAGCACCCAACGCCACGCCCCGCGCAACGTTCGCACCCGCGTGACTTCGGCTTCCTGCATGTTGGCATGCGGGTCGTCGAACTCGATTCGTTGTGCAGGCGCAGCTACGCTCTCACTCGCAGCAGGTGACATCATTCCCCCTAGACGGTATTCGCCTTAGATCCGAAGCGAGTGAGGCAGCACTATTCAAAGCCGTTCGGCATATTCGCCTTGGCCAGCGCCGCGGCGCGCGCCTTCATCCAGCCGTCCTGAAACGCCTTGTCGTCCGACGGCGGATTGGATTTGCCGTAGGCCGCCCAGGCTGCCGCCAGCACTTCCTGCCGCTTGAGCAATCCCTTGTTGTGGGCTTCCTGCTCGTCGGTCCATTGGCCGGCTTCCTTGAGCGCCTTCGCCGCGCCTGGATGCACGGGAACCACCCAGTTCTTGGTCTGGCGGTCGGCCGCAAGGCCTGCCGCACCCGGCGCCGAATCCTTATAGGCGTCATAGCCCGTGATCATCGCCTTGGTGGTGGAATAGACCTCGTCCGTGGGCAACGAGGCATACACAATGAAGATCGGGTAGGGATAGTTGCCAAGCTCGATCGGCTTGTCCTTGGAGATGCCGGCGCCGCAGGTCGCGACATGCGGGAAGAAGAACGACCCGACCTTCTTCACGCGCTCCCAGCCCGCCTTGTCGTTGTGCGGAAGCGGCGGCCAGATGATGCCGCGCGGCGAGGTCTCCAGCTCCTTGGCCGGGCCGGTGATGGTGGTGGCGAAGGCCGCATCCACGTCGTTGTTGATCATGCCCTTCCACATCGCGCCGTAGCTCGAGAACTCGACCGTCTTGACATCGCTTTGCTTGAGGTCGCCGAAGGCGAGGATGGCGAGCGCGTTCTGGTTCAGTGCCGGCGAGCCGACCACGAAGCCGACGCGCTTGCCCCGGAGTTGCTTGATCTCGGTCACCCCGGTATCCTTGGCGACGCCGAGCGAGCCGGCATTGCAGTCGACCGATGACAATACGAGCTGCAGGGGCTGCGGACCCCATTCCTTGGTGCCGAACTCGAACACGCCTTCCTGGGCGAAATAGGTGCCGGAACCCATTGCGGACATGGCCGCGCGCTTGGCGCGCAGCGGCGCCAGCCGCGCCACGTCGTTGCCGGCGGGCAGCACGCGGACGTCGGTGCCATATTTGTCCTTCATCATCTTGCCGACGGCGACGGCCATGTTGAAGCCCGCGGTGCCGGTGTCGTAGGCGGTCACCACCATGGTGGGCGGCAATTTAACGTCTTCGGCGTAAGCCGACGGCAAGGCCAGCACCGAAATGCCTGCAAGAGCGATTGGCGCAAGCGCCTTCAACCGATGAATCATATTTTCCCCTCAGATTGTTTCGCGATGCGAAATCTCTCGTTAGCGCTGATCATGTCATCGGCGGCTAGCGATGGCAACGTTAGGTACACGCACGTCAACATCAAAGCTGGACAGATTGTCGCGGAACTGATCACGCGCAAATGCATGCCGTGATCCGGTTAAGCTTCGATGATCGCGACGACCTGTCCCTCTGCAATGACGTCGTCGAGCTTGACCAGGATCGCCTTGATTTTTCCTGCCGTCGTCGACGTGACCGGAATTTCCATCTTCATGGCCTCAACGAAAGCGATCTCGTCGCCGTCGCCGACATTGCCGCCGGTTGCGATGGGAAGCGCACACACGCGCCCGGCGACTTCGGTGACAATCTTGATCTCTGGCATATCCGTTCTCCCGGGGACCGTCTGACGGACCTCGTTGTCCTCGTGAACGGCTTTTTGTTGTGGCGGCAGATTGCCTGAGGTAGTTTGTTCTGCAAGTGGAATTTTATTCCGCAGGGCGGAATGGAGACCATAACAATGGGAAGACGCTCGGAACGGCTTAGCAAGCAGGGAATGCTCGCCAGCGATCTCGCAGGCGATGGGGATGTGATCCAGGTGGTGTCGCGGGCGTTCGACGTCCTGCGCTGCTTCGAGGGTCATGAAGCGAGACTAGGCAATCTGGAAATATCCAGCCGCTGTGGTCTGCCGCGGTCGACGGTATCGCGGCTCACCCACACGCTGACGCGGATGGGCCAGCTCGTCTATCTGCCGCGCGACCAGAAATACCGCATCGGTCCAAGCGCGGTAGCGATGAGCACCTCGATGATGAAGGGGTTGCAGCTTCGCAATCTGATCCGGCTACGGCTGCAGGATGTCGCCGATCAACTGCCGGGCACCGTCGGCTTCGTGATTCCTGACCGCTACCATCTGGTCTACCTCGAATTCGCGCGTGCCGCGAATGCGCTCGGTCTGCACGAAGGCACTGGCAGCCGCATCTCGATGACCAGCACCGCGGCCGGCTTTGCCTACACGGCTGCGCTCGACACCGAGGTCGGCGATGCCCTGATCGCGGAAATGGAACGTGAGATCCCGGAAAGTGCCGGACTATTGAAGGCCCGGATCGAAGATAATCGCCGTCACCTGCGCGAACATGGCTATGTGGTCGGCTGCGGCACCTGGAGCCCGCACATCAACGGCTGCGCGGTGCCGATCTGGTCGCCGCAATACCAAACCTTCGTCGTTGCGACGATCGGCCTTCTCTCCGCAATGTTTGACGAGGAGCGGCTGCACAGGGAAGTGGCGCCGCAGATGCTCGAACTCGGCGTCGCGCTCGGCGGCCTGCTCGAAGGCGCGGAGGGCGACATCTTCGCCAGCCGTATCGAAAGAAAGCCGCTTCCGGCGCGGCCTCATAACAACAACAAGGTTATCAAAACGGAGGATACGAATGAACTGGAAGCCGGAGCTCGACGAGCTCGCTCGGCGCGAAGCGTTCGCGCGCGAGATGGGAGGCGTTGACAAGGTCAAGCGCCAGCATGACCAGGGCCGGCTCACGGTTCGTGAGCGCATCGACAGACTGATCGACAAGAATTCCTTCCACGAGATCGGCGCGATTTCCGGCATCGCCGAGTACGACGAAAACAGCGAACTCAAGCACCTGACGCCGGCCAACTGCGTGTTCGGCCGCGCCAGGATCGACGGCCGCACTGTGGTCGTGGTCGGCGACGATTTCACCGTGCGCGGCGGCTCGGCCGATGCCTCGATCTCGGCCAAGCCGCTGATGGCCGAGGAGATGGCGCATGATTTCCGCCTGCCGATTATCCGCGTGATCGAAGGCTCGGGTGGAGGCGGTTCGGTGAAGACGATCGAGACCCGTGGTGCCGCCAACCTGCCCGGCGGGGTCGGCGGCACGCGCTGGTACTGGTTCACGACCGCGAACATGGCGCGTGTGCCCGTTGTCGCGCTCGGGCTCGGTTCGGTTGCAGGGCTTGGCGCGGCGCGGCTGGCCGCCAGCCATTATTCCGTCATGACCAGGAACTCCGCGATGTTCGTCGCAGGCCCGCCGGTGGTAAAGCGTCTCGGCCAGGATCTAACGAAGCAGGAGCTTGGCGGCGCCGAGATCCAGACTCGCGCCGGCGGCGTCGATGATGCCGTCGATACCGAGGAGGAGGCGTTCCAACGCGCCCGGCGTTTTTTGTCCTATCTGCCGTCATCGGTGTACGAGCTGCCGCCGACCACGCCCTGCAGCGACGATCCGGAGCGCGCTGAAGAATCGCTGTTGAAGGCGGTGCCGCGCAATCGCCGCCAGGTCTACAAGATGCGCCCGATCATCGACGCCGTCGTCGACCAGGGCTCGTTCTTCGAGGTCAATGCCAATTTCGGCCGGCCAATCATCACGGGGCTTGCCCGGTTCGAGGGCCGCGCGGTGCTGTTGCTGGCGAGCGATCCGTTCCACTATGGCGGCTCGTGGACGGCGGAGGCATGCCAGAAGGTGGCACGCTGGGTCGACTTCGCCGAGACTTTCCATCTGCCGGTCGTCTATCTGATGGATTGTCCCGGCTTCATGATCGGGCTCGAGGCCGAGAAGTCGGCGACCATCCGCCACGGTGTGCGGGCGATGGCCGCGGTCAACCAGTCAACCGTTCCCTGGTGCACCATCATCGTGCGCAACGCGTTCGGTGTGGCCGGCGTCGTGCATCAGCCGGCCAACCGCTATTCGATGCGCTACGCCTGGCCGTCGGCCTATTGGGGCTCGCTGCCGCTGGAAGGCGGCATCGAGGCCGCCTACCGCGCCGACATCGACGCGGCCGACGATCCGGCGTTGAAGCTGAAGGAGATCGAGGATCGGCTCAACAAGCTCCGCTCGCCGTTTCGCTCCGCGGAGAAATTCTGGGTCGAGGAGGTGATCGATCCGCGCAAGACACGTGCGCTGCTGTGCGAATTCGCGCGGCTGGCGGAGCCGATTCGGACGGCGGGGCCGCCGACCAACATGTCGACGCGGCCGTAGAGATGTCATTCCGGGGCGATGCGAAGCATCGAACCCGGAATCACACTTCACGTTACGCCGCCGCCGCTTTCGCCGGCGCTCGTGAGATCGCCAGCACAATCAGCGCCGCCACCACGCAGAGCGCGCCGGCGACGAAGAATGCCGGCAGGTAGGTCTCCAGCACCGTGCGCGATACGCCGGCCCCGAAGGCCGCAACGCCCGCGCCGAGTTGATGGCCGGCAAAGATCCAGCCGAACACGAGGTTCGCGCGCTCCGCGCCGAACCGCTGCGCGGTGAGCCGTACCGTCGGCGGCACGGTCGCGATCCAGTCGAGCCCGTAAAACATCGCAAACAGCGACAGGCCGTAGAACGAGAAATCGGTGAACGGCAGGAACAACAACGACAGGCCGCGCAGTCCGTAATACCAGAACAGCAGCCAGCGGTTGTCATAGCGGTCGGACAGCCAGCCGGAGGCAATCGTGCCGACGAAATCGAAAATGCCCATCGCCGCAAGCAGGCTCGCCGCCTGCACCTGCGGAATGCCGAAATCGAGGCACATCGGTATTAGGTGGACCTGGACCAGCCCGTTAGTCGAGGCGCCGCAGATGAAGAAGGTGGCAAACAGGATCCAGAATACACCCGACTTCGAGGCATCGCGTAGCGTGCCGAGCGCGGCCGCCATGATCGGCGCGTTGTTCGGTGGCGGCGCCGGCAGCGGCTCGGTGCCTTCGTCGCCGAACGGGCGCAAGCCGACGTCGCTCGGCCGGTCGCGCATGATCATTTGCACGGCGAAGGCCGCCACTCCGAGCATGACGCACACCAGCGTGAGCGCGATCCGCCAGCCGTAAGCGTCGGTCAGGCTCGCCAGCAGCGGCAGGAAGGCGAGTTGTCCGGTCGCGACACTCGCGGTCAGGATGCCGACGACAAGGCCGCGCCGCGCCACGAACCAGCGCGCGGCGATCGTAGCCCCGAGCACCAGCGCGGTCATGCCGGTGCCGATCCCGATCACCACGCCCCACAGCAGCATCAGATGCCAGACCTTGGTCATCGCCAGCGAGGCAACGAGCCCGGATACGACGACGAGCTGCGCCGCCAGTGTCACATTGCGCAGGCCGTAGCGATTCAGCAGCGCGGCGGCAAACGGCGCCATCAGCCCGAACAGGATGAAGCGAATCGACAGCGCTGAGGAAATCTCCGCCGTGGTCCAGCCGAACTCCTTCTGCAAGGGCACGATGAAAACGCCGGGGGCGCCGACCGTGCCGGCAGCGATCAGGGCGGCGAGGAAGGTCACGGCGACCATCACCCAGCCGTAGTGGATGTTGCGGCGGGCGAGGGCGGCTGACAGCCAGTTCGAGATCATTGGGCCTCGGAAGATTGCGGTGGGAAGATTTGCCGTTAGTATTCTGACGCGATCGCCGTCTGACTTAAATGTCGTACTTCCCTCATTTCAGGACACGACGACGTCAGCGGCGATCCGCGTGGGGGCTATATTGAATTATGAATATAATATTATACGTGACAGTATCGCAACCAGGCAATCGCATTAAAAAATCTCACTGGCAGGCCTCATGCGTGCCCCGTCTACTTCTTGCGGTCGAGAAATCCCTGCATCAGCCGTTGCGGCTCGCCGGTCAGGAATGATTTTCCGAATACACCGACACTCACGTTGACGGATTCGGTCAGCGGTAGCTCCTCCCATTGCCGCAGCAGCGCCTTCTGCGAACGCAGCGCTTCGGGCCCGCATTCGAGCAGGGTCTTTACCGTGTGCTCGACCGCGGCATCTAACCCGCCTTGCTTTGCGACCATGTCGACGAGGCCCCAGGCGAGCGCCGTTGGCGCGTCGATATTCTCGGCCGTCATGACCAGCCAGCGGGCGCGGCCCCAGCCAATCAGCCGTGGCAGCAGCGCGGCATGGACCACTGAGGGGATGCCGACACGCACCTCCGGCATGCCGAATTTGGCATCGTGCGCCGCAATCCGGAAGTCGCAGGAGGCGGCGACTTCGAGGCCGCCGCCGAGGCACCAGCCGGGCAGCCGCGCGATCACCGGCGCCGGAAAGTGGCGCACGGCCTCGCAGAGATCGCGTAAGCGCGTGATGAACGCTTCCGCCGATTTCTGATCGAGCCGCGCCATCTCCTTGATGTCGGCGCCGCCGATCATGCTCTTTTCGCTCTCGCCGGCCAGGATCACCGCGCGGATGCTCTTGTCGCCGGCGAGTTTCTCGAGCCCTTCGCGTAACCCGTCGGTGACGGCGGAGGAGAGGATGTTGAGGGTGCCTGCGTTGCAGATCGTGAGGCGAACGACACCTCTGCCGTCGCGGTCGACGGCGCAGTGGGGATTGAGCATTTCCATTTTGTTTTCCCGGACTTGTCCTGCGGCTGGTGCCACTTCCAGACATTGCGCCGGCTTGTCAAGGGCGGGGACGTTGCGGCATCGCTGGTGTTGCGATAGAATTATGATCATCATTCAAAGGGGCCGTCATGACCGCAACCGAGACCGTCGATTTGTTCTCGTTCGATATGCGCCGGCGCCGGGTCGTGGAATGGCAGGCACCGGCGCCGGTGGCGAAGGCCGCCTCCGGGATGTCCGGGCTGGAGATCATGCGCGCGATCCGCGACGGCATATTGCCACCGCCGCCGATGGCCCGATTGATCGGTATTGAGATGCGCATCGCCGAGCCAGGGCGGATTGTGATGGAACTCGATCCTGACGAGAGCCTGGAGAACACCGTCGGCCTGCTCCATGGCGCAACCGCCGCGGCGCTGCTGGATACCGCCATGGGGTGCGCCATTGCCACCATGCAGCCGGCGGGGCAGACCTCGGTGACGCTCGATCTCAAGCTGACTTATCTGCGGCCGTTATCGGTGCGGTCGGGCGCGATCTCGGCGGAAGGCAAGGTGATAAAACTCGGCCGCCAGACCAGCTATGCCGAAGGCTTCGTCCGTGATGGCGCGGACAATCTTGCGGTGCACGCAACCGCGACCTTCTCGATGGTCGGGATGGGTGGAAGCGCGAAATAGATGCAGCTTTTCCCGCGCACAACTGCTATTATATGACCATGGACATTTAATGGGATGCGTTGATGCGGTATTCGAAAGAGCACAAGCAGGAGACCCACGCACGGATCGTGAAAAAAGCCTCGGTGCGGCTTCGCGAGAAGGGCGCGCATGGCATCGGCGTCGCCGACCTGATGAAGGAGGCGGGCCTGACCCATGGCGGTTTCTACGCGCATTTTGATTCGCGCGAGGCGCTGGTGATCGAGGCCTTCGCTTATGCGATGGACCGCTCGATCGAGCACTGGCGCAAGATCGCCGCTGAAACGCCGGCGGAGAAACGGCTGTCGACGATCATCGATTCCTACGTCTCGCCGGTGCATCGCGACGATCCCGGTCGCGGTTGCGCGGTCCCCGCACTCGGCGCCGAGATTGCCCGCGAGAGCGCAAAGACCCGCAAGGCCTTTGCCGCCAAGCTGGAGCAGTTGATCGACGTGATGGCCGACCAGATTCCGGACGTGCCGCGCAAGACGGCGCGGAGGCAGGCGATGGGCACGCTGGCGACGATGATGGGCACGCTGGTAATGTCGCGCGTCGCCGGCAGCGGCGAACTCTCCGACGAAATTCTTCTCGCCGGCCGCGAGGCGGCGCTGGCGCGCGCGACGGCCACGAAGAAGGCGCGTGCGAAGGTGAATTGAGCGCAGAATCGTAGGGTGGGTTAGCGCAGCGTAACCCACCGAAAGTCTCGACATGCGGCACGTGCGCGGTGGGTTACGGCTTCGCCTAACCCACCTACAAATTTCCGCCAAACAGCGCCCGTTCGCTATCCACCGTTTCGCAGATATAATCGGCCACCGCGCGAATGCGCGCCAGATCCTTGCTGTCGGCGTGCATCAGCATCCAGAACGTGCGCGATATCTTTACCTCGTCGCGCAGCACCGGGCGCAATTCCGGATGCGTGGTGGCCATGAAGTGCGGCAGCACGGCGATGCCGAAGCCTGCGATGGTGGCATTGAGCTGCGCGATCAGGTTGGCGCTGCGGAATTTGGCGGAGATTTTTGGCGAGACCTGCGGCAGGTAATCCAGCTCCGGCGTGAACAGCAGTTCCTCGATATAGCCGACGAAGCGATGTCCGGGCAGGTCGGCTCGACTTTTGATCCCGGGCGCGCGGTCGAGATAGGCCGGCGAGGCGTAGAGGCCGAGGCTGTAGTCGAGCAGCTTGCGGCCGACGATGCGGCCCTCCTTGGGCATCGAGAGGCTGATCGCGATATCGGCCTCGCGCTTGGACAGGCTGAACAGGCGCGCAGTGGCGACGAGCTGCAGATCGAGATCGGGATACCGCTCGGTGAACTTCAGGAGCCGCGCCGCCAGGAAGTGGCTGCCGAACCCGTCGGGCGCGCCGATCCGGACCGTGCCGGTGAGCTGGGCGCGCGAGCCGCCGACCGCCTCCTGGTTGGCGACAATGGTGGATTCCATCGCCTCCGCGCTGTCGGCAACGCGCTGACCGGCCTCGGTCAGGAGATAGCCGGTCTTGCGGCGATCGAACAGTTTGGCCGAGAGATGCCGTTCCAGCCGGTCGACGCGGCGGATCACAGTGGCATGATCGACCGATAGCTGCTTGGCGGCAGCCGAAACCGAGCCGCCGCGCACGATCGCCAGCACAAAACGGAAGTCATCCCAGTCGATCGCCCCGGAGCCTTGATCCAGCATTTCCGCACATCTATGGTGCAATATATCGGACTTGTATCCCAAGAAATGCAGGTCAAAAAGGGGCTCGACAGCGATCCCGGACGGGACCTTAGGGAGATCATTCATGCGCTCAATCGGACATTTCATCGGCGGCAAAGAGGTTAAGGGAACGTCCGGGCGGACGGCTGACGTGTTCGAGCCGATGACCGGCGACGTCCAGGCCAAGGTGGCGCTGGCCTCCAGGGCCGAAGTCCGCGCCGCCGTCGAGAACGCCGCGTTGGCCCAGCCCGAATGGGCCAACACCAATCCGCAGCGCCGCGCGCGCGTGATGATGAAGTTCCTCGAACTGGTGCAGCGTGACTATGACCAGCTTGCCGAATTGTTGGCGCGCGAGCACGGCAAGACCGTTCCCGACGCCAAGGGTGACATCCAGCGCGGCCTCGAGGTCGTGGAGTTTGCCTGCGGCATTCCGCACCTGATGAAGGGCGAATACACCGAAGGCGCAGGCCCCGGCATCGACATCTATTCGCTGCGGCAACCGCTCGGCGTCGTCGCCGGCATCACGCCGTTCAATTTCCCGGCGATGATCCCGATGTGGAAGTTCGCGCCCGCGATCGCCTGCGGCAACGCCTTCATCCTGAAACCTTCCGAGCGCGATCCTGGCGTGCCGATGCGGCTGGCTGAACTGATGATGGAGGCAGGACTGCCGCCCGGCATTCTCAACGTCGTCAATGGCGACAAGGAGGCCGTCGATGCCATTCTCGACGATCCCGATATCAAGGCGATCGGCTTCGTCGGCTCAACGCCGATCGCGCAGTACATCTATGAGCGCGCCGCCCAGACCGGCAAGCGCTGCCAGTGTTTTGGCGGCGCCAAGAACCACGCCATCGTGATGCCCGACGCCGACATGGACCAGACCGTCGACGCGCTGATCGGCGCTGGTTACGGCTCCGGTGGTGAGCGCTGCATGGCGGTGTCGGTCGCCGTCCCCGTCGGCAAGACCACCGCCGACCGCCTGATGGAAAAGCTGATCCCGCGCGTCGAGTCGCTCAAGATCGGCACCTCGATCGATCCGTCCGCCGATTACGGTCCGCTGGTGACCCGCGAGGCGGTTGAGAAGGTGAAGAGCTACATCGATATCGGCATCAAGGAAGGCGCGACGCTCGCCGTCGACGGCCGCGGCTTCAAGATGCAGGGCTACGAGAAGGGTTTTTATCTCGGCGGCTCGCTGTTCGACAACGTCACCAAGGACATGCGGATCTACAAGGAGGAGATTTTTGGCCCCGTGCTCTCGGTGGTGCGTGCCCACGATTACAAGGAAGCGCTGGCGCTGCCGTCGGAGCATGACTACGGCAACGGTGTTGCGATCTTCACGCGCGACGGCGACGCCGCGCGCGACTTCGCGGCCAAGGTCAATGTCGGCATGGTCGGCATCAATGTGCCGATCCCGGTGCCGATTGCCTACTACACCTTCGGCGGCTGGAAGAAGTCAGGTTTCGGCGATCTCAACCAGCACGGCCCGGACTCGGTCCGCTTCTACACCAAGACCAAGACGGTAACCTCGCGCTGGCCGTCCGGCGTCAAGGAAGGTGCGGAGTTCTCGATCCCGTTGATGAAGTGATGGTGTAGCCCCGCCGTCATTGCGAGCGTAGCGAAGCAATCCATCTTTGCCGCTAAGGAAGAGTGGATTGCTTCGTCGCTTCGCTCCTCGCAATGACGAGAAGAATGAGCAGTCCAGCATGCAGTTCGCTCTCAACGAGGACCAGATCGCGGTTCGCGACATGGCGCGCGAATTCGCGGCCGAGAAGATCGCGCCGCATGCACTGCGCTGGGACGAGGAGAAGCATTTTCCCGTCGACGTGATGCGCGAGGCCGCAAGCCTCGGCATGGGCGGCATCTACATCAGGGACGATGTCGGAGGCTCCGCGATGACGCGCTTCGACGCGGCGCTGATCTTTGAGGCGCTGGCGGTGGGCTGTCCGACTGTGTCGGCCTTCATCTCGATCCATAACATGGCGTCCTGGATGATCGATGCCTTTGGCAACGATGCCCAGCGCCGGAAGTGGCTGCCGAAGCTTTGCACCATGGAGCTTCTGGCGAGCTATTGCCTGACCGAGCCGGGCTCCGGATCGGATGCCGCCGCGCTGCGCACCCGCGCGGTCCGCGACGGCGACCATTACGTGCTGAACGGCCAGAAGCAGTTCATCTCCGGGGCCGGCGGCGGCGACCTCTATGTCGTGATGGTGCGGACCGGCGGCGAGGGGCCTGGCGGCATCTCGACGCTGGTCGTTCCGGCCGAAACGCCGGGCGTGTCGCTCGGCGCCAATGAACGCAAGATGGGCTGGAACGCGCAGCCGACCCGCGCCGTGATCTTTGAGAATGCCCGCGTGCCGGTCGAGAACCGGCTCGGCGAGGAGGGCATCGGCTTCAAGATCGCGATGGCCGGCCTTGACGGCGGCCGCCTCAACATCGCCGCTTGTTCGCTCGGCGGCGCGCAAAACGCGCTCGACAAGTCGCTGGCTTACATGAAGGAGCGAAAAGCTTTTGGAAAGCGCCTCGATGAATTCCAGGCGCTGCAATTCCGCCTTGCCGACATGGCGACCGAATTGGAGGCGGCGCGGACTTTTGTCTGGCGCGCGGCCGCGGCGCTCGACCGCAAAGACCCCGACGCCACCATGCTCTGCGCGATGGCCAAGCGCTTCGGCACCGATGTCGGTTTCGAGGTGGCGAACCAGGCGCTGCAGTTGCACGGCGGCTACGGTTACCTCAGCGAATACGGCATCGAGAAGATCGTGCGCGACTTGCGCGTGCACCAGATTCTCGAAGGGACCAACGAAATCATGCGGCTGATTGTGTCGCGCAAGCTGATCGAGGGCGCGCGATGAAGGATGCGGCCAGTGCAGAGAGCGACCTGATCTCGCGCAAGGAAGGCTCGGCCGGAATCATGCGCCTGAACCGGCCGAAGGCCATCAATGCCGTGACACTGGAGATGTTCCACGACATCGACAAGGCGTTAGATGTCTTCGAAGCGGATCCCGCCGTCGCTGTGATCCTGCTGGAGGGCGCCGGCGAGCGCGGCCTTTGCGCCGGCGGCGACATTCGCGCGCTCTGGGAAAGCTCGAAAGTGAAGGGCGATCTCGGCAAGATCCTGTGGCGCGACGAATACATCCTCAACGCCCGCATCAAGAAATTCCCAAAGCCCTACGTCGCTTTTATGGATGGCATCGTGATGGGCGGCGGCGTTGGGCTATCCGCACATTCGAGCCACCGCGTTGTCACCGAGAGGACCAAGCTGGCGATGCCCGAAGTCGGGCTCGGCTTCTTCCCCGATGTCGGCGGCACCTGGCTGTTGTCGCATTCGCCGGGCGAGATCGGCACCTATTTTGGACTGACCGGGCAGACCATGAACGGTCCCGACGCCATTCATGCACGATTTGCTGACTCGGTGGTGCCGTCGGCAAGGCTGCCGGCGCTGCGCGATGCGCTGACGAAGGTGCAACCCGGCGCGACGTCGGGAGACGTCACGAAGCTGATCGAGGGATTCTCGATCGGCGAAACGGCCGGACCGGTCGCCGCGCAGCAGATGAAGATCGATGCGCTGTTTTCCTACGATCGTATGGAGGACATCGTGGCGGCGTTGCAGCGCGACGGTTCGGACTTTGCGCAGGCGACGTTGAAGACGCTGGGCGAAAAATCGCCGCGCGGCATGGTGGTGACGCTGAAGCTGTTGCGCCTCGCACGCACGGCCTCGTCGCTCGAGGAATGCCTGGTGCGGGAGTATCGCGCCGCGCTGGAAGTGTTTGCCAGCGACGATTTCCGCGAGGGAGTGCGCGCCGCTGTCATCGACAAGGATCGCAATCCAAAGTGGTCGCCGCCGCGAATTGAGGATGTGACGCCGGAAATGGTCGCGCCTTATTTCGCCGAGATCGGCGCGGACGAACTGAAGTTTCCCTGATCAGAACAGAACAATCGCAAGCGGAGGATTCGAGATGGCAAATATCGCATTCATTGGCCTCGGCAATATGGGCGGGCCGATGGCGGCCAACCTGGTCAAGGCCGGCCACAAGGTCACCGCGTTCGATCTGGTCGCCGCCTCCCGCGACCAGGCCAAGGCGGATGGCGCGGCGATTGCCGAAAGTTCGGTGGCTGCCGTTAAGGGCGCCGACGTCGTCGTCACCATGCTGCCGGCGGGCAAACATGTGCTGTCGGTCTGGAATGAAGTTGTTCCTGTCATGACCAAGGGCACGCTGATCATCGATTGCTCGACCATCGACGTCGAAAGCGCCAAGCAGGCGCACGCGCTGGCCGGCAAGCATGGCATGCTCTCGGTGGATGCGCCGGTGTCGGGCGGCACCGGTGGCGCCAAGGGCGCGACGCTGACCTTCATGTGTGGCGGTGAGGAGAAAGCCTTTGCGGCGGCCAAGCCCGCGCTGGAGAACATGGGCAAGAAAATCGTCCATTGCGGCGGCGCGGGCGCAGGCCAGGCGGCCAAGATCTGCAACAACATGATCCTCGGCATTTCCATGATCGGGGTCGGTGAGGCCTTCGCGCTCGCCGAGAAGCTCGGACTGTCGCATCAGGCGCTGTTCGACGTCGCGTCGACCTCGTCGGGCCAGTGCTGGGCGTTGACATCCTATTGTCCCGTACCGGGCCCGGTGCCGACGTCGCCTGCCAACAACGGCTATAAGCCCGGCTTCGCCTCCAATCTGATGGTGAAGGACCTGACGCTGGCGCAGGACGCCGCTAATGCGACGGGAGCCGTGACGCCGCTCGGCAAGCACGCGCAGGAGATCTACAAGGCCTTTGATGCCGCCGGCCATGGCGGGGTGGATTTTTCCGGGATTATCCAGCACGTTAGGGGTCTTGCTGCAAAATAGCGGAGACCCAATGACGACCTTCCGGGAAGCGCGCGCCTTTCTGCTCAAGCATCGAACCGACTACGATGCGGCCGTGAAGGGGTTTCGCTGGCCCGATCCGGTTCCGTTCAACTGGGCGCTCGACTGGTTCGATGCGGAACTGGCGCAAAATCATCAAAGCCGGGACCGTACCGCGCTCTGGATCGTCGATCCCGGCGACAGGGAAACAAAACTCTCCTTCGCCACACTGTCGCGCCGCTCCAACCAGGTCGCCAACTTCCTGCGCGCGCAGGGGCTGAAGCGCGGCGATCATCTATTGCTGCTGCTCGGCAATGTCGTGCCGCTATGGGAGACCATGCTGGCGGCGATGAAGCTCGGCGTCGTCGTGATCCCCGCCACCACGCTGCTCACGCCGGACGAGTTAAGCGATCGGCTCGATCGCGGCAGGGCGAGGGCGGTGGTCGCAACGGGAGATCAGGTCGCAAAGTTTGCCGGCTTAGGTGCCGACAATCTGGTGCGCATCGTAGTCGGCGCGACGGCGACGCACGATGGCTGGCTCCCATTCGAGGAGGCGGCGAGCGCTTCCGAGACGTTTACTCCGGATGGCCCTACCAATGCCGACGACCCGATGCTGCTTTATTTTACCTCGGGCACCACGGCCAAACCGAAGCTGGTGCGACACAGCCAGCGCAGTTATCCGGTAGGCCACCTCTCGACGATGTTCTGGCTCGGCCTGCAGCCCGGCGACATCCATCTGAACATCTCTTCGCCGGGGTGGGCCAAGCATGCCTGGAGCTGCTTCTTCGCGCCGTGGAATGCAGGCGCCACCGTCTTCGTAGTCAACCAGCCGCGCTTTGACGCAAAAGCTCTGCTTGCAACCATCGGCCGCTGCGGCGTCACTACGCTGTGCGCGCCGCCGACGGTGTGGCGGCTGTTCATTCAGGAGAAGCTTGCTGACTTCAAGGTTAGCCTGCGCGAGGCCTGCGGCGCGGGCGAGCCGCTCAATCCGGAAGTGATCGACCAGGTGAAGGCGGCGTGGGGCCTGACCATCCGCGACGGCTACGGCCAGACCGAAACCGCCGCGCTGGCCGGCAATGCACCGGGCCAGAAGGTCAAGGTCGGTTCGATGGGCCGTCCGCTGCCGGGCTACCGCGTGCAGATCACAGATCATGACGGCAACGTCACCAGGGAGGGCGAGGTGACACTCGTCCTCGGCGCCGACCGCCCGGCAGGCCTGATGCAGGGCTATCAGGGCGATGACGGCAGGCTGAGCGGGGCCGACGGCGATCTCTATCGCTCCGGCGACGTGGTGTTTGCCGACGACGAGGGCTATCTCACCTTTGTCGGCCGTTCGGATGATGTTTTTAAATCCTCCGACTACCGCATCAGCCCGTTCGAACTGGAAAGCGTTTTGCTCGAACATGAATCGGTCGCCGAAGCCGCCGTCGTCCCGAGCCCGGATCCGATCCGGCTCGCGATCCCCAAGGCCTTTGTGTTGCTGACATCGGGCGTCGAGCGTTCGCCGGAGACGGCGCTGTCGATCTTCAAGCACCTGCACACAAGGCTCGCGCCGTTCAAGCGCATCCGCAAGATCGAACTGGTGACGGAACTGCCGAAGACGATCTCCGGAAAGATCCGCCGCGTCCAGTTGCGCCGCCTCGAGCATGATAATGCCAGAAGCGATGCATTCCGCGGCGCCGAGTTCCGCGAAGAAGAATTCCCGGAGCTGCAGAAGGTGCGGACCGCCGAGGCTGGAGAGCTAGCGAATGAATGAAGTCTGGAAGAAGCCGCCGGTCTCGTTGTCGACCTATCAGGACATGGTCGGCCAGGAAATCGGCGTGTCGTCGTGGCACCTGATTGACCAACGGCGGATCAATATTTATGCCGACGTGATCGAGGACCATCAGTTCATCCATGTCGATCCTGAACGCGCGAAAAAGGAAACCGCGTTCGGCAGCACCATTGCGCATGGCTTTCTGACGATGTCGCTGCTGAGCATCATGTCCTACGAGGTGATGCCGGTCATCGAGGGCACTTCGATGGGCGTCAATTACGGCTTTGACAAGCTGCGCTTCCTCTCGCCGGTCCGCGCCGGATCGCGGGTCCGCGGCCGGTTCACGCTGGCCGAGGCCAAGCTGCGCAAGCCGAAAGAGCTGCTCTCGCGCACTAATGTCACGGTCGAGATCGAGGGCGAGGAAAAGCCCGCCCTGATCGCCGACTGGATCGGGCTGATTTATTTCAGTTGACCTCAGCCCATCATGGCGGGCTTGACCCGGCCATCCATCACTGCTCAAAAAAGCTCTTCAATTTTGATGGATGCCCGGGTCACCCCCGATCAAGTCGGGGGCAGGCCCCCGGGCATGACGAGAATCCGGGAATCGCAGCTCATGGCAATCAGGTTTGACGGACGCGTCGCAATCGTCACCGGCGCGGGCAATGGTCTGGGACGGGCTCATGCGCTGGGGCTGGCGAGCCGCGGCGCCAAGGTGGTGGTCAACGATTTCGGCGGCGCGCGCGACGGCACCGGCGGCTCGCTGTCGCCGGCTGAAGCCGTGGTCGAGGAAATCCGAAAAGCGGGCGGCATCGCGATGGCCGACGGCGCCGACGTCTCGAAGTTTGGACAGGTCACGGCGATGGTCGAGCGGGCTACCAAAGAGTGGGGCAGCGTCGATCTCTTGTGCGCCAATGCCGGCATTCTTCGCGACAAGTCGTTCGGGAAAATGGATGTCGCCGATTTTGCCAAGGTGCTCGATGTCCATCTCGTCGGTACATTCTACTGCTGCAAGGCAGTGTGGGATGGCATGCGCGAGCGCAACTATGGGCGCATCGTGCTGACCACCTCGTCGTCAGGCCTGTTCGGCAATTTCGGCCAGGCCAATTATGGCGCCGCCAAAGCCGGCATGGTTGGCCTGATGAACGTGCTGGCCGAAGAAGGCCGCAAGAACAACATCCGCGTCAACACCATCTCGCCGACGGCGGCGACGCGCATGACGGAAGAACTGCTGCCGCCGCAGGCGCTGGCCTTAATGAAGCCCGAGGCGATCACGCCGGCGGTGGAATATCTCTTGAGCGAGGACGCGCCGACCCGCACCATCATGGGCGCGGGCGCCGGTTCATTCGCGGTGATCAAGATCATCGAGACCGAGGGCATCAACCTGGCCCCGTCCGATTGGACGCCGGACGCGATCGCGGCGCATTTTGCTGAGATTGACGACGTATCGAAGGCGAAAGCGCTGCAGGGCGCATTCGAGCAGACGCAGAAGTACGTCGCCCAGGCCGCGGCGCGGGCGGGGATTAAGTTGTAAGATATTCGTCGTTCCGGGGCGATGCGAAGCATCGAACCCGGAATCTCGAGATTCGCCGGTGCGCAATTGCGCACCTGAGCTCTGGTCCTTCGAACCATCCCGGAACGACGGCCTTCTCCTGGGCAACCGGACATTCGCCCCATGTCCCCCACTTTATCCCACGTCGCCATCATCGGCGCCGGTCCCGCCGGCCTGATGGCGGCCGAAGTCCTTGCGCGTGGCGGTGCCGCCGTCACGGTCTACGACACGATGCCGTCGGGCGGCCGAAAATTCCTGATGGCCGGGCGCGGCGGGCTGAACCTCACGCACAGCGAGCCGCTGCCGGCATTCCTCGCGCGCTACCGCGAGGCAAAGTCGCATCTGAAAAACGCCATCGAAGCATTTCCGCCGCAGGCGTTGCGCGACTGGAGCGAAGCGCTGGGGCAGGAGACGTTTGTCGGCTCCAGCGGCCGGGTATTTCCGAAGGTCTTCAAGGCCTCACCCTTGCTGCGGGCCTGGCTGCGCCGGCTGGATTCGCAGGGCATAAAGCTGGCGCTGCGTCACCGCTGGACCGGCTGGGACGAAGCCGGCCGTCTGCGGTTCGAAACGCCTGACGGCGCGCGCGTCGTCGAACCGCGCGCAACCGTGCTGGCGCTCGGCGGCGCAAGCTGGCCGCGGCTGGGCTCCGATGGCGCATGGACAGAAATCCTTGCAGGAAGAGGCGTGAAGATTTCGCCGCTGCGGCCGGCGAATTCCGGTTTCACGGTTGCCTGGTCGGAGATTTTTCGCGATCGTTTTGAAGGCGAGCCGCTCAAGGGCGTGGCGCTGACTTTTGGCAAGCACAGCGTCCGCGGTGAAGCCATCATCACCCACACCGGCATCGAAGGCGGCGCGATCTACGCGCTGTCGGCCGAATTGCGCGAGGCGATGCTGCGCGATGGGCGGACGACACTGAACGTCTCCTTGCGTCCCGATGCGACGGTCGGAGAATTGACGGCGAAACTATCGGCTGCCAAGGGCAAGCAGTCCTTCTCGAACTTCCTCCGCAAGGCTGCAAATCTCTCGCCCGTCGCAATCGGCCTGTTGCAGGAGGCCGCCAAGGCATCCGGGACGTCGCTGGCTGGGCTTTCTCCTGCTGATCTGGCCCAATTGATCCAGGCGGTGCCCATAACGCTCAACGGCATCGCGCCGATCGCGCGCGCGATTTCGACGGCGGGCGGCATATCATTCGATGAACTCGACGATGCCCTTATGCTCCGCCGCTTGCCCGGCGTGTTCGCGGCTGGCGAAATGCTCGACTGGGAAGCGCCGACCGGCGGCTATCTCCTGCAGGCGTCGTTCGCAACGGGGACTGCTGCGGGACGAGGGGCGTTGAGGTGGCTGGAGCGCAAACTCTAACCCCGTCATTGCGAGGAGCGCCGAAGCAATCCATTCTCCGCAAGCGGTGAAATGGATTGCTTCGCTACGCTCGCAATGACGGTGAAATGCAGGCGCTTGCCGCAGAAATCGTAAGGTGGGCAAAGCGCAGCGTGCCCACCGCTACTTGCTCGCTCTTGATGGTGGGCACGCTGCGCTTTGCCCACCCTACAATCTCACCGCAACTTCCCCCGTGCCGCGACCGGCAGCGTGCCGATGATCTCCTCGCCACGCACCATCACCACCTCGTCCATCATGTTGACGACGACGCAGACGTGATTAGGCACGATCCGCACGACGTCGCCCACATTGGGCCGCGTGTTGCTGCGGGTCAGGTCGAGAAAGCCGTGCTCCTCCGCAAAGCGCGCGATCCTGGCTTCCGGATGCTCCAGGATCAGCCCGTAACCGTCGAGCCCGCCGCCGGGATCGGAGGTCAGCGTCTTCGAGCCGGCGTCGAGGATGCCGCGGTCCGGGCCGGCGCGGCTGACGACCGTGGAATAGATGTTCAGCGCGCAATCGTCCCATTCGGCGACGCCGGCGGCGACCTGCATGCGGTCGTTGTAGATGTAGGTGCCGGGCCGATGCTCGGTCGCACCTTTGAGCTTGCCGAGGTTTTTCAGGTTCGGCGAGCCGCCTGTTGAAACCATCGCCGCATCGAGGCCGTGCGCGCGCACGCCGGCCAGCGCCTCGTCAAAGAACTTCTGTGCCTCGGCCCAGCCGGTTTCGGTCGGGTACAGCATGAAGCCTGCAAACTGCAGCCCCTTGGAGCTTGCGATCTCGCGGGCCAGCGCAATGGCTTCAGCCGGCGTCTCGACACCGGCGCGTTTGCGGCCCGTATCGCATTCCACCACGACGTTGAGCGTACGCCCGGATGCTGCGGCCGCTTGCGGCAGACCGGCGATCACTGTCGAGTTGTCGGCCGCTACCGTCATATTCGCCTTGGCCTGCAGCGCGGCGAGACGGGCCATCTTCTCTTCGCCGATCAGGTTGTAGCTGATCAGGATGTCGTCGATGCCGGCTTCCGCCATCACTTCGGCCTCGCCGAGCTTCTGGCAGGTGATGCCCTTGGCGCCGGCCGCGACCTGCATTTGTGCCAGCAGGGGACTCTTGTGGGTCTTGATGTGCGGGCGATTGGCGACGCCGGCGGTATCGCAGGCCACCTGGACGCGCGCGATGTTGCGCTCGACGCGGTCCATGTCGATGACGGCGCAGGGTGTGCCGTATTCGCGGGCGATTTTTGCGGCGAGGGGCGTTGTCATGCTCTTCTCTCTGTTCGAAATCCTACGCTTTAAGCCTGCTCTATCTCTTCGCGCAAAACCTCAAGCTCCAGCCAGCGGTCTTCGGCAGCCGAAAGCTCTTCCTGCGCCTTTGCAATCGCGGCCGAGGCCGCGTCGAATTTCTTGCGATCCTTGGCGTAGAGGTCGGGATCGTCAAGCAACTTCTGCTGCTTTGCAATCTCGGCATGCAGTTTCGCGATCGTCTTCGGCAGCGTCTCCAGCGCATGCTTCTCGTTGAAGCTCAGCCGGCGCTTCGGCGCGGCGGAAGGCGTGACCGCCTTCGCCTCTTTCTTTTCCTCGACAGGTAACCCCGATTTGACTGCCTCGCGCGTCAGATCCTCGCCGCGCTGCGCCAGCATGTCGGTATAGCCGCCGGCATATTCGATCCACTTCCCCTGGCCCTCGGGCACGATCACCGACGTCACCACGCGGTCGAGGAAGTCGCGGTCGTGGCTGATCAGAATCACCGTGCCCTCATACTCGCCGAGCATCTCTTCCAACACGTCGAGCGTCTCGAGATCGAGGTCGTTGGTCGGCTCGTCCAGCACCAAAAGGTTCGACGGCTTTGCCAGTGCACGCGCCAGCATCAGCCGGCCGCGCTCGCCACCGGACAGCGCTTCCAGCGGCGTGCCGCGCTGCACCTCGGCGAACAGAAAATCCTTCATGTAGCCGATGACGTGTTTTGGCTTGCCGCCGACCATGACATGGTCGCCGCGTCCACCGGTCAATGCTTCGGCGAGCGTCGATTTCGGATCGAGGCTTTCGCGGTGCTGGTCGAGCGTCGCCATCTCGATATTGGCGCCGAGCCGGATCGTGCCGGAGTCGGGCGGGTCGGTGCCGATCAAAAGATGAACCAGTGTGGTCTTGCCGGCGCCGTTCGGGCCGACGATGCCGATCCGGTCGCCGCGCTGGATGCGGATCGAAAAGTTTTCCACGATCTTGCGGTCGCCAAACGCCTTGCCGATGCTCTTCGCCTCGATCACCAGCCGGCCGGATTTCTCGGCTTCTGCCGCGGCGAGATTGGCATTGCCGGTCGCGCCACGATAATTGCGCCGCTGGTCGCGCAGCGCATGCAGGTTGCCGAGCCGCTTGACGTTGCGCTTGCGGCGCCCGGAGACGCCGTAACGCAGCCAGTGCTCCTCATTGACGATCTTGCGGTCGAGCTTGTGCTGTTCGCGCTCTTCTTCCGCCAGCACCTCGTCGCGCCAGGCTTCGAACGCGGAAAAGCCGCGGTCGATCTGCTTGATCTGGCCGCGATCGAGCCAGGCGGTCGCGCGCGACAGGTTGGAGAGAAAGCGGCGATCGTGGCTGATCACGACGAGCGCGCATTTGCGGCTCTGCAATTCGCCTTCAAGCCATTCGATGGTCGGCAGGTCGAGATGGTTGGTCGGCTCGTCCAGCAGCAAGATGTCGGGCGAGGGTGCCAGCACCCGCGCCAGCGCGGCGCGGCGGGCTTCGCCGCCCGAAATATGCGCGGGGTCTTCATCGCCGGAAAGCCCGAGCTGTTCGACCAGGTATCGCGCCTGATAGTGATCGTCGCCGGGGCCGAGGCCTGCCTCGACATAGGCGAGCGTGGTCTTGTGGTCGCCAAAATCAGGCTCCTGCGGCAAATAGCGGATGGTGGCGCCGGGCTGCACAAAGCGGCTGCCGCCGTCGGGCTCGACAAGGCCTGCCGCGATCTTGAGTAGCGTCGATTTGCCCGAGCCGTTGCGCCCGATCAGACAGACGCGCTCGCCCGACGACACCGACAGTTCCACGCCAGACAATAGCGGCGTGCCGCCAAAGGTCAGGCTGATATCCTTCAACTGGATCAGCGGCGGCGCCATCGTTCAATCCTGGTTCGGCGCAGGCAGCTCGGCCCGCTGGCGCTGGATACGGCGGATGGTCTGGTCGAGCGTCGACAGGAATGCCGAGCGATCGCGCGGCGCAAACGATTTTGGACCGCCGGTTACTTCGCCCGACGAGCGCAGGTCGGTCATCAGGTTGCGCACCGCGAGCGTCATGCCGATCGACGCTTCCGTGAACGGTTTGCCGTTCGGCGCGATCACGTCTGCTCCTGATTTGACGCAGCGGCTGGCGAGCGGAATGTCCGAGGTGATGACGATGTCGCCCTTGCCGGCGCGCTCCGCGATCCAGTCGTCGGCGGCATCCATGCCGGAACCGGCGGAGATGCGCTCGATCAGCGGATCCTGCGGCACGCGGATGAAATTGCCCGCGACCACGCTGACCGGCAGGCCGTGCCTGACAGCGACGCGATAGATCTCGTCCTTCACAGGGCAGGCGTCGGCATCGACATAGATGCGGGTGGGGTTCACGTCAGGCATATCGGTTCGAAAGCGCGTTATTGCCCGCGCGTGGTAACCTATTCGATGACCGAATGCGAGGAAAACGAGGCCGGGAACACACTTGCCACGGCACATTCAGCGCGTACCATAACCGGCGGAAAAACAACCAAAAACAATGGGAAACAGGCATGTCCATCGAGCCGTACCGCGTCCACGCCTATAACACCGCCAAGCAATCCGAAAACAAGATGCATGACGACGCCGTGGCCAAGCGGTTCGGCTTCTCCGGCGGGCTGGTCCCGGGCGTCGACGTGATGGCGTACATGATGCACCAGCCGGTGGCGAAATGGGGCCGCGCCTTCCTCGAGCATGGCCTGATCGACGCGCGTTTCGTCAAGCCAGTCTATGATGGCGAGCTCACGGAGCTGACGGCGACCGAAAGCGACGGCGTGCTTTCGATAGAGGTGAAAAGCCGCGGCCAGCTTTGCGCCACTGGCACCGCCTCCTTGCCGGCCTCGGCGCCTGCGGTTTCAATTGCGGACTACAAGGAAGTCGCTGTTGTCGCGGAGCGCAAGCCGGTCAATGCTGCTTCCTATGAAGTCGGCAAATGGCTCGGCACCACGCCGCGCGACTGGGCGGGCGATGCGGCCACGGAGTACTTGGCCGATATCCGGGAAGCCGATCCGATCTACGGCAACGAGGATCTCGGCCATCCCGGCCTCTTGCAGCGGGTGATGAACAAGGTGCTGGTCGACAATGCGATCCTGGGACCATGGATTCACGTCGGCAGCCGCATGCAGCTTTTGTCGGCTGCGAAGACCGGCGACGTCATCACGGCGCGGGCGAAAGTGATCGGCAATTACGACAAGAAGGGCCACCGCTTCGTCGAGCTTGACGCGCTCGTCGTCGGCAACGGCATGACGCCGCTGGCGCATTGCCACCACATCGCGATTTACCAGCCGCGCGAGCAGGCGGCGGCGTAACAAGGATCGTCATTGCCGGGTTTGACCCGGCAATTCATCATGCTTCAGCCTCAATCTCACCTGTCATTCCCCGCAGGCGGGAATCCAGTACGCCGAGGCCGGCACGGTTCTACACGAGCGTCTCTGGAATCCTGGGTCGCTTGGTCAAGCCGGGCGATGACAGTTGTGTGTATGGCGAACAGCGCGGCCCTATGCCGCCGCCTTTTTCGCATCCTGGATCGCGCGCCACACCCGTTCGGGCGTGAGCGGCATATCGATTTGCTTGATCCCATACTCCGACAGCGCATCGATCACCGCGTTGACGATGCAGACGAGGCTGCCGGCGCAGCCGGCTTCACCGCAGCCCTTGGTGCCCAGCGGATTGGATTTGGCGGGCGAGGGGTGGTCGCCGATCTGCATCGGCGGAATGTCTTCCGCCCGCGGCAGCGCGTAATCCATGAACGAGCCGGTGATCGGCTGGCCATTGGCGTCGTAGCTGACCTGCTCCATCAGCGCCTGGCCGATGCCCTGCGCGACGCCGCCATGCAACTGGCCGGCGACGATCATCGGATTGACCACCGTGCCGAAATCATTGACCGCGAAATAGCGGATGATCTTTACGACGCCGGTCTCGGGATCGATCTCCACTTCCGCGACATGGCAGCCATTGGGGAAGGTGGACGGCGTGTCCTTGGTGGCATGGTCGACGTCGAGCGATAGCGGCACGCCTTCGGGCATCTTGCCCTCGCGCAGGCGCTTGGCCAGATCCATGATGCCGATCGAGCGGTCGGTGCCGGCGATGGTGAAGCGGCCGCCTGCGAACTCGATGTCGCCTTCGGAGGCTTCCAAAAGATGCGCGGCCGCCTGCTTGCCCTTCGCGATCACCAGCGCGGAGGCCTCCACAATCGCCTGGCCGGTGGCGGTGATCGAGCGCGACCCGCCGGTGCCGTTGCCGAAGCGGACGAGATCGCTGTCATTCTGCTCGATGGCGATCTTCTCGAAGGGAATGCCGAGCTGCGCCGAGAGCACCTGCGCGAACGGCGTGGCGTGGCCCTGGCCGTAATCGAGCGTGCCGGTCGTCAGCTTCACCGAACCGTCAGGCTCGAAGCTGATCTTGCCGAGCTCGCCGCTCGGCGGCGCGGTGACTTCGAGGTAGGAGCCGACGGCGATGCCGCGCAGCTTGCCCTTCTTCCTGCTCTCCTTCTTGCGCTTGGCAAAATTGGCATGGTCGGAAATCTCCAGCGCCTTGTTGAAGACGCCGGCGAAATCGCCGCTGTCATAGGTGACACCGGATGCCGCTGCGAACGGCAGTTGCGACGGCTTGATGAAGTTGCGCTTGCGCAGCGTCAGTCGGTTGATGCCCATCTCGTCGGCGGCGCGGTCGATCAGCCGCTCCATGTAGTAGTTGGCCTCGGGCCGGCCGGCGCCGCGATAGGCGCCCATCAGCGTGGTGTTGGTCAAGACGGTCTTGATGTCGACGCCGAGCAGGGGCGTGCGGTAGACGCTGGCGAGATTCTTGCCGGTATTGAGCGACAGCGGCCCCGGCGCCACGCCGGTGATGTAGGCGCCGAGATTGCCGTAGCCCGAGAGCCGCACCGCGAGAAACCTGCCGTCGGCATCGAGCGCCAACTCGGCGTGGATGAGCTGCGCGCGGCCATGACTGTCAGAGAGAAAACTGGTCGACCGCTCGTCGGTCCATTTCACCGGACGGCCCAGCACCTTCGCAGCGTGCAGGATGCAGGTATATTCGGGATAGTTGACGTTCTTCATGCCGAAGGAGCCCCCGACATTGGCGGTCAGGACGCGCACCTTGTCGTTCGGCACGTTAAGGATTCTGGCCAGCATCACCTTGTTGCCGGAAACGCCCTGCGTCGGCACCTGCAGCGTGAAGCGTTCGGCCGCCTTGTCATAGGCGGCGAGCGCGACGCGCGGCTCCATCGACACCACGGCAACGCGGGTGTTGACGATGTCGAGCCTGGTCACATGCGCGGCGCTGGCGAACGCGGCGTCGATCTTGGCGCTGTCGCCATAATGATAATCGAGCGCGACGTTGTTCGGAATGTGATCGTAAAGCTGCGGCGCGCCGGGCTTGGCGGCCTCCGCAGCGTCGGTCACCGCCGGCAGCGGCTCAATGTCGAGTTCGACGGCCTCCGCCGCGTCGCGCGCCTGCGCCAGCGTTTCCGCGACAGCGAAAGCCACGGGGTCGCCAACAAAACGCACCTTGTCGGTCGGCAGCGCCAGACGGTTAGTCTGCAATAGCGGCGAACCGTCGCGGCTCTTCAGCGGCAGGCCGCAGGTGAAGGGGTTGTAGCCGGCCGCTTCGAGGTCCTTGCCGGTCCAGATGCCGAGCACGCCGGGCATGGCCTTGGCGGCAGCCGTGTCGATCGCCTTGATGATCCCGTGGGCATGGCTGGAGCGAACCATCCAGCAATAGGCCTGGCCGGGCAGGGTGAAATCGTCGGTGTATTTGCCCTTGCCGCGCACCAGCGTGTCGTCTTCCTTGCGGCGCACCGGCTGCCCCACACCGTATTTTTGCAGTGCGATAGCGTTGTCCAGGACGGAGGCCGACGTCTGATCTTGCATGGAAAAGCACCTGAAATGCGTAGGAATCCCTTGGATTCAATGGGTTTCGCGGGTTCCCGCTCAGATAACGTACCGTGTCAACCCCGACAACGCCTGATTGGGCATAGTCCTATGTGATGGGTTGTTGCGTACCCCCTTGGCGCTGCTAAAGTTTCCGTGAACGGTGATTTTCTTCGGCGGGTCCGGACAGGTGCCTGCGGAAAGACAGGTTTGATGGATGACGATACGCGGCTCCGCGATGGTCCTAGGGCCTGCGCAAGCCCGCCAGGGTCGGTTGCGGCGGCAGCGGCAAACGGTGTCTATGCCGCGCTCGACCTCGGCACCAACAATTGCCGGCTTTTGATCGCCAGCCCGGTCGGCGATAGCTTTCGCGTGGTGGATTCTTTTTCGCGGATCATCCGGCTTGGCGAAGGTATCTCCACAACCGGTTCCATCAGCGAGGCGGCGATCGAGCGCGCCATCGCGGCGCTCAGCATCTGCAGCGACAAGATCCGCTACCGCAAGGCCAAGCGCCTGCGGTTGATCGCAACCGAAGCCTGCCGCGCCGCCGCCAATGCCGACAGCTTTCGCGCCCGCGTTGCGCGAGAGACCGGCATCCGACTCGAGGTGATTGATCGCGAGACCGAGGCGACGCTGGCGGTGATCGGCTGCTCGCCGCTGCTCGATGCGAGAGGGCGGGGCGCGATCCTGTTCGATATCGGCGGCGGCTCGACCGAACTGGTGCGGATCGAACGCGATCCCGCCGAACAGAATGCGCCGCCACGGATCAAGGCGTGGATCTCGATTCCGCTCGGCGTCGTCACGCTGGCCGAGCATTTCGGCGGGCGCGACGTGACGGCTGAAGCCTACGGAGGCATGGTGCGCGAAGTCGCGCAATATGTGGCGCCGTTTGCCGCCGAGCACGGCACGGATTTGCGCGACATGCATATGCTGGGCACCTCAGGCACCGTGACCACGCTCGCCGGTGTTCACCTCAATCTGGCGCGCTACGATCGCCGGCGCATTGACGGCATCTGGATGAACGGTTCCGACGTCACTGCCGTCATCCAACGGCTGCTCGGCATGAGCTATCAGCAGCGTGCCAACAATAATTGCATCAGTCTCGAGCGCGCCGATCTGGTGCTGGCCGGCTGCGCCATTCTCGACGCGATCCGCGACGCTTTCCCATTACCGCGGCTTCGCGTCGCCGACCGGGGCTTGCGCGAGGGCATGCTGGTCGAGATGATGCGCGAGGACGGCGCGCTCCGGTCGTGCTGATGTGTGGCTTCTGACTATGCCGATAAAGTGGAAGAGCGGCCGAACCTGACCGCTCTCCTAAATGCTGAGCCGAACGGCCGCACTAGGCGGCATGCCGCATCTCCTCCATGTTTTGCTTGATCTGCTTTCCGGCATCGTCGGCCAATTTGAGCGACATGTCGGCTATCCGGCGGCTGCTCTCCAGAACAGATCCCACGGTGTCACGGACCAAGTCGGTCTGAACGGCTGCAAGTTCCTGCGGAGTTCGGCAGGCAAACAATTCATTCATGCGGTCCATGCTCGTCTCGACCTGATGACGAACCAACTGCAGATATTCCTGCGAGATCCCACCCATCACTTTGGCAGCAGTTGTGCCGGTATAAAGGATGGTTTGCGCGTTGCGGGCCGATCGTTCAGTTGCCTGTTGCACTCCCTCTCCTGACAGCCCGAGCGTACGACCAAGTTGCTCCGTGGATCGCCCCATGACGGTCGTCGCCATATCCAGGCCGAAGCGCCAGGTGTTCTGTAGTGTCTCGGCGTTTTGCTGGAATAGGCTAGCACTTGCCCGGGCCACTTCCTCGCCAGCCTCGGCCGCAGCCTGTCCGACGCGCGTCGTCTGCTCGGCTGCAGCTTGTCCAAACCGGCTGGTCTGTTCAGCAGCCTTCTCGCCGGCGCGGCGGGCTGCGTCTTCCATACCTTGGGTAGACTTCTCCCCTTGGCGTGGGTTTGCCATCTTATGTCTCCGCTGATTGCAGGTTGATGACTTCCCCCAGCTCCGTCCCGGGCAACGCAATCGTTGTGGGAGCGTTCCAAGCTTCCCGATCTTTTCCGCGCTCCTCGTTTGGTTCGCAACGAATGGTTAGGAACGTCGGCAACATGTCGCGGTTATGCCGCAGACTGGCTCTTCGCCCGCCGCAATTCGGATCGCTACGCACGCCACGAGGCTCAGCGAATGTCCACTGCCGAAGCCATCTTCGTAGTCACCGTCGGTGCTCTCGTTGTTCTGGTAATCGGGAATATACTGTTCTCGTTCATGGCCGAACGGAAGAACCCACCAATCGGCCGTTTCATCGAGTGCGACGGAGTGCGGCTGCATTACCTCGAACGGGGTGACCCGGCAGCTCGGTGCGTCGTGCTGTTGCATGGCAACGGCACGATGATCCAGGATTTCATCATCAGCGGAATTGTGGATCGTCTTGCCAGCCGCAGCCGGGTCATATGCTTTGATCGACCGGGGTTCGGATACAGCCAGCGACCGCGCGCGCGGATCTGGACTGCAACGTCCCAGGCGGCGCTGTTTGTAAAGGCGCTTGATCAGCTCGGCGTGCGCGATCCCGTCGTGCTCGGCCACTCCTGGGGTGCACTGGTCGCTGCTGCGATCGGATTTCAAAAGGAGTACCCGATCCGCGGTGTTGTGCTTGCCTCCGGATACTATTTCCCCACCCTGCGGTGGGATTTCTGGATGATGTCAGGTCCAGCCGTACCGGTGCTCGGGGATTTGCTCCGCTACACGGTCGCACCGCTTATCTCATGGGCCATTTTGCCGGCCCTCATTCGCAAGCTGTTTGCACCCCACTCTGTCCCGGAAAACTTCAAGCGTGGCTTTCCATCGTCCCTGACGCTCAGGCCAAAGCAGCTGAGGGCAGCGGCGGAGGAAAGTGCGTTCCTCATTCCGGAAGCCGCGCGGTTCCAGTCTCGCTATCCGAGCATGCGATGTCCGGTCCATATTTTCCATGGAACGGGGGACCAGATCATCGAGCCCGAACAGTCTAGCCGTCTACACCAGGTGTTGGGTCGTTCCGAGCTGCATCTCGTTCGGGATGCCGGCCATATGGTGATCTATGCCGACAGCACCGCGATTGCTGAGGCCGTCGAGTCCCTGGAAGTCATGATGGCCAAATAGGGCCGGCGCTGGGGGTGCGGTCGGCGAACTCGTCCATTGCATATTGACGTATGCCGCCTGGGCTGACAGCCCGAATGGCGGCTCATCATACTCGCTTCAATGCGCATTCACTTCCGTGCTACTGATTTTCCGGCTCCGGACCCGGGCTCACATTTCAAGACAAGTATCGACATGGCAAAAGACACCACCGGACGGCTGCACGTCACGGTCAAGACCGCCGGCAAGCGCAAGCTGTCGTCAAAGCTCTGGCTGGAGCGGCAGCTCAACGATCCCTATGTGGCGAAAGCCAAGCGCGAGGGCTATCGCTCGCGCGCGGCCTACAAGCTGATCGAGATCGACGACAAATACCGCCTGCTCAAGCCTGGCTCGGCGGTGGTCGATCTCGGCGCGGCGCCCGGCGGCTGGAGCCAGATTGCGGCCAGGCGCGTCGGTGCGGTCAATGGCAAGGGCAAGGTGATCGCGATCGATCTGTTGGAAATGCCGGAAATTCCCGGTGTCACCTTCGCGCAGCTCGATTTCCTGGCTGACGACGCACCCGAAAAGTTGATGGCCATGATGGACGGGCGCGCCGACGTCGTGATGTCCGACATGGCGGCCAACACCACCGGCCACCGCAAGACCGATCAACTCCGCATCATCGGCCTCGTTGAGACAGCGGCGGCTTTTGCCGCCGAGGTGCTCAATCCCGGCGGAACGTTCCTGGCCAAGGTCTTTCAAAGCGGCGCCGATGCCGAACTTGTCGCGCAATTGAAACGCGACTACGTGACCGTGCGCCATGTGAAGCCGGCGTCCAGCCGGCAGGATTCCTCGGAGCGCTACGTGCTGGCGATGGGGTTTCGCGGGCGCGGCAAGCAGCCTTGAGCGCAACCTTGGCGATGCCATGACGGGACAGCGTCTTCAGCAGTTGTAATGCGGGGCGGAAGCGAACCCCAGGTCCTGTGCGAATCTCCTGGAACTTTCCTCACTTACTGCTTATTTGATTAGTCAGGCGCTGTTCATGCGCGTGCAGTCCTGCCGCCACCGGGACTCTGCAGCGAGCCGCGCCTCCGTCGGGGAAGGAGTATTCCCGTGATGGAGCAGAGGACCAGGGTTGGTAATCGACTGTTAGCTGCGTTGCCGACGGCAGACCTCGATTTGCTTGTGCGTCATTTCCGATTGATCGAGCTTCAGCGGGATGCCGTGCTAGTGCGGTCGGGCGATCCGGTACAACGGATTTATTTTCCCCTTGGCGGATTGATCGCCTTCATCATGGATATGCCCAACGGACAAACGGTTGCGACCGCCGTCGTCGGCAATGAAGGAGCTGTGGGCGTGCTCACGATGCTCGGGCCATCGCCTTCTCCGATGACCGCGGTGGTGCGGGTAGCGGGGACCGCCCTGCAGATTTCGCCGGCACAATTTCAGGCGGCGCTTGAACGCAGCAGCGCCTTGAGGGGAGCGGTTCAAACCCTCACCAGGGCACTGATGGCGCAATTTCAACATGTCGCGGCCTGCAATGCCCTGCACTCGGTCGAGGCGCGTTTGGCGAGATGGTTGCTGCAGGTGCATGACCGGGCTGACGGGGGCGTCCTGCCTCTGACCCAGGAGACGCTTGCCGAATTTCTCGGCGTGCGGCGGACGACAGTAACGCAGGTCATCTCAAAGCTTCGCGATTCAGGCGCGATCCGATCCAATGCTCGCGGCTCAATCGAGATTGACAGACCGCGGCTCGAAGCATCGGCATGCGAATGCTATCAGCTCATGCGCCGCAGGATCGGTCGGATCGTTTTTCCGGACGAGATGACGCCGCCGGGGCATGACCGGCCGACCGACAATCCCCGCGGCCAAGCCTCACAATCGGCTAAGCCAGAGGAAATTCAAATTCATCGGCGCACGGGCGGTCAAGGAACGACTGGGTCGCGGGCAAGGAGCCATTGATGGAATGGCAGCAAGGCCTCCGCGGGCTCTACGCTGGTTGCGGAGCAAGCGCAGCTCTCGGCCTGTGCCGGTTCTCATCCGGCTCGTGAACCCAGGCCTCCTTGGCAAACCATTCGTGACTGGCTTCGCAGATCAGACAGAAGGTGCGGGCGAAAAACACCGGGCTGCAGCGAAACCGTTCCCGATCCGCTTTCATGCCCGTCGAGATAGTGCGCCCGGTCTCGGGGGACTTGATCATGACGACGCCCATCATTGGTACTCCCTCCCTGAATTTTTTCATTGGCGGCATTGTGCATCGGCTGGAGTGCGCCCTTCTCTCGGGGGAGCGCTTTTCCAGCCGATCCCGGCGGGCTGCGAAGGTTCGACTAAAACTAGGCCGCCTTCTGCAGCACGCTGGCAAAGCTCTTCTTGATCGGATCGGCAGTCTCGTTCGCGACCTTGCGAGTGAGCTCCCAAAGCTCGCGGCTCTGCGCGGCTGTGGCTTGGAAGTTCTTGAAGCCTTGCGCGGCGGAGAGCTGCAGGATTTCCGAAGGCACCTTCGTGCCCAGGAGATGGCTAAGAAAATCAAAGGCGGAGTGGATGTTGGCGCCGGAGAACTCGACGACTTTGGCAGCGTAGTCCGCAGCACCTTTGGTGTTGACAGCATAGGCTTCGCGGAGAGCATAGTTGATTGCTCCCGACGCGATCGTCATCTTCTCGATGGCTTCCTTTGCTTGGTTTATGTTCTGCTCGGCGAGCCCAGCAAAAATGCCAAACGATGTGCCGCCGGCTTTCGGATGGGCATTCGCTTCGTTCGTATTTACTTCACTCACGGGTGTTCATCCTTTCAAGCGAAACTGAAATGAAACAACAGACACGTGCTGCGCCACGGTGGATCCGCCACCGAAATGGAGAAGGATTTCCCTCCATAATGTGCAGAGGTGGACAGGCCCCCGGCCGCTTGAGAGCAGATATGGCCGACTGGTGCCGATGCTTCCGTTCGCTTTCTGACTCTCACGTCGGATTTTTTCCGGCGGCATTTTAGCGCGGTGCGGAAACGGGAGATTCCGGCATCTGGGCGTGAAACCGCCTGCGCGGCGAGCTATCCCAGCCGCTGATCCCGCGCGTCCTCGGCACCTTCGCTGGCGGCCTTCTTGGTCGCTGCTTTTTCGGCGCCCTTGCGGCTGGAAATCTCGACGACCTTGCGTCCCGAAATCTCATGGCCTGCGTCGTCGGGCATCTGCCAGAAGAAATAGGCCGATACGGCCGAGATGATTGCGACCACAAGGAACGCGGGCGGGAATACGCCGGCACCCAATTCGGTGACATGCTGGTACAGCATGGTCGATTCCACCGAGAACGCGCCGACCGCGACCCCTGCGGAAATTGCCAATTGCTGGTTGACGCTGACGAGCGTGGTGGCGCGGCTCATCTGCGCCGGCTCAACCTCGGCATACGCGACGGTATTGATCGCGGTGAACTGCAGCGAGCGGAAGAAGCCGCCGACGACGAGGATGATGAAGATCAATAATAGCGGCGTCGTCACCGTGAAGAGGGCACAGGCAGCCAGGAACACCGCGCTGACGACGGCATTGACCGTCATCATGTAGCGGAAGCCGAAGGCGCGGATGATGCGGGCGGCCAGCGTCTTCATCCCCATGGCGCCGACGGCCGAGGCAAACGTCACGAGGCCGGACTGGAACGGCGTCAGCCCAAATCCTTCCTGCATCAGAAGCGGCAGCAGGAACGGCAATGCGCCGATGCCGAGCCGGAACAGGAAGCCGCCGATGATGCTGGCGCGCATGGTGGAGAGCCGCAGCAGCGCGAAATCCAGCACCGGCGAGCCGGTGCGTCTGGCATGCATCACGTAAAGCGTCATCGAAATCGTGCCGACCGCGACGAGGCCGGCGACGATCGGCCAGGGCAAAAGACCGAGGCCGGCGACCGAGAGGCCGAAAGCGATGCCGGCCAGCCCAATGCCGGCCAGCACCAGCCCGTAGAGATCGAAGCGTTCGGGATCCTCGCTCTTGATCGGATCGATGAACTTCATCGCCATGAAGATGCCGAGCAGCCCGATCGGGATGTTGATCAGGAAAATCCAGTGCCAGGAGAAATAGGTGGTGATGAAGCCGCCGAGCGGCGGGCCGATCACCGGCCCGACCAGCGCCGGCACCGTCACCCAAGTCATCGCATTGACAAGCGCGCTCTTGTCGATCGAGCGCAGCAGCACCAGCCGTCCGACCGGCGTCATCATCGCGCCGCCCATGCCCTGCAGGATGCGCGCGATGACGAAATGAGTGACATTCTGCGACAGCGCGCACCCGATCGATCCGATCATGAATACGCCGATCGCGATCGAGAACACCATCCGCGCGCCGAAGCGGTCGGCGGTCCAGCCGCTGGCCGGAATGAACACGGCGAGCGACAGCAGGTAGGAGGTGATGGCAAGCTTCAGCGTCAGCGGGCTGGTGCCGATATCGGCCGCAATCGCCGGCAGCGAGGTCGCAATCACCGTCGAGTCCATGTTCTCCATGAACAGCGCGGTGGCGACGATCAGCGGGATCAGGCGTTGCTTGTCCATCGTATCAGGGGATTGAAGAAAAAGGCAGGCGAGGGGCCTGTATCATTCCGCCGCCGCACAAGCCATTGCGGAACCGCGCAAACCACCTAAATCCTGCGTGACGCTGGTATGCACCGCGCCAGCCGCTGGAGGTCTCGCATGATCTACGTTCTCGCGGCCTTGTTGCCGCCGCTCGGGCTGCTCCTGAACGGGCAGCCGTTTTCGGCGATCTTCAACCTGGTCCTCATCGTATTCTGCCTGGTTTTCGGGCTGATTTTTCACGTTCTGCTCTTGGTGCCGTCGGCGCATGCGCTGATCGCGGTCCACATGAAGCGTGAGGACCGCCGTCACCGCGAGGTGGTCGAGGCGATCCGCCAGCATGGCCCGCCGCCGGGATACCGCCTCTAAGCCCTTACCCTAAGCCCTTGGGATTGCGGGATTTCCCGAAAAATCTGTGCATGGCAGCCAAATGCTTTGATTCGGCGTGCTGCCATGCTATCGACCAGCGTCAACCCCACCGATGGGCCTCGATTCGACGGCGATGCCGCTAGCATCGCCGAAGGCGGCGTTCATCCCTAGGACTTATCGCGGCGGTGAGCCGCCGAAAGGAGTTGGCAATGGCGCAGGGACTTCAGGCTATCCGTGAAGCCTTTACGTTCGACGATGTGCTTCTCAAGCCCGGTCTCTCGGATATCCTGCCCTCGGAGGCCGATATCCGCTCCCACGTCACCCGCGCGATTCCGCTGAATATTCCGATCATCGCGTCCGCAATGGACACGGTCACCGAAGCGCGTATGGCGATCGCGATGGCCCAGGCCGGCGGCATCGGCGTTATTCACCGCAATTTCGATCCGGAGGGACAGGCTGCGCAGGTGCGGCAGGTCAAGAAGTACGAATCCGGCATGGTGGTCAATCCGCTGACCATCGGCCCGGACGCGATGCTGTCGGACGCGCTGGCCCTGATGAAGGATCACGGCTTTTCCGGCATTCCCGTCGTCACCGGCGCCAGCAAGAACGTGCCCGGCAAGCTGATCGGCATTCTCACCAACCGCGACGTCCGCTTCGCGACCGACCCGAAGCAGAAGGTCTCGGAGCTGATGACGCACGAGAACCTCGTCACCGTGCGCGAGGGCGTCAGTCAGGACGAGGCCAAGCGGATGCTGCACAAGCACCGTATCGAGAAGCTCTTGGTCGTCGACGACCAGTACCGCTGCGTCGGGCTGATCACCGTCAAGGACATGGAAAAGGCGGTCGCGCATCCGCTCGCCAGCAAGGACGCGCATGGCCGCCTGCGCGCCGCCGCGGCGACGACGGTCGGCGAGGGCGGCTATGAGCGCACCGAGCGGCTGATCGATGCCGGCGTCGATCTGATCGTGGTCGACACCGCGCACGGCCATTCCTCCCGCGTGCTGGAAGCGGTCAATCGCATCAAGCGGCTTTCCAACGCCGTGCAGGTGATTGCCGGCAATATCGCAACGAAAGAGGGCGCCCAGGCGCTGATCGATGCGGGCGCGGATGCGATCAAGGTCGGCATCGGTCCGGGCTCGATCTGCACCACGCGCATCGTTGCCGGCGTCGGCGTGCCGCAGCTCACCGCGATCATGGATGCGGTCGAAGCGGCGAAGAAGGCAAACGTCTCGGTGATCGCCGACGGCGGCATCAAATATTCCGGCGATCTGGCGAAAGCGCTGGCCGCCGGCGCCGACATCGCCATGGTCGGATCGCTGCTTGCCGGTACCGACGAGACGCCAGGCGAAGTGTTTCTGTGGCAGGGCCGTTCCTACAAGGCCTATCGCGGCATGGGCTCGGTCGGCGCGATGGCGCGCGGCTCGGCCGACCGCTACTTCCAGCAGGACATCAAGGATACGCTGAAGCTGGTGCCCGAAGGCATCGAGGGTCAGGTGCCGTACAAGGGTCCGGTCGCCAATGTCATGCACCAGCTCGCCGGCGGCTTGCGCGCCGCGATGGGCTATGTCGGGGCGCGCAACCTCGCCGAATTCCACGAGAAGGCGCAGTTCGTCCGCATCACCGGCGCGGGCCTGCGCGAAAGCCACGTCCACGACGTGACGATCACGCGGGAAAGTCCGAACTATCCGGGCGGAGTGTAAGCGCTTCCACATCGCGGAATTCTCGCCGTTATTGCGAGGAGCTCGCGACAAAATTGCAAAGCAATTTGCGCTGAGCGGCGAAGCAGTCCATTTCACCGGTTGCGGAGCTACGGATTGCTTCGCTACGCTCGCAATGACGGAAAACAACAAACAAGAATTCGGAGGAGCCCCATGTCCGCATCCGGCAAACGCATCGTCCTCGCCTCCCGCCCGGTCGGCGAACCCAAGCCCAGCGATTTCCGCCTCGAGGACTGCCCGATCCCGACGCCGGGCGCCGGCGAAGTTCTCCTGCGCACGATCTGGCTGTCGCTCGATCCCTATATGCGCGGTCGTATGAGCGACGGGCCTTCTTACGCGCAGCCGGTGCCGGTCGGCGGCGTGATGGAGGCGGGCACGGTCAGCGAGGTGATCGCGTCGAACAATCCGGCCTTCGCCAAGGGTGACATCGTGCTGTCGCGCGCAGGCTGGCAGACGCACGCGATCTCCGACGGCAAAGGTCTGGCAAAAATCGATCCCAAGCTCGCGCCGATCTCGACCGCGGTCGGCGTGCTCGGCATGCCCGGCATGACCGCCTACACGGGGCTGTTGGATATCGGCAAGCCGCAGGCGGGCGAGACCGTCGTGGTTGCGGCGGCTTCCGGTGCCGTCGGCTCGGCAGTCGGCCAGATTGCGAAGATCAAGGGTGCCCGCGCGGTCGGCATCGCCGGCGGCAAGGACAAGTGCGCCTACGTCAGAGACGAACTCGGTTTCGACGACTGCCTCGATCACCGCGATCCGGATCTCGCGGCGAGGCTGAAAGAGGCCTGCCCGAAAGGCATCGACGTTTATTTCGAGAACGTCGGCGGCGCGGTGTTCGAAGCGGTGTTCCCGCTGCTCAATGCGTTCGCGCGCATTCCCGTCTGCGGCCTGATCGCGCATTACAACGATACGCAGGCGGTGGCGCCGAAATGGGCGCCGTCCTTGATGCGCGCCGTGCTGACCAAGCGCCTGACCATCCGCGGTTTCATCGTCAGCGATTTCGCCGCACGTCACGGCGATTTCCTGCGCGACATGTCGGCGTGGGTGCGCGAGGGCAAGGTCAAGCACAAGGAGTTCGTCACCGAAGGCCTCGAGAATGCGCCGGCCGCATTCATGGGCCTTCTGAAGGGCGCCAATTTCGGCAAGCAATTGGTGCGCGTCGGGCCCGATAAAGCTTGAACTAAGTTGCGGTGACCGCGGGGAACATCCAAGGTGAACCTCACGGTCACTTGAGGCGGAAGGCGGAACGTCCTTACCTAAGTATCGTTTGGCTTTGACATCCAATGGAGAAGCCAAATGATGAACTTCAAGAAACTATCGCTCGGCCTGGTTGCCGCCACGATGATGGCCACTCCCGTGATGGCTCAAGCGGTCTATCAGGAACCCGGCGTCGTGGGGTTCAACTATCCGAACTCCGCCTACACGACGGGAGGCTACGGCGTCACCGTTATGCCCGGACCCGGCTACTATTACGGTAACCGGTTTCATCCGGCGCCACGCGTCGGTGCATTTGCCACCGCACCGTGGGATGACGGTTCCTACTCCTCCTATGGACTCGTTGAGCGCCAGTGGTGATGCGCTCTGACGTCTGACGCATGATCAAGGATCTTTCGAGAAGATCATGCTCAGTCAAAGCGACGGAGCGGGGGACGATTCGAGGGAAACTCGCTTCCGGTCCTTCATTTCCTGCCAATCAGCGAATCCAGATCAACATCAGTTTGGCCCGGCACCTTGACGTGCCGGACCTCGAAGGAGTCGGGCTGGAAGCGATACTCCACCAGCCCGACCTCCTTGAAGCCGATGACCGGCTGAATACGTTCTGGAAGGATGAAGCCGGTCGATGGTGCCCAGACATGGCGCGTATGGCGAAACGAGAAGTCGCGGCGCTGATGGACGTGCCCGGAGGCGACCAGCCGCAGGTCGACCGCAGCGAACAGTTCGATCAGATTTTTACGCCGGGGCTGCGGAACGTAGCGGATCGCCGTGTCAACCGTCTCGGGATCGTCGGGCGTGTTCAGAAACAGCGGCTTGTGCAGGAACAGCGCGACCGGCCTGCCGTTCACGCCGGCAAGCTCTGACGCGAGCCAGCCGAACTGCTCGGCCTCGCTCTCGATATCGGTGTTCATGAGCAGCGAGTTCAGTCCAATAAAGCACCAGCCGGCTTCGTCGAAGCGCCAGCGGTCTTCGCCGATCACGGCGAGATATTTCCGTCGTTCCTGCTCGTTCGCCGGTTGCTTCGGCGCGGCACCGACGGCCGTCGGGTTGTCGCCGACGTCGTGATTGCCGGGCAGGTGCCGGCACGGCACCGGCAGCGCGTCGTGCAGCTCTTTTGCGAATGTCAGATCGTCCGGACTGGTCGGCGCATCAAAGGCGAGATCGCCGGTATTGATGACGAGATCGGGACGCGTCGCGTCGATGTGCTCGCTGACGCGGTGAAAATTGTCGGTGAGGCTGGCGAAGCGGGCGGCGCGGGAAAGATGGGTGTCGGAAATTTGCGTTAGGCGAAATTCGTGCATGCAGTAGTCCTTTTGATCCAATCATAGCCGGACCTGGAGTCGGAACGATGACGGATTCAAACTCTTGCCCCACCTCACTCGTCGTACCCCGCGAAGGCGGGGTACCCAGTACGCCGCGGCCTCTCCATTCAAACACTGACGTCTCTGGAATACTGGATCACCCGCATGCGCGGGTGACGACGACCAGTTGTGTGACGGATTTCAAGCGTCACCCCAGCGTCCTTCGCCAGAACGCCAGCATATCCGCCTTGAACAGTTCGGCATCGCCATCGCGGCTGCCGATTTTGGCGCCCTTGCGGCCATAGCCGGCCTTCAGCGCGTAGATCATCAGGTCGCGGTCGGTCAGCTTGCTGTCCGCGACGCCGGTGAGCGGATGGATGAAGGCTCCGTCATTGCCGATATAGGCGGTCGGCGCTGCGGGCGAGACCGATGCGTCGGCAATGTCCTCGATCCCGGTGCCGCGATCAAAGCTGTGCTGCGCGCCGCCGATCAGCCGCATCGTCGCTTTGCCGCCGGAGAGGCGGACGGCCTGGCAATGGCCCTGCACCTGCATCGGCGAGCACCATTCATCGGCATCGCCCATGATGACGCGGATTTCGGTTTCGTCGACGGACGGATCGAGAAACTGGTGGCCGCTCCAGGGATAGGCGGCGAGAACGCTGCGAAAACCGGCGCCGGCGCCGACCACCGCATCGGCAAAGCGGCGCGTCGCTGATGTCAGCACGGCGGAGCCGCCGCGGCTATGGCCCTGCGCGCCGATCCGGGAAGCGTCGATTTCGGAATGGGCCGACAGCACCTGCCACGCCGCCAGCACGTCATAGGCGCTGGCGGCAAACGAGAACTGGGTCTGATTGGCGACCGTCGAGGTCACATTGCGGGCGCCGAAACTATCGAGCACAAACGCCGCAAAGCCGTCGCCGACGACCGTTTCGGCATGCGCCAGGTGCGAGGACGCAACGCCAAGGCTGCCCGGCACCACCATCACCAGCGGCAGCTTTCCGTTACGTTTGCGATTGTTCGAGGACGGCAGGAACAGCTTGCCGTCGATCACAAGCCTCGGCAGCTCCGCTGCATTGCTGATGACGTGGAAGTAGTTGATCGGGTTGGCGGTGAGAATGTCGATATTTTGCCCTTTGGCGCCGCCAGCGAAAACAATGTCAGAATCGCGAAATCGCAAGTTGATTCCTCCCGCGGCTGCTCTTGGAGTGGCAGCCGTCGAGGACAGAGTAAACCGCTCCTTCCGTGCGTCAAAGCAAATGTGCCCGCAGGCCTCGCCGTTTTGTCCTTCAGTGCGAAATCTGCAACGGAGGCGCTCCGGCGCCGCGTCCTCGCCGCTGGGCTGGCGCGCGTGCGTCAGAGCACGCGATAGCGGATCGCGAAGGCGTCATGAATCTCCGTTGTCACGGTGCCGCCGCTGACGGGCACGATGTCGTCGGCCAGATGCCACGGCCCGAACTGGCCGGAGCGCGAGGGGCTCGCCGGCAGCCGCAGCCGGAACGTGCTGTGGGCCCTGCCGGGCAGGTTCACGAGCATCACGCGATCGGTAGCACGGTAGTCGAGCGTCACCATTCCGCGCAAAATGCTGCGGCCGTCGTCGGTTGCGCCGAGCGCCTCCTGAATCTTCGCCAGCTTCTGGTTCCGGTTGGTCAGGAGTTCGATCTGTGTGTCGGCTGCCGTCGTGAGCGCGCCCTTCGGCAGACGGATCTCGAATTCCAACGCCGGCTTTGCCGGGTTGAGGCCGAGATAGGCCAAGGCCGCCTGCCGCATGTCCGCGACCACGAAGGCGAGCAGGACCAGCGCCGCGCAGGCGGCAAGCCCATGCTTGACCAGATCGTGGCGGCTGCGGTGGCCGGTGCGGAAATAGACGGAGAGCATGATCGCGACCGCCAGCGCTGCGGCGACACCGGCCAATGCCGACATCACGATGCCGAGCCCGCCATCGGGTCCGTCGCTAAAGCCGACCGTCCGGAGCAGGGAGGTTATGGAGTTGCTGGGCAGCTCAGCGGCGCGGCCGGCGCCGGTCAGGATCGGGGAGGTGATGTTCATCGCCGGCTCGCGGGGGCTTGAAAGCTGGTTTTTAAGAACCAGAACAAAAGGAATTTTCGCTAGTTGGTCGCTGGCGTTCCACTTGTGGTTCAAGCAAGCCGCGCAAGGTGGATTTGTCAGGTGAGGGACGTCCCGTTATTGCTTGAGATCGGGTCGAGGCTTCGGGGAGATTCTCATGTCGGTTCAAATGGTTTTGCTGCCGGTCTTCGTTCTGGTCGGGCTCACCTTCGCCCTCATGCTCTGGATGGTGACGGCCCGCACCAAGGCGATTAAGGCCGGGGAAACCAGCCTGAGGGACATCGCGGCGGGACAGCCGAAATATCCAGCGCGCGTCGCCAACATCGGCAATTGCTTCTCAAACCAGTTCGAAGTACCCGTCCTGTTCTACTTCCTGATCGCGCTGGCGCTGCCGCTGCGCCGCGCCGATCTCTTCATCGTGCTGATGTCCTGGGTGTTCGTGGTGACGCGCTTTGCCCATGCCGGCATTTTCGTCACCACCAACAACATCCAGCAGCGAAGTCTGGCCTGGTTTGCCGGCGCGCTGGTGCTGCTCGCGATGTGGATCTACTTCGCGCTGAAGCTTCTGCTTCTGATCTAGAAAGTATTTGATGACTCCCGCTGCCCGCCTGTCCGCTGCCATCGAACTGATCGACAACATCGACGCACAGCGCGTGCCCGCGGCGAAGGCGCTCAAGGAGTGGGGCACCGCGCACCGCTATGCCGGCTCGGGCGATCGTGCGGCGATCTCCGGCCTGATCTGGGACGTGTTGCGGCGGCGATCGTCGAGCGCCTGGCTGATGGACGCAGACACGCCGCGGGCGCGCGTGCTCGGCATGCTCAGGCTGGAGCGCGGCATGGAGACGGACGCCATCGCCGCACTGTGTGACGGCAGCCGCTTTGCGCCGGAGCCATTGACCAAGGCCGAACGATCAGCGCTTACCTCGCGCTCGCTCGACGGTGCGCCGCCCCACATCGCCGGCGACTATCCGGAATGGCTTGATCCGCATCTCGCCGCCGTGTTCGGCGACGACCGCGTTGCGGAGGCGACCGCGATGGCGAGCCGCGCGCCGCTCGATCTACGCGTCAACACGCTGAAGGCCAAGCGCGAAAAGATTCAGGCGTCGCTGAAGCATCTCGGCGCGCAACCGACGCCATGGTCGCCGGTGGGCTTACGCATCGAGCTCGGCGCCGATGCGCGCAATCCCGGCATCCACGCGGAACAGGATTTCATCAAGGGCGCGATCGAGGTGCAGGACGAGGGCTCGCAACTGGCGGCGCTGTTCACGGCGGCCAGGCCCGCCGAGCAGGTGATCGACCTCTGCGCCGGCGCCGGTGGCAAGACGCTGGCGCTCGCGGCCATGATGGGCGGCAAGGGGCGGCTGATTGCGACCGACCGCGACAAGCGCCAGCTCGCGCCGATCTATGAGCGGCTGTCGCGCGCCGGTGTCCACAATGCTGAAATCCGCGCGCCGAAGGGAGACGATGATCCATTGGCCGACATCCGCGCCTCGGCCGATCTTGTGCTGATCGACGCGCCCTGCACCGGCACCGGCACCTGGCGACGCAATCCCGACGCCAAATGGCGCATGCGCCCCGGCGCGCTCGACGTCCGCCTGAAGGACCAGGCCGAAGTGCTTGATCGCGCGGCAGGGATGATCAAGCCCGGCGGCCGCATCGCCTACGTAACCTGCTCGGTGCTGCCAAGCGAAAACGGCGAGCAGGTGCGCGCGTTCGTGGCGCGTCATCCGGAGTTTTCGATTCAGCCATTGAACGAGACGGCGAGCGTGCTCTGGGACAAAGCGGAAGATTTTGAGAAGGCCGCGCTGCGATCGGAGGAAGGCTGGCTGATGACGCCGCGAAGGACGGGCACGGACGGGTTTTTTGTGTCAGTGCTGAGGAAGGCGTGAGGACGGGTCGTCATTCCGGGGCGCGAAGCGAACCCGGAATCTCGAGGTTCTCAGGGGCGCAAGCGCGCCCCATAGTTCGCGCTTTGCGCGCCCCGGAATGACAGTGCCGTCGATACACGCTTCCAGCAATCGGCACAAATTACGTCAATAATATTGACCTATATGTGCCTTGTCCATCCCCTCAGAAGAATGTGGGCCACCGCGTTCTCGCGGTTGCGAGACCGCCCCCCGTCGCGTATCTGCTTGCCATGACAGCCGCACAAAAAGCCCGCGAGTCGTCGTCGCCTTCGGTGGCCTCGGCGCATGACAAGATTCTGATTGTCGACTTCGGCAGTCAGGTGACGCAACTGATCGCCCGCCGCGTGCGCGAGGAGGGCGTCTATTCCGAGATCGTGCCGTTCCAGAAGGCCGAAGCGGCCTTCAAGGAGATGAAGCCGAAAGCGGTGATCCTCTCCGGCGGTCCGGAGTCGGTGCATGAAAAGGGTTCGCCCCGCGCCCCGCAATTGATCTTCGATTCCGGCGTGCCCGTGCTCGGCATCTGCTACGGCCAGATGACCATGGCCGCCCAGCTCGGCGGCGAGGTCGAAGGCGGCCATCACCGCGAGTTCGGCCGCGCCGACCTCGAGGTGAAGACGGCAAGCAAATTGTTCGACGACACCTGGTCGATGGGCGAACGCCATCCGGTGTGGATGAGCCATGGCGACCGCATCACAAAAATGCCGCCGGGCTTCACGGTGGCCGGCGTCTCGCCGAATGCGCCATTCGCGGTGATCCAGGACGAGAAGCGTAGATATTACGGGCTGATGTTTCACCCTGAAGTGGTGCACACGCCCGACGGCGCCAAACTGCTCCGCAATTTCGTCCGCAAGGTCGCCGGCTTCACCGGCGACTGGACCATGCGCGCCTTCCGCGAGGAGGCGATCGAAAAGATCCGCGTCCAGGTCGGCAAGGGAAAGGTGATCTGCGGCCTTTCCGGAGGCGTCGATTCCGCGGTGGCCGCGGTGCTGATCCATGAAGCGATCGGCGACCAGCTCACCTGCGTGTTCGTCGACCACGGCCTGTTGCGGCTGAAGGAAGCCGAGACGGTCGTCGACCTCTTCCGGCATCACTACAACATCCCGCTGGTGCATGTTGATGCCTCAAAGCAATTCCTTGGCGAGCTCAAAGGCGTCAGCGATCCCGAGGTGAAGCGCAAGACCATCGGCCGCCTCTTCATCGACGTGTTCGAGCAGGAGGCCAAGAAGATCGGCGGCGCGGAGTTCCTGGCGCAGGGTACGCTCTATCCTGATGTGATCGAGAGCGTCTCCTTCACCGGCGGCCCCTCGGTCACTATCAAGTCGCACCACAATGTCGGCGGGCTTCCCGATCGCATGAACATGAAGCTGGTCGAGCCGTTGCGCGAACTGTTCAAGGACGAGGTCCGCGTGCTCGGGCGCGAGCTCGGCTTGCCCGAAATCTTCGTCGGCCGCCATCCGTTCCCGGGCCCCGGCCTTGCCATCCGCTGCCCCGGCGACATCACGAAGGAAAAGCTCGACATCCTCCGCAACGCCGACGCCGTCTATATCGACCAGATCCGCAAGGCCGGCCTCTACGACAAGATCTGGCAGGCCTTCGCCGTGCTGCTGCCGGTGAAGACCGTCGGCGTGATGGGCGACGGGCGAACGTACGAATACGTCGTGGGCCTCCGCGCCGTGACCTCCACCGACGGCATGACCGCCGACTTCTACCCCTTCGACATGACCTTCCTCGGCGCGACGGCGACGCGTATCATCAACGAGGTGAAGGGGGTGAACAGGGTGGTGTATGACGTGACGAGCAAGCCGCCGGGGACCATTGAGTGGGAGTAGCAATTAGCGCCATCGGTCACGTTTCTTCATGAGCTAGGGATCGTCTTCATCCTCGCCGAGGGCTGCTCCACCGGATCAGAATCGTTGAGTGCAGCAGACAGCCAAATCCCTCTCGAAACGGCTTTTTGGCCTTCGGGCAGTCGTTGTCACCCTGTGAATTGCCGGGATAAGGCTGCAACCAACTGGCTGTGCTCGCCTTACGTGCCACCATAGCGGACTCGTACCGAATCGGTGCGGAGACTGACTAAGGATCGGCAAATGGACTTGCTTTCAAACGATATTCACAGCCTCACGGCAGCGGATATATTGGCAATGTGTGCCGATCAAGTCGCCGAAGGCGCCACGCTTGAGCTTAAATCGGACCTGCCATCGAACGACGGCAAAGGTAAAGATCCTTGGCATCGAGGAGGTCGATTTTCGGATTACGCTCGAAACTCGCTTGCTAGAGAGATCGTCGCTTTCGCCAACACGTTTGGAGGCGCTCTTGTTCTCGGCATCAACGAAACCAAAGAAAAGCCGAGCCGAGCTGAATCCCCCAACCCGATCCCCCGCATCCATGAGTTGGAACGGTCACTACGCCAAGCGCTACAGGACATCATTGATCCGCCGCTGCCCATACTCGAGTCAAAGAGTATCGGATTTGATAATGAAGGAAACGGTGTCATCATTTTCCGCGTGCCGACCTCCCGCCGAAGACCGCATAGAGTGGACGCCAGCCGAGACGCTTTCATCAGGAGAATGGACGAGTCCGTGAGGATAAGCATGCGCGAGATTCAAGAGCTGACAATTCAAAACCTCTCTGAGACTCGCAGGATCGAAGATACAATAGGGAACATGCGAGCGGCTTTTGGTGCCCGACTTCATGACTGGTTGCGGGTGAACGGCGGACGAGGTGCGGGATTCCAATTGATTGCCTTGCCTACCTCACCAATCGATCTCGGACGCGTTGCAGGGCGCCCAAGCTTGGTAGACATGAGCGGAGAATTTGTCGGAATTGGAGAGAATGACACACAATATCAATTGCTCTGGCCGTTCGGAGCCTACGAAGGGGCTTGGACGCCTGGCCTGCGCCGAATTTCAACATCTCGAGGTACTCATTCTTCCGATGCGCTCTGTGAGTACTCCCTGACTACACAGGCGGTCTGCGAACTGGCGCTATTCACAAAACTATCTGGTTTCTTCGCTGGTTGGCTTACGGGAGCATTGAGCAAGATGCTACTTTGGATCAACAGGATCCGGATCGAAGCTGGCGCGTCGGGCGTTGAGTTTGCGATGGCTCCCCAAGTCGCGGTGATTGGTCAAGAGGCGCAACTCGGCCTCTATGGGGCTCGAAACTTCGGCAGTTATAGCGACGAGAAAATCCCGATTGGATTCGCAGAGTTTCCAATCATGAGCATCGGCGACAAGGAAGAATTTCCGACACACCTGATGCAATTCGACGAAGACCTTTGGAACTTGGTCGGCAAAGACTTTCAGAGATCCCCAATTCGATTTCAGCTTATGAATCCTTCGTGATTATGGCCCTTCCGTAGGAGGCGTGATCCAACAGAGTGAATCCACGCGATGAACTTCAACCGACGGCATGAGTAGTGGGAGTGGGCGATCGGCTCTGAAAGCCGGTGCTCAGCCTTCCCCCGAAGGCTTGCCTTCCTGTTTTTTCATTGCTCTAGTTATTGCCGCGTGAAACGCACGTGTCCCTTCAGCCATTGATAGGATGTTCGACCACTCTGGTGGCTTTCGCCATCCTTTACCCCAGCTGCTATCCAGCAGTAGGTCAAATACTTCGAAGGAAGCAAGCTCCCTATCGTTCGGTGAGTACAATCCTGCTTCTGCCAGTCTGAGTTTAATCATTAGAGGATACGCGAAAGCAGCAAGGACAAGATGCTGCCAAGCTGACCAATTTTTGCTGAACACTGATCGTGGACCTCGATGAACCGTAGCGCTGCGAGCCTCGTATAGCTCTTTCATCCATTTGCGATGTATCGGCCAAGAATTCTGTTCGGGCGCGTACTCCGCGTCTGGCTTGATCCGTTTTGCATTTCCAACGGTCAGGCTGACGAAAGGTGCCCAATGGTCTGCGAATGCTGAAGCCAATCCTTGTGCGGTGTTATTTACTGGCTCAACAAGTCGCTCAAACGCAATAGCTGAGAGCGTCACGCAACTATCCGAATCGAGGTCAGGTGCTTCTGCATTGGCAAGTAAAAAGGTTTCTAGCGACGAGTTGACCGCACGTGCAGCGGAGCATTTTAGACGTTCAGCTTTGTCCAGCGCCTTCAAAAGACGTTCATTGATTACCTCGCATGACGTGCCTTCTATCTGCGGTGGCCGTTGAAATACGACATCTTTGAAGCGTAGCCCCCCGATTTGTAGGCCGCCGCCGCGCCGTGGAAAGTAAGGAGCAATTTGATCCGACCCGGCACTCACGCCTTGGCCAATTATTCGAAACATGGTCGCGTTGAGATGTGGGCTGAAATGTCCCTCAAAGAATCGTTGTTCAGCTAGGCAAGCCAGCGCGAGTTTCTTGGCTGCGTCGACCGCTGAATTCCACTGTCTGCGAGGGATATTCCAAAGCTGAGGGCCGCGAACCCGAAGTACGATTGTGCAGCTTTCGATCGGCTGCCCGTTCCTTCGAACGTAGCATTTCACGGCTTTCTCGACGACCGCCGCGATACTTTGATCGACGATTGTCGCGATTTCGCTTAGGCGCAATGGACAGAAACGAAAGCGTCCAACTCGGACCCGCCGAGGAAGCGTAACCCAAGGCATGAAAATAATAAAACCGCTAGGGTTGTCAGGAAGATTCGCCTGCGAAATGTCCGACATTGGATTGGTAAAGACGGCTCGAAAGGTATGTGCGAGTATAAGTATAGCAATCGACAACTAGCAAGCGTAGCCGGGGTGAGCCCAGCGATACCCCGGCACTGCTCTCCCGCATATCGCTGCGGACATGCGGGTTACCAATCTGCTCGCTCTGGCGGCCACCCCCCGCTCAAAGGCTGGCTGCGCATTGCGAACCACCATGTTACGACTCCGCATCACCCCTCCGGAGCCAGCCTTCATGTCCGTAGCGACCGCACCCAGCCAGACCGCCCTGACCGCCGCCGAAACCGATCCCCAAACCCTCGGCTGGATGCAGGGCTTTCCCCCACCGCCGGACAAAACCATCACCTTCCACAGCGGCTCCTTCCGCAGCTTCCCCGAACTGCGCTGGGCCTGGAGCAATATCCGCCAGCTGGTGCCGACCGTGAATGTCTGGCGTGGGGCAGGGCCGGCGTCGGCGTTGCCGCGCGCGGAGCACGATATCGGCGCGTCCGCTTCGGTCACGATGGACGGTCGTCCCATGACGTTTGCACGCATGCTCGAGGAGACCTATGTCGACGGCATTGCCGTGCTGCACCGGGGCAAGCTGATCTACGAGCGCTATTTCGGCGCGCTGAAGCCGCACAAGCCGCATATCGCGATGTCCGTGACAAAATCATTCACCGGCACGCTCGCCGGCATTCTGATTGCGGAGGGCAAGATCGATCCGCAGGCGCCGGTCACGGACTACGTGCCGGAGCTGAAGGCCAGCGCGTTCGGCGATGCACGCGTGCATGAGACCATGGATATGACCACCGGCCTCGAATACACGGAAATCTATACCGACAAGAATTCCGGCGTGTTCGGCCTCAGGCGGGCGAACGGCATGGCGCCGATCGAGCCGGGCTATGAGGGCGCGACCAACATTTTCGATTTCCTGTGCGCGCAGAAAAAGCAGGGCGAGCACGGCAAGGCATTTGCCTACAAGACCGTCAATTCGGACGTTTTGGCCTTTATTTGCCGGCGGGCGAGCGGCATGACGCTGTCTGATCTGCTCTCCGAGCGCATCTGGATTCCGATGGGGGCGGAGGAGGACGCGCATTATCACGTCGACCGCATCGGCACCGAAAGCGGCGGTGGCGGGCTTTCGACGACGCTGCGCGATGTGGCCCGCTTCGGAGAAACAATCCGCAATCACGGCCGCTTCAACGGCCGCCAGATCGTGCCGTCTCACGTAATCGAGGACATCGCGCGCGGCGGCGATCGCGAAAAATTCAAGCCGGCCGGCTACACCACCTTGCCGGGCGCCTCGTACCGGAACCAGTGGTGGGTGACGCACAATGCGCACGGCGCCTTCATGGCGCGCGGCGTTCACGGGCAGGGCATCTACATCGATCCGATGGCCGAGATGGTGATCGCACGCTATGCCTCGCACCCGGCCGCCGGCAACGCTGCCAACGACCCGGTGACGCTGCCGGCGTACATGGCGCTGGCGAAGGATTTGATGGCGGGCGGATGACGCATCGTCCGGAGACGCGCGAAGCCTGCCATCGGGCCGCGCTACGTGCGGATCGATGGCGCTCCTCACCATGAGCGGCTTATGACGCAGTAGAGTCAGCCGAAGGCGTAAGCTACGGCATTGTCGCAATGGTCCGAGTTGATGAAACGGCGGGCTGCGCTTTAGCTCACCCGCGCGCTTGGCGTCGGTGCCGACGATCCTGCAGTACAGGCCTAGCGGCTCAATAGCTCGGCGAAGCGCCGCAGGTACAGAGGCCAACCTTGGTCACCGGCAACTCCGTCGCGCACGCCTTCCCAGCCTTCGCCATGGCGCTCCAGCTTGCGGTGCTCGATTTCAACGCGGGTCCGGCGTGCCGTTTCGGCGGTGAACCGCACCTCCCACTCACTGGTCTTGTCCGGATTTGTCTCGATCTGCCACTGGGGGCTGATATTCCAGCTGAGGAGCACGCGGTTGGGTGGTTCGTAAGCCAGCACGCGCGCCCAGCGGCACTCGCTGCCATCGACGCCGCGGTCATAGAGATAGCCGCCGACTCGAGGCTCGAACACCGTTTCCGCAATTTCAACCCGGAGCAAGTTGTGCTCGGCGGGTTTGAAATTACCGAACTCTTCGGTGAAGACCTTGAATGCGCGCTCGATCGGTGCCTCGACCACGATGGACCGCTTTACTGAATTGTCTGCTGCAGGCGTGCTCATTGCTCCTCCGGGGGTTGCTCAACGGCCAGTTTGTAGGCCGCCAGCGTCTTGCTCCAGAACTGGTCGAGCTCCGTACGCAGGGCCGCTAGCCCGGCCGGATCGACCCGGTAAATGCGGTGCTTGCCGGACGGCGTATCGGCCACGAGGCCCGCGTCCTTGAGCACCTTCAGGTGCTGCGAGACCGCCGGCCGGCTGACCGGCAGGGCACTAGCCAACTCACTGACCGAGCACGGCCGCTCGACCAGCCGCTCGAAGATCGTGCGCCTTGTCGGGTCGGCCAGAGCCGTCCAGCCCGTTTTCGCGTAAGTCATCACTGACGCGTAAGGATATACTTACGCGTCGCGCTGTCAACGGTCAAAGAGTGGGGGCGGAGATTTTCGGCGTTATAAGTCTTGACTTATATAAGTGCTGCCCGATATTATGTGCCGAAAGACGGGGAGAACGGCATGGAAATTGACGTCGCCACGGTGTTGGGGCTTGTGACGCGCTCGGTGCGCAATTTTGAAAAGGACGGCAAAGCAGCGAGCGCGGTGACGCTGACACGCCTTTATGACACTGATGTCGATGACCTCTGGGACGCGCTGACCAGCAAGGAGCGCATCCCGCGATGGTTTTTACCGGTCGACGGAGACCTCAGTTTGGGCGGAAGGTACCAGCTCAAGGGGAATGCGGGCGGGACCATCACCGCGTGTACGCCGCCAAGGCATTTCGCGGCGACATGGGAATTCGGCGGCGGGACGAGTTGGATTGACGTCAAGCTCGCGGCAGAACGCGACAAGGCGCGCTTGACGCTGGAGCACACCGCAATCATTGAAGATCATTGGAACCAGTTCGGTCCAGGCGCGGTGGGCATCGGTTGGGACCTCGCCGTCACGGGACTTGAACGGTACCTTGCGACCGGAGCGTCGGTCGACCATGAAACGGCCGAGACATGGATGGGTTCTGCAGACGGCAAGGAGTTCATGAGTCAGAGCGGCGAATACTGGCGCGCCGCGCATGTGGCGAGTGGAGTTGATCCGGCCTCGGCAAAGGAGCGGTCAGATCGAACCATCGCTTTCTATCGCGGCGAGATGCCGCCTGACATCGCGCACCCGGGCACAGGAAGCTGATGCACGTCTTCGAAGTCCTCGCCGACCCGGTGCGCCGTCGCATCCTCGAACTGCTCGGTTCGCGTGAAATGGCGTCCGGGGAAGTGGTGGAGGCGATAGGCGCCGAGTTCGGCATCACGCAAGCCGCAGTGTCGCAGCACCTCAAGGTGCTGCGCGAGAGCGGCTTTGCAAGCGTCCGGGCAGAGGCGCAAAGACGCCTCTATTCGGTAGATGCTGCCGGGCTTCAGGTGGTGGACGCGTGGATCGGTCAGTTCAGGAGTTTCTGGGAGCCGAAGCTGGACGCGCTGGCGACGGAGATTGCCCGAGGCAAGCGGGAGCGGCGTAAAGCACCAATGACCAAGCGAACCGGGAGGAGGGCTTAGATCAGATCGGAGCTGTGGTGACAGTGCACTGACGATAACTCAAGGTCGCGCCACAAAACTGGCCGCCAGGCAAATCACTTCTGATTTTCCGAAATCGTGTCAAGCCCAGGAATCAACAATAATAAAAAATATTCCGCTTTCGTTCTCACCCAAATCAGTCGCATAACTCCGCACGTCTCGCGGCAGATGAGGGGCGTTGGCCATCGTCACTGACGTGCGGTGAGATGCGGTGGACGCGGATGGCGCGAGAGACGTTGCGCGCAGGAAGCGTACGGTGAAGTCGTGTGGTCCTGATGTCGCGGTGCTGGCATTAAGTCCTTGAGAAGCGAAGCTTCAAACCAGGCTTCTTTGGGGCGACGGTGGCAAAAAAGCCGTTCGCCGGGGAGAGCACGTTATAAGCCGTAAAGCCACTGCGCAGGGAAGGCCGGGATGCCCCCGCTGTACCTGTATGCTCGTGTGCAGCTCTTGCTATGCGCAACGGCACACGAGACCTCGGGTGCAGCAAGCACCCGGTCTTCCCTGCGCCCTCTGAACTAGAGGAGGGCAAAATGAAATTGCAAGGCTCGGGCAAAACATGTCGCGAGAACGCGATGCTATATCCACGTCATTGCGAGCGCAGCGAAGCAATCCATTATTACCTCATACGCGGAACGATGGATTGCTTCGCTTCGCTCGCAATGACGCGGCGAGAATGCGGCCGTCGCGATACGCTGCGCTCCGACCCTACGAACGCTCAACCTAATATCGCGGCGTATTGAACTGCGGGCAGCGATGCACGTAGTCCCAGGGAATGTCGTAGACGCAGGTGAAACGGAGATCGTCCGACTGCTTGATCGGCGGAGCCTCGACGACGGGTTGCTCGACCTCGCTCGGCAGGCCATAGACCACGCCGCCTGCGCCCGGAAAGAAGCCGACGCCGCGGTGGTGGTGATGATGATGCATCGATCGGAAGGTTGGGAAAGCCGGACGCTGCGGCGCAACACCGGGACCGGCCGGCGCAATGCCTGCACCGCGCGCTGCGCCCGGATCGGCAAATGTCTCGCCCGCGGCAAGGACAAGCGCGACTGCAGTGAGAGACGCGATCAACGTCGTTTTGTAGGTCATGGCACTCACCTCATCGGAGGTTGCTGGGCAGCTTTCCCAACGCTAAGCCGTGCCTTTCGCGCCCGCAAAGACATAATTAATCATTGGTTAAGGCGTAATCTTAATGAGAGGCGCTCTCCAGACCACGCTCGCCGGCGCCGGCACGCGTTAGGACATTCGCATGAATCCAGCGGATTCCGCGTCACATCCGAGTGAGGCGCGCATTCCTTGACGGCAGCGGCATCCTTGACGTTCGCGCGTCGGTTGAGACGTGAGTCCAGCGTGCTATCCGTGCAAAGGCGCCACGCGATTGATCTGCAGGGAGGCAGGCGTGCCATCGTAGCGCGGGAAGATTTCTTCGCCCCACCTAGCGATGGCAGGCCGTTCATCAATGCTCGGCAGGGCCGGATGCATCGCAAGATGCGCGCGAATGGATTCCGGAAGCGAGCGCCAGTTCGGCGCGAACGAAAGCAGCAGGGCATCGCGCCGCAACAGGCTGCGATTGGGATGCGTGCCATGAAGCAACCGGTAGTCTACAACAGCGGCATCGCCGCGGCTCAGGCTGAGCGTGACCTGTCCTTCGTGGTCGCCGAGCGCCGGGTGATCGGGGGCTAGCTGCTCGGCCGCTGCACTGTGCGGCTCGGGAAGCTCGGCGTGGATCGGCAGGCCGCGCCGATGCGAGCCCGGAAGAACCCGCAACGCGCCGGTCTGCCGATCGGTGTCGCTGAGATAGCAGAGCACGGCGATCTGCGGGGCGGCCGGCGCGAAGCTGATGGCGTGATCCCAGCACCACCAGTCCTGGTGCCACAGCAGCGCGGGCGTCGAGCCGCCTTTGGATGAAATATAGGCGGAAATCCAGCGCAGGTCCGCGGCCGCTACCGCAGACCTGATGCGATCAAGCGCGGATGTCTCCTCAAGCAAGCGCGTGACGATCGCATCATTCCAGCGCAATGGGATGAGATCGTTGCCGACGCGGTTCATGATCGGATCATGCGGCAGCGAGAGCTGGCGCTGAACCTGCCGTTCGATCTCCCGCAAGTTTCGCTCTTCAAAGAGCGCCGGGATGGTCGTGAAACCTTCGACTGCAAAACCGCTCGAACCTGACATGCGCGCCCCATTGTGCAGATCGAGCCTCATTAATTGATTCATGGAAATAGCGCGCCCGACCGGTGGCGTAATTCACCGCATTGTATCTCCCGGGGTTTGGCGAGGGAGCATCAGCGGCGCAACAAAGGCGCGAGCCTGATGGTGGTTGATCCTGCGATCAATCGCTACGGTATGGCCCGAACCCTCAAGGGTTCCAACCGCCGCTGCCGTACTCGCGGGTAATGATCTCGAGAAGATGTCCGTTCCTCTCATTGAAGTATACGCCGCGCCCGCCATCATGGTGGTTGATCTTGCCCGGCTGAGTTCGTCCGGGATCGGCCCAGTAGGGGAGTTGCCGTTCCTGGATCCTGCCTAGAATCGCGTCGAACTCGCTGTCGCTGGTCAGAAATGCATAGTGCTGCGGAGCAATATCGCCGTCGACGTTCATGTAATCGAGGTTGGCGCCGTTTTCGGTGGTGACCATATAGAATGGCCCCCATCGGCGCGGCGCTGGAAGACCGAGCATCTCGGCGAGGAACGTTGCCGATGCTTTGCTATCGTGGGTCGAAAGGATTGTATGGTTGAAGTGGACGGCCATGGTGATCTCCCAGGCTCTTCACTGTGCTGCGGCGCTGGCCGGTTAACTGAGCCGCGGGTCAGATCGTTCCCCTGACGGGCCTGCATGCCGCCCTCGCAAAAAAGTGAGCGGCGCCTGTAGCTTTTGGCTCCTCCCGTTCGTCTTGCACCCAGAGAGAGCCAACGGGGAGACAGGAATGAAAAATTCTAGCTATCGCTGGGTAATCGTCGCGGCAGGCGGCTTGCTCGGCTGTGTCGCGATTGGGGGCATGTTTTCGCTGCCGGTATTCTTGCAGCCGATCGCGCGGGATACCGGCTGGTCGGTGACCGGAATATCCAGTGCGATGACGATAGGCTTTCTCGCCATGGCCTTTACCAGCATGGCCTGGGGCACCTTGTCCGACCGGCTGGGGCCGCTGCCGGTGGTGCTGACCGGATCGATCGTGCTGGCAGCAAGCCTCGGGCTGGCGAGCATTGCGACGTCGCTGGTCGTATTTCAGTTCGTCTTCGGACTGATGGTGGGCGGCGCGGCTGCTGCCATCTTCGCGCCGATGATGGCGACCGTCACCGGCTGGTTCGACACCCATCGCGGTCTTGCCGTGTCGCTGGTTTCGGCAGGGATGGGCATGGCGCCGATGACAATGTCGCCGCTCGCCGCCTGGCTGGTCTCGAACCATGACTGGCGGACCTCGATGCAACTCGTGGCGCTCGTCGTGGCCGCGATCATGATTCCCGTTTCGCTGCTGGTCCGCCGCGCGCCGGCGCTGGAGAAGGGCGCGTCCGCTGCGCTCCATGCGCCGGCGGAACCGGAGATGACGCTGGCGCAGGCGCTGCGCTCGCCGCAATTCATCATTTTGGTGCTGACAAATTTCTTCTGCTGCGCCACGCATTCGGGCCCGATCATTCATACCGTGAGCTATGCCATCAGTTGCGGCATCCCGATGATCGCCGCCGTCACGATCTACAGCGTGGAAGGCCTCGCGGGGATGGGCGGCCGTATCGCGTTCGGCCTGCTCGGCGATCGCTTCGGCGCCAAACGCGTGCTGGTATTCGGCCTGTTGGCGCAGGCGTTCGGCGCGCTCGGCTACGTCTTCGTGCGCGAACTCGCCGCGTTCTACGCCGTCGCCGCGCTGTTCGGCTTCCTCTATGCCGGCACCATGCCGCTCTACGCCGTGCTCGTGCGCGAAAACTTTCCCTTGCGGATGATGGGCACCGTGATCGGCGGCACGGCGATGGCTGGCAGCCTCGGCATGGCGACCGGTCCTTTAGCCGGCGGTTTGATCTACGACACGTTTGCGAGCTACGCCTGGCTCTATGTCGGCTCGTGGATCATGGGGCTCGGCGCGTTCCTGATCATCATGACGTTCCGGCCGGTGCCGGTGGCGCGGACCACCGTGCCTGTGCCGGCGTAGCGAGACCGCGCAGTCATGTTCAGTTGTTGTCACCCGCCAACGGGCCGTGCGAATGCGCGCCCGGTGACAGGCCCGGCGGGGACGACGAGTGTTGACCCGAACCATTCCCGCAGCCGCGGGTTGTATTACCTGAACCATGGCTCGTCCGCAGGAGGAAGTGATGGAGCTCGTCACACACAAGAAGATGAAGGGCGGCAAATTGATGTCCTGGGGAAAGGGCACGGTGGTCACGGGCGCAAAGGGATATATCTTTCTGGCCGGCAATACGGCCACGACTGAAAACTACGATCCCGCGAGCGGCAAAGGCGGCGCCGCGGGCGACGCGGCCGCGCAGTGGCGCTCGATCCTGACCAATATCAAGGCTGATCTCGAAGAACTCGGCAGTTCGCTCGATCACCTCGTCAAGATCACGCAATACGTCAAGGGGCCGTTTCCGAATGGCGGCGTCTTAAGCTCTCCCAATTTTCGTCTCGACGTCATGGACGAATTCTTTGCCGAGCATTGCCCGAAGCATTGCAGCTATAACAATCCGCCGCCCTCGGAGGTGATTGGAGTAGCGGCGCTGGCACATCCCGACCTCGTCATCGAGATCGTCGCCATCGCCGCCGTACCCGACTGAGCGTGCGATGTTCGAGGGCTTTCAGTCGGTCGAAATCGACACGGGTTCGGCGCGGATCTTCGTCCGCCGGGCGGGAGCCGGACCGCCGCTCCTTCTGCTGCATGGGTTTCCCGAAACGCATCTTATGTGGCGCGATGTCGCTCCGTGCCTCGTCAAGACACATACGGTCGTGTGCGCCGACTTGCGCGGCTATGGACGAAGCGGATGTCCTGAAAGCTCGCCCGACCATGCGGCCTATTCGAAGCGGGCCCTCGCGGCGGATATGCGCGTCCTGATGGACCGCCTCGGTCTTGCGCGCTTCGCGGTGGTGGGTCATGACAGGGGAGGTCGCGTTGCGCAACGCCTGGCGCTGGATGCGCCTGACAAGGTCGATGCGCTGGCGGTGCTCGATGTCATCCCGGTCTCCGATGTATGGGATCGCGCCGATGATCGGCTGGCCCTGGCGTTCTGGCCATGGTCGCTGCTGGCGCAGCCATCGCCGCTTCCCGAAACCATCCTCGCCCGTTGCGGCGATGCCATTGTCGCGGACGCGGCGGCGAACTGGGGCTCAGAGCAGGCAATCGCAGAGGAGGTGCAGCGAGAATATGCCGCCATGCTGCAGGATGGCGCGCATGCGCATGCGATATGCGAGGAATACCGCGCGGCCGCTTCGATCGATCGCGATCACGACCGGCAGGATCGGGAGGCGGGGCGGAAGATTACCTGTCCCACGCTTGCCCTGTGGAGCGAGGCGGGTCCGCTGTCGAAATGGTACGAGGGCGAGGGAGGACCGCTGGCAATCTGGCGACGCTGGTGCGGCAACGCGAAGGGACAGCCGGTCGACGGCGGTCACTTTTTCCCGGAGGAAAAACCGAAGGAAACGGCCGAGGCGCTGGCCGCCTTCCTGGATAGACCGGACGGCTGAGCCGGGATGGCTTTCAGTGCGCCGCCTTGTCGGCGTGTTGCTCGACGAACGTCGCCAGCGGCTGGCCGGGCTCGACGATGTAGGTCGATAGCATTCGTCCCGTCTCCGGGCCGACGTCGCGGGCATTGTGCGGCGTCCGCGGCGGGATGAGGAATCCGTCCCCGGCGCGCAGGATCACGGTGGGGCGTCCCTCGATCTTCATCTCGACATTGCCGGCGATGATGTAGCCGACCTCCTCGCCGGGATGAACGTGCCATCCCGATTCCACGCCGGGCGGAATCTCCGTCTCCACCTGCACGATCTCACGCCCTGGTACCGACGAGGGCGAGCGCTGGATCACGCGCCGGGTCAGCTTGCCGGCGAGATCGTCGCGCGGAGCCGTCACGGTCTTGTCGGTGGATCCCGTCACCGCAACGTCATGTGCCGACGCCGTACCGGCCGAAAGCGCCATGGCCAGCGCGAGCGCGGGAAGCGAAACGAATGAGAGGCTTTTGGATAGCGTGCGCATCATGAATCTCCTGTGTCGAGCTGACACCGGCGACACGCTTACTGGGCGAGCCGCCGATGATCGGGTGGGTTTCACGCGGCCTGCTGCTGGCCGCTCTGTTCGCGCATGATGTAATCGGCGTACCAGTCCGGCCAGTTCACGTCGTATTGGCCGCCGATCCGCTTCTCGTGCTCGCCATGGGCCGCGGCCGCTCGGCGCAACGCTGCGGCGAGGGCGGCTTGCGAAGTGAATGCCGTCGCGTTGCCATCGATGCGTCCGGGCAACCGCGCGGTGACTTCCTGCAGCAGCCAGCCATTGCCGTCCGGGTCGCTGAACGAGGCGTAGGAGCGATAACTGCCGCGCTCGGGATGCGGACCCCTCAGGCGATTACGTCCGAACAGATAGGGCTCGTCCGTGCCAACGTGCACATTGCCGTCGGGGTGAAACACTTCGCTGATCGCCACGCCGCGGCCGAGCAGCGCTGTGCGGGCGGCTTCGATGTCTGAGACGATCAGGTAGAGGCCGTGCGCAGAGCCGGGCGCGGCCGGGGTGACGTTCTTGCCGAAGATCACCGACGCGTTGGAGCCGGGCGGGGTGAACTGGACCACGCGGTAGTCGTCCGGGCCGGCGAAATCCGCATCGAGCCGCCAGCCGAGCCGTTCGTAGAACTGCTTGGCGCGATCAACGTCGGATACCGGGATGACGACGACTTCAAGCTTCAGGTCGACCGCCGGCGTGTCGATGGTGCGGGGGGCTGTAGTGCTCATGGCTTCTTCTCCAATTAGATCGTGTACGATGTATTCGAATGCGATCTATAAAGGCCCGGGAAGCCTCAATGTCAAGCCTTCCGATTTAATCGGATGCGATATATATGGATGCGAGACTTCACATATTCGTGTCGGAAAGGACAACCCGATGAGATCGAATGATAGTTCCAGGTCCGGTTCAGGCGCCGGTTCCAGGGAGAATTCCAGAGACAGTTCAAGGGGCGGTCAGAAGCCGAAGCCGGCCGCCCGGGAGCGGCGCCTTGGCGACTTCCTGTGCTTTGCGATCTACTCGGCCAACCTCGCCTTCGGGCGGGCCTACAAGAAAGGCCTCGATGAACTCGGCCTAACCTATCCGCAATGGATCGCGATCGTGGCGCTATGGGAGCAGGACGGCCAGACCGTTAGCGAACTCGGCGAGAAGATGTTCCTGGAATCCAACACGCTGACGCCGATCCTGAAAAAGCTGGAGCAGATGGGCTACCTGCGCCGCCAACGCGACCCAGCCGACGAACGCCAAGTGCGCATCAGCCTCACCGATTCCGGCCGCCGGTTGCGCGAGAAGGGCATGCACATGGACCTGGTATCGTCGACCGGACTGAAGCCGGACGAATTCGCACGGCTGCAGCAAACTGTCGTCACGCTCCGCGATAATCTGATCAAGGCGACGGCGGAGGAAGCGTGATGATGCGCTCCGTCGGCGCGGAGCCGTGAAGGAGAAGTTGCGATGAATATTGCGTCACACGATTCGCTTCGCGGACGTATCGCGGTCGTAGCAGGCGCGACGCGCGGTGCCGGCCGCGGCATCGCCACGGCGCTCGGCGAGGCCGGCGCAACGGTGATCTGCACGGGACGCAGCAGCATGTGCGCCGACGCTTCAATGCGATCCGATTACGATCGGCCCGAGACGATCGAGGAGACGGCAGAGCTTGTGACCAGCCTCGGCGGCAAGGGCGTCGCCATCGCCGTCGACCATCTCGAGCCTTCGCAGGTCGCGGCGCTCGCCGAGCGCATCCGCGGCGACTACGGCCGCATCGACGTGCTGGTGAACGACATCTGGGGCGCCGAACGGCTGAAGGGCGGGCCCGCCGAATGGAATATGCCGATCTGGAAACTCGACCTGCAGAAGGGCTTGCGGATTCTACGGCTCGGCATTGAGACCCATCTGGTGACGTCGCATTATCTGTTGTCGCTGCTGGTCGTGCAACCTGGCGGCTTGCTCATCGAAGTCACCGACGGCACCGCCGACTACAACGCGCAGCATTATCGCATCTCGGTCTTCTACGACCTCGTCAAGCAGAGCGTGAACCGTCTCGCTTATTCGCAAGGCCACGAACTCGCGCCGCATGGCGCTACGGCGGTCGCAATCACGCCCGGGTGGCTGCGCTCCGAGATGATGCTGGAGAATTTCGGCGTCACCGAAGAAAACTGGCGCGAGGCGTTGACGAAGCGGGAAGGCCGGCATCACGCGCCGCCGGATTTCGCATTATCGGAATCGCCGCGCTATGTCGGCCGCGCCGTGGCGGCGCTCGCCGCCGATCCGGATCGCGGTAGGTGGAATCAGAAATCGGTCAGTTCCGGCGAACTCGCCCGCCACTACGGCTTTACGGATGTCGACGGCTCGCGGCCCGACATCTGGCGCTACACCGCCGAGGTCCGCGAGGGCGGCAAGGTCGCCGACCTCAGCGACTATCGCTGACGTCATCGCACAATTGAGTGAGAATGAAAGTAGCCCGATGTCGGTTCATGATAGCCCAAACCATCCCCTCGATTATCCGGTCTGGACTGCGCTCACGACCACGCAGCGGGCGCTGGCGGAAGGTGATGCTCGCGCCCGGCGCTATCCGACGCTGATGACGCCGTTCGCGGATATGCCGGATAGGACCGCCGAGAATTTCGCAGCGCTCGCAGGGTTGATGTCGCCGACGGACATTGCCGTGCTGTTCACGCCGGAAGCCGTGACCGCGCCAGCCGAATTCAAGATCGTGCTGGCCGAGACCGGCGAGCAGATGACCGGTACGCCGGTTGAGACGCCAGCCAATGGCGTCGACATCGTCACCCTCGGCGTCGACGACGTGCCTGCCATGATAGAACTGACCGCACTCACCAAACCGGGCCCGTTCAGCGCGCGGACCCATGAACTCGGCACTTTTCTCGGCATTCGCGTCGATGGCCAGCTTGTCGCAATGATCGGCGAACGGATGAAGCCGGCCAACTACACCGAGATCACCGCCGTCTGCGTGCACCCATCCCATCGTGGCCGTGGCTATGGGCAGATGCTGCTATCGGCCATCTCTCGCCAGATCGTATCGCGCGGCGAGATTCCCTTTCTGCACGTCTTCACCAGCAATCGCTCGGCCATCGCGCTCTACCGGCGGCAGGGCATGGAAATCCGCCGCCGTCTCCACGTGACGGTATTGAAGAAAGATGTGCGATAGCGGGGATGCGCGCCTCGACTGTTACCATCCTTACGCGTTGCGGGTGCCGTTCGGCCCACGATCCGGCCCGGGATCCTGACCGGAGGCTGCCTTGGTCAACCTGTCGATATAATGTGCCCACCCTTTGGCATGGCTCGCCTGGTGCGCTGCGCTCGGAAGCCCGCTATGGGTCATGCGCAGCAGCGTGCCACCATCCTGCTCGATCAGATCGATCTCGATCAGGCTTGATCCCGGCGGCACCTCGTCATTGCCTTCCCAGCCAAAACTGTAGGCGAGGCGGTGCACCGGCACGACTTCGCGGAATGTGCCGCGCGCCGTCGCACTGCCCACGCCCTTCAGTAGGTACAGCCCGCCAGGATGCATCTCCGTCAAGGCTTCGCTACCCATCCATTGCACGATTTTCTCGGGGTCCGTCAGGAAGGCGAACACGCTGGCGCGCGGCGCGGCGATCTGGGTCTCGCGCTGGACTACGAATGATTCAGGCATCGAAAACCTCGTTGCTCGTTGGCATGACGGATCGTGCAACCCCCACGGGAACATATGCCGGGCCATAGATTTACCAAGTGCCGATCATGACAATCAATTGTTTCTGCCACATGATCGGCTCATGCAACTAAGTGCGACGCTGACATGGCTGGTCGATGCGGCCAGCGCTTCCCCGGCCGCGGACCGGTTCCTCGCCGAGCTTGGTACGCGCTTGGCCAATGACGGCATGCCGCTTGCCGGCGGCGCGCTGACGCTCGCCGTGCCGCATCCGATCATTGCCCGCCGCACCTGGCTGTGGCGCGCCGATAATGGCGAGGTAATCGAGGCGGTGGGATTCACGCCGGCGGGGCTCGCCGGCGTCGAAAATTCGTCCGGCGGTGCAGCCCGGAATTGGCTGATCGCGCTTGCGGGCGGCGTGTTGCATGAAGACAGCATCGGGCCGGGAGAGGGCGGGCCGGTGCTCGGCTGGATCGGGCCGCGCCGGTTCACGGAAGCGGAAGCAAACGGGCTGCGCGATGCCGCCCGCTTTGCCGCGGCGCCGCTTGCTGCACTCTCGGCGCGTGCGACGCTGTCGGCCGCACTCGAGGCCTATCTCGGCCGGCGCAGCGCTGCGCGGGTGCTGGCAGGGCCGTTGCGGCGCGAAGTCGGTGAGACCATCCGCGCGGTATTGCTCTATGGCGATCTGCGCAGCTTCACGGCACTGTCCGAGGCGGAGCCTCCCGCTGCCGTCATCGCTGCGCTTGGCGGCTGGTTCGACTGCATCGGCGGTGCCGTCCACGCGTTCGGTGGCGAGGTGTTGAAATTCATCGGCGACGGCGTGCTCGCCATCTTTCCGGTCGGCGAAAAGCCGAGCGACGCCTGCGACGCGGCGCTGCGCGCGGTTGCTTCCGTCAAAGCCGGAATGGCGCATCTCGAAGTGGAGCGGCGCGAACAGGGGTTGCCGTCGCTGTCGTTCGGCGTCGCGTTGCACCTCGGCGAAATTCTGTGGGGCAATGTCGGCGCCGCCGATCGGCTGGATTTCACGGCGATCGGTCCTTCGGTGAATCTCGTCAGCCGCCTGGAAGGACTTTGCCGGCCGCTCGGCCGCACGGTTCTCATCTCCAGCACCGTCGCCGCCGAAACCAGCGCGGCGTTGGTTCCACTAGGAATGCACGCGCTGCGCGGCATCGCAACCCCATGCGCCATCTACACTTTGCCGGAAAGCTAGGCGCGCGGAATTCGGTTCACGAAAACGTTAAACCGATCGGTTGACTATTTGAGCTGCGTCTATATACTAAACCACATGGTTGAACATTCGGCACATCTCGACGCTGTTTTTCATGCGCTGGCGGACCCAACGCGCCGGGCGATGCTTGGACAATTGGCCGAGCGCGAACTCACGATCGGGGAATTGGCGACGCCGTTCCGCATGAGCTTCGCCGGCGCGTCGAAACATGTGCGCGTGCTGGAGAACGCCGGCCTCGTGACGCGCACGATCCGCGGCCGCACCCATCTGTGTCGCCTCGAGGCGGCGCGGCTCGCAGAAGCCAATGCATGGCTGAAGCGCTACGAGCGTTTCTGGAACGCCAATCTCGACAGATTGGAAGCGCTGTTGCGCGCGGAAGACGAGACAAAGGCCAGGAAGCAAAGGAGTAAGAGATGAATTCGACGAGGAAGCCCGAAGCCTATGGCGAACTGACCGAGCCGACCACGCTCAGGATTCAGCGGCTGCTGCCCGGCCCGATCGAGCGCATCTGGGCCTATCTCACCGATAGCGAGCTGCGCCGCAAATGGCTGGCGGCAGGCGACATGGAGCCCGGCGCGGCCTTCGAACTCGTCTGGCGCAACGATGAACTGACGGACCCGCCCGGTAAGGCCCCGGCCGGCTTCGGCGGCGAGCATCGCATGCAGAGCCGGATTACCGAATTCGATCCGCCGCGAAAATTGTCGATCACCTGGAACAGCACGGGTGATGTCACGTTCGAGCTGGAACCCAAAGGCAAGGGCGTGCTGCTCACGATCATCCATCGGCGCTTCCCGGACCGCGCCACGCTACTCAAGCACATGGCCGGCTGGCACATGCATCTCGATGTCCTGGTCGCCCGCGCGAACGGCGAGGAGCCGGCGCCGTTCTGGGACGGCTGGAGTGGCCTCATGAAGGAATACGACGCACGTCTGCCGGCCTGAGCTGCAAGTCGAAGCTCAAGTAACAAGCATCGCAACAAACAGGAGATTAGCCATGCAGATTCACACCGTTTCGGCACAGGAATGGGAAGCGGCACGCCAGCAGTTGCTATTGAAGGAGAAGGCCTTGACCCACGCCCGCGACGCGCTCGCCGCCGAGCGCCGGCGGATGCCGTGGCTCCCGGTGGACAAGGAGTACAGATTCGAGGGACCTAACGGCGCGGCGAGCTTGAGCGAGCTGTTCGAAGGCCGTCATCAACTGATCCTCTACCGCGCCTTCTTCGAACCCGGCGTGTTCGGCTGGCCCGATCACGCCTGCCGCGGCTGCTCGATGGTGGCCGATCAGGTCGCCCACGTAGCCCATCTCAATGCCCGCGATACCACGCTCGTGTTCGCCTCGCGCGCGCCGCAGCCGGACATCGCGCGACTGAAGAAGCGAATGGGATGGGAGCTGATCCCCTGGTACACGATCACGGACAGCTTCGATTCCGATTTCGACGTCGGCGAATGGCACGGCACCAATGTGTTCTTCCGGGACGGCAACAAGATCTACCGCACCTATTTCATCAACAATCGCGGCGACGAGCAGATGGGAGGCACCTGGAATTACCTCGACATCACGCCGCTCGGCCGCCAGGAGGTGTGGGAGGATTCGCCCGAGGGCTACCCGCAGACCCCGACCTACAAATGGTGGAATTGGCACGACAGCTACGTCGAAGGCGCCGCGCCCGACAAGAGGTGGGTCGAGGTATCGGACGCCGGAGAGGCGGCATTCCGGAAACAGAGCACGAGCGGTAAGGCATGAGCGAGGCCTTCGCCAGTGGATCCCATCGCGGCGTCATTCGCTGGAATGCCGCCGCGCTCAAGTCAGCCAACGGGCTATATCTCGCGGCCGCGCCGACGTTTGCAATGATGGCGCTCGTTACCGGCCTCGGTGGCGGTGGATCGTCAGACGCGTTGTGTTCGAACGTGGAAGCCTCGCCGCTGGCTGGCATGGTCCCGATGTACCTGCTGATGAGCATTTTCCATTCAGCGCCGTGGCTGAAGCTGATCGCTGGTTGGCGACGTGGCGCCTGAAGCCGTTGGCCCGGGCACGTGTGCCCGGGCCTGTTCTTGTTGGCCGATCAATGCTCCGTCTGTTCCGAAGCGCGATTGCGCGTCTCACTTTCGCGCAAAAAGGCCACGCTCGATAGACGCGATCGGAGCACAATATTCAACATGGATGGACTTGTCGTTCGGCGACGCCACGCCAAATTAGCGGATGGTATCTGTCGCCAGTGAACGCGTAATGCCGAAAGTCAGGCTGATTCAATCCATCGAGCGCGCGGCCGCGATTCTCGAAATCATCGCCCGGGAGGGCGGTGCCGCGCGGCTGCAGCACATTGCCGAGCAAGCAAAGCTCGGCAAGACGACCGCGCACAATCTTCTGAAGACGCTGGACGAGCTTGGTTACGTGCACCGCCGCGCCGGGGATACGCGCTATCATCTCGGCGGCCGCATTCTCAATCTGGCGCGGATAGCTGGAGACGACAGTGCGCTGCGCAGCCGCCTGCGCCCAGCGCTCGAATCCGTCGCAAAGCGGACTGGAGCGATGGTTTATCTCGCCGTGCCGAGCGGCGATGAAGTCTATTATCTGGATGCGATCGAGTCGTCCCACGCATTAAAGGCAGGCGCCTGTCCGATCGGCGTGCGCGAGCCCCTGGAACGATCGGCCGTCGGTCTCGTATTCCTCGCCTTCATGCCTGGGCTCGGCAAACGCGTCCTCGCCAGCCGTGCCGACGCACTCGGTCCGCAAATTCTCTCCGAGATCAAGACGGTGGCCACGCGCGGTTTCGCGCTCGACCTCGAGAACTACCAGCGAGGCCTCCACTGTGTTGCCATTCCCTGGCGTGAGGGCGGCGAGGTCCGTGCGAGCATCGGGGTGAGCGGGCCATCGACGCGCCTGCCGCCGCAGGCATTGACGGAGATGGCCTGGATGATGATGAGAGAAGTCGAGCGCGCTTGAGTTCAGCATGGCTGAACATTTGACGTTTCCGCAGGTCAATCGTTCGACTTCATGATTTTGCCCACCATGTTGAGCCGTCGCGCCACCCGCGCAATCTCAACAGGAGCAAATCTTGAGCAACGTCCTTATCGTCCACGCGCACCCGGAACCCAAATCACTCACCGGCGCCCTGAAGGATCTGGCGGTCGAAACGCTCACGTGGCAGGGCCATGCGGTACAGGTCTCCGATCTCTATGCGGCTAACTGGAAGGCGATCGCCGATCGCGGGGACTTTCTCGAGCAGGCGCAGCCGGACCGCCTCAGCTACGTGGCCGAGTCGCGTCATGCGTTTGCCACCGGCACTCAGACGCCCGACGTTGAAGCCGAGCAGCAAAAACTGTTGTGGGCTGATGCCGTTCTCCTGAGTTTCCCGATGTGGTGGTTCGGCATGCCAGCCATCCTGAAAGGCTGGGTCGACCGTGTCTTCGCCTATGGTTTTGCCTATGGTGTCGGTACCCACGGCGGCGAGAGTTGGGGCGACCGATACGGTGAAGGCACCCTCAGCGGACGCCGCGCCATGTTGTCGGTCACGATCGGCGGGCGCGCGCCGCATTACGGCGAGCGCGGCGTCAATGGGCGGCTCGACGACCTGCTGTGGCCGATTCAGCACGGCATGCTGTTCTACCCAGGCATGCAGGTGCTGCCGCCCTTTGTTGTCTATCAGAGCGACCGGCTGAGCGAGGCCGAATGGCCCACCGTCGCCGAGGCCTATAGGCGCCGTATCACGGGACTCTTCAACGATCAGCCGATCCCGTACCGCACCCAGAATGGCGGGCATTATGACGGCCAGCAGGTCTTGAAACCGGGGCTGGGCGCAGGGGAGAGCGGCACACGAATTCATCTCGTCCAGCCGGGAGACCCAACCGAGGTGCTTGCCGGCACGCAGATTGCGGTCGCCGCAACTCGGGAAATGGAGACTTGTCCGGGCCCATGATGGCCAGGACAAAGCGCGAAGGCTCAGGCCGCGCCGTTGGACAGCGGCTTGACGTCGCGGCAACAAGCGAGGATTGAGAGACGGGCCTTCGCCGATCGATATCTCCACGCCAACGACGAGAGGAAATGCCATGGCACGTGTCCGCTGTATCACCGAGATGGGCATGGGCGTCGACGTTCACGGACGCGATGCCACGAAAGCTGCCAGGCGCGCCGTCTCCGACGCCATTCGCCACTCCAGCCTCGGCTTCTTCCGGATGCTGGGCAAGACCGCCAACGACATGTTTGTCGATGTCATGATTGCCGTGCCGGATCCAAGCGGGGTGGATACGGCAGCCGTCGCCAAAGAGCTGCCTTACGGCACGGTGAACGTGACGGCAGTCAATGGCGGCCTGGAAATTCCCGCCGAGAGCGGTAGCGACTCCATTCTCATTGCGAACGCCGCCGTGATCGTGAGTTTCGACGACGGCAAGACAGGATGAATTCGCTAAGTATCAATCAGGCCGGACGGCGAATCCGCGATCAACCGAGACCTGAAGCCCCCATGGCGACGCAAGACAGCAGCCACAAGCCATAAGTACCTTTTGCAAGCGGCGGTTCGGTGCACGACAAGTATATCCGGCCAGGGTCGTCGGCGCATTGCGGATGCGTCTTGTAAGATCACGGGAATTTGCCAAGGCGTAGTTGTAAGCTAGCCTTGCCACAACTTTATGTTTATGATCTGTCCTGCGTTATCATGGACAAGTTTGCAAGCTGTAGTAGTGGCCGGCTGTTCCTCGCGACAGTTCCGGATGCAGCCACAGCGGATCGAATTCACGGGCTCGCCGCTACGCTCAAACGTGCGCATCGCTTCAACGGCAAGCTCATTGCGCCACACCGGCTGCACGTTTCGCTATTCTCCCTCACCGGCCTGCCGGACCGCCAGATTTGCGCGGCGTGCGAGGCGGCGGCCGATTTGAGGATCCAGCCGTTTGAAGTGTCGTTCGATCGGACGACGAGCTTCCGGGGCGGGCCGGGCAATCGTCCTTTTGTCTTGATCGGCGCGGAGGGCCTGCGCCGGCTGCACTCATTTCGGCACATGCTTGCTGCCGCACTGACACAAAGAGGGTTGAGGCGGTTGGCCAATACGAATTTCACGCCGCACGTCACATTGTTGTACGACCCGCGAAGCGTGGATGAATGTCCGGTCGCGCCGGTAGCTTGGACCGTGGCCGAGTTTGTGCTCGTCCATAGTTTAAAGGGTCATCAGCACCTGGCACGGTGGTGCTTGCGGACATGACAGCCGTCGGCGAAGTGCGGCGAGAAGCTTCGCCCGGCACTATTTCATTGCGGCCAGCCGCTCGATCATCTCGTTCAGGGAGTCGAACAGATAAGTCGGTCCCGCCGCCTGGAGCGCGGAGGGAAGGGCATAACCCCATGTCACCGCGCCTGAATCCATCCCGGCCGCTTTCGCGGCCTCGATATCGCGAATCTCGTCACCGATGCAGATCGTCTCCGAAGGTTTTGCGCCGAGCCTTCGTGCGACGCGCCGAAACTTCCAGTGCTTGCCGAACAGCGCGGCGCCGCAGTCGAAGCAGGTGATCAGGCGCGTGGTAGGGCCGAGCACTTGCCGCACGGATGCTTCGCTGTCGGAACTGACGATCGCGGTCATGATCCCGCGGCGCTGCAGGTCGGTCAGCATGGCCGGGATGCCCTTAAACAGTGATATCTCGCTCGCGGCGGCGAGCTTGCGCTTTCGCATGTCGTTGACGATGGCAGGCAGTTGCCACGTGGATACGTTGAGCCGCGCCATGATTTCGCGTGCGGACATGCCGCGCATCCCCTCAATTTCCTCGGCGGGAACGGGTTTAAGATTGAACCGCGCGACCATGTCGTCAAAGGATGAGCGAAACCAGGGAAGCGAGTCGGCCAGCGTGCCGTCGAAATCGAAGATGGCGAGGCGATAGCGCGTCGTGGGCGGGCGTGTCATGGGCAATGGGCCTCGGCACGTCACTCGACGTTGCCGCCGAAATACGCCGGCTTGCCGGTGGTCCAGGTCTCGCCCCAGAGCTGGCCGCCGCCATCGACCGTCAGCGTTTCACCGGTCACGAATTTGGCGGACGGTCCCGCAAGGAAAACGGTGGCTTCCGCGACGTCCCAGGGCGAGCCGACGCGCATCATCGGGTTCGAGCGCGGGTAGGCGGCGCGCGCCTCCGGCGTATAGACGTTCCAGCCTTCGGATTCGATCGCGCCGGGTGCCACGCAGTTGACGCGGATGTTCAAGGGCGCCCATTCGACCGCCACTGCGCGCGACAGCCCGATCACGCCGCTCCGCGCGGCAATGGTGTGGGCGATGCCGTAGAGGCCGTGCGTCGTCACCACCACGATGTTGACGATGCTGCCGGGATGCCTGTGGTCGCGCCAGCGCTGCGCGGCGGCCTGCATCATGTACCAGGTGCCGTTCAGATTGGTGTTGATGACGGCGTTCCAGCCCTTCACGGAAAAATCGATCGCAGCTTGCGGAAATTGTCCGCCGGCGCTGTTGATGAGGCTGTCGACGCGGCCGCGCGCAGCCCAGATCGTATCTAACAGCCCGTTCACCGCATCGGGCTCCCTGATGTCGGCGACATGCGCGGAAGCCTTGAGGCCACGGCCCGCCAATTGCGCCATCAGCGCATCGAGCTTGCCACCGTCGCGCCCGACCATGGCGACATGCGCACCCAACCGCGCGCACAGCCAGGCGATCGCCCGCCCGATGCCGCCGGCGCCGCCCGAGACGACAACGACCTGATCCTTCAGCACATCGCTTGCGAAGACCGTCGGATGGACCGCGAACTCCGCGTCGCTCAGGCCAAGCTTGGACGGTGATGGGTGATCAGTCATGGGTCGGAGCAGGTCTTGCTATATGCGGCATCAGCCGTACATTAGCCCGGCACCAGAAACCAAGCAAAAGAACGAGTTTGATGCCCGATCTCTCCGCTTTCCCGATCACCAAACGCTGGCCCGCCAAATATCCCGATCGCCTTCAACTCTATTCGCTGCCGACACCGAACGGGGTCAAGGTCTCGATCATGCTCGAAGAGATCGGATTACCCTACGAGGTGCATCTGGTCGACTTCGGCAAGGACGACCAGAAGACGCCGGAATTCCTGTCGCTGAATCCGAACGGCAAGATCCCGGCGATCCTCGATCCGGATGGGCCGGGTGGCAAGCCGCTGCCGCTGTTCGAGTCAGGGGCAATCCTGCAATATCTCGCCGACAAAACCGGCAAGCTCCTGCCGGCCGATCCGGCGCGGCGATACCAGACAATCCAGTGGCTGCACTTCCAGATGGGCGGTATCGGCCCGATGTTCGGCCAGGTCGGATTCTTCCATAAGTTCGCCGGCAAGGAATATGAGGACAAGCGGCCGCTCGAGCGTTACGTCGCCGAATCGAGACGCCTGCTCGATGTGATGGAGACGCGGCTTGCCGGACGGCAATGGACCATGGACGATGAATATACCATCGCCGACATTTCCATGCTCGGCTGGGTACGCAACCTGATCGGCTTCTACGGTGCGCGTGATCTGGTGGCATTCGATACGTTGAAGCAGGTGCCGGCGTGGCTGGAACGCGGTCTCGCCCGACCGGCCGTGCAGCGCGGGCTCGATATACCAAAGCGGCCTTAAGCGGCGCGCTTGAGCAGCTCGTAAACGACAGGCATGCGAGAAAATGCCCATCACCATCTACGGCATCAAGAACTGCGATACCATGAAGAAGGCGCGTGCCTGGCTCGATGAACATGGCGTGGCATATGACTTTCACGACTACAAGCTTGTCGGCATCGCCAAGGACAAGCTGAAGCAATGGTCCGACGAAGTTGGCTGGGAGACGCTGCTCAACCGCGCCGGCACGACGTTCAAGAAGCTACCCGACGGCGACAAGGAAGGCCTGAACGAACGCAAGGCGCTGGCACTGATGCTGGCGCAGCCTTCGATGATCAAGCGTCCGGTGCTCGATCTCGGCGGCAAATTGCTGGTTGGGTTCAAACCGGACGCCTACGGCAAGGAATTGGCGTCCAAATCGCGCGCGCGTAAGGCCTAGCCGAATTCGAGTTCGTCGCCGGACGGAATGCGGCCGGGCGCGCGATGAAAGAGATCGCGATCGATGATGGTGCGCAGCTTCGGCACCGGCAGCTTGTCATTTCCGCGCAGCAGGTTCTTGATCTCGAATCCACCGTCCTCGCTGATAGTCTTCAGCGAAGCGATGATATGGGTGACGCTGCCGCCGTCGGAGAACGGCAGCAGCATCCGCTCATAGGCGACGATTCGTCCGTAGAGATCGTCGATATTGGCGATGGTGTAGGCAGGAAGTCGGCGCGCAATGCATTCATAGTAGACCGGCATGACGATCGGAGCGAGCCTCGCGCCCAGATACTCGTCAAGATAGCGGCCCTTGCCGGTATTGCCATAGGCGGTCGACATCCGCGTGCCGTTGCTCTGGATGGTCAGGCGCGGCGGGTGGGTCAGCGTGTCGACCGTATACAATACCAAGTCCGGACGTTCGTCCTCGATCCGCTCCGGCTGGTACTCCGACAAGCGCGGTATCGATTGGTTGCGGGCGTATAGCCGCAGCCACGTGTTCAGCAGATCGCGCTGCTTGATAGATTTGACGACCGACGGTCCGGCACTCTCAAATTCCAAGGCAAATTTCAAAGCGACAATTCCCAGCTATCCAAATTGCATAATGAGGCGAATCCGGCGGAAACATTGCGTGAAAGCGCCCGATTGCAGCAGAACACCGTTAACGATGGCTTGCCGGCGCGATGGTCGGGATTAGTTGCCGTCGGGCGGCTGATCCCGGCGAGGTCATTCGACTTATGGCGCATGTGGGAACCACCGCGCGATTTGCCCATGGCAGCTTTCCGCCTTGCCTAATCCATCGCGTTGACGGCATATTCCGGCCGGAGGCGGCGGGCTCGGGACGGTTTCCAGGACGTCCAGGCGGGCCTGCCCGAACAGGGAAAAATTGGCCGCGCGCGAACGATGTCGCGGAGACGGCTGACGGGGGAAGTTTGTTTGGCTGATGAGTTTATTCTCGAAACCCACGGATTAACCAAGGAATTCGCGGGTTTCTTCGCCGTTCGCGATGTCGCCCTCAAGGTGCGCCGCGGCAGTATTCATGCGCTGATCGGGCCTAATGGTGCCGGCAAGACGACATGCTTCAACCTGCTGACCAAGTTCTTGAGCCCGTCGGCAGGCCAGATCCTGTACAAGGGGCAGGACATCACCGCGATGGCGCCGGCCGATGTGGCCCGCCTCGGCCTGGTGCGTTCGTTCCAGATTTCGGCAGTGTTTCCGCACCTGACGGCGCTGGAGAATGTTCGCGTCGCGCTACAGCGTCAGCATGGAAGCTCGTTCGATTTCTGGCGCTCCAAGAGCGTGCTGGATCGCTTCAACGGCCGCGCCATTGAACTGCTGAACGACGTCGGCTTAAGCGAATTTGCCAATACCCCGGCGGTCGAGATGCCCTATGGGCGCAAGCGTGCGCTTGAGATTGCGACGACCCTGGCGCTCGACCCGGAAATGATGCTGCTCGACGAGCCGATGGCCGGCATGGGCCATGAAGACATCGACAAGATTGCGGCCCTGATCAAGCGCATCTCGGCAAAGCACACGATCCTGATGGTCGAACATAATCTCTCCGTGGTGGCCAACCTGTCCGACATCATCACCGTGCTGACGCGCGGGCAGGTGCTGGCGCAAGGCAATTACGCTGAGCTCTCAAGGGACGAGCGGGTCAAGGAAGCCTATCTGGGAGCCGGTCATGCCTGATTTGAAAATGGCCGAAACCGCCGCCAAACCGGCCAGCGCGGAGGTTCTTTCGGTTTCCGACCTGCAGGCCTGGTACGGCGAATCCCACATCCTTCATGGCATCAACTTCAATGTGAAGGCCGGCGAGGTGGTTACGCTGCTCGGCCGCAACGGCGCCGGCAAGACCACGACGCTGAAGTCGGTCATGGGTATTATCGGTAAACGCTCGGGCTCCATCCGCTTCAACGGTACGGACATCACGCGGGCCTCGTCCGACCGGATCGCCCGGCTGGGCATCGCGTTCTGTCCCGAGGAGCGCGGCATTTTCGCAAGCCTCGACGTGCGCGAAAATCTGCTGCTGCCTCCGGTCGTACGTAGCGGCGGGCTTTCGCTCGATCAGATCTTCGAATTGTTTCCGAACCTGAAGGAGCGCCTGAACAGCCAGGGCACCAAGCTGTCGGGCGGGGAGCAGCAGATGCTGGCGATCGCGAGAATCCTGCGCACCGGCGCCCGCTTTCTGATGCTGGACGAGCCGACCGAGGGGCTCGCGCCCGTCATCATTCAGCAGATCGGTCACACCATCGCGCGGCTGAAGTCGGAAGGCTTCACCATCCTGCTGGTCGAGCAGAATTTCCGCTTCGCTTCCACGGTGGCCGATCGCTACTACATCGTCGAGCACGGCAAGGTCATCGACGGTTTCGCGAATTCCGAGCTGTCGGCCAATATGGACAAGCTCCACACCTATCTCGGCGTTTAATCGGTACTTTGCTGCACTCTGGAATAATGGAGATACTATGAAGCATCGGATTTCAGCTCTCTTCCTCGGCATTGCGCTGGCGCTCGCCGCAGGCGGTGGCGCCATGGCGCAGGACAAAACCATCAAGATCGGCGTGCTGACCGACAATTCCGGACTTTACTCCGACCTCGGCGGCGCGGGCTCCACGTTGGCCGCGCAGATGGCGGTCGAAGATTCCGGGCTCGCCGCCAAGGGTTGGAAGATCGACATTGTCTCGGCCGACCACCAGAACAAGCCGGACATCGGCACCACCATCGCGCGGCAGTGGATCGACGTCGAGAAGGTCGACATCTTCATGGACGTGTTGAACTCCGGCGTCGCGCTGGCGGTCAACAATGTGGTGAAGGAAAAGAACGCCGTCATGATCAATACCGGCGCGGCGACGTCGGATCTCACCAATGCGCAATGCTCGCCCAACACCATCCATTGGGTTTACGACACCTACATGCTCGCCAATTCGACCGGACAGGCGCTGGTGAAGGCCGGCGGCGACACCTGGTACTTCCTGACCGCGGACTATGCATTCGGCCACGCGCTGGAGCGCGATACCACGGCGGTCGTCGTGAAGTCGGGCGGCAAGGTGATCGGCGGCGTCAAGCATCCGCTGAATTCGTCGGATTTCTCATCCTTCCTGCTGCAGGCGCAGGCGTCCAAGGCCAAGATCATCGGCATGGCCAATGCCGGTGGCGACACCACGAACACGATCAAGCAGGCGTCGGAATTCGGCATCGTCGCCGGCGGCCAGAAGCTCGCCGGCCTTCTGCTGTTCATCACCGACGTGCATTCGCTCGGCCTGAAGGTGGCGCAGGGCCTAAACTTCACGGAGACCTTCTACTGGGATCTGAACGATGGCACCCGAGCCTTTTCGAAGCGCTTCTCCGAGCGCACAAAGAACAAGGCGATGCCGTCCATGGTGCAGGCCGGGGTCTATTCCGGTCTGATCCACTATTTCAAGACGCTTGAAGCGATGGGCGGCAATCCGCACGACGGCGCCAAGGTGGTGGCGAAGATGAAGGAGACGCCGACCGATGATGCGCTGTTCGGCAAGGGCACGATCCGTGCCGACGGCCGCAAGATTCATCCGGCCTACCTGTTCGAGGTCAAGAAGCCTGCCGAATCGAAGGGACCGTGGGACTATTACAAGCTGATCGGGACCACCCCCGGCGACCAGGCGTTCCGGCCGCTTTCGGAAAGCGCCTGCCCGCTGGTGAAGAAGTAAGAATAGCGGCCCGTCGGCATCGCGCCGGCGGGCCATCTTTCGCCCAACAACGAGATCGAGTGCCGAACCGATGCAAGCTCTCTACGCCCAGCTCCTGGTAGGACTGATCAACGGGTCGTTCTACGCGCTGCTCAGTCTCGGGCTGGCCGTGATCTTCGGCATGCTCAACATCATCAATTTCGCCCATGGCGCGCTCTACATGATGGGCGCCTTCTGCGCGTACTTTCTACTGAACCTGACCGGCATCGGCTACTGGTGGGCTCTGATCATCGCGCCGGTCGCGGTCGGCATTTTCGGCATGATCCTCGAGCGGACCATGCTGCAATGGCTGGCTGGTCTCGACCACCTCTACGGGCTGCTATTGACGTTCGGCATCGCCCTGATCGTGCAGGGCGTGTTCCAGAATTACTTCGGTTCGTCCGGCCTGCCGTACGCAATTCCTGATTATCCGGAGATCGGTGGGTTCCGCGGACTGCAGGGCGGCATGAACCTCGGGTTCATGTTCCTGCCGATCTATCGCGGCTGGGTCGTCGTCTTCTCGCTCGTGGTGTGCCTTGCTACCTGGTTCCTGATCGAAAAGACCCGGCTCGGCGCCTACCTGCGTGCCGCGACCGAGAACCCGACGCTGGTGCGCGCCTTCGGCATCAACGTGCCCAGAATGATCACGCTCACCTACGGGCTCGGCGTTGGCCTTGCGGCGCTGGCTGGCGTGCTGTCGGCGCCGATCAATCAGGTGCGGCCGCTGATGGGCGCGGATCTGATCATCGTCGTGTTCGCGGTGGTGGTGATCGGCGGCATGGGATCAATCATGGGATCGATCATCACCGGCTTTGCGCTCGGCGTGATCGAGGGACTGACAAAGTATTTCTATCCCGAAGCTTCCAACACCGTGGTGTTCGTCCTGATGGTGCTGGTGTTGCTGGTGAAACCCACGGGACTGACAGGACGGGCGGCCTGACATGAGTGCATTGACTGACGACACACTCCCCGTAACGCCGCGCGCGATGCGCGACGAAATGATGGTATTCGCCGCGATGGCGGTGCTGCTGGGCCTGGTGCCGCTTACGGGTATCTATCCGTTCTTCGTGATGCAGGCCCTGTGCTTTGCGTTGCTCGCCTGCGCTTTCAATCTCCTGATCGGATATGGCGGCCTCTTGTCGTTCGGTCACGCCATGTTCCTGGGAACGGCGGGCTATTGTTCGGCGCATGCGTTGAAGGTTTGGGGTCTGTCGCCCGAACTCGGAATTCTGGTCGGCGTCGCCGGCGCTGCCGCGCTGTCCGTCGTCACCGGCTTTATTTCCATTCGCCGGCAGGGCATCTATTTTTCGATGATTACGCTGGCGCTGTCGCAGCTTCTGTATTTCATCTATCTTCAGGCGCCTTTCACTCATGGCGAAGATGGCATCCAGGGCATTCCGCAAGGCTATCTGTTCGGGATCTTCAATCTCGCCAAGCCGACCGTGCTCTATTACGTCGTGCTCGCCGGCTTCCTCGGTGGCTTCCTGCTGATCTACCGCACCATCAACTCGCCATTCGGGGAGGTGTTGAAGTCGATCCGTGAGAACGAGCCGCGCGCCATTTCGCTGGGTTACAAGACCGACCAGTACAAGCTGGTTGCCTTCATCCTGTCCGGGACCATTGCGGGCTTTGCCGGTTCGCTGAAAGTATTCGTCGCGCAGAACGCCTCGCTCACCGACGTGCACTGGACGATGTCGGGCGAAATCGTGCTGATGACACTGGTCGGCGGCCTTGGGACCATCTTCGGCCCGGTGGTCGGCGCCTTCGTCATCATCGCCATGCAGCAATATCTTGCCGGGTTCGGCCAGTGGGTGACGGTGATTCAGGGCGTCATCTTCGTGGCCTGCGTGCTGACCTTCCGGCGCGGGATCATCGGCGAAATCGCGCATTATTTCCGTCGATCCCTGTAAAACGGCCGATTTTGGCGCAATTTCGGCCCCACAAAGCGGTGGATGACCCGGTTCCCCGGGTCCACCGTGGCGCGTTTTTCCCGCGAATGGTCTATGACAGTTTTGTGACGGGCTGCCCTGCGACCGTTTCTGAACGATGGAAAATACCCCATGCTTCGCTGGTTTCGTGCCTTTTTGCCCAAGGAGGAGCGGTTTTTTGACCTGTTTGCCCGGCATGCGCAGACAGTCGTGCAAGGGGCGTTGGCATTGCAGGACATGCTGCGCGGCGGCGAGGAGACGCCGGTATTCTGCCAGCGCGTCAACCAGTTCGAAAACGACGCCGATGGCATTACCCGCGAAGTACTGACCGCGGTCCGCCGCACTTTCATTACCCCGTTCGACCGCGGCGACATCAAGAACCTTATCACGGCGATGGACGACGCCATCGACCAGATGCAGCAGACCGCAAAGGCGGTCGTGTTGTTCGAGGTCCGGACGTTCGAGCCCCCGATGCGGGAAATCGCCACGCTCCTGGTCGAGTGCGCCAATCTCGTCAGCCGCGCGCTCCCGCTGATGCAGTCGATCGGCAACAACGTCGCGATGCTGAGCGCCATCACCGAGGAAATCGGAAAGCTGGAGGGCCGTATCGACGATCTCCACGACATCGGGTTGAAGGAACTGTTTCTCAAGCACCGCAACGGCAATTCGATGGACTTCGTCGTCGGTGCCGAGATCTACAAGCATCTCGAAAAAGTGTCCGACCGCTTCGACGACGTCGCCAACGAGATCAACTCGATCGTGATCGAACAGGTATAGGGCAGGGCCAATTCAGTGGATGCCACGCTTGGCCTACCGATTCTGATCTTCCTGATCGCGGTCGCACTGCTGTTCGATTTCCTCAACGGTTTGCACGACGCTGCCAATTCGATCGCAACGATCGTGTCGACCCGTGTGCTGCGGCCGCAATACGCGGTGATCTGGGCGGCCTTCTTCAATTTCATCGCCTTTCTGGTCTTTGGGCTGCATGTCGCCAATACGATCGGCAAGGGAATCATCGAGCCCGACGTCGTCGACGCCGCGGTCATCTTCGCGGCGCTGATCGGTGCCATCGTCTGGAACGTGATTACCTGGGGGCTCGGCATTCCGTCGTCGAGTTCGCACGCCTTGATCGGGGGACTGGTTGGCGCGGGCGTGGCCAAGGCCGGGATTTCCGCGGCGGTTTGGAGCGGCCTGTCAAAGACGTTGCTGGCGATTGTGCTGTCGCCGCTGGTCGGGTTCCTGCTGGCGCTGGTGCTGGTTGCCATCGTGTCCTGGCTGTCGGTGCGCTCGACACCGTTTGCGGTCGACCGCGCCTTCCGCATCCTGCAATTCGTCTCAGCCTCGCTCTATTCGCTCGGCCATGGCGGCAACGACGCGCAAAAGACCATGGGCATTATCGCGGTGCTGCTGTATTCGCAGGGCCACCTCGGGGCGGATTTCGCAATTCCGTTCTGGGTCGTGATCTCCTGCCAGGCTGCGATGGGACTAGGCACGCTGATGGGCGGCTGGCGAATCGTTCGCACCATGGGGCTGCGGATCACCAAATTGACGCCGATGCAGGGCTTCTGCGCGGAGACCGGCGGGGCGGCGACGCTGTTCATGGCGACGTATCTCGGGGTTCCGGTGTCCACGACCCACACCATTACCGGTTCGATCGTCGGCGTTGGCGCGGCGCGGCGGGTCTCGGCGGTGCGCTGGAACGTCGCGAGCTCGATCGTGTATGCCTGGGTGATCACCATCCCGGCATCGGCGTTCGTGGCGGCGCTGACCTATTGGGCCGTGTTGTTGCTACGCTGATCCCGTGACGAGCTTGAGTCCGACGATTCCGGCCACGATCAGTCCGATGCAGGCGAGGCGGGCGGCGGTTGCAGGTTCGCCGAACAGCGCGATGCCCAGGATTGCCGTTCCGACCGCGCCGATGCCGGTCCACACCGCGTAGGCGGTTCCGATGGGCAGCGCTCTCAAGGCAAGTCCGAGCAGGAGGATACTGCCTGCCATGCAGGCGAGCGTCAGGACGGAGGGAATAAACCGCGTGAAACCCTCGGTATATTTGAGACCGATCGCCCAGCCGACTTCCATAAGACCGGCCACGAACAACACGATCCAGGCCATGACAACCCTCCGAACGCCGGCAGGGTCGTCCCCGCGGATGAGCTGCAAAATTGGAAGGCCGTCCTTCCGTTACCGATATGGGACTGGCCGGCAGCCCTCGCAACCACCAAATGAGGCTTGATCAGCCCGGTTTTCCCTGCCAAACGCTCCAGCCTCATGTCCGACATTGCCGCTACAGCCGAATCGCCGTCCCGCTCGCCGCTTGCAGATGAAGTGGCGCGGCGGCGCACATTTGCGATCATCTCCCATCCGGACGCCGGCAAGACCACGCTGACCGAAAAGCTGCTGCTGTTCGGCGGCGCCATCAATCTGGCAGGGCAGGTCAAGGCCAAGGGCGAGCGGCGCAACACCCGCTCCGACTGGATGAAGATCGAGCGCGAGCGCGGCATTTCGGTCGTGACCTCGGTGATGACATTCGAGTTCCAGGACCTCGTCTTCAACCTCCTGGACACGCCCGGCCACGAAGACTTTTCCGAAGACACCTACCGCACGCTGACCGCGGTCGATTCCGCCGTCATGGTGATCGATGCCGCCAAGGGCATCGAAGCGCGGACACGAAAGCTGTTCGAAGTGTGCCGGCTGCGCGACATTCCGATCATCACCTTCATCAACAAGATGGACCGCGAGAGCCGCGATACGTTCGAACTGCTGGACGAGATCGAAAAGACGCTGGCGCTCGACACCACGCCGATAACCTGGCCGGTCGGCCGCGGCCGCGACTTCCTCGGCACCTATGACGTGGTCAATGGCGGCGTCCGCCTGCTCGAAGGCGGCGGTGCCAAGACCGGCGCGACCGAGCAGATCGATATCGCCGATCTCGCCGGCCGCAACGCCAATCTCGACGTCGCCGAGATCAAGGACGAGCTTGCGCTGGTCTCGGAAGCCTGCAAGCCGTTCGAGCTGGAGGCGTTTCGTGAGGGCCATTTGACGCCGGTCTATTTCGGCAGCGCGCTGCGCAATTTCGGCGTGGGCGACTTGCTGGAGGGGCTTGGCAAGTTTGCGCCGGCGCCGCGCGCGCAAGATTCGAACGTTCGCAAGGTCGAAGCAGCCGAGCCGCGCATGAGCGCCTTCGTTTTTAAGATCCAGGCCAATATGGATCCGAACCACCGCGACCGCATCGCGTTTGCGCGCCTGTGCTCGGGCAAGCTCAGCCGTGGCATGAAGGCGAAACTGGTGCGGACCGGCAAGAACATGTCGCTGTCGTCGCCGCAGTTCTTCTTTGCCCAGGACCGTTCGGTGGCAGATGAAGCCTTTGCCGGCGACGTCGTCGGCATTCCAAATCACGGCACGCTCCGGATCGGCGATACGCTGACGGAAGGCGAGGAGATCACCTTCGTCGGCGTGCCGAGTTTCGCGCCGGAAATCGTCCGCCGCGTCCGCCTCACCGACGCGATGAAGGCGAAGAAGCTGAAAGAGGCCCTGCAGCAGATGTCGGAAGAGGGCGTTGTGCAGGTATTCCGGCCGCGCGACGGTGCACCGGCGCTGGTCGGCGTCGTCGGTCCCCTGCAGCTCGATGTGCTGAAAGCGCGGCTGGACGCCGAATATTCGCTGCCGGTCGAGTTCGAGGTCTCGGAATTCCAGCTCGCGCGCTGGATTTCCTCCGACGACCGCAAGAAACTCGACGCCTTCATCGCCGCCAACAATTCCGGCATCGCCGACGATGTCGATGGCGACCCGGTCTTCATGGCCAAGAACGAGTTTTATCTCGGCTACACCAGGGAACGCGCCGAGGGCATCAACTTCTCCAACGTCAAGGACGTGAAGAAGAAGGCGTAAGGGCCGGGGCACGCTTGCGGCACGGTCTGCCGTGAACGCGGCGTTGTGAACGCCGCCCGTCTTGATACCGGCCAAAGCGCGCATCAGCTTAAATGGGTCGCCTATGAGGACCCAGCAGCATGTTCTGGCGCGCCTTCGTCTGCCTGATCGCCCTATTTGTCGGCATGAACGCCGCCGGCGCCCAGTCGCGGCGCCAGATCGATGCCACGCCGTTTTCCCATGCGCCCTGCAGCGTGCTCGACGGCCAGCCCTGCACGCCATCGTTCTGCAGCGTGTTCAATGACGGCCCATGTATTCCCGAGATCTATTATCCGTACGGCCAGAACCTGCAACTCACGATCGAAACCGTGCCGCCGCAGGATCAGGCCGCGAAATACCGCAAGCCAGACCATGATCTCGATACGATCGGCGATCTGTTTGCGGCATTGCGATCGTGCTGGTCGCCGCCGCCTTCCGACGTCGCGCGCGAGGGTATGCAGATGTCGGTTCGTTTCAGCTTCAAGCGCTCGGGCGAGATCATCGCCGCTCCGCGCGTGACCTATGCCACGGCCGGCGTTTCGGCCGATACCCGCGCAACCTATCTGAAAGCAGTCAATGCGTCGCTCGCGGCCTGCATGCCGCTCAAATTCACGGCAGGACTTGGCGGCGCGCTCGCCGGCCGGCCGATCGCGATCCGCTACGTCGACAACCGCGATTTGGGGAGGCAGGCCGGGAAGCCGTAAGCCGAGTAGTCCGCCATTGCCGGGCTTGACCGGCAATCGATCTTCTTCGCGTGAATCACGTCTGTCCGCTCGCACGGACCGTGGATACGCGGGTCAAGCCCGCGTATGACAGCCGAAATGTGGAGCGGCCTGAAGACTTGTCATGGACCTTGGCGCATTGCGCTCTGAGCCCCTAAAATGATAGGCGGATAGTCCGGAAAACCAGTCGCGTGAGGGGAGGACGTCATGGGACTGCTGATATTGATCCTGGGCCTGATCCTGTTCTTCGGCGTCCATACGCTCACCATCCAGCGCAAGCTGCGCGCACAGGTCATCGCCGCGACAGGCGAGGGGGGCTACAAGATCGGCTACACGCTGGCCTCGTTCGCAGGGCTTGCGCTGATCATCTGGGGCTTTGCCAACTATCGCGCGACTGGCTGGATCGATGTCTGGAGCCCGCCGGTCACGCTCAAGCACATCACGGTGGCGCTGATGTTGCCGGCGGTCATCCTGGTGGTCGCTTCCTACATCCGCGGCCGGATCTATACGACGCTGAAGCATCCGATGCTGGCGGGCATCAAGCTGTGGGCGGCGGCGCATCTGCTTGCCAACGGCGATCTCGGCTCGATCATCCTGTTCGGCTCGTTTCTCGCCTGGGCGGTCTATGACCGCATTTCACTGAAAACTCGCTCCGACGCCGGCGCGCCGCCGATACCCGTCGGGGGTCCCGGCAACGACCTGATCGCGGTTGCGGTCGGTCTCGTCGTCTATCTGGCGCTCGCCTTTGCGTTCCATCCGGTCGTGATCGGCGTGCCCGTGGTTGGAGCTTAGCATGTCGGTTCAATCTGCCGTCCGCCGCAAAACAGCGCCCGATATCCGCGCGCGCAAGAAGGGCGATCCGATCGTGATGCTGACGTCCTACCACGCGCATACCGCCGCGCTGGTGGACCGCCACTGCGACGTCATTCTGGTCGGCGATTCCCTCGGCAATGTCATGCATGGTTTCGAGACCACCGTGCCGGTGACGCTCGAGATGATGATCCTGCAGGGGCGAGCCGTAATGCGCGGCTCGAAGCAAGCCCTGGTCGTGGTCGATATGCCGTTCGGCTCCTATGAGGCCTCGAAGGAGCAGGCGTTTCATTCCGCGGTGCGGATATTGAAGGAAACCCATTGCGGCGCGGTAAAGCTCGAAGGCGGCGCGCGGATGGCGGAAACGATAGCGTTCCTGTCCGACCGCGGCGTGCCGGTCATGGGCCATATCGGACTGACGCCGCAATCGATCAATACGCTGGGCTCGTTTCGCGCGCAGGGACGCGACGAAGCCAGTTGGGATCCGATCCTGAAAGACGCCCAGGCGATCTCGGATGCCGGGGCCTTCTCGGTCGTAATCGAGGCGGTCGCCGAGCCGCTGGCGCGAAAGATCACGGAAACCATCGCGATTCCGACCATCGGCATTGGCGCCAGCGCCGCCTGCGACGGGCAGGTGCTGGTGCTCGAGGACATGCTGGGCCTGTCACCGCGGACGCCGAAATTCGTGCGCCGCTATGGCGATCTCGGTCCCGCGATCGAAGCGGCGATCAAAGGCTATGCCGACGATGTGCGCTCGCGGGCATTTCCTGGGCCCGAACACGTCTACGAGATGAAGAAGAGCTGACGAGGCGCGATGGACTGGTCGCAGCATTCCATTCCGGCGATGCGGCTCGAACCGCGCTTCGGTGATCGGATCGTGCCGGTCTTTTGCGAACGGCCAAAGAGCATCCCGGCGATGGTGGCCGACGCGGTGGCACGAAACGGCGATGGCGAGGCGCTGGTCTGCGGGACCACACGAATGACATGGCGGGAAGTCGCGCAGCAGTCGGCGAAAATCGCGGCGGGATTCCAGAAGCTCGGCCTGCAGCGCGGCGATCGCGTCGCGGTGCTGCTCGGCAACCGAACCGAGTTCGTGTTGACGATGCTGGGCGCGGCGCATGCCGGGCTGGTGACGGTGCTGCTATCGGTCCGCCAGCAAAAGCCCGAAATCGCCTACGTGCTGACCGACTGCGGCGCGAAGCTCCTGATCCACGAGGCCGCCTTGGCCGATCGCGTGCCCGATGCGGACGAGATTCCTGATCTGAGGCACCGCATCGCGGTCGACGACGATCCGCGGCTCTCGCGTTTTTCCGAGCTCGCGGAAAACGCGGCGTTGGGCGAACCGGTCGAGGTCGGCGAAGAGGACACTGCAATGATCCTCTACACGTCCGGCACCACGGGGCGGCCGAAAGGCGCAATGCTCGCGCATTGCACGATCATTCATTCGGCCATGGTGTTCGTATCATGCTTGAAGCTCACCGCCGCGGATCGCTCGATTGCCGCGGTACCGCTGGGGCATGTCACGGGCGTAGTTGCCAACGTCATGACCATGGTCCGTTGTGCCGGCACGCTGATCATCATGCCGGAGTTCAAGGCGGCGGAATATCTGAAGATGGCGGCGCGTGAGCGCGTCACCTACACCGTTATGGTGCCGGCGATGTATAATCTCTGCCTGCTGCAGCCGGATTTCGACAGCTATGACCTATCGAGCTGGCGGATCGGCGGGTTTGGTGGCGCGCCGATGCCGATCGCCACCATCGAAAGGCTGGACGCCAAGATTCCCGGCCTGAAGCTGATGAATTGCTACGGCGCGACCGAAACCACCTCGCCATCGACCATGATGCCGGGCGAATTGACCGCGAGCCATATCGACAGTGTCGGCTTGCCCTGTCCCGGCGCGCAGATCGTCGTGGTGGATGCCGAGGGCCGCGAGCTGCCGCGCGGCGAGATCGGTGAAATCTGGATTCACGGCGGATCGGTCATCAAGGGTTACTGGAACAATCCGAAGGCGACGGCGGAGAGTTTCACCGCCGGCTTCTGGCATTCCGGCGATCTCGGCTCGATCGACGACGAGAATTTCGTTCGCGTGTTCGATCGGCAGAAGGACATGATCAATCGCGGCGGACTGAAGATCTATTCCGCGGAGGTGGAGTCGGTGCTGGCCGGCCACCCCGACGTGGTCGAGAGCGCGATTATCGCCAAGCCATGCCCGGTACTGGGCGAGCGCGTACATGCGGTTGTTGTGACGCGCAATGCGGTTAGTGGCGAAGTGCTGCGCGCCTGGTGTGCCGAGCGGCTGTCCGACTACAAAGTGCCGGAAACCATGGATCTGCGGACGGACCCGTTGCCGCGTAACGCCAACGGCAAGGTGATGAAACGGCAACTCCGCGAGGCGTTGACGGCTGCTTGAGCGGCAGTGCGGGAGAGACCCGGGCCGCGGCTACAGTCTTGGCGCGCTGCCTTTGGGTGTCGATCCGTCGTTCGAGCCGGCGGCAAGCGCCGCACCGTCGATCGCGGCAGCGCTGACGAGTTGCTTGACATCCAGCAGGGTGAATTGCGCGATGCCCACGCGGTCGACCGACGTGCCAGGAACGAGTTGCACGCTCAAGACACCGTCGCAGTTCGCGCCCTTGGCTTCGGTGAGCATGGCGCTCGGCTCCTTGGCCTTGGCCTGCGCCCGCTTGACCACTGCCACACAACTGCCGCGGACGGTGTCGCCATTGAGCTTGACAGCGGCCCTCGGATCGAGCGGCTTGTCGATGGCTTCAAGCGCGGTCGCCTCCTTGTACTTGCCACCTACCGACATGATCGAGCCCTTGCGGTAGATGTAGTACAGATGCTGGTCGCCGACGATGGTCGGTACACCGTATTTGTCCATGATCTCCTTGATCATGTCCGCCTTCGACGGCTGCTGGTCGGGTGCGAAGGTCAGGTTGCGGGCGACGAAATAGGCGCGGTTGGCGCTGGCGGGCGAGGTGAAGCTGGTCGAGAGCGCCTCGCCGTTCTGCTTCGAACCGGCGGCGAGGCTGAAGTTCAACGCAGCGACGTAGCTGGTTCCGCCGTTGCCAAATTTCTGCTGCTGGATGTCGGTCTTGGTGTCGGTACGGCCCTTGAACAGCGAATCAAGGATGGCACGCGTGGATTCGGCGTTGGATTCGGTCGAAATACCCAAAATGTCGGGATGCAACTTGCCCGAGAATGCCGTCTCGGGCATCTTTGCCTTGATGTCGTCGGCTAGTGACACTGCAGGCAGCAGCGATGCCGCGCCCATGGCGAGCATTGAAACCAGCACAGGGCGAGGCATGAAACACCTGAAAAATCGGTAGGAGTCGACAATGGAAAGCGGGCGGATTACGCCAAGTTTTGAACCGCGATGTCAACATTCCCGGTCGATTTTCGCAGGCGGATCGGTGCCGCTGTTAACGCTTTGATCCAGCTCGCTTTGCCTTGCCACCGCCATATCGATAGGCTACGCCCCCGGCCATGCGGGGATCGGGTGTGCGATGCTGCCGCCGAGATTGCGGTTCCTCGGGATGGGATATCTTTAAGTGTCTGAATTATTTGATGAAGTAGACGAGGAAGTACGTCGCGAACAGCTCAAGAAGCTGTGGGATAAGTATTCGATCTACATCATCGCCGGCCTGATCTTGATCATTGCGGCGGTCGCCGGCTGGCGTGGCTACCAGTATCTGGAGGCCAAGAAGGCGGCTGAGGCGGGTGCTGCTTTCGACAAGGCTGTCGAGCTTTCGGAAGCCAACAAGCATGCCGAAGCCGAGGCGGCCTTCGCCGATCTCGTCGCGAAGGCGCCATTCGGATATCGCGTCCTGTCGCGGCTGCGCCTCGCGGCGGAGATCGCCAACCGCGACGCGCAGGCTGCGGCAAAGATGTTCGACGAGATCGCCGCGGATCGCAGCGTCGGCGTTGCTGAGCAGGATCTGGCGCGAATTCGCGCAGCCCAGTTGCTGTTGGAAAGCACCAGCTATCCGAGCATGAAAGAACGCCTCGAAGCCGCCACTGCGCCGGGCGCTACTTTCCGCCATACCGCCCGCGAATTGCTGGCGCTGTCGGCCTGGCGCGCCAATGATGCCGCGGCGACGCGGCAATGGCTGGACCTGATCGCCAATGACGGCGAAACGCCGCCGAGCCTGCGCTCACGTGCCGAAGCACTGCAGGCCCTGCTGCCGCCGGTCGCCAAAAGCTGAAACAAGAGCTGAAACGAGCTGATACCGGCATAGAACGAGTTGGAAACCAATATGCGCCGCCCGCAACGTTTGATCGCAACCGCCGTCCTTGTCGCGCTTTCGGGCGCGCTGGCAGGCTGTGGCAGCACGGGCAATTTCGATCCGTCCGATCTGCTCGACTTCCTCGACACCAAGAAGAAGCTGCCTGGTGAGCGCAAGCCGGTGTTCCCCGAAGGCGTGCCGGGCCTTGAGCAGGGCGTGCCGAAGGATCTCTACAGGGGCGCCCGTCAGGGTATTGACGACCCGAACGCGCAGGCGGCCGCTGCGGCGCCTCCGCCGGCGGAGGAGGCGAAATCGAAGCGTGGCGCGAAATCCAAGGGCAAGCAGGCCGCCGCGCCCGCTGCTGCGCCTGCGGACCCCGACGCCGCTCCCGAGGAGGAGGGCAGCACCGCCGCTGCGCCGCCGGCGCCCAAGCCGGCCAAGATCGCGCGCAAACGCACCACCGCGCCGCCGCCCGATCAATCGGCGGCGCCGGCGCAATCCTCGCAACAGTCGGCTTTCCCGGCCCCGATGCCCAGCGGCAGTTTCTCGCGCTGATTTGTTGTTTTCATTCGATTGACACGCCCTTCGAAAAAGGGCGTTTGGATCATTTATGTCCTTTACGATCGCCATCATCGGCCGGCCGAATGTCGGCAAGTCGACGCTGTTCAACCGGCTGGTCGGGCAGAAGCTCGCGCTGGTCGATGATGAACCTGGCGTGACCCGCGATCGCCGCGAGGGCCAGGCGCGTCTCGGCGATCTCGAATTTGCCGTGATCGATACCGCAGGGCTCGACGAGGGCGCCAAAGGTTCGCTGACCGCGCGGATGCAGGAGCAGACCGAAACCGCGATCGGTCTCGCCGACGCGCTGATGTTCGTGATCGACGCGCGCGCCGGGCTGACGCCGAACGATCGCGCGTTTGCCGATTTCGCGCGCCGCGCCAACAAGCCGGTCGTGCTGGTTGCCAACAAGAGCGAGGGCAAGCACGGCGAAATCGGCGCGATGGAATCCTACGCGCTGGGGCTTGGCGACCCCGTGCAGATTTCGGCCGAGCACGGTGAGGGCATGAGCGATCTCTACGACGCGCTCGCTGCACTGATGCCGGACCCGGCGGAGGAGGCCGAAGAAATCGACGACGATGCCCTATCGGATGAGGAGCTTGCGCAACGTCCGATCCGCGTCGCCATCGTCGGCCGGCCGAACGCGGGGAAATCGACGCTGATCAATCATCTGCTTGGCGAGGAGCGGCTTCTGACCAGCGCCGAGGCCGGCACCACGCGCGATTCCATTTCGGTAGAGATCACTTGGCAGGGCCGTGATTTCCGGGTGTTCGATACGGCTGGGCTCAGGCGGCGCTCACGGATCGAGGAGAAGCTGGAGAAGCTGTCGGTGGCGGATGCGCTGCGCGCGGTGCGCTTTGCCGAAGTCGTCGTGCTGACGATGGATGCGCAGAACCGGTTCGAGGAACAGGACCTGCGCATCGCCGACCTGATCGAGCGCGAGGGGCGCGCGATTGTGCTCGCGGTCAACAAATGGGATCTGATGGAGCGCAAGCCGCATCTGATGTCGGCGCTGCGCAGCGATGCCGATCACTGGCTGCCGCAGGTGAAGGGCGCTCCCATCGTCGCGGTGTCCGGGCTGATGGGCGAGGGCATCGACCGCCTGATGACCGCGATCCAGGACGCCTATGCAGTGTGGAACAAGCGCGTGCCGACGGCCGCGCTCAATCGCTGGTTCGAGCAGGCGGTCGACGCCAACCCACCGCCGGCGGTGTCGGGGCGCCGGCTGAAGCTGAACTACATCACGCAAACCAAGGGACGCCCGCCGAGCTTCGTGCTGTTCTGCTCGCGCGCCGACGCCGTGCCGCAATCCTATTTGCGCTATCTCACCAACAGCCTGCGCGAGGCTTTTGACCTGCCGGGGACGCCGATCCGGATCACGCTGCGCGAAAAGGCCAATCCGTTCGCCCACAAGCGCAAGCGGCCGTCATGAAAGAGCCAGCGTCCGCGGTTGTTGCCGACGACAAGCCGCCGGTGCGCAGCGGCGCGGCGGCGTTCATCTTTGTCACCATCCTGCTCGACATGCTCGCGCTCGGCCTGATCCTGCCGATCCTTCCCAAGCTCGTGGAAAGCTTTGTCGACAACGATACGGCCACAGCCGCGCGAATCTTCGGCCTGTTCGGCACGGCCTGGGCGCTGATGCAGTTCCTGTTCTCGCCGATCCTTGGCGCGCTGTCGGACCGCTTCGGCCGGCGGCCGGTCGTGCTGCTGTCGAATTTCGGCCTGGCGCTGGATTACATACTGATGGCACTGGCGCCGTCGCTGACGTGGTTGTTCATCGGCCGGGTGATCTCGGGCATTACCTCCGCGAGCATCTCCACAGCGTTTGCTTATATTGCCGACGTGACGCCGCCGGAACGGCGCGCTGCGGTGTTCGGCAAGATCGGCGCGGCCTTCGGCGCCGGCTTCATTCTAGGCCCCGCCGTCGGCGGGCTGCTCGGGGACATGGATCCGCGCCTGCCGTTCTGGATCGCGGCGGGCTTGAGCTTTGCGAACGCGCTCTACGGCTGGCTGATCCTGCCGGAGTCGCTGCCGCGGGAGCGGCGCGCACGGTTTCACTGGAAAAGTGCCAGCCCGATCGGCGCGCTGCACCTGTTACGCTCGAATCGGATTCTCGCGGGCCTATCGCTGGCGAATTTCTTTGGCCAAGTCGCGCATGTGGTGCTGCCGTCCACCTTCGTGCTCTACGCAACCTACCGCTATGGTTGGGATACGAAGACGGTCGGCCTCACGCTGGCTTTGGTCGGCATCTGCGCCATGGTGGTGCAGGGGGCCGGTGTCGGGCCGATCGTCAAACGGCTCGGCGAACGCCGGGCGCTGCTGCTTGGGCTGGCCTGCGGCGGCTTGGGATTCTTCATCTATGGCGCGGCGCCGACTGGACCTCTGTTCTGGATCGGCATTCCCGTGATGGCGCTATGGGGCGTGGCAGGCGCAGCGATCCAGGCGCTGACGACGCAGCTCGTGGCGCCGGATCAGCAGGGCCAGTTGCAGGGCGCGACCAATAGCGTCAACAGCATCGCGCAGATGGCGGGACCGTTTCTGTTTACGCTGACCTTTGCCTATTTCATCAGCGATCAGGCGCCGGTGAAAATGCCCGGCGCGCCGTTCCTGCTCGCGGCGGCGCTGCTGGGGCTCGCACTGGCGATTGCGTGGCGGACGTTGAAAAAGTAGGGTGGGTTAGATTAGCCGAAGGCGTAACCCACCGCTCGTTGTACTTCTGTCATTCCGGAGCGCGCGAAGCGCGAACTAGGTGCGCAATTGCGCACCTGAGAATCTCGAGATCCCGGACATGGTGCTAACGCACCATCCCGGGATGACGGCCTTCGGCCGTCACTTCTTCACCAGCGGGCACTCGCTGGCTTCGAGCGGCTTGGCGGCGTCTTCTGCCGAGATCGTGGCGATCTGCTTGTAATAGTCCCACGGTCCCTTCGACTCTTCCGGCTTCTTCACCTCGAACAGATAGGCCGGAATGAGACGGCGGCCGTCGGCGCGCAGCGGGCCCTTGCCGAACAGCGGATCGTCGGTCGGCAATTCCTTCATCTTGGCGACGACCTTGGCGCCATCATGCGGATTGCTGCCGATCGCTTCCATCGCCTTGAGATAATGCAGGATCTCCGCATAGAGGCCGGCCACGGTCATCGACGGCATCGAGCCCTTCGGCGAGAGCTTCTGGAAGCGCTTCGACCATTCGCGGGTCTTGTCGTTGAGATCCCAGTAGAAGGATTCGGTGAAGGTGAGGCCCTGCGCCGTCTTCAGACCGAGCGCATGCACGTCGTTGATGAAGAGCAGCAGCGCGGCGAGCTTCTGGCCGCCCTGGACGATGCCGAACTCGGACGCCTGCTTGATCGAGTTGGTGGTGTCGCCACCGGCGTTGGCAAGGCCGATGACCTTGGCCTTCGAGGATTGCGCCTGCAGCAGGAAGGAGGAGAAGTCCGAGGTGTTGAGCGGATGCCTGACCGCGCCCAAAACCTTGCCGCCGGTCTGGGTGACGACATTGCCGGTGTCACGCTCCAGCGCATGGCCAAACGCATAATCGGCGGTGAGGAAGAACCAGGTGTCGCCGCCGGCCCTGGTCAGCGCCTTGCCGGTGCCGTTGGCGAGCATGTAGGTGTCGTAGGTGAAGGAGATGGTGTTAGGATTGCAGGCTTTGCCGGTGAGGTCGGCGGTAGCGGCGCCCGAGTTGAGCAGCACCGAGTTCTTTTCCTTCACCAGATTGCTGACGGCGAGCGCAACGCCGGAGTTCGGCGTATCGGCGATCGCGTCTACCTTGTCGGCGTCGATCCATTGCCGTGCGATGTTGACGCCGATGTCGGGCTTGTTCTGGTGATCGCCGCTCAGCACCTCGATCGTCCAGCCCTTGGCCTTGAGGCCGGAATCCTCGACCGCCATCTTGACCGCCGCTACCGAATTGGGGCCGCCGATGTCAGCATAGAGGCTCGACATGTCGTTGAGCACGCCGATCTTGACGGTCTTGTCCTGGGCCAGTGCTGGCGTTGCGAGGCAGAGCGCGGCAAGTGCCACGGAGACGGCAAAGCGCCGCGCAATTCTGGTCGTCATGGTATTCCTCCTGAAATGGTTGTTCGCCGGCTCTCTTTTCGGAACCTGCCGGTCCTGCGATAGTCCTTCTCGCACGGCCGGGCAATCCATCTATCGTAGCGCGTCCGACGTCAGCTTGAACTTCTGGATCCGCTTACCGGTGTCGACCTCGGCGGTATAAACGTTCCCCGCGGCGTCCACCGCCATGGCGTGGACCCAGTGAAACTGCCCGGCTTGGCGGCCGCCGCGGCCAAAACTGCCGACTACGGTACCATCGTCCCGTTTCAACACCCGGATTTCGTTGTTCTCGCCGTCGGCGCTCAGCAGATAGGTCTGCTTCGGGTCGGGCCAGATCGCGATATCCCACACCGCACCGTTGCCACGCGTGTTCTTTTCGTAAAACCATTCCTTAACGAAGGTTCCATCTTTCCTGAACACCTGGATGCGGTTGTTGACGCGATCGCAGACGTAGAGCAACCCATCGTTGGCAAGCTTCACGCAATGCACGGGGTTAGCGAATTGCTGCGGAGCCGGTCCATTGGGATCATAGGCCGGTTGCTTGTCATCGTTTGGCGGCTTGCCATAGGCGCCCCAGTGCCGCTTGTAAGCGCCAGTCGTCGCGTCGAACACGATGATGCGGCGATTGCCGTAGCCGTCGGCGACGAAGATTTCGTTGGCCTCCTTGTCGATCGCGGTCTCGGCGGGCTTGCCGAGCTGTGTAGTATCGCCGGAGCCCTTGCTCGGCGCGATCTTGCCGATCTGCATCACGAACTTGCCGTCGAGGGTGAATTTCAGGATTGCATTGTCGTTGTCGGCATTGCCGCCGACCCACACAAAACCTTTCTCATCCAATTCGATGCCGTGTTCGCGGCCGACCCACTCGTACCCGTCGCCAGGTCCGCCCCACGAGCGCAAGAGATTTCCGTCGGTATCGAACTCGAGCACCGGCGGCGCCGGCACACAGCACTTCGAGCGGGGCGGGTTCAGCGTCGCGCCCTTTTCGTCGTCGGTCAGCGAACGTGGACGATGAATGATCCAGATGTGGCCTTGCGCATCGACGGTGATGCCGCCGACCTGGCCAAGGATCCAGTTGTTCGGCAGCGGCTTCGGCCAGGACGCATCGACGGCAAAGGTCGGGATGTCGCCGGCGCGTAACGGGACGACCGTCGCAATCAGCATTACGGCAGTGAAGCAGGTGGCAATGGCTTTGGAGAGATGTTGGCGGGCGCGATTACGCGGCGGCGGCGTCATGAGTGCCTCCCGATGGTTCTTATTGGCGGGTTGTCCCGCTTGGGAGCGCAGTCAATCGTGGGGAGGTCGGGGAGTCAACCAGTCGGCCGTCATTGCGGGCGCAGCGAAGCAATCCATTTTGCCGCTTGTTGAGACATGGATTGCTTCGTCGCTTTCGCTCCTCGCAATGACGCAATCACGCCGGCGGGCGAAAGCTCATCAGCGTGCGGGTCTGATAGTCGTAGAGCTTGCCGGTCTCGGTCCACTCCGGCGCACACATCGGCACGATGAATTCCGCTGCTTGCTCCGGCGTATCCAGCGCCATCGGGTCTTCGCCGGGAAAGACGCTGGCGCGCATGCGGGTGCGGATCGGGCCGGGGCTGAACAGGTTGACGCGCAGCTTCGTGCTCACGGTCTCGTTGGCCCAGGAGCGCACCAGCGCATCCAGTGCGGCCTTAGAGGCCGCGTAGGGGCCCTGATAGGCATTCGCCTTGCTGGCGGCGCCCGAAGTGACGAACACGGCGCGGCCGGCGTCGGACACCCGGAGCAGCGGGTCCATACAGCGGATGAGCTGGAAGTTCGCGGTGACGTTCACCGCGATGACGTCATTCCACGGCTTCAGCTCGATATGCCCGAGCGGCGAAGAGGGGCCGGCGACGCCGGCATTGCCGACGAGAATGTCGAGCTTGCCGTGACGCTCATGCAGCGCCGCGCCGAGCCGCGCGATGCCGTCGAAATCGGTGAGGTTGAGCGGCACCAGCGTGGCGCTGCCGCCGTCTTTGCGGATCTCGTCGTCGAGCTCCTCCAAGCCGCCCTGCGTGCGCGCGACGGCAACGATATGCGCGCCGGCACGGGCCAGTGCGCGGGCCGTGGCAAAGCCGATGCCGCGGGAAGCGCCGGTGACGAGCGCGATGCGAGAGGCGAGGGGTTTGGTCATGGATCTGGGCCTTCGTCATGCCCGGACTGGTTCCGGGCAATCCACGTCTTTGCGGCGGGTTTTACAGACGTGGATGGCCGGGACAAGCCCGGCCATGACGTAAATTACCAAACTAGTCGCCGCAAATGCGGCCGTCAGCTCGCCTCTGCCAGCAGCGACAATTGCCGGGGCTGCGGCTCAACCTGCGTCTGGTCGGTGAGGTGGGTCGGATAGGCGCCGGTGAAGCAGTGATCCGAGAATTTCGGGTTGGCGGGATCCCAGCCGGGTTCACCCATCGCACGGTACATGCCGTCGATCGACAGGAACGCCAGCGAATCCGCGCCGATGATGTCGCGCATCTCTTCCAGCGAATGGGTGGCCGCGAGCAGGCCGCCACGGTCCGGCAGATCGATGCCATAATAGTCGGGATAGAGGATCGGCGGCGAGGCGAGGCGGAAATGCACTTCGCGGGCACCGGCGTCGCGCATCATGCGCACGATCTTCTTTGACGTGGTACCGCGCACCAGCGAATCGTCGATCAGGATGATGCGCTTGCCTTCGATGGCGGCGCGGTTGGCCGAGTGCTTCATGCGCACGCCGAGTTCACGCACGCTCTGCGTCGGCTGGATGAAGGTGCGGCCGACATAATGGTTTCGGATAATGCCGAGTTCGAACGGCACGCCGGAATACTGGCTGTAACCGATCGCGGCAGGCACGCCGGAATCCGGCACCGGCACCACGACGTCGACCTCGACATGGCTTTCGCGCGCGAGCTGCGCACCGAACGCCTTTCTGACCTCATAGACCGAGCGGCCGCCCACAATGGAGTCCGGCCGTGAGAAGTAGATGTATTCGAAGATACAGGGCCGCGGCGGCCGCGGCGGGAACGGCTTGTGGCTGTGTGCGCCCTCTTCGTCGAACACCAGGATTTCTCCGGGGTCGACGTCGCGGACATATTTGGCGCCGATCATGTCGAGCGCGCAGGTTTCCGAGGTCAGGATCGGGTGGCCGTCGAGATCGCCGAGCACCAGCGGGCGGATCCCGAGCGGGTCACGCGCGCCGATCAGCTTCTTGTTGGTAAGCGCCACGAGCGAGTAGGCGCCTTCGAGCGCCTTCAGCGCCTCGATGAAGCGATCGACGAAGCGGGCGCGCCTGGACTGCGCGACCAGATGCAGGATCACTTCGGTATCCGTGGTCGACTGCATCATGGCGCCGCCCTTGACTAGTTCGCGGCGGAGCGTCAGTCCGTTGGTGAGATTGCCGTTATGGCCGACGGCGAAGCCGCCGGCATTGAGCTCGGCGAACAGCGGCTGCACGTTGCGCAGAATGGTGGCCCCGGTGGTGGAATAGCGGACATGTCCGACCGCCATGCTGCCGGGCAGGCGCTCGATCACCTCGCGGCGGGAGAAGGTATCGCCGACGAGACCGAGGCGGCGCTCGGAATGGAAGCGGCTGCCGTCAAAGGAAACAATGCCGGCGGCTTCCTGGCCGCGGTGCTGGAGGGCGTGTAGTCCGAGGGCTGTGATGGCGGCGGCCTCGGGATGGCCGAAAATGCCGAACACGCCGCATTCCTCGCGTAGCGTGTCGCCTTCGAGATCGTCCTGCAACTCGATGCCAAGATTTAAATCAAGGTTTAGATCGAGTTGGCCGGCGGGATCGGAAGGGTTTTGCATCGCGTCCATCGCCTCTCTATCTTTGGCCAGAATCTAGCGGCCCGCGGGCTTTTCGATCAGCTTTTTAAGGCTGTCGCGGGCAGGTTTACTGTAGCCATCGCCGGACGCAGGGGCTCCCTGGTCGGCGTCAGTTTGGTCGTCTTCCGGTTTATTCTTCTTGAATCTCTTTAAGATGGTGTTCTCGGGGTCGTCAGGCAAGAGCGACATTAACCAATCCCCGGTTCCCTGCAGAACGACGCGGGACTTCGCACCGGTGATCCAGTCCGGGCGCTGCTTGTCCGGGACCAGCCAACTGAAGAACAGGAACGCGACCACCACGATCAAAAGGCCGCGACCCAACCCAAACAGGAATCCAAGCGTGCGGTCCAGCGCGCCGATCCTGGAATCCAGGATCATGTCCGAAATCCGCACCGTGATAACGGAGACTATGATGAGGGTGCCGATGAAGGTGCCGGCCACGACCACCACGGCGGCGACCGTGTCGTTGTTGAAATAGGTCTTGGCGGTCGGCAGCAGCTTGGAAAAAGCATAGAGCGTCACCAGCGCCGCCGCGCCCCAGGCTGCGATCGAGAGGATTTCGCGCATGAAGCCGCGCACCATGGCGAGCAGCCCCGAGATCAGCATCACTCCGAGCAGGACGAGATCGAGTATCGTAATCGGCATCGGCTGGTCAGGTCCGCTCGTAAGTCCTTAAAGCAGCGAATCGGCGAGGCACGGCCACTCCAAGTGAGGGGCAGACGGCCGGTCCCGCAAGGCCGGATATCGTGCCATCCCGCCTGCCTTTCGCGCGCGTTGTATAGCGGCGAGGGCGCGGCACGTCACGCCGGTTTAGCCGTTTTCACGACGGAATCGTGCTGGTGTGGCATTTTTCTCCGCCGCACCCTCGCGATTGTTATCCCGGTTGTTTCTCGGGTTGCCGCGCGCAGCGATTTGGGCGACCAGGCTGGTCAGTCCGCCGATGCTGTTCAGCGCCAGACCGCCATCGCCTCCGACCTCGCCGCGGGCCGACTCGGGCAGAACGGCGCGGCCAAAGCCGAGCTTGGCGGCCTCTTTCAGCCGTGCCGAGGTCTGCGCCACCGGCCGGACCGCGCCCGACAGCGAAATCTCGCCGAAATAGACCGCATCTGTCGGTAACGGTGCGTTTACCAACGACGACACCAGGGCTGCGGCCGCCGCGAGGTCGGCCGCGGGCTCCTGGATCCGCAGGCCGCCGGCCACGTTCAGATAGACGTCGTAGCCGGATAATTTGACCCCGCAATGGGCCTCCAACACCGCCAGCACCATCGACAGCCGGCTCGGGTCCCAGCCAACGACGGCCCGCCTAGGGGTGCCGAGCGTGGTCGGCGCCACCAGCGCCTGCAACTCCACCAGAACGGGGCGGGTGCCCTCGATACCGGCAAACACGGCGGTGCCCGGGCTGCCCAGGTCACGTTCAGAAAGGAACAGCTCGGAAGGGTTGGAGACCTCGCGCAGGCCGAGGCCGGTCATCTCGAACACACCGATTTCATCGGTCGGGCCAAAGCGGTTCTTGACCGCGCGCAGGATACGGAACTGCTGCGAGCCTTCGCCTTCGAATGACAGCACCGCGTCGACCATGTGCTCGACCACGCGGGGACCGGCGATCTGGCCGTCTTTGGTGACATGCCCGACCAGAATGATTGCAGCTCCCGATTTCTTGGCAAAACGGATCAGCGCCTGCGCGGAGGCGCGGACCTGCGTCACCGTTCCCGGTGCCGATTCCACCGTGTCGGTCCACATGGTCTGGATCGAATCGATCACGATCAGGCGCGGCACCGCGCCCTGCGACAGCGTCGAAACGATATCCTCGACCGATGTTTCGGCGGCGAGCTGCACCGGCGCATCTGCCAGGCCCAGCCGCTCGGCGCGCAGTCGCACCTGTGCCACCGCTTCCTCGCCCGAAATATAGACGGCGCGATGTCCGGCCCGGGCCAGTATGCTGGTGGCCTGCGTCAGCAGCGTCGATTTGCCGATGCCGGGATCGCCGCCGACCAGAAGCACCGAGCCACGGACAAAGCCACCGCCGGTCACGCGGTCGAGCTCGGTCATGCCGGAGGGCAGGCGGGGCGCGTCATTGCTCTTGCCGGTCAGGGATTCCAGCGCAAACGTCCTGCCCTTGCGGCGGGAGCGGACCGAGAGCGGCATTGACGTTGCGCCGGTCGTGTCCTCCTCGCTCAGCGTGTTCCATTCGTCGCAGGAATCGCACTTGCCCTGCCAGCGGTTATACGCCGCGCCGCAGTTCTGACAGACGAAGGAAAGGGTGGATCTGGCCATGGAGGAAGTGAGTCGCGATTGAGGTTTGATCCTCATCCATAGCATGGAATGATCAGGGGCAAGCATGTACCATCCACTTGGTGGTTCTGGCCCGGATCAAAGTTGCCAATATTGCCGACGTGCAAAACAGGAGAATGCGATGCTCCGTCCCAGCCTTTGTTTCATCGCCGCGCTGCTAGTTTTCGCCAACGCTCCAACGAGCCGAGCAAACGAAGTGAAGCGCGCTTCCGTCAACGGCACTGAGCTCGTATATGTCGAAGTTGGCCAGGGTGAGCCAGTCATATTTGTCCACGGCGGGCTGCAGGATTATCGGATGTGGCTGGCGCACCTCCCGAAATTTGCGGATCGCTATCGCGCCATCGCGTACAGCCGCCGCAACAACTTCCCAAACGAAGTAAGTCCTGATGGAATGCCGGACGGGGCTGCAGACGCGCATGGCGAAGATCTGGCCGCCTTGCTGCGGGCCTTGGGCTTGTCAAAAGTGCGCATCGTTGCGCACTCGTCGGGCGCACACGCCGCGCTATTCTTTGCAGCCGCGCACCCTGAAATGATTATCAGCCTTGCCTTGAACGAACCGCCTGCCGCCGGCATCCTGGTCGGCGTTCCGGATGCTGCCGAGATGCTGAAAGCCTGGGCCGCTGGTATTGCTCCGGCGAGGGAGGCCCTGAAGGCTGGCGACACGAAAACCGGCATCCCACTATTCGTAAACACTGTCGGAGGACAGGGGGCTTATGAGCGTCGCTCCGATGCCGACAAGAAAATGAATTTGGACAATGTGGCGTCGTACCAAGCGGATACTACGACGAAGCGTCCGAGGCCGGTTTTCACGTGCGACATGGCCAAGGGGATCAATGCGCCAACGCTTTTGTCTAATGGCGAGCGAAGTCCTGCGTTCTTTCATCGGATCATAGACCAGCTGGAAGTTTGCCTGCCTAATCGCGAGAGGATCGTCATCAATGGAAGCTCCCACACGGTGCCCTCCGAGAATCCTGACGCCTATGACCGCGCTGTAGTTGCGTTTTTCGCTAAGCATTAGTCAACCGATCACGCTCACGGAACGATGCGCCTGAGGTTCAATCTCAGAGCGCGGCCAATTCGTCTCATTCAGCTAGGGAAACGTCCAGATGTCCAGCGGTTGCTCGAGACCACGAATAATCCGGGCCGGCTGCTCGACGAAAGGCGCGAAGTCGGCGCTCGAACTGCTGGATTCCGCGCGGGCCTGCCGCACCAATACGTCGCTGACGACGATGGCGCATCCGAATTCGCGGGTCAGCGCCTCGAGGCGGCTCGCCGCATTTACGGTGGTGCCGATCACAGCGAATTCGAGCCGGTTAAGGCCGATATCGCCCAGCACGACCTGACCATAGTGCAAACCGACGCTGACCTGGATCGGCGGCTCGTTGCGGTGCTTCCGTTCCCTGTTCAACTCGGCGATTGAAGCGACCATTTCGCGCGCGCAGCGCAAGGCGTTCAGCGCGTCACAATCGCCGGCGAACGGCGTGCCGAACGTCGCCATCAGGCCATCGCCGAGGTACTTGTCGAGCGTCCCGCCGTGCCGGAACACTTCTCTTTCCATTCGCTCATGGAATTGTCGCAGCGTATCGATGACCTGTTTCGGATCTCGTCCGTCGGCGTAGGCGGTGAATCCCACGATGTCGGCAAACAACACCGCGACGTCTTGCGTGCGAACCCGCGTGAGCGGCTCGTCATTGCCGGACAATTCATTGACGACGTTGGGGGAGAAATAGCGCGCCAGGTTGGCGCGCTCGCGCTCGATCCCGGCGTGGCTGATCAGGAGCGCATTCGAACGGCGTACCGCCAGCGCCAGGATCGCGGCCACGATGATGAACACGGTGACCTGCTGGAAGCGGGCGCCGAAACCGATCGACGAGGGATCGAGGATCTCGAACATGCGAATGTCGGCGCCGATGGCTTCCTTGACGCGCGCCGACAGCGCGGCGTGGCTTTCGGGCTGCAGGTACGCCCAACCGACGGCTACGGCCCACAGCGCCGACGTCCATAGGCCCATCGCGAATACTGTGCGCCACGAATAGGCAAGGGTGGCGGTCGAAAGGAAAATGAAGAAGTAGATGAAACTGTCGAACCGGAATTGCATTCCGATTGGCCAGTGAACATCGCTCCATGGATTGGGTACCACGCTGAGGAAGGTTAGTAGCGCAAGATCGCAAATGATCAGGAAAACCTCGAGCGGCGAGCGGCCGACCTTGCCGACCTTGAGCTGGGCCCAGCCGATCAGGGCAAAGAAGCCGAGCATCAGGACGTAGTAGATCACGTCCCAGTTCGGGTTGATGATCGGAAGCGTAACGGCAGTGACGGCCAGCGCGACCCAGCGGGCGCGGACGGCGAGCAGCAAGCCTTCACGTTTGCTGTCGACAAGCGCGGCTTCCGCGAATTTCAGCGTGTCTTGCCGGGCGTCGGTTCGTCCGGTTCGCTGGTCACCTAGATAGGGGACATCAGCCGCTTCTGCGACCATGCTCAAGACACATTCTCCCATGCCGAGAATCAGGCCGTGCAACTTGCGCGGCCCCGTCGATCAGGATGGCACGTCTGAGGAAGTTCGGCCACCGATCGACGGCGTCATATCTGACGAACGCTGCGGCAGTGAGGCTGTCGAGCAAATTTGAGTATCAGTTTCCGGGCCGGCACGATGGCGGCGCCCGAGATCCGGGCGTCGCATGGCTCTATTTCACCGATACGAACGGCACCGATGAGCCCGGCACCATTGTTGTCGGCAGCACGCCATTCCAGCGTTCGGCCTGCACCAGCGTGACGAGGTTCGGATTGGTGCCGAGCGCCTTGGCGCGGGCTTCGATGGCGGCGGCCTCGGCCTCGCCGGTGATCCTGATATTGGTGGCCTTGGCTTCGCCGTTGAGCCGGAGCGCGTCGGCCGCGGCCTGCGCCTCGGCGCGGACGGCGTTGGCCTTGGCGGTCGCTTGTGTCACCGTGATCTGCGCCTGCACCTTCTCGCGCTCGGCGTTCTGCTGCAGCTTCTGCACCTCGACCTCGGCCAGCATGCGCTGCTCGATCGAGTGCAGATAGTTGGCGCTGAACTCGATGTTTTCGAGCTGGACGCTCTCGATCGTGATCATCGGATCGTCCTTCAGCGATGCCGTGATGGCGTCCTTGATCGCGGAGTTCAGCGGCCCGCGCTCCTGGATCGCTTTCACAGCCGTGTAACGGCCGAACACGATCTTGACCTGCTGGTTGACGGCCGGGCTGACCACCTGCTTGACCGCGGTGTCGAGCCCGCCGAACTTGGCATAGAGATCGGCCACCTTCTCCGGCGAGGCGCGCAAGGTGACGCTGATCTTGAGGTCGGCGGGCTGCTGGTCGAAGGAGTAGGAGTTCATCTTGTCCCAGGTGTAGGTGAGGGTCTTGACACTGACCTTCTCGACGGTGTCGATCAGCGGGAGCTTGAAGCCCAAGCCCGGCTGCGCGGTGCCGATCACCGCGCCATAGCGCAGCTTCACGCCGCGCTCGGTCTGATCGACGGTGTACCAGCTTCCCGCGGCGATGATGGCAACGACAATGACGGCGGCGATAGCGCCGATGATTCCGCCGATGTTTCCCTTGGGCATTTCGGTCTCTCCGGACGTGGGTGATGCGAATCCATGTCCGGCATTGATCTGTGGTCACCTGCGGACTGGATGTGACACGCGTCACTTGGTCGGCCATTCCCGGCGAATGGTTCAGGCCCTTTATCTGGGCCTGATGAAAATGCGGTCCACAGCAGGGCGAGACCGGCGGCCAGCATGATGCCGTCCATCAACAGCCGAAACACGTCTGGCGCAAGGCGCAGCACGAAGCGTCTGGCGATGAAGGCGCCGAACACGAGGGAGGAGCCCGCAATCAGGCCCTTCAGCGCGATATCAGGCGTCAGCGCCCCGAAGCGCTCGAACGTGACCGACTTGCTCAGGTAAAGGCCGAGCGAGCTTGCGGCTTCGGTGGCAAGGAAAGGGCCCTTGGTGAGCCCGTAAAACAGAAACAGCGGTACGCTGAGCGGCCCGGTCGAAACCACGATACCCGTGAGGAAGCCGATGATGGCGCCACCCACCGCAAGGTGCCACAGGCGTGCTCTAAGCTGATGTCGGGCCAGCCAATGCCGCACCGGCACCATCGCGATGAGAAACAGGGCGATCGCGATATCGACGGCGTGCGAGGGCAGCGCCAGCAACGTCCGTGCACCAAGCGCGGCGGCCGGAATCCCCGTTGCCGAATAGGCGAGGCAGGCGCGCCAGTCGACCTCGCGCCACCAGGCGAGAATGCGCGACAGGTTGGCCATCACGGCTGCGACCGCCATGATCGGAACGGCTTCCTTCGGCCCGTACTGATAGACCAACACGGGCATCAGCATGATCGACGACCCCGTGCCGACAATGCCTGAGATGGTGCCGGCGAGCAGGCCGACAATGAGGACGAAGATGAAACCCAAATTGCAGTCTTCCGATTCCGGATGCTGACATCATGTTGGCAGCAGGCTTAGGTTACGAGGCCTGAATACCATTGGAAAGGACCAGGTCGTGCCAATCAAGGGAAGCTGCCATTGCGGCAACACGCAATTCGAGGTGAACGAAGCGCCGGCTGGCGTGACACGCTGCACCTGCTCGCTGTGTTCCAAGCGCGGCGCGCTGTGGGCCTACTACACGCCGGCGCAATTTCGCCTGATCTCGCCGCCGGAAAATGTCGCGACCTATTTGTGGGGCAGCCGCACGGTCAAGCATCATTTTTGTGCTCATTGCGGCTGCGGCACCTATTCGGAATCGCCGGATTGGTCGACCGGCAAGCCGGACTTCGACAATCCCAAGGTGGGCGTCAATGCACGGCTGTTCGACCATTTCGACCTCGAACCCGTGCCGGTGACGGTGATCGATGGCAAGAATCTCTGGTGATGCGGCGATAGGCCGATCGCGCTAGGCGGCGTAAAGCTCGATCGGAGTGTCGAATCCCTTGAGCCGGAATGCCTTCGAAGGGCTGTCCTTCAAATCCGGCTGGGTGCGGTCAAACACCGCCTTTGTCACCAGGATCTGGTCGGCTTCGGCCACCGACTGGGCGCGGGAGGCGGTATTGACGACGGGGCCGATCGCCGTCAGGTCGCGGTGCGAGCGACCGAATTCGCCAAAGCTGAGTTCGCCGGTGTGGATGCCGATGCCGATCCCCAACTCGCTGGCGGTGAGGCCGTGCGCTTGGACAAGGCTCTCGCGTCGGTCGCGCCACTTAGCCTGGATGTCGCGTGCGGCGAGCACGGCGTTTCTGGCGTGCGCTTCCCGCTTTAAGGGAAAGTTGAAGACCGCCATCACGGCGTCGCCAATGGTCTTGTTGAGGAGCCCATCGTGCTCCCAGATCGCGCTCGCACATTCATCGTAGAATGCGTCGAGCAGCCCGGAAACTGCATCGGCCGATTGCGACTGCGACAGGCTGGTGTAACCGCGGAGGTCGGCAAACATGATGGTCGCGTCGATGGTGATCTTGCGGGCCCGCATCACCTTCGTGAACATCAGTTCGCAGATGGTGCAGGTATTGGGATTCATCCGGCTTGGACGAATGCCGAACGCGCGAAACGGCGCCGAGACCACGCCGCGAAGCGGCACCGGAACACGCATCTGCTCCCAGCACCCTTTGCAGATCAGCGAATGTTGCAGAGCTGCCATTTTCACTCAGGCTCCACGAGAGCGGCTCCAATCCTATAACCGGCAGCAGGTGCGAGCAAGACGGTGTCCCGCAGCGCACATCTGCCGGCTGGCGGCCCAAGGCAAAGCTGCTAGGATCGCGTCAAAACAGCAGGACGGAGGATCGCCATGGACGCCGCGACGCCGGCAAAGGCGCAGACCGCAGACACGCATTCCCATCTGGTTCGCCCCGACAGCATGGAATGGCAGAAGACCCGTTTCCCCGGTTGCGAAGCCAAGACGCTATTGTTCGATCGCAAGACCGGACTGATGACCGCGCTGATGAAGTTTGCCCCTGGTGCAGTTCTCCCCGACCACGAGCACGTCAACATCGAGCAGACCTATGTGCTCGAAGGCTCGCTCATCGATAAGGAAGGCCCAGCCAAGGGCATCGAATGCAAGGCCGGCGAGTTCATCTGGCGCGAAGAGGGTAGCCGCCATGTCGCCTGGTGCCCGCAAGGCGGGCTGATGCTCGCGATCTTCCAGGTGCCGAACAAGTTCTTCGAGGCCGATGGCCGCGTCATCGATGCCGCGGGCGAAGACTGGGACGCGGCGTGGGGGCACACCCGCAAGAGCTGATCCGTTATTAAGCTGAGGCGGAGATCAAGACAGCGTTTACCATGGCGCATGTCGGCCGTTCCCGACGATAGGATTAAGCCTTGCTTAGGCGTCGCTGGCTACCGTGCAACCCAAATTGACGGTACCGGGACATCAATGTCGCTCTTCAACGCTTCGGATCGGATATCGCCCGCCATCGATCCGCGAGCAGTAGCCGTTCGACTGACGCCATGGCTCTATGCCGCGACCCTGTTTGTTTCGGCGCTGCTTCTGTTCTCGATTCAGCCGATGTTTGCGAAGATGGTGCTTCCCAAACTCGGAGGCGCGCCGGCGGTCTGGTCCGTCGCGATGGTGTTCTTTCAAACCGCATTGCTCGCTGGTTATGTCTACGCCCATCTGTTGAACCGTCTGTTGCGTCCCCGGTGGGCGGTCATGTTCCATCTCCTGCTGGTCGGTGTCACCGCGATGCTGCTGCCGATCGCGATTGCGCCGGGATGGGGCGCCTCGCCACCGGATGGAACAGCGCTTTGGCTGTTCGGCCTGTTCGCGGCTTCCATCGGCCTTCCGTTCTTCACCCTGTCAGCCAGCGCGCCGTTGCTGCAAAGCTGGTTTGCCGTGAGCGGACACAGACAGGCGGGCAATCCGTATGTGCTCTACGCCGCATCCAATCTTGGTTCGTTCGCCGCGCTGTTCACCTATCCGGTCATCATCGAGCCGATCCTGACCCTGAAGACGCAGACGTCGACTTGGTCCGTCGGATTTGCCCTCCTGGCCATTCTGTTGAGCTTCGTCGGATTGTTCGCGGCGCGCGCGCTGCCTGCCGTCGCCGTGCAGACCGAACTTCAGGATGATGTTCGCGCGAACGCCGGTGAGCGGCTGCGATGGATCGCGCTTTCCGCGGTTCCGTCGGGCCTGGTCATCGCGGTAACCGCCTATCTGGCGACGGATGTCGCCGCGGCGCCGTTCCTTTGGGTGGTCCCACTGGCGATTTACCTGCTCACTTTCGTGGCCGTTTTTCGCGAGCGGCCATGGATCGCGCATGCCAATGTGGTTCGGCTTGTCCCGTTTGCGGTCGCGCCGCTCGCGGTGAGTTTGATCGGCGGGGAAAAAGTCTTTTGGCTGACGACGATTGCGCTCAATCTCGTGGCGTTCGCGCTGTTGACGCTGATGTGCCACGGCGAGCTCTATACGCACCGTCCCAGCCCATCGCGGCTGACGGAGTTTTACCTTGGCACCTCGTTTGGCGGGGTGATCGGTGGCGCCTTTGCAGGGCTCATCGCGCCGCAAATATTCAACGGCAATTACGAATATCCGATCCTGATCGTCCTGGCGCTGCTGTGCAGTCCCGGCATCTTCGCCGGAGGCATGCGCAAAGCGTCGATGGCAGTATTGCCGTGGCTCGCGCTCAGCACAGTGCTGGGGCTGATCTGGTACATGACCCGCTTTCAGCCGCCGGCCACACTGGAGCTGCCGTTCCAGGTGCTCTTAGCCCTGATGGCAGCCATGATGTTGTTTCAACGACAGCGGCCGATGCGCTTCTTCGGGCTCGTCGTCCTGAGCTTTACGGTGACGGCCCTGTGGCGACCTGGAATAGCGCCGATCGAAACGGCGCGCAGTTTCTTTGGCGTCCATAAGGTCGCCGAGGTTGCCGAGGGCAAAGCCCGCGTCCTCTATCATGGCACCACGGTTCACGGCGCGCAGCGGCTACGGAACGATGATGGCACGCCGGTCAGTGGTCCGATGCTGCCGCAGACCTACTACTATCCGGGCGGTCCATTCGCGGAAGCCATCGCCGCCGCCCGTGCAGCCCATGGTGGCCGCCTGGATCGCGTCGCCGTCGTCGGGCTTGGTACCGGCACGCTTGCCTGTCATCGCAAAGCCCAGGAGCTGTGGACGTTCTTCGAGATCGACCCGGAAGTAGTCCGCATCGCGCGTGATCCGCATCGCTTCGAATTCCTGTCAAGTTGCGCGCCCGAAGCGCCGGTTGTCGCCGGAGACGCGCGGCTCACCCTGGAAGGCTCACCCGATCGCTACGATCTGATCGTGCTGGATGCTTTTTCGTCCGATAGCATTCCAGTGCATCTGCTCACGCGTGAGGCCTTTGCGGGTTATCTCTCGAAACTTTCGCCGCATGGTGTAATCCTGGCGCACATCTCCAACCGGCACCTCGACCTCGCGCCGGTTGTGGCAAATGTCGCTCAGTCGCAGTCGCTGGTAGCCTTCCTGCGGGAGGACGACAGTGCCGGCGATCTCATGACGACACTCAAGGCCAATGCCCGGCTCGTGGTGCTGGCGCGCGAGCCGGGCGACGCCGGAAGCATCGCGCGCCACTGGACGGCGCTACGCCCGGATTCGAGCGCACCATGGACGGACGACTATTCCAACATTCTGGGTGTCATGCTGCGCAAGAAATTCGGCGGGTAGGTCAAACCTGCGACGCGCTAGCGCAACACGATCCACGCCGGCGCATGATCGCTGGCGCCTTCCTCGCCGCGTACCTTGCGATCGACCCCGGCCATGGTCAGGCGCGGAGCAATTGCCGGGCTCAACAACAGGTGGTCGAGCCGCAATCCGGCGTCGCGAGCCCAGCGGTTGCGCTTGTAGTCCCAGAACGTGAACATCGGCTTTTCCGGGTGCAAGGTTCGGATCGTGTCGGTCCAGCCCTGGTCCACCAGCGCTCTGAACGCGGCGCGGCTCTTTGGCTGGATCAAGGCGTCGTTGTCCCAGGATTTCGTCGGATAGATATCGATCTCGGTCGGCGCGACATTGTAGTCGCCGGCCAGCACCACGGGGACGTCCTGCTTGAGCAGCTTGCCGGCGTGCAACCGCAGTCGTCTGAACCAGTCGAGCTTGTAATCGAATTTCGGCCCCGGCTGCGGGTTGCCGTTCGGCAGGTAGATGCTGGTCACGAGGATGCCGTTGATGGCGGCCTCGATATAGCGTGCCTCCAAATCATCGGGGTTGCCGGGCAGGGCGGTCCGGGTCAATACTGGTTCGGTCTTCCGCGCCAGAATGGCAACGCCGTTCCAGGTCCTCTGCCCGCGCCACACCGCGCCGTAACCGGCTTTCTCGATCGCGGAGGCCGGAAATTCGGCGTCGGTGCATTTCAATTCCTGCAAGGCAACGACGTCGGGTTTCGCCGCGCGCAGCCAGCGCAACAGGTTCGGCAGGCGGCGGTTGACATTGTTAATGTTGAAGGTCGCGATCTTCATGTAGAGCTAGCTGGCATCACTGTGCTTCCTGACATTTGGAGATTCCATGTCGAAACTACGCTTCGCCATTCTCGTGCTCGCCATCGGATGCTCCGGATCCGCAGTTGCTCAAGCCGCCGAGCAGCGCGGCGCCTGCAAGGCCGACTATGACAAATATTGCGCCGGTACGCTGCCCGGCGGCGGCCGTGTCGTGGCATGTCTGAACAAGCAGCATCAGCAACTCAGCGACACCTGCAAGCAAGTATTGGCTAGTCGGAAGAAACAGTAAGACAGGCAACACGCCAGCGTCGGGTTTCGCGATTGTTGCTTTTGATTGTCGCGTTCTTGACAACTCACGGCGCGCAAGCCGGACCTTGGGAAGGGAGGTCGTTCGGCAGCCGGGTGCCGTCTGCCGAACAAACTAGCTGGAAGCGGCAGCCGGCTCCGCTTGAAGCGGAGCAGGGGGCTCCGCTTTGGCAATGCCGCCCTTGTAGACCCGCGCATAACGCTTGCCGAGGCTGGTCAGCACTTCGTAGCCGATGGTGCCGTAATGGTGGGCGAGTTCGTCGACCGTGATGCCTTCGCCGATCAGCGTCACCATATGACCGCGCCGTACGGCGTTCTTGTCGACGTCGGTGACATCGATCGCCATCAGGTCCATCGAAATTCGGCCGGCAACTGGGCAGCGCTTGCTGGCAACCACCACTTCGGCGCCGCGGGTGCCGTCATTGGCGCTGGCAGCGCGGAAATAGCCGTCGGCATAGCCCGCCGAAACGATTGCTATTCTGGTTGGACGCCGCGCCGTCCAGGTGCCGCCATAGCCGACCGTATCGCCGCGCTCGACGTTGCGGATCTGCACGATGCGCGCCTTCAGCTCGACGACTGGCTGCATCGGGTTATCGGCCTCTGGCGTCGGATTGATGCCGTAGATGGCGCAGCCCGGCCGCACCAGGTCGAACTGGAACTGGGCGCCCAGGAAAACGCCGGACGAATTCGCCAGCGAGGCCGGCACGCCGGAAAACAGGCTAGCGATCTCACGGAAGGCCGCGAGCTGCCTGGCATTGGCGGGATTGTGGAGCAGCTCCGCGGAGGCGAGGTGGCTCATCACGAGCGTAATGCCGTGGTCGCCGGCGTTGATGCGCGGGATGATGCCTTGCGCTTCGGTGACGGTGAGCCCGAGCCGGTTCATCCCGGTATCGATGTGAATGGCTGCGCCGCCCGACCAGCCCGAGCGGCGGCAGAACACATCCCATTCGGCGAGTTCGTTGAGGTCGCCGATGACAGGCTTGCAATCGATCTCGGCGTAGGCGGCACCAGTATTCTGGAAAAACCCGTCGAGCACATAGATCGACGCTGCGGCCGGCACTGCGGCGCGGACGATTCGTGCCTCATCGAGGGTGGCGACAAAAAATGTCTTGCAGCCGGCGGCAGAGAGGGCGCGTGCGACCTGTTCGGCGCCGCAGCCATAAGCATCCGCCTTGACGACGCCTGCGCATTCGGCCGGCACCGCCGTCTTCTCGAGCTTGCGCCAGTTGGCGACGATGGCATCGAGATCGACGGTGAGGATGCCGGTGGCGGTCGGATGGGCCGCCAACAGGGTCGCTTCGGGCGAAAGCTGCGATTTGAGGTCGGTTGCGATGTTCATCCCACCGTTGTACGCGCGACGACGGAACCGTTCAACTGCATCACCACATCAGTAGTGGCGGTCGGGAACCTGGCCGTCGTGCACGAGATCGCCGAATCGGGTGACGCTGGCGTCGAAATGCAGTTCGACGGTGCCGGTCGGGCCGTGGCGCTGCTTGCCGATGATCACCTCGGCTTTGCCGAGCGCGCGGTCCATTTCCAGCTGCCATGCGGCGTGTTCTTGCGTTCCTTCGCGCGGCTGCTTCATCGCAAGGTAATATTCCTCGCGATAGACGAACAGCACAACGTCGGCGTCCTGCTCGATCGAGCCGGACTCACGAAGGTCGGAGAGCTGCGGACGCTTGTCGTCGCGGTTTTCGACCTGACGCGAGAGCTGCGACAGCGCGATCACCGGGACGTTCAATTCTTTCGCCAGCGCCTTCAGGCTGGTGGTGATCTCGGTGATTTCCTGCACGCGGTTGTCATTGCCACGCTTGCCCGAGCCCTGCAGCAGTTGGATGTAGTCGATCACGATCAGATCGAGGCCCTTCTGCCGCTTGAGCCGGCGGGCGCGCGCGGTGAGCTGCGAGATCGATAGACCGCCCGTTTCATCGACGTAAAACGGTAACGAATCCAGCTCGATCGAGCAGTCGCGGATCTTGTCGAAATCTGCGTCGGTGATGCCGCCGCGGCGGATCAGGCTGGAGGGGATGCCGGTGCGTTCCGCCAGAATACGGGTGGCAAGCTGCTCGCCGGACATTTCGCAGGAGAAGAAGCCGACCGCGCCGCCATGGGCTGCCTTGATGGTGCCGTCCGGCTGCACCTCCGGTACATAGGCTTTGGCGATGTTGTAGGCGATGTTGGTGGCCAGCGACGTCTTGCCCATGCCGGGCCGGCCGGCGACGATGATGAGGTCGGAAGGCTGCAGCCCGCCCATCTTGCCGTCGAGATCGCGCAGGCCGGTCGAGATACCCGACAGCTTACCGTCGCGCTGGAACGCCTTGGCGGCCATGTCGACGGCCACAGTGAGCGCCTGCGAGAAGCGCTGGAAGCCGCCGTCATAGCGGCCAGTCTCGGCAAGCGCGTAGAGTTGGCGCTCGGCATCCTCAATCTGCGCGCGCGGGGCAAAATCGACCGGTGCGTCGAACGCGACGTTGACGATGTCCTCGCCGATTTTGATCAGGTCACGGCGCAGGCTCAGGTCGTAGATGGTACGGCCGTAGTCCTGGGCGTTAATGATGGTAGTGGCTTCCGCGGCGAGGCGCGCGAGGTACTGGCCTGGTGTCAATCCGAGAATGTCGGTGTCAGCGGGCAGGAATGTCTTGAGCGTGACGGGTGTTGCCACCTTACCCATCCGAATCAGGCTGCCCGCGATCTCATAAATCTGCTGATGGATGGCTTCGAAGAAGTGCTTCGGCTCCAGGAAGTCCGAAACCCGGTAGAACGCGTCGTTGTTGACCAGAATGGCGCCCAGCAGGCTCTGTTCCGCCTCGATATTGTGCGGCGCGCTGCGGTAGACCGGAGTTCCCGCGTCGGGAGCGAGCTTGAGGACGTTCGAATCAGCCATAGGTCGGATTATGCTTTAGATTTTTGGCGTTGTCGGGATTCCGGGAAGGTCGCGATCTCCCGGAAGCGGGGGGCGATAAAGCGCCACTCGCGGGTCCCGTGAAAGTGCGAAGGTTTCTTATGCACGATTCACACATGTGAGGTGTGAATGAATTCCGGTTAGCGGATGTCTTGCTTGACGGGGTTGCGGCCGAAACCGGGGCGCTGCGGCGCGCTTTTCCGCGAAATGCTGAGAAAAATCCTAAGCAAAATCTTAGGAGAACCTGAACCCTGCCGCGACTTGGACAGACACATCCCAACGCGACGGTTGCTTTTGAGCCGTGGTCTTAAGCGTTGATCAAACCAGGATCAGGTAGATGAACGCAAACAGGGCGGCGGCCACGCCGATTGCGATCAAGGCGTAGTCGATCCTGATGTCGGAATCGAACGGTGCTGGGTAGGTCTGCCGGCTCATGCCGGGGATGTACGACGGGCCGGCAAGGCTATCTGTGAAGTAGATCACAGCAGGTGTGATTTTCTTCACAGCAGAATCGATTGGTTAAGAAATCGGGAACGGGTCGGCGATTTTCGAGTTGCCAGTTGCACCGGACCAAAAGGGACAGGCGATGGGTCAGCAAATCCAGGCATGGCGATCGGCAAGCGACCAGCGCTTGTGGCTGTCGATGCTGATCGATGCCATGGAAGGGATTTCGCGTCCGGAACGGCGTGACGAGCCCTGCGATAGTCAGGTGCTTGACGCGTTTCGCGCCCAGCTTGCTCGTCCGGCGCTGGCCCCGATACCTTACGCCTCGGCCTACAGCCTGAGAAATTGACGCTATCGGCTGCCTATTCGCCGGCCAATTGCAGCCGCGGCTGCTTGCCGAGCTCTATCCCGCGCAGCCTCGCTTCTTCCCGTGTGATGTAGTCGCGCGTCATCGGCACGATTCCCTGGCGCTTGGTGAGCTGGATCTGGAAAATCATCAGGTTTTGCTTCCGGAACGACATTTCCGATGCCGCCAGATAGAACTCCCACATGCGGGCAAAACGCTCGTCGTAAAGGCGCACCGCCTCTTCGCGCCGCGCCATGAAACGCTCACGCCAGGCCTTCAGCGTTTCCGCATAATGCAGCCGCAGGATTTCGATGTCGCAGACCAGAAGGCCCGCCTTCTCGATTGCGGGAATGACCTCGGACAGGGCGGGAATATAGCCGCCCGGGAAAATATATTTCGTGATCCATGGGCTTGTCACGTCGGGCCCGGTGGAGCGGCCGATCGAGTGCAGCACCATGACACCGTCGTCGCTGAGAAGCTCGACGCAGCGCCGGAAAAACGTTTCATAGAAGTCGATACCGACATGTTCGAACATGCCGACCGAGACGATCCGGTCGAACGGGCCAGCAACATCGCGGTAATCGCTCAGCAGAAACCTTGCCGATCCCATCAGATTCTTTTCGGCAGCGCGCGCGTTCGAGACCTGTAATTGCTCCGTCGACAGCGTGATGCCGGTGACATCGGCGCCGGTCATTTCGGCCAGATAGAGGCCTAGGCCGCCCCAGCCCGAGCCGATGTCGAGCACGCGGTTGCCGCGGCCGATCAAGAGCTTGGCGGCCAGATGACGCTTCTTGGCGAGTTGGGCGTCGTCGAGTGTCGTATCCGGCGTTTCGAAATAGGCGCAGCTATATTGCTTGTCGGCGTCGAGGAAGAGGGAATAGAGCCGCCCGTCGAGATCGTAGTGATGGGCGACGTTGGTTTTCGCACGGCCGCGCCAATTGAATTGCCTGGCGTGCCGGCCGAAATAGCGCAGCCACCATTGCAACTTGGCCCAGCGCGGCAGCATTTCGGGCTGGCCGAGCAGGATCTCGAGCGCGTCCGCGATCGTGCCGTTCTCGACGACGAATGTGCCGTCCATATAGGCTTCGCCAAGCGCAAGCTCTGGATTGAGGAGAATACGTCGCTGGGTCCGTTCGGTCAGGAACCGCACCGACACCGGAAGGCCGGTTCCGTCTCCGCAGGTAAATCTCGTCCCACTCGCGGTCGTGAACGTCATCGCGCCGCGGCGAATGAACTGGCTAAGGAAATAACGCAACAACCGATCCATCGAAGCACCAATGGAGCGCGACCGTTACACCGACACACCCCCGGAAGGCTCGGTTCCAGGAATGGATCTATTGTATAATAAGTACGATAATGCCGTAGCGCTAGGGCGTTGGAGTCAAAGCGGATATCCCGGATGCGACGATCACGAAGACGAGCAATAAGTGCGCTTCCATTCGCGTGATAATCAGCTAAAAGGTGACCCGCCGCCGGGCCACGTTGTGCGTCGCAGGCAGCAGTTCCACGTCTGGAGAAGCTGGGAATGTTGAGCCGAGCGCTCAGTTTAGCGACGGTGACGCTTCTGATTGGCTGCCTCACAGCAGGGGTGGGGGTGGCCGAAAACCTCGACGCGGGAAAGAGCCCGTCCCAGATATTCTCAAGCACCTGCAGCGCCTGCCACAGGAGCCCGCGGGGCCTGTTGAAGACCACGCCAGCTTCGTCATTGCCGGGCTTCCTGCGCCAGCACTATACGACCGGCACCGAGATGGCCTCGCTGCTCTCTTCCTATCTGATATCCAACGGGGCTGCCGACCCTCGGTATCAGGCTAAGGACGCAAAGCAGAAGGACGCCAAGCAGGACGGCAGGGCGGACCAGCCCGATCGGCTAGGCCGCCGGCAGCCGCCGGCTGCACCTGCTCGGGAGGCCTCCAGGCCGGAGGCCGACGGAACCCAGCCGCAAGGCGAAGGCACGCGTCCGGGCCGGGATGCCAAGCGGTTCTCACGGCGGCATATGGCGCCCGAAACCAAGCCCGCCGATGATGGGCAGACCCCGGCGCAGGCCGCTACCGACAGCAAATCCGGCGCCAGGCAGAAGCAGGGCAGACGTGGCAGGCCCGCCATGGAGGAGCCGCCGAAGCCCGAGCAGGCAGTCCGTGGCGACGCCGCGAAGCAAGACGCCACGAAGGAAGATGCGTCGCGGGACGCTGCCAAGTCCGAGCCTGCCAAATCTGAGCCTGCCAAGTCTGAGCCTGCCAAGTCTGAGCCTGCCAAGTCTGAGCCATCCAAGCCTGAGCCTAGCAGCACTGAGACGGTCTCGACCGATCCTGTCAGGACTGATGGACTCAAGGATGGGGGCGACAAGCCGGCTGCCGAGGCCGCCAAGCGCCCGCGCGACTCGTCGCGCGAGGGCGGCTCCGAGGCGACCAAGGTCGATGCGCCGAAGGAAAGTGCCGGCAGCGGCGAGCCAACGCCGCTCCGACCCGATCCGGTGCCGCCGGCTCCGCCAGTTTCCGCAACGACCGCGCCCGAGCCGCCAGCCGCGTCGTCCGCACCTGAGCCCGCGACGCCGCCGGTGACGGCTGCAGCGCCTCCACCACCGCCCGCAGCGCCCGTCGACCCGCCTACGCCTCCAATCTCACGCTAGCATTCTCAATTCCGTAATCCGGTCCACGGAAGCATGGCGCTTGACCAGCTCTAGAGTAGCACTCTAGAGTAATCATCCAGCGACAACGAAGATGGACGCGGATGACTACGGCGCGCGAGGACTTGCTGGCGGCGGGATTGGCGGTGTTCGACCGCGACGGCTTCGAGGGTGCCACCGTGGCCGCCATTCGAGCCCGCGCGCGGGCGTCCAACGGCAGCTTTTTCCATTTCTTCGATTCGAAGAAGCAACTGGCCGGCACGCTTTTTCTGGAGATCCTCGGGCATTACCACGCCGCCGTCATTGCGGCGGTCGATCAATCCCGCGGGGCGCGGGAAGGCGTGGCGCGGCTGATCCGCGCCCATCTCGAATGGGTCGTGAACTCCAGGCGTGAGGCGCGCTATCTGTTCGAGATTTCCCGCAGTGAATGGACGGAGGAGATCCGTGGCGCGCAGCGGGCACAGAATGCGCGTCTTGCGGAAGCCGTGGAGCGATGGCGCACGCCGCTGGTTGCGCGCGGCGAATTGCTGCCGATGACGTCGTCGGTGTTCTTCAGTCAAATCATCGGACCGGCACAGATTTTCTGCCGCGCATGGCTGTCGGGCCGCGACCGCACCGATCCAAGAGAGCAAGCCGATATTCTGATCGCCTGCGCCATCCGCGCTGTAGTCGCGTCCGAAGCGATCCGACAACCGGGAGAAACCATATGAATGCAGCCAACGATCCGGACTTCGCGCCGATCGCAACTCGCATCCGCGACAATGTCGGCCGCCAGGGCTTCATGAACCATATCGGGGCGGAGCTGTCGGAGTTGACGCGCGGCACGTGCACGCTTGCGGTCGACCGCCGGCCGGAACTGTTGCAGCAACACGGCCTGTTTCACGGCGGCGTCACCGCATTCCTTGTCGACAACGCTACCACGATTGCGGCGGCGACATCGCGCGGCCAGCCGGCGTTGACGGCGGAATACAAGTTGAACCTGCTATCGCCGGCGGTCGGCGAGCGTTTGATTTGCCGGGCGCGTGTGATCAAGCCTGGACGCCAGGTCGCCGTGGTTGCGGCTGATGTGTTCTGCGTGACCGATGGCGTCGAGAAGCACACCGCAACAGCGCTCGCCTCGATTGCGATGCTGGGCGAAAAGGCGGTTGCCAGAATCCCAAGCCCGGCCTGAGGGGCCGGGCTTGAAAGCCATTACCGCGATAAGACGCGTTACTTTTCGGTAGCCGCGGGCGCCGGCGCGATTTCCTCGTGCTGGGCTTCCGGATCGAAGAATTCGCCGGCGGCGGCGATCGCCTCGGCGGCGGCGTCCTGGTCTTCCTGACGGGTCGAGATGTCTTCGCCGCGGTTGATGCGCTCGGCTTCATCGGCGCTGCGCGCCACAGTGACGCTGACGCTGACTTCGACTTCCGGGTGCACGGCGATGGCGATTTCGTGCTTGCCGATGGCCTTGATCGGCGCGTCCAGCATTACCTGGCTGCGGCTGATGATGACGCCGTCGGCTTCGAACGAGGCAATGATATCGCGCACGCTCACCGATCCGAATAGCTGGCCGGATTCGGAGGCCTGACGCAGCACGATCACGTTGCGGCCGTCGATCTTCTCGGCGACCTTGGTCGCTTCGGCCTTGGCCTTGAGGTTGTTGGCCTCGAGCTCGGCCTTCATGCCGTCGAACTTGGCGCGGTTGTCGGCGGTGGCGCGCAGCGCCTTGCCGCGCTTGAGCAGAAAGTTGCGGGCATACCCGTCCCTGACGCGGACGACTTCGCCCATCTGGCCGAGCTTGGCGACGCGTTCCAGCAAGATGACTTCCATTTTCGTTCTCCTTTGATGTTAGTTTAAAGTTCGGGCAAGCGATAGAAATTCAGGATGTGGGAAGCGGCGGCGGTCGCGTCCGCATGAAGCGCTCGCGAAAGCCGAAAACGGTGTCAGCCAAGCCAAGCGCGACCATGCTGAGCAGTGGCCAGACGAACAAGATCATGACTACGTAGGCGCAGGTCAGCCAGAGCCCGCGATTTTTCAGTGCCAATGTCAACGTATGCAGGACGGCAAAGCCTGTGAGTGCATAGGCCGTTAAGAGCGCACCGACGACAATCTTTGCGGCAAGTGCAAGCAGCCCGCCGGTAAAGCCGAACGCGACGGCGACGCAAAGGACGACGAGTGTCATCGGGGGCAGCGTCGTGGCTTTCAGATCGGGCCAGGGACGCTGCAGGCGGCCCGAGGTGGCGGTGATCTTGGCAGCAAGCCACAGATTGATCGTCAGCATAATGAGCGGACCACTTGCGATCATCGCCGGCGCTATTGCTGCTGCCGATCCAATCACTCGGTCGTCGGCCTCCATTTGGTACATTGCAAGAATCCGAGTCACGCTACGCTTCATAGCTGCCACGATTGCCTCTGGATCGGTGCTGACGCTGAAGAGCGTCAGAATCGTAATGAGCACGGCGAATCCTGCGATCCAAAGCAGGAGACGGCCGACCGGATACCATTCAAGCGAGTGGGGTCCTGGTTCGGCGCCATCGCCAACCGGCCTGCCCAGCATTGCGAGGTGCCCAAGCCACCAAGCAGGAAGTGCCACGGTGAGGGCGTAAGCGAGACAATGAGCAAAGCCGAAGATCGCGCCGATGCCGAGCGCGGCTGCGATGCCGCCAACGGTGGCACTCAGAGGACCCCATCCGATCGCCGCGACCATGAGGGGCATCGACGCCAGATAGAGCAAAAGCACCGAGATCAGCGTACGTGAAATGACGGACGCGAACATCAGCGCCGACGCGCAGCCGGCTGCAAGACCAATGAGGATAATCGCGATCATCAGCTGTCCCGCCCCTTTCGAGCGGTTAGAGGTCGTCCCGACCCCAACCATCGGCGACCGGACGACCCGGAAGCCTTATGAATATTTGAATATTGAGGTTCGCGGCGCGAACGCCGCGAACCAAAGTGCCTTAGCGAATGACGTAGGGCAGCAGGCCGAGGAAACGTGCGCGCTTGATGGCGCGCGCAAGCTCGCGCTGCTTCTTGGCGGAGACGGCGGTGATGCGGCTCGGCACGATCTTGCCGCGCTCGGAGACGTAACGCATCAGCAGCTTGGAATCCTTGTAGTCGATCTTCGGCGCGTTCGGACCCGTGAACGGGCAGGTCTTGCGGCGACGGAAAAACGGACGGCGTGCTCCAGCTTCAGCCATGATTCTTACTCCTCTTCCGCCACTTCGACAGCGTCTTCGCGCGGACGGCGCGGGCCGCGGTCGCCGCGGAATCCACCTTCACGATCGCCGCGGAAGCCGCCTTCGCGGTCACCGCGGAAGCCGCCGCCGCGTTCGTCGCGCTCGCGGTCGCGATCGGCCTTGCGCATCATGGCCGACGGACCTTCCTCGTGCTCTTCGACGCGGACGGTGAGGTAGCGGATGACGTCTTCGGAGATCCGCTCCTGACGCTCGATCTCGGAGACCGCAGCGGCGGGCGCATCGATGTTCATCAGCACGAAATGTGCCTTGCGGTTCTTGTTCATGCGGTAGGTGAGGGAGCGCACGCCCCAGTTCTCGGTCTTGGTGACCTTGCCGCCGAGCCCTTCGACGATGCCCGTCATCTGGGTGGTCAGCTCTTCGACCTGCTGGGTGCTCGCGTCCTGACGCGCGAGAAAAACATGCTCGTAAAGAGGCATGGGTGTCCTTTCCTGGTGTTGGCGCATTTCCCGGCGGCAAGCCCTTCGAGGCCTTCGGAAAGGACTCGGAGATAAGCTCAGAAGGCGGAAGCACGGGACGACGGGCCGACTGGCCCTGCCACATCAAAAACGCCCTGGATGAGGAGTGATTGCTGAGACCGTCCGTTCAGCTCCCGGCCGGGATCTGCGGATGCGCGGTTTATAAGGATTTTCGGCGCGCTGGCAAGGCTTGTTACGGTCCGAAGAGGCCTTGGGGCGCTCGCCGATTCAAGCTCGCCAGCCTGTTTGACATTTTTGTTTGTATAGCATACAAGTAGCGGTGGAGAGGTAAAATGGCCCCCAAATCCATTCAGGCCCCGACGCAATCACCGGCCGACGATCCAAGACACGCCGCCCGCGCGACCCGGACGGCAGGCCGCCGGATGCGTTCGCGCCTCCTCGATGCGGCCAGCCGCCTGTTCAGAGAGCGGGGCCTTGCCGGCACCTCGATCTCGGACATTGCCGCGGCAGCCGACGCCTTCCCGAGCCAGATCACCTACTATTTCCGCACCAAGGAGGCCCTGTTCGTCGAGGCTGCCTGCCGCGAGATGCTTTACGTGGCGCGCGCGGCCGAGCAGGCGGCGCTGCAGGCCCATACGCCAGGGGACTACACGCGCGCGCTGGTCGAGACCGTCACGGCGACGGATTCTGTCGCTTTCTTTACCGAGGCGCTGACGCTTACCCGCCGCCGCCAGGATCTCGCCCCGCTGGTGGAACGCACCATCGAGCGGCTGCACAGCGAAGGCATGCGGGCTTATGCAAGCCAAATCGAGCGACACGGCTGGAAGAGCCTGCGCGACGCCGATGCCAGTTCGCGGCGGTTCTGGGCGCTGGCGGTCGGCGTCATGGTCGAGGGTTATGCCATGGGCCGTTCGGCCGAGGACCTGTCCGGGGAGATGCTGCGCGTGCTCGGCGACCAGGCGACGACGCCGGCCGGCGACACGGCGCGACTGCATCTCGTCAGCGATCGCGAAGTTTCCAATTCAGGGCCGGCCGAGGGGGAGAAATCGCCATGACCGCGCTGCGCATTCGTGCCCGCGACTTTCTGAACGAGGATCAACTGATCGCTGTCCGGCAGCGCGTGACGTGGAAAGGCATCGCCCTAATCGCGCATGCATGGACATTAATCCTGGGCTCGATCGCGCTGGTGGCGTGGTGGCCCCATCCGCTGATCTTTCTGCTCGCGGTCGGCGTCATCGGTTCACGCCAGCTCGGGCTTGCCATCCTGATGCATGACGGTGCCCATGGATGCCTATCGGCGGACGAGAAGGTCAATCTGGTGCTCAGCCAGTGGTTCTGTGCCTATCCGGTCTTTGCCGAGACGCGCGCCTATCGCCGTTACCACCTGCAGCACCATGCGCGCACGCAGCAGGAAGACGATCCCGATCTAATTTTGTCGGCGCCATTTCCGATCACCAAGATCAGCTATCGTCGCAAGTTTTTCCGCGACATTACGGGACAGACCGGCTACCAGCAGCGCAAGGCGCAACTCTTGAACGCGCTTGGGCCGAAGCAATGGCCTGTCGCGAAACGTGCCGCGCATTTCTGGGAAAAGCTCGGCCCGCAATTTGCTGTCAATGCCGTGCTGTTCGCTGCTCTTGCCGCCGCCGGCGTGTGGTGGGCCTATCCACTGCTGTGGCTGTTGCCGCTCCTGACCTGGCAGATGGTCATTACGCGGATTCGCAATATTGCCGAGCATGCGGTCGTTCCCGATTCAGATGATCCCTTGCGCAATACGCGCACCACGCGTGCGAATTTTCTCGAGCGGCTGTTCATCGCGCCGTACTATGTCAATTATCACCTCGAGCATCATTTGTTGTTCTACGTGCCCTGCTACAACCTGCCGCGCGTCCACCGCATCCTCTCTGAAAGCCGGTTTGCGGACCGCATGGAGGTGCAGCCAAACTACGCCGCCGTGCTGAGACTGGCGACAGCCAGCCCTGACCACGAAGATCGGCCGGGCAAGCTGGTGAGCAGTGTGCGTCGCGCACGCGCCGGCGCCGAGGTTGGCCGCGATCAGGCGGCAGGCGGATTCTAGACATCTCCTTGCTCGTCTATAAATGACGTCCTTAAATGACGTCCTTGGGCGACAATGGCCGAGGGGGAGCTTGCGAATGATCGATCTGACGACCTTGGTTGCCTATGGGGCGGTTGTGCTCGGCTTTGTATTCATTCCGGGCCCCGCCACGCTCCTCACGGTGGCACGGGCAACGAGTTCAGGCACAAAGGCGGGACTAGCTACCGGCCTCGGCATCGCGGCCGGCGATATGATTCACACGTTCACGGCGATCGTCGGCATCTCAGCCGTCATTGCCACTTCGGCGACGCTGTTCAGCATCATCAAATACATTGGTGCAGCGTATCTCGTTTACCTCGGCGTTCGTGCAATCCTTGAGAGAACGCCGGCAAATCTGACGGCGGGCGCACTGCCGATCTCGGCCGGCAAGGCATTTAGACAGGCTATTTTGGCCGAGGTGCTAAATCCAAAGACGGCGCTTTTCTTCCTCGCGTTCCTCCCCCAGTTCGTGGTGCCCGAAAAGGGGTCGGTCGCGCTTCAACTGACGATCCTGGGGATCCTTTTTGTGCTGTTGGGGCTCGTCAGCACGGTGGTCTTTGCTGTCTGTGCGGGCCGGCTAGGCAACTTTCTTCGTCGAAATCCCACCGTGCTAAAATGGCAGGGCAAGGTCGTCGGCGGCATCTATTGCGCTTTGGGTGCCCGGTTGGCCCTGCAAGAACGCTGAACCAGCCCGCCCGATTCTCACCCCTCCACAGCGTGCGTCATTCCGCAGCGCGGCTTGACATCCCGGCCTTGGTCAGTGTCTTACGGCGCCATTCTAACGAGGGAGCGCCGATGACGGCTGCATTTACGTTTCCGGGGCAGGGTTCCCAGGCGGTCGGTATGGGTAAGGCCCTGGCGGAGGCCTTTCCGGCCGCGCGAGCAGTATTTGACGAGGTTGATTCGGCGCTTGGCGAGAAGCTGACGGCGATCATCTGGGATGGCCCCGCGGAGACCCTCCAACTAACGGAAAATGCCCAGCCGGCGCTGATGGCGGTGTCGATCGCCACGCTGCGCGTACTGGAAAGCGAGGCGGGCTTTTCCGTCGGGCGGAATGCGGCATTCGTCGCCGGCCATTCGCTCGGCGAATATTCCGCGCTGGCTGCGGCCGGTAGCCTTAGCGTCCATGATACCGCGCGCCTGCTGCGTATCCGTGGTCTTGCGATGCAAAAAGCGGTGCCGGTCGGTGTCGGCGCGATGGCGGCGTTGCTCGGGCTCGATTATGAGACGGCGATGGCGGTTGCCAGCGAAGCGGCACAGGGACAGGTTTGCCAGGCCGCCAACGACAATGGCGGCGGGCAGGTTGTGGTGTCAGGTGACAAGGCGGCCGTCGATCGCGCGGTGGAAATCGCCAAGGCCAAAGGCGCCAAGCGTGCGATGCTACTGCCGGTGTCCGCGCCGTTCCACTGCAAGCTGATGCAGCCGGCGGCCGATGCGATGGCGGAAGCGCTGGCCGGTGTGACGATCAAGGCGCCAGCCTCGCCGCTGGTCTCGAACGTGCTGGCTGCGGCGATCACCGATCCCGACGAGATTCGCCGCCGCCTGATCGAGCAGGTCACCGGCACGGTCCGCTGGCGCGAATCGGTGGCCTACATGGCGGCACATGGTGTGACGCGGTTCTTCGAAATCGGCGCCGGCAAGGTGCTGAGCGGGCTGGTCAAGCGTATCGCAGAGGGCGCGGTGGGCCTGTCGGTCGGAGGGCCAAACGATATTGCCGCCGCCAAAGACGCATTGGCGGCTTCGGCCTGAAGCTCCCGGAAGGAGACATAGATGTTCGATTTGACGGGCAGAACGGCGCTGGTCACCGGCGCAACCGGCGGCATTGGCGGGGCGATCGCGCAGGCCTTGCATGCGCAAGGCGCGACGGTGGCGATATCGGGGACGCGCCGCGAGGTGCTGGATTCCTTCGCCGCCAAGCTTGGCGGCCGCGTCCACGTGCTGCCGTGCAATCTCTCCGACAGCGCGGAGGTCGAGGCGCTGGTGCCCGCGGCGGAGGCCGCCATGGGGCAGGTCGATATCCTGATCGCCAATGCCGGCATCACGCGCGACAACCTGTTTGTGCAGTTGCGTGACGAGGATTGGGATGACGTGATCCAGGTCAATCTGACCGCGACGTTCCGTCTCGCCCGCGCCGCAACCAAACTGATGATGCGCAAGCGCTTCGGGCGGATCATTGCGATTACCTCGATCGTCGGCGTGACCGGCAATCCCGGCCAGGCCAACTACACCGCGTCGAAGGCCGGTATCATCGGCCTGATCAAGACGCTGGGAGCGGAATACGCCAGGCGCAACGTGACCGCCAATTGCATCGCACCAGGATTCATCAAGACGCCGATGACCGACGCGCTCAACGACAAGCAGCGCGAGACCATCCTGACGAAGGTTCCTGCGGCGCGGCTGGGGACGCCGGAGGACATCGCTGCCGCGGCCGTCTATCTCGCCTCCAATGAGGCGGCCTATGTCACTGGCCAGACGATTCACGTCAACGGCGGAATGGCCATGATTTGAGCGAGTTATTGCCTCGATCAATGCGGCCAAAGGCCGTTTTCCGGGGCACTTGAGGCTTGTAGTCAAGGCTTGGGAAGTATGGTAACCGAACCCTCGACGGATGGGCAAACAAGGCCATTGCAGGATTTTGAAACCCTGTATATTGGCGTGGCAACGCCTGCCGTTCGCCGGGGCTTTGTCGGCTACCACCGGGCCGAACCAAGACTATGCGCGATAGCGAAGGAAGTTTAACGACCACGATAGCTCGTAGCGTCTCTGTAGCGTCTTGGGGTCGGGTCCAATGGAACAAGCACGAGGTTGATGATGAGTGAGATTGGCGAGCGGGTTAAGAAGATTGTGGTCGAACACCTCGGTGTTGAACCGGATAAGGTTGTCGACAACGCAAGTTTTATCGACGACCTCGGCGCCGACAGTCTCGACACCGTCGAGCTCGTGATGGCATTTGAAGAAGAGTTCGGTTGCGAGATTCCCGATGACGCCGCCGAGACGATTTTGACCGTGGGCGACGCGACTAAGTTTCTCGAGAAGAACGCGAAAAGCTGACGTCCCGGGCGGGTTGAGAAGGAGCCGGACGGGCCGTTGTCGAACGGTCCCCCGGTTTCTTGTTTTAGGCCCCGATTTCGGGCTGGAGTTTTTGACATGAGGCGGGTTGTCGTCACGGGGCTGGGCATGGTTACGCCGCTCGGCTGCGGCGTTGACACAACGTGGACGCGTATCCTCGACGGCCAGAGCGGCGCCAGGAAGATCGATACGTTCGAGGTCGCCGATCTTGCCAGCCAGATCGCCTGTGTGATTCCCCGCGGCGATGGCGGTGACGGCACATTCAATCCCGACCAGTGGATGGAGCCGAAGGAACAGCGCAAGGTCGACGACTTCATCATCTTTGCAATGGCGGCGGCGCGCCAGGCGCTCGACGACGCCAACTGGCATCCCGCGACTGAAGAAGACAAATGCGCCACCGGCACCCTGATCGGGTCGGGAATCGGCGGACTGTCCGGCATCGCCGAGACCTCGCTGCTCTTGAAGGAACGCGGGCCGCGCCGGGTATCGCCGTTCTTTATTCCGGGGCGACTGATCAATCTCGCTTCGGGCTATGTCTCGATCGAGCACGGCCTCAAGGGCCCCAACCATTCCGTCGTGACCGCCTGTTCGACCGGCGCGCATGCGATCGGCGATGGTGCGCGCCTCATTGCGCTCGGCGACGCCGACGTCATGGTGGCCGGCGGTACGGAATCGCCGATCTGCCGGTTGGCGATGGCCGGATTCTGCGCTGCGCGCGCGCTCTCGACCGGCTTCAACGAGACGCCGGAAAAGGCCTCGCGGCCCTATGACAAGGATCGCGATGGATTCGTGATGGGCGAGGGCGCCGGCGTCGTGGTGCTCGAGGAATACGAGCACGCGAAAAAGCGTGGTGCGCGAATCTATTGCGAAGTGGTGGGCTATGGCCTGTCGGGCGACGCCTATCACATCACCTCGCCGTCGCCGGACGGCGATGGTGGCTTCCGCAGCATGAGTGCAGCGATCAAGCGCGCCGGCATTGCGGTATCCGATATCGACTATATCAACGCCCACGGAACCTCGACGCAGATCGGCGACGAGATTGAACTCGGCGCCGTGGAGCGGCTGCTCGGCAACGCCGCCTCCAAGGTATCGATGTCGTCGACGAAATCGTCGACCGGCCACCTGCTTGGTGCGGCCGGTGCGATCGAAGCCATTTTCAGCATCCTTGCGATTCGCGATAATATTGCTCCGCCCACCATCAATTTGGAAAATCCATCGGTAGAAACGGCGATCGATCTGGTGCCGCAGACGGCGCGCAAGCGCGAGATTAACGTCGCGCTGTCGAATTCCTTCGGTTTTGGGGGGACCAACGCCTCCGTAATCGTTCGGCGCGTGACTGACTAACAAGTGTTTAGAACTACTCCACCGTTTTGCCGTATTCGGCGATGACTTCTACATGCGGGCGTATGCTATCGGCTGGGCAGGATGCCGGGCCGCGATTGAACCGGCAGGATTCAGGTTGCATCGATGAGTGAGAGGCCGCCCATTTCACCACGAAGTCCGCGCGCAGCGCTGGAGCCCGAGCAGGTGCCGCCGCCGCCGAAGCGGTCGGAGCGTGCCCGCAATCCATTCGTGGTGGTCGGCAATGCCATCTTCACCATCCTGATCATTCTGATGATCGGCGCGGGAACGACGTATTATTACGGCAGACAGATCCTTGAAACGCCGGGCCCGCTGCAGGAAGACAAGATCGTCAACATTCCCTCGCGCGCCGGCAAGCGCGACATCGCCGATGTGCTGCTGCGCGAAGGCGTGATCAACGTCAATCCCTGGATATTCATCGGCGGCGTGTTTGCACTGAAGGCGAGTTCCGACCTCAAGCCGGGCGAATACTCGTTCCAGAAGAGTGCGAGCCTGCGCGATGTCATCGCCACCATCGTCGAAGGCAAGGTGGTGCAGCATGCTGTCACCGTCCCGGAAGGTCTGACGTCCGAGCAGATCGTGACGCGCCTGCTCGACAACGACATCTTCGCAGGCTCGGTCCGGGAGATACCGCGCGAAGGCACGCTGCTGCCGGAGACCTACAAATTCCCGCGCGGCACCACGCGGGAGCAGGTGATTCAGCGCATGCAGCAGACGCAGAAGCGTGTGCTCGCGGAAATCTGGGAGCGCCGCAACCCGGAGGTCCCGGTCAGGTCGCCGGAGCAGCTCATCACGCTCGCCTCGATCATCGAGAAAGAGACCGGCCGGGCCGACGAGCGCAGCCGCGTGGCGGCGGTATTCGTCAATCGCTTGCGGCAGCGGATCAAGCTGCAGTCCGATCCGACCATCATCTACGGGCTGGTCGGCGGCAAGGGAACGCTGGGCCGGCCGATCAAGCGCTCCGAGATCACGCAGCCGTCGCCTTACAACACCTATGTCATCGAAGGCCTGCCGCCTGGGCCGATCGCCAATCCGGGCCGCGCCTCGCTCGAAGCCGCCGCCAACCCGGCGCGCACGCGCGATCTGTTCTTCGTGGCTGATGGAACGGGTGGGCACGCCTTTACCGAGACCTACGACGCGCACCAGAAAAACGTCGCCAAGCTGCGGGCGCTCGAAAAGCAGATTCAAAACGATACCGTCGAGCCGTCAGAGGATGCGCCGCCGCCGACATCCGCAGGAGCGCCGGCCGATCCCAATCCCACGGCGACGACACCACGGCCGGCGGCGCCGGCGAAAAAGCCGCCCGCCCGTCCGGCTGCGCCGGCGACCGCGCCGGCCCGCCAGGGCGCCGTGCAATCGACCACGACGCCGCCGGTAGTTCAGCGCTGACGCTCCGCCGGTCGAGAATGCGTTCCCGCCACGGCGCGGAACGCAATTCCACTTTGGCGGAAATCGGCTTAAGGTCCCGCCGTTCCTTTCGAGTCTCGAAATCCCTTGTCCTTCGGAGAGTGTTACGCGATGGCGCTATCGAGCATGACCGGTTTTGCCCGGAGTCACGGCGCCAGCGGTCCCTATACGTTCGAGTGGGAGCTGAAGTCGGTCAATGCCAAGGGCTTTGACCTGCGTTTGCGCCTGCCGCCCGGCTGGGACGAACTGGAAGCCTTCGCCAAAAAACGCGCCGCGGAGGTACTGTCGCGGGGCACGGTCTACGCTAACCTCAACGTCAAGCGTGCCAACGCGGTCTCGACGGTGCGGATCAATGAAGACGTGCTGGCTTCGGTCGTGAAGGTCGCGGGCGAACTCGCCGCCAGGATCGATGCGGTCGCGCCGAGCATCGATGGGCTGCTCGGCATCAAGGGCGTCATCGAGGTGGTCGAGCCCGAAAGCGACGAGGCGGAAGACAAGGCGGCGCGCGACGCGGCAGCCGCCGCCTTTGAGCAGGCGCTCGGCCATCTCGTCGAGATGCGCCGCCGCGAGGGCGTGACGCTCGGGCAAGTTCTGATCCAGCGGATGGATGAAATCGAGAGGTTGGCGAAAAAGGCCGAGGCGGCGCCGGGCCGCAAGCCGGAAGCGATCAGGGCGCGGCTGGCCGAGCAGGTGGCGGCGCTGCTGGAGACGTCCGAACGCTTCGATCCCGACCGTCTCAATCAGGAAGCGATCATGATCGCGACCAAAGCCGACATCCGCGAGGAACTCGATCGCATCGCCTCGCATGTCGCGCAGGCGCGCGAGATGATCGGCAAGGGCGGACCGGTCGGGCGGCGGCTCGACTTCCTCGCCCAGGAATTCAACCGCGAGGTCAACACCTGCTGCTCCAAATCGAACGATCTGGAATTGACCCAGACCGGCCTCGAAATGAAAAATGTGGTCGAGCAGTTCCGCGAGCAGGTCCAGAATCTGGAGTGACGATGACGGCTGCTGGTTTCGATGGAGTTGAACGGCGAGGGCTGATGTTCGTGCTGTCGTCGCCTTCAGGCGCCGGCAAGACGACGCTGTCGCGCATGCTGCTTGAGCGCGAGCCGGGCCTGAAGATGTCGGTCTCGGCGACCACACGCGCGATGCGGCCGGGCGAGGTCGAGGGACGTGACTATTACTTTGTCGACAAGCCAAAATTCGAGCAAATGGTGGAGCAGGGCGAACTGCTCGAATGGGCGACCGTGTTCGACAATCTCTATGGTACGCCGCGCGCGCCGGTCGAGGCGGCGTTATCGGCAGGGCAGGATGTCTTGTTCGACATCGACTGGCAGGGCACCCAGCAACTGCATCAAAAGGCAAGCATCGATGTGGTTCGGGTGTTCATCCTGCCGCCCTCGGCCGACGATCTCGAGAAACGGCTGCACACGCGGGCGCAGGATTCGGACGAGGTGATTCGCGGCCGCATGAGCCGCGCCACCCACGAGCTCAGCCATTGGGCGGAATACGACTATATCGTCGTCAACCACAACGTCGATGACGCGTTCGCGGAGGTGCAGTCGATCCTCAAGGCCGAGCGGCTCAAGCGTGAGCGCCGCATCGGCCTGACCGAGTTCGTTCGCAAGCTGCAGCGCCAGCTGGAAAAATAGCCGCCGCTTCCGTTTCGGTTACGTCTGCGCGCTGCGGGCGAGGCGGGACAGCATTTCCGTCACTTGCCGCTCGCGGTCCTGGGGCGCCGCGCGCCGATCTTGGGGGGCGGGTCGCCGATCTTGGGGCGCGTACGACGGGGGCGCGGCGCGGGCCCGTTCTCGGGGCACGCGTGTCCGGTCCTGGGGAGTGGCGCGGAGCTGGGGAGCGGCGCGAAGATTTGGCGCAGCGCCTGCGCGTCGTGGCCGGATGTCCTCGTCATGGAGCACCGGTGAGGGTGAGCGCTTGGTGCGGGTGGAATCCCACATCGCGCGACGCTTGCGGCGCATCGCGCGGCGGGCGCGCATGCGGCCGATCCTGACGATCGCGCTGACCGTGAGGCCGGCCAGCGCGAGCGCGGCGGCCATTACCAACAGCAGCATTTGCAATGATGCCTTCGGCTTTGCCGGTTCGGCCGCGGCAGGCGCAACCTGCTCCGCCGCGGGCTGCTGCACTTCCTCGGCTTGCGGCGGCTGGTCTGCCGGCGTGGCGGTGGCCGCCATCTGCACGGCGGCCGGGTTGGTCGAAGCGCTCGCGGCGGGAGGGTCGTTCCACCGCATCGTCGCCAGCGGCGAAGGTGCGAGCACGTTCGGCATCGCAGCGCGCTGGCCATTCTGCGCCGCCGGCGCAGCCACTGCACCACCCGTTCGGGCATCGACCTTGCCGGCGGCGTTTTGTTCGGCGCGGGATTGCTGCGAGACCCATTCGGCGCGCGCGTCCGCGAACTGTTTGGATGGGGGCGTTTGTGGCGGCGGCGCCGGTGCTTCTGCGGCGGCCGAAACCGGCGCGGACGCCGGCGGTGCGGCGCGCGTAAACTTGTCGTCAGCCCTCTCGCTCTCCTCGCGGAGATACCAGCATTGACGTTTGGTCGCGCGATCGATGCGATAGTACCAATGGCTGCCCGAGGGGGTCGCGCCTTTCGGCGCCGACAGGCAAGCGTCCGCGGCCTGGGCCACCTGGACGCCGGCTTCCACGACCTGTTCCGCCGCCTGTCCAGTCGCTTGGGCCCGGAGATCCGTCACGGTGGCGAGGCTCGTTCCTGCCACAACACCGGCGAACAGAGCCGGGACGAATTTCACGGAACACTTCGACATAGATAACCCCGGCAACGCTACGCTACGCGACGCTTGATGCTCTCAATCTGGTCAGAGACTTGGGTCGCAATGAGCCGCAATTTCGGAGCAGATGCGGTATAATTGGGGCTTGTGCGCTGCCTCAAATGCGGCAGACTAAGTGCTTGGAGAATCAGTGGAAGTTTGTGGCATTTCAGCGCTCGGAAGCGCTATTGTTTAGAAGCCGTCGAGCTTCCGGAACGCCCATCCGATCGCACGAATCAAGCGAGCCACCGCGACGAGGATGGGCGGGGTGATGCCGGTGTTTGGATACGCATCGTCGTCTTTGCGTGCTGCGGCCGGCAGTGGATACGACATGGCGGTCTCGCGGCGCGGCTGCGCCCGAAGTTGTGCATCGACGTTGCCCTCGGAAAATAGAGGGCGCAGGGAAAGCCGGGTGCCCATGACACCCGCAGTCGTGCGCAAGAATGCACACGGTGGACCGCAGGTGCGCCGGAACACCCGGCTTTCCCTGCGCAGTGGTTTTAACGGCTTATGCCGCGTTCTCCCCGGAGCCGAATTCCTCTGGCCTCCGTCGCCGACGGATTGGCGATTGATCGAGGCCCGGTTGGGCCCGACAATCTCCATCGGCTTGACACCAGCAACGGGTGCCAGGACCGTGCGGTTTTGCCGTCCGCAGCTTCCTCGGATCGAAGCCCTTCGGCCGGCCCGTATGCTGCCGGAAGAAGTTTTCGCCGAGGCGTTTAAGCGCCGGTCGTCTGCGCGGCCAATGCTCGCTCACGGAAACACCCGCCCTGCGAGCACATCTCGCGCCTGACGCTGCCGCGTCCACCGCAACCCGTCCCAACGTTAGTGACGCTGGCCAACGCCCCTCTTGGTCGGGACGGGATAGCCGAAGTTGTAGGTTTGATTTGGGTGCCGCGTTAAGCGAAAAATGTTGAGCGGGTGTGAAATAAGTGTCTTGCCAGGTGGGGCAAATCAGTGATTGGGGGCAGTGAAGAAAATGACGCGCGCGCCCAACATAACAAGTTCAGCGGGTGACCCATCGGTCGCTTCACCATTCCAGCGTGGCGAGATAGGCGGCAAGCGGCAAAAAGTCTGCCTCGTTGAGCGCTTTGACCACGTCGACCATCGGCTTGCTTTCCGGTCCAGCGCGGAAGCCGTGTCGGTATTCGTAGAGCTGGCGGAAGATGTAGGTCGGCGAGCGCGCGGCGATGCCCGGTACGACGTCGGTGCCGGTCAGCTTCTCGCGTGGCAGGCGGCGCAGGCGATCTCCGGCCTCGCGGCCATCCCGCGACCGGCAGCGGACCTACCCGGCGGCACGTAGGCGGTAAAGCGGACGCGCGCGTCGCGGGTTGACGAAGCGGCCGACGTCCGCCGGCGTCTCGATGATGCGCATGCCGATGGGCTCGCGTTCATCGCCTTTAGTAACGAAGGACCAGCCGGCGACCGTGGGTTTCAGCACGGTCTCGGCCAACAGGCGATATTCAAGGGTTGGCTGGAGCTACCCCATCCCATTTGAACGCAAGGAAGCACCTTGTGAAAATAGCAATTGGAACTAGGAAACGCTGGTAAGTTTGCGCGTTAGCGGACCGGAGCAACACATTGGAGGAGAGGCTATGCGAACCGCAACTCTCGCGATGATTGTTGTTGCCGGAAGCGCGATTGCCTTCCAGGCAACGGCACAACAGCAACAGGCCGCACCTAGTGAGCTAACCAAGGAGCAGATGGACAAAGGGCTCAAGACTAACGAGCTCAACGAGCAGATGCAGCGTGACGCCGACAAAGGGGTCAAGACACGCAACTCTGGAGAGTCCGGATACGTGGCCGATCAAGACAAGCCGGGCGCTTCTGCGCATGCTCCGGTCCGACCGGGAAGTCAGCAGACTACAGGTTCGGGTAGCCAGACCAGCGCTCCGAAATAGAGGCGTTAGCGCCGGCGGCGAGCCGCGTCAAGGTGAGCCTGAACGGGCGACACTCCGAGTGCCCCCGGCCACGTCGCATTTGGCCTCCGTTGGCCTCTACAGATCAGATCGTAGCCAGATTTGAAGGAACTACCGAACATCTGTGGACGTTTTCCTGCATCCCTCATTCCGAGCGAGAGACAACCTCAAGCGGGAGGTTCAGATGTCCACACGCATAGCAATCACAGCAGCATTCGCCCTTATCCTCGCGGGGCCAGCGTTTGCTGATTGTAACCAAGAACTGAAAGCGCTCGAACAGAATGTCGTTGCCGCCGGGACGGGCGCGAGCACGAGCGAAACGGGAATGCCGGGGACCAAGCACCAAGAGGAGGTTCTGGCCGCCAAGCAAAAGAGCGGTGAGCCTGAAACCACCGGATCAACGGCACCGGCTGTGACTCCCACTTCACCGCATCAGGAGCAAGTTACCAAGCGCAGCACTCAGAGCGCCGAACATGCCAACCAGCTGATTGCCGAAGCCCGCAAGTTGTCCGCGGCTGGCAACGAACAAGAGTGCATGAAGAAAGCGGCAGAGCTCAAGGACGTCCTGGGAATCAAGTGAGCGTTCAAAGGGCGCTACTTCCGCTCTGGTTCAATTCCGTCCTCCGATCGATCGAATTGGACCAAAGTGCGTTTCCAATCGTCTGAAAGCCGACGCAGGCTCAGAACACTATCGCCTTGAGAATGGCCATCCTCGTCAACTGAGGAGGTCACCACGGCCGATACCCCAAACATCAGTGAGAACGTTTCGAAGTACGTCCCTTGGAATAAGGGAAAGATCGTCGGCGCTAAGCCGCCTCTTCCGGCCGAAGCACGTCTGGAGATCTGGCGCTGTTCACCGTTGCCATCGACAGCAAACTTCGTGGCTGTGACGTAGTAGCCCTGAAAGTCGACGACATCGCTCCAGGCGGCTATGCGGCCGACCGTTGCAAGCTTCCGCCAGAAGAAGACGGGGTGGCCGGTAAAATTCGAACTTACAGAGTCAACACGCCAAGCCATCGACGATTTTCTGAGAACGACCGGCAAGAAGCCGGGCGAATGTCTATTCGCCGGCGAGGCCCTGACCGTAGCCGAACCACTTGGCAGTACGCGCGGCTTTTTCCAGGTTGGCTTGGCCGGTACAGGGTTGGATCCAGACCTGTTCGGAACGCGTTCACTGCGTCGAACAAAGGCAACCCTTGTCTATAGGCGCACAGGCAACTTGCGGGCCGTGCAGCTCCTTCTGGGGCACACCAAAATCGAGAGCACTGTTCGATATCTGGGAATTGAGGTCGACGACGCGCTCGCGATAGCAGAACAAGTAGATGTCTGAACTTCCCGGGCAGAGCGGACATGCTCTGCCCACCTATTACCGGCGGCTTGGGGCCAATTGCGGAAGGGGCGCGAGCAAAACGCATTCGCAAAAAGCGACTGCACGCGTCGAAAGAGGCTGTGGGCTAGTTCACATGCTGTTTTATTCTAACGGAGTATCGTCGGAAGAAGCCCGAAAAGAAAAGGGCGTCGCGTCGAACTCGGCGCAGCGCCTGGCTGAAAACTCGGACATAATTCTTACGCAGCACCAATAAGGAAGCCGTCTGGGAAACGCAGATATTCTCCTCCCGTATCTTCCAGACGGAACCAAGGAGAAAGATTATGCGCAACAACATGTGTCTTTGCGTTGCCGCGGTCTTCGTCTTTTCACTCGCTGCGGCGATGCCGGCGTTCGCGACCAAGACGAGCACGGCGCTCGGAATCTGTATCTCTCGCGGAACAGATTGCACCGTCTCGAACAAGGGCGACAACTATGAGATTTGTGTCAAAAACACGAATGGCACCGCATGCGTGAGCTGCGGGAATCTCGCTCAACCAAGCGATAAGCAGACTTGCTCGGTTCAACGAAGCGCAAAACCGGGGGGACACCCGGATGTCGGCCCCGCCGGAACTCTGGCAGACGAGTGAAGTACAGTCTGAGCTTGCCTCTTGCGCCGCGTCGCGAGCGGGACAGCAGCGATCACCCACCATGGCGCGTATCACATCACTCTTTTGAACGCGTTCATGCAGCAGTTGTCAATTCCGGTTTGGTCAAAAGCGTCGGTCGGAAGGTCGGCCGGCAGCTTCCAGTTTACCCCAGCTAGCGGACCACTTCAGAGGCTAACTGGACTTCACGTTAGGGCCATGAGCAGTCAGTTCGCAGCCCTGTCTTTCAGTGCGAACTGCACCTTGCTGCCGGTTGCGCTCGGATGGTTGCACTCGAACTCAAGATCGAAGTTTCTTGCGCATCATCACGTGCGGTATGCCCGCATCGTCGAAGACCGCTCCTTCCTCTATGTATCCAAGTCGTCTGTAAAATTCGCGTGCCGTGAATTGCGCTGCTAGAATGATCTCCTGGGCACCGTCGCGCGAGGCAGCGGCCGCGGCGAACTCCATCAACTCTTTTCCGATCCCCTTTTTCCGTGAATGCGCCGATACCGCCATCCTGCCTATCTTCGCCGTGCGCTCATGGCGCACAATGCGCAGCGTCCCAATGACGTGGCCGTCAGAAAGTGCGGCAAGATGCCCGGCGACGTTGTCGTTCTCATCGACTTCAAGTTCTTCCGGGATACCTTGTTCAATGACGAACACTTCGCGTCGCAAGGCATATACCGCCGACATAAGCGGATCTGTACCCTGGATCTCGACTATCGTAGTCAATTTCCATCTCCTCTTACCCGCCTGCTTTAGCAACCCACCACCGACCACAGCAATTTTTGTGGACACTGTCTCCCTTGCCGGCCTAGCCGGCTGAAGCGAAGCGGATCGGATACAAAGTGGCGGCGGGCATTTCGGCCGCTTCGGGTCAAAAGCGCCGTTTTGGCGGTCGGCAGGACTCTTCTGGTCTTCCCCACTAACCCGACATATTCAGCGCCAGTTGGCACGTCGCAAGCGGGCCAAAAGGCGACTCCCAATTTGACCTACAGCTCGGTGATGAATTGGAGGTACTTGCTTAAATTTCCCGCTTGACAAGGCGGTCTTAGACGGCTTGCACAGCAAGGGGCCCGTCGATAGGGTCCGCGGGAACTTCCTCAATTTCGACCCGTATGGCGTTCTAATCAGCATGATGAAAGTTGAGATATGGGCTCGGCGGCTCGCATGATGGAGCACCCTGCCAGCGTCGGTAATCGTCTCCTAGCTACATTGCCGTCGAAAGACCTCGCATTGCTCGCGCCGCATCTCCAGAAGGTATCGCTTGAACAGGATGCCGTGGTAGCGCGATCGGGAGATCGACGGGACCGTGTTTACTTTCCCCATACCGGCGCCATCTCCTTCATGCTCGGCCTGCCGAACGGGGAAACGATCGCAACCGCCGTGATCGGGCGCGAGGGAGCCCTCGGTGCGCTCTCGGTGCTGGGGGAAAATTCCTCCCTATCGTCCGTGACCGCGGTCGTGCGGGTGGGTGGCACCGCATCGCAAATCTCCGTAGAGCGTTTTCAAGCAGCCTACATGGGAAGCAGCGCCATCAGACATGTGGTCCAGGCGCACACGAGGTCGATACTCATGCAGTTCCAGCACGTCGCAGCCTGCAATGGGCTGCACCCCGTCGAGGCTCGCATGGCTCGGTGGCTGCTTCATCTGCACGATCGGACGGAAGGCAACATCCTATCATTAACTCAGGAGACGCTTTCACAGTTGCTCGGGGTGCGACGAACGACCGTGACACTGGAGATTGCCAAACTCCGCGCCTTGGGTGCCATCAGATCAGATCGGCGGGGCTTGATCGAAATCGATAGGGGACGTCTCAAGCAAGCCTCCTGCGAATGCTACGACATCATGCGCCGTCAAACCGATCAAATCATCCCCGGATGACGCCGCGGAGAGAACTGCTGCGCTACGGGATTTCATTCCGACCGATGTCCGCTTCGGGTTAAGAGCGGCAGTCAGGGCGAGCGCGAGCCTTTGTCCGGTCTGCCCTCGACAGCCGACCTGTCAGCACGCAGCGCATAGTTCGGTTCAAGGCGGGTCCCGCGTTTATCTTGTGGAGTTCGCCCGGTATTCGCAGAGCACGTATTGTAGACACCCACCACCAATCCGCGGCTTGAGCAGGTCGGCTGATTGGTGCAAGCCGCCACTCAGTTACAATCCGCCCCACGCCTGGCACGGCCGCCTGTGTGCTGCGGTCAGGCAATGCCTGGCAATCATGATCTCTTCATCGGTGGCGATGACGCGGACGTCTATTCGGCTTTCCTTGGCGCTGATCCGGCTCTTGGAAAGATCGTTGGCTTTACTGTCGAGCTCGAGGCCCAGCCACCGCAGCCGAGCGCATATTGCTGCGCGAACCGCGCCGGCGTGCTCACCGATCCCGCCAGTGAACACGAGGCGGTCCAGACCACCGAGACTGTTGGTCATCGCGGCTACGTGCCTGCTGACGCTGAACGCAAGGAGGTCGAGCGCCTCGGCGGCGCGGGGATCGTCGCTGGCAAGCAGTGTTCGTACGTCATGCGAGATGCCGGAAACCCCAAGGAGCCCGGATTCCCGATAAAGCAGACGCTCTACGTCGGCGGCCGACATATGCAACGCCTGCTGCAGATAGAGCAACACGCCGGGATCAAGCGCCCCGCAACGGGTGCCCATCACGATGCCATCGAGCGCGGTCAGGCCCATCGTCGTATCGATGCTCCGCCCGTTCCGCATCGCGCAGAGGCTCGCGCCGTTACCAAGATGCGCCACGACCGTACGGCTTGCGGCAAGGGCAGGTGAGAGGGCGGCCAGCCGGTCCGCTATGTATTCGTAGGATAGTCCATGGAAGCCATAACGGCGGATGCCGAGCTCCTCAAACCGTCGCGGAAGGGCGAAACGGCTGACCGGGGGCTCGATTACACAATGGAAGGCGGTGTCAAAACATGCAAATTGCGGAATGTTCGGCCGCAATGAATTGATCTTGCGTATCGGGTTCAGGCATCGGGGCTGATGCAGCGGTGCGAGCGGGGTCAATTGGTCCAATTCTGCGATAACTTGCTGCGAAATTCGAACCGGAGCCACGAACTTCCGGCCGCCATGGACGACACGATGGCCGATGCCGGCAAGCGCCTTGCATTGGCTTTCCACCCAATCGACGACATCACCGAATAACCGGCCTTCGACTGCGTCCGATTGAGTGCTTTGTCTTTCCAGCAAGACATGCCCGCTCGTATCCGTCACGACGAGTCGCGGATCAGCTTGATCTTCGTCGAGAAGACCCCTGCAGGACAATTGCGGTTCGCCCTGATCGGAGGTCTTGAACAGCGCAAACTTGATGCTGGAAGAGCCTGCATTGAAGACCAGAATGGCATCGGACATTATCGTGCCTCCGCTTGGTGAGCCGACGCGGTCAGTCACCGGCTTCGGCGGCAGTCTTGTAGGGCCAGCTCCACTGCTGGATCTCAGGCATGTCCTCACCATGCTCGCGGACGTAGCGCGCGTGCTCGATCAGTTTATCGCGAAACTGCTGACGTATATGTGCGGCCGTTATACTCAATCCCGGCACGCGATCGATGACATTGATGGCGAGATGAAAGCGGTCCAGGCGATTGAGTACGGCCATGTCGAATGGCGTGGTCGTTGTGCCTTCTTCCTCGAAACCGTGAACATGCATGTGATCGTGGTTCGACCGCTTGTAGGTCAGTCGATGGATCAGATAGGGATAGCCGTGATAGGCGAAGATCACTGGCCTATCGCGGGTAAATATGACTTCGTATTCCCGATCATCGAGGCCATGCGGATGTTGGCTTTTTGGCTGCAGGGTCATCAGGTCGACGACGTTGACAACGCGGATCTTCAGTTCGGGCAGCGCCTTCCGCAACAGATCGACCGCGGCCAGCGTCTCCAGCGTTGGAACGTCACCTGCGCAGGCCATGACGACGTCGGGTTCACCTTCCGCGATTCTGCTGCCCGCCCACGTCCAAATACCGATGCCGGCCGCGCAATGTGTCGCAGCCTGCTCGATCGTCAACCATTGCGGTGCCTGCTGCTTGCCGGCCACGATGACGTTGATCCGGTCATAGGTTCGCAGGCAGTGATCGACGACCCATAAAAGCGTGTTCGCATCAGGCGCGAGATAGATTCGGACGATGTGCGCTTTTTTATTCGCCACGAGGTCGACGAAGCCGGGATCTTGATGGCTGAACCCGTTATGGTCCTGCCGCCAGACATGCGAGGTCAGGAGATAGTTGAGCGAAGCGACCGGCCGCCGCCACGGCAGCTCACGCGCGACCTTCAGCCATTTGGCGTGCTGATTGAACATTGAATCCACGATGTGGATGAACGCTTCATAGCAGGAAAACAGGCCGTGCCGGCCGGTAAGCAGATAGCCCTCCAGCCAGCCCTGGCAGAGATGTTCGCTCAAGACTTCCATCACGCGACCATCATTCGCGAGATGGATATCATAGGGCTCGATACTTTCCATCCAGACGCGATCCGTTGCCTCGAACACGGCGTCGAGGCGGTTCGAAGCCGTTTCGTCTGGTCCTACGATGCGGAAATTGCTCGCGTCCCTGTTTAGCCGAACGACGTCTCTCAAGAACTTGCCGGCGTGCCGGGTCGCTTTCGCACGCGAGCCGCCCGGAAACGAAACGTCAATGGCATAGTCGCGGTAGTCAGGCAGCTCGAGTTCGCGTCTCAAAAGCCCGCCATTTGCGTGTGGATTGGCGCCCATACGCCGGTTGCCGGTGGGCGCGAGCGCCTGCAGCTCCGGGTGCAGCCGGCCCTCGGAGTCGAATAACCTTTCAGGCTGGTAGCTGCGCAGCCATTGCTCGAGCAGTTTGCGGTGCTCCGGGCTGCCGCGCGGGTTGGTGATCGGCACCTGATGCGACCGCCAGAAGCCCGCAACCTTCAATCCGTCGACTTCCCTGGGACCGGTCCAGCCTTTTGGGCTTCGCAGCACGATGACGGGCCATTGTGGACGCCGATCCGTCGCGCGGCCTTCGCGCGCCGGCCGTTGGATGTGCCTGATGCGGTCGAGCGCGGTCTCCAGCGTCTCACTCATCATCCGATGCATCGGAGCCGGTTCATCACCCTCGACGAACAACGGCTCGTATCCGTAACCGAGGAAGAGGTTCTTCACTTCCTCGTTGGTCATCCGGCCAAGCACTGTTGGGTTAGCGATCTTGTAGCCATTAAGATGCAGGATGGGTAGCACTGCTCCATCGTGCTGGGGATTCAAGAATTTGTTGGAGTGCCAGGCAGCGGCGAGCGGTCCTGTCTCGGCTTCGCCATCACCAACCACGCAAGCCACGATGAGGTCTGGATTGTCGAGCGCTGCGCCGTAGGCGTGCGCCAGTGCATAGCCGAGTTCGCCACCCTCGTGGATCGAACCGGGCGTCTCCGGCGCAGCGTGGCTCGGAATGCCGCCCGGAAAAGAAAACTGCCGGAACAGTTTTGCAATCCCGTCGCTGTCCCGCGTGATGTCGGGATAGATCTCGCTGTAGCTGCCTTCCAGATAGGTATTTGCAACCATGCCGGGCCCGCCGTGTCCCGGGCCGCAAACGTAGATCACGTTGAGATCGTGGGCTTTGATCAAGCGATTCAGGTGGACATAGATGAAGTTCAGCCCCGGCGTAGTTCCCCAATGGCCGAGAAGGCGCGGCTTGATGTGTTTGGCCTGAAGCGGCTCGCGGAGCAGGGCATTGTCCAGGAGGTAGATTTGTCCAACCGAAAGGTAGTTCGCGGCCTGCCAATATCGATGAATCAAATCCAGTTCTCGGCTGGTCAGCGAAAGTTCAGGTGACGTTTCTCGCATGCCAAACTCCGCGCAAACAAATGGCAGCACCTAAAGAAACGCGAGAAGGGCATCAGCGGTGGCGCTGAGGCCCTTCTGTTGCGGGACCGGTGTCGCGAAACGACATCGTGCCAAATGCTGTATCGGTTCCAGCTTCTTTAGCCGGACCTGATCTGATCGCCGTTAACCGTGGAGCGCGTGCTTAGTCGCAGATGCGCTCGCGGATCCTGACGCGCTCACCAAACCGGTTGGTGCGTTCGCGGATAATGATCCGGCAGTCATCTCTGTAATCACGGTAGTAGTGACGATCATAGCCGGGACCGACGTAGACGCCTCCGGGGCCGACGCCAAACTCGACAGCGTTAGCCGAAGCGATGGTTCCGGCCGTAAGCAATGTCGCAATCGCCAAGACAGATAGTTTCATAGTGACCTCCTCTTGTCGACGAAGATCAAAAGCTTCGGCAGGCATTCGTTCCGCTCGGCTGAGATTTTGATACCGCGTGTATCTTAAGGTTCCGCCAAGGAACATTGCAGCAAGTCTCGGTGCGATCGCCGCTCACCTCATCGCGAGCATCGGCAGAACGCGTTGCTGTCATCGTTATCGATGCAGGGTCACACGGAGGAACCTGATGCCGTTCTGAATGGTTGATCGATTTGTTCGATGCGCCGCTTCCGCATCCGTGCTCGGACGAGGACAGCATGACGTCGCTTGCGAAACTTCTCGCTCAAAAGCAGCAACTGCTCGGCAGGTTGGAGGAGGACCCGGGACCCAACGAGCGTGCCGAACTGGAACGTCTGTTGGAGAGGGTCGACGCAGCGTTGAGCTCACTGGAGCCTGCGCCCGGCGACTTGGCCGAGGATGATGCATCACGCTGACACTGCACTCAATACCGGGCGTCGAGCATCGGCGAATGGTGCACTGTCACCGTCATTCCATTCGTGATGATTTCAGAGCTTGGCCGCAGAATAGGGCTCTCGCAGCCCGCGACCTCGGAAAGGGTCAAGCGGCTGGAGGAGCGCGGAATCGTCACCGGCTATACCGCAAAAATTGATCCGGTCGCGCGCTGGGCTTGCGGATGATGGCCGTCATCCGCCTGCGCACCACCCACGAACATATCCAGTCCTGCCTGAAGCAGTTTGCCAGGATGCCTCACGTCATGGAGGTGCTGCGGCTGACCGCCTTTCAGGGCGCGCTGCGGTGCGGCGGTCGGCCAGGATGCCAGATTTGCCTTTTCGGCGAGGGCGACATCCCGTATTCCGCTTTTTCCCGAAAATGCTATCATTCAATGGTTCCTTGTGCTCGCAAGGGATGTTGTTGGCTTTGAGCACCCGAAGAGGTGGCATCATGGCTAAATTGGATGACCGCACGATTGCAAACATGGAAGTTGCGCTGGAGAAAGCCTGCAGCCGCTTTCCCAATGGCGGCGATCATGAAAGCCGCAAGTACGTCGCACAGAAGCTGATGCTGAGTGCCAAGAAGGGCAACACCACGCTGGGCGGCCTCGACGTTGTCGCGCACCGCGCCGTTCAGGAGCTCTCGAAGAGCAAGTCGGCATAGCATTCGCATTGCGCAAAACGGCTGCCGGCTTACCGCCGTTTGGAACAGATTGACATTCCTGGCGTTCTTGATCTGAGCGGAAAGCTGAGGATCGAGACGTGGTAGCCAAGAAGAAAGCATGGTCGGACGAGGACACCGCGCGTCTAAGGGCGCTCGTTGCGTCGGGGGCGTCGGCGCTGCGGGCGTCGGTTGCCTTGAGGCGCTCGCTGTCGGTTACAAAGAACAAGGCACGCGCGCTAGGCGTCCCGTTTCCGTCGGAGGCGGAACTAAGAGCGAAGCGTCGTCGGATATTCCTAAATTCGACGGATGGACCCTGGGTTGGCGCGCGGTTGCCGATCAACGAAGATATTTAGCCGAAGATATTTGGCCATGGACAATCTGGCGAAGCGAGATTCACCTGACCGCAGCAAGATCAACATGCATGAAAGTTGGGAAGTGAAGTATTGGATCCGCGAGCTGGGGGTATCGAAAGAGGAATTGCAACGGGTCGTCGACAAGGTCGGAAACTCGGCTGCCACGGTTCGCAAGGAGCTTGCCAACCGGTGATCCGCTCCTAGCCTGCCTTTGACGCGCGCACGGCTTGTTCGATTTCATCCGCCAGTTGGTTCAGATGCAGCGCGAGGCGATCAAATATTTCGCGCTTGGCTTTTTCCGTAGCCAGGTCGCGAACGAGGGCGCATTCGGCGGCGTCCTTGCGCAACTTCTCAAGGCGACGTTCATAGTCTTTCATCAGGATGTCCTGCCACTTTCTGCCGACGATGCACGGTCGAACGGTGTTGATGTCTTTGTGTGACGGTCTGTTTGGGCGCCCGTAATCCCGGCGACGAAAGCCACTCGTTCACATGGGATGCCGTTTCGAGCTGACGCGCTTTTTGCAGCACGGGCTGCCGCTCAATGTGCGGCAAGGTTCTCGCTCGCGCCCGAAGCTTCTCGGCTTCGAGCGTGGTGGCGTGTTTGATACGGCAACGCTTCTCCATGCGCGGCTCCATTCGGTCCGGGGAAGGCGGGAGCGCGCTGGCGCGTTCTCATCACCGATAACTGCCAAGATGCCGCGCGGTGACGGCAACCAGCTTCCGCCCCTGGCGCACCGGTTGCCACAACATTGGTTATGCTGCGACGCAGCTCATGGTCGCCATCAGCGGTTCTTCTTGGCGAGCACGAGATCGACGGTGTGGGCGGCGATCTTCCGAAGCTGAACCTCATCACCGAAGGCGCGTTCAAGCACCGCCAATCCTCGCGTCACGGTGACGATGTGGAGTGCCGCGATCGCTGCGTCGCCGCTGAACTGGCCCCGCTCGGCACCCTTCGACAAGGCTTCCCGAACCAAGCCGGTGATGCCGGCCACCAGATCCGCAAATGCCTGGCGCGCGTTGTCATCCAGCCCTTCACCTTCGACTGACGCCAGCTCCATCAGTCCCCGCGTGGTCGGGCATCCGCGGGGCGGCGAACCGGAACAGAAGCTCTTGATGGTCACATCGAAGAACGCCGTAAGGCGCTGTCGCAATGTCCCCGAGCCGAGCGCCTTTTGAACGGAGCTGAGATAGTCGCCGGCATAACGCTGGTAGGCGCTGAGAAACAGCGCTTCCTTGCTGCCAAAGGCGTTATAGAGACTGCCGCGTTGGACGCCCGCCTCACGTGCGATGTCCGAGAGCGAAGTTCCACGGACGCCGTTGCGCCAGAACTGATCGAAAGCGATGCGCAGGACGTGGTCGTGGTCAAACTCGCGCGGCCTCAAAGTCTCTCTCCTGTGTACGCGTTGGCGCCATTCGGGGCTGGGGACGCAGAATAGTATTTGACGCATCGTCAAAAATGTGTTTTTAACATCGTGTCAAAAACTCTAAGCTCATTTCGCCGATGAGGCGAACCACCCTGCGGGAGCCCCCGTACGGCCAGGACCGCCTGCGAAAGGACGCGCGATGCCGTTCATTCACATCTCCCTGCGCGCGGGAAAGCCGGAAAGCTATCGGCAGGCGATCTTCGACAGCCTTTACCGCGCGATGCGCGAAGCACTCGATGTGCCCGAAGGCGATCAGTTTATGACCATTAGCGAGCATGACGCAGCGAACTTCCGCTATGGCAATGCTTTTGGCATCCAGCGCAGCGACGATCTCGTGTACATCCAGATCACCGTGTTCGACACGCGCACGGCCGAACAGAAGAAGGCGCTGTTCCGGCGGATCGCAGAGCTGCTCGGCGAACGCCCTGGCATCCGGCCCGCGGATGTGTTCGTGAACGTTCTCGACTCAGCGAAAGAGAACTGGTCGGTCGGCCACGGCCTCGCGCAATTTGCGTGAGGCGATGTGATCCTTCAAGGGCCACGCAATGCGTGGCCGTCTCAGGGTGACGGATCGCCTTCGTCGCGCTCAGTTCTTCAGCACGATACGTCCGACGACTTTGCCGGCGCGCAGCTCGTCGATCCACTTCTGGACGTCGGCCATCGGCTCTTCTTTCATCGGCGTCGGCTTGATCTTGCCGGCACGCGCGAGCGCCATCAGTTCCTTCGCCTCGGCGAGCGTGCCGACCATGAAGCCTTCGATGGTCATGCGCTTGTAGACCCATTGCACCATCGGCAGGCTGAAATTGCCGCCCATCAGGCCGGAGACGACGATCTTGCCGCCGCGTGCCACCGTCGCTACCGCGAATGCCATCGATTTCTCGTTGCCGGCGAAATCGACGACGCCGTCGAAGCCGCCGTCGGTCTCTTTCAGAATGCGCCTGACAACCTCGGGCTCGGCCGGATCGTAGGCGACTGCGGCGCCGTTCTTGAGCGCGGTCTCGCGCGCGGCAGGGGACAGATCGGCAACTGTGATGTTCTGCTTGAACATTGCCTGCGCAAACGCAAGCCCCATCATACCGACGCCGCCAAGCCCGATCAGCAGCAGATTGCGCTGCCGCGGGCGGTCGACCAGCCGCTTCAGCGCGCCATAGGCAGTTACTCCCGAGCACATCAGCGTCGCCGCCTGGTTGACCGGCAGCGGATCGTAATCGAGCAGATATTTGGCGTCGGGCACCAGCACGTGGGTGGCGAAGCCGCCGTCGATCGAGACGCCGAGGAAGCGCTGTTTGACGCAGAGGTTTTCGTCGCCATTGGCGCAGTCGCGGCATTGGCCGCAGCCGATCCAGGGGAATACCGCCTGCTTCTTGCCGATCAACTCCTTCGGGACATCGGGCCCAACCTCATCGACGACGCCGGCGATCTCATGGCCGAGCGTGAACGGCAGCGTCATGCCGCGCGTGGTGTCGAGCCTCTTGCCGCCGCCGAGATCGGCATAGCCGTCCTGGATGTGCAGGTCGGAATGGCAGAGCCCGCAGCGCTCGACGCGAACCAGGACTTCGCGTCCTTGCGGCTTCGGCGTGTCGACGATGGTTTCGCACAATGGCGCATCGAATTTGACGAGGGACTGGCGGACCATTCGCGCCATGGCGTTCACTCCTTAAACAGCGTTTGATTTTGTGCTGCGTATATCGGTCAATTCGCGGGCCATGGCAACAAAGCCCGAGACCGGAATGGTTTCGGCGCGCCGCGTCGTGTCGATATGCGCGGCTTCCGCCAGCCGCGCCGGATCGACGGAGAGCGATTTCAGGCTCTGCCGCAGCATTTTGCGGCGCTGGCCGAAGGCTGCCGCCGCAACCTGTTCGAGGGCGCGGCGCTCGCACGGTTCGGGTGCGTCGCGCGGCACAAGCCGGACCACCGAGGAGGTGACTTTCGGTTGCGGCACGAAGGCCGCGGGCGAAATGTCGAACAGGATTTTGGTCTCGGTGCGCCAATTGGCGAGCACCGCGAGCCGGCCAAAGGCCTCCTCATTCTCCCTTGCGACGATCCGTTCGGCGACCTCGCGCTGAAACATCAGCACCATCATGTCGTACCAGGGCGGCCACGGCTCGATCGACAGCCAGTCCACCAGAAGCGCGGTTGCGATGTTGTAGGGCAGGTTGGCGACGATCCTGGCCTTTGCACCGCCCAGCATCGGACGAGGATCGAAGCGTTGCGCGTCGGCATGCACGATATCGAGCCGGCCCGGATAACGTTTGGCGATGTAATCGAGCGGGGCCAGCGCACGCTCGTCGCGCTCGACCGCGATGACGCGTTTGGCGCCGAGCGCCAGGAGCGCGCGCGTCAGGCCGCCGGGCCCGGGCCCGACCTCGATGACAACAGCGCCTTCGAGGGGACCCGCGGCACGCGCAATCCGCGCGGTGAGATTGAGGTCGAGCAGAAAATTCTGGCCGAGCGATTTGCGCGCCGACAGGGAGTGTTCGCGAATGACCTCGCGCAGCGGTGGCAGATCGTCGATCGCGCTCATGCAGGTTTGGTCGCCGCCATGCGCGCGGCGAGCCGCAATGCCGCGGCGAGACTCGACGGGTTGGCCTTGCCGCTGCCGGCAATATCGAAGGCCGTGCCATGGTCCGGCGAGGTGCGGATGAACGGCAATCCCAGCGTGACGTTGACGGCATCCTCGAACGCAATCGTCTTGACCGGGATCAGCGCCTGGTCGTGATACATGCAGATGGCGCAGTCGTAGCTGTTGCGCGCCGCGGCGTGGAACATGGTATCCGCGGGCAGAGGGCCTCTGGCGTCGATGCCGTCCTTGCGCAGCGCTTCGACGGCGGGTGCGATGACGTCGATGTCTTCGCTGCCGAGCGAGCCGTCTTCGCCGGCATGCGGATTGAGACCCGACACGGCGAGGCGCGGATGGGCAAGGCCGAAACGGGCCTTCAGATCCGCAGCCGCTATCCCGGCCGTGGCGACGATCAGCCCGGTCGAAAGCTGCTTCAGCGCGTCGCGCAGCGAAAGATGGATGGTCACGGGAACGACGGCGAGCGCCGGCGACCATAACATCATCACCGGCTGCGGCGCGCGTCCGCCATCGGCGGCGAGCTCGGCGAGAAACTCGGTGTGGCCGGGATGGCGAAATCCAGCGCGATACAACACGCTCTTGGCGATCGGGTTGGTGACGACGGCGCCGGCGCGTCCGGTTCTGACATGGTCGACGGCCTGGCGAATCGAGGCCAGCGCCGCGCTCGCGCTGGTATCGTCGGGCTGTCCGGGGCGCGCGGTGGCGGTTTCGCCGGTCGCAACCACCGGCAAGGCTTTCGCAAATGCCGCGCACGCTTGCTCGGGCGTGACATCGGCGAGTTCGACCGGGACGCCCAAAATTTTCGCCCGCGCAGCGAAGAAGGCGCGATCACCGAGCAGATAGAATGGTGGCAGGTCCAGCTCCTTGCGCCGCAGCCATGCGGCGAGGGCAATGTCGGGACCGATGCCCGCCGGCTCGCCGGATGTCAGCGCGAGAGCCTTCGTTGGAGCCTCGGACGTGGGATCCTTCGACGTGTGATCCTTGGCCATCAACGATATTCGATCATCGCGGCTTTGCGGATGTCGGCCAGGTAAGCCTTCGACTTTGCCTCGTATTTCTGGGTGTACATCTTTTCCCGGATTTCGCGCTTCTTCGGCGTGTCGATCTTGGTTGGCTTCCTCTCGCACAACGCCACCATCTCCACACCCTGTTTGGTGATTTCGGGCGGGGTCAGACGGCCGACCGGCGTCTTGTCCAGGAGCTCACGAAGGGGGCCGGGGATGTCGGCAGAGGTCTTGGTGACAGGGTCGCGAATGGCGGCATTCTGCATCGACTTGAAGTAGGAGTTGGCCTGCTCGCAGGTCTGGACGCGCTCGCGCAACGACTCCGCCTCCTTGCGCCGTACGTCGATCGCGCCCTGTGCCGAGCCGCGCGGCACGATCAGCACGATCGGCTGCAGCTTGTATTCGAAGGCCTCGGTCTGGGTCGGCTCGCCGCTTTCCTGGGCGGCGGCGGCAACGTCTCTCTCGCCGACCTGGAGGCTCTCCTTGAAACGGCCCCGCACCAGGCTGCCCCAGACCATTTCGGCCTTGAGGCGGGCCTTGAGCGTTTCCGGCCGCACACCCTGGCTCTCCAGTGATTTGGTCAACTGGTCAGGCGTGAGACGCATCCGCTGGCTCATGCCCGCAAAGGCCTGATCGATGTCGCTCGCGGTGGGATCGACGCCGAACCTCTTGGCTTCCTTGATCTTGACCTTTTCGTTGATCAGCTCCTCGATCACTTCCTGCCGGGGCATCTGCTTGCGCGTGGTCAGGAAGTTGAGCTTGGTGCGCTGCTCTACGTCGAGGCTGGTGATCGGCTCGCCGTTGACCATCACGACCACGGACTGCGCCCGCAGCGGTGAGGGGCTGCCGGCCAGCACGGCAAGCGCTATGGCAAAGCCGGCGGTCAGGGACCAAAGTCGGCGGATAAAGTGCATCATGGTCGTCATGGTCATGTCAGCCGTATCAACCAATTCGTACGGTGCTCTCCGGCAAAGTCGAGCCTCGCATCAACTACTGAATGCCGCTGCTGCCGGCCGATGAGGACGTATTGGCAATGGTCCGCAGGCCGATCTGCACCATGAAAGCGTGGTTGAGCACCGGCGGCGTCGTCCCGGCCGAGTAGGTGTAGGACGTGACGTAGTTGGCGGCCAGCACGAAGCAGTCGTCCACATAACCCGCGCCGATGATGTACTGGTTCAGCTTGTTGGCTTCAAGGTCCCAGCGCGCCGCTCCGGACACGACCCAGTTCGACGCCAGCTTGATCGATGCGCTGCCGAGCAGGCCTTCGCGCCGGGTCAGGTATCCGAGTTCCGGCTGAGCGGCATAATTGCCGTACATCATGCTGACCGACCAGCGGTCGAACGAGGCGCGTCCCTCGGCTTCGAAGCGGTTGACGTTCAGCGTCGCCTCATCGATGCGCGAGCGCACGCTGAACGTATAGGTCCGGTTCGGCGAATAGTTGACGCGGGCGACATAGTCGGACCGGGTGTTCTGCAGGCCGGAATTGAGCGCGGTATTGGTCGCGTCCGCCACCGCGAACGAATTCAGACCGAATAGCTGGTAGGATTGGCCGAACAGCACGTTGACGCTGCCGCCGCGATCGAACTGCGTGGTCGCCTGCACGCCGACATTGGCGCGCCCGCCACCTTCGACACGGTCGTAGCCCGAGAACTTGTCGACCGCAAACAGGTTAGAGGCGTCGAACACCATACTTTGCGCGTCCTCGTTCGGCAGCCTGCCGGCATAGGTCTCGTTGGGACGCGCGATGATCTGCGCGATCGGCTCGATCGTGGTGGTGCCCCAGGGCTGAACGTTGATGAAGGGGTAGCGATATTCGAGGCCGACGGTCGGCATCAGGCGGACCGCCTGCGTGTCGCCGACCGGCAGGAAGTTCGAAACGCCGGGCTGGTTCGAGATCGAGGCGTCGATGGCGTCGGCGCGCATGATCGCAAACGGCGTCCAGATCTGGCCGATCGGATCGGTGTACGAGCGCCGCCACTGCGCTTCAGCCGTCAGCCGTGTATAGGTGCCGGGCATGCCGCGCAGCAGGCACTGCGAGGGGAGGCGGGCCAGCGGGTCGGCCGATGCGGTCAGGCACAGGCCATTGGTGTTGGCCAGCGTCGTGATCGGGTCGAAGGCCGCCGTCGTGCGCGACAGGCTGGTGAAGTTGGTCTTGTAGCTGACTTCGCCGCCGAGGATCGGGTGGTTGATGACGTTGTTGTAGTCGATCACCGGATGGATCACCGGCACCTTGTCCTGGCTTCCGGAGAAGGAGAGGTAATAGATCGTACGCGCGTCGAAGAAGCTGCGGTTGCCGACGCCGGTCAGATAGAGCTGCGAGATCGCTTCCGTCGGCAGGCTCAGGAACGAGCCCAGCGGATCGCGATATTGCGCCAGCCGGTAATCCGAGAAGAAGTAGTAGTCCGATAGCAGAACGCCGTCCCAGCCCCAGACCCATTTGTCGTTCAGGGCGAATTGGCCCTTTGTATCGATGCCGCCGCGGAAGTCGCGGTCACCCGGCTGCCCGGCAAACGCGCCGGGGTCGAGCTGGTTAATGCCGTAGGCGCGGATCTGATACGAGCCGTTGATCAGCCGCTGGCGGAATTCGCCCTGGAACAGCACGCCCTGCCTGGTCGTGAAGCGCGGATTGAAGGTCGCGTCATAGTCTGGCGCGATCGCCCAATAGAATGGAGTCTCGATGGCATAGCCGTAGGTCGAATTGGAGCTGAAGCCGGGCATCAGGAAGCCCGTCTTGCGCTTCACGGTCGGATCGGGCGTCGAGAAGTACGGCAGATACGCCATTGGCACGCCGAAGAATTCGAGCCGCGCGTTCTCGAAGTACAGCATCTTGTCGGTCTGGTCGTGGATGATGCGAGCACCCTTGACCTGCCACAGCGGCGGCTTTTTCGGATTGTCCTTGCACGGGGCGCAGGCGGTATACACGCCGTTCTCGAACACGGTGTAATTGCCGGCGGAACGGTCGGCGCGGGTCGCTGCCATTCGCGTGTCATCCGCCGTATCGACGCGCAGCGAGTCGACGAAGCCGTCTCGGTAGTCGTCGCTCAGGTCCATGATGTTGGCGTAGGTGACTTTGCCTTCCGCATCGGTCAGGCGGATGTTGCCTTCCGCATGCAGCCGCTTGGTCTTCTGGTCGTAAATGACCTTGTCGGCCTCCACGCTGGTGCCGTTGTAGAACATCTGCACGTTGCCGACTGCCGACACGCGCTGGTTGTTGTAGTCGTAGTCCACCTCTACCGCTTGCACGGTCATGCGGCCGTCATTGTTGACGGGCCGCGGCGGCGGCTTGGGCGGACGCGGGTTGTAGGTGAAGCTTTGCGCCGAGGCCGGTACGGTCAGGGCAAGCTCGATCGAGCCAGCCAGGACCAACCCGGCAAGCAGGGCAAACATAGGGACGCCAACGGCAGCCAAGCGGGCTCGATGGCGGCGCACATGGGTGCGCCACCTGAACGCAGGCGACCTCAACTGGCGGGCGGCGACAACGGCCACTACCCGTCCTCCTGGTACAACAAGGCCAAAAAGCCGGTGAGGCCGCCCACACAGACAGGCAACCACGCCGCAGCGATGGGATGCATCAACTCAGCCTTGCTCAAATCCTCAGTAACTTTCGATAGAACGTAGAGCAGAAACCCTGCGCCCACGCCACTTAAAACCATCTTCTGCACGCCGCCCATCCGGAAGAAGCGAAGGCTCACGGAAGCCGCCAACATCACCATTGCAGCCAGCAAAAATGGCTGTGCGATGAGCTTATGGTACTGCAGACGGTAACCGGCAGTCGCGAAGCCCGAACTTTCGGAAGAACGGATATAGCCAGGCAGTTGCCAAAAAGACACGGTTTCTGGGGTGGAGAAGCTGTTGCGGACCTGGGCCGGAGTGAGGGTGGTTGAGAGGTAATAGGTGTTTTGATCAACCGGAGGTTGATCAAGGGAGTACCTTCGTACCGATTTAAACGCCCAACGGCCTTCTTCCAGCGTGGCTTCACGGGCCTCGATTCGCTCCTTGAACTGGAGACCGGTGTCGAAGCGAAATACCGTCAGTCCGGTCAGCCGGACACCCTGCTGTTCGCTGCGCGCCGCGTTGATGATCGACTGGCCGTCGCTGTTGACCTGGTTGAGCCAGAAGCCGGATGCGTCCTGGATACCGCCGCCGGGCGCGGAGCCGAACAACTCCGCCTCCATTCGCTTGGACAGTTCGCGCAAATTCGCCGACATCGGGTTGTAGGCAACCGTTGCCAGGGTGCCGAGGATGATCGAGCTTGCCAGCGCCGGCGAGACGAACTGCCAGGCCGATACGCCGGCGGCACGGGCGACCACCAACTCAAGCCGCCGCGACAGCGCGAGATAGCAGGTCATCGCGCCGATCAGGACGCAGAATGGCATCAGCTTCTCGAGCAGTTGCGGCACCCGGTAGAGCGACGTCTGCGCCACCGTGATCGCCGACGCCGAGACGAGGCCGGAGGTCTTGCGAACCATTTCGATGTAGTCGACCAGCACGAGCAGCACGAAAATGCTCGCAAACACGCCCACCGCCGAGATCAGGAAGCGGCCGGCAAAGTATCGCCCGAGCGTGTTAGTCATCATGCTCATGCGGTGGCGGGCCGTCCAAAGAGCCGCGCAAGGCGCGCGTTCGACCTGTTGATCGCCTCCATCAGCGCGGGCGGCGGCTCCACCACGATGCCACTGATGATCATCCACAGCCCAACGGCGATCGCAGCGAACAGCATCGAATATTGAACGAGCGCCATGGCCGGCGTCTTCACCGTCATGACCGAGCAGGCGAATCCCGCCATGCGCAGCCCGAACACCGCCAGGATCGATCCGCCGATCGAGAAATTGCGGCTTTGGCGCGTGGTGCGCGGCGTGCCAAGGAAGGCGAAGGTCAGGACGGCAAACGCGAAAGGATAGACCGGCGCCAGGAAGCGGTCATGCAGCTCGGCGTTAAACTGCCCGGACAGTTGCTTGAAAACTGGGTCATCGTCCGCGGCGGAGATCAGCTCCCACAGATAGCGTTCGCGAATGCCGAGCGCGACGTCACGACCGCGATTGGAGAATTTCGACATGTCGAAGGCATAACGGCCGAATGCGACCAGCGCCGGATCGCGCTTTCCGGCCTCGAAGCGTTCGAGATTGCCGTCTTCCAGCACCAGATAGGAGCCACTCTCATTCTTCAGCACCGTGCCGTGGTCGGCAATGATGGTGATGCGCTCCTTGGGATCGCGGCGGTCGTCAACGAAAATGCCCTTGAGCACGCCGCCCGGCGCCCGCTCGCGGATCCGAATCGTCAGGTTCTGGTCGAGCTGGGCGAAACGGCCGGGTTGCAGGATGTTGGTCAGCACGTCGGCGGTGATCTCGGCGTCCCACTGCTTGATCCGGCGCATGCCGTCGGGGGCGAGATAGGAGCCGATGAAAGCAACCAGGAGCGCCACCACGCAGGTGGCGTAGAAGAACGGACGAAACAGCCGGAATGGCGAGAAGCCGGCGGCGTTCATCACGATGATTTCAGAATCGGTCGCCAGCTTGTTCAGCGTGTGAGAGACCGCGATCATCAGCGCGATTGGCGCGATGATCAGCACCAGCGCCGGAATCACCAGGCCGGTGATGCCGAGAAAGGTGATGATGGTCTGGCCCTGGCTGGTCATCAGGTCGATGCCGCGCAGCGCCTGCGTAATCCAGATCACGCCGGTGAGGCTGACCAGGACCAGTGCAAACGACGCCAGCGTCGTTCGGAAAATGTACCTGTCGATCGACCCCATCGTTACCGCGCGATCCACCCTTGCACGCCTGAAAGGCGGCTTCCGACCAACCCCTGCTCGGGGTTCCCCTTGGTCGGGCATTCTGACTACCATCCCCTTGATCCGTCAACAAAATGGCTGGGCCGTGGCGTCCCCTCGATACGGTTAATAATTCGTCCCATGTGGCGTTCCAGCCACGGCAGTGCTTGGCAGTGGCGCGGCTGGCAGGCCATAGTGCCGAAAACATCAGGGCCCCGAGCGATTTGGGCCGCGAGCGAAGAGAACATTCCATAATGCGGACCGATTCCGGACCCGCAAAGAGCCCCGAATTCTGGAGGATTACCTATGTCCGACGCCGTCAAGGTCGGCTTTGTCGCTTTTTCCGCAGCACCCCGCGGCGTTCTCGTGGTGTTTTGCGATGACGCATTGAAGTTCGGCGAGGCGACGCGGAAGGTGCTGGGGAAGGCCGCCGATACCGTCAAGCGGGCTGCGGCGGCCAATCAGTTCAAGGGCAAGAGCGGATCGACGCTCGATATTCCGGCGCCGGAGGGAATCAAGGCGGAACGGCTGATCGTGGTCGGCGTCGGCAAGGCGGCCGACATCAAGGAGAAGGATTTTCTAAAGTTCGGCGGCGTGACGGCAGGCAAGCTCAATGCCGCCAGCGAAGTGGTCACCGTCATCGCCGAACTGCCCGAGGCCGCGATGCAACCCGATGCCGCCGCTGCGATCGCCTGCGGCATCCGGCTACGCACCTACAAATTCGACCGCTACAAGACCAAGAAGAAGGACGGCGAGAACGGCGCGCTTCGCGCCGACGTTTCGATCGCCGTCGAGGATGTCGCCGCTGCGCGAAAAGCCTTCGCGCCGGCATCCCATGTCGTGGATGGCGTGATCATCGCGCGCGAACTGGTCAATGAGCCGCCGAATGTATTGTATCCGGTGGAATTCGCGCGCCGCGCGAGCCAGCTCAAGAAGCTCGGTGTCGATGTCGAGGTGCTCGACGTCAAGGCGATGAAGAAGCTCGGCATGGGCGCATTGCTCGGCGTCGCACAGGGCTCCACCCAACCGGGCCGCACCGTGATCATGCGCTGGAACGGCGGCAGGAAGAGCGATCAGCCGGTCGCTTTCGTCGGCAAGGGCGTCTGCTTCGATACCGGCGGCATCTCCATCAAGGGGGCCGCCAGCATGGAAGACATGAAGGGCGACATGGGCGGCGCTGCTTGCGTCGTGGGGCTGATGCACGCGCTGGCGGCGCGCAAAGCCAAGGTCAACGCGGTCGGTGCGATCGGCCTGGTCGAGAACATGCCCGACGGCAACGCGCAGCGGCCCGGCGATATCGTTACGTCGATGTCGGGGCAGACCATCGAGATCATCAACACCGATGCCGAGGGCCGGCTCGTGCTGGCCGACGTGCTCTGGTACGTCGCGAAGAAGTTCAAGCCCAAATTCATGGTCGATCTTGCGACGCTCACCGGCGCGATCATGGTCGCGCTGGGTACGGAATATTCCGGCATGTTTTCCAACAACGACGAACTGGCGGAACGGCTCGGCAAGATCGGAAATGAGACCGGCGAGCGCGTCTGGCGCATGCCGCTCGGTCCCGAATACGACAAGCTGATCGATTCGCAATTTGCCGACATGAAGAACACCGGCGGGCGGCACGGCGGCTCGATCACCGCCGCGCAATTCCTGCAGCGGTTCGTCGACAACACGCCCTGGGCGCATCTCGACGTCGCGGGGACGGCGATGGGCGCACCGAAAACCGACATCAACCAGAGTTGGGGATCAGGCTATGGTGTCCGTCTGCTGGACCGGCTGGTCGCGGAATATTACGAAGCCACGAAGTAAACCGGTTGCAGGCGGATGACGGAAGTCCTGTTCTATCATTTGCAGGGCATGTCGCTCGAAAGCGTATTGCCGTCGCTGTTGGAAAAATCGCTCGAGCGCGGCTGGCGTGTGGTCGTGCAATCGACCTCGCCGGAGCGCGCCGAGGCGCTCGATGCCCATTTGTGGACCTACAGCGACGATTCGTTTCTGCCGCACGCCACATGGCGCGCCGGCGATGCGCAGGACCAACCCATCATTCTCTCGATCGAGGCCGGAAACCCGAATCAGGCCAATGTCAGGTTCCTGATCGACAACGCAGCGTTACCGGCCGATTGCGACAGCTATGAGCGGGTGGTGCTGGTCTTCAACGGAGATGATGATGAGGCACTGACGGCTGCGCGTTGCGCCTGGGCCGATTGCAAGGCGCGGGGATTCGAGGTGACTTATTGGCAGGCCGATGAGCGGGGGCGGTGGCAGCGGCGGCAATAGCGATGCCTGGAAATTAGCGATGCCTGGAAATTAGCGATCCAAATTAGCGATCCCCGGGAATTAATGATAATTAGCGGTTTCTGCGCCGAGTCTTGCGGGCAGCCATGGTGGTGCCGCAAAGTGGTGTTGGGACAAGTGGTTACAGTCAAAAGCGGGAGCGTGGGTTTAGCGTGCGACGCGGAACGATCGATCGAAAGCCACTGCTGACGTTATTGTTGCTCGGGCCTGCGCTGGCGGGCTGTGCGGGCGGGGCGGACCTGCTGTCGAAGGATGCGGACTGGTTTCAGCGCTCGGGCCGCGTCTTTATCCGCAACGTCTCGATCGAAACGCCGCCGCTGACCCCGACTAAACCGGTCACGCCGGATGAACTCGTCGCTGCGGATGGCGCCTGTCCGGGCATGGGCGCGCCTGGTGCCAACGCGCTGGCGGACGGTGCCGCCGGCAGCCCGCCACCCTCGACGACTGGCACAGTGGCCCTTGGCCATACCGAATGCGACGTCGTACGCGGCATCGGCGCGCCCGATAATGTCAGCCTCTCCAACAACCCGCGCGGCGATCGCGTGGCAGTCGTCACCTATTCGCGCGGCCAGCGCGCCGGCATCTACACCTTCACCAGCGGACGCCTGACCTCGATCGAGCGTGGACCGGAGCCGGCGGCGCCGGCCAAGGGCGGCAAGCCGAAGCGGAAGCCGGCGGCGTAGCGCCGCATCGATCGGCTCAGCCCGCCGCTTCGTCAAATTCCGAACTGGCCTCCAGCCAATCTTCCTCCGCGCGCCGCAGCGCGGCTTCTGCGCTGGCGCGCGCTCTGCTGAGCTGGGCGGCCTGCTTGGGATCGCGCGTGAACAGATCGGGCAAAGCGAGGGCGGTGTCGATCTTGGCGATGATGCCGGTGATGCGCTCGACTTCGGCCTCCGCCTCGGCAATGCGCTGCTTGAGCGGCGTTCGCCTTTCGCCCCTCGTTCGCGCCGGCTTGGCGCTTTCCTTGATGCGATCGCCGCCGCGCTCGCGGGTATCGCCGATCGACAGCACCATCCGCCGGTATTCGTCGAGGTCGCCGTCGTAGGTCGTCACCGACTTGTTGGCGACCACCCACAATTGATCGGCACACGATTCGATCAAATAGCGGTCGTGCGAGACCATGATGACGGCGCCGGGAAAATCGTTGATCGCTTCCGCCAGCGCTGCGCGGCTGTCGATGTCGAGATGGTTGGTCGGCTCGTCGAGGATGATCATGTTCGGGCCGAAGAAGGTGGCGAGCCCGAGCAGCAGCCGCGCCTTCTCGCCGCCTGACAGGCTCCTGACCAGGGTGTCGCCGGCCTTGCCGGAAAAGCCGATCGCGCCGACACGGCCGCGCACCTTGGTCTCAGGCGCATCGGGCATCAGCCGGCGGACGTGATCGTAGGGCGACGCGTCGAGGTTGAGTTCGTCGACCTGATGCTGCGCGAAATAGCCGACCGAAAGCTTTTCCGCCCGCGTGATCCTGCCTGAGAATGGCTGCAGCTTGCCCGCCAACAGCTTGACCAGCGTCGACTTGCCGTTGCCGTTGGAGCCGAGCAGGGCGATGCGGTCGTCGGTATCGACACGCAGCGTGATGCGATTGAGCACCGGCTTTTTCGGATCGTAACCGACCGAGACGTCGTCGACGGCGATGATCGGCGGCGACAGCAATTTCTCCGGCGCAGGAAAGGTGATCTCACGCACATCCTGCGTCACCAGCGCGGTGACCGGCTTCATCCGTTCCAGCATCTTGACGCGTGACTGGGCCTGTCGGGCCTTCGAGGCCTTTGCCTTGAAGCGGTCGACGAAGGCCTGCAGCCGCTTGCGCTCGTCGGCCTGGCGCCTGGCGTGCTTGGCGTCCAGCATCTCGCGCATGGCGCGCTGTTCCTCGAACGAGGAGTAGGTTCCCTTGTAGAGCGTCAGCTTGCCGCGATCGAGATGCAGGATCTGGTCGACCGAGGTGTCAAGCAGGTCGCGGTCATGGCTGATGACGATGACGGTGCGTGGATAGTTGGCCAGGTGGTCTTCCAGCCATAGCGTACCTTCGAGGTCGAGATAGTTGGTCGGCTCGTCCAGCAGCAAGAGATCGGGCGCCGAAAACAACGTTGCCGCCAGCGCCACCCGCATGCGCCAGCCGCCGGAAAATTCCGAGCAGGGTCGCGCCTGGTCCGCAGTGGAAAATCCGAGGCCGCTCAGGATGGCGGCGGCGCGCGCCGGCGCCGAATGCGCGTCGATGTCGACCAGCCGGGTCTGGATTTCAGCGATGCGGTGCGGATCGGTGGCGGTTTCGGATTCACGAAGCAGCACGTCGCGCTCGGAATCGGCCTTCAGCACGACATTGATGAGGCTCTCCGGACCGTCCGGCGCCTCCTGCGCCAGACTGCCGATACGCCAGCGCGGCGGTAGCGTAATGCTGCCGGACTCAAGCGGCAGATCGCCCCGGATTGCGTGAAACAGCGTCGATTTGCCGACGCCGTTGCGGCCGACGAAGCCGACGCGCGCGCCCGGCGCGATCTGCACCGTACTGTTGTCGATCAGGAGCCGGCCGGCAATCCGGATCGAAATGTCCGTGATGGAAAGCATGCGGCGTTGTCACCGGAGCCGCAGCCAAACGCAACCTCTATATCGGTAAAATCGGCGCCCCGACGGCACTCAATGCACGTCACTGTCGTGGCGGCGCAATTCTTCTAAGAGCTCTCGTAAGCGTGGAGACAGTTCGGCTTCGGGGCGGAAGCTCTGTTGTAGCCGTTCGCCGATGGCGTCGCAGATTGACACGCATGTCTTGTGGTCGATTTGTTCGAAGTCACGGCTGATTCGGACATCCATCGGCGGTTTCTCGGCGAGTTCCACCTCGCAGCGCTGGCAAGGCTTGAATGTGAATATTTGATGGATCAAGTCGCGGCGGCGAAATTGGTTTCCCGCGCAAGGAACGTGTGCGTTCGTTTGCAACTGCGCGAATCACGGCTGCAAATTCTGTTCCGCATAAGGCGCATAAAAAACGCCCCGGCACGGGGCCGGGGCTTCAAGTCAAGGGGAAGCTCACATCAGATCAGTAGCAGCGGTTCACCAACCGCCAACGTGGACCCCAAGGGGTCGGAACCAAGCGCCGCACATAGCAGCCGCCGTATCCGCCAAAGTAGGCTGGGCCGCCGATCACGACGCGAGGGCCCCAGCCCCAGCCGTGATGGTGATGATGCCAGCCGTGATGATGCCAGCCGCCGCCCCAGGCCGAGGCCGATGTCGGCGCCAGTGCGGCCGCTCCCAGCGCGGCCGCAGCCGCTGCAACGAGTGAGAATTTGCGTAACATGATCGTCTCCTCAAGGTTCGGCGCGAGTCTACGCGCCATCGGTGAGATCGCCTCCCGTAACGCCCCGGGCCGCGGATGCGTGCCCGGCGTCCGATCGTCGGAAAGTCTAGCTGTGCAAAGCTGAATGGCGGCGTGACGAAGATTACAGAATGGGTTCACCTCCGTGAAATTGCTGTAATCTTAGCGCCACGGAGGCGTGTGCCGGGTGAAAACACGCCCAAAAGGGGTGGCAGCCGCGTCACCGGGTCGCTTGCCGTCATGGGATGGCACCGATATAAGCCCCGCAACTCTCCCACCCGGCGTTTTGCAAGGACGTAAACAATGGCGATTGAACGCACTTTCTCGATCATCAAACCGGACGCGACCGCGCGCAATCTGACCGGCGCGGTCAACGCGCTGATCGAGAAGGCTGGCCTACGGATCGTGGCCCAGAAGCGCATTCGCATGACCCGGGAGCAGGCGGAAACCTTCTACGCCGTTCACAAGGCGCGTCCGTTCTTCGGCGAACTGGTCGACTTCATGACCTCGGGCCCGGTCGTGGTGCAGGTGCTGGAAGGCGAGGGTGCTATCGCCAAATATCGCGACGTGATGGGCGCCACCGATCCCTCGAAGGCGGCGGAAGGCACGATCCGCAAGATTCATGCGAAGTCGATCGGTGAGAATTCGGTGCACGGTTCGGATGCGCCGGAGACCGCGGCGGTCGAAATCGCGCAGTTCTTCTCAGGTAATGAGATCGTCGGCTGATTGATTGGTGGAGCGGCAGGCAATAGCCGCGCGCAACGGCCGCAGGGCCGTGGGGGAGAAACGTTGTGAACTGGCTGTTGCAAATTTTTGATCCGGCGGTGATCTCGGCATTCTTTGTCCAGTTCCAGACCGAGGTGCAGCAACCCGCTTTCTGGGTAGCGCTCGGCAAGATCATGTGGATCAACATCCTGCTGTCGGGCGACAACGCGCTGGTCATCGCGATGGCCTGCCGAGGATTGCCGCCGCGCCAGCGATTCTGGGGCATGATCCTGGGCGCCGGCGTCGCCGTCCTGCTGCGCATTATCTTCACGGGGATCGTGGTGACCTTGATGGCGCTGCCATACCTCAAGCTGGTCGGCGGACTGGCGCTGCTGGTGATCGCGGCAAAGCTCCTGGTACCGGAACACGAGGATGAGAGCGACACGGAAGCGGCCGCGCATCTGTGGGCCGCGGTGCAGATCGTGGCGATCGCCGACATCGTGATGAGCCTCGACAACGTCATCGCGGTCGCCGCGGCCGCCAATGGCAGCATTCCGCTGCTCGTCATCGGCCTTGCCATCAGCGTTCCCCTGATCGTCGCGGGAGCGGCGCTGATCATGGCGTTGCTGACGCGCATTCCCGCGCTGGTGTGGGCCGGCGCGGGTCTGTTGGGCTGGATCGCCGGCGAGGTCATGGCAACCGACCCGGCGGTGCAACCGTATCTGCATGCGTTTTTCAACGGTCCGGCGGGCGTTGGCCTCGATGGCGTCCTCAAATCGCTCGGTATGCCGCCGCAGTTCGCCAATGGCGGACATGGCGGTGAGGTGATCCTCGGAATCATCGGCATCGTCGTGGTGCTGATCGCGGGATCGGTCTGGCGGAAGCGCAAGCTGCAGGGCGCCGAGCACTCCGCCACGGCATAGGCGGATACGATTTTCAAGTAGCAGCGCGGGCCAGCCGCCCGCGTTGTTGCGGTCATGCGGACGGCGGTTCTCACCCGCCGCGGAGCTTTCTCATTCGAAGTCGCGGCCGGTATGGCAGAGAATGCTCAGTTCGCTTGCCATCGCCGTACCGCCTCGTTGACCTTGTCACGGTCGTGCCGCTCGTGCGGAGCTAGCCGCATGACGGGCGTGTGGATCGCCGCCGGGATTGTGAGCATGCTCTCCGGCAGCTTCTCCGCCCATTCCCACCATTGATCGAACGCGTCCTTCGACATCACAGGTCTTCCCGCAAGCCCTTGAAGAACGGATGTCGGATTTTGCCCTCCGCCGATTTGGCGCGGTATTCGATTTCCGCCAGCAGTTCTGGTTCGACCCAGATGCCCTTATGCGCGATCCTCTTGCTGTAAGGCTGAGTCTTGCGGATCAAAGGCGTCAGCCGCTTGCGAAGCTCAGTGGACGATTTCTTGTCGAACCCATGGTCGCACTTGCCGGCATAGATGAGGTCGTTGCCCTTGTGACGGCCGAGATAGATGCCGTCCCATTTGTTGCCGTCGAGCGCGAAGCCCGCGATGGTCAGCGTCTCGCGTTGCGCGCAGGTCTTCTTGACCCAATCGTTGACGCGGCCGGAGACGTAGCGGCTGTCACGCACCTTGGAGATGACACCTTCGAGGCCGACCTTGCAGGCATGCGCGTACATCTCGCTGCCGTCGATCTCAAAACTTTCGCTGAACTGGACGTCGGTGGCGTCAATGGTTTTTTTCAGCAGCGCCTTGCGCTCCTGTAACGGCACCGTCCGCAGATCGTAGCCATTGAGGTAAAGCAGGTCGAAGGCAACCAGCACGATCCGGTTTGATTTGCCCTTCAGTTCGTTCTGCAGCACGGAAAAATCGGTCGTGCCGTCTTTGGACGGAACGACCACTTCGCCATCGATGATCGCGCTTCCGGCGGCGATATGCCAGGCGTCGTCGGCGATTTTGCGAAATCGCCTGGTCCAGTCGTTGCCGCGGCGGGTGAAGACCTTGACGGCGCCGTTGGTGAGATGGACTTGCACCCGGTAACCGTCGAACTTGATCTCGTGAATCCAGCGCTTCCCAGTTGGCACCCTCTCGATCGAAGAGGCTAACGCCGGTTCGATGAAGCCGGGGTAGTAGGCCTTGATCCCGATCGCCGCCGGCTTGCTACGCTGAAACGCCACAATCGAACTCCACGCCCAATATACGGATTCAAATCGATTAAAAACCGTTGGTTCATTTAAATTGCCACTTTTTCCTGACCTGCTCCGGGCTGGAATTCAGCTCAGAATGGCCGTGACCGGTGGCGCCATGCAGGACGTGAGCAGGCGGCTGGAAAAAGGGCTGCGTATCGGCGCGAAGAACTGCGTGTTGATCGGCAAACTGGCGACAGATGCCACACAAGCGCGAAATCATCTCACCGTGCTCAACGGCGAGGTCGCACAGGTGATTGCCGAAAGGCACTCAAGGGGCGAGGCACGCGTGGGTCTTCCCGGAGGTGGAACCGGGAACTCCGGGTTTGCGCGTAAGCCGTGCCTCGAACAGAACGAGGCCCGCCTGGGAGTCCGGACCTCGTGACCTCAAGGGCCCGCTGCTTCGGGCTCGGTGTGACAACAAACTAAGGGAGACCCGCTGGCTCCAGGTTGATCTTGCTCAATCGAGGTGTCTTCCGGTCAAGTTGGCGCGTGCGGTCCTGGCGATGCAAGCCACGCTTGAATATGCACGGCCGTCTCGGCCTGCCGGGCTTTCCTGATCAGCCGTTCCCGCGCCAGTCCCGGCGGGGTGCCTCGCGCTTCCTTTCGAAGGCGCTTCGCCTCTTCGGTCAATCGCTGGGCTAGTGAAGTCGTTTGTTTGAAACGGCGACGCGGTTGCACGCGCTGTTCCTTTCCCTTCGGAAGGCGGGAGCGCAACTGGCGTTCTCGTCACCGATAACTGCCGGACTACCTTGCGGTGATGTTCGCAAGCTTACGCTACCTTACCGCCGCTGTCGGTCCACTAGTGCACAATCGGCAAATAGGGACGGGCTGTAGGAACGGCCTTGGCTGGAGGCCGTTAGCAGGTTGTGCCGACCGGAGCCGCCCGTCGGCACGGCTTCAAGAGGGGCCCCAGCTTTTCCCCCGGGCTGGGGCCGTCCTCATGGTGGGATCTGTCGCTGCGCCCACCGGAAGCCAGTGCAAGAACATTCCACGGTGCGCGCATCCAAACATCAGGCGCTTGTCCGTCGATCTGCACGGCCGCTCGCGATTGCGAACGGTCATAGGAACGAAGTTCATCCTTCCGATTTGAGTCCGCGCTCACTGAGGCGCGCACCATGAACACCCCGGACGAGGACGTCCTATTGAGGGCCATTGAAGATGCCCGGCGCATCCTGGGAGAACACGTCGCGCCAGAGGCGCCGGGGGACGCAACGCATACGATCGAGCGGCTGTTGGCCGTTCTCGACCGAGATGAGGTCGTGCATGCTCTCGATCGTATGACAAGGCGCCGAACCGTTCGGCTCGTGGATGAAAAAGGCTCCAGCGCACAGGGCTGAGCGTCCATGGTTTCCGGATGAAGGGCATTTTAGAAAGCGCCAGCGACGGCTCTGGCCAGCGCGCCGAGCACTCGCCTGCGGTACAGCGTTCAAATTTCCGCTCACTTCCCGCCATCGAGGTTGACTGCGGCCTTCATTCAAAGACGTCACAGCAGGACCGCGCGTCATCCGGAACGGCGAGACCAAAAGCCATTCGCGCCTGAATTCGGTTTCATTCACGGAACATCAGCCTGTTCCGTCCGTTTTATACAGGTAAGAAGGAGGAGGAGACCATGCCTGTATTACTGCTTTGGGCCGTGCCCACCGTCATCGTAGTCGGTGGTCTCGGCTACTATTTTCTTCGTGTAGTCCACTAAGCGGAGTGTCACTGCCCGTGCCGGGAAACCGGCCGGGCTATTTTCCTTATTGAAGGGTCCCGTGATGAAATACCCGCTTTTAGGAATTGCGGCGCTTGCCACGCTGGCTGGGCCAGCCTTTGCTGATCCATGGAAGGACGAGAGCGGCAATGGCCGGTGGAGGCAAGATCGCGGCGCTTACCGCGCCTACAATTACGACCGCGAGTACAAGCAAGAGTTCTACCGCGGCCCATGCAAGATTGAACGCAAGTGGGAGCGCAACGGCGAATATAAGGAAGAAACGAAGTGCAAAGGCTATCACTGAGTCAGTTGGACTAGCCGTTTTTGAGTCGCCTTATTTGAACCCTGATGTTCGTTCCACGGCGTTAGAAGAGCTTTCAGGCGTATCCGGTCAGAGCTGACAGCCATACAATCGCGTCGATCTGGTTTGTATTGAAGAAGAAAAGTGCGCGCGAGCGCGCCGAACTATTCGTCGAGGCAGAGTTCTGGCAGTCTGGAACTGATAACGGTTCGGCCGCAGCAGTAAGCCTCAGCCTGAGCGGACCGGCCCCGGCCGGGCAATAGGAGGGCCGGGGCCGCTCCACGATCTCTCTACAACAGAGAGAGGCTCTTGCAACTCCGTTTTGGGATCCGGTTCCGAGCGTGGAGGTAGATTGCTCGACAACTGCGACGGCGCAACCAGAAAAAGAAGGGTCTACCGCGCAGCGTGCCGGATAGCTATCACCTCTGCCGCCGATGAGCTCCTGCAACCCGCTGGATCGCAAGAGCTCCTCTCAGTTGTTTATTAGCCGTTATTCGGCCTGTTCGACAGCGGCGGGCATCTTTGCCACCGACATCAGCGATCGGGCCACCTGATTGAGGAGTTGATCGGAATTTTCCTCTTCCGCCAGCGACTTCGACAACAGGGCGACGACAGCGCTGTGCCGCAATTGCTGGGCGAGGTTCTTCGCAGTCGTGTAGGCCGACATCTCGTAGTGCTCGACGCGTTGCGCGGCGCCGATCAGGGCAAGGTCGGCGGCAACGTCCTCCTTCTTTTCGCCCTCGGCCATGATTTCCTGGCCTTCCTCGACCAGGCCCATCATGCCCTTGCAGGGCTTAGCCCGGGCCGTTTTGCCAAGCAGTTCGAAGCACTCGTTGATGCGCTCGATCTGATTCTCGGTCTCGAGCAAATGCTGCTCGAACAGCTCGCGGAGTTGATCGAAGCGCGCCGCCGCGGCCATCTTTGGCAGCGCCTTGGTGAGCTGCTTCTCCGCATGAAGAATGTCACGCAGCTCGTCGATCAGGAGCTCGGTGAGACCGGCCTCGTCGACCGGCGGCGAGCTCTCCGCGATGATGGCCGTCGCCGCGCCCGGCTCGCCAGCCTGGATCGCCGGAGATTCCGTGAATACCCATCCGTTGCCCTCGTTCCAGGGGCCGCGCGCGTCGATCTCGCCATGTTCACCGGTTCCGGTGGAATCGTTGAAGAACTGGTCGACGAGGCCCGGCGTCGGCGCGATGCGGCCGATGCTGAAGGCCGGTTTGCTCATGCTTTCGAGCGCCAACGCGAAGGCCTTCATATGGGTGATTTCCCGGGTCATCAGGAACTGCAGGGCGTCCTTGCTGCCGGCGTCGTCGCAGAAATTGATCAGGCGCTCATAGACGATCTTGGCGCGGGCCTCTGCCGCAATATTGCTGCGGAGATCGACGTCCAGCTCGCCGGTGATCTTAAGGTAGTCGGCGGTCCAAGGATTGCCTTGCGAATTGAACAGATTGATTCCACCGCCGCCGGCGATGGCGATCAGCGGATCGGCTTCTGCGGCCTGGCGGTCGAACTTGGACGGCTTCAGATGCATGCGTGCGAGACAGCCGACGACTTCGAGATGGCTCAGTTCCTCCGTGCCGATATCCATCAGAAGGTCCTTGCGGTCCGGATCTTCGCAATTGAGGCCCTGTATCGAATACTGCATTGCCGCGGCCAATTCCCCATTGGCGCCGCCGAATTGCTCAAGGAGCATGTTGCCAAAGCGCGGGTCGGGCTCGTCGACGCGAACGGTGAACATCAGTTTCTTGACGTGATGGTACATTGGGAGACTCCGAAGGTCGGGTGAAGAATCTCGAACCGGAGGTTGTGATGTTTGTTCCTAATTCCGCGGGGCCGCCTGATTGGATCGGATGATCGACGTGAAACAGGCGCACTCTCACCGCAACCAAATGGGCACAATCTCTCGTAGTCCGTTTCCTTCGCCGCAAGGCGACCTATTGCCTTTGCCCGCGCCCGGTTCCATACAGCTTGGCATGACCGAGCCGTTGTTGGGGCACAGCATCAACCGCATTGAGGACGAACGCTTCGTGCGGGGACGCGGGCGCTATGTTGCCGATCTTGCGGCGCCGAACGCGCTTCACGGCGTCGTCGTTCGCTCGCCGCAGGCGCACGCGCGCATCACTACGATCAGGGTCGATGCGGCGCGTCAAATGCCTGAAGTCGCCGCCGTGCTGACGGGCACCGACCTGGCCGCCGACAATATCGGACCGCTACCATGCGCGGTAACCGCCATTCCGATGACCACGCCCCTGGTGGTACCGCCCTATCACGCGCTGGCGCGCGACGGCGTCCGCTATGTCGGTGAGCCGGTCGCGTTCGTGGTTGCGAAAAGCGCCGAGGCCGCGCGCGATGCTGCCGAAGCCGTCACCGTCGACTATGAGCCGCTGCCGCCGGTCGTCTCGATCGCAGATGCAATTCTGCCGGACGCGCCCTCGATCTGGCCGGAGGTTGCTGGCAACATCGCGTTCCAGTTCAACCGTGGTGAGATCGGCCCGGTGGAAGCGGCGATCCGCGACGCCGCCCATGTCGTGGAATGCGAGCTGGTCAACAACCGCGTCGTCGCCGCGCCGCTGGAGACGCGCGGCGCGTTGGGAGAGTTCGATGCGAAACGCGGCCGTCTGCACCTGATCGCCTCGGCCGCCGGCGCGCACGCGATCCGCGACCTGCTGGCAACCTCGGTTTTCCGCATCGGGAAAGACAAGCTCCGCGTCAGCATTCCCGATGTCGGCGGTGGCTTCGGAATGAAGAACGTTCTCTATCCGGAATGGGTGCTTGTGCTGTGGGCGGCGCGCCGTCTCGGCCGTCCGGTCAAATGGATCGGAGACCGCAACGAGGATTTCACCGGCTCGGCGCATGGCCGCGACAGCCTGGTGCGGGCCCGCCTTGCCCTGGATCGCGACGGCCGATTCCTGGCGCTCGACAGCAAAGTTTTCGCTAATCTTGGCGCCTACGTCTCGACGGTGGCGCCGGCCGTGCCGACCATGGCAATGGCGAGTGCGATGGGCGGCGTCTACGACATTCCGCTGATCGCATTCGAGACGAGGGGCGTATTCAGCAACACGACGCCGATCGATGCCTACCGCGGCGCCGGCAAGCCCGAGGCGAACTATCTGATCGAGCGCTGCATCGACATCGCAGCTCACCAGCTCGGGATGGATGCGCTGAAGCTGCGGCGCAAGAACATCATGCGTCGTTTTCCTTACAGCAGTGCGATGGGACTTTCGGTCGAGCAGGGCAGCTTTGCCCATGCAATCAATCACGCGGTCGCGGCCGCGGAAGGGTTCAATGTGCGCCGGCGGAACTCGCGCGCCCGGGGCCGGCTGCGCGGCCTGGGCTATGCCTGCTTTCTCGAAACGGCGCGCGGTCAGCCCAATGAAGTGGCGGAGGTTGCTCTCGCCGCGGACGGCCGGATCGACCTGAAGGTCGGCACGCATTCCAATGGTCAGGGGCATGAGACGACGTTCGCCCAGATCGCCGCCGATGCGTTCGGCTTGCCGCTCGAGCGCTTCCGGTTTTTGCAAGGCGACACGGATGATCTCGACGCCGGTGGCGGTCATGGCGGGGCGCGCTCCATGCACCAGGGCGGCACCGCGCTCCTGATGGCGGCCGAAGGCGTGATCGAGAACGCGCGCCGGCTTGCCGCGCGCCTGCTGCAGGCCAGCGTGGATGGGATTCAGTACCAGGCCGGCATGTTGCGCGTGGCTGCAACCGGGCAGGAGATCAGCCTCGACGAGGTGGCGCGTGCCTCGTATCAGACGCCAGGTGACGACATTGCACCCGGGCTCGCGCACCAGGCGACCCACCTCTGCGACCGCTATACCTTTCCCAACGGCTGCCATGTCGCTGAAGTCGAGATCGATCCCGAAACCGGCGAGGTGAAGCTCGACCGCTATGTCATCTTCGACGATTATGGCCGCCTGCTCGATCCCCGCCTGACGCTGGGGCAGGTCCATGGCGGCGTGGCCCAAGGCATCGGTCAGGCATTGTTCGAGCAGGCGCTGTTCGATGCCGAGACGGGACAGATCCTTTCGGGCTCGCTGATGGACTACGCGTTGCCGCGCGCGGACGATCTGCCCGCGTTCGAGGGCAGTCTCACGCCTGACTTTCCGAGCCGCGCCAACCGGCTCGGCGTCAAAGGAAGCGGGCAGGCCGGGGCCATCGCGGCTCCCGCCACCATCATGAATGCCGTGATGAACGCGCTGGCGCCGCTCGGCGTGCAGCATCTCGACATGCCCGCCACGCCCGCCCGCATATGGCACGCGATCAGGACGGCAAAATCGCGATCGGGTCAGCGCGCCGACACGAGGTTCGCCGATCAGTAACCCACGCAGGCCTCGATCCATCCGCCTACAGCCGGGTGACGTTCGAGATCGAGGAATACGAGGACATGGTCCGGCTGACGGTCAGCCATCACGAACTCGTAGCCGGCAGCGGGATGGCCAACAGGAAAGCTTGGCCAGAGCCCGTTCAGCTCTGATGAGTAGACAGGCTAATACAGCCGCATCGGCAGCGGCAACTGGACGTCCCGATAGCGGCCTTCGTAGCGATCGACAAAATCCTGCAGGAAAAATGGAATGTCGCGCTGCTGGAGATCGCAACGTCGCCGCAGTTCGTGTACGACCTCCGCCGAGGCGTCACGGCACCATCCTTCGCCGACGTTGAAGGCAACAACCCGTATCGGGTTGACGTACTGGCCGGTGAGCAGATCCATGACAACCGGCTCGAAGCCGGGCGTCTCCGAATTCACTTCTCCCCAGATCCGTCCGTGTTCGAAGGAATGGTGCTCGACGATGTAGACATCGTGCTCGTCAATGTGGGGCACGATTGACGGAACCGACTCAGCCGTGCGCATAAAGCACTCCCGGACTCCAGAACAGCGAATCAAGCTGGCTCGCTTCGATTCGTTCCTCGCCGCGCTGGACACCGACGGGCGCAGGAGGTCAGGCGGCAATCCGGCGCCGCATCCCCGCCCGAGGTTGCTCGTCGCCAGAGGAACATTTAGCGGCGCCATAGCTTGCTTACTATGTCCTGTGGCGGACACAGCGTTCGTGCCGTGACGACGTCAGTTCGAACAAGGGCCGCCGCGAATAGTCCAAGGGCGTATCGGTCGGGAAAGGCTGCCCGCCGTTAAAAAGGAAAAGCCCTCATGCCACGCTATTTTTTTAATGTGTATCACGAGCGGGCCGAACTGGACGAGGAAGGGGAGGAATTGCCCGACGTGCAAGCGGCCTGGCGCGAGGCAACCAGGACAGCGGGGCAGATCATCCAGGACCTTGATGGAAGGCTGCGTCCGGGCAAGGACTGGTGCATGGAGGTCACGGACGAGTTCGCAAATCCGCTGTACGTCATCCGCGTCTGCGCCGACCGGCGGATGTGAGACGTAAGACGGCGCGCCGCACTATTTCGGACCCTGCAATTCGCGCGATGTCAGCCAACGCTCGATGGCGGCCGCGGACTCGGTCGAGACCGCCGCCATGATCAGGCGATCGCGTTCGCGTCCTGGCGGCAGCACCTCGGCCTTTTCGCGGGCGCGAAAGGCAATTCGTTTCAGCCGCTCCTGAAGAGAAAGCTCCGGCCGGCTGCGATTGCGTTTCTTTTTCATGGATGGATCTCCTTTGTCGACAAGACCCTTTCATGTTCTGACGATCGTATCCTTAACCTTTGTTGGGAACTGGTATCGGGCGGCTTTCGTTTTCATTCAAAGGCAGCAGGTCAATTCACTCAAAAAAGGAGGCAAGCCGTTGGAGCGGGAAACGGTGTTGGCGAGCTTGTTGCGGCGGCTCAATACCGTCTCGAAACTCGATCAGGCGGACATCGCTGCAATCCGTTCGCTTCCAGTTGCGGTTCGCCACTGGGAGGGCGGGAGAGCCATCGTATCCGATGGCGAGCGTCCGACAGAATGCTGCCTGATCATCGAAGGATTCTGCATCCGGTCAAAGACGACCGAGCGGGGTGGGCGGCAAATCCTCTCGATTCACATCCCCGGGGAAATTCCCGATCTTCAGAGTTTGCACCTGCAGGTGATGGATCATGATCTGATCACGCTGGTGCCGTCGACACTGGGGTTCATCAGTCACACGTCGCTGCGCGCCCTGACGCATACGCAGCCGAACGTCGCGGAAGTGTTTTGGCGCGACACCTTGATCGATGCCGCAATATTCCGGGAGTGGATCGTCAATGTCGGACAACGGCCGGCGCCGGCCCGGCTGGCTCACACCGTCCTTGAGCTTCGCCGGCGCCTTGCTCTCACGGAGCGCGCCGAGCCTGCGGTGTTCGAATTTCCCCTGACCCAGGAGCAAATCGGCGAAGCGCTGGGCATAACGCCTGTGCATGCAAACCGCATCATCAAGCAGCTTCGCCAGGACGGAATTGTCGACGTCAGCAGGGGCCGCGTCCACGTGCTCGACGAAACAAAGCTGGCGGAATTGGCGCAGTTTGACGACCGCTATCTCCACCAGGACCCGTCGGCCTGAAGCGTCCGACCGCCGCGTCAGCGGCTCGCCGGCCTCATGGAATCGGATTTTGTCCGCCTTGTTGGAACGATTCAATTTCGGGAAAATTATGCAATAGTGTCAGGGATAGACACATGGACTTGAGCGGCTGCCGGTCCGACCTCAACGTTGCATTGGCAACCGCTTCCTTTTCACTGCCATCGCCATGAAGGACTTTGCAAACGCATCGTTCCCGCCCGAGGTCATCTCGGTGATGGAGCAGGCGCTTGAAGCCACCGTCGCGTCGCTTCCTGAGCCCGTCAGCTCTCATCACGTTCAATACATCGCGGAAGCTATCCTGCGCGGCGCCCACGCCGGAGAGCGGGATCCGGTTGTCCTGCAGCGGCTCGCATTGCTGGAATTGCAGCTTTTTCCCAGGTAGGCATCGCCATCGTCAAGCGGTCTTTGCTTTCTTCCGGGCGCTGGCGGGACGAGGGGCCGCCCGTTTCGACGTGTTCAATGCCACGGCCGCGCGAATGAGCGCCTTCAAGGCTTTTTCGTTGATCTTGTCGCCCTCGTGGATATCGATGGCGCGCCTGGTATTGCCCTCCAGGCTGGAGTTGAAGAGGCCTGATGGGTCGTCCAGCGAGGCGCCCTTGGCGAAGGTCATTTTCACGACAGCCTTGTAGGTCTCGCCGGTGCAGATGATTCCGTCGTGCTCCCACACCGGAACGCCCCGCCACTTCCATTCCTCGACCACTTCAGGGTCGGCCTGCTTGATGATGCTGCGGATACGCGCGAGCGTCTCGCCGCGCCAGTCGCCCAATTCCTTGATCCTGGCATCGATGTGCTCGGAGGGCGAGCGTCCGCCTTTTGCTTCGTTCGCGCCGCTTTTCTTCATACTTGTCGCCGCTTTCTTCGTTGCTGTCGTCATTTCGCTCACAATCGTTCGCCCGGCAATTGGCTCGCTTGCTTCACCCAGGCGACGAATTGGGCTTCGTCAAGGGCAGCGTCCTCATAGATGTCGAGATAGCGCACTTCCTTGTGCTTGGACTCGCCGGGCGGGACAGGGCGCAGCGATGTGCCGCGGAAGAAGGCCACTTTGACGTACTTGGTGAAGCAATGAAAGTTGAGGAACCAGCCGCCCTGGTCCTCGACACCGTAAAAGGGCGTGTTCCATTTGACCGCCTTGCGCACGCCGGGGACGGTGCGCACGATGAGCGCGTCAAGGATGCGGCCGACGTCGCGCTTCCATCCCGGCATGGCCGCGATGTAGGCCTGCACGGGAGCGTCGCCGTCCGCTTTCGCAACCTGCGGATTGCCGCCCGAGAGCAGGACGACCGGTTTGGCGGCGGGCCGTCTGGCGGTGGGCTTCTTGGCTGCCTTCGGCGGTGCCTTCGACGTCGTTTGCGCCATGGCGTTGATTCCTGCGCTGCTTCAGCCGCTGCGCCATTTGGCAGCATAGGGCAACATGAACATGTACAGACCCGTGAGCAGGAGCAAGATCAGCGGCAGCAGCGCCAGCAACCCCACCCAGGCGGCTTGCTTCTCCTGCACCATGGCAGCCACATTGGCGATAATGGCCACCGTGAAGGCAAGGGCTAGCCAACGGTGGACCTGTCGTATCCACTTGTTCCAGTTCAATGTGACCTCCTTTTGAAGACGAGACGGGGCGCGATGCGGCGGTTTCAGTCGACCCGCGCTACGAGTTCTTCCAGCTTGGCGAAGAATTGCTGCCATCCGGCGTGGGCGCCGCCATAGGCCTGCTTCTGATCCGGCCGGAAGCCGGTTTGCTCCATGCGCAGGCGGGTTCCCGAGGCCGTTGGCGTCAGTGTGAACGTCACCACGCTCTGCAGGTTGAAGGCCGCATCCACGTGCTTGAAATTCCAGGTGTAGGACAGTGCCTTGTTCGGCTCGATGGCGAGCACCTCGCAGTCGAGTACGCCGCCCCAGTCGCCGCGAAGATTGAAATGGTGGCCCACGACGGGCTTGAAGTCGTTCTTCATTAGCCACTCCTCGATCAAATGGGGTTGCGTGAGCGCGCGCCAGAGCTTTTCCGGCGGATAGGACATCTCGCGTTCGACGACGACGGTGCGTGTTTCGGTGGCGGAGTTGGTCATTGGTCCATCCGTTTGAGCAGGTCTTCGAGGCTATCGAACCGGTTCTGCCAGAAGCCGTGCATTTGGCTCGCCCAGTCGATCAGCGGGGCCAGGGCGCCAAGCTGCGCGCTATAATGCGTCTGGCGGCCTGCGTGACGATCGCGGACCAGCCCGGCCTGCTTCAGAACGCCAAGATGTTTTGAAACCGCCGGTTGCGAGATCCCGGCCCGGGCCGTCAGCGCCCCGACCGTCTGCTCGCCTTCGCGGCAGAGCCGCTCGAAGATTGCCCGACGGGTCGGATCGGCGAGGGTCCTGAAGAGTACGTCGCGAGCGTTCGGCATCTGAGATCGATAACCTGTTGGTTATTGATCAATCCATAACCGGAGAGATATGGGTTAGTCAACCGGGTCATTGTCGAGGGTAGCAGCCGCGATCATATATCGAGCGTCCGCACCAAGGAGAGGAGGGGCCCCTGTGGGAGAGGTCAGCCGTCAGGCCCATTGGGAGAACGTCTACACGACGAAGCGCGAGAACGAGGTTAGCTGGTATCAGGAAAGCCCGGCTCCTTCGCTCGATCTGATCGTGCAGGCGGCGGCGACCCGCACCTCGACCATCATCGATATCGGCGGCGGCGCGTCGCGGCTGGTCGACCATCTCGTGGAGCAGGGATTTCAGGACGTCACCGTGCTTGACCTGTCCACTGCGGCGTTGGCCGCCGCTAAAAGCCGCCTTGAGAGCCACCTTGGCGCCAGCGCCAGGCAAGTGAGCTGGATCGTTGCGGACGCGACGAGCTGGGAGCCGGCCAGGTCTTACGACATCTGGCATGACAGGGCGGCGTTCCATTTTCTCACCGATGCCAACGATCGGGCCGCCTACATTGCCCGTCTTCAGCGTGGCCTGAAAATTGGCGGGCACGCCATCATCGCCACCTTCGCGCCCGACGGCCCCGAAAAATGCAGCGGCCTGCCGGTCGCGCGCTACGACAGCGCGAGCCTGGGACGGACGCTCGGCGCCGCGTTCAAGCCGGTCCACACGCAGCGGCACGAGCATGCGACGCCCTGGGGCTCCCGACAGGCTTTCCAATTCAGCATCTTTCGACGCGAGGGCTGATACCTGCGCTATTGCGCCATGCTGCGTGACACTTCCTGACAGGCCTCCATGCATCGGAGACAGCTTTCCGCACAGATACGGCAATGTTCGTGCTGGGCTGCATGCCTCTGGCACTCCTCCGCGCAAAGCCGGCAGGCGGCGGCGCAGACGCTCAGCATGCGGCGCATCACCTCGTCGTCGTAACCTGTCCGGCGGGTCATGATGCGGCCGGTAATGTTGCAGATGTCGGCGCAATCCAGGTCCAGGCGGATACACTGGGTGAGATCCTGCACCATGCGCTCCGAGAGGCAGGCGTCGGCGCAGGAGGTACAGGTCTGGGCGCAGGAATAGCACTCTTCGATGCAACGGATCAGGGCGTCATTGATCTGGCCCTGGGCGGCCGGGTGGGTGCCGATCATTTCGCGGGCGTGCATGGCGGGGCTCCTTGCTTTAAGTGCCGGCTGCAAGTCGTGCGGCCGCTACCTCAAGCCGCAGCGGCCGAAAATGTTCTGCGCCAGGCCGAACAGGGAAAGGCGGCAGGCTTCCGGGATTGATCCAGCGCAATCAGGGGCGTCGCACTTGCGCTATATTAAGCAAACCCGCGGCTTTGTGATGGAACCTGGCTTCCCATCACGGGCCGAACTATGCGAAAATCGCTCCGTGAAACGCTCGATCCACCTTTGCCGGCTGATAGCGGTCTTTTTGATCGCAGGCCTCGTATTTGCCCCGCTTGCGGCGCGGGCGAACGTGGATTCGGCGGCATCGACGGCCATGGCCTCCCTGGCCGACGAAGCGGCGTTCGCGGCGGCTGACATGCCGTGCTGCCCGGAGAAATCGTCGCCCGTCGATTGCGCCGATTGCCCGCTGATGGCGCTCTGCGTGTCGGCGACGTTGCAGGCGCCGATGCCGGCGAGTGTTGTCGAAATCCAGCCTGTTACGCTTCGAACGTTTCCTGGCAGCGATCCCGAAGTGGAAAGCGTCGGATACTCGCCCCCTCCAAAACCTCCCCGGTCCCTGGTCGTTTCGGCGTAGCGCCGACAATCGCGCGCGGCGCCTTGTGGCGTCCGCGTCCATGCTGCGTTCGCAGCTGACCAGCAGATCGAGGGTTATCCCCAATGAAGGCCAATCAATTTTCGCGCAGCCTGCGGGTCGCGCTGAGCAGCGCTGTCTTGATGTGCGCCACACCTGTCGCGTTCGCCGATATCAGGAATTACGAGTTCAAACTCGTTGAACCGACCGTAAAAACGGGTCCGGACAAGATCATCGCCGTGAAGCTCGTCGACAAAACGACGGGCAAAGCCGTTCCGGATGCAGTGATTTTCGCCACGCGACTCGACATGGCTCCGGATGCCATGGAGGAGATGGTCACCAAGGTCACCCCGCTCGCGGGATCGGAGCCGGGCACCTACCGGTTCAAGGCCAGCTTCAGCATGGCCGGCCGCTGGCAATTATCGCTTGGCGCCAAGGTGCAGGGCGAAACCGGCACCGTCGAAAGCAAACTCGTCATCCAGGCCGACAAATGAAACGCTCAGTTGTTGTTGGGATCGTCGCTGCTGTCATGGCTGCCGCGGTCGCTGGCGTCCTTTCGCGTCCATATCTCTGGCCGGGCGGAGAGACGAAACATGCGCACGTCATGGAGCAGGCACGCGCCGAACCGGCTGCTGCGATCTACTATCAGGATCCCGACGGCAGGCCTTTTTATTCGCTGACACCGACAAAGACGCCGGACGGCCGCGACTACCGCGCGGTTCCGCGAGACGCCGATATCAGCTTCGACAATTCACCGCAGGAAAGTGCGGCGCCTCCGCCGACCGACCGCAAGATCAAATATTACCGCAACCCCATGGGCCTGCCGGACGTCTCGCCAACGCCCAAGAAGGACTCGATGGGGATGGATTACATCCCCGTCTATGAAGGTGAGGACAACGACGACGGATCGGTCAAGGTCTCGCCGGGAAAAATTCAGCGCACCGGCGTCAAATCGGAGCCGGCGGCCCTCCGACCGGTCCGGACGGTCGTGCGGGCGCCAGGCACGATCCAACTCGACGAGCGTCGAATCTCGGTCATCGCGATGCGCGCGGAAACCTATTTGCAATCGGTCGCTGACGTCACGACTGGCACCTTTGTCAAGAAGGGGCAGCCCTTGATGCAGGTCTATAGTCCGGCAGTTTCCAGTGCGGCCGCAGAGTATGTGACGACATTGACGTCCAAGACTACGGCGGGCGAACCGTCCTACGGACGCGGTTCACGGCAGCGGTTGACGAATCTTGACGTGCCTGACGCAGTGATCACTGAGGTCGAGAGAACGCGGGTCGTTCCGGTGACTGTCGAGTGGCTGGCCCCACGCGACGGCATCGTGTTGGAACGCAACGCCGTCCAGGGGATGCGAGCTCAGCCGGGCGATGTGCTTTTCCGCGTTGCGGACACGTCGGTGGTCTGGGCGATAATTGACATAGCCGAGCGCGATCTCGGCTCGCTTGCGGTCGGACAACCCGTAACCGTGCGCGCGCGCAGCTTCCCGGGGCGGGACTTCTCGGGAAAGATCTCTGTCATCTATCCCCAGGTCAACCGCGAGACACGGACAGCCCGCGTTCGGATCGAACTCGCAAATCCGGACCTCGCATTGCTGCCGGACATGTATGTGGATGCGGATATCGAGATTGGCGGCGCGGAGCCGGTTTTGGCAGTTCCCGACAGTTCGGTGCTTGATACCGGGTCCCGGCAAGTGGTTCTGGTTGATAGGGGCGAGGGCCGATTCGAGCCCCGCGATGTCAAGATCGGCCGTCGCGGGGACGGACTGATCGAAATCCGCGGCGGGCTGAAGGACGGCGAGCCCGTCGTCATCTCGGCCAATTTTCTTATCGATGCGGAAAGCAACCTGAAGGCGGCACTTAAGGGGCTTGCCGAGGGAGCTCAGCCATGATTGCGCGCTTGATCGCCTGGTCGGCTCGTAACCTCCTGCTGGTGTTATTCGGGAGCGGGTTCGCCGCTGCGGCCGGCATCTATGCGCTAGCGCATCTGCCGCTCGACGCCATTCCTGATCTCTCGGATACCCAGGTGATCGTCTACACCGAGTATCCCGGCCAGGCGCCACAGGTGATCGAAGACCAGGTCACCTATCCCCTGACCACGGCGATGCTCACCGTTCCGAAATCGAAAGTCGTCCGCGGCTTCTCGTTCTTCGGCGTGTCGTTCGTCTATGTCATCTTCGAGGACGGCACCGACATCTATTGGGCGCGCTCACGCGTGCTGGAATTCCTCAACAGCGCGGCTTCGAGGCTGCCCGCCGGCGTGACTCCGACAATCGGTCCCGATGCCACCGGCGTCGGATGGGTCTACCAATATGCCGTGATGTCCAGGGAGCTGAACCTTTCCGATACCCGGGCCATCCAGGATTGGAACCTGAAATTCGCGCTGGCGAAAGCGGAAGGCGTCGCCGAGGTCGCCAGCGTCGGCGGCTTCGTGCGCCAGTACAACGTCGTGCTCGATCCGCAGCGCATGCGCGATCTCGGCATCACCATGCAGAAGATGCGCGATGCGATCCGCGCCAGCAATGCCGACGTCGGCGGCCGCACCGTCGAACTGTCCGAATTCGAATATGTCATCCGCGGCAAGGGTTATCTGAAGGGCATCAACGATCTCGGCAACATCGTGCTCAAGGCCAGTAATGGCACGCCAGTGCTGCTCAGGGACATTGCGCGCGTCGAGCTCGGGCCGGACGAGCGTCGCGGCATTACCGAACTCAACGGCGAGGGCGAGGTCGCCAGCGGCATCGTGCTGCAGCGTTTTGGCGTCAATGCGCTGGACGTCATTCAGAACGTCAAGAAGCGCTTTGCGGACATTGCATCGAGCCTGCCGAAATCGGTCGAGATCGTGCCGGTCTATGACCGGTCCAACCTCATCAATGCCGCCATTGCCACGCTCAAAAACACGTTGCTGGAGGAGTGCATCATCGTCGCATTGGTGTGCATCGTGTTCCTGCTGCACGTCCGCAGCGCGCTGGTCGCGATCCTGATGCTGCCGGTCGGCGTGCTGATGGCCTTCGCGGCCATGAAGGTATTGGGCATCGGCTCCAACATCATGAGCCTCGGCGGCATTGCGATTGCGATCGGCGCGATGGTCGATGCCGCCATCGTCATGATCGAGAACGCCCACAAGCATCTCGAGAGGGCCAGGCCCGGACAGTCGCGGCTTGCGATCTTAATCGAGGCTGCAGCCGAGGTCGGGCCGGCGCTGTTCTTCAGCCTGCTGATCATCACCGTATCCTTCATGCCGATCTTCACGCTGGAAGCGCAGGAGGGTCGGCTGTTCAGCCCGCTCGCCTTCACCAAGACGTTTGCGATGGCGGCGGCGGCGCTGTTGTCGGTGACACTGGTGCCGGCGCTGATGGTGGTATTCGTGCGCGGCAAGATCATTCCGGAGCACAAGAACCCGATCAACCGCTTCCTGATCTGGATTTACCGGCCGGTCATCAAGGCGGTGATGCGCGCCAGGATCATGGTGATCCTGATTGCACTCGGCATTCTCGCGGCGACGGTGTGGCCGGCGCGGCAGCTCGGCACCGAGTTCATGCCCAATCTGAACGAGGGCACGCTGCTCTACATGCCGACCACGCTGCCCGGACTTTCCGTCACCAAGGCGGCTGAGTTGTTGCAGGTGCAGGACCGGATTATCCGGAGCTTTCCCGAGGTGGCCTCGGTCTACGGCAAGGCCGGCCGTGCTGCGACCGCAACCGATCCGGCGCCGACCGAGATGTTTGAGACCATCATCAATCTCAAACCGAAGGCCGAATGGCGGGCCGGGCTGACGCTCGAGAGCCTCACGGCCGAAATGGACAAGGCGCTGCAATTTCCCGGCGTCTCCAATGCCTGGACCCAGCCGATCAAGGCGCGCATCGACATGCTCTCGACCGGCATCCGCACGCCGATTGGAGTCAAGGTGATCGGCACCGATCTCGTCGAGATCGACCGGCTGGCCAAGCAGGTCGAGCAGGTGTTGCGCGCGGTGCCGGGCACCTCGTCGGCTTATGCCGAGCGTGGCATCGGCGGCTATTATCTCGAAATCGTTCCCGACCGTGCGGCATTGGCACGTTACGGCATCATGATCCAAGACGTGCAGGACGTGATCGCGACCGCGCTCGGCGGGCAAACGGTGACGACGACGGTCGAGGGCCGCCAGCGCTTTTCCGTCAACATGCGCTATCCAAGAGACCTGCGCAGCGATCCCGCCTCGATCGCGCGCGAGGTTCTGGTGACGATGCCCGCGGGCGGGGCGGTGCCACTCGGCGAGGTGACGAAAGTCGCGCCGGCGCGCGGCCCGACCACGATCCGGACCGAGAACGGGCAGCTCGCGACGTACGTCTATGTCGACATCAGGGACCGCGACATCGGCGGTTACGTTGCCGAGGCGCAGGCCGCCGTGAAGGCCAGCATTCAGGTTCCGCCGGGCGCTTACCTCGTGTGGAGCGGCCAGTACGAGTATCTGGAGCGGGCGGCGGCGCGGCTGAAAATCGTCGTGCCGGTGACGCTCGCGATCATCTTCCTGCTGCTCTATCTCAATTTCCGCTCGCTGACGGAAACGCTGATTGTGATGCTGTCGCTGCCGTTCGCGCTGGTCGGCGGGCTCTGGCTGATGTGGTGGCTCGGCTTCAATTTGTCGGTCGCCGTCGTGGTCGGCTTTATTGCGCTGGCCGGCGTTGCGGCCGAGACCGGCGTGGTGATGCTCATCTACCTCAATCATGCGCTGGATGAACGGCGGGCGCGCAGAGCCGCCGAAGGTGGCACGCTGACGCGCCGAGATCTCTACGATGCCATCATGGAAGGCGCAGTCGAACGAGTGCGGCCGAAGATGATGACGGTGGTCGCCATCATGGCCGGCCTGTTGCCGATCATGTGGAGCACCGGCACCGGCTCGGAGATCATGCAGCGCATTGCGGTCCCGATGATCGGCGGCATGATCTCCTCGACACTGCTGACGCTGATCGTGATTCCGGCCGTATTTGGCCTGCTCAAGGGCTTTGGACTGCCCGGCGATCCCGACGCAGGCCGGCCTGCCGCGGCAGTTGCGACGCATGCGAAGAGAGTGGAGCGCGCCGCGGAGCCGGTTGAATGAGATCAATGATGTCCTACCTAGTGGTCGCTCGCTGATACGTCTGTCGCTACATCCGATGGGCGGCTGGAGGAATGGACCATGGGCTTCTATGGCGACGTTATCCTGCCGAGACTCTGCGATTTCGCGATGCGAAACAAGCAACTGCAGCCCTATCGCGAGCGGGTGATCGGCGCGGCCGAAGGTCGCGTGCTCGAGATCGGGATCGGGTCGGGCCGGAACTTGCCGTTCTATCGTTCACCGGTAACAGAACTGCTGGCGCTGGAGCGGTCTCCTCAACTTACGGCGATGGCCCGGAACGCACCGCAGCCGGGAGCGCCGGTCAACTTCATCGAAGCTTCGGCGGAGGCGATTCCGCTCGATGACCGTAGCATTGACACCGTTGTCACGACCTGGACCTTGTGCAGCATTCCGGATGCCGCCATGGCGCTCACCGAGATGCGCCGGGTGCTTCAGCCAGGCGGTAAGCTCCTGTTTGTGGAGCACGGCATGGCGCCGGACAGGAATGTGAGGCGATGGCAGGACTGGCTGACGCCTGCCTGGAAGTGCATCAGTGGCGGCTGTCATCTCAACCGGCCCATCAGTGCGATGATCGAAGGGGCTGGCTTCCGGATTGAGCGGGTGGAGACCGGCTATATGCCTGGACCGAAGGCGATGACCTTCATGTACGAAGGCAGCGCCCGTCCAAACTAGTCTTACTGCGTCATGGCATTGTGTAATAATCGCGCCGCCGTGCCGCATCCCTTAAGTTGCAGGCGCTCGCGCGACGGGGAATCGTAGCGTGACAGACGAAATTCTCAGCTCAACACGATCGAGCCATCACAACGATCGAAGCCTTCGCACGCCGCATGCCGGCGCTTGCCAACGCCAGAAAGCAAGATGACAACGTGAGGCGATGGTGGCAGAATGGTGGCAGACGTGATTTCAAGACTGGCGGCTAAGAAAAACGAACAAAAGCGATCGCCGACGTCACGTCGTCCAAGGGAGGAGATGGCTCATGAAACGCTTGTTTCTGGGAGTAATCGCCGTTGCCCTGATCGCATCGGCGTTTGTCGGATCCACCACGGCAGTCATGGGGCAGACGAAGGTGCTGAAGATGCAGGCCACATGGCCAGCGTCGCTTACGCTCTATGACAACTTCACCTACTTCGCCGAGCGGGTGAACAAGCTATCGGCCGGCGCGCTGAAGATCGAGGCCATGCCCGCCGGGCAGGTGGTGCCGGCGTTCGAGGTGCTGGATGCGACCCATAAGAAGGTGCTCGACGGAGCGCATTCGTGGGCCGGCTACTGGACCGGCAAGAACAAGACTGCGATCCTTTTCACCGGCGGTCCCGGCGGCACGTTCGGCATGGACTTCATGGACGTGATGGGCTGGCTCTATCACGGCGGCGGCCTCGACCTTTACAACGAGTTCTATCAGAAGGAGCTCAAGCTCAACGTGGTCGTGTTCCCCATCCTGCCTGCAGGTCCGCAGGCGTTCGGCTGGTTCAAGAAGCCGATCCAGACGATTGAGGACATGAAAGGCATGAAATGCCGCCAGACTGGCATGGCCGGCGAGGTCTGGCAGGCGCTCGGCTTCACGGTGGTCAACATGCCGGGCGGCGAAATCATTCCCTCGGCGCAGCGCGGCGTGATCGATTGCGCGGAATGGGTCGGCGGCATCGAAGACCTGCAGCTCGGTTTCCACAATGTCTGGAAGTACCACTATTCGCCCGGCCTGCATGAGAACGTGACGGTAGGCGAAATCGTGATCAACGGCGATGTGTGGAAGGAGCTCAGCGCGCAGCATCAGGAAATCATCAAGTCGGCGGCAAACGAGACATTCCTCGTCTGGTGGACCAAGTGGCAGCGCCAGAATGCCGATGCGCTGATTGAGATGCAGCAGAAGCATGGCGTACAGATCCTGCGCACGCCGACCGAGATCCTGCTGGCCTTCATCAAGAAGTGGGACGAGATCGCGGCGGCGGAGGGCGCCAAGAACCCGTTCTTCAAGAAGGTGCACGACTCGCAGAAGGCCTATGCCAGCGCTGTGGTGCCGTACAAGCGGTCCTATTTTCCGCCGTATTCCTTCATGGCGAACTATTACTTCCCCGTCGAGAAATAGGGCTTCGTCCGGGGCGACCGGTTCGGCCGCCCTCCATTGATGCGGCTCATGCGGCCGGCCTGCATCGTGCGGCAAATCGGCCGCCCGAACGGTCGGCGGAAAGGGGAGGGATGGCTGATACAACAGGCAGGCAGCCGCCGGCGCTCCTGGCCATAATCAGGATCATCGACGGCTTCACGGACCGGACCGGCACGATCATTTCGTGGCTGTCGGTGCCGCTGGTTCTCGCCGTCGCCTACGAGGTTACAGCGCGTTACCTGTTCAATGCGCCGACCATATGGGCCTACGACGTAACCTACATGCTGTACGGCTCGCTGTTCATGCTGGGTGCCGCTTACGCTTTGCACAAGGGTGCTCATATCCGCACCGATTTCTTCTGGGAGAAGTTTTCCGTCCCCAGGAAGGGCTGGATCGATACGATCTCCTATATCGTCTTTTTCTTCCCGAGCCTGATCATGCTGTTCCTGATCAGCTGGAACGAATTTCACTACGCCTGGCTGATCAACGAGACTTCGGACCAGACACCGTGGCGGCCCGTGCTGTGGCCGTTCAAGTTCGTCGTGCCGTTCGCCTGCCTTCTGCTGCTGATCCAAGGCGTGTCCGAACTGATCAAGAGCATCTACATGTGGCGCACCGGCGTCGAGCTCGAGCACAAGGAGAAGGTCGAGATATGACCGCGGAAGCGCTCATCGGCATCATCATGCTTCTGGTCCTGCTTGGAGCGATCTTCATCGGCGTGCCGATCTCGTTCACGTTGCTGTTTCTCGCCTTTTCGTTCGGCTACTGGGGCATGGGCTCAACGGTCTTCGAACTAGGCTACTTCCAGACCATCGGCATGATGAAGGAGGAACTGCTGGCCGCCGTGCCGCTGTTCATTTTCATGGGCTTCATCACCGAGCAGGCGGGACTCATGGAGCGCCTGTTTACGGCGTTCCGCATGCTGCTTGCGCCGGTGCGCGGTGCACTCTTCCTCGTCGTCATCCTGACCTCGACCGTGTTCGCGATGGCGACGGGCATCGTCGGAGCAGCCGTCACCGTCCTTGGCATCATGGCCTCGCCGATCATGACGAAAGCGGGTTATGACCCCAAGCTTTCAGCGGGCACCATCACGGCGGGCGGCACGCTCGGAATTCTCATTCCTCCATCGGTCATGCTGATCGTGATGGGGCCGGTGCTCGGGGTGTCCGTCGCCGATCTCTATGCTGCAGCCTTTGGGCCGGGCTTCCTGCTGGCCGGCATCTACATTGCCTATTTGATGGGCCGTGCCTTCATGAACCCCAAACTAGGGCCACCGGTGCCAAAGGACGAGCGGATTTACTCGGCGCCGTACATCGCGCGCGAGGTGATCGTCGGCACGCTGCCTCTGCTCGGGCTCATCACGGCGACGCTCGGCTCGATCATCGGGGGGCTTGCGACGCCGACGGAGGCCGCCGGCATAGGCAGCGTCGGCGCGCTGATGCTGGCGATCGTTTATGGCAGGTTCTCGCTCAGCGGACTGCAGCGCGCGCTGACCTCGACGATGGCGACCTCGAGCATGGTCCTGCTGCTGGCGGTCACGTCGAACATTTTCGGTGCGGTGTTCGCCCGCCTCGGTTCGGCAAACTGGATCACCGACACGATGCTCGGTCTCCAGTTGCCACCCAGCCTTATGCTGATTGTCGTGCTCTTTCTCATTTTCCTGCTGGGTTGGCCGTTTGAGTGGCCAGCCATCATCCTGGTGTTCCTGCCGATCTTCTATCCCGTCGTGAAGGGGTTGAGCATCGACCTCATCTGGTTCGGAGCGTTGGTTGCGGTCGTGCTGCAGACCGCCTTTCTGTCGCCACCGGTCGCGATGTCCGCCTACTATCTCAAGCAGGTGGTGAAGGGCTGGAGTCTCGCGACGATTTACGCCGGCATGTTCCAGTTCATGATCCTGCAGGTGATCTGTGTTGGGCTGATGATCGCCTTCCCCGGTATTGCGACCTGGTTCCCGCAGACGCTGCACGAGGCATCTCGCAGTCAAGTCATCCCGGATGAGTACAAGAAAATCCTGGAGCAGCAAAAGCAGGCGCCGTCCCTGGAAGACGAGGACTGGCTGACACCAAAGAAGAAGTAGTCGCGCGTTGTGCGCTCACCCTGGGAGCCAAACCCTTGATGCGATGCCGGCACCCTCAATTGTGATGCCTTTCACCATGGCCACAAAAGAGATCGGATAGGCTCGGTCCTATCTGAAGCCGCTGCGTCGGGCGTACGGTCCGCCGCGGATCCACTCCGATCATCCATACTCCCTTCCAGGAGGAGCACGTGCCAGATCTTGCAAAAAGTCACGCGGTGGTCATTGGTGCCGGCATGGCCGGCCTTACGGCCGCTCAGGCGATCTCCCGGCATTTCGGGAAAGTCACCGTTCTCGAGCGCGACGTGCTTCCCGCCGAGGCCGCACCGCGAAGCGGCACGCCGCAATGCCAGCATGCGCACATGCTGCTCGCGGGCGGGCTGCAGGCCCTGCAGAACCTGTTTCCGGGATTCGAAAACGATCTGGCGGAAGCGGGCGCCGTGAAGATCCGCACCGGGAAGGATATCAGGCTGGAGCGCCCGGGTTTCGATCCATTCCCCATTCGCGATCTCGGCTTCGATATTTTCTGCATGTCGCGCCCACTGCTTGAGACCTTGACGCGACGACGCGTCCAAAAGACGCCGAACGTCACGATTTGCGTGCGCTCGCGCGTTACCGCACTTGTCGCATCGCGCGATGCCAAGCGGATCAGGGCGGTCCGTTATGATGACGAGGATGGTCGTTGTGCAACCCTGGATGCCGATCTCGTTGTCGAAGCCTCCGGCCGCTGTGGCCTGACGCTGCAACTGCTCGAAGAGCTTTCTCTGCAGAAGCCCGAAGAAACCGAGATCGGCATTGATCAGGCGTATGCGAGCACGATCGTCGAGCGGCCGCTCGATCACAACGAAGGTTGGCTGGGCAATATCGTGCTGCCGTCGGCGCCCGCCAGCAGCCGCGGGGCGTTCCTGTTTCCGATCGAGAAGCGGCGGTGGCTGCTTTCCATCGGAGGCAATCATGGCGATGTGCCTCCGGGCGACCGCGCCGGATTCATGGACTTCGTCAGGAGCCTGCGCACCCCGACCATCCATGATGCGGTGAGCGACGCGCGACCGCTAACTGATATCGTTCGCTACCAAATGCCTTGCAGCATACGGCGACATTTCGAGCGCCTTGAAACTTTCCCCGCGGGCCTGCTCGTGACAGGCGACGCGCTCTGCCGCTTCAATCCGGTCTTCGGCCAGGGCATGAGAGTGGCGGCGCAGGAAGCGGTGATCTTGGACCGGTTGTTGGCGAAAGACGTCCCCATGGAGCGCCTGGCGCGTGAATTCTTCGCTGCCATCCAGGACACCATCGCGACGCCGTGGGGCGTTGCCGTTACCGACTTCGTCTACCCGGCCACGCGCGGTGTTCGGCCGGACGATCTCGCGCAGCGCCTGCAATACGGCATGGCCTTGACCAGGCTCGCCGCGCAGGATCCCGAGGTGCATCGGCTGACGGTGGAAGTCTCGCAGCTGGTCAAGCCGCAAGCCGCGCTGCGCGAGCCGATGCTGGCGGCACGCGTAATGTCACTGATATGATCGATCATGCAGGGGGGCGCGATGGACTTTTTCACTGTCCGAAACGGAGCGACGGAACTCAGTGTGGCGGTCAGCGGCTCAGGTCCGTTGATTGTCTGCGTCCATGGTTTCCCGGAGCTCTGGTACTCCTGGCGGCACCAGATCGCGCACTTCGCCGCACGGGGCTTTCGGGTAGCCGCGCTCGACGTGCGCGGCTACGGGCGAAGCTCGAAGCCAAGAGAAATCGCGGCCTATACGCTGCGTCATCTCGCATCGGACGTCGTTGCCGTGATCAAACATATTGGAGGTGGCCCGGCCGTTCTTTTTGGCCACGACTGGGGCGCGCCGATCGTGTGGCACACAGCGCTGCTTCACCCCGACGAGATCAGGGCAGTGGCCGGTCTGAGCGTGCCGTTCCGCCCGCGTGGACCCGTACCCTTCATCGAGCTCGCGCGGTCGGTCTACAAGGGGCGCTTCTTCTATCAGATCTACTTCCAGCAAGAGGGCGTGGCGGAGGCTGAACTGGAGTCGGACATCGCTGGTGCTCTCCGTAAAATATACTTCGCGCTGTCCGGGGCGGCGCCCCACAACAAATGGCTCGAGCCAAAGCCGCCGGAGGCAAGGCTATTGGACGGGCTCGTTGACCCGCAGCCGTTTCCGGACTGGATGAACGAGAGCGATCTGGCCGTCTATGTCGATGCCTTCAGGGCCAGCGGCTTTCGCGGCCCGCTCAACCGCTACCGCGCGCAGACCCTCGATTTCGCCGATCTGGCTGAATTGAGCGGACGCGGCATTATGCAGCCATCGGCCTTCATCGCCGGTGAACGCGACCCCGTACGCGCCTTCGTTCCAGGTGTGGACCTTTACGCCGAGCCCGGAATCGCCTGCGCCGATTTCCGCGGCTCCACCATTGTCTCCGGGATCGGACATTGGGTGCAGCAGGAAGCGCCAGACGAGACCAACGCGGCCCTCGAAGCGTTCGTACGGGGGCTGTAGCGTGCGCGCTTGCGCGGGTCAGCTTCGCACGATCGAGCCGGCGCGGCCGACGAGCCGCGCCAGTTGCTTGAAACGGCTGCCGACGCGGTCAGCCACCAGATCGACCATGCGGTGCTCGAACACCAGCATCAGCTTGCGGCCCTGGGTGCGGAAATGCGTCGCCGGCAACACGCCGGTCCGCGCCGCCGAGATCAGATGTGCGACACGGAAGGCCGCGCCGAGAAGACGGGCGCGCTCGTCCATCGCCGGCGGGATCAACTGGCGGATGTGCTCCGGCGGTTCGTTTTCCTCGCTCAGGCCCGCATAGCGATAGAACACCGACAGCGCGACAAATGCGCGGCCCTGATGGCTGATCGAGCCGAAATTGCCGTTGGTGATCAGGCTCAGCGTTTCCTCGCCGCGGTGGTCGGGATGCACCCGCCAGCCGATATCTGAGAGCAGGCAGGCGGCATGGCGCAGCCTTCGATCTTCGTCGGTTTCGCGCAGCTTGACCACTCGCACCAGCCGGTCGGTCCATGCGACCAGCTCTTCGGCGTGGCGTGCTGAGCGCGACAATAGCCCGTTCAGGGTCTGCGCGGCGCAGATAAAGCCGTCCTTGGCGCGCTCCTGCGTCGGCAACATCTCGTAGAGCAGGCCTTCGCGAACGCCGAAGGTCGAGAACACGATCGTCTTCGGCTGACCGACGCGGATGATGTATTCGAGCACCAGCGCCGCATAGGTCAGCAGCGGCCGCCGTGCATCCGCGACCACTTCGATATCGGCGAGCATGTTGGCGGCCGCCAGCCGGCGCAGGCGCCTCGCAAAATCGAGTGCGTCGGCGGCGGGTATCGAATAGCCGTGCATCACGCGCAGCGGATAGCCGCTCTGCACGATATGGATGCGCGCCAGTGCGCGCCAGGTACCGCCGACGGCGTAGAAGGTGCGGCCTTGACCAGCCTTGAGCTGGGCGACGTCGGACAGGTCGTCGCGAACGATGCGCTCGGCGCGCTTCAAGGATTTGTCCGAGAGATCCTGCAGCGCCAGGCTTCCCAACGGCAGCGTGACGCCGCTGAGGACCCGGTTCTTCTGCACGTCGATCAGTTCGAGCGAACCGCCGCCGAGATCGCCAACAATGCCATCGGGATTGTGGATGCCGGAGACGACACCGAGCGCGGAAAGTTTTGCCTCGCGCGGTCCGGACAGGATTTGAATGCGCGCGCCGCAGATGCGCTCCGCCTTGGCGATGAAGTCGGGACCGTTCTTGGCGTCGCGGCACGCGGCGGTGGCGATGGCGAAGACGCGCCCCACCTGCTGGATGCGGCACAGCGCCCGGAACCGCCGTAGCGCCGTCAGCGCTTTGGTGACCGCGTCCTCGGCTAGAAGGCCGGTGCTCTGCACCTCGCGGCCGAGCCCACACAACGCTTTTTCGTTGAAGATGGTGACGAGGCTGCGCGCCATCGTTTCATAAACAACGAGACGAACCGAGTTCGAACCGATGTCGATGACGGCGACGCTGGAAGCGCGCTTGCGCGGCCGCTTCACAGCGGTGCTCCCTCATGATGACGATGGCTGATGCTGACGCTCGTTACGGCGCGTGAGGCGGCGCGGCGAAGATTCCTTGAGAGACTTTCCACGTCCAGACAGGCTCGGATTCGTCATGAAATAGTTGTGCAGATTGAACGGCTCTTCGCCTTTCGCGGCCTTCATACGCGTTGACGACCCGTCCGGCAATAACTGCCAGCTCTGCTCGGTATCCTTCAGGTTCGCGACCATGATCTGTTCGAGAACCTGCTGATGTACCGTGGGATTTTGCAATGGACAGAGGACTTCGACCCGGCGGTCGAGGTTTCGCGGCATCATGTCGGCGGACGAGATATACACAGCCGCCTTCGGGCCTGGGAGGCCTTGCCCCATACCAAAGCAGTAGATTCGGCCATGCTCAAGGAAGCGGCCGATCACCGATTTGACGCGGATATTGTCTGATAACCCGGGCAGGCCGGGCCGCAGGCAGCAGATGCCGCGCACCACCAGTTCGATGGACACGCCGGCTTGGGAAGCCTCGTACAACGCGTCGATGATGTCGGGGTCGACCAGCGAATTCATCTTCATCCAGATCGCGCCTGGCTTGCCGTGCCTTGCGTGATTGGTCTCGCCCCTGATGTGTTCGATGATGCGCTTGCGTAGCGTCAACGGCGACACCGCCATGCGCTCGATGTCGCTGGGTTCAGCATAGCCGGTGATGTAGTTGAACACCCGCGCCGCATCGCGGCCGATGATCGGGTCCGAAGTGAAATAGGAAAGATCGGTATAGATGCGCGCGGTGACCGGATGATAATTGCCGGTGCCGGTGTGAACATAGGTCGTCAGGCTGCCGCCTTCGCGCCGCACCACCATCGACAGCTTGGCGTGCGTTTTCAGTTCGAGAAAGCCGTACACGACCTGCACGCCAGCGCGTTCGAGATCGCGCGCCCAGCGGATATTGGCTTCCTCGTCGAACCGCGCCTTCAATTCGATCAGCGCGGTCACCGATTTGCCGGCTTCCGCCGCCTCGGCCAATGCGCGCACGATCGGCGAGTTGTTCGAGGTGCGGTACAGCGTCTGCTTGATGGCGACGACATCAGGATCGCGGGCCGCCTGCTGCAGGAATTGCACGACGACGTCGAAGGATTCGTAGGGGTGATGAACGATGAGGTCCTTTTGCCGGATCGCGGCAAAGATGTCGCCGCCATGGTCGCGCACCCGCTCGGGATGGCGTGGCACATAGGGCATGAATTCGAGGTCGGGCCGGTCGAGCCGGGTGAGCTGCGAGAGCTCGTTCATCGCCAGCACGCCATCGACCAGAAACACCTCGTCGTCGGCCGCCGAAAGCGCCTGCCGTACGAAGCCGCACAGCGCTTCCGGCATCTTGTCTTCCATCTCGAGCCGGATCACCGAACCGCGCCGGCGCCGCTTCAGCGCGGTCTCGAACAGGCGAACCAGATCTTCGGCCTCTTCCTCGATTTCGAGTTCAGAGTCCCTGATGATGCGGAAGGCGCCCTGGCCCTTCACCGTGTAGCCGGGGAACAGACGGCCGATGAACAGGCCGGTCGCCTGCTCCAGCGGGATCAGATGCACCGTGCCGTCCTTGCCGGCGGGCATGCGGATGAAACGGTCGATCTTGCCGGGCATGCGGATCAGCGCGTTCATTGCCTTGCCGTCGGAGGTTCGCGACAATTGCAGGGCGATGGTGAAGCCGAGGCTCGGGATGAACGGGAAGGGGTGCGCAGGATCGATCGCCAGCGGCGTCAGCAGCGGGAAGATGTTGTGGAGGAAATGATCCTCGAGCCAGCTCCGCTCCGCCTTGGTGAAGTCGTGGCCGTCGACCAGCTTGATGCCTGCGTCCGACAGGGTGGTACGCAGATCGCGCCAGATCGCCTGCTGGTCCGAGGCGAGCTCCGAGACCGTCCTGTTGATAAGCGTAAGCTGCTCGGCCGGCGTCAGGCCGTCCGGGCTGCGTTCGGCGATGCCTTCACGGACCTGCGCCTTGATACCGGCGACGCGTACCATGAAGAATTCGTCAAGGTTATTGGCGGAAATCGACAGGAATCGAACCCGTTCGAGCACGGGATGGCCGGGATTGACCGATTCCTCGAGCACACGGCGGTTGAAATGCAGCCAAGATAGCTCGCGGTTGATGAAGCGCTCGGGGCTCGTGGCAATCGTGGACGGAGCCTCGGCAATCGGTTCTTTTTCTTTTATTTCAACAGCTTGTGCCAATTCCATAAAGCTTTGATCCATCTCGGGCGAGGCAGGTCGATTTTAAGGGGATGCGACCCACACCATGTGATACGCCGATGACGTTTCAATGACATTGATGTTCCGCCCGCAGCCGCCGTCAAGGTGGCAGGAGGCCACGTCCTGCCGGTCAGACGTTGCGCAGGAGTTCCGCAGCCAGCGCCCGGGTCACCGGCCGGCCGAGGCGCAGCGCCTCGGTATCCAGAAGCTCGACCGCCTGGCGGGCGGCGGCATAGGAGCGCTCGATCCGGGTCGCCAGGTAGCTCACCACCGTCTCGTCGATGCTCAACTGGCGGTCCGCGCAGAACTTGACGATCAGGCCGCGGAACAAGAGATCGTCGGGCGGTGACAGCGACACCATGGGCAGGGCGCGCAGCCGGGAGCGGAGATCGCGTAGCTCGATCTCGTAGGCCGATGGCGGAACGCGCGCCGTGATCAGAATGTAGGCCGCATCCTCCCGTGCCAGATTCAGGAGATGAAACAGCGCGCGCTCATCGAAATCGCCAGGCTTGAGGTCCTCGACCACAAGTGCGCCGGTGGCGAGCGCGCCGGGCACGGCAGCGGGATTAAGCGCATGCGCCGATGTCGAGCGCGCGCCCGCCTGTTCGGCCCAGATCGCGGCGAGATGGCTCTTGCCGGAGCCCTCCGGTCCTACCAGCAGCATGATGCGGTTCGGCCAGTCCGGCCAGCTTTCGATCAGCGAGAGCGCGGCTTGATTGGCCGGCCCTTCCAGGAAATTGTCGCGGGTCAGGCTCTCCGCATGGGGCAGCGCAAAGGCAAGCTGACGAGGTTGAACGCGAACTGCCACGCAAGTCTCCAGGCCGGGATTCCACGGCTTTCATAGCGTTTTCAAGCGAAATGGCCACCGGTTCGCTTCAGGAAAACGCAACAAAAAAATAAAAGAAAATTCTAGCGCGCTTCGATCGTGCTCATGTGCCGCACCCACTCGACGAGATAGAGCGAGACGGAAACCAAAGTAAAGACCGTTACGAATCCCATCAGGATCACGTCATAAGGTGCCGGCTTGAAATTGAAACCGAGCGAAGCCAGCACCAGCGCCGCAAACGCCACCTGCGCCACCGTGTTGAGCTTCGAGACCATCAACGGTTTCATCGGAATGGGCTTGTCGAACAGCCATGATACGATCACCGCCGTGACGATCATGATGTCGCGCGACACCACGAGGATGACAAGCCAGCGCGGCATCGCACCCCAGATGCCGAGCGCCACGAAGATCGAAACCAAGAGCGCCTTGTCGGCGAGCGGGTCGAGCAGGGCACCCAGCTCACTCGACATGTTGAAGCGCTTGGCGAGAAAGCCGTCGACGGCGTCGCTCACCCCGGCAACGACGAAGATCGCAAAGGCGATTTCCATCTGGCTGGAAACGATCGCCCAGACGATGACCGGCACCAGAATAATGCGGCCCAGCGTAATGATGTTTGGAATACTCAACTCGGTCGCTTCCCGGCTCCCGGCCTCGATCCGGCCTCTGGCGGGTTTCAGCCGGTTCTTATCTACATAGTATATGCGCCAAGCGCTTGCGAGCCATTGCAGGATCGCCGAATTCCTCGTAACCAGCCGTCATCATACTGGAATTTGGGCATGAACGACCGCAAAAACGGGCTCACTTACGCGGATTCGGGCGTCGATATCGATGCGGGCAACCGCCTGGTCGATTTGATCAAGCCGATGGTCCGCGCCACCGCCCGGGCCGGCGCCGACGCCGAAATCGGCGGGTTTGGCGGCCTGTTCGACCTCAAGGCGGCCGGTTTCAAGGACCCGGTGCTGGTGGCGGCGACCGATGGCGTCGGCACCAAGGTCAAGATCGCGATCGAGACTGGCCTGCATGGCGGCATCGGTATCGACCTGGTGGCGATGTCGGTCAACGATCTCGTCGTGCAGGGTGCGGAACCGTTGTTCTTCCTCGATTATTTCGCCTGCGGCAAACTCGATCCCGAGGCCGCGGCGGCCATCGTGGCCGGCGTAGCCGAGGGGTGCCGCGAATCCGGTTGCGTCCTGATCGGCGGCGAGACGGCGGAAATGCCAGGCCTCTATAAGGACGGCGACTACGATCTTGCGGGTTTTGCGGTCGGGGCTGCCGAGCGCGGCACGCTGTTGCCGAGCGCGGACATTGCCGTGGGCGATGCCGTGATCGGGCTCGCTTCATCAGGCGTTCATTCCAACGGCTTCTCGCTGGTCCGCAAGATCGTCGAACAATCCCGCGTGGCGTTCGACGCGCCGGCGCCTTTCTCCCCGGTCATGACGCTGGGCGGCGCGCTGCTGATGCCGACGCGGCTCTATGTGAAATCCTGCCTGCGCGCGATTCGCGAGACCGGTGCGATCAAGGGCCTTGCCCACATCACCGGCGGCGGCTTCACCGACAACATTCCCCGCGTGCTGCCAAAACATCTCGGCGTCGGCATCGACCTGGCGCGGCTGCCGGTGCTGCCGGTGTTCAAATGGCTGGCGGAGCAGGGCGGCATCGCCGAACTCGAATTGCTGCGCACCTTCAATTGCGGCATCGGCATGGTCGCCATCGTCAAGCCGGATGCGGTCGAGCAGGTGACGGCAGTGTTGACCGAAAGCGGCGAGACCGTCGCCCTGCTCGGGGAAGTAATCCCGGCAACGGGCGAGCATCGCGTGGTCTACAACGGTCATCTCGATCTCACGCAATGAAACGCCGGGTCGCCATTCTGATTTCGGGGCGCGGGTCGAACATGGCCGCGCTGATCGACGCGGCCAAGGCTGCGGACTTTCCGGCCGAGATCGTCACCGTGATTTCCAACCGGACCGACGCGCCGGGGCTCGCGCAGGCCGCCGCGAGCGGCATTCCGACGAGGGTGATCGAGAGCAGGCCGTTCGGCAAGGATCGTGCCGGCTTCGAAGCCATCCTGCAGCGGGCGCTGGAGGAACAGGGCGTCGAACTGATCTGCCTCGGCGGCTTCATGCGGCTGTTCACCGCCGATTTCGTGCAGCGCTGGTCCGGCAAAATGCTCAACATCCATCCATCGCTGCTGCCGTCGTTTCCGGGCCTCGATCCGCATGGCCAGGCATTGCAGGCGGGGGTGAAGATCTCGGGTGCCACCGTGCACTTCGTGATTCCGGAAACCGACGCCGGCCCGATCGTGATGCAGGGCGCGGTGACGGTGGCCGATGACGACACGGCGGAGACGCTGTCACAGCGTATTCTTGGTATCGAGCATCGCATCTATCCCGAGGCGCTGCGCCTGCTTGCGAGCGGCCGGCTTCGCCTCGAAGGCGATCTCTGCAAAATTGCCGACAGTGCCGACCGCGACGGCACCCTCATTTCGCCGCGGACGATCTGATATTATCGATGGTATGCACGGGCGGGTGCGGAACCGCGCCCGGCAAAAATCCATTGAGGCTTCCATGATCACGCTCTATGGCTCCGGGCCCAATTTCGGCCTTCCTGACGCAAGCCCATTCGTGACCAAGGCCGAGACCTTGCTGCGGATGTCGAAGCTGCCGTTCGAAAAGGCGCTGATGAGCTTTTCGAAGGCGCCCAAGGGCAAGATCCCCTACATCGAGGACGATGGCCAGTTGCTCGGCGACTCCACGCTGATCCGCTGGCACCTTGAGAAGAAGTACGGGATCGATTTCGACCAGGGTCTCAGCGCCGAGCAGCTCGCCATCTCCTGGGCATTCGAGAAGATGGCGGAGGACAATCTTTATTGGGCCAGCGTCTACTTCCGCTGGATGATCGATGCCAATTTCCGCAAGGGCCCGGTCAATTTCTTCAAGGGGGTGCCTGCGCCGGTCCGCCCCATCGTGGTCGCGATGATCCGCCGCCGTCTGCGCAAGACGTTACATGGCCAGGGCATCGGCCGCCACTCTGCCGACGAGATCACCGCGATCGGCATCCGTTCGATCGACGCGATGGCGGCCTATCTCGGCGACAAGCCGTTCTTCATGGGCCGCGCGCCGGCTGGTATCGACGCCACGATGTTCGCCTTCGCGGTCAGCGCGATCTGTCCGCTGTTCGAGTCAGACTTGCAGCGGGCGGCCGCAAGCCACGACAATTTGCGGCGCTATGTCGGCCGAATGACCGCACGATTTTATCCCGAACTCCGCGAACTCGCGGGGTGCGAAGCGGCGGCGTGAATTCCGGGGCAGGGCGCAACAAAAGCCCCCGGCGAAGCCGGGGGTTTTAATGTCGACGAAGTCTAGGTGACCTTGAGGTTTTCCGCGGACGTCTTGCCGCGGTTTTCGACAAGGTCGTACTCGATGTGCTGGTTCTCGTTGAGAGTGGTGAGTCCCGCGCGCTCGACGGCCGAGATGTGGACGAACACGTCCTTCTCGCCGACCGCCGGCTTGATGAACCCATACCCCTTGGTGGGGTTGAACCACTTGACGGTGCCCTTGTGCATCGCCATCGCCTGTCTCCAAGTTGGTCTAGATACAAAAAAGACGCGGCCACGTTTTCCACGTGCCACGCCACAAACGGGCTTCCCGGTAGCTGCTAGATTTCCTGCTCGCGAAACGCACAGTCGAACGGCCTGAATCCGATTGCAGCTCGGATTGCAACACGAATTTTGGGCGTTCGCAAGGTTCTGACGAACTCCCACGACTCATCCTGATGTCGGCGCCTGTGGCAGCCGAACCACATCAGCGCGTATTCGGTCGCGCGCCGATTGACCCTTTGCGCGAACTGGGGGCAAATCGTTGCGGTTTATCGGCATTTGCGCATTTTAGTCTTGGCGCTTCGCCCTTTTGGAATGGATTGCATGCGCGGCTCTCGGCGGCCTTCGCGAGCACGGCAACTCGGAACCGGGTGCGCGCTGGCGCGTCTGGCCGCGATTGCATTCGTCCTCGTCGCCCTGATGTCCGCGGCGCACGCGCAATCGCCGACGCCGACTCCCACACCGACACCAACGCCTTCGCCGACGCCCAGTCCGACACCCACGGTAATCAATTCGAAGGCGTCATCGGGCGCGGCGCTGACCAACCTCGGCAGCAACTTCCTGGAGCGGCTGGGTAATCAGTCGAACAACGGCTTCAACCGCCTGCAGCGAACCAATCCGGGTGGGGGCGGCGCCTCCGAGAGCACCGAAGCGCCGCGCTACCGGACCTGGTTCGAAGGCTACGGGAACGCGACCAAGAACGGCGCGATCGGCGATTTCGTCGGCGATAACAGAAAGACCTGGGGCGGCGTGGCCGGCATCGGCGCGCGGGTGGCGCCGGGCATCAATATCGGCTTTTCGGTTGACCAGAGCCGATCCTCCATCGATATTCCGCTGGCGCTGCAATCGGCGACGATCGACCTGACCCAGCTCGGGTTCACGGCCTCTGTCGATAGCGGGCCGTGGACCTGGGCAAGCGCGGTGGTGCAAGGCTTCGGCAACATCAATTCGCGCCGCGACACCGGACTGGGACCAGCGACCGCCGGATACGATGCGCGGCTCGACGGCGTCTTGAGCGAGATCAGCTACTACTGGTCCAAGGACCAGGGGCGCATTGTGCCGAAGGCTGCGTTCGAATATGTCCGCGCCCAGACCGGAGCGCTGCAGGAGATCGGCGGCCTCGCTCCGGTATCGGCGACGGGCGCCACCGTGCAGCGCGCGCGGGTGCTGCTCGGCGCGGAGATCGGCCATTACTGGATTTTCGACGGCAAGATTTTCGACCTGTCGGGCTACGGCAAGTTCGTCGACAACCTTGTGCAGAATTTCTCCGACGTCACAGTCAGCCTCGGCGGTCAGAGCCTGACGCTACAGGGCATCGGCGAGAGCCGGTATGGCGCCGATGCCGGCGCCTCGGCCTCGCTGAGCCTCAGCAACACCGCGCGCCTCTACGTCAACTACGACGCCAAACTCCGCGCCGCGATGCAGTCGCACCAGGGCACGCTGGGGCTGGAATTGAAATGGTAGCGAACTGCAATAGTTCGGCCCACCGCGTCATGCACGGCTAGGCCCGCCACTCGGGCGGCGGCTCGGATGTTTCGCGCTCGTTCAAGTGATGACGATTACGATTGTCATCACATGTCAGGCTCTATCGGCTTATCGATCGCCTCGCCGCTCTCGGCCCAGTCCTTGAAGGCGCCGAGATTGTAGACATTGGGGTACCCCATATCCTTGAGCACCTTGCCGCCAAGCGCGGATCGTCCGCCGGACGCGCAATAAAGGATGACCGTCTTGTCCTTGGCAAAATTCTTGTCGTGATAGGGCGTCTCCGGATCGGCGCGGAACTCCAGCATGCCGCGGGAGACATGGATGGCTCCTGCGACCTTGCCGCTCTTCTCCACTTCCGGCGCGTCACGCACGTCGACGACGAGGGTGCTTCCTTTCGCAATCATCTCCTTGGCCTGTGCGGGCGTGATGCGCGGCACCGCTGCGTTGGCGGCTTCCATCATCTGTTTGACGTTAGTGGTCATAGTCACCTCCTCTTATGCTCGGTTGAAAGTTCTGGGTTGAAAAAATCTCTTCATCAGATCGCTCGGCCGACCGTCATCGCCTTGCGAAAATCGGCGTCTGCGTCGATGAAGGCCGGCTCCGGGCCGGCGCCGACCGCATCGAAGAACCGCGCGACGAAACAGCGGAACGCGGCGCAGAACGCGATGTCGCAGATCTGGATGTCGGTGAAGCCCACCGCCCGCAGCCGCTCGATGTCTTTCGCTGTCACGCGGGACGCGTCGCTTGCGATCATTTCGGCATAGCGCAGCATTTCGACGTCCCGTTCGCTTAGTCGCGCCGAGGCGAAGTTGCGTCGCACGGCAATAACCGCTTCCTTCGAGCCGAGGTCAGCGAGAAGCTGCTTGCCGTACACGTGCGAGCAGTAGGTGGACGGCACCTGCTTTGCGGCGACGAATGTGATCAGCCGCCAGTCGCGCGGACTTAGCGAGAAGCCGGTGCGGATCTTGTCGGCGAACTCCTGGTAGATCGGCAGAAGATCCGGCCGCGCGGTCCAGCAGCGCGTCGCGGACATTACGAAGCCGCTCTGGGCTTTCTGCGCCGCGTAGAGCTCGGCGATGCGGCCTGTCGCCTCAGTTTCGTCAATCGTCTCGAGAAACATCCAAAATCTCCGTTCGTGAAACAATTTTCGCGGCCAGTGCCGCATAAAATTCGGCCGGTTCTGCCGCGATGGATCGGCCATGGCCCGATCGACCGCATCGGGCGGGCTGCGAAAGCTCGCTCAACCGAACCGGACGGTGAACTAAGGCCGGGCCAGAGTTGACACAATGATCGTGGCGCTCAGATTCTTTGCCGAGACGCTACGCACCGTTTAGTGATCCAGCCCTGGAGGCCAAATGGACGTTTTGTCCGAGGTTCTGCGCGTCATCCGTGTGTCGGGCGCCATTCATTTCAATGCCGAGTTTACGCGGCCATGGTCGGTCGTGACCTCCCCACCGGACCTGCTGGCTTCGCGGCTAATGCCGGGCGCGGAAGCGATCACGCTGTTTCATCTGGCAATGAACGCCGGCTGCTGGATCACATGCGGCAAGCTCGAACCGATCAGGATAGAGGCCGGTGACGTTCTGGTGTTCCCGCGTGGCGATCAGCACGTCATGACCAGCGACCCCGGGCTTTCTCCCGTCGCGATTGCCAGCATCTTCCCCAAGCCGTCGGCCGAGCAGATCACCTGGGTCAAGCATGGTGGGGGCGGGGAGGAGACGCGCTTTGTGTGCGGCTACCTGCATTCCGACCAAAGGTTCGGGCCACTCCTCGACGCAATGCCGGCATTCATTTGCGTCCGCCTGCGCAACGGCAAGGTCATCCTCGATGCATTTTCTGACACGGAGCGCTATGCGGAGCCGGTCACGCTCGATCAGGAGGCTGGCTGGTGGCGGGCTGCGATCGGTCAGCTCGTCGCCGAAGCGATGCGGCCAGGTCCCGGAAACCGCGCCATGCTCGCCCGTTTGTCCGAGCTGCTCTTTATGGAGGTCGTGCGCTGGCAGCTGACCCATGTCGCCCAGGGGCGTCCCGGCTGGCTGGCGGGCCTCAACGATCCCCATGTCGGTCGCGCGCTGACGCTGCTTCACGCCGAGCCGGCGCGGCCGTGGACCGTCGAGGAGCTGGCAGACCGCGCGGCAATCTCGCGCGCCGCGCTCGGCAAACGCTTCGTCGAGCTGGTCGGCGAAGCGCCGATGACGTACCTTGCCGGATGGCGGATGCACCTCGCCAGGCGATTGCTTCGCGACAGCAGCCTCAGCCTTGCCGAGATCGCTTCCCGTGTCGGCTACGAATCCGAAGCCGCCTTCAATCGCGCCTTCAGCCGCCTCGTCGGCGCGCCGCCCGGCACATGGCGGCAGAGCAAGGGGCTATCGAAGGCCGGTTCATGACGTAGCCGTATCGCGATAGGCTCCAGGCCCGGAGCCGCAGAAGTGCGGCTACGAAACTTGTCTGTTCCTTACGTCCGATCAACCCTGATGACGCGGCCTTTTTCGATCGCGAGCGCGAGACGCCCGTGCTTCAGGGCAATCGCGGCTTCACCGAACAGTTCACGGCGCCAGCCGTGCAGGGCGGGAACGTCGGCGTGGTCGTCGGCCGCGATCTGGTCGAGATCGTCGACGGTGGCAATCACCTTGCTCGCGACGGCATGGCGTTCCGAGGTCATCCGCAGCAGCACCTTCAGGAGTTCGACGGTCGCCGCACCGTTCGAATTGCCGCGCGGCCTTTCGATCTTCGGCAACGTGTGCAGATCGCGGGCGAGGCCGCGCTGGACGGCGGCGATGATGTCGGTGCCCCATTTCGAGCGGTCAAAACCCTTCGGTAGCGAGCGCAGGCTGGCGAGGCGCTCCAGGGTGGTCGGCGCGTGGGTGGCGATGTCGCCGACCGCATCGTCCTTCAACACGCGCGAGCGCGGCACGTCGCGGCTTTGCGCTTCCTGCTCGCGCCAGGCTGCGACCTCCATCAGCACGGCAAGCTCCTTCGGCTTGCGTACCCGCGTCTTGAGCCGCTCCCAGGCGCGCTCGGGGTGGAAATCGTAGGTCCTTGGCGAGGTCAGGACTTCCATCTCTTCGCTGACCCAGTCGCTGCGGCCGCGCTTTTTCAAATCGGCGTCGAGCGCTGCAAAGACATCGCGCAGGTGGGTGACGTCGGAGACCGCGTAATGCATCTGCTCGGGCGTCAGCGGCCGCCGCGACCAGTCGGTGAAGCGGTGGGTCTTGTCGGGCCGGTGGCCAGTGACGCGCTCGACGAGCTGATCATAGGCGATGCTGTCGCCATAGCCGAGCACCATGGCGGCGACCTGCGTATCGAAGATCGGGTGCGGAATGGTGCCGGACTGGTGCCAGACGATCTCGATGTCCTGGCGGGCGGCGTGAAACACCTTCAGCACCGCCTCGTTTCCCATCAGTTCGAAGAACGGCTTGAGGTCGATGCCGGGCGCCAGCGTGTCGATCACGACGGCCTCGTCGGGGCTCGCCATCTGTACGACGCAGAGCAGGGGGTAGTAGGTCGTCTCCCGCAGAAACTCGGTATCGACCGTGATGACCTTGTGCTGGGCGAGCCGCGAGCAGGCCGCGGCGAGGTCGGAAGTGGTGGTAATCAGATCCATGAACTATCCATGACGCTTCCGACAGGCGTTCTGCCGAAAACGCTGATATGTCAAGGGCGTCGCAGGGGATTTGAGCCCTGCATTTGAGCCTGAACACGGCTTTTTTGCGTCGTTTGGCGGGCGGAATGGCGCAGTTTGTGATTCCGGACCAACGCCTGTGCCGTGCAGCCTGCCTCATGAGACCAGAAATGCCTTTCGATTCGGGCATCGCCACGCGTCTGGTGATCACACGGTCGGGATACGGTCGATATCCGAAAGACGTCACTAGAGCATGATGAGATCAGGTTCGGCCCGCTGCTGCATTGAGGCCAAACAAAATATCGAAAACAACCCCATGCAAAGTAGCCGTCAACGCCGGCGCAGCAGGCGATCGACTGAACCGAATCTCATCGCCCTCTAGTAGCGAATGTGTCGCGATCGGCGTCGGCCCGACGGCAACGCGAGCACGGCGAGACAGAGCGCAACCATCACCATTCCCATGAATGCGAAAGCAAAGGCGTCCATGGCAATTCTCCCACAATAAACCAGTAGATTTGCGGGGAGCGCGTTGACCGTTTCTTAATTTGTGGAACCCTCGGATGGATTGGGTCGGTGGATGGTGGACGGACTCTTAAGGAGTGAGGTTAACGGCAGTGCACCCATCATTTCTCTGCCAGGACTTGGCGGCTTCGCTTCCGCTCCACCCGTCTCTCACGTCCCGCAGAACGTTCGCAGCACGCGCTGGTCCGGCAGTGGCGGCTCGGTATAGGCCGCATAGGCCGGGTGATCCTCGTACGGCTTCGCCAGCACCCTCAGCAATTCCTCGAACGGCGCGTAGTCGTTGTTCACGGCCGCGGCGATCACAGCTTCGACGCGGTGGTTACGTGGAATGAAGGCCGGATTGACCGCGCGCATCATGGCCTGCCGCTCGGCGGCGGACTGCGGCTCGTCGGCGAGGCGCTTGCGCCATCGCGTGGCCCATTCGTCATATGCTGCGGGATCGGTGAACTGATCTCGCACCTTGTCGTCGGCGCCATCGCCAGCAGCGTCGGAAAGGCGGCGGAAGGTGAGGGTGAAGTCGGCCGTGTTCTTCGCCATGGCGTCGAGCAGATCCTGGATCAAAGCTTCGTCGCCGTCGCGCGTGGTGAACAGGCCGATCTTCTTGCGCAGCCCTGCCTGATAAGCCGCGGTAAATTTGTCGGCGAATTCGCCGAGGATGAATTGCGCCTGTTCGATCGCACTGTCCTGCTCGTCGGAGAACAGCGGCAGCAGGCATTCGGCGAGCCGCGTCAGATTCCACAGCGCGATGCGCGGCTGGTTGGCATAGGCGTAGCGGCCAAACTCGTCGATCGAGGAGAACACCTGCGCCGGATTGTACTCATCCATGAAGGCGCAGGGGCCGTAGTCGATGGTCTCGCCCGAGATCGAGGTGTTGTCGGTGTTCATCACGCCATGGATGAAGCCGACCAGAAGCCAGCGGGCGACGAGGTCGGCCTGGCGGGCGACGACGCCTTCGAGCAGCGCGTGATAGGGTCGCTCGGCCCTTGCCACATCAGGATAGTGCCTGGCGATGACGTGGTCGGCGAGCGCGCGCACGCCGTCGGTGTCGCCACGCGCCGCGAAAAACTGGAAGGTGCCGACGCGGACATGGCTGGCAGCGACGCGCGTGAGCACTGCGCCGGGCAGCATGGTCTCGCGCATCACGCCCTCGCCGGTGACCACGGCGGCGAGCGAGCGTGTGGTGGGGATGCCGAGCGCAAACATCGCCTCGCTGACGATGTATTCCCGCAAGACCGGGCCGAGCGCGGCGCGGCCGTCGCCCCGGCGCGAGAACGGCGTAGGGCCGCTTCCCTTGAGTTGGATGTCGCGGCGGATGCCGTCCTTGTCGATGACTTCGCCAAGCAGGATGGCGCGGCCGTCGCCGAGCTGGGGCACGAATTGACCGAACTGGTGGCCGGCATAGGCCATCGCGATCGGATCGGCGCCTTCAGGCAGGCGCTTTCCGGCGAGGATTTCCGCCCCTTCCGGGCTCTCCAGCACGTCCGGATCGAGGCCGAGATGGACCGCCAGGGCCCGGTTCAGCTTGATCAGCCGGGGGGCGGCCACGGGCGTCGGCGCCACGCGGGCGAAAAAGTTCGCCGGCAGGGCCGCGTAGGTGTGCTGGAACGGGAAATGGACAGTCATGGCCTAAAGATAGGCGCGCCCCCGGAATAGGCAAACGGTTCGGCCGCTGGAGGGCGGAATCTCGCTTTCAGAGCGCAAAACAGGCCCCACCATTGGTTGCCGCCCCCGGCCGCGTCGGGTAAACCCTCCCGCAATTCGCGCGGGCTTTGGCCCCAGATTCTGGCCTCCGACATCTGTTTTTTGGGACTTCCATGCATCGCTACCGGTCACATACATGCGGCGCGCTCCGCGAGAGCGACATCGGGCAAATCGCCCGTCTTTCCGGCTGGTGCCATCGCATCCGGGATCACGGCGGCGTGCTGTTCATCGACCTGCGCGATCATTACGGCATCACCCAGTGCGTGGCCGACCCGGATTCGCCGGCATTCAAGGAAGTGGAAAAGTTCCGCTCGGAATGGGTGGTGCGGATCGACGGCAAGGTGCGCCGGCGACCCGAGGGCACCGACAACCCGGAACTGCCGACTGGCAGGGTCGAGGTTTACGTCAGCGAGATCGAGGTGCTGGGCCCGGCCGGCGAATTGCCGCTGCCGGTGTTCGGCGAGCAGGAATATCCCGAAGATATCCGGCTCAAGTACCGGTTCCTCGATCTCCGTCGCGAGAAGCTGCACCAGAACATCATGACCCGCGGCGCCATAGTGGATTCGATGCGCCGGCGGATGAAGGAGCAGGGTTTTTTCGAATTTCAGACCCCGATCCTGACGGCATCGTCGCCGGAGGGCGCGCGCGACTTCCTGGTGCCGTCGCGCATCCATCCCGGCAAGTTCTACGCGCTGCCGCAGGCGCCGCAGCAGTACAAGCAGCTCCTGATGATGAGCGGCTTCGATCGCTACTTCCAGATCGCGCCGTGCTTCCGCGACGAGGACCCGCGCGCCGATCGTCTGCCGGGCGAGTTCTATCAGCTCGATGTTGAGATGAGCTTCGTCACGCAGGAAGACGTCTTTGCGGCGATGGAGCCGGTTGTCACCGGAGTGTTCGAGGAGTTCGCCAAGGGCAAGCCGGTCACCAAAGGCTGGCCGCGGATTCCGTTTGCGGAAGCGCTGCGCAAATACGGCACCGACAAGCCGGACCTGCGCAACCCGATCGTGATGCAGGATGTCTCCGAGCATTTCCGGGGCTCCGGCTTCAAGGTGTTCGCGCGGATGCTGGAAGACCCGAAGAACCAGGTCTGGGCGATCCCGGGCAAGGGCGGCGGTTCACGCGCTTTCTGCGACCGCATGAACTCGTGGGCACAGGGCGAAGGCCAGCCCGGTCTCGGCTACATCATGTGGCGCGAGGGCGGCGAGGGCGCCGGCCCCTTGGCCAACAACATCGGCGCAGAACGGACGGCCGCGATCCGCGACCAGCTCGGCATGAAGGAGGGCGACGCCGCGTTCTTCGTGGCGGGCGATCCGGAAAAATTCTGGAAGTTCTCAGGGCTCGCCCGCAGCAGGGTGGCCGAGGAATTGAACCTGGTCGACAAGGACCGGTTCGAGCTCGCCTGGATCGTCGACTTCCCGATGTACGAGTACAACGAGGACGACAAGAAGGTCGACTTCTCGCATAACCCGTTCTCGATGCCGCAGGGCGGGCTTGAAGCGCTGAAGACGATGGACCCGCTGACCATCAAGGCGTTCCAGTACGACATCACCTGCAACGGCTACGAGATCGCCTCCGGTGGCATTCGCAACCACAAGCCGGAAGCGATGGTGAAGGCGTTCGAGATCGCGGGCTATGGCGAGAAGGATGTCGTCGAGCGTTTCGGCGGCATGTATCGCGCGTTCCAGTATGGTGCCCCGCCGCATGGCGGCATGGCGGCGGGTGTCGACCGCATCGTGATGCTGCTCTGCGGCACCACGAATCTGCGCGAGATCTCGCTGTTCCCGATGAACCAGCAGGCCGTCGACCTCTTGATGGGCGCGCCGTCGGAAGTCACGACCAAGCAGCTCCGCGAGCTCCACATCCGGCTCAACCTGCCGGCTAAGGGTTAGCTCACAGCCCCGTCGAAGCCTCAATCCGGAATTGCGCCAGCGCGATCAGCGGATCGGACTTCAACATCTGAAAAAGCTCCATCGCCGGCACCTTGCCGAGCGGTGTAAGCTTGATCGTAAGCGTCGTCCCCGGCGTCTCGATGAAGCGCGCCAGCGAATCCACGGCCGCCGCTGCATCGGGGTTGCCGGTCGCCGCCTTGGCGCCGCTCTCCCTGACGTCGTCGACGATCGCAAGCCGCGCCGCGTCGCGGCTGACGTTCTGCGTCCTTGCATAGTGGGTAACCGCGAGATCGACGATACCGAGATCACGCACCGTGAGCTCGATTGCGCCGGCCTCGATTTGCGCGGCCATGACCGCTGCCTGAAGCGGATTGATCGAGAACACCTCGCGCGGAACGTTGGCGAGCGAAATTTTTGCGGATGCCTTCAGCATGCTGCCAAGTTCGACCGCCGCCGGCTCCAGCACGAATGAACGTGATGCTTCGGTCCACGCGGTGCCGAGATCGAGATTGATCGCCATCTTGTCGAGGCCCGCGGCAATCAGCATTCGCTGGCCGGGATGACCAGCGTCAAGCGGACCGGACATCTTCGCGATCAGCCGCGCCTTGCTCGGGACAGGTCCGACGAACTGTCCCCAGTCCAGGCTGACGAGGTCGACGTTGATCGGCCTGCCGGTGTTCTTGTAGGGCGCAGCGAAGCCCTTGAGCTCGGCGCCCTCGAGCAGGGCGATCATGCCGAGCGCCTGGTCGGGCGGCGGTGGTTGCGCCGGGTTCGAGAACAGCGCGGTCATGCGCAACAGGCCGGCGATATCCAACCCCTTCAGCGCAAAGCGGGTGAGCTTGATCGGACCCTGCGGCGTCCGGCCGTCAAAGCCCTCGACCGCAAATTCGCCGGTCTTTCCGTTCTCCAGGCTGAAGCGCATCGAGGCGAGCTTGAAGCCGCCTTCCGGCATATCCATCGAAAAGCCGCGCATCTCGGCGCTTCCAATGCGCACGCCCTCGTAGATCTTGGCCACCCGCTCCATCATTTCGCGCGCCTGTGCCGGCGTCGGCTGCGCCGTGCCGGACGGTATCGCTGCCAAGAGCGCAGCCAGTTGCAGCCGCGAGGGCCGCGCCCCGATATCGTCGGCCGTCAGCCCCTCGATACGCACCGTCGGCCCTTGCCCTGAGGTGAGCGTATAGGCGCCGGCGCTGATCTGCCGGTAGACACGGTAGTATTGGTCGTCATTAGCGCGCTGCGGATCGAGGATCGCTGCGGCGGCTGCCGTGTCGACGTCCTGCGCGGCGAGATTGGCCAGGTCGCCGGTGACCTTCTGGGGCTTGCCCTTCGGTTGCGAGGTCGCCGTGAACGTCATTCGATCGACGGTGACGGCGGCGATCTTGCCGGCCTTGATGTCGCGCAGCGCAAGATTGGAATAGGCGAATTCCCCGTTCCCCAGCGCCGGGTTTCCGGAGTTCATGGTGCCGGCAACGCTGGGCGCCGTGATCGAGGAGGCGGTGAGCGCCCCAAGCTGTTCGATAAGCTGTCGATAGAGATCGATCACTGACGAGGATGCCGGTGGCCGCGGCAGGCTTGCCGGTCCGGAGAAATCCTTCGCGGTAATCCGCGGCACCTTGTAGGTGACCTGCCAATCCGCTCCTGCAGGCATTCTGGTATTGAGTTCGAGGTCGCTCGCCTCGATGGCTTCAGCCGAGAAGCGCGTCGCATCCGGCTGACCGACACCAGAGGCTGTGATGCTGGCGATCTTGACGCTTACCGGCGGCTGCGACGCCGATTCCGTGGCAATGTCCGCGATCCTGAGCGTGCGGCTCTTCAGGTCGAACGACACCTTGCCGTGGCTGGCCTTGCCGCCCGTGGCTCTGATCTGCTCGAACGCGGCCTCGACCTCGCGCGTGATCCGATGCTGGGTGTAAAATTCGAAGCCGAAGAAGCCGCCCGCCGCGATCACGACCGCGGCGACCAAGCCCACCAGTATCTTTACCATTAGTTGTGCTCCGGACACCGACATTTGCGGGAGGCGAATTTGCCACATTGTCGGTCAAGGGACGGGGTAGGGAGGAAAATATGCTACCGGCTTTGCTGCCTTGCGTCGATGGCCCTGTTGATGGGAAAGCTGGCGGATGTTGCATCCAAGTGGGTGCCCGTGCTTCACATCCGGCTCAATCTGCCGCAAAACTGACGGTTCGCATCAAGACCGGCCTCGGCACGTATTCGGGGTCGTTGAAGCCCGTGGGGGGAGTGTATGTCGTCCTATTCTGAAGATCTCCATTCCGCGGCGCTTGCGTATCATCGGCTGCCCCGGCCCGGTAAACTCGAGATACAGGCGACCAAGCCGCTCGCCAACCAGCGCGATCTCGCTTTGGCGTATTCGCCCGGAGTAGCTGCGGCCTGCACCGAAATCGCCAGCAATCCGGCCGAAGCGGCGTCGCTGACCTCCCGCGGCAATCTGGTCGCCGTGGTCTCCAACGGAACCGCGGTATTGGGGCTCGGCAATATCGGTCCGCTGGCCTCGAAGCCGGTGATGGAAGGCAAGGCGGTTCTGTTCAAGAAATTCGCCGGGATCGACGTTTTCGATATCGAAATCGCCGCCGATACCATCGAGCGCGTGGTCGAGACGGTGGCGGCGCTGGAGCCGACCTTCGGCGGCATCAATCTCGAGGACATCAAGGGGCCGGAGTGTTTCGAGATCGAGGCACAGCTCAAGGAGCGCATGAAGATCCCGGTGTTCCACGACGACCAGCACGGCACCGCCATCATCGTGGGTGCCGCGATCGTCAATGGGTTGCTGTTGAACGGCAAGAAGCTGGCTGATGTGAAGATCGTTTGCTCGGGCGCCGGGGCCGCAGCGATCGCATGCCTGAACTTGCTGGTGTCGATGGGGGCGCAGCGCAAGAACATCTGGGTCTGCGACATCGACGGCGTCGTGCATGAGGGCCGCAACACGCTGATGGACCGCTGGAAGGCGGTCTACGCGCAGAAGACCAGCGCGCGCGTCCTGGCTGATGTGATCGGCGGCGCCGACATCTTCCTGGGGCTGTCCGCGCCGAACGTGTTGACGCACGACATGGTCAAGCAGATGGCCGACCAGCCGCTGGTGATGGCGCTGGCCAACCCGGTCCCGGAAATCATGCCGGATGAGGCGCGGAAAGCACGCCCCGACGCCATGATCTGCACCGGCCGGTCCGACTTCCCGAACCAGGTCAACAACGTCCTGTGCTTTCCGTTCATCTTCCGCGGTGCCCTCGATGTCGGCGCCACCGTCATCAACGAGGAGATGAAACATGCAGCCGTCGAGGCGATCGCGCAGCTCGCGCGCGACGCGCCGTCCGATGCGGTGGCGCAAGGGTTCGACACCGGCGAGGCGCAAGGCTTCGGCCCCGGCTCGCTGATCCCGAGCCCGTTCGATCCGCGGCTGATCCTGCGCATTGCGCCGGCGGTGGCGAGGGCTGCGATGGACTCCGGCGTGGCGACGCGCCCGATCAAGAATTTCGAGGAATATACCGCGCTCTTGGAGCGCTTCGCCTTCCGCTCCGGTCTCGTCATGAAGCCGGTATTCGCCAAGGCCAAGACGCAGCCGGTGCGCGTGATCTATGCCGAAGGCGAGGATCAGCGCGTGCTGCGCGCCACGCAGGTCGTGCTGGAAGAAAAACTGGCGCGGCCGATCCTGGTCGGACGGCCCTCCGTCGTCGAAGCCAGGATCAAGCGGTTCGGCCTCTCGATCAAGGCCGGGCAGGATTTCGATCTCATCAATCCCGAGGACGATCCGCGCTATCGCTCCTACGTGCAGACCTATATCGACGTGGCCGGCCGGCGCGGCGTCACGCCTGAGGCGGCGCGCACCGTGGTTCGCACCAACAATACCGTGATCGCCGCGCTAGCGGTTGTCCGCGGTGAGGCCGATGCCATGCTCTGCGGCGTCGAAGGCCGCTACATGAGCCACCTGCGCCATGTCCGCGAGATCATCGGCTTCCTGCCGGGGGTGAGCGATTTCGCGGCGCTGGCGATGATGATCACCAGCAAGGGTTCCTATTTCATCGCGGACACGCAAGTGCGGCCCAATCCGAGCGCCGAGGAACTTGCGGAAGTGGCCTCGCTGGCGGCCAATCATGTGCAGCGCTTCAACATGAAGCCGCGCATTGCTTTCGTGTCGCATTCCGACTTCGGCAGTTACGACAGCGACTCCTCGCGCAAGATGCGCCGCGCCACTGCGCTCTTACGGGAAAAGCATCCGGAGATCGAGGCCGACGGCGAGATGCAGGGCGATACCGCGCTTTCGGCCGCCGCGCGAAAGCTCGTGCTGCCGCACTCGAACCTGGAGGGCGATGCCAACATCCTGATCATGCCGAACCTCGATACCGCCAACGTCGCCTACCAGATGATCAAGACGCTGGCGGATGCGCTGCCGGTGGGCCCGATCCTGATCGGGCCGTCACGCCCGGCGCATATTCTCACCCCGGGCGTGACGGCGCGCGGCGTCCTCAACATGACGGCGGTGGCCGCCGTCGAAGCCCAGGAGCGCGCCGGCCGCCAGCAGCCAACCTTGTTCGGCTAGATCCGGGTTCAGACCGATTCAAAACCGGCGTCCAGCCTTTTGTTCTGGCGCGCTTTCTTGATACGCGCGGCTACCGCGCCCCGGGGAGTCCGGGGCGCTTGAAAAGCTATGATCAAGAAAGCGCCTTGGTTCTGCTTCTATCAGGAGGTCTGGTTGGGGGCGCGCAGGCTGCTGCGCGGATGGTTTCGATTTTGAGCGTTTGAAAAGCGGAGACGAAACGCCCATAATCGTTTCGCGCCGCCTGCTAATTTTGCATGCCATTCAGTGAGGCCGATCCCATGCCAGCGTTAGTGACCTTCGGGCGAGTCCTGTTCGCCGTCCTCTTCATGTACACGGGAGCGACCAAGCTCTTCGCGCTACAGCAGACGGCGGACTTCATCGCATCCAAGGTGGCTATTCCGGCGATGCTTGCGCCCTATACCTCCCAGCTCGAGACCATGACCGGCATGCCGATATCGCAATTGCTGGCGGTAGGCGCCGGCGGCTTTGAAATCCTCGCCGGCCTGATGATCGCAGTCAATTTCGGCGCGCGTTTCTTTGCGATCCTGCTGATCTTTTTCGTGCTCGCCGCGACCTTCTACTTCCATGATTTCTGGAATCAGCCGGCGCCCGAGAACGCCAAGACGCTGATCGAAGCCCTGAAGAACCTGTCGATCATCGGCGCCCTGTTCATGATCGCGGGCTACGGCAAAGGGCCGCGGCCGAACGAGCCGGCTTATGGAGAAATTTGAATCCGGTAGCGGCGGATTCAGGCGAGTCAGAAATTCCGGATTGCCACGCGTGGGCCATCAAGCGTCGCAGCAGCACTCTGCGGCGGCGCGACGTACTCGATCTGCGCGGTGCGCGCCGCGACCCGGCGCGCTTGCAGCCATTGCGGGAACCACATCGCAATTGCCGGGAAGATCAATACCAGCGCCACGCAGACGCACTGGATGACCATGAAGTCGGCCATGCCGCGGTAGATCAGCCGCAAATTCCATTCCTTGACGACCTGTTTGAGATAATAGGCCGACATGGCGACCGGCGGAGACAGGAAGGCGGTCTGCAGCACAACCGCGACGATGCAGCCGAACCAGACCATGTCGTAGCCGAGGCCCTTGGCCACGGGCGCGAGCATCGGCAGAAAGATGAAGACGATCGCGGGCCATTCGAACGGCCAGCCGAGCAGGAATATCAGCGTCAGCAATAGCGACATCGTGCCCCAGGGCGGCAATGGTGAGGCGAGCAGCGCCTTGGTCATCCAGGTCGCCGTGCCGAGCCATGCGAACACGGCGCCGAACACGTTGGAGGCGACCGCGAGCAGCAGCACCATGCTGGTCGTCGCCAGCGTGGCGTAACAGGCGTCGAGCAGGCCGCGCCATGTGAATTTGCCATAGGCGACAACGAGCAGGATCGCGCCAAGCGCACCGAAAGCCGCCGCCTCCGCGGCCGTCGTGATGCCGGCAAGAATGGCGCCAAGCGTCACGATCGTCAGCACGGTCACGGGCACCAGGCCGACCAGGCATTCCCACAGCACGATCCGCATCGAAGCCTGCCGCTCCTCGACCGGCACCGGCGGGCCGAGCTTCGGATTGAAATGGCAGCGGATCAGGGTGTAGGCGATGAACATCGCGGACAGCAGGAAGCCCGGGCCGAACGCGGCCGCATAGAGATCGATGATCGAGATATCGAGCACGGGCGCCATTACGACCAGCATCACCGACGGTGGGATCAGGATGCCGAGCGTGCCGCCGGCGGCAATGGCGCCGGCCGACATCCGCACATCGTAGCCCGAGCGGATCATCATCGGTCCGGCCATGATGCCGAGCAGGGCGACGGTTGCGCCGACGGTTCCGGCAGCGATCCCGAACAATGTCGCCGTGAGAATCACGACCACGTAGAGCGCGCCCTTGAGCGGCGCGAACAGATCGCGGAACGCCTTGAACAGCCGCTCCATCAGTCCAGCCTGGTCGCAGATGAAGCCCATCAGAACGAACATCGGCACCGCGACCAGTTCGTCCTGCTTCATCAGGCCGATGGTCTGCAGGTAGGCGAGGTTGAAGACGCGCTCCCCCATGCCGACATAGCCGAACATCAGCGCCAGGAAGAGCAGCGTGAAGCTGATCGGCAGACCGATAAAGATCGCTCCCAGCATCACCAGGAGCATGACAAGTCCGAGAAGCTCGACTCCGGTCATATCTCGATCTTTTCCCTATGTACGAACTCGCGGCCGAACTGGACCTGGTACCAGCACTTCAGGACCTCGGAGACGCCCTGGATCATGAGCAGAATGGCCGCCAGCGGAATCGTGGCGCGGAACGGCCACATGATCGCGCGCCACACGCTTTCCTGCGATCTTTCGCCGGTCTCGTAGGAATGCCAGGCATCGTCGATGCTGATCAGCATGAAAATGATCATGGCCGGATAGAAAAGGAGCAGGTAGGACACCAGATCGACGATGCCCTTCGTCCGCTCCGAGTAATTCTCCCAATAAATGTCAGTGCGAACGTGCGCGCCTTTCAGCAGCGCGTATCCAGCGCCCAGCATGAAGGCCGCGCCGTTGACCATGAAGCTCGATTCGTAGACCCAGATCGTCGGCGCGCCGAACCCGTAGCGCATGACGACCTCGTAGGAGATCGTCACGACCAGAAACAACATCGACAGCGCAATGAGCTTGCCGGTAATATCGGTGAAGCCGTCGACCAGGCGTATTGTCGCGTAAAAGGCGCGCGGGAATTCGCCGCCCGAATTGCCGGTGACCGAAGCATTCGTGGTGTCTGACGACATGATCAAACCTCTTCAGGCAGTGCCGGCGTCCCTTCGCGGGACGCCAGCCGCTCCGCTAGATGCGAAGAGAGATCACTTCTTGGTCAGGTAGATCTTGTTCTTCCAGTAATACTCGCCGGCAAAATTGTACGGCGGGAACCAGGACAGCTTGAACGGCACGATCTGTTCGGCGTAAGCCTTCTGGCTGTCGATCACCTTCCTGTAGAAGGGATTCTTCGCCGCGTGCTCGGTCTGGATCTTCTCCCATTCGTCGAGGAAGTTCTTCAGGATCTCGTCGGGTGTGCGATGCATCTGAACGCCCGCCTTGATCAGATCCTGGCAGGCTTGCGCCGTCTCGCGGTTGAAGGCGAAGTTGCGCTGCGTCGTTGCATAGACGCTCGCCACCTTGATGATTTCCTGCAGGTCCGGCGTGAGCTTCTTCCAGACGTCGCCGTTGATCATCAACTGCCCGCCGGTGACGGGCTCGTGCATGCCCGGCGTGTAGTAATGCTTGGCGACCTGATGAAGGCCGAGCTTCTTGTCTTCCTCGCAGTTGATCCACTCGGCGCCCTCGATCACGCCGCGCTCCATCGCCGGCACGATCTCGCCGCCGGGAATGGTGACGACCGACACGCCGAGCCTGCCATAGGTTTCCGCACCGATGCCGTAGATCCGGTACTTCATGCCCTTGAGATCGCTGAGGCTATTGATCTCCTTCTTGAACCAGCCCATTCCCTGCGGGTAGTCGGTCGGGATCGGGAAGCCGACGACGTTCAGTTTGAGGACGTCGCGATAGAACTCTTCGAGCAGCTTCATGCCGCCACCGTCATAATACCAGGCCCAGTAGTCCGAACCGTCCATGCCGTACAGCGGACCGTGCGACATCGGTATCGTTGCGGTGTTGCGGCCGAGGATGTAGCCGAATGGTCCCATGCCGACATCGAGAACATTCTTGGAAGTGGCGTCGAACACCTCGAACGGCGGCACGATCGCTCCTGCCGGAAGCGTTTCGATCTTCAGGCGTCCGGCTGTCATCTTCTCGACGGTCTCGGCCCAAAGCTTAAAGATAAGATGGAAGTTCGAGGATGCAGGGTGGGTCGACTGACCCTTCAGCACCAGCGGCTTTTCAGTGGTTTGAGCCTGAACCGGCTGCGCAAAGATGGTGACCATTCCAAGAGTCACCGCTGCAAGCATAGTTGAAGCGTACCTCAACATGTTGTGGTCCTCCCGATGATGATATGTGTTTTTTTCTTTTCAGGGTGGAACCGTGTCCGCTTGCTGTCAAGCGGTCTCTGGCCGCAGGTGGCTTACGGGGAGGTTGATTGGACGAAAGGATGACGGCTTAGCCGCCGCGCCGCCACGGTGTGACGGTGACCTCGTGCGCGGCATCGAGCATTTTCGGCGCGCCGGCGCGCAGGCCATGCGCGGCCAGGATGTCCTGCGGCGAACGCGCGGGGACGCCGGGGAAGCAAGGTTCGCCGCCGGGAAGGCGGACACGCGGCGCCATCGACAGCCAGAACTCGTCGTAGCGGTCCATGAACATGCCGAACACGCCGGGACCGCCGATCACCGCGACGGTGCCGGTACCGACGCCGGCATGGCTGCACGCGGCTTCAAACGAAACGCCCGCGGGATTCCACAGCGTAGCTTTCGGATTGCCCGGATCGGGCGCGATCGCATCGACCTTCCGCGTCAGGACGATCCGCCTGCGCCGCGGCGAATTCGGCTGGTCCTCGTAGGAATTGCGGCCGTGCACGACCAAATCGACGCGGTCGAGAGCGGCGGTGAAAAACGCCTTGTCGCCCTCGAACTTCAATTCGTCCGGCATGACGTTGCGCGCATCCGCCAGCATGCCGTCGGCGGAAATGATGACGTAACCTTCGATGCGCAGCGCCACTTGTGCGTCGCGCCGCGTTATTCCGAGATCGTGTGCACGACGCTGGAAACCGGTCGCGAGCTTACTGTCGGCAGCTTGAGATCCTTGACGATCTCTTCGTCATACTGCGCGAGGGTCTGCACCGGCGTCTTGGCACGCATCGCAACCACCTTGTAACCGCCGGCCTTCAGCTTCTTGAGAAGTTCGGGGAGGGCTTCCGCGGTGTGCTTCTGGAAATCGTGCATCAGGATGATGCCCTTGCCGTTCTTTTCGACCTTGCGCATCACATTGTCGATGATGGTTTGCGCTTTGCTTGCCTTGAAGTCGAAGGAATCAAGGTCGCAGGAGAAGATCCCGATGTTGCGCTCGCCGAGATAGGTGACCATCTCCGGCGGGTGCTGCAGCGCCGGGAAGCGGAAGAACGGTGCAGGGGACTTGCCGCCGAGCGCCCATTTCACGGCGCTGAAACCCTTTTCGATTTCATCCTTGCGCTGCTGCTCGGTCAGCTTCTTGTTGACGAGCGCGGCATGCGACCAGGTGTGCGATCCGATCGAGTGGCCGGCCGCCATCACCTGCTTGAGGATCTCAGGATAATAGGTGGCGTGCTTGCCAATCGGGAAGAAGATGCCGGTGGTGCACTCTTCCGCAAGCGTCTTCAGGACCGCAGGCGTATTCACCGGCCACGGGCCGTCGTCGAAGGTCAGCACGACCTCCTTGTCCCGAAGGAAGTCGAGCTCCTTGAAATGTTCGAAGCCGAAACCGGGGCCGCCGGTGGTGTCGATCTCGACCGTGCGGCCGATGCCGAGCGCGTTCGGATTGTTGCAGGGCGGGCGCGTCGGGGCGGGCGCGGCCGCCGGAGCAGGGGTAGGAGCCGGCGCGGCTTGTGGAGGAGCAGCCACGCCTTTCGCGGGTGGTACCTGCGCCCATGCCGTGCTCGATGCCAACAGCGAAACAGCGCCTGCAAAGATCATCCCTGCCGCAATACGCATCTTGTTTTCCCTAAATTTGAATCCCGCACCCGGTCGCGGCGCAGCCGTCGTCCGGTCTGCCTCCATTCCCCGAAGCACATAATAGCCTAGTTGGAGCAGGCGCGCCAACGCAACCGCTGCGTCTACGCTGAGCCGACTTGTCACCGGACAGATTAATTCAGGACGCAGCCAGCGCCCGTGCGATCGCGGTCTTCACCCGTGTATCTACGGGGTCGACCGATTCCGGGAAGACCTCGGCGATGTAGCCGTCGCGGCCGATCAGGTATTTGTGGAAGTTCCAGCGTGGAACATCCTTCGGTCGAGCTTCCGCCGCCCATTTGTAGAACGGATGCGCGTTGGGTCCCCTGACGACAGCCTTTGCGGCGATCGGAAAGGTGACGTGATGGGTTTGCGCGGTCGCCGTGATTTCGGTCGCGCCGCCTGGTTCCTGGCCGCCGAAATCGTTGGAGGGGACGCCGATGATCATCAGGCCGCCGCTACCGAACTCGGTCCACAGTTGCTGCAGTCCGCCATATTGCGGCGTGTAGCCACAAAGCGAAGCGGTGTTGACGATCAGGATCGGGCGGCCGGCAAATTCGGAAAGCCTGATGTCGCCGCCGGCCAATCCCGGAAATGAAAACGCGTACGCCGTGATCCGACTCATGCCGGCCTGCGCCAGCGATTGCCTGTTCGAACTGACGGCAGCGATCGTGGCCAGCGCTGCCGTCATCACGCTTCTGCGGTCCATCATGAAAAGCCTCGGGCTACGGTTCGACAGCGCAAAGCATAGCGCAGAGCGCGGGCGGCAACCGCTCAACAAGGCGTTATGAGATCACCGCAGCGGGACGATGAAGTCGGTGCCTTCGCCGGTTTCGCCGCCCTGGCTAATGCCGAGATCGGACACGATGATCGACCCGCCGGTGGTCAGCACCTCGGCAATCCGCGCCATTGCTTCCGGCGCGACGCTGATGCGGTCCAGCGCTTCGGCCGGGCTGTTCGGTGATAGCGATGCCTTGGCGTCAGCAGGCGCAGCCATCTTGCGGCGGCCGGCTATGCGGTTGTCTTCGTCCGCCCGAGCCGCGGCGCTGCGCGCGCTGACCGGCAATGAGACTACCGACCAGCGCAACAGGTTGGGATCGGTTTTGTCGGCTGTGGCGGTGAAGACATGTGTGCCGAGCGGGCGGTCACTGGGCGTGATCGCTACCGGCACTTCGAACTGCGGCTTGAAGCTCTCGCGAACGTACAGCTTGGAGTCCTTGCGGCTGACGAACACGGCGATCTGGCCGGGACGCCTGGGCGCTTCGGCCTTGGCGGCCGCGCCGGGCAGGCGTGCCGGGTCCTTCTTCAGATCGGCCGGCGCAACGATGATCGCCGGAGTGGACTCAGTGGGCTTTTCGGCGGCCTTCGATTCATCAGCTCTGGTTTCCGTGGCGTTGGGCGCGGAACCCTTGGCCTTCTCGACCGTCGCCTCGTCGGGCTTGTCCTTGGGCTCGACCGATTTGACATCGTCAGCCGGCACGTCGCTCGCAGATGGGGTTCTGACCGCCGGGGCCGCATCCGACATCGTCGCCGGCAGCGCGCTACTGGCATCGGCGGTGTGGGTCTGTTCGCGCAGCAGAGCGGCGTGCCCGACGGTCGGTCGAAGATCGAGACCGGCCTGCGAATTGTCAGCCTTTATTGCGCGGCCTGCGTCCGCGCCCTTGTCGCCCTTCACCGCCGGCGCGTCGGTCGTCGGATCGTCGGCGAGCAGGGGCTGCGGAACGACCTTCTGCGCCACCAGCAATGGGTGAGAGAAGCTGGCCGGCGTGATCTGGCCGGGCGTAATAATGACGCGGGCTCCCATCCGGGTCCAGTTCCACATCTTCACGGCAAAGGGCATCGGCATGCGGATGCAGCCGTGCGATGCCGGATAGCCGGGCAATACGCCGGCATGCAGGGCGACGCCCGACCAGGTGATGCGCTGCATGTAGGGCATCGGCGCGTCGCTGTAGATATTCGAGCGATGCATCTTGTGCTTCTGGATGACGCTGAACACGCCCATCGGGGTCGGATGACCCTTCATGCCCGTCGACACCGGACTTTCGGCAAACAATCCATTGGCGTCGTAGACGCGGACTTTCTGCTGCTCGATCGAGATCGCGATGATCAGCGGCCCCTGCGGCTTGGCGTTGGTTTCCTTGATGGCGCCTTCAATCTTGGCTGAAGGGCGGCGTATTTTTGGCTTGCGCGGCTGCACCGTCGGCATCGGCCGGTAATAGCTCGGGTCGGAATCTTGCCAGTAGAACATGGCGGCAGCATCCGCCTGGAATGTTGCGGCAACGGAGCCGGCCGCGGTCAACATCGCAATCTGCCAAAATCGCTGCTTCGAAATCGTCGCGCCCGCAATACTCGCACTGAAAAACCGATGCCCGCTCACGCGCATGATCCTCAAATCCAGCTACTCTCGAATCTACCGTCCTGCCAATTCATTTGTTGTCGCAGAGGCGAAAAGCGTTCACCAGCGTAGGCCTTCTAATCTCAGCACTTTTCGCTCCGATCGTAGCAAAAAAGCCTCACATTCCGTTAACGAGCGACGGCCCAATCTGGACGCCCTTCATAAGGCGGTACGACGACCTTCCTAACCTTCCTGTGCGGTTTTCTGCCACTACATAGGCTGAGAGCCCTTCAGCGGAGATATCAATGACATCCAAGGCCGTCGTTAAGTGTGACAAGAAGTGGAGAAGTGTGGCCTTGGTGGCGCTGGCACTGACAATGTGGCAGGCAGGTCAGGCGTCAGCCGCGGACGAGCCCGACCTGATCTTTCGCCGCTCGACTGTCTTCAAATGGCTGAGCCCCAACGACAAGCTCGCCACCTATGCGCTCGACGACCCCGAGGTAGACGGGGTGGCCTGCCACTTCACGGTACCGGAAAAGGGCGGCTTCAAAGGCTGGCTTGGCCTTGCCGAAGAGGTCTCGGACATTTCACTGGCGTGCCGCCAGATCGGCCCGATCAAGTTCAAGCACAAGCTGGAGCAGGGCGACGACATGTTCCGGCAGCGCCGCTCGCTGTTCTTCAAGAAGATGCAGATCGTTCGCGGCTGCGATGCCAAACGCAACGTGCTGGTATACATGGTCTATTCGGACAAGCTGATCGAAGGTTCACCCAAAAACTCAACGTCCTCGGTACCGATCATGCCGTGGGGCACGGCCGACGCCGCAGTTCAGAAATGCGGTGAATTCATCCAGTAGGTCCGACGCCCTCGGGATCTGTGATCGGATCCGGAATCCGAAAGATCGGATCCCGGGATGAGAGCCTCAAGCTTACCGTTTGACCGGATTGGAATATTGGCGGGCCTCCACTCCCGCCGCGATCTTGCGGTCGCGACAGCCGACCAGATGCACGAATTTTTGCGGCGCCGAAACATTGCCGCGAAAGTCGCCGCCTTGCTGCGACATCGCGCCACAAACGCTCGCAGGATGCTCTGAGGGTTTTCCTCCGCGCACTGTTTTCAGTGAAGGATCGATCCGCGGTTCGGAGCCGTGATTCCCAGACAAATTTTCAACCAGCGGCTGGCCGGATTTGCGGGTCGGGGTGTCATTGCCAACATCGGTGTTGCCATTGCCCACGACGGCTGTCCTTTGTTGAAGAAGGGAACGCAACGCATGAGCCCGCGCAAAGTTGCGCGGTGTTCGACTGAGTCGGCAGGACCGGGGCTTCGGTTCAGCCAATCTGCCAGGAACGAGGCCGTCTCGTTCATTGGACGAGCGCCAAAGCGGTCCCGATGGAAGACCCAAGGTGTTCAGCCTGGTTGTTGCAATTGATAGCAGTGCCGCTGAATTCATTGGGCTTTTCCCGCCAATGTTTCGTCCGATGGCGCCGACGAAACAATTCTTCCGTGCGACGAAACCATTTTCCGTTTTGGCGCAGATGTGCGGAAACGGCCGATTGCTATCAGGTCGCCAACGAGACGGCGGGCGATACCGCTACCGGCAACCGGAGACAGTCAGATGCGGACCATCAGCTTCATCCTCGCCTTCGCTTTCGTCCTGGCTGGTCCCTCGATGGCTGGTTCGTCCGACCAGAGCCTGCCGGGCGTCGGCACCTTCACTTATAACGGATCGCCGGTTGCGGCCCAGACGATGGTCCTAGCTGCCAAGTGAGGGGGGCGGATCCTTTGACAGAAGTTCGCCGATAAAGGCCCTGCATGCTGGTACGCATCTGCTCCGCGGTAATCCTTTCTTCTTTCCTTCTCAGCGGCGCGGTGCAGGCCCAAGCCCAAGCCCAAGCTCAAGTTCAGTTTCAGCCGCCGCAGACCTCGCTCCGTTCCCTGTTCAAGGTCCCTGATCCGCGCGGCGAATTCGTGCGGCTTTGCGCGCCTCATATGGTTGGCCGCTGGGCGCATCCCGAAAGCGTTTGCGGCTGCCTGCATGATCACGCCGCCGCGACCGTGGAGGATGCCGATCTGCGCGAGGCGCTCTTGCGCGGCATCAGCGAGACCGGCGTGCCGACGATCGAGACGGCGTGGGTGCCGCCATCGAAGCAATCCGAGATCGGTCCGACCTTCACCAAGATCGCCAAACCGACGCTGCAATGCATGTTCGATCCGGCGACAAACCAGTAGCGCCGGCGTTACTTAGTCTTCACAATAACGGCTAGGCCCAGAGGATCGCGGCTAGCGCTTCTTGGTCCCCAGCCGCGGAATGCATTTGCGGGTGCGGAGCACGCCTTCTGCCGTCATTTGCGAGCCCTGCACTTCCTTGATTTGTCCCGCCGGGCACGATCCATCATCGACCATGACGCGCTGGCCGAGCCTGAGGTCGACGATGTCCTGCTCGCGCGAGACTGTCTGCGCGAAAGCGGCCGTTGTGGCCAGCCAAAAGGCGAGGCTGGCGGGCAGGGCGAAGCAGCGGGTTACGACCTTCTTGAGCGTCAAAACGATCTTCCTTACTTGCTCTGGATCTTCAGTCCGCCCGGCCCGACATTGATTTGCAGGCCGTCGGGTTCCTGCTTGGCTTTGTAGAGATTGTAGCTGAGCACGCCGACCGCGACGATCAACACGCCGATGACGAGATACAGAACGTTGCGATTGGCGGGCATCCGGTGTTTCCGCATGATCTTGAATCCGGCGTAAAGCTTAGTGACGTGGATGCGATTCTGATAGAGCGGCGGCCGGCGAGGGCGGTCCGCTGGCGGCTTTCTGCGGTTTAGCCTTGCCGGTTCCACCCTTGCTCGGCTTGCGATTGGCCTGCAACGCGGCCAGCGATGCCTTCGCCAGCCGCTCGGCTGACGCGATCAGTTGTGGCAGCGGATGGCCCGCAAAGCCGAGGACGAAGCCCGGCAACGGCCGCGCGCGAAAATAGGTTTCCGCCAGCAGCCAACCAGCGACGTCGGCGTCGGCCTTGGCCGTTGCGGCAACCTGCGGATCCGTCGAGGGATCGAACCGTGCGACCAGATGCAGGCCCTGCGAGGGCACCGGCACCGATAGTTCTCCCTTCGACGCGGTCGATAGTGTCGAGGCCAGTACGTCACGCGCTTCGCGATAGATCCCGCGCACCCTGCGCAGGTTGGCGGCGAATGCGCCGGAATTGAGCATGTCCGCCACCGCCCCTTCGAGCAGCGTGCCGGGAAAGCGGTCCAGCGCTGCGCGGGCCGCCGCCACCGGTCCGACGAGCCGCTCGGGCAGCGCGCAATAGCCGATGCGCAAGCCCGGAAACAGTGTCTTGGCAAACGTGCCCATGTAGATGACCCGTGAAAGGTGATCGATGCCGGCAAGCGACAGCAATGGCGCGCCGTCGTAACGGAATTCGCTGTCGTAGTCGTCCTCGATCACGAAGGCGCCGGCCTCCCTTGCCCAATCGAGCAGTTCCAGCCGCCGGGGCATCGACATCTGCACGCCCAGCGGAAACTGGTGCGATGGCGTCACATAAGCCGCGCCCGCCGACGGCGCGAGGGAGCGTCCCTTCGTTACGATCAATCCTGAAGTATCGACCGGCACCGCGACGGGGCGCAGACTGCAATGTTCGATCGCCTTGCGGGCGGCGGGATAGCCGGGGTCCTCGCACCAGATTTGATTGCCAGGCTTGAGGATCGCGCCCAGCACGACCCGCAATGCATGCTGCGTTCCCGACGTCAGCATGATCTGGTCGGGATCGCAGCGCAGCCCGCGCGCCGACAGCAAATGATCGGTAATCGCGGCGCGAAGTTCGCGGCTGCCGCGCGGGTCGCCATAGTGAAGGTGCTCGTTGCCGAAGGCCCGCATGCGCCGGCCGACAAATGCCCTGAAGCGCTGCAGCGCCCGCGCGTCGATATGGGTGCAGCCGAGCGCGAGCGGGCCTTGCTGCGGCGGCTCGATCGCGATCTTGGCCTTGCGCGCGTCATCGGCGCGGGTGGGAATGCGCGCGGCAACGAACGTTCCGGAGCCGACGGTTGCGACGGCAAAGCCGTCCGCGATCAGCCGCTCATAGGCCGAGGTGACGGCGTTGCGGCGAAAACCGGTCTGCTTGGCCAGCGTGCGCGAGGGCGGCAGCGCCTCGCCGGGTCTTGCGATCCCGCCGGTGATGGCGTGGCACAGCGCCTGATAGAGCCGGTGCTGGGAGGAGGCACCCGGCATCACATGAGGGCCGGAAAGATCGAGCGCCAGTTCTGGCTTGCGGCGTGCCGGCGGGGAATTGGTCGGAATTTTTCGCATGGAATTGGCACTATCGCAGACCAAATTCGCCGGTACAACTCTCAACAACCGCACATCATCCGATCAGGAGCTGCCGTGACCGACGCCATGACCGCCGATGCGTATCCGCTAACGCCGCGAAACCAGGTGAAGCGGCGGCACGATCGCGGCTTCTACGACCATGCCACGGTCCACGGCCTGCTCGACGCCTCGATGCTGTGCCACGTCTCTTATGTGATCGACGGGCAGCCCTATTGCACGCCGACGTTCTTCTGGCGGGAGGGAAGCAGGCTATATTGGCACGGCTCTAGCGCCAGCCGGATGCTGAGAAATCAATCCGAAGGCCAAAAGGTCTGCCTCACGGTTGCGCATCTCGACAGCCTGGTGCTGGCGCGCTGCGGCTTCAACCATTCGGCGGACTACCGCGCCGTGATGGCCTTCGGCACCGCTTATCTCGTCACCGATCCGGAGGAGAAGGAGCGGGCACTCGTTTCCATGGTCGACCGGTTCTTTCCCGACCGGACCGCGAGTTTGCGGCAAAGCACGGCGCAGGAGATCAAGGCGACGTCGGTCATCGCGATGGAAATCGAGCAGGCGTCCGCCAAGATCAGGTCGAAGGGCGTCGCCGACGATGACGAGGACTACGAATTGCCTGTTTATGCCGAGCGCATCCCGGTGCGCACGGTACTGGGCCGGCCGGAACCTTGTCCCCGGCTGCTCGACGGCGTCGAGCGGCCGGCGTCGCTGAGCGGTTATTCGGAGGGCCGCCTGCTCGAAGATGCATTGCGGGATGCGCATTTTGCGCATTACGCGGGCGGATGAGATCGGGGTAGGGTGGCGCTCCCGCCTTTCTGGAATTCCGCTTGGAGCTGCCGCATGACGACCGATACGCAACAGAGAATCCTGGACGCCGTCGACGCCGGTTTTGACGCGCAACTGGCGACGACGAAGGATTTCGTTGCGATCCCATCGACCCGCGGTGCCGAAGGGCCGTGCCAGGATATGATCGGCGACCTCCTGCGCCAGCGCGGCTACGAGATCGACGACTGGCATATCGATGTCGAGGATCTCAGGGATCTGCGCGGCTTCGGTCCGATCGAGCATGATTTTTCCAAGGCGCGCACGGTGGTCGGCACGTACCGGCCATCGAACAATTCAGGCAAATCGCTGATTCTGCAGGGCCACTGCGACGTCGTTCCGGCGGGTCCCCTCGACATGTGGGAAACGCCGCCGTTCTCGCCCGCCATCAAGGACGGCAAAATGTACGGCCGCGGCGCCTGCGACATGAAATCCGGCACCATCGGTGCGCTCTATGCGCTGGATGCGATCAAGGCCGCGGGGCTGAAGCCGACCGCACGTATCCATTTTCAATCCGTCATCGAGGAGGAATCGACCGGCGTCGGAGCGCTCTCCACGTTGCAACGCGGCTACCGGGCCGACGCCTGCTTCATCCCGGAGCCGACCGGGGAGATGATGGTGCGTTCGCAGGTCGGCGTGATCTGGTTTCGTCTGAAGGTGCGCGGCTTCCCGGTGCATGTGTTCGAAGCCGGCGCCGGCGCCAATGCGATCATGGCGGCGTATCATCTGATCCACGCACTGCAGGAGCTCGAGGCCGACTGGAACGAGCGCGCCAAGGCGGACCGCCATTTCAAGGCGGTCAGCCATCCGCTCAACTTCAATCCCGGCATCATCAAGGGCGGCGACTGGGCCTCCAGCGTGCCGGCCTGGTGCGACGTCGATTGCCGCATCGCCATCCTGCCGGGCTGGTCGATCGCCGAATGCCAGAAGGAGATTCTGGCCTGCGTCTCGGCCGCCGCGCGCGACCACCGATTCCTCTCCAATAACCCGCCGCAAGTGGAATGGTCGGGCTTTCTGTCGGAGGGCTATGAATTGGTTGATGCGGCCGAGCCGGAAGCCGCATTCGCAAAAGCGTTCGACGCGGTCTATGGCGGCGTGGTGCCGGATCGGGCGTTCACCGCGCTGACCGATACCCGCTTTTATGGATTGAATTACAACATCCCGAGCCTGTGCTTCGGCGCGAAGGGTGCGGCGATGCATGGGTTCAACGAATATGTCGAACTGGACTCGCTGCGGAAGTCGACGAAAGCGACTGCGCTGTTCATTGCGGAGTGGTGCGGAGTGGAACGGGTCTAGGCACTCTTTCTGCGTCATTGCGAGGAGCGCAGCGACGAAGCAATCCATGCTTCCGCGTACGCGGACAGATGGATTGCTTCGCTTCGCTCGCAATGACGATGCGGAGGCCTTACGGGCTCTTACCCCACAACGCCTTCGCGATCGCATCGAGTCCATCCGTCAGCGCCGCCGGTCCCGGCTGCAGGATGATCGTCGACTTGATCTCGACAATGCGGTTGTTGCGTACGGCCGGAATTTCGCTCCAGCCCGGACGCTGCCGGATGCGATCGGGCACCACCTTCTTGCCGCACCAGGAGGCGAGGATGACATCGGGGGCGGCGTCGCGCACCATTTCGGACGAAATGATCCGGTCCTTGGCGGCCTGCTGAAACCGTAAGTTTGGCAGCGTGTCCTCGCCGCCGGCGATCTCGATCAGTTCGGAGACCCAGCCGATGCCGGAGATCAGCGGATCGTCCCACTCTTCGAAATAGACTTTTGGCTTCGGTCCGGGCCGGGGCGTCGCCGCGATGCGGGCGAGGCGCTCCTCAAAACTTCTGGCCAGTTGATCGGCGCGCTCGGCGGCGCCAACGATAGCGCCGAGCGTGCGGATCATGGCGAGGATGCCGGCAATGTCGCGCTGGTTGAAGACGTGGATGGCGACGCCGGCGCGCACCAGATCGGCGACGATGCCGGCCTGCAGGTCGGAGAAGGCGAGCACGAGATCAGGCTCGAGTGCGAGGATTTTCGGAATGTCCGCGGAAATGAAGGCGGCGACCCGCGGCTTTTCGCGGCGAACCTGCGGCGGCCGCACGGCATAGCCGGAGACGCCGACGATGCGCTCCTGCTCGCCGAGCAGATAGAGCGTCTCCACGGTCTCTTCGGTCAGACAGACGATTCGGCGGGGCGGAAACTGGCGCATGCCGACGATATGCCGAATTCCTGGCCGCATGTCACGGCAGCCATTACCTGGGAGGTCATTGCCTGATTTACCGGCAGCCTCCATGCTGTCCAGGAAATCACTTCAAGGAACTGCCGGAGGACGAATGACGCCGCTCGAAAAGATCCAGTCGATGAAGATGCCGTTCGCGGAACTGAAGGGGGTGACCTTCACGGAAGCCGACATGGATCGGGTGGTCGCGAAGATGGTGGTGAGGTCGGATCTCTGCACGCTGCGGAACACGATTCACGGCGGCGCGATCATGGCCTTTGCGGATTCGGTTGGCGCTGCAGCGACCGTCATCAACCTGCCAGAGGATGCCAACGGCACCACAACAATCGAGAGCAAGACCAATTTCATCGGCGGCGCCAAGGAAGGCTCGACGGTGATCGCCACCGCCACCCCGGTGCATCGGGGACGGCGCACGCAAGTCTGGCAGACCCGGCTCGAGACCGAGGACGGCAAGCTGGTGGCGATTGTGACGCAGACGCAGATGGTGCTTTAGCCATCCACCACTTGCACGGCGTTCAGCATCCCGGTTTGCGGATGACAATCCACATATTCGAAGAGTTGTTCGTCGGCGCGGGCGACCGTGACCTCGTGGTAGAGCCGTAGTTTTGCGGCCGGGCCGAGCGTCGACAGGTATTTCATGGCGGCGCCGAAAATCCTGATATGGGTCGGGTGCGATTCAGCCCAGCGTTCCAGCTCCGATAGGCTTTTCCACCAGCTCATGCCGTAGGACTTTTCGGCTCTCGCGCCGTTGGGGCCTAAGACCGTCATGTAACGGTTGGCGTAGCAGCCGATCGAACGCCCCTGGTCGCGAAGGAAATCCATGCCTTCGCGCAGCACCGGCTCGACCTCGCCGAGATACATCTTGCGCTCGGTGGCCTCGGTATCAGCCCAATCCTGCCCCGACCGGATCAGGCAGACATTGTCATGCGGAATGATCCGGATCCGTCCGCCGTCGCGGATCGCGCGGGCCGCGCCTGAAGGCGCCATCTCGCTGGTTTGGGATAGCGGGATGCGATCGCGCATGCCGCCCCAATAGGCGTGCTCCAGGACCTCGCCGCTCATGCCGTCGGCAAGGACAGCGACGCCTTCGGGTCTCCCGAGGGAAGAAAACAGGGTCTCATAGCCTTCCACCGAAGGGTAGAGCGCCTCGATGAAGGTGCCGAATCCGTCATTCGTCCGCTGGTCGCCGGTCCAGCTCTCGCGTGCAGCCGCAAACCAGCGATCGAACTTCTGCCGGTGGTCCCAATAGGCAACCGTGACGATGTTGGTAAAGGCGGCCTCGTCGACATAGCTTGCGCGGTCCCAGTGCGTGGGACCGTCGGCTGCAGTGAACGCTGAGGTGAGCCGAGCCAACGCCAGTTCTGCGGCGGCGTTGAGCGCGCCGCGGGACTGGATGCCGAAATAAGCCATCACGACCCGCGTCACACTTGGTTTGTGCCGCGCCACGAAAGAGGGGTAGGGCGGCGCATAATCGTCTCCGACACGGCGGTGACGCGTGCGTTCAGTTCGCAGATGCGCAGGGATCGCGGATTCCATCGGCCTGCTCCTTGTCAGAATGATGTATCAGGCCTGCAGCCTGATCTCGCTCATGACCTCGGCATCGACGGGAATCGAGAAATGTTCGACGCGGTTGGCACGCTTGTTGTTGAGCAATAGCCGCGTGACGTCGGGTCGCGAATAATGTCCGGCCGGATCGGCGGCGTTCTTCGCCACCCCGATCATGCCGAGATCGATATCGGCATACAGAATGCCTTCCTGGTCGGGCGGCAGTTTCTCCGCCAGTGAAGCGCCGTCCGGCCCGTAGATCACGGCGTGGCCGCCGCCGACGTGCAGGAATGCATGTTTTTCAGGGGAATCGCACAGCTCGTCGATCATCGCCTGCGAGACGACCGCGCAGGGGCCGAGGAAGAAGCACGAGCCTTCGACCGCATAGACCTTGCTGGCGGCGTTGTTGACCTCATGGCCAAGCGCATGCGCGAACGGATCGTACAGCGAAAAGCTCGGCCAGGCGCCGACATGCACCTGTTCGTTCTGGGCGTACATCGCGTATTTCGACAGCGGCTGCAGATGCTCCCAGCAGCACAGCGCGCCGAGCCGTCCGATGTCGGCGCGATCATGGACCGCGAGGTCGCTGCCGTCGCCCTCGCCGAATACGGTGCGTTCGGCATGGGTCGGACGCAGCTTCCGGCGCTTGGCGATGTTCTCGCCGTCGGGGCCGATCAGCCATTGCGCGATGTAGAGGCTTCCGCCGTCGCGCTCGGACAGTCCGAGCACGGCGGTGAGCCTAGCGCGCTTTACGGCATTGCGGATCCTTTCCGCTTGCGGGCTATCGTAGGCCAGCGAATTGTCGAAGTAGCGCTGCACAAAGCCGCGGCCGATCGCCCAGGCAGGCGCGCCAAGCCAGATCTGCCACGGATATCCGGGAATGAAGGTTTCGGGAAACGCGATCAGCTTGGCGCCTTTTGCGGACGCTTCCCCGATCAGCGCGATGGCCTTGTCCACGGTGGCGTCGAGGTCGAGAAAAACAGGCGCCGCCTGAACCACCGCCACCTTATATTTCTGATGAACCAGACCCATCGCATCCATCCCCGCATTTGATGACTGACGCTTGCCGATACCGAGCCTACCGCCACGGCGGCGCGCGCCGCTTGTCCGCGGCGGAACGAAAACTTGTCTTAACCGGCAGGTGGTCAGCGCGAAGCAGCGTCAGGCGCGTGCGACGTGACGGGAAGGAGAACGCTATTTGCCCGCGCGTTCGCGCCATTCGCGCGGCGAGACGCCGAAGCGCTGCTTGAAGATGCGGCTGAAATGGGCGAGATCGTTGAAGCCCCAGGCGAAGGCGATCTCGCCGATGTGCCGGGCCTGGTGGGCGGGATCGGCAAGATCACGCTTGCACCGCTCGAGCCGCTGCGCCTGCACGTAGCTGCGGAACGAGGTCCGTTCGGCCGCCATCAGATCGCTGGCGTAACGCGGCGAGATTCCTGTCGCCGCCGCGGCGCGCGGCAGCGATAGCTCGGGATCGGCGAGGTGCGTCAGGATATGATTCTTGAATCGATAGAGCAGCGCCGAGCGGTGGGCCGATTGGTCCGGCAAGCGTGCGTGCAGCCTGTCGGCAAGCGTCATCGCGAGCAAATCGAGCGTCTGGTCGAGCAACCGGCGTGCGGCTGCGGGCTCGACCAATTCGATTGTCTTGCTCACATTGAGCGCGAAATCATAGGTCAGCCGTTCGAGCGGACGATCGGCTGCAAACGTCGTCGCGGTCAAACTGTCGAACGCGCCGACGCGTTGTTGCAGCAGCTTGCGCGGCATCTGAAAGATCGTCTGTGAAAAACTGTCGTCGAAGCGCAGCTCGTAGGGGCGGGTGGTGTCATAGATGACGAACTGACCCGCAGACACGATTGCCTCGCGGCCGTCCTGGAAGACGCTGTTCACGCCGTTATTGCCAAGCGCCATCAGCACGAAATCCTCGCTGGCGCGGGCTATTCGCGACGGCGTGCGGAACACCCGCTGTGCGGTGGAATCGACTTGGGTGAGCGATACTGCTCCGACCCTGGATTGCGAGACCGAGCCCCAGAACGCGCTGCGCATATCGGATTTGCAGTCGAGGCCGACGAAGGTGTCGCAGACGATGTCTTGCCACAGCGCGAGCCGGCGCTCCGGACGGCAAGAACTCGTGTCGAGCACGATAGCCACGACGAATCTCCACGCACCATCCGGAGTCTGTTGCTTGGGCTTGGCCACTCAAAAAACCGGCCCAGTCTCCACTTTGCGCCGGGCCATCAGTCTTAACAATTGGTTAATGGCGGGCCAGCTAAATCCCTGCAAACATTGCTCTCATTTAAGGCAGTGGACGGAGTAATCCGGCCTTGAATTCGATGCTGCAACGCACAATATAGGTGGCCTAGGGATTCGGACGCCTCCTCGAAGGGCCTTTCTGAGAGGAGTTTTGGACTATGTACCTCACCGTTATTGCGGCTGCGCTCGCCGATTCCAGCGTGCGCACGCTGAGCCAGCAGGAAGAGTTGCCGTTGTTGCGCGATCACCTGCTGCGGCTCGACCGCAACAGCCGCCGCGATCGTTTCCACGGCTTCATGGACGACAGCTTCGTCGAGCGCTACGCCGAGAAATGCGCCAATGATGGAACGACGATCATCGCCTTCTTTGAAAACGGTGTGGTCAGGGGCGCAGCCGAACTGCATCCGCCGGACCAGTCGCCGGATTCGCTCCCCGAGGTCGCCTTCAGCGTCGAAGCACCGGTGCGGCGGCGGGGCGTCGGCAGCATCTTGTTTCGCAAGCTGATCAAGGAAGCCCGCGCCAAGGGGTACGATAGCCTGCGGATCACCACCGGCGCGCAGAACGAAGCGATGCGGGCCCTTGCCCGCAAGTTCGGTGCGCAGCTTGTGTTCCGCCACGGCGAATCCACCGGCACCATCGACTTGACGAAATATGATCAGGCCGAATTCACCACATCCTGGGTCGAGAGCACGCTGAATGCGATACGCGCGGTCGTGGCATTCAACCGAGCATATCGGCGAATGCTGCTCGGCATGGCTGGGGCTGCCCCCTCAGAGTGGGGTGCCTCGTAGCGCATTCACAGGTTTGATCACGCAAAAATGCCCAAGGTCTCGCGGCCTTGGGCATTTTCTTGAGCAATTCGGGTAAGCGGGCGGCTGCTCAGGTGCCGGTGCGCTTATCGTTGCCAAAACGCCTGACGACGCGGCGCTCGACCACCACGGCGCGCTGCGCGCCTTGTTCACCGGCGATAACGCGGGTCGCCGAGCGCGCCAGGGCGCGACCCGTCTTCTTCACTTCGGCCAGCACTTCCTCATAGGGCAGGCCCATCAGCGCAGCCGCGATTTCCGCCTGCTGCTGCTGATCATCGGTGATCCCGACCGCGGCGAAGATTGCCTCCTCCAGCGTCGGCGGATCCCGCCGGACGCGTCGTGTGCCGTATTTCGTGTTCCAGTCTTCGCTCATAGGGGCCTCGCATTTGATTGCGCAGATACGTAGGTGCCCACATGTTGCATTGCAATATGAATTTCACATGGCAATACAGCCATGCATCTCCAACCCCTCAAGTCTGATGGCGTCATGTGGTTCGGCGGTTACAGCGCGGAATTGCCGGCGGCGGTCAGGTCCGGCGGCCGCTGCGGCCAGCGTTTCAGCGCAGCGTGGCCCGCATCGGTCAGCACATAGATGCCGCGCTCGGCGCGGTCGAACCAGCCGTAGACGTTGTGCAGGAGGATCTTGCCGGCATCGGGAATCTCCAGCCGCAAATCCCTGACACGCCGCGGCCCGCCAGACAGCGCGGAGGCGCAGGCCAGCGCCTGCTGCCGGTAGGCCGTCATGATCGGCGCGCGCGTCGATCCGCCCAGGACCGGATCGCCCTTGCGCTTCTGGTGCTCCGCGATCAGCCGCGAGCGCTTTTTGGGGTCGCGGCGGGGCGCTGATGTCGGCGGCTTGACGAGAACTTCGACATCGCCGGTGTTGGTGACGGCGAGCATGCCAAAGCCAAGCCGGCGGCAGAGATTGCGGTAACGCGCGTCGCTTTCGCGGCCCTTGCCGCGCACGGATAATTTGGCAGCAATCCAAACCTCGTCGGCGGCGCCGGCGCGGTCCACCGCCTGCAGGATCAGTTCCAGGTTGAAGGACAGCTTCAGTTCACCGATCACGACGATCGGCGGGTCGTCGCCGCTCAACGCCACCAGATCACAGCCACCGACCTCGCCCTTGACGGTGAAGCCGAGCTTTTCGAGGAAGCGTTTGACGGGGAGATAAAGCGCAGTTTCCAAGGCAGGCTCCGGCGGCGCAGCGGCCGCGACTCAGTGCCCGGATTCTAGCCGAATTTCGGCGAGGCGTTTGATCACTAAACCCTTCCGTTCACCGGCAGCAGCGCGCCGGTCACCGCACTCGCCGCGTCGCTGGCCAGGAACAGGATCACGTCGGCCAATTCTTTCGGCGTCACCCATTTTTCGAAATCGGCTTTCGGCATGCTCGCACGATTGGCTGCGGTGTCGATGATCGACGGCAGCACGGCGTTGACGGTGATCTTGCCCTTGAGCTCGGCGGCGAGTGCCTCCGTGAGGCGGTGCACGCCGGCCTTGGAGGCGGCATAGGCGCCCATGCCTGGACCGGCCTGCAGCGCGCCCATCGCGCCGAGATTGACGATGCGCCCGTTGCCCGATGCGGTAAGGTGCGGGATCGCGGCGCGCGACGCGTTCAGCGCCGTCATGACATTGAGCGCGTACATCCGCTGCCATGTTTTGGGATCGCCATCCGCCACCGTCTCAAAGAGAAATCCACCGGCGATGTTGATCAGCGCGTCGAGCCGGCCGAAATGCGAGGCCGCGGCGTCGATCGCTTTTTTGGCTGCCGCTGCGTCGGTGAGGTCGACGCCGCCGAGTTCGAACAGATCAGCCGTGGCCGGGGCTTGCGTCGGCGCATGATCGACGCTGGCAATCCGGTCGCCCCGCGCCAGCGCTTCGTCTACGACCACCCGGCCGAGCGCTCCCAGCGCACCCGTCACGACAATGACTTTTCCGTCCATGAAGGGCCTCCGCATCGCGGGGATAAAGGAAGCGCACCTTATCAGGAGTTTTTCAATCGTAATGCGGCGAATTTCTGCATGAGCGAGCCCGGTGAGCCCAAATTGCCGCATCTGCGCCGGGTGCGTGGGGCAAAATCGATAAAATTTGCCGGAGTTCTGTAAGCCGTTTGCAGACTCCGTTCGCTACAAAGCCGATACCAACAAAAGGCAGGGGGATTTGTCATGGGTTTGCCGGATCACGGTTTACCGCTTGTTCAGCTTAAGGAGCAGCGGCGCGACCTGGTCGTAGCGCTGCAAAATCGCAGCGGTCCGGTCTCGAGCTGGGAATTGATGCAGATCGCGGCAATTCAGCAGGCGATCTCGGCTTTCGAGGACGTTATCGCCGATCTCGATGCCGAAATGGAAATGGAAGCCGCGGCCTGAGCCGACAGGCGCTGCCTACCGGACCGCTCGGGCTCGCTTTACGGCAAGCGTCTGCCGGATAGGATCGCGCCAGGCGCCGCGCTCTGGTCTTTCCATTCGTTGTAATCGCATTGCATGCGCTGCGGATGCCTGCCGCGTTGGCGCAGGCCTGCGTTGTCGATCAACACGGCGGTCTGGTCTGCGGCGAGGGCAAGGCCGCGATGCGCGTCTTCGCCGACACAACCTCGCCGTCGAAGAACTACGCGTTCGCTTGGCGCAGCGAGCAAGGGCTGCTGCTGGGCCGCGACATTCCCGACAAAGTCGAGAATGTCCTGATCCGCATCGCGGACGGCACGGTACTTGCCAAGCTCGGCGGCGAGTATTGGGAAACTGGCGAGATGCGCGCCAACCGCTACGAACTGGTCGCGGCGTGGTCGCCGGACAGCCGATCCGTCATCGAGGTCGCGAATAGCCGTTGGGACAGCGATTCTTTTGCCTATTACCGAATTGATGGTGAAACGGCCACGAAGCTCGATTTGCGTGCGCTGGTCGAGCCTGTGATGACGGCCAGGCTGCCGCCGCGAAACCGCCAGGGCAATTCCTTCCGCGTGCGCACGGATCGGCCGCTGACGCTCGATGAGCGCGGCCGCGCGCGCTTCACCGCGATGCTCTACGTGCCCAAGAGCGAAACCAGCAACGATTATCAGGTGCAGGTCAACGTCAGGACCACAGGCGGCAAGCCGTCCGCGCAGGTCGTGTCGATGCGCCGGGTCAAGGCTGACTAATTGGTTAGTCCTGCAAATAGAGCGCTTCGAGATGGGCGCGTTCGGCGTTGCCGAGGCCAAGGCCATCACGCAGATAGCTTTCGAGATCACCATATTCGGCATCGATGGCTTCGAACGCCGCGGCGAGGAACGAGGCCTGCACCGAGCCGAGCACTTGCCTGACTTCGTCCGGCAGGTCGGTGCTGTGATTGGGGTCCCTGCGGTAGAAGCTGTTGGTCAAGAGATAGTCTTTCGAGATGACGTCTTCGGAAACGCCGAGCGTATGCAGGATCAGCGCGCAGGCAAAGCCGGTGCGGTCCTTGCCGGCAGTGCAATGGATGACCAGCGGCGCCCGATCTTCCAATAGGTGCGCAAACAGCGTCCGGAAGCTGTGGGTATTCTTCTGGACATAGCTGCGATAGGACTCGTGCATTACCTCGACGGCGTGATCCGTCGACAGCGGTGTGCCCCCCGCCGCAATCGCGCGCAATGCCGCGACGACAGTGGGTTCGACCGGCAGCGAATGAACTGATATTTCAGGCATGCCGCACAGGGCGGCCGCGCGTTCCTCAGTGCCACGGAAGTCGAACGCACTGCGGACGCCAAGATTCCGCAGCACGGAGACATCCTCGTCGGTAAGATGGCCGAGATGGTTGGAGCGGAAAATCTGCCGCCAGCGCACGGTCCGACCGTCGCTCGTGGGATAGCCGCCGAGATCGCGGAAATTACTCGCGCCGGAAAGATTGAGATGGCGGGCAGGGATCACTGACATCAATGCAGCAAGGGTTTGGACGCAGAATGGGGCCGAGCGGGTGCCGTTGGGCCCCGTCTCGTCTATACTGAACTCTCAAGGGGGCGAAACATGAATCGGCGGAACATCACGATTTTCGGCGCGGCGCTGTGCCTCGCGGCGGTCGCATTGGCGGCATCGCCGGCGTCGGCGCAGTCCAGCTTCCGGAACTATCGTTGTGCCGACGGGTCGCAATTCACTGTCGGGTTTTTCCAATATGACAGGCGGGCCCATCTGCAATTGGACGGCAAGGCGGTAACGCTGCCGAGGCGCTGGGCCATGTCGGGGGAACGTTACCAGGGGAAGGGCGTGACGTTAAGGATCACCAAGGCCGGCATCACCACGCTCAAGCATGCCAGACGGCGAACCACGACATGCGAGCAGACATGAAAAAGGGCCGAAACGATTTCGTTCCGACCCTTTTCTAGTTCTCCGTCCGCGCCTGGTTTGCCGGGCGCGTCCCTGCCAAACACCTCCCGGACATCAGTGATCACGCCCGCTCTTTTCATCCTCGATGGCGGCGGCGTGGTACCAGCTGTCGCTGCAGTCTGCGAGGTTGACCGCCTGGGCGGCAAACTCGGCCGCCGTGGTCTCGCCGTAACGGCGGCCCCCGAGAGCCGCACGGCCCCCTTCTGGGAATTGGTAGATCTTGGCAGACCCCTGACTCAAGCCCGTATTGATCATGTCGGTCTCTCCTTATCGCCGAAGCGCGAGCCTCCATGGTGCGCCCGACTCGTTCTCTGGTCGTTACGTAAAGTCGATATTGTCGGTGCCCCGGGCGGGTGCAAGTGACTAATAGAGCGGCAGATTTTGTCTATTTCGTAGGCAGTTTCGGCGATGCATTCTGCGGGGCAGCGGTCGCCTGACCAACGCGTGATCCGACGGGATGGTTGCTCGGGGAAGCCAGCATCTCTGTGCAGGGGCTTCAAACGGATGCCTCACCTTTAAGCGCTTAGCCGTGGGTGAGCGCAAATGCCGGAGAAATAGGCTGGATTCGTCCCGCAGGCTCGCCGCCCGAGTGCCTGATTTGCAGGCCTGCCGCGCTCCTATGTCGCAGCTCCTAGTTTAGGCCGTCGTTGAGGCGCGCTGTGGACGGCTGCTGCCGCAGTGCAGCGTCTGGCACGTTACATGCTTAGTAAGAAGTGGCCTGACGTGGCCGGGTACACGTATGCGGAGACCTCCAGGGGGCTGGGCGTCAAAATCCAGAGTTCAAGGTTTCGGTTTCCCGCATCAAGCATCAACTCAAGAGAGGCTCAATGACCAAGTACAAGCTCGAGTATATTTGGCTCGACGGCTATACGCCGACGCCGAATTTGCGCGGCAAAACGCAGATCAAGGAATTCGACAAGTTTCCGACGCTGGAGCAGCTTCCGCTCTGGGGCTTCGACGGTTCGTCCACCATGCAGGCCGAAGGCCACAGCTCCGATTGCGTGCTGAAGCCGGTCGCGGTCTATCCTGACGGTGCCCGCACCAACGGCGTGCTGGTGATGTGCGAAGTCATGATGCCCGACGGCAAGACCCCGCATCCTTCCAACAAGCGTGCGACCATTCTCGACGATGAAGGAGCCTGGTTCGGCTTCGAGCAGGAATATTTCTTCTACAAGGACGGCCGTCCGCTCGGCTTTCCGTCGGAAGGCTATCCGGCGCCGCAGGGCCCGTACTACACTGGCGTCGGCTACAAGAACGTCGGCGACATCGCCCGCAAGATGGTGGAAGAGCACCTCGACCTCTGCCTCCATGCCGGTATCAACCATGAAGGCATCAACGCCGAAGTGGCGAAGGGCCAGTGGGAATTCCAGATCTTCGGCAAGGGTTCCCGTACCGCCGCCGACCAGATGTGGATGGCCCGCTACCTGATGCTGCGTCTGACCGAAAAATACGGCATCGACATCGAATTCCACTGCAAGCCGCTGGGCGACACCGACTGGAACGGCTCGGGCATGCACGCCAACTTCTCGACCAAGTACATGCGCGAAGTCGGCGGCAAGGAGTATTTCGAGAAGCTGATGGCGGCCTTTGAGAAGAATCTCATGGACCACATTGCCGTCTACGGGCCGGACAATGACAAGCGTCTGACCGGCAAGCACGAGACCGCTCCCTGGAACAAGTTCAGCTATGGCGTGGCCGACCGCGGTGCTTCGATCCGCGTGCCGCACTCGTTCATCAAGAACGACTACAAGGGCTACCTGGAAGACCGCCGTCCGAACTCGCAGGGCGACCCCTACCAGATCGCCTCCCAGATCCTGAAGACCATCGCGGAAGTTCCGACCGGCGCGAAGGCGGCGGCCTAAGGGATTGACGATACGACCGGGCGGCGCCACCCGGCCTGCAAAGCTGATCCGCCAGGGCGTCACCCTGGCGGATCATTGCGTTTGATGACGTTGATTCAAAATGCGCCGGCTCAAGGCCGTTTCCCTGCGCGATGAAGCGCGCTACACAAAGCGTGGGCTTGCCGGGGACACGGCATTGTTTGAGGGATTTTACAAAGTCAGGTTTCAGCTTGGCGCGGCGGTCGGCCGCAGCGTGATGTATGCGCGCGATGGCAAGATGCTGGGCGGCAATTCAGCCTTCGCCCATATCGGCACATACGAAAAGCGTGACGACGGCGTCGATATCGTGATCCAGACCGTCCGTCATAACCCGGACCCGAATTATCGCGCGATGGCCGGCACCGACGATGCCACCCTGCTGGCAAAGGGCAGGGCGGACGGAGAGCTCTACCGTTTTGAAGGGGGCTTGAAGGAATTGCCGGGTGTGCCGTTTCAGTCGGTGATGACGCCAATCGAGCAGGACGCCTTGCCGATCGCCGGCGGTCTGGGCGAGGGTGGCGTTGTCAATGGCCTCTATTCCATCCACATTCGCCTGCTCGACGGTGTCGAAGGCGGTCTGACCGGCGTGATGCTGCTCAATGACGGACGCATCCTCGGCGGTGATGCGTCCTTCTACTACATCGGCACCTACACCTCGGAAAAGGGCCGCTGGAAAGGCCAGATCCTCAATCAGGAGCATACGCCCTCGATGGGCGAGAACCCGATCTTCGGCGGCCATGAAGTCGGCATCGGCTTTTCCGGCACCTGCGGCGGGGAGGGCGCGCTATTGGAGGCGACCGCGCTCGCCGGCAAGCGCAGCCTTCGCATGACGGCGGTGCTCAAGCTGATGCGCCGGCTGTAGCGAACGATGAGCAATGCCCTTCGCGTACTCTCGACGCTGGCGTTGAAGGGCGCCGTCTGTCGCCTGGCCGGTCAGTACCAAGCCGCCGGCGGCGGACACATCGATGCCGATTTTGCGCCGACATTGGCGCTGCTCGACCGGCTGCGCGCGGGCGAAGCGGCCGACGTCGTGATTCTGACCCGCGAGGGGCTGGACGAGGTCGCGCGCGACGGACGGGTGGTCGCCGAGAGCTGCGTGGACCTGGCGCGCTCCTTCGTCGGCGTCGCCGTGAAGGCAGGCACAGCGCATCCTGAGATCGCGACCGAGGCAGCGCTGCGCGCGACACTGCTTGGCGCCCGCTCGGTTGCCTATTCGCGGCTTGGCGCGAGCGGCATTCTGTTCGCAAAGCTGATCGATCGGCTCGGCATCGCCGCCGACATCAACGCCCGCGCGGTCATCATCCCGCAAGGCTTCACCGCCGAACGCCTGCTCACCGGCGAGGCTGATCTCGCCATCCAGCAGATCAGCGAGTTGAAGCAGGTACCCGGCGTCGACGTCGTCGGACCGATTCCCCGCGAGCTGCAGACGCCTGCGGTGTTTTCCGCTGGACGAATGGCGGCAACGAGCAAGCCCGCTGAAGCGGACCTGTTGCTGCGGCTTCTCGCCTCGCCCGAGGTCGCGCCGGCCTTGCGCGCAAGCGGGCTCGAGCCTTGAATTTTGTGCCATGCCGAAGCAACCTGCATGTGCATCTGAGGCGCCGGCGATTATTCCCGGATCAGGACGACGCCTGCGATCAATAGCACCGCGCCGGCGAGCCGTGCCACACTGACGGGATGCGGCGTCAGTCCGAGCGCGCCGAAATGGTCGAGCGTCACCGCTGCGAGCACCTGCCCGGCAATGACCAGCGCAAACAGCGTCGCAGCGCCGAGCGAGGGCAGCAGCAGGATTGCCAGCAGAATGAAAGCGGCGCCGAACGCGCCGCCGGACCAGGCGTACCACGGCACATCGGCCATCGTTTTCCAGGACGGCACCCGCTCCCCGAGCGCAATCACCGCAACGATCATGGCCAGGAGGCCGACCGCATAGCTGACCAGCCCGGCCCAGGCCGGCGATGCAAGCGCGGTGCGCAGGTTGCCATTGAGCACCTGCTGGGTTGCGACGCTGACGCCGGCGCCGAGCGCGAGCAGGTAGAGAAAGAAATGTTGCACCAGGCCCTCCCTTCATTCCGTGCCAGCGATCACGTATGGCAAGGCCACAGACAACGTGAATAGCGGTAGCGGAACAAGAGGGTGCGCGGCGCAATTATTGCGTACGGGGGCGCGCCAATGAGGGGTGCTTTCCAATGATCCGAAAACTGCAATCGGGTGAATACCGGCTCTATTCCCGCAAAATCAACCCGAAAACGGGCAAGCGGCGTAACCTGGGAACCTTCAAATCCCGCGCGGCGGCGGAAAAGCACGAGCGCGCCGTGCAGTATTTCAAGCGGCATTGACCCTGCGTTAAAACGCGGCTGGCCCCGGCCCTGCAGCGGTGCTAATCCCCCGCGGGACCATTTATCGATAGTCCAGGATATTTCCGTTGCTGAACGGGCTCTACAAGGTCGAGTACGGCGTGAACGACGCGTTCGGCCGCAGCATCATGTGCATGCACAACGGAAAGCTGTTGGGTGGCAATTCCGCCTTTGCTCATCTCGGCACCTATCAGGAGACGGCTGAGGAAATCCTCGGCGAGGTCATCACCCAGCGCCACAATGACGATCTCCACTACAAGCCGCTGATGGATACCGACGTCGCCGCTATCAGCGTACGTGGCAGGCTGAAGGGCAACAAGATTCGTTTTGAAGGCAGTGCCGCGCCGCGGCCGGGCGCGTTGTTCTGGGCCGAATTGACGCGACTCGACGACGAGGCGCTGCCGCCGGTCGGCACCGTCGGGCAGGGCGGCATCGTCAACGGGCTCTATTCCCTCCGGCTTCGCGCGCTCGACGGGGTCGAGGCGGGCTTATCGGGCGTGATGCTGCTGCTGGACGGCCGCATCCTCGGCGGCGATGCCTTTTTCTATTATCTCGGCTCCTATTCGTCGGCCGACGGCCGCTGGAAGGGCGAGATCCTCAACCAGGAGCACACGCCCGCGAAGGGCGAAAATCCCGTGTTCGGCGGCCATGAGGTGGGCATCGGCTTTACCGGCACTTGCGACGACGCCGGCGCCGAGCTCGAAGCCATTGCGCTGGCGGGAAAGCGCAGCCTACGGCTGGCTGCCACGCTGAAATTAATGCAGCCGGTTTAGGCGCGCTTGCGTCGCGCGTAGAACCACCCGGTGAGCGCGATGGGGGCGCCGAGTGCGAGCCACGAAAAATAGCGGCCCGGACCTTCGTACAACAGCGCGCTCAAAAGCCCCACAACCGAGAGCACGCCGATCAGCAGCGGGCCGCCATACACGGTCCGCCAATTGCCGCTGGATCGTAATTTGCGCGCGTCGGTCATCGCGACGGCTGCAACGCAGGCTGCCCGGCAGCCATCGCGTGGCTGCGATGCTTACGTCGTTTAGCCACCCATAGATAGAGCCCGCTGCCGATCACGACGATGGTCATGATGTCGAGCAGGGCCCAAATGATCTTCAGCGGCATGCCGCCATAGTCGCCGAAGTGCAGCGGCTGCGACACCAACAGCGCCTTCAGATACACGGGAAGATCGCGCGCGTCGGAGACTGCCCCGGTTTCGCCGTCGAGCAGCACAGGCTTGAGCAGCCGCGACGTCAACGGCGTGTCGCCGCGCATGAACACCGCGAAGTGATGCGAGCTCGTGAACGGCGTCCCCGGAAAGGCGATGAAGGAGACGTTCATGCCAGGCGCTGTCTGCCGCGCTCTTTCGATCGTCGCATCGAGCGAAGCGAGATGCACCGGCGGCGGCTTGCCGGCATAGGGCTTGACCATGTCGGCGAGTTCGGTGGCCTTCCACTGGTTCAGCATCACCTCGGCGAGCGTGTTGATGACGCCGGTGGCGCCCACCACAAGCGCCCATGCGATCGTCACCGCGCCCAAGAGGTTATGCCAGTCGAACCAGGCGATACGGCGCGACTTGTCCCGGAGCGTGCCAAAGCTGAGGCGCCGCGTGAACGGCCAGTACAGCACCACGCCGGAGATGATCGCGACCAGAAACAGAAAGCCCATTGCGCCGAGGAACAGCTTGCCGGGCTGGCCCGCAAACATATCGACGTGGAGTTTCAGGAAGACCAGCATCGGGCCGCCACCGACCGGGCCGAGCGGCTTGGCTGTGTGGGCGTCATACGCCCGGAGCGTCGCAGCATCCGGATCGCCGTCCACCTTGTTGTTGGTGAAGGCGATCACGTTGTTCGGCTCGTCCTTGTCCCACAAGATGTATTGCAGAACGCGGCCGGGGTCGTTCGCAAGCGCGGTGCGGGCGATCTCGTCGATGCTCCGCTTCGCCGCGCCCGGCTGGGCGATCTCGGGCTTCGGATCGTAGCCAAGCAGCTCGTCGATCTCGTGATGAAAGATCAGCGGCAGGCCGGTGATGCACAACAAGAGCAGGAACAGCGTCGATATCAGGCTGCTCCAGGTATGGACCACCGACCAGATACGAACGGTTCTGGCTTTCAGGGTAGCCTCCCTTCAATCGGTCTTCAGGCGCTCTACCATTTGTACGACAGGCTCGCTGTCGCACGGCGGCGGTCGCCGTAGAAGCAGGCAGTCGGCGAGGAACAGTTCGCAACATAGGTCGTGTCGGCGACGTTGATGACATTGAGCGCGGCGCGCCAGTTCTGCCATTCATAGTGAACCGTGACGTCGCCGAGCACGACGGAGGGGACCGGCATCGTATTGAGATTGTCGGCAAAGGAGCCGCCGATATAGCGCACGCCGCCGCCGAGGCCGAAACCGGTCAGCGGCCCCTCCTGGAAGGTGTAGTCGACCCAGCCGGAGGTCAGTGTTTGCGGCGTGTTGGTGGGGGCCTTTCCGATCAGCGCCGGATTCAGGTCCTTGCTGACGAAGAGATCGTAGGTCGTGAACGCGCCGACCAATTTAAGCCCGGGGAGGGGGTTCGCCACGGCCTCAAGTTCGAAGCCACGCGACGTGACTTCGCCGTTCTGGGTCGGCAGCAACACGTTGTTCGGATCGGTCGTCAGCGCATTCTGACGCTTCAAATCGAACCATGCGAAGCCGAAGTGACCGTTAAAGCCGTTCGGCTGGAATTTGAATCCGACCTCGGTTTGCTGGCCGGTCTCCGGCAACAGCAACTGGCCGGAGTTGAGGCCGATGACCGGGTTGTAGCTGGTTGCATAGGAGACGTAGGGCGCAAGGCCGAAATCGAAATTATAGATCAGGCCGGCCCGTCCGCTGAACTTGCTGTCCTCGCGGCTCTGACTGGGGCCGATATGGTTCGCGTTGTCGGTTTCGACCCAATCATTGCGGCCGCTCAGCACCAGCGTAAAGCGGTCGAGCTTGATTTGGTCCTGCGCATAGAAACCGAGCTGCTTCTGAGTTAGCCTCGCATCCTGGAAGGGGGCGCCATTGAAGCGCGCGGTCGGCGTATAGACCGGGTTCAAAAGATTGAGCGGTGTAGCGCCGCCAAATCCTTGCCAATCATCGATCTGGTAATGCTTGAGATCGAGGCCAAACAGCGCGGTATGTCTGAGAATGCCGGTGTTGAAGCGGTATTCAAGCTGGCTGTCTAGATTGCCCTGATTGGCAATGCCGTGTGTGAGGAAGTTGCCGCGTGCCAACGTAGCTGTAGACGGATCCCCGTTCACGTAACCAAGGCCGAACAGCGTGGAGAGCGTTACGTCGACATGGGCAAAGCGGGCGTTCTGCCGAAACGTCACGTCATCGGAGAGATTGCGCTCGAACTGGTAGCCAATCATCTCCTGTTCGCGCTTGAAAGTATCGACGCTGGGATCGCTGGTGAACAGGCGGGTTGGGATGCGGCCGAACGGTGCGTCGACTACGCTGCCAATATAGGGCAGGAAGTTCTCGCTGCGAGTCTCGTTCTTCGCAGCTGAGGCCAGCACGGTGAATGTCGTATCGGCGTCAGGCTTCCAGGTCAGCGACGGCGCGATGAAATAGTTATTGTTGGGCGTGAAATCGACCTGGGTGCCGCCGTTCTGGATCTGGCCAACCACACGGTAGTACAACTTGCCGTTTTCGGGTGCAGTTGCGACCGGGCCGCCGAAATCAAATCCCAGATAGGCGTTGCCGAAATTGTTGACGCCGGTCTCGAGATAGCGGATCGGCTCCACCGGGGGCGTCTTGCTGACCGCGTTGACGATGCCGCTGGGGCTGGAGCCGCCATACAGCACGGCGGAGGGACCGCGCAGCACCTCGACGCGTGCGAGGTTGAACGGCTGCAGCTTCCAGCTCGCATAGGATGTGTAGAAGAGCTGCAGCCCGTCGAGGAACAGGCCGACATCCTCCGACTTGAAGCCGCGGATCAGGAACCAGTCGTTGCGATTGTCCGCGCCAAACGTTCCGGCGACGACGCCCGGCGTGTAACGCAAAATCTCGTCGAACTTGCCGGGTTTCTGGTCGCGAATCTGCTCGCCGCCGATCACCGACAGCGACTGCGGCGTCTCCATGATCGGCGTGTTGGTCTTGGTGCCTGCCATTGAGCGGCCGGCGACGTAACCCTGGACTGCTCCACGCGGGTTTTCGACGACGACGCCGACCTCGCGCTGCGGCTGCGGCCGGTTGGGCTGGGGTGCCTGCGTTGCGCGCCGTGTTTGCCGCCGCTCCGGCGCCGCGGCGCGACGGCGCGCCTCCGGCGCAGCGACGATCACGGGAGGTAACGACTCGGCCCCGGATTCCGACCGAGGAGAGCTTGACTGCGCGAACGACGCCTGCGGCCACAACGCCAATGCGGATACGGTCGCCGACGCGGCGACCGCTAACAAATCACGAGACTTCAAGGTTCCACCCCAACCTGCGAGCACTTCGCCGCGCTTCGAGAGTTCGGCTACGCGACGAGCGACGCATACGCGAGGCGGTCAGATTCCTCTAATGGAAACGTTCTTAGAGGGCTTCCAATAAATAGCCTGTGGTTAGAACGATGCGGCACTAACACGTGGGAGATGTAGGGAGCAGAACGCTCGGCAATTCCGCAAGGTGGTCCTGAGCGCGGAGCCGCGTTCGAAGTCAAAATAGGTCTCACCGCCTCCCCATCAGGCTAGTTCCCGAACGCAAGCCGAACCCTCAGATTGGATTCAAACGATCCAGGAGTTCGCACCATGGCCGACCTGAACGCATCGATCCTTCCGTCGCTATCCTCAGCCCTTGCCGATATTGTCGCACGGACAAAACCGGCGATCGTCTCGGTGCATTCCCATCGCTCGCGGGCCTCCGGCTTTGTCTGGAAGCCCGGCTTGATCGTGACGGCCGATGAGCCGTTGGCCGAGGAAGGCGAAGTTTCGATCAGGTTTTCCGAGGGGACCGATCGGCCGGCCCGCATCGCGGGACGCGATCATACGACGGACATCGCGCTGCTGCGCTTCGATGCCGAAAATAGCGTGCCGATCACGCTATCGTCCGTCATCCCGGATCTCGGCTCGCTGTCTGTCGTCGTTGCGGCGGAGCAGGGCGTTCCGACTGCGGCGCTCGGGATGGTATCGCTGATCGGTGACCGCTGGCGCAGTATTCGGGGTGGAGAGATCGACGCGAGGATCGAACTAGACGCGCGACTGCGGCGTCGTCAGGAGGGTGGCCTGGTCCTCAATGCCGCCGGCGAAGCCGTCGGCATGGCCGTGCAGGGAGTGCGTCGGATCCTTGTGATTCCCAGTGCCACGATCGATCGGGTTGCCGGAAGGCTTGAAACGCATGGCCGGATTGCAAGGGGTTATCTCGGCGTTGGATTGCAGCCCGTCGAGCTCGAAGATGGCCTCGGCGCAATGGTGATGAGTGTCGATAGAGCGGGCCCCTCGGCTGCCGCCGGCATTCGGCAGGGTGACATCATCGTCGGCTGGAACAACGAGAAGCTCTCAGGCGTGCGGTCACTGATGCGAGCGCTCGGTCCCGACAGCGTCGGCTCGGTTGTCGACGTAGCGATCAGGCGCGCCGGTGCGCCGGTTCAAGTCAAACTCACGATCGGCGAAAGGGCGGAAACATGAGCGGCGAGTCGCCGCCGGTCATCGTGGTCGCTATTGAGATCGAGGATGCGGCGGTGGCGGACCGGCTTGCGGCGCTGCTCAGTGGCGTAGCCGGCATTCGCCTGGCGGCGCGGAGAGAGGAAGCGACGGTCGCGCTCGTGTCACGCGCGCCGCCGACCGTCACTGAGCCGGCTGATATCGACCTTACCCCGCGGGAACGCGATGTGCTCGTGCTGATGGCGGAAGGCGCTTCGAACAAGGCGATCGCGCAACGGCTCGGAATATCCGTCCACACGGCCAAATTCCATGTCGGCTCGCTGCTCGAGAAGCTCGACGCCACCGGCCGCACCGATGCGGTAGCGCATGCGGCGCGGCTTGGTGTGATCAACCTGTAACTGTCGGAGCGCGCGTCGACGCGCCTTTCGCTCCCTATCCGCGGCCCTTGTTGGCCGCGTGGTCCTTCAGTTGTTCGGTTTGGGTCCATTTGCTGTCTTGACCGCGGTCGCGCGAATGCTCGGTCTTGTCGCGGTTCGAGAGCACCATGTTTTCGCCGATGAGATCGTCCTGTACGTCGGTCATGGCACCAGTCCCGGCGCCTTTACCTTTCGCGCCGGGTCCCAGATGCTTGCCGTCTCCGTGTGCTCCGCGTGTCATGATACTATCCCTGTGGCTTTTGGGGCTTGTGGCCTGACTGCCCCGGATTGTTGTGCTTGTTGTGCTGGCTTTCCTGGTTGAGGCCGCCGCGGCTTACCGGAAATTCCGATTGCCGCGCTTCGCGCTTGACGGTTTTGGTGCCGCCAGCGTGTTGCGTGCGCGTGATTTCCTCCTCCATCTGTCTCGCGTCGGGGACATCAGGCTTTCTTTCCAGCATGCGCAATTGCTGCTCGTGCGTCTTCTTCCCCTGCAGCGGCATCCTCCGTGGGCCGCTGTCCCGATCGTTTTGCGGGGGTCCGCGGCGCCTGTCTCGGACTTCTGCCTTATCGATGCCGCCCTGCGGATTGGTGTCATTCTCGATGTCGCCCTCGAAGGTGTTGGCGCCGCCGAATTCGTCGAGCTCGTCGGACGTCACCTGGGCGATGGATGTTCCCTTCGAGCCGCCGATCAGCGGATTGCGAACAAGATCGACGTTAGTCGGCCGGTTCAGTTTCACATGCTTGGTGCTCATGAGGCCTCCTTCGATGCGGGATGGGTGCCACCGCCCTTTCGTTCCGGCTGGTGAGTATGGTGGCTGTCATGCTCGCCGCCACCGCCGGATACTTTGCTGTGCCGGCGCTGCGGATCATCGGCAGGCGGCTTTTTGACGTGAAGCGGCGCCTTGGCGTTCTCGTGGGAAGCACCAGGGCCGCCCTGGCGAACGCTCGCGGGCGTTTTGGTCGAAGTCGACATGGTGCGTACTCCTGACTAGCGATCCTGTTGATAGCCCTGATGAGTCGTGTTTTGCGCGGTGTTGCCCTGCTGGCCCTGCTCACGGGGATTTTCAACGCGGCTGCGGCCCTTCCGAACTTCATGGGCGTTGCCGGATTTGGGATCGCCGGTACCCTTATGGCTCTGATTGTCTTGCGGCACGGGCGGAGGTTTGGTCATTGCTGGCTCCAGTTGTTGGTTGCCTTGGTGCTGAAAGACAACGCCCGGCAAATAGCAGGGTTCTTATCGATTTGCGGAACCGCGATCAGATGCCGCATCAGGCCGCCGATGAAACCCGGTTGTCGCGGGGCCACAACGCCTGAACCTCTTCCGGAAGCGCGTGGCGCATCTTCTCGACCTGGTTGGGATCGACATGATGGTTCAGCACGCGGAACACCGCTTGCGCTGCATCCTTGGAGTCGACCGGCTTCTGCGAACTAAGCTCTGTCGAGATAATGGCAAGAAATTCATCTGCCGATCGCCATGCCTTCGGTGTTTCACTCGGCCGCCATTGGTCGTAATAGGTGCCGCGCACCAGTAGCGGAAGCTGCGCACCCAGATGCGCGGCCAGATTGACCGGAACCCGGTCGCGGATGGTTCGCAATACTGAACCCAGAATATGCCATGCCAGTTTGCGATCGCGCGGCAGCGTCGCCATGACTTCGTCCAACCACGTGTTGGTGATCTGGAGCGTTCTGTCGAATACTTCGAGACCTGTTGCACTCATGGGAACTCTCCCAAGGTTTCGATTGGAGATGATGGGCTAACGATGCCGGTACAGATCGGTTCGCAAGCGCTGTGAAGGTTTTAGGCGCCAACACGTGAGTTCATTCGGCCCACGCGGATATGTCTCTTGAAGTGCAGTTGCAGATGAGGTTCAAAACATCGTTAGGTCGCACCGCTTATTGCGGTCGCGGCATTTAGGAACCGCTTCCACAAGCACGCAGGATGTCTTAAGCAGCGGCCACAGCGATTTCTTCCTTTCAGGGCCCAATGATCCGTCTCGATAACGTCAGCAAGCAAGTCGGCCACCAGATCCTGTTCATCGAAGCCTCCGCAGCCCTGCAGAAGGGCGAAAAGATCGGCCTGGTCGGCCCGAACGGGGCCGGCAAGACCACGCTTTTCCGGATGATTTCCGGTCAGGAGCTACCCGATGAGGGTCAGGTCTCGCTCGACCGGAGCATTACTATCGGCTATTTCAGCCAGGACGTCGGCGAGATGTCGGGCCGCAGCGCGGTGGCCGAGGTGATGGATGGTGCAGGGCCGGTCAGCGTCGTGGCGAACGAGCTGAGGGACCTCGAGGCCGCGATGGCCGATCCTGATTCCGCCGACGAGATGGAAGATATCATCGCGCGCTACGGCGAGGTGCAGCACCGCTTCGAGGAGCTCGACGGCTATGCGCTTGACGGCAGGGCCCGCGAGGCGTTGTCGGGCTTAGGCTTCAGCCAGGAGATGATGGAGGGTGACGTCGGCGCGCTTTCCGGGGGCTGGAAGATGCGGGTCGCGCTGGCGCGCATCCTCCTGATGCGGCCTGACGTGATGCTGCTGGACGAGCCGAGCAACCATCTGGACCTCGAGAGCTTGATCTGGCTCGAGCAGTTCCTGAAGGGGTATGAGGGCGCGCTGTTGATGACCTCGCATGACCGCGAGTTCATCAACCGTATCATCAACAAGGTCGTCGAGATCGACGGCGGTACGCTCACGACATATTCCGGCAATTACGAGTTCTACGAGCAGCAGCGCGCGCTGAACGAAAAGCAGCAGCAGGCCCAGTTCGAGCGCCAACAGGCGATGCTGGCGAAGGAGATCAAGTTCATCGAGCGCTTCAAGGCGCGCGCTTCGCATGCGGCGCAGGTGCAGAGCCGGGTGAAAAAGCTCGACAAGATCGAGCGCGTCGAGCCGCCGAAGCGACGGCAGACGGTGGCGTTCGAATTCCTGCCGGCGCCGCGCTCGGGCGAGGATGTCGTCAGCCTGAAGAACGTCCACAAGGGCTATGGCAGCCGCACCATCTATCAGGGCCTCGATTTCATGATCCGCCGCAGGGAGCGGTGGTGCGTGATGGGCGTCAACGGCGCCGGCAAGTCGACGCTGCTGAAGCTGGTGGCGGGCTCGGCCGAACCCGACGATGGCACGGTGGCGATCGGCGGCAGCGTCAAGATGGGCTACTTCGCCCAGCACGCCATGGACCTGCTCGACGGTGAACGCACGGTGTTCGAATGGCTGGAAGATTCCTTTCCGCAGGCGGGACAAGGTTCGCTCCGCGCCCTCGCGGGCTGCTTTGGTTTCTCCGGCGACGACGTCGAGAAGAAGTGCCGCGTGCTCTCGGGCGGCGAGAAGGCGCGGCTGGTGATGGCAAAAATGCTCTACGATCCGCCGAATTTCCTGGTGCTGGACGAGCCGACCAACCACCTGGACCTCGCGACCAAGGAAATGCTGATCAAGGCGCTGTCCGAGTTCGAGGGTACCATGCTGTTCGTGTCCCACGACCGGCATTTCCTCGCGGCGCTCTCCAACCGCGTGCTCGAGCTGACGCCGGAGGGCATCCACCAATTTGGCGGCGGTTACACCGAATATGTCGCGCGCACCGGGCAGGAAGCGCCGGGCTTGCGGAGCTGAGATGGAAGGCTTGTCACACGCGCTCGAACGTATCGGCGTTGGTGCTGATTGAACGCCACCAGTTCAGTTTTTCCTTCTTGCCGGATGCACCTTCTGTCGGCGCCCGGATCTCGCTGTCAACGACGACGAACCACATCGTTTCCATTTTTCCGTCGCGCAGCAGGCCGGTGTAGAGACCGCGGCATCTCCGGCCGCAGTTTCACCACCGGCGACAAAACTGATGCAATCGCCCTGATGAATACCGACGATGGGAATTTCCTGTCCGTAGAACCCGCTGTCTCTCAGCGCAGTTTTGAAGGTGCCGCTGATCCTGCGATTGGCGTCGTCGGTAATGTCGACGATGGAGCCGTATTGATTTCGCCATTTGCCTTTCCACGTCATGGGTGCATTCCCTTCCGCTAACGCCGGCTAAAACGACAGCAAGCGAGGGATGTTCCGCTTCGCAGCGAGTCGGGTTCTCGGATCCCGCAAATCCACGAGCGCTATTTGCCCACGAGCGGCGCGATGGCCTCGATCTCGTTGGTCCAGATTCCTCCCGAATAGTTTGCTGGCAGCCGCGCGAACTGCTCCGGCGTATCGATCCCGGTCGAGAATTCGCCGCCGCGATAGGGGCCGAGCACGAAAACTTCGCTGTTGGCCGCCTTCATGCGGTTGAGGAAGCGGTCCGGCCAACCCCACATCCAAGGCGCGACATTGATCGGTACCATCACCATCGCGTTATGGCAGGCTTTCGGCACCACGCCGCTCCAGCCGTAGCCGATGTAGCCGAGCAGGCAGCGCTTGATCGTGGCGCGCGAGATCGTTCGGATATCGGGAAGGCGCTGACGCACGATCTCGACCGGCTCCTCGCCGCCATAGACCATGATCTGCGCCCGGCGTTCGGCGGGGAGCTTGTCCAGCACGGCCGCCAGCTTCTCCCCCTCGGACGGGTCGCGGCTCTTGACATTGATCAGGAGCCGCCCTCGCGGAAAGGTCGCCAGCACCTCAGTGAGCGTCGGCATCAGGCCGATGCCCTTGCCGCGAAACGGAAAGGTCTTGCCACCATCGGCTGTATAGCCATAGCCGATATCGAGCTTCTTCAAATAGGCCATGGAGTGTTCGCGCGTGAGGCCGCGCCCGTCGGTTCGGCAATCCAGCGTCCAGTCGTGAAACACCGCGAATTCGCCGTCGGTCGTCGGGTGAACGTCGAGCTCGACGACATCGGCGCCGGCCGCAAGGCTGGCTCGCATCGATTCGATCGTGTTCTCCAGATAGTGATGGCTTGACGGCAGCATTCGCGCCGCCGTGCAGGTGTCGTTCTTCAGCTCGCGCTCGTCGAAGCGCTGAGCAATGCCGCGATGCGCGAGCAGGACGGGCTTGCCCTGCTGATGGGCGGCAAGATGATTGGTGTTGTTGAGGTAGATGGCTGCGCCAAAGACGGCGATCGCCGCCGCCGCATATTTCAGCTTCTTGTTCAAAGGCTTGCCCCCACGTGCGAGGCGCAGTGGCTAGACACAATTTCTGGTCGATTTGCGGCAGCGGATGCGGCGAGGCGCGAGATGACGCTGCGCATCGCGCCGGAGCCAACCGCGATTTCGTCCGCCATGTCGGCTTTGCCGACTGACAAGCGAATTTACGCCGCGCGCACTTCCGAGAGGAATCGATTGACCTGTCCGGCGAGATCCTTGGACTGCGAGGACAATTGCTCGGCCGCGCCGAGCACCTGATTGGCGGCGGCGCCGGTGTCGTCGGCGGCCTTCTGGACGCCGGTGATGTTGGAGTTGACTTCCTGGGTGCCCCGCGCGGCTTCCTGCACGCTGCGGGAGATTTCCTGGGTCGCCGAGCCCTGCTCCTCGATCGCCGCCGCAATGGCGGTGCCGATCTGGTCGATTTCGGCGATCACGTTGGCGACGTTCTGGATCGCCGTTACGGTCTGGTCGCTCGCCGCCTGAATTGAAGCAATCTGCTCGGAGATTTCGGTGGTCGCCTTCGCGGTCTGGCCGGCCAGCGATTTGACTTCTGAGGCGACAACGGCAAAGCCGCGGCCGGCATCGCCGGCGCGCGCAGCTTCAATGGTCGCGTTCAGCGCCAGCAGGTTGGTCTGCGCGGCGATGCTCTGGATCAGTGTCACGACGTCGCCGATCTTCTGCGCGCCCTCGGCGAGCGAGCGGGCGGTCTCGCCGGTGCGCCGCGCGTTGTCGACTGCGCGGGCGGCGATTTCGGTCGATTGCGCGACCTGGCGGCCGATCTCGGAGATCGAGGAGGCGAGCTCCTCGGTGGCGCTGGCAACCGTCTGCACATTGGCGGAGGTCTGGTCGGAGGCGGCGGCGACGATCGCCGCCTGACGATTGGTCAGCGTTGCGGTCGACGACATCGACTGCGCGGTATCCTCCATGACGGCAGACGCTGCGGAAAGCCCGCCGACCAGTTCGGTAACCTTGGCCTCGAACGCGCGGGTGAGTTCGTCGAGCACCTGGGCGCGGCGCATCTTGCCGTCGTTCTCGGCGGCCTTTTCGGCGGCGAGACGTTCCGCCTCGATCATGTTGTCCTTGAAGACGCGGACGGCAGCCGCCATCGCACCGATCTCGTCGCCGCGCTCGGCGCCGGGAATTTCGCCGGATACGTCGCCGCTGGCCAGCCGCGACATGGTGGCGGTGAGGTCGACGATCGGACTGCAGACGCGGCGACGCACCATCACAATCAGCGCGGCACTGGCGGTGATCACCGCGAGAAGGCCCGCAAGCGCGACCAGGAAGCTGAAGCGTGCGGAGGAATAGGCTTCACCAAGGACCTGCTCGGCGTTGTCGTAGAAGGCGTCGCGGACCGCAATGATGGACGCAAGACCAAGTTGCGTCTCGGCGTAGTAGGTGTCCATATCGTGTTCATATTTGCCGGTGATGGCGCCATCCTTGACGAGTTTCAGCTCTTTGCCGAAGCGATCGACATACGCCGCGTTCATCTTGTCGAGCGCCGCGGCCACATTGGCCGGCGTGGAGGGATTGCCGCGCAATTCCTGCAGGGACATCAAAATCTGATCGTTCCGTCCCTGCGAGCGGCTGATATCCATCTTCTCGGCTTCGGTTGCCGGCCGGTTGGCGCCGATGAGATTCTTGTGCAGGCTGGAGTTGAGACCGCCGACGTCGCGTAGCGTCCACGCAATGTTGGCATAGCTTGCCTGCCGGTAGGCGGTGCCGTCGAGCAGCGCGATCTTGCGCACCTGCTCGTCGAGAAGCGTCGTGACAGCCTTGTTGAAGACCGAGTTGTCGGAAACGATTTTCTTGGCCGCATCGCGGCGGGCTTCCGCCGGACCAGTGAGAGCCTTGTCAATGGCTGCACGCAGCGCAGCGAATTGGGTATTCAGGGCATCGATGATGCTGCTGACCGCGGCACTGTCTTCGATCGCGCCCGGCAGGGTCGCCTTGACCCGGTTCATCCTGTCACGCGCCCCATCGGTATTCTTGCGATACTTGTCGAGTTCAGCGAGCTGCTTCGGATCCACGGCGGGAGGTCCGAACATGATGTTGGTGGCAAAGCCGCGCTCGGGATTCATATAGCGCGGGATGTCCCCGACCGCTCGCACCACCTCCAGCCGGCTCTGCGCGACCGAGACCTTCTCCATGGTCTGGTATTTCGAAGCCGCCACATAGACGGCGAGGCCGCCACCGACGGCGGAAAGCGAGACGATAGCAGCGGTGAGAAGGGTGCCGATTTTCATAGGATTTCAGGCCATTGCGCTGGTGCGGACGTGCGGGCCGTCAGTATAAGTGGTGCTAATTAATCCGGGGTTACGGTTGGGCGTGTCACGCCGGTGCCCTCATTTCGTCCTGGTGAGAGGTGCAGGGGTTGCCGCGGCTGTCAGGACAGAGGAGCCGAGAAAATGAAGATCGTAATCATTGGCGGTACGGGCCTGATCGGCTCGAAATTGGCACCGTTGCTCGTCTCGCGCGGTCATGAGGTGCTGCAGGCGTCGCCGAGCAGGGGCGTCAACGCCACGACCGGAGAGGGCCTGCAACAGGCGCTTGCGGGCGCCGACATTGTCGTCGACGTGTCGAATTCGCCCTCGTTCGAGGACAAGGCGGTGCTGCACTTCTTCGAGACGGGGACGGCCAACCTGGTCACGGCGGCGAAGCGGGCGGGCGTACGCCATCTCATTGCGCTGTCGATCGTCGGTACCGACCGGCTCGAGAGCAGCGGCTATTTCCGCGCCAAACTGGCGCAGGAACGGCTGATTGCGGCGTCGGGCCTGGCCTACACGATCCTGCGCGCCACCCAGTTCTTCGAATTCGTCGGCGCGATTGCGGATTCCGGGCGCTGGGACGGAGAGGTTCATGTGTCCAGCCAGTTGATGCAGCCGTTGCTCGCCGATGAAGTCGCGGAAGCGCTGGCCGATGTGACGCTTGGCGAGCCCGCTAACGGTATACGCGATGTTGCAGGTCCCGAAGCGGCGCCGCTTGCAGACTTCGTGGGCCGATGGCTGCGCAAGCGGGGCGATACCAGCAAGATCGTGGCGGCCGCCGACGTGCCGTATTTCGGCGCGGCGCTGGCGTTGCGCACGCTGGTGCCGGACGAGGGCGCGCGGATCATGCCGACGCGTTTCGATGACTGGTTGTCGAAGACGGCGTAAGCGCGGGCGGTCGCGTCGCAACATTCTGTCGTCATCCCCGCTCACGGGTCGCGCGAACGCACGCCCGATGACGGGCTCCGGCAGGGATCCACTACGCTGCGGCTTCTTGGTTCTATCACTGGCGTCTCTGGAATAGTGGATCGTTCGCCTTCGGACGATGACAACTGAAATGCGTTGGCAATCTCGCGACATGAACTGCCCGAGCTTTGCGTCTTCTTTGCCCGCCCTCTCATTCAGAGGGCGCAGGGAAGACTGGGTGCACGCCGCACCCGCGGTCTCGTGTGCTGCCTGCGCATCAAGAAAATGCACACGAGCATACAGGTACAGCGGGAGCATCCCGGCCTTCCCTGCAATGGCTTTACGGCTTAGTTCGTGCTCTCCCCGGAGAACGGCTCTTTTGCCTCCGTCGCCCCCGAGCAGCTTTCGCTTCTCAAAGGACTTAACGCCAGCACCGCGGTGCCCGAACCACACGACTTCGCCGTACGCTTACCGCGCGCAACGTCTCTCGCGCCATCCGCGTCCATCGCATCTCACCGCGCGTTCGTGACGTTGGCCGACGCCCCTCAATCAAGTCGCCGGTATCGCTGCGTCATTGCATACAGTCACCATGCGCACTCAGCGCGTTTCCTCGGTGCCGGTCTTCGATGCGGATTTCGGTTGGGGCGCCTTGGAGCCCATCTCCAGACAGGGCCGTTGCGTCCAGGTGCCGTCGGCTTGCTGCTGATAGGCATGGCAGGAGGCGGAAGCAGGCGCTTCGCTTGTCTTCGCCGGATGGGAATTCGTGGCAGAGTTTCTTGCCAACGTCGGCGCTGCGAGCGTGAGAAGGGCGGCCGCCGAACCGAAGAAGATTGCTTGCCCTAACCGCATGGGAAATTCTCCTCTTTCGAAACGTTATGTCTTTTCTAAAAGGGATTGTGGAGATTCTGGGGAATGCACGCTGGGTGTGCCAGCGCTTGCTTAACGTTTTGCAAACGTCTCCTGACCCCGACGCGCCGCAGCGCAGGACGAATTTCTGTTCTGGCATGCAGGAACCAGTTCCTTCGGCCGTGCGTTGGCTGGGCATCATGCCGAAGGTACGGCGGCCATGCGTCCGCAAAAATCACTGTTCAATGCGCTGCTGACCCATTTCCTGATGGGCGTCGCGCTCGGGCTATCGCTGGTCCTGTTGCTCGGCCTTATCGATGCTTTCCATGTCAGGGACCTCGTCGCAAAAAGCGCCGCACCCGTTCAAACCATGCTGATGCTGGTTACGACTTACGGCCTGATGTTCGGCATCGGCGCGGCGCTGACCGGCCTGGTGCTGACGCTGGAAGACGAGAGCTGAAGATAAGGCGGCCTGGTCAGCGGCGCAGGCGGGCGATCGTGCCGGCGACGATCTGCATCGCGACGCCGATCACCCATCCGGCCATGATCAGCGATATCCATGCCAGATGCGGATCGTGGCGCAGCACGATGACGCCTACGCACGTGAATGCCGATAGCGCCGCGAGGAAAGTGCCGACCGCGCTCAGCAGTTCCGGCGTATCGATCTTGCCGATCCAGGTCCCGTCAGTGGGCCGGCTGTTCGATGCCGTGGTGGGGAGGGGCGGCGTATCGATGCCGAGGTAAAAGCCGAGGGCGCCGCCGATCATCATCAGAAGCAGGAAGGCTTGGTTGGTGAGTGCTGCATGGCTCGTTCCGACCAGTGCGGCCACAAACAACCCGCTCGCCGCGCCTGCCATGGCAAGCCCAATGCGTTCCAGGACGTGGGCGACTTTTCGAACGCGGGTTTGCATGCTTATGAGCCCGCCGGTTGCAGAAGAGATTAGGACGGTTTCACGTGAGGTGGAAGCAACCTAGCGGTGCAGATGGAGCGCCGAATTGATACAGCGCAACGTACGACCAGCGACGAGGCGCGTGGGCCGCGCTATCATGCTCATATGGTCGATGTTGATCCGCCCCACAGTCTGCAGAAGTGGGTACGATCCGGCTTGGTGCGCTACGCTTCGAGAGGAGACGTGAACTGATGGGCCTGCTTGACAATCCATTCGATCCGGCGCGCGAGGCGGCGCTTGTCACCGGTGCGGGCAACGGGATCGGCCGCGCGATCGCGCAAGCCCTGGTCGGCGAGGGTGTGCGCACGATGTTTGCCGACGTCAACCGGGAGACGGTGACGGCGGCGATCAAGGCCTCGGCTCGGCCGGAACTGGCAGTACCCTGGATCGGCGATCTCGCCGAGCCCGCGGCGCGCGAGGCGCTGCTGACGGAGGCTGCCGCCGCTGTCGGGTCCGTGACGCATTTCGTGCATAGCGCATCACCGCCGCGGCGCGAGACCGATCACATGCTCGGCGTCACCACGGAGATTTGGGCGCGGATGCATGCGGTGAATCTGGAAGCCGGATTCCATCTGTCGCGCCAGTTGGCGCAAAAGCTGATCGCCGACAAACAGCCGGGCTCGTTCCTGCTCTTGACCTCGCTGCATGCCGGCACGCCGCGCAACCTGCCGCATTACTCGACGGCGAAGGCGGGGCTTTCGATGCTCGTGAAGGAGCTGGCCAAGACGTTTGGCCGCTTTGGCATCCGCGTCAACGCGCTGGTGCCCGGCGCGATCGCAGCCGGCGGCTTTGTCGCCGATCCTGCGCTGGCAAAGCATATTCCGCTCGGCCGGCTCGGTGAGGCCAAAGACCTCGCACCGCTGGCGCTGGCGGTGCTGTCGAACCGGATATCGGCCTACGTCACGGGAGCCGCCATTGTGATCGACGGCGGGCTGTCGCTGACGAACTGGTTCGAGCCGCCGGAGTTGGGGGATGTGTGAGAGAACTGTAGGCTGGCAAAGGTGCTCTCGCGCCGTGGCGGAGCCTGTCATCGGTGGCTTTGCCACCTACAAGATTATCGGTACGTAGCCCGGGGTGGAGCCAACGGGCTACTGGCTACGCGCTATGTTCCTGGTGCTTGGCGTGCCATTTCGGGCCGGGACCGCGCATGTAGTGCAGCTCGGGACGGTAGGGGTTGCGGGCAAGATCAAACAGAGCCTGCCACCGCGTCACGATCTCTGCCAGGCGCCGGAGAAGCAATTGCATGGCCAGCATGGCGACACCTCAATGCGGCTTGCCGAGCACGGACGAAAACGGCAGGGCGAAAATTTCGATGTTGAGATCGTCGTGGACGTGCAGCGTCCAGTCACGCCAGTCTTCCGGGTCCTGCAGCATGATCAGCGACTGCACGACGCGAGCGGCGTGGGCGCGCAGCTCGGCCAAGTTTTCGATGGCGGCGCCGCGCTGGTCGAAGCCTTCGCCCTCTGAGTTGGAGCAGTGGAAGTAGACCTGTGCCATATCCGACCCCCGGCGATTCGATTCACCCTGGAAAATACCAAGCGGAAGACCGGCTTAACATTCGGGGAGATTGCGGACGGGATACTACGGGTATTAAGCGACTTCAGGCGGAACTGCGGTCGTTGGACTTATCTTAAAATTATCGGTTGCGGCGGAAGGAACGAGCTTTTCGGTTGGGCCGTTCTCACGACAGACGCCGTAACGCCGGAACGTTGCGGCATGGACAGGTGGAACTCCGGGAGAGCGACAATGATGTCGGAAATGCAGATCCACACAATTGCGCGCCAGATGATGGAGAAGCACGGCCTAACCGCGATCGCGCAAGCCGCACACAATGCGCAGGCCTGCGAAAGCAGCGGCGATGTCGAGGAAGCCAAGGAGTGGCGTCATATCGAAGACGCCATGAAGCTGATGCGGGGCCCGCACCAGAGCTGATCATCCCTATGTAGCCGGCACGAGCCGTCGGGGCGCATTTGCGCGACCCCTGCTGCTCATCCAGGCTGCAAAAATCCTACCGCAGCGGCATCGGTGGGCGCACCACCGGCTCGCCATCATCGGCGATCGTTTGCCGGGGTGGTGCAGGCGGCGGAGGTGCCGCGGCCTGCGCCGGCGGGAGCGGTGCGGCGTGGGCAGCCGCCATCGGAGCGGGTGAGTAGGAAGGCGTATAGGAATAGGCCGGCTTCGGCTTGCGTACTGGAGGAGCGGCCGGCCGGACCACCGGCGGAGGCGCTACCGCCGCAGCTCTGGCCTCGGAAGCTTTGGCCTCGGAGGCTTTGGCCAATTCGCGCGCCATTTGCGCTTGGCTCGCCTTGAGTTGCGCGATGGTGGTTTTCAGTTCCTCGACCTGTTGCCCCATGGCGGCGAGATCCTGCGCCATCGACTGCAACTGGGCCGATTCCGCAGACGGAGCCGGCGCCGCGGCAGTAACGGCGGGTTCGGGCTGAGTAGGGGCTGCCGCCGTTGCATTTGCCGGTTGAGCGACTTGATCCGTTGCGACGGCATCCGTGGCCGTCGTGCTTGGCTGTTCGGCGGGCTTGGGTGCCGACGGCAATGCCGCCAGCAGGAAGGGCGGTGCCCAATCGACAGCCATCGCCTTGGCCTGATCGCCATAGTGCTGCCAGCCGGCGGCAGCAATGGCGCCGGCAAGGCCGAGCAGCGCCATGAAAATGCGCTTTGCCCATTTGCTCACCGGCCGTTCGTCAAGAGCTTTGAGGCCATCCACCTTGATCTCGCGATCGACCTTGATCTCGCGCGCGTTGGGTGCGCCAAAGGTGGGTTCGGCTTGCGGAATCGGCCCGCCGACGGAAATCGGGGGCGTAACTTGAACCACCGGCGGCGCTGCCCCGATTTGAACTTGCGGCTGCGCTGCGGCTTGAACTTGCGAATGCGCCGCGACTTGGGCCTGCGGCTGCGCGATTTGGACCTCCGGCGCTGCCGGAGAGGTGGCTGGATCGTGCGCCACCGGCGGCGCCTTGTGGGCGTGCGCGGCCAGCACCGTTTCGATCGCAAAAATGTCGTGCGGATCAGCCTCTTTTAGCATTGGCGTGGATTGCATTGGCGGTCCCTTACTCAGTCCAATGTCACCCGCATCGGGGCGGCGAGCATGCTTTTCTGCGTGGAAACCCTCTGCCCAAGTCCCACACGGCCAGCGAGGTTTGACCAAAGCAAGGCGATCTCGTGGAGAGGTTGGGGCCGAACAAAGGGCCGGGATCGCTGGAACCCGGGGCTACAGGTCGGACCGGCGGTGCAGAAGTCCCTAGAGGGGTGCGCCCGCGACGTCAGCCCGGTGCCGGGCGTGCCACCGGGGGCCGGGGCCGCGCATATAGTGGCGCTCCGGACGATAGGGATCGCGGGCGCGCTCGATCAGGCGGCGGCACCGCGCCATAAGCGCATCGAGGCGGCGGAGCAACGGCATGAACGGTGGGCGCGCCGGCAGCATGGCAGTCTTTCAGTGCGGTTTGCCGAGGACGAAGGCGAAGGGCAGAACGAACAGTTCGTCGTCGAAATCGTCGTTCACATGCACGACCCAGTCGCGCCAGTCTTCGCCGTCGCGGCCCATGATCATCGACCGGACGATACAGGCGGCGCGGTCGCGCGCCTCGGCGAGGTCGCTCACTGCTTCGCCGGATCGGTCGATCCGGATTTCCCGGGAGCTCGAACAGTGGAAATAGACCTGGGTCATGTCGGGCCCTCCTGTTGCAGGATCTGCATTGTTAGTTGCAGATTACCCGGACAAGGTTCTGGCCCTCTGTGACGCGCCTCACAGTCACATCGTTAGGATTTTATTAATTATGTCCGTATCAGACTGAGCTTCATGGAATCGCAGCGGAACCGGACCTCCCGAGCCGGCAGTTGCAAGAGAAGGTCGGCGGCGTAATGCCCGCCGGCCTTTTCTCTTTTCGGCGCGGCAAGCCGCCGCTGAAATTCACGGCGCTGTGAATTGGGTGCCGGAACAAGCATCTCGCTTCGCCCGTTCGCTGTTCATATCCGAAGGGAGAATGACAATGATGAAACTGAAGCTGCTGGGCGCGGCCGCGATCCTTGCGACGGGGCTTGCGACACCCGCGATGGCGCAGGAAGCGACCCAGGAGCCCGGCATGATCGGGTTCAACTATCCAAACTCCAACTACCTGCGGGGCGGATATGGCGTGCGCACGCCGAGCCGTTTTGACTACAGCTACTATTATGGCGACTACGGACCTCGCGTCTATTACCGCCCCGGCCCAGCTTACTACGGTCCCGGGCCGGTTGGGCTTGCGGCTGGCGTAGCCGCCGGTGCGATCGGAACCGCGGCTGCGATCGCCGGCGCACCATACGTTGATTCCTACGCCTATTATGACGGGCCCGGTTATTGGTAGAGCCGGACGCGCGATTTCAACAAAGCGGCCGCAAGGCCGCTTTTTGTTGGCCGGTTGGTGTTTGAGCGCATTGCCGCGGAATAGGACGACGGCAGCGCCAGCAAGATGATCGCATTCAACGCTGTGGCGCGCTTCCTGACGAGCCGAAAACGTGAATGCGCTCCGGCGCCTGCCTGCCATCCGTGAAGCTTGGCCTTAACTGCCGGCGTGCGTCCGGCAGGTTCAATCTGCCGCGGACCGGCTATCCGGAGGCGGCTTTCGGTCGCGATAATCGCCGTGCTAGGTTTGCGGCATCATGAGCAACCGCATTCTCGTTTTTTACGGCTCCTACCGCTCCGACCGCATGGGCATTCGGCTGGCGCAATTCGTCGTCGAGCGGTTTGCCGCGCGCGGCGACGATGTTGAATTGATCGACGCCAAGGCGATCGGCATGCCGATGCTGGACCGGATGTACAAGGAATATCCGAAAGGCGACGCGCCGGCCGCGCTCGAGAAACTCGCAGGCCAGATCCGTGCCGCCGACGGCTTTGTGTTCGTCACCGGCGAATATAATTGGGGCATGCAGCCCGGGCTGAAAAACCTCACCGATCATTTCCTCGAAGAATGGTTCTGGCGGCCGGCCGCGATCGCGAGCTATTCGGCCGGCCGCTTCTCAGGCGCGCGCGCCGCGATGGCATGGCACGGCACGCTTTCGGAAATGGGCATGGTGGTGATTTCGAGCTCGATCAGCGTCGGGCCGATCGCGCAGACGCTCTCTGAAGACGGCAAGCCGACAGGCGAGGGCGGCAACGCCCTTGCGCGCTCGTTTCCGCGCTTTGCCGATGATCTCGCGTGGTGGATGGAAGCGGCACGGGCACAGCGGGAGCGCAAGAAGCCGCCTTATTGAGCGCGGCACATGCGCTGCCCCGAATGGAGCGCAATGTTGGCAAAAACGCACCTATTTTTCGCCACGGCCGGACAGCAGATTGCCTATCGTCTCCCATCCTTCGCCTCTTGAGCCGCTCGCTCATTCGCGCCATGCACCGGAAAAAACTGATGTCGCCAATGAGGATGGCTTGCGGTCTATTTGCTCTTGCCGCCTTGGTCGCGCTGAGTGGTGCGGCGATCGCGCAGAATCTCGATCAGGGCAAACCGGCGCCAAAGCTGTTTGCGGAAAGCTGTGCGTCCTGCCACCGCAGCGCGCGCGGGCTCGCCAAGGGCCGCTTCCATCTGACGCTATACCTGTTCCTGCAGAAGCACTATGCCAGCGGTTCGAGCTCGGCTTGGGCGCTGACCTCCTATCTGGAATCCATTGACAGCGGAAAGCGCGTCGCGGCCAAGCCGGCAGCTACCTCGCGGTCATCGTTCCGGCCTCCCGCGCCGGTACCGGCGCGATAGCCATATGCCACGCCTTGCTCACGGCAGCGCTGCGAAATCTCCCCAAGCCTGTCATCTTTTCGACTTCTGCCAGCATAGCATTGAAGTCGTGTAATGGTGGCGGGGAGTAATGACCATGGTCGTAGCTGAACTTCAGACCAAGGTGGAGAAATACGAGAGCCGGGCCGGCAAGTGCGAAGCGAAGGCGCGCGAGGCCACGGACAAGGCACAGCAGGCCTTCTATGAGGGGCTCGCCGGCTACTATGCAAGCCTGGCGACGGATTTCCGCAAGATTATCGAGAAGCGAACCGCTTAAAGCGCGCTAGATCACGCCCCGCCGATGGCGCGGGTGATCGTTCCGCTGCCGCCGCACTTGGGGCAGGGAGCGCCGCCGATGCGGCCCTTGCCGTGACATTCGGGGCAGATGTCGTCGCCGGTGCCGGGCGTGCCGCGAGGTGCTTCATCGCCGGGATTAAGCATTGAATTCGCCGCCTGCATCTGGGCGTTTGCGCGCGATTTCGTGCTTTGCGAGTTTGATGCCTTGTTCCGCATAGTGCGTGCCTTTCGTCGATATTGCCTTATAACGCCGCAGAGGTGACGAGGTTGCGCGCGCTGCCAGCTACGCAACCTTCCCGACCGTGAGCGCGTTGGGAAGACATGATGGAACCAGCAAGCCTGCATCCCATGAAGGGATTCAACCCATCCGAGCCCGCGATCCTGCACGACCGCACAACCGATCAGATCGTGACCTGGACCGGCGAGGAGGCCGACGACTTCCGCCGCTTAAGCCGCGCGCGTGATGACGGAACGGTGGCATGGCGGCAATATCTGTTCGACGGCTGGGGAAACGTGCTCGGGGGGTGAAGGCGGCATCTGCCCATCCGTCGCCACTGATTCGCGCGTCCACGATTGACTCGCATCAACATCCTGCGGGCCGCCGCTAACGTTTCGTGGAAACCGGATACCGCCGATCCCGGACCACGAAGAAATGGCGGATTATGCCAACGCTAATCGACCCTGCGTCCTTGCTTGCCGCGCTGGGCGAGCTTCACCATCACCTGCAGCGCCTGATTGGTCGGCGTGGCAATGCCGAGCTCGGCGCCCTTGCGGACCACATGGCCGTTGAGAAAATCGATCTCGCTGGGCTTGCCGCGCGCAAGGTCCTGCGCGGTGGACGACATCTGGTTCGGCATGATGGCGGGGATGTTCAGGATATGCGCGAGGAGATCGTCCGGTATCGCCACGCCGCAGGCGCGGGCAACGGATATGGCCTCCTGCACCGCGCGGGTGACGACATCCCGCGTGCCTTCGACTTCGAGCATCGGTCCGTAGGAGATGTTTGCCACGGCAGACAGCGCATTGAAGGCGCAGTTGATGATCAGCTTGCTCCACAGCGTCTTGTCGATATCGTCAGCGATCGTGATGCCGATGCCGGCGGCTTGAAACATCTCGGCCAGCGCGTTGCTCGCTGCCGAGCGGCCGATGCTGAGATCACCGCCGCCGTGATGCCTGACATGTCCGGGGCCGGCCATCTCGCTGCCGACATAGACGACGACCGGAATAACGGCGTGACCAATGACGGCAGAAAGACGCTGTGCATTGTCGACGCCGTTCTGCAGGCTGAGCACGGCTGTGTCCGGCCGCAAATGCCCGGCGAGCGAGCGGCCGGCCGTTTCGGTGTCGGCCGACTTCACGCAGACCAGCACCAGATCGGGCGCGGCCAGCACGGATGTGTCGGTGGCGGCGCGGGCGGGCAGGTGATCCTTGAAACTCTTGGTGTCCAGTAGCAGGCCATGGGCGTTGATGGCGTCGACATGCGGCTGGCGACCGATGAAGGTCACGTCATGGCCGGCCCTGAGCAGCAGTCCTCCATAGTAGCATCCGACCGCGCCGGCACCGATGACCGCGACTTGCATGCTTTTCTCCGTTCGGCTGGTGCAGCGAGCAGGGTGGTTGGCGAAACATCAAGGGCGGGTGACGCCTTCGGCTAATCCGGATACGTCCCTATTTGCTTCTTTGCTAGTCCCAATTGACCACCGTGGACCCGTTGGCTCGTCCAGGCTACTTGCCAGGGCGGGGCGCTTAGCGGGGTGTTCTGGCGGCTTTATTTCAGGTAGCATCGTCGCATGAGCGAAACCGAGACCTTGTTTGCGGGCCTGCGTCAGTCGTCGGACGAAGCCGTTGTCGGCATGCTCGAGCGTATGGTGCGGGACGCCCCGGACCATGCCTTGAACAAGATCAACGCGCTCGATCTCGCACGCACCCAGGGCATCGACGAAGATCGGGTCATCGCAGCCTTCCTGAATGCGGTGGGGCTCGGCATGTTCGAGATGACATGGAACGTGATGTGCCCGAGCTGCGCCGGCGTTCTTTCCGCCAACAAAAGCCTGAAGACGCTGAATAGCGCGCAGTATCATTGCGCCTTCTGCGCCGCGGGCTACGAGACGACGCTCGATAATCTGGTCGAGGTGACCTTCACGGTGAGCCCGCGCGTGCGAAAGATCGCGGCTCATAGTCCCGACGAACTGCCCGCCGCCGAATATTATCGCCAGATCTTCTGGAGTTCGGCGATCGATCTTCCGGCCGATCTGGAGAAGCTGTTGGACGACGTCACGCTCGAAATTGTCGACCTGCCGGCCGGCGAAAGGGCCATCCTGTCCCTGCAGGTGCCGCAGGGCACGCTGATCGTGTTCGATCCCGTGACGCATGCGGCCCAGTTCCTCGACGTCAGCGGCAAAGAGATTCACGAGCGCCAGAACCTGTCGGTGATCTTCAACAAGGTCCAGGTGCCCGTCGACACAGTTGCCTTGCGCCCCGGGCCGCTGCGTCTGGCCTTGGACAACCGCACCGACAGCCGCGTATTGCCGGCGGTATGGATCGCGAACCCGGCGCTAGATGACCTGCTGAAACGGCGCAAATCCGTTCTCACGGCAAAGCGTCTCCTCACCAACCAGACCTTCCGTGATATCTACCGCACCGATACGCTCGCCATCGGCCAGCGCCTCAAGATCCTGAGCCTGACCTTCTTGTTCAGCGATCTCAAGGACTCCACCGGGCTCTATGAGCGCGTCGGTGACCTCACGGCCTTCGATCTCGTCAACGAGCATTTCAGGCTGCTGCAGGAGATTATCGCGTCCGAAAGGGGGGCGATTGTGAAGACCATTGGCGATGCGGTCATGGCGACCTTCGAGACGCCTGATCGCGCCATCGCCGCTGCGATACGGATGCGCGAGGCGATGAGCGATCTCGGCGCCGAGCGTCAGCACCAGAGTCTGCATCTGAAAATGGGCATCCACGAGGGATCATGCCTGGCGGTCACACTCAACGGCCAGCAGGATTATTTTGGCCAGACGGTCAATATCGCGTCGCGGGTCCAGGGTCTTGCCGCCTCACGCGCGATCGTAGTGACGGAATCAGTGCTTGAAAACGCGCTTACCCGGGCGCTCCTCAAGACCAGTGGGCTGAAGCCAACGCCAAGACGCGTGGCGTTGAGCGGCATCGCCGACAAGGTGTCGGTCTACGAGATTTCCTGACCTGGCTGGCTGTTGGTCCGGTTGCGCTTGTCGTGCGGCGCGCACCCGCGACGAGCGGTGGACTCATCCGGGCTAATTCCTGTGACCCAATCACCACAGTCGAGCCGAATTACGCCGGGGAGGTCATGCCGGATTGCGTTCGGCCACGCTTCCGCCCGGATTCGGTTCCGCGATGGCCGCGTGTTGGTTTTCGGCTTGGGCTGGGGCGCGAGCGGGGGATTGCAACATGTCTTCCATTGGCTGCACCGGTGCTTCGTGCATCGACGTCAGGGTAGGCCGCGAAGCGCGATCGATCACGGCGGCGCGCGCAGGGAAATTGATACGGCTGTTTGCTGTCATGCTGGGAGCGGCGTCGCTTGCGGCTTGCGCGCAGTCCTCGGTCGTCAGCCAGAAACCCGAACTTCGCGCCAGCAGGCAGGCATCGCTCGACCCGGATCGAATCACGTCGTCCATGATGAAGCGGCGCGTGGCTGCTGTGAGACAGCACACCCCGGCCACGTCGCGCAGGGATGCAGGCGGCATCAAGACCGCCTCGCATGGGGTTGCCAGCTTCTACACCGAGGGAGAGAAGACCGCGAGTGGCGAAAAGTTCAACACGCTCGAAATGACCGCTGCCCATCCGACCTTGCCCTTCGGCACCAAGTTGCGCGTGACAAACCTCGCCAGCGGCCGCTCGGTGACGGTGCGGGTCAATGACCGCGGTCCCTATGTTCAGGGGCGTATCGTCGACGTCTCCTATTCCGCCGCCGACGCGCTGGGAATGGTGGGGAAGGGTGTCGCCAAGGTCAAACTCGACGTCGTGCAGTAGCCGAACCCATCTTACGCGCTGATCGCGATGCATTCGAATTTGCGCGACGGATGCGCGAGCTGATCGGCGCTTTCGACAATGCGCATTTCCGCGGTCCCGCTCGCCGCTGTGCGTTCCAGCACGGCGAAGATGGCGGAGGCTGCGTGGCTGAGCGCTGCCGGCGTTTCGGCGCCGCCGAGGCGCGCGGCGACCAGCAGCGCGGCGAACAGATCGCCGGTGCCGTTCGGGCTGATCGGAAGTTTCGGCGTGCGCACGCGAAAGGCTTGTGCGCGCTCGACAGCGAGCGTCTCGATCGTGCCCTCCGGCGTATCGGAAAGTTCGGCGCTGGTGACGACGATGGTCCCGCGCGCCAGAAACGCGCGCGCCGCCTTCAGCACCTGATCGATCGAAGCGGCCTTCGTCCCGCACAGCCATTCGAACTCGAAATGGTTGGGCGTGATGATATCGGCGAGCGGGCATAGAAGGTCGCGCACCAGCGGCGGGACGTCGTCGCGGACGAACAGGCCACGGTCGCGATCCCCGAGCACAGGATCGCAGCAATAGCGCAGCGTGGGATTTTTCGCCTTGGCGCGCGCGACAAAGTCCGCGACCACGGCTGCGTTATCGGCCGAGCCGAGATAGCCCGACAAGATCATCTGCGCGCTGTCGACTGCGCCGCGCTCCTCGATTCCGCGCAACAGGTCGGCAACGAACTCGGCCTCGAGCACGCGGCCGCGGATGCTCGGATAGCCCGGCCGGTTGCTCAGCAGCGTGGTCGGCACCGCGACGACGTCGATCCCGTGCAACTGCATCGGAAACACCGCGGCGCTGTTGCCGACATGGCCGAAAGCGACCTGCGACTGGATAGAAATCACGTCCATATGGGTTAAATCTTGACACGGCGAATTGCGCGGCGGGAATCGCCGCAAGTTAACACATTGGTTATTTCTTTGCGGGCATTTTCTGGATCTCATTCAACAAAGAGGCACCATGTCTGACATCACCATTCCCGGCGGGCGGATTCGTTCTTTCGTTGAGCGCATCGAGAACCTCGACACCGAATTGCAGGAGTTGAACGAGCAGAAGAAGGAAGTGTTTTCGGAGGCCAAGGGCGAAGGATTTGACGTCAAGATCCTCAAGGAGATCATCAAGCTGAGGAAGCAGGACCAGGACGAGCGCGACGAGCGCGAAAGCCTGCTCGATCTCTACATGCGTGCCATGGAAACCGCGCCGCCGGAGAAGGAAGCGAAGGCGGCGTGAGGCTAGCGGCACGTTGCTGAATACGACCTTCGCTTTTCGTCATGGCCGGGCTTTGACCCGGCCATTCACGTCTTTCTGCTCAATCTAGCCCCCGCCTATCCCCTTGCGGGAGAGGGTTAGGGAGAGAGTGGGCCGCTTGCTGCACGGCGAATAGATCGCCGGACCGCGCTGCCATGATTCCGCCGGCCGCAAAGCGGCGAATCCAGCGAACCTTGACGGCACTTCCTGCGACCAACGGCCGGTTCTGCATTCTGTCATCGCATGTGTGCATTGCAACAATGCGCTATTGCAGCGCAGCAAAATGACTATTAGGTCCGTATTTCAAGCTACCCATGGAGAATTGAAGTGAACAAGATTTCCCTGTCCATCACCGCCGCCGCTGTGCTCGCGATGACGGCTGCCACAAGCGCTGTCGCAGCCGAACTGCCGGCCTATGAAAAGGCGGGCTTGCCGGTCTCGGCCGTGCAGGTTCAGGTGCTGGGCGCCGAAAACGTCCAGGAAGCTTCGCCAGCCGCCACGTCCGTCACACCGGTTCAGCACAGCGTCCTGACGCCGCGGAACAAGATCACGACCGCACAAGGCCGCACCGGTAGCGCCATTCGCTGAGTGCAGCCGTTTGACTGGCGCTGAGCGCCTTGTGCCAAGTTGCAAAAGCCCGCGATGTCCTCGCGGGCTTTTTCGTGAGCATCGAGGAGAGCAAACGCGTCGTTAAGAATTCGCGCGCGCTGATTTGCGCTGATACGATTCGTTCTTAGCGAACAAAATGGAGTCGGACGGCGAACAAAGCTGTCCCGCCCTGCGATCGGCTACGTCGTCCAGGCGAGGAGCGCGCGGGCTTTGCCGCGATTTCCGGGCTTTGCAGCTTCGCGCGCAGCTCATAAGCTGACGTCAACCGAACGCGCCCCACCTCTCGTCAGAGATCGCCGCGTTACGCCGATCGAGGACCGGAGCGAAGGAGAAAAGAACAGCGGACACGGCGCACGGCCTTGGCAAGGGGAGGACACCGATGCCGCTGTCGATCGACCGCCGTCGTGCGCTTGCGCTCACCAGCTCTCTCGTCGCTGCGCCGTGGCTTGTGCCAGGCCTAAGCCGCGCCGGAGAAACCTGGCCAACGCGTTCGGTAAAATATGTCAACGGCTTTCCGGCCGGCGGCGCCACCGACACGCTCTCGCGCCTGCTCTGCCAGAAGATGAGCGAACTCTCCGGGCAATCTTTCGTGGTCGAGAACAAGGCCGGCGCCGGCGGCGTCTTGGGCGCTGACGCGATCGCAAAGGCGCCGCCGGACGGCTACACGGTCGGGCTCGGCGGCATCGCCTCCAACGTGCTCGCGATCGGCAGCTATGCCAAACTGCCATATCACCCACGCGAGGATTTCACCTTCATCTCGGGCATGTGGCAATTGCCGAACATCCTGACCGCAAGGAAGGGGCTGTTCTCCGCCGACCTCAAGGAATTGCTCGCCGCATTCAAGAAAGAGCCGGGCAAATATACCTACGCCTCCGCCGGCTTCGGCACTACGCTGCATCTCTCCGGCGAGATGTTGAACAGCATGGCCGGCGTGCAGCTCCGGCATGTGCCCTATCGCGGCGCAGCGCCGGCGCTGAACGACCTGCTCGGCGGCAATGTCGATCTGCTGTTCGACAATCTGCCGGGCTCGCTGCCGAGCGTGCGCTCCGGCGCGATCCGCCCGGTCGCGGTCACCGCCAAGCAACGGCTTAAAGAGCTTCCCGACGTGCCCGCGATCGCCGAACTGTTGCCCGGCTACGAGGTCACCTCATGGGCCGCGCTGATCGGCCCGGCGAACATGCCGCCCGACCTCGTCGCGCAAATCAACGCACTCACCGCGAAAGCCCTGAACGACCCCTGGCTGCAACAGCGTTTCGCCGATCTCGGCGCCACCACCTGGCCGACCACGCCGCAGGAGATCGCGGCATATCGGGATCGCGAGGAGGGGCGGCTATTGCCGATCATGAAGGCGGCCGGGATCAAGCCAGAGGGTGGAGGATAGAGGTGTATGGCCCGCTTGCTTCCGCGGCATCCGCGCGCAATCACGAAGCAAACCCCTTGTTAAGAATTGGCTCGCGCCGATTTGCGCTGATGCGATTCGTTCCGTGCGAACAAAGTGGAGTCGGATACAGAACAAAGCTGCGGTGCTGCTTATCTCCCTGCTTCAGGTGAGTACCGGTTGGAGTTATGATCATCCGGCCGAGCAGGGCGCGAAGTCATGGCGAAGAAAGCGGGCAAGCGGGCATCGCGACAGACGGTCCTCGTGATCGACATCGGCGGTTCGCGTGTGAAAGCCATGACCAACAGGGAGCGGGTAAGGCGCGCGTTTGCGTCCGGTCCCGAGCTATCTGCGCGAGTGATGGTAAGGAAGGTCAAGGCGCTGACCAAAGACTGGTCCTATGACGTGGTCGCGATCGGGTATCCGGGACCTGTGGCCAACAACCGGCCGTTGTCGGAGCCTCACAATCTCGGTCAGGGGTGGGCCGGTTTCAATTTTGAAAAGGCGTTCGGCCGCCCGACCAAGGTCGTCAACGATGCGCTGATGCAGGCGATCGGCAGCTACCAGGGCGGCCGGATGCTGTTCTTGGGGCTAGGGACGGGTCTCGGCTCCGCGATGATCGTGGACGGCATTCTGGAGCCGATGGAGCTGGCTCACCTGCCGTACCGCCACGGCAAGACCTTCGAGCAATATGTCGGCGCCGCGGCGCTCAAGCGCGTTGGCAGGAAGAAATGGCAACGCGAGGTCGACGACGTCATCAGGCGTCTGCTCGCTGCGCTGGAGCCGGATTACGTCGTACTGGGCGGCGGCAACGCCGACAAGGTCGACAAGCTGCCGCGCAAGGTCCGCCGCGGCGCCAACACCAACGCGTTCGAGGGTGGATTTCGGCTGTGGAAGAAGGGGGCGGTCAAAGCGGCCGGTGTGCGGCGCTAGCGAATGATGGAGCTTGCTGACGATGTCGCCTCCCGGACCCGGTGCAGATACTCTTCCCCAGTACCCCGCAGGGCCCAGACACAAAATCGCGAAAACAACCCCATGCAAAGTAGGGCGGATGAGCCATCCGCAGCGGAGTAGACGACGACTAACGCCACATGCCGCGCATGCGCTCGCGAATGTCGATCTGCACGGTTTGATGTGGTGTCGGGCGAGCGGCCGGGGTTGCCGCCGGCCATATCTGCCGGTCGAACAGCTTGACCAGATGATCCGGTATGAAGCGCGTCCGGGACGCATAGACATGCCGGTCGCCGCGGGCCTGCTGGCCGTGCACGAAGAAGCGCTGCGGCACGATCAGATGCAGATCGTCCTTGGCGCGGGTCATCGCGACGTAGAGCAGGCGTCGCTCCTCCTCGAGTTCGGCTGTCGTGCCGGCGCCGAGATCAGACGGCATGCAGCCGTCGACCACGTTCAAGGCGTAGACCGATTTCCATTCCTGCCCCTTCGCCGAGTGGATCGTGGACAGGATCAGATAGTCTTCGTCTCGCAGTGGTGGCCCTGCGCGATCGCTGGTCGCGTCAGGCGGATCGAGCGTGAGCTCGGTCAGGAAGCGCTCGCGGGAAGGATAGCTAGAAGCGATCTGCTCGAGCTGCAAGAGATCAGCCAGCCGCACCTCGGCATCCTCGTGGATGCGCTCCAGATGCGGGGTGTACCAGAGCCTGATGCGTTCGATGTCAACCGGCCATTCCGAATAGCGGAGGTTAGTCAGCGTTTCGACAAAGGCGGTCCAATCCGGGCCGGCGCGCGGCGGCGTCGGCAGCGCTGCGAGCGCGGAGATCGGATCGGCCATGACGGTGGTTTGATCGAGAATGCGCTGCGCCGACGCAGGGCCGATGCCGGGCAGCAGATGCAGCACGCGGAATCCGGCGACCCGGTCGCGCGGGTTCTCGACGAACTTGAGCAGCGCCAGCACGTCCTTGACATGGGCGGCGTCCAGAAACTTCAGGCCGCCGAACTTGACGAAGGGAATATTGCGCCGTGTCAGCTCGACCTCCAGCGGGCCGCTATGCGAGGACGTCCGGAACAGAACAGCCTGCTCCTTGAGCCGCGATCCCTGTTCGCGGTTCGACAGCACCTGCTCGACGATGTAGCGCGCCTGGTCGGCCTCGTCGCGAACCGTGACGAGACGCGGCAGTTGCGCCGAATGGCGCTCGGTCCAGAGATTTTTGGTGAACCGTTCTTTTGCCAATCCAATCACGGCATTGGCGGCTGCCAGAACCGGCTGGGTCGAGCGATAGTTGCGGTCGAGCGTAACGATCTCTGCCCTGGGGCTGAAGTGGTCAGGGAAATCCAGAATGTTCCGGACGGTGGCTGCGCGAAACGAATAGATCGATTGGGCGTCGTCGCCCACCACGGTGAGGCCGCGCCCGTCCGGCTTGAGCGCCAGCAATATCGTCGCCTGCAGCCGGTTGGTGTCCTGATACTCGTCGACCATGACATGATCGAACCGGCCGCCGATCTCCTGCGCGATGGCAGGCTCTGATACCATCTGCGCCCACCACAGCAAGAGGTCGTCATAGTCGAGCACGTTCTGCTTCTGCTTGGCCTCGACGTAAGCAGCGAACAATTGCTTGAGTTCGCCGGCCCATCCCGAACACCAGGGATAATGCTGTGCCAGCACCGTCTCGATCGGCATCTGCGCATTCACGCAGCGGGAATAGATCGCAAGGCAGGTGCCCTTGGCGGGAAAGCGAGACTCCGTCTTTGAAAATCCGAGCTCGTGGCGCACCAGATTGAGCAGATCGGCCGAATCCTCGCGATCATGGATGGTGAAGGCGGGGTCGAAGCCGATACGCTCGGCATATTCGCGCAGCAGCCGCGCCCCGATGCCATGGAAGGTTCCGGCCCAGGTCAGCGCATCCGTCATGATGCCGGCCTTGTCGCCGAGCACGCGACGCGCGATGCGTTCGACCCGCTGCGTTATCTCGGCGGCGGCACGGCGTGAAAACGTCATCAGCAGCATGCGGCGCGGATCGGCGCCCTTGATGATGAGATGGGCCACCCGGTGCGCGAGCGTGTTGGTCTTGCCGGATCCGGCGCCAGCAATGACAAGAAGCGGCGACCCAATGGTCCCATCCGCGGCGATGCCGTGCTCGACGGCCCTGCGCTGCTCCGGATTAAGGCTTTCCAGATATTGATCGGTAGTTTCGGCCAGCACGAATCACCCCATGTCGACCTGAAGGTCGACCGATTCGCTGACGGTCGCAACGGCGAATGTCCGCGCTTATCTCCCTGTCTCGCAAACAGGTTGTTAAGGATTGGCTCGCCCTGATTGCACGATTCCGATTCGTTCCTTGCGAACAAAATGGAGTCGGACGGAGAACGAGGCTGCGGAGTGATCGCGTGGGAACCGCCACGAAATCGCCCCAACTGCCGAAGTTTCATGCTGTTCTGCGATCTCCAATGTCGGAACACGTTGCCCTGCCGCTCGTTCTAAGTGGCGCAACAGCTCAACGCGTTCGACAGGAGTGCTTCATGCGAAATGTCATTCTTCCAATCGTCACCGCCTTGGCGCTTGGCGCAGCGACACCTGCCATGGCCTACGATTCCGGTGGTCAGATCTCGATGCGGGTCGCGCTCGACGTCGCGACCGATCTCGGCATCATGACGGTGTCTCACACCCAGTTCCAGGGCGATCAGTGGGAGATCGAGGGCCGCGACCGCAGCGGCCGATGGATGGAGGTCTATGTCGACGCACGAACCGGCGAAGTGCGCCACATGAATCGCGGATGGTGAAGTGCGAGACCCTTGCTCCGTCACCTGAACCGATGTGATTTTGCAAAGCTAACATGATTCAGCAGGCTTTCCTTCGCAAAGGAAAGCCTGCTGACACATGGCAATCGACTGTCTAAGATAGGCACATGTCCCGCCTTGTGTGTCTATCGATTGCTCTCGCCCTATCGCTGTTGTCCGTCGCCGCTCTGGCGGCGCCGGTGCACAAGCGGCCGGCTCCGCGCTGGCATGGCTACGGCTTCCTGCCGGGCTACCAGCAGCCGCTCAACAACAGCCTTCCACTGTACAAGCAGAAGGACGCGCTGCGGCGCCTGGCGCGCCAGAACCGGCGTCCCTGGTACATCGACCCGGTTCCCCAATATTACGGGTGGGGTGGCAATCTGCACTATTTCGGCCGGCCCGGTTTTTACGGCGGCCGCTACAACGGCGGCAGCTTCGGCCCGTGCTGGACGCGGACACCGATCGGGCCGGTCTGGAATTGCGGCTGATCGGGTCCGTAAGTCGCAATAGCAAGCAGGGCGGGTTAGCGAAGCGACAGGCTCCGCGAAATCCGGCGGCATCAGGAAACAGGCGCGGCTTGCGGCAGCGCGCCCGTCAGCCCTGCAGGGGCGTGGGTTGAACAGTGGTCTGCACCAAGTTAAGCGTCGGCCATGAACCAGCCGACGCGCGGCGGCGATGCTCCAGCCCAAAAAAGTGACACGAAACCGGCCCTGCTTGGGGTCGCGTGCGGCGCCGGCGCGGCGCTGTTCTGGGCGCTCGGCTTTGTCGCGACCCGGCACGGGCTCAGGATCGGCTTCACGCCGCCGGACTTGCTGATGCACCGCTTCGTGTGGTCCGGGCTGGTGTTCCTGCCGCTCGTGCTTCGCGCCGGCATCGCTGATCTCGGCGGCATCGGGTGGGGCCGCGGATTGGTGCTGATGGTGCTGGGCGGGCCTGTGATGTCGCTGATCAGCTATACCGGCTTCCTGTTCGTACCGCTCGGCCATGGCAGCGTCATCCAGCCGTCCAGCGCGACGCTCGGCGGCCTGCTGCTGGCCGCGGTGTTCCTGCGCGAGCGGGTGCCGCCCTCGCGCGTAGCGGGGGCGCTCGTCATCGTCGGCGGGCTTGCGGTGATCGGCGCCGAGTCGATCGGCCATATCGGCGCCGATGGCGTGCTGGGCGACTTGCTGTTCGTGATGACCGGATTGATGTTCGCGGTGTTCGGCACGCTGCTGCGCCATTGGCGCGTCTCCGCGTTCTCGGCCGCTACCGTCATCAGCGTGCTGTCGCTGGCGCTGCTGCCGCTCTATGCTGTTATCAGTGGATTTGCCCGTGTGGCGGCGCTGGGCTGGGCTGAAAACGCGCTGCAGGCGCTGGCACAGGGCATCCTGGCCGGCCCCGCTGCGCTCTATCTGTTCGCATTCTCGGTCCAGACCATCGGCGTCGCCCGCGCCGCGGTGTTTCCCGCGACCGTGCCGGCGCTGACGATCCTCGCCGGCTGGCTCCTGCTCGGCGAGCCTCCGACCGCGCTGCAGACGGCGGGACTGGTCACGGTGCTGTTCGGCTTCTATCTGGCGCAAAGGCTGCGGTAAGGAGCATGGCTGATTAAGTTGACGGTGCACTAAACAGCACTTCGCCTTCGGCAGATTAAGTGCACCGTCACCGTAATCGCCGTTTCATTCTTGCTAGGGAAGGGCGCCAATACTTAGGATGACCTGCGAGAAAAGCCTAAGCGCGCGATTTCTTGGGCGGACATTAAGGTCCATTTGCAGCAGATGTAGAGGAAGTCAGGTTACTTCGATGTCAAACCCGTGGGATGTCCCTTATTCGGCTCCGTTGCGTCCCGGAGTAAAGAACGAGGATGAACTATTCCTGTCCGTTGGCCGTGCGCTAAGCAGGTGGGAAGGAATGGAAGCGGAAATGGGCAGCCTGTATGCGGCGCTCACCACGGGTCTGGACGATCGCTCCAGCGATCCGCGCGTTCGGTATCGTAACGAATACGAACGCCCGCGCTGAAATGATTTCGCACGCTGCTGAGGCGTTCTTCTATCCTCTTGGAATGGAAGAGTTTGAGACGGAGCTGAAAGACATATTGAAGAGCTATCGAGGCTGGGCAGGCAGAAGAAACGATATCGCCCATGGGTGCTCAACCGCATCCCGACATCCGGATTACAGCGATAACGACCAGCCTATGATCACGTCATATTCTCTTTGTCCATCACACGGGCACAGCAGGAAATGGGAAATGAATATGGAGCCGGCCTATCACTACATCCCGTCGGAAATTGACGCGTTTGGCGACGCCTTCGATGCCTTGTGTATGCGTGTAGCTGATTTTTGGAAGAGGCTCGACGAGTGGCGCATAAAGCGTGAATTTGAGTATCGCAGCGAGTAGGGCGGCTTAGCGAAGCATAACCCGCCGACTTTGTCACTTTGAATGGCGGATTCGCCTTCGGCTAACCCGCGCTGCGCTTGCTGCTGGTTCAATTGGAGTAGCTGGTCTCGAACGGGTGCAAGATTTCAGATAACTTAACACCAGAGCGGCTTCAATTGAAAGATTCCCTGTGTCTGAAGATGATCCCATTGATGATGAATGGATCGACAAAGTTCTAGCTGGCGATCCTTTCCCTATCGAGGAGGAAGAAGATGAGCCGATAGGCCGCCTGCTTTCCGATAGCGAATTAGACGCGGGTCAGCGACTAGTCATAGAATGGCAGTCGCCGCAGAATTTCAGCGACATAACAAATGCTCTGTGCTCACGATGCAAGTCGGCTGCCTTTTTCAATCAGCCTAAGCTAAAATATCTGCACGACGCATATGTGCTAGCCAAATTTGCGCGCCTGCAAAATGCGGAGAGCGTTCGTCTCGCGGCAGCTTCGGATCAGTGGCCTGACGGATTCATAAAATTCCACGGCCAAATTCACAACATTGAGGTAACGAGTACGCACGGCGGCCGGAAGCTAGGCGAGGAATATCGAAACGTAACAGGCTCCACGCTCAGCATGGACCCGGTGGAGAATTGGGTGGAGCGCGCGAATTCAATCCCGAAATATCTGGATGAGGCAATCGGCAACAAAGCCAAAAGGAGATACGCAAGCCCATGCTGGCTCGTTGTCTACCTTAACATCAGTGAATACGGCATTCGACAAAAAGAGACGGAAAAGACGATCGCCGAAACGAAAGAGCGCCATACGTCGGCTTTTTCCGCAATTTCTGTGCTATGGAAGGGCAAGCTCTACTGAAGGCGCTGTCAGCGAGCGTAGCCTGGATGCGCGCAGCGATATCCGGGGTGAGTGTTAAATGTCCCGACGTCGCTGCGCTCATCCGGGCTACTCGCTAATCTGAACGAAAGATATGCTGGCGCGGCCGTGTGTTGGCCAACAGCAAGTAGGGCGGGTTAGCGAAGCGCAGCCCGCCGATTCGGTCGTTAAGGACGGCGGATTACGCCTTCGGCTAATCTAATCCGCCCTACGCTTGCTACCTGAGGGGCGGAGAAGAGAGCGGACGCGATGGCCTTATCTCAAGCTCTGGAGAAAATTCCGAAGACCTATGATCGCATTACCGGTTGACTCAACAATTGGGGTAATTGACCATCGTTTGAAGATAGCTTCTTCAACGGGATTTGGGTTCACCATGAAGATGTGACTTGGAGGTCTTTCGCTGCTGCCGCCGGCGGACTTCCATATCTTGGCTAGCTTATGAAAGAGATAGCGCATATTTATGTCTGACAGGCTGTAACCGATGAAAAGTACTGGGTGCCTCAAAACATCGGCTCGAAGCATTTGATCCAGCGGAGACTCAAAATCCAGGCGATCAAGATAGCTGCTTTCCGTGAGAACTAGCGTCTTATCATCTTCAAAATCGCCGTGAAATTTTACTATTTCGAGTTCGCCTCCCTGTTTTGCCGTGAGGTCCTTCACTGTGAGTATCTTCCGATAGGGCAGCTCCCAATGCTCACAGGCCTTCTCAAGCCATCGATCAAAATTGGTGGTGTAAATCTTTCTAAATCCCGCGCGAATGATCGCCTCGTGCACCTGTGAATCTTTAACGTCGATTTCTCTTGCTGTGCCATTCTACATCCATCCAGCTTCGGAGTGGTCCGATACTGCCCCGTTGAATCTCGTAGAATTCTGCAAGGGCAAGAGGACCTCCAAATTGTTTGAGGATGGACGGTTCGTACCCAAGTTGATTTGCCACCTCGTCCATCAGTGCTGACCATGAGGGTAGGCCTAAATTCTGCGACACGCCTGCTCCGACGAAGAGAATCGTGTTCTTGGTATCAATTTCTTCCATGGCTATCCCTGAGATGAGTGAGAAATTGATCCACCGCCAATTTGCGCATTGAGATTTCATTCTTTCCTTCGCCCATTTCGGCGAAGGTTTGAGAATGCCCATCTGGAATAAATATAGCATCCCACTGGAATTCCTCTGGTCCGCGAGGCTCCGTCGGGACGACCCCCTCTATGGTCCCCTTAAAAATATGAATCTTCCGTCCGTCGCAATAACCGAGGAGTGTCGTTGCAATCGCTCTAGGATTCGATGACCTTCCAATGATCTCGCAAAGACGCTTATTCTTCAGCTTGTTCCAAAAAATTTCGGTGAGGCCCCCTGGAAATCCGTCCAAAAATTCAAACTGCAAACCAGTGTGATCCACAAATATGGGGCGCTTGAAGCGTGCAAATGCCTTAACGCACTTGTCCGTAACGAGGGCCTCCATATCTTCGGTCTGAATTTCGTCGATGGAGTAGGCTGCTTCAACAACGAAGTGACCAGCCGGCTCGATTAGCTTTTTGAATTCACCAAACTTGTGTGGGTTCTTAGTGAGAAATCGAAGTTCCATCCTAAATACTCATCAGCCGTACACAGTGTTGCGCTGCGAATTCACCATTATGAACGTAGTTCGCTTGGTAATCTCCTTCAGATTTTCGGCGCCAATGTATGTCATTGCCGATCTTAGTCCACCGGCTATCTGACCCATCGTCTCCTTGACCTCTCCTTTGAATGGTACTTTGACAGTTTTGCCTTCCGCTGCGCGATAGTCCGCAACCCCGCCATGGTGCTTTGTCATCGCGGTTTCCGAGGACATTCCATAGAAAACCATCTTGGGTACTTGCTGTCCGTCGATCGTCTCATGAACGATCTCTCCTTTGCACTCGACGTGTCCAGAAAGCATTCCGCCTAACATCACGAAGTCTGCTCCGCCTCCGATGGCCTTGACTATGTCACCGGGTACAACGCAGCCTCCATCCGAACACACATGGCCCCCCAATCCATGGGCAGCATCAGCGCACTCGATAACGGCTGATAGTTGTGGGAAACCAACGCCAGTCAAATCGCGAGTTGTGCAAACTGATCCAGAACCGATCCCCACGCGAACGATGTCTGCACCGGCAAGTATGAGGGCTTCAGTAATTTCGGCCGTGACGACCGTTCCAACCATGATTACGGCTGCTGGGTTCTCTAACCTAAGCTTGGCAATCGCTGATAGAAATTGCTCGGTGTAACCGTTGGCAACGTCGATGCTAATCATCGGAACCGGCACCTTCGCCTTCACTTTGGCGAGTTTCTCCCAGTCTTCTGACGAAGTTCCGACGGTGAAGAAGGCATTGTGTGACGCGTCGGTCGAGAAAAAGTTAATTAGCTCTTCGACGGAGTAGTATTTGTGAAGGGCTACTAAGGCATCAAACTTGGATAGCGCCCTCGCCATTTCGATCGTGCCGATCGTATCCATGTTGGATGCGATTAAGGGAAAGCCGGTCCATCCGATCTCAGAGTGGCGAAAACGGAACGTCCTTGTGATATTAGCTTCAGATCTTGAGGTGAGGGTGGATCGCTTGGGTCGAATCAAGACGTCTCGGAAGTCCAACTTGATATCTGTTTCTATATGCATACCCTGAGCCTATTCAGTTGATCACAAGTTGCGTCGTGCTGGGCAAGTATTTAACCTCCGTTGCATTCTGGGGTTGCAGGTAAAAGGGGAGCTCGTCGACACCGCAAGACGTGTACTGCTTAGCGTGTATCATAGTGAAGACCCCATCACAGTCCGCGCAGCGAGTAGCCCGCTTGAGCTTTACGGATGCGAGTTGTGGTCGCCGGACAGAGCAATCGCGGATATCGCTGCTCATACGGGCCACGCTTGCTAAACTGATGCACCCAGCCGGCTAACCGCGCTCCATCATATGGACCGCATGATTCGCCGCTACTTTGTCGATTACTGCGCGAAGGATTTCGTCGAGCCGCCTGCCTTCTGAATAATCCGCGGGTGCGATGAAGTCCGCACGCTTGTCATGTATAAGCTTCTCCGCGCGGGCTTTCTTTGATCGACTTCCAGGTTGATAGACCGCTATTGAGTGACCGCCCTGATCTCTAACTAGCCGCATGCACGGAATATCGGTTTCGCCGTCGCCGATGAAAACTATGTTGGTGAAAGGCACCGGCCGCTCGGCGTGCGGAACGAAGTCGTTGATTAGTCCGTGATCATGCACACGAAGAGACCCCTTGTTGATCCGGAAAAGGTATTGAGTCTTTGTTGTGTAGTTGATCGCTAACGCGGGCCACTTTGCAGCCCCATTTGCATCATAAGCAAACGACGAAGCGAACACCTTTGTAAATTTCCTCCCAATCTTTGTTGCTTCGATCATCTCCTTGATGCCAGATGATATGATGAAGTGCTGCAGCTTGACTTGTCGTTCCTTCGCGTAGGCATTGATATGGTCGAACCAATCGCTAGCGCCCCGAAAAAGTTTTACAGTTTTCCCGTGCTCCGCGAAATCTCGTTTGCGGACCGGAACATCTTGGGCTGCAGCGCGCTCTAGCATGTACGTCATGTATGAAAGCACCTCGTCTGCTTCGTGCTTCTCTGCGCGCGTTTTGTTGTTTTGCCAAAAGGTTGCCTTCTTCATTCCGATTGCGGGGATGAAGCTATTTTCCTGAATATTGCCTGGTGCCAATGTGCCATCGAAATCACGCAATGGCCATTGGGATGAGCTTTCGAGTCATCGCTAGAACCAGATCTCGTTCAGCACTGGCGGATCAAAAAGGAAGCCCCGCCGTTGCCGGCAGGGCTTTTGTTGTGGATGGACGGTTCGTTTAGACATCTCCGCGGCGCTTCACGAACACCCCGTCGTGCTGCCACACGTATCGCACTTCATGCACGTGCCGTTCCTCACCAACGTGAAATTTCCGCACTCGCTGCACATCTCGCCTTCGTAGCCCTTGGCCTTGGCTTCCGCCCGGCGTTCGGCCTTGCTTGGGGCGACCGCGACTGCCGCGCTGCCGGCCTTGCTCCATTTCAGGGCATCCAGCCTTTCCGTCGGCGACAGGTCGTGGCTGGTTTCCTGCTTCAGGGCCACCGCGCCTTCATGCGCGTCGGAGGCGCGGGCGCTTGCGCCGTGGCCGCCGATTGCGGTGACGTTGTGGGAGCCGCGGGCATCCACATCGCCGCCGCGCATCACGACCAGATTATCCGTGCGCGAGCGGGTCAGGCCCTTGGACAGATATTTGGTGGCCTGGTGGCCGTCGCCCGGCTCCTTGCCTTCCTCGACGCCCTTGCCGAGCGCGTCGAAATTCGACTCGGTCGGGTCGACATGGGCGAGATCGAAGCGCGACATGTAGCTGACCGCGAGCTCGCGGAACACATAGTCGAGGATCGAGGTCGCGTACTTGATCGAGTCGTTGCCCTGCACCGGGCCCGCCGGCTCGAAGCGGGTGAAGGTGAAGGCGTCGACATATTCCTCCAGCGGCACGCCGTATTGCAGGCCGAGCGAGACGGCGATCGCAAAATTGTTGATGAAGGAGCGCAGCGCCGCGCCTTCCTTGTGCATGTCGATGAAGATCTCGCCGAGACGGCCGTCGTCATACTCGCCGGTGCGCAAGTACACCTTGTGGCCGCCGACCACCGCCTTCTGGGTGTAGCCCTTGCGGCGATCCGGCATCTTCTCGCGCTCGCGCATCACGACGATGCGCTCGACCAGCTTCTCGACGATCTTTTCCGAGACCTGCGCGGTGCGCGCGGCCATCGGCTTCTCGTAGAGCGCCTCCACCGCATCGTCCTCGTCGTCATCGTCGGCGATGAGCTGCGAGTTGAGCGGCTGGGAGAGTTTTGAGCCATCGCGGTAGAGCGCGTTGGCCTTCAGCGCGAGCTTCCAGGACAGGAGATACGCCGCCTTGCAATCCTCCACCGTGGCGTCGTTCGGCATGTTGATGGTCTTGGAGATCGCGCCCGAAATGAACGGCTGCGACGCCGCCATCATGCGGATGTGGCTCTCGACCGAGAGGTAGCGCTTGCCGATCTTGCCGCAGGGATTGGCGCAGTCGAACACCGCGTAATGTTCTGCCTTGAGGTGGGGAGCTCCCTCGACCGTCATCGCGCCGCAGATGTGCACGTTGGCGGCCTCGATCTCGCGCTTGGTGAAGCCGAGCGCGGCGAGCAGGTCGAAGCCGGGGGCTGCGATCGCTTCCGGCGCGAGGCCGAGAGTGTCGCGCAGGAAGTCCTCGCCAAAGGTCCACTTGTTGAAGGCGAACTTGATGTCGAAGGCGGTCGGCAGCGCCTTTTCCACCTTGGCCAGCGCTTCATCGGTGAAGCCCTTGGCCTTCAGCGTGGTGAGGTTGATGCCGGGCGCGTTGGAGAGCGAGCCGTGGCCGACGGCGTAGGCCTCGATCTCGGCAATATGCGCTTCGCTGTAGCCGAGGGCGCGCAGCGCCTCGGGCACCGCCTGGTTGATGATCTTCCAGTAGCCGCCGCCGGCGAGCTTCTTGAACTTCACCAGCGCGAAATCAGGCTCGATGCCGGTGGTGTCGCAATCCATCACCAGGCCGATGGTGCCGGTCGGCGCCACCACGGTGGTCTGCGCGTTGCGATAGCCATTGGTCTCGCCGAGCGCGAGCGCGTCGTCCCAGGCCTTGGTCGCGTGGGCGACGAGGTCGGCTTGCGGGCAGGAGGCGTGATCGAGCGGCACCGGGTTGACCGAGAGCGCTTCATAACCGGAGGCGTGGCCGTGCGCGGCGCGGCGGTGGTTGCGGATCACGCGCAGCATGTGCTGGGCGTTCTTCTTGTAGCCGGGGAAGGTGCCAAGCTCGGCGGCCATCTCGGCCGAAGTCTTGTAGGCGATGCCGGTCATGATCGCGGTCAGCGCGCCGCAGAGCGAACGGCCTTCCTTGGAGTCGTAGGGCAGGCCCATGGTCATCAACAGGCCGCCGATATTGGCAAAGCCCAGGCCCAGCGTGCGGAACTCGTAGGAGAGTTCGGCGATCGCCTTCGACGGGAATTGCGCCATCATCACGGAGATTTCGAGCACGATGGTCCAGAGGCGGCACAGGTGCTCGTAGGCCTCGACGTCGAAGCGTTTTGTCGTCGTCGAATAGAAGGTCAACAGATTCGCGGACGCCAGGTTACAGGCCGTGTCGTCCAGAAACATGTATTCCGAGCACGGGTTCGACGCGCGGATGTCGCCGGACGCCTTGCAGGTGTGCCAGTCGTTCATGGTGGTGTTGAAGTGCAGGCCGGGATCGGCCGAGGCCCAGGCGGCGTGGCCGATCTTCTCCCAGAGCTCGCGGGCCTTGAGCGTCTTGGTGATCTTCTTGTTGGTGCGGCCGATCAGATTCCACTCGCCGTCGGTTTCGACAGCGCGGAGGAAGTCGTCCTTCAGCGAGACCGAGTTGTTGGAGTTCTGGCCGGAGACGGTGAGATAGGCCTCCGAATCCCAATCGGTGTCGTAGATCGGGAAGTCGATGTCCTTGTAGCCCTGCTTGGCGAACTGGATCACCCGCTTGATGTAGTTGTCGGGCACCAGCGCGCGGCGCGCGAGCTTGATCTCGCGGCGCAGCGCCGGGTTCTTTTCGGGATCGAAGCAATCATCGCCACTGCCTTCGCAGTTGACGCAGGCCTTCAGCACGGCCTTGAGGTGCTTCTGGTTGATCTTGGAGCCGGTGACGAGCGCGGCAACCTTCTGCTCCTCCTTCACCTTCCAGTCGATATAGGTCTCGATGTCGGGGTGATCGACGTCGACCACGACCATCTTGGCCGCGCGGCGCGTGGTGCCGCCGCTCTTGATCGCGCCCGCCGCGCGATCGCCGATCTTGAGGAAAGACATCAAGCCGGAGGAACGGCCGCCGCCGGACAGGCGCTCGCCTTCGCCGCGCAGGCGGGAGAAGTTGGAGCCGGTGCCGGAGCCGTATTTGAACAGGCGCGCCTCGCGCACCCAGAGGTCCATGATGCCGCCGTCGTTGACGAGGTCGTCCTCGATGCCCTGGATGAAGCAGGCGTGTGGCTGCGGATGCTCATAGGCCGATTTCGATTTGGTCAGCTTGCCGGTCTTCCAGTCGACGTAATAGTGGCCCTGGCCGGGGCCATCGATGCCATAGGCCCAGTGCAGGCCGGTGTTGAACCATTGCGGCGAGTTCGGCGCGACCATCTGCTTTGCGAGCTGGTAGCGCAGCTCGTCGTAGAACGCCTGGGCGTCTTCATCGGACGAGAAATAGCCGCCCTTCCAGCCCCAATAGGTCCAGCAGCCGGCGAGGCGGTCGAACACCTGCTTGGCGCTGGTCTCGCCGACATAGCGCTCGCTCTCGGGCAAGAGGGCGAGGGCCTCGGTGTCGGGCACCGAGCGCCACAGCCACGACGGCACGGTCTCTTCCTCGACCTTCTTCAGGCGCGCGGCGACGCCGGCCTTGCGAAAGTACTTCTGCGCCAGCACGTCGGAGGCGACCTGCGACCAGAACTGCGGCACTTCGACATTTTCGAGCCGGAACACGACCGAACCGTCGGGGTTGCGGATCTCCGATGTGGTCAGCCGAAAATCGATCCCCGCATAGGGAGATTGGCCGGAAGTGGTGTTGCGCCGCTCGATTCGCATTTTGTCGTGCCCCGTGTTCTTGCCCGGTCCGCTCTTTTCGCGGTTGCCGGATGTTTCATTGAGCGAACTTTCGGCACCAAGGTTGAAGCAACCTTGGGCCTGAGATCCGCAAGCTCTACCGGTGGACCCGGCCCTGTTTCTGTCTTCGCCACCCCAAGGGCTCGTCCCGCCTTTGGCAAGGCCAGCCCCTTCCAACTCAACGCCGCAACTCGTCGCCTTGAGCCATTCGGCTCGTTTTTAAGGCCCGGGATCGCCCCCGAATTTTGGGCAGACAAGCCCTCGATCCGTGCCTCGACCGGCTGACGGAGTGCTTGTTCGGAACCCATTTGGGAGCGATCGGCGGGACCCTGAACTTAACTCGCGCCGTCCAGGAATAAGGCTAGGCCAAACCCGTCGTGCCCGTCAAGGACTAGTACGAGTTCCTGAATCAAACACTAAATATGGTGGAAAGTGAGGGATAACAGGGGCCGGTGCCGCGCCTGTGATGGTGCCAAGTATCCGTGAGTCCTCAGGGATTCCCAAACGAAAAAAATTGTTGGGACGTGTGGAAACCGGCTTCGTCCCGCTGTTCACAGGGCAGGTATTTTTTCTCTCTTCAGGATTGCGCCGGCGAGACTCACGTAGCGCCACGGGGCGGGGAGGGCTGGCATGTCCCCAAGCCCGTGGTCGCCCGCCCCGATACGCGGCAAGGTGCGGGCGATTCCACCGCTTTTCCGTCCCTTGCCGGGCTCCATGACAGAATCAAAACCGACCAGCGCGCCGATGCGGATCGCGCCCGCAGGCCTGATGTTCCTCGCCATCACCTCGGTGGGCTGGGGGTTCAACTGGCCCGTCACCAAGTTTCTGCTCAGCGAATTGCCGCCGCTGACCCTGCGCGGCTCGACCGGCGTGATCGGGGCGGCGCTGCTCGCGTTGCTGGCGCTCGTCCGCGCCCAGAGCCTCAGGATCGAGCGGCATTTGTGGCCGCGGTTGATGCTCTCGGCGCTGCTCAACGTCACGGGCTGGATGGTGCTGATGGGGCTGGCGCTATTGTGGCTGCCGGCGAGCGAGGCGGCACTGATCGCCTACACCATGCCGGTATGGGCCTCGCTGTTGGCCTGGCCGGTGCTCGGCGAGCGGCCGACGGTGCTGCGCACGGTGGCGCTGGTGATGGCGTTCGCAGGTTTGGCCGCCATCATGGGCGGCAACGGGTTTAGCGCGACCGCGGCCAAGCTGCCGGGCATGGTGATGGCACTTGGCGGCGCGTTCGGCTTTGCGCTCGGCACGGTGCTGGCAAAGAAATTGCCGGTGCCGCTGCCGCCGATCCCGGCGGCGGCCTGGCAGATCGGGCTCGGCTGTTTTCCCATCGTCATCATCGGTCTCGCCGTCGAGACCACGCATATGGAGAAGGTGACGCCGCTCGGGTGGTGGCTCCTGATCTATTCGACCGTGATCCAGTTCTGCATCGCCTATGTGAGCTGGTTTGCCGCGCTCGCGCGTTTGCCGGCCTCCGTCGCGGCGATCGGCACCATGGCAGTGCCGGTGATCGGCGTCGTGGCCTCTGCAATCGCGCTCGGCGAACCGCTCGGGCCGATCCAGATCGCGGCGCTGGTGTTTACGCTCGCCGGCGTTGTGCTGGCGACGCGATCGTAAAGGTCAGCCTATCCGATTGTCATGGTTGCCGGTTTGCAGTAGGCATCGGAGCGGAAACTTCTGGCATAATGAGTGCCAGGCCTGGAGCGGCCTGGCTTTATCGGTGAAAGAGAGAGCATGGCGCGCAACATCCTGATCCTGGGGGCCTCCTACGGCTCCTTGCTGGGGACCAAGCTTTTGATGGCGGGTCACAACGTGACCCTGGTCTGCCGCAAGAAGACAGCCGAGCTGATCAACCGCGACGGCACCGAAGTTCGCATCAAGCTGCGCGACGAGGCGGTGCACCGCGCGATCTTTTCGCGCGACCTGCCCGGCAGGCTGGACGCGACCACGCCCGGCGAGGTCGACCTCTCGCGTTATGACCTGGTCGGTCTTGCAATGCAGGAGCCGCAATACACCAACCACACGATCCGGGTCCTGATGATCAAGATCGCGGAAGCGAAGCTGCCTTGCCTGTCCATCATGAACATGCCGCCCTTGCCCTATCTCAAGCGGATCCCGGCGCTGGCGGACATGGATCTGGAGGAGGCATATACCAATGCCCAGGTGTGGGAGCGGTTCAAGCCGGGGCTGGTGACGCTATGCTCGCCCGATCCGCAGGCCTTCCGTCCGCCGGAAGAGGCGGCGAATGTGCTGCATGTCGGCTTGCCGACCAACTTCAAGGCCGCGGCGTTCGAGGATGAACAGCACAACAAGCTGCTGCGCGAGCTGGAAGCCGACATCGACGCGGTGACGCTGGACGGCCATGACGTTCCGGTGAAGCTGAAGGTGTTCTCTTCGCTGTTCGTCCCGCTCGCCAAATGGTCGATGCTCTTGACCGGCAATTATCGCTGCATCACCCCGCATGAGCCGCAGTCGATCCGCGACGCCGTGCACGGCGATCTGAAACTGTCGCAGTCGATCTATCAGCATGTCGACGGCATCGCCCGGCGCCTGGGGGCCGATCCGGCCGATCAGGTGCCGTTCGGCAAATACGCCAAGGCGGCGGAAAGCCTGCTCAAGCCGTCATCGGCGGCCCGCGCGGTTGCCGCCGGCGCGCCGTTCATCGAGCGCGTCGATCTGCTCGTGAAGCTGATTTCGCACCAGCTCGGCGTGCCCAGCGCCGAGATCGACCGCACGGTCGAGATCGTCGATCAGAAGCTGAACGAGAAGATCGTGGCAGGTGGATCGGGCGCGCAGTGAGAGGCGCGCGGGCCCGGTTCAGCGCCCGCCCGGCCACTGGCCGCGACTCACGCCTCTACGCCTATTTGCTTCACCAGTTCGGGAATGAGTTGTCTGAGCTTGCCGTGGCTGAGGAGGGGCGAAGCCGCGATCGCGGCGAGGCGCCGTTCGACCTCGGGCCATTGGTTGGTCTCGCGCGGATCGATGTCGCCCTTGGCGAGATTGCAGGGGTAGCACGACAGCACGCGGTTGCTCCTGCCGTTCTGACCTCCCTTCGAGAGCGGGATGAAATGGTCGATGCTGGCCTTGACCTTGCCGCCCGTCTTCATGCGGGAGAGTGCAACGTCACAGTAGGCGCATCGTCCGCCCCAATCGAAATAGAGGCGTTTGTAGATCACGTCGGCCATCGGCCTTGGCTCTCCCCCACAATCCCTTCGTCCAACGTCGCGCCCTTTCATACATCGAGTCGGCATTGAAAACGACGCTCGACAAGAGGAGAGGGCTTGCGCCTTGTTCATCCCGACAGCGCGCGTCGCACCATGTTGGCCAGCTGCGACTTGCGGTACGGCTTGGTCAGCAGCAGCACGCCGGGATCGAGACGGCCCTGGTGCACGATGGCGTTGTCGGTATAGCCGGAAGTATACAACACCTTGATGCCGGGGCGGAGCTTCAACACCTTGTCCGCCAGATCGCGCCCGGTCATGCCGCCGGGCATGATGACGTCGGTGAACAGGAGATCGAACGGCTGGCCGCTTTCGACGACGCGCATCGCCGCCGGTCCATTGGCGACGGCCACCGTACGGTAGCCGAGGCCCTGCAATTGGGTGGTGACAAAATTGCGCACCAAGGCGTCGTCTTCCACCACCATGATGGTCTCGTTGCCTTGCGGCAGCGCTGCGGCCGCAGCCGGCGCGGTCTCGACTCCGCCGCGGGCCGGCGGCAGATAGAGCTTGATCGTGGTGCCGTGGCCGACCTCGCTGTAGATCCGGATGTGCCCGCCCGATTGCTTGACGAAGCCGTAGACCATGCTGAGGCCCAGGCCTGAGCCCTTGCCGATCTCCTTCGTGGTGAAGAACGGCTCGAACACCTTGTCCAGCACGTCCTGCGGCATGCCCGTGCCGTTGTCGCTGACCGCGAGCATCACATAGGGACCGGGCTTAACCCCGGGGTTGGCTTGCGCATAGGCCTCGTCGAGCACGACGTTGCGCGTTTCCAGAAGCAGCTTGCCGCCGTTCGGCATCGCGTCGCGGGCGTTGATCGCCATGTTGAGCAGGGAGTTGGCGAGCTGCGAGGCATCGATATGGGCAATCGCCGTTTCCTGCTCCAGGATCGAGTTGACTTCAATCTGCTCGCCGAGCGTCGGACGCAGCAGCTTGCAGATGTCGAGCACGGTGGCGTTAATGTCGACATTGCGCGGCTGCAGCGGCTGGCGGCGGGCGAACGCGAGCAGGTGCTGGATCAGTTCGCTGCAGCGTTCCGCGGCCTGGTCGATCAATTCGGCGGTCTTCTGCAACGCCGGCTCATGCGCAAGGCCCGTGACCAGCGTTTCGGTGGTGCCGGTGATCACGGTGAGCATGTTGTTGAAGTCATGCGCGACACCGCCGGTCAGCTTGCCGATGGCATCGAGCTTTTGCGACTGCAAGAGCTTCTGCTCGGTTTCGCGCGAGGCCGTGATGTCGTGATAGACCAGCGCTGCGCCGCTGATGGCGCCCGTGGCATCACGCAGCGGCCGGCCGCTGACCACGAGATGGAGGGGCGGCTCGCCGCTGACCGGGCGCAGCACGATCTCGGTAGCATCGAACGATTCGCCGCGTAGCGCGCGTGAGGCGGGCATGTCGTGGACGAGCGTCGGCGTGATGCCGTCGGCATGAAAAGCCGCGCTCAGTGACCGCAAGTGCTCAACCGTCATGCCCGGCTGGTAGCGCAGCATCTTCTCGGCGGCCGGATTGGAGAGCAAAACGTCTCCCTTGGTGCCGATAACGAGCACCGCCTCCGCCATGCTGTGAAAGGTGCTGCGCAGGACGGCGGCCGAAAGTCTGAGTTCCTCGTGCGCGGCAACCAGATGCTCGGTGCGCTCGGCGACCGCGGCCTCGAGCGCCTCGTTGGTGGCCTTGGTGGCGCTCAGCGAATCCTGCAGTTCCCGCCGTGAGCGGCGGGCCGACAGCGTCAGAACGGTGGCAAGGACCAAAATCAGCACGACGCCAGCGAGATCGATCGCCAGTAGAAACCTGCCGTTGGTCTCGGATTCGGCGCGTCTGGCCGCAAGCAGCCGGCGCTCTTCTGCCACCGCCTTTTCGAGGTTGCGGGCGATCGTGGCCGTGGCCGCACGATCCTCTTGGGCGACGAGCGCCGCGACCGCTGCGCTGTCTCCCGCGGTGCGGTGCCTGATCAATTCGCCATTGATGGCAATCTGGCGCTCCACCAGCGTATTGGTCTCTTCGATTAGCTGTTTTTCCGTGGGATTGTCCCTGACGGCATCGATCAGTACCGCCAGCGCCGGCAGGATTGCGTCGCTGGCCTCGCGGTACTCGCGGGCGAACTCCTGATCGCCGCTGATCGCGAAGGCGCGCGCCGCACTTTCGGTCCGGCGCAACAGCGGCCGCATGTCGGAGATCTTGCTGAGTATTCCAAGCGCACGATCGACGGACGCGGTATCGGATCGCGACTTGAGGTCCAGACCGATCGAGGCAGCACCGATGACGAGAAGGATCGCGAGGCCAATTCCGAGAATGATGCGCTGGGAAGGCATTGCCAGTTGCTATATCGAGTGCCGCGCGGACGCTTGCGGCTTGGTGATGCATTGATTGACCGAGGCCAACAGCGCGTCTGGCGTGAACGGCTTGCGCAGGCAGCAAACAGCGCCGAGCTCGATGGTCATGCGCAGGAAATCCGGTGCGCGTTCGGCGTTGGCGAAGGCATAGCCGGACATCGCGACGATCGGCGTGTCCGGTTTGCGCTCGTGGAACGTCCGAATCGATTCAAAGCCGCGCATATGCGGCATGAACACGTCGACCAGCATGACGTCGAAGTCGCTAGTTTCGAGGGCACGCATCCCCGCCTCACCACCGTCGGCAACGGTGACCTCGAAACCCTTGCGCGTCAGACAGACCTCGATGGCAACGCAGACCATCGGATCGTCATCGACCACGAGAACGCGCGGCACGATGCTTCCTTCTTCCTTGGGATGACTCACACATCCCATGTGACGATTAAGTCGAAACGCCGACAAGTCGTCTGTATGATAAAGTGCACATAAAAGTTGCCGAGAGCAATTCAGTTTTGCTGTGTCAGAACGATAACAAAACACGTTGCCGGTTCCGGATCTTGGCATCTCGGCGTGCTCACGCGGAGTGACGATCGCCGCTCCGGCTCATCCTGGATCATGAAACCTTTACTGATCGCGCGGCCGTGCTTGACGGCGCTCCGCTCCTCATCCCAAACGAAAAGGGCGGCGCAATGCGCCGCCCTTCGAATTCGCGGGGATGTCCTGTCACTGCGCAGGGCAGGGGTGACGCAGCCCGTCATAGCCCAGATACGTTCCCGACGCCGGATCGTAGGATTTGTACCTGCGCATGCAATAGGCCACGGCATCATCGCCGACCGGGGGCGCTGCCGCTACGACGGTGTCGTCGTAGTAGTAAGGATCATCGTAGTAGTAGGAGCTACCGTAGTAACCGTAGGCAGACCCGATGCCGGCGCCGATCGCGAAGCCCGGCCAGAAGCCACCATGGTGATGGTGACGATGGCGAAAGCCGCCGCCATGCCAAGTCCCGCCATGCCAAGTCCCCTGGGGCCCGGTCGCGACGGCTGCGCCGGTACCGGGGCGGAAGCCCGTTGCGGGGGCCGTGCGGAATCCGGACGGTGCTCCAGCCACGACGGGTGCTCCTCCACCGGCTCTGACACCAGCGGGCCCGCCGGCCGCCATACCGCCGCCTCGAAAGCCGCCGCCCGCGCCGATCGCTGCGCCGCCGCCACCACCACCTCTAAAGCCGCCACCACCGCCGATAGCTGCACCGCCGCCCCCGCCCCCGCCGATCGCTGCGCCGCCCCCGCCACCGCCACCGCCACGGGCGCCGGCACCGCCACCCGGGGCAACGCCTTGGGCCGAGCTTTGACTTGGCATTGCAATCGGAACGAGCAGCGCTATCGCTGCCGCAGTACTCAAAACTTTCAGATTGATCATTGTCGGCTCCATTTGCGGGAATATAGGTGCCTAACCACCTCAAGAGACGGACGTTCCCGAGGGCGCATGTTGATTGCACGCAAGCCTGATCCTGTCGGATCGGAACTGTACGCCGAATGAATGGATTGGGCCGATTCCGCGGCCATGCGTAGAGCGCTACCGGGCAGGGCAAACGCCTTCCGGGCTGGGCAGAACGCCAGCCTTCGGCTGGACAATCCGCCTCGCGGATGGCAATCAGAGCAGCACGTTTTCTCGAGACCGGCCGAGCCCTATGAAGCAGTTTTTGTTAAAGTTTTTCACTTGGTGGAACGGCCAGACGTTCGGCACGCAATTGTGGACCTGGCGATTCGGCGAACTGGTCGGCGAGGACGAGCAGGGCAACCGTTACTACCGCACCAAAGGCCGCAAGATCGATCCGACGCTGGGCTTCGAGCGGCGCTGGGTGATCTATAATGGCTATACCGAGGCGAGCCGGGTGCCGCCGTCATGGCACGGCTGGTTGCATCACGTTGTCGATACTCCGCCGACCGAAGCGGCTTACACGCCGCGCGAATGGGAAAAGCCGCACCAGCCGAATCTAACCGGTACGCCTGCGGCCTACCGTCCCTCCGGCTCGACTCTCGCCAGCGGCCGCCGTCCCAAGGCGACCGGCGACTACCAGGCCTGGACCCCGGGAAGCTGACTTCACGTTTATTTTAACGGTTAAGCCCTAGAGGCGGTTGCGAATGAAAATAGGTGTATCTACACTTATCGGCATGAAGCATCCGAACGACCCCGACACTGCTGACTACATGGCCACCGCCGGCTGTTTTTGCCTGGCATCGCGGCAGGCCGCGCGAAAGATCACGCGGCTATACGATTTCTACATGCAGGAATCCGGAATTCGGGTCACCCAGTTCACCATCCTGTCGCAGCTGATGCTGCGAGGGGACATGACGATCGGCAAGCTGGCCGGTCTTCTCGGCATGGAACGCACCACGCTGACCCGCAACCTGACCCTGCTCGAGCAGCAGAAATGGATCTCGATCAAAGCGGGCGACGACCCGCGCGCGCGGATGATCGGCATCACCGGGCAGGGCAGGAGCGTGGTGCGCCGCAGCTTTCCGTTCTGGTCAAAAGCGCAGGCGCATATCGGCACGCTGCTCGGCGCCGACGGTCAGGCCGCGCTGAAACTGCTGGATTCCCGGAATTTGGGCTGAAACCAAAGGGCCTTCGACCGGCGCGTCGTTCGTCCAAATAGGTGTAACTGCACGTAAGGAGACGCCATGCTCGACTTCATCGGAACCATTGTTCTCGTCGCCGCGATCATCGTAAGTATCAATGCGCTCACTGGTGCGATGCCCATCAACCTATCGCAGCGTATCGCCGTATCGGTCGGTGCTGGCCTGTGGACGGGTCTGGCCGCCGCGCTGGCCGCCGCGGACCTGTTTGTCGGAACAAACCCGGTGGGGCCGCCGACGATTGGTACGGTAATCGCGTTTCCGCTGGTTGCGACTGCCGTTGCTGCCTCGATCTTGCCGTCGGTGCGTGCTGCGCTGCTCCGGATGCCGATGCCATTCCTGATCGGTCTCAATGTCTGGCGCGTGGCAGGCGGATTTTTCCTTATCCTCGCGGCGCAAGGCCGACTTGGCGGACCATTTCCAATCTCGGCAGGTTGGGGCGATATCATCACCGGCGTGCTCGCTCTACCGGTGGCCTGGCTCGCACTGCGCGGGCAAGGCAAGGCGCTGGCATGGACCTGGAATGCATTCGGCATGCTCGATCTCGTTGTGGCAATCGCACTCGGCGTCATCTCGGCGAACGGCTCGCCGCTGCAGGTGATCCACGCCGGGCCAGGCTCGGAAGCAGTGCAGATGCTGCCGTGGTCGCTGATCCCGACCGTGCTGGTGCCGATGTTTCTTATTGTGCATGCTGTCATTTTCAGGCAACTGGCCCGCGCCAGCCAGGGCGCGGCGGCCTTGCAACAATAGTCGTTGGCAGGGTCGGCTTCCCCTTAACCGAAGTATCGACTCGCTCCGAGCCCTGTGGACAACGGGAACAGCGGGGACATCGGTCAGCGCCGTCTTGCGTCTTGCGCGTTGTCGCGGCTCAATGGGGACATCTTACGGAGATGGGAAACCATCGCGTCGGTGTCGGGCTCCAGTCGCGACTGTCCCGATTTGCAGCGGTCACCGAGTAGGACACGGCCGGAAATAGGCCCCCGGTGCAGAGATCCTGAAATCGCCCGCCAATGTGTGGCTGCCGTAGGACAGGAAAGGCCGTCTGGGAAACCAGGCGGCCTTTTTCTTTTGCTGTCATCATCGGACCTTGTCATCGTCCGCGAAGGCGGACGATCCAGTACTCGGTGGCTTCTCAATTTTCCACTGGCGCCTGCGTTTACTGGATGCCGCCTTCGCAGGAATGACGGCGGAGGGCGCGCCTATCCCAGTCGCGCGGCGGCGCGGCCGATCATCTCGCCGCGGCGGACCTGCGCCGGCGCAATCCTGTCTTTCATGAGGGCGAGGACTTCCGGCGGCGCGGTATCGGGCGAGCCGGAATTGAACGGCGGCGCCGGGTTGTATTCGAGCCGAAGTTGGATCGCTTCCGCGGTCCTCTGATCGTGCAGTAGCGAAACCAGCGTCAGCGCGAAATCGATGCCGGCGGTGACGCCACCGCCGGTGACGCGGTTACGGTCGACGCAGACGCGCGTCTTGGTTGGAATTGCGCCGAAGGCTTTCAGGAAGTCCATCGCCGTCCAGTGCGTTGCCGCGCGATAGCCCCTGAGCAGGCCGGCGGCACCCAACACCAGTGAGCCCGTGCAAACCGAGGTCACGTATTTTGCGCCGGGCGCCTGCTTGCGCAGGAAGGCCAGCATTTCCTCGTCATTGACCATGTCGTCAGTGCCGAATCCGCCCGGCACGCAGATGACGTCGAGCTGCGGGCACTCTGCAAATGTCGTGGTTGGCGTCAGCACAAGCACGGAATCGCTCGTGACCGGCTCGATCCGTTTCCAGATCAGATGCACCTTGGCGCCGGGCAGGCTGGAGAACACCTGCAACGGACCGGTGAAGTCGAGCTGGGTGACACGCGGGAACAGCACAAGACCGATTTGCAGCGGTGTGGGCGTGGGTGACGGCGCGGACATGGTGACCTCCGGAAAATTTGGCTTGACGGAAGGCATCCTGCCATGATGGCTTGATGTCCAAAATGGCATATTTCCCTCATTTTAGGACAAGCGCCAAAAGTCGGGGCACCAGCCAAAACAGGCCAGCAGCATGATCGGCGTTCTCGTCTTTCCTGATTTCCAGTTGCTCGACGCCGCGGGGCCGATTTCGGCATTTGAAATCGCAGCGCGCTTTGCCCAGGGTACACCTGCGATCCGGCTTCTAGCGGTGACACCGGGACCGGTGCGTTCGTCGTCGGGCGTCGAGATCGTCGCGCGGGGATTGAAGTCGGCAGCCGCGATCACGACGCTGATCGTCGCGGGCGGCGAGGGCGTGCGCCAGGCGGCAGCCTGCGAGAAGACGCTCGGCTTCGTGCGCGCGGTCGCGAGGCGCGGCATCCGCATCGCCAGCGTCTGCTCCGGGGCCTATGTGCTTGCGGAGGCCGGCCTGCTCGATGGCCGCCGCGCCACCACGCATTGGCAGCGCACGCGGCATTTTCTGAAGACCTATCCGCAGGTGAAGCTTGAGGCGGACCGCATCTTCGTGCGCGATGGCGACGTCTGGACGTCGGCCGGGATATCGGCCGGCATCGATCTGGCGCTGGCGATGATCGCGGAAGACCATGGCGATGAGATCGCGCAGAAGACCGCAAAGCATCTCGTGCTCTATCACCGCCGCAGCGGCGGCCAGTCGCAATTCTCCTCGCTGCTGGAATTGAAGGCGCCGAACGGCCGCTTCGGGTCGCTGCTCGCCTGGGCGCGCGAGCATCTCGATGCGCCGCTGACCGTCGAGGATCTCGCCGAGCAGGCCGGCATGAGTTCGCGGCATTTCACCCGCGCCTTCATGGCCGAGACCGGCACCACTCCGTCAAAGGCGGTGGAGCGGTTGCGCATCGAGGTGGCGCGGCAGCGCGTGCAGTCTTCCAGCGAAGCGATCGAGCGCGTCGCGCAGACCACCGGCTTTCGCGATCCGGAGCGAATGCGCCGTGCCTTCATCCGCGCCTTCGGCCAGCCGCCACAGTCGCTACGCCGCGCAGCGCGGGCAGGATAGGATAGGCGTATCGGAAATCCGCTATCTGCGGAAATCCACCCGGCCTTGCGCAAAGTAGCCGTCTATTCGCTCGTCGCTCACTACCAGGCCGACCCAGGGAACCGTGATCTCCGGGTTATTGAGGTTGATGTACTTGCCGACCAGCCGTCGTGGGCCTTCGCGCCGTGCGTCGATGAGGCCCCTCCGCTTGCCGGAATCCCAATCGAATAGAAGATGCACGCGGTCCCCGACGATTTTCGCTTCGCCATGGCCTTGTTTCCATTTGTCGGGGGTATCGCCCGGTATGGTGGTATCCGCGGCACCCTTCCAGCGGCTCGACCATCTGCCTTCGATCGTGCCGTGCCCCTCGCTCGCAGCGCCGGTGCTCCATGGCTTGGCATTTTCGTCGGCGGCGGATCCGTCCGGCGCCGTGCTGCGGGCGAACTGCATCACGTCATCGTCGTTGGGATCTGGAACGTCCATGACGCCGAACGGATTTCGCGTCGCCAGATCGTTTTCGGATTTCATTGGGCTTCTCCACCTGCAATCGCCGTAGTCTGAATCAAACGGAACGGCTCGCTTCGTGAGCGATTGGGATCGCAGGATAAGGGCGTCACGGCCACCCGATTCCCGGGGAAACTCACACGGAAGGAGCCGCGCTGACTTCCTACACGCAGCCGCATCGTCGAGATCCGCGTTCATGAATGAACCCGAATAATGCTCGCTGAAAGCGTTGGTTCAGCGTTTGCCGGACGGTCACCTGGATCGACGCTGGAGACGCTCAGGCAACGTCGGCTTGCGCGCTCGGCTGTTCTTCCGCCAGCAGGGCATCGAGGTCGACGAGCTGAGGATCGTCGTCCTCTGGTTCGCCATTGTGCCCGGCGCTGCCGTGAAGATGCATCAGCGTCTGCACACGGCGGGCGTTGAGGTGGTCGACATGCTGATGCTGCAAGGCTAGCGCCAGCAGCGCCTTGGGCAGGCCTACTACCGCAAAGGCCGGAGCCTTGCGCACCTCGTCGCCCTCGCGCCAACGCAGGGGATGGAGCGTATAAATCAATTGCCGCTCGAGCTCCGCCGACGGCGGCTGATCCGCTTCGGATAGCGCGATGTTGGCGAGATTGGCGTTGCCGGCGCGGGTGCGTACCGCAGCGGAGCGCAATTCCCAACAGATCAGGTCTGTCGCCGCGCGGACCTCGCTACGAACCGCATCCACGCTGCTTGAGAAGCGGCTGGCTTCCGGTATCGACAGCGCGCTTTTGGTGACGGCTTCGACCAGCGCCGTGGCGCCGGCTTCGAATCCGGGTGCAGCCCGCTCGATCGCCGCAGCCATCGCCTCGATCTGGTCCGCCAACGCGTCGCGGTCGCGCTGGGCTTTCGCATCGGCGAGGGCGCGCTCGGCCGACGCCACCTGATCTTCGACCTCGAGCAATTCGGCGCGCAATGTCTTGGCGCGCTCTTCGACGGCGCGCATGCTGGCTTCGGCGCGATCGAGCCGGGAATTGTTGGCACCAGCCACCGCGAGCTGTTCGGCCGCGGCGCGCTTTTCTGCAAGGTCCGCCTCGGTGCCCCGCAGCCGTTCGGCCAGCTTTTGCCGCGCCGACAATTTGTCCTTCAGCGCAACCTCGAACCGCTCGATCGGGCTGAGCTCGCGCTTGAAAAATGCCATGACGGTTTCCTCGCGGGTTGCGATCATCCGCCAGAATCACCTGGCAGATTCGGTTGCGTGCCAGAGTTAGTACGAAACTTGGATAACATTGCGGCCTGAGTCGGGCCAGCCGCGACGGCCGGGATAAACCGGACAGGGTGATTCGGCTTGGAATAATCTCGGCTAAACGCGCGGATCGGGATGCCAGCCAAGGACGGCGAGCATCACGAAAAAGCCGACGACATAGGCCACCGCCACAGGCCAGCCCTGGCTAACCCAGCGTCCGACCGACTTCGCCTCCGGATACATATTCGAGAGCGCGACACCGGCCGAGGAACCGAACCAGATCATCGAGCCGCCGAATCCGACTGCATAGGCGAGATAGCCCCAGTCATAGCCGCCCTGCTTCAACGCGAGCGCGGTGAGGGGAATGTTGTCGAACACGGCAGAAATGAAGCCTAGTCCGAGCGCGGTCGGCCATGACGCTACAGGCAGCCTTTCGACCGGCATAAGCGAGGCCGCGGTGACGAGCGCGAGCAGGAAGATGGTACCCTTGAACGTCTCCGGCATCACCTTCCAATCCGGCGCCCGCCATCCTGCCGTCAGCAGAATGACGGCCCACACCGCGATACCGAGAACGGGGACGCTATCGAGCAGGGCCGGGAATCTCAGGTTGGCAATGATGTTCGCTGCCAGCGCCGCGACGAGAATGGCTGCGACGATGAAGACCCGGGTCCGGTCGATCTTCAGTCCACTCGGCGGATTCTTCTGGATCGGCGAAAAACGCTGCTGCTGGATCGACGCCGGCACCGCAAAGATCAGCATCGCGACGACGGCCGCGATATAGGCCTCCACGACGGCGAGCGGGCTGACGCCGGCGATCCACATCATGGTAGTCGTAGTGTCGCCGACGACGCTGCCGGATCCGCCAGCGTTCGAGGCTGCAACGATCGCTGCGAGATAACCGATGTGTACCTTGCTCCGGAATACATGCCGCGCGACGGTGCCGCCGATCAGCGCCGCGGCGATGTTATCGAGGAAGCTCGAGAGCACGAACACTAGGACGAGCAGGACGACGCCGCCCTTCCAATCGTCCGGCAGCAATGCCGGCATCTCGTCCGGAACCCGGCTGTCTTCGAAATGCCGCGACAGCAGCGCGAACCCCATCAGCAGCAGGAACAGGTTGGCGAGCGTCACCCATTCATGCACCATGTGGTGGCCGAGGCCGTTGATGCCCGCGCCATATTTGAATCCGGTGAAGATCAGCTTGTAGATCACGATCGCGGCAAGGCCAGTGAGGGCGACCTGAAGCGTCTTGTGATGGAATATCGCGACTCCGAGCAGCGTCAGCGCGAACAGCAGAAAATCGACGGGTACGCCAAACAGGAGGATTGGTTCGATCACAACAGCCCCGAATATGCGCAGGAGAAAGTAGCGTTAGCGTTGTGCAATGTTAATTATTTCAGCGCCTTCAGCCAGGCGGCGATTTCGCTGACGGCCACATTGGCCTGATGCAGCAATTTGCCCATGGTGAAGAAGCCGTGGAACTGGCCGGGGAAATGCCGGTAGGTCACGGGCACGCCGGCTTCCCTGAGCCGCGCCGCATATTCGGCGCCCTCGTCGCGCAGCGGATCGGCGCCCGCGGTCAGCACATAGGCAGGCGGCAGCCCGGCGAGTGTTTTCGCGCGCGCAGGTGAGGCCTTCCAGTGGTCGATGTCGGCCGTACCGTTGAGGTAGTGATTACAGAACCACCTGATCACCGAGTGCGTCAGCAGGATGCTGGTCTCGGGCTCGCGGTGCGAGGGATGGCTCATCGCAAAGTCGGTGGCGGGATAGATCAGCACCTGGCCGGCAAGTTTGGGGCCATCGCCGTCGCGCGCGGCCAGCGCCACCACGGCCGCCAGGTTGCCGCCGGCGCTGTCGCCACCTACCAGCAAGTGGTCGGCGTCGATGGCGAGCCGGCTGGCGTTGGCGGCAACCCACTTGGTCGCGGTGATGGCGTCGTCGGCGGCGGCGGGAAACTTGTGCTCCGGCGCCAGCCGGTAGTCGACCGAGATCACGATCAACTCGCCTTCATGGGCAAGCTTCTGGCAGACCACTTCATGGGTATCGAGATCGCCGATCACCCAGCCGCCGCCATGGAAGAAGACCAGGCATGGCGCAAGGCCGTCGCGTTTGCGCAACGTCTTCGGTGTGTAGATGCGCGCGGCGATCGCGCCGTGCGGCGCAGGGATCGAGAGCGGCTGGTTCGATTCAAGCGCCGGCGGCTCAGGATTACTGACAACGCGGGCGTTGCGATAATATTCGCGCGCTTCCGGTGCGGTCAGCGTCTCATAGGCGGGACGGCCCGCCTCCTGAAAAGCCTTGTAGACGGCGGCGGCATCGGGATCGAGCGTGACGGGCATGAGGAGTGACCTTTGTTTATGAGTATGTCATTCCGGCGTGCGCGGCGAACCCGGAATCTCCAGATTCCGGGTTCGGTCCTTCCGGACCGCCCCGGAATGACGGTTGCGACAAGTCATGCAGCAGTTCGACCACCGTCGACGGTATAGGTGGAGCCCGAAACGTAGCTCGCCTCGTCGGAGGCGAGGAACGCCACGACGGAGGCGACTTCGGACGCCAGTCCGAGCCGTCGCGCCGGAATCCGGTCGACGATCTTCTCAGGTGGCGGCGGCTCGTTGCCGGGATTGCGGCCCTGCAGGATTGTGCTCAGCATCCGGCTGTCGATCAGGCCCGGGCAGACGCAATTCACTCGCACGCCGCTGCCGGTACATTCCCAGGCGGCGCTCTTGGTGAGCCCGATCACGGCGTGCTTGCTGGCGCTGTAGACGGCAATCATCGGCGATCCGATCAGGCCGGCGATGGAGGCCGTATTGATGATGCTGCCCTTGTTCTGCTTCAGCATCACCGGCAGCACGTGCTTCATGCCGAGAAAGACGCCGACCACGTTGACGTCGAGCACGCGGCGAAAGCTTTCCAGCGAATATTCTGCGATCGGCTTGATGTCACCCTCGATGCCGGCGTTGTTGTAGAACGCGTCAATCCGGCCGAACCTGTCGACGGTGGCACGAACATATTCTGCGACCTCGTCTTCCCTCGTGACGTCGGCGGTGATGGCGAGCGCTTCGGCGGAGGCGGGTAGGTCGCGGATGGCGGCCTTGAGGTCGGCTTCCCTGCGGTCGACTGCGACAATCCGCGCGCCGCGTTCAGCCGAGAGACGGATGGTCGCGGTTCCGATGACGCCGGCCGCGCCGGTCACGACGGCAACCCGGCCATCGAGGCGAATTCGATCGGGCATGTGCTAAGGTTTCCTCTCGCTCGTTCCGGTTCTCCCGGATTTTGATGGTTTAGCGCGTGGCCGCGCGACGGGAGCGACTATTTCATCTGAAACGGGGCATGGCTAGGTCATGGGACGCCGGTTCGGAAACTCCCTTCCGCCTTCCTAGGCCTTGCGGCGGGAGGGGGGCGAACCGCCCTTTCCCCGCCGTATTCCCCGTGTTAACCGGAAGGGACGCGAGCGGCGGATTAGTCTGTACTATGTCGCGAGCCCGATTCGCCTGTTAAAGCCGCGCGAGATGCTTCGAACCATTGCCCTGACCGGTCTTGCGGCCCTGATCGCCGCCACCACGGCTTCGCTCGCGCCACCCGCGCAGGCGCAGATCGGCAATATCTTCTCCGATCCGCCGCTGCGGCCACCGGGCGCTATTCCGCGTGGCAATCAGCAGCAGCAGCAATTCCCTGATGACGACGAGGAAGTGCCGGAACTGCCGCGTGGCCGCCTGCTGCCGACCCCGAACCGTCCACCGCCGGGGCAGGGCGCGCCACCGCCGGGAAGCTTCCAGTCCCAGCCACTGGCGCCGCCGCCTGGCACTCCCCAAGGCACTCCCCAAGGCACCCAGCCGGGCGTCGCCGTTCAGCCGCCGCAGCCGGGAGGTCCGGGCGTTGCCAACGCGCCGCCGGGACAGCGCCCGCCGCAGCCCCCGGCCAAGGGCGTGCCGAACTCGCCAGCGACCCTGCAGCCGGGCGATGAGGTCGTGTCCGAGCCGCCGGCCACCAAGATCACCAACAAGAAGGCGAGCTTCTCCGGCCTCGACAAGATCACTGGCCGCATCATCAATTTCGACGAGGACATCGGCGAGACGGTGCAGTTCGGCGCGCTGCGCGTGAAGACCAGCGCCTGCTATACGCGCCCGTCGACAGAGGCCGCTAATACCGATGCCTTTGTCGAGGTCGACGAGATCACGTTGCAGGGCGAGGTGAAGCGGATCTTCTCGGGCTGGATGTTCGCCGCCAGCCCCGGCCTGCACGGCGTCGAGCACCCGGTCTACGATATCTGGCTGACCGACTGTAAAGGCCCTGACCAGACCATCGTCAGCGCTCAGCCCGATCCGGCAAAGGCGGTTGCGCCGCCGCCGGGCGCCAAGCGTCCGCCGCCGCCGAAGCAGGCGGCTCCGCGCCCGCCGGGACCACCGCCGCAGCCGCAATTCCAGCAGCAGCCGCAACAGGCGCCGCCGCCGCCACCGCAGCAGCGGCCGGGTGGTCTGTTCGGCGGATTGTTCGGGAATTAAATTCCATACAACCTCAGCCGCGTTTCGCGATGATCGCGAGCGCCTCCGCGCCACTGACGCTAGGCCGCAATCGCATGAAATCCGCTGGCTCCCCCGCGATTGCCTTGTCGAGCAAGGCGCGATAGCGGCGCCGCGAAATTTCGGCCGCGCCGAAGCTGCGAAGATGTTCGGTGACATATTGGGTGTCGAGCAGCTCGAACCCGCCGGCGATCAGCCGTGCCACCAGATGCACCAGCGCCACTTTCGATGCATCGCGGACGCGATGGAACATGCTCTCGCCGAAGAAGGCCCGCCCCAGGCTGACGCCATAGAGGCCGCCTGCGAGGTCGCCGTCCTGCCAGACCTCGACGCTGTGACAATGCCCGAGCTCGTGGAGCCCGACATAGAGATCGCGGATGCGCTTGTTGATCCAGGTGTCGTCGCGGCCCGGCTGCGGCGCGGCACAGCCGGCAATAACGGCCTTGAAGGCGGTATCGACGGTGACGCTAAAAGCGTCCGAGCGCACGGTGCGGGCAAGCCGCGAGGCGATGCGGAAGCCGTCAAGCGGAATCACGCCGCGCATTTCCGGCTCGACCCAGAACAGCGTCGGATCGCCCGCGCTCTCGGCCATCGGGAAGATGCCGCAGGCATAGGCCCGCAGCAGCACGTCAGGCGTGATTTCGGAAGCAGCGGACTCGCGAGAGGTCATAGGGCGATGATAGCAGGACGCGCAGGGTGTATGCTACTTGCCGAAACGACCGTTAGTTCTCGTAGCTGAACAACTTCGCGGGGTTGGTCACCAGGATTTTCTGCAGTTCCACCTCATCGGCGACGTAGCGGTAAAGCAGCTCGAGCAGGTCGGCGTCGTTGGGCGGCTGTACCACCGAAACCGGGTGCGGCCAGTCGCTCGCCCACACACAGCGGTCGGGAGCAGCTTCGATATAGGCACGTGCGATCGGAGTGACATCGTCCCACGGCGGACCTTTCTTCGAAGTCTTTTCGCCGAGCGACAGCATCACCCAGAAGTTGCCCTTCGAGAGGAGCTCCAGCATCTTCTGCAGACTCGGGTCGTCCTTGCCGCGCGTCGGGTCAGGGCGTGCCATGTGATCGATCAGCACGGGGACGTCGAGGTTTTCGTACTTTGCGACGCTGGAGACGATGCCGTCCTTCTCCGGCTGGATCTTTGCGTACCAGCCGAGTTCGCGGATTCGCGCGATCGCGCGGGCGAAATCCTTATCCGAGAGCACGGCGCCGAGTTCCTGCCGGAAGCTGAAGCGGGCGCCGCGCACGCCGGCGTCATGCAGCTTCGCGAGGTAGGCGTCATCTGCTTCGGCAAACACGAGCGCGTTGGCGCAGCCGCGATAGTTCGGGCCCATCGCGGCGAGTCCGTCGAGCACCACGGCATGATCAGCGCCATAGGTCGTGGTCTGCACGATGATACCGCGCTCGATGCCGAGCGCCTTGTGGACGCGCAGCGCAGCCTCCCAGGTCGCCGATGGCATCTGGTAGGCGGCGCCCGGCCGCACCGGGTATTTCTCCAGGGGGCCGAGCACGTGAAACTGGCTATCGATGCTCTTCGGCGGCGGCAGTTTCGAGGGACGGCGCGGGTTCGGGTCGAACGGAAGATACGTGGGCATGTCAGGTTCCTTGTATCGCGGTCAGCCGATCACGGCTGTGAAGTCGCATTGCACGAGCGCGCCGTTCTCCATTTCCATCTGCAGCGCATGGCGGGCAGGGCGGGAATGCTCGTCGGGAAACATTTTCAGCCACTCGGTATTGACCGGCGCGCGCTGCTTGCGGTCCTGCAGCCACACCGTCATTTTGATGATGTCGTCGGTCGTGCCGCCGCCGGCTTCGACGATCGCTTTCATATGGGCGAACATGTTGGCGCACTGGTCCTCGATGCGCTCGGGCATCGCGCCGGTTGCGGGATCGCGTCCGAGAATGACGCCTGACATCAGGAGATTGCCGATGCGACAGGCGTTGGGAATGGGATTGGCGTGCTTGAACTCGCCGATATGAATGCTCTTGCGTCTTGTCATCTCTACCTCCGCGGACGCTTTTGTTCAGACGAATTGGCAAGACACCGATCCAAACCGGCCGTAGTCGGCGTGGAACGTGTCGCCCCTGACGACCTCGACCGGACGCGTGAACGAGCCAGCCAGCACCACTTCGCCGGCCTCGAGATATTCGCCCTGCGCCGCCAGCCGATCGGTGAGCCAGGCCACGCCATTGGCGGGATGGTTGAGAACGCCGGCAGCGATACCGGTCTCCTCGATCTGGCCGTTGCGAAATAACAGCGCACCGATCCAGCGCAGATCGGCGTCGAGTGGGCGAATGGGCCGTCCGCCGACGACCAGCGCCGCATTCGCGGCATTGTCGGAAATCGTGTCCATCACCTTGCGTGGTGCTTTCGTCTCGGGATCGGTGCGATGCATCCGGGTTTCGAGGATTTCGAGCGCCGGCGTGACGTAATCGGTCGCGTTGAGCACGTCGAACAACGTGCAATCCGGACCCTTCAACGGCGCCTTCAGCACGAAGGCCAATTCGACCTCGATACGGGGAGCGCGGAAACGATCGAACGGGATCGCGGAGGCGTCCGGATAGAACATGTCCGCGAACAACACGCCGTAATCCGGCTCGGAAATGCCGACGGCGTTTTGCATCGCCTTCGAGGTCAAGCCGATCTTGTGACCCCTGACGACACGGCCGCGGGCGAGCTGCAGCCTGGTCCAGGCGCGCTGAATGGCGTAGGCGTCTTCGATCGTAAGGTCCGGATATTCGCGTGTGAATGCCGATATCAGCGACTTGCTGCGTTCGGCTTCATCGAGACGTTGCGCCAGAAGTTCGACGGTTTGCGGATCGAGCATCGGTTACTGCTCCGCCGCCACGGTGTTGCGGAGGATGCCGATCTTACTGGATTCCACCTCAACGACGTCGCCGACCTTGAGCCAGCGTGGCGGCGTGAAGCGGGCGCCGGCCCCTGTCGGGGTGCCGGTTGCGATCATGTCGCCAGGTTTCAGTGTGGCAAAGGTCGAGAGGTAGGCGATCAGGTAGTCGAACGGAAACATCAGCCGCTCGGTGGAATCGCTCTGCCGCACCTCGCCATTGACGCGGGTGACGATGTCATGTGGTCCGCGCGGATCGCATTCGTCCGAGGTGACGATCCATGGGCCGATGCTGCCCGAGCGGTCGAAATTCTTGCCTTGGGTGACGTTGAACTTGCCGTGGTGCAGCCAGTCGCGAACGCTGCCCTCGTTACACAGCGTCATGCCGAAAATGTGCTCCCACGCCCGCTCGCGCGGGATGTGCCTTCCCTCCTTGCCGATCACGATCACGAGCTCGCCCTCATAATCGAGCTGTTCGGAGACATCAGGCTTTTCGATCGGCTGGCCCGAGCCGACGACGGAAGATGGATTGCGGACGAACAGGCTCGGATATTTCGGCAGATCCGAATTGTCCTTGTACTCGGCGTTGCGGTCCCTGTAGTTCACGCCGATGCACCAGAGCTTTTCCGGAGCAGGGATCGGCGGCAGCAGCGTGACATCCTCGAGTGCATGATCGGGCTTCTGCCCGGCAATCGCCTGACGCGCGGTATCAAGTCCATCCGCGGCAATCAGCGCCCGCAGGTCGGGAAATTTCGTTCGTTCGGTCAGGTCGACGATCCCGCCCGGGACGCTCGCGCCAAAGCGCGGCTGGTCGTTTGCAAGATAGCTCAGAAGATGCATGCGATCAGTCTCCGGATCGGCGCGGCGCGGAGCGGCACGCTTCAGGATTCAGTTTTTGAAGTCTGGAACACCGGCTTCAGGGTGACGATCTCGCCGAGCTTGGCGTAACGCGGGCCGGCGATGCGCGCGATCGGGTCGAGCGCCTCGGTTTCGATCTTGCCGTTGTTCAAAAGACCATCCCTGATATGGAAGACCAGCACCTCGCCGACGATGAGCCGGCTGCGGGTGTCGCCAAATTCGAGACACTGGCGGAAGCGGCATTCCATCGCAATCGGCGCGGCTGCAAGACGGCGCACCTTGACGCGCTCGCCCGGTAGGGTGGAAAGCCGCAGTTCCTCGACCTCGCTGACATCAGGCGGATGTTCGGTGGAGCTCTCGTGCACCGCATTCATCAGGCTCGAATCCGCGATGTGAACGACGTACTCCTCGTTGTTGAGGATGTTCTGCGCGGTATCCTTGTAGATTCCTGCCTTGCGCCCGACGCTGATGGCCAGCATCGGCGGCTTCGGCGCGACGAAGGTGAAGGCGGAGAACGGGGCGAGGTTGAGCACCCCGTTGCCCGACAGGGTGGTCACCCAGGCAATGGGGCGGGGCACCACGACGCCGGTGATCAGCCGGTAGGCCGTTTCGGCGTCGAGATATGCAGGATCGATCCGCATTGTGAGGCGTCAGTCAGCCTTGATGTTTGCCTTGCGCACGACCGGAATCCACTTGGCGTCCTCGCGTTCGAGGTAGCTTGTGAACTCCGCGGGCGTCATCGATACGGCCTCGGAGCCGAGCGCGTTGAATTTCTCGACGATGGCCGGATCTTTCAGGAGCTCCGCCAGCGTATCGTGAAGCTTGGTCACGATCTCGGCCGGTGTGCGCGCCGGCGCGAACAGGCCAGTGAAGGTCTGGCCGTCAAAATCCTTGTAGCCGAGCTCGGTAAAGGTCGGGACATCAGGAAGCCAGGAGGCGCGGTGGCTCCCGGTGACGGCGAGTGCGCGCAGCATGCCGCTCTTGATCGAAGGCAAACCGACGGAGATCTGATCGAGCGCAAACTGCACCTGTCCGCCGATCAGGTCGTTGAGCGCAGGCGCGTTGCCGCGGTAGTGCACCGTCAGCCATTGCAGGTTAAGCGTCGATTGCATCAGCTCGCTGAGCAGATGGTTGGTGGTGCCTTGGCCGGGCGAGGCCATCGTCAGCTTGCCGGGATCGCGGCGGGCAAGATCGAGAAATTCCTTGAGATCCTTCGCCTGTAGCGACGGATGCACCTCGAGCACCAGCGGGGTCATCGTGATCGAGGTGATGGGGACAAAATCCCGCTTCCAGTTGTAGGCCTCGCGCTTGGCGATTTCGGGTGCGAACAGCACCGGGCCGTTGGCGCCGACGAACAAGGCGTAGCCGTCGGGCGGCATTTTCGCGAACGCCTCGCCGGCGATCAGGCCGCCCGCGCCGGCCTTGTTCTCGACAATGAACGGCTGGCCGAGTTTCGCCTGGAGCCTGTCGGCGATGACGCGCGCCGCGCTATCGACATTACCGCCGGCCGGATACGGGACGATCAGGCGCACCTGCCGCGCCGGCCATTGCTGGGCCTCGGCCGGTGTGGTCAGCGCTACGGCCGATATTGCCGACAAAGCGATGCCTGCGATCGCGAAAAATTTCATCGCATTCTCCCGAAAGGCGGCATATCGGCCGCTACATTCTTGTTTTGCACCGGCCCCATCCCAGCGGCCATTGCATGCATTGTTCCGCGCCGCGATGTTGCGCGCAGCCCTTCCACTGTCGACCAAATTGTGATGTTTTTGTCCACATTGTGGACAACGGGCAACGCTTATGACGAACGGCCGGTTAAAGGCGCGCGGGGCGCGGCCGGGCGGGCAGACGATCCGCCGGGCCGTGGCCGTGCTGCGGACACTCGCGATAGGCGGCGAACGAGGCGTGCCGATGGCCGAGATCGTGCAGGCCACCTCGCTGACCCGCCCGACGGTACATCGCATCGTGCACGTGCTGATCGAGGAGGGGATCGTCGAGCGCAGCGACCGCACAGGGAATTACGCGATCGGCCGCCAGGTGCCCGAACTGGCGCTGGCGCGTCCGTCGCGTTCGCCACTGTTGATTGCAGCAGAGCCGCATCTGGCGGCGGCTTCCGCACAGCTCGGCGATACCTTGTTTCTCACCGTACGCACCGGCCTCGATACGCTGTGCGTGGCGCGCCGCATCGGCAACTATCCGATCCAGGTTCTGTCGATCGAGGTCGGCGTGCGGCGTCCGCTGGGCGTCAGCAGTGCCGGGGTGGCGATCCTGGCTGCCATGCCGTCAGCGGAGGCGCGCAAGATCGTGCTTGCCAATGAAACGCGATTTGGTGCCTACCGAACCGATGTGGCAACGGTGCTCGGCCAGATTCAGCTCGCGCGCCGCCGCGGATACAATTTGCGCGATGTCGGCCTCGTGCAGGGAACGAAGTCGCTGTCCGCATGGATCCGCGCGCCCGACGGCCAGCCCACCGCGGCGATTACGCTCTCCGCCATCCGAAACAGGTTAAATCCACGGCGTGCGATCGAGGTGGCAGACGCTCTCGTCGCGACCGCGCGCGCGATCGAAGCGGCGACGCCGGCTTAACCCGCAACGGCGTTTGTCGGCTTCGGCGTCGCCGGCGGGACGCGACGGAAGCGCAGGACGATTCTGGTGCCCTCATGGTCGGGATCGCGCTCGGCGCTGGCGTCCAGCTTTGCGGCCATCGCGCTCACGATGCGTTGTCCCATGCCCGTGGAGCGCGGGTCGACCTTGGCGTTGAGACCGACACCATTATCGGTGATCGAGACAAGGAGGTCTTCGCCCTCGGGGTGGAGCTCGACATGAATGGGACCGGCGCCGTCAGGATAGGCGTATTTGACGGCGTTCATCACCAGTTCGTTGACGATGATGCCGATCGCCACCGCGCGGTCGGGGTCGATCTCGATCGGTTCAGCCTTGAGCGTCAGCCGCGACATCTTGTTGCCCTCGGCCGAACGGCGGAGATCTTCCAGCAGAGCTTCGAGATACTGGTTCAGCAGCACGCTCTTGAGGTCGTGCGAGGTGTAGAGGCGGCGATGCACCTGCGCGACCGCCGCGACGCGGCCCATCGCATTGGTCAGCGCCGCCTTGACGTCCTCCTGGGTCGCCGAATTGGCCTGCAGGTGCAGCAGCGAGGCGATGATCTGCAAGGAGTTGCCGACGCGGTGGTTGACTTCGCGCAGCAGTACTTCGCGTTCGGCGGCGAGCGCCGCGTAGCGGTCGCGCGAAGCGTGAACCTCGGCTTCGGCCTCGTCGCGGGCGCGCTGAAGCGCGGCCTGTCGGAGCGCGCCGTCGATCGCGACCTGAAGCAGCGGAATGAAATCGCCCCGCGTGTCCTTGACGAGGTAGTCGGCGGCGCCGGCCTTCAGCGCCGTGACTGCGATCGCCGAATCCTGCGCGGCCGTGACGAACACCACGGGTGGGGCGTCGACGATCGCCATGATCCGTTCCAGCGTTTCGAGGCCGTCGAGGCCCGGCATGTATTGATCGAGCGCAACCACATCGATGCCGCCCTGTGCGAGCCGGGCCAGCCCTTCCTCGCCGCTTGCCGCATGCACCACCTTGAAGCCCGCCCGCGTCAGACCGCGGTCGACCAGGCGAGCAAGGCCCGCGTCGTCGTCGATATACAACAGTGTCGGCGTTGCGGGTTTCATGTGGCGGCCGGAGGGACCTGAATGACGGAGAAAAACAGACCGAGCTGGCGAATGGCGTTGGCGAAACTTTCGTAGTTCACGGGCTTGGTAATATAGACATTGCAACCCAGTTCGTAACAGCGCTTGATCTCCTGCGAATCGTCGGTGGTGGTCAGGACTACGACGGGCGTGGTCTTGAGATACTGGTTTTCCTTGACCCGTTTTAGAATGTCGATGCCGGACGTGTCGGGCAAGTTGAGATCGAGCAGGATCAGGAGCGCGCTGCCCTTGTGATCGAGGCCCGTCCCATCCTTGCCGAACAGGTAATTCAGCGCGGCTGTACCGCTGGTGAACGGTATGATGTCATTGTTGACACCGGATCGACGTATATTTCGCTCGATCAAGCGGGCGTGGCCCTCGTCGTCCTCGATCATGATGATGCTGACTGGATTACTCATATCCGTGTATTCCGGTTGGCAGACCAATTAATAGGCAGCGTAATCGTGAACGTGCTGCCCTGGTGAAGTTCCGACGCGACCGACATGGTTCCTCCCAACCGTCGCACCAAGGCGCGAACATGGGCAAGGCCGATGCCTTGCCCCGGCTTGTCCTGGGTTCCTGCGCGGCGGAACAAATCGAAGATGCGCTGGTGATCCTTGGGGTCAATGCCGCGCCCGTTGTCGGATATCTCGAAAATTGCAAAGCCGAGCTTGGTGCGACCGCGCACTGAGATCTCGCCGGGCACCCCCGTTTTCAGGTATTTAAGCGCATTGTCGATCAGATTGGAGAAGATCTGCTCCAGCGCAAGGCGATCGCTGACAATATTGGGCAGCGCTTCGATCCGGATCTCGGCCTGGGCTTCCGCGGCCTGATGCGCCACGGTCGTCACGATGCCTTCGATCAGCTCCTTGGTATCGATCGCGACCGGCTCGAACTCGCGCCGTCCCTCGCGGGTGAGATTGAGGATCGCCGATATCAGCCGGTCCATCTTGCCAATCGACGACTTGATGAATTCGAGTGCCTCGGAGAAGTCTTCCGAGAGCTGCTTGTCCGCTCCCTGGAGCTCGGGCTCGGCGGTATCGGTGGCGTTTTCCGCAGTGGCCGGGACGGCGGACTGCGCGCGGGAAAGCGCTGCGATCCGTTTGAAAATGTCGCCGCGCAATTCCTCCAACTCGCTGGTGAAGCCCATGATGTTGACCAGCGGCGAGCGCAGATCGTGGCTGACGATGTAGGCGAAGCGCTGGATCTCGTCATTGGCTTCACGCAGGTCCGCCGTGCGCTCGTCAATCGTGGCCTCGAGGTTGAGGTGACTGTCGCGCAGCTTGGCATCAGCCACGTCGCGCGCGCGTGACGAGCGACGCACGAGAAAGATTGCGATGCCGGCCAGCACGACGACGAAGCCCGAGCCGATGCCGGTGATCGAAGCCGCCAGCGCCTGGCTGCGATCGGCGTTGGTGGTACGCTCGGTAAACAGACGGTCTTCCTCCGCCCGCATGCGACCGGCGAGATCGTCGATATGCTTCATCGTGTCGCGCCCGATGCCTTCGCGAACGATCTTGGCGGCATCGTTCATGCGCTGCGACCGGGCCAGTTCCATAGTGGTGCGGAATTCCTCGATCCGCTGATCGTAGAGCGGCATCATCTCGTTGATGAGCTGCCGTTGAACCGGATTGTCGCTGATGAGTTGGCTCAACCGCGTCAGCGCGGGCGTCAGCTCGGACATGGCCTGCTCAAAGTCGCGCCGAAAATCCGGCCGCAACGTCGCGAGGTAGCCGCGTTGCGCGCTCTCGGCGCGCCGCAACTGAAGCTGAACGACCGAGAGCTGGTTTTCAACCTCGAGCGTACGCTGCACCGAGCGCGAATCCTCGCGCGCTTTGTTCACGAGATGGACCGAGCCGGCGCTGATGGCGGTCAGTACCAGCAGTCCCGCCGCGAATAGCAGGATGTGGCCCACGGCGCGCTTGCGCTGGGCATCAGCGTTCACGGTGATCTCGCGTCATGAGCAAACGGAACAAGCGCCCCTGTGCCACCCCTAAATACCCAACGTGCGATGGAACCCTCGGTTCCAGAGGCCGCCGAATATTTCAGGCGTTGCCGCTCACGTCTTGCTGTCCAGAGGTTGTCCAGCGAGGTACTGCTCCAACCAGTGGATGTGGTAGTCGCCGTTGATAATATCAGTTTCGCGGACCAGCGCCCGGAACAGCGGCAGCGTGGTTTCGATGCCGTCGACCACCATCTCGTCGAGAGCCCGGCGCAGCCGCATCAGGCATTCGGCACGGGTCTTGCCGTGCACGATCAGCTTGCCGACCAGCGAGTCATAATGGGGCGGAATGACATAGCCCTGATAGACGGCGGAATCGATCCGCACGCCAAGGCCTCCGGGCGGGTGGAATTGCGTGATCTTGCCGGGAGAGGGGCGGAAAGTCTGCGGGTTCTCCGCATTGACGCGGCATTCGATAGCATGCCCGATGATGGCGATCTCTTCCTGCTTCGCGGGCAGGTCGCCGCCGGCGGCGATGCGGATCTGCTCCAGCACGAGGTCGATGTCGGTGATGCTCTCGGTGACGGGATGTTCGACCTGGATGCGGGTGTTCATCTCGATGAAATAGAACTCGCCATCCTCGTAAAGAAATTCGATGGTGCCGACGCCGAGATATTTCATGTCCCGCATCGCCTTGGCGCAGGTCTCGCCGATCTTCGCGCGGGCCGCGGCGGCGAGAACCGGCGAGGGGCCTTCTTCCCAGACCTTCTGGTGGCGGCGCTGCAGCGAGCAGTCGCGCTCGCCGAGATGGATCGCGCCGCCGCGGCCGTCGCCGAGAATCTGAATCTCGATGTGGCGCGGCTTCTGCAGGTATTTTTCGAGATAGACGGAGGCGTCGCCGAACGCCGACTTGGCTTCGTTGGATGCGGTCGACAGCGCGAGCATCAGATCGTCGGCGGTGCGTGCGACCTTCATGCCGCGTCCGCCGCCGCCGGCTGCGGCCTTCACCAGCACGGGGAAACCGATCGCCTTGCCGATTGCCATGGCGTCGTCGTCGGACGAGACTGCGCCGTCCGAGCCGGGCACGACGGGGATACCGAGCCGCTTGGCGGTCTTCTTGGCCTCGATCTTGTCGCCCATCAGGCGGATGTGTTCGGCCTTCGGGCCGATGAAATGCAGATTATGGTCGGCGAGGATTTCGGCGAAGCGCGCGTTCTCGGACAAAAAGCCGTAGCCGGGATGCACGGCATCGGCGCCGGTGATCTCACAGGCCGCCAGCAATGCCGGAATATTGAGATAGGATTCCTTCGACGGCGGCGGTCCGATGCAGACGCTCTCGTCGGCGAGCCGCACATGCATGGCGTCGGCATCGGCGGTCGAATGCACGGCAACCGTAGAGATGCCGAGTTCCTTGCACGCGCGCAGCACGCGGAGCGCGATCTCGCCGCGATTGGCTATGAGGATCTTGTCGAACATGTTTTTCCAAGCCGTGAGTAGCGAATGGCGAATAGCGAATGGGAAGACACTGTTTTCACTATTCGCCACTCGCCATTCGCTTATTCAATGATCACGAGCGGTTCGCCGAATTCGACCGGCTGGCCGTCCTCGACGAGAATTTGCGTCACCGTGCCCGCGCGCGGCGACGGGATCTGGTTCATCGTCTTCATCGCTTCGATGATCAGGAGCGTCTGGCCGGCAGACACCTTGGTGCCAACCTCGATGAACGGCTTGGCGCCGGGCTCAGGCGCCCAATAGGCGGTGCCAACCATCGGCGAGGGGACCACGCCCGGATGCTTGGCCAGATCGGATACCGCCGCGGGCGCAGCGGAAACAGCTGGCGCGGCTGCCGGCTGGAAGTTCGCCGGCATCGCTGCCGAGACGCTGATGTTGCGCGCAACCCGCACCCGCAAACCGGCGCGTTCGATCTCGATCTCGGTCAGGCTGGTTTCATCCAATAATAGCGCGAGTTCGCGAATGAGCGCGCTGTCGTCGCTCATTAGATTTGCGGCTGATTTGTCCGCTGACTTGTTGTCGGGCTGGCGGGCCATGCTCTTGATCCGGAATTCTCGATGTGGGTGACGGCGTAAACGTCAGGCTATCTGTCGCTCGACGTCAGATTTTAAGGTCAGTCTTGAAGTCAGTTCTTCGCCTTGACGCCGAGCTTGGCGGCAAGGCCGTTGATTGCGAGCCGGTAGCCATCGATGCCGAAGCCGCAGAGCGAGGCGAAGGCAGCCATGGCCGTGAAGGAGTGATGACGAAAGCTCTCGCGGGCATGAACGTTGCTGATATGCACTTCGACCGTCGGAATTTTCACCGCGACAAGTGCGTCATGCAGCGCGATCGAGGTGTGCGAATAGGCGCCGGCGTTGATGATGATGCCGGCCACCTTCCTGGCGTGCGCCTCGTGGATAAAGTCGATCAGCTCGCCTTCGCGATTGGATTGGCGGCAATCGGCCGTCAGGCCGAATTGCGCCGCCGTCTCCACGCACAGTTTCTCGACATCGGCGAGCGTCGCATGGCCGTAGGTTTCGGGCTCGCGCGTCCCCAACATGTTGAGGTTCGGGCCGTTGAGCACATAGATCGTCGCGGCAGCGGCTGAGGTATTTCCTTGGGCCATCCGGATTCCAGCAAAGAGGGGCGGGCAGGTCGCGGGCGTTATAGGTAACAACGCGGCCAAGGGGAAGCCTTTAGGCCGCTTTGGCCCATTTCAAGCGTCTCATCCTGTTCATAAAAAGGCGCATAGAACCTACTGAATTTGCTGATTAACCAAGGCCGATGAATCGGTCTGGGTGTGCCCCGCGTGCGGCGTATTCAGGAGCCCTTCGCCTTCCGGACGTCCGCTCAAGCCAAAGCGATGGAAACCATGCTGCCCACGGTGGAATGGGCCGCAACGCGTCGAACAGGTTGTAGCTCCGTTTGCTCCGGGACGTTGGGGCGGGGCATGCCCCCGCTCAGCGAAAAGGGCGGGCATTTCTGCCCGCCCTGATACTTGCGAAAGGCCGCTGTTAGGCGTCCAGAATCGCGACGATCTCGTAGGTGTTCGGATCGACGATCACGATCTGCTCCTTGACGAGGATATACTTATACCTGCGCCATTCCGGATAGATCGTCACCACCCGCTCCGGCAACGTATGGAAGGTCACGTCACGCGGCACTCGGGTGCCGACCGAAACCGAGAAGTTCACGTTCGTCACCGGCTGCACCCGTGTCTCCTTGATCGCAGTGGTGATCTGGGTGCGCTGCTCGGTCGAGAGCTTGGCGCCCGCGCCGGCCTGGCCCGTCGTGGTCGTGCTCTGGCCCGCGGCTCCGCCCTGAGTCTGGGTCTGAGTCTGAGTGCGGTCTTGCTGGCCCTGGGCCTTCTGGTCACGTTGCTGCATTTGATCGCGACCCTGGGTGGTCTGGTCACGCTGCTGGGTCGTGCCCTGATCGCGTTCCATCTTGCCCTGGCCAGTGGTCTGGCCCTTTTCGGACTTCTGTTCGGCCTTCTGCTCGGACTTCATGCCGCCGCGGTCCTCCTTGCCCTCGGCTTTCATGTCCTTGCCGCCCTTGCCGTGCTCTTCGGCGCGCTGGCCCTTTTCAGCGCCCATCGACTTCTGCTCGGACTGCGCACCCTTCATCTCGGACTTGCCGCCGCTATCGCGCTGCATGGTGCCCGATGATGCGCCGCCGCGCTCAGAAGAAGGCGCGCTCTGCTGCGCGGAACCGGCCGACCCCGGCTCGCCGCGTCCCATGCCGGTGCCTTGCGCGTTCGCAAAGCCGGTTCCGGCGATCAGGGCCGCCGTCGCGACCGTCATCAGAAAGCGATTACTCATTGAATGTCTCCTCACGTATCTGCATTGCCCGCGCGATCAACGAAAGGAATTGCCTGATGTTCCTGATAGTTGGCGGTTCCGCCGACTTTGTTTTGTGAACGCGAGATGAACCACTGGCCCGCAGAACGCCGCAAAGAAAAGGCCGGCTATCGAGCCGGCCTTTCATCGCAACTTGTGAAGCATCGCCTCAGCAGGTCGCCTTGCCGCAGCGTGCGTTGTTGATCTTTTCGCGCAGGGCTTCAGCCCCGACCGCGCCGATCACCACCTGCTTGCCGATCACATAGCTTGGCGTGCCATTCATGCCCATCGCTTCGGCGAGCTTGAAATTTTCCTCGAGCGTGCTGCGGACCTCGGCGCTCGAAAGGTCCTTCTCCAGCTTCGCCATGTCGAGGCCGACTTCCTTGGCGACCGCCATCGCACGCGCCTTGTCGGCCGCACCGCGGCCGGTGAGCAGCTTCTGGTGGAAGTCGAGATATTTCTTGCCAGTCGGATCCTGCATGCGCACGGCGACGCCGACCTGGGCGGCTTCGACCGAGCCGGCGCTCAAGACCGGAAATTCCTTGAGCACGACCTTGAGCTTCGGGTCGGCCTTCATCAGCTCCAGCATGTCGGCCATGGCGCGCTTGCAGTAGCCGCAATTGTAATCGAAGAATTCGACGAAGGTGACGTCGCCATCCTTGTTGCCGAGCGTGACGCCGCGTGGCGAATTGAAGATCGCTTCCGCGTTGGCGGCGACGCCGGCTTCGTGCTTGGCGGCTTCCGCCGTGGCCTGGCGCTTGCTGAGTTCGGTCATCGCCTCTTCGAGCACTTCGGGATGCGCGATCAGGTAATTTCGGACGATCGCCTCGATGTCGCCGCGTTGCGTGTCGGTGAAGCTCTGCGCGGAAGCGGACAGCGGCGCGCCGCAGAGCGCCAACGCGAACAATGCGGGGACGAAAAGACGGAACGAGGGCATCGGTAAATCCTTATGCGGCGAGTTCCCGGGCAATTCTGTTGAAGGCCGGCTCCTGGAGAATATCGTGGTTCATGGTCGCCAAGTAATAGTCAAGTCCTTGATTATCAGGCCCTTGGCGACCCGACCCGATTATAGCCGAATGCGGTTGATTGCTAGTTGCTCTTCTGGCCGGGCAGCGGCTTGGCGCTCACAATGTCGTCAGCCTTGACCCATCCGGGCGTCCCGATCGCGAAGCGCGTTTTCGCGCGCGAGGCGAGATCGCGCGCGGTCTTGCTGTCGCCGCGCAGATAGGCGGCCTGGGCCGAGGCCAGGTCGGCCTGCGCGTAATCGCCCTTGCGTCCGTAGGCGATTGCGAGCTGGGTATAGCCGATCGGCGCCTCGCTCTCGCGCGCCACAGCCGCGCGCAGGATCGCGATAGCCTCGTCCGTATAGGCGTTGTTGCCGGTTGCCACGAGAGCCTGCCCAAGCAGCATCTCGATAAGCGGCGAGTTGTTCGAGAGCGCGACGGCCTTGCGCAGCGGCGCAATCGCCTCCTGCGGCTTGCCGCCCTCCAACAGCGCCTGACCGCGCACCTCGTGGAAATACGGATTGTTGGGCTGCTGCTGGATCAGGGCATCGATCTGCGCGAGCGCGCTGCGCAGGTCGCCGTGCAGATAGGTCGAGATCGCATGGGCATAGCGCGCCGGCAGGCTATTGTTGGACATCGGATAGCGTCGGTACACGGTGTCCTGCCGCTCCATGAAAGCCGAGATCTTGGCGCGCACCATGTCGTGACGCAGTTGTAGCGCAGGGTCGTCTTTTTTGTCCCAATAGGGGCTCGATCGTGCCAGTCCTTCCAGCGCAGCAACGCGCTCGGCCGGCATCGGATGCGACTGCATGTAAGGGTCGGAGCCGCGCGCGGCGAACAGGCTTTCGTCGGTGAAACGCTTGAAAGTCTCGTACATGCCGCGCGGAGACTGGCCGGTGGCATTCAGAAACTTCACGCCGGCCTTGTCGGCATTTTCCTCCTGCTGGCGCACGTAGGAGAGCAGGGTGCGGCGGATCACTTCGCCCTGCGCGGAGAACATCGCCGCGCCGGCGTTGGTCAGCCCACTGCTGCCGCCGCCGCTCCGCGATCCCGCGACCATCGCGCCGGCGCCAAGCAGCATGGCGATGATCATCTGCGTCTGGGCCTGCGCCATCTGCTCGCGCATCTTGGCGAGATGGCCGCCGGCAAGGTGGCCGGTTTCGTGCGCCATCACGCCGATGATCTGGTTCGGCGTCTCCGACTGCAGGATTGCGCCGTAGTTCACGAAGATGCGGCGACCGTCGGCAACGAAGGCGTTGAAGACACCCTGGTTGATGATCACCATCTGGATGTTCTGTTTTTCCAGGCCGGCGGCGCGCAGGATCGGCCGCGTATATTCGCGCAGCAATTGCTCCGTCTCAGTGTCGCGGATCACCGGCGGACCCTTGTTCTCCTGCGCCATCGCCGCGATCGGCGTGAAGGCAAGCGCGACAGCCGTGATCAGCGCGGTCAATTTCAGCGATTTCTTGCGTCGGGCGATACGAAGCAGCATGAGCGGTCTTTGGCGATTGATGATGCGTGCGGAGTTGCCGGAAGCCAGTTCGGTTTCCGATTAGATCAGAAACGGGTCCTAGTTTATTGTTTCAACGCGTTTCTTCGCCCAAACCGGTATCGCTTGGCTTGAAAACGCTATAACAAGCCATCGAATACGGCCAGTCTGGGGCGCTAGCCGGTTCGGGAACCTGGATTCGGCAAGCGCCCGTGCAAATAGCAGATATCGATGCTGGAATCGACACTTAGAGACCGCGCAAAAGCGCTGCTGACGCCTTCGGTACGGAGCGATGTTCCGCCCTTCATGGTGATGGACGTGATGGCGGCCGCAGCGCGAATCGAGGCGGCAGGCGGCCATGTGATTCACATGGAAGTGGGGCAGCCGGCGGCGCCGGCGCCGCGGAGCGCGATCGCGGCTGCGCACAGGGCGCTCGACGAGGCGCGCATCGATTACACCTCCGCGCTCGGCATGCCTTCGCTGCGCGAGCGGATTGTCAGGCACTACCGCGATGCTTACGGCTGCACGGTCGATAGCGAGCGCATCGTGATCACGACCGGCTCGTCCGGCGGATTCATTCTGGCGTTTTTGTCGATGTTCGAGCCGGGCGACCGGGTCGCGGTCACGGTGCCCGGGTATCCACCTTACCGCCACATTCTGACCGCGCTCGGTTGCGAACCGGTGCTGATTGAGACATCGAGCGCGACGCGCCATGCGTTGACAGGCGAGGCGTTGCTGGCCGCGCATCGCAAGACGCCGCTGAAGGGCGTGCTGGTCGGTAGCCCTGCCAATCCGACGGGAACGATGATGTCGCGCGAGGCGCTCACCGGCCTGATCAATGCGGCGGAAGATGCAGGTATTCGCTTCATTTCCGACGAGATCTATCACGGCCTCGATTATGCGTTTCCGGCGGTGACGGCGGCCGGGCTCTCGCCGCAGGCGCTCGTGATCAATTCGTTCTCGAAATATTTCTGCATGACAGGCTGGCGGGTCGGCTGGATGGTGGTGCCGGAGCCCTTGCTGCGGCCAATCGAGCGGCTGCAGCAGAACCTGTCGATCTCGGTGCCGACGCTATCGCAGATCGCCGCCGAGGCGGCATTCGAGGGCCGCGAAGAGATGGAGGCGATCAAGCGCGGCTATCAGGAGAACCGCCGCATCCTGATCGAGGGACTGCCGAAGGCCGGCCTGACCAAGTTTCTTCCTGCGGATGGCGCCTTCTATCTCTACGCAGATGTTTCGGATTTCACCTCCGACAGTTTCGAATTTGCCGGCCGGATGCTGGAGAAGGCGCATGTGGCGGCGACGCCCGGCGTCGATTTCGATCCGATCCACGGCCGTAGCTTCATTCGCTTCTCCTACGCGCGCTCGGCCGACGAGATGCGTGAAGCGGTGACGCGCATTGCGCGTTGGCTGGCATAAATACCTTCGGCCGCCATCCACATCTACGATCCACATCATCCGAATCCAAATCAATCGGGAGTCATCCGTGTCTGCCAGAACCCTGCCTGAAACTGTTGTGCCATCGCATTTCCCGCTGGCCAGTTTGCTGTGGCCGCATCGCGCGGATGGATCGTCGGGTCTGTTGCGCAGCGTGGTCCTGGTCGCGCTGGGCACGGCGTTGCTGACCTTGTCGGCCAAGGTCAATCTGCCGTTGCCGTACGTGCCGATGACGCTGCAGACGCTGGTCGTACTGGTGATCGGCGCAGCCTATGGCTGGCGGCTCGGCAGCGCTACCGTCATGGCCTATCTGGCCGAAGGGGCGATCGGATTTCCGGTATTCGCAGGCCCGGTTGGCGGCCTTGCGCCGCTCGTCGGTCCGACCGCCGGATATCTCTTCGGCTTCCTGGCAGCGGTCTTCGTGACGGGATGGCTGAGCGAGCGCGGCTGGGACCGGTCAGTGCTTCAGCTATTTGTCGCGATGGCGCTCGGACACATTCTCATTCTCGCTGCCGGGTTTGGTTGGCTCGCGTTCGGCATGAAGCTCGGCGTGGAAAAGGCGTGGCTGGTCGGTATTGTTCCGTTCATCGCGGCATCTCTGATCAAGAATGCGCTCGGCGCGGCGCTGGTGCCGGCAACCCGGCGGATGTTCGATGCGCGCGGCTAGCGGCCGCCAACACCATTGACTCCGCTCCCTCAAAGTATTTTGGCTGTGTGCGACGGATTGGCGCAGGTGCGACCAGTCCGCGGCCATTGAAGGGAGTAGGCGTCATGGCGGCAACGATCGCAACCGAAGCGCCCGCGAGCGCGGCAAAGAAGCCCTGGTACCGGGTTCTTTACGTCCAAGTCTTGATTGCCATCGTGCTCGGTGCGCTGGTCGGCTGGCTGTGGCCTGCGTTCGCGACCAACGACTGGATCAAGGCGCTCGGCGACGGCTTCATCAAGCTGATCAAGATGGTGATCGCGCCGATCATCTTCTGCACCGTGGTATCCGGCATCGCGCATATACAAGATGCCAAGAAGGTCGGCCGGATCGGCGTCAAGGCGCTGGTCTATTTCGAGGTGGTCTCCACCTTCGCCCTGGTGATTGGCCTTCTCGTCGGAAATCTGGTCAGGCCCGGCTCGGGTTTCGGAGGCGGCATGGCGAACGCGCAAGCCGTCGCCGGATACGCTAAGCAGGCGGAAGCGCAGAAGACAGTCGATTTCTTCCTGCACATTATTCCCGATACGGTGGTCGGCGCTTTCGCACAGGGTGAAATCCTTCAGGTGCTGCTGTTCTCCATCCTGTTCGGCTTTGCGCTGATGGGACTTGGCGAGCGCGGCCACACCATCCGCGCCTTCATCGACGATGCCGCGCATGCCGTGTTCGGCGTCATCGCCATCGTGATGAAGGCCGCGCCGATCGGCGCGTTCGGCGCGATGGCGTTTACGATCGGCAAGTTCGGCACCGGCGCGATCCTGAACCTGGTCGGCCTGATCGCAACCTTCTATGTGACGGCGGCGCTGTTCGTGTTCGTGGTGCTCGGCGTGATCGCGCGGATGGTCGGGTTCTCGATCTTCAAGTTCCTGGCCTACATCAAGGATGAGCTTCTGATCGTGCTCGGCACGTCATCCTCGGAAAGCGCGCTGCCATCCTTGATGGAAAAGCTCGAGCGGCTCGGCTGCTCCAAGTCCGTGGTCGGCCTCGTGGTCCCGACCGGTTACTCGTTCAACCTCGACGGCACCAACATCTACATGACCTTGGCGACGCTATTCATCGCGCAGGCGCTCGGTTTCGATCTCTCCTTCAGCCAGCAACTGACCATCCTTCTGGTCGCGATGCTGACCTCAAAGGGTGCGTCCGGCATTACCGGGGCCGGCTTCATCACGCTGGCCGCGACGCTCGCCGTGGTCGATCCACGCCTGGTGCCGGGCATGGCGATTGTTCTCGGCATCGACAAGTTCATGAGCGAGTGCCGCGCCCTGACCAACCTGTGCGGCAACGGCGTCGCCTGCGTGGTGGTGTCATGGTGGGAGGGCGAACTCGACAAGGCGCGGCTGCACGCCAATCTCAACAAACAGATTGATCCGTCCGACGTGGAGACTGCGATCACGACGGGATGAAAGGTCGCCGGAATCCGACAGAAGCCGCAATTAAAAAACCGCCCGGTTTTGCCGGGCGGTTTTTTTCGGTTCGATTCCTTATTCGCCGCTGCCGAAGCGTCGCGACCACCAGCCAGCCTTGCGTGGCGCGGGTTCGCCTGATGCGGCCGGAGCGGGCTCGGCCGGCGCGGGCGGGGGAGGTGCGGCCGGCTCTGGCGCGCTTTGGCTGACGGCAGGCGCCGGCTCGGCCGGCGCGCTGGTCAAGAAGCTGACCTTCTCGCGTACGGTCGAACGCCGGCGTGCCGCAGCGCGTTCGGCCTCCTGCCTGGTTTCTTCGGCGGCTGGCGCAACTGCGCTTGCGACCGGTTCAGACTGGGCGTAGCTCGGGGGCTCGATCTCTGCCGGCTGCGCGGCCGGTTCGGGCGGAGCGTCGGCCTGCACCAGTGACGGGGCTGGCTCGGACCCGCCGCCGTCGAAATCAGCAACGGCGGTCACCGCTTCCGGCGCCGAGGTCGGCGCGAGTTCGTCTGCGATCGATCCGGCGAGACCATCCTCGAGCCCGCCGCCACGCCGGCGACGTCCGCCGCGACGGCCGCGACGGCGCGGGCGCCGCTCGCCGCCTGCAGGCTGATCGCCGCGGACCATGCCGGGCTGTTCGTCGCCTTCGTCCTCGTCGGTATCACCGTCCTCGGCGGTCGCACCTTCGACGGCTTCGCCCGCAACCCGCATCGCATCGCTGTCTTCACGCGGCGCGCCGCCTTCACGGGGCTCACCACGGCCGCGCCGACGCCGGCGCCGCTTGCGGCGGTGGCCGTCGCCTTCACCTTCGCCCACTGCCGCTTCCGCGGCATCCTCGGTCAGCCCTTCGGTTTCGTCGGTTTCGATCTCGGATTCGGTTTCGATGTCGAACGGCTCGTCGTCGTCATAGGCTTCCTCGATCTGCGGGAAGGCGGCGGCCTGCGCCGCCAGCAACGCCTTGGCGGCTTCCAGCGTGTGCACCTGTTCGCCGCGGTCGATGACGTATGATTGCTGGCCGCTCACGGTGGCGTCGGCGACGACGGCCAGCGTCACCTTGAACGCGTTTTCCAGATCGCGCAGGTGGCCGCGCTTGTGGTTCAGCACATAGAGCGCGACGTCGGTGCGGGTGCGCACCACCAGATTATGGGTCGCGCCCTTCATCAGGATTTCTTCGATGCCGCGCAGCAGTTGCAGCGCGACGGAGGACACCGAGCGCACATGACCGCTGCCGCCGCATTGCGGGCAGGGCTCAGTCGAACTCTCCAGCACGCTGGCGCGGATGCGCTGGCGCGACATTTCGAGTAGGCCGAAATGCGAGATCCGCCCGACCTGGATGCGCGCGCGGTCCTGCCGCAGGCAGTCGGAGAGCTTGCGCTCCACCGCGCGGTTGTTGCGCTTCTCGTCCATGTCGATGAAATCGATGACGATCAGTCCGGCGAGGTCGCGCAGGCGAAGCTGCCGGGCAACTTCCTCTGCCGCCTCCATGTTGGTCTTGAGGGCGGTGTCCTCGATGTGATGTTCGCGGGTCGAGCGGCCCGAATTGACGTCGATTGAGACCAGCGCTTCGGTCTGGTTGATGACGATGTAGCCGCCGGAACGAAGCTGCACGGTCGGCGAGAACATCGCGTCCAGCTGGCTTTCGACGCCCATCCGCGAGAACAGCGGCTGCCCGTCGCGATATTGCTTCACGGCCCGCACGTTGGAAGGCATCAGCATTTTCATGAAATCGCGCGCTTCGTGGTAGCCGGCGTCGCCGGCAACCAGGATTTCGTCGATTTCCTTGTTGTAGAGGTCGCGCAGCGAGCGCTTGATCAACGAGCCTTCCTCGTAAACGAGGGTTGGGGCCTGCGACCGCAGCGTCATATCGCGCACGGTTTCCCACATGCGGATCAGATATTCGAAGTCGCGCTTGATCTCGGGCTTGGTGCGCGAAGCACCCGCGGTGCGCAGGATAATCCCCATGCCCTCGGGCACGTCGAGGTCTTGCACCACTTCCTTGAGCCGCGAGCGGTCCTGAGCCGAGGTGATCTTGCGGCTGATGCCGCCACCGCGGGCGGTGTTGGGCATCAACACGGCATAGCGGCCGGCCAGCGAAAGATAGGTCGTCAGCGCCGCGCCCTTGTTGCCACGCTCTTCCTTGACAACCTGCACCAGCATCACCTGACGGCGCTTGATGACTTCCTGAATCTTGTACTGGCGGCGCGGGCGGAACGGACGCTCCGGAACTTCTTCCAGAACGTCGTCGCCGCCGACGGACTCGACGACATCTTCTTCAGCGTCCTCCGCGTCGTCTTCATCGTCGTGGCCGTCGTCGCCTTCCGAAGCGGCAGCGAATTCGTCCGGCGCAGCCGCGGCGTATCCTTCGCCGGCGTGCTCGACATGCGGCGGCTCATCGGCATGGGCCGCAGGTTCGTTCGCTTGCGCGTGGTCATGGGACGCTTCGTGAGTCCCTTCCGCATGGGCGTCCTCGGTGGTCCTCTCGGTGACCGCCGCCTCGGTTGTTGGCGCCACGGCGGGCGTCTCGGAGAGAGGTGCCGTTTCGGCAACCGGCGCTTCGCTTGCGGCGTCCGCCCCTTCCTGCGGGGCTGGCGCTACATCCTCGGGATGATCGTGCGGATGGCCGAAATCTTGACCCTGCGCTTCGTGTTCATGCGCTTCATGATCGTGATGAGCCGCATCCTCGTGATGCCCGGCGTCGTGCGCCTGCGCTTCGCCGGCGTAGAGGCCTTCGTGCTCATGCGCCTCGCCCTCATCGGGTTGGGCTGCCTGCGCAGGATCCTGGCCGGCATTCTCGATGACATCGCTTTGGACCCGGTCGCCATGGCCGCGGCGACGGGCATTGCGGTGGCGCGACCGGCGGCGATGGCTGGAGCGGTTCTCGCTCTCTTCCTCGGCCTCGCGGTGCGCGCGCTCGTCGGCCTCGATCAGCGCCTGCCGGTCGGCGACCGGAATCTGATAATAGTCCGGATGGATTTCGCTGAACGCCAGGAAGCCGTGGCGGTTGCCGCCATACTCGATGAACGCCGCCTGCAGCGACGGTTCTACGCGCGTAACCTTGGCGAGATAGATATTGCCGCGCAGTTGCTTGCGCTGGACGGTCTCAAAATCAAATTCTTCGACGCGGTTGCCACGGACCACAACGACCCGGGTCTCTTCCGGGTGGGTCGCGTCGATCAACATCTTGTTGGGCATTTTGGAACTCTTGACGGCGGCGGGCGCGGTGCATGGCGCGCGCAAATTGCGCGGCCCGGTGACGCGACGGTCCACCTGATTCGGGGGTGAGGGGAAGGCCAAAACGCACTTCTTGGCGCCGCGCCGAACGGGGGACCACCGGAGCAACGCGACGTGCGAAGCTTTCGCCTCGCATCGTCGCGATCGTTCCGTGGATCTTGGTCGGCAACACAGTCTGGCGCATCAAGCGTCGGCCCGTCTGAACATGTTGGCGGAAAAGATACCGCCGTGTCTTTCGCTGAAAGCCCGGTTCGGCGCCGAGGCGCCCGCCGGCCATCGCATATCGGACCGGTTCGGATCCGGATAATCAGTTTTGCCGTGTTCTCTAACCGTCCCTGGGAAAAGGTACCTGGGACCGGACGCCGCTCGGGCTCGAAACCGCCGCTCCGTGTCAGCCGCGCGCAGCGCTGGCTGTGGAGGGATCGGGAAAGACGCAGGTTCCTCCGGCTTCGGAGGTTCCGGCGCTGCACCGGGAGGCTGAACGCGACACAACCGGGAGTATTAGCCGTCAGCCCCCCGTACATACGTGGATTGGGGCCTGCGTGCAAGGGAAGCGCACCGGAACCGCCCGGATAGCGTCGCAGCGCGGCAACACTTACTCCTTTTTCACCGATCCGCCTTTAAGCTCCGATTAACCCTGTGGTTCTAATGCGGTAAGGGAAGGCTCCTCCGGAGGCATCGAATCGTTGGCGAGCCGCGCAAATCACCTTGTTTTGCTGGGATGTGGGCTATTGTGCGCCGCAACATTGCTGTGCGCCGGTATGATCGGCCCCAGCGTGGCCCAAGGACCGGCTTCCCAGCCAGTTTCTCAAGGGCCGGCTTCCCTTGCCGCCATCCCCAATCCGGCGGGCGTATCGACGTTCCCAATTGCTTCCGATGCCCGGCTGGCGGGTGACGCACGGCAAACCCGCTTCATTCTCGACCTCGACAAGCCGGTGCAGTTTCGCGCCTTCGCGCTGGCTGACCCCTATCGCGTCGTGATCGATCTTCCCCAAGTCAGTTTCCAGCTTCCCGCCGGGATCGGCACTGCGGGGCGGGGACTGGTCAGGGCGTTCCGCTATGGGCTCGTGATGCCGGGCGGGTCGCGGATCGTGTTCGACCTGACTGGGCCGGCCAAGATTGCCAAATCCTATGTGCTGGAGGCGGCCAACGGCCAACCGCCGCGGCTGGTGCTGGAACTGGAGCATGCGGATCGCACAGCCTTTGTTCAATCGCTGGCACCCGAAAGCCGCCCCGAACTGCGGCCCGCGATCGCCGAGGCGAACGCAGCCGCCGGCACCCCTCCAGAGTCGCCGGCCGCAGCTCCTCCGCCGCAAGCGCCCGACAAGCGGCCGGTGATCGTGATCGATCCGGGTCATGGCGGCGTCGACAACGGCACGCAGGCCGGCGGCGGCGATTTCATGGAAAAGAATCTGGTGCTGGGGTTTGGCCTGGCGCTACGCGATCGAATAGAGAAATCGGGCAAGTATCGCGTTGTCATGACCCGGACGGACGACACCTTTATTGCGCTTGCCGACCGTGTGAAGATCGCCCGTAGCGAGGCCGCCGCGCTGTTCGTCTCGATCCATGCCGATGCCTTGCCGCGCGGCGAGGGCGATGCCCAGGGCGCCACCATCTACACGCTGTCGGACAAGGCGTCCGACTCCGAGGCTCAGCGGCTGGCAGATGTCGAAAACAAGTCGGACGCGATCGGCGGGGTTAATCTCACCGACGAGCCGACCGAGGTCGCCGATATCCTGATCGATCTCATACAGCGCGAGACCAAAACCTTTTCAAACCGCTTTGCGCGGATTCTGATGGGCGAGATGAAGAATACGGTGCGGATGCATAAGCATCCGCTGAAATCGGCCGGTTTCCGGGTCCTGAAGGCCCCGGACGTGCCTTCGGTGCTGGTCGAACTCGGCTATGTCTCGAATAAGGGCGATCTCGAGCATCTGGTGTCGGAAAACTGGCGGAACAGGACGGTCGGCTCGATGGCGCAGGCAATTGATACGTTCCTCGCCAAACGGCTCGCAACTGCCGGATCGGCCAAGTGAAATACCAGTGCGCCTTTGTATGACGTAGACTGAAATCCCCTCCGTCCGGTGTCCCAAGCCCTAGTTTGGCCACAGCGGCAACGGTATAGAAAATTGAGTGCTGGTCTTCGGAGTCGGTCAGTATCGCCCGCCGGACCTTTTATTGTTCGACCGCGTAGCGGCAACCCGTTCGGCGGGTTTTGCCGTGTTAGGACAGACGCCGCTGATTATCGGCGCAGGGTTGGAACGGAACTTCGAAAATGCGCTTGCTGGTCCGGTTTTTGGGTTTCCTGTTCGCCGCCGGAACCGTGGTGTTCCTGGTCGGCGTGGCCGCCGTCGCAGGCGCGATCTGGCACTTCTCCAAGGACTTGCCCGACTACTCGCAGCTCCAGGATTACGAGCCGCCGGTGATGACGCGCGTGCACGCGTCTGACGGTGCGCTGCTCGGCGAATATTCCAAGGAGCGCCGCCTCTATCTTCCGATCCAGGCGGTTCCAAAGCTCGTCATCAACGCCTTCCTGGCGGCTGAAGACAAGAATTTCTACGAGCATGGCGGCATCGATTTCACCGGCATGGCGCGCGCGATGGCGTTGTACATCCAGAATTACGGCTCCAATCGCCGTCCGCAGGGCGCTTCCACGATCACCCAGCAGGTCGCCAAGAACTTTCTCCTGACCAACGAGGTCTCCTTCACCCGCAAGATCAAGGAAGCCTTGCTGGCGATGCGCATCGAGCGCGCCTATTCGAAGGACCGCATCCTCGAACTCTATCTCAACGAAATCTATCTCGGCCTCGGCGCCTACGGCATTGCGGCGGCGTCGCTGGTCTATTTCGACAAATCGGTGAACGAGCTCACCATCGCGGAGGCCTCCTATCTGGCGGCGCTGCCGAAGGCGCCCGCCGCGCTGCATCCGGTGCGTAACCGCGATCGCGCCGTGGAGCGCCGAAATTACGTGATCGATCGCCTGTTGGAAAATGGCTGGATCAAGCAGGCCGACGCCGACAAGGCCCGCAAGGAACAGCTCAACGTGACCAGCCGCGGCAATGGCGCGCATATCTTCGCCGGCGAATATTTCGCCGAGGAAGTCCGGCGCGACATCTTTGAGCGCTACGGCGAAAAGAAGCTGTACGAAGGCGGCCTGTCGGTCCGCGCCACGCTCGACCCGAAGATGCAGGTGATGGCGCGCAAGACCATGGTTGCCGGTCTTGTCCGATATGACGAGGCGAGCGGCTGGCGCGGTGCGCCGTCCAAGCTGGACATATCGGGCGATTGGGGCGTCAAACTCGCCGACGTCAAATCCCTCAACGATATCTCGCCGTGGCGGATGGCCGTGGTGCTGGAGACGTCCGACCAGTCGGCGCGGATCGGCTTCCAGCCAAGCCGCGAACTCGGTGGCGCCGTCAGCAAGCAGCGGCAAACCGGCATCATCACGCTTGAGGGTGTGCGCTGGGCCAAACCCGCGTCGGGCCCTGCAAAGGGCAGGACGCCCACCTCGGTCGCGCAGGTACTGTCGCCCGGCGACGTGATCTATGCCGACCCGCTGTTCGACAAGGAAGGCAAACCGGTTGAGGGCCAGTACCGGCTGCGGCAGTTGCCGGAAGTTTCCGGCGCCATGGTCGCGATGGATCCGTGGACCGGCCGCGTGCTGGCGATGGTCGGCGGCTTCTCGTTCGACCAGAGCCAGTTCAACCGCGCCACCCAGGCCTATCGGCAGCCGGGCTCGTCATTCAAACCGCTGGTCTATTCGGCGGCGATGGACAACGGCTATACGCCGTCGACCGTTGTGGTCGACGCGCCGATCGAAATCGACCAGGGGCAGGGCGCCGGCGTCTGGCGTCCGGAAAACTATTCGTCCGGCAAATATGGCGGCCCGACGACGCTGCGTAACGCACTCCGGCAATCGCTGAACACGGTGACGGTGCGGCTGGCGCAGGACATCGGCATGCCCTTGATTGGCGAATATTCGAAGCGGTTCGGCGTCTATGACGAGCTGCCGAACTACCTGTCCTACGCCCTCGGCGCCGGTGAAACCACAGTCATGCGCATGGTCACGGCCTATTCGATGTTTGCCAATGGCGGCCGCCGCGTGAAGCCGACATTGATCGACCGCATTCAGGACCGCTACGGCCGCACCATCTTCAAGCATGACGCCCGCGAGTGCCGCGGTTGCGACGCGCCGGGCGGCTGGAAGAGTCAGCCCGAGCCGCAGCTCGTCGACCGCCGCGAGCAGGTGCTCGATCCGATGACGGCCTACCAGATCACCTCGATGATGGAATATGTCGTGCAGGCCGGTACGGCGACGGTGGTCAAGGAAGTCGGCAAGCCGATCGCCGGCAAGACCGGCACCACCAACGACGAAAAGGACGCGTGGTTCATCGGCTTCTCGCCGGATCTCGTGGTCGGCATCTATGTCGGCTTCGACAAGCCGCGCAATCTCGGCCGCGGCATGACCGGCGGCCATCTCGCCGCGCCGATCGCCAAGGATTTTCTGAAGCTCGCGCTCGCCGACAAGCCGGCTGTACCGTTCAAGGTGCCGGCCGGCATCAAGCTGGTTCGCGTCGATGCCAAGACCGGCATGCGTGCGAGTCCGGGCGAGGGCGGCCGCACCATCCTCGAAGCGTTCAAGCCTGGCACCGCGCCGCCGGACAATTATTCCGTCATCGGTGTCGCCGACATGGACGGCCGCGCGCCGCAAGGATACTCGCAAGGGTATCAGCAACCCGATGCGGGCACCATCATGCGCCCGGGGACAGGCGGGCTTTACTAGCCCGACAGCCGATGCAATCTTAAGTTGCAGTCTGAATCCCAGACGATATCCATCCCTTGTTCGGGCGACATCGCGGGTGAGCGAAATGCCCGATTTTGACCATTCGAGCAGGGCATTCGAGAAATCGCGTCAGACGGCGCGTCCCTGATAGAGGCTATTCGCGCGGGAACGTACGTCGGAAATTGCGATGCAAGAGTTGGAATGGAGTTTTGATCGTGCGCTTCTTGTTGCGGTTTTCCGGCTTCTTGTTCGCCGCCGGAAGCGTGGTGTTTCTGGTGGGCGTGGCCGGTGTTGCAGCAGCGATCTGGCATTTCTCCAAGGACTTGCCGGACTATTCGCAGCTCCAGAACTATGAACCGCCGGTAATGACGCGCGTGCACGCCGCTGACGGTGCGCTGCTCGGCGAATACGCCAAGGAACGCCGCCTCTATCTGCCGATCCAGGCGATGCCCAAACTCGTCACCAACGCGTTCCTCGCGGCAGAGGACAAGAACTTTTACGAGCATGGCGGCCTCGACTTCACCGGCCTGGCGCGCGCCGCCGTCCTCTATGTGCAAAATCTCGGCTCCAACCGCCGTCCGCAGGGCGCATCCACGATCACCCAGCAGGTCGCCAAGAACTTTCTCCTGACCAACGAGGTCTCCTTTAGCCGCAAGATCAAGGAAGCCTTGCTGGCGATGCGCATCGAGCGCGCCTATTCGAAGGACCGCATCCTCGAACTCTATCTCAACGAAATCTATCTCGGCCTCGGCGCCTACGGCATTGCGGCGGCGTCGCTGGTCTATTTCGACAAATCGGTGAACGAGCTAACGGTTGCGGAGGCGGCCTATCTGGCAGCGCTTCCAAAAGCGCCAGGCACCTTGCATCCGGTGCGCAACCGCGATCGCTCGATCGAGCGTCGCAATTACGTGATTGATCGCCTCTTGGAAAATGGCTGGATCAAGCAAGCCGAAGCCGACAAGGCCCGAAAGGAACCGTTGGTCGTGACCAGCCGGTCCAACGTCGCGCATACCTTTGCCGGCGAGTATTTTGCCGAGGAAGTCCGGCGCGACATTTTCGAGCGCTACGGCGAAAAGAAGCTCTATGAAGGCGGGTTGTCGGTGCGCACCACGCTCGATCCGAAGCTGCAGGTGATGGCACGCAAAACGATGGCCGCCGGCCTCGTGAACTTTGACGAGGCTCAGGGATGGCGTGGACCAGTAAGCAGGCTCGACATCTCCGGCGACTGGGGCGTGAGGCTCGCCGACATCAAATCGCTCAGCGATATCTCGCCCTGGCGAATGGCCGTGGTGCTGGAAACGTCCGATCAGTCGGCGCGGATCGGCTTCCAGCCTGGCCGCGAATTGGGGGGCGCGATTTCCAAGGAACGACAAACCGGCCTCATCACACTGGAAGGTGTAAAATGGGCGAAGCCGGCCAACGGTTCGGCGCGTGGCAAGACGCAGGCCTCGCTCTCGCAAATCTTGTCGCCGGGCGACGTTATCTATGCCGATCCGCTGATCAAGGACGGCAACCCGGTCGAAGGCCAGTATCGCCTGCGGCAGTTGCCGGAAGTCTCCGGCGCCATGGTCGCGATGGATCCGTGGACCGGCCGCGTGCTGGCGATGGTCGGCGGCTTCTCGTTCGACCAGAGCCAGTTCAACCGCGCCACCCAGGCCTATCGGCAGCCCGGATCGACGTTCAAGCCACTGGTCTATTCGGCGGCGATGGATAATGGCTACACTCCCGCGTCCATCATGATCGACGGGCCGATCGAGATTGATCAGGGGCAGGGCGCCGGCGTCTGGCGTCCGGAGAACTTTTCGGTTGGGCAATATCGCGGGCCGATTACGCTCCGCGAAGCGCTCAAATGGTCGGTCAACACGGTGACAGTGCGGTTGGCGCAGGATGTCGGGATGCCCTTGATCGGCGAATATGCCAAGCGCTTCGGCGTCTATGACGAGTTGCCGAATTATCTGTCCTATTCGCTCGGCGCTGGCGAGACCACAGTCATGCGCATGGTCACGGCGTATTCGATGCTCGCCAATGGCGGCCGCCGCGTGAAGCCGACCCTGATCGACCGCATTCAGGACCGCTACGGCCGAACCATCTTCAAACATGACGCGCGTGAGTGCCGCGGTTGCGACGCGCCCGGTGGTTGGAAGAATCAGGCCGAGCCGCAGCTGGTGGATCGCCGTGAGTTGGTGATCGATCCGATGACGGCCTACCAGATCACCTCGATGATGGAAGGGGTGGTGCAGGGCGGTACGGCGTCGGTCATGCGGGAGGTGGGCAAGCCGATCGCCGGCAAAACCGGCACGACCAGCGATGGAAAAGACGTCTGGTTCATCGGCTACTCGCCGGATCTCGTCGTCGGTCTCTATCTTGGTTATGACAAGCCGCGCAGCCTGGGCAGAGCCGCGCAAGGCGGCCATACCGCGGCCCCGATCGTCAAAAATTTCATGAAGCTTGCGCTCGCCGACAGGCCGGCGACCCCGTTCAAGGTGCCTCCCGGCATCAGGCTGGTGCGCATCGACGCCAAGAGCGGGATGCGGCCCAACCCAGGCGATGGCGGTCGCACCATCCTGGAAGCGTTCAAGCCGGGCACCGCACCGCCGGACAATTACGCGATCGTCGGGGTTGCCGACACCGACGGACGGATAGCGGCACAGCCCGGAATCCCGCCTGACGCCACCAATGTCATGCGCCCCGGCGGGCTCTATTAGACGGCCGGTTTCAATAAAACCCGAGCTCACGGGCCTGAGCCGATTGCGCTTTGCGGCGTACGCCGCTACATCCGGGCCATCGAATCTAATCGGTAGCGGTTCCATCCGCAGACAGAAGAGACCATGCGCGCCGAAGTCGAACGCCTTGTTGAAGAGATCAAGCAGTCAGTCGGGCTGCTGAGGAGGCATCTTTGACGTCGAGAAATCGACGGCACGGTTGGCCGAGCTGAACAAGCTCGCCGAAGACCCCAATCTCTGGAACGATCCCCAGAAAGCCCAGAAACTAATGCAGGAGCGCACGTCGCTGGTGGACGCGCTCGAAGGCATCGGCAAGGTCGAGCGCGAGCTCGACGACAATGTCGAGATGATTGCGCTTGGCGAGGCCGAGAACGATGAAGGCGTCGTTGCCGAGGCCGAGAACGCGCTGAAGGCGCTGAAGAAGGAAGTCGCCCGTCGCGAGCTGGAAGCGCTCTTGTCCGGCGAGGCCGACAAGTTCGATTCCTATCTGGAAGTGCATGCCGGCGCCGGCGGCACCGAAAGCCAGGACTGGGCCGCGATGCTGCTTCGTATGTACACGCGCTGGGCCGAGAACCACGGCTTCAAGATCGAGTATCTCGAAGAGTCGCAGGGCGAAGAAGCCGGCATCAAATCCGCCACCATCCAGATCAGCGGCCACAATGCCTATGGCTGGCTCAAGACCGAGGCCGGCGTGCATCGCCTGGTGCGGATTTCGCCATTCGATTCCAACGCCCGGCGGCACACCTCGTTCTCGTCGGTGCAGATTTTCCCTGTCATCGACGATTCCATCAAGATCGAGATCAAGGAATCCGACGTGCGCACCGACACCATGCGCTCCGGCGGCGCCGGCGGCCAGCACGTCAACAAGACCGAGTCGGCGGTGCGCCTGACCCATATTCCGACCGGCATCGCCGTGGTCTGTCAGGCCGGCCGCTCACAGCACAAGAACCGCGCGCAAGCCTGGGACATGCTGCGGGCGCGGCTCTACGAAATCGAATTGAAGAAGCGCGAGGAACAGGCCGCCGCCGATCAGGCAGCCAAGACCGATATCGGCTGGGGCCACCAGATCCGCTCCTACGTCCTGCAGCCCTACCAGATGGTGAAGGACCTGCGCACCGGCGTGCAGACCTCGGATACCGCGGGCGTGCTCGACGGCGACCTCGACGAGTTCATGGCGGCGACCCTGGCGCAGCGCGCGTTCGGCACCGGGCCCGGCCAGGTCGAGGATGTGGATTAGCCGATGGCAAAGGTCGGCTTCATCGGACTCGGCCGCATGGGCCATGGCATGGCCGGGCGCTATCTCGATGCAGGTTTTACGGTTGCGGTGTGGAATCGCAGCAAGACAAAATCAGAAGATTTGATTGCGCGCGGTGCGCGCTGGGCTGCGTCGCCGGCGGCAGCTGGCGACGGCGCTGACGCTGTCGTGACCATGGTCGCTGACGATGAAGCGTCGCGGGCCGTTTGGCTTGGCCAGGATGGCGCTGCCGCAACAATGAAGGCGGGCAGCCTTGCGATCGAATGCTCGACCGTGTCGCACCAGCACGCGCTCGACATGGCGCGCGAACTGCGCAGCCGCGGGCTGATCTATATCGATTGCCCCGTCACCGGCCTGCCGCAAGCGGCGGCCGCCGGCAAGCTGACCTTGCTGGTCGGCGCTGACGCGGCCGATCTCGATCGGGCAAAACCCTATCTCGCGCCGATCGGCGATCTGATCAGGTACTTTGGAGCGGTCGGCACCGGCACCGTCTACAAGCTGATCAACAATTTGATGGGAGCGGTGCAGATCGCGAGCCTCGCCGAAGGCATCGCGATGGCCGAGCAGGCCGGGCTCGACATGAACCTGGTGGCGGAAGCGCTCTCGACCGGTGCGGTGGCCTCGCCGCAGGTGATCCGCCACTCAAAGCGCATGGTGGCGCGCGATTTCTCGGGCGCCTCGTTCACTGCGGCGCTGCGCCACAAGGATGCGGCCTACGCTGTGTCGCTCGCCGATACGCTGCTGCCTGGCGTGCCCGTCAGCCGCGCTGCGCTTGCCGCCTATGAGAAGGCGAAGGCAAACGCGCCCGATGATGACGAAGGCAAGATGATCGAGATCGTGTCGCAGCCGAAATAGCCTTCGGAAATCGGGTGGACGGCGACGTGCGTCCGGTCTAGCTGGTAGCGCGATTTTACCAGGTTCTTGCGAAATGACAGTCAGCGACGGCCGGATTGATGCGCGCGACTGGGCGTTGCTCGCCGCATTATCGGTGCTGTGGGGCGGATCGTTCTTCTTCAACGGTCTGGTGCTACGCGAGCTTCCGCCGTTCACGCTGGTGCTGTTGCGCGTGCTGCTGGCCGCTATGATCCTGCTGCCGGTACTTTGCGCGCAGCAACTGCCGTTTCCGAAGGGCTGGATGGGTTGGAGACCATTCTTCCTCGTCGCCTTGTTCAACAACGTGCTGCCGTTCTCGCTGATCGTTACCGGACAGACGTACATTCCGAGTGGGCTGGCTTCGATCCTCAATGCCACCACCCCGCTGTTCACGGTGGCGGTGATGGCGGCGGCGGGCGAGGAAAAGCTCATCATCAGGCGCGTGGCCGGTGTGATCGTAGGCCTTGTCGGCGTCGTGATCCTTCGCGGCGGCGGACTGGGTTTTGCCAGCGGGCAGGGGCTCGGCGTCCTGCTGTGTCTTGCGGCGTCGCTGAGCTACGGCATCTCCGCACTGATAGCCCGACGCGCGCTATCGGATTCGCCGCCGCTTGCCACCGCCACGTTTCAATTGATGGCATCGAGCCTGATGATGACCGTCGTCGCCGGCATTTTCGAGCGTCCCTGGCAATTGCCAATCCCGGGTGCTGTGACATGGTTCGCAGTGCTCGGACTTGCCGCGTTGTCGACGGCGCTTGCCTATATCGTTTTCTTCCAGATCCTACGGCGCTCCGGCGCCACCAACGTCATGCTGGTGACGCTGCTAGTACCGGTCACAGCCATCCTGCTCGGATCGCTCGTGCTCGGTGAGCAGATTTCGCCGCGTGAAATTATGGGCGCACTGGTGATCGGCAGCGCGCTGCTCGTGATCGATGGCCGCGTGCTGAAGTGCTTTCAGCGTTAGGTTACGCACGGCAAGCTTTCCACTGGGCATACCAGCCGGTGAAGCGGCCGCTGTCGCGCTCGCCGCCGTGCCACGCCGCAGTGACCGTGCCGTCGCCGGCCACGAGCACCACGACATCGAGCCCCTTGGAGCGGCGGAGCGTATCGATCGCCTGCTGCGGGGTTTGCGCAATGGGACCCGCGACATTGAAGGACGTGTTGACGGACAGTTCGACGCCGATCTGGCGGCCGAGCGCCTTGAGATAGGCATAGGTGAGGGGATCGTCGCCGGCGCGGACGATCTGGATGCGGCCGGTGCCGTCGGCGTGGATGACGGCAGGGATTTTTTCCCGCGCAAGCGGTTTTGAATGTGCCGTGAGCACCATGTAATTATAGGCGTTGTAGTCGGCGTCCGAGGCGCCAGGCAGCAATTCGAAATACTCTCTCGCAGCCTCCAGCGTCGCCATCGGCGCCAGCGGTCGAATGGCCTCGCGGTATTTGACGCGCGCGTTGAGTAGCTCGCGCACCGCCGGATCGCAGGGGTTGGCGAGGATCGAGCGGTGGCCGAGCGCGCGGGGGCCGGTTTCGGCCGCGCCCTGATACAGCGCGATCACGCCGTTTTGGGCGACCATGTATGCCATCAGGTCGGCGATCGCGTCGCGACCTTCAGACCTCGAGATATCGCCGATCTCCTGAGAGGCGATGTCATCGGCCGTAACCGCGTGGACGATGTCGTTTTGCGTAGGCGGCGTGCCGCAATAGAAGGCGTGCGTCATCGGCACGCCGCGCGGAGCACCCGCCAGATGCGCAAACAGCCAGGCGGCGCCGATGGTGACGCCGGGATCGCCGGGGACCGGCGGCACCCAAAGATGCAGGCGCGCATTGCGCTGTTGCGCGCTCGCGAACCACGCTTGCTCGAAGTGTTCGAGCAGCCGCATATTGCCAACCGCGTTCAGCGCGACGCCGCCCGTCAACACCAGCCGGTTGGCGCCGGTCATGCGCAGCAGATGGTCGACGACATGAATCATGGCATCCTCGAACACCAGTTGGGTCGCGGCGGCCTTGTCGAGGCGGTCCTTCGTATCGGGGCGGTGATGGATGTCCTCGACACGCAGCACCGCATCGGGATTCCAGAGCTGGTTCGGACGCAGCGGTTCGCCGAGAATTTCGCTGAGCGCCTGCTTATATGGATGATCGAACGGGTCGCAATACCAGTTGGCCAGGGCGCGATTGAGCCGGATTTCGCCGTTCGCACCGAAATGCAAGACGTCCCGCAACCGCGCATAGTAGGGGTTGCTCGCGCGGTTCATTTCGCCCCACGCGGCGGCGCCCATGTAGCGTCCCTCGCAGGACAGCCAGGTCCAGCCGCCTTGCGTCGACGAGATCACGCTGTAGAACGCGCCGAGTGAATCGAACATGCTGTCGTTGCAATAGAGCCGCCGCATCGCGCCGCGCTTGACGACATAAAGCGAGATCGAGCCCTGATCACCGGTACCGTCGAGCACCGCAATTGCTGTCGGTTCATCGTCATCGGCAAAGGGCGAGGCCGCATAGGAGAACCAGGCATGGTTGTCGTGATGCGGCAGGCATATCAGTGGCACGCGCTCGGCAAGCCCGAGCTGGCGGGCGAGGATCTTTGGCGTCCGCGTCATCTGGTCGAGGCGGCGGCCGTCAAAGCCGGCCGCTTCGGTAGTGCGCAGAAGCTTCAGACTCTGCGGCAGTTCCTCGAGCACCGAGCGCGCCAGCGTGCCGGCGAGCGTCGGATAATCCCAGCTCGTGAGCCAGGCATCGATATCGCCGATGTCTCGGCCGATGTCCCGCAGCGTCGCCACCGCGGCATCGATCGACAGCTTCGGATACTCGGTCGTGTGCTTGTTGCCGGAAAAGCGTTCTTCCTCATTGTTGACGATCAGCCGTGGCCCGCCTGCCTGCGTCACCTCGACGAGCGCCAGACCCGAATTATGCGTGCCGGGGGCGCCTAAGCCAGCGAGATAGACCGTTTCGCCCCGCGCGAGCTTGTCGCGAACATGTGCGATCCGTGCATCGGCGAAGGCCGAGCCGAGCTGGTGAAATCCTGCGGCTCCCATCGTTTTTGCCGCGAGCCAGCGCGCGAAGCTGTAACCACCGGCCGCGAGCCTTGGATGGCGCGGACCAATTCGTGTGTTCTGTTTCAACCCTGTTGAACCTCTGGGCCTTGCGATTACGCCAAGCGACGGCGCCAGGGTGCATCAACCACAATTGGCATCCGGCAACAATGCTCTCATGCTGGATAAGCATCCGCTTGAAGGCGGAAGGACCTGACCAACGAAGGGCTACTGCCGGCATGAAGATCAACGCGGCGTCGAACGATGCCTTCCGGATCGAACAGATGCAGTCGATGAGGTTCAACGGCGAGGCACGGGAGGTCCTCAGCGATGTCCTCACCGCTGAAGTCGGGCATCAGAGGAAGAGGCACCATGGCTGGTGCCTCTTCCTAGGCTTTCACTATTCCGGAATATGGGGCTCGACAAGTGACGCGAGCTGGACGAGCGATTGTTGCCAGCCGAGATAGCAGGCTTCGACCGGAATCACGGTCGGCAGGTTTGTCTGCTCGATGTTGATTTCGGTTCCGACCGAAACCGCTTTCAGCGTCACAGTGACCTCGATAACGCCAGGCAAATTGGGATCGTCGAATCGATCAGTGTAGCGGATACGCTCGTTGGGCACGATCTCGAGATATTCTCCGCCGAACGAATGGCCCGTGTTCGTGGTGAAATTCGTGAACGACATCCTGAATGTGCCGCCAACCTTTGCTTCCAAATGGTGGACCTTGCAGGTGAAGCCGTAGGGCGGCAGCCACTTGGCCATGGCTTCCGCATCGAGGAAGGCGCGAAAGACCTTCTCCGGCTTGGTGGCGAGGACACGATGCAAACGAACGGTGTTGCCTTGGGTCATGACGTTATTTTCTCCATTACTGAGCGGAGCATATCGCAGGATTTGGTCGGATTTGGCTCAGTCTATGTCACGAGGACGTCCGGCCCGTGTGAGGGCCGACACCGCGCAGAAAAAATTTCTGCCGGCGCAGCGTGAAGCACGCCAGTTCCGACGCGATGTCAGCCCGCGCTCAGCCTCACGCCCGCGCGCAAAAACTTCTGCGGGTCGACAGCATCGCCGTCGATCCGGGTTTCATAGTGCAGATGCGGGCCGGTGGAGCGGCCGGTCGAACCGACTGCGCCGATCACCTGGCCTATTTTGACGAAGTCGCCGACCCTGACGTGAATTTCCGAGAGATGGCCATAGCGGGTCGACAGGCCGTTGCCGTGATCGATCTCCACCATGCGGCCGTAGCCGCCCGTCCATCCCGACGACACCACCTTGCCGTTGGCGGTGGCGCGGACGGGATCGCCGGTGGCGGCGCGGAAATCGAGACCGGTGTGCATCGCGGGACGGCCGAGGAAGGGATCGCTGCGAACGCCGAAGCCTGAAGTGAATTCGACTTCGCCGACGACAGGCTTGCGGTAAGGCACCAGCGCCAGTGTCGCGTTGAGGCGCTGCATCTGGGTGCGGGTGACGTTGATCCGGTAGAGCTGGCGCTCGAATGCGCCGGCATCGGCCGGAAGCTTCACCGGCACGAACGGGCCGCCGATCGCCGAGCGCGGCGTCGCCGCCTCGAGCTGCGCCATGTCGAGGCCGAGATCGGTGAACACGCCGCGCATCCGGCGCAGGCGCGATTCCATGCCGTCCTCGACCGCGCTCAGCGCCGCCATCTGGCGCCGCTCGACGGAATCCAGGGAGGTCTGCAGGCGAACCAGCACGTTGTCGACGCCTTGAACCTTGGCGAACTGATTGGGCTGCGGCTTGACGACGACGGGCGTGCGCGATTCCAGCCGCGCCTCGCGATCTGGCGGCGCCACGAAGATCACGGTATCGCTGATCGGGGAGGGTTTTGGGGTGCTGGAGGCAGGTGCCTCTACGGCTGCGCCGCGCGCCGGGGGACGAATCGAACCGGTGGCCGCAGCATCCGGGATCGAGCCGAGGGCGGTGGCGCGCGATTCAAGCGCGGTCTGGCGCCGCATGATCTGGTCGAGCTTCTGGTCGAACTGTTCCTGATCGAGCAGCTGGCGGCTGGTGGTGCGATCGACCTTGGCCCGCAGCTCCGCGATGCGGTCTTCATAGGCGTATTGCATCTCCGCCTGACGGGCGATCAGCCGGGTCAGGACGTCGTCGCGAAACGCGAAATAGGTTGCGGTCGCCGCCGACCACAAGCCGAGCAGGACGATCGTGCCAACCACGATCCAAAATACGACAGGCCCGAAACGGACCTGCTTGCCGGCATGGACGATGGCATAGCCGTTGCCGTCGACCGCTGCGGCGGCTCTGGCTGCGTGGGGTGCCGGGCGCCGCGGCGGCGTCCGGCCGTAATCCTGTGGATGGTGGTGATCGGAATAATGACCGGAACGGTACGACATCGGCACTCCCGCGCCGGTCGGAGATCAGTTCCGTAACGGCTCAATTTACGAGGCCGATTTGACCCTCTCATAGTTAATTTTTGGGAAATGGAACCGGCCAAATCAGATGGCGCGGACGGCGGCCAGCACCTCGTCGGCATGGCCGTCGACCCGCACATTGCGCCAGACCCTCGCGATCCGCCCATCGGTGCCAATCAGAACCGTCGTTCGAATAATTCCCATGAAGTTCCTGCCGTACATCGATTTTTCGCCCCAGGCGCCATAGGCCTCCAGCATCTCATGTTGCTCATCCGAGATCAGAGGAACGGAAAGCTCGTGTTTGTCGCGGAACGAGTCCTGGGCTTTTACGGTGTCGGCCGAGACGCCGAGCACCACGGCTCCTGCGTCGGCAAATGCGCTACTCAGTCGCGTGAAATCGATCGCCTCCCGGGTGCAGCCGGGGGTGTCCGCCCTGGGATAGAAGAACAGCACGACCTTCTTGCCCGCATAGTCGGCCAGCGAGACGCTGCCGCCGCCATCGCGCGGGAGGCTGAACGGGGGTGCGATGGCGCCTTCGGCCAGCCCGGTTCCGGCGGCCGATTTCGGCGGCGCCGATAGATTGGATTTTATTAACCCTTTCGATGTCGGCTTGTGCGACGCTTGGGTGGACGCGGTTTTGGCCGCTTGGACGGGTTTCTTCGCCCGTGTCTTGGCCGGTTTGCGGACGGCCTTCTTGGCCGCGGGTTTGGCTGCTTTGGCGGCGGGCTTTTTGGCTGATGCCGTTGCGCGGCGGCCGGTAGTTTTACGGGCGGTCTTGGCCGCGGATGGTTTTGCGGCGGGCGACTTGCGGTTCTTTGGAGATGGCTTGGAGGATTTCATGCGCGTTTTCTTGGACATACGCCTTCCTTTCGTCGCTTTCCGCAGTTCAACCATTAGGGTATTGCGGGTCTCGCCTTTGACCGTCGGATTCGCTCCGGCTGCTGGGTAAGTTTGATGACCCCGGAGTATGGTTACAAGGAATTCGACGCTACCCCCGTCCGCTCGTCGATGGGACCGCCCAATCAATCCTTGGGCCCGACCACGAGTAACAGTATTAATCGAGGATTGGCAGCGATGCCGACACAGGAGCGCTCGATACGAGTCGAAGAGCGCGCCCTTGGCGGCGATCAACCTCAGCGCCGGCACCGAGAGGCAATGGCTAAGAATACTTCGCCGAAGGGGTCGAATCCGCGTGCCGAGGCCCAGCAATGGGATGACGCGGCGGGCTGGGAGCAGGACGAGGCCGCCGGACATCGCGCGCGGCGGCTGTTGTCGCGTTCCAATTCCGGATTCCATCGCCTAGCGGACAGATGGGCGGCGCTGCAGCTTTGGCTGACTGGCGAACGCTGGGTCAAGCGCCTGGCAGTCGTCGTCGCGGTGCTGGCGGTGATTTTCGCCGGCTGCTTCGGCGGGCTGTGGTGGCGGCTCGGCGCCGGTCCCATCAATCTCGACGTCGCGACGCCCTGGCTGGCGGCCGCAATCGAGGAAAATATCGGCCACGGCAATACGGTTGCGGTCGGCGGCACCCAGATCGAGCGCGCTGGGCGGATACGAATCGCGGTGCGCATTCGTGACATCGTGGTCCGCGACCGCGACCAAGTCGTCGTCGCCACCGCGCCGAAGGCCGAAGTGAAATTGTCAGGCACGGCGCTGCTGATGGGGCGGCTGCGCGCCGAAAGCCTCAACCTCGTCGATGCCGAACTCGCCGTCCGAATCACGCCGGACGGACAGGTGACGGTATCCGCCGGCGACACCGCCAAGCCGCTGGCAACGGGTGTCGCTTCCAAGCGCGATGCCGGCCTCGCGCCGACATTCCCCCGCCAGGCGCCGGCGCCAGCACAAGGCGCGGCGACGACCACACCCGACACGGCGCAGAACGGCTTGCTGGCCGGCCTCGACTGGCTCGACAGCCTCAGCCTGACCGGGCTCGACGGGCAGAATCTGAACGAGATCGGCCTCAAGAACGGCAATCTCGTTGTTGACGACCAGCAGCGCGGCAACAAATGGACGTTCGACAATATCAGCCTCAGCATGCGCCGGCCGAGCGGCGGCGGTATTGCGGTGAGCCTCGGCGAAGAAGGGGCGCGTCCATGGTCGCTGAAGGTCGCGGTCGGCCCGCCGCAGAACGGTGTGCGTTCGGTCGATCTTCGCGCCGACAAGGTGCCGGCCGCCAACATCCTCTTGGCGATGCGAGTCAAGGATCTCACCTACAGCGCAGAGCTGCCGCTATCCGGCGAGCTGAAAGGTGAACTCGGTCGCGACGGCGTGCCGACTTACTTCCGCGGCAAGGTCACGGCAGGCGCGGGGCATCTCATCGACAGCGACACGCCCGACTATCCGATGCCGATCGATTCGGCGGAGATGAGTGTCGAATGGGATGCCGGACGGCGCGTACTGGTTGCACCCTTCAAGGTAGTTTCCGGCGCGAACCGCATCACGCTGCTCGGCCACCTCGAGCCGCCGAACGGCGCCACCACCGAATGGCAGGCCGGCCTTAGCGGTGGCACGATCCTCCTGGCCGGCACCGACAACGAACCGCCGCTGATCTTCAACCGGATCGCGATCGGGATGAAGTTCGACACCGATCGGAAGCGCGTGCTGCTCACCCAGGCCGACATCAGTAACGGCGAGATCGGCGTTGCCGGCACCGGCAGCATCGATTATTCGGGCGAGGCGCGCCTGCAGCTCGGTTTCGCCGGTACGCCGATGTCGGCATCCGCCTTGAAACGGATGTGGCCAATCCTGATCGTGCCCGAAGTGCGCGAATGGGTGATCGAGCGGATCGAGCGCGGCACGCTCCAGCGCATCGAGGTCGGCGTCAATTCGCCGGTGCGCAATCTGTCGCGCAAAGGGCCGCCGATTCCGGACGACGGTCTCGCCGTCAACATCGTTGCCTCCGGCGTTACTGCGCGTCCGGTCGACGACATGCCCGCGGTGCGCGATGCAGATTTGAAGGCGCGGGTGACCGGGCGAACGGCGACGGTGACGATCGGACAGGGCACTGCCGACACGCCCGCCGGCCGCAAGATCAACATTTCCGATTTCATCTTCGAGGTGCCGGACATGGCGCCGAAGCCTTCGCCATCGCGGGTGAAGTTCCGGGTGGATTGTCCGGTGCCGGCCGCGGCCGAGATTCTGGCTTCCGACCGCATCAGCGATCTCTCCGGTACGCTGGTCGATCCGAACGCCAGCAAGGGAACGGTTGCCGCGACCATCACGCTCGGCATGCCGGTCAAGGGCTCGATGACCAAGGCCGACACCACCTACACCGTGATTGGCGACCTCAGCGGATTTGCCGCGGACAAGCTGGTGATGAACCAGAAGCTGGAGGCCAACGCGCTGAAGGTGCTCGCCAACAATGCGGGCTACCAGGTCAAGGGCGACGTCAAGATCAACGGACAGGCGGCTTCGCTGGATTATCGCAAGCCGAGCGAGGGCGACGCCGATATCCGCCTGCAGGCGACGCTGGATGATGCCAGCCGCGCACGTCTCGGCATCGATCTCGGACCTGCCGTGAGCGGCTCGATCCCGATCAAGGTGATCGGCAAGATCGGCGAGAACGACAGCCGCGTCGGCATCGAGGCCGATCTGACCTCGCTGCGGCTCGACAACATCCTGCCGGGCTGGGTCAAGGTGCCCGGCAAGGCAGGCAAGGCGACGTTCAACGTCGTGAAGAAGGAACAGTCGACCCAGTTCCAGGACATCGTGGTCGAAGGCGGCGGCGTGTCGATCAAAGGATCGCTCGAGGTCGACCAGAACGGCGACCTGCTGACGGCGAACTTCCCGACCTATGCGCCGTCGGACGGTGACAAGACCACGTTGAAAGCCGAACGGGGCGCCGATGGCGTCGTCAAGGTCACGATGCGCGGCGACGTGTTCGACGGCCGCGGCTTCCTCAAATCGGCGATCTCGGGCAAGGATGACCCCAAGAGCAAGTCGCGAAATATCGACCTCGATATCGACGTCAAGCTCGGCGCGGTCGCAGGCTTTGGCGGCGAGGCGTTGCGAAGCGTCGACAGCAAGTTCTCCCGCCGCAACGGCATCGTCAAGAACTTCACGCTGTCCGGCAAGGTCGGGCGCGACGCGACGCCCGTGACGGCGGACCTGCGCGGCCGAGGAGCGGGGCAGGGCCGCGACATCATCATCCTGCAGACCAATGATGCGGGCGCCTTCTTCCGCTTCACTGACATGTACTCAAAAGTAATTGGCGGACAATTGTCGCTCGCGTTGGAGCCGCCGACGGTCGAACCCAGCGCAAAGGAAGGTCTGATCAACGTTCGCGACTTCTCCATCAAGGGCGAGGCTTCGCTCGACCGTGTGGCTGCGGGCAATTCCACCGGCACCCAGAGCGGCGTCTCCTTCTCGGCGCTGCGAGCCGAGTTCACCCGGCAGAACGGACAGTTATCGATCCGCGATGGCGTCGTGAAAGGGCCGATGATTGGCGCGACTATCGAAGGCAGCATCGATACCGCCGCCAATCAGGTTCGGATGAGCGGCACCTTCGTTCCGATGTACGGACTGAACAACATGTTCGGCCAGATTCCCGTGCTCGGCCTGTTTCTTGGCGGTGGCAGCAATGAAGGCCTGATCGGCGTGACCTATGAGGTGGTCGGCACGCCGAGCCAGCCCGTGCTGCGCGTCAATCCGATTTCGGCCGTGATGCCTGGCGTGCTGCGCAAGATCTTCGAGTTCAATACCGGCAAGCAGAACAACAACAACCCGATCGAACTGCCGCCGAACAATTAGACAGGCACTGCGGCAGGCGGACGCTTGCGGCAGAAATCACCGCTCTGTGCATTGGCACCTAGCCAGATGTCATCGCCGACACCGCCCGCGCGACCGAAGCCAAAGTGGCACTTTGCTGCTCGGCAGAAATGGTGGCGCCGGTCAGATAAGTCGCGATTACGATCGGCGCCTTGCCGGGTGGCCAGACCACAGCGACGTCATTGGCGGTGCCTCGGGCGCCCGAGCCGGTCTTGTCGCCGACGCGCCAGTCTTTCGCAAAACCTGCCCGCAACCGCGCATCGCCGGTCTTGTTGGAAACCAACCATGCCGTTAGTTGCTCGCGCGATGACGTCGACAGCGCCGTCGTTCCAAGTACAAGGGCCTGCAGGTTGGACGCCATCGCATTCGGTGTCGTGGTGTCGCGGGGATCGTCGGGCAAAGCCTCGTTGAGCGAGGGCTCATTCCGGTCTAACCGCGTGACTTGGTCGCCGAGACTTCGTGCGAAAGCCGTCAGCCCCGGAGGACCGCCGATGTTGGCGAGCAGCAGATTTCCGGCCGTGTTGTCGCTTCGCGTTACTGCCGCTTCGCAGATTTCAGCAAGCGTCATGCCGTCGCCGACGTGCTTTTCGGTTACGGGTGAGTACACGACGAGTGCGGATGCGTCGAAGATTATGCGCCGCGTCAATTGTTCCTTGCCGGCGTCCACCCGCGCCAGGATTGCGGCGGCTGCCAGCGCCTTGAAGGTGCTGCACATCGGAAACCGCTCGTCGCCCCGATGGACATGACGAGTATCCGTTGCTGTGTCCAGGACGCAGACACCGAGCCGGCCGCCGCTCTCGCTCTCCAGGCGCTTGATCTCGTCGATCAGTCGTTGATTTGCGGTCGCTGCGCGTATCGCTTGCCGGCCGCTCAAAGCAGTCGCTATCAGTGCCGTGCCGCATCCAAGATGAAACTGTCTTCTCGTGATCATTACGAATCCCTTCTTGCTGTCGGCGCAGAAAGTGCAGCGGGGCCGTTGTCTTGACAAACGATCAGTTCTGCGGGCAGGCATAAGAAAAACTAGGGACAAGCAATGCGGCGCCGGACGAAGCTTTCGCACCTTCCGCTCAATGCGCTACGGGCCTTTGAAGCGACCGCGCGCCACCTCAGTTTCACCCGTGCCGGCCTGGAACTTCGGGTTACGCAGGCGGCCGTCAGCCAGCACGTGAAAGTGCTGGAGGACCGGCTTGGCGTACAGTTGTTTCGCCGGCTGCCCCGCGGCGTTGCGCTCACCGATGAAGGACAGTTGTTGCTGCCGAGCATTGTCGAGGCCTTCGGCCGCCTCACTGAAACGCTCAATCGTTTTGAAGACGGCCACTACCAGGAAGTCATCACGGTCGGCGTGGTCGGTACCTTTGCTTCGGGATGGCTGTTGCCGCGGCTCGACGCATTCAGGAAGGTCCATCCGCGGATCGATTTGCGCCTGTTCACTAACAACAATCGTATCGACATCGCGGGGGAGGGGCTCGATTATGCAATCAGGTTCGGCGATGGCCTTTGGCACGGCACCGAGGCGACCCATTTGATGGGAGCGCCATTTAGCGCGTTCTGCGCGCCTGCGCTAGCTCGCAGGCTGCGCCGGCCGGCCGATCTCAAGCGTGAGGTGCTGCTGCGTTCCTACCGGCAGGAAGAATGGCCGCGATGGTTTGCTGCCGCGGGACTGCAGAGCCCGGTCCTCAAGGGAATGGTATTCGATTCATCCATCACGATCGCCAGTGTCGCGGCGCGTGGTTTCGGCGTTGCGTTGTTGCCGGCGGCGTTGTTTCAGGACGAGATCGGTCAGCGGCGGCTGGTGCGTCCGTTTCAGGTCGAAGTCGCACTCGGCGATTATTGGATTACGTCGCTGCACTCGCGGCGACCGACACCAGCGATGCTCGCATTCAAGAACTGGCTGCTCGAAACGATCGCAGCAACAAAGAAGAGCCCCGGCAAGCAGGCCGGGACTTAGCTACCGCCGTAGCGCCGGCACGACCAAAAACGGAATCATCCCCAGCACCACCGCCACCAGCGCGAAGGCGATTACCGGGTTATAGCTGTGGGTCAAGTCGTGGATCAGGCCGCCGGCCCAGGCGCCGAGTCCCGAACCAAGGCCGCTGCCGATCGAAATCGTGCCGTAGATGGTGCCGACCCGTTCACCGCGAAATATCCTCATCGCAGTCGCCGTGATCAGCGGCCCGCGCGAGCCGATCATGCTGCCGAAGGTCACGACAAAGGCGCCAAGCAGCCAGAAATTCGGATAGAATTGCAACAGCCAGAGCAGGATGATGCCTAGAATCGAGATGGCATAGCTGAGCAAAACCGATGGCCTTCGTCCGATCATGGCGTCGAGCTGGGTCACGCCCAGCATGCCGAACAGCAGCACGACGCCGGAAAAGCCCCAGGCGGTCGCCGCCTGCAGCGGCTCGAAACCGGCATCGATCAGATAGGCGACGATCTGCGCCGAGATCGCGTACATGCCGACCGCAGTGAAGAAGAAGGTTGAAAACAGTGCCCAGAACGCGTGGTGACGCATGGCGCTGGCGAGCGTCCAGCCGCCGTCGACGAAATCGGGATCAGCCTTCCTGGTGATGTGCGGCGAGCCCGTCGAGAACAGCCGCCATGGCAGCAGCAACAACGGCAGCAGCAGCCCAAGTGCGGCGATGCCGAAGATCTGGTAGGCGCCGCGCCAACCGACGTGATCGATCAGAAGCTGCGACGCCGGCAGCAGCACCAGAACGCCTGCGCCGGTCGCGGAATAGACGATCGCCATAGCCGTCGGAAGGCGAGGGCCGAACCAGCGGCCGAGCAGGATCGAATTGGGCACGTTGCCGATGAAGGCGATGCCGACCCCGACGGAGACACCGATGCTCAACTGCAATTGCCACAAAGCCTGCGCGCGGGAGGCGACCAGGAACGCGCCGCCGAGCAGGAGCAAACCAAGCGAATAGACGGTGCGCGGGCCATAGCGGTCGAACAGCCGGCCGACCACGGGGGCCATCAGCCCACCCGCCAGCCAGGTCAGCGAATAGACCGAGACCACCGCTGCGCGGTCCCAGCCGAAATTCTCCGAGATCGGTTTGAGGAAAACCGTAAAGCTCTCGCCGAGGCCGCGGCCGAGCAGCGCCAGCGTAAAGCACAGTGCCAGCACGTTGAGCGCCACGCGCCCCGGCTTCAGCGGCTTGGCTGACGCGTCTCCCTCTGGCGTCTTTTCTTCCATAAGACACAAGGAGCGCGTTTCCGCTGTTACCCGCAACCGTCAAAAGCGAATGTGCCTATGCAAGGCTGATCAGGCCGGCCTGACCAGGACGTGCTTTTTCTTTCCCATGGAAAGTTTGATGACACCTTCCGGCGTGAGGTTGGATGGCGTCAGCACCATCTTCTCGTCGGTTACCGCCGCATCGTTGACGCGCAGGCCGCCGCCCTTGATCTGGCGCCGCGCCTCGCCGTTCGAGGTGACGAGACCCGCCTTCACGAACAGCCCCACCACGCCGGCGCCCGCCTCGAGCTCACCGCGCGGTACTTCCACGGTGGGCAGGCTCTCCGCGATCGCGCCTTGCTCAAATGTCTGTCGCGCGGTTTCGGCGGCCGTGTTGGCGGCGTCGCGGCCGTGCAGCAGCGCGGTCGCTTCCGTCGCCAGCACCTTCTTGGCCTCGTTGATCTCGCCGCCCTTGAGCGCCGCTAGCTTCTCGATCTCGTGCATCGGCAGGATCGTGAACAGCTTTAGAAACTTCACGACGTCGGCGTCCTCGACGTTGCGCCAGTATTGCCAGAAGTCGTACGGCGAGAACTGGTCGGCGTTGAGCCACACCGCGCCCTGCGCGGTCTTGCCCATCTTGGCGCCCGACGCCGTGGTCAGAAGCGGCGTGGTCAGCGCGAACAATTGCGGCGTGCCCATGCGGCGGCCGAGATCGACGCCGTTGACGATGTTGCCCCATTGATCGGAGCCGCCCATCTGCAGCCGGCAGCCGGTGCGGCGCGCCAGCTCGACGAAGTCGTAGGCCTGGCAGACCATGTAGTTGAATTCGATGAAGCTCATCTCCTGCTCGCGCTCGAGCCGGAGCCTGACCGAATCCATCGTCAGCATGCGGTTGACGGAAAAGTGCCGGCCGATATCGCGCAGCATTTCGATCCAGTTCAACTTCGTCAGCCATTCGGCATTGTCGAGCATGATCGCATCGCTCGGGCCGTCGCCGTACCGCAGCACCTTCGCGAACACGCCGCGGATCGAGGCCTTGTTGGCTTCGATCTCCTCGATCGAGCGGATGGCGCGCGTTTCATCCTTGCCGGAGGGATCGCCGACCATGGTGGTGCCGCCGCCCATCAGGGTAATCGGCTTATTGCCGCTCTGCTGCAGCCAGTGCAGCATCATCATGGTGAGGTAGTTGCCGATATGGAGCGACGGCGCGGTGCAGTCGTAGCCGACATAGGCGATCGCCTGGCCTTTCGCCGCCAGCGCGTCGAGGCCCTCAAAATCGGAGCATTGGTGGATGAAGCCGCGCTCCTGTAAAATGTTCAGGAAATCTGATTTAAATTTTGTCATGGGCGGGCTGCTTTGATCATTCTATTTTCACTGTAATTGTAACTGTTTGCGGGAACCATGGCGGACGGGCTGCCGCAAGGCCGGGCGCTGTGGCATTATAAGATGTGCGTGTTTGGCACAAGCTGGTCGTCGTCGGCGGGACGGATCGAGCAGGGCGTTGCAAAGGCACAATCTACCATGATGTTGACGGCATTAGGTTTGATGAGCGGCACCTCGCTCGACGGGGTCGATGTCGCTTTGATCGAAACCGATGGCCGTCGGGTGAATGCGCTCGGCCCGTCCGGATACCGGCCTTATACCGACAAGGAGCGCAGCCTGTTGCGGCAGGCGCTGTACGAGGCCGCCGACCTGCCGGATCGCACGGCGCGGCCCGGATGCCTGCGCGAGGCCGAGCGGGTGGTCACGTCGGCGCATGCCGAGGCGGTAGCCGCGTTTACCGCGCAGAACCGGATGCGTTTCGACGACATCGACATTGTCGGCTTTCACGGCCAGACCGTGCTGCACCGGCCCGACAAAAAACTGACGGTCCAGATCGGCGATGCACAGATGCTCGCCAGGACGATCCATATTCCCGTCATGTACGATTTCCGCGCCGCCGACGTCGAAGCGGGCGGCCAAGGCGCGCCCTTTGTGCCGGTCTATCACCGCGCGCTTGCCCAGTCGCTGGATTGGGAAGGGCCTACCGTCGTGCTCAATATCGGCGGGGTCGCCAACATCACCTATATCGATGGCGACACGCTGATCGCCTGCGACACGGGGCCGGGCAACGCACTGATCGACGACCACATGTTCCGGTGGCTGAACCAGCGCTTCGACCATGAAGGCCGCACCGCGGCGCTCGGCAAGGTCGACGCAGCCTGGATCAACCGCGCCCTGCAGATGCCGTTCTTCTCGATGCCGCCGCCGAAATCGCTCGATCGCAACGATTTTGCGGGGCTGAAGCTCGGCGATGTGCCGCCGGAGGACGGCGCGGCGACGCTGACCGCCTTTACCGCCGCGGCGATTGCCCGGGTGACGCCATTGCTGCCGAAGGAACCCAAGAACTGGATCGTGGCCGGCGGCGGCGCCCGCAATCTGACTATGCTGCGGATGCTGCGGGAGTGCCTGGCGCCCGCCACCGTGCGGGCGGCGGACACGCTCGGCTGGGCATCCGACGCTATCGAAGCGCAGGCCTTCGGGTTTCTGGCGGCGCGGGGCCTGAAGGGCCTGCCGCTCAGCTACCCCGCAACCACCGGAGTACCACTGCCGATGACCGGCGGCATCATCGCCCGGCCCTGAGGCGGTCAAGATCTGTTGATGCAATTGCATCGACCTTGACGACTACATGCAAATGCATCTAATTTAGATGCAGATGCATGGAGCGAGGCCAGCCGGCCATCGCATTGGGAGGTCGTCATGGCGCAAAAGCTCACTTTGATCAGCCACAAGCTTTGCCCCTATGTGCAGCGCGCGGTGATCGCGCTCACCGAGAAGGGGGTTCCGTTCGAGCGGATCGATATCGATCTCGGCAACAAACCCGACTGGTTTTTGAAGATATCGCCACTCGGCAAAGTACCGGTGCTTGTCGTAGCCAGCGGCGACGGCGAGGTGGCGCTATTCGAAAGCAACGTCATCTGCGAATATATTGAGGACACCCAGGGCGGCGCCAAACTGCATCCGCAGGATCCGCTCAAGCGCGCGCAGCACCGCGCCTGGATGGAGTTCGGGTCCACCATTCTGAGCGAACTGTGGGGCCTTGAGACCACCGGCGATCCCGCGATCTTCGAAAGCAAGCGGAAGGCCGTGGCCGCGAAATTCGCACAGGTCGAAAAAACGCTCGCGGCGGGCCCGTTTTTCGCCGGCAAGGATTTCAGCCTGGTAGATGCGGTGTTCGCGCCGATCTTCCGCTACTTCGATGTGTTCGATCAGTTGACCGATCTCTCGGTCTTTGCCGACACGCCGAAGGTTCGCGCCTGGCGAGACGCGCTGGCGCAGCGGCCGAGCGTGCGCACGGCGGTGGGGCCCGACTACCCGCAATTGCTGCACGCGTTCCTGGTGCGCCATAACGCGCACATGCTGAAGCTGGCGGCGTAGGACAACGACGATGTCTCCGCATATTGCCTGGGCCGCGCTCGTCACCGCCGGCCTGCTCGATGTCGGCTGGGCGATCGCGATGAAATATGCCGACGGCTATACGCGCCTCGGCTGGAGCATCGCCTCGCTCACCTTGCTGGCGGCGTTCGTCTTCCTGCTCGGGCGGGCGCTGCAGGTGCTGGAGATCGGCGTCGCCTACACGGTCTGGACCGGCATCGGTGCGGTCGGCACGCTGACCATGGGTGTGCTGCTGTTCGGCGAGACGCTGAGCCCGCTAAAAATCGCGGGCATTGCGCTGGTGCTGGCCGGCATCGCGGCGCTGAAGTTTGCTCCAGCATGAAATCACAGCCCGGATGGAGCGCAACGCAATCCGGGCTACATTTCTCAAACGACGTCAACGCACGTTAGCGAGCCGCATGTCGAGATAGCCGGTCACCGTCTCCATCAGCGGTTCGAGCTTGCCATCGAAGAAGTGGTTAGCGCCGGGGATGATCTGCTGGTCGATCACGATGCCCTTTTGCGTCTTCAACTTTTCGACCAGCGTGTTGACGTCCTTCGGCGGCACCACGGCATCCTTTTCGCCATGCACGATCAGGCCTGACGACGGGCAGGGCGCGAGAAAGGAGAAGTCATAGAGGTTGGCCGGCGGCGCGATCGAGATGAAACCTTCGACCTCGGGCCGGCGCATCAGGAGTTGCATGCCGATCCAGGCGCCGAACGAAAAGCCCGCGACCCAGCAGGCGCGCGCTTCGGGGTTGATAGTCTGGGCCCAATCGAGCGCGGAAGCCGCATCCGACAATTCGCCGGTGCCGTGATCAAACGAACCCTGGCTACGGCCGACGCCGCGGAAATTGAATCGTAAAACCGAGAAGCCGCGATGCGCAAACGCGTAGTAGCACTGGTAGACGATCTGGTGATTCATCGTGCCGTGAAACTGCGGATGCGGATGCAGGATCATCGCGATCGGCGCGTTCTTCTGCTTGGCCGGATGATAACGGCCTTCGAGGCGGCCCGCGGGGCCGGTGAAAATGACTTCAGGCATTGTGATTCCTGGGCAACGGATGTGATCCGGCGGAGAGAATGTCATCTGGCGTCGCTGGGCGATGCGCGAACGACGCTCCTGTGAACTGGTGCGGCCTTCTAGCATGAGGCGAGGGGCAAAAAGCAAGCATCTTGAACATCTCGGAGGCTGTTCAAGGTGTTAGCCTGCGATTGTAGAAGACGGCGCGATCCCCAATTGCCATAAAGCGTTTGGCGCTAGCTCGAGGCCGAGGTCGCGGGAAGTCTTTACTGATAAAGGTAATATTGTACGGAAATGCCTGACAGGATCTATCTCGACTGGAATGCGACGACGCCGCTTCGCCCCGAGGCGAGGCAGGCTATGGCGGCAGCCTGGGACATGGCCGGCAATCCGTCCTCGGTGCATGCCGAGGGCCGCCAGGCGCGCCGGCTGGTTGAGGATGCGCGTGCCGCGATCGCATCTGCCGTTGGGGCCCGTCCGCAGGACGTGGTGTTCACGTCAGGCGGGACGGAGGCAAACGCGCTGGCGCTCACACCCGGTGTGCGCAGGGGAGCGGGGCAGCCGGTCCGGCGACTTCTGGTCTCGGTCATCGAGCACACGTCGGTGCTGTCTGGCGGGCGGTTCTCGCCAGATGCGGTCGGTACAATCGAAGTTACCGGATCGGGCGTGGTCGACGTCGACCACCTGCGGGCGCGACTAGCCGATGGGCCGCCTGCACTGGTGTCGGTGATGCTGGCCAATAATGAGACTGGCGCCGTTCAGCCTGTCTCCGAAGTCGCTGACATCGTGCATCAAGCAGGCGGGCTGCTGCACGTCGACGCGATCCAGGCACTCGGGAAAATACCATTTGATATCAAATCGATGGGCGCCGATTTGATCACGCTTTCTGCACACAAGGTCGGTGGGTCCAAAGGCGTCGGGGCGCTTGTCTTGGCCGAGGAGGTGCAGGGGTTGGAGCCGCTGCTGCGAGGTGGCGGGCAGGAGCTCGGCCGCCGGGCCGGCACCGAGAATGTCGCTGGTATCGCCGCCTTCGGTGCGGCTACCACGGCTGCAATGGCCGGGCTGACGGCCGATGCTTCGCGGCTGCGGCTGCTGCGTGAGCGCCTTGAGAAGGGGTTGATGCAAACCCCTGGTATGATTGTATTTTCAACTGACGCGCCGCGGTTGCCAAATACCACATTGTTCTCGGTTCCCGGCCTCAAAGCCGAAACCGCCGTGATTGGCTTCGATTTGGCTGGAATCGCCGTCTCCTCGGGTTCCGCCTGCTCCTCCGGCAAGGTTCAACCCTCGCACGTCCTGGCCGCTATGGGTGTCGGTCGTGACTTGGCGCAGGGAGCGGTGCGGCTCAGTCTTGGCTGGTCTACCGCCGAGACAGACATAGATTTGGGCCTTGAGGCTTGGCGAAAGCTCGCCGATGCCTTACTTAGAGGGCGACGAAACACGGCTTGAAACGTTCTAAGTGGGTTTCGCCGGAAACACTTCGTCACTGATTTTGCGATTGTTCCACCGCGGTCCTTGAAACCGCGAGCGGAGGATGGAATGCCAGCCGTACAAGAGACGGTCGAGCGGGTGCGCCGCATCGACGTCGACCAATACCGATATGGTTTTGAGACACTGATTGAATCCGACAAGGCCCCGAAGGGTCTGTCGGAGGATACCGTCCGCTTCATCTCCGCCAAGAAGAACGAACCGGCCTGGATGCTCGAATGGCGTCTGGAGGCCTATCGTCGCTGGCTGACCATGACCGAGCCGACCTGGGCGCGCGTCAACTACCCGAAGATCGACTACCAGGACATTCACTATTACGCAGCGCCGAAGCCGAAGAAGACGCTGTCGTCGATCGACGAAATCGATCCCGAAATCCTCAAAACCTACGAGAAGCTCGGCATTCCCCTGCGCGAAGTCGCCATTCTCGAAGGCGTCGAGCCGCCACCCGGTAGCGAGCCGTCGGCCAACCGCAAGATCGCGGTCGACGCGGTGTTCGACTCGGTTTCGGTCGCGACCACGTTCCAGAAAGAGCTGAAGGCCGCCGGCGTGATCTTCATGCCGATCTCAGAAGCGATCCGCGAGCACCCTGAATTGGTGAAGCAGTACCTCGGCTCGGTCGTGCCGACCTCGGACAATTACTTCGCGACGCTGAACTCGGCGGTGTTTTCGGACGGCTCGTTCGTCTATGTGCCGCCGGGCGTGCGCTGCCCGATGGAGCTGTCGACCTATTTCCGCATCAATGAGCGCAATACCGGCCAGTTCGAGCGCACGCTGATCATCGCCGACAAGGGTTCCTACGTCAGCTATCTCGAAGGCTGCACCGCACCGCAGCGCGACGAGAATCAGTTGCATGCCGCGGTCGTTGAACTCGTCGCCCTCGATGACGCCGAGATCAAGTACTCAACGGTGCAGAACTGGTATCCCGGCAATTCGGAAGGCCTGGGTGGCATCTACAATTTCGTCACCAAGCGTGGCGACTGCCGCGGCAACCATTCGAAGATCTCCTGGACGCAGGTCGAAACCGGTTCGGCGATCACCTGGAAATATCCGAGCTGCATCCTGCGCGGCGACAATTCGCGCGGCGAGTTCTATTCGATCGCGATCTCGAACGGTCACCAGCAGGTCGATTCTGGCACCAAGATGCTCCATCTCGGCAAGAACACGTCGAGCCGGATCATCTCCAAGGGCATCGCGGCGGGCAAATCGCAAAACACCTACCGCGGCCTCGTCACGGCGCATCGCAAGGCCACCGGCGCGCGCAACTATACGGCCTGCGACTCGCTTCTGATCGGCGACAAATGCGGCGCGCACACCGTTCCATACGTCGAAGCGAAGAATTCGTCCGCGACCTTCGAGCATGAGGCGACCACCTCAAAGATTTCGGAGGACGTGCTGTTCTATTGCACCCAGCGCGGGCTTTCGCAGGAAGAAGCGGTTGGCCTCGTGGTCAACGGCTTTGTGAAGGACGTGCTGCAGCAACTGCCGATGGAATTCGCAGTTGAGGCGCAGAAGCTGATCTCGATCTCGCTCGAAGGATCGGTTGGATAGCGATCTCATCCTGAGGAGGCCGCCGCAAGCGGCCGTCTCGAAGGGTGAGCGGAAAGATTATGGGCACGTCCTTCGAGACGCGCCTGGCGGCGCTCCTCAGGACGAGGGATTAAAACGGAAAACAACATGTCATTGCTTGAAGTGAAAGATCTGAAGGTCCGCGTCGAGGAGCGCGAGATTCTGCATGGACTGACGCTGACCGTGAACCCCGGCGAAGTGCACGCGATCATGGGGCCGAACGGCTCCGGCAAGTCGACGCTTTCGCACGTTATCGCGGGCAAGCCGGGCTATGAAGTCACCGATGGCCAGATCCTGTTCAGGGGTGAGGACCTCCTGGAGATGGAACCGGACGAGCGTGCCGCCAAGGGCGTGTTCCTGGCGTTCCAGTACCCGGTCGAGATTCCCGGCGTCACCACCTGGAATTTTCTGCACACGGCGTTGAACGCGCAGCGCAAGGCGCGCGGCCAGAGCCAGTTGTCGTCTCCGGAGTTTCTCAAGAAGGTCCGCGAGGTCGCCAAGTCGCTGAATATTCCGCAGGACATGCTCAAGCGCGGCGTCAATGTCGGCTTCTCCGGCGGCGAGAAGAAGCGCAACGAGATCTTGCAGATGGCGCTGTTCGAGCCGGCCGTCTGCATCCTCGATGAAATGGATTCCGGCCTCGATATCGACGCGCTCAGGATCGCGGCCGACGGCGTCAATGCGCTGCGTTCGCCCGATCGCGCCATGGTGGTGATCACACACTACCAGCGGCTGCTCAACTACATCATACCTGATTTCGTGCACGTGATGTCGAGGGGCCGCGTGGTGAAAAGCGGCGGCAAGGATCTGGCGCTGGAGCTCGAGGCTTCCGGCTACGCACAGTTCGAAGACGCGGCCTGACGCAAAGCGGATTTGTGATGAATTTAGTTTTGGCAAAGAACGAGACCGGACGCGCGCTGAGCGACAGCTTTGCGATTGCGCGCGACCGGCTGCCCGGCGTCGGCAAGGTGGCAGAAGCGAGAAGCGCCGCCTTCGAGGCCTATGAGCGCGCAGGCCTGCCGCATCGGCGGATCGAAGACTGGAAGTACACTGATCTGCGCGCGCTGATGCGCGAGGTGCTGCCGCTGGCCCCTGCGCCGGATGCGGCTGCGCTGAAACGAGCCGCGGCTGCCGTGAAGCTGCAGGCGATCAGGGGTGCGCGACCGCTTGTTCTGGTCGATGGCGTCTTCGTGCCAAAGCTTTCCGATGTTGGGGGCCTGGAGAAAGGCCTTACCATCCGCACCTTGCGGGACGTGCTGGAAACCGGCGACGCGGCGTTGCAGGCCGAGCTCTTCACGCCCGATAACGCCAATCCGATGGTGGCGCTCAACAGCGCGATGACGACAGACGGTGTCGTGATCGAAATCGCCGACGGCCTAGTGCTGAAGCAGCCGCTCCAGATCATTCATGTCGCCAGCGGGCCTGCGCCCGCGGCGATGTTCACCCGTTCGCTGCTGCGGCTCGGCAGGGATGCCGGGGTGACGCTGGTTGAAAGTTACATCGCGGCCGATGGCGCCAAGGTCTATCAGGCCCATGATTTCCTGATCATCGCGATTGGCGACAATTCGCGGCTTGACCATGTCCGCCTGGTCGAGGACGGCCGTGAGGCCTTCAACATCTCCTCCGCCGTCGTCACGCTGGGCGCACATGCGCACTTCAACACATTCGGCATGACCTCGGGCGCCGCTGTCAGCCGCTATCAGGGGACGATTGCGTTCGCCGGCGAGCATTCCCGGGTCGAGACCAACGGTGTCAACCTGCTCAACGGCCGCCAGCACGCCGATACCACGCTGTTCATGGACCATGCGGTGCCGCATTGCGCCAGCCGTGAGGTGTTCCGCGCTGTCGCCGATGACCGCGCCCATTCGGTGTTCCAGGGCCGCATCATCGTGCGTCCGGATGCGCAGAAGACCGACGCCAAGATGATGACACGGGCGCTGCTGCTTTCCGACGACGCCGAGGCCGACAACAAGCCGGAGCTCGAAATCTTCGCCGACGACGTCACCTGCGGCCATGGCGCCACCACCGGTGCGCTCGACGAAAGCCTCTTGTTCTACCTGCGCGCCCGCGGTCTCTCCGAGAAGGAGGCGCAGGCGCTCTTGATCCAGGCGTTCGTGGGCGAGGCGATTGAATCCATCGCCAACGACGATCTGCGAGAACTCGCAATTGCAGCCACGCGGCGCTGGCTGGAGGCACGTTCATGAGTCAGCACCCGGCGGTCAAAAATGGTGCCTATGACGTCCATCGCGTGCGGGAGGATTTCCCCGCGCTGGCGATGAAGGTCTATGGCAAGCCGCTGGTCTATCTCGACAACGCCGCCTCCGCGCAGAAGCCGACCGCCGTGCTCGACCGCATGACCGAGGCTTACACAAGCGAATACGCCAACGTGCATCGCGGCCTGCATTACCTCGCCAATGCCGCCACCGAGGCTTACGAGGGCGCCCGTGCCAAGGTGGCGAAATTCATCAATGCAGGACGTAGTGACGAAATCATCTTCACCCGCAATGTCACCGAGGCCATCAACCTGGTGGCGTCGTCCTGGGGCGAGCCCAACATCAGGCGGGGCGACGAGATCGTGCTCTCGATCATGGAGCACCACTCCAACATCGTGCCCTGGCACTTTTTGCGCGAGCGCCATGGCGCCGTGATCAAATGGGCGCCGGTCGACGACGATGGCAATTTCCTGATCGAGGAATTCGAGAAGCTGCTGACACCGCGCACCAAGCTCGTCGCCATCACCCAGATGTCGAACGCGCTTGGCACCTTTGTCCCGGTCAAGGAAGTGGTGATGCTCGCCCATGATCGCGGCATTCCGGTGCTGGTCGACGGGGCGCAAGGCGCTGTGCATTTGCCGATCGACGTGCAGGACCTCGATTGCGACTTCTATGCCTTCACCGGCCACAAGATCTATGGCCCGACCGGGATTGGCGCGCTCTACGCCAAGCATGAGCATCTGGTCGCGATGCGCCCCTATAATGGCGGCGGCGAGATGATCCGCGAGGTGGCAAAGGACTGGGTCACCTATGGCGACCCGCCGCACAAATTCGAAGCCGGGACGCCGCCGATCGTCGAGGCGATCGGGCTGGGCGCTGCGATCGACTACGTCAATTCGATCGGCAAGGAGCGCATTGCCGCCCACGAGCATGATCTTCTGACCTATGCCCAGGAGCGGCTGCGCGAAATCAATTCGCTGCGTCTGATCGGCACCGCGCGTGGCAAGGGGCCGGTGATTTCCTTCGAGATGAAGGGCGCGCACGCCCACGACGTCGCAACCGTGATCGACCGGCAGGGCATCGCGGTGCGCGCGGGCACCCACTGTGTGATGCCGCTTCTAGAGCGGTTCAATGTCACAGCGACCTGCCGCGCCTCGTTCGGCATGTATAATACCCGGGAAGAAGTCGACCATCTGGCACAGGCGCTGATCAAGGCGCGGGATTTGTTCGCATGAGTGATACGGCCGAAATCAAAACAGCCAACATGGAAACCAACTCGGCGCTGCCGCCGGAGGAGACCGAGCGGCTGGGCACCGAAATCGTCGCCGCGTTGAAAACCGTATTCGACCCGGAAATCCCGGCCGACATCTACGAACTCGGCCTGATCTACAAGGTCGACCTCAAGGACGACCGCAGCGTCGACGTGACGATGACGCTGACCACGCCGAACTGTCCGGCGGCCGGCGAGCTGCCGACCATGGTGGAGAACGCGATCGCGAGCGTTCCCGGTGTCGGCGTCGTCAATGTCAATCTGGTGTGGGATCCGGCCTGGACGCCGGATCGGATGTCCGACGAGGCGCGCCTCGTCCTCAACATGTGGTGAAGGGATCCGTTGCCGAAGCTATCCGGCGTCATCGAGACCGCACTGTACGTCGATGACCTCGACTGTGCCCGCGCGTTCTACGAGAAGGTGCTGGGGCTGGAAGTACTGACAGCAGATTCGCGGTTTGTTGCTTTCGATGTCGGCGGCCGGAGCGTGCTGCTGCTGTTTCGCCGCGGCTCGGCGCCGGAGACGATCCATCTCCCTGGCGGCACCATTCCGCCGCATGATGGCAGCGGTCCCATCCACATGGCCTTTGCCGTTCCGGCAGCCGAACTGCCGGCTTGGGAAAAGTCGCTGGGCGCGCACGATGTGGCGATCGAAGGCAGGACGGATTGGCCGCGCGGCGGGAAAAGCATTTATTTCCGTGATCCGGACAACCATCTGCTGGAGCTGGCAACGCCGGGGATCTGGCGGATCTACTAGGAACCGTGCGGAGTTTCGACGGGTTCTGATCGAGTTTAGGACGAGAGACCTTCACAGTGGGAATTTCGTTGTTATTTTAATGCCATGATAGCTCGTCGCTATGAGGCGAGCCGGAGATTGAGCGCAATGGATACCACCGTACAGTCCAAGCCGAAGCCCAGGCCCCGGCCGCAGGTCATGAAACTGACCGAGGCGGCGGCTGCGCGGATCACCGAGCTGACCAAGCGCGCCGATTCCGAGATCGTCGGCTTGCGCGTCGGCATCAAGAACGGCGGCTGCGCCGGGCAATCCTACACGGTGGAATATGCGCACGAGATCCGGCCGACCGATGAGGTAGTCGAGGACAAGGGCGTCAAGATCCTGGTCGATCCTAAGGCGGTTTTGTTCCTGCTCGGCACCGAGATGGACTACAAGGCCGACAAGCTGCAGGCCCAGTTCATCTTCAACAACCCGAACCAGGTCTCGGCCTGCGGCTGCGGCGAATCGGTGCAACTGACGCCGGCGAAGGTTTGATTTCCGGGCCTTCCGGCTCCGGAGCTGCTTCCGGCAGCGTGCGAATTCTCGCCTGAACGTCGCGCAGCAGCGCCACCAGCGCATCGTCTACAGATGTATCTCCCTCCGGCGTGAGCAGCGTAATTCCCCAGCGCGCCAGCAGCGCTTCCTGCACCGGGTTCGGCGAGGGCATGAACACGAACGAGCGCGGGCGGTCCTCCTTGCGGCCTGACTTCTCCCAGATTTCCCAGATTCGGTGCAGCAACAGGCGGATGTTCGGATCCGACATGCTGTAACCGATGAACAAGATGGTGCGCCCGAGCGCGTCGGCGCGAAATTTGATGTCGAGCGGCGAATCGAACGATAGCCGGTCGAAAAAGTCGGTCTCCGTCAGGACGAGCGAAGTATCGTCATCGAAGTCGCCGTGAAACTTGATGATCTGGGTGACTCCCTCCGGGGCGTCGGCGATCTCCTTGGCATTGGTGATCTTGGCATAAGGCTTGTCGTGAACTTCGAATGCGGTTTCGAGATTGCGATCGTAGTTGGTGGTGTAGATGGCCGGGAAGTCGAGCTCAACGATCAGCCGATGCACTTCCGAGCCCGACACGCGGTCACAGGCGACCTTCCAGTTTCGATCCATCCAACTGCGCAGCGGGCCGATGCTGCCCTGCTTCAGGCGGTAGTATTCCGCCAGCATCTGGTAACTCTCATGCGTCTCCTCAATGACGCTGCGATCGAGTTCGAGCTCATCCAGCAGGTGGTCGATCAGCGTCTGCCAGGACGGCAGTCCGACGGACATCGAAACGCCGGCTCCGACGAACAGGATGGCGTGGCGCTCCCTGATCGCTCGGGCCAGAACGTCTCGCGGGGACGACCGGATTTTTCCGCAGCCTTTCGAATATTTCATTGCTTATCAATTGGCTGCGGAATGTTCCGTTCCAATCCTTTCCGCGATATCACTGACGGAACTGATCTTCGGGCGAGCGCCACAGTGATGGATCGCGATTTCCTTATAGACCTGTTCGCCGATTTCGGCCCCGTCACCATCCGGCGGATGTTTTCCGGCTACGGCATTTCCGCCGATGGTACCAACTTTGCGCTCTCGCTGCGCGCCGGCCTCTACTTCCGTGCCGATGAACAGACCATCCCGCAATTCGAGGCAGAAGGCTCGACGCCGTTTCAGTATCAGACGCGCGCCAAGACGGTGACGGTGAACTCGTACTGGCAGTTGCCGGCGCGCCTGTTCGATGATTCCGAGGAGCTGGCCAGTTGGGCGAGGGCGGCATTAGCCGCGGCGCAGCGCGCAGCTCTGCGTAAGCGGTCGAAGGCGCGCAAAACGGCGAAGCCGAAGGCCTCGCGAAAGGCTGCAGGTAAGCCGGCTGCGAAGCGGAAGGCCGGCAAGAAGCAAGCCGCGCGAACGCGCAAGGCGCCGCGCGGGTAAGTGGCGTCAGGCGACCTGGTTGCGGGTCGCGTCGGCGTATTCTGGATCGACCTCGCAGACCACGCGGTTGCGGCCATTGCGCTTGGCGACGTAGAGACAGCCGTCGGCGCGTTCGATCAGTGAATCCGTGTCGTCATCCGGCTTGAGCATGGCAACACCAACCGAAATGGTGACGCGGCCGAGAATTTCGCCGGTGGATTTCTTCTTCAGCTCCTTGGCCATCACCGCGCGGCGGATGTGATCGGCGACGGTCAGCGCCTGGCGCAAGCCGGTATTCGGCAGCACGACCGCGAACTCCTCGCCGCCATAGCGGGCCGTGATGTCCTGGCCCTTGATGGTCTGCTTCAGCGACATCGCGACCAGCCGTAGCACCTGATCGCCGGTCAGGTGGCCATAGGAATCGTTGAACGATTTGAAATGGTCGATGTCGAACATCAGCAGCGACAGCGGTTCGCCATTCGCCAGCGCGGTCCGTACCGCCATCTGGATCGAGCGATCGAAATATTTGCGATTGCCCAATCCGGTCAACGGATCGGTCAGGCTCTCGGCACGGATCGCTTCGAGGCTGTGCTGAAGATTGCTGATCTCGACCTTCGACAGCGACAGCCGGCTTTCCAGCGCCTTGTTGGTGTCGCGCATCTCGCGCGTGGACTTCACCAGGCCGTCGATGATCGCCTTGAGCTGGTCGCGGCTCTTTGCATTCCTGAGTTTCTCGGTTGCGCCGGCCAGCTTGGCGTCATAGCTCTCCGACATGCCGAGCGCCTCGGTGATGAGCGCCATGACGTCGTCGATCTCGCCGATCACACGCGCGCCGACCTTGTCGATCCGATCGGAAGCCTTGATGTGCGAGAGGTAGGTTTCGTAGATCTGTTCGAGATCGGCCTCGCTGAGCTTGCCGTTGCGCGCCAGCGTCTCGTTGATGATCTTGTTGAGGGGAGCGTTGTATCCGGTCGCGTACACGTACCAGATTTCATAGTTGCGCGGGACGGCGGTCTGTCTGAGGGATTTGATCTGGCCCAACGCTACTTCGGCAAACGCCATCGTGCGTTCGTGTTCGTCCAGCAGCTTAACCACTGATCCGTCCCCAAATAGCCGAGCAGCGCCGCCCGTTGCCCTGCAGCAATGACTAAATTATCAGCGCCAAATTAACGGAGGAGGATGAACGGCCGGTAAATGCTTCCGGCCGTCGGATCAGGCTGGTCCGGTTCAGACGCGAGCGCGAACGGGCCGCAACAGGAATGCCGGCAGATGCGAGTGATCGGCGGGCTCCGATTCAAGTTCGCGCTGAGTGCGTCGCGGTTCGGGTCGTCCGATCGAGGGTACGCGCGATGGCTGCGCAGGGGCGGTCGCTGCGAAGGGGGCGGCCGGTGATTGCGGCTGCGATCCGGCATTGCGGCCGGCGCTCTTGGCGCGACGCGGTTCGCCATCGCCGCCTCTGGCGTGTCGCGGCTCGCGCTCGCCGCGCGGTTCGCGTTCACGTCGTGGCTTGCGGCCGCCGCGCGATCCGTCACGCGAGCGCTCGCGTGGCCGTTCGGTCTCCTCCGAAGATTCCAAGTGCACGGTGTAATCGCCTTCGGCGGGGGGAATGGTTTTTCCGATCAGCCGTTCGATCGCGGCGATCGATTTGCTGTCGAGCGGGGTGACGATCGAGATCGCGGTGCCGTTACGTCCGGCGCGCCCCGTTCGGCCGATGCGATGCACGTAATCGTCGGCGTGATGCGGTACATCGAAATTGAAGACGTGGCTGACGGCCGGAATATCGAGGCCGCGGGCGGCGACGTCGGAAGCCACCAATAGCGGAATCTCGCCCCTGCGGAATTGATCGAGCGCCGCAGTGCGCGCCGACTGGTCCATGTCGCCGTGCAGGGCGCCGACGCTGAAGCCGTGCTTCTGCAGCGACTTGTGAACGATTGCGACCTCGCGCTTGCGGTTGCAGAAGATGATCGCGTTGTTGAGATCCTTGGCGTCGCGCAGCAGGCGGCGCAGGAGTTCGCGCTTCTCATGGGGCTCGCGTCCGCCGCTGACCTTGAACTGCGATACGCCGGTCGCCGTCGTCGCCGGCTTCGAGACCTCGATCCGTTCCGGATTGTGCAGGAAGGTTTCGCTGATGCGGCTGATTTCCGGCGGCATCGTCGCGGTGAAGAACAGGGTTTGGCGCGTGAACGGCACCAGCTTGCAGATGCGTTCGATGTCCGGGATGAAGCCCATGTCCAGCATGCGGTCGGCTTCGTCGATGACCAAGAGCTCGACGCCTGTGAGCAGGAGACCGCCGCGCTCGGTGTGGTCGAGCAGGCGGCCCGGGGTTGCAATCAGGACGTCAACGCCGCGGGTCAGCTTGCTGTCCTGGTCGCCGAACGAGACGCCGCCGATCAGGAGCGCGACGTTGAGTTTCTGGCCGGCGCCGTATTTGTCGAAATTCTCTTTGACCTGGGCGGCGAGTTCGCGAGTCGGTTCGAGGATCAGGGTGCGGGGCATTCGTGCCCGGGCGCGGCCCTTTTCCAGAAGCGTGAGCATGGGCAGGACGAAGGCGGCGGTCTTGCCGGTGCCGGTCTGGGCGATGCCGAGGACGTCGCGGCGGGCCAGAACGTGCGGAATGGCCTGTTCCTGGATGGGAGTGGGGGTGGTGTAACCGGTGGCCGCAACTGCGGCGAGGACCTTATCGGATAGGCCGAGATGGGAAAAAGACATTGAGCCTCTAGTCGACACCGCCGTTCGGAATCGAGGGTAAAAAGGCTGTCGCGTTTTGCCCCGAAACGGCGTGCTTCTGAAAAGCTGGGGGCTCTGACTTACGCAGACGAGCGGCAAACCTAGGGAATCGCGTTTCGATCCAAGGCCGCGTTGAGCGCGAACATAGGGTCGAAATCGCCAAAGTCAATCTTGGAACTGCATTGGAGCCCAAAAAGCTTAATGTTTTCGCACAAATAAGGGCAAAAACCGTCATTTGGCCGTCAAATCGGACTGCAGCTTTATCATCAAGCGGTGCCGTTGAACCGTAGGCATCGGGATGCCGACTATGGCATGAAGCGGCTATGCACGGCCCGGACCAGGACCATTCGTGCACTTGGGGAATTCGATGAAGGGTTGGCTTTCCAGGTTGCTCGCGGTGACGAGCCTCGCAACGTGCATTGCGACGTTTGCCGGACCCGCGCAGGCGGAAAAGCGCGTTGCGCTCGTCGTCGGCAATAACGACTACAGGAACGTGCCGAAGCTGCAGAAGGCGGTCAACGACGCGCGCACGATGGGCGACACGCTCAAGCAGCTCGGCTTCACCGTGATGGTGGCGGAAAACCAGAATCGCCAGGCCTTCAGCCAGACCCTGCTGGCGTTCGACAAGGCGGTCGACGCAGGCGACACCGCTTTCTTCTTCTATGCCGGCCACGGCTTCGAAATCGCCGGCCAGAATTTCCTGCTGCCGACCGACGTGCCGGCGGCGACTGAAGGGCAGGAAGAGCTGGTGCGCGATGCCTCGGTTCTCGCCGACCGCATCATCGAGCGGCTGCAAAACCGCAAAGTGCGCACCGCCATTCTGGTGTTCGATGCCTGCCGCAATAATCCGTTCGAGCGCCCCGGCACGCGTGCGGTCGCGGGCGGCGGCGGTCTTGCGCCGATGACGCAATTGCCGGAAGGCGTGTTCTCGATCTTCTCGGCGGGGCCGCGGCAGACCGCGCTCGACCGGCTCTCCAATGACGACACAAATCCCAATTCGGTATTCACGCGAACCTTCGCCAAGGAGTTGACGCAGCCCGGTGCGAATCTAGTCCAGGTCGCGCAGCGCACGCGGCGGTCGGTCAGCGAATTGGCGGAGACCGTCCGCCACAAGCAAATCCCGGTCTATTTCGACCAGATGGTCGACGATGTGTTCCTCAACGGCATGATCAAGAGCCAGCCGGAGGCGGCGACGAGGCCGGCCGAACCGGCGCAGCAGCTTGCAGCGTTGTCGCCGGTGCAGCGCCTGCAGCCGCAGAAGGAATCCCTGAATGCGCCGATCGCGTCGTTCTCGCGTCACAATGGCGGCTGGACGGTCGTGTTCTCGTTTGCCGATCCGACGCTCGGCATTTCCTGGCGCCTTGGGGAGACCGGCGACTTCCGCGAGACCGGTTTCATCGACACGCTCGACCCGCGCACCCGCAAGCGAATGCCCAACCCCTCGATCGAGCTTCCCGCCGATGCGCCGGCTGCCAATATCCAGGTGCGCTATGTCGACACCAATGGCGAGTTGCAGGGGCCGTTCCCGATCCGATTCGATCCCGAGGCGGCGCTGATCCGCGACCAGCGCAAGATCCTCGACATGACCGCGACGAGCTGGCTGTCGTTCCGCGAATACAACGGGCTCCTAGTCTACTACACCCATCTGATGTCGTATCGCTGCGCGATCCGCGAAGTGCGCGTCGGCATCGACAGTGTGGTGCCCGACAAGGTGCTGAAGATGCCGCCCTGCGATCCTCGCGATCCCAGTGTCATTCCGCACGACGCGCAGCCCTATCTGAAGCTCGCGCCGGCGACCAAATCTGTTTCAGTGGAATTGACCTATCGCGACGGCAGCGTGTCGGAGATCAAGAGTTTTAGGCGATAGCGTCATCACGGCTGTCATGCCCCGCGAACGCGGGGCATCCAGTACGTCGCGGCTACTCCGTTCTATCATTGACGTTTCTGGAATACTGGAGTCATCCGCCTTCGCCTTCACGGGTGACGACAACTGAATGTGTGGCTGCCCGCTCGCAACCACATTGCGCCCGAGGCGCCGCGCTTTTTCCGGCCGCACAGTGTATTGCCGATGACCAGTAGATGATCGATGCTGCCCCAGGTGGCAAAACCAGCCATAGGAGCGAGCGATGAGCGTGCGCTGTTGCATCGTCGGCGGCGGGCCGGCCGGCATGATGCTCGGATACCTGCTCGGACGCGCCGGCATCGACGTCGTCGTGCTGGAGAAGCATGCCGACTTCTTCCGCGATTTTCGCGGCGACACCGTGCATCCCTCCACGCTTGAGGTGATGGACGAGCTCGGCCTGATCGACGGATTCCTGAAATTGCCGCACCAGCGCCTGCAGAAGATGGAAGGGATGTTCGGCGGGGAAAAGGTGCGGATTGCCGATCTGAGCCGGCTCCACGTCAAATATCCCTTCATCGCCTTCATGCCGCAGTGGGATTTTCTCAACTTCCTGCGCGAGAGTGGCAAGCGCTTCGGCTCGCTCAAGGTGATGATGTCGACGGAGGCGGTCGATCTGCTTCGCGATGGCGATCGCATCACCGGCGTCAACGCCAGGACGCCGGATGGCGTGATCGAAATCGAGGCGGATTTGACCGTTGCCTGTGACGGCCGCCATTCGCTGGTACGCGCACGCGCCGGCCTCGAGGTCGAGGAAATCGGCGCGCCGATGGATGTGTTGTGGTTTCGCGCCGGCAAGCGCCAGGGCGAAACCGAGAGCCTGTTTGCGCGGGTCGATCCCGGCAGGATGATGGTGACCTTCGACCGCGGCGACTACTGGCAATGCGCGTTCGTCATTCCGAAGGGACAGTACGACGCGGTAAAGGCGAGGGGATTGCCAGCGCTACTTGATGATGTCGCGCGGATGGCGCCGATCCTCAAGGAGGGCCTCGGCGACGTGAAAAGCTGGGACGATGTGAAGCTGTTGACGGTTGCGATCAACCGGCTGAAGCGCTGGACGCGGCCAGGGCTGTTGTGCATCGGCGATGCCGCGCACGCGATGTCGCCGATCGGCGGCGTCGGCGTCAACCTCGCCGTGCAGGACGCGGTAGCGACCGCGAACCTGCTGGCCGCCCGGCTGGCGCAAGGATGCCCATCGGAGGCGGAACTCGATGCCGTGCGCCGGCGCCGGGAGTTCCCTGTGCGGATGACGCAGCGGATGCAGGTGATCGCGCAAAACAACATCGTCAGCGCCGCGCTGAAACCGGGCAATCAGCCGCTGAGGATCCCACTCGTCATGCGCGTAATTACGGCGATGCCTTGGCTGCAGGGCATCACGGCGCGATTTATCGGCCTCGGCGTGCGCCCAGAACATGTGCAATCTGAAAGGGTTCCCTGACGTCGAGATGATTTCCGAGGCAGGAAATCCTACGATCTCAGGTATTTAGGTGCGCCACACGGGCCATAATATTGCTCGCGAGTGTAGCAACCGGGTGACAGCCGCGAGCCGAGAATCCGGCTAAATTTCAACCAGGTCGTCGACGCTCATCCGCGCGTCATCCGCGCAACCTGGAGGGGAATGCAATGAAGAAACTGGTACTCGCTGCTTCAATTCTTGCAGCCAGCGCGGTGAGCGCGTTCGCCGCAGACATGCCGGCCCGCATCGCGAAGGCGCCGGTGGTGCCGCCGGTGGTCACCTATGATTGGTCCGGCATCTATGTCGGCGGCGCGGTTGGCGGCGCCTGGCACGATACCGCCGGAAACTTCTTCAATGCTCCGCCCTTCCTCTGGAGCACCGGTAACAGCGACACCGCTTTGATTTACGGCGGCTTTGCCGGAATCCAGAAGCAGTGGGGCAATTTCGTCCTCGGTATCGAAGGCGGCTACAACGCCCTCGACAACGGCTTCAACACCACCGCCGGTACCGGCGCCCTCGGCGCCTGCAATCTGGTCGTTGGCTTTTCCTGCCAAAGCCGCGTCAATAACATCTGGTACATCGGTGGACGGGTCGGTTATGCTTGGAACCGGTTCATGGTGTATGGCCAGGGCGGCTACGCGCAGGCTGACATCGACACCCGGATCCTCAACAACGCAACCGGCCTTGCGTCGGATTTTGCCGGCGCCACGCATGGCGGCTGGTATGCCGGCGTTGGTGCTGAATACGCAGTTCTCGACAACCTGATCCTCGGCATCGACTACAAGCACTACGAATTCGACTCCAAGCAGCACAATTGTAATCTGGCATTGGTCACCTGCACTCCTGGCGGGGTCACCTTCCGCAACGTCGATGCGGATGTCGACGCTGTGATGGCTCGGCTGAGCTACAAGTTCAATCCGTGGCCGACCGGGCCGGTCGTCGCGCGGTACTGATCCAGGTACTGAAATCCAGAGACGATGGAAAAGCCCCGGCCTTGGCCGGGGCTTTTTTCGTGGAGGCGGAGGATCCGGCAAGCCGTCTTTGGCTACCCCATGATTGAATACCCGCCATCGACAGGAATCGCCGTGCCCGTGACGAAATCCGACGCTGCCGAGGATAGAAACACCGCGATGCCCGCAAAGTCGTCTATGGCGCCCCAGCGCGCCGCCGGCGTGCGCGCCAGCACCCGCTCGTGCAGGCCGCCGATCTCCTGGCGGGCGCGCTTGGTGAGATCGGTGTCGATCCAGCCGGGCAGCACGGCGTTGGCCTGGATGTTATCCGCCGCCCAGGCGCAGGCGCAGGAACGGGTGAACTGCACGATGCCGCCCTTGCTCGCGGCATAGGCCGGCGTGAAGCTGGCGCCGAAGATCGACATCATCGAGCCGATATTGATGATCTTGCCGCCGCCTGCCGCCTTCATGGCGGGATAGACTGCCTGCGAGCACAGGAAGGCGCTGGTGAGGTTGGTCTGGAGCACGCTGTCCCATTCGGCGATGTCAAGCGCCTGCGGCGGTTTGCGGATGTTGATGCCGGCATTGTTGACGAGGATGTCGATCCGGCCGAGATCGCGCAGCACGCGCTCGGCCATGGCTGCGACCGCGGCCTTGTCTGTGACGTCGGCAGTAACCGCAATCGCCTTGGCGCCGGCTTGCTGAAGCTCGGCGACCGCGTCGGCCGACTTGGCTTCGTTGCGGCCGACGATTGCAACCGTAGCGCCGGCTTGCGCGAGGCCGCGGGCCATGCCGAGCCCGATGCCGCCATTGCCGCCGGTGACGATGACTACCTTGCCCGTTAGATTGAAGAGTGTTGTTGCCATTGTTGGTGTCCAATTTCTGCAGGATGAGTGGAGCGGAAAGCGAAACCCACCATCAAATCACAGCGCATGAAGTCGATGGGTATTGCTGCGGCTCCTACGAATCTAGGGTTTTCTCCTGCTGCCGTTCCGAGATCGCCGGGTGCCGCGCGGACTTATCGTCGGCCGCCGCAGGAAGCCATTGCCGGCGGCGGCGGTAGCTTCCGATCGAATAGAAAGCCGGCCGGCTTCGCAAGTCCTGAAGTCGCGGCAGCGCTACGAGGCCAACATGAATCGCCGAACGGTTCGTCGGCGGTTGGAGCAGGCCAGGAAATGATCATCGCCACGACGAGCTGACTTCGGGCTCCGGACGAGCGCGGCGCGTTAGCGATGAGAGCTGGGGCTTCGTTGCTGCAGGGCTTAGGCAACAAAAAGCCCCGGACGATGCCGGGGCTTTTAAGCTGCTGATTAGCTCAGACAGAGATCAGTACTTGGCCTGGATCGGAGCACCGCCCCAGTTGAAGCGATAGACCAGCGAGGTGCTGATGGTCTGCACCCAGGGCTTGAAGGTAACGGCGGTGCCCGTCGGCACAACAGCACCGCAACCTGCAACTGTACAGGTCTCCGGCAAGGTGACCCGGTCATAGAACGCCGACCGGTATTCGGTCTTCATGAACCAGCCGGGTGCGCTGATGCCGAAAATGTCGAGATTGTTCTCGACGCCGCCGCCAATGAACCAGCCATTACGCTGGAAGGAACCGGTGGTGGCAAGGGTCGGGCCGCCGCCTGCAGCCAGCGTCGACAGGCTGGTGCCCGACCACTCCGAGCCCGAATAACCGCCGTTCACGTAGGACAACACGTTCGGCGCAACCAGGTAACCGACTCTCACGCCAGCAGCGTAGCTGGTCTTGAGCTTCTCGCGGCCTTCGATGCCGCCGATGAAGGTAAAAGGATCGCTCAGGGAACCGCGGATATCTCCGAACTGTCCGTCACCGAAGATACCGGCCACCCAGCGGCCGCCGAACTGCCAGTCGTAGCCGATACCGACGGTACCGAACCAGCCGCTGCCACCCAGACGTTGATCCCGGGTAATCGCAACGGCTCCGGGGAAGGTCTGCACGTTGCTGTCGGCATTCCACAGGCCGCCGCCGCCGCCGCCGAAAATATAGAAGCCGGTCCAGTTATATACGGCCGCGGGCGCGACCGGAGCCTTGGTATAAGGGCGGGCTGCCAGGTCAGCCGCCGAGGCCGATCCAGTGAATGCCGCCAGCGCGGTCAGAGCGATCACCAACTTCTTCATGTTCAAATCCCTTACCCTAGGTGCGCCCAATTAGACCGCTCTAATGGGTGCGCGAGCGCCGATTCCCAAAATCCAGTACCGTGACTATACGCAGTTCCGGCCAAAATGCTGTTGCGGGGGGAGCACACTGGGTCGAAAAGGAAAGACCGGCAAAAACCCCAAAACCGGCAGATTCCGGCCAAGAAGGCCAAAATCGCCCGAAAATCGCCTGTTCCGATGAAATCAGACGTCCAGCAGCTCGTCGCTGGCGAATTCCGCCTTGTCGGAGATGAAGGCGAATCTGGCCTCGGCCTTGGTTCCCATCAGCCGTTCGACCGAATCGGCTGTCCCGTCGCGATCATCGGCCAGAAGCACCACGCGGAGCAGCGTGCGCTTGGCCGGATCCATGGTGGTTTCCTTGAGCTGCGCCGGCATCATCTCGCCGAGGCCCTTGAAACGGTTCACCTCGACCTTGGCGTTGGCGTTGAACTCGCTCTTCAAGAGTGCGTCCTTATGTGCATCGTTGCGGGCGTAGACCGACTTGCTGCCGTGGGTCAGCTTGTAGAGCGGCGGTACCGCCAGATAAAGATGGCCTTCGTCGATCAGCCGCGGCGTCTGGCGGTAGAAGAACGTGATCAGCAATGATGCGATGTGTGCGCCGTCAACGTCGGCGTCCGTCATGATGATGATGCGCGAATAGCGCAGATCCTCTTCGCGATAATGCGCGCCGGTGCCGCAACCGATCGCCAGCATGAGGTCGGCGAGCTGTGCGTTCTGCGTCAGCTTGTCCTTGCCGGCAGAAGCGACGTTGAGGATTTTTCCGCGCAGGGGCAGCACAGCCTGGGTCTTGCGGTCGCGCGCCTGCTTCGCGCTGCCGCCGGCCGAGTCGCCTTCGACGATGAAGAGTTCCGAGCCCTCCTGAGCGCTATTGGTGCAGTCGGAAAGCTTGCCGGGCAGCCGCAGCTTCTTCACTGCGGTCTTGCGCGAGATTTCCTTCTCGGCGCGGCGGCGCAGCCGCTCGTCGGCGCGCTCGATGACGAAGTCGAGCAGCTTGTTGGCCTGGAGCGGATTGGCTGACAACCAGTGATCGAACGGATCCTTGATCGCCTGTTCGACGATCTTCTGCGCTTCGGCGGTAGCAAGGCGGTCCTTGGTCTGGCCCTGGAATTCGGGTTCGCGCACGAATACCGAGAGCATGACGGCTGCTCCCACCATGACGTCTTCCGACGTGACGGGTGCGGCACGCTTGCCCTGGCCGATACGTTCGGCATGGTCTTTCAGGCCCCGCAGCATCGCGCTGCGCATGCCGGATTCATGGGTGCCGCCGTCAGGCGTCGGCACGGTATTGCAGTAGGAAGAGAGGAAGCCGTCGGCATCCGCGGTCCAGGCGACCGCCCATTCGCAGGCGCCATGGGCGCCGTTGCGGCCCGACTTGCCGGAAAAAATATCCGGATGCACCAGCGTGTCGGCGTGAATGGCGGCCGCGAGATAGTCCTTCAGGCCGCCTGGGAAGTGGAAGCTGGCCTCGGGCGGCACGTCCTCGATGCCCTTCAACAGCGCGGGATCGCAGCGCCAGCGGATCTCGACGCCGCCGAACAGGTAGGCCTTGGAGCGCGTCATCTTGAACAGGCGCTGCGGCTTGAAAGCGGCCTTGGCGCCGAAGATGTCGGTGTCCGGCTTGAAGCGGATGCGAGTGCCGCGGCGGTTGTTGATCTTGCCAAGGTCCTCGAGCTTACCCTTCGGGTGGCCGCGCTCGAAGCTCATCCGGTAGAGTTTCTGGCTGCGCGCGACTTCCACCTCGAGCCGTGAGGAGAGGGCGTTGACGACGGAAACGCCGACGCCGTGCAGGCCGCCCGACGTCTCGTAAACCTTGGAATCGAACTTGCCACCGGAATGCAGCGTGCACATGATGACTTCGAGTGCCGACTTCTTTGGGAATTTCGGATGCGGATCGACGGGAATGCCGCGGCCATTGTCGGTCACGGTGAGAAAGCCGTCGGCGCTCAGTTCCACTTCGATGAACGAGGCATGCCCTGCCAGCGCCTCGTCCATCGCGTTGTCGATGACTTCCGCGAACAGGTGGTGCAGCGCCTTCTCATCCGTGCCGCCGATATACATACCGGGGCGGCGGCGTACCGGTTCCAGTCCTTCCAGCACCTCAATGTCGGCCGCGGTGTATCCAGCCTCGGCGCTGCTTCCGCGCGAGGCAGCCTTGGCCGCAGCCCGGCCCTTCGAATCCGCCCCAAAAAGATCATTGGGCTTGGGTTTTGTAGCTGATTTCAATGACTTGGACATGGCTCTTTAGGTGTTGCGCGCCGTCTCGCGCCAGCGAATCGGTCGCTGTGACTATGCCACGGATGGGCTGAAAAGGTGACGCTGGGCAAGGCGCGATGCGCCTGCCTCGGCCGTTACGCCGGATTGGGCGAGCCCTCTATCAGGCCGGTGCGGCGCTGAACAGACGGTCGCAACGCCGTTTTCTATGGCCTTGAGAAAACACGATTTTTGGTCGGCGTCGAAGACTGTTGCCGGAATTGCGGGCCAATCACAAGCCATGCCAGTCCTTGTGACTTGAAGTCACGCAAGCGGCTGGCTTAGCTGTGACAAGCCTTGAATCAGATAAATATTCAGCGGTGCAAACGGGGCGGGAAGGCACTCAGGTTATGCAAGACTTTGCGCGCGCTCTGGCTGATTTCGTGCGCGACAATCAGGCCTGGGCCGCCCCGATCGTGCTCGTACTGGCATTCGGCGAGTCGCTGGCTTTCGTCTCGCTGCTGGTGCCGGCGTGGGGGGCGCTGGTCGCGATCGGCGCGCTGATCGGCGTCAGCGGCATCAGCTTCTGGCCGGTCTGGCTCGCCGGCGGGCTTGGCGCGGCGCTCGGCGACTGGGTCTCCTACTGGTTCGGCTACCGCTACAAGGAGCACGTCGCCGAGATGTGGCCGCTGTCGCGCTATCCCGAGATCCTGCCGCGCGGCGAGGAATTCGTGAAAAAATGGGGCGTACCCTCGATCTTCATCGGCCGCTTCTTCGGCCCGCTGCGCGCCTCGGTGCCGCTCGCCGCCGGCATTTTCGAGATGTCTTACTGGCCCTTCCAGATCGCCAATTTCGTCTCCGCGCTGATCTGGTCGGCCGTCCTGCTCTTGGTCGGCGACGTCATGGGCAAACTCGCCGAATGGCTGTGGCGGGTGGTGTAGGGCAGCCTGGAATAAGCGGATGGCGCAGGTGTTAGCCACGGAAGATCGGTTCAGCCTACCGGAGCCATCTTCGCGTTGCCGTCGTTTTAGTGTCGTCCCGTTAACGTAACGACGTTAGTAGAACCACGGCAGCCAAAGCCAAGGGCACGCCAAGCGTAAGAATTCCCTCCATCGCATTCAATTCCCGCCATCGCATTCACGTCTCAACTGGGAGGACATCACCATGCAACTGACACGTCGTCACGCACTCGCGGGGGCCGCGGCATTCGCCGCCGCGCCGCTGTTGACGCACGCGCCCGCCAAGGCCGCCGCGCCGGTCGCGGACAAGCAGGCGCCGAGCTTCTATCGCTACAAGGTGGGCGATGCCCAGGTGACGGCGATTTCCGACGGCGTCAACAATTTCGCGCTGCCTGACACCTTCGTGCTCAACGCCAAGAAGGACGAAGTCAACGCGGCGCTCGAAAAGGCCTTCATGCCGAAAGACAAGATGTCGATCCAGTTCGCGCCGCTGGTCATCAATACGGGTGGCAAGCTCGTGGTGGTCGATACCGGTAACGGCGCCGCGGCCTTCGCATCGAGCAAGGGCAATGTCGGCCAGTTCGGCGCCAACATGGTTGCCGCGGGCTTCGATCCCAAGGCGGTCGACATCGTCGTGATCTCGCACTTCCACGGCGATCACATCAACGGCCTGTTGACTGCCGAGAACTCGCCTTCCTTCCCCAATGCCGAGGTGCTCGTGCCGGCGGCGGAATGGAAATACTTCATGGACGACGGCGAAATGAGCCGGGCCCCCGAAGGACGGATGCAGACCGTGTTCAAGAACGCCCGCCGCGTGTTCGAGGCCGGACTGAACAAGAAGGTCACGCCCTATGAGTGGGGCAAGGAGGTCGCGCCGGGATTGACCGCGGTGGAGACCATCGGCCACACGCCGGGCCACACCTCCTATGTTCTGGCGTCAGGCTCAGACAAGGTGTTCATCCAGTCCGACGTCACCAATCTGCCGGCGCTGTTCGTCACCAATCCGGGTTGGCACCTGATGTTCGACCAGGATCCGGCGCTGGCGGAAAAGACCCGCCGCCGGGTCTATGACATGCTGGTCGCCGACAAGATGCGCGTGCAGGGCTTCCACTATCCGTTCCCGGCCAACGGTTTTGTCGAGAAGGACGGCAATGGCTACCGGCTGATCCCGGCGCCGTGGAATCCGGTGATTTGACACGAAATGTCATTCCGGGATGGTCCGAAGGACCAGACCCGGAAGCTCGAGATTCCGGGTCTGGTGCTGGCGCACCATCCCGGAATGACGATGGTCACCACATGACGCGAGATTCCGGTTCGATGCTGCGCATCGCCCCGGAATGACTGGTATGCCTTGACGCCAGCCGGGCGTGGCCTTATAGCCGCGCCCATGACTTTCGCTTCGACCATCATCATCGCTCGCCGCCGCCGCGCTATCGTCGCGGTATGGGCGGACGTCTGCGTTTGAGATTGTCGCCTCTGCCGCCGGATCGGGTCCCGCGGCTTCTTCCTTTCCCAGAAAACGCGGTCTGAACTGGCGGCTCCTACGTCAAGCAGGAGTTTGAGATGTATACGCCACCACCGTTCAAGTCCGACCGCGCCGCGAGCCTCGCGTTCGCGGAAGCGCGCGGCTTCGGCCTGGCCTGCGCGTGGGATGGCGCAAAGCCGATTGCCTCGCCGCTGCCGTTCTATGTGACCTCGGCCAATGACGGCACGCCGCGCGTGGCGTTTCACGTCGCGCGTCACAATCCGCTGGTAAAGCTGGCGGACGGAACGACGTCGTGGCTGCTGGCCGTTACCGGCGCGGATGCCTATGTGTCGCCTGACTGGTACGTCTCGCCGGACCAGGTCCCAACCTGGCTCTATCAGGCGGTGCACCTGACCGGGCCGGTGCGGATGATGTCCGATGACGAACTCGCTGCGCAGATCGAGGCGCTGAGCGCCAAGTTCGAAGCGCGGCTGTTGCCGAAAAAGCCTTGGCTATCATCGAAGATGACGGCCGGGCGGCTGGAGGCGATGAAGAAAGCGATCGTGGGCCTTGAGATGACGGCTGAAGAGGTTGAAGGCAGCTTCAAGCTGAACCAGCACAAGTCGGAGGCTGACTATGCCGCGGTTGCGGGGTCGCTGGCCGCGCAAACCGACGCCGGCGCGCAGCAGATCGCGCATTTGATGAAACAGGCACGGCCCAACGCCTTTGCAAACGGAGAGGCCTTTGCCAATGCAACGAACCAGCTCGAAAGGAGCGTGCCATGACCCTCACCGACAGCCAGCAGCCCAAGATCACCGGCAAGACCGCCGGCGCCGCGACCAAGCCCGCCGTATTCGTGGACGGCGCATCCGGAACGACGGGCCTTGGCATTCAGGAGCGCCTTCGGCTGCAGAACGACGTCGTCGTGAAAAGCATCGCCGAGGACAAGCGCAAGGATGCGGGCGCCAAGCGGGCACTGATGGAGGAGGTGGACCTCGTCATCCTCTGCCTGCCCGACGATGCCGCAAAGGAAACCGTTGCGCTGATCGACAGCATGGGCGCTTCCGCGCCCAAGGTGCTCGACGCATCGACGGCGTTCCGGGTCGCAAGCGACTGGACGTACGGCTTTCCGGAGCTCGCGCCTGACCAGGCTGACAAGATCCGGGCCGCCCGGAAGGTCTCTAATCCGGGTTGCTATCCGACCGGCGGCATTGCGCTGCTGCGGCCGCTGGTCGATGCCGGCCTGTTGCCTTCGGACTATCCCGTCACCATCAACGCGGTCAGCGGCTATTCGGGCGGCGGCAAGTCGATGATCGCGAGTTTCGAGGACGGCAGCGCGCCTTCCTTCGAATTGTATGGCCTTGGTTTCGAGCACAAGCATCTGCCTGAGACGCAGCTTTACTCAAAGCTGACGCGGCGGCCGATCTTCGTGCCGTCGGTCGGCAATTACCGGCAGGGCATGCTGGTCTCGGTGCCGCTGCATCTCGACACGCTGCCGGGCGAGCCAAGCGGGGCCGACCTGCACGCCGCGCTGGTCAAGCGTTACGCCGGCAGCACCTACGTCTCGGTCATGCCGCCCGAGAACGCAGCGACCAAGGGCGGACGGCTCGAGCCCGAGGCGCTCAACGAGACCAACAAGCTCGAGCTCTATGTCTTCAGCAGCGACAAGCATCGTCAGGCGGTGCTGGTTGCGCGGCTCGACAATCTCGGCAAGGGTGCCTCCGGCGCCGCCGTGCAGAACATGCGGCTGATGCTGGGCTTGGCCGAGAAGTAACCGTCCGGCGCTTTCGGAGAGCGCGATGGACGAGCAAGCCCCGCTGTCGATGGAATGCGGCAAGTCAGGGGAATTCGACGACAAGATGGCGGCGACGTTGTTCGTCGTTGCCCGCAGAAGCCCTGAAGACCGGCCGCCATTATTTTCGCTGTATTTTGCCACGCTCGCGGAGATGCGCGAATCCGCGTGAAGCTGTGGCTGACGGGCTACAGCATTGAGATGCGAATCCAGTAGAAGCGTTGCCAGTACCGGCAGCGCCCTGCGTCGGGAAAGTACTGGGAATGCCGGGCTGGGAATACCGTTAATGACAATGAAGAAGTACTTGCTGGCCACCGCGCTCGTTGCCCTGGGATCAGCCCCGACACTCGCCGCAGACCTCGCTGCCCGTCCTTACACCAAAGCTCCTGCACTGGCCGCGGTCTACGACTGGACCGGCTTCTACATCGGCGTCAACGCCGGCGTCGGCATCGGCCGCGATCGTTTCCAGCACGACTGGCTTGGCAATGGATCGGTGAATTCCTTCTACGTCTCGCCGCAAGGCGGCTTTGGCGGCGGCCAGGTCGGCTACAATTGGCAGACCGGTTCGATGCTCGGGCCGATCGTTTTCGGCGTCGAGGCGGATATTCAGGGCGCAGGCCTCAGCGATGATCGCACCACATTCAACGAAATCGGCGTCTTAAGGAACTACAGCCAGAAGCTGGATTGGTTTGGGACGGCGCGCGGACGCATCGGCATCGCCAATGGTCCGGTGCTGAGCTATGTCACGGCCGGCTTCGCGTACGGCAACGTCAAGACCAACGCCAGCGCCTCATTCGGCGCCATCACCAACACGTTCTCGAACGAGCGCACCGCCGGCGGCTGGGTGGTCGGCAGCGGCGTCGAGGCGGCACTGGGCGGCAACTGGACCGGAAAGATCGAGTATCTCTACCTCAATCTCGGCAACAGAAGCGACCTTGCCACACTTGGCGCCACCACGCCGATCCAGACCGAACTTCGCGAGAACATCTTCCGCGTCGGTCTGAACTACCGGATCGGGGGCAGGCCTTACGCGCCGGTGGCGGCCGCCAACTGGGCCGGCTTCTATCTTGGTGGCAATTTCGGCTCCGGCACCGGGCGAGATCGCAGCACGTTGAGCCTCCCTGCGGTGCCGATCGCTCAGACCTTCAACCTCGCGCCCGATGGCATCAATGGCGGTGTCCAGGCCGGCTACAACTGGCAGGCGGCCAACTGGGTGTTCGGTCTGGAGGCCGACATTCAGGGCAGCACCCAGCAGGACAACAAGACCTGCATTCTCGCCTGCACGCCCGGGCTCACGGTGGCCTATGACGCCACGCTGCCGTGGTTCGGCACGCTGCGCGGCCGGCTGGGCTATTCGATCGGATCGACCCTGTTCTATGCAACCGGCGGTCTGGCTTACGGCAGCGTCAAGACCAAGATCAATACGGCCTCATTTGTCGGTCCGGTGACGCAATCGTTTGAGCATACCAAGGCCGGTTGGACCGCGGGTGCGGGCATCGAGACCCCGTTTACGCTGCTGGGCTTGTTGGGCCCGAACTGGACGACCAAAACCGAGTACCTCTACGTCGACCTCGGTTCGACCTCCGACAACTTCATCATCGGCGCGACCCCGGCGATGTCGACGCGTTCGGTGACGGAGCACATCTTCCGCACCGGCATCAACTACCACTTCAATTCGCCGGTTGTTGCCAAGTACTGAGCGCTGTTTTCAGACGCCGGATCAAAAACCCCGGGACTGAGCTCCGGGGTTTTTGCTTGGATGTCGGGGGCAAGGAACTGCGCGGAAATGCGGTGACACGCACGGCTTCGTGAAATCGCGGCGAGCCGGTTCGGGGTTAAAACCTGTCACGGGGATAAGCAGACTCCCCATCAGACGGTTACGTCCAAGCTCTGCGCAACACTCGATTTGTCGAGGAGATTGCGCGTGGACGAAGGACGACAGACTTCATCACACCAAAGCAGCCCGGAACAGTCCGACCTGGAGATCGACGTTCGAGCTGCGTCCGTATTCCGGAAACAACCGGGCGGCAGGCAGGTCCCAACCGCTGTCCGGTGGGTCGCCTTCGGAAAGCTCGCAGGCCTTTACGGTGATGCGCAGCAAGTCCGTAACGGATTCGTTCTCGCATTGAGTGCGATGGATGGCATCACCAGTTCTCCACTTATTAACTTCGCGTTTCTCGGGGGCAGGCCAAACAGGGAGGATAGCTAGATGCGTATCGTGTCTTGGCTCTTATCGTTGCTTTTCGCCATCTTCGTTATCTTCGGTGCGGCCACACCGAGTACCGTCACTTCCGCTCGTGCAGAGGAAATCGACTGGCAAAAGGTCGATGATGCATTGGGAAGGAAGCCAGCGGTGACGGGCGACGTGCATCGCTATGGTTTCCCTCGCAGCGATCTCAACGTCATCCTCGATGGCATTACCATCAAGCCGGCGCTGGCGCTCGGCGGCTGGGTTGCTTTCAAGCCGATGCACGGGGGAGCCATGGTCATGGGCGACCTTGTGCTGCTGGAGAGCGAGATCAACCCGGTCATGCTCAAGCTGATCGAGGGCGGTCTCGATATCACCGCCGTGCACAATCATCTGCTCGGCGCCAGCCCTGCAACTTTCTACATGCACGTTGGCGGCCACGGCGACCCCGCCAGGATGGCGGCCATGATTCGTGATGCGCTTGCGGCAAGCAAGACGCCGCTGGCGACGCCAGCCGCTGCCGCGCCTGCGCCGTCTGTCGACCTCGACACCGGGCAACTCGATCAGCTCATTGGCGTCAAAGGTCAGGCCAATGGCGGCGTTTATCAGCTTGCGGTGCCGCGCCGGGATCCGATCGCGGAAGCAGGCATGCAAATCGCGCCGGCAGGCCCGATGGGCCTGGCCACCGCAATCAATTTTCAGCCGACCGGCGGCGGCAAGGCGGCGATCACCGGCGATTTTGTGCTGACAAGTGACGAGGTAAACCCGGTGATCCGGACGCTGCGAGCGAACGGCATCGATGTGACCGCGGTCCACAGCCACATGCTGGATGAACAGCCGCGGCTGTTTTTCCTGCATTTCTGGGCTAACGACGACGCGCTGAAGCTCGGCCGAGGACTGCGGGCCGCGCTCGATAAGACGGCGCGCGCGAAGGGTTAGGGGTACGCGCCGGCGATCAGTAGTTTCCGCGCCGATAAAAACCCCGGAGCCGAGCTCCGGGGTTTTGCCTTGGACTTGTCGGCGGACGGCGCCCTCAAACCACCTTGAAAATCGCCAGCGCCAGCACGGCCTGCGCGAGGAAGCCGACGGTGAAAGCCAGCGTGCGGAACACCGGCAGGCCGAGCGTGTACACGATCAGGTGTGCGACGCGGGCCCAGAAATAGACGGCGCAGGCATAGACCGTCCATTTGGTGGAATAGTCGAGGTCGTTGAGGATCAGCACCAGCGGCGCGAAGATGATCAGGTTCTCGACCGCGTTGTCATGCGCGAACATCAGCCGGTTGGCCCAGTCGGCATGCGGCTTGTCGTTGCGCGAGGGGTTGGCCATGGCGCCCGAGAGCCCGCGCACCTGACAGCGGTTGATGATGTAGGGGATCCACATCAGCCCCGTCAAAATCACGGTCAGAGTCAGCCAGAACAATTCACTCGTCGGCGTCATTGTTTCCCCCTCAACTGATTTCGAATCCCGGCACGGGATATCAATTTATACCGAATCGCCCGCGGTCGCGCTATGCGCGGACCTTGACGTAGCTGCCGGGTGCGTCCTCGATCGGCGGCATCTCCTCGGAGCCGACGGCGCGCGCGGGCACGCGTTCGGGATCGATGCGCTCCAGCCATTGCAGCCAGTCGGGCCACCACGAGCCTTTGTGCTCGGTCGCGTTCTTCATCCAGTCGGCGAGCGACACGTCCTTGATGTTGTCGTTGGTCCAGTACTGGTACTTGCCGGCCGCCGGCGGGTTCACTACGCCGGCGATATGGCCTGATCCGGAGAGCACATATCTGACCGGGCCGCCGAAGAACTGCGAACCGTAGAGCACCGAATCCGCCGGCGCGATGTGGTCCTCGCGCGTCGCCAGATTGTAGATGGGCACCTTGACCTTCGACAGGTCGAGCAGGGTGTTGTCGAGCACCATGCTGCCGGAGGAGAGCCGGTTCTCCAGATAGCAGTTGCGCAGGTAATAGGAATGGTTGGCAGCCGGCATCCGCGTGGCGTCGGAATTCCAGTGCAGCAGGTCGAAGGAAGACGGCTGCTGTCCCTTCAGATAGTTACTGACGACATACGACCAGATCAGATCGTTGGAGCGCAGCATGTTGAAGGCCATCGCCATCTTGCTGCCTTCGAGAACGCCCCTGGCTTCCATCTCGCGCTCCAGCGTCGCGATCTGGTCCTCGTCCACGAACACGAGCAGGTCACCGGCATGGGTGAAGTCGACCTGTGCGGCAAAGAACGTCGCCGAGGTGACGCGCTGGCGCCGCTTCTCGGCGAGCCAGGCCAGCGTCGAGGCGAGCAGGGTGCCGCCGACGCAATAGCCGGCGGTGTGAACCTTCATCTCACCCGTCACCTTTTCGATGACGTCCATCGCGGCGAGCGGGCCTTCCTTCATGTAATCGTCAAAGGTTTTCTTGCCGAGCTCCTTGTCGGGATTGACCCACGAGATCACAAACACCGTGACGCCCTGGTCCACGCACCATTTGATGTAGGATTTTTCCGGCTTGAGATCGAGAATGTAGAACTTGTTGATCCAGGGCGGCACGATCAGGAGCGGCGTGCGCAGCACCGTCTCCGTGGTCGGTGTGTACTGGATGAGCTGCATGAGCTCGTTCTGGTAGATCACCTTGCCGGGCGTTGTCGCCATGTTGACACCGACGGCGAGGTTCGACGGATCGGACTGGCGGATGCGCAGCACGCCGCGTCCGGCCTCGATGTCTTCCGCCAGCATCTTCATGCCGCGAACAAGATTGTCGCCGTTGGACGCCAGCGTCTCGCGCAGCAGTTCCGGGTTGGTGAGCACGAAATTCGACGGCGCGATCGCGTTGGTGATCTGCTGAACGTAGAACTCGGCCTTCTTGCGCGTGTGCGGATCGACGCCTTCGGCGTTCTTCACCAGCTCCTGCGCCCATTGGGTGGTGAGCAGATAGAGCTGCAGGATGAAATCGAAAAACTGGTTCGACTTCCACTCCGGGTCCTTGAAACGCTTGTCGCGCGGTGACGGCTCGATCGCAGGCTTGGCCGCTTCACCAGCCAAGCGGCGCGCCGCCGAGTCCCAGAGATCGAGATAGGCCTTGCCCAGCTTGGTCTGCAATTCCGTGGCGCGATCCTTGTCGGAGAGCCAGTATTCGGCAACCGCCGAGAATGTCTTGATGACCTCACCGATTTCGCTGGGCGGCTTGTCCTTCGGTTCCCCATCCTCACGCGGCTTGAGATAGGCCGCGAGCGCCTGGCCGCTCGACTCCATCGCTTTCGCGATGTTCATGGCGAAGGCTTCGGGGTTGAAAGTTGTCGAAGCCTGGGTTTCGGTGTTGACGTCACTCATATCAAGGACACTATAGCTTCATTTTGCGTTCGTCACCGCGTGGATTGGTGGCAACAAGCTTCGGTTAACCCTATTGCACTGCGATAAAGTTTCTGTGTTCTGATCGACACATTGCAGCCGCATCGGCTCGATTTGCTCTTTGGGCTTTAATCGTTTCAGGCAACATTGGTTTGAACGGCTACAGCGAATTCAACGCGCGGGACGATTTGGCGTTGCAAAGCTCGTACCAGCGTATCCATATGTCGCGATACGCATGGGTGGCGTTAGGTAGTTGGGGATTTCCGGGCGCATGGCGGTAAGCCGGATCATAAGGCTGTGGCCGATTGCGGCGCTGTGCGCGACAACAATCGCGCTCGGCGGCTGCTCGACCCAGATTGCGGATATGCCGGCAATTGGGCTGCCGGCGGATGCGCCCGAGCGTCCGAAGGAAGCTGGCGGCTATCTGCCAGTTCACGATCTGCCGCCGGATCGCAACGAGGAAGTGATGAAGCCGGCCGAGCTGGCCAAAATCCAGGCAGAACTGGCGGCCGCTCGGGATCGTCAGGCGGCTGCGGCCAACTCGGCTGCCCCGGCAAAACCGGCCAAGAAGTGAGAAAGCCGCGGTTTTGACGCGCTTCCTTGGGAACCGGCCGGGCCACAAGCAGTCCCGGAGCCGGCCTTGCTTGAAAATCCTATAAAAACTGGCGCTGCCGGGCTCCCGTGGTAAAAGAATCCCAATTCAACCGCATTGCTGGTCCAGAGCCTAAAGACCTCGTGCCTGAATTCGCTCTAAATCCTTGATTGAGCGCGACTTCTGGACGAAACCCGATCCGGTTTCGATGGCTGCGAGAGTTCCCTACGATTCTGTCCCGCCGGTTGTCGGAGCAAGGGTCCCATGGAAGATTTTTATCGCATCCGCCGTCTGCCGCCTTACGTGTTCGAGAAGGTCAATCAGGCCAAGGCAGCCGCGCGGAACGCCGGGGCCGATATCATCGACATGGGCATGGGCAATCCGGATCTGGCGACGCCGCCCCATGTGCTCGACAAGCTGAAGGAGACGCTGGGCAAGCCGCGGACCGATCGCTACTCGGCCTCGCGCGGCATCAATGGCCTGCGCAAGGCGCAAGCCGCCTATTACGGGCGGCGGTTCGGCGTAAAGCTCAATCCGGATACCCAGATCGTTGCGACGCTGGGTTCGAAGGAAGGTTTTGCCAATGTGGCGCAGGCGATCACCGCGCCCGGCGACGTCGTGCTGTGTCCCAACCCGAGCTATCCGATTCATGCCTTCGGCTTCCTGATGGCGGGTGGCGTGATCCGCTCGGTGCCCTCGGAACCGACACCGCAGTTTTTCGCCGCGGTGGAGCGCGCGATCATCCATTCGATCCCAAAGCCGATCGCGCTGATCGTCTGCTATCCCTCGAACCCGACCGCCTATGTCGCCGACCTCGATTTCTACAAGGATCTGGTGGCGTTCGCGAAGAAGCACGAAATCTTCATCCTGTCGGACCTGGCCTACGCCGAGGTCTATTTCGACGACCGGAATCCGCCGCCCTCCGTGCTGCAGGTGCCGGGCGCAATCGACGTCACCGTCGAGTTCACCTCGATGTCGAAGACGTTTTCGATGGCCGGCTGGCGCATGGGCTTTGCCGTCGGCAATGAGCGGATCATCGCAGCGCTGGCGCGGGTGAAATCCTATCTCGACTACGGCGCATTCACGCCCATTCAAGTCGCCGCCACCGCGGCGCTGAACGGGCCGGACGATTGCATCAAGGAAATGCGCGACACTTACCGCCGGCGCCGCGACGCACTGGTCGAATCGTTTGGCCGGGCGGGCTGGGAGATTCCGCCGCCGCAGGCCTCGATGTTCGCCTGGGCGCCGCTGCCGAAAGCCTTCGAGGGCGTCGGCAGCATGCAGTTTGCGACGCTGATGGTGGAGAAATCCGGCGTTGTGGTTTCGCCCGGCGTCGCGTTCGGCGAACACGGTGAGGGCTACGTCCGCATCGCCATGGTGGAAAACGAGCAGCGTATCCGCCAGGCCGCGCGCGGCGTGCGGCGTTTCCTTGAAAGCGGCATTGAAACGTTGCACAACGTAGTTCCTCTCGCCAACCGGCGCTAATTCCTTTTACTGCAGGTTCTCTCATTCATGGTCGCACCCCTGAGAGTGGGTATCGCGGGGCTCGGCACCGTTGGCGCCGAAGTTGTCCGCCTCATCGAAGAGCAGTCGCGGACGCTTGCCGAGCGCAGCGGGCGCGGCGTGCGCGTCGTTGCCGTCACCGCGCGCTCGAAAGCGAAAAAGCGCTCGCTCGACCTGCGCGGCGTGAACTGGGCGAAAAGCCCGCTTGATCTGGCCAGCGACGCCAACGTCGATTGCTTCGTCGAGCTGATGGGCGGCTCCGGCGAGCCGGCGCTGTCGGCGATCGAGGCCGCGCTGAAGGCCGGCAAGTCGGTGGTAACAGCCAACAAGGCGCTGATCGCCAAGCACGGCGTGCGGCTGGCGAAGGCGGCGGAAAAGCACGGCGGCGCGTTCAACTACGAGGCCGCGGTCGGCGCCGCCATTCCCGTCATCAAGACGCTGCGCGAGGGGCTTGCCGGCACCGGCGTCAGCCGCGTCTACGGCATCCTCAACGGCACCTGCAATTACATCCTGACCCGGATGGAGCAGGAGGGGCTGTCGTTTGCCGAATGCCTCAAGGATGCGCAGCGGCTCGGCTATGCCGAAGCCGATCCATCCTTCGATGTCGACGGCCATGATACCGCGCAGAAGCTCGCGATCCTCGCGAGCCTCGCCTTCGGCACCAAGGTGGCGCAGAGCGCTGTCTATGTCGAAGGCATCTCTTCGATCGCGCCGGAAGATCTGCGCGCGGCCGAAGAGCTCGGCTATCGCGTCAAGCTGCTTGGCGTGGCGGTTCGGACCGCCAAGGGCATCGAGCAGCGCGTGCATCCGACCATGGTGCCGAAATCGTCCTCGATCGCCCAGGTGATGGGCGTCACCAACGCGGTGACCATCGACGGCGAAGGCATTCCCCCGATCACGCTGGTGGGACCCGGCGCCGGCGGGGCTGCGACCGCGTCCGCTGTCGTGGCCGACATCGCCGACGTGGCGCGCGGCATTCGCGCAAAGCCGTTCGGGCGGCCGGTCGAGCGGCTGCGCGATACCAGCAAGGCGCCGATGGAGCGGCACGAGGGCGGCTACTACATCCGCCTGATGGCGCGCGATCTTGCCGGCACCGCCGCCACCATCGCCACCCGCCTCGCCGAACAGAAGATTTCGCTGGAATCGATTGTGCAGCGCCACCCCGAAGGTGTCGATGCCAACGGCGCAGCGAAGAGGGCGTTACCGGTGCCGGTCATCCTGATCACCTACGCGACTTCCGAGGACGCGGTTTACCGTGCGCTCGATGCCGTTCAGCGCGACAAGGTGATCAGCGGCCGGCCGCAGGTGATACGGATCGAAAAGAACTGACGCGCAAATCCGAACCGATCGCGCGCCAGAGAATTGATTGCGGGCCGGGAGGTCCGTGCAGGTTCTAGAGGAGTAAGCCGATGTCGACACATATTTCCGTACCGCCGCAATTGCTGCTTGAGCGCATTTTGACGCTTGAAATTGTGCGGGTGACGGAGCGCGCGGCGGTTTCGGCCGCGCGGCTGCGCGGCCACGGCCAGGAGAAGGCGGCGGACCAGGCCGCGGTCGATGCGATGCGCCGCGAGCTCAACAAGCTGCCGATCGAAGGCACCATCGTGATCGGCGAGGGCGAGCGCGACGAGGCGCCGATGCTGTTCATCGGCGAGAAGGTCGGGCTGAACGCCGGTCCTCAGGTCGACATCGCCGTCGACCCGCTGGAAGGCACCACGCTGTGCGCCAAGAACATGCCGGGCGCGATCGCGACCATGGCGATGGCCGATGGCGGCACGTTGTTGCACGCGCCCGACGTTTACATGCAGAAGCTCGCGATCGGCCCGGGCTACGACAAGGGCGTGGTCGACCTCGACGCGTCGCCGGCTGACAACGTCCGCCGCCTCGCCAAGGCCAAAGGCGTTGAGCCCGCCGCGATCACGGTGCTCGTGCTCGATCGCCCGCGCCACGCCGAGATCATCGCCAGCATCCGCTCGACCGGTGCCGCGGTGCGGCTGATCACCGACGGCGACGTGGCCGGCGTGATCCATTGCGCCGATCCTGATAACACCGGCGTCGACATGTATATCGGCACCGGCGGTGCGCCCGAGGGCGTGCTGGCGGCAGCGGCGCTGCGCTGCATCGGCGGGCAGATGCAGTGCCGGCTGATCCTCGACAGCGAGGAGAAGCGCGAGCGCGCCCACAAGATGGGCGTGACCGATCCGAAGATGATCTACGGCATCGAGGACATGGTGCGGGGAGACTGCCTGTTCGCGGCTACCGGCGTTACAACGGGCTCATTGCTCACGGGCGTCAAATTCCGCAAGGATGGGGTGATCGAGACCGAAACGGTGGTGATGCGTTCGGTCACCGGCACGGTGCGCTATATCAAGGCCGAGCACCGGCAGTTGGATAAGTTTCATTTGGATTAAGCGCAGCGACGTCGTTCCGGGGCGATGCGAAGCATCGAACCCGGAACCTCGAGATTCCGGGTTCGCGCTGCGCGCGCCCCGGACTGACGACAAAAAAAACAAAGAGGAGGCGCGCATGTCCGACCTATCCGCGGTAAAGGCGCTGGTATTCGACGTGTTCGGCACTGTCGTCGACTGGCGCACCAGCCTCATTAACGATTTCACCAAGTGGTCGGAAACCTCGGGCATCACGGCTGACTGGACCGCGCTCGTCGACGGCTGGCGCGCGGTCTACATGTCCTCGATGGACGAGGTGCGCAAGCATCCCGAGCGCGGCTATCAGATCCTGGATACGCTGCACCGGCGCTCGCTGGAAAAGCTGGTTGCGCAGTTCTCCATCAAGGGACTGAGCGAGGCCGATCTGCATTACCTCACCATGGGCTGGCATCGCCTGCATCCGTGGCCGGACAGCGTGCCGGGGCTGACGCGGCTTAAGAAGAAATACATCATCTCGCCCCTCTCCAACGGCAACGTCGCGCTATTGACCAACATGGCGAAGTTCGCCGGCCTGCCGTGGGACCTGATCATGTCGGCGGAATTGTTCGAGCACTATAAGCCCGATCCCGAGACCTATCTCGGCGCCGCCAAATTGCTCTGCCTGCCGCCGGAGCAGGTGATGATGGTCGCCGCCCACAATGGCGATCTAAAAGCCGCTCAGCAGAACGGTCTCAAGACCGCCTTCGTCGCGCGACCGACTGAATATGGCCCGCTACAGAAGTACGACTTCGAGGCGACTGGCGACTGGGACATCGTTGCCAAGGATTTTGGCGGCATCGCCGACCGGCTGGGGTGCTAGCGAATTGGTCTTGCGCTGACGCCGCGATACATTGCCAATGTAATTTCCTGCAACAGCAGCTTCTATCCCGCGCCAGCCTGGATGACGCCGAACCAGCCGAGACCTTTGTAGGTCTCGTAACCGGGCGTGGCGTGGAAGGCGACCATCGTTCCGGAGCGGTCCTGATAGTAGCCCGAGCGCTTTCCCTCGAGCTGGAGCGAAACGCGTTCGGTGAGCAGGCCCTGGCCGTCGGAAGCCGCGATCACCCGGAAATTCGAATCGACCAGCAGCACGCGGGCCTTGTCGGCGGCGCCGACGCGCACGCCCTGGACGATGGCGCGGGCCTGCGGCTCCCAGTCGAAATGGATCGCCAGCACGCCGGTCGGCTTGCCGTGTGCCTTGCCGCCGTCGCGCACGCTTGCGCAATAGGTGACGACCTGGGCATTGCCGAGCAGGGGCTGGCATTCGACATCGCCGACGGCGTAGTCGTCACCTGAGCGTAGGCCGCGCGCCGCACGAAACCACTTGGTCTGCGCCACGTTCTGGCCCACGACGCCAAAGCGATCGGCGCGGCCGTTGGCCAGCACGTTGCCGTCGAGATCGCACAGCCAGAGATCGAGATAGACCGTATAGGCGCCGAGGATCACGGCCATCCGTTCCGACACGTGGGTGACGGCGGCCGCATCAGGCCTCGCCGCGCAAGCGACCACGGCGGAATCGGTCGCCCACCAGCGCACGTCGCAGGTGCGTTCATAGAGGTTGCGATCGATCAGCTCGATGGCGTTCAGCGACAGATCGACCATGCGCTCGCCGCGCGAGCGCTCGGCCATCTGCGCGATCGAGTTCATCAGATTGCCGGTCCGGTTGGTGAGCTGGCTTTCAAGCTCGCGGGCGATGGTCTCGACCTGCTGGCCGACGTTACGCACTTCCTGCGCCACCACGGCAAAGCCGGCGCCCTGTGCGCCTGCGCGCGAGCTCTCGATCAGCGCATTCAGCGCCAGCATCTTCATCTGGTTGGTGATCTTCTGGATCGACTTGGTCTTCTCGCAGGCGACCTGATTGACCTCGGCGGTTAGCCTCGCGATCAGCGCGGAAACGTCGGATTCATCCTCGGCACCCGCTGCCTTAGCCGGTTGTTTTGTAAGCGTTGTGGTGTGGGAACGAAGCGCGACGGACATTGGCGGAAATTCCTCAGTCTTTGTGCGGATGTCGATCTTCTGCGGATCGCCGGGACTCAACGGCAGCGTGTCGATTCCTTTGTCGGGGATCATGGCTAACGATTGGTTTAAGTTCCGGCGCTTACGGGGTAGTTTTGCCTGATCAAGTTGCACGTTCTTTGTGCAAGTCGCTTTCGGCGGCAGGTCCGGGCGGCATCGCTGCGGGTGATTGCGTTTGCTGAAGGATAGCTTTGCCCTTATTTCTCGAAGGCATCATGACGCTTCCCGCATCCGCTCTGCCCGTTCAACCGCCGCCGGCCTTTCTCGGCGTACAGCGTTCGGCAACCGGCAAATTGTGGCGCGACCGGCTCGACGCGCGGGGCGCGGCGCGGGCGCTGACGATCACCCAGCGCTACCAGTTGCCGGAGATGCTGGCGCGCGTGCTGGCCGGCCGTGATGTCGAGATCGACGACGTTCAGGATTTCCTCGACCCGACCATCCGCAAGCTGATGCCCGATCCGCACACCGTGACGCAGATGGAGACCGCGGCCAAACGCATCGCCGACGCGGCAAAGCGCGGCGAGAAGGTCGCGATCTTCGGCGATTACGACGTCGACGGCGCGACCTCGGCGGCGCTGCTCGCCTGGCATTTGCGCCATTGCGGGCTCGATCCGCTGATCCACATCCCCGACCGAATCTTCGAAGGCTATGGTCCCAATACGGAGGCAGTGCGGGCGCTGGCGGCGAGGGGCGCGACCCTGCTGATTACCGTCGATTGCGGCACCACCAGCCTTGAGCCGCTGGCGGAAGCGCGCAAGCTCGGCATGGCAGTCGTCGTCATCGATCATCACCAGTGCGGGGAGGCGTTGCCCGAAGTCGACGCGCTGGTGAATCCGAACCGGCCGGACGACCTTTCTGGCCTCGGTCATCTCGCCGCTGTCGGTCTGGTGCTGATCACGCTGGTCGCGGTGAACCGCGAATTGCGCGGCCGCGGTTTTTGGAACGCCGAGCGGCCGGAGCCGGATCTGCTCGGCATGCTGCATCACGTGGCGCTTGGCACCGTGGCCGACGTCGCGCCGCTGATCGGGCTGAACCGCGCTTTTGTGGCCAAGGGCCTGATCGCGATGCGCCGCCGCGACCATGTCGGCCATACCGCGCTGATGGACGTGGCGCGGCTGAACGGTCCGCCGGAAGCTTGGCACCTCGGCTTCATGCTCGGGCCGCGCATCAATGCGGGCGGCCGGATCGGGCGCGCCGATCTGGGCGTTCGGCTCCTGTTGGAGGGCGACGTCTCCGAGGCCGCACGGATCGCGGCCGAGCTAGACCGGCTCAACAGCGAACGCCGTGTCATCGAGCAGGCGGCAGAGGCGCAGGCCGAGGCCGAGGCGCTGGCCTCGCTCGGGCTTGAGGACAAGGGCGCGGTGGTCGTCACGGCCGCCGAAGGCTGGCATCCCGGCATCGTTGGCCTCGTCGCCTCGCGGCTGAAGGAGAAATTTGCACGTCCCGCCTTTGCCATTGCGCTGGAGCCGGGCGGCATCGGCACCGGATCGGGGCGCTCAATCTCGGGCGTCGATCTCGGCAAGGCGGTGCGGCAGGCGGTGAAAGAACGGATCCTGATGAAGGGCGGCGGCCACGCCATGGCAGCCGGCGTGACGCTGCGGAAAGAAAAGCTCGCGGAGTTTCGCGCCTTCATGGAAAGCGCGTTGGCCGAGGACGTCGCCAATTCCCGTCACGAGAACGAGCTGTTCATCGATGGCGCGGTCAGCGCGCGCAGCGTGACGGTGGAATTAGCCAACACGCTGAACCGCGCCGGGCCGTTCGGGGCCGCCAATCCGGAGCCGGTGATCGCGATGCCTGCGCATCAGCTCGTCTATGCCGATGAAGTCGGGCAGGCGCATTTGCGCGTGCGCTTCAAGGCGGGTGACGGCGCCATCGTCAACGGCATCGCGTTCCGCTCGATCGGCCAGAAGCTCGGCGACGCGCTGACGGAGAACCGCGGCCAGCTTCTGCATGTCGCAGGATCGCTGGCAGTCGATCGCTTTCAGGGAGCGGAGCGCGTGCAGCTGCGCGTGCTCGATGTCGCGGTGCCGGATCCGGGGCCGGCCGTGATCCGCTAAAAACACATAATCTCAATCCACAAACAGAAAACGGGAGAAGAAATGACGGGGCAGGTTCAGGGCAAGGTCGCGCTGGTGACAGGCGGCGCATCCGGCATCGGCGAGGCGGTGTGCGAATTGCTGGCGCGCGAGGGCGCCTCGGTAGCGGTGACCGACGTCGACGATCTCAGAGGCCCCGATGTCGTCGCGCGGATCAAGAAAGCCGGTGGCGAGGCCAGCTTCTGGCATCACGACGTCACCAGCGAAGAGCGCTGGATCGAAGTCGTGGCCGATGTGACGAAGCGCTATGGCGGGCTCGACGTGCTGGTTTCGAATGCCGGCATGGGCATTTCCGTGCCGACGATCACCGAGATGTCGCTCGCCGACTGGCGGCGGCAGACCGCGATCAATCTCGACGGCGTGTTCCTGTCGGTGAAGCACTGCTTGCCCGTGATGCGCAAGACCGGCGGCGGCTCTGTCATCATGATGTCGTCGCTGGCGGGCCTGCGCGGCGCCGCCAGTCTTTCCGGCTATTCCGCGACCAAGGGCGGCGTGCGACTGTTCGCCAAGTCGATTGCGATGGAATGCGCCGCGTTCGGCGACGGCATACGCGTCAACTCCGTGCATCCCGGCATCATCGACACGCCGATCTGGGGCAAGATTCCGGCGGGGGCCACAGGCAGCGGGCAAAACGCGCCGATCGATCCGGAGGAGCGCGCCAAGCTTGCCACACTGCTCGGCCGCGCCGGGCAGGCCGAGGAGATTGCGCAGGGCGTGCTGTATCTGGCGTCCGACGCCTCGCGCTACGTAACGGGGACCGAACTCGTCATTGATGGCGGGATGAATGCGGGCGCCGTGCCGCGGAGCGCGTGATGCGGTAATCCGAGGCGAAATGTGCTTCTTCGCTGTGACGGGCGCCAGCGCACTATTGGCGCGCTCCGGTGAATTGCGTCCGCAACCAAGCCTGCACCGCCTCAACCGGTTCGCTTAGTGGCCTGTCGCGGCCGCGCACCAGGTGCAAGGAGAAGCCTTCCAGCTCCGGTCCGAACGGGACCTCCAACGTGCCCTGCGCCAGTTCGTCGGAAACCAGCAGCAGGCTATGCAGCGCAATCCCGGCGCCAGCGACCGTCGCCTGGATTGCATGGGTCTCATCGGTGAAGCGCAAGCCGGCCCGCGCGTCGATGCCGTCAATGCCGGCAATTTTCAACCAGCGACGCCAAGTCGGATTGCGGGAGTCGCGACGATACCAGTCGAAATGCAGCAAGGTTGCTGACTGCAGGTCACCCGTTTTCTTGATACCGAGACGCGGACTTGCCACCGGCGCAAAGCGATCGACGGTCAGGGTTTCGGCGATCAGATCGGGATATGGTCCGGGACCATAGCGCAGGGCGAGATCAGCCACACCCGAGCCAAGGTCGACGGCTTCCAGCGTCGCGAGTAACGTGAGATCGATGTCGGGTCGTGCGGTGCGGAATGCCGCGATGCGCGGCACCAGCCACTTGGCCGCGAAAGCCGGTGTCGCGGACAGCGTCACCACCGTGTGCCGTGGCGTGCGGCTCAAGCCATCGATAACGCGCGCGAAGGAATCGAAGCCGTCGCGCAGAACCGGCAGCAATACCTGCCCAGCCGCCGTGAGCAGCACCTGGCGCGTACGCCGTTCGAACAGGCTTACGCCGATCGCTTCCTCGAGCTGCCGCACCTGATGACTGATCGCGGTTGGCGTGACGTGCAATTCATGCGCTGCACGCTTGAAGCTCAGATGTCGCGCGGCGGCCTCGAACGCGCGCAGGCCAATCAATGGGGGCAGACGTCTCATTGCTGCGCCGATAGATGAATCTATCTCATCCATAGGCTGAGTAATTTGCGTTTGTCAATGCGGCTTTCTGCACCGATCTAAGCTCTACAGATGATCGGAGGTATGCCATGAAGCTGTTACGAATTGATTCCAGCGGACGTTCCCAAGCCTCAGACCGAAGTTCGAAAGGATCGCATACACGCAGGCTCACAGAGCGATTTACCCGGCGCTGGCTGCAACAGCGGCCGGATGATGTTCTGATCAGTCGCGATGTCGGCAAATCGCCGCCGCATCCGGTCGCCGAAAAATGGATCGGCGCGGCCTTCACCAAGCCCGACCATCGTGAGCCATGGATGAGCGAGACGCTGGCCGAAAGCGATGCGCTCATCGACGAGCTGATCGCATCCGACTTGGTCGTCGCAGGCGTGCCGATGTACAATTTCGGGATGCCCGCCCAGTTCAAGGCTTATATCGACAACCTCGTGCGGGTCGGTCGCACGTTCGGTTTCGACCGTTCACGGCCGGACGATCCCTATACGCCGCTGCTGGCGGGGATGGATAAGCGCCTCATCTTGCTCGGCGCGCGCGGCGATTACGGGTATGATCCGGGCGGCCGCATCGCTCATATCAATCATGTGGAAAGTGCTATCCGCGATGTGTTCGCCTTTCTCGGCGTCACCGCATTCCACAGCGTTGCAGTAGAGTATGACGAGTTCGGCGGGGATCGATTGCAGGCGTCGATTGCGGCGGCCGAACGCGCCGTCGATGAACTGGTCGATCAATTAATGAGTGAAGCGGAGCAGCGGCAATTGGCTTGAGCTCGTCGCGGGGCTTGGGCTAGAGGGTGCCTGATGAATCCCGTCGCTTCCGATCCTGGCCGCTAGCCGCCCTGCCTTAACCGGGCGAGCACCTTCAGCCCGCCATAGCCATCCGCCGGCAATAGACCCATCTTGGTCTGATAATCCCTGACCGCCTTCATCGTGTCGTTGCCGACGCGGCCGTCGGTGCCGCCGGTGTCGAACCCAGCCTTGGTCAATCGCGTCTGCAGTTCCTGCACTTCGGCGAGCGTCAGCGCGCGCTCGGAGCCGGGGAACGGCTGGATGAAGGGCGGCGCGCCGAGGATGCGGTCGCCGAGATGGCAGATGGCGAGCGCGTAGTTCATCGATGGATTGTAGCTGCGCACCGCGTAGAAGTTCGGACCGAGCAGGAACGAAGGGCCGCCTGCGACCGGTACCCACATCTGCGCCGATGCATTGGGTTGCGGGAACGGCTTGTCGTCGGCGCGGGTCACGCCGGCGCTGGCCCACGCGGCGTAGGTCCGGCTGCCGCTCGCAGCCCCGCCTGATGTGCGGACCTCATATCCCCAATGCTCGCCGCGGTGATACTTGCCGCGGTTGAGCAGAAAGCGCGCGCTGGAGCCGAGCGCATCGTCGGGCTTGCCGAACGGCGAGACGCGGCCATCCTTGTCGTAGTCCATGCCGACGTTGAGCCAGACTTCGGGCATCCACTGCGTGTGCCCCATAGCGCCGGCCCACGAGCCCCGCATTTCCTCCGGCGTGCCCCAGCCGCGATCGACGATCCTGAGCGCGTTGATCAGCTCGGTTTCCCAATAGGCGCGGCGGCGCGGTTCGTTCCAGGCGAGCGCGGCGAGCGCCGGAAAGATCGGGCGCATATGATTCTGCTGCACCAAAGGATCGCCATAGGCGGACTCGACGCCCCACAGCGCCAGCAGCGTGCCGCGCTCGACGCCAAAGTCCTGCTCGATCCGCGCGAACAGCGCCTCGTGCTTCTTCAGGGCTTCGCGGCCGTTGATGATGCGCCAGTCCGAGACGCGGCGATTGATGTATTGCCAGATCTGCTCGTGGAATTCGGGCTGCTTCTGCATCTGCCGAAACACGGTCATGTCGGGCTCGATGCGTCCCATCACCCGTGTCCAGGTCGCATCTGAAATGCCTTTGGCCAAGGCGCGCGCACGAAAATTGTCGCGCCACTGGTCGAAGCCGGCTGGCGCCGCAAACGCGGCAACCCCGGTGGCGAGCAGGGCGCCGGCGCCGAGGCCGCCTTGCAGCACGGCGCGGCGGGTCGGGGCTTTCTGGGAATCAGGCTGGTTCATGTCTGCAGTCTAGCGGCGCAGCCGGCCTGCGCCAAAAGCCATGACGCCGCGGGAACCGGCGATTCCTCATAAATCCGCGGCGATTTTGGCCAGCCAGCGGCGGATCAGGCGCTGGGCAGCGGCGGAGAGCCCGGCGGCCAGCCGCCGCTCGATTGTGTGTGCGTGCCGCCGGCACTTGTCGAGCAGCGTTGCGCCACGCTGCGTCACCGTCCATTGCAGTGCCCGGCCATGGATCGGGTGCGGACTTTTCCTGATGGCGCCGTCGCGCTCGAGATTGCGAATGATGACGCCGACGGTCTGCGGCGTCAGCACCGCCACGCGCGCCAGCTCTGCGCCGGACAGGCCGGGATAGGCATTGAGCATCGTCAGCACGACGAATTGCGGCGAGGTCACGCCGAGCTCGGCCAGCGATCGCTCCATCGCCAGCCGCGTCGCCGCATTGGCCTGGCGCAGTAGATAGGCGAGGTAGCCTTGTTCGCCGCGCTTGCCTTCGCCGGGTGGCGGCGGACGCCGCGACGGTGCGGCATCGTCGCCGGATGTTTGCCGCGGCTTTCGGCCGGCTTGTCCGGCCACCGGCTTTTGCTGTCGCGGCTGATTTCTCGCCGACGTCTTGGGCGATCGCACCATCGCCTTACGTGGTACCTTGCGCTGCATATCAGTGCTCTGATAATAAACAAGACTGATAGCACGAGGCAAAAAAGATGTCACACGCCCGCAAGGAGTACAGGGATTTCATGTCGCTGACTCCGGACGCCTACGAGGCCGTGCTGGCGCTCAGCCAGGTCGCCGGCAGGGCGGGCATGGACAAGCAGTTGCTCGAACTGATCAAGCTGCGCGCCTCGCAGATCAACGGCTGCGCTTTCTGCGTGCAGTATCATATCCTGGAGAGCGAGAAGCTCGGCGTGCCCGCCGACAAGCTCAACCTCGTGGTGGTCTGGCGCGAGGCGCCGCAGTTTACATCGCGCGAGCGCGCGGCGCTGGCCTGGACGGAGGCGCTGACCTTGCTTGCAGACGGCGTCAGCGACGAAGTCTACGCGCAGGCGAGTGCGGAGTTTTCGGAAAAAGAACTCGCCTATCTCACTTCCGCAGTTGCCTCGATCAATGTCTGGAACAGGTTCGGCGCGGCATTTCGCTGGACGCCGCCGGCGCGGAAGACGACCGTAGGGGCAGCGGCTTCGTAGGAACCAATCCGACGGCGGACATTTGATGCGGAGGTGAACCGCATAGAGTGTCAGCAGCGGATGTCGGAAAAGGCGGAGACTGAGGGTCGGTCAGCAGGCAACTCCCAGCAACCGCCGAAGCGAGGACTGGCGCGGACGCTCGGCCTCGGCATCGTTACCGGCGCGGCCGATGATGATTGCTCCGCGATCGGTACCTATGCGAGCGCCGGCGCCCAGTTCGGCACGTCTCTGCTCTGGACGGCACCTGTAACCTTCCCGATGATGTTTGCGGTGGTCTACCTGTCCTCAAAGCTCGGGCAGGTCACTGGCCGCGGGCTGTTCGAGGTCATCAGGCACAACTATCCGAAATGGATTTTATGGCCTGCGCTGATTGGCGTGCTTATCGGCAATACCATTGAAGCTGCGGCCGACCTTGGCGGTATGGCAGCGGCGATCAACCTCTTCCTCTCGATCCCGATACCGCTCATCGTGCTCTGCGTCGCTGCGGCGATCGTGGCCCTGCAGGTGTGGGGATCGTACGACATGATAAGGAACATCTTCAGGTGGCTCGCGCTCGTGCTCTTTGCCTATGTCGCAGCCGCGCTGCTCGCCAGGCCCGATCCGTGGGAGATCGTACGCGGAACGTTCATTCCGACCATTCAGTTCTCGAAGGAGTTCCTGTCGATCCCGGTTGCGATCATCGGAACGACCTTGTCGGCTTACCTGTACACCTGGCAGTCCAACGTCGAAGTCGAGGAAGAGATCGAGCAGGGGCGTACCTCGGCAAAGCAACGCGAGGGCGCCACGGAAGGCGAGTTGCGCCGGTCCCAGACGGACATCGTCGCAGGAATGCTCTTTTCCAACATCATCATGTACTTCATCGTCCTGTCCACGGGAGCCACGCTCCACAAGGCGGGGCAGACCAACATCGAAACCGCAGCACAAGCCGCCGAAGTGCTGCGTCCGCTGGCCGGCGATGCGGCAGGTATCCTATTTACGCTCGGCATCATCGCCGTCGGATTTCTCGCGGTGCCGATCATGACAGCGGGCGCGGCGTATGATGCCTGCCAGGTCCTGGGCTGGCGCGCCAGCCTGCATGCGAGGCCTGCGAAGGCGAAGAAATTCTACGCACTTATTGCAATCTTCACGGCAATCGCCGTGGCGCTAAACTTCCTCGGCTTCAATCCAATGAAAGCGCTGGTCTATTCCGGCATTGTGCAGGGCTTTTCGACGCCGCCGCTGCTGCTTCCTGATCATGCTCATGACCAATAACCGCGGCATCATGGGCGACCGGGTTAACTCGACCGCAATGAATGTGCTTGGCTGGATCACGATCGCATTTGTCTTCGCGGCGAGCGCCGGTCTGGTCGTGTCCTGGTTCTTGTGATCGCTCGTCCAAGAATGAGCGCGACGTCGCTCTGATCTTGGCGGACTATCGACTGACGCGAAGGAGCACATCCTCCGGCAGCGCGTGCGCCACGGCGGCGGGCGGATCGGTGCCGATCTCGCGGCCGCGGCCGTGGATCAGCCGTTCGTAGGACGCGATTAGGGTGGTGTAGGGATTGACCCAGATCCAGCCGTCACGCGTGAACACCTGCACGTCGAAGTGCAGGTGGTATGAGGTGCCATTGGGGAAATCGAGATAGTTGGAGACCACGCCGATCTTCTCGCCCTCGGCGACGCGTCGGCCGTTGAGAATGCCGTCCGCGTCCATGGCTGAGGGGTTCATGTGCATGTAGCGAAAACGGATGTGCTCGTTGCGGGTGTTGATCTGCAGCGTTGCCGCCTGCTGCTTCGGTGAACGGATGACGACGCCGTCGCGGACGGCGACGACCGCCTGTTTTCTCGGATGGCAACTGCCTTCAGCGTTGCTATTTGGCGGGCAGGGCGCGGGGCGGATGTCCTGGCCCTGGTGACCAAAGCCGGCCGCGCACTGCCAGACCTGGAAGCTGCGGGCTTCGCAAAAATTGTCGCGCCACGGATAGACGCCTGGGTAGACGCTCTGGCGTTGGCCAGATCCGCGCTTGCCGAACTGCTGGGAGCTGACCAGCACCGGGGCTTTCTGCAGCGGAAAGCGGATCTGCGAATAGGCGATGAGATCGGTACGCCCGCCGCGCCTGCGCGCGCCGCTGTTGACGACGATGTCTCCGCTCGGGCGATAGGTGAAGTCGGCTGAAGCCGCGGTCGGCCGCTCGGCGACATCAGAGGAAATATCGAAACGCGGACGCGCCGGCTGACCGCCGGCGATGCGCAGCGCCTTCAGGAAACGCTCGGCGATCGGGTAAGCCTCGCGGCAGGCCAGCCGCCGCGCTCGCGGCGCCGAGTCGAGACACTGGATCGACACGACATAGGGTACGCCGAAGCGGGTGAAGGCGTAGCGCACATAGCCTTCGCGAATGAAGCGGCGCATGTCCGGGAATTGCGCCGCCAGCGACTTGACCGGCTCGCCCTTGCCGCCGAGCGGATCGGCAAGATCGTAGATCAGGATCGAGCCGGTGATCTGCACCTCGACAGGCCGGGCGAAGGTTCGTGACGGCAGGCCGGCGCCCGCGCCGGGATCCAGTGAAAACACCGCGTCGTAGCCGGACGGGCCGGCGTGAAACAGGTCAACGGGTCGAAAGTCGGCCTGATAGCGCGATACCGCCGGCTGGCGCGCGCCGCCGGCCTCGGCCCCGAGATACGCCGCGGTATCGAACGGCAATAATACCGGCACCGGGCTGCGACCGATGCCAGCGAACATCGCCGAATTAATCGCGTTCAACTGTACCAGCGCAGGCGTTGCGCGCGGATCCCTTGCCGGCACCCGTTGCCGGCTCGCGAAGGTGAAGCGCGAGGCGATCGCCGGCTGGGAGCTGATCTCGCTGCGAAGCTGATCGAGAACGGCGCGCCACTCGACGCGCACGGCCGAAATCGATGGCGTTCTGAACTCGCTCGCGGAAGCGCCGGCAATCCCGGCACAGAGCAAACAAAACGCCGCCAGCCCATGCGAAAGCAAGCTGACAGCCCTGGTACCCAATGCATCGCCCCCCGGCGTATGCCCCGTAGCCTATTGCGCGGTTTTAATCCTTTGCGCGCTCGACGTAGGAGCCGTCCTCGGTCATCACTACGATCCGAGTTCCCGTACCAATGTGCGGTGGCACCGAGGTGCGCACGCCGTTGGAGAGAATAGCAGGCTTGTAGGAGGAAGACGCGGTCTGACCCTTGGTGACCGGCTCGGTCTCCACAACTTCCAGCGTCGCGCGCTGCGGGAGCTGGATGGCGACCGGGTTCAGGTCGTGCATCGACAGCTTCACGGTCATGTTTTCCTGCAAGTAGGGCGCGGCGGAGCCCACGATCTCCTTCGAGACCTGAACCTGGTCATAGGTCTCCGCATTCATGAAGTGGAACCCGTCGGCATCTTCGTAGAGGTAGTTGAAATTGCGGTCCTCGACGGTCGCCTTCTCGACCTGGTCGGTGGTCTTGTAGCGTTCCGATACCTTCACGCCGTCGCCGATGCGGCGCATTTCGATCTGGCTGACCGGAGTTCCCTTGCCGGGATGGATGTTCTCGGCCGAGAGGACGACGTAGAGCTTGCCGTCTTGCTCGATGACGTTGCCCTTGCGAATAGAACTGGCGATGACTTTCAAAGCTGCTTTCCTGAATTTCTGGCCTTCGGCCGATCCGGACGTGGGCGTCCGCACGGCCAATCAGGCGGTTTTCGGGCTGCAACATACTGATTTTGCCCGTCGATGCCAGCGTTTTGCGGTCGTTTCGGCGGCCGGTTGAGGCGTATTTCGCCGTGTTAGCCGGGGCGACTCTGGCAAGTAATTCTAACTACGTGTCCGATCGATGCTGACGGCTTGAAAGCACGTCATAGGCGCGGTTCACGGAGGCCCGCAGGCTACCCAGCGGCGCGCGCCAGCATTATCAGGCGAATGGACAAGAGAAGCGTCTTTCGACATGAAATGACCGAGTGGAGCTGGATCTTGCCGCTTGCTCCGATTCGCTGTGGCGGACTAAAAAGAAAGTCGAACAATATCAATGGTATTTGCCGATGCCCTGAACGCCTTGATTGACTCCACTGAGCAGGCTCGGTGGACGTGGAACCGTCTGTGATGGTCGGAAGTGACCAACCGTCGCCATGGTGGTCGGTTGGGCGGTATGCCGACCGCAAGCCGTTCCTGACGGCGCGCCGTGCGATCACGAAGGCCGTGCGGGCCTGGTTCGACGAGCAGGGTTTTGCCGAGGTCGAAAGCGCCATTCTGCAGGTATCGCCGGGCAATGAGACGCATCTGCATGCTCCGCGCACCGAAATCATCGGCAATGACGGCGCCCGCGCGACCCGTTATTTGCGCACCTCGCCGGAATTCGCCGCCAAGAAACTGCTGGCCGCCGGCGAAGCCAAAATATTCGAGTTCGCGCGCGTGTTCCGCGACCGCGAGCGCGGCGATCTGCATCTGCCCGAATTCACGATGCTGGAATGGTATCGCGCAAACACGGGCTATGACGCTGTTATGGCAGACACCATCGTCGTGATCGCGCATGCCGCGCGGGCGACCGGTATAGGGCGGTTTTCGTTTCGCGGCAGAACGGCCGATCCGTTCGCCGAGCCGGAACTGCTGACGGTGGCGCATGCCTTCGAGCGCTTTGCGGGAATCGATCTGCTGGCCACAATTGCCAATGGCGAGGGCGACCGCGTGGCGCTTGCCGCGGCGGCGAACGCGCGGGTGCGGGTCACGGACGACGACACCTGGTCGGACATTTTCAGCAAGGTGCTGGTCGAGCATGTCGAACCGAATCTGGGGCAGGGGCGTTTGACCGTGTTGTTCGAATATCCGGCGCCGGAGGCCGCACTGGCGCGGACGAAGGCGGGCGATCCGCGTGTAGCGGAACGTTTTGAGGTCTATGCCTGCGGCGTCGAGCTCGCCAATGGCTTCGGCGAATTGACCGATGCCGCCGAGCAGCGCCGCCGTTTCGCCGCTGCCATGGATGAGAAACAGCGGCGCTACGGCGAGCGCTACCCGCTTGATGAAGATTTTCTCGCAGCGGTTGCCGCCATGCCGCCGTCGAGCGGCGTCGCGCTCGGTTTCGACCGGCTGGTGATGCTGGCCAGCGGCGCGCTGCGGGTCGACCAGGTGGTGTGGACGCCACCGGCAGGAGAGACATGAACAGGATCGATCCGAAACTTTTAGCAACGCTGCGTCAGCCCGCCGAACTGGTCGAGCGCGGCTTGGCGAAGGCTGCCGATCTCGCCGATCTCGAGCGGGTCGCTGCGCGCTATGCCATCGCTGTGACGCCGGACGTCGCCGGCCTGATCGACAGCGAAGATCTCAACGACCCGATCGCGCGGCAATTCGTCCCGAGCGCGCTTGAACTGGTGAGCGCGCCGGGCGAAAACGCGGATCCGATCGGCGACGACGCGCATTCGCCGATTGCCGGCATCGTGCATCGCTATCCCGATCGCGTCCTGTTCAAGCTGGTGCATGTCTGCGCGGTGTATTGCCGGTTCTGCTTCCGCCGCGAGATGGTGGGGCCGGGCAAGGCGACGGCGCTGTCGGAGGCCGCCTACCGCGACGCGCTGGATTACATCCGCAAGCATGATGAAATCTGGGAAGTCATCCTGACCGGCGGCGATCCGCTGATGCTGTCGCCGCGGCGGCTGGCCGAGATCATGACTGATATCGCCGCCATCGATCACGTCAGGATTGTTCGCCTCCACACCCGCGTGCCCGTGGCGGCGCCGGCGCGAATCGATCGCGACGTGATCAGGGCGTTGAAAGCCGATGGCGTGACGACGTGGATCGCCATTCATGCCAATCATCCGCGCGAGCTGCTGGGCGAGGCGCGCACCGCCTGCGCGCGGCTGGCTGACGCCGGCATTCCGCTGGTGAGCCAGACGGTGCTGCTTCGCGGTGTCAATGACGATGCCGCCACGCTGGAAGCGTTGATGCGGGCTTTCGTCGAAAACCGGATCAAGCCTTATTACCTGCATCATGGCGATCTTGCGCCGGGGACCGCGCATCTGCGCACCACCATCGCGGAGGGGCAGGAACTGATGCGCCGTCTGCGGGGCCGCGTTTCGGGTCTATGCCAGCCGGAATATGTGCTCGACATTCCCGGCGGCCATGGAAAGGCGCCGATTGGACCGAATTATTTGTCGCATGCAAGTTCCAGGGAAAGTGATCTATCCTCGGAAACACGGTATCGTATCGTCGACTATTGCGGCGACGTTCACCTCTATCCGCCAAAGCCGTGATCTGGCGATGACGGAAGATGGCGAGGGTAAACAGGAGCCGCCGGAAGATGAGCGAAATCGCAGAATCGAAAATGCGGTGATGCTTGGCTTCTTCGTAGTGCTGGTGGCCGCCGGAATCTGGTTGCTCGGCACCATGGCCGATGTTCGAAAGGCGCAGGACTGCGCCGCCCAGGGACGCCGCAATTGCGCTACGATCGACGTGCCGGAACGGACACGATAAATGAATCAAAAGGCGGGAGAATCAGGATGCAAAGAACAGTTTTGTCAGTCGCGCTGATGGTCCTGATCGGCATGCCTGCTGCGTTCGCGCAGGGTGGGACGTCGACGATGCCAAAGAATAGTCCGAGTGCCGGAGGGATTCCGGAGGCGCCGGTTGGCCACCGCCAGCCGCGTCCAAGCGACCTGCCCAATACCGGCAAGATCCAGAACGACCCGAACGATCCGCTAAGCAAGGAAAACGCAGCGCTCGACCGCAAGATCAAGAGCATCTGCCGCGGCTGTTAAGGCACGTACTGGCGGGCTGTGGCCTACATTCTTCGAGACGCCCGCTTCTCACGGGCGCCTCAGGATGAACGGTTGAGCGGCCATGACGCAATAGAATTAGTAACCGAGATCTGACAGGAACGTGGTGTTCACGATCTCGAACTCAGACTCCAGCCAATCTTCGATCAATCGCGCACGCACCGAGCGATGAGTCGTAGAATCCGCAGTGCTGCATTTCACCGCGTGATGATCGATGCCCGAAATCTCAAGCAGCGTGTCGAAGCTTGCCTTCCGGTCATCGCGATTTTCAATTTCGGCGTAGTAGATCGTATGGTCGAATTTTCCCATCGCCCAACAAAACTGAATGGAAGTTTGTGCAGCGTCAGCAAATGCGAGACTTGACGCGACAAGGTTTGGAATAATCAGCGCTACAATCAGGATCAATCGAATGACTTGTTTAATCATTACACTATTCCAAAAAGAGTTTTTTGAGTTGCTGGCCTAAGGCCGTTACGGCCTGGTGACATGCTTCGCCGCCGCCGGAACGGCGGGGCCGCCTTTCAGGCGCGCCACCTGAATTTCGTTCGACGCGCTGAGATCGCGCGGGGGTCCATTTGCAAGCATGAGGCCGACCGCGATGATGGTCGCGGCCAAATAAGATAAGTATAAGCCGCCGATCCACCGACGATAGGCGCGCAGGTCGTTCGTGCTCAGTTTGTCGGGAAATTGCTGGTTGCCCGGCAATTGCTTCATCGAACCCCCCTCGCTCGAAACTCGAAATAGAGGTCCCCTTCCAAGCAATATTCCAGACTGCGATGTCGTACGTGTGATGTACGCCACAAGCTGGTCGATTTTTTACCCGACGCGCAGCTTTGGCTGCTTCGCGCGGATGCGCCGGCTCCGATCGTCCTCCACCTTCAATAGGAGATGAGGCAGGGGCGCCGACCCTGCCTCGCCACTATCGACCGAGCGTCTAGGCCGATCGCTCCTGTTGGAATTTGTGCGAATGCGCGGTCCTGCGCGTTGCGATCGCGTCCGCCAACTGGTTCAGCGCGGCTACCGTCGTCTCCCAGTCGATGCAGCCGTCGGTGATGCTCTGCCCATAGGTCAGCGCCTTGCCCGGCACGACGTCCTGGCGGCCGGCGACGAGGTTGCTCTCGATCATGACGCCGGTAATACGCTTCTCGCCGCCCGCGATCTGCTGCGCGATGTCGGCGACGACCAGCGGCTGGTTCTCCGGCTTCTTGCTGCTGTTGGCGTGGCTGGTATCGATCATGATCCGCGGCGTGACGCCGGCGCGGGCAAGTTCGGCGCACGCGGCCTCGACGCTGTCCCGGTCGTAGTTCGGCTTGTTGCCGCCGCGCAGGATGATGTGGCAGTCCTCGTTGCCGGTGGTGGCCGCAATCGCCGAACGTCCGCCCTTCGTTACCGCCATGAAATGATGCGGATGCGAGGCCGACTTCACGGCATCCGCCGCGATGCGGATATTGCCGTCGGTGCCGTTCTTGAAGCCGACCGGGCAGGAGAGACCGGAAGCGAGCTCGCGATGGATCTGGCTCTCGGTCGTGCGCGCGCCGATCGCCGCCCATGCCATCAGGTCGGCAATGTATTGCGGCGTCGTCATGTCGAGGAATTCGGTCCCGGCAGGCAGGCCGAGATTGTTGACGGCGGAAAGCACGTTGCGGGCGAGCCGCAGCCCCTTGTTGATGTCGAAAGAGCCGTCGAGATTGGGGTCGTTGATCAGACCCTTCCATCCGACTGTGGTGCGCGGCTTCTCGAAATAGACACGCATCACGATCTCGAGGCGGTCGGCGAGCTTTTCCCGCAGGGCGGCAAGCCGCTCGGCGTAATCAACGGCCGCCGCGGGATCGTGGACCGAACAGGGGCCGACGACGACCAGCAGGCGGTCATCGGTGCCGTTCAGGATGCCATGGATGGCATTGCGCGCCGCCATGACGACGCGCGTCGCGGTCAAGGTACGCGGGATCTCGCGCATCACCTCTTGCGGCGTACTCAGTTCTTTCAGTTCGCTAATTCGAAGATCGTCGGTGGTGCTCAACACGGCTTTGGCTCCTGTTTAGGAAACCTGCCGGCCACAAAAAAGCCGCCAGGTTTGGCGGCTGTTCGGACTTTATGCTTCAATTCGTCAGATTGAGCGCGATCCTCCCACCGCCAGCGAGCTGTCGTAGCTAAAATACCAAAAGTTGCTGGCGGTGATCATGGTCATGGCCGGCTCTATAGCGCACCTGTCCAGGCTTGTCATCTGATAATCGGCAGCATCAGGGTTTGCGCGCGGCCAGCGCCATGCCGACCAGCGACGCGCCGCCGAGCACGAGGTTGATCCCGACCAGGAGGCCGATCGCCCATTCCGCCGAGCCCGGCAGCCCGGCGACGATGATGAACGCAATCAACAGATCCAACACGCCCGACAGCAGCAGCCAGGACCAGCGTTCCGACAATTCGCGGCGGTGCTCCAGCGCGTACATGATGGTGACGACGCCTTCGGCGAGAAAATAAGCGCCGATCACGATCGTGAGCGTGAGGATGCCCTGGACCGGCCGCGCCAGCAAAATCCCGCCGGCGAGAATGGCGAGTGCCGCCGAAAACAGCGACCACCAGAAGCCCGGCATCTGCCGCGCCCAGTAGGTAACGAACAGCCCGGCAATGCCGCTGATCAGGAACATCCAGCCGAGGAAGATGGTGACGGCGAAGCTTGCCAGCGGCGGCACGATCATCGCTGCCAGGCCGAGCAGGGCGAGCACGATGCCTTCGAACAGGAAAGCCTTCCAGTGCGCCTTCACCGCGGCGTTCATTTCGGCCTGCAGTTTGCCGATATCCGGGGGAATATCCTGGGGAGGGGTCATGGGAAACTCCCGATGCCTGCCGCGCCGATCAGAGGTCCAATATAGCCCGTGCGCCGCCTGCGGGTAAAACTTGTTCTGCGGCCTTTTTTGAGCGAGATCAACGAAGGCAGCATGACATTCAGCCCGGCTCGGGCGCCGACGAAAATCCCTCCGAGGAGGTCCTGATGCGGTTGCGGCCGAACACATAAACCGCCGACGTTGCCAGCAACAACGCCAATCCCACCAGAATGGAGGTCATGCCAAGCGGAATCAGAAGCAGCGAGGCGTTGCGATCGGGATTGACTAACCAGTGATGGAGCGAGGTCAGCACGAAAGCTGCGCCCGCGAAGCCGGCCCCGCTGCCCACGAGGAGCAGGGCCCACATTCGCCGTAACTGGCTGAGCCGCTCGCGCGCCAACTCGGTCCGTGGCGCATGGTGGCGGCCGACTCGCCGCACCAACCGTATGGCAAATCCGATCGAGCTGAAGCCGATCAGCAGGCTCGTCGCCCCCAGCAACGTTCGCACGGTGGGGCCGAGATCAGGATGTTTCTGTAATGTCAGTAGCGGAAAATCGAATGCGGCATGCAGCGCGACGGGCGCAAACAGCGCCAGCGCCCAGCTCGATATCCGCGCCCAATCGCGATGATGCCGATGCGCACCCAGCGCGGTGCCGGCGCGCGCGATCGCGATATAGGCGCCCGCGATGATGCCGAGCGCACCATGGAAGGGTACCGTCAGCACGCTGCGCAAGGCGGCCAGCGATCGCCACATGTCGGAATGCTGCACGAGATAGGCAAGATTTTCGTAAGCCGCGAAGCCGAGGCCAGCGGCCGCGCCGTAGACCACCGTGTCCATCGGGTCCGAGAATGTGCGCCGCCGCACCGGCACCGACACAGCAATGATCACGAGGACCTTCACGATCTCTTCGGGGGCGGCGACCCCGAAGATCGAACGCAGGGCTTGCGTCATCCAAGGATTTCCAGGCACCGCGAGGATCGCCGCAAACGGGGCGCGCGCAATGCCCAACAGCGAAATGCTGGCGGCACCGAGGATGAAAGCCAGCCATACCCGCCCGGGCGGGCCGGGGCGCTCGTCGGCAGCAATGACGAGCCATAGCACCAGCAACGCCGGCGCGATCGCGGCAACGCCGATCGATGTAGGAAGGGCCTGAAGCAACAACATCTGGTGAACTTTACCTTATGCGAGCGTAAATGGCCGCAAACTCAGCCGTTTGCAAGGAAGTCGAACGCGACTCCTTGTCACCAAGCAGGTTTGAAGTTCCGGTTTCTCGCCTGAGCGCCGCGGCAGCGCCGGTCAACGGCCGCAGCCGCCTACCTCTACGCGCTCGCCACCCGCTTCAGATGGCCGATCCGTCTGCCGAGCTTGCCAGCGGTCCTGCCCCGCGCGAAGCCGGCACGGCCGGCAACGTCGCCTGCGGTTCCGCGCTGTCCCGGCTCATCGCACCAGCAGCCGCCGGCACGCGTCAACAAAAACTTCGGCGCCGGTGACGATGTCGGCGTCAGCGGTGTTCTCGGTCCAGTGGTGAGAGATGCCGCCAATCGAGGGCACGAACAGCATGCCCGCCGGCATGATAGTGGCGAGTATCTGGGCGTCGTGGCCGGCGCCGCTTGGCATGCGCAGTGATTTGCCGCCGGCAAAGGCTGCGCTGGCAGCTTCGATGGCCTGCTGGAACGAGGCATCCATCCGGGCCGGCGCGCCGGTGCGGATGCGCTCCACCGCGACACTGCAGCGGCCCTGTTTGTCGACCTCAGCGGCCATGGCGCGGAGGAGATCCTCCAGCCTCGCGATCACGGCCGGGTCGTCGTCGCGAATCTGGAATAGCATTTCCGCAGCACCCGGGATGATGCTCGGCGCGCCCGGCTCGAGGGTGATGCGGCCCGTGGTCCACACCGTGCGCGGTCCACAGGAAGCGGGGAAGCGGTCGTCGATGGCGACGCAGAACCTGGCGAGCGCGAGGCCTGCGTCCCTGCGAATGGCCATCCGCGTGGTGCCGGCGTGGTTTTGCTCACCCGTGAAGGTGATGCGGTATTGCCAGATCCCGACGATGGACGTGACGATGCCGATTTTGAGGCCGCTGCTTTCCAGCGTCTCGCCTTGTTCGATATGGGCTTCGAGATAACCAATGTGCCGCCCGCGTTCGGCTTGCACGCGCGGGCGGTCAGCAAGGCCCGCGCTGGCGAGCGCCTCCCGCATGGTCCGACCGTCGTTGCGATCGCGCGCGGAATCGATATCCGCTTCGGCGACTGCGCCGACATAGGAACGGCTGCCCAGGAAGTGGCCGAAATGTCCTTCCTCGTCGCACCACGCCGCCACCTCGACGGCGCCATCGATCTTCGGATCGGGATTGATGACGCGGGCGGCTTCGAGCGCATAGACCACGCCAAGTGGTCCATCGAGCCAGCCGGCGTGGTTCTGGCTTTCCAGATGCGAACCCGCCAACAACTTCGGCCCGGGTTTCGTGCTGGCGCCGAGGACATTGCCGATGCCGTCGATGTCACCCGCAAGTCCGGCCTCGGGAAGCCGCTGCACCAGCCATTCGAGCGAGCGCAGATGTGGCTCCGAGAAAGTCGGCTTGTGGACCCCGGACTTATACGTGCCGATTGCACGCAGTGCGTGAAGATCAGCAAGAACACGCGTGCCATCGACGCGCGAGACATTGTCAGCCATGGATTTCGCGCACCTGCTGTCCGTAGTTCTCCGGGGTAGAACAAAGTTCCTGAAACCCGTTCTTGCAGTAGAACAAAGTTCCTGTCACGTCACCAAGACGCGTTATATCACGCTGGTGATAGTGCCATAACGGAAAGGCAATGCGACGATGGCGAGCGCGTCGATGCGCCAGCCGTGATGTCCGCTTGCGGAGTCATCCGACCGGAAAAGCAGCCAATAGAGCGGCGCCGTTCAATTGGGTTCATCATGACCGCGGCGATCGCTGCACCTTCACATTCTTTGAGCGACCTCAAAGACGTGGATGGCCGGGGCAGGCCCGGCCATGACGAAAGCAACTCATATTCAGGCGATCGGAAAGCGTCCGGCAACGCTCGTCGCCCTCTCGGTCAATCAGTTATCCGGCGGGAAGTAGTACTGCAACGTAAAGCGGAGTGCGACGTAAATCCCGATGCAAGCTGTGATTGTAATAGCAGCTACGTCCATTCCCTGTCCTCGCTCTTACTTACGCACGTCATCCGTTTGCAGGATGGGTTAACGATGGGAACCTGAACCGGGAAAATGGTTGTCTTGAGCCCTGAAAATGGTCGCCTTGGGCTTTGAAAGTGGTTGCAACGTGGTGGCGCTCCCTAGGGAGGCGGTAGTAGGCCTCGGGATACGCGAATTCATCCCCACCCATGGACTCAGATAATTTGCGGTCGCGACGATAACGACATTCTGTTTTTCGTCAGCCGATGCAAGGCGCCTCGTACCGGCTGATCATAGAAGCGAAGCACAGCATCGGCAGCTATAACAATGAAGGCAGACGCAACAAACGCAGCCACATTGTAAGCAAACATGCCGGAGGTCAGCCTGACGATCACCACCGAGCAAAAGTAGAACAGGGGTCGATGTACCGCATATAGCGGGTAGGAAATTTCCCCGAGCCACTGAGAACAGCGAGCAACCGTTTTGGCATTCCAGGATCATTGCCGGCAGCAAAGAATATTATAGCACAGAAAATTACGTCAACGATCAGGAACAGCGTTCCCGAAGGTTCGAACGAAACAGCATCACGTCGATGGCGGCAACGCCGCGAAGCGCATCTAGCGTGATGAACCGGTTATGCATGGAAGGCTCCAGAAAATAGCGCCACCAGCGGCTCTTACGTTGTCTGGAGTTCGACCGCGGGAACGTAGACAGTTTTGGAGTTGATGTGCTGGATCGGCCGCTGCACTAGCGATGGCAAAGCAGGATATGTGGCTTTCGAGCAAATGTTGGAAAAAAGGAGAGTATGTAGCCGGGATTGATCTATTAAGGTTGATGCGTATCGCAAGTGCATCCAATCTTGGGGTACGATCGTGACTTAGTGTGCAGGCTGCGAAAGATCTCGTCAATCGGCGTAAATAGCGCCTATTGAGTTGTGGGATCGATCTACCGTGATGCCGCGATGATAAGGTTAGGGCGGCGGAGCAGTCGATGGCGCCATGCGTCGACGCGCTGCGTGGCGACGTGGCCGCAGGCGTTGCAGCACACCAGGATGCCGCGTGTGCCGCTCTCGCGCATCGCGCCGAACGCAATTTCTGGGTCGCGTCGGTTATTTCGCGGGCTCCAGCAGCGGGAACGGCCCGTGAACAGCTATCCCTGCAGAGGTGTGCAACAAACTGTGCAACACCAAATCGGTCTGACTTGTAAGTTACCAGATTTGCTCGGTAAATTTTTCGCGTTTTGCGCCATGGCGCTCCCTAGCGGAATCGAACCGCTCTCTCCACCGTGAAAGGGTGGCGTCCTAACCGATAGACGAAGGGAGCAAAACAGCCGAAAAATCAATGCGTTGTGCGCTTGATGGCCGTGTTGGACGTCAGCCGTCCATGGTTCGTGGCGGCGACGACGGGCGAACGTATAGTGGCGTTTGGCCGGGTGGGCAAGCCGCTCGCACTGCGGTTTTTGCGAGTCATTTGCGCCCCGGCCGGCACCTCGCCGGCAAGACGTGCCGCCGTCCATGCAACGGATTCTAAATCCGCATGGTGTAGGGCTGCGCCCGGGGAAATTTTCAACATGACTTTATTGTCGAGCAAGAAGCGCGAGACGCGCAAATCATTGAGCCAGCCCGGGTGGATCACGCTCGAAGGCGGTTTTGCCGCCCGCCAATGCGTGGTGCAGAACTTGTCCGAAACGGGGGCAAAAGTCACGATCGACGATCCCAATACGCTGCCGGCGAAGTTGCGGCTGGCGTTTTCGCGCGACGCCAGGACTGGGCGGCGCTGCGAAGTGGTCTGGCGCCGCGGCAAATCAGTGGGCGTCAAGTTCGTTCGCTGATCTGGCACGGATCGGCCAAGGACGATAAAAGGCGGGATGCGAAAATCCCTCCTGATCATGATCGCCGTCATGCTGCCTTCGGCTGCCGCGCTCGCCGAGCAGCCCTCTGCTCAGAAGCGCTACAAGGCCGAGACTTCGGCTAAATCGCTTCCGCTGAAGCGCCCGAGCTCGGCCAACGCCTGCGCGGAGTACGGCGCGGGCTTCGTCAGGATCGAAGGCACCAGCACCTGCATGAAGATCGGCGGCGCGGTGAGCGTGGGCGTCGGGGTGTCGAGCGGCTCGCGCTGACTTACGACATCGGTGGCGCCACGAACCGCACGAAACCCGGGCGGGCCGCAAATTGCGAAAACCAGCGTTCGAGGTTCGGCAGTTTCGGTTTGGTTACGCCTTCGACGCCAAACCAGCGTCGCGCGAAGGCGCCGAGCGCAATATCGGCGATGGTGAACTGGTCGCCTTCGATGAAGCGTCGCGTCGCCAGTTGACCCTCGACGATCCGCCACACCACGGCCTCGGCGTCGACGTCCTTCTGAATCGCGACCATGTCGCGTTTTTCGATTGGCGTGCGCACGAGCGCCCAGAACACCGGCCGGTCGACCGGCTGCAGCGTCGACAGCGTCCAGTCGAGCCAGCGGTCGACGCCGGCGCGCGCCTTCGGTTGCGAGGGGTAGATTGGCGAACCCTCACCGTGGGCCATGCACAGATAGCGCATCACGGAATTGGATTCCCAGAGCACGTAGTCGCCTTCGACCAGCGTCGGGACACGGCCGTTCGGATTCATCGCCAGATAGGCGGCCTCGTTGTTCTTGCCGAACTGCATGCCGGCGTCGATGCGCTCATAGGCGAGGTTGAGTTCGGCGAGGCACCACAGCACCTTTTGAACATTGACCGAATTGGCCCGGCCCCAGATGGTGAGTTGTTGTTTGTTGTTGTCGGCCACGCGCGTTGCTCCCGCTGATTTTCCGGTTGGCTGTTAATAGCCGAAGATCGGTGAAAAAGCGCGGCCTTACGCGAGTTCGGGCTCAACAAAAATCAGGCTCCGCCGCGGTGCGACAGAGCCCGGCATCTTGCATGACGAATGGCCTTTGTCAGCTACGTCAGTGGCCCAAGAACAGCCACAAGAGAATGATCACCGGAATAGGCACGCCCAGCAGCCACAGCAGAATTCCTCGTCCCATCATTTCCTCCTCGAAATGCGTTGATGAGGAAACGCGTCGTGACGTGGCCAGTTCCTGAGCAAAAACCGGCCTTCGCACCGGAACGTTTTATGGTTTTGGAATTTTCGAGAGCGACAATCCGACCCGAAGCGGCGCGTAGCCATCCTGCTCGATAGCAACGCGCGACCCGTTGGCACACGATGACAATATTCACCGGCTTCTCGCTGCATGTTTGCCCGAGATTTGCCCCAGCAGCCGATCGTTCGGACGACGGATGTGCACGAAGAAATTGTACAGCCTACCAGTGGCCGGTATTCGGCATCGAGGCCCACGGCTCCGCCGGCGGCTTCGGTTCGCCCTTCTGCAACAGCTCGATCGAATGCAGGTCCGGCGAGCGGACGAAGGCCATGTTGCCGTCGCGCGGCGGTCGGTTGATGGTGATGCCGGCTTTCATCAGGCGATCGCAGGTCGCGTAGATATCGTCGACCTCGTAGGCGAGGTGGCCGAAATAGCGGTCCTCGCCGTATTTCTCCTCGTCCCAATTGTAGGTGAGCTCGACCAGCGGCGCGCCGCGGTTCTGCGGAGCCGCCTTGAACAGGCCTTCGTCCTCCGGCGCGCACAGGAATACCAGCGTGAACCGGCCCTTGTCGTTGTCGACCCGGCGTACTTCCTTCAGCCCCAGCGCATCCCGGTAAAACTTCATCGCGGTGTCGAGATTGCGGACGCGCAGCATGGTGTGGAGATAGCGCATTTTTGTTGTCCTCTTGAGTTCTTGCGGAAACTGGAGTTTCGTTTCGGGCTTCCGAGGCCGATAAGTAGCAGTAAATGGCAGCGCAGGGCAGGGGGTGCGCGCCGCCAGCGTGAAATCCAGGCGAGCGCATCGACGACCGTCGATCGAGAAATCCGAAAGCAGATGTCCGATCGGCTTTTAAATTTGCTTTTCGACGCGCTTTGATCGCGAACTATCGTGTCAGCGCGGGGATGAGGCTTTCGAACAGCGCAACGAGCTGTTGTCCGGTCATTCCGACCGCGGCGATGATGGCAAGGGCAATGAACCCGGCAATGAGGCTGTATTCGATCGCGGTTGCGCCGCTCTCGTTGCGTAGAAACTTTCCAAACATACATTCTCTCTCGGACGTTGAAGAATGGTTTGGCACGCCCAAGTTGCCATCAAGACAACCAGAAGCGTAAAATTGCAACCACATTGACGCCGCATCACAAGACGCCGCCGACGTGGTTTGTCGGCGACGGGCCTGCGGCGGCATTCGACGAGCGCCGATTGAAAGTGCGCTCAGCAGCGTGATCCCTCACACATACGAAAATGGCTCTTCCCTCCATGGTGGCACCGATGGAGGGATCGACCATGTATCTGCTCTATGGCCCGCTCATTCTCGGGATGATGTTCTTCTTCGCGCTCCCGATCACCGACGCCAGAACGGCTTGGATGAAATTGTCCGTTATGGGCAGCCTCGGCGTGTTGCTGGCGGTATCCGTCGTGGTGCCGCGCCTGATGCACTAACGAAGGATCTGGGTTGGCGGGGTTGGCCATGCTCGCCGGCATCGGCGGCCTCGTCCGCGCGCAACAACTCGCATCGCGAGCCTGAGAGCCCGGACGCGGCCTGGCAGTCGCGCAAAGATTGGTGTGCCGTCAGGTCAGACCTTGACGTCCAATGCGGACGCTTCTTCGGTCTGCAGATTGGCAAGGGCTGCCTCTATGGCGGCTGCCTTGGCATGGTAGACCGCCTGAAGATCCTGATTGATAGTATGCTGCGGCGCCTTGGCGTTCTGATCGACGACGAGCTGAATTCTGGCCTGTGTCACTTCAACCGGTATGGGGTAAATGACCATGGTGCAACCCTCCTGGCTGCACCCTGTCAGGCTCGCGTTTACGTCTTGTAAAGAGGTTGGGTTAACGGCGGGGCGCTAAAGCGCAAAGCGGTAAATAAAGGCTTAAGGCTTCCATCGCTTCGCGCCGAGCAGGAGCCCACAGCGTCTCGAGCGGAGCATGCCCTCGGACTTGATCTGTGGGTGGATACCGGTTCGCAGCAGGAAGACGCATCAAGCCAATATCTGGAATCTCGGTTCTGCAAACCGCAAAGGCTTTAGTGCATTTGTTCCAGCCGCTCGGCGTAGAGGCGGAATTCCTCGGCCATCTCGATCAGCTTCTTCGAAGCTTCGGGATCCTTGACGGCTTGGGCGAGGCGCCGGGCCCGATCGGACTGCTCTCGATAGTGGTCGGCTTGAGTCATCGCAGCACCTTTTTAGATGAGTACGGGCTGCGCCAAAAAGGTTCGAGCGACGTCTCTGCCAGGTAACGGTATCTTAAGAGGGCGGCCGCGCCGAAAAATACGCCCCCTGTTCGTTCCGGGAGAACAAAAGGAGTCTTTGATCTCCAACGGCGCGTGTAGTGCCTGATGATGCGCCGGCCATTGGCGGATGGCGCAAAGTGTACGGGAATGATACTGCGCGGAGAGCCGAGCCGGGATGCCCGCCCAAGCGTCAGCTAGAGCGGCCGAGCCCTGGTCAGGGCCGACACGCTTCTCCGCGCGGCAGGTCAACCGTACGAGAACTGACGCGCGGCATTCAACGGTCTGGCAGGTTTTCGCTTGACGATCTGTGATAGGTCGCGACGGCGATGAAGCCAGCGTAGCCGATCACGTTGATCAGAATTTCCATCCATACGGGCATCGCACACCTTCCCCGACGATGAACACCGTAACGGCCGTATTAGTTCCCGCATACTGTGATGGTCGGGCCCGCGCGATCGCATGGCTCGGGATCGTGTGCGATCGCGGGCCATACGCCCGAACGAAAACCCCGCCCGCATCCGAAGATGTAGACGGGGTCTTTCGTGCTTCACCTCTCGCAAGGCTGCTGCACTTGAAAGGAAAACGTCGAGGGTCCGGCTTCGTTCCCGCTGTTGCGCGCCGCTTTCGGGTTCCGCGCGATATTGCGTTGGAGATAACGCGAACGCCAGACAAGACCGCCAGCTCCGGTTCAACGCCAGATTGAGGGCCGATTGGTTCCGTTCAATGCGTTGGCCAGGGTCGTCTCGTAATATTCTTCGCGCTCGCGTTCGAACTTCTGCTGGGTCTGCCTGAAGCTCGCGACACGTGCGGCGATTTCGGCACGGTCGCGCGCGAGTCTTTCTTCCTTCTCTGTCATCGCCCATCCGTCTTTTTGCTTGATTCGCGCCCCGCGTCATTGGCATGCGCGAATGGGGCGTGAATGGGGAAGCGCCTGCAGCATTGTGATCACTGTCCCTACGAAACGAAGGCGGTGAAAAAGCTGTGGCGCATTTGTCGCTCACGCGGGTTCCCGTTAGCGAAAGATCAAACCGGAGGTTCCAATGGCAAAGATTGATCTGGATTCATTGAGCATCGAAGAACTGGCAGGCCTGCGCGAGCACGCCACCGACAAGCTGTTCGAGAAGGTGGCGCGGCCGCGCCGACTTGGAAGCGGAACTGGAAAAGCTCGCCCAATATGGCAAGCCGGCGAAGAAGCCTGAAAGCGCACCCGCACTGAAAGCGAAAAAGAGCGAAGAGGCCAAGGAGCCGAAGGAATCGGCTGCCAAGGCGGCATGATCGGCGAGCGGACCGAAGCTGCAGATATAAGGTGGCTTGATAGATCCGCCTGACAATATGCGCAATGCGCCTCGGGGCAGGCGCATCGATCTGTTAATCGGAATGACCGTGCTATAGTCCGCGCAGCCCAACCATTCGGAAAATGTCAGCGTGATCGCCAAGGATTTGCGCAGCGGCGTCGAACAACTCGGCAATATGATCGCCGAAGCCGCATGTATCGTTCCCTTTACCGGAGCCGGCATTTCTACCGAATGCGGCATTCCGGATTTCCGTTCCCCCGGCGGCCTATGGACGCGTAACCGTCCGATCGCGTTCGACGAATTCGTGGCCAGCGCCGATGCGCGGGCCGAGGCTTGGCGGCGACGTTTTGCGATGGAAGAGACCTTTGCGGCGGCCAAGCCCGGCCGCGGCCATCGCGCGCTGGCCTCGCTCTACAGGGCTGGGAAGATCCCGGCAATCATCACCCAGAACATCGACAATTTGCATCAAGCGTCGGGCTTCAAGAGCGACGATGTGATCGAATTGCACGGCAACACCACCTATGCCCGCTGCATCGGCTGTGGACATGCCTATGAGCTTTCCTGGGTAAAAGCGCGTTTCGATGAAACCGGCGACGCACCCGACTGCACCATTTGCGATGATCCGGTGAAGACGGCGACGATCTCCTTTGGACAGGCGATGCCGGAGGATGCGATGCGCCGGGCTACCGAACTGGCCCAGCATTGCGATCTGTTCCTGGCCATTGGTTCCTCGCTGGTCGTTTGGCCTGCCGCGGGTTTTCCGCTGATGGCCAAGAACTGCGGTGCAAAGCTCGTTATCATCAACAATGAACCTACCGAACAGGATGACGTTGCCGATCTGGTGATCCGTCACGACATCGGAGAAACGCTCGGACCGTTTGTAGGCAATTGATCTCCAACTGATTCGCGGCTGTGCAAGCCTGTTCATAGTTGCAGGCCATTTTGCTTTTTTAGCTATGCGCCACAATCGGGAGTGTTATCTTCGATTCGAGAGATTCGCGCTGCGTTATCATGATGGTCATGGTAGGGCGCGTGTTCAGGTCCGCTAGGGCGACAGCGGGCCGCTTTTTTGAAGTGTGAGGTCCGGGGTCATGGGGTCGGACGAATTTGGGTCCAAGAAGCTCGGGGGGCCGCCGCCAGGCGGGACAGGGCAGAACAGGCTTGGACCGGGTGAATACGCAGCGGGCGCACAGCGCGACCCGGCGGTGGATGCGTTGTCGGGGCTCGGCGATGCCGCGGCTAACCTTGTCGAAATATCCGGCGTCATCAAATGGTTCGACGCTTCCAAAGGATATGGCTTCATCGTGCCGGACAATGGCTGGCCCGACGTGCTGCTGCACGTCACCGTGCTCAGGCGCGACGGGTACCAGACCGCGTATGAAGGTGCGCGGGTGGTGGTCGAATGCGTCCAGCGCGCCAAGGGTTATCAGGCGTTCCGGATCGTCTCGATGGACGAGTCGACCGCGATCCATCCGGCGCAAATGCTGCCGCCCCGGACCCATGTCAGCGTCACGCCGACCAGCGGCCTGGAGCGGGCCCAAGTGAAATGGTTCAACCGGCTACGCGGTTTCGGCTTCCTGACCTGCGGTGAGGGTACGCCGGATATTTTCGTCCACATGGAAACATTGCGGCGCTTCGGCATGACCGAGCTGCGGCCGGGCCAATACGTGCTGGTTCGCTACGGACCCGGATCCAAGGGCATGATGGCGGCCGAGATCCATCCGGAGACCGGTCCGTCGGCACTGTCCTCGCATTGAACCTGCCATATCGCTGACGGAAATGTGAGCCGGCCGCCGCGCACGCGCGCGGCGGCCTCTGGCATTTGCCGCAATCCTCAGGTTAGGGTTCCCGGCCAATTCTCCGAGATATCCTGCGTGAGTGCTTTGATGAATTTCGCATTTGTGCATGCCCGGCTTCGCATCGGCGGTCGCCTGACGACATCGCTCGCGGCGGTCGCGGTGATCGTGCTAGTCTTCCTCTGCACCAATGTGGTCGCGCGGGCCGCGAGCGTTCAGCCGCTCGAGATCGTCACCAAGTCGGGCGTGCACGTGTTCTCGGTCGAGATGGCGACCACGGAAGAGGAGAAGCAGACCGGGCTGATGTACCGCAAGGAGCTTCCCGACGGGAAGGGCATGCTGTTCGATTTCTCGCCCGAACAGCAGATCTCGATGTGGATGAAGAACACCTACATCTCCCTCGACATGATCTTCATTCGCGCCGACGGCCGTATCCTGCGGATCGCGGAAAATACCGAGCCGCTGTCCACCAGGATCATCTCCTCGGGCGGACCAGCCAGGGGCGTTTTGGAAGTGATTGCGGGTACGGCGCAAAAATATGGCATCCAGCCGGGCGACCGGGTGGCGCACCCGCTGTTCAACAAGCGCTGACGGGTCATCGGTCGTCTTGATGGCTGCGGTTTTAGCGTGTATCGACGCATTCCAGCGTCAGATCGGGGTATAGCGCAGCCTGGTAGCGCGGCAGTTTTGGGTACTGCAGGTCGTTGGTTCGAATCCAGCTGCCCCGACCAATAAAATCAATGAGTTGGTGCGTCTTTTTCGGGTTGAATCTTCCCGGCGCAATTGGGGCAGGGGAATAATTTTTGGCTGGTAGCAAGACGGTCATCCTGGCGCGGCAGGCGCTTCTGCTGGGGCTGGTGATTTGCTTTGCCGCCGTCGGCGGCCGGACGGCCGCGGCCAATCCCGCGCAGATGATTTCTGATTTTCGGCTGAAGCACGGGGAGAAGCGCGTAACCCTGGATGCTACTCTCACCCGGATTGCACATGACCAGGCCCAAGCAATGGCTGCAAAGGACCAACTCGATCACGATGTTCTTGGTCGGTTCAATACGCGAGTAAGCCCGGCGGGCGCAGGCCGAGCCGCCGAGAACATTGCCTATGGTTACGAGAGTTTTCCCAAAACCCTCGACCAGTGGATCAATTCGTCAGGGCATCGGAAGAACCTCCTGTTGCCTGGCGCGACGCGCGTCGGCGTTGCCAGCGTGAAGAGCGCGAAGACCGGTCGCACGTACTGGGCCATGGTGATCGCAGGCGACTACGAGCGTCCCAAACCGAAGGCTTCGCCAAAGAGTCCGTCGAAGGAATCAAAGCAGGCAAATATTGCGAAGCCGAAATCGCGCGCAGCTGAATCCTGCCGGCTGAAGATTCTGAGCCTCTGCTTGTAGAACCGAAACTCGAGTGGACGCCTCGGTGTATTCGCCAATTGCGGCTTGCAATATCGTTCCTGTTATGTTCTCATTGATCATCTTCGGAGGTGACCAATGGATGTCGAGAAGCAACGCGAAATCATCCGGCTCTGGAATCGCATGCGCCAAGTCGAAGGTCCGCTCGCGGAGGAAATCCGGATCCAGATTCTTGAATGCTTTGCGCAGCCGGACGCGCCTAGCGCGCGCATGAAGGAGCGGCGTTCGGTGCTCGGTCGTATGCCGGTCCGGACCGCGCAGCTGTATCGGATCGGCGAACGCAGCAATAACGCAACGCTTTGACGGCTTTCGCCTTTCCGCGCCGCTGATTCGGCAGCCGTCAAGATTGACTGAATCAACGTGCGATGCATGCTGCGCACATGTTGTCGCGTGTGCGCAATCATTTTCGAGGTGCGAAGTTCGCCCGCATGAGCAGCGGGACGTACTGCATCATCCGCGATCTCGGGCTGGTGAAGGGTGGCAAGGGAATGCGGCACCATGAGGTGCTCGTTACCTTCAGTCTGCGGGCTTTGGGGCGGTGGGTCGGACTTGCCGGCAGGGATCTTGTGAGCGCAGCAAGGCGGCGATCCTGGCTTCAGCGCGAGCCGCAGCGCTTCCGGGCAAGCGTTTCTTCATCGGCCGTGTCGGAGAGCGTCTCGCAGCCTTAGTGTCTTTTGACGCGTTTCTTGATGCGGACCGGTGTCCACCCACGGATCAAGTCCAAGGGCGTGCTTCGCTCGAAAATGCTCCTGCTATCTCAGCGCTGCGCCGCCTGCCACGCCAGCAGCCTGTGCTCGGCAAGCGACATCGCGACCGAAGTCACGTAACCGGTCAACCCCAGCAGGATGACACCGGCGAACAGGTCGGCCGAGCGGAACGCGCGGGCCGATAGCAGCACCCAATGGCCGAGCCCGTCGAGGCCGGCCAGGATTTCGCAGACCACCGAGAGGATCAGTGCCACCGTCAGGCTGAGGCGCATGCCGGCGAGAATGTCGGGGCTGGCGGAAGGCAGCGCGATCTTGAAGATGACTGCCAGCCGCGACATTTGCAGCGAGCGCGCCACTTCGTAGAGGCGCGGCTCGACGGCGGCGAAACCGTGGATGGTCGCCAGCATGATTGGCCAGATTGCGCCGAAGGCGATCACGAACAGCGCCATCGCCTGGGTCAGACCGAGCATGGCAATCGCTACCGGAATGATTGCCGAGACCGGCAGCGGCCGCAAAAACTCCAGCGACGGCGCGACATAGGTCCGCATCGTGCGCGATGATCCAATGATCGCGCCGATCGCGATGCCGGCAATGGAGGCGGCAAGCCAGCCATAGGCCATGTGTTCGAGCGTTCCCGCAAGCTTGCTCCAGAGGTCTCCGGACGAAAATCCGCGCACCAGCGCGCCCCAGGCTCTATCAGGCCCCGGCAGGAACACGGGTGAGACCAGTTTCAGATTGGCGATCAACTGCCAGAGCGCGATGAAGCCGGCCGCGACCAGAAAGCTCGCCACGCGCCAGATGATGACGGCCCGGTTCATTGGCCGTCTCCGCTCAGGGCAGCACGGCCGAACAGACGGTTCTGGGCCACGATGAGAAGAACGTTGAGCGCATATCCGATGACGCCGATCCAGACCAGATAGGCCAGCATCAAGTCAGGGCGTAGCGCCTGCTGCGCCAGCATGATGCCGGCGCCGAGGCCAAGCGGATTGATGGCGATTTCGACCGTCACGGCGACGATCAGCGCGATGCCCGCCGATAGCCGAAAGGCGACAAAGATCCGCGGCAGCGCCGCCGGAATCACGATCTTCCAGACTCGCTGCGCCGGCGGCAGCCGCAGCGCCCGCGCCACTTCCATCAACCGCGGCTCGATGCTGCGCACAGCCGCGCGCGAGAGGATCAGGACCGGCCAGATACAGGCAAATGCGACGATCACGATTTCCATGCGATAGCCGAAGCCAAGCGCGATCAGCGCGATCGGCAGCAGCGCGATCGAGGGGATCGGCCTGATCGCCTCGACGGTCACTTCCATCAAGCGGTCGAGCGTGGTGGAAATCCCAAATGCAATGCCGAGCGCAAGTCCGATGACCGTGCCGATCGCAAGCCCGGCAAAGGCTGAAAACAGCGTGTCGCGCGTCGCCGCCAGGATCGAGAGATCGGCGAAGGCGCCGGCGAGCGCCATCACGATCTCGCTCGGCGACGCAAGGCTGTCGCTTTGCAGATGGGTGGCGCGCGCCCAGATCTCGAACGCTGCCAGAAGGCTAAGTGGCAGAATCAGCGCCTTGGCGGGATTCGTCGTCACTGCTCGGTCGCCTTGATGAAATCGAACAATTGCCGCCGCAGCCGCAGGAATTCCGGATGTTCACGGGTCGATAGCTGGTCGCGCGGGCGCGGCAGGTTGACCTTCAGTTCGATGCCGATCCGCCCGGGATGCGGTAGCAGGCCGATGACGCGGTCGCCGAGATAGATTGCTTCGTCGAGATCGTGGGTCACGAAGATCACGGTAGCGCCGCTTGCTGCCACCAGCGACAGCACCTCGTCCTGCAAGCCCTGCCGCGTCATCGCGTCCAGCGCGCCGAACGGCTCGTCCATCAAAAGTGTCTTCGGCTCCTGCGCCAGGCAACGGGCGATCTGCAGACGCTGCTGCATGCCGCCTGACATTTCGGACGGATATTTGCCGGCGTGGCCGGGCAGGCCGACGGTGCGCAGCAATTCCTCGATACGGGCAGGGCGCTCGGCCGACGGCGTGCCGCCCGCTTCCAGCGCCAGCGAGACGTTGCCCGCCGCGGTGCGCCACGGCAGCAGCGCCTTGCCGTAGTCCTGGAACACGATCGCAATCTCGCGGCGCGGCTCGCGCATCGGCTGGCCGTCGAAATTCACCTTGCCGCCGGTCGGCTGGTAGAGACCGGCGGCCAGCCGCAGCGCGGTGGTCTTGCCGCAGCCGGAGGCGCCGACGATGCAGAGGAATTCGCCCGGCCGGACTCCCAGACTGAGATTTTCGATGATGGTCTTGCCGCCGAGCTGCAGCGTCACCGCATCGAAACTGATTTGCGGCGCAGCCGTGCCGGAGACGGCTTCGAGGCGTTTCGCGGCGCTTGCCATGATGTCAGCTCTCGTTGCCTGAGGGATAGACGAAGTCCATGGTCGAGCGCAGATGCGCCGTCAGCATCGCTTGCGCTCCCTGAATGTCCCGCGCGATCACGCGGTCGGCGAGCAACTGATGGGCGCGGACGAATTTCTTGCCGCTGTCAAAGGAGCGCATCATCACGCGCCGGTAGCGATAGGCTTGGTCGTAGAGATCGGAATGGGCTGCGAGCAGACGTTTCGAGCCGCAGGCCGCCAACAGCGCGGTATGAAAGCCCTTGTGCAGCCGGTCGAAATCCTCGGCGCCTTCGCGGAATTCATCGCCGGTGCGCTCGATATGGCGGCGCATCTGGTGCAGCGCGCTGACGATGCCGGCCTCCCAGGCGTCATCGCCATGGGTGATCGCGAGCCTGATGGCCTCGACCTCGACCGCGGTGCGCATCGTGGTGATGTCGAGCAGATCGTCGCGGCTGATGTCAGCGACGCGAAAGCCGCGCTGTCCGATGCCCACGATCAGTCCCCGCGACATCAGCCGAGACAGCCCTTCGCGCAGGGGCGTCGCGCCGATCTCATATCGCTGCACGAGGTCGACGATGCCGAGCCGCGATCCCGGCGCCAGGTGACCGGCCAGGATATCCTGTTCGACCAGCATGGCCGCGCGCTCGCTCAGCGTGGCGGCCTCAGGTGCCGGTCGGTTTGGTTGACGCTCGGAGGCTGGCATCGCAATCCGTTATTTCAAAACGAGTTTCGAGGTGTCGAGCTTGGATTGCAGCATCTTCTGCGACGACATCACCTCGATCCACCAGGCAAGCTGCTCGGGCTTGAGCGCCGGTTCGGAGCGGTTCGGGGGCGTCGCCTTGACCAGTTCGATCGGCTGCTTGGTGAACTTGGCAATCGAGTTCGAGGCCTTTTCGCGGTCATTGTTGACGATGACTGCGGATTCGGCGAGCGCATCGCGGAATTTCTTGACTGCAGCGGCGTTCTTTTCCGCCCATTCGCGCGACGCGGCGTAGAAGATGATCGGATCGGTTCGCGCCAATTCGACTGCATAGCGCGCGCCGACCGAGCCAAGGCCGGCATTGGTCATGCGGGTCACGAACGGCTCGGCCGTCAGCACGGCATCGACGCCGCCGGACTTGATGATATCGGCCATGGTCGGGAAGGTGACCTCGACGAAATTGACGCCCTTGGGATCGACACCCTTCTCTACCAGCCATTTCACGAACAGCACGTGCAGAAAGGCGTTGAGGCCGGGCGCGCCGACTTTCTTGCCGATGAAATCCTTCGGCTCCTTGATCGTGATGCCATTGCGGACGAAGGCGGTGATGTTGCCGTTCGACACCGGACTCATGACGGTTGCGCCAGCAATCGCGACGAGATCGAGCCCACCATCGACCGCCTGCAGGAACACGGTCGAGGTCGGCCCGCCAACCTGGATCGAGTTCGACAGGATCGCGGCCGGAATGTTCGAGTTGATCGCGATCGGCGTCATCTCGACCTCAAGCCCGTGCTTTTTGAAGATGCCTTCATCGATCGCCACCATTGCGGAGGCACAGTCCGAGGTCGCCGTGCAGCCGACCTGGATCTTGGGTTGCGCAAGGGCGGTGCCGGTCAGCGCTACGCTGACCGCAAAGGCGGCAAGGACCTTTTTCACGGTGTTCTCCCTACGACACATTTTTCTGTCTTGTTTATCGATATTTTTTTTGATCATATATTTCGAAAGAACACAAGGGGTGCATCAGTGAAACTCGCGACATTCAAATCCGGCGGACAGGAAAAGATCGGAATCGTGCATGGGGGCGATACGCTCCTGTTCGATCTCGCAGCCGCCGCCAGCCGCGGCGGCAGCGCCGATCCGGCCTTCGCATCGATGCTGGCCTTGATCGATGCCGGCGACGCCGCGCTCGAACAAGCGGCAAGACTGTTCGACAAGCAGGGCAAGGACGAGGGCTTGTCGATCAAGACCGAGAGCGCGGAAATTCTCGCTCCCGTTCCGGAACCACGACAGATGCGGGACGGCATGTCGTTCCCGCTGCACATCCTGCAGGCCCCGCGCGGGCAGCTCAAGCTTGCCGCGCGCGCCAAGGGCGACATGGCAGAGCTGGAGCGGATCGAGGCCGAGCCGCTCGGTGAGTTGCCGGAGGTCTATCGCAGGCAGCCGATCTACTACATCACCAACCGCTTCAGCGTGCGCGGCACCAACACGACCGTCAAATGGCCGCGTTACAGCCAGGTGATGGACTACGAGCTGGAATTCGGCATCATCACCAGGAACAAGGGCGCCAACATCTCCGCCGCCAAGGCCAAGGATCACATCTTCGGCTATACGATCTTCAACGATTTTTCCGCGCGCGATGCCCAGCGACTTGAGATGGAAGGGCGGCTCGGCCCGGCGAAAGGCAAGAGCTTTGATGGCGGCAACGTTATGGGGCCCTGGATCGTTACGCCCGACGAGATTGGCGACCCCTATAAATTGAAGATGGAAGCGCGCGTCAACGGCGAGATGCGCTCGCAAGGAGTAAGCGAGGGCATGCTATTCTCGTTCGAGGAGATCATCGCCCATGTCAGCCAAGACGAGACACTGATGCCCGGCGAGTTCATCGGTTCCGGCACCGTCGGCAATGGCTGCGGCCTCGAACTCGGCTGGTATCTCGAGCACGGCGACACGATCGAACTCGAGGTCGAAAAGATCGGCATTTTGAAGAACCGGGTCGAGCGGCAATAAGATCCGGCCTACACCAAGAAGAACACAAGCGAGGAAACGCCATGGCGCGCAAGCTGATCGATATTTCTGTTCCCCTGCAAAACGACGTGCCGGCCGATCCGCCCGGCAATCACCCGACCATCCAGTACATCGATCACCAGCAGGGTCTGCCGCGGATGCTGCAGTTCTTCGAGGGGCTGAAGGCCGAAGATCTGCCGGATGGGCAAGGCTGGGCGGTGGAGCAGGTATCGCTCTCCACCCACAACGGCACGCATCTGGATGCGCCCTGGCACTTCCACCCCACCATGAATCGCGGCGAGCGTTCATGGACGATCGACGAAGTTCCGCTGGAATGGTGTTTTCAGCCGGGCGTGAAACTCGACTTCCGGCACCTTCCGGACGGCTATGTCGCCACCGCCAGGGATGTCGAGGCGGAATTGAAGCGCATCGGTCACACGCTGTCGCCGCTCGAGATCGTGGTGGTCAACACCAGTGCCGGCGCCAAATATGGAAGGCTCGACTACGTTACGTCCGGCTGCGGCATGGGCTATGAGGCGACGATGTATCTCCTGGAGCGCGGCGTGCGACTGACCGGCACCGACGGCTGGAGCTGGGACGCGCCGTTCGTCTACACGGCAAAGAAATATGCCGAGACCAAGGATGCCAGCCTGATCTGGGAAGGCCACAAGGCCGGCCGCCACATCGGCTACTGCCATCTCGAGAAGCTGCACAACCTCGAGCAACTGCCGTCGATCGGCTTCATGGTGTCGTGCTTCCCGGTGAAGATCGAGCGCGCATCCGCCGGCTGGACCCGGGCGGTTGCTATTCTCGACGGATGAAGGCTGCACGCGACAACAGACAAAAAAGGGGGAGGCACGAATGACGTATATGCGCGCGCCGCAGTTGCGGGGATGCTTCTGCTGCGGTCCATCAATTTCGCCGCGCTCCAGGCCTAGCCGGCGCGGCTTCTTGCTCGGCGCTGGCGCTTTGGCGCTGACTGCGGCCATCGGGCGCGACCGGGCCGAGGCGCAAGGCGCCGAGGCAAAACCGTTCCGGATCGACGTCCACCATCATCTGTCGCCGCCGAGCTACGTGACCGCGTCCAACGAGGCCGGCTTCGGCGATCCCTTGATGAAGAACTGGACCATCGAGAAATCGATCGCAGACATGGACAAGGCCGGCATCGCTACCTCGATGCTCTCAGTCACCACGCCCGCCGTCAACTTCACGAAGGGCGATCCGGCGCGAAGGCTCTGCCGCGAGGCGAACGAGTATGCCGCGAAGCTGGTTGCGGATTATCCCGGACGCTTTGGCAATTTCGCCATGCTGCCGCTCACCGATATAGAAGGCAGTCTGCGCGAACTGACCTATGCGCTCGACACCCTCAAGGCCGACGGCATCGCCTTGATGACGAGCTATCGCGACAAATGGCTCGGGGACCCGCTGTTCCTGCCCGTCATGGAGGAGCTGAACCGGCGAAAGGTGCTGGTCTACACCCATCCGACTGCGGCGAATTGCTGCGAGAACCTGGTGCCGACGCAGCCGCCCGTCATGATCGAGTTCGGCACCGACACGACGCGCACCATCGCCGACATCATCTTCTCCGGCAATGCACGGCGGTTTCCCGACATCCGCTGGATCTTCTCGCACGCGGGCGGCACGATGCCGTTCCTGATCGAGCGCTTCGCGCGCCATCCGTTGCTAGTGCCGAAGGCCAAGGAGATGGTGCCCGAGGGCACTCTCGCAGAGCTCAAGCGCTTCTTCTACGACACCGCGCAGACCTCCAACCGCGGCGCGATGTCGGCGCTGGCGGCAATCATCCCGCCGTCGCAAATCGTGTTCGGAACGGATTTTCCGTACCGGACCGGCATCGATCATGTGAAAGGGCTGCGCGAGGCGGGTGTGTTCACGGAAGAACAGGTCGCAGCGATCGAACGCGGCAATGCGCTCAAGCTGATGCCGCGGCTGGCAACCTAAGCCGGGCGCGATTGGCGCTCCTTGCGCGTGGAGCAATCAACCAAAAGAAAAAGGCGCGCCGATCGGCACGCCTGATTCTCACCATCACGTCGGACGCGACGACGATCGGCTATATCACCACCTGCAGACTCGGACGCCGTAGGGGTTCCACCAGCAGCGCGGACCCGGACGCACGACGACGGGGCCACCATAGAAGCCATAGCCGCGACCGCGACCCCAGCCTCTGCCATAACCACGACCATAACCGCGACCATAATAGCCTCTTCCTCGCCATTGGGCTTGGGCTGACGAGGTCGTCGCACCCACCAGAATGGCAGAGGTGCTGGCGATGTACACGAAGAAGAGAGCCAACGCTGCAAGGCAGCGGGTCAGGATGTTGTAGCGTTTAGCCATTCGAATCTCCCGGTCACTTCCAAGCATCTGGACTTCGGCACTATCTCACTCAGACGCTTGAGAAAGCCATCGGTTCAGGTGCGCTAAGACGATATTTTCACTAAGGTTCTTGCGGGCGCTGGGGACTCTATTGAGAAGGCGGGATAAGGTCAAGTTACGGCCGGTTCTGCTGCGGATTCCCGCAGTGCTGTTCATCTTTCTGAACGCTGGATGAATACCAAAGATTGTGCGCTGCAGAACTTCGACTGAAAAAAATTCACAGGGCCATGCCAACAACTTGATGTCGACACGATCTCCATTTTCTCAGCGCAAGATGATCCTCTCCTGACGAGTACCCATGTCCAAAAAACACACTTATGTCCTTGGCCTGAACACCTATGACCACGATGTGAGCGCCTGCCTGTTGCGCGACGGCGCCATCGCCTTTGCGATCGCCAAGGAGCGGATCACCCGGGCCAAGCACGCCTCGGGCTTTTACAAGGAAGTGATCGACTATTGCCTCGAAGCCGAAGGCATCACGCTCGATGACGTCGATCTGGTGGTGCGCAATTGCTACATCCTGCCGGTCCCGGAGATGGAGGACCGGCTGGTCTATTTCGACGCGCCCGGCTTCCTGCCGGAATTCGAGCGGGCCGATGCCGCCAAGCACCCGCTTTATCTGAACCATTCGGACAAGGTGGTGACGATCTCCCATCACCTGGCGCACGCCTATAGCGCCTTCGCCGTATCGCCGTTCGACGATGGCGTGGTGATGATCGTCGATGGTGTCGGCAGCTACCGGTCTGACGTGATGGAATCCTTTCCCGCCAGCGATACGGCAACGCCGCTCGCACGCGAATCGGAGAGTTACTACAAATTCAACGGCAAGACGCTGGAATGCCTGAAAAAGGTCTGGATGGAGCCCGACCGCGGTTTTCTCAGCGACGAGTTCTACACCATGCCGGGACTTGGCGCGCTCTACAGCCGTGCCTCGACCTACATCTTCGGCGACTGGAACAAGTGCGGCGAGCTGATGGGATTGGCGCCTTACGGACGCCGCGAACAGGTCAAGCATCTGCTCGAACTGCACGACGGCAAACTGCACGTGCCGCACTGGAACGCCACCGACTTCAAGCAGCCTTACATCTTTGACGCCGCCGGCAATTGGGAAAAGAGCCCTGCGATGCGGCACTGGGAAGACCTGGCCTGGCGGACGCAGGACGATACCGAAAACGTGCTGCTCGCCCGCGCCCGCTGGTTGCGCGAGACCACCGGCGCGAAGAACCTTTGCATGGCCGGCGGCGTCGCGCTCAATTGCGTGGCGAACGGCCGGGTGGCACGCGAGGCCGGATTCGACAACGTCTGGATTCAGCCTGCGGCCGGCGATGATGGGATTGCAATCGGCTGCGCCTATTACGGCTGGCTCGAAATCCTCAAGCAGCGCCGCGGCTTCGTCATGGATCATGCCTATGTCGGCCGGCGCTACAGCGATCAGGACGTCGCCAAGGAATTGCAGAAATTTCTGGTGCGGATCCAGGTCGAGGCGGTCAGGAGCGAGAATGTCTGCCGCGACACTGCAAAGCTACTCGCCGGCCAAAAGGTGATCGGCTGGTTTCAGGACCGTTCGGAATTCGGGCCGCGTGCGCTCGGCAACCGCAGCCTGCTGGCCGATCCGCGCAAGGGCGAAATGAAGGACATCCTCAACAGCCGCGTGAAGCACCGGCAGGCGTTCCGCCCCTTCGCGCCGATCGTGCTTGCCGAGCGGATGAAGGAAATCTTCGAAGGTGAGGAGGACTCGCCCTTCATGCTGATCGCCAAGCCGGTGCGCCCCGAATGGCGGGAGAGGATTCCGGCGATCGTGCACGTGGACGGCACTGCGCGTGTCCAGACCGTGCGCGAAACGACCAATCCGATGCTGTATCGCCTGCTCAAGGAGTTCGAGGCCCTGACCGGCGTTCCCGTGCTGATCAACACCTCGTTCAACATCAAGGGCGAACCCATCGTGGAAACGCCGCAGGACGCCCTGAACTGTTTTCTGACCACCGGCGTCGATCACCTGGTCATGCACGATACGATCGTCTCGAAAAATACGATGCACAAGGTGGTCGCGCCGGTGCTCAACGTCTACGCCGACGTGCGGACGCTCGTGGCCTCGACCGCGCAGCCGGCATGAGCCGGCCGCCGCGGTGGAGCCGGAAGTCGCTCAGGCGGCCTTTGGCGCCGTCGGCTTGAGCGGCTTATCCTGCCGCTTCGACCAGGAGATGTAATAGGCGACAATCGTCATGATCGCGATGCCGGTCACGCTGACGAAGATCTGCGCGAACAGTGAGCCCGAGCTCATCGACAGTTCGAAATGCCCGACGAACGACAGGAACACGCCGACGCAGAACACGGCGAGCGATTGCTGGCCGCAAACGACAAGCGGATCGAAGATCCTCCATTCCAGTCCGGGCCATTCCTTCGGCACGAAGCGGATGATCAGGATCACGATCGCCACGAAATGCAGGAAGCGGTAGGGCGCGAGGTTGGTCTTGTCGTTCGGATTGAAGGTCGAAAACAGCCACTGTGGGAACATGTCGCCGAACGCCGGGAAGCGGCCGGCCATCGTCATGATGAGGGAAAAGATCAGATAGCCGATGCATAGATAGAGCGTGACCGGCGCGTTGATGATCGCCATGTTGTTGCGGGCGCCGCCAAGCGCACACCACGCGCCGAACACGAACAGCACCTGCCAGCAGAACGGATTGAAGTACCAGGTGCCGACCGGGTAGGCGGGCAGGTTCCAGCCAGTCTGTCGCGATACCAGCCACAGCACGATGGCGGCCAGCATGGTCCAGTTGGGCTGGCGCAGCATGATCCACAGCACCGGCGGGAACAGCCCCATCAGCACGATGTAGAGCGGCAACACGTCGAGATTGACCGGCTTGAACTTCAGGAACAATCCCTGCCGGAGCGTTTCGGTCGCGTTGTCGATCAGGCCGACCACGTTGAAATCGTTGACCAGCTCGGAATCGCCGAAGCGCAGCGCCAGATAGCTGATCGAGGCGATATAGATCACGAACAGGATGATGTGGGCGACATAGAGCTGCCAGACTCGCTTGGTCAGCCGCGTGGCGCCGACGATGAAGCCGCGTTCCAGCATCATCCGGGCATAGACGAAAGAGGCGGTATAGCCGGAAATGAAAACGAAGAGGTCGGCCGCGTCGCTAAACCCGTAATTGCGGGTGGTGATCCAGTTCACGACGTTGTCGGGGATGTGATCCAGATAGATCGCCCAGTTCGCGACCCCGCGGAACAGGTCGAGCCGGAGGTCACGTCCTTTGTCGGGCAGGGTGGCGTTGATTTTCATGGATGCCGCTTCACAGTGATGCTTCCGGCAGGATGGCGCCGCAAGACGGGGCCCCCGCCCCGGATGGCCCTAGATTGTCACAGTACGGCATAATGACTATACCGGTACGGAAATGGTACATCCGGGTTTGTGGAATCACCGATCAAATTTCCTGAAAGGTGTATCTATACTATCCCGGCCGCTTCCACCAACCGCTACCATGTCGCACACGCTAAGGACCCGACCATCCATGACCGCACGCATTTTTAAGCCCGCCAAAAACGCGATGCAATCGGGCCGGGCCAAGACCCAGGAATGGCAGCTCGACTACGAGCCCGAGCATGCCCGGGCTGTCGAGCCGCTGATGGGCTGGACCTCATCGACCGACATGAAGCAGCAGCTCACGTTGCAATTCGATACCAAGGAAGACGCGATCGCCTATTGCGAGCGCAAGGGCATTGCCTACCAGGTGATCGAGCCCAAGGATTCCGTGCGCCGGCCGGTCGCTTACGCCGACAATTTTGCCTTCAAGCGCGTCGAGCCCTGGACCCACTAGAACAGCAAGTCCTTCTGGTCGTGCGACGCGACGGCGGGGCGGGCCGGGCTACTGCGCCGGGTCGCGTGTCGACGGATCCTGAAGGATGGGCAGCGGCGCATCCTTGGCGATGCCGAGCACCGGGAAGCTCCTGATGTTACGGATCTCGGGCATTGTGGAGAACTGCAGAAGCTGCTGGTGCATGCCCTCGACGTTTCGCGCCACGCATTTGAGCAGGTAGTCGGCGTCACCCGAGATTCGCCAGGACTGCAGGACGAGTGGTATCGCCGCGATCGATCTTTCGAACGCCTGCAGCGGCGCCTGAGCCTGACTCTGCAATTGGATCAGGACGAACGAGATGACTTCGTAGCCAAGCAGCTTTTCGTCGAGCGTGGCTCTGATGGCGCTGACATGGCCGCGTTCGCGCAGGGCCCGAACCCGCCGGCGGCATGGCGGCTCGGAAAGGCCGACGCGCTCTGCCAGCTCGTTGTTGCGGATGCGCCCGTCCTTCTGCAACTCGGACAGTATTTTCAGGTCGATGTCGTCGAGCGCGTGACGTTCAGTCATGGGCATTCCGTCATAGGCATCCTATCGACGCTCCGGTCCGCCCCGCGCCCTGACGTCAGGGGAGGGCGTGCGTAGGACTCGAGCTTGATCGGGTTTCGCGCCAGGGGTGACGCCGGATAGCACCAGCTTCTCATGGGCGGCGACGATCGCCTCCTTGGTGAGCCTCCCGCCGGGCCGGTACCAGGTGGTGAGACCGGTCAACAAGGCGAGGATTGCAAATGTCGCCACCTGGATGTCCACGACCTCGAACTCGCCTTCGGCGACCCCCTGGCCGAGAATTTCCGCCAGCCGCTGCTCATAGGCGCCGCGCAGCGCCACGATCTCCTCATAGTTCTTCGGCTCGAGACTCCGCAGCTCGGAATTGGCGATGAAGACCTCGCGTTTTCTCGTCATATGATAGCTGACGTGAAAAGCGACGAAGGCACGGAGCTTGTCGGCCGGCCGCTGTTTCCCATCCAGGGCACGATCGAGCTGGCGCAGCAATTCGTTGATGTGGTCGCGTACCAGTACGAACAACAATTCCTGCTTCGTCGAGATATGGTTGTAGAGCGAACCCGACTGTATCCCGACTTCCGCGGCGAGCTGGCGCAGGCTCATGGCGGCATAGCCGTGCTCGAAGATCAGGCGCAGCCCGGCCTTGCGGATCGCCTCCATCGTCTTGGGGCCCTGAGAGCCGATCGTCCGCGCCATGGGGCCTCTGAAAGATGAGCGTTCGTTGTCTGTGGAAACGAGCAAGCGATCGTATAATAATGACATGAAAGGATAGTATTTTCAATTATCTGCGGCACTCAATTGAACCTGAAAAGGTTCCTCTTGTAGTGATAGTAAAAAAACGTATGATCGTTTAATTCGAAGAAGACATCCAAGGGAAATGATGGCCTCGAACAGGGCGCAGCTTCTCAACTTCGATCTCGGTGAAACCGCGGATGCGATCCGCGAGACGGTGCATGCGTTTTCGCAAAACGAAATCGCCCCGCGCGCCGCCGAGATCGACCGCAGCAACCAGTTTCCGCGCGACCTCTGGCCGAGGATCGGCGCGCTCGGGCTGCACGGCATCACGGTGGAGGAGGAGTATGGCGGCGCCGGCCTCGGCTATCTCGAGCATTGCATTGCGCTGGAAGAGATCTCGCGGGCGTCCGCCTCCGTCGGCCTGTCCTACGGCGCGCATTCCAACCTCTGCGTCAACCAGATCCGCCGCAACGGCAGCGAGGCGCAGAAGCGCAAATACCTGCCGAAACTGATCTCCGGCGAGCATGTCGGCTCGCTGGCGATGTCGGAGCCCGGCGCCGGTTCCGATGTGGTCTCGATGAAGACCCGCGCCGAGAAGAAGGGCGACCGCTTCGTGCTGAACGGCAACAAGATGTGGATCACCAACGGGCCCGAGGCCGACACGCTGGTGGTCTACGCCAAGACCGACGCCAACGCCGGTCCGCGCGGCATCACCGCCTTCCTGATCGAAAAGGGCATGAAGGGCTTTTCCACCGCCCAGAAGCTCGACAAGCTCGGCATGCGCGGCTCCGACACCTGCGAGCTGTTGTTTGAGGATTGCGAGGTGCCGGCGGACAACGTGCTCGGAGGGCAAGATCGCCGACATGTACACCACGATGAATGCCTCGCGCGCCTATGTCTACGCGGTGGCCAAGGCCTGCGACCGCGGCGAGACCACGCGCGAGGATGCCGCGGGCGCCATTCTCTACGCGGCGGAAAAAGCCACCCAATGCGCGCTCGACGCCATCCAGCTCTTGGGCGGCAACGGCTACATCAACGACTACCCGACCGGCCGGCTGCTGCGCGACGCCAAGCTCTACGAGATCGGCGCCGGCACCAGCGAAATCCGCCGCATGCTGATCGGGCGGGAACTGTTCGAGAAGACCGCCTGAACTTCACATCGGGGCAAAGATGGTACAGGCTGCGCATCCAGTTCGAATGGGCTGACCCGACAATCCTGAAGCCACGGCTCTCCAGCATTCAAAGAAACGCCGACCATGCCGCTTCATTCCACCATCGATCCGAAATCCTCCGAGTTTGCCCGCAACGCTGACGTGATGCGGGGTCTCGTGGCCGAACTGCGCGAGAAGCTCAAGGTGGTTTCCGGCGGCGGCGGCGAAGCCTCGCGCAAGCGGCATACGTCACGCGGCAAGATGCTGGCGCGCGAGCGCGTCGATCTCCTGGTTGATCCCGGCACCGCCTTTCTCGAATTGTCGCCACTCGCCGCCAACGGCCTTTATGGCGGCGACGTCCATTCCGCCAGCGTCATCACTGGCGTGGGGCGTATTTCCGGCCGCGAATGCATCATTGTCGCCAACGATGCCACCATCAAGGGCGGCACCTATTATCCGATGACCGTGAAGAAGCATCTGCGGGCGCAGGATATCGCGCGGCAGAACAATCTGCCCTGTGTCTATATGGTCGATTCCGGCGGCGCCTTCCTGCCGATGCAGGACGAGATCTTTCCGGACGAGCGCCATTTCGGCCGCATCTTCTACAATCAGGCGCAAATGTCCTCGATGGGCATTCCGCAGATTGCGATCGTGATGGGCTCCTGCACCGCGGGCGGCGCTTATGTGCCGGCGATGTCGGACGAGAGCATCATTGTGCGCAATCAGGGCACGATCTTTCTCGGCGGGCCGCCGCTGGTGAAGGCTGCGACCGGCGAGGTGGTATCCGCCGAGGAGCTCGGTGGCGCCGACGTGCATTCCCGCCACTCGGGCGTCACCGATCACTACGCGCAGAACGATGCTCATGCGATCGGGATCGCCCGGCGCATTGTCGCCACGCTGAAACAGCCGACGCGCGCTGTGCTCAACATGCGCGAGCCGCGTGAGCCGCTGTTCCCGGCGGAGGAAATCTACGGCGTGGTCTCCGCCGATGGCAGAAAGCCGTTCGACGTCCACGACATCATCGCGCGAATTGTCGACGGCTCGGAGTTCGATGAATTCAAGAAGCTCTACGGCACGACGCTGATCTGCGGCTTCGCCCATGTCTGGGGCTATCCGGTCGGCATCATCGCCAACAACGGCATCCTGTTCAGCGAGAGCTCGCTGAAAGGCGCGCATTTCATCGAATTGTGCTGCCAACGCAATATCCCGCTGGTGTTTTTGCAGAACATCACCGGCTTCATGGTCGGCAAGAAATACGAGGCCGGCGGCATCGCGCGCGATGGCGCCAAGCTGGTGACGGCGGTAGCGACCGCGGGCGTGCCGAAATTCACGGTCGTGATCGGCGGCTCCTATGGCGCCGGCAATTACGGCATGTGCGGCCGCTCCTATAGCCCGCGCTTTCTCTGGCTGTGGCCGAACGCCCGCATCTCCGTGATGGGCGGCGAGCAGGCCTCGATGGTGCTGAGCCAGGTCCGCCGTGACAATATCGAGGCCAAGGGCGAGACCTGGTCGGCGGAAGAGGAGGAAAAGTTCCGCGCGCCGATCCGCGCGCAATATGAAAGCCAGGGCAATCCCTATTACGCCACCGCGCGGCTGTGGGACGACGGCGTGATCGATCCCGCCGACACCCGGCTGGTGCTGGGCCTTGGCCTTTCAGCCGCGGCGAATGCGCCGATCGAACCGACGAAGTTTGGCCTGTTCAGGATGTGACGATGGACCGCGCAAAGCTTTACCGCCGTTTCCATACGCTCCTGATCGCCAACCGTGGCGAGATCGCCTGCCGGGTCACCCGCTCCGCCCGAGCCATGGGGCTGCGCACGGTTGCCGTCTATTCGGAGGCCGATTGCGACGCCATGCACGTCGCCATGGCCGATGAGGCCGTGCTGCTCGGACCGGCGCGGGCGCGCGACAGCTATCTCAACATCGAGCGGGTGATCGAAGCCGCGCGCCAGACCGGCGCCGAAGCTGTCCATCCCGGCTACGGATTCCTGTCGGAGAATGCCGAGTTCGCGAAGGCCTGCCTGAACGCCGGGCTGGTATTCGTCGGTCCTACCGCCGAGATGATGACGGCGATGGGCTCGAAGTCGGGCTCGAAAGCGCTGATGGAAAAAGCCGGCGTGCCGCTGGTGCCCGGCTATCATGGCGAGGCGCAGGACGAGGCGACACTGGCGAGGGCCGCCGATGCGATCGGCTTCCCCGTTCTGGTGAAGGCATCCGCCGGCGGCGGCGGACGCGGCATGCGCGTGGTCAATTCGGCGGCAGAGCTTGCGGCGGCAATCGTCAGCGCCAAGCGCGAGGCCAAGGCGGCATTCGGCGACGACCGCATGCTGATCGAGAAATTCGTGCAAAACCCACGGCACATCGAGGTGCAGATCATCGGCGACAGCCACGGCAATCTGCTTTCGCTTTGGGAGCGCGAATGCACGCTGCAGCGGCGGCACCAGAAGGTGATCGAGGAGGCGCCGTCGCCCACGCTGGACACTAAACAACGTGAGACGGTTTGCGAAGCCGCGCGCAGGGCGGCGGCTGCCGTCGACTATGTCGGCGCCGGCACGATCGAATTCGTCTCTGATGGCAAGAAGGTGTTCTTCATCGAGATGAACACCCGCCTGCAGGTCGAGCATCCCGTGACCGAACTGATCACCGGCGTCGATCTCGTCGAATGGCAGTTGCGGGTGGCGTTCGGCGAAAAGCTGCCGCTCACGCAGGACGAGATCAAGCTGAACGGCCATGCCATCGAGGCGCGGGTCTACGCCGAAAACCCGCAGAAGAACTTCATGCCCTCGGTCGGCCGGATCAGCATCTGGCGTACGCCAGATGCCGTCGACGGCCTGCGCATCGATGCCGGCTATCGCGATGGTGATGCAGTATCGCCCTATTACGACGCTATGTTGGCTAAAGTCATCGCCTGGGCGCCGACGCGCCAAGCCGCGATCGAGCGGCTCAACCGCGGGCTGGAAGAGACCGACGTCCGTGGCATCGTCACGAACATTTCGTTCCTGTCGGCGCTCATCATGCATCCTGACGTGCGCGCCAATACGATTGACACCGGCTTCATCGAGCGCGAGCTGAACAAGCTGACAGAGTTCTCCGGGACAGCCGGCAATCTCGAGCTTTGCGCCGCGGTCGGTGCGATCGTCCACGACGAACGGAAGGCGGCGGGCAGGGAGGCGCATTCGCCCTGGCAGACTTTCGGCTGGATGCCGGTCGGGCAGCGGCAGCGGGTATTCTCGTTCCGCCAGGGGCAGGGCGGCGAACAGAAGGTGACGCTGCGATATGGCAATGGGCTGTCGACGCTATCGATCGGCAAGCACCAGTTTGTTTTCGCGATCTCGCCGGCGGATGGCGGCGCCTTCGACCTCACGCTCGACGGTATGAAGTCGCGTGTGACCGCCGTGATCGAGGGGCACGAGCTTTACCTGCGCACCCGGAACGGCCGCTTCGACCTGCATTGGGTCGATCCGTTCGGCGGCGAGACCGAGGAGCAGGTCGGCGAGGACAAGATCGTGGCGCCCTTGCCGGGCACAGTCGTGGCGTTGCTGGCCGAGGAAGGCGCAGCCATGGAAAAAGGAGCCGCGATCCTGACGCTGGAAGTCATGAAAATGGAGCAGACGCTCCGCGCGCCCTTTGCTGGCGTCTTGAAGAAGCTCAACTGCAAGGTCGGCGATATCGTCGGCGAAGGCGTTGAGCTTGCCGAAATCGAACCGACGGCCACACCATGAGCGATAGCATTCACATCGTCGAAGTCGGCCCGCGCGACGGGCTGCAGAACGAGAAAACCCCGATCAGCGTCGCTGATCGGATCGCTTTCGTCGAGGCGCTGATCGGCGCCGGGCTCAAGGCAGTGGAGGTCGGCGCGTTCGTCTCGCCCAAGGCGATTCCGCAAATGGTGGGCTCGGCCGAAGTCTTGCGCGGCGTCAGCCATCACACCAACTGCGAGCTGCCGGTGCTGGTGCCGAACGAGAAGGGCTATGAGGCTTCGCAGGCGGCCGGTGCCAAATTGATCGCCGTGTTTGCCGCCGCGTCGGAAAGCTTTTCGTGCGCCAACATCAATTGCGGAATCGCGGAATCGATCGAGCGGTTCAAGCCGGTGCTCGCGCGCGCCAAGGCCGATGGCGTCCGGGTGCGCGGCTACATTTCCACCGTGCTCGGCTGTCCCTATGAGGGCGAGATCAAGCCGCAGGCGGTGGTCGATGTCGCAAAGGTGCTGTGGGATCTCGGCTGCTACGAAATCTCGCTCGGCGATACCATCGGCGTCGGCACGCCACTGAAAGCGCGGCAGCTGTTGCGCGCGGTCGCCGGCCACGTGCCGATGGCCAATCTCGCCATGCATTTCCACGACACCTATGGCCAGGCGCTCGCCAATCTCTACGCCGGAATGGAGGAAGGCTGCCGCGCGGTCGATTCCGCAGCCGGCGGCCTCGGCGGCTGCCCCTATGCCCCCGGCGCGACGGGCAACGTCGCGACGGAGGATGTCGTCTATATGCTCGAGGGCTTGGGCATTGGGACCGGAATCGACATGGAAAAGTTGGTCGCCGCGACCAATGTCGTGAGCGGCCTGATCGGCCGGCCGCCGGTCAGCCGCGTCGCGGCGGCGTTGAATGCGAAGGCGCGAGCCAAGTAGGCCGCCTACGCGGCCTTCAGGCCGACATTCGGCAGCACAGGCCGGTTCTTCAGCGCCTTCGCCATCATCGCTTCGACCTCGGCCTTCTCGTGCGGCAGCAACGCCAGCCGCGGCGGGCGGGTCAGCGCGGTGCCGCGGCCCATGATGTGCTCGCACAGCTTGATGCATTGAACGAGGTCCGGGCGGGCATCGAGATGCAACAGCGGCATGAACCATTCGTAGAGCGGCATCGCCTCGGCATAGCGCCCCGCCTTGGCGAGGCGGAACAGGGTCTCGCCCTCGCGCGGGAAGGCATTCGACATGCCGGACACCCAGCCGACCGCGCCCATGGCCACGCTCTCGACGATGACGTCGTCGAGGCCTGCGAACAGCACGAAGCGGTCGCCGACCATGTTGCGGGTGTCGATGAAACGCCGCGTGTCGCCGGAGGAATCCTTGAAGCAGACGACGGTTTCGACGTCGGCGAGCGAGGCCAGAATGTCCGGCGTGACGTCGTTCTTGTAGATCGGCGGGTTGTTGTAGAGCATGACCGGCAGGTCGGTCGCGCTGGCAACCGAGCGGAAATGCGCGGCGGTCTCATGCGACTTGGACGAATAGACCAACGCGGGCATCACCATGATGCCGTCGATGCCGACGCGCGCGGCTTCCTTCGCGGTCTCGACGGCGAAGGCGGTCGTGAATTCGGCAATGCCGCACAGCACGGGCACGCGGCCGGCCGCGACGGATTTTGCCGCTTCCATGATTGCAACCTTCTCCTTGCGCTCCAGTGAGGTGTTCTCACCGACGGACCCGCAGACGATCAGTCCGGAAACGCCGTCGCGGATCAGGCCATCCATGACCTTGGCGGTGGCGTCGATATTGAGCGACAGGTCGTCGTTGAACTGCGTGGTAACGGCCGGGAAGACGCCTTCCCAGGAAATGCGTGGGCTCATTATTTGGCTCCAATTGGGATTTGCCGGCGGATGGTTTGAAACCGCCAGGCGCTAGTTTGGAAACGATGGGTGGGGGTTAAAGCGTTGCGCCGACCTTCCGCAGCTCGGCAAGGACAGGCGCCTTGGGCAGCCAGACCTTGTCGAACTCGGCAATGACCGCCTCGGTATCTCCGGCGGGGACCTGACGGATGGGGATCGGCGCGTTCTTGAAGTTCTCGATCAGCTTGGGCTCGTTGCCGGCCAGTTCGTCGATTTGGGCATCGAGCGTCGACTTGACCGTCTTGGTGATCAGCTCGCGGTCGGCTGCCGGCAGCGATTGCCAGACCCGGCCGGAGACGACGGCTGCCATCGGCATGAAGACGGCGTTCATCTGCAGGATGACCTTTGACACCTTGTCGAAGCGCTGGTTCCAGGAGAACTCCAGATCCGCCTCGAGACCGTCGACCTGGCCGTTCGCCATGGCATCGAACACCTGGGGCGTCGGGATCGGCGTCGGCGCCGCGCCGAGCGACGAATAGAAGTCGCGGTAGACCGGCGTCGGGTTGATGCGCAGCTTCATGCCCTTAATATCGGCCAGACCAGTCAGGTCTTTCGACGAGAAGATGGCGCGCATGCCGGTGATGCCCCAGCCGAGGCCGATCGTGCCGGTTTCCTGTGGCAGCACGTCGAACAGCTTGATCGCTGCCGGATGGCGGACGAATTTCGCCACCGACGGTGTCGAGCGCACGATGTAGGGCGCATTGATTGCCGCGATGTGCGGAACGCGCGAGCCGAGCTCGGCGGCTTGGATGAATCCCATGTCGAGCGCGCCGGACTGCAATTGCTGCATCATCGCCGGCTCGTTGCCGAGTTGGCCGGAGTGAAACACCGTCATGGTCAGACGGCCGTTGGTCGCCGCCTTGAGATCGTCGCCGAGCTTCAGCGCCGCCTTGTTCCAGGAATGGCCATTGGGCGTAATCAGGCCGAGGCGGAATTCCTTGGCTTGAGCCAGCGCCAGCGACGGCGCGAACAGCGGCACGGCCGCGCTGGCGGCAAGGAAGCGGCGACGCGAAAGAGACATGGCAAGGCTCCTAAAGGGGTTTTCGGGTTTACTTGATGAGGACGAGGGAAAGGGGCGGGTAGAGCGACAGCAGCACCAGAAGGATGCAGGAGATGCCGAACAGCGGCAGCGTCACCATGAACATCTTTCCGGGCTTGGCGCCGGTGACGGCGGCCGCCACGAAGAAGCAAAGACCGACCGGAGGTGACAGCAATCCGAGCACGAGATTGATCACCACCACCACGCCGAACTGGCGCGGATCGATGTGATAGACCTCGGTCGCAACCGGCAGCAGGATCGGCACCGTCATGATCAGGCCGGGAATGCCATCGATCACCGTGCCGATGATCAGCAGGATCACGTTGCAGAGGAGCATGAAGCTGACGGGATCCTTGGCGACCGACTGGATCCAGCCCGCGGTCTCCTGCGGCACCTTGCCGAAGATCAGCACCCAGGAGAACACGGCGGCAGCCGCGACCAGGAACAGCACGATCGCCGAGTAGATGCCGGCGCGCAGCATCATCTGCGGAAGCTGCGAAAACTGGAATTCCTTGGTCCAGTATTTTCCGACCAGCGCGGCGGCCACGGCGCCGACGGCCGCGGACTCCGTCGCGTTGGCGAGCCCGCCGAGGATGCTGCCGACGATCACGATGGGAATGAGAAGCGTCGGCGATGTCCGCAGGATCGTCGCCACGCGCTGCCGTGGGGTCTGATAATCGGCCTTGGGATAGTTGTAGATGTATCCCATCAACGCGATGACGATGCAGAACATCACTGTCAGGATCACGCCCGGTACGATGCCGGCAATCAGCATGTCGCTGACGGAAACCTGCGCCAGCACGCTGTAGACCACGAACATCACCGAGGGCGGAATGATCGGTCCGAGCATGCCGCCGTAGGCGGTCAGACCGGCGGCAAAGGTCTTGTCGTAACCCTTCTTTTCCATCTCCGGCACCATGATCTGCGCCATGATTGCGACCTGCGCCGTCGCAGATCCCAGGATGGAGGAGATGAACATGTTGGCGAGGATGTTGACGTAGGCGAGCCCGCCTTTCAGCGAGCCGACAAAGGCCATTGCCATGTCGACAATGCGCCGCGTGATGCCGCCGCCGTTCATGATTTCGCCGATCAGGATGAACAGCGGGATCGCGATCAGTCCATAACTGTCGACGCCGCCGAAAAGCTGCAGCGGGTAGGACTGGAACAGCACCGGATTGCCCGACGCGATGATGTAGACGAAGCCGGCCAGGCACAAGCAAAGGCCGATCGGCACCCCGACCAGCATGATCGCGATGAAGGCGGCTGACGTGATCACTAGTTGACCCCGTCGAGTTCGGAGAGCTGAAAGCCCTTCGGCGGCGTCCGCGGCACCAGTTCGAGATCTTCGAGCAGGTTTGCGAGCCCATGAACGGTCATGGAGACCGCGAAGATCGGCAGCGTCAGATAGAGCACCCAGGTCGGCCAGTTCAGCGTCTGCGTTCGCTCGGTGTAGAGGAAGTTGAACGTCTCGGCGGCGAGCTTGCGCGCGTCGAAACCGGCGCGGGCCAACCCGATCGGATCCATCCAGAGGAAGCAGGTGATGATCAGGGTCACGCCGAACACGACGACCATTGCCGTCGCGATGACCTTCGCGATCTTCTGATTCCGCGCTGACAAGCGTTCGGTCATCATCGTGACCGCGAAGTCGAGCCGCAGCCGGGTCATGGCGGAGGCGCCGATGAAGGTCAGCCAGACCACGCAATAGACCGCCGATTCATCGATCCAGTAGATCGGGAAATGCGAATAGCGGGTGACGACGTTCACCAGGATCAATGCCGTCAAGAGATACATCAGGCTCATCAAGGCGATGCGCTCGAAGGCGAGCAGGAGACTCGAAGCCCTGACAACGATCCGCCAGGCGCTGAACGCCGGCGCTTGCGCAATCGTCTGGTCGATCATGAAGAGCCCCGCTGCCCCCTCGGAAATTTCCCGTGCTATTCGAGGGTGTATAATTTATACAATCTTGTCAAATGGTGATTGTGGGCACGGACAGCTTTTGCTGGGGCGGGGCCACGTCAACGTGCGAAACAGGGCCGCCTCGATCGGAAGGGCCGGCAATGATGACGGAAGATCAAATGAAAGGCGCTCTGAAGCACCGGACGCTGTCGGCCGCGATCGTCGACCAGCTCAGGCAGGCCATTCTCGACGGCACCTATCCGGCCGGCTGCCAGCTGCGGCAGGATGCGCTCGGCGACGCGTATGGCGTGAGCCGCATTCCGGTGCGCGAAGCGCTGTTTCAGCTCGAGGCCGAAGGGTTGGTGCGAATCGTCCCGCAAAAAGGCGCGATCGTCTCCGAGCTGTCGCTCGACGAAATCAACGACGTGTTCGATCTTCGCGGGATCATGGAGCCGCGGCTCCTGGCGCAGTCCGCACCGCATTTTGCGGAAGCAGATTTTGCCGCGCTGGACGATATCCAGAAGCGCTTTGAGAAGGCGATCAAAGCGGGCAATGTCAGCGAGTGGGGGCAGCTCAATGCCGATTTCCATATGGCGCTGTACGCCCACGCGCGGCGGCCGCGGACCAAGGCGATCGTCGTGGCGCTATTGCAGACCAGCGACCGCTATACGCGCCTGCAGCTTTCCAACACCAAGGCGATGGGGAAGGCCGAAAAGGAGCACGCCCATCTGATCGCGCTATGCCGGGCGAAAAAGATCGACGAGGCCTGCCGGTTTCTCGAGCGGCATATCGAGGCTGTCAGGACGGACCTGTTGCAGGTGGTGGGCGGCGGCTCGATCGCGGCGCGGGCCGGGCGGTGAAGGTTGACATCGGCGCAGGCCTAACCGCGTCATTGCGAGGAGCGAAAGCGCGAAGCAATCCATCCTTCCTCATACGCGGAGGGATGGATTGCTTCGCTTCGCTCGCAATGACGGGGTGAGAGCGATCGGAAGCCTCACCTCCCTCCATCCGGGCCCATTACGAGATCCGGCAGCCAGGTCGAAATCCCCGGGAAGAAGCACAACAACAGCACCGCCAGCATCATCAGCAGCACGAAGGGCAGGGTGCCCCAGATCACTTCGCTCAAGGGAATGTCGGGAGCGACGTTGCGAATGACGAAGATGTTCAGGCCGACCGGCGGGTGGATCAGCCCCATCTCCATCACGATCGTCATGACCACGCCGAACCAGATAATGTCGAAATTGGCGGCGCGCAGCGGCGGCAGGATGATCGGAGCGGTCATCAGGATGATCGACACCGGCGGCAGGAAAAAGCCGAGCACCACCACCATCAGCAGGATCGCGGTCAATAGCTCCCAGCGCGGCAGATGCATGGCGACGATGGATTCCGCCGCCGACTGCGAAATGTGCAAATAGCTCATCACGTAGGAATAGAGCAGCGACATGCCGATGATCATCATCAGCATGGTCGATTCGCGGATGGTGGATTTGAGGATCGGCGACAGGTCGCTCGGCCGCCATACGCTGTAGATCACCGCAATCAGCGCCAGTGCCAGAAGCCCGCCTAACCCTGCGGTTTCCGATGGCGTCGCGTAGCCGCCATACAGCGCGATCATCACGCCGGTCAGCAGCAGCACGAACGGGATCACCCGCGGCAGCATGGTGAAGCGCTCGGCCATCGTGAATTCGTCGCGCTGCAGGATGGCGGCTTCCGCTCCGGTCTTTTCATACAGCACCTGCGCTGCCGCAAACTCCTTGCGGAAGCGCAGCACCGCGTAGATGCCGAACAGCGTCACCAGGAGCAATCCCGGGCCGATGCCGGCGAGGAACAGCCGTCCCAGCGATTTCTCCGCGGCGACCGCGAACAGGATCATGGTGATCGAGGGCGGCAGCAGGATGCCGAGCGTGCCGCCGGCGGCGATGATGCCGGCAGCAAAGCCGCCGGAATAGCCGCGCTTGCGCATCTCGGGAATGCCGGCCGAACCGATCGCCGAGCAGGTCGCGGGCGAGGAGCCCGCCATGGCCGCAAACAGCGCGCAGGCGAATACGTTGGCGACGCCAAGTCCGCCAGGCACGCGATGCAGCCAGGCATGCAGCGCGGAATAAAGATCCTGACCGGCGCGCGATTTGCCGATCGCCGCGCCCTTGAGAATGAACAGCGGGATCGACAGCAGCGTGATCGAGGCCATTTCCTCGTAGACGTTCTGCGTCACGGTATCGAGTGACGCAGCCGGCATGTAGATCGCCATGAAGACGACCGCGACGGCGCCCAAAGCAAAAGCAATGGGCATGCCGGAAAACATCGCAAACAGGGTCGCCAGTCCGTAACTGATACCAATTCCAAGAACGCTCATCGACGTGAAGCACCAGCAAAGGGAATAATGATCTGCAACAGGATCTGCAGGCACAGCAGCGTCATGCCCAGTGCCATCAGGACGTAGGGGATCGCGAGCGGCGGCGACCACATCGAGTTCGACACCTGGCCGTCGACATAGGCCTCATGCGCCAGCGTCCAGGATTTCCAGGCAAAGAAGGCGCAGAACAACAGGCTCGCGACATCGACGAGCCACAGCCGGATGCGGTTGGCGAGCGGCGACATCAGCCCGACAAAGGCCTCAATGCCGATATGGCCGCGCTGGCCCTGCACATAGGCAGCCGTCATGAAGGTGGCGCCGACGAGCAGAAACACCGCCGCCTCGTCCTGCCAGTAGTTGGGGCTGTGGAACAGGGCGCGGCCGAGCACGCTGTAACTGAGGATCACGCAGGCCGCGATCAGCGCGAGCGCGGCAAAGACCACGATGACGCTGTTGCATAGCGCCAGCGTCCGGCCGAGCGCCGCCACGAGCGGATTGCCCGTGGCGGCTTCGGAATGGTCCTTCTGATCCGGAACCGGACCATGCATCATGCGGCAACGTCGCTGGCAAGCTTCAGCAGATTGGCCGACGTCGCCGTCTTGGCGCTGTAGTCCTTCCACGCGGTATCGCGCGCGATGTCCCGCCACTTGCCGACGGTCGCGACATCGAGCTTGCTGACCTTGGCGCCGGCCTTCTCATAGACCTTGGCGACCTCGATATCGTCGTCCTGTGCGCCCTTGCGGCCGAACGCTTCCAGTTCGCTGCCGACCGACAGGATGATGTCCTGGTGGTTCTTGGGCAATTTGTCGAAGATCGCCTTCGACATCATCAAGGGCTCGAGCATGAACCAGTAAGAGGCGCCGGCACCCGAGGTCAGCGACTTCGCGACCTCTTCGAGGCGGAACGAGATCAGGCTGGTGGAGGAGGTGATGCCGGCATCGCAGGCGCCGGTCTGCATCGCGGCGTAGATTTCGTTCGACGGCACCGAGAGCACGGCAGCGCCCGCGGTCTGCAGCACCATGTCCATTTCGCGCGAGCCGCCGCGCACCTTCAGCCCCTTGGCGTCTTCGGGGAGGACGATCGGTCGGGAACGGCTGGCGACGCCGCCAGCCTGCCAGATCCAGGTCAGCAGAATGATCCCCTTGTCGGCGAGGAAGTCGGTCAGTGCCTTGCCAACCGGCTCCTTCTTCCAGCGTAGGCCCTGGTCATAGGTTGCAACCAGGCCCGGCATCAGGCCGATATTGGTCTCCGGCAATTCGCCGCCGGCGTAAGGCATCGGATACAGGCTGATATCCAGCGCACCTTTGCGCATCGCCGAAAATTGCGCGTTGGTCTTGATCAGCGAAGAGTTCGGATAGACTTCGGCCGCGATCTCGCCGCCGCTTCGCTTGGCGACTTCAGCGGCGAAGGTGCGGCACAGCCGGTCGCGGAAGTCGCCCTTGTCGATGGTGCCGCCCGGGAATTGGTGCGAGATCTTCAGCGTGGTGGCGGCATGGGCGGTGCCGGTGCCGAAGCGAAGAACGGCGGGCGCGGCAAATGCCGATGCGATGAGATGGCGGCGTGTGAGCATGGTTTCTCCCCTGCAAATGGTTCTTGGGTCGGCGATCCGGACCGGCAGCCCATCCAAGCCGGTATTCGTCCCGAAGTGGCTCTAGTCTGATAGTTCGAGGCGGTGTGATAGGTCGAGGTGGTGCGCGACGGCAAGCCCTGATCCCAGCCCCAGACCAAAGCCCGCTACGGTTGCGGCGCACGCCCCGGGGACAGCCGTTCGCAGAAGACTCCGTCAATAATGCGTCCAACATCGGGCACCCGCGGAGCACGAGCGCCATCATTTTGCCGGCTTCAACTAACCGTGAGAATGGAAGAAATTTTTGGGTATGGCGGGTAACGAAGCCGGTCGCAGCATCGTCGTTGGGGAAGCGGCAGATGTCGCATCTTGAGAAACCAACCCAAAGGACGACCACCCATGACCACGACCCGCTTCAGCCTCGGCCTTTCTGCCGCGCTCGTTTCGCTTGGCCTTGCCTTCGCGCCAGCCGCCTTCGCTCAGGACAAGATGGGCAAGGACGACGGCATGAAGAAGGAATCCATGTCCAAGGACGCGATGAAGAAAGATGACGGCATGATGAAGAAGGACGGCATGAAGCACGATGGCATGATGAAAGACGGCATGAAAAAAGACGACGGCATGAAGAAGAACTGAGCCGCACCGTCATGCCGGGGCGATGCACAGCATCGAACCCGAGATTCCGGGTCTGGTGCTAACGCACCACCCCGGAATGACCGAGTCCGGGCAGGCGTGCCAGCACGGACCGCGCCTCGCCGCCTACCTCTTCTTGCCCTTGCTCTTGCGCGCGGCGTACCGCGCGTCGCGCTTGGCCTTCTGCTCGGCTTCCAGCGCCGCCTGTCTGGCGGCCTCCTCTTCCTTCTCGCGCGCGATCCTGGCCGCTTCCGCCGCAGCGGCCTCGGCCTCGCGGCGCTTCTGCTCGGCCTTTTCGGCTTCCTTTGCCTCTCGTGCCTTGGCGCGGGCGGCGGCGAGGGCCTCGCGCTCGGCCTGACGGCGCTTCACCTCGGGATCATCAGGTCCTGGTTGGGCGCGAAACTTGTTCAGGATGTTCTGCCGCGCCTGCATCGCGGCCTTCTGGCGGTCCGCGAAGTTCGGTTCCTTGAATCCACTCATTTAAAGAGGCCTTGTCGCTTTCACTCTTGGGGTTGGGCGCCCACGGGCGCGGAATGGCGCCTAGGTAAGTGAACCCGGGCCAAAATGCCAGCGTCGAAAGCGAGCCGGCAGAGCAGGGGAGACTTGCGTGAATAGCAAATGACCCGAACCGACGCTGACGAGCCGACTACATCAGGCTTGCGGTGCTCTACGGATCACGTCCGGCAGGCATACTTTGCTTGAAACGCGCTAGAAGCTTTCGCGCCGCCCGCCGGGCCGGAGAACGCGGGCGACGGTCATCGCCGTCATCGCCACCCGATCCGCGATCCGCTGTGCCTCCAGCCTTTCGCGGGCTTTCTCCCTGACAATGATCTCGATCAGTTCGAGCCGCCTGGTCTCGTCGACTGCATCGGCCAGCAATTGCTTGTAGCGAAGGTAGTCGTAGCTTGCTTCCTGCTTGCCGGACTCCTGCCCGCCTGTTTCCTGCCTGTCCATCGCACGCCCCGCACACGCGCTCGCATCGAACCGGCAATTTCGATCAAGGGTTGCGGGCGTGCAACGGATTTGCGCGACTTATACCCCGTTTCCCCGTCCACGGGCTCTGCACACAAGCCCATGTAATGTGATTTTCTTCACAGGGCCAGGGCCGGGGCGACCCTATTTTCCGGGCTTCCAAAACAGCTTCCAAAACAGGAGCGACCCGCCATGCCACACAATTGGTGGACCCGCAAAAACCTCGTTCTGGCCGCCGCGGCCGTCTCGCTGGCCTGCATCACCGCTTTCGCGATGTTCGGGCTGTCCACGCCGGAGCCGGTCTTGAGTGCAGCCCTTGGTCCGGAATGGCAGTGCAGCCGGTTGGCATTCGTGTTCACGACCTGCAGCCGGGTCAAGAACAGCCAGTCTACGCCCGTCCGCGTTGCCAAAGTCTCGGTGTGCGGCCGGTTGCGGACGTAATAGGATTGGGCCGGACGCGGTGTGGCCTCAAACTGGAGTTTCCTATGCGAAAACTGACTCGTTTTGTGGTGGCCGCATCCGCGGCGGCACTCACATTCGTGCCGGCCGGCGTCGCTCTGGCGCAAGACAAGGCGGGTGGCGGAACCACCACAACGGCAGACCCACCGGCGGCCGCGCCGGAAACCACCCCTGAGAAGGGCAATGCCGCGCCGAAGAAAAAGAAACCGGCCAGGATGACCCGGCAGCAGGAGATCGACCGTTCGATCGACCGTGGCACGGTGCCCGCGCGTTACCGGAGCTCGGTGCCGAAGCAGTATCATCAATATATTCCGTTCGATAAACGGTAAGACGCGGCGAATAGCTGCATCCGCTACAATCAATTTGTCACACGGAACAGTCCGGCGCTTGCTCACCGTACTCGTACGGATTGGCTGCGCCGAGAAGGCGCATCTATAACAGCGGCGCTTGCAGCGGGGGGCAGGGCGTTCGTTCATCACGACGAGCGCGACCACTGGAGGCCACGAGGCCCGGACTCCTAGGCACTCCGGGCCTCGTCTACTCGCCAGTCACGGCGGCTGAGCCACTACCGGCTTGTCCCGAACTAACCCAGCAGCCGGTAGATGATGCCGGTCGACGCGCCGGCCAGGCAGAACGCCAGCGTCATGCAGACCAATGCCTCGTCGCGATCCAATTCGGGGGGTGGCGGGCTCAACAAATCCTCGCGCGGCCGTTTCACTTCATGCAGCAGGAAAACGCTTTGAGGGCATTCCGTTCCTGGCGCGAGAGGTTTGTGCCCATCTTAGCGCCGATTTCGGTTCCGCAGGAGGCCCCCACCGCTCGATAGGATAATCTGCGCCGGATAAAAATCGTTATGATTCAAGAGCTTTTTAAAGTTCCCTTAAATCATAAATGAGTTCCTGTTGAGGCCGCACCGCCGCGCGGCCCGAATAGCCGGGCGCCGCTCCTATCACCTACCCCAGGGGGACGAGCGCTCGGCTATTATGGGCATCCCCTGATCGTGCGGACAAAAGCCGCAAGTGATCCCGTCGTGGAGGCTTGGAAGAATGGCCGGCCGCGCGATTGGTAACGATGAAAATCCTGCCGAACGCCCCGTCTCGCGCGCGCTGCAACCGGGTTGTGTCCGCGATCAAATCATCAACAGTTGTGCGACGCTGTGGATGGAAATCTGGTGCGGCTTCAAGCGGATTCCATTACGGTTGCGCTGAGTAAGAAATACAAATCTGCTGGAACTTTTCGGGCCGAACGAGGTTCTCAATCGGCCTTATTCTGCTCGTTTGCTTAGCAACGATGACAACCACATCGAATCATGATTGGGGACGGTCGTGAACCGAATTGACTTCAAATCAATGTCCACGGACGAGCTATGGGCACTCCACGAAGAAGTTGCTGCCAGGCTTGCAACGGCACTGCTCGCGGAGAAGCGTCTGCTCGAAGATCGCCTGAAGCAACTCAACGGCGGCATTGAAGCCGAGCGCACAAAATCATCGAGCCCAAGATCGTCGACCGGGCGGCGTCCGTATCCAACGGTCGTTCCGAAATTTCGAAATCCGGATCGGCCATCCGAGACTTGGGCAGGGCGAGGGAAGACGCCCCGCTGGCTTGTTGCAAAACTGAAGTCCGGCAAGCGGATCGACGACTTCCGCATAAGGCACGTAGCGTAAGCAAGCGCCGGCGGCCTCTTTGGCAGAGGTAGCGGCGCAGAGCGAACGGACGATCCCAGGACATTGCTCGAACACCTGTCGCGGACCAAGACGGCTCGCGCGCGAGAGGATTGCACGAAAGCTCCCAGCCGGCGTTGGGATGTTCAAGTGCAACCGAAAGCAGCAGGTTCGACGCAGCGCGTTCCTACTAGTTCCAATCCTGGCGCTGTTTCGTTGCCGGACGTGGATCGATCAGTTTTGAAACGCAACACCGATGAAATCGCCTTGCCGCCAGATCACGCGGCACTCGCGAACGGTATGAAATTTGTCGAAAGTCAGTTCGAAATTCAACGGCAGCAAATTCAGACTGTGAAGTTCAATGCCGGCCCCGGAATTCGTGATGTCCTGAACGCGGCAGGTAAGGACGCCGCGCTGGGTGTCAAAGAACAGCAGCGCGTCTTTTGAGATCGTTGTCCTCGCGATAGATCGGCGTTCAAGTTCCATCCTAATACCACCAGTTCGTGCCTGCCCTGGCAATCAGAGGCTATCGAATGGCCCGCAGGCAGCAACCAGCTTCGGTCTTCTTCGTAAACAATCAATTTTAATCATCCCAAAAAGCCGGGGTGATTCCGGGAGCGGCCGTCTCCGAATGGCCTGCAGTTGCGCCTTAAGCACAGCTCGGGCTGTTCCGTGTGTGGAACTCATGAACGGACTTGATGCATGGGCGAAAGCCGTGGCCTCTCTAATACATAGAGGGGAATCAGATGATCTTACGTTGGGTGTATGTGCTGGCGCTGTGTCTTGGAACATCAAGCGCCGGATTTGCGAGCGAACAGTCAGGCATCTTGCGTCGGATTTCATGCCCTGTCGTGCGGTACTATGTGGCGAAATACAGTGCGCCCGCTGCGGAGCAATGGGCCCGGAGCAAGGGCGCGAGCGACGCCGAGATCGATGCGGCCCGGCGCTGCCTGAAGCCCGAAACCACGCGAACGGCGAAGACTCCATCCCGGCCGCTTGCGCTCGGCACCTACGGCTGGTGACCTCGGGCGCCGAGGCCGGCGGCGTGCAGCAGACCGGCTTTCAATACGGCTGATAGCGCCTCTGGCGTTTGCCGCGCCCGGCGTTCGGCCCGCCGTAGTATGGATTGACGACGCATTGGGCGCTGCGGCCCGATGCCGACGCCTGACACTGCGCCATCGTTCGATAGTGGCACTCGAAGTAGTAATCCACGAAGCCCTGGTAGACCTGCAGGCAAACGGGGTAGCTCGGATCGTAGGTCTGGGCGCGGGCGGATGAGGGCGGGGCGATCGTCGCGGCTAAAACTGTCAAAGCGATTGCTGTGGCAGATGCATGCGGCAGCTTCATCCTGATGTCCTCCCAGACTTCCCCGCGGAATTATCGCGGTCCTCTCCCAACGACAAAACACCAGCGCGCGGAGCTTGTTCCGGCAGGAAGCAGGTAGCCCGCATTCGCGCCTTGGGGCGCGCACTCGCTCGACCCGTTGATCCATCCGACGTTGGCGGCGCGCAGCTCAGTTCAGACTTCCCAGTCCTCAAACCCATATTCCCGATAGATCGCGGCGCGATCCGAATGGGGGTTCAGCCGGCACTTGGCCTGGGCGAGATGCAGGTTGATGGTGCCGGGCTGGCAATTGGCCGCCAAGAGTTTCCGGATGTCGTCCATCTGCTGGCGCGATTGCTGGGTTGGTTCGAGCTGCTCGAGCGCGACCAGCGCCGTCGCCAGCGCTTCCGTGACCACCCATTCGTCGTGGCCGGTGATTCCCTTTCTTGGCATGACGACCGTATCCTTTGTCAGGGCAACGGAAGCAATTCTTGGCCGGCATCATAGGCCCAGAATCCAACCGAGACGACAATGAAGTCGAAATTGCGGAAAGGCGTAGCGGTAGTGGCGATCCCGGCAGGATTCGAACCTGCAACCCGCGGAGTAGAAATCCGCTACTCTATCCAGTTGAGCTACGGGACCGTCTGGAGCGATAGGCGGCTGGCAACCACCTAGGTCTCTCTAGCACTGCCAATATGAAAAATCCGCTTTCCCGCCAAGACGGTCGAACCGATTTCCTTAAAGGTGCGACAAAGCCAGACGACGGGCCATAGCCCCGCCCCTGACACATATGCCTGTCCGCCGGCGAGGCGGCGGGCGGGACCGGTTGGACTGCCTAAGCCATGCACGCGACCTTTTCGCAAGCCAATGCTGCCGCCATCAGTCCGTCACCTTTTCGCGCCTTTTTTGATCGTTACGCGGCATCTGTCCGCCGCAAGGAGCCCATCATGATCGGTTTGGTTCGCGCCTCAGTGATTTGCGCAGCGCTGGCGCTCGGCCTGACGGCGGCAGGAGCCGCAGACAAGGCGTTCAAGCGCGATGAGCTGGCCGATTCGGCCGTGAAGCTGGAGGCCCAGATCAAGAGCGAGGCGGGGCCGGTCGCGAAATCCTCCGCCACGCTGCGCAACGATGCCGACGCCGCTTTCAGGCGCTCCGACTTCCGCGTCGGCTTGCAGATCCTGGGCCAGATCGCCGCCACCACGCCGGAAGACAGCGCCAACTGGCTGAAGCTCGCCAAGACCATCTTCCAGATCCGCGCCGCCAGCTCCAGCGAACAGACCTTCCTCTATGAGCGCGCCGCGACCGCCGCCTACATCGCCTATCAGCGCGCCGGCAACCAGGCTGAGGAGGCCGATGCGCTGGCCGTGATCGGCCGGGCGATGTCGGAGCGCAAGCTGTGGCGTCCGGCGCTGGATGCTTTGCGGATGTCGCTCGATATGCGTGAAGTCGCCGAGGTCCGCGGCCAGTATGAGAAGATGCGCGACCAGCACGGCTTCCGTCTGCTCGACTATACGGTCGATTCCGACGGCGCCTCGCCGCGGGCCTGTTTCCAGTTCTCCGAGGACCTTGCCAAGCGGGTCGATTTCGCGCCCTTCGTGGCACAGGCCGGCACCGACAAGCCGGCGCTGACCAGCGAGGGTAGGCAGCTCTGCGTCGACGGGCTGAAGCATGGCGAGCGCTACAACATCAACCTGCGCGCCGGCCTGCCGTCCACGGTGAAGGAGAGCCTGCCGAAGTCGGCCGAATTCAACATCTATGTCCGCGACCGCAAGCCGTTCGTGCGCTTCACGGGGCGCGCCTATGTGCTGCCGCGCACCGGCCAGCGCGGCATTCCGCTGGTCAGCGTCAATACACCTGCAGTGAACGCCAACGTGTTCCGGATCGGCGACCGCAATTTGATCAACACGGTGGTCGACAGCGATTTTCAGAAGACGCTTTCCAGCTACCAGCTCTCGGATTTGGGCAACGAGCGCGGCGTCAAGGTCTGGTCGGGCGAGCTCGCGACCGCCTCAACGTTGAATCAGGACATCGTGACCGCGTTCCCGGTCGACCAGGCGCTCGGTGACCTGCAGCCAGGCGTCTATGTCATGACGGCAGCGGCCAAGGGCCCCGGCAGCAGCGGCGACGATGACGGCTCGCTGGCAACGCAATGGTTCATCGTCTCCGACATGGGCTTGACGGCGTTTTCCGGCAATGACGGCATCCACGTCTTCGTCAATTCACTGGCTTCGACCGAACCGGTCGCCAAGGCCGAAGTGCGGCTGGTGGCGCGCAACAACGAGATCCTGGCAAACCGCAAGACCGACGAGGCCGGCCACGTGCTGTTCGAGGCAGGGCTGGCGCGTGGCGAGGGCGGGCTGTCGCCGGCGCTTCTGACCGTCATGAGCGAGAAGGCCGACTACGCCTTCCTCAGCCTGAAGACCAATGCCTTCGACCTCACCGACCGCGGCGTATCCGGGCGGGTGGTGCCCCCTGGCGCCGACGCCTTCGTCTATGCCGAGCGCGGCGTCTACCGCTCGAACGAGACGGTCTATCTGACCGCGCTGCTGCGCGACGGGCAGGGCAACGCGATGGCCGGCGGGCCGCTGACGCTTGTGATCGAGCGGCCGGACGGCGTCGAATTCCGCCGTGTCGTGCTGCCTGATCAGGGTGCCGGTGGGCGCTCGATGGCCGTGCCGCTCAATTCCGCGGTCCCGACCGGAACGTGGCGGGTCCGCGCCTTTACCGATCCCAAGGCTTCGTCCGTGGGCGAGACCACCTTCATGGTCGAGGACTACATCCCCGAGCGGATCGAATTCGAGGTCTCGGCCAAGGAGAAGGTGATCAAGGCTGAGTCTCCGGTCGAACTGAAGGTCGCTGGCAAGTTCCTTTATGGCGCGCCGGCGTCCGGCCTGCAGCTCGAGGGCGACATGCTGGTTGCGCCGGCGGCTTCAGGGCGACCCGGCTATCCCGGCTACCAGTTCGGCGTAGCGGACGAGGAAACCGCCTCCAACGAGCGCACACCGATCGAAAACCTGCCCGAGGCCGACGCCAATGGCGTCGCGACTTTTCCAGTGTCGCTAGCCAAGGCGCCGACGTCCACACGTCCGCAGGAGGCGCAGATCTTCATCCGCATGGTGGAGACCGGCGGCCGTGCGGTCGAGCGCAAGCTGGTGCTACCCGTGGCGCCGCAAGGCGCGCTGATCGGTATCAAGCCGCTGTTCGGCGACAAGAGCGTTGCCGAGGGCGACAAGGCCGAATTCGACGTCGTGTTCGTCAGCCCGGATGGAAAACAATTGGCGCGGGATGGCCTGCGCTACGAACTTCTGAAGATGGAGTCGCGATATCAGTGGTATCGGCAGAACTCGTCCTGGGAATATGAGCCGGTTAAGTCGACCAAGCGCGTTGCCGACGGCGACCTGACGCTGACCGCTGACAAGGCAGCGCGCGTGTCAGTATCTCCGGAGCCTGGCCGCTACCGCCTCGACGTCAAATCGAACGAGGCCGATGGTCCGATCACCTCCGTGCAATTCGACGTCGGCTGGTATTCCGACGGCAGCGCCGACACGCCGGATTTGTTGGAGACCTCGGTCGATAAGCCGGAATATGCTTCGGGCGACACGATGGTGGTGTCGGTCAATGCCCGCACCGCCGGCAAGCTGACCATCAACGTGCTCGGCGACCGCCTGCTGACGACGCAGACTGTCGACGTCAAGGAAGGCACGCAGCAGGTCAAGCTCACCGTCGGCAAGGACTGGGGCACCGGCGCTTATGTGCTGGCGACGCTGCGCCGTCCGCTGGATGCAGCGGCGTTGCGCATGCCCGGCCGGGCAATCGGCTTGAAATGGTTCGGCATCGACAAGAAGACGCGGACGTTGCAGGTCGCGTTGTCGCCGCCGCCGCTGGTTCGGCCCGGCACCAGCTTGAAGATTCCCGTCAAGCTTGGCGGACTCAATCCGGGAGAGGACGCCAAGATCGTCGTTGCCGCGGTCGATGTCGGTATTCTCAACCTGACCAATTACAAGCCACCGGCGCCTGATGATTACTATCTCGGCCAGCGCCGGCTGACGGCTGAAATCCGTGATCTCTACGGCCAGTTGATCGACGGCATGCAGGGTACCCGTGGCCAGATCCGCACCGGCGGCGATTCCGCCGGCGCCGAGCTGCAAGGCTCGCCGCCGACGCAGAAGCCGCTGGCGCTCTATTCCGGCATCGTTACGGTCGGCGCCGACGGCACCGCCGAGATCAGCTTCGACATTCCGGAATTCGCGGGCACCGCGCGGGTCATGGCGGTGGCGTGGACTGCGACCAAGCTCGGCCGCGCGACGATCGACGTCACCGTGCGCGATCCCGTGGTGCTGACGGCAACCCTGCCGCGCTTCCTGCTCAACGGCGACAAGGGCACGGTGAGCTTCGATCTCGATAATGTCGAGGGCGCGCCCGGCGACTACAGCATCAGCGTGAAGACCTCGGGTCCGGTGAAGGTGACGGGCAACCCGACCACCACCGTCAAGCTCGCGGCCAAGCAGCGCACGTCGATGTCGTTGGCGCTCGATGCCGGCGGCGCTGGCACCGCCAATCTCGACGTCGACATCAAGGGCCCGAACGGGGTGACGCTGGCGCGGCATTATGCGCTCGACGTCAAGGCGGCAACGCAGGTGCTGGCGCGACGCTCGATCCGCACGCTGGCCAAGGGCGAGAGCTTGACGTTGTCCCCGGACATGTTCTCCGACCTGGTGTCGGGCACCGGCAGCGTGTCGCTCTCGGTCAGCCTTTCCACCGCGCTCGATGCGGCGACCATCCTGAAGGCACTGGATCGCTATCCGCACGGCTGCTCCGAGCAGATCACGAGCCGTGCCATGCCGCTGCTCTATGTCAACGACCTCGCGGCGGGCGCGCATCTGGCGATGGATACCGCCATCGACCAGCGCATCAGGGATGCGATCGAACGGCTGCTGGCACGGCAGGGCTCGAACGGCTCGTTCGGCCTGTGGTCGGCGGGCGGCGAAGACGCCTGGCTTGATGCTTATGTGACCGACTTCCTGACACGAGCCCGGGAGAAGGGCTTTGTGGTGCCTGATGTGCTGTTCAAGAACGCGCTGGATCGTATCCGCAACTCGGTGGTCAACGCCAACGAGCCGGAAAAGGACGGCGGCCGCGATCTCGCCTACGGCCTCTACGTGCTCGCCCGCAACGGCGCAGCTCCGATCGGCGATTTGCGCTATCTCGCCGATACCAAGCTGAACAATCTCGCAACGCCGATCGCGAAGTCACAGCTCGCCGCGGCGCTGGCGCTGGTCGGTGACAGGACGCGGGCGGAGCGGGTCTATGCGGCGGCGGTGGAAGCGCTCGCGCCGAAGCCTGCGTTGGAGTTCGGCCGCGTCGATTACGGTTCGCAGCTTCGCGATGCGGCGGCGCTGGTCTCGCTCGCCAGCGAAGGCAACGCGCCGCGCGCGACGCTGACGCAGGCCGTGCAGCGGGTCGAAGCGGCGCGGGGGCTCACGCCCTACACCTCCACACAGGAGAATGCGTGGATGGTGCTCGCCGCGCGGGCGCTGTCGAAGGAAACGCTGGCGCTCGAGATCGATGGATCGCCGGTCAAGGCCGCGGTCTATCGCAGCTACAAGGCGGAGGCGGTGGCCGGCAAGCCGGTCAAAATCACCAACACCGGTGATGCGCCGGTCCAGGCGGTGGTCTCGGTGTCGGGTTCGCCACTTACGCCGGAGCCGGCCGCGTCCAACGGCTTCAAGATCGAGCGCAGCTATTTCACGCTCGACGGCAAACCCGCCGATGTGACCAAGGCCAAGCAGAACGATCGCTTCGCCGTGGTGCTGAAGATCACCGAGGCCAAGCCGGAATACGGGCACATCATGGTGGCCGATTATCTCCCGGCCGGCCTTGAGATCGACAATCCACGCCTGGTGTCGTCGGGTGACAGCGGTACGCTGGACTGGATCGAGGACGGCGAGGAGCCGGAGCACACCGAGTTTCGCGATGACCGCTTCACGGCGGCGATCGACCGCGCCAGCGACGACCAGTCGGTGTTTACGGTGGCCTACATCGTGCGCGCGGTGTCGCCCGGCAAATACGTGCTGCCGCAGGCCCATGTCGAGGATATGTACAACCCCTCGCGCTACGGCCGCACCGGCACTGGCTCGGTTGAGGTGCGTCCGGCGAAATGAGCAAAGAGTTGCGCCAACAAAAGGGAGACGTGGGTGCCCGGGCCAAGCCCGGGCATGACGGTGGTATGGGCCGTCGCCGCTTCTTCCGGATCGCGGTGTCTCTCGCCTTCGTCCTCATCGTAATCACTACCGCGTTCACCGCCTGGATCGCCTCACTCGGCCCGTTGCCGCTGGAAGCGGCGCGCAAGGTTTCGACCACGGTCGTCGACCGCAACGGCAAGCTGTTGCGTGCCTATGCGATGGCTGACGGCCGCTGGCGGCTACCGGTGGATGCGAAGACGTCCGTCGATCCCGGCTATCTCAAGCTGCTGCTGGCCTATGAAGACCGCCGGTTCTGGTCGCATGGCGGCGTCGATCCGCTGGCGCTCGGGCGCGCGGTGCTACAGTTCTCAACTAGCGGCCATATCGTGTCCGGCGGCTCGACCATTACGATGCAGCTGGCGCGGCTCATCGAGCCGCGGCGCGAGCGTTCGGTCTACGCCAAACTGCGGCAGATGGTGCGCGCGATCCAGCTCGAGCAGCAACTGAGCAAGGACGAGATCCTCGATCTTTATCTGGCACTGGCGCCGTTCGGCGGCAATCTCGAAGGCATTCGCGCCGCTTCCATCGCCTATTTCGGCAAGGAGCCGAAGCGGCTTTCGCTCGCCGAAGCCGCGTTGTTGGTCGCGCTGCCGCAATCACCGGAACGCCGCCGGCTCGACCGTCATCCGGAAGCGGCGCACGCCGCCCGCGACCGCGTGCTGGCGCGGATGGTCGAGGATGGCGTGGTGTCGAAAGAGGATGCGGCGCAGGCCAAGGCGGTTGCCGTGCCGCGGCTGCGCAAGCCAATGCCGATCCTGGCGCCGCATTCCTCCGATGCCGCGATGGCGACGGTGAAGGATGCGCCGCTGATCAAGCTCACGCTGGACGCGGGCTTGCAGAAAACGCTGGAGACGCTGGCGCGCGACCGTGCCGTGGCGCAGGGGCCGAACATTTCGGTCGCCATCGTCGCCGTCGACAATGAAAGCGGCGACGTGCTGGCCCGCGTCGGCTCATCCGACTATTTTGACGAACGCCGCGCCGGGCAGGTCGACATGACCCGCGCGGTGCGTTCGCCGGGATCGACGCTGAAACCGTTCATCTACGGGCTCGCGTTCGAGGACGGGTTTGTGCACCCCGAGAGCCTGATCGACGACCGTCCCATTCGTTTCGGCTCCTATGCGCCGGAAAATTTCGACATGACATTCCAGGGCACGGTGCCGGTGCGCAAGGCGCTGCAGCTCTCGTTGAACGTGCCGGCGATCGCGCTGCTCGACCGCGTCGGCTCCAGCCGGCTGTCGTCGCGGCTGAAGCAGGCCGGTGGCAATCTCGTGCTGCCGAAGGACGAGGCACCGGGTCTCGCGATGGGCCTTGGCGGCGTCGGCGTCACGCTCCAGGATCTGGCGCAGCTCTATGCCGGACTGGCGCGGCTCGGCGCGGCCAAACCGCTGCGCGAGGTCATGCTGGCCAACGATGATCGCGAGCCGTTGCGCCTGATGGACCAGGTCGCCGCCTGGCAGGTCGGCAATGTGTTGCTCGGCACGCCGCCGCCGGAAAACGGCGTGCACAACAAAATCGCGTTCAAGACCGGCACTAGCTACGGCTATCGCGACGCTTGGTCGGTCGGCTTTGACGGCCGCATCACGATCGGCGTGTGGGTCGGGCGCCCCGACGGCGCGCCGGTGCCGGGTCTGGTCGGCCGCACCGCCGCTGCGCCGATCCTGTTCGACGCGTTTGCGCGCACCGGCAAAATCCCGGCCGCGTTGCCGAAGGCGCCGAAAGGGGCGCTGATTGCTGGCAACGCCAAGCTACCGCTGCCGTTGCGGCGCTTCCGCCCGGTTGGCGAACTGATCCGGACCGGCAGCGATGCTGCGCCGCGGATCCAGTTTCCGCTGAACGGCTCGCGGATCGATGTCGACCGTTCAACCGGCGGGCAGGGCGCGCCCATGCCGGTCAAGGTGGCCGGCGGCGTGCTGCCGCTGACCGTCATGGTGAACGGCACTTCCGTCGGCGAGATCGACAGTCGCCGCCAGCGTCTGGTCGACCCGCCCGGACCGGGCTTTGCCCGGCTGACCGTGATCGACGCGACGGGGGCGGCCGACACCGTGGTGATCCGGGTACAGTGACGAAAAACCCTTCTGTTGACCACGACTTAGAGGGATTTGTGGTGTTGTTTGCAGTGCGGTTTCATCGTATGCGAACGGCATGGTGGAAACCTTGCACCCCCCACGCTTTGGATCGGGCCAACAGCCAGTAAAACCTGCGCATTCCGGCCGCAGGCTGGCCGTTGCGTTCGACTTCGCCACTGCGAACCATTTTCGCGCCATCGCGTTCCTGATGCTCTGCTGCATCGTGCTTTTCCTGCCCGGATTCTTCAACATTCCGGCGATCGACCGCGACGAGGCGCGCTTTGCGCAGGCCACCAAGCAGATGGTCGAAAGCGGCGATTACGTCGATATCCGCTTCCAGGACGATGTTCGCTACAAGAAACCGGTCGGCATCTATTGGCTGCAGGCCGCCGTGGTCGAAACCGCTTCATCGCTCGGGCTGCCGCGGGCGCAGTTGCGCATCTGGCTCTACCGGATTCCCTCGCTGATCGGCGCGATCGGCGCGGTTCTCCTGACCTATTGGACGGCGCTCGCCTTCGTCACCCGGCGCGGGGCCGCGCTGGCGGCGCTGATGATGTGCAGCTCCGTCCTGCTCGGGGTCGAAGCGCGGCTCGCCAAGACCGACGCGATGCTGCTGTTGACCGTTGTCGCTGCGATGGGCGCGATGGCGCGGGTGTATCTGGCCTGGCAGCGCGGCGAGGACCCGGTGCGGCCACCCTGGACCGCGCCCGCAATCTTTTGGACGGCGCTGGCCGGCGGCATCCTGCTCAAAGGGCCGCTCATCCTGATGTTCGTCGGACTGACCATCCTGGCACTCGCGATCCTCGACCGCTCGGCGGCATGGCTCTGGCGGCTGCGCCCAGTGTGGGGGCTGATGTGGACGCTGGTGCTGGTGCTGCCGTGGTTCGTTGCGATCTTCTGGCGCGCGGGTGAGGCGTTTTTCTCCAATTCACTTGGCGGCGACATGCTGAGCAAGCTGGGCGCGCAGGAATCCCACGGCGCGCCGCCCGGGCTTTACCTCTTGCTGTTCTGGGTCACGTTCTGGCCGGGCGCGGCGCTGGCGGGAATGGCGGCGCCGGCGGTATGGCGCGCGCGGCGCGAGCCCGGTGCGCAATACCTGCTGGCATGGCTGGTCCCGTCATGGATCGCGTTCGAGCTCGTGCTGACCAAGCTGCCGCATTACGTGCTGCCGCTCTATCCAGCGATTGCGATCCTCACCGCCGGCGCGCTCGAGCGCCGCGTGCTGTCGCGGTCCTGGCTGATACGCGGCGCGGCCTGGTGGTTTGTCATTCCGGCGGGGGCGTCGGTGATAACCGTTATCGGCGCCATCAAGCTGACGCATTACCCTGCGTTTCCGGCTTGGCCGTTTCTGGCGGCCGCGATGATCTTCGGGCTGATCGCCTGGTGGATGTTCGAGGACAGCCGCGCCGAACGCTCGCTGTTGAATGCCGTCGCCGCCGCCATGTTTCTGGCGATCGGAATCTACGGCGTCGTCATGCCGTCGCTGACCGCGATGTTTCCGAGTGCCGAGATCGCGCGCGCGCTTCGCAACGTGGTCTGCGTCGGGCCAAAGGCCGCCGCGGCGGGCTTTCACGAGCCGAGCCTCGTCTTCATGACCGGTACCGGCACGCTGCTGACCGACGGCTCGGGCGCTGCGGATTTCCTCGGGCAGGGCAGTTGCCGCTTCGCGCTGGTGGAATCGCGCACCGAACGCGCCTTCGTGCAGCGCGCCGAAGCAATCGGGCTGCGCTACAATGTAGCGAAGCGGATCGAGGGCTATAACATCTCGCAGGGCAAGGCGGTCTCGATTGCGATCTTCCGCTCGGAAGGCACGGAGTAAGATGGCTGCGCCTCCTGCTGTCGGCGAATCTAAAAACTACCTCTCGCGCTTCGTCACGCTGGCGTGGCAGTCACTGGCGCAACTCGTGCGCTCGCCGTCACATTCGCGGCGGGCCGAAGCCGCGCGCCGGGCGGCGCGGCACGTGTTGTGGCTGACAGCCGGCCTCGGCGGTGCGGTCATCGTGCTGATGTACGCGATCGATGTGTGGGAAATCAGCCAGATGCCGAAGCGCGGCACACCCTCGCTGTGGTGGGTTCGCATTCTCACTGATTTCGGCAAGGACGAATATGTGCTGGCGGTGCTGGGCGTGCTGCTCATTGCAGTTGCGGTCGTCGCACCAGCCCTGGATGGCATCAAGCGCTCGCTGCTGCTCGGCCTGGGAACGCGGCTGCAGTTCCTGTTCTGCGCGGTCGCCGTCTCCAGTCTGGTGACCGAAGTGCTGAAATATTGCGTCGGCCGCGGCCGGCCCTTTGTCGGCGGCGAAGCCAACGCCTTCCACTTCTCCCACTTCGCAGGAAACCCGGCCTATTTCAGCTTCCCCTCCGGGCACGCCACCACCGCCTTTGCACTCGCTTTTGCGGTATCGGCGCTATGGCCGCGCGCACGGGTGGCGATGGCCGTTTACGCTGCGATCATTGCGGCGACCCGTCTGGTGCTGCTGGCGCATCATCCGAGCGATGTGGTCGCCGGCGCCCTGATCGGCATCATCGGCGCAATGTTCGTGCGATACTGGTTTGCGGCCCGGCGCCTGGGGTTTGCGATCCAGCTTGATGGCAGCATTGTGCCCCTCGTTGGGCCCTCCTCGGGGCGCCTCAAAAGGGTTGCCGGGGGGCATTTCGCCCCATAAAAGCGGACGCCGCCAGACGGCCCGAGTTGCCCGGTTCCGGGTGCTCCCAAACCAACCAGACGAGTGCCGATTTGACCCCAGCCGACAGAGATGCGGTCGCCGTTTCGATCGTTGTGCCGGTGCGCAACGAGGCGGACAATGTCGCGCCGCTGATTGCGGAAATCGTCGGTGCGCTCGGCAGCCGCTGGGCCTACGAGATCATCTACGTCAATGACGGTTCGACGGATGCGACCGCCGAGCGGCTGGCGGCGATGATGAAACAATATCCACAGCTCCGGCAACTGAAGCATGACACATCGTCCGGCCAGTCGGCAGCGGTGCGCAGCGGCGTGCGGGCCGCGCGCGGCATCATTGTGGCGACGCTCGACGGCGACGGTCAGAACAATCCCGTGTTTCTGCCGGATCTGATTGCCGCGGTTGAACAAGGCGGCGGCCGCATCGGCCTCGCCGCTGGCCAGCGGGTCGGGCGCAAGGATACCGGTTTCAAGAAGCTGCAGTCGCGGATCGCCAACGGCGTTCGCAAGGCGATCCTGCACGACGGCACCCGCGATACCGGCTGCGGGCTGAAGGCGTTCCCGCGCGACGTGTTCCTCTCGATGCCGTATTTCGACGGGCTGCATCGGTTCCTGCCGGCGCTGGTGCGCCGCGAGGGCCTCGACATCGCCTATGTCGACGTGATCGACCGGCCGCGGCGGTCCGGCGTGTCCAATTACGGCTTCTTTGACCGGCTATGGATCGGGATCATGGATCTCGCCGGCGTGTGGTGGCTGATCCGCCGCAAGAAGCCGACGCCTGTTGCGACCGAGGTATCTTGATGCTGATTCAATACGGCCAGGCGCTCGGCGATTACCTCTATGACGTCTTCGTCGCCAAATTCGATTTCTGGCTGGCCTTTGGGCTGATCGCGCAATTGCTGTTCACCGCGCGCTTTCTGGTGCAGTGGATTTCGAGCGAGCGCGCCGGACGAAGCGTGATCCCGATCGCGTTCTGGTTCTTCTCGATGGGGGGCGGGACGATGACGCTGATCTACGGCATCGCCAAGCGTGAGCCCGTGATCATCATCGGCCAGTCGCTGGCCACGATCATCTACATCCGCAACATCATGCTGATCCTCAAGCACCGCGGCAAGGCATCGAAGACGCTGGATCGCTGATTACGGGCGGCTCGGCGCCGCCGTGGGCAGCGCGGGCAATTCGCTTTCGGCGCTGCGATGGGCGGCGAGTTCGCCGGCCGCGTCCAGCACGGGGTAGGCGACCGAGCAGATATGCGAATGGATGCGTCTGAGATCGCGCAGCACGTCGAGATGAAGTGACGTGGTCTCGATGGTTTCGGGCCGGCCTTCGCGCAAGCGGTCGAGATGCCGTTCGGTCGCGGCGAGCTCCGTGTTGCGCAGCGCGGCTTTCTCCGCCAGCAGCTTCCGTGCCTCGTTGACGTCCCCGGACATGAAGACGCCGAACGCGATCCGGAGCGAATCCATCGTCCGCTTGTGAAAGGCTGAGAGCTCCTCGGCGCCCTCGGCCGAGAACTGGAATCGCCGCTTGATCTTCTTGGTGGCGAGCTCGCTCAAATTCTTGTCGATGATGTCGCCGATATGCTCGAGGTTGATGGCGAAGGAGACGATCTCCATCGCCCGCTGCCCCTCGCGCTCGTCGAGGCTGCCGCGGGTGAGCTTGGTGACATAGAGCTTGATCGCCTCGTCGAGGCTGTCGACGCGGTTGTCCATCCGCGACACCTCGTCGACCAGCGCGCGGTCGTTGGTTATCATCGCCGCCATCACCTTGCGCAGCATGATTTCGACGTGATCGCCCATATGCAGGGTCTCGCGGGCAGCATCGGCCAGCGCCAGCGAGGGCGTCTCCAGCGCGCTCTCATCGAGATAGCGCGGCCCCAGCGCGTCGGCCTCCTTGATGCGTTCGGGCAGCAATCTCTTCAACAGCCGCGCCAGGCCGTCGAGCAGGCCGATGAAGAGAAGGGCGGTCGCGCCATTGAAGGCGATGTGGAATAGCGCGGTTGCCTTGGCGGCATCCGGTTGCCAGGCGATCAGGAACTCCGCGATCGGTTGCAGGAACGGCGCCACCAGCAGGATTCCGACCACGCGATTGAGCAGGTTGCCCAGCGGCAGGCGATAGCTTGCGGGATTGTCGCGGCGGGCGCCCTCGACGATCGGGTTGATGGCGCTGCCGAGATTGGCGCCGAGCACGAGGGCCAGCGCCGCGTAGGGCGTGATGAAATGCGCATAGGCCAGCGACATCACCAGCAGCACGCTGGCAACCGAGGAATGCACCACCCAGGTCACGATCGCCGCGAACAGGATGCAGAGCACGGGATCGCCGGTGATCGCATTCATGAACACGCGCACGCCCGGTGCATTCTCCGCCGGCGCCAGCGTATTGAGCAGGATATGCAGCGCCAGCAGCATCAGGCCAAGCCCGATAAAGACACGGCCGATGTCCTTGACGCGCGAGCGCGGCCCGCTGCGGAAAGCGACCAGGCCGATGATGAACAGCACGGGCGCGACGGCGGCGATGTTGAACGAGAGGATCTGCACGATCAGCGTTGTGCCGACATTGGCGCCGAGCATGATGGCAAGCGCGGGCACGAGGCTGACGAGCCCCTCCGACGTAAACGAACTCGTGATCAGCGCCGTGGCGGTGCTGCTCTGGAGCAGCGCAGTCAGGCCAAGGCCGGCGGTGAAGGCGGTGAACCGGTTGCTCAGGGCCTTTGCGAGCAAGAGACGCAGGTTCGGCCCGAACGCGCGCAGGATCCCGCTGTGGACCATGTGGAGGCCCCACAGCAGCAGCGCCACGCCGCCCATCAGGTCGAGAAGAACGAGGCTTCCCATGCGCGTCTGTTTCCGCCAAATCGAGTCGAGCGGTCAGGCTATCGCCTCACGAGGGGGGATCAACCCTTTAATTTGCCGAAAATTGCGTCGCTGAGCATGTTGCCCCGCCACGACCTGGTTCGAAGTCCTAGGGCCGGCTTGGGTAAACAGAGTTCAAATACAACCGCTACATTGCGCGCCGCCGCGCTAGGTCAATTCCAACGATTCTTCTGTAAAGCTGGCCTTCGAGTGAATCACATCGAGCAGGGTCAGGGACCGACATGTTGGCAGCGAATCGCCGCAGAAGCGAACGACGTGCGTGTAGAAACTTTGCGAAAATACAGTTTGCGACCGGCGGATTGCCGCGTGACTGCATGATCACGGACATGTCGGATGGCGGTGTAAAGATCATCGCCGAATATCCCGAAATCCCTTCCGAATTCACGGTGATCTTCTCGGAGGGAAGGCCGCGTCAGTGCCGGTTGGCATGGCGGATCGGCTGCGAACTCGGCGCGCAATTCCTCGACTAGCCATCCTGATCGCGTCGACCGACACGGCCAGTGCAGAGCGGGGCACCAAGGCGCAACTGGCCACGAGGCCCCGCGAAGGTTGCTCATTACCGTGGCAGCGGGTCAGTTTAACCCGAATTTAGGGTTAAGCTGGGAACACTGCTGGACAGTTGCCGCCGTGAGTCCCGCTACATGCTCCAGAAGTTGTCCCATCCGCCCCGCGCCGCGCGACTGCTTGCGTGCGCATCCACCTTGATCCTGGCGTTGGGCCTTGGCGGCTGCCAGACCTCAGGGCTGTCAGACGTTACCGGTTCGATCGACGAGAAGGCCGAGGCCAGCCGGGCCAGCGATCCGCGCCGCGATGTCGAACTCTATCAGGAACGCTATCGCAGCAATCCGAAGGATGCCGACGCGGCGCTGAAATACGGCAAGGCGTTGCGTGCCACGGGACAAAGATCGCAGGCGGTCGCGGTGCTCGAACAGGCTTCCATCGCCCATCCGGGTGACAAGCGCTTGCTCGCCGCCTATGGCCGTGCGCTCGCCGACAACGGCAACTTCCAACAGGCCTTCGACGTGCTCGGTCGCGCCCACAGCCCCGACGATCCGGATTGGCGGCTGCTCTCGGCACAGGGGGCGACGCTGGATCAGCTCGGCCGCTATGAGGAAGCGCGACAATATTATGCGAGCGCGCTGAAAATCGCCCCCGACCAGCCGTCGGTGCTGTCCAATCTCGGACTGTCCTACGTGCTTTCGAAAGAATTGCCCAAAGCCGAGGAGACGCTGCGCCGCGCCCACAGCGTTGGGGGAAGCGATCCGCGCGTGCGCGCCAATCTGGCGCTGGCGGTTGGCCTGCAGGGCAATTTCACCGAGGCGGAAAAGATTGCGAAGGCCGACCTACCGCCCGCCGAGGCCGCCGCCAACGTCGCGCAATTGAAGCGGATGCTGTCGCGAAAGGACAAGGAAAACGCGCGAGCCGAGGCCGGCAGGCTGCCGATTGCCGCGGCCGGACGTTCCGATTAAGCGCCGGCGGCCAGGTGCGGCCGCCGTCATTCTTTGCTCACGCCCTGCGGGCTGTGGCACCCTGCAGCTTTTTGATAATCGGGGTCAGGAACGATGTCCGCGACCGTTTGCTCACGGCATGGCCCGTCATGCGCTGCGCGATCTGCAGGAACATCTGGGCGGTGCGATGCCGGGCTGAGATCTGCGCGATCATCTGGCCGTTATTGGCGGCGGTACCGAACATTTTCGAATCGAACGGAATGGCGGCGATGGGCTGGCTCTCGATCGCCTTGGCGAATTCGCGTACCGAGATTTCGGGACGCTTGTGCATGCCGACCTGGTTGAGGCAATAGAGCGGCGGACGGTCGTTGGGCCGCGCCGCCTTCAGCACGTTCAGCATGTTCTTGGCGTTGCGGAGGTTGGCGAGATCGGGCTCGGCAACGATCAGAATGTCGTCGGCGCCGACCAGCGTGCGCTTGGTCCATGCCGACCATTGATGGGGCACGTCGAGCACGACGCAGGGGGTCGTCATCCGCATCGTATCGAAGATCGCATCGAACGCGTCGGCACCGAAATCATAGACCTGGTCCAGTGTCGCCGGCGCCGCCAGCAGGTTGAGGCGGTCGGTGCATTTCGCCAGCAGACGTTCCATGAAGGCCGAGTCCGGCCGTTCCGGCTGAAAGACCGCGTTGGCGATGCCTTGCACGGGATCCTGGTTGTAGTCGAGGCCGGCGGTGCCGAAGGCGAGGTCGAGATCGATCACGACGGAATCGAGTGCAAGGTCGCGCGCAATCGCCCAGGCGACATTGTGCGCGACGGTGGATGCACCGACGCCGCCCTTGGCACCGACGACGGCGACGATGCGGCCGACCGCCACGGCCTCGGAAGCCGCGTAAAGGCCGCATATCGCACGGACGACGTCGATGGGTTCGATCGGGCCGGTGACGTAGTCGCTGACGCCGCGCCGCACCAGTTCTCGATAGGGCGTGACGTCGCCGGCGTTGCCGATCACGACGACGCGGGTGCCGGCGTCGCACACGGTCGCGAGCTCGTCGAGCCCCTCGAGGATATCGGAGCCCGGTTCGGTCTCCAGCAGAATGACATTCGGTGTCGGCGCGGTGTGGTAGGCCTCGATGGCGGCGGCAATGCCGCCCATGTGAACCGTGAGGTGGGCCTTGCCAAGACGGCGGTCTTCGCTCGCCGCGCGCACTGCGGTTGCGATTGCGACGCTGGCGCAAAACGCCTGTACCGATACGCGTGGCGCCGGCGAGATGTATTCCTCGGGCTGCGCCGGCGCGTCGTCAAGTTGATCGTCGGAGTTTGGAAAGACGCGGCTGATCATTTGCCTGTATCGCTGAGTTTGGCCTTGTCGGCTTCGGGGTAAGTGGTCGCGGTCGACGTGCCCTTGCGGTATTTCTCAAAGGCGATGTCGCGCCGTGCCGTATAGGCGGCGCTCTCGGGACGCGGCTGTTCGAGATCGGCGGGATTGTCGATCATCGCAGCGAGGTTGCGCTGGGTGGCGCAGCCAAAATTGTGGTAGGAGCGGTTTTCGCTATAGGCGACATTGTCGATGTTCGGCCCGAGGTCTTGCGGCCACAGCCCGCACGGACCGGCCACGGCTGAAATCTTCGGGTAGCTCAGCCTGATCGTCGGCAAGGTCCTGCTATCGTCGGGGTGGTAGTGACGCCGCGTGATGGCGCGCGCGGGCACGCCGCCCGCCATCAGCACCGATCGGATTTCCTGATACGACGACGCGGCCGCGTGCGCGTTCGCGGTGTCGATCGGGACATCGGCGACGATTGCGCCGGTGCCTTCGCGCATCCAGGCCTGCGCCAGGCCCATGACGTCGGCGCGTTGCGGCCCGGAGAGGCCGCCGCGGCCGCGGCCGACGAACACGACGATCGAGTGATCGGCTTCGGTTACGGCAATCGGATGACGGTGGCGGTAATCATCAGATACGCTCGCGGTCGTCACGATTTCCGTGGATTGCCACGTGCAAGCGCCGAGTGTCGCCGAAAGGCCGAGAAGGGCGCTAAGCAGCCCCCCGACCTTAACGCGATGGAGCGGTGTTCTGGTTGTCATCGGTCTGTCCTCGTCCCCACGCGGTGAACAGTTCTGAAACTCAATCAATGATGAAGCCAAAGTTGCCCTGGACGCCGGCGACCGGATCGACGCGGGCAGCGAGGCCGTAGATGCGGTTGATGCGCCCGAGCAGCGTGGACTGGGAATCGGCAGCCGGCGCGAAGCCGTCATCGGGCCGCGACAGTTCCTTCTGCGCGACCGCGCGCACGACATACGGCGTCACGAGAACCATCAGTTCGGTCTCGTTGTTGACGAAGTCCTGGCTGCGGAACAGCGCGCCCAAAACCGGCAATTGATCAACCCCGGGCAGGCCGTTGACGGCCTGCTTGGTCTGCTCCTGGATCAGGCCGGCCATCGCCATCGAGCCGCCGGATGGTATTTCCAGCGTGGTCTCTGCACGCCTCGTCTTGATCGAGGGAATGGTCGTTCCACCGGCACCGCCAGTCAGGGAGTTTTCGGTCGAGACTTCCGACACTTCCGTCATCACCCGCAGGCTGATCCGTCCCTCAGTCAGCACTACCGGCGTGAAGTTGAGCGAGATGCCGAATTTCTTGAAGCTGACGGTCTGGACGCATTGTCCGATCGTACCAGGCGTGGTTGTTTGGCAGGTCACCCCGGTCGGAATGGGAAATTCGCCGCCCGAGATAAACGTTGCGGATTCGCCGGAGATCGCGGTGAGATTGGGTTCGGCAAGCGTCCGCACCACACCGGCGGTTTCCATCGCGCGAAGCGTCGCCCTGACCGACGGCGCCGAGCCGAATTGCCCGATCAGACTATTGCCGGGGACGAGCGGCGCGTTATTTGCCGTGAAGGGATTGTTATTGTTGAAAAGCACCGAGGTGTTGCCAACATTCATGCTGGCGCTGAGATCGATGCCCATCTGTTTGATGATATCGCGACGGACTTCCGCGACAGTGACCTTCAACATCACCTGGTCGCGGCCGCGAACGACGATCGAGTTGACGACCTTCTCGGATCCACCGACCAGCCGCGCGGCGATCTCGCCGGCCTGCTGGGCTTCGACCGGGCTCGATACCGAGCCGGTCAGCAGCACGCTGTCGCCGACGCCTTCGATCTGGATTCCCGGCATCGCCTGTCGCAGCGCGGCACGCACGCCGTTGAGGTCGCGCTTGACTGCGATGTCGTAGGACGCGATCTGCTGGCCATCGCCGTCGAAAAACACCACGTTGGTCTGGCCGACGGCGCCGCCGATGATATAGGCGCGTTGCGGGGAGCGAATAACGGCATTGGCGATCTTCGGATCGGCGACCAGCACATCCTTCACGTCGCGCGGCAGATCGACGACCATCGACTTGCCGATGCCGAGCGACAGGAAGCGCATCTTGACCGGACCGATGGCGGAGGTCGTCACCGGATCTTTCTCCGACTCGGCTGCGACGACGGGCAGCAACGGGCCGAGCGTCAGCGCGCCGACGGCCGACAACAACAGGGCGCGCACCGCCACGGTCCGCATCGCCGACTTATTTTCCCCAAACTTCATTTCAGGAGTCCTTTCGGTCACTTCTGTGCCGTCGTTTGATTGGCGACTCCGTAGCGAACCACGTTGACGCTCTCGCTTCGTCTTTTGACCTGTTCCTCGGTCTGGCCCTCGGGCGCATTGGCATCGGTGATGCTGCGCAGCGCGAGCGAGAGCGAGCCGCTCTGGCGTGCACGCGCCAGCGTCTCGGCCTGCTCGGGCTTCAGTTCGAGTGTGGCGGTGCGGCCGACGAGGGAGTTGCTGCCCTCTTTTTCTTTCGGCGCCTGATCGATCGCCAGCACGCGGATGTTGGAGAGAATGATTTCCGACTGGGCGACGTCGGCTCCCTTGCTGTCCGGATTCTTGTCGCGCTTGGAAAGGATGACGTCGACGCGGTCGTTGGGCAGGATGAAGCCGCCGGCGCCGGTTTCCGGCGAGATCTCGGTCGAGATCGCCCGCATGCCGGTCGGCAGGATGGCGGCCATGAAGCCGGAGCCGTTGGCTTTGACCAGCTTCTGCTCGCGGATCGGCTCGCCTGCGAAGAACGGGATGCGCGCGATCGAGCCGGCGGTTTCCTGGATGGCGTTGGCCTTGCTGGCACGGTTGATCAGATTGCTGCCAGCGGCCGCGGCAGGCCAGGCCTGCCATTGCAGGTCCTCGGGCTTGACCTGCTGGCCGAGCCCGATGTCGGACTTCGCAACCAGAATTTCCACCGTGGGCAACTGTACGACCGGTTCGGGCGCCGGTCGGGATTTTTCATCCGTGCCACGGACGAGATAGGCGGCGACGCCGCCGGCACTCAACGCGATAGTCAGGACGACAACACGTGCGATGTTCATACGCTTTACGATCTACTCTTACGCCTACGCAGGGATGCCCCGCCAACACAGCCATCCCGAAAGGATGACTAGGCATCAAAGGTATAAGGGAACTTGAGGCGTGAATTATTTGGTTGATCGCGCGGCGGGATTCGCCGTCATGGTGAACGACTGGTTATCGTTCGGAAGGGCGCACTCTGAAAAAGACCGCAGGCCGCCCAATGCGCGCACCAACGGTCGACGTCGTCACTAGAGATGGACATGCGCTTCGGGCGTCCATCAGGCCTCAGGCCTGACGCTGCTATGACGCGCGGGCCTGTTCTGCCGGTTCGGTCTCCGCGAAGCCGGCCTGCAGGACCTCGTCGCGCTTGTGGCGCAAGTGCGCGCGCAGGATATGCGACAAGCCCACACTGTCACGGCGTTGCAGTGCATTGAGGATCGCTTCGTGCTCCTGCACCGCCAGCGCCCAGCGTCGCGGCGTCATCGGCGTGACATAGCGGGCACGGCGAATGCGTGCCGTGACCGATTCATAGAGGCCCGACAACACGGGATTGCCGGCCGCGGCAATGATCGCCTCGTGGATGGTGCGGTTGCAGCGGTAGTACTGCAGAAGGTCGCGATCGCCGTAGTGGCGCAGCATCGCTGCATGAGCAGCCGCGATGTCGGCGATCTCGGCGTCCGTGATGCGCTCGCAGGCGAGTTCGCCGGCCAGCGCTTCAAGCCCCTGGCACACCTCGAACAGGTCGCGCATGTCCTTGTCGGTCAGCCTGGCTGCCCGCGAGCCGCGGTTCGGCAGCAATTGGACCAGGCCTTCTGCGGCAAGCACCTTGAGGGCTTCGCGCAACGGCGTCCGCGAGATCTGCAGCCTTTCACAAAGGTCGCGCTCAGGGATCCGCGCCCCCGGTGGAATTTCGCCATCGAGCAGCATCGCGCGGACGCGGCCTACGACTTCCTCATGAAGCATCCCAAAATCCAATTTGAATGCAAAAATGGCTATATCACCGGATTCTTTCCTGTTCCAGCTTGATAAATGGAATTTTTGCATTCAAATTGGTAAAAATCCATTAATAAGGGCCAGCAGCATGGATCAGGACGTGGCGGTACGGGAGGGTGATCTACTGTTTGACCTCGAAGACGGCATCGGCCGGATAACCTTCAACCGGCCGCAGGCGCGCAACGCCTTTACCTTCGAGATGTACGAACGGCTGGCCGAGATCTGCGAGCTCGCCAACCGCGACCATGCGATCAAGGTGCTGCTGCTGCGGGGGGCCGGCGACAAGGCGTTTGCCGCGGGCACCGACATCAATCAGTTCCGTGCCTTCGCGGCGCCGCAGGACGCGCTCGACTACGAGAACCGCATCGACCGCGTGCTCGGGATTCTGGAAACATGCCGGGTGCCGACCATTGCCGCCATCAACGGCGCCTGCACCGGCGGCGGGGCGGGCATCGCGGCCTCTTGCGATCTGCGCATCGGCACCAGAAGCACGCGGATAGGCTTTCCGATCGCACGCACGCTCGGCAATTGCCTCTCGATGTCGAATGTCAGCCGCATTACCGCGTTGATCGGCCCGGCGCGTGTCAAGGATCTGATCTTCACGGCACGGCTTGTCGACGCCGAGGAGGCGGCCTCGGTGGGCCTGCTCAACGAGGTCGTCGCTGATCTCGCAGCGCTCGAGAAGCGCGCCGACGAGATCGCGCGGCTGGTTGCCGGCAATGCGCCGCTCACGTTGAGTGCGACCAAGCAGGCGGTGGCCCGGCTGCAGAAACGGCTGACGCGCGAGGAGGGCGAGGACCTGATCCTAATGTGCTACACCAGCCAGGATTTCCGTGAAGGGCTCGACGCGTTTCTCACCAAGCGCCCGCCGCAATGGCGCGGCCAATAGGAGCCCGCATGTCCCTTCAAGACGACACGATGCCGCGTTCGGGGCCGCTCGCCGGCCTCAAGGTCATCGATCTCACCCATGTGATGGCGGGGCCGACCTGCACGTTGATGCTCGCCGACATGGGCGCCGACGTCATCAAGATCGAGAAATGGCCGAATGGCGACGACACGCGGCACTCGGTGCCGCCGAAGATCGGCGACGAGGCGGCTTCCTTCCTGATGATGAACCGGAACAAGCGCGGCATCGTGCTCGACCTGAAGACCGCGGGAGGTAAGGAAGTGCTGCGGCGGCTGATCGCCGACGCCGACGTGCTGGTCGAGAACTTTGCGCCGGGCGCGATGGAGCGGCTAGGCTTCGGTTATCAGGAGCTGCATCGGGATTTTCCGGCGCTGATCTATTGCTCGCTGTCCGGCTTCGGCCGCACCGGCCCCTACAAGCATCGCCGCGGCTTCGATCTGGTGGCGCAAGCGATGAGCGGCATCATGAGTTTTACCGGCGAGCGGCCGGACGGTCCGCCGGTCAAATGTGGCCCGCCGCTGTCCGATATCACGGCCGGTCTCCTCGCCAGCATGGGCATCCTTGCCGCCTATTCGCACCGGCTCAAGACCGGCGAAGGGCAATGGGTGGAGACCTCGCTGTTTGAGGCGGCGCTGGTTCAGACCTATTGGCAATCGACGATAGCGCTCGCCAGCAACTTGGCGCCGCGCGCCATGGGCTCGGCCCATCCGCTCAACGCGCCGTATCAGGCGTTCGAGGCGTCCGATGGCTGGCTCGTGGTCGGCGGCGCCAACAAGAAGCACTGGCTGTTGATGCTGGAAGCGCTCGGCGCGCTGGAGCTGGCTTCCGACCCGCGGTTCGTCAACGGCTCCGACCGCATGGCGCATCTGAAGGAGCTCGAATTCGAGCTGAGCGCGCGCTTCCGCAAGAACACGCGGGCGCATTGGCTGGCGGCGCTCGACGAGAAGGGCGTGCCCTGCGGCCCCGTGCACGACATGCTGGAAGCGCTGAACGATCCGCAGACACTCGCGCGCGACATGGTGGTCGAAGTTGAGCATTCGACGCTCGGTCCGGTCAAGACGATTGGACTGCCGGTCAAATTCTCGGCGACACCCGGCAAGGTGCGTTCGGGTGCGCCGGTTTATGGCGAGCATACCCGCGAGGTGCTGCGCGAACATGGTTTTGACGAGGCGCAGATCGACGCGTTCGAGCGCGAGGGCGCGATCGTTGCCGCCGCGGCCGGCCGCAAGGAGCAGGTCGCCTGACGAGAAAACGAAATACGAACCGCAACAAAAATGTCTACCCGGAGGAAAGCCATGAAGATCGTGTCAAAACTCCTGCTGTCCACGACATTGCTCTTGCTCGGGGGCGCGCTTCCGGCAACTGCGGCCTGGAAGCCGCAGAAGCCGATCGAGTTCGTCGCAACCGCGGGACCGGGCGGCGGCACCGACAATCTCGCGCGCGCTGTCCAGAGCATCATCACCAAATACAAACTGACCGACCAGCCGGTGGTGGTGGTCAATAAGGGCGGCGGCAGCGGGGCGGAAGGCTATGTCTACGGCAAGGCGTCCGCGGGCGATCCGTACAAAGTGATCTTCGGCACCTCGAACGCCTGGCAGCAACCGCTCGTCTCCAAGGTCGCCTTCAACTACACCGATCTCACCCCGATCGCCGCGATGGCGCAGGACGAGTTCCTGCTGTGGGTGAAGCAGGATGCGCCCTACAAGACCGCGGGCGACTTCCTCAAGGCCGCGGCCGCGTCCGAATTCAAGATGGGCGGTGCGCAGTCCAAGGATACCGACGAGGTGCTGACGCGGATGATCGAGAAGGTGGCGAAGGTCAGGTTTACCTACATCCCCTTCAAGAGCGGCGCCGAAGCCGCAGTGCAGCTCGCCGGCGGCCATATTGATGCCCACGTCAACAATCCGTCCGAGAGCCTCGGGCAATGGCGCGGCAGCACCCAGCGCCCGCTGTGCGCCTTCAGCGCGAAGCGGCTGCCGCAGGGGCCGAAAGTCACGACGTCGGAAGGCTGGAGCGATGTGCCGACCTGCGTCGAGCAGGGGCTCGCGATCTCGCAATATGAGCAGCCGCGCACGGTGTGGCTGCCAGGCAAGGTCAGCCCCGAGCAGACGGCCTTCTACGTCGATCTCATGAAGCAGGTGCAGGCGACACCCGAATGGAAGGAGTACATCGAAAAGACCTCGCAGGTCGACACCTTCCTGACCGGCAAAGCATTCGACGATTTCATCAAGCAGGACCTCGAACACGTAAAGCAGGTCGCGGGCGAACAGGGCTGGCTGGTGAAGTAGGGGCGCGAGCGATGATCTCCCGACGTGCGCTCGAGATAACCGCTGCGGCGCTGACCGGAATCTTCGGCGTCGCGGTCATCGTATCCAGCATCGATAACGGCATCGGCTGGTCCAGCGCCGGCGTCGACGCCGGCACGTTTCCGTTCCTGACCGGCGTCATTATCGTGCTCGGCAGCCTTTACAATCTGGGGCAGGGCGCGCTCGGACGCGGCACCCTTGCAATCGTCAGGACGGCCGTCACGTCGTCCGAGTTGCGCCGCCTCGCGGGCTTGTTCGTTCCAGCCGCGATTTTCGTGGCCGTCATTCCCCTGGTTGGAATGTATCTCGCCTCCGCGGGCTATGTGTTTGCGGTGCTGGCTTTCCCGAGGCGGCAATCGGTCTTGCGCGCGCTTGTCATCGCCGCGGCGACCCCGCTGGCGCTCTACGTCGTGTTCGAGCGCATGTTCCAGGTGTCGCTGCCGCACGGCGCGCTCGCTACAGCGTTCGGTTTCTGAAGGGACGGGGCGATGGAAAATCTTCAATCGCTGCTGCACGGCTTCACCATCGCGATCACCGTTCCGCATCTGACGCTGATGGTGGTCGGCGTCCTGCTCGGCATCCTCGTCGGCGTCCTGCCGGGCTTGGGTGCGCCAAACGGCGTGTCGCTGTTGCTGCCGCTGACCTTCGGCATGCAGCCGGTGTCGGCGATCATCCTGCTTTCGAGCATGTATTGGGGCGCGCTGTTCGGCGGCTCGGTGACGTCGATCCTGTTCAACATCCCCGGCGAGCCGTCGTCGGTCGCCACCACGTTCGACGGCTATCCGATGGCGCGCGACGGCAGGCCGACGACGGCGCTGGCCACCGCCTTCGGCTCGGCGGCGTTCGGTGCGCTTGTTGGCGTGATCCTGATTACGTTTCTGGCGTCCTGGGTGGCGCAGGTGGCGCTTGCCTTCGGGCCGCCCGAATATTTCGCGGTCTATTTCCTCGCCTTCGCCAGTTTCATCGGCATGGGCGGCGCGGCGCCGATCAAGACGTTGGTGGCACTCGCGATCGGGTTTGCGATCGCGGCGATCGGCATCGACACGGTCTCCGGCAGCGTGCGGCTCACCATGGGTATCGACGAGCTGGTGAAGGGCGTTAGCTTCGTCGTTGCCGTGATGGGACTGTTCGGGATCGGCGAATTGCTGATCGCGGTGGAGGAGGAATTCCACGCCCGTGCGGTGTCGTCGAGGGTGGACTGGAAGGAAGTCTTCCGGGCGCTCGGCCGTCTGCCGCACCATGGCGTGGCGTTGCTGCGCAGCGCCGCCATCGGCTGCTGGATGGGCATTACGCCGGGCGGTCCGACCGCTGCGTCCTTCATGAGCTATGGCATCGCCAAGCGCTTCTCACGCAATGGAAGTCGTTTCGGCACCGGCGAGGCCGAGGGCATCGTCGCGCCGGAGACCGCCGACCATGCCGCCGGCACCAGCGCGCTGTTGCCGATGCTTTCGCTCGGCATTCCCGGCTCAGCCACGGCCGCCGTCATGATGGGCGGGCTGATGATCTGGGGATTGAATCCCGGACCGATGCTGTTCGTCGACCAGAAGGATTTCGTCTGGGGGCTGATCGCCTCGATGTATGTCGGCAACATCGTTGCGGTGGTGCTCGTGCTGCTCACCGTTCCCGTGTTCGCTGCGCTAATGCGGATTCCGTTCGCCGTCATCGCACCCCTGATCGTCATCATCTGCGTCGTCGGCGCCTATTCGGTCTCGAATTCCTATCTCGACATCGTCCTGATGCTCGGCTTCGGCGTCTTCGGCTATCTCTTCAAGAAGCTGCATTATCCGTTGGCCCCGCTGGTGCTTGCGATCGTGATCGGCGACAAGGCCGAGGATGCGTTTCGCCAGGCCATGCTGATGTCCAAGGGATCGCTCGGGATATTCTTTGCAAACCGGCTGGTGACGACCCTCGTTCTGGCCGGGATCGCGCTGTTGCTGCTTCCGCTCGCCCTGCAGATCGTGCGTCTGCTGCGAAAAACGGATGAAGCTGCTCATGAAAAGGTGAGGATCATATGAACGTGCAGACGCACGGCAAGCCGGTGATCGCGCTGGCGATGGGAGACCCCGCCGGCATCAGTCCGGAGCTGACCGCCAAGCTCGCCGGGCTCGACGAAATCCGCTCCCATGCACGCCTGATCGTGATCGGCGACCGCCGCGTTTTCGAGGAAGGCGCGCGTGTGGCTGGCGGCAAGGTCGACCTGCCGAATGTAGCGCCATCCGCCGATCTCAGAACAATCGGCAGTGACGCCGCCTTCATGGATCTCGGCCATCTCGATCCCGCGACTATCGAACGCGGTGTCGCCAGCCAGGCCGGCGGCGCGTTCGCGCTGGAGAATTACCGTCGTGCGCTGACGCTGGCGCGTGACGGCCGGGCCGATGCCGTCTGCTTCACGCCATTCAACAAGAAGGCAATGCGGCTCGCACGCGCGGAGTATGACGATGAGATTGCGTTCTCCGCCGAGATCGCCGGCCTGAAAACGCCGGCCAGCGAATTCAACGTGCTCGACAGGCTCTGGAATGCCCGCGTCACCTCGCACATCGCGCTCAAGGACGTGGCCTCGCGCCTCTCCATTGAACGTATTCATCACGCGCTGAAGCTGACCGATGCCTGCATGCGACGGGCCGGCTTTGCCGAGCCGCGTATCGCGGTGGCCGGGCTCAACCCGCATGCCGGGGACGGCGGCAATTTCGGCCGCGAGGAGATCGACGTGATCGAGCCTGCTGTCATGGCCGGCCGGGCCGAAGGAATAGCCGCGGAAGGGCCGTTTCCGGCCGACACGGTTTTCCTGCGCGCCAAGAACGGGGCGTTCGATGCGGTGCTGACGATGTACCACGACCAGGGCCAGATCGCGATGAAGCTGATGGGCTTCGATCGCGGCGTGACAATGCTGGGCGGCTTCCCGTTTCCGATCTGCACGCCGGCCCATGGCACCGCCTATGACATCGCAGGCCAGGGCGTCGCCTCGATTGGCGCCAGCCGCGCGGCCTTGTTGCTCGCGGCTGAGATGGCCGATGCGGCCAGGCTGGGCACTCGGGCGGCGTGAGGGGGTCGGCTACAGTCTGATGAGATTAGTCTAGCTTCAGTCGATCGCCTGCTGCGCCGGCCCTCGCCGGCTACTTTGCATGGGGTTGTTTTCGATATTTTGTTTGGACGGTCAACGAACCATCAGGCCGGACCTGATCTCATCACGCTTCAGGCGGCAGCCTTCAACGCCGCAAAACCACGCTCGAGGTCGGCCTTGAGGTCGTCGACGTCCTCCAGGCCAATGTGCAGCCGCAGCGCCGGCCCGCCCGGCGACCATTTTGTCGCGGTGCGGTATTCATTGCAGTCGAACGGGATGATCAGGCTCTCGAAGCCGCCCCACGAATAGCCCATGCCGAACAGCTTGACCGCATCGAGCAGGGCATCGACCGCTTTCTGCGGCACCGGCTTCAGGACGATGCTGAACAGGCCGGAGGCGCCGGTGAAGTCGCGCTTCCAGATGGCATGGCCGGGATGGCTCTCGAGCGCGGGATGCAGCACCGTCAGCACTTCGGGACGGCCGGCAAGCCAGCGCGCCATCTCAACGCCCGAGCTATAATGCTGTGCGAGCCGCACCGAAAGCGTGCGGGTGCCGCGCAGCGCCAGGAAGACGTCGTCGGGCCCGGCGCACACGCCGAGCAGGCGGATGCCCTCGGTGAGCAGCGGCCAGGCTTTCGCGTTGGCCGAAATCGTGCCGAACATGATGTCGGAATGGCCGCCAACATATTTGGTGGCGGCTTGCATGCTGATGTCGACACCCTGGTCGAGCGAACGGTGAAACAGGGGCGTTGCCCAGGTATTGTCGTCGATGACGAACGCGTTCCTCGCATGCGCGACCTCGGCGATGGCGGGGATATCGCTCATTTCAAACGATTGGGAGCCGGGCGCCTCGACCAGCACCGCGCGTGTATTGGGCTTGAACAGCTTTTCGATTCCGGCACCAATCAGCGGATCGAAATAGCTGACCTCGACGCCGAAGCGGGCCAGCATGCCGTTGCAGAAATTGCGCGAGGGCCGGTAGACGTTGTCAGTCACCAGCAGATGATCGCCGGCCTTCAACACCGAGAGCAGGGTGGTGGTGATCGCGGCAAGGCCCGACGGCGCCAGGCCGACGCCGGCGCATTGCGGACCTTCCAGCGACATCAAGACGTCCTGCAGCGCCCGCGTGGTCGGGCTGCCATGACGCCCGTACGAGAACTCGGCACGATGGGCATGCAGGTCTTCGGCGGTCGGGTAGAGGACGGTCGAACCGTGGTAAACCGCCGGGTTGACAAAACCCCTCTGTCCCTTGGTGTCACGGCCGGCGGTGACCAGCCTGGTTTCGGCTTTTTGCGGATTGGACGGACCGTCGTTCGAAAAGCTCATGCGTTTGCATTATCCAAGACGTTATGCCGCAGCCGCAACTTGACGGCGAAAACACCGTCGGTCCGGGGGCGGGGACCGGCTGAGTTAATAACAAGACACAGAAGTAGGCAGTCAACCCCTTGACCCGGCACGCCAGTCGTTCTGTGATGCATGCCAAACTAACACTCGCTGCATGTTGAGGGGCCTGCTGCGATACCGGATCCACCGCCTGACCGGAATGGCACGCCAAATGCACGGTCAGCATGACGCTTTTCAGCGAGGGATCAGCGGGTTGGCCCCCAACGTCAGGCGTTGCCTAGAAGTATCTTCCGGACGACCCCTTGAAAGGCCTTTGCCCATGAAACGCGTATCTCTGGTTGTTACCCTTGCCCTTGCCGGCCTCACGGCTCAGGCCGCCTCGGCGCAAACCCTCAAGACGGTCAAGGACCGCGGGATGCTGTCCTGTGGGGTCAGCCAGGGCCTGCCGGGCTTCTCGTCGCCCGATGACAAGGGTAACTGGACCGGGCTCGACGTCGATATCTGCCGGGCGATCGCCGCGGCCATTTTCAATGATGCGACCAAGATCAAATTCGTGCCCTTGTCGGCCAAGGACCGCTTTACCGCGCTGCAGTCCGGCGAGATCGACGTGCTGTCCCGCAACACGACCTGGACGCTGTCGCGCGACACTTCGCTTGGCGCCAACTTCACCGGCGTGACCTATTATGACGGCCAGGGCTTCCTGGTGAAGAAGTCGCTGAAGGTGAACTCTGCGTTGGAACTCAACAGCGCTTCCGTCTGCGTGCAGACCGGCACCACGACCGAGCAAAACCTTGCCGACTACTTCAAGGGCAACAACATGAAGTATGAGGTGATCGCGTTTGCGACCGCGGACGAAACCGTCAAAGCCTATGAGTCCGGCCGCTGCGACGTCTTCACCTCTGATGTCTCCCAGCTCTATGCCGAACGCCTCAAGCTCGCGACGCCGGCTGATCACGTCGTGCTGCCCGAAGTGATCTCGAAGGAGCCGCTCGGACCGATGGTCCGCCATGGCGACGATCAATGGTTCGATGTCGTGAAATGGACGCTCTACGCGATGGTAGGCGCCGAGGAACTCGGCATGACCCAGAAAAACGTCGATGAGATCGTCAAGTCCGACAAGCCCGAGGTCAAGCGCGCCGTGGGCACCGACGGCAATCTGGGCGAGCAGCTCGGCCTGACCAAGGACTGGATGGTGCGGATCGTGAAGGCGGTCGGCAATTACGGTGAGTCCTTCGAACGCAATGTCGGCTCCGGCTCCAAGCTCGGCATCGCCCGCGGCCTTAACCAGCTCTGGAGCAAGGGCGGCATCCAGTACGCGCCGCCGATCCGCTAAGCGCCAAGGAGAGGGGCTGCGGCGATGGCCATCGAACCCCGAAAACCTCCGTCGCAGCTACTTCCCAAGCTGCAGAGGGCGCTCGGCGGCCGAGCGGGCTGGAGCGGCTTCGTGCTCCAGCTCCTGTTCGTCGCCGCGCTCGCCTGGATCTCCTATGAGATCGTCGCCAATGCCCGCGCCAATTTGCAGGCGCAGCGGATCACCGCCGGCTTCGGCTTCCTTGCCAACAATGCGGGCTTTGACGTCAGCCAGAGCCTGATCCCGTATTCCGGCTCCGATCCCTACACGCGCGTCTTTGTCGTCGGCCTGCTCAATACGCTGCTGGTCTCGGTGATCGGCATTTTCTTCGCCACCATCATCGGCTTCCTCGTCGCGCTTGGCCGTCTGTCGCCGAACTGGCTGCTGTCGCGGATCTCGGGCGGCTATGTCGAACTGATCCGCAACCTGCCGCTGCTGTTTCAGATTCTGTTCTGGTATCTCGCGGTGCTCGCTGCCTTGCCCAATCCGCGGCAGAGCATTTCGATCTTCAACGGCATCTTTCTAAGCAATCGCGGTCTCGTCATTCCCAAGCCGATCGGCGAGGCCGGTTTCGAACCGTTCGTCGTCGCCCTGCTGGCGGCGATCATCGCTGCAATCATATTGTGGCGATACGCGCGCCGGCAGCTCTTCCAAAGCGGCAAGGTGATCAAGGTGTGGCCCTATGCGCTCGCCATGATCATCGGCCTGCCGCTCATCAGCGTGCTGATCTTCGGCGTCCCGGTCACGTTCGAGGTGCCGGTGCTCAGAGGCTTCAACTTCGCCGGCGGCTCTCGGCTCATTCCAGAATTCGTCGCGCTGACGCTCGCGCTATCGACCTACACGGCAGCCTTCATCGCCGAGATCGTGCGCGCGGGCATTCTTTCCGTGCACAAGGGCCAGATGGAAGCCGGCTCCTCGCTCGGACTGCAGCGCGGCTCGGTGCTGCGGCTGATCGTGATCCCGCAAGCCTTGCGGGTGATCCTGCCGCCGCTGACCAACCAGTATCTCAACCTGACCAAGAACTCCTCGCTGGCGGTCGCGATCGGCTACCCCGACCTGGTTTCGGTGTTTGCCGGAACCACGCTGAGCCAGACCGGGCAGGCGATTGAAATCATCGGCATCACCATGGGCGTCTATCTCCTGATCTCGCTGGTCACCAGCGCGATCATGAGCTTCTATGGATGGCGGATCAGCCGGAGCATGGGCGGATGAGCGATATCACGTCATCCAATTTCGTCCGTCAGGATCTCGTGCCGGAGCGACCCGCGCCGGTGAAGACCACCGGCTTCATCGGCTTCCTGCGCACGCGGCTGTTCAATTCCCCGACCAACATCCTCATTACGATCGTCAGCCTGTTGCTGCTGTGGGTCGTCGTCGTTCCCGCGGTGAAATTCGCGCTGATCGATGCGGTCTGGTTCGGCAAGGATCGGACGGCCTGTCTTGCTGAGAATGTCGGACGCCCGGTCGGCGCCTGTTGGCCATTCGTTCAAGCGAAGTTTTACCAGTTCATCTATGGCTTCTACCCGGAGCCGGAGCGCTGGCGCGTCAACCTGACTTTCCTTCTTTCCGCTATCCTGCTGGTTCCGCTTCTGATTCCGCGACTGCCGGCCAAGGGACCCAACGCGCTTCTGTTCTTCGTGGCGTTACCTGTGGTCGCCTTCTTCCTGCTGCGCGGCGGTGGACTTGGCGGCTTCGGCGTGAGTTGGACTGCAGGGCTTCTCTCAGGCTTCAACGACAGTATCGGCGACGGCGGCAGGAAGTTGGTGGCCGCGGGCGAGACAACGGCCATTATTGGACCGCTGCTGTGGGTGCTCGGCAAGCTGATCGTGCTGCTGAGCACGCTGATCGGCTGGCTGCTGCTACCGCTGACCTGGCTGCGCGATCAGATCCAGGCGTTCGGTCGTCCGGTCTGGGCCGACCTCGGGGCGACCGCCGTCATTGTCTCGGCGCTGCTGTTCTGGCTCGGCGGCGGCCTACGATCCGGCTGGCGGCCGCTCATCACCTGCCTGGCGATCTTCGTGGGCATTGGCCTCGTCATCGCGGTGATGGGGCTCGATAGCGGCGGCCTTCCGGAGGTCGATACAAGGCTGTGGGGTGGGCTGCTGGTAACGCTGGTGGTTTCCGTTGTCGGCATCGTCGCCTCGATGCCGGTCGGCATTGCGCTCGCGCTCGGGCGGCGCTCGACCATTCCGCTGATCCGGATTTTCTCGATCGCCTTCATCGAGTTCTGGCGCGGCGTTCCGCTCATCACCGTGCTGTTCTTCGCCACCTATATGCTGCCGCTGTTCGTGCCGACCGGCTTCACCATCGACGGGCTGATGCGCGCCCTGATTGGCATTGCGCTGTTCGCCGGCGCCTATCAGGCCGAAGTCATCCGCGGCGGCCTGGCGGCAATCCCGCGCGGGCAGGGGGAGGCGGCGAGCGCGCTTGGCCTGTCCTGGGGCAAGACCACGGCGCTGATCGTGATGCCGCAGGCGCTGCGCCACGTTATTCCCGGCCTCGTCAACAGCTTCATCGCGCTGTTCAAGGACACATCGCTGGTCTCGATCGTGGCGCTGTTTGATCTGCTCGGCAGTCTGCGCGCCTCGTTCTCCGATCCGGTCTGGTCGACACCGACGACGCTGTTTACCGGCTTTGCCTTTGTCGGCATCATCTATTTCGTCTTCTGCTTTGGGATGTCGCGTTACTCGCTGTTCGTCGAGAACCGGCTGAACGCCCACCATCGCAACTGAGTATAGGACCATGACCGCAACCTCGATCGTCGGCATCAACGCGCTCAATAAGTGGTACGGCGACTTTCACGTGCTGCGCGACATCAACCTTGACGTGGCCAAGGGCGAGCGCATCGTGATCTGTGGCCCCTCAGGCTCGGGTAAGTCGACGCTGATCCGCTGCATCAACGCGCTGGAGGAATTTCAAGAAGGCAATATCGTCGTCGATGGCATCGAACTCGGGCCGAACCTCAAGCGGATCGACGAGGTCCGCCGCGAGGTCGGCATGGTGTTCCAGAGTTTTAACCTGTTTCCGCATCTGACCGTGCTGGAGAACTGCACGCTGGCGCCGATCTGGGTACGCAACATCCCGAAAAAGGATGCCGAAGCGACCGCGATGAAATTCCTGGAGCGTGTCAAGATCCCGCATCAGGCCAACAAATATCCCGGCCAGATGTCGGGCGGTCAGCAGCAGCGCGTCGCGATTGCCCGGGCGCTGACCATGAATCCCAAGGTGATGCTGTTCGACGAGCCGACCTCGGCGCTCGATCCTGAAATGGTCAAGGAGGTGCTCGACACTATGGTCGATCTCGCCAGGGAAGGCATGACCATGCTGGTTGTCACCCACGAAATGGGATTTGCGCGCGAAGTCGCCAACCGCGTCGTCTTCATGGACGCCGGACAGGTGATCGAGTCAAACACGCCGCAGGAATTCTTCGCAAACCCGCAGCACGCGCGGACGAAGTTGTTCCTGAGCCAGATCTTGCGGCATTGAAGATGGCGAATAGGGAGTAGCGAATAGCGAATAGGCGGAACTTCATTCGCTACTCGCTATTCGCCACTCGCCTCCTCACACCTTCTCGAACGGCACGTCGACCTTAGTGCGCTTCTCCAGCCATGCCGGCACCGGCAGGTTCTTCGAGCGCATGAATGCCGGATTGAACAGCTTTGACTGATAGCGGCCGCCGGAGTCGGCAAGGATGGTGACGATGGTCTTGCCAGGCCCGAGCTGCTTTGCGAGCCGGATCGCACCCGCCACGTTGATGCCGGTGGAGCCACCGAGGCACAGGCCCTCGTGCTCGAGCAAGTCGTAGATCACCGTCACGGCTTCCTCGTCCGAAATCAGGAACGCGTCATCGACCTTGGCTGTCTCGATGATCGGCGTGACCCGACCGAGCCCGATGCCTTCGGTGATCGAGTCGCCTGGCGTCGATTTGGCCTGGCCATGCTTGAACAGTTCGTACATCGCAAAGCCGTGCGGATCAGCGCAGGCGGTCACGATGTCCTTGTTCTTCTCCTTCAGAAAGCGGCTGGCGCCCGCGAGAGTGCCGCCGGTGCCTACCGAGCAGATAAAGCCGTCGACCTTGCCGCCGGTCTGCTCCCAGATCTCCGGTCCAGTAGACTCGTAATGGGCCTTTGCATTGTCGAGATTGTTCCACTGGTCGGCGAACAAGACGCCGTTCGGCTCGGTCTTGCGAAGCTGGGCGGCCAGCCGCCGCCCGACATGCTGATAGTTGTTCGGATTGGAATAGGGCAGCGCCGGCACCTCGACCAGCTCGGCGCCGCATAGCCGCAGCATGTCCTTCTTTTCCTGGCTCTGCGTTTCCGGGATCAGGATCAGCGTGCGATAGCCGCGCGCGCTCGCCACCACCGCAAGCCCGATGCCGGTATTGCCGGCGGTTGATTCCACCACGAGCCCGCCCGGCTTGAGGTCGCCGCGCTTTTCGGCCTCGAGGATCATCCATTTGCCGGCGCGGTCCTTGACCGACTGGCCGGGATTCATGAATTCGGCCTTGCCGAGAATGGTGCAGCCGGTCGCTTCGGAAGCGTGCTTCAGCTTGATGAGGGGCGTGTTGCCGATCGCTTCGATGACGTCTTTGTTGAAGGTCATGTCTTTGAAATCGCCGGTTTGTTTGCCTAATCGTTAGGCGACCCTAAAGGAGGGCCGCCGGCCATACAAGCCAGCGTTGGGGTAGGGCCGTCAGGGCGATTTTGCAAACACCACCTGGCGCACGTCGATATTCCCGGACAGGAATCCGGCCTCGCAGTACGCCAGATAATATTCCCACAGCCGCCGGAAGCGGTCATCGAAACCTGACGGCATCAGGTTCGGCCAGGCCGCGCGGAAATTGCTTCGCCAGATCGCGAGCGTCTTGGCATAATCTTGCCCGAAAATGCGCTCGCGAATGACGGGAACGCCGAAGCGCTCGCCGAGCGTCTTTAGGATCTGCGGCGAAGGCAGCATGCCGCCCGGAAAGACATAGCGCTGGATGAAATCGACCTCGCGGCGATAGGCCTGGAACAGGCTGTCCTGGATGGTGATGGCCTGGATGCCGGCGAGCCCCCCGGGCAGCAGGCGGTCGCGCAACTGTGAGAAATATTTCGGCCAGAACTGCTCGCCGACCGCCTCGATCATCTCGATTGAGACGATCCGGTCGTAGCGGTCGCGCTCGTCGCGATAATCCTGGAGTTTGATCTCCACGCGATCGCTCAGCCCCGCGTTGAAAATGCGCGCCTGCGCGAAATCGCGCTGTTGCTTGCTGATGGTGAGCCCGACCACTTTGGCGCCGAACGTCTTGGCGGCATATTCGGCAAAGCCGCCCCATCCGCAACCGATCTCCAACAGCTTCTGGCCTGGCCGCAGATCGATCGCCTCGGCGAGCCGGCGGTACTTGTTGTGTTGCGCAGCGGTCAGGTCGGCGGTGTCGTCTTCGAACAACGCCGACGAATAGGTCATGCTGGGATCGAGCCACGCCGAATAGAAGGCGTTACCAATGTCGTAATGCGCATAGATGTTGCGACGGGCCTGCCGCCTTGTGTTGCGGTTAAGCCAGTGCCTGACGGCCTGGAACGTGCGTGTCAGCGGATTGGCGACCAGCATCGTCTGCATCCAATCCTGGTTGACGCAGAACAGGTAAAGGAATTGCGTGAGGTCGGGCGTGTCCCATTCTCCACGCAGATAGGCTTCCGCAATGCCGATGTCGCCGCCGCGCAGGAGCCGCGACGCAAAGCCGTAATCGTAGATCTTCATGACAGCGGCCGGCCCCGGCCCGTTGCCGCCCAACCGTACCGTGCGGCCGTCGGCCAGCGTTACGTCGAGCGTGCCGTGCTGCAGCTTTGAACCAAAGCCCAGCGCCAGCCGGACCAGGCGGGGCAATTCCGGAAACGTCGCGTCTACGGTTTCCGATGTGACCGAAATCAACTCGGACATGGGCGATCCATCGAATGCGGTTTAACCCGGGCTTCGCACGGCCGATCGACCCTGCTTCAATCCTTGGAACGGGTGGACAACGCCGGTGAAGTATAAACGTTGCTTTTCCCGCTCGCCAAGCCGCTATTCAGGACTGCGTGCTTCCGCGGCACCAGCCGTGCGTCCAGATCGCCGCCATGACCTTGAGTGTGACCAGCGGTAGAGTGAAAAACACCCGCGGCAACTCCTTGGTGCGGAGCGCGCGCATCTCGTGCGATGGCCTCGACCAGATCGCGGCGCCCATCGGCGCCAGACAACCGGCGAGTAGCCGCTGCGCAAAACGGCGTGTGCGAAAATATTCGCCGACCGCAAACAACCAGCGCGCCGTCTCGAACCAGTTGTTGCGTCCGGCTCTGAGTTGGCGGTCATAGACGGTGACCGGACAATGTGATTCCCGTGCCGATCACCGGGGGCTGTTCCCGGAGTTTCAAATTGGCCACAGGTGCCGCTTCAGGGTTGCGCGGGAAGCGGATGCTGAAGGTCAGAACAGGGGAAAAGCCCCATGAAATCTTCGTAAGATTTCGACCGCGTTGTGGTGTCCCGACATCGCTCCGGCCCTATAAAACAAGGGAAGTGAGCGCTTTGCTGCCCGTTTTGCGGGCCCGGGCGAATGGCTGGCGAAGCGCTGCGCGGGACTGTCCGCGCCGCTATCGCAAGGCTAATATCCGGTTCGGTTCAACGGAAGCATCACCCCGTGATTGTCGTGCAGGCCAACAGGAGACTCGCTCGCTATGCGCCGGGCCGGGATTTGCCCGGTGGAGAACGGGTGTGACCCAGCGAATTGCAACGGCTGCGATCAAAGGCTGGTCTGCTCTCGTCCGCGGCCGCCGGCGGCTGGCGCGATCCTTTGCGATGCTCGGCCTCGTCTTTAGCTCCGCCGGCTGCGTCCTGACCAAGGACCTTCCTGATCCCGCGCTCGACATCCCCGATGGCTACAAGGCGGCGAGGCTTTCGAAGGCTGCCGACGCGCCGCCGACGCTCGACTGGTGGCGCGGCTTCCGCTCGCGGGAACTGACGGTCCTGATGGAGGAGGCGCAGTCCGTCAATCTGGACATTGCAGCCGCCACCGCGCGGTTCAAGCAGGCCGATGCGCAGGCGCGAATCGCCGGCGCTGCGCTGTTGCCCAGCCTCAGCGCTAGCGGCTCGGAGACCTATTCCCGCACCTCCCGTTCGAGCTCCAGCGGCCTGTCGATTGGCGGGCGTGAAGTGGTCAACTATTCGGCCTCGCTCAGCGCCAGCTATGAACTGGATTTCTGGGGCAAGAACCGTGACGCTGCGCAAGCCGCGGAAGAGACCGCGGTTGCCAACCGCTTTGACCGCGACGTTATCGCCCTGACCACGCTGACGACGGTCGCCAATGCCTATTTCCAGGTGCTGGCCGCGCAGGACCGGATTCGCACCGCACAGCGAAACATCGCCAGCGCCGAGCGCATCCTCAATGCCATCCGCGACCGCTTCAAGGCCGGCACCGGCACCGATCTCGATGTCGCGCAACAGGAGAGCATCCTCGCCAACCAGCGCGCACTGGTGCCGCCGTTGCGGCAGACGCTCGACCAGAACCTCAACGCGTTGGCAACCCTGGTGTCGCGTCCGCCGGAATCCGTTCGCGTGACCGGCGGCTCCCTCAACCAGATTGCCGCGCCGCGCGTCACGCCGGGTCTGCCTTCCGAATTGTTGACGCAACGTCCTGACATTCGCCGCCAGGAAGCGCAGCTTGCCTCGGCTACCGCCAATGTCGGCAGCGCCCGCGCGCAGTTCTTTCCGAGCATTCAACTGACCGGGCAGGGCGGCTATCAAAGCTCAGCCCTGACGTCGCTGTTTCAGCCGCAGGCCGCGTTCTTCAGCATGGTCGGCAGCCTGACCCAGCCAATTTTCGACGGCGGCAGGATTCTCGGCAATTTCGAGCTCACCAAGGCGCGGCAGGACGAGCTCCTGCAGACCTATCGCAAGACGGTGGTGCAGGCCTTTGCCGATGTCGACAACGCCCTGATGTCGATCCGCCAGACCACCGAGAGGCTGCGGCTGCAGCGCGAGGTCGTGGCAGCGTCGCGGCGGGCATTTGAATTGTCCGAGCAGCAGTTGCGGGCTGGCACCGCCGACATTGTAGTTGTGCTAAATACGCAACTGACGTTGTTCCAGGCCGAGGATGCGCTGTCGCAGGCCCAATTGGCCCGGCTGCTGGCGATCGTCAGTCTCTATCAGGCGCTGGGGGGCGGCTGGGAGCCCAGGATGGAAAGGCCGGTCAATGCTCTTTAAGCCCGAAGTCAAGGACACGAAGACAGCGGGCAGGCGCGTTGCGCGCGGCATCGGCCGTCGGATGGTGTCGCTGACGATCACGCTGCTGATCCTCGGCGGGCTCGGCTATCTCGGCTGGAACGCGTTTCAGCAGAAGCCGGCCGGTCGTGGCGGGCCCGGCGCGCGTCCAGACTTGCCCGTGCCGGTGCTGGCGGCGATGCCGCGCACGCAGGATGTCCCGGTCTATCTCGATGCGGTCGGCTCGGTGCGCGCGCTCAACACGGTGACGGTGCGCTCCCAGGTCGACGGCAAGCTGATCAAGGTGAATTTCGTCGAAGGCCAGGACGTCAAGCAGGGCGACGTGCTCGCCGAGATCGACCCCGTGATCTACCAGGCGCAATACGATCAGGCGGTGGCCAAAAAGGCCCAAGATGAGGCGCTGCTCGCCAACCAGAAGCTCGACCTGGCGCGCTATCAGCAGCTCGCCGCCTCGAATGCCGGCTCCAAGCAACAGGCCGATACGCAGCGCGCGGTGGTCGCCCAGCAGGAAGCGCTGATCCAGGCCGATCAGGCCGCAATCGACAATGCGCGTGCGATGCTCGGCTATACCAAGGTCATCGCGCCGTTGTCGGGACGCGCCGGCCTGCGCCAGGTCGACCAGGGCAACATCATCCGCGCGACTGACGCGACCGGCCTCGTCGTCCTAACGCAGTTGCAGCCAATCGCGGTGCAGTTCAGCCTGCCGCAGCAGCAGATCGTGCGCGTCAACGCCGCCGCCGCCAAGGGCGCGCTCCTCGTCGATGTGTTCGGCAATGATGGCGTCACCGTGATCGACACCGGTACGCTCAAGGGTATCGACAATCAGGTCGATCCGACCACGGGCACGCTGAAGCTGAAGGCTGAATTTCCCAACGCCAAGTTCCAGCTCTGGCCCGGGCAGTTCGTCAATGTGCGGCTGAAGGTCGAAACGCTGGAGAAGGCGATTGTGGTGCCGACGTCGGCAGTGCAGCGCGGCCCTGTCGGTACGTTCAGCTATGTGATCGGCCCCGACAACATCGCAACCGCCAAGCAGGTAGTGGTAACGCAGCAGAACGAGAACGACGCGGTGATCGCGAGCGGTCTTTCGACCTCCGACCGCGTCGTGACCACCGGCTTTGCCAATTTGTCCGATGGCGCCAAGGTTCTGATCGGGGCCGATGACCGGGCGCCGACCCCCGACCTCGCGCCGCGCAAGCGCAGCCGTTCGCCGGACGCCAAGGCAGGTCAGGGCAAGGACGGGCCGGCCGTTCAAGGCAAGGACGGTCAGGGCGGAGAGAGCCAAGGCAAGGAGGGCCAAGCCAAGGACGGCGAACGCCGCGGCAAGCGCGAGCGCGGCGACGGCGATCAGAAGGGGCAAACCGGCCCGGCACCGGCCGAGCCAGCGGGCGCTGCAAAGTCGCAGCCGTGATTGACGCCGCTCCGCCTGAAATGAAGTTGCAAGTGAGGACGCAACCATGAGCGTCTCCGAACCGTTCATCCGCCGGCCGATCGCGACCTCGCTGCTCGGGATCGCGCTGATGATCGGCGGTGCGCTCGGCTATTGGGCGCTGCCGGTGTCGGCGTTGCCGCAGGTCGATTTCCCGACCGTGCAGGTGACCACGCAATTGCCTGGCGCGAGCCCAGACGTGGTCGCGTCCCTGATCACGGCACCGCTGGAGCGCCAGCTCGGGCAGATTCCGTCGCTGTCGTCGATGCAGTCGACCTCATCGTTCGGCGTCAGCCAGATTTCGCTGCAGTTCGACCTCAACCGCGATATCGACGGCGCCACCCAGGACGTGCAGGCGGCGATCAACGCGGCCGCCGGAATCCTGCCGAGAAACCTGCCGTATCCGCCGACCTACGCCAAGGTGAATCCCGCGGACGCGCCGGTCCTGACACTGGCGCTGACGTCGGAGACGATTTCGCTGCGCGCGATGAGCGACATCGCCGACACCATCCTCGGCCAGCGGCTCAGCCAGATTTCCGGCGTCGGACGCGTCGCGATCCTCGGCGGGCTCAAGCCGGCGGTGCGGGTGCAGGCCGATCTGGCCCGGCTCGCCGCCTACGGCATTTCGATGGAGGATTTGCGCAACGCGATTGCCGGCGCCAACGTGTCGGGGCCGAAGGGATCGCTCGACGGCGCGCAGCAGGCCTACACCATCGCCGCCAACGACCAGATTGCGGCGGCAGAGGCCTACAAGCCGATCATCATCGCCTATCGCAACGGCTCGCCGGTGACGATCGGCGATGTTGCGATCATCGTCGACGGGCTGGAGAACGATCGCACCGGCGGCTGGTATCAAGGCACGCCGGCCGTGATCATCGACATCCAGCGGCAACCCGGCGCCAATGTGATCGAAGTCGTCAGGCAGATCCGCGACGAAATCCCCAAGGTGCAGCGCGCGATCCCGGCCGGCGTCAACCTGACGATCGTCTCCGACCGCACGGTCACCATTCGCGCTTCGGTGCGGGACGTGCAGTTCACGCTGATCCTTTCCGTGGTGCTGGTCACGCTGGTGGTGCTGTTGTTCCTGCGGTCGCTCCGCGCGACCCTGATCGCGGGCGTGGCGCTGCCGCTGTCGCTGATCACGAGCTTCGGCATCATGTATCTTTCCGGCTTTAGCCTCGACAATCTGTCGCTGATGGCGCTGACGATCGGCACCGGCTTCGTCGTCGACGACGCGATCGTGATGATCGAGAACATCGTCCGCCATATGGAGAACGGCGAATCCGTGATGGAGGCCTCGCTGAAGGGCGCCAGCGAAATCGGCTTCACCGTGATTTCGCTGACGGTGTCCCTGATTGCCGTGTTCATCCCGCTTCTGTTCATGTCCGGCCTGGTCGGACGCATGTTCCGCGAATTCGCGCTGACGCTGACAATTGCGGTGGTGACGTCGGCGATCGTGTCGCTGACGCTGACGCCGATGATGTGTTCGCGGCTGCTCAAGCATATCGGGGAAGAGATGACGGTGCCCGGGCTTGCCGCGGTCAGCCGCTTCATCGACCGCATGGTTGCCTTCTACCATCGCACGCTGCTGTGGGTGCTGCAGCGGCAACGCGCGACGCTTCTGGTGACGTTCGCCACCATCGGCGCGACGCTCGTCATGTATGTGATCGCGCCGAAGGGCTTCCTGCCGCTGCAGGATACCGCGTCGATCACGGCGGTGACCGAGGCTGGCCCCGACGTATCGTTTGCCGAGATGCAAAGCCGTCAGGCGACGGCGGCGGCCGCGATCCAGGCTGATCCTGATGTGGTCGGCGTAGTCTCGGTGATCGGGGCGGGCTCGGTCAATCCGACTACCAATGTCGGGCGTCTGGTGATGACGCTGCGGCCACGCGGCGAGCGGCGCGACGACATTTCCGTCGTGGTCGACCGGCTGAAGCAGCGCACGGCGTCGATTCCCGGCATGACCATCTATTTCCAGCCGGTGCAGGATGTGCAGATCTCGACCCAGTCGAGCCGCTCGCAATACCAGTATACGCTGACCGGCACCGATGCGGCGCAGGTCTCGCTATGGTCGCAGAAGCTCGTTGCCGAGATGCGCCGCGATCCGCTGTTCCGCGACGTCTCGTCGGAAGCGCAGGAAGGCGGCCTGCGCGCTGCGCTCAATATCGATCGCCAGCGCGCCGGCCAGCTTGGCGTCAGCATCCAGGCGGTCAACGACACTCTCAACGACGCGTTCGCGCAGCGGCAGATTTCGACCATCTACGGCCAGGCTAACCAGTACCGCGTGGTGCTGGAGGCGATGCCGATGTACCAGCGCGATCCGTCGATCCTGTCGAAACTCTATCTGCCAGGCGCGGCGAGCACGATCGCCGGCGCGCCCGGCGCCCAGGTGCCGCTGTCGGCGGTGGCGACGCTGACGCGCACCACCGCGCCGCTGGCGATTTCGCATCTGGCGCAGTTTCCGGCGGTGTCACTCAGCTTCAACCTCGCGCCGGGCGAGGCGCTGGGCGATGCCGTCGAGGCGGTCAAGAAGATCGAGACCAGGATCGGGATGCCCGGCAGCATTGTCGGCGTCTATGCGGGCGATGCGGCCGAGTTCTCGAAATCGCTGGCCGGCCAGCCATGGCTCATTCTGGCCGCGATCGTCACCATCTACATCGTGCTAGGGGTGCTCTACGAGAGCTACATTCACCCGATCACCATTCTCTCGACGCTGCCATCCGCAGGCGTCGGCGCCATCCTGGCGCTGATGCTGTTCGGGCAGGATTTGTCCGTGATCGGCCTGATCGGCATCATTCTCTTGATGGGTATCGTCAAGAAAAACGCGATCATGATGATCGACTTCGCGCTCGAGGCCGAACGGCATCAGGGCATGTCGCCTGCGGACGCCATCGTGCAGGCCTGCCTGCTGCGCTTCCGCCCCATCATGATGACGACGCTGGCCGCGCTGTTCGGCGCACTGCCGCTGGCAATTGAGAGCGGTACCGGCGCCGAATTGCGCTTTCCTCTCGGCATCTCCATCATCGGCGGATTGCTGCTCAGCCAGTTGCTGACGCTCTATACGACGCCGGTGATCTATCTGGCGCTCGATCGGATCAATCGCAAGATCGAGAAGGCCGTGCCGGACCCAGGGCCGCCTGGGCCAACGGTCGCCGGCGCCACCGAGGGAATGCAATAGATGGCATCGATCTCGGAGCCCTTCATTCGCCGGCCGGTTGGCACCACGCTGCTGGCGATCGGGCTCTTTCTGGTCGGCATCGTCGCCTATGTCTTTCTGCCGGTGTCGTCGGTGCCCAATGTCGATTTCCCGATGATCCGGGTGTCGGCCACGCGGCCTGGCGCCGACCCCTCGGTCATGGCCGCGACCGTCGCCGCGCCGCTGGAGCGCCGGCTTGGCCAGATCGCGGGCCTCGACCAGATCACCTCGACCAGCTCGCTCGGCTCGACCAGCATCCAGTTGCAATTCTCGATCGGCCGCAACATCGACCGCGCCGCGCGCGACGTGCAGGCGGCCATCAATGCGTCGCTGGCGGACCTGCCGAGCGACCTGCCGTCGCTACCGCGATTCCGCAAGGCCAATCCTGCAGCCGCCCCGGTGTTCGTGCTGGCGTTGACGTCGAAGACGCTGACGACAAGCGCGATGTACGACGTTGCCGACACCGTGATCGCGCAGCGCATCTCGCAGGTGCCCGGTGTTGGCGAAGTCAATGTCACGGGCGCCGACCAGCCGGCGGTGCGCATCGCACTCAATCCGGTGGCGCTGTCGAACGCTGATATCGCGACCGACGACGTGCGGCTTGCGATCATCAACGCCAATCCGCTCGGCCCCGTCGGCATCTTCAACGGCGGCCGGCAGAGCGAGACGATTTCCACCAACAGGCAGATGCGCACCGCGGCCGAATTCCGCGACATCATCATCAAGAGCTCGGCCGGCAATTTCGTTCGCCTCGCTGATGTCGCCGATGTCGAGGACTCCGTCCGCAACAGCCGCTCGATCGCCTGGTTCAACAAACAGCCGGCGGTCCTGATCCAGATCACCAAGCAGGGCGACGCCAACGTGATCGACACCGTCGATCGGGTGAGGGCGCTGCTCCCCGAACTGAAGCAGTGGCTGCCCGGCGGGGTGGAAATTTCGACGCTGGTCGACCGCACCGGCACCATCCGCGCCAGCGTGCTCGACATGCAATATACGCTGCTGGCGACCGCCTTCCTGGTGATGGTCGTGGTATTCGCCTTCCTGCGACGGCTGACGCCGACGATTGCCGCCGGCGTCTCGGTGCCGCTGGCGCTGGCCGGCACCTGCGCTGGCATGTGGCTGGCCGGCTTCTCGATCGACAATCTGTCGCTGATGGCGCTCGCGATTTCCGTCGGCTTCGTGGTCGACGATGCGATCGTCATGATCGAGAACATGTACCGGAATCTCGAACAGGGCATGGCGCCGTATCCGGCGGCGCTGGAGGGCGCCAAACAGATCGGCTTTACCGTGCTCTCGATCAGCCTGTCCCTGATTGCGGCGTTTACGCCGCTGATTTTCATGGACGGGATCGTCGGCCGGCTGTTGCGCGAGTTCTCGCTGACATTGACCTTCGCGATCGTGGTGTCGACCGTGGTCTCCCTCACGATCACGCCGATGATCTGCGCGCACTATATCAAGGAGGCGACGTCGGATCGCGCCACTTGGTTCGACCGCCTGGTCGAGGGCACGCTGTCGCGCGTCGTTTCTTTCTACACTTGGACGCTGCGGGCGGTGCTGGGCTTTCCGTTCCTGACACTGATCGTGTTCTTTGCGACCATCGCGCTGACGGTTGTGCTCTACATCAAGACCCCGAAGGGCTATTTTCCGACCGACGACAGCGGCTTCGTGATCGGCGCCACGCGTGCGTCTCCCGATACATCATTCCAGGCGATGCTCGGACTGCAGCAGCAACTGGCCGATATCGTGATGGCCGATCCGGCGGTGGCCGGCGTCGGCTCTTCGCTCGGCGGCCCCGCCGGTCCGGGCGGCGGCGGCTCCAACCGCGGCACCATGTTCATCAGCTTGAAGCCGCCGGAGGAGCGGGCGGGTCAATCGACCGCGCAGGTGATCGATCGCCTGCGGCGCAATCTCTACCGGGTGGCCGGCATCCGCTTGTTCATGTTCGCCGCCCAGGACATCCGCACCGGCGGCCGGCAGAGCGATTCCGACTATCAGTATACGCTATCGAGCACCAACCTCGATCTCCTGCAGAAATGGGCGCCGCTGGTCGCCAAGCGCATGGAGACGGTGGAGGGCATTACCGACATATCGAGCGACCGCGATCCTGGCGGGCTGCAATTGTCGCTCGTGATCGACCGCAAGAGCGCTTCCAGCCTCGGCGTGCGCGTTCAGGATATCGACAACGCCCTGAACAACGCATTCGCCCAGCGGCAGATTTCGATCATCTACACCCAGCGCAACCAGTACATGATCGTGCTGGAGATCGATCCGAAGTTCCAGGCTGATCCGTCCAACCTCGATCGCATCTTCGTAGCCGGCGCCAACGATGCCCAGGTGCCGCTATCGGCCGTGGTGCGCTACCAGCGCGGCCTGTCGCCGCTGGCGGTCTATCACTCGCAGTCATTCCCCTCGACCACGGTCTCGTTCAATCTGCTGCCCGACGTGCCGCTGGAGGTCGCGACCTCGAACATCCAGCGCGCGGTCGAGGAACTGCACATGCCGGAAGGCATCCGCGGCAGTTTCGACGGCAACGCCGGCGACTTCAACAGGACCAGCGGGCGGCAGCCGCTTCTGATCCTGGGCGCGCTGGTGGCGATGTATATCGTGCTCGGTGTGCTCTATGAGAGCCTGGCGCATCCGATCACGATCATCTCTACCTTGCCGTCGGCAGGGTTAGGGGCGCTGTTGGCGCTGCAGGTGTCGAATACGCCGCTGACCGTGATCGCCTTCGTCGGCATCATTTTGCTGATCGGCATCGTCAAGAAGAACGGCATCATGATGGTCGATTTCGCGCTCGACGCTGAACGCAACCGCGGCCTGTCGTCGGCGGATGCGATCTTCGAAGCATGCCGCGCCCGATTCCGCCCCATTCTGATGACGACGATGGCGGCGCTGTTCGCCGGCATTCCGCTGGTCATCGCCACCGGCCCCGGCACCGAGCTGCGGCGGCCGCTCGGCATCACCATCATCGGTGGCCTGCTCGTGTCGCAAATCCTGACACTGTACACGACGCCGGTCATCTATCTGCTGATCGACCGGCTGCGGCAGCGCCGCCGGCCGGCCGCGGTTGCAGCGCCCGCCGAATAGTTGGATTACTGCCTGCGGAAAGCGTATAGCGGGCGGATGTCAGAACAACCGAACTCCCAGACCGGCGCCACCATGGAGGCGGTTCCGGACTGTCCGCGTTGCGGCAAGCCGCTACCGCTTTGCATCTGCGACAGCGTTACGCCGATCAAGAGCAGGATCTCGCTTCTGATCCTGCAGCATCCGCAGGAGCAGGACAGGGCGCTCGGCACCGCGCGGCTGACGGCGATGCATTTCAAGGATGCGGTCGTCAAGATCGGCCTGTCCTGGCCAAGCCTCTCTAAGGCGCTGGGACGGCCGGTCGATGATCCGTCGCGCTGGGCGGTGCTTTATCTCGGCTCCGCCAAGGTCGCCGATCTCGATACCGACGCCGAGATTGTCGCGATCAACCGCAAGGGCGAAGTCGAGCCGCATCAGCGCGCCATCCTCGCCGACATCGAAGGCATCGTGCTGCTCGACGGCACCTGGAGCCAGGCCAAGGCGCTGTGGTGGCGCAATGCATGGATGCTGAAGTGCCAGCGGGTGATTCTGGGCCCGAAGCGCCGGTCGCGTTACGGCCAGTTGCGCCGCGAGCCGCGCCGCGACGGCCTCTCGACCATCGAAGCCGCTGGCCTGGTACTGGCCGCTCTCGAGAAGCGCCCGGAGATTGCGGAGGCGCTCGAGGCCAGCTTCGAGCGCATGCTGGCTCGCTATCGGCAGGTACAGGCGGAAATGCCGGAACTCGCGCCGAAGCCGAAGAAGCGGGACTGGCGGCGGCGCAAGCGAGGCTAGCTCTACGGTGTTCATAAGCCCCTCATAGTGAGGAGCGCCACCGGGTCCGCGCGTAGCACGGCCCGATGACAGGCTCCGCGCGTCTCCGGCCGATGCTTCGCATCGCCGGGAGAACCATTAGGCCTGGGCCTACTGCGGAGACGCCCGCTTCTCGCGGGCTCCTCACGATGAAGTTTGAGTGGTCGTGACGCAGCAGAACTAACTCGGCTTCAAACATAGGCTGCGTCGATCGGATCGGCTATCTAGAATTGCGCAGCGTGGCACTGTGGCGACCCACTATCGCCTCCCATCATTCCGGTTCCAATGTCCGAATCATGACATAGCGAGCTGTGGACAATGGTGACACCGCTCTTGACGGTGATAAATTCCTTACTCCGCGTAACCATTTGGAGCTTAGTCGATGACTTTAAGCACAGAAATACTCACGCGTTCTCCATTGCTCAACGCTGATGACCTCGAAGGAGAGATCGGCAATATTATCCAGAGAACCCGGCGAGGGCCCGTCATCCGAGAAGTATCCGAAAGTCACGATCATCCGTTACCGGAAGGCCCGATGCCCGACTACGTCGAGCACAGAGAAGGCGTCAATCAGGTCGGCAAGCTCTCGGCCGAAGCCGTGGTCCGCGAATACGACGCGGCAGTGAAGGAGATCGAAGCGCTCGGTGCCGAACTGGCTGAGGCCGCCAAGAAATGTGAGGCGATGGTGGCCGGCGTTCATGCCACGGTGTCGGAAATCAAGGAACTGGCGGCGAACTACCGCGAGGAAGGCAAGCGCTACTTCCTGCAGATCGAGGATTGTTCACTGATGACGTCCGAAGTCCGTAGCGTCTGCGAGACCCTGAAAAAGAAAATTGCCGCCGGCGGCAGTCTCGCCGCCTGATGTTCCGGCTGTGGCCGCTCTTGCTGATGACCGCGCCGTTCATTGTCGCGGCCATCAGCGGGATATTTTGATGCCGCAGCGGGCATTCAGGCGAACACAGCCCGACATTCGCGGCTGTTGCCTGGCTGGTGAGCTTGCCATTGTGGCGATATGTCGCCGACGCCGCCTCAGGCGGAACGGGAAGCGATTTGCAGGCTTAATGATGATCTGGGCCAGACGCATCTGGAGCCGGGCGGCTCGGGCGTGGCTCGTCTCCAACAATTTCACTGCTCTGCGCGCCCTAGGGAAAGGACATTGGCTCTTTGTCGTCTTCAATTACCTCTCATCTTCCTTTCGGTGGCGCCGAACTCAGCCTCCGGAAGAAATTCGCCTGTTCTTCACGGTCGGCATCATCGTCCTGTTACTCGGCGGCGCCAAGGCCGTCGTTCACTATTTCGGACTCGAGTTCCTTGACCTCAACGGGCTGGTGACAAGCGGCATTGGTGGCGCCATCTTCATCATCGGCTTCCTGCTGTCGAGCATTCTCAAGGACTACAAGGAAGCCGAACAGATTCCGACGGCACTGCGCACCGCCATCGAAGCGATCGACGGCGATCTGGAATGCTTCGCGCGGACCAACGAGCGCTTCAATCTCAGGGAAGCGCGGCTGATTCTGATCCGGGTGATCGCAAAGCTGCGCGAAGGTCTGGACCGTGCCTACGACCACAAGAACATTTCCCCCGTGCTCCATGAACTCGGCAAGCTGACGCCTATCCTCGGCCGGTTGGAAGGCATGGGCATGGCTGCGAATTTCGTCGTGCGTCTGCGCACCCATCAGGATGCGATCCGCAGGGCGCTGTTGCGCATCTACACCATCCAGCGCGTCGAATTTGTCCCATCGGTGCATGTGCTGGTGCAAACGCTGGTCTTCTCGATCATCGTCCTGCTGCTCCTCTTGAAGACGGAGGGCGATCCGGCTGCGGCCCTGTTGTTCGGCTTCATCACCTACATGTTCGTCTACGTCCTGTATCTGGTCCGGCTGCTCGAACAACCCTTCGCCAAGGGACACGGCTCTGTCGATGACGTCAGCTTCTTCCTGCTGGATGAGCTAGAGGTGCAATTGCGGCGCTCGCTCGACCTCACCGCGGGACGGCCGCGACTTCAGGCAATGGAACGGGTCTGAGGACCGCCCTGACCACGGCGACAGTGATCCGCCGATCGCCACCGACAAATCCGTCGCCGAGATGTCAATGACCGCACGGCCAGACGGCTGGATCATGCAGCCACACGTTGCTCCGTTCCATCTCTCGCACTATGACGGATGCGGTTGGATGCGAACGGAGCGATGGGATGGAATTGGTTGCGCAGTTGCGCCTGTCGAAACAGGCTTCGATTGATCTCGTCTTCTTCGGCGGTGTCCCGATCGTGCTGGCGATGCTTTCGGCCGTTCTCGGGCCGTATGCGGCCATCATGGGAGGCGCCGGCGCGGCGATCTATGTTCTCGCGCTCGCTGTCGTGCCCTGGTGGCTGAGCGGTCTGGTCACCCAATTGGTGAGCAGGAGAGCCGGGCGAAAGCTGCCGCTTTGGCTGGTCGCGGGTATTGGCGCCGTGGCCGCGGGTCCCTTCGTGTCGCTGTACGTCTATTTCGTCAGCTCGGCCGCGGGAGACATCTGGCCCGCGCTGGACACCTTGCGGCCGGCGGCGCTCAGCGCGGGACACCTCAAATCGGCGGCCTTGTCCGAAGGGCGGGCCATCGTTCTCTGGATCGCCTTAGTCGTCATTTTCCAGGAGACGCTCGGCTGGGCGCGATTTGCGCCGCCTGCGGCGGAAACGAGCCGCGAAGAACGTTTTCAACTCAGCGGCGCTGAATGGACAGCGGAAGACGATGCGCTATTGCGTGCCCTGATCGGCAGCGGCAAGCCGCCGAGGGCCATTGCGTTGGAAATGAAGCGGACGGTCGGCGCCATCCGCGCCAGGACCGCCAAGCTGGGGCTTCGGAACAATCGTGTCTAGGATAGATCCGCGGCATTGGCAGATCGCTCTAATCGGAGCCGGTTTTGCCGACGATGTTCTGGCCATGAACCGTGCCGGTTCTCGTGTCCTTGAGACCGGGAAGACCGGAGAAGGATAGTAAGACAAGTAGCGAGACACCAACCAGGCCGACGACGATCACGGCGATCAGGCTTTTTGGCCGAGGCCCTGTTTCGGGTGCGGATTTCATCTCGCTCTCCATTGCATGCAGGGACAATGAATGGGCGCGAACCCGCGTTCCGTGACAGATCAATGAACTTGCTATGCTGTGACGCAGGCGAAACCAGAGGGCTCAAAAACTCTTCATCGCGTTCTCGTGTCGGGAGAGGTGACGAACCAGCCCGGGTCGACGCTGGCCTTCCATGTTAGTGCTTGATGTTCGCCTTCAGGAGTCGAACGAAGCGTGTGTCGGTGTGACGGCCTTCGTATTCGTCGTCGATTTTCTTGAGGAGATCATCAGCTTTTTTCGGATCGACTGCCAGCAGGATGGCGTCGATCTTTGCTTCCATCCGATCGTCGCCTTCCTTGGACTGCGGCGAGCCAACGTGCAGCAGGATGGCAAGGCCGGCAACCTGCCAGATCAGCTGCAGGAACTCGGACTGCCAATTCTCCAAAGTGTCCCGCATCATTTGGATGGTGTAGGCGCCGAATTCGACCGGTTGTTGAAGCGAATGCTGCTCGTTGACGTAAGCAAACCAGCCAAAGATCCAATGGCCTGACAGGGTGATGACGAAGAGGGCGCCCGTCACCCAAGCGAAGCCGTACCGCTTCCAGATCGATTGTCGTTTCATTTTGAGGTCCTCCGCGTAGGACCTCAATCCGGTTTCGATCTCGCTGTTCCGCCGCGTGGGCAAGCTGCTTCAGGTGCTGATTCACGCTATCTGACGGCGTAGCCTGCGAGACAGGGGTTTGAGAAGTTTTGGGGGAGGCGGCAGAGGCAGGTTGCCTAAGTGATTGATCGTCTGTATTGATCCGCCCGGTGGGGCCACGTGGCGGAGTGGTTACGCAACGGTCTGCAAAACCGTGTACACCAGTTCAATTCTGGTCGTGGCCTCCATCCATATAATCAACGACTTAGACGGATTATATGAGAGGCCGTGGCAGGCGGGCCGGTGGTCAGCAGGCGGCGTACCAGCCTTCAGGGAACGGAACCAGCGGCCAGGAGGCCCCATTGTCGTTTGCTGCGCGCGGCAATGGATAAAGGCGCTGGGTCTGGATCACGAAATCCTCCTCCAGGGCAGGCGCAATGGCCGTTTGAACGGCTTCCAGCAGCAAATCGTATTCAACTTCGCTCATCGCGCTCTCCGTGTTCCGGAGGCGATGATCTCAAACGGTTTTTGTTACCGGATTGCGCGGATCGCTCGAATTTTAGCAATTCGGCGAGCGCGACAAAACTGGTTACTAAAGTGTTGGGTTCCGTCTGTGGACATTAGTCACGCGCAGGTGGGACACCGTGTGGGAAAAATCACATTTCGCAAGATTTAGCTCGCGTATCCGGCTGGATGACGCCTGCCTTGTCAGGCGGGCATGATCTTAGGACGCGCGGTCATTCCTTAGATCTCCAGCGCCGCCAGATTCTTCGGCAGCATCCGCTTGAACAAATTCAGGAGACGGGCCGCTTCTTTCACGTCTTGCGTAATCGCGTGGCGGACGGTCGCTGCGATCAGGGTCATGATCAGTTGGGAAAACGAGGCGAGGGCGGCTGCAGGCGCATCAGGCGCGATCCGCCGCAAGGCGTCGCCGAGCAGGCCGGCGAGATAGGCGCCATCCTCCTCGTCGAGTTTCTGCAGGGCGCGGTCGGCCTGCGTCGCCTGCCAGATGTCGCGCATAACCGGCACATCCATGAACATCTGATAGTAGCTGTCGGTTATGCGGCACAGCGCCGGATGTAGATCCCGGACGGTCTTGACCATGGCAAGATCGCGCCCGACACAGCCGCGGCCGACCGCGTTGTAGCGTTCCGCCAGCGTGCCGATGATCGCTGTCTTGTCCGGAAAATATTGATAGAGCGAGCCGAACGGCACGCCGCTGCGCTCGACGACGTCGCTCATGCGGAAGTCTTCGCTGCCTTTCTCGGCCATCAGCTCGGCCGCGCATTCCAGTATTTTTTCAAACCGCTCGCGGCTGCGCTGCTGGGTCGGGACCAGGCGCGCCAGCGCGGGCGCGGCTGCGGCGGCCGTCTTCGGTCCGGCTTTTCCCTTTGGCATGGGTCCTCACACAAAAGCGACTTGACGTTGCTAATACGAGAGTTTATCGGGTTTGGCAAATACGAGATATTCTCGTATTCCGAGCCAGAAAGGATTACCCATGCCAGAACTCCCGATCCTGATCGTCGGCGGCGCGGGCAAGACCGGCGCGCGCGTCAATGCGCTGCTGCAGGCGCGCAGGGTTTCGACGCGGCCGGTATCGCGTTCGGCGCCGGTCCCGTTCGATTGGACCCGGGCCGAGACATGGCCGGCCGCGTTTGCCGGCGTTTCGATGGCCTATGTCACCTACCAGCCGGATCTTGCGGTCGAGGGCGCCAGCGATGCGATCGCCGAAGTGGGGCGATTGGCACGCGCGAATGGGCTGGAGCGCGTCGTGCTGCTGTCGGGGCGCGGCGAGCCGGGTGCGCAACGGGCGGAGGCAGCACTGCAGCAGTCCGGCGTTCCCTGGACCATGGTGCGTGCGAGCTGGTTCGACCAGAATTTCTCCGAGGGCCATCTGCTCGACGGCGTGCTGGCCGGTGAAATCGCGCTGCCGACGGGCGCCGTGCCGGAACCGTTCGTCGACGCCGACGACATCGCGGAGGTCGTGGTCGCCGCGCTGACAGACCGACATCATGCCGGCAAGGTCTATGAGGTGACGGGCCCGCGCGCGCTGACATTCGCGCAGGCTGTGGACGAGATCGAGCACGCGGCGGGCCGGCCGATTCAGTACCGGCAGATCGCGCCACAGCAATTTGCCGCCGCCATGCAGCCCCATGTGCCCGGCGACGTCATCGAACTGATGCTGGAGCTGTTCACCGTCGTGCTCGACGGGCGCAACTCGGCCGTTGCCCACGGCGTCGAGCAGGCGCTCGGCCGTCCGGCGCGGGACTTTTCCGATTATGCCCGCCGGACCGCCGCAACCGGCGTGTGGAGGGCATGACCATGCTGCAGATGCTGATTACGGGCCTGCTGTGGTTTTCGGCCGTCGGCTGCGGACTGCTCGCCGGCCTCTACTTCGCGTTTTCGACCTTCATCATGACGGCGCTCGCCCGCACCGGACAGGCGGCGGGCATCGCGGCGATGAATGCGATCAACGTCACGATCGTGCAGTCGCTGTTCATGCCGGTCTTCCTGGGAACGACGGCGGCGAGCACCGGGCTCGCGGTGATCGCCATCTTTCGCTGGAGCGAGCCGGGCGCCATGGCGATGCTGGCCGGCGGCACGCTCTATGTGCTCGGCATGTTCGTGGTCACGATGATTTTCAACGTGCCGCTGAACAACGCGCTTGCCGCAACGGACCCGGCAAGCCAGGAGGCCGCATCGCTATGGGCGCGCTATCTGACGGAATGGACGTGGTGGAACCACGTACGGACAGTCGCATCCACGGTGGCTTGCGCGCTCTTTATTGCGGCCATTGCGGCGAGGTAGGGCGCCTGATCGATCACCTCAGCCCAATTCGGGTAAAGAACTACTCGATCGTGACAGCGAGCCGGGCGATCAGCCGCGCGACCTCGTTCAGATGCTCGGCATCATGCTCTTCAACGGCTTGCGCGAGCCGACGCAGGCACTCGTCGTCGCTCATGGCGGGCATCTCGCTCGGGATGATCGAGGGGGCGGCGCGGATCGGGTGCGTTGCAATGGCTGGCATCGAATCTGCTCCCATGAACCCAGCTTGGCTGGAGCCTCAGGACCGATTGAGTCGAATTGGCGACCCCCGATCCATGGCCTGTGGATGACGCAATGGCGCCGTCCTGGTTCCAGCCCCGCTATGCCGGGCGGTCGAAAGCGCCGACAAATCGTTGTGACGCAGGGGCTTTCCCGCTCCGCTTCAAGCAAACAGGCGGGTTGCGATTTGGTCCTTTGCAAGCCCGAAAGGCTTTGTTATACGCTCCCCGCTCGCGAACCTTTGTTTCGCTATTCCTCGGTAGCTCAGCGGTAGAGCATTCGACTGTTAATCGAATGGTCGCTGGTTCGAATCCAGCCCGGGGAGCCAATTACAGCTACCAGCCTCGCCCACATTTCGGTTGCTCACGGCTCTGGCCCCGGCATGTTGCGTTTTGCCGGCGCCTGTACCAAAGATGGCCCACTTTTAGCTGTTTCGGCGGCAACGCCGTGTGCTTTCGGGGTCTTAGCCTATGTCCGGTTTTGCGACCGCACGCCAGAAGATGGTCGATGGTCAGGTGCGTCCGAGCGACGTGACCGATATCCGCATTCTCGATGCCATGCTGGCGGTGCCGCGCGAGGATTTCGTGCCCGAAAACAAGCAGGCGCTGGCCTATCTGGACCTCGATCTCGACGTCAGCGAGGGCGGCTCGGCCAAGCGCTACCTGATCAAGCCGGCGGTGTTGGCGAAGATGCTGCAGGCGGCCGAAATCAAGGAGACCGACCGCGTCCTGGTGGTCGGCTGCGCGACCGGCTACGCCGCCGCCGTGATCGCTCGATTCGCCGCCCAGGTGACCGCGACGGAAAGCGATTCGGCGCTAGCGACGAAGGCGCAGTCTATTCTGGCGCGCCACGGCTATGGAAATGTCACAGTCCGAACTGCGGCACCGGCCGAGGGTGACCCCACCAACGCGCCCTATGATGTCATCGTGCTGAACGGCGCCACCGCGATCGTGCCGGAAGGGCTCTACAGGCAACTGCGCAGCGGCGGCCGGTTGGTGGGCGTTTTTGCGACCGCGCGGCCGGCGCGGGCTTCCATCGTGACTTGTTCGCACGGCGATTTCGGCCACCGGACGCTGTTCGATGCCGCTGCCCCGGTGCTGCCCGGCATGGAACTTGTTCCAGCCTTCGTTTTCTAGCCTTTCAGCCCTTTCCACGCCCAATATTCGCCCGCCGTGGCCGGCTAAATCCCCTTCGAAATCAGAAGTGTGGCCCGTTTGCCCCACGTGAAGAGTTTCGACGGCGGACACTTACAGGGTAGTTCCGTCCGGCCTATGTGCGGACTAAGGTGAGCCGGGACTCACTTCGAGTGAAGCGACGTTCGGTTAATGATCGTGTGCCATCATGGTCATGGACCGGCGACCAAAAATGATTGGATTGCTTGGGATGCGTGGGGTGAAGGCATTTGCCGGGGGCGCGGCTTCGGCCCTTCTAATAGTGTGCATGGGCCCGACGCCCGTCTTAGCCGATACGATCGAGGCAGCGCTGGTGCGCGCCTATCAGAACAATCCGCAGCTCAATGCACAGCGCGCGCAGGTGCGCGTCACGGATGAGGCAGTGCCGCAGGCCCTGTCGGGCTACCGGCCGAAAGTCGCGGTCACGGCAAGTGCGGGCGTCCAGTACACGGACGCGCTGAGCACGCAGGGCGGCGACGCAACCCGCCTCGTGAAAACCCCGATTGTCGGCGCCAATGCGCCGCGCAGCATCGGCGGGACCGTCACGCAGACGCTCTTCAACGGCCAGCAGACCGCGAACCGAACCAGGTCGGCGGAGAGCCAGGTATCAGGCGCACGGGAAGCGCTGCGATTCATGGAGCAGAGCGTTCTGCTCAGCGCCGCCACGATCTACATGGACTATCTGCGCGATTCGGCGATCGTGGAGGTGCAGAAGAGCAACGTGCGCGTGCTGGAGCAGACGCTGAAACAGACCCGCGACCGCTTCAACGTCGGCGAAGTCACGCGCACCGACGTTGCGCAGTCGGAAGCCCAGCTCGCCGCCGGCAAGACGCAGCTCCTGACCGCCGAAGCCAATCTGACGACGACGCGTTCCAATTTCCGGCGCATCATCGGCAACGAGCCGGCGAACCTTGCACCGGGTTCGCCGGTCGACCGCTTCCTGCCATCGACGTTGCCGGCTGCCGTCGAACTGGGTCTCATCCAACACCCGAACGTCACCGCGGCGATGTTCGGCATCGACACGAATTATCTGAACGTCAAGGTGGCGGAAGGTGCGCTGTTGCCGACGGTCACGCTGCAGGCCTCTGTGCAGCAGTCCTATGAGCAGAGCCTGATCCAATACCGCTCGTTCGGCGCATCCGTGATCACGCAGCTCAACGTTCCGGTCTATCAGGGCGGCGCCGAATATTCGCTGATCCGCCAGTCCAAGGAAACGCTGGCGCAGCAACGTCTCGTGCTCGATCAGACGAGGGACCAGACCCGCGCCAACGTCGTCACGGCGTGGGGGCAACTCGTCGCCGGCAAGGCGCAGGTCGCCTCTGCCCAGGCGCAGGTGCAGGCGTCCGAAATCGCCTTGAACGGCGTGCGCGAGGAAGCCAAGGCCGGACAGCGCACCACACTCGACGTGCTGAACGCGCAGCAGGCGCTAGTCAACGCGCGCGTCGCGCTGGTCACCGCGCAGCACGATCGCGTGGTGGCATCATACTCGGTGCTGGACAAGGTCGGGCGGCTGTCGCCGCAGGTGCTCAACCTGCCGACCACGATCTACGACCCGAGCGTGCACTATCATCAGGTGCGCGACAGCTGGGCCGGCGTTCGCACGCCGGACGGCCGCTGACGTCGGCGCGAATTTCGCGCAACACGGGACGAATATCATCGCCCGCCGCCTGAAGCGGCGGGCGCTTTGCTTGCAATCATTTGCGGCCATGACGTACCGTTTCCGGGGCGAGCTGAGCGATTCGCGCCGCGTCCTTGCATCGAGGGACGCGAGGCGGATTGCCTTGAGGGAATAGGTCCCCCCGGCATGATGCAGCGGGCGGGCTTGATCTGGGGACAAGTCAGGCCGTGCGGTGAAAAGCCCGGCCTGCATATCCGGAACCGGCAATTCCTTCGTGGCTTTGGTGTAAATTGGTTTCGATGTGGAGTCGGAGATGACGCAACCTGCAAAGGTCCAAGAGCCCTCGATGGAGGAGATTCTGGCGTCGATCCGTCGCATCATTGCCGACGACGAGGCAAAGCCGGCGGCCGTCAAGCCGGAGGCTGCCGCGCCGCCAAAGCCTGTGATGAAGGATATTCCTCCATCGGCGATTGCTCCGAAGCCGGCGCCGGCGCCAAAGCCGGCCCCAGCTCCGCCGCCGCCCGCGCCTGCACCAGCACCGGCCGCCAGCAATAGCCAGGACGACATCGACGCGATGCTGGCGAGCCTCGATGCGGCAACTCCGGAAGCCGAAATCAGGCCGGCGCCGCAGCCCGAGGCCGAGCCCGACGTGTTCGAGCTTACCGACGAGATGGCGTTGCCCGATCCGGCGCCACCACCACCGGCTGCGTCGTTCAACAAGATCGAGCCGGCGGACGATATTGAATTCAGCGAGTCCAGAAACCGACAACCGGCCCACGAGCCGCCGCCCTACGATAGCCCACCTCAGCAACCGATTTTGTCACGTTCGACCGTATCCGCCGTGGAATCCGCCTTCAACTCGCTGGCCAATACCGTGCTGAGCAACAATGCGCGGACGCTCGAGGACCTGGTCAAGGAAATGCTGCGACCCATGCTGAAATCATGGCTCGATGACAATTTGCCGGGACTGGTGGAGCGGATCGTCAAGGCCGAAATCGAGCGGGTTTCGCGCGGACGCTAGTTCCCGACCAAGCTTCGGTGTCGCTTGAGCGTCCCGATTCTGCGGGCTGGACCGGAGCTGGGCGGCTCCAAAATCGACCTGTCAGGTTGACTTGAGGCGCTGCGGCGGCTTTCTAGGGGCCGTCCGGCGACGATCCCATCTGAACCCGGCGGACCCACGTTGTTTTGATGCGTATTCTTTGGGCGGACCGGCGACGGATCGCTCGAGAGCGCGCCCATCATCCCCAATTGCATCGTCATGATCGAGAAAAACTACCAGCCCGCCGATATCGAGAGCCGCATGTCCCGGATCTGGGAGGAGAGCGGCGCGTTCAAGGCCGGCCGCCCCGAACGGCGGGATGCCGCCCCGTTCACCATCGTGATCCCGCCGCCGAACGTGACGGGCTCGCTGCATATGGGCCACGCGCTGAACAACACGCTGCAGGACATTCTCTGCCGCTTCGAGCGGATGCGCGGCCGCGACGTGCTGTGGCAGCCGGGCACCGACCATGCCGGCATCGCCACCCAGATGGTGGTCGAGCGGCAATTGATGGAACGGCAGGAGCCGGGCCGCCGCGATCTTGGCCGCGCCAAATTCCTCGAACGTGTCTGGCAGTGGAAGGCGGAAAGCGGCGACACCATCGTCAATCAGTTGAAGCGCCTCGGCGCCTCCTGCGACTGGTCGCGCGAACGTTTTACGATGGACGAGGGGCTTTCGCGCGCGGTCGCGAAAGTGTTCGTCGAGCTGCACCGCGAAGGCCTGATCTACAAAGACAAGCGGCTGGTGAACTGGGACCCGAAACTGCTCACCGCGATCTCCGATCTCGAGGTGCAGCAGGTCGAGGTCAAGGGCAGCCTGTGGTATCTGCGCTATCCGATCCAGGGCAAGAACTTCAGCCCCGACGACCCCGCGACGTTTGTTGTTGTCGCGACGACGCGGCCCGAGACCATGCTCGGCGACACCGCCGTCGCGATTCATCCGGAGAACGAGCGGATCGGACATCTGATCGGCCAGCACGTCATCCTGCCGCTGGTCGGCCGCCGCATTCCGATCATCGGCGACGACTACGCCGATCCCGAAAAGGGTTCGGGCGCGGTCAAGATCACGCCGGCGCACGACTTCAACGACTTCGAGGTCGGCAAACGCCACGGCCTCCCGCAGATCAATGTGTTCGATCGCGAGGGCTGCATGGCCCTCGTCGACAACGAGGACTATCTGCGCGGCCTGCCCGAAGGCGCGCTGATGCTGGCGGAAGAGCTGCACAATGTCGACCGCTTCGCCGCGCGCAAGAAGATCGTGGCGCGGCTGGAGGATTTCGGCTTCCTGGAGAAGATCGAGCCGAACACGCACATGGTGCCGCATGGCGACCGCTCCGGCGTCGTCATCGAACCCTATCTGACCGACCAGTGGTATGTCGACGCCAAGACCATGGCGCAGCCGGCCATCGCCGCCGTGCGCTCGGGCGCGACCAGCTTCGTGCCGAAGAACTGGGAAAAGACCTATTTCGAATGGATGGAAAACATCCAGCCCTGGTGCATCTCGCGCCAGCTCTGGTGGGGCCACCAGATCCCGGCCTGGTACGGGCCTGACGGCAAGGTGTTCGTCGCCGAGACCGAAGACGAAGCCGTCGGCAACGCGCTCGGCTACTACGTCGAGCAGGAAGTGATCACGCCGCAGCAGGGCCGCGAGATGGCGCAGGATCCGGCCAAGCGCGAAGGCTTCATCACGCGCGACGAGGACGTGCTCGACACCTGGTTCTCCTCCGGCCTGTGGCCGTTCTCGACGCTCGGCTGGCCCGACGAAACGCCGGAAGTGAAGCGCTATTACCCGACCAACGTGCTCGTCACGGGATGGGACATCATCTTCTTCTGGGTCGCCCGAATGATGATGATGGGCCTGCACTTCATGAAGGACGCGCCGTTCTCGACCGTCTATATCCACCGCTTGGTTCGCGACGAGAAGGGCGCGAAGATGTCGAAGTCGAAAGGCAACGTCATCGATCCGCTCGGCGTCATCGACGATTTTGGCGCCGACGCGCTGCGCTTTGCGCTGGCGCGCGGGGCGGCCCTTAACCATGACATCAAGCTCTCGCCGCAACTGGTCGAAACCAATCGCAATTTCGCGACCAAGCTCTGGAACGCCTGCCGCTTTGCCGAGATGAACGGCTGCGAGAAGCCAGACGGCTTCGATCCTGTGAATGCCAGGGAGACGCTGAACCGCTGGATCGCGCATGAAACCTCGCGCGCCACGCGGGAGGTCACCGAGGCGATCGAGTTCTATCGCTTCAACGATGCGGCGAACGCGATCTATCGCTTCGTCTGGAACGTCTATTGCGACTGGTATCTCGAACTCGCAAAACCGGTGCTGATGGCCGAGGAGAGCGCGGCGAAAACCGAAACCCGCGCCATGATCGCCTGGGCGCGCGACGAAATCCTCAAATTGCTGCATCCATTCATGCCCTTCATCACCGAAGAGCTCTGGGCGGTGACGGCGAAACGCGATCAGCTCCTGGTGCTGGCCGAATGGCCGCGCAAGGCGAGTACGGTCACGCCAGAGCAGATCGCCGCGATGTCGATGGCGGGACCCGGCGATCCTGTGATCGCGCCGGCCATGGCCGCGCTCGATGCCGGCGATTTCAGCGATCCCGCGGCCGAGGCCGAGATCGGCTGGGTGGTTGATCTCGTCACCGCCATCCGCTCGGCGAAATCGGAAATGAACATTCCGCCGGCCACGCTGATCCCGCTGGTGCTGTCCGGTGCATCTGCCGAAACGAAGGAGCGCGCAGCGCGCTGGAACGACATCGTCAAGCGGTTGGCGCGGCTCGCCGAGATTACCTACGCCGACCGGCCGCCGGAAGGCGCGGTACAGTTGCTGGTGCGCGGCGAGGTCGTGGCGCTGCCGCTCAAGGGCGTGATCGATCTTTCGGCCGAGAAGGCCCGGCTCGACAAGGAAATCGTCAAGGCCGACGCCGACATCAAGCGCGTCGACGCCAAGCTCGGCAACGAGAAATTCGTGGCGAATGCGCCCGAAGAGATCGTCGAGGAAGAAAAGGAAAAGCGTGAGGCAGCGGTCGCGCGCAAGGCAAAGCTGCAGGAAGCGCTGGAGCGGCTGAAGATGGCGTCGTAAGGCCGGCGCCGGACTACCGCATCATCACGAGCGAAACGAAGCAATCCATAGCGTCGCGAACGGATAGATGGATTGCTTCGTCGCTTCGCTCCTCGCAATGACGGCTTAGCCAGTTTGAGTCACCATCGAGGAACGGATCGATGCTGGACCACGTCTCCATCACGGTTTCAGATTTCGCCGCCGCCGAGCGCTTCTACGACGCCGTCATGAAAGCGCTCGATGTGGTCAAGGTCGGCCGCAGCGACCGCTGGCTCGGCTACGGCGAGCGGGCCGACGCGCAGTATCCGGACCGGGTCTACATTGCGATCTACAAGGGCGAGAGGCCAGACGAGGCCACCAGCCGGCACTGGTGCTTCAAGGCCAAATCGCGCAGCGAGGTCGACGCGTTCTGGCGCGCCGGCATCGCCGCCGGCGGCACCGACGACGGCCCGCCGGGCCTGCGCCATTATCACGCCGCCTATTACGGCGCCTTCCTGCGCGACCCCGACGGCAATAAGGTCGAGGCCGTGTGCCACCGCGCGGAGTAGTGGTAAGGCGCAAAACTATCCCCGTTATTGCGAGCGGAGCGAAGCAATCCACATCGCGGCATGACGGATAGATGGATTGCTTCGGCGCTTCGCTCCTCGCAAGGACGACGGAGGTGTCTCAGTCGTCATCGAGGACCTGATCATGGGTAACCTCACGCAAACAGAAAATCGCTGGCATGGAGTTGGCTCAGCGTCGTGTTCTTGATTTCGATCGTATTGTTGGCGTCGACTGTGATCACGACGCTGGTGCCGACCTCGGCTATGTGCGATTGCAGCGCGCTGAAGTCGGCAAACATTGTCTTGTCGAGCTGAATGATATCCTGCACGCCGCTCGTGTTGTGGAAGTCGGCAATGGTGTCCTTGCCCAGGGTGGATGCGAACACGAATGTATCGTTGCCGGTGCCGCCGGCGAGATAATCGTTTCCGCCGCCGCCGATCAGGCGATCGTTGCCGCTGCCGCCATACAGGAACTCGTTGCCGGTGCCGCCCTTGAGCTGGTCGTCGCCGGCGTTGCCGTGCATCGTGTCCTGCCCGCCACCGCCGGAGAGATAGTCGTTGCCATCTCCGCCGTTCATGACATTCGCCGCGCCGCTGCCGTAGAGCTGATCCTTGCCGGCGCCGCCATAGAGCAGGGCGCCGGTGTCGCCGGTGCCGGCCTTGATGATGTCGTTGCCGTCGTCGCCGTAGAGCTGATCCGTCGCCGTCGTGATGCCGGCGCCGCTGTTGATCGTGTCGTCGTCGGTGCCGCCATGGATCACATCGGCGCCGGGGCCGCCGTTAATGGTGTCGTTGCCTGCGCCACCCTGGATCGTGTCCGTCCCGGCGCCGCCGGTGATCAGATCCTTGCCCGGACCTCCCTCCAGGCTGTCGTCGTCGGTCGATGAGCCGAAGAACAGGTCCTGATGCCCGGTCATGTCATAGTGGATCGACTTGTTCTGGTAGAGGTTCCAGGTTCCCGGCGAACTGGGATTGATGCCTTCGGAGACCGCAAGGTGCTCGCCGTTGACGGTGATGTCCTTGATGTAGAGGTTGCGGTCGCCGCCACCGGTAACCGCGTCGTTGATGAACGCGATATCCAGGCTGCTGACGATGGCCGGGTTGTGAAACTTGAATGTGTAGGTCTGATATTCCGAGGAATCGGCCGCGGCGTGGAATTCGACGATGTCGCCGATCTGCTGGCCATTGATCAGCAGCTTCATCTTTGCGCCGATGCCGTCGACGACGGGGCTGTATCCGGTGACCGTGATCGTCGTTTCCGTGAGTTTGGGGATCACATCGGGACCGCCGGTAATCGTGTCGTCGCCGGCGCCGCCCCTGATCACGTCGTTGCCGATGTCGCCGGACAGGGTGTCATAGCCCCCGCCGACATCGATCAGATCGGCCGATGGCGATCCGGTGATGGTGAGGGAAGGCGGCTGGTGCTGCCCGCCATACCATTCGGTGATCAGCTGCTCGGCCGGCTTGCCCATCGGCGAGTAGCCGGTCGGCGAATACAAATTGTTCGCGTCCCAGTTCCAGATCTGGGCGCCCTTGAACCAGCTTCCGCCTTCCGAACCCCAGACCTGAAAGAACGCGTTGAACGCGTCATACTGCTCCTGCAGATCCTGTGTGGTGCCGCCCCAGCCGCCCGGGCTGATATTGGTGCCGTCGACGCTGCGGTAGCCGGTCTCGGTGAACACGACCGCCTTGCCGTATTTGACCGCGAGCGAATGGAAAAAGTCGACCGGCGACATGTGATCCATCACCGCCGCCCAGTAATTGTCTGTGGGCATCGATTTCCAGGCGGCAATCATCTGATCGACCGAAGGATCAAGGCTGGTCGTCAGCGGCGGATAGGCATTGATGCCGATCTCGTCGACCTTGTCCCAAAAACTGACATTTATCGCTTCGTCGGTTGCGGCCGCATAGGTGATCTCGCCGTGGAACACGGCGCGTACGGAATCGATGATGTCGACCCAATAGCTTCGATATTGCGGTCCGGAGAGCTTGCCCAGCTCATTGCCGATCGCGAGCATGGTCGCGCCGGCTTGCTCGGCGATTTCCGCCATGTGAACGATTTCGGCTTTGTAGGAGGCGAAGAAAGCGGCGGGATCGCTCGGAATGAGTGCATATGCGAGCGTGCCATCAAGGGCTGAGACCATAGGCTTCAGCGTGACCGAAAGACCGAGCGACTGCGCATTTGCCGCGGCCTTAAGAATGTTGGCGTCGCTCTCGGTCTTGTTGGGGTCGGCGAAGACGTCATTCGACGTCCTGGTTTGCATGAAGAGCCGTGGCGCGAGCTCGATCGAGTTTGCATTGGTTGCCGCGATCGCCTGCATGGCAGCCTGCGCGGAACTGGCGACGAATGCACCATTGTAGTTGGAGAGGAATCCGAATCCTTGAACAGGAAACACGCCCGCCATTTACAGCTCCTTTTCTTTTGCAGTTTTCTGTTGCTGGTTGGTGGCGCCGTCGTTTGCGCAAATTCACCACTCTCTGTGTTCCGCATGTTCGCCGCAGCCCAATTTGTGAGCACTTCACTCGCGCAAAGCGAAACAGCGGACCACACTTACGTGCTCAACGTGGGCGTGTCGTGACCGGATTGAGTCGATGTTGCGATTGTTGATGAAGCGATGCGCGTCGTTACGGCGATGTCGACCAATTCAATTCGAAACGGCCCGGTCAGGGAATTCGAGTCATTCAACCGGCAGCGCCATGGCAGTTCCACTGCCTCAGTGCGCCGATGCGCACGCTTGCGATGATGTGGATTTTGCTCGAGCGCATACGGACTCTCGCCCGAGCGGACCGAGGCAATTGGCAAACCCGACGCGAGGCTTAGGCTTCGCCCGAACCGCGCTACCATCAACAATGCGCTGACCATTTTGTGGGCAGACAACCGACGGCACCCGCGAGCGTCGCGGATGTTTTTCTAGAGTCCTTTTGCCAACCTTCGTATGCCCTGCGGGTCCTTTCGTATAATGTAATGGAGCCTCAATCTCAATCATTGCAAGTATTTAGCAGCTCGAGGAGGGCGACAGTTTGGACCAGCGGCTGTTCCGTACCCGAAGCAGGGCCGCGTCAAGTCCAAGCGGCCTGCCCCGATCTGCGGCTGGCCACCCAAGTCCCGATGCTGCCACTGAGATGGCGCGCATCTTGGACGAGCCACCGGTACTGGTGCCAGAGGTTTTGCGCGGTGATACGCGGCTGACGCGAAAGTGGGCGCATGGTGGGCTGCAAGAGGATTACATGCGCGGCGTGGCTGGATATGTTGCGGTCGGCTGCTACGAAGGACAGCACGAGATATCCTGGCGGATCGAGAACAAGCGCCTGACTTCCCGGACCAACCCGAAAGCCTTCACCCTCATTCCGAAAGGCGTTGACGGCCACTGGAATATTGCCGGCCCGGTGGTCGTTTCGCATGTCTACCTCACTCAGGAGCGCCTCCAGGCATGCGCCGACGAGATTGCGGGCGGAAGACGTATCGAGATTCTTCCGCGTGTGGCTTTCGCCGATCCCGCGGCGGCAGGGCTGCTTGAAATTCTCAGCCACGAGGCGGCGCGGGACAGTGCATCGTCCCGTCTGTTTGTGGAGCAGGCGATCGACCTCCTTTGCGCGCGGCTGATCCGCGAGCATTCATCATCTGGCAGCTTGCCTGCTCAGGTCAGAAAGGGCGGCCTTGCTGACTGGCAGGTGCGGCGTGTCACGACGTTTATGCGCGAGAACCTCGAACAGCCTATCGGACTCAATGAACTCGCCACGCTTGTCGGTTTGAGCCGCTTCCACTTCTGCACGGCATTTCGGCAATCGACCGGCCAGACCCCGCATGCATGGTTGACAGCGCAACGCATGCGCCGCGCCCGCGAGCTTCTCGCCCATTCGGGCCTGAGTGTCACAGAGGTCGCGCTTGCAGTCGGATACGAGACGCCGTCAGCCTTCGCAGCGGCTTTCCGAGCGATCGTCGGAGTGACGCCATCGGCGTTCCGACGCGCTCTGTAGGTGCCTAGCGGCAATTCATCGCAACACCGCGATAGTCGCCGCAATATCCGAACGGTACGCCCCATCAGGTTCATGCTTAGTTCGCGCTGTCATCTGAGGCGACGGCTTGGCTGCGGCGTTGTTCGGCTCGGTCAATCTCTTCTCCTTCAGCAGTCAGCGAACGATCGTCAGCAAGCGAGCAGAGACCATGAAGAACGATGAGCGGTTAACCGACGGTGCTGTTGAGACCGAAGAACGGCGTGGCGGATTATCGCGTCGTTCGATCCTGCTTACGGTCGGGGGAGTGGCCACTCTCGCGGCCGTCTCGGAAGTTGCCGCGCAACCCATATCCGAACGGCCTCCCACCGCATCCACGGGACGGGTCCGCCTGGTAGTCAACGGCAGGCAGCATGAGCTTGACCTGGATCCCCGCCGCTCACTGCTCGATGTGCTGCGCGAGACGCTCGATCTCACCGGCACGAAGAAGGGGTGCAATCAGGGCGCGTGCGGTGCTTGCACCGTCCTTCTCAACGGCAGGCGGATCGTCTCCTGCCTGACACTGGCTGCGATGCATGAGGGGGCTGAGATCAAGACGATCGAGGGCCTTGAAACGAATGGTGAGCTTCATCCGCTCCAGGCTGCGTTCGTCGAGCACGACGGTTTGCAATGCGGCTTCTGCACCCCCGGACAGATCATGTCGGGAATAGGCTGCATCGCAGAAGGCCATGCAGGTTCGCCGGATGAAATCAGGTTTTGGATGAGCGGCAATATCTGCCGTTGCGGCGCCTACCCAGGCATTGTCGCTGCGGTCGCCGACGCTGCCAAGAGGGCCTGACCATGCTTCCATTCACGCTCGAGAAGGTGACTTCCGTCCAGGCCGCCATCGCCGCCGCATCGTCCGGCCGCCGTTTCATCGCCGGCGGCACAACGTTGATCGACCTCATGCGGGAGGAGGTGGAACGGCCGGAACACCTCGTCGACATCAACACGCTCCCGCTTTCCGAAATCCGCATCGAGGGTTCCGATCTCGTGATCGGCGCGCTCGCTCGCATGGCCGATATTGCCGCCCATTCCGACGTACAGCGCCTGCACCCGCTCGTCGCCGAAAGCCTGATAGAGGGCGCCTCGCCGCAATTGCGCAACATGGCTTCCATCGGCGGCAACCTGCTCCAGCGCGTGCGCTGCCCCTATTTCCGGATGCACGACGCGCCCTGCAACAAGCGCACCCCGAACTCCGGCTGCGCCGCCATCGATGGCCTCAATGCCGGCCACGCCATTCTCGGCACGAGCAATCATTGCGCGGCAACGCATCCTTCGGACGTTGCCGTCGCGCTGGTCGCGCTCGATGCCACGATGCAGGTGAGGGGGCCGCGGGGCGAGCGCAGTTTTCCAGTCGAGGAATTGTTTCGCTTGCCGGGCGATACGCCGCATCTCGAACACACGCTGCTGCCTGGCGAACTCATCCTCGCGGTGCGGGTCCCCGGCGGTCCGTACAGCCGGCGGGCGCGCTATCTCAAGGTGCGCGACCGCGCTTCTTATGAGTTCGCGCTCGTATCCGCCGCCGCCGCACTCGAAGTCGGGGACGGCGTGATCCGTCAGGCGCGGCTCGCTGTCGGCGGCGTGGGCACCCGGCCATGGCGCCTGCGCACGGTGGAGAAAGCGCTGACTGGCAAGGCACCGGATCGCAAAATCTTCGAAACGGCCGCCCGGCTGGCACTCGAAGGAGCCCGACCGTTGTCGGGCAATCATTACAAGCTCGAACTCCTGCCCCGGACGATCGTCCGCGCTCTTGAAATGACGGGAGAAGCCGCATGACGACGAACGTGATCGGAAACCCGCTGCCGCGCGTGGATGGTCGCGCCAAGGTCACGGGCGCGGCGCGCTATGCGGCCGATTTCAACCAGAGCGGCCAGGTCTATGCGGTGATCGTCGCTGCCACGGTGGGGCTCGGCCGCGTGACCGGTATCGAGACCGCGCCGGTTGAGAAGATGCCGGGCGTCGTTGCCGTCATTACGCATCGCAATGCGCCGCGCCTGCCATACGCGCCCCACAAGAGCTATATCGATCCGGCCACAGGAGAGCGGCTGCATGTGCTGCAGGACGACCAGGTGCGCTTCTACGGGCAACCAGTAGCGATCGTCGTCGCCGATACGCTCGACCAGGCGGAGCGCGCGGCAGCGGCGCTGCGCATCTCCTACACGGCCGAGCGGCCGCTCGTTGATCCTGCCGACCCAAAAGCCCGACCTGTCGTTCCGGAAGCCGGGAAGCAGCCGGATGCGAGGCTGCCGGCCGACACCGCGCGCGGCAATGCCGACCGCGCACTCGCGGACGCGCCGGCGAAGGTCGACGAGATCTACGAAATCGCGCGCGAGAACCACAATCCAATGGAGCCGCACGCCACCGTCGCGGCCTGGAATGGCAATCGGCTGACGCTGTGGAGCAAGAGCCAGTTCGTGGTCAACGAACAGGCAGAGATCGCAGCCGTATTCGGCGTGCCGCCCGAGAACGTACAGGTGATCTGTCCGTTCATTGGCGGTGCCTTTGGCACGTCGCTCAGGACGTGGCCGCATGTGACGCTTGCGGCCATGGCGGCGCGACAAGTGGGACGTCCCGTCAAGCTCGTACTCACGCGCAAGCAGATGTTCTTCACGACGGGCCACCGGCCCCGCACCCTACAGCGGATGGCTCTCGGGGCCACGGCAGACGGCAAGCTCACCAGCATTGTGCACGAAGGCACCGGCGAGACGAGCCGCTACGAAGAGTTCATGGAGGCCCTGACCTCGGTCACGCGCTTCCTGTACTCCACGCCGAACGTGCGGACCCGCTACCGGCTGCTGCCACTCGATATCGGCACGCCGAACCATATGCGCGGCCCCGGCGAGGCAAGCGGTGTCTTTGCGCTCGAATGTGCCGTAGATGAACTGTCGTATAAGCTCGGAATCGATCCGATCGACCTGCGGCGTCGCAACGAGCCGGCGATCGATGAGGGCGAGAACAAGCCCTTCTCCAGCCGGTCGCTGATGAAATGCCATGACCTGGCCGCCGAACGTTTCGGCTGGTCGCGGCGGTCGCCCCAACCTCGTTCGATGCGCGATGGCCGGCTGCTGGTCGGCATGGGTATGGCATCGGCGAGCTATCCGGCCTTCCATGCGCCGGCGAACGCGCGGGCGCGGCTGCTCCCGGACGGCGCCGCTGAAATTGAAGTTGCGGCAAGCGACATGGGTCCCGGCACCTACACCTCCATGACGCAGGTTGCCGCCGAGACGCTGGGGCTACCTGTTGAACGGGTGCGTTTGAGCCTTGGCCGCTCTGACTATCCGCCGGCTCCATCCCATGGTGGCTCATGGACGATGGCCTCGGTCGGCTCTGCGATCCGCGCCGCCTGCATCGCCGTGCAGGAGGAAGCCGCAAAGCGCCCGCGGGACGGCCGACCCGTCGAGGCTACGGCTTCGGCTCAGCGCGATCCTGATGCTGCGGCCCGATTTTCGATGCACTCCTTCGGAGCCGTATTTGCGGAGGTGGCCGTCGATCCCGATGTCGGCACGATCCGGCTGCGCCGCGCCGTGGGCGCCTATGGCATCGGCCGCGTCGTCAATCCGCGACTTGCGAGGAGCCAATGCATTGGCGGCATGATCGGCGGGATGGGCATGGCGCTGATGGAACGCACGGTCCTCGATCCGCGCGACGGCCGTCCGGTCAACGCCCATATGGCCGATTACCTGCTGCCCGTGAATCTCGACATTCCCCAGCTCGAAGCGCACTTCGTCGAGGAGATAGATCCACACGTCAATGCCCTTGGCGTCAAAGGCCTCGGCGAGATCGCACTCGTCGGCATGGCCCCCGCCATCGCCAACGCCGTCTTTCACGCCACAGGCAAGCGCGTGCGCAGCTTGCCGATCCGGATTGAAGATGTGCTGACCGTGTAGCTCTCACCTGAAGAGTCAGGCAGGTCATCCGGTGGGGCAAATCACTTCTGATGTTCAGAAATCATGTCAGGCCCCGTCAACCCATCGCGCAGGAATGCCGGGCTGCTCCGGCTGTACCTGTATGTTCGTGTGCGCACTTCTTAAGTGCATTTGCACACGAGACCACGGGTGCCAGCCGGCACCCGGCATTCCCTGCGCCCTCTCGCCAGGAGAGGGCAGAAAGTTTCAGGCAAGCCTCGGGCAGTTCATGTCGCGAGAATGCAGACGCACATTCAAATGTCTCCGTCCGCCAATGGGTCGCGCGAATGCGCGCCCGATGACAGGCTCCGGCGGACGATCCAGTATTCCAGAGACAGCAGTGATGGAATTGATAAGTCGCGGCGTACTGGATCACCCGCGTTCGCGGTGACGACAGCAATTGATGTTGACGCAGCCCACCCTTCAAAACGGTTTGCTCAAATACCTCGATCCCTTCCATCCATAGCGCCAAGGCAGATCGATCGCTTTTGTTATCCCGATCCGCACGCCGACAATGGTCTCCGGTCTGGCCGTCCGCGCATGTAACGCGAGCGGCGGCTGATCCAGCGGCAACTCATTGTGCTTGATCGTGATGCCGAGCGCTTCGCAGAGCTTGCCGGGGCCGGAGCACAGCGCGCGCTCATCCTGCAGGCCGCGGCGGCGGCGCATTGCGGCCAGACCATGGGTCGGCTGCAGCGCGCGGATCAGCACAGCGCTGGCCGAGCCTTCCTCCTCGCAGACAAAGTTCACGCACCAATGAATGCCATAGGAGCGGTAGACGTAGGCAAAGCCGGCCGGGCCGAACATTACCCGGTTGCGCGACGTCGGCCCGCGGAACGAATGCGCGGCCGGATCCAGATGATGATACGCCTCGACCTCGACGATGAGGCCGCCGACGCCGTCGACCAAGAGCGTCGCCCCGATCAGGTCGGGCGCGACCTCATGCACGCTGCGGTCGAAAAACGAGCGTTTCAGCGGCTTGCCGAGCCGGGGGACAGCCGGATCGGCAGGCTTGGGAGTTTGAGCCATCTTGAGGTGAGAATCATTCGCGGAACAGTGAAAACCGGCAATATCTTGCACGGTTCTGACAAGTTTCGCGAGTCAGCACCGGGCGCTCTCCGCAACCCGGGTTGCAGCCGTCGGCGACACGGATTAGCTAGGTGTTCTCGCCATTTCCGGACTTAAACATGGTCGTCCTCGTCGATACCGTCTCCGCCAACCAGGTGCGCCCGCGTCACCCCGAAAAGGTGAACCGGCCGGATGCGCTGTCGCCGCCGAAGCCGGACTGGATCCGGGTGCGCGCGCCGAACACCCGCGGCTATGCGGACACGCGAAAAATCGTCAAGGAGAACGGCCTGGTCACCGTGTGCGAGGAGGCGGGCTGCCCGAATATCGGCGAGTGCTGGGACAAGAAGCACGCCACATTCATGATCATGGGGGACACCTGCACGCGAGCTTGCGCCTTCTGCAACGTCAAGACCGGCATGCCCGGCGCGCTCGACGCCAGTGAGCCGGAGCATGTCGCGGAAGCAACCTTCAAGCTCGGGCTGACCCATGTCGTGGTGACCTCGGTCGATCGCGACGATCTCGCTGACGGCGGCGCGGAGCATTTTGCGCAGACGATTCGCGCCATCCGCGCGCGTTGCCCGACCACGACCATCGAAATTCTCACCCCCGATTTTCTGCGCAAGGAAGGCGCGCTGGAGGTGGTGGTGGCGGCCAAGCCCGACGTGTTCAACCACAATCTCGAAACCGTGCCGGCGCGTTATCTCACCGTGCGGCCGGGTGCGCGCTATTTCCATTCGATCCGGCTGTTGCAGCGGGTCAAGGAGATCGATCCGACGATCTTCACCAAGTCGGGCATCATGGTCGGGCTTGGCGAGGAGCGCCATGAGGTGCTGCAGGTGATGGACGATCTGCGTTCGGCGGACGTCGACTTCCTGACCATCGGGCAATATCTGCAGCCGACCCGCAAGCACCACGCCGTGATGCGCTATGTGACGCCCGACGAATTCGCGGGCTACGAGAAGGTCGCTTACACCAAGGGCTTTCTGATGGTGTCGGCGAGCCCGCTGACCCGCTCGTCGCACCATGCGGGCGAGGATTTTGCCAAGCTGCAGGCGGCGCGGGCTGCACTGCACCGCTGAGCGCGTCAAATGCCACGCTTTTCCAGCAAGCGCAGGGTCCACCACACCGCACATCAGATGTTCGATCTGGTCGCCGATGTCGAGCGCTACCCGGAATTCGTGCCGCTGTGCCAGTCGCTGCGGGTCCGTCAGCGAACGTCGAAGGCCGATGGCACGGAGGTCGTCGTCGCCGACATGACCGTCTCGTTCAAGCTGGTGCGGGAATCCTTCACCAGCCGGGTGACGCTGGACCGGCCGAACCTGAAGATCATGGTCGAATACCTGAAGGGCCCGTTCAGCAATCTCGAGAACCGCTGGACGTTCGAGCCGAGATCCGAAACCGACTGCGAGGTCGGGTTTTTCCTGTCCTACGAGTTCAAGAGCCGGATGCTGGCGATGCTGATGGGAACGATGTTCGACACCGCGTTCCAGCGTTTTGCCGCCGCGTTCGAAAAACGGGCGGATGCGATTTACGGAAAATCCGGGGCAGGGCCGGCGAAGGCCGGCTAGACGTCTGCGAGATCGGCGCGGTCGGCCAGGCGCTGGGCGGCGTTGTCGTAATGCTGGCGTGCCTGGTCCCGCGCCGCGACGGGATCGCCGCTTTTGATGGCCTCGACCAGATGCGCCTGCTCCTCGATCGCGACCGCAGCGAGTTCGGTTGCCTTGGTGTTCTTGACGGCCACTGAGCGGAGCTTTTCGGCAATCTGGCTGTCGATCATGACGATGAAATTGAGCGCGTGCTCATTGTCCGCCACCTTGGCAATGACGTGAATGAGCTGACGTTCGGCCTCGAAATGACGCTCGGCGCCGTGCTCGCGATCGCCGATCGCCTCCCGCATCTCCTTGAGAATGGCCTCCATGCGGGCGATGTCACGTTTGGTGCGGGCCAACGCCGCGTCCGCCGCGACCTCGATCACGACGCCGTTGCGCAGGCGCAGCAGCTTCAACAGTTCCTTGCGCTTCTGGAAGCAGGCGGGGCTGATCCGAAAGGCCGTCCGCTCCTGCGGCGGGGCGATGAAGGCGCCGACGCCGACCCGGCTCTGGACGATGCCGTCATATTTGAGCTGCGAGATGGCTTCCCGGACAACGGTTCGCGCCACGCCGAACTCGGTCGCCAGCGCCTGTTCGGAGGGCAGGCGATCGCCCGGCCGAAGCTCGCCCGCGTGCAGGGCGCTGGTCAGGCTGGCAACAATCTCCTCCGGCAACGAAGGGCTACGCTCGACGGATTTGAATTTCACCAGATCGTCCTGTCCAGATGGCCTCGCCCGCGAACGCGCCGTTGCAATCCACGCCAGTCAGCAGGGATATCGAAATAGGCCAAGAGCTGCAATTAATTAATCAGGTTGTCAGACAGGCTGTGGCCATGGTAGCCGAGCGGAAAAAAGCTGGCGGCGCGGGGACGCCGCCACGCGCAAATGCCAGAAATTCCAAGAGACCGACAAACCAAACGGAAGGCCGGAGATGACGACATTCGAACGCGTTGGCTTTATCGGCCTTGGTGGAATGGGACGTGGATTGGTGAAAAACCTCGTCGCGAAGGGCGTGGCGGTCACCGCCTATGACCTCAACCCGGCCGCAGTGGCGGTCGCCAAATCGTTTGGGGCGACGGCTGCGAACGGTATTCAGGAAATTCGCGACAATTGCCGCATCATCATGATTTGCGTCAACGAGGCCGAGGATGTTGAGGCGCTGATGATCTGCGGCGATGGGCTGCTCGCCGGTCCGGCGCCGGGGTTCATCATCGTGGACCACACCACGGGCAGTCCACAAATGGTCGCGAAGCTCGACCGCATGGTGCGCGCGGCCGGCGGTCGCTACGCCGAGGCGCCGATGACGCGAACCCCGAAACACGCCGACGCCGGCAAGGTCAACGTGCTGTTCGGCGGCGAGCGCGACCTGCTCGACGACCTCAGGCCCTATTTCAATCTCTACGCCGAAAACATCTTCCATATCGGCCCGCTGGGACACGCCATTCGCCTCAAGCTCATTCACAACTACATCGCCTTCGCCAATGTGGCGGCGTGGTGCGAGGGCTTTGCCCTCGGGGCCAAGGAGGGGCTCGACCTGTCGCAGGTAATCGGCATCATCTCGGCGGCCGGCGCCAAGAGCGGCATGCTCGATCTCTATGGCCAGGCGACGCTCGAAGGCGACTTCACTCCACTGATGTCGCTGGCGAACGCCCGCAAGGATGTCCGCTATTATGCGCGCTGGCTGGAGGAGGCGGGCCTGCCGGGCTTCATGGCAGAAGCGGTGCACCAGACCTACCGGCAGGCAGCGCTGCTCGGGCACGACGGCGAGTCCTGCACCGCCGTCATCAAGGCCTATGAGGCCGTGACCGGCGTGGACGCGCGGGTTGGCGCGAAAGCCCCGCAACAAGGAACATGACCGGCGGCATATCAGGGTTCGCAACAATCCCGGTTGCTGGCACCGATGCCATTCAGTAAGCCGGGTCCAAAATCCGCGATCCCGCGACGGAGGGGACAAAGACGATGGACGCAAAACTTCGAACCGGTGGGCACATTCTCATCGAGCAACTGGCCCTGCACGGCGCCGACACCGTGTTCGGCGTGCCCGGCGAGAGCTTCCTGGCTGCCCTCGACGGCATGTACCAGAGTCAGCGCGTGCGGTTCATCAACGCGCGGCAGGAGGGGGGCGCCGCTATGATGGCAGAGGCCTATGGCAAGCTGACGGGCAGGCCCGGCATCGTGTTCGCCACCCGCGGCCCCGGCGCAACCAACGCTTCCTCCGGTGTCCACGTCGCATTCCAGGACTCGACGCCGCTGATCCTGCTCCTCGGTCAGGTCGGGCGCGACATGATGGAGCGCGAAGCGTTCCAGGAAATCGACTATCGCCAGATGTTCGGGCCGATGGCGAAATGGGTCGCGCAGATTGATGATGCGCGGCGAATTCCCGAGTTCATTTCGCGCGCCTTCTTCACCGCGACCTCGGGCCGTCCCGGCCCGGTCGTGCTGGCGCTGCCTGAGGACATGCTCACCGACACCGCCGATGTGCCGGATGCGCCGCCCTACAATCCGCTTCCGATCGCGCCCGATGATGCCGCCTTGCGGCAATTCCATGCTTTGCTGTCGGAAGCGAAGCAGCCGTTCCTGATCGTCGGCGGCGGCGGATGGAGCGATCAGGCGCGCCGCGATCTCGAAGCGTTTGCGTCGGCCCACGAGGTGCCGGTCGGCGTTTCGTTCCGCTGCCAGGACTATTTCGATAATCTTCATCCCTGCTATGGCGGCCATGTCGGCATTGGCCTCGATGCCAAAATCGCCGAGCGGGTCCGCAACAGTGATCTGGTGATCGCGCTTGGCGCGAGGCTGGGGGAGGCGACCACATCCGGCTACACGCTGTTCGACATTCCGAAGCCGAAGCAGCCACTGGTTCATATCTATCCCGACCCGGAAGAGATCGGCCGCGTCTATTCGCCGACGCTCGGTGTGGTCGCGAGCAGTGCAGCCTTTGCGGCTGCGATCAAGCGGCTGGAGCCTAAGCATCATTCGCGCGCCGACTACGTCAAGGCGGCGCATGCCGACTATCTCGCCTTCACCGAGCCGACGCATTCGCCCGGCGACGTGCAGCTTTCGCAGGTCGTGCGTGGTTTGAGCGATCGGCTGCCCCATGACAGCATCATCTGCAACGGCGCCGGCAACTATGCCGTCTGGGTGCACCGCTTCTGGCGCTATCGGCAATATCGCACCGAACTCGCCCCGACCTCGGGCTCGATGGGCTATGGCCTGCCTGCGGCCGTTGCCGCCAAGCTGCAGCATCCCGAACGCATGGTCATCGCGTTCGCCGGCGACGGCTGTTTCCAGATGACCGGGCTGGAGTTCATGACCGCGGTCGAAAACCGGCTGCCGCTGATCGTGATCGTCTGCAACAACGGCATGTACGGCACCATCCGGATGCATCAGGAGCGGACCTATCCCGGGAGGGTCTCCGGTACCGATCTCGCCAATCCCGATTTCGCGGCGCTGGCCCGCGCCTGCGGCGGGTTCGGCGCCCGCGTGGATCGAACGGAGGATTTCGCGCGCGCCTTCGACGAAGCCGTGGCCAGCGGACTTCCGGCCATCATCGAGCTTTCGATCAGTCCGGAAGCCTTGACGCCGGTAAGCTCGCTCAGCGAAACGCGCGCCAAGGCGCTGGCTGCCCAGGCCTGATCGGCTTCAGGTTCGTGTCGGCCGGCGTCGTTTGACGGCGCTGCGTCGTGGCGTTCGCGCTACCCGGGGGCGCAGCCGGTTCATGGTCTGACGTGGCGGCTTGACCGGCGGGTGCGGGCCGCGCGCCAGCTCCATCAACAGGCGCAGCGCCTCCACCACTGAGCGCTGGCGCACACTGCTGCGGCCGATCGCGCCAAAACGGAATTCGCGGTGCAAGATCTTCCCGTCGCGCGAGGCGACCGCGAAATGGACGAGACCGACCGGCTTGCCCGGCGTGGCGCCGCCCGGACCCGCAATGCCGGTAATGGAAACTGCGAGATCGACGCCGGCCTTTTCCAGCGCGCCCACCGCCATAGCGGTCGCGGTTTCCTTGCTGACCGCGCCGAAGGTTGCAAGCGTCGAGGCCTTGACGCCGAGCATCGCGCGCTTGGCATCGTTGGAGTAGGTGATGAAGCCGCGGTCGATCACATCTGACGAACCGGGAATATCGGTGAGCGCGCCGGCGACCAGGCCCCCCGTGCACGACTCCGCCGTCGCGATCGTCAGCTTGCGCATCCGGCACAAATCGAGCAGCGAGCGGGAGAGGGCGCGCGCGTCGCTGCCGCTCATCTTACTCGCCCCAACCTTTGTCGTTCCAAGGCAAGCGAATGGTGGCGCTCGCGGTTGCGGCGATGCCTTCCTCGCGGCCGGTGAAGCCCAGCCGTTCGCTGGTCGTCGCCTTGACGGCGACGCGCGAGATGTCGAGCCCGGTAATCTCGGCGATGCGGGCGCGCATGACGTCGCGCAACGGTCCGATTTTCGGACGCTCGCAGATCATCGTGACTTCGAGATTGGCGATCCGGCCGCCCCGCGCGGTGACGCGGTCGACGGCGTATTTCAGGAATTTGTCCGATGCGGCGCCTTTCCACTGCGGATCGGTCGGCGGAAAGTGCGAGCCGATATCGCCGTCCGCCAGCGCGCCGAGAATGGCGTCGACGAGGGCATGCAGGCCGACGTCGCCGTCGGAATGGGCGAGAAAGCCGCGGGTATGTGGCACCCGCACGCCGCATAGCATCAGATGGTCGCCGTCACCGAAGGCGTGCACGTCGTAGCCCGTGCCCGTCCGGATGTCGCCGAGCTGGGCGGCGAGGCGAGCTTCTTCGCGGATGAAATCTTCTGATGTCGTCAGTTTCATGTTTGCAGGATCGCCTTCAAATGTCGCCACCGTCAATCCCGTCCATTCCGCGAGCGCCGCATCGTCGGTGAAATCGCTGCGGCCCTCGCGTGCGGCACGGCGATGGGCATCGAGAATGACATCGAAGCGAAACGCTTGCGGCGTTTGCGCGATTCGCAGCTTTGCACGTTCGGGCGTTGCCTCGACGTTACCTGCATCACTGACCTGCTTGATCGTATCTGTGACCGGAATTGTCGGAACGGCGGCGCCCGTTCGGCCGGCAGCATCGATCGCGCGCGAAATAACGCCCGGGGTCACGAAAGGCCGTGCGGCGTCGTGGATCAGAACGATGTCGGGCTTCTCCGCTGCCAGCGCCTCGAGCCCGGCATGGACCGATGCCTGGCGGGTAGCTCCGCCATTGGTTGGCGGCTGATGGCGCAGTCCCGCGACAGCCTCGTTGAATATGGCAGCGTCATCGGGATTCACCACCGGCTGCACAGCGAAGATGTCCGGATGCCGGCAGAACGCCTGCATGGCGCGGAAGATCACCGTCTGCCCGCCGATCTCGCGATATTGCTTGGGTCCTCCGGCGCCGGCGCGAAGCCCGCGGCCGGCTGCGACGAGAATGGCTGCGGTACGCTCAGGTCTGGGCATCTGGACTCTAGTAGGGCGAATCGGGGTTGAGTGGGGTGTCGGCGCGCTGGCGCGCACAGCCCTTACCATGCCGGATACGGAAAAACAGAGCGTTTCCCATGCACTGGGGAAAAGCGGTTTTTGTTGCAGTGCACTTGCACAGATGATAGATCTGTCTAAAGTGTAGGCAAGAAGCTTGACTGCCCAAGATTTGTGCTCACAATATGCGTCGACGGTTGCAATGACGCCGCCGCCTTAACCATGAGAACGCCGTGACCGGCCCGGAAAGTTCACGCTCTAAGCCGTTGAAAATAGGCGAGATTGCTGTCGCCAACCGGGTTCTCCTGGCGCCGATGTCCGGCGTCACCGATGCCCCCTTTCGACGTCTTGCGGCTACGCTCGGCGCCGGATTGGTCGTCTCGGAGATGACCGCCAGCGACGAACTCGTGCACGGCAGGCCGATGTCGGTTCTGCGCTGCGAGAGGGCCGGCGTTGGACCACACGTCGTTCAGCTCGCGGGCTGCGAGGCGCACTGGATGGCAGAGGGCGCGCGCGTTGCGGAAGCCGGCGGCGCCGACATCATCGACATCAACATGGGTTGTCCGGCGCGTCACGTCACCGGCGGGCAGTCCGGTTCCGCGCTGATGCGTGATCTCGATCATGCGCTCGAGCTGATCGAAGCGACGATCGCGGCCGTGAACGTGCCGGTGACGCTGAAGATGCGGCTCGGCTGGGACGATCGTTCGCTCAATGCGCCCGAACTGGCGCGCCGCGCAGAAGCCGCCGGCGTGCAGATGATCACCGTGCACGGGCGAACGCGCTGCCAGTTCTACAAGGGCGAGGCCAATTGGAATGCCGTGCGCGCGGTCAGGGATGCGGTCTGCGTGCCGCTCGTGGTCAACGGCGATATCACCTCATTCGAGAGAGCGGTGCAGGCGCTGGAAGCGTCGGGGGCGGACGCCGTGATGATCGGGCGCGGCGCGCAGGGCCAGCCTTGGTTGCCGGGACAGATCGGCCGCCGGCTGGAAACCGGGAAGGCGGAAACCACCCCCTCGCTCGCCGAACAACTCGAGCATGTGCGCGCACTCTACGACGAGGTTTGCAGCCATTACGGGCTGCGCGTCGGACTCAAACACGCACGCAAGCATCTCGGCTGGGCCTTGGAGATCGCGGGCCAGTACAGCCGCGCGCCGGCGGAGACGTTGAAGGGGTGGCGGCAAAAGATCCTGACGTCGGAGGATCCGCGCCGCGTGCACCGATCGCTGCAGGATGCGTTCGACGATTTCGCATGGAGTGCCGCTGCATGAATTCAGCCGCAGAATATCGTCGCGCCGTGCCCTCGGAAAGCGAAGCCATCCTCAATGCGCTGCCCAATCCGGTGCTCTTGATCGCGCCCGACGGCCGCATCGTCGATGCCAATATCGCCGCCGAATCCTTCTTCGAGATTTCGACGCAGTTCCTGCGCCGCCAATCCCTGAAAGAGCTGGTGCCGTTCGGCAGTCCGTTGCTGGCGCTGATCGACCAGGTGCGTTCCAGCGGCTCGCCGGTCAACGAATACAAGGTCGATCTCGGCACGCCCCGCATCGGCGGCGATCGCCAGGTCGATCTTCACGTCGCCCCGCTCACCGAACGGCCGGGCCATATCGTCGTGATGCTGCAGGAGCGCACCATTGCCGACAAGATGGACCGGCAGCTCACGCACCGCAGCGCGGCGCGCTCGGTGATCGCATTGGCTGCGATGCTGGCGCATGAAATCAAGAATCCACTGTCCGGCATCCGCGGCGCAGCGCAATTGCTGGAGCAGGCGGCTTCATCGGAAGACCGCATGTTGACCCGGCTGATCTGCGACGAGGCCGATCGTATCGTCACCCTGGTCGACCGCATGGAAGTGTTCGGCGACGACCGTCCGGTGGCGCGCGGGCCGGTGAACATCCACTCCGTGCTCGACCACGTCAAACGGCTGGCGCAGTCCGGCTTTGCCCGCAACATCCGCTTCATCGAGGAATACGATCCGTCCCTGCCGCCGGTGCTTGCCAATCAGGATCAGCTCATTCAGGTGTTCCTCAATCTCGTCAAGAACGCCGCCGAGGCTGTCGCCGATCTCGGCAGTGACGCGGAAATTCAGTTGACCACGGCGTTCCGCCCCGGTGTTCGCCTGTCGGTGCCGGGCAAGAAATCGCGGGTGTCGCTGCCGCTTGAATTCTGCGTCAAGGACAACGGTTCCGGCGTGCCGGAAGACCTGCTGCCGAATCTGTTCGATCCCTTCGTGACGACAAAGCAGACCGGCAGCGGGCTGGGCCTCGCGCTGGTCGCCAAGATCGTCGGCGATCACGGCGGCATCATCGAATGTGAATCGCAGCCGCGGAAGACAACGTTCCGCGTGCTGATGCCGATGTTCAATCCCGCCAAACAGCTCGACCAAAGCAACCGCGACAGCGTTCCGGGTACGCTGCCGCCTGCCTCACAGGACGCAAGATGAGGAATAACGATGCCCGCAGGTAGCATACTCGTTGCCGATGACGACACCGCCATCCGCACGGTTCTGAACCAGGCGCTTTCGCGCGCCGGATACGAAGTTCGCCTGACCGGGAACGCGGCGACGCTGTGGCGCTGGGTAAGTCAGGGCGAGGGCGATCTCGTCATCACCGACGTGGTGATGCCCGACGAGAACGCATTCGATCTGCTGCCCCGCATCAAGAAGATGCGGCCTAATCTTCCCGTCATCGTCATGAGCGCGCAGAACACCTTCATGACGGCGATCCGCGCTTCCGAACGCGGCGCGTATGAATACTTGCCGAAACCGTTCGACCTGAAGGAGCTCATCACCATCGTCGGCCGCGCACTGGCTGAGCCGAAGGAGCGGGTGACGAGTGCGGCCGACGATTCCGAATTCGATTCGATCCCCCTGGTCGGCCGTTCGCCGGCGATGCAGGAGATCTATCGTGTGCTGGCGCGGCTGATGCAGACCGACCTCACGGTGATGATCTCCGGCGAGTCCGGCACCGGCAAGGAACTGGTCGCCCGCGCGCTGCACGACTACGGCAAGCGTCGCAATGGCCCGTTCGTCGCCGTCAACATGGCGGCGATTCCACGCGACCTTATCGAATCCGAATTGTTCGGCCATGAGCGCGGCGCGTTCACCGGCGCCAATACCCGCGCTTCCGGCCGCTTCGAACAGGCCGAAGGTGGGACGCTGTTTCTCGACGAAATCGGCGACATGCCGATGGAGGCGCAGACGCGGCTGCTGCGCGTGCTGCAGCAGGGCGAATACACCACGGTCGGTGGCCGTACCCCGATCAAAACAGATGTTCGGATCGTGGCTGCGAGCAACAAGGATCTGCGCATCCTGATTCAGCAGGGGCTGTTCCGGGAAGATCTGTTCTTCCGCCTCAACGTTGTACCGCTGCGTTTGCCGCCACTCCGCGAGCGAATCGAAGATCTGCCCGATCTCATCAGGCATTTCTTCTCGCTCGCCGAAAAAGATGGCTTGCCGCCGAAGAAGCTCGACGCGCTGGCGCTCGAACGGCTCAAGCAGCACCGCTGGCCTGGCAATGTGCGCGAGCTCGAAAACCTTGCACGCAGGCTGGCCGCGCTTTATCCGCAGGACGTCATCACGGCCTCGGTAATCGATGGGGAGCTGGCCCCGCCGGCGGTCACTTCGGGCAGCAATGCGCCGATGGGCGTGGAGAATCTCGGGGGCGCGGTCGAAGCCTATCTCTCCTCGCACTTCTCGGGTTTCCCGAACGGCGTGCCGCCGCCGGGCCTCTATCACCGTATCCTCAAGGAGATCGAGGTGCCGCTGCTCACCGCCGCGCTGGCGGCCACGCGTGGCAACCAGATCCGGGCGGCCGACCTGCTCGGTCTCAACCGCAATACGCTGCGCAAGAAGATCAGGGACCTCGACATCCAGGTCTACCGGAGCGGCGGCTAGCAATTCACAAGCCTATCCGCCGGCATCGGACCAGAAGGCTGGTACTTAACGAACGGCGCTGCCGTTCGTTATTTCATCCGAGGTCTTCGCACGCATTTTCGCGTGCAAGGCGAACGCGAGCTTGATGGTGACCAGCACGGGTGCAGCGACGAGAAAGAGGAGGGCAATCGCGACGAATCCCGTATCGAAAGCAAGCACGGTGGACTGACCGGTGACGGCCCGACCCAGCAACCCCATCGCAGCCCGGCCGGCGCTCACACCGTCCATGCCCCGTCCCACGAGCATCGTGCTGATCGTCGCCAGCCGTTCGTCGACGGCGGCTACGCCAGAGGTGACGCTGGCGCCAAGCACGGCGGCATTGGTGGTGACGTTATTGTCGATCATGGTCTGGAGCGCGGCTACTCCGATCAGGCCCCCTAGCTGACGGCCCGTATTGAAGAGACCGATGCCGAAGGCGAGGCTGCGGTCGTCAAGATCGCTGAAGGCGATCAGCGTAATCGACAGAAAGAGAAGTCCAAGTCCAAAGCCGCGCAGCAGGATAGGCGCCATCATGTCGTCGGCGCCGCTCTCGATGGTTGAACCAGACATCGTCCACATCGCAATCATGATCATCAGGATGCCGAACGGCACTGTGACGATTGGCGGAGCGCGGCGTACCTGCATGAGGAAGGCGGCCACCAGGAGCGCGCCCAGAAAAAATGCGCCGCTTGGCAACAGGAGCTGTCCAGCATCGGTAGGCGTGAACGCGAGGACTGACACGGCGAAAGATGGGATCAGGAAGGCGCTGCCGAATAAGGCGGCGCCGGCGACAAAACTGACGATGAAGGCGAACGAGAAGTCGCTCGACCGGAACACGCCGAAATCGAGCACACCTCGCGCTTTTGACACCGCCTGCTGGCCGAGAAACGCCAGCAAGGCCGCGACGCCGATCAGGGTCAGCCAAACAATGCGGGCCTCTTCGAACCAGCGCCACCGGCTGCCCTGATTGAAGACATAGGTAAGGCAGAAGAACGCAACCGATATTAGCGCGAGACCGATCCAATCAAGTGGATACCGCTCCTTCGCAAATTGCCTCGCGCTCTCGGCGATTAATAGCAGTCCAATGGCGGCGAGGGCCAGCGGAACAACACTGAAGAATATCCATGCCCACGACTGGCTGTCGATCAGCCAGCCCTGGAGAGCCGGGGCGATGGTGGCCGGAGCGACGACAGAACCCATTGCAAACAGGGCTTGCAGGATCGGCTGCCGCGCGCGCGGATAGGCAAGAAAGATGATCGACTGCCCAGCAACAAGCAAGGTGCCGCCGCAGAAGCCTTGTATTGCCCGGAGCACAATCAGCAGGTCCAACCGATCAGTGATGGCGGCTGTTCCGCATGCGACGCCCATGAGCAACGTCGACCAGATGACCAGGCGACGGGGATCGAAGCAGGTCATGAGCCAGGCCGCGGTCATGAACCCGATAAACTTCGTGGTCGTGTATCCGACGTCCAGCCAGGCGAACTCGTCAGGAGTTGCATGGGTGTCGCCGATGATGTCGTTGCGGCCGAGCGACAGTACGGTACTCGCGATTGCTTCGGTCAGAGTAGCAAGCACGATACCCGCGACGAGGGCGGCTCTTGCCGCGCGCCCGTCAAGACGCGGTGCGGCGTTGACAATCGTAGTCATGTGCCGCTTCCCCGGTCGATCTCGACGCGGGCGGAGAGGCCGGGCACGACGCGGCCGGGCAATGGATTGCTGATGAAGCGAAGTTTCACCGGCACGCGCTGCACGACACGAATGAAGTTGCCGGTCGCATTATCGGTAGGGAGCAGGGTGAATGCGGACCCACTCCCGGGCGCAAAGCTGTCAACGACCCCGTCAATTGTGCGGTGGGGATAACTGTCTACCGTGATGCGAGCGCGCTGACCGGGTCGGATATGTTCGATCTGGGTTTCCTTGAAATTTGCCACAACCCAGACATCGTTGACGGGAACGATGTCCAGCAGGGAGGCGCCCGGCGCGACCAGTCGGCCGAGGCGAACCTGGCGATTGCCTACGACGCCGTCGATCGGTGCACGCACCACGGTATTGTCGAGATCGATCTGAGCGAGATCGCGCGCGGCCTCGGCCTGAGCCACGGCAGCGACAGCAGCTTCCTGCTGGCTGGCAAGGACGACGATGCGTTGCCGCTGGGCCTCCAGCGTTGCGGATGCCGCGGATACCCCAGCCTCTGTTCTCGAGAGCGCCGCATCACTCTCGTCGACCTGGGCCTGGCTAACGGCGTTGGTGCGGATCAGTTCGCGGCGCCGATCGGATGCCTTGTGGGCCAGGTTCATCTCGGCCACGCTCGCAAGTCTTTGGGCTTCGGCCTGCCGTATCAGCGCGTGCTGGAGCTTGGTTTCCGCCTCGACGTTGGTGAGGCGGGCTCGAGCGGCTTCAACGTTGGCCACGGCTTGCGCAAGGCGTGCCTGATAGTCCCGGTCATCGATCCGGAACACAACGTCACCGGCGCGAACGGTCTGGTTGTCCTGAATCTCCACGGCCGTGACGTAGCCCGCGACCTTTGGGGCGAGCGACGTCATCTCGCCTCTGACGTAGGCGTTGTCGGTGAATGTGCGGTTCGAGCGGGCATAGGTCCAGCCACCTGCCACCACGACGATTGCGCCGAGGCACAGCAACAAGCCGGCTATCTTTTTCCTTTTGGGACGTGTCACGACAGTCTCCTGCAGCTAAGGCCATGCGCGTTCACCCGCGGTGGAGCACAGAAAGGCGACGGTGCCGCCGAGTTGTGAGCAGGGCCGCGGTCGCGGCCCTGCTCCAACAGTCAGTCAGTAATCCCACCAGGCCGGCACCCAACGAAAGAGGTCGCCGGCGGCAGCGACCCGGCCGATGGAGGGGAACGGCATGTGCGTGGCTACCAGCCACGAACCGGTAGTCGCCAGCTCTCGCAAGAGTTGGAGCCGGACGCGGGTTGCCTCCTCTGGGTCATGCTCAAAGCCGTTGTGCCATTCGGGATGATCGAACGAGACCGGGAATATGGCGTCTCCGGCGAACATCAGGCGGTCGCCGCCGGATGCCAGGCGAACCACGCTGTGGCCGGGGGTATGGCCGCCGGTGCGACTGACGACTACTCCCGGCGCCACCTCGGTGTCCTCCTCGAACGTCCGCAGCTGGCTGCGGTACTCTTTCATGAATCGCAGGGACGCCCGTCGAGCCACGTCAGCGAGCTCCGGCGGCATGCCGGTGCGGGAGAAATCGGGCGACGCCCAGAACTTGACCTCGGCGGCGGACAAGTGAATCCGCAGGTCCGGCCGCAGCCGCTCCTTCACGCCATCGACGAGCAGTCCGCCGACGTGGTCGAAGTGCATGTGGGTCAGCACCACGTCGGTGACAGACGAAAGATCGATGCCGGCAGCCTCCAACCGATGGATCAGATGCCCGGCCCGCTTGAAGTCCGGAACCTCCGCCCCAAGCCCACTGTCGATGAGAACGGTCTGGCCGCCGCTACGCACCACTACCTCGTTCAGCGCCCAATCGAACGCGTCGTGCGATAGAAACATGTCGTCCAGCCAGGCCGCGCGGGCGGCAGGGTCGGCGTTGGTGGCCATTGACTCCGCTGGCGGCGTTACGATCCCGTCGCTGATCACCAGCACGTCAATCTCGCCGACTCGAAGCGCATAACGCGAGGGAACCAACTCATCGGCCCGGGCTCTACCGTGGTGTGGAATGTCGTCCTGGCTCTCGATTGTCTTCTGCCGAGTATTGCGGATCATCTGGTTCATGTTGAAGGCTCCACTGCTCAATGTTGACGTTGGGTCTTGGTGCTAGATTCCAATCTGGCCGCGCTTCACGCGCGGTAGGCGCGGCCGGCGTTGCGTCGGGCGCCTATAGCTTTGTGACTTGCTCCGGATCGGCCGAGGCGAGTGCGGCAGCACGCTCGGGCTTGGGCGGATAGATCCAGACGCCGTTGATCTCCTGCTTGGTTTTCTTGGCCACCTCGCCGACCATCTCCACCGTGCGCTCCCAGCCGCGCGTGAACAGCGCTCCGGCCTCCCCAAGGTCGAGGCAGGTGACATATGCCTTCTGGTGATAGGGTTTGGTCGGAACACCGAGGAGCTCCGCGGCGGCGTTGTTGCCGGCGAAGGCGCCCATCCGCGTGGCATGTTGGCACGACATCAGCGCATAGTTGCCCTCATCGTCGCATGCGGCGCGAGCGGCATCGCCGGTAGCGAACACGTCGGGCACGCCCGGCACGCGCAAACACAGATCGACCAGCAGCCGGCCGAAATTATCGCGCTCGGCGGGGATCTGTTGCGTCAACGGGGCAGCGCGAATGCCGGCCGCCCAGATCACCGTCTCCGTCTCGATGTGATCGCCGTTTGAAAGCGTGACGCCGGATTTGTCCAGCGAGGCGACGCCGGCGCCGACCCGGGTTTCCACGCCCACCTTTCGCAGGGCTTCCTCGATGACGGGTCGGGGGCCTTCGCCCATGTCGGGGGCAATCGCCGGATTGCGTTCGACAATGATGACACGCGGCTTGGCACCCTTGCCGAGGATCGCGCGCAGCCGCGTCGGCATTTCGGTTGCCGCCTCGATACCGGTGAAGCCGCCGCCTGCGACGACGACGGTATCGCGACCATTCACCGCGGGCCGCTTGGGCAAGCCCTGCAGATGCTGGTCCAGGGCAACCGCATCATCGAGCGAGTCGATGGAAAAGCCGTGTTCGGCGAGGCCGGGAATGTTAGGGCGGAATAGCCGGCTGCCGGTCGCCACGACCAGTCGATCGTAGGAGAGGCTCTTTCGCGTGCCTTTGTTGGTGGCGATTTGCACCATACGAGATTTGGTGTCCACGGTCTCGGCACTGCCTTGCACGTAGACGACGTCGATGGCGTTGAGGACATCGAGCAGGGGCGCAGTCATGGTTTCGGGCTTCGGTTCGTAGAGCCGCGGGCGGATGACGAGCGTCGGCTCGGGCGCAACCAGCGCTATTTCGAATTCCTCCGGCGAAACACCCTGGATATCGCGCAGGCGTGCGGCGGAGAGGGCGGCGTACATGCCGGCGAAGCCGGCGCCGATGATGACTAGTCGCATGTGTTTGCTCCTGTGGTTGGACTTCCAAAAGTCCGCGCGCTACCGCTCGCTGATCTCGTTGAGGGCAGCGCTCGATGACGACACGAAGAGGTGAAACGAAAAATCTCAATCCTTACGGACGGAGGCAGTGCTGTATCGACAGCCGCGGCATCGACGGCTCACATGCCGATGCGGCAGCCAGCCGAACCCAGAGGCCAGCCGGGGCGGAAAACCTTCGGCTGCGCGTTCGGGGCCCAGTCCTCGTAGGACAGCCGGGGGCTGACCGCAGTCATGATTGACATTATCGGTTTGGTCCTTTGCACGGACGGCGCCGGAATCTCCACCTCCTCCCCCGCTGCTGAAGTGAAGCGAACGGCTAGCGAAAGTCCGTACACGACTGCTGTCGCGAGACCTCTGCGCCGTGATGTGATTTCCAGCCGGTTGACGAAGTTCCTCCAGGTCATTGTATGTCTCCGTCGTTTGGGTTTGGACAGGCGATGTCTAACTGATCGGGTCGGCCGCTGCCCCAGCGCGATTGCCGTACCTAGCGAGCTATTGCTGCTAATGCATGCGCCCGCGCCAATCGCTTGGGGCAGATCCCAGCCAAGGCTGATGCTTGGCGCGCCATTTCGGGCCGGGGCCGCGCATGTAGTGCAGTTCGGGCCGGTAGCAATCGCGTACGTCCATGAGCAGATTGTGAACGACGCTGGCGAAGTCAGAGACCGTCTCAGCCGTCTTACTGGCAAAACCAGACATCGCTGACCAGCGCGCAGAAGCCGGTGCGATCACACCGAGACCGACGATGCTTTTCCAAATCATCTTTTCTCTCCATCCAGTTGGATGTGGGAACGGTGATGATCTAGCGGATAAGAGTTGCGGCTGCGCCAGCGCGATTGCGGTACCTGTAGAGCGATTGCTGTTAACGGTTGCGCTCTGCCAATCCCTCTCTTTCGCCGGTCAGCTTTCCGAATGCCGTAGCGAAAGCGGTCTGCGACGAACCAAATGCGGCCGCAATCGAGACGAGCGATTTGCCGGCATCGTGCAGCATGTTCGTCGCCTCCCTGTTATCAGGTGCTCGCGGGGGCGTAGTTCGTTTCGGCGGTCCAGGAGTCCTTCGGCTGGCTATACAGATGCCAGAAGTGTTCGGCGACCGATGAGGCCTCCTCCGATCCCGGAGAAACAAAGGTGCAGACCGTCACTGTCGCGACGTGAATTCCCTTTTCCCGGAACGGCTCGAAAAGTCCGTGAGCCAAGGCGCGAATGCCGGCCTTGCCGATGCTGATCGAAAGATAGTCCGGGCTGGGTGCGAGCGCGAAGCCACCTCCCGTCAGCAGGATCGCACCGGACTTTTGCTCTTCCATCTTCGGAGCGACAGCCTGAGCGGCGACAAGCGCTCCTCCGATGTTCACGGCGAGATCACTGTTGAAGCTGTCGCGCGGCTGTTCGGATAGTGTCGCCTTGCGCGTGGATGCGGCGTTGTAGTGCAAGACGTCGATTGAGCCGTGCTGCTCCTGAACTTCAGCGACCAGTTCCGCGACGCTCTTCGGGTCGCTTGAGTCCCCTTTGCGAGCGATGGCCTTGTATCCGCTTTTTGTTAGCCTTTCGGCCAGCTCTTGCGTCTTGGCGATGCTTCGAGCAGCCAATACCACCTGGAAACCTTCCTTGGCAAAGCGTTCGGCGGTCGCGAAACCAATCCCCGGGCCCGTTCCGATGCTGAGAAATGTCTTCATCTCCTGTTTCCTTTCGATGCTGCACTTGAGATCGGTTATGGCATCGTTGCCGAAATAATCCGTTGCCGGGAAACATTGCTTCTCCGCAGGCGAAGAAGATGTTTACCGCATGCGTCTTCGCCAATCGCTCGGCGTTTCACCGGTCAGCTTTCGGAACGCCGCAGCGAAGGCGGTCTGGGAGGAATAGCCGAGTGCGGCTGCGACCGAGACAACCGACACGTCGGTGTCGCGCAGCATTTTCATGGCCTGCTCGAGCCGGTGCTGCCGCAGCCAGGCATGCGGCGACAACCCGGTGCTTTCCTTGAAGGCGCGACAGAAGTGGAAGCGCGACAGACCGGCATCGGACGCCAACGCCGCCAGCGAGACGTCCGTATCACTGTCCGAACGCAGGCATTCGATGGCGCGTCGGAGCACCTTGGGCGACAGCCCACCGATGGCCAGCTCGAACGTTGCAGGCGAGCCGGCGTGCGCCGCGAGCAGGCGCGTAGCCAGAAGGTCCGTCAGTTGGTGCCTGAACAGCGCATCGAGAGCTGCGCTGCCTTCCAGGGCGTCGGCCGCGCTCAGTAGCAAACGGGATGTAATTGGGTCGGGATGCGCCGTTCGCTCCACGAGGTCGCCGGGAGCGGTTGTGCCGGCTTCGTGGGCAACGCGCTTGAGCGTTGTCTCCGGAAGGTAGAGCTGAACGACACTCAATGGCTGGTAGATGTCCCATCGCGAGGTTGAACCCGCAGGGATCACCGTCACGGTCCCGGGACGAGTCATTCCACTCACAAAGGCTTTCCCCTCGCGACGCTCGAACCGCACTGGCTCGGCGGGGAAAGCCATGATGACGTGATCGGCCATAGGCGCGACGACGTCGTGCAGGGGATCGTGCCTCCAGAAGGTGATTGAACCGCTGGTGGGGTCCGATGCCATGCTGACGGGCTTCGTCTTGAGCACGCGTGCCATCTCCATGTCGGCAGGGCGTGGCTCGGTGATCGGCAAATCGTGTCGGGGTGTTGCGGGAGTGTCTGGCTGACTCTGTCGCGAAAGATCGCGCATGGGCTGGCAGCTCATGGACCTGTCCTCGCCGTTGAGAAGCATTTTGATCGAGCGTTCGGCGCGCGTTCTAGGCGTGCAAAATTACGGGGTCTTTCCCAAAGCGGCGGTGCTTTGCCTGATCTTGCTGAAAGCGGCCATCAAGCGTTTGTGACCATAGCCGCTCAATGGTTGCGCAGGGGCGGCCTCTGCTGTCGAATGAGGCAATCGGGTTCTACCATTGCGTGCACTTGGGCCGCAGTGTTGCGGATGGACAACAGCGCTTCCATCCAAGGCCGCCGGGCTTTGTGTCATAAAACTGGTGTGATAGCGGCCTCGGCCAAACGTCGTAGACGGCCGCGCTCCGAAAGCAGATAATATGCATGCATCTCGCTGACGCCGCGATGACCAGCCCTTCCAACTTTAAAAGTGAGATAACGCATATGGCACAGGTGGGAGCCTTCGGCGCGAGGCTCGGGCGATTCCTGCACCTGAAGGATGCGCCGCCGTCGCTGGTCACGCGTTCACTGCGCGGCGTTGAACTTGCGGTCACCGAAACGCGTGATGATAGCCCGGTACCCGGCCTTTCCGGCTCGCTGACACCGGAGGACGCCTTTCTCGTCAGTCTGAAGCTTCACGATTATCCGGACTGCGAGCTTTGGGAGCGCGGCAAGTGCATCATGAAGAGAGATGTCCGGGCCGGCGCAACCTATCTGTACGATCTCAAATGCGATCCGCGCTATGTGATCGACAAGCCGTTTCATTCCCTGTTTTTCCATCTCCCACGCTCGGCGCTCGACCGCATCGCTGAACAGTCCGGCGCGCCGCGCATTGGCGATCTTGCGTGTGATCTCGGCGTCGGCCACGACGACACGGTCGTCCGTCATATCGGCGCCTCGTTCCTGGAAGGATTGCGGCGGCCGTCCGAGGCGAACCAGCTTTTCATCGATCACATGATGCTCGCGCTGACCGCGCACGTTGCCCAGACCTATGGCGGACTGCGGCGCAATACCGAGCTGGCCCGCGGCGGCCTTGCGCCGTGGCAGGTCAAGCGCGCGTGCGAAAGACTGGAGGCCGACCTCGGCGGGACACTTTCCTTGCAACAGATCGCGGCTGAATTCGATCTCTCGGTCAGCCACTTCTCGCGCGCCTTTCGTATCTCCACCGGCCTGCCGCCACACCAGTGGCTGCTTCGCCAGCGTGTGAAGGCGGCCAGGCAGCTTATGACCGTTCGCGACCTGCCGCTGTCGGAAATTGCGGTGGCGGCGGGGTTCGCCAATCAGAGCCACTTTACGCGGGTGTTTACCTCCGTGATCGGCGTCAGCCCGGGAGTGTGGCGTCGCGAAATGCTGGGCGCGCCGGAAAGCGCAACGTGATCGGAGCACGGCAGCAGCCTCCTCCGCTCAGCGACGCGTGGTCTGCGAGATGGTGTAGGCGGCGCAGCGGGCCGCAAACATCTTGTCCGGCGGATGACCGATGCCTTCGGCCAGAGTTGCCGGATTGAAGACGGGCTCGTCGCTCGCACCGTTTGGTTCAACACCGGTGATGACGATGGTTCCGAGCCGCACTGCTTCGCGCTCGTCCTCATCCGGCCATCGGATGGTCACGTCCATGACGGGGTCACCGGGACGATCCAGCAGCGCCATTACGCTGAACCTGATATCGCGAGCCGCGATCCGGGTTTCGAGATCGTGCAGCAGCTCGGCAGGCTGTACGCTGACCTTGGGCTCCGTCGCCTGTTCGCTAACTGGCGTGACCTTGAACTTGATGAATCTGGTCTCGCCCCTTGAATTCGTGGCGGGAAACGCGTGCACGCCCCAATAGGTTGTGCAGGCAAAGCTTGCGGGAGGCGGATGCGCGGCCATGTAGCTTGCCTGATGCAGCGTCTCGGGATTGGCTACTGAGAATGCCTCGACCGTTTCCACGTCCGCCTTGCCGTCGGGTGCTGGAATGCGCGCTCGGAGGAAGCCCAACATCTGGTCAAGCGTCCTCGCGAAATGAACCGGGGCGCTCTGTGTGCACACTTCCGAGCGCTGGCCATCGCTCCCGAGCCCGAAGCTGAAGCCACGCAGCAACGTGTCGTTGGTGCCGAAGCCCCCTTCCACCGAGAAGCGCGCCAACACACGGGACGGCTTGGTGAAGCTTCGGGACTTCGTGATCTCCTTGGCCTGATCGGATGGGGCATAGGTGCCGCGAACGCATCGACCCCTGGCAAAGCTGGCACGTGCCTTTGGCGGAAGACCAGCTACCTGCTTCAGAGCGGCAACGATGGATGCAGGGCTGGCAGGGCCGCGCCGGAACTTGGGCAGGATGGGACCTCGGGTTTGAATGTTGGTCCACGTTTCTGACGCAGGACAGCTTGGGCGTCTTTCCCGAATCCCCCATGCCTTGTCCGATTTTGCGACAAAGCAGCTTCCCCGATGTCGTCACGTTGCGGCGAATTGATTAGGGAAAGACCGCATCGCGATTCGGTGTTTTGGCAATTTTACCACTTGCCTGAAAAGAATGCTCGTAAGCTACTGATATCACGAGCATCTTACTGATGCCGCATTTCGGCAACATTGTGATATGAATGCATCAGTCCGCGACAGGCGGCCTAAGCCCTTTCAGCCCACCGATTGCCGGAATGACCACCGCAGAGACCTCGGCACCATCATTCAATCCGTCGCTTACGGAATCCGGAGGAGGGATCCTGCGGAAGTGGGTGGCGCCGTTTGCGGTCGCCATCGCGCTGCTATCGGCATTTCTGACCTTCATGGTGCTGAGCGGCCTGACGCCGATCGAGCCGACCCGCAACGTTGTCTATTCGTTCCTGCTGATCAATGCGGCGACTATTCTGCTGCTGGTCGGCATCATTATCCGCGAAGTCTGGCTGGTGATCCAGGCGCGGCGGCGTGGCCGGGCCGCGGCCAGGCTGCACGTCCAGATCGTCAGCCTGTTCTCCATCATCGCCGTGCTGCCGGCGGTGCTGGTCGCGATCGTCGCCAACGTGACCATTGACCGTGGCCTGGACCGGCTGTTCTCCGGCCCGACGCGCGAAGTGATGCAGAACTCGCTGACCGTTGCCCGCGCTTACATGCAGGAGCACGCGAAGCTTATCCGTGGCGACATCTTGGGCATGGCCAACGATATTGCCCGTGCCCGGCCCTTGTTCGACCAGGACCGCCGATCGTTTCTGGAACTGCTGACCGCAAATGCGGTCGCGCGAAACCTGCCAGCAGCAATGCTGGTCGACAAGGACGGCAACATCCTGGTGACGGCGAAGACCGGCATCCAACAGGAATTCACGACGCCGCCGCAGGACTTTCTCAATAACGTCAATGAGGAAGAGCCGGCAATCGCGGTTTTCCCCGAGGCCAATTATGTGGCCGCGGTGATCCGGTTGCGCGCCTTTGACAATACTTTCCTGTACGTCGCGCGGCTGCTCGATCCGCGCGTGATCAGCCAACTGAAGCAGACTGAGGCCAGCGTCGCCGAATATGCCCAGATCGAATCCCGCCGGCTCGGCATTCAGGTGGCTTTCGCGCTGATGTTCGCCGTGATCGCGCTGACCATTCTGATGGCATCGGTGCTGATCGGGTTGAATTTTGCCAACTGGCTGGTGTCGCCGATCCGCAATTTGATGAGCGCTGCCAATATCGTCTCGACCGGCGATCTGCATGTCCAGGTGCCGGTGCACAAGTCCGAAGGCGATCTCGCGCAGCTCGGCGAGACCTTCAACAAGATGACGGCCGAATTGCGCACCCAGCGCGACGAACTGGTGAACGCCTCGGACCTGATCGACAGCCGCCGGCGCTTCATCGAAGCCGTGCTGTCGTCGGCCAGCGCCGGCATCATCGGCGTCGATGCTTCGGGCAGCGTCGGCATCCTGAACCGCTCGGCCGAGAAACTCATCGGCCATGCCGAATCGGAGACGCTGGACCATCCGCTGTCGGACGTTCTGCCCGAGCTCGACGACATGATGAAGACCGCGCGCGAGGGGACACAGCGCCTGGTGCAGGGCCAGATCACCATCATGCGCGACGGCCATGAGCGCAACCTGTCGGTCCGCGTCAGCGCCGAGCAGACCAGCCAGTCGCGCGACAGCTACATCATCACGCTCGACGATATCACCGAGCTCGTCTCCGCGCAGCGTACCTCGGCGTGGGGTGACGTCGCGCGCCGCATTGCCCATGAAATCAAGAACCCGCTGACGCCGATCCAGCTCTCGGCCGAACGCATCCGCCGCAAATTCGGCAAGGTCATCACCGAAGACAAGAATATCTTCGAACAATGTACCGAAACCATCGTGCGACAGGTCGACGACATCAGGCGGATGGTCGATGAATTCTCCCGCTTCGCGCGGATGCCAAAGCCGGTCATGGAAGGCGAGGACGTCGCCGACACCGTGCGGCAGGCGGTATTCCTGATGAAGGTCGGGCATCCCGATCTCGATATCGAGGCCGATATTAAGCAGGACCCGATGCGCGCGCAGTTCGACCGTCGGCTGATCTCGCAGGCGCTGACCAACATCATCAAGAATGCGACGGAGGCGATCGAGCAGGTGCCGCCGGAAGAGCTCGGCAAGGGACGCATTGACGTCATTGCCGCGCGGGAGAACGACGACATCGTGATCGATGTCATCGACAACGGTATCGGCCTGCCCAAGGTAAGCCGTGCGCGATTGCTGGAGCCCTATGTGACGACACGGCAGAAGGGCACCGGGCTTGGGCTCGCCATCGTCGGCCGCGTGCTGGAAGACCATGGCGGCCGCATCGAACTCAAGGACGCCTCCGATTTCCGGCCCGGGCAGCGCGGCGCCTGGATGCGGTTGCGGTTCGCCGTCTCCGGCCATGCGAAGCAGCCGTCTGCGGAAGCAAATCAACCGCGCAATGAATCAAAAGGGTCGTCCAGCGAAACCAATGAGGCGGCATCCGCGACCAATCATGAAACAAAAACCGAAGCCGCAACGGGCAACTGACAAGACAGGTGTAACCCATGGCAAGTGACATTCTGATTGTCGACGATGAAGCTGATATTCGTGACCTCGTTGCGGGCATCCTGGAGGACGAAGGCTTCAACACGCGTACCGCGCGCGACAGCGATTCGGCGCTGGCGGAGATCTCCAGCCGCCGCCCGCATCTGGTGTTTCTCGACATCTGGCTGCAAGGCTCCAAGCTCGACGGCCTGCAATTGCTCGAGCAGATCAAGAAGGAGCACGCCGACGTTCCCGTGGTGATGATCTCCGGTCACGGCAACATCGAGACCGCCGTGGCCGCGATCAAACGCGGTGCCTATGACTTCATCGAAAAGCCGTTCAAATCCGACCGGCTGATCCTGGTGGCGACGCGGGCGCTGGAGAACTCGCGCCTCAAGCGCGAAGTGAAAGAGCTCAAGCAACTGGCTCCCACCGCGAGCGTTCTCACCGGACGCTCGGCCTGTATGAACCAGTTGCGCCAGACCATCGATCGGGCCGCAAAGGCCAACAGCCGTATCCTGATCGTCGGTCCGTCCGGTTCGGGCAAGGAACTGGTCGCGCGTACCCTGCACAATGCATCAAGCCGTGCAGAAGGGCCATTCGTCGTCATCAACGCCGCGGCAATCACGCCGGAGCGGATGGAAGTCGAGCTGTTCGGTATCGAGCAGACCAACGGCGAGCACCCGCGCAAGCCCGGTGCACTGGAAGAGGCGCACGGCGGCACGCTATTCATCGACGAAATCGCCGACATGCCGCGTGAAACCCAGAACAAAATTCTGCGCGTGCTGGTCGATCAGACCTTCCAGCGCTCGGGCGGCACGGCCAAGATCCATGTCGACGTCCGCATCATCTCCTCGACGGCGCGCAATCTGGAGGAGGAGATCTCGGAAGGGCGCTTCCGCGAGGACCTCTACCACCGGCTGTCGGTGGTGCCGATCCGCGTCCCACCGCTGTCGGAACGCCGCGAGGACATCCCGGAGCTGATCGACTATTTCATGGACCAGATATCGGCGGCGACGGGCTTGCCGAAGCGGCAGATCGGTCAGGACGCGATGGCCGTGCTGCAGTCCCATGTCTGGCCTGGCAACGTCCGCCAGCTGCGGAACAATGTCGAGCGCGTGATGATTCTGGCCGGCGGCGGCCCGGAAGCGATCATTACCGCCGACATGCTGCCGCAGGATGTAGGCTCGATGGTGCCGGCGATGCCGACCAGCAACAATGGCGAGCACATCATGGGGCTGCCGCTGCGCGAGGCGCGGGAAGTGTTCGAGCGTGACTACCTGATCGCGCAGATCAGCCGGTTCTCGGGCAATATTTCGCGCACCGCCGAGTTCGTCGGCATGGAGCGTTCGGCGCTTCACCGCAAGCTCAAGGCGCTTGGGGTCGGCTGAAGGCCTAAGTGAATCGCTTGTTCGCTAAGCGCCGGATTCGCGGCTCATCTTGCTCGGTTTGCACCGATCCATGCACTTGCTTTGGAATATTTATCTCTTTCGGTGCTTTTTCGGGGAATGGCCACTGGGTTCCTGCTAGGCGGGGCCCGAACTGGCTTGCCTTAAAACCGCGCGTACCCTCTAATCAAACGGCCGAGCCACCAGAGGGGGATCTCAGGGTAAGCCGGCGAGTCGGGGCAGGCTCCGTCAGAGAGCAACAACCGGCTTAACAAGAAGAAGCACGAGACGGCGGGACAAAAACAATGGCGGCAGACCGCGCACAAAACCTACAAGACACCTTCCTTAATCACGTTCGTAAAACAAAAACGCCACTGACGATCTTTCTGGTCAATGGAGTGAAGCTGCAGGGAATTGTTACCTGGTTCGACAACTTCTGCTTGCTGCTTCGGCGCGACGGTCACTCGCAGCTCGTCTACAAGCACGCGATCTCCACCATCATGCCGGGAGCCCCGATCCAATTGTTCGAAGGTGGCGAGGATGCGCCGGCTTGAGAGTAAACTGATTGGAACCCCTCGACCGTAAAGGGAGCGCCGATCGTCCGCGGTCGGCCGAGGGTAAACAAAGCGGGCGGGTGATCGTCATCGGCCCTTATCTGCGAATGCGCCGCGGCGATGCCGACGCGCAGGCGAACGATTCCGCACGTGATTTCGAAGCCCGGCTGGACGAAGCGGCTGGGCTCGCGCGGGCCATCGACCTCACCATCGCCGATGCGCTGATCGCGCCAGTCGGTCAGATCCGGCCGGCGACCTACCTCGGCAAGGGCAAGGTCGAGGAGATTACCGGCCTGATCGCCGGCCACGATATCGAACTGGTGGTGATGGATTGCGCGCTGTCGCCGATCCAGCAGCGCAATCTCGAGAAAGCCTGGAATACCAAGGTGCTCGACCGGACCGGCCTGATCCTGGAGATCTTCGGCCGCCGCGCCAAGACCAAGGAAGGCGCGCTGCAGGTCGAGCTCGCGCATCTGAACTATCAGCGCAGCCGCCTGGTGCGGTCCTGGACCCATCTGGAGCGCCAACGCGGCGGTTTCGGCTTCATGGGCGGCCCCGGCGAGACCCAGATCGAAGCCGACCGCCGCCTGATCGGCGACCGCATCACGCGGCTGGAGAACGAGCTCAAGAAGGTTCAGGCGACGCGGCGGTTGCATCGCGCCGGCCGGCAGCGCGTGCCGTACCGCGTGGTCGCGCTGGTCGGCTATACCAATGCGGGCAAATCGACACTGTTCAACCGGCTAACGCGTGCCGACGTGCAGGCGGCCGACATGCTGTTTGCAACGCTCGATCCAACCTTGCGCGCGCTGAGCCTGCCGCATGGCGGCAAGGCGATGCTGTCTGATACCGTCGGATTCATTTCCAACCTGCCGACGCAGCTCGTCGCCGCCTTCCGCGCCACGCTGGAAGAGGTGCTGGAAGCCGATATCATTCTCCACGTTCGCGACATCTCGCATGAGGACGCGGAGGCGCAGGAGCGCGACGTCGACGCCGTGCTGCGTCAGCTTGGAATCGATCCGAACGCCGGCGGACGTATCCTCGAAGTCTGGAACAAGATCGACCGTTTCGATCCCGAGGAGCGTGAGAATCTGCGCAACATCGCGTCCCGCCGTCCGCCGGAACGGCCGTGTTTCCTGGTCTCCGCCGCGACCGGGGAGGGAATCAACGAACTGTTGACCGCGATCGAAGAACGGCTGGCGGCCACGCGCACGACGCTCGATCTATCGATCGACGCGTCCGACGGCGCGGGGATCAGCTGGCTGCATCGCAATGCCGAAGTGCTGAACAAGGAGCTTCACGACGGGCGCTTCGACATGACGGTACGCGTCGACGAGACCAAGCGCGATATCGTGGTGTCGCGCTTCGATGCAGTGCCGCGCGTGGCGTGAATTCGTTTAGCGCGCGCTCTTTGCTTCATTCCACAGCGCGTCCATTTCTTCCAGTGTTGCGCCCTCGAGTGAACGTCCTTTTGCCGCGAGCGCGCGCTCGATATGGGCAAAGCGGCGCTCGAATTTGGCGTTGGTAGTACGCAGCGCGGCTTCCGGATCGGCCCCGATGTGGCGGGCCAGATTCACCAGCGCGAATAAAAGATCGCCGGTTTCTTCAGCGAGCTCGTTGGCATCATTGCGATCGAGCGCGGCCTCGATCTCGTCGGTTTCCTCGCGAATCTTGCTAAGCACCGCACGGGGATCGTTCCAATCGAAGCCGACGGTCGATGCCTTGCGCTGCAATTCCATGGCGCGTGTGAGCGCCGGCAGCCCCGCCTTGACGCTCGAAAGCAGCGATTGGTGGGTGGTTTTCTCCGCCGGACGCCGTGCCGCGCGCTCGGCCTTTTCCTCGGCTTTGATGCGTTCCCAGGCGCTCTTGACGCCAGCGGGAGCGATATTGCCGTCCTTATCGGCGAATACGTGCGGATGGCGGCGTATCAGCTTCGTTGTGATCGCTTGGACCACGTCACCGAAAGCGAAGGCGTTTTGCTCTTCCGCCATGCGGGCGTGGTAGACGACCTGCAGCAGGAGATCGCCTAGTTCCTCGCGCAGATCGTCGAGATCGCCGCGCGTGATCGCATCGGCCACCTCATAGGCCTCCTCGATCGTGTAGGGCGCAATCGTCGCAAAGTTCTGTTCCAGATCCCATGGGCAACCCGTCACAGGCGTGCGCAGCGCCGCCATGATTTCGATAAGGCGTGAAATATCGCGGGAAGGGGTCATGGCGTTTCCGTCGCAGGGGAGGACAGGCGCTTTATGCCGCAAGCGGCGCGCCGATCCCAGTGGAACACGCTGATTTCGAGCAATTTCCACCGATTGGCGTCGAGGCGCGGGAATGCTATTGGCCCCTTATGAGCGACCAATCCTCGTCCGAAACCGCGCTGGTGCTGTTCTCCGGCGGGCAGGATTCCACCACCTGCCTGGCCTGGGCCTTGCAACGTTTTGCCCGTGTCGAAATGCTTGGTTTCAGCTACGGCCAGCGCCATGCGGTCGAGCTTGAATGTCGCGATCGTCTGCTGTCCGGCATGAAATCCCTGCGGCCGGATTGGACGGCAAAACTCGGCGACAGCCACACGCTGGAAATCCCGACATTGGCCGAAATTTCCGAAACCGCCCTGACGCGCGACGTCGCCATTGCGATGGGCGAGGACGGCTTGCCCAATACATTCGTGCCGGGCCGCAACCTGGTGTTTCTCACCTTCGCGGCGGCGCTGGCGTACCGGCGCGGCATCCGCCACATCGTCGGCGGCATGTGCGAGACCGACTACTCCGGCTATCCGGATTGCCGCGACGAGACCATCAAGGCGCTGCAGTCCGCGCTCAATCTCGGCATGGCGAAGAGCTTTGAGCTGCATACGCCGCTGATGTGGCTCGACAAGGCATCCACCTGGAAGCTCGCGCATCAGCTCGGCGGGACAGGGCTGGTCGACCTGATCCGCGAGCATTCCCATACCTGTTATCTCGGCGAGCGCGGTGCGCAGCACGATTGGGGCTATGGCTGCGGCGAATGTCCAGCCTGCACGTTGCGGGCAAAGGGCTGGCGGGAATATGCGGCGCTGGATTAGCGGCCAAAATCCCTTGGCGTCAACTCGATCGGCGCGCCGTGCGGCGTGCGTTCGGCCGCATGATCCCAGGCATCGCGGTAGCGATGCAGGAGATCCGATGTTGCGACGCCCTTGGCGGCGACCAGCGTTTCCAGCGTTGCGAGCCAGTGCTGATAGTAGGTTTCGCCCGTATCAGGATCGCCATCGGCCTGCGCGCGCTTGATTTGCGCGCCCAGCGTCTCGGCCCATTCCTTCCAGGTGAAGACACCGGCCTCGTGCAGCGCCAGCGCCATGGCGAAGGCGCGCGCCTCCCACGGCTCGCGAAACACCGGACCGTCCTCGTCGCGCGGCACGCCGGGGACGGCGACAGTCGCGCGCATCGCCTGTTGCGGCGTCAGATTCATCGTACGCGCTCCAGATAGGATTCCCAGGCATCGACGGAGACGCTGAGCGTCGGGTCGCTATCCTTGCCCCATAATTCCGGCCCGTCGAAACGCACGGTGTAGAGCCATTGGGGGTCTTCGCCGTTGCCGAGCGAGTTGGTGTCCGGGAAGACGTGGCAGCCGTGATTGAGTTCGACGGTGCCGAGATGGCCGCGGACATATTGCGGCAGCCGCGTATGCGTCACCGGATGGATGTTCTTCATCCGCACGGTCTCGCCGATCGCAAACAGCGCGGGCGCTTTCGGCTCACGTTCGGTCGGGCCACCGCGCCGGATCGCCGGCGTGACCTCATTCGGCGCGATCGGCTTGACGCCGGGCTTGGGAGGGGAGAGCACCTTGCCGGCCTCGATCTCCTCGCGCGTCACCAGCCCGCGCTCGATCATCAGCGTTTCCAGCCCGGCCAGCCAAAGCTCGAAATAGCTCTTGCTAAGGTAGTCCTCGGGTGGCCGGTTCTCGCGCGCAAACCGCGACATATCGATGTTCCAACCGCCCGGGCGTGCCATCGCGACCGTCAGCGCAAAGGCACGGCGCTCCCATTCGTCGTGAAACACCGGCTCATTCGGCTCAGGCACGACGGGACCAAAGCCCTTGACGCCGCCCATGTCATGCGCGCCATCCATCACGCAATCTCGCTCGGTTGTTTCGGCAGGCCTGTGCCGATCATGCTGTCGCGGGTGACGAGCTCGGCGAGCTGTTCTTCGCTCCAGCCTTCGGTGCCCTCAGGGCGCATCGGCAGCACGAGGTAACGGACTTCCGCGGTGGAATCCCAAACCCGGATTTTGGTGGTCTCCGGCAGCGTTACGCCAAAGTCCTTCAATACGCCGCGCGGATCGGCGACGGCGCGTGAGCGATAGGGCGCGGATTTGTACCAGACCGGCGGCAGGCCGAGCACGGGATGCGGATAACAGGAGCACAGCGTGCACACGACCATATTGTGCTGCTCGGGCGTATTCTCCACAACCACCATGTGCTCGCCCTGGCGGCCGGAATAGTCGAGCTCAGCGATCGCGGCCGTCGCATTCTTGATCAGGCGCTCGCGATAGGCCGGATCGCTCCACGCCTTGGCGACCACGCGCACGCCGTTGCGCGGACCGATTTTCTTTTCATAGAGGTCGATCAGGACGTCGAGTGCGGCGGGATCGACATAGCCTTTCTCGGTCAGGATCGATTCCAGCGCGCGCACGCGCAGTTCGGTCTCCGACAGCTCGGAATGATCGTGGCCATGGTGGTGATGATGGCCGTGGCGGTTATGATCATGGTCGCTCATGCCGTCAGGATAGGCGCAAAATCCGGGCTATGTCGAGGCAGGGACTCTGCTAGCATTCGCCGATGGGGATCAGGGCAGGGTACATCGGAGCGGCCGTTGCGGCGGGCATATTGGCCTGGCTTCCGGCCGGAGAAGCGCAGGCGGCCAACGGCGCCTATGCGGTCGACGCCGCCGACATTTCCGACGTCGGATCATGCAAGATCGAGAGCTGGCTGTCGGCAGCGTCCAACGCCGACTTTTCGGCGGTTGCCAACCCGTCCTGTGTCGTCAACCCATTCAAGCCCGTCGAACTGAGCATGCTCACCAACCGTGCGCGCAGCGACGGCGAATGGAGCACCGCGATCCAGCCGAAGGCCAAGATGAACATTGCTCCCACCGGCATTGGAAGGCTTGGCTTTCCTTTTATGCCGGCGGCTCCTTCGATGTCCTGACAGGCGAGAACCTCACCGCCTTTGCGGTGGTTCCGGCGACGTTCCGGCTCACCGAAAACATGCGCCTCAATTTCAACGGCGGTTGGCTGTGGGATCGCAGTGTCGATCGCCATTACCTGACTTACGGGATCGGCTTCGACTGGAAGTTCACGAAGACCTTGCAGTGGACCATCGAAGCCTTTGGCCAAGCTGGACAATCGGATACGCCAGGTGTGATCCAACCGCGGTTTCAGACCGGCGTGCGCTACCGGCCGAACGAGATTTTCTCGGTGGATCTGATCTATGGGCGCAACATCTCGGGCGAGAACGCCAACTGGATCACGCTCGGCACCACGATCCGTTTCCCGGCCCCAGGAGCCAAGCCGGAGCACCATCGCACGGGCCACCTGTAAGGCGGCGCTGCTCCCAACCGGCTCCTTGTGCGTTAAGATTTCTGGAAATAACGAGCAGGGAGGCGATGCATGGCCGACTTCGTGAAGATCGAAAGAGGGCTGGGACCGGATGGCCGTATCGCCGTTGTGCGTTTTGAGCGCGGCGACGGCATCAATGCGCTGTCACCGGAGGCGATGCGTCAGCTTACGGATGCCGCGCGCAGTTTTGAGGATGACGGCGAGACCTCGGTCGTGGTGCTGACCGGCGGCACCAGGTCGTTCAGCGCCGGCTTCGACCTGAAGGACCCGGAAGGCCGCTCGCGGCGAACCATGGATCTCGGCGCGCTACGGCGGCACTTGAAGCTTGGACCGAGGCTGACGCGGGCCTGGCAGGACATGGAGCAGATCACCATCGGCGCCATCGAGGGCTTCTGTGTCGGCGGCGGCGTGGCGCTGGCGGTCGCTCTGGATTTCCGGGTCATGGCCCGCGACGCGCACATGCGCGTGCCCGAAATCGGGCTCGGTATGAACATGAGCTGGCAGAGCGTGCCGCGCATGCTGCACTTGATGGGAGCGGCCCGCACCAAGCAGGCCGTGATCCTGGCCGACCAGCGCATCTCGGCCGCCGAGGCTTACGAATGGCGGCTGGTCGAAGAGGTCGCTGATCCCGGCAAGGCCTTCGATGCCGCGATGGCGCTCGCCGCCAAGGTTGCTGCGCAGCCGCCGCTGTCGGTCGCCATGACCAAGCTGACTGTCAATCGCCTCGCGCATGCGCTCGACGATCTCGCCAGCCACATGGACCTTGACCAGTTCGCGCTGGCAAGCATGACCGAAGATCACAAGGAAGGCGTCGCTGCGTTTCTGGAGCGCCGCACGCCGAAGTTCAGAGGGAAATAACGCAGTACGGCCGCGCTGGCCATTTTGTCGCGACAACCAGTGGGATTGCCACACCCAAAAATATAGCGCAGCATCCTCCAATTGCATGACCGAAATCAAATTGGCCCCTTGCAACCTGCGAGAATTGCGTGCCTCGCGGGAGCTTGGATTAGAATACCCGCCGTTGCTGGTGAGCCCAGATATGGAGAAGGCCCAATGAAAACCGTACAAGCGATGCTCGCCGAAGCCGATGCCGAAGTCCCGCGTATCAGTCCCGACGAAGCTAAGGGATTGCTGGGAAGGGCCGATGTGCTTTTCCTCGATGTTCGGGAGCCAGCGGAAGTTACCGCCTCTGGAAAAGTTCCGGGTGCCATCGCCATACCGCGCGGCCTCGTGGAGTTCAAGGCGGATCCTGCCTCAGCAATGCATGATAAGGCCTTCGACCGGACCAAGACGGTTATTGCTTACTGCGCATCCGGCGGGCGTTCCGCGCTGGTGGGAAAGACGCTGAAGGATATGGGTTACAGCAACGTACGCAATCTCGGCGGCTTCAAAGGCTGGTTGGACGCAGGCGGAGACGTCGAAAAGGGCTGAGGCGCAGGCCAACGTTCGCGCACGACCGTGCATCGCGCGACGGTCGTCGCAACCTTCAAGTCACATGGTCTTCGGTCAATAGACTCGCCGCCGCCAAGCGGCGGTCCACAGAGTTGGCGTGAAGCTGGGCCTTTTTTGACTTCAAAATCCCAACGAACAATCTCACCGCGCCAGTGCACTGCCGCCGATGTTCCAGCCGCGGCTGCCTTCGCCGAATATCTCGTAGCCTGTTGCTGTCACGGCAACCGTGTCCTCCAGTTTGATGAAACCGCGCGTCGGATGTTTCATCGTCGTTTCGATCGAGACCACCATGCCAGGCTCCAATGGCCGGCGCGCGTCCGGATCATCGTAGGGAATGGGGCCCTTGGCCGTCAGGCGAGGGGCCTCGTGGCTGACCAGCCCCATGCCGTGCGCGAGAAATTCGGTGCAGTCGCGTTGGCTCGACTGCGCGAGCAGGTTGTCCGCCGCCGCATAGATTTCGCCGCCCATCGCACCCGGCCGAACTGCGGCAAAGGCGCCCCGCTGGATGGCTTCGATTTCGGCCAGCAGATCCTTGAGCTCGCTATCCGGCTCGCCCAGCACCGCCATCCGCGCCAGGTCGCCAATATAGCCGTGATAATTGCCGCCGGAATCCAGCGACAGCACGTCGCCGCTCTGCCAACGCTCAGCGGAAGGCGCCCGGTTATGGCTGGCGCCGCAAGCCAGCAGGCAATACTCGAAGGTCAATCCGCACTTGACCTCCGCGACCCTCAGCGCGTCGAAAAGCTGCTGCTTCGTCGTGCCCGAGCCATGCTTTGCGATCACCTCGTCCATCGATTCGATAACCAGTTCCGAGGCCTTCTTCAGCTTGGCCAATTCAGCCGGCGCCTTCACGGCGCGCAGGCGTTCAAGCACAAGCAGCGCATCCTTGATCTCGCTGTCGGGTAGGGCGTCCGAAAGGGCCCTGCCAGCGTCCATCGGCAGGAATGGCATCTCGATGCCGATCCGCTTCCTCGGCACGCCCGCGGCCTTGATCAAGCCTGCTGCCAGCGAAACGGCATCCACCGAACCGTTTCCCTCGGTACGCACCTGTGGCACCCACAATGGTGCGACGGCCCTCTGATGCGTTTCCAGCCGGTGCCCGATATAGGCCGCCTTGTCAGGCGCGCCCTTCGGATAGACCACCACGGGCAAATAGCGGCTGACGCCGAGCGCGTCCATGTAATCGAAGAAGATCGCGCGCTCCGCACCGAGCAGATACTGGACATTGTGCTTGGAGGTCGCGACCAGGACATCGAGACCCGCCGCGTCCATGAGCGAATCGAGCTTGGCTGTGTCGAATGGAATGATGCGAGACTCGGTCGGATGACTGACGCGTTCCTGCATGATGAACCTCCGTCGCGGCGGTCCTTAACTAACCGGCCTCGGGGCTTTGTGTTTCGCTTGGAGACTTGCATCGTGGGCGGAAGCAGGAGTGCGCACCAGCGACGAAATGGGCGAGCTCCAATGCGCGATTGCCGTACCCCGGTCGCATCAGCCGAAATATCAAGAATTCGCATAAGGTATATTATGGAATATTTATATCTACAATTAGATCAGATATTTAGGTGGATATGCTGGCAATTCCCGTGAGCTTTGGCGTCGACGCGACCGGAATTGGCTGCCATGGACGATCCGGCTTCGCTGCCATTTCGAACGTTCCTGTTGCCGACACTTGCCGATGCTTGCTGACGCTGCAATAAGCGCGCGAGCGGCGGTGACCGCTGACGATCCCGCGGCCAGCAGGTCCGAAGCTCGGATCTCAAGAACAATAACTCTCAAGGGAGAACTGGAATGAGTTTTTCACGACGCACGCTTCTCAAGGCATCCGCTGCGTCAGCGGTTTTGGGCGGCATCGGCGCGCCATTGGTGGCCCGGGCCCAGACCGCCGAATTTACCTACAAATACGCCAATAATCTCCCGGACGGACATCCCATGAATGCCCGCGCCAAGGAAATGGCGGCGGCGATCAAGGCCGAGACCAACGGCCGGTTCGATCTGCAGATTTTTCCGAATAACCAGCTCGGTTCCGATACGGACATGCTGAGCCAAATTCGCTCGGGCGGCGTCGAATTCTTCACGTTGTCGGGGTTGATTCTGGCGACGCTGGTGCCGGCGGCGTCGATCAGCGGCATCGGCTTTGCGTTCCCGGATTACGACACGGTCTGGAAAGCCATGGACGGCGGCCTGGGCGCCCATGTCCGCGCCGAGATCGCCAAGGCGAATCTGGTGGTGATGGACAAGATCTGGGACAACGGCTTCCGCCAGACCACGTCGTCGACCAAACCGATCAACGGCCCGGAAGATTTCAAGGGCTTCAAGATTCGCGTGCCGGTCTCGCCGCTCTGGACCTCGATGTTCAAGGCATTCGATGCAGCGCCCGCCTCGATCAATTTCAGCGAAGTCTATTCCGCGCTGCAGACCAAGATCGTCGAGGGGCAGGAAAATCCGCTGGCGATCATCTCGACGGCAAAGCTGTACGAAGTGCAGAAGTTCTGTTCGCTGACCAACCACATGTGGGACGGCTTCTGGTTCCTGGCGAACCGCCGTGCCTGGGAAAAGCTGCCCGAGGATATCAGGACGATCGTGGCCAAGAACATCAATACAGCGGCCGTCAAGGAGCGCGAGGACGTCGCCAAGCTGAATGCCGGGCTGCAGCAGGAACTGGCCGGCAAAGGCCTCATCTTCAACCAGCCCAACGTGACGCCGTTCCGTGACAAGCTGCGCTCCGCCGGCTTCTACGCGGAATGGAAAGGTAAATACGGCGACCAGGCCTGGGAGCTGCTCGAAAAGTCTGTCGGCAAGCTGTCGTAATTGCATCGCGTCAAAACAAGGGTGCAGGGGGCCGCAATGGCTCACGCCGAGCTCAGTGAATTGATTGGCGGTGAGGCGGCTAAGTCCCCTCGCCGCCGTTCGTTGCTGGCGTCCATCGAACACGCCGTGGGAATGCTGGTTGAGATCCCGGCGGCGCTGCTCGTCGTCGCCGAAATCGTCATCCTCTTCGCCGGCGTGGTGGCGCGCTACGCGCTGCACCGGCCGCTGATCTGGTCGGACGAACTGGCCTCGATCCTGTTCCTGTGGCTCGCCATGCTGGGTGCTGCCGTCGCGTTCCGCCGCGCTGAGCACATGCGGATGACGGCGGTGGTCGCGAACGCCCGGCCCGCCATGCGCGCCTATCTCGATCTGGTCGCGACAGCAGCGGCGCTGGCGTTTCTCATCCTGATCGCCTGGCCGGCTTACGAATACGCCTACGAGGAAAGCTACATCACGACGCCAGCGCTGCAGATCCTCAATAGTTGGCGTGCCGCGGCGCTACCGGTCGGCATTGGCCTGATGGCGCTGTTTGCCTTCCTGCGGCTCGTCCGTGCCAGCAACGCTCGCACGGTGCTGGGCGCAATCCTGTCGGTCGCACTCGTCATCGGAATATTCTGGCTGCTCAGGGGATCGCTCAAGCCGCTCGGCAATCTCAATCTGATCATCTTCTTTGTCGGCGTCGCCGGCTTCTGCGTGTTTGCCGGCGTGCCGATCGCGTTCGGCTTCGGACTTGCGACCTATGGCTATCTGGCGCTGACGACCGGCACGCCGCTGATGGTGCTGGTCGGGCGGATGGACGAGGGCATGAGCCATCTCATTCTCTTGTCGGTGCCCCTCTTCGTCTTCCTCGGTCTGCTGATCGAAATGACCGGCATGGCGCGCGCCATGGTGGCGTTCCTGGCGAGCCTCTTGGGCCACGTCCGCGGCGGGCTGCATTACGTGCTGGTCGGGGCGATGTATCTGGTCTCGGGCATCTCAGGCTCGAAGGCTGCCGACATGGCGGCCGTGGCGCCGGTGCTGTTTCCGGAAATGAAGGCGCGGCGCGCCAAGCCGGGCGATCTGGTCGCCCTCCTCTCCGCAACCGGTGCGCAGACCGAAACCATTCCGCCAAGTCTGGTGCTGATCACCATCGGTTCAGTCACCGGCGTCTCGATTGCGGCGCTGTTCACCGGCGGCCTGCTGCCCGGCCTGGTGCTGGCGCTCACGTTGTCGGCGTTGGTGTGGTGGCGCTACCGGAACGAGGATCTGCGGCACGTCACGCGGGCAAGCGCTGCCGAGATCGCGCGGACTTTCGCGATCGCCCTGCCCGCCATCGCGCTGCCGTTCGTGATCCGTTACGCCGTGGTGGAAGGTATTGCGACCGCGACCGAGGTGTCCACCATCGGCATCGTTTACGCGTTCATCGTCGGCTATTTGATTTACGGCCTCTTGATCTACCGCAATTTCGACTGGCGGCGGATCATGCCAATGTTGGTCGAGACTGCGTGCCTGTCGGGCGCGATCTTGCTGATCATCGGCTGCGCCACCGGCATGGCCTGGGGCCTTACCCAGTCCGGCTTTTCGCGGACGCTGGCGGCCGCCATGACCGGCCTGCCCGGTGGATCGGCGACGTTCATCGCGGTCTCCATCGTGGCCTTTGTGATCCTGGGCAGCGTGCTCGAGGGCATCCCGGCGATCGTGCTGTTTGGACCGCTGCTGTTTCCGATCGCCCGGGCGGTCGGCGTCCATGAGGTCCACTACGCGATGATCGTAATTCTCGCGATGGGTATCGGGCTATTCGCGCCACCGTTCGGAGTAGGCTATTATGCGGCCTGCGCCATCGGACGCGTCGATCCGGCCGAGGGTATCCGGCCGATCTGGGGCTACCTGCTGGCGCTGATGGTCGGTCTGATCATCGTGGCGATCTTCCCGTGGATTTCCATCGGGTTCTTGTAGAGTCGAATTTCTCGGATGGGACAAAGCCGATGAGCGCAGCCCACAACCAGTATTCCATCGGATTGGACAAGACGCCGGCGAATTACGTGCCGCTGACTCCGCTGAGCTTCCTGGCCCGCAGCGCCGCCGTCTATCCCGATCTCGTCAGCACAGTCTATGAAGGCCGCAGCTTCACCTGGGCCGAGACCTATGTGCGGTGCCGGCGCTTTGCGTCCTGGCTCGCCGGGCGGGGCATTGGCCCCGGCGATACGGTCGCGGCGATGCTGCCGAATGTTCCGGCCATGAACGAGGTGCATTTTGCCGTGCCGATGGCAGGCGCTGTGTTGAACGCGCTGAACATCCGCCTCGATGCACCCTCGATTGCCTTCCAGCTCGACCATGGCGGCGCGAAAATCATCCTGGTCGATCCGGAGTTCTCCTGCGTGATTGCGGAAGCACTGACGCTGATGAAGGGGCCAAAACCCTTCGTCGTCGATGTCGACGACGCGGCGTTTGCAGGCGACAAGCGGATTGGTGAAATCGAATTTGAGGCGGCGGTCGCTGCGGGCGATCCGACCTTCGTGGCAAGGCTTCCCGGGGACGAATGGGACGCGATTGCGCTCAGCTATACCTCGGGCACGACCGGCAACCCAAAGGGTGTCGTGACCCATCACCGCGGCGCTTATCTCAACGCGGTCAGCAATATTCTAGCCGGCAACCTCGGCCAGCATCCGGTGTATCTGTGGACGCTGCCGATGTTCCATTGCAATGGCTGGTGCTTTCCGTGGACGGTGGCGGCGTCAGCCGGCATCAACGTCTGCCTGCGCAAGGTCGATCCGGCCAAGATTTTTGAGCTGATCGCAAAGCACGGCGTCACCCACATGTGCGGCGCGCCGATCGTCTACAACACGCTGATCAACGCGCCCGGTGCGCCCAAGGGCGACAAGGCGCGCCGCGTGGTCGGCCTGATCGCGGGCGCAGCACCTCCGGTGGCCGTGCTCGAAGGTGCCGAAAGCATCGGCATCAAGCTGACGCATGTCTATGGGCTGACTGAAGTCTACGGGCCCGCCTCTGTCTGCGCCGAGCAGCCGGGCTGGGACGAACTGCCTCCCGACCAGCGCGCGCAGCTCAAGCGCCGGCAGGGCGTGCCCTACCCGCTGGAGGAAGCCGTCACCGTGCTCGACCCTGAGACCATGCAGGAGGTGCCCCGCGATGGCGAAACCATCGGCGAGGTGATGTTCCGCGGCAACATCGTCATGAAGGGCTATCTGAAGAACGAGAAGGCGACGCAGGAAGCCTTCGCCGGCGGCTGGTTCCACACCGGCGATCTCGGCGTGCTCGACGAGCACGGCTATGTCATCATCAAGGACCGCTCCAAGGACATCATCATCTCCGGCGGCGAAAACATTTCCTCCGTCGAGGTCGAGGACGTCCTCTACAAGCATCCGGCAGTGCTGTTTGCCGCCGTCGTCGCCAAGCCCGATTCCAAGTGGGGTGAAGTGCCCTGCGCCTTTATCGAGTTGAAGGAAGGCGCCAAGGCAACGGAGGCCGAGATCATCGCCTTCTGCCGAAGCCACATGTCCGGCTTCAAGACGCCGAAGGCCGTCGTGTTCGGCCCGATCCCAAAGACGTCGACCGGCAAGATCCAGAAGTTCATGCTGCGCAATCAGGTGGAATCGGCGAAGGCGATATCGGCTTAGATTTGTAACGTGGACAAAGCCGACGGGTCTCGCGAATGCGTGCCCGATGACAGGCTCCACGTGCCCACATGCGTTTCGGAATTCGCGAGCGATGGTGGGCGCGGCACTTTGCGCGCCTTTGCCCAGCCTACGGCCTCTCGGTCTTGACCGGCGGATAATATTGCGGCGCCTCAGCGCGTTCGAACATGCCATAATCGCGCATGACCTCGAACACGCGGAAGTACTCCGTGCTCGGATCGGCAAACAATCGGGGACCGAATTTGATGCCGGCTTGATCGTCGGGCAAGTCGACCAGATGCGCAAAGTGCCCGGCGCGGTAGACGCTCGCGAAAGCGTCGCGCCGCCATTCGGTTTCGGCCGGTAGCGTGGCATGCCTCGATTCCGAGGCGAGAATATAGGTAGGCTTGCGTCTTGCCGGATCATTATAGGGGGTGCGTCGTTCGGGCCGCCAAACCGATTGTCCGGGCCGTTCCTCGTGGATGACCTGGGCGACGCGGATGCGGTAGTCCGCAAAGACCCTCTCGCGGCCGATGGTTTGGACATCATGATGCCGGGCGTGGGCCCTCCAGGCCGTCAACGTCCCCTCGTCTTGCCAGATTTGGTAGGACAATAGCAGGTTCTCCCGCGTCAAACTTTTGAAGCGATCGATGAAGCGGCAGCCGCCCATCGCCTCAAGATCGGGCTTCAGCGAGGCCGCAAGATCGAGATATTGATCGCGGTGCCCAGGCTTTGTCTGGACTTCAAAGAACAAGCCAATCATCGACATTCCTCCGCGGCCTGCGGGTCGGGTGTACGATGCGACCGACCCTGCTCTGTCTGGGTTCTCAAGCGCCAGCTTGATCCCCTCATAGGCCGGCATGAGGCCCCGCGAAAGGCCCCGCCGGGGTGTCTTTTAGTCGACAATGTGCGCTGCTGAGGAAGGCCAGGAATCCCGTCCTGCGAGTCCTAACCAAGCTCCAGCCGCATTCCGTCATAGGCCGGCACCACCCCCTCCGGCAGGCTCTGCCGCAGCACCTCGTAGTCGAGATCGGAATGCATGTTGGTGATGACGGCGCGCTTCGGCTTGAAGCGCTCGATCCACGACAGCGCATCCTTGACGCTGAAATGGCTGGGATGACCGGCATAGCGCAGCCCGTCGACGATCCACAGGTCGAGATTCTCAAGCGCCGGCCAGCTCTCCTCGGGAATGTCGTGAAGGTCGGGCGTGTACGCGGCGCTCCCAATCCGGAAACCCAGTGCAGGTATCTTGCCGTGGTGAACCAGGAAGGCGGAGAGTTTCAGAGGGCCGCCCTTCCCTTCGGTCGTGTGGCTCTCGCCCGCCTCGATCGAATGGCGCGTCAGGATCGGCGGATAGTCGCTGCCTTCCGGCGAGATGAAGCAGTAGGAGAACCGCGCCATGATGTCTTTGGCGGTCGACTGGTTGAAATAGACGGGAATGCGCCGGCGCTGATGCAGCACGACGGAACGCAGGTCGTCGATGCCGTGGGTCTGGTCGGCGTGCTCATGCGTCAGGAATACCGCGTCGATATGGTCGACCTCGGCATCGATCAACTGTTCGCGCAGGTCGGGCGAAGTGTCGATCACGATCCGCGTGGTGCCGTGGGAACCGTTGCGCTCGACCAGCAGCGAGCAACGGCGGCGACGATTCTTCGGATTGTTGGGATCGCAGGCGCCCCAGCCGAGCGCCGGGCGCGGCACGCCGGCGGAGGAGCCGCAGCCAAGGATCGTCAGCGTCACCGTCATGCGGCAACCTTCGGTGCCGGTACCTTGGAGAACAGGCGAAAGAAGTTTTCAGTCGTCTGCCGCGAAATCTCCTCCAGCGAAACGCCGCGCGTCTCTGCCAGCACCTTGGCGACTTCAACCACGTAAGATGGCTCGTTGCGCTTGCCGCGAAACTTGCCGGGCGCCAGATATGGTGCATCGGTTTCGACCATGATGCGGTCGGCCGGGAGTTCGGCGGCGAGTTCGCGCAGTGCGTCGGATTTCTTGAAGGTCAGAATGCCCGTGAACGAGATCGACAAGCCCAGACTAATCGCCTTCATCGCCAGTTCGCGTCCGCCGGTGTAGCAATGCAGCACCGCGCGGAACGGGCCTTTTGCCACCTCGTCTTCAAGAATGCGGCTGCAGTCCTCATCGGCTTCGCGGGTATGGATCACCAGCGGCAGGCCAGTGGCGCGCGCGGCTGCGATATGTGCGCGAAAGCCGCGTTCTTGCGCCTCGCGCGAGCCGTGCTGGTAGAAATAGTCCAGCCCCGCCTCGCCGAGCGCCACGACCTTCGGATGCTTGGTCAGCTCGATCAGCTCGCTCGCGGGAATGCCGTCCTCCTCATCGGCGTGATGCGGATGGGTACCGACGGAGCAATAGACGTTGGGAAACCGCTCGGCGATCGCCAGCAGGCCGCCGAGCCGCTTGACCCGGGTCGAGATGGTGACGATGCGGCCGATACCTGCCGTCTCGGCGCGCGCGACCAGGGCGTCGAGATCCTCGGCAAAATCCGGAAAGTCGAGATGGCAGTGGCTGTCGACGAGCATGGCTTGCAAACGGCTCAATCGGCCTTTGGTTCGACGTAGCGCGGAAATACGCCGACCGGCGCAGGAAGCGTCGTGCCCGCCTTGATCCGCGTGCCAAGCGCCGCGAAGTCCCTGAAGTCTTGGGGAATGCCAAGACTGTCGAGCAGCTTGCTCGACGCATCCGGCATCGCGGGCTGGGTCAGGATCGCGACCTGGCGCACGACTTCAGCGGTGACATACAGCACGGTCTTCTGCCGCGCAGGATCGGTCTTGGCGAGCGCCCATGGCGCCTCGCCCGCGAAGTAACGGTTGGCTTCCGCCACGACCGCCCATACCGCGTTCAGCCACTGATGGATCTGCTGCGTCGCCATCGCGCTGCGCGAGGCCTCCAGCATGGCGTCGGCCTGCGCCAGGATCGCCCTGTCGTTGTCGGAGAACTCGCCGGGCTCCGGCAGCACACCGCCAAGCTGCTTCGCAATCATCGATAGCGAACGCTGCGCCAGATTGCCGAGATCGTTGGCGAGGTCGGCATTGATGCGCGCGACGATTGCTTCGTGGTTGTAGTTGCCGTCCTGGCCGAACGGCACCTCGCGCAGGAAGAAGTAGCGCATCTGGTCGACGCCGTATTGGTCGGCCAGATTGAAGGGGTCAACGACATTGCCGACCGACTTCGACATCTTCTCGCCCCTGCTGAACAGGAAGCCGTGCGCGTAAACCCGCTTCTGTACGGGAATGCCGGCCGACATCAGGAATGCCGGCCAATATACCGCGTGAAAGCGGATGATGTCCTTGCCGATAATGTGCACGTCCGCAGGCCAGTAGCGCCAGTTCGGATCGTTTTCATCGGGAAAGCCGACACCTGTAATGTAATTGGTCAGCGCATCGACCCACACATACATCACGTGCGCGGGATCGTTGGGCACCTTGACGCCCCAGTCGAACGTCGTGCGCGAAATCGACAGATCCTTCAGACCGCTCTTTACGAAACTGATGACCTCGTTGCGGCGCGAATCCGGGCCGATGAAATCCGGCCGGCTTTCGTAGAGCTGCAGCAAGCGATCCTGATAGGCGGACAATTTGAAGAAGTAGCTCTTCTCCTCGACCCACTCGACCGGGGTGCCCTGCGGGCCGCGACGCACATTGTCCTCGCCGAGGACGGTTTCCTCCTCCGCGTAATAGGCTTCGTCGCGCACCGAGTACCAGCCGGAATAGGTGTCGATATAGATGTCGCCGTTCTGCTGCATCCGGTTCCAGACCACCTGGACCGAACGATGATGGTCAGGCTCCGTGGTGCGGATGAAGCGGTCGAACGACACGTTGAGGCGCTGATCCATTTCCATGAACCGGCCGGCGTTGCGTGCGGCAAGCTCAGCGACGCCCATGCCTTCGGCTTCGGCGGTCTGCACCATCTTCAGACCGTGCTCGTCGGTGCCGGTGAGGAAAAACACGTCCTTGCCGTTCAGCCGCTGAAACCGCGCCAGCGCGTCGGTCGCGATCGCCTCATAGGCGTGACCGATATGCGGGATGCCGTTGGGATAGGCGATCGCGGTGGTGATGAAATAGGTGTCGCGTTCGGCAGCAGCCGCCGGCGCGGCCGACGGAGCCGGCGTTGCGCGCGGTGCGGCGGCCTTCGGCGTTTCTGCCACGGGCGTCGGCTGCACCTCTGGCGTCACTTCGGTCGCTGCGGCACGCTTCTTCGATGCGGCTTTTTTTGCAGGCTTTTCAGCCGCTGTCACGGCAGGTGCTTTGGCCGCTTTCTTGGTGGCCTTTTTCGCCAGTTTCTTCGTTGCTTTCTTGGGCGCTTTTTTCACGACCTTGCCGGCAGTCGTCTTCGCCGCCTTGCCACCCTTCTTCGCGACGCGCTTGCTCTTGGCCGCCCGCTTCTTCACCGCCGTCTTCTTGCCGGCGCGGTTGGCTGGCGACTTGCGAACCTTCTTCGCCTTGCGCTTTTTCGAAGCTTTCTTTCCAGCCTTCGCCACCACGAATTCCTTTATATGTCAAAATTGTCGGGATTGTTGTCGGAGGGAGCGTTACCGCGTTGCTTCCGCGAGCATTCCGAACACCGAGAAAACCAGCGGTTTTCGCTCGAGATTGTACGATTCGGTGTCGCGCGCGGCGCGGACGATCTTTTCCCATACCTCCGCCAGCCGTGCAAGGCGGGGCAGATTTGCGTTGGCGTCGCCGGCGCGCAGCTTTTCGGCGATCCAGCGATCGATGCCGTCGATGAAAGCAGCCAGCGCCACCCGGTCGCTGGTGCCAAGCGCATCGCCGAGCGCGTGCAACTCGCGCGGATCGACCTGCGGCAGCGTCGCCAGCAGCGCCGCGGTCCGCTGCTGCAGCTTCAGCGCGTCGCCGCCGAGCAGCGTCAGCGCACGGGACACGCTGCCCTCCGCAGCATCGGCGGCCTCCGACAGCGCCGGATCGTCGGGCGCGATGTCGGCGGCCCGCGCCGCCGCGCGAATGACGTCGTCGGCCGCGAGCGGCCGCAGCGGCAGCTTGCGGCAGCGGGACAGGATTGTCGGCAAGGCACGCGCCGGCGAATGGCTGACGAGCAGGAACAGCGATCGATGCGGCGGCTCCTCGAGAATTTTCAGCAGCGCGTTGGCAGCGTTCGGATTGAGCTCGTCGACGGTGTCAACAATACAGACGCGCCAGCCGTCCACCGCCGCGGTCGAACCGAAGAACGAAATCGTCTCGCGCGTCTCGTCAACGGTGATGACGGTTCGCATGACGCCGCGATCATTGAGGCCGCGTTCCAGCACCAATAGCCCGCCATGCGCGCCGGCAGTGATCTGACGCGCGACGGAACCGTCCGGATCGATCGCGAGCGTCTCGACGCGCTGTACCGAAGCTTCGGTGGGCTTAGGGTTCGCGAGCACGAAACGGGCCATGCGATAGGCCAGCGTTGCCTTGCCGATGCCCTGCGGGCCACCGATCAGCCAGGCATGCGGAATGCGCCCGCTGCGATAGGCATTCAGCAGCGCCGCTTCGGCCTCGCGGTGGCCGAACAGATCGGCCGTTTCGCGCGGATGCCTGACCGCTGGCTCCTGCTCGGTCTTGCGTGCGCTCATGCCGTGCCCGCCGGAGTGGGAATCGTGAACACACGCTCGCGCAGCGCCGTCCAGACGCGCGCGCCGACCATGTCGGCATCGGCGTCGGCGTCGATCAGCACGCAGCGTTGCGGATCCTCGGCTGCGATCTGCCGGTAAGCGTCACGCAGATTCTGATGAAACTGCAGATCCTCCGCCTCGAAACGATCCGGCGCGCCGCTGCCGCGGCGAGCCGCGGCCCGCTGCAGGCCGACTTCCACCGGGATGTCCAGGATGACGGTCAGGTCGGGCTTGAGATCGCCGATGGTCACACGCTGCATGGCGTTAAGCACGATCGGAGAGACCTGGCCTAGACTTCCCTGATAGGCGCGGGTCGAATCCGAGAAGCGGTCGCACAGCACCCACGTTCCCTGGCTGAGCGCGGGCTGGATCACGGTGCGAACGTGATCGTCGCGGGCGGCCGCAAACAGCAACGTTTCCGCATCCGGCCCCAACAGCTTGCCCATGCCCGACAGCACGAGGTGCCGCATGATTTCCGCACCCGGCGAGCCGCCCGGCTCGCGGGTGACGATGGCGCGCAGCCTGGCCGCCGCAAGGCGTTCGGCCAGCTTCTTGATCTGCGTGGACTTGCCTGAGCCCTCGCCGCCTTCAAAGGTAATGAACTTCCCGCGTCCGGAAGGCCGCTGCAGCGTTGCCTGGGTCATGCTCAGAGCTTCTCTGCACTCGCGCGGAACATACCGATGACGAGCTCGCTGGCTCCGTCGATCGCGCGGCGCATGGTCGAACCGGTGCCGATCGCTTCAGCGGCATAGACCGGCGTCTCCCCCGCGATATGGGTGCCGCGCCAGACCTTGACGACGCCGACCGGCTGGCCGGCCTGCACCGGCGCCCGCACCGGGCCATTGTAGACGATGCGCGCAATCAGTTTTTCACTGCCGTTCTTCGGCACCATCACCTTGATCGGCACGGGGCTGGCAAGCTTCACCGAACGGCTTTCACCACCGAACACCTTGGCATAGCCGACAGGCTGATCGGCCGCGAACAACGTGCGCGTTTCGAAATTGCGGAACCCCCATTCCAGCATCTTCTTGGCCTCAGAAGCGCGGTCGTCGGGATCCTCCAGGCCATTGATCACGACGATCAGCCGCGTGTCGTTCTGCACGGCGGAGCCGACCATGCCGTAGCCACCCTCCTTGGTGTACCCCGTCTTCAACCCGTCGGCGCCGTTGAGCGTGTTCAGAAGCGGATTGCGATTCTGCTGCCGGATCTTGTTCCAGGTAAATTCCCTCTCGCCGAACAATTTGTACATGTCGGGATAGGTCAGGATCAGGTGGCGGGCGAGCTTTGCCAGCTCCCGCACCGTCATCTTGTTGGCCGGATCGGGCAAGCCGTTGGAATTGCCGAATGTCGACTTGGTGAGGCCCAGTTCGCGGGCGCGCTTGGTCAGGAAGTCGGCAGCGAAAATCCGCTCGTTGCCGGCCATTCCCTCAGCAAGCGCAATGCAGGAATCATTGCCGCTCTGGATGATCGCGCCCTTCAGCAGGTCCTCCACCGAGACCTTGCTGTTGAGGATGGCAAACATTGTCGAGCCGCCGGCCGGCGCGCCGCCCTTGCGCCAGGCGTTCTCGCTGATCCGGTATTCGTCGGTCAGCTTGACCTTGCCTTCCTTGATGGCGTTGAAGACGACCTCGACCGTCATCAGCTTCATCATGCTGGAGGGCGCGCGCAATTCGTCGGCGTTCTTCTCGAACAGCACGCTGCCGCTGGAAGCTTCCATCAGGATCGCAGTCGGCGCATCACCGTCGAAGCCGCCATCTTCCTTCTTCGGCGCTCCTTGCACGCTGTTGTTGGCGGCGTACACGATCCCGCCCCAGCCGACGGCGAGCGCGAGCACGCCGGCCATCAGGCCGCGCCATTGGATGACGGCCGCGGCGCCGGATCTGCGGGGAACGGAAGTCTCTGCTGCCATCGGCGATGTCCTGAATCCGCGCGTTCTAACAGTTGGAAGTGTCGCAAACAACACAGGTTTCTTGGATTTAGCGCCGTGTCGACCGGATTGCGGCAGCGCGTGAAGGAACGTATCGTGGCGATGCTGCAAGTTCCCCACAAGATACGAAAAACGGGGCGGAAACGCGATGCCATCCTCACGCACTATTTCCGCCAACGGGTTGGACTTCTTTGTTGTTGAGCAGGGCGAGGGTCCGCTGGTGCTGCTCTGCCACGGCTGGCCCGAACTGTCCTACTCCTGGCGGCACCAGATCCCCGCGATCGCGGAGGCCGGTTTCCATGTCGTCGCCCCCGACATGCGCGGGTTTGGCCGGACCAGCGCGCCGGCCGACGTCGGCGCCTACACCCTCTTTCACAATGTCGGTGACATGGTCGCGCTGGTGGATGCGCTGGGACAAAAGCAGGCCGTCATTGTCGGCCATGATTGGGGCGCGCCGGTCGCCTGGCACGCGGCGATGTTCCGGCCCGATATCTTCACCAAGGTTGCGGGCTTGAGCGTTCCACCGCCCTCCCGCGGACGCGGCTTGCCGCTCGAAACCCTGCGCAAAAACGGCATTACCAATTTTTACTGGCAGTATTTTCAGACCCCCGGCGTGGCAGAGGCTGAGCTTGAGCGCGATGTCGCGGCGACAATGCGGATCGTGCTGGGCGGACGCGGGCTCGCCGATCCGGCGGCCCATCAATTCGTTCTTGAGGGCCAGGGGTTCCTCGCCGGGGCCGCTCCGAATCGGCCGTTGCCGAACTGGTTGACCGAGGCCGACATCGCCTATTTCGCGGCCGTCTATCAGGAGGCCGGCTTTCGCGGCGGGCTGAACTGGTATCGCAACATCGACCGCAACTGGGAACTGACGGCGCCGTGGCAGGGCGCGCAAATCCATCAGCCCTCCCTGTTCATCGCGGGGTCGAGGGATGGCGTCATTACCGGATTGATTGGCACCAAGCAGGTCAAAGAGATGGACCGCGTGCTGCTGAACTTGCGGCAGAAGCTCATTCTCGCCGGGGCCGGCCACTGGATTCAGCAGGAGCGGCCCGATGAGGTCAACGCCGCCCTGCTCGCCTTCCTGAAGGAGTAGCTATAGTTGACGCGTTTTCTTGACGCGAACGGGGCACAATCGCGGAATAAGTCCGGGATAGGCTTTCGCTAGAAAACGCTACCTAATATAGGCCGCGGCCACTGAGGACTTCGCTTGGCCCCCGCGGATCGACCGGCAGGTGAGCCGGGCCGGGAGCGGCATAGCTCGGATTGCTTTCGTAAGATACGGCGCGCAGGTTCTCCGCCGCCCGGCCGCGCGAGCGGCTGGAGGCCGACATTTCGGAGGTCGCGTTGATCGAGGCGTAGTCGGCCGAGGTGTTGCCGAGGTTGTAAGGCCGGCCCTCCGGCAGCGGAATTTCGCCCCGGATCCGGCCCGCGGACGACGGCATTTCGGGAACAAACGGACGGGCCGAGGCGACCCGGACTGTAGACGGGGACGGCGCCGGCTCGCCGGTCCGGAGCGTCGCCAGGAGCTGGCGGTCGTCGGAACCCTCGAGCGGCGCCCGGCCGACATATTCGACCCGCACACGAGCGACGCCATTTGCTTTGAATTCAAGCAGTTCTGCGGCCTTGTTCGAGACGTCGATGAGGCGATTGCCATGATAAGGGCCGCGGTCGTTAACCCGAACGATCAGCGACTTGCCGTTCCGGACATTGGTGACGCGGGCGTAGCTCGGGATCGGCAGCGTGGGGTGGGCCGCGGTCAGCGAGGTCATGTCAAAAACCTCGCCATTGGCGGTCAACCGGCCATGGAAGTCGTCACCGTACCAGGAGGCCATTCCCTCGGCGCGGTAGTTCGGGTCCTCTTCCGGTACGTAGATCCGGCCTGCGACGGTGTAGGGCTTGCCGACGCGATAGGTCCCCCCGCCCTTCGGAACGGGCTCTCCGAACGCCACCACACGAGGGCTGGAGGAGACGCCATATTTGGGATCGATGCGTTTGGCGAACTTGTCGGACGAAGCGCAATTGGCAAGGACAAGGCATGTTGCCACGGCAACTGTACCCCGAACCGCCCGCAGGATCGTTATTGGCCGTCGAATCCCCATCACCCCAATTACCATTTTCAGCGGCCGACTGCCTGTGTCGAAGCGTTGCGGCCTTACCCCACGATGCGGCCCACCTCCGCATCACGTCGTGAAGATATCGCAACCGGAACACGGCGGAAATGGGGTCTGGCCCGGCATGGTGAATGAATGGTTGCTTTCTGCACTCGTCGACTGACCGGCGAAAACGTCTCGATTCACGATGTATGCGCCCTTCGTCGTAGCCTTTCTGTGCCGCTTTCAAACAATCTGTTGCATCAAATCATCACTCACGGCCGATCTGCGAATCCTGCCGGTGAATCTTTTTGACTGTGCAACGCTGCAGTCGTTCTGTGCGTTGCAGGGGCGCATAAGGATTTGTGCGATGATCGAGACGGTTACAGCAGTGATGGGTTTGGTGAGTGCAGGCATTTTCTTGGCCCACGCATTTGAAGGCTATCGTTATAGGGCTTGAGGCTTGAACGTCTGGCGGTTTGGGGACCGCCCGACTTCGGATCTATGGCCCGTCCGGCTCCGTGCAGGATTCGGAAAGCTTTAATAAATTCGGACGAGCATCGGATGTGGTAGGTGTCTCATGCGCAACCACGACATGGTCTCAAACGGATTTCTCGCTCTGACCACGGCAAGCTTCGTGCTGCTGTGCTCGAGCCTGCTGGCGGTGGCGTTCGGCTAATCCAAGCGCCCGACCAATTGCGGCGACCGCGCCGGGATAAGCGCATGCCGGCCAAGACCAGCAACTACCGACCTCGCCGGCCCATTGCGACCAAGGCCATCGCCGCGCGTTCGTGGCACGTATGAAGTGCTCCATACAGTGTGCACGTGAAGGCACTGAAGAGTTGCCCAGCGGTTTGAAGCACCGATCTTCAAATTCTGGAATGGCCATCTCGCTTAATATCGAGACGGTCTATTAAAGAGTGCCCAAAGAAGGTTCGATGCGGTGCAATCAAGAGCTTCGCAATTGTGCAAGCAGGCCATCAACCCGTTCGTCGATCAGCGCCAGTGCAGTTGCTGGCTCGGCAACCGCGACATCGTCGACTTCCCAATATTCTACTCTCGAACGTATCTCGGGGAAGCGCCGCCCGACCATTGGTCGATGCTCGTCATCTTTCAGTGCGATGATGAGGTCCGCCATCTCGAAATCGGCGGCTGAACACGAGATTGGGAGCCGATCGTGTCCCTCCAGCTCGATGTTTCTCGCCAATAAAGCCTGCAGGGCAATCGGCGAAATAGGCCCGACATTCTCGGGCGAGCCTTTCTCCGCCAATCCTCGCGAAAATGCCCGCCAGGCCAATCCCACTTTTCTGGCGCGGGAATTGAACAGGACTTCCGCGTAACGGCTTCGGTAGTAGTTGCCGGTACAGAGGAACAAGATCTGGCGCTTCACTGCTTGCACTCTCGTCAGGGCGGCCCGACGCACGACGGTTCCGGACGACACGCGCCGGGCCTACCACCAGGGGTCACCCCCCGGAATGGTCTAATCAGGCTGGGGCTGATTCTTGGCAGAATTGGGCGCGCGCTCAAAACAGGGAAACGGGGCCGCCATCCCGATTGTCAACGAGCGGCATCCTTGACCTTCGGGCGAGCGGCTTCCTTCGCTCGCTCGGCTTGCCACGCGTCGTAGGCTGGCGTCCCGGGCCTCGGGGGCGCATCGGCCGGCAGCCCGCCCAGCCAGCTCGGCATGTCGGCAACCGGATTGCTGCCACTGCTCGCACAGCCTGCAAGGCAGGTCGCGCCAAGCAGCAGGATTGGCAAGCCGCGCGTCATGGGACCCTCAAGGAGCCAGAGTGCTCCACGAGCCTACAACAGCGCAAGCTCCGAAAGAGTTGCTGGACATGCGCGTGGCAGATGTGGTGATTGTGCGCTGGCCTCAGGGTCGCCCGAGAAAAGGGTAGCAAAGCGGTAGCATCGTGCTAGGTTCGTTCTCTGCCGCGATATAAGAACGATAACGATCTCAAGGTCTTGGAAGGGTGGCCGAGTGGTTTAAGGCACCGGTCTTGAAAACCGGCGTGCCTGCAAGGGTACCGTGGGTTCGAATCCCACCCCTTCCGCCACTACACTGTTCTCCCACGTTCGCCACTGTTCGGAAGACTCAATAAAAACAGCATGTTGCCTGGCTTGGTGCCTTTACTAGTTCACCGACGTTCGCCAGAATTGACCGTGCTGTTCGTGGTTTTTTCCGTGAGTTTGGCGGACGATTTCGTCGGAGAGAGCAATGGCTGGAAGGCTGAATCCGCTGGAAGTCGCTCGTCAGGTCACGCCAGGTAAATACCCTGACGGCGATGGTCTCTACTTGGTCGTCGCTGGCGCGAAATCCCGAAACTGGTCGTACCGATACTGGGTCCGGGGGAAAGAGCGTTGGCACGGGCTTGGCTCGTTAAACGACGTTTCGCTGAAAGAGGCCCGGATCAAGCGCGATGCAGCTCGACAAAAGGTGCGCGCTGGTGTCGACATCGTTCAGGCGAAGCGATCGGCACGTGAAGAGGCGAAGGCAGCGGCTGCGGTGGCCGACCTTCCGACGTTCAAACAGTGCGCCGAGAAGTATATTGAGGAGAACTGGGGAAAGTGGAGCAAGAAGCACCGCGCCCAATGGCCCTCGTCGCTGCAGCGGTACGCCTACCCGACGATCGGCCATCTCTTGATTGGCGACATCAGGCCGAGCCACATTTTTCAACTGCTTCAGCCGATCTGGGTCGAAAAGGCGGAAACGGCGAACCGAGTTCGCGGACGGATAGAGACCGTTATCGCGAAGAACGTCGATATTGATGACAGTGAATTCCGAAATCCTGCTGAATTAACAAGGCAACTTCGGGAAAAGCTGCCTAAGCGTCCTAAGCGTACGCAAAGGCATCATCCTGCTCTTCCGTACGCCGAGGCGGCGCAGTTTATGGCGGAATTGATGCAGGCAGCTGGGACTGCGGCCGCGGCCTTGCAGTTCCTGATCCTTACGATAGCTCGCACCAACGAGGTGCTCGGGGCCCGGTGGTCAGAGATCGACGCCCCCCGAGCTATCTGGCGCGTTCCAGGCACGCGAATGAAGATGGGCGAAGACCACAGCGTGCCACTTTCCGGACCTGCAGTGGCAGTACTGAACGATATGCGAAACGGCAGCCAGAGCGATTTCATCTTCCCGGCCAGCGATGGCGGACCCTTCTCCGATATGGCGATGCTTGCGGTTCTCAAGCGTATGAACCGCCGCCATGTCACGGTGCATGGCTTCCGCGCGAAATTTGCTACCTGGGTAGAGGAATGCACTGAATACCCCGACGGCGTGCGTGAAGCTGCCCTTGCGCATAAGTATAAGGACGAGACCACAGCCGCCTATCAACGCGGCGAAAAACTCGAAAAGCGTCGCGCGCTGATGAGCGACTGGGCAAACCATCTATTCAGCAATCAAGCGAATGTGACAGCACGGGACGCGGCGTAACGAGTTGAGCAAGCATTGGGTGGACGCCCGCGTACGTCCTCTTTCCTTTTCGTTCGCCATGATCTATAAGTCGTGGTGTCAGATGGTTCGCGTAAGCATTCGTGAACTTGGATCGCGCGCCGCGGTCGTCGCATCTGACCCACCATCCTATTTCTCGCGCCGAGAAAAGGTGGAGCAACCCACGGCGGTCGTCATTGACCGGCTAGGTTTGCTTTGCCAGATCTCGCACGGCGAGCAATCGAGCCGAGATATTGAAACCGCCTCACCTGGAGGCGCAAAGTGGCTATTCTCGACAAGATTCCAGAACCTGTAAGCCAAAAACATAAGGTGTCGGAACCAGAGCAAGGGCTCCGCGATCAACACCGAGCTTGGAGCATTGGTCAGTTTTGCCAGTACTTCGGCATTGGTCGAACGACAGTGTACGAGCAGATCAAACTAGGTCGACTTCGCGCGCGGAAGATCGGCAAGCGGACCATCATTACTTATCGCTGAAGAGTGGCTCCGGAACCTCCCGCGCGTGGAGACGAAGCCATGAGCATTGTCTCCGCCGCCAACCATGCATGGGTTCCTTGTTTTCAACACGGGCGACACGAATTGAGCGAACTATGGATCGTGGTCACTCCGGCTCTTGATCCTTGGGCTCGTCGCCGACACGGTCAGTTCGAGGCTCGCCGTTCTGGGGACGATGAAGTTCTTTGTGTGTCTCGGCGACCCTCATTGGACGCTTCTCGCGTTTTACTAAGTCGCGGATTTGGATCGTCCAACATGATCGCCATGGTCCACGCCAGCAACTCATCGGTGGTGACTCTTAGATCCTCAATCGGCGTTGCGGCTGCTCTAGACGTCATGGGTATGCGCTTCGTCCGCCGCAAGGCCAGTCCAAGGCCTATGGCGAGCTCTACGGCGCGTCCGAGTGGCACCGGTGTATCTGGCCTGCCTGAGCAAAGATGTGAGGCTGTAGGAGCCCCGCATAACCCCGAGGCCATCGCAGCACATTGGCAGCTCGAGGAAACAATACGACACGCCAGCACCAGAGCAGGTGCGCCTCCGGCAGGTTCGCGCTGACCTACGACCGCGTCGTCTATGGTGAGCGCGCTCTGATGGATGGTGCTCGGATGTCCCACCACCATCAACGCCTCACCCAGCGTCGACGCGAGAATAGCGACGGGTCGAGATCGGCCATGATCCCGTTGCCGGTGAATTGAGGTTTCTCGATTGCCGACGATGAATGACCGCAAGGCGCCGCACCTCAAAGCGGCAGCGTGCCAGCGCTAGACCGGCCAGTCCGGAACGGAATCAAACAGGTATCCCGTGGCCCATAGGGACCTGACCCATACGGTACCGCGCAACCCGCGGAACGGTCGAGGGCATCGGATATCGGCAGCGGGATGACCTCCCGTTCGGTCCCGATGTGAGAGCGCCGAAAAAAGCTCTCGGAGCCGGCACGGGGACAACGTGGCGGGCCTGCGATGGCAAAGGGAAACGAGTATCCGGTCTGTCTACAGGCAGACTCTGCTTGGTCAGCAGCTGCGGTAAGGGCGATAGCTCAGACCGTGGGGAGAAAGGGCGAAGCCTTGGGTTAAAGCTGCAATTTGGCCTGAGAGAGCCGACACGGCGCTTAAACCACCGACATTATGAAACTGAACGCGTTGGACTGGCGAGGCCATAAGTGCACCTCCCTCTCCCCCTCGAGTTCGCGCTCTGGATATCTTCGTGATAAGGATTGATGTGTAGTAACGTTTGAGCGCACCGTATGCCAGCACTGTCCAAACCTAAGTATGAGATCGTCGCTCAAGCTCTAGCTGCAGGTAAGAGTCAGGCCGATGCCTATCGAGCCGGCGGCTACATCTATAAACCGGCCAACGCAAACAGGCTTTGCAGAAGTCCTATAATTGAGGCTCGTGTCGAGGAAATCATTGAAGAGCGTGCCGCAGGTGAAGCCAGGGCTAGGGGGCTAGGGATACAACGCGCCGGGCTAACCGAAGAATGGATTATTGTGCGGCTAAAGCATGTGATCGATCTTTCGATCCGCGGGCTTCCTGTCTACGACCGCAAGGGCAATCACCTCGGAGTGTTCAAATCCAATTTGGACGCAGCTATAAACGGGCTAAAGGCGGCAGCTCACATCGCCGGATTGCTGGTCCAAAAGCACGAGATTGGCGCGTCCGGAGCATTCGCGCGGATGACTGATAAAGAACTCGAGGACGCATTGATTGAGCAATGTAAGGCAATCGGGCTGTCCGATAGGTCGGTGAGAGAGATTCAGGCCTCCATGGAAAAGCTCCCCGGAACGTAGTCGCTGGAGTCGCCCGGTCGCATATCTAAAGATCCCGAGGCGGAGCCGCCCTCCTCCATAAATGGTGAGGAAAGCCCTGCGATATCGGAAAAATCGCCCATCACGGTCAACAAAACTACGGTCGTTAGCCACGGCCACCGCGCTTGAGGGGCCTTGCTTCCGGTAGCTCTGAATAGGATCCTCAATTTAAACGGTTTTGCAGTTCTAGCAGCCTCATCCTGGCCAGTACCAGCCAATCCCACTTGGCCTTGATCTATCTGAACAATCCGACGGCTAAGCGCTGTCCAATGTAGGCTTATCACAACTCGTCCCAACCGGTTGGGTAGCAAACATGGTAGCAAGCGGTAGCTGAATCGCTCGATCTACCGTATGTCCTATGTGGTCCAGCGAATGCCTCCCTCCTCTCCGGTTGTCACCCCAGGGACGAAGCCGAAAGCGCTGGTGCTAAACTCCGCGCCCGCGGGTTATTGGCGGCATCGCCGAACGCGGGGCCTCTCAATCCCGTGAACTGACTTCACTGCCTCGGTTCCGAAGAAGCGATCCCGCAGCCATTTTCCTTTTGAGTGAAGACGGCCGGAAACAATCTCCTGCCATTCTTACTCGTGACGGGCTCAAGAGGCGCTTTGCTTCTCGGCGCGTTCCTCCCAAGACTTGGGCCGCCGAACGCCGGCGGCCCTTTTTTGCGAGCGGAGTTGCCATCACCAGGCGGCGCCGGGCCGCTGCCGGGTTGCGCTTCCAGTGAATGGCCGTGTTGGGTCGTGGGGCGCCTGGTGAAACGGCTCTGGCGCGCGGCTGGGGGCTAATGGCGCCATAGCCGTCCCAAGATGCGCTTTTTCGAGTGCCGAAATCACCATGCCGGGATAAAGCGGCAAAACCGTGTGAGCGGCCCGGCGTCGCCAAGCGGCGTCTATTACGAACGAGCGGCTTCTTTCGCTCGCTCCGCTTTCCAGGCATCGTAAAAGAATCAGAACGTGACGCGTTAGGGGCTCAAGGAGGGGTGTGCAATGAGAAGCATCGCATTGGTCTTGCCGACGCTTTTTCTGTTCTCTGCCGTCAACGCCTTAGTGGCGCGGCAACGCGTGGCCCGCGGGCCAGGATGAAGCTACGTGATTGGCGCTTCATCCGGTCTCCCGTTCAATCAACTGGGGGCTCACATGCCATCAATGAATGAAAGTGCTCTACGGGCTCGAGCTCAAAGAGCGGCCTACACCATGAAGAAGTCGCTGGATCGAACGATCCACCTGGACAACATAGGCGAGTATATGCTCGTCGACACTGAACGGAATTTCGTCGTGCTCGGCGAGCGTTTCAACGCTTCGCTAGAGCAGATCGCCGAATATCTGGATTGAGAACATGAAGCCGCCGGCGTGACGCTGGCGGCTTTCTCTACCCTCCCTACCGTGGGGCGAGGCCGCCAACAAGCGACTGATTGCCAAAACGATCGATCCCAGACTGGGGGAATCTCCCTTTGCCCTTGGCAGGGCTAAGGCTGACGGTTAAAGGTCGACTCAATGGCAAAACGCAAAACACCCAGCGAGCAAATTGCAGCAATGTCCGTGGCTGCGCGTGTTGAGCTCGCGAAGAAGCTCACTGATCGTGTCACCGATCATCTTCTCTACGTTATCGAGCTGCACGAGAACAATCGTATCGTAACCTATTCACCCATTCTTGCGTCCCAGATTCCAACCTCACACGCGGCGAACGCTTTTTCCACTTTCCAGCGCGGGCTGCACCAGATGGAAATCGTGCGACTCTGCGCGCTTTGGGACAGCGTGGATCTGCAGAAAGAAAATATTCCAACGGTCATTGCGCTAATCGATCATCCCGGCGTCGTAGACATGCTGGCGGGAGAGATGGCATCTCATTGGAAAGATCGGCCATTAGGTCACATCAGCGATCTTCCGTCCGAGCCGGAAGTTCGCACGTTGGTCATCGACTCCATTCGTCGACACGAAAGCGAATTTGGCGATCGCCAAGCTACTAACTTGCGGCAAGAACTTGACAAGGCCATCGCGGAAACGCGATCAATGCTGATCTCGTCAAAACATGCGTCGGTAATGAATCTACGTGACAAGCATTTGGCCCACTCGCTCGTGGAGAGCCGACGGGAGCAAAAGGTAGGGCATGTCGATCCGATGAAATATGGTTATGAGCGGGACATGTTGGATGCTTCGATTCGGATAGCCACCGCACTGATGTGTTGGGTAAGAGGGGCGAGCTTCGATTTCGAAGAAATCCGGCAAATTCATCGCGCCAATGCGGAGTCACTTTGGACACAATGCTCGTTTGACATCAAAAGGTAGGTTTAGAGCCTCTTGCTCTCGCCTACATTGCGGTTGGATACAGGTTGGATAAGCCACCCAAGAAATGAAACTGCCGGCTTTCACCAACGGCTCGCTACATCGCGATTGTCTCGACACTGGTTTTCCTTGCCTCAGGCGTCGTCCGGTCTATTTCACGAAGCTCGGCCACGATGTGAGCTGAGCGAAAAGGAGCTACCGTCGACACAGATGTGCGCCCGAACCGCAACGCAAGCGCGCCGACATCACGATCTCGATCCTCAATAGAGGGGATATTCATGAGGTGCCGCAGGACATCATTGTCCTGCCGTCGCATTGGGGGGAGCTTGAGCGCCTCGCGCCGCCTCTGCGCTTTGTATCGCATCGATCTTACTTCTTGGCACCACGCTGGACACGAGGATTGATGCATTGCTGTGAAGGTCGCCCGCAGGAACTCTCGCTGGAGTTATTTTGAAATCCTGCCTCATTTCGCCGATCGTGGCAGCCACCCGTTCGCCGAACAAACCATAATCCGAATTCATCGGCAGAATAATGTAAGTGGATAGGGACTTAATTCGAAACGACGATACGATTGTTTGTGTGTGTGCGAAATCGACACTCCTGTAGTTGAAGTATCCAATTCCCTCTTTGCGAGTACCATCGTAATAGCTCTCATCCGTGTCGAAGGCCTCCAGGCAGAGCGCGTACAGATCGGTTGATACTGGCTGTAGGTTGATCAAACCGTCAAAGATGCGGCTATAGCTGGTGTACTCGGCTTTGGTCTTTGGCCTGGTCGCAACCATGTGATTGAGATGCGTCTTGATCAGCCAGTTCAGCCTAAGCGCTCGGAGATCGATGCCGATATTGGCGACGCTAGCATGTGAAAATATCTGCTTTATGAGATCGACCCCTGCGCTGTCACAAGGGGCGAGCTTGCTATTACACGTCCTGCATACATGGTTCGATGTCGGCTCGTAATTCTTCAGCACCTTTCCGCGCAGATGATCAGCCGAAACGTTGTTCTTGACGGGATTTCCGAACACCTCTCTGAGCACCGCTGCTGAGATGATGTGCTCGCCAGAGAACTTGACGTCGCTCTTAGTGCAGTACGGACAAGTCTTCGCCATGAACAGTCACTCCCAATTCATGCCCAGCATATAGCGACATTTGGTGATCAACGCGAGGATGGGCACGCCTGAGTCGCGACACGTCAATGACTAAGGAGAGACAATCACCGCTCATTGTCGTGGCGCTGCCCTTGCGCTCGACCGCCAGTTGCAGTTGAATACCGCTGGGTCTGGGGAGTTCATAGAATGCGCATTTTGGGAATCGTGGCGCTGGGCGCCGCGTTGGGTGGCTGTGCCTCGTCAGCGGCAGACATCACGCCGACTTATGTGTCGCCCGTTCAGTACTCATCCTATACGTGCCAGCAGTTAGGGCTGGAGGCTCAGTCGATATCCGCGCGCGCGGCCGCTCTCTCCGGCGCCCAGGACAGCCAGCGCACCAAGGATACGCTCGCGACTACGGCCGCGGTTGTGATTTTCTGGCCGGCCGCCTTCTTTGTCGGTGGCGACAAGCAAACAGCCGCCGAGCTCGCCAACATGAAGGGCCAAATGGTTGCTGTAGAGCAGGCTTCCATTGCCAAGAAGTGCAACATCCAATTCCAGGGGCAACGCCCACCGGGCGCATAGGAAAATCACCCACCACGAGGTGCCAGTGCGAGCGCCGCTTATCCTTATGCTGTCGGTGATATGTTACCAGCCAGCACTCGCGGCTTGCGGTGATAATGGTGGCCCTGGCTATCGCAACAGCTCCGAAAAATGCGTTGGCTGGGAAGCGCTCGCGCGACAGTGTGGAAATCCGCCGACGACAAAATGCACGGCCGAGCGCGTGGCTTCTGGCGCCGATGACGCTGTGGCGAAGGGTGCCGCGATCCGCTCTCTAATGGAGCGGTCGCACGAGATGGCCAAACAACGTTCGGCAGATCCTGTACGTCTATGACTAGATCGCCGGCTCCGCCGCGTTAGCCACCGGTTCGCTAATAACCACGACAAGATTGGTGAGATGAAAATGGCAGGCCCGGTCGATGCCTTCTTGAAGATCAGCCTTGCGGTGTCGCTCCTCGGAGCCGCGGGGAGCGTCGGCTATTACTATTCAGTCTATCTTCCAGCGAGAGACGTCCAGATGGACAACGAGCGCCGCCTTGAAAAAGCACGCGCTGACATTGCGCGCAAAGCAGCAGAGGAACGTGCCCGAGAGGAGCAGGACGCAGCAGAGCAACGGCGCGCATTAGAACGAGGCGCAGCTCAAGTTAACTATGAAGCCTGCATATCCCGTGTAGAAAATACCTATCACGCGACGTGGGCATCCAACTGCAAGGGTGTCGCAGAGAAGGTTCGCAAGGCGCGCGCTAGTTGCACGTTCGGCCCAACGACATGCGACTCAATCCACGCCGCGCCGGATCCGGGCCCAAACTGCTCTTTGCCAACCACGATCGCTTCATCGATTAACGCCAGCATGCAGCAAGGCAAAGATCGCTGCCTTCAAGAGAGCAAGGCGGGTCTGCAATGACGGCACCCACCACAGCTTCATCGGCGACTTCCCCCTTGCTCTCGCCCTCCGGTTGCGGAACACTTGCCCTGAGTTTCGCAAGGGGGCAGTGCGACATCATGGGGCTGCGCTTTCGAAAGACATTCTCAATCATCCCCGGCGTCAGGCTGAACATTGGCAAGAAGAGCGCGAGCGTCCGGATCGGCGTGAAGGGTTTCGGCTACACGACCGGGACGGCCGGAAAGACCATTTCCGCCTCGTTGCCTGGCACGGGCTTGAGCTTCTCCCATAAAATAAAAGCTAGCGCGACGACGACGGGCATCGGGGCAGTGCCTGCATCGGATGGCCGACCGCGGCGCCCGTGGTTCTTGCTGATGATTGTCTACGCGATTGCAAGCCTGATCTGGTGGAAAATTCTGGACCCAACTTAGGACGATCGACGCGATGAATCCCGGAGTCCCGAGACTCGTGCTGCAGTTGAACCCGAATGGCGTGGCTGCACCAACCCACAGGGCAGTCGTGGCCTGCCGCGAAGTCGTCGACTTCTATTTCGATGCATTGGCTCGCGCCGATCTCTCAAAAAAGCCTCCAGCGCCCGAGGGAAGTTTTTTTAGGTTCGATCTTACAGGGAACGACCTGTCGACGGCCGACCGTCGCGCGCTGCACGAGAACTGGATACTAGCGAGGGCATTCCAAGAGTTGGTGCGTGGGGTCCGCGCCTCGCTTGAGGAGGCCTATTTCTTCATCGAGTTGCTTGCTGCAGGTACCATGACCGCGCCGTCATCAGGGACGTTGGAGGAGATACTTGCTCCCTTTCGAAAGAAAGCTGCAGATCTCAGATTTCCTCCTCTTTTGGCTCACGTCAATTCGCGGCTGGATCGGCCGCTCGAATTCTCCGATGCATATAGATCGATGCAGGCCGCGCGGAATTGTCTAGAGCATCGGGATGGGATCGTGGGTAAGTCCGACGCCGGGCCAAATGGGATTATGAATCTGCAGTTTCCCGCACTGAAGGGTTTTTTCCAACGCGATGGGCAAGGGGTCGAAATCTACCAGGGGATTGCAGTCGACGCAGGAACAGAAATAGAAGTTCGGGTCGTGGTTCGCTCGCGAGAGTTCAAAATTGGCGAACGGTTGACAATAACCGCTGCCGATTTTGATGAGATAGCGTTTGCCTGTTTTCAGTTTGCTGCCCAGCTCGCAAAGCTATTGCCGAAGCCGGCGGTCTAGCGATCGGCGCCGGACCTCAGCGGCTCTAGCCGGCGACCAGCCGCATGAGGTGCGCGGCCTAAAGGTCCAGCGCCTCCCGCTCTTCTTTCTTGTCATAGATCCGCATCAGCTTCGGCGGCAGGTGGGGTTGATGCGCCTCGGCGACGTGCGGCGCCACTCCAGGCGTCGAGGTCCGACCAAGCTACCGGCCAGCAAGAATGGGGGCACCTGATGAAATTACGCCTCCCCTCGCCCTTTTGCCGATCAAGAGAAGGCAGCGCGCCGGATCCTGAAGATCGCCAGCGCCCTCGAGCCGGTGCAAGGCCGCATCCACAGCCATGTTACAGCGGCCCCCCGGCGTGCGGGTTAAATTGCGCGGAACTGTTTTGGCAGCGGCCGATTGAATCATCCCCAACGCGCGCAAGGAGCGCTGCTGCCATGCGCCTTCAGACATATCGAGACGAAACCCGCTCTCGACACTTCGATTTAATCGGCGGAGGCGGCCACCCTTGGTCGATTGATCTGGTCGCCGTAACCGCTGCTTGCCTATTAGTGATGGGCTTCGCCTGGGCCGTCGTAGCCCTGTGGGTCCGCTAGGCGGGATGTATCAGCGGACCCCGCCGGGCCGATTGTGCCGCAGCCAGGCGCCAGTCGCCCGGATGATCATCCATTGTGGCGACTACAAGTGCGCGCATTCGATTGTGATCGACACTGACTGCTCGCCCGCGAGCCTGTGGCTGTCCGATCTGGCGGCCCTATTCGTCTGCACGGTCTGCGGTCATCGCGGTGCCGATGTCAGGCCCTTGTTTGAACAGGCCCGAGTGGGAGCTGGCCGCGAAGCAAACGGCCGCGCGGGGTGAAATCGTGCGCCAGGATCCGCGCGCATCATCAGGGGGATGCCCAAGTCGGGAAAAACAGGAAGTAGGAACTTCTCATCATATCGGAGGCAGAGTGATGGACGATCGAGAACAGCGAGAAATCGAAGACCGCCGGAAATTTCTGATTTCAGCCGGCAGATTTGCGGCCGTAACACCTCCAGCGATCACGCTTTTGCTGTCCACTTCTTTGACGTCAGATGCAATCGCGCACTCCGGTGGGCGCAATGGCGGTGACAAGCCCGGCAACAATGGCTGGGGCAATGGAGGCAATGACGGCGGCAACAAAGGCGGTGAATATCGCTGACATATGGCCCGCCAGCGTGCGATTCTTGACAGGATTGGACTAGTCGTTCGGAGCAGGTTACGACGCGTCACCGGCTTTCCTAGGCCCGCCGATGCTGTAAGGCTTGTTGAGGAAGTAATCGCGGTTGCCCAACGCCTTGTCGGCGTACTGATCGATCGCGACGGTGATCGCCTGGACGTGCTGATAGCAGTAGCCTTCACGCGCGGCCCGCTGGCGCACTTCAGCAAGCGCCCTGATCCATGGCGAGTTGTAGTGAGACACCCGGACTTGTGCGCGTCGTCGTGTTTCAGGGCCCCGGAGGCACTACGCCCTTCAATTGGCTGGCCCTCCACGGGCCCTGAGGTGATGGGGTCCACGCTTCTGTCTCCCGCACTGGCGGGCAGTTAGCGCGTCCAGCGCATAGCGCATTCTGAATGCTCATCGAGTAGCGGATTTCTACTCCGTGGGTCGCAGATCGGGTTCCTGCTTGGGTCGCCAAGGTTCCGGCGGGAATACTCAAATGAAACCAATACTTACGTCGTTGACGAAATTTTCTTAGTACACGGTTTACTTAGAACAATCGGGGAAAATTGAGGACATTCGGGGACAGTTCGGGACAGTAATTCCCGAAGAAATTCCCGAAGTGTTGCGCAGGGCGGCACAACAAGAAGTGGCTAGACGTCATGTCTAAGCTAGCCGTACTTGGAGCTCTTTCATCTTCACGCAGGCTTGGAAGATCATGTTGAGCACAGCCTCGATCTTTCTGTAGTCGTAACCGATGGTGCGCGACCTTTGGTCGAGAAAGTTATTTTTGTATCGATCTTTGTTAATTAGGGCGCCTTGATACGCGCTTAGACTGCTGTTGAAGCTGCTCCATCTAACGCAGGCATTTTCATCCAGTTGTAGGTAGCATTCGAGTGCAGCTGCTTTACCGTTGATATCAAGCCTGTGTTGACCACTCGGCCCTATGGTCTGGAAGGAGCGGAATTCATCGAGATCGGGCAATTTGAGGATCCTCATGTTGGCCGGCACGTTCAGCTGACTGCATCGATTGAAACTGAAAAGTCCCTCGGCATCGTTGTCAAAGAGCACAACGATATTGTTTTGGATTGATATGCTAATCAGCCCCTGGACGAACTTGTAGAGGTTACCGGTGCCGGAGAACGGGTAGCCCTCCTCCATGTCTACGAAATCAAAAAAATCAGCAATGTGCGGCCGCAGAATTCTGAGAGCGTGCTTCAAGATTGCCGCATCTGAACTGCCCTCGGTGACAATCAAGAATCTTTCTGAGGCCTGCAGGTGGTGAACAAATTCGTCGCGTGCAGCCCACCCCCCTTCCTCAACATCTTTATAAGCCCATATGACCGGCAACGTTGCGGCGGCGGGATTTTCAGCCAGTAACCGGAGAACCGAGTGACTACTTAGATTTTCCATGCCTTCAGCAGCACTCCACAGAACGCGTCGCGTCTCACCCTCAGGCAATTTCATACCGAGTTTCGGAAATACCTGCTCCCTGAAAAATTCTCCGAAATCTTCGTCTCCTTGTGAGACAGTTATCGCTAGTGAACTGACGTCGACACTGGAAAGAGCTTTCTTCAATGCTTCGAACTCAAACACTTCAGCATCAAAGCCATTCTGGTTCGCCAGATAGATAAATTCCAAGTGGCATTGGTCGATCGTATGCCCCAGCAATTCGATGCGATCCTTGACTTCCAAGAGCGGCTTTGAGAGGCCTTCCCTGTACTCAACTCTGATCTTCCATTGCATTTCGCCGGCTTCGTCGACGTAGTCGCTGCCCTCGACCACGTAGTAGTACGGCACAAGGGTCACATCTGATGTTTGGAAGAAAGCGCTATGGTCCGTGAACCCGCGATTTTTTCCCCAATCAACTTGTAGATTGCCGACCGTGAGCTGAATCATCGACCCCATATCAAACCCCTAACGAATCCCCATGCTCGTTCAGTTCGATTTTGTCTTGTTCTGGGATTGGTCCAATTTTCCGCGACCGCACGCGCGAGCGTTCGATTAGTGCTCCACCATCACGCGGTACAGAGCTCGGAGGGTTCGCCAATCGCGGAAATGCGCGCAGGATGCGGCTTCCTTGATAGACCAGTTGAGGGTTAAGTAGGTTTCCGCTCCGACGCTGGCCTAACGTCAGTGAGCACCGCCGGTAACGAATGCTGACGGCGCATTTTCCGCTTCTACCTGGATTAAAGCCGAGGAGACTTTGACCGCTCTCGCCGCCTGTTTGCGGCAACCGTCAATGAGCAGCGATGCAACAATCGCTGGCCCAATCGTAATTATTGCAACTGGCGATTTGAAGATCATCATCAAAATAAGTATCTTCATTCCGTCATGGACTATCTTTTTAACTTCGCTGCGCACTTCCAGCGGTAGATTCTCGATTGCGCGGTGCAGGTCACTCATTTCCCCGGGCCTTCGCTTTCGAGCAATCGCAAGAAAAAGGAAATTCGGAAGCGTCAAATCATGCGCAAAACGGATGTTCATCTCGAGTGAACGCCGAATAACGCGGTAATCTTGGGATTTGAAATTCAAGCGGCCATCGGCAGCCATATCGAAAATATGATCTCTCGCTTCGAACAGCCTTTGACGCGCAAAATCGGTACACACCCATTGCCATGGGCCGTAAATAACAAAGAGAAGAGCGGCCAGAACAACTAGACTGACCAGCGCACTTGAGGCGATTGCGGTCATTTCGGTTTGTCCTTCGGGTTGGTCTTGCCCTTCGGGGTTAGCCCAGAACTAGAACGATTGGGATCGAGTCGGGTTTCCAAATCCCTAATGCGACCCTGCATTTGTTCCACCTTGCGCTGCCGTGTAATTCGCTCGACTACGGCCCATGCGGTGGCTACTCCTGCCAAGGTCAGCGTGAAAGCGAATTGAACATTTGCAAGAACCGCAAGTTCGAAGGCTAGCTTAGTCGTCTGTCCAGCCAATGTCTCTATGGCTTCACGGGCGATGTAGACCCCAAAAACCGCTCCCGAGACCTTAATGAGCGTCCGGAACGTTCTGTACTTTTCTTCTAGCCTTGCAATCTCGATCCGTTCATGGCTTCGAACACTGACGGGTTTGCTCACGGGGAATCACCTTAAATGATGACTCCAATACCCGAATTTCAAGTTCGCGGAAGGGTATCCTATCGGCCCGCGCACTACTTTACGTCCTACCATACAACTTCGAGGAGATTGAAGACCCTTCAATGACCAGGTCGAGGCTTCCCGTGCGGCTTTGCTAAGCGCTTCTACAGATTGAAGTTGGGCCCGTCCCGAAGCGCAAGAAGTAGTGGTATTTGCTGCCAGGCTCGGCTTGGGTTTTCATATTGAATGGCCCCGAAATACCATCCAACACCTGTCTCCGGCAGCCACCGTAAGGCGCTCGCCAAGGAGCTCACGCGCGCACGCGCAATGACGTCGATCCTCGCGCGGCGCGCGTCCGAAACACGCGCGGCCGGCGAAGCGATGATCCGCGAGGCGGACGATCTGCTGTGCCAGAGCTGGAATGAGCGCATGTGGCCGATGGCGAGCCGGTAGAACCCTCGCCTACGGTCGATCAGGCGATCAATGGTGGCTATCCGTGGCTCGAGATCGCCTGTTCGCGTTGCCGCACGCCGCGCACTGTCGACCTGGCATCGCTTCCACACGTGCCAACCACCTGCGTGCACGACCTCGCCAGCCGGCTGCACTGCGAGAAATGCCGCAAGACTGGCAAGCGTCCGCCGGCGGAGCTTCGGCAACTCACGAAGCGGCGGCTGCATGATCCGGACGCGATGCCATGATCGAACTGACCCGCCGCCGTGATCCTCATCGACCCGACCGCTGGAAGATCTATTTCGGCGATGTCTGTGTCGGCGATATCGGCCCCCGCGCCGGTGTTCCCACCACCGTGGACCAATGGGAGTGGTACTGCGGTTTCGTTCCGCCGGCGCGTCGCGGTGTTGACGCTGGGGGCACTGCTATCGACTTACACGATGCGCGAAAGAAGTTTGCAGATGCGTGGCAGAGTTTGCAGACCACCTTCACGGACGACGACTTTGCTGAGTACCGCTACGCGCGCGCCTGGACTGCATGGAAAGAGAGAATGTGGAAGGACGGCCGCAAGCTGCCGACCCAAACGCAGAACGGTCGCTCGCGATGCTTCTGCGGCTCGGAGATTGACATCCGCGGTATGGCAGCGCACGTCAGAGCCGCCCACATAACCGAATCTGCCAATGTGTAACCTCTACTCGATCACAACCAACCAGGAAGCCATCCGCGCCCTCTTCCGCGTGATGAACCGCTATGTTGGCAACCTCCCGCCGATGCCGGGCGTGTTTCCGGATTATCCCGCCCCCGTCATCCGCAACGCCGGCGCCGAGCGCGAGCTCGTCCTGATGCGCTGGGGCATGCCGCCACCGCCACGAACGGGCGGACCTCCAGTTACCAACATCCGCAATACCTCCTCGCCGCACTGGCGCGGCTGGCTGAAGCCGGAAAACCGTTGCCTGGTGCCGTTCAATAGCTTTGCAGAATACGCGCCCGAACCGAACCCGGAGACCAAGAAAAAAGACGTCGTCTGGTTCGCGATCAACGACGATCGCCCCCTGACCTGCTTCGCCGGCATATGGACTGAGTTCAAGGGTGATCGCGGCACCAAATCGAAACCGATTCCTGGTCCGCATCAGATCTATGGCTTTCTCACCACATCGGCGAACGCCGTCGTCGAGCCGATCCATCCGACGGCCATGCCGGTGATCCTGTTGACAGACGAGGAGCGCGACGTCTGGATGCGCGCCCCGTGGGATGAGGCCAAGGCACTGCAGCGGCCGTTGTCCGACGAGGCGATCAGCATAGTCGCCCGTGGCGCTGACAAGGAAGACAAGGTCGCCGCATGAAATTCGCTACCTCGTAGCGGCGAACCGGTTGGCCGCTTGCCTTACTGCACCCCAAGTTCCTTGATCGCCAGAGCCGAAATTTCGGCAGGATCGCGAACCCCAGTTTGCCCGATCTCAATTATCTTCTTGGCCACCATCTCGGCTATCGGGTCGCTCCGGTCAACAAGGCCCATGGTCCGCAATGCTGTCTCATAGGCCGTCGTCAAGCGACTGATTTCCTCCGGTCCCATCGGCATGTTCTGCAATAAGCGATAGATCGGCATGGTCCGGCCCCCAAGAAGCAAGATCATACTATATGCACCACGACGGGAAAAAGTGGCAGGCACGGCGAAACCACGGGAACAAATTTGGGGCGCTAAGAGTCATCCCCGCAGCCGGTTAGTCCCCCTGCCCCATTGGCCGGCTGCATAGGGCGCGACCGTGGTGATGCCGGTCGCGTCCTTCTTTTTTGTCCGATCTGGGATCAGAATTCGCGATTTCATTGCGTGGAACGCAATGACCGTATCGACATTGGTTCCCTTTAAGGGCGCACGTCAATGCGATACTGCCCCAGGTGCGACAATACTCGCTGGGTTTGCGAAGACCATTTTACTCTGCCGTTCTTGGGTGAACGGGCCTGCGGTTGCGGCGGCGCCGGCGCACCTTGCCCGGACTGCAACATAACCGACCCGGACGATCCAGACGAGATCCCCGCAATGCCGGCCGGCTTCAAGCCCGATCTAAGCTAATCGAGCGCCTGGAGTGACAAGCCACACTGCGCAGCGAAAAGGGCCTCAGCGGGGACGTGCTGAGGCCCTCTTGGAGCTGAGGTGTCGCATCGACATGCGACGCGGCTCAACTCACTTCCCGCCGTTCGCGTTCCTAACGCGACAGCCGGCGCTCGACTCGCTTCCGGCTGCTGAGACCCTAGTGGCGGCAATCATCTGGGTCATTCTTGCGAAACTGGGTCGACCAAGAGAGATCCGTGAGTGCATCAAATGAAACGGCTCCGGGGTGAGGCCGTGCGTTGACCGGAGCCGTTCGACCTTTCTTAGAGAAGGTTCTACTTCCGGCTGGAGCTACTCAGCGACACAAACCGGAAGCCTCGAGTCTACTCGTCAGAAGCGTGGTCGTTCCTAAAATTGGAGCGCACGCGGTTCACGGCGCGTCCCAGCCTTTGGACCCGCCAATGTGGACGCCGCGGAAAAGTGGTTCGCCAACTGAGGCGGCCTACTGCTGAGGAAGTATCACGGGCCCGATCACCAACCGATATGTCGGGACCCAAGCCGTGTTCCAACTTTCCATCGTAGCCCCGCAAACCGAGCATTCAAAGCTGCTGATCTGTCTGCTCGCGGCCATGGATTCGGAGCGGTTATAAACCGCGCCGCACTTGCAAGACCTATGATGCGATTCAGCCATACGGTCATTATGCGCTCGGGCGCTTGCGATAGCCACTGTTAAATCCCGGTCTCAGTGCCTGTGCCGATCAATCTCAAAGGTGAACCTCACCTGGAGAACCGGACCGTCGTCGTCACGGACTTCGATTGACATCCGGTGGTCCGCTCCGTTGTGGTCCCTTCTGACCGCGTCCCGCGCCATGTCGGCTAGTGAGCGGGCGGCCTCTTCCTGCACCCGCTCAATGCTGGGAAGTTCCAGCCCTTCCTCGTCAGGGGCGAGATCGTCACCCTCTCTTAAGTCAAAGTAGTAGCGTCGCATAGGGCACCACCTTCGCCCCGGAAGTAGAACCCTGAAACTGAGAGGTTGTTCGCGGAAACAATAGGAACTATGTCCGTTTTCCTGAACTTGAGTCCGCGCTCAGTAAGGCCGCGTACCATGAACACCCCGGACCAGGACGTCGTATTACAGTCGATGGAGGATGCCAGGCGCATCCTCGGGGAATACATCGCGCTCCGCCCAAACGATGCCACGAGAACGGTGCACCGGCTAATTGCTGTTCTCGATCGAGAGGAAGTCGTCCACGCCCTGAATCGGATGAAGCTGCGCCGCACCATTCGGCTTGTGGAATGAAGCGACCCCGGCAATACGCAACGCACCGGGGCCGCCTGTCAGTGGAGATTACCCCGGCCGGGGACGCAGCCAGGGCAACCAGACACTAGCTGCGCGGTGCCGGTGCCCGTCGTGAAATAGGTATTGGTGACGCGGCCGAGGCGGGTCGCCAGGCGCTGGCGCACAAACGCCTCGACCTCGCCATTTCGCGTGGCTGGCTCGAGTTGCACGAGAGCGGAACGTTTGTAAAGTTAACGCAGAGCGGCGCCGATCTATTTGCCTAGCGCGTGGACTCTTAAATCGCGATGTCCGCTTATCCCCCGACAGCGGCGGAGAAGCGGATATTGCACAAGGTCCGAGAAGGGCCAATTGGCGACATGAATTGCATTGACAAATGAAAGAGGCCGACAGACTGAGGTGGTTCTACTCGGATGTTGGTCTTGGTGCTCGCCAAAGAAGCGCTGCCAAAGCGAGAACAGATAAGCTCGCGAGAATGATGAGAACCTGCTCGGTTTCGCCGCTGAAGATAGTCCGAGACGGGACGTAACCCTTCTTTGCGGGAAGAAAGTTTACTGGAGCAGACGTTAACACCCAGAACAGGATCAGAGCCCGCGCGCCGAAGAAAAGTGCAGTCGTCGCGCAAACCAGCGCGAGTAAGCGACTTAAGAGCATCTTCATAGAAGACCTTACTAGCAAAATGAGGCGCTGCGAAATTCAGCTCGTGCAGTCGAACCTAGGCAGGGTTATCGGTACGAATTTCATACTCCGCGCTATACACCAAGAGGTAGCATTGTCCAATACTTGGCCGGACCAGCCGAGGTCTGCTTTGGGCCAAAAGCGGCGGTGAGGACCTGCGCGGCCCGATGTCCGGTCTACTGCTGACAACCGACGTGACGAATGCTTGAGCGTTGTTCGGCTAAGGGCCAAAAGGCGACTTGAACGTTGGCTAAACTTCCTGGTCCCGCTTGGGTAGCAAACCCAGAATTAGCCAACCGAAGAAGCTTACGATCACGAACGACATCATAAGGACGAACACAAATAGGGTCGGTTCTTCGCGATAAGTGACCGAATGAAACGTTGTAAATCGTCCGGCGTAGAAAACTCGCTGCGCAAAAAGCGCGGACAATACCTGAGCGAAAGCAATCAGCCACAACAAGGCTACCGGAACAAGAGTTGCCAGCGCTTTGAACGTGCGCATCCTCGCGGTTGATCTTGCAGTAATTTTGACACCCCTACCCATGATTGCCCGCCTTCACGCTCGACGCGGAAGCTAGACGTTAAAGGCTAAGAGCCAGGTGCGCTGATAGGGCGCATTTGATTACATTTGTACACTTCCGCTTTGGGTCAAAATGCGACGTCGCTCGGACTTTACAGCCACTTCTGCTTTGCTCCCGACGGCGGACATCATCCGGCCCGTCGGCATGTCCGTTGAGGGCCACAAGCGGTCATTCGATCAAATGCCAAGTGACGGCCATCGATAAGCTAGGAGCGTTGAAAATCGCCGCCATGCAGACCGAGCGGAGCGTTCCTCGAAGTGAACTCGCCATCGATATAGCCACCGTTGAGACGGTGCAACCAGCTTAGTCGGCCTTGAACTACCCTAGTTAGCTGCTCGCCGCTGATACCGAAAGAATTGAACGGCCAAATACCCGTTGGCACGATTTCCAACGTGGCGCGCGTCAGCCTTGCGCCGGATCCGAACTGCTCCGCGATATCCGGGCGTACTCGTTCCGCCGTCAACGGATCATTCATATCGCGAAACCGGACAAGCATAGGAAGGCTGCCCAGCGGCAGCTCCCGTTTGCCGGACAAGCGTCGGAGCTGCTTGATCCCTTCTTCGACTAGCCTCGGTAGGCTCCCGCCGGGAAAGTCGAATGCGCGGAGGACTATCCATTCCGGTCCTGACCGGCTGTCGGTATCTGGCTTGAGCAGCGCAAACAGCGTCCCTCGCTTCCCGAGGTCAAGGACAACGGCTTCACCCCTGAAACTCACGGAAAGCTCGGGCTGAGCGGCAATCTGTGGCTGCTTTGTGTAGGTTACTTCGATGACGCCCGAGCCGGACTTGGGCTGGCCGTCAACCTCGGCTTCAAGGGTTAGGCGATAGCGCAGCGTTAGGCTCGGATACGCCATACGGTAGGCCAGCACAACAGCCCCGATGCAGATGATAGCGATGGTGGCGAGCCTGAGCAGTTTCATCGTACGTTGTCGCTGATTGACGCTGCGCAGTTAAGCAACCGAAGGTTAAGCCTGCGTTTCTGCAGCAAGTGAAGCTGCCGAGGCCCGCTTCGGGTCAAAACGCGAAAAGCTCAGCGTGAGCAAATCTAGTCCGCTAGGGTCCCACTTAGCGGACCTCCATGGCAGGTCTCACCACTTCTTTGATGGGACCACAAGGCCGACGTTAGTAAGTGCCTTCCTCAGTTCTCCGGTCTGACTTGCAATTGCGGGTACCGCTCCGCCATCCCGTTAAGTGGCTGCTTCGGCTCCTCTTGTCGGATACGCCACGTCAAACCTCCAAAGGCAGAATCCGAAAACTCCACCTAAGACTGCGCCAGCGATTGCGCTCGCGAGGACGAAGTGAAGGTGGTTTTGTGGATTTACGTAGAAGATCAAGTGAGCGATGAATCTAGCGTAGGTGATCGATGCCCCCAGGAGAGCCCCACAACCGCTGAGAACGAAAACCGTTGAGATGGTCGCAGGCTGCCGAACGAGACCTATCAAAGGGAAAAGGATGCAAGTCACTGGCCAGGCGAATTGTGCCCCGATCATGCTCGGGACGATCAGCAGTGCCAAGGTGGCCTTTGCGCCGCCGACAAATATCGAAGTCAATAAACTCCAAACCAAATTACAACTAACCCTGGGAACGCCAGAGATCCAATGTAGCCAGCTAAGAACGTGAGCGAGACCCCGACAGCGACGCTGAAGAATATCCGAGAATGGGACCTCGCCATGGTGCCTTTGTGCCCAAGTACAGCTGAATTTTTCATGTGCGATTTCGATCAAATGCCTTAGAAGCCATACACGCTCCCTTCCGCTTAGGGTCACAAGCCGCAATGCTCCCGGCGAGTCAAATCACGTCAGCTCTGCCTGCGAAAGGCGACCTGAGCGAGACCTGCCAAATCCGTCGCGATGGGCCAGTAAGGGACATTGAGAAATTGGGCGCTCCCAGTTAAACAGGCCACTACCCCAGGGGCGGAGCCATGAGGATCGAGTTGAACGACCTTGCTGCTTTTCTGTTGGAGGCCAAGCGGCGCACCTACGCCGGTTTGGACGATGACGCGACTGTGACAGCAGCATTGCTCGATGGTTCTAAGCAGCTTGAGCACCAAGCAAGTCCGTATGCATATCGAGACATTTATTTCGGTATGGGGTTCTTCGTTGGACAGGAGACAGTATCGAAGGATGGCCAAGGTGCCATTGACGTTATTGCGATAACTCATGTCATCGACTTCGAATGAAGCGGGGCCGCGATATGGCATATCAATGCGCCCCGCGAGCAAGGCTCGACGAAGGAACTTGTAGATCACTAGAAGACTCTCTCGATCCACGATATCCGGGATCGGCGCCACCACTGTAACACATTGACCAAACGACTCTTCTGTTCGACGTGCGGCTCCACGGTCTATTGGGAGAGCGAAAGTTTTCCTGGACGCGTCATTGTTGCCATCGGAAACTTCGCCGACCCGAGTTTCCCGGCGCCGACCGTCTCGGTGTGGGAGGAGTCACGCCATCCCTGGGTCTCGTTGCCGCCCGATACTCCGCTCACGCGAACGGCGAAGCAGGGGTGACCACATCACATCTGAGGTCCGTTCCGGGTCATGAGCGCCGTTTTGGCGGCCAAGCTGCCGCTTCCGGTCTGCCCTGAGCAGCAGACGTTGGGACTGGCTGTTGGCAGGTCTCTGAAGGGCCAACAGCGGACCTTATACGCGCTATAGCGCTTGAGGGCGGCCTTAAGCTTCTATCGGGCTCTTGAAGTGAGATTGCTAATCAACACTCCGAGCAGCATGGCCGCTAGGAACGGCGGAACGAAAAACATGGGATAATAGTATGCATAGAAGACGCCGACACTCATCGCGTTGAGTGACCCCGGATAGATTTTCTCCGCAGCTATGACCCCTGCAATGACCGAAACGACAAGTGATGACATTGCGCCAGTCCATGAACCGAACAACGCTCCGATGATCCAGCCCAATACCGCGCCGGGGATGGCGGCGAAGAAAAAGACGAGCCCCCAAACCCAAATGATTGCTGCGTTAGTCATCTGAGGCGATCTTGATAGAGTTTATCTGCCTTTATGAAGGCGAAGATCGCGCCCACCATAGTGGGCAATCCGAAGAACATCCACAAGCCGAACGCGATCGGGGCGCCATCGGACCCAGCACGCGCACCCATGGCCGCGATTAAAACGGTTGGGAGGAGCAGCACGAAACCGACAAGTACGAGTAGGATTTTCTTCATGAAGACAATTCTAGGCCGCGGACGTTAACAACCCATCCATTTGTTAGCGGACACTCCGGATTCAGCTAGGACACCCGGGATAAATACGGACAACCCCATGGCTCCTAAGGAATGTAGGACCAATTCAGGAACAAGAAGGTTCGTTGGCCGGATGTCCGATTTGGGTCATGAGCGCCGTTTTGGCGGCCAAGCCGCCGCTTCCGGTCTACCCTGAGCAGCAGACGTCCTGACGGGCTGTTGGCAGGTCTCTGAAGGGCCAAAACGAGACGCTCCGTCGAAACATCTTGGAGTTGCAATAGGCCTGCGACACGTGCACAACTGCGGTGCAGATTAGTGGCATTGGTAGCGCTTAGAGGAGCCCGAAATGACTGAAACTCCAACCAAGCTGGCGAATCTAAGCGCAAGTTGGGAGGCTGAGGCACGGCAATGGATTCAATGGGCGCGCGCTCCGGGACACGACAGCTATTGGCGTTTTCACCGTGACCAATTTCTTCGACTTTTGCCTCCGCCGGGACGGCAAACCTTAGATATCGGATGCGGCGAAGGACGTCTCGCCCGTGACTTGAAACAACTCGGCCATCGTATCATCGGCGTCGATAGTTCGCCATCTCTCGTCACTGCCGCCCGAGAGTCCGATCCCTCAATGGACGTGCGCTTGGCGGATGCTTGCGCGCTCCCACTCGATGACGCCTGCACGGATTTGGCTGTCGCTTTCATGTCACTTCAAGATATCGATGAAATGCCTGCTGCCATTAGAGAAGCCGCGCGCGTTCTGCAACCAGGCGGGAGACTTTGCTTGGCGATCGTCCATCCGATTAATTCCGCCGGAAAGTTTGAAGAGGCGACTGCCGACGCGCAGTTCGTCATCAAAGGTGACTATCTTCATGCTTTCCGCTACGCCGATGCAGTTGAGCGCAACGGCTTGGCGATCACGTTCAACAGCCAGCATCGGCCTCTGGAGCATTATTTTTTGGCTTTGGAGGAAGCCGGATTTTTGGTCGAGGCCCTTCGTGAGCCGGCTCTTCCAGACCACTGCATTATCGTGGGACCTGGCCGCCGGTGGCAGCGCATACCCTACTTCCTGCATTTGCGCGCGGTTCGCCCGTAGAATTTCAGTTGGAGCCGTCGCGCGTGAGAAATCAGCGGAAACGTCGTGGCCCCCAGGACTCTCGCCAAGCTGCCCATAGCGGCTTTGGGTCACAAGCGGCGGTCCGGCCGGTCATCTCGTCAGGTCCGGTTCTCCTCCGAGAGCGGCCTTTGCGGCCGCTCAGGGGCAGTTCGGCTGAGGGCCAGAAGCTGACTTAACCGGCCACCTGCATGCGGGAGAATGCCGCTAGATAAGCGGACCAATCAAAAGCGAACGGACCTACGCCGGTAATCTTCGTTTCAGGTTCGAACCCATTCTCGTATGCAAAGTCAGACCACTGCACGGAAGCGTCATCTCGACGAGAGATAAAAACCGTGATGGCTCCGCAAGCGAAATCGCCACATTCGGGGCAACCGAACAAAACCGCACGGTGGCCGCCTCCAATGCGCACCTCTGACGTCAGCATATTCACTGACTTGACGTTGAAGCGGCTGGCCAGATCAGGCTCGAAACGAGCATCCGAAAGACACCCGCACATGTCAGAGGCAGACGCCTGAGTAGCTTCAAAGAGGGACACGCCATTGACGACAAAGTCGAAGGTGTGCCGCTCGGTGGAGCCTGTCCGATGGAGTGGCGCAAGTTGGAGTTGGTCAGCCATTCGCATCGCTCGCGGTCTATCCGTGTATTTGATCCAGTGCCACCCTAAACATTTTTGGTCGGGTACAGCCAGACCGCCAAGTCCGCTTTTTTGGTCACAAGCGGCGTAGAGGCGAGCATGGACCGGGTCCGGTCTGTCCCTGTCAGCCGACATGACAAAGAATTGGGCGGGTGTTCGGCTTAGGGCCAGATGCAGAAGTCTCGCCACGAGCCTGCATTCTGCAACGCGAAACATCGGAAATCGCCTAGAAGCCGGGTTTCGCATTAGCGGAGCATAAACAATTGAGGCATCATAAGGAGATAGCAACCTAGGCTGGTGATCAATGCGCCGTTTTACATTATCGCTGTTCATGGTTTTGGCTTGCATCCTGCAGGCAGAAGCCGAACCAACATCCATTCGCTGCGACGGCCAATACTATCAGCAGCAGCCGCAACGTTACTTCGTAACCTACGACCTCGGGACAAATCATTTCGTATTTGAGAACCCCGGTGGAAACAAACTACCGGGCGAAATCATCGCGGTAAGTGACGCGCAACTGGACTTCAGCCTGAGGGCCGATGGAGGACGTATCCTTTTTTCCTTCGACCGCAAGCGCAACGCGATGACGTGGCCGGGAATGCCCGCCAATGAACTGGCAAGATCTTTACTGCAACACTCCTGCACGGAAGTCCCTGGCAGAACAATGCTCTCAGCCTTCTATCGGCCTGAGCCGTTTGATCCGAAACGTCTCGACCCCGTAGACGCCTTTTCGCTTACCTGCACAGGCGAGATGGGTGCATATTTCGTAACTCTGGATCGCGCTACAAGAATCGTCGTTCTAGAGACATACGCGGCGGGCCAGACCATGTCGGGCGAGATTACTGGAACGGACGATGGCGTCATGAAGTTCGCCGTCGCTGGCCGCCCCGACCGGTTTGACTTGGTTTGGGACGAGCGCAAGCGATTGCTGACCTGGATCGGGGTTGCAGGCAATCAGTCGAGGCCGACAAAAACTCATGAATGCGCTGTGACGAAGCCGCGATCAATCATGGAGGGTTATTCCAGCCTAGCGCGCTGGCGCTGAATGCGCTTGCGCGTTTGCGGCTGCTTTGGGTCAGACTCAGAAGTATCTGGCAGCGCGAACTCTCGTCCGCTCCTCCTCAAAGAGGTGACTAAGCCGCGTCTTCGCAGATGGGCGGCTTGGGGCCAACAGCAGTCGTTTCAGCAAACGACTCGCTGCTGCCTGCGAACCCGAAAAGTGAGCCGGCGGCTTGACCCGGCCGTCAGTTATTGAGAGCGACCCACTGTTCCTTTCGGGCATGCGGTCTGACTCACTGGGGTTACAGCCTGGTATTTCCTTTCGACGATGATGTATTGAATCGTGGTGTCTCCCACGTTTGCAAACTCATGCCATGGGGTCGGAGGCGCATCGAACAATGCGCCGGCGGTTACATTGATCTTACGTATTCCTTTCTCGTCCTCGATCTGTCCTTGGCCTCCGCTTACCACATAACTAAGGTAACCCGGGTGTGAGTGGCAGACGTGCACAGCCCCCGGTGGGAACGTGCACCGAGCGACGCGGACATGCGCGTCCTCAAAAAGTTTCTCGCAAGGTTTCTTGCCCTGCCACTCAACAGATAGCCCGTCGGGCACGTCGTCGGCGCTTGCCGCATCGACTCCGCCGAAGATAACGAACGGCGCGAGGAGCGCAGCGGCAGATAAAGCGATCAGGGCGCGGGTGAATGAAATGTTCATGAATTCCCTCCCTTGTTATCCGACGTTCCAGATGACCAAGGATCGGCGTGAACGATAGCGGTCGCTCACCAAGAAAAAGCGGCTTCTATTGATTGTCCGAATGCTTGGCTGTCTATGTGCGCAGCCGAAGAAGCAAGGGGCAATTCCGCCACCTTGGAGCTTTAGGTTACGTCGTGGCAGCCGCCTCTTCAAGAGATTGTGGGCGCGCTCGGCTATCGGAATCGGATGTGTTTTCCGTTTAAGGTCATTCGCGACCGATCTAGCCGGTCCTGCCTGCCATTTGACGTCCACTTTGACCTGAAAGCGACCTGATAGTTGCGCGCACGCGAAATGACGCGAAGGGCCCATAAGCCGAAAAGTACGGTTCAGATCGCCAAGACTGATCGGCTTGGCACCTGTCCTTGCCGAAAGCCAATTTGTGGTAACATGCAGATCGTTGGACGGCGTCGGGTGGCGCCGAAACGGGATGGCCGTCGATGGATGTCAGACGAAGGACCCCTCATAACGCGCTTCGCAGCATCGTTCGCTCATTCGAGGAACGCCGCGGAACATTGGGTCCCGAAGGGCTGACGTGGCCGCTGACGGCGCGGCCCCACCAGATCATCGACATTTATCTGGGCGATCCTTTCCGCCTTCGAATTGATGGTGGTCCCCTGCAGACGGCCGCAGAGACAGTTGTAGTCGGCCCGCAGGGGTCACGCCGGATCCAGCTCTACATGTCAGGCGAGGTTCACATCTTCAATATTCTGCTACAGCCGGCTGCGCTCAACCGCCTCGTCGGCCTCGATATGACCTCTCTTGTTAACGAAGGCATCCCGGCCCGCGACGTTCTCGGCAAGAGCGCGGTGCTGCTGAGCGGCGCCGTACGTTCAGCTTCTGACTTCGACGCGCGCGTAGCCGCTGCAGAACGTTGGTTCGGGATGATGCAGGATGACAGTCCAGCCCAGGATGGGATCGACTATACGTCCCGTCTGCTGCTGGCTTCACGCGGTCGCGTCCGTATCGACCAGCTTGTGAAGCAATCGGGCCTTAGCGCGCGCCAATTCCAGCGGCGATTCACTGTCCAAGTGGGTCTTTCGCCCAAACTTTACGCGCGTACGGTTAGGTTTGACGCAGCCTTGACGGCCCATCGCAACGAACCGTCGAAACCTTGGACCGGCATCATCCATTCAGCGGGATATTTCGATCAGGCGCATTTCATCCGCGAATGCCACGGATTAGTCGGGGTCGCACCAAGTCAACTTGTCGGCGACTGGGATAACATTTTTTCCCCGGATGGCTGAAATATACAAGCGCACCGGCTGAAGACGGCTTTTGCTATCTCGCAAGAGGACTCGGCCAAGGTGCGCCCGCATTTGTGCCGATCAGATACGTGCGACGGATGCGATCAAGCAAAGGAATTTTCTCAATGGCGGCAACTGGCGGGACGACAAAGCGACGATGCATTCTGGCAGGTACCGCGGCTGTTTTCGCACTGGTCTATTCGATCTCGGGCGCCGCAGCGGCTGAAGACAAGCCTCCGATGTCCAAGGACATCGTCGTGACGCTGCTCGGTACGGGTGCGCCCCTGCCGAGTCCCGCGCGTTTCGGGCCGGCAACATTGGTTCAAGCCGGCGGGCTCAATCTGCTTTTCGACGCTGGGCGCGGCGTTACCGTGCGTCTGTTTCAATTAGGCATGTCGTTCGGCAAGGGCATCGACGGCGTCTTTCTGACCCACTATCATTCAGACCATGTCGCAGGATTGCCTGATCTCTGGATGACAGGATACATGTTTGGACCGTTTGGATCCCGCGCCAGAGCCCTGCGGCTATGGGGGCCATCGGACGGGACTACCGCGCCAAGCGGAGTGGCGAAAATTGCAAAAGGCCTTGCCGAGGCGTTCTCTGATGACGTGCGCATCCGTCAGGCGGACGAACATATCCCGGCGGCTGCCACCCAGATCGAGGTGCACGACTTCCATGGAGACCGCGTCGTGTTCGACGAAGCCGGCGTCAAGGTCACCGCGTTCGCGGTCGATCACGGCGAGCTCATCAAGCCATCCGTGGGTTATCGGATCGACTACGGTGCAAGGTCTGTCACGATTTCAGGGGACACGAAGTTCGACGAAAACCTGATCAGGCACGCGACGGGAACGGACCTCCTGATCCACGAAGTTTTTGCGATGTCGGAGCAAATGGCAAAGTTGCCGCAGCTCAAACCGATCGCCGCTCATCACACGTCGCCTGAGGAAGCCGGGACGGTTTTCTCGCGCGTGAAGCCGAAGCTTGCCGCCTATTCGCACATCGTGCTTCTCGGAACAGAGGTGCGTGAGCTCTTATCACGGACGCAAAGCACCTATCAGGGGCCGCTGGAGGTTGGAGAAGACCTCATGCGTTTCACCATCGGTGACCGCGTTGTCGCAAAGAGATGGCACTCCGAGCTTCGAAAGTATCCAGATTAGCTCATTTCCGCTTAGGGTCACAAGCCGTAATGCTCCCGGCGAGCAAATCACGTCAGCTCTGCCTGCGAAAGGCGACCTGAGCGAGACCTGCCAAATCCGTCGCGATGGGCCAATGGCAGACCTACTTCCCGCGATACCGTAGTGCGTCGACTAGTAGCGAGAATGCTGGCGAGGGCTGGCGCCGACTGGGATAATAGAGATGGTACCCGGAGAAGGGCGGACACCAATCTGTGAGAACTCGGACCAATTGACGCTTCGCGATGAAAGATTGGACGTGTCCTTCTGTGAGATAAGCCAGTCCGAGGCCCTTTAGTGCCCCTTCCAGTAAGAGTCCCGCGCTGTTGAACACGAGCTGGCCTTCGACGCGAACGTTCAGCTCTCGGCCGTTCTTCTCGAATTCCCACGCGTAGAGGCTGCCCCCGTGGGTCGGCAGACGTAGGTTGAGACAATTGTGGCTCGTTAGGTCTTGGGGCATCTTGGGTCGCTTCCGGCTCGCGAAGTAGGCCGGCGAGCCCACAACCGCCATACGGAGGTCAGAACTTACGCGAACCGCGATCATGTCCTTGGCAACCAGTTCGCCAGGACGAATGCCGGCGTCGACCTGTTGTGCGACGATGTTTGTGAGACCATAGTCGACAATCACTTCGACGTTTATGTCGGGATAGTTGGGCAAAAGCCGGCTCAGCGCCGGGAAGAGAATCGCGTTGGCCGCATATTCTCCGGCCGTAAGCCGAATCGTTCCCGCCGGTTTCTCCCGCAGCTCGCTGAGTGCCGCCAAATCGGCATCCATTTCGCTGAACTTGGGGCCGATGCTTAGGAACAGCCGTTCCCCGGCTTGCGTTGGCGTGACGCTGCGAGTCGTCCGATTTAGAAGTCTGACGCCAATCCGTTCTTCGAGATTCCGGACGATCTGACTGAGGGCCGACTGCGTCATGCCAAGCTGCGCAGCCGCGCGCGTAAAGCTGCGTTCCCTCGCCACGGCGAGGAAAGCAAGCAAATCGCCGGCATCGTCTCGCTTCATTGATAAGCCGACCTAATAGCTCCAATCAAAACTTATCATCTAATCGCGTGAGAAGAAACGCCTTAGGTTCATCCCGCAGCCGAAACAGACCGGCCAGGAACCCACGACCCGATGAAAGAAACTCAGAACGCAATCGCAATCACGACGGACGTAGCGCTGCCTTTTACCACGACGCTGCTGCCGATCATGGGCGTGGTGTTCGTCGCCTTCCTCGTGATCGGTATGGCGATGCCCGTACTTCCTCTCCATGTGCACGACGGGCTGGGTTTCGGCCCGTTCGTGGTGGGTCTGGTCGCCGGCAGCCAGTTCGCGGCATCGTTGATCTCCCGACCGTGGGCGGGGCATTTCTCCGATGCGCGCGGAGCGAAACACGGCGTGGTCGCGGGCCTGCTAGCGGCGGCCGCCGCGGGACTGCTCTATCTGCTCTCGTTCGGCTGCAGCGGATCACCGCTGATTTCGGTCGCGATCCTCCTTTCGGGCCGTGCGCTGCTCGGCGGGGCGGAGAGCTTCATCATCACGGCCGCGGTGAGCTGGGGATTGGCGCTCGCACATTCCCGGAACACAGGAAAGGTAATCGCCTGGGTCGGGTCGGCAATGTTCGCAGCCTTCGCGATCGGCGCTCCCGCCGGCTCGGCGCTCTATGTGGCCTACGGGTTCGCGGCGATCTCGCTCGCGACCACATTGGCGCCACTCGCCGTGCTGCCCCTCGTCGCCCTTCTGCCGGCAGTTGCACTGGTGAAGCACACGCACACCTCGCTCGTCGAAGTGATCGGGGCGGTCTGGCTGCCGGGCCTGGGCTCGGCGCTCGGCTCTGTGGGCTTCGGGGCGGTGACGACGTTCGTCGCCCTGCTGTTCGCAAGGAGGGGGTGGGCAAACGGATGGTCGGCCTACACCGCCTATGCGGTCGCCTTTATCCTGGCGAGGGTGTTCTTCAGCCATCTGGCAGACAAGATCGGCGGAGCGAAGGTCGCGCTGGCCTGCGCCGCGATCGAAGCCGTCGGCCAGGCGCTGATCTGGCTTGCCGTCCATCCAGAGATAGCGCTCGCCGGCGCAGCGCTCACCGGCTTCGGCTTCTCGCTTGTCTATCCCGGCTTCGGCGTCGAAGCGGTCCGCCGCGTGCCGGCGCAGAGCCGAGGTCTCGCCATGGGCGCCTACACCGCGTTCCTCGACGTTGCCCAGGGCCTTGCCAGTCCCGCGCTCGGTCTGATCGCCGCCGGCTCGAGGCTGAACGCTTTGTTTCTCGTCAGTTCGGCGACCGTGCTTTGCGCTTCGCTCGTCGCCTGGTGGCTGATCGCACACCCGATAACTATGGAAGGAGCCCATCAATGAGATCGTTCGCAGCGACACTATTTTCGTTCTGCCTGTTCGCCGGCGCCGCCGCACAGACGCCCATCGTAGGAGCAAATGCCATGCCCAAGCCAGAAGACATCCGCGCCGTGTCGCCGGCGCTCGAAGGCTATGCGCAGAAATTCGTCATAGACGACCTGTGGAAGCGACCGGGCCTCTCCCGCCGCGACCGCGGCATTGTCACCGTCGCGGCCCTGATCGCCCGCGACCAGACCGTAGAACTGCCGCACTATTTGGCTCTCGCGCTCGACAATGGCGTGAAGCCCTCGGAGATATCGGAGATCATCACGCATCTGGCGTTCTATACTGGCTGGGCGAACGCGATGGATGCGATTCCCGCGGCGCGCGAGGTCTTCAAGAGCCGCAACATCGGAGCCGACCAGCTCCCGCCGGACTCGGGACCGCAGCTCCCGCTCGACGAGGCGGCGGAGAAGCAGCGGGCGACCCGTGTGGGAGAGCAGTTCGGCCAAATCACGCCCAGCCTCGTCCAGTATACGACCGACGCTCTTTTCCGGGACCTTTGGCTCAGGCCGGCGCTCGCTCCGCGGGACCGGAGCCTTGTTACCGTGAGCGCTCTCATCGCGACCGGTCAGGTCGCGCAGATCACCTATCACCTGAACCGGGCGATGGACAACGGACTGACGAAGGAAGAGGCCGGCGAGGTGCTTGGCCATCTCGCCTTCTACGCAGGCTGGCCGAACGCATTCTCGGCGGCGCCGGTGGTCAAGGACGTCATCGAAAAGCGGCGCCAATAGTCAGCCAACACTGGATCGCGTGAAGAACACCAAATGATTTTGGAAAGGACGGGCCCATGCCCCACGTCGTCGTGAAGCTGTATTCCGGACAGTCAAACCAGCAGAAGGCCGCGCTGGCCGAGTCTGTCACAAAGGCCGTGATGGACACGCTGGGCTATGGCCAGAACTCGGTGTCGGTCGGGATCGAAGACGTGGAACCGAAGGACTGGGCGAGCCAGGTCTACGGGCCGGACATCGTGGACAAGCCGGAGACTATCTTCAAGAAGCCCGGCTACGACACTCACTGAACGGAGAAAGGTGATGATCACCCGCAGAGGCGTGCTCATCGGCGGCGGCGCCGCCGCTTTGATCGATATTGGCCGAGCGTCGGCGCAGACGATCGCCCCCTCGAAGGAGGTTCACATGGATATGGACATCAAGAGAAATGGATCTCGGCCCTCACAGAAAGGCTCGCAAGACTGGTTCACCGGGCCCGTTCGAATCGACCCGCTATTCCAGCCGCAGGATCCGGCTCGCGCCGGCGCTGGCCAGGTCACGTTCGAGCCTGGCGCCCGGACAGCCTGGCACACGCATCCACTTGGGCAAGCGCTAATCATCACAGCCGGCCTCGGCTGGGTGCAGCGCGAAGGCGGCCCGATCGAGGAGGTCCGTCCCGGCGACGTCGTGTGGTTTCCTCCCGGACTGAAGCACTGGCACGGCGCTTCGCCGACGTCGGCGATGACCCACATCGCCGTCCAAGAATCCCTCAACGGCAAGAATGTGGATTGGATGGAGAAGGTAAGCGACGAGCAGTATCGGAAATGATCACAGGCGCGCCAGCAGTTCATGTCCGCTTCGGGGTCACAAGCGGAATCTAAGGCGGTGATGTGAAGTCCGGACTTCCCTCAATACCGGACCTGCCGCAGGCGAGAAAGTTCGTCAGCTTCGGGCCAATTGGCGACATACGACCGATGGCGTATAGAGTTCCAGTTTTCTCCGTCGAGTGTCGCGATGAACGAGCTTCCAACAGGCCGAGCCAAACTCTACTGGCTGATCGATCTATTCCTGTCCGATCATCATAACATACGCACGTTCTGCAGCGAATTTGAGCGGGCCTACAATGTTGAGGTCGACCGCGCCGAGTTATCGGCAGACGAATTGGTTGTCTTCGGCGGCTTGTTCGACAAAGTGGTCATGTACTCGCCGTTCGACGACGATTTGAAAATTTATCCGCTCTATGTCAGTGGGCAGCAAATTAGGGAGGCCGCTTTGGCCGCGCGTACCAGACTGAGCTGAATCGTCTGGTAGGCTTGGATGCGTATCGGACGACGCGACTTCCGCTATGGATCAATGGGCGACATGCGCGCTCGCACGCGCTCACAATCAATGACAGCCTAGCTCTTTCTGATCGCAATACGGCGCAAATTTCGCGCGCTGCTGATCAGGAACCAACCAGGCGTCAACGCCCCACGGCATGTAGCTAACCATAGTAGCGATTTGATCTCCGTTCGACGTGCTGGCCCAAACAAATCCATATGTACTAGGCGGAGACTTTATTCGCTGCGGACCTTTGAACTCACTTGGATTTACGCCACGCCCCGCGCATTCACGAAGAAACTCTTGCTTCGCTTGGTCTCGCGCGGTCGCCTCGTTACTTCCGACATAAAGAACGGCTTCTTGTGCCGTCAAACCGAGGACAATGGCAAACAGTCCTCCGGCAACCCATAACAATAATCGGGCGAGTTTCTTCACTGCTTTCTTCCAAGGAAAATCGCGCTAGTTTATCCCAAAATGTCAGAGCCTCAATGTCCGCTTGGGGTCAAAATGCGAAGAACTCAGCGTGAGCAAATCTAGTCCGCTCCGCCCCACTAAGCGGACCTCGATGAGGCGTCCCGCCACTTCGCTGATGGGCCACAACCGGACTCATGCAGCGCAGCGTCGCTCGACCAACTTGTTAGCGCTGTTTTAGCAAAGCCAGTTCATTGCTGAGGTCCTAGCGTGGCGAAGGTGGTCATGTTAGCGGTGGGAGTTCTCCCCGTCCCGGGCTGGTGCCACCGCGCAGCAATGTCCTCATGCAGGAGGGAAGTTGGGATGGAAAACCGCGAGTTTCGAGCAGCTCTGGAGCGCCACTGGGCCGCGTCCGACGTGAACGACTTCGAGGCGGAGCATGAGATTTACCAAGAGGACGCGGTCCTCGAGTATCCGCAGTCGGGGGAGCGCATCCGTGGTCGGCATAACATTAAGGCATCCCGTTTCGCACAACCGAACAAGAAACGCTTCACGGTGCGGCGGATACTCGGCGCTGCCGACCTCTGGATCACTGAATTCGTCCTGACCTATGACGGGCAGCCGTCTTATACGGTGAGTATTATGGAGTTCAAGGACGGGAAGGTGGTCCGCGAAACTCAATACTTCGGTGATCCGTTCGAACCGGGCCCTTCGCGCGTTCAGTGGGTTGAGCGGATGCATTGAAACGTTTGCGGCGCGTCTGGGCAGCTCGACACTGGAAACCGCGATCAAATCACGCCGAGAACTACCTTCCCTCTCGTCTCGCGTGTGGGAATACGTTGTTGCCGTTGCGAGAGCACGAATATCCAACCCTGTCCTTCGGCGAAGAAGCTCTCTTCGGCGGCGGGCGCAACAGACCGAGTCCGGTAGGGGTCAAGAGGCGCCGTTCGAAAGATCATTCGGCTGCTTCCGGTTCACCCAGACGAGCCGACGCTCAAAGAGCAAGGCAGGACTTCGCTTTTGGGCCAAATCCGGACTCATGCAGCGCAGCAGTCCTCGGACGGTGCTCGAGGTTGGCACCTTCGAAGAGAGGTTCCTTATTGAAGGCCGACGCAGCAATTGCTGCACCAGCACTTTCCGGCACGGCAAGTGGCGCAGTAGCTTCCGTACTTTTTGCAACGGGAATTAGCGCCACAGGTTGCGAGCGGCGGCGGCATTCGTTTTGACTGCTTGAACGTGGGCGCTTGAGATATTGATGGGCCCCACCATCCTTGGCCCCACCATCCTGTTTGTTGTGCTGAAGCATTTCCAGACACCAATAGTCCGCTCATTAGAAAGACAGCGAGCAAAGCTCCACGACATATCTTTGCGAATGACATAGGAAGACTCCCAAAGCTGGTTCTACTGCCATCCTAGGATGACTGTGCGCATTCAATCCTCCATTTGACATCCTCCAGGCGATCACACTGATGATCTGTCAATCACTTGACTGAGCGATACAGGCATAGGACCGCGTCCCTGCCTGAAGTCAGTACAAACATTCTGCGACGGGATGCGAACAAGGAATGTGAACCAGATCACGGCTCGCAAGTCATTTATGAACTCGCGTCGCTCATGAAGAACGATCGGTCACGGCACCATCCCCTGGGCAGCCTTCCGTGCGTTTCCGACCGAACTATAGCACACCCCGATGAGGGGAGACTGCTGCGCTGCGGGATTTCAATCCGGTCTATGTCGGCTCGGGGTCAGCGTCGGAAAAGACACCTAAGACTACTGTTGGCTCAACCACGCCACCGGTTCTGGCGCTTCTGACACGACCAGCTCCACTGGAAATGCGTCGGCACGTCCGGCGGGAATGCCAGATTGCTGACAAACACTGTAGGATAGCCGCGAACCTAAGTTAAACCGCGCTTCATCGCGTGGAACGTAATAACTGGCATCGATTTGGTTTTCCTTTGCTACCGGGCGGAATTTCGATGCGGTACTGTCATCGGTGCGACAACACTCGGTGGTTTGTGAAAATCACCTCGATCGACCGTTCTTGGGAGAAAGGGCCTGTGGTTGCGGCGGCGCCGGCGCACCTTGCCCGAACTGCAATAGAAATCCCGCCGATCCTGACGATGTCCCGGCGATGCCGGCGGGATTCAAGCCCGATCTGAGCTAATCGAACGCGGCTGGCCGACGTTGCATGACGAGCCCACAGCAAAGGGCTCCAGCGGGGACGTGCTGGGGCCCTCGTGATCCTCGAGATCGCCAATTCCGTCGAGCCAGTGCAGGGCCGCATCTACATCGAGAAAATCAACGGCCCGTTCCTGTTCGACGACAAGGGCACGCCGGCGGAATACCGCACCGGCCTCGCACTCGCGATCGAGCGGCAGCGGCAGTGAGCGGCAGATCGGGATCAAGCCGTCAGCCTGGGCCTTCGCCGAGCTGACTGCTTCGCTGCTGCTTCGGCGAGCCGGATCTGCTCCTTGAGTTTCTGTGGTTCGGCGAACTGTTTGGAAAGAGTTTGGCTGCGCAATATTGCTTTGGCTTTGGCTATTCGGACCTTCTGTCCCATTACAATGCCCTCCAGCTACGCAACAAACCGAATACTAAAGCCGCTCTATGATCTCAGCCATCTATCAATCGGGTTAGATGGCGATCACGAGTTATGACTTATCGAAATGCTGAATTGTTCGCGTGACGCATCACTTCAGGAAAGAACCACGGGACGCGAGACGAGATTACCGCCAACTATGATGGCCCCATTCCATTCAGGGGAGCGGCCATGACAAGACCGTTGGGGCGGTTCCAAAATCAAAGAGGACGTAAGCCAACGCGGCCTTAACAACCTCGAAGGTGAATTTCACCTGCAGCACTGGCCCACTATCGTCCCGGACCTCGATAGCCATCCGAGGGCACGAGCCGT
>NZ_JAAVLW010000035.1 GCF_013114835.1 Bradyrhizobium archetypum | reverse complement strand
GCGTTCTCGCTGCAGTCGGGCGAAGTCAGCCAACCGGTGCAGGGCCGCTTCGGCGTCGCCCTGGTCAAGGTCGGCAAGATCGAGCCGGGCGTGACGCCGACCTATGAAAGTGTCGCAGCCCAAGTGAAGAAGCAAATCGCGACCGAGCGCGCGCGTGCCAAGATGACCGAAATCCAGAACAAGATGGAAGACGAGCGCAGCGGCGGTGCCAATGTCGTCGAGGCTTCGCAGAAGCTCGGTCTGACCCCGATCACGATCGAGGCTGTCGATCGCTCCGGCCGCGCGGAATGTTTGCCACCGGCTGGCCGTCGGGCGCGCGGCCTCGACGTGGTCTCGCAGGCCTTCAACAGCGATGTCGGCGTCGACAACGAACCGATCCAGTTTGCCGGCGGCTATGTCTGGTACGACGTGCTCGGCATCACGCCCTCGCGCGAGCGGCCGCTCGACGAAGTCCGCAGCCAGGTCGAGGCGAAATGGCGCGAAGACCAGATTTCGAACCGGCTGCGCGCGAAGGCGACCGAGATGGTGCAGAAGGTCGAGCAAGGCAGCAGCCTCGCCACCGAGGCGGCAGCGGTCGGATCGAAGGTCGAGACCGCGACCGGTTTCCGCCG
>NZ_JAAVLW010000034.1 GCF_013114835.1 Bradyrhizobium archetypum | reverse complement strand
TCAGCCATCTATCAATCGGGTTAGATGGCGATCACGAGTTATGACTTATCGAAATGCTGAATTGTTCGCGTGACGCATCACTTCAGGAAAGAACCACGGGACGCGAGACGAGATTACCGCCAACTATGATGGCCCCATTCCATTCAGGGGAGCGGCCATGACAAGACCGTTGGGGCGGTTCCAAAATCAAAGAGGACGTAAGCCAACGCGGCCTTAACAACCTCGAAGGTGAATTTCACCTGCAGCACTGGCCCACTATCGTCCCGGACCTCGATAGCCATCCGAGGGCACGAGCCGTCGTGCTCCCTTCGAACGGCGTCCGGGCCATATCCGCCAGCGTGTGGGCGGCCTCTTCGCGCGCGGCGTCCAGGCAGGGGAGTTCAAAACCCTCTTTATCGACTTATCGACGGCAAGCTCGTCGCCGGCGCGGATATCGAAATAGTAGCGGCTCATACGCTGCAAATGCGCCTGACAAATCGGGGTTCCTTAAAAATCGAATCTGGACATAACAAAAGTTAAGCGCGGTGTTTTTGTCCGTCGAAATAAATAGTACCTTGGCAGCATAGACCGGCGCGAACGGCCGACATTTCTGGTCACGCAACAAAGAAATCGGTCTCACAAGCTAGACGCCTTCTCTACG
>NZ_JAAVLW010000033.1 GCF_013114835.1 Bradyrhizobium archetypum | reverse complement strand
GTGACGATGCGGCCGCGCAGATTGAGCACGCCGGCGATCTCGGCAGACGACAGCGGCACCCGCGTCAGCCGTTCCGGCATGAACACGTCCTGGACGCGGGAGATCGGCAGCCCGAACAATTGGCCGCCGATCACGGCGGTGACGTATTCGGCCACGGTGCCCTCGATGGTCTCGGTCTTGGTTGTCATATGCAGTTACCTTGTTTGAGCACGCTGATGCCCTAGGCCGCTTTCCGGGTGTCGGCGGTTTGTTCCTTGAGCGCCGCGATCAGGCCGGGCCGGTCGAACTTGGCGACGTAGTCGTGGAAGCCGGCCTGCCGGCCGCGCTCGATCGCCGCCGGCGACACCAGCGAGGACAAAGCGATGATCGGCAGCTGGCTCAGATTGTTGTCGGAGCGGATCGTCTCGGCGAACTCGAAGCCATTCATGTCCGGCATCTCGATGTCGGTCAGCACCACGTCAAAGCTCTGGCCGGAGCGCAGCGCGGTGAGCCCCTCCTGGGCGTTGACGGCAACCCGCACCTTGTAGCCGGCGGCCTTCAACACCGGCGCCAGCATATTGCGGAAGAACGCGGAGTCGTCGACCAGCAGCACCGACTGCGCGGTGGAGGACGCCCGCATCTCCTTGCGCGAGAACCAGTCGGCGAACGCCATCGGCAGGAAGTGGCCGACGTCGATCACCTCGGTGGCCTGGCCCTTGATCACGGCCGAGCCCAGGATGCCGTCGGCCTGGCCGGCGAC
>NZ_JAAVLW010000032.1 GCF_013114835.1 Bradyrhizobium archetypum | reverse complement strand
TGCCGGCGGATCGATAGCCTCTCATGATCGCGCTGAAGCAATCCTCGGCGATCCGGCGCGCTCATCTTCCGGACCTCCTGGCTAAGAAATCTCGCTCGACAGTCAATTGTCCGATCTTGGCGTGGAGTTTCTCGACCTCCAGTTCGTGGGCCGCCTCGCCATCCCGACCAGCGCCCGCGTCGAACGCCCGAACCGCTTGATCCTGAAGCTGCTTCTTCCACGCATAAATCTGGTTCACATGCACCTGGTAGCGCTGCGCCAGATCCGTAACCGTTGATTGCTCTCGCAGCGCCTCCAAAGGCGATCTTTGCCTTCAGCGCCGCTTCGATTTTCCGTCTCGTCTTCTTCATGGTCCGCTCCGTTTATCAAAACGGAACTGAACCTCCTCCGAATTGATGGACACCTGTAGTAGGCTCGACGAGCCAGGAGGTGTCGGATGGAAGGACGTCAACGTCGGTCGTTTACGGATGACTACAAGCGTCAAGCGGTTGATCTCGTAGCGTCGAGCGGGCGCTCGATCGGATCTGTTGCCAGGGAGCTCGGCCTGCGCGATTCCGTGCTGCGGCGGTGGGTGGAGCAGCGGGGGGCCCGACTGGAGCCGACGGCGGCGACGCGGCGCCCCACAACGCAGGCGACGCTGCCGTCGGCGGACCACGCGGCGGAGATCGCGCGTTTGCAGCGGGAGAACGAGCGGCTGCGCATGGAGCGCGATATTTTAAAAAAGTCCATTGCGATCTTTGCTGGAGTTCCGAAATGAGATTCCGCTTCATCGAAGATCGCCGCGCCGACTATCCGGTGATGATCATGTGCGACGTGCTCGGTGTCTCGCCGGCCGGCTATTATGCCTGGCGCTCGCGCCCGGAGAGCCAGCGATCCGCCGCCAATCGTGAGCTCATCGACGACATC
>NZ_JAAVLW010000031.1 GCF_013114835.1 Bradyrhizobium archetypum | reverse complement strand
CGACGCGGCGCCCCACAACGCAGGCGACGCTGCCGTCGGCGGACCACGCGGCGGAGATCGCGCGTTTGCAGCGGGAGAACGAGCGGCTGCGCATGGAGCGCGATATTTTAAAAAAGTCCATTGCGATCTTTGCTGGAGTTCCGAAATGAGATTCCGCTTCATCGAAGATCGCCGCGCCGACTATCCGGTGATGATCATGTGCGACGTGCTCGGTGTCTCGCCGGCCGGCTATTATGCCTGGCGCTCGCGCCCGGAGAGCCAGCGATCCGCCGCCAATCGTGAGCTCATCGACGACATCAGGCGGGTTCACCGCGACACCAATGGCCGCTATGGCAGCCCGCGTGTCCATGCCGAGTTGAGGGCTCATGGCCGCGGGGCCAGCCGCGGTCGCATCGAGCGATTGATGCGCCGCCATGGCATCAGGGCCATCATGGCGAAGCCACGCCGGGTGCGGACCACCGACAGCCGTCACGACCTGCCGATCGCCCCGGATCTTCTCGAGCGCAACTTCATCGCCACTGCTCCGAACCAGATCTGGCTCGCCGACATCACCTACGTCGAGACCGAGCAGGGCTGGCTCTATCTGGCCACGCTGATGGATCTCTACAGCCGCAAAATCGTCGGCTGGGCGATGGCAGATCATTTGCGCGCCGAACTGCCGATGGCGGCCCTAGCGATGGCCATTGCGACACAGCGGCCTGGCGCCGGCTTGATCCACCATTCAGATCGTGGCGTTCAATATGCTTCGACGGACTATCGGAAGATGATGCAGTCCGCCGGTTTTCGAGCCTCGATGAGCCGCAAGGCCGATCGTTACGATAACGCGCCGATGGAGAGTTTCTTCCACACGCTCAAAACAGAACTCGTCCATCAGCAGCATTATGAAACACGTGAGGAAGCCAGACGTGATATCTTTGCTTACATCGAGGGCTTCTACAATCGAAAGCGTCGTCACTCCGCCATCGGCTATATCAGCCCGATCGAGATGGAGCTAAAAGCAGCTTAACCCTGTCCATTTTTTCGGGGGAAGATCA
>NZ_JAAVLW010000004.1 GCF_013114835.1 Bradyrhizobium archetypum | reverse complement strand
TGGCCCGCATCAGGACCGCCTCGGGATGGGCCTCCGGCTCGAACGCCGACGGCGTCATGACGACCCGCGAAATCGGCTTTCCCCGTCCGGCATAATCGCGGACCACATCTTCGACGTCGTCGATCCCGCCGAGCACCGGCACGTTGCGTATCGACTGCCCGCGGTCCGCCGCCGACGGCGACAATACGCCGACCGGCCAAAGCTGCTTGACCGCACCGCTCTCGATCGCGCGCAGCAGCACCTCCGCATCGGCGGCGCGGCCGATCAACAACGTCGCCGACGCGCCTTCGGTCTGGGCATGGCGGCGAACCCGTGTGTAACGGAAATAGCGATAGCCGAAGCGGAGCGCGCTCAGCGCGAACACCTGCAGAAACCAGTAGAGCACGATGGTGACACGGCCGAACAGCACCGGCGCCTTGCCGTTCGATGCGGCGAAAATGAAGGCATAGTCCAACACGACGAGCGCGACCGCCAGAAGGGTCGCCACGCGCAGGATATTCAGTGCATCGGGAAGCGAAATGAAACGCCATTTCGTCGTCGTCAGATTGAAGACGTAGCTGATAACGACGCTGAAGGCGATGAAGAGCGGTAAGATCTTCAGCAGCAGCGGCAGGCGGGCATAGAAGGCCTCGCCTCCCTCAAACCGCAGGTAGAAGCTCGCGAGCAACGCGATGGCGGTCGCCAGCGCATCATGCGTTGCGATCAGGAAATTGCGACGGGTGAGTTGCGAAAGAGGCGTCATTTCAATGGTCGGCTGGGGAAGCGATGGGGATTCGCAGGGCGTCCTTCGTCCGCTGATATCTCATCTCCGGCGTGCATGCCAGCGATCATGACCTGGCTGTTCCGGAAGGTTCCTTACGCAGCAGGGCCGCGGCGCGACGATGTTCGCCTGTTGGATCGACGAGCGCTAGCAGGCCTGCATCCGCAATGAAAGCAAGATTCCCGGTGGCAAAGATCGCAAGCCACGCTGCCGCGTATCGCCCGTCCAGTAGTGCAGGAAGACCGGAATGAGGGCAACCTGCTGGGTACCCCCAAACCCATCTAGAACAGATTGGCAGACCACTCGGCAAACAGCCGCTCTGCCCGACCGGGCGCCGGAGGATTCGACAAAGCCTTGGCTTTGCCAAGTACGTCAACAGGCTCATCGATTCAAGGATGAAAACCTCTGGGCATCGTGAGCGAGCTATCAGCCCGAGGACGGGATGTCGAGGGAGCATCTAACAGAAGCGCGTCGTCACGCTTTCCCGCGATCAACCGTTGATTCCTGCTGCGGAAACCGCCAATTTGTGCATCCCTCAGGCCAGGGGCCAAACTGCCCTCGGCAAACCCATAAAGTGAAACCGTGACAGCAGAATACATTCCGTTCAACCGGCCTTACTCCACCGGCAAGGAAATGGTCTATGCTGCAGAAACGCAGCGCAATTATCATCTTTCCGGTGATGGCCCCTTCACGAAGCGCTGCCACCGGTGGATTGAGGAACACACCGGCTGCGCGAAGGCGCTGCTGACCCATTCCTGCACCTCGGCTCTGGATATGGCCGCGCTGCTGTTGGACTTCGAAAGAGGCGATGAAGTAATCATGCCTTCTTACACGTTTGTATCGACCGCGAACGCCTTCGTTCTGCGCAACGCGGTGCCGGTGTTCGTGGACATAAGGGAAGACACGCTAAATCTGGACGAACGACTGATCGAGGAGGCGATTACGACGCGAACGCGAGCGATTGTTCCGGTACACTATGCCGGCGTTTCCTGCGAAATGGACTCGATTATCGCGATCGCTCGGCGCCATGGTCTCAGAATCGTCGAGGATGCGGCGCAGGGGATCATGGCCGGCTACAAGAACCGAGCGCTCGGCTCGATCGGCGATCTCGGCAGCTTCAGTTTTCATGAAACCAAGAACATCATCTCGGGTGAAGGCGGCAGCCTTCTGGTACGGGATGCAGAATTCGCCCAGCGCGCCGAAATCCTTCGCGAGAAAGGAACCGATCGCGGCAGGTTCTTCCGAGGCGAGGTCGACAAATACACCTGGCAGGACGTCGGCTCGTCATTTCTACCGAACGAGGTCACCGCCGCTTTTCTGTGGGCACAGCTTGAAGAAGCTCAGCGCATCACCAGCGAACGGTTGGCGATCTGGCGCCGCTATCATGAAACGCTCCAACCGCTCGAACAGCAAGGCTTGCTGCGCCGACCGATAGTGCCGACGGATTGTCAGCACAACGGGCACATGTACTACGTCCTGCTGGCACCCGAAATCGATCGCCAGCTTGTGCTCGACGGACTGAAGCAAAACGGGATCGGCGCGGTATTTCACTATGTCCCGCTGCATTCATCGCCGGCGGGCCAGCGCTATGGACGCGCGCACGGTGAATTGGCACTGACAACCTCGCTATCGCAGCGCCTGGTCAGGCTGCCGGTATGGTTCGGCTTGAGTGAGAGCCAGCAGCAGCGGGTGTGCGAAACGCTGACCGCGCTCGTGAAAAGATAATCTGCTAGGAACTGTACGGACTGATCAAAAATGCCGTTCAAGTTGCTTTTTGGTCGAGCGCGGCACAAATGGCACACGGGACATTCCGGCTACCATTTGGTATAATAGCATCCGTTGTGTCACACAACCACCCATCGACGTCAGCGGTGTGATTTCGGGCAATGGTGGTTCATTGAACAAAGCGCACTGACCAATCAATACCCATACCGACGCCACTCGATCACAGTAGAGAATCCTGATTTGGGAAGCCTTCTATGCGCGTTGCCATTATTCAATCATGTTACATTCCGTGGAAGGGATTCTTCGACTTGATCGGCCGCACCGATCGTTATGTCGTGCTGGACGGCGCGCAATATGTGAAGCGGCACTGGCATAACCGCAACCGGATCATGACGCCAACCGGGCCGATCTGGCTGACAATTCCGGTCGCCACCAAATCGCGCTTCGAACAACCGATCGACGAAGTCGGTTTCGCGGAGCCGTGGGCCGATAAGCACTGGCGATCGATCGAGCTAGCCTATCGCAAATCGCCCTTCTTCGCGGAAGAAGCCCCGGCGCTGAAAGCCGTCTACGAGGCCGCCCACCGCCTCGAGCGGCTGACCGACGTCAACACGCTGTTTCTGAAAGCGCTGACAAAACGACTCAATATCTCGACTACCATAGTTCGCGACAGCGAATTTTCTCCGCAGGGGCAGCGAACCGAAAGGCTGCTCGACATCTGCAAGAAGGCAGGCGCCACAAGATATCTCTCCGGGCCTTCGGCGCGTGAATATTTGGACGAATCCGCGTTTGCTGCGGCCGGCATCGCGGTCGAATGGATGAGCTATGGTCCATATCAGGCGTATCCGCAGCGGGGACCCACCTTTGATCATGCGGTCTCAGTGATCGATGTCCTATTCTCGACAGGATCTGCGGCCGCGTCCTATTGCGGTCCGATGACGATCGAACAAGCCGCGAGGACCGGCTGATGCGGAACGTCTGGCGTCCTCTCGGAAGGATCTTTTCACCAGCCGCTGGTGAGCCTTGGTGCGCCAGCCATGCAGCGAACCCGACGGCCCTGGCGCTTGCCGATGGAAGTGTGCGGATCTTCTTTTCGACGCGTGACACCTCCAACCGATCGTCGGCCGCTTCAGTGGACATTGCCATCGACGGTGACCGCTTCGAGATGTTGGGCCGGCTGCGCGGACCACTGCTGAAACCGGGCGCGCGCGGATCGTTCGACGCCGATGGCGTAACGGTTTCCAGCGTCGTCGCGCATGACGGAAAACTCTATGCCTTCTATCTCGGATGGACAGTACTGGTGCATGTGCCATTCACGAACTTCATCGGTGTTGCCGTGAGCGACGACGGAAAAACCTTCCGCCGCGGCAGCAGCGTTCCGGTGGTCGGCCGCAGTCCGGAAAATCCTCTGTCGGTCGGATATCCGATTGTACTGCGCGACGGGCCGGGTTGGCGCATGTGGTTCGGCTCTCATCTTCATTGGGGGCAGAAGGGCCTCGAAATGCTGCACGTTATCAAGGAAGCGCGCTCCCCCGATCTGGTCCAGTGGACGCCGTCCGACGCCGTCGTGGTCGACGTCGCAGGCGCTACTGATCCTCTCGAGTTTGCGATTTCGCGGCCTTCGCTGTTGCGTGAGGCGGATGGCAGCCTGTCGATGTGGTATGCGCGGCGGCGCCCGCATTATGAACTTGGCTTCGCACGCTCCGCCGATGGCGCGCGATGGGAACGGCGCGATCAGGATCTGATCTTTGTCGGCACACCGGAAGCCTGGGAAGACAAGGAACGAACCTATCCTTTCGTCTTCGACCACGGCGGCCGACGCTACATGCTCTACAATGGCAATGGTTACGGCCGCGAAGGATTTGGATTAGCCATTCTCGAGCAATGAACCATTATGTCAGAAGTTTTGCGCGGCGCATCGCAAAATATTCGGCGTCGGATCTCGGCGTGGTCACTTCGTATCCTAGCAGACGGCGCAGGCCCGGATCGTCGGTGAAGTCGTCGCCAAGGAAAGCTGGCAGATCGATTTGCTGGCGGATGATCGGCGAGGTGTAAACCTGGTTGACGGCCCGGCGTTCGGTCCCCGACCGGTTCGGCGCGCCGCTGTGGTACAGCATGCAATCCAGTACGATGTAGCTTCCCGCTGGCGCACAGACCTGCACGGCCGATGCCTCGACAAAGCGATCGGATGGAAATTTCTCCTGCTTGTGGGTCGCCGGCAGAACCAAGGTCGCGCCGTTGTCGATCGTAAAGGCATCGAGGCAGAACAGCGCATTGATTGCCATCGGCCGCGAGAATACGACATGCTGATACGGCAGATCGCGATGCCACGCGCCCTGATTGTAGGTTTTGGCCGGAGGATTGATGACACCGTTCTGCTGCGACAGGACCTGATAGCCCCCGATCAGCTGCTCGCAGATCTCCAGAATCGCGGGATTGCGTGCGAGCGCCAACAAGTTTTTGTCGTAGGCGAATGGCGTGCGGATAGTATTGTGTTCGTCGATCCGCGCCAGCGCCTCGGTTCCTCCGGCGGCGCTGTGCGCGGCCAGGCGCGCGGCATCGAAACTTTGCGCAAATCCGCTGAGTTCTCCAGCCGAGTAGCCGCCCTCGACGATCGCATAGCCGAGCGTGCTTAGGCTTTCCACCGCCGCATCGATGTCGCTGTTGGCCGCTACACGTTCGTTAATGCCATAAGATCTTATCATAGCTCGTCTTGGTCAGTTCTTGATAGCGGCGGGTAGTGTGACGGCGAACCCGCCATCGCTCCGGATCCGCGCGGCAACGGCGAGTTGTGAGGAAGGATGAACTGCAACAACGGTTGCCCAACCGACCAGTGTGTCAAATCCATCATAGCGTACCGCCGGGCCGAGCGGCCACGCCTCTTCCGGATGATCCAGCAAGAATCGCTCGAACATTGCAAAGGTGCGTGGCGCATAGGCACGCAACAAGGCCGCCATCTGACCCGCGCCGAACGCCTGCACCGGCATGTTTGCCGCTACCAATTGCTGTTCAAGCGAGGCGTCGAGCTCTTTCCACGCGTTGAGATAGGCGATTGCATCCGGCGATACGTCAATAACTGCGACTTCCGATCCGGCAAATGCCGAGCGTGCGAACCTGAAGAGCTGAAATCCGGCGAGCGGAGCCGCCAGCCCCTTGTGACTGATTAGCTGCAGCCCCGACCTCGCCGCAAAGGAAATCATAGCCGCCGGGCTGATGCTCCAGAAGTGGTCGAAAAACAGCAATTCATCGTTGGCAAATTCCGTCGTCGGACAAATGACGACTACCTGTCCGTCCGGCGCCATCAACGTTTCGAGGGTGGCAAGAAACTGCGCCGGGTCCGGAGTATGCTCGATCGTATTGATCGAAACTACAACATCGAACGGACGATGCCCGGCCAGCTCACGATCAGGGAAACCGCGCATCAGGGTCACGCGTTCACCAGCCTGCGTTAGCGCACGCGGCAGCGCCGGATCGATGCCTATCAATTGGAAGGACGCGCCGCCTTCGCATTCGCTGAGGGCATGAAGCATCGCACCGGACCCGCAGCCCACATCGATCATGCGCAGGCCTGTTTGACGCGCGCCGATCGCATCGACGATTGCCGCTGCATAGGCCCTGCCCCGGGCCTGTTCTCCGGCCCCAGTCAAGGCAGGCAGACCATAGGCGCCGGAGTAGATCGCGGAGATTTCGGCTGCTGCCGGCGGGTATCTATGGCGCACCAGCCCACATACCGGACACCAAATCTTATCGATCGCCCTTGCGATAATACGTCCGTCACTCAGCATGGAACGACCGGCTGCCGGAATGGGCAGGCTTACGCCCTCATCGCATCCACAGCTCGGGCATATTTCGGCGGCCTTGGTAAGCTCATCTGCCTGAACGCTGCCGGTTGGCGCTAGTACCATTGTTTCCCTGTCATTGCCCGAAGACGCCGAGCATGCCCCCTGATCAGTCCCGCGCCGCTCTTATCGGTCGCTGTGGTCTGCGACCGCACCTCAAACTGGCCAACGAACAGGAATGGCATGCCGACCCAGGGTCGTATAGCACGTTTTTGCGGTGCCAACTGCTCCATCTCACGAATCGACAACGCCCTCGTGGCGCCGTGTGACCTTCGTGCGAAGCCCAACGACCCAACGAGCGAAGTATCCGCAGAGTTAGCACGCGCATCAGACGCGGTCGTGTTCCGTCCGCGACGGAGCGGCGGCGGTTCACCCGAAAAATGAACTTTTAAAAAAGTTGGCCCGGTGGTAGCCACGGTGCCCAGGGGCTGTTCGATAAATTTGACAAGGGGTTAGCAACACAGTTCCGTTTGAACCGCGGCAGCAGTTGAAGAGCAAAATCAGATGAAAACGCGACGAATCGTGATCTTTGGTTCCGGTCAAATAGCTGAACTCGCTGACTTTTATTTTACGAATGACTCCAGCTACGAAGTCGCGGCGTTTACGGTTGACCAAGCATTTTTTTCGCACGACGAGTTTCGCGGGCGCCCTGTAGTGCCCTTCGAGCACGTCGCAGAGCGGTTTCCTCCGCAGGAGTTCGGCTTCTTTGTCGCGATCGGCTACACCAAGCTAAACCTGCTTCGTCCGGAGAAGGTCGCCGCTGCCCGCGCCAAGGGGTATCAGTTGGTTTCCTATCTGAGCAGCCGTGCAACCGTCTTTGCCGGCTTCGAACTGCAGGAAAACTGTTTCATTCTCGAGGACAATACTATCCAACCTTTTGCACGCGTTGGTAGCAACGTCACGCTCTGGAGCGGCAATCACATCGGGCACCATTCAACGGTCGAAGACGATGTGTTCATTTCGTCGCATGTCGTCATCTCCGGCGGCGTCAGGATTGGCCAGGGCAGTTTCGTCGGAGTCAACGCGACGTTTCGGGATCATGTCACAATCGGAAAGAACTGCGTGATTGGGGTTGGCGCCCTCGTGCTTGAGGATCAGCCCGACCACGCGGTGGTGGCGCCGCGCGGAACCGAACGCTCCAAGGTGCCGAGCACGCGCCTACGCACCCTTTGACGCCGGGGCCTGTTATCTGCTTGCGGCAACATGCCGTACCACGACGGTGAATTCGTAAAGTCCATAATCCTGCAGTAGCGCCACCGATCGGCCAAAGCGATGCAGACAATAGGATAGCATCTCGGCTGCATCGGCGTAGTATAATGTTTCGCTACGTCTCTCCGGATCGCTCGACAGGCTCAAGACGTTGAAGGCGAAGCCGCGCCGGCCCGCGCGTGCAAGAATGTCGATGGTCTCGCGGACATAGCGCGCCCAGGTCTCGCTCGGAACCTCTCCTTTGACGTTGAAGATTCCACTAGCAACCGCGAAGTCCATGGTCTCCGTTGGCTCGGCCCCGACCCGCCATTGGCAATCCGCGCTCTCGCCATGCAGCCGCGTCGCCTCACTGATCATGTTCGGCGCAATGTCGTAGCCGATGAATGGTCCTCGATGCCCCGCCGTACGCAAGAAACGCATGAAATCGCCGTAGCCGCAGCCGAGATCTAGAATTGATGCGTCCGGCGCGCCATCGAGCAGACGAAGAAACTGCTGGTGCCGAAGCTCGTGCGACGGCTTCCCGTTCCAGTCGACGCCTTGCGGGGTCGGACCATGCAAGGCGAGCTTCGAGCTGTAGTAAGCAGCTACGTCACGGACGATCGATGGATCCGGGCCAGTGCTCACCGCAACTTGCTCCGGAGCAACGGGACTCGAATCACTGTGGCGGGCGATTTAACTGCGATCATCGTTTGCGATCGAGCGCTGGCGTCGAGATGCTGGCTGCGGGCGGAACGCGAATCACATTCGATCCTGCCACCGCAGTGACCTCCCTGCGATGCACGCGCTGCACAACTGTATAAGGACGCCGCTTGGTTTCGGAAACGATATTGGCGACATAGATGCCAATCACGCCGAGAATGCATGTCGTCAGCCCGCCAAAGAACCAGATCGAGACGATCAGCGATGTAAAGCCATCGACACCGATGCCGGAAGCAAGATAACGGGAGATGTAGAACAGGATCGTCGCCACTGACAACGCGAAGATCGCGATGCCGGCGTATAGAATGAAATAGAGAAGCTTCGTCGACGTTGTGGTCAGGTATTTGACCGCCATCTCGGTACGCATGCGAAGCGAGTATGTCGTCGGCGAGCCTGATGATTTCCGGAACGGGACCGCCACCTGGCGGAAGCCCGTTAGCTGCCATAACTGCGAAATCACAAACTCGCGGTCGCGATGCCGGACCAGCGCGCGCACGTAATCCCGCGTCATCAGGCGGACAGTGGCCAAGTTCCGCGGGATCCGATGATCGCTCAATGCGTCGACGAGCGAAAAGAACACTGCACCACTGATGCGTTCGACCGGGCCGCCTCGCCGCGTCTGCTGGATGCCAAAAACGACGTCGCTGTCGCCCTTCATGAACCGCTCATGGAAGCTGGTTAGAAGTTCGGGATGTTCATCAAGATCGCTGTCGATCAGGAACACAAGGTCGCCCGTCGCATGGGCAAGACCCGTCATCATCGCTTTGTGGTGGCCAAAATTGCGCGCCAGGTCGACCACGACGACCCGCGGGTCGGCCCGGTGCAGGGCAAGGGCAAGATCGAGGCTGTCGTCCGGAGAGCCGTCGTTAACCATCAGCAGTTCGATGTCGTGCGTGATGGGTTCCGCTGCTGCGATAACGCGCCGATAGAATTCATGGATCGTCGGAGCTGACCGATAGAGGGTCGTCACAACTGACAATTTCACGCGAAAGCCCCCGTCAAATCTCGCCTCGCCTGTGGATCGGATCGAATTGCGCGGATTGTGTACAACTGGATTCCATCGGCGGCAAGGATTCGGCCAGAAGGCTGCGATTTGGCCAAGTCTTTAGCGTATCTGAGAGTTTAGGCGAACAAGGCGTGGCGAATCAAGTATCGAATCCAGACCCCCGGCGCATACCGCCAGACACGAGCTATCCACTTAATTTGCCTGCTTGGTAGCCGCTTCCACGCAGGTCACTTTGAGGATGGTCGTCAACATTGTCGTCTTCTCCTCCAATTTAAGCTGTCCCCCAAAGTGCTCCGCACAATAGGGGCTTAGCAGTTCCTTCTGCTCCGCATCGGCAACGAGAAGAATACCTTCACCGGATCGCAATCGCGAGACCAGTCCCCTGCCGGCATTTTCTTCGGCTACGGCCACCGAAAAGGGCGCCCATGTAAAAACGCCCAGACCAAACATTTTCAAGTTTCGGGAATTGGATTGTCCTGGAAAGAGCGGGAATGAAATTTCAAAAGGAAATGCGCCGCCCCAAACAACAACCGGTTCGGCCGGGACCGGGCCGAGGACCGTTGCCGCGGCAATATCCCTGCTGTTAGCCCGCGATTCTGCGATCAGGACTTTAGCGTTGACCAGGCACGCGATCACGAGCACCACCAGCATTGCCGCCTTCCGGCCCCCTGACGTCAGACGACCGGACAGAAAAGGAATGAAAAGCAAGAGCATGAACATCGGTATATAGACGCGCAAAATGCCATGCCGGCCCGCCATCCCCAACGCGAATATCACCGCCACAGAGATTATCCACGACACGATCGTTCGTCGCTCGAATGCCAGCAGCAGGAGCACCATCGCCGCCACCAAAGGGGCAAGAATTCGTGAGTCGAAAATTGAACGAAGCGAGTCAAGCCCGGATTCAAAACTGTAGGATTTGACCGCTACCGGCGCGAGGTCAGCGAGAACGGCTCTCAGCCGCGCGGGGTCTGCGAGTTGCCGGTCAGCAAAGAAATAATGCTTCAGTAATTCGACGTCATTTCTCGACATGCCATGGCGGGCCATGATTTCCGGCGCCTCAAGCAGCCGGCCGGCCACGCCGAAGTCGGTAAAGGGAGCTCGCGCGAGGTTCAGCTCCCAAAAATAATTCCATTCGGAACCAGAGTATGCGAATTGATCGATCCATGTGACCCCGACCATGCCTGACACCAGCGCCGCGGCAGCTACTTGAAGTTTTCGGTCTTTCCACAGCATGCCCCAGGGCAGGATCGGAAGCGCAACCAAAGCAACCACTGCGAACTCCAGATTTCGCACGAGAAATCCCAGAAGCGCAAGGACGGCGCTGGCCACAAGACTGAATGTAGAGCCGGTCCGGTGATAGACGCAAACGCCGAGCACTGCAGCCGCAGTAAGAAGTCCCGCCGTAACTGTGAATTGCGCCTGCAGGACGGGCCGAAGCAGAATAAGGGCAACGACCAATAGACCCACGGCATAGCCTGCACCCAATCGCACCAGAAAATACAGTATCGCGGACGCGGCCAGGGTAATGGCTCCGAGCATCGCAAGCGAATAGCCGAATACTCCCCCGATGCTAGGAACAGTTCTGACAATGACGCCCCATATGACGTTGGAGAAAACTATTTGAGGGGAACCATAGGCCGCGAGCCCATACCCATGGGCCACCATCGACATAGCAACGTCATCGTTGGTTTCCCATCTCGGATCGAAAAAAATGCAAAGCAGGACAACATACGCGCTGCATGCTGCAAGGCTGATGATAAGCGGCCGGGCTTTTGGATGACGAACGTCAGAAGCCCCGGAATTCATGCAATGACCTGTGATGCAATAGTTTAAATGCGCTACCATCGAACCGCCGAGATCGAGGCTCTCACGCGCCCCTCTGTTGGATCTTGCTTCCATCCGCAGATTGACCACAGATGCGCGAATTGGCCAACCCCTTGGAGCATTATAATAGCTCAGGCGGACCGCTTGCGCTGAATCAAGTGTCCGATATGTTGATCGGACGCATCACAAGACGCCGACACTCGGCGACAGTGGTCCCCACAACGCGATCAATCGGGCAGGAGTTTTCTGAACGGGCTATCCTGCGTATCGCGCAGGCACTGTCTTCCTTTACCTTGGTCAATCTCAGCTGAGAGAACTCTGGGCGATTGTGGTAGCCGCACCCTGGACCTAACACGATCAGAATCGCGTGCATTTCCTGGACGTGAACAATCGGCGCCTAGGTGGATGCGATCACGACCTGAGGACTAGAGTAAGCGCTCGCCCTTCGGCTGAATGACGTGTGGTAGGCAGCTGTGTGCGTTTCAGCTTTAGTAGAACACGCCAACCGATCTGCCAAGCGCGCGCTCGGCTGGGCCTCGCACGACCGACAGCCAGCTTCGCAAGCTGCTCGGCTAAAACATGCCAACGCCCTCTACCGATTCGGGCTAGGTGCATCGGAAAATCCAAATCCGACGTTTGTACGTGTCGCCCCTAACTCAGGCGATATGCCAGTCACTGGAGACGCTGCTGGGACCGGAAACCCAGTGAGCACCGCCGATCTGCCCATTATCCCAGATCGATACTGTGCCATTTTCATTTTGCCAGAGAATATCGTCACGCTGATTGTTGTCGAAATCTCCGATGCCAACGATGTGCCAGGCATTCGGCACCACGCCGGCAGCAACGATGATATGTGCGCCCGCGATTTGACCGTTATCCCAGATGGACAACGCGCCATTGTCATTTTGCCATAGAATATCATCGCGACCGTTGCCGTCGAAATCTCCCCCACCGAGAATGTGCCAGGTGCTCGGAACGACATTCGGACCGGAAATCCAGTGAGCGCCGGCAATCTGTCCGTTATCCCAGACCGATACGGTGCCGTTATCATTCTGCCAAAGGATATCTGAGCGGCCATTAGCATCGAAGTCGCCAACAGCGGCAATATGCCAGGCAGCGGGGACTACGCCCGCGGCTGAAACAGTGTGGGTATTGCTAGCTTGACCGTCATCCCAGATGAACACCGCGCCGTTGTCATTGCGCCACAAAATATCATCGCGGCCGTTTCCGTCGAAATCCCCGATGCCTGCAATGTGGGAATTCGCTGAAACACTGCCCACATCATGCGCGGCACCAGTGCTGCCGTCGTCCCAAATGGAAACGACGCCGTTGTCGTTGCGCCACAAGATGTCACCCCTGCCATTACCATCGAAGTCGGCTGCACCAACTATGTATGAACTGCTTGGGACGGCGCCCGCACCGGAAATCAAGTTGGCGCCCGCAGGTTGAGCGCTGTCCCAGATCAATAAGCGACCATCATCATTTTGCCAAAGGACATCACCGCTGTTATCACCGTTGAAATCGGCGATAGAACCGATTTTCCAGACTGTAGGCATGAGGAAATCGGCCCTCACAAGATTAACACTGCCGGTGAAATCGATCGCAAAATCGGCAACCCCGTCGCCGTTGGTATCACCTTGCAGCGTGGTAAGGCCGGTGGTGTTGTTATAGAAATAGTTGAGCTCGCCCGCGGTGCCACTGAAGGCCGCGGTCCCGATGAACTTGAACTGCTGGTGGCCGGCGGTGCTGCTGATCGCATCGACCCCGCTGAGGTCGATGCGGTCCGCTCCCGAAACGAAATCGGTGATGCGGTCATGCTGCCCGCTGGCAGCCGCGCTGTCAGCAAAATCGAACGCGAACGTATCGCCGCTGCTGCCGCCGGTCAGATTGTCGGTGCCGGAGCCGCCGATCAGCTTGTCGTTTCCGCCGCCACCAATCAGCGCATCGTTCCCTCCCCCACCCGACAGCGTACAGCCCGAGTCGCTTGCGATCAGCTTGTCGTTGCCACTGCCGCCGATGGCCTTCTCGATAACCGCGTTGAGCGCGATCCCGATATTGTTGACGAGGCCGCCGATCGAGGAGAAGGCGCCCGAATGCAGGTCGATGGTCTGGGCCGCCGAATAGCCGGAGCAATCGAGCGTGTCGGCGCCGCCACCGTCGTAGATCGTCAGCGCCGGTGCCGAGCTATAGTTGCCGAAATTGAAGACCGCCCCGGCATTGCTGTTGAAGCCGTAGACGGTATCGCCGATCCTGGTCGAGGTCGCTGCGCCGTACATCGAGACCATCGCGTAGATATCCGCCACCTGCGGCGTGACGACGTAGCGATACGAACTCCCGGAATAATTCGGCTCCGAGAAATACGACATGAGCGAATATTGCCAGGTGTCGTTAGCGTAGATCGCGTTGGCCGAATATGACGCGCTGCCATTGTACGGCCCCTGATGGCCGAGGCCGAGCGCGTGTCCGATCTCGTGAAGGTAGGTCTGATAGGCATAGCTATCGATGCCGGTCTTGCCGTCGTAAGCGCCGCCGTCAGTGGTAACCCAGTCGGTGCTGATATTGACGGTCGCCCAGGCGATCGAGCCGTTGCCGTACCAGGAGGCGTTGGTAACCGCCTGCATGCTGCCGTTGTGGCTAAACGTGATGTTCGCCGAGCCGGAGGTCTGCGCGAAAGTGATATTGGCGACCTCGGACCATGCCTGCATCGCCGATAGCGCCAGGAACTGCTCCGCCGAATTCAACCCGCTGATGTTGTAGGTGATCGTGTTGGAAGCCCAGTGATGGGCGATCGTGTTGTTGTATTGCCAGAAGCCGTTGACGAGGTAGTCGGCGAGCGTGGCGATCGACGACGCCGGCTTCGCAGCGCTCGTAACCACCGAGGTCACGGGTTCGGCCGCAAGGGGCAAGGGCTCGCCTAGATCGACCACGAGATTGCCGGCCCGATCGGGAGCGCCGTCGCCGACGTCCGCCGCCGCAAAAATCCAGACGTCATCGAACGGGAAAGGTTTCTTCATTGGTTAAGCCCGTCGGCGGCTCGTTCCGTTGCGAGAGAAGCGCAAAAGCACACGGGAAACTAGAATCACGTCATTAACGGTTGTTTACCAGCCGGGCTTCTCGCGCGGCCTGCTTTACGATGCATTACGGCGAAAAGCAGAATCTGCGGCACACCCCGTAGTCTTGCGGGTCCCCGGACTTCTCCGCATGGTCGAGTTCCGGTCTGGGCCGATCCCTGGCGCACACCCGCCATGGGACGCACGCCGAACAAGCTGTTGGAAATCGGCGCCAGATTTGTTTAAGTCAGCCCGGGCTGCCTCTCCCACCCGCGAAAATCCAAAAAAACAAGGTTTCTCAATGCCTTTCCCCCGCGCTTCGCAGGCCCTTTCCCGTTTCACCGTGCTCGACCTCACCCGCGTGCGCTCCGGGCCCACTTGCGTGCGGCAACTGGCGGATTGGGGTGCCAACGTCATCAAGATCGATGCACTCCTGGAAGACGGCGGTGGCGAGCAGCCGGGCGGCCCCCGCCATGGCTCGGATTTTCAGAACTTGCACCGCAACAAGCGGGCCATGACGTTAAACCTGAAGGACCCGAAGGGCCTCGAGGTGTTCAAGCGCCTCGCCGCCAAGGCTGACGTCGTGGTCGAGAACTTTCGGCCCGACGTCAAAGGCAAGCTCGGCATTGACTACGAGAGCCTGCGCCAAATTAATCCGCGCATCGTCTATGGCAGCATCTCCGGCTTCGGCCAGGATGGCCCCTACCACAAGCGGCCCGGCTTCGATCAGATCGCCCAAGGCATGGGCGGGCTGATGTCGGTCACCGGCGCGCCGGGCCAGGGCCCGATGCGCGTCGGCATCCCCGTCGCCGACCTCACCGCCGGCCTGTTCTGCGCACTCGGCATCCTCACCGCGCTGCTGGAGCGGGAGGTTTCCGGCGAAGGCCAGTGGGTGCAGACCTCGCTGTTGCAGGCGCAGATCTTCATGCTGGATTTCCAGGCCTCCCGCTGGCTGATGGAGAAGGAAGTCGCCAAGCAGGCCGGGAACAACCATCCGACCTCGATCCCGACCGGCGTCTTTAAGACCTCCGACGGCTACATCAATATCGCCACGACGGGAGGCCGGATCTGGGAACGCTGCGCGCAAGCGATCGGCGCCCCCGAATTGATCACCAACCCCGACTATGCCACCGCGCCCGCGCGCTCGAGGAACCGCGATGCGCTCAACGCCGCGATAAACAAGCTCACCGAGAAGAAATCGACAGAAACCTGGGTCAGGGAATTGAACGAGGCCGGCGTGCCCTGCGGCCCGATCTATTCGATCGACCAGATGTTCGAGGATGCCCAGGTCAAGCATCTCGGCATCGCACAACACGTGCCGAACGACGAGAATCGCCACATCCAGCTCGTCGGCCAGCCGATGACGTTGTCGCGCACGCCAAGCAAGATGGCCGCGCGTCCGCCGGAATTCGGCGAGCAGACGGAGGAGGTGCTCGCCGAGTTCGGCTTCGGCAAGGACGAGATAGCGGATCTCAGACAGCGCAAGGTGGTGTAGGCCCTCCGCCGTCATTGCGAGCGAATCGAAGCAATCCATTTATCCGCTTGCGCGCGAGATCGATCGCTTCGCGGGGCCTGTCATCGGGCGCGCATTCGCGCGACCGTTGACTACTCGCAATGACGCGGCGGCACTGTGCCTACTTCAGAAATCCGTCCTAGCCCCATTGCCGCGCCGGCGAAACAGTTCGCCGGCTGACATGCGCCCGTCATCAGTTACACTGCCCTTTCATTATCCCCGTGAAAGGCATTCCATGCGCATCATGATCCTCAATGGCCCCAACCTGAACATGCTCGGCATCCGCGAGCCGCATATCTACGGTTCGACCACGCTCGATGCCATCAAAGCCTCCTGCGAGGAGTTCGCCGCCTTCACCAGCACGGAACTGGCGTTTCACCAGTCAAACCACGAGGGCGAGCTGGTCGACCTAATCCAGTCGGCGCGGATGTCGGCGGACGCCCTCATCATCAATCCCGCCGCCTACTCGTTCACCTCGATTGCAATGTTCGACGCCATGAAGATTTTTGAGGGTCCGATCTACGAGGTCCACATCTCGAACATCAACGCCCGCGACGAACTGCACCGGCACTCCAAGCTATCGGCTGCCGTGAAAGGCGTAATCGCCGGCCTCGGCCCCTACGGCTACATCGTCGCCATGCAAGCAGCGCTGCAGTGGGCCGGCCAACTGCCCGCATCGCTGCCGGCGGCCGTGCGGGTGGGCCCGACGTAAGCGAATGGAGCCTGACATGGAGGGAGCCGGCTATCTTGCCATCTGGAGCGATCTTGCGCCGCAGGACGAAACAGACTGGGCGCACTGGATCACGCGCGAACATGCCGCCGAACGGGTCGGCACTTTCAGCCTGCCGAAGCGGCTCTTGCCGGCTTGAAGAAAGTCATAAACCCAACTGACGAACTGCGGGCTGATTTGCCGGACGCGTAAAGCGCAATTTCATGCGGCGGCCTGGGACAAGGCAACGTGGACAGGCAAACCAGTTCTGATTTTCCGAAATCGTGTCAAGCCCCGGAATCGAAAATATTCCGCTTTCGTTCGCACCCAAATCAGTCGCATAACTCCGCCTGTCTCACCGCAGATGAGGGGCGCTCGCGAACGTCACGAACGCGCGGTGGGATGCGATGGACGCGGATGGCGCGAGAGACGTTGCGCGCGGTAAGCGTACGGCGAAGTCGTGTGGTTCGGGCGCCGCGGTGCTGGCGTTAAGTCCTTTGAGAAGCGAAAGCTGCTCAGGGGCGACGGAGGCAATAAAGCCGTTCTCCGGGGAGAGCACGAAGTAAGCCGTAAAGCCATTGCGCAGGGAAGGCCGGAGTGTTTCCGCCGAACCTGTATGCTCGTGTGCATTTTCTTTTTGCGCAAGCAGCACACGAGACCGCGGGTGCGGCGCGCACCCGGTCTTCCCTGCGCCCTCTGAATAGTGAGGGCGGGATTATCTGCAAACCTCGGGCGCAACGCGTCGCGAGATTGCTGCCTCACATTCAATCGTCATCGTCCGCCAACGGGTCGCGCGAATGCGCGCCCGATGACAGGCTCCGGCGGATGATCCAGTATCCCAGAGACAGTAGCGGTAGAACCGAGAAGCCGCAGCGTACTGGGTCCCCCGCTTTCGCGGGGGATGACGAGCCGTTTCGCGTAGACCGTCCCGCTACGCCTTCGCCGGCCGCAGCATGCGCGCGACACTGCTGAACGCCTTGTCGATCACCGGCCAGAACAACAGCACTATTGCGAGTGTCGTGATCGAGCCGGCTAGGCCGTTCGACCAGAACACCTTCAGATCGCCGCCCGCGCCGATCATTGACAGGCGGAAGGCGTCCTCGGCGCGGTTGCCGAGCACCAGCGCCAGCGTGAATGGCGCCAGCGGAACGCCGATCTTCTTGAAGACGTAGCCGACAATGCCAAACCCGAGCATCAGCCAGATGTCGAACATCGCGTTCTGGATCGCGTAGGCGCCGATCGCGCAGGACACCACGATCATCGGCGCTACTGCGGCAAACGGCACCCGCAGGATCGAAGCAAAGATCGGCACCGTCGTCAGCACCAGCGCAAGCCCGACGACATTGCCGAGATACATCGAGGCAATCAGACCCCAGACGAAATCCTTGTGCTCGACGAACAGCAGCGGCCCGGGATTGAGTCCCCACACCATCAACCCGCCAAGCAGGATCGCCGCGGTGCCGGAGCCGGGAATGCCGAGCGCCAGCATCGGCAGCAGCGCCGAGGTGCCGGAGGCGTGCGCCGCGGTCTCCGGCGCGAAAACGCCTTCGATGCGGCCCCTGCCGAAGCTGTCCTGGTCCTTGGCGAAACGCTTGGCGAGGTTGTAGCCCATGAAGGACGCCGCGATCGCCCCGCCCGGAGTGATGCCAAGCCAGCAGCCGATGAACGAGGAGCGGACCAGCGTCACCCAGTATTTCGGCAGGTCCTTCCAGACCGACAGCACGACGCGTAGCGAGATGCCGGCGGCATGGCCGCGCAGCGCCAGGCGCTCCTCCATGGTAAGCAGGATCTCGCTGATGCCGAACAGGCCGATCACGGCGACGAGGAAGTTGACGCCGCGCAGCAGCTCGGCCGAACCGAACGTCATCCGCAACTGGCCGGACACGGTGTCCATGCCGATCCCGGCGAGCAACAGGCCGAGCGACATCGAGATCACCGTCTTGTGCTTGGCTTCGCGGCCGAGGCCGACGAAGGAGCAGAAGGTGAGCAGATAGACCGCAAAGAATTCCGGCGGGCCGAATTTCAGCGCGAAGGAGGAGATCATCGGCGCCAGGAAGGTGATCAGCATCACCGCCACCAGCGAGCCGATGAACGACGAGGTAAAGGCCGCGGTCAGCGCTTCGGCCGCCCTGCCCTGCTGTGCCATTGGATAGCCGTCGAAGGTGGTTGCGACCGACCAGGCTTCGCCGGGGATGTTGAACAGGATCGAGGTGATGGCGCCGCCGAACAGTGCGCCCCAATAGATGCAGGACAGCATCACGATCGCCGAGGTCGGATCCATCGTGAAGGTCAAGGGCAACAGGATCGCGACACCATTGGGGCCGCCGAGGCCAGGCAGTACGCCGACGAAAATGCCGAGCACCAGCCCGGTCATCATCAGGAGCAGCGTCTTCCAAGTCAGCAGCACGGCGAAGCCGTGCATCAAGAGGTCCAAAGCTTCCATTTACGGGGCTTCCATGACGTGTGTCTCACCGACCGGTTAGCGGCCGAGCGCCGCTTCGAGCGGGCCCTTCGGCATGATGACATCGAAGGCGACATCGAAGGTCACGAACATCGCCGCGGTGAAGACGAAAGCAGTGAGCAGTGACTTCCACAGCGCGATCTTGCCGACCAGCCGCATGAAACCGGCGATCAAGAGAAAGCTCGCGACATAGAGGCCGAGGAATTGCGTTGCGAGAACGAACAGCACAGTCGGCACGAACACCGCCATCACACGGCGGAGCTGCGCCTGCGTCACGAAACTTTCGGAAGCCTCCGTTCGCGACAGGAACGCGGCGACGAGGCCATAAAGGCTGGCACCGCCGAGAATGATCGAGAGGTAGAATGGAAAATAGCCCGGCTGCGGACCAGTGGACTCCCAGCCAGCCCCCGCCCGCCAATTATCGAAACCAAGCGTGATCGCAAGCGCGAGCAGCAGGAGCGAGACGACCACGTCGACCACCCGAACGCTTGCGACCTGCGGCGAATTGGCCTCCGGCGCGGTGGGATCCTCAACGACGATTTCGATGTCGGCATTGGACATGGAGACGGCCCCCCGGTACGACGCTATCGAACGGGGATACGTGCCGACATCACTGGCGTCAATGACCCGCGCTGCGCTCCGGAAATGCGCTCGCAAGTGCAGCACGCTCGGGACGAAGCAGGCCGCGCTCGGTGATCAGTCCGGTGACTAGCCGGGCCGGCGTGACATCGAAAGCGTAGTTGGCGGTCGGCGAACCCTCGGGAACCACGCGCACGGTCTCGACGCGCCCATCGGCGGTGCGTCCGGTCATGGTCGCGACCTCGTCGGCACCGCGCTGCTCGATCGGGATCTGGCCGATGCCGTCGTCGATACCAAAGTCGATGGTAGGCGACGGCAGTGCAACATAGAACGGCACGGCGTTGTCATGGGCGGCGAGCGCCTTCAGATAGGTCCCGATCTTGTTGCAGACGTCGCCATTGGCAGCCACCCGGTCGGTGCCGACGATCGCAAGATCGACCATGCGATGCTGCATCAGATGGCCGCCGGTATTGTCGGGGATCACCGTGTGCGGCACGCCGTGGTGCCCGAGTTCCCAGGCGGTCAGCGAGGCGCCCTGATTGCGCGGCCTGGTCTCGTCGACCCAGACATGGACCTTCAGGCCGCGATCATGGGCGAGGTAAATCGGCGCCGTCGCGGTGCCCCAATCTACTGTCGCGAGCCAGCCCGCATTGCAATGCGTCAGGATATTGACCGGCTCGCCCGGCTTCTTCGCCCCTGCGATCTGCTCGATCAGCGCCAGGCCATGCCGGCCGATCCCCTGATTGATTGCGACATCCTCCTCGGCGATTTCGTCCGCGCGCTTGTAAGCCGCGGCGGCACGCTCCGACGCCGGCAGCGGTCGAAGCAGGCGCGTCATCTCGTCGAGAGCCCATTTCAGGTTGATCGCCGTCGGCCGCGCCGCCAGCAGCATGGCATAGGCACGATCGAGCGCCGCATCGGCAGCATCCGCCCGCATGGCGAGCGCCATACCGTAAGCCGCAGTGGCACCAATCAGCGGAGCGCCGCGCACCAGCATGGAGCGGATGGCCTCGGTGGCGTCCTCCGCGCTTGCGATACGCGCCACCACGAATTCATGCGGCAGCCGCCGCTGATCGATCGCGCCGACCGTCCAGCCGTCGCCCTCGAGCCAGATGCTGCGAAAATGCCGGCCATCCACTTTCATGACTTCAGCACCCTTCCGGCCACCGCGTCGAGCTTGGCGAGCAACCGCGGATCGCGTGCTTCCGGCGCCGTGATCAAGGCCGTGTCGAGCGCCTTGTCCGAGCCGATCGGACACGGCTCATGCTCGCGCGGGAAATCCCTGGCAAGACGTGCAACGAGCGCCTTGGCCTTGCCGGCATTCGAGTTCAGCACGCGAATGATGTCCTGCACGGTGACCGCTTCGTGGTGAGGATGCCAGCAATCGTAATCCGTGACCATTGCCACGCTGGCGTAGCAGATCTCGGCTTCGCGCGCGAGTTTTGCCTCGGGCATGTTGGTCATGCCGATCACCGAATGACCTTGCTCCTTGTACGTCAGGCTCTCGGCAAGGCTGGAGAATTGCGGACCTTCCATGCAGACATAGGTGCCACCCCGCACCGCCGCGATTCCCTCCGCCTCGGCGGCGGCCGCCAGATGCACATGCAGCCGCGGCGAAACCGGATGGGCCATCGAGACATGCGCGACACAGCCCTTCCCGAAAAACGAGCTCTCGCGCCGGTAGGTGCGGTCGAGGAACTGATCGACCAAGACGAACGTGCCCGGCGGCAGTTCCTCCTTGAACGAACCGCAGGCCGAGAGCGAAATCAAATCGGTCACCCCCGCCCGCTTCAGCACGTCGATATTGGCACGGTAGTTGATGTCGGATGGCGAGAATACGTGCCCCTTGCCATGCCGCGGCAGGAACGCGATCGGCAACCCGCCGATAACGCCGCGGGTCAGCGGCGCGGAAGGCTCACCCCAGGGGCTCTGAATCGTCTCCTCGCGGACGTCCTCCAGACCGGGCAGGTCGTAGATGCCGGATCCGCCGATGATGCCAAGCACGGCATGCGTCATGACTTCTCCCAGTCGGCTATTTCAGAGACATGTTCGACTATACTGCGACGCAATAATCAAGCATTGTCCACCGGCTGCAAGGGGGTTCGAAATGCCCACGACGAAAGACCGGGAAAAACGTCAGTCGATCATCGACGCCTGCCTGCGCATGAACGCGTCAGGCATCAATCAGGGCACATCAGGCAATATCAGCCTGCGCCACGGCGACGGCATGCTGATCACCCCGACCAGCACGCCATACGAGGTGATGAAGCCCGAGCAGATCGTCTATATGCATCTCGACGGCAACCACGATCCAGGCCAGCGGCCGTCGAGCGAGTGGCGGTTTCATCGGGACATCCTCAAGGCCCGGCCGGAAGTGAATGCGATCGTCCACGCCCACCCGCCCTACTCGACCATGCTGGCGATCATGGGCAGGGAGATTCCGCCGGTGCATTACATGGTCGCTGTTGCCGGCGGCGATACCATCCGCTGCGCGCCCTACGCGACCTTCGGTACCCAGGAGCTTTCCGAGCATGCCGTACGCGCGCTGGAGGGACGGCTGGCCTGTCTGCTCGAACATCACGGCATGATTGCTATCGGATCGTCGCTGCCGAAAGCGATGTGGCTTGCGGTTGAGGTCGAAACGCTGGCGCGGCAGTATCACGGCTGCCTACAGATCGGCACGCCGCCATTGCTGTCGAAGGAAGAGATCGAGAAGGTCCGCCTCCGCATGGCCGGATATGGCCACACGGAAGAGTAGCGATTGTTACAGCGTCGACCGCGTTACTTCGCGACGAAGCCGGCTTCGTGCATGAGCTGCGAGTTGAGCTTGTCGTCCTCCTCGAGAAATTTCAGCATGTCCTTGCCGGTGAGGAAGATCGGCTTCAGCGCCTGCTTCTCCATATAGTCCTTGTACTCCGGCGTCTGCGTGACCTTCTGAAACAGATCGACATAGAAGGCCTGCTGTTCCGGCGTCACCTTGCCGGGCAGGAACATCGCACGCAGCATCAGATACTGCATGTCGAGCCCTTCCTCCTTGCAGGTCGGAACGTCATTCCAGGATTGTGTTTCCGTTACCTTGGTCTTGTAGGAGATGCGCTCTTTGTCGAACACGCACAGCGCACGAACCTGTCCGGCGCGCCAGACTTCGAGATTTTCGCTGGGGTTGTTGACGTTGGCTTCGGTGTGCTTGCCGACGAGCTGCGTCGCCGCCTCGCCGCCGGACTTGTAGGGCAGATACGAGAATTTCGCGCCGGTCTTCTGCTCCATGAACACGGTGAGCACATGATCCTCGCGCTTGGAGCCGGTACCGCCCATCTTGAACGGCGAGCTCGCCGCCTTGGCGGCCGCGATGAAGTCCTTCACCGTCTTCGGCCCGTCGACATTGTCCCACAGCACGAATTGATCGAGGGCTACTACCGATATCGGCGTCAGATCGCGCCAGTTGAAGGGGATCTTCGCCGATAGCGGCAGCATGTAGATCAAGGAATAGGCGATCAGCACCTTGTTGGGGTCGCCGTCGCTGGATTTCATGTACATCAGCGCCTCGGCGCCGGACGCACCGCCCTTCAGCGACACAACCATCGGCTGCTTCATCAGATTGTTCTTCTGGATCGCCGCCTGCATCATCCGCGCCATCTGGTCGGAGGCGCCGCCGGCGCCGGCTGCGACCACGATTTCAACCGGCTTGGTCGGCTCCCAGGCAGCAAGCACCGGGCTGCTTGCGATCATGGCCGTCAAGGCGGCCGCGGTCTTCAGGACATGTCCCACGTGCTTCTTCCCTATGTTTTTGTAAGACCTGAAAAATCACGCTTGATTGACCGCCACATCTTGCGGGCGAACCAACGACAGTTCAAGTCGCCCTGCGATACGCCGCCTATGACTTTCGCATGAGGCCCAAAACCGTTCAGCAGCAGGGCCGTAGCTGAAGGCAACCGATTCAAGCTCGCCGCTTTTCCGTTGCATGCCTTCGGGTAGGCCCATCTAATGCTGCTACAAAGACAAGCAGGAGGAGAGCCGAATGAGAAGGATTTTGATAGCCGTCCTCATGGGAGCGACGGTGACCCTCGCCGGCTGCGGACGAGATCCTGGACCGAAAGGGGATCCCGGCCCGCAAGGCCCCGCCGGGCCGCAGGGCGCGCAGGGCCTGCAAGGCGTGGCCGGGCCCCAAGGACAGTCGGGTCCTCAAGGGCCACAGGGTCCGCAGGGGCCACAAGGACCGCAGGGTGCGCCCGGCGCAAAAGGCGATCCAGGGCCAGCCGGCGCGTCCATCAGATCGGTCCAGGCCAGCGGCGAAGTCAGCTGCGATGCAAATGAAAATCTGGTGTCGGTGTTCTGTCCGTCCGGCGGCGCACCCGACGGCGCCAAATGCGCCACCGCTCCTGCCATTGGTCTTTGCCTCAAGAAGCCATAGTCGCCCTGTCGTGATCCGCGCACGCACGCGAGCAAGGCGGTACGAAGGCGTTCGCGACTGTGGTTCTGGCTAGCTTTCCACCTTCGCGGACGCCCGTGCCTCAACAATGGCACGGGCCCTCACGCCTGTCCGATGTAGATCTACACCCGTCGCGGGCTCGACTACTTGCCCTTCCAGTTCGGCGAGCGCTTGTTGAGGAACGCGTCCATGCCCTCGCGGAAATCCTCGCTCATATAGGCGCGCAGGATCAGGTCCTCGCCCTCGTCGCGGCTCAACGTCCGGCGGATGCGGCGCACGGCTTCCTTGGTAAGCTCGAGCGTGATCGGCGCATGGCTGGCAACGAGCCTTGCAGTCTCATCGGCACGGCGCTGCAGCGTTGCGACATCGGGCACTACTTCATTGAGCAGCCCGAGCGCCAGTGCTTCCGGCGCCTCGACCAGCCGCGCCTTGAAGATCAGGTCCTTGGTCCGTGCCGGACCGACCAGCGAAACGAGCCTGGAAATATTCGACATCGAGAGGCAGTTGCCGAGCGTTCGCGCGATCGGAAAACCCATCCGCGTTGCCTCGGTACCGATGCGGATGTCGCAGCACGCCGCGATTCCGGCGCCGCCGCCCGTGCAGGCCCCGGCAATCGCAGCAATCGTTGGCACCCGGCACGCCTCCAGTGCGCCTAGCACGCGATCGATCCGGGCTTCGTAGTCGAGCGCGTCCTGTGCGGTCTTGAAGGCGCGGAACTGCGAAATGTCGGTGCCCGACGCGAACGCCTTGTCGCCGGCGCCGGTCAGTATCATCGCCTTGATGGAGCGGTCATTGTTGATGGTCTCGCAGATCGCCGCCATCTGTTCGTACATGGCGAAGGTCAGCGCGTTGCGCGCCTGCGGACGGTTGAACGTCAGCCGGGCGATGCCGTCCTCAACGGAATAGATCAGGTCTTCAGTCGAAGTCACTGGAGCATTCATCGCAGCTCTCTCTATTTTGTTTCGGTCAAGCAGGCTCAGGCCACGGCGGCCTTCGGCATCGGCACGGCGTCGCGTCCCTTGAGAACTTCCATGGCGGCCAGTACGCCACCGCCGCGATGCGGCACCTTGGCAAGATCGAGGCCCATCTCGACGCCCGACAGCGTGCCCATCAACATCAGATCGTTGAAGTGGCCGATATGGCCGATCCGGAACACCTTGCCCTTGATCTTGTTCAGGCCGGTGCCGAGCGACATGTCGAAGCTTTCCAGCACGACCTTGCGGAAATTGTCGGCGTCATGGCCTTCCGGCATGACGACGCCTGTCAATGCCGGCGAATGCGCGCCCTGCTCCTGACATTGCGTTTCCAGGCCCCAGACCTTGATGGCTGCGCGTGTGGCGGCACTGTGGCGCTTGTGTCGGGCAAAGACGTTCTCGAGTCCCTCCTCCTCGAGCATCTTCACCGCTTCGCGCAAGCCGAATAACAGGTTCGTCGCAGGCGTGTAGGGCCAGGTACCGGCCTTGTTGATCGCGATCACTTCCTGCCAATCCCAATAGGAACGCATGGCGGGATTGGCCTTCGCGACCGCAAGCGCCTTTTCCGAGATGGCGTTGAAGCCGAGACCCGGCGGCAGCATCAGGCCCTTCTGCGAACCGGCCACTGACACGTCGATGCCCCAGGCGTCGTGCTCATATTCCAGCGAGCCGAGGCCGGAGATGGTGTCGACCATCAGCAGCGCAGGATGATCGACGCGGTCGAGAATCTTGCGGACGTCCTGCGGATGGGTGACGCAGCCGGTCGAGGTCTCGTTGTGAACGATACACACGGCCTTGATCTTGTGCGCCTTGTCGGCAGCCAGCCGCGCCTCGATCTGCTCGAGGTCCGCACCATGACGCCAGTCGCCAGGAATGAAATCGACTTCGAGCTTGAATTTATCGGCGATGCCGCGCCACAGCACGGCGAACTGGCCGGTCTCCGCCATCAGCACCTTGTCGCCGGGCTGCAGCGTGTTGACGATGGCGGCTTCCCAGGCGCCGGTGCCGGAGGACGGGTAGATGATCACCGGCTGCTTGGTGCGAAACACCCGCTGCATGGCCGCCAGCGCGGCGTATCCGACCTCGGCAAATTCCGGGCCCCTGTGGTCCATGGTCGGCATATCCATCGCGCGCAGCACCCGGTCCGGCACATTGGTCGGTCCCGGAATCTGCAGAAAATGCCTTCCAGTATGCAGGGTCATAGGCATCCTTCCCGATATTGCCTCAGTTTCGCGAGACGGTCGAATATCACTGTTTGCCGGGCTTGTCGCCCGCCAGACGCAGCACGTCAATGCGTAGGACGGAGGGCCGGAGCGGCTTCCCGAGGCAGGCGCTAGCTGCCGACGACCTTGAGATGCGCCGGGGAATTGCCTTGCGGGCGCTCCTCCAGATACTTCATCGCGGCATCGACACCACCGGCCCGGTACGGAATGCCGGCGACTGACAATCCCATCTCCACGCCCGTCAGTGCAGCGAGCAAGGTCAGTTCGTTGCATTCGCCGAGGTGACCGATGCGGAACACCTTGCCAGCCACCTTCGACAGTCCGGAGCCGAGCGACATGTTGAAGTTGTCGAGCACCACCTTGCGGAACTGGTCCGCGTCATGCCCGGGCGGCATCAGCACGGCGGTGAGCACCGGGGAAAAGTCCTTTGGCTCCTGGCAGAGCACCTCCAGTCCCCAGTGATTGACGGCGGCACGCGTAGCAGCGGCGAGCCGCAGATGGCGCGCGAAGACCTTGTCGAGCCCCTCCTCAAGCAACATCGCGAGCGCCTCGCGCAGGCCGTAGAGCAGGTTGGTCGCCGGAGTATAGGGAAAGAAGCCATTCGCATTCGGCTTTAACATTTCCTCCCAATCCCAATACGACCGCGGCATTTTGTTGGTCTTGGATGCAGCGCGGGCCTTGTCCGAGATCGCGTTGAAGCCCAAGCCGGGCGGCAACATGAACCCTTTCTGGGAGCAACTGACGCTGACGTCGACCTTCCATTCGTCGTGCCGATACTCGACCGATCCCAGCGAGGAGATGGTGTCGACCATCAGCAGGGCCGGATGACCGACCCGGTCCATCGCGGCGCGGATTTCGCCGATCCTACTGGTCGCACCGGTCGAGGTCTCGTTGTGAACGACCATCACTGCCTTGAACGCATGCGACGTGTCGCGCGCCAGCCTTTCTTCGATGACCGCAGGGTCTGCGCCACGGCGCCAGTCGCCGGGCAAGAAGTCGACATCAATTCCCCAGCGTCCAGCCATCTGACGCCACAGGGTCGCGAAATGGCCGGTCTCCACCATCAGAACCTTGTCGCCGGGCGACAGCGTGTTGACGATGGCGGCTTCCCAGGCGCCTGTTCCGGATGATGGGAAGATCACCACCGGTCCCGAGGTCTGGAAAATCTTCCGGCTGCCGTCGAGCACGGCTCGCCCGAGTTCGGCGAATTGGCCGCTGCGGTGATCGATCACGGGCATGTCCATCGCGCGAAGAACGCGGTCGGGGACCGGACTCGGCCCAGGAATCTGCAGAAAATGCCGTCCTTGATGCATACGAACCTCCACACGCCCACTCTTATTGAGATTAGGCTCCATTTTGCATTCATTTTTTATCTTTTCAATGCTATTTTAGCATTCGATTTAGAGCGTCGACGGCGTAAATTTCGCAAACTAACGTTATGCAAATGAAATCCCTGATTCCCGAACTTGGGGCGCCGATCGCCCAATCCGCGTCCGGCCATGGCATCGACCGGCAGGAAGCGTCACTGCACGGGGAAATTTTGCTGCGCCTTCGCGACTATGTCGTTCAGGGCAACATTCCGGAAGGCGCACGGGTTCCAGAGCGGCAGCTTTGCGAAATGCTTGGCATTTCAAGAACGCCGCTGCGCGAGGCGCTGAAAGTTCTGGCCGCAGAGGGCCTCATCGAGCTCCTGCCCAACCGCGGCGCGCGGATACGTCAGCTCAGTCAGCGCGATCTGGAGGAGCTTTTCGACGTGATGGCCGGCCTGGAAAGCCTGGCCGGGCGCCTTGCCTGCGAGGCCATCACCGACGAGGAAATCGCGGAAATCGAGCGGCTGCACTACAAAATGTATGGCCATTACCTGCACCGCGACATGCACGGCTATTTCCAAATCAACCAGCACATCCATGAGAGTATCGTCGCCTCGGCGCGCAACGAGACCCTGCGCACAGCCTACGCCAATTTCGCCGGTCGGATTCGCCGTGTCCGCTACTCAGCCAATTTCGCCCGCAAGCGGCAGCGTTGGGCGGAGGCCATGCGCGAGCACGAAGCGATCCTGGATGCACTGCGTCGGCGCGCCGGGAGCGAGCTGAGCGACATCCTATTCCAGCATTTGCGCAACAAGCGGACTGCCGCTATCGAGCATTTGGCTGAAGCACGGGACGCCACGGCTGCCACGGCTGCGGAGGGCTAACCTTGCCGATCGTGAATTCATAAGCTAGTTGATCCGACGAAGAAGTGCATAATTTTGTCGAGGGCAAGAGCAGCCCTGTTGGATCACTTTGGATTTGGGATGAAAAACGCCTCAACGCTCGAGCGACGTCTGCGGTCAAACCTGACGGGCGATGTCCTGTTCGACGCCTTCAGCCGCGGCCGCTACGCGACTGACGCCTCCTTCTATCAAATCCTGCCCCTCGGCGTGGTGGTTCCCAGGACCATGGACGAGGCGCTGCAGGCGCTTGCGATCGCGAGGGATGAAGGCCGAATTGTCACCCCGCGCGGCGGCGGCACCTCGCAATGCGGGCAGACCATCAACGACGGCATCGTTGTCGACTTCTCCAAACATCTGAACCGCATCCTCTCGCTGGATGTCGAAAGCCGGACCTGCGTGGTCGAGCCCGGCATCGTGCTCGACGACCTCAACCGTGAGCTGAGGAAGCACGGGCTCTGGTTTCCGGTCGACGTCTCCACGGCCTCGCGCGCTACCATCGGCGGCATGGCCGGCAACAATTCCTGCGGCGGACGCTCGCTGCGCTACGGCACCATGCGCGACAACACATTGTCGATGGACGCGGCGCTGGCCGACGGCACCCTCCTGCATTTCGGCGAGGTGCCGCGGGATCTGGCGCAAGTGAACTCGCCGCAGAGCGGCCTCGCCCTGTTCCGCGACATGCTCGATCTCGGCGCGCGCGAGGCTGCCGAAATATCCGAGCGTTTTCCGAAGGTGCAGCGTCGCGTCGGCGGCTACAATCTCGATGCGCTGGTGCCACGTAATGCGCCGAACAACATGGCTCACCTCCTGGTCGGCTCCGAGGGCACGCTCGCCTTCACGACGCAGATTGCACTGAAGCTGTGGCCGTTGATCCGCAACAAGGTGCTCGGCGTCTGCCATTTCGGCAGCTTCTATGAAGCGATGGACGCCGCCCAGCATCTGGTGAAGTTACGGCCGATCGCCGTCGAATTGGTCGACCGCACTATGATCTCGCTCGGCCGCGAGATTGCGATGTTCAGGCCCGTGATCGAGGCGACCGTGCACGGCGATCCGGATGCGCTGCTGATCGTCGAATTTGCGGAAGAGGATCAGCCCGATAATTTGCACAGGCTGAAGCAGCTTTCCGAATTGATGGCAGATCTCGGCTTCGGCTGGAACCATCCGCAACGCAAATGGGGTGGCGTCGTCGATGTCGTCGAGCCCGCGACGCAGACGGCGATTGCGGATTTCCGCACCTCCGGCCTCAACGTCATGATGTCGATGAAGCAGGAGGGCAAACCGGTCTCCTTTGTCGAGGACTGTGCCGTGCCGCTGCCGCATCTCGCCGACTATACCGAGCGGCTTAATGCCATCTTCGCCAAACACGGCACGCGCGGCACCATGTATGCGCATGCCTCCGAAGGCTGCCTGCATGTGCGACCAGTCCTGAACCTGAAGCTCGAGAAGGACGTCAAGGCGATGCGCGCCATTGCCGAAGAGGCCTTCGAGATGGTGCGCGAGTACAAAGGCTCGCACTCCGGCGAACATGGCGATGGATTGGTTCGTTCCGAATTCCACGAAGCGATGTTCGGCTCGCGGATCGTCGCCGATTTCAGGGAGGTCAAGCAGCGCTTCGATCCAGATAATGTGCTCAATCCCGGCAAGATCGTCGATCCGCCGAAGATGGATGACCGCTCGCTGTTCCGCTATCGGCCGGATTATCGCGTTGGCGAGCTGAAGACCGTGCTCGACTGGTCGGACTATCCCGGCGCCGGCGGCGGCTTTCAGGGCGCGGTCGAGATGTGCAACAACAACGGTGCCTGCCGCAAGCTCGAGGGCGGCGTGATGTGCCCGTCCTACCGCGCGACCCGCAACGAGAAGGACGTCACACGCGGCCGCGCCAATACGCTGCGGCTGGCGATTTCGGGGCAATTGGGACCGGATGCACTGGCTTCCGACGAGATGATGGAGACGCTAAAGCTCTGCGTCTCCTGCAAGGCCTGCCGCCATGAATGTCCGACCGGCGTCGATATGGCCAAGATGAAGATCGAGGTGCTGGCCGCGCGCGCGGCAAGGCACGGCCTCTCGCTGCGCGACCGGCTGGTCGGTTATCTGCCGCGCTATGCCGGTCTGGCGTCCCGGTTTGCGCCCATCGCCAACTGGCGCAACCACAGTCCGCTATTGCGCGCGCTGTTCGAGAAACTAGCTGGCATCAGCGCAAAACGCGCCCTGCCCGCGTTCCGCCGCTACGTGTTTGCGACGGACGTGGAAGCTTTCGGCCCCGCCGATAGCCGCGAGGTCGTGCTGTTCGCCGACACCTTCAACCGCTACTATGAGGGCGAGAACCTAACGGCCGCCCTGCATGTTCTGGTGGAGGGCGGTTACCGCGTGCATCTCCCGAAGCCCGCAGACCGCGGCCGTGCGCTGTGCTGCGGACGGACGTTCCTCTCGGCCGGCCTGGTCGAACAGGCCCGCAGCGAGTTGAACCGGCTGGTCGCGACCTATGCGCCGTTCGCCGCGCGCGGCGTGCCGATCGTCGGGCTGGAGCCAAGCTGTCTCCTGACGCTACGCGACGAATTGCTCTCGCTTCGCTCGGACAATGACGCCAAGAGCGTCAGCGCGCACGCCTTGCTGTTCGAGGAATTCCTGGTTCGTGAAGCGGAGGCCGGCCGCCTGAAGCTGCCGCTCGGCGCGGTGCCGGTGAAAGCGCTGGTTCACGGCCACTGCCACCAGAAATCATTCGGTGCGTTCAAGCCGGTCGAAAAGATCCTTCGCCTGGTTCCCGATCTCAGCGTCGAAACCATCGAGTCCAGTTGCTGCGGCATGGCCGGCGCATTCGGATACGGCGCCGATACCTATCAGGCTTCGATCGAAATGGCCGAGCTGTCGTTGCTGCCCGCAGTGCGCCGTGCCGACGCCGCCACGCTGATCGTCGCCGACGGCACCTCCTGCCGGCATCAGATCAAGGATGGCACCAACCGTGCAGCACTGCATGTCGCCCGGGTGCTCGCGATGAGCCTCGACAGCGCGCGGCCCCAACGATCAATCCCCGCTGAGGAAGGAACTGATGCATGACTGAACTCACGCTCGACGTCGCCCGCAAGATCCTCGATGCCGCTCTCGCCAAGAGTGTCGAGAAGAAACTGAAGCCGCTGGTTATCACCATTCTCGATGCCCGCGGCTGCGTGAAGGTCACTGCCGCCCAGGACGGCACCAGCTTGATGCGAGCCGAAATTGCGCACGGCAAGGCTTATGGCGCGCTCGCGATGGGCATGGGATCGCGCGCGTTGTTCCAGCGGGCCCAGGAGCAAGCTTATTTCGTCGGCGCGGTGAATGCGCTGGCACAGGGACGCCTGGTGCCCGTGCCGGGCGGCGTGCTGATCATGGACGGCTCGATATTACTCGGCGCAGTCGGCGTCAGCGGCGACACGTCCGATAATGACGAGACTTGCGCGATCGCCGGCATCGAGGCCGCCGGATTCAAGGCAAATGCGGGGTAACCGGGTTGGGATCGCGGCCCTAGCAAGCGAGCGCGGAGTGTTCTCCGCGCCGGCGAACGTCGACCGACACATCTGATGTTACGACGAATGCAGATCCTTTAGAGCCAATATCGATTTCAAAAACTCCGCCAAGTTGTGCCCCGAAAACAGATACCCTTTTATGCCAGCAGCCTGCGCTGCTTCTAGATCGGTGGGCTTGTCGCCTATCAGAATGCTGCGACTGACATCCACCGGAAAGCGCTCGACGAGATCATTGATCATCCCTGGTGCAGGCTTACGTCGAGGGCTTACCCGACGATATCGCTCTATCGCCGCCTCGGGATGGTAGGGGCAATATTCGAATGCATCTATGTGCGCTCCGATCTTGGCGAGCTCATTTTCCATCCACTTATGCAACGCTGCTACGTGAGTTTCCTCGTAAAGACCTCTAGCAACCCCGGACTGGTTAGTAATCACGAACACAAAATATCCGGCATCATTGGCAACCTTGATCGCTTCGCGTGCTCCCTCAATCCATTTGAGCTGACTAATCTCGCAAACATAGCCGTAGTCCTCATTGAGTACTCCGTCTCGATCAAAGAAAATCGCTGGTCTTTTCATTTCATCGCCTAAGAAAAGCAGGAAAGGATGGCTGGTTCATTTACCCGAGGGAGCCCCCCTCGGGAATGAGATTTCAAAGTGCGATGAAGCTGGAATAGCGCGCAGCGATAGCACTATCCGAGCAAAACTACTTCGGCGGGATACAATGTCCTTGGTGGCCCAAGCCGTTCGACGGTGGCACGAGACGGACAAACCGGCGAAGTCGCTGGACAGAGATGCCCCGGTGTTGTCCGTGAGCCGCTGTGGAACCGTCCCAATCACGACAGAATTGGGCTTAGGTTCCATTTCAACATGTTCCCGTGCATCACTATTTCGAGTGCCTATGCGTACCCTCGGTATCTTCGCGATCGTCATCGCTGTAGCCCTTGCCTCACTCTCGATCATTTTCGTCGGACTGGCTCACGACAACGAGTGGTCGGGCGGCCCCGCCTGCTCGATGGCGGCGAGCCTTTGCCGCCAGCCGTCCCTCCTTGCCATCCCAGTATTGGCGACCATGGCTTGGGGCCTGATGTTGATGACAGAGAAGTAAAGCCGTTCCTGCGGGCTCGTGAGCCCCGACGGCATCAGCCTCCATTCCTCGCGTGGTCGAAGGCGCAAGCTTGCCGTCGCGGACTTACAACCGGGCTATTTGCCGGGCCACGCCGGCTTTCGCTTCTCGCTGAAAGCCTTCAGCCCCTCCTTGGCGTCCTCGGTCATCGCGAGCAGCGCAATCTGGCTTTCGGTATAGGCGATGCTTTCGTCGAACGACATCGAGGCGATCGCCCGCATCGCATATTTGCCGCGCCGGATCGCAGTCGGCGACTTGTCGACGATGCGGCTGATCAGCCACTCCACCTTCGCGTCAAGTTCGGCCGCCGGCACCACGTAGTTCAGGAGGCCGGCTTCCTTGGCGGCATGCGCATCGAACGGCTCGCCGGTCAGCGACCATTCGCTGACCAGCCGCTTTGGTGCGATCGATTGCAGCAGGCTCAATACCTGCATCGGGAACACGCCGACTTTCACCTCGGGCAAACCGAACATGACGTGATCAGCGGCGACCGCCATGTCGGTCATGCACAACAGACCCATGCCGCCGGCCATACAGACGCCCCCCACCCGCGCGATCGCGGGCTTGGTGGCATTTTGCGACAGCCGCAACAAATCGGCGTAATCGACATTCGGCCGCGAATAGTCCATCGCAAAGGCAGCACCGCTGTTCTGCAGGTCGGCGCCGGCGCAGAACGCCTTGTCGCCCGCCCCTGTCAGGACGATGACCCGGACGTCCTTGTCGTCATGCGCCTCGCGATAGCCACGGGCGATGCCCGCGACCACATCGGCATTGATGGCGTTGCGCTTGTCCGGCCGGTTGATGGTAATCCAGAACGCCTGCCCGCGCTTTTCGTTTATCACACTCGTCATGTCGGTCATGGTCCCGCTCGCCTGTTTTGCCGTGGGTTGGCAAGCATTTGCGGCAGGATAGCGGTGAACTGCAAGCGGGAACTAGACTGCGGACGCAGCCTTCTTCACCCATACCTTGTTGTCATGGAATGCCGCCCCGCCGACCGGAGCAACCGCTTCGGCCCCGGTCAGCATATTGATGCCGCGGCCGCCGATATGGGATTTGTTCGGATGGATCGACTCGGCAATCAGCACGCCGCGCCGCAGACCATCAAATAGTTTCGCAGTCAATGTGGTTTCGCCTCGCCTATTGCCAAGCGTCACGGCATCGCCGTCCGCGATCGAAAGGGCTGCCGCGTCCTCGGGGTGCATCATCACCGTCGGCGCGCCCTCGCGGGCCTGCGATCCCGGTGTCTCGTTGAAGCTGGTGTTGAGATAGCTGCGCGACGGCGAGGTGGCGAGGCGGAACGGATGTTTCTCGTCCGCTTCCTCGATGATCGTCCAGTGATCGGGCAGCGAGGGCATCTCGGCCCATGGACCCAGGCCCGGATTGCCGAACGGGGGATTCGCCCAGTCTGCCTTGAAATGAAATTTCTTGTCGGCGTGCGCGAAGCCGTCGAGGTAATGCGAGGTGCGAAAATCCGGTTGGATATCGCGCCACAGATCCGCTTCCAGCGTCTCGATATCACCGTGGCCGCTCTTCTTCAGCGTCGCGTCGATCAGTTCGCGCGGCGTCATCTCAAATCCCGGATGCACGGCATTGAGGCGGCGGCCGAGGCCCTGCAGCACCTCGTGGTTGGAACGGCACTCGCCGGGCGGATCGATCAGCTTCGCGCCCACCGAAATATGCTGGTGGCCGCCGCCGTAATAGAGATCGTCATGTTCCATGAACATGGTGGCGGGAAGCACGATGTCGGCCATGACGGCCGTTTCGGTCATGAACTGCTCGTGCACCGCGACGAACAGATCCTCGCGCGCAAAGCCCTGACGCACCAGTGCCTGTTCCGGCGCGACCGTCACGGGATTGGTGTTCTGGATCAGCATCGCCTTGACGGGCGGCCCGCCCTTCAGAGCCTCAGCATCTCCGGTCAGGATGCGGCCGATCTTGGATTGGTCAAGCCAGCGCGTCGATCGATCGATTGCGTCGTGGCCCTCGATGATGGACTCGTTGAACCGCCAGATCGCGGCGTTATTGAAGAAGGCGCCGCCGCCTTCATACTGCCAGGCACCTGTCACGGCCGGGATGCACAGCGCTGCATGCATCTGTGCGGCGCCGTTGCGGCTGCGGGTAAAACCATAACCGAGACGGAAGAACGTACGTTTGGTTTGGCCGACGAGACGGGCGAACGCCTCGATCTCCTCCACCGGCACACCCGAGATCCGCGAGGCCCATTCGGGCGTCCGCGTAGCCAGATGCGCTTCCAGCTCGTCAGGACAATCGGTGTAGCGCGCCATATAGGCGCGGTCAGCATAGCCCTCGCGGAACAGCACATGCATGACGCCGCACGCAAAGGCGCCGTCGGTGCCCGGCCGAAGCAGGATCTTGATATCAGCCTGCTTCATGGTGTCGTTATTGTAAATGTCGATCGCCGCTATCTTGGCGCCGCGCTCCTTGCGGGCGCGCGACGCGTGCGTCATCACATTGACTTGCGTGTTTACCGGATTGGTGCCCCAGATCACGATCAGATCGGAGACGCCCATCTCGCGCGGGTCGACGCCGGCGATCTTGCCGGTACCGATGGAAAAGCCGACACGCGCGATGTTGGCGCAGATGGTCGAATAGAAGCGCGAGTACTTCTTCACATGCGACAGGCGATTGATGCCGTCGCGCATGACCAGCCCCATCGTACCGGCATAGTAGTACGGCCAGACCGATTCGGCGCCGAATTCACGTTCAGCCTGATCGAAGCGCGCGGCAATTTCGTCGAGCGCTTCATCCCAGGAAATCCGCGCGAACTGGCCCGAGCCCTTCGGTCCGGTGCGGCGCATCGGATGGAGCAGCCGGTTGGGATGATGAATGCGCTCGGCGTATCGCGCGACCTTGGCGCAGACGACGCCAGCGGTATAGCTCTGCAGCTTGGAGCCACGAACCCGACCGATCGAGCGGCCGTCGATCACCTCGATATCGAGCGCGCAGGCCGACGGGCAATCGTGCGGACAGGTGGAGTGGCGGATGTCGACCTTGGCATGCTGGTTCATGCGATTCTAAGTAACATCAAACACCGCGGTCGCCGAGGGCTTTGTCCGGCAGCACGTCTGCAAAAAACAGCCTTTAGCTATGCATCAGGCGCCCAAATAGGCACCGCCATTGGCGTGAATCGCCTGCCCTGTGATATAGCGCGCGCCGGGTCCGCACAGAAAACGCACGGTTGCAGCAACGTCTTGCGGCAGCCCGCGATTGCCGGTGATGGTCTGATGGATCAGATGATGTGCCGGCTCTGGCCTTTCCTTCGGCCGCGGCGTGCCGATCAGGCCGGGAACCACGCAATTCACGGTGATGCCGTCGTCGGCGAGGTCGTGCGCCAGCGCGCGAGTAAAGCCGATGATGCCAGCCTTCGCCGTCACGACATGCGCGCGATTTTTTGCTCCTGTATGCGCGCTAAGGCCTCCGATATTGACGATAGTCCCCACGCCGGACTTTCGCAGCGCCGGCAGGCACGCTTTCACGCAATGAAATGTTCCATCGAGGGTTACGTCGAGGATCTCGCGCCATGCCGCGTAGTCCATCTCGGCGAACGGCTTTTCGCAGCGCCGCGCGGCGTTATTGACGAGCATATCGATACGGCCGAACTGCTTCACGGCAGCGTCCGCCATCGCTTGCACCGCAGCAGCATCGGCGACGTCGCCGATATGAACCATCGCTTTGCCGCCCGCAGCTTCGATCTCACGGACGACGACTTCCGCCTCGACGCGATTGCTGCGCACATTCACCACCACGGACGCACCGCCTTCCGCCAATGTCAGGGCGATCGCGCGGCCGATATTGCGGCCCGCACCGGTGACGACAGCGACTTTGCCGGCGAGTTCTTTGGTCATGAGCCGCTACCCACGCAATGAGGAAAGATCGATCCGACCGTTATGTAGCCCCGCCATCAGTTGCAGCGCCGCATCGCTTTGTGTAGCGCTCCAGCCGCCATGTTGGGCGTTGAGCCGAAATTTTTCGACCACGTCCTGCCGGGTCAACGGCTCCTGCGCGCCGCCCCGCAGATATGGCTGCCGCTCTTCAACTACTCCGCCATCCCTGAGTATGGCCCGGATGTGGCCGGTGTAGTTGTTCGGATAGGGATTATCCGGATCGATGACGAACTTCACCTTGGCGGCGAGCGCCAGCACGCGCGCATCGCGGATCGCGCTTTCCGCGAACGCGCCGAGCCCGACACCGCCATGAACGAAACCGCTGGCCAACAGGTAAGGCACCGCGAACTTGGCCGCATAGCCGTTGCGTGGACGCTGCTTGTTGGCGAGTGGCTCCCATAAGCGGTGCACGGTCGCCTCCGCCACCTCGCAGACAATCTCGGTGACATCCTCGGGTTTGATGCCGCGCGCGGCCAGGCGTCGTGCGCAATCAATATAGGGCTGCGCCATCGTCCCGCATGGATAAGGCTTGAACGCCAGCGTATCCATCACCCATCGCGTACCGAATTGGCCGGTTAACGCTTCGTAGTCACCTTGGGTGGTGTGTGCAAAGCCATGGAACAGGCCATGCACACCCTCGAAAACCGTGCGTGGCCCGACAAACCCTCCCCGCGCCAATAGCGCCGCCCGGATGCCCGATTGCGCCGCCCAACCCGCATGCAGCCGTTTGGTCCAGGCGCCTTCCGCCAAATACTCGATGATCCCGCCAGCCATGCTGCCGGCGACGCCGAACGCATCCACGATCTGCTTCGCGTTGAGGCCAAGCGCGGCGCTGACACCGGCCGCCGCACCCATTGCGCCGAAGACCGCTGTCGGATGGAAACCTGCCTTGTGAATAGCCTTCGGCACCACGAGACTCAATCGGCAGAGCACTTCGGCGCCGATCGCGATTCCGATCAGCGCCATGCGACCATCCGGATTGTGCCGCTCGCAGGCAGCGAGCACCGCCGGTACGATCACGGCACCGGCATGCACCGGGCCGCCCTCGAACGTGTCGTCGAAATCCTCACCATGCGCGGCTGCCCCGTTGACCAAGGCGGCACCGGCCGCATTCATTGTGCGCTCGTGCCCGATCGCCGTGCAGGGCCCGTCATCGTCGCAGCCCGCCAGCACGCTTCTGATGTAGTCCTCGTTGCGCGCGGTGATGCATAGACCGACCACGTCGATCAGCAGGTCCTCGCATTTGCGCGCGGTCGCTTCCGGCAACGCGCCGGGCCTAAGTTCGACAATCTTTTCGGCGAGCGTTTCGGCGACCGATGTCCTGGGCAGTCCGGGGACCATCTCCATCAGACGCGGAAAATTTTTGTGTAGCGCGCCTTGATGGCCTCGCTTTCCTTTTCCACCGCCGCGGCATCGTCCTTCATGGTTTTGATGTCCTTGAGCGGCTTGCGGCCGGCCTTCTCAACTGTTTGAGAATGCACCGAGCGGAGACCACCGACATCGATGATAAGCTGCTGGGCTTCCCGGCTGAGGCTGAAGGACTGGAACAGTCTTGCAGCATTTGGATTGGGTGCATCCTTGAAAATACCATTTGGTCCGATAATCAGTGGCGAGCCTTCCGTGGCATAAACCGGCTCGACCGGACGGCCCGCCTCCTTCATCTGGAAGATGTTGTATTCGTTGCCGTCGGCCATCACCGCACGCTCGCCGAGATCGAGCTTCTTCGGCGGATCGGCCGATGACTGCACCTGCATAATGTTCTGCTTGGCCAGCTTCTCGAAGAAGCTCCAGCCGAGATCGCGCTGCATCTGGTAGGTCGCGGTCATGATGGTACCGCTGTAGCCCGGATGCGCCTTGACGATCTTGCCCTTCCACTTGGGATCGAGTAGGTCGGCAAAACTCTTCGGTGCCTCCTCCGCCTTCACCAGATTGGTGTTGTAGGCGATGATGCTGAGCCAGACGCGGAAGCTCGCAAACTGGCCGTCCGGGTCCTTGTGCTCGGCCGGATAGAATTTTGCCACGTCTTCCGGCACGTAAGGCGCCAGAATGCCGTCACGCTTCCAGACGATGAAATGCGCGGCATCGGACGAGTTCACCACGTCGACGGCGTGGATATTGCTGGAATATTCCTGCCCGATGCGTTGGAACACACGCTCGGCACCGGTGCGTTCGACGCGGACTGAGATGCCCGGATATTTGGCCTCGAACGCCTTGGCCAGCTTTTCGGCAACCGGAAGATCGGTGGAGGTGTAGTAGATGACCTTGCCTTCCTTCTTCGCCGCTTCGATCAACGCTGGGGTCACTGCTTCCGGCGGCGGTGCGGCCGCCATCACGCGGGTGGAAAATGCTGCGCCTGCGAGAACAGCGCCGGTGCCCTTGAGCAGGTTGCGTCGCGACATCGAATTCTTCATTGGCGCTCCCAACTATCGCTTTGTCGAGCCTTCTTCGGGCTCGCTCCGGCTCGGTCTGATACGCCCGAGATTATCTTTTATTCCGAGGACGCGCAGCCAGTCTTTCGTCGACAGCCCGTTCCCATTGCAGCTAAACTTGCGGAAAGAAATAAAACAAGCGTCAGGGGATGGGATATGACGGGCCCAAAGATCGCATTGGCTCTGGCCGCAACTCTGCTCGCAATATTGCCCTCCAGTGCGCCCGCGCAATCCCAGGACTATCCGTCGCGGCCGGTGAAGGTGATCGTCCCCTTCGGCGCCGGCGGACCGGCCGACGTTACCGCCCGCCAGATCGGCAACATCCTGCAGGAAAGTTTCGCTCAGCCTTTCGTGGTCGAGAACCGCACCGGCGCGGGCGGCGTGATCGGCACGCAGGAAGCCGTCAAGTCGCCGGCGGACGGTTATACGCTGCTGATGATGTCGAATACCCAGACGGCGAATGAATCGCTCGTTCCGCAGCGCAAATACGAACTGATGCGCGATCTCGCGCCGATCGCACCGGTCAACTATTCCGACCTCGTCATCGTGGTACATCCTTCAGTGCAGGCGAAGACGCTGCAAGAATTCATTGCCCTTGCCAAATCGCAGCCTGGGAAATTGAACTACGCCTCGTCAGGCCAGGGCACGCCGTATCACATGGCAGGCGAGCTGTTCAAAGCCATGGCCGGCATCGATGTCGTGCATGTGCCCTACCGCAACAGCGGTGAGGCGCGCAGTGGCGTGATCGGTGGCCAAGTTCAGATGATGATCGATGCGGTTCCGGCGATGGCACCTAACGTCGCTGAAAATCAGGTCCGCGCGCTGGCTACGACCGGCAAGACACGCTCGACCGTGCTGCCCAACGTGCCGACGGTGATCGAGGCTGGCATTTCCGGTTACGAGGCTACCATCTGGCTCGGCCTGATGGCGCCCACCGGCACGCCGAAACCGATCATCGACAAGCTCAATGCGGCCGTGAATGCGGTGGTGAAACGGCCCGATGTCGTCAAGCTCTGGACCCAGCAGGGCGCGGTTCCGATGTCGATGACGCCGGAGGAGTTCGACAAATTCCTGCGCAGCGATATTGTGAAGTGGGCGGAAGTGGCCAAGAAGTTCGACAAGCCGCCGCAGTAGCAGGTCGCGAGAGAAAGTCAGTTCTCATGCCGAGCGTTCGATTTCGCCTCAACGGGGCCGAGACGGATATAGATGCCGATCCCGACCGGCCATTGCTGGATATTCTGCGCGGGCAGCTCGGCATGACCGGACCGCATTTCGGCTGCGGCGCCGGCGAATGCGGCGCGTGCAACGTCATCGTCGACGATCGCGCGGTGTCCGCCTGCGATACGCCGCTCTGGTCGGTGACGGGCAAGGATGTCACGACAATCGAAGGGCTGGGAACGAGCGAGCGGCCACATCCGCTGCAGCGCGCCTTCATCGCCGAGCAGGCCCTGCAATGTGGCTATTGCGTTTCCGGCATCCTGATGAGCGCAGCGGCGCTGTTGAAGCGCAATCCATCGCCAACAAGCCGGGAAGTCAAGGAAGCACTTGACCGCAACCTCTGCCGCTGCGGCTCGCATAATCGCATCGTGCGGGCGGTGCTGCGCGCGGCGGAAGAAATGGCGGCAGGATGAATCAGCAGCCCGCCCCCTCCCCGTCAGCACTGCCGGCAAGCCTGGCGGCGAACCCGAAATTGTCGACGTGGCTGAAATTCTCCAGCGACGGAAAGGTCGCGATCTCGCCCGGAAAGGTGGAGATCGGCCAAGGCATCGTGACCGCGCTGGCACAGATCGCCGCGGATGAGCTCGACATCGATCTATCCCGCGTGCAGATGATTCGTGCATCGACTGCCGTCAGCCCCAACGAAGGTGTCACCTCGGGCAGTCTTTCCATCCAGCAATCCGGCCGCGCGCTACGTCACGTCTGCGCCGAGGTCCGTCGGATATTTCTCGAGCAGGCGGCCGAACGGCTGGGGATCGATATCGATGCGCTGGACATCGAGGACGGCACCATTTCAGGGCCGGGCAATGTGAGGACGAGCTACTGGGAGCTTGCCCAGGAAGTTTCGCTCGACCGCGACGCGACGCTGAGCGTGACGCCGAAGACTGTGGCGCGCCGCCTGCTGGCCGGCAATTCGATTCCGCGAATCGACATTCCGGACAAGGTGTTTGCGCGCCCACGCTTTATCCATGACCAGGCGTTGGTGGGAATGCTGCATGGCCGCGTGCTGCGGCCGGAGAATACGCGCGCGAAACTTGTCGGATTACGAGAGGACAACGTCAGGGCCGTCGTCGGCCTGGTTGCCGTCGTGCGTGACGGCAGTTTTGCGGGGGTCGTCGCCGAAACCGAGCATGCTGCGGAGGCAGCCCTCAATGCGTTGCGCAAGGGCGCGACCTGGTCCGATGGCGAGCCGCTGCCGGACGAAGACGACCTTGCAAGCTTCCTCAAAGCGCAGCCGTCCGAATCCACCGTCATCGGCGAGAAGACTGCGGCATCGCCCGGCACGGCTGCGCGAACTATCCGGCGGCAATATACCCGCCCCTATATTGCGCATGCGTCGATCGCGCCGTCCTGCGCAGTCGCTCAATGGGCCGGCGACCGCGTCCACGTCTGGACGCATAGCCAGGGCGTCTATCTGCTGCGCACCGATCTGGCGCTGGTCCTCAAGTTGCCCGTCGAAAACATCACGATCGAGCATATGGAGGGGGCCGGCTGCTACGGGCATAACGCTGCCGACGATGTCGCGCTCGATGCCGTGCTGCTCGCCAAATCCGCCGGCGGCCGTCCGGTTCGGGTCCAATGGTCACGCCAGGGCGAGATGTCGGATGCGCCGTTTGGCGCAGCCATGGTGATCGAGATCGAGGCCGATCTCGACGAGCGGGGCGAAATCATCGACTGGCGACATTCCATCTGGAGCAACGGCCATGCGGCGCGGCCGGGACGTGCGGCACAGCCCGCGCTGCTGGCGGCGTTCGAACTGGAGAACCCGTTTCCGCGCATAGTCTCTACCAATCCGCCACAAGCCAATGGCGGGGGTGGAGATCGCAACTCGATCCCGCTCTATGATTTTCCATCCTGGCACATCGGAAGCCACCGTCTGACGACCATGCCGATTCGTACGTCAGCGCTGCGGACGCTTGGTGGACAGGGCAATGTATTTGCGATTGAATCCATGCTCGATGAAATCGCCGTCGAGCGCGGCGAAGATCCGGTCGCGTTCCGATTGCGTCACTTGCGGGACGAGCGGGCCAAGGACGTCATCCGCGCCGCAGCCTTGCGCGCCGGATGGAAGCCTGAGAAGCGGCCCGGCATTGGGCATGGCGTAAGCTTTGGTCGTTACAAGAACACCGGCGCCTATTGCGCTGCGGTCGCCGAGATCGAGGGCGCCGAGGATATTAGCGTCAGGAAACTGACGCTGGCGGTCGATGTCGGCGAGGCGATCAATCCGGACGGCGTCATCAACCAGATCGAAGGCGGCGCCATTCAAGCCACTAGCTGGGTGTTGAAGGAACGAGTCCGGTTCGACCGGCGGCGCATTACCAGCACAAGCTGGTCGGAATATCCGATCCTGCGCTTCAGCGAAGTGCCCGAGGTCGAGGTGGAAGTCATCCAGCGGCCGGATATGGACCCGGTCGGTGCCGGCGAGGCCGCCCACGGCCCGGTTACAGCGGCCATTGCCAACGCCGTGTTCGACGCACTCGGCGTGCGGGTGCGTGATTTGCCCATCACGCGTGACAGAATTATCGCCGCGATGGAATTAACGTAATGAGCAGCCTGAATATCCTGAGCGGCGGCGCGGCACATGGTCTGGTCGGAAGCCTGGCGCCGACCTTCAAGGCTTTGACCGGATTCGACATCGCAGGCGAGTTTGGCGCCGTCGGCATCATGGCCGACAAATTGCGCAAGGGCACGTCGGCTGACATCGTCATCCTGACCGCGGCGCTCCTCGCCCAACTGGCAGACGAAAAACTCGTTGTCGCCGCATCGATTGCCGACATCGGCCTGGTCGAAACCGCTCTCGCCGTTCGCACCGGCGAGCGCCCCGCCGTGGTCAAAGATGCCGCCGGCTTGCGCGAGGTTTTGCTCACCTCCGATGCGATCTTCGTGCCGGACACCAAGACATCGACGGCCGGGATTCACGTTGCAAACGTCCTTCAACAGCTCGGCATCGCTGATGAAGTTGCCGACCGTCTCAGGATTTTCCCGAATGGCGCGACAGCAATGCGCGAACTGGCGGCGTCCGAAGCACGGCGCCCGATCGGCTGCACGCAATCGACCGAGATCATCAACACCAAAGGCGTAACCTTGTCCGGCTCACTGCCGCCGGGCTGCGAACTTGCAACCATGTATACGGCGGGCATCTCGACCGCCGCCGCCCACCCACAACAAGCCCAGCACCTAATCAACTTGTTGACCGATGCGGGGCAATATGAGCTGCGCACACGGTCCGGATTTATGAGCGGCCGGAGCTAGGCGAGCGCTGCAATTGGTGCACGACGCTCCACAGAGCTCGATTCCTAGTTGTCAAAGCCAATTCATATACTAATATATTAATCGAGGAACATATGCCCGCCCGCACTTCGAGAAAAATGGATTCAAAGATTCGCAGAATTGCCGCCGGCACCCGCCGCAGCGGCAGACCGCGCGCGGCGACGGCAGCGTCGAGGATCTATTCCGATCTGCGGACCGAATTGTTGTCGCTACAGCGTCGCCCGGGCGAGGCCATTTCGGAGGCGCAGATTGCGCTCACCTACGGGGTGAGCCGCACGCCCGTTCGCGAGGCTATTCTCAAACTCTCGGATGAAGGCCTGCTGGAGATCTATCCGCAGTCCGGCATATTCGTATCTCGCATTCCGGTCGCGGCGCTACCTGAGGCCATTATCATCCGCAAGGCACTGGAGGAGACCACCGCGCGGCTCGCCGCGGAACGCGCGACATCGAGTCAGATACTGGCGCTGCAGTCGATCCTGGAACGCCAGCGCGAGGCCAGCGCCGCTGGAGACAGCGACACGTTCCACCAGGCCGATGAAATGTTTCATGCTGCAGTCGCCGACGTCGCCGGCTATCCTGGTATCTGGAAATATATCCAGCAAGTGAAGGTTCACGTTGATCGCTATCGCCGGCTGACCCTGCCCCAGCGCGGGCGGATCGCAAAGGTGATCGTCGAGCACGAGGCTGTCTTGACTGCGATCGAGGCGCATGACGCGGAAGGTGCAAGGCGGGCGATGGAAGTCCACCTCGAAAGCCTTCTCGAGAACATCTCGGCTACTCAACACATCAATCCGGAGTATTTCGACGAGCAACCGTAGAGTCTGGGAAGACTACAAACCATAAACAAACATCAGGAGGAATTAACATGAAACGCCGCGACTTCATCAAATTGAGCGCAGGGCTCGGCGCCGCACTGGCGACCACCACGTCGCTATCATCAGCGTTTGCACAAACCAAAATGGTGCTGAAGGCATCGGACGTACATCCGCTGGGTTATCCGACGGTTGAAGCCGTCGTTCGGATGGGCAAGAAGCTGGAAGCCGCGACCAACGGCCGGCTGTCGATCCAGATGTTCCCCTCGATGCAGCTCGGCGGCGAAAAAGAAATGATCGAGCAGGCCCAGCTCGGCGCGCTGCAGATCGCCCGCATCTCGGTCGGCGCCGTCGGCCCTGTCGTGGACGACGTCAATGTTTTCAATATGCCGTTCGTCTTCCGTAATTCCAAGCATATGGAGAAGGTCATCGACGGCGAGATCGGCGACGAATTGCTCGCGAAGATTTCCGCCAACGAAAAGACCGGCCTGATCGCGCTCTGCTGGATGAACGCCGGCTCACGCAATGTCTACAACAACAAGCGGCCGATCCGGACCATTGCCGATCTCAAGGGCCTCAAAGTCCGCATGATGGGCAATCCGCTGTTCGTCGATACCATGAACGCGCTAGGCGGCAACGGCGTCGCGCTCGGCTTCGACCAGGTGTTCAGCTCGATGCAGACAGGCGTGGTCGATGGTGCTGAGAACAATCCGCCATCGTTCATGGCGCAGAACCACTACCAAGTGGCCAAGTACTTCACCATGACCGAGCACCTGATCATTCCGGAGCTCCTGGTGTTCTCGCGCATCTCCTGGCAGAAGCTGTCGCCGGAAGATCAGGCGCTGATCAAGAAACTTGCCAAGGAAGCGCAGCAGGAGCAGCGCGTACTCTGGTATGAGGCGGAGAACGCCGCCATCGAAAAGATGAAGGCAGCCGGAACCGAGATCATTACCGACATCGACAAGAAGCCGTTTCAGGAAGCCGTCAAACCGGTTTGGGACAAATACGGTGCGAAGTATGCGGCAATGGTAAAGCGCATCGAGGCGGTCCAATAGGACACGCCTCGCGAGTGAGGGGTGGCCGGATTCTTCGCTCCGGTCCCGTTCCTTGAAACCTCCTACGGGATAAGAAGGCTGTCATTTTCCGAGGTCAAAATGTCCAATTCTGCGGCCGGAATCTTCCGGCGTGTGAACGACGCTGTTTACTGGACCGGCGCCGGTGTCGGGTGTGTAGCGCTCGTGCTGGTCTCGGCGGTCATCCCGTGGGCCGTCTACACCCGATACATTCTCAACAGCGCCTCCTCTTGGCCCGAGCCGATGGCGGTTCTGTTGACCGTCGGCATCACCTTCATCGGCTCGGCCAACTGCTATCGCCAGCGCATCCACATGAACATGACGGTCGGAACCGATTTGCTGCCGCCACTGCTGCGCCGCGCCTCACTACTCCTCAGCGAAATATTGATGGGCGTGATTGCAATCTTCATGGTCATTTGGGGATTGCGGCTGGTCCGGACCACTTGGGATAATTCGGTCGACGAGTTTCCGTGGCTATCGGTCGGCATCACCTATCTTCCGATCGTAGTCAGCGGCGCCATGATGCTCCTGTTCGTCATCGAGCGCCTGACCATTGGCCCACCGCCGCGCGACGGCGCTGATGCTCACGTACCGGTCGAGTAATTGCCATGGATATCGCGGTTCTGCTTCTTAGTATGTGCCTGTTCTTCGCGATCGGCATGCCGATCGCCTACGCGCTGGCGCTCTCATCGCTTGTCGGTGCGCTCTGGATCGACTTGCCAGTTGGCGCGGTCATGCAACAATTTGCCAGTGGCGTCGGGAAGGTCTCGATGCTGACCATCCCCTTCTTCGTGCTGGCGGGCGCCATCATGGCCGAGGGCGGGATGGCCAGACGGCTGGTCGACTTTGCGGCTGTGGTCGTCGGATTCACGCGAATACGAGGCGGTCTCTCGCAGGTCAACATTCTCGCCACCACGATCATGAGCGGCATCTCCGGATCGTCGGTCGCCGACACTTCCGCGATCGGCTCCGTGATGATTCCGCAGATGGCCGCCAAAGGCTATCCGCGGGTGTTCGCAACCAACGTCACTATCAGTGCTTCGCTACAGGCCATCATCGTCCCACCGAGCCACAATTCGGTGATCTATTCACTGGCGACCGGCGGCGTGGTGTCGATAACCAGCCTGTTCCTGGCCGGTGTGCTCCCCGGCCTATTGCTTGGCTTTTCGCTGATGGTTCTCTGCCTGTTCTATGCATATCGCGACAAGCATCCCAAGGGGGAGCCTGTGCCGATCCGGCAAGCAGTCAAGATGCTCGGCGACGCTGTATGGGGGATCGTAACGCTAGCCATCGTCCTGGGCGGCATTCTCACCGGAGTCTTCACGCCGATCGAGGCAGGCGCGGTCGCCTGCGTCTGGGCGTTCTTCGTCACTATGTTCATCTATCGCGACTACAAGTGGTCCGAGCTGCCGCTATTGGTCTACAAGACGCTGCAAACTGTGGCCATGGTTCTGACGCTGGTCGCGACCGCCTCGTGCTTCGGCTATGTCGCCGCGCTGATGCAGATGCCGGCGAAGATGACCGAATTCTTCGTCGCCATATCGAGCAACAAATACGTGCTGCTGATGTGGCTCAACATCATGCTGCTGGTTCTCGGGACAGCGCTCGACCTCGCGCCCCTCCTGCTGATCTGCACTCCGATCCTGCTTCCCGTCGTGAAGAGCTTCGGCATCGATCCCGTCCATTTCGGCATCGTCATGTTGCTTAATCTGGGCATCGGCCTATTGACGCCGCCGGTAGGGACGACGTTGTTCGTCGGCTGCGCCATCGGCAAGGTTTCGGTCGACGAGGTGATGCGCGGCATCTGGCCATTCTACTACGTGATGTTTACGGTGCTGATGATCGTGACCTACGTGCCCTGGCTGTCGCTGGCGCTACCGAGGATGTTCGGGTTCTAGAAACAGACGCAGTTCGCGTCGCGGAGACTTCGCGTGAAGATCGTCGACCTCAGCCGGGAGCTCTATCATCGCACGCCGAGCTATCCCGGCCATCCGCCCGTCATGCACGGCGTCTGGAAGACCCACGAAGAATCCTTCGCCGAATCGGGCGATGTGCACGGGTTGGCGTCGATGTTCATCTCCATGGTGGATCACGCCGGCACCCATATCGACGCACCCAGGCATTTCGGCAAGAGCGGCATATCGATCGACCAGTATCCGCTGGAAAAATGCATCGTGCCGGGTATCTGCATCGACCTGCGCCACATCGCCCCGCGTGCCGAGATTACACCTGCCGATCTCGAAGCAGCCGTGATGAAGGCTGGCGTTCCGGTGCCGAAGAGCGGCACCGTTCTGCTCTGCACCGGTCACCACGAACGTACATTCCCCCGCATGGAATATGCGAGCGACAATCCGGGCGTGAACGTCTCCGCTACAGAATGGCTGGCGCAGCAAGGCATCGTGCATTTCGGTATCGACTCGATGCGGCCGGGCCCCGAGGGCAAGGTGAATGCACTCGTCCACAAGGCCTGCCTCGACCTGGATATCACTCACATCGAAAGCCTGTGCAATCTCGAAGCCTTGCTTGGCCGGGGCCAGTTCACCTTCATTGGCCTGCCGATGAAGTGGCGCGGCGGGACTGCCTCGCCGATCCGCGCAGTTGCGGTGTTTGACATGTGAGAAATCGGCTCGTGAGAACGGCCGATCCTGCCGCGGTCGATCCGAGCCTATTCGCCTTCGCTTCCGGATCCGGCTTCGGCCAGATCACGAAGCGCCTCTGCATTCAGCACAACGATGGCGCCATGCTCGAGGCGCACCAAATCGCGGGTTGCCCAAGCACGCAACTGCTTGTTGATGCTCTCCCGGGTCATGCCGACCATCTCGCTGATCTCCTGCTGGGTGATTGCGATGGTTCGACCCTGCTGTGCAGGTTTGTGTTTTTCAGACAGGCGAAGCAACGCGCTGGCCAGCCGTCCGGGCAGGTTCTGCAGGATAATCTGCTCGACCTGATCGCTGGTCCACCGCAATCGCTCGCAAAGCAATTCGATGAACTTCATCGCCAGCGCCGGCTGTTCCTTAACGAAAGGAATGAATTCGCGCCGATCGATGACAAACAGCTCACAATTTGAGTTTGCAATGGCGTCGGCCGAACGGGCCCCGCCGTCAAGCAGTGCGATTTCGCCGAAGATTTCTCCAGGCTCGATGATATTCAGGATCGCGCTGCGACCGTCGGGTGAGGAAATACTCATCTTCACCGTACCCGAAATGACCGCATACAGGCTGTTGCCGGGATCCCCCTTGGAGAATAGCGTGGCACCCCGCTTCAACGTGGAATGTTTGGCGTAGCGGCAGAGCTGCTCGAACGCCGCAGGCTCGAGGTCGGCAAAAAACGGATGCTTGCGCAGCACCGACAGCTTGCCGTTCGAAAATCCGTGAGCTTCACCGGTCCTTTGTTGAGGCACGACAGTCAAACTCCAGGGAACAGGGGCTCGCAGCCCTTCCGTAGTCAACGCGGGCCGGCTTTTCAACCGGAAAGCGCCCCACCGCGGCGATTTGGCGGCTGGAAAGCGAAAACAACGCCCAGCGTCAAGGATCCAATAGCCGTGGAACCTGCGATAAGGCAGTAAAGCCAGGCGCGTGCTGCTGCAGCATCCAGCCGCCGGCCAATATGATAGCGACCCTCAGCAGGCTGACAAGCTGTCGCCCGTGCTCCGCCCCTGATAAGCGGAAAACAATATCACAGAAGCGGCCATGAACCCATAAACCAGGCCCGTCGCGTAGAAATAGCCAGATGCAGCAAAAGCAACTTCTTCGACATCAAAAATGCCTACAATCAACTTTCCCGAAACACGCCTCCGAAGCCGATCGCCGCGAAAATAGCCGGCACCGACAAGTAAGCTCCATGGTCGCACGGCATCCGTACCTCTCGGCCTGCACCAACGCAGGTCAAGCCAATCGATCTAAGCAGGTCGGTGGCGCCCTGTTGTGTCATCCGTCGCCGAGCTATTCCTTGGCGATTTCCATTTCCCTGATCACCCGCTCATATTTCGCGAGTTGATCGCGCGTCATCGCGCGCAGCTCCTCCGCCGAACTGCCGCGCACCGCGAAGCCCAGCTCTTCAAGTTTGCGGCGAACATCGGGATCGCCAACCGCCTTCTGCACCTCGCTATTCAGACGGGCCAGAATTTCCTTTGGGGTGCCGGCGGGTGCGAGAATCGCGAACCATGAATTGAAGAAGAAGCCAGGCAGACCGGATTCCGATACGGTCGGCACGTCAGCGAATTGCGGCAACCTTTTCTCAGTGGTTACCCCGATCAGCTTGAGCTGGCCGCCGCGCACAAGCGTTGCGACCGTGCCCAATCCCTGGAAACCGACGGGGATCTGGCCCGCCGCAATGTCGGTTGCGGCTTGAGTTGCCCCCTTATAGGGCACGTGCGTCAGCGATATGCCAGCGGCCGACGCGAACATCGCCATCGCCAGATGCTGCGGACTTCCCGGCCCGCCTGAGCCATAGTCGATCTTGCCGGGCGCCGCCTTCGCGGCCGCAATGAGATCCGCAGCGCTTCTGAAGCTGGCCCGATTGCTGGCAACCAGTCCCCACTCCACCGTTGCAACCAACGACACCGGCTCGAAATCTTTGAGGATGTCCCAGCGGATTTTTGACTGAAGGTTTGGCACCATCGTCATGATGCTGTCGTTGAACCCGCCGATCGTGTAGCCGTCCGGTTCGGCACGGGCAACCGCCTCAGCCCCGATCAGCCCAGACGCACCCGGCTGATTAAGGATCACGATTTGCTGACCCATATTGTCGGCCATCTTCTGGGTGACGATACGCGCGGCGACATCGACGGCACTTGCCGCGGCCAGTGGCACAATCATCTTGATGGGCCGGTCTGGATAGCCCGCCTGGGCGAGGGCCTGATGGCTTGAGAGCAGCGCAAGCGCTGGAATCAGTAAATGGATGATGCCCATGCGTGCTCCCCAACTATCGGCGGCAGACTTATGGGAGCCGCCATTTCTTGAAGGAAGCTTGCCTCCGAAGCCTCTACTTTGCAATCGGTCCCAGGGTGGTGAAGGGGCCGACAGCGAATCACCTGGCCTGTCGGGATGTGCGCCTTTGAAGGTGCCTATCGGTTCTGAGTGACGATGCCATGCGCCTAAACTGGTAAACCAGCTTTGTAGGTGGAAAGCCGACAAAGGATTTCGCCTGCAGCAAAACGGCCTCGACGGCGCTATCGGTATCCGGCAATTGCGCGGCCGGCGATTTCCGCTAGCGTCCGACCGAGAGGAGATGCTCATGTATCGACCTTCAGGCGTGAAGACGTTGCCTGAGTTTCCCATTCCGGACCGGATGAGGGCCTGGGTGCTCGGCGATCCCGATCAGCTCCTGCTGCAAGAGAACCAGTACCCTCTTGAATTCGGCGACGTTGGGCCCGAGCGCGGCGACCGTGCCCATATACTCGTGGCCCGGTGTGAAATTCCTGTTGAAGGGCAGACCACCCTCAATAGTGGCCGGCGATCCTGAATGAATGATTGCTCGCTGGCACAGATTGCAACCGCGCCAGCCCGGTTATCCTGACCGGCAGTCACAGTAGACGACTCAATATCAATCACGAGGACGCGGTCGAAGTCGTCAAGCAACTCACCGGCGGCGTCGGAGCGGACTACGCGGTCGAGTGCGCCGGCAGCGAGGCGACGATCAATCAGGCCATTCACATGGCTAATCGCGGCGGAAAAGTCTCTCTCGCCGCGTTTCCGCACGATCCTGTCACCATCGATCTCGCGCACCTCGTGAAGAACAATGTCTACGCCTACGGCATTCGAGGCGAAGGCCGCAGCGCCACCCGCCGCGCCATGGCACTGATGGCAGAGAAGCGCTTCGATGCCACGAAAATCTATACCCACACATTTGCGTTGACCGACCTGCCGACTGCACTGCGATATGCCCGAGAGCGCATCGACGATGCGATCGAGGTGGTCGTCAGCAATCGAGAGGCGGATACAATCGCGGACGCAGCGGCCGAATAGTGCAGACGGCGACAACCAACGTCCTTCGAACCTCAGTTTCGATTTGCATTGTGCGGGCTGGATGCAGGGAAGGCCTGTTCTTCTTGATCGATCCTATAGCCGTTACACTAGATTCGCCCCAACGCGGTTAGGATAACCTGAGGCGTCAGCGGAATCTCGGTGACAATTGTTCCAAACGGCCTGAGCGCATCATTGACCGCGTTGGTTACCGCTGCTGCCGCACCTGCCGTTCCGGCTTCGCCCGCGCCCTTCGCGCCCAGTTCAGATTCCATGGTCGGCGAGATCACATGTCCGACATCGATATCGGGCATTTCACCGGCCATCGGAACCAGATAGTCGGCCATGTTGGCGTTGGTGAGCTGACCGCGCTCGTCGTACACGCACTTTTCAAACAGGGCAGCACCAAGGCCCTGGACCACGCCACCCCTGATTTGCTCGTCGACCAGTTGCGGGTTGATGATGGTACCGCAATCCTCGACCACCCAATGCTTCAGCAGCTTCACAAAGCCAGTATCGGTATCGACCTCCAGCCAGGAGGCCTGAACGCCATTGGTGAAGGCGAAGGGATATTCGCGCGGGACAAAGTGCCGTGTTGCCATTAGCTCGGGCTGGATGCCCGGCGGCAGCGTATCGGGGCGAAAATAGACAATGCGAGCGAGTTCGCTCAACTCGACCCGCGGCGCGCCGTCGGCGACATTCACCACCGCGTTGTTTACGATGTCGAGTTCTCCCGGAATCGATTGGAGGATGGCAGCGGCGACATCGAGTATGTTCTTGCGAAGTACCTTGGTGGCCTGCAGCGCGGCCTCGCCGCCGATGCCGGCACCGCGCGAGGCCCAGGTGCCTCCGCCATATGGCGTATTGTCGGTGTCGCCCAGGATCACACGGACACGGTCCATGGAGACGCCAAGCACGCTTCCAACGATCTGTGCGGTGAGCGATTCAGACCCCTGTCCCTGCTCAGTAATGCTCGTTTGGCAAATCACCGAGCCCTGGGCATCGAGACGTACCGCGACGCCATCCTGTGAGGATATTTTCGCGCCGCCGACGCCATAGAACGCCGCGCTGGGATTGGTGACCTCGATGAAGCTCGCGATGCCGATACCCCGATGGATATTCTTTGCCCGCAAGGACGCCTGTTCCGCGCGCAGCGCGTCGTATTCCATCATCGCGACGAGCTTGGTGAGCGCCGCATGATGCGACAGTTGCTCGAAACGCAGACCTGACGGCGAGGCACAGGGATAAGCGTCATCAGCGATCAGATTGCGACGACGGATTTCGACCGGATCAACGCCGATCTTCATGGCCGCCAGGTCCACCAGGCCTTCCGTCACGGAACAGGCGATCGGATGGCCGACAGCGCGATACTGGCACATCACATTCTTGTTCTGGAATACGACACGTGCACGGGCCCGGTAATTCTTCGTCACATAGGGGCCGCCGACGAGATTGACGACCTGATTGGCCTCGATCGCGCTGGTGCGGGGATACATCGAATAAGGCCCGATCCCGGTCAGATCGTCGATCTCAAATGCCGTGATGATGCCGTCGCGTTTGACGCCGATCTTTCCCTTGCAGCGATGGTCGCGGGCATGAATGTCGGTATTGAAGCTCTCAACGCGGTCCGCAACAAATTTGACTGGACGCCGCAAGAGCTTGGACAGCGCGTAGGTCGCCATCTCGTCGGCGTAGATATGGACTTTGATGCCAAAGGAGCCGCCAACGTCCTTGCAGACGACGCGAACCTGCGATTCCTTCAAGCCAAGATGGAGCGCCGCGATATTCTGCACCATGTGCGGTGCCTGTGTGCCTTGATAGATGGTTAGCCTGGCCTCTGCCGCGTTCCAATCTGCCACCACCGCGCGCGGCTCAAGCGTCACGCCAGTGTGCCGTCCGAACACGAACTCTGCCTCTACCACCTCGTCGGATTCGGCAAAGGCCTGATCGACGGCGCCCGCCTCATGATTGCGCTCGAAAGCCAGATTGTCGCCCAGTGAGGCATGTATCACGGATATTGCAGGATCGAGCGCAGAGCGCATATCCGTTACAGCATCGAGTTCCTCATATTCGACCGAGACAAGCTCCGCCGCATCCTCGGCCTGGGCGCGACTGCTCGCCACCACCGCCGCAACGGCTTCGCCCTGCCAGCATACGCGATCGATCGCGATAGCGCTTTGCGGGGCAGATTTGAGGCCCTTCAAATGCGATAGTACACCAACCCATGGCGTGATGACGGTCGCGAGTTCCTCACCCGAAACGACGCCGATCACTCCCGGCATCCGTTTGGCCGCCGAGGCGTCGATTCCCTTGATCTTCGCATGCGCGTGCGGCGAACGCACGAATACGACATGCGCTATTCGCGGCAGCTCGATGTCGCTGACGTACAAGCCGCGCCCCTGGAGCAGCCGATCAAGGTTCGGCCGCGGCACGCTCTTGCCGATATAGGAATTCGGACGGTCCAGCGCAGAAAGCGTGTCAGGACTTGCCTGTGTCGATGTCATGGCGATTGTCCGGTGCGCGCCCGTGCAGTGGTTTCGACGGCGTCGACGATCGCCTGGTAACCGGTACATCGGCAATAGTTGCCGGAAAGATGATCGCGTATCTGCTCTCGATCCGGTGACGGCGATTGCTTCAGCAGGTCCTGCGCTGTCATCAGCATTCCCGGCGTACAGAAGCCGCACTGCAGTGCGTTACGCTCCCGGAACGCTGCCTGCAAATCGGTTATCTCACCGCTGTCCGACAACCCCTCGATTGTCTCAATCGTTGCGTCGTGCGCTTGCACCGCGAGCATCAAACACGAACGAACAATATCGCCGTTCACTCGGACCGTGCATGCGCCGCACACGCCGTGTTCACAACCGACATGCGTGCCGGTGAGCTTGAGATGCTCGCGAAGAAAATCCGCCAAGTTCAGGCGCGGCAATACATTTGCTTCGACGCGCTCGCCATTGACGCTCAACGAAATCTCGATCGTAGCCGTCACGCAGGTCCTCCCGCGCACAGATCCCGGCGGGCAAGCAGCGAGGCTACGCAACGCGTCAACAGGACCTTCGCGAGATGCCGGCGCATTGCAGGCGTTGCCTGTTGATCCTCCAATGGATCAAGTTCCTCAGCCAACGCGGAACATGCCTCAGACAACACCGCCGAGGTGACGGCGACATCAACCAGCTTTCCGGCAGACTTGGCCAGCAACGGACGATCCCTGACGGCAAAGTAGCCAAGACAGAGATCGTCAAACCGACCGTCCTCGACGGCAGCCAGCGCCGCAAGGCCGACGATCGCGTAGTCGCCATGCCGACGCGTGAATTCATGAAAGAAATACGTCGAGTTTTTTGGAGGCACCGGCAACTCGACGGCAACCAACAGTTCCTGCGGCGTAAGCGCCGTTTCGTAGATCCCGGCGAAGAACTCGCTTGCCGCAATTCGCCGTTCGCCGCCTACCCCCCGAGCGATGATCGTGGCGCCAAGCGTAAGCATGCAGGCCGGCAGCTCCGAAGCCGGGTCTGCCTGTGCGAGGCTCCCGCCAATGGTGCCGCGATTGCGGATCGCTGGATGGGCGATGTGGGCGACCGCATCCTTCAATAGAGGCAAATGGGTCGCTATTTCCGGAGATTTCAAGAGATCGGCATGACGTGTCAGCGCACCGATGGTGAGGACGCCTCCCTTCACCACAATGCCACGCAGCTCCGCCAACTGCCCGATATCGACAATGAGCTCGGGTGCGATCAGGCGCAGATTCATTGCCGGCAGCAGGCTCTGGCCGCCAGACAATACCTTGGCCCTTTCGCCGTGCACGCTCAACAATTCCAGCGCATTTGCGACGCTGGTTGCGCGGGCGTAAGCGAAAGCCGAGGCTTTCATTTTTGGTGTGACCTCCCCGGCCAAATAGTCGGCATTTTCGTGCGATTAGACGGCCGAGGCTGCCAAAGGTCAAGTTTGTATCGGACGATTATTATCGACTTTAGGCTTGTTTTCGCGCGATGAACGACGCACGTTCTGCACCAACCAAAACATCTGCCATTCGGGAAGAGCGCGCACCATGCACCTTGGGTTCTTTACGATGCCGATCCATCCTGTCGACAAGGATTGGCGGCTTTCGCTTAAGGAGGATCGCGAGGCTTTCCTGCTGGCTGATGAGCTCGGGTTCACCGAGGGCTATGTCGGCGAGCACACTACCGACAAAGCTGAGAACATTACTTCCTGCATCGGTTTCATCGCATGGATTGCTGCGGCAACCAGGCAGATCAAGCTTGGCACTGGCACTGTCAACATGCCGAACGCGCATCCGGCCGCGATCGCAGCTTCGATCGCGATGCTCGATCATATGCTCGACGGACGACTGATCTTCGGCATCAGCCCGGGTGGCCTGCTGTCGGACGCGGAAGTGTTCGGCAACCTCGAGGCAGACAGGAACGCCATGTTCCTGGAAGCGATCAACCAGGTGCTTCGGATCTGGGCCAGCGAGCCCCCTTACGACCTGCGAGGCAATTACTGGAACATATCGGTCCAGAAAACCCTGATTGAGGAAATTGGCCAAGGCTTCATCCAGCGTCCGCTGCAACAACCACACCCGCCGATCGTGGTAACGGCTGTGGCGCCTTTCTCGAAAGGCGTGACGGAAGCTGCGGCGCGTGGTTGGGATCCGATCTCGGCAAATTTCCTGATGCCGGCGTGGGTGAAAAGCCATTGGCCCAAATATGTCGAAGGCTGCAAACGCGCCGGACGTCCTGCCGATCCGGCGAACTGGCGCGTAGCCAAGAGTGTATTCGTCGCAAAGGACGCAGCGGTCGCAAGGGCCTATGCCACCGATCCAAACGGACCCTACGTCTATTACTATCGCTCGTTGTTCACCAAACTGAAGCGCGGCGGGCGCATCGAGCTGTTCAAAACGCGTCGCGATCAGCCCGACGACGAGGTAACGCTTGAGTCGATCTGCGACAAGCTGATCATTCATGGCACGCCGGAGAGCGTGGCGGATCAACTGTTGGCTTTTCAGGAAGAGACCGGCCCGTTCGGCACACTGCTCTATGCGGGCAAGGACTGGAAAGACCGGGAACTGGGACGCCAATCGATGATTCTAATGGCCGAGAAAGTCATGCCCCGTGTCAATGCCGGTGCAATCAGCAGCAAAGCCGCCGAATAGTACATCACAGGAGAAACTCTTGCCGTGTCGCTAAGCGATCGCATTCCATATCAAGCGCAGGTCGATCGGCCCACGCTCGCGCTTCCTGGTGGCAAGAAACTCGCGGTATGGGTAATCCTCAATGTGGAGGAATGGCGGATCGAGAATGCGATGCCCCGCACGGTGCTGAGCCCGCCGATGGGGCAACCGCTACTGCCCGACGTACCGAACTGGTCCTGGCATGAATACGGGATGCGCGCTGGTTTCTGGCGCCAGTTCAAGGCACTGACCGACCGCAAGATGCCCGTGACGTTAGCGATCAATGCCAATGTCTGTAACGCCTACCCGCGCGTTGCGTCCGCTGCGCTCGAAGCCGGATTTGAATTCATGGGCCACGGTTTCGTGCAGGGACCGATGCACAAGGTCGAGAACCAGGCGGATGCCATCAAGCGCTCGGTCGACACAATCTCAAAATTTGCAGGGAAGCCGCCCCGGACATGGGAAAGTCCCGGCCTCACAGAGACCGAAGAAACCCTTGATCTGTTACGCCTCAACGGCGTCGAGTATGTCGCTGATTGGGTGATCGACGATCTGCCCGAGGACATCGCCACGCCTCACGGCACCATCACAACGATCCCCTATTCGGTCGAAACAAACGATATCGTCATTCATGCACTGCAGCATTTGTCTTCTGAACAATTCCTGAAGCGCTGCACCGATCAGTTCGACCGGCTCTATCTCGAAGGCGCCTCGAACGCGCGGATCATGGCAATATCTATTCATCCCTATATTACGGGCGTACCGCATCGCATTAAGTATCTGGAGGCATTGCTCGACTATGTCCTCAGTCACGATGGCGTGGCACTGATGACCGCCAGCGAGATTGGCGACTGGTATCGTGCACAGATGGCAAAGAGCTAGAGGCCCGTCTACTGCGCCACGGCACAGTCCAGCGAGATTCTGCGATCCGCTCACGAAGACTGCTTGCCATCTCCGGCAATAAACCGGCCGAAGGTGCCGCGCGCAAACAGCAAGGGCTCCTGCCGATTATAAGCGTAGGCTTCGACGGCTCCCAGGAAGATGACGTGGTCACCGCCGTAATACCGATTGGCCGCGCGGCATTGGAAATTGGCGACACAGTCGGTCAAGATGGGCGCGTTGCCAAGTCCCGGCTTCCAGTTCACTCCGGCGAATTTGTCGTCCGACGACTTTGCAAATTGCGAAGCCAATGCTTGCTGGGAAGCTCCGAGAACATTGACCGCGAAATGACTGGCATTCTGGAAGATCGTGAGTCCCTGCGAGAACATCCCAAGACTCCACAATATCAGTGGCGGATTTAGCGATACCGAGGCAAAGGAATTGCAGGTCACGCCATAGGGCCTTCCGTCTGCAGCCATCGCCGAGACAATCGTGACGCCCGTTGCGAACGTACCAAGCGCATTACGAAAATCGCGCGGATCTATCGCCGAATTGTCACTGGCTAGTTCATTGGCCGGATCGGCCGGATGTTTGGGTGAGTCAGACATCCGTCCAGGCCTCAGAGCGTCAGATTTTCGGACGGGAGGCCGAGCGCCACGCGTCCATAATTGGTTCCCGCCGCATCGAAATTGAATGCGAGGTGCGAGTTAACGGCGTGAGCGTCACGAAATTGCCGCTGCAGTGCGCCTGACGTGAACAGACTGCGTGCGCCACTCGCCGCGAACAACAACGAGACTGCTTCGGTGCACAGGTTCACCGCAAAGGCACCGTCTCGCCGCAGCCTCGTCTTGCCGGCGAGGTCGGGGATATAACCTCGCCTTGCGTCAGCCATCGCATCGATGCAGTTCGTACGCATCACTAGACGGGCCGCGTCGATCTTGGCGGACGCCTCTGCGATCTTAATTTGGGTTGTCTGCAAGTCACTGAGCTTGGCACGATTGTAAGTCGAAGCCCGATGTCGCGCGATTTCAACATAGTCATTCAGACAGGCTTGCGCATTACCCAATCCGACACCTGACAACACATAAGGAAACAGTGAGAATACCGGCAGCGCATAGAGCGCGTTCGAATTAACAACGCTTCCCGGCGTCGGTCCGCCAGTCAGATCGCTGACTGCGACCGTCATGTTCTCCGCGACGAATGCATCCTCAACCCATACGTCATTCGAGCCCGTGCCGCACAGCCCTGTCGCATTCCAAATGTCGTTGATCCTGTACTCGCTCCTGTTGAGCAGGAAGATCCGGTATTCAATGCCATCGGCCTCATCGTCCGAGGCCACCACCCCGGCAAGCATGTTCCAGTCGCATGACTCGACCCCAGAAGAGAACGGCCAATGACCGCGCAGGACGTATCCCCCGTCAACCCTTCTCGCGCGACCGGCTGGGAAGATGAAGGACGATGCGATCAACGCATCGGCATTCTTGCTCCAAACCGCGTCCTGCGCGTGCTTGTCAAACATACCTAACATCCAGTGATGGCTGGCAAGGTTGGCGAAATTCCAAGCAACGGAAGCATCCGCCTGGCCCAGCGCGTCGGAACAATCAACCAGCGCGACATAGTCCAGCTCGGCCCCACCAACGCGTTTCGGCTGCACGAGCCGGAATAGGCCGGCGTTATGCAAATCGCGCTCGGTCTCCGGCGGCAATCGCCGGAGCTGCTCCGTCTTTGAAGCACGATCTCGCAGCACCGGAATCAGCGCCTTGGCACGTGCAACCATGGCAGCATAGCTGTCCGTACCCGGTCCCGCGGGCGAACCTGCATCCGGCTTGGTGCCGTCTTCCGCCATATGTTTCCTCGCCTGCTCCGCGGCTTGCGCCGTCGAAGCTTGGCCAGTCTACCGGTTGACGGCCAATGATCAAGGCGCTGCGGGTGGCATGGCTCCTTCGCCGTAAGAGGCAGCCCAAAAACGCAAAAAGCCCGGCGGCAAGGCCACCGGGCGAGTAACCCCGTTTGAAGCGCAAAGGCGGCTGAGCCTCTATTTGATGTCCTTGCGCCAATAAAGCGTGTTTGGCCAGGCCCAAGGATGCGTCGGAACGAACAGGCGGTAGCCCGCGCGAATGAAGTTATTGGCTGATGAAATATTCCCGGTAGTGTCGGACACGATGGCACACCACCCGTTCAGACGCCCACGCGCCTCCACTGCTCGCATCAGGCGCAACTGAAGCCGATGTCCGCAATGCTTGCCCAGCACGCCAACACGGCAAAAGTAGCCGGCGTTGAAGACGTGAGTTGACGGAATGATACCAGCGAACGCGACCGGCTCGATTCCGTGAAAGGCAAGCCACCAGTGCCCATCATCGAACGTCGGAACGGGAGCGCTATCAAGAAACGTCGACTGATGAAGCTCGGTGAGCGCGTCCGCAATGTCCTCATCATTCCCGTCAACCTCGCGAATCCGATACATTTTCGTGGCACCTGAATTCGAGTGCGTCGTCTGTGTCTGGCAGTTCAATAGATCACTTGCCGAGGGTCGCCTTGATACCGAGCCAGACGGCCCCGACGAAACCAGTCACAATCACCGTAATGACTGCCTTGAAAGTATAGCTCTGCGCTTGCTCGACGCTCCTGCGCCACCGCCGCAAGTGCTGAAAATCAGCGCGAAGCTCTCCTCGATCGTCCTCGTCGATCCCAAATGAAGTCAGTGTCGTCGCGACGGCTTTGAGAACCACCGTATCGATATCATCGTGACGAATCCTCTGCTGTTCGGCCAACGTCTCGATGACGATGGCCCTGATATCCGCAGCCGGCATCCCGGTCATCGCTTGATAATCCGTGCTACGTTCTCGAAACCTCGCTTGGCGAAATAGACGATGACACGCTCAATCCGGTGGATGAATTCGAGCGCGCCGTCACCGCTGTTCTCCAGCGGCTGCGTGGCCTTGCCCCAGCCGCGATCGAGGATGGCATTGGCGGCAGATACGCGGGCGGCTGGCGTAGCATCCTCGCTTCGCATGATGCGGACGAGAACGCGAATCGCAGTTCGGGTATGGCTGCGTGCGAGAGAACGAATCTCAAGAAGGGCTCTTGCCTTTCCCATCTAGGCTGCTCGGTTGATCGATCGGGCGCGCTTATCTGGCGCAGCATCGACAGGATCGGTGGCGGGTTGATGCCGCGCAGTGCGGAAGGCAATCGCCGGAAAATCCGTCTTTACGTTATCGCGTTTTGGACGCGGAATGATTTGAATGATGTCGGTGCTCACGAGAACTCCTCCGATGTGGCGATGACGTCGAGACTGATGAGCGCGAGCGAGATCAGGTAGGGCAGTCATCGGCTTCCCTCCAAAAGAGATATGTGCGGCATGATCGCGGAGTGCAGGCGCAGATCATTTGGGGCGCGAACCTTATCCCGTCGGGGGCCGCGTGCGGCGCGTGACGATGCGCGCCGCGAGCCGGCATGTTCGCGCATGCCGGCCAACTGGATGGTGATGGAAGCTCGGACAGCGGCGCGCTCGTGACGCCCGGGCGGGGGCGTTGGGAGTTGCGGCGTCGATGGGCGGCCGCCGTCCGATTCGAAAACCTCAAACAAAAAGCCCGCGGCGGAATTCTCCGCGCGGGCTTTGCAATTTTTGCGATGATGGTGTTATGCCGGTGATTTGCCCGACATGTCAATCAGTTTTCGAATGGTCAACTGATTGCGGAAAATTCAACGAAATCGTTTCGACAAATTGAAACGGCCTTGGCTTATTGTTGTGTGAAAAGAAAAGCCCGCCGCCGTTTCCGGCGCGGGCTTCACGAAATCTGCGATGATGCCAATGTGCCCCTGATTTGCCCGATGCGTCAAGTGGCCCGCGCAAACCGGATTCAGATCGGACATCGCAGCATCGAAACGAAATTGTTGGGCCGTGGATGGCGCAACCTGCGGCCCCAACAGAGCGCAAGGAGGGTGTCGAATGTTTTTCGTTGCTGCCGTGCTCACGATACTGTCGGGCTTGTTCTATGCGGCGAGCCGTCACGAAATCGGCTCGCTGGGTATTGCAATGTGCCAATATGGCAGCCCGTTTTGCGAAAATCCGCTGCTCGTGCTGGTAGCCGCCGGGCTCGCTGCATGCTGGGGTGCATTCGTCAGCGTGCGCTGAACCGCTCGTGCAAAAGTCCCGAGCACTTGAGATGCCACTGTGCCGGTGACTTGCCCGGCGTACCAGACGCGCTCTCTAGTGAGAGTGAGGCGCTGGATTGACCGGGTGAACAGGCTTCGGCACGGGCGGACTAGGCTCCACCTGAAGCTTCGGCTCGGTCGGTATGACGTCCGCACCGGCGGCACGGGCCGCTTCGCCTGTGGTGCTGTAGTTCGCGATCACCGGGTGTTGTACCTTCGGCTTGTTCCATGGGCCGTGGTCGACGACCAGCATGCCAACCACGCCAAGAACGGCGACCACAATCGCAACCTTCAATGGCCCGCTACTGTGTCGGCTCAACTGATCTTCCGCCAAATCCCTCACCATCCGAAAATCCGCGTTGATTTACTCTGACGGATTAAATCGCGGGGATGGAGAAAGTTCCGCATCGACGCCGAGCAAGGCGATCCCGCGGGAACAAATGCCCTGCGCGCGGATTATGCAGAGATGAGCCGCTGCCCGGCAACACCGAGCAACCGAGTGAGTTGGAGAACGTGAATATCGAAGAGCCATCGCAGCCCGGCATGGCGGAACGCGCCATCGATACCGCTACTGATGTGTCACGCACGCTCACCGAAGTGTCCGAGGCGCTGCAGGCTGCAGTCGGCCGTCTTAGCGACGCGATCACGGCAGCACGGCAACCGGGAATGCCGCTTTCGACCATCAGTGCGATTACCCGCGAAGCGCCGCTCGCCAGCCTTTTCGTTGCTTTTCTGTTCGGTGTCGCGATCGGACGCCGCCGCTAGTAGGCGCCTCACAACTTGCCTTTTGTTGAATCTTTTGCGGCCGAGACGACGCCGCCGGTGATCTGCCGCATATGTTCGCCAGCATTGGTGAACTGGCTGCGCAGGAATTCGGACTGGATCCGCATCGCCTCCTGAAGATCGGTGGCATGGACCAGCTTTCGAGCATGTTCGAATGCAGCCTTCATATTCTGTTCGGTAAACGACAGGGCCTGCTTGGAGATTTCGGTGCTCGCGCCGGGCATGGCCGTCATGGACTTGCCGGCGGCGTCGAAGAACATGCCGAACGCCTTTTCCGCCTGATCGATGGTTTTCTCGGCCAGTTCACGCAGTTCGGCCGGAACTTCGAGTTTCGGTTCGGTCATGGTCGCTTCTCCAGTGTCGACCCTGTCAGGTTAGCACAATTCGTGACCGCGTCTGCGCCGTATTGGACTAACCTGGACGACAGACCTTGGCATTCGGCATTCCTGCTATCAAGGAAAGATTTCCTTACTCCTGCGGTTCGTAGCCGTACGGATGCGCGCCGATTCCAATGGTGGCAACAGTATGGCATAGTGATTCGGGTTTAGAGATCGACTGTAAGTGGCGTTGCGTCTCTCATTTAAGTCTCTCGGGACATGGGAATAAAATGCTGCTGCAAACATTTCGGCCGACACCGACCTGCACGCGCTTCCAAACCAGCATAGAAATGCCTTGCATGAAATGCGGCGCACAAATGCGGCTGGCCACGATCGAGCCGCGCGACCAGAACTACGAAGTGTTGACCTATCGCTGCACGCCTCGCGATTCCGGCGAGAGCTTCCTGCGCTGATCACGGCCCATTCAGTACGGCGATCCCGGCCGGCGTCAGCACGAGCCCCTCGTCGCGCACTTCTACCAGACCGAATCCGTCAGCGTTTTCAGATCCTCATCGTTGACCGGCGACAGTTTCAGCCGACGCGCCTGAATGTCCAGAAGGCCGATGGCCTTCTCAAGGCTGAATTCAGCGTAATGAGGTTTTGGGCCCGGCGTTGCAGCCTTCGACCCTCAGTAGCGATAGGGCTCGATATCCAGGAGCGGAAATGCGCTGAATACGTTCGGCAGATTCGTCGCAGTCGCCGGATGCAGGTAAGACTTGTCGAGCTCGGCAAAGCGGGTGACGCCCAGTAGCCCAAGACAACGGATAACCTCGTCTTCGAGAAGCTCCAGCATCCGCACGATGCCGGCCTCGCCTGCGGCGGCGAGCGCCCAGCATTGCAGCCGCCCGATGCCGACCAGATCCGCGCCGGACGCGATTGCCTTCACGATGTCGGTGCCACGGCAGAACGAGCCGTCAACCATGATCTTGGCCCGGCCCGCAACGGCGTCGACGATTTCCGGCAAGACGTGCATCGCGCCGCGACCGTGGTCGAGCTGACGGCCGCCATGGTTCGACACATAGATCCAGTCGACGCCGTGATCGAGCGCGATGATGGCATCTTCCGCGGTGGCGATTCCCTTGATCACCAGCGGAATTTTATACTTGTCCTTGATCAGTTTCACCGTGCGCCATTCCAGCCCCTTCTGGAAGTCGCCTCCGGTTGCCCGGATCCGGCTTTCGCGCACATATCGCTTGGCGATATCGCGCTCGCGCCGGCTGTAGTGTGCCGTATCCACCGTCAGGCAGAACGCGGCATATCCATTGTCGATGGCGCGGCTGACGACATCTTCGACGAAGGCATCGTCCCCTCGTACATAGAGCTGGTAAATGCGCGACGCGTCGGGCGCGGCCTTGGCGGTCGCCTCCAATCCTGGTTCGGACACCGAACTCAGCATGTGGGCGGCGCCGAACCGTCCCGCCCCGCGCGCCACCGCAGCACCCGACTGAGCGTCGAAAATCTCCAGCGCGCCGACCGGTGCGATCATGACCGGCAGACGCAAGCGGCGGCCGAAAACCTCAACCGAGGGATCGACGTCGACGACATTGCGCAGCACGCGGGGCCGGAATGCGATCTCATCGAGTGCCATGCGGTTACGGCGCATGGTGGTCTCCGTCTCCGAGGCGCCGACGATATAGTCCCAAGCGTTCTGGTTAAGGCGGGCGCGCGCTTTCCGGATAAATTCGTGGAGGTTCTGGAATTCTTCGCCGCTGGCGCCGAGTTCGACATTCCTCGCCGGCCGAATGGGCGTCCCGTCGTTCATGATGTTTCTCTCCCGCGTTGGCTGCACATTAGCCGTAGATGATCGGGAAAGGCTACTGCTTTGAACGAGTTAGGCGCCATGCAAACGCAGAGATGTTATTCGTTTACGCGATGCCCCGAGGCAAAGCCACTGCTCAGTACCACTCAGGCCGTATTGCCCGCCTTGCCAAAAGCTCCCGCCTCGGCCAGAGCCGCAATGCGCCGCTCATCGTACCCGAGCGTCTTTCGGAGCACCTCTCTGGTATGCTGGCCCAGCAGCGGCGCCGCGACAGGATCGACGGTCGGCGTCAAGCTCATCTGCAGCGGGGTTTCAATATTGGGAACGGCGCCCGCGGTCGGATGCGAAATCCGGCTGAGACGATGACGATCCCGCACCTCGGGCGCGTTGAAGCCTTCCTCTACGGTGCGCAGATAGCCGACCGGTATGTTGGCCTTCTTCATCTTTGTCATCCAGTTCTCGAGGCTATCGCCGGCAAAGACGCCCGCGATGATGGCGCGCAATTCTTCCCTGTTTGCGGTTCGGTTTTTCCTGTGGGCAAATCGGGGATCGGTGACGAGGTCCGGTCGATTGAGCACATCCACGACGAGCCGGCGGTACAAGCGGTCGTTGGCACAAGCCATATAGAGCGGGCCGTCGGATGCCTGATAGACGCCGACGGTGGGTGAGCCGTTCGGCGAATTTCCGAAGCGGCCCGGATTGGTGCCGCTGATCAGGTAGGCCATGCCATAAAAACCTGTCATCGCCACCGCGGTGTCGATCAGCGCGACCTCGACCTGCTGGCCGCGGCCGAGCCGATCGCGGGCGATCAGCGCCAGCAGGATCGCGTTACATGCCGACATGCCTGTCGCCATGTCGACAATCGGCGGGCCGGTCCGCACCGGCTCCCCATCCGGGAAACCGTTCAGCGACATGAAGCCGCTTTCAGCCTGTGTGATCGGATCGAAGCCCGGACGCAAGGCGAACTCGCCCTTGCGGCCATAGGCCGAGATCGAGCAATAGATCAGCCGTGGATTGGTCGGCGCGACGGAGGCATAGTCGAGACCAAACTTCTTCATCACACCGCCGGAGAAATTCTCCACGACGACGTCCGCTTTCGCGATCAGCTCGCGCGCGACTTCGAGCGCTGCAGGATTGTTGAAATCGAGCGTGATGCCGCTCTTGTTGCGATTGAGGCTGAGGAAGGCCGCGCTCTCGCCGCCGATTTCCGCGTGCTCATAATGTCGGGTATCGTCGCCCCCATCGGGGTTTTCGACCTTGATTACTTCGGCGCCGAAATCGGCCAGCGTTTGCGTGCAGGCCGGGCCGGCAACGACCCGGGTGAAGTCGACGACCAGCAGACCATCCAGCGCGGTCGGTTCGCCCTTTGCGCGCGGCGTTCGCTCCGGCAACAGGGGTTTGGCGGTCATCCGGCATTTCCTCTTTTTTATCTTGCCTGGCGAAATGAAGCTTTCCGCCGCGACTTCAAGGCTTTCTTAGCGGAACCGGATGGATAACGCCAAACCTCGATTTTGCAGGGCGGGACCTGCGGCCGACATAGCTTGAATGGCGCGCGCGGCCCTCGCATTCAGCAGGCCCAGACGCGAAAATGGCCGGCTGCAAAAAGACGCCGCCCACTCGCCGGGTGGTCCGGAAGTCGAGCAGTGCCCATATCGATTACCGGCGCCGCAAACGATGTCGCTGCATCGCAACTTCAGCGTAGACCCGCTTTTCCTACTCGGCGATCACCTCACCGGAGCCGCCAAGCTCGGCGGGAAAGTCCTTCAATTTAGGAAGCCCATCCCGCATCGGCAGCACCGTCTCGGCGTAATTAACGTGCACGCCGGGCGTGAAGGGGAGCGTCGGCAGGGTCGCGGCGAAGACGTCAACCAGTCCAAGCGTCGGATGATTGGTCATCAGATGACCGCCGCACTTAGCGCAGTACTTGCGCTGGCTCATCGGAGTCTTCTCGAAGGTCGCAACATGTTGCGCGCCCGCCGTGATCCGTACCGCTTCCGGTTTCCAAAGCGTGAACGCATTCACCGGTCCTCCCGACCACGAGCGGCAGGAACGGCAATGGCAATAACCCATTCCTTCCGGCGCGCCCGTGACCTGCACTTCGACCGCACCGCAAAAACAGCTTCCAGTATGCTTCATCATTTGTTCGTTTCCTCTCCGGCCATTGAAAAGTGGTTAGGTGGGTTTGTACCACGGGAACAGCACCGACACACGCTCCCGATAGCGGCGATACTGGTCGCCGAACATGGCGATCAGGTCGCGCTCTTCCAGCCTTGTCCCGACGAAGATATAGGTCGTGGTGACTGCGGCAAACAATAGATGCCCCGCGCTCATCGTCGGGGCCGCCCAGAAAGCGATGATGAAGCCAAGACAGATCGGATGCCGGACAAACCGGTAGAAGAGCGGGGTCCGGAAAACCGGCGCCGGCATCTCGCGGCCCACCAGATTGTTGGCAACCTGATGCAATCCGAACAGTTCGAAGTGATTGATCAAAAAGGTGCTTGTGAACACGATCAGCCAACCGACGAACGACACGGTCGCGATCACCATGGCCATCTCGGGCTCCTGGACGCTCCAGACAACGACTGGCATCGGACGCCATTGCTAGAATAGCAACAGAAGGGTCAGGCTTGCGTACAAAACATAGGTGCTGCGCTCGACAGACCTCGGAATAAACTGCGTCCACCAGTGTTTGAAAGATCGCTCGCCTGGATCGCGACACAGCTACCCTGGAAGCATCACGTCGACCGCGACCACTATCTCGAAGGCTTCGCCGCGCCGGGTTGGAATGAGCTGCGACGACTGGTCCCCGACTACTGTTGTTTTTCCCAGAACGATAGCAATCCCTGCGAGGCCGAGCCTCCGATCACGCACGGGATGCCGACAGCGACCTGCCCTAGCGCAGCGGCCGAGACGCAGCCGAGCGCGACCGCACCGACACCGACCTGCCCCCAGAAGCTGAGGTCGCGACGACTATCGGAGCCCTTCGTCTTGAGTTCATCCACGGCGGCCAGCGCATCTTTACGAAGCGCTGCAATCTGCACGGTGTCCGCCGCTTCGACCACCTCGGCAAGCGGCGCCTTGACCGCCGCTGGTTGCCTCGCAAGTTCGCTGCGCAGATATTCACGCAGACTTGCGTCGCGGATCGCATAGCTCGCTAGTGTATAGCGAGCCATGCTTCCGACCGTCAGCTTGTCGACCGTATCGCGGCTCTTGCTCCACGGTAGCATCTGGACGATGCGCTGGATCGGTGCATGCGAACCGGTCGCAAAGTAATAGCCCCACAGCGTATCCAGCAAATCCTGGTTGCTGGCAAAGGTAAGCGTCATGTTCAGCTTGCGCTCGTCCTTGGCGAAGGGGTTCCTGGTGAAGGCTCCGCGCAGCTTATCCATGATGCCGGGCTTGGCCTCCTCCAGCGGAATGTCGGTCAAGGTCGGCAGCTTGCCGGCCAGATAGCTGTCGATCATCACTCGCCGGCCCGGCATTCGTGGGCCGACGCGGCGCAAAACGTTTCTCCAGTCGGGAAGCCCCGAATAGGCGATGGCGCGAACGATCACCCATTCGTCCTCGGGCCGAACGGGAAAGAAGCTGGCAATGAGTTGTTCGGCCTTGGCCGGGTTCGAGCCGATCGCGCCGGCAACGAAGCCGAGATAGATTCCGGCGTTCTCCGGCTCCTTGAACGTCTGGGAATGAAACAGCACACGGACGGCCGCTGGGACATGGGCGTAGTCCGGCTTGGCACGGTAGTTGTAGATCCATCGCTGGACCACGCCGAGTGAGGCGCTCGGATCGACCTCCGGCGTCTTCTCTGCATGCGCGGGCTGAATCAGCACGAGCGCGGCGACAACGAAAGCTGCATAACGCATGTGAAGCTCCTGCGAGCGTCGACGCCTGCGCGATCCGCGCACGAGCGCCTTGGGCTCTCTTAGGCGAAGCATGAAGAGTGTATTGCGACAATTCTGAGAAAATCGGCCTTAACAAAAGACGCCAAAATTGTGGCGCACTCCGAGAAACTCGCCTGCAACTCACCTTATCCCAGACATTTTTTCGCCCAGCGTAGGCAATTCGATCCTAGCCGATCAACTGGGAGTCCTGCAGGGACGTGGAGATCAGGCGCATCACGCAACGCAACCGATCGCTTCGATCGGGGGCAGCGGTTTGTCGGCTTGCCGGCATCTTCGGCTTGATTTTCGTGACACCGGTCGTCGCCGACCCCGCATCGACTTCGCAACCATCGATCATTGTCGAAGGTAATCGCCGCGTCGATGCCGAGACCGTTCGCTCCTATTTTCGCACCTCCTCCGACGGGCATTTCGACGAGGCCGCGCGTGACTCCGCCTTGAAGGCGCTGATTGCAACGGGTCTGTTTGAGAAGGTTGCCATCGAGCGCGCCGGTGACCGACTCATCGTGCATCTGTCCGAAGCGCCCGTGCTCGACCGCGTCGCATTCGAAGGCAACAAGAAGGTCAAGGACAGCGATCTTGCCGCCGCCATAGAATCGAAGCCGCGCGGCTCGCTGCAACGCGCCGCCGTGCAGGCCGACGTTGGCCGCATCATCGAGGCATATCGGCGTGTCGGCCGAGCCGAGGTCCGCGTAGATCCGCAAATCATTGACCGCGGCAATGGTCGGGTCGACCTCATCTACGCCATCATGGAAGGAGCCAAGACTCCGGTGCGGCAGATCAGATTTACGGGTAACAAGGCCTTCGGCGAACGCCAGCTCCGCGCCGTGATCAAGACATCCGCCACCCATATACTGAGCTTTCTGACCGGCGGTAACGCCTACGACCCCGACCGCGTCGCGCAGGACCAGGAACAGCTACGGCTCTATTACCGCAGCAAGGGTTATGCGGATGTCAGCGTCGCATCGGCAAAGGCTGAGTATGATCCTGCGACGAAGGGCTTCACGCTGACCTTCGCAATCGACGAGGGGCCGCTCTATCACTTCCGCGAAGTCAGCGTCGGCTGTAACGTCCCGGGCATGGATTGCGACAAGCTTCGATCCCTCCCCACCGCGCACGCAGGCGCGGTGTTCGACGGCAACGCCCTGGACAAGTCCACTGAGCTCCTGGCAATCGAAATGGCAAAGCTCGGCTATCCTTTCGCTCAGGCGACTCCCCGCCTGACACGCGATGCCGCCGCGCAATGTATCGATGTCGCCTTCGTCATCGAACAAGGACCTCGCGCCTACGTCGAACGGATCGAGATTCACGGCAACACGCGCACCCGTGACTATGTGATCCGTCGCGAATTCGATATCGCTGAAGGCGATGCCTACAACAAGACGCTGATAGATCGGGCCGAACGCCGCCTGAAGAATTTGAACTACTTCAAGACCGTGAAAATATCGAACAGGCCAGGTTCGGCACCGGATCACGTCATCCTCGATGTCGAGGCGGTTGACCAGGCAACCGGCGATTTCAACGTCGCCGGCGGCTACTCGACCGTCGACGGCGCGCTGGTCGAGGTCAAAGTGGGCGAGCGCAATTTCTACGGCACGGGCAAAAATATCCAGGCCACCTTTACCTACGGCCAATATGCGCGCGGGATCAATCTGGCCGCATCCGAACCTTACTTTCTCGGTACCAAGGTAGCAGCCGGCATCGAACTCTTCGGCCGTCAGAGCGACACCAGCAGCTATCAATCCTATGGCAGCACCACCTATGGTGCGAGACTGCAGCTCGGTACGCCGGTTACCGAGGAAATCGGCGTGCAGTGGCGTTACTCGGTCTACAATCAGAACATCACGCTATCGCCGAACAGTTCGGGCCTGACGCCTTCGCTGGCCGTCCGGCAAGCGGCTGCAGCGGGTCCGACCTGGGTGTCTGCCCCGGGCAGCACTACAATCTACAGCACACTAGACAATACAAAGAGTCCGACGAGCGGAATCAGATCGCAGCTAAGCCAGGACTTGGCGGGATTGGGTGGCGACGTAAAGTTTCTGAAGACGACGGAAGACGTGCGGTACTACAAGTCGCTCGGCAGCGACCTCGTTGGCATGGTTCGCGCCCAGGGCGGCTATGTTACCGGGTGGGGTGGCCAGCAGGTGCCGCTGATGAACAATTTCTTCGGTGGCCCGACCATGGTGCGTGGATTTGCTCCTAACGGGTTCGGTCCACGCGACCTGACGCCGGGCACCACGATGGACAATGTCGGCGGCAGCGCCTATTGGGCAACTACCGCCGAACTGCAGAGCGCGATTCCCGGTGTGCCCAATGAATACGGCCTCAGGGCCACGACCTTCGTCGATGCCGGCAGCGTATTCCGCTACAGCGGATCGACGGCATCGCTTCAGGTTGCCAACAAGAACGTCGTACGCTCGTCGATCGGCGCGGGCTTGACCTGGGCCTCGCCGTTCGGCGCCTTGACCGTCGACTACGCCGTGCCGCTGACCAAGGCCGCCTATGACGTCGTGCAGCCTCTGCGGTTTAGCGCGGGAGGGTTTTGACGGGAACGGGATGCTCCGTCGCGAACCCGTACAACAGCGCCAACCGATCCAGGCATTCGCGGAATCGCCTTGAAAAATAGTCGTGCCATCGCTTGGTGCGCAGTCCCCTCCGTTCACCGACCTGTTCCATGGTCATTCCCTGGACCAGGACGTCATGCACCAGCGCCGAGCCGTCCGCGCCAAGCTCGCGTTCGGCCCGGTTCAACCGCAGCACGGCCTTGCGCTGACCTTCGGTGATCGGCTCACGTCCCTGCCCGCCATCAACATATTCGCGGGTTGGATCGACCGCACGCGGCCCGCGCTCGGCCTTCTCCCAATCGCTCTGGAATGCGCGGCCTGCTTGAAACTGCGCTTCATCAATCTGCCGGTGGGAATGCAATCGGGCTAGCGGGTCGTTGCGGATCGAGCGCAGGGCGACGATCTTTTCTCCGGGCTCCAGCGCCAGAGGATTGTCGACTTCGACGGTTGCGACCTCGGCATGTCGCGGCAAGTCGCGGGACCTTCGATCATGCACCTTGGCGGGATCGTACGGCTTTCGGCGTTTGGCTCTCGGCATCAGATGGTCTCCTTGAAAACGGTGGAATTTGGCTTTCGGCCGGAAGATCTATTCGATTGGTGCGTCCGACATTTCGTCGCGCAACAATTCGGACAATTCGTACCAGCGGCCGTAGCCCTTCGGCTGAAGCCCGATCAGCGCACGCAGATGAGCGATCCGATGGCGGCGCGGCAGCCGCCTCAGCCGGTTAGCTAGGCCCGCGACAGCGGGGTTCATCATATCGTCTCCACTACCTGCAACAGGGCCGTGCCCATCACTTTCAAGCGGCGCGACCGGATTGCGACTCAAGTGAAAATGCGGCGTGCAGTAAGCCGACCCCGGGCGGCGCGGATGGCCGCAGAAGGTAATGGTCTCGCCCTCTTCATCGCCGTCATATGGATAGCGGCAGTCACCGGCCTCCAGTTCGATTAGGGAGAGATGCCGTGGTTCGATGGCCACGCAGCGCAGCTTGACCGGCTTGGTTCCTCTGAACGGCGGCACCGGCCAGACCAACGCCGGTGTCCTGACATCATGGACACGAGGCTCTGCGATGTTCTGCAGGTCTGCCGGTTTGGTGGGCAGCGACGGTTGCAGCCGATCATCAGCCCCCAATCCGAGGCGCCGGGCGCGCCCGAGCGCGGCGCTGCGAGTATATGACGTATTGAATCGCGAATTGATCGCCTGCGCGGCTTCCGAAAAGCTCAAGCCTTTGGCAATAAATTCCCGCAGCGCGTCCGAATGCTCGGGCGCCCAGTTCGATAGTTCCATTTGCTGTCCTTGCTCTTGTCAACGCCGCCCGACGCCGGACCATTAATTTCTGATATTCCGAAATCGGAGTCAAGCTTGATTTCCGATAATCCGAACTGCTATGGTTTGCGAAATTCGAAAGGGATTCGACCATGCTGGATGTGAGATTGATCGAGCGGGGGCTGGAGAAGCCAGGCAAGACCAAAGGGGGGCTGGCCGCCGCAATGGGCGTTCGTCCCGGCGCCGTATCCGAAATCCTGTCGGGGTTACGCTTGATCAAGGCGTCCGAAATCGCGCCGATAATGGAATATCTCGAACTGAACTCGGTGCCGATCATGGGCCGCGTCGGCGCCGGCGCCTCGATCGAGCCGGAATACGAGCAGGTGCCGCCGGAAGGGCTCGGCGAAATCGAACTGCCCTTCCCGATCGCCGAAGAGACCATCGCCTTCGAGGTGGCCGGCGATTCCATGCTGCCCAAATATGAGAACGGCGACATCATCGTCGTTTATCGCGAGCAGCGCCACCCGTTGTCGAGTTTCTACGGCGAGGAGGCCGCCGTCCGCCTGAAGACGGGAGAGCGGTATCTGAAGACGATCGAGCGCGGAAAATCTCCGAGCTCCGTCAATCTCACGAGTTTCAACGCCAAACCAATCACCGGCGTGAAGCTGGAGTGGATCGGCGAGATCTGCGTTACCCTGCCGAGAGGACAGATCGAACGATTGCGCAGCAAGGCTGCAGCCCGGGCCCGCAAGGCAAAGGCGACGGGCGGACGTACGCTGGACAAATAGCGACCACTGTCCCTAATTTCCGAACTCCACCCTGCTCCATTGAGGCGCGGCGACGTTTCGACCCGCCGCCACTTCTGTTTTTCCGAATTCGCTTGACATATTTCTGATTTTCAGAAATACTCTTGCCGGTTCCGACACGCGGGATGAGGTAAGGTCTCCAGCATGCAGTATTTCGTCGTGATGATCGACTACGGCCGCCGTGGCCGCGAAGCCATTGTCGATCCGGAGATCACGAGGCGTGAGGTCATCTCCCGGGTCGCGTCGGGTGAATACAGCAATATCAGCTTCATCCATGAAGTCGCAGATTGCTCGGTCGAGGACATCACGTCCGAGATTCTCAGCGAGGCGGCGCTGCCGGAAATCGGTGCGACCGGAGCCGATCTGCAAGCCAGCCATTTCGATCATGTCCGCGACCTGCGTAAGCACGAGCGGGCATGACACCGGTCGTCGTCTCTCAAAACATTGTGATCGTTTGGCCTGCTTGATTTGCCGACGGCCTGATCAATTATTCTTCACGCAAACTCTATTCCAACGGTGCGGGCAATCGCGATATTGTCGCGATTCGCTTCCTCCGTTCTGCAAAGTTCTTAATCAACAATGTATCCGTCAATGAAGACTGAGCTCGCTGCGCGCGACGGCGACCTCCGACTCTGTCTGCTGCTTGGTATCGCGGCCTGGTTTCTCTTTCTGGATCACATTCCGCACAATGCGGTCAGCCTGCTGACCATGCGCAATTTCGGATTCAGCGGTGCCGCCGATCTGTTCGTGTTCATCGGCGGCTATACTGCCGCGATCCTCTACGGAAGGATGATGCTGGAGCGCGGGTTCGTCGTGACCGCAACCCGTATCTTCAAGCGGCTGTGGCAGCTTTACGCCGCCTATATCGTTTTGTTCGTGATCTATATCGATCTGATCGGATATGTCGCGCGCAAGTCCCACGCATCCGAGCTCATTGGTGATTTCAATGTCACGGGAATCGTCGATCACACGATCCGGACGCTGATTCACGGCCTGCTGCTGCAGGCCAAGCCGCTTAACCTCGATGTCCTGCAACTGTTCATTGTGTTGATCGCGATCTTTCCGTTCGTCCTGCTCGGCATGGTGCGCCGGCCGAACGTCACGATGGCAGGCTCGATCGGTCTCTACGCCGCGGCCCGCCATTTCGACTGGAATCTTTCTTCGTTTCCGGATGGCAAGTGGTATCTCAACCCGTTCTGCTGGCAGCTTCTGTTCGTGCTCGGTGCCTGGCTGGCGTTGAGCAGCGCGAGTCAAGTGCGCGCCCTCCGTTCACTACAGGAGATCCCGATCCTGCGTGCCGCGGCGTGGCTATACCTGCTCTTTGCCCTGGCGGTGACGTTGGCGGCGAAATTTTCCCACAGCGGCGGCATCGTTACCGACTTGCTTCGCGATGTCTTCCTAACCCACAACAAGGACAATCTTGCCCCACACAGGGTACTTCATTTTCTCGCGCTGGCTTTTCTCTTTGCCTACATCGTGCCACGAAACTGGCCCGGATTCCGATGGCGGGTGTTGCAGCCGGTTATCACATGCGGTCAGGAGTGGCTGACGGTCTTCTGTGCCGGTGTGTTTCTTTCGTTTGCCGGACACCTCGTTCTGATTACCGGGCCGGACTCACTCCTCATGCACATCTTGGTCAGCGTCGCCGGACTTTCGATCATGACGGGCGCAGCCTATTACGTGTCGTGGTCCAAGCGGCAGGACCACAGGCCCGCGTTCCGATCCCATGCCATGGCGGGACTGCCGGAAGAACGCCGGTTCGCAAAGTAAGCTCGCGCCGGTTTCTATTCCACGCCCTCGCCGGCCGTCCGCTCAATCCGCAGCGAATGCCCCCTTCAGCCGCATCTCACTCTCGCTCAACATGGTGGCGTCGAGCCTTTCCTCAGCCAACGCCGCCATGGCGCAGGTATAGATGCGATAGAACTGCGCTCCATCAAAGGCGACCAGCAGCAGATCGACACCGGCATTGAGCGCCTCGGTCACAGCCGTACAGACATTGCGTTGATAGATCGCCCCCATCACGAGGTCGTCGGTCATGACAACGCCTTGATAGTTCCACCTCTTGCGAATGATGCCGTCAACGATCCGCTTGGAATGCGACGCCGGGCGGTCTGGATCGACTGATGTCAGCGTCACATGCCCGATCATCAACTGCGCTTTCGAGCCGGCCAATACCTTCCTGAATGGAATCCAGTCGGAGGCTTCGAGTTCATCCAGGGACGTGTCCAGGTCAGCGCTGAAATGATGGGTATCCGCTCGCACGCGTCCGAGCCCCGGAAAATGCTTGACGGCCGCTCCAACGCCGGATGATTCGAGGCCGCTTACATAAGCCCGCGCAATGTCGATGACGACAGCCGGATCATCGGAAATCGCGCGTTGACCGATCAACGTGTTGAAGTCGAAGCGATTACGCTTCAATTCGGGTCGCAAATCCAGCACCGGCGCAAGGTTCAGGTTGATGCCGATCGCTGCCAGTTCCTGCCCATGCGTTCGGCCGAACGCCTCCGCCTTCTCGGCACGAAGATCCGGCTTCACGCTCGCAAGCGTCGATAGCGCCGGTAGCCTGGTCAAGGGTGGCGCCAGATGCGATACGATGCCGCCCTCCTGGTCGGCTGCGATGATCAGCGGCGGCAGGCCGGCGATGCGCCGTTTTTCCTGAAGCGCCGAGATCTCTTCCTTCAAACGGTCAACCGACGATCCCACGATGTTGTGCTTGGTGACATAGATGCCAGCGACAAAACCCTTCTCGGCAAGAACGGCTACCTCGGGGAATGACGAGTATCCGACGATAAAATGCCGACCGAGGGTTCGCACCTGCCGGGCATCGCTTGCAGTACGCGATGCTTGCGCCATTCAAACGAAGCATGTGCGCAGAGCATCGACAACAGTGGAAGGCACCACAGCAGAACGAGCGCACTCCCCGCAACACCCCTCCTCCAATAGCCGTAGCGGAGGAGGATCGCGGCAGCGACGATGCTCGCGGCGACCAGAACGATATTCCCCGGCCCACGCAGCGAAATCAGATAGGGATCGTTCTTGTTGGCTGCAGCGAACACGAAGATGACTCCGGCGAGCCAAATCAATACGAGAGCGATACGTCTGAGAATTTGCATGAGGATGGATGGGTCTTGCGGGAGGAAGTCGAGACCATCGCCCGTATCAAACTTGTCCGACCAGCGCGAGCGCATAAACAGGCCTGCACGGAAACTGCATAAAAATCCTGAACTCTTGCAGATGGCAATCCAACCAACTGCACAACGGCCACGGATAGTTCGTCCCGCGACCCAGGGGTGATCGTCGAATGCCGATTCCAACAAGACTGTCTAATGACGGTTGGTGGCTGTGCGAGCGTCCCGCGACGGCGCTGATTTGCAATTTCCCTTTCCAGACAGGTGGCGCAACAATGACCGACCTCTCCGCGCCGGCATCCGATGCAGGCTCCGATCCGGCGAACCTGTTTCCGATCAAACCCCCGATTGCGGTCGCGCTGGCGGCGTTGGCTGACTGGCTGTTCTATGGGCAACGGGTCGGAATTTCTGCAGTCGTCTTTGTACTCGCGCTAACTCTGGGCTCGCTCGTCGCCAACCTCACAAGGTTGAACAGAAGCCGGATGCTGCTGGCGGGCATCCTCGTGTTGGCCGGACTTGCACCCGCCATTGAGGAATTCAACGCCGCTTCCCTGGCCATCATGGCGATCGCGCTCGGTGTTGGTCTATTGCTGACGACCAACCAGCAAAAGAACGAACTCAGCGAGCAGGCAGCAGCGCTATGCGATCTGTTTCTGGTTGGCCCGTTCAGATTTTTGCGCGACACCGTTAGCCTATTCAATCTGCCGACCCTGAAGACCGGCCTGACCGTCTGGTTCATCCCGATGGCGCTTGGCGGCATTTTCGTTTTTCTCCTGATCTCGGCAAATCCGTTGCTTGAGAAGTGGGTCAGCCTCATGAACCCCGGCAATGCCGCCTCCTATGTCAGCCTGAGCCGAATATTGTTCTGGGCGCTGGCGCTGTCGATCGTATGGCCCTTCATCCATGTCTGGTGGCGCAGCAGGGTGACCGTTCCGTCCACGATGGTCGAAGTGGCGGCGCCGGATCAGGCGTCGCCGTCCGATCGCATGGAGTTTTTCGGTGTCGCGACGATCCTGCGGTCGCTGGTCCTGTTCAACCTCTTGTTCGCCGTTCAGACCATTCTCGATGCGGTCTATCTCTGGGGCAACGCGGCCTTGCCCGCCGATATCAGTTACGCATCCTACGCGCACCGCGGCGCCTATCCGCTCATTGTCACCGCGCTTCTAGCGGCAGGTTTCGTTCTGGCGGCGATAAGACCAGGTGGGCCGGCCGAGCAATCGAAGGTGATCCGGCCGCTGGTCTATCTGTGGGTAGCGCAGAATGTCCTCCTGGTGATGTCATCGATCCTGCGCCTCGATCTCTATGTTCAAATCTACCTGCTGACCTGGTGGCGCGTCGCGGCGTTCATCTGGATGATCCTGGTCGCGCTGGGCCTGCTGCTCATCGTTGCCCGCATCGTTCTGAATCGCTCGAACGATTGGCTGATCCGCGCCAATCTCATCACCCTGACGGCAACGCTCTACGTCTGCTCGCTGATCAATTTTGCGGCCATCATCGCTGACTACAATGTCAGCCACAGCCGCGAGGCCACCGGCAAGGGCGTATGGATCGACATGAACTATCTGTTGTCCCTCGGGCCGCAGGCGTTGCCCGCGATCGACCGGGCCATCGCCCTCCGCGGGTTCGATCCCACCCTTGTTTCCCGCCGTGGTTGCCTTGTAGAACAGCAAGTGAAAGAGACGGTTTCCTGGCGCTCCTGGGGCTTTCGGAGCTGGCGCCTTCAGCGCGCCCTGGGCGCCCAACCGAAGAATTCGACCACAGGCTAGTCGACTGAAAGCTGATTGTGCTGGGAGAGAAGTTTGACGCACCGCATTCTCATCGTTGATGATGATCTTCATATACGCGAGGTGATCCGTGTTGCACTGAAGAAGGCGGGAATGACCGTCTTCGAAGCGCGCGACGGCAGGGAAGCGTTGACCCGCTTTGCCGCCGACAAGCCCGACCTGATCGTTCTGGATATCGGCATGCCGGAATTCGACGGCCTCGACGTCTGCCGCGAAATCAGAAAGACCTCGGACGTCCCGATCCTGTTCCTTTCCGCGCGCGACGACGAGATCGATCGCGTGCTGGGCCTCGAGATCGGAGGCGACGACTATGTCACCAAGCCATTCAGCCCGCGCGAGCTCGTTGCCCGGGTGAACGTCATCCTGCGTCGCATCGCGTTGCGCGGCCAGGATGCGAGGACATCCACGGCGGCGCTCTCACAGGGCAGGCTGTCGGTCGATCCCGAGCAGCACGTCGCCGAATTCGCTGGCGCGCCGCTTCGCCTCACGGCTATCGAATTCGGAATCTTGAGGGCCTTTCTGACACGACCGACATTTGTCTTCAGCCGCGAACAGATTATGGGCGCGGCCTATCAGCTCAACATCCAGGTATCGGATCGCACCATCGACAGTCACATCCGCAACATCCGCGCCAAGCTCTCGGCCGTGAACTGCGACAACGTCATCGAAACCATCCACGGCGTCGGCTTCAAGCTCGGCCGATGCGAGCCGCAGGCATGAAGTCACGCGCACGCGAGAAGTGGCGACCATCATTGGGATTGGTCATTTTCACCATGCTCGCCTCCGTGGCGATGCTGCCTCTGGTCGGACTGTTCTTCTTCCGTCTCTATGACAACCAGCTCATCCACCAAACCCAAGCGGAATTGATCGCCCAAAGCCGCGTGCTGGCGGCGGTCTACGCGCGCGAGGTGGAAGGCCGCCTTCCTGCCGGCATCGCGCTCGGCGCAGAAATTCCGTCCGAAGCGCGCCCTGACCGAGAGGATCAGCTAACGCCGATCCGGCCCGCGCTCGATCTTGCCGCCGGCGGCGACCTGCTCCGGCGGCGACCCAATGCGCTGCCGGCGAACGCGCCAGCATCGCCCGCGTATCTCGAGATCGGCACGCGGTTGATGCCGATCATCCTGGAAACGCAGAAGGTCACGCTGGCCGGCTTTCGCATCCTCGATCCGCGCGGCGTCGTGATCGCCGGCCGTGACGAGGTCGGTCAATCGCTTGCCCATATTGAGGAGGTGACGACGGCGCTACGGGGACAATACCGGGCAGCCTTGCGAATTCGCAAGCCCGACAAGCCTCCGCCGCCGATCTACTCGATCAGCCGCGGCGTCGGAGTGCACGTATTTTCAGCGATGCCCGTGATCGTCAACAACCGCGTGGCCGGCGTCGTCTACACGTCGAGAACGCCGAGCAACATCTTTGATCATTTCTACCAGGAGCGTCGCAAATTCATTCTGGCGGGTCTTACCGTCGTCCTGGCGACCATGGTCATCGGCCTGATCTTCTCCCGCACTATCACCCGGCCGATGCGCGAGCTGGTCGATCGCGCCAGGCGGATCGGCCATGGCGATCGCGACGCATTCCAGCCGCTGGCCCATTACGGCACGCGCGAGTTCGCCCAATTGTCCGACAGCTTCCTCGATATGGCTGAGCAATTGTCGCGACGATCGGACTACATCGCGACGTTTTCGTCGCACCTTACCCACGAGCTGAAATCGCCGCTGACGTCAATCAAGGGCGCCGCCGAACTGCTGCTGGATTCGCTGCAAAGCAAGTCCGACAACCTCACCCGAATGGAGCAGAAGAATTTCATATCGAACATTCTGGGCGACACCGGCCGCCTTGAAGCCATGACCCAGCGCTTGCGCGAATTGGCACGTGCCGAAACGGCGCCGCAGAACGAGCACACCGAACTGTCGCAGGTGATCGGTGGATTGAAGAGCCGATTTCCGACGCGTGCGATCGACGCAAGCGGATGCCTTGAGCGCTCGATCGGCATGTCCAGCGAAAAAGCACTGATTGTTCTGTCGCATCTGACCGACAATGCCATCCGCCACAATGCGAAGAAGGTCCGGCTCGAGGCCATTGCGGAACAAGGATCTGTCAGGATGACCGTCAACAATGATGGCGATCCAATCTCCGAACCAAACCGGGAAAAGATCTTCGATGCCTTTTTCACCACCCGCCGCGATACCGGCGGTACGGGAATGGGCCTTTCGATCGTCAGGGCCGTCATGGCCAGCCACGGCGGATCGATCCGGCTATTGCCGAGCAGCGAAGGCGTGACCTTCGAGTTGCAGTTTCCGCTGGCTTGAGGCCCGTTGGATGCGCGCCTTGTTGCTCATCCGGTTACATCACATCGCTATCGTCCCTGCAGCGCCAAAATCTTCTCCGCGGCGCGCAGATGCGGCTTGTCGATCATCTTGCCGTCAATCTTTACGACGCCGGACGTTGGATTCTCGCTGAACGCCTTCACGATCTTCTCCGACCAGGCGATTTCCTCATCCGTCGGCATGAAGGCGGCATTGACGACGTCAACGTGCTTGGGATGGATCACCGCCTTGGCGAGGAATCCGTCCTGGCGCGCGGCAATGGATTCTTCCCTGAGTGCGTCGAGATCGTTGATATCGGTCGCAATCGTGTCGATGGCAACGACGCCCGCCGCGGCCGCGCTGATCAGGCAGAGGTCGCGCGCGAAGAGGAACGGACCATGAAAGCGGCCGCCGGTCCGATTGCGCGACGCGCCGAGCGACGCCGCAAGATCCTCAGCGCCCCACATCATGCCCCACAGCCGCGGGCTCATGTTCTCGAAATCGAGCAGCTTGAGAACCGCCCTCGCTGTCTCCGTCGCCACCGTGACGATTCTCGTCGATCCAGGTTCAATCCCGGCGGCTGCCTCGAAAGCCTCGAGATAGAGCGAAAGGCGGTTGACGTCGGCAGCGCCGGCGCATTTCGGCAGCACGATGCCGTCAGGCCGGCCCGGCATGACGGCCGCGAGATCACCAAGCGTCATGCCGGTGTCGAGCGCGTTGACGCGGACATACATCTTCTGGCTCGGATGCCTGGCATCGAGCATCTCGCGTACCGTTTGCCGCGCGCCGACCTTCTCCTCCGGCGCAATCGAATCCTCGAGATCGAGGATCAGCGCATCGGCCGCGGTCTTCTTCGCACTCTCGAATTTGCGCTGGCTGTCGCCGGGAACGAACAGGAAAGATCGCATCGGTTTTACGCCTTCGGCTTGCAGTGCATCAGGCCGGTCCGGCGGCAGCTTGCCACCACCTCGCCGCGTTGATTGGTCATGGTGTGTTCGAATTCCACGATGCCCTGGTTCGGCCGCGATTTGCTTTCGCGTTTGGAGATGATCCTGGTGTGCGCTTTGAGCGTATCGCCGTGAAATACCGGTTTTGGAAACTTGACGTCGGTCATGCCGAGGTTGCCGATCGTCGTTCCGAGCGTCGTATCGTAGACACTCATGCCGATCATGATGCCGAGCGTATAGATGCTGTTGAACAGCCGCTGGCCGAATTCGGTGCTTTCCGCGAAATGCGCATCGATATGCAGCGGTTGCGGGTTCATGGTCAGCAGGCTGAACAGCGTGTTATCCATCTCGGTGACGGTGCGACTGAATTCGTGATGGAATTCCTGGCCGACCTCGAACTCCTCGAAATACAATCCAGCCATCAGCGCCCCCTGTAGCTTGGCGTCCGCTTCTCGACGAACGCATTCAAGCCTTCCTGACAGTCCTCCGTCGTTGCAACGAGTGCAAAGCTCTCGGCGGCATTTTCGACTGAGCGGCGAAAATCGGCATCGACCGCCCGCATGAAGGCATCGCGCCCGATCTTCATGATGATGGGCGATTTGGCGGCGAGCTTGTCCGCAATCTCCCGCGCGCGTTCAAGCGCGGTGCCTTTCGGCACCACTTCGCTGAGCAGGCCCATCCGAAAGGCCGTCGCGGCATCGAAGGGCTCGCCGAGGAACAGCGGCCCGAAAGCCTGGTGCTTGCCGACCAGCCGAGGCAATTGCACGAAGTGAATGGCCGGGATCAGGCCGACATCGATCTCGGGATAGCCGAAGGTGCAGCCTTCGCCCGCGATGATCATGTCGCAGGAGATCGCAATCGTCATGCCGCCAGCCCGCACCGCGCCATCGACGGCTGCGATGGTCGGCTTTCCCATGCGATACTGGGTGTCGTTCAGCGCGAAGTACAGCCGTTCGAGGAATTTCTTAGTCTCAATCCCAGGCTTGCCGCGAATAATGTCGAGATCGAGCCCGGCGCAGAACACCTTGTGCGCACTGCCGATTATGACGACGCGCACAGCTTCGTCGTCTCTCGCCTTCGAAAGTGCCGCCAGCAACGCGTCGATCAGGTCCATGCTGAGTGCATTGACCGGTCCGCGATCCAGCATGATTTCGGCAATATTTCCCGAAACGGAATAACGAACGGGGTCGATGCTCATGTCTTGCCTCCATCGGCCCGACGTACCGCGCCGGCCTTTGCAATCGACGGTCATCCCGTCCCTCCGGATCGGCCGAAAGCTACAGCGCGAGGTAGCGCCGACGGATATTTTCGTTGGCTTTCAGCTCTTCGATCCCGGATGTGTAGACGATCTGGCCCTTGTCGATAACCGTCGCGTGGCTCGCAAGGCCAAGGCAAAAATGCATGTTCTGCTCGGCAATCAGCACCGTCGCGCCCGTACCGCGGAGTTGCCGCAACAGTTCACCGATCCGCTGCACGATGATCGGCGCCAGCCCTTCGCTAGGCTCGTCCAGCAGCAGCAGCGCGGGATTGCCCATCAGCGTGCGTGCAATCGCCAGCATCTGCTGTTCGCCACCGGACAGCCGTCCCGCGATCCGGTAACGCAGCGGCTCCAGCAGCGGAAACACGTCGAAAATGCGCCGGATCGGCCATTCGTCCTCGCCATTGGGACCCTTCTTGGCACCAATGACCAGGTTGTCCTCGACCGTGTGTTCGGGAAAGACCTGGCGATCCTCCGGTACGAAGCCGAGGCCGGCGCGCGCGATGTGATGCGGCTTCAGCCCAGAGACAACCCTGCCTTGCAAGGTGACCGTGCCGCGGCGGGCCGGCGCGAGCCCCATGATAGCTTTCATGGTGGTCGACTTGCCGGCGCCGTTGCGTCCGAGCAGCGCCATCGTCTCGCCTTGGCGCACCGACAGGCCGACGCCGAACAATATCTGGCTGGTACCATAATAGACGTCGAGATCCTCGACCTGCACCACCGGCGGCGTGCTCATGCGGCGGTTCCCGCGTGATGTTCGGTGCCGAGATAGGCGTCGATCACCGCCTCGTTGCGACGGATCGCATCCGGCTTGCCGGCCGCAAGAATGCGGCCGTAGCAGAGCACAACGATCTCGGGCGCGATCTTGAACACGATATCCATGTCGTGCTCGATGAACACCACCGTGATCTTCTGCCTCTCCCAGAGCTCCCTCACCTTGTCGATCATCCGCCAGCGCTCTTCGGTGCCCATGCCGGCAGTGGGCTCGTCGAGCAGCAGCACCTTCGGGTCGAGCACCAGCGCAAGTGCGATATCGAGCAGCTTCTGGTCGCCATGCGACAGCGTCGCTGCGGTCCGGTTCCGCTTGCTGGCCAGCCCCAGCAATTCCATCGCATGCTCGGCGCGGTCGCGGGTTTCAGCCAAAGGGAAACGCCGATGCAGGACGCTGGCCCGGCGCTGATCGGCGCAGACCGCGGCCAGCATTGTCTCCTGCACCGTCAACGACGGGAAGATGCTGGCGACCTGGAACGCCCGGCCGATGCCGTGGCGAACGATCTCTGGCGGCGTGCGCCCGGCCAAGTCGAGGCCGTTGAGCAAGATCTGACCTGCGTCGGGCGTCAGCGCGCCGGTGATCAGGTTGAAGAAGGTGCTCTTGCCGGCGCCGTTGGGGCCGATCACGGCGGTGAGCGAACCGTCCGCGAAATCCAGCGTGACATTGTCCGTCGCCTTGACGCCGCCGAATGACTTGGAAAGGGAGCGGATCTCCAGCATGGCTAGCCGCGCTCCCCGGCACTGTTACGGCGTTGCGCGTACCATTCGACGACGAAATCCATCAGGCCCTTCCGCAGGCCGATCGCAAAGAACAGGATCACGATGCCAAGCACAAGGCCATGATAGTCGGTCAGCCGGGTGACGGTGTCGTTGAGGATCAAGAGCAGCACGGCGCCGACCATCGGTCCCAGGAATGTCGTGACGCCCCCCAGCATGTTGATGAAGATGCCCTCGCCCGAGATGGTCCAATAGGCGAATTCCGGATAGGCCCCGGAGACGAATAGCGCCATGATGATCCCGCCGGTCGAGGCGAACAGCGCCGCGAGCACAAAGATGGTCAGCTTGGCGCGCCAGACGTCGATGCCGATGAAGCTCGCGCGTATGGCATTGTCGCGGATCATGCGCAGCGTGTAGCCGAACGGCGATTGTGCGATCTGATGCATCAAGAACAGCCCGATCACCAGCAGCGCGCAACTTGCGACGTAGAGATGCAATTGGTTCGATAGATCAATGCCGAAAAATGGCGGCCGTGGAATGCCGCCGCGCAATCCCTGATCGCCACCGGTTAGCGAGACCCAGGACAGGATGGTCGAGTGGATCAGCATCTGGAACGCCAGGGTCACGAAGGCGAAATAGATTTCCTTTAGCCGCACGCAGATGGCGCCGATGATAAGGGCGACGACAAACGTGATCGTCAGCGTTGCAGCGAAAGCCACCGGGATCGGCACGCCGGTCTTCTGCATCATCAACCCGAAGCCGTAGGCGCCCAGGCCGAAGAACATGCCGTGGCCAAACGAAATCAGGCCGGTATAGCCGACCAGAAGGTTGAGCGACGTGGCGAACAGCCCGTAGGCCGCGCAGCGGATCACGAAGTCGAGCAGCAATTTGCTGCTGAAGACCGCCGGCAACAGCGCCAGCACGACAAAGACGGCAAGCGCAATCAGAACTTCCCGGTTGCGCCGCGTTTTTGCCTGGGGATGGGGACCGTCGAGCGCCTGCGCGCCCTGCTCGGCCTGCAGCTCGGTCATGCGACCTCCTTGCCGAACAGGCCAGTCGGCCGCGACACCAGCACGATCACCATGAACAAATACATCAGCCCTTCCGTGAACAGGGGAAAGCCGAGCGATCCGAACGAGCGGATCAAGCCGATCAAGAGCGCACCGATCAGCGCGCCCAGGATCGAGCCCATGCCGCCGATCACGGTGACGATGAAGGATTCGATCAGGACGGAGAATCCCATGCCGGGCGTCAGCGACCGCACCGGCGCCGCAAGCGCCCCCGCAAGGCCCGCCAGCATGCCGCCCAGCGCGAACACGCCGCCGTAGATAAGCCCGGTGTTGATGCCGAGCGCCGACACCATGCCGGGATTATGCGCGGCCGCCCGGATCACCTTGCCTATCCGCGTGCGGGCCAGTCCGAGCCCGAGCACCACGGCAGCAGCCAGCGCAACGCCGATTAACAGTAGATAATACGGCGGCACCACGCCGCCGGCGATGAACAGCGGCGCCACCTGGAATGCCGCGGGCATGCCCATCGACTTGAACTCGGGCCCCCAGACCATCCGCACCACGTCGTCGAAAATCAGCACGAAAGCGTAGCAGACGAGCAGTTGCATCAGCACATCAGCGCCGTAGACCCGGCTCATGAATACGCGCTCGAAGATCAGGCCAAGGACGGCCGTGCCCGCCGCGCCGCAAAGCATCGCCAGCGCAAAACTTCCCGAGATCTGATAGGCCGTCATCGCGAAATAGGCGCCGAACATGTAGAAGGCGCCGTGGCTGAAATTGACGACCTTGAGCACGCCAAAGATCAGCGTCAGCCCGACGGCGACGAGGAACAGCAGCATGCCGATGATCAAGCCGCTGGTGGTTTGCGTCACCAGGCAGGCGGAACTGGCGAGACAGCCGGTAAGCGCGTCGAGATCCAAGGGAAGCATCCATTGCGGCGCGCCGGAATGAGGGCGCGCGAGAGAAATTTCGCAACGAGACGGAGGCGGCTTGCCGGCCTCCGTCATCGCCGATCGATCAGGTGTAACCCTTGCTCTTCTTCCACTCGGCTTCGAGCTCGAAGATCGTCTTCCAGTCGCCGGCCTGCACCTGCGGCACATAAGGCTCCTGCGGGATCGTCGTTCCCCAGCCGATGGCATAACCGACCAGTGTCTGGTCCTCGGCGCGCATCGTAACGGTGCCGTCGGCGCCGAATGGCGACTTGATCGTCAGACCGCGCAGCGCCTCCGCAATTTTCTTGCCGTCGGCGGAATTGGCTTTCTTCGCCGCCTCTGCCAACAGCATGATCGCCGTTGCGTTCTCCCAGGACCAGTTGGTGGGATACTCGCCATATTTTGCCTTGTAGGCGTCGCCCCAAGCAGCGTTCTCCGGCGTTGCGGGATAGGTCTTAATGTAGCGGTTGCCGGAGTGGATGCCCTTCGGCAGATTCTTTACCACCGTCAGGGCGGTGTAGTCGGCCATGTTGACCGCAAACACCTCCATCTGGCTGAACAGCGCATAAATATTGGCCTGGTCGATATAGGACGTCAGGTCGCCGCCCCACAGGCAGGTATACAGCGCCTGGGGCTTCGCCTGCAGGATCTTCGTCACCACCTCGGTGTAGTCAGGCTGGAACAGCTTTGGCCAGGATTCGCTGATGATCTCGACGTCTGGCGCGAAGCGCTTCAGGTACGTCACGTATTCGCCGGTGGTATCGCGGCCATAGGCATAGTCGGGCGAACACGTCGCCCATTTCTTCAGGCCCTTGGTCTTGGCGATCGCCGCCGCATAGCTGCCACCGACGATCGAGTCATGCACGCCCTGGCGGGCGGTGCGAAACGCGTTGGGAATGTGCTGCTTGGGATCGGCGGTCAGCGCCGAAGTTTCCGAATTGGTGTGAAGGCAGAGCACGCCGAGATCGCGCGCCACCTCGTGTACCGCGAAGGCCCCGGACGACGCTTCTGCGTCAATCAGGATCTCGCATCCATCGGTGTTGACGAGTTCGCGGGCGACGCGCGCCGCTTCCTGCGGTTGCCCTTTGGAGTCGCGGATCACCATCTCGATCTGCCGTCCGGCAAGGCCACCCGCAGCATTGACCTTTTCCACTTCCAGCATCACGCCGTTGCGCGAGGAGGTGCCGAGCTGCGCCACGCGCCCGGAGAGAATGGTCGGCATGCCGACCTTGATGGTCTTGGCTTGTGCGCGCGCTACCCGGGGCGTCGCGAATGTTACGGCACCGGCGCCCATCATCGCCAACGTCGCACGTCGGCTTACGCCCGGTTTGCGGGTTCTCGTCATTGCTTCCTCCTATGGGTCGGCGTTTCCCATCCCAGCCGGAGATCGTGTCGTCTCCGTACCGCTTTGAGGATTTCAGAGCAAAGGGGGTGACGTCAAGCCAAAGATGAATTACGAGTCAGAATTCATCACGCGGGAAAGCCGCGGAATTGGCCTCGCTGAACGGGAAATGATCAATCTTTCGAGCTTCATCGCGTTTCATGCCAGGCGAACGCCCAATCGCTGTGCGCTGAAATATCGCGGCGAGGACATCACCTATGGCCAGTTCGACGACCGTGTCCGGCGGGTCGGCGGATGGCTCGTCTCGCGCGGGATCGGTCCTGGCGATGTCGTCGCGGTGCTGATGAAGAACAGCGCCGCCTTCCTCGAACTGGCATTCGCAACCAGCCACATCGGCGCAGTGTTTCTGCCGATCAGCTACCGCCTGTCCGCCGATGAAGTCGGCTACATCGTCGGTAATTCCAGCGCGCGCATCCTGATTGCGGACGAAGAGTTTGCCGGCACAGCCGCCGGCGCCGGTCCGGTGGTCCTCCTCAACGAGGCTGCGCAATCGAATGCTTCCCTCCTCGCGCCCGATGTCGCTGCCGCCCCCATGCATGTGCGGCAATCGCGCGACCTGATGCGGCTGATGTACACATCAGGCACGACCGACCGCCCCAAAGGCGTGATGCTCAGCTACGAGAACATGTACTGGAAGTCGGCCGATCAGACGCTGACTCTGGGATTGAGCGCAGAGACGCGATTGCTGGTGGTCGGTCCGCTCTACCATGTGGGCGCGCTCGACCTGCCGGGGATTGCAGTGCTCTGGCACGGTGGCCTGCTTTCCGTTCACCGCAACTTCGAACCCGCGCAGGCGCTCGCCGCGATCGAGGCCGAGAAACTCAACGCCGCATGGTTCGCGCCGGTCATGACGACCGCGATCCTCGCCTGCCCGACCCGCGACCGCTACGATGTCTCGAGCCTGCGCTGGGCGATCGGCGGCGGCGAGAGAACCCCGGAAGCGCGCATCCGCGCCTTTTCCAATTATTTCAGGAATGCGCGCTACATCGACGCCTATGGCCTGACGGAAACCTGTGGCGGCGACACCTTCATGGAAGCCGGCCACGAGATCGAAAAGATCGGCTCGACCGGCCGTCCTGTCGCCCATGTCGAAATCGAAATCCGAGACGAGGCAGGCCATCGCCTGCCGCCCGGCCAGCATGGCGAGATCTGCCTGCGCGGACCGAAGGTCACGCAAGGCTACTGGAAGGATCCCAAGAGAACCGCCGCTGCATTCTTCGGCGATTGGTTCCGCAGCGGTGACGTCGGCTATCTCGACGAAGACGGCTTCCTCTATCTGACTGACCGCAAGAAGGACATGATCATTTCCGGTGGCGAGAATATCGCCTCCTCCGAGGTCGAGCGCATCATCTACGAATTGCCGCAGGTGCGCGAGGTCGCCGTGATCGGCATGCCCGACGAGCGCTGGGGCGAAAAGCCGGTCGCGATCGTGGTGCTTTCGGATGGCGCCACCCTGCAATTGCCCGATCTCACCGAGCACTGCCGCGCGCATCTCGCCAGTTTCAAGGTGCCGAAGCAGTTGATCATTCGCGACAGCCTGCCCCGTAACCCTTCCGGCAAAGTCCTCAAGCGCGTGCTGCGCGCCGAACTGGAAGCCCACGCATGACGCAATCATCGCAAGCCGCATCGGGCAAGGTGACCAAGCTCAACCGGGTCGAGCGTAACGCCTGGACTAAGCGCAAGATCTTCGACGCCGCCACCAAGGTCGTCGGCAAGTATGGTTACGCGGAAGCTTCCGTCGCCCGCATCACCGAAAAAGCCGGCGTCGCCCAGGGCACGTTCTACAATCACTTCGAGAACCGCCAGGAATTGCTCGACCAGTTGCTGCCGAAGATCGGCATCGACATGGTTCACTTCATCCGCGAGCGCACGGGAACAGCGCATGCGGCCAGGCAGGAGATCGAACGGTTCGGCGCCTTCTTCGATTTCATCCGCGAGGTGCCGGAATTCTTGCGCATCCTCAACGAGGCCGAATATTTCGCACCCGTTGGCTACCAGAAACATCTCGATAATATCGCGACCGCCTATGTGCGCATCCTCAAGCGTGCGCGTCAGGCCGGCGCGATCATGGATTATAGCGACGAGGAGTTCGAAGCCATCGTTCACATGCTGATGGGCGCGCGCGGTTACCTGAGCCGCCGCTACTCCTATGTCGGCGACAGCGTCACGGCCGCGCCTGAGCATGTTATTTCCGCCTACCGGAAGCTGGTTACCCGCGGCCTGTTCACACCGGATAAGGGAAACAGCCATGACCGCTGAAGGCATCGTCCTCGTTACCGGCGGCAGCCGCGGCATTGGCGCGGCGACCGCAACGCTTCTCGCCGAACAAGGCCAAAAGGTCGTGATTGTCGATATTGCGCCGGAACCGTTGGCTGGAACGCGAGTCATCCTGTGGCCTGCGCCTTTCGATGTCGCGAACGAAAGCGCCGTCGTCAGCAGCATTGCTGACATTGAGGCAGCGCATGGCCCGATCACCGGCCTCGTCAATGCTGCCGGCGTGTTCGGCAAGATGCACCGGATCGAGCACGTGCGGATGGAGCAATGGGACCGCGAGGTCAATATCGACCTTCGCGGCACCTTTCTCGTGAGCCGCAGCGTCGGCGTGAAGATGGCCGAGCGCCGTCACGGCGCGATTGTCAATGTCGCCTCGGTTGCCGGCATGACCTCAGGTCCGATTCATGCCTACACCGCCGCGAAAGCCGGCGTGATTCAGATCACGCAGACCATGGCTGCCGAATGGGGCCGTCGCGGCGTCCGTATCAACGCGGTCTCGCCGGGCTTCACCCGCACCGCGGCGCTGGAAGCCGCCATCGCCTCGGGCGCGCTGAACAGAAAATCGGCCGAGAGTCCGACCGCGATGAACCGGTTGGTCGAGCCGATAGAGGTGGCACAGGCTATCGCATGGCTGCTTTCGCCGATGAGCAGCGGCGTCACTGGAATCAATCTTCCCGTCGATGCCGGCTATATCGCCGGCACCACCTGGGCCGCCTATGGCGGTCTGCCGGAAGTATCAGGCGCGTAAACGAGGACACCAGCATGAATATCGGGCTGCCGCGCAAGAAACTCGATCTATCGTCGGCAATCGCCGAGGGTGATATCCGTGTGCTGCTGATGGTGCTGGTGCACATGACCGGCGACGAACGCTGGCTGGAACCGCCTTACAAGCCGAAGCGCGACGTGCGCCTGATACCGGACCCGCATGCCGGCGTGTCCCCGGAAATCCAGGCCGAGATCCGCGCGGCCATCTTGAAGCTGTTTGCGAACGGCGAACCGAAGCCTGTCATCAACGATCCCGGTGACGAACTGATGCTGAAGATGATGCGCGCCACGCTCGGCGAGAACGTCGCGCCGGAATATGCACCGCTGATGCGCGAGGAAATGGGCTTTATTCCCCGTGATGCGCGCTGGAGCAAACCGCCGTCGGACGAGAAGCTGGCGCGGCAGCACGTGCTGATCGTCGGCGCTGGCGTCTGCGCCATCGCGCTCGGCGTCGCTCTTGGCCGGCTCGGCATTCCCTACACCATCGTCGAGAAGAATAACGAGCTCGGCGGCACTTGGTATGTTAATCGGTATCCCGGTTGCGGCGTCGACACGCCGAACCATTCGTACTCCTTTTCATTCGGCCGCCGGAATCAGTGGACGCGCCATTTCGCCCAGCGCCAGGAGTTGCTCGACTATCTCAGGAAAGTCGCGCTCGAATACGACATTCGAAAACATCTGCGGCTCAACACCGAACTGACATCATCGCGCTGGGATGAAACCAAGCAGCGGTGGATATCGACATTGACGACCGCCAGTGGCGAGGAGATATTTGAATCGACCATTCTTGTCAGCGCGATCGGTCAGCTTAACGACCCTCACCCCGCACACTTCAACGGCGAGAAGGATTTCAAGGGCCTGGTTCTGCACTCCGCACTATGGTCGGATGACATCAAGCTCGACGGCAGGCGCGTCGCCGTCATCGGCACCGGTGCTACCGCCATGCAACTAGTGCCGACGATCGCGGATCGGGTAGCCTCGGTCACCGTCTATCAGCGGACTGCACAATGGGCGCGTCCGGTTGCAGGCTACTCCGACCCCATCACCGAAGGAGCGCGGTGGCTGCTAGCGCATCTTCCGTTCTATGTGCAGTGGTATCGCTTCAACATGTTCTGGCGTTATGGCGACGGCCTGCTGCCCTTCCTTCGCAAGGATCCGAACTGGCCGCATCCCGAACGCGCGGTCAATAAAGGCAATGACCGGCATCGCGAGGAGCTGACCGATTTCATCCTGTCGGAATTGAAGGACCGTCCGGATCTGATTGAGAAATGCGTGCCGACCTATCCGCCCTATGGCAAGCGCATCCTGCTCGACAACAACTGGTTCAAGACGCTGACGAAGCCGAATGTCGAACTGGTCACCGACAAGATCGATCATTTCGCACGTGATGGCATTGTCGCTTCAGACGGAAAGTTGCGGCCGGCGGATATCATCGTCATCTCGACCGGCTTCAAGGTCACGGAGATGGCCGCCCGCCTCAACGTCACCGGACGTGGTGGAAAAAATCTGAGGGCGGCCTGGGCCGGCGACAATCCGACCGCTTATCTCGGACTCACCGTACCTGACTTTCCAAATCTTTTCGTGATGCTCGGTCCCAATTCAGGTCCTGCGCATGGCGGCAGCGTAATCTTCCAGTCGGAATGCCAGAGCCGCTACATCTCGGCTTGCCTCATCGAGATGATCGAACAGGACATCGCTGCGATCGACGTCCGTTCGGAAGCGCACGATGAGTACGTCAAGAAAGTGGACGCCGAGCATGAGCAATTAATCTGGACTCATCCAGGCATGACGACCTATTACCGTAACAAGCAGGGGCGGGTTTTCTCGGCGATGCCATGGCGGTTTGTGGATTACTGGGCGATGACTCACGATCCCGACCTACGCGACTACCGCCAAACAAAGCTATGACGCTGTTCCCGGGAACCGGCCATGCCACTTACCGTTGAGGACGGCTTGACACCGGCGAGCATCTGCCGCAGCATTTCACACGCTGCACCTGCCGGAGTCACGGAGCGTTCGGCTCCCTGTTTCGCAGGTATTGGCGCCCCGGTTAAATGATCGAGACGACACGCAGCGAGAGCGGACATGAGGTCCGTTGGCCAACTCTTGGAGAGGAGCATGACGCCACCGGGTCAGACCGGTGACCTTGCTCAGCGCAAGGTCCGGGTGCGGTCGAGGTCATAAGCAGCTGCCAGCCTCATCGCGCCTTCCACAATTCGAATCGATCCGCGGGACTGGAGCGCAAAGGCCACGCGCTGCCGGATCCTGAGACCAAACTGGTGTGTACCAGAAATCCTTCGCCTATAACGAAGATGTAGGGCCCCGCGATGCTCACATGCACCGGGGCCCATTCGTTTTTGAATCAATCAAATGTGTCGCATGGTTCCCTGCGTCGTTCGCATCGCAGATAATGATCCGATCGAAACAGGATCACCCGATGGAAAAACTACGCGTACGAATCTATACCGATTACAAAAGCCCCTACGCCTTTGTTGCCAACAAGCGGCTGTTCGAGCTCGAGGAAATTTGCAGTGTCGAACTCGAATGGCTGCCCTACACGCTGCGCATTCCCGAATTCATGGGAACGGTGGAGGAGCGCACGCCGCATTTCTGGCGCAAGGTGCGCTACGCCTATATGGACGCGCGCCGCTACGCCAACGCGCAGGGCCTAATCATGAAAGGCCCGCGGCGCATCTATGATGCCTTCTATGCCAGCGCCGGCATGTTGTTCGCCCAGCGCCACGGATTATTCCGCCCCTATCACGACACGGTGTTCCGACGGTTCTGGAGCCATGATCTCGAAATCGACGAGCTGTCAGCCATTTCCGGCGTGATTGCATCGCTCGGCGGCTCAGCCGAAGAATTCGAAGCGTACGTCCGCGGTCCCGCACGGCCTGAGCACGACCGCATCATCATTGACGCGGAAGCGCTCGGTGTGTTCGGCGTGCCGACCATGGTCTTCAACGGTGAACTGTTCTGGGGTGGCGATCGCATCGACATGTTGACCGAGCGCATCAGGAATCCGGAATCGATCGCGTCGGCGCTGGGCAGCCGCCATCGGACGTGAGGCGACAGGCCTCGTGCTCTCTTGGCTGGTTTCGCCAACCACCGCGGGAGCGTGCAGCGCCTATGCGGAAGGCTTTCGCAACGTCCGGAAATAATCCCGAATTTCCCGCACGAACAGGTCCGGCTGCTCGAAAGCCGCAAAGTGCCCGCCTTTCGGCATTTCGTTCCAGTGCTGGATATTCGTGTAACTCGCTTCCATCCACTTCCGCACTGGGGTCACGATCTCCTTGGGAAAGACGGCAACACCGGTCGGCACCGTCACCTTGTGCGCGGTCCGGCGTTTTGGGCCGAAGCTCTCCCAATACAAGCGCGCCGATGAAGCGGCGGTCGCCGTCACCCAATAGAGCATGACATTGTCGAGCAGCTCGTCGCGGTCAAAGATATTCTCGGGATGACCGTCGCAATCGGTCCAGGCCCAGAACTTTTCGAGGATCCATGCCGCCTGCCCGCTCGGCGAATCCGTCAATCCGTAACCAAGCGTCTGCGGCCGGGTCGATTGCTGCTTGGAATAGCCGGAATCCCAGTCGGCGTAATGCTGGATGCCCTGCAACGCGCGCGCTTCCTCAGACGTCGGTTGTCCCTCCACATTGGGGCGGATTGACATCGCAAGCGTGATGTGGATGCCGGCACAATGTTCCGGATCTTGCGCGCCGAGCGCGGTGGTGATCGCCGATCCCCAATCGCCGCCCTGCGCGCCGTATCGCGCGTATTCAAGGCGGTCCATCAGCATGGCCCAGCTCGACGCAATGCGATCGACGCCCCAGCCCGTTGTTTTCGGCTTGGCCGAAAAGCCGAAGCCGGGTAGCGACGGGCAGACAACGTGAAACGCGTCGGCGGCGTTGCCGCCATGCGCGGTTGGGTCAGTCAACGGTTCAATCACCTTGTGAAACTCGACCACCGAGCCCGGCCAGCCATGCGTGATGATCAGCGGCATTGCGTCCGAATGCGGCGAACGGACGTGCAGGAAATGAATATCGAGCCCGTCGATCTCGGTCATGAACTGAGCAAAGCGGTTGAGCCGCGCCTCGCGCCCGCGCCAATCGTACTCTTCTGCCCAGTAGCGACAGATGTCCCTGATCCATTTCAGCGGCGCACCTTGGCTCCAGCCGGGCACCAGCTCGGCTTCCGGCCAGCGCGTGCTGCGCAGCCGCAATTTGAGATCGTCGAGGACATCGTCGCCGACGGAAATGCGATAGGGTCTGATTTCAGCGGCCATAGCGATTGATGATGTTTTACCGGGGCGCCTGCCGGCGATATGATCGCGGTGTATCGGACTGATATCAAGTCGCAGGAAGGGACGCCACGTCCGGACAGGCCGGCGGCCGAGCGAGCATGATCCGACACCACACCATAGCTTGCGGCATCTGATGCAATACGGCTATCGTGAACCGGCGCGTCGAGAAAATAGGAGAAAACAATGCGAAGTCTTCGTGCGAGTTTGTATGCAACAGCGCTTTGTGCGACCAGTATCGCGCTGGTTAATTCCGCCGAGGCTCGGCATGTTCGCAGCGACTACGCGACGATTGCTTTTGTCTGCGGAACCGTGCCTTCCCTCGGACCCTATATTTTTCCTGTCGCAAATTGGGAGCCATTCTTTCGACGTCACGTGTACCGTTACGGGCCTATCGCGGCATGCGAAGCGAGAATAGAGGCGCCCAGCGTAATCTCGGTACGCTACTGAGATCTTACGCTACTGAGATCTATTGCCGCTTGCTCGGGATGCCCACACAAGTCGTTGTACCATCCGTTTCGCGGGCGGCCGTGCTGCACGGCCTAGCGGGAACCACCTTCGTGGAAACTCCGTCCGCCGCAGTCGTTACCAGTCCGGTAGTCGAGGCCGGCGGGCTCTCAGCCATGCCGCGAACCGCGGCTGGGGCGGTCGAGGGTTTAGCTTGGCCTGTGACCGGTGGAGACCCCGCTTGGTCGACAACAGCATTGCTGTTGGTGCCGGGCGGGTTGCCGACCCCCGTGTAGCCCCCGATCACGCCACCCGTGGTGGGCGGATTGGTCGCTGGCGAGTTTGCAATAGCCGGATTTGCTCCTGGAGGTGCGGCAGCGCTGTTCGAGGCGGCGTTGTTAGCGGGGGCACCTCCACCGACCGCTCCAGCGGGTGCCCCGCCGCCGACCGGTCCGGCAGGGGCGCCGCCCCCGACGGCTGCGCCACCCGATACAGCCGATGTGCCGATGCCGCCACGTCCGCCACCAGTTCCAGCCGCCCCTGCACCGGCAGCGCCGGAACCTGTTGCGCCGGCGCTTCCACCTCCGGCCGCACCCTGGCCCCAGGCGATTCCGACCGGGAGTGAGGCAATACAGATGGCCAATACGAGTGAACGAGGAAAATGCATCTCAGGCTCCCTTGGCTGGACCTAACAACGGAAGCTGAAGCGACTTTGTTCCAGATTTGCGGCGATTACACGTGCGGCTTTCTGTTGTTACGCACTCAGGAAAACACGTGAATCCGGGATCGTCGCGGCACAATGCATTGCGTAAGGTTGACCGGTTAAGTTAATTCGCAACGATCATTGGCTGCGTCATATTTGTGGGCCATCATCGACACAACGGTATTTCCCAGCAGATCCCCCGCAGCAACGCCATCGGTTTGAACTTCATCTGGCGACTTTGCCTTACAACGAGTGCGCGAATGCCCATCCGCCCCGCCTTTCAGCTGATCTGTGTCCATTGCAATGCGCTCGGAATCATCTTGGACCATGTGGAGAATGCCCCGTCATCTACCCAGATCAGATGTCGTCACTGTGGGGCTCCACGCGGAACCCTTGGAGACCTGCGCAACCTCGCTCAGTCCTACCGGCATGATCTCTATGAGGCGATGGAGCAACGCTGACCGGTTATTCTCGTGCAATCGTTTCTCGATATGGCGGTCGACCCAAAAGAGCTTGGCTGATTTCATTAATAGCGAGCGAGGCTCCTCTAAATCCAATCAAATAACTTTTTAAATCGCCTCGAATATGGTTTAATGCTAAAAATGGCTGCCCGCTTATGGGGCCTATTAGCTATTTGCCCGCCAAATTGACGCTTTGGCGAACTGGGCACCTGTTTACTGCAGGACTGATGTCGAACGGACGGGTTTCGAAGATACCGCTACGATTGGCTGTCACCGCCACTCGATCATTCGTTTCCCGCTCTAGCTTCAACAGGCTTGAACGTTTGGTCTTACGATGCCTGGCTTGATGTGGTCGAAATTCAAAGGCGCTTCTACATCAAACGCCGTCGCTGTTCCGGAATACGTCCGCGGCTTTGTTGAAGCTACGCGGGGCCGGCGGTGCAGCGCTCTGCGCGGCCGAGCCAGCCACGGAGGAAGTGGGCATGGAAGTTGTCGGCTTGATTAATTGGACCATCCAAAAAGCCCAAGGCTTGAAAACCAAATCGAACGATCACGACCGCGGACCTTCTCGCGAATGGTTGCTCTCAATCCTCGAACCCCAACCTGCGGCGTCAACCAAGCTGGAAGGGCGCTCAAACGACAATCTTGCCAATTCACGAAACACTCCTGTCGCCGCTGGGGACAGGATGGAACGCCGATCTTGCGAGGTCGCACCCATCGCGGACCATATGTCAAGCGTTCCCTTTACTACGTCAGAAGGATTCGCGGCGACTCCGGAGGCCCAGAATGAGGGATCAAAATCCAGCCTTCTAAGGGCAATTCTAGAGCCGCGCATCCACACTGCCCCGGAAATTCGCGATCGAGCGATCGTACTTCGGTGGGTATTGAGGGACATCAAGAGCGACCGCGCAAAGCTATCGCCGATCAGTCCGGAAGATCTGCGCGCGTTGATCGAGCTAGATCTCGTCGAAACGCGTGGTGATGGGATCGTGCTCACCACGAGGGGCGCATCCGCCGTTTCCTGATCATTCTGCCGGAGTTCACTGTGCCAACTTCCCGAGTCCTCGTCCGCTCCCCCGCCAGAAAGCGACTGATGCGCAACTTTTTGACGCTCTCAAAAATGCGATCTGGTTCGTCAACAGTGGCTCGGCCGAAGGGCACCAAAAAGCGCCCGTTCCAGAAACCTCCCGCACGACCCATCGACGCCATGGCTGTGGCAAGCAAGAATCGGCTCTCCCCGGCAAAGCTTCGGTCGAAAAAGGTCAAGAAGCTCGCCAATGGCAACTCGGGTCGTTCGGACAAATTCAAGCAACCGCGCGCGAAGGCCGCAGGGGTGCCAGGAACAAGCTGTGCGCCCCACAGGGGTCCCTTCCACGTCCGGGCACTGCGGGCGCATCGTAGGGTCGCGCAACGGGGCCAATCGCAGATGGATGGCGGCAGGAGCCATGATCCTTCCGTCGAGAAACCCGCTGCAGCACTGAATGATGTGATCGCCAAGAGTTTGGAGATCATCGACCAAGTCATGATAGAGACTCAGCAACTTGCGCAAAAGCCCACCGAAGTGAGTTCGCAGGGTGACGCATCAACGCAGCCAGCGCCCATCGAGCCCGCATTCGAAGTTATTTGCCCGCCAGCTCAGTCAATTGAAATTGCGGACGCAGCCAAAAGGCAGGATTGGTTTGCAGGGTCGGCGCAATCCAGTGCACCAGTGATCGACGTGACGGATGCGATGCCGGCGAAGGAAGCGCAACCGGACCAAGTTCGAATTACTGCACCACAGCTCGAACTAGCGATCGCAGAAGCGACGAAGATGGCTGGGCCGAGTTGCGCGGAATTCGTTGGCGTGGTTGTCCGGCACGTGAAACCGAAATCACCCGTTGATCCTAATTGGGCGCTGCGGGGGGTCAAGTTCGGCAGATCTGATCGAGCGGCAGTCAATGAGGCATTGACAACTATCCTCGAGCGGATGCAACGAGAGTTCAGGCTGTCCGACGAGTGATCTTCGCGCTAGGCTCAGCGGCGCTGGTCCCCAGTCGACTGATTGCGGATCTCGGTGTCTTCCTTCGGCGCTCCTTTGGTATCTGCTCAGTCCATGAGTTGGTACTCACGCTGCAGTTCATTCAGACAATTGGAGAGCGCGACAGAGCACTTGGTGCGGTCGGCATTTCCATATCTTACACCTTTGACAGCCCAACCCGCTTCACTACGTGAATTCGAAATAATCTTTTCGATGATTACGCCCACGAAGGGTTTGCACTCCGAATGGCTGGTCCTGACAGCCTCGGCCAGCACCTGTTCCAAATCAGCGCGAGAAATCCTCTTGCGGCTCACAGCCGATCGATTGGAGTCCGCAGGACTCGAGCCAGGGGACACATCCTTTGGGGTTTGTTCCTCCTGAGATTGAAATCGATCCTGCTCCTCCAGTGCGTCTTCTTGAACCCGCAGGTTCCTTGCCGCCGGCCTCCCTTGATTGTCGTAGATCTCAAAGTGGACCTTCTGGCCTTTCCGCAATCTCTTGAGACCTGCCATTCTCAGCACTGAAGCGTGCACGAAGACGTCCTCTCCTCCAGATTCTTGCTGGATGAAGCCGTAGCGCTTCGCAGGATGAAATAACCGTACGAAACCCGTAGCCATGCTCCTGCCCCAAATCAACTGCGCAGCAGCGCTGTTTCCGCAGAACACAACGCAATGCGGCCGGCATACTGCGGGAGCGGTACGCCGGCGTACTTCGAAAACGACGGCTATGACTTGTGGCGATTTCGAGCGCGATTCCACCGCTTGTCTGGTTGCTTTTTGCGCTCACCGACCGCGGTGGAATTCTGAACTTCAAGAAAAGTTCTCGAATCTCGTCCGAGATCGTCAACCAACTAATTGAGTTATTAATGTTTTCCCTAGTTGCCAGCACTCACCAACCATAGTCCGACTGCAATCATATTAGACGATCACACGCGAGGGTGGAACTGCCAAAATTTAATTGTATTGTCTTTTAATCGTCGAAGCGCTGCTTCTGGTTTTGTGTCCTGCAAATTCGGCGCCTATTCAAGGCCCCTTTGCCACGATCATTCTCGCCATCCGCGGTCTGCGCTGTCGGTCGATACACCGCATCAAAGGACGCTCGATCGCGGCGTAGACCACCATCCCCAGCGCCCAAGCCGCTCCAAGGAAGACAATTCTCGCGCCCGGCACCCCGAGTGTGGGGAATAATCGAAGCCCGCGCAGAATGCTCGCCACCAATGCAAGGGCGAACAAATGGGACACGAACACCGAATAGGATGCATCACCTAGCTTGCTGAGTAAGCGACATTCCGGCCACCCCCACTGCTTCTCGATGGAGACACATACGAATAGCAATGCCGCGTCGGCCAAACCCCAAAAAAGTGCCCGCTCCGCGCCCTCTGAAACGTTCTGCAGAACACCCGTAGCAAAGATCGACACGCCGACGAGGAACACCGCGGCGATGATCCACGGCGTCTCATTTCTTGCAAGGAATATCCAAGCAACGATCATGCCCAGCACGAAATCCAGCGCCACTGTCGCACCGTAGAAATTGAGCAGATGACTCTGATCTCGGAACAAAGCCTTCAATACCACCAGTGCACAAAGTACCGCGCTCACCGCAAAGACACGCTTTCCGCTCGTCAGGAACAACAGTGAGCCAAACAACAGATAGAAGAATGCAAAATGGTTGAGCACCCAACCCGGAAAGAGAAATGGTCGGTCAATCCCAAGAACCGGATGCGGATATGGAATGAAAACCAGTGAGAGCAGAAAGTGCCAGAAATCGCCCTTCGTCGTCAGCAGGTAGCTGGGCGCGACCAAAAGAATGCCCAGCATGAGAAACGTGAATAACCAGTAGAGAGGCGCGATGCGAGCGAAGCGGCGGTACAAGAATGCGCCGAGCGTGTCTTTCCGATTGTGGCTTGTATAGACCAGAACGAAGCCGCCGATAGCAAAGAATAGGTCTGTCCCTGCGGCACCAAAACCCAGCGAATGCTGGTGAATCCCGTCCGTCAGCCGTGTGATCTGCAGCTCTGTGTGATAGAGCACGATGAGAGAAGCAGCGACGACCCGCAGATGTTGCAGGCTTTGAAGGGTGCGGCCGACATGGACAAGCTCGATTCTTTCGGGACTATCAATAGCCGGCCTGCTCTCAGCAGACCCATCGGTACTCATTATACGCTTCCTAATTCGTTGAAGCTTGCAACTATTAATGCACTTCCCAGAATTACTTTGGCCGGTCATTCAGCGAGCCGGCCATGTGCCTGCTCGCCACCAAGGTCAAGTCATCAAATAGTTTCTCGAACGAGCGAGGCCTCCAGTGCGAGCCGCGCGGCCGTTTCAAGGCGCGCAAACGGAACGTCGGCGCGGATCGCCATGTCGAGTAGACTGTGCTTGCCGTCTGCAAGGTTCAGGAACCACAAGAGATCCATTTGTGTGGCCCCGCCGGCCTCGCGCTGCCCTGCGACGGCCCTGTAAAGCCCGCGACGTCCGAGCTGAGGTTCGCCCCGACCATCCACACGTTCAAACGTGCGATTCTGATCAAGAAGATCTAGGATCGACTCAATCAGAGCGTAGGATTGGTCGAGAGCTTCCGGCCTTACGAAATCAAGATTGTCGGCTGAAGTGTGATATTCGGGGAAAGTCCCATGTACGCCGCGCATTAGGCAGCCAACGGGCAGGTCAAAGCCGGGGGAGCAAAACTGCCGCTCGTCATATCCATAGGGATTGAACGGCATCACCTCGTACTGATGGCCGGAATGGCGCAGGACATGCGCTACGGCGCGATCGATGATCGCCCCGCTCCGGCTCTGCTTGTAGTGGAATCCGCTGGAGTCGCCGAGGCAGGTCAGAACCAGGCCATGTCGGATCCTGTCGAGTTTCGACTGATTTCGATCCAGCCATATAATGGCACCGATGGTGGCCGGAAGAAAGAGAAAGCGATATCCTAACCGATGCGTTCGTCGCGCCTGCCGCATGGCGAGGGCGGTCATCACCGCAATTCCCGATAGATTGTCGTTGGCGAGACTTGGATGGCAGATATGGCAAGTGATCAGCACTTCTTGAGTGCTTTGACCAGGCAGAAACAGTTCACCATAAGTCAGCGATCCCGACGATAACTCACTATCGATTTCGACGCGATAGTGCTCGTCGGTCATGGACTGCCAAAGCTTGTGGGAAAGGCAGAAGCCCCAGTCGTCGGCAAAATACCCGGTGCGGTACGGGATGAGGTCAGGCTGATCAGGTAATGTATGAACGTGCTGCGCAAGCTCGGCGCGGCTTATTACACCTTGCACCGGCTTGCTATAACCCAAGACGTGAAGATTATTGTCGGCAAAGTCGACCAGACGACGCCCGGACACGGTAGAGATCGAGCCGCTGCGAATATTCCACTCCATGGGCACGGTCCAGTCGAGCACCGCAGTCCCGGTCGCAACCTCATTGATCTTCAGATCGATATGGCGAGCGACAACACCAAGCGTCTCGCGAACGCCTGCGCCCGTAAGACTGCGATTGATCGGAAACAGCTCCGTGACGAGACCATGGAGGTCGATCGCGGGCTTTCGATCCGATACCGATGATTCCAGTCTATCCGGCATCCTGCTTTCAGCACCTCACCACAGCTTGCGTTCTGAGAGGAATGGCCAGGCGGCATCCCTGGCTGACAGCATCGTTACCGGCTCTGGCCACTTAATGCCGACCATAGGGTCGTCGTGCCGAAATCCATCAGAAAGCGCCTCGACATATTCCGTTCCCATCAGGTATTCGACCGTCGAGTTGTCCTCCAACGTCTGGAACCCATGAGCGAAGCCTGCCGGGATGTAGAGCATCGTTGCGGAAGATGGTGCGAGTTCGCTGACGAAAATCTGTCCCCGCGTCGGAGACTTCGAACGCACGTCAACGATGACATCGTAAATGCGACCCGCCGTGCATCGAACGATCTTCGCATCGGCCTTCGGGTCTCGCTGGAAATGCATTCCGCGAATGGTTCCTCGAACTCGGGTGAGCGAGCTATTGCCCTGGATGGGGCGGAAGTCGATCCCCTGCGCCGCAAAGCTATCGGCACACCAGATTCGCGTGAAGCTGCCGCGCTCGTCAACACGAGGCGTCAATTCAATCAATCGCGCATCCGATTCACCAAGGGCAATGAACTTCACGGCTCGGAACCTCGCCATAAGATAAACAATGAGTGATCCTGACACGCTCCGCGAGAAGAGCTCTGCAGCAGTCAGCTTTCAATGGTTGCTTTTGGAACAGGTACGATAAACCGCCCTCCCCACGAACGGATTTTCTCCATCTGCGCTTTGATTTCCTGCTTGATATTCCATGGCAGAATAAGAACGTAGTCCGGCTTGGCCTCGAAGATTGCTTCGGGAGGCATGATCGGAATGCGGACGCCTGGAAGATAGCGACCCTGCTTGGAGGGCGCGCGATCGACAGTAAAGTCGATGAAATCGATTCCAACGCCGCAATAATTCAGCAGCGTCACAGCCTTCGCAGGCGCCCCGTATCCGACGATGGTCTTCGACTGCCGCTTGAGCGAAACCAGCAGTTCCAGGAGGTCGCGCTTTGTCTCCTTCACCGACTCGTTCCAGGCGATGTATATGTCGTCCTTATCCAGGCCGTAGGCGCGCTCTTTCGCCAGCACTTCCGCTACCCGCTGGCTCTCGGGGTGCGATGCGCCGTCGTGGCAGACGAAGAACCTGATCGAGCCGCCGTGCGTCTCGGGCAACTCGACGTCAAACACTCGAAGGCCTGCCTTGGCGAAGATGCGCTGGCCTGCGATCAGAGACAAATATGAGAAATGCTCGTGGTAGATGGTGTCAAACTGGTGCCGCTGCATGAGCGTCAACAGATGCTGTACCTCAAACGTAGCCACGCCACTGGGCGCGAGCAACACCCTGGTGCCTGCGACGAAATCATTGATGTCGGGCACGTGCGCCAGCACGTTATTAGCGGTGATCAGGTCCGCGACCCAACCCTCACCGCGCAGAGTTTCGGCATACTTCTGTCCGAAAAATTCAATGCGCGTTTCGATGCCCTTCTGGCGCGCAGCGACCGCCACGCTTTCGCACGGCTCGATCCCCAGGCAGTTGATACCCTTTGCGATCGAATACTGCAGCAGATAGCCATCGTTTGAAGCGATCTCGACGTGCCGCGAGCCGGCGCCAAGATGAAATCGCTCGGACATATAATCGACGTATCTGCTGGCGTGGCCCAGCCAAGAGGACGAGTGCGACGAGAAATAGGCATAGTCCGCGCGGAAGATGTCCGAGGCCGCCAGCAAGTCGCGGGTCTGTACCAGGCGGCACTCGTTGCAGACGAACGCCTCAAGCGGATAGAACGGCTCCGCCTTCATGTAGTCAGCCGGCTCGACGTAGTCGTTGGCGACCGGTGATAGCCCAAGACTGATAAGCTTGAGCACCAGGTCGTGTCCGCAGTGACGGCATTTCGGCGCAACGCCGGGCGTGGCGGGGATACTTATATTCATTGGTACTTCCAGTCTGCGAACCGTCGTCAGATTTTGTTCCATTCCAGGTTTTCACTGAGACGTCCACTGTCGATGTGGTCTTGCAACACCTTCAGGCGCATCAGGTCCGATGACCGAAATTCACCGTCTTTGAAGTTCATTTTGTTCAGGCCGGCGATCAGGTTCTGGATCGATTGATCAAGGCTCACGACGGGCTGATGACTCGGCGCCAGGGAACGAAAGAGCCCAAAATCGACCTTGTAGGACCGACTATCGACCGGCGCCGAAGTATTGATCGACACCTCGGTGCCCGGTACCGCCTTTGCGACCGCATTGGCCAGATCCCTGACCTGATAGTTGCGATCATCCGATCCCGCGTTGACGGCCAGATATCGACCTCCACTACCGGCAGGTCTATCGATTGCCCATTCAATAGCGCGCGCCATGTCGGCGACATCAATCAGCGGACGCCACGGCGAACCATCGGATAATACGCTAATCAGTCGCCTGCTGATTGCGCAAGCGACGAAGTCATTCAGAACAAGGTCAAGCCGAAGCCGGTCCGACATACCACAAGCGGTTGCGAAGCGAAGACAGGTCACGGTCATGTCGCTGTCAATGGCAGCGAGCTCTTGTTCGGCACCGATCTTCGATTTGGCGTAAGCCGTGATCGGATTGAGCTGATCAGTCTCCTTGCGAGGTGGACCGTCGGCGATCCCGTAGACACTGCAGCTCGATGCAAACACGAAGTTCTTCACACCGGCGGCCGCGGCCGCCTGCGCGATCGACACTGTCGTCTTTTGATTGATATCGAGCGTCACCGTCTGGAATTTATTTCCCATCGGATCGTTGGAAATGGCGGCGAGTTGGACGACGGCGTCATATCCGGTCAAATCCAGGGAGACGTTGCGCACGTCGCCGTAAAATTGTTCGTCAAGGTATCGTTCGGGGACAACGGAAGAGCCGGTCAAGCAATGCGCGAAATAGGCATTGTCGAATCCGTGAAGCGTCGCATTCGGGCGGTGTGACCGCAGGTACTTCGCAACCGCGGGACCCACGTAACCCATGTTGCCGGTAATCAGGATTTTCAATGGACTTACCTCTAACAACAGGGATGGAAATCCGAAGCCATCTCTTAGCTATTTCTTTTACGCCATTTCCGGCCCGGATCGCACCTTTTGTCCGATTCAGGTTAATTGGCACCAATATGCATGGCGCCCAGTTCCACATTGTAAGTCCTGCTTTTTGGACGTAAAATAAAGATATTAATTGAAAGGCCGGCTGCGGCAAGCACGTCATTCTACGGAGACTGCTGATCTCCTCCATCGGTCGATCACGTGCCAATTACAGGCGACTAGGTCGCGGACTGGCAATATAATAGCGCGAAATGAAATTATCCGAGAGGGATTTCCTTGAATTTACCAACCAAGCCCCCCTTTGCGCAAATCTTCGCAACCTCGTCCAAAATGCAGGCCCGAGCTCATGCCGTGATTCCGGGCGGCGCCCACACCTATGCCAAGGGCGACGACCAGTACCCCGTGCTTGCGCCCGGATTTCTGGCGCGAGGCCAAGGCTGTCACGTTTGGGACGTCGATGGAAACGAGTTCATTGAATACGGGATGGGCCTGCGCGCGGTGACACTGGGGCATGCTTACGCGCCCGTCATCGAAGCAGCCCATCGCCAGATGCTCCTCGGTGAAAACTATACGCGCCCTGCCGCCATCGAACTGGACTGCGCCGAACAGTTCCTGAGCCTGATCGAAGGCTTCGATATGGTGAAATTCGCCAAGAACGGATCGGATGCGACCACCGCGGCGGTGCGATTGGCGCGGGCCTATACGGGGCGCGATCTGATTGCCAGATGCGCCGATCAGCCGTTCTTTTCGGTCGATGACTGGTTCATCGGAGACACCGCAATGTCGGCGGGCATTCCGAAAGCCATCCAGGAACTCACCGTTCAGTTCCGCTACAACAATATCGATAGCCTTCGCTCGCTGTTCGAACAGAACCCTGGCCGGATTGCCTGTGTCGTTCTCGAGGCAGCGACAGCCGTAGAGCCGGAGCCTGACTTTCTCCGGTCGGTGCAAGAGCTCTGTCGCTGCGAGGGCGCCGTATTCATTCTCGATGAAATGATCACCGGCTTCCGATGGCATAACGCTGGCGCCAAGAAAGTCTATGGCATCTCGCCCGATCTCTCGACATTCGGCAAGGGCATGGGCAATGGCTTCTCGGTTTCGGCTCTGGCCGGCCGCAGGGATATCATGGAACTCGGAGGTTTGCAGCACGACCGGGAGCGCGTCTTCCTGCTGTCCACGACACATGGTGCCGAGACCCACTCTCTCGCCGCTGCGATCGAGACGATGCAGATCTATCGTCGCGACAACGTCATCGAGTTTCTCTACCGGCAGGGAGAGCGGCTGCGAACCGGCATTAATCGCGCAATCGACTCGCTCGGCCTCAAGCGAAGCTTTGAGGTACTTGGCCGCCCCTCGAACATGGTCTACGCGACGCGCGACCAGTCGCAGCAGCCTTCACAGGCATTCAGGGCGCTTTTCCTTCAGGAAACAATTCGGCGTGGCTTGATCATGCCTTCCCTAGTCGTGAGCTTCTCGCACAGCGACGCAGACATCGATCGAACCATTGAAGCGATCGGAGAAGCACTCCAGGTGTACCGGCGGGCGCTGGAAGACGGCGTTGAACGCTACCTGATCGGTCGGCCGGTCAAACCAGTGTTCCGAAAATTCAACTGAACGCGCCGGGCAATCGACCACGGCACGTTCCTACCCGCCGCCAGGCCGCGTGACCTGCTCACGTGCCCGGTGCCCGAAACCTCGCTTCTGCGGAATCGATAACTAGCACCCAGTCGCCTGTATCAGGCGACTTGAAGCTACGCATTCCGGAGTTCGCGAAATCTCCCCCCGCCGTCACCGTTCCCGTGCCGGGATTGTACCAGTTGCAGGTGGCGAGATTGGTCGCATCTGTAATCTTGCCCATGTCGATCGTGACAGACCGGCCACCTGATATCAGTCTCTCCCAGAACCTCTCGCGCGACGGCAGATAGACAATAATCGTTCGCCCGTCGCTGGTGCGCGCGCAGACGGATCCGCTATCGGCGCCCGCTGTCATCACCACATTCGACGTGTCCGGCACCAACAATTGAAAGCTTCTTGATCGAAACAGCTTGCCAAGCAGTTGCTGTCCGACCGAGCCAGCGGAATTCAACTGGCTCTGCCAAGTCGGCGGGCCGGCATTGATGCCATTGCCCGCGTTTGGCGAATTGAACGGCCAGATTGCACCGTTGCCGAACAAGCGTCCCAGCGTGCACCCGCCAAGGACGGCGCCGTAACCTTCGGCGCGCGACCGTACACCCGTGGTGGAATGCTCGAGTTCATACCAGTCCTCCCCCAGCAGGCACGGCAAGCCTTGCGAGTAGCAGCGCTGCGCCCCTGACACCACGGTTGCCAGCGGTTCATAGACCCAATTGATATCAAGCCACGGCCTGATGGAGCCATAAGCAATCGTGTGCGCATCGACGCTCGAATAACCGCCATTCGGCGTCGGGCCCCCGGTCTCGAGGACATAGTTGGCTTCCATCGTCATCAGATGAAGGGGATCCGCAGCCTTGATGGCCATCGCAAGCTTGTCGAGCTTGCCATAGACCACCGCATTATTCGGATCGGCATCCCCGCCGATCAGCCAGATCAGGTTCGGAAAGCCCTTGTAGCGCTCAGCAAGAAATGTTCCATAGCCCTCAATTACTGTATCGCTGGTGTCCCTCACGCTGGTCAGGTACCCCTCAGTCCCTTTGAGGCCGACGAACAGCGGCATCAATAGGACTGTAATGCCGTAGGCCAAGCATCGCCGCATTACGTGGTCAACATGAGCCCAGTATGGTTCATTGAAGTTGGTGAAATCGGCGCCGCTGAAGGGTGCATCGCCAGCCAGATTGTTTGGTGGATTGCTCTGGTAGACTTTGTCGGCAGCAATCATCCAAAGAACGTTAATGCCACGCGCCGCGCGATCAAATAGATACGTCTCCATGTCTGGCTTTGAGAGCTGCTGAATCAGATATTGCGGCGCGTCACCGCAGGCAAAACAGGGGTTGCCATCTTGGTCGACAAATGTGGAGCGTTCAGAATTTAGCGCAACCGGAAACCGCAAGGGCAGAGGCAATGCGCCTTGATCGGCCAGAGCAACCATTCCCGACAGCGCGCGCGGCAGAAGATACCGCGGCATATCAGCACCTACCGCTGTGCAACCGACCAAAAATGATCGCCGATCTATGGCGCGGAGTAATGACATCGCCTCGCCAGAACCACCCTTATCCGCCGCCTGCACAAGCAAGAATAGCGATACCGCTGCCCACACACCACACGTTGGTGCAGCCGGCTTCCGGACCGATTGCCTATCGTACGTCGAGCATATAGGCTTTCCGCCAAGTTATGAAATGTCTAGTCGGTTCTTGATTTTTTGCGCCAAGTTAATGGGTCAGCACTTCGACGTGCTTGAGTAAAAATGGGCTCCTCCATCGTTTGCGCGATGCGCGGCCAAGTCGCCCGCACGGCACAACTGAACGAAGCTCACTCTAGGCCGCTCTCATTGTCGTACCGCTGCCAGCTTACATTTCTTGAAAGGCCTGTCCATGACATTGCCTTCTCTCAAGATGAATATCATATCCAGGACGATGGTCAGGACTGCCAATCTTGTCCTGGCTCCGATTGGATTGAAGCTCTCGCGCAGCCGTCACGATTGGGCCGACGTCAGCACGTTCATTCCCTTCAACGAGACGATGGCCGAGGCGGAGAAATCTGGGCTTCCGCTCGGCGAGTATATTGATGCACGCCAGGGCATCGCCGGCGCGACGCAGAGCGTCGTCAATGAAATGAAGAGCCTTGGAGTATTCCAGCAGCCGATACGTGCTGTTCTCGAAGTAGGGTCCGGATCCGGCCGTTACCTCGAAAGAACGCTGCGTGAGTGTTCGCCCGAACGGTATGAATATACGAGACCGCTGCGGACTGGGTGGCATATCTCACCAAAAAATATCCGGTGCTGTCCCAGCCCACCGACGGCACCTCGCTGCAAGCGACTCCGACGTCATCAATCGATCTCCTGCAGGCTCACAAGGTGCTTTCCACCGTCACTTTCGTGACTACCGCTGGTTATTGGTGTGAGATGGATCGGGTGCTCAAGCCAGGCGGGTATATTGTCTTCGACGCAATGACCGAAAGGTGTTTGTCTCCTGCAACCATCGAAGCCTGGGCCCGCCGCGGCATACCCAGCCGTTCCTCCTATCCGGCAGCCATGCCTTCTGAAACAATTACCATTTTTTCACCGCTCGGAAGTGCGGCCTCGTAGGCTCCTTTCTGTCACCGATGCCGCCCGGCCAGACCGAGGTATTTGTGTTCAGGAAATCCGCAACCGTCTAACCTGCCTCGGCGGGCAGGCCAATTACATTGCGAACTGTTTCGGCCCTGCCCGCAAGCAGCCATCGCGCACGCGAGCACTAGGATCCCGGCTATTGCCTGCCCACGCAAGATCCAATGAAATTGGAAGAAAACAGTTTCTCCTGGTCAGCGAGCGCTTCCCTGGCCGAGCGTACGCGTTCCCGAATTTGCGCTTCATAGCGACTTCTGTTCGAAGCCAATTCCGTAAACTGAGTAATCAGCGTTTCGACTCTAAAATCGTCGCTGTGCTGACAAAATGCACCCAAGCCCAACACCTCCATGAGTTCTGCGTGATAGTCCGAATAGCCGATCGATACCGTTGGCTTACCGAGCATCAGCGCAAAGACGATGCTGTGAAAGCGTGTCGAGATCACTACGTCGGCGTCGTTCATTTGACGCATGACGTCTTCACGCGAACGCGAAGGCTCTGCGATCAGTCTGCCTTCAAGCAAAGACGGACGCTCCGCCAGAATGGCGCGCCGAAGGTCGGCAACCGCCTTTTCGTCGCGCTCATCGCCCATGACCAATCGAACAGAATTGTTCCGATCCAGCAGCCATAGTGCGAACTCTTTTAGCTTTCCCAGGTAGTTTTCATAAATTTTCGCATCGGCTTCCAGATGGCCCCGCCAGCCCTGGTAATGCATCGCGCCGATACAGACCTTAAGAGGCTCCGTGCCGGCGCTTTGAGGATTCGATGGCGCAGGTGCGGGCAAGGCGAATGCCAAGTCGGGATAAACCGGGTCGTTCTCGGTGTTCAGGCCCAACCCCTTGAGATAGTCCTTTGAGAATCTGTTCCTGTACGACCGGTACCCGGCCATGGATGCGGCGAGCTTGACGAACCATCGTGTGAGTGGATGATGCAAAGGACCCGCGCCGATGCTGACAAACGCAATTTTTGCGCCGGATACCTTGGCCGCAAGACACCACCTGAACAGAGTGTAGGGCATCCCAAACGGCGGAGAGCAGTAGTCGTTAAGAATCCCCGTCCCAGGAATGATCAAGAGATCGAGCATCCTCATCGTCTGGATCGCATAGGAAATATTGGTAAGCTTTCTTACCAGAGATGGGCCCGCCCGATTCAACGGAATTGCCGAAATCCCGTGCTCAATTTGCACTCGTTTCGGATCCGTGCAGATACAGGTTAATTCGAATTCAGCCGCCCCTCGCTTCAGGAAATTAAGCATGGCCTCGAGCGTCGCCTCGTTGCCAAAATTGCCGATACCAAAATTACCGAAAATCCCTATTTTCACGGGCCGTTCTGGCATTTTCTTAATACCCCTAAAGAACTCCGAAAAATCAACCATGATGCCCGCAATGAGGAGCAAAGCGTCTAGTATTCAGAGAACATTGTAATATGATGATATGCAAGCGCGAAAGCTTGCGATAGCTAATTGCATTTTCTCGGTCTTTTTTGCGTGGGAACATGGCGTTGGCGCCGGCCACTTCGTCAAATTTGCGTGCCAAAGCAGGAGTTTTCAGGTGCCCAGCATCGATATCCTTATCCCATCGTACCAGTACGGTCGTTACTTGCGTGACTGTGTAAACAGTATTCTGGGCCAGGGCATCGAGGATCTGCGCATTCTAATTCTCGATAACGCGTCGACCGACGACAGCGTTGAAATAGCACGTCAGATCGCCGCCGAGGATGCCAGGATCGAAGTAAGAACGCGAGAGAGCAACCTTGGTCTGATGGCGAGCTTCAACGAAGGCATCGACTGGGCGTCGTCCCCATACTTCATGATAATCTGCGCTGATGATTTATCGGCTCCGGGAGCGCTGGAACGCGCGATCAGCTTCATGGATCAAAATCCTAGCGTTGCTTTCATTACCGGACGGGAACTTGAGCATCGACAAGGCGAGCCGCTTCCAAGCATTGATGCGTCAGCCCAGCCGCAATGGCGGGCTTCATCCGGCCATGACTTTATCCGGGAACGGTGCCGTAGACCTGCGAGCTTCCTGGCCCTGGGAACCATGGTGACACGCACATCTGTGCAAAAGAGAGCGGGGCACTACAAAGCTCATCTCACCTACACGGAGGATGTTGAAATGATGCTGCGGCTCGCCTGCTTTGGCGACGTCGCTGAAACAAGCGCCGTGCAGGGAATCCGGCGACTGCACGGACTGAACCTCTCCGGGCAGCATCTGACGGATCGAAAATCAGATCTGGTCCATCGCAAAGCGGCCTTCGACAGCTTTCTCGATGATCAAGGCAGGCTACTCCACGACGCCGAGCAACTGCGCAGATCTGTCAACCGAAACATTGCGCTTCGCGCATTAGCTTGGGGAGCGCGCGCGCTCCAATCCGGCGAGCTCCGCGAAGGATGGAACCTCGTTAAGTACGCTGCGGGTTTATCGCCAATGCTCCTCCCTTCCTCTTCGGGGATCGGCAGCCCCAATCAACAGGGCAACTGACGAGAGGCCGGACTACGCGCCCACGACAATCGAGCATGCAAAGCATCTTGAAAACGCGACGGGGCTGCAATCGGAGGCACTGAGAGGTGGCCTTCTTGAAGAAAGTAACGTAGATAAGCCGTGGGAGCCGACAGTTCCCTTTTGCGACTAACACACGAATGCGATCCTTGAGCTCACAAGCAAACAAACTCAGGAATCGTACCACTGTAGGCGCAATTATTCTCGTTGCGTCGCGATTAATTGCCCGCGGCCTCGATCTGATCACACTGGTCGTTCTTGGCCGCCTTCTCTCGCCGGCCGATTTTGGAATAGTCGCCATCGCGATGGCGGTCGTTCAGATTGTTGAAGCAATAATGGAGCTGCCACTGAGCCTGGCGCTCGTTGCATTGCCGACGCGGACGAAGCTCCACTATGACAGCGCCTTTACGCTCCAACTCATAAGAGGGCTGTCGCTCGCGGCAATCTTGTTGATTCTGGCCTGGCCTATCGCACAAATTTACAATGATCATAGGCTGATCTGGCTTGTTTGCGCACTCGGCATTGCTCCAGCCTCGCGGGGCCTTATCAGTCCGCGCACCGTCGAATACGCGCTGAACTTTAACTACCTGCCGAGCCTTACGATCGAGGTCGCAGGCAAACTGGCCGCCCTCATATCGTCCGTCGTCGTTGCGTGGCTGACCGCGAGCTATTGGTCGATCGCGATCGCCACGATCGCTTCTCCCATCACGATGCTGGTGGTATCGTATTGTTTTGCACCCTACCTGCCTGCCCTCTCGCTAAGGGAGTGGCGAACCTTCTCGAAGTACCTCCGCTTCACCACGGCATCGCAGGCCGTGGTCGCCCTGGTCTGGCAAATGGACCAGTTGATGCTCGGTCGCTTCGTCGACCGCTTCGAGCTGGGGCGATTTTCGATGGCGGCAAACCTTGCTGCTCTTCCCGCCCAGATATTGATCGGCCAGACCACGAGTCCGCTCGCTGTGGCATTCTCCTCAGTCCGGGGTGATCTCGAAAGATTGAAGGCAGCTTACCACAAGAGCACCCTCAGCCTCGCCGCCATTGGGTTGCCCGCCATGGTGTGGATCAGCATGAACGCTGAACCGGTCGTTCGCCTGATCCTGGGGCAAAAATGGGTGAGCGCAGCGTCTATTCTGGGCTGGCTTTCGCTGGCGATGATCCCGCCACTTTTTGCAGGATCACTCACTCCCCTCGCGACGACCGTGAACAAGACAAATGTGTTCCTGCGGCTCAGCTTGATCGAACTCTTTATCAAGACGCCGCTGATGCTGGTTGGGCTCGTCTACTATGGAATTCCCGGTATCATTGCCGTCCGACTTATAATCGCAGTGGCGATCTCGGGCTGCACGATGTTCGTCGTCCGAGAGTTGATCGGCTTACGATTGAGGGATCAGCTGCTTGGCCCATGGCGCGCGACGCTGAGCACCGCGATCATGGCGGCCGCGATCGCACCTCTTCAGGGCCGCTTTGCAGATCCGCAGAGCCTTGTTCAGCTCATACTGGACCTGACGATTGTCGGCGGCGTCGGCGCGACCGTCTATGTCGCGTCGATGTTCCTGCTATGGCGCGCGGTCGGCTTTCCAGATGGCGTTGAACTTCATGTGGCGAAACTGCTCGCCAGCGGTGTGCGGCGGGTTCGCAATATTCGCGCCGGGTAGACCGGCCGGGATGGTAACAATTAATGTAAACTACTGCCGTTCCTGCCTATCCGTCAAACCCTGCGACGCACCGTCACCAGAACGTTATATTTGGATAGTTTTTTGGGTGATGAGGATTGAATGAATCGCATCGACCAACCCTTTGATTGCGAGTTCACGCTGGCGCTCAATAATCGCACCGGGAAATACTTCTTCTGCAAGGAAATGATCCAGTCGTCTGAGGATCTGATCGCGACCTGTCTTTACTGGAGGGTGCCCCTGAAGCAGCTCCCGTCGCGAACCTTCTCTCGGATCCTTGGCAGGATTGCACGTTGGGAAGTCGATTTCAGATCCGGAACCGGGCTGATCAATCGTCTCCTGTCACCATCGCCTCACCATCGCCCGCTGATCTTCACCGACCCGCGGGAAGTGCTTCTTTATCGATTGAAACCATGTGACATCGTCGTATGTCACGACATGGGGCCGATTACCCATCCAAGGCTCTATCATCCCGGCGTGAGCCGGATCTATCGGCAGGCCTTCGAACGAATTCGAGACGCCCGGCCCTTCTTGATCTTCGTCAGCGCCGCTTCCCGGCAGGAATTTGTCGCAAGATATGGCGATGATTATCCCACGATGCGAGTGGTCTCTCCCCCACTCCGGATGGACATGCAACAGAGCGACCTGCACCCTGTTGCAGGCATTCCGGACAAGTTCTTCCTCACTGTCGGTGCCGTCGGCGAACGGAAGAATCAATTGCGCGCCATACGGGCATTCGACGCATCCGGCCTCGCCAAGGCTGGATACGCCTACGTCATTTGTGGCGGCCTGCATGAGTCAGGCGCGGACCTGGTCGCCGAGCAAGCCAAGCGCACGCCGGGTGTTGTCCTGCCCGGGTATGTCAACGAGGCCGAGCTTCGCTGGCTATACCGGAACGCAGCCGGCTTTGTCCTTCCGAGCTTGCTGGAAGGTTTCGGGCTGCCGGCAGCAGAAGCCGTCCACTACGACCTGATACCCTTGCTTTCCCACGGCGGAGCCTTGCAGGAGGTCGCCGGCGAAGGCGCCATCTATGTCGATCCACTGAACGAGGGTGATATTGCCGCCGGGATGCGTTTGCTCGCCGATCTCACTCCGGAAGAGCGGAGGAAACGCCTCGATCAACTCCACCACAACGTCAGTCGTTTTTCGCTGGAGAACGAGGCCGGCAAATGGCGTGAGACCCTGATGCTCGCGGCAGCGGCGTGGTCAGCGGGCGCGGCCAGCCGGCACTAGGCTCTTGCAAAACTCCGAAAATCTACGGGGTTCAGCACGTGACGGCGCAATTCATGACATTGCCGGGCAATCTGCACAACTTGCCACCAAGCCACCGTGGGCAGGCCTCGCTGAGCCGGGCCTGAACGCGCAAGATGGCGCCTGCGCCTTTAACCATGCAAGGAGATCACTAGCTCCGCTGGAACTGTGCGGCTATAACCTCATTCATTCGATATTGCGGCGCCGCACGTATCGTGCAAAATCGGCTCATTTCGCTGACATCAATTATTGGCCCCTTGCTTGAGGACACTCAAATGAAAGTCGTCATTTTCTGCGGTGGAAAGGGCCTCCGGCTACGCGAGTTTTCGGAAAACACTCCGAAGCCAATGGTGCCCGTTGGTTCGAGGCCCATCGTTTGGCACACGATGAAGTACTTTGCGCATTATGGACACAAGGAGTTCATCCTGGCGCTCGGTTACAAATCCGAATTCATCAAAGACTTTTTTCTCAACTACAGCGAAGCGATGAGCAACGACTTCGTCATCACAAATGGCGGCAAGACGGTCAAGTTGCTCTCATCTGACATCGACGATTGGACCATTACATTCGTTGATACGGGAATCGAGTCCAATATCGGTGAGAGATTGGTCAAGGTCCGAGATCACGTCGCTTCCGACGAATATTTCATGTGCAGTTATGCCGACTGTCTCACCGATGCACCGCTCGATGATATGATCGATACCCTCAAGCGGTCGAAGAAGACGATGAGCTTTGTCGCCGTAAAGCCGAGCTCGAGCTTCCACGCCGTGCAATACGATGCCGCCGGCAAGATGATCGGAATTAAACCGGCTGATCAACTCGGCCTCTATATCAATGGCGGCTACTGGATCATGCGCCAGGAAGTATTCGATTACATCAAGCCCGGCGAAGAGATGGTCGAAGAACCTATGAAACGCCTTATCGCAGCCGATCAGCTTGCGCCCTACCGATATGACGGCTTTTGGGCGTGCATGGATACGTTCAAAGAGAAGATGATGCTTGATGATATGGTGAACGCTGGAAAGGCCAAGTGGCAGGTCTGGACGAGGCCAGCGCCGCGGTTGGCACAGCCGGTGATAGGTCCGGCTGTCAGCGCGGCTGGCACCACGCGCGATATCAACGACAGCCTTCAGTAGCCTGCACCAGCAAAGCCTGATCCAACGCGCGCGGCCGTTCCAAGATCCGCAGATAGTCGACCAGCCGGACGTCGGCATTGCCCAAAGATATGGCTGTGGCTTGATCAAAAGCGGCCGTCACCACCTGATCTTTGACTGGCGACGACGCGCCTTATTACTTCGACAAGCTTTTCCCCTGCCCGGTCCCAGGAAAACAACCGGGCGCGTTCCCGGCCTGCAAGAGAAAATCGTTCCCAAACATTGGAATCGGTTGCTAGCTGGCCAATGGCCTCAACCCATTTTCTCGGATCATCGGCGGCTGCGAACATTGCCGCATCGCCTCCCACTTCCGGCAGCGCGCCGCATGGTGCAAGCACCGCCGGACACCCAACCGTCATGCCCTCCAGAGGCGGAAGACCAAATCCTTCAGTCGTCGAAGGGAAAGCCAAACAGAGAGCGGCTTCGAGAAGCGCGCGGAGCTCACCGTCTTCGATCCGGCCGGTGAAAACCGCGCCTTGCGGAATCGAATGGCCCAACGCCTCAAATTCCTTCGCGCCGGCAGCCCCCACCAGCACCAGCTTTATTCCAGCGAGTGCGGGGTCTGCGAATGCTCTCAGCAACAGGCCGACATTCTTGTGCGCCTGGACATTGGCAAGTGCGACGACAAATTTGCGCCGGTTCAACTGCAGCCGATCAACGATCTTGGTAAGCGGCTCGTGAGCGAGGAGATGATCGACGCCGTTTGAGATCACCGAAATCTGCTCGGGTCGAGCGACGCCGAACCGGACCAGTTGGGCGGCGGAGAACTCAGAAACCGCGAGTATCCTGACATGTCTGTGCCCGATTACCGGCAGCACATTACGATACCACTTCGCGAAGGCCCAACTATACGATTCCGGAGTAATGAATACCTGCGCATCGTGGATCATCGTGATCGCAGCCGTGCTCGCCATCGGTCCCAGATTGCAGAGATTGAGAAGCAGGTCCCTCCTCGCCAACCTGGGAAGATCGAGTTGCTCCCAAAGTTGGCCGCGGACAAGGCCACCTCGCTCGAGCGCGAATGACGACTGGTCACTGTCGCGAACATTCCGGGGGGCGATTATGCCTGGTGCTTCGTGGAACAGATCCCTGAGCTCATCGCGGCGACAAAACAGCTGACGAATGAGCTGTTCGGCCACGCGGTGCACACCGGTCGGCTTGGCTCCAAGGAATTTTCCGTTAATGGATAGCCTTCGAAAACTCACTGCACCTCGCATAAGGCGCCGGGCACCTGAAAACAGCTTTCCGGACTTGGTCTGCCGGCAATACGCCCGGCGCGCGTCGAATATCACCAAATGGCGGTTGACGACGATGACAGGCCGCCAAACGGCCGGGAAAAACTCCGTTGCCATATCAGGTCGCCGAACTCAGGCAACCACGAACTTTCGCGCGAAAAATGCCTCTGCATAACGCGTATTGCTTTCCAGTCCCCGAATCCGCATCAATCCCCGGAAGGTCTCTTCGTCGAACCAATGCTTGTTTCGCTGACTGGAGAACACGTCGCGCAACACCGCGATCTTAGCCGCGACGTCCTCTGGATCGAGCGGAACAAAGAGATTGGGCCGCATCAAATCTCCGTCCCACTTCGGGATCTCATACTCCCAGATCTGATGCGATCGAAACGTGTTCCAGGTCAGCTCGTTGACCATGCGATGATCCTGATGCGCGTCGCCGCACGCATGAGTGAGGATCAGACCTGGATCGATCGATTTCAAATTCTGTTCGAAGAACTCCTTGATCTGCTCGCGATACGCGGGGAAGCGTGAATCGGTGAAATTCTGCAGCAGGATGCGCCGCGAGGCGGTAAGTCCCAGAATTCGCTCGGCGCCGCGTCGAGCCTCCTCGTGACGCACCTCGTTCCCGGAAAGCACGCACCATGTCACTTCGACGTCAGGATTTTCCCGGACCAGCCGCAACACCGTTGCGCCTGCGCCAATTTCGATGTCGTCAGAGTGAGCCCCAATGCACAAAAGCCGCTTGATTTGCCTGAAACCACCAAAAGCTATCATCAAAACTCCTCGGACTATCTGCGCTCATTCCGTCGCGATCCCCACGCCGGCATTTTCACCTGTCGGATCGAGCGCGCTCAAGGAACTCGCCAAAACTAGGAAATCGCTGGCAACTGCACAACGTGAATCCTCGGATAGGCTAAACGACCGACACCGCAAAGCCTGCCATTTCACCATTTGCGCAAAAGCCTTGGAGGGTTGTGCCTGGACTCCAAATTAACCTTTCTTCGATGGATCAGAGCAGAAGAAACGACAGGCCCTGTATAAAGATGGACTACCCAGTCTCCGAGGGATAGCTTCCCGACATTTCCAAGGGCCGGATAATGTAACGGCCGCCGGTCTGTTGGTCGTGATTTTTTTGCCACACCTGAGAGCGCCCGCAATGCTCATGAAATCGTTGCTTCAGCCATATCTGAAAGACGACTCGTTTCGGCAAAAGGTAAAGAATGCGGCAGCTCGAGTTGGCTTCGATACGACCGATTGGCTGCGCGTGGTCATGTACCGGGAATGCTTCGCATTCATTAACAGCATTGACCCGGAAACACTCGACGTCCTTGAAATCTCCGGAGGCCCACAATGGAGGCGGAACTTCAAGTTCGGGTCGTACACCTCCACTGACTTTCCCGATTTCGACATTTGTTCCGAAACCCTCGATCGCCAATTCGACCTGATTATTGCCGACCAGGTGTTTGAACATCTGCCCTGGCCGATACGCGCCGGTCGAAATGTTCATGCGATGCTGCGGCCGGGCGGCCATTTTGTCATTGCGACACCATTCCTGGTTCGCGTTCATGAAGTTCCCATTGATTGCAGTCGCTGGACCGAGCAAGGTTTATCTTACCTGCTGCAGGAGTGCGGGTTTGAGGCGAGCGACATCAAAACCGCGTCCTGGGGAAACCGAAAATGCCTCAATGCCAATCTATTCAGGTGGCGTCGATATGGATTTTATCGTTCGCTCGCCAATGAACCCAATTTTCCGGTGATGGTGTGGGCGTTTGCCCGCAAGCACGCCTAATACATTAGAGGACGATACGGGCTTGTAAGCGCGGTTTTTCGCAAAACCAGGCGAAGGCTGTCACGCTGAATACCTATTGAGCCCTTCGGACCCTGACTTCCTTAATTAAAAACTCGTTTGGCGAAGAAATCCCGTTCAGTCGAAAGTTCCAGCCCCAGGCGCCGACGAAATTGGCATCCTTTATGGTCCAGGTTATCTCCTGCCAGGCGTCACTTGCGGCGATGCTTCGATAATCCGAACCGACATAACCACGAGTTGATTCATAGTCGATGGTCATTCCTGCAACCTTCTCGGTGGCGACGCGCCGAACCACCGCCGTTATCTCGAGGGCCCTAGCCTCGAAAGGCGTGAACTGCGGGTCGACCCAGAAATAGGCATAGTGCCCTTCCTTGTCAGGTCTTGAAAAGTTGGTTCGTCGTCCGTCACGGTCCGCAACGGTCGTATCGCGATTGATCTGGCGGACTCCGTTTTCGGTGTTCCGCTCCCCCAGCAATGCAATCGCCTGCGCAGTCCCGAAATGTCCGGCGTTCCAGGGGTAAGGCTTATCCGCCTGGGCCCGCGCCTTCTCGACCAATGCAGCCGGCAGATCCTCGATCAGGATCGGGGCTTCACTCAGCATCAGCGGCTCACCGGCGCGCAATGTCCTGCTCTCCCCCTTCTTCAGGCTCAAGAGACGTACGTCGCCATCAAACACAATATTGGCTTCGCGCTTTGCGCCTGCCCAGGCCCCCAGAACCGCCTTTCCCTCGTTATCAAAGACAAAACCATAGGCCCCTTCGCCAAAATCCAGCCAGCCTGCCGAGGCTGGCTCCGGGCCAAGCGTGGCGGCCAAGATCCCCAGGGCATCCAATGACGGACGGCCCGTCATGTCGGAGCGGATGAGCCCAAAGTCCTTGCCGTTTCCGTAGGACGGGCCCCGTGCTTCGAACCAAAACACCCGCTGGAACCCTGCCGCAATCGACAGCAGATAGGCCTTCGCTAGTGCGACCACCTGCGCCTGATCCTCCACATCGTCTCGCTTCACTGGCGCGAGCGAGCCGATCTCGGTGATCCAGAGCGGCGTACCGGCGGGTTGCTTGTTCGCGTCCAGCATTTTCCGCAACGTCGTTGTCATGTTGAGGAATGTTGGCTCTCCCCCGTCCCGAAGTCCGGCCAGGATCTCGTAGGGATGCACGCAGATGTAATCGAAGTGGCCAGCCGCGCCTGCCTTGATCGCAGCGTCAAGAAAGCGAACATCGAAGTTCGCTACGCTCATGCCGATCTTTGTCGTTGGATCGACTTTTTTCGCGGAGATTGATGCCTCGCGGACAAGCTCGGCGTAGATTTCGGGTGATCCGTCCACAGCGAAGCTGCCGTTGAATTCGTTCCAGACTTCCCAGTATTTTATGTCGGAATGATATCTCGCCACCATGCCTGCAACATATTCACGCCAGAACCGGATATCCTTTATCGGGAATTTTCGCGTACCGCCGTCCGCAGACGCCCAGGGCGCGAAATACGCAAACACGCCGGCCAAGCGAAGTCCGTTTGCACGTGCGTTTTCCACGAGCCGGTCAGACGCGGCAAAATTCCATTCACCCGGCCTGGGCTGAATCGTTTGCCACTCGTAGAAGCCGCGGAGCCACCTAACGCCCGCCTGCTTGAGCATCGGATTGAATCTGGGATAATCGCCCAGCCATTCCGCCCCCGTCGCCACCCCCCATGGATTCCGATCGTCTCGCGGATCACCAGCCACCGTCCGCGCATTCCCGGTCGACGGCGCGGAACAAGGCGCACAAAACGCAAGGGCCATCAACAGAACAATGGAACGGGCTACGCGCGGGTACGCTGATGGTCGCGCCTGAAACAACAATCGTCCCGGCTTGAACACGGCTGCTTTCTCCCCGAAGCGGAACTCTGGTCCTTCCTAGGCTACTAGTACCCGGAATCAGGGCCGAGTGATACGGCGGTTTTTGAACCGTCGCTGTCGGACCCTTTTCTTGGTCCATGCGAATGGCTCGGCTGTCTCGTTATATGCATGAACGCATCGATGTGCCGTTGCAATTGCTCAACGGCAGTGAAGGAAGTGCCACTCAGTGACTGGCGTCGCAGCATCGAAAACCATGTTTCGATCTGATTGAGCCACGATGACCGGGTCGGGGTGAAGTGGAAATGGACCTTGGGATAGCGTCACATTACGGCACCGCCATTCTGCCGGCGAGGCCGAGACCCCAAGGGATAAGGCGAGTGCTTCATACTGCACCTCATTTCTTGATGGCGCGATGATGGCGGTGAGCTGCGTCCGCGCTACGCCGGCGCTTTTGCGTATGGCCGAACGCGCATGCGACACCGGCCGATGGTGGCACCAGTATCGTCGAGGTTACCAGGGCCGATTGGCAGTTCATGCCGGGAATGCATCAGGGTTACGTCGACTGGGAGCGCTTCGAAGCTAACCAGCGGCGGCTCGCCGACAACGCCCGTGCCTTCGGTGGCGAGCGGCGGTCGGGGCCGGCGCTCCTCCAAACTCGCGTGGTCTGTGGTCTGTGTGGCGAACGCATGGGTGTGCGCTACAGCCAGGAGCGACGTAACCTTGATCAAGTCGCAAACAATCACGGCCCATGAGCACGCCAATTCCTCTGCGCCCAGGGAGGCCAAGTTCATATAGACGCGGCTTTTCGTGCCGCTGGAGCAGTGGCAGCCCTTCGGACAAGCTAGAGACCCTCTTAGTGGGTGGGCTGCAATTCCCCGAAGCATCTGCGATGGCGCGGGCCGTTTAACCAAATTTTGGAAGAAGCTTTCCTGTCGTTAAGTCGCCTCGAGATTTGGCGTCGAGTCCCTGCTGACTTCCTGGTAGAAGGTGGGACCTTGAGTCAAATTATATCACCAGTTGGATTGGGATTTGAGCGATGGTTTCAGTTTCATGCGTGCTCCCGGTCTTTAACGGCGCCAATTTCTTAGGTGAGGCAATTAGATCAGTTCTGGACCAGACATTTAGCGACTTCGAATTGATTGTTGTCGACGATGGCAGCACCGACAACAGCGCCGAGATAGCCGCGTCTTTTCAAGATTCGCGTATCACAATTCTAAAGCGGACAAATGCCGGCATTGTGGCCGCGCTCAACGCTGGTTTGCAGGTTGCGCGGGGAAAATACATCGCGCGCATGGATGCGGACGACATCAGTGTTCCAAATCGTTTCGAGAAGCAGGTTGAGTATCTTGAGCTCCATCCTGCTTGCGTTCTAGTCGGAGGTTTAGCTCAAGGATTCGATGAACAGGGCAAAGAAGGTTTCACGACCGGCGGGCGGCATACACAAACGGACCTATCGTGCTTCCCTCCTAAGGTCGCGGTCTCGCTGCATCCGCTCATTATGATACGAGCCGACATATTGCGATCGATCGGCGGTTATCGTGCACACTTCAAACACGCCGAAGATTATGACCTGTACCTCAGGCTCGCAATATACGGCTCGATCGATAATCCGTCCGAATTGATGCTGTTCTATCGCCGCCACGCCTCGGCCATGTCTATTCAAAATCTCGCGGAGCAAGAACGCAATGCCGCTCTGTCAGAGGCAATCGCAATCGCAGAGCTTCGTCATGGCAGCGTTTTGCTTGAAGATGTGGAGGGTACCGCGAGGGCCGTCTGGCCGGCATCTTTATTCGAGCCGTACGTGCGCTTTCGAATCTGGCGACGTAATCTTGTCGCTGGCGGCGAAATCAATTGGCGAGTTTTTCTCGGTGTCGTTCTTAATCTTAGCCCCGGCACTATTTTTTCATCTTCCTATTTTGGATTGCGTGTTCGGGCCTGCGGATCGCTAATAAAACTTCTGGTCGGCCGGTACAAAGTGCAGTTGCAAAAGGGGCGTGGTCGCAGGCCGAGTTAACACCGTTGCCATAGTACCCGGAATCAGAGCTGAGTGATACCGGCGTTTTTTGAACCGTCGCTGTCGGCCTTTTTTCTTGGTCCATGCGAATGGCTCGGCTGTCTCGTTACATGCAGCGATGAACGCATCGATGTGCAGTTGCAATTGCTCAACGGTGGTGAAGGAAGCGCCGCCAGTGACTGGCCTTGGGATCGAAAACCATGCTTCGATCTGATTGAGCCACGACGACCGGATAGGGGTGAAGTGGAATGGACCTTGGCGTGCTTTTTTAGCCAGCGCTCGTTCTTCTTGTGCGTCTTGAGATTGTCGAGGATGACGTGAAGCTCGCGATCAGGGAATGCGGCAACGAGGCTGTTCATGAAGCCAAGGAGCTCGACCCGCCGGCGCCGCTTGGAGTGCGCCGCGATGATCTTCTCGGTGCGACTTCGAGCGCGGCGAGCAAGGTTGTGGTCCCATGCCGCCTGTAGTCGTGGCTCTGGCCCGTCAGGGTGCGTCCATTCGGCAGCTTCAAGTAACCTTGCGCCCGCTCCAAGGTTTGGATCGACGGTTTCTCGTCAACACAGAGCACGATCGCGTTGGCCGGCGGATCGATATAGAGGCCCACCACGTCGGCGGCTTTCGCGGCAAACTACGGGTCGTGGCTCTCGCACCACGACTTGCGCACCACAAGGTCGATCTTGTGCTCGCGCAGGATGCGCCAGACATACTGAACATCAACGTCGCTCAAGGAAGCAGATGGGATCGAACAAATAAACGCCCTCGGATCTAGCGATACGAAACGGCCGCGTGAGTGCTCGACAGTTGGGTCCGCACCCTCGGTGAGTCCAGGCAGCCCAGCGCGGCAAAAGCGAAAAACGGCAAGCCGAGATCAATGAAGCCGCCAGACGTCGTCGCGGCAATCAGCCACGCCAAGCAAGCCGACCGTGCAGCGATCTGCATGGCAGGGACGCTGGAGGGCACAATGTTCTTCTTTCTGAACCAGATCGAGAGCAGGAACAGGGCATAATTCGTGGCGCCCAGAATTCCGAGGCTGCCGATGACCGCAACCGGAAAGCTCGATGCTCGCACGCTTCCGTTACCTGCTCCAAATCCGAATGTATCGATGAAATTCTGTATGGCCTGGCTGTTCCATCTCGACCGCTCAATACCCGAGGAAGTCGACATCTTGTTGAGAACGAACGTGTTCAGCAGCTCCGAGAAATAGGCGAATGAGGCATCGTGGAGGCAGATCGCGATACCAACAACGACAAGCACAAAGGGTGTGCACATCATGAAGATGACCATCTCCCGCCGAATTCTTCCGAAGATGAAATTGACGGTTATAATCACGAATTCCACGACAAGATATCCGGCTAGTCCGACGTATGCCGTGGTCGAAGTTGAGAACAATAGCGCGAGAAACGATAGGATACTCAATGACAACATCAGACGCGCTCCGATCCCGTGGAGCCAAAGCGAAGTCGAAAACGCAAAATATCCCAGCGTCCAATATCCAAAGCTTGATGCTTCGACGAAAGAACCGACGATTCGCTTGAAACCAGCCGATTCCGTATCGCTCATGATGGAATATGTCGAATTGCGAATGAACGATAACAGTTCACCGGTATTCGTGGCGTATGTGACCAGGTCGAGCAAGCCGAAGGCCAGGTTCAGGATCACGCACATCAACGCTGCGCGTCCCAGACATTTTCTTCCAGCTTCGCTGGCTCCGAATCCGGCCAGGACGAGAAAGCAAACGCAGTCCCCGATGAAATAAATCGATTGCGTCAAATTCGAAGTGGTGGGGCCAAGCGGAGAGAGATAGTTTTCTCCACCCTGCGCGCGAACCGCGTATGCGAGCGTTTGTCCCTGAAAGAGACGTGGCATCAGATATGCGGTTATTGTCGAATAGCCCACCGTCACGAGCAACCAAAAGCCCGGGCTGCCCGGGTATACCGCCTGAAGCGCTCCGATCCGGATGTCGCGGTCAGCAAGCAGCTTTACCGCCAGGAAGCCAAGCAGCAAGTGCGCCGGCTGGATCGTGGCCCCGCCCAGGGAAGTCAGGATGAAGGCGGCGGCGGCCCCCAGCAGCGTCGACCCGAAGAACGCATAAACAATGAAGCTTGGCCGCGCAAACAGACCAATCAGTCCAACAACAAGAGCGATCGCGCCAATCAGTTCAACCGTCATTCGAACATTCGCTTTTCAAGCGGCCTGTTCCGCTTACCCCGGTCCAGCGTCGTCAACTCGGCATCCATCAACCTAATTCGAGTATCCGTTGCGGCGCGATGCGCCCCGTGACCAGATCACGCAAGGCCAGATAATTTCCTTTTAATCGCCCTCTACGGTCGATCCAGGGCTCCGGTCTGACACTCCTGGCCAAATTTGCCAACACATTCCGAAAAAGGAGTGGCCCTGCGAACGAAAGAGACAGAGTGCCCTTTCGAATGAGATAGACGGGGTTTGCGATTTGCGAATAACCGAACCGCACACCTGAAGTACGACCACCCTTCGCACCTAAATGCACGCCGCGCAGGGCTTTCGCATCGACGATACGGCCAGCCCCCGAAAGCTGGCGGGAAAAGTCGATGTCCTCCTGCCATCCGTAGAGTGGCAGATTTTCGTCGAACTTCAGTCCTTTCTCGCGGATTGGCGCCATTCGAAAAGCCATGTTGCAGCCATACGTGCCGTAGGTAGGCACGATGGTACGGTCGCCCGGAGCCGACCTGTCATCCGAGATCAATTTTAACGCTGCTTCTGCTTCCAGGCCAGGACCGTTGGCACCGTCTACGATCGGTCGGCCGGTTATCGCGACCACATCTACGCATTCTAGAAACAGCCTCTCGATTTCCTCGAGATAGTTTAGCTGGGGAAAGAAATCATCGTCAAAAAACACGATCACGTCGGAGCCATTTGCGGCCGCTAATATCTGATTGCGTTGAGCAGTGAGCCCGCGCTTGCCCAATTGAACTGACGTAGTGCACGGAAAGCGCAGAAGCAGTTCCGCGTGCAAATCTTCGGGAGTTGCTGGACAAACAATTAGCGCGTCCGGTGCACGAGTCTGCCGGGCGATCAGGTCCAACGTGTAACTGAGAATTGCTCTTCGACCGGCCGTTGCGATGCCGACCGCGATCCTGAGCTTCCCCTCTTCCATAATATTTTCAGAGGTATGATCCGGATAATTGCTTCTCATTGCCAATGTTCTGTTCAAAAGGATCGCCGTTGCAAGGTCTTTTTGAAGTTCGATCAAATGTTCTAATCTCAAGACGACGCCGGCGTCGCAACAGATGGAGGGCACCGCGAGCGTAATTCTGTGGACTTAGTTAAACCCAGCGCAGGACGGCCTCGAACCGCGCGCAGCAGGGTTAATGTCCTGCGAAGATCTTCCGACTTCATGCAAACGGTGTACTTGGGCAACCGGAACCCCGCGGGTTAACATTACCTGATTGAAGCTTGGTGGCGATATTGGCCCCATTGAGGTACCGAGCTAAAGAAAGCGCAATGCAGCAAACACTACATACATAACCCGGTCTAAGGCGTCTCCAATGAAGGTAGCAATTATTCACTACTGGCTCGTTGGCATGCGGGGCGGAGAGAAGGTGATCGAGGCCCTCTGCGAGATGTACCCGCAGGCCGATATTTTCACGCATGTTTATGTTCCCGAGCTGGTGTCAGACAGAATTCGTCGGCATCGGATCATCCCAAGTTATATTAATTCGCTCCCGCGGGCCGCACGGATGTATAAAAGCTACCTTCCATTGATGCCGCTAGCACTCGAGCAGCTCGATCTCCGTGGATATGATCTTGTCATCAGCAGTGAGTCCGGACCGTCCAAAGGCGTCATACCGTCCCCGGGCGCACTTCATGTCTGCTACTGTCACACGCCAATGCGCTACATCTGGAACATGTATCATGACTATCGCGATAGCGCAGGCAGGATGACCCGATTGCTTATGCCGCCGCTGTCGCATTACCTGCGAATGTGGGACGTGTCGTCCGCCTCGCGGGTCGACAGCTTCGTCGCAAACTCGGCTACCGTCGCTAACCGCATCCAGCGGTATTATGGACGCGAATCCGTAGTTATTCACCCTCCGGTCGATACCGACGCGTTTTCGATTGCTGCGCCGTCCGAACTAGGCGACTACTACCTAATGGCCGGCGAGCTGGTTTCTTACAAACGACCGGATCTGGCAGTTCGTGCATTCAATGAGATGGGATTGAAACTTGTTGTGATCGGCAGCGGTGAGATGCTCGATGAAATCCGCCGCATCGCAGGGCCAACCATCTCCGTGATGGGATCCCAGCCGTTCGACGTGCTCAAAAAGCATTATTCGCGGTGCCGCGCCCTGATCTTTCCCGGGGAAGAGGATTTTGGGATGGTGCCGGTGGAGGCGATGGCGAGCGGACGTCCCGTCGTCGCATTCGCCCGCGGTGGCGCCACCGAGACAGTGGCGAAAGGTGTATCAGGCGTGTTCTTCGGCGAGCAGACGGTCGAAGCGATCTGCAAGGCGGTCGCCAGCCTGGCAGATTTGGAATGTGACCCCTACAAGATCGCGACGCACGCGCGGCAGTTCGGCCGTGAGCAGTTCTTCAATAAAATGCGAACCCACATCGACACCCTGTTGGCCAAGCGACTTGCGGCGTATTGAGGTGGACGGAAAAGGCATCTCGCAGCCATTGGCCGCCGACGTTGCTATGTGCTGATCACCGCTAGCGATGCTCCCTCGATCACAAGACATGTAAGGCGCCCCGTTGCATAGGCGCCTGTATCAATATTGATCCTGTTCGAGCTGACGTCGACTTCGCAAACAGGGGTATGTCCGTGAACGACAATCTTGCCGAAATCAACATTTGAGGAAAGGAACTCTTCCCTGATCCAGAGCAGATCGCTCTCCTTTTGACTGGCAAGGTCGGCATTCGGGTTCACACCCGCGTGCGCGAAGAAAAAGTCGCCCAGCGTAAATGAGGCTTGTAAATCTCGAAGAAACCGAAAATGCGCTTGAGGTAGTGCCTGGTGAAAGGCACTCTGCAGTTCCACAATTCTTTTCCCATTCCTCACGCCTTGCGCCGGGATCTTGTAGGAGTTGAGGGTTTCCATCCCGCCTAGTCGCATCCACTGATCGAACCAGCTGCGATCGCTAAGGCACTTGATGGCAATCAATTCATGGTTGCCCTTCAGGAATACGCATTTGTTCTTTTCACCGTGTTCGATCAGTCGGTCGATTGTCTCGCGCGACGAGGGCCCCCGATCGATATAATCACCCAGGAAAACGTAAACCGGCTGCACGGCGGGGCGCAGTCCGATATCCATTTCAATCCTGGCAAGCAGTTCATCCAGGAGATCAAGGCGCCCGTGAATATCGCCTATGGCGTAGATCTTTAGGCCGGCCGGCAGCGAAGGTCGTCGCCCCAATACCTGTAGCCGGTCAACGCCTGGAAGCGCCAGCGCCGTCAACTCACCCTCGCCAAGGACTTCGCCGATTTGCGGTAAATAGGACACTCGATTTTCGCCGGGCCGACTAAAACAACCATTAATACCGCTCGATCCGCCTTCAACCTAGCGCTCCAGTCGAGCTAACTGTATCCTGCAACCCTCCGCAAATCCAATATCGAAGCGCGTTGGAATAGGCCACATCCGGAAAAACCATGTATATTCAGATATTAAGCCTAAGGAAGTCGGTTTAAGGCGGCCAATCAACCATAGCCAATAAGCACCGTTGATACAGCCCGGCCAGTCGTTGTAGAGTTAGAGCTGCATTTTTTAATCGAAATCAAGTAGTTGGAGCGGGTAATGCGTGCAGGTTTAATCGTAAAAATACTACTCGCACAGCTAGCGCTGGCATTTTCGATCAGTCAGGGAATAGCCAGTCCTTGTGTCCCCAGTCCGCTGACCGAACAAGCTATCAGCCGGTTCAAATCAGATCCGAAGGCGATCCTTTCTCCGAATTCCGACACGCGCACGATCGAAGGTGTTGTAGCCGACCTCGCGTCGACTGACGCGTCTGTCGCCCCCGATCTCGTTCGCCTTGCGGCAGAAGTTTCACCGGCACTTCGACTTGCAATTGCCGCGGGTCTAGCCCGAGCCGCCACGGCCTGTTCAACGGTCGACCAGCATGCGGCCCTGATCATCCAGCAAGCTGTCGCCGGCTTCGACGATGGCGCGTTCCAGAGCGCCTTCGCTTCGGTTGCAGAAGATCTGTCAACTGCAGCGACGAGCGCGGCCTTGTCTTCCGCAACAAGTTCTGTCGGTAGCGTCGTCATCGTCAACCCGAATCGATCGCCGGGATCTCCTAAGAATCCTGGCGGTGGCGGCAGAACGGCGATTTTCCAGATCAATTCCGGGGGAGTGGCTGCTGCGAGCAGGCCGGGTACAAGCTCGTCGACTGCAGCAAGTCCAGTAAGCGCGACTCGTTGAATGTCCGGGACGATGTGCATCAAGTTTGCTGACGCCGGCGTCGTTTTCAGGAGTTGCGAATGAACGTAGCCGGACAATTTCCGCGATACACCCCGGCAGTGGAAAGCGATGCCCACGCCGGAACACTATCATTGCTGCAGGCACGCGATTTTGTGATTCGGCAATGGCGTTTCATTGCTCTTGTTACGGGCTTGGTGCTGATCGTCGGCTTAGCGTACCTTGCCGTCACGCCAGCCAGATATACCGCCCAGGCCGACATGATCATCGACACCAAGCGGATTACCTGGTCGCAGTCCGAGCTGGCCACGGAGAACCGTTCGGTTGAAGATCCCGCGGTGGAGAGCGAGATTGAGACCACCAAATCAGAAAAGGTAGCCCTGAACGTTATCCGTCGATTGCGTTTGAATGAAGATCCTGAATTTGTTGGAGCCGGCCAAGGCCTGAAGCAGCGAATTCTTGCGCTTGTGAAACTGAGTTCGGGGCCGACGGTCGAGCGCTCCGATGAAGAGATAATGCGCGGGGTTCTCGCGACGCTAAAGGCCAATCTGCGTGTCACTCGATTGGGACGCAGCTACATCGAACAGATCGCATACACCTCGCTTAGCCGCGATAAGGCTGCGCAAATAGCAAATGCATTTGCCGACGCCTATATCGAGGATCAATTGCAAGCGAAGTTCGAGGCTACCCGTCGCGCCAGTATCTGGCTGGAGCAGCGAATAGGGGAATTGCGGCAACAGGCGAGCGACGCGTACAAGGAAGTTCAAGACTTCAAGTCGAAGAACAGCATCATCATCGGGGTCGAAGGCAAGTTGGCGAGCGAGGTCGAGCTTGATCAGCTTGGCGTCGCCCTCGCAAAAGCGCGCGCGGACACCAGCCAAGCTCGTGCGAAACTTGACCGCATAACACGCGTAATTGAACAGCGACCATACAAGGAGGATTCAGCAATCCCCGATCCGGTCGTGACGGATGCGCTTAGCAATCCGGTGATCACCAAGCTCCGGCAGCAATTTCTAGACGATCAAAACAAGGAATCGGAGTGGAGCAGCCGCTATGGGCCCGACCATCAGGCGGCAAGAAATTTGCGGACTCAGATGGCCGCTTCCCGACGAGCGATCTGGGACGAGATCTCCCGCATTGCGGAGAGCTACAAAAGCGAACTGCAGATCGCCAAGACCCAGGAAGAGTCTATCGATAGACGTATGCTGGAGGTTTTTCAGCAATCCGGTGCGACTCGACAATCGCAGGTTCGTTTGCGCGAACTCGAAACTGCTGCGAACACCTATCGCGGGATTTATGAAACTTTCCTCTCCAGGTTCACTCAATCGGTACAGCAACAATCGTTTCCTTCGACCGAGGCACGCGTCGTAAGTGCCGCGTCTCCGCCCTCTCTGCCGAGCTCACCGAAAACCGGCCTCACTCTGGCGCTCGCTGCAGTCTGCGGATTGGGCCTTGGCGTCATGCTGGCGTTCGCCCGTGAACAAATGAACCGCCAGATTCATACACGTGCGCAGCTTGAGGAGCTTGTAGGAAGCAGCTGCCTGGCTGTTCTACCGACCCTTACCGCAAAAGCGTCCAGCGTCGGCAAGGGTTGGAAGAAGAAAGACGTGGGTGCATTTCAACAGATCAGTGAAATTGAGCCGTTCTCCGAAACCGCAGAAGCCCTGCGATACATCAAGGTGGCGATCGATCTGCATCCGGCCGGGGGCAAGGTCATCGGAATTGTTTCCTCGCTGCCCGGCGAGGGAAAAACCACCGTTGCTGCGGGTTTTGCCGCGTTTGTAGCAAGGAGCGGCGGTCGCACCCTGCTGATTGATGCCGATTTGCGCAACCCGACAATGACAAACAGTCTCGGCTACGCGGATACGCCGGGGCTGCTCGACATGGTTGCAAATAAGGCGACATTTGACGAGCTTGTCATCACCGACACGAAACACAAATTCGATTTCCTGCCGTCCTCGACACGTATTAGGCCTTCCAACAGCTCGGATATCCTGACCTCTCCGGCTGTAAAGCAAATGTTGAAGACGGCCCGGAATAGCTATGATTACATCCTCGTCGACCTGCCTCCTATCCTACCGTTGGTCGATGTTAAAGCAGCGGCAATGTTGTTCGACGCGTTCGTTCTGGTTGTCGAATGGGGTAGCACATCGACCGACGAGATTCGCAAGGCGGTCGCGACCTCCCCTGTTCTGTCAGAACGACTGCTTGGCACAGTTCTCAACAAAGCAGACGCGGCCGTTATGCGTCGCTTCGAAGGGTATTCAGATCGGCTCCACAGTTACTATGGGAACTACTATAAGAAAACTCCCGCTGAGCTTGTATAGGCTTCGCCCCTCGTGGAAAAACAAGGACGATCTCTCCGACCACTTTCCGTGCGAGCATTGACGCTCATCTTCGGTTGCCTGGGACTCGCCTGGGGAATTTCGAACCTCGAACAGAGCACTGTTGCGGCCGACTTTTGGGACGTGGAGGCTCAACTCCTGCGATTCGAAAATTTCAGCCAGGCTGCTTCTGTCAGAACTTTGGAGAGTGCTGCAGCGCAGTCGGTGAGTCCATGCGACACTCACTCGCAGAGGGCGCTCTTGCTCATGGAATTGCCCCTCGCAGATGCCACTCTTCGGTCCGGGACCGCCTCTGAATTCGACCGGCACGTCCAGTCTCTCGAGGCGCGCAGCCGCCGAATCCTCAGCTGTACGCCGCGCGATTCGTTTGCCTGGCTCGTGGCATTTGGACTGGAAGTTGAACGCGGGGTGAGCGTACACGCGTTCGACCTGCTTGCAGCATCCTACGAGACCTCGCCAAATGAAGCATGGGTGGGGCTTCGTCGGATCATCGTTGCGACGCCTCTGGCGCTTGCAGCACCCGAGCACATTCGGCGAATGATCCTGGATGAGTTCCAGAATCTCGTACGACATCGATTTGTCGAGATCCCGGCTCGTGTGTACTTCAATGCCCCTGTGGACATCCGTGCCCTACTCGAGTCGCGGATCGAACAGCTGAACCCTTCCAGTAAGAAGCTCTTTTCCGAAGAGTTAGGCAAACTTCGCTCATAAGACCGCATTGCGCGGCTCATTTCTTCCTACGACTGTTGGAATGCTCCAGGCCGGCGGAATCCTGCCGAAGGGATTCCATGGTATCTCGGATCGCGGCATTTCTGATAGCGGCCTCGCTCGCAGCCCTGCCCGCGCGCTGTTTTGGTCAAGAATATGACGAGTTGCCCTGACGCGCGAACAGTGGCCACAGCCTGGAGCAAGCACGTCAACGATCCGAGGAATTTGTTGCCAACGCACGCGCGCGGAGGCCTGCACCTATGCAAGCTGATCAGAAGGACGCCGAGGCCTCAGAACGCGCAACAAATGATCCCACTCTCCAGCACGGCGACATCATAGCCACTGGCAAAGGCTTCTTTATCTTTACCGGGAAGGATGAGGAGCGCCGGCCCCACGACTTCAGGTTAGTGCCCGCCCTGCTTACCAGTATTGTTCGGGAAGCCGCTCGCCTGCGATTGCGGCTCTCTGCGGTTGCGCGAGACCTGCGGGGCGATCGCTGGCTGGCAGCTACTTTTTAGCCTCTGGGCGCTTAATTTCTATCACACCTTTTCCAAATTACTCATTAATCTAATAACTTAACCGGTTCACCTTACCGAAAATTTTGGGCACAAAATGAACTTCTCAAATTGTGCGATGCCCATTAATTTGCTAAAAATCAGTAAACGAAAAGCCATAAATTAAAATATTGAAGACCCGTTTTTCGAGCAGTTTTTGTGGAGTACCCCTATGAATAGTTTGGCAGAAGCAGGTTCGCCTAGAGTTCTGCGACTTGCCTCGGAGGTGTTCGCAGTTGCTGTCGGAACAACTCCAAAGAGGATTGTCGATATCGTATTGGCGCTTTCCGGAATCGTATTGTTGGCGCCATTGCTAATCATTTGTTTTGTTCTGACTCGCGCTACCTCCCCTGGCCCTGCAGTATTTCGCCACCGCCGGGTCGGATTTAATGGAAAGCAGTTCGACTGCCTGAAATTCCGTACCATGGTTGTCGACGCGCCAGAGCGTTTGCGTCGCCTTCTTGAGTCCGATCCGATCGCCGCCGCCGAATGGACGGCAAACCGCAAGTTACGCCACGATCCGAGGATCACCATGATTGGTGATATCTTGCGGAAATCCAGCCTTGACGAACTTCCCCAGCTATTCAATGTGCTGCGCGGAGATATGAGTATTGTGGGTCCGCGTCCGGTCACTGAGGAAGAACTCGAGCGCTACGGAAATTCGATAGACAGCTATCTTGCATGCAGGCCGGGGATTACCGGGCTTTGGCAAGTAAGCCGCCAGAGCAGCACGACATATGAGCAACGCGTCTCCTATGACGCGTTTTATGCGCACAACTGGTCAATGGCTCTCGACATCAAAATCATCGTTGTCACTCTGCCTTCACTCATGCTTTCGGACTGCGCTGTCTGAAGATGATATGAGAATTGCCAATTTGCTTCCCGGGCGATTTCTATTGCTTCGGGAACGAAATTTCCGCCGTCCATGTGCAATTCAAGTAATAAGCTGATGATTTCGCGGCAGTCAGCGCGGGCCACCCAATCCCATATCCATATGTATCCTGGAAGGCTTAACGATTCGAGGCGCCTCTTTTTCTCTCACGAGAATTGTAATAGTAGTGAACAGGGCTTGTTAGGACATAAAATATACCATGACCCTTTACGTTAATTTGTTCTAGCGATTGATCGTTTCATTCGTTTTCGTTTACTCATCACTCGAAAAGATGGTGAAGACGCGAATGAACAATCTCAGCCCCGTTCACCTGCCGGATCCTGACGTCAAGCCGCGTTCGCATTCGCGCCGGAAGACCAGAAGAATTGTTATTGGATTGCTCGTTGCACTCATCGCTGCGGCAATGATTGGTTGGCTTGGTTTCTTGGGCTGGGGAGTGGTTGAACTATTGCGAGCCGTGGCAAATTTCATCGACACAATTCGGCGAACCTTCATTTAACCAGCTTTCGTGCTCGAGCAATGCCTGCCTTGGCTCCGGACACTTGGCACGAACTGGGTCGATTCAGAGCCGAGCCCTGATCATCCAGGTTGATGCCGGCAAATGAAATTGCCGAATCGCGCTCCCGACAGTCACTATTTCTGCGTCCAGACCATTTCATGAAAGCCATACGAAGGCGCAATCCGCACGGCCCATATCAGAGCAGAAGCGCCGTTGCCGAAAGTGAGCTGATCCAGCCTGGTTTCGGTGAGGCGCTGATTGTCGATGAAGACAATGTCCCGGAGCATTGTCCCGCGATTGGGCTTAGCTGACAACGATCACGCCTCGGGATTTCGCCTTGCGATTTCTCCACGTGTTCGATCTCGCCGGCGCGGGTACCCGAGCCGTCGGACATGACGGTGTCTCGCATGCAGATCGATAGAACTGCCACTCCGACAAATCCTCAACGATGCCCCATTGCAGCGGCAGACCCAAAGCCCAGAGCGCAGCCGTTCCGCGACGTTCGCTTGTTAGCGAAGATTTAACTTGGTGCGAGGACAATCAGCCGGTTGATTGCGCGCCTTCCGGCGATCGCATTTTGCTGGTCAGGCGGTTGTCACATGATGCGACCTCTTCGAATCGTGTCGCTACTTTCGGCGATCGCGGTATGTCTCTTGCCGCGCAATGCAGATGCTCGCGATCGTGCTTATCAGGACGTTAATCAAACGGCGATTGTCGAAGCGTCTCCCACATTGGCGCCGTTCCAACATGTTCGCTTTTGCCTGAACTATCCATCTGACTGCAAATCGAATCCGACGGAACTCGAACGGATCGATCTGAACGCGGAGACTCTCGAGCTCCTTCGTCGCGTGAACAGCAGCGTCAACATGGCGATCGCTCCCAGGCTCAAGGGCTATGGTCCGGAACTTCAAGACGGCTGGAGGATTGCACCGACCAGTGGCGACTGCAACGACTATGCGAGCACCAAGCGACATACCTTGCTGGAGAGCGGCTTGCCGTCGAGAGCGCTGAGACTATCGGTGGTCAAGACATCGTCGGGAATTGGCCATCTAGTCCTGGTAGTCGCAACAACAAGAGGCGACCTGGTACTGGATAATCTGACCGATTCCATCCACGACTGGCAGAATACTGACTATCAATGGTTGAAGATTCAGTCAGCCGCGGATGCCAGATTCTGGTACGAGATTCGAACGCCCACGCGGATTTCGCGATCCAGCCGACATGTTCGTTTGGCGGATCGTTAACAAACCACAGCGAGCTAGCTTTTGAGGTCGCTACTGCGGCCGATTGCATCGCTCCGCGGCAACGGTATATCTGCAATTTGTGCTGGCGCTCGCGACTGTATTTTGCCGGAAATTTTTCGATCCGAGGTCGCTCTAGCCAGCCCGCAACCCAGAATAACTCCGAACACGATAAGGTAGCCAGGCACTTGCAGAGAAAAATCGATTGTCGCATGCAGGTAGCTGAGGACCGCAATTCCGGTAATCGCTGACAGTGAGCTCCGATTCGAGTCCCTTGGTCTCAGCGCGCTCCTGCCGAGTATGAACAGCGATGCAGCAGCCGCCATCACGACTGCGGCGGCGATCGGAATACCCATCTCGACAGCGATTTCGAGCAAAGTCGAGTGAGCATAGTCCCATACTCCCCAGCTGCTCAGATCGTTCGTTCGCAACGAAGGAAACAGATCTGCAAATGTGCCCGCGCCGGTGCCTAGTAGCGGTCGCTCCCGAATTAGTTTGAGACAGCTTTCGTATACGAACCATCGGCCGCCGTCGAAGAGTCCTTGACTTCCTATTCTGCCCACACCGCTCAACCAAAACGACAACAACGCGAATGCAGCGATGGCCGATCCGAAAACATGCCAGAGCCCAACCTTGATCTTGCCGGAGACCATCAGGCCGATCGCCACAAGCAAACCTACACAAGTACTGATCAGCCCACCGCGCGATCCTGTCAGCAACACGGCAAAGAAACAGGCAAGTCCGGCCGCCGAGCGAAACATGAGCTTGAAAGCCAACTTCTCGTTCGACGGAACGAGGAGGAGCAGGCGGATCGATGAAGTATTCAGCGATTGAAACGAAAGATATGCGGAGCAGAGCCACAGGATTGTGCCGGCTCCCATAAAGGTGGCTGCGGTGTTGTGGTTGATGAAGGTAGTGGTCAGAAATCCAAAATACGCACGTTTGGGTGCCCACAACACCATATTTGGCGTCAACGTAAGCGCAGCCAAACCGTAGATGGCGTATAACAAAATGGAATATCTTGCGAACTCGATGACAATATCACTGTTGCGTCGCGATGTTCCGACGAACATGCCACTCAAGAAAGAAGTTACCAGCAGCAAAAAGTGTCCGATCACGGCCGGCGATATTTCAGCGCGACTCGAAATCCTAGCCGCAAGCTCGAGTCTCAGAAGGTCGCTAGCCCGTTGCCATATCGGATCGGCCAACGGTCCAATCAGATTGGGGACAACTTGGATGATCGCGACAAGCGCGTAGGCGCCACAAATGGCAAGAAAGATCAGTATTATGCGCTTTTGGCCAATTCCGACCGGAATCACCAGACCGCAAAGAGTGCTGATCGAAAGCACAAGGCTCCAAATCACCACCCAGAGCGGATCAACGGATCCAAAAAACAGCGGCGCCAAAGTTAGCGCCGAAATTGTCAGCCAAAGCTGGATTGATCTGAGAGTCTCTGACAGAAACTTCAAATGAGGTCCGCGATCAGAGTTACGACAGCGAGCGCTAAGCTTGGACCTACCACCTCGTCTTGACTGCCGTGTTCACGTTCGTGACCGCGTTTGCCGTGGCGGAAGTCGTGTTGGCTGTATTGCTGATGAGTGTCAGCAGCTTGTAGTAATCCACGACTCTAGCATTCGCTACGTACATGACGTCTTTGGTTCGCATCTGGAAGCCAGCGGCGAGCAGCATACCCCCGGGATCGCGCAGATTGAGGTGATAAATCGTCGGTATCCGGTCGTAGGAAAATCTCTTGGTGTCGACGCCCAGCTTCTCAAGAAACGGGCGGTCCTCGTACCTATAGACGTAGACCTCGGCCGGGTCAGACTGCTGATCATTGAGACCGCCTGCCTTGCCGATCGCCTGCGCAAGCGTCAGGGATTCCACGTCAAATGGAATTTCCGAATTGAAGCCGAAAACGTTCTGATTGAGTGCACCCAAAGCGGTAAACGTGGGCGATTCACGGGTGATGAAGATTACGTCGTTTGGTCGGATGAAGATGTTTTCGCGCGGGTCATGCACCACGCGGCTTAGCAGCACCTTGACGCGCCGGCCGTCGCGCTGAAGCGTCACATAGCTCTCGATAGCTTCGAATTTAGGGCCGCCTGCACGGGCGATCAGCGCCAACAGACGCTCGCCCACGCTGTTAAGCGCAAGAACGCCCGGCGTGTTCACGTCACCAAGAACACTTACAACGCTCGAATGCTGCTGGTTTAAGCTGACGACGACCTGTGGCTCAATGGCACGGTTGCGCAGACGAGCGACAATCGCTTGTTGGATTTCCGGCAAGGTGCGAGCCGCAGCCGGAATCTCGCCTGCGTAAGGAACGTAGATAGCGCCCTTCTGATCGACAGCCTGCGCGGGCAGATCAACGAAGTTGCCGGGCCGCGCGCCTGCGGCAGTTGGGGGTGTGAACAATCCTCCCGGCGCTGCCTCAAAGATTGAGATATTCAAGACATCGCCGACGCCGACAACCTGCTGCGGCTTGGGGCGTTTGTCAGGAAATACGCCCTGGAACGTAATCAGATTGGGCTGCGACAGAAAACCAATCGTGTCAGCACTGATATCGACTAGCGCATAAGGGAGAGCCGCATTGGAACGCAAACCGGCGGTCGCATTTCCGTGCACGGCATCACTCTTTGGACCGGTACCTGGCAGCTCCGAACAGGCTGGCAACAATGCCGCGGCAACCAGAGCAAGGGCGGGCATTCCAATACGCTTTACGGTCGCCGCCCGACGGCCGAGAACTGACAATCCCAAGTTCGTGACCAAGTCGCCCATCCCCAATAGCGTGGTAAACTGAAACTGCACGGATGCCTTCTTCGTAGTCAAAATTCTGCGACTTGTTGACGATATTTGGCCGCGAACTGGCCTGTAAAACGCCACGCATCCCGACAGTACAAGGCGACTCCCCTCCCACAAAGGCCTGAGTGCTCGTAAAGCCGCGTTTTAGGCGGCAAGTTGCAATCAAGCCACACTGCCCCTGCCACCGACTTTTCACAGTTTCTCTTTAAATTGAACCCGTTACGCCATCTTTGGGGACTAGCGTTCAGCGTCGCGGCCGCCGGCTAGGCATTCGAGCCATAGCGGCGAGTGTGTGAGCCGGACGCGGAAAATTGTTGAGCCGATCCCCTTAAGTTTACCGGCATCACCTGATCGAGCTGATATTTGCAGTCTTTCGTGGTTTACTTCACGGGCGATTCGTCACAGCCGCGTGGGCCTACTCGATGTGAGTTGCGGGAGGCGTTGTTTGGCGATGAGAATCGCAACAAGTAGCAAGATCAAAACCCTTTCTCAGTCGGCATAAACCGCCGTCCCAAGGGTTGCGTGTTCGCGTCAACTACATTCGCTGAACATATGGAACATGGCATGGTATATGCCGCAACGATATTAGCCCTGATAGGATTTGCTTCAGGCTTGTGGCTTCGCCTGAGATTCCTGCTGGCGATTCTCGCGCTTCTTCTGCTGCTATCGATCTTCTTTTCGATCAGCAGCGGTTTCGGTTTTCTCGATACTGCATTGACGATCATGGCCGCGCAAACGATCACTCAGGCCGGCTATTTCCTGGGATTGGTCGTTCGGGCATTTCTTACAGCTAATGGCGTGCGCCACATTCTCTGATTCATTTGGATCCGCTGGGCGTCACGCCGCTAGCCTAGGGCTTCTGACATTCTAAAGCGATGTCGTTCGATCGGCTCAGGACGTATCAATGGTCAGCCCGGCCCAGCAAATTCGTAGGCGATCAAGCGCAACTGCGCTGGATCATTATCCCCGAGAGCATCAGCGCGTATTCGATCTCCTGCGCATGGCGACTCCATCTCGTCCGGATCGGTCTTGTGGAATGGCCCAGCAAATGTCCACCAGAGTCACCATAAACCCTTGTAAATAGTTGAAATATAAGGATTTTTATTGACCAACGTGTCTCAAAGGCAGGAGATGATTCACAAAGGGACCGGGAGCCGAGACAATCGTGCAGCAGCGCGCAGCATTTTTCCGAATGGTTTGGACGTGCGTAGCTTGGCGAAATCGCAAATTGCGGGCTATTGTCCCGTTCCTAACATCGCCGCCTAAAGACCCTATCCAAGGATCAGAATATGCCGGACGTTTTCAAGATCGCTGTTGCCCTGGTCGTTGCTGTATTTGCCGGCGTATCGACTCCGGCATCAGCTCGCGAGCGCCTGTATCCCCTCACCCGCTGTGGTCCGGATCTCGCCTATCTTTGCCCAATCCATGGTTACTTCGATGGCCCGCCGTTTCACTACAATCTCGCCATCTACCCGGGCTGCATCAAAACGGTAGCGACCCAAACTCCGCACGGGATCGAGCGCCGCCGTGCGATTGTTTGCGGAGCCCCCGAAAGACCGATGGTTTGGTGGTGATGAGCTGAGTGGCGGCTGAACATCGGCTCAAGAAGCTAGAAGCCACGCTACCTCTTCGAACCTTTGGCAGAGGTCGCGTTCGTCAATGACGGCTGGGCAGGCGCGTGCCTGATCGGTCCATTGTTGACCGGCCCCTGGTTTATTCCCGTCGGCGAATATGTCCCGCTATCGCGCACAATATTGCCGTACATGTTCCGCTGGTTGGAGATGCCAGACTGCGCCAGTGCCGGATTGCCGAAGGCGATCAGACAGAGAATGGTGAGCCGGAATTTCATGGACAGTCCTCGTTTCGCTTTGGGTACGCGAGCTGGATTAGCCCGAAAACCCCGATTGTGGGAGATAAATATCGATTGGGTTCGTCTCTTCGCAATGGATTGTATTTGAAAGTCCAACTCAAAGCCACCTCGCAGCAAATTCAGTTCAGAAGAGCTTTGCAACGCAACTGCCGAAGCGCGTGTCGTTTGCATGCTATGGAAATACAAGTAGTCGGCAGCAAATCCTACCGAGCCAACGCGCCGGCTCCAGGACAAGCGCTGGTCTCCGGCACACCGATGCAAGCTCTCAGGACCTACGCTCGCTACAGCCTCGGCTGACTGCGGTTCCAGATTTAACCTTGGTTGCAGACATCAAGCTTAACGAATGCCGCTCGTTGCGCCGGCATCCGGAAACGCTAGGCTATTCTGTCTCAATTTTCCTGGTCGGATCTGCCCATTGAGAGGGGCCACCGTCCATATTCCAACCGCTTGCTTTTTGAAAAGTGCCACAAATGATTGCCAAGAGAAAAAGAAACACATCTTTGGACCTGAGGCCTCCGACGGCATGGAGAGAGGCCTGGCATCTTTGGACCGTCTTCTTTCCGCGACGGTCAATCACTGGACGGCTTGTCTTTGGCAGGGTGTGGCGGCGCCACGATGGACGCCATTGGATATACAAGCGGTTTCTCGAGTATCCACTTGATGACCATGAGGGATAGACGATCCATCAATAGAACCAGAATAAGCAAAGGCGCACTGCTGTCTTTCGCCGGTAGACCTGGCGTCTTTTCCTGCACTGTTTACGATATAACCAAAAGCGGCGCCGGAATTCGGCTGCACGATCTTCGAATAATTCCGCTGGAATTCGCGTTAACGTTCGACAATCTTAGGTCACTGCGCAAGTGCCGTTTGATATGGCGTGAGGGCGATTTTTCCGGCGTCGCATTTGACCCCTGATTGAGCGAAAGCCCGAAATGGCGTTTGCAAGGGTTCGCTTCACTGGACTCATCTGATACCGAAATCGCAAGCGCTGTTGCCAAAGCCGGCAGGTAGCGCGTCTCGGCATCTCAGGTTTGCCATCCTCGAGGAACGGATCTGGGAACGACAACAGCGGTATCTGTGTGAAATTCACCTCGGCAGGCATCGAGGTATCCTCGAGAATTCTGATCCAAGCTTGGCACCCCTCCCTCTCACCGACCTAAGTTCGGCAGACAAATTTGATGCGCCGCCAATGCAGTGCATCGCCCCGCGGATCCCCGTCGAAAGCACGATTAACTTTGGCAAGCTTCTTGCGAGGGGCTCACCGACGCCTCGGCGATATTTGTACCTGTGCCAAAACTGGAGCTTTTTGGAGACACAATGAAACATCCGCCTTATTCCGGGAATGCGCAAATCGATGCGTCGCGGCTCGAAACATTGATCAGCGATCTGAGTCACCTTGTTCAGCTGCTCAGTCACGATATCGAACGATACAGAGAAACCGCGCGCGCAACAGGTTCAACCCGTTTCGCGTATCCGATTGCGGTGAGGACAATGACGGCGCGTCGCGACAACTTGATACTAACCGTCGCGGCACTCGAACGGAGATTATCCGAATCCAAACACGCGGTGGCGGCTGTACGATAAGCAGCGAGAAGGCCCACGTCCGGCGCTATCGCATTTCATGATCAGACCACCTTGTCGGATGCCAGAAGGCCAGAGTTCACAACAAGACCGAGTTTGTACGGCATCCGCCATGTCGCGTGATTGACGTCGAATGGGTTTCCCGGTTCATGCCGGGGCAGAACGTAGATCAGTCGCGCAATGAGTTGCGGCGCATTCGCCGAACCAGACCTACCGCCATCAATATGGTAACCAGGGCAAGTAACGCCAATATAAAAATCTCTAGTCGCGTGAAGCCGGCATGAACATGAAGTGTATGGCGGAGGACGGCCGCGGCAATCACCGCAGCGACAAAAATACAGACTAAGTATCTCATCCGTATTTTAGTTGGATCCATCGCAGATCAACAGTGCACAGGGCGGCACCTAACAGGTCCGCGATTTAGTGGAGTCTCGGCAACGCCGCCGGCGTTGGTTTGGCGCTTGGCTGCGCGCCCATTGTGAAGCCACCCATCGAACATTACCCCATATGCTTCCCCCATTCGAACTCCTTCCGATGTGCTTGTCTTGTCCTTTGTTGCCTACCTCCGATGCTTCGCGCGTTCTCGCAAGCCGCGCGATAGGTAATGCAAGAACACCCCAAGCCGTCCGTCGGCACGCCTCTTCAAGAAAGCCAAGCCCAGTAGCCCCCATTTCCGCCCTCTTCGAAGGCGATTGGTTCGAACTTAGGTAAAGTATTGTCGGCTTACAGAAAAGAAAACACTTAAAATCGTGGCGGTGAAACGGGATAGAGCGGACGAAAGACCTGATCGGATGTGAGAATGCGCCTGCGGAAGCCTCGCTGCGCAACAAGTCCAAAAAACCCATCTGCCGCAGACCGATAAAAATTGCACGACAGTGGCGGCCCCATTGCGCAGCGCAGCGAAATGATGCGATGCGCCAAGAGCCGACATCGTGTCCCTGTTTGCGTAGCTAGGACCTGCTCAGATCACCAGGTGGGTCATTGCACGATCTTTTCAGCTGACATGTTGAGCCCGGGGCATTGTCCGCAGGCTTCCGGCGCTCCAGCAATGACATGACGGGACGCTCGAAAACGCGATACACACCAATACCGAAAATTGCTGTTAGTGGAATCGCTATCACCGCGAGCGATGTTCGCAGAGTCGGCGAAAGATGGGCGTAGTTTGCGAAGGCGATCAGCACGCCGACGACAAAGAAATGCGTCAGGTAGATCGAATAGCTTGCATTGCCGACCTCCTGCAAGAACTGCCAAGGTTGTCCGCGCGTTTTCACATCGTCAAATCCGACTGCCGCCATGACGATCAGCGCCGCCGGAACCCCAAACGTCAGCAATGTGTTGGTTGGTGGATCGTATACGGACGAGGTAATTGGCAGAAATGAAAAGGCAACCAATAAGCCCAAGCCAAGCGACAGAGTTAGCCACGGTAACCCCGACATTCGATGCATGGTGGCTGAGATCCGATCGCGAAACAACGCGAGGATCATACCTAAAGAAAAATCAAGCATGATCGGTTGGCTGTAGAAGTGCAGGATGACATTGCCTGGGCTGGGGATGTAAAGCCCGAAAAGAACGAGACCCAGTATTATCGTCGCACACAGCGCGACTCTCATCTCATACCATATCGATAAGCTTAGTGCGAAAATCAGATAGAAAAACATCTCATAGTTGAGCGTCCACCCCAGGTAGTAGATTGGATAGATGCGGCCGGGTGACTTCTCAAACGGTACGAATGCTAAGGATTTTAGCAGCGCACCAAAATCGGGAGAAGAGCTACGAAGAAAGAAAGGAACGGAGATCGCGATCACGAAGACGAAAAATGTTGTCAAATAATACAGAGGAACAATCCGCTTCACCCTGTTGAGTACAAACTCGCTCGCAGATACTTTCCTTCGCGACGTCGTATACACCATGATGAAGCCACTGATTACAAAAAATAGATCTACGCCGCTGTAGCCTTTATCGTGCAGTGCAGTGGTGACAGAAGTCTCTGGCAGTAGCGGCCTTAAATGGACAAACACCACGAGGTAAGCTGCAACAGCTCGCAGAATCTGGATGTTCGTTAGCATCACAGAGCACCCATTTCTCGTCCCGATGCGGCGCACCTTTTGGACGTGTGGTTCTCGCGAATGGCTCACTGTGCCCACAAGCCGACTGACATGCACAAGCGACGGCGCAGCGAAATCGAACATCATGACAGCGCAGTAGGGTGCGACCCTTCATGTGGAAGGCGAAGCGAAGCTGACCGGCGCCCCAATAGACCACGAAAGGTCTCAATAAGCATTCGCTCAACGAAGAAATGAAGTAGGAGACCGAGGCTCACGCTCAGCAGAACGACAATTGCTTCGGGCTGCACGAAACTAGCTCCTGCACGTCTGATTCAGAGCCCAGTCCACCACTGTCGAAAAAGTGCGCCAAATATTAACGGCATTTAGTCGTGAATGATCGACGGAGGCTTCAGCGCATTCGAGCGGCGACTGCAGCGGTACCCGGCGGCGGATGTCGCGGGTTATTCCCACGCATCTGACGTGTTTTGGCCCCGATGGCGCCCCTTGTAAAGCAGGAAAACTACGGAGCTCGTGTCCGGAACCAAGACTGAGCCTGCAGATCGAGTTGTCGGAGTAGTCGATCGAAGGAACGCAGGCCGCAACAGGCGGCGAGACGGGGGTTAGGAGAAGCCAGACGAGCCATCCTGCCTAGACAGGCATCTTTGGCTCCGCTCAGCGAACTTCCACGGGCCCTTAGCTCCAGCGGTGCATCAGACGCCGGAGAAAATGGCGGCATCCCGGACGTGACAATCTTCTCAAAAGCCGCCTTAGCATGCCTCGCTTCGACTTACACAACTGGCGGCATTCGCCACGCAGCTCGCCTCAAGATGGGGACGTCCATGGCCGTCGCAATCAAGGTAATGATGAGCATCGCGCCGAGCGGTTTCGTCAGCAATCTCCGAATATGTCGGTCAAAAATCCCCAGCCGCTCAGACACGCTGTTGGCGAGCGTTTTTGTCTCAGCTTTGCTGATCGTGAACTTTCTATCCTGCGGCCGGTCCTGAGAGTGGCCCCAGCCAACGCGGTTGCTTGCCGCGATCTGACCAGGTTTCTGAAAGCCCGCTGAGATTTCGATATTTCGGTTAAAGCGCGCGTATCTACGTCTTTCGCGAAGCACAGCCGTCGATTCAGTCGAACATCGCGCGTCCTATTCTCGCGCCGAAGCTGCAAGGCGCTTCCCCAGCTCACGCATCTCAGATGAAAAACAGATTAACCCTGTCTCTGACCATCATGCTGCAGGTGTCCTGTGCGGCGGTATCGGTAATCTCGCCTGAACCACAGGCCTGCTTCCAACCATTCTGCTTCTGACAACTATCAGCTCGCTAGCTGAATGGCGCGATCGACCGCAACCGCAAAACCATTGAGAGATACATTGAACGTAACAGCTTGACCATTGCTCACACTGAGTGCGCCTACCGCGAAGGCCTTGGCGTTCCGTATTGCATTCATGCCAGCACTCGGAAAGGTGATGGGAAGCAGGCAGCCTTGCGCCACACAAGTCGAGAAGCGCAGCCCGTGCCCCAAATCCTTGTCATCCAGTTTGAGGATAACCCCGGCATCCAGCTTGAGCCCGAACGGCATCAAGATCGTTCCCTCGCTCGCGCCTTCTTTTGCAATCCGCAGCTCGATCGCAAAGGCTCGCTGTCCCTCTTTATTGACCTGCGCCTGGCTCAGCGTGCAAACCTTCGCTCCCTTGTCGGTGCTGCAATTCAAGGTCCAGTCGCCATATATTTCGCTGATTGCGGAAGCACCATTCGGCAATGCGCCGACTCGCGCACCAGGTGCCGCTACGGTCGCTTGTGCCTGGTCTTGCCCGGCTGCTTTTGGCGCAGGCCGGCGCGCAGGCGCCGTCGCGCTCTTGGCTTGCCTTGGTTGCGCCTGCGGAATGAAAACGGCGTTGGGCTCAACCGGACCAGCCCTGTCTTGGGCATGAAGCGGCGCCGCATCGCAAAAGACGGCGGCAAATGCAACAAGAAGGATGTGAGCCTTGATATGAGTCTTAATGCAAGCCTTGGGCATTACGAATTCGCGCATAACACAAAAGCCTTTGATCCGTTGCTCGGCCAATTGCAAAAACGCTGAGCGGATATGACTACAAAAGAAGCCTAAGATATCGCCGGCCCAACGCAGGCGCCAGCCCCCGGCTTCCCTGCTCCTGCAAAGTTTGTCGAACCGATCGGCGGCTGCGGGGTCACGGGTCATTAAGAAGAATACGGTAGAAAATACGCATTCTTCAGGTGAGTAGAATGCGCACACATATTGTCGTTCTCGCGACCCTTCTGACCGCGGCCAACACGCCCAGCTTGGCGGGTGAAGCCTTTGTTTCACAGATTGGGGGAGCCCGGCAGCCAGCCGGCAATTTCGAATGGCCGAAAGAGCCGGTCTCGTCCGCGAAGATTGCTGTGCCCGTCAAGGTTAACGCATTTGCTGCTGCTGGGCCGACGACATTGCCGCCCAACGCCAACGTTTCTTCCGTCACACAGGTTGGGACGAACAACTTTGCAATGGTTGCGCAGACCGGCGGAAACAACTTGTCCACAATCGTCCAGCAGGGCACGGGAAATCAGGCCATCGTAAATCAGCGACGCTGATCCTTCGAGCTCCTCATTCTTCGCTACGTCGAGGCGGATACCACCTGCAGCGAGCCCAGATGCAATTCGTCCGGCCCTGCATTGATCACAACACGAATATGAATCAGGCCCGGCTCCCGAATCTCCAGCGGCGAGAACACCAGGCTCGACGCCACGACGATATAGGGCGGGACAGAGATATCTTTCGGCAGACTATCCAGCAGGTTCTGCTGGTCCAACAGTCCGGGCACCTCGATCGGCTCTTCGGCAATCGGCTCCGGCTCGCCGGGCACATAGCATCGAGCCGTCACAGATGTGTAGGGCTGCGTTGCCGGCGAGAATACGTGGAAATGAATGCAGAACTTGGATAGGACCAGCGGGAATTTCTGCTCCGTCATCATGACCGCATTGTAACAGCCGATGAAACTGAGCTTGCCACCAGCTTCACTTCGAATGTCGTCGCAGAAAATGGAATAGCCGTAACGTCTCATCTTAGAGATTTCGTTGCCTCGCCCGGCACAAGCGAAGATGCGACGAGCTTCTGACAAAGTGACGTGCCTCGCCGGCCGCCATCGATATATTTGATCTGGCCGTGGCCGATCGTCGACGTGGTCACCGGCTGATTCTGCCCCGCCTCGGCCACCGGCTTCTTGAGCTCGAATGAGATTTCCATATCCATCGCCCACGCGAGATCCGCCAGTGACCTCAGTGTCAGATTTGCTTCTCCGGAGAGCTGCCGGTTAATGAGCGAGCGATGAACCTCGAGCTTCTTCGCAAGCTCCTGCTGCGAAAGCCTCCGATCTTTTTTCCGCTCTGAGAGCGCTCTCAGCAATTCGTTCCTGACGCGACCAATGAATCGACCGGCATTACGCGCCCGGCTTCCAATATCAAACTGAAAGGACGTCACCTGGATCTACCCCCTGAACACATAAAGTATTATCAACGCCCAATTGCCGACGGATTCTTCTTATTGCAATTCGATAGCCACGATAAAGCTCGTGGTCTTTAACTCTATCAGCCCAATCACCAAAAACGCAAACGAAGCAATCTCGCTTCATGAACCAGCCGAAGATGCGTATATCCGGCGTCTTCAATTCCCATACAGCATTTTCTTCGGCGCGAATATATCGAAATTGGCGGGTATGGATAAGAGGTCCGCCGCTTAGAAATAGGTGGAAGAGTTGGTCGATTTGCTCTGCCGCTGTCGCTTGCCCGAGGCGGCCTTCGGCTTCAGAGCCGTTTACCAGTTTACGAAGCCACTCAATAAAATCAGGCGTTCCATACAGCAGGCGCTGCGCTTGTTCGCGGCCGTCCAATTCCACTTCGATTCTTGAAATGGCCCCCGCAGCGACGAGATCTTCGATCGTTGACATACTAAGTCTACAACCGCTCTGAGGTCATAAATTGATTGATCCATCGAGGCTGGTATGCGGCTCGAAGTGTATTCCCGAACGTCACAATGGTATTCGGCCCGGCCGCGCGCAACCCTAAAATTTCGCACCTGAGGCACTGAAGACACAGATTCCGGGTTTGACGGGAGCATCTGCCGCACTGCAACCAGTCAGGCGCACAGCGTCTGGCCGCGTGAAATGGGTTCACGGCCACCGGGACGGCCTAGACCATTACTACAGCCGAGATCGGTCATCGCCGATCTCGAAGAGAGCACAGAACCGAAGCCAAGACTGAGGGCCGGCGTTCACATGCGATGCGTGCTAGGAGAAGCAATGTGCTTCTCGCCTCCTCTCCACGGCAGGCCAAAACAGAAATCCTGAATTGGCGACTCCTGAAGAGCAGATCGACGATAGCAATCCACGCGCGGTGATTTCTCAGATGGGCAAGCGAACCGGTCGGTAGCCGGACGATGATTCGGCACACCGCAACTTTCGTCGGCATCGACGATCGATTCCCGGATATCCATTGGAGATGAGCACATCCTTGCTTGTCGACATTAATGTCAACAAACCGCGCCCTTCGCGCCAACGGCAGTTATGTCGACATATAAGTCAACAAATCGAAATTCATTAATTCCAACTGAAGGTTGAATGGCATCCCCAGCGACTGAACATGGCCATCACAGAATTTAAACGACGAACATTAGGGTAAAATTTGCCTTAGCACTTGCGGAGCATACTTAAGAAAGGGTTAAGTCCCGCCCAGGAGGGCAGCGATGGTCGCTGTGCCACCAATGGGAAACGAGGGATTTCCAAATGCGAAATTTAACAACCATTGCATTTCTGATGGCGACGACGTCGCTCGCTTCTGCGGCGAGCAACGAATCTTTTGTCGCGCAGATCGGCGCATCGAATAGCGCCGTTGTCGGCCAGACCAACGGCAACAACAAGCAGGCCACGATTCAGGCCGGCAAGAAGAACACCGCGATCACCTCGCAGAACAACCCGTCCTCACCCTCGAAGACCAACCAGTCCGGCATTGGCCAGTTCGGCGCGCACAACAACGCGCTCGTCGGCCAGGACGGCGGCAACAACACGCAGGGCACGCTTCAGGTTGGCGTCGGCAACAACGCCGTCACCTCACAGGGCGGCGCCACCGGCAACAAGACCAACAATTCGGGCACTGCGCAGTTCGGCTACAAGAACGACTCGCTTGTAGGACAGAACGGCGGCAACAATGATTCGACCACGCTGCAGGTCGGCGGCAAGAACGCGTCGATCACGGGTCAGCAGACCAACCAGCACAACTCGGGTAAGAACGATTCGACCACCGCGCAGTTCGGCTGGGGCAACAACGCGGCCACGTCGCAGAACTCGGCGGGCTCGACGGACGGGTCCAACGGCAAGAAGGGTGGCACCGGCGGTGACAACACCTCAGGCATCCTGCAGAACGGCTACGGCAACACTGCTCTCGTCGGTCAGAACTCGGTTGGCAGCGGACAGACAGGAAACAACGGCCAGGGTGGCAATCCCAAAGCTGGCGTGGACAACAACTCCGGAGTCGTTCAGTTCGGCGGCAAGAATTTTGCCAGCGTTTCGCAGGACGGCCAGCGCAAAGGCGTGAACACCAACCTGTCGAACGACTCGTTCGTCGGTCAGTTCGGCTGGTACAATCAGGCCCTGGTCGGTCAACTCGGAGGTAACAACACGCAGGGCACGCTGCAGTTTGGCGCCCACAACAATGCCATCACAGGCCAGTCGGCCACTGATACCGGCGGCACCAACGGCGCGTTCACTCTGCAGGGCGGCTACGGCAACCAGGCCCTGACCTCGCAGACCACAACGGGCTCAACCGGTTGGTTCAACTCGGCGTCGGGCGGCGACAACTCGGCTGCTACGCTCCAGTTTGGTAAGGGCAACAAGGCCACGACCGGGCAGGATGCGAGCGGGATCGTTGTGCCTGGACCGTTCAATATACCGTTCGCACTTGGCGGCGTCGACAACAATGCGCTGACGCTGCAGGTCGGCAAGGGCAACAGCGCGTTGACGGCTCAGTCTGGTGGTAGCTTGTTCCCCTCCTCCAACAACTCGGCGATCGCGCAGTTCGGCGGTGGCAACGACGCGATCGTTGGCCAGGTCAACGGTGGCAACGTTCAGGGCACCTTGCAGGCCGGCTACAAGAACACCGCTGCGACCGGTCAGACGGGCTCCAAGTCTGGTCTGGGCACGAACGCTTCGCTCACGATTCAGGCCGGTGCGAAGAATTCCGCCGTCACCAGCCAGTCGATTGCCAACCCGCTTAACGTTGGCGTGAACGGGTCGTTGATTGCCCAGTTCGGCGCCAACAACAAGGCAATCGTGGGCCAGAGCGATACTGGTCTGCAGCCGATGATCGGCGCCAACCTGCAGACAACTGTCCAGGTCGGCAACGGCAACTCCGCGCTGACCTCGCAGGTTGCGAGCGCGGCCGTGTCGAACACGTCGGTGACGGCGCAGTTCGGTTCGCACAACACGGCGATCACCGTCCAGAAGTAAGCCCAGAGAGGGCGACGGGATTTCATCCCCCGTTGCCCTTTCATTCAGGGGATGACGAGCATGTCGGGCCTGCGCACGACCTTCGTCACCGGATCTGCAATTGCCGTTGCTGTTTTTTTCAACTGTACGCGGGCGCAGCTTTCGTCCGGGGCTGGGCCGACAATGACAATTGGCTGTCAGATCCGGGTGACACCGCAGAACGATATGCTTCGGCTTGAGGCGGTGGCGAACGGTCGGGAATCTGCGACCGGGACCTATCGCTTCGAGATCCTCAAGCAGAGCTCGACCGGCACCAGCCAGAACGTCCAGAGCGGAGCGTTTGCGCTGGATACCGATCGGGATGCCATACTGACCACAGTTGTTTTGGACGGATCTGCCCGCGGTCACTACCGAGCCCGGCTGACACTGGACACAAAGGAATTCGGGAGCGTTTCATGCGTCTCGCCCTAAAATCTATTGCCACCTACCTAGCCATTTTGATCCTGCCCAGCCCCGGTGCGCTTGCTGAAGGCGCTTTCGTTCAGCAGGCGACCGCGGCTTACCAGGGGCGCAATCTCGCCCTCCCCGTCGCGCCGAACCCGGCGCCGACCGGCGGCGCGCCGACTTGGACGGCTCCGAAGACCGGCAGCCTGCGGGCCGCGCCTGAACTAGCCGCGCCAGCCAGCGGCGGCAATTTCGCCAGCACGCTCGAAATCGGCGCCTACAACAAGGTGCTCCAGGCGCAGCTCGGCGCCGGCAACGTTTCGAACGTCGGCATCATCAAGGGTTACGCTAACAGCGTCGGCGTCCTGCAGGCCGGCAACAATCTGAAGTCCAACGTCGGCCTGATCAACACGCAGGGCCTCTCGGTGGGCGTGATCCAGCCGAACGGATCGGCGCCGGTCAACGTGCTGATCGCGCGGCTTCCCAATGGCGCGCTGCTGATCAAGCGATAATCCATTCGAATTTCTCTGGAGGAGATGCAACATGGGTCAATTCAGTTTTCCTGCAGCCAGGCTTTCTGTCCGGATTGATAATGATCGCCCAACTGCCGGAGAGCCCTGCATTCGGGAAAAATCCAGGCTTTAGAGATTAGTGAGGCCGTCGAGATAACATCGCAGTGTTGCCGGTGGGCAATAGCCTTACATGCAGGCCTTTGCTACTTTTAGGCAGGTTTTTGATCGATTTAATTTTTTGGTGGGAGATTGCCGTGAGTAGATTATTGATTTCCATAACCGGCTTGGTCGCGAGCATCGTCCTTTCGGCTCCCGCTTCTGCAACGGAGCAGGTTTATCGCCCGGTGAGCCCCACCTTCGGCGGCAACCCGTTGAATGGTAACTTCCTGCTCTCCACCGCCCAGGCTCAGGGTAATGGCACCAAGTCCGGTCAGCAGAGTCCCGATCTTTCGGGGCTTACCAACGCTCTAAGCGGGATCGGCAACGGCGGCGGGCAGCCCATCATCATTATCGGCGGCAATGGTCAGACGACCATTCCGACGAATCCATAAGTCCGGTCATTTCGCGGTCTTCCTTTCGCCATTGCTTCGTTCACTTGCGGAATAGCCTCGGTTGAGCCGTTCCTGTTGGCGCGCGGGTCCAGTTCCGTGCATGGGGGTTAACTTGATTTGTCTCGGTGCCAGGCTGGCTTTGGCGTCGCTCCTTGCCTTAGCGGGGGGCGGCTGTGCGCTTACCGGTACGGCCAAGGATCCCGTGACTCCGGCTGCAACCCTTGTGCCTGCGACCAAGACTGGCCTGGTCCTGGAATCGCTTCCGCCCCCAAAACAGAAGCTCGACGTGGCGGTCTACAATTTTCCAGATTTGACCGGCCAGAATAAATCGAATGACAATTTCGCCGAGTTTTCGCGTGCCGTAACTCAAGGCGGCAGCTCCATCCTCACCGATGTTCTGGTCAAGGCCGGCGGTGGGGCGTGGTTCGATGTCGCCGAACGCGCCGACCTTCAATCGCTGCTGCAGGAACGGCAAATCATTCAGAATACGCGCACCGCACTGATGGGGAGCAAGGCCCAAAGCCTGCCGCCGCTGCGGTTTGCTGGCGTGCTTCTTGATGGCGGCGTGATCGGATTCGATACTAACGAAACCACAGGCGGCATAGGTGCGAACTATCTCGGCATTGGCGGCAACGTCTCATATCGCCAGGATATCGTCACCGTGGCGCTTAGGGCCGTCAGTGTGCAGACTGGGCGCGTGTTGGCGTCAGTTACCACCACGAAGATCATCTATTCCGTGAACGTCGGCGGCAATGCCTTCCAGTTCGCAGCAGTCGACGCACTGCTGCAAGCCGATATTGGCGTTACGAAGAACTCCCCCGCCACGCTCGCCGTTCGCGAAGGTGTTCAGCTCGCCGTTTACTCCCTCATCTTCGAAGGCGTGAAGAATAACCTCTGGGAGTTCAGGGATCCGGCGGCCGGTGCCGCGTTTATGCGCGAACTCGATATCCACCAGAAGGCCCTGGCGCCTGTCAATGTGGTCGCAGCGGCTCCGGTAGCCGAGCCGGTGGTGGTTACGAAAAACTGACCCTGAGCAGGCTCATCGCGCAATAGGACGTGCTTGCTGGGTCGCGCTATAGCAAGCCGGCGAGGATGCGTTTTGCTGATTGCAGGTTACCGGCGCCGTAGGACCTGTCTTTGTGGCAGCACCGGCACCGGTTCCGCCTTCCGGCGCGCCCTTCAGCGGTTTGCCTCCGCCATCGATCGTTTTTGCGCCCGGCGGCAAGTTTCCATGCGCTTGCTCGACCCTCGCTTCCGAGCCAAGCCTTCGCTCGCGAGCGTCCGCCGATCCCCACTGAGATAAAACTCCAAGAACGGCCAGTACGCAGACCGCTAACTGCCCTGTTTTCATCCTAAGCTCCCTTTCCCCTACTGACGTTGGATATCAAACCTGAGCAACCAAGAAGGCGCACGTACGAAACAAATTTCCAAAGCAAAATCATGTGCGCTGCCGAAGCAAGCGACAGCATGCGAATAACCGCTGTCGACGCGACTCCATAGTTCACGTCGCTGCATGCCTTCTTAGCACGCCCGGGCCGTGAATTCACACTCGAAGTGCTGGAGCTCGAGAACGCCTATAAGGCGCGCTACGTGGTGGAGCAGCACGATCTACGGCCGCTATCGCTGAAAGCCAATCAAGCGGATCAAAATTTATCCATCCGGCATAGACCGGCTGACATCGCAGCGAGTTCACGCGACTCGAGCATGCGAACGTCATTTGTGTTTGGTTAGATCGACGCCAGGATGTTTCCGAACGGTACGCCGACGGGGAAAGCTTTTTCGCGCCAATTCCGCCCACCGGACCCGGCTTCTTAGACGCAGGATTTCAGCATACTGCTCGGCAAGACCACAATCGATCCCGGCATCTTCGGCCTTCTTGGAAATGATCTGTTGCATCTGATCCATCCGGTTCGGACACCAAAGTTGGCGACCTAAGCCGTTAGTAAGCTTAAGTTTGTTTTAGGTTCAGATATCGGCTCTTCGTCTGCAGATGAACGCTCCGCTGCCCTAGCTTGAGCCGGCCAAGATAGTCGAGTGTCGTGACGGGCATATGAATCAATTCACGTCCGGGGCCAGATGACCACGCCGGCATGTCGACTTCTTCGTCGACACTCCTCTCCGGCAAACGCAAGAGCTTCGCGCCGAGCCAAGACAAGACGCCTGTACGCCTTATAATCGCCTTGCCCAAATGATGCGATGCGATAAGGTATTCAACCTGATCGCACATTTAAATCATTTGACGGCCAATACTTTTGAGTGGGGCGACTTTTAATGTCGGAAATGGCCAAACGAACCTCCGACGCGAGTGTCAGGATGGCGAGCGTTGCGCCTGTAGGGGGAGCGATCAAACGGTTGATTGACATCATTGTCGCGGCAGGCGGGATCGGGCTTTTGCTACCGCTCCTTGTTTTCTGTGCGGCCGGAACATTCCTGGCCTCAGGAGGATCAATTATCGCTCGCTATCGGAGGGTCGGCTTCCGCGGTCGTGCTTTTGATTGTTTGAAATTCGAGACCTCGGCATCGAAATCAACTCGCCGGCTACACCGTTGCTTGAGCGCGGATTCCGCTGCCCGCGAACTAAGTGAAACCGAAAAAAGACCGGATGAACCGCGCGTCACACGTTTAGGGGCCGTATTTCGCAAGGCTGGTCTCGATGAACTGCCGCAGATCTTCAACGTGCTGCGGGGTGACATGAGCATCGTGGGCCCGCAGCCCATCAGCGATGACGAAATCGATCATTATGCCGATGAAGCAGCGGCCTATCTGGCGTGCAGGCCAGGCATTACTGGACTTTGGCGGGTTACCGGCCAGGCGAGGTATAGCGAGCGAGTTAGCTGCGATTGCGCTTATGCCAAGGGCTGGTCGCTGTTGTTGGACGCCAGGATCACGATTTCAACCTTGTTCGCCATGCTGGAGCCGACATCGGTGCGGCCAGGAGCGATTTTCTTCGACAGATTCTTCACGCACAAAGAAGAGCAGAAGTGATAAAATCCATCGAAGCTTGGATTTGGCAATCAGGTGCGATCTAAGACAACGATGGATTGCTTGCCTCATCGCGCCGCGAGAACCTGATAACATCAATGAAGCGGGTCTGAAGGCGACCAATTTTCTTTACCCCCGCAACGAGCGTTTCGGAACGGATAGCGGAGCTTCAAGCTGCCTTCCGGGAGCGGCTTCTAGTGATCACGCCGCTTGCGTGATGTCGCCGCGCAGCGACCTGGCATCCTCGGCGGCGATGACCCGTTTCTTTGCCGTGAAGGTACCGACCTTTTCTGCTATAGCTTCGTGGTACTTTACTCTGGTCGAATCGGCGAGAGTTCGTCGATCCCCTCAGAATATCCGAGGATCTGCGACAATGTTTCGATTTTTCACGCGTGCGCCAGCCATCAACTTCAAGGCGCGGTCTCCAGAGCGGGACCTCGAAGTGGATCGTCTCAGAGCTGGAGCGATCTTTCGTGCGATCGAAGATGCACTTCAGGCAGCCAAGGCCGAGCACGCTGGCCTAACCGCACGCGTCGACGAAGTACTCGCACTAGCTGCGGTTACTTTTGGGAATGACACGGACGAATATCTCACGCGTGACGCTGAAGATAGCCGGAATCAGGACAACCTCGGTGCCGAGATTGCTAACGGGCAGCGACGGTTAAGCGAGCTTGCGCAAACCATCGGCCACTTCCAGTTCTTAAGAACGGCACTCCTCACCAGGTTCCCCGATTTCAACCTGGCAAACACGACACCGGCTCAATCGCGCGACCGACAGCCTAAGTCTCACTAGCGCTGTTCTCAAAAGCGAATGCCGCGATGGATTGGATTCTCCCCCATGTCTATCGCCGCGCAGCCAGCATCACAGTGGGAACGACTGGACTGATCTGCCGCCGAAAAAACTGGATTGGGTTGGACTGCTTTTTGGCTCCATCTCGGTCGGGCTTGGGATCAAGGAATTGAAAAGGTGGCAGCTACCTGCGTTTCGTTTTTGGCTGCTTTTCAGGGATCCCGATGCAGGTCGTAAATCCGTCAGTCTCGCGTGCGACAAGTCCGCACGGCACGGCCTTTACGATCTTGGTTGAAACGCCATCCGGACCTACCGTGGCTAATCCTGGACCGCTACTCACCGTCGGCAATGTGCCGGCAGAATATGGAGCTGGCGGAGTACTAGGCGGCGCGTGTGCCCCGTTGGGCGGCGATTGGCTTGCCTGGGGTGCTGGAGCGGCGTTGAATGGCGCCGCCGTCGGCTGTGGTTCAGTTGCGGGCGGAAGACCGGGAAGCGGCGGGGGATGGCCTATTACGCCGCCTGGCGTCACGGGCGACTGCTGCGCCAACACCGCCGGTGATGACAGGGCCACCGCCAGGGCCGCAACAAAGCCCCTCCGCATTGAAGCCTCCTGAGCTTTCTAAATGCCGATCCTAGCTTCAGGCCTTTTCTGAGACAATGACAAGTTAGACTGCCTTTGCCGTTTGCCTCAAATCGGAGCCGGCTTGGGCGCGTTATCTTGGCTGGCCGGGTGCAGGTTTGCGCTTGGCTTTCAACGCAGACAAGGCGAGCGTGACCCGCGTCTGGTGCCACGTCCCTGCACTCTCGGGCTGTAACGTCCGCCGCTGTCCTGACGGGCCTATCGTGACGAAGCAAAGCCATGGTCGAAAGAAGGTTGGAACTGCCCCGCAGGGAAACGCCAGGCAATCACCGCTAACGGTCCCTCTACGTCACGCTCATGCGCCTGACATCGGATCCTAGCGGGAGGCATTCCCGTCCGTTATGGCCAGCCTCACTGCGTCAAAGGGTACGGAGCACCTAAAAAGCCATTCGTTAAATAACCCTTCGTTAATGGCTGCCAGATTAAATTCGCCTGTATCGCAGTGCAACAATTCTGGGCACCGCGATCAGGCTCCAGGGGGCTCAGGTGGAACTGCTAATCGCTGCCTTTCTGGTCGGGGTTTTCTTTGGTGTTTACTGCAACGTCTTGATCCTGGTCCCCGTCACGCTGGCCACAATCATTGCCGGCGGTGTTGCCGCCGCGTCGCACGGCCAAACCCTGTCCGGGGCGCTGTTGGCCATTCTCGTTCCGCCGATCGCCCTTCAGGGCGGCTACATGATGGGGCTGACCAGCCGCGACCTCCTGAGCCAGCTTCTTTCGCGGCTGCACCTCGTACCCTCCAAACGTGTTTAGGCTCAAAGCCGTTAGGCAGCCGGTAGCGCCAAGCACGCTCGCCAAAACGCTTAGGGACCGGCCGGGCAGCCCGCCTAACCGCCAAAACTGCAAGTTAAAATAGGAGCCGGAAGGTCTTCGCGCTCTGCTAGAGATTTGATGTCCGAGGCCGAAGTGACTTTCCTAGGCTCGGGTCAACGCAGCGCTCTCACCTTGCCCTGCTGTGCACTGGGGATCTTGAAATCCTCGATCCTGCCACCGGCCTTCAAAGCGGAAACCAGCCATCGGGGCTGTTTACCGCGTCCGGACCAGGTTTCGGATGGCACCGCCGGATTCCGGTATTTTGGGAAAACCCTGGGATAGTGGCGCCGAGGAGTCTTGCGACCTGCTTTGGTTGATTTTACATCGACGGCAACCGATGCCTGCGCGATTTTTCCGCGATTGAGTTGGACCAGCCGGTTTTCAAGCTGGCGCTTCTCCGCAATAATCCGCTTGGACAGGATTGCGGTGAGTTGCTCGTGGAGAGACCACAGATCATCAAGAGGCATCGCCTCAAGTTCCAACTTTTCCATGGGTTCCAACAATTTTTCCGATTCGCGTTTACGATAACATATAATCTATTATCCGACGTTCAACCGCGTTCGCACCCTCCCTGTCAGCGCAGTCTGCGCCTTTGGATGCGACAGGGTCAAGCCGGTAACGACCGGGCCGGCAGCTATTTCTGGTTGCAGACCGGGCCACGGCGCTGTGATCGTAGTGTTTCGCGCGATCCAGAAAGAGCCAAGTTCGTTCTGAAGCCCCTCGACGGCCAATTTTGACTCGCACCCTCTGCGACTATGGTCGGCGCGCGCCCGATCCCTTTGTTGCTGAGTGCGTGTAGGTTCTTGCGCCGCGCCGGCCGGCTACCAGAACAGGTTGAGCGATGCGCCAGAAGTTCATCCAGGTGCTGACAAAGATAAAACCGAACCCGCCGCAGGTTGTTCAGGAGCCGGACTCGAATATCAATCTGAGATTGAAGCCGATCGCTGGTAGGTAGATCGGCTAACAACGAGCGATAGCCAGATCGTGTGGATCGAAGCTGACCACTTGATCAGGACTCAGCAAAACTGTGCTGCCAGATTCCAATCGGCCGGTCGCCGCAAGAATAGCAACATTAATCTCGATCACCCATTATCCTCGCCAAATCCATGAAAAATTTACGGTTTCTTCACCAGCGCGCCAAACAGACGTTGAAATTTACGCTTTTGATAGTTCCGCAATATTGAATCTAATTATTAGATCGAGGTGGGACATGCCCCGGCGCAAAGCTCCAGGTTTCGTTGAACTGGACCACATGCATTGTCGCGCGATTTGCGACGAGATCGGTGAACGGCTCGGTCAAATATTGAAGCCCGAAGTATCGGCGCTACCACCGCGTCTGCTTGCTCTCTTGGACGAGCTCAAGCAGATGGAAACGGGCAACTACGGCCAGTTGCAGCACGCGCCCTCAATCGTACCCTCCATCGACGATCTCTCTTCCCAGCAAGACCGTCCGGCCGTTCGTCCTTACGAAGCCTTGAACTGAGCTGGTGCTACCTGCCACCAATCCCCTATCAGCCTATGGCGTCGCTGGAGTTGAGTTGAGAGATCGTCGAACGGCCTCCTTCGAAGGAATTGCGCTCTCGATCTTGCTTACTGCCATTGCGCCATTCCGCGCGTCAGCCTCGCCGCAAAATCGGTAAATCGATGCGGATTGTTCCTGGCGCGGGCGCTTTCCTTCGCACTCCCGCTGCGTGTCCACTGATCCAGCAGGCCTCGCCGATGGCATCGCCCAATACCCACAATTGAGCGTGATACCGTTTCGCGAGGCCCCTCTCTTGTTGCCAAGATCCGCTGGCGACCTCCTTTAGTCTTTCCAAAGCTTTTGCGACACGCTCAGGCGCCGCTTGATCTTTAAGCTGGTAGTGGGAGTTGAATCCCTGGTGAGCTCACGGGTGGCTTCCTCAGTGCCAGCTCGACGGCCTTTCTCAAAATACGATCTGGCGCTGCAAAACACCGCGACGATGAGCGCCACGTTTAAACCACCCACCACTACGAGGAATTCCACAGCCAATCCCTGAGGACGTTGAATACGCCAAATAAATTTAACATGACACGGTCAATGAAATCGTAAGTTCTTCGATGCAGCTCAACAGATCGAGCAACCGAGCCGCTAGCTTTAAGCGGATTAAATACCCTTCTATTCGGACCCTCGTAGTTGTGCCGCAAATTGCACAGGCCAAGTAAGCGCGATCCGGTGGCTCGGATTTTCTGATTGTACAATTCTCCTGATACCGACGAGGGCACCACTTAAGGTTGACAATCGCCGAATCTAACCGCAAAATGCGGCCGGTTGATTATTGTTGCAACCTAACTCTGATTTAAATTACCCCTGACTGCTGTAGTTTTTAGTGTTCGTGAACATTCGGGCATCTCGAACCATGCGTTCGAGCGGATAGTCTCGCGAGCACCCCCTGGCGCCGAACATTTGGAGCGCCTGGTTCGTGACCGTGTTGGCCGTCTCGGACGCGATGATCTTTGCCTGCGCGGCGAGAAGTGGATCCGGAAACGGATCCGCGCTGACCGCAGCCTGATGAAGCGACAGCCGCGCTGCGTTGAGCGCCACCGCCATGTCGGCCAGCATCCACTGCAGGGACTGCGTCAGTCGAACCAATGAATCAGGCTGATGCTGATCGCGAGCAGGAGCATGAGCGACAGCGTTACAGCCGCCGTCACCCGACTCCCGACAGTGGCGAGAACCCGAATGTCGACGTTAAGACCGAGCGCAGCCATTGAAACGACGGTGAGGAAGCCGGTGATGGCGGTCAGCGGGCCGATCACCGGCGCCGGCACGACATCGAGCGAACGGAGGGCGGCGAGCACGAGGAAGCCGAGGATGAACCAGGGTACAAGTCGGAAGAAGCCGATCTTGGGCTCACTGCGGATGGTCTTACTGCGGACGCCGCCCTGCAAACGCGGGGCGAGCAACGAAAGTCCCACCACGACCGGCCCCAGCATCAGCACGCGCACCAACTTCACCAACGTACCGATCTGCGTGCTCACGAGCCCCGCAGGTACGGTTGCGGCAAGCACCTGCGGAACCGCGTAGACCGTAAGGCCCGCCAGAATTCCATATTGCGTCGCCGACAATTGCAGCAGCGGGATAAGCAGCGGAAGTCCGAGCACCATCATCACACCGAGTATCGCGGTAAAAGAGATCGATGATGCAATATCGTCGCCATCGGCTCCGATGACCGGCGCGACCGCTGCAATCGCCGAATTCCCGCAGATGGAATTGCCGCAGGCGATCAGGATCGAGAGCCGCGTCGACAGACCGAGCAATCGGCCGAGCCCGAAGCTGAGGCCCAAGGTCGCGACGACAGTGGCCGCAATCGCGCCAAGCAAAGCGACGCCGGAGGCCGTGATCGCGGCAAAGCTGACGGACGCTCCAAGCAGCATCACGGCCACTTCGAGTAGCTGCTTGGCGCTGAAGGCAATGCCCGCCTGCCAGCGCTCGGGCGGCCGCCAAAAGTTGCGCACGGCCATGCCGAGCAGGATCGCCAGTACCAACGCCTCCACATAGGGGTGAGCGAACAACCCCCGTTCGGCGGCTTCAAGAGCGGCTGAGATGCCGGCGACGGCGATGCAAAGCAGAACGCCGGGAACGAGAGCTGCAAGACGGGTTACGCTGATCGCCGATCGATTTCCGGGAGCGGTGGATTCCTCGTCCTGCGGCACGAATTTCTCCTGAGGGAGAAGAATTCATGCGTCAGACCGCGATAATTGGGTAATATATTTTCGATCTGACCCAATAGAGGGAAGTTATGTCCTTGAACCTGCACTTGCTGCGCCTGTTCACCACGGTGGTGAGAACCGGAAGCTTCTCGCGCGCAGCCGATGCGCTCCACATCAGCCAACCGGCGATCTCGAAGGGCGTGCGGGATTTCGAGCTTCAGGTCGGCTGCCGTCTGCTCGACCGGACGCCGAAGGGCGTACGGCCGACGCGAGAGGGACAGGCGCTGGCGCGGCATGCGGAGGCGTTGTTTGCGGCCGAGCGCGCCGCTGAGGATGAATTGTTGTCGCTGCGCAATCTCGACGGCGGATCGTTGCGCATCGGCGCATCCACCACGATTGCGACCTACATGATATCGGATTATCTCGGGACGTTTCACCGGAAACACCCCGGGATCGATCTGCATCTCGTGATCGCGAACACCAGGGATATCGCCGATCTCATGCTGGCGCATGATATCGAGATCGCGCTGGTCGAGGGCCCGGTCGAAGATGATGAACTCGAGAGCCGTGCCTGGCGCACCGACGTGATGAGCCTGATCGTCGATCCACCGCACCGCTTCGCAGGCGCCAAGCGCGGGATCGAGGGCGCGGCGCTCTGCGACGAGACCCTGATCGTGCGAGAGCCCGGCTCCGGATCGCGCGAGGTGGTGGCGCAGGCAATGGCTGCTGAAGGAATCGAACCCAGGCGCACGCTGGAGATCGGCAGCACCGAGGCGATCAAGCAGGCGGTCGCCGCCGGCCTTGGCGTCGCTATCGTCTCCAGCGCCACCATTTCCGATCAAGTTACGCTTGGCCGGCTCAAGGTCGTGCAGATGCGCGACCTGCAGATTGAGCGCACGCTGTGGCAACTGAAGGTACCGGGGCGAATAGAAATCCCCGCAGCAGCCGCGTTCGAACGGATCATCTGGCAGGACAAGCCGTTTGCGGAGGTGGCCTAGAAGATCAGGGCTTTGGCGACGGCCGCGACGCGGCTGAAACCGTCAAAAACGCCCGGCTCGAAGAAGATCGCGCGGGCGAGTACAATGGCCCCGACCAGCGACCAGAACAGGCCGGTGCCCGTCCACAACAGATATTTGGACGCACGCGAAACCGGCCTCGCCTCCCCTCCGGGGGCCAAGCGCTCGCCAAACGGCTCATATCGCAAGCGTTCCATTCCGTGGCCAATGCATTGATCTCAGGACAAATGTCGTCCGTTCGGACGGCTGGCGCAATGGAAGTGATTTGCTTTTTCGGACCATGGAGGGAAAGCATATTTCCGTCGGGAGCGGCTGCGGAATGAGCTTTTTCTGCGTTGGGTCTACCGACGTCGAAGCGTCAATCCAGGCCTCCGATCAGGACGCCTGCGGTGCCCTGGAAGGCGCCATAACTACAAGCACGTGGTAATGCCGCCATCGACGTACAGCGTATGCCCGTTGACGAAGGACGATGCGTCGCCCGACAGAAAAACGGCCGCGCCAATCAGCTCGTCCACATTGCCCCAGCGGCCGGCCGGAGTCCGATTTTCCAGCCATGCCGAAAAGGTAGCATCGTCGGCCAATGCCTGGTTCAAGTCTTGAAGTAACCCGGCGCGATCGCATTGATCTGCAGGCCGTGCTTCGCCCAATCGGCGCACATGCCGCGGGTCAGGTTCTTGATCGCTCCCTTGGTTGCGGTATAGGGCGCAATGCCGGGACGAGCCAGTTCGCTCTGGACCGATGCGATGTTGATGATCTTGCCCCTGCCGCGCGGGATCATGTGCTTTGCAACGGCCTGACCGACGTAGAAGGCGCTCGAGACGTTGGTCCTGAGCAATTGCTCCCACTTCTCTGCGGGAAAATCCTCCAGGGAGGTGCGAAACTGCATGCCGGCGTTGTTGACGAGAATGTCGATCGCGCCGACCGTTCGCTCGATCGTGGCGACGCCCTCGCGAACATCCTCGGCGACCGTCACGTCGAAACCGGCCACCGAAACCGTGTGCCCGCCAGCGGTCAGGCTCGCTGCGGCAGCCTCCAGCTTGTTGCGCTCGCGCCCGTTCAGGACCACGGAGGCGCCATGCCCGGCGAGCCCTCGCGCGATGGCAAGCCCGATCCCCTGGGACGATCCAGTGACAAGCGCGCGCTTGCCGGCGAGGTTGAACAGTTCAAATGCCACGGCGTGATCTTCCCCATGCGTGCGGTTTGAAGCTACCGTCCGAGCCTCTTCCTGCCATTTGCCAGTCGGACGCGAAGGAGCGGATTCGAAATGGACGTAGAAGTACCCTACCCCACGCCGGAGCCAAAATGATATTCGATACCTTCCGCTACGTTCGCCCTCGTTTACCGAACCTTCATTTGCGCCGCCGGAGTCCGGTCAACCTCGGAGGCAACATCGGCAATGATCTCGCGTAACCACAGAAGTGCACGATCCAGGTGAAAGGACGCCGGCCACTGAAGGGCTTCTCGGAAGGCGGGAATGCGAACCGGCGCACGCACCAGCTTCATCGGAAAGTTTCCCGCAAAGATCACAACGAGGCGACGATGCATTGTCGCAAAATCATCTGTTCATCGGGCTGGTTGCGTCATCTCAAATTTCGCTTCCTATCCGATGTGCGCCTGCTAACATCGGCACAAACAGCAACGGAACTCGGCGCATGGCGATTGCAAAGCCGCTGAAGACCAGCGATGGCCGCTTTGCCTACGAAGCGGCCGGCACACCGGGTGGAACGCCGCTGGTCTTTCTTCACGGTATCGGCGGCGCGGCGCGCGCATGGCGGCATCAACTGAATTTTTTTGGTGATCGCTACTACGCGATTGCCTGGGACATGCCCGGCTATGGCGGCTCTGCACCGCTGACGAGCGTGAGTATCGCGACCCTCGCCGGCGCCCTGAACCAATTCCTGGGCGAGTTTAACAGCAGCGCCAAACCGGTCCTGGTGGGACACTCGATCGGAGGCATGATCGTTCAGCAATGGCTTTGGGACAATCCCGTCGCGGCTCAAGCTGCCGTCCTGGCTCAGACCAGCCCCGCCTTTGGCAAGCCCGATGGCGACTGGCAAAAATCCTTCATCGACGCCCGTCTCGGCCCATTGGATCGTGGTCAAACCTTGGCCTCGCTTGCTCGATCGCTCGTCAGCGAACTGATCGGAGATCATCCGGATCCAGCCGGCATAGACCTCGCGCACGACTGTATGGCGAGTGTTCCCGACGCGACCTATCGCGCCACTGTACGCGCCTTGATCGGATTTGACCTCCGTCACGCCTTGAAGAAGATCGTAATACCGACCCTTGTGCTATCCGGCTCCAAGGACAACAACGCGCCTGCCCCGATGATGGCGAAGACGGCCACCTATGTGCCGTCCTCTACCTATGTTGAGATCGAAGGAGCCGGACATCTCGTCAACCTCGAGCAGCCGGACAAGTTCAACGCCGCGCTCGACGGGTTTCTGAGCACAATCGGCATGGCGGAACGGAAGTCAGCATGATGACGGCACAGGTCAGCAAGAATGGCGCAGGACTGAACGGGGTCAAGCTCGATGCGCCGATCTTTGATCCGATCGCGTTTCGATTGAGCGACGAGCAAGCCGCCATCATCGCCCGCGCCCGCGAGCTCGGACAGTCCGTGTTTGCACAGCGGGCCACAGCGTACGATCGCGAGGCCACCTTCCCGACCGAAAATTACCGGGATCTGCATCGTGCCGGCCTGCTTGGCATCTCGATCCCGAAGGCGCATGGCGGGCTCGGCGCCGACTACCAGACCTACGCGCTCGCCGCGGCTGAGATCGGCCGCTATTGTGGCGCGACGGCGCTGACCTGGAACATGCATGTATGCTCGACATTGTGGTCCGGCCCGCTCGCCGACGATCTCGACATGGATGCTCAAACGCGCACCGAGCATGAACGCCGGCGTGCCATCCACTACAAGCGCATCGTCGAGGATGGCGCGATCTATTCGCAGCCATTTTCGGAAGGCGGCGCGGCTGCGGCTGGCGGCGTGGCATTTGGCACTGAGGCGAAGCCGGTCAAGGGCGGCTGGGTCGTCAACGGCAAGAAGATCTTTGCCTCACTCTCCGGTCATGCCGACTATTATGGTGTGCTCTGCACCGAGATCGCGGAAGGCGAAAAGGCCTCGCGACGCAATACGCTCTACCTCGCGCTTCCTGCCGGAGCCGATGGCGTCTCGGTGGTTGGCGATTGGGACCCGCTTGGCATGCGCGGCACGGTATCGCGTACCCTGCTGTTCAAGGACGTGTTCGTCGACGAGGGCGCTGCGCTGATGCCGCGCGGCGTCTACTTCCAGGCGGCGCAGCGCTGGCCCCACATGTTTCTGACGCTGTCGCCGACCTATATGGGTCTGGCCCAAGCGGCCTATGATTTCACCGTACGCTATTTGCGCGGCGAGATGCCCGGGACGCCGCCGGTGAAGCGGCGGATGTATCCGACCAAGCAGATTGCGGTTGCGCAGATGCAGATCAAGCTGGAGCAGATCAAGGCAATCTGGTTTCAGGCGATCACCGAAGCCTGCGCCAACCCCAGCAAGGAGCAGGTGCTGCGCGCCTATGCCGCGCAATACTCGGTCATGGAGGGCGCCAACGAGATCGCAACTCTGGCGATCCGCACCTGCGGCGGCCAGGCGATGCTGAAATCTTTGCCGCTCGAGCGTATCTATCGCGACAGCCGCTGCGGCTCGCTGATGCTGCCCTGGACAGCCGAGCTTTGCCTCGACCGAATTGGTCGCGAGGCGCTTTACGAGGCCGGTGAAACGGACGACTGATGTGGACCTCTCAAGCCTGATCGAGCGCAATGCGGCCTTTGCGCCGGACAAGCCCGCGCTTCACTTTGAAGACACGACGCTGAGCTATTCCGCTTTGGTGGCACGCATCGAACAGGCCGCTCGCGCCATGAAATCCGCGCTTGGGGTCGGCCGCGGCGATCGCGTTGCGATCCTGAGCCTGAACCGGCCCGACTACCTTGTGCTGCTCTACGCCTGCGCGCGGTTGGGCGCAATGTTGGTGCCGCTGAATTGGCGGCTCGCGGTCGCAGAGCAGCAGTTCATCCTGTCGGATGCCGCGGCAAAGGTGCTGGTGCTGGAACAGGCCTTTGCCGCAGTCTTGCCGACGCTTGAAAAGAACCTGCCGAAGATGGCGGTCGTCGGCTTTGACTTCAAACCGCAACGTGGCAGCACTTTGGATGCGCTGCTGGCGCAAGCTGGCGGCGACGGACGCAACCCGCACGTTGGCCTCACCTGCCCGCTGCTGGTCGTCTATACGTCAGGGACCACGGGCCGGCCGAAAGGCGCCGTGCTGCGTCAGGAGGCGCTGCTGTGGAACGGAGTTATGAGCCAGCACATGCACGGCCTCACCTCCGACGATCACATCCTGACGGTGCTCCCTTTCTTCCATGTTGGCGGCCTCAATATCCAGACTACGCCGGCGCTGCAGCACGGCGCAACGGTGACGATCCATTCGCGCTTTACGCCCGACGCGACGCTGGCCTGCTTCGCGCACGAGCGGCCGACGCTGACCGTGCTGGTCCCGGCAACCATTCAGGCCGTGACCGAGCATCCCGGCTGGGCAACCACCGATTTGTCGTCGCTGAAAGCGATCTCGACCGGCTCCACCATCGTGCCGCCACATCTGATTGAACGCTTTGTCGCGCGCGGCGTACCGGTGCTCCAGGTCTATGGCTCGACTGAGACATGCCCGATCGCCATCTATACCCGCCTCGGCGGCGATCTCTCCCGGCAAGGCTCGACCGGCCTGCCTGGCCTGTGCTGCGAAGCCGCCATCATCGACGACAGCGGCAATGAACTGCCGGCGGAAACGACGGGCGAGATCGCAGTGCGCGGTCTGAACGTCTTCTTCGAATACTGGGGAAACCAGGAAGCCACGCGCGAGGCGCTTCATGACGGCTGGTATCGCACCGGCGATATCGGCCGCCGCGATGCGGACGGCTATTTCTGGGTGCACGACCGCAAGAAGAACCTGATCATCTCAGGCGGCGAGAACGTCTATCCGGCCGAGGTCGAACGCGTGCTGCTGGAGCACCCCGATGTCGCCGAATGCGGGGTGATTGGCCGCGCCGATGCGCGCTGGGATGAGGTGCCTGTCGCCTACGTGATCCGTCGAAAAGACAGTTCTGTCGATGCGGCCGCCTTGCAGGCGCATGTCCAATTGCAGCTCGCGCGCTTCAAAGTGCCGCGCGAGATCGTCTTCGTCGAGGATCTGCCGCGAACCGCACTTGGCAAAGTTCAGCATTTCAGGCTGAAGCAGATCGACGCAGAAGCGCACACGCGGGGAGATGTCGCTTGAAGGTCGCAGTGTTGGGCGGAGGCAATGGGTCGTTTGCCGCGGCGGGCGACTTCGCGCTGCAGAACCATGAAGTGCGCTTGTGGCGACGTGATGCGAGCCAGGTCGCGGCGCAACGCGCCGAAGGTTCGCGCATACTCGTCAAGGACGTGAATGGTCGGCACGACGTAAAACTGGCGCTGGTGACGACGGACCTTGCCGAGGCGGTACGCGATGCCGAGCTGATCCTCTGCCCCACACCGGCGTTCGCGCAAGCGGACATCGCTAGACAATTAGGGCCGCATCTTCGCGATGGACAAGTGGTGTTCCTGCCGCCGGCTACCTTCGGCTCAATGATCTTTGCGCGCGCCGCCTACGACGCCGGCAATCGCGCCGACGTCAGCTTTGCCGAGACCGGCACCTTGCCCTGGTTGACGCGCAAGCACGGCCCGTTCGAAGTCGCGATCACCATCCGTGCCAAGCGATTGCCGGTCGGGGTATTTCCACTGGCCAATGCCGATCATGCCCTTGCTGTGATCAGCCGCGCATTTCCCGGCGTAATCGAGCCGTGTGGCGATGCGCTGTCGGGCGCGCTGATGAATGCCGGCCCGATCATTCATCCGCCCCTGATCGTCATGAACGCCGGCCCCATCGAGCACTTCGAGCGCTGGGACATTCACAAGGAGGGAACGCAGCGCGCGATCCGTCGTGTGACGGACGCCCTTGACGCCGAACGCATCGCCGTCCGCGAGGCTCTGGGCTACGGCGCTCCGCATTTCCCCCTGGCGCACCATTATGCCAAGGAAGGCGAGATTTGGATGTACGGCCGCGGCTCGCACGACCGCCTCACCGATTCCGGCGACTGGCGCGAGCAACTGATGCTGACCGAGCACCGCTACATGCGAGAAGATTTGCGGTTGGGACTATCCTTTCTGATCTCGGTTGCAGAGCTCGCCGGTGTCGCTACTCCGCTCGCGAGATCCTTTCTTGCGATTGGCGGAGCGATCTGCGGTGAGGATTTCATGAAGACCGGTCGTACGCTGACAAGCCTCGGCCTGGGCAGCCTGCACCGCGCAGAGCTGCAGACCTTGTTGCGGAAAGGGTTTGGCGGATGACAGCAAGCCCCACCATCGCTTGCCTCGGGGCCGGACGCATGGGGCGCGGAATTGCGATTGCCTTTGCCTATGCCGGCCACACCGTCGCCATGGTCGATGTCAAGGCGGGACGGTCTACCGAGCAGTTCCAGAAGCTCAAAGCCGAGGCGCTCAATGAAGTCAGCAAGACACTCGCAAGTCTGACCCGGATCGGAATGCTGAAGGAAGGCGAGGCGAACACCGTAATTTCGCGTGTCTCGGTCGTCCCTGCGAGCGCCGGTGTGGCTGCGCTCGCCGAGGCTGGCATCGTGTTCGAGGGTGTGCCGGAGGTGGTCGACCTCAAACGCGAGGTGTTGGGTACGGCCTCCAAGGCCGTTGGCCCCAACGTCATCATCGCTTCGACCACGTCGACCATCCTGGTCGATGATCTCTCGGGCGCTATTGAACACCCTGGCCGTTTCCTCAATGTGCATTGGCTCAATCCGGCCTATCTGATCCCGCTGGTCGAGATTTCTCCGGGAAAAGCTACCGAGTCCGACACCACCGCGCGCGTCAAGGCCCTGCTGGAAGGCATCGGCAAGGTGCCGGTGGTATGCGCGGCAACACCTGGTTTTATCGTGCCGCGCATCCAGGCGCTCGCCATGAACGAGGCCGCGCGCATGGTGGAGGAAGGCGTCGCCAGCGCGGAAGACATCGACAAGGCGATCCGCTACGGCTTCGGCTTTCGCTATGCGGTGCTGGGACTGCTCGAGTTTATTGACTGGGGCGGCGGCGACATTCTGTATTACGCCAGCCGCTATCTCGAAGGTGCACTCGGAAGCGACCGTTACCGTGCGCCGGAGATCATCTCGAACAATATGCGCGACGGCCGGATCGGCCTGCGCACCGGCGCGGGCTTCCTCGACTACTCCGGTCTCGATGTAGACGAGTATCGCGAGAAGCGCCTGGCGGAATTGGCCGACATGCTGCGGCATTTCCGCTTGGCGCGGCCACCGGTGCTCTAGCTCATTATTTGATCAGGTTCGGCCCGATGCTGCGTTGACCAAAATATCGAAAACAACCCCATGCAAAGTAGCCGTCAACGGCCGGCGTAGCAGGCGATCGACTGAACTTAATCTCATTGGACCCCCTAGCCGAAAACGTCCTGCAGCACGCCTTCGCGTACGACCGCGACACCATCGAGTTCGATCGTCGTGCCCATGATCGGCAGGTCGAAATGACCTGCGGTATAGCGTCCCGCAAACTCGTTGGCTCCCGTCGAAAACAGGAAATTGCCGGAGACGGCACGTAGCTCGGTACCGTTGGTGTCGCGCTGGTCGTACATCGACAGCGCCTCATAGCGGGCGCCGGGGTTCATGCCGAAGCCGACATGCGATACGGCATAGGCCTCCCGATCACCCCACGCCGCGAGGTAGGCCCGCATCATAGCGGCATCGGCGCCCTCGCCTTCAAGATCGACGACGTAGTCGTCCTTCAATGTCATTTTGACGGGCGACGCCAGATAGCGCTTGAACGTGAGATTGATGTCGCCAGCCGCCATCACCAGCGTGCCATTGACGGTACCGCTTTTCGGAAAGCTGACGACGATGCCGCCCGGCCAGTGGGCAAGCGTGCCGGGCTTGTCGGTCCACCCCCAAACGCCCACGGTCGAGGCGCCGACCATGTCGACATCGAGCGCAGTGCCTGCCTTCGACGTGACACGCATCCGCTTGGTTCCGCGCAGCATCTTAGCCGCCGCGCGCACGCGCTTCTCAAGCGCGGTGTCCGGCACCATGCGCTCCAGCGCCTCGGGATGTTCGTTGGATATCACCAGAATGCGCGCGCCAGCTTTCAGGATTTCTGGCGTCTCCGGTGCATGCATCAAGCCTTCGATGGTGCAGTCGACCACAAAACCTGCCTGCTGTAGCGCCGTCACGACCGGAACCAGCCGTTGGATTGCCTCGCTCGCACCGGTGGACCGGATCGGCACGACCTGCTTGTTGCGCGGCGTCGGCACCACCACATGGAACGGCCGCGCGCCCATGCGCAACAGCGACAACTCCGCCAGGTGCACATTGAGCGCACGGGATTGGCTTTCCGACAGGATCGCAGCCGTGTCGCCGGCCTTCACCGCGCAGCGTTCAAACACCTGGCAAAACGCGTCGATCCATTTCGCTTCGATGCGGTCGGCGAACATACTGTTTCTCCTAGGCTTCAGGGAATCCGCGCAACAGATAGGATCGCACCAGTTCAAGTAGACCGTTCAGGATCAGGCCGACAAGCGAAATCGTGATCAGCGGCACGAACATATCGACGGCCTGGAAGGTCCGCGCCGCGGTCACGAGCGCATGACCGAGGCCGTCGGTCGAGGTGATCATCTCGGCGAGGAACACGACGATGCAGGAGATGACGAGACCGATGCGGCAACCGGTCAGGATCGAGGGCGCTGCGGCTGGCAGCACCACTTTGAATAGGATCTCGCGGGGCGGCGTACCCGCTGCCATCGCCGACCAGATCAGCTTCTGTTCGACAGTCGAAGCGCCGTAATAGGTGGCAAGCAGGATCGGAAACAAGGCATCGAACGTCACCAGCAGGATCTTGGACTGGTGGCCGAAGCCGACCAGCAGCAGCAGGGCTGGATACAGCGCGACCTTCGGTAGCGGTGCCAACACCCGCACGATCGGCCGCACCACGGCGTTGACGGCCGGGTTGACCGCCGCCGCAAGGCCGATCGTCACGCCGAGGACAGTTGCAATCGAGAATCCCGCAAACAGCCGAAACAAGGTGGCCGCGATCTCCTGCTGGAACGTCGTGCTCAACAATTGCTGCGCCATCCGCGAGAACACCTGGCCGGGCGGCGGCAGCAGCGTGACCGGTGCGTAACCGAACGAGACCAGCGCCTGCCACAGCGCGACCAGCAGCACGATCGGAATCATGCCGAGAAGCAGGTCCGAGGTAATGGCGCGCCCATTCATGAAAAGCTCAGCGGGATATCGAACTGCGGCTCCGACCAACGCACGAGGCGAGCGCGCAGCCGCTCGAACAGGGCATCGAGGACAATGCCCATCGCGCCAACGATGATAATCATCGCAAACACGGTGTCGTACTGCCCCATGTCGAGCGCGTTGAACAGGATGTTGCCCGCGCCAGACTGGCGGGCGATCATTTCGCTGGTGATCATGGTAATCAGCGCCAATACCAGCCCGGTGCGGCAGCCAGTCAAAATCTCCGGCAACGCCGCGGGCAGCACGATGCGCACAAGGCGCTGCACGGCCGAAAGACCCATCGCAGCGCCGGACCACAGCATCTTCTCCTCAACGGCCTTGGCACCTTCAAAGCTGTGATAGATCACGGGCAGACTGACACCGAGAAAGATTACCAGCGTTTTCGAGAGGTCACCGACACCGAGCCACAGCATGATGATCGGCATCAGCGCGGCCTTCGGCACCGGATAGATCACCATCAGCAGGGGATTGAAGAACGACGCGACCGCGCGGCTGCGACCCATCAAAAGTCCGAGCGGGATCGAGATCACCACCGCAGCGGCAAACCCGATCGCCATGCGGCGGAGCGATGCGCCAAAATTGACCAGCGAATCCTTGTCACCGAGGACAGCGGGGATTGCACGTATCGCTTCAAGTGCCGTCGGAAAACTGTCATTCTTCAGCGCCAGCGACGCCAGTTGCCAGGCGACAAGCAGACCGAGGCAGGCCAATAATGGTGCGATCCGCCGGATCATCACCGCTACTCACCTTCGCCGGAATCGTCGAACATACGCTCGATCTCCACGATGTATTTCTGATAGCGCGGATCGAGCAGCAGTTCGGTGCGGCGGCGCGGACGCGGCAGATCGATCTCGATGATCTCGCGGATACGGCCGGGCGAACGCGTCATCATCACGACCTTGTCGGAGAGGAACACCGCCTCCTCGACCGAATGGGTGACGAACAGCACGGTCTTGCGGTCGCGTTCCCAGATATTGAGCAGGTCGTTCTGCAACCGCGTGCGCGTGTGCGCGTCAAGCGCGCCGAATGGCTCATCCATCAGGAGCACCTCGGGATGGTAGGCCAGCGTGCGTGCCAATGCGACGCGCTGCTTCATGCCGCCGGACAGTTCCTTCGGATAGAAATCCTCAAAACCCTTCAACCCGACCATCTCGATGAGGGCCCGGCTCTGCGCCTCGGCCTCAGCATGCTTGATCCCCTGCTGCCGTGGACCATACATCACGTTGCCAAGCACGCTCTTCCAGGGGAATAGCGCGAATTCCTGGAACACCGGCCCGCGGTCGGGACCGGGACCGGTAATCGCCCGACCCTTCATCTTTGCGGCGCCCCTGGTCGGCCGCACGAAACCACCGACGATATAAAGCAGCGTCGATTTTCCGCAGCCGGAGGGACCGAGGATAGAAACGAAGGCACCATCCTGGATCGTCAGTGAGATATCCGACAGCGCCAGATGATCCTGACGCGCCGAGGTCTGGAACACCTGCGAAACCTGATTGATTTCGATCATGGTACCGGGTGGATTGTACGCTGCCACTCCACCGCGCGGTTCCGATCCTGATGGCAAAAACGTCACTCCAGCATCTCTCGCCGGTCTGGCATCGTGGATGCTGCTAGCATAGCCGAAGACCGAGGCACATGGCGATGCGGCGTCTGGTCAACGGTGGGGACTCTCGTCAAACCACGGCCATTCCGCCGCACCATCATGGGTCACCGCGCCGCCCGGTGCCTGGCCAACCAGCTTTGCATATTTTGCGAGCGCTCCTGCCCGATGCCGCGGCGGACGGGGTCTCCAGGCTCGACGTCGCTCCGCAAGTTCGCGCTCGTCGACCAATAGATCCATGCACCGCGCGGCAGCGTCGATCCTGATGCGGTCGCCGTCGTGCACCAGCGCCAAAGGACCTCCCACGAAGGATTCCGGCGAGACATAGCCGATGCACATACCGCGCGTGGCGCCGGAAAACCGGCCATCGGTGATGAGCGCCACCTTCTCGCCCATGCCCTGGCCATAGATCAACGCGGTGACGCCGAGCATCTCGCGCATGCCGGGACCACCAGCCGGACCTTCGTTGCGGATGACGAGTACCTCGCCCGCCGCGTAGCTCCGGTTACGAACCGCCTCAACGCAACTCTCCTCGTCCTCGAACACGCGAGCGGCGCCTTCGAACACGAGGCTCTTCAAGCCGGCAACCTTGATGACCGCGCCATCGGGACAGAGATTGCCCTTCAATACGGCAACGCCGCCATCGGGCATGATCGGCTTGCTTGGCGAAAAAATGATCTCGCCATCCGGAGCATTTGCGCTGCCATATTCTTCGGTCAGGGTCCGTCCGGTGACGGTCAGGCAACTTCCGTCGATATGGCCGCTTTCGACTAGGGCGCGGATAACCACCGCGGTGCCGCCAATATCATAGACGTCCTTCGCCGTATATTTGCCACCCGGACGCAGATTGCCGATCAACGGGGTACGCGCGAACACCTTACCGACATCATCCATGGTGAAGGCAATTCCAGCCTCGTTCGCAATGGCCGGCAAATGCAGCGCAGCGTTGGTCGAGCCTCCCGTCGCGGCCACAATGGCCGCGCCATTCTCCAGTGAACTGCGCGTCACGATTTCGCGCGGCGTCGGGCCGCCGCGCTCCAGCATTTGCATCACGAGCCTGCCGGCCCCGCGCGCGACATGCGCCCGTTCCGGGTAGATGCCGGGGATCATCGAGACATTTGGAATCGTCAGTCCCATCGCTTCCGACACCATCGCCATGGTGTTGGCGGTGAACTGCCCCGCACAGGCTCCGATGGTCGGAAGGCAAGTGCGCTCGATGCCTTCGAGAGTAGCCTTGTCCACTTCTCCCGTCATGTAGCCGCCCACCGCCTCATAGGAATCCAGCACAGTGAGCGTCCGCCCCGCGAAGCGGCCAGGCAGCGCGCTGCCGCCATAGATGAAAATCGACGGGACGTTGCAACGGACCATTCCCATCATGACGCCGGGGAGCGTCTTGTCGCAACCACCGAATCCAATCAGGCCGTCATAGGCAAGCCCATGCACAACCGCCTCGATCGAGTCAGCGATCAATTCGCGGGAGAACAGCGAGAACTTCATACCCTCATGGTTCATGCTGATGCCGTCGGAGACCGAGACGGTGGTAAACTCCCGTGGCGTGCCGCCGGCCGTGGCAATCCCCTCCTTCGCGGCCGCGACCTGGAAATCATGCGTCATGTTGCAGGGTGTCTGCTCGCCCTTCATGCTGACCACTCCGATCATAGGCCTGGCGATGGCCTCGTCATCGAGCCCCATTGCACGCATGAAGGCACGGTGCGGCGCCCGATCGAGACCTTCGACGGTCACGCGAGAGCGCCACCTCTTCATACGACTGCTCCCTTTTGCGGCCGGAGGCTACTCCAGCGGCGCAACGATGGTCGGATGCTTGAATTGGCCCGCATCAAGTTTTGGCAGCATTCCGGTCTCGGCATAGATGTCGAGCATCTTCTGGATCGCCGGGAAATTCGGCGCCGCGCCGGGATCGCGACCGAAGTCGTTGTCCTTGAGCAGATAGCTATCGAGCACCGCGACCGGCGCCTTCAGCACCTCGGAAACGACTTTGAGCGTTTCCTCGCGGTTGGCCAGCGCCTTCTTCATGCCGGAGGTGATGTCCCGCACATAGGCTTTTACAGCTTCCGGATTCTTGTCCACGAAATCGGCACGGCAAGCTTCCAGGATATGTACAATGTTGGGCATGGCCTGCGAGAGCGAGAACAGCTTGCGCGTGCCCCCCTTGGCTTCTGCCCGCGCCGCGAAGGGCTGGTTCAGGTTGACGGCATCAACCCTGCCCTGCCGCAGCGCGTCCTCCGATACGGCGAAACCGACCTCGACCAGCTTGATATCCTTGGCCGGATCTACGCCGTTCTGTTTCAGCAGCATGTTAAACGGCCCCTGCGTGCCGCCGCCGATCACGGAAATCCCGACGGTCTTCCCCTTGAGATCGGCGATCGACTTGATCGGCGAATCGTCCTTGACAGCCCAGTAGACCGAGAAACCGCCCGGCTTCTCGAAGACGTGCTGAGCGATGATGTAGGCCTTTAAATTGCCGCCGACGACGCCATTGGACAGCGACAGGGGCGCCTGCGTCGCACAGTCGAGCGCGCCCGCCGCCAGTGCCTGCGTCATCGGCGCCGTTCCCTGGAATTGGGTCCATTCAATGTTGTAGGTCTTGCCGAGATTCGGAAATTCGGTGGGCCGCCGCATCATCCAGTATTTCGATTCCTCCGCGGGAATCGTCCAGCCGACGCGGATGGTCTGCTGCGCCTGCGCGGCATTCGCGGTTGCGAGCAGGCAGGATGCCCCGGCAACCATCAGCAACGTGAAGTGACGCATATTACCTCCGTTACAAGACCATCTGTCCTGCAAATGTTTCACGGTTCAAATGATGAGACAAGTGCTCCGCAATCGTAGATTTTGGCGGCCTCATCACGTAGAGAGGACACAGATCTCAGGAAGCCGCAGGGAAATCGAGGGAAAGCACGGGCGAGATGGACGGATCGGCACCATGACGGCGCGGATATCCGAGCAGCAGCGGCAAGGCATGCCGGGCGCCATCTGGGCCATCGGCTTCGTCTCGATGCTGATGGATATTTCTTCGGAGATGATCCACGCGCTTCTGCCCATTTACATGATGACGGTCCTCGGGACATCGGCACTTGCGGTCGGCTTCATCGAAGGCATCGCTGAAGCGACGGCGGCGATCACCAAGGTGTTTTCCGGAGCGCTCAGTGACTGGCTCGGCAAACGAAAATTTCTTGCCGTACTGGGCTACGGCCTTGCTGCGCTGACGAAGCCGGTGTTTCCGCTTGCCGCTTCGCTCGAATGGTTGATCGCCGCGCGCTTCGTCGATCGCGTGGGCAAGGGTATACGCGGCGCGCCGCGCGATGCACTCGTCGCCGATATCGCGCCGCCGCATTTGCGTGGCGCCAGCTTCGGCCTGCGCCAGTCGCTGGATACCGTGGGCGCCTTCACCGGCCCGCTCCTCGCCATCGGCCTGATGTGGCTGACGGCCAATCATTTCCAGGCCGTGTTCTGGGTGGCTACCCTGCCCGCATTCCTGGCGGTCGTCGTGCTGGTCATCGCGGTCAAGGAGCCAAAGCGGCCGGAGGGCATGCGTGATGTCCGCATGCCCCTGCAGTATTCCGAGATCGCACGCCTGGGCAGCGGCTATGGCCGGGTCCTCGCCGTAGCGACGGTCTTTACGCTCGCCCGCTTCAGTGAAGCATTCCTGGTTCTGCGCGCCCAACCGGACGGCCTCGCTCTCATGCTCATTCCGGCCGTTCTCGTCGTCATGAACATTGCCTACGCGCTGTCGGCCTATCCGGTTGGCGCCTTGTCGGACCGGGTCGACCGGGTCACGGTTCTGCTGGCGGGCATCCTGCTGCTCATCGCCGCCGACGTCGTTCTCGCGCTCCTGCCGGGCGTCGACGGCCTGATGATCGGGACTGTATTATGGGGCCTGCATATGGGGTTCACCCAAGGTTCATTCGCGGCATTGATCGCCGATACAGCGCCGCCGGAATTGCGCGGCACGGCTTTCGGCGTATTCAATCTCGTCACGGGACTGGCCCTGCTGCTCGCCAGCATCGTGGCCGGGCTATTGTGGGACAGGATCGGCCCGCAAGGCACCTTCCTCGCCGGCGCCGCCTTTGCACTCGTCGCGCTGCTCGGCTTGATGGCGATGCAATCCAGGGAGCGCACCGATTCCTGAAGCAAAGCCAGCGGTTGGCCTGACTTACTATCCATCACGCCACTTCACGCACGGATAATTTCGGCTCGAAGATGGTCTCGGATGCCACGAAGCTTGAGTGCCTTTTCGTCTCGTTGCCGGCAATAGTTGTTCCGGCGTTTTGGCGTCGCACGGCAGCGGTCCTGGCGGTCCCTCTGCGATAGGCGAAGCGACATGTCACGCTATCAAGGTTTTCATCCGTGCGGCGAAAACGCCGCCCGCGGAACTCGAGCCATTTTTCGATCCGGAGCATCGTCAAACGTCCCAGGCCATGTTGTCGTAGCAGATCGCGCGTCGTGCGAAGCGAACGTTCGGGCAAATGCGGTTCCGTCACGCCGTCCGTTCTTTGGCGGACATGAAGATCTTGCGAGCTCGGGAGGATGGGCATGCGACAGTTTCTTTCTCGAACGCGATGGACGCGGAGGCGGGCAGAACCGTCATCGCCGTCAAGCTCGGCTCGGGCGCCGAAACATGAAATGCGATCGGCTTTTTCCGTTGAACGGACACAACTTTTACGTTAGCCAGCCGTCATGGGAGAAGCCGGCTACAGCGGGCGGGATGGCTTTGCTTCGTCACTGTCCGTGTCACGGGCGGCATCGGAAGCAGCCTGGGCAATTGCGGTAAAGTGCGTTGCACCGGATGAAGAACCGCGAACACGATGGCTGCCTCATCCAGATTTCGCGCCGCTGAAGGACGGACTATCGTCCGGAGAGATCGCAATCTGGCTGGCGGCGGTCACCCCGCCCCTGAAAGGCCTTGCGTCCGGACCAACTGCGCTTGTCCTCGAGCAAGCTGCAACGGTGCTTGACAGGCACGAGAATGACCGCCTGACGCGGCTGGTGCATGCTGCCGATCGACGCAGTTATCTGGCCGCGCATGCAGGAGCTCGCCTGATGCTTGGGCGCGCGCTGGATCGCTCCCCGGACGAGTTGCGGTTCAGCTCGGTCACGAACCACAAACCCGCCCTCCTTGCCGACACGGAGGAGCAAATCGACTTCAGCCTCAGCCATGCCAGGGTATTGTGGCGGTAGCAATGGCGCGCACGCCAATCGGCGTAGACGTCGAGCCGCTGCGCGAGATCGAGCATCTCGACTCGATGTACGATCTGGTTCTGGCCGCAGAGGAGCAGGCGATCCTGCGGAAAACTCCGAGAGAATTTCACTCACGGCTGTTTCTTCGCTACTGGACCCTGAAGGAAGCCTTGCTCAAGGCAGCCGGACTGGGCTTCGCCGTTTCACCGAATACGGTGGTGATCGATGCGGGTCCAGCGCCGGCGGTGCTGGCCGTCCCCGCCGCGCTCGGATCCGTCACGCAGTGGCGGCTGATCGCTTCGCTCAGGCCTACGCAATAAGCTCGCGCCGCGAGATCGTCCGAACCAGAGCCTCGGCAATTTCCTGAGAACGTATGGCGAGAACGGAGAGCAACGTGTCGATCACCTCGTGAGATGCTTCCGAATAACCCTGCAGATGGATCTGCGGGCGAAACAAAGGGCTGGTTATCAGTCGGTAGTTGCGGTCCAACCTGCCGTCGAGAATGTAGCGCCGAATCGGCGCCAGGAAAGCGTGCGGGCTCTCCCTGTCATAGCCGGTCGCGAGGATGATGGCATCATAGGTGCAACGACGTTCACTGCCGCCGAATTCATCTACGGTTCGGAAATCGATACCATCCGGCGCGCAGTGTTGAACATCCGCGATCTGGCTTCTCGGATAGAGCGAGATCTCGGCCGTGCCGGCAACGCGCTGCTGGTAGAGCAGCCGATACAACTGATCGAGCAGGTCGGTGTCGATGACGGCATAGTTGGTATTTCGGAAGTTGCGAACGATTGCGCCACTCGTCAGGCTGCGCGAAAATGAAGTCCGTGTAGTCCGGGTTGAAAATCTCGTTCACAAACGGGCTGCTGTCGGACGGCTTCAAGGCATGGCCGCGAAAGATCAGATCAATTCTCGCATCCGAAAATCGACGTCGTAGGTCGACCGTTACCTCTGTCGCGCTCTGCCCTCTCCCGATCACGGCAACGCGCGCCGCCTTTGCTTCGAGGCCGACGGTCTCGATCTCGTCGAGATAGCGGATTGAATGAATCACCTCTGAGTCGCCGGCAGCGCCCTGAAAGATCGGCGGAACATAAGGTGACCCGCCTGCCGCCACCACCAGATTTTTCGCAAGGCGGATTGTTTCGCCGCCGGCAAGCGTTCGCGAATGGACCCGCAACGACGTCACCGCCTGCCCGGCCGTCACCGCTCAACCGCCGTGATGGTCTCGCCGTAAGCAGCCATGGATTTAAAAATGACCGGCCACCCGACGCAGGTAGTCGTTGAACTCAAGCCGGCTTGGATAGAACGTCCGGTAATTGATGAAATCCTGCAAAACGGCCGCGCTTGTGCAGATAGTTGAGGAAGGTAAACGGACTGGTCGGATCACGCAGCGAGACAAGATCCTTGAGAAACGATATCTGCATGTCGCTGCCGGGCAGAAGCATGCCGCCAGCGTAAGGCTGACAAAGGCTTGTTGGGCCTCCCCATAGCGGGTCCAACATACTAGGTTAGGGTCATGAAGAATCACGGCCAGCCCCAAGCCATATCAATAGCCACGCCCGAACCGTTCGTGCGGCAAAGCTTTGACGACGCACGCAAGGCGGTCGCAGCTTTGCGATCACTGTATGCTCGAAATACCCTGTTCCTGCGCGAGTCCTTCGCCTCGCTCGCGGCTGGCGGCGACAGTAACCGGCGCTATAGGGCGTTCTATCCGGAAATCAGTGTCACCACGAGTTCGTACACCCAGGTCGATTCCCGTCAGTCCTATGGCCACATGCCGACGCCCGGGCACTACTCGACCACGATTACCCAGCCCGACCTGTTCGAAACCTATCTCATTGAGCAGATCGATCTGATCATGCGCAACCATGGCGTTCCGGTCGTCGTATCGGAGTCGGACACACCCATCCCACTGCATTTTGCTTTTCAGGAAGGCACCTATGTGGACGGCGCCGCGGCCAGGAACATCAAGCGACCGATCCGAGACCTGTTCGACGTTCCGGACCTCGATGGAACTGACGATCAGATCGCCAACGGCACATACGAAGCGCCGGTAGGCCGGCCAAGGCCGCTGGCGCAATTCACGGCGCAGCGCGTCGACTATTCGCTGCATCGCCTGCAGCACTACACGGCCACCAGCCCCTATCACTTTCAGAATTTCGTGCTGTTCACCAACTACCAATTTTACATCGACGAATTCTGTGCTCGCGCCAGGGACCTGATGGCGAAGGGCGGCGACGGCTATACCGAGTTCGTCGAACCGGACAACGTCATCACCCGGCCGGGCGAGTTACAGCCGGACGCCGGCGTCATGACGGCGCGTTTGCCGCAGATGCCGGCCTATCATCTGAAGAAGCCAGATTACGCAGGCATCACCATGGTCAACATCGGCGTCGGGCCCGCGAACGCCAAGACGATTACCGACCATATCGCCGTGCTCAGACCACATGCCTGGCTCATGCTCGGGCACTGCGCCGGATTGCGCGAGACCCAGGCGCTTGGCGATTACGTGCTGGCCCATGCCTACATGCGGGAGGACCACGTTCTCGATGACGATCTTCCGCTATGGGTGCCGCTTCCCGCGCTCGCCGAAATCCAGGTCGCGCTTGAGGAGGCCGTGGCGGAAGTAACCGGGCTATCCGGATATGACCTGAAGCGCGTCATGCGCACCGGCACCGTTGCTTCCATCGACAACCGCAATTGGGAATTGCGCGACCGCCGTGGTCCGATCCAACGGCTCTCACAGTCGCGCGCCATTGCGCTCGACATGGAATCGGCGACGATCGCAGCCAACGGATTCCGCTTCCGCGTGCCTTACGGAACCTTGCTGTGCGTGTCCGACAAGCCGTTGCACGGAGAACTGAAGCTGCCCGGCATGGCCACCGAGTTCTATAAGCGGCAGGTGGCTCAGCATCTGACCATCGGCATCCGAACGATGGAGAAGTTGGCGGAGATGCCGCTGGAGCGGCTGCACTCGCGCAAGCTCAGAAACTTCTCGGAAACGGCCTTCCAGTAAGGAAGAACAGCCTGGGGCTCGAACGGTTCGCCAATTTAGCGGCTATCGCGTTCCGTAAGCGCGATCGCCGGCATCGCCGAGTCCAGGCAGGATAAAGGCGTTCGCGTCCAGCCCCTCGTCGATACCCGCGGTCCACAACCGCACGTCGGGATGCAGGCCCCGGAAGCGCTCGACACCTTCCGGCGCGGCAAGCAGGCATACCAGCCGAATATCCTTCGCGCCTCGTTCCTTCAGCCTGTCCACCGCCGCCACTGCCGTGTTCGCCGTGGCAAGGACCGGCGACACCACGATTGCCAGGCGCTCGTGAAGATCGGACGGCGATTTGAAGAAATATTCGACCGCCACGAACGAATGCGGTTCACGGTAGAGCCCGATATGCGCGACGCGGGCAGTTGGAACAAGGTCCAGCATTCCATCGACAAAGGTCACTCCTGCCCGCAACACCGGCACGAAAACCAACTTCTTTCCCGCGATCTTGGCAGAGTGCATTCGCGCAAGCGGCGTCTCGACCTCCACATCGGTCAACGGCAGATCGCGCGTCACTTCATAGCAAAGCAGCATTCCGATCTCCTTGAGGAGCTCGCGAAACGACTTGGTCGAAATCGTCTTGTCGCGGATCAGCGTAAGCTTGTGCTGGACCAGCGGGTGATCCACGATCGTAACGCCTTCCATGCTCTTGCTCCCAGAAATCGTCAAAACAAATCCTAGAAAACCGTACCGTCGCTGGCGACCTTGAGGGGCGGCGAGCCGTCGGGCCGGCGCGCGAACGCCATCGCCCTGCCCGCCGCCCAGGTGCCGCCTTCCAGAATCTTCGCCAGTGGAAGCGAGACGGCATCAAGACCAACGCGCTGCCGCAATAGATCCGCCAGCCGGTCCAGCAGCGCAACGGTCAGCGCCCTCCACTCGACCACGAGCGGAGATGCGACATCGTGTTCGCGTTGCGCATCGATGGGGTCGCGGAGCACCAGTACACCGGCGTCGACGAACAATCCGCCATTACGGTATTCCGCCAGGCCCGTCAGCCCGTCGACATCAGCGATCTGCAGCCCAGCGCGTTGCATCGGCTCGATAAGCGAATACGACAGCCACTGCGACAGCTTGTGCAGCGGCACCAGTTCGGTGGTCGCATCCTCAGTCTTAAGCGCCGGATGACGCCAGCAATCCCCCAACGGAATTCCGCCGAGCGTGATGCGCGACGGCCAGATCGGCCCCAGTTGGCGTAGAAGTTCGGACAAGATCGTCGAGGCCCCGAGCACCCCCTGCTCAGTCATCCCTGTAAGGTGATCAAACAGTCCGCCAGGCCGAGCCGCATCGTCGCGGGCGAAAGTCTGCAGCGACGCCGATGCCACTTCGCCCAGCCGGCGAAGAAGGCTGATGCGGCCCTCAAGACCAATCAGCGGATTGTCGTCCGCAACCTGAAAGCCAGCCTGCAGATCGGCAACGGTCAGCCGCTGAAGCACAGCGGCATCCGCCCGCAGCGGTTCGTCAGCGTCCGCGGAGAAGATGCCGCGCGCAAACATGTCCAGACTGGCGAGTGCCAGCCCTTCCGAACGGCCAATCCTTGCGCCCGTCACACCATCGCGGTAGCGCCACGACGGACCTGCTCCGGCGTCGAGAAGTACGCTGATCATGGCAAGTTCGAATTCGGCGCGTGCGCGCTCATTGCCGTCGCGCCAGTTCGTGGCCTCGGCAAGCGCCGCCCAGCGATCCACACCGCCGACGACGAAATGGCGCCAGCGCGAATGAAAGGGAACATCGAACGTCGGATAGGCCTTGCGCGTTATCGCGAGCACGAGATCAACCGCCTCGTCGAGCCGGCCAAGATCCACTCGGAAATGCAAAAGCTGATCGTTCAAGCCGATTTCCAGAATCCGGTGCGCGCGACTGCGCACCGCTTCCGCACTTAAAAGAGATAGGCCGTCTGCCGTCGCGTCAGCTTTCACGATCAATGGTCCGGCCTGCCCTAGTAGTTTTCCAGCGGCCGACCGGAGGCTATCAGGTCCTCGGGCTTCTGATCGGGCGAAAAATACCCCGCCGCTTTCTTGGCGGCGATTTCCACATGGGCGTCGGCCGGAATCATGTAGTCGGGAATAGCGACGCGCTCGACAATTTCGATACCCTGCCCCGTCAGTGCATCATACTTCATGTCGCTCATCGAGATGAAACGGTCGATGCGCTTCAATCCCAGCCAGTGAATGACATCCGGCATCAGTTGCTGGAAACGCGCATCCTGCACCCCGGCGACGCATTCGGTTCGTTCGAAATAGCCGGATGCGTCGTCGCCATCTTCCTGACGCTTGCGCGCATTGTAGACCAGAAACTTCGTGACCTCGCCGAGCGCCCGGCCTTCCTTGCGGTTGTAGACGATCACGCCCAGACCGCCCGATTGTCCGGCACGCGCGCATTCCTCGATGCCCTGGATGAGATAAGGACGGCAGGTGCAGATGTCAGAGCCGAACACATCGGAGCCGTTACACTCGTCGTGGACGCGGCAGGTGATTTTGGTCCGATGATCCGGAAGCTTCGTGACATCGCCGAACAGATAGACCGTCGTTCCGCCGATCGGCGGAAGGAAGACTTGCAAATCGGGACGCGTGACAAGTTCGGGAAACATGCCGGCCGTCTGTTCGAACAGCGCACGCCGCAGATTAGTTACGCTGGTGCCAAAGCGCCGCGCGATTCCCGGCAGATGCCATACCGGGTCGATCGCGATCTTGACGACAGAGACGGAGCCGCTGGCGTGAACGAATTGGCCATCAGCTACCAACCGCTTGGCGGCCAGAGCCGCCTGAATTTCGGGCAGATCGAGGCGGGCGCGCGTGATCGCGATGCTCGGCCTGATATCGATGCCCTCGGCGATTTCGGCGCGGAAGTTCTCCGCAACGAGATGTCCCCACGGATCGAGCGCAACAATGCGCTCCGGATCGAACCATTGCGCGAAAGGCCCGACCATCGCAGCCGGGTATGTATTGGTCAGATCGGGCCGGCGGATCGGGTCCAGCGCGCCCGAAGATACCGCAAGTGCGCGGTAAACTGCATAGGAGCCCCCGTGCGTGCCAATCACGTTACGATCCTGCGGGCGCGATACCGTCCCGATGATCGGACCACGTTCGCGCGCGGTCGGCGCTCCCCATACAATCGGGAATTCATGCGTCGCTCCCGGCACTGGGTGCGATGTCAGGCGAATATGGTCAGTACGGTTGGAATTACTCATCGTTCGGTAGTCCCAAAACGGCAACGGCCCGCCTGGATGACGGGCCTGACCGGAGAACCAATGAATTATTCGGGTCAGTGACCCCTGCAATACTATATAGGGAAATTGCCTGTACTTACAACAACCAAGGAACGGAATCCGCCCTCCGGGACGGGCGTCGTCGGTCGATCGCCCCGATAGCGTTCCCAAGGTAAATCGCCGGTATCAACGTTTGATGACTTTTTACAGGCGACCGCGCTGAGGCGCGGGCCGATCGGCTTTAATTTGCACCTGTGTTGAGCCACACCAGCTCGGAGAAAACCGGGGCAAGAAGCCCGGTGCGCTACAATGTGAGACCCGGCAGATCGAGCCCGTTGGCGCGGGCACATGCAATCGCACTTTCATAACCGGCGTCGGCATGACGCATGACGCCTGATGCAGGATCGTTCCACAACACGCGTTCAAGGCGGCGCGCCGCCTCCGGTGTTCCGTCGGCGACAATGACCATGCCGGCGTGTTGCGAATAGCCGATCCCGACGCCGCCGCCATGATGGAGCGAGACCCAGGTGGCCCCGCTGGCACAATTGAGCAGCGCATTCAGTAGCGGCCAGTCCGACACCGCATCCGAGCCGTCGCGCATCGCTTCGGTTTCGCGGTTCGGGCTCGCAACCGAGCCGCTGTCGAGATGATCGCGACCGATGACGATCGGCGCCTTCAGTTCGCCGCGCGCGACCATGTCATTGAACGCCATGCCGAGCCGGTGGCGATCGCCGAGGCCGACCCAGCAAATCCGTGCCGGCAGTCCCTGGAACTTGATCCGTGACTTCGCCATGTCGAGCCAGTTGTGAAGATGTTTGTCGTCCGGCATCAGCTCCTTGACCTTCGCGTCGGTCCGGAAGATGTCTTCGGGATCACCCGAAAGCGCCGCCCACCGGAACGGACCGACGCCCCGGCAGAACAGCGGGCGGATGTAGGCCGGAACGAAGCCGGGGAAATCGAACGCGTTATTCAGTCCCATGTCCTTCGCCATCTGGCGAATGTTGTTGCCATAGTCGAGTGTGGGAATGCCCTGCGCGTGGAAATCCAGCATGGCCTGAACGTGGCCGACCATCGAGGTCTTCGCCGCGACTTCGACCGCTTTCGGGTCGGCCTCGCGTTTGGACTGCCACTCGGCAAGCGTCCATCCCTTTGGCAAATAGCCATTGATCGGATCGTGCGCGCTGGTCTGGTCGGTGACGATGTCCGGCTTGACGCCGCGCCGCACCAGCTCTGGAAAAAGTTCGGCCGCATTGCCGAGCAGGCCGACGGAGACCGGCTTCCGGCTCTGCGCCGCCTCCGTCATGATCGCGAGCGCCTCGTCGAGCGAGCTTGCCTGCCGATCAAGGTAACCCGTGCGCAGCCGCATCTCGATGCGGCTCGGCTGGCATTCGATCGCGAGCATCGAGGCGCCAGCCATGGTCGCAGCAAGCGGCTGCGCGCCGCCCATCCCGCCGAGACCCGCCGTCAAAATCCACTTGCCCGCGAGGTCGCCGCCGTAGTGACGCCGCCCGACCTCGATAAATGTTTCGTATGTCCCCTGCACGATGCCCTGGCTGCCAATATAGATCCACGATCCGGCCGTCATCTGGCCGAACATCATCAGCCCTTGCCTGTCGAGTTCATTGAAGTGATCGAGCGTCGCCCAATGCGGCACCAGATTTGAATTCGCGATCAGGACGCGCGGCGCATCGGCATGGGTACGAAAAATTCCGACCGGCTTGCCCGACTGGACCATCAGCGTCTGGTCGCCTTCGAGCTTGCGCAGCGAGGCGACGATCCGATCGAAACTGTCCCAATCGCGGGCGGCGCGGCCAATTCCGCCATAGACGACGAGTTCGCTTGGACGTTCGGCGACATCAGGATCGAGATTGTTCATCAGCATTCGCAGTGGCGCTTCCGTCAGCCAGCTCTTGGCGCTGATCTCAGGCCCGTGGGGCGCCCGGATGATGCGGTCGTTGTCCAGTCGACGATTCATGACAAAGAGCCCCTCTCGGCAAGCATTGGAAATGGATTTTGCTCGAGCACCGACATCGCGGCGGCGGGCAACGCGCCGGCTTCAACCAGCGCCGTGGCCTTCGCAAGGTCGCCGGCCATGTAGCGGTCGCTACCCAGCGCCGGGACGTGCTCACGCAACGCTGCAATGACAGCCGCAAGCGCAGGACTCGTCGAATGCGGCGCACGCAGTCCGATTCCCTGCGCCGCAACCAGCAGTTCGATGCCGAGGATGGTCGCGAGATTGTCCGCCATATCAGACAACCGCCGCGCCGCGTGAGCGGCCATGGACACATGATCTTCCTGGTTGGCACTGGTCGGCGTTGAATCGATCGAGCACGCCGCGGCGCGCTGCTTGTTCTCGGCGTACAACGCGGCGGCCGTCACTTCGGCGATCATGAATCCGGAGTTGAGGCCGGGATCGGGAGTCAGGAATGGCGGCAGGCCAAAGTTCAGCGCGGGATCGACCAGGGTCGCGATGCGCCGTTCGCTGATCGCGCCGATCTCGGACAGCGCCAGTGCAATCTGATCGGCGGCAAATGCGACCGGCTCGGCGTGGAAATTTCCACCGGACACGATCTCTCCGGTCTCGACCAGCACCAGCGGGTTGTCGGTGACGGCGTTGGCTTCGATCGTCAGCGTGCGGGCGGCTTCCGTCAAAAGGTCGAGCGCGGCGCCGGCCACCTGCGGTTGGCAGCGCAGGCAATAAGGATCCTGCACGCGCTCGTCACCTTCAAGATGCGACATGCGGATATCGCTCCCCTCAAGCAACGCCGTCAGCGCCGCGCCGGCGGCGATTTGCCCGGCGTGCCCCCGCAGTTGCTGGATCTCCTGACGAAAAGGCGCCGTCGAAGCCATCGCCGCATCGACCGACAACGCGCCGGTCACCAGCGCCGCAGTGACGAGGCGATGGGCACGCAGCAATCCGGAAATGGCATAGGCCGTTGAAAACTGCGTGCCATTGATCAGCGCGAGTCCTTCCTTCGGACCAAGCGCTACCGGCGCCAGTTCGGCGGCGGCCAGCGCCTCGCAGGCCGGCACGGCGCTTCCGCCGACCAGCGCCTGCCCCTCGCCGATCATGACTGCCGTCATATGGGCAAGCGGCGCCAGATCGCCGGACGCGCCGACCGACCCCTGCTGCGGCACCAGCGGACAAATGCCGCGCGCCAGCATGGCCTGGAGTTGCTCGATGATTTCGCGGCGCACGCCCGATGCACCTCGCCCGAGTGAGATGATCTTGAGCGCCATCATCAGACGAACGATAGGCTCCGGCGTCGGCGGCCCTACCCCGCAGCAATGCGATACAATGAGATTGTGCTGGAGCTGCGCCGTCTGGTCGGGGGCAATCCGTTTCGACGCCAGTTTTCCGAACCCGGTATTGATGCCGTAGACGGGACTTTCTGCGCGTGCCGCCGCGGCAACAATCGAAGATGCGGCTTCAACGCGCGGCCAGAAGGATGGATCGAGCACGACCGGCGCGCCGGCAGGGACTTGCGCCAGGTCGTCGAGGCTGACCCTTCCTGGCGAAACCACAATGGAGGCATCGGCGCGGCTCACTGTCCTCTCCACACCCGGCTGTGCAACGGATTAAAACCGATCCGGTAAACGAGCTCGGCCGGCCACTCGACGTCCCAGATCGCGAGATCGCACCATTTGCCGGCCTCAAGCGTGCCGGTCTCGCCGAGAATGCCGAGCGCGCGCGCGCCTTCCCGCGTTACGCCGGCGAGGCATTCGGCAACGGTCATCCGAAACAGCGTCGCAGCCATGTTCATGACCAGCAGGAGCGAAGTCAGCGGCGAACTGCCGGGATTGCAGTCGGTCGCGAGCGCCATGTTGACGCCGTGGGCACGGAACAGTTCGACCGGCGGCTTCGTCGTCTCGCGAAGAAAATAGAATGCGCCTGGCAGCAGCACGGCGACCGTTCCTGCCCGTGCCATTGCCGCGGCACCGGCATCATCTGTGTGCTCCAGATGATCGGCCGACAGCGCCGAGAATTCCGCGGCAAGCGCGGCGCCGCCGAGATTCGATAGTTGGTCCGCATGCAGCTTGACCGGCAATCCCAACGCCTTCGCCGCACGGAACACCCGCGCTGTTTGCTCTCCCGAGAATGCAATGCCTTCCATGAAGGCATCCACGGCATCGGCCAATCCGGCGCGCGCAACCGAAGGCAACATCTCGCGGCAAACGAGGTCGATATATCGATCCTTGTCGCCACCAGTTTCCGGCGGCGTGGCGTGCGCGCCAAGAAACGTGGTCTTGATGGCGACCTGACGCTTGGCACCCAAGGCACGCGCCGCCGACAGCTGACGCATCTCGGTTTCGGTATCGAGACCGTAGCCGGATTTGATCTCCAGCGTCGTCACCCCCTCGCCGATCAAGGCGTCGAGTCTTGGCAATGAGGAGGCAACGAGCTCGGCTTCGCTGGACGCCCGCGTCGCCGCAACTGTCGAGACAATGCCGCCGCCCGCGCGCGCGATCTCTTCGTAGCTTGCGCCCTGCAGCCGCAGCTCGAATTCATGCGCGCGGCTGCCGCCGAAAACCAGATGGGTGTGACAATCCACCAATCCCGGCGAGATCCAGCGCCCCGCGCAATCGATCCGCTCGACCGCATCGGCGTCCGACCGAAAGTCGGAACGGCTGCCTGCGAAGGCGATGCGGCCGTCGCGCGCGGCGATCAGGCCGTCCTCGATCACGCCGAGCCCGGGCAGATCCTCGCGGACCGTGGCGAGCCGGGCGTTGAGCCAGATTCGATCGAAGCGCTCGGCCATGCACAGCTCTCCTCATAGGCAGGAGCTTGACGTCTCTATATGTCTATACATAAAATCGTGTTTGTGTTCTGTCCAGCCGGTTTCGAAACATGTCGACACTGCATTTCGCATCAGCGCTGCTCCCCTCGGGGTGGGCTGACGACGTGCAGGTGGTGGTGACGGATCAGACCATCACGAAGGTTACGGCCGGCGTGGCGCCGGGACCGCACGACGAACACCACGAATTGGCTATTCCGGGGATCGCCAGCCTGCACAGCCATGCGTTTCAGCGTGGCATGGCGGGGCTCGCCGAAACCCGCGGCAATTCTGCGGATACGTTCTGGACGTGGCGCGAGACGATGTATCGCTTCGCGCTTGAGATGACGCCGGAAGACGTTGAAGCCGTCGCCACGCTGCTCTATGCCGAGATGCTCGAGCAGGGCTATACGCGCGTCGGCGAATTTCATTATCTGCATCACGACCACGACGGCGCGCCGTATACCAACCCTGCGGAGATGGCGACGCGAATTGTGCGGGCCGCCGAAATCACGGGCATCGGGCTGACGCTGCTGCCGAGTTTCTACGCACACAGCTCGTTCGGCGGTGCCGCGCCGCATGCGGGCCAGCGCCGGTTCATCTGCTCGATCGACCAGTTCGCGAAGCTGACTGATGGAACGCGGACAGCCGTCCGTGCATTGCCGGGAGCCAATGTCGGCATCGCACCGCACAGCCTGCGCGCCGCGACGCCGGACGAATTGCGAGCCATCGCGCCACTCGCCGAAAACGGACCGGTGCATATCCATGCCGCCGAACAGACCAGGGAAGTCGAGGAATGCGTCGCCTGGTCGGGCCGGCGTCCGGTTGAGTGGCTGCTCGAACACGGGCCCGTCGATCGGCACTGGTGCCTGATCCATGCGACCCATATGACGGAGGCGGAAACCATCGCGCTCGCAACGAGCGGCGCGGTCGCGGGACTTTGTCCGGTCACCGAAGCTAGCCTTGGCGACGGTATTTTTCCGGCCCGCGAATTCCTCGGCGCGGGCGGGCGGTTCGGCATCGGCACCGACTCCAACGTGCTGGTCGGTGTCACCGACGAATTGCGTCAGCTCGAATATGGCCAGCGCTTGAAACACCGCGAGCGCAACGTGCTGTCCGGCGGCCCCGGCGTGTCGACCGGCCGCGCGCTGTTCGACGCCGCACTCATCGGTGGCGCCCAGGCGCTCGCACAGCCAACGGTCGGGCTACAGGCGAATGCGCGTGCCGACATCGTGACGCTCGACACCGGCCATCCCTCGCTCGCCGGACGCCACGGAGACGCCAACCTCGACGGCTGGATTTTTGCAGCAGGCGCAGGTGCCGTCGACACCGTCTGGGCCAGCGGCGCCAAGGTCGTCGAGAACGGACGTCACGTTCTGCGTCAGAAAGCGCGTGACGCATTCAACGCAACGGTTCGGAGGCTCGTGGCATGAGCCTCGCCACCGATCGCGACAAGCTCCAATCGGCCGACAAGCCGACGCTGTACAAGCAGATCCGGATCGACATCGAACGCCGCATCCTGACCGGTGAATGGCCGCCCGGTCACCGCATCCCGTTCGAGCACGAATTGATGTCGCGCTATGGCTGCTCGCGCATGACGGTGAGCAAGGCGCTGTCGGAGCTTGCGCAAGCCGATCTTATCGAGCGGCGGCGCAAGGCCGGCACCTTTGTCCGCCGTCCCACATTTCTGTCAGCGGTGCTCAAGATCGCCGATATCCGCGCGGAGATCGGCGCGCTCGGCCGCAGCTACGGCTATGAGTTGATCCAGTGCTCGCGGCGCACCGCAAACGCCGCCGACCGCGCCCGTCTTGGGGCACGGAAAACCGGAAAGGTGATCGCGATCGCGTGCCGTCACAGCGCCGACGACGTGCCGTTCGCCATTGAGGATAGGCTGATCGATCTCGACGCCGTGCCCGAAGCGGCTGCGGCGGATTTTGCAACCGAGCCGCCCGGCTCGTGGCTGCTGCACCATGTGCCGTGGACGGAAGCCGAGCATTCAATCAGTGCTGTCGTGGCTGACGAACAGGCCGCGGCGGCGCTGGATATTGCGATCGGTGCCCCCTGCCTGGTGATCGACCGGCACACCTGGCGCAGTGCCCGGCCGCTGACGGCCGTCCGCCTGCTCTATCCGGGCGAGTCGCACAAACTGATCGCCCGCTTCAAGGGTGGCTGAGGGACAACAATGCACGCAAGATCTGGCACAAGCTATGCAACAATTTCGCCGGAACGGATGTGAACAGACGAAGACTCAAATCCATGGACCAGCAAAAGGAATACAGCCATGCGTAGTTTTGGAATTTTCGCGGCAACCGCCGCTCTCCTGGTGGCCGCGCCGGCGGCCGCTCAGGACGTAAAAGTCGGCATCGGCATTTCCGGATGGACCGGTTTTGCGCCGCTCACGCTCGCAAACCAGGCCGGCATCTTCAAGAAGAACGGCCTCGATGTGACGATCAAGAAGATCCCGCAGAAGGATCGGCATCTCGCCATTGCCTCGGGCGACATACAGTGCGCGGCAACCACGGTCGAGACCTGGATTTCCTGGAATGCCAATGGCGTCGCCACCAAACAGATCTTTCAGCTCGACAAGAGCTACGGCGCCGATGGCATGGCCGTGCGAAACGATATCGCCTCGATCAAGGACCTGAAGGGCAAGACGGTTGCCGCATCCGCGCCCGGCACCTCGCCCTATTTTGCGTTGGCCTGGATGCTCAAGAAGAACGGCCTCTCGGTCAAGGATGTCACGATCGTGAACCTGGAGCCGGCCGCGGCCGCACAGGCATTTGTCTCCGGCCAGAACGATGCGGCCATGACCTATGAGCCTTACCTCTCGACAGTGCGTGCGGCGCCGGACAAAGGCAAGATCATCGCCACCACGCTCGACTATCCGATGGTGATGGACACATTCGGCTGCACGCCGAAATTCCTGACCGAGAATCCGAAAGCCGCGAAGGCGCTGGCCGACAGTTACTTCGAGGCGATCGCTTTGATCGAAACCGATCAGGCCAAATCCTATGAGATCATGGGCGCCGATGTGAAACAGTCCGGCGAGCAGTTTGGCAACTCGGCCAAATTTCTGCGCTGGCAGGACAAGGCCGCAAACCAGAAATTCTTTGCCGGCGAGTTCCTGACCTTCAACAAGGAAGCGGCAGACCTGTTGCTCGAGATCGGCGTCATCAAATCGGTTCCGAAGATCGACGACCTCTTCGACGCGAGCTTCATCAAGTAGTTTTGGTGGGCGCCGCTTCCGCTCCCGGTCATGGGAGCGGGACTGGCGCGATCAGCGCATCGCCTTAAGGATATGCCTGTGATACGTCCCCTGGATCCCGTGACATCGCGGCAGCGCGCAGCCTATGGCCTGGCGTTCTTCGTCCTGTTTGTTGCCGTGTGGGCCTGGGCGACCTTCGGCGGCTACGTCTCCAAGACGTTCCTCGCCAACCCGCTGACCATGCTGCAGGAGGGTTGGGAGCTGCTGACGAAGCACGGCTTCCTGTTCGACATCGGCATGACGATCTGGCGGGTGGTCGGCGGTTTCGTGCTGGCCGCCATCATCGCGGTGCCGCTCGGCGTGCTGATGGGGGCCTACAAGCCGATCGAAGCCTTCCTGGAGCCGTTCGTCTCGTTTGCCCGCTACCTGCCCGCCTCGGCCTTCATTCCCCTGTTGATCCTGTGGGCGGGCATTGGCGAATTGCAGAAGCTCCTGGTCATTTTCATCGGCTCGGTTTTTCAGATCATCCTGATGGTCACCGTGACGGTCGGAAACACCAGGCGCGACCTCGTTGAAGCCGCGTACACCCTGGGCGCCAGCGACCGCGGCATCATCAACCGGGTGCTGCTGCCCTCCTCTGCCCCCGAGGTCGCGGAAATCCTTCGGCTCGTGCTCGGCTGGGCGTGGACCTATGTCATCGTTGCCGAGCTGATCGGTTCATCGTCGGGCATCGGCCACATGATCACCGACAGCCAGGCCCTGCTCAACACCGGCCAGATCATCTTCGGCATCATCGTCATCGGCCTGATCGGGCTCGTGTCGGACTTTCTGTTCAAGGCCTTCAATACCTGGCTGTTTCCGTGGAAATTGGCATGACCGAGCTGAAGATCGAGCAGGTCGCCCGCACTTTTCCCGCGCGCCAGGGCCATGCGCCGACGCGCGCGCTTGAGCCGCTCGACCTCGACGTCGGCAACAATGATTTCGTCACTATCCTCGGGCCGTCGGGCTGCGGAAAATCGACGCTGCTGCGCATTGTCGCCGGGCTTGACCGGCCGACCAGCGGCCGCGTCATTCTTGATGGGCAAGAGGTGACTGGCCCTGGCGCCGATCGCGGCATGGTGTTTCAGTCCTACACGCTGTTTCCATGGCTGACCGTGCGCGAAAACATTGCGTTCGGCCTGCGCGAGCGTGGGATTTCCGAAGCGGATCGCGGCAAGATCGCCGACGGCTTCATCCAACGGGTCGGCCTGTCGGGCTTTGAGAATCATTGGCCGAAGCAACTCTCCGGCGGCATGCAGCAACGCACGGCGATCGCCCGCGCCCTCGCCAACGATCCAAAAATCCTGTTACTCGACGAGCCGTTCGGCGCGTTGGATAATCAAACCCGCGTGCTGATGCAGGAAATGCTGCTTGGCATCTGGGAGCGCGAGCAGAAGACCGTGCTGTTCGTCACCCATGACATCGAAGAGGCAATCTTCCTCGGCAGCCGCGTGATCGTTATGAGCGCGCGCCCGGGCCGCATCAAGGCCGAGATCGCGGTCGATCTGCCTCACCCGCGATCCTACAAGATCAAGACCACGCCGAAATTCGTCAGCCTGAAGGAACGGCTCGTGGAAGAGATCCGCGCCGAGGCGTTGAAGGTTGCAGTTCACGCCTGACGATTGAGCACTGCGAAATCCGCCCTGGGTGCGGTGAAATCAGTGTCGAATTTTGCTATCCTGGCGGCGTAGCTGGAGGCTTTGGATGCCGTAGCATTCATCACTCCTGATCGCCTCGCGATTGCGCACCTGCAACGCAATGCGACGCTCCGAATCCCGACCGGGAGACAGCCATGGTGAAACCGTTTCCATCGAAGACCCACATCGGCAACCACATGCTGCACCCCGAAACGCTGATGCTGAACTACGGCTACGATCCGCAACTGTCGGAAGGCGCCGTCAAGCCGCCGGTTTTCCTGACCTCGACCTTCGTCTTCAGGACCGCCGAAGACGGAAAGGACTTCTTCGACTACGTTGCGGGCCGGCGCGAGCCGCCGGAGGGGATGGGCGCGGGCCTGGTATATTCGCGGTTCAATCATCCCAACAGCGAGATCGTGGAAGACCGGCTTGCCGTCTACGAGCGCGCGGAGTCCTGCGCGCTGTTCTCGTCTGGCATGTCGGCTATTTCGACCACGATCCTGGCCTTCGCGCGGCCGGGCGACGTGATCCTGCATTCGCAGCCGCTCTACGGCGGAACGGAAACGCTGCTTGCGAAGACGCTTGCCGGCTTCTCGATCGGCGCGGTGGGCTTTGCCGACGGCATCGACGAAGCCGCTGTCGAACTGGCGGCCGACGATGCCATGCAAAAGGGGCGGGTTGCGATGATTCTCATCGAAACCCCGGCGAATCCGACCAACGGACTCGTCGATATCGCGGTGGTCCGCCGCATCGCCGACAAGATCGGCGCGGCGCAGGGCTACGCGCCGATCATCGCATGTGACAATACGCTGCTGGGGCCGGTTTTTCAGCGGCCAATCGAGCATGGCGCGGACCTTTCGCTGTACTCGCTGACGAAATATGTCGGCGGCCATTCCGACCTCATCGCCGGCGCCGCCCTCGGCTCGAAAGACCTCATGAAGGAAGTCAAGGCGCTGCGAGGCGCTATCGGCACTCAACTGGATCCGCATTCCTGCTGGATGCTCGGCCGGTCGCTTGAGACGTTAAGTTTGCGGATGGAAAAGGCCAACCAGAATGCGCGTCTGGTTGCGGATTACCTACGCGACCACGACAAGGTAGAGAGGGTTCACTACCTCGCCCATCACGACGGGACCTCGCCCGCCGGCCGCTTGTTCGCGAGACAGTGCCTGGGCGCGGGCTCCACGTTTTCGTTCGACATTGTCGGCGGCCAAGCGGCCGCTTCCCGATTTCTGAACGCGCTTCAGATCTTCAAGCTGGCGGTGAGCCTTGGTGGTACCGAATCGCTCGCCAGCTTGCCCGCAACCATGACCCACTCCGGCGTTCCGACTGACATCCGCCAAAAAATAGGTGTTCTCGACTGCACGATCCGGCTGTCGATCGGCATTGAACACCCGTCCGATCTGATCGCCGACATCGCGCAGGCTTTGAACGACGCGTAGCCGCACGCCGTCGCAACAGTTGCGCTCCGGTGTCGGAGTGAGACTCCGACACCTCTATAAATTCTGATTTTGCGATGGTGGGCGCCGGGCAGAACCTCTCATCCGGCGCTGCGCGCCACCTTCTCCGACAAGGAAGAAGGAATAAGATAAGCCCGCCGAGCGTTCGCCCCAAACGCCTTGTCGCGCACGTTGGGACCAAGCGTCATCAGGCACTCCTCAAGCGCGCCCTTGGTCCCGCCATAGCTTCCTGCGAGCAAACACACCGGCCAGTCGGAGCCGTAGATCAGGCGATCCTCGCCGAAGCATTTGGCGGCGTGCGCGACGAACGGAAGCAGGCGTTTCGCATCCCAGTCGTTCCACCTGGCCTCGGTGGCGAGACCGGAAATCTTGCACCAGACATTGCCGCAAGCGGCAAGTGCGGCAAGAAGATCGGCCCATTCACGGCTGAATCCCGCTGATATCGGCGGCTTGGCCGCGTGATCGAGGACAAAGCGCCCTTGCGGAAACGCCTGCGCGGTTGCGATCACGGCCGGCATTTCTCGCGTGCGCACCAGGAAATCGTAAGTGAGATCGTGCGAAACCACCGCGGCCAAGCCGCGCTGCACGTCGTCGCGCAGCAGCCAATTAGGATCTGGCTCATCGTGCACCTGGTGACGAATGCCGACCAGCCTTTCGCCACCGGGCGAGCCGCGCAGCCGCTCAAGCGTCTCGCCGACCGCGCCGTCCGTCAGATCAGCCCAGCCGACCACACCGATGACGGAGGGCGTCGCAGCGGCGAGGCGCAAGAATTCCTCGGTCTCCTCGATCGAGCAACGGCATTGCACCAAAATGCTCGCATCGACGGCGTTGGCGCGAAGCAGCGGCGCCAGATCGTCCGGGCCGAAGGCGCGACGGATCGGCGCGAGTTCAGGCGCTTGCATCCAGGGATAATCGGCGCGCGCGGGATCCCAGAAATGCTGATGAGCGTCGATCACCATTGTCAGGCTCCGCCCGGCAGCGGTGCTGACGCGTCGACCAACTTGCGCTCGCGCAGCTCCTGCCAGAAGGCGGACGGCACCGACCGCTCTGCCATCGTGATGTTATCCAAAACCTCCGCAGCGGATCGCGCGCCTTGCAGCGCGACCGTTACCGCAGGATGGGCCATACAGAACTGCACGGCGGCGGCCTTCAGCTCCGTGCCATGCTTGCGGCACAGCGCCTCCAGCGCCAGCGCGCGGGCGATGAGCGCCGCATCGGCGTCTTCGTAATTGAACTTCGCCCCAGTGCGCGGGTTCGCGAGGATGCCGCTGTTGTAGATGCCGCCGAGAATGATGCCGATGCCCTTCGCACGGCAGACCGGAAACAATGTCGTCAGCGCGCCCTGATCGAGCAGCGTATAGCGGCCCGCCAGCAGGAAGCAATCGACTGGCGCTGCTTCGGCGAAGCGGGCGAGCATCCCGGAATGATTCATGCCGGCGCCGATCGCCTTGACCGTGCCATCGTCGCGCAAGCGCCGGAGCGCGCGGAAGGCACCGGCGATGGCATCCTCATAGTGGTCATCCGGATCATGGACGAGCAGTACATCGACGCGGTCGAGCCCGAGACGGGCGAGGCTTTCCTCAACCGATCGCATCACCCCGTCGTAGCTGAAGTCGAATTGCGGCCGTTCGGCGGGTGTTCCCTTGTAGTGGTCGTCTTCTGGAGCGGCAGTGGCTGAACGGAGCAGGCGCCCGACCTTGGTCGAAATCGCGAATGAATCCCGCTTTTGCCGGCGCAGAAAACGACCCAGGCGACGCTCGGCCAATCCAAAGCCGTAGAGCGGCGCGGTGTCGAAGAAACGGACCCCGAGCGACCAGGCGCGCTCGATGGTCGCTTCTGCATCGGCGTCGCTGACCGGCGAGAACAATCCGCCGATCGGAGCCGTTCCGAGGCCGATCACCGTAACGTCGAGCCCCTTCCCAAGCCGCACACGCTTCATTTCAAAATCCTTTCGAGGCCGAAACTAGCACTCCCTCCCCCGCAAGCGGGGAAGGGAGCGCGGCAACGTTGGGGCTGCGCTCGTTCCTATTTCAAGAGTTGAGCGACGTTGTCCCTGGTTACGAGGTCGAGGCCCGTATAGATGACCTCGGGCACTTTCTGGCCCTTCTTGATGGCCAGCAGAGTGTCCATCGCCTTCTCGCCCATCTCGAACGGGCGCTGTCCCGTAAGCGCGTTGGAGTAGCCGTCGCGCAGCAGTTCGAGCTGCATCTTCAGCGTATCGGCGACGACGAGCGTCAGCTTGCCGGCTTCGATGTCCTTCTTGTTCTTGTTGACGAAGGCCTTGTAGCCTTCCGGCGCGAACATCGGCCAGCCGCCAACCGGCACGATCGCTCCCAAGTCCGGCGTCGCGGTGCGCAGGTCCGCCATCTGCTGGACCGCAAGCGCAGGGTCGTCATTGCAGAAGGTCGGCGAGCCCGCGACCTCGACCCACTTCGAGCCCTTGAGCGCCTCACGCACGCCATCGACGCGCTCGGCGAGGTTCTTGGCGCCGGGACCGCCGGAGACGACGGCATATTTGCCGCCCTCAGGCTTGAGCTGCAGCAATTGCCTGCCGAGCGCGAGTCCGAAGTCCTTGTTGTTTGTGCCGATATAGGCAATGCGCTTGGAGCCGGGGGCATCCGCATCGAAGGTGATGACGGGAATACCGGCCGCGGTCGCGGCGTCGATCGACTTGGTCATCGCCGCGACATCCGCGACCGAAATCGCTAGACCATCCACCTTCTGCGTAATGAAATCCTGGATGATCTGCGCCTGCGTCGCGGGCTCATGCTCGACAGGCCCCTTGTAGATGCACTCGACGTTACCGAGTTCCTTGGCGCGCTTCAGGCAACCGTCGCGCGCGACGTCGAAAAACGGATTGTTCATCGCCTTGGGCACAATCACGAACTTGTAGGTCTGGGCGAATGCCGGCGTGGCCATCATTGCGATGGCAATGCCTGCGAGAAGCATCTTCTTCATTGGTTCCCTCCACACGTTTGTGCCTATCCTTTTGAAATGCATGCTCCAGAAGGCGGATAGACGACGCGTTCGTTGCCCTCCCGGAGTAACCTCAAGTGATGCGCGAGCGGATCCGGTCGACCAGCACGGCCAGGATGATGATCACGCCCACGAGCGCCTGCTGCCAGTAGGAGCTGACCTGCGCGAGCACGAGGCCGTTGCGGATCACCTCAAGCAGCACGCAGCCAACAATGGCCCCGAGCGGGCCGCCGACGCCACCCGCGAGATTGGCGCCGCCGATGACCGCCGCCGCGATCACGTTGAGCTCGTAGGACGTCGCCATATTCGCGGGCGCCGACCCCAGCCAGCCCGAGACGATGATGCCCTGTAACCCTGCAGCCAGCGCGCAAATCACGTAGACCTTGATCTTGACCCGTATGACCGGGATGCCGGTCAATTCCGCCGCCTTCTCGTTGCCGCCAAGCGCGAAGACGTGACGGCCGAAACTCGTATGGTGCAGCACGATCGCCATGACCGCCGCGAGGATCAGGAGATAGATGAAGGGGGCCGGCACGCCGAACAGATCGCCCGAGGTCAGCGCATAGAAATAATCGGCGTCTGGCCCGCCCGGAAAGCTCCCGCGGCCGTTGGAAACCACATAGCCGAGACCGCGGACGATCGACAGCATGCCGAGCGTGGTGACGAAAGGCGACAATCCGAGCACGGCGATGCAGAAGCCGTTGACCAGGCCGCCGATCAGCGCGACGACAAGTCCCGCCAGGATCGAGACAAGCAGGATCAGCCCCGGCACATTGGCGACCACGGTCTTGCCGTCCGCAGCCAGGTGCACGAACAGGAATGCGCCGGGCATGCCCGGCGTCGACAGACCCGACATCACCATGGATGTGATCATGGCGGAGAAGCACATCATCGATCCCACCGAAAGATCGATGCCGCCGGTGATGATCACGAAGGTGATGCCGAGAGTGGCGATGGCGATGAAGGAAAAATTCTTCGCCACGTTCTGCATGTTGCCCTGCGTGAAGAAATAGGGGCTGGCAAAATGCATCGCGATCAGCAGCACCAGCAGCGCCAGCAGAACGTAGCCGGTTTGAGATGCAAAGATGCCGCGCTGCCACCACCTGATACGGCCGACATTGGTGAAGGAGATCGGGGACTCCAGGGGCATGGCCATCACGCAGCCTCCTTCGCGCCGGTGATCAGGGCAGTGACTTCCTCGGGACTGGTATCGCGGATCGACTTATCCGCCCGTTTCTCGCCGCGGCGCATGACGACGACGCGGTCGCACACCGCGAAGACGTCCGGCATGCGGTGGGAGATCAGCATGACCGCGACCCCCTGCTCTTTCAGCCGATGGATCAGGCCGAGGACCTGCTCGACTTGGCGGACTGAGATCGCCGCGGTCGGCTCGTCCATCATCACGAGCTTGGCGTTCGACAGGCGGGTGCGTGCGATCGCAACTGCCTGGCGTTGACCGCCCGACATCTGCTTGACGAGATCATACGGTCTGGTCTCGGAGCGCAGCTCGCCGAACAGCTCCAGCGCGCGCACCGCCATCGCATTGTGATCGAGGAAGGCGAACGGGCCGAACTTGCGCTTGAGCTCGCGGCCGAGGAAGACGTTGGCCGCGGCCGTGAGATTGTCGGCAAGCGCCAGGTCCTGATAGACGACTTCGATCCCGACCGCGCGAGCATCGATGGGGCGATAGAAATGGACCGTGTTGCCGTCGAATCGGATTTCGCCGTGGGTGGGGCGGAAATTGCCGGCGATGATTTTCACGAGCGTCGACTTGCCCGCACCGTTGTCGCCCATTAGGCCGACCACCTCGCCGGGAAAGACCTGCATGTCGACGCCGTGCAGCGCGCGGATCGCGCCGAACTCCTTGCCGATACCTGTCAATTCCAGAACCGGTTGCCCGGCTGCACCTGCGGTTTCCATGCTCGGCCTCGCTCAGACGTACCGATTGACCAAGGATTCCAGATATTCCTGACGACCCGAGCGCGGCTGTGGATCGAAACCGGGTGCCAGCGCGCGATCAGCAAGTTCGGCAAGCGAACGCTGGCCAGCGAGGATCGCGCGTCCCTCGGCATCAGCCCATCCGGCGTAACGTTCCGCAATCGGTATCGTCAGCGCCTCGGCATCGAGCATGTCGGCGGCGGCAAGGAACGCCCGCGCGCAGGCGTCCATCGAGCCGACATGGGCATGGATCAGATCGTCCGGATCGATCGATTGCCGCCTGATCTTGGCGTCGAAATTGAGACCGCCCGTCGTGAAGCCGCCGGCCTTCAGGATCTCGTGGAACACCAGCGCCAGCTCCGGCACGTTCATCGCGAATTGGTCGGTATCCCAGCCGAGCAGATCGTCGCCGCGGTTGATGTCGAGCGAGCCGAACACGCCGAGCGCCTTGGCCAGCGCGATCTCGTGCTGGAACGAGTGGCCGGCAAGGATGGCGTGGTTCTGTTCGATGTTGAGCTTGACGTCTTTCAGAAGGTCATAGCGCTGGAGAAACCCGTAGCAGGTGGCGACGTCGAAATCATATTGATGCTTGGTCGGCTCCTTCGGCTTCGGCTCGATCAGGAGCGGTCCCTTGAAGCCGATCTTGTGCTTGTGCTCCACGACCAGCGAGACGAACCGGCCAAGCTGGTCGAGCTCGCGCTTGAGGTCGGTGTTGAGCAGCGTCTCATAGCCTTCGCGTCCGCCCCAGAGCACATAGTTCTGCCCACCCAAACGGTGCGTCACCTCGAGCGCGGCCCGTACCTGGCCGGCGGCATAGGTGAAAATGTCCGGATCCGGATTGGTTGCGGCGCCAGCCATGTAGCGGCGATGCGTGAACAGGTTAGCCGTGCCCCAGAGCAGGCGCACCCTGGAAGACGCCATCTTCTGTTCGAACAGATCGGCAATGGCGTTGAGGTTGGCGACGGATTCGGCGAGCGAGGCCCCTTCCGGTGCGGCATCGACATCGTGGAAGGTGAAGAAGGGCACATCGAGCAGGCGGAACAGCTCGAAGGCGATGTCGGCCTTGGCCCGTGCCAGCGCCATCATATCCGTGCCACGATGCCAGGGCCGCAGGAATGTCTCGCCGCCGAAGGGATCGCCGCCGGGCCAACAAAACGAGTGCCAGTAGCAGACCGCGAAACGCAGGTGATCCTCGAGCCGCCGTCCGCGCACGACGCGATCCTTGTCGTACCAGCGGAATGCGAGCGGGCTTTTGGCGTCCTTGCCGCCGTAAGCGACCGGCGCACTCGCCCCGAAGAATTTGGGTGAGACGTTCACGGGGAGAACTCCTTCAGCGCGGGATATAGTTTTCGCCACTGGTGATAGGCTTCGTCGTAGGCGGCTTCGGCAGATGCACGCGGCGTGAAGCTCGCAAGCCGCCGCGGACGCGTGCAGATCTGGGCAGGGTTTTCGTTAGTTGCAGCAAGCCGGCCGAGCCGTGCCGCGCCAAGCGCTGCACCGACCTCGCCCTCCTCGACGCGGTGGACGGGAATGCCGAGCACGTCGGCGCAGATCTGGGCCCACAGCGCCGAGCGCGAGCCGCCGCCGACAAGATCGACCTCCGTGATCCCGCTGGCGCTGCCGAGCGCCGCGAGATTGTCGCGCGCGGCGAAGGCCACGCCTTCGAGCACGGCCTGGACGATCTGATCGCGCCCGGTTGCGCCGCGAAGACCCACTAACGCGCCGCTGGCGGCAGCGTCGTTGTGTGGCGTGCGCTCGCCATCGAGATAGGGAAGGAACTTGACCGGGCTCGGTCCGCGAACGGTCTCGCCGAGCGGCGCCAGCAGCGCCGCGGCAGGCGTCGCCATGACGCCCGAAAGCCAGGCGAGCGAGGCGGCCGCCGCCAGCATCACGCCCATCTGGTGCCAGAGACCCGGAAGCGCATGACAGAAGGTGTGCACCGCCGACGCGGGCGCCGGTGCGAAATTGTCGGTAACACGAAACAGGACGCCTGAAGTTCCCAGCGACAGGAACGCATCGCCGGGCGTGATGGCGCCGAGCCCGATCGCGCTAGCGGCACAGTCTCCCGCGCCGCCGGCAACCACGACATCTTTCGCCATGCCCCAGCGCTCCGAAAATTCACTCGCAAGTACCGCGCTGATCTCGCTGCCTTCGACCAGGCGCGGCACGTGGCGAAGATCGAGCCCGGTGGCCTCTAACAGCGACGCAGACCAGCGGCGCTGAGCGACGTCGAGCCAGAGTGTGCCGGCTGCGTCCGACATGTCCTCGACCATCTCGCCGGTCAGGCGATAGCGCACGTAGGCCTTTGGCAGCAGCACTTTTGCCACCCGCTCGAAAATCTCGGGCTCGTGGCGGGCCACCCAGAGCAGCTTTGGCGCGGTGAAGCCTGGCATCGCGAGATTGCCAGCGATAGCGTAGAGCGAGGGACAGCACCCCTCGAGCCTCTCGCATTCGGCATAGGACCGCCCATCATTCCACAGGATTGCCGGACGTAGCGGACGGCCGTCCTCGCCGAGCAAGGTAGCGCCGTGCATCTGGCCGGAGAGACCGATGCCACGCACCTGCGCGACATCGCGCGGATGAACGGACGCGAGATCGTCGACAGCGCCGATCGCCGCATCAACCCAGGTGTCCGGATCCTGCTCGGACCACAGCGGTGCGGGATGCGAGAGCGCAAGCTCGCGCGCGGCTGTCGCGACGATCGCGCCAGCCTCGTTCACGAGCACCGCCTTCACACCGGACGTGCCGATGTCCATCCCGAGATACACCTCGTCCTCCCTTCCGGCCCCGTCGGCGATCTTTGCCGCCTTTGTCGGGCCGCCTTGCAATCAGTTCTGCCTACGGCAGATTGTCCCGCATCACGATATCGATCCGGATCTTCTCCTGCTCACTCAGGATTGGCTCGCCGCGGGCGAGCGCGAGCAGCACGCGCACGGCGGCGCGGGCCTCATGTCCCGGGTTTTGCGAGATCGCCGCATCCATCACGCCCTGCAGCAACAGCTTGCGCGTCAGCGTGGTGACGTCGTGGCCGACGAACACCACCTGCTTCTCGCGGCCGGAATCGATCAAGGCTTTGGCAACGCCTTGCGTGCCGGCGCCGACATTGTAGAGGCCGACGATGTCAGGATGTTTGCCGAGCAGCCGCGACATCAGCCGTTCCGAGCGCTCGTCCTCGTCGCGGCCTTCGAGCACAGGCAGCACGTCAAGCCCGGGAAATTCGGCCGCCATCACCTGATTGAAGCCGAAGATGCGCTCGGCATGGTCGCGCAGACCTTGCGAGCCGGCGACGATCGCGACCTTGCCGGATCGCGGACCAACGAGGCGGCCGACCAGCGCGCCGGCAGTGCGCCCGGCGGCGATATTGTCGATGCCAACATAATAATGACGGCGCGACGACGGCACGTCGGAGACCAGCGTCACCACCTTGGCGCCACCATCGACGAGATCGTTAATGGCGGCCCGCACACCGGGGTGATCGAGCGCGACGATCGCAACACCGTCATATTCGCCGGCAAGTGCCTCCAGAGAGCTTGCGAGAACGGAGGCGTCGAACACGTCGGTCGCGACGATCTCGACCGCGAGTCGGCGAGCCGACAGCCAGCCCGACATCTCGCCGAGATAGGACTGGATCTGCTGCATGAACAGGTTTGGCCCCGATGGCATCACGAAGGCGAAGCGCCGGGCACGGCCACGCGCGAGCTCGGCGCCGGCCACATGCGGCTGGAAGGAGTTGCGCGCGATCGTCTCTTTGACGCGGCGGACCGTGTCCGGCCGCACGCCCGGCCGGTTGTGCAGGACGCGATCGACCGTCGCGAGGCTGACGCCAGCCTGGCGGGCGATGTCCCTGAGTGTGAGAGGGCTGTTGACGTCCGGCTCCTTCATGCGCTGAAGGCTAGCAGAGGTCATTTGAGGTACGCAACTCATTTTGAGGAAAACGAGGCCGCAGACCTTTGCCGCGCACCGCGTCAGCTGCGCGGGCCTCAAACGACACGGGGCTGAGGGCTCCGACCATCGCCGCAAACGCCGGCCACGCATGGATCTTCATTCATTCCTCCGAGGTGAACTTCTGCATCTTCGCTGATTCAAACTGCGGGAACGCGCGCCCCGCATCGAGCCGTAGACCTTTTTCACTGGCCCTACCTTAGAAAGCCAAGCGGTATGACAAAAGGTCCAATCTGCGTACGCTTAAGCAGTCCAATTTTAAACGAGTGTCGACGAGGCCTTCCACGCCGGTCGACGTCGGTTACGCCGCTTCGAGGCTTGATGCCTGCGTTCATCGTAGCGTTTGCGGAGCCGCCCAGTCCCTTCAGCAATCTGCGCCGTCTGGATCGCTCCATATCCGAGGACAATGCCGGCCAGAGGCCTTCTTGGATCCGTGTTGTTGGTTCCTGTAGGCCGCCAAAGCCGCAAGCCCAATCCGAAATCGGTGATACCTAGGATAGTTTCGAGGGTGGGGGCGCCCAGCGCCGGCACCCAGAACCGCGCCAAGCCTCTCATGGCTCACGGCGAAGGCGGCTCGATGATTGCCATGGGCCACGAAGCACCCAGATATCACATCCGCCGAGGAACGTTCTTTGCCTCTCAGAGTATTCAGGCTGAAAAGGAGCAAGAGAGCGATGGCTTACGCTGTCTTCAAGGATGACCAGAAACTGAGCCGCACCTTTCCAACCAAGGAAGAGACGCTGAAAAAGGCGGACGAGGCCGGCCTGGTCGATATCGCCGAAGGCAAATCTGTCCTCGCAGACAATCTGACCATCAAGCCGTGCGAACCAGATCCCGAAGACAAGGGCGACGACGATCTCGACTGGGCGCCTGACAGGCCCTGACCCCTGATCGGGCACCTCTGCAGGAACACCTTCATCCGCTCGCCATTTAAGCGGGATGAAGAAGATTTTGGCTCACGAATTCTCAGCCTTTGCCCAGCCTGGCGCGCTGATCGCGATGCTACTCGTACTCTTGATGATGGGAGCCGGCAGTGCGGCGATGGCAGTAGCGGCGCGGGGATGGCCGTTCTAGTCCTGGCTCCCCAAGAGCCAGCCGCGCCGTAAGGGTCGCAACTCGCTCATGGCGCGCGGTGATCTCAGGCGACGGCCCTTTCAGCGGGATTTAAGCCTTCACGGCGACAGGTATTCAGGCCGGCGGATCCGAGAGAAGCGAGCCGCTGGGGCATGAGCGCACCAGGTAAATTGGAACCTTTGTACCCCTGCGCGGTTGCGCCGGTTCGATGTACATGAGTTCGGGACAAGATGGTTGTCTGGTTGAGATCGGGTCTCACGGTTGCCGCGACTTGCGTCCTCACCTCCTGCACGGGATGGCAGTCGTCGTTCAATGCGCAGGCTGCGCAATCGGAAGAGATCAAGCGCATCCTCTTGATCTTCATTGCGGTGTCTACCGTGGTCTGGGTCGCCGTGATGCTGGTCCTGTTGGTCGGCTTGATCCGCGGCAGGCCCCTCCGCGAGCAGCGGCTCGATTTAGATGAGGCATTTGAGCGCCGCGCCGGGAGCGTCATTCTCGTAGCGGGGATTGCCACGACGATTGCGGTGCTGGCGCTGTCGGTCGTGAGCTATGGCGCGCAGCGAACCGTGTTCGCCAATGATCCCCCTGTGGTAACTGTGAAGGTTACGGGCCATCAATGGTGGTGGGAGGTCCAGTATCAGGCCGACAGCCCGCACTTAGGTTTTACGACGGCCAACGAGATCCGCGTGCCGGTCGGCCAGCCCGTCACGGTCGAGTTGGAGTCCGCCGATGTCATTCACAGCTTCTGGGTGCCAAGCCTGACCGGCAAGATGGATCTGGTCACCGGCCAGCAGAACAGGACGCAGTTCACCGCGAAAAATCCCGGCGTTTACCGTGGGCAGTGCGCCGAGTTTTGCGGGATGCAGCATGCCCATATGGCATTCACCGTCACCGCCCTGGCGCAAGACGAATATCGCCGATGGCGCGATCAGCAGAACCAGAGTGCGCCGAGCCCGAGCGATCCGCTCAGCATCCGCGGTGAGCAGCTCTTTCGCGGCCGCGGATGCGGCCTCTGCCATACCATCCGAGGGACGCTCGCCGGGGGCCAACTCGGCCCTGACCTGACGCATATCGCCAGCCGGGACACGATTGCCGCCGGCACCCTGCCGCGGAACTCCGGCAACCTGGCAGCCTGGATTGCCGATCCTCAGCACATCAAGCCCGGCAATCTGATGCCGAAGATGCCGCTCCGATCGGACGAGCTGATCGCGATCCTTCACTATCTGGAGCAGTTGCAGTGAGCGATATTGCCAGAGAGCCCGCCCGCGACTTGCGCGACAACAAGCTGGAGCAATCCGAGCTTGCGGCCCTGTTGCTGGAAATATGGCGCACGCCCTCCGGCTGGCTCGGGTCATTGACGTCGGTCGATCACAAGGTAGTCGGTAAACGTTACATCCTCACAGCCTTTGCCTTTCTTGTTCTCGGAGGCCTGCTCGCCGTGCTGATGCGGCTTCAGCTCGCAGGCGCCGAACGCAAGCTGCTGTCGCCGGACCTCTACAATCAGGTCTTCACGATGCACGGCTCGACGATGATGTTTCTGTTCGCCGTTCCGGTCATGGAAGCTTTCGCCGTGTACTTCGTTCCGCTGATGGTCGGGACACGCAATATCGCCTTTCCGCGGCTCAACGCGTTCAGCTACTGGACCTTCCTGTTCGGCGGCTGCTTCCTGTGGATCGCGTTTCTGTTCAATGTCGGCCCCGACGTCGGCTGGTTTGCCTATGTCCCGCTGTCTAGCCTTCAATATAACCCGGGCAAACGCGCCGACGTCTGGGCGCAGATGATCACGTTTACCGAGGTCGCGGCGCTTGCGGTGGCGGTCGAGATCGTCGTTACCGTGTTCAAGCAGCGCGCCGTCGGCATGACGCTGGATCGGATTCCGGTCTTTGTCTGGGCGATGCTGGTAACCTCCTTCCTCGTCCTATTTGCGATGCCATCCATCGTGGTCGCCTCGACGTCGCTGATTTTGGACCGCCTCGTAAACACGCATTTTTACGATACGGCATCCGGGGGCAACGTGCTGCTGTGGCAGCATCTGTTCTGGTTCTTCGGCCATCCGGAGGTCTACATCATTTTCATTCCTGGCACCGGCATGGTGTCGATGATTATCGCCACGTTCGCCGGGCGGCCGGTGGTGGGCTACGTCATCATAGTCCTCTCACTGATCGCCACCGGCTTCCTGTCGTTCGGGCTGTGGGTGCACCACATGTTCACGACCGGCCTGCCGCAACTCGGCGCCAGCATGTTTACGGCCTCCAGCATGCTGATCGCCGTGCCGAGCGGGCTGCAAATTTTCTGCTGGCTTGCGACACTCTGGGATGGCCGCCCGGTCTATCGGACGCCGCTGTTGTTCGTTCTTGGCTTCTTCGCGATTTTTGTCCTCGGCGGGCTCTCGGGCGTCATGGTCGCGTCGGTGCCAATCGACATGCAGGTGCATGACACCTATTTCGTCGTCGCCCATTTCCACTACGTCCTCATCGGCGGCGCGGTCTTTCCGCTCGTCGGCGCGGTCTACTACTGGTTTCCAAAAATCACCGGGCGGATGCTCAGCGAAAGGCTCGGCCGCTGGAATTTCTGGCTGGCGTTCATCAGCTTCAACGTCGCGTTCTTCCCGATGCATATTCTGGGTCTGATGGGCATGCCGCGGCGCGTCTACACCTACACGCCGGAGATGGGATGGGATCATCTGAACCTGCTGTCGAGCGCGGGCGGCGCGGCCTTTGCCGCCAGCTTTGCGCTGTTGATCGCCAACGTGGTTCTCAGCCTTCGCAGCGGCGCACTTGCGGGCGACAATCCCTGGGGCGCTTCGACACTCGAATGGGCGACCAGCTCGCCGCCGCCGCCCTATAATTTCTCACGGATTCCCGTGGTGACCCATCGCGATCCGCTGTGGGCGGGCGGCGGCAACCTACCAGTGGTTGCGGGCTTAAGTGTGGAGCGGCGCGAAGTGCTGCTCAGTTCAATTGCGGATGCCGAGCCGCACACGCGGGAGGCATCGCCGGAGCCGAGCATCTGGCCCCTGCTGACCGCGATCGCCACCACGATATTCTTCGTCGGCTCGATCTTCACCCCGTGGTCGGTGGTCTGGGGCACGCCACCGATCGCTATCGCGCTGATTGGCTGGTTCTGGCCGACCGGCAGCAAGGAGGACGAAGAGTGAAGCAGACCATAGTCCGCAGCGTCAATGAACTGCCGACCTACGGCTTCGGCTCACGAACCGGGCCATGGTGGGGGGCAATGGCTTTCATCGCCCTGGAAGGGATGGGATTCGCGGTGGCGATCGCTGCATATCTCTATCTGTATGCCGTGAATCCCAAATGGCCGATCAACTCGCCGCCGCCCGACCTATGGCCGGGAACGCTCGCAACAGCCGTGTACGTTCTCAGCGTTATACCCAACGAACTCACAAGCCGCTGGGCGCACAAACTAGATTTGCGTGGTGTGCGCATCGGCCTCGTCATAATGTCGTTGATTGGCCTCGCCTTGCTCGTGATCCGCGGGTTTGAATTTGCGCATCTCAACGCGCGATGGGATCTGGATGCCTATGGCTCCGTAGTCTGGTTCGTGCTCGCCCTTCATACGACGCACCTGGCGACGGATGTTGGAGATACGCTCGTGCTGACGGTTCTGATGTTCACGCGCCACGCCAAGCCACGGCGATTCAGCGACGTCACCGACAACGTCTTCTATTGGAACTTCGTCGTCATCGCGTGGCTGCCGCTCTACGTTCTCCTGGATTGGACTCCGCGGCTATGAACCCAGTCAGCGCACGCAAAATTCCACTCTATTGGCTCGGCTTAGCGCTGGGCCCTGCGGCGTGGGCGATCAATCTGCAAGGCATTTACGCGATCACGCCGTATGCGTGCGCCAGGTCAACCTCGACGACGATCGTACTTTCGATCGCGATGGCACTTACCGCGGCCTCCGGATCTTGGGTATCGCTGCGCGCCATTCGCCGCGACATAGCGGCGGAGTGGACCGAAACACGAGGCGGGCGCGCCCGCAACTTCATGGCCTGGCTTAGCGTGGGCTGCGGCGTTCTCTTTGCACTGGTCATCCTGAACCAGTTGACGGCGGCGCTGATGATTAGTCCGTGCCTGCGATGAGTTGGCTCGCCGCGATACTGCTGATGCTCGCCGCCACACCGGCGGTCGCCCATGACGTATCAGGTGCACTCAATTCGTGGGCTGCGTGGAGCTACGATCCCTGGCTGCTGACGCCGCTCTACCTCGTCGGCATCGGCTTCTATGTCGGAACGCAACGGGTCTGGCACGCTGCGGGATTCGCTCACGGGGTGCAGCTCGCGCAGGTCACCGCATTCTGGGCGGGTTGGCTGGTGCTGGGTCTTGCCATCACCTCTCCCCTGCACTGGCTTGGCGAACGGCTGTTCAGCGCGCATATGATTGAACATGAGCTGATGATGGTGGTCGCCGCGCCGTTGATGGCGTATGCGCGGATCAATGGCGCGCTGCTGTGGAGCCTTCCCCGCGGCTGGCGGCCTATGGTGGGTCGGCTGGTCACGACAGGTGTGATCGCGGTCTGTTGGCGTTCGATCAGCCATCCCGTCACCGCGACGGCACTGCACGGCCTTGCAATCTGGCTGTGGCATGCGCCGCCGCTTTATCGGCTGGTCCTCGAGAATGGGGCAGTACATCGCCTGCAACACGTCAGCTTCTTCGTGACGGCCTTGTTGTTCTGGTGGGTGTTGTTTTACGGACGAGGCGCCGGCCGCAGTACGCATATTCGCGACGGAGTTAGCCTCGCCTGCCTGTTTGTCACCGTGCTGCACTCCGGTCTGCTTGGTGCCTTGCTCACGCTGTCGCCCCGCATCTGGTTCCCGCAACAAGGGCTTCTGGCTGCAGAGTTCGGCCTGACGCCGCTCGAGGATCAGCAGCTTGCCGGGCTGCTGATGTGGATTCCTATGGGCACGCTCTACACCTGCGCCGGGTTGCTTTTTGCGTATCGCTGGTTGTCGCTATCCGGTTCGATGGCGCGCGAGGTATCCATTCCCGAACCGGAACGTTGCTCCTCCGATTTTGTTCAGAAAAGGTCAGCGCGAACCGTCCAGGGAGCTTGATCCGATGCACAAGGTCGTAATTTCGAGTGCACTGCTAACAATGCTGGCTGCATCGCCAATCGCGGCCCAGGCGCCGAACAGTCCATCATGCCCCGTCGACCATGATCGATTGGCTGATGTCCTGAAGAAGAGCGTGAAGCCAAGTGGCGGTCCCAGCAATGGCGGCCTCGACAACAATGAGTGGGCTGCCGTCGTCAACCGCGAGGGCATTGTGTGCGCTGTTGCCTTCAGCGGCAACAAAGCCGATGACCAGTGGCCCGGCAGCCGCGCCATCGCAGCCGAGAAGGCCAATACCGCAAACGCCTTCAGCCTTGCGAACAAGGCGATCGCGACGGCCAATCTCTATGCCCAGGCGCAACCCGGCGGATATTTGTTCGGCGCTGGGCTCGGTAGTCCGCCGAACCCCGCCACGCTCTATGCCGGCCAGGCTTCCGATCATGGCAGCGCGCAGGATCCATTCGTCGGCAAGGCGCTCGGCGGCTTCATCGTGTTCGGCGGCGGGCTGGCGCTTTACGACGGCAACGGAGTAGCAGGCGGGCTTGGCGTGAGCGGTGATAGCGCCTGTGCGGATCACAATGTGGCGTGGCGGGTGCGGCGCTCCCTTGGGCTGGACAAGGTGCCGGCCGGCGTCAGTCCAAACATGAAGGATGCGATCATTTACGACGTTGGTCCGGACGGAAAGAGCACCTCCGGATTTGGTCACCCGACGTGTGATGGGAGAGAAGACCAGATCGCCGTCGATCTCGGCGCGGGCGTCAACTTGAATGCGGTGAGGTAGCTCGAAACGCAGGGATGAGCGCGCATAAAGCGCCATGCGTTAGGAACGAAACCTGTCGGAAAGGATTGTAGGTTCCGCCTGGACGGACTTCCGTCGAATTTTGCGTGTCCTGCGGAGTGCCGGTGATGATTTTGACCTATCTGCGCGATACGGCACTTGCGGCAGGCTGCATAGCATTGGTTGGGACATCGTGGTTCACAGGCCCAGCTCCCGCCCAGGCTCCATCGAGCGAATTGGCAGCGCGGATGAAGGACCCCAACCAGTGGCCGATGGCCGCGCGCGATTACGCCAACACGCGCTACAGCGAATTGGATCAGATCAACACCTCCAATGCATCCCAGCTTCAGATCGCCTGGACTTTCTCGATCGGTGCCGATCGCGGTCAGGAAGCAGCGCCGATCATTGTCGACGGCACCATGTACGTTGTCGGCCCTTATGACGGCCCCTACCCGAACAGGGTATTTGCGCTCGATGCAACGACGGGCGAGTTGAAGTGGTCCTACGCCCCGCGCCCGGAACCCGCCGCAAAGGGCGTGGCGTGTTGCGACGTCGTCAATCGCGGCCTCGCCTTCAACAACGGCAAGGTCTTCCTGAACACGCTCGATAATCACACGGTCGCGATCGATGCGAAAACCGGCAAGGAGCTCTGGCACACCAAACTGGGCGAGATCAACCGCGGCGAGACCATCACGATGGCGCCGGTGGTCGTGAAGGGAAAGGTGTTGGTCGGCAACAGTGGCGGCGAACTCGGCGTGCGCGGCTGGCTCACTGCGCTCGATGAGGAAACCGGCGCGATCAAATGGCGGGCGTATTCGACCGGACCGGACAGCGAGGTGCTGATCGGCGACGACTTCAAGCCGTTCTACGACAACCTGAGAGGCAAGGATCTTGGCGTGACAAGCTGGCCGGCCGATCGCTGGCAGATCGGCGGCGGCACGGTGTGGGGTTGGATTTCCTATGATCCGGCGCTGAACCTGATCTATTACGGGACCGCCAACCCGGCTCCGTGGAACGCCAACCAGCGCAGCGGCGACAATCTTTGGGCCACTGCGATTTTCGCGCGCGATCCGGATACGGGACGCGCCAAGTGGGCCTACCAGATCAACCCGCACGACCTGTTCGATCACGACGAGATCAATGAAAACGTGCTTGTGGATCTCGATATCAATGGCGCAACGCGGAAGGTGCTGATCCATCCCGGCCGCAATGGATACATGTATGTGATGGACCGTGCCACCGGCGAGGTGATCTCCGCCGACGCCTATGATCACGTCAACTCATACAAGGGCGTCGACCTGAAGACGGGCCGGATCATTCCGAACGGCGAGAAGACCCCGATCCTCGGCCAAACCATCAACGACATTTGCCCGGCTGCCCCCGGCGCCAAGGATTGGCAACCATCGGCCTGGTCGCTCCGGACCAAGCTGTTGTACGTGCCGCACCAGCATCTCTGCATGGATTTCAAGTCAAGCGAGGTCGGCTATATCGCGGGTACACCGTTCATCGGCGCGTCCGTCGACATGTACGCCGGGCCGGGAGGTTACCGGGGCGAGTTCATGGCGTGGGACCCGGTCGCCAAGAAGAAGGTCTGGGAGATACACGAGAAGCTTCCGGTTTGGACGGGCACGCTCGTCACCGCCGGCGATGTGACATTTTACGGCACGATGGATCGCCTGTTCAAAGCCGTGGACGCCAGGAACGGCAATGTATTGTGGCAATTCCGCGCCGGTTCCGGCTTTATCGGCCAACCCGTGACCTATCGCGGCTCCGACGGCCAGCAATATGTGGCGATCCTGTCCGGCGTCGGTGGATGGCCCGGTGTGGTCGCAAATGCCGAAGTCGATGCGCGTGTGCGCAATGCAGCCCTGGGATTCGCCGGCGCAACGCAGGACCTTCCCTTCTATACGGCTGGCGGCAGCGAGCTCCTGGTTTTCAAGCTGGGTCCGGCCGCGCCGAAGGACAACAGCAATGCGCAGCCTCGTTAGTTCACTGTTCCTGCTTGCGATCGCCGCCTTGCAGCCGTTGGCCGCGATCGCTGCGGAGCCGGAGACCATAAGAGTCTGCGCCGATCCCAACAATCTGCCGTTCTCGAACCGTGCCGGAGAGGGCTTTGAGAACAAGCTTGCCGAGATGGTGGCGCAAAAATTCGGCGAGAGCGTTTCCTACACATGGTGGGCACAGCGCCGCGGCTTTATCCGGCACACGCTGAAGGCCGGCGCATGCGACCTCGTGATGGGCGTCCCCGCGCAATATGATCTCGTGGAAACAACCCGCCCGTATTATCGCTCGACTTACGTCTTCGTGAGCCGGGCCGCGCGTCACCTTCAGCTTGAGGCTATCGACGACCCGCAGCTACGTGATCTTGCGATCGGCGTGCATCTGATCGGCGATGACGGCAGCAATACCCCGCCGGCCCATGCGCTCGGAAAACAAGGCATCGTCGATAACGTCCACGGGTTCATGATTTACGGCGACTACCGCGAACCGAATCCGCCGGCACGGCTGATCGAGGCCGTCGCGCAGGGAGAGATCGACGTCGCCGCGGCCTGGGGACCGCTCGCGGGCTATGCGGCTAAGCAATCCAAGATACCGCTGACGGTTAGGCCAATCATCGCGGGCGAGCGCTTTGCGCCGCAGCAGTTTCAATTCGACATCGCCATGGGTGTGCGCAAAGGCGATCACGTGCTGCGGGACCGATTGAGCGACTTCATTGCGCAACATCGCGCCGAGATCACGGCGTTGCTCCAGAGCTATGGCGTTCCGCTCGTAGCGAAACCGCTCTCTTCGGAAGCAGGAGAGCATCAATGAAATCGCGTTCCCTGACCCGCAATTTGGCCCTTGTCGTATTCGCTGCCGGTTTGGCCCTTGCACCCGCATCGGCACAACAGAGCCCGCCGCAATCGCAGGCGCAGCAGCCCGGCGTCGCGGTCCGACCAGATTTCGGCGAGGCCGTCGGTAACGCCCAACCTGGCGTTTTCATGCAGGTGCCGGTCAGTCCCCTCGTGCCCGGCGCATCGCCTGCTCGCCCGGCCATCAAGAATCCGGCGCAGGGCGATCCGCAGGCCACCAACCGCGGCATGCAGTATTTCATCAGTTTCAACTGCAATGGATGTCACGCCGACAATGGCGGCGGCGGCATGGGGCCGTCGCTCAGCAACAACATCTTCATCTACGGCTCCGAGCCGGAAAACATCTACCTCTCGATCTACCAGGGACGCCCGAACGGAATGCCGGCATGGGGCGCTGCTCTCCCCGATGCGGTGATCTGGGATCTCGTCACCTATATCGGCAAATTGAGCAACGAGCCTAACCGGCAATGGGGACGCACCTTCACGCAACAGCCGCTGACGCCGGATGTGGAGCAGCTCCCATCCCAGCAGGTCACGACGTCAGATCCGTGGTCCGGGACCAGAAAGTTCAATTCCGGCCAGAAACCTTGAGCAAGACGCAGGAGATACAACGGAGCATCGAGATGACGACAGCACTGCGCAGAGCCTTCCTCAGTTGGCGAATGCGGGTGGCTTGCAGACGCCTTCGCGAAAGCGGCGCACGCCCCGGCGCCTTGTCGCTGACCGCTTTCGCCGTCTCGAGCCTTATCCTGGCAGGTTGCGATACGAAATCAGAGCAAGGTCCGCCGAATTTTGCCGGCGATGCAAAGCGCGGCATGGCTCTCATCAAGCATTATGGTTGCGGCAGCTGCCATCTGATTCCACAGATTGCTGAGGCAAAAGGAAACGTCGGTCCTCCGCTGCTGCATGTCGGCACGCGGACCTATCTGGCGGGCTTCATCAGCAATTCGCCTGAAAACATGGCGCGATGGATAGAGAATCCGCAAAAGGTCCTCCCCGGCAATGCCATGCCGCGAATGGGCGTCACTCCGCAGCACTCGCGCGATATCACCGCATTCCTTTACACGCTGAAGTAATTCTCACCTCGTCAGGGCGCAACGTAACGTAGATGCCAGATTCGGCCGAGGCTTGCCCAGCATGCGCGGAACGGGTCGTGTTTGCCGCTCGGCGGCTGCAGGCCAGGCTCGGCTACTGAAATAGCGCGCGCGTCTTCCTTCTGCAGCCACCGTGTCTCTTGGAACCTTCGACGTCAGGGAACATTGACCGAGGGGCAGGCATTTTCCGATGCGATTACAGGAGAACTCATGGCAAAGCGGGCGAAGAAGCGAAAGTCGGCGGCGCGTCGCACCAGCCGACCGCAGAAGAGGCTCAGCGATCTCTTCCACGAAGCGCTGAAGGACATCTACTTTACGGAAAACAAGATCATCAAGACATTGCCGAAGATGGCCAAGGCGGCGCAATCCAAAGAGCTGGCGGCAGCATTCAACAAGCATCTCCGGGAGACCCAGGGGCAAGTCAAACGACTCGATCGGGTCTTTCGCATCATTGGCCAACCAGCGCGCGGAAAGACATGCGAAGCCATCAACGGCATTGCCGATGAGGGCGCGGAAATCATGAAGGAGTTTCGCGGCATGCCCGCTCTCGATGCAGGGCTCGTCGCCGCGGCGCAGGCCGTCGAGCATTACGAAATCTCGCGCTACGGCACGCTCCGCACTTGGGCCGAACAACTCGGCCTGTCCGATGCCGCAGAGCTGCTTCAGGAAACGCTGAATGAGGAGGAAGCAACCGATCAGGCGCTGACCGAGCTTGCGACCTCTGTGGCCAACCTAGAAGCGGAGAAGGGAGAGGAAGAAGAAGAGTACGCCTGACGGATCGGACGGGAGCTCTCCCAGCAGCCGACCTGCTGCCGCCAAGACGCCTGTCAGGCCACGCAGCCGAGTGGCCTTACTGCTGGAACGATGCCTCCGGCTGACTTCAACAAGCGCAACAACCGATACTTGCAACACTACGGAGATCGCCATGAAGGCGCTGGTTTGGCACGGCGCCACGGATATCCGCTGCGACAGCGTCCCTGATCCCACCATAGAAAATGAACGGGATGCCATCATCGAGGTCACGAGCTGCGCGATCTGCGGCTCGGACCTTCATTTCTACGACCGCTTCATGCCCGGAATGAAATCCGGCGATGTGACGGGCCACGAGACCATGGGTGAGTTCATAGACGTCGGTCCGGCGGCGCGCAAATCGCTCAAGATCGGTGACCGCGTCGCCATCATCCCCTTCACCATCATCTGTGGCGAATGCGAACAAGCGCGGCAACTTTCGCTCATCGCATTCTTCTCTGTGCCGACCCAATACTGGAGCGGTCGAAGTCACCTCCGCGCGGCCGCCGCATAACCAGCGCGTCGCCCGCGCTGGCTATGCACTGTTTCAGGCATTTCAGCGCTTTAGGAACGTTCATGCAAGTTTGGCGTTCCCGCGGGAGAAAGTATCGACAGTGTACATCAGGGCGTAACCATGAGTACCCCAGGCGGCATCCCGGCATTTGCCTTCAGCAGCATGACGGCCCGTTCCATCGCGTTGCGCACGAGGTGATGCATGGAGACCGGACGACCCTATTCGCGATTGCTGTTTCGGCTGGAGCGGTTCAACGAGCTCACGACCGAGGACAGGCAGCGGATCGCCGATCTTCCGCTCAAGCTCGTCAACTACCCCGCTGGTCGTGACGTCCTCTCGCATGGCTATGCCACGTCGCAATGCACCCTTGTTCTGGACGGTTTTCTATTCAGTCACAAGCCTGTCTCGGGATCACGTCGTCAGATTACTTCATTCTTCGTTCCTGGCGACGTCGCCGACCTCGCGACCCTATACTTGCCGGCCGTCGATCACAGCATTACGACCCTCGGGCCGGCGGTGCTCGCGTTCGTACCTCATACTGCACTTAAGGAAGCAGCGGACCGATCAACAGCGCTGACCCAGGCTTTTTGGCGCGAAACATTGATGCAGGCGGCCATTTTGCAGGAATGGATCGTCAATCTGGGACGCCGCGATGCTTTTGCGAGGATCGCCCACATCGTATGCGAACTAACCGTGCGTCTTCAGGCCTCGGGCATGGCGCGCGATCTCTCTTTCGCTATGCCCTGGACTCAAACGGACGTTGCAGATGCCTGCGGGATTTCAAATGTCCATGCCAACCGTGTCATTCAAGAAATGCGATATCTGGGACTTGTTGATTGGAATTCTCGTCGGCTGACGATCCGTGACTGGAATGCCCTGATGCGACTCGGCGACTTCAACGACGACTACCTGCAATATTGCGCAAGCATCAAGAAAGATTACCCGCTCACCGGCCACGCTGCGCCCGAAGGTGGTTTTGCGAGGCTACGAACGTCGCCGCTGGCGTACGGAGTGCCTGGTGGCGCCAAATCAGATTGCTGATCATCGGGCGGACGATGGCGGGCTGAGTTCCGCGCTGCGCAAAAATATCGAAGCGTTGCGAAGTCGGCGCGAGCAGGAGAGGCGCGATGCCGCCGCGGAAGACAAGCTGGCGGATGCGATCACTGCCTTCACCGGCAGCATGCCGTTTGTGTATCTCCATCTGGCCGTGTACGGCATCTGGATTACATGGAACCTGGTTCCGGGAATTCCGCACTTTGATCCGACATTCGTGATTCTCGCCATGGAAGCATCAGTCGAGGCGATCTTCCTCTCTACCTTCGTGCTGATCAGCCAGAACCGCGCGAAGGCCGCGACCGACAAACGCGATGATCTTGATCTGCACATCAGTCTTCTCACGGAGCACGAATTAACGCGACTGATCGAGATGGTCTCCTCCATCGCCGAGAAACTGGAGGTCCGCACGGGCGCCGAGCACGAGCTGGCCGAAATCACAAAGGACGTCGCACCCGAAGCGGTGCTCAGCGAAATCGAACAGCAGAACCACAAGAAGTAATCCCTTTGGCACGCACACCCATCAGAAAACAACAACAAGCCTTCTGGTATATCGAACATGAGGTGCCATGGCGCCTCGAGCGTACGATCCGCAGAGGGAGCTGAACGTCGACCAGTTCAGCTGGGAGCAACGCTGTATTGCGATCCCCTGATAAAAAACGGGCGCGACAATGAAATACGAGCGAGACGGCCGGCCGCGACATGACCTACGTTATTGGAGAACCCCTCATTCGCGATAGGCTGCCGCCCCCGAAGCTATGTCGGGTATCGCGCCCAAAACCGGGGGGCGAGTTGTTGCTATTCGGTCGGCCAGAGCCAAGCTGACAGTCTCGATGACACTCGCCCAATCTCCTGCGTCGCGTTGATAGAATAATTTGGCGCGCGGATACCAAATCGAGGCCTCGCCCTCGTTGGGCCACCGCCAATCGCAGTCGGCATGCAGCAGAACCCATGGTTCGTGGCCAAGCGCTCCGGCCAAATGCACGATCATGGTGTCGACACTAACGACAATATCCAGTTCGCCGATGCGCCGACCGAGTTCTATGATATCTGGCGTGCTGATGTCCTTCGCTCCGATTTGGGCAGCCACGCCTGGTGCAACTGCCCTCTGCAATGAGAAGAGTTCAATACCTTCCCGGTTGAGCCGCTTGAGAAGCTGCGGCGGGATGGCGCGACGCTTGTCCCAGTCTCCGACTTCCCAGACCAGACCTACCGCGAGCTTTTCCTGCTTTCTGACACATTTCGGCAAACGGCCTGGCGGCAGGCTCAAATAGGGCATGCGCAACTCGAAAAGATCTCGGCTCGCCTTAAGGGCATGCGGGATTTCCATGATCTCGATGTCGACTGCAAAATCGGCGTCAGGCGTGCCGTCATGGAGCGGTATTGCCCGATCGACGCCCTCAAGGCGCTCGATCAGAGGTACCAGTTCCGATTGGCACCATACCGTGACCATCCGGGCCCGCTCGGCAAGCGGCGGCAGAAAGCGGGCGAACTGGATGGTATCGCCGAGCCCGTGGTAGCAGCGCACCAGGACCTTCCGGTTCCGCAATTCCTCGCCGCGCCAGATGCGCTGCAGATGTCGTGGCCCGCTATGCTTGTCGCCAGTACCCCAACGGCAGGCAGCAAGGTCCCGGTCCGTAATTGCCCAGGCGCGTTCAAACTCGCCGGCGCGCATAGCGGAAATCCAATCGCCGCCGTCGGCCCGCGGCTGGCGGACAATTGTGCTCCCCGAAAGAACGTTCATTCGCCGGAACGCCGGACGAACTTATGAAACCGGCTCAGCTTTCCATCCTTGGTTCGGTCCTGGTAAAGGAACGCAAGCTCGGCCTCGTCGAATTTCCGAAAGAATTCATCCCATCCGATTTCTTCAAGCCGATCTTCTTTGGGGCCGAAATCAATCCGAAGAATACCAGCGTGACCATCCTCTTCGCTGGCGCGCACGGTAGCCGGCCGACCATCGCGCTCTTCGGCCCATTTCTGGATCACCTTGTGATCTGTCGTCCTTTCACCCTCGCTCATCGCCATCTTCCTTTCAGCGGTTAGGAGATCGATCAATCAGCGACCGATCACCCCATGCTTGTGAAACGCCGCAGTCAGCCATTCGTTCTTCACGAGCGAAACGATCAGCACACACGGCACCGCCTTCCCCTACGTCCTTCGCTCAGCTTCTTCTTCATCTTCTTCTACTCCGGCCTTCGTTCCAGCCGTAAACGCCGCCAAGTTAAACCAGGTTAATGTTTTTGATCTTTTCTCGCAGGAATCGTTTGTTGCTCCCGGGAACGGCTTCGAACGCAGGAACGAACCCATCGAAAGCACGTTCGACAACGTACTTACGTTTGCGATCGGACTCCCGGAGGCACAATCGATGCATTCACGTCTTCAAGAAAGACGACGCGTTCGCGTCGGAATTGTCGGAGTCGGTAACTGCGCAAGCTCGTTCGTTCAGGGGCTCACCTATTATCGCGACGCCAACTCCAATGAGCCGGTCCCAGGCCTGATGAACGCAGACGTCGGCGGATATCACATCAGTGATGTCGAGATTTCGTCAGCGTTCGATGTCAATGCCAACAAGGTCGGTCGCGATGTCGCCGATGCAATCTTTGTGAAGCCCAACAACACGCATCGCTTTGCCGCCGTTGCCGAAACCGGCATCATTGTCCGTCGCGGGCCGGTGCTCGACGGTGTCGGTCGCTATCTCGAGGACGACGTGCCGGTCTCCGAAGAGCCGGAAGCCGATGTGTCGGACGTGCTGAGGAAATCGCGAACGGATGTCGTGGTTTCTTATCTGCCCGTGGGATCGCAAAACGCGAGCGAATGGTATGCAACGCGGGCCATCGAGGCTGGCTGCGGCTTCATCAATTGCATTCCCGTGTTCATCGCTTCCGATCCCGCCTGGCGCCGTCGCTTCGAGGAAGCAGGCCTCCCCATCATCGGCGACGACATCAAAAGCCAGGTCGGTGCCACGATTCTGCACCGCGTGCTCGCTAATCTGTTCCGCGAGCGCGGGGTCCGGCTCGACCGAACGTACCAACTCAATGTCGGCGGCAACACCGATTTCAAGAACATGCTGGAACGGGAGCGGCTGACTTCAAAGAAGATATCCAAGACGCAGGCGGTTACCAGCCAGTTCGACGTTCCCTTGGAAGCCGATAATGTCCACGTCGGTCCCAGTGACCACGTCCCCTGGCTTACCGATCGCAAACTTGCCTACATCCGGCTCGAGGGCACCACGTTCGGTGGCGTACCGTTGAGCGCCGAGGTACGGCTCGAAGTCTGGGATTCGCCAAATTCCGCCGGCGTGGTCATCGACGCCGTCCGATGCGCAAAGCTGGCGATGGATCGTGGTCTCAGCGGTGCCCTGACAGGTCCATCAAGCTATTTCATGAAATCCCCGCCGAAACAATTTAGCGATGAGGAAGCGCGCCGCAGGACGCGAGTCTTCATCAAGGACGAAGCATGAGGCAGCCATGGTAGAGACGATTCACCTCGTCCGCCACGGGCATCACGCTATGCTCGGCCATCGGCTCTGCGGCAGGATGCCGGGGGTGCAACTCGACGATCTCGGCTGCCGCCAGATGTCGCGCTGCGCCGAGATGATCCCAGGGAGGCCAGCGGTAATACAATCAAGCCCGCAGCGGCGGGCTCAGCAATCCGCCTCCATCCTCGCCTGGCACTTTGGTCTGCCGGTGGAAATCGCTCCTGATGTCGACGAGCTCGACTATGGAGAGTGGACATCCGGCTCCTTTGCAGACCTCGCGGACGATCCGAGATGGAATAGATGGAATACGCGACGCAGCACAAGTCGTCCACCCGGCGGAGAAAGCATGCAGGCCCTCCAGCAACGAATGGTTCAACATCTCGAGCAACTCCGGCGCGCTCAGGCAGATGGGGCGATCGTCATCGTCAGCCACGCGGAGCCGATCAGGGCGGCCTTGCTGTATTACTCCCGCACCCCGATGGACAATTTCCCTTCGATCGAAATCGATCCGGCGAGCGTAAGCACGCTCGCGGTGGATAAATCAGGCATTCGTATCTCGCGGATCAACCAGCAGGTGCCGGCGTGAGAATTGTCATCTTTGGTTTGACCATATCTTCCTCCTGGGGAAACGGTCATGCGACGCTCTGGCGCGGGCTTTGCAAATATCTCGTCCGTTCGGGCCATTCGGTGGTGTTCTTTGAGCGCGACGTGCCCTACTACGCGGGCGCCAGAGACCTGTTCGAAATTCCGGGCGGACGCCTCGTGCTCTACTCGTCATGGGAAGACGTCCGATCGATCGCTCGCTCCAGCGTGCTCGAAGCGGATGCTGCGATCGTAACCTCCTACTGTCCAGACGCGCTCCCCGCCACCGACCTGATCCTGTTCCAGGATCGCGCCACTCCGGTCTTTTATGATCTCGACACGCCGATTACCCTTGCAAAAATGCAGGCCGGAGAGCCGGTCCCTTACATCGGTCCCGCGGGTCTCGAAGGGTTTGCACTCGTTCTGAGCTTCACGGGCGGACAACAACTGTTTGACGAATTTCGCCGGAAGCTCGGCGCGCGCGATATCAGGCCTCTCTATGGACACGTTGACGCCGATTTGCATCGTCCTGTTCCCGCTGAAGCACATTACCGCGCTGATCTCTCCTATCTCGGCACCTATTCGGAGGACCGGCAATCCGGGCTCGAAACCCTGTTCGTGGCGCCTGCCCGCTCGCGGCAAGACCTCCGCTTCCTGATCGGCGGCGCGCAGTATCCGCCTGATTTCCCCTGGTCGTCGAACATCTATTTTGTCCGGCACCTGCCGCCCTCCGAACACGCGCCTTTCTTCGCTTCCTCTCGCGTAACCCTTAACGTCACCCGGCGTGCGATGGCGGAAATGGGTTGGTGCCCTTCCGGGCGGTTGTTCGAAGCGGCGGCCTGCGGCGCACCGCTGCTCAGCGATCGCTGGGTCGGACTGGAGGACTTCTTCCAGCCTGGCGAAGAGATCCTGTTGGCAGACGATGCAGCCGATACGCTCGCGGCATTGCAGTTGCATAGCGACCAGTTGTCGGGGATGGCCAAGCGCGCTCGCGAGCGGACCCTGGATCAACATAGCTCGAACCAGCGGGCGATCGATCTCATCGAGCTGCTTCAGCAAGCGGCGAGCCGCAGCGCACGACAAGCAGAAGCGCAGGGAGTTTAGGCATGTGGGGTATCGTTCCAGCCGCCGGACGCGGCAGCCGCATTCAGCCATTGGCCTTCTCCAAGGAACTGCTTCCCGTCGGGAGCCGCAGCGATAAGGGGTTGGACCGCCCATGCGCCGTCTCGGAATACCTCATCGAGCGGCTGATCCTGGGGGGTGCCGACAAGATATGCTTTGTGATCTCACCTGGAAAATCCGACATCCTCGAGTATTACGGCGACCGCTATGGCAGCGCAGAGCTCGCCTACGTCGTGCAGCCGCAGGCTTCCGGCTTGTGCGATGCCGTATTCAGGGCCAGCACGGTCGTAGGCGACCACGAAAGCGTTTTGGTGGGCCTGCCCGATACGGTCTGGTTTCCAAAGACCGCGCTCAGCACTTTGCCCGATGCCGATCTTTCGTTCCTTCTGTTCCCGGTGGACCACCCGGAATTTTTTGATGCGGTCGTGCTCGATGGAGAGCGTGTCCGCGAGATCCAGGTCAAGCAGGCGGATGCGGAATCGACCTGGATCTGGGGCGCGTTCAGGATGTCTGCTGCCGGCTTCCGTGACTTGCATCTGCTTTGGAAGCAGCGCGCCTGCCGGGACGAATATTTCGGAACGCTGGTCAATGGATATATCAAGGCGGGCGGATGCGGCATCGGTGTCAAGGCCGGCGAGTCCTATGTCGACGTCGGGACGCTGAATGGCTACCGGACCGCCATGGCCTTGCTGACAGATGCGCAATCCGCGCGCCCGGAGAACCGACCGGCAGCCGCTCCGTTCGTCAGCGAAGACGTTGAAAAGTCGTCGCCAGCCACCACGGGAGGGACCGCATGACGGGTGTCCTCTCAAGGGAAGAAATCCGGCGCCGCGTCGATGCGCTTGGCCCCTGGTTTCACAACCTCGATCTGAGGGGTGTCAGTACCGCGCCGTCGCATTTCCTGGGCGATTATCCGCGGGTCAAATGGCGTCGTTTTGCTGGCGTCATCCCGGACAACCTGCAGGACAAGACCGTTCTCGATATCGGCTGCAATGCGGGCTTCTACGCCATGGAAATGAAGCGCCGGGGTGCGGACCGCGTGCTCGGCCTCGATACCGACGATGAATATCTCGCCCAGGCCAGATTCGCTGCCGATGTCAGCGGGCTTAAGATCGAATTCCGCAAGATGTCGGCTTACGACGTCGGGCAGCTGGGTGAAAAGTTCGATCTCGTGATCTTCATGGGCGTGCTTTATCATTTGCGACACCCCTTGCTGGCACTTGACCTTATTCACGAGCATGTCGCGCGCGACCTGCTGCTGTTCCAGTCCATGCTGCGCGGGTCTAATCAGGTGGATACGGTCGAGTGCGACTATGATTTCTGGACGACCTCCCAATTCGACAGCCCTGGCTACCCGAAGATGCATTTCATCGAGCACAAATACGCCGATGATCCCACCAACTGGTGGGCGCCGAACCGCGCCTGCGTGGAGGCGATGCTGCGCAGCGCCGGCTTCGCGGTCGCGGCCCACCCCGAGGAGGAAGTCTATCTCTGCAGGAAGGTTGCCAGATCCGGGGCGGCTGCGATCCCGGCCATACCGCGAGGTGCCGCCAGGTGATCGAAGCAGCGAAAATTTGGAATGAGCCCAACAACAAGTCGCACTGGGACCTTCAGCTTGATCCCGGCTGGGAGAAGTTCGCTGAAGTAGCGATCGCCGCTGGACGGGCGATTCGCGCGGTCCATCCCACGCTTACCCGAGTGCTCGGCGGAATATCGCCAATCGACCCATCCTTCATTGAAAACATGAAGGCAAAGGGCGTTCTCGACCACGTCGATGTCGTAGCCGTGCACGGCTTCCCGCTCGACTGGAATCTGTGGCAGATCGACGAGTGGCCGGACAAGCTCGATGAAATCCAATCAATCGTGTCCTTGCCGGTCTGGGCGACCGAGGTCGGCGTATCCTCATTCGGCGCCGAAGAGGTGCAGGACTGGGGCGTCCGCCGTACGGCAGAACTACTTTCTAGCCGCGCACCAAGGATCCACTGGTACAGCCTCTATGACCTTCCCTCGACATGGGAGGCGACGACGCGGCACCGGGAGGCCGAGGGGTCGTCCTACTACAGGCACTTCCACATGGGACTGTTGCGCGAGGACGGCACGCCGAAAATGGCTTGCAAGACCTTCGAGCGATATTCGGACGTGATGGGGCTGTGCCAATGGTTCCATTTCGAGGATCACCGTCTTGACGATGCCGTGCACTGGATGCGCCGCCTTGGCGTAAAACATCTGAGAACCGGCCTCTCCTGGGCCGACAGCTTTCGCCCCAACGCCATCGAATGGTTCGACAGACAGATGGATGCATTGGCGGATTTTGAGGTGACATTGACGTTCTGTTTTACGCCCGAACACCGCGGCCTCGCTCCACACCATACGAGCCCGCCACTCGATCCCCAGGAGTTCGCCGATTTCTGCGCACGCATGGTCGAGCGCTACTGCAACCTTCCAGCGGCCAGCCGTTCCACATCTCCGCGGTTCGAGCCCGCAACGGACGAGATATGCGCGCCCTGATCCTCGTCATGGATTCCGTGGGAATCGGCGCCGCGCCGGATGCGGCGGCGTATGGCGATGATGGTGCAGATACGATCGGTCATATTGCCGAAGCCTGCGCTGTCGGTGATGCCGACAACGAGCTACGCCGAGGGCCCTTGCACCTGCCTCATCTTGTCAAACTCGGGTTGGGTGAAGCTCATCGCCTTGCCACCGGCCGTCGTCTTCCGGGACTGGCGGATCGCGGCGAGGTAAGCCCGCAATGTGGATGCGCGAGCGAGCAATCCAGGGGAAAGGATACGCCCTCCGGCCATTGGGAAATCGCCGGCGTTCCGGTTCGGTTCGACTGGGGCTACTTCCCGAAGACGGAGCCCTGCTTTCCGCAAGAACTCACTGACAGGCTTGTGGAAGAAGCCGCTCTGCCCGGTATCCTCGGCAATCGTCATGCCTCAGGCACGGACATCATCGCGGAACTAGGCGAGCAGCATCTGCAGTCCGGAAAGCCGATCTGCTATACGTCTGCCGACAGCGTATTTCAGATCGCCGCCCACGAGCAGGTCTTTGGACTGACGCGACTTTATGAAATCTGCGCGGTGGCACGACGGCTGGTCGATCCGTTCAATATCGGTCGCGTGATCGCGCGACCTTTTGCGGGCACGTCCAGTCGCGATTTCAAAAGAACCTCGCACCGCCGCGATTTCGCGGTGCCGCCGCCGGAGCCGACCATTCTCGATATCGCCGAGGCGGAGCACCGCGATGTGATGTCGATCGGCAAGATCGACGACATTTTCGCTCATCGGGGAACAGGGCTCAACAAGCGGGGCGACGGCAACGACGCGCTATACGATTGCATGCTGCACGGATGGGATCATCTGTCAGATGGCGGGCTGCTGTTCGCGAATTTCGTCGACTTCGACACGATCTACGGCCACCGACGCGATGTAGCGGGTTACGCAGCCGCTCTTGAAGCATTCGATTCCAGGCTTCCAGAGCTAGTCGAGCGGCTGAAGATCGGAGACCTTTTAATCATCACCGCTGATCACGGTTGCGATCCAACGTGGCCCGGCAGCGATCACACGCGCGAACAGGTTCCCATCCTCGTCGCGGGCACGCCGCGCTCCTCGCCGATCGGCAAGCGGAGCGGATTCGCCGACATCGGCGCGACCGTTGCACGCCATCTCGGGCTTCCTCCGCTCGCACACGGCCTGCCATTTTGATCGGCGGTCAGGCGATTCACCCATGTTATTGATCTAGGTTAGCAGAATTTTTGTTTGTACATTTTGCAGGAACCAACATTCGTTGCACCGCTTCTAGCTCATAGCTGTGAATAGCGCGCGGTCAACCGACCTCCAACTTCTCAGTGCGTGCTTTCCACTCTCACCGTTGAACGGTTGCAAGACCGTTCTGATGCCGAGCAAGGAGAGCCACCCATGGCAAGAGTATTGATTACGGGAGGCGCCGGCTTCATCGGCTCCCACGCGGCGAATGCCTTGCTGGCGGGAGGCTACGAAGTCAGGGTGCTCGATAACCTCTCCCCCCAGGTTCACGGCGCGCAACGCCACCGCCCAACCTATCTCAACAAGCAAGCAGAGCTCATCGTTGGCGATGTCGTGGATGCTCCTTCTGTCGAGCGCGCCTTGCGCGGCGTCGACATGGTGCTGCATCTGGCTTCCAGCGTTGGCGTCGGCCAGAGCATGTACGACATCGCCTCCTACGTCAGCACCAACGAGCTCGGCACGGCGATATTGCTGGAAGCTCTTTCCAAGCGTCCCGTCGAACGCCTCGTGGTCGCCTCTTCGATGAGCATCTACGGTGAAGGACTTTGCCGCTCGAGCGACGGGAGCACGGTTGCGCCAGCCGAACGCCCCATCGTTCAACTGAAGAAGGCCGAATGGGAGCTGAAGGACAACCAAGGACGCCTTCTCGAGCCCCTGCCCACCCCCGAGACCAAGCAGCCATCGCTGAGTTCGATCTATGCGCTGAACAAGTACGCGCAGGAGCGGATGTGCCTGATCACCGGCAATGCTTATGGCATCCCGACCCTCGCCTTGCGCTTCTTCAACGTCTTCGGGCCGCATCAGGCGCTGTCCAATCCATACACCGGCGTGCTGGCCATCTTTGCCGCGCGCTTGCTGAACAACCGTCCGCCCCTGGTATTCGAGGACGGCCTGCAGCGGCGCGATTTCGTCCACGTGCAAGACGTCGCGCGTGCCTGCCTGCTCGCGCTGGAGAGCAATCATAGCAGTGATGTGTTCAATATCGGTTCGGGACAGAGTCGGACGATCCAGTCTGTTGCTTGCGATCTGGCGCGAGTCATGGGTCGACCGAAAATCTTGCCCGAGATCACCGGGAAATGTCGCTCCGGCGACATTCGCCATTGCTTTGCCGATATCGACAAGAGCCGCGCATTGCTTGGTTTCGAACCGCGGGTCGCGTTCGAAGACGGCCTAGATGAACTGGCCCGATATCTCGCCGACCAGATCGCCGAAGACCGGGCAGAGAATGCTACCGAAGAGTTGTTGCGTCGGGGACTGGTGGCATGACGGAAACTCACACAAGGCCAATTCTCGTCACAGGCGGCTGCGGGTTCGTCGGCTGCAACCTGGCCGACCGCCTTGCAGGACGCGGCAACGAGGTGATCGTGCTGGATAACCTGGCCCGGGCCGGCGTCCGTGAAAACGCGCAATGGCTGAAATCGCGATACGGCGAACGCGTCAACATCGTTATTGCTGATATCCGAGAGCCGATACCAGTGATCGACGCTGTTCGCGAGGCGAGCGCCGTGATTCACCTGGCCGCTCAGGTGGCGGTCACTGATAGCATCGCGGATCCTATCGCTGACTTTGAAATCAACGCACGCGGCACGATCAACGTGCTTGAGGCGGTGCGAATTCATAATCCGTCGGCACCAGTGCTGTTTGCGTCCACCAACAAGGTCTATGGGCGGCTGATCGATGACACGCAGATCGTGCGCGCGGACCAGCGTTACGAACCGGCCAGCCCGGCGCTGGCCAACGGTATCTCGGAAAACGCGCCACTGGACTTCTACAGTCCCTACGGCTGTTCGAAAGGAACAGCCGATCAATACGTGCGCGATTATGCGCGTGTCTTCGGTCTGCAGACCGTCGTGATGCGCATGAGCTGTATCTACGGCCCTCGGCAATTCGGCACCGAGGATCAAGGCTGGATCGCGCATTTCCTGCTCAGCGGGCTGCGCGGCAACCGCCTGACGATTTACGGTGACGGCTATCAAGTGCGCGACGCGCTCCATGTCTCGGATGCGGCGGATGCCTGGCTTTCGGCTCTGGACCATATCACGTTGGTCAGGGGGCGTACGTTCAATCTGGGCGGCGGCCCATCGAATTCGGTGAGCCTGCGTGAACTGATCGCCCTTCTCAAGGAATTGACCGGGAACGAAATCCCATACTCCTTTGCCGATTGGCGCCCTGGCGACCAGCCCTGGTACGTCACCGACACGCGTGCCCTGTCCGCCGCACTCGGCTGGAAGCCGAAGACTTCGTTGCGCGACGGCCTGATTTCGCTTCACGAATGGCTCGCCGGCCGCCTTGGCGACGCATCCAAGCGCGAGGCTTTTGCATGACTCGTATCGCCCTGATCAACCCGAACTGGAATTTTTTCGGCAGCATCTATTTCGGATGCCGGTCCGCTCACCTCCCGCTCGAACTCGGCATTTCCCAGCATTACCTCAGGGAAGCCGGACATTCGACGCTGCTGCTTGATGCACATATGTTCGGCCTGTCACTCGCTGACATCCGTTCGGAGCTGCGCGCGTTCCAGCCGGACATCGTCGTTATCACGACAGCGCCGACATATCTGTTCTGGCGCTGTGCACCACCCGAACTCCGGGTGCCGCAGGAGCTCGCACTCGCCGTGCGCGATCTTGGGCCGACGCTCATTGCCGTTGGACCGCATGGCTCGACGACTCCGAAGGCCGCGTTGAAAAAGCTGGCGGTCGATATCGTCGTCATGGGCGAGTGCGAGCAGTCGCTACTGCGCCTGGCGAACGGAGACCGCGATTTTGCCGGCCTCTGTTTCTGGGAAGGCGGCGCGGTCCGCGTCAATAGCGGGCCTCAAGCGGTCCGCTTCAAGGACCAGCCGGCGCTCACCTGGCCGGACGAGATGGTTCGGCGGCATCATCACCATCATCATCGTTTCGAGGCTGCAGCCACGGGCCCGGGCGCTGAAGTGGAGGCGTCGCGCGGCTGCCCTTATCACTGCACGTTCTGCGCAAAGGAGAATTTCCGCAATCTATATCGGAAGCGACCTCCATCTGTTCTTCTCGAAGAAATCGACCAGTTGCGTGGGCAAGGCGTCGAATACATTTACTTCATCGACGAAATCTTCCTGCCCGATACCGAGCTGCTCGAAGGACTGGTTTCCCGCGGTCTGAAATTCGGGGTCCAGACCCGCATCGATCTCTGGAAGCCCGAGATGCTGCAGTTGCTCGGCCGGGCCGGCTGCGTGTCGATCGAAGCCGGTATCGAAAGTCTGACGCCGGAGGGCCGCGCGGCGCTGGCGAAGAATTGCAAGATGACGACCGAGCAACTCGCCGATCGACTCGTCGAAGCTCGACGGCATGTGCCGTTCGTGCAGGCGAACCTGATCGAAATGCCCGAGGACGACGATCCCCTCGTGCAGCGCTGGCGGCGCCGCATGCAGGATGCCGGCATCTGGGCCAACGACCCTGTTCCGCTCTATCCCTATCCCGGCTCGCCGGACTATCGAAAGCTGTGGGGCGAACCCGACGACTTCGCCTGGGAACGCGCGCACAAACATTACCTCGCGATGTTCGATCAATTCAGCGATATCCAGGAACAACGCCCTGCGCCCTTGAGCGCGCTCGAACTGCAGGTCGCGCCATGAACCTGTCCGCGCCAAACAAGGTTCTGATGACGACCGACGCAGTCGGCGGCGTGTGGACCTATTCGACGGGGCTTGCGTCCGCATTGGCCGCCGCGGGGATGGAAGTCCATCTCGTGACCCTGGGATCGCCGCCAACGAAAGAAAAGCGCGCAATGCTGCAGGAGGGCCGCGTTAGCCTGATTGAAAGCAATCTCGCTCTTGAATGGCAGGATGCCGGCGGCGACGATCTGCCCAACGCCCGGCGCTTTCTCGAAGATCTCGAAGACACGATCCAGCCGGACATTGTTCATCTCAACAGCTATCGCGAAGCGACTTTCGACTGGCTGGCGCCCGTGGTCGTCGTCGCGCATTCCTGCGTGAACTCCTGGGGTCTCGCCTGTGACAATACGGAGTGGTTGTCTGAGCCGAATTGGCAGCATTACACACGCACCGTTGCCGCGGGCCTTGATAGGGCGCAAGCGTGGGTAAGTCCAAGCCGGGCTTTTCACGATGTCATTTGCGGCTTGTACCGGCCGAGCTCACCCGGCACGGTGATCTGGAACGGCGTACCGCCTGCGGCCTTGCCTCCGGCCTCGAAGCGGCGTTTCATTCTGGCGGCCGGCCGATTGTGGGATGCCGCCAAGAACGTCTCGGCGCTGGCCCGCGCTTCAAAGGGACTGGATTGGCCGGTGTTTGTGGCGGGGCCAAGATTCGATTCCCCAGAGAATGATCCCGGCGAACTCACCTTAATCGGCGATCTTTCGCACAGCGCCTTGCGCTCACGCATGCAATGGGCAGCCATTTTCGTGAGCCCAGCCCGGTACGAGCCGTTCGGCCTTTCCGTACTAGAAGCCGCTTCCGCTGGATGTGCACTGGTCCTTTCGGACATACCCACGTTTCGAGAGCTTTGGAGCGGAGCTGCCCTGTTTGTTGATCCGACCGACCATCGCGCATTGCACCGGGCCCTCGCCCGCCTCTGTGCCGACGATCGGGAGCGCACACGATTCCAGTTCGCTGCACGAGAGCGATCGGACAGCTACTCACTTACACAGACAGCGGATGCTTACCGAGCGCTCTATCAGCGGATGTTGGCTGCGCGCTCACGCTCCTCCGCCATTCACGCGAGCGAGGTGCATGCATGAAATGCGTCTTCTTTTGTCATGCGCTCACATCCTGCTGGAACAATGGCAACGCGCACTTTCTCCGTGGCGTTGCGCGCGCGCTGCGTGAGCTCGGCCATCAAGTGGTCGTTTATGAGCCTGCCGAGGGTTGGAGTCGCTTGAACGCCATCCGTGACGACGGTAGGGAGCCGCTACAAGAAGCACTGGCGCTCCTGCCCGGCATCGACATCAGGCAATACACAGCGCCTCTGGATCTGGACCGGGCGCTGGACGGCGCAGATTTGGTAATCGTGCATGAATGGAGTTCTCCGGACCTGATCGGAGATATCGGCCGCCGGCGCATTGAAGGAGCGCCGTTCACCCTGTTGTTCCATGACACGCACCATCGCGCGGTCACGGCGCCGGACCAGCTGGAGCGCTTCGATCTGGATGGCTTTGATGGCGTGCTCGCCTTCGGCGAGGTGCTGCGGCAGATTTATCTGAAGCTCGGCTGGACTAACCGGGCGTTCACCTGGCACGAAGCGGCCGATGTCGCGCTATATCGGCCCATGCCAGAGATCGAGCCGACCCATGACGTGATCTGGATCGGCAACTGGGGCGACGGCGAGCGCTGTGCCGAGCTTCATGAATTTCTCCTCCATCCTGTGGCTGAACTCAAGCTGCGTGCGCGGATCCACGGCGTAAGGTATCCGCTGGACGCGCTGCGTGCCGTCGAGGCCGCCGGCATTGAGTATTGCGGTTGGCTGCCGGCTCATCGGGCGCCTGCCGCATTCGCCAGTGCTCGCGCTACCGTCCATGTTCCCCGTGGGCCTTATGCCCGATCGCTACCTGGCATTCCGACCATTCGAATGTTTGAGGCCCTGGCATGTGGCATCCCCATCGCGTCGGCGCCTTGGGACGACGTTGAAAACCTGTTTCCACCGGGATCATATCTGCGCGCTACCGACGGCGCCGAGATGAAGAACGGGTTGCAGGCGCTGCTCCATGATCGCGAACTTGCCGCAGCGTTGATAGCGGCCGGTCTTCAAACGATCGCGGAACGCCATACATGCCGACACCGTGCGATCGAGCTCCTCGGCATCGTGAATTCCATTCGTGGTCCACGGCACTCCGAGACCGCCTCCCGTCTGCAGGAGGCCCTCCCATGAAGATCTGCTTCTTCGGTTCGAGTCTCGTATCCTCCTATTGGAATGGCGCAGCCACCTACTACCGCGGCATGCTGAAGGAAATCGCGGCCCTCGGACACGACATCACCTTTTACGAGCCGGACGCCTTCGAGCGGCAAGCGCATCGCGATATCGCGGATCCATCATGGGCGCGCGTGTCGGTTTATCCGGCCACGGCTGAGGGGTGGCAGTACTCGCTGTCGCAGGCTGCGAGATCCGCAGATCTCTTGATCAAGGCGAGCGGCGTCGGCGTGTTCGACCGGGAGCTCGAATGCGCCATCGCGCAAGCGACGAATGCCATTCGCATCTATTGGGACGTGGATGCCCCGGCAACCCTCGATGCGATCGCGAGCGATCCACGTCATCACCTGCGGGATGCCATTCCCCGCTACGACATGGTGCTTACGTATGGCGGCGGTGATCCCGTGATAGCGGCCTATCGCGCGGTGGGAGCGCGCGACTGTGTGCCGCTCTATAACGCGCTCGATCCCGCGACGCACTTTCCTACGCCGCCAACCCCTCAACTCAAGTGCGATCTGGGTTTGCTTGCCAACCGGCTGCCCGACCGGGAGGCGCGCGTCGAAAGCTTCTTCCTGGATGTCGCCAGACATTTGCCGGCTAAGAGCTTTGTACTCGGCGGTTCCGGCTGGGAAACGAAACCGATGTCGGCGAACGTCCGCAAGCTCGGCCACGTCGGCACCAATGACCATAACGCTTTTTTCAGCTCCAGCCTGGCGACCCTCAACGTCAACCGCGACAGCATGGCGAAACACGGCTTTTCGCCGCCCACCCGCGTTTTCGAAGCAATCGGGGCCGGCGCCTGCCTGATCACCGATTATTGGAAAGGCATTGATCTCTTTCTCGAACCTGACCGCGAGGTTCTGATCGCTTCAAACGGGGCAGCGGTCGCCGAACATCTGCAAGCGCTTGACCCCGCTCGCGCTCGCGCCATTGCGCAGCGCGCCCGCGTTCGCATTCTGGCGCATCACACTTACGCGCAGCGCGCACGACAATTCAACCAACTGCTCGAAGGGATGAGCGCAAAGATCGAGGCGGCGGAATGAATCTCAACATCGTCATCATCGGGCTCTCGGTCACCTCGTCATGGGGCAATGGCCATGCCACCACGTATCGCGCGCTAATCGAGGCATTGGTAAACCGCGGTCACCATGTCACCTTCCTCGAACGCGATGTTCCCTGGTACCGCGGCCATCGCGACCTGACCAAGCCGTCAGGCTGGACCGTTAAACTTTATCAGTCGCTGCAGGACATCCCCAAGCGGCACAGCTCGCTTGTTCGCGACGCAAACCTTGTCATGCTCGGATCGTATGTTCCGGATGGACTTGCCATCGCCGAGTGGGTGACGGCGCACGCCCAGGGTATTACCGCCTTTTACGACATCGATACCCCGGTGACCTTGGCTGGCATCGACCGAGGGCTGGAATATTTGTCCGCAGCCATGATCCCGCGATTCGATCTCTATCTGTCCTTCTCGGGCGGGCCGGTGCCCGGCATGATCGAGGACGCGTACGGCAGTCCGATGGCGGGTGTGCTGTATTGCAGCGCCGACCCCACCCTTTATCGCCCCCATCAGATGAAGAAAAACTGGGCGCTCGGATATCTCGGCACCTACAGCGACGATCGGCAGCCATCGCTCGAGCGGTTGCTGCTGACGCCCGCAAAGATGCTAGCCGATCACCAATTCGTCGTAGCCGGATCGAGGTATCCCAAGCATCTCGGCTGGCCCGACAATGTCGACCGCATCGAGCATTTGTCCCAACCAGAGCACCCGCCATTCTATTCACAGCAACGGTTTACACTTAATCTCACGCGCGCCGATATGCGCGCCCTTGGGTTTTCGCCGAGCGTCCGGCTGTTCGAAGCCGCCGCCTGTGGCACCCCCGTGATCTCGGACCGCTGGCCTGGAATCGAGACCATATTGGAGCCGGGGACTGAAATTCTGCTGGTGTCGGATGCCCGCGAAGTCAGCCAGATACTCCGAGATATTCCGGAAGATCGTCGGCTGACCATCGCCAACAATGCGCGGCGGCGAATCCTGGCCGATCACACACCCGATCATCGTGCCCGGCAACTTGAAGCCTATTATCTCGAAGCGGCAGGCAGGCGACGGCGGAAACTGACTCAGCCAGCCGCGAGGCCAACGATGCAGGTCGCCGAAATGTGAGCGGAGGCAAAATGACCATTCAATCGCCCATCAAAGGTTCGGCCCGCGCGCGGCGGGCGCACCGGACTCTCGTAACGGGAGGAGCTGGCTTTATCGGCTCACATCTCTGCGATGCGTTGCTGCAGCGCGGCGACCAGGTTATCTGTCTGGACAACCTGTTCTCCGGATCGATACACAATGTTCGGCCTTTAGTGAATCATCCGAATTTCACATTCGTCGAAGGCGACGTGCGCGAGCCGCTCGCGATCGACGCGGATATCGACCGGATCTATAATCTGGCATGTCCCGCCTCGCCGCGTCACTACCAGCGTGATCCTATCGGAACGATGAGAACCTGTGTCGTCGGCACCATGAACGTACTCGAACTCGCCCGTCAGAAATCGTCTCGGGTTCTCCAAGCCTCCACCAGCGAGATTTACGGTGATCCGGAAATTCATCCGCAGCCTGAATCCTATTTCGGTAACGTCAATCCTATCGGACCACGGGCTTGTTATGACGAAGGCAAGCGGGCTGCCGAGACACTGATGTTTGATTATTTCCGCCTTCATGGGCTGGAGGTGAAAGTCGCTCGCATCTTCAATACCTATGGACCGAGAATGTTGGAAAATGACGGGCGCGTCGTTTCGAACTTTATTGTCCAGGCATTACGCGGTGAACCGGTCACCGTTTATGGTAACGGGACGCAGACGCGAAGCTTCTGTTTTGTGGATGATCTGATCCGCGGCTTGGAACTGCTGATGGAGAGCCCGGCTTCAGTTACCGGTCCGTGCAATCTAGGTAATCCGCACGAGGTCACCATCGAAGAGATCGCACGGGAAGTTCTGACCCATACCAAATCCACGTCTCCACTGTGCTTCGAACCCTTGCCCAAGGACGATCCCAAGCGGCGCAAACCAGTGATTGAAACGGCGCTGCGTAAGCTCGGCTGGCAGCCTCGCGTAGCTCTCAAGGACGGACTGCAAGCCACGATCGCCTATTTTGCGCTTCGCACCGCTACGCCCGAGTTCGCGATGGTGCCTAGCCAAAGCCAGGCGCGACGACCGCAAGGTCGTGGGCGGCTGTCCCTTGCAAGTCAACAGTAAGCTGGTCCGCCTCTGACTTTATCAGTATGCCCATTGACGAAGCGGGCACCGCCCGAAGGATATCCTGCCAATCGTTAAATGGACTGATTTTTGCGCCTTACTACTCAGCCGAGCTTAAGCCGAAATCCTTTGAGTGAGCGCCATCTTCCGCTACTTCGAAACCCTCGGCCATCAGTCCACGTTTGAGTAATTCTCGCACCGCTGATGCGCGGCTCGGCATGCGCTTCGAGAACCGCCAATTGTCGACCAGCTTCAATTCGGCTGGGTTCAACATGATCTGAAGGCGTTCTGCTCGGTTGAGTACACCCATGGTCCCCTCCGGCGTGATGGGGAAAACCTACTCATTAGAAGTACAAAGCGTCAATAACGTTCCTGACTAATTAGGGGTCTTACACTGTTCAGCTGCCAAACCAGCCTAACTTGTCAGCAACTCATTGATAGCATTAAGATTTAGCTTGAGTGAGTCTCCTACCGGACAGACTGAGCGGGCACGGCTGGTAACGTTTACCGTCACCGCCCGGCTATTGGTATCTCTCGGTGATGAGAACGCCCGTTGCGGTCCCGCCCCCTCTCACGGATTGGAGCAGCGCATGCAGAAGCGCCGCCGTTTCAAACAAACTCAATGCTTAGAAGAGCGTCTTGCCGACGAAGCGAAGCGCCTGCGCGAGCAGGCCAATATGCTTCCGCGTGGACGTGTGCGCGATGCAGTCGAAAGAAAAGCTATACAGGTTGAAGCCGCTTATGAAGTGAGCGAGTTGCTGCGCTCGCCCGGCCTGAGGGCGCCGAATAGCCCGACAAGATAGAAGCAGGTATTCAGAGCAGGTGGCAAAATATCGCGCCATAGGTTCCAACGATCCGTTCGAGAGCTCCCGAGCATTCGTCTGCGACACGGAAGAGAATTCGATCGTATGGGCAAAGCAGATGGCGGGCCACGCCGCAGAACTTTGGAGTGGAAACGATTGGTGGAGCGCCTGTACTTTCCCATGAAAAGCAACCGCAAAAGAGGTAAGTTGGCCTCGAGCGCCCGAGGAGGTCGCGCCATGGCTAAATTGGATCAACGCACTATCGCGAATATGAATTTCGTTCTCGAAGAAACTTGCCGCGTATTTCCTCACGGAGGCGACCACGAACATCGCCGTTTCATTGCTCGCCAGTTGAAGCTTAGTGCGAGCAAGGGAAACGTCACGCTTAGCGGATTAAGGACGGTCGCGGATAGCGCGCTCAAAGAATTAACAAAGCAAAAAACCGCATAGCTTGCCGGGACACTCGCTTTGTGAACCTGGACAGCCGAAAGCGGCGCGCCACCCGGCGCAGGCAGCCGCTTTGCTATCGCCGTCTTTGCGCGTTTCGCTGCAGCTTTCACGACAGTCTCAGTGAGCGTTCCTGCGGATTTGTCGTCACTGGATCAACGATCGGCTTCTGCTGGCCCCTTAGTTTCGGTTGTCTCATGGCTGCAATCCCATGAGGACACGCATGGGCTGCAGTGCCTGATGGGCGGCCTCAGAGCGCGCTCCGTTGTCGACCTGCGAACAATCCGTACACAAAGAGCACGATGATTGCGCCCACCACGGCACCGATCAATCCAGCGCCTTCGCCGGGCCGGTACCATCCCAGAGCTTGGCCTAAGTAGCTGGCCACGAAGGCGCCCACGATTCCCAGAATGGTCGTGAGGATAAAACCCGACGGTTCATTGTCCCCCGGCATAATAAATTTGGCTATTACGCCAGCGATGAAGCCAATGATGATCGTCCAAAGGATGCTCATCTCAATGTTCCTTTCCGTTAGTGATGCGTTCTAGAAATCAAGCAGCGGGTAGACGTCCTTCCGGTGTGTATTTATCAACGGCAGTGGGCAACTCGCGAGAGAGTCTCGCAAGGAGCTCTTCTTGCGAAAGTCCGGTCTGTTGTTCGAGCTTTTCGAGAACGTCCGATCCGATTGCCTGCTTCAGTTGCGGAGGCGAGATGTCCTTGTTGGGACCAGAATTGATCCACGATTGAGCCGTTTCACCATGACCATTTTGTTTGAAACGTTCGAGCAATTCGCCAATGCCTCCGCTCAGCAGGCCGCCAGCTCCGGCGCCGCCTAGCATCCCGCCCAAATTGGCAAGCAAACCGCCCGACGGCTGCGAACCCGCCGAACTATTACCGGCTCCCTTGAGCAATTCTGCCAATTTGTCGCGGTTCTGGTATCCGGCAATCGCGAGTAGCCCGAGAAGTGCAGTCATTGAAGGCATTCCGCGGCTCATTTTCGGCTCCTATCCGTTGCAGGTCCATGCAACTCCCGCAGATCGGTTGTGTTCCAAAAGTACGGCCAGCCGCGAGAAGCGACGGGTTTCCACAAGGCCCCACTTGATCTTCTTTCTCTACCCCACGCATCACAATCAGGACGCCTCCCCCGACGGTCGCTGCCCCCTCGCCTCAACCGGAATGCCAGCGATCTTGCCGAGCGCGGAGGAGCGCGACGTCCGGAAGCGTGCTTGTCCAGAGGGCCGGTCCTCCCGAGCGCACCCGCCGTGGAACGTTCTTCTCTTGAAAGAACACGACTTCGGGCCGATACTGGATCGAGGTCCTTGGCTATCACAGCGATCCGAGGAGGCGATCATGGCAATCCAAATCGTGATGGACCGCACCGGCGACAGCCGTCATCACTTCAACTCCCAAGACGCAAAAGAACTGGCGAAGGCGGAGCAGCGGTTCTACGAGCTGACGAAGGTCGGCTTCACCGCGGCGGTCCGGACCGGTCCAGGTCAGGTCCGCCAGATCCGATCGTTCGACCCGAACGCGGAAGAGACCGTTTTCTTCCCCAGGCTGGTCGGCGGGTAGCCGGCCTTTCTGCCATGTTCGGCTTTCGACCGGTGCCGCCAGGTAGCCGCTCCCGCAAGAGAGCGACGCGAGCTCTATTCATCAGCCACGGCGCCGAGGGCACGCCGGAAGGCCGGTCGCTGGGCCTGTTGCGAAAATGGCTGTCGCCGAGCCAGCGGGAGCAGTTCGGCAGGAAGGGCTACTTTGATGTCGTCGGAAGCGACAGCGGAAAGCGATACAGGATCCATGCCGGGGCCTCGGTGAACGTGTGCGAGATAGACGACAGAGGTTGCCTGCAGGAGGGGTTGTGTTTCATGCCGATCGGCGCTCTGCCGATCGGAGACGTTATGCTCGCCCAGAAGATCGCGCTGGAAACATGCGAACGCGAGGCGCGCGCCGTGGCCAGGAGGTTCACTCCGAACGGTTTCCATTTCAGACAAGTCCGACCTCTCGGCTGACCACGTCGAACGCGTTGTTGCTGTGCGGAATCACTTATGCTGACTTGCGCTTGGTTTTTGCGGCGGGTTTTTCGCGCCCGTTTCCTTGGCCGGCTTCTTGCCTGCAATCAGCAGCCGCATCTCCTTTTGTCCGACGGCGACCTCCTTCTTTTTGCAACCTGCCTTCGGCCGCCCGCTCCTTGCCGACGCTCCGACGCAGCGCCTCCGTGAGCTCGACGACGCTGCTGGAGGCAGGCTTCTCCTTCGGCGGGATAGCCCTGCCTTCAGCGGGATAGGCCTGCCGGCGCGCTTCTGGTTTGACGACGTCGATCGGAGCGGTTTCGTATCGGTTTTCGAGCTTTTCAAGCTGGAAACGACCTTAGCTGCCTTTGGCTGGAGCCATGCTCGCTCCGGATTCTGGATGCCGCGCCGCAGATGGCATGCCCAGGATTGTGCATTGGTCCAATCGGCCTCAGCGCTCACTTTGCCCTCAGTCCCCGCGCGCGCTGAACCCGTTTCTTCTGTCCCGTCGAATCAAACAGACCGCTCCGCAAAAGGCGGGATTCCCTTTGGCGGAATCCCGAAAGTGCAAAATCTAGACGAAGGAAAGATCTTGATCGGCGTCCTTCAGGCAAATTCGAAGATGACGATCTCGGGCTTACTCCGGACCGACTGTTACGACCACGACACCATCGATCTTGATCAGGAATGCCATTGTCGGCATGTCAGATGCCGGAGCCTGCCCGACCGCATGCTGGAACGCTGCGATCTCCTCTTTTGCTGCTAGTCGGGGGACCAGCGCTGAATTTGGCGAGCAGACCGGAGCGCCGTTCGATGTGAGCGCAATAAGATCGGTCCGTAGGTCGGCGTCCCGGCAAATATCCTGCGCCTCTGCAAGGTCAAGTGCTTCAAAGGCAAGCGTTGGCCTGCGATCGACTTCGAGGACGAACACTCGAAGTGAACCGATTTTCTTCGGCCGCTGCGATGGTCCGCGCGCTGACACGCAAGAGACTCCTCATGACCATCTCTTACTGTGACCATAGAATAGGGCAGAGAACGACATGTTCCTAGCGAAAAACAGGCCTGCTCTGCCCATCAGCACCCAAGTGCCCGGGTTCAGAATATTCGAGAACGGACCACCATCCATAGCGGCTACTCTCATATTGGGCGTGAATCCCCCCGCCCTCAAGGCTATTGCGGACATCTGGCAGCTATCGTGGAGCCCAGGATGGTACTTGGCCTGAGGCTTCAAAGTCGCAATCGGTTGAATGGCTCTCAATCCATGATGGCATCCGTGGGATGGCCGCCTATAATACTCAGACCGCTTTTGGAACGGCCAACAAGATCGACCGTTTTTCTTTCTCATTGTTGCACCGATTGTGCTGTTGATTGCGATTTGGATCATGAGGTCACATGCCGCAAGACGGTCTAATCTTCTGAGGTATTGTCATGGCGGTCTTGGTGACAGGCGGTGCCGGCTACATCGGTAGCCACATGGTGTGGGAGCTCCTTGATAGTGGCGAGGATGTAATCGTCCTTGATCGGCTCTCCACCGGCTTCGAGTGGGCGGTTGCGCCTGAAGCGAAGCTTGTTATCGGCGACATTGCCGACGCTTCCTTGGTGAAATCGCTTTTCCGCGATCACGAGATCGACGCGGTTATGCATTTTGCTGGCTCGATCGTCGTGCCGGAGTCGGTGGCCATGCCGCTGGCGTATTATGAAAACAACACCTGCAAGACACGTGCTCTCCTTGAGACGATCATCGAAGGGAACATTCGGCACGTTATTTTTTCATCGACTGCTGCGGTGTACGGCAACCAGGGCGAGGCACCGATTGCAGAAGACGCCTCGACAAATCCTGAATCGCCTTATGGTCGATCGAAACTGATGACCGAGTGGATGCTTCGCGATGCGTCCGCAGCCCATGGCTTCACCTATACCACGCTGCGATACTTCAACGTGTCTGGTTCCGATCCGCGCGGCCGGACAGGACAGTCGACAGAGGGCGCGACTCATTTGATCAAGGTCGCATGCGAAACAGCTACCGGCAAACGCCCTGCCATGACTGTATTTGGTACGGACTACCCTACGCCCGATGGCACCTGTATTCGCGACTATATTCATGTCAGCGATCTCGCAGCCGTACACCGCCTAGCCCTCGCGCGCTTACGCCGAGGTGGCAGCAATCTCACCGCAAACTGCGGTTACGGACGCGGTTATTCGGTCTTCGAGGTAATTGACAGCGTCAAGAAAATGGCGGGTCGGGACTTTGACGTACAGCTTTGCACCCGCCGCGCTGGCGATGCGTCTGCAGTGGTCGCTAATTCAGACCTTGCGTACCGAGAGTTTGATTGGCAGCCAAAATATGCCGACCTGGACCGGATCGTTGCTGATGCCCTTGCTTGGGAAGAAATTCTGGCTCGAGGCAATCGACAGAAATTCGACCGTGCAGAACTATGAAATTTCTGGCACCTTATAAGCGGCAGTATACGACTTCGGCGACTGCTGGAAGCACAGCATCAGGCTCGAGCGTCTCCTCGATTCCCGAACCGGGCGTCGCCTATCCGCGCCTGATCGAGGCCAGCGGCCGCTGCCCTGCCCGAAGACGCCGCGGTCCTCACCGGATGCGTACCGCTTTGCAGCCCCTGACGCGGCCTGCTCATCAATCTGGCTGGGTACCGCGACTTTGTCGAAGCCATGAAGCGTCTGTTAGAAGAGGTGAGGCGATGAACAAGGTCGTGGCTAGGCCTCGTTTTCTGTTCCTAACGCCGGCCCCGAGGCCGTTTGCGAATAGCCGCTTGGCGGCCGCACTCGCGCCGCTATTCCCCGAACTTGACATGAACGTACTTGATGTCAGGTCCGAGCTGAAACGGCATCCGTTCCGGTTGGCATCGATATGCACGGCTGCGGTTTGGAATGGCGGCTCGTCGCTTTTTGGCAACCGGCAAAAACTCCTGCTCGCACTCTATCGTACTCCGCTGTTTCAGCATTGGGTGAAGCAGCTGGTCTCTCAGCGTGTCAGGAGTGGCGATTACCGCTTCACGTTCCAGATGCAATCTCTCTTCGACGGGTCGGCCGGCAGCCTACCGCATTTCGTCTACACTGATCACACCATGCTTGAGAACATGCACTATCCCGGCTGGCAGCGATGGGTCGATATTCAGCCGTCATTCGTTGATCATGAAAGGACCATTTATCTCAATGCGGACACGATGTTTGTTTGGAGCACAAATGTGGCTCGCTCGCTCGAGGAACAGTACGGAGTTGCAGGTGAGAACATTCATTGCGTCGGGGCCGGGAGCAATGTTGAGCTTCATTGCGACCCGGTGAACCGGCTGTACGACGGTCAGACGATTTTGTTTGTGGGCGTCGAGTGGGAGCGCAAGGGCGGGCCGGTCCTCGTGGAGGCGTTTCGCCGCATCAAAGTCATGCGGCCTGAGGCGCGGTTGATCATTGTCGGATGCTCGCCCAATGTAGCAAGTGACGGAATTGAGATAGTTGGCCGACAGCCGCTCGCCACCTTGGCGTCTTATTATGAGCGGGCATCGATTTTCTGCATGCCATCCCGACGCGAGCCGTTCGGCAACGCCTATATTGAGGCAATGACAGCTGGGCTCCCTGTTGTTGCAACATCAATAGGTGCAACACCTGATTTCGTGCGCGAAGGTGAAACGGGATATCTAGTGCCGCCCGACAATGTAGACGAATTGACCGCCGCACTGCTGAGGCTTGTTGGCCGGCCGGGCCATTGTCAGCGATTAGGGAGCGCGGGGCGGAGGATTGCAGTAGACGAGTACAACTGGCACGCAGTTGCAAGGAGGATAGCGGCCGTCATTCGCTCGCGGCTCCCCCTCCTCGCCCAAACCGCATAGATTGTCGAGGCGGGGATGAACCTGATCCGCAAACACCCTCTTAGGTCTACAGAGAATTGAGACGGCTTGGCAAGCGCTCTACCCGCAGCCGGTGATGTAATCCAGCCTCCTCGGGCTTCACGGGGACGCCAGCAGACTCGTTTAGCCGTCTCGACGATATCGTTCTGTCGATGCTGGCATGCCTCCGTAACGAACCTAGTTTGGCGCTACAACGAGCGCTCGGTCGATGACAAGGTTATTAGGTACTTTCGGGAAACCTGCTCAGTGCTGCAGCCCTCAAAAGTTTGAAACGGCTGGTTGCGCTTGCTAGTTCCTTTCAACCGCCGTTGCCCATCTGCGATCTCAGTGCCGATTTTCGAGAACCAATGTAACTCTCCGCCCTTGAGGACGGTGGTTGATGCCATTTTCGAGCGCTAGACAACCGTCGCCTTCCAACGAAGCCCTGCGTTGGGCAACTGGCCCAGGCCACGCTCACGGGCAATGCCGTGCAAAAGCAGCGCCTGGACTCGAGTAGGCCAAACGGAGATCACACCTTCTCGCGGCTGAGCTGACAGACGCGAGTCGTCTGGCCGGCACCAGGGCCCTAGCGCCGTGGAAAGCCCTAAGCTAATATTCCAATCGCGCTACTCAGTGGGGCGATCGATGCCGTCCACTCCTAGAAACATAGTGTTCGTCATTAATTCGCTCACCGCCGGTGGGGCAGAGCGTGCCTTAACCGATTTGCTGGCGTACCTGCAGGATGATCTTCGGCAATATACCGTCCATCTTGTGCTTCTCGACGTCGAAGAAGAGCGGCACGCTGTGCCGTCTTATGTGCGAAAACATATTCTCGACGCCAAATTCGGGATGTTCTCAAGCACTGTTTTGCTTGGCCGACTTTTGAGAGAGTTGACCCCTGCCTTAACATTGAGCTTTCTGAATCGGGCGAACTGCGCAAATGTCATCTCGTCCAAGATTCTCAGTAGTCCATGCATAATCAGTGAACGTGTTCACACGACCAGCCATTTTGGGACGGGCATCAGCGCCGCGATCAACAAGGCAATTGTGCGGCTCACGTATCGATATGCAGACCAGGTGATCGCCGTATCAGAAGGGGTCAAGGCTGAGCTGGTTACCAAATTTGGTGTCCCCGAGGCGAACGTTCGCGTAATCTATAACCCCATCGATACCGCGCGGATTTGTGAGAGAGCATCAGAGGCACCCAGCATAAGACTTCCAAAACAGTACATAGTTGGTATGGGGCGCCTGGTTTCTAACAAGAATTTTCGGCTGCTGATTGAATCGTATTGGTCGTCTGGCATTACCGAGAATTTGGTTATTCTCGGTGAGGGTAGCGAACGCAGCGAGTTAGAGACGCTCATATCGAAGCTCGGATTGAGCGAACGTGTTTTCTTGCCGGGTTACGTGCAGAACCCGTACCCGATTGTTAAAGCCGCGCGCCTGTTCGTTTCTTCATCGAATGCAGAGGGGTTTCCGAACGCGCTGATTGAGGCAATGGCCTTGGGCTGCCCAGTTGTGGCGACTGATTGCGACGCCGGCCCGATGGAGATTTTGACGCGGCAACTGGGGCCCCGAGCCACGGAGGTGACACTCGCAGAACACGGAATCTTGGTCCCGGTCAACTCAGCGAAATCACTAGCTGATGCGGTCCGTATCGCCAGCCGTGAGGACATTAGAGAATTGTACTCACAACGCGGCAAGCAACGTGCGCTGGATTTTGGAATACGTAGTTCAGTTGACAAATACAGGTCGGCCATAGCGTCTTGTGCTTCCCTTTAATCTTGCATCATAGTGGGCCGGCCTTCTCTCGAAGGTCCGCTCATCTGAGGCTGTGCGGGCCGATGTTCTCGGCTGAATCGGGAGCCGTCCTGGCTGAGTTCTGAGACGACTCCTCCACGACGCACGCTCTTGGTGCGTCGTATCTCGACCGAAAAATGTACCGGCCGAGGCGACAGGCCTCCGTCGAGGAAGCGCTGCAATCTATTTCTGATGAGCGCCTGTACGATTTCGTGATCTGCTCATAACCTCATTGGGTGTATTCTCCACGTTGCTCGATAATACCGACGCGACTAGGCCTAAGGCCAAGTGCTGACCATTCGTTGAATGGTGGAGGAGATCGATGCTCACCAAGCGCGCACTGGGGTGGGGTGCACTTAGCACTGTAGCGGCTAGTCTATGGCTGCCCTCTCTTGTCCAACGATCAGCTGATGCCGATGAGAGACTCCGAGACCGTGAACGCAAGCCGTTTGCGGGCCGCAGGCACATCAGTCCGATGGGCTCGGGCAATCGTTCCGGAACCGATTGGCACAATGCTGCAACGCTGCTCGACATCAACGAAATGATCCGGCTTGCCGGTCCCGATGGCACGGTGCATATCCTGGCCGGCCCTGATCCTTATCCAATTGCTGAACCAATCGCCATTTCGCGTGGCGGTGTGTCAGGTAAGCCGGTCAAGGTGATGGGTGTCGATAGCGCCGGCGCGCCAGCCAAGGCCCGCATCATCGGCACGCGCACGAGTCCGTATCCCACTACTCGCGAAGACTTTGCTGCGATGAATAAAGGTAGTGATGTGTTCCGGCTCTGGGCCGGTGCAGATCACCTCCACTTTTCATTCCTGGAGTTTCAGAATATCGGCAATGGAGCGTTCTTGGTCCAAGCAAACCTAGCGGGCTTGACACTGGAAGATATCATCGCCGCGAACGTAACGCGCTTCTTCGAGCGCGATCCCGACAAGATGTGCACGGTCACCGACCTTAAAATCAGGCGTGTTTCCGTTGATGGCTTTTCGAAATCCGCCATCCGCCTCGACCAAAATACATCGAATGTTGTCATCGAAGACGTGCGCGCCGACAGCATGCGCCAGGATTTCGACAACTTCGCGGAGGGAGTGGATTTATCGGGCAATGTGCATGACGTGATTTTCCGTCGCTGCGTCATGCGCAACTCACAACAGACGCTTGGGCCTGATGATTTCTGGAATGGCGATGGCTTTACCACCGAGTTGGGCACGCACAACATCCTCTTCGAAGATTGTGTCGCGAGCGGCAACACGGACGCCGGCTTCGATCTCAAGTCGAATAACTTGACCCTGCTGCGCTGCAGAAGCGATGGCAACACCGCCAACTTCAAGCTCTGGGGCAAGAAGAAGGTTGTGATGCAGGAGTGCGTGTCTGAAAATCCGATCCAGCACGGCGGCACTCAGAGGCCGGTTCATCTTACCGCCCCTTGGGGAGCCAACGTGCTCGTGAAGAATTGCCGCTTCACAGACCAAAATCGCGGCGTAACCGTGTATCATACAGATGCGAACGACGCGGTAAAGCCGCCGGTTGGTTCGACGATTACCGTCACAGGCTCACGAGTCAGCAGCACAGGTAAGCTATCATTCGTTGACCTCAACTCCAAAGTTCTTATTGAAGGGGTCGAGCAACCGTTTGATGGGCGTTGATGCATTCCCGGACGGGACACTAAGTCTCGGAAGGGTATGCCAGCTCCTATTGGAGTGGCGAAATGTTCATGCGTCTAAACCTCGAACGTTGGTGGAAGGCCGTCCACTCCTTCGGCCCTTGGCAAGGGACCGTAGCATATTTCCTATTCGCGTGGCCCAGGCTGATGAGGTCCGGCGACCGGAAGGTGATAGAAATGCAAATCCCAACCTTGCCACATCCGATCCGGCTGCGCCCGGCGACTACCGACTGGGTCGTGATGGAGCAGATTTTTATTGATCAGATGTTCAGCCTAACACAGTGGCCGGAGCATGAGCGCGCCGTCCGTGCATGTTATGAAAGTGCCATAGCGCGCGGCCTGACTCCCGTCATTATAGATTGCGGCGCACATATCGGCTTGGCGACGCTATGGTTCGCGGTAAAATTCCCAGCTGCTCGCATTTTCGCGATCGAGCCGGCGTCCGACAATTTCGAGATTCTGAGTTTGAACGTTAAGCCTTATCCGAACGTGAAGCCGGTTCATGCCGCCATATGGGACCACGAGACGCAGGTCCGGCTCGTCAATGCGGGCAGCGAGCCATGGGCATGGGAGGCCAGCGAACATAATTCTGGGGAAGTGCGGACCGTCACTGTACCCCGTCTTTTGGGCGGCGAGCCAAATAGCGCTCCTCTCCTCATCAAGATCGATATCGAGGGTAGTGAGATTGAGATGTTTCGTTCCAATCTGGCCTGGATCGAGAAAACCCCTTTGATCGTATTTGAATTGCATGACTGGCAAGGTGGCTGGCGTGGAACTGGGCACGCTGTGTTCTCGGGCCTCAGCACCCATCCGCGTGATTACATGCAACGTGGGGAACACATGTTTTCATTTGCCCACCATACGCTGCCCTCAAACTGAGTCGAGTGAACGACAGACAATCCCGTTTCGAGTGGACGCCGGAACCGCCTTGGTCCTTGATGCGCTGGAACCGGCGGTCCCCAGAGACGGCAATAGGACGGGGCACCGCCAGAATTCGGCTGTCTCCAGGACTGGCGCGGGTGTCGCGGAACGACATAGGCGCTGAAGCGGAAAAGGCCCACCACCTGCTCATGATACGCGGGACTCCGATACGCAGAGCAATTTTCTGCCGCTGGTCGTTCAAGGCAACTTCACAGCCTGTATAAGGGCGCTGCTCGTCACGAGATCCTGGTCGGTCAAATGGCGAAAGCGGGGCGCGAGGTTCTCTCGACGAACACCCGAATCTCGCACAATGCGCTCATCGGTCACGACCTGACATCCAGCCTCTTGCATGAGTGCGATGTGGGTTGAATGCGGTTCGCGATTGGTCACATGCCTCCGACGACCCGCGGCCAGCCTCCAAATTGCCTCCGAGCATGACCACTGGCCGTTCCATTCCGTCGTGATCCCGATCGACTGAAAGGCGATCTCATGGGACATGATCCCGCCTGGTCTCAGCCAGTTCGCCATCAGGTTGTACATGTCGGGGAGATTGTGAACGAACTGGAGAACACCCTGCGAGATTACGAGATCGACTGTCGCATCCTCAACCATGCCCGCCGTCCAGGGGGCGTTGTAACAAACCGGCCCGTTGTTACGAGAACTTGCTTCTGGATTGGCCAGGGCGGCCCGGATCAGGTCGATGCGAGCAGGCCTGAGCTCGGCCTCCAGGCGCGCGGATGTAAGAAATTCGCCTGGAAAGGCGTATGATGGCAATGGTGGCTGCAAGTGAGGAAATTCCGTCGGATCCGGTATCGCCGCACGATCCCGAAACAGTGCTGCCAAATCTTCCAGAATTCGAATGTTGCGTTCACTATCAGCGTAGTGCACGGCATCGAGCGCAATATAGCGTTTTGCCCCGGTCAGGAGCGCGGCCAAGCCGACTCCGAGCGAGTCGCCTGGACCAAGCTCGACCACCGTCGTGAAAGTCGTCGGCAGACCGTGCCGGTGCAGCATGCATAGGTGGCGCAGCCAGACAGAGTAGCAATACCTCGCGGACACCGTGCCGCCCGTTCTTCTCCCGGTAAGGTTTCGCAGCCCAGGAACGTACGTCGCAGCGCCAATCACGAGTGAGCGTGGTTTGATTGTCATTCTATCCTCGTTCAAAAGGGATTGGTGCGCACCTTGACCCCATCTCTCCGATTGCAGCTCGTTCTCACCGAGGAGCCGACGTCGCGACGGGATTCCCGGCGAGCGATGATCTTGCTGCGGTCGGCACGCGCATTTGAGTCATCGTGATGATCCTAAACCGTTGGGCTCTGCTACTTGCGCATCTGTCCCCGGTTGGCGACCCGCGAGAGCTGCTTCTCGCAGGGGTATCGCTAAACCAACCACCACCCGGACGGCATGCTCAGTATATTCAGTATATCATGTCAGCGTCGGCAGGCGGTAGCCGACGCGAACGGCGATCGCCGGGAGAACGCCGCATCCATCTGGCAGCTCAACGATATGATCGTAGCGGCCGGTCCACGGTCTACGTCCGCGCTGACGCCGGGCCCTGCTCATTCACCGACAACAGGGTCAACATCAGCACCGGCGTTCAGATCGGACCGCCTGTGATCATCATCGGGGTTGTCTGGAGACTCGAGCGCTGGGTCGGACGGTACGAACACTGGGCGGCCCGCGCGATGGCACCTCCTGCTTGATCGCGAAATGATTTACCAAAAGCGGCACGTCATCGGCAGGTAAAGTATTGCAGGCTGGCCCCATAGCGCGCCGCTGACGCAACAGCGCATTGAATCTTCCTAGGAAGATAACACTTGCCCAGGAAGACCATACTGCAAAAGTCGTAAACGTCAATCGAAGGAACGCGCCAACGGGCCGTGGTCCCTGATGCGCTGGAACCGCAGTAAGACGGAGTTCAGGCCGCTCCGCGCCCGTTTCCAAATTACATCGCTGGAGCCGGGCCTTGCTAGTGGCACCACCAGACGCGGCGAGACTCTACGGGGCGGCTATTCCAGCTTGGCGTGTGTATCGTACCAACCAACCATTGGCTTTCCGCGCACCCATCCTAGCAGCCGGGTGATCTCCTTCCCGCCTGGCAAGCGCGACAGAATCGAGTTATCGCCGAAAAGACGGTAACGTGTAAAAATTCTCCGATACTCTCCCAGGCATTGGTCGTAGCTCAACCAAGCCCCCGGAAGGTCATCGCCAAACGGCCCAGACGCACTGTCTCCGAAGACGTAATCGAGGGAGTCGCCGCCGAGGGTCTTGGTCACAATTTGTGTCCGCGGTATGCGAGCCTGCTGAACCGGCTGAAAGCCGTGATAACCGAGGTCCCGCAGAGCCTGCAGTTGATCGACGAGCCGCGTGAGATCCACCGCTTCCGCCTCGATCGAGATATAGCGCGGGCGATCCTTAAGTCTGTGCAGCCCGTCCAAGACCAGATGATCGGCGCCCTCGATGTCCACCTTCAAATAGAAAGGGACTCCGAGGGTCCGAAAGGCTTCAACGACATCTACCCGTGCGACTTCGATTTTGACCGATCTGGCTCCAATCTTTTCGTTCCGCTCCGCCCAGCTTGCATCGATCGTGCCCCAAACGGATTTCTGCAGATTTTTGTAGAAGGCGAGGCGCTCACCGGCCATTTCAGGCGCGATAGCCCCCTCAACTATTTGCAACCGTCCCTCTGCGATCGCATCCCGGAAACGGGCCTTGCAGTAGGCAACGAGGTCCGGGTTCGCTTCGAAGGCGGCGACCCGGAAACCTTTCTTGAGATAGAAGTCGGTGTCTTCGCCTCTATGCAGTCCAATGTCGAAAATCAGATCCGGTTGATAGGCCATGTGTGCAGCCTCTCCAAGCAGTCGCGCATCATCCCGTGGACATTCGAGCGGCCAGTAGATTAACGGAACCGGCTTCCTATCCTTCGGTTGGGAAGCCCGATCACTCCGCTGGTCCAAAGCACAAACCGCCGAATGAGTTTCTGTATTGGCACGGGCACGTACGAGAGCAAAAGCAAAACAAAGTAACGCTGCGGTTCGACCGAGACAAAGAAGCCACGATAAATTTCGGGCGATACGCGCTCCCGCTGTTGGACTCCGCGGGCGTATTCGAATACTTCCATGTTGAAGAGCCGCTTGAGCAAACGGCGGCGTGTTCCCGATGCTCGAGCTATCATGTCCTCGAGAGTGGCGCACACGCAGTGGCGGGCGTTGGTAGTAACGGAATCCTGCATCTGGCCTGGTATTGCTCGATAATATGAGCTGCAGACGCGCGGCGATGCGAGCGCATCGGAGATGGACAATAGCCGCAGCCACATCTCCTTGTCTTCACCACGGCGACAGCACTCCTTGAACAGACCCGCTTCCAACAGCATGTCGCGGCGAAGAACGACGGCGGATGGTATCACGGGGCAACCGCCGATTCGCAGCCAATCGGAAACAAACCGGTCAAGGCTCAGATGAGTGAAGCGCTGGTCGTCGCAGGATGCGCTGTATGAGTCCTGCGTTACGATGCCGTCAGACCAGATGTTCTCAAAGCCCGTGAAGAGCATCCCCGTACGATCGGTTGCTTGGGTCAGCAGCTTTTCGATTTCCTCGATGTAGTCTCCATGCCAGCTGTCATCGGCGTCGAGAAGCGCAATCCAGCGTGATGTGGCAGATTGAATTCCGAGATTGCGAGTCGCGGGAAGGCCTCTCTGCTTTGGATCGGTTCGTCTTAGCAGCCGCAGTCTCGGATCTTGAAACGCGGTTACCTGGTCGATACTGCCGTCCGTCGAGGCATCGTCAACGATGATGATTTCGTCAACTGGCCTGGTCTGTGCCAGTATGGAAGTGATCGCGCGCGCAACATAAGGTTCTTTGTTGTAGAGCGGGACCAAAGCAGCAAACGTGTCGGCGGTCATGAGCTGGCCCTTCCGGTGCCCAATGCTGACGTGTAGATCGTGTGAGCTCCTCTATATTGTGAGCTCTACCTCAACCATATATGATGCATCTTCAAAGTCACGCGCCGAACCTGTCTGGAAAACAGCCTTCACTGCATGCCCGCTCCATTTTAAACTAAGTGGAATGCCCTGACTGCCGAGGTCCGGATGCATCGGCTTTTTCAAATCTCAAACCAAGGGTTGAAGCGGGATGCCCGTCGAGCAAGCGTTACGAACCTTGCTGGGCGCGCCGTAGATCTTCTTCTTCAATTTGGCGTCCTGATTGTCCTGGCTCGATTGATCACCCCTGCCGAATTCGGCGTGTTCGTCATGGCGACATCCTTTCTCTGGCTGACCATGACTTTCAGCGACCTAGGACTGGGCACTGCGGTGCTTCAGGAGCAACAGTTGACCGAGGGACACGCCTCGGCTGTATTCCAGATCAATTTGGCGACTGGCCTTGCTTTCGCGCTCATATTTCTGGTGGCCTCGCCATTGTTTGGCTTGTTCTATCACGATCCTCGGGTGACGCATGTTGCGGCCGTCTTGAGTCTTGTATTCGTCTTTTCTGGGCTCACCGCCGTGCAGCTGGCATTGCTGCGCCGCGCGTTGAAGTTTGATGTGCTGTTGCGCGCTCAGATTATCGCGTCGGCCGTTTCGTCGGTTGCGGCCATCATTCTTGCGCTCATGGGCGCGGGTTATTGGGCCCTGACGGTCCGTGCCCTTGCTGATCCTCTAATTTATTCCATTTTGGCTTGGCTTTCGTCGGGTTGGCTGCCAGGCCGCGCCAAATGGGATCAGACGACAAAGGCGCTACTGCGCTATGGAGGTCATAATCTCGCCTTCACTCTTCTTTCTTCGGCCGGTCGGCAGACCGACAGCATTCTGGTCGGCTGGCGTTTTGGAAGCGTCGAACTGGGGGCCTACGCGTTGGCAAGCCGGCTGTTTTATCTTCCGCTCGTGCACGCTGCATGGCCGCTCGGCTACGTCATGATCCCTGCTCTCAGCCGGCTCCGGGATGACCCTGATCGACTGAGAAGGTGGTATTCGACGCTCCTTCGAATGGTGACGTTTGTAGCGCTCCCCCCAATGTTCAGTTTGGCGATCTGCGCCGATGACGTCGTATATTTGGTCGCCGGTCCGCAGTGGATTAAAGCGGCTGACATCCTAAGGGTGCTCGGGCCGGTTGGAGCGCTACAGGTGGGCACCGCCACCATCGATTGGTTATTGCTTTCGCAGGGGCAAGCGCGCCGCTCTCTTGTTTGGGAGGCGGTCAGAACGACAGTCCTCCTCGTGTGCATCGTTCTTGGTCTTCCCTGGGGTGCAATGGGCGTCGCAGTGGGACTTGCCGCGGCAACTCTCCTGTTGTTTCCTCCTAGCTTCGCGTACGCGACAAAGGGTACCTCGATCCGTCTGATCGATGTCACGAAGGCCTTGCTTCCGAGTTTTGCTGTGATGATGGTTACGGTCGGTGCGGTACTCGTGCTGAGGGTTTTCGTCGCGCAAGATTGGAATCAAATTGCACGCTTGCTGGTTACAGGTGCGGTGATCGCCGGCATCATGACCTGCGGGGCAGCGTTCGCTTACGGCCGTTCGTTCTTGAATCCCCGTTTTCTGATATCAAGTCTGACGTCAACGCTGTTCGTCGAGCGGCGCTAGACTTTTCTCCTTGAGATATCGATTCGGACTGAACGAAGCGACGTCCGAGCGCGATTGCGCTTTGGCGAGCAAACGCTTCCGGTGCTCAAGAGAGCGTCAACCTGCGTCGCGGGTCTCGTCGCCCGTGGGTTGTGGCGCGCACCCTCCGAACGCCGACCGCAGCACTTGGCTAGAATAACGGTGACACCAATTTTCTTCGATGGCTTCGGTTCCAAAAGGACCATGTTGGCGGACGCTGGTTGCACGCGCGCCCCGCAAGTCGTATCATGATGCCTCTGCCTGCATTATTACGATGGCGGAAGTACCATGAATTCTTTGCGTTCGCGTGTTTGCACAGCATGGCTCCGTAAAGAACGGGGTGCGGCGCTTATTTTTGCTTCCCTTGTTTGTTTTGCCATGCCCGCTATGGCTGAATATCGCCTCGACGTTGGTGACGTCATCGAGATATCAGTCTTAGGCGTACCGGAATTGCGGCAGCGTGTTCCGGTCCAACTCGATGGAAGTATTTCGTACCCCCTGCTCGGATCCTTCGCGGTTTCCGGTCTATCTCCATCGGAGGTTCGGGCGAAGATTCAAGCCATCCTTCCGACCAAAGTATTTCGGCAAAGGGCGTCGGATGGACGCGAGAGCGTCGCGGTCATAGAGCCTGATCAGGTGACCGTAGGTGTCGTCGAATATAGGCCAATATACGTAAATGGCGATGTGTCCAAACCAGGTGAGCAGACCTATCGCCCTCGTATGACCGTACGCCAGGCCGTCGCCCTTTCAGGCGGCTACGAGATCATGAGATTTAGGACGAGCAGTAACCCATTCCTCGAGTCATCTGACTTTCGGAGCGAATATGAGTCCCTATGGACCGAATTCGCTAAAGAGCAGGCACATGTCTGGCGTCTACGAACCGAGCTAGGAAACACGGATAATCCGGATCAGTTAGTCCTCCGCGAAGCTCCGATAGCTCCATCGGTACTTTTGCAAATCGCACATCTGGAGGACGAAAAATTGAAGAGCCGCCAGCGCGAATATGATCGAGAGAAGGCATTTCTTCAAAGTGCCATTAAGCAGAGCGACACGCAGATTGCAGTGCTATCCGATCAGCTGCAGCAGGAGGAGCAAGGGGTAAAGGAAGATAGCCAGGATCTGCAGAGGATCACTGAGCTTCTGGGGAAAGGCGCAGTGACGGCCCCGCGACTGACCGATGCTCGTAGAGCCCTTTTGCTGTCCTCGACGCGCAAGCTGCAGACAACCGCGCAACTGATGTTTCAACGGCGGCAACGGCAGGATACTGCAAGACAGCTCGAAAGGCTCGATGACCAGCGCAAGGTCACTCTACTGAACGAGCTCCAAGATGCTGGCGTGAAGATCAATCAAATAAGAGCGAGGCTACAAGGCGTTGCAGAAAAGATTCAATACACGGCCCTGGTCAGATCACAGTTCGTACGCGGGTCCGGAGAAAAGCCGGAGATTGCCGTCGTTAGGAGCGGGCCTACTGGTCGGGAGCGCTTAATCGCTGAGGAAGATACCGAGCTTCAGCCAGGGGACGTGGTCGAGGTGGCGTTGCGAACTGGGGAAAACCCAGGGCCTGCGCAATGAGTACCGCAACCGCTACTGTTGCTTCCAACCAGCTCCTTAGCTTCTTGATCGAGTGAAGCTAGGAGCAGGCATTCGAAAAGGCCATTTCGCTACCTTCTGGAGGGGCGGAGATGCTGAAAAAAGCTGCTTGGCAGCCCTCACCTGCAGCAGGTGAGGCTCGAACAGCAAGTTCTAAAGATCAGTATATTGATCCCGTCGGCGTGCTTCGTGTCCTGCGACGCAGATGGGCTGTGATCGCGAGCATCTTGGCATTGGCCGTCGCGGTTGCCGGAATCTATGTGGCAACGACATCGCAGCGCTACACCGCCTCCTCGTTGTTGCTGTTCAACGTCCGAGATGCTGAACAGTTTCAACAGCGCGGTTATCCCAATCCGACCGCGGACTCGGCGTACATCGACAGCCAAGTGGAAGTCCTCAGGTCTGAGGCGATAGCGAGATCAGTCGTCAGGAACCTGAATCTCCTGTCCGACCCGGAATTCATTTCGCGAACAGGGGGCTTGGTGGGGATCTTCGGCAAGATCTCGAGTGCCATCTTTGGCTCGGGAACGAAACCCAACCAGGAGGGCCGGGCCGTCGCGGCATTCCAAAGAAACCTCACGATCAAACGCATTGGTTCGACCTATGTCATTCAGATCGATTACCGGTCGCTGGACGCCACCAAGGCCGCCCGGATCAGCAATGCTGTAACCGAAGCCTATCTGAGCGATCAAAACGCGTCGAAATACCGTTTTTCTTACGACATAGACGCATGGCTTCGAGATCGGCTCGACAAGCTGAAAGCCCAGGCTCAAAATTCGGAACGAGCCGTCGCTGAGTACAAGGCCAAGAGCAATGTTGTTGGCGCAGATGCACCCCTTTTAAGCGGACAGCAGCTCGCCGATCTTTCCAGCGGTCGACGCGTCCTTCTCAAGGACCTGGAAAGCTCCGCACAATCACATCGAATGCTTTACGAGACTTTTCTCCAGCGGGTAACAGAGTTCACGAACCAGCAATCTTTCCCGACCAACGAGGCCCGGATTGTCTCCGAGGCATCGCCGCTGCTTGTGAAGAACGATCCCAAACCCGTTCTCGTTCTCGGGGCTGCGACTATCCTTGGCCTTATCGGCGGTCTCGCCGTTGCTTTTGGACGAGAGTACCTCGATAAAAGTTTTCGCTCATCGGAGCAGGTCGAGAAGGAGCTCGGTACCGAATGTCTCGGTGTCTTGCCGACGATCGGACCCGCGCGAGATCGGTTGCCAAATAGGCGTCGAGACGGTGAGAGCGGTGACCGATCTATGCCGACCTTTGCTAGAAAACACCGCTTCGTTGTCCGAGAACCGTTCTCCCAATTTGCTGAGACAGTTCGGTCCTCGAAGATAGCGGCCGATGTGGCCGGTTTGCACCGGCCGAACAAAGTCATTGGCATAACGTCGGTAAGGCCCAAGGAGGGAAAGACGCTGTTTGCTGCAAACCTGAGCGAAATGATGGCGCTCTGCGGCTGCAAGGTCCTTCTGATCGACTGCCAACTGCGCAATGCTGGGATGACCGCACAATTCGCGCCGGCAGCGAAGGCTGGTGTGATTGAGGTAATCACAGGTCAGGCCGCCGTTAAGGACGTCATATGGCGCGATTCCAGCACCAATTTGAGCTTCCTGCCGGCGGTGAAAGCAGTAGCTAATCGTGATCCGACGGCTGGGAGAGTATTAGGTCCGGCTGCCATGTGCCAACTTACCCAGCTTACCTCGGCGGGGTTGGAAACACTTCTGCAGTCCGTCCAGGATTTCTATGACTACGTGATCCTCGATCTTGCTTCGCTCACGCCAATGGCAGACGTGAAAGCGATCTCCCATTTGATCGACTCCTTCATCCTGGTCATAGAACTCGGCGGCACTTCGCAAGAAGCCGCGATCGATGCCCTCGACTCAGCGCCTCCGATTTTCGAAAAACTCTTGGGCGTTGTTCTAAATCAACACCGACAGAGCAGGCTGAAAAGGCTGGCGCGATAAGAGAACCGGCGTCACGGCTAGGAACAGGCAGATTCTGCAGCGTTGCGAGAGCGCCGGCTTTCGAACCTGACGTTTACCTCGACATATGTCGCTTTCTTCTGTTAGGCCAAGATGGAAGAGCAAGTCCCATCCTTCCCGATCTACGTGACTCTTCCAGTTTGCAGCGCAACGTTGTTGCTGGTGCTCATTCAAGTTTGGCAGTTGCGAGACTCCTTTGCCACATTCCTGCTTCTGGCCATGTGGTTTCGCTATAGCATTGCGCTCTTTCACGAGTATACGTACACGCCTATCGTAGCCGGCCTTTCGCTTGTTGCGCTCACGTCCATTGCCGTTGTTGCAGTCGGCCTATTGCTGGTCGGGTCTCGTAGGCTCCTGCTGCGCCGGCTAGTTCCTTTTTACGGCATCGTAGTCGTTATCTTCATCAGTGCGTTGCTAAACCAAACGTGGCTCGGAGCCATAAACGCTACACTCAAGTGGTTCTATTTGATCGTTTTTGCGCTTGCCGCCTACCTTGCCATGCTGCGCTGCGGGCGAGAGCGGATCCTTCGCTCTCTTGCAGTGGTTTTCACCGGACCAATCATGTTGCAATGGCTCTCGGTACCATGGGGACTGAAAACAACAAATGAGGACGGATCGACCAGCTTCCTGGGCGGCTACCAACATCAACAGTCGCTCTCGATTATTTTGCTCACGTTTTTGTACGTGACATGTTTTTCGCGCGAAATGAGCGGGACAGCCTCCTACGTGCGGCTGGCGATTTCGGTGGCTGCAATTGCTCTGGCAAACTATAGAACGGCCTTGCTCGCGGCAGTCCTGCCAGCAGGCTCCCTCGCATTCTCGACGCTGTTGAGGAACATAGTCCCCAAGCAACGCGGTCTTCTGCTTATGGTCTTGGCGATCGTGGCCGTGTTCGTGTTCGCCGGAGTAGCAGTTCTTGTACAAGAACGGTTCGCCGATATCGGAACGATGATCGATAAGAACACATCATTGCTTCAGCCACCCGAGCGCTTCTCGCGAGAAGAAACGCGGATGTTTTCGGGTCGAGCATACCTCTGGAGTCAGTACATTGAGGCTTACTTGGACGGAAGCATCATCAACATTCTGGTCGGCTTCGGGCCTGAAGGATGGGTAGGGCGATTCTCGCTGTATGCGCACAACACCTTTGTGTCGTATTTGTACGAGCTTGGTCTGCTTGGACTTGCTGCCTTTCTATGGATATTGATTTCGAATTTTTTGATGGCACTGCACGCGAACAGAGATGACAAGCCGACCCTCATATCGTGCCACGTCGGCTTCTTTGTCTTGAATCTGGCAACCATGCCGTTCTGGACACTTGAGGGAGCGATTCTCTACGCATTGCTGCTTGGCCAGACCTGGCATTTGGAATCGACCAAGCTATCCGGAGAAGAAACATTGTACCCTCGAACCCGCCTGCGAGTGGACCGTTTGCAGTCGCGTTAGATAGGGCTGCTCTCGAGCTGAGAAAAAGAGCAAGCATTGGCTCCAAACAAGGAGAAGCAGATGTCGCTCAAACTTGGTTCTCTGGTTGTTGGCATAGCAACATACGTCCCTGGGCTCCGGAACCTGACGGGAAGGAAGACAGGTGGTACGGTCTCTGCGAGATACTGCTACTCCGTTTGGTTGCGCCATCTTGCAATGCTGCATGCCAGCGCCCTGCCAACGAGATTCGACACAATGGCCGAGCTTGGTCCGGGTGACTCGCTCGGCATAGGGCTTGCCGCAATCCTCTCCGGGACAGAGCGCTGCTTGGCACTCGATGCTGTCCCTTACGCCAACAGTTCACTTAATTTGCAGATTTTCGAGGAATTGATCGCACTCTTCCGCGATCGCGCTCCGATTCCCGATGATGCTGAGTTCCCGCTCGTGCAGCCGGCATTGTCATTATACGCATTCCCTGCGGACGTTCTCACATCGGCGCGCCTGGAGGCGGCCCTCAATCCGAAACGGCTGGAGCGAATTCGGACCTGCATTACTAGTCCGGCGACAACGGCGCGCGCAGACGCACCTCTCTGCTATATTGCCCCGTGGGAGCCAGGCACGATCCGGGATGCGAGCGTTGATCTAGTGCTCTCACAGACCGTGCTGGAATATCCTGGCGACCTAGCGGGAATTTACGCCGAAATGTGCCGTTGGCTGAAAACTGGCGGCGTCATGAGCCATGAGATTGACTTCAAGTCGTTAGGAATGACCACAGAGTGGAATGGCCACTGGTCATGCTCAGATGTGGTCTGGCGCCTGGCAGCGGGCAGACGCCGGCACAGGATCAATCGCGAGCCGCATTCAACGCATATAGCGCTTATCGAAAAAATGGGATGTCGTATCGTACGTGACGAACGGACCATAAGGCCATCCGCTATCACGCGCGCACAGCTTGCGCCACGCTTCCGCCATCTGACCGACGAGGATCTGGTCACGAGCAGCGCCCTCATTCAAGCAGTGAAGCAGGGCTAAGCGGCACATGGGGAAGTTGAATGCATCCGCTCCTCCAGGACGGCAGTGGTCCGATGTGACGTAGCGCTGAAGTGCCCCAGGAAGCTCTACCTATCCGATCGTCGGTTCGCGCCATCAGCCGCGCAGCCCGCGTCAAGTATCCTTTGCACCAAGCCGCGATTGTCAATCTGCGGAGGTCGCTCACGCCGGCCTCTTGGACCGCGTGGCAGGACTTGCCCGCGGCACACCGGAGTTCAGACGAACTAGCACTAGTCACTAGGACTAGTCCAATAGGCCTAGGCCAATTCTTCCTCGATAGCACCACGGTTGTAGAGAAAGGCAGACGGTAATCAGCGCCTATATTGTCGCGGCAGTCGGGGGGAGTGACATTCTGATTGCTGGGTCGCCCGATGCGAATCTGGATAATTGAATCGGTTCAGGCGAGGCTCGTCGCCTCAGTCTCCGCATCCTCTGCACTTATTACGTGCTGGCCTCCTCCACGTGCGAGCGATCATCAGGACCGACCTTACAAGCCGATCAGGAGGCCGGAAACCCGACCCTCCCCTTCCGTCACGTCCCGCGGCGTCTTCACAACTCTAAACGGTTCGTCTCACCCTCAGGGCCAGTCAAAAAGTTCGATAAATGCTCAGAGAGCTGGCAGTACCGGCGAGTTACGGCAATGAAGACTCTGCCGACAATTGCGTCGCACCGCGGTCGATTGGCCACCGCCGGCAATTCAATAGGCCTAAAATACGAGGATTTCATGTTCCTCGCGATGCTGGGGGATGCCTGCGCGATCGTATTCGCGAGCATCGCAGCGGGCGGGATATATCATTGGATCTCATTCGGGAAACTCCCAAACCTGAATGATTTTGTTGCTTTGGGCGGCATTTTGGCCGCACTGACAGTCGTCCTGTTAAAGCTCAAGGGCCTCTACACTCCCGACGTCTTGCTTTCGGTTCGCTCGCAGATCGCTCCGATAATGATGAGCTGGAGCAGCGTACTTTTGCTCCTCTTCGGTGCAAGCTTCACGCTGAAAGTCAGCAGTGACCTGTCGCGCGGCTGGGCTTTGTCCTTCGCGATAGCCGCTCCCCTGCTGATTCTCTGTCAGCGGTTTCTGCTCCGGCGTGCCATGCTGGAGATCATCCAGAAGGGCTGGCTAAAACGTCCAAAAATAATTCTCGTGACGAGCAGTTCAGAATCGATACTTGCCGCGAACGAGACGCTGCGGACTTACAATATCGTAAGAAGCCATTTGCTTCCTCAAAACACTGACGACATCCGGGCTCTCTTTCTGTCGCTCGTAAGCACCTGCCGTGGGTCCGACATCAGCGAGATCCACCTTGCGATAGATTGGGGTCGTTGGTCCGCTACCAAACAGGCGCTAATCGAACTTCGCGAGCTTCCGTTGCCGGTGCGGCTGATTGCCGATGCGACAGCCCAGGAGATCCTCCAGTCACCACAGGGGACGCGTTGCGGCACAGTCAGCTTCGAACTTCAGCGAGCGCCACTAACACCAGGGGAGCGAGCGGCAAAGCGAGCCTTCGACCTGGCGGTCGCAACCTGCAGCCTCTTGATATTGGCGCCTTTTCTGCTGGCAGTCTCGCTCGCTATCTGGATCGACTCATCCGGTCCGATTCTCTTCCGGCAAAAGCGTGGGGGGTTCAATGGACGTTCTTTCGAAATCCTGAAATTTCGCACAATGCGTGTCATGGAAGACGGCGTCACAATCAAGCAAGCCACTCCTAATGACTGTCGCATCACGCCCATCGGCCGATTGCTGCGTCGGACGAGTATCGATGAATTACCACAGCTCATCAACGTTCTGCTTGGCGACATGTCACTTGTCGGACCTCGGCCTCACGCGCTCGCCCACGACGATCAGTACAGCAAGCTGATCTCGCACTATCCGTGTCGCCACCACGTGAAACCTGGAATGACCGGGTGGGCTCAAGTCAATGGCTTTCGCGGTGAGACGCCAACGTTAGCGCCAATGAAGCGGCGGGTAGAACTGGATCTTTGGTACGTCAGCAATTGGAGCTTTTGGTTGGACCTTCGAATAATCGTTCGGACCGTTCGCGAAGTTCTTCGTTCGCGGAATGCATTCTGAAGGCCAAAAGCAATACGTTTTGGACGCGCAACGCCCAAGGATGATTAGGTGCCACGAACACAGGTCAGCACGCGAATTACGGAGCTCAGTATGAAGTAGAGGTCGGCCATGATTGTATGCGTCTTGGGTCTACGTGGCGTCCCCCGGGTGATGGGCGGCGTCGAAACGCATTGCGAGAATCTTTATCCTCTTCTCAAGAAGCTCCGTCGGAACGACTCGTTCACGATCATCGGACGAAAAGCGTACCTGCCAGATCGATTGTCCGAGTATCAGGGGATTCGAATCGTGTCGCTCGCGCACGCGAGGGGGAGGCACTTCGAAACGATCACAAACGCGGTTTACGGTGTTCTGTATGCCCGATTTGTGGTACATGCGCAGTTGCTGCACTTGCATGGAATTGGCCCTGCATTGATATCGCCCATCGCGAAACTCCTGGGGATGAGGATCATCGTTACATATCATTCCAAGAACTATGAACACCGAAAATGGAACTGGTTCGGAAAATGTGCTCTGCGCGTCGGTGAGCTATGCTCCATCCAATTCGGAGATGAGATAATCGCTGTATCGCGATCGCTCGCGATGGACTTGAAGCGGCGCTTTCCGCAAGCGGCGAACAAGATACATTTCATTCCCAACGGTGCCGACCACCTGTTGCGACCAACAACTGAACTGTGCGATGTTCCCGACATTCTGTCCAAGTATGACCTTGTCAAAGGCAGATATATCGTCACTGTTGGCAGACTCGTGCCGGAGAAAGGATTTCACGATCTGATTCAGGCTTTCAAGGCCGCCGATGTCGACTACAAGCTCGTGATCGTTGGCGATTCGGAACGTAGAGACCGTTACTCCAGCAGCTTGTTGGCGGAAGCGAGCAACTCGATCGTGTTTACCGGAGTTCTCAAAGGGGATGCGCTGCAAAGCATTCTGCAGGGTGCGTCATTGTTCGTCCTCCCCTCATACAATGAGGGGCTGCCGATCGCCGCATTGGAGGCTGCCGTAGCCGGGACTCCTGTTCTTCTGAGCGATATTCAGCCAAATCGCGATCTCGGCCTTCGCCCGGAGAACTATTTCAAAGTTGGCGACGTCGGGCAGCTGCGGCACCGGTTAACGCAGGACCACGCGACATACAAAGTAGCCCGCGACGCAGTTTTGCAAGACTACAACTGGGCTAACGTATGTGCGCAGACGGACAAAGTGTACTCATCTGTGCATTTTTGAGGCGGCGCCAGAGCGCGGCGCGTGCGAATATTGAATGAATCAGCGTCGCGATCGTCCCACGTGGCAGAGGGTGACAGTTGGTCAGACATCGAGTTGCAGTTTATGAGGCCGAGACACCGACTGTTCACTGCCGGCATCGAGGTTATTGCAGCGTCACGCGCGGATCGCTGGCTTCGCAATCTCGCGCGCGGACTCGGTATTGTTCTGATGTTTCATCACGTTCGGCCGCGGCGTGACGTTGCGTTTGCGCCGAACGAACTCCTGGAAATCACACCGGAATTTCTCATCACCGTCTTGGCCGAGCTGAGGCGGGAGGGCTTCGACATCATTCCAATTGCAGCGGTTCCCGATCGACTGCGTTCGAATCGGCGTTCAAGGCCCTTTGCAGTCCTGACGTTCGATGATGGCTACCGAGATAACGTCGAGCATGCTTGGCCGATCCTGAAGCGGTTCGGGGCTCCCTGGACGATATACGTCACCACGGAGTTTGCCGGGGGACGGGGGCAGCTTTGGTGGCTCGAACTCGAGCAGGCAATCGCGCGGCTCGACCGCATCGTGATTTCTCGCAACGGCGAGCCGTTGAGCCTGCCGAGCCGTACACCTAACGAAAAACAGGATGCCTTCCATGCCGTGTATCGTCAGCTCCGGGCGGGACCAATGGAGCGGCTGCGAACCGTGACGGCTGATTTGGCTTCGCAGGCCGGCATTATCTCAAACTGCCTTGCAGCGGAATTCTGCCTCAGTTGGGACGAACTTCGAGACCTGGCACGAGAGCCCGACGTGACGATCGGTGCACACACGCTATCGCACCCTGTCCTCGCGAAGCTCGACACGACCGCAGCCGCACGAGAGATCGCCGACAGCAAGACGCTGCTGGAGCGCCGGCTCGGTCGCCCGGTCAGGCATTTCGCCTATCCCTTCGGCGATCGGCTCTCGGCGGGCGCGCGCGAGTTCCGCCTTGTCCGCGATTCGGGCTTTGAGACCGCTGTGACATCCAGGCCCGGTCATCTCTTTTCCAATCACACCGATTACTTGCACTCCCTGCCGCGGGTATCGATCAACGGATTGTTCCAAACCAGGGCAGCTTTACGCACCCTTTTCTCGGGGGTCCCCTTCTTGCTCTGGAATCGTGGCCGTGTGGCCGAAATTGAGACCTGACTTCGAGCGGTGGCCACGCGGACGCCCCACCCTCCAGCGACGAGGTGGGGCAACGAGTCGGGTCTAACAAGAAGGCTCATATTGCAAGAATCTCATGACCTTCGACGAGATGGACTGTCAGCTGTCGCCAAATGGATCTTGGCGACGGCCGCAGCTTCGGTTCGATTGCGAACTCCCAACGCCCTCAGGACGCCGGACGCATGGATTTTTGTGGTGCCCTCTGCAATCCTGAGCGCGCGAGCAATTTCCTTGTTCGACATTCCACGCGCAAGCATAGCCAAGACCTCACGCTGCCGCGGCGTAAGTTTGTCAGAAAGTGCTTCGATTCGATTGAGCCGTGGACTCAAATGGTGAATCTGCCCGCCGGATCCATTCGTAGCTTCGCCAACTTTTGTCAGCAACGTCGGTACGTACACGCGACCAGAAAGCATATCTTTAATCGCGCCGAGAATCTCACTGTCGGATTGTGACTTGGATACGAAACCATAAAGGCCGGCATCAAGACTGCGCATGATATCAGCGCGGGTAGCCAAGGCCATCATGGCGGCCAAACGCGTTTTCGGATAGCATTCGTGCAGCCCATGAAGCGCTTCGAATGATACACCCGCAGTGCTGAGATCTAGGAGGCTCAGGTCGATGCAGCCATCGGGGTCAAGGCGTTTGCACGCGCTCTCCAGACTGTCTGCCTCAAGCACGTGGGCTTTGGCTATATGGGATTCCAGCGCACCACGCAGCGCCTTCCGATACATAAGATGATCGTCCACAATAAGGATACGAGGCATCGAACGCGCCCCTCGACCACGCCCCGGGAAAGCTGCGCTCTCGTCGGTTTTGTGTCTAGGATGACTTTTCTTGAGCTTCCTGAGATTACTAAAGTTCGAAAGATGTTCTTGTTGCGATTTTGTGAAAACTTATCGTCAAAAGTATGCTGATGCGAGAGTTCCCGCGTGCGAGAACTCTTGCCGGCCGAGCCCTAAAAACGTCGGGCCAGCCCTGTTTTGTTCTCGGCGAGCGCTCGCATAACTTATTGAAGAAGAAAGCTTTCGCGATGGTGGGCGCACCAGGGCTCGAACCTGGGACCCGCTGATTAAGAGTCAGCTGCTCTACCAACTGAGCTATGCGCCCGGACGCTTGAGGTCCGGAAAACCTTCGCGAGGGGCGTCGTTTAGCAAAGCGACTACGGGATGTCCAGCAAGCCTGCTCAAGTTTTCCCGCGCTTTGGTGGATCGCCCGAACGGCAAAAAGCCGCTGGATTCCAGCGGCTTCTGCCGGTGTCGGGACTAGACCAGGCGCGGCGATCCCTGCTCAGAGCCGCTCGGGCCCGCCCCGGTCCGGGCCACCGTCTCGATCATCCCGGTCGTAACGGTTGCGGCCGTAGCCGTGATGCCCGTCAAAGTCGCGGTCCATCCCCATTCCACGCTCGAACCGGTGGTGGCGCCAGCCTTCCCGGCCCCCGAACCGGTCCAAATGGGTCAGGATGGCAAGCCGCCGCTTCTGGCCGTCATCCAGCGTCTTGTAGAGCGGGTCGGCGGCTTCCGCGATCTTCTTCATGGCTGCCGCCGAGGCCGCCATGTTGTCGGCGTGCTCGCGCAGGCGCGAGACCGGATCGTCCGGCTTCTGCTGGCTGGAATCGTCCCGCCGCGGGTTCATCCGCGCATTGGCGCGATCGATCCTGAGCTTGGCGAACTCCCTGACCGCCGCTTCGACCGGCGGCCATAGTTTTTCCTGCTCGGCCGTCAATTTGAGGCCGGCATGGACGGCCGCGATCCGCGCGTCGGCGTAAGCCGCCCTGTCCTCCGCGCTCATCCGCATATGGCCGAAGCCCCAATGGCGGTGCTGGGCATAGACCGCGGTCGAGCCGGCGATGGCAAGGACCGCGACGGCAGCGATGGCAAAATTCCTCATGCGAACCTCCCGTGAAAGGTTGCACGAAGATGGGCCCGGCCGGGCCGGCGTTCAACTTAAGGATTGGCAAGGGAGGCTTCCCTTACCAAGATGTAATGCGTTCTCGGCTTAATCCGGCGCCCCGCGCCAACGGCTATAACATCCCCAGCGCGCGCGGCAGCCACAGCGATATCTCCGGCACGTAGGTGACGATGCCGAGGAAGATCAGCATGGTCAGCAGCCACGGCCACACCGCGATCGTCAGCTCGGTGATCCCCATTTTGGCGATGCCGGAGGCAACGTAGAGGTTGAGGCCAACAGGCGGATGGCACATCCCGACCTCCATGTTGACGACCATCAGGATGCCGAGATGCACCGGATGGATGCCGAGCTTGACCGCCACCGGAAACAAGATCGGCGCCATGATCAGCACGATCGAAGACGGCTCCATGAAGTTGCCGGCGAGCAGCAGCAGCACGTTGACGACGAGCAGGAAGATGATCCAGTCGACGCCGACCGAGGTGATCCAGTTCGCGATCTGCTGCGGGATGTTTTCGTTCGCCATCAGGAAGGAGAACAGCACCGCGTTGGTGATGATGTAGAGGATCATGGCACTCATGTTGGCGGAGCCGAGCAGCACCTTCGGCACATCCCTCAGCGACATGTCCCGGTAGACGAACACCGCGATCACGAAGGCATAGACCGCGCTGATCGCGGCTGCCTCGGTCGGCGTGAAGATGCCGGCATAGATGCCACCGAGCACAATCAGGATCAGTAGCAGGCCCCATACGCATTTGCGGAATGCGGTGATGCGCTCTGCCCAACTGGCGCGCGGCAGGCGCGGATAGTCGTTGCGCCAGGCACCGTAGAACGTGGTCACGCCGAGCAGCATCGCCAGCATCACGCCGGGGATGACGCCGGCGATGAACATCTGGCCAACGGAAGCCGACGACACGCGCTGGCCGGCTGGATCGAGCGCAATGCTGCCGCCGGTCGCAACGCAATAGATCACCATCACGATCGACGGCGGGATCAGGATGCCGAGCGCGCCCGACGTGGTGATGACGCCGGCGCCGAAGCGTTTCGGAAAGCCCTGCTTCACCATCGCCGGCAGCATGATCGAGCCGATCGCGATCACCGTGGCGGGCGAAGAGCCCGATACGGCTGCGAACAGCGCGCAGGCCATCACGCCGGCGAGCCCCAGCCCGCCATACCAGTGGCCGATCATCGATCTGGCAAAGTCGATCATGCGTCTGGCGACGCCGCCATGGGTCAGGAAATTGCCGGCAAGGATGAAGAACGGGATCGCCATGATCTCGAAATTGTCGATGCCGGTGAAGAGCTTCAGCGCCACTGACTCGGTCGGCACGTTGGTCATCGTGTAGATGAAGGTGAGCACGGTGAGACCGAGCGCGATCGAGATCGGCATGCCGGTGAGCATCAGCGCGATCAAAAGTCCGAAGATGATGAGCGAGGTCATCGCGTCACCTCCGCCGCGCCAGCGCCGGGCGCATCGACATCGACGCCCTCGACATGGGCGTGGTCGTGATGCGGCAGGTCACCGGTGAAGAAGTAATTCCAGGCGACCTGCAGGAAGCGGAAGCACATCAAATAGGAGCCGAGCGGAATGCAGAGATAGACGAACCAGCTCGGTATCTCGAGATCGGGCGATACCTGGTCGGTATAGTAAAGGCCATAGACGAATTTCGCGCCCATGGTGCCGATCACGGCGGTGAAGAAGGCCCCGCAAAGCAGCCCGAACAGCATGACGTAGTTTCGCCAGGGCGATTTGAGCTGGTTGACCACGACATCGACGCCGACATGGATGCCGGTCCGCACGCCGTAGGCGGCGCCGAACTTGGCCACCCAGACGAACATGTAGATGCAAAGCTCCTGCGCCCAGGCCAGGTTGATCGGGAACAGGATCGGGAAAAGGAAGGGAACGCCGAGCAGATAGCGGTGACACACCGCGAGGAAGATCAACAAGGTCGCGAGCGCCATCAGCGTCGCGATCAATATCTCCTCAAGCCGGTCGAGGATGCGAAGCAGTATCAATATGTCCCCCACTCTATCCCAGCCGTCATGGCGGGCTTGTCCCGGCCATCCACGTCTTTCTGGCCGCCCCGCGACTAAGACGTGGATGCCCGGCACAAGGCCGGGCATGACGCGAAAGTACCAGCGTCATTGGCCGGCAAGCCACATTGTGCGCGCCGGCCATCCCCTCTCCTCAGTTCGTCGCGCCGCGGGTCTCCTTCAGGAACTCGTCGATCAGCGGCTGGCCGACGCGGCTGGCGACATCCTTGTAGACTGGCTCCATCGCCTTGCGCATGGTGGCGTCCTGCTCGGGCGTCAGCTTGATGATCTCGCTCTTGCCGGTCTTCTTGATCTCGGCGAGTGCATCGTCGTTTTCCTTCTGCGACTGGGCGTTGCCGTAGGCGGTGGCCTCCTTCATCGCCTTTTCGCATTGAGTGCGGATGTCCGCCGGCAGGCCGTCCCAGAATTTCTTGTTAGTGACCACGACGTAGCCAATGTAGCCGTGGTTGGTCTCGGTGATGTACTTCTGCACCTCGTGCATCTTCTGGGTATAGATGTTCGACCAGGTGTTCTCCTGGCCATCGACCACGCCGGTCTGCAGCGCCTGATAGACTTCGGAGAATGCCATCACCTGCGGCACCACGCCGAGGGAACGGAACTGCGCCTCCAGCACCTTCGAAGACTGGATGCGGAATTTGAGGCCACGATAGTCGGCGGGCGTGACGAGCTTCTTGTTGGCGCTCATCTGCTTGAAGCCGTTGTCCCAGTAGGCAAGACCGGTCATGCCCTTGGCATCGAGCAGCTTCAAGAGCTTGGCGCCGAGCGGACCGTCGGTGACTTTGCGCAGTGTCTTCAGGTCTGGAAGGATGTAGGGCAGATCGAATACCTCGAATTCCTTCACCCCGATCGGGCCGAATTTCGAATTCGAAGGCGCCAGCATCTGCACCGCGCCGAGCTGCAGTGCTTCCAGTTCTTCCTTGTCCTTGTAAAGCTGCGAGTTCGGGTAGACCTCGACCTTGACCTTGCCGTCGGTGTATTTTTCGGCCAGTTCCTTGAATTTCTCGGCCGCCAGTCCCTTGGGCGTGTTGGTGGCCACCACGTGGCTGAACTTGATCACGATCGGCGATTGCGCCGCGGCGGGTCCGACTAGGGTCAGTGCCGCGATTGATGCCGCGGCCAAAATCAGCTTGCGCATGTTTCCTCCCGTTATTTTCTTCGGCGCGCCCGAGACGGATTCCGAAGCTTGCATGCCAGATGCATCCATACAGACAAGCCGGCCGGATTGCCATTGCCCGTTAGAAGGGTGCCCTCGCCGCGGGCTTTGCTGCGCTGCAAAATTCTGCCCGCACGATTTGGTTCGGATCGTGCCGGAGCTGTGCAACCAGCGTCCAATAAAGCTTCGCTATGTCTGCTTTCCTCGTAACGAAAGGCTCAGAGTGCTAGGCCGTCATTGCGAGCGCAGCGAAGCAATCCATAGTGCCGCAAGTGGAGAGGTGGATTGTTTCGCTGCGCTCGCAATGACGGGGATATAGCTTCGCGATCTCGCGACATGAACTGTCCGAGGTTTGCTGGAAGCTTCCGCCCTCTCCAATTGGAGGGCGCAGGGAAGACCGGGTGCTGGCTGCACCCGAGGTCTCGTGTGCCGTTGCGCATAGAAGGAAACGCACACGAGCATACAGGTACAGCGGAAACACTCCGGCCTTCCCTGCGCAATGGCTTTACGGCTTATAACGCGCTCTCCCCGGCGAACGGCTCTTTTGCCACCGTCGCTTCACGAGATGACCTCGCGAAGCTTCATGCCAGCACCGCGACATCAGGACCACACGACTTCGCCGTACGCCTCCGGCGCGCAACGTCTCTCGCACCATCCGCGTCCATCGCATCTCACCGCGCATTCGTGACGTTCGCGAGCGCCCCTCATCTTGCGGTGAGACGGACGGAGTTATGCCGCTGATTTGGGTGAAAACGAAAGCGGAATATTTTTGATTCTTGGGCTTGACACGATTTCTGAAAATCAGAAGTGATTTGCTTGCACAGCGTTCGCCACGTCATTGCGAGCGCAGCGAAGCAATCCATCGGTCGGCATAACGGATGTATGGATTGCTTCTTCGCTTCGCTCCTCGCAATGACGACCACTCACAGCGCTTCGCGCGTGTTGACTGATGATGGGCACATCGCTGACGCTCCTTTGCCCACCTACGGCTACGGCAACTAACTCACGGCAAAGCGAACACGATGCCTTACGGAACAAATCTCTCGAAGGCTATTTGATCCCGCAGAACGCGCTACCGGATGGATGCAAGGCACGATGATCGATCTCGAACAGGAAATGACCTATCGGGTCAAAACCGCCAATCCGCTGGATCCGACTGCCGGCTCGCCGCGCGCCGTTCTACAATATTGGCAAGTCGTCGAAGCGGAATTGAACGGTCCCCGGATCAAGGCCCAGCTGGCCGCGACCGGCCTCGACTGGATGCAGGTGAGCGAGGACGGATTCTGGCGGCCCAATGTCCGTGCGCAATTTAGGACACACGACGGCGCCGTGGTGTTGATGAGCTACATCGGTCTGGTCGAGCAGACGGCGCGCTTCAAGCACGCTGCGGAAGCCAATGAGCCGACCGGCTGGGACGATCAGTACATGCGCCTGTCGCTGATCTTCAACACCGGCGATCGGCGATATGCGTGGATGAACCACAGCCTGTTCGTCGCGGCGGGCCGGCTGCTCGGCACCGGCAGTATCGAATATCAGGTCTTTCGGGTGACGTAGCTTCAAACAAAACGCGGCGCTCCAGGCGCCGTGTCAGAGGTGAAGCGTCACCGGAGCGCATCAAGCAGCGCCTTGGCTTCCCGCAGATCGGGCGTGTCGAAACCTTCCGTGAACCAGCCATAGACTGGCGCGAGCAGATCATGGGCCTGCTGCGGCTTCCCCTGATCACACCATACCCGGGCCAAGCTGGTGGCGGCGCGCAGCTCCAGAGCTTTCGCACTCTGGCGACCGGCCACCTCGAGCGCACGCCGAAAGCACGCTTCTGCTTCGGTCGCGTCCCTGCCTTGCCTCGCCACCGTCAGTTCCCCAATCAAGCGATAGATTTCCGCCTCCCATCGCCGCTCGCCTGTCTCCTCGACAGCGGCCGCAGCCTCGGCCAGCGCAGTCAATCCTTGTTCGATTTCTCCGCCCCGGGCCGAAGCTTCAGCCAGCAGCGCGAGATAAAAGGGCCGACGGATGCGCACGCCCGTCGGCTGGATGGCCGCGAGACCGTCGCGAACCTCCGCGATCCCTTCCATTGCCTGTCCGCATTCCGCGATCGTCCAGCCCCGCAAGATGCTTCCGGCTGCCGCCAGGTGCGGCGCGATGCCATGCTCGGCGCACACCGCCATTGCGGCTTCCGCTTGCTCACGGGCCGGCTCAGCTTCTCGCCGATGCTGGGAGATCATCGCCGCGAACACCAAGGCGAGAACAAGGCTAAAGGGATGCGAAAGCTGCCGCGCCATGCTCACCGCTTCGCGAGCCGCGGCAAGCGCCTGCTCAGGGAAACCAAGCGGCCAAAGCGCCGCGGCTGCGGTGTAACGGTTGCAGACAGCCACGTCGTGGCTGCCATAGAGGAACTTATGGGCACCGTACGCGTCTGGCCGATAGAGCGCCGATCCCGCACCGAGATGCGCGCGGCACGCGGTAAGCTCCGGGAGATTGAGAAGGGTTGTCCATGCAGCATGATGCGCCTGCAGAAGGAGCGCCGGATCGGCGCTCCGCCGCGCAAGTGCGAACAGCTCGTCCAACAGGTCGCGAGCGGTCTTGAACTCGCAGCGCTGTTGGTAAACGAGCCACAACCCCCAACTCACGGTAAACAGCTGCGCTACATCGCCGGCTTGCCGACCGAGGTCGCGCGCGCGCAGATAGGCCTGCTCCACTTCAGGCGCCGACCAGCTCTTGGTGGTGATCAGCACCGGCGCAAGCACGAGCTGCAGGTCGAGTTCGCGACGGGCGCGTTGCACCGGATCGGTGATCCGCTCAGCAACACCCAGCCCCTTGCGAAGATGAGCGATCGCCTCCGCGTGCGCCGAGCGCTCGGCTGCGCGCTGGCCGGCCTTGCGCCAGTAGGCCACAGCATTTTCCGTGAGATCAGCCTCGGTGAAGTGGTGCGCAAGCACCTCCGGCTGCGTAGCTGCAATGTCCGGAAACTTCTCCTCAAGGGCCCATGCAATGCGCGCGTGCAGCGGTTGCCGCTTGCCGCGCAGCAGCGTGCCGTAGGCAGTATCCTGAACGAGGGCGTGCTTGAAGCTGTAGGCCGATGAACCACGACGAAAAATCAACTGTGACGCGGCGAGCTGGTCGAGGGCCGACTGCAAAGGCGCGTCGGGCAGCGGCGACACGGTCCGTATCAGATCGTCGGAGAATTCCCGGCCAATGGCGGCGCCGGTCTGGGCGATTTCTTTGGCTTCCGGACTGAGACGATCGAGACGGGCCAGGAGCGAAGCATGAAGGGTAGCAGGGATGGCGAGCGCAGCCGGCGAGAGCCGTGAAAGCACCACCTTGGGATCCCCTTCGTCAGCCCCCGCTTCGAGCATCGCCTTGGTCAGTTCCTCCACGAACAGCGGCACGCCGTCCGTGCGGTCGACGATCTCGTGAACAATCGCAGGGGGAAGCGCGTTGGCGCCGACCACCCGCTCTACGAGGGCAGCGGTGTCGCGCCGGTTCAAGCGGCCAAGCGCCAGCATCGTGACATGCGGCTGGCCGATCCACGGCGGCAGGAACTCCGGTCGGAAGGTGAGGAGTAACAGCACCGGCAGTTGCTGCACGCGATCGACTGTCACCTGCAGAAGCTCGAGGGAGGTGGGGTCGATCCAGTGCACGTCTTCGAAGACCCACAGCACGGGATTGCGCCGAGACAGGTCTTCCACTTGCCGGACCAGCGCCTGAAGCGTGCGCTCCTTCTTCGCTTGCGGACTGAGCGGTACCCGGCCATAGCGGTCGGAGGGCAATGACAGCAGCTCGGCCAATAGCGGCATGTCCTCGGCGGCGGTAGCTGCGCCCGCCAGCAGCGCCTTGAGCTTGTCAAGCTTGATCTCCGGCGGATCGTCGCGGGTGAACCCGGCCGCCCGCTCCAGTTGCCTGATGACGGGGTACAGCGCGCTGCCCTGGTGGTGCGGCGAGCAGAAGCAGCGCAGGCGCGAGTATGGTTCGGCCTGGAGCTTCTCCTGGAGGGCTGCTACGAGCCGTGATTTCCCGACCCCGGCCTCCGCTGAGAGCAGCACCACCTGTCCCTCGCCAGATGTTGCTCGCTGCCACCGGCGCAGCAGCAGTTCGATCTCCTCCTCGCGACCGACCAGTGGGGTCAGGCCAGCCGAATGGAAGGCTTCAAACCGGCTCTCGACGGCGCTTGACCGGAGCACCTGGTAGGCTTGGACCGGCTGCGGAAAGCCTTTCATCGCGACCGTGCCGAGATCGCGGTACTCGAAAAGGTCACCCAGCAGGTGGCGCGTCGTGGGGCCGACGACAATGGTGTTCGGCTCGCCAATTGCTTGCAGGCGCGCTGCAAGGTTGGGTGTATCACCCACCACAGCGCGTTCCTGTGCTTCGCCGGAGCCGATGAGGTCGCCGACCACGACCAGCCCGGTTCCGATACCGATGCGGACCCGAAGACGCTCGGATGTTTGCAGTTGGTCGATGGCGTTAATAAGCGCCAAACCGGCGCGGACCGCTCGCTCGGCATCGTCCTCGTGCGCCTGCGGGTAGCCGAAATAAAGCAGCACGCCGTCGCCCATGTACTTCGCGACGAAGCCGTCGAAGCGGGCGACCGTCTCAGCGACGCAGCGGTGATAGGCGCCAATCACCTCACGCAGATCCTCGGGGTCAAGATCAGCCGATAGCGCGGTCGAGCCGACGAGGTCGCAGAACATCACCGTGAGCTGCCGTCGTTCGGCCGAGGAGACGGTGCTGAAGCTTGCTGCCGGAGCGGCGCTCGAGTCTGCCGATGCTGAGGCGTTTGGCAGGCAAGCGGCCGCCTTCAATAGCTTCTTGCGCTGGCCAAGCGAGAGACCGAGCTTTTCCAGGTCCGCCTCACTCAGCTCAGGCAGGATCTTGAGATCGACGTCGTTCGCCCGCAATGCGGGTGCGAGTTGCACCAGGCCAAGCGGCACCAGCCAGCGCTCCAGCTCGTCCACGGCCTTCCTCCTGGCTGATGTGGACTCTACCAGATCGAGCGTGTGCTCCAAAGTAACTTTGCCGGCTGCAGGGCTCCGAAAGAAGCCCTTGGCCCGGTTCGGTAGTTCCAGGCCGGTCCTTTGGACCGTCCGGAATAATGATGGAGGCGTGGAGCCCTCAGCCCGCCGCCTGCGCCGGCACATCGCGCTGGCGCTTCATGACGATCTTGTTCAACGCGCCGAGATAGGCCTTTGCGGAAGCGACCAGCGTGTCCGGATCCGCTGCACGGGCGCTCATCGAGCGCCCTTCATGCGCGAGGCGCACCGTGACTTCCGCCTGCGCGTCGGTGCCTTCCGTCACGGCGTGGACCTGGTACAGCTCCAGCTTGGCTTCATGCGGCACCAGTCGCTTGATGCAGTTGAACACGGCATCGACCGGACCGTTGCCTTCGGCTTCCTCGATCCGAGTCTGGCCCTCGACGTCGAGCTTCATGGTGGCGCGCTGCGGACCATGGGTGCCGGCGATCACTGTCAGCGAGGTCAACTTGATGCGGTCGTGGGAGGCCGCCATTTCCTCATCAACCAGTGCCTCGATATCCTCGTCGTAGATGTCCTTCTTGCGGTCGGCCAGCGCCTTCATGCGGTTGAAGGCGTCTTCGAGCTGGTTGGCGCCGAGCTTGTAGCCCATCTCTTCCAGCTTGTGGACGAACGCATGACGGCCGGAATGCTTGCCCAGCACCAGCGAGGACTGCTTCAGGCCGACCATCTCGGGCCGCATGATCTCGTAGGTCGATGCATCCTTCAGCACGCCGTCCTGATGGATGCCGCTCTCATGGGCGAAGGCGTTACGGCCGACGATCGCCTTGTTGTACTGTACCGGGAACGAGGTCGCCGCCGATACCAGCTTCGAGGCGCGGGTCAACTGCGTGGTGTCGATCTTGTTCCAGTACGGAAACTTGTCGTTTCGGACGTTGATTGCCATCACGATCTCTTCGAGCGCCGCGTTACCCGCGCGCTCGCCGATGCCGTTGATGGTGCACTCCACCTGCCTCGCGCCGCCGACGACGCCGGCCAGCGAGTTCGCCACCGCCATGCCGAGGTCGTTGTGGCAGTGAACCGAGAAGATAGCCTTGTCGGAGTTCGGCACGCGCTCGATCAGCGTCTTCATGAAGTGGGTGTATTCCTCCGGCACCGTGTAGCCGACGGTATCGGGGATGTTCACCGTGGTAGCGCCGGCCTTGATGACCGCCTCGACGATGCGGCAGAGGAAATCCATCTCGCTGCGGGTGCCGTCCTCGGCCGACCATTCGACGTCGTCGATCTGGTTGCGGGCGCGGGTGACGTTGGCGATCGAGAGGTCGATCACCTGCTCCGGCGTCATGTTCAATTTGACGCGCATGTGCAGCGGCGAGGTCGCGATCACGGTGTGGACACGGCCGCGCTTGGCAAATTTCACGGCTTCCGCGCAGCGGTCGATGTCCTTTGGATGCGCGCGCGACAGGCCGGCGATGACGGCGTTCTTGGAGCGGCGGGCGATCTCGCTGACCGCCTCGAAGTCGCCTTCCGAGGTGATCGGGAAACCGGCCTCGATGACGTCGACACCCATGTCGTCCAGGAGCTCGGCGACCTCCAGCTTTTCCTCGAAGGTCATGGTGGCGCCGGGGCACTGCTCGCCATCACGCAGCGTGGTGTCAAAAATGATGACGCGGTCCTTCTCGGACTTATTGGCTGTGGTCATGTTCTGAATTCCTTTTGGGTGGTGGCGCCGGTTCAAGTGGCGCTTAAGGGTCTGGTGATCTCGCTCAAAACCCCTGAGTGCCCAGGCGCAAATCGCCCAGACGGCCCTCAGGGGCCGATAAGAAGCAGAAGCCCGCCAAGAAGGAGGGTGGGCGCGGACGCAGCCGGAATTGCGGGGGCAGCCTTGGCTGCTCCACCCTGAATTCCCCGATTTTCGCTGCGAATCAGCATTGCCAGACCCTTTTGGACGCCAATCCTCGGCCAAAACCCTTGACGGTTCGTTGCCGACCACAGCGTTCCAAGGCTGTTCTAGACGAGAAATGCGGCTGGCCGCAATGCCAAAAGAGGGTCAGGAAGGGTGACCTAGTTGGCGCGTGCGATCGCTGATCCTCAGGATAGTCAGCGGTTCGTGACTCGCCCTCCACGAGCGCATCCAGAACAACTCGTTTGCGTTATCCGCCCATCCGCTAACGAGGAGAACCAAATGGGCGTCGAAACCGAGGTCAAGTTCCGAGTGCCGAGGCACCATCTTTCGGCGCTGGCCCATCTGAAAGTCGCCGGAAGCAAGGTTGGCGAGCGCGCCGAGAGCGATCTGACATCGACCTATTTCGATACGCGGAAGCGGAAGCTGAAGCAGCATGGACTGCTGCTTCGGGTACGGCAATCGAACGGCAAACATATTCAGACGATCAAAAAGGTCACCGCCGCCGAGTTCGGCCGCGGGGAATGGGAAAGCGAAATAGCGGACGGCCGCCCAGACCTTGGCGAGGCCGATGGCACACCGCTTCAGCGACTTGCTTCAAAGAAGTTGCGGCGCAAGTTGCGGCCGATTTTCAAGACCTCCGTCCATCGCACCATCCTGCCGGTTCGTACCAGACAGAGCGAGATAGAGCTTGCCATCGATCGCGGCGAGATCGTCGCTGGACGACGGTCAAGCCGTATCGAGGAGGTCGAGCTGGAATTGAAGCGCGGACGCCGGCGTGATCTGTTTCAACTCGCTAGAACCGTCGAACGAAAATTGGCTGCCGAGCTCTATCTCACGGGCAAGTCGGAACGGGGCTACGATCTCGTCGACAACAAGGGCGAAGGGGCGACCTTTGCCGGCTCGATCGAGCTCGACGATCGGATGTCCGCGACCGAGGGCTTCAAGGCGATCGCCTACGCCGCCCTCCGCCATTTTTCCGGGAATATCGATGCGGTACGCAATCTCGACCCTGAAGGCGTGCATCAGATGAGAGTGGGCCTGCGCCGGTTGCGCGCGGCCATCTCGCTGTTCGCGAAGATACTGACCGGCGCGAAAACCGAACAGATCAAGGGTGAGCTCAAATGGCTCACCAACCAGCTTGCGCCCGCACGCGAAATCGACGTTTTCCTGCACGAGAAGGTCGGCGCCGTGGCTCCCAGGATCAATCCCCGGCGAGGGATCAAGGCCATCGAAAAAGAGTTCGCCCACAGGCGCGACGAAGCGCTTGAGCGGGCAAGGAACGCGGTCAACTCGCGGCGATGCCGGGCGTTGCTCGTCGAGCTGCTGGAATGGATCGAGGCGCAGAATGATAGCGGCCAAGAAGCGAAGCTGGAAATCGGCGAATTCGCCGCCGATCTGTTGAACCGCCGTACCAGGAAGGCAAGGAAAGTCGGCAAGGCGCTGCAAGACTTGTCTCCCGGCCAGCGGCACAAGCTGCGCATCAGGGTGAAGAAGATCAGATACGCGGTAGAGTTCTTTGAAAGTCTTTTTCCCGGCAAGCGCGAGCGCAGGGAGCTTGTCCGGCTTTCGCGGCATTTGAAGAAGATCCAGCGTACGCTCGGCTCGCTCAACGATTTCGTTGCCGACAGCAAGATGGCGGCAGATGCCGCACTCAACGCACCTCCGCAAGATCGGCGCGCCCGCGCGTTTGCGTCAGGCTTTATCGTCGGCCACGAGGCCGAACAGACCAAGCCCTTGATGAAAGCGGCCGCGAAAGAACTCCGTGTGCTGCGTGCCTGCGCGTTGGGCTAGTCTTGCTTGCGCGGGAATAACAAGCCTTAAATGATCCCTCACCTCCTGTTGCCACGCGATGTGGCCCGCAAGCTTGACGGCGAGCGACCATGGAGCTCGGCGAACGCGGCGTTGAAGCGAAACGAATCGCAGCGGACGGCGAGCAATGGGCTGCGCTGCCTGTCCTACTTCTTAGCACCACTCTCCTCCGCCAAAAGCGCCGTGCGGACCTTGGCGAATTCACTGCGGTCGGCCTTCTCTACTTTCGGGAAGTGCAGGTCGAGCTGATCGAGCGCGGCCACGATGCTTGAGCCGATCACGACGCGGGCGAACCATTTGTGATCGGCGGGGACGACGATCCAGGGCGCCCACTGCGAGGCGGTGTGGCGGATCAGGTCCTGGTAGGCGGCCTGGTATTTCGCCCACAGGTCCCGCTCGCCGATGTCGGCCATCGAGAACTTCCAGTTCTTGGCGGGATCCTCCAGCCGCTCGAGAAAGCGTTCGCGCTGCTCCTGCTTCGAAATGTTGAGGAAGAATTTCAGGATCACGGTGCCGTTGCGCGCGAGGTAGCGCTCCATCGCGGAGATGTCCTCGAAGCGCTCCTTCCAGATGTCCTTGGTCACCAGCGGCTGCGGGATCTTCTGCTTGGCGAGAATTTCCGGGTGCACCCGCACCACCAGGCACTCCTCATAATAGGAGCGGTTGAAGATGCCGATGCGGCCGCGCTCGGGCAGCGCGGTCATACTGCGCCACAGGAAATCGTGATCGAGTTCCTTGCTCGAAGGCTGCTTGAATGAGGTGACCTCGCAGCCCTGCGGATTGACGCCCTCGAACACGCTCTTGATCGCGGAGTCCTTGCCCGCAGCGTCCATGCCCTGGAAGATCAGTAGCAGCGACCAGCGATCCTGCGCGTAGAGCTTTTCCTGGAAATCGTTGAGGCGCTTGCGGTTGACCTCGACGATCCTGGTCGCCTTCTCCTTGTCGAGACCGCCCTTCTCGTTCGTCCTGTGCGACTTCAGGTGAAACTCGCCCGAACCGTCGTGACGGAAAGGGCCGATAAAGGGTTTCAGTTCATCGGCAAGCGACTGCGAATATTTCTTGCTCATTTTGTCCCGGAGGGCTTCGGTTGCGTCTTCAATCGGTCGAGGACGCTACCAAGAATGCCCTTGGGAAGGAATATGATGAAGATGACGAGCAGGAGGCCATAGACGAGGTTGTCCCAGCCGACCGCCTTGGTGCCGAAGCCGATGCGCAAGACTTCCGCGAGCAGGATGGTGATGATGGCGCCAACTGTAGGCCCGAGCGAGACGTAGAGACCGCCGACAATGGCGGCGAACACCATTTGCAGCGACACCGCAATGCCGCTCACGGTGTCGGGCGAGATGAACATCTGGTACTGGCAATACAGCGCGCCGGCGAGCGCCGTCATCAGCGCCGAGATCAGCGTGATCTTGAGTTTTTCCGCTGTCACGTTGACGCCGGCCGCGGCGGCGGCGTCCTCATCCTCCGAGATCGCCTCCATGGCATAGCGGCTCATGCTGCGATCGACCCAGCGCCACATCAAAAGGCCGAGCACCCAGACCGCGAGCGCGATCAGGTACCAGGTCGTCTTGTCGTCGAACTGCAGCGCCATCAGGCCCGAGCCGCTGCGGGCGCGGTTCGGCGTATAGCCGAGCGAGCCGCCGGTGTAGTCGCGCGTCGCGGTAATAACCTGCAGCACGATGCCTGACAATGCCAGCGTCACCAGCACGAAATAGTGCCCGGTGATGCGGAAACGAAAGCAGGGATAGGCGACGACCAGCGCCAATATCCCCGCCGCCACCATGCTGACGGGGATGCCGATCCACGGCGAGACATCGAGATGGTTCCACAGCAAGGCGGTGACGTAGGCGCCGACCCCCATGAAGCCGCCATGGCCGAGCGACACCAGCCCGAAGCGGCCCATGATCGACCACGCGGTATAGGCGAACGACCAGATCAGGATCAGCACGAGAATGTGCAGGTGATAGGGATCGCGATAAACGAAGGGCAACGCGATCAGCGCGGCGAGGCCAATGCCCCATGCGGCATGACGGAAATTCACGAGCGCCTCGCCAAAAGGCCCGCGGGCCGGATGAACATCATGACGATGAAGAAGGCGAACGCCAGCACGTAACCCCATTCGAGGTCGGAGAACAGGCCGCCCAGCGAAATGATCTCGGCGAACACGAACGCCGCGATGAAGCCGCCGACGAAATTGCCTAGGCCCCCGAGCACGCAGATCAGGAAGGTGATCGGCCCGAACGACAGCCCGACAAAGGGATGCACGTCATATTGCAGCACCAAGAGGCAGGCGGCGAGGCCGGCGAGCGCGCCGCCGAGCGCCGAGGTGATGAGGTAGATGCGCTTGGTGTCGACGCCCATCAGCGACATGATCTGGCGGTCCTGCGAGATGGCGCGGATCGCGGTGCCGGTATAGGTGCGGGTCATGAAGAAGTAGACCGCCAGCATGCCAAGCAACGCGGCGATGAAGGCGAGCAGCCGCGAATAGCTGAAATGCATGTCGCCGATCGCCAGCACCGGCAGGCGGATGCCGAGATTGCGGAAGTCGATGCCGAAGGCGACGGTGGCGAAACTCTGCAGGATGAACAGCACGCCGCCAGTCGCGAGCAACTGGTTGATCGGCGGCGCGGTGAGCAAGGGCGCGATAACGATGTAATGCAGCAGCGCGCCGAGCGCTGCGACTAGCATGATCGCGATCGGTGCCGCCACCCAGTAAGGCAGGCCGAACACCTGGACCATGTAGTACATGCCGTACATGCCGATCATCACGAGCTCGGCGTAGCAGATCCAGGTGACGTCGATGACGCCGAAGATCAGATTGAGCCCGAGCGCGAGCAGCGCCAGCACGCCGCCGAGCAGAATGCCGTTGACCACGGCCTCCAGCAGATAGATGTCGAAGATGTCGAGGAACCCTTGCATCCCTAAACCCCGAGGTAAGCCTGCTTGATCGTGTCCGTCTTCATCATCTCTTCCGACGTGCCGGACGCGCGGATGGTGCCGGCTTCCAAGAGATAGGCGCGATCGACCACTCTCAGCACCTGCTGCACGTTCTGCTCGACGATCAGAACCGTCAGCCCGCCGGCGCGGATACGCTTCACCAGTTCGAACACCTGCTGCACCACGACCGGAGCCAGCCCCGCCGAGGGCTCGTCGAGCAGGAGCAATTTCGGATCCGACATCAGCGCGCGGCCGATCGCGCACATCTGCTGCTCGCCGCCCGACAGAGTGCCGGCCATCTGGCTGCGCCGCTCCTTCATGCGCGGGAACAGGTCGAACACGAATTCGAGCCGCTCGGCATATTTGGCGCGCGCGCCCGGCATGTAGGCGCCCATCTTCAGATTGTCATCGACGGTGAGCCGCGGAAACAGCCGGCGGTTCTCGGGCACATGGGCAATGCCGAGATCGACAATGCGATGCGCGGGCGTCGCCACGACGTCACGGCCTTCCATGGCAATAGTGCCGCGGCTCGGGCGGATCAGGCCCGAGATCACCCGCATCAGGGTGGTCTTGCCGGCGCCGTTGGGGCCGATCACGCCGACCGCCTCGCCCGCCTTGACCTCGAGATTGGTGCCGAACAGCGCCTGGAAGGTACCGTAACCCGCGTCGACCGACTTCAGTTCGAGCATGCTTACACCCCTGCCCGGCGGCGCGCTTCGGCCGCCGCGGCCTGGCTCGAATCCGCGTCCGTGCCGAGATAGACCTCGATCACGCGGGGATCGCTCGCCACGACGCTCGGCAGCCCTTCGGAAATCTTCTCGCCGTGATCGAGCACCATCACGCGATCGACCACCCGCATCAACACGCCCATAATGTGCTCGACCCAGATGATGGTGATGCCGAGCTCGTCGCGGATCTTGCGCAGCATGTCGGCGGCCTGGTCCATCTCGTGCTCGTCGAGTCCGCCGAGGCTTTCATCAGCGAGCAGCAGCTTCGGTCCCGTCGCGAGCGCTTTTGCCAGTTCGAGCTTCTTCAGGCCCGCAGCGCCAAGGCCATCGACACTCGCATGGCGGTCGGTCGGCAGGCCGACCATGCGCAGCGCGCGCTCGGCCGCCTCATCCGCTTTGCTGCGGCTGTGGCGGCCCTGACCGTAATAGCCGGCGAGCGCCACGTTCTCGAATATCGTGAGCCGGTGAAACGGCCGCGGGATCTGGAAGGTGCGGCCGATGCCGCTATTGATGATGCGGTGCGGCGCCTTGCCGGCGATCTCCGCACCGTCGAACAGGATCGATCCCGCCGTCGGGGTCAGCGTGCCCGACAGCATGTTGAAGATCGTGCTCTTGCCGGAGCCGTTCGGGCCGATCAGGCCGAGAATCTCGCCCTGCTCGACCCGGAACGACACGTTGTTGACCGCGGTGAAGCCGCCGAAGCGCTTCACCAACCCTTCTACAGTCAGCACGCCAGAATCTCCGCGTTACTGGTTGCTGAACGTGGTTCCCTTCGGCAGCGGCAGCACGGCCTCGCGCTGCGCCTGGCTCTTCGGCCACACCACATAGGACTTGTCATCAATATACTGGATGACCACCGGGAACGAGCGTTCGTTCTGGCCGGCCATCGGGGAGCCCTCGCCGTGGAACTTGACGCCGAAGCCGAGCATGGTGCCGCCTTCGGGAATGTCGGTTTCAAGCGCGGCCTTGCGCAGCGCATCGGGATCGACGCCGCCATACTTCTTGATCGCGCGCGGCAGCACCTCGGTCAGGAACAGGTAAGTGTTCGATGCGGCCATGCCGACATGCGCGGAACGGATCGCCACTCCCGGTTTCGCCTTGTCGAACTCCTCGCCGACCATCTTGATGACCGGCGGCAGCTTCGGATCCATGTTCTTCTGGTTGGCTAGCCAGATCGAGATCGGGTCGGTGTTGAAGACGTAATTGACGTCGGCGCCGAGGCCTTCCTTCAGCTTCTCGTAGACGCCATAGCCCGCACCGTGGCCGACGAGCGCCGCAAACTTGAGGCCCTGCTCGCGGGCCTGGCGGCCGAACAAGGTGATGTCGGGGTTGTAGCCGGTATGGAAGATCACGTCGGGCCGCGCGCGCTTCAGCTTGGTGATGAGCGCGGAAAGATCGGGCGCGGTGGCGGAATAGCCTTCCTTCAGCACGATGTTGAAACCGGCCTTCTTGGCGCCGGCCTCGTTGCCCTTGGAGACGTCGACGCCATAGGCGCCGTCCTCGTGGATGATGGCGACGCGCAGATCCTTCGGCTCCTTGCCGAGCTTTTCCTTGGCGTTCTGCGCGATGAAATCCATCGTCATCATGCCGAACTGGTCGCCGGAGGCCTGCGGACGGAACACGTATTTGAAGTTCTTGTCGGCCAGCACGGCCGAAGAGATGCAGGTGGTGATCCACATGAAGTTCTTGAGCTGCTCGACGCGCGCGGCCACCGGCACGCATTGCGCCGACGAGAAGAAGCCGAGCAGCATGTTGACCTTTTCCTGCTCGATCAGCCGCACCGCCTCGTTGATCGCCACGTCAGGCTTGCTCTGGGCGTCGGCATAAACAGCTTCGACCTTGTAACCCTCGACGCCGGTCTTCGCGTAGTGGTCGAGCATGATCTTGGCGCCGATATACTGCAGCTCCGAACCGCCGCCGGCGAGCGGGCCGGTCAGGTCGTAGATCACGCCGATCTTGATTTTCTTTTCCTGAGCCTCGGCGGTGACCGCCATCCCCAGCGCCGCGATTGCGGCGGACAACCCGACGAGAAGGCGTGCAGCTTTGCGCCCCGGCATCTATTCCTCCCTGGATTATTATTGTGCACTGCATTTTCTTATTCTGGTTGGTGCCTATCACATTGATAGCGCCACCAGATGTCAAGCAGCATTGCGCGCGTCAGGGTCTGGATGCAAACTGCGCCTCAAGAAAGGCCGTGACAAAACGCGGCATGGCGGCGGTGAAATCGCCGGTGCTGCGCACGAGGCGGATGGCCGACAGTTCCGGCTGATGCTGCGCGGCCAGATTACGCTCGATCCGCTCGCGCACCGCCTCGCCCGGCATGTTGACGTGCAACAGACGGATCATCGCGACCGCAGTCTCCGTGTGGATGCAGTGCCAATGCGGATCGCTGTCATACGCGCCCGACGCGAGCCCGGTCTCCTCCTCGAGTTCGCGTGTGACGCTGCCGGGCAGGTCGACCGTGCCGTCCTTGATATCGTTGAGGTCGGGTGTGCCGGATGGAAAGTAGATGCGCCCGGCGTTGGAGGTGTGCCCGCTCATCTCGCCGAGCACAAAAGCGCCGTCGGCGCAGCGGAGCGCGCCCATGCCGAAACCGTTGAACACGGATCGATCGGGAAAGCCCCAGTCGCGCCAGGCCAGGAAGCTTGCGAAATCGGTTTCGAAATAGCTGGCTCTGAAACAGTCACCCGAAAATACCGGGTTGCGCCCGAGCAGGACGCGGCCATTCCAGATCGCCGGCCTTTCGCACTGCTTGCTGGCGAAATGCGCCTCGATCTCCACGCGCTGCGCTTCGGCGAATGGCCATGTCCATGCCTCGACGGGGAGATCGAGCGTGCTGACGCGATGAATGACCAGAGGCGTCGTACTATTCATCGCTTCACGCGGTTTGCAGTCGCCTGAACGGTATCAGGACTCACTTCGAACTGGTACCGGTCGTCTTCCTGGCCTGCTCGACATATTTGTTGGTCCAGGTCTTGGTCACGTCGATATTGGCTTTCGCGACCTCGGGCGAGCCCTCGCTGAACACGGCGAGCACGGCCTCGGCTCCCTTGGGATCCATCTTGCCGGTTTCCGAATACATCGGGATCGTGTTCTTCAGCGCGGCAAGATAGAGCTCCTTGTCCTTGCCGACCATTCCCTCGGGCATCTTGGCCATGATCTCTTCCGGCGAGTGCGAGTGAATCCAGGCGAGCGTGTTGACGATCGCATTGGTGAGCGCTTGCACTTCCTTTTCGTGCGAATTGATCCACGCCGTCGTGGTGTACAGCGCTCCGCCCGGATATTCGCCGCCGAATACGGCCAGCGTGTCCTTCTGCGTGCGGGTGTCGGCCAGTATCTTCAAATCCGGATGGCTGCCCTGCAGGACGGTGACGGACGGATCGAGCATTACGGCGGCGTCGATCTGGCCCTGCTGCATCGCGGCCACCGCGGTCGCGCCAAGGCCGACGCCGATCACCGCGGCGCTGGTCGGATCGAGGCCGTTCTTCTTCAACAGATACTTAAGGAAGAAATCGGTCGATGAGCCCGGCGCGCTGACGCCGACCTTCTTGCCGGCCAAATCCTTGACCGACTTGATCTCCGAGGTCCGCGACGGCGAGACCACCAGCACCAGGCCGGGATAGCGGTCGTAGATGACAAAGGACTGCAGCTCCTGCTTCTTGGCGGCCAGATTAACGCAATGGTCGAAATAGCCCGACACCACATCTGCGCTGCCGCCGAGCACGGCTTTCAGCGCATCCGAGCCGCCCTTGAGGTCGACCAATTCGACGGCCACGCCCGCCTTTTCATACTCGCCGAGCTGTTTTGCCAGCACGGTCGGCAGATAACACAGGCAGGCGCCGCCCCCGACCGCGATGGTGACCTTGCTTTGTGCTGTGGCAACACCGGTCGTGAGCGCCAGCGCCAGCAGCGAAGCGGCCAGCCGGCCGAACAGTTTCTTCATTGGGTTCCTCCATTGTTGGCTGGCAAGATAGAGCAGTGCCGAGGTGTTGAGAAGCTTGCACCGTCATCCCGGGGGCGGCGACAGCGAACCCGGGATCTCGAGATTCCGGGTTCGCCTCTTCGAGGCGCCCCGGAATGACGGCATCCAACATCTACCCCCTGCCCTCCGCCGCGGCCGGCCGCCATACCAAGAGCCGGCGTTCGACCAGCGTCACGCCCATGTCGATCAGGATGACGAAGGCGGACAGCACGAACATGCCGGCGAAGACGCCGGCGACGTCGAACACGCCTTCGGCCTGCTGGATCAGGTAGCCGAGCCCGGCGGCGGATCCGAGATATTCGCCGACGACGGCGCCGACCACCGCGAAGCCGACCGAGGTGTGCAGCGAGGAGAACATCCACGACAGCGCCGACGGCCAGTAGACGTGCCGCATCAACTGCCGCTCGTTCATGCCGAGCATGCGGCCATTGTCGAGCACGGTGTTGGAGACCTCCTTGACGCCCTGATAGACGTTGAAGAACACGATGAAGAACACCAGCGTCACGCCGAGCGCGACCTTGGACCAGATGCCGAGCCCGAGCCACAGCGTGAAGATCGGCGCCAGCACCACGCGCGGCAGCGCGTTGACCATTTTGACATAGGGATCGAACACTGCGGCGACGCGCGGCTGGCGCGCGAACCAGAAGCCGACCAGCACGCCGCCGATCGAGCCGATCACGAAGGCGAGGATGGATTCCCACAGCGTGATGATGAGGTGTTTCCAGATTACCCCGCTCGAAAACCATTTGACGATTTGGCTGCCGACATCGACCGGGTTGGAAAAGAAGAACGGCGGCAGCAGGATTTTTCCGAACACCGGCACGGTCGCAAAGAACTGCCACAGCGCCAGCGCGACGACGGCGACCAGCAACTGCGAGAGAAGGAGCATCGGACGCGACATCAGCCAGCTCCCACAGCTTGGGTGGATTGCACATAGCCCTTCATCACTTCGTCCTTCAGCACGCCCCAGATCTCCCGGTGCAATTCATGAAAGTCCTTCTCCATGCGGACTTCCGAAATGTCGCGCGGGCGCGGCAGTTTTACTCGCCAGTCGCCGATGATGCGCGCCGATGGACCGGCCGACATGATCACGACGCGGTCGGCCAGCGCGATCGCCTCTTCGAGGTCGTGGGTGACGAACAGCACAGCCTTGCGGTCGGCGTTCCAGAGTTCGAGCAACAGATTGCCCATGATCTGCCGGGTCTGGGCATCGAGCGGGCCGAACGGCTCATCCATCAGGAGAATTTTTGGATCACGTATCAAAACCTGCGCCAGGCCGACGCGCTTGCGCTGGCCGCCCGAGAGCATGTGCGGATAGCGGTTGGCAAAGGCGCCGAGGCCGACGGAGGTGAGCCAGCCGTGTGCGCGCTGCAACGCCTGCTCGCGCGGTGCGCCCTTGATCTCGAGCCCGATGGCGACGTTGTCGATCGCGGTCTTCCACGGAAACAGCGCGTCGGCCTGAAACAGGTAGCCGGCATCACGGTTCGACCCCGTCAGCGGCTGGTCGAAGATCTTCACCGACCCGGCCGCAGGCTTCAGAAGCCCGGCCGCGACGTTGAGCAGCGTCGATTTTCCGCATCCCGTCGGGCCGACAATGGCGACGAATTCGCCATGCGCCACCGATAGATTGGCCTTTTCCACGGCCGTATAGACGCGATCCCCGGCGACGCGAAACGCCACCGTTGCACTATCAAGCGCGACCGCCATGGGCTGTGCGGTATCTGCCATGTTTCTCCCCAAGTCTTTGGAGGGATGCCTTAGCGGGTAAGAAGGATAAGTTCAACGCGGCGTCATGACGTGGTAGTTGATGTTCACCCTCCCCTGGAGGGTAGGGCTATCGCATATGGCAGTTGGAGGTTGCCGGATGAGCTCGGCCTGCATGGTTCGAGACGCCCGCTTTGGCGGGCTCCTCACCATGAGGGTCTAATATCTCGCCGCAAAACGCGACCTCATCCTGAGGGCCCGCCATAGGCGGGCGTCTCGAAGGATGGTCGCAGGCGAGCTGCACACCACGTTTTTCTTCATATGCGATAGCCCTACCCCTCCAGGGGAGGGTGAAGGATTTGAGACCGCATGAACCCTCCCCTGATCACCTATGCCGATGTCAGCAAGACGTTTGACGGCGGCCGCGTCGTGGCCGTCGACAATGTTTCGCTCGACGTTGCCGAGGGTGAATTCCTCGCCATTGTCGGCGGCTCGGGCTCGGGCAAAACCACGCTGCTGCGGCTGGCCAACCGGCTGATCGAGATGGACTCCGGCTCGATCACGGTCGAGGGCGAGGATGTGCGCAGCGTCGATCCGATCTCGCTGCGGCGGCGGATCGGTTATGTCTTTCAGAGCGGCGGCCTGTTTCCGCATCTGACCGTCGCCGGCAATATCGGCATTACGCCGAAACTTCTGGGCACGCCGGCCACCGAAATTTCCGCGCGGGTTGATGAGCTGCTCGACCTGGTCAGGCTCGACCGCGCGCAATATCGCGACCGGCTGCCGCATGAACTCTCCGGCGGCCAGCGCCAGCGCGTCGGCGTGGCGCGGGCGCTAGCCGCAAAGCCGCGCATCGTGCTGATGGACGAGCCGTTCGGCGCGCTCGACCCCTTGACCCGCGATGCGCTGGGCGATGATTTTCGCGAGCTGCACAAGAAGCTCGGCCTGACCACGGTCATGATCACCCATGACATGACGGAAGCGATCCTGCTCGCCGACCGCATCGCGGTGATGGGCGCCGGGCGGCTACTGGCGCAGGGCACGCCATCGAAACTTTCCGAAAGCGACCACGCTTACGTCGGTGAGCTCATGCGCACGCCGCGCCGGCAGGCCGAGCGGCTCGGCGCCCTGCTGCCGCGGGATGGTGCGGCATGAGCATCTTCACTGATCCACGCTGGGCGGAAGCATGGGGCCACCTGCCCGACTATCTCGGCAGCCATGTCCGTGTCAGCGTTGCCGCGCTGGCGCTCGGGCTACTCGTCAGCCTGCCGCTTGCGATTCTGTCGCGCCATCGTCCGGTGCTGCGCGGGGCGCTGCTCGGGCTCGCCAGTATCGTGCAGACGGTGCCGGGGCTGGCATTGCTCGCGCTGTTCTATCCGCTGCTCCTGGCGCTCGCGGCGCTGTCGTTGTCATGGTTCGGCGCAGGCTTTTCGGCGTTCGGATTCTTGCCCGCGGTGCTGGCGCTTGCGCTCTATTCGATGCTGCCGGTGCTGCGCAATACGATCACCGGGCTGCACGGCGTCGACGCCGCGATCCTGGAGGCGGCGCAGGGCGTCGGCATGACGCCGCGGCAATCGCTGTTCACAGTCGAACTGCCGCTGGCGCTGCCGGTGATGATGGCGGGCATCCGCACCGCGGCGGTCTGGGTGATCGGCACCGCGACGCTGTCGACGCCGATCGGCCAGACCAGCCTCGGCAATTACATTTTTGCAGGCCTGCAGACCCAGAACTGGGTGTTCGTGCTGTTCGGCTGCGTTGCCGCTGCGGTACTGGCGCTTGCCGTCGATCAACTGCTCGCGCTGATCGAACGCGGCCTGCACAACCGCAGCCGCCTGCGCGCGGCGCTTGGCGGCATCGGCATCGTGGCGCTCGTCGCGGCCACGCTGGTGCCGACCATGATGCGCTCGCAGACCAGCTACATCGTCGGTGCCAAGACCTTTACCGAGCAATACGTGCTGTCGGCATTGATGGCGCAGCGTCTCAAGGCGGCGGGCCTCTCCGCGACGACCCGCGAGGGCCTCGGCTCCAACGTGATCTTCGAGGCGCTGGCGGCAGGCGATATCGACGTCTATGTCGACTATTCCGGCACGCTGTGGGCCAACCAGTTCCACCGCACCGACATCAGGCCGCGTCAGGAGCTGGTGGCCGAGCTGACGACGATGCTGGCAAAGCAGAACATCACGCTGCTCGGCGAACTCGGCTTCGAGAACGCCTATGCGCTGGTGATGCCGCGCAAGCGCGCCGAGCAACTGGGCATCCGCACCATCGCCGATCTCGCCCCGCGCGCAGCGAACCTGTCGATCGCCGGCGATTATGAATTCTTCTCGCGGCCCGAATGGACCGCGCTGCGCAGGGTCTATGGCCTGTCGTTCCGCGGGCAGCGGCAGATGCAGCCCGACTTCATGTATGCGGCAGTCGCCTCCGGCGAAGTCGACGTCATCGCCGGCTACACCAGCGACGGGCTGATCGCGAAATATGATCTGGTTGCCCTCAACGACATCAGGCGCGCGATCCCGCCTTATGATGCGATGGTGCTGCTGGCGCCGAAGCGCGCCAACGACGAGACCTTGCGCAAGGCGCTGACGCCGCTCGTCGGCAAGATCGACATCGCCACCATGCGCGAGGCAAACTTGCGCGCGGCCGGCAACGACGCGACGAGCTCGCGAGATGCAGTGGCGCAGTGGCTGTGGGAGAAGGTGGGGAAGAAGTGACATTGCGGCGGCCTCTCCCCCGTCATTGCGAGGAGCGACAGCGACGAAGCAATCCATGTCCCCGCCTGCAGTGAGATGGATTGCTTCGCTTCGCTCGCAATGACGGGATGGGCCGTCGGCACACGTTCGATAACGTCACGCCTCAAAGCCCCTTGATCATCCCCGCATCGATCAGAAGCCGGTTGAACCGCCGAGCCTCCGCCCCTTTCTTGCACGCATAGAACGTTCCCTTGCAGCGGAGCATGATGCTCTTCTGTTCGGCAAATGTCGGATCGAGCGGCAGGCCGGCGGCTTCCTGCAGCACGAGCGGGATATAGGCCGCATCCAGCGTTTCGAGCGCCGACGACAGGTCGCGTGGCTGGTAGTTGATGCCGTCGATGGCATAGTAAGTCGAGTAATAGCGCGGATCGGCGGTCATCAGCCTTTTCGCCAGCGAGGCTTGGTCGATCCCGGGCTCAAGCAGCTTCTGCGAGATGGCCGGCTGGTGATCGCCGAAACGCAAGACCAGAAATGACTGATCCGGATAGTCGCGCTTCAGCCGCTCGGTAAATTCGCGGTAGTCATTCGCCGTCACGGTCTGGCGACGAATGTATTCGTCGGTCTCCGCTGTATTTCCCAGCGGGGTCCAGTTCGGCGTCAGATCTGGCCGGTAGACGCTCCACCAGGGAAAATGATTGGCCGTAAGGTAGACGAACATGAAGACCGGCGACTGCTGCGGCTGCTCGCGCGCAAACACCTTCAATGCCTGATCGAAATAGAACTTGTCCGGCTGCATGTCCTCGTTCACGCCCATGTCCGCCATGTCGATGAACTGCTCGACGCCGGTGCCCTTCTGGAAGGCGCGCGCGCTGAGGAAATCGCCATAGGTCGGATAGAGCGAGACGGTTTTGTAGCCGCAGCGTTGCAGCGCCTGCGGCAGCCCGCGCGTCACCCGGCCGGCGGCGATCCGCGTGACGTAGAATTTCAGATCGCCGAACGAGCGCGCCGACAGGCCGGTCAGCACGTTGAACTCGGTGTACCAGGTCGGACCGCCGGTCGATTCCGCGATCATGGTGCGCTGCTTGCCGTCGATCGATTTGAAGTAGTCGGTGTATCCCGCCGGCACCTTGATATCAGGCGCCGAGGTGACGTCGAAGCTCGATTCGTCGAGCAGCAGGATAATGTGCGGCCGCTTGACCGTGGTGTCGCAGCCCTCGCCTGCTGGCAGCGCAGGCAGGCCGGCAGCGCGGGCGTCCCGCGCAAGGCTGAGCGGGCCGTTCGCCGGCGGATCGGCTTCGATCCATCCCGTCGACGCCAGCCGCGACACCGCCACTACGCCGGAGCGCGCCAAATTGGAGATATGGTTGACGCCCTGGAACGGCTCCCACGCCTGCTCGGGGAAAGCGACCGCTATCGTCGCAATCAATGCGGCCGTCGCAGCCACCCCCGTCAGCGCAAAGCGGCGGCGCACCCGGAACGGATCGAAGCGCCAGAGCGCCCACAACAGCGGTATCGCAACCAAGCCCGCAATCAGCAATTGCATCTGCAGCCGCGGGAACACCGAGAGCAGAAACGAGAAGGTGTCGCGGTCAATGATCAGGAAGTCGAGGAACGTAAGCGTGAGCTGCAGGATGCCGAACTTGAACCGCGACAGCTCGATCAGGATCACGATGAGGGCCAGCGCCAGCGCGGCGCAGACGCCGGGCCGCTGCAGCACGACCAGCAAAAAGCAGTTCACGAAGACCCACGCCAGCACGGCTAGCGTAATTGCAAACGGCCCGTATTCGCTGGTCAGGAGGACTGCCAGCCCCGCCAGATGGACGGCGGCGACGAGGCTGGCGAGGGCAAAGAACCGGACGCCGCGCGTTCTAGCGTGGACGCTTGCGCTCATTCCGGATCCCGCAACGGCTGACATAACGCTCCTCAGAGCCCTTTAATGAAACCTGCCTCGATCAATAACCGATTGAACCTGCGCACTTCAGCACCGTCCTTGCAGGCGTAGAATACACCTTTGCAGCGGAGCATGATGTTCTTTTGCTCCTCGAACGAGGGATCGAGCGGAATGCCGGCGGCTTCCTGGATCACCAGCGGCAAATAGGGCGCGTCGATCGTATCCATGACGGCGGAGCTCTTCACTGGCTCGAAGTTGATGGCATCGATCGCGTAGTAGGTGGTGAAGTAGCGCGGGTCGTAGGTGTTGAACTTGCGGGCGAGCTTGGCCTCATCCAGGCCGGGATCCAGCAAGTTCGACGAGAACTCCGGCTGATGATCGCCATAGCGGACGATCAGGAACGGCTGCGCCGGGAATTTCTTCTTCAGGCTGGCGACGAATGCCGCGTAGTCGCCGGCGCTCATGGTCTGGCGGCGCAGATATTCGTCGACCACCGGCTCGTTGCCAGGCTTGCGCCAGGACGGTAGCAAGTCCGGGCGGAATTTGGTTTCCCAGGGGAAGTGATTGGCGGCGAGATAGACGAAAGTGAAGAGCGGCACATTGACCGGTTGCTCGGCGATCAGCTTGACGGCCTTGTCGTAGAAGAAGCTGTCCGGCTCGATCCCCTTCGCGCCGAGCGCGCGCGCATCATAGAAGTGCTGGATCCCCGTGGAGGTCTGGAAGCCACGAGCGCCCATGAAGGCGCCGTAGGCCGGATAGAGCGAGATCGTGTTATAGCCGCAGCGGCGCAGCGCCAGCGGCAGGCCGCGCTCCACCCTGCCCGACGCTATGCGGGTGACGAAATAGGAGAAGCGGCCGAACGACCGCGACGACAGCCCGGCCAGCACGTTGTACTCGGCCATCCAGCTGGCGCCGCCGCTGCTCTCCGTCATGAACTTGCGCTCGCGGCCGTCAAAGGACTTGAAATGGCTGCCATAGCCCGCCGGCACCTTGACGCCCGCGGCCTGACGGATGTCGAAGCTCGACTCGTCATGGATCATGATGATGTGCGGACGGCGGCCGGCGACATGGCAGGAATCGACCAGCGGCACCTTCAACCGCTCGGCGGTCGTGGCTTCCGATTCCATGAAGCCGTAATTGACGAAGTCCGAAACCGCCGTGACGCCCGAACGGGCAAATTTGGAGAGATAGCCGTCGGCGTAATAGCCGCGCCAGGCTTCATCGGGCCAGGCGATGGAATGGCCAGCCAGACCTGCGAGACAGGCGAGCAAGCCGGCAGCGGCCGGCAGGCGGCGGATGCGGAACGGATCGAGCCACCACAGCGCATACATCAGCGGCAGGATGACGAGGGCAGCGCCGACCACGCTCCAGCGCAAATTCGGAAAGATCGTAAACAGAAACGCCGCGCTATCGCGGTCGATCACCATCAGGTCGACGAAGTTCGCGGTCATCTGCACGACGTCGTGCTTGAGCCGCGATAACAGCACGAGCAGCACGACCAGCGTCAGCGACAGCGCGCCAGACAGCGCCGGGCGCCGCAGCAACGCAATAAAGAAGAAGTTCAGGATTCCCCACGCCAGGGCAAAGCCCATGCGGCCGCCGAAATCGGTTTCAGTCTGCAGCAGGATCGCCAGCGCCGCCATGTGCGGCGCAGCAACGGCCGACAGCCGCCAGAAACCGATGGCGGCCAGACCGGCGGCAAGGGTGGTAGCGGAAGGCCCAGGATTTGGCGCGGGCGCCATGGAAGGAACGCAACATGACCCGGCGCAATGCAAAGCCTTGGCTGGTGACGACCAGGAGACGCACGACCCATCCGGAACCTGGCGCCGTGTCACAAAAACGTAGTGGAATCGTCATGAACGCGCAATGAATTTGCCCTTGCGCGAACGATGCAGGGTAAATACGGGGCACGCGTCGGAGTGTTCACCGTCATTCCGGGGCGCAAAGCGAACTATGGGGCGCCCTTGCGCCCTGAGAATCTCGAGATTCCGGGTCTGCTCCTTCGGACCGTCCCGGAATGACGGAGCAAGTCAGCGGCGTTTCGCAATCCCCTCGATGAAGAGATCGAGGATTGCCTCGGCCGTCTGCTCGGCCTCGGGGGCGGCCAGGCCCCAGCGTGGAAAATGGCCATCGATATTCATCCGGGCAAAACCATAGACCAGCGCGCGCCCGGCGATCTGGATCTGCTTGAGGTCCGCTGGTCGCAATTGGCCCGCCACAAAGGCTTCGGCAAGCGTTTGCTCGGTCAGCGCGATCAGTTCGGCATTGTCGCTTGAGATGGCAGCCGCCCTGTCGTGATCGAACAGGCGGCGGCTGGAAATGACCTCGAAATGGGTCGGATTACGCATCGCCCAGCGCAGGTAAGCAAGCCCAAGGCAGCGAAACCGGCCGAGCGGATCGCCGGCCGGCGCGCCGGCCAGCGCTGCCTCGATCTCGGCGCGGAATCGCCGCTGCGCCTCCTCCGCCACCGCCTGCATCAGGGCGTCGCGGCTCGGAAAATGCCGGAACGGCGCCCCCGGCGATACGCCGGCGCGGCGGGCTGCCTCGCGGACACTGACCGCGTCCGCCCCGCCCTCGCCGACCAACTGCAGCGCCGCCTCGACCAGGACGCGCCGAAGGTCGCCATGGTGATAGGGTTTTGGCGCAGGTGCGCGGGCGGCGCGCCGGCGCGGACGGACGACGGCCGATTTGCCGGCGGAGGATTTGACTGAGCGGCGCATACCCTCTCCTAGCATCACTACCTTGTGAATGTAAGCGCCGATTACACCAGTTGACCCGACGGGGTACCACGTATGTAACTGGTGATTACATTACACCGCACCGTCCGCGTCATTGCGAGCGCAGCCATCAGGGGGACAAAACATGCCGACACATCAAAAATGGTTCGAGGGCTGGCGGCTGTTTGCCCTGCTCTCGCTGACGCTGCTTGGCTTAAGCCTCTGGATCGCCGGCATGCGGGGCTTCGAGGTCGAGGACGTGCGGATGGTGATCCGCTTCACCGCGCGGACCTCGTTGTTGCTGTTCTGCCTCGCCTTCGCCGCGGCTGCGCTGGCGCTGCTATGGCCAAACGCATGGACGCGATGGCTGCGCCGCAACCGCCGCTATCTCGGCGTCAGCTTTGCGGCCTCGCACGCTATCCATGCCGTCGCCATCCTGGCCTTCGCCGTGATGGACCCGATCGGCTATGCGGCGGCGACCTCGATTGCGTCCTATATCTTCGGCGGTATCGGCTACGCCTTCATCATCGCCCTGACCGCGACCTCGTTCGACCGCACCGCGGCTGCTGTCGGCGCGCGCGCCTGGCGCTGGCTGCATCTCGCAGGCGGCTATTACCTCCTGTTCCAGTTCATGGTGTCGTTCGGCAAGCGAATCCCCGACATGCCGCTCTATGCGCTGTTCCTGATTCCGCTTCTGGCCGTGTTCGCGCTGCGAATGATCGCGATGGCGCTGCGTGCGCAGGTGCCGCTACGTGCGTAGTGATCTAGTCGCCCGCCAGCAAATGGTATTTCCGTCCAAGCCGGCGGTGCACCGACATGACGGCGCGGTCGACGTCGCTGATCAGGCTGTCGCCGAGAACGACGTTGGGAATTTCCCAGTTACGACCTGCGCGGATGTTGGGAAGCGCGCGCACGGCGGGGACGGACGCCGTTTCGCATCCCGGTTGGCTGCGAAGCGCCGCGTCGGCGATTTGCGTCAGCTCGGTTCTGCTCTTTCCTGTTGTCACTGCTGGCCGATGCTTTTGCTCACGCCTGCGGCATCAGGCCGAGGCGCTTGGCGATGATCCGGTCGAGCATGCGCTTGGGCAAAATCGCCGCCATGAACTGCCGCATCGGATCGGGCGCGATCATGTAGCGGACCTGGGGATTCGGCAGCGTCAGGGCCTCGAACACCTTCTCGGCGATCATCGCGGGCGGCAATCCGGTCTCGCCAAGCTGCAGCATAAAGGCTCGGATTTTCTCCAGCGCCGGAAAATACGGCGAGTTCTTGTAGGCGGAAATATCGACCTCCTCGGCCTTGCTCCAGATCGGCGTCTTCACCGCGCCCGGCGCAATGATGATGACGTCGATTCCGAACAGCATCAATTCGCGGCGCAGGCTCTCCGACAGCCCCTCGATCGCGTGCTTGGAGGCGGAATAGGCCGAGGTCATCGGATTGCCGTTCCTGCCGGCGACCGAGGACATCATGACAATCCGCCCCCTCGGTCCCTTCAGGTGCGGATCGGAGCCGAGCAGCGGCCCGAACGCCTGGGTCGCGATAACAGGGCCGATGAAATTGACCTCCATCTGGCGGCGAAACTCGTCGGCCGCAAGCTCCAGCACCGGGCCCGAGACCGCAACTCCGGCATTGTTGACGAGGCCGGCTAGCGTTTCGCCATTGAGGGCGCCCCGGACCTCGCGCGCGGCGGCCAGCACCGCCGCCTCGTCGGTGACGTCGAACATCAATGGCGTGAAGTTCGCCCCGAACTCAGTTTTGAGACGCTCGGCATCGGCCTGCTTGCGCACGCTGCCGAACACGCGGAAGCCGCGGTCGAGCAAGAGCTTCGCACAGGCGAAGCCGATGCCAGTGGACGCGCCGGTGATGACAACAGATCTCATGACCCAAGCCCTTGTGAGAGGTTTAATGAAGTTCGTCGTGAAGGAATGCTTAAGCGCTAGCTCCGCGCGCTTCCTCCGCGGGTGTGCCCAGCCTTGACGGCATCTTGTTCGGCAGATTGCTTTTCGATTTGTTCCGGGAACGGTTTGGTGAGGATAGCAGCCGGACCGGGATACCGGAAGCGGCGGCAAACGGCCGATCCGGCTCGACATGGCGGATTTATCGCAAGAAATCGCGACATGCGCCGCCGGAGCGTTGGTAAAGCAATTCGGAACGCGGCGTATGTAATGCGCGGCGTGCTCTCACGCCGGCATCTCCGCAGCGTCCGCGGTGAGCTGGCTTGCCCGTTTCGGATGCAGCCGTTCTGTATCTCGACCGGCTCGCGCCTTTAACGCCGTGTAAGGCTCGGCTCGTCATTGTGCGCCCCACCCCTTCAACAACCAACAGGCTGCCCACAATGGTGCAACAGCCGGCGCACTCGATCATTGCCGAACTTGAAGACGCTGTCAGGGGCGGTTCATCCGCCAAGCGGGTGGAAACCCTGCGGCAGGTCACCGATCTCTTTCTCCACGACGGCGAACGCCTCAGCGACGACCAGGTCAAGGTCTTCGATGACGTGCTCTGCCTCCTGATCGCGCGCGTCGAAACGCGGGCCAAGGCCGAGCTGTCCAAGCGGCTGGCGCCGTTCGACTACGCGCCGTTCGAGGTGATCCAGCATCTCGCCTGGGACGACGAGATCGAGGTCGCCGGCAATGTGCTGACCCATTCCAGCCGGCTCGGGACCGACGTTCTGGTCGAGATCGCCAGCAGCAAGGGACAGGATCACCTGCTCGCGATTTCCGGCCGGGCCAGCCTGCCTGCCGCCTTGACAGATGTCATTGTCGATCGCGGCGAAGGCCCGGTGATCCGAAAGCTCGCCAACAATGCCGGCGCGCAGTTTTCCGAGGAGGGTTATTCCAACATCGTCGCCCGCGCCTCGGCCGACGACGAACTGGTTGAAATTCTCGGCCTGCGCAGCGATCTGCCGCCGAACTGCATGCGTGATCTCTTGCGCCGCGCCAAGCAGGCGGTCCGCGCCCGCCTGCTTGCCATCGCGCCGCCCGCGCTCCAGGAAGAGATCAAGCAGGTTCTCAACACGATCGCGCGCGAAACGCCGCCACCGAGCCGCAGCTTCGGCGTCGCCGAACAGCTGGTGAAGCTGATGAAGGGCTTGAACGAGCTGGACGACGCGGCGGTGTACAAGTTCGCGGAATCCAAGAAGTTCGACGAAGTGACCGTCGCGCTCGCGGTCCTCAACGATATGCCGGTCGAGATGACGGCCAAGCTGATGGAGGGCCCTCGCGCCGACCTGATCCTGATTCCCTGCCGCGCGGCGCGGCTGAACTGGCCAACGGTCGAGTCGATCCTGCGCAACCGGCCGGTGCATCCCATCAACGAGCAGACGCTGGAAATCGCGCAACGCGATTTCCGCAAGCTGTCGATGGAGACGGCGCAGCGCACCGTGCGCTTCTGGCAGTTGCACAACAAAATCGAGAAGGAGCCGATCATCCGGACGAACTGAGCGGCGCGGACTCATTAGCACGCAGCCAAATTCGGATTGATGCGAGCTTGATGAACGCCAGATAGTTGGCTGCGAGCTTGTCATATCGTGTCGCGATACGCCGACATTGCTTAATCTTGTTGAAGAACCGTAACGCATGATTCGAGGCTCCAGTTTCGGAGCTTGAGTCACGTGCCCGACCGTATCGCCAACCTGGCACGGCCGTAGCGGGCCGCTATGCTCTGAATTCACTTCCACTTTCAGCGGAATAACGGACATGGCCGGACCCGCTGCCGGCTTGGCCCGGTCGCGAATGTGCACGTAGCAGACATTCAGGCAGTGTCGGCTAATTACCCCGAGCGGAATTTGGATCTCAGCACTGAGCGTCGAAATATGATCAATAGAGAACGTTGCTCGACAACGAGCTTGCGCGCTTTTCCGCGCCGAGCATGCCAACGTTCAGCCTCTGTCCGGGTCGCCGATGAACCAGGCCGCCGGCCGATCACGCCGCGTCCAGCGCGCGATCCAACCAGCCGTCCCCGCCGCCTCTAACCCATTCAAAGCCGAGCCGCCGGGTCAGATCGACACCCTCGGGGCGGAGCATCCGCACGTCCGGGTGCTCGAAACTGTCCGGCATCAGACAGAATCCGATGCCAGCCGCCACCATCGCGAGCGCCCGCGCGTCGCTGTCGGTCTGTGCGACAACGCGCGGCCGCACCTTCCACGCGTCGAGAACCCGGGATGCCGACTGCAATTGCTCGCAGTGCACGCGCACGATCAAAGGTTGGCCCGCCAATATTTCCGGGGACACCGGCCCGCGGGGAAATGCGCGGGCGGAAACGGCCAGTGCCTGCCGGTCTGCCGCCAGCTCCAGTTGCCGGTGGCCGCGCGTCGCCAATCCCAGCGCGGTCAGGATGACATCGTAGCGGCCGTTGGCGAGCCGCTCTTGCAGTTTGGCAAGCGGCGCATCCTCGGTGCGCCATGACCGTCCAGGCTCCAGTGCTTGCAACCGACCGATGCATTGAGTCACGAAGGGCGGCGAAATCGTCGGCAGGAGTCCAAGCCGCAGCGGCCGGCCCGAGGGCTTGCCGCCGGACGCAGCCTTGAGCCGTTCGGCATGGCGCAAAATCGAGCGCGAGGTCTCCAGCACCTCTTCGCCCCTTGGGGTGAGTCTGACACCGCGCGCATGGCGCTCCAGCAAGGCGAAGCCCAGCTCGGCCTCGAGGGACGCGATCGCTGCCGACAGCGTCGGCTGCGTGACAAACGCCCGCCGCGCGCCGTCGCTGAAGCTGCCCGCTTCAGCGACGGCCACGAAATACCTGATCTGCTTGAGATCCATCCATACAAGATATCTATGGCTCGGTATCGGAGCAATCGGGATTGCCTAAGCCTCTGCCGAGCCCGAGCATGACGTTTCGTCAAGCTGCCGCGAGAGCCCGATGGATCATCCGAAACTGAAGACATCCGATGCGATCCGTGACCTTGTCGAACGGGTCACCTATGCCCCCGGCTATACCAAGGCCGTCGGCACGAAGGTCGAGAGTGCGGAAGCGGGCTATGTCGTGATGGCGCTCGTGAAGGACGACAATCTCCTGCAGGCCAACGGCTTCTTTCATGGCGGCGTCATCGCCGGGCTGGCGGACCATGCTGCCGGCGGCGCGGTGACCACGGCGATGCAGCCCGGCCGGTTTGCGGTAACGGTCAGCCTCAACGTCAGCTTCCTCGCCCCGGCGAAGGGAGAGAAGCTGATCGCCCGCGCCCGCGCAATCCAGGTCGGCGGAACGATCGGCGTGGCGCATGTCGACGTGGCGTCGCTCGCCGACGGGATGGAGACGCCATGCGCGGTGGCGATCGTGACGCTTCGCGGCGTCGATTTCCCGGCCAAATAAAAGCCACGCCAGGCTGGAGAGTGTGCTTTGCGCGGCGATGCGAGGCTTGGTGATCCGGCACATGAAGTGCTCGGAATGGCGAAGATCGATTGCTGGTCTGCTAGCTAGCGAATCTGGACCTCGTTTGAGGAACGAGAATGCACATTCAGCAACCGAGCTTTGACTCGGTAAATGCTCATCTTTCTGTCGCTAGTGTAATTGTTGAACTGCTTCGCACCCAAGATGTGCATGAAGCATCAGCCCTTCGTTTCGGCGCTGGCGCATTTCAATCGGCGGGCTGAAGAATGTGCTTGAAGCAGCAATCCTTCAAGGAAATGGCGAGACCGCTTGCGTGATCTCGCCGGATAGTGGCGGGCAAGACTTAAGATTTGGTGTTTCAATACCGGCCCCTCATTCTGAGGAGCGGCGTCTTTCGCCGCGCCTCGAAGGATGAAGGCCCGTCTGTGGCCTCATGGTTCGCCCGGCGATGCGGAGCATCGTCCGGAGACGGCGCTTGCGCGCCTGCTCACCATGCATGACGGCCCGACACTCAGTTCTTGCTCTTGTCGACCAGCGCGCCCTTCTTGATCCACGGCATCATGTCGCGAAGCTTGGCGCCGACTTCCTCGATCGGATGCTGGGCGAGCTTGGCGCGGGTCGCTTTGAACGAGGTCTGGTTGACCTTGTTCTCCAGCATCCAGTCGCGGGCGAACTTGCCGGACTGGATGTCGTTGAGCACCCGCTTCATCTCCTTCTTGGTCTCGTCGGTGACGATCCGCGGGCCGGTGACGTATTCGCCGTACTCGGCGGTGTTGGAGATCGAGTAGTTCATGTTGGCGATGCCGCCTTCGTAGATCAGGTCGACGATCAGTTTCACCTCATGCAGGCATTCGAAATAGGCCATCTCGGGAGCGTAGCCGGCTTCGACCAGCGTCTCGTAGCCGCCCTTGATCAGCTCGACCAGCCCGCCGCAGAGCACCACCTGCTCGCCGAACAGGTCGGTCTCGCACTCTTCCTTGAAGGTGGTCTCGATGATGCCGGCGCGGCCGCCGCCGATCGCGGAAGCGTAGGAGAGGCCGAGGTCGTGGGCGTTGCCGGAGACATCCTTGGCGATCGCGATCAGGCAGGGCACGCCGCCGCCGCGCTGGTATTCGGAACGGACGGTGTGGCCGGGGCCCTTCGGGGCGATCATCAGCACGTCGAGGTCGGCGCGCGGATCGAGCAGGTTGAAATGGACGTTGAGGCCGTGGGCGAACACCAGCGCCGCGCCGTTCTTCATGTTGTCGTGCAGGTGCTCGCGGTAGATGTCGCCCTGCAGCTCGTCGGGGGTGAGCATCATCACGAGGTCGGCCCATTTGGCGGCCTCGGCGACTTCCAGCACCTTGAAGCCGGCGGCTTCCGCCTTCTTGGCCGAGGCCGAACCCTTGCGCAGCGCAATCGCCACTTCCTTGACGCCGGAATCCTTCAGGTTCAGCGCATGGGCGTGGCCCTGGCTGCCGTAGCCGACGATGGCGACCTTCTTGCCCTTGATCAGGTTCAGGTCGGCATCACGATCGTAATAAACACGCATGGTCGTTTCCTCAATCGATGGCCAAAATAGGCCGGTTAATCAGGCATTTGGGGGAATAGGACCGCCGGTCGCCCGCGAATTTCCGGCGTTGTCTAGAGCATTTTCCGCGTCAAAGGAAACCCGTTTATGCATGGCCTGGTGCGGCATCATGCGTCCATGAAGACCGGGTAGAGCGAAGCCAGCAGGAGCACCGCCATGATGATGTTGAAGGCCCGCACGGCCCGTCGAGAGGTCAGGACCGGCCGCAGCGAGGTGCCGAACAGCGCCCAGGCGGTGCAGGACAGAATGCCCAGGACGAGGCTGAGCCCGACCTGGATCATGATGTTCCAGGGATAGGCCGCGATCGCCGCATAGGCGGTGATGGTGCCGATCACCATGACCCAGCCCTTGGCGTTGACCCATTGGAACATGGCCGCGCCCCAGAACGTCATGGGGCGGCCGCGGCTCTTGTCCTCCTCCGCAGATGGCGGTTCGGACATCGCAATCACCCAGGCCAGATAAATCAGGTAGGCCGCGCCGCCATATTTCAGGATGGTCTGCAGCACGGGATAGGCAATGAAAATAGTCCCGAGCCCAAAGCCGACCGCGCCGACCATGAAGGCAAACCCGACAGTGATCCCCATGATGTGGGGAATGGTCGGTCGAAAGCCGTAAGTGAGCCCCGACGACAGCAGCATGATGTTGTTCGGTCCCGGCGTGAAGAACATCACAGTGGCGAACATCACGAAGGCAATGAACAGCGATTGCGACATGGGGGCCTCATGCGATCCTTGGCAGAACTTGTTCTTCTGAAGCCTTTTGCTTTTCAGAATCTTCGGGACGCTTCGACAACAGCATGATGGCGATGCCGCCGACCACCGTGACCATGCCGGTCAGCCGAAGCGGCCCAAATGTCTCACCGAACACTACGCTGGAGGCCGCCGAGCCGACGAACGGTACCAGCAGTGCGAACGGCACCACCTGTGCCGCAGGATAATCCCGTAGCAACCTGCCCCACAACCAGTAGGCGATGCTGGTGGAGATGGCACCAAGGCCGATCATGCATATCAGGCCCGTCAGCGACATATGAGTCAGCGCATGCCAGGTCGGCTGCGGGCCGCTGCTGACGAGCGTCAGCGCGAATAATGGAACCGCCGCGACCAGGCACAGCCATGCGAACAGATCGAACATCGGCACGCCCTGCGCGCGCCGCAGCAACAGATTGCCGGCCGCGAAGCTGAGCGGCGAGATCATCAAGATCGCGAAGGCGCCGACGCTGAAGTCGTAGCCGACGGTGCCGCAGATCATCAGTAGGCCTGCCGTTGCGATCGCAATGCCGACGGTTTGTCCCGCGCTCGGCCGCTCGCGGAACAACAGCACAGCAAAGGCGATGGTGAACAGCGCCTGGCTCTGCACGATCACGCTGGAAAGGCCGACCGGAACGCCATAAGCAATGGCAAACGCCTGGGAGAGAAACTGGCCGAGGAACAGCGTGAAGCTGATCGAGACCAGGACCGACCATGAAATCTTCGGCCGCGCCACGAACAGGCAGGGCAAAGCGGCGATGGAAAAGCGCAGTGCCGTCATCAGTTCCGGCGAAAACTCGTTGAGCGCGATCCGGCTCGCGATAAAGGCAAGGCCCCAGATCACCGCCACCAGCACGGCGATGCAGACATCGGCCGGTTTCATTTTTTCTAGCTCTGTTGGCCCGGCTTTGGTTTGCGCAAGAGATAGGTGCCGTGGAGAGGGGCGTGATAGTCGACTGATTCCAGCGTGAAGCCGATATCGGTCAGCATGCGTTCGATCACCCAGCCGAAGGTCGAGTACTCGTCGCGCATATGGGCGACGACGCCTTCGCGCTGGAAATCGTGGTTCTTGATGGTGAACTCGGCCCATTGGTCGATGTCGCGCTCGATCCCGTCGGGCATGCTGACGAACACGATGTCGCGCAGGTAGAAATTCGCGCCAGGCTTGAGTGCGGCAAAGATCCGCGCCAGCGCCACCGCCTTCCAGAAATCGGGCAGATGATGCAGCGTGAATTCGCTGACGATCAGATCGTAGGAATTCGGCTCATACGCAAAGCTGAGCAGACCCGCGGGCTGGGTGCGGATCACAGCCTTTCGGTCGCGCGCGTAGATGTTGGCGAGCGCCAGCATCGCCGGCGAAATATCTATGGCGTCGACCTCCGCCCCCATCAGCGCCGCCTCGCAGGCCAGGACGCCATTGCCACAACCGATATCGGCGACGCGCCAGCCGCGCTGCACGCCGAGCATGGTCAGCGCCGCGCGTGCCCGCTCGTCGCTGTCGTCATGTCGGTCGTAGATCGAGGCGACCGCGGAATCGAGCCCGAGCCGCCGCCTTTGCGTGTAATACCAGTCCCGCGCCAGCATGTTCACATCCCCTCAGGCCCGCGCCCGATCGCCGCAACCCCGGTACGCGATACTTCGACGAGGCCGAGCGGGCGCATCAGGTCGATGAATTGACTGATCTTGGAAGAATTGCCTGTGATCTCGAACACAAAACTTTCCGTGGTGGCGTCGATCACGCGGGCACGGAACGCATCCGCCAGCCGCAGCGCCTCGACCCGGCTGTCGCCGCGGCCGCGCACCTTCACCATCGCGAGTTCCCGTTCGATGGAGCGGCCGGTAATCGTCATGTCGACGACGCGATAGACCGGGATCATGCGATCGAGCTGGTGCTTGATCTGCTCGATCACCATCGGCGTGCCGCTGGTGACAATGGTGATGCGCGAGAGATGTTTCTGGCTTTCGGTCTCCGACACGGTGAGGCTGTCGATGTTGTAGCCGCGCCCAGAAAACAGGCCGATCACGCGCGCGAGCACGCCGGGTTCGTTCTGCACCAGCACCGAGAGCGTGTGCGTCTCATTGGGATCGTGGCGATCTTCCAGGAAGTAGGCGGATGCGGGCTGGTTCATTGATGTCCCCTTGTCATTCTCCATTGTCATGCCCGCGCAGGCGGGCATCCCGTAACCACAGGCGGCGGAGATACACTCGCCGGCCGCAGCGTACTGGATCGTCCGGCCAAGCCGGACGATGACAGCAGTCTTTGTGGCGTACAGCTAGCCATCCTCATACCGGCATCCTTTCGGCGCCCGTGGCTTCCGGCATCACCCAGGTTCGAAACCGATCGAAATCGATATTGCCGCCGCTCAGAACCAGGCCGACGCGTTTGCCTTGAAGCCTGTTCCTTTCCTGCAGGGCGGCCGCCAGCGCGGCCGCGCCGGCGCCCTCTGCAAGATTGTGGGTATCGGTCCAGTAGGCCCGCATCGCTGCGGCGATCTCGTCATCCGTGACCTGCACCATGCGCGAAGCACCCTTGTGCATGATCGCGACCGCATCGGCATCGGGAATGCGCGTCGCCATGCCGTCCGCACGCGTGTTGCTGGTCTCAGTCGTCACGACCACGCCCGCCGCAAACGATAGCGCATAGGCCGGCGCCTCAGTCGATTGGACGCCGATGATTTCCGTCTTCAAACCCAGGAGATCGCGCGCCAGGATGCAGCCGCAGATGCCGGAGCCCTGCCCGATCGGCACATAGAGCACGTCGAGATCCGGCGCCTTTCGCAACAATTCGAGCGCATAGGTCGCCACACCCAGGACCAGATCGGGATGAAACGCTGGTACGATTTCAAGGCCGTTGCTCTCGGCACGGCGATAGGCTTCCTCGCGCGCGGCCTGAAAATCCTCGCCATGTTCGACGAGCTCGGCGCCGAACCCCCGTATGGCACGATTCTGCTCGACCGAATTACCGTGCGGGACGTAGATCGTCACCGGAAGCTTGTAACGGCTCGCCGCAAAAGCAAGGCTTTGACCGTGATTGCCTCGCGTCGCCGAGATCAGACCGGCGACGCCGGGCCGCTCGCGCTTCAGGCGGTTGAAATACACCAGCCCGCCGCGCACCTTGAACGCGGCTGTCGGGGTGTGGTTTTCATGCTTGACGATGACCGTCGTGCCGAGCCGCTCCGTCAGCAGCGGCCAGGCATGCGCCGGCGTCGGCGACACCGCCTGCCCCACGATTTCATGCGCGCGTTCGAGCTCGGTGAGGTCAAACACTTCTCGATCCTCCCGTATGCTCGTCATCCCCGCGAAGGCGGGAATCCAGTATTCCAGAGGCGTCCGAGCACAGCCGAGACGCCGCGGCGTACTGGATCGCCCGGTCAAGCCGGGCGATGACGGCGGAGTTTTGGTCTGGCGTCCTCACACTCACACCAGCGCCTTGCCGCCGGCAAATGCCGCGGCGGTGGCCTCATCGGTGGCTTCCACCGGCAACAGCATTTCATTGTGCGCCTTGCCGGACGGAATCATCGGGAAGCAGTTTTCCAGCGCGGCGACGCGGCAATCGAACAGCACCGGGCGCTTGATCTTGATCATCTCCTTGAGCGCGCCGTCGAGATCAGAGGGCTTGATCGCCTGCAGGCCGACGCAGCCGAACGCGTCCGCCAGCTTGACGAAATCCGGCAGCGCTTCCGAGTAAGAGTGCGACAGGCGGTTGCCATGCAGGAGCTGCTGCCACTGCCGCACCATGCCCATGTACTGGTTGTTGAGGATGAAGATCTTGATCGGCAATTCAAACTGAACCGCCGTCGACATCTCCTGCATCGTCATCTGCACCGAGGCATCGCCCGCGATGTCGATCACGAGGCTGTCGGGATGCGCGACCTGCACGCCGAGCGCCGCCGGCAGGCCATAGCCCATGGTGCCAAGGCCGCCCGACGTCATCCAGCGGTGCGGCTCCTCGAAGCCGAAGAACTGCGCCGCCCACATCTGATGCTGACCGACCTCCGTCGTGATGTAAGTGTCATGGCCGCGCGTCGCTTCGAACAGCTTCTGGATGGCGTATTGCGGCAGGATGATCTCGTTGCTCTTTTTATAGGACAACGAGTTGCGGGCGCGCCATTTGGCGATCTCCTGCCACCACGCCTTGATATCGGGCTTCTTCGCCTCGGCCTTGAACACCTGCAGGAGATCGCCGAGCACATTGGCGGCGTCGCCGATGATCGGCACGTCGACGCGGATGTTCTTGTTGATCGAGGACGGGTCGATGTCGATGTGGATCTTCTTCGAGCCCGGCGAGAATGCATCGGTCCGGCCGGTGATGCGGTCGTCGAACCGCGCGCCGACGCACAGCATGACGTCGCAATCATGCATCGTCATGTTGGCCTCGTAGGTGCCGTGCATGCCGAGCATGCCGAGCCAGTTCTTGCCGGATGCCGGATAGGCGCCGAGGCCCATCAAGGTCGAGGTGATCGGAAAGCCGGTGACTTCGACCAGCTCGCGCAACAGCTTCGACGCTTCGAGCCCGGAATTGATGACGCCGCCGCCGGAATAGATCACCGGCCGCTTGGCCGACGCCAGCAGCGCTACCGCTTTACGGATCTGCTGCGCATCGCCCTTCACCCGCGGCGTATAGGAGACGTGCACGTCATCCTTGCGCGGCGGATGATAGGTGCCGACCGCGAACTGCACGTCCTTCGGGACATCGACCACGACCGGGCCGGGACGGCCCGTGGTCGCGACGTAGAACGCCTCGTGCAGCACCTTCGCCAGATCATTGACGTCGCGCACCAGCCAATTGTGCTTGGTGCAGGGACGCGTGATGCCGACGGTGTCGCATTCCTGGAACGCGTCATTGCCGATCAAGTGAGTTGGGACTTGTCCGGTAATGCAGACCAGCGGAATCGAATCCATCAGCGCATCGGTCAGCGCCGTCACCATGTTGGTGGCGCCGGGGCCTGACGTCACCAGCACCACGCCGGGCTTGCCGGTCGAGCGCGCATAGCCTTCCGCGGCGTGACCGGCGCCCTGCTCGTGCCGCACCAGGATGTGCTCGACCTCGCTCTGCTGGAAAATCTCGTCATAGATCGGAAGCACCGCACCGCCGGGATAGCCGAAGATGTGCTGGACGCCATGATCGATGAGCGCGCGCACGATCATCGCGGCACCTGTCATCTGATTGGGGTCGTTGCTCTTGTCGGTCATGGTCTGCTCCGGATGCGCTGTTGCCAGCGGCTTGGTGTCTGTTTCGGGAAATAAAAAAGGGCCCGAGAGGCCCATGCACACCGCCTGAATTTGGATGGCCTTCAGCCACCCCCGGCGGTGCGCTTGGGTACGACTACGATAAGGAGGAGTTTGGTAATAATATTACGCATTTTGCGGCCCGGACTTCCCAAAGGTTGCGCGGGTTATACCGTCCAGTCCCCGGAAGTCAAGGGAAGGGCGCCATTCGCGCGGTTTGATGAGTGTAACTGCGTTCCGGGAATTCGGCGAGGGGGAATTTTATGCGTGCAGGCATGCGAGAAGCCGCCCCGTCGTCCTTGCAAGCCAACAGGTCGGGCGAATGCGCGCCCGATGACAGGCTCCAAGAAGCAATCAATGCCGCCGCGAGCTGAGGAATGGATTGCTTCGTCGCTTACTCTCCTCGCAATGACGGCGGAGGCCCGGACACGGTCGCCACCCACCCCCTCGCCGCCTCCGGCGCTACCCACTCGAATTCCGGCAACTGATGCCTGAACCAGGTGAACTGCCGCTTGGCGTAATGCCGGGTATCCGCGCGGCCGATTTCGGCGGCCTGATCGCGCGTGATCTCGCCGCGCAAATGGCGGATCAGCGCCGGCACGCCATGGGCTTTCATGGCCGGCAGCAACGGATCGAGCTTTCGCGCGGCAAGCGCTGCGACTTCCTCCAGCGCACCCGCGGCCAGCATCGCGTCGAACCGCGCATCGATCCGCGCATAAAGCTGGTCGCGGTCGGGCGCGAGGAACAGCGCCGAGAATTCGCCTGGAGGCAGCAGCGGCGGCAGGCCCTCGCGATGCCAACTGGGCAGCGTACGGCCGGTGGCTTCGACGACCTCCAATGCACGGGCAATCCGGGTGCGGTCGCGCGGCTTCAGCCGTTCGGCGGAGACCGGATCGCGCCGCGCCAGCTCCGCGTGTAACGCCTCGACGCCATCGCGCTCCAGGCGGGCGCGAACGGCTTCGCGCACCTCAGCCGGGATCGGCGGCACCGCGGACAGGCCGCGCGTGAGCGCTTTAAAGTAGAGGCCGGAGCCGCCGATGAAGACGACTAGGCGCTTTGCCGCGCGCGCCTCGGCCAGCACTTTTTCGGCATCCGCCACCCAGGCGCCCGCCGAGAAATTGATGGAGGCATCGACATGGCCGTAGAGCCGGTGCGGCACCCGCGCCTCCTCCTCCACGGTCGGTCGCGCCGTGATGATACGCAGATCGCGGTAGACCTGCATGGAATCGGTATTGATGACGATTCCGCCGGTTTTTTGCGCCAGTTCGAGCGCCAGGGCCGACTTGCCGCTGGCGGTCGGCCCTGCGATAAGCACGGCCTTGCTCAAATCCAGCCGATACACCTGCATGTCCCTAGTCGCCACCCTGATCTGCAACCCGGCCAATCCTGCGCTCGACAGTACCATTGTCGACGGCGCGCTGGCCGTCCTCCCCTCGCCCGGCATGGCGCAATGGCTGTTCGACGAGGTCGCAGTCGACATTCCCTTTGAGAGCCCGGTCAAGGGCCCGGACGACATCAAGGCGATTGAAACCCGCCTGCAACGGGCACGCGGCGATCTGCCGATCGACATTGTCGTGCAGCCTGCCGCTTTCAGGCGCAAGAAGCTTTTTCTCGCTGACATGGATTCCACCATGATCGGCCAGGAGTGCATCGACGAGCTGGCCGATTTCGCCGGGCTCAAGGCGCATGTCTCGGCTATCACCGAGCGGGCGATGCGCGGCGAGATCGAGTTCGAGCCGGCGCTGCGCGAGCGCGTCGCGCTTCTCAAGGACATGCCGGTCGGCGTGGTCGACGAGGTGCTGGCCAAGCACATCACGCCGACGCCGGGCGGCCGCGAGCTGGTCATGACGATGCGCGCCAACGGCGCCTACACCTGCCTAATCTCGGGCGGCTTCACACTGTTCACCCGTGCGGTCGCGGCAAAAATCGGTTTCCAGGAAAACCGCGCCAACGCGTTGAAGGTCCGCGACGGCAAGTTCACCGGCGAAGTCGCCGAGCCGATCCTCGGCCGCGCTGCCAAGCTCGCCACCCTGATCGAGCTGCGCGAATCCTTCGATCTCGACGAGATCGATACGCTGGTGACCGGCGACGGCGCCAACGACCTCGGCATGATCCAGGCGGCGGGCCTCGGCGTCGCCTATCACGCCAAGCCCGCGGTTGCGGCCGCGGCCGCCGCACGGATCGACTACGGCGACCTCACCGCGCTGTTGTACGCGCAGGGCTATCGGCGCGAGGAGTTTGTCGGCTAATCTTTCACCAGACTCAATCGTCATGGCCGGGCTTGACCCGGCCATCCATCAACCTTGAGAGAGTCTTGCGAAGAAGATGGATTGCCGGGTCAAGCCTGGCAATGAGACCGTGGATGCGGCCGCGTCACTGCACACTCAGCGCCACGAACCGCAATTCGCCCTCGCCGTTCGACACCAATAGCAGCACCGACTTCTTGCCGTCTTTCTTGAGCTGGTCGACGCGCTTCTTGATGTCGGCCGCGTTGGTGACCGCTTCCTGCGCCACCTCGACGATGACGTCGCCGGCCGAGAGCCGCTTTTCGGCGGCGTCGGAGGCGCCGTCGACGCCGGTGATGATGACGCCTTTCACGCTCTCCTTGATCTTGTACTTCGTGCGCAGGTCCTTGCTCAGCGCGGCGAGATCGAGGCCGAGCGCCTTTTGCGTCACCGGCTTTTCGACGGGGTCTTCCTTGGTCTTGGCAGCGGCCTGCTGCACCCTTTCAGTATCCTCCAGGCGGCCGAGCGTGACCTTGCGGCTTTCCTCCTTGCCCTTGCGGATGATGATCACATCGACTTCCTTGCCGACCGCGGTATCGGCGACGACGCGCGAGAGATCCTTCGGGTCCTTGACGTCCTTGCCGTCGAACTTGACCACGACGTCGCCGGGCTCGATGCCGGCGGGCTTGGCCGGTCCCTTGTCATCGACGCCGGCCACCAGCGCACCGCGGGCCGGCTTGATGCTGAGGCTTTCGGCGATCTCGTCGGTGACCTGCTGGATCCGCACGCCGAGCCAGCCGCGGCGCAGCTCGCCGAACTGCCGAAGCTGTTCGACGACGCCCGCCACGGTCTTCGACGGCACCGCAAACCCGAGGCCGATCGAACCGCCGGTCGGCGAGATGATCAGCGTGTTGACGCCGACCACTTCGCCTTCGAGGTTGAACAACGGTCCCCCGGAATTGCCGCGGTTGATGGAGGCGTCGGTCTGGATGTAGTTGTCATACGGTCCCTGGCTGATGTCGCGGTTGCGCGCCGAGACGATGCCGGCCGTGACCGAGCCGCCGAGGCTGAACGGATTGCCGATCGCAATCACCCATTCGCCGAGCCGCAGCTTGTCGGAATCGCCGAACTGCACCGCGACCAGCGGCTTCACCGGCTTGAACTTGAGGACCGCGATGTCGGTCTTCTTGTCGACGCCGACCAGCTCGGCCTTGATCTTGGTCCCGTCGTTCATGATCACGTTGATTTCGTCGGCATCCGCGATGACGTGATTGTTGGTGACGACGACGCCCGACGCATCGATAATGAAGCCGGAGCCGAGCGAATTGGTCTTGCGCGGCGGCTGCATTTCGCTCTTCTCACCGCCCTTGGGGTTTCCGCCACGCCGGTTCTTGAAGAAATCGTCGAAGAATTCCTCAAATGGCGAGCCCGGCGGCAATTGCGGCATCGCATCCCGGCCACCCTTGGCCTCCACGCTTTGCGAGGTCGAGATATTGACGACGGAGTCGATCACCTTCTCGGCAATGTCGGCGATGCCGTCCGGTCCGCGCGCGCTGGCCGGCAACGGAGCCAGCATGCTGACGGCACTGAGCGAGATCGCGATCCCCATCAAGCGCAGGCGGCTCGTCAAGGCGGGTCTGGCACCAGTCATGTCGGCTTGTCTCCAAAGGGTCAAATTTGGGTCCACAGTGCGCCCGAACGGGCCCGAGGCGCAAGCATCTGCGGTTGATATTCCGGCGAAAAACTGGCCGTCGGCGACTCACGATTTCGTTGACGCCACTGCCGTTGGCGGCCGTTGATTACCGTCATTCCGGATTCACGCTTTGCGTGCCCGGGAACGACAGTTGCTGGAACTACCGCCGCACAAACCAGATCAGGAGCAGGCCGACGACCGCCGAGATAATGCCGACGATACGCAGGATATTGTCCGGCGTCGCCAGCGCGCTCTTCATCGCCCGGCGCATCCAGGCCGGGCTGGCGGCGAACATCAGGCCTTCGAGCACAAAGAGGATGCCCACACCGATGAGGAAGTCGGCGAACGCTATGGACCTCATCGCTCGGCATCCCCCCAGTCAATCAAGCGCTTTTTGCTTTTATGCCGGCGAAGCGGCCCCCGCTTCGCCGTAACGCGCGTATATCCCCGGTCCGACGTTTACTGCTTCGGCGCCGGCGCCGCCGGCGGCTGGCCGGACGGATTGGCAAAGAAGCGGAAGAATTCGGAATCAGGCCGCAGCAGGAAACGGGTATCGTTGGCGCGAAGCCCGGTCTCGTAGGCCGACATCGAGCGATAGAAGGCAAAGAAATCAGGATCGCGGCCATAAGCCTCGGCGAACAGGCGGTTTCGCTCGGCATCACCCGCGCCGCGCGTCTGCTCGGCAGTCGAATTGGCTTCGGCTACGATGACGGTCGCCTCGCGGTCGGCCTTGGAGCGGATCTCCTGCGCCTTCTGGCCGCCTTGCGCACGGAACTCCGCGGCCTCGCGCTGACGTTCCGTCTGCATGCGCTGATAGACCGCCTGGCTGTTGGCCTCCGGCAGATCGGCGCGGCGGATACGCACGTCGACCACCTGGATGCCATACTGATCGGCCTCCCGGTCGAGCTGGTTGCGGATCCGCGTCATCAGGCCCTCGCGTTCGTCGCGCACCACAGTGATGAAGGTGACCTCGCCCAGCACGCGGCGCAGCGCCGCGTTCAACAGCGTGGTGAGCTGGATGTTGGCGGCCTGGATCGAGCCGATGCTCTGATAGAAGCGCAGCGGGTTCTTGATCCGGTAGCGCGCGAAGGCGTCGACGACGAGCCGCTTCTGGTCGGAAGCGATGACTTCCTGCGACGGATTTTCCAGATCGAGGATGCGCTTGTCGATGCTGATGACGGTGTCGATGAACGGCGCCTTGAAGTTCAGGCCCGGCTCGGAGATGACGTCAACCGGCCGGCCGAGCCGGACCACGAGCGCCTGTTCGGTCTGCGACACCGTGAAGATCGAGCTGTAGCCCACGATCACCACGACGAACAGCAGGATCAGGGTGATAATACCTGCAACCGGAGACCTCATCGTGTGCCTCCGCTCTGCTGCTGACTGGCCGTCGGCGGACGGCGCGGCGTCAACTCACTGAGCGGCAGGTACGGCACGATGCTCTGTGCCGAGTTGCCGCCGTCATAGACCAGCTTCTCGGACCCGCCGAGAATCCGCTCCATAGTCTCCAGATAAATTCGCTGCCGCGTCACGTCTTTGGCCTTGTTGTATTCCTCGTATACTTTTGTGAAGCGCGCGCTTTGGCCCTTGGCTTCGGCGACCGCCTGTTCCTTGTAGCCTTCCGCGACCTGCAGGATCTGCGCGGCGCGGCCGCGCGCGTCGGGGACGACGCGATTGGCATAGGTCTGCGCCTCGTTCTGCAGCCGCTCGAAATCGGCGCGCGCGGCCTGCACGTCGCGGAACGCGTCGATCACCTGTGCGGGCGGATCGACCTTCTGCATCTGCACCTGCGTGATCTGGACGCCGGAGCCGTAATTATCCAGCGTCTTCTGCATCAGTTCGTGAACGGCCTGCTCGGTCGTGTTGCGAGCGCCGGTAAGAATGGGCTGGATCTGCGAACGCCCGATCACCTCGCGCATCGCGCTTTCGGCCACCGCCTTCACGGTGCCTTCGGGATTCTGGATGTTGAAGAGAAAATCGCCGGTGCCGTTCGGCTTGATCCGCCACAGCACGGTGAAGTCGACGTCGACGATGTTTTCGTCGCCGGTCAGCATCAGGCTCTCTTCCGGCACGTCGCGCATGGTGCGGCCCCGCCGCGCCGGATCGTCGATCAGCGTCATGCCGATCGAGATCGTGGACACGCGCAGCGCCTTCGCCAGTTGCACGGTTTCGATCGGATAGGGCAGATGATAGTTCAGGCCGGGATCCACCGTGCGCACGTGCTTGCCGAAGCGCAGCACGGCGCCGAGTTCTTCCGACTGCACGCGGAAGAATCCGGACAATCCCCAGATCACCAGTGCGCCGGCCAGGACCAGCGCGATACCCATGCCGCTGAAATGACCGCCCGGCAGAAGCTGCTGCAGCTTGTCCTGGCCGCGCCGCAGGAGATCCTCAAGATCCGGCGGCCTTGGCCCGGCCGATTGCGGTCCGCCACCCCACGGTCCCTTGGGACCCTGGCCCCATGGTCCCCCGCCTTGATTCTTCCACGGCATATAAACTCTCCTCTGCGGGGACCCGGGTCCGCGCCTGTCGGGCGGAGGCTCAGCCTCGCATATCCGCCCGGCTTTATAGGGGACCGCTAGGTCCCTTACAACGCAAGCTTACCTCTCGAAGCAGCTATGCTTGAGGCCATAATTGTCAATGCAAACATTGGTTGGCGAGGTTAACGCGACCGTTGGGGCTATTTGCGCCGACGATATGTCACATAGGAAAAATCAGCACTGTCGTCAGGACCGGCCGGATTCCGCAGGCGCGCCAGCTCTTCCCAGGCGGCCAAATCGATTGCCGGGAATTGCGTGTCACCGTCGGGCCGGGCATGCACCTCGGTAATCTCCAGGCGATCGGCGCTGTTCATCCACTGCGCGTAGATTTCCGCACCGCCGATCACGGCAATCTCAGTGGCGAAACGTCGCAGCGCGTCACCGATGGCGATCGCCCTTGCATCAGTGAAGGAATGGGTAACCACCACACCGTCGGCGCGAAAGCCGGCGTCGCGGGTGACGACGATATTGGTCCGCCCCTGGAGCGGCCGGCCGATCGAGACGAAGGTCTTGCGCCCCATCACCACGGGCTTGCCCAATGTCAGCGCCTTGAAGCGCGCCATGTCGGATTTCAGCCGCCACGGGATGGCGCCGCCTGCTCCGATCACGCCGTTCTCCGCGACCGCGACGATGAGAACGATTTCCATCACCGTGCGCCCTGTGCCAGCGCCTTAAGCGCCGGACCGCCGACCCGGCAGATCGTCCATTGGTCCATCAGCTCGGCGCCGAGCGATTTGTAGAATGCGATCGACGGCGTGTTCCAGTCGAGCACGGCCCATTGCAACCGCGACCAGCCGTTGGCCACGCATTCCCTGGCGAGATGCACCAATAGCGCCTTGCCGATTCCCTTGCCCCGCAGCGCCGGGCGGACGAACAGATCTTCCAGATAAATTCCGGAGCGGCCGCTGAAGGTCGAGAAATTGACGAACCAGACCGCGAAGCCGGCCGGCTCGCCCTCCCACTCGGCGATGTCGCAGAACAAGCGCGGGGTGGCGCCGAACAGGGCCGCGGCGATACCGGCCTCGGTCGCCTCCATTTCGTGAAGCAGCTTTTCGTATTCGGCGAGCTCGCGAACGAAGGACAGCACAAGCCCCGCTTCGCCCGGCCGCGCGCGGCGGATCAGAAGGGACATCAGATGCTCACACCGCTAATCATACCGCGACTTCGGCCTTGATATGCGGGTGCGGATCGTAGCCCTCGAGCGCGAAATCCTCGTAGCGGAAAGCGAAGATGTCCTTGACGTCGGGATTGATCTTCATGACCGGCAATGGCCGCGGCGGCCGCGTCAGTTGCAGCCGCGCCTGTTCGAGATGGTTGGAGTACAAATGCGCATCGCCGAGCGAATGCACGAAATCGCCCGCCTTCAATCCTGTCACCTGCGCGACCATCATGGTCAGCAGCGAATAGGACGCGATGTTGAAGGGCACGCCGAGGAACACGTCGGCGGAGCGCTGATAAAGCTGGCAGGAGAGCTTGCCGTTGGCGACGTAGAACTGGAACAGGCAGTGACAGGGCGGCAGCGCCATCTTGTCGACGTCGGCCGGATTCCACGCAGTGACAATCAGCCGTCGCGAATCCGGGTTCCGCCTGATCATGTCGATGACGTTGGAAATCTGGTCGATGCTGCGCCCGTCCGGCGCCGGCCAGGAGCGCCACTGCGATCCGTAGACCGGGCCCAGATCGCCGTTGGCGTCGGCCCATTCATCCCAGATCGAAACGCCGTTGTCCCTGAGATATTTGATGTTGGTATCGCCGGCCAGGAACCACAGCAGCTCGTGCACGATCGCCTTCAGCGGCAACCGCTTGGTGGTCAGCATCGGAAAGCCGGCCGACAGGTTGAACCGCATCTGATGGCCGAAGATCGACAGCGTGCCGGTGCCGGTGCGGTCGTGCTTCTCCGCGCCGTCGCTGAGGATCCGTTCAAGGAGGTCGTGATACTGGTTCATGGCTGGTGCTTCGGGCCTTTCGGGACGGCGAATTTAGCGGCCGGGACTGCCGATCGACACGCCGATTCGGCGTCAAACACCGATTATACCCGGAAAAATGATCATCACCGGGACAAACGACAAGGGGCGGAACCCGCGTCCCGCCCCTCGCCTATTCGCTGATTAATCAGAGATCAATTGACTGGCTTGAGCACCGGCGTCCACTTGGCGATTTCGTTCTTCACCAGGGTTCCCAGCGCGGCCGGCGTCCGGTCCGCCGACGCCGGAATGACGCTGCCAAGTTCGAGCAGGCGCTTGCGCACGGCCTCGTCGTCCAATGCCTTGATCACCGCGGCATTCAATTTGGCGACGACATCCGGCGGCGTTCCCTTCGGCGCAAAGATCGCGTTCCAGGCCTGGGCCTGGAAAGCCGGCAACCCGGCCTCGGTGGTGGTGGGAACATCGGGCAGCGACGGGTTACGCTCGGCCGTCGCCACGGCATAGGCCTTGATGGTGCCGCCGTTGATCTGCGGCACGGCATTGACGATCTGGTCGCACATGTAATCGACCTGACCGGCCACCAGCGCGTTCATCGCCGGACCCGTGCCGTTGAAGGGAACGCCGATCGGCTTCACGCCGAGCACCGAATTCAAGAGTTCGCACGAGACGTTGGAGACCGAGCCGACGCCGGCATGGGCCGCATTGACCTTGGTCTCGTTCGCCTTGACGTAGGCGATGAATTCCTTGAGGTCCTTTGGCGGCAGGTCCTTGCGCGCCAGGATCAGGATCGGCGTGCCGGCAAGCAGCCCGACCGGCTCGAAATCCTTTTCCGGATGATAGGCGAGCTTGGGATAAAGCGGCACGGAAGCGGCATGCGTGCCCATATGCCCCGTGATCAGCGTATAGCCGTCATTGGCGGCTCGCGCGGCGCGGGTGGTGGCGGTAGTGCCGCCGGCGCCGACCACGTTTTCGATGATGATGGTTTGACCGAGCGTCTGCGCCATGTGGCCGGTGACGATCCGCGCGATGACGTCGGTCGGTCCGCCTGCCGCAAACGGCACGATCATGGTGATGTTGCGCGTCGGATAGGTCTGAGCCTGCGCCGGCGCAGAGAGCAATGCGAGCCCGGCAATCGCAGCCAGACACCCGCCCGCAAGGGAGCGTCCATACCAGTTCATGTTGAAATCCTTCAGCCCTTAAACAAATGCCGGCTCTCCCAAGCCGGCATTTGCATCTCTATCAGTTCACGCGAAGTCGACCAGACTTCAACCTGCGGCGCACCGCCGCAGGTCAGTTCTCGGATTCGACGAATACCTCGTCGCGCTTCTTGCGAAGCGTTGGCAGTACCGTCAGGACCAGCAGTCCAGCGGCAATCGCCATCAACACCGCCGACAACGGACGCGTCAGGAACACCGACCAATCGCCGCGCGAGATCAGAAGCGCCCGCCGCAGGTTCTCCTCCATCAGCGGTCCGAGCACCATGCCCAGCAGCAGGGGCGCCGGCTCGAAATCGTGCTTGATCAGCCAATAGCCGACCAACCCGAATACGCCTGCAATGATGACATCGGTCGGCGCGTTGTTCACCGAGTAGATGCCGATGGAGCAGAAGATCACGATCGACGGGAACATCAGGCGATACGGTACCCGCAAGAGCCGCACCCAGATGCCGACCAGCGGCAGGTTGATGACGAGCAGCATCAGGTTGCCGACCCACATCGACGCGATCATGCCCCAGACCAGGTCGGGCTGCTTCTGCATCACCTGAGGACCCGGCACGATGCCGTGAATGGTCATCGCACCGACCATCAGCGCCATCACCGCGTTCGGCGGAATGCCGAGCGTCAATAGCGGGATGAACGAGGTCTGCGCAGCGGCGTTGTTGGCGCTTTCGGGCGCCGCAACACCCTGGATCGCGCCGCGGCCGAACTTCTGCGGCGTTTTCGAGATCTTCTTCTCGAGCGTATAGGCCGCGAACGACGCAATGACGGCGCCGCCACCTGGCAGAATGCCCAGGATCGATCCGAGCACGGTGCCGCGCCCGACCGCAGGCGCCGAATCCCTGAGATCCCTTGCGGTTGGCATCAGGCCCGAGACCTTTTGCTGAACCAATTGACGATCGCTTTCGCCACCGGCATCGAGATTACGGATGATCTCCGCAAAACCGAACAGGCCCATCGCCAGCGTGGCGAAACCGAGACCGTCAGCCAGCTCGGGAATGTTGAAGGCCATGCGCGAGGCGCCGGTTTCGATGTCGGAGCCCACCATCGAGAGCAGCAGACCCAACACGATCATCGCGATCGCCTTGAGCACCGAACCCTTGGCGAGCACGACGGCGAAGATCAGGCCGAGCACCATTAGCGAGAAATACTCGGCAGGCCCGAACGCCAAGGCGAGCTTGGTGAGCGGCGCGCCCAGAATGGCAATAAGCACTGTCGCAACACAGCCGGCAAAGAACGATCCGATCGCCGCGATGGCCAGCGCCGGGCCGGCGCGGCCCTGTTTGGCCATCTGGAAACCGTCGAGCGCGGTGACTACGGATCCGGCCTCGCCGGGAATGTTGACCAGGATCGACGTGGTCGAGCCGCCATACTGCGCACCGTAATAGATGCCGGCCAGCATGATCAGGGCGCCCACCGGCGGCAGGCCGAAGGTGATCGGAAGCAGCATCGCCACGGTGGCGATGGTGCCGATGCCCGGCAGCACGCCGACCAGGGTGCCGACCAGCGCACCGATCAGGCAGAGCAGAATGTTGACAGGAATCGGAATGGAAGTCCCGCCGAGGAATGCGGGCGTCCACTGCACGAACTGGAAAACGACGCCGAAGCCGAGTGAAAGATTTGAGAAAATATCACCCATCTCGTCCTCACCGGATCATGAAAGTCGGCAGGAGCTGCAGAGGCAGGCCGAGTGCATAGGGAAACAGCAGGGCGCAAAACGCCGTCAGGCAGACGCCGACGATGACCGTTTCCATCCATCGCGTCTCCGGCGATCCGCATGCCGCGATCAGGAAGCTCGTCAGGGCTGAGAAGATCATGCCCATTGAACGGATCGTAAGGGCAAACGACACGATCGAGAGCGTTACGAACAACGGACCCCGCCAGTGATATTTGGCAAGGTGCTGGCCTTCGGTGAGAACGCCGACGGCGGTGATGGCGGCGCCGAGTCCCAGCAGCAGGGTTGCGAACATCCGTGGCGCCGTACCAGCGCCAAACGAAAAGCCGCGCATGCCCTGCAGGTCGCTCGACGCCCACAGGGCGAACACGGCGATCCCCATCATGGCTATTCCGCCGACGAAGTCCTGCGGATTCCGAACCCACTTCGGCATAATAGATTTGACCGGCGCTTGGCCCGGCGTCGCGTTCATCGATACTCCTCCCCCAAAGGCGGCTACGCCCGCTTGTTTGGATAACCTGGAAGCTTGTCCCGGAAACTTGCTAGCGACTTTCGTCGGACAACGCCAGCAAAACCAAAAACGCTTTTGGGTCGAACGGCAAATGACGCCTTAAGAGCCACCCCGGGGCAGCCGATTGCAACCTTGCGATTGCAGAGCGGCAACTTCTCTTGCATCCGGACCGTCGGCGTTGCGATCCGCATCGGCGCGCCAAAACTCGTTCAGGCGGGCCGATCCGAGGGGGCGTCCTGCACTTCGGGAGCGGTCGAGTCCGTGGCGAAACCGCAACTCGGCGAGCGCAAACCGAAAGCTCGGGGCCGTGTTCCCCTGCCGTTCAGGCCTTCAGGCTCTGTTTTTCTCCGGCCTTGCATCCTATATTGGGGATGCCGGTTCGCCGGCTATGGAAATAAATGACCGTCGCAATAAACCATTCGGACCCGGGGGCAGTACCCGGCGCCTCCACCCAAGCCCATCCTCCCCGGGTGGGTTTCGGCGGGGGCGAACCAGGATCGACGAGGGCGTAAAGGACGTGTTTTTTCCCGGTATTGTTCCGCCGTTATCGGGCTATGCAATAGTTGCAAACGACAACTATGCTCCGGTTGCTCAGGCTGCGTAACGCAGTTTGAAAGACCAATCTAAAGTCCTAGCGGGTTAAGCTCCGCTAGGCGGGGTCCGGAGGCACCTGGCAACAGAAGCCTCCACTTATTCTTTTTCATTTCCGGCCGACGGAGCCGCGCTGCCGCAAATTCGTTCCGTCGCGCCTGCTGACCTGCGGCCCCCGCCGGGGTAGCATGAGGGCAAAGGGGCGAGTCGGGAGACCGGCGGCCATCCAACGTAACAGGACGACCATGGCGACCGATCACATCCGTTATGACGTGCTGGCGCGCGACGCGCTGCGCGGGGTGCTGCGCCGCGTGCTGGCGGACGCCGCCGAACACGGCCTGCCCGGTGAGCATCATTTTTTCATCACCTTCCTGTCCACCGCCGACGGCGTAAAGCTGTCGCCGCGGCTCTTGGCGCAATATCCGGAAGAGATGACGATTATCCTGCAGCACCAGTTCTGGGACCTGGTGGTGACGGAGGATCGTTTCGAAGTCGGCCTGTCGTTCGGCGGCATCCCCGAGCGGCTGGTGGTGCCGTTCGCGGCGATAAAGAGCTTCCTTGACCCCTCGGTGCAGTTCGGCCTGCAATTCGAGCCGTCGGAAGGCGCCGCAGAGGCGCCGGGCGCGAAGCTGCCGGCTGTTCCGACCCCGTCCGCCCTACCCGTCGCGGCGGCGGAGCCTGCCGCGGAAAGCAAGGACGAGCCGGCGAAGACGAGCGACGGCGCCGAAGTGGTCCGGCTGGATCGTTTCCGCAAGAAATAACCGCGCGCGAGAAACGCCGCGACGCTGTACTGTGCGCATTCCGCCACTTTACGGCGCAACGGACGTTACTCATGGACCGCACAGAAACATCTACAAACAAATCCACCCGCAGGGAGACTGACAGCTTCGGTCCGATCGACGTTGCCGCCGATCGCTACTGGGGTGCGCAGACCGAGCGCTCGCGCCAGAACTTCAAGATCGGCCAGGACCGCATGCCGATGGCGATCGTCCACGCGCTTGGTATCGTCAAGCTCGCCGCCGCCCAAACCAACCGGGAACTCGGACTGCTCGACGCGCGCAGAGCCGGCGCCATCATCCGCGCCGCGCGCGAGGTGATTGAAGGCAAGCTCGACGATCACTTTCCGCTGGTCGTCTGGCAGACCGGCTCCGGCACCCAGACCAACATGAACCTGAACGAGGTGATCGCCAACCGCGCCAACGAGTTGCTGGGCGGTGAACTCGGCGCCAAGAAGCCGGTGCATCCCAACGATCACGTCAATATGAGCCAGTCGTCGAACGATTCATTTCCGACGGCAATGCATATCGCTGCCGCCGGACGCATCACCGCCGATCTGATTCCGGCGCTCGACGAACTGCATCGCGAATTGCGAAGCAAGGAAAAGGCGTTCGCAAAAATCGTCAAGATCGGGCGAACCCATACCCAGGACGCAACGCCGCTGACGCTGGGACAGGAATTTTCGGGCTACGCCGCGCAGGTCGAGAGCGGGATCGCGCGGCTGCGAACCGCGGTGAAGGAATTATTCCCGCTGGCGCAAGGCGGCACGGCGGTCGGAACCGGCCTCAATTCGAAGCCGAGATTTGCCAGGCTGTTTGCTAAGCACGTTGCCGAAATTACCAAGCTGCCCTTCACCAGCGCGCCGAACAAATTCGAGGCGCTGGCCTCCAACGACGCCTACGTCATGGCGCATGGCGCAATCAATTCGGTGGCGACCGGGCTGTTCAAGATCGCCAATGACATTCGACTGTTGGGCTCCGGCCCGCGCTCCGGTCTCGGAGAATTGATCCTGCCGGAAAACGAACCGGGTTCGTCGATTATGCCCGGCAAGGTCAACCCGACCCAGTGCGAAGCGATGACCATGGTCTGCTGTCAGGTGTTCGGCAATCAGACAGCGGTCACCGTCGCCGGAAGCCAGGGACATTTCGAATTGAATGTTTACAAACCCGTATTGGCATATTGTATGATGCATTCCATTCAATTGCTGTCGGACGCGGCGCGCTCGTTCACCGAACATTGCGTGGTGGGCATACGCGCCGACGAAAAGCGAATTCGCGAATTGATGGAGCGTTCGCTGATGCTGGTCACCGCGCTTGCTCCCAAGATCGGATACGACAACGCGGCGAAGGTCGCCAAATCGGCACACGCGCGCGGCACGACATTGAAGGAAGAAGCTGTACGTCTCGGCTTTGTGAACGCCGCCGAATTCGAACGCCTTGTGCAGCCGGACAAAATGACACACCCGGGCTGATGGCCGCGGTCGAACCCGGGAAACTACGGATGAGACGTATAAATTATGGATCGTTCGCAGAGAATGAGGTTGATCATCTATCGCCGGCGCGCTGACGCGTGGTAGAGCAGGAATTATTCGGTTTTCGCAGAGCGAAACAATTTTTTGATGCTATCAAAGAGCGCTACACGGGGATTCCGAATGACCATTCAATTTGCGTGCATGCCACTCGACATTTTCCCAGTTAGTGAATCATCATGCCTTCGAGTCGCCGGATGATGGAGGCGAACATGGCAGACGTAATCAACCTGAGGCGATTCAAGAAGCGCAACGAACGGGAACAATCGGCAAGGCAGGCCGAAGCCAACCGCGCGCGGTCTGGCCGGACCAAAGCTGAACGTGCGCTCGATGAACGTCGCAAGGATCGCGCCGGCGATTTTTTGGACCAGCACAAGCTCGATGACGGAGAGGCGTCATGAAGTCACCCGTCGTCAAACGCTCGATCGTGGTCGCCGGCCACAAGACCAGCGTCAGCCTCGAAGAGGCGTTCTGGAACGGCATGAAGGAAATTTCGGGACTGCGGAACATGACCCTATCGGAACTGGTCGGCGAGATCGACAGCAATCGCCAGCAGGGCAATCTATCCTCGGCGATCCGCCTTTTCGTGCTCGATTATTTCCGCACCCGCGCCATGCCCGCCGCGGCGGCGCCCGACGCCCCGCGGCCGCAGGCTTAGCTCAAGATTTGGACGAGCGCGCCGTCAGCGCGCCCGCCCTGTTCCCTTGCAGCGCTCAATAAACGAGTCCGGTGCCGGGCGGCTTTTCGAGCGCGGCGGCCAGCGACCGGTATTCCTCGCAGCCCGTGCCGCAGATCGCCGCGATCCGGGTCAGATGATACGATGCCTGGTCGCGATTGCCCTGCTCGATCTGCCACAGGCCGTAATACTGCCAGGTCAGCACGTGGTTCGGGTCCGCCTTCAGTGCGCGCTCGTACCAGGTCTGCGACAGCCTGTAGTCGCCGAGCTTGCGATAGGAATAGCCGATCAGGTTGGCGACATCCGCGTTGTCGTCGCGGCCGAGCGCCTTGAGCTGCGCGATGGCGCCGGCATAATCGTTGCGCTGATAGATTGTCGCATGCGCGGCTCGGTACGCCTGCCGGAACGCATCGTCGTTCACGCTCGACTGTTTTGGGGCCTTCTTTTTGGCCTTGGTCGATTTGGGCGCGGACCGGGTGTCCGTTGGCGGCGGCGGTGTGGCCGAAGGCGGATCGCTGCCGCCTCCCGCGGCAAAGGCCGGAACAAACGGGGGCGGCGCGACCAGCGCCATCGAGAACAGGGCGAGCGTTGCGAGCTTGAGTGCCGATTTCGTCATGCCAATCTCCGGTTTTCCAAAATGAGCAAGGTCCAGCCGGAGATAGAGACCCCGCCGTGCCCGCACTATTCCCGCGGGCCTTTCGAGACGCCCGCGCGGCACGCTGGACGCGAGCGAGGGCAATCCGTATCTAATTGGCTGCCGTCGCCGCCGACCGGCGGAACCTGACCAGAAGACCGCTCCGAGACAATCCCTGGAGAGAGACATGGACATCGCAAAGCTGACCACGCGCCGCGACCTCAGTCCATTTTCGGAAGTCTCTCCATGCCTGCCTTTCTCGTTCTGGATTCCATCTCTCTTGCCACGCCTGACGGACGCCCGCTGTTCGATGGACTGACGCTCGCAATTGGAGGCGAGCGCACTGGCCTTGTCGGCCGCAACGGCTGCGGCAAATCCACATTGCTGCGGCTGATCGCGGGCGAGATCGAACCGGCCGGCGGTTCGTTGCAACGCATCGGCTCGATCGGGATGCTCGCGCAACTGACCGACGAACGGCTGACGGTCGACGAAGCGCTCGGCGTCGCCGGCGATCGTGCCCGGCTGCGCCGGCTCGAGCGCGGCGAAGGCTCGCTTGATGACGCGACAGAAGCGGACTGGACGCTGGAAACGAGGATACAGGCGGCACTGACTGACGCCGGACTGCCGTCGCTGTCGCTGGATCGCCCGATCGCTTCGTTAAGTGGTGGCGAGCGAACGCGGGTGGCGCTGGCGCGCCTTTTGATCGGGGCGCCGGATCTGCTGCTACTGGACGAACCAACCAACAATCTCGACGCGGACGGCAGGAAGGCGGTGGCCGAATTACTCGAACACTGGCAGGGCGGGGTCCTCGTCGCCAGCCACGACCGCGCGCTGCTCGAGCGCGTCGACCGCATCGTCGAACTGACCCCGGTCGGCATCACGATCTTCGGCGGTTCCTGGCCCGCCTTTGCCGAAGCGCGCGAGGCCGCCCGCGCCCGCGCCGCCGATGACCTCGATCGCGCCGCGGACGCCCTGCGCAATACCGAGCGCGCACTGCAGAAGGGGCGCGAGAAGAAGGCGCGTCGCGACAAGGCCGGCCGCGCCTGGCGCGCCAAGGGCATCGAGGACAAGATGTTCATGGACCGCGAGAAGGAGCGCGCCGAGAACAGCGCCGCGCGCGACAGCCATTTCGCCCACCGCCTGCTGGGCGAGCGCGCCCAGGCACTGGAAGCCGCCAAGGCCCATGTCGAGATCCTGACGCCGCTCTCGATCGATCTGCCGCGCACCAATCTGCCCGGCGGCCGCGAACTCATCGCCTTCAAGGACGTGGTGATGGCCTTCGGAGAGCGCCGCCTGTTCGGGCCGCTGTCCTTCGAGGTTCGCGGACCCGAAAGGATCGCCATCCGCGGCGCCAACGGCTCCGGCAAGACGACGTTGTTCCGCCTGCTCACCGGCGAACTCACCCCCGCAGGCGGCGACATCAGTCGCCTCACCGACCGCATGGCTGTGCTCGATCAGCATATCGGGCTGCTCGATCCCGAGTTAAGCATCCTCGACAATCTGCGCCGTCTGAATCCGGAGCTCACGGCCAACCAGGCCCATGCCGCCCTGGCACGCTTTGCCTTCCGCAATCGCACGGCGCTGCAGATCGCGGGCACGCTCAGCGGCGGCGAGCGGCTGCGCGCCGGCCTCGCCTGCGTCTTCGCGCGCCCGCAGCCGCCATTCCTGTTGCTGCTGGATGAGCCGACCAACCATCTCGATCTCGCCGCGATCGAGGAACTGGAAAGCGCGCTGAAGAGCTTCGACGGCGCATTGATCGTGGTCAGCCACGACAAGGCGTTTTTGCGGGCGATCGGGATTGAAAGGGAGATCGTGCTCGGCCAGGCCGTCCATTCGTAAATCTATCCTTCAACGCGGGTTACCGCACGGCCGCGAAATGACCCGACCGCCTTGGGCTGATAACCGACATATGGGTCGGACGCCCAGACTCCCTGCGCCGCAACAAGGCCCTTCGCCGCGCTGTGAAATGTTCTCGGCCGCCAGGAACGACGCCCGTAGCGGCCGAGTTAATTCGACAAACCCACTTCTGAAGGAGTCGAAGCCATGGCCCGCGCAACAGCCCATCCGGATCATCAATGCATCTCGAGCGAAGACATTCACGGAACCGAGGTTTATGGAGCAGATGGAAAGAATATCGGTGAGATTGATCACCTCATCATCGACAAGGTGTCAGGTCGTGTGGCGTATGCCGTCATGAGCTTTGGCGGATTTGTCGGGTTGGGCCACAGTCATTATCCCATCCCGTGGAGCGCCCTGACCTACGATACGTCGCTTGGTGGTTTTCGAACCAATATCACTGAGCAACAGCTAAAGGATGCGCCTGAGTTCAGTGATGACTCGTGGCAGGATCGAGATTGGGAAACGCGAACCCACCGGCACTACGGAATACCTACGTACTGGGAAGGACGAGGTGGTTTGTAACGGGAGCCAGCATCTGAAACTTCTCAATCGTTAGCGCCACCTGAATCATTGAGCTGTTCGACCGGCCCCTGCGGCGTGAGTGGTCATCTCACGCCGCAGGGGCCAACCTCTGAGTCCAAGCCCTAGTTGGAGCGCGGCGGCGGATTGGCGACCTGAGGCGTCAGCGCCAATGGCGGGCGCGGTTTCGGCCTGGCGGCGCCCGGCGCAGGTCGCACGTCGATCGGCGGCGGCAGCGGCGCCACTTGCGGCGCGCCAGCGACGGGCGCAGGCGGCGCATTGACGGTCGGGGGACGCGGCGCTGTCGCCTTCTTCGCCGGAGGCCGCCGCGGGTCGCGGGCGCCCTTCTGGCCTGCCGGCGCCGGCGGCGTTACATCCGGTATAGGTAATTGTCCATCCGCGGGCAGCACGATCGGCGGCGGCGCTGCGGGTGGCGGCTCGCCGCGCTCGATGGCATCGAGCCGTTTCGTTTCGTGATCGATCGCGCGCACCGCCAGCCATGAGGACAAGGGGGCGATGTCGACGCTGCGGCTGAGTGTGTCGGGCGTGCCCGCCGCAATCAGTTGAATCTCCGGACGCCCGGCCGTCATGGTCAGGGAAAGCGCGGCGCGGATGTCCGCCTGATCGGCGGCAATATCGTATCCGCCGGAGACAATGGCCCGCACGCCATTGCCGTCCAGCGTCGTCGCGCCCACGCGAAGCCGGCCGTCCCGGACGGTGAACGGGATCTGCGCCGAAGGAACCGCGAGCGCACCGGCTGGCAACGCGGCTTCGACGATCTGCTTCAATCTGACGTCATCCTTGGCCTGCCCGCTGTCATTGGCGCGAACCGCCACTTCAAAGGCGCGCGGATCGAGGCCCGATATCCTTGCCGCCTCCAGCGTCAGCGTGCCGCTGCCGGACAGCGCGCCTGCCAGCGCCGAGGCGCTGCGGCCCTGACTTGTCAGCGTCATCTGCATCGATGCACGGCCGGCAGGCATCGCAAGATTGCGATAGCGCAGCGCTGTGCCGTCCACGCCGGAGAGCTGGAGGCTCGCATTCAATGCAATTCCGGTCGCGCCGGACTTCGCATCGACACTGGCGGCGAGATCTCCGCCGCCGATCTTGCCTGCGATGGAATCGAAGGTCAGCGACTGGCCATCGCTCTTGACCACCCCGCTCACCGGCTGCAATTCGCTGCCACCCGGAAGCAAGCCGCGCAGCGCCTGAAATGCGATCTTGCCACGCCAGCCCTTCGCGAGCCCCGGGCCCAGCGGTTCGGCCGCATCGTGCCCGGCCGCGCCAAGCGCCAGGGCAAAGGCCGGCGCCAGCGCGAGCTGCTCGGCGCCAATTTCACCCTCGATCTCCTTCTCTTCGCCGAGCGTCACCGCCACGCGGCCTCGCAGCCGCGAACCACTAATGCTGCTGTCGAGATCGTCGAACGTCAGCCTGTTGCCGGTGAGCTGCACACGCGACGACAGGCCGATGTTCTGCGCCAGCGTATCCGCCGGCTTGAGATCGAGCAGCGGGGCGAAATTGGCACTCCGGACCTTCAGGCCAAGATTTGCCGACGCCTCCTGCGCCCATGGTTCGGCAGAGCCTTCCGCCTCGGCATCAAGGCCCTTTCCCGAGATCTTTGCCTTGAGCCGCAACGGCGCGCCCCACGCGCCTGTCGCGGTGCCCTCGAATTGCGCCGGGCCGTCGCCCGCCGTGATGACGCGATCCAGGCCGAGCAAGGCGAGCAGCGTGTGACCTTGGTCGGACGATAATTTTGAATCGACCCAGACTTCACTGCGCCGGAGCGTGGCCAGATCGAGCCCCTGGATTGCCGCGACGGCCGGCCGGCCGGTGATGGTGGTGACACCCTTGAGCAACGGCGAGTCGAGATCGGCCGTGGCGCGCGCCAGGACCCGATCGGATGGCCCGGCATTCCTGGTGAGGTCGAGCGCCAGTTTCAGGCGCGCCGCACCCGGGTTCGTCGCCATTGCATTGAGCCGTGCGGCCAGCGCCGGAGAAATAGGAACGATCAGGCTGGTCAACTTGGCGAGCGAGGCGGCACTCGAATTGAGCGCGAACCATCCAGTCGCATTGACGCGGTCGAAAGTGCCCGCGCCATCCAGCGCGACGCTTTCAAGCTGGCCGATCTTCAACTGCTCGATCGATATCTTGGCCGGCGAGTAGGCCACTCTGGCAAGCAGCGGACTGAGTTCCTGGCCGCTGGAGCTGGCACGGCCGATATCGAGCGAAAGCTTTCCTTCCTCCGGCCACTCGCCTTGCGGCCCTGCGAGCGACCGCGCGAACGCGGTGGCGGCATCGAGATCGAGACGCTCCGCCTTCAACTCCGCATCGATCCGTGAGCCGCGATCCGCCCGTCCGTGCGATACCGCCACCCGCCCTTCCACCGTGCCGCCATCGATGTCGGCTTTCATGGTCTCGACGGCAAAACCATCAGGTGCCACGGTCAAGTCGCCGCGCAGCCGAAGCGGCTTCTGGCTGCGATAGGTGATCTCGCTGCGCCCCTGCAGCCAGATCAGCAGCGCCTCGGGATCGGAAGACTCGATGCTGAGCGCAGCCTTGAACCGGTCCGGTGCAACACGCTTCGCGTCGGTCTCGCTGAGCGAAACCTTGGTCGCGCCGGGCGCACGGAATTCCAGCCTGTGCACCCGCCACGATTTGGTATCGCCTTGCAGATCGGCAGCGATGTCCTGCAACGGGCGTCCGCCCAGTATGACCTGCTCGGATGCGATTTCGATTTGCGCGGGGATCGGCAGATGCGAAACGACCGACGTGAGCGCCTGCAGCGCCGGTAACGGGCGTGCCGGCTCAGTAGAACTGTCCTTCGAGTTTTCCTTGGTGACGAACCTGTCGGCATCGAGCTGGCGTGCCGACAGCGCCGCGCGCAACAAGGGCGACGCGCCAAAGCGAATGTCGCCGCTGCCGGCGAGCTTCAGCGCGCGCTCCTCGACGCCGTACGTTACCTCGATCTGTTCCAGCCGCGCCGCCGAGTAGTCGGTCTTGATCTTCGCCGCCATACGCCATGGCGGATCGTTGTCCTTACCCTTCTGCGCGGGAGGAACACCAAGCGTTATCGCGCCTTCGAAGCGCGGCGCGCGGGAATCGAAGTTCAGCAGGCCATCGAGGTCCGCCATCAGCGCGCGCTGGCCCGGATCAATGTTGAGATGAACGCGGGTGCCGTTGCCGTCGGGGCCCTGCCCCGACGAGATCCGGAACGGATAGCGCGTGCCCGAGAACATGAAATTGCCGTCACCGCGGATCGAGCCGGCGAGCGAACGCACGTCGCCGCTGAAGGCGATATCGTTTAGTTCGAGCGTGGAGCGGCTCGCGGTGTCATGCAGCGCGATGCGGCCGGTGAGATTGAGCCGGTCAATCGCCAGCGCGCCCAGATTGACGGTTCCGGTCGTCGCCGGCCAGTCGATCCGCCCTCTGGAATCGAGACCGAGATCGAGCGACATGCCGTTGATCGTCAGTTCGGTGGCGCGTACCTCGCCGCGCATCAGCGAACCAAGGCTGAATTCCACGTCGAGCTTGTCCGCACGGACCTTGCCGAGATCGTTGGCGCCGCCGACCACCACCGAACGCAGTTGCAGCGACGGCGCCGGCAACAGGCGCGCTTCGAGCTTGCCGCCGACACGAACGGGCGTGCCGATGATCCGCGTCGCTTCGGCCTCGAACTGCGGCCGAAACTGGTTCCAGTCGATGAAATACGGCCCAACCAGCGCAGCAATCAGCGCAACGATGAAGGCGATTGCCAGGCCGAGCAGCGTCGTCTGCACGGTGCTTCCCCTTAAACCGCCCCGGCGCTGGCCGCGCCATGCCGGACCTGGCCCCCCGGAGCAGCCCGGAATATAGAGAGAAGTGTGGCGAAGTCACAGCGGCATACTGACAGGAGCCCCGCCCGGCTCCCGCCACCGCAGCTGGGGGCTGAAGCTGCCGCCGCGACTTTACCAGCTTGCCAGCAGCCGCTTCAGGCCGCGCAGCACGAAGGTCGGCCGCCATTCCGCGTTGACAGCGTCATCGAGCCGCAGGTCCGGGATCCGTCGCAGCAGGGTCGAGATTGCGACCTCAGCCTCGATCCGCGCCAGTTGGGCGCCAAGGCAAAAGTGGATGCCGCCCCCGAACGACAGCGGCTTCACGTTGGGCCGGGTGATATCGAGCCGCTCCGGGCTATCAGGATAGACCGCCTGATCGTGGTTGGCCGAGCCGAGCAGACAGAGCACGCTCTCCCCTTTCGGTATGCGCTTTCCGCCGAGATCGTCGATATCTTCCAGCGCCACCCGACCGGTCAACTGCACCGACGAATCGTAACGCAGGAACTCCTCGATGGCATTGGTGATGAGTTCAGGCCTCGCCTTGAGCAGCGCGAGCTGATCGGGATTGCGATAGAGCGCCAGCAGGCCGTTGCCGATCAGGTTCACGGTGGTCTCGTGACCCGCGCCGAACAGCAGGATGATATTGGCGGTCAGTTCCTCGTTCGAAAGCTTGCTGCCGTCTTCCTCGGCCTGCACCAGTTGCGTGGTCAGGTCATCGCCGGGGTTCTTGCGCCTGAGCTCGAACAGTTGTTGGAAATACATCGCCGCCATCGCATTGCCGGCGTTGCCCTGCTTGATCTCCTCGGGCGACAGCGGCACCGGATCAAGCAGCCGTCCGCCGTCGCGCGAACCGGCATAAAACGCCTCGCGATGCTCCTCGGGAATTCCGAGCATATCGCAGATGATGGTGACCGGCAGTCGGAAGGCGAAATCCTCGATCAGATCCATTTTTCCCTGCGGGATGATGTGGTCGAGCGTCTGGTCGACGACCTGCTGGATGCGCGGGCGCATATCCTCGACCCGGCGCGCGGTGAACGCCTTCACCACCAGGCCGCGCAGGCGGGTATGGTCCGGCGGATCCTGCTGCAGCATCCAGTGGCTCATGCTGCGGAACACCGGCTCGTCCATGATTTTGGGGCCGTAGCGGCGGATGGTGCGCTCGACATAATTCTTGCCGAACCGCCTGTCGCGCAGCACGAGGCTGACTTCGGCATGGCGGCTGCAGACATACATGCCGAGCGGCGTCAGGTGCACCGGATCGGTAGCGCGCATCCGCTCGTAATGCGGATAGGGATTGCGGATGAATTCGGGGGCCAGCGGGTTGAACAACGGCGCGCTACCGGCAGTCTGAACATGCTCGTTCATGGTGACCTCATGCTGCTGTGCGCTGTTCAGCGCTTTCCCCCATGGCCCGATCGAACGAAACTCGATACATTATTGTATTGAGTTGCATTCTCGCCTAAACTGGGCAGATGTCAAGAGTTCGAACGAGACCCACAAGGGATGACACCCGCGAAAAGCTGTTCGAGGCGGCGGCGCGCGTGTTCGAGGAACAGGGGATCGGCGGCGCCAGCATCGAGGCGATCGCGGCGGCGGCCGGCTTCACGCGCGGGGCGTTCTATTCGAACTTCAAGAGCAAGGACGAACTGATCATCGCCATGCTCGAGGACCACGTCGAGCAATCGATCGGACGCATCCGCGATCTGCTCGACAGGCACAAGAGCCTTGCAGATTTCATCGACGCCCTGAAGAGCATGAACCGCAGCGCGCAGGATCCGCTCGGCCGCTCCCCCCTGCTGCACATGGAAATGATCCTGTTCGTGGCGCGCGCCGAAAAGCGCCGTCCCGAACTTGCCAAGCGGCTGCGCGCCCGGCGCAAACTGGTCACCGACATCATCGAGACCACCGCGAGAAACAGCGGCCGGACGACCATTCTCAATCCGGCCTGGGCCGGCGCCCTGGTGCTGGCGCTGGAGGACGGTTTTCGCCTGCACCGCCTGATCGATCCGGAGACCACGCCGCCCGATAGCTTTTTCCGCGCCATCGGCGACCTGCAGCGGACAATGGGAATTTCATCGGCGTGACGCGGAACGAACGTTCGATACATTCTGCGCGCCAAGCTAGTCTTTACTGCGTTATGGCCCCGCTGGTGAGGAATTGATGAGCTAGTCGCGCCCGGCTTGCGCCTTGTGCATTTGTCCCGCGACCGCCCTCACCTTGCGCGGTGATGCCTGCCAGATCGCGACCGCCGACAGTATGCTGACGGCAATGCCGATCGCAAATGCTGACGTGTAGCTGCCTGAGAGATCGAACAGCCAGCCGGTCGCCCAAGGCCCTGCCGCGCCGCCGGCCAATGCGGCCAGCATGATGGTGCCAAAAATGCCGCCATATTGCTTGCCCTGGAAGATTTCCAGCACCACCGCACCCATGATCGACGTCAGGCCATAGCCGAGCGCGCCTTGCGTGAAGATCATGAGATAGACCAAAGGCAGCACGGGCGCGAACTTCAGGGCGATCAGCGCGGCGAAGCAGACCGCAAAGCCGGCGCAACTGATCGCCCAGATCCATTCGCGCCCGATCCGGTCGGAGAGATGCCCGAGCCAGATCTGGCCGGGAATGCCGAGCAGGCTGACGACGCCGAGCGCCCATACCGCCACGTTCGCGCTGAAGCCGACATCGAGGAGGAACTTGGTCTGGTGCACCTGCACCGCGTACCAGACATAGAGGCCGCAGAAATAACCAAGCGCGATCCACCAGAATCGGGCGGTACGCAGCGCGCGGCGCAGCGTCCAGTCGGTCGCGGCCCATGCCGGATCGACCACGTTCGAAACTGGCGGGGCCGATGTCGCCGACGGAGCTGCGTCGCCATCCGGCAACAGCCCGATGTCCTCGGGCCGCTTCCGCAGCAAAAGGTTGATCGGTGCGAGCACGGCGAACACCAGAACGCCCATCGCGGTGCAGGCGGTGCGCCAGCCGGTCTGCTCGATCATGTGCTGCACCCAGGGCAGCAGGGTCATCGAGCCGATGCCGACGCCGGCAAAGGCCAGCCCCATGGCGAGCCCGCGGCGGCGGATGAACCAGTTCGGCAGAAACAACGATTGGCCGGAATAGCCGAGGCACACGCTTCCCGCCCCGACCAGTACGCCGATCGTGAGATAGAGATGCCAGGGCTGCGTCGTCAGCGGCGCGAGCAAGAGGCCGCCGCCCATCAGCGCCACGCCAAGCTCCATCACCGCGCGCGGCCCGAGGCGATCCATCATGCGGCCGATCAGCGGAGAGACAGCGCCGGAAACCACGAAGCCGAACGAAAACGCGCCCGCGGTGACGCCGCGGTCCCAGCCGAATTCGCCGATGATCGGCGGAAAGAACAGCGAGAACGCCGTCCGCGCATTGACGCCGATCGCCATGGTGACGAACGTGACCACGACGATCAGCCAGCCGTAGAAGAAGGGAAGATGCATCACCGCCATTCCATATTGTTTTTTGCCGCGTTGGTGCTGATCATGGTATGAACATCGCGATGACACCCGCCCTTCGGCGGTCAAGGACGGCGCGTCCAGTTGTCGGCGTTGACGGCGCCAAGGGGAACCTCGCCGGCGACGATCTTCTCGACCTGCCGCACCGTTTCCAGCGATTGGTATTCGATCGCCGGCGGCGTCAGGCCGCCGATGTGTGGAGTGGCGATCACGTTCGGCAGGCTGGCGAGCTCCGGCGAGGGCATCTGGTCGAGCGCGCGGCCGACATCCATGGCGGCGCCGGCGATGCGGTTTTCGCGCAGTGCCGCTGATAACGCCTGTTCGTCGACGAGATTGCCGCGCGAGAGGTTGATGAAGAAGGCATCGGGCTGCATGCGCGCCAGCGCTGCCTGCCCGATCAGATTTTCGGTCTCTTCATTGGCGACGGCGAGACAGACCACGTAATCGGCGCGCGCCAGGAGATCGTTGAGCGCTACGTGCTGAATGCCGGCGTTGCTCACGGTCGCATAGGGATCGGCGACCAGAATCTCCATGCCCAGCACCTTGGCGATTCCAGCGAGGTAGCGGCCGATGCTGCCGTAGCCGATGATGCCGAGGCGGCTGCCAGACAGTTGCCGGCCCATGATGACCTCAGGCTTGCGCGCGGCATGATACTCGGCGGTCGCGCGTGACACGCCGCGCGACAGGTCGACCATGAAGCCGAGCGCCAGTTCGGCGACCGATTGGACGAAGCCGGGTCCCGCCCGCGTGACCAATACGCCGGCCGCGGACGCCGCCTCGACATCGATGTTGCGGATATCAACGGCGCAGCGCACCAAGGCGCGCAAGTTCGGCAGCGCCGGAAAGATCTCGCCGGGACCCGCGGTGAGCCGGTCGGCCACGATGATATCGACATCGCGGGCGGCATCGATCAGGCCGGCGGCGTCGAGCGCATCGTTCGCTTGATGCAGCTTCACCTCTGCAATGGCTTGCAGCCCCTTGAGGCTACGCTCGCCGTAATACTGGGCGCGGGACTGCGGCGTATAGGTCAACAGAACTTTCAACGCTGGAGGCCTCCCCGTAAGGCCGGCACGTTTGGCGTGGCGGCGTCACATCTATGGCCAAGCGGCTTCCGCATGCAAGGCGGCCAGCGCCCAATCTTACTTCGTCCGTGCGATCGTCGTGCCGTCCCAGTCTTCGCCGCTGGGATTTTCGAGCTGCTGGCGGCAGCGTTCGATCATCGCCGATGACGCCGCATCTTCTTTGCGGATTTCCCGCGCCTGCTCGAAGGCGCCGAGCGCCGTCGTGAAATCACGCGCACGCCATGCGGCAAGCCCGGCCTCATACGAAGCCACCCAGTCAGGCGTGCCGTCGCCCTCGCCGGCCATATCAAGCAATTCATAAATCTGCAGTCCGCCAGCGCGGCCATAGACTGCCAGACGGTCGAGCTCGCGGACCACGACGCGGTCGCCGGCAAGCCGTCGCGTTTCGGGGCCGATGATGATCGTGGAGCCGTAGGCCTTGTTGGTGCTCTCCAGCCGGCTCGCAATGTTCACGGCATCGCCGATCACCGTGTAGTTCAGCCGCACTTCCGATCCGATATTGCCGACCAGCATGTCGCCGGAGTTGATGCCGATGCGGATCCTGACCGGCTGGCCATGGTCATCGACGAGATCAGCCTGTTCCATGGCGCGCCGACACGCCAAGGCCGCCCGGCAGCAATCGACGGCATGATCGGGGTTGGGCGACGGCGCGCCCCAGAACGCCATCACGGCGTCGCCGATGAATTTGTCGATGGTGCCGTTGTGGCTCTGGATCTGCAGCGAGACACAGTCGAAATAGCGCGACAGCAGCGGGATGATGCGGTCGCCCAGCCGCTCCGACATGCCGGTGAAGCCGGCGAGATCGATGAACATGACGCTCATCGGCCGCACGGCGCCGCCAAGGCGTGCGCCATTGCCATCGCTGATCAGCCGCTTGACGAGGTCGGCGGGGATGTATTTGCGGAATGCCGCAAGCCCCTGGGCCATATCGCCGATCGCGCCGGAAAGATTCCCAATCTCGGCCAGCCGCGACGGATGCCGCTGCACCTTGTCGAGATCGAAACGCTCGACATGCCTGATCTCGTTGACCACCTTGAGCAGCGGCGTGGCGATCAGACGCTGGGCAAGCCATGCCGACAATAACCCGGCAAAGACGATCAAGACCGCAAGGCCGATCAAGAGATTCCGGATCGTCATCTGGACCGGGCCGAGAAATTCCGATTCCGGCACCACCGTGACCAGCGACCAGCCCGGAAACGAGATCGGGGTGATCCCGGCCTGATAGGCCTTGCCGTCCCGCGTCAACGTCGTATTGAACGGCTGCCCTTCGCCGGGTTCGTAGGCGCTGCCGGCATTGCGGATCGCGTCGACCGCGACCGGCAACAGCGGATGATCGGTCTTCAGCGCCACCAGCTCGCTGGCGTCGGGGTCGGGCGAGGCTACCACCTTGCCGTCCCGCTCGAGAATGAAGGCGCCGGCGGATTTGCCGACCGTGAGCTGCGACAGAAAATTCGAGACACGGGTCAGCTCGATGATGATGGCGAGGACGCCGGCCGGTTTCTGATCGATCTCGAGCGGGGCCGAAAAGGCCGCCGCCAGCCGTTCGCCGCGCGGATGCGCCGTCAGCGTCGACCAATATTCGTCGTTGGTCTCTTTCGCGACCCGAAACCATTCCTGCTCGGTCACGGAATAGTCGGTTTCCTCGAACCAGCTCGCCTTGAGCTTGAGATCGTTGCCGACGAATTCGTAGCGATTGATGCGCAAGTTGCGGTCGGGCGTGATCTCGAGCATCTCGATCACGCTGTTGCCGAGCTTGTGCCCGGCAAAGAACGATCCGTCCGGCCATCCGAACGCCACCCAGGAGATGGTCGGCTGCGACAACAACTGCGACCGAAACGCGATTTCGCGTTTTCTGGCGTCGTGCGGGTCGAACACTTTTTCAGCCAGCAGCGTTCGCACCGCCATCATCGACGAGCGCGCCTCCGACGTGACCGACTGCAATTCGTCGCCGACCGCGGAAACGATCTGGTCGTTGATGGTGTTGGCGAGCGTCTGGCTGACCTGCTGGGCGGTGCGCCACCACAACAGATGCACGCCGACGGCGCTGACGACGATGGATGTCAGCACAAGGGCGGAAATGGCGGTGCGGATGCCGAGGCGCATGCAAGGGTCCGTTGACGGTCTGATTACCGCTATACGGGACCATAGCAGCGTCTGTTTCGCCCGCGAGGCCAATTTCGGCCGCCCGGACACGGCCCTGTGACCGAAGTTGAGCCGCAATGGCGACGAAACTTATCGATTGCCCGTTCCGTACATGCCAAGACGGCGCTATGCCTTGCGGCAATTCTCGAAGGTCATGCAATGCACGATGTTTCCATCCCGGCGGCGCTGATTGCCGGTCTCGTCAGTTTCCTTTCCCCCTGCGTGCTGCCCCTGGTGCCGCCCTATCTGATCTATCTTACCGGCGCGACTATCGAACATGTCGCCAACGACGAGAACACGCAGGCTTCCAGGCGCGCGGTGATGGCATCGGCGCTGATGTTCGTGCTTGGGTTCTCCACCGTCTTCGTGGCGCTCGGCGCCAGCGCCTCCCTGATCGGGGGCCTGATCCGGGCCTGGTCGGCCGAGCTCTCGATCGTCGCCGGCATCGTGATCATCATCATGGGCCTGCATTTCCTCGGCCTGACTCGGATCGGCCTATTGATGCGCGAAGGCCGGATGCCGATGCCGAAGCCGGTCGGTCTGTGGGGCGCCTATGCCATGGGACTCGCCTTCGCCTTCGGCTGGACCCCCTGCATCGGTCCCATTCTGGCGGCGATCCTGTCGATCGCAGCCGCCGAGGCTACCGTCACCAAGGGAGCCGGCCTGCTCGCGGTCTATTCCGCCGGGCTCGGAATTCCGTTCCTGCTGGCAGCCTTCATGATCGAGCAGTTCTCCGCGCTGTTTGCGCGCATGAAGCGGCACCTAGGCAAGGTCGAGCAGGCCATGGGCGTCCTGATGGTGATCACCGGCATCGGCTTCCTGACCGGCGCCGTCTCCAACATCAGCATCTGGCTGTTGGAGACTTTTCCCGCGCTGCAAAATTTCGGTTGAGCCCGTAACAAGCGGGCCGGTCATTGCGAATTTCTAGTCAGGACCAGATCGCCGCGGTCGCGGCCGCGGCTTTTTGCGCGCACCGATTGGACGAAGCAGCAAGCTGCGGTCTCGCGACGCCAAAATATTTAGAGGGGATTCGCATGTATTTCATCGTCAATCTGCTCATCCTGCTGCCCGCGCAAATCGCATCATATTTTTCCTGGGCCGGCCCGCTGATCATGCGGCTCATCGTCGGTTACACCTTCATGCTGACCGGCTGGGGCAAGCTTAACAATCTGGCGCAGGTGACCGAGAATTTCGTCGGTTGGGGCATCCCGTTTCCGAACATCCTCACCCCCTTCGTCGCAGGCGTCGAATTCTTCGGCGGCGCCATGCTGATCCTTGGCCTGTTCACGCGAATTCCGGCGGCGATGCTGGCGGTGGTCATGCTCGTAGCCATCAGGTCGGCAAAATGGGGCGATGTCGATTCGCTGGAAACGCTGCTCGGGTTCGAGGAAGCGACCTACTTTGCCGCTTTCATGTGGCTTGCGATTGCCGGGCCCGGCGTTGCCTCGCTGGACCGCCTGCTGGTGAACGCGGCCGGCCATCGCGAGAAATCGACCTGATCTCACAATCCCGTGACGTTGTCGAAAAGCTGAGCCAAAGCTGAGCCCTGGGTTCGCCGCGTGCGTAGCTCGCGAAACGCCAACCTTTCCGGAGCCGCCATGAACCTCGTCCGCATAGCCGCCTGGGTCCTCGCCGCACTTGCGGCAGCCCCGTCATCTGCTTCGGATGGGCCCAGATGGAACGATTGGAGCGACGACCTGTTCGCCCGCGCGCAGGCTGAGCAGCGCTTCGTTATTCTCGATCTGGAGGCGATGTGGTGCCACTGGTGCCACGTCATGGAGAAGACGACCTACGCCAATCCCGAGGTCAAGAAGTTGCTGGCGGAAAAATATCTGCCGGTTCGCGTCGACCAGGATGCCAACCCCGATCTGTCGAGCCGCTATGGCGACTGGGGCTGGCCAGCGACCATCGTGTTCGGCCCCGACGGCACCGAGATCGCCAAGATCAGGGGATATATCGAGCCGGAGCGGATGCAGTCACTGCTCAAGGCGATCATCGACGATCCGTCGCCGGGGCCGTCGGTCGGCGAAGCCTTTGAAGTAAAACCGTCGCCGTCAGCCTTTCTCAGCAAGGAACAGCGCGCGGCACTGACGAAGAACATCGACGAATCCTACCAGGAAGAGCTCGGCGGCTGGGGCGCGAACCAGAAATATATCGACACCGACAGCATGGATCTGGCGATCTCCCGCGCCGAGGCTGGCGACTCCACCGCGATCAAGCGCGCACGGCAGACGCTGGACGCCGCGATTGCGCTGATCGATCCGGTCTGGGGCGGCGTCTATCAATATTCGGAAAGCGGATCCTGGACGCATCCGCATTTCGAAAAGATCATGTCGTTCCAGGCGCAATATCTCCGCCAATACAGCCAGGCCTATGGGCTGTGGAAGGATCCGAAATATCTGGCCGCGGCGCGCAACATCGAACGCTATCTCGCGGAATTTCTGACGAGCCCCGACGGCGCGTTCTTTGTCAGCCAGGACGCCGATCTCGACCACGACACCGAGGGACCCACATACTACGCGCTATCGGACGCCGAGCGCCGCAAGCTCGGCATGCCGCGCATCGACAAGAACCTGTATGCGCGCGAAAATGGCTGGGCGATCTCCGGGCTTGTGGCCTATTACAACGTCACCAACGATCCCAAGGTGCTGGCGATCGCAGAGCGCGCCGCGAAATGGGTGATCGACAACCGCACGCTACCGGAGGGCGGCTTCCGTCACGGCGAGAAGGATCGCGGTGGCCCGTTCCTCGGCGACACGCTGGCGATGGGTCAGGCCTTCCTCGATCTCTATGCCGCCACGGGAAATCGCGACTGGCTTACCAGGGCCGCGAAGGCCGGCGATTTCGTCGCGAGGTTCCGGGATGAAGCCGGCGGCTTCGTGACCTCGAAGACCGCGGAAGGCAAGACCGGCGTGCTCGCCAAGCCCGCCAAGCTGATCGATGACCAGGTGCTGGTTACAAGATTCATGAACCTGCTCAACCGGTACTTCGGCAATGAGGCCTATCGCGAGCACGCCGCGCACGCGATGCGCTATCTCGCCAGCGCCGCGGCCGGGATGATGCGTCCGCTGCCCGGCGTGCTGCTCGCCGATGAAGAGCTCGCGGTCGAGCCCACCCACATCACCATCGTTGGACATAAGGACGACGCCCGTGCGAAAGCCCTGCACGCGCTGGGCCGCGCGCTGCCGGCCCGCTACAAGCGCCTCGAATGGCTCGACCTGCGCGAGGGCAAGTTGCCCAACCCCGACGTCGAATATCCAGATCTCGGCGAACCTGCGGCGTTCGCCTGCAGCAACCGCATCTGCTCGTTTCCGACTTTCAACGCTGAGGAGTTGCGGGCAACGGTAGCGCAGATGGCGAGGCTGAAGCCGACACGTGAACACCGGGGGTAGAGCTTCATTGCAATGCAACTGATGCCGGACATCCAGCTAATCCATTGAAACGACGCGCTTTCCATGCGGCGCGCGCTCGTGGAGGTCGCCATGGCGCAACGAATACTCTGGAGCCGCCGGGTTAGACATCGACGGGATGTCCGACCGCAAGAAAAGAAAATTTTCTTTTGAAACTCTGTAACCAAATCGACCGATGCCCCGTAGCTGGCTCTGGATGAGCACTCGGTCACGGAGACCTGACGTTTCCGGCAGGCCCCCGCGACCCGGTTGCCATCCGTCACATCGCTTGCGTTGTGGGGATCCGTGATCGAACGATCATCGGATGCGCGCGGCGTCTTGCCTTCAAAACACTCATCGAGGAGATCGTGATGAAATTGAATTCCAAATCCGGTGCGACGCTCGCCGCCGCTGCCGCTACCCTGTTCCTCGCCGGCTCGGTGGTGTCGACGGTGTCGACATCCGCGAACGCCGCGCAGGGCAAGTGCATGGCCGGCAATGCCTGCAAGGGCCAGAGCGCATGCAAGGGCGGCGCGAATGCCTGCAAGGGCCAGAACGCCTGCAAGGGCACCGGCTTCTCGATGACGTCCGAGAAGGCATGCGCCGCCATGGGAGCCAAGTTCGTCAAGGGCTGATCGGCGGGTCAGATGCAGAGGGCCCGGCCCCAACCGGGCCTCATTGTTTCGCACTGACAGCTAAAATAAAGTTGGCCTTACCTGTAACCAAGTCCGAACCCACTGCGTAACTTTCTCCGGGTGCCGTTTGTCGGCTTGATTTGTCGCTGCTTGCGGGCGATGCACCCTCACACTTCTTTTGGAGGATGACCATGAAGATGACTTCCAAATCCGGCGCCGCGCTGGCCGCCGCCGCTGCTACCCTGTTCCTGGCCGGCACCACCGTGTCGACCGTGACCTACGCCGCCGGCGAGGGTAAGTGCATCGGCGCCAATGCATGCAAGGGCCAGAGCGCGTGCAAGGGCGGTGCCAATGCCTGTAAGGGCCAGAACGCCTGCAAGGGTCAGGGCTTCTCGGCCATGACCAAGGAGAAGTGCGACGCCGCCAAGGGCAAGTTCCAGCCGTCCTAGCTGCGGGTTTGATCGGGGCCCGGTGTAGGCCGGGCCTCGCATCCATGTTAGGTTGACGGTGCAGTTTGGAAGACGCGCCTCGTTTCACGGCGCCGTTCGAGCGGAGACGAGATGAACGTCGCAAGCAGATTGCCAGACACTTCGGCGGCGGCGCTTGCAGAGCGGCTGACGGCGTCGGCCAGGCCGCCCTTCCTCGGCTTCGGTCTCGGCCTGCGACACCAGCACTACGACGAAATCCTGGGTGGCACTCCGCCGATCGATTGGTTCGAGGTCATCAGCGAGAACTATATGCTGCCCGGCGGCCGACCGCTGCGCACGCTCGATCGCGTCCGCGAGCGCTATCCGGTGGTGATGCACGGCGTATCGATGTCGATCGCCTCTACGGCACCCCCGAATTTCGAATACCTGCAAGCCTTGAAGGACCTCGCCCGACGGGTCGAGCCGAAATGGGTATCAGACCATCTGTGCTGGACCGGCGTGCACGGCAAGAACCTGCATGATCTCCTGCCGATTCCCTACACAGAGGAAGCGCTCGATCACGTCGTCAGCCGTGTGCAGCTCGTGCAGGATTTTCTGGGCCGCGCCATCGTGCTCGAGAACGTCTCGACCTATGTCCAGTTCGCCAACTCCGAAATGACGGAATGGGAATTCCTGGCTGAGCTGTCGCGCCGCTCCGGATGCTGGCTCTTGTTCGACGTCAACAACGTCTATGTCAGCGCCTTCAACCACGGCTACGATCCCATCACTTTCCTCAATGGTATTCCGGCGGATCGCGTGGTGCAGTTTCACATCGCCGGCCACAGCCATATGGGCACGCACATCGTCGACACCCACGACCACCCGGTATGCGAGGATGTCTGGGATCTCTATGCCGCGGCGCTGAGGCGCTTCGGCCGGGTCTCGACCATGATCGAGCGCGACGACAATATTCCGCCGGTCGACGAGCTTCTGCTCGAGGTGGCCAGGACCCGCGAGATGGCCGAGAAAATCCTGCCAACGGGCAAGCAGACGGGATGAGCGACTTCGCGCGACAGCAGGCGGAATTCCAGCGCGGCATCCTCGACGGCGACGATACGGTGCTGGCTGAAATTCTCGACAGCCCGCGGGAGAAACGCGAGACGCTGTTCGGGGTCTATCGCTATGCCTACGGCTCGCGGCTGGTGGAAGCTGTTCGTAACGACCATGAACTGCTGCATCTTTATCTCGGCGACGAGATGTTCGACGAGATGGGGCACGCTTACGTCAAGGCGCGGCCCTCCGGGCATCCAAATCTGCGCTGGTTCTCGCAAGGCCTGCCGGAATTTCTGAAATCGACCGCGCCTTACGCCGAGCACCCCGTGCTATCCGAGCTCGCAGCGCTGGAGAAGGCGCTCAACGATGCGTTCGACGCCGCTGAAGGCAAAGTTGTCGAACTGGCCGACATGGCGGGCTTTGCGCCCGAAGCATGGTCGGGTCTCCGATTTCAGCCGCATCCTAGCGCATCCAGGCTCGAGTTGGCGACCAATGCGGCTGCGATCTGGCTTGCGCTCAAGAACGGTGAAACACCGCCGGCTACGACCGAACTGCAGCAGCCCGTGCATCTGTTGATCTGGCGACAGGACGTCACGCCGATGTTCCGCGAACTTTCTGCGGAAGAGGCGATGATGTGGGATGAGGCCGCGAGCGGCATTCCGTTCGGCGTGCTCTGCGAAATGCTCGCGACCTATGACGACCCCGACAGCGCGGCGGGCCGCGGCGCAGGCTATCTGCACGGCTGGATCACGGCAGGGCTTTTGACGGATGTTTCCGTCGGCCCATGAAGGGGAGCGCTCGGCGAATGGGAAGTGACACCGATCGCCATTTCATCGAGCGCATGCATTGGGACCAGGTCGCGCGGCGCATCGGTGATGGCGCGGTGGCGATCCTGCCGATCGGCGCCGCGTCCAAGCAGCACGGCTTTCACCTCCCGCTCAACACCGACCGCATTCAGGCCGAATGGCTCGCGGGCAGGATGGCGGAAAGGATCGATGCGCTGATCTGGCCGACGCTGACCTACGGCCATTATCCCGCCTTCGTCGAATATGCCGGCAGCAACAGCCTGTCGATTTCGACCTTCGAGGCGCTGGTGCGCGAGATTGCCGGGCAGATTCTCGGCGGCGGCTGCCGCAAGCTGCTCGTGCTCAACACCGGAATCAGCACCCTGGCTCCGGTCGATCGCGCGCTGGCGCGCCTCGACAGCACGCGAATCAGGCATTTGTGGATCCATGAAGGCCCGCGCTATCCGCGCATCGCCAGGCAATTGGCCGAGCAGAGCCATGGCAGCCATGCCGACGAACTGGAAACGTCGCTGATGCTGGCGCTGGCGCCGCATCTGGTAGATATGACGCGCGCCGAAGCGAGCCCCACTTTGGAGCAGGAGACGCCGGGCGCATTGACGCCGTCGGATCCGCATTCCCCGAACTACAGCCGGTCCGGCAGCTACGGCGATCCGATGCGGGCGACAGCGGCCAAGGGCGAAGCCTTGCTGGCCGCCATGCTCGAGGATCTCCAGGAGCAGGCTGCCGCGTTCATCGCGCAAGACCCCAGCGAGCATCGGCCGGCCGCGGTCCAAAGCGTGCTGTGATGAAAGCCGCCAGTGTCGTCCGCTGGATCGTTGCCGTTGCCGCCATCGCCGCCATGCTGGCAAGCGCGATATCGTTCCGCGCCGGCGCACAGTCGGAATATATGCAGGGCGGCCGCATGCCCTATGATGCGTTCGACCGGTTGGCCCGGACCGATCTTGAAGTACCCGGCGGCACTATCCGTGTCGCGTTCGCCCCCGGCGACATCGCGCTATCAAAGGAAAAATTGCTCGACTGGATCAAAATGTCAGCCCGGGCCGTCACGACCTATTACGGACGGTTTCCCGTCAAGTCGCTGCGGCTGCTGTTGGTGCCCGTCGACGGCGCGCGCATCCGCGGCGGCACGACTTGGGGCTATCGCGGCGCCGCCATTCGGATTCCCTTCGGCCGCGATTCCACCGAGGACGTCCTGCGGCGCGACTGGGTGATGGTGCACGAGATGGTGCATACCGCCCTGCCCGACATGCCCGATCGCTACGCGTGGTTGTCGGAGGGACTGGCCGTCTATATCGAGCCGGTCGCTCGGGTGCAGGCCGGCGACCTCGCGGCGCGCGAAATCTGGCAGGCCATGATGCGCGACATGCCGAAGGGGCTGCCGCTGGCGGGCGACCAGGGCCTCGACAACACCGCCACATGGGGACGGAAATATTGGGGCGGCGCGCTGTTCTGCCTGCTCGCCGATATCGAAATCCGCAAAGCTACCGACAATCGCCTCGGCCTGCAGGACGCGATGCGCGGCGTGCTCGCCGCCGGTGGCAATCACGAGCAGGACTGGCCGATCGAGCGCATTCTAGCAACGGCCGACAAGGCCGTCGGCGTCGACGTGCTGACCCGGCTTCACGACGAGATGGGACCGAAGCCGGTGACGCCGGATCTCGCCGCGCTATGGCGCGACCTCGGATTGAAGCGCGCCGGCGAAGATATCGAGTTCGATGACACCGCGCCGCTGGCGGCGATCCGCAAGGCGATCACCGAGCCGCGGTCAAACGACTAAGCGCGAGATTTTCGATCGGAGCGATTCGTCGCGTCAATTCCGTCTCTGGCGTTGCTATTATCTTGATCCGGCCGCTGGTGCGGGCAGCAGGACGAGCGCCGCGGCCAGTCCCGCCGCTGATGCTATTGCGGCTGCTGAGAACAGCCAGATGTAGCTGATCGCCGATTCCGGGGTATGAAGCAGCGCGCCGAGAACTGCAATGCCGACCGCGAAGCCGGCTTGGCGCATGACGATTGTCACGGCGGATGCCAGGCCAGCAAGATCCGGCGGCACAAGCGACACGGCCGCGCCGGACAGTTGCGGGTGAGCCAAAGCGACGCCGACCCCAATGGCGACAATCCCGCAGAAGGTCGGAACTAGCGGCGGCGCTGAACCATCCGAGATCAGCGCAATCACTACCGTGGCATTGCCGGCTGCCAAGATCGTGAGCGCCAAGGCGAAGTGGCGCCGCCATCCCAGACGATCGACAAGCCGGCCACCCAATGGCGGCAGGAACAGCATCGGCAGCGTGGCCGTCAGCAGCGCGATACCGGTTACTTCCGAGGGCCAGTCAAAAGCAGCAGCAAAGAAGAGGGGCAAGTAGACAAGCATCGCCCAGTAGCCGATCGACACGGCGCACAGCAGGATCGCAATTCCGATCATGGCCCGCTGAACGAACATGCCGGGATCGAGGATCGGGTTGTCGCGACTTCTCTGCTGTATGCCGAATAGCACCAGAAACACCGCACTCAGCGCGAGACCCGACACCATATGTGACGTCGACGTGCGGCCATGCAACAGTGCCTCGACAAGCGCCGTAAGCGCGGCGGTGAACAATACGACGCCGAGGATGTCGAGCGGCCGGGGCACCGCCTCGCGTGCTTCCGCGACCAGCCGCGGTATGCCCCACGCGACCAACGCGCAGGCTGGCAAGTTGATGATGAAAATCCAGCGCCAGCCGATCCAAGAGGAGACAAGTCCGCCAATCGTCGGACCAAATGCCATGGCGACGCCGGACATGACCCCAAACAAAGCAAACGCGGCCGTGCGCGCCCTTGCTTGCACATAGACATTGGCGATCAGCGCAATGCCGCCAGTCACGATGAATGCAGCCCCGATCCCCTGCAGTGCGCGAGCGCCCCATAGCGTCGGTCCGTCCCAGGCGATCCCACACGCCAAGGATGCAAGAGCAAAAATGCCATTGCCAACAAGCATCGCCCGCCGTCGCCCATACCGATCCGCCAATGCCCCCGCAAACAGCAAGCAGGCCGTGAAGGCCAAACTGTAGGCATCCATGACCCAGGCATATCCGGCAGCGTCGAACCCGAGTTCGCGCGCGAGGGTCGGCAACGCGATGACCACCGCAGTCACGTCAAAATTGGCGAGGAAGGGCGCCATACCCAAGAGCAGGGCCGGCATCATGGATTGTGCAGACCGACCGGAGTAGCGGTCGGACATGTTTATTGGCTGTGTCATCGTGCGGCTACTCGTGTCTTGAATGGCCGCTTTTTGCCAACGCCAATTGTTCACATCGCCATGAATATGCTTCATAGTGCTGGCGTGCGTGCTCTTCCCCCTTTTGATGGCCTGATTGCGTTCGACGCGGCGTTGCGTCATCGCAGCATGACGCTCGCAGCCGGTGAATTGGGGCTCACACAGAGCGCGATCAGCCATCGACTGAAGAAACTCGAGAGCTTTGTCGGCGCGCGGTTGCTTGATCGTACCGGAGGCGGCCTGTTGCCTACCGCGGCTGGCGTCACCCTAGCCGAGGGACTCGGGCGGATACTTGACGAGATGGCCGAGCTGCGCGCCCGCTCGCGTGCGTCGGTGCGGCCCCAGACACTCAAGATCGGACTGGGCTCCGCGCTTGCGAACTACTGGCTGGCGCGGCGTCTGACGGCGTTTGCGTCCGCATATCCCGATATTGCGATCGAACTGTGCATCATTGAAAGCGATGTTCAAGCGCGCGCCCTCGATCTCGACGTGCAGATCCGATGGATTCCGAAAGCTGGCGCGCGCGCCACGTCGACCCAGCGCTTGCTGTTCGACGAGATGGTTTTCCCGGTCGCGATCCCGTCGCTGCTGCCGCGCGGGCGGCCATTGCGAGAACCGCATGTGCTCGGCACCTTACCAATACTGCACAAGGGCCTTGTTGGCCGGAACGACGGCGCGGAATGGTCGTGGCCGGTGTGGTTCGAACGACTGGGCGTCATGGCTCCCGTTCGGGGCGGGCTTCGCTTCGATAATCTCGGTACGGCACTCGCTGCCGCCTTGCAGGGTAGCGGCGTCGTTCTAGCCAGGTCTTTGCTCGTTCATGATGCCCTCGCGGAAAAGCAACTTTGCCGCGTCGTGGCGTCAAACTGGGATATGACGTCGAGCAAGACGCACGTCATCCGCTGGCCTGCCGCGCTCGCAAATGACAGGCGTGTCGCACTGTTTGTTGATTGGGTTGTCAAGGAAGCGGCAACAACGTCCCTTCAATGAAGGCGCGTCGCCGCCGACGTCGCTCCGATCCTCTACCCCACCGGCACGATCTTGCCGGGATTGAAAATGTTCTGCGGATCGAGCGCCTGCTTCAGCGCACGCATGGCGTCGATTGCCTCGACGCCAAGCTCGGCCTCGAGGTATTTCTGCTTGCCCTGCCCGATGCCGTGCTCGCCGGTACAGGTGCCGCCCATCGCCTGCGCCCGCTCGACCAGGCGATGCATGAATTCCTCGCCGCGCGCCATTTCTTCCTTGTTGTCGACATCGCAGACCAGCGAGCAATGGAAATTGCCGTCGCCGACATGGCCGACGATCGGCGACAGCAGATTGAGCTGTTTCAGATCGTCCTCGGTCTCGGTGACGCAATCCGCGAGCCTTGAGATCGGCACGCAGACGTCGGTCGCCACCACGCCCGCGCCGGGGCGCAGCGCCTTGACCGACCAATAGGCGTCGTGCCGCGCCTGCCACAGCTTGGTGCGGTCCTCCGGCTTGGTGGTCCAGGTGAAATCGCCGCCGCCGCATTCCCTGGCGATCTCGCCGAAATTCTTCGACTGCTCGGCCACCTCGATCTCGCTGCCGTGGAATTCCAGAAGCAATAGCGGCGTCTCCGGCAACGTCAGCTTCGAATAGGCGTTGCAGGCACGCACCTGTTCGGCATTGAGCAGTTCGATCCGCGCCAGCGGAATGCCGGTCTGGATGGCCAGGATCGTGGCCTGGCAGGCGCCGCGCACAGTCTCGAACGAGCAGGCCGCGGCCGCGATCGTCTCGGGAATGCCGCGCAGCTTGATGGTAAGTTCGGAGATAATGCCGAGCGTGCCCTCGGCGCCGACAAACAGATGCGTCAGGTCGTAGCCAGCAGCGGATTTCTTCGCCCGCGTGCCGGTGGTGATGATCTCGCCGTCGCCGCGCACCACTTTGAGCGCCAGCACGTTCTCGCGCATGGTGCCATAGCGCACCGCATTGGTGCCGGAGGCCCGCGTCGAGGTCATGCCGCCGAGCGAGGCATCGGCGCCAGGATCGATCGGGAAGAACAATCCCTGGTCGCGAAGATGCTCGTTCAGCGCCTTGCGGGTGACGCCGGGCTGGATCACGCAATCCAGGTCCTCGGCATGGACTTCGAGAACCTGGTTCATGTCGCGCAGGTCGATGCAGACGCCGCCGGCCGGGGCGTTGACCTGGCCCTCCAGCGAGGTGCCGGTGCCGAAGGCAATCACGGGAACGCCGTGCCTGGCGCAAATCCGCACCACGTCCTGGATGTCGGCGGTTTCCTGCGCCATCACCACGGCATCCGGCGGCTGCGTCGGCAGCCAAGTGGTGGTATGGGCGTGCTGCTCGCGCACCGCCTGCGAGGTGATCAGCCGGTTGCCAAATCGCGCTGCCAGCGCCTCGACCGCGCTGGCCAGAGCCTGCGGTTCCGGCCGCCTCACACTACCCGATATCGTCGTCGCCACGCCAAATTCCTCCTGAATTTGAGCGGACCGTGGCAAAGGTTATAAAGGGGGTCAAGAGCACTAAAACAACCACGGGATCAATGATGACGACCGCTGCTGCCGCCGGGGAAAACCTGAAGAAAATGCCGCTGCCGCCGGCCCCGTTCATATCCTCGGTGATGCAGATCGAGCCGCAATGGATCGACTATAACGGCCACCTCAACATGGCCTATTACAACGTGATGATGGACCGCGCGATCGACGAAATGTGGCTGCAGCTCGGCATCGGGCCGGCCTACATGAAGGCGCGCCACTGCTCGACCTTCACCGCCGAAGCCCATGTGCGCTATCTGCGCGAGATTCATCTCGGCGATCCCGTTCAGATCGCGGTTTATCTGTTAGGTAACGATGAGAAGCGGCTGCATACGTTCGAGGAACTGCGCCACGCGACCGAGGGATGGCTCTCCGCCACTTCGGAAAACATGACACTGCACATGGACATGAAGGCGCGGAAGGTTGCGCCCTTCCCGCCGGACATTCGCGCGCGCATCGAGCAGGTGACAGCTTCCCACGCAGCGGTGCCGCGGCCCGTGGGAATCGGCCGCAAGGTCGCGATGCCCCAGAAATAGCGAGGCAATCAGACCGGCAGCCCGGCCTCCTGCAGCGCACCGACCACCAGGTTGCATTGGCTTGGCGGTAGCGGCGGCATGCCGCGCTCGACTTCCGACACGGTGAGATCGGGATAGTGCTGGCGCAGCGCGCCGAGGCTGCGGCGCGCCTGCGGCCCTTTTCCGGCAAGAACATAGGCCGGGCACAGCGTGCGATGGACCCAGCTCGCCGACGGATGCTCGGTGAGCGCGCGCTCCTGCCAATGCGCACCTTCGGCGTACTGGCCGGCGGTGAAAAGCGCACAGCCGATCCCGACCATGCTGTTGAAGGCCAATGGATCATGCGGCGCGAGATCAAGCGCGATCTTGAAACGCTCGATCGCGGATTGCGGATCACCCTTGTAGACGTCGATCCATCCGCTGCGGCTCCACGCCCAGGCCGATCCGCCATCCATCGCCAGCGCCTTGCGGGTGACGAGATCGGCGGTATCGAACTCGTTGAGCAGCGACAGCGCGTTGCCGAGAACCGCCAGCACGGTGGCGTCGCCGCGCAGCGCCCTTGCCTTGTGGGCGAGTTCGAGGCTGCGGGCGCGCTCTTCCTGCGGCGTGTGGGTGAAATGATAGACCACGCGCTGGATATGCGCCCAGGCGGCCAACGCGGTGGCGAGCGGATGGTCCGGGTCATGATCCAGCGCGCGCTCCAGCAATTCCAGCGCACGCGCATTGCCGCATGCATCGAGCGAGAGAACGCCCGGCATCGCCCGGAGCGCCAGATCCTGCGCGCCGAGACAGCTCGCCGGCATTCGCAGCGCGCGGTCGATCTCCGCCAGTCGCAGGCAGGGCTGCAGCGCCGCCGCGATCCTGGCCGCCAGATGTTCCGCCGTTGCAGCATCATCGCGCCGCACGCCGTCAGCGCGATAGGCCCAGAGCTGGCCGCCCGTTTCGGTGTCGATCAGCCGAATGGTCAGGTGCGTTTGCGCACCCGCTCCCCGGATCGCCCCGCCCAGATGGTATCGCGCCGCCATCGACCGGGTGGCGACCGCGATTCCGGCGCGGGTGAGTACGGTAACGAGATCGTCGGCAATATCAGCCGCAAGCGCCAGATTTTCCGTTGCGGCCTCGATCGGCCCGAACGCAATCGTCAGCCGCTCTCGCGCCGGCACAAACAGCGAAGGCATCGCGCCGAGCGCGTCTGTAAGGGCCGCCTGCCGCTTCAACGTCTGCGACGGGGTTTCGCCATAGCGGCGGCGGTACGCGGCCGAGAACCGTCCGAAATGCGGAAAGCCGCAGCGCAGCGCCACGTCCATGATCTTGATGGCCGGGCAGCCCTGCAACAGTTCGCGGCGGGCGCATTCGAGCCCGATCTCGCGAAGCATCGTGCGCGGGGTCTTGCCGACAAAACTAAGAAACTGGCGTTGCAGGGTGCGGGCGGAAACGCCGGCAATAGCAGCGAGCTCAGTCAGGCGCCAATTGTGGCCGACATTGGCACGCATCGCATCCAACGCACGCCTGACACCGCGGGGCAGCGCCGACGACGCCGATGAAACGTTCTGGCCAGCAATCATCCGCAACTCCGAAGGCCCCTGGTGATGTGTCCTGGGAACAGCGGAAAGGTTCACGTTCCGGATAGGCGTGTCGCGAACTGGATAGGCATCCGGCGGGCCTAGCGACTAAGCCCGCAGCACGCTGAAATCGGCAAATTCACCCGCTCAAAGGAGTAGAACATGGCCACATCCGCCGCCGCTCAAACCCTGCAACCCGGCCAGATCGACCTTTCCGCCCTGAAAACCAAGCAGCACGGCGCCTGGTCGTCCGGCGACTATGCTGTCGTCGGCACCACGCTCCAGATCGTCGGCGAAGAACTGTGCGAGGCGCTCGACCTCCGGGCCGGCCAGAAGGTGCTCGATGTCGCCGCCGGCAACGGCAATGCCACGCTGGCCGCCGCACGCCGCTGGTGCGAGGTGATCTCGACCGACTATGTGCCGAGCCTGCTCGACCGCGGTCGGGCGCGCGCTACAGCGGAGGGCCTGTCGGTCCAGTTCAAGGAAGCGGACGCAGAGGCGCTCGATTTCGGCGACGCCACTTTTGATGCTGTGCTCTCGACCTTCGGCGTGATGTTCACGCCGGATCAGGATCGTGCGGCTTCCGAACTTTTGCGGGTGTGCAAGAGCGGCGGCAAGATCGGGCTGGCCAACTGGACACCGGAAGGCTTTATCGGGCAGTTGTTCAAGACGCTCGGCAAGTATCTGCCGCCGCCCGCAGGCGCGAAATCGCCCGCGCTGTGGGGAACGCAGGCGCGTATCACGGAGATGTTCGGAACGTCGGCAGCCTCGATCAAGGCCGAGCGGCGACACTTCATGTTCCGCTACCGCTCGCCGTTGCACTTTCTCGACGTGTTCAGGAACTACTACGGCCCCATGCTGAAAGCCTTTGCCGCGCTTGACGAAACCAACCAGCGCCGGCTCGCCGACGATCTCCTGAAGCTGATCGCCTCGATGAACCGCGCCGAGGACGGCACCATGGTGCTGCCGAGCGAATATCTGGAAATTGTCATCAACAAACGCTGACGAAAATCCAACGAACTTTGGCGGCGACAGCCCATGACAGGCCGTCGCCGCCACTCCTTATGCCTTGTGCGCTAGCCGCCCCCGGCTAGACGTTACTACGTCCGCGCACCAATCCCACGACGGCCGAGACCAGAAACAGGATCACGGCGATAAAGAAGATCGCCTTCGCGATTTCGACGGAGGCACCGGCGATACCGCCGAAGCCCAGAACACCCGCGATCAACGCGATAATCAGGAACGTAAGCACCCAGCTCAGCATGACACGACCTCGATTGTCTGTTGCTCTTTCGATGGCGGCGGCTGTCGCGTCGCGCATCGACTGCAGGACCAATCCAGGCCGGTAATGTTGGTTCCGGACGGCGGAATCGCGAAATTTGACGGTTTCAGCGGAACAAAATCACCATCCACGCACGAAATCAGGCCGGCAAAGGCGCCGGGATAAACCTGTCAAAATGGCCGAACAGGCCCTATATGCCCCTCAATCCCTGCTATGAAGGCTCCCCTTTACGGCCTCACGGTGCCATCGTGGGGACAAGACGATTCGACGATGACCGAGCCGAGCAAACTGTCCCCTCACAGCGTTCCCGAGCACCAGCCTGCGGCCGGCGGCATCGCCGCGCGTGCGCGGGCGGCTGCCGGCCCGCAATATCTCAACGGGCTCAATCCCGAGCAGCGCGAGGCGGTCGAGACGCTGGATGGGCCCGTTCTGGTGCTGGCGGGCGCCGGCACCGGCAAGACCCGCGTGCTGACCACACGCATCGCCCACATCCTGAGCCAGGGCCGCGCCCGGCCGCATGAAATCCTGTCGGTGACGTTCACCAACAAGGCCGCGCGCGAGATGAAGCTGCGGCTCGGCCAGATGCTCGGGCAGGCCGTCGAAGGCATGCCGTGGCTCGGCACCTTCCACTCGATCGGCGGACGCATCCTGCGCATCCACGCCGAACTGGTGCAGCTCAAATCCAATTTCACGGTGCTCGACGTCGACGATCAGGTGCGGCTCTTGAAGCAATTGCTGCAGGCCGAGAACATCGACGACAAGCGCTGGCCGGCGCGCATGCTGGCCGGCCTGATCGACGGCTGGAAGAACCGTGGGCTGGCGCCCGGCCAGGTGCCGTCAGGCGAAGCCGCGATGTTCGGCAATGGCAAGGGCGGCAAGCTCTACGCCAGCTATCAGGAGCGGCTGAAGATTCTCAACGCCGCCGACTTCGGCGATCTCTTGCTGGAGAACATCCGGCTGTTCCGCGAAAACCCTGACGTGCTCAGGCAATACCAGAACCGCTTCAAGTTCATTCTGGTCGACGAATATCAGGACACCAACGTTGCGCAGTATCTGTGGCTGCGGCTGCTGTCGCAGGCGCCGTCGCGGCCGGGCGCGCCGCTGTCGGCGATCATTCCGGGGGATATCGAACCCGCCGTCATTCCGGGGCACGCCGAAGGCGTGAACTCCGATGTGCAATTGCACATCGAAGAATCTCGAGATAATGAGGATTCACTTCGAGATTCCGGATCTGCGCTTTCAGCGCATCCCGGAATGACGACGGCAGCGGCCGCTGCGCCTAGCGCTCCACCCAAAAACATCTGCTGCGTCGGCGACGACGACCAGTCGATCTATGGCTGGCGCGGCGCGGAGGTCGACAACATCCTGCGCTTCGAGCATGATTTTCCGGGCGCCAAGGTGATCCGCCTGGAGCGCAATTACCGCTCCACCGGCCACATCCTCGCCGCCGCCTCGCACCTCATCGCGCATAATGAGGGCCGGCTCGGCAAGACGCTCCGCACCGAAGACGTCGACGGCGAGAAGGTCACGGTCACAGGTTCCTGGGATTCGGAAGAGGAAGCCCGCGCCATCGGCGAAGAGATCGAGGAGCTGCAACGGGCCGGCGAGAACCTCAACGAGATCGCGATCCTGGTGCGGGCGTCGTTCCAGATGCGCGAGTTCGAAGATCGCTTCGTCACGCTCGGCCTGCCCTATCGCGTGATCGGCGGTCCGCGGTTCTATGAGCGCGCCGAAATCCGAGACGCGCTGGCCTATTTGCGCGTGATCAATTCGCCCGCCGACGATCTCGCTTTCGAGCGGATCGTCAACGTCCCGAAGCGCGGGCTCGGCGACGCCACCGTGCAGTTGCTGCACGACCATGCCCGCAAGCGCCGCATGCCGTTGTTCGAGGCGGCGCGTGCGGTGGTCGAAACCGATGAATTGAAGCCGAAGGCACGCGGCGCCTTGCGCGACCTCATCCTGCAATTCGACCGCTGGCGCGCCCAGCGCGAGGTGACGGCGCACACCGAGCTCGCCGAAATCGTGCTCGACGAGAGCGGCTATACCGAGATGTGGCAGAAGGACCGCTCGGCGGACGCCGCGGGCCGGCTGGACAACCTGAAGGAACTGGTACGCTCGATGGAGGAGTTCGAGAACCTGCAAGGCTTCCTCGAACACATCTCGCTGGTGATGGACCGCGACGGCGACGCCGGCGACGAGGCGGTGTCGCTGATGACGCTGCATTCGGCCAAGGGGCTTGAATTCGACAACGTCTTCCTGCCCGGCTGGGAAGAGGGCCTGTTTCCGAGCCAGCGCACGCTCGACGAACAGGGCCGCGCCGGTCTCGAAGAGGAGCGCCGCCTCGCCCATGTCGGGCTGACCCGCGCCCGCCGCCGCGCAAAACTCTATTTCGCTACCAACCGGCGCATTCACGGCACCTGGTCGACCACGATCCCGTCGCGCTTCCTCGACGAATTGCCGGCGGCCAATGTCGAGATCACCGAATCGAAAGGCGGCTCCGGCTGGGGCGGCGCCGGCGGCTACGGCCCCTCGCGCTTCGACAATGTCGAATCCTTCGGCTCCAGCTATGCGACGCCAGGCTGGCAGCGCGCCCAGGCCAACCGCAATCGCGGTCAGGCAGGCCGCGGCGGGCAGGCCCGCGGCGGTTTCGAGGAAAGCCAGTCCTCGTTTTCAGGCGGCTTCTCGCGCAACAAGCGCGGCCCGCTGGTGATCGAAGGCGAGTTGGTTGCCAAATCCACCGGCACCGTTTCGGAATTCTCGCTCGACGACCGCGTGTTTCATCAGAAGTTCGGCTACGGCCACGTCGTGAAGATCGACGGCAACAAGCTGACGATCGCGTTCGAAAAGGCCGGCGAGAAAAAGGTGGTGGATAGTTTTGTGGAGCGAGTGTAGGACGCCCTGGGGCAGCTAAGGGCAACTTTACTGATTTGCCGCTGCAGGTCGCCAGTACGCCGAAAAGCAGCAAATTTTTCCACGCGAGATTGCACAAGCAGCATCGCGTTCCTATCTCCCGGTTCCCACCCCCTCCCCGCCTCGACCCGGCCGAAGCGCCGCTTCGATGCTGGCCACATTCCGTTTCAAACTGCCATGCTCGCGCAACCTCCCATCATATCGGTCTCCAATCTCTCAAAGACCTACGGCTCCGGCTTCAAGGCGCTGAAGGGCATCAATCTGGACATCAAGCGTGGCGAGATCTTCGCGCTGCTCGGGCCGAACGGCGCGGGCAAGACCACGCTGATCAGCATCATCTGCGGCATCGCCAATTTGAGCGAAGGCAGCGTGACGGTGGGCGGGCATGACATCAACAAGGATTATCGCGCTGCGCGCTCGCTGATCGGCCTGGTGCCGCAGGAACTGCACACCGACTCGTTTGAAACCGTGTGGGCGACCGTCAGCTTCAGCCGCGGCCTGTTCGGCAAACCGAAGAACCCTGCCCACATCGAAAAGGTGCTGAAGGATCTGTCGCTGTGGGACAAGAAGGATTCCAAGATCATCACGCTCTCCGGCGGCATGAAGCGCCGCGTGATGATCGCGAAGGCGCTGTCGCACGAGCCGCAGATCCTGTTTCTGGACGAGCCGACCGCAGGCGTCGACGTCGAGCTGCGCAAGGGCATGTGGGACGTGGTGCGCGGCTTGCAGGCCGCCGGCGTCACCATCATCCTGACCACGCATTACATCCAGGAAGCCGAGGAGATGGCAGACCGCATCGGCGTCATTAATAAGGGCGAGATCATCCTGGTCGAGGACAAGGCCGGGCTGATGCAGAAGCTCGGCAAGAAGCATCTAAAGCTCTATCTGCAGGGCAAGGTCGATGCGCTCCCCGCCTCGCTTGCCGCCTACAACCTCGAACTAACGGACGGCGGCCGAGCCGTGATCTACGACTACGACACCAAGGGCGAGCGCACCGGGATCACCAGCCTGCTCAGCGACCTCCGCAACGCCGGCATCCATATCTCGGATCTCGACACCACGCAATCTTCCCTCGAAGACATCTTCGTCAGCCTGGTGAGGGCGCCATGAATTATCGTGCGATCCGCGCCATCTATCTTTTCGAAATGGCCCGCACCTGGCGCACGCTGCTGCAGAGCATCGTCTCGCCGGTGGTTTCCACCTCGCTTTATTTCGTGGTGTTCGGCGCCGCAATCGGCTCGCGCATCACCGAAGTCGAAGGCGTCAGCTACGGCACCTTCATCGTGCCGGGTCTCGTCATGCTGTCGGTGCTGACGCAGAGCATCGCCAACGCCTCGTTCGGCATCTACTTCCCGAAATTCGTCGGTACCATCTACGAAATATTGTCGGCGCCGGTTTCCTATATCGAGATCGTGATCGGCTATGTCGGCGCGGCCGCGACCAAGTCCATCATTCTTGGCGTGATCATCATGGCGACCGCGGCGCTGTTCGTGCCGCTGCACATCCACCATCCCTGGTGGATGCTGACCTTCCTGGTGCTCACGGCGGTGACGTTCAGCCTGTTCGGCTTTATCATCGGCATCTGGGCTGACGGCTTCGAGAAGCTGCAGATGATCCCGATGCTGGTGGTGACGCCGCTGACCTTTCTCGGCGGCAGCTTCTACTCGGTCAACATGCTGCCGTCGGGCTGGCGCACCGTCACGCTGCTCAATCCGGTCGTATACCTGATCTCGGGCTTCCGTTGGAGCTTTTACGAGATCGCCGACGTCGGCGTGGGCTTGAGCCTCGGCATGACGCTCGGCTTCCTGGCCATCTGCATGGTGCTGGTGTGGTGGATCTTCCGGACCGGCTACCGGCTGAAGAATTGACGGCCAGCGTCATTCCGGGGCGTGCGAAGCACGAACCCGGAATCTCGAGATTCCGGGTTCGGCTCTACGAGCCGCCCCGCAATGACGACCGCCGTTGCCGCTCGCGAAAATGTCAGCACTTTGCCGCCGATTGCGCCGTCCTGCCGCCTTGTTTGCGCCGCCGGAGGCGTTAACGATTGCGGACGCAGGCCACTGGAACCAGTACCGGTTTCCGGGCATATTCGATGCCGGGGACGGAGAGCCGGCTTTTTAGTACAGGGCCCGGAGGCCAAATGTAAAATGCGTTCCTTCCTCATTGCTGTCACCGCCCTGACGCTGTCTGCATCGGGCGCCGTCCAAGCCAAAGTTGCCATCACCGTCGACAAGGATAACCAGCAGATGACCGTCGCCGTCGACGGCGTCGAGCGCTATCGGTGGCCGGTCTCGTCGGGCATCCCCTCTTATGAGACGCCAAACGGCAGCTTCCGCGCTTTCCGCATGGAAGAGGATCACTACTCCAAGGAATTCGACGACGCACCGATGCCGCACTCGATCTTCTTCACGAAGATCGGTCACGCCATTCACGGCACCGATTCCGTCAACCGTCTCGGCAGCCCGGCTTCGCATGGCTGCGTGCGACTGTCGCGCGAGAATGCCGCGAAGCTCTGGGATCTGGTGAAGCAGGAAGGCGTTCTCAACACCACGGTGACATTGACCGGCTCGTCCCAAGTGGCGCTGGCGCGCAATCCGCGTCGCGGCAATACGGCCGTCGCGCGCCGCGCCCCGCTGCCCCAGTATGAACAGCAATACGACTCGGCGGCCGGCGACCCGGTCGTGATCACGCCGCAACAACAGCGCATGGCGCCGCAAGCGCGGGCCGATGACGGCTATATCTATCCCGCCGATGGTTCTTCGACCGAAACGCGCTATCCGGCCCCGCCGAGCCGCCGCGTCTACGACACGCAGGCCTATCAGCAGCAGCAATATTACGACAACCGCGGCTATGCGCCGGCGCCGCAGGGCTACTACTATCAGCCGCGGCAACAGTACTATCAGCCGCGTGGGATGTTCGGTCAGAACTAGCCAGATGAAATTGGTGCGGTCGCAGAAGGATCTGCGGCCGAGATTTCAGCCGTCCGTCGCGCTCGCCAGCAGGCGCTCGCGTTGCGCGGTCAGCTGCGACATCAGGAGAACGGCGGAAAGCCCGATCAGCACGCCACCGATCGCGGCCGATACGGGAGTGAAATTGGCCATGACGGATCTCCGGTCATTGCAGCACACTCCATCATAGGCGCGCTTCGCCCGGCTGCAACTCGCCTATTCCTCGCCTTTTCTAAGCCGCCGCCAGACGGCGCCCAGCACGTTGGAGTAATCGTCGGTCCAGACCCGCTGGTTGTCTGCGGCTTCCGTCAGGGCCCACTGGTCCGACGACGCCAGCTTGCCGACATCGGTCTCTTCGCGCGCCGAAACCACGACCGAGGTCGAGAAGATGTATTCATTGTCGCGGCCGGAATCCTCGCTATAGACCCAGCTCTTCAGATCATTGGCGTCGGCGATGCCGACAACGACACTCGACAGTTCCAGGTGCCGGTTGGAGACGTGCATCACGACCGCGCCCTGCGGCGCCAGCTTGGACTTGTAGATCTCCATCGCCTCTTCGGTCGCCAGATGAATCGGAATCGCATCCGACGAATAGGCATCGACGATGATCAGATCGTAGACGCCGTCGGGCTCGCGCGCGAAGGTCAGCCGCGCATCGCCGATCACCGGCTCCAGGTTCGGCTCGCAGACCTGGATGTAGGTGAAATATTTCGGATCGCGCGCCGTATCGACCATGGTCTGATCGATCTCGAAGAACTTCCATTCCTCGCCGGGCTCCGCGGCGCAGGCCAGCGTGCCGGAGCCAAGGCCGATGACGGCGACCCGCAGCGGCGCGCCCTTGCGCTCGCGGATCGCAGTGATGGCCTGACCGATGCCGCCGTCCTTGTGGTAGTAGGTGATCGGCTCCGGCTGGCCGGTGACCGGCGTGCCGTCGTCGTTCTTGAACTTCTCGGCGCCGTGGATCGTGGTGCCGTGCATCAGCACGTGATACTGGCCGTTTGACGTCACCAGGATCTTGTGGACGCCGAAAAAGCTGCGCACGGTCTCCACCCGTCCATCGTCGGACGGGTAGGCGCGCAGCAGCACCAGTGCCACCACCACGGTTGCAAAGATCTTCCAGCGGCTGGCGTTGAGCGCCAGCGCCAAAAGCGCGGAGAGCCCGCCAACCCCGCCGATCACCCAGACCCTGTTGGTGTCGAGCCAGTTGAACGTCTTGCCCGTCGACCAGGCCGGCGCGATCAACGCCAGCGCCAGCGCGGCGAGGAATGGCCAGTACCATTGGCTCCAGCGCGGCAGTCGTTCGCCGCCGGCCGGGCGGCACAACGCCGCGAGCGCCAGCAGGATCGGATATTCGGCGACCCATGAGAAGGTGAACGGCGCGATCAGGCCGGCGAACAATCCGCCGACCATGCCGCCGAATGACAGCGCGACATAGAAGCCGGTGAGATATTTCGCTGCCGGACGCGTCCGCGCCAGTTCGCCGTGGCAGGCCATCGCGATCACGAAAAAGCAGAGCTGATGGCCGCCGAGCGTCAGCAGCAGATTCTGCTCGCCACCGACCGCGAGCAGCACCACGACGCCGGCGATCGCCAGCGGTTGCACCAGCAGCATCCATTTATGCGGCAACAGCGGGCGCGACTGGAACACCAGCACCCAGGTCAAGAGATAGAGCGACAGCGGCAGCACCCAGAGCAAGGGCGCCGCGGCGACGTCGGTGGAAATATGCGCGGTCACCGCGATCAACAGCCCCGACGGCACGGCGGCGAGGAATATCCAGCGGGCGCGCAGCAGCCAGGACGGCGCCGGCGCGTCGCTGTCGGCGGCCGACATGTTCAACTGCGCCGCCTTCGCCGGCGAGCGCAACAGCAACACGCCGCAGGTCGCGATCAGCACGACCAGCAGGCCATAGACGCCGGTCCAGATCAGGTTCTGCATGCGCAGCGTGAACATCGGCTCCAGCAAAACCGGATAGGACAACAGCGCCAGGAAGCTGCCGACATTCGAGGAAGCGTAGAGGAAGTATGGATCGGGCCCGTTCGGGTGGCCGGTACGGACGAACCAGGCCTGCAGCAGCGGATTGTTGGCGGCGAGCGCGAAGAACGGCAAGCCGATCGACACCGCGAACAGGCCGAGCAGCCAGAGCGCATAGCCCGATGTCGGCGGATCGCCCCACCCGCTCGCAATCGACAGCGGCAGCGTCAGCATCGCAGCCGCTAGCAGCACGAGGTGAACCGCCACGGGAATCGTGCGGTTGCGGGCCTGCATCAGAAAATGCGCATAGGCGTAGCCGCCGAGCAATAGCGACTGGAAGAACACCATCGCCACCGACCAGACGGCCGGCGAGCCGCCAAGCCGCGGCAGCACCATTTTTGTGAACAATGGTTGCACCGAGAACAGTAGCAGCGCGCTGACGAAAATCGCGGCGGTGTAGACGACCAGCACCAGCCGGTTTCGCGAGGCAGACGGCTCAGAAGTCATGAAAGCTCCGGCTTGGACCCGTCGAGGGGCCGGCGGGATTCCGGCAGATTTATGCCGGAAAGGCGAATTGGAACATATGGCGACATGACGGGCAATGCGGGATAAGGAAGGTCATTCTGGGGCGATGCGAAGCATCGAACCAGGGTATGCAAATGCATACCCGAGAATCTCGAGATTCCGGGTCTGGTCCTTCTGACCATCCCGGAATGACGAATCCCCTCTAATCAAACCTTCTTGAAGCGGACATGAACGAAACCGAAATCGTTATCATCGGTGCGGGGCATAACGGGCTCACCTGCGCGGCCTATCTCGCGATGGCCGGCTTGCGGGTCAAGTTAGTCGAGCGCCGCAAGGCGGTCGGCGGCGCCGCGGTGACCGAGGAATTTCATCCCGGTTTCCGCAACTCAGTGGCCGCCTATACCGTCAGCCTGCTCAACCCGCAGATCATCGCCGACCTGAGGCTTGCCGAACACGGCCTGCGCATCGTCGAGCGCCGCGCGCAGAACTTCCTGCCCGCCCCCGACGGCAGCTATCTGCTGACCGGCGAGGGCCGCACCCGGCCGTCGGTCGAGAAACTAAGCCGGCGCGATGCCGGCGCGATCGATACGTTCTCGCGCGAATTGGAAGCCATCGCCGACGTGCTGCGGCAATTCGTGCTGCGCGCGCCGCCGAACATCGTCGAGGGATTTGGCATCGGCGCGATCCGTGAAGCCTTCAATGCGCTGGGCAGTGCGAGCATCCTGCGCAAGCTCTCACTGGAGCAGCAACGCAGCCTGCTCGACCTGTTCACGCGCTCGGCCGGCGAGATGCTGGACGAGCGCTTCGAGAGTGATCTGGTGAAGGCGCTGTTCGGCTTCGATGCCATCGTCGGCAATTACGCCAGCCCCTACGCTGCCGGCTCCGCCTATGTGATGCTGCACCATGCCTTCGGCGAGGTGAACGGCAAGAAGGGCGTGTGGGGCCACGCGATCGGCGGCATGGGCGCGATCACGCAAGCCATGGCGCGTGCGGCGCGCGGGCATGGCGCCGAGATCGAAACGGAAGCCGGCGTGCGCGAGGTGACCGTCGAGGGCGATCGCGCTACGGGCGTCATCCTCGACAATGGCGAGACCATCCGCGCGAAATACGTCGTCTCGGGCGTCAATCCGAAACTGCTCTATACGCGGCTGGTGCCGTCGGGCGCGCTGGCGCCGGAATTCCTCGCGCGCATCGGGCGCTGGCGCAACGGCTCCGGCACTTTTCGCATGAATGTCGCGCTCAGCGCGCTGCCTTCCTTCACCGCACTGCCCGGCGCCGGCGATCATCTCACCGCCGGCATCATCCTTGCGCCAAGCCTCACCTACATGGACCGCGCCTGGCAGGATGCGCGCAGCCATGGCTGGAGCCGCGAGCCGGTGGTGGAAGTGCTGATCCCCTCCACGCTCGACGATTCCCTTGCTCCCGAGGGGCAGCATGTCGCGAGCCTGTTCTGCCAGCACGTTGCGCCGGAATTGCCAGAAGGAAAGTCGTGGGACGACCATCGCGAGGAGGTCGCCGATCTCATGGTCGCGACGGTGGATAAATTCGCACCCGGCTTCGCAGCGAGCGTGATCGGCCGCCAGGTGCTGTCGCCGCTCGATCTCGAGCGGCAGTTCGGCCTGCTCGGCGGCGACATTTTTCACGGGGCGCTAACGCTCAACCAATTGTTTTCAGCGCGGCCGATGCTGGGCCATGCCGACTACCGCGGGCCGCTGAAAGGCCTCTATCACTGCGGCTCGGGCGCACATCCCGGCGGCGGCGTCACCGGCGCTCCCGGCCACAACGCGGCGCGCGTGATCCTGGGCGATCATCGCGCGCTGTTCGGACAAGGCCGATAAGGCACGCCCGTCGATCAAGCTCTCAAATCAAAGGGCGCTGGCTTCGAGCGGAAAGCGAGATGGCTTGAACGGGACTTTGACCAAGTTCCCATCGCCCAGCTTCGACACGCGAATGCGGATCGGATGCAGGTCATGTGCAAAACCGGTGGATAATGGCGGGAAAAGGCTGTGGATTAATTGTCGAAAACACGGTGCAGCGATTGTGGAAAAAGCCGGTATCTCCCGGCGCATAACCGGATCAGCAATGCTCTCCCGGGCTGGGGATGGCCGGTGGATATTTCACCGCATCAGCTCTGGCCCAAAACGACAGGGACCGAGCGTTTGGCGCGCCCGGTCCCGAAATGCCCCCGAAGCGGGCAATTACTTCAGCGAGCTGCTGATGGTGTTAAAGTTGGTGCTGAGCTGGCTACCGACACCGTTCACGGCGGTGATGATTGCGATCGCGATGCCCGCAGCGATCAGGCCATACTCGATGGCCGTGGCTCCGGATTCGTCCTTGAAGAATGACTTAATGATAGACATGGCTGGTTCCGACCTGGGTTTGTGGATTCTGGAACCCAGGGTTCCCCTGCGGCTCCTATCCGGGAACCTACGAATCCGAATCTAAGGTTGTGCTAACGGCTGGAGCCCAACTTTTCCGGATATTGCGAGATGAAATTTGCTCAAATTTGAACGAAACGCCGCTTTGCTGCAGCTAGGTCCTCCTGCTTTTCTCCAGGTCGCTCAATGACTTCCACCGCCCCCACGTACCGCGTCAGCTTTGCCATCGGCGACGAGCACACAGCCAAAGGCGTTGTCGATGTGCTGACCGAGATTTTTTTTGAAGGCCAGGCCGCGGTCGCCGCGTTCGAACGGCCCGACGGCGGGTGGGATGTCACGGTGCATTTTGCGGAAGCCCCCGATCTACCGCTGGTGCGTGAACTGGTGGCCAATGCCGCCGGCGCTGATATCGCCGCGGGCATCGCCTTCGATACGATCGAGGCCAAGGACTGGGTCAAGGCCAGCCTCCAGGACCTTGTTCCCGTGCCGGCCGGGCGCTTCGTGGTCCACGGCCAGCATGACCGCGAGCGGATCCCGGCCAACAAGCTAGGCATCGAGATCGAGGCGGCGCTGGCCTTCGGCACCGGCCATCACGGCACCACGCGCGGCTGCCTGCTGCTGCTCGATCACGTCCTGAAGGCCTGGCGCCCGCGCCGCGTGCTCGATCTCGGCACCGGCACCGGCGTGCTGGCGATTGCGGCGGCCAAGGCGCTGCATGAAAGGATATTGGCGAGCGATATCGATCCGCCCTCGGTGCAGGTCGCCCGCGACAATGCCAGGCTGAACGTATCGCGGCATCTGGTCCGGGCGGTCCGCGCCACCGGATTCGCGGCGCCGCAATTCGCTCAAGCCGCGCCGTTCGATCTGGTGCTGGCGAATATTCTCGCCAACCCATTGCGGCAGTTGGCACGGCCGATGGCGCGGCATCTGGCGCCGTCGGCGCTGGTCATTCTCTCGGGGCTGTTGACGCATCAGGCGCCCGCCGTCATCGCCGCCTATCGCGCCCGCGGGCTGGTGCCGGTCCGGCATCTGCGCATCGAAGGCTGGAGCAGCCTCCTGCTGCGCAAAGTGAACTGAAATGCTAATCGGCTGGTCTGTGGCGGTTGCGGGCGATGACGCCCTTCTCTCGCTTCAGCGACCGCTTGACGCGCGCTTCCGCGAACCGGTCGAGGATCTGGACGATGACACCGCGCTGCTTCTTGTTGGCGACCGGCGGGACCGGGCCGCGCTTGGCCGGCGGCGAAATCTTCTCAAACGTGAAAGCAGGCATGGTGAATCCCCTCGTCGTTGAGTTGAAACACTCCCTAGAGCTTCTCCCGGTACTTTTTGAGCTGAACGGCTACGCCGCAAATTGCTCCGTCCGACTAGCGCGGATGGACATATTGGAGCACAGATTATGCCAAATTGTGGCCGATAGCTCCGCATTGCGGACCGCTCCGCCCAACCCTAAAGTGACCAGGCGATGTTCGAAGCCCATTTCCAGACATTCGAAGAGCCCGAAGGTGGCGTGGCGCTGACCGCGCGACTGGCCCGCTTCCGCGAGGAACTGGCCCGGCGGAAGCTGACCGGCTTTGTGATTCCGCGGGCCGATCAGCAGCAAAACGAATATGTCCCGGCCTCCGAAGAGCGGCTGGCGTGGCTGACCGGCTTCACCGGTTCGGCCGGCGTGGCGATCGTGCTGAGGCGCGAGGCCGCCGTTTTCGTCGATGGCCGCTATACGCTGCAGGCCGCCAAGCAGGTCGACCGCAAGGCCTGGCATATCGAGCCGCTGGCCGATCCGCCGCCGGAGCACTGGCTGACCAAGCATCTCGTGGCCGGCGACCGCCTCGGTTTTGATCCGTGGCTGCATACTTCGGCGGCAGCCGAGCGTCTGGCCGCCGCCTGCACCAAGGCAGGCGCGGAGCTGATTGCGGTCGAATCCAACCCGCTGGATTCAATCTGGACCGAGCGCCCGGCCCCGCCGCTCGGCCGCGTCGTCACCCACGGGGTGCAGTTTTCCGGCGAGATAGAGGCCGAGAAACTCAAGCGCATCCGGCTGGAGATCAACAAGCTCGGCGTCGATGCGCTGGTGCTGTCGGACAGCCACGCGGTGGCCTGGACCTTCAACATCCGCGGCGCCGACGTCTCGCACACGCCGCTGCCTTTGTCCTACGCGCTGGTGCCCAAGGACGGCCGCCCCCTCATCTTCATCGACCACCGCAAACTGTCCAACCTGACGCGCGACCATCTCGAACAATCCGCCGATGTCCGCGAGCCCGAGGCGCTGGTGTCAGATCTGACCGAGCTCGCCCGCGGCGGCGCGGCGATCGCGCTCGACAGCGCCACCGCAGCGGACGCGCTGAGCCGCCTGATCGCCGGCGCCGGCGGAAAACCGGTGCGCGGCAACGATCCGGTGAGCCTTTTGAAGGCAGTGAAGAACATCACCGAGATCGAGGGCACGCGTACCGCGCACCAGCGCGACGCGGTGGCGCTGACGCGCTTCCTAGCCTGGATCGACCGCGAGGCACCCTCCGGGGCGCTCACCGAGATCGACACCGTCGAGGCGCTGGAAACCTTTCGACGGCAGACCTGCGCACTGAAGGATGTGTCGTTTCCCACGATCGCCGGCACCGGACCGAACGGCGCCATCGTGCATTACCGCGTCACCCGCAAGAGTAACCGGCGGATTTCGCCCGGCGATCTCCTGCTGATCGATTCCGGCGCGCAGTACGAAGACGGCACCACCGACGTCACCCGCACGATCGCGATCGGCAACCCCACCGACGAAATGCGTGACCGCTTCACCCGCGTGCTGCGCGGGCACATCGCGATCGCGCGCGCGATCTTTCCTGACGGCACCACCGGCGCACAGCTCGACAGCTTTGCGCGGCAATTCCTCTGGCAGGCCGGCCTCGATTTCGAGCACGGCACCGGTCACGGCGTCGGCAGCTACCTTTCTGTGCACGAAGGCCCGGCGCGGATTTCGAAACTCGGCACCACGCCGCTGAAGCGCGGCATGATCCTGTCCAACGAGCCCGGCTACTACAAGGCCGACGCCTACGGCATCCGGATCGAGAACCTCGAACTGGTCGTCGGCACCGACATCGCCGGCGCCGAGAAGCCGGTGAATGCGTTCGAGACGCTGACCCTGGCGCCGATCGACCGCCGCCTGATCGCCGTGGGCATGCTGAGCGCAGCCGAGCTGAAGTGGCTCAACGACTATCATGAGCGCGTCAACCGCGCGGTGCGCCCGCACCTCGACGACAGCGCCACGAAACTGTGGCTGGACGAGGCGACGGCAGCGCTGCTGCCGGTTTGATCATTGTTGCCCTCATGCGTTGTCGTCGTCCCCCGCGAAAGCGGGGGACCCGGTACGTCGTGGCCGTCCACTAAAGCGACGCGGCGCGGGCTCCGGACACAAATCGCGAAAACAACCCCATGCAAAGTAGAATCCGGCGGTGCAGCCTCGTGCCCGCCTCCCCAATTCAGCATGGCCGCATGCCAAAACGTCCCCTGTTCGCGCTAGGCCATCTGGTTAAAAGTTCGATCCAAGCAAAACAGGATCTGAACTGAATGCACGGCGTCGTGGGCAAGCCGCCCGACGCGGCGGCGAATGCTGCCGCGATCTCGAAGATCATGCTGCTGATGCTGGTTGCGATGACCGGCGTGGCGCCGATCTCGCTTTACATGCTGGTGCCGGCGCTTCCCGTGCTGGCGACGACGTTCGGCGGCGACATCTCCGTCGCGCAGATGACGGTGTCGCTCTACATGGTCGGCATCGCCTGTTCGCAGCTCATCATGGGGCCATTGTCGGACAAGTTCGGCCGCCGCCCGGTGCTGCTCGCAGGCCTTGCCCTGATGGTGGCGGCGAGCGTCGGATGCTCGCTGGCGCAAACGCTGCCGCAGTTGATCGCCGCGCGCTTCCTGCAGGCGTTGGGCGGCGCGACCGGCATGGTGGTGAGCCGCGCCATCATCCGCGACCTCTACAGCCGCGACCGCATCAGCTCCATGCTCAGCCTCGTGATCGCCGTCATGATGATGGCGCAGATGCTCAGCGCCCTGGTCGGCGGCCTCCTGGAGACCGCATTCGGCTGGCGCGCGATCTTCTATTTCATCACTGCGGCCTCGCTCAGCGTCGCGGTGCTGATCGCCCTTGCGCTGCCCGAGACGCGCCGCAAACGCAGCGCGAGCAGCAGCTTTCGCCACGACGTCGGCAGCCTGATCAGGAACCGCGCCTTCATCGGCTACATGCTGTGCCAGGTGCTGGCGTCGCAGATCATTTTCATGTTCGCCGGCGGCGGCCCCTACATCGTGGTGACGCAGATGGGCCGCACCACGGCCGAATATGGTGCATGGTTCGCGACGACAGGCTTTGCATACCTGATCGGCAATGTGTGCTGCGTCCGCTTCGCGCCGCGCCAATCGCTGGAGCGGCTGATCTGGTTCGGCCTGGCGCTGCAATTCGCCGGCGCCCTGTTGAACCTGATCTTCAGCATCACCGGGACCAACCAGGCGCCGCTTTGGCTGTTCGGTACCCAGATGATCGTGATGGTCGCCAACGCCTTCGTGATGAACAACGCCGCGGCCGGCGCCATCAGCGTCCGCCCCGAGGCCGCCGGCACCGCTTCGGGCGCGATGGGCTTCCTGCAGCAGGGCATCGGCGCGCTGGTCTCGCAATTCGGCGCCTATCTCGGCGGCCACTCCACCACCACGCTGCCGCTGACCGCGGCGATCTTCGCGCTGTCGATCGCCTGTGCGTCGACCATGTTCTTCATCGTGCCGCGGCGAACGGTCAGCGAGGAACTGATGAAGAAGGCGGAGGAGGAAGAATCGGGGATGCTGTAGGAACTTCAAGCAGCAGCGCTCTGCTGCAGGTCACTTTCTTATGCCGTAATGGACTGGCATGCTCGCGTTCACGGCCGGATATGGCCTGCCGAGCGTACATCATGCCTGAATTTCTCAAGATCGCTGCGCTCGCCGGCCTGCTTGTACTTTCGTCCAAGCCGGTCATGGCGATTGATCAGACCTCCGTTACACCGGCGGAGTTCGATTGTTGGGAGCCGGAGCGCATTTTCAAGCAATGCGCGGCGAAGGGCCCCGACGGGCGGCCGCGCCTGAAGCGATCCTATTTGGCTCGACTTCGGTATGACTCTGATGGGCTGGCTTCCGTCTTGTTAATACATCGGACCGACACAAAGCAAAGCCAATGGTTCTATGTTCGACGCGGCCTCGCCCCGGTGCCTGTTGAATCAATGGACAACGGCCCGGACTATTTCAACGATGGTCTCGCGCGCTCGCGGGTCGGAGGCAAGATTGGATACATCGATCGCAAACTCAACCTCGTGATTCCGGCGACGTACGACGGAGCCTACCCATTCGAGGACGGAGTTGCCGTTGTCTGCACGGCTTGCACTCTTGTCTCTGAAAGTGAGCACAGCGAGCATAGCTGGTACGAGGGCGGGCAATGGGGACGCATTGACCGCAAGGGACGTGTGGTTTCGCCCTTCCGGCCTTGGCAGAAAGGTCAGCGCCTCGAATTCAACTGACGGCCGCATCGATAGCTCACCGGAAGGGCGAGGACGTCGACAGGATGCGAAGATTGTGGCTTCGGCGGAACCGTATAGGTGGAACCCGGTGTTTTGAGGCGTCCCACGTCACGGCGATCAATAGGAACATTCGTCGGTTCTCCGCCTTGGTTGCGCGAGCGCCGGGCCGGCAGCGCCGGTCGCGCACTTCTCAGTTGCCTGGCTGAAGACCATAGCCTGCAACGCATACAGGGCATCGAATGATCGGCCCTATCCGGAAGGAGAGACGATATGGCAAGTGCCGAAGAACGACTGATGGAGTGGTTGCGCGACGCACACGCAGCAGAGGTACAGGCCGAGACCATGTTGAGCGGCATGGCCCGGCGGATCGAGAATTATCCGGAGCTGAAGGCGCGGATCGAGCAGCACATAGGCGAGACGCAGCGGCAGGCTGAACGCGTTCGCAAGTGCATCGAGCGGAGGGGGGAGGACACGTCCACAATCAAAGATGCCGGCGGCAAGATGCTCGGGCTCGGCCAGGCGATGAGCGGCCTGTTTGTGGGCGACGAGGTCATGAAGGGTTCCATCGCGTGCTCCGCTTTCGAAGCGATGGAAATTGCGTCCTACCGTATCCTGGTCGATACCGCGAGGCAGGTGGGCGATGAGGAGACGGCCCAGACCTGCGAACAGATTTTGCGGGAAGAGGAGGCGATGGCAAGCTGGCTGGAGCAGAATCTTCCAGTTCTGACTCAGCAATACTTGGCCCGAGAACAAACACCCGGCGCCCGCGCTACGAGCTGACAGGTGCCGCAAGACAGCTCGACCGGCTCCGCAGGCGCGGGGTCAGTGGAATTTCTGCGTCGAGCCGTACGAGGGATCGGATTTCGGCGGCCCGCTGAAACCAGCCCACCGTCTGGAGCCGCAGCGGGCAGGCGCGCCTGGAAACATCATTCAGTGAGCGAGGTCGGCCGGGCATGATCGGGTGTGCCGTCGTGAACAGATCTCGCCAGCACTGGTTAGGAACGTCAAGCGCCGACCCGTGTTGTGGGAGCAGTGATGTGCACCTTTCGGTGCGACCGAACACCCCGAGAAGCTGATGTCAAAGCCCCTCAAACGAAATGTGCTGTTCGCGGCGGCGTTCCTGATTCCAGCCACACTGTTCACTCTGATCGCCGCCTCGGACCCTCTGCCACCAGACGCAACCTACCGACCGCTTCCGACGCGTCCGTTTTCTGCTGTGAAAGCGGATGATGAGGCGCAGAAGCCGCGGGTCATGCTGCGCCAAGCTGACTTGCTCAACCGCCGCTACGACATGTCGGACCGTCCGATTGCAGGCGTCATGATGTCGGCCGCGCGCAAGGCAGTACAGGGTGGCGTCCGGGTCAAGCTGCCGGCGGGGGTTACCTGGGAGAGCCTCGCGGAAATGAGCCCGGACGAGATTCGTCAAAGGGGACTTATGCCGGAGGGCTTTTTGCCGCTTCCCCACGTAAAGCAGGCAACCGGCGGCCAGGTCATTCCCGATCGACACATAGACGAAATCCGCAGACAAGAGGCGCGTGATCTGCGGCGCTTCGATGTCAACTTCGATCTTCCCGATCATCTGACGCCCGAATTTCCGCCACCGGTCTTCCTCACAACCCAGCCGCACCTCGGCGATGTCTCGCGCGGCCAATTGCTGACGATCAAGAATTTTTACGAGTTTATGAACGGGATCATCACTCCGGTCCAAATGGAAGGCTTGCGCCTCCTACTCACGCCATTTCCCCAGGAAGAATTCAACCAAACCGAAGATCGAAAAGTGGCAGAGCAGAGCACCGGGATCAGCTGTCTCGATTGCCATGCCAACTTCCATACGAACGCAGCCTTTCATCTCACCCCCGACGTTCGTCCGCAGGCGGCCCGATTTCGGCTGGATACCACCAGTCTTCGTGGAGTGTTCAACCAGCAAGTCCACGGCTCCAAGCGCTCGCTGAGATCCGTCGAGGACTTCACCGAGTTCGAGCAGCGGACAGCTTATTTCAATGGTGACCATGTCAGCGCGACACGAAAAGGCGTGCACCTGCCAGATCGCACCAACCAAGTCGCGATGATGGCTCAGATGCAGAATATTATCGATTTTCCGCCCGCGCCCAAGCTCGACCCGTTTGGACGCCTCGATCGCACGAAGGCAACGGAACAAGAACTCGCCGGCGAACAAGTATTCTTCGGGAAGGCGCGCTGCGCCGAGTGTCACGTTTCGCAGACTTCGTTCATGGACAATAGCATGCACGATCTGAAGCTGGAGCGCTTTTATCAGATCGGTAATACGAGCAATGATTTCGTGATATTGCCGGATGGTCCAATCAAGACATTTACGTTGCGAGGCATCAAGGACTCGCCGCCTTACCTCCACGATGGTCGGCTTATGACACTGGCGGATACCGTCGAGTTCTTCAATCTGGTACTCGGTCTGAAACTCACACAGCAGGAAAAGGAAGCGTTAGTTGCCTACATGCTGACCCTATGAGGCACGTGTGGGCGACAGGGAAGTTTGATGGTGGCGCTACGGAGACAGCAATGCGGCTTCTGGCTTTGGGATCGACATTGACGATACTGCTCGTATCGTCAGCTTTCGCGCAGATCGGCAACCCGGCGGGGGCCGATCCCGGTACCCGCCAAGCCGCACCCGGAGTGCCTGCGCCGCACCAGACCAATACGCAAGACCAGCTGTTCGCGCAGCAGGTTGGCAGCGGTGGCATGGCCGAGGTCGTGCTCGGAAGGCTTGCCGATCGAAAAGCACAAAATCGCGCGGTGAAGGAATTCGGACAGCTGATGGTCCAGGACCATGGCAAAGCCAACGACAAGCTTGCAGCGCTCGCCAAATCGGCCGATATCCCTCTGCCGAACGAGCCGGATCCCGAGCACAAAGCCGTACAGGCCCGACTTGAGGGGCTAAATGGTGCGGCTTTTGATGTCGCCTATCTGGCGGCCCAGGTGCAGGACCACCAGAAGACTGCGCAGCTGCTACAGTGGGAGATCAACTCGGGCCAAGATGCGCAGCTTCAGCGTTTCGCATCTGAGACGCTGCCAATCGTGCTGAAGCATCTGCGAATGGCCCAGGACCTTGCGGCGCAGACTGCGGGTCAAACACCTCGCGAGTTCGCGCCTGCTACAACGGGAATGGATCATGGCGATGGATCTCGCCGTGTCCGCCAGTGATCGCTGGTCACCCATATGCGGTGACGACGATCCAGCTACGCCCCGATCAGCTTCAGCCACTCATCCTCCGTCAGCACCGGTACGCCGTGTTTCTTGGCTTCCGCGAGCTTTGATCCGGCGCCCGGCCCGGCGACGACGTAGTCCGTCTTCTTCGACACCGAGCCAGCGGCCTTGGCGCCGAGCCGCTCGGCGGTCGCCTTGGCTTCGTCGCGCGTCATCTTTTCCAGCGAGCCGGTGAACACTACGGTCTTGCCGGCGACGGCCGAATTGCTCTTGGGCTTTTCGGCATCGATGATCTCGTTGAGCTCCTTGACCAGCCGCTCGACGATGCCGCGGTTGTGGCTTTCGCCGAAATAGGCCGCGACGCTCTTGATTACGGTATCGCCGATCTGGTCGAGTGCATCCATCTCCGCGATCGCATCCTCGTCGCCCTTGGCGACCTTGAGGCAGGCGTCGTGGAAGGCGTCCCACGAACCATAGCCGCGCGCCAGCGCCAGCGCGGTGGTCTCGCCGACATGGCGCATGCCGAGCGCATAGATGAATCGCTCCAGCGCAATGCGGCGGCGGTTCTCGATCGCGGCAAACAGGTTGCGCACCGAGGTTTCGCCATAGCCTTCGATGTCTTCGAGCTTCAGCCTGGCGTTGCGCTTGGGCAGCGTAAAGATATCGGCGGGCTCCCTCACCCATTCGCGGTCGAAGAAATACTGCAACTGCTTCTCGCCGAGCCCATCAATATCGAAGGCGCGGCGCGACACGAACAGCTTGAGATGCTCGATCTTCTGGAACGGACAGGCGAACTCGCCGGTGCAGCGGGCGCGCGAGCCCTCCTCGCCGGTTGCCGTCTCCTCGCGCACGACGTCGGTGTGCAGAGGGCACGGGCACTTCTTCGGGAAGTGAAACTCCTTCGCGCCTTTCGGCCGCTTGTCGATGATGACGTCGACGACCTGCGGAATCACGTCGCCGGCGCGCTGGATCACGACGGTGTCGCCGATCCTGATGTCGCGGCCCTCGCGCAACTGCTCGCCCTTGTTACCGATGCCCTTGATGTAGTCCTCGTTGTGCAGCGTGACGTTCTGCACGATCACGCCGCCGACGCCGACCGGCTCGAGCTTGCCGACGGGGGTGAACGAGCCGGTACGGCCGACCTGGATCTCGATATCGCGCAGCACGGTCATGGCGCGTTCGGCCGGGAATTTGTGCGCGATCGCCCAGCGCGGCGTGCGCGACACGAAGCCGAGCCGCTCCTGCCAGTCGATCCGGTCGATCTTGTAGACGACGCCGTCGATGTCGTAGTCGAGCTCGCCGCGCTGCTCCTCGATCTTGTGATGGAACGCAATCAAGTGCTCGACGGAGTGACAGAGCTTGGTCAGCGGATTGGTCTTGAAGCCGCAGCGCTCGAACCAGTGGATCATGCCGGTTTGCGTAGCTTCCGGCATCGCACTCATCTGGCCCCAGGAATAGGCGAAGAATCCGAGTGGCCGCGATGCCGTGATGGATGGATCCTTCTGGCGCAGTGAACCGGCCGCTGAATTGCGCGGGTTTGCAAAAATCGTATCGCCCGCGGCCTTCTGGCGCTCGTTCAGTGCGAGGAAGGCCTTCTTGGTCATGTAGACCTCGCCGCGCACTTCGCAGATATCAGGCACGTTGCGGCCCTTCAGCTTCTGCGGCACGTCCTCGAGCGTGCGAATGTTCGCGGTGACATCCTCGCCTTCCGTGCCATCACCACGGGTGGCGGCGGTGACGAGTTCGCCGCCCTCGTATCGCAGTGACATCGAGAGTCCGTCGATCTTCGGCTCGGCGGAAAAGTTGATCTTGTCATCCGGCAGCTTCAGAAATCGCGTGATGCGGCCGACGAAGTCGAGCACGTCCTGTTCGGCAAAGGCGTTGTCGAGCGACAGCATCGGCACCGCATGCCGGACCTTCCTGAAGCGCCCCGACGGCGCGGCGCCGACTTTCTGCGATGGCGATTCCGAGGTGACGAACTCGGGAAACCGCTTCTCGATGGCGTTGTAGCGCGCCCGCAGCGCGTCGTACTCGGCATCGCTGATGCTCGGGGCATCTTCCTGGTAATAGCGCTTATCGTGGCCTTCAAGCTCCAGTGCCAGCCGCATATGCTCGACCTTGGCCTGCGCCTTGGTGAGCTTGGCAACATCGGTGGGGGTTTTTGTCTTGGATTTTGCTATCATGCTGGAAACTAAGTCCCCGTCATTCCGGGGCGCGCGAAGCGCGAACCCGGAATCTCGAGATTCCAGGTTCGATGCTGCGCATCGCCCCGGAATGACTGGTTGTTAATAGGCAATCTGCGACAATCATGAGCTACTACGTCTATATCATCGCAAGCCGCAGAGATGGAGCAATCTACGTCGGCGTGACCAATGACATTGTGCGCCGGATCTACGAACACCGAACGAAGGCCGAGCCCGGTTTCACATCGAAATACAATATCACACGGCTGGTTTGGTCCGAAATCTACGACGACCCGATCTCGGCGATTTCCCGCGAGAAAGAGCTGAAGAAGTGGAGGCGAAGCTGGAAGGTCCAGTTGATCGAGAAGGACAATCCGCAGTGGAATGACTTGTATGAGTCGATCTGCACCTGAGTTTCGTCATTCCGGGGCGGTCCGTTAGGACCGAACCCGGAAGCTCGAGATTCTCAGGGCGCAAGGGCGCCCCATAGTTCGCGCTACGCGCGCCCCGGAATGACCGCTAGGAAGCCGCTCTTAACAGCCGTTCCGCCGCCGCCCTGGCCTCCGCCGTTATCTCCGCGCCGGCCAGCATGCGGGCGATTTCCTCGCGGCGGTGGTCGGCGGCAAGTGCGTTGACGCGGGTGGCGACGCGCTTGCCCTTGTCGAGGGCGTCCTTGGAAATCAGCAAATGCTGGTCGGCGCGCGCGGCGACCTGCGGCGCGTGGGTTACGGCCATCACCTGGACCTGGCCCGCCAACCGCGAAAGCCGCGATCCGATCGCGTCCGCCACCGCGCCGCCGACGCCGGTATCGATTTCGTCGAACACCAGCGTCGGCGCCGAACCGCGGTCGGCCAGCACGACCTTCAACGCCAGCAGGAAACGCGACAGTTCGCCGCCGGAGGCGACCTTCATCAGCGGTCCCGGCTTGGTGCCGGGATTGGTCTGCACCCAGAACTCGACGCGGTCGATGCCCTGCGGCCCCGGCGCGTTCGGGTCGCTTACGATCTGCGTCATGAACTTTGCGCGCTCGAGCTTCAGCGGCGCGAGCTCGGCATTGACCGCCTTGTTGAGCTTCTCGGCGGACTTGGCCCGGGCCGCGGACAGCTTCGCCGCCGCCGCGCCGTAGCGCTGGTCGGCCTCGGCAGAAGCGGCTTCCAGCTTCTTCAACTGTTCCGCACCGGCATCGATCAGCGCCACGTCGGAAGCAAATTTGGCGGCGAGCGCCGCCAGCCCGTCGACCGGCGTCGAATATTTGCGCGAGGCGGCGCGAAGCGCAAACAGACGCTCCTCGATGCGCTCCAGCTCGGCGGGATCGAAATCGGCCGCGACCAGGGCGGCGCTGAGATGCTGGTCGGCCTCTTCCAGCGCGTTGATCGCGATGTCGATCGCCTTCACCGCCGGCTCAACCAGCGCGGGTGAATTGGCGGCGCGGCGTTCGAGGCGGCGCACCGCGGCCGCCAGCGCCGGCACCGGCGAGTTGTTGCCGCCGACCGCCTCCTGCGCCTCGCGCAGGTCGCTGGCGATCTTCTCGCCCTGCATCATGGTGGTGCGGCGTTCGGCAAGCGCTGTCTCCTCGCCGTCCTTCGGCTTCAGCGCCTTGAGCTCGTCGGCGGCGTGACGCAAATAGTCCGCCTCGCGCGCGGCGCGTTCCATGCTGGCGCGGTGCTCGTCGAGCGCCTGATTGGCGGTGCGCCGCGCCTCCCACAGCGCTTCCAGCGCCGCGACTTCCTTCTCCAACCCGGCAAACGCATCGAGCAATTGGCGGTGCGTCGAGGCATCGACCAGTGCGCGCTCGTCATGCTGGCCGTGGATTTCTACCAGCGTCGCGCCGACGGCTTTGAGCGTTTGCACGCTGATCGACTGGTCGTTGATGAAGGCGCGGGTGCGGCCGTCGGCAAGCTGCACGCGACGCAGGATCATTTCGCCGCTATCGTCGAGGCCGTTCTCGGAGAGGATTTTTGTCGCGGGGTGGCCCTTGGGAACGTCGAACGTGGCGGTCACCTGGCCCTGCTCCGCGCCGTGGCGGACGAGGCCGGCATCGCCACGGCCGCCGAGCGCCAGCGCGAAGGCATCGAGCAGGATGGATTTGCCCGCGCCGGTTTCGCCGGTCAGCACCGCGAGGCCGCGGGAGAATTCGATATCGAGCCGTTCGATCAGGACGATGTCGCGGATCGACAGACGCGCCAGCATGCGAAGTAAATTCCTAGTGGTCCGGTTCTAACATTTGCTCCCCGCCCTGGGAGCCACCATTGCGAATGTTAGAATCAAAAGGACCACTAGCAAATACCGAGCTGGTAGTGGAGCTTTACGGATCTGCATTCGCCTCACGAAGTCGCGGCATGGCCCAAGCGAATGTCGAATCCGCCTGGGTTATCCAAGACCCAGCTTCTTGAAGGCCCTGGAAATGTAGGAACCCTTGTTCTCGCTGGGCTCGAGACCGCCCGACTTTACAAGATTATAGGCGTCCTTGTACCAGCGGCTGTCAGGAAAGTTGTGCCCAAGCACAGCCGCCGCCGTCTGCGCCTCGCCGACGATTCCGATCGACATATAGGCTTCCGTGAGCCGCGCCAGCGCTTCCTCGACGTGCCGCGTGGTCTGGTAGCGGGTGACCACGGTCTTGAAGCGGTTGATGGCGGCGGTGTAGTCGCGCCGCTCCATGTAGTAGCGGCCGACATCCATTTCCTTGCCGGCGAGCTGGTCGCGCGCGCCTTCGAGCTTGGCCTTGGCGGAGTTGGCGTATTCGGAGGTCGGGTATTTGCGAATCACCTCTTCCAGCGCCGCGATCGCCTTTTCGGTGCGGCCCTGGTCGCGGGAGATGTCCGGGATCTGGTCGTAATGCGAGGCCGCGATCAGATATTGCGCGTAGGCTGCGTCGGGACTGCCGGGATGCAGCGTGACGTAGCGGGTCGCCGCGCCGATGCAGCTATCATAGTCGCCCTGGTTATAGAAGGAATACGCCGACATCAGGAGCGATTTGCGCGCCCAGTCCGAATAAGGATGCTGGCGATCGACTTCCTCGAATTTCTTCGCCGCCGCCTTGTTATCCTTGCGCTGGTTCATCAGGTACAAGCCCTCATTGTAGAGCTTGTCCGCGGGCTCTTCGTTGAAGGTGTCGTCCTTCTGGGTGAACTTGTCCCAGAGCGCGCCCGTGCCGCAACCGCTCAAGGGGATGGCGAGCGCAATCAGGCCTGCCGCCAGCCGCAGCGATCGCCCCGCGCGAGCGAGACCGGACGCCCCGAGTGAATTGCGTGATTCAAGCGTCATACGCTGTGCCGACATGGAATCTGTGACCTGACGCCCTGTAATGCGACTGATGAGTGAGCCCGCCCGTCCGTGAACCGCAGTCATGGACGTCATATTCCCGATGCCCAATGCGTTTGGTGCCCAATTTGCGTTTGGTGCCCAATTTCTTCAGGGCCCGTGGCGCGTGTGGTGCAACCGCGGGCTTCTGTAGCCGAAAAATGCTCCTTGACCAACCGAATACGCAGCCAATTCGCCCGGATTAAGGCGGCGGAACGGCCGTTGTTACCGATTGTGGTTACTACGGAAAACGCGCCGATGCGGCGCAAAACGGGTCAGAAATGAAGGATAAAGCTGGATATTGCAAAGGCAAAGTCAGGAGACGTCCGGACCATAGGCCGGGGCGATCAAGCCGCCCACCATGCCCGCGCCAGCCTCGACATAACCGCGGGGACGGCGTGCCGGTTCAGCCTCGACCACCCGCCAGGCGCTGCGATCGGCCAACAGCGCGGTCAGCACGGCGTGGTTCAGCTTGTGGCCGGGGCGGATCGAGCGATAGGCGCCGAGCAGCGGCAAGCCGGCCAGCGTGAGGTCGCCGATGGCATCGAGCACCTTGTGGCGAACGCATTCATCGCTGTAGCGCAGCCCTTCCGGGTTGAGCAGACGGTCCTCGTCGAACACCACCGAATTCTCGAACGACGCGCCGAGCGCGAAGCCCGCGCTCCACAGCCGCGCGGTGTCACTCATGAAGCCGAAGGTGCGCGCGCGCGAAACCTCGCGGCGGAAGCTTTCCGGGCTCAGATCGAGCGAATAATTCTGGCGGCCGATTGCAGGCGCGGCGAAGTCGATTTCGACTTCGACGCGGAACCCGCCCGCATGCGGACGCAGTTCGCCAAAGCTGTCGCCAATCGCAACCTGCACCGGCTTGAGGATTTGAATGAAGCGGCGGGAAGCCGACTGGGTGATGATGCCGGCCTGATCAATCGCAGCGACGAAGGCCGCCGCACTGCCGTCCATGATCGGAACTTCGGGACCATCGACTTCGATGATGGCGTTGTCGACACCCATGCCGCGCAAGGCAGCGAGAACGTGTTCGGAGGTAGAAACCAGCGGGCCTTCGCGGTCGCCGAGAACGGTCTGGAAATCGGTCGCGGTGACGGATGCGGCGACGGCGGGAATTTCGCGGTCGGTCTCATCAAGGCCGGTACGGACAAAAACAAGACCCGCATTCACAGGTGCCGGTCCGATGGTCAGGCTCACAGGTAAACCGGAATGAACGCCAACACCCGTGACGGTGGCTTGCGACCGAAGCGTGGTTTGGCGGCTGAATTTCATCGATAACTGCCCACTACCCGACTTAACCTAAAGACGGAACCGGCCGTGTGCGCCGATTCGCGTTCTAGGCATCCCCAAGTCATGGCAGACCATAGTCTTTGCCCTAACGCGCACAACTCACGCTTCTTTACGGATTGTTACCCTATCTCTGCCGCATTCGCGCCAAGGGTTAACCCAATTCCGGCATGGCGGGAGGCGTTCTTAGCCGTAACAGCTGATCACGGAGTGGATAATTAATGATTTAAAATCAGTTGGTTGACCGACCTTCCGAACCTGGCCCCGCCTCAAAGGAAAGGGCCCCGGCTGGTCCAGCCGGGGCCCTTTGGCTCAGGTCGATTGTAACAAAACCTCAGTTGGCCTGACGCCGGAGGAAGGCCGGGATATCAAGATGGTCGTCGCCCTGTGGCGCCGGGGCAACAGGTGCCGGGCGGCCATGAACGTCCAAACCCTGCGGCGCCGAACGCTTTGCATATTCCGATACCGGCTCGTGATTCGCCATTTGCTGGGCGACCGTGCGCTGCGGCTTGCGTTCCGGCAGCGGCGGCAGTGGCGCCATCGCCGGACCGGACGCCCGCGCGGCGATCGGCGGCTCGTTCTCCTCGTCGCGGCGGCCGAGGCCGACATTGGCCAGCCGCTGCAGCAGCGACAGCCGGGTCTTCTGCGGATGCTCCTCTTCGGGCTCACCACGCGCCTGCCGGATCTCGGCCTGCGCCGGCATCGGAAGTTCCTCGAACTTCGGCATCCGCGGCGTGCGGACCGGCGGGCGTTCGGCCGCTTGCGGGATGAAGGTTTCAGGCATCGCCGGCTCGGGCTCGATGCGGGCGGCCTCCTTGTCCGGGAACAGGGTCGGCTTCTGGGCGATCGGGCGAACCGTAACGTCGCCATAGGACGCCGGCTGGATCGGCGCCTGTTGCGGGGGTTCGACGGCGGCGGCGATCGCGGCGAGCGCCGCACGCTCGACATTTCCGCGCTGCGCCTGCGCAGCGGCGGGCGTCGGTGCCGCAGCGGCCACCTGCGGCGCCGACGCCGGCTCGAGCTTCTGGACGCGCTCGGCCAGGCGCGCATTGTCGGCGCGCAGGCGAGCCGTCAATTCAGCCAGACGCGAGTCCGGCGACGCCGTGGCGGCGGGTGCGGTGGCAGGTGCGGCGGCAGCAACCGGCGCAGGCTGGTTGCCGCGCGCGATCTGCGACTGATCGATGCCGGTCGCAACGACGGAGACGCGGATGATGCCGTCGAGCGATTCATCGAAAGTGGCGCCGACGATGATGTTGGCGTCCTGGTCGACTTCCTCACGAATCCGCGTGGCGGCTTCGTCGACTTCGAACAGCGTCAGGTCCTTGCCGCCGGTGATCGAAATCAGCAGACCCTTGGCGCCCTTCATCGAGCTATCGTCGATCAGCGGGTTGGCGATCGCGGCTTCGGCTGCGGTCAGCGCGCGCTTGTCGCCGGTCGCCTCGCCGGTGCCCATCATCGCCTTGCCCATTTCGCGCATCACCGCGCGGACATCGGCGAAGTCGAGGTTGATCAGGCCTTCCTTGACCATGAGATCGGTGATGCAGGCGACGCCCGAGTAGAGCACTTGATCGGCCATCGCGAAGGCGTCGGCGAAGGTGGTCTTTTCGTTGGCGACCCGGAACAGGTTCTGGTTCGGGATGATCAGGAGCGTGTCGACCACCTTGTGCAGCTCGGCAATGCCGGATTCGGCGGTGCGCATGCGGCGCTGGCCTTCAAAGTGGAACGGCTTGGTCACGACGCCAACGGTGAGGATGCCCATGTCGCGCGCGGTCTTGGCGATCACCGGGGCTGCGCCGGTGCCGGTGCCGCCGCCCATGCCGGCGGTGACGAACACCATGTTGGCGCCCGAGAGATGGTCGCGAAGCTCGTCGATGACCTCCTGCGCCGCCGCCGCGCCGACATCAGGCTGCGACCCTGCGCCGAGGCCCTGCGTGACCGCCGTGCCCATCTGCACGATGCGTTGGGCCTTCGACATGGTCAGCGCCTGCGCGTCGGTGTTGGCGACGACGAAGTCGACTCCCTGCAACCCGGCAGTGATCATGTTATTGACGGCATTGCCGCCTGCTCCACCGACACCGAAGACGGTAATCCGCGGTTTCAGCTCGCTGATGTCAGGGGGTGTCAGATTGAGTGCCATGATTGCCTCTCGATTACGACGCGCGCGTTGGTTCGCCCCGGCCGGTGGCCGCGGGATCTGGTGAAAATCGCTTGTTTGCAAGACCGGTCATCAGAAGCCCTCGCGAAGCCATCGTCCGACCCTTCCAAAATAACCGTCCGTCCCTGTCTTGAGTTGCCGCGTATGCCGCGGTTCGACGTGTTCAAGATGAGCGTATTGCGGATAGACCAGGAGGCCGGTCGGCACCGCGAACGAGGCGCTCTTGGCCTCGTTGGGCAGCCGGCCGAACCCGAGCGGACGGCCGATCCGGACCGGCCGGTTGAGAATGCGGGTGGCGAGCTCCACGGTGCCGGTGAGCTGGGACGCCCCGCCGCTCAAAACAACCCGCGCCCTCGGCTCTGCCGCAAAGGGGGAATCCGCGAGTCGGTCCCGGACCATTTCAAAAATCTCCTCGGCACGATGCCGGACGATGTTGGCAATCGTGGCGCGCGAGACGATCTGCGGCGCATCATGTTCTTCGCCCGCAGTCGGTACAGACATCAACTCGCGCGCGTCGGACCCGCCGGTCAGCACGGTGCCATATAACGTCTTGATTCGCTCGGCATCAGCAATGCATGCGCCGACGCCGCGGGCAAGGTCCATCGTCACATGCTGACCGCCGAGCGCAAATCCGCTCGCATGCACGAAACGGCCGCCCGAATAGGTCGCGATTGTAGTCGACCCGGCCCCCATTTCGACCACGGCCGCGCCGAGATCGGCCTCGTCGTCGGTCAGCACGGACAGGCCTGCTACATAAGGACTCGCCGCCATGGCCTCGACATTGAGGTGGCAGCGCTCGACTACCAGCATCAGGTTGCGGGCGACGGTGGCGTCCGCCGTCACCACCTGCATGTCGACGCCGAACTGCCGGGCCACCATGCCGCGCGGATCGCGGATCCCCTTGACGCCGTCCAGCGCGTAGCCGACCGGCAGTGCGTGCAGCACCGTGCGCCCCTCGCCGGTGGCGTGGCGCATGCCGGTGGAGGTCACCCGGGTGACGTCTTCAGCGGTGACCGAGCCGCCTCTGATATCGGCGGCGGCCTCGACAAGCTGGCCTTGCAGCCGCCCGCCGGAAACCGACAGCAATATTGATTCAACGCGGACCTTGGCCATGCGCTCGGCCAGCGCCACCGCCTGGCGCACCGCCTGCTCGCATTCGGCGAGATCGACCACGGAGCCTGCCTTGACGCCGCGCGATTGGATCTGGCTGTAGCCGATCAATTCCACCGCGTGGGTACGTCCGCGCAGCGCCTCGCTCGGCGGCGAGGGCTTCAGCCGCGCGATCATGCAGGCGATCTTGCTGGTGCCGATGTCGAGCGACGCCACCAGCGCCGTACGCTTGTGATCGACGGGCCGCGTCTTCGGGGTCTGGTTGCGATCGAGGCCGGTCATGCGTCACCGGCCTTTTTCTTCGGCTTCTTTTCCTTGAACAGTTCCTCGCGGGCCTTTGCCGCGTCCTCCGACAATTGCACCGTCAGGCGGTCCGGCAGGCGCATGTCGACGGCAACGATATCGCGCGAGAACAGCCGGTCCTCCTTGTCGAGCTTGCTCAACATCGCAAGTGCGTTGCCGACGTCGTTCTCCGGCAGGCGAATGTCGAGGCCGTCATTCAGCCGCAAATTCCAGCGCCGTTCGCCGACGAAAATCGCAGCTTTGGTCACCGAGCGGACCTGCGGATAGCGATCGAGCAGCGCGAGGAAATCACGCGCCTTGACGTCGGCCCCTTTGCCCACCACCAGCGGCAGCGTCGCGAAGCGGCGCGATACATAAGGCTCCAGTATTGCGCCGTCCTCGGAGATCACTGACAACTGGCCGGCCTGCTGCCACAGCGCGAAAGCCGTGCGCTCGACGATGTCGATCTGCAACTGGCCGGGATAAAGCTTCAGGATGGTCGCATCAGCGATCCAAGGATTGGCCTTGAGCCTGTCCCGCACCGTGACCGCGTCGAGAAACAACAGCGAGGAGCGGCCATTGATGCCGCCGATCGCGAGCACCTCGTCCTGACTCAATTGCTTGCGGCCGTTGATGATGACTTCGGTAATGCGGAATCCCGCCGAGTTGGCCAGCGCATTGCGCGTGTCGCTGAGCGCTGCCGTGAATGCGTCGAGGTGACCGCCCTTGACGATGCCAAAGCCGGCACTGCCGAGCAGCATCAGGAAGGTCAGGGCGACGCCGAGACGATTCGGAAGGTAACGTTCGACCAGGAGGACCAGGCGATTCGACGGCTCGCGATCGATCACGGGTCTTGCCGGGACCCGGGCGCGGCGGCCCAGCCGCTCGCGCAGCAACACGACCGCTCCAATAGCAGCCGCTTTCAGGTCAGCCTGGGGCCCCGGCGATCTCGCCGACCCCATGAGGCGTCCTGCACCATCCATTGCACGAGCCTATTCAAGTGTTGTTCCCGCAAAGCTTTTTTGCGAGTCCTGGCTCAAATGACCTCTCGGCCGTGCCGGACTTAAGTGCTGACCTGAAGTCGGAACAGGTACACCCCGGCAGCCAAGCGCCACATGCGCCGCCAGCGTTAACCTTCGGACTTACTGGTAAACAAAGTGTAAAACCGTCGCCCCGACGGCGAGATTTGATACGTGTTTTGAGTAGTTTGCCGCTCAACTGTTAGGATTTTGAAACAATTTTCGGGATCAGGGGCTGGTTCCCGGTTAACAGGGCAGCCGATCAAACCCGTTCCCGGCTCCGCCGCTCCGCCAACGCGATCTGGTCGCGCAGAAAGTCCGCAAATTCGATCCCCTGCACCTTCAGCGCCTTGGGATAGAGCGATGCCGCCGTCAGGCCCGGCAGGGTATTGGTTTCCAGGTAGACCGGCCCCTTCGCCGAGATGATGAAATCGGTCCGGGAATAGCCGGTGCAGGACAGCGCTTTGTGCGCTCGCAGCGCCTGATCCTTCAGGAGCGCACTGATTTCCGGAGAAAAGCGCCCGGGGCAGATCTCCTGCGTCGATTTGAGCAGGTATTTGGCCGTGTAGTCGAAGGTGCCCTCTCCGGGGACGATCTCGATCGGCGGAAGCGACATCAGCGTGCCATCCGATTGCTCCAGCACGCCACAGGTTGCTTCCGTGCCCGCGATGTACGGCTCGATCAGATATTCTTCGGTTTTAGCGGCGTTGCGGACCGCAACGAGGTCCTGCTTCGCGTTGACAAAGATCAGGCCGTAGCTTGAACCATCCCGCGCCGGCTTTGCAATCAGCCTGCCGTATTCGGCAAAGGCCGCGTCGAGATTGTCCAGCTCGATATCTTCCGGCGTAGCGACGCCCGCAATCGCCGCAAAGCGCTTGGCCGCCGCCTTGTCGAAGGCGAGGTTTGACGACGCCGAGCCGGAGCCGGTGAAGGGAATCCCACGCAGTTCGCACATCGCCTGCAGCTCGCCGTTCTCGGCGCGGCCGCCGTGCAATCCGAGTACAAGCACGCGGTCCTCGGCTTTGGCCTTGTCCAGCGCCTTGTTCAGCTCGATGCAGCGGCCAGCCGGCTTGAATTCATCCTCGAACGGGCGCGCGTGCTCCAGCAGCAGGGTCGAGTTGATCTCATGCACGGTGTCCGCCACGGACCAGAACCAGAGATCGGCTTCCGGCAGGGCCCGGTGCAGCGCCTGCGCGCTTGCCACCGAAACCAGACGCTCCTTGTTGGTGCCGCCGAAGAGAATGGTCGTTCGCATTGGCCTCTACCTATCCGTCATTCCGCTATCGGTCATTCCGGCATGCTCCCAAGGAGCAGACCCGGAATCTCGAGATTCTCTGATGTGCAATAGCACATCATAGTTCGATGCTTCGCATCGGCCCGGAACGACGACTAGACCGGAATCCCGATCCGCTTGATTTCCCAGTGTAGCTCTATGCCAGAATTCGCTTTAACCCGCTCGCGCACGGTTTCGCCCAAGATTTCAATATCATGCCCGCTGGCGTTGCCGGTGTTGATGAGGAAATTGCAGTGCATTTCCGAGACCTGCGCTCCTCCCACACGCAGGCCCCGGCAGCCGGCAGCGTCGATCAGTTTCCACGCGCTGTTGCCGGGCGGATTCTTGAAGGTCGACCCCCCGGTTTTTTCGCGGATCGGCTGCGCGGTCTCGCGATGATTCTGAACTTCATTCATCCGTGCGCGGATGGTTTCGGGCGCTGCAGCGGCGCCTTGAAAACGCGCGGAGGTGAAAACGATCGCCGGGTCGACGCCGCTGTTGCGGTAGACGAACTTCATGTCGGCATTGCTGAAAACACGCCTGGTGCCGTCGCGGCCGATACCGGTTGCTTCGACCAGGACATCCTTGGTCTCGCGCCCATTGGCGCCGGCATTCATCCGCAGTGCGCCGCCGATGGTGCCGGGAATGCCGAAGAAGAATTCCATGCCGCCGATGCCGGCCGCGGCGGCGGTCTCCGCCACCCGCTTGTCGAGCGCGGCTGTCCCTGCGCTGACGACATCGCCGGAAGCCGAGGTCTCGCCAAATGCCCGCGGCGACAGGCGAATCACCACGCCCGGCATCCCGCCGTCACGCACGATCAAGTTGGAGCCGACGCCGACCACGTAAGTCGGCAACTCCTTCGGAAGCAGCTTTAAGAAATAGGCGAGATCGTCTTCATCTGCCGGCGTGAACAGCACCTGCGCCGGCCCGCCGACGCGAAACCAGGTCAATTCGGCAAGCGACTGGTTCGCCAAGAGCCGCCCACGCAGCTCCGGCATCGCGGCCTTGAGGTCAGGCGTGAGGTCGGGGAATGTCAAGAATGCTCTCTCATTTCGTCATGGCCGAGCTTGTCCCGGCCATCCACGTCTTGCAGACTATCCGCATGGCAGGTGGCTATGTTTACATTCTGACCAACCGACCGAATGGCATCCTGTATGTCGGGGTGACGAGCGATCTGGTCCGTCGGGTGTTTGAACATCGGTCGGGATTCGTAGACGGTTTCACAAAACGATATGGCCTGAAGCGATTGGTCTATTTCGAATGATTCGACGACATCCGAGACGCTATCCAGCGCGAACACAGTATCAAACATTGGCCCCGCGGCTGGAAGGTTCGCAAGATTGTCGCCATGAATCCGGATTGGGACGACCTTTTTGATACAATCGCGACTTAAGGACGTGGATGGCCGGGACAAGCCCGGCCATGACGAGACTGAGGGCGAAATGCTCATCACCCCAGCGCCTTCAGTTCGCCAGGCAGCGCGTAGGCCCATTGCGTGATGTTGCCGGCCCCCAGGCAGACGACGAGATCGCCTGGATTGGCGATACCGCGCACGACCTTGGCCAGCTCCCCCGAACTCGGCAGCGGGATCACCTCGCGATGGCCATGCGCGCGCAGGCCGAGGACAAAATGGTCACGGTCGATCCCTTCGATCGGCGTCTCGCCGGCCGGATAAACCTCGGCCACAATAACGGCGTCGGCATCGTTGAAGCATGTGCAGAATTCCTCGAACAGCGATTGCAGCCGGGTAAAGCGGTGCGGCTGCACCACGGCGATGATCTTGCCGCCATATGAATCCCGTGCAGCCTTCAGCACCGCCGCGATCTCGACCGGGTGATGGCCATAGTCATCAATGACGGTGACGCCGTTCCACTCGCCGGTGCGGGTGAAGCGCCGCTTGACCCCCCCGAAGCCCGCGATCGCCTGGCGGATCGCGTCGTCGGAAATGCCAAGCTCGTGCGCGACGGCGATGGCGGCCGTGGCATTCGAGGCGTTGTGACGCCCGGGCATCGGCAAGGTGATGTCTGATATCTCGTGGCTGGCGTCGGTCTTGCGATTGCGGATCGCGACCTTGAATTTCGATCCGCCGGCGATCGGCGTCAGCTCCATCAGCCGCGCGTCGGCCTGCGGGTTCTCGCCATAGGTGATGATGCGGCGATCCTCGATCCGCCCGACGATGCTCTGCACCACCGGATGATCGATGCACATCACCGCAAAGCCGTAGAACGGCACGTTCTCGACGAAATTGCGGAACGCGTCCTGGATCGCCTCGAAGGTCTTGAAATGATCGAGATGCTCGGGATCGACGTTGGTGACGATAGCGACGTCAGTCGGCAGTTTCAAAAATGTGCCGTCGCTTTCGTCGGCTTCCACCACCATCCAGTCGCCGGCGCCCAGCCGCGCATTGGTGCCGTAGGCGTTGATGATGCCGCCATTGATCACGGTCGGGTCGAGGTTGCCGCCGTCCAGCAGCGCCGCGACCATCGACGTCGTGGTGGTCTTGCCATGGGTGCCGGCAATCGCGACACAGCTTTTCAGCCGCATCAGCTCGGCAAGCATTTCGGCGCGGCGCACCACCGGGATGCGCTGCGCGCGCGCCGCCATCAGTTCCGGATTGTCGCGCTTGATCGCGGTGGAGACCACGACGACGTCAGCGCCGTCGACATTCTCGGCCTTGTGGCCAACCGAGACCTTGACGCCCTTCTCCCGCAGCCGCGCGACATTGCCGCTTTCGGAAGCGTCCGAGCCCTGCACGGTGTAGCCGAGATTGACGAGCACCTCGGCGATGCCGCTCATGCCGATGCCGCCGATCCCGACGAAGTGAATGGGTCCGATCTCGCGCGGCAGTCTCATGGGTATGTCCTTGGCCGTCATCGCCCGCCTTGTGCGCGATTGCGCACAGGCGCGGGGCGATCCAGTATTTCGCGAAGCCAGTATTCGTAAGAGCCAAGGCTCAAATCAGGCGCCGCAGTATACTGGATGCCCCGCTTTCGCGGCGCATGACAAGGGGCAATTTTGCGAACAATCGCCTAGATTCCGGCCGTTTTCATCACCAGGTCGGCCAGCCGTTCGGCGGCATCGAGCCGGCCTACCCTGCGGGCGGCCTCTGCCATCGCGGTCAGCCGCGCCGGCTCGGTGGCGAAAGCGGAGATTTCGGCCGCCAGCCGGTCGGGTGTGAATTCGGTCTGCGCAATCCGTATAGCCCCGTCCACCTTGGCCAGCACGCCGGCATTGGCGAACTGGTCCTGATCGATCGCGCCGGGCAGCGGCACCAGGATCGAGGGCCGGCCAATCGCGGCGAGTTCCGCGACCGTGCCGGCTCCGGAGCGCGAGACCACCAGATGGCTGGACGCCAGCCGGGCCGGCAGATCGGCAAAGAACGGCGCGAGCTCGGCCTTGATCTGGAGGCGATCGTAGACCGCCCAGACCCGCGCCATGTCTTCCTCGCGCACCTGTTGCGTCAGGACCAGGCGTCTCCAAAGCACCGGCTCGAGCCGCTCGATCGCGCCCGGTACGATGTCGCTCATCACCCGCGCGCCCTGGCTGCCGCCGACCACCAGCAAGCGCAGCGTTCCATTCGGTTCAGGCGCAGCAAACGGCACCGCGGCGGCGGCAAGGATCGCCGGCCGCATCGGCGTTCCGACCGTCGTGGCCTTTCCTGCGAGGGCCGGATCGCGATCCAGCACGCCCGGCAACGAGGTCGCAATTGCATTGACGCGGCCGGAGAGAAAACGGTTGGCGCGGCCGAGCACCGCATTGGCGTCGTGAATGATGCCGGGCACGCCGAGCAGCCTTGCCGCGATCAGCGGCGGCAGCGTCGGGTAGCCGCCGAAGCCAACCACGGCGGCAGGCTTCAGCCGCCGCACGAGGTTAATTGCCACGCCTGTTCCATAGCCGAGCGTCATGACAGTGCGCGCCAGCGATAACGGATTGCGCCCGCGCACCGTCTCGCTCGGCACAACGTCGATGTTGTCAGTGGTGAACAGGCCGCTGTAGCGCAGCGCGCGGGCATCGGTCGCCAGCCGCACGCGGAGGCCGCGTTTGATCAGTTCGACACCAAGCGCTTCGGCCGGAAACAGATGACCGCCGGTGCCGCCGGCGGCCAGCAGAATGAGAGGGGAATTGTCCATCGAGGCCTTTTACAGGCAATCAGCCGTCATTGCGAGCGGAGCGAAGCAATCCATACCTCGGCACGGGGATAGATGGATTGCTTCGTCGCGTTGCTCCTCGCAATGACAAGGAGATGGCATCGCTATTAAGCGTAACCGCGCGCAACGCCGGCCTCGTTCATCGATTCCACCTCGGTGCGCGGGCGCTGTCGCGTCAGCGCCAGCATCATGCCGACGCCATAGGCGAGCGAGATGATCGACGAGCCGCCATAGGAGATGAAGGGCAGCGTCATGCCCTTGGCGGGGATCAGTTGCAAATTGACCGCCATGTTGATGGCAGCCTGCACGCCGAACAGGATGGCAAGTCCCGAAGCCGCAAAGCGCGCGAACATGTCTTCGTTGGCATAGGCGCGGGTCAGCGTGCGGAGCACGATGAATGCGAACAGGGCGACCAGCGCCAGACACAGAATGATGCCGAACTCTTCCGCCGCCACTGCGAACACGAAGTCGGTATGGCTGTCCGGCAGGCTGCGCTTGGCGATGCCCTCGCCGGGGCCGAGCCCGAACCAGCCGCCGTTCCAGAACGCTTCCATCGCCATGTCGACCTGGAAGGTATCGCCGGAGGCCGGGTTCATGAAGCGCTTGATGCGGCCGGCGACATGCGGAACCAGCAGATAGGCGCTGAACAATCCGGCAGCCGCGGCGCCGGCAAGGCCGGCCACCCAGATCATCCGCATGCCGGCGATGAAGAACAGCGTCCCCCATACCATCAGGATCAGCATGGTCTGACCGAAATCCGGCTCCATCACCAGAAGTGACACCAGCGTCAATAGCAGCACCATTGCCATCGAAGTCGCCGGCATTTCCGGCCGCCTGGTGGATTCCGCAAACAACCATGCCGCCATCACGACGAAGGCGGGCTTGGCGGATTCGGAGGCCTGAATGTTGACGCCGAGCAGCGTGATCCAGCGCCGCGATCCCTTCACTTCCGCGCCAAATGCCAGCGTCGCCACGATGAGGATGATGCTCACCACAAAGACCAGCAGCGCCAGCCGGCGGATCTGCTTGGGCGAGAGGAACGACACCCCGATCAGCACCAGAAGCGACGGCAGCAGGAACAGCATGTGCCGGCTGAAGAAGTGAAACGGATCGAGCCCGATCCGGGTCGCCACCGGCGGGCTCGCCGCCAGCGACAGGATCACCCCGCCCAGCATCAGCGCCATGATCGCGCCGAGCAGCAGCTTGTCCACGGTCCACCACCAGTCCGAAAACGGCGTGCGTTGATCACGGGCAAGCATGGACGTCCCCAAATGGCAGAGGTGACGCCCATTGGTGGCGCAGGATGGTTTATGGGGGGTTAATGGGAGGGATAACTTTTGAAATAGCGCGCGGTCGTGCCTCACAACAGATCGTCATACCCGCGAAGGCGGGTATCCAGTAGCAGGGGCCTATCGGATCTATCGCTGATGTCTTTGGAATACTGGATCACCCGCCCCTGTGCGCAATTGCGCACAAGGCGGGTGACGACAGTCCGTGGATGGCTGGAGCGAAGCGATACTCATTATTTCATTTTTGCATCGGCCGCGATCATTTCTCGTCCATTGGTGGTCACGATCGTCAGCCGCACGTGCTCGCCGCTGCCGCCGGCGGGAATCTTCGCCGCAACGCGGTTTCCGCTTTTCATGTCGGGTATCACCGTCTCGTCGAACAATGTCGCATGGCCGTGTTTCAACGCTACGCGCAACGGCGTGGCCGGTTCGATGCTGAAGAACTGAAGTTTTACTTCGGAGGCCGTGGCCGAGAGATTAATCAGGATATTCTCATTCGCATCCGTCACATTGCTCATGCCGACGGTCGGACTGTAGGTCTCCCTAACAGATACTTCACCCCGCGCGGGAAGCCTGGCCCGGTGGAAGAACTGGTCCGACACGCCCGCCCACAATTCAATGTAAGGCCGCGCTTCGCTCGGCTCGTTGCGCGCGTCGGTTTCGTGCGTGAACGACGGAAATCCCCACGTCCACATCTTCAGACCCGGCGTGACTTTATTGTCCGCGATGCGAATGATCCCTTCCTCATTGTCGTGGTTGATCACGCCCCAGAAGTTTCCGCCCTGCATATCGGGCGCCGCATAGGCGATGCCCATCGTCGGCCAGCTCTTGAAATAGCGCAATTTCACAAAACGGCTCCTGCCCGCACCTAGGCTCTCCTCGCCTTCGGACAGATTCTTCGACCAAGCGGGCGTGGTGTAGGCCTCAATCGGCGCGATGATTTCGGCGCCGCCGGTCGCTTTGGGAGTCTTCGCGTCCGACCCCGGCGCGAGCGTCGTGCACGTCCAGTACTCGTAGTCCACGGTTTTGTCGCGCGGGTTTCTCAGAACCACCCGTGTATCGAGCGCGGCGCGATCGGCTTTCAGCGTGACATAGTAGGTCGCTTCGATGCCTGTCGCCCCCTTGAGGAACTGGCTTGGCGCCGCGGAATACGCGAAGTCATCCTTGAGCGACATGGACACGGTCACTTCGCCGGCACTCTCCTCCTCTACCCTGAAATTCCAGGGCTTGAGCCACGTCTTGCCGTGCTCGGGATCCGGGAAGGTGGGGAAGATGCCGCCATACACCATCAACCAGTCGTAATAAAAGACACCGGCCTCCATCCCGTATGGCACGCCTATTTCGGTCCGATAAAGCTGTTCGTGGCCGGTCGGCTTGTAGATGATGGAGAGAATGCGCCCGCCAAATTCGGGGACGAGCGTCGCCTTCAGATAGCGATTCTCGAGCACGTAGGTCTTGAACGTGCGATCGACAATGGTCTTCTTGTCGAGCGATCCGCTGACGAACCCGTTATCCGCAGCGGTCGCGTACTTGACGGTGCTCCATGAAATCGTCGACTCGCTGAGAGATACGCTGTCGGATGCCAGCGCTGCCATGCCTGCGACGGCATGAAGCGCAAAGATCGCCGAATGGACTGCAATCGCAAAACGAACAGGCTTACGTGAGGGAGGATGAATTGCCATTTGCGACGCCCTCGAATGGCAGGAGCGAAGCTGATGGGTTTCGCTGCGCTCTACCCATCCTACAATTAAACCACGGGCTTCTCACCCGGCATTACCATCTGCGCCTTCTGCAACGCCACGATCAATTGTTCCAATTCCTGCCTGCCAAAAAAGACTTCAACATCGCCGCGTCGTTTGAGAGACAATGTAAGTCCGGCGATCTCACCTTGCACACGGACCACGGCTACAGCTTCATCTCCACAATCGCGGTCTTTAAAACAGATTGTTGCAACTTCCACCGCAACTCCCCTACCTGTCACGTCCTCGATGACGGATCAGTGACCGCCTTCCTTCACACCACCGGCTTCACGCCCGGCATGGCCGTGACCAGATCGCGAAACTTGGCGCCACGGATTTCGAAATTGCGGTACTGGTCGAACGAGGCGCAGGCGGGCGACAGCAGCACCACCGGATCGGCGATCCCAGAGGCTTCCGCATCGCGTGCGGCATTGGCGACCGCGACATCGAGCGTTTCGGAAATCTCGTGCGGCACGCGATCGCCGAGCGTACCGGCGAACTCCTGCGCGGCCTCGCCGATCAGGTAGGCCTTGCGGATCCGCGGGAAGTATTCGGTGAGGCCGGTGATGCCGCCCTGCTTCGGCTTGCCGCCGGCGATCCAGAAGATGTCGGCGAAGGACGACAGCGCGTGCGCGGCGGCGTCCGCGTTGGTGCCCTTGGAATCGTTGACGAACAGCACGTTGCCGCGCCGACCGACCTGCTCCATGCGATGCGCGAGCCCAGGAAAGCTGCGCAGGCCGTTTTGCAAAACTTCGGTGGAGATGCCCATCGCCAACGCGCAGGCCGCGGCGCAGGCTGCGTTCTGCGCATTGTGCAGCCCGCGCAGCGAACCGATGCCGCCCAGCCGTGCAACCTCGCGGCGCGCACCGCCGGAGGCCTGCACGATGGTCTCGCGCTCGACATAGATGCCGTCAGGCAGCGGGTTCTTGACGGAGATCCGCACCACGCGTTTTCCCGCCTGGTCGAGCCGGTCGGCGATGTTGCGGCACCAGCCATCGTCGACGCCGACGATCGAGGTGCCCTGCGGCTGGACGCCGGCAACCAGCCGCGCCTTCACGGCGGCATAGTTTTCCAGCGTGCCGTGGCGGTCGATATGGTCTTCGCTGACATTGAGCAGGATGCCGACGGACGGATCGAGCGAGGGCGCCAGGTCGATCTGGTAGGACGACATCTCGACGACATGCACGCGCCCCATCCGCGGCGGCTCCAGCGACAGGATTGCGGTGCCGATATTGCCGCCCATCTGGGTGTCGTAGCCCGCAACCTTCATCAGATGCGCGATCAGGGCCGTGGTGGTCGACTTGCCGTTGGTGCCGGTGATGGCAACGAACGGCGCGTCCGGTGCGTGGCGGCGGCGCTCCCTGCAGAACAGTTCGATGTCGCCGATCACCTCACAGCCGGCCTGCCGCGCCATCAGCGCCGACCAATGCGGCGCCGGATGGGTCAGCGGCGCGCCCGGGGTGAGAATCAGCGCGGAAAAATTCGCCCAGGACACGGTGCGCAAATCGGCCGTGGTAAAGCCGGCCTGTGCCGCCTTGGCGACATTTTCGGCGTTATCGTCGCCCGCGATCACCTCCGCCCCGCCCGCTTTCAGCGCGTAGCAGCTCGCAAGGCCGGAACCACCTAGGCCGAACACCGCGACCGTCTTGTCGGCGAATGAAGTGACGGGGATCATGATGCCTCCGCGGTCATTCCGGAAATCGCGCAGCGATTATCCGGAATCTCGAGATTCCGGATTGCCGCTTCGCGGCCTCCGGAATGACAGCCGTAGGATTGCATCATCATCACCGCAGCTTCAGCGTGGAGAGGCCGGCCAGCGCCAGCATCACCGAAATGATCCAGAACCGGATCACGATCTGCGGCTCGGTCCAGCCCTTCTGCTCGAAATGATGGTGCAGCGGCGCCATCCGGAACACACGCTTGCCCGTCAGCTTGAACGAGGTCACCTGCACGATCACGGAGACGGCCTCCAGCACGAACAATCCGCCGATCACGGCCAGCACGATCTCGTGCTTGACCGCGACCGCCGTCGCCCCGAGCATGCCGCCGAGCGCGAGCGAGCCGGTGTCGCCCATGAAGATCGAGGCCGGCGGCGCATTGAACCAGAGGAACCCGAGGCCGGCGCCGAGCACGGCGCCGCACAGCACCGCGAGCTCACCGGTGCCGGCGACATATCTGATCTGCAGGTAGTCGGAGAACACCGCGTTGCCGGTCAAATACGAGATCATGCCAAAGCTCGCGGCAGCGATCATGACCGGCACGATCGCAAGCCCGTCGAGACCGTCGGTCAGGTTCACCGCATTGCCGGCGCCGACGATGACGAACGCGCCGAAGATCACGAAGAACCAGCCGAAATTGATCACGACGTCCTTGAGGAAAGGGATCGCCAGCGACGTCGATGTCGCGTCGCGGCCGAGCCGCACCAGCGCATAGCAGGCGGCGAGCGCGAGCACCGCTTCGATCAGGAGCCGCAGCTTGCCGGCGAAGCCGCTGTGGCTCTGCTTCGTCACCTTCAGATAGTCGTCGTAGAATCCGACAAAGCCGAAGCCGAGCGTTACCGCGAGCACGATCCAGACATAGGGGTTGAGCGGATTGGCCCACAGCAGCGTCGCCACCACGACGCCGGAGAGGATCATCAGCCCGCCCATCGTCGGCGTGCCTTTCTTGGAGATCAGATGCGATTGCGGGCCGTCGGTGCGGATCGGTTGGCCCTTGCCTTGGCGGAGGCGCAGATGATCGATGATCCACGGCCCGAACAGGAACACGAACAGCGCGCCCGTCACCATCGCCCCGCCAGTGCGGAAGGTGATGTAGCGAAACACGTTGAGCACGCCGCGGAAGATGCCAAAACCGGGGACGGTGTTGGAAAGCTCGATCAGCCAGTAAAACATCCAAAAGGCCCTGTCACGCGGCGTGGTTGCGCCGTCTTTGGCGGAAGCGCTCCGCAAACGCCTTGATAATCGTTTTCATGCTCAAACCAAGCAAATCTTGGTCACGCATGGCATGTATGGGGTATTGACGAATCGCGTCTCACGGCAGCAACGCCCGCCGGGTGCGGCAGTTTAGGCCTTTGCCTGCAAGGCGGCCAGCAGCCTCGGCACAAACTTGTTCACCCAGAACATCTTTTTGCTGCCCTTGATCACGACCACGTCGCCGTCTCGCAGCAATGCGGCGATTTGTTGGGGATCGAGCGTAGCGGGGTCTTCATGCCAGCCGAGCGCCCGCGCCGCCGGCACGAGGTCGTATAGATGGCGCATCAAGGGACCGACGCAGTAGATGCCGTCGATGCCCGGCAGGTCACCAGCGAGTTTTGTGTGATAGGCGGGCGCATCGGCGCCCAGTTCCAGCATGTCGCCGAGAATGGCGATGCGCCGGCCTGCTTTCACCGGCCGCGCCTTCAGGCTGCCGAGCGCGGCCACCATACTGGCGGGGTTGCCGTTAAAGCTGTCGTCGATCACGGTGATGCCGCGGGCCACCTGCTCCACGCCGCGGCCGGTCATGATGCCGACATGGTTTAGCTCTTTGGCCAGCGCCGCGGGATCGAGCCCGGCGGCATGGATCGACGCCAGTGCCGCCAGCGCATTCTGCAGGCGATGTGGCGCGCCGGGCGTCAGGCTGAAATCGATTTCGCGGCCATTCACCTGCGCGGCGACGTTCCAGGTCTCGCCTTCCGCCGCATGATTCAGTTCCCGCACCTCTGACGCCTCGCCGAAGCGAACGACCTTGCCGTTCCATTCCGGCGCCGCGACATCGTCAGGCAACACCAGCACGCCTTGATCAGGCAGGCCTCTTCTAAGTAAGCCTTGCGCGATGCTGACCTTCTCGCGCCGGATCGCTTCCAGGCTGCCGAGCTTTTCCAGATGCACCGGCTGCACGTTCACCACCAGCGCCACCGTCGGCTTGGTCAGATCGCTCAGCCGCGCGATCTCGCCGGTCTGGTTCATGCCCATCTCGACGACCCACACGCTGGCGCGCGGGCTCGCATTGCACAGCGTCAGCGGCACGCCCCAGAAATTGTTGAAGCTGCTCGGGCTGGCATAAGCATTCGGGTACGCGGCAAGGAATTCCTTGGTGCTGGTCTTGCCGGCGCTGCCGGTCAGGCCGATCACCGGACCCGTGAACCGCGCCCGCGCGGCGCGCGCGAGGCCCCACAGGCCGTCGATCAGCGTGTCCTTGACGATCAGCTGCGGAATAGTTACGCCGGCAATCTGATGCGGAACGATCATCGCCACCGCGCCGGCGGCTTCCGCCTTGTCGGCAAATTCCCAGCCGTCGCGCGCGCTGGCGAAACTCGAGATGAAGCCGCCGCTCGGCGTGCCGCTCAACGCCACGAACAGGCTTCCAGGCTTCACCAGCCGGCTATCCTGCGTGACGAAATCGATCGGCGTGTCGGGATACTCACCTGACAGACCGAGCGCGCGCGCAACTTCGGCAATCGTCCACAATGGCGTCGCGCTCATGCCACCCTCGCTGCGAGCGCGGCTGCTACCGCTTCATGATCGCTGAACGGCAGAACCTTGTCGCCGACGATCTGGCCGGTCTCGTGCCCCTTGCCCGCGATCAGAAGCGCATCGCCCTCCTGCAGCGCTGCGATCCCTGCCCTGATAGCCTCGGCGCGATCGCCGATATCGGTTGCACCCTTCGCTGCAGCCAGAATGGCGGCGCGGATCGTGGCTGGATTTTCGCTGCGCGGATTGTCATCGGTGATGATGACGTGATCGGCATTCTCGGCCGCAATCGCGCCCATGATCGGACGCTTGCCGGCATCACGGTCGCCGCCGGCACCGAAGATGACGACTAGTTTGCGCTTGGCATAGGGGCGCAGCGCCTGCAGCGCCTTCGCCAGCGCGTCCGGCTTGTGCGCGTAGTCGACGAAGATGGGCGCGCCATTATGTTCGCCGACGCGCTCCAGTCGTCCCTTGGCGCCTTCGAGATGTTCAAGCGCGGCGAACACGGCATCCGGCTCGCTGCCGGTGCCGATCGCAAGCCCCGCCGCGACCAGCGCATTCTCGATCTGGAATTCGCCGACCAACGGCAGCTTGACCGTGGTGTTGCGGCCGCGATGCGCGAGCGCAAGATTTTGCGCAAATCCTTCGACGGTCGCGCCGACGAGGCGGATGCCCTCGCCCGCGCCATCGGCATTGCGGCCGACGGCGATGACCCGCAAGCCGCGCGCCGGCGCCGCGTCGATCACCTGCTGCGAGACATCATGATCGGCCGAGATCACCGCCGCGCCATCGGGGACGATCAGATCGCGGAACAGCCGCAGCTTGGCTGCAAGGTAATGCGCCTCATCCGGATGGTAGTCCATATGGTCGCGCGAGAGATTGGTGAAGCCGCCGGCGGCGATGCGCACGCCGTCGAGCCGGAACTGGTCGAGCCCGTGCGAGGAGGCTTCAAACGCGAGATGCGTGACGCCGTCGCCAGTGATCTCGTCGAGTTGCTTGTGCAGCGCAATCGGGTCCGGCGTCGTCAGCGAGCCATAGACCGTGCGCTTTTGCGACACCAGACCGATGGTGCCGATGCTGGCGGAGGCATGGCCGAGCCGCTCCCAGATCTGGCGCGTGAAGGCAGCGACGGACGTCTTGCCGCTGGTACCGGTGACGGCTGCGATCGTTGCAGGCTGGCGTGGATAGAATCTGGCCGCCGCCAGCGCCAGCGCGCGGCGCGGGTTCGGCGTGACGACAAAGGGAACGCGGATGGCCGAAGAGGCATGTTCGCCGGCTGCCGCGACCGCGCCCGCCTGAACCGCGGACTCGATGAAGCGCGAGCCATCGGTTTTGGTCCCCGCGAGCGCGAAGAACAAATCACCGGGCTTCACCGCGCGGCTGTCGACCGCCAAGCCCTTCACATCGACAACTTCCGCCTGCGGTTCGATCGCAGCGTCGTCGCTGAAGAGGTCGCGAAGTTTCATCTTGTTCCAGTCCGGCCCGGCGCAGTCTGGCGCGTCTATATTGAGAGCATGATCTTGTCGGAAAACCGGTCTCCACTTTTCCGGATCATGCCCGTCCTACGCCTTACTGGGTTGTCCTCGATGCCGCAAGAATAAGGCGGTCGGACGGCGGCAGGTCGAAGCGGGGCTCGACGCCAAGGAGCGGGGCGATGCGGGCAATCACCTTGCCGCCGGTCGGCACCGCGTTCCAGCCCGAGGTGATGAAGCCATGGGTTTCCGGCAGCGCCTTCGGCTCGTCCAGCATGACCAGCAACTGGAATTGCGGATTGTCGGCCGGGATGATCGCCGTGAAAGAGTTGAGCACCTGTTTCTTGGAATAGCGGCCGTTCACCACCTTTTCCGAGGTGCCGGTCTTGCCGCCGATATAGTAGCCCTTCACGTCAGCCTTCTTGGCGGTTCCAACCTCGGCGTTCAGCCGCATCAGGTAGCGCATCTTCTCGGAGGTTTCGGTTCTCAGCACCTTCTTGGCGATCGCCCGCGCCTCCTCCTCCGACCGCTTGAGGAAGGTCGGAGGAATCAGGAAGCCGCCGTTGATGCAGGCGTTGATGCCCATCACCGCCTGCAGCGGCGCCACCGCGATGCCGTGACCGAACGACGCCGTGATGGTGTTGAGCTCGGTCCAGCGCTTCGGCACGATCGGGGAAGCGCTTTCCGGCAATTCGGTGCGCAGGCGGTCCATCTGGCCGAGCTTCTTGAGGAAGGCCTTGTGGGCCTCGACGCCCTGGGACAGCGCGATCTTGGCGGCGCCGACGTTCGAGGAGAACGTGAACACTTCCGCCAGCGTGATCGAGCGGCCGACCGGATGGGTATCGTGAATGGTGAACTTGCCGAACTTCAGCGCGCCGCGCCCGTCATAGAGCGTGTTGAGGTTGGCCTTCCCCGAATCCAGCGCCATTGCCAGCGTCAGCGCCTTGAAGGTCGAGCCCATCTCGAACACGCCCGTCGTCAGGCGGTTGATGCGGTCGGGATCGTGCGCCTCCTTCGGATTGTTCGGATCGAAATCCGGCAGCGACACCAGGGCCACGATCTCACCGGTCTTGACGTTGGAGACGAGGCCGGAAGCCGCCTTGGCCTTGTACTTCTCCTTGGCCTTCAACAGTTCGTCGCGCAGCGCGTGCTCGACGCGCAGGTCGATCGACAGTTCCACCGGCTTCTGCAGCCGATCGGTGGCAAAGCCCGCGCGATGCAGGTCGGCCAGACCATTATTGTCCAGCCACTTCTCCATCCCGGCGATGCCCTGGTTGTCGATGTTGACGAGCCCGATGAGATGCGCGACCGCGGCGCCGGTCGGATAGACGCGCTTGTTCTCGCGCAGGAAGCCGATTCCGGGAATGCCGAGCTTGTGGATGTCGTGCTGCTGCTTTGGCGAGATCTCGCGCTTCAGCCAGACAAAACCCTTGCGCGACGACAGCCGCGCCCGCGCCTCCGCCGTGTCGAGGTCCGGCAGTGCCGCGGTCAGGAGCTCGATCGCCTCGTCCTTGTCGATGATGCGGCGGGGCTCGCCGAACAGGCTCGGCGCCTTGACGTCGGTGGCGAGCACCTCGCCGTTGCGGTCGACGATATCGGGCCGCGCGGTCGCGATTGCATCCTGCGAGGCGGTGCGGCGTGCGCCATGGCTGTCGGCGCCGACCGCGAACATCACCAGGCGTCCGGCCAGCACCGCATAGATCGCGGCGAACAGCAGGATCGCTAATCCCACCCGCGCCCGCGCCTTGGCAACACGGTCGACATTCCGGCCGTAGAGCAGGCTGCGGATCAGCCGCTGCCGCCACGATTCCGCGGGCTTTCTGGTGTTGGCAAGCGCCCGGCCGGTCATTGCTGATCTCCCGCGGGGGTCACCGACCCGGTCGTGGGCGGTGCATCGGCGGCAGCCTCGATGGTGTTGATCATCGCGCCGATCGGATCGGGCGCCCCCGGCCTTGCAAAGGCCGGCGGCCGTTCCGGCAGATTCTTCAACTGGTCATACTGGGTGGCAACGAGAGGCTTTAGCCCGAGGTGACGGTCGGCCAGCCCTTGCAGCCGCAGCGGCGCATCGAGCTTGGCCCATTCCGCGCGCAGCGCCGCGATGGCGTCGCGCTGCTCGCGGATCTCCGCGTTCAGCCGCAGCACACGCTCGACGCGCGAGGTCGATTCCATCTTGATCCGGTAGACGTAAGCCGCCGCGAACACCAGCACGCCAATGACGAGGAAGTGGATGACCCGCATGGTCAGCCTCCCCCCATCACATCGGCGAGGACAGGCCAGGCCGGCAGCCGGCCTGGCGGATGCGCCGGCGCCGCAGTGCGCTCCGCGGCGCGCAGCTTTGCCGAGCGCGCACGCGGATTGGTTGACACCTCGGCCTCGCTTGGCGCGACCGGGCGCTTGGTCAGGATCTGAAAGCTCGGCGGAACTTGTGCGACTTCGGGCAAGTGCCGCGAGCCGCCCACGGCCTTGCCGCGCGCATTGAGGAAATCCTTGACGATGCGATCTTCCAGCGAATGGAACGACACAACCGCGAGCCGCCCGCCGGGCTTGAGCACGCGCTCGGCCGCCGAAAGCGCCAGATGCAGTTCGTCGAGCTCGGCGTTGACGAAGATTCGCAAGGCCTGGAACGTGCGCGTCGCCGGATGAATTTCGTTCGGCTTGGAGCGCACCACCCTGCCGACGATATCGGCGAGCGCCTGCGTCGTCGTGATCGGGGCCTCTTTCCGTGCGGCCACGATCGCGCGCGCGACGCTGCGGGAATGACGCTCTTCGCCGAAGACGTAGATGATGCGGGCGAGATCAGCCTCCGAGGCCTTCGCCACGACGTCGGCCGCAGTCGGACCGTCATGGCCCATCCGCATGTCGAGCGGACCGCCAAGACGGAACGAGAAGCCGCGCTCGGGCTGATCGAGCTGCATCGAAGAAACGCCGACATCCATCACGACGCCATCGACCAGAGGCGCGCCTTGCGCCGCGCAGATTTCTGCGAGGTTGGAGAATCGGTCCTCGACCAGGGTCAGGCGGCCATCGGACTGCTCGACCAGGTCGAACCCGCCGGTAATCGCCGTCCGGTCGCGGTCGATGCCGATGACCCGGGTTCCCGCGACGGCGAGGATCGCGCGGCTGTAGCCGCCGGCGCCGAAGGTGGCGTCGACATAGATGCCGCCGTCCCGCGGGTCGAGCATCTCGACCGCCTCGCGGCCGAGCACCGGGATGTGGCGCGGCGCAGCCGGACTCATGCGCCATCTCCCGGCATTTCCCAGCCGATGATGCGAAAACTGGACGCGAAGGAGCCCATGGCGCCTCAAATCTCTGCGCTTCGCCGGGTTTGTCCGGCCAACAGGACGCGGCTCGGCACGATTGCCGTTTCCGGCCCGGCCTCGCGCCCGCTCATCTCCAGACGGAATTTGCTGGGTTGCCATGGCACTTCGAGCGCGAAAGAGGGCTTCGGCCGTCCCCAACCCGGTTCGGCTCTTCACTACTTAGTAACGGCACTTAGCGTTAAGAAAGCGTTGACGATCACTCGCGGGTTTTGCGCGCTTTCTAGTCACTGAAAAATGGTGGTGCGCCCCGCACACAGTTCACCAAAATGCGAGGCGGAACCCGGCCGCCAGATTGCGCGCATATGAGGTAAATGAATAGTAAATGATATTGCCACGCAAAACACGATGCCGCCGCTTTCCCGCCCAGTTTGGGTTCAAAAAATGGCTTCAGGATCGTTCACATCTGCTGGTATTGATTCGAGGCGTCAACGCGCCCTCCCGGTTCCCAGGGCCAACGCCGATATGAAAAGCTTTACCCCAGATTCCTCGATTGCGTCCGACGTCATTGCCTCGCCGAACTTTGGCGACCGCAACAACGGCCGCGTCGCCGACATGATCCTGCTGCACTACACCGGCATGCCGGATGTGGAAGGAGCGATCGCCCAGCTCTGCACGCCCGGCACCGACGTCTCAGCCCATTACATCGTGCTGGAGGACGGCCGCATCGTGCAGTGCGTGCCGGAAGCCAAGCGCGCCTGGCATGCTGGAGTATCCTGCTGGGCCGGCGAGGAAGACATCAATTCCTGCTCGATCGGGGTCGAGATCATCAATCGCGGCCACGACTGGGGCTATCCGGATTTCCCCTCGCGCCAGATCGCCGCGGTGATCGCGCTGTGCCGCGGCATCATGCTGCGCCGCAAGGTCCCTGCGCATCGCGTGCTCGCGCATTCCGACGTCGCTCCAGCGCGCAAGAAGGATCCCGGCGAAAAATTCCCATGGCATTTGCTGGCGAATTCCGGTGTCGGCCATTGGGTGCAGCCGGCGCCGATCGTGCGCGGCGAATCGCTCAAGCTCGGCAGCATCAGCGCTGACGTCGCCAGCCTGCAGGCGGCGCTCGCCAAATACGGCTACAACATCCCGACCCACGGCAAGTTCGACGGCCCGACCATGGAAGTCGTCACCGCGTTCCAGCGCCACTTCCGCCCTGCGCGTGTCGACGGCATCGCCGACCACTCGACCATCAGCACGCTGCACGCGCTGCTGACAAGCCTGCCGGCGGAGGCGACGACGGCGGTTGCGGCGAGGTAAGCTATTACTCTCCACCGTCATTGCGAGCGAAGCGAAGCAATCCACCTTCCCCGAGCAGAGAGATGGATTGCTTCGTCGCTTCGCTCCTCGCAATGACGGCTAAACTCCATCCATCTCCGCGATCCTTCGCGCATAGAGCCGCCGCAACGGCCCGAGCTGCGTCGCCTCTGTCGCCTTCAAATACGCCTCGCGCGCGGCGTCGCGACGGCCGAGCCGGCGCAGCAGATCGGCGCGCACGGCCGGCAGCAATTCATAGCCCTTCAGCCCGCCCCGTGCCTCCAATGCATTGACCAGATCCAGCGCCCGCGCCGGCCCGTCGACCATCGACACCGCCGCGGCGTGGTTGAGCTCGATCACCGGCGACGGATTGATCCGCAGCAGCACTTCATAGAGGCCGGCGATCTGCCGCCAATCGGTGTCGTTGTAACTGGACGCACGCGCATGCAGCGCGGCTATCGCCGCCTGCACCGCATAGGATTGCGGCCGCCCCGGCATTCGCAGCGCCTCTTCCACCAGCAGCAAGCCTTCCGCTATTTGTCGCCGATCCCAAAGTGTCCGATCCTGTTCTTCCAGCAGCACGATGTCGCCGCCGGCGGTCTCGCGTCCGGCGCGGCGGGCATCATGCAGCAGCATCAGGGCGAGCAGCCCCTTGATCTCGCCGCGTCCGGGCATCAGCGCATCGAGCAGCCGAGCCAGCCGGATCGCTTCGCGCGCCAGGTCAGGCCGCATCAGATCTTCGCCTGAGGTAGCCGCGTAGCCTTCGGTGAACACCAGATAGATTACGGCGAGCACGCCATTGAGCCGCGGCTGCAGCGCGTCGCGTTCGGGAACTTCATAGGAGATGCCGGCGAGGCGGATCTTCTGCTTGGCGCGCAAGAGGCGCTGCGCCATCGCGTCTTCGCTCGCGAGGAACGCGCGCGCGACCTCGGCTGTCGTCAGTCCGCATACCGTGCGTAGCGTCAGCGCAACCTGCACCTCGGCGGCAAAGGACGGATGGCAGCAGGTAAAGATCAGCCGCAGCATGTCGTCGTCGAGCGTGCTGTCGGCCGGCTCGCACGGAACCGAGGCGTTGAGCAGCAGCTCGTGCGTTAGCTCCTCACGTTTGCCGCGGAACGCGGCGTTGCGCCTGACGCGATCGACCGCCTTGTTGCGCCCGACATTGACTAGCCAGGCGCGCGGATTGGACGGCGGACCGCCGGCGGGCCAGCGTTCCAGCGCCACCGCCACCGCATCCTGCAGCGCATCTTCCGCCAGATCGAAATCCCCGACGAGACGGATCAGCGTGGCCAGCGCGCGGCCCGCCTCGTCGCGGAATATTTTTTCGATCTCGGTGGGTGTCATTGTGCCCCGCGAGGTTGCATCCGTCGTTCCGGAGCGCACGCGCCCTCGCGCGAGCGAACCCGGAACCTCGAGATTCCGGGTTCGTCCTTCGGACGCCCCGGAATGACGATGCGGAAAGGCCTAGTCATAAACCCAGATCGGCCGCACCTCGATCGATCCCAATCTGGCGCTGGGAATGCGCGCGGCAATCGCGAGCGCGGCGTCGAGGTCCGGAGCATCGATCAGGTAATAGCCGCCGAGCTGCTCGCGGGTCTCCGCGAACGGACCATCGGTGGTCAGCGTCTTGCCGTCGCGCACCCGTACGGTGGTGGCTGTCGTCGTTGGCCGCAGGCGGTCGCCCGCCTTGAAGTTGCCGCTCTGGATGATGGACTGGGTAAACGCGCCATATTCCTCCATCATCTTCTGGCTCGTCGCGGGATCGATCTTGGCGTACTCGACCTCGTTCTGATAGATCAACAACAGATACTGCATTTCAAAACTCCTCATGATCGGCTGGATCGCCGACACCAGTCGAACGGGCCTTCCACAAAACGACATCGTCAGGATAATTTATTTTGAGTGGGAACTGTGGGCGGGCAACCGGCGCACGTCGCGCCCCACGGCAAGGAAGCAATCAAGCCTTCCCGCCCGCCGCGGCGAGCCGACGCTTCAAGTCCCTGACCTCCTCAAATCGCTTGGTCACGTCGCGCATGACCGCCACGGTACCCGCGACCTCTTGCCGGTCGTTTCGCAGCAGCACGATGGTGAACTCGACCGAGATGCGCTGGCGGTCCTTGGTCAGCGCTGGCACCGACAGCAAATCGCCGTGGCCGTAACGGCTGGTTCCCGTCGCCATCGTGTGGCGAAATCCTTCCCAATGCCGGGCACGCAAATTCTCGGGAATGATGATGTCGAGCGGTTGCCCGGCAGCCTCGTTCGCCGTGAAGCCAAAGATTCGCTCCGCGCCGGGATTCCAGAACGTGATGCGCCCGTCGCGATCGGTCGCAACGATCGCGTCGGAGGCGCTGCGCAGCAAGGCTTCACCAAGGCCGCCAGGCATGTTCATCGCATATCACTCGCTATCGTCCTGCAAGGCATCAAACGCCGCGATCCTGCCCACGTCAAAGCCCGCCTCAAAGCTCATGTCAAAGTTGCCCACGGAACCCGATTAACCATCGCTTTCACTTGACGCAGGCCGTCGAAGTCCCCATTCGTAAGGTGTCAGTCGGCCGGACGGCCGCTCCCGCAACGGTCGAAAGGCCGCGGGGGAGGAAAGTCCGGGCTCCATCGACATGCGGTGCCGGATAACGTCCGGCGGGGGGAACCCCAGGGAAAGTGCCACAGAGAACGAACCGCTCCCCACCCGAAAGGGAGGGGCAGTAAGGGTGAAAAGGTGCGGTAAGAGCGCACCGCGTTTCCGGCAACGGAAGCGGCATGGCAAACCCCACCGGGAGCAAAACCGAATAGGGACGGCAACGCGGGCAGTTCGCGAAAGCGATAACGCCGCAGGGCGATGTCAGGCCCGTCGTCCGGGTAGGTTGCTCGAGGCGATGCGCAAGCATAGTCCCAGAGGAATGGCCGTCACGTATCATTCGCAAGAATGGTGCCCTACAGAACCCGGCTTACAGGCTGGCTGATATCTTGTGCGAAAGCGTTTTCGAAGAAAACGCGTCTTGCTGAAATGAGGGGCTCGGCGCAAACACGCCGGGCCCCTCGCCATTTGATGTGCCGCTACGTCATTCCGGGGCGCACGCGCAGCGGGCGAACCCGGAATCACGGCGGAGAGATTACGCCGCGATCTTCTGCAGCAGCGCCATCAACGCTTCCGGCGCGGTGACGTTCGGCGCATGGCTGGCGTCGATCTCGTAGTAGCTCCAGGCGGGATCGCTCTTCGTCATCTTCGCAAAACGGCCGAACGTGTCGGCCGGCGTGATGCGGGTGGCGTAGATGTAGCTGCGCGGCAGGGTCAGCGGGGCCGACAGCTTCAGCTTCTGCGCAAAACATTCGATCGGCATGTCGACACGACGCGCGTTGAGCCACGCGACGTCGGCGGGCGAAGTATCCGGCGGCGTCGGGTTCGGCGGCACGCGCCAGCCATCGCCGCTCCTGGCCAGCTCCTGCATCCGCGCGCGAGCGACCTCGTTGAGGTCGAGCAGCGACTGGCCGTCCTGCGGCACGAAGGCGTCGATATAGATGAGCTGTTTGACCTTGTCGCGGGCGCGATCGGCAACGCCGGTCGCAACCATGCCGCCATAGCTGTGCCCGATCAGCACGAGATCGCGCAGGTCTTCATACTTGATGACGTTCAGCATGTCCTCAATATGCGTATCGAGGCTGATCGCCGGATGCGCCAGATGCGCGCGCTCGCCAAGGCCGGTGTAGGTCGGCGTGACCAGGCGATGCCCGGCCGCCTGCATCAGCGGATGCATCTTCTTCCAGGCCCAGCCCGCAGACCACGCGCCGTGACAGACCAGGAAGGTTTTCGAGGCTGCGCTCATCGGCCGTTTCCACCAGGTTATTGTTGAAGGCTCCGATTGCGATAGTACCTGCCTGCCGCCTCGTGTAAACGTCGGCGCAAATCTAGACGTCGTCATTCCGGGATGGTCCGAAGGACCAGACCTCAGATGCGCAATTGCGCATCGGGGAATCTCGAGATTCCGGGTTCGATGCTGCGCATCGGGGAATCTCGAGATTCCGGGTTCGATGCTGCGCATCGCCCCGGAATGACGAGGGAATATAATGACGGGGGAATATTAAGAGTGGACGCATCCACCTACGCCATCCTGTTGGCCGGCGCGCTCGCCGGCGGTTTTGTCTCAGGCCTCTCCGGTTTCGGCACGGCGCTGATGGCGCTGGGGATCTGGCTTTATATCGTGCCGCCGGCGATTGCCGTACCACTGGTGCTGATCTGCTCGGTCAGCTCGCAGATCTCGACGCTGCCGTCGATGTGGAAGGTGATCGACTTCAAGCTGGCCCTGCCCTTTGTCGTCGGCGGTCTTGTCGGCATGCCGATCGGCGTGCTGCTGGTGGCGCGCGCCGATCCGCAAACCTTCAAGCTGAGCGTTGGCGTCATGCTGCTGGTGTTTCCGACCGCGCTCTATCTTATCCGCAAGCCGATGGCGTTCCGGTTCGGCGGCCGCATGGCAGATGCCTGCGTCGGGTTTGCCGGCGGCATTCTCGGCGGCCTCGCCGGCCTGTCGGGCCCGCTGCCGACGCTGTGGGCCAGCATCCGCGGCTGGACCAAGGACCAGCGCCGCGGCGTGTTCCAGGTCTTCAACGGCAGCGTGCTCGGCGCGGCCCTCATCGTGCAGATCGTCAGCGGCTTCATCGATTGGGCCGTGTTCTGGTTTGCCATGCTGGCATTGCCCGGCACGCTGATCGGTGCCCGCCTCGGCATGCGCACCTATCACGCCCTGAACGACCGCAATTTCTATGACGTCGTGCTGGCGCTGCTGTTTCTTTCGGGCGTAGGCCTGGTGTGGAGCAGCATTGCTCCGAGATAGAAGCCGCATAGCCGCCATGTGCTCCGAGTAGATTGCTGTACGCTCCCCGGCAAAGCAGCTAACCAATGCCGTCATGGGCTCCCCTTCGTCGCGCGAACGTCTCGGTCTGTTGCTGGGCTTCATCGGCATGGCGATCTTCGGCGGCACGCTGCCGGCGACGCGGATCGCGGTTGCGGAAATTGATCCGATTGCACTGACTGCGCTGCGCACCGCGATCGCCGGGCTGTGCTCGCTGGCGCTCCTGCTCGCGTTGCGCCGTCCGCTGCCGCCCCGCGCGCTGCGGCCGCAACTCGTCATCGCGATGCTCTGCGTCGCCGTCCTGTTCCCGCTTTTGATGTCGATGGGGATGCGGCGGGTCGACGCCTCCCACGGCGGCGTAGTGCTGGGCGTGCTCCCGATCGCAACCGCGCTCGTCGCCGTCGCCATCACCCATGAGCGGCCGCGGCCGCTATTCTGGATCGCCTCCGTCGCAGGCGCCGCGCTGGTGATCGGGTTCTCGTTAAGGGAAGGCGGCGGCGCGTTCTCGACCGGAGATCTGCTGCTGTTTGCGGCGGTGGGCGTATCCGCGATCGGTTATGCGTTCTCGGGCCGGCTCGCATCACATATGCCGGGCTGGGAGGTCATTAGCTGGATTCTTGTCATCGGCCTGCCGCTCTCAATTCCCGCCGCCGCGCTGACCATGCCGCATGACGTCGGCCAGATTGCGCTCAAGCCATGGCTCGGGCTGCTCTATGTCGCGCTGTTCTCGCAATGGATCGGCTTCTTCGCCTGGAACGCCGGGCTGGCGATGGGCGGCATCGCGCGGGTCTCGCAGGTACAGCTCCTGCAGCCCTTCGTCACCTTTGTGCTTGCGGCCTACTTCAATGGCGAGACCATCACGCTGCAGATCCTGCTGTTCGCCGTCGCCGTCGTAGTAACGGTCGCGATCTCGACGCGGACGCGCGCCACCGCCGCGCCCTCAGAGCCGCGGCGTCGCGAGCCGCCTCAGTTGGCGGCATCCTGATCGATCAGCCCTCTCGATGCCGGAAAATATCTTCCGACATCGATCGGATCCGCAAGAATGCGCTTTACCCCTATTCCGCCGCCGAGATGCGGCCGAACTCGGTCGCCTGCAGTTCGAACAGCCCGCGATAGATGCCGCCGGGCCGCGCCGTCAGCGCCGCGTGCGTGCCTTGCTCGACGATCTCGCCGCGGTCGAATACCAGGATACGGTCGAGGCTGCGCACCGTCGACAGCCGGTGCGCGATCACGATCGAGGTGCGGCCTTTCATCAGCCGCTCCATCGCCTGCTGAATCAGGTTTTCCGATTCCGAATCAAGGCTCGACGTCGCCTCGTCCAGGATCAGCACCGGCGCGTCCGCGAGGAAGGCGCGCGCCAGCGCGACGCGCTGCCGCTCGCCGCCCGACAGCTTGACGCCGCGTTCGCCCACCAGCGTGCCGTAGCCCTTCGGCAGCCGCAGGATAAAGTCGTGGGCGTTGGCCAGCCTCGCCGCCTGCTCGATCGCCGCCATGCTGGCGCCGGGCCGGCCATAGGCGATGTTCTCCGCCAGCGTGCGGTGAAACAGGATCGGCTCCTGCTGCACGATCGCGATCTGGCTGCGCAGCGAGTGCTGCGTGGCTTTCGCGATATCCTGACCGTCGATCAGGATCTTTCCGCCGCCGATATCGTAGAGCCGCTGCACCAGCTTGACGAAGGTGGTCTTGCCGGAGCCGGAACGGCCGACCAGGCCGACCCGTTCGCCGGCGCGGATATCGACCGACAGGCCGTCATACAGCGGCGCGTGATGGCCGCCGTAATGGAACGTCACCTCGTCGAACACGATGCGGCCGCCCTGGATATCGATCGGCTTCGCATCCGGTGCGTCGGCAATGCCGATCGGCTCGGCATGAATCGCGACCAGCTCCTCCATGTCATTCACCGAGCGCTGCAGGTTGTTGATGTGCATGCCGACGTCGCGCAGGTAAGCGTGGATGATGTAATAGCTGGTCAGCACATAGGTAACGTCGCCCGGCGTGGCGCGGCCGGCGATCCACAACAGGATTGCCCCGCCGATCACTGAGGCGCGAAAGCACAGCAACACCCCCAGTTGCGCTGTCGAGGTGTAGTTGTAGCGATACCACGTCCGCCGCACGCGCGTGCGCCATCGTCCGATGACGTCGGCCAGCCGCGCATCCTCGCGCGTTTCCGCGCCGAAGGATTTCACCACGGCGTTGCAGGTCAAGGCGTCCGCCAGCGTACCGCCGACCTTGGTGTCCCAGGCGTTGGAGACGCGTGCGGCCGGCGCGATGTAGTTTACCGAGAATGCCATCGTCATCGAGACATAGATGACTGTGCCGACCGCGATGACCGCGCCGAGCACCGGCCAGTGCAGCCCGAGCAGGATCATCGAGCCGACCAGCACCAATAGCGACGGTAACAGCGCCATCAGGATGGTGTCGTTGAGCAGGTCGAGCGCCCACATGCCGCGCGTGATCTTGCGCACGGTGGAGCCGGCAAACGAGTTAGCGTGCCAGTCGGTCGAGAAGCGCTGCACGCGCGCGAACGCGTCGCGTGAGACGTCCGACATCGTCGTCAGCGTGAACGGCACGATCGCCTGCAAGCCGGTCAGCCGCAGGATCATCGATGTGAGGCCGAGCGCCACGATGGCGCCGAAGGCGGTGAACGCGGCATGCCGCGCGGCCAGATCGGCGGTGCCGCGCGTCAAGGCGTCGACCAGTCGGCCGGAGAAGACCGGCATGAACAGGTCGGCGGCGGTCGCGCCGAGCAGGCCGCCGGCAACGATGGCGGCGCGGCCGGGCTGTTGCAGCCAGTGGCGGAACACGAACGGAATCACCACACGTATCGCCGCGGGGTTGTCTTTATCAGCGGTCATGGCGTCATCCGGCTGCGCATGCGCACACGCCGGCTCCATTAGAGGTTGACGCGGGGGCGGCCTCGGGCCGAACGCAAGCGTCGTGAGAGATCGATTAAGTCGTTGGGAAGCTTGAAGATCGGCGCATCACGCCCGATCAGGGCCGGCGGTGCTCGCGCTCAGCGACGCGATCGAAAACCCACCACGAGCATCGAACGCGAGGATGCGATCTGCGCATACATCGAAATCATGCAAATCTCCCCGGTTCGAGCGACAATGCGCACCTTATAAATGCATCGCGGGTGATTTGCAACATGACAAGGGCGTGATGTACGCGTCGCGCCTGTCAATGCGCATCACCCTCCGCCACAGTCGCGGACGACTTCCTGAGGGTCAGCACCAGCAGGCTGAGGCCGAAATAGAACACGGCCAGCATGAAGAACGCGTCGCCATAGCCCATCACCACGGCCTGGCGGTGCACGATCTGCGACAACTGCTTCATCGCCATCAGCGCGGAATCGCCCATGCCCTGCAGGCGCTGGGTGAGCATGTTGAGCGTCTCGACCGCAGTGGTGTTGCCCCAGGTAACGCGGTCGTGCAGGCGCGAGATGTGGAGGTCGGTGCGCTCGTTCAGCACCTGGTTGATGATGGCGAGGCCCACTGCGCCGCCGAGATTGCGCGTCAGGTTGAACAGGCCCGACGCGTTCTTCACCCGCTCCGGCGCCAGCGTGCCGAGCGCCATCGTGTTGGTCGGCACTATCACCAGCATCAAGCCGGCGCCGCGCAAAATCTGCGGCAGCAGCAATTCGTAAAAATCATACTCTTTCGTGATCCAGGTCATCTGATACGAGCCGAGCGCGAACAGCACCAGACCGATCGCGATCAGATAGCGCGCGTCGTATTTCGCCATCAGCCGCCCCACGATCGGAGCGGTGAGGAACATGGCGACACCGGAGACGAACATGGTCTCGCCGATCATCAGAGGACTGTAGCCGCGCACTTCGGCGAGGTAGCGCGGATACATGTAGGTGAGGCCGTAAAGGCCAATGCCGACGCAGAACGAGATCAGGCAGCAGATGCTGAAATTGCGGTCAGTGAAGGTCCTGAGGTCAACGATTGGCTCTCTCACGCTGAGCACGCGCCAGAAGAACGCGATCGCCGAGATCGCACAGATCGCCGCGCAGACCGCCACCGACGTATCTTCCAGCCATTGCGACTGCGGCCCCTCTTCCAGCACATATTCGAGCGTGCCGAGAAAGCCGGCCATGAACAACAGCCCCCACCAGTCGAAATGCTCGAGCAGGGCGAAATTCGGCCGATCGAAATCACACAGCGCGAGCACGCCGATGGTGATGCCGATGCCGGGAACAATATTGATGAAGAACAGCCAGTGCCACGACATCGTGTCTGTAATGAATCCGCCGACCGTCGGCCCGATGGTCGGCGCCAGCGTTGCGACCAGGCCGATGATCGGAGCGACGATATGGATTTTCGAACGCGGGAACACCGTATAGGCGGACGCGAACACGGTCGGGATCATGCCCGCGCCCAAAAATCCCTGGATCGCGCGCCAGACGATCATCTGCTCGATGGTCGAGGCAAAACCGCAGAAGAAGCTGGCGATGGTGAAGCCGGAAGCGGAGATCGCAAATAGCAAACGTGTGCCGAACGCGCGCGACAGGAAGCCGGATAGCGGGATCGCGATCACTTCGGCGATCAGGTACGAGGTCTGCACCCATGACACTTCGCTGGGACTGGCGGAAAGGCCGGCCTGAATCTGCTGCAGCGACGCCGAGACGACCTGGATGTCCAGGATCGACATGAACATCCCGAACACCATGAAGAGAAACGCAAACAGCCGCCGCGGCGGGATGCGCTCATCGGCCGCGGCATTCATCGTCGAAGGCGATGTGGTGGTGGCGTCGGCCATGATCTACTCGGGAACGGGCGCGTGTTGCCCGTGCTTTGAGAAAAGCTATTTTGGTTGGACAGTCCCCGGCGCATCGAGGTCGGCCTCGCTGTCGGCGTCGCCCGCGCCCTCGCGGGTGTCGACAGTGGTATAGACCGACATGCCGGCGCGCAGCAGGTTCTGTCTCGCGACTTCCTTCGGCACACGAATGCGAACCGGCAGCCGCTGCACGATCTTGGTGAAATTGCCGGTGGCGTTATCCGGCGGCAGCAGCGTGAACACCGAGCCCGCCGCCGGCGAAATGCTGTCGACGACGCCGGCAAACTTGCGGTGGCCATAGGCATCGACCGAGATCTTCACCGGCTGGCCGGGGCGGATCCGCTTGAGCTGGGTTTCCTTGTAGTTGGCGTCGATAAAGACGTCGTCGAGCGGCACGATATTGGCAAGCCGCTGCCCGGCCTGGATGAAATCACCGGCATTGACGAGACGGTTGGAGAAGGTGCCGTCGATCGGCGCCCGCACCGAGGTGAAGGCGAGGTCGCGCTCCGACTTGGCGAGCTGGGTCTGCAATTCCGCGAGCTGCGCGCGCGCCTCGGCTTGCTGCGCTTTCGTCACCTCGACATTGTCGCGTGCCGCATCATAAGCCGCCTGCGCCGACCTCACCGCGGCAATCCCCTGGTCGCGGCTGGCTTCGGAAACCTCGAAGGTGGCGCGCGAGGCAAAGCCCTTGGTGCTCAGCGCCTGCTGTCGTTCAAAATCGAGATCGGCGCGCTTCAGCGCCGCTTCCGCCGAGGTGAGCTGCGCTTTGGTCTGCTCGACCGCGCTTTCCAGCGCCGTGACCTGGCGGCCGATGCGGCCGATGGTGGCCTGCTGGGTCGCGATCCTGCTGCGCGCGGCGTCTACCGCGATGCGATAATCGCCGTCGTCGATCCTGAAAATCACCTCGCCGGCGCGAACCAGCGAATTGTCGCGCGGCAGGATGGCCGCGACATGGCCGGACACCCGCGCGCCGAGCATGGTGTTGTTGGAACGGACATAGGCATCGTCGGTCGAAACGTAGAAGCGGCCGACGAAGACGAAATAGGCGCTGTAACCGATCGCCGCCAGAGCGAGCAGTCCGAGCGCGCCCATCATGACGAATTTGCGCTTCCCCGGTTTCGCCGTCGCCGTGTCGGCAGTCGGCGCTACAGGCTGCTCGGTTGCCGGGGCGGTGGGCGCCTCCGCAGGGCGGCGCCTTATTTCCTCTGCAACGGAGGTGCGCGGCTGGGCCGAGACTTCGGCTTCATCCTCCGCCGTTTCCGGCCCGGCGTGAAGAATACGCGCGGCCTGTTCTCTCGCTCCGGCCATCACTGGCCTCCCCATACAATGTCGTGGCGCCGGCAAAGCCTCGCAGGATCACCATCGAGACAAAATGTAGCATTGACCGAACGGTTCGGTCAACATACCGTCCAATAATATACATCATAAAGCGAAAATAGATGCCTGCCTGCATCATGGGTTGAATTGTCTTGCGAGAAGATAAACCAATGGTTGCATCCAAATCAAATACGGTTCACCCCTTCGGCGAGCAGGACAGTTCGAAGCGCCGCCAGATTTTGGACGGCGCGCGAAAGGTGTTCATGGATCTGGGCTTTGATGGCGCCAGCATGAACGAGATCGCGCGCGCCGCCGGCGTGTCCAAGGGCACGCTCTATGTCTATTTCGCCGACAAGAGCCGGCTGTTCGAAGCCATCGTCGAGGATGAGGCGCTCGAAAAGAGCAAGATCGCCTACAATCTCGATCCCAAGCGCAATGTCGAAACCACGCTGCGGGAATTCGGCCGGGCTTATATCGGCTCGATGTGCCGGCCGGGCGGCGGCTCGTCGATCCGCACGGTGATGGCGATCGCTGAGCGGATGCCCGAGGTCGGACGGCGGTTCTACGAGAACGTGCTCGCGAAGACGATCAACCGTCTCGCCGAATACCTGCAGGCCCGCATCGCGCCGGACGATCTGGCGATCGAAGATAGCGTGCTTGCCGCCGCGCAGTTCATGCAGATGTGCCAGGCGACGCTGTTTCTGCCGTTTGTGTTCCAGGCCGAACCCGCGCCATCGGCGGCGCGCATCGCGCACGTGGTCGACAGCGCGACACAGATATTTCTGGCGACGTATCGGGCGAAGCCGAAGTAGCTGCCTTCCACACCTTTCCTGATCACGTTGGCGCCGAACAACCGATCAAGCAGCCGGCGGGGCATCGTCCGTCATGCGACATCGCATGCAACCGTTTGCCGCGGCCGGCTAGGAACAAATCATGTCGTCCCGAGTCAGGAACCTCATCAATTCCAGGAGGTTCAAATGGGACTTTTCACGAAAGACATCAAAACCATGGAAGACATGTTCCTGCACGGTCTGCAGGACATCTATTACGCCGAGCACCAGATCACCAAGGCATTGCCGAAGATGATCGAGAAGGCCACCAACCGCGATCTGGCGGCCGGCCTCAAATCCCACCTCGAGGAGACCAACACCCAGATCGAGCGCCTGCAGAAGGTATTCCACAAGCTCGGCAAGGAACCGGAGGCAGCGGATTGTCCGGCGATCGATGGCTTGATCAAGGAAGCCGACACGATCACGGCAGAAATCGAGGACAACGCCGTGCTTGACGCCGCCATCATTGCGGGAGCGCAGTCAGTCGAACACTACGAGATCGCCCGCTACGGCACGCTCATCGCATGGGCCGAAGAGCTCGGCCACGGCGACGTCGTGCGCTTCCTGACGACGAACCTCAACGAAGAGAAGGCAGCCAATACCAAGCTGAACACGATCGCACTGCGCAAGGGCGTCAACAGGAAGGCTGTGGCCTAGGAACCAACATTCCGAGTGGGCCATTATCCTCCTCGGCGGGAGACCGGGGATGATGTCTGTAAGACGTGCTCTTCTGTGGCTGGTCAGCATGCCGCTGCCCATCATCCTTCTGCTCGCACTCTTCTTCCTGCACCCCGGCTAACGCGTTCGTCAGCCGCGCTCGCGCCATGGAGCGGTGTCGGACAACCTGCTAGAACGGCAGCCGGCAAACGCTATCCCACGGGTATATCGATGACGGCAGGCTGCCCATCGCTGATCGCTCTCTATCGCAAACTGCGCGAAGCTTGGTCGGCGGAGACGGGCGGAAAGTGGCGGCCCGACAATCCCGCGGCCGGACAATGCTCCGTGACGGCGCTGGTGGTCCAGGACGAACTGGGTGGCGAGATACTGAAAACAGACGTCGACGGCGCCTGGCATTTCTACAATCAGATCGACGGGCGGCGCGTCGATTTCACCATGAGCCAGTTCGACAGCCCGATCGGCTATGACGACCTGCCGAGCAACAGGCAGGACGCATTCAGCGACACCTCCGCAGCGCAATACGAACTGCTTCTCGGGCGGATACGATCAGGTTCGTGACCTCGCGAAAGCTGTGGCTCGTGCCCCGGACGCGAGCGACCACCGTGAAGGATGTTGACGCCAAATGACCCGCATCGTCTTCGTTGTCGCTTTGCTCTTCACCGCGCGGTGGCAAGCAGCCGAGATTGTCGAGGTGAAAGATCGTGGTCCGGTCGACCTCGCGCCGTTCAACTGCCAGGACGTCACCCGCAGCAGTGTCATCAGTCGCGTATGCTACGACCGCGAAGGCCGGCGCATGCTGGTGCAGCGCCGGGCGGCCTACCAGCAATATTGCGACGTGCCGAAGGACACCATCGATGCGTTTGTGAACGCGCCTTCTATGGGCCGCTACTTCAACGCAACCATTGAAACGGCCGGCCGCGAAGGCAATCGGCCCTACGACTGCCGGCCCGGCAAAGTGCCGTCATATCAGTGACGTCGCGCCTGCCATTGTGGCCCGCGCTTTCCTCGCGCCTCCGTGATTTGACAGTTCATCTAACTTTGTCAAATTTGTCAAATGGGCCCGCGTACCCGCATTCTCGATGCCGCGATGCTGGTGTTCCGCCGGCACGGCTTCCGGCGCTCGTCGATCGAGCAGGCCGCCGAGGCCGCCGGCCTGACGCGGCAGGCGCTTTATCATCACTTCAAGTCCAAGGAAGCGCTGTTTCGTGCCGTCATCGAGCGGCTGCATGAGGAAGCGCTCGCTGCCGAAATCGCCGCCGCGGCCGCTGCGGAAAAGGCCGGCGGCAGCCTTGCCGACATTCTCGTCGCTTCGGTCTCCGCCAAGCTCAGGCAGTTGGCCGCGTCGCTCGACGGCTCGCCCCATGTCGAGGAGCTGTTCTCCGAACATCTGCTGCAGGCCCGCGACCTCTACCAGAAATATGCGACCGCCTATGCAGAGCAGCTGGCCGCGACCATCACGCGCGTCTGCCGCAAGCAGGGACTTGTTCTCAACGCCGGCATGACGCCGCGCGAGCTCGCGCGCTGCGTCGAGATGGCGGTCAACGGCACCAAATCCGCCTACCCCGCGATGCAGCCGGTCGACGCCTTTCTGAAGGATCTGGAAACCATGCTGCGCACGCTGATTGCCGGCGCCATTGCTCCTGCGAAACAGCCGCGCGCGGTCAAGCCGAAGCCGGTCAGGAAATCCGCCCGCAAACCTGGAGATCGCAGATGAGCACCATGACGATCAACGGCAAGCTCGCTCCCCTCCCCGACGACCCCGATGCGCTTTTGGTCGATGTCGTGCGCAACGCGCTCGACCTCACCGGCACCAAGCTCGTCTGCGGCGCCGGCGTCTGCGGCGCTTGCACGGTGCTGGTTGACGGCGAGCCCGCTGTGAGCTGCCTGATGCCGGCTCGATCAGCCGCGAACAGGAACATAACGACGGTCGAAGGCATCGGCGCGGCCCGGCTGCATCCGGTGCAGCAGGCCTTCATGGCGCATGACGCCCTGCAATGCGGCTTCTGCACGCCGGGCTTCATCATCGAGGCCGCGGCGTTTCACGACGCCTGGCGCGCAGCCAAGGGAACGGCGATGCCATCGCGCGAGGAAATCGGCGCGGCGTTGTCGGGCCATCTCTGCCGCTGCGGCGCCTATGACGGCATCTTCCGCGCCGTGGCGGATGCCTGTGCCGGCCGCTTCGACGGCGGCGACATTCTGCCGTCGCGCATGGAAGCGCGCGACAAGGTCACGGGATCGGCGAAATATACCGTCGACATCCATCATGACGGCCAGCTCGAGGGCGTGATCCTGCGCTCGTCATTCGCACATGCGCGCATCAGCGAACTGGATCTGGCGCCGGCGCGCGCGATGCCGGGTGTGGGTGCGGCGATCTCGCTGCTCGGCGACGACCGCATCGTCCGCTATGTCGGCCAACCCATCGCCGCCGTCGCCGCGACGGACCGCAAGACCGCGCTCGCCGCCATCGCCGCCATCAGGCCGACCGGCGAGCGGCTGCCGTCGGTAATCGGGCTCGATGAAGCGCGCCGGGCCGATGCGCCGATCGTGTTCGAAAGATCCGCGCGCAAGAAGGCCGGCGACGTCTCCGAGGGCGGCGGTTCGCCGGCCCCCTGGAAGGGCAATGTCCGCGGGCCGACGGCAGCCTTTTCCAAAAAGCCCCGGAAAGTGCGGAACTGGGTCGGGGACGCGCGCGCCGCGAACAATCCATTGCTGGTGGAAAGAACCTTTCGCACCGGCACGCAACAGCATGCCTGCCTCGAGCCGCATGCCGCGGTCGCGCGCTTCGACGGCGACCGACTCACCGTGCATGTTTCAACGCAGGCCGTGTTTCATCTGATGGAGCTGATCGCCAAACGCTACAAGCTCGACCACGACAAGGTGCGCGTGATTGCGGATCATGTCGGCGGCGGCTTTGGCTCGAAGGCTGCGCTCGGCGTGGAAACGACCACCGCGATCGAACTGGCGCGTGAGGCCAAGGCGCCGGTGCGAGTTGCCTACGACCGGCATGAGGAGCTTTCGGTCACCGGTTATCGGCCGGCGGCCGAGATGAAGATCGCGCTGCTGCCGTCGGATGAGGGCGAACTGAAAGCACTGTCGCTGACCGCCTATGCCGACACGGGAGCCGCGACCAACTCGACCATCGCCGCACTCGGCCGCCTGATCTATCCGGCGGAAGCAAAGGAGCTCGCCGATTTCGACGTGATCAGCAATTTGCCGGCCGGCGCTCCGTTCCGCGGCCCCGGCGGCCCGCCGATGGCGTTTGCGCTGGAACAGGCGATCGATGAGGCAGCGCTGCGCATGAACGTCGATCCGATTGCGCTGCGTAAGCGCTGGGATCCCGATCCCAACCGCCAGCGTCTCTATGATTGGGCCTCGAGCCTTGACGTCTGGCGCAACCGGGAGCCTCCCGCGTCGCAGGGCGGCCGTTATCGCCGCGGCATTGGTGTGGCCACCGGCTACTGGCTTTATCTTTGGCAGCCGGGCTCGAAGGTGGAGGTGGCGGTGAAGGGCGGACGGCTGATTGCCAGCACCGCGACGCAGGACATCGGCACCGGCACCCGCACCGTGATCGCCAATACGGTCGCGCGCGAATTCGGGCTGGAGCCGCATGAGATCGAGGTCCGCATCGGCGATTCAAAGCTGCCGGAAGGGCCGGGCTCGGGCGGCAGCCGGGTCACCGCGTCGGTGGTCCCGCCGATGCTGCTCGCGATCGGGCAGTTGAAGACTGCGATCCAGCAGAACGCGAAGCGGAAACCGGCCCCCGGCTCCAACGCGCCATGGCGCGAAATGCTCGCGGCATCGCCCGACCTCTCCGCTTCTGCCGTGCGGCCGGAAGATTCCAGGCCGATGGCGCCGGGAATCCAGTCGCCGCTCAAGCAGGCCGGTTTCATGGGCTGGATCTTCGGCTGGATGATGCGGCGCTTCTCCAACCTTGCGATCGGCGCCGGCGTGCCAAGCTCGGTGCAAATCGTCGAGGTCGAAGTCGACACCTGGCTCGGCCATGTCCGCGTCGTCAACGTCCACACCGGCATCGCGATCGGCAAGATCGTTGCACCCGCGCTGGCGCGAAGCCAGGCCACCGGCGCGGTCATCCAGGGCATCGGCTACGCGCTCTATGAAGCGCGCGAGATCGACACCCGCACCGGCGATGTGCTCAGCGGCGGCATGGAGGACTATCGCATTCCCGGCATCGCCGACACGCCGGTGATCGATGTGCATTTCGACCAGGACGGATTCGATCACGTGCTCGGCGGTGGCGTCGGCATCGGCGAGGTTGCAACGGTGCCGACCTCGCCCGCAGTCGCCAACGCGATTCACCACGCCACCGGCGTTCGGCTGACCGAACTGCCGATCCGTCCCGACCGTCTCATCGCCGCACTCAAAGGGAGGGCCGCCGCATGACACAGACAGCCATGCAAGCCGGCGAATTCCGCGCCGCCGGCACCGATCTCTCCGAGCGGCGCCGCAGCGGCGTCTCGACCGGGCCGCTGATCGATATTGCCGCCGAGCCTGATATGATCGGGATGCATTGGGCTGCCGACGGCAGCTTGCGCCTCGGCGCCTTCTCGACCATTGCCGCCATTGCCGCCGATCAGCGTATCGCCGCGGCGTATCCGGGCATTGCGGCCTCCGCGCAAGGCCTGGCGACGCCGCAGATCCGTCACCTCGCCACGCTTGGCGGCAATCTCGCGCAGCGTTCGCGCTGCTGGTACTTCCGCAACCCTCACATCGCTTGCCTGAAGAAAGGGGGGTCGGATTGTCCGGCGCGATCGGGCAATCATCTCTATCATGTCGCGTTCGACCTCGGCCCCTGCGTCGCGCCGCATCCCTCGACCATGGCGGCAGCGCTGCTGGCCTATGACGGGACGATAGCTACCGACCGCAGAAGTGCACTGACGGTCGGCGACCTCCTCGGCGACGGATCCAACGGCGCCGCCGACAACGCGCTGCAACCGGGTGAGATGATCAAGAGCGTCGAACTTCCGCCTCCGCTGCAGGGCGAGCGCGCACTGTACAGACGCGCGATCAGCCGCACCCATGCCGAATGGCCGCTGGTCGAAGTCTGCGCGCGTGCCGTAGTGAAGGATGGCACGTTCCAGTTCGTCCGCCTCGCCGCCGGCGGCATCGCGCCGGTGCCGCTGCGGCTCGCCGCGGTGGAAGCGGCTTTGCAGGGCAAGACAGCAAGCGAAGCGACCATCGCTAACGCCGCCGAACAAGCGGTTGTTGGCGCCAAGCCGCTGCCGATGACGGCATACAAGCTCGATCTGCTGAAGGGCGTGGTGAAAGATGCGCTGGAGCGGCTGGCGGCATGATGTCGTAGGGTGGATTAGTTAGTAATCCTCTCTACGAATTGGAGCGTCCTAATGATCCTCGAACTCGTCTTCCTCGTTGACCTTGCTGCGGCCCCCGAACCAGCGCGAGATCGACTTCTTGGCGAGTGATCCTGTCGAATAGGGGTCGCGTGATGCGTAGGGGCTGCGCTGGGCGCGCGCGGCGACCTGCTCGCCCGACACCGCCGCCGGCTGGCAGATGGTGCGGCGCGAGGGACGGCGCATCAGGTCGACGTGAATGTGGTCCTCGTGGTGGGAGTTGGAGCCCGGCGCCAGCACGGTGTTGAACTGCTGACAGGCGGCCGCCTGCACGTCGCGCAGAAAGCCCTGCTCTTCCGGCATGCCGCGCCAGCCGCCCCTCACAGTCACGCGCCGGCCGTCGGCGAGCGTGAAGGCGGCGATGTCGAGCGCGTTGCCGAAGGCGTGCTCGGAAATATGCGCGTGCGGATTGCCGTTCATGCCGCGGCAGGAATAGGCGGAGATCTGCTTGATCTCGACGACGCGCACGCCGAACCAGCGCATCGCCGCCGGCTGCACGGAATCGGTAAGCCAGCGGTCGAGCGCGGAGACGATCGGGCATGCCAGCGTCGCCGCCGGCTTCATCGAGACCTGCCCGAAGGCGCTGACCGAATTGCCCTGCGCGGGCCCGAGCCGCGGCGCAGCCGGCGATGGCGAATAGGACGGCTGCGAATACGGTGCAGAAGAAGGCGCAGCGTGACGATCGCGCGGCGGATAGGAAGGTACCGCTACGTAGCCGCCACTCCGCGATCCCGGCGTCCCTTCCGGCGGCAGATCGATGTCATCGTCTTGCGAAGCGACGCCCGGCGCGGACAGCGAGATCGGGCCGTTCGACGGCGTGGCGTAGCTCGGCTGGCGCGGCGCCGGATCCGGATAGGTTCCCGAATAGCTTCCGGAGTTGCCCTGATGATTCCCTTGGTAGTTTCCCTGATAATTTCCTTGGGGCGGAGCCGCTACCGGCGCGCGCGCGATCGGCCAGCGCGGCTGATTGCCGATATTGCCGGGCGGCCGCAGGCTTTCGTCGGCAAAGCCGAAGCTGCTGATATTTTCACCGAGCGCCGCCACCTTCAGCGGGTATTCCGCACCGCACACGCCGGGACCGGAGATCGGATCAATCCGGACCACTTCCGGGCTCTCTTTGACCGCGCCCGACTTCAGGCAAGCGAGTTCGGCCTCGGCGCGCCACGGTTCGCGCTCGGCGGACTGAAAAAATCCGCGGCCACAACCGGCTAGCGAGACGAGGACGAAGGAGCCGACGAGATACAAACGAACTCCGCGCGTCATCGCCCGCAGGTTCAACTAATTTATTTAAGGACTCTTCAACATGTTGATTTAACGAATTTTTTACCATGTTGACGCGGCTTGCAGCCTGTGGAGAGCGGGCGGCACGACAGCAACACTTACTTTTTTAGGTCGGGAACGCTTTGCTAGCGTCGAAGTTAGTTGCGGGCACGACGTGAACCCAGGGAGCTTTCCCAATGGATTTCGTAAGTCCTCTCGTGAGCAGACTTAGCGTTGTAGCCGCGTATGTTGCATTAGCTTTCGTCGGCGCGATTGTGCTCGGCGTGTTCTAGACTTCCCGTGCAGACATGAATCCAGAGCGCCCGGTGGGCCACGTCACCGGGCGTTTTCTACGAGCGCCGCCCGGCGGACGCCTGCCACGACGTGACCAGGCTGTCGGCGCGGCGGTGATGCGGCTTCAGATGTTGCCGGAGCAGTAGAAGCGCAGCAGCGCACAGCGCCCATGCGGCGCTTCGCCGGACTCCCGTGATCTGCATCACAGAACGCGGCGCCGCTCCCGCATAGGGTCTTGCCCACGTTCACAAGCCGCTCGGGAGGTTCTCATGAAAAAACTCTACATCGTCGCCGCATTGTTGATGGCCACGACGTCGGCGAATGCCGGCGGAATCACCTTCCAGATCAATGGCGAGCGCATCCGTGTTGAATCGCCGCGCAACTGCAATGCCCTTTCCTGCATCAAGATCACCGCGCCCGGCTATAACGGCACGCTCGGCAATGTCGATCTCAAGGGCATGGGATCGAAGAGCAAGGACGACGATGACTCCGTCGCGACCGCCCCGGCGAAACCGGCAACACCGGGTCCAGCTCAAGCCGCCGCGCCGCAGCCCGCGGCTGCACCAGCGCCCGCTCCAACGACCACCGCAGCCGCAACGCCGGCACAAACCGAAGCCGCGCCTCCCCCGCCTCCTCCGCCCGCCCCGCTCGCCGCTGCGCCCGCGCCTGCGCCGCAGCCGGCTCGGGCGGCCGCCGCCGCGCCTGCTTCCGATCCGAACTCGCCGCTCGGCGTCTGGGCGACGGAAGAGAACAAGGGCAACGTGCGCATCGAGGAATGCGGCGCCAATCTGTGCGGCTATTCCGTCAACTCCGGCGAACGCATCCTGATCAACATGAAGCCGCAGGGCGGCAAGTGGACTGGCCGGATTCATGATCCCACTACCGGCCGCAATTACGACTCGACCATCGCGTTGAAGGGCAGTGATACGCTCAAGGTTCAGGGCTGCGCCTTCGGCGGCATGTTCTGCGGCGGCCAGACCTGGAAACGCGTGAGCTGACGGTCTTTCCCGAGAGGTTCCTCCCGAGACGTTCCTCCCGAGACTTGGGCCCCGTGAGATTTCACGGGGCCTCTTTTTCTTTTCGTGCGGCGTCAAATGGCTCGGCGGAGCCGGCCACGCGATCCGACGCGCTTCGCCCAGACCTCGTCAGATCATTGCTATCGACTTACCGCGCGGAAACAGCTCGACACTCGGCGGCCATGTTCATCCCGCATTCAGCCGGACGGCGCTGAAATCGCGGCCCCCGCCTTCTGCTCTCCCCGTGAACGGAAATACACTCCCCGATGTCGCGCCATCTTTGCTTCGCGCTCGCGCTGCTGGCCTGCGGCACGATGATCGGCGGCGAGCAGGTTTTCGCAGGCGCTTCAGAGCCGCCGCAACTGGCGCAGGCGCAGACCGATTCTTCGCAGCCCGCCGCGCCGGCGACGCCGACGCCTGACGCGACCGCGACCGCTGGAGACGCGCAGGCGGCGGAGGAGCCGATCGGCAACGTCGCGACCGTGACCGGCAACGCCAGCGTGATTCGCAACGACACGAGCACGCCGCTCAAGGTGAAGGACGACATCTACCTCAACGACGTCGTGCAGACCGGCGCCAATGCGGCGCTCGGCATCACTTTCATCGACAACACCACGTTCAATCTCAAGGCTAACACCAGGATCACCATCGACAATTACGTCTACGAGGATGGCGGCAAGAGCAACGCGGCGATCTTCGACGTCGCCAAGGGCACCGCGGCCTTCGTCGCCGCTTCGGTCGCCAAGACCGGCGACATGAAGATCACGACGCCGACGGCAACGCTGGGCATTCGCGGCACCACCGGCCTCGTCGAGGTGCCGGAAGGCGCCGCCGCCCGCACGCCGGGCAATGTCGCGGTCAAGCTCTATCCCGACGCCGACGGACGGGTCGGCCGCATCGAGGTCAATGACCGCGCCGGTGCGCCACTCGGCTTTCTCACGCAAGGCGCCAGCGGCTTCACCATCCGCGCAGGCATAGGCGCGCGCCTTGCCGCGGTGCCGCTGGTGATCTCGCAGGCGGTGATGGTGCGCGACCAGGGCTTTGTGCACCAGCTTCATTCGACGCAGTCACTCGGCCGTCAGGTAGTGCTTCAGCAGCGCGAATTCCGCCGCGCCAATCCCGGCCTCGTCAATCCGAACCGTCCGATCCGGCAGTTGCAGCCCGGCCAACCGCGGCCGAATGGTCTGCCCGGACCGGTCAGGCCCGGCCAACAGCAGCCTGATCAGCTGAACCGTCCAAATCAGCAATCGCCCGGTCAGCCGCGGCAGAACGGTCTGCCCGGTCAACCCGGTCAGCCGCCACTGCCGACCGCGCCGAACCGTCAGGGGCAGCAGCCCGGTCAGCTCAATCGTCCGGGACAGCCGCAAGCGCCGGGGCGATTGAATCGGCCCGGTCAGCAAGGGCCGGACACGCCGAACCGGCGGGGACAACCGCAACCGGGCGCGCCCAACCAACCCGCCCTGCCGCCACGCGCGGGACAAGCGCAGCAGCCCCCTGTGCCGGCGCAGCCAGCCGCGCCGCGGGAACGGCCGCTACCGAACCGGTTCGGCGGCCCCGGACTGCAGCGCGCCCCGGGCACTCAGGGCGCTCCCGCTCTGCAGCGGCCGGGACTGCCCGCGGCGCCGCGGCGGCCCGCGCCTGCGCCACAACGCGGCAAACCGCCGAAGGATCAGCGCTAGAAAACTGTGCATCGCGCTCCGGACAAGAGCTAGCGAAACAGGCGAAGCAGGTTGCGAAGGAAGCCCGTGCGCTCGGCCTTCTGCATTTCGACAGGCTCCGCCGCCTCCGGCAACGCCGCGCCTGCGATACCGTTTGCCGCGGCAAGCGCGATCGGGCCAACCTGCTGCAGAAACGCGCGCTCATAGCCGCGCGACAGCCGGTCGACCGCTTGCTGAAGTGGCAGCCACTCCACCGCCTTGACGTCGCGCATCAGTCCGCGCGCGGGTGCGTGTTGCGCCTCCATGCGCCAGTAGTGCACCACCTTGGCGCCGCCGCGCGATTCATAGGCCAGCGTGCCCAAAAACTCGTGCACGGCGACGTCGTGGCCGGTCTCTTCCATTACCTCGCGTTCGGCGGCCGCGCGCGGCGTTTCGCCGTCGTCGAGCTTGCCCTTGGGCAGGACCCATTCATTGCGCTTGCGTAAGCGCACCACGGCGATCAGCGGCGGGTTCGCCTGCCGCAGCACAATGCCTCCCGCTGCCAAAACAGGCACCCTCGCCATCTCTCTTCCCGCACTTTCACGACCGCGAGCATATAGAGATTATGGCCGGGATAATCGAGATTGAATGTTCAAGGCTTCCGCAGCAGGGGCTCGCCGGCGCGGATGCGGACGCCTTCCGCGACACGGTCTGCGAATTCGAAATGCTCCGGCGCCAGCACGATGATGGTCGAGCCATGCTCGAACCAGCCGAGCTCGTCGCCCTTGCGCACAGCCGCATCGCAGGCAAACTCCAATGGCCCCCTGCTCTGCGCATTGAGGGTGCGATCGAGGAAATGCAGCCGGATGCTGGCGACCAGAATGGCCGCGACCGGCACCAGCGTTAGCCGCTCGCCCGTCGGCAGCCGCGCCTGCAGCACCGCCCGCTCGTTCTTGCAGAACAGACGCTCGACCCGCTTCAGCGCGATCGGGTTGACGTTCCAGACGTCGCCATGGATGAACGTCACCTTTTCGATGCTCATGTCATAGGGCGCGTGGAAGCGGTGATACATGCTCGATGTCAGCCTGAGCGTCAGGAAGTGGCCGTTACGATGGCTCTCGACCAGCGCCGGATCGCCGAGCAGGTCCAGCAATGAATACGGCGCGCCCTTGATCTGGAATAGCTCGGTATCGGCGATCTTGCCGAACGCGCCGATGATGCCGTCGGACGGACTGGCCACCACGCGCGGATCGGGATCGACCGGCCGCAGGCCCGGACGCAGCTCGCGCGTAAAACATTCATGCAGGCTCTTGAATTCGGTCTTCTTCGCCTCCGACAGGTCGAGATCAGAAAACAGCCGCCAGCACAGAAGCGACAAATCGCGCACCAATGGATTCTCGATCTTGCTGAACCAGCCCATGAAGCGCGTCAGCGCCGCCCGCGGGACGCGGTTGGTCAACAGGAAATTGAGGTCCTCCTGCTCGGTGAAGCGGGCGATCAGGCGCCGGACTGTCATCAATCTGTCAGCAGGATTGGCTAGCGCTTCAGGCATGGATTCGTCCCTTCCGATTCTTTCGCTGTCCGCCGCTGCGGTCGCTAGCGCCGCGGCAGTATTTCCCAAATTGCAGGCGCGGCTGGCGCTGTCGCGCGCCAAGCACCGTTCGCTGACTGGACATTCCAAGATGTCCAAGATGGTCGCGCGGCTGGTGCCGCATTATGAGTTCGATATCGACGATTTCTTCGCCTCCGACGGCGCGCCCAGCGACGTCGCGATGCAGCGTCAGGACGCTTTCTTCCGCCTCGCCTGCCTCTACGAGGAGCGCTATGCCAAGGGCAGGCAAATGACGGCCGAGGCGGCCGAGCACATCTCGGACCTGCAGTTCACCGAAAGCTACCGCGTTCCGTTTCAGTACAGCCGCCTGGTTCGGGAAAATCTCGGCACCGGCGCTTTCATGCAGTCTTCCGCCGGTGTCACCGTCACGGACGTCGACGGCAACGTGTTCTACGACCTGACCGGTTCCTACGGTGTCAACATTTTCGGCAACGATTTCTACAAGGAGTGCATCACGGAAGCCGAAAAGCGCGCCGGCGCGCTCGGGCCTGTGCTCGGCCCCTATCATCCCGTCATCACCGAGAACGTGCGGCGGCTGTGCGAGATCTCCGGCCTCGACGAAGTCTCGTTCCATATGTCCGGGACCGAAGCCGTCATGCAGGCGGTGCGGCTCGCGCGTTACCACACCCGCCGCACCCATCTCGTTCGTTTCGCCGGCGCCTATCACGGCTGGTGGGGCGACGTGCAGCCCGGCGTTGGCAATCCGGTATCGCCGCACGAGACCTACACGCTGGCCGACATGTCGGAGCCGACGCTGCATGTGTTGCGCACGCGCAAGGACATCGCCTGCGTGCTGGTCAATCCCCTGCAGGCGCTGCATCCGAACGCCAACGCACCTGGCGATTCCGCGCTGGTCGATAGTTCCCGCAAGGGTGCGTTCGATCGCGGGGCCTACACCGAGTGGCTGAAGAAGCTGCGCCAGGTTTGCACCGAGCGCGGCATCGTGTTGATCTTCGACGAGGTCTTTGTCGGCTTTCGGCTGGCCGCCGGCGGCGCGCAGGAATATTTCGGCGTCCGTGCCGACATGGTCACCTACGGCAAGAGCCTTGCCGGCGGCCTCCCCGTCGGCGTGGTCTGCGGGCGCAAGGATTTGATGCGGCGCTTCCGCGATGACCGTCCGGCCGATGTCTGCTTCGCCCGCGGCACCTTCAATTCGCACCCCTACGTGATGACGGCGATGGATGAATTCCTCAGCCGTCTCGCCAGCCCGAATTTCAACGCCGTCTATCACGGGCTCGATGAGACCTGGAATGGCCGCGCCAAGGCGTTGAACGGTCGACTGGCCGCCGAGGATCTGCCCGTGCGCGTCAGCAATTTCTCCTCGATCTGGATGGTGCAATATACCGAGCCGTCCCGCTACAACTGGATGCTTCAATACTACCTGCGCGCCGAGGGGCTGGCGCTGAGCTGGGTCGGCACCGGCCGCCTGATCTTCAGCCTCAACTATACGGATGCGGATTTCGCCGAAGTCGCCGACCGCTTTGTCGCGGCAGCCACGAAGATGAAGCGCGATGGCTGGTGGTGGCATGATGCTGCGCTGACCAACAAGACGATCAAGCGGCGGATATTGAAAGAGATGCTGCGGAAGCGGTTTGGCGGAGCCGACCATTAGCGGCGCAATCGCCAAATGCCCGTCATCCTTGCCTCTCTCCGCCTCATTGCGAGGAGCGAAGCAACGAAGCAATCCGTCTACCCCAGTGCTGAGAGGTGGATCGCTTCGCTTCGCTCGCAATGACGTCGATACGACGACGCAAGCGCCCTCCATCGTCATGGCCGGGCTTGTCCCGGCCATCCACGTCTTTGCTATACTCGACATTGCTCGTTGCTGACGGGCTTAAGAACGTGGATGCCCGGGACAAGCCCGGGCATGACGGCGACCATTTTCGGCCACTCACGCCGGCTTGACGTGCTTCTCGAGGCCGGGATCGATCAGTTCGCCCTTCATGAGGTACAGCGGCGCCTTGTAGTACAGCTTCAGGTCGCTGAAGGGATCGGTGAGGATCTTCGTCATCCAGACGAGGCCGGTTTCGACGTCGCGGATGAAGAACAGATGGACCGTGCGGAACAACAATCCGCCGATGCCGACCGCCAACCACACCTTGGCAACCTGCCGCATGAAGTCGGCGTTGGTGGTCCAGGGCTCGACCAGCCCGAACAGCGTCGGACTAAAGTACAGCACCACGGGCGACAGCGCCCAGATCGTCATCAGCACGACCTTGCGCTGCAGATTGTAGCCGACCTTGATCTCTTCCTTATGCTCATGCGTCGCCTGGTTGACATGGTCATAGCCCTTCGGCTCGAAGAAGAAGTGACCGGCCTGCCGCGTCGTCATCGACACCAGCCAGCCGACCAGCGCCGACACCACGGGATCGAAGAACAACATCACATAGGCGAACAGGAAGCTCATTGCGCTGACGAAGTGCAGCGACTGGTTGATGCGGCTGTGATGATAATAGCGATGATCGTCCCAGCGCTGGGTTCGCAGTTCCTGCAGGAAATTCTTGATCATTCTTTACCCCCTCATTCTTTCGGGTGTGACGTTATCGAGATTCGATGTCCGGCATGTGACATCATGAAGTTGACATGTGACAAAGCGCAGCGACGCGATGACGCAATCGGCAACGCTCGCGCGTCAGGCCGCCGCGGCGACGTCGGCTTTACGGAAGCGCACCAGGGAGAAATGTCCGAGCGGCGGGATCAGGCGACGCTCCGCCAGCTCCATGCCGCGCGCACCCGCCAGCCACTGCGCGTATCGCGACCAGGCGAATTCGGCGGTGCGGAAGCCGAGCGGACGGACCACCGGCTGCAGCCGCTGCTCGATGAAGCGCCGCATGCCGGCATCGGCGCTGACGCGGGTCAGGATGATCAGCTCGCCGCCCGGCCGCAGCACGCGGGCGAATTCGTCGAGCGCCTTTTCGGGGTTCGGCACCGCGGTGACGACATATTGCGCCATCACCACGTCGAAGGAATCATCGGGGAATTCGAGGCTTTCGGCGTCCATCACCGCAAGGCCCTCGATATTCTTCAGGCCGAGCTCGTCGACGCGCTTCTTCGCCTTCTGCAGCATCGCTTCCGAAATATCGGTGCCGAAGATGCGCAGATGCGGCGCGTAGAGCGGCAGCGAAATCCCGGTGCCGACACCGACCTCGAGCACGCGGCCGCCGATCTTGTTGGTTGCCGCAATCGCCGCCTTGCGGCCTTTCGAAAACACGCCCCCGAACACGAGGTCGTAAACCGGCGCCCAGCGGTCATAGGCCTGCTCGACCGTTTCGCGGTCGAAATCGAGCTGCCTCGCACCGTCAAGCTTGATGATATCTGCCATGGTTGGTTCTGCCTTCTCGTCTCACGCAAAAGCCTATCTTGAAGATCGAATTTCCCTGCTCAGCCCTGCACGGCGCTGGTAGCGGGCACCCCGAGCACCGGCCGCAGCGTGCGGCTCGGCTGCAGTGCCGTCAGATTGCCGATGAACTGCCGCGCGCTGTTTTCCCAGGAGCGCGAAAGCGCAAAATTCCGGCAGGCCTCGCGCGACATGGTGAGTGCGCGCAGGCACGCGCTGCGCAGGTCAGTATCGATTGCGCCGATCGGATGATCGGCGATGACGTCCTTCGGGCCGGTGACCGGGAATGCCGCGACCGGCGTTCCGCACGCCAATGCCTCGAGCTGCACGACGCCGAACGTGTCGGTCAGGCTCGGAAACACGAAGACATCGGCGGCGGCAAGATGCGCGGTCAGGTCGGCACCCTTTTTCTCGCCGAGGAAGATCGCATCAAGATATTGCCGTTCGAGCTGCGCCTTCTGCGGTCCGTCGCCGACGACGACTTTCGAGCCCGGCAGGTCGAGCGACAGAAACGCTTCGAGGTTCTTTTCCACCGCGACGCGGCCCATGGTCATGAAGATCGGCCGCGGCAGGTCCAGGGTCGCGGGGCCATCCGGGTTGAACAGCTCGGTGTCGACGCCGCGCGTCCAGAAGCCGAGCTTGCGGAAGCCGCGCGCGGAAAGTTCCTGCCGCAGGGAATCGGTCGCGACCATGGTCGTGGAAGCCGCGGCATGAAAGTGCCGCAGCACCGCGTAGCCGACGCTGGCCGGCAGCCCGGTGCGGACCTCGATATATTCGGGAAACCGCGTCGTATAGGAGGTGGTGAACGCGAGCTTGCGGCGGCGGCAATAGGCACGCACCATCCAGCCGATCGGCCCCTCGGTTGCGATATGAATGGCGTCCGGCGCGGCCGCCTCGATCCGGCGCGCAATCTCGCGCCGGTTCGGCAGCGCGATGCGCAGTCCCGGATAGGTCGGCAGCGCCATCGATGGAAATCCGTCCGGGGTGAGGAAGGCGATATCGGCGCCGAGCGCAGCGGCGCTGCGCGAAAGCGAGGTCAGCGTGCGGACGACGCCGTTCACCTGCGGATGCCACGCATCGGTCGCAATCAAGATCTTCATGTCCCGGACCCGAGATTAATGATTCTCAAATCCGACGTTGGGACATGGATATTTCAGGCGTATGACGTCATCGTTCTGTAAGGTTGTTTTTTAAACCCATCTCCACGCTTTTCAGGTAACGTGACAGAACGATGTCAAACGCGAACGACAATCCTGCGCGATCCCGCCGGCGGCGGAGGCGGCAGAGCTATGCTTTGCTGATCCTTGCCGTCGGCATGCTCGCGTTTGGCGTTGCCGCCGGCACGCTGTATTACGTGCTGCGGCCGACCACGCTGCGGATTGCGGTGGGCCCTGCCGGCAGCGAAGACCAGAAACTGGTCCAGCTGATGGCGCAGACCTTTGCCCGCGAGGGCAACTCGGTACGGCTGGCGCCGATCACGACGGAAGGCGCGGTGGAAAGCATCGCGCTGTTCACGGACGGCAAGGCCGATCTTGCGGTGGCGCGCGGCGACCTCAACCTGCCGGCCAATGCCGAGTCGGTCGCCATCCTGCGCAAGAATGTCGTCGTGCTGTGGGCGCCTTCCGGCCTTCCCGCCAAGGGCTCGAAGAAGCAGCCCACGCCGAAGATCAAGAGCCTCGATGAACTGTCCGGCCACCGCGTCGGCGTGATCGGGCGGACGCAGGCCAATGTCGCGCTGCTGCGCGCGATCCTGAAAGAGTCCGGCATCAATCCCGACAAGGTCACGATAAGCCAGTTCGCCACCAACCAGATCGGCGAAATGGCGAAAGATCAATCGGTCGATGCCTTCATGGCGGTCGGCCCGCTCAAGAGCAAGATCACGGTGGACGCGATCGCGGCAACCGCTGCGGCCCGCGGCGAGCCGAAATTCCTGCCGATCGAGGTTGCGGACGCGATCGCCAAGAAAAACCCGATCTATGAATCCGAGGAAATTCCCGCCAGCATCTTCGGCTCTTCGCCGCAGCGGCCGGAAGACAAGGTCGATACGGTGGCCATCAACCACCTGATCATCGCGCCAAAGTCGTTGTCGGACACGGCGGTCGCCGCCTTCGCCCGCCAGCTCTTCACCAATCGCCAGCAATTGGCGCGTGAATTGCCGACCGCCTCGCAGATCGAAAAACCGGATACCGACAAGGACGCAGCGTTACCGGCGCATGCGGGCGCGGCGGCCTATATCGACGGCAACGAGCGAACGTTCCTTGAAAAATATACCGACTACATCTGGTTCGCGATCCTGATCCTTTCGGGCCTCGGATCGGCCGGCGCCTGGTTCAGGCACTACTGGAACAGGGACGATCGTGAGAAGTACATCGCCCACCGCGATCATCTGCTTGAGCTGATTGCGCGGGCAAGGAGGGCCGAGACGCCGGAAGAGCTCGCGGAAATGCAAAGCGCGGCCGACGGCATGTTGCGCGAAACCCTCGATTGCTATGACGACGGTACCGTCGAGGAAGGCGACCTGTCAGTGATCGCGCTCGCCCTCGAACAATTCCACCATGCGATCGCCGACCGCCGCGCCGTGCTCGCCGGCGCCACCGCTCCAGACGCGCCGCGGATACGCGCCGGCCAGGGCTGATCGGTTGTCGGGACAGGCGAAGTCAACGAAACCTTAACGAAACAATTCCCTAACGCCACGAAACCATTTTGGCGATTTCGTGCAAATGTCCTGAAACGGTTCATCGGTAGAGGTTTCCCCAACGACGCGCCGAATGGGTGCGACAAACAGGGGGACGACCATGTCCAATTCATCGAGACTGACCCGCCTCGCGGCTGCCGCCTTCGGGGCGCTGGCGATCGGCGCGACCGCCTTTTCCGCGCCCGCCGCTGCGGCCCCATTGCCGCTGTTTCCGTTTTTCCTGCCGCAGATCGAGACGACCCCGCCGCCGGTCGCGGCTGCGCCGCAGGAAGAAGAGCGCTTCGAGCTGCCGGCCCGCCTGCGCCGCCAGGTCGTGCACTACGATACCCGCGAGGCGCCGGGCACGGTCATCATCGATACCCCGAACACCTATCTCTATCTCGTGCTCGGCAACGGCCAGGCGATGCGCTATGGCATCGGCATCGGCCGCGACGGCTTCACCTGGTCAGGCACCCAGACGATCACCCGGAAGGCCGAATGGCCGGACTGGACTCCGCCCCCGGAAATGATCGCCCGCCAGCCCTATCTGCCGCGCCACATGACCGGCGGCCCGGGCAACCCGCTCGGCGCCCGCGCGATGTATCTCGGCGGCACCATCTACCGCATCCACGGTACCAACGCGCCGGAGACCATCGGCACCCGCGTGTCCTCGGGCTGCCTGCGCCTCACCAATGAAGACGTCATCGATCTGTATTCGCGGGTCAGCGTCGGAACCAAGGTGATCGTGCTGCCGATGACGGATCGCCGCGCCGATCTCGGCCGCACCATCCGCTAAGGCATAAGATTTTCAAAACTAAGATTTTCAAAACGCGAGGAACGGCCCCGGCATTCGCCGGGGCTGTCTTGTATTGACTTGATGTCGTCGCCTCACTGCGCGGTGGCGTCCGCCTCGCCGCCCCTGTAAAACCTTGTGGGGCGATTCATTGGGGTCCGCGGGGACGATGCGTCTGCCGGTGCGAGTCAGGACGATGGCGATCGCGCTTGCGGTGCTCGTCATCTCGTTTGTCGTCAGCCTGAAGGTGTTGGACTTCGTGGCGCCGCGCGCCACGAATCGGCCGCCCGCGCTCGCCGAATTGCCGCCGCTGCCGCCGGCAACGCGCGCATCCACAGTGGTGGCGCCGATTGCGGTGGCGCTCTCGGCAATCCGCGACGCCGCCGATCGCGGTGCGCCACGTTCGTTCGCCGGCAAGGCGGACAATCCGATTTCGCAGATCCTGCAGAACGCCGATATCGGCTGGACCGCCTCGCGCGGGCCGATCAGCACAACCGGCGCGCAGGACGTGCTGTCGCTGGCGACGCCGCTGACGGGCACGCTGAACGTCACCGGCTCGCTGTCGGCCAAGGCGACCGGCGCGGTCGGCGATGCGCTCGCCGGCCTGCTCGGCGGCAACGTCGCCAAGCAGATCGGCAGCGTGAACATCAAGAATCTCAATGCCAGCGCCGAGATCAGGGGCAACGTCGTCATCACCTCAAAGCCGAGGATCACCGAGAACTGGCGCATCGATCCGAACCTCGCAGGCCAGGTCAATCTCGGCGACACCAGCCTCAGCGTCGCGGGCGCGCGCGTCAACGTGCCCGCGCAGGTGAAGCCGCTGATCGATCAGAACGTCGCCGAGCAGATCGCGCTGGTGCAGGCGCGCATGAAGAACGATCCGACGTTCGAACGGAACGCCCGCGCGCAATGGATCAAGGCCTGCCGCTCGATCCCGCTGCAGGGCGCGACCGCGGGCTCGACCATGCCGGCGCTGTGGCTCGAGTTGCGTCCGACGCGAGCAATTGCCGCGCAGCCGCGGGTTGATGCCTCAAACCTGATACTGACCCTGGGCATCGAGGCGGAAACCCGGATCACGCCGGTCGAAACAAAACCGTCCTGCCCGTTCCCCGCTACCATCGCGGTTCTGCCGCCGACGCCGGGCAAGGTCGCGATCGGCGTTCCCATCGACCTGCCCTTTACGGAGATCACAGGGATCGTGGAGGCGCAGTTCGCCGGAAAGACCTTTCCGGAAGACGGTTCGGGCGCGGTCGACGTCACCGTCAAGCACGTCAGCATCGCCGCATCCGGCGACCGCCTGCTGATTTCGCTCCTGGTGAGCGCCAAGGAGAAGAAGAGTTTCCTCGGCCTCGGTGGCGAAGCCAACGTGCATATCTGGGGAAGGCCGGTGCTCGATCAGGCGCAGCAGACACTGCGGCTCGCCGATATCGAACTCGCCGTCGAGTCGGAGGCTGCCTTCGGACTGCTGGGCGCCGCGGCGCGCGCGGCGATGCCGCATTTGCAGAAGACGCTGGCGGAAAAGGCGACGATCGATCTCAAGCCGTTCGCCAGCAACGCGCAGCAGAAGATTGCCGCCGCTGTGGCCGATTTTCAGAAGAACGAGGACGGGCTGCGCGTCTCGGCAGAGATCAGCAAGCTCCGGCTCGCCGGCATCGCCTTCGACTCCAAGACGCTGCGCGTGATCGCCGAAGCCGAAGGCGCGATCAACGTCTACGTGACCGCGCTGCCGGCGCTGTGATGCCTGCACGCCTCTCTCCCCGTCAATTGCGAGCAAAGCGAAGCAATCCATGTATCTCGCTGGAGAGATGGATTGCTTCGTTGCGGAGCCTGTCATCGGGCGCGCATTCGCGCGACCCGTTGGCGCAATGACGACTTAAGACCCTTCGAACTTGAACGACAGGCTCAGCTTGGCGCGGTAGGCTTCGACCTTGCCGCTGGCGTCGAGTTGCAGATCCAGTTTCATCACCTCGGCGACGCGCAGATCGCGCAGCGTCTCTCCCGCGCGGCTGACCGCGCCGGCAGCGGCCTTTTCCCAGGATTCCGTGCTGGTGCCGATCACCTCGATGACCTTGTAAACGCTGTCAGCCATGTCGTCCTCCCGTTGATGCAAGGGTATTTCAAGGCAGGAGGCAGGGGCTCCTGCCGCCTACAAACTAACATCGCCACGCGCGCGCTGATAGGATGCGCCGCACCATTGCGCAGAGAGGCCTCGCGCAAAATCAAATGGCCGGACGGCATCACGCCGTCCGGCCATTTTGAGGAAGTCTGGTCGCTGAGGCCGTGACTTCACTCGGTCGAGTACTTGAACTCCGGCATCGCCTTCAACTGATCCTTGGTCGCGCTGAACACGGCGTGATCGGGATACCACGGGTTCTTCTTGGTGGCAGGCGCCGCCGGTGCGGTCGCGGCACCCGTCGTCGTGCCTGTGCCTGTCGTAGGCCGTGCGCCGCCGGTTGCGGGCTGCGTCGAGGCACCGGTATAGGCAACCGGCTCATCGACGAATTTCAGCTTGTCGAACGATACCGCAACCAGATGCTCGCCGACGCCGAGGAAGCCGCCGACGCCGATCACGGCGGCTTTGATGTCGCCGTTCTTGTCGGTCAGGAGATCATTGATCGACCCGAGGCTTTCGTTGCTGTCGTTGTACACATTCAGGCCGACCAGCTTCGAAGTCCGCCAGTTGCCCTTGAACGACGAGGTATCGGACGCCGCCGCAGGTGCGGCCGTGGTGGCGCGGTCTGTCGTTGCCGACGGAGTTTGCGCGAACGCGACACTCGCCAGCAGCGCGGAAGCCGCGACGCTGGCAACGGCATATTTGGTTAACATATCGGTTCTCCTCAGTTCAGAAACGCCTTGGGAGAACCCGTCACTTCAACAAGTGTTCCATACATTCCGCACGGAACAGGGCATCCGCGCCGCGGTCAGAAGCCGCCCCAATAGGGCGGCATGCCGTAGTAGCGATGCAGCTCGACCTCTTTCGCACGATCGCCCCAGTCGAAATCCTTGTCGGCTCGGAATGACGGCGCGCGCTTCAGCTCTTCATCGTCGATGTTGATTTCGTAGGCTTCGAACTTCGTGTTGTAGCGAAGCCGTCCCCACGGCAGCGGAATAAGATTGGCTCCGATGCCGAGGAAGCCGCCAAAACTCAAGATTGCATAGGAGACTTTACCGGTGATCTTGTCGATCATCAGCCGTTCGATGTGGCCAACCATGTCCCCGTTCGGCCGGCGCACCGCAGTCCCCTCGACGCGGTCGCTCGCGATCAGCGGATGTGGCGTGGCCATGACCTCGCTTGCCATAGCACCCTCCACACGTGGATGAAGGAATCAACGTGGCAGCGGGCGGCTGGTTCCGCTCTGTGGCAACCAGCCTGTCCTATTCGGAAATCACGAAATGCGCAACGCGACCGGCCGAACCCCCACCCGACTCGAACCAATAATGCGGTGGGCAGCAAATGCTGCAGCCTCGAATGAAACTGTGGCCTTCAGGCCGCGAGCGCGTCGGGATCGGCTTCCTCGTAGATTGCGATCGCCTCGAAGCGATAGTCGCAGGCGCGGCAGAACCAGAGGAAGGATGTGCGTCCCGGACTGCTCTCGACCCAATCTGGTCTCGGGATCGGCTTGCCGCACTGGGCACAGGGATTCCCGCGAGGCAGATAGCTGGAGTCGAGTCGAGCCATGGCGCATCTCCCTAGACTTCGGACGTCGTAACGACGTCTCGCTTTTTGAAATGTTGTTGAATGAGACAGATTTGCTGTCGAAATGGATTGGTTTTTGTCCCGGCGTCTTCTTTACACCTTGACTGCGTCTTTTGCACGACATTCCTTGCGCGTCCGCATGACGCAGATTCGCGTCGCTCGACGCGATGCATCGCACGCACAACGTAAGCGTCACGCCGGACGTGTTCGTTAGGACGTGCAGCGGCCGCGGACATCTCGCCGCGATGTCGTCCGTTTTTCGCCACATCTTGGCCCGCCGGTGGAACTAATCGAAAGCGCCCACCGCTCACGTCTCCATCCCACCGGGATCATTTTTATGAAAAGTTTTTCGAAATTCGTCTGGCTCGCCGCCATGGCAGCGTTGCTGGTCTCGCCTTCGGCAATGGCGCAGAGCCGCGCTCAATATGAGAGCATGGTCGCAAGCCATGCACGCGCCAACAACGTCCCGGAAGCGCTGGTGCACCGGGTGATCGTGCGCGAGAGCAAGTATCATCCGAATCTCGTCGGGCGTGGCGGCACGATTGGTTTGATGCAGATCAAGCTGCCGACCGCACGCGGTCTCGGCTATACCGGCGACGCCGCGGGCCTGCGCGATCCAGACACCAACCTCGCCTGGGGTATCAAATATCTTGCCGGCGCCTACCGCGCCGCCAACGGCGATCACGGCCGCGCCATGCGTTATTATGCGAGCGGCTATTATTATGCCGCAAAGCGCCAGCGGCCCGAAAAGCCCCTGCAGATCGCCCCCGTGCTGGCCAGCGATGCGCCGCCGAAAATCGTCGGTGCGCCGACCGCGAGAGCGAAAACACCCGCCGACGCGAATGCGCTACACGCTACAGAATAGCTAAATCTCTTGTCCCGGACGCGGAGCAGGTCGTCCGGAGCACGAGATCGACGCAAGTTCCGCAAACCCGCGTTGACACGCGGGCACATCTGCCTACATTAGCCCTGTTCCGAGGGGTGCTCCGACGAGGAGCTGAGATACCGCAAGCTTGGGCAATTCAGCCTGGGACCGCGGTGACCCTTTGAACCTGATCCGGGTCATGCCGGCGAAGGGACAGGGATGTACCAGAAGTCAGATCTGCGGCGGGATTCTCCCGTTTCCATCATCGGCGCGGGCATTGCCGGCGCATGGCAGGCCCTGCTGTTCGCGCGGGCCGGCCATGCCGTCACTCTGTATGAGCGCAGTGACGCCGATATGACGCTCTCCACCAGCCACTGGGCCGGCGGCATGCTCGCCCCCTATTGCGAGGCCGAGGCCTCGGAGCCGGTGATCGGCCGGCTCGGCCTCCGCTCGCTCGATCTGTGGCGCGAACTTTTTCCCGATACCCCGTTCAATGGCTCGCTGGTGGTGGCGCATGCCCGCGACCGGGCCGATTTCGAGCGCTTTGCAAAGCTCACCACCGGCCACATCAGGTTAGATGCCGGCGGCGTCGGCCAGCTCGAACCGTCGCTGGATGGCCGCTTCCATGACGGTCTGTTCTATGCCGACGAGGGCCATGTCGAGCCGCGCAAGGTGCTGCCCGAACTGCATGCGCGCATCAAGGCGGCGGGCGGCACGATCAAGTTCGACTGCGACGCCGCTGCGGAAGATCTCGACGGCATCGTGATCGACTGCCGCGGGCTGGCGGCGCGCGACGAGCAAAGCAAGCTGCGCGGCGTCAAGGGCGAGATGATCATCATTGAGACGGATGAAGTCGAGCTGTCGCGCCCGGTGCGGCTGATCCATCCGCGCTGGCCGCTTTACGTGATCCCGCGTGGCGACAACAAATTCATGCTGGGCGCGACCTCGATCGAGGCCGAGGACACCGGCGTCAGCGTTCGCTCGGCGCTGGAGCTGCTCGGCGCGGCTTACGCCGTGCATCCGGCATTCGCCGAAGCGCGCATCGTCGAATTCGGCTCGGGCCTTCGCCCCGCCTTCCCCGACAATCTGCCGCGGATCACGATCGGCAAGAACAAGATCGCGGTCAACGGGCTTTACCGCCACGGCTTCCTGCTGGCGCCGGCGCTGGCCGAATTGACGCTCAGATACGTGCAGCGCGGCGCGATCGACAATGAGGTGATGCGATGCGTGTGACCGTCAACGGCGAAGCGCGCGAGATCGCCGCGGTCAGCGTCGACGGGCTGCTCGCCGAACTCGACTACGAAGGCACGCATTTCGCGATCGCGCTGAATTACGACGTCGTGCCGAAAAGCCGCTGGGCGGAAACCATGCTGAAAGCCGGCGACGAAATCGAGATCATCACGCCACGGCAGGGAGGGTGAAGGTGATGATCACGCCGCACACTCCGCTGTCATCGCCCGGCTCGACCCGGCGATCCAGTACGCCGCGGCCGATCGGTTTGATCGAGATGCCTCTGGAATACTGGATCCCCGCTTTCGCGGGGATGACAAGATCATTTGAGGAGATACCGTCCGCATGCTGAACTTCTACGGCAAGACCTTCTCCTCCCGCCTCCTGATCGGCACGGCGCTGTATCCATCGCCGGCGATCATGCAGAACGCGATCCGCGCATCGGGGGCCAACATCGTCACGGTGTCGCTGCGGCGCGAGGCTGCCGGCGGCAAGACAGGCGATGCGTTCTGGTCGCTGATCCGCGAGCTCGATGTGACGGTGCTGCCGAACACCGCCGGCTGCCGCAGCGTGCGCGAGGCGGTGACCACGGCAAAGCTCGCGCGCGAGCTATTCGCCACGCCCTGGATCAAGCTGGAGGTGATCGCCGACAACGACACGCTGCAGCCCGACGTGGTCGGCCTGGTCGAAGCCGCCGGCATCCTGATCAAGGACGGCTTTGAAGTATTCCCCTATTGCACCGAGGATCTTTCGGTCGCGATGCGGCTGATCGATGCCGGGTGCAAGGTGGTGATGCCATGGGCCGCGCCGATCGGAAGTGCAAAAGGCATCACCAACCGCGATGCGCTCAAGCTGATGCGCGAGCGGCTGCCTGACGTGACGCTGGTGGTCGACGCCGGCCTCGGCGCGCCCTCGCACGCGGCCCACGCCCTCGAACTCGGCTACGACGCCGTGCTGCTCAACACGGCGGTCGCCAAAGCCACCGATCCGGTCGCGATGGCGACCGCGTTCCGCCTCGGCGTCGAAGCCGGCCGCACCGCCTACGAAGCCGGCCTGATGGAAGCCCGCGACTTCGCCTCGCCCTCAACCCCTGTGATCGGGACCCCGTTCTGGCATGCCGTATCCTGACCGATTCTATCCCGTCGTCGACAGCGTCGCCTGGGTGGCGCGGCTGGCGCTGCTCGGCGCCGGCACCATCCAGTTGCGCGCCAAGAACCTCGACGACGCCGAGGCGCTGCAGATCGTGACCGACGCGCTCGAAGTCATCAAGGGCACCGAGGCCAAGCTCGTCGTCAATGATTACTGGCGCGCCGCGATCGTCGCCGGCGCCAAACATGTGCATCTCGGCCAGGAAGACCTCGTCGGCGCCGACCTCGCCGAAATCCGCAAAGCCGGATTGACGCTCGGCATCTCCACTCACGACGACGAGGAGCTGGCGACCGCGCTGGCAGCCAAGCCGGACTATGTCGCGCTCGGCCCGATTTTTCCGACCACGCTGAAGTCGATGCGCTTCGCGCCGCAGGGCATTCCAAAGATCACCGAATGGAAAAAGCGCATCGGTGACATCCCGCTGGTTGCGATCGGCGGCATCAAGTTCGAGCAGGCCGCCGAGATCTATGCGGCGGGTGCCGACTCCATCGCCGTCGTCAGCGACGTCACCCAGAACGCCGATCCGGATGCGCGGGTGCGGCAGTGGCTCGGCCAAACCGCAGAGGCAGCGTGATGCACAACTCTCTCCCCGTCATTGCGAGCGAAGCGAAGCAATCCATTGGCGCCGCGAATTCGGCGGCAGTGGATTGCTTCGTCGCTTCGCTCCTCGCAATGACGGAAGAAATTTCCACCGGCGTCATTCCGGAGCGCGCGCAAGCGCGAATCCGGAATCTCGCTCAATAACCTCGAGGTTCCGGATCGGTCCGCTTGGCGGTCCGTCCGGAACGACGCCCATAACACGGAGGATACGGTATGAACATTCGCTCCAATCCCGACACCACCCTGCCCGCCGTCACCACCGGCCCGCTGCCCTCCTCGCGAAAAATCTTCGCCACGCCGGAAGCCGCGCCCGACCTGCGCGTGCCGCTGCGCGAGATCATTCTTTCGGAAGGCGCCGGCGAGCCGAACCTGCCGGTCTACGACACCTCCGGCCCCTATACCGACCCGTCCGTCGTGATCGATGTCAACGCCGGTCTTCCCCGCAACCGTCTTGCCTGGGTCAAGGAGCGCGGCGGCGTCGAGGAATATGAGGGTCGTGAGATCAAGCCCGAAGACAACGGCAATGTCGGCGCGTCGCACGCCGCAAAGGCCTTTACCGCGCATCACAAGCCGATCCGCGGCCTCGACGGCCACAAGATCACCCAGCTCGAATTCGCCCGCGCAGGCATCATCACCAAGGAGATGATCTATGTCGCCGAGCGCGAGAACCTTGGCCGGAAGGCCCAGCTTGAGCGCGCGGAAGCCGCATTGGCGGATGGCGAAAGCTTTGGCGCTGCGGTGCCGGCCTTCATCACGCCGGAGTTTGTCCGCAGCGAGATCGCGCGCGGACGCGCCATCATCCCGTCCAACATCAACCACGCCGAACTCGAGCCGATGATCATCGGCCGCAACTTCCTGACCAAGATCAACGCCAACATCGGCAACTCCGCCGTCACCTCCTCGGTGGAAGAGGAAGTCGACAAGATGGTGTGGGCGATCCGCTGGGGCGCCGACACCGTGATGGACCTCTCGACCGGGCGTAACATCCACACCACGCGGGAATGGATCTTGCGCAACTCGCCGGTGCCGATCGGCACCGTGCCGATCTACCAGGCGCTGGAGAAGTGCGAAGGCGATCCCGTCAAGCTGACCTGGGAGCTCTACAAGGACACGCTGATCGAGCAATGCGAACAGGGCGTCGACTATTTTACGATCCATGCCGGCGTGCGCCTGCCCTACATCCACCTCACCGCCAACCGCGTCACCGGCATCGTGTCGCGCGGCGGCTCGATCATGGCGAAGTGGTGCCTGGCGCATCACAAGGAAAGCTTCCTCTATACCCACTTCGAGGAGATCTGCGACCTCATGCGCAAGTATGACGTCTCGTTCTCGCTCGGCGACGGCCTGCGCCCCGGCTCGATTGCGGATGCCAACGACCGCGCACAGTTCGCCGAACTAGAAACGCTCGGCGAGTTGACAAAGATCGCGTGGGACAAGGGCTGCCAGGTGATGATCGAAGGTCCCGGCCATGTGCCGATGCACAAGATCAAGATCAACATGGACAAGCAGCTCAAGGAGTGCGGCGAAGCGCCATTCTACACGCTTGGGCCGCTGACCACCGACATCGCGCCGGGCTACGACCACATCACCTCAGGCATCGGCGCGGCCATGATCGGCTGGTTCGGCTGCGCCATGCTCTGCTATGTCACGCCGAAGGAGCATCTCGGCCTGCCCGACCGCAACGACGTGAAAACCGGCGTCATCACCTACAAGATCGCCGCCCACGCCGCCGATCTCGCCAAGGGCCACCCCGCCGCGCAACTGCGCGACGACGCGCTGTCGCGCGCAAGGTTCGACTTCCGCTGGACCGACCAGTTCAACCTCGGCCTCGATCCCGATACAGCCCGCCTCTTCCACGATGAGACGCTGCCGAAGGAAGCCCACAAAGTCGCCCACTTCTGCTCGATGTGCGGCCCAAAGTTCTGCTCGATGAAGATCACGCAGGACGTGCGGGATTATGCGGCAACGCTGAACGATCCGGCAAGCGTCGGCATGTCGGTGAGCGGGACCATCGAGGATGGGATGAAGCAGATGTCGGAGAAGTTCAAGGAGATGGGGAGCAGCGTGTATCTGGATGCGGAGAAGGTGAAGGAGAGCAATCGGGTGTTGTGAGCGCTACCCACTCACCGAAACCGCAATGACCGACAGTCTGACCGGTGTCTGGGACGGCACCTTTGTTCAGCGGCAGATCGGAATGGTCACGTTTCTTGCAACGCTCATCGAAACCGGTGGCGCGCTCACAGGAAACGTGACCGAACCGTGCACGGTGCCTGGCTGCCCGATCGGCACCCACAACGCCTCGATTGCCGGTCATCGATCCGGCAGCGCCGTCTCCTTCTTCAAGCATTACGACCCGCCGGGTAATGGCTATGACACCGTCTCCTATGAAGGCACGGTCAACGCCGACGCCACGGAAATCGACGGACGCTGGAAACTGCCGGGCACGGCGGCCTCGGGGACGTTTCTGATGGTGCGATCGGGCAAGCCGGCGGAGGCGGTCGCGGCGGAAGAGCGGGCGAAGGAGCCGACGCGGTAGCGTGTGGCGCTAACCCGTAGAGCTTAGCGCATTCCGCTGCGTTGAGGCATGGGTTGCTTCGCTCTCGCTAAAGCTTCGGCGACAAGTCGCAGCGCGGATAGCGAAACGAACGCGCCAGCGACGCGAGCTCGCCTGCTATCTGCCTGCTGTTGGGCATACACCTCTAGCTGTGGCAAGGCTCCACCAAAACTTTTCCGCGCCCATTAACCTTCCGTTAACCATTCGCGCCCACGCTTCCCGACGGCAGGGGGAGTGTGATTCCTGATGTTTCTGCTCCGCGTTCCGGAGCAGGCGTCGATCGGGAGGTGTTGATGCCCCGGGAGTATGAAGACGTCTACCTTGGCATGGACTGTGTGCCCATGCCCGAGATACCGCTGTCGGTCTCTCAGATACCCTCACCCCATGAGATCGTGCCAATGCTGATCGGCTCGACCGTCGAGGCGATCGAGCGCGAGCTCGTGCTGCAGACGCTGGCGCGCTGCCACGGCAACCGCACCCACGCCGCGCGCGTGCTCGGACTTTCGGTGCGCACGATGCGGAACAAGATCCGGCAGTATGCGACTGATGGCACCGACGTGCCTGGACGTGGCTAGCTAGCGCCGGGGTTAAGCAAAGCGACCTTGCCGCGCCGTAGTTCGAAGAGCGAAGGCGGAAGCGTGCCCACCATCATGAGCACGTTGTGAGGTGGCGGGCACGGTGCTTTGCGCCTTTGCCCACCCGATTACTGTGCCAGCCAAGCCGTCATTGCGAGCGGAGCGAAGCAATCCATGCTTCGGCAGGCGGCGCTATGGATTGCTTCGCTCCGCTCGCAATGACGACGTGGAGGCAGCGACTGCGACAAAACGACTTGCCGGGCAAATCACTTCTGATTTTCAGAAATCGTGTCAAGCCCAGGAATCGATAAGAATCAAAAATATTCCGCTTTCGTTCTCACCCAAATCAGCCGCATAACCCCGGCCATCTCACGGCGACGGAGGGGCGTCGGCCATCGTCACGAACGCGCGGTGAGATGCGATGGACGCGGAAGGCGCGATAGACGTTGCGCGCTGGAGGCGTACGGCGAAGTCGTGTGGTTCTGGCGTCGCGGTGCTGGCGTTAAGTTACGCGGAAATCTCTGCGTAACGACGGAGGCAAAAAAGCCGTCCTCCGGGGAGATCACGTATAAGCCGTAAAGCCATTGCGCAGGGAAGGCCGGGATGCTCCCGCCGAACCTGTATGCTCGTGTGCGCGTTCCTTATGCGCACCTGCACACGAGACCGCGGGTGCGGCGCGCACCCGGTCTTCCCTGCGCCCTCCATGTCAAGGAGGGACAACAGAAGATGCAAACCTCGGACGCAATGCGCCGCGAGAATGCAAACACACAGTCAAATGCGAATACACACTCAATCGTCATCACCCGCGAAAGCGAAAGCGGGTGATCCAGTATTCCAGAGACTGCAGTGACTGAATCGATAGGCCGCGGCGTACTGGATCCCCGCCTTCGGGGATGACGACGTTGTTGCAGCCCCGCACTCGATCGGGCGTTGTAATGCTGCCATTCAAAATTCGAATGTCCGCGCCGCGTCAGGAATATTTTTGTTCACTCGCGCTGACTGAAATGGCGATGACTTATTTTCGACGCAGGAAAAGCCAACAGAAGGGTTGATATCGCGGGCATCGCAATAAAGATAAGAACCGTGGCGGGGGAAGGACTAACGTGGGTGAACTGCTGGGCTCGATAGCCTTTTCGTTGATCGTCATCGCCGTGATCGCGGGCGCGTGGGCCTGGATTTCGTCGCTGTTCAGGAAGGGGGCGATGGCGCTGCTCGGCTTCGATGGGGTCTGCGTCCAGCAGTTCGAGACCGTGCTGCTCTACCGCAACGGGCGTTTCGAAAAAGCCTTGCCCCCCGGCCGCCACCGTATCCGCGCCGGCAGCCGTCAACTGGCGCGGATCGATTTGCGCCCCGAAGTGTTTCGCTTCACGCAAGGCGCCGTTTCCGCAGACCGCTTTGCGGTCAACCTCGTCTATGTTGTCCGCTCCCAGATTGTCGATCCCAGGGCCTCGTTCGAAAGCACGCAGAACTACCGGGACGAGATCTGCATCCGCCTGCAATCGATCGTGAAGGCGGTGTGCAGCCGCAAACCCCGTCTCGAAATCCAGATGGATCACCAGACCTTCAGCAACAGCGTCCAGAAAGCCGCCAATCAGGTGCTTCGCTCGATCGGTTGCGAATGCCTGACCTTCGAGCTGCTGCAGGCGGACCCCGGGGGGCCCATCGTGGAGCTGGACAACCGCCGCATGGGATTTGCCGCGGGCCTGATGAAGGAAGTCTGAGTCAACTTATCCGGCACCGGCAGAGAGATTGTCTATGCTGCGCCGCTGCCGATTTCGAATAAATCATCCTATGCCCGCGCAGACGCCGCTGCGCGACGCCCACCGCACGGCCGACGCCGTGCGCAGCTCGTCTGCGCAAGCCGAATGGCTCGGGCATTGCGTAAATCGGCGCAATGCCCAACTCTTCCCCTATCGTCATCGACCCGGACATCCCAGACATGAGCCAGACCAAACTGTTCGAGCCTTTCAAGCTTGGCCCGATCGCGCTGCCGAACCGCCTCGTGATGGCGCCCTTGACCCGCAACCGCGCGGTGCCGCCCGGCATGGTGCCGAGCCCGCTTGCGGTCGACTATTACGGCCAGCGCGCCTCCGCCGGACTATTGATCACCGAGGCGAGCCAGGTTTCGCAGCAGGGCCAGGGCTATCAGGATACGCCCGGCATCTATTCGAAGGAGCAGGTCGAGGGCTGGCGCAAGATCACCGACCGCGTGCATGAAAAGGGCGGGCGCATCTTCATCCAGATCTGGCATGTCGGCCGCGTCTCGCACACAGCGCTGCAACCCGGTGGCGGCAAGCCGGTGGCGCCAAGCGCGATCCGCGCCAGGGGCAAGACCTTCGTGAACGGCACCTTCACCGAAATTTCCGAGCCACGCGCGCTTGAGCTTTCGGAAATTCCAGGCATCATCGACGACTTCAAGCGCGGCACCGAGAACGCGCTGGCGGCCGGCTTCGACGGCGTCGAGATCCATGGCGCCAACGGCTATCTGCTCGACCAGTTCGCCAAGGACGGCACCAACAAGCGCACCGATGTTTACGGTGGAGGAATCGAGAACCGCGCGAAGCTGATGCTGGAGGTCTCGAAGGCGGTGGCCGCGGTCGCTGGACCCGAGCGCACCGGCATCCGCATCTCGCCGGTGACGCCGGCCAATGACGTTTCCGACTCCAATCCGCAGCCGCTGTTCGATTACATCGTGGACGGGCTCGACGCGCTGAAGCTGACCTACATCCATGTCATCGAAGGCGCCACCGGCGGCCCGCGCGACAACGCGCGGTTCGACTACGCGTCCTTGCGCAAACGCTTCAGCGGAGCCTACGTCGCCAACAACGGCTATGATTTCGACCTCGCGACGAAAGTGCTCGAAGCCGGCGCGGCCGATCTGATCGCCTTCGGCAAGCCGTTCATCTCCAACCCCGACCTGGTCGAGCGGCTGAAGCAGGGCGCGCCTTTAAACGAATGGGATAAGGCAACGTTCTACGGCGGCGGCGCCAAGGGATATACGGATTACCCGACGTTGGCGGCGGCACAGGCGGCGGAATGATCTCGCCGCTGCCGTCATTCCGGGATGGTCCGAACGACCAGACCCGGAATCTCGAGATTCTCAGGTGCGCGAGGGCGCACCGTAGTTCGATGCTTCGCATCGCCCCGGAATGACGGAAAGAAAAAAGGCCGGGATCGCTCCCGGCCTCTCGTTTTCCCTCGTCATGCCCCGCGATGGCGACGGCGGGGCATCCAGTACCCACGGCCATCAGCGATAGAGCCGAAAAGCCGCGGCGTACTGGATCGTCCGGTCAAGCCGGACAACGACGGCGGCGGATCACTTCGCCTCGGCCCGCTTCGGCGGGGTGGCCGGCCACGACTTGATCAGCGCGTCGTAGTCCACCGTCTCGCCCTTCGGCTTCTCGTTGGCGAGCTTGCGGGCCGGCGCGATGGTCTTGTCTTTCTCGGCCTTGGCGAACCAGAACTCGGCCGACTCCTTCTTGTTCAGCTTCGGCCCGCAGGCGCCCTGCACGCCGCTCTTCTCGAGACGTTCGAGCACGGAGTCCTGGGCTGCGGCCAGCGCATCCATCGCCTGCTGCGGCGTCTTTGCACCGGACGACGCATCGCCGATGTTCTGCCACCACAATTGCGCGAGCTTCGGATAGTCAGGCACGTTGTTGCCGGTCGGGGTCCACTGCACGCGCGCCGGCGAGCGGTAGAACTCGATCAGGCCACCGAGCTTGGGCGCACGCTCGGTGAACGACTTGTCCCAGATGTCGGATTCACGCACGAAGGTGAGGCCGACATGGCTCTTCTTCAAGCTGACGGTCTTGGAATTGATGAACTGCAGATAGAGCCAGGCCGCCTTGCGGCGATCGGGCGGGGTCGACTTCAGAAGCGTGGCGGAGCCGGCGTCCTGGTAGCCGAGCTTCATGCCCTCTTTCCAGTACGAGCCGTGCGGCGACGGCGCCATGCGCCACTTCGGCGTGCCGTCGGCGTTGACGACCGCAATGCCGGGCTTCACCATGTCGGCGGTGAAGGCGGTGTACCAGAAGATCTGCTGGGCGATGTTGCCCTGCGCTGGCACCGGGCCTGCTTCGGAGAAGGTCATGCCCTGCGCCTGCGGCGGGGCATACTTCTTCAGCCAGTCGAGATATTTGCTGATCGCGTACACCGACGCCGGACCGTTGGTGTCGCCGCCGCGCTCGACGGAGGAGCCCACGGGGCGGCAGCCTTCCATGCGGATGCCCCATTCGTCGACCGGCAGGCCGTTCGGGATGCCCTTGTCGCCGTTGCCGGCCATCGACAGCCAGGCGTCGGTGAACCGCCAGCCGAGCGAGGGATCCTTCTTGCCATAGTCCATGTGACCATAGACCTTGACGCCGTTGATCTCCTTGATGTCGTTGGTGAAGAACTCGGCGATGTCCTCATAGGCCGACCAGTTCACGGGAACGCCGAGCTCGTAGCCGTACTTGGCCTTGAACTTGGCCTTGTACTCCGGATTGGAGAACCAGTCGTAGCGGAACCAATAGAGGTTCGCGAACTGCTGGTCGGGAAGCTGGTAAAGCTTGCCGTCCGGGCCGGTGGTGAAGGATTTACCGATGAAGTCGTTGACGTCGAGCTGCGGGTTGGTGACGTCCTTGCCCTCGCCCGTCATGTAGTCCGACAGGATCACGGTCTGGCCGTAGCGGAAGTGGGTGCCGATCAGGTCGGAGTCGTTGATCCAGCCGTCATAGACGTTCTTGCCGGACTGCATCTGGGTCTGCAGCTTCTCGACCACGTCGCCTTCCTGGATCAGGTCGTGCTTGACCTTGATGCCGGTGATCTCGGTGAAGGCCTTCGCGAGCGTGCGCGATTCATATTCATGCGTCGTGATGGTTTCCGACACGATGTTGATTTCCATGCCCTTGAAGGGCTCGGCCGCCTTGGCGAACCATTGCAGCTCCTTCATCTGGTCGTCCTTCGACAAGGTCGAAGGCTGGAATTCGCTGTCGATCCATCGTTGATTGACGGCGTCGTCCGCACGCGCAGGCGCGGCAATGGCCACGGAAGCCGCGATCAGCGCGGCCGCGCTGGTCATCGTCAGAAAGCTCTCCTTGGTCAACGGACCGTTCTTTGTTCTCAAGCGTCGCATGTTGGATCCTCCGGTTGCAGCGACAAACACATATTCAGGCCCGGGTTGATCCCGGATCTGCTCTTCTTCACTCGTCAGACGGTGCGGAAAATCGCAACGGCCGAGACGAGCGAAATCACGGTTGCGAGCCACAGGCTCGATACTTCAACGCCCTCCCCGATCGGAAGCGTCAGAAGCGGATCGGTGCCGACAAAGGCAATCCACAGCAAATGAATGACGGCTGACAGCACCAGCGAAATGAACAGCCGGTCGCCGCGCGTGGTCGGAATTCGCAGCACGCCGACGCGTTCGGCCTCGGGGTAGGCAACTCCAAGCCATGTCATCACCCCGAGCGTCAGCGCCAGCATCACGAAGAAGATCGCAGTCGGCAGCGTCCAGGCCATCCATGCGATGTTTTCCATGGCTACACCCTGCCCAGCGCAAAGCCGCGCGCGATATAGTTGCGGACGAACCAGATCACCAGCGCGCCGGGGATGATGGTCAGCACGCCGGCCGCCGCCAAAAGGCCCCAATCCATGCCCGCCGCCGAGACAGTCCGTGTCATGATCGCGGAGATCGGCTTGGCGCTGACCGACGTCAACGTGCGCGCCAGCAAGAGTTCGACCCAGGAGAACATGAAGCAGAAGAAGGCGGCGACGCCGATACCGCTTGCGATCAGTGGCACGAGGATCTTGATGAAGAATCGCGGGAACGAATAGCCGTCGAGGAACGCGGTCTCGTCGATCTCGCGCGGCACGCCGGAGACGAAGCCTTCGAGGATCCACACCGCCAGCGGCACGTTGAAGATGCAGTGCGCCAGCGCGACCGCCCATGGCGTATCGAACAGGTTGATCGCCGAATAGAGATTGAAGAACGGCAGCGCGAACACCGCGGCCGGCGCCATGCGGTTCGACAGCAGCCAGAAGAACAGATGCTTGTCGCCGAGGAAGCGGTAGCGCGAGAAGCCGTAAGCCGCCGGCAGCGCTACCGCGATCGAGATGACGGTGTTGATGATCACGTATTTCAGCGAATTGATGTAGCCGGAATACCAGCTCTCGTCGGTGAAGATCCGCTTGTAGTTTTCCAGCGTCGGCTGGTGCGGCCACAGCGTCATCGTGGTGACGATCTCGCTGTTGGTCTTGAAGCTCATGTTGACGAGCCAGTAGATCGGCAACAGTAGGAAGATCAGGAATAGCGAGATGATCAGGCGGCGTCCGGGAATCGAATGCATCAGGCGCCTCCCTGCTTGGCTGGGCACTCGGCACCGGCATTGGTCATCACGGTGTAGAACACCCAGCATACGATCAGGATGATCAGGTTGTAGACCAGCGAAAGCGCGGCGGCCTTGCCGAGGTCGAACTGCCCGAGCGCAATCTTGACCAGTTCGATCGAGACGAAGGTGGTCGAGTTACCGGGCCCGCCGCCGGTCACCACGAACGGCTCGGTGTAGATCATGAAGCTGTCCATGAAGCGCAGCAGCACAGCGATCAAGAGCACGCGGTTCATCTTCGGCAGCTGGATCGCCTTGAACACCGCCCAGCGCGAGGCGCCGTCGATCTGCGCGGCCTGGTAATACGCGTCGGGTATAGACTTCAGCCCGGCGTAGCACAGCAGCGCAACGAGGCTGGTCCAGTGCCAGACGTCCATCACGATCACGGTGGCCCAGGCATCGAACTCGTTCGAGACGTAGTTGTAGTCGAAGCCGAGACTGTTGAGCGTATAGCCGAGCAGGCCGATGTCGGGCCGGCCAAAAATCTGCCAGATCGTGCCGACCACGTTCCACGGGATCAGCAGCGGCAGCGCCAGGATGACGAGACAGACAGCGACGCTCCAGCCCTCGCGCGGCATCGACAGCGCCACCACGATGCCGAGCGGCACCTCGATCGACAGGATGATGGCGGAGAACAACAGGTTGCGGCCGAGCGAAGCCAGGAAGCGGCCACCGAGGTCGGTCGAGGGATCGAGCAGCTCCTTGAACCAGCCGACGCCGTTCCAGAAGAACTGGTTGTTGCCGAACGTGTCCTGCATCGAATAGTTCACGACCGTCATCAGCGGCAGGATCGCGGAGAACGCGACCACTGCGAATACAGGCAGTACCAGGAACCAGGCTTTTTGATTGATGGTCTTGTCCATCAGGCAACCCCCTCGACCAGACGGCTGTCGGCATAGACGTGAACATGGGCGGGATCGAACACGAGCCCGACCATGTTGTCGGGCACGGAGAAGCCTGGCGGCACGCGCGCGGCAAATTTGGCATCGCCGACGCGCACGCGGGCGAAGCGGGCGCGACCGAGATCGTCGATGCGCTCGATCGTAGCCGACAGCAGGCCAGATGCCGGTGCTGCGATGTTGACGAATTCCGGCCGGACGCCGACTTCGATCTTCGCGCCCGCCGGCAGCACACCGTAATTGCGGTGCAGTCCGATGATATGGCCGTCGATCCGCGCCTCGTGCCCGCTCACCACGGCCGGCACGATGTTCATGCCGGGCGAGCCGATGAAATAACCCACGAAGGTGTGCGCGGGCTTGTCGAACAGTTCGGCCGGCGTGCCGCTCTGCACGACGCGGCCGTCATGCATGACGACCACCGTATCGGCAAAGGTCAAGGCCTCGGTCTGGTCATGGGTGACATAGATCATCGTGAGATCAAGCTCGCGGTGCAGCGCCTTCAGCTTCGAGCGCAACTGCCACTTCAGTTCGGGATCGATCACGGTCAGCGGCTCGTCGAACAGCACAGCGGCCACATCGGAGCGGACGAGGCCGCGGCCGAGCGAAATCTTCTGCTTGGCGTCGGCGGTCAGGCGCGTCGCCTTGCGGTCGAGATAGAATGTGAGGTCGAGCAAATCGGCGATCTGCCTCACCCGCGCTTCGACCTCGGCCTTCGGCACGCCGCGGTTCTGCAGCGGGAATGCGAGGTTCTGCCCGACCGTCATGGTGTCGTAGATTACTGGAAACTGGAACACCTGCGCGATATTGCGCTTCTGGGTTGACAGCGGTGTGATGTCGGCGCCGTCAAACAGGATCTTTCCGCGCGACGGCGTGACGATCCCCGAAATCAGGTTGAGCAGCGTAGTCTTGCCGCAGCCGGAAGGACCGAGCAGCGCATAGGCGCCACCCTGCCGCCAGGTCATGGTCACCGGCTTCAGCGCAAAGGATTCAGGCGCGGCATCATTGCCGCCGTAGGAGTGCGCGAGATCAACGAGGTCAATGCGGGCCATGTCGCATCTCCCTCACATGCTTTTATTTTTCGACGGCGCGGCGACCAGACGGCCGGCGGCGTCAAACACGAAGATATTGTCGGGATCGAGCACCGCATCGAGCAGATGTCCCGGCTCATATTCATGCACGCCCGGGAGCACGGCGACCCAGTTGGAGGCACCGCGATTAAGATGCACGAAGCTCTCCGAACCGGTGATCTCGGTCACGGTGACGGTGGCGTGAAACGCGTGACGGCCAGCGATGCCGTTGGCCACTTCGAGCTGATGGGCGCGGAAACCGACGCGATAAGGTCCATCGGCGAGCGACGCGTAGAGGCCGGTGGCCGGCGCCTGAATGCCGCTGGCATATTGCACGGAGCCGTTCTTCTTTTCGATGCCGACGATGTTGAGCGGCGGATCGGAGAACACCTGCGCCACTCGCAGCGTATCGGGCTGGCGATAGACGTTCGAGGTACCGCCCGCCTGCAAGACCTGGCCTTCCCACATGCAGACGGTGTTCCCGCCGAGCAGCAATGCCTCCGAAGGTTCGGTCGTCGCGTAGACGAAGATCGCGCCCGATGCCTCAAAGATGCGCGGCAGTTCGGCGCGCAACTCCTCGCGCAGCTTGTAATCGAGGTTGGCGAGCGGCTCATCAAGCAGCACCAGGTCGGCACCCTTGACCAGCGCACGCGCGATCGCGGTGCGCTGCTGCTGGCCGCCGGAGAGCTGCAGTGGCGTCCGCTTCAGATAAGGCTCGAGCCGCAGAAGCTTGGCGGCTTCTTGCACGCGCCGGTCGATCTCCTCGCGCGGCCTGCCTTGCACGCGCAACGGCGAGGCAATGTTCTCGTAGACCGTCAGCGACGGGTAGTTGATGAACTGCTGATAGACCATCGCAACCGAGCGCTGCCGCACGTCGGCGCCGGTGACGTCGCTGCCGTCGACTAGCACGCGGCCGGTTGTTGGCTTATCGAGGCCGGCCAGGAGCCGCATGATCGAGGTCTTGCCCGACAGCGTCGGGCCGAGCAGCACACTCAGCGTGCCGCGTTCGAGCGTCAGCGAGACATCGCGAATCGTCGGGATGCCGTCAACCGTTCGCGTGACATGTTCGAGCGTCACGCTCATGGCCGCCCTCCGGCTTCACGCAGCGGACGTTTATCCGAAGCGCGATGGGCTTTGATCCATTCGTCGAGCGCGGCGATTTCGTCGGCCGAGAGGCGCAGGCCGAGCTTGGACCTTCGCCACACGACGTCCTCCGCGGTATGGGCCCATTCATTCAACATCAGGTACTGGACTTCACTTTCGGTCAGGGTAGCGCCAAACGGCTGGCCAAGATCGGCCAATGATTTCGCATTGCCGAGCAATTTTGTCGCACGCGTGCCGTAGGCATGCGCGAGCCGGTTGGCATGCGCCGAGCTCAGGAACGGATATTTCCGCATCAATTCCGCCGTCAGTGCGGTGATCGCCGAAACATCCATGTCGCCGCCGGGCAGCGGAGCCTTGCCGGTCCAGCGTTCTTTCTCCTTTGCGCTGTGCAGATAGGGTGCGAGCCGCTCCAGCGCTTCTTCCGCCAGGCGCCGATAGGTCGTGATCTTGCCGCCATAGATCGACAATAGTGGCGCGCCGCCCGGCGTATCGAGTTCGAACACGTAATCGCGCGTCGCGGCCTTGGCTTCACTGGCGCCGTCGTCATAGAGCGGACGCACGCCGGAATAGGTCCAGACCACGTCCTTGGGCAGCACCGGCCTTTTCAGATACTCGCTGGCGGAGGCGCAGAGGTACTGGATCTCCTCGTCCGAGGCTTTCACCTCGGCCGGGTCGCCGTCGTAATCGCGATCGGTGGTGCCGATCAGGGTGAAGTCGTCCTGGTATGGAATGACGAAAATGATGCGGCCGTCGGCGTTCTGGAACATGTAGGCGCGGTCGTGCTCATAGAGCTTGCGCACCACGATGTGGGAGCCCTGGACCAGCCGCACCTTTGCCCGTGCGTTGACGCCCGAGCCGGAGGACAGCACCTGCTCGACCCATGGCCCGCCGGCGTTGACCAGTGTGCGGGCCTGGATGGTGGTCCGCGTCCCGCTGATCGTGTTCTCGACCGTGACGTGCCAGATGCCCTCGACCTGTCTGATCTCGACCGCGCGCGAGCGGGTATGGATTTCGGCGCCGCGATCGGCGGCGTCGCGTGCGGTAAGGACGACAAGACGCGCGTCATCGACGAAGCAATCGGAATATTCGAAACCGCGTTTGTAGCGGTTGGCGATCAATGGTTTGCCCACCTCGTCATGGATCAGATCCACCGAACGCGTCGGCGGCAGCAGATGACGGCCGCCGATATGGTCGTACAGGAACAACCCTAACCTGAGAAGCCATGCCGGACGCAAGCCCGAGTGGTGCGGCAAAACGAAACGCAGCGGACGGATGATGTGCGGCGCGATCTGCCAGAGTATTTCACGCTCGATCAGCGCCTCGCGGACCAGCCTGAACTCGTAATATTCGAGATAGCGCAGCCCGCCATGCACCAGTTTGGTCGACCAGGATGATGTCCCGCTCGCCAAGTCATTCATTTCGCAAAGGAAAACGGAGTTGCCCCGGCCCGCCGCATCGCGCGCGATGCCGCAGCCATTGATGCCGCCTCCGATAATGGCGAGGTCAAATACCCTGTCCAACGAAACGCATCCCCCGGGCGATCGCCTCTTCATTTCGGCGACTTCGCTTTCGGATGGGGAGTTAATCAGAACCAAAAACGAAAGCAAGTCGAAAGCGAAACGAAGGTTGGAACCGATTGGCAGGGCGGAATGCAAACGCAGAAGTTGCGAAAATCCATGCAGCAACTCTTGGACTCGCTGTGTCACACAGGCGCGATCAGGCTGCGGCAACCGCCTCGATTTCGAGAAGCCAAGCCTCGTCAAAAATCCCGGTTACGACAACCGTTAGCGCGGTTTCCCGATCGCCGAGAATTTCGTTTCGCACGGCGCGGTTGAGGGTCCTGTAGCGGCGATCAGAGAGATACGTTCGATGCATGACCAGATTGTCGAGGGTCATGCCGGCCGCCTTGAGCTGCGCCTCGACGTTACTCCAGGCAAGCCTGCACTGTGATTCAAAATCCTCGGGCACGTGGCCGTCAGCCGCGACCGGAATTTGGCCGCTGATGAAAAGCATGCGTGTGTAGCCGCTGACCTCAAGCGCCTGGCTATAGCCGGTCGTCGGTACGAGAGCTGTTTCGGCATTGATGCGTCGGATTTGCACTCGGTTCTCCTCCATTCCCAGACCTCATCTCGTGCATTGTCGCGCGCTTTTCACGCAAACGATTTTTCCTCGATGGTCGAGTTAGACTTTCTAATCTGCGCGCAATCAACCCGCATGAATGAATCCAGTGAGCTAGAGACTGCGCCCGCTCAACGGACGACGGACCTCCGAGGCCGCGGGTCACCATCTCAGCTTCAAGCTGGTGCGCAGGAGCTTTCAGTAATGCCGGGCGCCATCAGCCAGCAGATCAAACAACTTGAGCAGGTGTTGGGGTCCCGCTGTTTTTCTGAAACAAGGTTGCTGCTCGGCCCGCTCGCCCGATGCACGCTACTTGAGCTGCACCACGGTCGAAGCCGCTTCGTCACCGGGCTCGTCGACATCCGCCGCCGGCTTCTCCATTGCCTCAATCACCTCGATGCCGCGATGGCTGCAGATGCTGGCGAGGCCTGCCGGCAACGGCGCGTCGGTCACAAAGGTCTGGATTTGGCTGAGATGCGCGATGCGTACCGGCGCACTGCGCCGGAGTTTCGTCGAATCCGCGACCAGCATGACGCTGCGGGCGTTGGCGATGATTGCCTGCGCCGCCTGCACCTCGCGATAGTCGAAGTCCAGCAGAGCGCCCTCCTCATCGATCGCGGACGCGCCGATGATGGCGTAATCGACCTTGAACTGGCCGATCAGGCTGATCGCGGTCGAGCCAATCACGGCGCCGTCAGCGCGGCGCACCGCGCCACCGGCCACGATCACCTCGATACGCGGATGCCGGTAGAGCAGCATGGCGACGTTGAGATTGTTGGTGATGACGAGCAGGTCCTCATGCGAGGTCAGCGCACTCGCGACCTCTTCGGTCGTGGTGCCGATGTTGATGAACAGCGAGCAGCCGTTCGGAATCCGTGACGCCGCGGCGATCCCGATCGCCCGTTTCTCCTCCGCCGCAACGAAGCGCCGCGCTTCATAGGCGAGATTCTCGACGCCGGAGGCGATGATGGCGCCGCCATGGATGCGGGTCAGCGAGCGCTGGTCGCAAAGGTCATTGAGGTCCTTGCGAATGGTCTGCGCCGAGACCTCGAACCGCTTGGCGAGATCCTCCACCATCACCCGGCCAAAGGCGCGGGCGATATTGAGGATTTCGGTCTGGCGGTGGGACAGTCCGGCCACGGCTGGCACCCTTGCGGTATGGACTTGGGGCACAAAGTCGCCTTTATCGTGCGGCTGATTGGGGCCGCGGTCAACGAGGGAGATCGGCCGTCCGGCCGGCTGATGCCAGGAAACAACGAATCCTGGTTAAGGCAGCCGCCCCGAAGCCGAACGCGCGGCGCTCGACAAAGCAGTTTGTCGCTGCAACACTGAGGTCACAACCAGAAACGAATGGAGGAAACCATGAACATCGATCGGCGTCAGCTCGCCCTGCCCATGCTTGCACTCGGGCTCACACTTGCGCTCACGAGCGTCGTCCCCGTTTTTGCCGGTGCGGACGAGGATGCCATCGCGAAGAACGTCGAAGCTTTCCGTGCGGCGCAGGCGGCTGGCAACGCCGAGGGCATCGCCTCCCTCTGCGCGGATGAGCTGAGCTACAGCCACTCGAACGCCAAGGTCGATACCAAGGCGTCGCTGCTCGACGGCATCGCCAAGGCCAACTACAAATGGACCTCGCTCGAATACAAGGATCCCACGATCCGTGTTGTCGGCCCGACCGCCATCGTGCGCTTCAACTTCGTCGGCGAGCAGGAGTTTACCGACGGCAAGAAGACGCCGCAGAACCTGCACATCCTGATGAATTGGCAGAAACAGGGCTCGGACTGGAAACTGCTGTCGCGGGCGGCCACCAAGCTCTGAACTACCGGAAACCGGCGCTGGCCGTTATGCCGCCTGTGCCATCCCGCTGGCGAGCTGTCTCGCGGCCCGTTCGGCCTCGCGTGCATTACGAAATATCTGCCCTTCCAGCCGGTTGAAACGGTGCGAGGCGGCAAAGAACCGATAGCCGCCGCCGGGAGCGCGCACGATGATCCCTGCCGGCTGCGAGCCGACTTCAATGATGTAGGTATCGGACATGGCCCTGCCTTTGATTTCGTCGGGCTTCCAACGGGTTGCGCGGCAAATTGTTCCTGCCTCGTGGTTGCGCCATAAGGCCAAACTATGTCAAAGCTTGATCGCGGAACACGCTGGCGAATCGTTCAAATGGCTGGAGAACTGACATGATGCCGAAATTCGCGCTCTCGATGCTGGTTGCCCTTGCGGTTTGCGCGCCGTTCCAGGAGGCGGCGGCCCAGGAAAGCACACTCGGGGGCGCGCTGTTCGGCGGCGCGGCGGGCGCCATTGTCGGTGGCGCGCTCGGTGGCGGCCGGGGCGCGGCTGTCGGCGCGATCGTGGGCGCGACGACGGGGGCCGCGATCGGCGCCCAGGGCGAGCCGCGGCCGGGCGGTTATCGCTGGTATCAGGGCGGCTGCTACATGGAACAGCCCGAGGGCTGGGTTGCGGTTTCCCCGCGCTATTGCGGTGTACAGGCGCAATACGCGCCTCCGCCGCCCCGGTACTATGACGACACGCCGCGCTGCATGCGCTCGCCGAGCTATGACCCGCGCCGCGGCACGTTCATCGGCCGCGACGGCTACGAGCGCCCCTGCCCATAAGGTTCACAGCGTTTTCGAGCGAAGCATGCTCTCGGACTTACTCCGGGGGTGGATACCGGTTCGCATCAAGAAACCGCGTCAAACAAAAAACCTGGGGGTCCAGTTCTGATTCAATCAGAACCGGCACTAGGTCTTGATCACGCCGTCCGGGATGACCGGCTGCGGACGACCGTTGTCATCGATCGAGACGTAGGTGAAGTTGCCATCAGTCACCAGGATCGACTGCAACTCCTTGCGGCGCACGACCCATGCTTCGAGATGCACCGTGATCGAGGTGCGCCCGACCCGCACCAGATTGGCGTAGACCGACACGAGATCGCCGACATAGACGGCCTTGCGGAAATTCATCGCCTCGATTGCGACCGTCACCGTGCGCGACTTGGCGATCTTGGAGGCGAATACGCCGCCGCCGATATCCATCTGGCTCAAGAGCCAGCCGCCAAAAATGTCGCCGTTGGCGTTGGTATCGGCCGGCATCGCCAGCGTGCGGATGCAAAGGTCACCATGTGGCTCGGTCTCGGTGTTGACCGGCGCATGCAGGTGGATTTCGCTCACTTGAAATTCTCCCAGCCGGCATCCGGCGTAAACCGGCCGCCGAATTTGTCGGTCAGGGCATCCAGCGTCGAGACCACGTTCTCCACGCCGCGGGTTCGCGCATAGTTGAGCGGACCGCCGCGGAACGGCGCGTAGCCGGTGCCGAAGATCATGGCGCCGTCGACCACGTCGGCATTGTCGACGATTCCCTCGCGCAGGCACGCGACGCAGACATTCGACATCGGCAGGATCAGCCGGTCGATCATTTCCGCTGACGGCTCCGAGATCGCGGTCATGCCGCCGGTATCGGCCTTGCCGTCCTTCCAGATGTAGAAGCCCTTGCCGGTCTTGCGGCCGAGTTCGCCCTTGGCGACCTTCTCGCGCAACCAGGCTGGCGTTGACGGCAGCGCATCGCCGAATTTCGAGCGCAGCATGTCGCCGACGTCGAGGCAGATATCGAGGCCGACCTGGTCGGCCAGTTCGATCGGGCCCATCGGCATGCCAAACTTTTTCGCAGCGGCGTCAATGACCAGCTTGTCGATCTTCTCGTCCAGCATCAGCATCGCTTCGAGCATGTAGGGCGTCAGCGCGCGGTTGACGACGAAGCCGGGCGACGACTTCACCGGCAACGGCAGGCGGTCGATGGCGCCGACGAAGGCGAGCGCCTGCTTCAGGAGCTGCGCGTCCGTGCCGTCATGGTTGACGACCTCGACGAGCTGCAGCCGCGAGACCGGATTGAAGAAGTGGAGTCCCAGCAGCCGCTCGGGCTTCGAGAGGGTCGTGCGTAGATCCTGCAGCGGAATGCTCGACGTGTTGGTGGCGAGGATCGCGCCCGGCTTCATCTTCGGCTCAAGCCCGGCATAGACCTTCTGCTTCAGCTCCAGCTTTTCCGGCACCGCCTCGATGATGAGATCGGCATTCCGGACGCCTTCGGCCTGCATGTCCGGCATCAGCCGGTCCAGCGCATCGCGCACGGCGGTGCGCTTGCGCAGGATCTTGCCGTAGAGGTCGGCGGCGCGCTTGATCGCGCCGGCGATCGGCTCCGGCTTCATGTCGGCGAGCGTCACCCGCAGGTCCTGAGCGGCGCACCATGCGGCGATGTCGCCGCCCATCGCACCTGCACCGATGACGTGTACATGCTCGATCTTGTTGCCGCTGCCGGCCAGCTTCTTCATCTGCTCGCGCAGGAAGAACACGCGGATCAGGTTTTGCGCGGTCGGCGTCACCATCAGCCGCGCGAACGACGCCTTTTCGGCGTTGAGCATCGCGTGACGGTCGCCGCCGTGCTTTTCCCAGAGATCGATCAGCGCGTAAGGCGCGGGATAATGTTCCTCCCGCGCAGCCTTGGCGGCTTCGCTCCGCATCCGCCCGGCGAGGAAGCTCCTGACCGGGCCGAGGCTGGCAATATTGTTGAGCAGCCCGGGCCGCGCGCGCTGGAGACGTCCGGACACGGCATTTTTGACGGCATTGCGCACGTGGCGCTCCTGCGTCACGGCATCGACCAGCCCGAGCGATTTTGCGCGGCGCGCATCGATGGTCTTGCCGGTCAGCATCAGCGGCATCGCCTGCATCGGACTAACGAGCTGCGTGAAGCGCACGGTGCCGCCAAGACCGGGATGCAGGCCGAGCATCACCTCGGGGAAACCGAACCGCGCGTCCTCGATCGCAATCCGCATCTGGCAGGCCAGCGCCACTTCAAGCCCGCCGCCGAGGCAGAAGCCATGGATCACGGCGACGCTCGGAACCCGCAAGGCTTCGAGCCGATCGATCACGGTATGGGCGCGGCCGATCTCGATCTCCACCGCCGCCGCATCGGTCGCGCCGCGAAAGGCGTTGATGTCGGCACCGGCGATGAAGCCGGACTTCTTGGCGGAGCGGATGACGAGCCCTGTAGGGCGCTGGGTTTCCAATTCCGACAGCACCGTGTCGAGCTCTTCGATCAGGTCGGCCGAAAGCGTGTTGGCGCTGGTGCCTTCGCGGTCGAACAGAAGCCAGGCGACGCCGTCGCTGTCGCGGGTCAGCTTGAAGTTCTTATAGGGGTCTGTGGCACCCGGCGTGGGCCCGAGTTCGAGCACGCGATCGCCGAGAACATTCATAATCCGGCTATCCATGCTCACACCGTCTCTATCAGCATCGCGCCGCCCTGCCCGCCGCCGATACATTCGGTGGCGATGCCGCGCCTGGTGCCCAACCGTTTCATGGCGTTGACGAGGTGCAGCACGATGCGGTTGCCGCTGCAGCCGACGGGATGGCCAAGGCTGATCGCACCGCCGTCGACATTCAATTTGCTCTGGTCAAGTTCGCCGGCCGCGCCGTCGAGGCCGAGAATCTCCTTGCAGAATTTTTCGTCGTTCCAGGCGGCAAGGCAGCCGAGCACCTGTGTCGCAAAAGCCTCGTTCAATTCCCAGGTCTCGACATCGGAAAGCGTCAGCTCGTTTCGCTTGAGCAACTCCGTTGCCGACAGCACCGGTCCCAGCCCCATGATGCCGGGATCGAGCGCCGACCACTGGCTGTCGAGAATGACCGCCTTCGGCGCCAGACCGTGTTTGGCAACGGCTTCTTCGGAGGCGAGGATCACCCAGGACGCGCCGTCGGTGATCTGCGAGGAATTCCCCGCGGTGACCTTGCCCCAGGGGCGTTCGAACACCGGCTTCAGTTTTGCCAGCGACTCCGGCGTCGAATCCGGCCGCACGCCGTCGTCGTGATCGTAGAATTTGCCGTCGCGCGCGAACGCGGTCTCGACCTCGCCCTTGAGCCAGCCTTCGGACTGCGCTTTCGCCAGCCGCTTGTGGCTTTCGGCGGCATAGGCGTCCGACTGCGCGCGCGTGACGCCGAAGAGATGGCCGACCACCTCGGCGGTCTGGCCCATATTGAGTTCAGTGATGGGATCGGTCAGCCCGCGCTCCAGCCCGATGATCGGTTTGAAATAGCCGGGCTTTACCTTCAGCGCCGCCATGATCTTGGCGCCGATGCCTTTGGCGCCGGCGAGGCCGGCAAACCAGCGGACACCCTGTTGCGGCCAGACCAGCGGCGCATGGCTCAGCGCTTCGGCGCCGCCGGCCAGGATCAGATCGGAGACGCCCTCGCGGATATAGCGGTAAGCCGTATCGATCGACTGCATGCCGGAGCCGCAGTTTATCTGCATCGTGAAGGCGACCATCTTCTCGCCCATGCCGAGCCGCAGCGCCGCGACGCGGGCCGGATTCATCTCGTCGGCAATGACGTTGACGCAGCCGAGGATGACCTGATCGAAGGCTGTTGGCGCAAAAGGCTGCCGTGCCAGCAGCGGCCGGCCGCATTGCACCGCGAGATCGACCGGGGTGAACGGGCCTGGCCCGGAGCGCGCCTTCAGGAACGGTGTCCGGCTGCCGTCGACAATAAAGACCGGTCGCGCCATCAGCTTGCCGCCCTCTGCTCACCCAGTTCCTGGAAGAACTGATGCACGTCGGCGCCCCTCCTGTAAATCGGCGACAATGCTTCGGCTGCGAAATCGTCGACCTCGATCACTTTGGCAACGGCCTCATGCGCGGCCTGAAGCTTCTCGCCATCGGCTCGGGTGATGACACCCTTTTTCACCGCTTCCTTCCAGTCATGCAGGCGCGCGGCGCGCATCTGTTTTGCGACGTCCTCCGCTGCCGTGACCAGAAGGAACGCCTTCTCCAGGCGGGCAATGCCGCCATCATCGTCGACCGCGGATAGATCCGCGGTCAACCGGTCACGCGCCGCCGATGGCTCCAGAACGAGCTGCGCGCATTGATGCACGATGCGGTCGGACGGGCCGGTCACCTTGGCGCCAAACGGCTGGATCAGGAATTTCAGGATCACCGCCACGAACCGGTTCGGCAGATTGGCGAGGATTTCGGCAAAACGATTTTCGATGGTGCGGAAACCACTTGCCATGCACCATTCAAGCGCGGCGAAGTCTTCGCGCTGCCGCCCCTCGTCCTGCCAGCGCTTCAGTGCGGCCGACAACAGGTAGAGCTCCGACAGAATGTCGCCGAACCGGGCCGAGAGCATCTCCTTGCGCTTGAGCGCGCCGCCGAGTGTCAGCAGCGCCATGTCGGCGCAGAGCGCAAACGCCGAAGCGTAGCGCGAGAGCTGGCGGTAGAACCGCGTCGCCTCGCCCGCATCGGGCGCGGGCGCAAACAGTCCACCGGTCCAGCTTCTGCCCCAGGCGCGGAACATGGTCTTGAAGCTGTGACCAACATGCGCCCAGAACGCCTTATCGAACGCGTCCAGCCCTTTAGCGCGGTCGGCTTCACCCAGCGCATTCATTTCATCGAGCAGGAATGGATGCGCGCGGATCGCGCCTTGGCCGAACACAATGAGATTTCGCGTGAGGATGTTCGCACCCTCGACGGTGATGCCGACCGGCACCGCGCGATAGAGGCTGCCCATGTAATTCTGGGGACCGTCGATCACGGCCTTGCCGCCATGGATGTCCATGGCGTCGTCGATCACGGTCCGCATCCGCTCGGTGGCGTGCAGCTTCATGATGCCGGAAATGACGGCCGGATGGTGCCCCTGATTGAGCGCGGCGCACGTCAGCCGCCGTGCGGCATCGAGCAGGTAGGCGGTGCCGGCGATACGGGCGAGCGGCTCCTCGATGCCCTCGAACTTGCCGATGGAAATGCCGAACTGCTCGCGGATGCGGGCATAGGCGCCAGTGGTGCGCGCCGCATAGGCCGCGCCGGCGGCCGACAATGACGGCAGCGAGATGCCGCGGCCGGCGGCAAGCGCCGTCATCAGCATCTTCCAGCCCTCGCCCAGCCGCTCCTGTCCGCCGATGATGTAATCCATCGGGATGAAGACGTCGCGGCCCCAGTTCGGGCCGTTCTGGAACACCTGCATCGCGGGCAGATGCCTGCGTCCGATCTCGACGCCGGGCAGATGGGTCGGGATCAGGGCAACGGTGATGCCGAGCTCTTCCTGCTCGCCGACGAGATGATCGGGATCATAAGCCTTGAAGGCGAGACCGAGCAGCGTCGCGACCGGACCGAGCGTGATGTAGCGCTTGTGCCAGTTCAGCCGCAGGCCGATCACGTCGCGGCCCTCGAAATTGCCCCTGCAGATGATGCCGGTGTCGACCATCGAGGCGGCATCCGAGCCCGCTTCCGGACTGGTCAGGCCGAAGCAGGGAATATCGCGGCCATCGGCAAGGCGCGGCAGCCATTGTCGCTGCTGCTCCTTGGTGCCGAAACGCATCAGGAGTTCGCCGGGTCCCAGCGAGTTCGGCACCATCACGGTGACGGCAGCGGTCAGCGAGCGCGAGGAAAGCTTGCGCACCACTTCCGAATGCGCATAAGGCGAGAAACCAAGCCCGCCAAACTCCTTCGGGATGATCATGCCGAAGAACTTGTGTTGCTTGATGAAAGCCCATGCCTCCGGCGGCAGATCGCGCCATTCCCAATTGATCTTCCATTCGTCGAGCATGGCGCAAAGCTCATCGACAGGACCGTTCAGGAACGCTTTTTCCTCGTCGGTCAGTGCTGCCGGCGCCGTCGCCAGCAATTTCGACCAGTCCGGATTGCCGGTGAAGAGGTCGGCATCCCACCAGACGTCGCCCGCCTCCAGCGCCTCGCGCTCGGTATCGGACATCGCAGGCATTGCGCCGCGCGCAAAAGCGAAGAGCGGCTTGCTGATGAAATCGCGGCGGAAGCTCATGGCGACCTCCTCATGATCGGGCGCGGCGTCACGCCTCACCTGTGCCAAACGCGGGTTCATTGTAGCTGAAAAGCGCGGAATTCGGGGCAGTTCGCGCCGGAAAATGAAGCGAAATTGATAAACCAGGAGATAACGGCGGAGCTCCGAACCCGTTCCAGTAACCCTGCATTATCCAGCGCTGGAGACGGCGGACGTCAGGAGATAATCCTGCGGTGCCGCCGGTCCCAACCGGCGGGCGCGCTGGTCCGACGAATCACGCCTGTGGCGTCGTCGTTCGTTGGGGACGAACACCGCGAACACTTCCTTGACACGAACCGCAGGCGTCACGTCGCGGGTGAAGCGAAGCTCCGCGGTCGACCGGGTTTCCTCGACGCGAGGGGCGTAAAGCGCACTGTCATAGAGTGATCCATCAAACCGCAAACTGCTCTCATCGTCGGTGAGGTACGCGTTCGAGATAAACAGGAATACGAGCAGCGTCGAACCTACGACGGTAAAATATTTGAATATGGGCATGAGTATCCAAACCTTCCTTCTTGCGAAGAAGGCTGGACGGTCCGCAATGAAACTAGAGTTTAAGCGCGCCCAGCTTTTGTCGGAGCAGTTGGCTGGCGGTTGCCGATTTGTGACAAATTTTAATGAATCGCTTCGGCGTCATTGCACGGCTCGCTAAGCGAGAGCGCTGCATCCATTCTGACATCAGCCGCTGCGGTCTGACGGATTCCGGGTCTGCGCCCAAGCGGGCGCATCCCGGAATGACGTAGAGAGAAGCAGCGCCTCAGCCGGGCCCCGCGCCTTGCGTGGCGGTGTACACGGCGTAAAGCGACTGGCTCGCGGCCATGAACAGGCGGTTACGCTTGGGGCCTCCAAAGGCGACGTTGCCGCACACCTCAGGCAGACGGATACGGCCGAGCAGCTTGCCCTCCGGCGACCACACCGTCACGCCGCTATAGCCGACCGCACGGCCTGCATTGCTCGAAGACCAGAGATTACCATTGACGTCGCAGCGCAAGCCGTCCGGTCCGCATTTCACGCCATCGATCACGCAATCGGTGAAGCGCTTGTGGCCGGTGAGCTTGTTGTCGGTCCCGACGTCGAACACAAAGATATCGCCCTTGCCGCCCGGACCGGTATCGCCCGGCCCCTTCCCGGTGGAGGCGACATACAGCTTCTTGTAGTCGGGCGAGAAGCAGAGGCCGTTGGGATCGGGCACCTGCTCTTCCGTCACTACGAGATCGACACGGCCGGAGGGATCGATGCGATAGCAGCTGGTCGGCAATTCGCGCCTGCCCGGCACGAAGCCGGCGGGCTGGCCGATCCGCGGATTGAGCTTGCCGGCGGAATTGCTCGGGCCACCGGCAACATCAGGCTCGCCCTCATAGAGCATGCCGCCATAGGGCGGATCGGTGAACCAGTAGCTGCCGTCCGGGTGCGCGACGACGTCGTTCGGCGAGTTCAGCCGCTTGCCATTGTAGGAGTCGGCCAGCACAGTGGCGGTGCCGTCATGCTCATAGCGTACCACGCGGCGGGTGAGATGTTCGCAGGAGAGCTGTCGTCCCTGGAAGTCGAACGAGTTGCCGTTCGAGTTATTGGACGGCGTGCGGAAGACGCTGACGCGACCGTCGTCCTCCGACCATCGCATCTGCCTGTTGTTGGGGATGTCGCTCCACAGGAGATAGCGCCCCTGCGAGCTCCAGGCCGGGCCTTCCGCCCACAACAGGCCGGTATAAAGCCGCTTGATCGCGGTGTTGGGTTGGGCGAGGTCGTTGAAGGACGGATCGACGGCGATGATGTCGGGGTCCCAGAAATAGGTGGTCGGTGCGCCGCGCGGACTGAAATCGCGCGGCGGACTGGTCACTGTGGACGGCGGCGCCACTGGACCGGTCTGGGCGAGCCCGCCGCTGACCCCCGCGACGGTTGCGCCGGCCGCGACCGCAAGACCCTGGACAAGGGTTCGTCGTGAAATCGCGAGTTCCGGATCGCGCTGCTGTTCTGGATCGCGCCGCTCCTGGCGTGTCATCGCTTCCTCCCAATATGTTCGCCGGCCGTTGATCCGGCCTGGCAACCTAAGGTTAACCAAGTCCACACCTGGTTACGAGAGCTGCTTTCTGTTCAAGCTCCCGGGCCCAAGCTTGCAGTCGAAAATGGCATTACCTCGTCCAACCCATAACTGACGAGAGGATCCGCCATGATGGCGGTTGGGACGATTGCCCACGTAGCGGCAGAGTGGGCGGCATGCTACTCGTTCATGAGTTCGCCGAGTTCTCCGGCAATCCGCGTGTCCATGGGCAAGGTTAAACAATGAGAACATTCACTCAAGCGTCATTGCGTTGCACCGCGGCATCGTACGCCGCCCGGCTGTTCGCTGCGGCTCTCTCTCTGGCGATCTCGACCGACATGGCAGCCGCCAATCAGGCGGTCGACATCCGCGCTCCTTCTCCGAGCAAGCTCGAGCGTATCACCGAATTTTTCAACAATGAGGTGGCGACGGGGAAGCTGCCCGGCGCAGTCGTATTGATCCAGCAACACGGCAAGCCGGTCTACCTGAAATGCTTCGGCGTCCAGGATGTCGCGACCAAGGCGCCGATGACATCAGATACGATCTTTGCGCTGCACTCGATGACAAAGCCGATCACCAGCGTTGCGGCGATGATGTTGATCGACGCGGGCAAGCTCTCGCTCGCCGACTCCGCCTCCAAGTTTCTTCCGGCGTTTGCGGACGCGAAGGTGGTTGTCGGCTCTGAAATTCTTGACGGCAAGAACGTCCTAACGCTGGTCCCGGCAGATCGGCCGGTGACCATTATGGATCTGTTGCGTCATACGTCAGGCATCACGTACGATTATATCGGCGGCCAGCTGATCATGAAGGCCTATAAGGATTCTGGCCTTTTCGACGGCAAGTACGACAACAAGGTGTTTGCAGAACGCATTGCCAGATTGCCTCTGGCAAGACAGCCCGGCACGCTTTGGCGATACGGCCATTCCACCGACGTGATCGGCCGCATCATCGAGATCGTATCCGGACAGACGCTCTATCAGTTCGAGAAGCAGCACATCTTCGACCCGCTCGGCATGGCCAGCACCAAATATGTGCTCGAAGGCGCCGACGAACGCGCACGCATGGCGGAGCCGCTGCCCAGCGATACCATCCTGAAGGCTGCGGAGGCTGAACGGCGGGCTCATCCGGAATGGGAGTCCGGCGGCGGCGGGCTGGTCTCGACGCTGAACGACTATGCCCGTTTTGCCCAGATGATCCTCAATGGCGGGCAGTTCGACGGCAAACGCTATCTTAGCCCGGCAGCCTTCAAGGCGATGACCTCAGATCATGTCGGGCCGGGTTCCGGCGTTGCGCGGGATTATTTCTATTTTCCCGGCGACGGCTTCGGCTACGGGTATGGCCTTGCGGTGCGCACCGATCCGGGCAACGCCGTACCGCCGCCGCCGGGCTCGATCGGCGAGCTCAAATGGGACAGCGGCAGCGGCACCTATTTCGGTGTCGATCCGAAGCTGGACATGATCTACATCCTGCTGGAGCAGACCCAGAACGAACGCGGACGCATCACACCCGCGTTCAAGAAGCTGGTTTACGACGCGTTTGCCACAGACCAATGATCTGGTAGCAACCGCGCTACGTCAAACCTTCGTCGGGAATATTCAACACCGTACCGCAGGCCTTGCAGTGAACCGCATCGCTGTCATGGCGTTGTAATCCGCAGGTGGGACAAGCAAACCGCACCTTGTTGGGCGAGAGCAGCGCGCGGGCGAGATTGAAGAACAGTGTTACACCAAAAATCATGATGACAACCGAGATCAAGCGGCCGGTCGTTCCGGGCAAGGTGATGTCGCCGAAGCCGGTCGTCGTCAGCGCGGTGACGGTGAAATAGAGCGCGTCGGCATAGTTCGATATCTGAGGGTTACGGAATTTTTGGGTCTCATAGACGATCGCAGTCATCACGAAGATGAAGACCGCCAGATTGGTCACCGCGAAGATGACTTCCTCGTTGCGCCGGAAGAACGAAATGTCCTGGCGCAGCCGCGCCAGCATCTGATAGTCGCGCAGCAGCCGCAGCGTTCGCAGGATCCGCAGAAAACCACCGGCCTCTCCGGCCAGCGGCGCCAGGAACGAAATGATCGCGACGACGTCCGTCCATGTAGAGAAGCGAGTGAACTCCAGCATTCGATGGCGGCTGACGAGCAGCCGCGCGGAAAAATCCGCCAGGATCACGATGCCGAACAGAACATCGAGTATTTCAGTGATATCATTGGAGGGGAAAAACGACGTCGCGATGATGAATAGGACGGTTACGATATCGAACGTTAGTAGTGCGTAGCGAAAACGGACGCCTTCCGGCGTTGCACCCTCGTAGAGCTGTCGGACATTGTTCTGGAGCGAGGCAAATGACATGGCGCATATTCACCGCTCACATGCGTCGTTGCAAATGATGTTGGTGGCGACCAGGAAAAATTGCGTGCCAGCCCTCCTCCCACCCGAGACGTCACTTCCTGTTGGCCGCCTCGCGCTCGATGAAAGCAACCTCCACGCCCTTCTTCAGTAGCCTGGCCAGCTTGTCGGCGTCCCAATTGGTGAGGCGCACGCAGCCGTGGGATTCCGCCTTGCTTATTTTCGACGGATTGGCCGTGCCGTGAATGCCATAGCCTTCCGCGGAAAGTCCGATCCACTGCGTTCCGACGGGGTTGTTCGGCCCGGGCTTGATCGTGAAGGTACGCCTGGATCTGACTTCCTTGAATCGATAATCCGGGTTGTAGCGGTAGTACGGGTTGGCATCGATCGAGATCACCTTTAGCACGCCGCTCGGCGTCGGTTTTTCGTCGCTTCCGACGGTTGCGGGAAAGAAGGCGATCAGGTCGGAATTCGCGAACGCCTTGACGGTCTGGGAGCTCTTGTCCACCTCGACACGGGTTGCAATTGGTTTCGTCTCTTTCGCGATCACATTGATAACCGATATCGTCTGGTCGGCCTGGTCGAATTTCTTGCCGGGGTTGAGGGCTGTGATCAGCTCCTCGCTCATGTGAAATTTTTCGGCGATGGCCTCACGCGAGCTGGTGTAGTTGAGCGCCTTCAGCCCCTTCATGTCTTCCATCCTGGCGGGCAGCTTCTTCAGGAACGGCCCCTTCACGTCTGCCGCTGCGATCTTGTAGTCGACGACGATGGCATCCGCGCTGGTCGCGATCAAAGCGCTCCAGACCTCCGGCGTCAGCGGGTGCTTGTTGACGATGAGACCTTTGGCTTCGGCGAACGCCCGCAAGGCCTTCTGGGCGTTCTCCCCGAGCTTGCCGTCGATCTCGCCGGGCGAGAAATTAGCGCGGTCGAGCAGAACCTGGGCTTTGATGACGACAGGATCAATCTTGTCGTCGGCCGGCGGCTTGCCCTTGAACTCCGCGTTGTTGATGGCTGCCGCATCGGGACCCGCAACGGACGGCTGAACAAGACAGGCGAGCACGATCAGCCCGGCAAACAAGCGGATCATCAGCAATCTCCGAAATACCGACGATAAGCATTTCGGGGCGCCGGAGTTCCGCCTTGCCGTGGCGATGAGGTGCAGCGAAACGCAATCCGGGCCGCTCTCTCCCAGCAACATCGGATGAGGAAGGTGATCAATCCGGCCGGATCATCTCGAACATGTTTTCCGGCTTGATCTCGAAATAATCGCCGCGGCGGCCGGCGCGGACGATCGGGTGGGCCAGCCCGGTCTGGTAGACCCCGTCCTTGATGAAGGCCCTGTCGATGTGCACGGCGACGACTTCGCCGAAGGTGACCCAGGCCTGGGCTTTATCGCCATTGGCGCCCTGCAGTTGGATGATCTGGGTCAGCTTGCACTCGAATGCGACCGGACTTTCCGCGACGCGAGGCACGTTGACGAGCTTGCACGCCGCAGCCGTCAGGCCTGCGAGCCTGAACTCATCGACATCGCGGGCCACATGCGCCGCCGTCGCGTTCATCTGCTTTGCCAAATCCATGGTCGCGAGATTCCAGACGAACTCGCCGGTGTCCTTGATATTGCCGGCGCTGTCCTTCCAGTTCGTCGACGAGAAGCCGATAATCGGCGGCACGTAGCAGAAGGCGTTGAAGAAGCTGTAGGGCGCCAGATTGACGTTGCCATTGCGGTCGCGGGAGGAAATCCACCCGATCGGGCGCGGCGCGATGATGGCGTTGAAGGGATCGTGCTTGAGGCCGTGGCCATTCTTCGGCTCGTAGAAGTGCAGGTCTTTTTCGGTCACGCTGTGATTCTTCCGTCATTGCGGGGAGCGAAAGCGACGAAGCAATCCATGCCACGTCGCGCGGAGCCAATGGATTGCTTCGCTTCGCTCGCAATGACGGCGGAGTCAAGGGTCGGGTTCAATTCGCCTTGGCGCGCGGGGACAGGCCGGCAATGATGAAATCGATCATTTCGTCGATCGTCGGACCCGGCTTGGTCGCGCATTGAGCGATCATCTGCGGATGGAAAAACCGCATCATGCCGGTGCAAGCGCACATCGCGGCCGTCTGCAGATCGGAGACCTCGAATTCGCCGGTGGCCACGCCTTGGGCGATCACGCTGCCGATGATCTCGGTGACAAGCTGCATATGGGCGACGCAGACTTCCCAGCTCTCTTCCATCGCGATCTCGACCATCTCATGCAGCTTGGAATCGCCGACATAGCGCTCCGAGTTCATACGATGAATGGTCTTCATGAGCTCGCGCAGCCGGGGCGCCGCCGGGCCCGGCCGGTTGGCGATCGACTGCGCCGCCGCCTCGACTTCGCCCATCAAGGTTCGTGCCACGCCCTCGTGGATCGCCTTCTTCGAATCGAAGAAGCGATAGACGTTGGCGGGGCTCATCCGCAGTTCCTTGGCGATGTCGGCGACCGTCGTCTTCTGGTAGCCCATCTGCCTGAACAGACGCTCCGCCACCACGAGAATCTTTTCCCGGGTATCGGTCTCGATGTGTTCAGAAATCAGCGTCATGTCAGCTCTCAATGTTCAATTATTCTGCGGCGTCGGCAAGCGGAATCGCGTGCGGTCCCTTGGGATGCAACTTGGCCTCATGCTGCGCCGCAAGATCGGGCTGCTCGGCCTGGCCGCTTTCTTCCAGGCTTTTCCTGAACCACAGGGCGTAAAGGCCCGGCAGGTACAGCAAGGTCAGGAAGGTTGCAACGAACAACCCGCCCATGATGGTGATCGCCATCGGGCCCCAGAAGGCGGAGCGGGACAGCGGGATCATGGCCAGGATCGCCGCCAGCGCGGTCAGCACCACCGGACGGGCACGGCGAACGGTGGCTTCGACGATGGCTTCTTTGCGCGTCAGGCCCTGGGAAACGTCGGCCTCGATCTGATCGACCAGGATCACCGCATTGCGCATGATCATACCGGCCAGCGCGATCAGACCGAGCAGCGCCACGAAGCCGAACGGCTGGTTGGCGACGTTGAGGCCAAGCGAGGCGCCAACGATGCCGAGCGGGGCAGTCAGGAACACCAGGAACAGGCGCGAGAAGCTGTGAAGCTGGATCATCAGCAGCGTCAGCATCACCATGACCATCACCGGAAACAGTACGAAGATCGAGGCATTGCCCTTGGCGGATTCCTCGAACGCGCCGCCCGGCTCGATCCGGTAGGCCGGCTCGAGTCGGTCGCGGATTTCCTTCAGCTTCGGCCAGATCTGGTTGGTAACGTCCGGGGCCTGGACGCCGTCGACGACGTCGGTACGCACGGTGATGGCCATGTCGCGGTTGCGTCGCCACATGATCGGCTCCTCGTGGGAATATTCGATCTTGGCAATCTGCTGCAGCGGCACGGCGACGCCGTTGCGCGAGGTGACAGTGAGGTCACCGACGCGGCCGAGGTCGAGGCGCTCGGACGGGATCGCACGGGCGACCACGCCGACCTTCTCGATGCCGTCACGGATGGTCGTGACTTGCGCGCCCGAGATCAGCATGGCGAGCGCCTGCGAAACGTCCTGCGGGGTGAGGCCGAGGGCTCGCGCACGATCCTGGTCGACCACGAGCTTCAGGTAAGGCGACTGCTCGTTCCAGTCGAGCTGCGGCTCTACGACGTTGGGATTCTGCTTCATGACGTCGCGCACCTTGTAGGCGATGTCGCGCACGGTATTGGCGTCGGGGCCGATCACGCGGAACTGGACCGGGAAACCGACCGGCGGACCGAAATTGAAGCGATCGATGCGCACGCGCGCTTCGGATAGTTCGCCCTCGCCAACCGCCTTCTCCAACCGCGCCTTGATCCGCTCGCGGGCCTCGACGTCCTTGGAGACGATCACGATCTCGGCAAACGCCTCGTTCGGCAGTTGCGGATTGAGGCCGAGCCAGAAGCGCGGCGAACCTTGGCCGACATAGGCGGTATAGGTCGCGATATCCTTGTCGTCCTTCAACAGCGCTTCGGCCTTCTTTACGGATTTCTCCGTGACGTTGAAGGCGGTGCCTTCCGGCAGGCGTAGTTGCAGGAACAATTCCGGCCGCTCGGACAGCGGGAAGAACTGCTGCTGGACATGGCCGAAGCCCACGATCGAGAGCGCGAACACGCCAACCGTCGCCGCCACCACCTTGATCCGGTGGTCGACACACCACTGCACCACGGCGCGCAAGCCGCGATACATCCGCGTCTCGTAGATCGCGTGCGGATCGTGGTTATGGTGGACGGCGATGTTGGGCAACAGCTTGACGCCGATATAGGGCGTGAAGATCACCGCCACGAACCAGGACGCGACCAGCGCGATCGCCACGATCCAGAATATGCCGCCGGCATATTCGCCGACCGCCGAATTGGCAAAGCCGATGGGGAGGAAGCCAGCGGCCGTGACCAGCGTTCCCGTGAGCATCGGAAACGCAGTTGATTCCCAGGCGAAGGACGCCGCGCGGACACGGTCCCAGCCCTGTTCCATCTTCACCACCATCATTTCGACAGCGATGATGGCGTCGTCGACCAGCAGGCCGAGCGCGATGATCAGCGCGCCGAGCGTGATGCGATGAAGATCGATCGACATCGCATTCATGACGATGAAGACGATGGCGAGCACCAGCGGCACCGACATCGCAACGACAATGCCGGTGCGCCAGCCGAGCGCCACGAAGGAGACGAACAGCACGATCGCCAGTGCCTCGATGAAGGAATGCACGAACTCGCCGACCGCGCGCTCGACCACCTTCGGCTGGTCGGCGATCTGCTCGACCTCGATGCCCTGCGGCACGGCCTTCATGAAGTCGGCGGTCGCCTTTTCGACGTCCTTGCCGAGTTCGAGGATGTTGGCGCCCTTGCTGGTGACGATGCCGATGCCGATGGCAGGCTTGCCTTTCTGTCGTGCGACGAAGGTCGGCGGATCGACGAAGCCATGGGTGACGGTGGCGATATCGCCGAGCCGGAACACGCGGCCGTTGCTCTCGACCGGCGTTTCCGCGACCGCCTTGGCGCCGTCGAGCGCACCGGTGACGCGCAGCGGCACGCGCTGCGCGGAGGTTTCCACCGTGCCTGCGGGCGTAACGTTGTTCTGCTTGGCGAGCGAATCGAACAGGGCCTGCGGCGTGATGCCGAGCGTTGCCAGCTTGGCATGGGAGAATTCGACGAAGATGCGCTCGTCCTGGGTGCCGTAGAGATTGACCTTGGTGACGCCGGCGACCTTCAACAGGCGCTGGCGCATGCCCTCGGCAGCCTTCTTCATCTGCGCGTAATCAGCGCCGTCGCCGGTCATCATATAGAGAATGGAATCAACGTCGGAGAATTCATCGTTGACGTTCGGGCCGAGCAGGCCTGCAGGCAGTTGCCCCTGCACGTCAACGAGCTTCTTGCGTAGCAGATAGAACAGGTAGGGCACGTCCTTTGGCGGGGTCGAATCCTTGAACGTGACCTGGAGCGCGGTGAACGACGGCTTGGAATAGGTCTGCACCTTCTCGAAGAACGGCAATTCCTGCAGCTTCTTCTCGATGGGGTCGGCAACCTGGGTCTGCATTTCCTGCGCGGTCGCGCCGGGCCAGATCGCCGAGACGTTGACCACCTTCACCGTAAAGAACGGGTCCTCGGCGCGGCCCAGCCGCTCGTAGGAGAAGAAACCGGCAGCGCCGAGCACGATCATCAGGAACAGGATCAGGGTCGGATGGCCCACCGCCCAGCTCGAGAGATTGAAGTGCTTCATGTCACTCTCCAACATCGAAATCGTTTGCAGCGTCATTGCGAGCGAAGCGAAGCAATCCACCTATCCACTTGCGGTACTATGGATTGCTTCGTCGCTTCGCTCCTCGCAATGACAGGGGTCAACTCGCAATGACGGGACTAGAACGATAGCGACGACACCACCCGGACCTTCTGCGCCGGGTCGAGCTTCTGCACGCCGAGCGTGACAATCTTGGCGCCCTCGTCGACGCCACCGGAGATCACGACGGCATTGCTTTCGTAGGACTTCACGACGACCGGCTGCAGCTTCACCGCGCCGGCATCGTCGACGACATAGAGCGAGGGATTGCTACCTTGGCTGAACAGCGCCGACAGCGGCAGCTTGGCGACGCGCTCAGTGGCGGCGTCGGCCAGCGTCAGCGTTGCCGTCATGCCGAGCGAGACCTTGTCGTCGGCTTCCGGCAGCGAGAATTTGGCGAGATAGGTGCGCGTCGCCGGGTCGGCGGAAGGCGCGATCTCGCGCAGCTTCGCGGCATATTTTCTCTCCGAATCCGACCACAGCGTCACGGTAGCCGTGCCGGCCTTGGCGCGGCCGACCAGGGTTTCGGGGATCGCGACCACGGCCTCCTTTTCGGCAAAGCGCGCAACACGGACCGCCGTCTGCCCGGAAGCCACGACCTGGCCGGGCTCGATCAGGGTCGCGGTGACGACGCCGCGGGTGTCGGCAATCAGCGTCGCATAAGAGAGAGAATTCTTGGTCAGTTCGACTTGCCGCTCGGCGCGGTTAAAGCGCGCCCGAGCTTCGTCAGCGGCGGCGCGGCTCTGGTCCATCTGCGCATCGGTGGTCCAGCCCTTGGCGCGAAGGTCCTTGGCGCGCTGCTCGGAGGCGCTGGCCTGCGCCAGCACGCCGGTAGCCGCGCGGAACTCGGCCTCGGCCTGCTCGGCCTGCAGCTTCAGATCGACCTCGTCGAGGATAGCGAGCGGCTGGCCGACATCCACGGTCTGGCCGACTTCAACCAGACGCCGGGCGACCTTGCCGGGGACACGGAATCCCATATCGGTTTCGATCCGGGGCCGGATGGTGCCGACGAAACTGCGCTCGGGCGTCTCGGCCGCGTAATGCACAGTAGCCACCAGAACCGGACGTCCGGGCGCGGCGGTTTCCGCCGCCTTTTCATTACAGCCCGCCAGCGCGAATACCGCAAACGCCAGCGATGCTCCAGTCAACAGCCTGTAATAGCTAGAGAAAATGGAACGGGCGAACATCGGTCTCTCCATCGCAACATCGGTGAAGAGTATTGAATGGCGACTGATGAATGTCAATAATCGTCAGAGATCATCAATTCGTGAGGAGACGGTAGGTTAAGAGGTAATTGCCCTTGCTGGAAAAGGTTGTCGTCCCAGCCCTGGCTGGCCGTCATCCGGCCGAAGCGCACAACAATCTGGAAAGGCAGCGCCGAGAAGGGCGTCGGCCGCATTGACTTTCACCCAGCCGGCAGAGGCGCAACTTTGCGCCCGCAATCGCCACGGGCCGTACGGATCAGGTGCGTCGAGCTTTCTTGCGGGTTTTCTTGGTGGCTGTTTTCTTCACGCTTGCCGCCGTCTTGCTGGCAGCTCTCGATTTCCGGCCGCTCGATTTCCTGGCGGCCGACGTCTTCGCCGTCTTTCTTGCAGTTCGAGCTTTGGCAGCTCGCGCCTTGGTAGCTCCAGCCTTGGCACTTCGAGTCTTGGTAGTTCGACGCTTGGCAGTTCGAGCCTTGGCGGCTCCAGCCTTCCTCGGCCTGGTCGGCGGCGCATCTCGTCGTTTGCTGGCAGCCGGCTTCCGCCGCCGGGGCGTAGCTGCTACCGGCGTCACCATCATAGGATCGGAAACCAAACCATCGGCGGCGAGCGGCACATAAGCTGCCGCACGCTCGTCAGCCTTCAACGCCGGCTCGTCGGTCTTCAGCGCCTGGCTTGCGGCTTCCGTCGCGGTGCCGGCGATGTCCTTCACCGTGTCGGTGAACTTCTCCAGAATCGATTTGTCCTTGCCCATGTTGCCCTCCCAGCGATTGTGCAGCATGGAACTAACAAACGCGGCGGTGGCGGGTTCCTGAATGGAAACCCTAATCTGCCAACTGAAACCGCTCGAAACGGTGCAGCTCTTCCTCGATGCGCCGCTTGTAGTCCTTGCGCGCAGCCCTCGCGGCGCCCTTGCCGACCCAGCTCCATTTCTGCATCAGCAGCTTTCCTTTCTGGCGGTCGGTCTTGAGGTCAATGGCTGCGACGATGTCCTCACCGACCAGGACAGGAAGCGCAAAATAGCCGAACACGCGCTTTTCCTTCGGCACATAGGCTTCGAAGCGGTGGCCGTAGCCGAAGAACAACTCGGTGCGCTTGCGCTGGATAACAAGCGGATCGAACGGCGAAAGGATGTGCACCGGGCCGTCGCCCTCGCCCGCCGACGGATTCGCTTCCAGCACTTCCGGCCGCGCCCAATGCTCCTGCTTGCCGGCGCCTTCGAGCGCGACCGGCACCAGTTCCTTGCGCCGCACCCGCGCTTCGACCAGCCGCCGCACCGCAGGCTTGCTCGGCGCGTCGAGATGGCAGATGGAATCAAGGCTGACGACGCCCTGCGAACGCAACGCGCGGTCGAGCAGGTAGGCGGTGATTTCCGCCGATTTGGCCGGCTTCGGCAGCTTGTCCCAGCCGAAATGCCGCGTCATCAACTCGTAGGTCTTGAGCATGCCGGTGCGTTCGGAGATCGTCACCTCACCGCCATAGAAGGCAAGCTGCAGCGCCCGCTTCGAGGGTTTGCGGCTCTGCCACAGATGCTCCTTCTCGGTCAGAACGTCGTCCTCGATGTCGCGGATGGTCAGCGCGCCGTCGCGCCGTAACAGCCGCATCACTTTGCGGGTATCCTCCGGTTTGACGGAAGCAAACCATTTGTGGCCGTTCCGCCGGTGCTCTCTCATTGCCGGAACGAAGAAACGAAAATCCTTCGCGGGCACATAGGACAGCGCATGCATCCAGTATTCGAACACGCTCTTGTCGACGCTCTGCGCCTGGCGCAGGTCGGCACGGGCATAGGCCGGGATCCGGCTATAGAGAATATGATGATGGCAGCGTTCGATGACGTGGATAGTGTCGATCTGGACATAACCGAGATGGTCCACGGCTGCCGCGACCGCCTCCGGCCCGGCGCCGAACGGCTCGCTGGTATCGAGCCGCTGGGCGTGCAGCCAGATTCGCCGGGCCTCGGCTTTGGTCAGGCGGCGTGGTTCAGTCGCGCGGGACATTGCGCGGTAATGTAGCGGGATTCGCGCGCGTGGGGAGTCCCGGGTTCCATGATCGCCGGCCCGCGACGCCAGCTCACCTCACCGCTTCTGCCGCTCTCCGACGCTGCCGGTTGCGATCTCGGCCTCGCAAGAGGCGCGGCCGGGCTGCGGCGCATGGCATTTGTAGACGTGGCCGGTGAGACGATCGACTAGCCACGCGCTCTCCTCCGTCGGGCTTTCTAGCCCGACGTAGCGGCTGCCGAGCGCGCTGATCAGCGTCGACAGCAAAATTGCAGCGGCGATCATCGCCGCGCCGATCAGTGTTGGCATTGAACTTGCGGAACCGGCCGACTCCGATGCGCTTCGATAACCCAGATACTCACGCTGACGTTTGACTGACTGTAACACCGCCCCGCCCGTTTGGTTGCCCCGAACGATTTCTTCTTCAGATTTTTTGTGAGTAGTTTTGCTAGAGAGGCATCTAGCCGATTTGTTGTCCACACATCGGCGCTGGCGCGATGGCCTCGCTTTTTTTGTGAATGAGGAAGGCATCGCGGCGAAGCAGCTTGCACTATCCAGCACCGCAGGTCTTGAGCATCGATGACGGTGAGATAGCGGCCGCTTGAATGGCTGAACATCGCGACTGGCTCCGTGGAATCACGGAGGCGTTTGATGTCCGGACCAATCAAGCGACGCGGATCATCTGATTCTGATCAAGGCAGTTCCTGCCCACATCCGCCATGGACGTCGCGCGGCCGATCTCGATGAAGGCGGTCCACAGCCGCGATTCAGATCACGTGACTAGGTCAGCCGAAAAGCCACTGCAGATGTCGCGACGTTCCCTTCAACCCCTGCAGCACCAATTGAAAGCTGGTAGCCGCCTGGAAAGCCGGGTTTTGCTCTGTGATTTGAGTCACATTGCCTGTTTTGAACCCATCCTATCGTCGCAGCATCAAAACATCATGCACGTCAGTTTGCAGGCGTTAACAGTGAGGACTAGGACGATGACCCGCTCTCATGGAATTTCGATCATGACTATCAGCGCCGCGCTGTCGATGACGGCAGGGCTGGCCGTCGCCGGCGACGCCGTCTCGGCCGACAAAATCCTGGACGCCCTGAAGCCGAAGCCGGGAGTGACCCGGGGCCTCTCGAGTGGTCCGCAGCAGCCGGTGGATGCCGCCGCAAAGGCCAAGGAAGTCGGCTTCGTCGATTCCCTGCGCAACCGCAAGACCCGGTCGCTGTCGCTCGGCGAGCGCCAGGAGATTGCGGAACTCGCCGCAAGCAAGCCGAAGATCGATCTCGAAATCAACTTCGACTACAACTCGGCCGATATCAGCAAGAACTCGGTTTCCGCCGTGCAGGAGCTCGGCAAGGCGCTTTCCGACCCGAGCCTGAAGGGTTCGACCTTCGTGGTCGCCGGTCATACCGATGCGATCGGCAGTGAAGCCTACAATCAGGATCTTTCCGAGCGCCGTGCCGACACGATCAAGAAGTACCTGACCGAGAAATACGGCATCGCCGGCTCCAACCTGGTCACCGTCGGTTATGGCGAGACCAAGCCGAAAGATCCGAATGCGCCGATGGACCCGACCAACCGCCGCGTTCAGGTCGTCAACATGGATACGAAGACCGCGTCAAAGTAAGGTCTTGGAAAATCGAACCGCCTGCCTCTCCGGCAGGCGGTTCTTTCTCTTGCGCCATTGCGAGAAGGATCGATTCAAATCCAGTTCTGGAAGATCATCAGGCGGCTGAACGTCGCCATCGATGTGCCGATGAACGCGGCCGATATCGGTAACATTGCGGCGAAACCGGCAAAGCCGATTGCGACATACGCCCATAACAACCAACCGGGCAGGCTGCCGCGTTTCAAGGCATACACCAGTGCAAAGCTCGCTGTGGTCGCCGCCGGCAGATAGTAATAGATGAAGCCAAGCGTTCGCGGCAGCAGCGCCCATGCGAGGTATGGGCCGAAATAGAACGCCAATATCAGGAAAGCATCAAGCCGTCGCGTGACGATCCAGTCGCGCAGGCAGATCGCCACAGCGATCAGCGCCGGCCACAGGATCAGAGGATTGCCGAGCAGGACCACGGCAGCGATATGGTCTTCGTCGATCTTGTCAAAGAGATACCAGACCGGGCGCATCAGGAACGGCCACGACGGCCATGAACTCATATAGGTGTGGCCAGCAATCGCACTCGTCGTGTTGTCGCTGAAGATCCGCCGTTGCGCTTCCAGAATACCCGGAACCGAAAACCCATAGAGCGGAATGAACGTCGCGAGATAGACAGCGGCCGGAATAAGAAGGAAGCACGCCGCGAAATGCCAGCCGTTGAAGCCTGGCCAGAGATCGGGCCTGTACCAATCGTCGGCCCTCGCATCGGCGAACTGCGTGCGCCAGATCTGCATCAGGCGAATCACCGCAATGATGCCGATGCAGACCGCGAGGACGAAGGCCCCGCTCCATTTGCAGGCGGCCGACAGGCCGAAGCCGATTCCGGCAAGGGCGAACCATAGATGCGGCCGCTTCCTGCGAAAGCCATGCATGAACGCCGTGATAGCGAACAGGCTGAAGGCGAGCGAGAAAATATCCAGCATCGCGATGCGCGATTGCACGAACAGCATCTGGTTGAAAGAAGCCAGCAGGCTCGCCGCGACGGCCGGCCCCTGTGCTCCGAACAGCGCCAGGCCGCACAGATACACCGCTACCACGGCGAGCGATCCGAACAATACGCTCGGATAGCGCCAACCCAGCGGAATGTCGCCGAACCAATGGATCGACAGCGCCATGAACTGCTTGGCGAGCGGCGGATGCATGGGATTGAGCATCGGCTCCCGCATCGCCGCCTCAAGCATCTGCCGCGCCGCCGGGACGTAGTGAACCTCGTCGAAATAGAACTTTTCCGGCGTGGTGACGCCGGTCAGCAGCGCGAAATGCGCAAGCACAAAAAGGATCGCCGCGATGATGCCCGTGCGCATCATCGAACCGGGCAGAACAGAATGTGATGAGGCTGATGGCTTCACGGACAATCTGGCACGGAATCAGGGGCGGAATGATATTGCGGCAAATTGAGTGTGACGGCTCCGGATTTTTATGTCCATCGCGTTGGACGCATTTCACTTCCGCTATGACCAGCCGGTGGGTGAGTAGCCGCGCGCGCCAACCATCATCATGCCTCGCTTCAGGCGGGGCATCCAGTACTCCGCGGCGCCAGTTCCTTCGCAACAATCGGCGGGCGTAGCTTACTGGATCGCCCGGTCAAGGCCGGGCGATGACACGCTGGGGCAAGCTACGAGATGTAGAGATTTACAGCCTGATTGCTGATCTGTTCGACCTGTCAGGCACTGGCGGGCTGCGCGGCGGTGGCGGCCGCGACATCCATCCACATCACTTCCCAATGATGCCCATCGGGATCTTCGAAGCTGCGGCCGTACATGAAGCCATAATCCTGCTTCGGACCCGGATCGGCTCCGCCGCCCGCGCCTTGCGCCTTTCCAACCATATCGTCCACCGCATTGCGGCTGTCAGCGGAGAGGCAGAGCAGGACCTGGCTTGTGGCCTTGGCGTCGGCGATCTTCTTCGAGGTGAACTGGCGGTACTTGGCGTGGGTCAGCAGCATCACGTAGATGGTATCGGAGAACACCATGCAGGACCCCGTGTCGTCGGAGAATTGCGGGTTCTTTTCAGCGCCGATCGCCTGATAGAAGGCTGTGGAGCGGGCGAGATCGCTGACCGGCAGGTTGACGAAGATCATTTTGGCCATAATCGGCTCCTTTTTTGCGGGGTTCATGCCAAGGACGAGCGGGCGAAGGCGGGCCCGACATCCCTTCTCGAATTATTTTTCGTTGCTCGGGAAAGGGTGCGTGGTTCGCTAGAGTCCGGCGACGAATAGACGCTATTTGCCTTTGAATTCCGGCTTGCGCTTTTCGCTGAACGCCTTGACGCCCTCCTTGAGATCCTCGCTGTCCCTGATGGCATCCAGCAGCCGACGCACCTCGGCGACTCCCTCCAGCGGTCCCTTGGGCATCGCGTCGCGGGCCAGCTTCTTCAGGGCACGGACCACCAGCGGCGCATTGGCAGCGACCTTGGCCGCCATTTCCTGCGCGAGGGTGACATGCTGTCCTTTCGGCGCCACCTTGTTGACGAAACCGATCTGGTAGGCGCGCTCCGCGGACATTTCCTCGCCAACCAGCAGAAACTCCATCGCGATCTTGTGCGGCATGCGCGCCATCACCGAGGAGACGCCGCCGGCGGTGGTGCCGATCTTGCCCTCGGGATAGATGAAGCGCGTCGTCTCCGATGCCACGCACATGTCAGCCATCTGGACCAGCACGAAAGCACCGCCGACGACCCACCCGGACGTCGCCGCAATCACCGGCTTGTCCAGTTCGACGCCCAGTCCGGGCACCGCGTGCCACATGTTGGCGGGAAGATCTCTGACGTCGGCGCCGACCGAGAAATATTTCTCTTCGGACGAGGCAAGCACCGCAACGCGGTCATCGCTTTCGTGAAAGCGAAGCCAGGCCTCGCGCAGCTCATCGCATAAGGCGTTGTTGAGCGCATTATGCGCGGACGCACGATCCATCGTGATGGTAGCGACGTGGCCTGCGCTCTCGTAGCGAACAAGCTTCATGGCATTCCCCGCGACACCAGCTCGATGGCGATGATCGATGTTCTTTACTTCTTCACGGCGGGGTCGCGGTGCACCGGATCGACCCACAGCACCGTCTCCGGCTTTTCGACCGGCTCGATGTCGAGATTGATCGCAACCGCCTCGCCGTCGGAGCGCACCAGCACGCATTCCAGCACCTCGTCGGGGCTGGCGTTGATTTCCTGATGCGGCACGTAGGGCGGCACGAAAATGAAGTCGCCGGGGCCGGCCTCGGCGGTGAACTGCAGATGCTCGCCCCAGCGCATCCGCGCCCTGCCCTTTACGACATAGATGATGCTTTCGAGATGGCCGTGATGATGCGCGCCGGTCTTGGCGTCGGGCTTGATCGTCACCGTCCCCGCCCACAATTTCTGCGCGCCGACGCGGGCGAAATTGATCGCGGCCTTGCGATCCATGCCGGCGGTTGACGGCACGTTGGGATCGAGCTGATTGCCTGGAATGACGCGAACGCCGTCATGCTTCCAGCGCTCATCGTGATCGTGGGAATGGGCGTGGTCATGCGTGCCGGTCATTGGGCGCCTTCTCGAAAGATCATTTTTCCCGACGATATCGAAAAGCGCGGCCGCAAACCAGAAAATTAGCGGAGCCGGCTGCGCATAGGCGCCCCGGTTTTCGTCATGGCCGGGCGCAGCCTCAGCCTGTTCAGCGCCGTCTGGACATCACGTCCGGATTGACGACATTCGTCGGCATTCCCGCGGCATAGGCCACAATCTGATCGAAAATATCCGTGAACTGGAGTTCGTGTTCGTCGCGCGATACATAGCCAGATGCGGCGTGCAGACCACGTTTCCATGGTCAGCAGGGGATCGCGCAGCGACTCTTTTTCGTAGAGTCGACCGCCGCCATGCCGGGGCGTCCGGCGCGCAACGCATTCACGAGTGCGTTCGGCTCGATCAGCGGCGCGCGGCTGGTGTTGACCAGGAGCGCCGTGGGTTTCATGCGCGCGAGATCTTCCGCCTTGACGATGCCGCGCGTGGCATCGACCAGGCTCGCGGATCAGGACTACAGCGTGTCGAAATAAGCGTCGCGGATCGAGACCTTCACGCTGCGCCTCGGGTTCAGCTTACTTCACGGCCAGCAATTCGACGTCGAACATCAGCGTAGCGTTCGGCGGGATGACGCCGCCGGCGCCCCGCGCGCCGTAACCGAGCGCAGGCGGAATGATCAGCGTGCGCTTGCCGCCGACCTTCATGGAAGCGACGCCTTCGTCCCAGCCGGCAATCACCTGCCGCTGGCCGATCTTGAACTCGAACGGCTCATTGCGATCCACCGAGGAATCGAATTTCCTGCCCTTCTGGCCATTCTCGTAGAGCCAACCGGTATAATGCATGACGCAGGTCTGGCCGGACGCTGGCGAGGCGCCGGTACCGACCTTGCTGTCGATGATCTGCAAGCCTGAAGCTGTGGTCATGGGTTTTCCTGCGGTTTGGGCCGATGCCATTTGAATGGCAACGGGCGTGGCAACCGCGGCTGCCACGGCGGCAAAGGCGGTCTGGAAGATCGTGCGTCGCGAGAAGCGCATCTGTTGAACCTCTTTCCGGAAACGGAGCTTGTATACGGTCAGTAGCCCAGCGCGCAGCCGTCCTTGCGGGGATCGGAGCCGCCGGTCAGCGTGCCCGTGTCCCAGTCGATCCAGATCGCCTGGCCGCCGCCGAGTGGGCCGACCACGCTCGTGGTCTTGTGGCCGATCTTCTTCAGGCCTTCGACGATCTCGGCCGGCACGCTGTCCTCGAGCTGGTAGACGCCCTCATAATGCAAACCGCGTGGCATATCGATGGCTTCCTGCACGTCGCAGCCATAGTCGAGAATATTGGTCAGTACGTGGGTCTGCCCGACCGGCTGATACTGGCCGCCCATCACACCGAACGGCATCACCGCGCGGCCATTCCTGGTGGCGAGCGAGGGAATGATGGTGTGCAGCGGCCGCTTGCCCGGCGCGATGCAGTTCGGGTGGCCGGGCTGAATGCGGAAGCCGCCGGCGCGATTCTGCAGGAGAATGCCGGTCTTGTTGGAAACGATCGCCGAACCGAACGAATGCGCGATCGAGTTGATGAACGAGCAGACGTTGCGATCCTTGTCGACAACGGTGATGTAGACGGTGGACGGATTCATCGGTGGCGCGACGTTCGGCAGTTCGAGCAGCCGGTCCATCCTGATGTTCTTGATATGCTCCTCGGCGAACCCTTTGGCGAGGATGCCGGCGACGTCGACATGCACCTGTTGAGGATCGCCGATATACTGCTCACGCATCATGTAGGCGATGCGGGCGGCCTCCGCCTCGAGATGGAAGCGCTCGATGCTGAGCGGCGCGAATTTGGTCAGGTCGAAGCGGGAGAGGATATTCAGCATCACCAGCATCGTGATACCCGGGCCGTTCGGCGGGCACTGCCAGACATCATGGCCCTTGTACATGGTGCCGATCGGCGCCGTCGTTTCGGTCGAATGCGCAGCAAAATCTTCCAGCGTGTGCAGGCCGCCAATGCCGCGCAGGGTTTCCACCATGTCGTCCGCGATTTCGCCGGTATAGAACGCATCGCGGCCATTCTTGGCGATGGCGCGCAGCGTCTTGCCCAATTCCGGCTGGCGGATCACGTCGCCGGCCACCGCCGGCTTGCCGTGCGGCAAAAGATAGCGCTCGGTATTAGTGCCGTTCTTCAGCTTCTCGAACTGGTTCTTCCAGTCGAAGGCGATGCGGGGGGCAACGACATAGCCTTCCTCGGCGGCCTTGATGGCGGGCTGCAGCAGGGTGTCGAGGCCCATCTTGCCATGGTCGCGCAGGATCGTATCCCAGGCGTCGATCGCGCCGGGAATGCTCACCGCATGGGCCGAGGTCAGCGGCACTGAATGGATCTTGCGCTCCAGATACCATTCGGCTGTCGCTGCCATCGGCGCGCGGCCGGAGCCGTTATAGGCGACAATCTTGCCCTCGCCTTTCGGCTGGATCAGCGCGAAGCAGTCGCCGCCAATGCCCGTCGATTGCGGCTCGATCACGCCAAGCAGCGCGCAGGCCGCTACCGCGGCATCCGCCGCCGTGCCGCCCGCCTTCATCACCTCGATCGCGGTCAACGCGGCTTCCGGATGTGACGTCGCCACCATCGCGTTCTGGGCATGGACCGTGGAGCGGCCGGCGAAATGGAAATTCCTCATCGCGAGTGCTTTCTTTTCAGCGTTTCTTGAGCATCCCGCGGGAGCATCGGGCGGGTTTATAGGCCGTTCTTTGGCATATTCATCCCCGGCAGGGCAATGGTTGGCATGCCAATGGGGCATCAGAGGCAATGCGCAGAATATGCAGGGCTTTACGGGGTTTCCCCTCCCCGGCCGGCCTGATAAACGGTCGCCATGCCGCTCAAGGTCGCCGCCTTCTATCAATTCGCTGCGCTGCCGGATTTCCGGGAATTGCGCGAGCCGTTGCGTGCCTTTGCGGCGGACCTGGGGTTGAAGGGCAGCGTGCTGCTGGCGCATGAGGGCATCAATGGCACGGTTGCGGGCAGCGATGCAGACATCGACGCGTTCGTTCGTGAACTGCAGCACGGCGCCGTTTTTGGCGGCCGGCTCGACAATCTCGAACTCAAATTTTCAACCGCGTCCGAGATGCCGTTCCAGCAGCTGAAGGTCCGCCTGAAGAAAGAAATCGTTACGCTCGGCGATGCCGACGTCGACCCGACACGGCGGGTCGGCACCTATGTCGAACCGTCGGACTGGAACGAATTGATCGCTGCGCCCGATACGCTAGTCATCGATACTCGCAACGCTTTCGAGGTGGCGATGGGCACGTTCGAGGGGGCGGTCGATCCCGGCATCAAAAGCTTTGGACAGTTCAAGGAGTTCGCCGCGCAGAAACTCGATCCGGCGAAGCACAAGCGGATCGCAATGTTCTGCACCGGCGGCATCCGGTGCGAGAAAGCCAGCGCCTATCTGCTGGCGCGCGGATTTGACGAGATCTATCACCTCAAAGGCGGCATCCTTCGGTACCTGGAAGGTGTCCCGGAAGAGGAGAGCCGTTGGCGCGGCGAATGCTTCGTGTTCGACGAACGCGTGGCGCTCGGCCACGGCCTGCGGGAACGCAAGATGAGCGATGGCTCCCATGAGTGAAGTCAGCGCACTGAGCGAGCGCATCGATGCGCTGGAAATACGCCTGACCTATCAGGATGAGACCATCGAGGTGTTGAACCTCACGATCACGGCGCAGTGGACCGAGATCGACAGACTGACTCGGCAGATCGCGGAATTGAAGGAACGCCTTCGAGAAGCCGAAAACCGCGTGCCCGGCCCTGCAAACGAGCGTCCGCCGCACTACTGAACCCCAAACAGAAACGGTCTCCCTTCAAGGAGGCCGTTTGCCGCTGCAAAACGAATTCGTGCGATCCTTTTTGCGTTAGCGGAACACGGCGCGAACCTTGTCCCACAGCGATGAGTTCTCATGTTCGTGATCGGCTTTTGACGGCGCCGGTTGCGCCGCGCTTACGGGATCGGAGGCTGGAAAAGTATCGACCAAGCCTGCCTCGAGCTTTTCGTGCGTTTCCCGGTCGGCCTTCAGTGCCTCGCGCGGATTTTCGGCGTGCTTGTCATGCGGCGCAGGGTTGAATTTCTTAGCCATAGGGTACCTCCATGCCCGGGATAACGGTCCGGTATTGCGCCAGTTCCTCTCGTTGCGCCCGTATCGCTCCCTAGACATTTGGGAACCTGCGTGTATCAGAAGTCTGTATCAGGCTTGCTGAGGAACTTTGCGTTTGACCCAGAAATCCTTCGTAAAACCCGTTATCGAAGTGCTGTCGGGCCGCAGACAGGCGGTGCCGCCAGCCTGGATGATGCGTCAGGCCGGTCGCTATTTGCCTGAATATCGCGAACTGCGCGCCCGGGCCGGCAGCTTTCTCGATCTCTGCTTCACGCCGGAATATGCCGCCGAGGTGACGCTGCAGCCGATCCGCCGTTTCAACTTCGACGCGGCGATCATCTTTTCCGACATTCTCGTCATCCCCTACGCACTCGGCCGCTCGGTGCGCTTCGAGGCCGGCGAAGGCCCGCGGCTCGATCCGCTGGATACACCGGAGAAGGTAGACACGCTGGCGCGCGATGCCGACTTCGGAAAGCTGGAGCCGGTCTATGAAGCGCTGCGCCGCGTGCGGCGCGAACTTGCGCCAGAGATTGCGCTGATCGGCTTCTGCGGCGCGCCATGGACGGTGGCAACCTACATGGTCGCAGGTCAGGGCACGCCGGATCAGGCGCCGGCGCGGATGATGGCGTACGGCCATCCCGACGTGTTTGCGAAGATCATCGACGTGCTGGTGGAGAATTCCATCCAATATTTGCTCGGTCAGCTCAAGGCCGGCGCGGATTGCCTGCAGATCTTCGATACCTGGGCCGGCGTGCTGCCGCCGCGCGAATTCGAGCGTTGGTCGATCGAACCGGCAAAACGCATAGTCGCCGGGGTACGCGCGCAAGTGCCCGATGCCAAGATCATCGGTTTTCCGCGTGGTGCCGGCGCGCTGTTACCAGCCTATGTGGAAGCGACCGGCCTCAACGCCGTCAGCATCGACTGGACGGCGGAGCCATCATTTATCCGCGAGCGCGTGCAGAACCATGTCGCCGTGCAGGGCAATCTCGATCCGCTGGCGTTGATCGCAGGCGGCGCCGCGCTCGACCGCGCTGTCGACGACGTGCTGGCGAACTATGCGCAGGGGCGGCTGATCTTCAATCTCGGCCACGGCATCCAGCCGGAAACCCCGATCGCGCATGTCGAGCAGATGCTGAAGCGCGTGCGGGCGTATACGGGGTAACAAGGACCGTCATACCCGCGAAGGCGGGTATCCAGTAAGCGCCCGACTTCAGTTTGAATCGAGATGTCACGGAATACTGGATCATTCGCTGTCGCGGATCATGACATCGGTGTTTTGCCGCTGGTGTCGGCGCCTACCGCGCATCCTCCAGAATCATGTCGGACGCCTTCTCGGCGATCATGATCGTCGGCGCGTTGGTATTTCCCGACATCAGGTCCGGCATAACAGACGCATCGACCACGCGCAGGCCTTCGATGCCGCGAACGCGCAAGCGCTGGTCGACGACGGCGAGCGGATCGTTGCCCATGCGGCAGGTCGAGGTCGGGTGATAGACCGTGCTGCCGGTGCGGCGGCAGAAGTCCAGCAATTCGTCGTCGCTCTGCACCTTCGCACCGGGATCGACCTCCGCGACCGCGTAGGCCTTCAGCGCTGGCGCCGCAAGAATTCGGCGCAGGATGCGGATGCCGTCGATGAAGGCGCGGCGGTCGGTTTCGGTCGCGAGATAGTTGATGCGGATTTCCGGCGGCACGGCAGGATCCGCGCTTTTGATGCGTAGCGAGCCGCGGCTTTCGGGACGCAACTGGCAGACCGACGCGGTGAAGCCGGAAAGCGCGTGCAGCTTCTCGCCCATCTTGTCGGTCGAGAACGGCAGGAAGTGAATCTGGATATCGGGCGAGGCCAGCCGCGGGCTGGTCTTGAAGAAAGCGCCCGATGTGCCGGCCGCAATCGTCAGCGGACCCTTGCGCGAGGCGGCATACTGAATGCCCGCCATCATCTTGCGGATCGGATTGTTGACGACATCGTTGAGCGTGCACTTCTGCGAACAGCGCGTGATCAGGCGGACCTGCATGTGATCCTGCAGATCGTTGCCCACGCCGGGCGCATCGAGCAAGATTTCGATGCCGTGCTGTTTTAACAGATCCGCCGGCCCGATGCCCGAGAGCTGCAGCAATTGCGGCGAATTATACGCTCCACTGGAGACCAGGATTTCCTTGCGCGCCCGCGCGGTGCGCGCGTGGCCGTCCTGCTTGTATTCGACTGCCTTGGCGCGGCGGCCTTCGAACAGGATGCGCTGCGCCAGCGCTGACGTCTCGATGTGCAGGTTGGGTCGCTTCCTGGCGGGACGCAGATAGGAGAACGCCGTGCTGGCGCGGCGGCCGCGCCTTGTCGTGGTCTGGAAAAAGCCCGCGCCTTCCTGGGTCGCACCATTGAAGTCGGGATTGGTCGGAATGCCGACCTCCGCAGCCGCGACCACAAATGCTTCCGACAACGGATCATGATGTCGCCAGTCGGATACCGGCAGCGGACCGCCGATGCCGTGATATTTGTCGGCGCCGCGCTGCTGGTTCTCGGCCTTCTTGAAATAGGGCAGCACGTCGTCATAGCCCCAGCCGGCATTGCCACGCTGGCGCCAGCGGTCGTAGTCCTCATGCTGCCCGCGCACATACAGGAGACCGTTGATCGAGCTGGAGCCGCCGAGCACCTTGCCGCGCGGCTGGAACACCTGCCGGCCGTTCAAGCCCGGCTCCGGCTCGGTCTGGTACATCCAGTTGACGGATTTTTCCTTGAACAGCCTTCCGTAACCGAGCGGCACGTGGATCCAGAGGTTGGTATCCTTTGGTCCCGCCTCCAGCAGCAATACGGAATGCCTGCCGTTGGCCGTCAATCGATTGGCAAGCACACACCCGGCTGAGCCGGCGCCGACGATGACGTAATCGAATTCGGAAGCTTCATTGTTCTTGTTCATTTTGTTTCCCCCGCACGCAACCTTAAAACAGGTAGCGGGGCCGCCGCGGGCGGTCAATTGCCTCGAGGTCGCGGGCGGGGAAGAACGCAGTTGCGCGGACTAGCTGGCAAATTTCAGGAAATCCGGCGGACGCCGCTCGGCAAACGCGGCAAAGGCCTCGCGCGCCTCAGCGGTTTTCAAGCGCTCCGCGAATTGCTGGCTTTCTGCCTTGATCTGCGCCAGCAGCAGCTCGGGGTTGCGCATCAGCCGCTTGGTGGTGCTGACAGCTCCTGCCGGTTGCCTGGCGAGGCGGGCGGCGAGAGCCATCGCCTCGCCATCGAGCTTGTCGAGCGGCACAACGCGGTTGGCGAGCCCCCAAGCGAACGCGGATTTGGCATCGACCGCTTCGCCGAGCGCAAACATTTCGTAGGCGCGTGCATAGCCGATGCGAAGCGGCATCAACAGGCTGGAAGCCGCTTCCGGCACCAACGCTAGATTGACGAATGGCGTTGACAGCAGCGCGTTCTCGGCCAGCACGACCAGATCGCAATGCAGCAGCATCGTAGTGCCGATGCCGACGGCACGCCCCTGCACGGCGGCGACCAGCGGGCGGCTCGAATGTGCAAGCGCCTGCAGGAAACGGCCGACGTGCCGCTCGCCCTGAAACGCGCCCGTCGCTATGGCCGCAAATTCGCCGACGTCATTACCTGCGGTGAACATGTCGCCCTCGCCCCGGATCAGCAGGACACGCACGGAAGGATCAGTCTCGGCTGCTTCCATGGCGTCGGCCAGCGCGCCGTACATCGCATTGGTCAGGGCATTCTTCTTGTCGGGCCGCGCCATCGTCAGGCTGAGAATCCCATCACTCTTCTCGATCTTGATATGCTCGGTCATTCGTCTTCTCCTTTGGGAAACTTGCTCTGCAGGCTGGCGAGCCAGCGCGCGACGACATCGATCTCGACTTCGGTGAATCCGTCTGTGAGGCGTGCATTGACTTCGGCGAGCCCAGCTTTTGCCTGCGCCAGCGCGGCGCGGCCGGCCGGCGTCAGCCAGAGCCGCCATGCACGTCCGTCATCTGGATCGGCGCGCCGCCTGATCAGGTTCGCCGCTGCCATCCGGTCCACCAACCCACTGATGCCTGCAGGGCCGAGATCGAGCGCCGCCCCCGCCTCGCCGATCAGCACACCGTCGCGCTGGCCCAGAACAAACAGCAATCCCGACTGCGCGGCTGTGACTCCGCTTCCGTGGGTCTGCGCCGCGATCCAGCGCTGCAGCCGGCGCTGCGCGACATTGAGCAGAAACACCAGACGATGCTCGCGACGGGGATTCATTTAAATACAGGATCCGCGAATTTATTTCGCATGCGAAATATCTATGCCGCTATTGGACGGTTGTCACTCAATTTTCGGAACGACGGTCTCTGAAAAACCTCGGCCGCTCGACCAGGGCCAGAAAATGAAAGTGTATCCAATGCGCTAGAAGAAAAATCGATTTTCGATTGACGTTTTCCCGCTCTCTGGTCAGTCTGCGCCGCCATGAGCAGCATCGGGTTGAGTTTTGCTGAGAACCTTTTGGGCGAACGGCCTCGGAGCCTGACGTCCGCCGTTCAGGAGCGGCTGCGCGCCGACATTCTCTCGACCCGGCTGTCGCCCGGTCAGAAGCTGCATATCGCGGGTCTCGCCAAACAGTTTTCGGTCAGTCTTGCCGCGGTCCGCGAAGCGCTGTCGCGGCTGGTCGCCGACGGACTGGTACAGGCCTCCGACCAGCGCGGCTTTCGCGTCAGTCCGGTATCGCCGGCCGACCTTCGCGACGTGACGCAGACCCGCGTCGATATCGAAGGACTGGCGCTGCGCCGATCGATTGAGCGCGGCGACGCGGGCTGGCTTGCCTCGGTCGAGAAGTCTTTCAGCGCACTTTGCGCGGTGCCCTACACCTACCCTGACGATCCGACGCATCACTACGAGGAATGGGTGGTGCGGCACCGTATCTTTCATCGCACGCTGGTGAGCGCCTGCGGCTCGCAATGGCTGCTCGGCTTTCGCGACGTGCTGCATGAGCAGAGCGAGCGCTATCGGAGGCTCTCGATCCGGCGCGATACTGAAAAATCCCGCGACGTCGAGGCCGAACATACCGCGATTGTGCGCGCCACGCTCAAGCGCGACGCCGATGCCGCGGTCGCGGCCCTCTCCAAGCATTTCATGACGACCATGCATCTCGTCGAGCTCGCCACACCGAAAGCGCCCGGGGTGGCGATTGATTGATCGTTCCAAGACCAACCAATCAAGAAAAGCAAAGGGAAACGTCACCATGAAAATCACGCGATGCCACATATTGGCAACGATCACGGCCGTAACCGTACTAGGCGCATCGGCCATGGCGCAGGCCGCCGACACCGTCCGCATCGGGCTTCCGACCAAGACCTATTGGCCGACAACGATCGCGGAAACAGCCGTGCGGCAAAAACTGTTCGAGAAGGAAGGCATCGCGGCTGAGCTGACGATCTATCGGGGCGGCGCGGAGACCTTCGAGGCGATGGCGGCAGGCGCCGCCGACGTCATTCTCGATGCGACCTCGCTGGTATCGGCCGGACGCAAGAAGGGCGTGAACTCCAAGGTGCTCGCCAATGCCGCCATGGGCTATTATGGTTGGCAGTTGATGACGCTTTCGAAATCGACCCTCGGCGTCAAGGACCTGAACGGCAAGAAGGTTGCAATCACCTCCGCGGGTTCCGGCTCCGACCTGTTGGCACTGTGGACGCAGCAGGACAAGAAGATCGAATTCACCCGCGTGCCGGTCGGCGGCGGCGGCCTGGTGCCCAACCTGCTTGCCGGCAATGTCGATGCGGCGGTGGTCTATTCGCCGCTGAGCTTCCAGATCTCCAAATCGGGCGAGGCCCGCACCATCCTCGACTTCTCCAAGGAAGTGCCGCCGAATCTCGCCGCCGGCTGGATCGCGCTTGACAAATACGTGCAGGATAAACCGCACCTCGTGCAGAAGACGCTGAATGCGCTCTATGGCGCGCTGATGTTCATGCGCGCCAACAAGGACGCCTCTGTCAAGCTGATCACCGAGCTCTATGAAATTCCCGCCGAGATCGCCGCGCTGGAATATGAGAACACGATCATGAAGCTGGAAACCGACGGCGCCATGGACGGGCCGAAGATTCCGGAGCAACTTCAGCTCGCGCTCGACATGGCGAAGGCCGGCGGCATGAAAGATCTTGGGCCCGCCAGCGAGATCATCTCGACGCAGTTCAAGCCGGTTCTGACCAAGTTCTGAGGCCAACGCAATGCAAAGCGGGCTAGGCGTTAAGGCGGCTAGAGTCGCCATCGTGGTGGCGTTGTTTGCGATATGGGAGATCCTGTCGCGAACCGGCATCGTCAATCCGCGCCTGCTTCCTTCCGCCTCCGACACGCTCGCAACGCTTGGCGATCTCCTGCAGCGCGCGAGTGTGCGCAAGGATCTGGCAGTCACAGCCACCGAAGTGGTGACCGCGTTCGCGCTCGCCGTTCCCGTCGGCGCGCTGATCGGCTTCCTGATCGCAGAGAACCGCTATTTTGCGGAAGTAGCAAAGCCGCTGCTGTTCTTCGCGTTCAGCATTCCGAAGTCGATCTTCCTGCCAATGTTCATCCTGGTGTTCGGGGTCGGCTTCTCGCAGAAGGTCGGCTTCGGCTTCTTCTCGACGATATTCATTGTGATCATGTCGACCACGACGGCGGTGGAGTCGGTCAAGGTCGAACATCTCACCGTCGCCCGCTCCTATGGCGCGACGCCGATGCAGACCGCGTTCCGCGTCTACCTGCCGAGCATGCTTCCGGTTCTGCTGGAGGCGCTGCGGATCTCCATGATTTTCAATCTCACCGGCGTCATCCTCGCCGAAATGTACGCCTCGCGCGACGGCATCGGACACCAGATCGCGACCTGGGGCGAGAACTTCCAGATGAAGCAGTTGCTGGCCGGCGTGGTGATGATTGCCGCGATCGCCATTGCTTTCAACGAACTGGTCAGATGGGTGGAAGCACGATGCAGCCATTGGCGAACATAGCCCCGCTGAAGCCGGCCGGCGCGATCGAGGTCCGCAATGTCGGGCAGGTCTTCAAGACCACGACGCAGGACGTCGTCGCGCTCGACAACGTCTCGCTCGACGTCAAGCCCGGCCGCTTCGTCGTGCTGGTCGGCCCGAGCGGCTGCGGCAAATCCACGCTTCTGATGATGATGGCGGGCCTGCGCCAGCAGACCTCGGGCACCATCACCATCAGCGGCGCACCGATCCCGGAGCCGGACCCGAACCGGGTCGGCGTGGTGTTTCAAGAAGCCAGCCTGTTTCCCTGGCTGACGGCGGAAGAAAATGTCGAGTTCCCACTGGCACTGCGCGGTATCAGCAAGAACGATCGCCGCGCCAGGGCGCAGGAGGCGCTGAAGCTGGTCGGCCTCGACGGCTTCGGCAAGCGCCATCCGCATGAGTTGTCCGGCGGCATGAAGCAGCGCGTCTCGATCGCGCGCGGGCTGGTGCAGGACCCGCCGGTGCTGCTGATGGACGAGCCGTTCGCCGCGCTCGACGAACAGACCCGCATGACCATGGGCGACGAGCTGCTGCGGATCTGGGCGGCGACGGGCAAGACGGTGGTATTCGTGACCCATAGCCTGACGGAAGCGGTCTATCTCGCCGATGAGGTGATCGTGATGTCGCCGCGGCCGGGCCGCATCGTCGATCACTTGCAGGTCCCCCTGCCCCGCCCGCGCACCTACGAGATGCTGAGCGGTGATGCCTTCGGTAGCCTGCGCGATCGCATCTGGCGCCATATCCGCAAATCGGCATGAGGCTGGCATGAGCGCGGCGTCCGTTCGCAGATTGATCGTGATCGGCCTGATCGCGCTGTGGGAAATCCTGCCGCGCATGGGCTTCATTCCGGAATTGTTCCTGCCGTCCCTGTCTTCAACCCTGGCAGCCGGCTGGAACGAGGCGGGCGAATACGCTCATGCCCTGGCCGTGACGCTCTACGAGGTCGCGATCTCGATGGCATTCGCCTGCGGCGGCGGCATTTTGCTGGGCGCCGTCGTCGGCAGCCTGCCGCGGCCGCGCATCCTGATCATGCCGATGGTTTCGAGCCTGTATGCGGTGCCGCTGGTCATCCTTTATCCGGTGTTCACCGTCTGGCTCGGCATCGGATCGGAATCCAAGATCGCCTTCGCCTCGATCTACGGCTTCCTGCCGACGATGCTGGCGACGGCGGCCGGCATCCAGACTATCGATCCGCAATTGCTGCTAGCCGCCCGCAGCATGGGCGCGACGCTGAGCCAGCGGCTGGTTCGCGTGATTATTCCGGCGGCAATTCCGACCGTGCTCTCAGGGCTGCGCGTTGGCGGTGCGCTCGTCATCGTCGGTGTCGTCGTGTCGGAAATGCTGATCTCGTCCGCCGGCATCGGCTATTTGATTTCACGCTACCGCACCATCCTCGATAGCCCGCACGTGTTTGCCGGCGTTCTCCTGGTTCTGGCGATGGCGGTCGCCTTCAACGCTGCGATCAAATGGATCGAGGGCAAGGCGGCGATCTGGCAAACCGGTACCCGCGCCGGGCAGAGCGCTGAAGAAATCGCACCGGCCGCCCTGCAGCCGGCGACCTGACGGAGTGGTGGCGTGTTCGACCTGACGCTGACATTCGACAATGGTCCCGAGCCCGGCGTAACGCCGCACGTGCTCGATATCTTGCGCGAGCGCGACATCAAGACGACCTTTTTCGTGATCGGCGAAAAGCTCGGCGATGGCGAACGTCGCAAGCTGGCGGAGCGGGCGCATGGAGAAGGTCACTGGATCGGCAACCATACTTTCACGCACTCTGTGCCGCTCGGACAGCAACGCGCAGCCGATACGGCGCAAAACGAGATCGGCCGGACGCAGGCCGCGATTGGCGACCTCGCGCATGCCAATCGCTGGTTCCGGCCGTTCGGCGGTGGCGGCAATCTCGACGAACGGCTCCTGAAGCCATCCGTGGTCGATTACCTCACGCGTGACAAATATAGCTGCGTGCTCTGGAACACGATCCCGCGCGACTGGGACGATCCAACCGGCTGGGCCGACCGGGCGCTGAAGCAGTGCCGGTCGCGGCCATGGAGCCTGATGGTTCTGCACGACCTTCCGAGCGGCGCAATGGACCACCTCGAACGCTTTGTCGACCGCGCCGAGAAAGCCGGCGCGCGCTTCCGCCAGGACTTTCCGCCCGATTGCGTTCCGATCCGCTCCGGCGAAATCGTATGCCCCATCGAATCCTATGTTTCCTCCATCGAAGAGAGTGCCAAATAATGAAGATCGCGAGTTTCAAGGCAGGTCAGACCGCAACCTACGGCCTGGTGGCAGACGCCGGCATCATCGACGCCGGCAAGCGGCTGAAGCAGTGGCCGACCCTGAAGGCACTGCTCACGAACGGATCGCTCGACGCCCTGAAGGCGCTGCAAAGCGAACGTCCCGACTACGCGCTGGCCGAAATCGAACTGCTGCCGACGGTGCCTGATCCCGACAAGATCTTCTGCATCGGCGTGAACTACGCCACGCACCTCGCTGAAAGCGGTCATCCCACCCCGCCGCACCCGATGATCTTCACCCGCTTTGCCAACAGCCAGGTCGGCGGCGGCCAGCCGATGATCCGGCCACTGGAATCAGAGCGCTTCGATTACGAGGGTGAGATGGCCGTCATCATCGGCAAGGCCGGCCGTCGCATTTCGCGCGAGGCGGCGCTCGCCCATGTCGCGGGCTATGCCTGCTACAATGACGGCAGCATCCGTGACTGGCAGCGCCACACCTCGCAATTCGCGCCCGGCAAGAATTTTGTCGGCACCGGCGCGTTCGGCCCATGGATGGTCACGACGGACGAAATTCCAGATATCAGCCAGCAGACGATTGCGACCCGCCTCAACGGCGTTGAGGTACAGGCCGCACCGATCTCGGACCTCGTCTTCGACGTCCCTGCCCTGATCGCCTATTGTTCGACCTTTACCGAGCTCGTTCCCGGCGACGTCATCGTCACCGGGACCACCGGTGGTGTCGGCGCCTACCGCACGCCGCCGCTCTGGATGAAGGATGACGACGTGGTGGAGGTCGAGATTTCCGGCATCGGCGTGCTGCGCAATCCGGTCAAGGACGAGGCCGCGATGACGGCGACACGCGCGGCCTAAGAATTGAGAACGCAAGAGCAAGGAGACAGCCATGAACCTGCCAAAGCATCTGCTGCCGACCACCGTCGTCGGCAGCTATCCGCAGCCGGAATGGCTGGTCGATCGCGCGATGCTGTCGAAGGTGGTGCCGCGCACGCGCATGCATGCGATGTGGCGGCTGCCCGCCGAACATCTGGAGGAGGCGCAGGACGACGCCACCATCGTTGCCATCAGGGATATGGAGCGCGCCGGGATCGACATCGTGACCGATGGCGAAATCCGCCGCGAAAGCTATTCCAACCGCTTTGCTACCGCACTTGAGGGCGTCAACGACGAAAATCCCGCCATCATTACCTCGCGTAGCGGGCATCAGACGCCCGTCCCACGTGTCGTAGGTCCAGTGAAACGCCGCGGCCCGATCGAGCTGCACGACATGGAATTTCTGCGCCAAAATACCGATCGCGCGGCCAAGATCACCCTGCCGGGCCCGTTCACGATGAGCCAGCAGGCGAAGAACGAGTACTACAAGGACGACGAGGAGCTCGCGATGGCTTTTGCCGAAGCCGTCAACGCCGAGGCGCTCGACCTGCAGCAGGCCGGTGCCGACGTGATCCAGCTCGACGAACCCTGGGTGCGCAACAACCCCGACCTCGCCCGCCGCTATGCCGTGAAGGCGATCAACCGTGCCTTGCAGGGCATCACCGTGCCGACCGTGGTGCATCTCTGTTTTGGTTATGCTGCGGTCGTGCCGGGCTCGACCAAGCCGGCCGGCTATTCCTTTCTCGCCGAACTCGCCGACACCAAGGCCGAGCAGATTTCGATCGAGGCGGCTCAGCCGAAGCTCGATCTCGGTGTGCTCAAGGATCTGTCGTCGAAGAAGATCATGCTGGGCGTGCTCGACCTCGGCAATCCCGAGATCGAACCGGCGGAGGTCGTGGCAGGCCGCATTCGCAATGGCCTGAAGCACGTCGCGGCCGATCGCCTGGTCGTCGCGCCCGATTGCGGCATGAAATACCTGCCGCGCCACGTCGCGTTCGGCAAGCTGAAGGCGATGTGCGACGCGGCAGCGATCGTCCGCAAGCAGATCAGCTAAGCGGCTCGCCGCGCAGCCACGCCGCGCCGCGCGCATACAAGGCCTCGACTTCGGGCCCTTTCAGGCCCGGCATGTCGCGCTTGACGGCGTAACCGATGCGGGTCTGCAAATAAGCGAGGTGGCGGTAGCCCGGCGGAAACTGCTCGAGCAGCGCCTTGTCGAGGACAGGCGTCGCGCCGGGCGTGACCGGGTCCATGCGATCCTTCTCGTAGATCGGCTGGCGCAGCACGATGCCCCAGCGGCCGTCGCGTTTTTCGAGGAAATCGTAGAACCGGCCGGTGCAGAGCACGTCGCACAGCACGCCTTCGACCTCGGCGCGCTGTGAGATCGTCATCTTGGTCTGCGAGATGGAGCGAGGTCCTGCGAGATCGACCGAAATGCCGCCGAGGAAATGCAGGATGCTGACGCCCTTGGCCCAGGCCTGTTTGCTGATCTCGATGAACTCGTCGCCGGTGCCCTGCGTCCAGGTCGCCATCATGCGGCCGTCCGGGTGCCAGACGGTGCGAAAACGCTCCCAGTCGCCGGCATCGCGCCAGACCGCCCAGTTCTGCAACAGTTCCCGTATCAGGCGATCATCTTCAATCTCGGCGTGGCTAGCGGGCATGCGGACGTTTCCTTGATAAATCTCTCAAGCGCCGAGAAGGCATAGCCGCGCCCGCGTCCGCTGCCAAGGCAAGCAAATCGGAAGTTGGCCGATAGCGTCGCGGCTTCACAACAGCTTGGCGCGAACGAACAGTGCACGCAGTGCGTTGGTCGCCTGTACGGTCAGCATCGCATTATCAGCAGCACGTTGCAGCGTATTGACCGCGTCCGCATGCAGCGCGCGGAATTCGATCCATTCGATCGATGAGAGATTGGTGATGAAGCGATAGGCCTGGCCGACGGTGGCAATCGATACCGTCTGGCCGTTCAGGTTGATCTTGAAAACCGCACGCAGCGGCGTGTCGGAATCCGAAGCGTCGCCTGCGACGACCCTCATGACGGAGATGGTGAACGCCGCGACGCGGTCAGGCCTTCGCGCAGGCTCGGCACCACGACGAGCCGCTTGACCTCGCCGTTCCGATACGCCTGCAGGAATCTGTCGTAATCCTTGATCGAAACGCAGCCGTTGGAATCGCCGTTGGGCCCGAGCAGGTAGCTGTGCACGAGCAGGCCGTTTCGCCCGTGCATTTCGTTTTCACCCACCGGCGTCATGCGCAGCGCCGCGACACCATGAAACAGTTTCTCGCGCGGCTTCAAATCATAGACGTTCGGCGGCGTCGCGCCGACCATGCGCTGGTCGACATGTGCCGGATTGTCCATCAGGCTGCCCAGCCCTGAATGCGCCTCAAGCCTGGTGCCATTGGGCAAATACACCGTACGCGCCGAAATATCGTAGACGGCGGTCTGACCGTCATAGCCAAGCGCCGTCAGATCCTTTCGCTCGCCGAGCAGCCCGTCACCCGGCGTCAGCGACGCCAGCGAGAAGCGCATCGGCACCAGATCAGCCAGCTTGTCGAACATCGTGCGGTTGTCGGACGAGACGGTCGGCGGATCGCTCCGCATCGGCTGAAGATTAGCCAGTACCGGGCGTGATCTCGGCAGCGGGATTGCCACTTCGACCGTCGGGGCGGGCGCCGGGGGCGTATCGCTCTGCGCCTCACGCAATTGCCAGCCCCCTAGCTGGCTTTCAATGTGGCCGAACTCCGCATCAAAATCCGCGCGTTGCGAACGGGCGGCCGGCCGCCAGGGGTAGCTCATGGCCAGCGAACGGCGCGCCGAGCTCGGACCAAAGCGCTCGTCGAACGAGGGCGTGGGGCCGACATTAGCGGACGCTGGGTTAATCCAACCGGCCAGATCGAAATCGGTCACCCAGACAGCCAGCCCCAATGCCATGCCGAGCGCCGCGGTGCCGAACGCCGCCTCGCGGAGCAATCGGCTACCACGGCTCGAAGCAAGCCCGCCTGCGCTGGTCTTCGACCTACCCATCTATCCCCGGCTCGGCGCTATGAGATCACGTCTGATTCCCAGGATTCGCCGAATAACCCCACCATAATGCAAACCAAAGTAAGGCATAATCGAGACGAGCGGAAGCCGTCCACCCGTAGGCGGCCCTTGAACTTTACTCCGCTATCGTTCCGCAGAGCGGAAGTCTCGTCAGGGCTGCAGAACCGGATTGGTATTGGGCACCGGCGCCTGCTCCATTTCGGCATGCTCCGGCAATTTGTCGCCGTGTACGGCGAGCGCCGGCCCGATCCAGATCGGGTCGGCCAGGTGGTCGCGGCGCGGATTGGTCGTATTGGGGTGGACCAGAACGCTCAACTTGCCGTGGTTGAGCATGAGCCAGGGCACCAGCTCGGCGAAGATCTCGCGGGCAAAGGCCACCTGGTACATGGCCTGATCGTGCGGCCCGACCTTGACGTCGTGCCACCTTCCGAGCGTGACTGCGAAGCGCTCGCCGATCCAGGTTCGCAATTGTTCGGCGTCAGCCCGCGTCGTCGCCGGATCGTAATAGATGTGGGCGTGATAGCTGGCGATCTCGCGTAGTGGTCGCGGACCGGTGGTTTTCGGCTCATCCGGCATTCAGGCGCTCCACGCCGCCGTTGCTTTTGAACGGTCGATGATCGCGCCAACCGCCCGCGTGGTCAATGCACAGACGAGAGCGCGTTCAATCACTCCGATCGCTTCTTGCCGCCCTCGAGGACGGTCATCCCGGCGGCGGCGTCGAGGTCGATCTCGGTCGCTATCGTCAGGCGGGCCATCGCACGGTCAATTCGCCTTGCCGAACAGCAACGGTAGCTGGCGCGGGCCACGCACGGTCCCTTCCGACCATGTGACCTTGCCGGCGGGATCGAGCCTGAAATCCGGAATCCGCTTCAGCCATTCCTCGATCGCAACCGTCATTTCCATGCGCGCGAGGTTGGAGCCGACGCAGCGATGAATGCCGAGTCCGAACGCGGCGTGGCGGTTCTCCTTGCGGTCAATCACCACCTTGTCGGCATCAGGGAACATGGCGGGATCGCGGTTGGCAGCCGGGAAGGACAACAGCACCATGTTGCCGGGCTTGACCGGGCAGCCGCTGACGGTCGTCTCCTTCATTACCTCGCGCGCCATCGTCACCGGCGAATAGGCGCGCAACAGTTCTTCCACCGCGAGCGGCATCAGTTCCGGCTCCTTGACCAGGCGCTCGCGATCCGCAGGCGTTTTCGCCAGGTGCCACAGCGAGGAGCCGATCGCGCTCCACGTGGTGTCGATGCCTGCGATCAACAGCAGCCGGAGCGAACCCAGCACGTGCTCGTCCGCCAGCGGGTTTCCGTCCTTGTCCTTTGCCTTCATCAAGGTCGAGATCAGATCGTCGGTCGGCTGCTTCTTCCGCTGCTCGAGGTGGCCGGCGAAATAGCCGGTCATCTCCTTCACCGCCTCCATCAGCGCGTTGTCGTCCTTGATGCCGAGTTCGAGGATGCCATGAATCCACTTGATGAAGAGATCGCCGTCCTTTTCCGGAATGCCCAGCATATGCGCGATGGCGCGCACCGGAACATGCTTGGTGTAGCGCGCGGCGGCATCGCATTTGCCGTCGGCAATAAATTCATCGATCAGCTCGTTGCAGATGGCGCGCACGCGCGGCTCGAGCTTCTTCATCGCGTCCGGCGTGAACGGCGGCAGCAGCAATTGCTTGGCAGGCTTGTGCTCTGGCGGGTCGGACGTGATCGGCGGCGCCTTGGCCGTGATTTCGGGGCGAACGTCGCGCACGATGACGCGCCGGGATGAAAAGTGATCGGTGTCGTAGGCGATTTCCTTCACCGCCTGATAGGTAGTCGGCATGTAGCAGCCGAGAAACCGATCGGTGTGAACGACCGGTGAAGCCGCGCGCAATTTTTCCCAGATCGGAAACGGGTCCTCCGTCCATGCCGGATCGGTGTGGTCGAAATCGTTGATCCAGTCGGTGACCGGGGGGTGTTCGGGCATGATGCTGGCGGAATCGGACATCGGAGCAATCCCTCTCTTGGTTCGTTAAGATCCAGGTGGATTAATCGATTTCGGGACCGGACTATTCCTCGGTCACTTCGATAGCAATCTCGGGACAGTTGCTTTGAGCGAGCCAGGCTTTGTCTTCCAGGCCCGCGGGCACGGAGCCATCGCCGACTTCGTGCGCGTTGCCGAATTCGTCGAGATCGAACAGCTCGGGTGCGAGTGATTTACAGCGCGCGTGCCCCTGGCATTTGTCCTGGTCGACGCGGATTTTCAGCTTTCCGGCCATCAGCGTTTCCCCTTTTTTGCGGCACGCATTTGTCTCGCGCTGCCTTTTCGCGACGCGACGGCATAGACCCGCCGGCGCACCGCGAAGTTATATCATATTACATTCGCGGTGCCGTTGTGCTGTCAAGGCAAAAGTTATAGATCATGGAACCGGATGCCGCTTCGACCCGCACGTAAAGCATTGAATGCCTATCACCATGGGGATCTCCGTGATGCCCTGGTTCAGGCTGCGTTGCACGAGGTCGAGCTTGGCGGTCCCGAAGCGATCAGCATCAGCGCACTTGCCAAGAAACTGGGCGTCTCGCAGCCGGCGCCCTACAAGCATTTTGCAGATCGCGAGTCGCTGCTGACGGCTGTGACGGCCGAAGCATTCCGTCAGTTCAGCGCGATGATGCGTGCGGCAATCGAAAAGCCTTCGAAGCAGTCGAAGCTGTCGCGCTTCGCGCAGCTCACGCTTGATTTTGGCCTCCGCCGCAACGGCATTTATCGCCTGATGTTCGCGTCGCGAACCATGGCATGCGCGCCGAAAGGCAGCGAGCTGCACAGCGCCGCAATGGAGACTTTCGAGCTCCTGGTGGAAGCCCTGGAGGCGCCCGCCGTCGGACTGTTGCGCGAGCGCAGCGCCTTGAAGATCTGGGCCTCGCTGCACGGCGTGGTCATGCTCGCCGAACAGGGCCTGCTCACCGGCCAGGTTGCCCATGTCAGCCGGGAAGAACTGGTCGAGGACATCGTGCGAGAAACAAAGCTCGCGCTGTCGGTCGCCATCGAGAAGGCCGGCAAGGCTGGTTCATGACGGACGGCGAGGACCGTCATGACGACGAAGCCACGGCCGGCAGAGTGACGGCAGGAAACCGTTGGCGTCGGCCTAGGTCAATTTGCCCACAAACCGCAAAAGCGCCACACCTGCTGCGATCGAAACCCGCGCAGCGGCCGCTGCTTGTATTCGCCGCGACCAAATGGTCATCTCGGCTGGAAAGGCGGCGTCGATTGAGCACCATTTGTACCAGATATCCCACGCAACGCGGGCCAGCAAGAAGCGTCGCGCTCGGCGTACTGCTGTCGTTGTGCCTTTCCGGCGCAGCCCTTGGAGAGGACGATGGCGACGACGGGGATACGGCCAAAGCAAGACCGGCGCTGCCGAATTTCTACCTCGATATGAGAACCATCTATTCGACGCTGCCATCTGGTTCGCTCTCGATCGGATTCAGCACGCCTCCATTGTTGTCAACGCTGGCGAATCTTTCCTCGCTCGGAACCCGTACCACGCCTTCCAGCCGCAGCATCTCGGTGGACCTCCCGCTGACGGTCGATGTCAACGATCAACTCTCGATCTATGGCGGCGTCAGCGGCGGCTCCTCGCAGACCGGCACCGGTCCGTGGACTGATTTCGCGATCTTCAGCTTTACCGTCGGGTTCCAGGCCGACATCTATCAGCAGAACGGCGGAATGTTCCCGACCATCACCATCCAGTCCAACGCGACGCGATCGATTTCAGACGCGCCACTGGCCACGACCGCCTACAACACCATCCTCGAAGCGGACTACGCGCTGAACGCGGATGAGACGCGCGGCCTGCTCGCTGGTGCGCAATACGCCAGAATCCTCGTCGATACTCCACTCGCGCACGTCAACCCAGACATCATCGGCTACGTCGGCGGCTATTATCAGTGGGACAACAACTGGAAGCTGACCGGCCGCTTCGGCGTGCAATCCTTCGACGGCGCGCAGCTTCTGAACCTGACGCCATTTCCTGCCTTTACGCAGCCGATCGTGCGGTTCGACCTCGACCGCATGGACGATGACGACAACCGTCTGTTCGGCATCACCGCGCAGATCGCATGGACGCCGAAGCCGTCCTACCAGCTCACGCTGCGAACGCCGCTTTATGCGATCAAGAATTAGCAGCGAAGCCGCGGCAGGAACGCAGGCCGATCTTCCAGCAACAGGCGTTTGATCGGCCAGCACCGGCCGACGTTCGGGCCATTCTCAAGCGGGGTGAGATTCTCGTACGGCCGCACTGCGCAGCAGCTTGCTGATCTCCGGCTTGCAGGCGCCGCAATTGGTGCCGGCCTTCAGGCACCGGCCGACGTCGTCGACGCTGGCCGCCCCTTTGACGATTTCGGCGGATATCTGATGCTGGCCGATGCCGAAGCACGAGCAGACGATCGGTCCGATATCCTGACCGGCATCCACTGGCTGCCCTGTTAGCAGCGACATCCGCGCATTCGGCGCGAGGGCCTGCTCCGCAAACAAGCCGGACAGCCACGACCGCGAGACCAGCTTGTGGTCCGGCGCGATGAACACGCAACCCTCCAGCCTGCCGTCTCGAACGGCGGCGTAGCGGAAGCGGCCGACCTTCGGATCGCGATAGGCGATCCATTCGATGTCGTCATCTCCGACGCGGAGCTGTGCCCGCGCCCAATCGCGCCAGCTCGGCGGCCGCTCGTCGAAGGCGAGTTCCATCCGCCAGCAGGTCCCTGATCGCCCACCGACCCAATAACCCGCGGTGGGGCGCTCTATCTCCTGTCGGCTGAGGATGAAGGCGTGCCATTTCGGCAAGTAAGCTGCCGCCTTGACCGGGGTGTGCTTGGACTCAGGCTGTCCGGAGATCGGATCGATCGCTGGATTGACCAGCGCGTTGGCCCGGCCGTCGCCGGCATACTCGCCGTTCCAATGCATCGGCACGAACACGCAGCCGCGCCGCTGCTCAGCGGTGACGACGACGCGCGCCACCATCTCGCCCCAGGTGCTGGTCAGCCGTGCGAGCCCGCCATTTTCAACGCGGGCTATACGCGCATCGTCGGGATGAAATTCTGCGCAAGGCTCGAAAGCATGCGCCAATAGCCGCGGCGATTTTCCGGTCCGCGTCATCGTATGCCATTGATCGCGAACCCGTCCGGTATTGAGCACCAGCGGATAATCGCGGCTCGTCGCGTTTACCGCAGCACGCGGCGTCACCGGCACGAAACGGGCCTTGCGGTCGGCGGTAAAGAATTCGTTGGTCTCGAACATCCGCGGCGTGCCGGTCGGATATTCCCGCGTCACCGGCCACTGGATCGGAGTAAGCGCATCGTAGGCGCGATCGTCGAGCGTCTTCAGCGCGGACAAATCGAAATCGCGCGTTCCCTCGTTCTCGAAACTGGAAAGCCCGGCATGCTCGCGGAAGATCGCGGCAACGTTCGGATAGTCGAAGCCCGAAAAGCCCATGCGCCGGGCGATATCGCAGACAGTCTCCCAATCAGCCCTGGCAAGGCCAGGCGCCGGCAGGAACCGGCGCTGCCGGGAGATGCGGCGCTCCGAGTTGGTGACGGTGCCGTCCTTTTCGCCCCAGGTGAGCGCAGGCAGCAATACATGGGCATGACGCGTGGTGTCGGTATGGCGCATGCAATCGGAGACGACAACGAGCTCGCAAGAATCGAGCGCGCGGCGCACGCGATCGGCATCCGGCAGGCTGACCAGCGGATTGGTGGACATGATCCAGACCGCCTTGATGCGCCGGTCGGCGATCGCGTCGAACATGTCGATGGCCTTGAGGCCCTGCTTGTCAGCGACAACGGGCGACTGCCAGAACCGCTGGACGATGTCGCGGTGCTTCGGGTTCTCGATCTCCATATGGGCGGCAAGCTGATTGGCCAGCCCGCCGACTTCCCGGCCACCCATGGCGTTGGGTTGCCCGGTCAGCGAGAACGGCCCCATGCCGGGTCGACCGATCCGACCGGTCAACAAATGGCAATTGATGATCGAATTGACTTTATCGACGCCGCTGCTCGACTGGTTGATGCCCTGCGAATACAGCGTGACGACCCGTTCGGTCCTGGCAAACCAGTCGAAGAACAACGCCACGGCGCCCTCGGACAGGCCGCAGACATCGGCCGTCTGCGCGACCGTCTGGCCGGCGACTTGTTGAAGCGCCGCTTCGGCGCCGGAGGTGAAACCCTCCACGAAGGCGCGGTCGATGGCGTTACGCGATGCAAGATGCGCGAGCAATCCGTTGAACAGCACCGAATCGCTGCCCGAGCGAAGCGGCAGGTGCAGATCGGCGCCGTCACATGTCGCGGTCCGCCGCGGATCGATCACGACGATCCGGCACGCGGGGTTGCTGGCCTTGGCGGCGGTCATGCGCTGGTAGAGGATCGGATGGCACCAAGCGGCGTTGGAGCCGACGAGCACCAGCAGATCGGCGGTTTCGAGATCCTCGTAACAGCCCGGAACGGTGTCGCTGCCAAATGCGCGCTTGTGGCCCGCCACGCTCGACGCCATGCACAGCCGCGAGTTGGTATCGATGTTGGCGGTACCGATAAAGCCCTTGGCAAGCTTGTTGATGACGTAATAATCCTCGGTCAGGATTTGGCCGGAGACATAGAAGGCGACCGAATCCGGCCCATGCTCGCAGACGATTCTGCCGAATCCCTGCGCGACATAATCGAGCGCCGCATCCCAGTCCGTTTCCTGCCCGTTGACCACGGGCGCAAGCAACCTTCCCTCGAGGCCGATGGTTTCGGCGAGTGCCGAGCCTTTCGCACACAGCCGTCCGAAATTGGCGGGATGAAGCGGATCGCCGCGGACGGTCACCGTGCCGGCGGCATTCCTGTCAGCGATGACGCCGCAGCCGACGCCGCAATACGGACAGGTTGTCTTCACGGGCACGGGCGATCACCCTCACTCGGCAGGCACTGTCGCTGCCGTCTGGACGCAAAGCCAGACGATGCCGTTCTCCACTTTGGTCGGGTGCGCGCGCGTGCATCCCTCGTCCGGCGCAACTGCCATGCCGCTCCTGAGTTCGATGACAAAATTGTGCAGCGGACAGGTGACGCGCTTGTTGTGGACGATGCCCTGCGACAGCGGCCCGCCCTTGTGCGGGCAGCGATCGTCGAGCGCGAACACTTCGTCCTCGCTGGTCCGGAATACCGCGATGTTTCCGGAGGCCGTCCGCACGACACGCGAGCCGAGAACGGGAATATCGTTCAGCGCTCCGATTTCAATCCATTTCGTCATACGAGTTCCAGCTCCGCCAGCGGGGTGAATTCATTGCGGTCGACACCGCGCTCGGCACGCGCCGCCCAGGGATCGCTCTGAGAGAATTGCTGCGAATAGGCAAAGCGGCTGAACAACGCTTTGCGGTTGGCGACGTCGTCGACCACCTGCTTGCGGATGGCGTCGAGACCGACCCGGTCGCACCACTTGTACATGCGCTCCAGATACCAGCCCTGTTCGCGATAGAGCTGCGTCAGCGCGGCGATGATTTCGAGCGTCTCCTCCTCCGTCGCCACCTTGGCCAGGAACTCGGTCCCCTTGATGTGAAGACCGGCGGCGCCGGCGAAATGAATCTCGTAACCGGAATCGACGCAGACGACGCCGACATCCTTGCAGGTCGCTTCCGCGCAGTTGCGCGGGCAACCGGACACCGCGAGCTTTACCTTGGCCGGCGTCCATGAGCCCCACATGAACTTTTCGAGTTTGATGCCGAGGCCGGTCGAATCCTGCGTACCGAAGCGGCACCATTCGGATCCGACGCAGGTCTTCACCGTGCGCAGCCCCTTGGCATAGGCGTGGCCCGATACCATCCCGGCCTTGTTGAGGTCGCCCCAGACCGCGGGCAGATCCTCCTTCTTCACGCCGAGAAGATCGATGCGCTGTCCGCCGGTCACCTTGACGGTCGGAATCTTGAACTTGTCCGCAACGTCGGCGATGGCGCGCAATTCGTTCGGCGTCGTGACGCCGCCCCACATCCGCGGCACGACCGAATACGTTCCGTCCTTCTGGATGTTGGCGTGGACGCGCTCGTTGATATAGCGCGACTGCTGATCGTCGCGATATTCGCCGGGCCAGGTGGCGAGCAGATAATAGTTCAGGGCGGGCCGGCAGGAGTGGCATCCGTTCGGCGTCTTCCAGTCCATGAACTTCATGACGTCGGGGATGGTCTTCAATCCATTCTCGACGATGACGCGGCGGGCGTCATCATGGCTGTGATCGGTGCAGGCGCAGATCGGCTTGACCTTCGGGGCTGCCGAATAATCGCCGCCGAGCGTGAATGCGAGCACCTGCTCGACCAGACCGGTACATGAACCGCACGACGACGACGCCTTGGTGTGGGCACGCACGTCGTCGATCGTGAACAGCTTCTTCTCGCTGATCGCCTTGACGATCGTGCCCTTGCAGACGCCGTTGCATCCGCAGATTTCAGTCTCGTCGCTCATGGCGGCGACCGAGTTCTTGCCGCTATGGCCGCCATCGCCGAGATTGGCGGCGCCGAACACCAGCCGCTCGCGCATGTGCGAAACGTCGGTGCCGTCGCGCAGATGCTGGAAGTACCAGGGGCCGTCGACGGTGTCGCCGTAGAGCACGGCACCGACGATCTTCTTGTCGCGCAGAATGATCCGCTTGTAGACGCCGCGCGAGGCGTCCTGCATCACGATCTCTTCCTTGTCTGCGCCCGGCGCGAAATCGCCGGCGGAGAACAGATCGATTCCGGTTACCTTCAGCTTGGTCGAAACGACCGAGCCGTCGTAGCTGGCGAAGCCTTTCATGGCGAGGTGGTTGGCGCAAACCTTCGCCTGGTCGAACAGAGGAGCCACCAGACCATAGGTCTGACGCCGGTGCTGCACGCATTCGCCGACGGCATAGATGCGCCCGTCGTAGGTCTGCATAGTGTCGGAAACAACGATGCCGCGTTCGCAATAGAGGCCGGCCTTGCGCGCCAGCTCGACATTCGGGCGGATGCCGACCGCCATTACGACCAGGTCGGCCGGGATCTCCTCGCCATCGGCGAAGCGCACGCCGGTCACGCGATCCGTACCCAGGATCGCCTCCGTCTGCGCCGGCATCTTGAAAACCATGCCGCGCTCTTCCAGCGACTTGCGCAGCAAGCCACCTGCGACCTGATCGAGCTGACGCTCCATCAGCGTGTCGAGCAGATGCACGACGGTGACGTTCATGCCGCGCTTCATCAGCCCGTTGGCGGCCTCGAGGCCGAGCAAACCACCGCCGATCACGACGGCATTCTTGTAGCTCGTCGACGCCTGCACCATGTGCTCGACGTCCTGAATGTCGCGAAAGCCAATGACGCCCGGGAGGTCCTTACCCGGAAGCGGCAACATGATCGGGTTCGAGCCGGTGGCGATCAGCAGGCGATCATAAGGCACCCGCGCGCCTTCTCTCGTCACGACTTCACATGTACGCCGATCGATCATCTCGATCATCTCGCCCTTGCGCAGCGTGATACTGTTATCGTCGTACCACTGCTCCGGGTTGAGCATGATGTCGTCGACGGTCTTCTCGCCGGCAAGCACGGGCGACAGAAGAATCCGGTTGTAGTTGCCGTATGGCTCGGAGCCGAACACGGTGATGTCATAAAGATCGGGCGCGCGGTCCAGCAGCAATTCCACCGTGCGAATGCCGGCCATGCCGTTGCCGATCACCACCAATTTTGGCTTGTTCACTTTATTGAGCATGATCTGCCTTCTGATCCAGGTTCCGATGGTCCCGCTCGGCGATGCAGCCCTGCATCGTCCGATCGGCAAGTGGTATTGATGATTGGGAGCGCCCATCGGCGGGCAGAGACTCGTCGACTATGACGATCGAGATTTTACGTATTCAAGAGACGTGCCAACACGGGATCTGTAATTTTTCGGGATGCAGCGCCGGAGTTCGGCCGAAGGATTGTTAGTTGGCGGGCATCTGCACGTTCACGGATGCCCAAAAATCACCCACACGGGCTATCCATTGTGCAGAGCACCAATGCTTAACCATGGTCCGGCATCTACCTGCCCGCGGAACCGGCACTACAAGGGAATGAGGCTATTCCGGCGCGTTTTTCCATCGGTCCGCGGCGCAGCATAATAAAACACCATACTGCACGCCCGAACGGCTGCTTTTGCCAACAAACGGAGCAGCCACCGCATTTGGGCGGTTCCTGCACGCTTGGCAAAGTACTGCAAATGCTTGCGAAGTGGCGCGCTCGTGTCTCTGGCACACGAATTGCTGACGTCGAAATCAGAGTGCGCCTCAACGGCGAGGACGGCTCGCTTCCCAAAACTCATCCCTTTGTGCCGAGATTGCCGTGCGCCACGCGCGGTATCACGCGCCGATGCTCGAGGCTGCTCGATGAAGTTTGCTGAATTCAAGAAGGCCGGCCATTGGCCCACGCTGCTCGCCGCCTTTCTCTATTTCGACATAAGCTTCATGGCTTGGGTCGCGCTTGGTCCGTTGATCGTCTACATCGTCCGCGACATGAACCTTGCCGTCGACGAGAAGTTCACGCTCGTCGCCATTCCGGTTCTCGCCGGCGCACTGCTGCGGGTGCCGATGGGCCTGCTCGCCGATCTGTTCGGCGCCAAGCGGACCGGAATTGTCGCGCAACTCGTCGTCATCGCCGCGACGGCCTGGGTTTGCTATTACGGACTTCCGAGCAAGCTCTCGGTGGAGATATTCGGCCTTGCGCTCGGCATCGGCGGCGCCTCGTTCGCGGTGGCGCTGCCGCAGGCGAGCCGCTGGTATCCGCCGCAGTATCAGGGCGTGGTGATGGGGATCGCCGGCGCCGGCAATATGGGCGTCGTGCTCGACACGATGTTCGCGCCGTCAATCGCCGAGCATTGGGGCTGGCAAGCCGTGTTCGGCGTGCTGCTCGTGCCGATGGTGCTGATCCTCGCCTACTACGCCTATGCCGCCAAGGATGCGCCCGGCGAGCGGAAGCCGGTTTCGCTGAGGGCTTACGGCACGTTGCTGCGCGATCCCGACAGCCGCTGGTTCATGTTCTTCTACTTCATCACGTTCGGCGGTTTCGTCGGACTGGCCAACGCGCTGCCGCTATATTTCACCGTGCAGTATCATGTGTCGGGCGTCGCGGCAGGCCTGCTGGTTTCCTTGATCGTCGCTTTCGGCTCGGGTTTCCGCCCGGTCGGCGGACTGATCGCCGACCGCATCGGCGGCATCCGCTCCCTGTCGATATTCTTTGGCGTCGTCGTGGCGGCATATCTCGTCATCGCCTTGATGCCGGAGGGACCGGCTGCCCCGGCGCCGGCGGGCTGGGCGCTCACTGAGATGCCGCGGATCGCCTGGATGTCGGTACTCTTGTTCTCGATCGGAGTTCTCGCGCTCGGCATGGGCAATGGCGCCGTATTCCAGCTCATCCCGCTCCGCTTCCGGCAGGAGATCGGCCTGATGACCGGCATGGTCGGATGCGCCGGCGGCATCGGCGGCTTCTTCCTTGCCAAGGCGCTCGGCATCGCCAAGGGAATGACCGGCGGCTTCGGCGCGGGCTTCGTGTTTTTCGGCCTGCTGGCGTTGCTTGGCTTTCTCGGACTTGCCATGGTCAAGGTGCGCTGGCGCACCACATGGGGCGCCGTTTCGGGAGCGCGGGTCTGACGACACGCGCAGCTAATCTGAGGCCGCGCGGGTGACGATCGGTTCGCAACGAAATCTCGGGGTTCGCGCCGGCTTCGTCAGCGAGACCGGCAAGCGCTCCGCCAATGAGGATTATGTCGGGACCTGCCTCGGCCGGTCCGGTGTGACCAACCGCGACATTGTCGCCGCCGTCGCCGATGGCGTCGGCGGACACAAGGGCGGGCGCGAGGCCGCCGAACTCGCGGTGCGCTGCTTCATCGATGCCTATTATTCCCTTCCTGAAACGCTCGGCGTGCGCCGCCGGGCATCGCGTTCGCTGGAAGCCGCCAACAGCTGGATCTACACGCAAGGCCGCACCGATCCGCGGCTCAGCGGCATGAGCTGCGCCTTTACCTCGATCATCCTGTCGCGGCGGCTTTGCCACGTCATTCACATCGGCGACACCCGCGCCTATCGCCTGAGCGAGGGACGGCTGGAGCGGCTGACCACGGACCACATCGCCGGACGCGGCGATCTCGCGCATCTGCTCAACCGCGCCATCGGCTTCGAGGACTTCGCGCGTTTCGACTATGCGACCGTAGGCCTGCGCCAGCACGACAGGCTTCTGATCTGCAGCGACGGCGTTCATGGCGTGCTCGCCGATCACCGCCTGCAGCAATTGTTGAGCGAACGCACCTCGCCGGAGGAATCCGCCCGCGCACTGGCCGACGCGGCGCTAGATGCCGGGTCCACCGACAACATGACCGCGCTGGTGCTCGATGTCGTCGACCTGCCGCCCGCGGACCGCGACGAGCTTACCCACTCGATTGCCACGCTTCAGATCCTGGATCTGCCCGAGACGGGCGATGTCATCGACGATTTCACGCTCGGTGAAATACTATCCGATGGCCGCTACAGCCGGCTGTTCAAGGCGGTCGACAAGCGGCAGGGCCGCGAGGTCGTCCTGAAATTTCCGCATCCGCGCGTCGCCAGCGAAGGCTCCTATCGCCTCGCCTTTGTCCGCGAGGCGTGGGTCGCGGCGCGCGTGCGCAGCCTGTGGATCGGCGAGATCATCGAACTGCCGGCCGAACGGCAGACCCGGCTCTACTCGGTGATGCCGCTTTACGAAGGCGAGACGCTGGAACAGCGGCTCGGCCGACCGCCGCAGCTTTCGCTGGCCGAGGGCATCGGGATCGCGACCAAGCTGGCGCGTGCGGTTGCGACGCTGCACCGGGCCGGCATCATCCATCGCGACATCAAGCCCGACAACGTGATCTTGCTAAAGGCCGGTGGATTGCGGCTGGTCGATCTCGGCGTCGCGCGCGTGCCGTTGCTCGAGGATTTCCCCGCCGAGGATATTCCGGGTACGCCGAGCTACATGGCGCCTGAGTTGTTCGGGGGCCGGCCGGGCGATGAGTTCTCGGATCTATACGCGCTCGGCGTCACCGTCTACCGGATGTTCACCGCCGCCTATCCCTATGGCGAGATCGAACCGTTCTCGCGGCCCCGCTTCGGCAAGCCCGCCTATCTCACGCGCTATCGGCCCGACCTGCCGGCCTGGCTGGACGCGGTCATCGGCAAGGCGCTGCACGTCGATCCGGCGCAGCGCTATGGCGACGTCATCGAGTTCTCGCACGAGCTCGAGAACGGCGCGATGTGGGCAAAGCCGGCCGTCACGTCGCGCCGCTCGCTCTATGAGCGCGATCCGCTCGTATTCTGGAAGAGCCTTTCCGCAGGACTGGTCGTGCTCGTGATCCTGCTTCTCGCATGGATCGTAAAAAGCTAGCCCGACGCTCGGGTAGAGCGTCAGGCCATATCATGAGCCAAGCAAATACGTTGGCTTCGCCGCCTGCGTCACACCCCGGTCTGGGTGATGAACTTGGTGTTGAAATAGCCTTCCATCGCCTCGGTGCCGCCCTCCGAGCCGTAGCCGGAATCCTTGACGCCGCCAAACGGGACTTCGGGCAGCGCGAGGCCGAAGCTGTTGATCGAGACCATGCCGGCTTCGATAGCGGCGCCGATCGCGGTCGCCGTCTTGGTCGAGCTGGTGAAGGCATAGGACGCAAGACCGAACGGCAAGCGGTTGGCTTCCTCGGCCACCTCGTCGAAAGTGGAGAACCGCGAGATCAGCGCCAGCGGGCCGAACGGCTCCTCATTCATGGCGCGGGCATCTTTCGGCACATCGCTGACGACCGTCGGCTCGAAGAAGTAGCCCTTGTTGCCGACGCGATGACCGCCGGTCTCGAGCTTGGCGCCCTTGCCCACGGCGTCCTGCACCATGCCTTCGATGGCGGTGACGCGGCGCGGATTGGCGAGCGAGCCCATCTTCGATTCCGGATCGAGGCCATTGCCGACCTTCATCGACTTGGCGCCTTCGACGAACTTGTCGACGAACTCACGGAAAACGTCGTCCTGCACCAGCATCCGCGTCGGCGAGATACAAACCTGGCCGGCATTGCGATACTTCGCCGCCGCCAGGATCTTCGCCGCCGACGTCACGTCTGCATCCTTGAACACGATCGCCGGCGCATGGCCGCCCAGCTCCATGGTCGCGCGCTTCATGTGCAGTCCGGCCAGGGCGGAGAGCTGCTTGCCCACGACGGTCGATCCGGTGAAGGAAATCTTGCGGATCACCGGATGCGGAATGAGATATTCCGAAATCTCCGACGGCACGCCATAGACCAGGTTGATGACGCCGTCAGGCACGCCGGCATCGACGAATGCCTTGATCAGTTGCGCGGGCGACGCCGGGGTTTCCTCGGGCGCCTTGACAATGATCGAGCAGCCGGCCGCAAGACCTGCGGAGAGTTTGCGGACCACCTGGTTGATCGGGAAATTCCAAGGCGTGAACGCCGCGACCGGGCCCACCGGCTCCTTGACCGCGATCTGATAGATGCCTGGACCGCGCGCCGGGATTACCCGGCCATAGGCCCGCTTGGCCTCCTCGGCGAACCACTCGATGACGTCGGCGGCAGCCATGGCTTCCATCTTGGCCTCGGCCAGCGTCTTGCCCTGCTCCATGGTCAATAGCGGCGCGATCTCGTCATTGCGCTCGCGCATGATTTGAGCCGCCTTGCGCATGATCCGGCAGCGCTCGAACGGCGCCACCGCCCGCCAGACCTTGAAACCCTTGGCGGCCGCTTCCAGCGCCTCGTCGAGATCGGCGCGGTCGGCATGGGCCACGGTGCCGATCGTTTCCTCGGTGGCCGGATTGAGCACGGCGATGGTCCTGCCCGACTGGCTCGGACGCCATTTGCCGTTGATGAACAGCTGGGTATTCGAATATGCCACGAGTCTTTCTCCCTGAGCTTATTGATCGCCAAATGGCGCGCGGCGGAAATCAGGCGCCTATATGAGGGAAGCACGATCGAATTGCAAAGCCGGTTCAAGTATATGCGGCCGCGCGATCGGCGCATAGCGCCTCCCGCGGCCCGCGTCATTTCCGGTCCCAGATCGGGTTCGGAACTGCGGCTGAGAACGTGTCCACCGTCACCGTCCATTATCCGTCGTCAGCTCGAACGATTTGATCTCGAAATTGCGTGCAAGTGTCACCAGGAAATCAGCGGGAGGGATCGCCCGTTCGGGACGGCTCCACGCCAGCTCGTAGTCTGCCTTGCGGGATTCCGGATTTAAGACGGTGCTTCAGAAACTGTGCATGACAGCGCATGGGCCAAGCAGCCGGGGTATTTCGTCCAGGATGCCCAGGATGGATCAGACATGACGATCACCCGAGCGCGACGCTCTCGCGGAATTGTCACATCGACCCTTTTGAGCGCCCACAGCGTGATCACTGCGAGGATCGTTGCGATCGTGGCAAACCTCTCCTTCATGATCTCAATGGTGAGAAGCATCAGGACCAGGGATTCCATCGAGACCAAGCTGGTGGCGCAGATGGTTTCCGTCGGTTTCACGATCATCGGTTCGCAGAGGCATTAAATGAAACGTGCGGCGAGCCTTGGCAACTTTCTTTGAACCATCGTTGCGATGTTAGTATGTATCTATAAAATCGAATTGAATCGGTTACGGTGAGAGCAGGCTTTTGATCAAGCTCAAGCGAACCAGCGAAGGCGATCCATTGGAATTCGAGGTCACCATCTGCGCTGGAAACGGCGAGACTCGCCATCACGTCACGATAGCAAGAGAGACTTGCGAACGACTAACGATGGGCATGTACACGCCCGAGCGTTGCATCGAGGCAGCATTCCAATTCCTGCTTGATCGCGAGCCTCAGGAATCGATCCTACGGCGTTTCGACATCGCCGTGATCTCCCGTTACTTTTCCGAGTTCGAGCGCGAGTTGCCACGCTACCTCTCTCAATCCTGATAGCTTCGGCAAAAGGGCAGATTTGGTAGCGGGGGAGCGCTACCGCTTCTCCCCACACCAACCAAACTTACGATATCTCATCCAATCCTTCGCATGAGGCAGTTCGGTGGCTCACAGGGACTCAGCTTTGCTTCAGAGAACCCAGACGCGAGTCTAGCCGCGCCGAGGCTAATGTACGAGCCGCGGCTCCATCATGAGCTATGAGTTCCCGACCTGCAGCGACGCGCATCTGCAGGCCGGCCATGCCCCCCCGCAGGGCGCTGGTCAGAGGCCCTCGATCTCGGTTAGAATAGGTACGGAAACGCTCTGAAGATCGGGAGGGAACGACCCCGGCGTCGCGGCGTGAAATCTGTTGGTCGGTGTGGGTTCTTGTCCGCAGCGCCCCAGGCGGCGATAGCAGAGTTTCCCGACCCGCGATCGCGCAAGGCATTCGTGAGTTCCAGCCCGGTCTCGACCGGAGCGCCCGGGTATCATCGCAACTCAGGAGATACATTTGGTCACGGCTTAATGCGTTCGATGCATTCGGAGCGGTGTCAGCGCTGATGACGCCCTGCGGTTCATTTCGGCGCGGCCAGGTGCCGTAACGACGAACTGAGTGACGGCGCCAGCGTCAAGGGTCCGCGGCAGGTCCGAACGACTGTAGAAAGGAGACCGCTGCTAAGCGGACCAGTTCAATCCCCGGGCACAAAGGAAAAACAATGAAAGGGGTTGTATTCAATTTACTAGAAGCCGTAGTCCGGCGTGACTACGGTGACGACACGTGGGAAGCGCTCCTCGAGGCAGCCAACACCGACGGTGCATATAGCTCGCTTGGCAACTACCCTGATGAGGAGATGATGAAACTTGTCGGCGCGGCATCATCGGCGCTCAAGATGCCCGCCGATGATGTTGTTCGCTGGTTCGGCCGAAACGCCTTGCCGCTTCTTGCGAACAAGCATCCACATTTTTTCGCGGCCCATAAATCGACACGCCCGTTTCTTCTTACCCTGAACGACGTCATCCACTCTGAGGTGCGCAAGCTGTATCCCGGGGCGGACGTGCCAGTATTCTCTTACGACACCTCCTCCTCGGAAGTTCTCCTGATGCACTACAAGTCGCCGCGCAAGCTCTGTGCACTCGCGGAGGGATTCATCGAGGCTACCGCCGCCTACTACGCCGAAGAGCTTTCCCTAGACCAACCGGAGTGCATGAATCGGGGAGACGACAAGTGTGTGCTGCGAGTGTCCGTCAAGAAAGCGAGAGGCTGACGTATGGAGAGCCTCAATGACGCCGATATCCAACTTGCCCGGTTGAAGAAGCGACTGGATCGAGAGCAGCGGGCGCGAGCCGAAAGCGAGGCGATTGCCGAGAAAGCACTCAGCGAGCTTTACACGAAGAAGAAGGAAATTGAACTGCTTCAGCTGATAACAGTCGCCGCAAATGAGGCATCGACCGTGGACGACGCGATGCGAACCGCCCTCGATGGGGTGTGCGCCCATACAAGGTGGCCGGTCGGGCACGTTCATCTCAAGGACTCAGCGGGAGTGCTTGTATCGACGAGTCTGTGGCATCTCGATAATTCTGAACGATACAAAACGTTCCGCAAAGCTACCGAGGCCATGACGTTTGTTCCAAGCATCGGCTTGCCCGGTCGCGTTCTCGAGGAGAGAAAGCCTGCGTGGATCGTCGACGTGACCAAAGACGACAATTTCCCTCGGTCGAAGGCAGCACAAGACACGGGTCTGAGAGCCGGCTTCGCCTTTCCGGTGCTGGTTGGGGAAGAGGTCGCCGCTGTAATGGAATTTTTCTCTGACGAACCTGCAGAGCCGGATGATGCCGTACTGACAATTATGGCCCATGTGGGCAGTCAGCTCGGGCGCGTCATCGAGCGGCGGCGTGCCGAAGACGCGCTCAAGCTTGCGAGCCAACACAAGTCCCAGTTTCTCGCCAACATGTCGCACGAATTGCGCACGCCGTTGAACGCGATCATCGGCATTACCGAAATGCTGCAGGAGGATGCGCGCGACTCGGATCGCGGAAACGAGTTTGAGCCGCTCGACCGCGTCGTTCGCGCGGCCCGCCATCTACTGGCCGTCATCAACGACATCCTCGACCTGTCCAAAATCGAGGCCGGAAAAATGGACCTCCATGTGAGCTCCTTCGAGATCGCGCCGGTCGTCCAGGACGTGGTCAACACGGTCGGGACGCTCGCTGCCAAGAACCAAAACTCTCTCAAGCTCGAGTGTCCTCCTGACATGGGGTTCATGTGCGCGGACCAGACGCGAATTCGTCAGGCGCTGCTCAATCTCATCAGTAACGCGGCCAAATTCACGGAGAACGGCACGGTAACGATCAGCGTCAGTCGTACGATTGCCGAGACTGGCGAGTGGGTTGTCATCTCCGTGTCGGACACTGGTATTGGTTTGACAGCGGAGCAGAAGGGACGGTTGTTTCAGGACTTTGTACAGGCTGATGCTTCGACAACTCGCAGGTACGGAGGCACGGGACTCGGACTCGCGATCAGCCGGCGCTTCTGCCAGATGATGGGCGGCGACATCACGGTCGAAAGCGAGCCTGGACGGGGCTCGACTTTCACGATCCGCTTGCCGGCTCAGGAGACGCAGTCACAAGCGCCGGTGCTGCCCAAGAGCTCTCCGCCAACGCTACGCTCCACAGATTCTCAGCGAGCTCCGCTCATTTTGGTGATCGATGACGACGATGCGGTGCGGAAGGTGACAACACACTTTCTGACGCGCGAAGGGTTTGCCGTGACCACGGCAAGCGGCGGTCGGGAAGGGCTTCGGCTCGCGCGTGAGCTGCAGCCGGCCGCAATCACGCTCGATATCATGATGCCCGATCTCGATGGCTGGACCGTGCTTGCCGCGATCAAGGGCGACCCTGCAACGGCGGGCATTCCAGTGGTCCTGATGACGATCGTGGACGAGAAAAACCGCGGCTATTCGCTGGGCGCCGCCGACTACATGGTCAAACCGGTGGATTGGAGCGGGTTGAGCGGCGTACTGCGGAGCATATGCAAATCGGCTGGGCGGGGCGTGCTAGTCGTTGACGATGACGACGCGATACGATCCGGTTTGCGACGCGCGCTCCACGAAGGGGGCTGGCAGGTGGCAGAGGCCGAGAACGGGCGCGTGGCTTTGGCGCGCCTTGCCGAAGCGCAGCCCGACGTGATCGTGCTCGATCTCATGATGCCCGAAATGGACGGTTTCGAGCTGCTCGACGCGCTGCGGAGCAACCGCGCATGGCGCGAGATCCCGGTATTGGTTCTTACCGCCAAAGATCTGACGGACGACGACCGCGCGCGCCTGAACGGCGGAATTGAGCGCATCCTTCAGAAGCGCGATCGGCAGGAACTGCTAAGCGAAGTCCTCGACGTTCTTGATCGATGCATCGAACGCCGTCGCGGGGAGAGCATTGCCGTGCCATGACCAAGGTCCTGTATGTGGAAGACAACGAAGACAACGTCTATGTGTTGAAGAACCGGCTGACGCGCAAAGGCTACACCGTCTTGGTCGCCTCCGACGGAGCCGAGGGCGTGTCCATGGCCGCGACAGAACAGCCGGAGGTCATCCTGATGGATTTGAGCTTGCCGGTGCTCGACGGCTGGGAGGCAACGCGCCGCATCAAAGCCGGCGAAGGGACCCGGCACATTCCTGTAATCGCACTTTCCGCCCACGCCATGACCGGGGACAGAGAAGAGGCGCTGGCCGCCGGCTGCGACGACTTCGATACCAAGCCAGTGGAGATCCCCCGGTTGATCGAAAAGATCCAGGCGCTCGTCGGGAAAGGCCGCGCCTCGTGACTGTCACCGAGTCCGCTCTTCTGGTCGTCGATGACAATGAGGACAACCGATACACGTTGACGCGCCGTCTTAACCGTGAGGGCTACAAGAAGCTCACAATGGCGAGGAACGGGCGAGAGGCGCTGGACAGACTGAACGCGCAACCTTTCGATCTCGTCCTGCTGGACATCATGATGCCAGACATGAACGGCTATGAGGTTCTCGAACAGGTGAAGGCCACGCCGGCGCTTCGCGATATTCCAATCATCATGATCTCGTCGCTCGACGAAATCGAGAGCATCATCCGCTGCATCGAGCTCGGCGCTGAGGATTATCTCAGCAAGCCGTTCAATCCGACGCTGCTTCGTGCGCGCGTCGGTGCATCGCTCGAAAAGAAGCGCCTGCGAGACGAGGTTCGCAGGAACATGCTACGGCTGGCACAGGAACTGCAGGCGGCGCGCGCATTGCAGCTTGCCATGTTGCCGCGGCAGTTCCCGTTCTGCTCGCCCTCGCATCCGATCGCCGTTCATGCTGTCATGGAGCCGGCAAGAGAAGTCGGCGGAGACCTGTACGACTGCTTCTATGCCGGCGAGCACACGTTCTGCTTTCTGGTCGGCGACGTCTGCGGCAAGGGTGCTTCCGCTGCGATGTTCATGGCGCGAGCCCGCAGTCTCGTGCGGATCACCGTCTCTCTCTGGCGGGAATGGCGCACCGGCGACGTCGATCCTGGAGCGTTGCTGGAAGCAGTCAACCGCGAGCTGTGCCAGGACAACGACGAGTGCATGTTCATCACGATGTTTCTCGGTTTGATCGACACAAGCAGCGGGCTCATTTCGTTCGTGAATGCCGGCCATCCTCGGCCTCATCTGGTTTCGAGCACCGGCGAGACCAAGCAGATCGACTCGAAGCCGGCGTTGCCGCTTGGCGTTCGGCGCGAGGCCCAGTTCCAGACGCGGACGCTTCAAATTCTTCCTGGCGATGCGCTTTTTGTTTGCTCGGACGGTGTATTCGAAGCGATGAACGGCAAAGGAGACCTGTTCTCCATTGAGCGCATGGTGCAGCTCTTGCGTCAGGCCTATGCGGCTGAGCCGCAGGAGATGGTTCGCATCATCAAGGACGCCGTCGATGCGTTCATGGGGAATGCTTCAAGAACAGACGATCTGACAGCGCTGGCGTTGCGGTGGCGGCCTGCCGAGACGACGGCCGAGCGTTCGATCGTGTGATGCGCATGGCCCATGCAGTCGATGTCCGAATCCGCAATGATATTTCGGATATGGGCATCGTTCGCGACACCCTTGATAATCTAGCCCGCGAGTTCCGCATACCTGGGCGCGCCCTGGCGCAATTGCAGGTGGCACTCGACGAGGCCGTCAGTAACGTGATCAAATATTCTTGGGACGACGGGGGGCAGCACGAGTTCCTCGTCCGGATCACCGTGCAGCCTGACAGAGTGGATCTGGAGATTTTCGACGATGGCAGGGAGTTCGATCCGGTGACAACGCTTCTCCCCCACCATGCGCCCCAGGGCCGGCGGCCTCGGCCCGGCGGACTCGGCATTCACCTGATCAACAAGCTAGTCGATCGTTTCGCCTACGAACGCATTGATGGACGCAATCACACCACATTGAGCAAGACATGCGAGGTCGGCATAGCAGTCCAAAGGAGCGAGAAATGAATGCCCTTACTATCGGCCAGACGCGTGCCGGGAGCGTCTGTATCGTGACGCTTTCGGGTCGAATCGACAGCACCAGTGCCAGCGACGTTATGGCTGAGCTCAAGCGCCTGATCTCGTCCGGCGAAAAGTCGATCCTGGTTGATCTGGGCGCGGTGCTGTACCTCACCAGCGCCGCTTTTCGCGCGCTCCTGGTCGCAACCGATGAAGCCGAGCGCAAGGCGGCGAAACTTGCGCTGTGCAACCTTGCCGGACACGTGCGCGAGTTGTTCGAGATGGGCGGGCTACTCGACGTCTTTGCGATTCACAACTCGCGCGAGGAGGCGTTGAAACAGCTGGCCGGACCGCGCGCGCCATGACCCATCCGCCCGGTCTGATCTACGCGGTCGACGATCATCCGCCATGGGCCATTCTGATCGTCTCGGCGTTGCAGCATATCGGGCTTATGGCGATCACGCTGATCTTTCCAATCATCATCGCGCGCGAGGCAAATCTCTCTGGAACGCAGTTCCTCGATCTGGTCTCGCTGTCGATGCTCGGGCTCGGCGTTGCAAATATATGCTTCTGCGTTCGATCGAGATTCATCGGGTCTGGCTATCTTTGTGGGGCTGCCTATACGGCAATCTTCCTCGGCCCTTCACTGTTCGCCCTCCAGCAGGGTGGTCTTGCGCTGGTTTTCGGCATGACGGTCATCGGCGGGTTGGTGCAGATCGCCATCGCGCCGCTGCTCCACCGGTTGCGAGCGCTGCTACCTTCTGAAATCGCCGGTCTCGTGATTGCCGTGGTCGGTCTCACCCTGGCTGGCCTTGGTGTGCGCTATGGGCTTGGCATCAATGCGCAGCAACAGAAGATCAATTCGGACTATGTGATCGTGGCCGGCGTCTCGCTCGTCACCATGACGATGCTGAACATCTGGTCCAGGGGCTATGGCAAGATGTTCTGCGTGCTGATCGGGATGGTGGTCGGATATGCCGTCAGCGCCGGCCTCGGGATATTTGAGCTGGCCAAGATCGTGCCGGAGGGGGGATTGAGTGTTGTACGCTTGCCGCGGCTTCAGCACATGGGCTGGTCATTTGATCCTGTGCTGGTCGCCCCCTTTGTGGTTGCATCGCTAGCCGCCACTCTCCGCGCGATGGGTGACGTGTCGAATGCGCAGCGAATCAACGATGCCGACTGGGTCCGTCCCAACTTCCGATCGCTCGCGGGCGGCGTATCGGCCAACGGGGTGGCTGTCGTGTTTTGCGGGCTGGTCGGCAGTTGCGGCATCAATACCTACAGCTCGACCATCGGATTGTCTGGCGCGACCGGCGTGACCAGCCGAAGTGTCGGCTATGCGATCGGACTCGGGTTCTGCGTGCTCGCCTTCATTCCGCCCATGGCCGTGGCGCTGGCGGCGATGCCACTGCCGGTGATGGGCGCTGCGCTTTTTTTCACGGCCGCCTTCGTGTTCACCAACGGATTGCAGATGATCACAGCGCGCATGCTCGACGCTCGCAAGACGCTGGTCATCGGCTTCTCCTTTGCAATGGCGGTCGTCGCTGATCTCTATCACGATGCGTTGATGGATGTGCCGATCGTTCTGCAGCCAATCTTCGGGAACTCACTTGTGTTGGGCACGGTCTGTGCCGTCGTGCTGAACCTGATCATGCGTATCGGCGTGCGTCAGCAGGTTTCCATCAAGCTGGCGCCCGGCGGTATCAATCGCGAAGCCGTGGAGCGGTTTCTCTCGGAGCAAGGTGCGCGCTGGGCAGCGCGGCGGGACATCATGCATCGGGCAATCTTCGGCGTGGTCCAGGTACTCGAAGTGGTTGGTGATCCGCCTGGCGGCGTCGAGGTCGAGGCGAGCTTCGATGAATTCAACCTCGATATACGAATCCGCTACGTCGGTGCGCCGCTGACCATTCCGGAGCGCAAGCCCTCGCCAAAGGAGATCGTGGAAAGCGAGCACGGCGAGCGGCTGCTTGCCGGCTATCTGCTCCGTCAAAGCGCCGACCACATCAACGCACAGGGAAACGGCGCATCTGTCGAGATGATACTGCACTACGACCATTGAGACGACGGCTCATGGCCTTTCCTCAGGTTTGCGGTTCAAGCCGAATGTCCTCTCCGCGCCGCGAGGTCGCAGTTTGACCCCAGAGCCGACGTGGCAGCTTAGAGGAGCAGGAAAGAAGTCGTTGCCGCGACCGCTACCGTCAGGGATACAAAATCGCAGAAGATCGTAGTTCGGCGGGCAAAATCGTGCCGCTTGGTAGCGGGGGAGGGACTCGAACCCCCGACCCCAGGATTATGATTCCCGTGCTCTAACCAGCTGAGCTACCCCGCCACGGCATCGCAGTCGGCGGCAGGCGATGCCGCGGGTGCGAACGCGCGGCATATAAGGAGTGGGTCAAGCCGCTGTCAAGCAAACCGAACCGGTTCGCCAAGCTCCCGCAAAACCGCGCTATTTCGGCCGGATTGAGGGATCGCCGCCGGGGCTGCCGGGCGGCGGAATCACCGGCGTCTTGCTGCCGTTTGGCGCAGGTGCGTGCATTTCGGGATCTATCCCCGCAGGCGGGCACAATACGCCATCAGAGCGCGCCAGTTTGTCGCCAAGTGGCTCGGCCCGCTGGCCGGTGGTCGTCCCTTCCGGAGCCGTTGTGCTGGAATTCGGCGCTGGCTGCTGCATTGGGGCGCAGTTGGCGGCGTTTGCGGCGCGATCGGGCGATGGCGGCGCGGTCTGCGCGGGCGGCGTCGTCGGCCCGGGCGGAGCCTGGGCGCCTGCCACATTGGTGACCGCCATCAACACACATGAAAGAAGAAGTGCGCGTTGCATTGCCATGCGAAGAAAACGGCCCTCGCGCGCGCTGGTTCCGCAATTAGCGGCGCTTGTCCCTCACGATTTCCGATAACGGATCAGCGAAAAATGCCCCATCGGCGGCATCGGCCGCCGCTCGGTCAAAGTGACGCCGCCATGCTTGGCGGCCCATTTGGTCAGGCGCTGCCACGGGAATTCCGGCCGCCAGCCGAGCCGCCGCGCCAGTGGCGCGAACGCCAGTTCGAAGATGCGGCGGGGACCGTTTTCGGCGCCGATATGATTGACCAGAATGAGCTCGCCGCCCGGCTTCAGCACGCGGATGAAATCGTCCAGCGTCGCTTCGGGATCCGGCACCGCCGTGATGACATATTGCGCCACCACCGCATCGAAAAACGAATCGGGAAACGCCAGGTTCTTGGCGTCCATCACCGCGAGCGTTTCGACATTGGTCAGCCCGAACTCGCGCACGCGCTTGAGCGCCCGCCGCAGCATCGGCTCGGAGATATCAACGCCGCACAATTTCGTGCTGCGCGAATATTCCGACAATGATAGGCCGGTGCCGACGCCGACGTCGAGAACGCGTCCGCCGATCTTGTCGGCTTCTGCAATGGTCGACCGTCGGCCCTCGTCGAACACCTTGCCGAAAACCAGATCATAGACTGGCGCCCAGCGCCCATAAGCCTTTTCGACCCCCTCGCGGTCGATGTCCCCAGCCATTTCCCCTGCCTCGATTTTTTCTTAGGTGCGCATCACCTCGGCGAGCGGCGCAGCCTTTTCCTGCGCCGCTGCCCTCGCCGTCGGATGCCGTGCGCTGGCGCTCTTGATGAAGCCGCCGCCGAGTACGCGCGCCTGTCCCGCAGGCGCATCGTAGAACACACAGGCCTGGCCGGGCGACACGCCCTCTTCTCCGGCAACGAGTTCGACCTCGTAGCCGCCCTCGACCGCCCGCAGCCAGGCCGGCTGCGGCGCGCGCGTCGAACGCACACGAACGAACATTTCGAGGCCGTCGCCGATGACGCGCTCAAGCGCGCCGTCGCCGATCCAGTTGACGTCACGCAACAGGATGCGATCCATCCGCAGCGCCTCGCGCGGCCCCACCACCACGCGGCGGCTGGCCGCGTCGAGCTTGACGACATAGAGCGGCGCCCCGGAAGCGATGCCCAGCCCCTTGCGCTGGCCGACCGTGAAATGAACGATGCCCTGGTGCCGGCCGATCGTGCGGCCTTCGAGATCGACGATATCGCCAGGCTCGATCGCGCCGGGCTTCAGCCGGCCGATAATGTCGGTGTAGCGGCCGGTGGGCACGAAGCAGATATCCTGACTGTCCTGCTTTTCAGCGACTTCGAGGCCGAAGCGCCGCGCCAGTTCGCGCGTCTGCGGCTTGGTCATGTCGCCGAGTGGAAAGCGTAGATAGTCGAGCTGCTCGCGCGTGGTCGCGAACAGGAAATAGCTCTGGTCGCGATCGGCGTCCGCAGCACAGACCAGTGCGCGCGATTCGTCGGCGAGGCGCCGGGAGGCAACGTAATGTCCGGTCGCGAGCGCCTGCGCGCCGAGTTCGCGCGCGGTTGAAAGCAGGTCGCGAAACTTGATCGATCGGTTGCACTCGATGCACGGCACCGGCGTTTCGCCATGCGCGTAGCTGTCGGCAAAATTGTCGATCACGGACTCGCGGAAGCGGCTTTCGTAGTCGAGCACATAATGCGGGATGCCGATCCGTTCGGCGACGTTGCGGGCATCATGGATGTCGCGCCCGGCGCAGCAGGCGCCCTTGCGATGGGTGGCCGCGCCATGGTCGTAAAGCTGCAGCGTGATCCCGACCACGTCGTAGCCCTCGGACTTCAGCAAGGCAGCCGTCACCGAGGAGTCGACGCCGCCGGACATAGCGACCACGATCCGTGTGTCCTGCGGACGCCCTTCGAGATCCAGACTGTTTCGCATGCCAGGGGTCATCGGGTTCAATCGCGAGCGCACCGGGCGGCTCGCGGCCAGGGTTAAAAGGCCTTACATATAAGGGCCTTAAGGCGCAATCCGGCCATACCGGGCCGGATCGTGCGCCGCTCTTTAATATAGGCCGCATTCCCGCGAGGCAATCAGCCGTTCTCCATTTTGGAGCGGGTCCAGAACGGCAAATCTTGCCGCCGGGCAGAAAAGGAAGTCGCAATCGCGCCCCGCGGCCGGGCCATCAGCCCGCATAAACTATTGAAATATAACAATATTCTTTGATGATCCGAATGGCCCGGTCCTTGCTGAGGGATAACCGAGAGCTCAGCGCGAGGGTCCCCGGTGGTTAGTGTCACGTCAGAAGTATCCGCAAACGCATCTTTCCAGAGTGCGGCGGCACGGTCCGCCCGGCCGGATCCCGAGCGTCCCGTCGGAAACGACAGCTTCGCGGCGCTGGTCGACAGCAATGCCGCCTCCAGCCGCAACGACGACCGCATGCAGGACACGGCGTCCGCTCCGCGCCGCTCCGACGACGCGCAAGCCGTCTCCGATAGCCGCGCGCGCGACAACACCGCCGCATCGGACAAGGCAGACAAAGCCGCGCGCGATGATTCGAACAATCGCGACGCCGCCCAAGCCCGTAATGACACAGTCCGCAACGAAAAAGCCCGCAAAGACAAGGCTCGCGACGACGGCAAGGTCGACGCCAGGACCGACAGCGACGGCAAGGGCGACATCGACGTCAAGGCGGCAACGACCGGCCGCACCAAGTCGAAATCCGACGCAGCGAAGTCCGACAAGGCGCAGTCCGATGACACTACACAAGCCTCTTCCGGCGACGCTTCCGCGGTCGCCGACCAGACCGAGACGACACCGGACGGAGCGGCGATCGTAACGGCCGACGCGGTTGCCATGGCGATCCCTGCTGCCGCAGCACCGGCGCCCGCTTCCGCAGCACAAGCAGCCGACAAGGCAACTGCCCCGCTCGCTATCGCAGCGGCGGCGATTGCGGCCTCGGCTTCGCTTGCCGCCGAAACCGCGCCGGCCGCTGCTGCCGCCGATGCCGCCGACACCGCAACATCCCCCGCGCAGGCGAACGCCAGGCCCAGCGCGCAGGACGGCGTCGGCCAGGCCGTCAGCGCCCAAGCTACTTCCGCCGATCCATCCATCACAACCGGCATCGCTCAGGCTGCCGCAATCGTCGCAGCGACACCCGCCGCCGGCAAATCCGCGCTGCAACTCAAGAGTCCCGATCTCGCCAGAAAAAGCGCCACGACCGCGGTCGAGCGGGCCGGCACCACCGACACCGGCGACATTGCCGCGCCCGCGGCACCTGCCGCGGACAGCATTGTGCCCGCCGTCGCGCCGACGACCGACGCCGCGGGCAAGCCGAAGTCCGAGATCGGCATCGCCGACGCTGCGAAAGTCGATGCATCGGGCAATGCCATCGCGCCATCGGCCACCCCCGCCAACACCAACGCGCATTTTGCTGCCCCTGACGTCGTCGGCCAGACGCCGCTCAACTCGTCCGGCAACGGCCTGCAGGCTCCCGGCGCGATCCAGACGCAGCAACCGGCCGCTCCCATCACGACATCGTCCGCCTCTACTCACCTCACCGCTACGGCTGCCACTAGCGCCGCGGTACCAGTGAGCGGGCTTGCGATGGAAATCGCCGCCTCCGCGAAGAGCGGCAAGACCCGGTTTGAAATCCGGCTCGATCCCGCCGAGCTTGGCCGCATCGATGTCCGCGTCGACGTCGACCGTCACGGCCAGGTGACGTCGCATCTGACTGTCGAACGGCCGGAAACGCTCTCGATGCTGCGTCAGGACGCCAACCAGTTGCAGCGCGCACTCGACAATGCCGGACTCTCGACCGGCAATGGCGGCCTGCAGTTCAGCCTGCGCGATCAATCCTCGCAGGGCCAGAACGACGGCAACCAGTCCAATCCGAACGCGCACCGCCTCGTCGTCAGCGAGGAAGACAGCGTGCCGGCCGTCGTCGCCGGGCGCAGCTATGGCCGCATGCTCGGCGCGAGCGGCGGCGTCGACATCAGAGTTTAAGGGAGATCGCCATGGCAGTTGATGCAACCATGCCGACAACGGTCGTCTCGGCGCCCGGAACAGGTACTGCGACGAGCAACAAGACCGCATCGGACAAAACCACCGGGATCGCGGATAACTTCCAGACCTTTCTGACGCTGCTGACCACGCAGCTTCAGCACCAGAATCCGATGGATCCGCTCGACACCAACCAGTTCACCCAGCAGCTCGTGCAGTTTGCCGGCATCGAGCAGCAGCTCAAGTCGAACGAACAGTTGAAGGCGCTGGTGGACATTGAAAAGAGCGCGCAGGCTACCCAGGCGCTGGTCTATGTCGGCAACACCGTTGCCGTCGACGGCAGCAAGGCGCAGTTCGACAAGTCCGCGACCTGGAATTTCAATTCCGAGAAAGACACCACCGCGACGATCACGATCACCAATTCGGCGGGACAGACGGCGTACACTGGCAACTTTGCGTTGAAGAAGGGCGGCTCCAGTTTCGTTTGGGATGGCAAGGGCAACGACGGGGTGCAGTGGCCGGCCGGCACCTACACGTTAACCGCCACCGGCAAGGACAGTACCGGCAACAACGTCGCGATCTCCACCGAAGTCCAGGGCATCGTCGACTCGGTCGATTTGACCTCCTCGCCGCCGCTGCTCTCGATCGGCGGAATGAGTTACACCACCGACAAGGTCAAGCGGGTGGTACGCCCCAGCACTTCGAGCTAGCCCTCGGCCCTACAGCTTGCCTGCATCAGCGTTCCCGGCCCGATCCCCAGCGACGCAAAAGGCGTTCCCGGTGGCCGGGCCACGGCCATTTCGGGTCATTTTCAAGGAGATTCGTATTGAAGGCGTGGGCTTAGGTAAATTTTAAGCCGACGGGCGTAGGTTGGTCCGGTGAGTTCAGTGGTTGAGAGTTTGTGAGTACGCCATGACAGAACCCCATCGCCCGAGGGTGAAATACGTCATCGGGCCTGACGGCAGTCCGTTAACAATTGCTGACCTGCCCGCGCCCGGCACCAAACGGTGGGTGATCCGCCGCAAGGCCGAAGTTGTCGCCGCGGTCCGTGGTGGCCTGCTCTCCCTCGAAGAGGCTTGTAGCCGCTATACGCTGACGGTGGACGAATTCCTCTCCTGGCAGTTTTCGATTGACCAGCATGGCCTGGCAGGCCTCCGGACCACCCGGATCCAGCAATATCGCCAGTAAGCTCGCCCGAACCGAAAGATTTGATGAAAACCGGCCTCGTTTTGCGAAGCCGGTTTTTTTCATGCTGGAACTAATCGGGGCGGCTTTAACGGTTGTTAACCATATGGAAACCATCCCCTAGGCAATAATTGCCCAGTCGGTCCCTGGGGCCGAATCCCTGGGGGCAGTTGGTGCAAAGTCTCGTTGCTTTCTTGAAAGGCCTGGGCGCGGCGCGGCTGATGGCCATGGTTGCCGTGACGACCGCGCTGATCGGCTTCTTCGCCTTCGTCATCATGCGCGTCACCACGCCGCAAATGACCACCCTGTTCACCGATCTGTCCTACGAAGATTCCTCCAGCATCATCAAGGATCTGGAACGCCAGGCGATCCCCTTCGAGCTGCGCAATGAAGGCGCGGTCATCATGGTGCCGAAGGACAAGGTCACGCGGCTGCGGATGAAGCTGGCCGAAAGCAATCTGCCCAAGGGCGGCGGCGTCGGCTACGAGATTTTCGACAAGTCGGACGCGCTCGGCACCACCAGCTTCGTCCAGAACATCAATCATCTGCGCGCGCTGGAGGGCGAACTTGCCCGCACCATCCGCGCCATCGACCGCATCCAGGCCGCCCGCGTCCATTTGGTGCTGCCGGAGCGCCCGTTGTTCGCACGCGAGGCGCCCGAGCCGTCGGCCTCGATCGTGGTGCGGGTGCGCGGCAGCCTCGAACCCCAGCAGATTCGCGCCATCCGCCACGTCGTCGCCTCCGCCGTCAATGGGCTGAAGCCGCAGCGGGTGTCGATCGTCGACGAAGCCGGCCGGCTGCTGGCCGACGGCGCCGCCAAGGATGCCGAAGTCGCCATCGGCGACGAGCGTCGCACCGCCTTCGAGAAGCGCATGCGCAACGAGGTCGAGGCGATCGTCTCCTCGGTGGTCGGCCAGGGCCGCGCCCGCGTCCAGCTCACCGCCGACTTCGACTACAACAAGGTCACCCAGACCTCGGACAAGTTCGATCCCGAGGGCCGCGTGCTGCGCTCCAGCCAGACCCGCGAGGAATCCTCCGCCAGCGCCGGCGACGGCGGCCAGGTGACCGTCAACAACGAACTTCCCGGCAACCAGGCCAACAGCAGCACCACCGCCCGCGACCAGAGCAAGAAGAGCGAAGAGACCAACAACTACGAGATTTCCCGCACCACCAAGACCGAAGTCACCGAGGCCGGACGGGTCAACCGGATCTCGGTCGCGGTGCTGGTCGACGGCTCCTATACCAAGAACGAAAAAGGCGAGATGGTCTACCAGGACCGCAGCAAGGAGCAGCTCGACCGCATCGCCACGCTGGTGCGTTCGGCGATCGGCTTCGATCAGAAGCGCGGTGACCAGGTCGAGGTCGTCAACCTGCGCTTTGCCGAAGCGCCGGCTGTGCCCCCGGTCGTTGAGCCGACCGGCCTGCTCGGCCTGCTGCAGTTCACCAAGGACGACGTGATGTACGTCATCGAACTCGGCGTCATGATGCTGCTCGGCCTCGTGGTGCTGTTCCTGGTGATCCGCCCGCTGGTCAAGCGCATCCTGGCCGCCGAAGTCGTTCCCGCTTTGGCCGAACCGGCGCCCGCCCTGATCGAGGGCAGCGGGCCAAACGGAGAGCTCGGACCCAATCAGGCCCTGGTCACCGGCACCAGCGGCACCGCCCAGTTGATCGACGTCGCCCAGGTTCAGGGCCAGGTCCACGCCCAGGCTGTGCACCGCGTCGGCGAACTGGCCGAACGCAATCCGAACGAGACCGCCTCCATTGTTCGTCAATGGCTGAGCGAACCCGCCGAGAGCTGATATGGCCGCCGTACCGCAAACCTCCAACGCCAACGACATCACCACCGTCATCTCGGCGCTGGCGAGCCGTCAGAGCAACCGGCCCAAGGGCAAGCCGTTGAGCGGCCCGAAGCGCGCCGCGATCCTGATGCTGGCGCTGGGTGAACAATATGGCGGCAAGGTGTGGTCGCTGCTCGATGACGACGAGGTCCGCGAGTTGTCGATCCACATGTCGACGCTCGGCACCGTCGAGGCCGAAGTGGTCGAGGACCTCCTGCTCGAATTCGTCTCGCGCATGTCGGCATCCGGCGCGCTGATGGGCACGTTCGACGCCACCGAGCGGCTGTTGCAGCAATACCTGCCCGCCGAGCGCGTCACCGGCATCATGGATGAAATCCGCGGGCCCGCCGGCCGCAACATGTGGGAGAAGCTCTCCAACGTGCAGGAAGAGGTGCTCGCCAACTACCTCAAGAACGAATATCCGCAGACGATCGCTGTGGTGCTGTCGAAGCTCAAGCCGGAGCACGCGGCCCGCGTGCTGGCAATTCTGCCCGAGGACCTCGCCCTCGATGTGGTCGGCCGCATGCTGAAGATGGAAGCGGTGCAGAAGGAAGTTATCGAGCGCGTCGAGCAGACGCTGCGCACCGAATTCATGTCCAACCTGTCGCAGACCCGCCGCCGCGACGCGCATGAGGTGATGGCCGAAATCTTCAACAATTTCGATCGCCAGACCGAGACCCGCTTCATCACCTCGCTGGAAGAGGAAAACCGCGAGTCCGCCGAGCGCATCAAGGCGCTGATGTTCACCTTCGACGACCTCATCAAGCTCGACTCCGCCTCGGCCCAGACCCTGATGCGCAACGTCGACAAGGACAAGCTCGGCATCGCGCTGAAGAGCGCCAACGAGGAAGTGCGCGCCTTCTTCCTCGGCAACATGTCTTCGCGCGCCGGCAAAATGCTGCTGGACGACATGGCCGCGATGGGACCGGTGCGGCTGCGCGACGTCGACGAGGCGCAGGCGCTCCTGGTCAACCTCGCCAAGGACATGGCTGCCCGCGGCGAAATCACCCTGACCAAGAACCGCGCCGACGACGAGCTGGTGTACTGATGGCCGCGCCCGCAAAATTTCTGTTCGACACCGACTTCGCGGCGCCCGACAAGGTGCGCGAGCGTGCCGCCACGGCCGCTGAGATCGCGCAGAAGGTCGCGGAGGCCGAGGCACGCGCCTACCGCGCCGGCTACGAGGCGGCGCAGCACGAGGCCAAAGTCGAGAGCGACCGCCGCTCGGCGCTGGCGCTGGAAGAGATCGGCATCGCCATCAAAGGCATCGCCGCGCGCTTCTCCGGCATCGAGGCCAGGATGGAAACCGAGGCCGTCGATGTCGCGGTCGCCGTGGCGCGCAAGCTGTGTAGCGAGCTGATCGCCCGCGAACCGCTCGGCGAGGTGATGGCGCTGGTCAGCGACTGCTTCTCGCACCTGGTTGCCACGCCGCATCTCGTCGTTCGCGTCAACGACCAGCTCTACGAGGCGGCGCGTGAGAAGATCGAGCGACAGGCGTCGCAAAGCGGCTTCGCGGGCAGGCTGGTGATCCTGGCCGAGCCCGGCATCGCGAACGGCGACTGCCGAATCGAATGGGCCGACGGCGGCGTGGTGCTGGAACGCGCCGCGATCGAAGTGAAGATCAGCGAACTCGTCGGGCGCTATCTGGCGTCCCGCGATCAGGCCGGAATGTGAAGGCCATGAGGACTGAACCATGAGTGACACCGACGCACAGGTACCGCTTCCCGATCTCAATGCCGCGGACGCACCGCCGGTCGATGATCTGGCCTACAACGAGGACGAACAGGCTTCGCGCGTCGCGGCCGACCTCGAGGCCGTGTTCGACGTGCCCGTACAGGTCTCAGCGGTGCTCGGCCGCTCCAAGATGGACGTCGGCGAGCTATTGAAGCTTGGACCGGGCACCGTGCTCGAACTCGACCGCCGCGTCGGTGAAGCCATCGACATCTATGTCAACAACCGCCTGGTGGCTCGTGGCGAGGTCGTTCTGGTGGAAGACAAGCTCGGCGTGACCATGACGGAAATCATCAAGGCGGAACGCAGCTAACAATTTTGGCGATACGCGCGTGAGGCGCGAACAGACGGACAGGAGACAGACATGCGGCTTCTCATCGTTGGCACATTGAAGGGCCAACTCACGACCGCCACCAAGATCGCGATGGCAAACGGGGCTTCCGTGACCCATGCCGAGGCAACCGAACAGGCGGTGGCCGTGCTGCGCGGCGGCAAGGGCGCCGACCTCCTGCTGGTCGACGTCGGCCTCGACATCCGCGACCTCGTGATGCGGCTGGAAGCCGAACATATTCACGTGCCGATCGTGGCTTGCGGCATCTCCAACGATGCCCGCGCGGCGGTCGCCGCGATCCACGCCGGCGCCAAGGAATACATCCCGCTGCCGCCCGATCCGGAACTGATCGCCGCCGTGCTCGCTGCCGTCGCCAATGATTCACGTGACCTGGTCTATCGCGATGAAGCCATGGGCAAGGTGATCAAGCTGGCGCAGCAGATCGCGGGCTCCGACGCCTCCGTGATGATCACGGGCGAATCCGGAACCGGCAAGGAAGTGCTGGCCCGTTATGTGCATTCCCGCTCGGCCCGCGCCAAGCGGCCGTTCATCTCGATTAATTGCGCGGCAATTCCCGAGCACCTGCTGGAATCCGAGCTGTTCGGCCACGAAAAGGGCGCCTTCACCGGCGCGGTCGCCCGCCGCATCGGCAAGTTCGAGGAAGCCACTGGCGGTACGCTGCTGCTCGACGAAATCTCGGAAATGGACGTGCGGCTGCAATCCAAGCTCTTGCGCGCGATTCAGGAACGCGTGATCGACCGCGTCGGCGGCACCAAGCCCGTGCCGGTCGACATCCGCATCATCGCGACCTCGAACCGCAACCTTTCCGAGGCCGTGCGCGAAGGCACCTTCCGCGAGGACCTGCTGTTCCGCCTCAACGTCGTCAACCTGAAGATCCCGCCGCTGCGGGACCGTCCGGCCGACATCCTTGAGCTGGCGCAGCATTTCGCCAAGAAATACGCCGACGCCAACGGCGTGCCGCTGCGCGCCATTTCCGCCGATGCGCGGCGGGTGCTGACGTCAAACCGCTGGCAGGGCAACGTTCGCGAGCTGGAAAACACCATCCACCGTTCGGTGCTGATGGCGCAAGGGGACGAGATTGGGCCTGAGGCTATTCTGACCCCCGATGGCGACCGCCTCGACCTCGCCAAGACCGCGCCTGCCGTGGCCCACGCCACCTTCGCCGCCGAACAGGTGACCCGCGCCCTCGTCGGCCGCACGGTCGCGGACGTGGAGCGCGACTTGATCCTGGAGACGCTGAAGCATTGCCTCGGTAACCGGACGCACGCCGCCAACATCCTGGGCATCTCGATCCGCACGCTGCGCAACAAGCTCAACGAATATGCCGACGGCGGGATACCGATCACGCCGGCCGGCTCTGGCGAGCACCAGCGGTTTATGACGGCAGGGTAAGCAAGACCCTCGCCGTCATTGCGAGCCGAGCGAAGCAATCCATGGCGCCACAAGCGGAGGGGTGGATTGCCTCGCTACGCTCGCAATGACCTTGAAAGCGCGGAATAACTCGGCGCATCGGGCTTGCGAAAGATGTGAATGGGATCGCCAGGCTGCAGATCGCGCCCGGTAAAAACCGCATAGGCGTACAGCGCGAGATAGGCGATCGCGATCGCGCCCACGCCGTAAAATGCCCAAACTGCAATGCGCTTCATCCGTCACCGCACCGACCGACGCCAAAAGCGAAGCTGCCATATCGGCCGGATCAGGCGCAACCGCTATTCCGCCGCCACCTTCTGCGCCGGCGCGACATTGATCGCGAGCTTGCCGTAGCGATCCGTAAAGGCCTCGGTGTCGATCTCCTCGAGCTGGATCGCCCCGCTCATCACGCCCTGCTTCCAGGCGTCGTGTTCGGGGTCGTTCTGGAATTCGGGCATCACCTCTTTGGCGAACAATTCCAGCGACTCGCAGATGTGCTCATGGGTATTCTTTCCCGCCTGATTGAGCAGGATCACCTGGTCGATGTGGGACAACCGGAATCGTCTTAGCTTCTTGCGGATGGTTTCCGGCGACCCGATCAGGCCGCCGCGCAGCGCCGCCTCCTGTGCCTCCGGGTTGTCGTGCTTCCATTTGTTGTACTCATCCCACATGTTGACGGTGCCGGGATCGGGACGCTGCCGGTTCTGCGCGGCGCCATAGTAGCGTAACGCGAACTGGAAGAAGGTGGCGCCATCGGCGCGGCGGCGCGCCTCTTCGTCGGTCTTCGCGCACATGAAGAACGACACCAGCGCCATGTTCGGGTTGATCTCGTAATCGGCAAGCTTCTTCAGCCGCCTGGTGATCGCGTTGTAATAGGCGTGCACCCAGGCATGCGCGGCGTCCGCGCTGACGAACTGGAATCCCAGCGCGCCAAAACCGTTCCGGCCGGCGCGCTCGATGGTCGGGAGCTGCGAGCACGCCATCCACAGCGGCGGGTGCGGCTTCTGCACCGGCTTCGGCACCACGTTGCGCAAGGGAATGTCGAAATGTTTGCCGTGATGCTCGGTGCCGACCTTGGTGAACATCGGGAAGATCGCCTGCACAGCTTCCTCGAACACCTCGCGCTTGGTTTCCATATCGCGGCCAAATGGCGTCAGTTCGGTGATGGAGGCGCTCTCGCCCATGCCGAATTCGCAGCGGCCGTTGCTCAGAAGATCGAGCACCGCGACACGTTCGGCGACGCGCGCGGGATGGTTGGTGGTGAGCTGAAAAATGCCGTGGCCGAGCCGGATATTCTTGGTTCGCTGGCTGGCGGCGGCGAGAAAGGATTCCGGCGCGGGCGAATGCGAATATTCCTCCAGGAAGTGATGTTCGACGACCCAGGCATAATCATAGCCGAGCCGGTCGGCGGTCTCGAGCTGCGTCAGCGCGTTCTGGTAGAGCCGAAGCTCGTCGCCTTCTTGCCACGGGCGCGGTAGTTGCAGCTCGTAGAAGATACCGAATTTCATGACGCCTCTCCCAAGGACCGCTTCTTGTTTTTCGTCAGTGTATTCTTCGCAAATCGCAAGTCCAGCCTCGGTAGCGAAATGGCAATTCCGCGTCACGGAAGTTGTCTTGCATGGAACGCGCGAATGGTTAGCTTTACGCTTCCGTCTGAGTCGCGGCCTTCCGCCCGCGCCTCTCTCGATCTGGACCCCATGACCACTTTTACGCCGCATCAGGATTCCGCGCTGAAGGCCGTTGCCGACTGGCTGAAGGCCAGGCCTGGCCGCAACGGCACGCCGCCGGTATTCCGTCTGTTTGGTTATGCCGGCACCGGCAAGACGACGCTGGCGAGGCATATCGCCGAGGGCGTCGACGGCGAGGTGAAATATGCCGCCTTCACCGGCAAGGCGGCGCTGGTGATGCGCAACAAGGGTTGCGACAACGCCTCCACCATCCATTCGCTGATCTATCGTGCCAAGGAATCCGGCGTCGAGCAGCCGAGCTTTGAACTCTGGGACGATGCACCGGCCTCCAAAGCGAAGCTGATCGTGATCGACGAGTGCTCAATGGTCGATGCCGAGCTCGGCCGCGACTTGATGTCGTTTGATTGTCCACTGCTCGTACTCGGTGATCCCGCGCAATTGCCGCCGATCCAGGGCGGCGGCTTCTTCACCAATTGCGAGCCCGATGCGATGCTGACGGAAGTGCATCGCCAGGCGCAGGACGACCCGATCGTGCGGATGTCGATGGACATCCGCGAAGGCCGCGAGCTGGAGATCGGCCGCCGCGGCGAAAGCGAGGTGGTGCGGCGCAACGAACTCGATCCGGACCGCGTGATGAGCGCCGATCAGGTGCTGGTTGGCCGCAACAACACCCGTCGCGCCTACAACATGCGGATAAGGCAGAAGCAGAACATCGAGGATCCCTTGCCGGTCGCCGGCGACAAGCTGGTCTGCCTGCGCAACAACCGCAAGAAGGGCCTGTTCAACGGCGGGCTGTGGCGGGTGAAATCGCGCACCCAGCCGCGATCAAAATCGCAGATCCTGACCATGCGGCTGTCGCCCGACGAGGAATTCGGCCACAAGGTGACCAAGGTCTCCGTGCGGCACGACTGCTTCGAAGGCGGCATAGAGGCGATCCCGTGGGAGCAGCGCAAGCCCTATGACGAGTTCGACTACGGCTATGTGCTAACCGTGCACAAGTCGCAGGGCTCGCAATGGGACGACGTAGTGCTGTTCGACGAGAGTTTTGCGTTCCAGGACAGCCGGGCAAGATGGCTCTATACGGGCATCACGCGCGCGGCGAAAAGACTGAGCGTGGTGGTGTAGCGCAGCCCTCATTGCGCGAAGCGAAGCAATCCAAAGGGCCGCATGCGGCTGTATGGCGAGAAACGACTATCCGAAAGCAAGATGGCAAGGCTCTTGAGAGTGTCGAGTTGCCCCGTGCAATCACGAGACAACGGCGAACCGAGGCCGCGCGGACTTGCCCCGGAACTTAGACGCGCATGAAATACGTCATCGCCTCGCTGTTCGGCGCGTTGCTACTGTTCGGTTTCATCGCCTTCGGTGGCGCTGGCCACGGGTGGATCGCGGGCGCGTTCAGTTGCCTGCCATTAGCTCCTATCTCGTTTGCCGCTTGGCTCAACGCACTGCGCACTAAACCTTCACTCCATATCGCTATTGGACTGCTTGTTACCGCAGCCGTCGTGCTCGCGGCTACCGCATATGCAACGCTATCCGAAGGCACGCACTACTTCTTTAATTATTGGCGCTTGCAAGGTCCCCTAGCCGGGTCGATTATCGCTCTCATCTATTTCAATTGGGTCTTCGCTTGCGGGCTCGCGTGGTGGCGCCGCCGCGCAGAAACTTAGCTTTACATCGAGCCCGTCGTGACCGCGACCCCTGGTCACAAGTTCGCAAAGAAGGGCTTCGCCGGCGGCATGCGCGCGGCCGGCGGCGGCAAGCATGACGAGACCCAACAACACGGCCCGCAACATCCGCGGAACGCTCCGGTGCATGGATTTGGTCGCGGCGCACGACCACGGGTTCATTGTGGAAAAACAGGCCCGCGCCGGTCAAGCGCGACCGATCGCCCTCCCTAAGGCCTTGTGCGGGCGCAGCTTTATTCACGAACTCGTGTGGCGCGCGCCGTAACAATCGCCAGCCCGTGCCGTATTTTGGGCATCAGAGAATTGAGCCGATTTGCGAAACGCAGGTCCCGCTCTAGACTGCCCCAACCATTGCCGAAAGAGGAAACCATGTCCCCTCGCCATTTCAGCCGCCTGTCGCTGTGCGCCGCCGCCATCGGCGCGCTGGCCATTGCCGCTGTTACCATCAGCCCCTCGCGGGCCGCCGAGGAAGCCGTCATCATTCCGCCGCCCGCCGTCGACGTTCAGCCGGCTGACGGCATCCAGACCGCCGTGCTCGCCGGCGGCTGCTTCTGGGGCGTCCAGGGTGTCTACCAGCATACCGCCGGCGTGCTCAACGCGGTGTCCGGCTATTCCGGCGGCAGCAAGATGACGGCGAACTACACCATGATCGGCACCGGCACGACGGGACACGCCGAGTCCGTCGAGATCAAGTACGACCCGAAGAAGATCAGCTACGGCAAGATCCTGCAGATCTTCTTCTCCGTCGTGCACGACCCGACGCAATTGAACCGCCAGGGTCCTGATGTCGGCACGCAATATCGCTCGGCGATCTTCACGACCAATGACGAGCAGAAAAAGGTGGCAGAAGCCTATGTCGCCCAGCTCAACGCTGCAAAGGTCTACAAGAAGCCGATCGTCACCAAGATTGGCCCGCTGCAGGCATTCTATGCGGCGGAGGACTATCATCAGGATTACCTGACGCTGCACCCGAACCAGCCCTATATTGTCTTCAACGACATTCCGAAGATCGAAAACCTGAAGAAGATCTTCGCGGAGAATTACATCGAGAAGCCGACGCTGGTGAGCAACGCCAAGGCTACCAATTAAGAAGGCTAGCAGTAGAGGGAGACTCCATGTCCGACACCAAAACATCCGGCAAGGTCGTCAAGAGCGACGCGGAGTGGCGCCGCGAACTGACGCCGATGCAATATGCCGTGCTGCGCGAGAAGGCGACCGAGCGGCCGTTCACGGGCGAATATGAGCACGAGCACCGCAAGGGCACCTACATCTGTGCCGGCTGTGGCCAGACACTGTTTGAGTCCGATGCCAAGTTCGATTCCGGCTGCGGCTGGCCGAGCTTTACCGCGCCGGCGGTGGATAGCCATGTCGACGAAGAGCGCGATTTCAGCCACGGCATGATCCGCACCGAAGTGCTATGCTCGAAATGCAACGGGCATCTCGGCCACGTCTTCAACGACGGCCCCGGCCCGACCGGCCTGCGCTACTGCATCAATTCGGCGGCATTAAAGCTGCAGCCGAAGTAGCGCTGCATTCTCCACTTGTGATGCGCGGGCTTGACCCGCGCATCCATCGCTTTCTTTGAGGTGATGCATTGCCGGGTCACGCCCGGCAATGGTGGGGAGACGTCGTTCCAACTTTTTTTCGAACCTGACTTTAACCCCGTGCGACCAAGGGCTGGTCGCGCGGGGCTTTTTTGTTGATGGGATGCTTCCGACCCGGCGCCCAGACAAGGATGAATTTCGATATGCCCATTTCCAAACGCCTGCTGCTCGGTCTCGGGCTTGCCACCTTCATGATGGAGAGCGTTGTGATCCAGCCTGCCCGCGCCGCCGACAAGGTTTCGCTATTCAAGGTCATCACCACCAAGGACGAAATCGTAATCGGCGTCAGCGAGGCCGATCTCGCCCAGATGGAAGGCCAGAACGCCGGCGGCATCGCCAAAATGCTGGTCGCCAAGGGCTCGATGAGCGCGTGGCAATACGCGGTGCGCAAATCGTCCAGCGGCGATCTCGAACAAGCGCCACTGCACAAGATCGGTCTGATCGCTAGCGACTCGCTTCGAGTCGAGCCCTATGCGACGCCGCTGAAAGTGCTACCGATCGACGAGACGAAGGAGTGACGACATAGGCGTCATTCCGGGACGCAAAGCGAACTCTGGTGCGCAATTGCGCACCTGAGAATCCCGAGATTCCGGGTCTGGTCCTTCGGACCATCCCGGAATGACAATCTCCAACTGACCTTGTCGGCGGATCGACCAAGGACTCGCTTCCCGGAATGTGCTTTGATCCGGCTTTCTCGCCGCCCGCGGGCCTTTTGGGGAGCGCGCCATGTCCTTGGGGACGATACTCGTCATCATCCTGATCATCGTCCTGCTGGGCGGCTTCTCCGGCCGCATCCGGGGCTATGGCTACGGTTATGGCCATTCCGGCATGGGGCTGGTTGGGGTGATTTTGATCGTGCTCCTGATCCTGCTGCTGCTCGGCAAGATTTGATGCGCCTTAAGCTATTGAAAAGACTTGATTAAATTTTGGTTCCCCGCAGCCATGCGTGGATTCATCATCACCCCCGATGACGGGCTTCAGGGGTTCGCATTTCTGTCAGAGAGGCTTATATTAGGCCTTGAAATGACGTGCACGGCGCGCCGCCCCTGTGGCCCACCGTCATCCAATCCCCATTGCTCACACGAAAAGAGCCGAAAAAGATTGAGGTCACCGACCATGCGTCCATTCAGCTACAACACCGCCGCCGAACTGTTTCCCGCCGCGATCCGCAAGAAAAAGCGGGCGGGCTTTGCCTATCGGCGTTTTGGCACCGCGGCGGAAGCGGTTCGCTTCGCGATCGAGGAGCTGCCGGCGGACTCGCTGAACGGCGCCTATCTCCAGGTCGAGGAAGCCCGCTTCGACCAGAGCGGCATCCGCTCGCTCTATGAAAGCGACGCCTTCCCGCTGCCGCGCCGCCCGCGTCCGGCCGCTAGGACCGACGACAAGGCCGACGCGGCCTGAAGTCTCCATATCTTCAAACAGCGCGCCTCCGGACTTCATCCGGGGGCTTTTTTTCTTGATCCTTCTACGTGACCTGATCCGAAAACCGGTCGCCACTTTGCACTAGAGTAACGCGGCCCTGCGGGTCGGGCTCACGCGCGCGGTTGCCGGTCGAGCCAGCGCTTGAGCATGCGCACGTTGCGGACGTTGGCGCGGAACATGACGTCGAAGGCATCGCCCGCCACCGGCACCAGCCCGACCGCGCCGTCGAGTGCGACATTGGCGAGCATTCGCGCCGTGATGTACCAGGGCGCGCCCAGCGCGCGCGCCTCGCGCACCAGCCACAGCGAAATCGCCGTCGTGATGATGTCGCCGACCACCGGGATCAAGCCGATCAGCCCGTCGATGCCGTAGCGGAAATTGGTCCCGGGCACGATGAAGGCGACATCCAGCAATTTTGCGATGGCATCGAGCCGCGCCAGCCGCTGCTCGCGCGTCAATTCGCCGAACGGATTGGCGGCGGCATGACCGAAATCGAATCGCGTTCCCTCGAATCTTGTATGCAGATCTGGCTCGGGAAGCTCGCGCCCCTCCTGGTCGATGACCGGGCCGCGCCCGGGCGCACGCGTCCGGAAAGATTGCCCGGAGCGTGAGCGGGGCGGTGTGTAGATATCGTCGTCTGGCATGGTCATCAGATGGTAACGCAAAAGCGAGGCGCAAGTTGCGTCACGCCGTCGCTGCTTTCGTGGATCGGATCCGGAAGGTTTAAGGCAACGCTGTTATCGCCGCCAACAGATCGCGCGAAAGTCTCACGTCGAATGCGCTGCCTGCGGTTCGTCCGCGTATCGGTGCACCACCCACGACGACAACATCGCAGGCACCATGCCGACGAGACCGTAGAGCACAAACTGCAGCGCACCGGTGTCCGGCCCGCGCGAGCCATAGAGCAATGAGGCAGCCGCAAAGCCGATCGCGGCCACGATCAGGATCCGCACCGCCGGCGCGATGCGCTTGACGTGATAGAGAATGTCGTCGATCGCGCCGACCATCAACGCCGGCACGATGCCGAACAAATAGCTATATTGCAGCGTCTTGACGAACGCGCCGAGGAATTTCCCGATCTCCGTCCAACTGGTGTCGGTCCAATATCCCGAGGCCACCGTGGTCGCCAACAGCATCAGGAAACCGCCGACGAACGGGCCGATCGCTCCAAAGATCAGATAACGCTTCATGGAACTGTCTCCTGGCGCCACCTACTGCAATACAGCAGCCCAGGGGCCAAGTAAATTTGTCCGGCCTTACGCTCCCGAGCGCGCCGCCAGCACCAGCAGCCGCCAGCACGAACATCTGAATCAGGTTGCGCCAAAGCGCGAATGAACAAACGTTCAGCAATGCTGCTCCGACCCTATCCTGTGCCAAGCTAAAGCAACTTCCGGGCAGTTCCCGACTTATTGCTGGTGGGAAAAAGTGGCACGCCCCTGCGAAGGGGGAAGCCATCATTGGCAACGATCGGCCGGTTGGAAAGTTGTCCGGCCGGCAAAGCGATTTCGCAGATGCGCTGAAACCTGCGAACTGCAATGCGAGCGTGCCGAGATTTGGAAAGAACGAGGCGGCATTGCCGCGATGCGAGAACCGTAAAGGCGACACTTCGATGTCCATGCAGACTTCCGCCGTTCAACGGTCCACCCTCGGGCTTCACACGCTCGAACAATACGAGGCGCTGATCGGCGCTGCGGCGGCCGAGCGCATAGCGGCAAAGGCAGATCGGGTGCGCACGATGCGCGTCGCCCATATCAGTTCGACGTTCTATGGCGGAGGCGTTACCGAACTGCTCACGCCGCTCACGCTCATGATGAATGCGACCGGCATCGAAACCGACTGGCACTTGATTCAGGGAACGCCGGGCTTCTTCGGTTGCACCAAGAAGCTGCACAATACGCTGCAGGGCACCAGCTCGGAATTTTCCGAGGCTGAAAAGACGATCTACGAACAGGTCGTGTTCGAAAATGCCACGCGGCTTCATCTCGACGACTGCGACGCAGTCATCGTGCATGATCCTCAGCCTCTGCCGCTCATCAGGCATTTTTCCGATCGGGAAATGCCGTGGCTCTGGCAATGTCACGTCGATCTGTCGTCGCCGCACGCGGCCGTATGGAATTATCTGCGCCAATTCGTCGAGCAGTATAACGCAGCGGTCTTCTCGCTACCGGAATACGGCCAGCATCTTCGGGTCGGCCAGCATTTCATCACGCCGGCGATTGATCCGTTCTCGGCCAAGAACCGGGAGATGTCCGACCGGGAGCGACGAGAATTCCTTGGTAACTACAAGATTCCGACCGATCGTCCATTGGTGACGCAGATTTCCAGGTTCGACCGGTGGAAAGACCCGATGGGCGTGATTGAGGCTTTCCGCAAGGCGAGAGAGCAGGTCGACTGCACGCTCGTGCTGGTCGGCAACAATGCCTCCGACGATCCCGAGGGCGGAAAAATTCTCGAGCAAATCGAGAGCGCCGCCGATGAAGGCATCATTGTTCTCAGCGTCGACGATCCGACCCTGGTGAACGCACTGCAGCGCTCGGCCGCCGTGGTCCTGCAGAAGTCGACCCGCGAAGGATTCGGCCTCACGGTCACCGAGGCGATGTGGAAGGGCGCTGCCGTCATCGGCGGCAATGTCGGAGGCATCCGGCACCAGATCAAGGACGGATGGAACGGATTTCTGGTGAACACGCCCGATCAGGCGGCAGCGAGAATCGTCGAGCTCTTGAAGAATCCGAACCTGCGGAAGGAGCTCGGCGCGCGGGCGAAAGAAAGCGTGCGGCAGAACTTTTTGATGAGCCGACTATTAGAGGATTGGCTCGACCTGCTGTCCAAATACGAACGGCCGGTGGTTTGACGGTTGGGTTCGATCTCGATGGTAGAAAGCCCATGCGGATTGCCCAGATAGCGCCTCTGGCCGAAAGCGTTCCTCCCAGGCTTTACGGCGGCACGGAGCGGGTGGTGGCGTGGCTGATCGATGAGCTGGTGAGCCTGGGACATGAGGTGACGCTGTTTGCCAGCGGAGATTCAAGGACGAGCGCCAAGCTCCATGCCGTCTGGCCTCGGGCGCTTCGCCTTGGCCGCCCGCGAACGGACCCGATGGTGGCGCAGGCGGCGCTTTTGGAGGCGGTGGCGCGGCACGCGAGCGAATTCGATGTCATTCACGCGCATATCGATTGGCTGCACCTGCCACTCCTGAGCCGGCTCGGCGTTCCGTTTCTGACCACCTGCCACGGGCGCATGGACTTGCCTGGCTTTCCGGACGTGGTCCGCAGCTTTCCCAACGCGCCGTTCGTTTCGATATCGGACAATCAGCGCATTCCCCTAAGCGAGGCCAACTGGATCGGCACCATTTATCACGGCTTGCCGGCCGACCTGTTTCGACCTTCGTTCGAGGCCGGCTCCTACCTTGCCTTCCTGGGCCGGCTGACGGCGGAGAAGGGACCGGAAGCCGCCATCCGGATCGCGCGCGCCGCCAAAATGCCGCTTCGTATTGCCGCAAAGGTGCCGCGCGGGGATAGAAACTACTTCAAGGACCAACTCGAGCCGCAGATCGATGGCGAGCAGGTCCAGCTCACCGGCGAGGTCAATGATGAAACGAAGCGGCAGTTTCTGGCGGGCGCCGCGGCACTATTGTTTCCGATCGATTGGCCAGAGCCGTTCGGGCTCGTCATGATCGAGGCCTTGGCGTGCGGCACGCCCGTCATTGCCTTCAAATCAGGTTCGGTGCCTGAGGTCATCGACGACGGCATTACCGGCTTCGTCGTCACCGGCGAAAGGGAGGCGATCGAGGCGATCGGAAGACTCCCCGAACTCGATCGGAGCCAGGTGCGCAAGCAATTCGAGAAAAGGTTTACCGCAAGGCGGATGGCACAGGAGTATCTCCACCATTACACCGCACTGGCTCGCGACCGCACCAGTGAAGCTATCCCGGCATGACGTGGGTGGCCGGGCATAGGCGAGCAGAAACGACGCCGTCCTCCAGACGGCTATGCCCGGCTATGACGATGCGGTCACTTTCGACCGGCAGCCGCTACAGCCGTCACCGGCTCGTTCTTCTTTCCGAGAATCCGGTCCGACCCAAAACGAATGGTCCATTGCGCCACTGACAGCAGTAACGATTCATAGATCGCCACGCACTGTTCGAGCTCGCGATCCGTTGATGGCGGACAATCGGGGCGGTTGCGGACGATCATCGTCGTCGTCGACCAGCTCAGCCGCGCCGCCTTGCAGGCGACGATCAGGCCATACACCCGCTCGGGTTCGAGGAAGGGCTCGATCGCCTCGACCTTGACGTCCGCCTTCAGGGCAAGGGCGGCGACCACGAGGTCGTATTCACCCCTCACCGCAAACCGGTTCACGGTCATGTCGTTGAGCTTGCCGGTCCGATTGAGCGCCACAACCTCGCTCTGCGCTTTGGTGTAGTCAATCGCCTTCCGGGGCACGCTGTTCTGCGCGGCAACAGCCGCAGAACCCTGGGTCTTCTTCCGGGCGACGGGTCGCGACGCCGTCAGGAACCGCGCGCGAACCACGTCGGCGACCTTGACGATCAGCTCGCGCAGCAGATTGCCGGGAATGTCCAGGCGAAGGCCGAGCTTTTCGGCGAGGTCTTCGTCGCGCTCCGCCCTGCCGACCAGCGTTGCGTAACCGCATTCGGAGAAGCGCGCGCCCGTGTTCCGGGCCAGCGCGTTGGACACATTGACGTCGCCAAACCGCATCAAGGCGTCCGTCAGCGCTTCGTTGAGCGCCTTTCGGTCGGAGATCGCCAGCAGATGCTGCTGGCTGCGGCTCCGGGCGATTTCAAGCAGGTCCTCTTCCGACAGACAGACAGAGTGTCTCAAGACCGGTCCGGCGACCAGAACGTCATCGTGAAAGGCAAGGTTGCGGACGGTCCGGCGCGGCGCCGCCACGATCGTGGACACCGCTTCGCTGAGCGGGACCAGGGTCGCCGCGGCCACCCGCTCGACCAGCGGGGCGAGGACGCCATCGACGGCAGCGATCTGGGATTCGCTGAGCCGATCGACGTTGTCGAGGAACAGGTCCGTCACCTCCCCGAAGATCTGGGCGTCGTGCTCAGGTCCGCCCTTTTCGGCGCCGTTCAACTCCGCGCGCAGGCTGGACGATGCGGCAGACATAGCTATAGCGCCTCCGTCAGGATCGTTCCGGCGCGCCGCAACGCCATCGGCAGCGGCCATTCCATCGCGCGGATGGCCGGCATTTTCGTGGATCCATCGGCAGCGGTAGGAACAAGCATGTGAGCGCCACTCGAAAGGCCGGCTTCGGCAGCCCTTTCACTCCAACGAAAGCAATAAGACGCGCGCGAGCTATAACGGCCAATCGTACTCCGTCTTCCCTAACGGGTGGTTGTTCCGGAGCGTGGATTTTCCGCATTTATACGGAGTTTTAAGAATTGGACGGCGACCTCGGCTGCGGCCGGTAGCCCGGCGGCCTTGTGCGAGCTCACTCGGGGGCAGAGCGCCACATCCGTCCATCTCTCAAAGCCCATCGACATGACAAAGAAGCGCACTGCCAGAGTCGAATTGTCTTCGCGCCCGCGCTTCGGTTGACGTGGCGCACTCGCAACAGTCGAGAGAAGTGTTGATGCAAACATTGCAGCTTCACAGCATTCGCGCATAATTCGCGGCGGGGTGGCGCAGCACTTTTCGATTCGGACATCGGCAGAAATCGAGCAACCACACCGGGCGAGTTCCCGGTGATGGACGACGCGTGCGGCAGCGCAAACCGCGTGCAGCGCCTCCAGTGAAGAGCGGCCAGCACCGCGCGCAACCCTTGGGGAACGGCTCAATGACCATCCATCATACAAGCAAGATCGCACTTCTCTTCGCCATCGCCTTTGCGGCGACGGCACTTTCCGCACGCCCAAGCCTCGCCTTCTCGGAGGCGCAGCAGATGTGCACCGGCGACGCCATGCGGCTATGCGGCCATGAAGTGCCCAACGTGCAGCGAATCACCGCTTGCATGGTCAAGCACCGCGCGCAGCTCAGTCCGGGTTGCCGTGCCGTGATGGAGCGCGAAGGCGCCGCGCGGCGGCGAGCCGCCGCCGCCGCGGAGTAACGGATCGCTTCACCCGATCACGAATGCAAAAGGCCTCAGCAGCTTCCGCTGCTGAGGCTGTTTTCTTGGTTAGAACGCTTTGGCTACGCCGGAGGCGAGGCTTACTCCCCCCACGCCGCAAATGCGTCGTTGAACGCGCGTTCGCCGGGAGAGCCCTTTTCGATCGCGATGATGGCGCGGCGCTGGTTGACGTAGACCAGCGGCACATCGAACCATGAGCGCTCCTTCAGGAGCTGCAGATTGCGCGAGCGGTCGGAATCAACGTTGGAGAGGCCGACCAGGAAGAAGCCGTCGGTGACCTTCACGGCGAGGCCGGCCAGCGGGGTGCCGCGGGCCTGCTCGTTGGACTTCATCAGGATGCCCGGCACATTGCCGACGCCGCCGCCGGAGAAATCCTGCGGCAGGATGAAAGTCAATTCCGCGGTGTGGCTCGCCGGCAGCGAGGAGTCGGTATTGCGGCGGAACGACATCGTCATCTTGAACTTGCGGTCGGGAATCTCGATGTCGGCACGCACGGCGATATCCGGTTTCTGGTTGCCGCTCGCCTTGATCGGTTCGGTGCGCCAGATCACCGAGCCGACATATTGCTTGCCCTTGGGGTCGGACGGGTCCTCGTCATACAGCACGACGCGCTGCGCCACTGCCGCTACGTTGTCGCTCGACGAGGGCTGGCCGACGCGATCGGGGATCTTCGGGCGCGACTGCGGCGCGGCCTGGTCCTTCGGCGCTTCCACCACGGGCGAGGATTTGAACAGGCCGCTGAAGGCCGTCACAAGCGACTTGCCCCACAGGATGCCGGCGCCGACCAAAATGAGCACGATGCCGACGGCAATCGCGCTCTTGAACGGAAACGCAGCGCCGGCGCGCTTCTTCGGGGGCTCGCGATCCTGCGAGAGCCGCGGACGGTCGCGCAATGGCGGCGGCGGGTAGCGGTCGGCCTCCGCCAGCGACTCGTCATACGAATAAGGCACCTCGGGATCGCCGCCACGATTTTCCATGCTGGGCTCAAGCCGGTCGAATTCCGGCGAGGGCGACGGCACGTTGGCATAGGTCTTTCGCGCGTTGCGGTTGGCCTGGGCGGCGGCGCGGCCGAGATCGTCGGCGTCGGCTGCGATGTCGCGGAAGCCGCGCATGCCCGGCGGCTGCGGGGGCGTCGGCGGCGGGCCGCCGTTCTCAGGGCCGCGGCGGGGGCCAGCGCCGCGCTCGCGGGGCGGCGGTGGCGGCAGGCCCGCATCCTGCGTCGGAATCTGTGGCGGCTGCGGCCGCGGCGCGCCGGGCGGCGGCGCATCGGCGCGCAGGTTGCGCTGCGGGCGCGGCTCCTCGCCAAGCGGCGGACGGCCTTCGCGCGAGGGGGGCTGCGAAGCGGGACGCGGCCGCGGCGGCGCGCCAGAAGAAGGCGCTGCTTCCGGCGGGCGGGCATTGGCACGACGGAAGGGTTCGCCGGAAGTGCGCGCAGGGCCGCCCGGCCGCGAGGCCTCGCGGGCGCGCTGGGCGGCTTCGGATTCGACCTTGCGCACAGCCTCTTCCAGCGACAGCCGCTCGCGGGTGATTTCCGACTCGGAAAGCGGCGGCTGAACGCTGCGCAACTGCGCGATCAGCGCGGTGCGGGCCCGCTCATAAAGCGCACGGCGGCTCTCGCCTGGAGCATTGGGATCCAGGCCGGCGATAGCACGTGCGATCAGCGGGTAATAATCAGCCATTTCTCTTCAATACTGCAGCTCTATTTAGGAGTCTTGGCGGTAACATCCCGTTAAGCCTCGAACGGGTTCTGTACCAGAATAGTATCCTCGCGTTCGGGGCTGGTGGAAAGCAATGCAATGGGACAACCCACGAGTTCCTCGACCCGGCGGACATATTTAATCGCCTGGGCCGGCAAGTCCGCCCAGGAGCGGGCATTGGCGGTCGGCTCCTTCCAGCCCTCGATGGTCTCGTAGATCGGCACCACCCGTGCCTGGGCACCCTCGCCCGCCGGCAGATGGTCGATTTCCTTGCCGTCCAGCATGTAGCCGGTGCAGACCTCGATGGTGTCGAAGCCGTCGAGGATGTCGAGCTTGGTCAGCGCCAGCCCGGTGATGCCGCAGGTACGGACCGTCTGCCGCACCAGGGCGGCATCGAACCAGCCGCACCGGCGCGGGCGGCCGGTGTTGGTGCCGAACTCGCGGCCACGCTCGCCGATTTTGCGGCCGATCTCGTTGTCCTGCTCGGTCGGGAACGGGCCCTGGCCAACCCGCGTCGTATAGGCCTTGCAGATGCCGAGCACATAGCCGACCGCGCTCGCGCCCATGCCGGTGCCGGTCGCGGCCTGTGCGGCCACCGTGTTGGACGAGGTGACGTAGGGATAGGTGCCGTGATCGACATCCAGCAGCGCACCCTGCGCACCCTCGAACAGGATGCGCTTGCCTTCGCGGCGCTTGAGGTCGAGCAGCCGCCATACCGTTTCGGCATAGGGCAGGAGCTTCGGCGCCAGCGCGGTGAGCTCTTTGAGAATGCCTTTGCCGTCGATCTCCTCAAGATTGAGGCCGCGCCGCAGGGCATTGTGGTGCGCCAGCAGGCGGTCGATCTTGTGCGGCAGAGTGTCGAGATCGGCGAGATCCATCAGGCGAATCGCACGGCGGCCGACCTTATCCTCGTAGGCCGGGCCAATGCCGCGCCGGGTGGTGCCGATCGCGGTGACGGCGTTACTGGATTCGCGCAGTGCATCGAGGTCGCGATGCAAGGGCAGAATCAGCGTGACATTTTCGGCAATGCGCAGGTTTTCCGGGCCGACGGTGACGCCCTGGCCCTTCAACCGCACCACCTCGTCGAGGAAGGCTTGCGGATCGAACACCACGCCATTGCCGATCACGGCAAGCTTCGACGGCCGCAGCACGCCTGACGGCAAAAGCGCCAGCTTGTAGGTCTCGCCGTTGATGACCAGCGTATGGCCGGCATTGTGGCCGCCCTGGAAGCGCACGACGATATCGGCCTGCTCCGACAACCAGTCGACGATCTTGCCCTTCCCTTCGTCGCCCCATTGGGCACCGACGACGACAACATTGGCCATTTTTAAGGTGTTCCCTGCAAATCTCTTGGTTCCAGCATGACTTCACCGGAGAACCGATATCTACGTTTCCGGACCATGCTCTAGCTCGCCCAGCCAAAATCACGGCCGGGGCCGCTCGCGTGCAGGGCGCCCCACCGGATAAAGGAAGCAGGTGATCTAGGCAAGCAAGAAGGCGGCTTTAAGGGGGCGTTAGAACCGCTCCAACCCATTGATATGCCCATAAAATCTGTGACCATCTGAGGCCGGCGGTCGCACGATTGCATTAACATTTGGCCATGACGGAAAGGCGATGTCGAAAACCACCCGTGCGACGCAAGCGCTGGACAAGCTTGGCGTGAAATTCACTCTGCACGCCTACGACTACGATCCGGGTGCGGCGAGCATCGGGCTGCAGGCGGCGGAGGCGCTCGGCGTAGAGCCGGCGCGCGTGCTTAAGACGCTGATGGCCGAGGCCAACGGCAAGCCGGTTTGCGTCGTGGTGCCGTCGGATTGCGAAGTCAGCATGAAGAAGCTCGCAAGCGCCTTCGGCGCCAAGGCGGCCAGGATGATGCGGCCGGCGGATGCCGAACGGCTGACCGGCTATCATGTCGGCGGCATCTCGCCGTTCGGGCAGAAAAAGCCCGTGCCGGTCGCGATCGAGGAATCCGCGCTCGGCCATGCAAGCGTGTTCCTCAATGGCGGCCAGCGCGGCCTGCAGGTCGAACTCGACCCCAATGACGCCGTGAAGGCCGCGGGCGCGATCGCGCGGCCGCTTGTGGCATGAGCGGCCTTCGCTCGGACCGCGCGCTACCTGGCGAGTTTGGGCCGCATCTGCGCCCATAGCATTGCCTCGATGATAGCCTCGCGCAGTTTCGGGCGCTGCTCCTCATCGCATTCGATGAACGCCAGAATGGAATTGGCGCGAACGGCGAATTGCTGACGTGTTTCGGCTTCTTCGGCCGATGTCGGCTTGCTCAAGGAATGACCCATCATCTCTAGAAATTCGACCTCACGCTCGGAGCAAGCTGCGATGAACGCAACTGCCTTTCAGCCCGTGGTCCCAACAATCGAAAGGACGCTTCGCTAGTAAAAATAACCCAGCACAATCGCACGCCACCTCGGAAAACAAACGAAGGTTGGGTTGCGTGAATCACTCGTCCTTTGATTGCATATTTGCCTCGCGGCTGGCAACTCCAATCGGCAGGCACGCAACAGGCAAGGCGCGCTGCATGGTCGCGATGCATCCTGCACCATTGATGAGCGCCGCAAATCCGTGTCTGTGACGGAAGCCGGGCACATTCCGGCCCGGCGATGCCAGCCGGGCGGGCCGCGGCGCCATGAAACAGGCCCTGTCCCTCGAATGCCGGCTTCCGAATCCACCGCACCCGCCCCATCGGGGAACTGGCTCACCAACCAGCCCTATCTCCTGCTCAGCATCACCGCGCTGTGCTGGGCCGGCAACGCCATCGTAGGAAGGCTCGCCGCCGGCCACATTGCGCCGGTGACGCTGTCGTTCCTGCGCTGGTCGTTCGCGTTCCTGATCATCCTGCCGTTTGCCTGGAAGTACCTTAAGCGCGACTGGGACGCGATCCGAAAGCGCCTCGGCCTCATGATCGTGCTCTCGATCACCGGCATCGGCGCCTTCAACACCCTGCAATACTGGGCGCTCGAACATACCCAGGCGCTGAACACGCTGCTGCTGCAGTCGGCAGGCCCGCTGGTTGTCGCGATCTGGTCGCTGCTGCTGCTCGGGGTGCGGCTGACGCTGGCGCAGGCGGCGGGCGTTCTGCTGTCGACGGCCGGCGTGCTGGTCATCCTGATGCATGGCGACCTCACCAAGCTGTCCAATATCGAGTTCAACCGCGGCGACCTGATCTTCATCGTGGCGCTGGCGATCTTCGGGCTCTATTCGGTTCTGTCGCTGAAGCGGCCGGCGATCCATGCGCTGTCGTTCGTCGCCTTTACCTTCGGCGTCGGTGCGGCCTGCCTGATCCCGCTGTTCATCTGGGAATTGTTCACGCGGCCGCTGATGCAGATCGACACCGCGAACCTCCTGACGCTCGCCTATGTCGCCCTGTTTCCCTCGACGATCGCCTATCTCTGCTTCAATCGCGGCGTGCAACTGATCGGTGCCAACCGCGCCGCGCCGTTCTTTCACGTGGTGCCCGTGTTCGGAACCATCATGTCGATCGCCTTTCTTGGCGAACACCCGCAGGTGTTCCACTTCGTCGGCTTCGCGCTGGTGCTGACGGGAGTGTTCGTGGCTTCGCGGAAGCCTCAAACTAATTGATACGGCGCACGAGCTGAAGCGGCAGGACTATTGATCCAGCCGCGTTAGTTGTGTGTGCGAACGCTACAGCGCCTCAGCGGGGAGCAGGAAGAAGGGCGGGGAAACTTGCGATTGCAATCATACCGGCATGGCTCCGCCGGTTTCGTGCAACGCGAATTCCCGATGCTGTTACAAGCAAAGTCTGGCACGCTTACAGTGCAAGTGTTGCCGCTCGCTGTTGTGCAGTTGCAGTAGCAGAGCGCGTAGCCCTCAGACGGCAACGCCATCGCAAGGAATGTTGTGAGCAAGATTATGCATGATTTGACCGACATTATTCCTCCATCATTGGTTGCAAGTTGTCGTTGACGAATTGCGGCACAAGCGCGATCCTATTAAGCGGCCCGATGAGATGACTTTTCTGGTGAAAGGAATTTGGGGCATCGCATGAGCCTCGGTGCCGTGATTCATCTGAGTAATTTATTGCCGCGTTGCAACAACACGAAAGATGACCCCGGTAATCACGCGAGCCATATTAGGAGTTTCCCATGCAGAGGTCGATTTTGGGAATTGCTTCGATCGTACTTGCGGCAGTCACGCTGACCCTTGCTACACCTGGAGAAGCCAAAAGCCGAAAAGCTCATTGGTGCTCCAAAATCGAGGGAAAATTGCACTGCAGCTACTACACCCAAGAGCAATGCCAAGCTTCAGTCAGCGGAAGAATGGGGTATTGCGTACATCGCCCCTGAGTCACCGTTAACATTCTAGATTACGGATTTAGGACGAGCAGTTTGTGCAGTGAGACCTGTGTGGACTGGAGGTTCCAATGCGTCAAAACACCCGACACTCTGAGGCTTGCAGTTGTTTCGGCCGCCGGAAATTTTTCGGGATAACAGCTTCAGCGACGATGTTCGCAATGGGCAGTGGCGGTCTCCTTTTTTCGGACGATGCGCGCGCAGACGCTCTCACCCGGGAGCAACGCGACAGGTTCACGCCGGAGCAGATCATCCAGGCGATGAAAAAGGGAAACGAGCGCTTTCGAAAAGGCGAAAGGAAAGATCGCAACTATCTGCGAGAACAACGGGCAAGCGCAGCAGGGCAGTATCCGGCGGCAGCGTTGCTCAGTTGCATCGATTCGCGCGCGCCGGCCGAAGTTATTATGGATCTTGGCATCGGTGACATCTTCAACAGCCGGGTGGCGGGCAATATCGAAAATCCAGATATTCTCGGCAGCCTGGAGTTCGCCTGCAAGCTTGCGGGAGCCAAGGTCGTGCTCGTGATGGGCCATACCGCCTGCGGGGCGATCAAGGGTGCAATCGACAATGCTGAACTCGGCAATTTGACGGGATTGCTCGCGAGGATCAAGCCGGCCGTCGACGCGACGACCTATACCGGCGACCGATCGGCGAAGAACTATGCATTCGTCGATGCGGTAGCGCGCAAGAACGTCGAGCTGACGGTCGCGAACATTCGGAAAGATAGCCCCGTCTTGGCCGAATTGGAATCCAAGGGCAGCATCAAGATTGCTGGCGCGATGTACAATCTCGAAACGGGCGCGGTCGAATTCTTTGGCTGAGGCTTCCGTAAGGCAGGTGATCGGAGTGACAAAGCTGCGCGCGGCCTCGAGGACTGCAGTCAGCGGCGACGCGATGCTTGCGGCCCTCGCAACGGGACGCTTGCCACGATGGTTGCGCGTAGCTGTCGTATTCGGCCTTGTCGTTCTGGCATGCGCAGCCGGCCTTCTCGCCTATCGCCATGTCACTCAACCGACCGTGCTAACCGTGGCTACCGGCTCAATTGGCGGCGACGTCACGCGGTTAATGTCACTCATCGCAACCCGGCTGGCCGCCAATGATGCGCCGGTACAACTCAGGATCATCGACTCAGCGTCCCAGGGCAGCCGTTTAGGGCTTCTGACGCGCGCTACAGCTATGAAGAAATCCTCAAGCGGCTTCCGGGCGACGGCGTTGCGACCGCGATGATCGCCGCATGCAATGCGGCGGGTCCCGAGCCAATGCGAAGGGTGATGGCCGTGTCATGAATTTAGCTGTGGGTTTCGTGGCAGGCAGAATTGTTAAGGGCTGGGTTCCAAAACGCCCTTGCAGGTTCTTCACTATCAAGCAACACTTGGGGTTGCGCTGATTTCCGGGAGGGGAGTACCGGCCATGAGCGAACAGCTTCATCCGACAGCACCTCATCATCTGCCATTCTTTATCACCGGGCCGAATGCATTGGACGGCCTGACGGTGTTCACAGGCCTTCTTCTGGTGGCAGCGATATTTTCAGTGGGCATACTGTATTGGAAGCTGCACAGTCTGCCGGAGCGCATGGCGCACAAGTCCCAGAAGCTTCAGTTCGAGATCGTGGCCGTCCTCGGCCTGATATCGCTCTTTACCCACATGCATATCTTCTGGATCGCCGGGCTGCTGCTGGCCTTGATCGACCTGCCGGATTTCGGCACGCCGCTGCGCGGCATTGCCGGATCGGTCGAGAAGATTGCCGGCGCCGTACCCGAGAGCCATGTCACGGTCGCGCCAGCGGCTCCAGCAACTGACCGCGCGAAAAGCTCGTCCGCCCAGAACGAGGAGGTGCAAGGCCATGCTTGAGCTCATCCTCTGCTCGCTCGTAACGATACTGCCCGACTATCTGTATCGCCGCTATCGGCAGGGCAAGCGGCTCGGCAAGGAAATCACTTTCTTTTCGGTGTGGTACGAGCTGCGGTGGGGCATTACGGGCTGCCTGATGCTCACCGTCGCGTTGATCACCGTGATTTTCTATTATCATCCCTCGACCACAGCGGCGGCGTTGTACTTCCGGACCGTGCCGATCCTGCCGGAGAGTTCGGGCCGCGTGGCTGAAATCAATGTCGGCTTCAGTCAGGCTGTGAAGGAAGGTGACGCTCTGTTCAGGCTGGATAGCTCGCGGCAGGAGGCCGCCGTCGAAGCCGCCAAACGCAAGATCGCCGAGGTCGACGCCGCGTTGCACGCGGCCCAGGCCGATCTCGTCAAGGCCGAGGCCCAGATCAGCGAGTCAAAAGCTTCCCATCAACAGGCCAAGGACGAACTCGATGCGAAGTCGGAATTGCAGCGCCGCAATCCCGGTATCGTGCCGCAGCGTGATATCGAGAAGCTGCAGGTCCTCGTCAACGGAAGGCAAGCCGGCATCGACGCCGCACTTGCCGCAAAGCAAGCGGTGACGTCACAGATTTCCACGATGCTGCCCGCCCAAAAGGCTAGCGCTGAGGCTGCTTTGGCGCAGGCTCAGGTCGATCTTGACAAGACCTATATCCGCGCCGGCATCAATGGTCGCGTGGAGCAGTTCGCGCTGCGTGTCGGCGACGTCGTCAATCAGGCGATGCGGCCCGCCGGCATCCTTATCCCGGAGGGCGCAGGCCAGCAGGCCCTGCAGGCGGGGTTCGGACAAATCGAGGCGCAGGTCATCAAGCCGGGGATGGTGGCGGAGGCGACTTGCATCTCAAAACCTTGGGTCATCATCCCGATGGTCGTTGTCTCTGTGCAGGACTTCATCGCCGCCGGCCAGTTCCGAAGCGGCGAGCAGTTGATCGATCCCCAGAGCCTGCGGCAGCCGGGGACGATCGTAGCGTACCTCCAGCCGCTCTATCAGGGCGGTCTCGAAGGAGTTACGCCAGGCTCAAGGTGTGTAGTCAATGCCTATACAAGCAACCACGATGTGATCGCCGCCAAGGAAACGAGCTGGGGCAAGGCCCTCGCCCTGCATGCTGTGGATGCGACGGCGGTCGTGCATGCGGTGCTGCTGCGCGTCCAGGCGCTGCTGCTGCCAATCCAGACGCTGGTGCTGAGCGGGCACTGACATGGTGAAGTGCGCCAATTGCCTTCCGATAGCTTTGATCGCTCCGCCTGCATCGTCGTCCTCATGGCACCGTTGCCGCTTGGGGAGCTTGCTGTTGCGCATGCGATATGGCGACGGCCGCGTTGCGCTGTCGTTGCTGTGTTGAAACATGACGGCTAAGAAAAGCACATGGTGGACATGGGCGTGGCCCTTATTCTCGTGGGTCGTTCTGCTGCTGGCATTCGTTATCGATGGAGGTGGGCTCGTCGCTGCAATCGCCAGCATCACGCTATTCGGTGCCGTGTTCACAGCAGTGTACCACGCAGAAGTCATTGCGCACCGCCTCGGCGAGCCGTTCGGCACGCTGGTCCTGGCATTGGCCGTCACGGTCATCGAGACCGCGCTGATTGTTTCAGTCATGATCGCAGCTCCAGCCGATAAAGCAGGTCTGGCGCGCGATACCGTCTTCGCCGCAGTGATGATCGTGTGCAACGGAATTGTAGGATACTGCCTGCTCATCGGTGGCGCGCACCATCGCGAGCAGGGATTTCAGCTCCAGGGAGCAAGCGCCGCACTCGCCGTGCTGGCTGCACTTACTTTCCTCGCCCTCATCCTTCCCAACTACGCAGCCACCGAGCTTGGATCGGCCTACAGCACGCCGCAGCTCGTCTTCGCCGCGCTCGTGTCGTTGGTACTCTATGGCGCGTTCCTGTTCATCCAGACGGTGCGACATCGCGACTTCTTTCTTCCAATCCAGGCTGACAACGAGGAGATGCACGAACTTCCACCATCCAGCGGAACCGCTGCCTTCAGCGCAGCCCTTCTCCTTGTCTCGCTGGTTGGCATCGTCGGCCTCGCCAAGTTGTTGACGCCGACGGTTGAATTCGCTGTCGCCCGCCTTGACGTGCCGAAAGCAGTGGTGGGCATCATCATTGCCGCGTTGGTGCTGCTCCCTGAAGCTTTGGCGGCTTCAAGGGCTGCCCAGATGAATCGGCTGCAAACCAGCTTGAACCTGGCTTTGGGATCGGCACTGGCCACGATCGGTCTGACAATCCCGGCAGTTGCGGCGGTTTCAGTTGTTCTCGGGCAACGTTTGCAACTCGGCCTCGATACGAAAGATCAGGGCTTGCTGGCCGCGACGCTGCTTCTCAGCGTGATTACATTAGGCACGGGCCGGACTACTGTTCTACAAGGCGTTGTCCATCTGGTAACCTTTGCAGCCTTCATGTTTTTCGCTCTGGTGCCGTGAAGCAGCAGTGGCCTTGTGAAGCAACGGATGTCGGCTAGTGGCTGGAGATGCCGGCAGACCGCGGCGATGGCTGCTCGCCAGGGAACGGCAGAATCGCGACCCGCGATCTGGACAACCGACCATATCCCTCAGTTTCGCGTGCTGGGCGCGGTGACTTGCCGTCATAAATCCGTTATCACTCAGACCTGTTTCGTCTGGATTTTCGATGAAAGTTCGCGCCACTAATCTGATGATCGGCACGCTGACCTTGGCCCTGATCGCCGGGTCGCTCACGGCGTGGCTTAGCTATCAGAAGCTCGCCGGGATCAAGCAAAGGGTGCCGTTCCGCGTGATCTTCGAAGGCTCGGCGTCCGGCCTGCGCAATGGCGGCAGCGTGAACTTCGCCGGCATCCGGGTCGGCGAGGTGGTGTCGCTGAAGCTCGACCATCCGCGCCGCGTGGTGGCGCTTGCCATGATCGACGGTGACACGCCGGTGAGGAGCGACACCCAGGTCGGTCTCGAATTCCAGGGCCTGACGGGGATCGCGGCGATCTCCTTCACCGGCGGCTCGGACGAGGCGCCGCCGCCGCAAAAGGGACCTGACGGCATTCCCGAGCTCACCGCCGATCGCGAAGGCACGCTCAACACCCAGGAAAAAATCCGCGTGGCGCTGCGCAATGTCGATCGTGTGATTGCCGACAACGAAGTGGCGATCAAGGATACTTTACGGAATTTCGAGACGTTCACCGCGTCGCTGTCGGGCAATGGCGACAAGATCACGTCCATCATCGCGACAGCCGAATCGGGCGTCAGCGCCGTCGACGGCGCGATGGACAAGACCAAGGATTTCCTCGGCCGCCTCGCCAGCGACAAGTATGGCGGCGAATTGCTGCCGACCGTGATCTCGATGCGCGAATTGATCGAAAGTTTTGACAAGAAATCCGGACAGGTCTTAGCTGACGCGCGAAAGATGCTCGGCGAGGTCAGCGCCGCTATCAACAAGTCGGACCCGAAACCTGCCGCACCACCGCCCCGCCGCCGCTGAGCTCTCCCGCATCACAACAACAATGGAACGCCCGACGTGCTCGACAAATCTGCGGCCCTGACCGCGCCGCCGCCGACCGTGACCCGCACCGAGAGTACGGTGCCGCAAGCGTTGCAGAAGTATCTCGCGCTCGATGATTTCGAATCCGTGGCGCGGCGCCGGCTTCCGAAATTTCTCTACGGCTATATCTCCGGCGGCGCCGAGACTGACGCTGCGATGCGCGACAACCGCAAGGCGTTCGACGAATACGGCTTCGTGCCGCGCGTGCTCAACGACGTCTCCAGCCGCGACCAGACCACGACCTTGTTCGGCAAGACCTATGCCGCGCCGTTCGGCATTCCGCCGATGGGCTCGTCCGCGCTCGCCGCCTATCGCGGTGACATCGTGCTGACACAAGCCGCTAAGGCTGAGAACGTGCCGATGATCTTGAGTGCCTCCTCGCTGATCACGCTGGAGGATGTGCGCGCCGCCAATCAGGCCGCGTGGTACCAGGCCTATCTCGCTGGTCTTCCCGAGCGGATCGAGCCGTTGGTCGATCGCGTGGCGGCTGCCGGTTACGACACCTTCGTCGTCACCGCCGACGTGCCGGTGCCGCCAAACCGCGAGAACAACATCCGCAACGGCTTTCAGGTGCCGCTCGCGATCACGCCGCGCGTATTCTGGGACACGGTCACGCATCCGCACTGGCTGTTCGGCACCTGGGCGCGCACCGTGATCAACCATGGCATGCCGCATTTCGAGAACATGGACGCGCGGCGCGGCCCGCCGGTGCTGGCGAAAAACCTGATGCGCAACATCGGCGCCCGCGACCAGCTCGCCTGGAAGCACGTTGAGCTGATCCGCAAGCGATGGAAGGGCAAGCTCGTGGTCAAAGGGCTGGTCTCGCCGGCGGACGCGAGAATCGCGCGGGAGAGCGGCGTCGACGGCGTGATGCTGTCCAATCATGGCGGCCGCCAGCTGGACTACACGATGTCGGGCCTGCGCATGCTGCCGGAGATCGCGGCCGAAGCCAAGGGCATGACGGTGATGGTCGACGGCGGCATCCGCCGCGGCACCGACGTGATCAAGGCGCTGGCGCTCGGCGCGCATTTCGTCTGGATCGGCCGTCCGTTCCTCTATGCCGCGATCGCCGGCGGCGAGGCCGGCGTGCAGCGCGCGATCTCGCTCTTGAAAGCCGAGATCGATCGCGACCTCGCGCTATTGGGCATCCGCAAGCTCAGCGAGATCACACCGGACCTGGTGCGGAAGTTTTAGAGCAACCAAGTTTTCGGCACCAGACTGTCGTCACGCGCGAAAGCGGGTGACCCACGCAAGGCATTGTAGCATTGCGTGCGCGGGGCTTGTCGCGTGGCGGAAAATCCGGCCCTATTCGGCCCCGCGACATGACCAAGCCCGCACCAGCGCCGCCCGCCCACCGTCCGGTCCGGTGGCTGACCAACCAGCCTTATCTGCTGCTGAGCCTGACCTCGCTGTTCTGGGCCGGCAACATCGTGCTGGCGCGCCATGTCGCCGGCCACGTGCCGCCGCTGACGCTTTCCTGCGTCCGCTGGATCGGCACCTTCCTGATCCTGCTGCCCTTTGCCTGGCCGCATCTCAAGCAGGACTGGCCGGTGCTGCGCGCGCATATGCCGATGATGCTGTTCCTGTCGCTGGTCGGATTCGCCTACAACAATGCGATTTCCTACTGGGCCCTGCAATATACCGAGGCGCTGAATGCGCTTCTGATCCAGTCGGCGGGACCACTGTTCGTCGCGCTGTGGTCGCTGGCGCTGTTCGGCGTCCGCCTGACGGGTGCGCAGCTTGCCGGCATTACCATCTCGCTTGCGGGTGTCCTCACCATCATCCTGCGCGGCGATTTCGGCGCGCTTGCCGGCATCAGCTTCAACCGAGGCGACCTGATGTTTGCGAGCTCGCTGGTGTCGTTCGGCCTCTATTCGGCGCTGATTCCACGCCGGCCGGTAACGCATGCGCTGTCCCTGATTTCATTCACCACCTGCTGCGGCGCCGTGATGCTGCTGCCGTTCTCGATCTGGGAATTTTCGACCGGCGCGACGCTGAAGTTCGACATGATCTCGATGGCGACGCTGGGCTATGCCGTGATCTTCCCCTCGACGCTGGCGTATCTGTTCTTCAACCGCGGGCTGGCGCTGATCGGGCCCAATCGTGCCGCGCCGTTCTTCCATCTGGTGCCGGTATTCGGCTCGGCAATGGCGATCGTTCTGCTCGGCGAGCAGTTGCGGTTATTCCATCTGGTGGGCTATGCGCTGGTGCTGGCCGGCGTGGTGATCGCCTCAAGGCGGGCGTCAGCCAAGAAAACTTAGCAACCCCTGCGGCTTAGCGACATACCGGCTTCCACTTTATCCCCCGGCAGGCTAGCTTGCCGGCCAATCCAACATAACAACAAACGAGGAAACGATTAAATGTTCGCGTTATTGAAGCGGTACCGGCACGTCGCAGCGGCGGCGCCCCTGATGCTGGCGATGATCGCCACGGCAGCCGCGCAGGCGCCCTACCCGAACCGCAACATTACGCTGGTGCTGCCATTCGCCGCCGGCAGCGGCACCGATACCACGACGCGCATCATTTCGAAGGAGCTCGGCACCGCGCTCGGCACCGGCATGGTGATCGAGAACAAGGCCGGCGCCAACGGCTCGATAGCAGCGAGCTATGTCGCGCGCTCCGCGCCCGACGGCTATACGCTGTTCGTGACCACCAACACGTCGCATTCGGCCAATCCGTATCTGCTCAAGAATATGACCTACGATCCGGTCAAGGATTTCACGCCGATCGCGCGGACCGGCGACCTGCCCTTCATGCTGGTGATTCATCCGGACATTCCGGCCAATTCGGTGGCCGAACTGATCGCGCTCGCCAAGAAGGAGCCGGGCAAATACACCTACGCCAGCGGCAGTTCGGCGGCGATCGTCGCCGGCGCGACGTTTGCCCGCCTCGCCGGCATCGACCTCCTGCACGTGCCCTACAAGAGCTCGCCGCCCGCGCTGACCGACCTGATCGCCGGCCGCGTCTCGATGATGTTCATCGACGTGCCGACCGGCCTGCCGCATGTCAACGCCAAGGCGCTGAAGGCGCTGGCGGTGACGACCAAGAAGCGCTCGGCGCTGCTCCCTGATCTGCCGACCATGGACGACACCGTGAAGGGTTTTGATATTACCTCATGGCAGGGCTATTTCGGCCCGGCCAATATGCCGAAGGATATCGTCACAAAGTTAAACGCAGAAATCCGCAAGGTCGTGGAACGGCCCGACATCAAGAGCCAGCTCGCCGAGCGCGGCATGGAAGCCTTCTCCGGCACGCCGGAAGAGTTCGACGCCTTCGTGAAGGAGCAGCTCGTGGTATGGGAAAAGCTGATCACCGCCGCGGGGATTGAGAAGCAGTAGGGAGAGCAAGCGCTCTTTCCCCGTCATTGCGAGCGAAGCGAAGCAACCCATGTCTCGTCACGGGCAAAGATGGATTGCTTCGTCGCTGCGCTCCTCGCAATGACGGATGGATACAGCAACGACCCTCTCCCCGTCATGGGCGAGCTTGATGACCGGTAGAACAGCGCGAGCTTCTTACGCCGCTCTCATCTTCCCCAAAAATTCGTCCACCGCGCTGCGCAGCATGCTGGACTGGGTGTCGAGTTCGCGGGCGCTAGCCAGCACGTCGGACGCTGCCTTGCCGGTTGCGGCCGCCGCCGTGGTGACGCCGCCGATATGGGCCGAGATTTCGTTCGATCCGGCCGCCACCGACTGAATGTTGCGCGCGATTTCGCGGGTGGCGCCGCCCTGCTGCTCGACGGCAGTCGAGATCGAGACCGTAATCTCGCTCATCTGCGCGATGGTTTCAGTAATGCCGCCGATCGAGGCCACGGCCTCGCTGGTAGACGCCTGCATGGCGGCCACCTGGGAGGAAATTTCCTCGGTCGCCTTCGCGGTCTGGTTGGCCAGCGCCTTCACTTCCGATGCGACCACCGCGAAGCCGCGGCCGGAATCGCCGGCGCGCGCCGCCTCGATGGTGGCGTTGAGCGCGAGCAGATTGGTTTGCGCCGCGATCGAGTGGATCAGCTTGACCACTTCGCCGATCTTCTCGGCGCCGGTCGAGAGCGCGCCGACGGTAGCGTTGGTGCGCTCGGCGTCGCTGACTGCTTTCGCAGCGATCTCGCTGGAGCGCGTCACCTGACGGGAGATCTCCGTAACCGAGCTGGAGAGCTCTTCCGCGGCCGATGCCACCGTGCCGACATTGTCGGACGAACGCTGCGATGCCGCGCCGACGGTCGCCGCCCGCGCGCTGGCGTCGCTGGCGGTCGTGGTCATGGACTGCGCGGTGCTCTGCATGCCCGCGGCCGCCGTCGAAACCGTGCGGACGATACCGGTGACGCTGCGTTCGAAATCACTGGCGATGCTTTCCATCGCCGCCCGCCGTTCCGCCTCGGCGCGCGCCTGCACCTCGGCTTCCTTCTGCTCGAGCCCGCGGATACGCACCGCATTGTCCTTGAAGATCTGGACGGTCGCGGCCATCGCGCCGATCTCGTCGCCGCGGCCGATGCCGGGAATTTCGCCGTCGAGCCGGCCTTCCGCGAGGTCCTGCATCCGGGCGCCGAGTTGGCTGAGCGGCTTCGAAATGCTGCGGCCGATCATCCAGGCGATGCTGCCGGCAACCAGCGCAATGCCGATAACGGCAAGCCCGAGCAGCGTCGCCAGCGGCTTCATCTTGGCGTCGAGATCGTCGAGGTAGGCGCCGGTTCCGACGAACATGTCCCAGCCGGGGATCGGAACCGCGTAGGAGAATTTACGGATCAGCTCGTCTTGTCCGGGCTTACGGAATTCATAGCGCAGCATGACTTCGCCGTTGGCCGCGACGCCGTCGCGCAGTTCGCGCACCAGCTTGCGACCACCGGTGTCGATATCCATGCGGTTCTGGCCGATTTGGCTGGGAACCGGCGCCAGCACGGCGACGCCGTCCATCGTGTAGGCGAACACGTAGCCGTTGCCATTGTCGAAGGTCAGCGTATTGCCGCGCTTGCTGAACTCGGCAATTGCCGCCTCCTTGGTCATCTGGCCCGCGGCAACCTGCTTCTGCAAGCCCAGCGCCATGTTGCGCGCCATGTCGACGATCGCCTTGGTCTGCTCGATCCGCGCATTGAGCATCTCACGCTGCATCAAATAGCCTGCGAGCACGCCGGCGGCGCACAGGCCGAGCAGGGTCACGCCCACGAGAATGCCGAGCTTGGGGGTGATCTTGAGGTTGGTCAGCTTCACGGGGGTCTCCGAAATGGGCGCGTGGCACGCGATTTGGCCGATTGATTTGGCGCACAATATCGTGAGACCCTTTAGCGCTTTGTTACGAAGTCCGGCTGCAGACGGCGCTTTTCGAATAGAGAGGCAACCGGCGATTGTAGCCGGACCTCGTCCTGTCGCGTAAAAGGTGAAGTTGCGTAGGAAAGTGGCGGCGGACTGCCGTCCCAAACCAACACCGAAGTTAAATCGGGAGAGCAGGAAATGCCGAAATTCAGGGTAGTCACGCCGAAGGGAGCAAGCTTCACGGTCGCCGGAGGCGGCTACGACTATGAGAAGGAAGCACTCGACCCGATCGGGGCCGAAATCATCGAGGCCCCCGCCAACGAGGCCGAATTCATCGCCGCCGCAAAGTCCGCGGACGCGATCTACGCCAAGGGCATGCCGATCACCAAGGCGATCATCGACGCGCTGGAGAACTGCAAGGTGATCACGCTCGGCAGCGTCGGCGTCGACTCGGTCGACGTCAAGGCTGCCACCGCTCGCGGCATTCCCGTCACCAACATTCCCGATACCTTTATCGAGGAGGTCGCCGACCACGCCATGATGCTGCTGCTGGCCGGTTTTCGGCGCCTGGTCGAGCAGGACAAGATGGTGCGCACCGGCCGCTGGTCGGAAGGCCGCCCGGCGCTATTGAAAATTCCGCGGCTGATGGGGCAGACGCTCGGCTTCATCTCCTTCGGGCGCGTGGCGCGCGCGGTTGCCAAGCGCGCCGCCCCCTTCGGCCTGCGCATGATGGCCTACGATCCCTTCATCCAGGAAACGCTGATGTACGATCACGGCGTGATCCCGGCAACGCTGTCCGAGGTGCTGCAGCAGTCGGATTTCGTCTCGATGCATGCGCCGGCCCGGCCCGAGGTGCATCACATGCTGACCGAGAAGCATTTCCGCCAGATGAAAAATTCCGTCATCTTCATCAATACCGGCCGCGGCGCCACGGTGGACGAGGAAGCGCTGATCAAGGCGCTGCAGGAGGGCTGGATTGCCCATGCCGCCCTCGACGTGCTGGAAAAGGAGCCGCCGTCGCACAACAATCCGCTGCTCTCGATGGAAAACGTCACCCTGACCGCCCATGTGGCGTCGGCCTCGGCACGTTTTGACGAGGCGCGCAAGCGCCGCGTGGGCTACGAATTGTCACTGGTCCTGTCCGGCATGTGGCCGGTAAGCTGTGTCAATCCGTCGGTGCTGCAAAACACCTCGCTCCGCCGCTGGCAACCCGTCAGCATGGACCGAGGGCCCAACAGCTAACACGGCGAAAGCGTTTCGAACGAGAGGGTTCACCGGCGATTCAACGCCGGGAACCGATACAGGGAGAGAAGCATGAACGACATCACCCGTCGCGATGCGTTGGCTTTGGGCGTTTCCGCCGCGGCGCTGGCCGTGACCGGCGCATCCGCGCAAACCTCGTCCAACATCAAGGCCGCCGACGTCCCGGACCCGAAGTTTGCGATCGAGAAAGGCGCGAGCCTGCGCATGCTGCGCCCGGTCCGTTTCGTGCAGGCCGACGAAGACGTGTTCCGCGCCAATGCAAAGGCCTTCAGCGACAGGACTGGCGTCGAGGTGAAGGTCGACTTCGTCGGCTGGGAGGACATCAACCAGCAGACCGCAGTGACCTCGAATTCCGGCGCCGGCCCTGACATCATCATCGGCTTCTCCGACGCGCCGCACATCTACATCGATAAGCTGGTCGAACTCACCGATGTCGCCGACTATCTCGGCAAGCGCTATGGCGGCTGGCTGCCGCTGGCGCAGAAATACGGCATGCGCAACAAGAGCAGCGCCTGGATCGGTTTGCCGTTCGGCGCCACCGCCGGCCCGCTGATCTATCGCAAATCGGTGCTGCAATCGGTCGGCTTCGACAAGGTCCCGGAAGACCACGCCGGAGTTGTGGACCTGTGCCGCAAGCTGCACAAGGCCGGCAAGCCGGCCGGCTTTGCGCTCGGCAACGCCAAGGGCGACGGCAACGGCTTTGCCAATTGGGCGCTGTGGTCGCACAACGCCTCCCTGCTCGATGAGGAGGGTAATGTCGTCATCAACAGCAAGGAGACGATCGCCGCGCTGAACTGGGTGAAAGAACTGTACCCGACCTTCATCGCCGGCACCTCGTCGTGGAACGACGTCAGCAACAACCGCGCCTATTCCTCGCAGGAAATCTCGCTGACCGCCAACGGCGTCTCGCTGTATTTCTCGCTGAAGAACGATCCGGCGACGCGCGCGATCGCCGAGGACAGTGAGCATCAACTCTTGCCGAAGGGCCTCGCCAAGGTTTCGCCGATGGCCGGGCTGACGTTGAACGCGATGCTGTTCAAGCACAGCCAGTATCCCAACGCTGCGAAAGCGTTCCTGCAGTTCATGCTGGAAAAGGAACAATACGAGCCGTGGCTCAACGCCAACTCCGGCTATTGGTCGCAGCCACTCGCCGCCTATGCCGAAGCCGCCGTCTGGTCGAGCGATCCCAAGGTCTCGATCTTCAAGGACACGATGAAGAGCACCTACTACGACGGCTACAAGGGCCCGATCTCGACGGCAACGGGCGCAGTCAGCGCCGACTACGTGCTGATCCAGATGTGCGCAGCGGTTGCAACCGGTGCCTCGACGCCGGAAGCCGCGGCCGCGGAAGCGGAGCAGCGCTGCAAGCGGTATTTCCGGCGGCAGGGGCGGTAGGGCCGAGCGACGCGGTCATTTGCGAGTGCGATCGACACATCGTCATTCCGGGGCGATGCGTAGCATCGAACCCGGAATCTCGATATTCCGGGTCTGGTGCTTGCGCACCATCCCGGAATGACGTTCAAAATCAGACCGGGAAAGGATCTGATGTCTGTAACAACAATTCCGGCCCGCACCTATGCCCTCCGGCAACCCGGCTGGATCGCGCGTCTGCTCGACTACAAGCCGTTCCTGATCGTGATGTGCCTGACGCCGGCGATCGGGCTTCTGACGGTGTTCCTCACCTATCCGCTTGGCCTCGGCGTCTGGCTCGCCTTCACCGACACCACGATCGGCCAGCGGGGCATCTTCATTGGCCTGGAGAACTTCCAGTATCTGCTCAAGGATCCCCTGTGGTGGAACGCGGTGTTCTACAGCATCTTCTACACTGGTATTGCGACCATCGGAAAATTCGCACTCGGCTTCTGGCTGGCGCTCCTGCTCAACAACCACTTTCCGCTCAAGAGCCTGCTCCGCGCCATTGTGCTGCTGCCGTGGATCGTGCCGACCGTGCTGTCCGCGCTGGCGTTCTGGTGGATCTACGATCCGCAGTTCTCGATCATTTCCTATCTCCTGGTCGACGTCTTGCACATCCGCTCGACCAACATCGACTTCCTCGGCACGCCCTGGCCGGCTCGCTTTTCGCTGATCGCCGCCAACATCTGGCGCGGCATTCCCTTTGTCGCGATCTCGCTGCTGGCGGGCTTACAGACCATCTCGCCCTCGCTTTACGAAGCCGCGATGCTGGATGGCGCCAGCGCCTGGCAGCGCTTCCGCTACATCACCTTCCCGATGATGATGCCGATCCTGGCGATCGTGATGACGTTCTCGATCATCTTCACCTTCACCGATTTCCAGCTCGTCTACGCTATCACGCGCGGCGGGCCGGTCAACTCCACGCATCTGCTCGCAACGCTGGCCTTCCAGCGCGGCATCGCCGGCGGCGAGCTCGGCGAGGGCGCGGCGATCGCGGTGTCGATGATCCCGTTCCTCGTATTCGCGACGTTGTTCAGCTACTTCGGCCTCGCGCGCCGCAAATGGCAGCAGGGAGAAGCCAATGACTGACGTAGCCGCTCAACCGGGCAACAGCAATGTCGCCAGCGCCACGCGCGACACGATGGCGTGGGATTCGCGTGCGCGGCGGGTAATGATGATCTACCTGCCGCTGGCCTGCTTCGTGCTGATCCTGCTGTTCCCGTTCTACTGGATGGCGATCACCTCGTTCAAACCGAATGCGGAGCTTCTGAATTACAAGGAACACAATCCGTTCTGGATCTCCTCGCCGACGCTGGCGCATATCAAGCACCTCCTGTTCAACACCGCATATCCGACCTGGCTGAAGACCACGATGTTCGTGGCTGTTGGATCCACCTTCCTGTCGCTGTTCGCTTCGACGCTCGCGGCTTACGCGATCGAGCGCTTGCGCTTCCGTGGCAGCCCCTATGTCGGCCTCGCTATCTACCTGGCCTATCTGGTGCCGCCCTCGATCCTGTTCATACCGCTGGCGACCGTAATCGTGCAGTTCGGCCTGTTCGATAGTCCGATGGCGCTGATCCTGGTGTATCCGACTTTCCTGGTACCGTTCTGCACCTGGCTCCTGATCGGCTATTTCAAATCGATCCCTTATGAGCTCGAGGAATGCGCGCTGGTCGACGGCGCGACCCGGCTGCAGATATTGCGGCGGATCACGCTGCCGCTCGCGGTGCCCGGGCTGATCTCGGCCGGCATCTTTTCCTTCACGCTGTCCTGGAACGAGTTCATCTACGCGCTCGCCTTCATCCAGAGCGGCGCCAACAAGACGGTCCCGGTCGCGATCCTGACCGAGCTCGTCACCGGCGACGTCTATCAGTGGGGTGCGCTGATGGCAGGTTCGCTCCTCGGCTCGCTGCCGGTCGCGCTGTTCTACTCGCTGTTCGTGGACTACTACGTCTCGTCGCTGACGGGGGCGGTGAAGGAGTAAGACAATCCCGCCTACCGCACAGTGAACGCCACCGGTGCGCTGAAGGGCATCGAGGATTGCTTCACGTCCGCAGGAAACGCGGGGAATGGCTGGGCGCGGCGCACCATGGCGAGCGTCTCGGCATCCAGCGCCGCATAACCGGACGAGCCGCCAAGACTGACTGACGTCACGCTGCCGCTTCGGCTCAGCGTGAAGCTGACGCGTGCGGTGCCCTGCTGGCCCGCGGCCTTGGCGGCCGGAGGGTATTGCTTGAAGCGTTGCAGATGCGCGGCGACCATCTGCCGGTAGGAAGCGAGCGCCGCGGCCGATGCGCCGGCGGCAGCGGATGCAGCGGGTGCCTGCCGCTCGGCCTTGGGCGAGGCCGCCGTGCGCGGCGCAGGCGGCGCGTCGCTCGGCTTCCTCGCCTCCGCGCGGACCGCCTTCGGCTTGACCGGCGATGGCTTCTTCTCAGGCTCGACCTTGGCCGGCTCCATTTTGGGCGGGGTCGGTTCGCTCTTCTGCTCCGGCGGCGCGACGACCTCGGGCTTTTCCTGCGGCGGTGTCGGCGCGATCTGCTCCTTCACAACCTCCTGCTGCGCGGCCTCGGGCGGCGGCGAGGCATCGGCCTGCTGCATCACCGGCCCCGGCGTGAGATCCATTTGCGTCGGCTGCGGCGCCGACGACACCGGCGCCATGTCGATCATGATCACCGGCACCGAGACGCCGGGTACCGGCCGCTGCGTCATCCAGTTCATCGCCAAGGCGACCAGCGCGGCATGCACGGCAAGAATTGCAAACGCCGAAACGCCCCAGCGCCGCAATACGGCCTGGTCGGAGGCGTCATGAAGCGCGAACGCGTTCATGGGTGCTAGCTCCGGCCGTCGAGGCCGACCAGCGCGATCTTGAGATAGCCGCCGTTGCGCAACAGGTTCATCACCTCCATCAGATCGCCATAGCTCACAGCCTTGTCGGCGCGCAGATAAATACGCTCGTTCTTGTCACGCTTGGTGGCGGCGTCGATGGTGGCGGTCAACGTATCCCGCGCGATGACATCCTCGCCGACCGCGACCGAAAGATCCGGCTTCACGGTGACGAATACCGGCTGGTCCGGACGCGGCGACGGCTCGACCGCGCTGGCCGGGAGATTGACGCCGAGATCGACCGTTGCGAGCGGGGCGGCGACCATGAAGATGATCAGGAGCACCAGCATCACGTCGATGAACGGCGTGACGTTGATCTCGTGATTTTCGACAAGATCGTCGCTGCCGCCGCGCGCCCGTCCGCCGACAACATGTCCGAGCTTTGCGCCCATCGCATCACTCCGCGGCGCGCGCGAGACGGAACGAACCGCGGTCACCCTCGCGGCTGATGAGCAGCAGCACCAGCGCCGAGGCGTCGCCGAGCAGCGCCCGATGCGCTGAAATCGTGCGGGTGAGATGGTTGTAGATCACGACCGCCGGGATCGCTGCGACCAGACCGAGCGCGGTCGCGAGCAGGGCTTCTGCAATGCCGGGCGCGACCACGGCGAGATTGGTGGTCTTGGCTTCGGAAATGCCGATGAACGAATTCATGATGCCCCAGACCGTGCCGAACAGGCCGACGAACGGTGCGGTGGCGCCGATGGTCGCGAGCACGCCGGTGCCGCGCGCGATCTGCCGCGACATCGCCGCCTCCACCCGTTCCAGCCGCAGCGCGACCCGCTCCTTGAGGCCGTCGTCAAAATGACCGCCGGAGAGGCTGGCCTCGCGCGCGGCGGACTGGATGATCTGCGCGACGGCATCGTTGCCGCTTCGGCATTCCTGTTCCGCCTTGGCCAGCACCGTATCGGTCTCCAGCATGTTCAGGCGCCGCTTCGCAGTCGCCGTCTTGCGCCGGATTTCGATGGTCTTGGCGAGCCAGATCGTCCACGTCACCAGCGAGGCGAAGGCCAAGCCCACCATGACCGCCTGCACCACGATGTCCGCATTCACGAACATGTTCCATGGCGACAGGTTGCGCGGCAGCAACGCGACATCGGTGGCGGCGCGCGCCGGCCCCGGCGAAACGGTCACGGCGGCCGCGCCACACCAACGGATCATAACGTCCAGCACTCTGCGCTGCATGGTCGTCTCCCGGGCTGACAATACAGATCGGCTACGCCGCGCCGGCGGGCGCGATCCTTTCCGCCAACGCATGAAAGCGCTGCAACTGATCCACGCGCAGCGCGCGCTGCTCGTCGCGGCCGACGAACACCTTGAACATGATGCCGCCGTCGACATTGATGAACGCGATGAAGGCTGACGACTTGCCCATGAAGGGCCGCTCGACAAAGGCAATGGCTGCACAACGCTCGTGCCGGAGATGTCCGTGCAGCCCCTTCGGCTGCATCAGGTTGAAATAGCCGCGGCCCACTTCGCCCGCCGGGATGCTGCCGGTGAATTCGAAGATCGCATCATCGGTATGAACAATCATCGTCACCTCGCCCCATTGCGCGACATCGTTCATTGCGGCGGCGAACTCGCTGCCGGGGCCGACGCGCACCATCGTGTCCGGCAATGCCTCAAGCACCGCGCGCGGGGTGACTTTGCGCTCCCGCGCGACGTCCTCGATAACGGCGCCGGGATTCTCCGCCATATAGGCCTTGAGGTCGGCAATATCCGTGCTCAACATCGCACCCCTCCCATCAGGCAGCGGCGCTGGACTTGCGCTCGCTCAGGATCACCTCAAAGCCTTCGAACTTGGGATGGCCGAGGTAGAGGCTTTCGCCGGTCTTGTTGTCGGCGCGGGCATGCGCGCGGCGGAATTCTTCCGATTTGGTCCAGGCTTCGAACGCGGCCTTGTCGACCCAGACGGTGTGCGACGAGTACAGCGTGTGATCCTCGGCGACCGGCCCCTTGAGCAGGTGAAATTCGACAAAGCCGGCCATGTTGCTGAGATAGGACTCGCGCGAGCGCCAGACATTCTCGAAGGCCGCTTCGGAGCCAATCTTCACCTGGAACCGGTTCATCGCGATAAACATTTGAAATCTCCTTGCTGGGTTGCTGGGGTGCGTCTGGCGTACCGTTTGGGTTAGATGGAAACATGAAACGCGCCGAAGCCGCGCTGGAGCATCAGCGCGGCCGGGCAACTTTGTTGGTTTGTCAGCTCGTCGAACTACGCTCCACCAAAGTGAATCTTCAAGCCGGCCTTGTAGACCCGGCCCGGTCCGGGGCTCGACCACAACACGTCGTTCTGCGTGGTGCCGTCGGTGGAACTGCCGGGTATCGCATAGGGCCGGTAGTACTGGTTCAAGAGATTGTCGATGGACGCCGAGAACACGATATCCTTGGCCGCGTTCCAGGTCAGGTAGAGGTTGACCAGTTCATAGCCAGTGGCGGGCAGATAGCCGGCCGGCACATCGTTGTTAGCGCCGAACGAGGACCATTGCGCCGCTAGAGTCAGCCTGCGGTCGAGCAGCCGCACGCCGCCGGTCGTGGTGATCTTGCGCGGCGTGATGGTCGCGAGCCCGACATTGGTGTCGACGTTCTTGCCTTGGATCAAGTGACCGGAAAATCCGACATACCACAGGCCGGCGTCGTACGCCGTTTCCCACTCGAAGCCTTCGATTCGGGCATGTGCAATGTTCTGGTACTGGAAGAACTGGTTGACCGTCCCAAACATCGTTACGACGGGGCCAAACGAGACGCCGTCGATGTAATTGACGACGTCATTGCGGAACACATTGAACTTGCCCCGGAAGCTGTCCTCGGCGGCAAAGATGTCGTTATATTTCAGATTGACGCCGGCCTCCTTGTTCTTGCCCACCTCTGGCCGCAGGTTCGGATTGGGCAGGAAGCAGAACAGGCCGGTCTTGCCATCTGGGCAAGGCAAGTTGAAAGGGCTGCCGCCGTTGGCGTGGGCACCCGAGACCAACGTCTCCGTGATCGAAGGCGCACGATAGCCCTCGGCATAGCTGATATAGGGCGTAAAGCCCGCCACCGGCGTCACACCGATGGTGATCTTCGGTGAGAACCGGTCGCCACCACCGCCGGTGGCCACGAACGGCGAATGAAGATCGTAGCGGTCGTAGCGGATCGCACTGACGGCCTCGAACCACGTCGAGTAATTCTGCTTCAATTGCGCGAACCCGCCGGAAACCGTACGCAGACCGCCGGGCGTGGTAACGTTTGAATTGCCGCGGCTGTCGAAGGTGGACACGTCGTCCTGGAACGCATCAAGACCGAGCGTCACCGCGTTGCGCCAATCGCCGACATTGAACCGCGTCGTGTTGTGGACGTCTATTCCGAGCGTGTTGAGCTGATAGCCACGCTTGTCACCGACACAACCCGAAATGTTATTGCCGGGATTACCCAGCGTACACACGCCGCCGCCGGTGGTGATGCGGTTGTTGTAGGTCTTGACCTGGTCGTTGTCGGTCCGGTTGCCGTAGAGTGACAGATTCCAGTCCCACAGATTGTCATCCGGCCTAGCGTATTTCCAGGTCAGCGTTCCCGTGTAATTCTTGGCATCCGATGCATAGACTGAGGAGCCGGCGATTGCCGCTGCCGGCGCTGACGTCGTCGTCGGCCCGCGATTGAACTGGCCGATGTTGTACTGGTAGTCCTGGAAGATGCCGCCGAGCTTGATCTCATGGCCTTCCGCCGGCCGCACCATCACCTTCATCAGGCCGGCCGCGATCTCGTTGCCGGTATTGCCGATCTCGGTGCCGTTGCCGTCCTTGTAATTGCCCTGCGTGCGGTAGACCGCACCGCCGAAAACGTCGACGTTGGGTGTTGCGCGCACGCCGCCAAAAATCGACCCCATGCCACGCGCATTATTGGTGCCGCCGGAGCCGGTCATGTCGACGCCCCAACGCTCGCCCGGGCGCACGACGTCGTCAATATCCTTGGTGCGGAACGAGACCACGCCGCCGATCGCGCCGGAGCCGTAAATATTGGCGGTCGGCCCCCGCACGATATCGACACCGCCGACCAGTTCGGGATCGAGGAAGAACGAGCCATTGGCGTTATGGCCGCTACGCTGGTAGTTCTGCCGCGCGCCGTCGACGACGACAGCGACGCGGCCGAAATCCTGCAGGCCGCGAATGTTGATGACGGTGGAAGGATCGTCGCCGCGCTCCTGGAACGACACGCCGGGCACATTATAAAAGACATCAGACAGCCGGTTTGGCTGCAGGCCCTGGATCTGCTCGAGCGTCACCACGCTCACGGGCGCCAGCGCATCGATCGCGCGCTCCTCAGTCCTCGAGGCCGCCACTGTGATCGTATCGAGCGACTGCACCGGCGCAGCTCCAATCTGCGCCCGCGCGTTCATCACGGGCGCTGCGGCCTCTCGATCCTGCGGCGGTTTTGCGGGCTTGCGCTGCGGCTGCTTCTGGCGCTGGGACGCACCGCTCGCGGCCTGCGTATCCGCCGTCTGCGCGTTGCCGGCTTCCCCACCCAGCAATGCAATTGAAAACACCGACGCACCCAATAAGAGGGCGCGCGAAATCCTAGCCCCGTCAGCCATACAACCCCAACCCCGATATCTGTCTTTGGGTCTGGCTGGCGGGCGCTGCGCGTAACTCGCAAGCTGCTTGCTGGCTGCCACATTCACGACGCACGCACTGCGCCTGCATCGTGTCATGCTTGGTTACGTGGCGGGTTCCAGACGGTCAAGAACCGCTTTTGGCACTTTATATCAATTGTAAATTGCCACAGTTGGATTGCGGCGCACCGCAACTGTACAAACATGGCACCGACGGAACTTCTCGGGGCGCCACAAACGACATGTCTGCAGCAAAAGGAGAGAAATTCGGAGGCCCCCGGACGCAAGCCGGCAATCTCGCATCCAGCGCCAGGTCGCTTGCCTTCAATGGCAACCGCATCGACAGCCGCGAGCTGTTTGCGACCGAGCGCGAGATCATCATCGCGCATGGCGAGGAGAATTATCGCCTGCGGCTGACGTCGCAGAACAAGCTGATCCTGACCAAGTGACCGACCAAGTACCGACCAGGTGAACCGGCAATGACATTTTGTCGCACGCTCGCATTGACGGCCGCCGCCTGCCTGCTCGGCGGCGCAGCGGTCGCTGCGGGCATTACCGTGCACGATGCCCGCAACCGCGACGTCGTGATCGGCGATGCCGCTCGGATCGTCTCGATCGGCGGCGCGATCACGGAAATTCTCTATGCGCTTGGTTTCGAGGATCGTCTCGTCGGCGTCGATTCGACCAGCCTCTATCCCGCCGCGGCGCGCGAGAAACCCGATGTCGGCTACATGCGCCAGCTTTCCGCCGAAGGCGTGCTCGGGCTCAATCCCTCCCTCGTGCTGGCGGCGCAAGGATCCGGTCCGAAGGAAACCATGGACGTGCTGGAGGCCGCTAAGGTGCCGCTGGTGCTGGTGCCCGAAAGCTTTTCGGAAGCCGGCCTGCTCGAAAAAATCAGGCTGGTCGGCCATGCGATGGACGCGGACAAGCGCGCCGAATGCCTGATTGCGGCGGTATCGGACGATCTGGCGCAACTGCGCGAGCTGCGCGCCAAGGTGACGAAGCCGGTGCGCGTGATGTTCGTGATGTCGCTATTGAACGGCCGGGCGATGGCGGCCGGGAAAAACACCGCGGCGAACGAGATCATTGCGCTCGCCGGCGGCGTCAACGCGATCGATGGCTATGACGGCTACAAGATCATCAACGACGAGGCGATCGTTGCGGCGAAGCCCGACGTGGTGCTGTCGATCCAGCGCGGCAAGGACTCGGTAGAGGCGGAGGCCGTGTACGTCCATCCGGCTTTTGCGCTGACCCCGGTCGCTGCCAACAAAACCTTCATCTCCATGGAAGGCCTCTATCTGCTCGGCTTCGGACCACGCACGGCAGCCGCCGCGCGCGACCTCTCAATCAAGCTCTATCCGGCGCTGGCGCCGCAGGCCGAGAAATTCAAGCCGGCGGCGTTCGTCGCGAACTGCCGGACATGACCGTTCTGACCGAGGCAAGCGCAAAGCGCCGCAGCGGATATGCATTCCGGCCGCCCGCTTCGCTCACCCTTATCTGTCTCTTCATCGCGCTTGCCGGCGCCGCGCTGATCGCGCTCACGGTTGGCGCCGCCGGCATTCCGCTCGCGCGGTTGCCGGCCGCGCTCGGCTTATGGGGCGAGGGTTCTGCGGGCCCGAGCCTTGCGCGCGACCAGCTCGTGCTGTGGTCGATCCGGATGCCGCGGATTGGCGCGGCGGCGATGGTCGGCGCGCTGCTTGCGGCATCGGGCGCCATCATGCAGGGGCTGTTTCGCAACCCCCTCGCCGATCCCGCGCTGGTCGGCGTTTCCTCCGGCGGCGCGCTGGCAGCCGCCGCCGCGATCGTCTTCACCGATAGCCAGATCGGCCAGAACGTCCGCTTCATGCAGCATCAATTGCTGCCGATTGCGGCCTTCGCCGGTTCGCTGCTGACGACGATCATCCTCTATTCGATCGCGAGCCGTTCGGGGCGGACGTCGATTGCGATCTTCCTGCTGGCGGGCATCGCGATTGCGGCAATAGCCAATGCCGGCACCGGGTTGCTGGTGTTCATCGCCGACGATCGGCAGCTCCGCGACATCACGTTCTGGATGTTGGGTTCGCTGAGCGGCGCCACCTGGCCCAAGCTAGCTACGCTGGCGCCGGTGCTGGTGTGCGCCGCGATCGCCTGCCTCTCGATTGCGCGCGGCCTCGATGTCCTGGTGCTCGGCGAGGCCGAGGCGTTTCACAGCGGCGTCGACGTCGAACGCCTGAAGCGGATTTCGATCGTGCTGGTGTCGGCGATGACCGGGGTAGCGGTTTCGGTCTGCGGCATCGTCGGATTTGTCGGCATCGTGGTGCCGCATCTGTTGCGGCTGGTGATCGGACCGGCGCACCGGCTGCTGCTGCCGGCCTCCATGCTGCTCGGCGCGGTGCTGCTGACGGGCGCCGACACCCTGGCCCGCACCATCGTGGCGCCCGCGGAAATGCCGATCGGCATCCTCACGGCGGCGATCGGCGCACCATTCTTCCTCATCATGCTGTTGCGGCAACGTGGGCTGGTCTCGCTATGAGCGCCATTCTCGAAGCGGAGTCGGTCTCAATGACGGTCGGCGGCGCCACGCTGGTCGACGGCATCGCTTTGCGCGTCAAAGCCGGCGAGATGGTTGCGATCGTCGGTCCCAACGGTGCCGGCAAGTCGACGCTATTGCGGATGCTATCAGGCGATCTTCGCCCGACGAAGGGCCGCATCGAGCTGAAGCAGCGCGACATTCACCTCTATGCGCCACGCCTTCTCGCCCATCACCGCGCGATGCTGTCGCAGCATGTCAACGTCACCTTCCCATTCACGGTCGAGGAAATCGTCCATATGGGCGCGGGCGATGTTGGCCGCGCTGCCGCGCAGCGGCTGGTCGATGCGGCGCTCACCGAGGTCGATCTGGCGAATTTCAGCCACCGGCAATTGCCGACGCTCTCCGGCGGCGAGCAGCAGCGAGCGCATTTCGCCCGCGTGCTGGTACAGCTCGCCTGCGGTGAAGAACAGCACGGCCCCGGCCTTCTGCTGCTGGACGAACCGACCTCCAGCCTCGACATGCGCCACCAGATCGATCTGGTGGAGACAGCGAAGCGGCGCGCGCAGAATGGCACCGCCGTGATCGCCGTGCTGCATGACCTCAATCTCGCGATGCGCTTTGCCGACCGGATCGTGCTCCTGCATCGCGGCAAGCTCGCCGTCGACGGCGGCCGCAGCGAGGCGATCACCGCCGAGACCATCCGCCGGATCTTCGAGGTGGATGTGAAGATCGACTACACCGATCAGGGCGTGCCGTTCCTGTTGCCGCAGACCATGCGGCCGGCCGGCGCGCCGGCGGCATAGCGCCGCAACGCCTTATCCCACGGCGTCACACGCCGTTCATGAAACTGTCAGTCGGCTGTAACAGCCGCTCCGCAAGACACGGCGCATCGTTCATTCATCAGGAGATCCGCCATGCGCGTGTCGTTGCTCTGCTCTGTCGTATCAGTCGTTCTGGCCGGCGCTGCCTTCGCCCAAGGCGAAGGCGAATTTCCCGCCACGCTGAAGGGGCATGCCGTGCTGCCGGCCGAGAGCTTCATCGACGCGCCGGCGGACGCTCCCGACGATCTGAAGACTGCGGGCAAATACACCACCGGCAAGCGAGTTGATGCCGCCGGCAGCGTGATGGGTAAATCCTACGAGCGGCCGACCGGCGTGTCACTGCCATTCAAGGGCCAGCCGCTGCAGGGCCATTCCGGCATCAAGGTGATGGCGGATGGTTCGTTCTGGGTGCTGACCGACAATGGCATGGGCTCACGCTACAACTCGGCCGACTCGATGCTTTATCTCAACCGGCACAAGATCGACTGGGCGAGCGGCAAGATCGAGCGGCAGGAAACCATTTTCCTACATGACCCGGACAAGAGAGTGCCGTTCCGCATCCTGCATGAGGACACCGCCAAGCGCTATCTCACCGGCGCCGATTTCGACACCGAGGGTTTTCAGCTCATCGACGACACCTTCTGGATCGGCGACGAGTTCGGCCCCTACGTGCTGAAGGCCGACAAGACCGGCAAGATCCTCGCCGTGTTCGAGACGGCCGCCGACGGCAAGCCGGTGCGCTCCCCCGACCACTGGTCGGTGCAGTCGCCGGCAGCTCCAGGCGCGACCTACACCGCGGTGAATTTGCGCCGCTCCAAAGGATATGAAGGCTTTGCCGCCTCCAAGGACGGCAAGTTCCTGTACGGCCTGCTCGAAGGCCCCCTGTGGGACGCCGAGAAGAAGGATTGGGAGAAGGTCGACGGCAAGGAAGCTTCGCGGATTCTCGAATTCGATGTTGCCGCGGAAAAATTCACCGGCCGCTACTGGCGCTATGTGTTCGAGCAGAACGGCAACGCCATTGGCGATTTCAATATGATCGATGCCTCGCATGGCCTGATCATCGAGCGCGACAATGGTGAAGGCACCGCCGACAAGGCCTGCCCGCAGGGCCAGCGCGGCGAGAACTGCTTTGCCGATCTCGCCAAGTTCAAGCGTGTCTACAAGGTCGAGCTCTCAGACGCCAATGTCGGCAAGCCCGCGCGCAAGATCGGCTATATCGACCTGATGAAGATCAGGGACCCCGACAAGAAGGCGCGCAAGCCGCTCAATGACGGCGTGCTGGCGTTCCCGTTCTTCACCATCGAGAACGTCGATCGCGTCGACGACACGCATATCATCGTCGGCAACGACAACAATCTGCCGTTCTCGTCGAGCCGCGATCCCAACAAGGCCGACGACAACGAGTTCGTGCTGCTGGAAGCGGGGGAATTCCTGAAGGCGAAGTGACGGCGCCACTCCCTCTCCCCGCCCTTTCGCGGGGAGAGGGTTGGGTGAGGGGCGCTATCCGCGTAATCACTGCATCATCGAATCCGTGGAGACAGCCCCTCCCCCCGCCCTCTCCCCGCGAAGGGCGTGGAGAGGGAGCAGAGAAGAGCGCTACGGCATCACCGTCTTGCGCCGGCTGAGCGCATTCGACCGCGCCATCCATTCCGGCAGCGGCGCACCATCCCGATGGCGGCCGCCGGCACAGGCGGCGGCCCAGGCGGCTGCGGCGCCGAGTAGGATCGCGGTCGCGACCGAGAAGGCGAGAATGATGCTGCTGCGACGTGACTTCGCAATCGCAGTCTTGGCGCTGGCAACGACGCTATCGACCCGCCGCTCCGCATCCGGCGCGGAAAGGCCGGTAAGCGCGCCGACCTGCTGGATCAGATAGGTGCGGTCGTCCGCGCTGAGGCCGCTGTGACTTGAAGTCGTAAGCAGGATGCGACCCGCTTCGGCACGTTCTGCGCCGAGATCGACATTGGGCGCGCGGCGGCCGGCGCGAAACAGCCGGTCCAGTTCATAGCTCAACAACGGCTCGGCGGCGCTTGCCTGGGCAGGACCACGCATCGAAGGCGTCCGGTTGATCGTGGCCGCGCCGATCAGGGCCGCGAGGATGGCGCCCATGACCACAGCCAGCGCCCAGGTACCGAGGCCATGCGCGCCGTCAACGTGCTCGGTTTCGTCCACCGAAGCGGTGCCGGCCGGGGTGCGGCTATGTCCGGCGATGTAGCCGCCAAGCCCGAAGCTGAGCACCGCCTGAATGATCAGATAGAGACCCGACAGGATTGCGAGCGCTGCGGACGCATCGCGCCAGGTCGGCGCCGTCGAGCTAACGCCGAGACCGATCGTGGCGCCAAACGTCAGCAGCACAGATGAAAGCGCCGTCGCCGCAAACGCGCCGAGCACGATCGGCGACCATTGCAGGAAGCGCGGCGTGGTATCGCTGCGCACCGCAGGAGAGACGTTTTCCATCGACCCCTCCATGCGCTAGCGAAGGCCGAAGAAGGACAGGATGGCCAGGATTACGACGATGAGACCGATGAGATAGATGAGCCCGTGCATGGCTTCCTCCATGTGTCCGCCACCATTTCTCAACCGACAATGGGCCGGCATTGGCAAAGTTCCTCCCGTTGACGGGAAAAAGATGCAGCCGGCATGGCTGATGCGGCGCCCCATTGGTCCGGACAGAATGGCGGCCGGCGCTTCTTTGTTTGCCGGCCTCGCCTCCCCATATTCGGTGCGTAGGCAAAACGCTGGGGCATGGGCTTGATCGCGCAGCTCGCATTATTTTCCGAAGAAACGGACCGGCCCGAGGGGCTGCAATACACCGCCGAATTCATCTCGCCGGCCGAGGAGCGCGAGCTGATCGCCCATGTCTCGGCCCTGCCGTTGCAGCCGTTCCAGTTCGGCGCTCATCAAGGCAAGCGCCGCGTGGCTTCGTTTGGCTTCCGCTACGACTACACACTGCGCCGGCTGCAGCAGGCCGATCCGATACCCGGCTGGCTTGAGGCCGTGATCGGAAAGGTCGAGACCCATGGTGGGCCATCGACCAGGATTGCGCAGGTGCTCTGCACCGAATACGAGGTCGGCGTCGGCATCGGCTGGCATCGCGACAAGCCGCAATTCGGCAGGATATTTGGTCTCTCGCTCGGCGCATCATGCAAGTTCCGCTTCCGGCGGCCGGCCGGCGAGAAGTGGCAGCGCTACACGCTCGCAGCCGCGCCGCGCTCGCTCTACATGATGTCGGGCGCGTCCCGGCAAATCTGGGAACACAGCATTCCTGCGGTCGAGGCCAAGCGCTATTCGATCACTTTCCGCACGATGACTGACCGAAAGAGCTGACAGCGCGGCTTCCCAGTCTGGTAGACTGGCCGCCGATTCAGATGCGCAGGAACCAATGGCAAGACGCACCGGCAGCGCTGACCTACCCCTGCATGGCGGACGCGTTCCGGCCTGGCTCGGGGTTCGCATGTCCTCGCTCGGCACGATCATCACCCAGGCGATCGTGCACCATTACGGCCGTGACGAATTCTTGAGACGACTGTCGCAGCCGTTCTGGTTTCAGTCCTTCGGCGCCGTCATGGGCATGGATTGGCATTCCTCCGGCATCACCACCAGCGTCATCGGCGCGCTAAAGCGCGGGCTCAAGCCGCTGGAAGGCGAGCTTGGCATCCATGTCTGCGGCGGCCGCGGCCAGCACTCGCGCAAGACGCCCGACGAGCTGCGCCTGCTCGGCGAACGCACCGGCTTTGACGCACCAAGATTGGTCCGGGCCAGCCGTCTCGTCGCCAAGGTCGACAGCGCCGCGGTCCAGGACGGTTTTGATCTTTATCTCCATGGCTTCTTCGTTACCGATGACGGCAAATGGACTGTCGTGCAGCAAGGCATGAACGGCGACAAGCGGCAGGCGCGCCGCTACCACTGGCATTCGGAGCAACTCGAAAGCTTCGTCGATGAACCGCACAGCGCAATCGACGGCCCGGCGCAGGGCGAGATCGTCAATCTCACCGACCACCGGGCAGCGCCTTCGCGCGCGGCGCAGCTCGACCTGCTGAGCGAGATGGGCCCGGATCGGATTGTCAGCGAACTTGCAGCGATCGACGGCAAGCAACCGGCGCAAGCGATGCTGCCTCACCTCGTAATGCCCTCGCATCACGACGTCCGATCGAGCGACGTCTTCAGCCGCCGCCTGCACGGCACACTGGCCGCCGCTGCCGAACGCGGGCCGATCGACTTTCCGGAATTGCTGCTGACGCCCGGCGTCGGGCTGCGCACCGTGCGTTCGCTCGCCATGGTCGCCGAGGTCGTCCATGGCGCGCCCTACCGCTTCGCCGATCCGGCACGCTTCTCGCTGGCGCATGGCGGCAAGGACCGCCATCCCTATCCGGTGCCGCTCAAGGTCTATGACGAGACCATCCGCGTGCTGAAATCGGCGGTGCAGAATGCGAAACTCGGACGTGACGAGGAAATGCAGGCCTTGAAGCGGCTCGATGACCAGTCGCGCCGGCTGGAGCGTACTGCGCAGGGACCGTCGCTGGACGTGTTCATCGCGGGTGAGCGCGCCGCCTCGCCGGCGCTCGACGGTCGCTCGGTGTTCGGATGGGAAGCGGAGTTGAAGGCGCGCAAGAGCGGGTGAGTGTGAAGTGGCTTTGCGCAGCCATCGCCACGAAAGCGGGCGATCCAGTACGCCGCGGCGTCTATCGGGTGCTAATTCTAACGCCGCGGATTACTGGATGCCCGCCTTCGCGGGGCATGACGAGAGCATGTGAGCGTCTTCTAACCTCACCCCGCCGGCACCACCACCACACCCTTGTCCTTGGGCCAGCGGATGCGCCAGGCGAAGTTGACGTCCCTGACTTCCCCGGGCTTGGCCTCGAAGGTCCATTCCAACACGCCGCGTCTGTCGCGCAGATTGGACGTCGTTGGCGGCGTCGTCGACGACAGCATTTCGACCTGGATTTCCTCGGTCTCGCTGACCGGCAACTGATCCTCAATCGCGACCCGGATCGGGAAATCGTGGCCGTTGCGCACGATGGTCTTGAACGCGCGCTCGTCGGTCTTCGACGTCGTCACGAGCAGGCCGGCCGATCCTTCGTTACGCTTGAGGACGGTACGTTCGATCTTGACTTTGTCATCGGCGCCGAAGCCGAGCCGCACGGCTTCATCCTTGCTTGCGGCGGCCATCTGCCCGCGGCCGACGAAGACGCCGTCGCGATAGATCGAGACGCGGCCGGGCAACAGCGGCGCGTCCTCGTTCTGCTTGAAGCTTGCTTCCAGGAACGCGGTCGGGTCCTTCACCGGCACGGCGCGCACCGCAAGCTCAGGGGCGATGGCGGCGGTGGAAACGCGCAGGCTCTTGGCGCCCTCGCTGGCACTGAGGCTGACGCGGCCGGGAATCCTGAACACCACCTGGAAGCCACTGACATCGGCGGTGGCCTGCTGCTCCTCGGCGCGCTCGACAACCGATTCCGCCATCTTGGATGCCGGAGCCGGCGCCGCACGCAGCAACTGCCTGTTGTTATCCATCGCGCCGCTGACGGACGCCTGAGGCCGCGGCGGTTGCGGGTACTGCACCAACAGCGAATTGAGCTCGGGCGCGCTGCCGCCACGCGCAGTGCGCACCGTCGAGACGCTGAGCGCGACATTGGACCAGTCCTCGCCGGTGGCCTGCGTGATTTCGGCGCGGCGCACCAGCTCCAGCGTCGGCTTGCGATCCTTGGCTCCAGTATCGAGACGGGCGTCATAGAGCGGCGACCAGCGCGCGTTGCGCACCGCATAGGTCACCCGCAGCGTCGCCTTGGTCGCAGCCGCCGCGGCAAGTTCGATCCGGACTTCCAGTCTGTTCGGCGGTTTCTGCGCCCGGTCCTGTTCGAGACGCGCAATCTCGCGGTCGAGCTCGCGCTGCTTGCGCTGGGCATCGCGGATCGCGGCATCGGCGCTGGCGATTTCTTCGCCGACCGCGGCAAACGCCGCGCGCCATTCGGCGATCGGCCGCGCTTCGCCCTTGTCGCCGATCCCGGCGGGAGAACTGTCCGCAAATCGCTCGGCGAATTTGCGCCGTGCAGTCGCCGCATCGATCACGCCCTGCAGATTGGCCCGCTCGTCCTTCAGCGCCTCGATGCGCTGGTCGAGCTCAGGCAGATTGACCGGCGGCGCCGCGCGCGGCGGCTTGGCATCGATCGCGCCGATCGTGAGTTTTGTACCCGCCTCGCCTTCGACGCGGAGCGACGACGGATCGAGCGTGAGCGGAAAATCCTTGAGAACGGCGGAATGCTCGCCGGCCGGCAGATCGAGCGTGACGACCCGCGTGATGCTCGCACCGTCCGGATAGACGGTGACGGCATCGACCGCCGAACTGGCCGGTAGCTCAGCCGCCCGCGCTCCGCCGGCTGCAAGCGCCATCAGCACGACGAGGCTCGTCGTCCAAAAACCGTTCGCAATCAATCGCATGGAATTTCTCCTGAGCTGCTCACCTGATGGCGGCGCGCGAAAGGGCCCACCATCCCCGGTGATGAGACGCAGCGAAGGAGAAACGGGTTCGATCAGGATTTGCGGCAAGACTGCGGCGGCACCGTCGCCGTGCGCGTGCGGCGGCACCACGCGCCAGCCAGGAGTCCGCAAGAATGCTGATCCTTGCGGCTCCAAGCGAGCCTCGGCTCCCATCGAGGTTCGCTCGGCGTTTTTGCGCGACGGTTTTAGAACGCCAGCGCCTTGGCCTGCTTCACCTGGGGCAATGCCTGCACCTTGCTGAGCACGTCAGCGGGCACAGGGCCGTCGATCTCGACCAGCGCGATGGCGTCGCCACCCTGCTTGACGCGGCCGAGATGGAAGGTGGCGATGTTGATCTGGGCCGCGCCGAGCAGGCTGGCAAAGCTGCCGATGAAGCCGGGCTTGTCCTCGTTGGTGACATAGATCATCGACTTGCCGAACTCGGCGTCGACCCGGATGCCCTTGATGTCGACCAGCCGCGGCTTGCCATCGTGATAGACGGTGCCGGACACCGAGCGTTCCTGCCGTTCGGTGATGACGGTGACGGTGATCAGGCTTTCATAATCACTCTGCGCCGCGCGCACGATCTCGTCCACCACCATGCCGCGCTCCTTGGCGACGACCGGCGCGGAAACCACGTTGACCTCGCCGAGCATCGGCCGCAGCAGGCCTGACAGTACCGCCGACGTGATCGCCTTGATCTTCATCTCGGCGACGGCGCCCTCATAGGTGATCTGGGTCTTCAGGATTCCGCTCTCGGTAAGCTGGCCGGCGAACGAGCCGAGCTTTTCGGCAAGCTCGATGAACGGCTTCAGCTTCGGCGCCTCTTCCGCCGTGATCGAGGGGAAGTTCACCGCGTTCGAGATCGCGCCGGTGAGGAGATAATCGGACATCTGCTCGGCGACCTGCAGCGCCACGTTCTCCTGCGCTTCGGTAGTGGAAGCGCCCAGATGCGGCGTGCAGATCACGTTGGGATGGCCAAACAGCACGTTGTTGGTGGCGGGCTCCTCGATGAACACGTCAAAGGCGGCGCCCGCGACATGCTTGGAATTCAGCGCGTCGACCAGCGCCTGCTCGTCGACCAGACCGCCGCGGGCGCAGTTGATGATGCGAACGCCCTTCTTCATCTTGGCGATCGCTGCCGCGTCGATGATGTTTTTCGTCTTCTCGGTCAGCGGCGTATGCAGCGTGATGAAATCGGCGCGCTTGAACAATTCGTCGAGCTCGACCTTCTCTACACCGATGTCCTTGGCGCGTTCCGGCGACAGGAACGGATCGAACGCGACCACCTTCATGCGTAGTCCCTGCGCGCGGTCGGCAACGATCGATCCGATATTGCCGCAGCCGACCACGCCCAGCGTCTTGCCGGTGATCTCGACGCCCATGAAGCGGTTCTTCTCCCACTTGCCGGCCTGCGTGGAGGCGTCGGCCTGCGGAATTTCGCGCGCCAGCGCCAGCATCAGCGTGATCGCATGCTCGGCGGTCGTGATCGAATTGCCGAACGGCGTGTTCATCACGATGATGCCCTTGGCGGTGGCCGCCGGTATCTCGACGTTGTCGACGCCGATGCCGGCGCGGCCGATCACCTTCAGCTTCTTGGCCTTGTCGATGATTTTGGCGGTCGCCTTGGTCGCGGAGCGGATCGCAAGGCCGTCGTAGTCGCCGATGATCTCGGCGAGCTTGTCCTTGTCCTTGCCGAGGTTGGGCTGGAAGTCGACCTCGATGCCGCGGTCCTTGAAGATCTGCACGGCCGCAGGAGAGAGCGCGTCGGAAATGAGAACTTTGGGTTTGGACATCTGAATGTTTCCTTCACCCTCCCCTGGGGGGAGGGTCGGCGCATAGCGCCGGGGTGGGATGAAGCTGTCGATTTGAATTCGCTGTGCGCCGGGTTGAGAGGCTTTCGCCCCACCCCGCCGCACCTACGGTGCGTCGACCCTCCCCCTCCAGGGGAGGGTGACGATCAAGCCGCCTTCGGCAGCGCGGCCTTGGCCTCGGCGAACGCCCAGTCGATCCACTGCGTCAATAGCGCAACGTCGGAGGCTTCTACGGTGGCGCCGCACCAGATCCGCAGGCCCGCGGGCGCATCGCGGTAGTAGGCGAAGTCGTAGCCGGCGGCTTCCTTCTCGACCAGCGCCACCAGCTTCTTGGAGAACTCGGCCTGCGCATCCGCCGTCAGCGAGGTGATCGCGGGATCGACGAACTTCAGGCACACCGAAGTGTTGGAGCGGATCGCCGGATCTTTCGCCAGGAAATCGATCCACGGCGTCTTCGCCTTCCAGTCCGACAGCACCTTGGTGTTGGCGTCGGCACGCGCGATCAGGGCTTTCAGGCCGCCGATCGATTTCGCCCAGTTCAGGGCATCGAGATAATCCTCGACGCACAGCATCGACGGCGTGTTGATGGTCTCGCCCTCGAAGATGCCCTGGTTGAGCTTGCCGCTCTTGGTGAGACGGAAGATTTTTGGCAGCGGCCATACCGGCTTGTAGGTCTCGAGCCGCTCCACTGCGCGCGGCGAGAGGATCAGCATGCCGTGCGCGGCTTCGCCGCCCAGCGCCTTCTGCCAGGAGAACGTCACCACATCGAGCTTTGCGAAATCGAGTGCCTGCGCGAAAGCGGCCGAAGTCGCGTCGCAGATGGTGAGGCCTTCGCGGGTCGGGCTGATCCAGTCGGCGTTCGGCACGCGCACGCCCGAGGTGGTGCCATTCCAGGTGAAGACGATGTCGGACGCCGGATCGACCTTGCTGAGATCGGGAAGATCGCCATAGCCGGCATGCAGCTTGGTGACGTCTTTCAGCTTCAGTTCCTTGACGATGTCGCTGACCCAGCCCTCGCCGAAGGATTCCCAGGCGATCGTGGTGACCGGGCGCGCACCGAGCAGCGACCACAGCGCCATTTCGACCGCGCCGGTATCGGACGCCGGAACGATGCCGATCTTGTAATCGGCCGGCACTTCAAGCACTTCACGCGTCAGTTCGATCGCGAGCTTGAGCTTGGCCTTGCCGAGCTTCGCGCGATGCGAGCGGCCGAGGGCAGCGTCCTTGAGATTTTGGGGATTCCAGCCGGGGCGCTTGGCACAGGGGCCGGAGGAAAAATGCGGCACGTTCGGCCGCGAAGCGGGCTTCGCTACGGTCATGATCTACCCTTCCAGATAGTAAGCCTCCCGTTGGGGGGAGGTGTCCCGCGGCGGTCATTAAGGGAATCACGCCGTCCCGTCAAGGAACTTCAGGCGAATCACAGTCGATTGATGAGGACTCGTCCACGTCAGGCGCCGCCTCCTGCTGCAGGAGTTCAGCGGCATCGGTGACCAGTTTGGCCGCTTCCCGGCGGCTTGCGACTTTCAAAATACTGCTCTCGCCAGCCTGCACGACATACTCACTTCCGATCCTGACAATCGAATATTTTTTCATCGGAAATCCCCAAGCTGCCCAAGCCCCGAGGCAGACGCCGGAATAGCGGAGACGTTCCTGTCCGTAAAATCACGGACGCATGCGTAGTTTATCGGTTGTTAACCGGATCCGATAGCGACGACTACCTCAGGCGGTCATCGCAAAGGTACCTCAACCGCAGTTGGCTGAGTTTGTTCTGAGGCGCTTTCTTTATGCGAACGGCCACTTCGCTCGAAAACGCTATGGCGATCAAAATCGCAAGGTCATGCCGACATGGCTGCGCGCAAAGCCCAATCGTTCGTAAAATCGCTGCGCATCGACGCGGGTCTGATGCGTCAGCAATTCGACCAGCTTGCAGCGGTTCGCACGCGCTTCCGCAACCGCCCACTGCACCATCTGCTCGCCGATGCCGCGGCTGCGGCAATGGCTGGCGACGCGGACATCCTCGATCAGGCCGCGCGAGGCGCCTTGCGAGCTCAGCCCCGGCAGGATGCATAGTTGCAGGCAGCCGACCACGGCGCCCTCGCCGTCCTCGGCGACGACCAGTTGAATGTTTGGGTCGCGCTCGACCATCTCGAACGCTGTGAAATAGGATTGCGGCAGCGGATCTTCGATCCGCTCACGCGCGCCGCCGAGCGGATCGTCTGCCAGCATGGCAACGATGGCGCCGACGTCCGCGCGGCGCGCACGGCGGATGGTGACTTTCGCAATCTCAGTCATGATGCATTCCGGTGAAGTCAGCGCGCCGGCGGCAGGGCGAGGAACTTTTCGGTCTCGCCGATCCAGCGGCGCACCGCGACGCAGCCGTCGAGATGGAAGCCGCCCTCATGGGCCACGCGGGTATAGGCCAGCAGCGATATGTCGGCGAGCGTAACGGCATCGCCGACCAGAAATGGCGTCAGCGCGAGCTGGTGCTCCATCCGCGCCAGCGCCGCGTAGCCGCGCTTGACCTTGTCGGGATCGAGATCGGAAGCCGGCTTCCTCAGATAGAACATCTGGAAGCGGCAGATGGCGATGTAGGGCTCGTGGCTGTACTGCTCCCAGAACAGCCACTCGTCCATCTTGGCTTCCGCGAACGCATCCGTAGGGATCAGGCTGGAGCCGCGGGCAAGGTAACGAATGATCGCGTTGGATTGCGCCAGTGAGCGGCCGTCGTCGAGTTCGATCGTCGGCACCTGGCCCGCGCCGTTGCGCTTGAGAAATTCCGCCGTCCGCGTCTCGCCCTTCAGCGTATCGATCGCGATCCAGGTGTAGGGCAGCGCGAGATGGTCGCACACCCACTTCACCTTCAGACAATTGCCGGAATTGGTATCGCCGTAGACCTTCATGCGCCGTCGTCCTTGCTAGAGCGACACTGCAACAAGCGGCGACAAATCTGTCAACGCGCCGGATCGGCCCCGTGACCGGCGAGATCAGAATTTGTAGCCAAGGCCGGCGCGGACCGTGTTGATGGTGGTATCGACAGTCGAAGTAAACCGAAGATACTCCCACTCGGCGCGAAGGAAAAGGCCCGCATATAGCATCACATCGACGCCGACACCGCCGGCGAAGCCGGTGATGAAATGAGAGTTGGCGTTGTCCGTCAGACTGGCGGCGCCCGCGTAATCGGGACGCGGCGTAAGGGGACTACCGACATATCGATAGTAAGCGGCATAATCGGCCCTGCGGTTGATGTTCGCCTGCCCCATTGCAATGCCGGCAAATCCGTAGGGCAAGAAGCTGTCGATCGCGTATCCGCCGCGCACCCGCAGCGAGCCGTAATCGGTGACCTTCATCGAGGCGCTCGAGGATACGGTAGCGGAGGACACGTAGTCGGTCGGATACTGAAACGAGCGGGCTTGCGAGCCGCTGTTGGCTCCAAAGAAATTGCCATGGGTATAGTTCAATTCGATGGCAACGACGGCTTCAGTCCACTGCCAATTGTAACCGACGAACCCGCCGTAGCCGCTGCCTTGCATATGGGCCTTGCCAGCCAACGGCCATTTCGAGATGTTGAACTGCGATTCCAGATCGATATTGTTCAAGAGCTTGGCGAGCAAGTCCTGGCCGGAATTGGTGAAGTCCATGTCCGCCGCGCCGTGAGAAGCGTGGCCACCGATATAGCCGCCTCCCCAGTTGACGTTGCTTCTGCTGAGTCCCTCGGTGAAGCTGCCTCGGAGAAACGGCAGGTCCGACATATCGGCCGCCTGGGCCACACTCGCCGTTCCACACATCACAGCCACCAGCAAGAATCGACGCATCGCAACGCTCCATCGGAAACTCTAAACTTGCGCTGATCATCGCCTGTTAACCTTAATCAATCGTTGTCGCGCCCTCTGATTGGCGCAATCTTGCCGGAAAATGAGCAAACATTTTCCGCCGCCCGCGCCGCCCTCATCGCCCCGGTCAAAAGCAAACGGCGCGGGAAGTGCCCCGCGCCGTTCGGCAACCGTTAAGGAATGGAAGTCGCGATTAACCTTTGCGCACCACCGGCGGCGGCGCATAGACCTGCGGAGATTCCAGATTCCAACGCACGCCGAGCTTCAGATCGTGCGAGGTGATGTCCTTGAACTTGAAAACGTTGTTAGTAGTCACGCCGTTGAAGTCCGAGAGAATGCCGGTCTGTCCCTCACCCAGGTTGACATAGCTGTAGGCAAGTTCGAGCACGAGATTCGGATTGACGCTATAGGCAAGACCGGCGTGGGCTGCCCACGCGAAATTCCACTTCGAGCCGGCCGGCGCGCTCGCGAAGCTCGTCGTTGTGAATGGCAGGCTGTTCGTTCCCGTATCGGTAAAATTCGAGATCGTCACGCGCGCGCCGCCGACGCCGGCACCGATGAACGGGGTAATGCACCACCAGGTGCCGAGATCGACATAGGCATTGGCCATCACCAGCCACTCGGACTTGCTGCCACCGTAGTTGTCGATCCCATTGTAAGCGACGCCGCCGGCCGTTCCGGTGAACCGGTCGGTCGCTTTAAAATTGGCGTTGCCACGATACTGACCGGTCACGTCAGCCCGGAACCAGTTGTTGATCCGGTACCCCACACCGACACCAAAGATGCCCGCAGTGTCGAACGCAGACTGCTGCTGGAACGAGGTGAGCTGCGAGTAGGCGGATTCACGGCCATAGTGAACGTCCTTCACGCGCTGATTGGAAAAGCCGATGTCGCCGCGCAGATACCAGCCGCCGAAATCCTCGACCACCGGAGCCGGAGCATAAGGGGGCGGCGCAATCGCCATGTCGGCAGCCAAAGCCGCCTGGGACAACAAAGTGGCCGCACCGGCGGCAATGAAAGACTTAACGCTACGCATCGGCTTGTCCTTTGTCCGGTGAGGCTGACTGCAAACGGGCCCCACTTCAAAAACTCACGGATTGGACGATGCCATCAAATGCTTAAGCGGCGCTTAACCCTAATTTTTAAGGTTGACAATCTCTGACTTTTTTCACGGCGCGGTTTGCGACACGAATCTCCGATGCACTTGCAACAACGACAAATGAGCGGACACCGCCATACGTCCTAATGATGTGTTGATGAAGCGCGAGTGGCGAATAGTGACTGGCGAGTAGAGAAGCACCCTTTTCTTGTGCGCTACTCGCCACTCCCTATTCGCTGCTCGCCGGCCGAATCTTCGGCAGGAACACCGCAAGCAGACCGAGCGCGGGCAGGAACGCGCAGAGGTGATAGACGAAGGCGATGCCGGTATGGTCGGCGAGCTTGCCGAGCACGGCCGCGCCAAGTCCGCCGATGCCGAAGGCGACGCCGAAGAACACGCCCGAGATCATCCCGAAGCGATGCGGCATCAGCTCCTGCGCGAACACGATGATCGACGACGTGGCCGAGGAAATGATCAGGCCGATGAACACCGTCAGCACGGCGCTCGCATAGAGACCGGCATATGGCAGCGCCAGCGTGAACGGCAGCGCGCCGAGGATCGAGAACCAGATGACGTATTTGCGCCCGAAGCGATCGCCGAGCGGACCGCCAAAGAACGCGCCCACCGCATTGGCGGCAAGAAACAGGAAGAGGTAGAGCTGGGCCGCCTGCGTCGACACCTGAAACTTGTCGATCAGATAGAAGATGTAATAGCTCGACAGGCTTGAGACGTAGAGCTGTTTGGAGAATAGCAGCGCCACCAGCACCGCGAGCGCTGTTCTGACGCGCCGGGAATCCGGCAGGTCCGGATGGCGCTCCACCGCAGCCGATTTCTTCGGCGTGATCTGCGGCTTGTACCAGACGCCGATCCGCCACAGGATCACGATCGCCAGGAATGCGATCGATGAAAACCAGGCGATGCTCGGCTGGCCGAACGGCACCACGATCAAGGCCGCCAGCACCGGCCCCATCGACGTGCCGAAACTGCCGCCGAGTTGAAACACCGATTGCGCGAAGCCGTAGCGCCCGCCCGAAGCGAGGCGCGCGATCCGCGCCGATTCCGGATGAAACACCGCAGAGCCAAGCCCGACCAGCGCCGCCGCGACCAGGATGACAGGATAGAGGTGCGCGATGCTGAGCAGCAGCAATCCAAAGAAGGTGAAGCCCATGCCGATTGCGAGCGAGAACGGCTGCGCCTTCTTGTCGGTGAAGTGCCCGACCACGGGCTGCAGTAGCGATGCGGTGAACTGGAACGCCAGCGTGATCATGCCGATCTGCGCATAGTCGAGCGCGTACGCGTCCTTCAGGATCGGATAGACGGACGCGATCAACGACTGCATGGTGTCGTTGAGAAAATGCGAGAAGCTGATTCCGGCCAGCACGATATAGGCCGGCCCTGCCGCCTTGGCGACGCGACCCGGCGCGACGTCCGCGACGATCACCGGCGTGGTCGCAGCTTCCTCTGACACGATAACGGACTTGTTCAACGGCGCGTTCCTGCAAGCATTCTGCGGACGGGCGATACCAGTCTCTTACGCCGCACGCCTGGTGGCGACCAGCATCAATAGCCGATAGCTGCGATGCGCCACTGCGCACCGCCGATCAACGATTCTGCGCCGGCAGGATAAAGCGCGCTTATGCCGCCGCGGCGTGGCCGAGCGCGTTGACGATCTGGTCGACGACGTCCTCGACCAGGTCACGGTCGTCGCCCTCGCCCATCACGCGGATCACGGGCTCGGTGCCGGACGAACGGACCAACAAGCGACCATGGCCGTTAAGGCGATTCTCGCCGTCTGATATCGCCGATTTCACCTCGGCATGGTCGAGCGGCTTGCCGGAGCGGTAGCGCACGTTCTTCAGAATCTGCGGCAGCGGGTCGAACCGGTGGCAGACTTCCGACACCGGACGGCGAAGCTTCTGCACCACCGCCAGCACTTGCAGCGCGGCGACGAAGCCGTCGCCGGTCGTGGCATAGTCGGAGAGGATGATATGGCCCGAGGGTTCACCGCCGAGATTATAGCCCTGCGCGAGCATCTGCTCGAGCACGTAGCGATCGCCGACCGGCGTGCGCACCATGCCGAGCCCCTGCGCTTCGAGGAAACGCTCGAGGCCGAGATTGGACATCACGGTGGTGACGATGCCCGGCTTGGCGAGCCGGCCCTCTTCATTCCAGCTCTGCGCGATCACCGCGAGCAACTGGTCGCCGTCGACGACATGGCCGCGCTCATCAACCAGGATGACGCGGTCGGCGTCACCGTCGAGCGCAATGCCGATATCGGCGCGCATTTCGCGCACCTTCTTGGCAAGCGTTTCCGGCGAGGTCGAGCCGCATTCTTTGTTGATGTTGAAGCCGTCAGGGTCGACGCCGATCGCGATGACATCCGCGCCCAGTTCCCATAGCGCCTCCGGCACCACCTTGTAGGCCGCGCCGTGCGCGCAATCGATCACGACGCGCAGACCGTCGAGCGAGAGCTCGCGCGGCAGCGTGCGCTTGGCGAATTCGATGTAGCGGTCATGGACGCCGTCGATGCGGCGGGCGCGCCCGAGGCTCGCGCTCTGCGCCAGACGCCGATCGATCGGCTCGTCGAGTAATTGCTCGATCTGCTTCTCGACGTCGTCGGATAGCTTGAAGCCCTGCGGGCCGAACAGCTTGATGCCGTTGTCTTCGAACAGATTGTGGGAGGCCGAGATCATCACGCCGAGATCGGCGCGCATCGACTTGGTCAGCATCGCGACGGCCGGCGTTGGCATTGGACCGAGCAGCAGCACGTCCATGCCGACCGAAGTGAAGCCGGCCACCATGGCGTATTCGATCATGTAGCCGGAGAGGCGCGTGTCCTTGCCGATGACGACACGGTGGCGATGATCGCCGCGCTGAAACACCAGGCCGGCCGCCTGCCCCACCTTGAGCGCGAGCTCCGGCGTGATCAAACCATTGGCGCGGCCCCGAATTCCGTCGGTACCGAAATATTTGCGGCTCATGTGCCCCCCAGCCATTCCGGGACTTCCTTTGAGGCCACGAAGGCCACCCCGAACGCGCTCCATCGTAGCGTGCATCGGTTATAATTCCTCGGCCGCCAAAATGACTTCAAAAAATATGATGAATCATTACGGCAGCCATCGGCAGCTTTTGACATATAACCAGTTGTTGTAAATGGCTATTTTGGAAAAAAGATGGTCCCGCGGCGCGCCGCTAGTTCCATCGCTTGACGTGGCGGTCCGCTTTTGACGGCGCTGGCTGTATGACATTGACCGGATCGGACGCCGGAAAGGTCTCTTCCAGCCCCTCCTCTAGGGCATCGTCAAGCCGGCGCTTTTCCTCGCGATCCGCCGGGCCGGGCTTGGCAGGGGCAGTGGGGCGCGGGCCGGTCATGGGATGTCCTCCCCGGTCGGAAATGGCCTATCGTGATGCGATTTGGCTCGCCATCCAACCATGCTAGATGACGACACCACCGCGAAATTCAAGAAGGGGCCGGGACGTCCATGAAGCACATCACCTGCATTGAGGATCTGCGCCAGTTGCACAAGCGCAGGGTTCCCAAGGCGTTTTTCGACTACGCCGACCGCGGCTCCTACACCGAGGATACGCTGCGCGCCAATTCGGAGGACCTGCAGCAGATCAAGTTCCGCCAGCGCATCCTGGTCGATGTCTCCAAGCGCGACCTCTCCACCACGATCCTCGGCGAGCCGGCCGCAATGCCGTTGATTCTCGCGCCGGTCGGCCTGCTCGGCATGCAGCATGGCGACGGCGAGATCCACGCCTGCCGCGCGGCGCAGGCCGCTGGCATTCCCTTCACCCAGAGCACGATGTCGATCTGCTCGATCGAGGACATTGCCGCCGCCGTCGACAAGCCGTTCTGGTTCCAGCTCTACGTCATGAAGGACCGCGGCTTCATCAAGGCGCTGATCGAGCGCGCGATCGCCGCCAAGTGCAGCGCGCTGGTCTTGACCGTCGACCTGCAGGTGATCGGGCAGCGCCATCAGGACATCAAGAACGGCATGACCGTGCCGCCGGAATGGTCGCTGGCGAAGCTGATCGATTTCGCGACCAAGCCGGCCTGGGTCTCCGGCGTGTTGCGCGGCAAGCGCCGTACCTTCGGCAATCTCGCAGGCCACCTCAAGGTGAGCGAGGACATCACCGCGCTGTCGACCTGGATCAACTCACAGTTCGATACGTCGTTGAACTGGAAGGACATCGACTGGATCCGCTCGATCTGGCCGGGCAAGCTGATCCTCAAAGGCATTCTCGACGTCGAAGATGCCGAGATCGCGGCCAAGACCGGCGCGCAGGCGATCGTCGTCTCCAACCATGGCGGGCGCCAGCTCGACGGCGCGCCCTCGTCGATCGAGGTGCTGCCTGAAATCGTCGACACCGTCGGTTCGCAGATGGAGATCATGTTCGACGGCGGCATCCGTACCGGCATGGACGTGGTGCGCGCGCTCGCGCTCGGCGCCAAATCCTGCATGATCGGCCGGGCCTATGCCTATGGCCTAGGGGCTGCCGGCGAGGCCGGCGTCGCCAAAGCGATCGACATCCTCGCCAAGGAAATGCTCACGACCATGGGGTTGTGCGGCGTCAACACGATTGCCGAGATCAATGACAACGTGCTGGCGGTTTGAGGTGGGACTCTATCCATCGTCCCGGCCAAGCGAAGCGCGAGCCGGGACCCATAGTCACCGATGTTGATGATGTGCGAAGCTGTTGCTCCAGCTCGTCCAACAATGAACATTGGTGGTTATGGGTCCCCGCGTTCGCGGGGACGACGTGTGGATAGAGCCACGCCCGGCATCACATCGGCGGTGTAATTCCGTCGCGGCCGACATTGACGCGATTGGCTTCCAGCGTGCCGTCATCCTTCTTCACCGCGCCGAAGATGATGATCTTGGCGCCGGGCTTCAGCTCCGACTTGTCGCCGGCGACGAAGGTGACGATCGGAGTACCCGGCGGCACCACGACTTTCTTTTCGCCGTCCTTGTACTTGACCAGAATGTTCTGGCCCTCGGTGCCCTTCACCGTCTGGGCGACGGTGGCGTTGGTCATGGTCGAGTTCGGCCGCTGATCCCAGGGCCGAAAGCCTTCGGCGGCGCCGCGCTGGTTCTCCGGGAAGATATGCACCGCGACCGCCCGCTGCGTGCCGTCCGGTTCCGGCATGCCGGTGACGCCGATATAGGAGCCTTCCTTGATTTCCGACAGCTCGGTCTTGGCGACGCCGAACACCGCGACATTGTCGGTCATTCGCACTTTCATGTCGGCGCCCTCGCGCGACTTGATCGAGAGCATCGGCCCGTCGACGGCTTCGATGGTGCCGCGAATGCGCACCGTCGGCGGCTGCTGCGCGATAGCCTCCGTTGCAAACAGAGCGACAAGGCCGAGCGAAGCCGCGAGCACCCGCGGCCATGAAGAAGATTTCAGCATGGTATTCCTCCCGAGGTGTTTTGGCGCCCAACTCAACGCAAACACCGCACGGGAGCAGGTATTCCGGGCAGCGCCTTCACATCGGCGGGGTCAGCCCGTCGCGACCGACGTTGACGCGGCTGGTCTCGAGCGAACCGTCCGGCAGCTTCTTCATGAAGGCAATCACCTTGGCGCCTACCTTGAGGTCGGACTTGTCGGCGGGAACATAGGTCACGACCGGCGTCTCCGGCGAGACCACGACTTTCTTCTCGCCGCCCTGGTATTTGATCGTCAAAGTGTGACCGTCATTGCCGACCACGGACTCGGCCACCGTGGCGTTGGTCATGGTGGAGTTGGGCCGCAAATCATAGGGCCGCGAGCCCTCGCCGGTGCCGCGCATGCTTTCCGGAAACACATGCACCTCGACGGCGTTCTGGCTGCCGTCTGATCCCGGCACCGTGGTGGTGCCGATGAAGGAGCCAACCTTGATGTCGGACAGCGCGATCTTGCTGATCCCGACGACGTTGACATCGCCGGTCATATGCAGCCTGACATCCTCGCCGCCGCGCGACTTGACCGCGAGCACGTCGCCATCGACGGCTTCGACGGTGCCCCGAACGCGCGTCGGCGTCGGCGGTTGCTGGGCGATGGCGTAGAGCGTGGAACCCGCCAACATCGCAAAGGCGACAAGCGGGCGAACGAGCTGAAACTGACGGACGGGCATGCTGGGATCTCCGGTGGCGGCACAGACGTAGCCACTCACCCCCGCCCTTCAAAAATATTCCGGCTCAAATGTCTGCGATCGGCCGATCATGTATTCGTGAGATCGGCTTCGACGAGCGCGCGAAGCTCTGCCGTTACCTCGGGGCGCCGCCCGAACCACAGCTCGAAGCCGCGCACCGCCTGATGCAAGAGCATGCCGAGCCCGTCGGCTGTCTTTAGCCCGCGCGTGCGTGCTAAGGCCAGCAACGGCGTGTCGAGCGGCACATAGACGAGGTCGGCGACGATGGCCTGCGGCGGCAACTGTCCGACATCGAGTTCGAGCGGCGGCTGACCTTTCATGCCGAGCGAGGTCGTGTTCACCAGAAGCCCGGCGCGCGGCAGAAGATCGCCGAGCGCGTCCCACGCGACGGGCACAACGCTCGCGCCGAACTGATCCGCCAGCGCGCGGGCGCGCTCGGGTGTACGATTGGCGAGATGAATGCGCTTGATGCCGCGGTCGAGCAGGCCGAACAGAACGGCGCGCGACGAGCCGCCGGCGCCGAGCACCAGTGCTTGATCGCATCTGTCCCAACCGCCGGCGCAGGCGTCGAGATTGTTGATGAAGCCCTCGACGTCGGTATTTGTCGAGCACAATTCACCGTCCGCGAACCACAGCGTATTGGCGGCGCCGACGGCGCGGGCTCGCTCATCCGCTTTCGACAGCGCCAGCGCGCGCTCCTTGTGCGGGATGGTGACATTGGCTCCGACGAAGCCGCGGAGCGATAGCCGGAAGATGAAATCCTTGAATTCATCGGGCGGCACCGCCTCGATGACATAACCGCCCTCGATGCCGAGGGTGCGCAGCCAGTAATGATGGATCAGCGGCGAGCGCGAATGCGCGGCCGGCCATCCGATCAGGCAGGCGGCGGGAGGCTTAGGCACGATCGTTCTCGGTGGCGCGAGCAGGCATGACTTCTTCCACGAAATTGGAAGGCGATCCATTTCGTGTCCTGCCGCGCATGTCAAGCGGACGGATGGTGCCGCTGCTTGCCTTGCTCTCCCGGCCAAGCGCGGTGCGCTCCCTCTCCCCGTGAAGAACGGGGAGAGGGAGGCTCACGCCGCGACGCGGTGCGCGGCGATGATCTGGTCGGCGGCGCGGCCGGTGACCTCGGCCATGCGGTCGAACTGGCGCGTGAAGCTGCCGGCGCCGGCGGTGGCCGAGCGCAATTCCACGATCAGGTCGCCGATCTCCGCTTCCGGCATAGTGGCGCGGACGCAATCCCATCCCGGCCAGCCCTCGCGGGTATCGAAGCCCAGGATCTGGCCGCGCCGGGCCGACAGGATGGCGTTGATCTTCGCCGTGGCGTCGCTCGGACAGACGATCTCCACCATATGGATCGGCTCCAGCAGCACCGGCTGGCACTGCGGCAGTCCCTCGCTCATGCCGATCCGCGCCGCGGTGCGGAACGCAAGGTCGGAGGAATCGACGCTGTGGTAGGAGCCGTCCGTCAGCGTCACCTGCACGTCGATGACGGGGAAGCCGAGCGGACCCTTGGCAAGACCATCGACCACGCCCTCCTCCACCGCGCCGATATAGTTGCGCGGCACCGCGCCGCCGACCACCGTTTCGTGGAATTCGAAACCGGTGCCGCGCGGCATCGGCTTGATTTCCAGCACCACGTCGCCGAACTGTCCGTGGCCGCCGGACTGCTTCTTGTGGCGGCCGCGCTGGGTGATCGATTTGCGGATGGTCTCCTGATAGCCGATCGCGGGCGGCTGAGACTTGACGTTGACGCCGAAACGGTCGCGCAGACGCTCGAGCGCGACGCGCAGATGCATCTCGCCCTGCCCCCACAGCACGATGTCGTGGGTGCGCGGATTCTGGATCATCGTCAGCGACGGGTCCTCCTCGTTCAGCCGCAGCAGCGCCTGGCCGAGCTTGACGTCGTCCTTGCGGTCGGTCGCCGACAGCGACATCGCCAGCACCGGCGGCGCCGGCGCAATCTGCACCAGCGCGGACGGCGCGGTCTTGCCGCCGGACAGCGTGTCGCCGGTCTTGATCGCGTCGAGCTTGCCGAGCGCGACGGTGTCGCCGGCCTCCGCCGAAGGCCGCTTGGTATCGTGCGCACCGTTGACGGCCAGAATGCCGGACACGCGTCCGGCTTCGCCGGAGGAGGATTGCAGCGTCGCGCCGTCATCGAGATGGCCGGCGAGCAGCCGCACTAGCGACAGCTTGCCGCCGTGCTGCAGATGCACGGTCTTGAACACATAGGCCAGCGCGTCCTTTTGCGACGAGGCGCCAAGGCGCTTCGCCGTCTCGGCGACGCCGGGCGCTTCATGCCGCAGCGCCTTCATCAGCCGCAGCACGCCGTTTTCGCGCGCGGCCGCGCCAAGCAGCACCGGACAGATCAGGCCTTCGCGCAATTCGCGGGCGAGATCGTCGAATACTGCATCACGCGGCGGCTGGATATCCTCCAGCAACTGCTCCATCAGTGCATCGTCGTGGTCGGCGAGCTTCTCCAACATCGAGAAGCGCGCTTCCTTCTCGCGGTCGAGATTGCCCCCTTCCAGCGCGATGACTTCGGACGGCTTGTGCTCGCGGTAGACGAAGGCACGTTCGAGCGCGAGATCGACGAACCCTTCGATCAGATCGCCGTTCCAAATCGGTATCTGCCGCAGCACCAGCGGCACGCGCGAGGCCGGCTGCAACGTCGCCAACGTTTCGCGGATGCGCTTGTTGGCGCGATCAATCTTGTTCAGAAACAGAAAACGCGGAATGCCGAGATCCTCCAGCTCGCGCAGGATGATCTGCAGTTGCGGCAGCTTCTTCTCGTCCGCCTCGCAGACCACGACCGCGGCGTCGACCGCAGGCAACGCGGCGCGCATGTCATGCGCGAACTCGACCGAGCCGGGACAATCGATAAAGGTGTAATTGTCGCCCATGAAGGTGGTGGTGGCGGCGCTTAAGCCTACCCCCATCTTGTGATGGCGCGCCTCGGGGGTGGCGTCGCCGACGGAAGTTCCGGCATCGACACTGCCGGCATTTTTAATGGCGCCCGTTCGCGCCAGTATGGCCTCTAGAAGTGTGGTTTTACCGCTTTGGAAAGGGCCCACCAGTGCAATGCACCGTGGACCTTGGGGACTTCTGACGTCCTGTCCCATTGCCGCCTCCCTGTTTGGAGCTCGGCCCGTGATTGGGTCGGCGACCTCTGATGCTCCGCCTGTCCTGAGGTTTTGGCAAGCGGGAAAACGTCGCTGCACTGCATACAGTCGTTTATGGCGTCCACCTCGGCCACGCCGGGAATCAGATATGCTTTTGCGTCCGCTCACCGCCTTCCCGGTCCGGAACTCAGACTGATCCCGCTCAACCGGTCGCCGCACCCGATCCGTCCGAACACGGATGGAGCATGATCCGCAGCGCAATGGCGATGCGCTCGATATCGACGCGCTCATCCCAGGCAAGCTGCAGCGAAATGCCCTGCAAGACCGCGACCATGACGCGGGCGGCCGACGCCGGATCGAGATGCTGCGGCCAACGGCGTGCTCGTTGCGCCTTTGCGATCATCGGCGCCAATACGTCCACGGCCTGAGAAACCCCCGCAAGCGCTTCGCGCCTTAATCGTGGATTGGAAAGGCTCTCCGCCCAAAGCTGCACGGCTAGATGGCGCCATCGCCTTTCCTTGGGATTGCGCAATTCGAGCACGAATCCTTCGACGAGGCGCCGCAGGCTTGTGTCGATATCCGGCGCGGCCAGCGCAAATTCCATGCGCCGGCGTTCCATGGCGTGGCGTTCGGAAGCGATCGCCATCGCGATGTCGGTCTTGCCTTTAAAATATCCGTAGATCGCGCCGGGGCTGAGCCCTGATTCTTCGACGATGTCCTGAACGGTTGCTGCATGAAAGCCTTCGCGCGCAAAGCATGTCAAAGCAGCATCGAGGATGCGCCCGCGCTGCTCGTTGGCGCGTGCCGCGGATATCCTAGGCATCGCCGACTTCCGCAAGCACCGTGTGATAGAATCTATAACCGTGCATGTGGCGGCCGGCCTGCCCCATCACCCGCTCCCGGTATTGATCGGCGTCGAAATCGCTCATCAGTCTCAGCCCGCGCTCACGCAGGAAGTCCGGCAATTCGTTGGGCAGCAAGCCGAAGCGCCAAGCTTCACCCGAACCGTCGACCTTGGCGATGACCTTATCTGCGCCATCGAACGCGACGCTGCCGTCGATCGCGCCCTCATGAACATAGGTGAAGATGAACCGGCTGCGGGGCGCAAGCCGGCCCGCCCAGCGCATTACGCCGCAGACCGCCTCGCCCGTCAGATACTGGCTGACGCCTTCCCACACGACGATCGTGCGCCGCGCCGGATCGAAGCCGGCGTCGCCCAGACGCTGCTCGAAATTATCGATCTCGAAATCGACGGCGACGAAGGTTGCCCGGTTCAGATCGGCTCCGGCAGCCTGCAATCGCTCCCGTTTCACCTTTGCCGTTGCAGGGTGATCCACCTCAAAAACCTTGACGGAACCGAGCGCGGCGAGCCGCCAGGCCCGCGTATCGAAGCCGGCACCAAGCAGCACGACCTGCTCGGATTGTCCGATCGATTCCTCGATCCAGTCGTCGATCAGCCGCGTGCGCGCGATGCCGGAGGTTCGCGCACCCGGCCATTGCCGGTCGATGTAGCGGGCAAGCACTTCACCCACTGGACGTAGCGCGAGCAGTTTGGCGGATAGCCGCCAGCTTCCTGGCAACAGTGCGATGGCCAGTGGATCGGTAAACACACGTCGTCCGGCACCCTTCGCATGCTCCGACGCCCGGAACATGGCCATGTATTCGGCGGTCCGGCTTGGCTGATGCTGCAGCAATTTCGCGACCTCCTTAAAAAGAACATTCATTCTTTTTAAGACCGTCACCGGCACAGGTCAAGATGGCCCGTGGTGAAAATGAAGTGCGGTTAGCTCAGCGTCCCGGCCGGAGTTCGAGGCTTTCCAATCCGGCAGCAATGCTGACGCCAACCTGACCCTGCAGACTGAGTGGCTGCAGCGCGATCGAATTGGCGGAGCCGCCGACCAGCACGTTGCCGCCGACGCCGACGCCGAGCGTCGCGCTGCCTTGCGCGCCGACGTAATCGCCGGAAAGGCCGCCAGGGCCAAGTCGCGCGACGGGTGCGAACACGCCCCAGGCCAGCGCCGATTCCTGGGTGATGCCGAGATCGAGCCCGACCTTGCGGATGGTTGCGATATAGCGGTCCTCCGGCATCCCTTCCGCGCGCAGCACGCAGCCGAGATTGGTGACCGAACCGACGACAAAACCGACGCTGGCGCCGCCGCGGCACTCCAGCACGCCGACCTGCACCCGCTGCACCTGCTGCGCACCGACGCTGCCGAACGACCAAGCCAACGTGGCGAGCGCGGCAGCAGCAATGATGAGGGCACGACGCATGAGGTAATCTCCGGCTGAAAAAGCTGATGCGAGCAGAGAATCAAGAACAAGGCGTGCCCGCGGCGCTCGCCGTTCTATGCCACAACATCACACGCCGTGCCAGAATTTGCCAGAGGAGTCGTTGTTTGCCGACGTCATTCCGGAGGATGCGCAGCATCGAATCCAGAATCTCGATCGAGTAAAATCATCTCTAGATTCCGGGTTCGCGCTTCGCGCGCCCCGGAATGACATCCATGGAAAAGGCCCGCTTGCGCGGGCCCCTTACCTCACGTGTCATTCTCAGCCGCGGCGGTGATGCCGGCGAACGTGCCGGCGCGGGCCGAACTGGACCGGCTGCAGTTCGAGGCCGGCGATGCCGGCGGTGACGTTGATCCCGGTCTGTCCCTGCAGGCTGATCGGCTGCAGCGCGTAGGCATTGGCGGGGCCGCCCACCAGGAAGTTGCCACCGCCGCCGATGCCGACCGATGCGTTGGCGCCGACGCCGCCATAGCTGCCGGCGAGTTCGCCGCGCCCGAGCCGGCTGGTCGGCGCATTGACCGCCCAGGACAACTGGGTCTGCTCGGTGACGCCGAGGTCCAGGCCGATACGTTGCACCTTGGCGATGTAAGGTTCGGGACGGCGGCCTTCGCTGCGGAACACGCATTCGAGACTCGCCACCGAGCCGACCACGAAGCCGACATTTTGGCCTCCCTGGCATTGCAGGATGCCGGCACGAACCGGCGGCGCCGCGTCAGCGCTTGTGATCGGCGCGATCAGTGCCGCCGTGGCGAGTGTCAATGTCAGGAGTCGCATGTGTCCCAGTCTCCGCATGTTGATGAATAAATTTAGCGGAGCGGACAGGATGGAAGCGCCGTGTCGAAAACATGGCGCTTGATCAAGAGGCCGTCAAAACATTGCGTGTTCGTTCACGTGCGATGTGACTTGACGACCGTCCTTTTGACGCGATTGCTCGTGCGAACCGTAACCCGTCCCGCCCAACTGCGGAACGGGCCTGTGTGGCGAATGCTTATTTCAAATTGCCGCAGAAGCGCTGGATGCGCTTGCAGGCATCGTCGAGATCGGAGGTTTTGGTCGCGTAGGAGATGCGGAACGCCGGGCCCAATCCGAACGCGGACCCCTGCACGACGGCGACGCCTTCGCTCTCCAATAGCTCGGTGACAAAATCCTCGTCATTGGCGATCACCTTGCCGGACGGCGAGGTCTTGCCAATGGTGCCGGCGCAGGACGGATATACGTAGAACGCGCCTTCGGGCCGCGGGCATTCGATTCCCTTGGCCTGATTGAGCATCGACACCACGAGGTCGCGGCGTTCCTTGAACACCTTGTTGTGCACGGGGATGAAGTCCTGCGGACCGTTCAGCGCCTCGACCGACGCCCACTGCGCGATCGACGACGGGTTCGAGGTCGACTGCGATTGGATTGTCGACATCGCCTTGATCAGCTCGGCCGGCCCGCCGGCATATCCGATGCGCCAGCCGGTCATGCAATAGGCCTTCGATACGCCGTTCACCGTCAGCGTGCGCTCATACAGTTTCGGCTCGACCTGCGCCGGTGTTGCGAACTGGAAGTCGTCGTAGACCAGGTGCTCGTACATGTCGTCGGTCATCACCCAGACATGCGGGTGCTTCACCAGCACGTCGGTGATCGCCTTCAATTCAGCGCGCGTATAGGCGGCGCCGGTCGGGTTCGACGGCGAGCACAGGATGATCCATTTGGTCTTCGGCGTGATCGCCTTTTCCAGGTCTTCGGGCCGCAGCTTGAAGCCGCTCGACGCCGGACACACGACCGGCACCGACTCGCCGCCGGCGAGCGCCACCATCTCGGGATAGCTGACCCAGTACGGCGCGGGAATGATCACCTCGTCGCCGGGGTTGAGCGTCGCCATCAGCGCGTTGTAGAGCACCTGCTTGCCGCCGGTGCCGACGATGATCTGGTTCGGCTTGTAGGTCAGGCCGTTCTCGCGCTGGAACTTGGCGATGATGGCTTCCTTCAGCTCGGGAATGCCGCCGACATCGGTGTACTTGGTCTTGCCGGCCTCGATCGCGCGGATCGCCGCCAGCTTGATGTTGGCGGGCGTGTCGAAATCCGGCTCGCCGGCGCCGAGGCCGATGACGTTGCGGCCCGCCGCTTTCAGCGCGCGCGCTTTGTCCGTGACCGCGATCGTCGCGGACGGCTTCACACGGGCGAGCGAGGCAGACAGGAAGGGCATCATCATCTCCTGGCAAACGTCGTGACGCGAAGGACGGCACGACTCTTTCTGATGGGATCGGCGCACCCTAAGGCGCAGGACGCTGCATCGCAAGAAGCTTGGCCAAATAACGGCGAACTTTAGGGAACGTTAAAGCGCGCTCGGTACGGTCGGAGCAATACGGCGCAATATTCGTAAAATTCCGCAGTGAAATGACTCATATCTGGCAAGGGTTGCGATCCGGCAAATGGCTGACGGCTTTGCGCATGCGCGCCTATTGCCTGATCCTGCTCGCCCTGTCGGTCCTGATCTTCGCCGCCTGGATCGCGGTTTCCGACGGCCCCATTGATCGCACCGGCCAGCCGATCGGAACCGATTTTTCGAACGTCTATGCGGCAGGCTTGTTGACGTGGCAGGGCCGCGCTGCGGACGCCTATGCGCCTGCGCTCCAGCACGCGGCGGAGAAGGCGGTGTTCGGTGGCCGTGATGTGCCGTTTTATGGCTGGCACTACCCGCCGTTCTTCTTTGCGATCGCCGTGCTCGTCGCCGCCCTTCCCTATGCTGGGGGTCTGGCGCTCTGGCTGGCCGCCAGTTTTGCCGCCTTCCTCACAGCGATCCGCGCCATCCTGCCGCGTCAGGAAACGTTGCTGGTCGCCGCCGCATTTCCCGCAGTGCTCATCAATGTCGGCCATGGTCAGAATGGATTTCTCACCGCGGCGCTGCTCGGCGGCGCGCTGCACTGGCTCGATCGACGACCATGGCTTGCCGGCGTGCTGATCGGCCTGCTCGCCTACAAGCCGCAATTCGGCGTGCTGATCCCGATCGCGCTTCTGGCGGGCGGGCGCCGGCGCACCATCGGCGCCGCGGCCGCCACGGTCGTCGCGCTGGTCGCGATCAGCTTCGCGATGCTCGGCAGCGGCATCTGGCATGCCTTCGCCGACTCCATGAATTTCACGCAGACGGTCGTGCTCGAACAAGGTGGTACCGGCTGGCAGAAAATCCAATCGATCTTCTCGGCCGTCCGCGCATGGGGCGCGAACGTGCCGACTGCCTATGTGGTCCAGGCCTCGCTGCTTGCTCTGCTCGCGACCAGCCTCGCCTGGCTGTGGCGCAGCGATGCCGCCTTCGAGCTCAAGGCGGCAGCGCTGGCGCTGGGCAGCCTGCTCGCAACACCCTACGTGCTCGACTACGACCTCGTGGTGCTCGCGGTCGCGATCGCATTCTTTGCTCGACACGCGCTCAACAACGGCTTTCGCGACTTCGAGATCAGCCTGCTCGCGGCGGCCTGGATCGTGCCGCTGCTGTCGCGCAGTATCGCCGGCGTCAGCTACATACCCTTAGGGTTACTGGTGGAGCTGGCCTTCTACGTGTTCGTCCTGCGGCGCGCGGCCCTCGACCGCGCGAGCCATGCGCTTGGTGCGGCCCGCGTCGCGCAAGCGTGATCTTTGTTGTTCCAGCGTGTTGATGGAATCATTCTGCACGCGTGCAGTGCGGCAGAGGTTTTCGACTTTTTCCATTCTGCGGGCCTTGCGAGGCAATCGTATCGGCATCATTGTTTAGCCGCGTTGCGGTGCGAACCGCTGGCAGCGCGGGCGCGCAACCGAGGCGTGCGTGCTTCCTCGATCGGGGTGAAATCCAAGACGATGTACAAGCTCTATTCGATGCAGCGCTCCGGCAACAGCTACAAGGTCCGCCTTGCGCTGGCGCTGCTCAACGCGCCCTATGAGGCGGTCGAAGTGGACATCCTCCGCGGCGAAAGCCGCACGCCGGAGTTTCTGGCGAAGAACCCGAGCGGACAGGTGCCGCTCCTGGAAGTCGCCGAGGGGCGTTATCTCGCCGAGTCCAACGCCATCCTGTGGTACGTCTGCGGCGGCACGTCGCTGGCGCCGGAATCAAGGGTCGAGCGCGCCGAGGCGCTGCAATGGATGTTCTTCGAGCAGCACGCGCTTGAGCCCAATATCGGCGCCGCCTATTTCTGGCTGTCGCTGGTCAGGGGTGGCCGCGACCTGCAGACGCATGCGCTGGAGGACTGGATGGAGCGCGGCTATGCCGCGCTTCAGGTGATGGAAAACCACCTCAAGACCCGTGCCTATTTCGCTGCCGGACAACTGACGGTCGCCGACATCGCGCTGTACGGCTACACTCACGTCGCCGATCGCTGCGACTACGATCTCGCGACCTTTCCCGCCATCCGCGCCTGGCTGCGCCGGGTCGAGCAGACCCCTGGTTTCGTGACGATGGACTGGCGGCCGGAGGCCGAAATCGACGACCAGGCCGGTGTCGCCGCCGGCGCATAACCGGCGCCACGCCTGTCGCCGGCGTCCTCACTTTCGCGCGAGCGCGCCGCCAAAGGTTAAAAATAGCGGGTATAACGTTGGCCTTTGCCGCGATTCCGCCATTTTCAGCCTCTGGTCGCCGCAATGTTGCCGGTGATCGTTGCAAGATTTTCCTGACGTCGTGAGTCGCGGGTGATTCGTCCCGCGTTACAAGGATTTAGACCATGATACGGTCACCCGGCACAGCCGGCTTCGAGGGCTGTCGTGCGCCCGTTGCATCTTCCCGATTGCTTGGTGCCATCGCCACCTCGCTCGCAATCGGCACGCTCTCGCTTTGCCTCGTGGTCACCATGACGGTGCTCTCGATCAAGGCTACCGTCGCGATGCCCATTCCATAATGGTTGCGTCCTTTTTCGTTTGCATCATTAGCGAACGCGCGATGATCGACATCGCGACTGGACTGGGATGAAGACGCCCGTCGGCCTTGTGACCGCCGCCTTGACGGTAGCGATTCTGCTTGCCGTCTCGTTCCTGATCGCCACCGGCACCCGCGGCGAGCAGCCGGCGTTCGACTCCTCGGCGGGCGAGCTCGAGGTCCGGACCATCGCAAGGGGCCTCGTCAATCCATGGGCGCTGGCGTTTCTACCAGACGGAACGATGCTGGTGACCGAGCGTCCCGGCCGCATGCGCATCGTCACGGCGGAAGGACAAGTCTCCGCGCCGCTTAAGGACGTGCCTGATGTGTGGGCGTCAGGCCAGGGCGGCCTGCTCGACGTTGTCACCGACAAATCCTTTGCCCAGAACAGGACCATCTATTTCTGTTATGCCGAGCGGACCGAGGGTGGAGGGCGCACCGCGGTCGCGCGCGCCAAGCTCAGTGAGGGCAAGGACCGACTCGACGATGTCAAGGTGATTTTCCGCCAGCAGGGGCCGCTGTCGTCAGGCAACCACTACGGCTGCCGCATCGCGCAGGCCGATGACGGCAATCTGTTCGTCACGCTCGGCGAGCATTTCTCCCATCGCGATCAGGCACAAAGTCTCGGCAATCATCTCGGCAAGGTGATCCGGATCGCCCCCGATGGTTCGGTGCCACCAGGCAACCCGTTCGCCGGCCGTTCCGACGCCAAGCCGGAAATCTGGAGCTACGGCCATCGTAACGCGCAAGCGCTCGCGATCCACCCGGCTTCCGGCGAACTCTGGGAAATCGAGCACGGCCCGCGCGGCGGCGACGAGGTCAATCTGATCGACAAGGGCAAGAATTATGGCTGGCCGGTGATCGGCTACGGCATCGATTACTCCGGGGCGAAGATCCACGACAGCACGGCGAGGCAGGGCATGGAGCAGCCGCTCAAATACTGGGTGCCGTCGATCGCGCCGTCGGGCATGGCCTTCTATACCGGCAAGCTGTTTCCGAAATGGAACGGCAGCCTGTTCACGGGCGCGCTGCGTGGCGCGATGCTGGTGCGGCTGACACTGAATGGCCATGCAGTGACGTCGGAGGAGCGCCTGTTGCAGAACCTGCACGAGCGGATCAGGGACGTCCGCCAGGGGCCGGACGGCGCGCTGTGGCTGCTTACGGATAGTTCGAACGGGCGCGTGTTGCGGTTGGGCCCGGCGGCAAAATAACTCCGCGTCGGTGATGACCGCGGATGGCACGGGCGAATTGCTTCGACCTACTTCAACCTGCCGGTGGACATATCCATGATCAGGCGCGTGGCCAGATAAAGACGCGGCACGATGCTATCGATCTTCACATACTCGGCGTCGTTGGAGTGCGCGCCGAAGCTCGATAGCCCCATGCCTTCCACCACGGCGCCCTTGGCTTTGAGGGCGGCAAACGCCGCGTCGGTGCCGCCGCCGGTGGCCTTCTCGGCCACGTTGAGCGCGATGCCGACCTCCTGGTAGATCGCCTTGGCGTGAGCGGCGACGTGGCGCGAGGCGTCGTTGGGCTCGAGCGGCGGGCGGCGCACTTCGAACTTCAGGTCCACCTTGGCGTCGGGCAGCAGCCGGTTCCTGATCTTGTCTTGCAGCGCCTTTTCGAGCGCATCGAAATCCGCCACCTTGAGGGCGCGCGCATCGGCCTGCGCCGCGGCTTCGGCGGGGATCACGTTGCGGTTGGTGCCGGCGGTAGCGACGGTCCAGTTCAGCTTCAGGCCCTGCTCGGGCTTCGACAGATCCTTCATTTGCAACAGCTGGTGCGACAGCTCGTACAGCGCATTGACACCGCCTTCCGGCCGCGAGCCCGCATGCGATGCCTTGCCATGCACGGTGAGATAGGCCGAGCCGATGCCGCTGGTGGCCAGCCGTAGCGTGCCGTCGAGGCCGCCGCCTTCGAACGAGAACACCGCATCCTGCTCCGCACCAAGGCGGGTGATGGTGCTGCGCCAGCCGGGCGAGGAGATTTCCTCGTCGCCATTGATGAGCACCGTGAGCTCGCCATATTCCCTGAAGTTCAACTTCTGCAGTAGGGCCACCGTGTGAATGATGGTGGCGATGCCTTGCTTGTCGTCGGCAATGCCGAGCCCAAAAGCCTTGTTGCCATCGACGCGGAACGGCTGATCCTTCAGCATGCCCTTGAGGTACACCGTATCCATATGTGCGATCAGCATGACCTTCCTGCTGCCGGTGCCCTTGAAGACGGCCTGCACGGCCGGGCCCACCTTCTCGGGCGTGTCGTCCAGGCGGTAGATGTCGATGGCTTGCAGGATTTCGACGGCGCCGCCGAGCTGCTTGAGCCGGGCGGCGATGCGCGCTGCGATCTGATCGAGGCCCTCGAGATCCTTGCTTCCGGATTCGATGTTCACGAGGTCACGCAGCGTATCGAGCAACGGCTGTCGCTCGGCTTCCGCCAGCGCATGGATATCAGCCACCGGCGCCGCCTGCGCCACGGCGGCAACGAATGCCAGCGCGAGCGATGCGATCAAAGGACTAGTCCGGTGCGAAGCAGAATGCTGTCGGGGCATGTTGCGGCGGCCTGTAACTGGAAGGAAAAGAGGAGGCTATCAACGTCGTTCCTGGAAATCAAAACTTGTGAAAGATCAGAAACGCGCCGATGGCGATGAAGAGGAAGCCGAGCGCGTGATGCCAGCCCAGCGGCTCCTTCAGATAGAGCACCGAGAAGGCGGCGAATACCACGAGCGTGATCACCTCCTGCATGGTCTTGAGCTGCGCCGGCGAATACACTGCGCTGCCCCAGCGGTTGGCCGGCACCGCCAGCCAGTATTCAACGAAGGCGATCCCCCAGCTCACCAGCACGATGACCGGCAGCGGGCTCTCCTTGAACTTCAGATGCCCATACCAGGCAAAGGTCATGAAGACGTTGGAGGCAAACAGCATCAGGACCGGGAGCAGCGTGGGCGAAACGGTGGGCATTGACGTCCTCTTGCAAAATAGTATGCGCCAATCGTCGGGCGCGGTACTGCGTTCCTTAGCTCGATACCATTTGATTTCAAAAGCACGAAAATCTTACGCATGCGGGCAACGCTCTCTTAGGACTAGCGGCAGAAACGCGTGCATAATCGCAACAATCAGGCATGCTTGCGTCTTATTCCCGGCAAGTGGCGAGAACGGGCATGCAGTTAGACTGGCGCGCAATCTCCGGTCCGGCTCTTACGACAGCGACGGCGTTGATCGCCTTCCTCGTCGACCGGCATGTCGTTGCGGTCCCCAATCCCGCTCCGCTGTTTGTTTGCATCGTCGCTTTTGCCGCTTCCATCAGCGGCATCGTCTCCGGCATGGCCAGCGCCGTCATCGCAGTGGCGTCTTCCGCGCTGTTCTTCCTCAACCATCGCGCCAGCCCCGGCTACGACATGTCCGACCTGGCGCGCATGCTGTTGCTGGCGGCGACCGCCGGCAGCACCGCGCTGATCACCGGCCTGCTGCGGAAAAAGTGGGTCGACGCGTTCGCGTGGGAGAAGAAGCATCATGCTACGTCGGAACGGTTGTCGGCCGCGCTCGACCAGGTGGACATCGGCATCGTGCTGCTCGATTCCGACACCCGTGCCGAATTCATCAATCGCGCCTTCCGCGATTACTTCAAGCTGTCCGACGCACAGGCCGACGCCCAGCCGCCGTTCATCGCGCTGATGTATCACGGTCGCGACACCGGCGCCTGGCAACTGCCGGAGGACGAGTTGAGCGCGTTCATCGCCAAGCGCACCGAAATGATAAGGGTCGGCGATTCCACGCCGATCAATATCGACCTCGCCGACGGAGAGGTGTTGCGCTTCACCTGCACGGCGCTCCCCGATGGCGGACGCATGCTGAGCTACACGCCGGTCACCGACCTGGTCCGCCACTCCGACGATCCCGGCAGCGCCGACTACTATCGCGCGCTGCGCGGCAGCCATCGCAGCCTGGCCCGGCACCTCGGCGCCGCGGAATAGCGGCACTCCTAAGAGTTGATCCCCTGCTGCGCTGTCTGTACTAATGACCGTTGCACCTCCGTCTCCCTTCATCACAACGGAAATCGCGCATGGCCAGCGACCTCACCATCCGCTTAGTTACCCGCCAGGACTATGCGCAATGGCTGCCGTTGTGGGACGGCTACAACGCGTTCTACGGCCGCTCGGGCCCGACCGCGCTGGCGCCCGAGATCACCGCGATGACGTGGGCGCGCTTCTTCGACGCCTATGAGCCGGTGCATGCGCTGGTCGCCGAGAGCGGCGGCGAGCTGCTCGGGCTGACGCATTATCTGTTTCACCGCTCTACGACCATGATCGAGCCGAATTGTTATCTGCAGGACCTGTTCACCAGTGCGGCAGAGCGCGGCAAGGGCGTCGGCCGCGCGCTGATCAACGGCGTGTACGAACAGGCAAAGCGCGCCGGCGGATCGCGCGTCTACTGGCAGACGCACGAGACCAACCACACCGCGATGCAGCTCTACGACAAGGTGGCGGAGCGCTCCGGGTTCGTGGTGTACCGCAAGATGCTGTGAAGCTTGCTCTTCCCGTCGACGGCCGCCCTGTGGATAAATTCCGCTTGTCACGGCCCCGTAACAGAGCGCGATTAGGTTTTAGTCGCGTCTGATCAGGCCCCCGTCTCGGATCACACGCCCAAGCGGTCCCCGTCAGTCGCCGCGTCTGACCGGGGCCGCATCTTTTTGTCCAGTGTCCAACTCACCGAAATGGTCGCGCCGTTGCGGGGCACCCATCGCGCCACTTCATCGGCGATCGATCCGCGACAAGGTCGATATTCATGCTATGAATATAGGTTATCCAGCACATGCGCTGGCGCAATCCCATGCGCAGTACTAGCCTTCGCTCGCAGAGGAACAAAGCGATGCGAATTGCTCCCGTCAGTCCGCCCTACGCCCCAAACGTGCAGGCGCTGTTCGACCGTCTTCCGGCCTCGTGGTCTCCTCCGTTCAAGCTCTTCACCGTGCTCGCTCGCGATGAACGCCTGCTGTTGCGCTTCACGGGCTCGGCGGTCAGCTACCTCGAGCCGAGCCATGTGACGGTGCGGGAACGCGAAGTGTTGCTCCTGCGGGTCACGGCGCGGTGCCGCTGCGCCTATGAATGGGGCATGCGCGTTCACTACTTCGCCGATGAAGCGGGCCTGACCGAAGCCCAGATCTACGCATCGGTGTATGGCGACGCCGACGACGCCAGTTGGCAGCCAACCGACAAGGTGCTGGTCCGACTAGCTGACGAATTGCACGATACCGTGTCGGTCAGCGAGCAGCATTGGACGGCGTTGCGCACGAAGTTCTCGGACGAAGCCATCATCCAGCTTTTGTTGATGGCCGGCAATTATCGCACCGTCGCCTATATCGCCAATGGATTGCGGCTTCCGCTCGAGCCTGAGGTCGGACGGCCCTTCCCCGCAAAACTCGAGTCATCATGAGAATTGATCCGGTTCTGCCGCCATATTCCGCCGAGGTGCAGGCGCAGTTCGATCAGTTGCCGCCGTCCTGGCAGCCGCCGTTCGAGCACTTTACAATTCTTGCTCGCGACCCGCGTCTCCTTCGGGCCTATCGGCTCGGGTCTGTCGCCTACCTGCAACCTAGTCATCTCACCCTTCGGCAGCGCGAAGTGTTCCTGCTGCGCGTCACCGGGCGATGCCGCAACGCCTTCGAATGGTGTTTGCGCGCGCATTACTTTGCCGAAGAGGCGGGCATGAACGATGATCAGCTCGATGCATCAGTCCATGGCACGGCCGACGATTCCTGCTGGGAGGCCGAAGATCGCGTGCTGATACGTCTCGCGGACGAACTTCACGACGCCGCCGCGATCAGCGATGCGCTCTGGGCCGACCTGAGCGGCGCCTTTGCCGAGGAAGCCATCCTCCAACTGCTTCTGCTCGCCGGCCATTACGGGACCAACGGATATATTTCCCTTGGACTGCAGGTCCCGATCGACGCGCGGGTCAAGCGGCGATTTCCGGCCGCATAGGTGGATTGGCAACCTTCACCCGCCCTTGCAGCCTACGCGGACGCGCGCCACAATCCACCGCTCCAGCGCTCTTTCTACAGGATCAATCCATGCAAATTCGCAACCTCGGCGGCTCCGGCTTGCGTGTGTCCGCCGTCGGCCTCGGCTGCAACAATTTCGGTCAGCGCACTGACCTCGAGACCTCGCGCAAGGTCATCCACAAGGCGATCGACCTCGGCATCACCCTGTTCGATACCGCCGACATCTATGCCGCCATGGGCGGCTCGGAGACCGTGCTCGGCACCGTGCTCGGGGATCGCCGCAAGGACATCGTGCTGGCGACGAAGTATGCCAAGCCGATGGCGACCGACGGCACCAAGCAGGGCGCCTCGCGCCGCTACATCATGTCCGCCGTCGAGGCGAGCCTGAGGCGGCTGAAGACCGACTACATCGATCTCTACCAGCAGCATGAGTACGATCCGATGACGCCGATGGAAGAGACGCTGCGCGCGCTCGACGATCTCGTCCGCCAGGGCAAGGTCCGCTACATCGGCAATTCGAACTTTCCGGCCTGGCGGATTGCGGAGGCCGAAATGCTGGCGCGGCAGATGAACGTTGGCCGCTTCATCTCCTGCCAGGACGAATACAGCCTTTTGGTGCGCGGCATCGAGAAGGATTTGTTGCCGGTCGCAACGGAATACCAGCTCGGCTTGCTACCGTTCTTCCCGCTGGCGAGCGGGCTTCTCACCGGCAAATACAAGCGCGGCACCGATGCCCCCGCCGATACCCGCTTCGCCAAGGCGCCGGCGCTGAAGGACCGCTACGTCACGGCACGCAACGAGGACATCGTCGAGCAGCTGCAGGCCTTCGCGCAAGCGCGCGGCCACACCCTGCTCGAACTGGCCTTCTCCTGGCTCGCCCAGCGCCCGCAAGTCGCCAGCGTCATCGCCGGCGCCACCCGTGTCGAACAGGTCGAGCAGAACGTGAAGGCGATCGGCTGGACGTTGAGCGCGGAGGAAATGGCGGAAGTGGATCGGATTACGAAATAGCGGCAACGGCGCTCTCTCCGCTCCCTCTCCCCGTCCTTCACCGCAAAGGGCGGGGACAGGTTTAAGAATTATCCCACCAATCCCTGCATCGGCTTCACCGTGCCGCTGTCCGGAAACACGCTCTCCGCCAGCACACGATCGGCCAGGCCGAACTGGTCCTTCAGTACGCCTTTCATCACCGCGCGCAGGTCGGCGGTCGGTGCAAGATCGCGGCCCTGGTAGAGGCTGGCCGGCTTCAGTCCGGGCCAGTCCGCAATCACCCGGCCACCGTTCACAGCGCCGCCGGCAAGCAGCGCGATCGTGCTGGTGCCGTGGTCGGTGCCCTGCGTGCCGTTGATGCGCGCGGTGCGGCCGAATTCGGTGGCGACCACGATCACGGTGTCGCGCCAGCGCGGCCCCAATCCGCTTTCGAATTCGGCGAGCGCGCCGTCGAGGCCGCCGAGCAGTTGCGCCAGCCGGCCCGCCGGGCCGCCTTCATTGGCATGCGTGTCCCAGCCGTCGAAGGCGAGCGCGCCGATCCGCGGGCCGTTGTCGGCCGCCATCAGCCGCGCGGCGCCGCGCGCCACCAACCGCATCACGGCGGCACCGTTGGCACCGGGCTTCGGTTTCATGTCGTCGCCCTGCGCCATCTTGTCGAGCGCGAGGCCCTGCTTCAGCGCCGACGCCAGCGCGGCATCGCGGTGAGAGTAGAGTTCGACGAGCCGCATCGCCGTGTCCTCGCTGGCCTGCGGCAGCGCCAGTGGCGCCCAGCCGACGGTCGGCGCCGCGCCGCGCAGCACCAGCGGCGTGGTCGGCCCCACCGCCAGCGCGCTCGTCACCCGCTCGCCTTTCGGCAGGCCTTCCAGCGCACGGTTAAGCCAGCCGGACTGCACCCGGCCGGGTCCGGCGAAGCCGCTTTCCAGCACGTCCTGTCCGTCGAAATGCGAGCGGTCGCGATAGGGCGTCGCCACCGCATGGATGACTGCAGCCTGCTTGTCGCGATACATCCGCGCAAACTCCGGCATCGCCGGATGCAGCGAGAAGAAATCATCGAGCGGCACCGCCGCATTCGGTCCGCTCGACGACAACGCGATCGAGCCATGCAGGCCGGCATAGTCGGGATCGCCGATCGGCGCGACGGTGGCGAGCCCGTCCAGCGCGCCGCGCAGGATGACAACCACCAGACGCGGATCGCGGCCGTCGGCTCCGCGCGCAAATTTCGGCAAATACGCCCATGCCGCAAAGGATGCGCCGCCGAGCAGCACGGCACGCCGTGAGATCGCTGATGCCCCCAGGTCTTCGCAGCAATCCATTGTGCTTCCCATGGATGTCATCTCCTCTGGAATTCCGGCGACATCAATAACAGCGTCAGCGCCTGCTGCCGTGATTCCGCGCGCTCGACGGTCCGCCGCGTCTCCACCGAGGCCGTGTCGCCGACGGCGAGTTCGAGCAGGTCGCGCGGATCGACGCCCTCGGCGAGCCGTGACGCAATCTGGGTGGAGATATCGAGGCGCAGCTTCATGCCCTCCGGCGCCAGCCACGCGGCGTTGCTGTCGGGAAAGCCGTTCGGCCCGGCCGGCGACCATAGTGGCTGGCCGAGCGTCCTCAGGCCGCCGAGATAGAGGCTCGGATTGTTCGGAATCTGCGCCAGCAGGCGGCCGGCCGCGATCAGGAATTCGTAGGGCGAACGCATCTTGGAAAGTGGCGCCTTCCAGGCCTCGTCGGAGTCGACGAGCGCCACAGCCAGCGCCTTGAGATCGCCGTCGGTTGTCGTGAAGACATCGGCCAGCTGCGCCACCAATGCCTGTGGCGGATCGTCGGACACAAAATGGCGCGCGAATTTTCCCGCGATGAATTTCGCGGTCGACGAGTGACGCGCGAGATCCGCCAGCACCGCCTCGCCCTGCGTCACGTGGGCGGCGTCATAGATCTTTCCCATCACCCGCTGTGCGCCCGGCTGGTGCGCATTGGCGTTGAACACGAAGGTGCCGGGCGCGCCGAGTTGGCCCTGCCTTCCGGCGTAGGTCCAGCCGGTGATGACGTTCGCCAGCGCCGTGACGTCCTCCTGCGAATAGCCGCCGCCGACACCGAGCGTATGCAGCTCGAGAATTTCGCGGGCGAGATTTTCGTTCAGTCCGCGGTTGCGATTCTTCCCGGCGCGCGAGTCCGGACCCAGCGATTGCTGGTTGTCGAGGAAGAACAGCATCGCCGGATGCTGCTCGACCGCCTTCAGCATGTCGCCGAAGCGTCCCAGCACATGAGGCCGGATCGCCTCGCGCTCGAACGAACCGGCCCACATCTGCGCCAGCCCGCCCTTGCCGGCGGAAATGCAGAAATGATTCGACCAGAACACCACCAGCCGCTCGACAAATCCGCTGTCGGTGATCACGGCGCGCTGCAGCCGCGCCAGTGCCTCGGCGCGAAAGGTTTTCTGGATGATGTTGAGCTCTGCCGGCCGCGGCGGCGACGGCTTTGGTGTGTTGGGCTGCATCGTCTCGGCAGGCGGCGCCGTTGCAGCTTCCGGTGGTTTCGCGGGCGTCTCCTTCGGCGCCATCTCCATCGCGATGCTGCTCAGCGAAAGGTTTCGCCGCTGGCCCTTTGCCTCCGGTGGCGGCGTTGCGCCTTCACCTGCGGCAGGCGGCGCGGCGGATTTGGCCGCTGCATCGCGCGCCCGCTGCACCTCGAACTGGTAGTCGAACGCCGCCTTGCCGAGCGCCGGCGTCGACTGCAACCCCGGCACTTCGAGCAGCGCGCCATTGGGACGGCCAAGATCCGCCTTGACGAAACCGCGCGGATCGGATGCGGCGTTGAGAAAATCGCCGGACGCCCCGCCGCGCGCACCGAAACCGAAGCGATTGAGCGCGACAAGGGCGGCTTGCGAATCGCGGGCCATCGGATTTCCCTTGCGTTTTTTCCGGGCGTATAGTGGCGGAGTATAACGCGCCTCGGTGTGAGCCCGGGATTAATTCGGCGTCAGGATGCGGCCCTCATTGATGACAAATCGTTTGAAAAATCAGTCCTCGCGCCGGCTCGCCTGCGAAGCTTGCGGCACCGAATTCGGCTGCAACCTGTCCGGCCCCTGCTGGTGCAATGACGAGGCGTTCCGGATGCCGCTGCCGGTGGACGGCAACGATTGCCTCTGCCCGGATTGCCTGCGCAAACTCGCAATGCAGCGCGCGGGGGCAGCCTGAGCCGCAATTGGAACGTCGGTGCCGTCCTGCTCGATATGGACGGCACTTCAACACCGATCGGGTTTGTTTCAATAGCTGGTCGCCGCGCACGCTCATGGCTATACCGACGACGGCGTAATCATCCTGCTCGCGGGAGATCCGCCGGCCTTGACGAAGGCATCAATGCGTGGATTGCGCGCCGGCCGCCGGTCTATCGCGGCCATTGACGGCAGGCGTGGTATTCGCTGCTGACAATGCGATCACCGTCCGCATGTCGTCCGCCAGTTCGCGGTAATGCACGCCGAGGCGCGAATATAGCTCGCGCTTTGCCCCATGCACCGTCAACTTGCTGATCAGTTCGCATTCGGCAGCGAGAGTCTCAAACCGCTCCAACCTGGCTTCAAGATCGGTCATGACGCGTCTCCCCTAACGGCCACCAAGGGAATCAGCTTACGCCTTCATTTTACGTCACAGCTAACATCGTTATCGGATAGAACTAATTTACAGCCTCGGCGATAGCGCGGACGCAGCAGCAATCATTGCCTGCTGATTTGCGTCCGACGAACGTCATCATACCCAACGCGCGGTAAGCCGCCTGGCCGGCTCTCCGGAGAGAGGCACGCCGGAGAGCATCCGGCGCACGGCCGATCAGCGGGCACGAGTGTGCCGGATACAGAAGTTGGCTCACCTCTGCTGGTGCGAGCAGATATTTGCCACCGGAAAGAACGGCAATGTGCTATCATGTGGCCGACCTCGCAGATGAGGCGGTGCTCAGATGATCACAATCCCGGAACTGGTGGCGCAAGCCTTGGGGTCGTTTTTGGCGTCGGACACCAAAAGCCGGTTTGGATCCTCCCACGCCCGGCTAGCTGAATTTCTCCCCTATGCAGCCAGGCTCACATTGGAATGCATCGGCAACAGCGACGCCCTGTATCACAACATCGAACACACCATGCTCGTAACCCTTGCCGGGCACGACATTCTCATGGGTCGGGCGATGCTGCGGTCGATGACGGCGGATGACTACGCCAATTTCATCCTGGCGTGCCTCACCCACGACATTGGATTCGTTCGTGGAATTGTCCAGGGAGATGATGGGGATTCCTATGTCGCAGATCTCAGCGGCCGAACCATTCGCCTGGCGCGAGGTTCATCCGATGCTGCGCTGGGACCCTATCATGTTGACCGCTCGAAGCTGTTTGTGTTCGAGCGGTTCGACGCCGCCGAAGAAGTTGATGCGAGCCGGATCGCCCGGGCGATCGAGTATACGCGATTTCCGTATGCTGCATCATCGTCGAATGACGAGCTGACCGAAGAAGAGGGCCTGTTGCTGCGCGCGGCCGACCTCATCGGGCAACTCGGCGACCCCAACTACCTCAAAAAATCGAATGCCCTGTTCTACGAATTTGAAGAAGTCGGTATGAACAAGACCCTCGGCTACGAGACGCCGGCAGACGTTGTTTACAAATATCCGCAGTTCTATTGGAACAACGTCGCGCCGCAAATTCAGACGGCAATACGCTACCTCAACGTCACGTCGAGCGGACGGCAATGGATCGCAAACCTGCACAGCAACGTTTTCCGGGCCGAGCGCGAAATGAACCTGTCCGGCCCGCAGCCGTAATAGTGGCGGCTTCCGATGCCGCTGCGCGCGAGCCAAGCGCCTTCCGCCTGTGATAGCATGTCGTCATTGCCGGGCTCGACCCGGCAATCCATCCTTCTAGAAGATGGATACGGGGGCAAGCCCGCATATGACGAGATGAGTTCGCCGCGCCAGCCTGCCTACCGCACCACCGCCGCGGTCTGGCCGAACAGAATTCGGCGCTCCTCCTCGGTGCGGTTCACCGGCTGGCCGAAATTCGGATTGACCTCTTTGGCCCTGGCATAGGCGCGCTCGGTGGCCGGCCGCGCGCGGATGGTTTCCAGCCAGCGCTTCAGATGCGGGAAATCGTCGATGTTCTGGCTCTGGTTCTTGTACGGCACGATCCAGGGATAGCTCGCCATGTCGGCGATCGAATAGTCGCCGGCGATGAACGCGCGGTCCGCAAGGCGCTTGTTGAGCACGCCGTAGAGGCGGTTGGTCTCGTTCACGTAGCGGTCGATGGCGTATTTGATCTTGTCCTGGGCATAGTTGGAGAAGTGGTGGTTCTGCCCCGCCATCGGGCCGAGATTGCCCATCTGCCAGAACGTCCACTGGATCACGTCATAGCGGCCGTAGAGATCGGAGGGCAGGAACTTGCCGGTCTTCTCGGCGAGATAGAGCAGCATCGCGCCGGATTCGAAGATCGAGATCGGCTTGCCGCCGCCCTTCGGCTCATGATCGACCATCGCGGGGATCCGGTTGTTGGGCGCAATCGCCAGAAACTCCTGCTTGAACTGCTCGCCCTTGCCGATGTTCACCGGGAAGATCTTGTAAGGCAGCCCGGTCTCCTCGAGGAACATCGTGATCTTGTGGCCGTTCGGCGTGGTCCAGTAGTGAAGATCGATCATCGGGCGATCCTTGCTGTGCGTTGATTTCTTGTTTTCGCAAGAAAGATGCGACTGCATGAATTTGGGCGGATAGCAGGCGGAAAGTCAATCGGTGCTGGCAGGTGCGCGCGCGAATGTGATGGAGGCGGACTAATCGCTGCGGCCGTGCTCACGCAGGAACTGGGCGCCGCTTTCGGTGACCGCCACGCGCACGCCATCCGTCGCCGGCTGGCGCGCGACATAGCCGCGGTCGATGGCATCTTCCCAGATCGTCAGCCGCGGGCATGAAGTGCGCCAGGTCTCGATCACCTCGGAATAGAGTCTGGGCTCGCGCGCGATCCACTCAACGAGGTCGAGGACCAGGGGATCTGTCGTCTCGCTCATCAGCGCCTCCCGATCAGAAGCGGCGCAACTCAGAACGCCAGCGCGCTCGCGCGCGTCGCCAGCAGCCAGCTTCCATAAAGAATGTAGTAGCCCGCCACCGTCGTAATCAGCCGGTGCGCCCAGGTACGAAACTGCGCGTCGCTCATCGCCTCAAGTATCCGTCGCGCCACCGTGGTGCCGAGCATCGAGGCTGCGATCGCAACCGCGGCGAGCACCGGATCGAGCGTGGCGGCCTGGTCGATGATGCCGCCGAAATAGATCAGCTTGGTCAGATGGCTCGCGACCTGACAAGTCGCTTTGGTGGCGACCACCTCGCGGCGTCCGAAATTGCCGCCGAGAAAGAAGGTGTCCATCAAGGGGCCGGACACGCCGGTCATCAGCATCAGCCCCATGCAGATGAAGCCATAGAAGGAGCCCTGCCAGATGCTGTCCGGGTTCGGCTTGAGGTTCTTCGGCATCAGCCGCGCCATGAACGGCGTCACCCCGAGCAGCAGCAATGCAATCGGCTTGTCCGGCACGTAGCGGGTGAGTGACCAGACCCCGAGCGCCAGCCCGCAGCCGATCAGATAGACGAACACCGGCCGCCAGCGGATATGCGCGCGCCACAGGAACGCGCGCCAGCCGTTCGACGCCATCTGCGTGATCGCGTGCAGCACCATCGCGGTCGGCAGCGGCATCAGCATCAGCAGCACGCCGATCAGGATCATCCCGCCGGCCATGCCGAACAGCCCCGACAGGAACGCCGTCGCGACCATCAAGGCACCAAGGGCTGCAATCACCAGCGGCGTCACGAAAAGTCTCCTTGCGCAAGCGCTCAGTTGAAACGCGGGCGGCGCTGCCCCTGCTTCCTCTCCCCGCGAAGAGCGGGGACAGGTTGAACAACCCGGCACCGCTTCAACCTGAAACCACACCCATTCTTGTGCCTCGCTTGCCGCACATAGGCAAACCGAGTTATCTTGCCCTGGCATCAGTTTTCCTGAGGGTCATGTGCGGCGGCTGCTCTTTCTCAATGGCATCAAGGCGTTCGAGGCCGCGGCGCGCACCGGCAGCTTCGCTGCCGCCGGCTCCGAACTCAACGTGTCGGCCGCCGCCGTCAGCCGGATGGTGCATCTTTTGGAAGAGCGGCTCGGCGTGGCCCTGTTCGAGCGCAAGGCCAACCGCCTCGTCACCACGGCGGCGGGCCGCGCCTACCAAAGCGGGCTGACCCCGATCTTCGATGCGCTGGCGAGCCTGACGGCGCAGGTCACCGCGCCTGCCAGCGTCCGCGTGCTGACCATCGGCGTCGGTCCGACCTTTGCGATGAAGTGGCTGATCCCGCGTCTGGCGGATTTCCGCAAAGAGGAGCCCGACATCGACGTTCGCATCACCACCGGCGGCGCCGCGGTGCCGTTCGGCGAGGACTGGAGCTGCGGCATCAAGCTCGGCGACGGCGAATGGCCCGGCCTGATCGCTGAGCCGCTGTTCGCTGCCGATTTGCTGCCGGTGTGCGCGCCGCGCCTGGCGAACGCACTCAAGCGTCCGGCCGACCTCAAGGGACCTGCCCTGCTGCGGGTGGCGCATTCGCCCGATGACTGGCCGGCATGGCTCGAGGCCGCCGGCGCCGCCCGCATCACCGCGCGCGGAACGGAGTTCGAATTTTACGGCCAGGCGTTGCAGGCCGCGGTCGACGGCCTCGGCATTGCCATGGGCATCCGGCCCTATATCGACGACGACCTCGCCGCCGGCCGGCTGGTCGCGCCATTTGCGTTAAGCGTGCCGAAAGGCATGCGCTGGTATCTGGTCTATCGCGGCTTCAGTACGGGGCAGCGCGATTTCGCCGCGTTCCGGCGCTGGATCATTCGCGCGGCGGCAGAACCCGCCACGCACCGCAGGGGCCACAGACATGCCGGATGAAATAACGCAAACACTCGTGATCGGCGGTGGCCAGGCCGGCCTCGTGATGAGCCATCGCCTCAAGCAGCGCGGACTGCCGCATCTGGTGCTTGAGCGCCACCGGATCGCCGAACGCTGGCGCAGCGAACGCTGGGACGGATTGAAATTCCAGTTTCCGAACTGGTCGGTGCGGCTGCCGGACTTTCCGTTTCCGCACAGCGATCCCGATGCCTTTTCAGATACCGACACCATCATCCGATACATCGAGGATTATGCCGCGTTCGTCGAGCCGCCGGTCCGCTGCGGCGTCGAGGTAACGCGGCTATCGCAGCGCGACGGCGGGCGCTTCGTCGCCGAGACCACCGGCGGCAGCATCGAGGCCGATAATGTCGTGGTCGCCACCGGTCCCTATCAGCGCGGCGTTATCCCGGACGTGTTGCGCGAGCTTTCTGTGTTTCAGGTCCACGCCGCGGCCTACAAGAATCCCGAGCAGCTTCCGCCGGGCGCGGTCCTGGTAGCCGGCGGCGGCGCGTCGGGCGCGCAGATCGCGGAGGAATTGCTGCAGGCGGGCCGGCGCGTCTATCTTTCTATCGCACGGCACCGCCGCCTGCCGCGCCGCTACCGCAGCCGCGACCTGATCTGGTGGCTCGCTGAAATGCAGCTCGACCAGATCACGCCGGAGGAGCGCGGGCCCGCACGCCTCGGCCCGGTGATTTCAGGCGCCTATGGCGGCCGCACCATTGATTTCCGCGACTTCGCCGCCCGCGGCATGGTCTTGCTCGGACGTCTCGAGGCCGCGCATGATGGTGCAATCGACATCGCGCCGGGGCTCGACAAGAGTCTTGCCGACGGCGATGTCTCCTACACCACGTTCCTCGATACCGTCGATGAATATGTCAAACGGCGGCGGCTGGAACTGCCCGAAGATGCCGGCGCCCGCGTGACGTTGCCCGAGCCGCCGTGCATCGCCGCGCCGATCCGCCGCCTCGACCTGGCCGCGGAAGGCATCACGTCGATCATCTGGGCTACCGGTTATGGCGTCGATTTCGGCTGGATCGATCTGCCGGTGCTGGACGCGCGCGGCGAAGCGATCCACCGCAACGGCATCTCGGCCGTGCCCGGGCTGTATTTCCTCGGCCTGCAATGGCTGTCGAAAATGAGCTCTTCGTTTCTTTCCGGCGTCGGCGACGACGCCGCCGTGCTGGCGGATCATATTCTGGCGCGGCGGTGATTTTCCGTTTTTCGGCGCTCGCAACCCAAACACGACCTCATACGCGAAAGCGGGGTATCCAGTATGCCGCGGCAGCAGTGATGAAACCGCGACGGCTCTGGAATATTGGATCGCCAGCATTCGCATTCGCGGGCGATGACAGCCGATTTGTCCAAAAAAACCTTGGCGACATGTGAAACCCTTCACATCTGCCTTCGCCGCACCGTGCTCTCCTCGCCCCATGGGTAATTCCGGGAGACGCGCCATGATCTATGGCGGCTTTGAAATTCAGTCGTTCGAAGCAGGAAGAGGGCTATGGCACGCCAGGATTCAACGGGCCGATCAGGCGCCGGTGGTGATCGATGGCATGGCGTTCCCGACCCTCGAAGTCGGTTTCGCGTGGTCGAATCCGGAAGCGGCGATTGCGGACGCAAAAGCCCATATCGACCGTTTCGGCCCGCGGCTCACGAATCCATAGACGCGGCCGGCGCGCTGCCTGGCCGAATCTCCGTTCCCTCTCCCGAACAGACCCTGCAGGCCACGCCGCTCCTCTCGACCTGCCCGCATTGCAGCGCTGCGCTCGCGGTGCTGCGCATCATTCCCGGCCGCGCCGGTGCCGAATACTGGACCATGCGCTGCACGCGCTGCGGCAGGATTCATCTCGACATCGTCAAGAACGCGCCGGTCAGGGCTGACAATGACGACCTTCGCGCCTGAGGCGTGTAACGGTTCCGAACTCGCGTCTGCTGACATCTGCTGACACACGACAGCGCGCCCGTTCGCGCGGCCATTTGCCCTTTTCTCACCGGCTGACTCGTCCCATATTCGCCGCATGGCGAAGAAACCAGACGCTCCCAAAAAATCAGGCAAAGCCCCCAAATCCAAGGCGCATCGGCCCGACATTCAGCCGATCGGGCCGACGCTTGCGGAACTGCTCAATCCCGCGATCAACCGCGGTGACGCCGGCACCGGTTCCGGCACTGGCCTGCAGCCTCCGCCCGACAATTCCTGGGACCGCCGCGCTGGCGGCGAGGCGGCGGCGCATCGCGCGCGCGCTTCGACCAAGGGGACGGGCGATGACCTCGCCAAACGCGATGCCGGACGCGGCCTCGACGAAGCCCCCCAAGCCAACTACGGCACCGCGGCCAGCATCCCGACCCTCGACCCTGAGCTTGCGCGCCAGCTCGGCCTGCCCACCGCCGAAGACGATGAGGAAGCGCTCGCTCGCCCGCCGCGCAACAAGATGGAATCGCTCGGCGTCAAGGCGACCGCCGAGGCGCTGGAGAGCCTGATCCGCGACGGCCGCCCGGAATTCCGTAAAGACGACGGCTCGATGAAGGTGTGGACACCGCACCGGCCGCCACGCCCGGAAAAATCCGAAGGCGGCGTGCGCTTCGAGATCAAGTCCGAATACCAGCCGAAGGGCGACCAGCCGACCGCGATCGCCGAACTGGTCGAGGGCATCAACCGCAACGACCGGACCCAGGTGCTGCTCGGCGTCACCGGCTCCGGCAAGACCTACACCATGGCCAAGGTGATCGAGGCGACGCAGCGCCCTGCCCTGATTCTCGCGCCGAACAAGACGCTGGCCGCCCAGCTCTACGGCGAGTTCAAGAACTTCTTTCCCGACAATGCGGTCGAGTATTTCGTCAGCTATTACGACTACTACCAGCCCGAAGCCTACGTCCCGCGCACCGACACCTATATCGAAAAAGACTCGTCGATCAACGAGCAGATCGACCGCATGCGCCACTCGGCAACGCGTGCGCTGCTCGAGCGCGACGACGTCATCATCGTAGCTTCCGTCTCCTGCATCTACGGTATCGGCTCGGTCGAGACCTACACCGCGATGACCTTTGCGCTGAAGAAGGGCGAGCGCATCGACCAGCGGCAGTTGATCGCCGATCTCGTGGCGCTGCAGTACAAGCGCACGCAGGCCGATTTCACCCGCGGCACTTTTCGCGTGCGCGGCGACGTCATCGACATCTTCCCGGCGCACTATGAGGACCGCGCCTGGCGCGTGAACCTGTTCGGCGACACCGTGGAAAATATCGAGGAATTCGATCCGCTCACCGGCCACAAGCAGGACGATCTCGAATTCATCAAGATCTACGCCAATTCGCACTATGTGACGCCGCGCCCGACCCTGGTGCAGGCGATCAAGTCGATCAAGTCAGAACTGAAGCTGCGGCTCGACGAGCTCAACAACCAGGGCCGTTTGCTCGAAGCGCAGCGGCTGGAGCAGCGCACCACCTTCGACCTCGAAATGATGGAAGCGACCGGTAGCTGCGCCGGCATCGAGAACTATTCGCGCTACCTCACCGGGCGCCGCCCCGGCGAGCCGCCGCCGACGCTGTTCGAATACGTGCCCGACAACGCGCTGGTGTTCGCCGACGAAAGCCATGTCACCGTGCCGCAGATCGGCGGCATGTTCCGCGGCGACTTCCGCCGCAAGGCGACGCTTGCCGAATACGGCTTCCGCCTGCCCTCCTGCATGGACAACCGTCCGCTGCGGTTCGAGGAGTGGGACATGATGCGCCCGCAGACGGTCGCAGTGTCGGCGACGCCGGGCGGCTGGGAGCTCAACGAAAGCGGCGGCGTGTTCGTCGAGCAGGTGATCCGCCCGACCGGCCTCATCGATCCTCCCGTGGATATTCGACCGGCGCGCACGCAGGTCGACGATCTCGTCGGCGAAGTCCGCGCCACCGCCGCGGCCGGCTACCGCTCGCTGATCACGGTGCTGACGAAACGGATGGCGGAAGACCTCACCGAATATTTGCACGAGCAGGGCATCCGCGTCCGTTACATGCACAGCGACATCGACACCATCGAGCGCATCGAGATCATCCGGGATCTGCGCCTCGGCGCGTTCGACGCGCTGGTCGGCATCAACCTCCTGCGCGAGGGCCTCGACATTCCCGAATGCGCGCTGGTCGCGATCCTCGACGCCGACAAGGAAGGCTTTTTGCGCAGCGAGACCTCGCTGATCCAGACCATCGGCCGCGCTGCGCGCAACGTCGACGGCAAGGTGATTCTCTATGCCGACCAGATGACGGGCTCGATGGAGCGCGCCATCGCCGAGACCAACCGCCGCCGCGAGAAGCAGGTCGAGTACAATGAGGCCAATGGCATCACGCCGGAGAGCGTGAAGAAATCGATCGGCGACATCCTCAACTCCGTCTACGAGCGCGACCACGTCCTGGTCGAAATCGGCGACGGCGGCATGGCCGACGACGTCATCTCGATCGGCCACAATTTCGAGGCCGTGCTGAACGACCTCGAAACGAGAATGCGCGAAGCCGCCGCCGATTTGAACTTTGAGGAAGCGGCAAGGCTGCGCGACGAAGTCAAACGCCTGCGCGCGACGGAGATGGCCGTAGTCGACGATCCCACGGCGAAGCAGCGCGCCGTGCAGAGACAGGCCGGCGCCTATGCGGGCACCAGGAAATATGGTGATGCCGCCAACCTCCCCGTCAGCGCCATGAAGAAGCGCAGCGCCTCTTCACCCTCCCTTGCAGGGGGAGGGTCGACCGCCGCAGGCGGTCGAGGTGGGGTGAGCCGCAGCGGCAGTCCCTCAAAAATCCACAAACCCCATCTCGACGAAATGGCCGGCCCGGAATCCCTGCCCTACCGCCCCGACGCGGCAAAGCCGCGCAAGCCCGAGTTGGGCAGCGGCAGCAAGATCTTCCAGCCGACCAACTCGCGCGAGTCAGGACCGGAGTTCGGGCCCGCGCCGCGGTCAAGCGGCGGCGCGCCGGGACATAGGGGTGGGTGGAAGAAGAGGTAAACGCCGACTGTCATTGCGCGCGAAGCGACTTGTCCGCCGCAGCTCGAAGAGCGAAGGCGGAAGCAATCCATCTCGCCACAAGGGAATGCATGGATTGCTTCGTCGCGGAGCCTGTCATCGGACGCGCATCCGCCTGAAAGGCCAGAAGGGCCGGTTCGGCGCGACGTCAGCCCGATATTTCCCGGAACCCAAGGGCGTTGGATAGAAGCTCGTTAGTACCGCGTGACTGATCAGCACGGTCGATACATCTCCTGCAGCGGCTTTCCGCTCAGAAAGATCGTGTGAGGAGTCAGACCGCCCCTGCGAGTGATCCAGCGGCGCACCGGCGTCGGATAGGTCGAGTACAGCATGAAGGTTGCTTCGGGATCGGTGAAGGCGCGACCATTGGCGCCGTAGTTCCAGGCCGCATGGAAGCCGAGCGCCGCGCGCGAAGTTACGCAGATTTTGTCGCGAGGCAGCGCGCTGAGGACCATGGTGCATGCCGAGGCACAGAGACCGTCGATGACCACGGATTCGCCCGATGAGGCCAGACGCTGGTATTTAACGATGTAAGTCGCGATCAGACCGCCTCGATCATTCGCGATGCGTACTGCAGAACTTGCCTCTGACCCATTCAGGAATAGCAGAATGGCCGCAAGGATTCCCGTCCCATACTTCATGTCCACCCCTTCGTTCGAGCAAATCGATTTGGATCGCTTTGCGTGATGCGCGAAGCTGTGACAGGCTTGTTCAAGTTCATGGCATTGTCTGGGCACAAACCGCAGGTCGGCAACCCGGGTTCCCTGACTGCAACTCGGCACCAGTGAAGAGATCAAATCACACCGCCGAGCGTCGCTTTGCCTCACTGCGAACCACATTGATAAACTGCTTGAGCACCGGCGAGGGGTCGTCTCGCCGCCAGGCTAGCCCAAGGAATGCCTTCGGAGCGGTCTCACGCAGGCGCCGATAAACGACCCCGGCCATGCGTACGCTCTGCATGGTCGACGGCACGAGAGCGATACCCAAGCCGGCCGCGATCAGGCCAAGCGTCGACGTAATTCGTGGCGTAGGCTGGCCAAGACGCGGAACAAATCCGGCCTCTCGGCACGCCGCGACAGTCTCATCATGCAAGCCAGTACCCGGCGGACCGATCATGATGAACGGGTCATTCGCCAAACTCTTTAACGGCACGACCTTCGATCTGCTTGTCGCCATCGCGTGGCGGCTTGGCAACGCCGCGACCAGCGGCTCCTCCTGAAGCGGAGTGACGAGGACGCCATCCGCGTGGAGTTGGGGCGCACGCACGAATGCGACGTCCATCTGTTCATTCTCGAACTGTGCCACGATCTCGTTGCTCAACCCTTCTTGCAAAACCAGAGAAACCATCGGAAAGCCTGCGCGAAAAGTGCGGATGGCAACTGGGACCAGTGGATTGAAAGGCGCCGTAGGTGCAACGCCGACGCGGAGAGTGCCCTGTTCTCCACGCGCGGCACGGCGAGTTGTTTCGAGCGCGCGATCAAGCAGAGCCAGCAGCGCCTTGCCTTCGCGGAATAGCGCCTGTCCCGCGCTGGTCAACTCGACGCCGCGGGGCAAGCGACGAAAAAGCTGAACGTTCAGCTCCCGCTCTATCAGACTGATCTGTCGGCTGAGAGGAGGCTGCTGCATGTCGAGCCGCTCGGCGGCGCGAGTGATATGCCCGGCCTCCGCGACCGCAATGAAATACCTAAGGCGTTGCAAGTTCACTGGCATACCCAAAAAGTATCGTAATCACTCCAAGCATATCATGGCTTAAGGCCTGACAAATCTTTATTTGGATGTCTCTGGCACGGAGGATGATATGCATTTGCGACGGCGAGAATTCTTGCGACTGACGTTGGCCGCGATGGCGGCGCCAGTCTTGCCCGGCATCGCTACGGCTCAAATCTATCCATCACGATCGGTGCGACTTCTCGTCGGATTTCCCGCCGGCGGGCCGGTCGATATCGCTGGCCGGCTCGTTGCGCCGTGGCTGTCACAACGATTCGGCCAGCCGTTCGTGGTCGACAATCAGCCGGGCGAAAGCGGAAATGCCGCGACCAGGTCGGTCGTCAGGGCAGAGCCCGATGGGCATACGCTTCTCATTTGCGGGCCGGTCAACACGATAAATACGACGCTGTTTGAGGCCATCGATTTCAGTTTTGAACGCGATATCACGCCGGTCGCTGGGCTATACCGCGTTCCCCTTGTCATCGAGGTGCATCCCTCCGTTCCGGTCAGGACGGTCTCGGAGTTCATCGCCTATGCGAAGGCCAATCCCGGAAAGATCAAGGTGGGATTTGCGGGCCAAGGCACGCCACAGCACATTGCCATCGAACTGTTCAAGACGATGGCAGGCATCGACTTGACGCTGATACCCTATTTGGGCTCGGCACCCGCCCTTGCCGATCTTTTGAACGGCAGCATCCAAGCCATGTTCGATCCAATGCCCTCGTCCATCGCGCACATCAAAGCAGGCACGCTCATCCCTCTGGCGGTGACGACGCCGACCAGGTCCGCGAACCTGCCAGATGTCGCGGTCGCGGCCGATACTGTGCCTCGCTACGAGGCAGGATCGTGGTTCGGCATGGGCGCACCCAGGGGAACGCCAGAGGTCATCGTCGAAAAGCTGAACCAGGAGATCAACGAAGCGCTGAAGGACGCCGGCATCAAGACAAGACTCGCAGAGCTCGGTGCGATTCCAATGCCAGGTCCACCGGCACAATTCGAGAAGTTTATCGCCCAAGAAACCGAAAAATACGCAGAGATAATTCGATCAGCGAGCATTACGGCAAGGTGATCTCAATGTTTGCTTGTGGCCCCGTTCCTGACGCCGCTTGATCTCGACCGGTCCGGAATGCGTCCCCAAAGCGGGTTTGCGTTCTATCTCGAGCGCTTCGCGCGCTCGCGACAACCGCCCCTGCCCAAGGTCAGCGTGCCAGCGTCTCACCACCAGCGCGGTTGCATCGGTTGATAGTACTGGCCGCCGCGCCGGCGCGTATAGCCGGGCTGCCAGTAGGAATTGCCCTGTGAAGAGAAGCCAAAGCCGTCGTCATTCCAGCCCTCGTCGCTCGCAATGACATCGGGCGTCGTCGGCCGGCGCGTAATGAAGCCGCCCTGGGGCTGGTTGCTCAGCACCGCGACGAATTCAGTGCGATAGTTGGTCTCGCTGCTCAGCGGCTCGTCCGAGATGATGATCGACGATCGCGGCAATGCGGTCGGGACGATGCGATCGAGCACGTCCTGCGGAATGGTGATCCGGTCGAGCGCGCCCTTGGCGTCGTCTCCGTGGTCGATCGTGACCACGGTCCAGCGCAGGCCCGAATTGTTGGGCGCCATGGCCGTGAACACATGCGTGCCGATCGGTCTGTCGGGATTGCGGATCGTAACCGGAACCTCGATGCTCGAATCGAACATCTCACCCCCGTCCGGCAGCGGCTTGTGCGTGTTGCGCCGCACGTAGAGCTTCTGCGTTGCGCGGCTGATATAGACCGAAACCGGCTCAAGCGCGAGCTTCGCCTCGCTCGCCGCCTTGGCGGCGTCAGTCTTCCTGGTTTCCGCTGCCTTGGCGGCGTCCTTTGCGGCTGCGGCGGCATCGCGCTTCGGTGTGACGTCGGCCCTGGCAGCATCGAGCTGCGTCCCTGCGTCGGCAGCCTTGGCGGCGGCCTTCTGCTTCGCCTCCTCGGCCCGCGCCCTGGCCTGGTCCGCCTTTGCGGCGGCAAGCATCTTGTCGGCGAACGCGAGCTCGGCATCGGCGCGGGGCTTGAGCCGCTCCAGCTTGCGCAGCGACGCCGTGAGCGCGGCTGCCTCGCGCGCCGCCGTCGCGGCGACTTGCTTCGCCTCGTCGGCTGTCGTGGCGGCCTCCGCGGCCCCGCGGAGAAGCGTCTCCGCGCGCGCCGAAGCAGCCACAATGGCCTCCTTGTTCGGCATGAACAGCGCCGGGTGGGAAAACGCGACCGGGGCTGCGTCGTTCGGCGAGATGATCACCCGCATCCCGATCTGCGTCTTGTCGAACAGCTTCTCCGCAAATCCGTAGGGCATCCGCACGCAGCCGTGCGAGGCTGCGTACCCCGGCAGCGGTCCGCCGTGCAGCGCGATGCCGTTCCAGGTGATCCGCTGCATGTTCGGCATCTCGGCATCATCATACATGTTCGAGCGGTGGTCCTTGTTCTTCTCGATGATGGCGAAGACGCCGGCGGGCGTTTCGCGTCCCGTCGTGCCGGTCGATACCGGCGCGCGCAGGATCCAGCCGTCTGCGTCGTAGAAAGTGACCTGCTGGCTCTTGATCGACACGATCGCCATGATCGGCTCGCCGGCCTCGCGCGGCGCCGTCGCCTCGGTGGGGGCCGAAGGGCGCGCCTGCCTCGCCGCGGCATCTGCGGTCAGCGCCGTCAGCATGGCCATCGCAGCGAGCGTGATAAGACCGGGAGGCCCCCGACGCCGCATCGCCACAGCGGATTGCGCCACGTAAATTCGATTCACCATGCCATGCCCCCGGTTGAAATGCCTTGTCCACGCTTGCGTCGATCACGTGTCACATCGCGATCGTTGGATTGACTCACCGCCGCCACCATCAACTCTGGAGACATCAGGCATGTTCCGGTGGCAAATCTCTCATATACGACAGCCCTCGCAGGAGGAAGCTGGCTCGCTGCTCAGATTGGCCCAAGGCAAGGCAGCCGGGAATGCGGCATCGCGTCCGCGATCAAGGCGTCTTGCGAATTCGCTTAGCGCTGGCGGCCTTCAAGACAAGACGGTGAGCGTGGCGAAGGCTTGGAAGCATGGCCATTCCAAGGCCTGTCGTAGAATGGGCTGTACGACTGCGAGCACATGGTGTTCAATCCACGGAACTACCTGCCCGAGCGCAGGCCGCGCGGCAGCGTCAACCGGATGCGGCTCGCCGTCTATCTTGACTCGCGGCAGGTACGGCAGAAACTGAACACGGTGGGTCATGAGCAGCGAGCCAAAGCCCGATCGTTCGGGCGGACTTCAGCGGACGCAGGCGCCGCTGAATGTCGAGAATGAAGCTCTGCATGCCGAACGCCGGCAGCTCACCGTGGCATTTATTGACATCGTCGGTTCGACACCCCTGAGTGAGCGGATCGATCCCGAGGAGTTCTTCGCGGTTATCAGAACTTACCGCGATATCTGCGACGAGCAAATTCGCCACTACGGCGGTCATATCGCCAGAATGATTGGTGACGGGTTGCTCGCATTTTTTGGCGTCCCGCAAGCCCATGAAAATGATCCTGAACGCGCGGTCCGCGCCTCTCTGGCGATTGCCGCGGCGATCAAGGAACACAAGTTTCTGCTGTCGGACGGTAGCTTCGTTCGCCTGGGCGTGCGCATCGGGGTTAACACCGGGGTGGTCGTCGTCGGCAGCGTGCCCGGCGAGCCCCCTGATCGACGGGAGGTATTCGGCAGCTCGGCACATGTCGCTGCCCGCCTGCAAGGGCTCGCCAGCGAGAACGGCGTCGTGGTCGGTTCGAGCACATACGAGCTGACCCGCGGAACGTTCAGCTACGCGCCGCTTGGCAGACGACCGCTCAAGGGCGTGGAGGAGCCGGTCGAAGCCTGGCGTGCAGAGGCTCTTGCCTCCAGCGAAAGCCGGTTCGACCGCGCGCGGAGGTCGCCGCTTGGCCCAATGATAAATCGAACCAGCGAAAGTGCATTGCTGGCCGAGATGTGGCAGCAGAGTCTCGCCGGCTCGGGGCAAGTTGGCGTTATTTCCGGCGAACCCGGCATCGGCAAGTCACGTTTGATCCGCCAGTTCCGCAGTTCCCTTGATCCGTCTCCACGTGATGTTCTGTCGCTGCAATGTTCGCCGTTCCACGTCAACACGCCGCTTGCCCCGGAAATCGAGCGGCTCACGCGCGCGACCGGCATCCAGGAGACCGACGACCCTGACCTCGCATTGGCAAAATTGCGTTCGCTTTTGGCAAGAGCCGTCACCGATGTCGAGCCGGCGCTTCGTTACTACGGAGCGGTGCTGTCGATACCCGCATGCTCGGGATACGAGCCCGCGGATTTCGGATCTCCTTCGGAGCGCGAGCGTGGCTTTCAGGTGCTCGTCGATGCTCTTGTCGCCGCCTCGCGCAAGGGGCCGGTCCTCGTAATCGTCGAGGACGTCCAGTGGATGGACCCGACCTCCATCGAACTGCTGGTACGCGTGATAGCTCACTGTCCTGGCGAGCGGCTTATGGTCCTGATCACGCATCGCGATGATTACAGGGCCGACTGGTTGTCAGGCCCGGCAATTCGACGGATTGCTCTGCAAAAGCTGGCAGTCCATGAATGCGAGCAGATGGTCGCAGCCGTCGCGGGCAGCGATTTCGTGCCGCGCCGGATTACGAGCCAAATCGTGGAAAGAACTGACGGCGTGCCACTCTTTGTCGAGGAGTTTACGCGGGCCGTCGTCGATTCCGGTGCAGTCCTGCTGGCCGCTGAGAGCCCTATGCCGAGCGGCAAGTTGCCGGAAGCTCTGGTGCCGTCAAGTATTCAAGATTCACTGATGGAGCGCCTTGATCGTCTCGGTTCTGCCAAGCGCGTCGCTCAGATCGCCTCTGTTTTCGGAAGGCGCTTCAACTATGAGGGCATTTTCAGCGTGCTTCCAGGTAAAGGCGAAACGCTTGAACACGCGTTGCGGGCGCTCGAGAGAGCCGGGATCGTGTATCGTAGCGAGGAGTCTCAAGGTACGGTTTTCACGTTCAAGCACGCGATGATACAGGGAGTCGCCTACTCCTCGTTGCTCAACGAAGAGAAGCGTGAGCTCCATGCGCGCGTCGCATCGTGGCTGCTCCAGGAAGCCGCCATCGAGGAGAGCAGCCGGCCCGCGGTGCTCGGTTATCATTATGCACGCGCAGGCAATATTCCGGAAGCGATCGAGGCCTGGCTTCAGGCAGGCAAATCCGCGCTCCGCCGCTCGGCCACCAAGGAGGCCGTGGCTCATCTTCGCGAAGGCCTCTCGCTGATACCCAAGATGCCGGCGTCACCACGGCGCTTCGAGGCTGAAATCGCGCTGCAATCCAATTTGGCGATGGCGTACACCGCCAACGCAGGGTGGTCCGATCCGAACGTCTATGGTCCCTACAGTCGTGCACTCAAGCTTTGCGTGAGCCATGGCACCATTCGCGAGAAGGCGACGGTGCTGTGGGGAAGTACCATAGCCAAGCTGGTCAACTGCGAGCTCACCAAGGGCCTCGAACGCGCGCAGGATTTCGTCCGGCGGGCAGAAGAGTGGCGCGACGACGAGGCTGCCCTCATGGCCTACACCGCTGCCGTGATCGCCAATTTCTTTCTCGGTCGTTTGGAGCAGGCGAGTGAGCTCGCGGCTCTGGTCAGCGCTCGCTACAATCCGCGTGAGCACGGCAAGCTGGTCCAGACTTATCAGCATGATCCATTGATCGTATCGCTCGTCTATTCCGGACACATCGAATGGTTGTTGGGCCGACCAGGCCGGGCCAGAGAGTGCTGCGTGACGGCGCGGCAGCTCGCCAATGAGATCGGGCACCCGTTCATGCTGGCTTTTGCCTCCATTCTTGGCGTCTCCGATCACTGGTATGAGGGCGATCTTGCGGCTAACCTTGCCAGCGTAAAGCGCGGTCTGAAGGTCGCCGATGAGTATGGCTATCCGATGTACCAGGTCATCGGCCCATTGTGGGCGACCGCTGCGTTGGCGGCACGAGGCCCCGCGCCGGAAGTGCTCGAAAAATTATGCGGCTTGCTCGGTAAACTACCGGCCGAGAATCGGTGCATACAGATGCCGCTCTATCGAATTCTGCTCGCCACAGAATTCGGGCGGATCGGGCAGATAGAAAGGGCTCGGAGCTTCGCTGAATCGGCTGAGGCTCTGGTGAAGCAAACCGGCGAGCGCTGGGCTGCTCCCGAGATCTATCGGATCCACGGCTCGCTGCTGTGTCGCGAACCATCGCGAGACGACCGGGCTGCCATGCGCTTGTTCAGACGCTCGCTTGCCTCTGCCAGGAAGCTCGGAGCGGTCGGTTGGGAATTGCGCACGGCGATCAGCATCGCGCGCTTGGTCAGCGCCGGCGGGAGCGCATCCGGACGCGCCGAAGCACGAGACCTGCTGATATCGACCCGGGCGAAATTTTCCTCCGCGGAAACTTCCCGCGATCTGCGCGAGGCTGATGACCTGGTGAGAGTGTTGAACTAGTGAATCACGCCGTACAAGGGCCGCCGAATGGTCCTCGCCTGTTTGGTCGACTCATATCGTCGGCGATCCCAAAAAACGGATCGCCGAGAGGCTCGGCAGGAACGTATAGGCGCCGCCCCGCGTCCGGACAAATTGCGGCAATCCTCGCAACCGGATCGAGCCGCCGGATTTGAGCGGCAAGTCGAACCAGCTCGTGCCGGCATCATTGGCGCCTGCGATCGGGTCGTTGGAGCCGGTAATGCGCGGATCCTGCAGGCCAAGATTCAGCCAGTCGCAGGACATGGCCTCGAACTGGGCGCCGAGGCTCGCCCCGATGAAGTTGCCCAGCAGGCCCCGTTTCGGCTCGTCTCGATCACCAGGCTTCGCCGGATCATAGGCCGGTCCATAGGGCACGCCGCGCCGAACAAGGCGCCGACTGTTGTTCGCCACGCGTTGCACGATCTGCCCGCCCCGCGGATTGCATCGCCGGATATGGGCTCCGTAGGGGCAGCGGGACTCGCCGACGTAGTCAAAGTCCGTCAGATCGGCTTTGGGATCGGGTGCATCCGCGGACAGTGCCAGCGGCGTGCCATCGCGCCACCGGCCGCACAGGTTGGCGGCGACGATCTCGCGCAAAGCCGCGCGACGTGACAGGCCTTTGCCGATTTTCTCTTCAGCGCCGTGCGGCAGCAACTCCTCGACTTGCGGGTGCTCGAGCAAATCGGATGCTGCGCGATCGAGATACTTTTCGAAGCCTGCCACGTCCTGCTCCAACACGCGAAAGGCGTTGAAGGTGCCGTTGTGTCCCAACGCTGCGGGCAGGGGGACGCGCCACTTCAAACCTTCCAGGTTTGTCGGATGCCCCAGCAACACGGTGCCGAGCGGAGCCCTGGGTTGTTTGTCGGGGTACCGCTCTGGGTCGTGAACCCCCTCGAACCTCGGTTGCGTGATGTTGTCGCGATACCCGAAGTGAACGACGTCGTCTGGGAAGCTGCAGCCCTCGCGTATAGCGAGCAGCCTCAAGGCCCTTCCATCGGTGAGGGCGCGCTCCTGGATTTCGTCCAGCTGCTCGACGTTCTCGGCGTAGATGGTCGCGATGAGATGAATCCGCTTGGGCTCATTGAAGGGAGCTGGCCAGTTTTCCGGGGCGCTCGGCCCGACATCCCCGAGCTTCCAGGCGCGAGCGGTCATGCCTTCGACGAATTCGTTCGGGAACATTTCAAGCGAAGCGCTCGGCGTGCCGAGGGCGCGCAATCCCTCGTAGGTCAGGCCAATGTTGAAGCAGGTGTCCGGCCTGTTTGCCCCCCAGTTCCCGGTCGTGATCTGCGGAACGCCGTCGCTGCGGCCGGATACCGAGGCGGCTAGCCAACGCCGGGCTGCGATGGGATCGGCAACTTCCAGGATGAGGTAGCGCACGTGCGGCTTCTTGGTGTAGCCACGCAAGATATTGCCCTGCAGATCAGCGAGATCGAACATAGCACTCACCAGCCTAACCCCAGTTGCTTGCGGACCTGAGCCACCGAGAATCCGGGATAGGCCCGGTAGCCGCTGCCGAGCGAAACGTTGGCGTTGGCGCGAAGCTGCAGGACCAGTTTGCGCGGAAGCAGGGTCAGATCGTCATTGCCAGATACGGCCCCTTCTCCATTCAAGGCTTCCTGGTCTCTCAAAAAATCGGTGGCGGTGTCTGGCACCTGGTACAGGTCGCGCTCGTGCACCCATTGGATGAAGGCCTCGACATTCTCCTCGCAAGGGATGACGTCATCTCCTCCTTCGACGAGCTCGACCACGGCGTTGAACACGCTGCCGATCGTGGCGATGAAATCGCGAATGTAATTGGTGAAATCCCCGTCATAGACGGAGAACATGCAAATATTGTCGCCGACAATGACAAAGCGCGCGAAGTGCACCGTGCCGACATTGTTCAATCCGGCAAATATCGCATCCTTGTTTTGCGCGATCGCCAGCGCGGCTTCCGCTCGTCCGATCGGCGACTTAACCTTGAGCGGCATGATCAGATTCATCATGCACTGGACATTGTCACCGTGCTGAAACGACAAATGGGGGCCACCGGGCAGAGGCTTCACCGGCGTCAACCGCGCCCAGAGAGGCACCAAGGTCCATGACGCCACGCGCTTGAACACGAGCGTCTTGGGCAACCAGTCCACAACACGATCGAGCAAACCTTCGTCACCTGGCATCAACCTACCTCCACCTGAAGGGACACCCGCCGCGCATTTCACGCGAGACTTCATAGGCGCCCAGGCGAGCCTCGAGGATGGGATCCGCGGAGACCTCGATGCCGGGCACGAGACGGCAGGGATTGAAACTGATGCGTTCGCCATCCGCTTCCTGATCCTCCGCCACCTTGATAAGCGTGAGGGTACCCATGACGACCCGGATTCGTGTCCCCGGCCAGGGCTTTGTCGGATCGTCGAGCGCATCGCCCGCTTCGCCGATTGTCATCATCAGCATGAATCGGGCCGGCCATCGCCGCAGGCGGTTTTTGAGCTCCTCGAACAGATATTTGTCGCGCGGCACGGCTTTGGGATCGGTGTTGCGAACGCCTGCAACCGGCTGCCAGGAAAAGCGAACGGGGCGCCGAGCTCCGTCGGAACCTGTCACCCAGAAGGTATGGACAGCGTGATAGCTCGCGCGGGCATAGCTCACCGGGGCGCCGATCAGACTGACCTGGAATATTCCCAACTGGGCGAACCGGTGCCGATTAGCGTAACGGAGCGCTCCCGCATCGACACTCACGGTTTCGTTCGGGTACGGGTTGCGAGGAGGCACCTTAAGCTGCAGAAGGTCCCCAAGCTTCCGCCACCAGGCTCGTCTTTCATACTTCTCGAGCTTCGCGACGTCGGCGAACTCGAAAAAGTCTTCGACATTGCGGACGAAGAATTCGCCCAGCGTCGTGGCGATCAGGTCAGTTCCCCTGCCGTCCGGCAGGTGGAAGCGTGTCGCCATTCCCCGAACATCGGACCATCCATCATGCTGCTCCAGCCCTCCCAATCCGTTGGAGAATCTCACCGACACGGGAACGGGCTGTCCCTTGAAGTGCTCTGCGATGCAATAGGTGCGCGCCACGTCCGACGCCACGAACTCGCCCTTCACGCCGATGCCGATGGTGTGAACCGGCCTCTTCCCGGGGACCGGCTCCGGCAGATTGTCGATGATGGCCTGGACGAGTCGCTTTGCTACCGATGCATCGACCATGCCCCCTCCACTATGGACGGACCGCCGAGGATGCTGTTGGTGCATCCGGCGCGTTAGCGTTGTCGATCGAATTCAGCCCGTGCCCTGCACCAACACGTTACATTCGATCGCCGGCCAGATATGTGACGTAGTTCACAAAGTTAGCCGAATGAAGCGTCGCGTAATTCGAATCGAATAGCAGGGGTTCGACATCCCCGATGGTGCTCGCGCGCACTTATGAAGTGATCCGAGCCGAACAACGCATGAGCCACCACCGTGTCGGCTGTCTGCGGGAGACCGGACACGATTCGTTGCGTTGACCGCCGGATTTGACCAACTGCGGACTCATTTGCTCGCTTCACTTGAGCGGCTCCTGTCGTCGATCGGAAAGACGATCAGACATAGAAGCACGCCACATTATCGGCGTTGCGCCAGGTCCCGATCCAGGCTCCCTGAAAGCGCGCAATCTCGGGCGGCACGTCTGGCGCCGGCGTCTCCATGTCGAACTCGTCCGGCAACGGAACGATGGATTCTGGGTCGACGGTGAGAGGCTGGGCCAGAGCGTTTTGCATGAACATCAAGAACACTATCAAAAGAACAGCAGAAGCTCTGCGCATATTGTGCTCGAAACCCTATCGAATGCTGCGAAGTGATCGCGCTGTGAATACAGTGCGCCTAGCGACGCGCTCCCATCATGAGACGGTCGCCAAACCGCGCCACACCCCGATCTACCGAAATGTCCGCCCCCTCCGTTCTCGACCACGTGTCCTGCCGAAGCTCAGACTAGGGCCCGAACTCATGAAGCGCAATCTCTGCTTGTGGCCCGATGGCGAAGTTCGGTTGGGCACAGATATCGTCTGCTGATCGGGGGAGACCGGAAGTGACACGTCGCCAGTCAAACTGGCGCTGTTGACCCTGAACGAACCTCACGCTGCTTTGGCCAGGTGCAGAATCCAAGACATTGGAGCTTGACCGTTGGAATTTCAGAAAAATGCAACATGCGGTGTCGGTTCGGCGGGCCTTCAATCGTCTTTAAGCAGGGACTATCGCCGTTTGCGCCACTCGCTGGGGATTGGCATCCCAACAGAAGGAAAGGATGATGAGCAAGATGATTTTTGTGAGCCTGCCGGTCACCGACCTCAAGGCCTCCATGGCTTTCTACCAATCCATCGGTTTCAAGAACAATCCTCAGCTCACCGACGAGACGGCTGCGTGCATGGTGTGGAGTGAAGCAATCAAGTTCATGCTGCTCACCCATGCCAAATGGCGCACCTTTACGAGCCGCCCCATCCCACCAAAGACGTCGAGCGAAGTGATGCTGGCTCTGTCGTGCGACAGCCGCGACGCTGTCGATGCGATGAATCGCGCAGCCGCCGCAAATGGCGGTACCGCCGATATCAATCCAGTAGAGGACCATGGCTTCATGTACGCCCGCGACCTCGCTGATCCCGACGGCCATGCTTTGGGAGCGATGTGGATGGACACGTCCGCGATTGCTTCGGCCGACAAGGCGGGCTGATCGAGGTCACCCGATCCTCCTCTCGAAAAAAGAAATAACGCTGGCGCTGGTCGTTCCGTGCAGAACGGCGGCATGCATTGTCGGCGGCGGCAAAAGCCGGTTCAGCGCGGAGAGCGGCGACAACAACGGGCCTTTGACGCAATCGCCGCAGCGGTCCTGTCGGCATTCGGAAGCGGCGTTCGGAAAGCAGCAGGATACCGCCCCTTTCGCCCTCCTGCCCGCCGCATGGCTCGTCGTAGTGAACCATTTCGAAACCAAGGCAACGGATACTTTAGTTCCTTCTGATTGTGATTTCTGCCGTTCCGTTCACAATGGGAACGGTCGCAAGAGCCGAACGCAGGTAAGGTGGGCGAATGACCGAGGGATCGAACCGCGAGCGCGTGCTGGATTTCCTCAACGTCCTGTATTCCGGCGACGTCGAGGGCGCGCTGGAGCGCTGCACCGACGACGTCGAATCCCTCGCCAACGCCCCGATCGACATCCTGCCGCATATGGGCCATCGCCGCGGCAAGGCTGAGCTGCGCGAGATGTGGAATGCGGTGCGCGCACGCTATTCCGAGCTGCGCTGCGAGGTGCCGATGCTGGTCAGCGAGGGCGACAAGGCAGCCGCTTTCATCCGCGTGTTCTTCCGCAAGAGCATCAACCAGCGCATGGTGCAGTTCGACATCGCCGGCTTCTACACGCTGCGCGACGGCAAGATCAGCCATATCAGGGAAATCATCGATACCTTCGACCTGGTCCAGCAACTGCTCGAACGCGACGTCGCCGCGATCCTGACCGGCCGGCGCGCGGAGCCGATCTAGCGATTGCGAGCTGTCATTCCGGGGCGCCCGAAGTGCGAATCCGGAATCTCGAGATTCCGGGTTCGCACGCGCCCCGGAATGACAAGCCCTCAGTTTCTTCTGCGCCACATCGACAGCACTGACGAGAACCCCGCCATAATTTCGCAACAGAGCGAACGCATTCTAGGCGCGAGTTGGAATGCGGGCGGGCAATGATTCCGAAAATGCGATGTGGCTGGGCGCGGCTGCCAGTGCTGGTGGCCGGTGTAAGTTCGGCATGGATGCTGGCGGCAACGGCACAAACGCCGCCAACCAGCGACGAGCCGGAGATGCAGGAGGCCGAAGAGGCCGAGGCGGCACCCAGCGTCAACGATCCCGACATCATGAAGGACATCGACGTCGACAAGCTCGACTGGAGCCAGCTCAATGTCGATGCATCGACCCTCAGCGACTTGGTAGCGAAAGGAAGCGCCGCGAGGGCTGCGGCCAACGCGGAAGCTTCATGGTCCGCCAATGAAAGGCCGAACGGCACCGCCGCGGTGTCGGTCAAGCAATCGATCTCGCCGTTCTGGGATACGCGCATCGGCGCCGACATGACGGTTACACGGCAAGGCATCGCGACCACGTCCGAACAGCTTTCGGAAAGGCTCGCCAATGGCGGCAGCCTGCCGGAATCCTCGGGCACCGCCTGGGCGGCGATCACGGCGCCCGGCGTGGCCTCGATCTGGGACAAGACCGCGGTCGAAGCCCGCGTCGATCCCGGCTCCGAGCAGAGCAAGCTCGGGACCTCCTTGAGCAAATCGCTGCTGCTCAGCGAACAATATTCGCTGACGCTCAAGAACGACTACAACCTGATCCAGCAGGGCATCGTGCCGGTGCCCGGCATCATCAGCCATCCGGTGCGCAGCTATGAGACCGACCAGTCGGCGCGGCTCAGCATCGCCGATACCGGCACCAGCCTGATCGCCGGCCAGACGCTGTCGACCTCGGACGACAAGTGGCTGCGCAAGCTTGGCGCCGAGCAGAAGCTGTTGGACGGCGTCACCATCTCCGGCTCGATCGGCGAAACGCCCTCCGGCGCCGCGAGCAAGAGCCTCAGCGCCGGCTTCAAACGTAGCTGGTAGCAGCGAATCGGGCTGATTTGACAGGGTTTTCGAACCCAAATGGTTAACGCGCGAGAATGATCGACCATTGCCGCAGATTGGCCCAGATGCGGCCAAAATCGGCGGGACAGATGGACCCGCTCCACTTCGTCGTGCGGGGGACGTCCGCGCTCGCCTGAAAGCGAAACAGAGGAATAGCCGATGAACGCCACCATTCGTCCGGAACAGATTGATGAGACCCCGGAAGTAGACAACGATCTCGCTGCCGTATCGGAAGTCGAGGCCGGCATCCGCGATTTCGTTCGCAACGACATCGCCTATCTGCGCCGGCCCGCCGTGGCGCCCGACGCTGTGCCACTCGACGCCAACGCGGAAGCGACCGTCAACAACGTCAACTCGCTGATCCAGCGCGTCGCCGGCACGTCGCTTGCGGAAATCGAGAAGCTGATTTCCGAACTCGAAAGCCTCCGCGACCTGCTGCATGCCGAAGGCCAGCGTGTCCAGCGCGAGATCTCGGGCTACGCCCAGCTCAGCCAGGCTGCGATGAAGTCGACGCGCATGATCGCCGACAACGTCACGCAGTGGAAGCGCGCTGCCGACGGCCTGCGCAACGCCTAACTCGATCGTTGCAAAAATCTAACACTCCGCCGCCTTCCGCACGGAAGCGCGGCGGTTTTGTTTGGCTGTGTTCGATCTGAACCCTATAAGCACAGTCGCGTCCCAGGACGGATGTCTTCACGCGACAGCAGGCACCATTTTCAAGGACACAGCGGCGATGCAAAACGTTCAGAACGTTCAGCCAGACAACATGGATTCAATGCCGCTGCGGCAATCGTCCCACAGCATGGGCACGATCGTGATCCGCTTCGTCGGATTGCTGACGCTTGCGGTGGTGGCGATGACGCTGATCTGGAGTCGCTGAATCTTTCTCGATTCAGCGTCTGCGTTTTCGATCCGAAAACTAGTGACGGACGAACGCGGTATCTTCGATCGTGTAGACACCGTCCGCGTAGGATTTCACCACCATGCCGGCGGTCAGCATCACCGCCAGCGTGACGGTTGCGAAGACAAAGCCGACGAATTTCAGGCCGCTGTGATCTGCCATTTTCATCCCCTCGGTACTTCCCCTGAGACGCATTTGGCAGGCAGAAAGTTCAAAATGCGTTAGCGAAAATTCGGTTTCGTGGTGCCATGGATTACGAAGCACTAACGAAACAATTCGCTAACCATGTTTCGCTGGATGGGCCGAATTGATCTTAGGCCACGATTCTCAGGAACCCGCATTCCGTCGTGGCACGAAGGCGGTGGCGAGGAACGAGAACACCACTTCGCCGCGCTGATTGATGCCGGTATTGCGGGCCTGAAGGATGCCCCATCCCGGGCGCTTCTCCGAGGTCCGCTTGGTTTCGACCTGGTTGGAAAAGCTGACGATATCGCCCGCCAGCACCGGCCTGATCCAGCGCAGTTCGCGAAAACCCGGCGACGGCCCCCACACAGCGACCTTCTCCCCGCGTGCGAGAGCCTCGGTCGTCAATCGCTTGCCGTCGGCGACGAGGAGCTTCATGCATACCGCTGCGACGTGCCAGCCCGATGCAGCCAGTCCGCCGAACAGGGATTTGCGCCCCTCCTCCTCGTCGAGGTGAAAGCGCTGCGGATCGAACTGCGCGGCGAACCGCTTGATGTCGTCGGCGGTAAAGGTGAACGAGCCAAACTCGCGTTTCGCGCCGATCTCGATGTCCTCGAAGAAACGCATCGCTACGCCGCTCCTGCTTCAAGGCGCCGGCGCACGATGATCGGGGACTCCATCTCGCACAGCACCACGCCGGCCGCGTTACGGATCGTACCCTTGAAGGTCACGATGCCGGTCTCGGGCCGGCTGCGGGAAATCCTGGCCTCCGCCACGCTCACATCCAGCGTCAGGTCGTCGCCCGGACGCAGCGGCGCCAGCCAGCGCATCTCGTTGACGCCGGGCGAGCCGAGCGAGGCGGTGCGGCCGATAAAGCCGTCGAACAGCATCCGCATCATGAGCGAGCCGAGATGCCAGCCCGAACCGGACAGCCCCTTCAGCATCGATGCTTTGGCGGCGGCCTCGTCCAAATGCATCGGTTGCGGGTCGTACTCGGCGGCGAAGGCCAGTATCTCCTCGCGCGTGACGTGGCGCGGTCCGAACGTGCCGAAATGGCCGAGCGTGAAATCTTCGAATGTGAGTGTGTTCATGGATTGAGGATCGTGGTGGAGAAGCCCGATTGTGGCCGTTATTTGCGGCAATCTCAACCCGCCCACCCGCATGGCTCATTCGCCACGGGCGAGTACCGCCCGAGGGCGATCTCACCCGACTTGCTCGAAGCAATTTTCGGGGCTAGCGGTGTGCCGTCTGGAATCAGGCTTGTGACTCGCCGGAGAACGATCGATGTTGGATTTTCAGGATCTGTTTCAGTGGGATCGCTTCATCACCCCCACGATCATCAAGACTTTCTACTGGCTGGTCATCGGCTTGGTCGTGCTGTTCGGCCTGTCCGGGATCTTCTCGGCACTTGCGGCGATGGCGATCAGCCCGTTCGGCGGATTCATCCTGCTGCTGTCCTCGATCGCCGGCGTCGTGGTCGGCGTGGTGTTTTCGCGCATCGCCGCGGAATTCATCCTGATCGTCTTCCGCATCAACGAGCATCTCGGCGCGATCCGCGATCAAGGCGGGATGCGGTAACCTCATGTCCCGGACGCGGTGCAGCGTGTAACGCTGCTCCGCTCAGCCGGTACCCACGCCGGGTGTGGGCCCCGGCTCTGCAGCGCACCGCTAACGCGCTGCGCAGCGTCCGGGCACGCACACCGACTGCTCAAGTATTAAACCTGAAATGCATCACATCGCCGTCGGAGACGACATATTCCTTGCCTTCCAGGCGGAGCTTGCCGGCGTCGCGGGCGCCGGCTTCGCCGTTCAGCCCGACGTAATCGGCATAGGCGATGGTCTCGGCCCTGATAAAGCCCTTTTCGAAATCGGTATGGATCACACCGGCGGCCGCCGGCGCCTTGGTGCCGCGGTGGATGGTCCAGGCGCGGGCTTCCTTCGGGCCGACCGTGAAATAAGTGATGAGGTCGAGCAACTGGTAGCCGGCACGGATCAGGCGGTCGAGGCCAGCCTCTTCCAGGCCGAGCGTCTCCAGGAAATCGGCGCGCTCGTCGCGTGACAGCGTCGCGATCTCGGATTCGATCTTGGCCGAGATCACCACCGCCACCGCACCTTCCTTCATGGCGTGGTCGAACACCTGCTTCGAAAAGCTGTTGCCTTCCTTGGCCGAACCTTCCTCGACGTTGCAGACATACAGCACCGGCTTCGAGGTCAGGAGACCGAGCATGCCGAAGGCGCGCTCCTCCTCCGGCTTGCGCTCCAGCGCCCGGGCCGGTTTGCCCTCGCGCAGCAGCACGAGCGTGCGGTTGATGAGATCGAGCTGTTCCTTGGCGTCCTTGTCGTTGCCCTTGGCCTTCTTGGTGAGATTGTCGACGCGCTTCTCCAGGCTGTCGAGATCGGCGAGCATCAGTTCGGTTTCGATGGTCTCGATGTCGGCCAATGGCGCGATCTTGCCTTCGACATGGGTGATGTCGGAATCCTCAAAGCACCGCACCACATGCGCGACCGCATCGACCTCGCGGATGGTGGCAAGAAACTGGTTGCCGAGGCCTTCGCCCTTCGAAGCGCCGCGCACCAGCCCTGCGATATCGACGAAGGTCAGCCGCGTCGGAATGATCTGCGCCGAACCTGCGATCGCTGACAGCTTGTCGAGCCTGGGATCAGGCACGGCGACTTCGCCGACATTCGGCTCGATGGTGCAGAACGGATAATTCGCCGCCTGCGCCGCTGCCGTCTCGGTCAGCGCGTTGAACAGCGTCGACTTGCCGACATTGGGCAGGCCAACGATACCGCATTTGAATCCCATCGTGTCCTCAAAACCCTTTCGTCGTCATGGCCGGGCTTGTCCCGGCCATCCACGTCTTGGTTCTCGCTAGTTCGGAGAAAGACGTGGATGCCCAGGACAAGCCCGGGCATGACGGAGTGTGTGTTTCCCACTTGTGCGAGCGAGAGTTCAGCCCTGCTTCTCTCCGCCACACTTGTCAAAAATTCCCTTGGCCTGCAGCGCCAGATGCACCTTGTTCTGGAACGAGGAGTCGTGCCCTGCGGCCAGCAAACCGGCGTTGTCGGCCACCGCCGCGCACAAGGCTTCCACCCAGGCGCGGTCGCTCTTGGCGAAATCCGAGAGCACGTGGCTGTGCACCAGCTCCTTGATGCCGGGATGGCCGATCCCGAGCCGCACCCGGCGATAGTCGTTGCCGATATGCGAGGTGATCGAGCGCAGCCCGTTGTGGCCGGCGATACCGCCGCCGACCTTGACGCGGACTTTCGCGGGCGGCAATTCGAGCTCGTCCTGAAACACGGTGATGTCGGAGGCGCCGAGCTTGAAGAAATTCGCGGCTTCCTGAACCGCGCGCCCGGATTCGTTCATATAGGTGGTCGGCCGAAGCAGGACGACCTTCTCGCGATCGAGCGTGCCTTCGGACGTCTCGCCCTGAAAACGGCGGCGCCACGGTGCGAAACCGTGACGCCGTGCAATTTCATCGACGGCCATGAATCCGATGTTGTGCCGGTTGTTCGCGTATTTCGAACCGGGATTACCTAGGCCAACAAACAGGCGCATGGCGCGGCATCCTGCCGCTGACTACTTCTTCTTGTCGCCACCCGCCGGCGCCTTGGCGGCCGCCGCCGGAGCTGCAGCACCTGCCGCAGGCGCGGCAGCAGCCGGAGCCGCACCCGCCGCCGGAGCAGCCGTGCCAGCGGCCGCGGCAGCCGCCGCAGCCTTCTGCTCTTCGGCGTAGCCGGACGGCGGCACGATGGTCACCAGCGTTGCATCCTCACGCGACAGCGACTTCACGCCGGTCGGTAGCTTGATCTCCGACAGATGCAGCGAGTGGCTGATTTCCAGCGCGCCGACATCGGCCTCGACGTACTGCGGAATGTTGTCGACCGAGCACTCAAGTTCGAGGGCGTGGGTGACGATGTTGACGGTGCCGCCGCGCTTGACGCCGGGCGAGATTTCGCCGTTCACGACATGCAGCGGCACGCTGACGCGGATGGTCGCGCCTTCGCCGAGCCGCAGGAAGTCGACATGGAGCGGGAAGTCCTTCACCGGATCGAGGTGGAAGTCGCGCGGAATCACGCGGTGCTTCTTGCCCTCGAGATCGATGTCGTAAATCGTGGTCAGGAAGCGGCCGGCCAGGATGCGCTGGCGCAGTTCCTTATCGTCGACCGAGATGGTCACGGGGGCCTGGTTATTGCCGTAGATCACTCCGGGCACTCTCCCGGCGCGACGCTCTGCCCGGGCGGCCCCCTTGCCGCTCTTCGGACGCGCGGTCGCCTTCAATTCCTTGACGGTCGCCATCGTGCTAAGTCCTTGTTTTCCAAAAAGTTAAAGGCCGCATCGCGGCCCGTTGGCGTCCCACAGCAAGCCTCCAGGGGTGCGGGGGCTGCGGACGTGGCCGGCTTTTAGCCCCAAAGGGGCGAAATGACAAGGAAATGAAGGGATTTTTCTTGGTTGTTACCCTCCCCTGGAAGGGGAGGGGCGGATCGCATCGAGCGTAGCGAAATGCGAGACGGGGTGGGGTGATCTCTCCACTCGGGCACTGTTCACGTGGAGGGACCGTCACCCCACCCCGTCACGCGCTTCGCGCGCGTCGACCCTCCCCCTCCAGGGAGGGTGGACAAATCCCCTACCCGTCCGCCATGCTGCCGGCGGCCGGCGCGATGCCGAGCTTGGCTTCCAAAACAGCGATCCGGCTTTTCAGCGCCTCATTTTCCTCGCGGGCGAGGCGGGCCATGTCCTTGACCGCATCGAACTCCTCGCGCTTGACGACATCGAGGTCGCGCAGAATGCGTTCGGCCTGGTTGCGCATGACCGTATCGACCTCGCGCTTGACGCCCTGGGCGGCGCCGGCGGCGTCGTTCATCAAACGGCCGATCTCGTCGAAAAACCGATTGCTGGTCTGGGTCATCTGGAACGCTCCGGTCGCTGCAAATTGATCGTCACGACAAGACAATGGCAATCCCTGCAGCGCGGTTCAAGGCCATCGTGGTGGCCGTTTGCCTTGTCATATCAATCTTTCCTTGCAATCGTATCAAACGCCCAGCCAGACATCAGAATCACCAAGCAAAAAGAAGCGCCCATGATCGACCAACAGATCGATATTGCGACCAAGGACGGCAAGACCACGACTTTCATTACCCATCCCGAGCGCGGCGGTCCTTTCCCGGTCATCATCTTCTACATGGACGCGCCGGCCATTCGCGAAGAACTACGCGACATGGCGCGGCGGCTCGGCACGTCGGGCTACTACGTGATGCTGCCGAATATGTATTACCGCTCCGGCGTCATGGAGCTGGGGCCGATCCCGCCGGATCCCGAGGCGCCCGAGCGCAAGCGGATGTTCGGCTTCATGAACTCCATCAACATTCCCATGGTGATGGAGGACACCAAGGCGCTGCTCGCCTTCGCCGAGACCCAAGAAGCAGCGAATACGAAGATCGTCGGCACCGTCGGCTACTGCATGAGCGGCCGCTACGCGGTCAATGCGGCCACGCATTTTCCGGATCGTGTGAAGGCGGCGGCTTCCATTTACGGCACGCATCTCGCGACCGACCAACCAGACAGCCCGCATCTGGCTGCGTCGAAGACCAAGGCCGAACTCTATTTCGCCTGCGCCGAGACCGACATCTATGCGCCGCAGGAGATTATCGACGAGGTCATCGAGGGCATGAAGGGATCGAACAACGAGGTCGAGATCTATCCCGGCACCCATCACGGCTTCGCTTTTCCGAAGCGCCCGGTCTATCACCGCGACGCCGCGGAGCGGCATTGGGAGCGGCTATTGGCGCTCTTTCGCCGCAACCTCGTGCAGTAGACCTCTCGCCCGATGCCCTTTCTCACCATAACCTTCCCGGAAATCGATCCCGTCGCCATCTCGATCGGACCGTTCGCGATCCGATGGTACGCACTAGCCTATATCTGCGGCATCGTGATCGGATGGATCTACGCGCGAGCGCTGATCAGGAGCGAGAAATCATGGGGCGGGCCGGCACCGATCGCGCCGGTGCAGCTCGATGACTTCATCCTGTGGGTCACGCTCGGCATCATCATCGGCGGCCGCACCGGCTACGTGCTGTTCTACAACCCGGCCTTCTTCCTGCAGAATCCGGCCGCCGTTCTCAAGCTGTGGGAAGGCGGCATGTCCTTCCATGGCGGCTTTCTCGGCTGCGTCGCTGCGGTGATGCTGTTCGCGCTCAAGAACAATATCTCCATCCTGTCGCTTGGGGACATCACGACCGCCGTCGCCCCGATCGGAATATTCCTCGGGCGCCTCGCCAACTTCATCAAGGGCGAACTGTGGGGCCGGCCGGCGGATGCCAGCGTGCCCTGGGCCATGGTGTTCCCCGACGGCGGGCCGCTGCCGCGGCACCCGAGCCAGCTCTACGAGGCCGGCCTCGAGGGCATCCTGCTGTTTGCGGTGCTGGCTATCATGATCCGGATGGGCGCGTTGAAACGTCCCGGCCTGATCCTCGGCAGCTTCATCACGATTTATGCGCTTGCGCGCATCACCAGCGAGTTCTTCCGCGAACCCGATCCCCAGCTCGGATTTTTGTGGGGCGGGCTGACCATGGGTATGCTTTTGTCGGTACCAATGATCATTGCCGGGACCATCCTTATCATAATGGCATGGCGGCGCGAGACGCCGCGGCAAATAGAGAAGTCGATCTAAGGCAGGCCCTGTGACCGAATTTTCGCCGTTACAGTCGGAGATCCATAGACTGATCAGATCGTCAGGACCGATGCCGGTCTGGCGATACATGGAGCTGTGCCTGATGCATCCCGAGCACGGCTACTACGTGTCGCGCGATCCATTGGGCCGCGAGGGCGATTTCACCACAGCGCCCGAGGTCAGCCAGATGTTCGGCGAGCTGCTCGGCCTATGGGCGGCTTCGGTGTGGAAGGCGATCGGTTCGCCGCCGATGCTGCGGCTGGTCGAACTCGGTCCCGGCCGCGGCACCATGATGTCGGACGCGCTCCGTGCTGTCAGGGTGCTGCCGCCGCTCTATCAATCGGTCCACATCCATCTCATCGAGATCAATCCGGTGCTGCGCGAGAAGCAGCAGGCGACGCTATCCGGCGCCCACAACATCACTTGGCATGACAATATCGACGACGTGCCCGAGGGCCCCGCGGTCATTCTCGCCAACGAATATTTCGACGTGCTGCCGATCCATCAGGTGGTCAAGCGCGAGACCGGCTGGCACGAGCGCGTCGTCGACCTCGACGCCAACGGCAAGCTGGTATTCGCGGCCTCCGACGAGCCGATACCGCGCTTCGAGGTGCTGCTGCCGCCGCTGGTGCGCGCGGCTCCGATCGGCGCCGTGTTCGAATGGCGGCCGGATACCGAGATGATGAAGATCGCCGCGCGGGTGCGCGACCAGGATGGTGCGGCCCTGATCATCGATTATGGCCATCTGCGCAGCGACGCCGGCGACACCTTCCAGGCGATCGCCCGCCACAGCTTTGCCGATCCCCTGAAAAATCCCGGGCAGGCCGACGTCACTGCCCATGTCGATTTCCAGGCGCTGGCGCGCGCGGCGGAAGACGTCGGCGCGCGCGTCCATGGCCCGGTGACGCAGGGCGAATTCCTCAAGCGGCTCGGCATCGAGACCCGGGCCGTCACGCTGATGGCAAAAACCACGCCGGAAGTTTCCGCCGACATTTCCGCCGCGCTGAAACGCCTGACCGACAGCGGCCGCGGCGGCATGGGATCGATGTTCAAGGTGCTTGCGGTCACTGAACCAAATCTCACCTCGGTCGCGGGCCTCAGCGACGAACCGCCGGAAGCCGGAGACGAAAGCACATGACGTTCGGATCGTCGCTGCTCGCAGCCATTCCCGGGCTGCGCCACGCCTTCTTCACCCGCGAGGGCGGGGTATCGGGCGGAATCTACGAGGGCCTCAATGGGGGGCTAGGCTCCAAGGACGATCCGGCAAATGTCGCAGAAAACCGCCGGCGGATGGCCGTGTGGATGGGCGTTGCGCCCGAGCAACTTCTCAGCGTGCACCAGATCCATTCGCCGGATGCCGTGGTGGCGACCGGACCATGGCAAGGCGACAAACCGCGCGCCGACGCGCTCGTCACCCGCACCGAAGGCATCGCGATCGGCGTCACCACCGCGGATTGCGGTCCGATCCTTTTCGCTGACCCCGCCGCACGCGTGATCGGCGCCGCGCATGCCGGTTGGAAGGGCGCGCTGACCGGCATCCTTGAATCCACCATCGACGCGATGGAAAAGCTCGGCGCCGACCGCACCCGTGTCGTTGCCGCCATCGGCCCGTTGATCCGCCAGCACTCCTACGAAGTCGGCAGTGAGCTCGTTGAGCGCTTCATGGATGCCGATGCCGAGAATGGCGTGTTCTTCATCCCGTCGGTGCGTGCGGGTCATTCGATGTTTGATCTTCCCGGCTTCATCCGCATGCGGCTGGAGAATGCCGGCATCCTCATGATCGACGACCTCGGCGTCGATACCTATTCCGACGAGCGCTTCTACAGCTACCGCCGCTCGGTGCACCGCAATGAGCCGGACTACGGCCGCCACGTCCACGCGATCGCGCTGGCGAGCGAGTAAGCGCCTACTTCACCTTCAACACCACCTTGCCCCGCGCCTGGCCGGTTTCGAGATGGCCGAGCGCCGCGGCAATTGCTCGCATGGACCAATCCTGCGGGGCTGAAGAATTCTGGCAACAACAAGGTGAATCAGGGCGAGCGGGTCGCGATCTTTTTGGTGAGCAGGTACGCCCGCTGCCCTAGACCTTAACACATTTTAACGATATCGCAGGGAGCAATGAGGGACATCCTGATCGCTTCGTGCCTGCGAGCCCCGCGCGCCATGATCGCCGCGGCGCTGTTGGTCGTTTCCTGCGCGCTCGGTGGCTGCGCCGGCGGCGGCGCGGCCAGCGGCTCGTACGCCATGGCAACGAGCGCGGGTGGTGGCGCCACCGTGGCATTCGAATCAATCGACGGGCCGCCGCCGCAGGTGTTCGACCGCATGGTCAGCGTGCTCGACAGCGAATCGAAGCTGCGCAACCTCTCGATCGTCTCCCGCGAAGGCGGAGCTTCCTATCGCGTGCGCAGCTATCTCTCGGCGCAGGTGGTTCGTGGCAAGACCATGATCGCCTGGGTCTGGGACGTCTATGACAACAACCAGCAGCGCGCACTGCGCCTTTCTGGCGAAGAACCAGCCGGCAAGGCCGGCCGTGACGCCTGGGCGGCGGCCGACGACCTCGTCTTGCGGAAAATCGCGCAGGCCGGCCTTAGCGGTCTGTCAGGCATGATCAATGGCACGCCGGACGCGGCGCCCGCTCCGGCCCCGGAGCGCCGCGGGCCCGCGGTCGCGAGTGCGGATGAGATCATGCTCGCCCAGGATGCGGCTGGCGTCACCGCGCTGGGTTTCAGCGCCCAATAATCGGCCCCGTAAAGTCCGGTATCGGCCGATTTTTGACCGGGAAAACGACGTCAATGGGTTGCCAGCCGAGCCACCCGCCTGATATCTCCTCGCTCACAAAACGCGCTGGTTCCCGAGGATTTCTCGATATGCTGAACGTCGTATCCAGCAAGGCGCGAGGAGAAGCGTTGATGGCGGCCAAGAACGGCTCGATCAAGCTGGTCGCTGGCAATTCCAACCCCGCGCTGGCCCAGGAAATCGCGAACTGGCTGCACCTGCCGCTGACCAAGGCGACGGTCCGCCGGTTTGCGGACATGGAAATCTTCGTCGAAATTCAGGAAAACGTCCGCGGCTCCGACGCGTTCATCATCCAGTCGACCTCGTATCCGGCCAACGACCATCTGATGGAACTGTTGATCATCACCGATGCGCTGCGCCGGTCGTCCGCGCGCCGCATTACGGCGGTGATCCCGTATTTCGGCTATGCTAGGCAGGACCGCAAGGTCGGCTCGCGCGCGCCGATCTCGGCCAAGCTGGTCGCCAACATGATCACCCAGGCCGGCATCGACCGGGTGATGACACTCGACCTGCACGCCGGCCAGATCCAGGGCTTCTTCGACATCCCGACCGACAATCTCTTCGCCTCGCCGGTCATGGTGCGCGACATCAAGGAGCGCTTTGATCTCAGCAACGTCATGGTGGTATCGCCCGACGTTGGCGGCGTGGTGCGCGCGCGCGGGCTGGCCAAGCGCATCAATACCCCGCTCGCCATTATCGACAAGCGCCGCGAGCGCGCCGGCGAATCCGAAGTAATGAACGTGATCGGCGACTGCGCCGGCTTCACCTGCATCCTGATCGACGACATCGTCGATTCCGGCGGCACGCTGGTGAACGCGGCCGATGCGCTGATCGCCAATGGCGCCAAGGAAGTTTACGCCTATATCAGCCACGGCGTGCTCTCGGGCGGCGCTGCCGCGCGCATCGCCTCTTCGAAGCTGAAAGAGCTCGTGATCACCGACTCGATCCTGCCGACGGACGCGGTCAACAAGGCCGCCAACATCCGCACGCTGTCGATCGCCCCCTTGATCGCCGAAGCGATCAGCCGCACCGCCGCGGAAGAATCGGTGTCGAGTCTTTTCGATTAAGACAGACCCTGTAGGCGGGCAAAGGCGCGTACGCGCCGTGCCCACCGCGCAAATGTCAGACCTCATCCTGAGGAGCGCGAAGCGCGTCTCGAAGGATAAATGGCACCAGCGGGGCCGCATGGTTCGAGACGGCGCTAAAGCGCCTCCTCACCATAGGGTTTAGTAGACGTGCCTTGCTATTCGAACCCCGGTCGCGGCACCAAATTCATCAGCATATTGGCGTAGCCGCCGTCGACCATGATCTCCTCGCCGTTGATATAGGAGGCGCGGTCGCTCGCAAGAAACAGGATCGCGTCGGCCATGTCCTGCGGCATTCCGATTCGGCGCAACGGCACCACGGCGGAGCGCCGCTCGGTGACCCCTGGCGTATCGTAGAATGACTGGCTCATCGGCGTGATCACCATGCCGGGACTGACGACATTGCTGCGGATGCCGTGCGGGCCCCACTCATTGGCAAGCTGCCGCGACAGCATGATCACGCCGGCCTTGCTGACACTGTAGGCGCCGCTCTGCCCCTGCGCGTTACTGCCGGCAATCGAGGCCACATGAACGAGGCTGCCGCGGCCACGCGCGCGCATCTGCCGCCCGAACACCTGCGCGCAGACGAAATAGCCGGTGAGATTGACCGTGAGAACGGCGTTCCATTCGGCGAGCGTCAGGCTGTCGAGGGCGCCGGGCCGCAGCACCGCGGCGGTGTTCACCAGCACGTCGCATGGTCCCAACGATTTCTCGATGCTCGCAGCGGCGACGTTGACGCTCTCCACGTCAGAAGTATCGCAGCGGGCGATGACGTGATCGGTGCCGAGCTTGCCAAGCTCGGCACGCGTCACCTCAAGCCCACGCTCATCGAGATCGATCGCGGCGATGCGAGCGCCAGCCTGGGCAAAACTGAGGGCAACGGCGCGACCAATTCCGCCTCCCCCGCCCGTCACCACACAGGTCCGACCTGACAGGCCGAGCCAATCAGAAGATTCCCGCGAGCCGTTGACCATCGATAACTCCAATCGAGAGTTCATTCGTCATTGCGAGCCACCGGGTCGCGCGAATGCGCGCCCGATGACAGGCTCCGCGAAGCAATCCATCGAGCCGCAAGGAAGAATGGATTGCTTCGTCACTTCGTTCCTCGCAATGACGGGTTGAGCTACCCCACAATCCCCGCCGCCACTTGTCCGCGCAGCCGCTCCAAACTGTGCAGCGTGTTGGCGCAGGCTTCGGCGACCTCGATGCCCTTGATGACGAAATGCTTGCGGAAGAATTCGTGGTGCACGGCGCTGTCGTGGAATTGCTGCGGCGTCAACACCGCGGAGAATACCGGCACCTCGGTTCTGAGCTGCACGTCCATCAGCGCCTTGATCACGGTATCGGCGACGAATTCGTGGCGATAGATGCCACCGTCGACCACGAGCCCTGCCGCAACGATCGCGGTGTAGCGTCGCGTCTTGGCGAGCAGTTGCGCATGCAGGGGTATCTCGAACGAGCCCGGCACCTCGAACAGATCGACCTGCGCGCGCGTGATGTGGCGCGCCTCGATCTCTTCGAGGAAGGCGATGCGGCATTCCTCGACGACGTCGCGATGCCAGGACGACTGCACAAAGGCGATGCGCTGCGGCTTGACGAAACGCGGATGCACCGGTGCCGGCGGACGCTCAGGCACGTCAGGAACGTGATGGGCTTCGGCTGCTTGGGATTGGACTTCAGGCTCTTGCAACATCTGATTCATGGCTTTCCTCTTTCAGGACCAGAATCAGGGCATACGGAACGACGTCGGCCCACGCGCAAAACGTGCGCTGGCCGCCGCAAACCGTTCTCTTTCATCCGGACTGTAACCGTCGGCTTCGGATTCACACCGAATCTGCTGACCCTTCTGCTCAGGAGAGCCGAAGGCGCTCGCGGGCTTGGGCTACGTCACCCTTACCGCCGGTGGGGATTTTCACCCCGCCCTGAGAACATCGGCCGCCCGGAATGGACGACCTGTCCCAAGGATATGACCAACGCCGGGCAATCAGCAAGCGCCTTTGGCATGGGGAATCGGCATGTGCCCATGCCGCCGGAACAGGGCGCGACAAGCGTGATCCGCGGACGGCCTTACTCCGCGCGGTCCTGCAACCGTCATGGATGGTGCGACGCCAGAGAAGAGGCCTTAACTCGCGATTTGCGAACGGTCTGAAGACGGGTCGATGCACGGCGAAACATTCACGAATCCTTAAAGCCGACCTCCTAGACGTGTCTATCGTGCCCAACTCCAGATTGCCCCGGGCGACGCAAATGGAGCAAGCGTGATAGACGCCGCTGACGTTGTCGGCACGGATGCAGCAAGCCCCGCTTGTCGGGTCCGGCCAACGCCCGTTCTTCAGACCAATGTCCTGGTTGCGATGGCCATCGCACTCGGCTCGTTGCTGGCGGGCGCGATCTACACCTGGTTCGTCGGCGAGGACGTCAACTGGGATTGGCAGAACTACCACGAGTACAATGTCTGGGCCGTCATCACCGGCCGCTATGGCATCGATGCGCTGCCGCCCGGCTTCCAGACCTATTTCAATCCGACGGTCTACTTCCCGGTCTACTATCTGCGCCATTTGCTGCCCCTGCCCTACGGCCTGATGATCATCGGCGCGGTGCACGGCCTCAATCTGCTGCTGATCTATTTTCTTATCCGCGTCCTGCTGCGCGAGGCCGCGACGGTGAGCGCGATCGGCGCAGCGATCCTGGTTGCCGCGGTCGGGCCGATGACGCTTTCGGAAGTGGGCACGAGCTTCTCCGACATTCTCACCGCGCTTCCAGTTGTTGCAGGCTGCATCCTGATCCTGTCGGCGGATCGACGTTGCGGACGTTACGTTCTCGCAGGATTGTTGGTCGGCGCCGCCGTCGGCCTGAAGCTGACCAATGTCGTCTATGCGCTCGGCGCAGCCGCCGCCGTGCTCGCCGCCAGCCGACCGCTGCCGGCAACGTTCTGGCTCGCACTTGGCGGCGCCATCGGCGCGGTAGCGACCGGCGGCCCCTGGGGCGTCATGCTCTGGCGCGAGATGGGCAATCCGATCTTCCCGCTTTTCAACGCCGTGTTCCAGTCCCCCGAACTGATGCCGATGAACATCATGGACTGGCAGTTCTTGCCGCGCGGCATGCTGGATGCGCTGGCCTATCCGTTCTACTGGCTGGTCGGCGACAACAGGAGCTCGGAATATCCGTTTCGCGACGCGCGATTTGCGGCCGCGACGCTGCTCCTCGTTTTCGCTATCGGGAGATCCCTCGTCAGCCGCGTTACGATCTTCACGCAACGCGATATCCAGTTCCTGCTGTTCTTCATCGTCTCTTATGCAGCATGGCTCGCGGTGTTTTCGATTCAGCGCTACGCGATCGTGCTAGAGCTCCTGTGCGCGCCGCTAATCGTCCTGTTGATTTTCCGCGCACTGGCCGGGCCGCCGGGAGCACTCGCGCAAGGCGCATCGTCGCTGCGCGTCGATTCCGTAATGGTGGCAACAGCCCTCTTGATCGCATTATGGACCCAGCCGGGCGACTGGTTCCGTCGCCCCTGGTCCAATCCATTCAACCCCGCCATTCCCCAAGAGCTCCACCAGCCTGCAGACTATCTCATTATCGACAAGCCGATTGCCTACATCGCCCCGCTGCTGCCGGCACAGTCGCGCTTCTACCAGATCGCCGACATCGCCCTGCCCATCATGCCCGACGGCAGGTTCGACCGCCGCATTCGTGCCGGACTGAAATCTCCGTTGCCGGGCGGCGTATGGGAATTGCACATGCGGGGCAAACCGATCCGCGAACATTTGCTGGAGCGGTATGGTTTCCGGGTCGATGCTGCAAAGCCGTGCGTTGAAATCGAGGGCGCGCAGCTTGGGACCGCGATTGAAGCATGTCCGCTAACCGCGCGCGAGAGATAGGACCGGCGGCGGTTTCGCGGAAGCCGGTCGTCCCCGGTAAGAATTAACCAGAAATTAACCATTGTGGCAGACTGGCCCTATTTCGGCGGCGCGCCGGACTCCGGCGCGCTCGAATCCGATTCCGGTTTGTTCTCACATTAATAACTTTGGCCACGATCAACTGTGGACGACGCGGCTTTGGCCTGTGGACGGACTCAGGGGTCAGTTGCGCGGATTCCGCAAATCACATCACTTGAGCTTCGGCAGCCCCGGGATGATCCGCGACCGGGGGATTGCAGCCGGCGGCGGCGCATCAGTTCAACGCGTGCCGTGCTCCGTGTGTGTATCAGAAGAATTCAAGAAACAGGGTCGAGACGGCATGTCCCTCCTCGAAGGCACCATTGATTCCCGGAACAACCCGCTCGCGGTGGTCGAGGACATTGCCGCCAGTAACAATTGGCCATTCGAGCGCTCCGGCGAAGATGAAGTCACCATTGTCTCCAAGGGCAACTGGACAGACTACCAACTCTCCTTCACCTGGATGGCGGAGATCGAGGCCCTGCATTTGGCCTCCGCCTTTGACATGAAGATTCCGCCGGCGCGCCGCCCGGAAGTGCAGCGGCTGATCGCGGCGATCAACGAGCAATTATGGATCGGCCATTTCGACATCTGGAACCACACCGGCATGATCATGTACCGGCAGGCGCTGGTGCTGCCGGGCGGGCTGACTGCATCGACCGCGCAATGCGAGGTTATGCTGGCCGGCGCGATTCACGCCTGCGAGCGCTATTACCCCGCGTTCCAGTTCGTGGTCTGGGCCGGAAAGAGCGCCGCTGAGGCCATGACCGCCGCGATGTTCGATACCGAGGGCGAGGCGTAGCGTTTCCCGTGGTCCAGGCCAAGCGAAGCGCGAGCCGGGACCATACGCCGTGACAGCAATTGTCTCGTGCGGCGCTTGTTGCAAATATCCCGATCCACTAGAACCGCCTGTGGTTATGGGTTCCCGCTTTCGCGGGGACGACGGCACCTGTGGTGGCACCTATGGCTAACACCAACGCACTTCAAAACCTCCAGGGCACGATCGCGCTGGCCGGCGCCGGCAAGATGGGCGGCGCCATGCTGACGGGATGGCTGGCCGGCGGCCTCGATGCCAGGCGCGTCGTGGTGATCGAGCCGCAGCCGTCCCCCGAGATCAGCGCGCTCGCGGCCAAGGGCATTCGCCTCAATCCGAGCGACGCCGGCCCCGCCGACACGCTGGTAGTGGCGGTGAAGCCGCAGACGTTCCGCGAAGCAGGGCCGGCGCTGAAAAACCTCGTGGGAGCGTCCACGCTTGTCGTGTCGATCATGGCCGGCACGACGATTGCCGTGCTGGAAGAAGTCTGCGGCGGCATGGTGGTTCGCGCGATGCCGAACACGCCGGCCGCGATCAGCCGCGGCATCACGGTTGCGGTATCAGCGAAAACTGTCAGCGCCGCCCAACGCGCCACGGCAGATGCGTTGCTGCGCGCCATCGGCGCGGTCGAATGGATCGATGACGAAGACCTGATGGATGCGGTGACCGCGGTATCAGGCTCCGGCCCGGCTTACGTCTTCCTGCTTGCCGAAGAACTCGCGCGCGCCGGCGTCGAGGCCGGCCTGCCGGCGGAGCTTGCCACCAAGCTCGCGCGCGAAACCGTCGCCGGGTCCGGCGAATTGCTGCATCGCTCCGAGCTTGCCTCGGCCACGCTGCGCCAGAACGTCACCTCGCCCGGCGGCACCACGGCGGCCGCGCTGGAAGTGTTGATGGCCAAGGACGGCCTGCAGCCGCTGATGATCCGCGCGATTGCCGCAGCGACAAAGCGCTCGAAGGAATTGGCGAAGTAATGTTGCCATCATCCTCATGGTGAGGAGGCGCCTTAGCGCCGTCTCGAACCATGAGGCCCGCGGCCATCCTTCGAGACGCGCTACGCGCTCCTCAGGATGAGGTTGAGTGTGCGGCAGCTATCCGGGCTTTAGTCGCTTGGTAAAACTCGCGGCATTGACGAGGCCGCGGGCGTGGCGGCCGTCGCCGATCTTGCGGTCGCCCTCGAAGGCTTCGACCTCGAAGCGGATGACGCGGCGCTCGACGGCTGCGACCCTTCCCGTGACGCGCACCGTCGCGCCGACGAGCGACGCACCGAGATGGCGGATATCGACCTCGGTGACGACCGTAATCCAGCCCGGCTGAAGATGGCTGCGGATGGCGTCGCTCGAGGCCATCTCCATTTCCAGGATCATCATCGGCGTCGCATAGACCATCGGCATGCCCTGCATGCCCGACCGTACGCTCGGGTGGCACGACCAACGTCCGCTCGGCGCTCATGCCGACTTTGATGAAATCGCGTGCGTCCATTGGGCTTTCAACGATCGCCGTCATTCCGGGATGGTGCGTTAGCACCAGACCCGGAATCTCGAGATCCCGGGTTCGCTACGCGACCCGGGATGACCTTTCAGGTCACTTCTTCGCCGCAGCGGCGCGCTCCACAAACGTCTTGCCGCCCTTCATCTTATGCGTGAGCGGCGCCTCGTTGATCTGGATCACGACGGCTTCCGCATCGACGCCGAGATTTTTCACCAGCGCCTGGGTGATGTCGCGCATCATGCCGACTTTCTGTTCCTCGGTGCGGCCGGCGGCCATGCTGATGGTGATCTCAGGCATTCGCGTCTCTCCCGTTCTGTTTCCTGTCATGGCCGGACTTGTTCCGGCCATCCACGACTTCTTCTATCAAACAAGACGTGGATGCCCGGGACAAGCCCGAGCATGACGCCTGGAACGAATGGCTATCCCCACTTCACGTCATGGCGCGCGAGCACCTCGCGCACTTTTGCAACGATCTCGCCTTCGGCGCAGGAAAACTGCGCAGGCCGCGTCTCGCGCCATTCCTGGTTCGAGGCGATGGCGGCAGCCGCCTTGGCGCCTTCGATCAGGTCCTTGATCTGAATTTCGCCGCGCGCCTTCTCGTCCGAGCCCTGGATGATCACGCAAGGCGAATTGCGGCGATCGGCATATTTGAGCTGGTTGCCCATGTTCTTGGGGTTGCCGAGATAGAGCTCGGCGCGGAGGTTCGCATTGCGGAGCTCGGCGACCATCTTCTGGTAGTCGGCGACACGATCGCGGTCGAACACGGTAACCACGACCGGGCCAAACTCCGGTCGTGTGTCGAGCTTGCCAAGCATCGTCAGCGCAGCCTGCAGGCGGGACACGCCGATCGAAAAGCCCGTCGCCGGCACCGGCTCGCCGCGGAAGCGCGAGACGAGACCGTCATAACGGCCACCGCCGCCGACCGAGCCGAAGCGCACGGGGCGGCCTTTTTCGTCCTTGGTGTCGAGCAGCAGTTCGACCTCGTAGACGGGGCCGGTGTAGTACTCGAGGCCGCGCACGACGGAGGGATCGATCACGATACGCTCCGACCCATAACCTGACGCCGAAACAAGTCTGCTGATTGCGTCGAGTTCGTCGCGGCCTTCCTGCCCGATCTTGCTGTCGCGCAGTCGCGCATCGATCTGCGCGCCCTTCTCCATCGCGGCTATGACCAAATCGATGTCATCCTGCCTCAGACCAGCGCCCTTGGTGAAGTCGCCCGACTCATCCTTGCGGCCGTCACCGAGCAGTTGCTGCACGCCTGAAATGCCGAGCCGATCGAGCTTGTCGATCGCACGCATCACCGTCAGCCATTGCCCGTCATCCGCAATGCCGAGCGCGTCGCGCACCCCGTCCAGCACCTTGCGGTTGTTGACCTTCACCACATACGAGCCGCGGGGAATGCCGAGCGCTTCCATTGCATCGGCCGCCATCATGCACATCTCGGCGTCCGCCGCCGGCGAGGCGCTCCCAACGGTATCCGCATCGAACTGCATGAACTGGCGGAAGCGGCCGGGGCCCGGCTTCTCGTTGCGGAATACGTAGCCGAAGCGATAGGAGCGATACGGTTTCGGCAGCGCGTCGAAATTCTCCGCCACATAGCGCGCCAGCGGCGCGGTTAAGTCGTAGCGCAGCGAAATCCACTGCTCGTCGTCGTCCTGGAACGAGAACACGCCCTCGTTCGGCCGGTCCTGGTCGGGCAGGAATTTACCGAGCGCGTCGGTGAACTCCATCGCCGGCGTTTCCACCGGCTCGAAGCCGTACCGCTCATAGACCTCGCGGATCCTCTCGACCATTTGGCGCGTGGCCGCGATCGCGGCCGGGCCACGATCTTCCAGTCCACGCGGCAGCCGCGCCTTCAGTTTCTGGGGTTTTTTGGGTTTTTCAGGCATGGGCGGCTAGGTACCAGCCGGGGCCCGGCAGGGCAACCCGGACCCCATGCACCATGTCCTTGGACTTCTCTAAGGGGTTTCGAGCCTCACCCCGACCCAGAGCGGGCGAGGGAGCGGAGATTTCGCCATGCGCAAATTACGCCGCAGCCGCCTTCCCCTTCGGCTGCACTTCCGCGGTGTAATCCGCCATCAACTGCTCGGAGATCTTGCCGGGCGTGAACTTCCAGTTGGCGATCTCGGAGACCGGCGTCACTTCAGCAGCGGTGCCGGTGATGAAACACTCGGTGAAACCGTCGAGTTCATCGGGCATGATGCGGCGCTCGATCACCTCGATGCCGCGGCGCCTGGCGAGATCGATCGCGGTGGCGCGGGTGATGCCGGCGAGGAAGCAGTCGGCGATCGGCGTATGGATTTTGCCGTCCTTGATGAAGAAGATGTTGGCGCCGGTGCACTCGGCGACGCGGCCCTGCCAGTCCAGCATCATGGCATCGGCGTAGCCGGCGCGCTCCGCCTTGTGCTTACTGATGGTGCAGATCATGTAGAGGCCGGACGCCTTCGCCAGCGCCGGAGTTGTCGCCGGATCGGGCCGCCGATATTCGGCCATGCACATCCGGATGCCCTTCAGCTTCTCGGCGGGATCGAAATAGCTCGGCCAGTCCCAGGCGGCGATGGCGAGATGGATGGTGTTGGTCGGCGCCGAGACGCCCATCTTCTCCGAACCGCGCCAGGGCGATCGGCCGCAGATAGGCATCGGGAAGATTGTTCTTGTCGATCACGAGCTGTTTGGCGGCATCGATCTCGGCCACCGAATAGGGAATCTCGAAATCGAGGATATTGGCCGAATTCTTCAGCCGCTCGGAATGCTCCGTGCTCTTGAAGACCTTGCCGCCATAGGCACGCTCGCCCTCGAACACGCAGCTCGCATAATGGAGGCCATGAGTCAGGATATGCACGTTGGCATCGGCCCACGGCACCAGCCGGCCATCGTACCAGATGACGCCATCGATCTTGTGGAATGAAATTCCCATGGCTTCTCTCCCGGTTTAGCGCCTTTTCAATTGGCCGCGCGTCAGCGTCGCGCGACTCGATGAGACGCGTGCTGTCGAGCGCTAAAGTGATCTATCAAGCTAACGGCCGGATAATTCCGCCGCCGGTCACATGACCTTTCGGATCCAGTCGTGCGGGTCCGCCGCGCGACCGTACTGGATGTCGACCAGCTTCTTGCGCAGCCCCATGGCGACAGGCCCGGCGACGCCGCCGTTGATCTGGAAATCGCCGCTCGCCGAGCACACCTTGCCGATCGGCGAGATGACAGCCGCCGTGCCGCAGGCGAAGGCCTCTTTGAGCTTTCCGCTGGCGACATCCCTGCGCCACTGCTCGATCGTATAGGCCTCCTCGCGCACGGGCGTGCCCGAATCCTTTGCGAGGGCGATAATCGAATCGCGGGTGATGCCCGGCAGGATGGTGCCGAGCGGCGGCGTCGAGAGCGAGCCGTCCTCGAACACAAAGAAGACGTTCATGCCGCCGAGCTCCTCGATGTAGCGACGCTCGATCGCATCGAGGAAGACGACCTGGTCGCAGCCATGCTCGATCGCCTCAGCCTGCGCGCGCAGGCTCGCGGCGTAATTGCCGCCGCACTTCACGGCGCCGGTGCCGCCGATCGCAGCGCGCGTATAATTCTCCGACACCCAGATCGATACCGGTGCGGGTCCGCCCTTGAAATAGGAGCCGACCGGCGAAGCGATGACGGCAAAGATGTATTCGGCGGAAGGCTTCACGCCGAGAAAGACCTCGCTCGCGATCATGAAAGGCCGCAAATAGAGGCTGCCTTCGCCGCCCGGTATCCAGGCGCTGTCGATGCGCACGAGCTGCTCGACCGCTTCGATGAAGACAGGCTCGGGCAGCGGCGCCATGGCCATGCGCTCGGCCGAACTGCGGAAGCGCCTTGCATTGGCGTCGGGGCGGAACAGATTCACGCCATTGTCGCGCTTGTAGGCCTTGAGACCTTCGAAAATCTCCTGCGCGTAGTGCAGGACCGCCGTGGCGGGATCGAGCGGAAAATTCGCGCGAGCCTCGATACGCGCGTCATGCCAGCCCTTGGCATGGTTGTAGCGGACGATCGCCATGTGATCGGTGAAAATCCGGCCGAAGCCCGGGTCGACGAGCTTTGCCGCGCGCTCCCTCTCAGGCGTCGGATTCGCTGCTGGCTGGATTTCGAATTTCAAACTCATTCCCCTGCTTCCCGCTGGTCGAAATCGGCGCGCTTTGGCGCCGGCCTGCCCTCCCTGGGCCTGCTGGCTTGATAGGTCCGGGCTTCCATCTCCACCGGCCTTGCGGCCGGTTTCCGTCGCCGTCATGCCGGTTGAGGACATGCTTTTGCGGAATGCCGAAGTCCAGTATGTTTGCCGAAATGCCGCTCGACAATCGCACGGTAGTCCAATTTGCGGCCGTTGCCGCCATCGCTGGCTTTTTTCGGCTGCCTGACACGTCACCAGTTATAAACGACTTAAAGTTTCGTCGTGGCTGGCAGTTTTGTAACATTGAACCCAAGATATGTCAACATGACTGACATAAATTTCTCAAGGGGCGCCGCCCACCCTGATTCGCATGGAAATGCGGGCACGTCCCCTGCCCCGCGCGAGATGCGCTGGGACATCATCGAACTGCTGTTCTTCGCCTATCGCGACTTCGTCGGCGACGCCGACCACGAGCTCGAGGCGTTCGGATTCGGCCGCGCCCATCACCGCGTGATGCATTTCGTCTACCGCTACCCCGGCCTCAAAGTGGCCGACCTCCTGGACGTCTTGCGGATCACCAAGCAGTCTCTCGGCCGGGTGCTCAAACAGTTGCTCGATGAGGGCTACATCATCCAGAAAACCGGCAATAACGACCGCCGACAGCGCCTTCTTTACGCCACCCCGAAGGGCGAAGCGTTGGTGGCAAAGCTCGCAGGGCTGCAGACCGATCGCATCACCCGGGCGCTGCGGGACATCAATCCCGACGGCGTCGCGGCGATCGGCCAGTTCCTGCGTGCGATGATCGATCGCGACGACCCCGACAAGGTGTTGGAGGCGATCTTCGGGACCGGCAGCAAGAAGCCGAGGGAGTGACCGTGCCGCAAGCAGCAACCATCGCGACAGCCACCGCGCGCGCGCCGCGGCAACTGGCCGACGACGCCCCGCATCTGCTCCTGGTCGATGACGACCGCCGCATCCGCGATCTATTGTCGCGGTTTCTCTCCGGCGAGGGCTATCGTGTCACGACCGCGTCGAGCGCCACCGACGCACGCGCCAAGCTGCTCGGCCTGCATTTCGATCTCCTGATCCTCGACGTCATGATGCCCGGCGAAACCGGCTTCGACCTGGCGCGGTTCATCCGCACCTCGTCCGCGGTGCCGATCATCATGCTGACGGCGCGCCATGAGGCGGAAGCACGGATCGAGGGGCTGCAGATCGGCGCCGATGACTATGTCGCAAAACCGTTCGAGCCGCGCGAACTGGTCTTGCGGATCGGCAACATCCTCAAGCGCTCGGCGCCGCCGCCGGTGGAAGCGCTCGAACAGATCGCATTCGGCCCTTACATTTTTCATCTCGACCGCGGCGAACTGCGCCAGGGCGAGGAGATCATTCACCTGACCGACCGCGAACGCGAAATGCTGCGCATTCTGGCTGCGAGCCCCGGCGAAACCGTGCCGCGCGCGGCGCTGACCGGCGGCGGTACGGTCAATGAGCGCGCCGTCGACGTGCAGATCAACCGCCTGCGCCGCAAGATCGAACAGGATCCCGCCAATCCGCTGTTCCTGCAGGCGGTGCGCGGCATCGGCTACCGCCTGGTCGCGTCGCCCTGAGCAACTGATGAGCACGCTCGATACCGGCCTGACCTTCATCCGCAATGCGTCGCAACGCGTCTCCAAGGCCAATGGCTGGATGGGGAACGCGTTCAAAGGCTGGATGCCGACCGGCCTCTATGCGCGGGCGCTGCTGATTATGATCGTGCCGATGGTGATCCTGCAGACGGTGGTCGCGTTCGTGTTCATGGAGCGCCACTGGAACACGGTGACGCGGCGCCTGTCGGCTGCCGTGGTGCAGGACATCGCCAGCCTGATCGACGTCTACAAGGCATTTCCGCAGGACAAGGACCGCGCGCAGTTGCGCCGCATCGGGCAGCGGTTGCAATTGGTCGTCGATTTCCTTCCCGTCGGCGACATGCCGCAGCCCGGACCAAAACCGTTCTTCTCGCTGCTCGACCAGACCTTGTCGGTGCAGCTCGGCCGGCAGATCGGCCGTCCGTTCTGGATCGACACCGTCGGCAAATCCAATCTGGTCGAAATCCGTATCCAGCTCGACGATGCCGTGATGCGCGTATTCGCACAGCGCAGCGCAGCCTATGCCTCCAATTCGGAGATCTTCATTTTCTGGATGCTCGGCACCTCCTCGATCCTGCTGATCGTCGCGGTCTTGTTCCTGCGCAACCAGATCAGGCCGATCCTGCGGCTGGCGGAAGCCGCCGAAAGCTTTGGCAAGGGCCGCGAGGTGCCGAACTTCCGGCCGCGCGGCGCGCGCGAGGTGCGGCAGGCGGCACAGGCGTTCCTGGAGATGAAGGCGCGCGTCGAACGTTCGATCGATCAGCGCACCGCGATGCTCGCCGGCGTCAGCCACGACCTGCGCACTATCCTGACCCGCTTCAAGCTCGAGCTTGCGCTGATCGGCGACAGCCCGGAAGTCGACGGCATGCGCAAGGATGTCGACGAAATGTCGGGCATGCTGGAGGCCTATCTTGCCTTCGCACGGGGCGACAGCGGCGAGATCGCGCAACCGACCGATATGGCGATGGCGCTGGAAGAATTGCGCAGCGATGCCGAACGCCACGGCCATACGGCAACGGTGACGTTCCACGGCCTGCCAGTCGTGACGGTGAAACCAGCCTCGTTCAAGCGCTGCATCGCCAACCTCGTCTCCAATGCGGCGCGCTACGCCAGGACGGTCGCCATCACCGGCCATCGCGATCACCGCTATCTGACAGTGACGGTCGATGACGACGGCCCAGGCATTCCCGCCAACATGCGCGAGGAGGTGTTCAAGCCATTCCTGCGGCTCGACGACGCCCGAAACCAGGACGAGGGCGGCACCGGCCTGGGGCTCGCCATCGCCCGCGACATCGCGCGCTCGCATGGAGGCGACATTACGCTCAGCGACAGCCCAATGGGCGGATTGCGCGCGGCAGTCAGGGTGCCGGTGTAGATTTTCGAGAGATCCGGGCCTTCATCCTTCGAGACGCGCGAAGTCGCGCTCCTCAGGCTAAGGATCTATCTCCTCATGTGAGGAGCGCAGCAAAGCTGCGCGTCTCGAACCATGTGGCCTGACTGCAATCGCTATGAACGGAGCTACTTCTTTGGGATCAGCGCCTTCAGCTTTTCCATGTCCTTGATATTCATCTTCATACCGCCGGGCATCATGATGTCGCCGGGCTTCTGATCGGCCTTACAGGCGCCGATCCATTTGGCCTCGATCGTCGTGGTGGTATCGCGCGGAGCACCGGCGATGCCGCCCTCGCTGTGCGATGTCGATTTCACGGTGTAGGCGGAATTGAAGTCACCGGTGATTTCGGCACGTGACTTGACCGTGATGCCGGCCATGCCGCAGACGGAATCGGTGACGTAGCCAGTCGCGGTCTTCTGGATGTCTTGCTTCGAGCAAATCTGCTTGGCCATCGGCGACATGGCGGTGCTCATGTCCTTGTCGGTGGTCTCATCGGTGCATTGCTGCATCGTCATATCGGGCGATGGCGAATCCGTGCTCACCACCTTCATCTCCCACAGGCCGGCCTTGCGCACCGGCAGCTCTACGGCAGCGGCGCCGCTCGCCGGCAGCAGGGCAAGCAGGCCAACGGTCGACCAGGATACAATAAGCAGTCGTCTCATGCGTGTGCTCCGCTGAACTGTCAACGCTTTCGTGCGCGCGCAGAGTGAACACACGCTTTGCGTGGCAAAAGCATGTCCAGCGGGGAAAGGTAGCGGGTCGCGGTCAGTAAAGCGTGCGCAGCGGCCGCTCGGCTGCACCATAGGGCACCCAGCGGCAGGCAAAGGAAAGATAACCGCCATAGTTGGGCTGCACGCCGAGGAATTTCACCACCTTGCCGTAGCGGGAGCAGTGATCGACGGCGAGCTGGCGGGCATCGGCCTGCATCGCCAGCTGATAGGCGATGATGCCGCCGGTGTCATTGCCCTTGAAGGCCGGCACCGTGTCGATATCCCACCACTGCGCCTGCGCCGGCGCCCCGGCCAGCATTCCGCTCATGGCAATCAGGCTCGCGGCCAGAATTCTTCGCATCGCAGACTCCGTTTCGCTCGAAGCCCACCATAGTGTGCGCCGACGGCCGTGAAAAGAATGGTTGCAGCACGAGGCGGACTTGGCCGTCAGGTGTTGCCCCCCTGCACTTGACCTTGTCGGGGCTTCGCGGCACCGTCCCGTGCGTTGGCTTACCGGCGGATTCCCATGCGCAACCTGTTCACATCATTGAGAGCACTCGGTCTGATGACGGCGGCGCTCGCCCTGCTGGTCTCCAGCCATGCCGTCCAGGCGGCCAATCCCCTGGAATTGAATTTCTGGCTGTCCGGGCCGCGCTATGACGGCGGGGTCGCCGAATGCGAGCGGGCACTGTCGACCATCGCGTCACAATTCCAGGAGAAAGAGGGCAAGTTCTGGAATTCGGCGCTTGTCATTACCGGCTTTGGCCGGATCCATGAGACGGCGTTTCGGCCCTGGCAGTCCGACAACATTCCGCGCCGCTACTGCAGCGGCGACGTGATGCTGAGCGACGGCAAGATGCGCTCCGTGCACTACTCGATCATTGAGGATGGTGGCTTCGCCGGCTTCGGCCAGGGTGTCGAATGGTGCGTGACCGGGCTCGATCGCAACTGGGCCTATGGCCCGCGCTGCCGGGCCGCCCGGCCCTAATCCAGCCAATCGCGCCATGCGACCAAGCTCCTCGCAGCCTGTCTGCGGGATCATCGAATTTTGTTCTTGAAATGTTCCGGTTCCCTGCTAGGCTCCCGGTAGTTGAGTAGAAGGGGCATCGATGCACCGGTCCATTATGTCGCGGCTTCTGATTTCGCTGGCTCTTGTTGTCGTCTTTGCCGCGATGGCGTCCGCACAGGACCGCCGGCAGAACGCCCCGGGCGAGTTCGATTTTTATGTTCTCGCCCTTTCATGGTCGCCCTCGTTCTGCGAGGCGGCGGCCGAGCGCGGCAATAGCGGACGTTCGCAGGCCCAATGCAGCCGTCCCTATTCCTTCGTGGTTCACGGGCTGTGGCCGCAATATGAGCGCGGCTTTCCCGAATACTGCCAGCGGCCTGCCCCGCGGCTCGATCGCAACATCATGACCTCCATGCTGGACCTGATGCCGGCGCCCGGCCTGATCTTCAACGAGTGGGACAAGCACGGCACCTGTTCGGGCCTCGGCGCACGAGCCTATTTCGAGGGCATCCGCAAAGCGCGGGCCGCGGTGAAGATCCCCGAGGAATTCCTGCAATTGTCCGAAGAAAAGACCATCGCTCCCGGCGATCTCGAAACGGCCTTCATCAAGATCAACCCGGGCCTGAGCAGTTCGGCGATCTCGGTGACCTGCTCGAGCCGGCGCCTGAGCGAGGTGCGGATCTGCCTGAGCAAGGACATGCAATTCCGCGCCTGCGAGGAAATTGACCGCCGCGCCTGCCGGCGTGACGAAGTGGTGATGCCGCCGGTGCGGGGCGGCTGAAGAGCCTTTCCGCCATGCCAGGGCATGGCGGCCCGCTTTGCGCAGACTGCCCGAGGTTGTCTGCGTTCCCGGCCATCCACGGCTTTATCGTCATCTGCAAGACGCGTGGATGGCCGGGACTTCCCTCTGCGCCAACGCATCATTGCCATTTCGCCTGATCCGGCGACGTTTGCGAGCGGGACAAGCCTGGCCATGACGAGTAGAAGACGCTTTCGTCTTCTCCAACTGGTCGGCCGACTGCCATGAATTACCGACATGCCTTTCACGCCGGCGGCTTTGCCGATGTCATCAAGCACATCGTGCTGGTGCGCATGGTGACCTATCTGCAGGAGAAGCAGGCGCCGTTTCGCGTCATCGATACCCATGCCGGCGCTGGGCGCTATGACCTCACAGGTGAGGAAGCGCGCCGCGGCGGCGAATGGCTGACCGGCATTGCGCGGGTGATGCAGGCACGGTTTTCGGAAAATGTGCTGTCGCTTGTGGCCCCCTACCTCGATATCGTCAGGGCATTCAACGCGCCGGGCAAACTCGACGCCTACCCCGGGTCGCCCTTGATCGCCCGCGCCCTGTTGCGGCCGCAAGACCGTCTAACGGCCTGCGAAATCGAGCCCGGCGCCCGCAAGCAACTGATCGATGCACTGCGCCGCGACAGCCAGGCCCGGGTGGTGGATCTCGACGGCTGGACTGCACTGCCGGCTTTCGTGCCGCCCAATGAGCGGCGCGGTTTGGTGCTGATCGATCCCGCGTTCGAGCAGAAGGACGAATTCGAAAGGCTGGCGGCCGGATTCGCCGAAGCCTACGCGAAATGGCCGACCGGCAGCTATTTGATCTGGTATCCGGTGAAGAGCCGGCGCGCCACAGACGCCCTGGCGCGGCTGGTCGCGGGCGCCGCCGCCGCCAGCAAGCCGGCCGGGAAATGCCTGCGGCTCGAATTCAGCGTCGCGCCGCAGGAGCCCGGCGGTCCCCTCGCCTCTACCGGCCTCCTGATCGTCAACCCGCCCTGGACGCTGGCGGGTGAATTGAAGACAATTCTACCCGAGCTCGAAAAGCCGCTCGGCCAGGGCGGCGCCGGCCGGTTCAGGCTGGAGACGCCCAAGCCCTGAGGGTAGCCGCACAGCCGGTGAAAAGTGCGAATCGCCGTAGGCAATTCGCGTAAAACCGTATTATGCTCAGGCCATTGGGACTGGCTTTACGTTCCGCTTCCGCGAATGGTTGCGGCGGAGTGATCAAGGCCGAAGAAAAATCCTGGTCGGTCGGCGGCGTGAACCCGATCGGCTGAGGTGGCCAAGCTTCCGGCAGCGAATGTCCGGTCAGCCGATACGCGAGATGCGCGTAGCGGCGGAGCAATACGGGGGAGGAGTTTCCCGATGGCCATGACTGGAACAGTCAAGTTCTTCAATGGAGAACGCGGCTACGGCTTCATCAAGCCCGATGATGGCGGCCGCGATGTGTTCGTGCACATCACCGCCGTCGAGCGGGCCGGATTGAAGGATCTGACAGAAGGACAGCGCATTACGTTCGAGGTCGAACCGGACAAGAAGGGCAAAGGCCCCAAGGCGGTCAACCTGGTGATTTCATCGTGAGCTGACGCTCACGTCTGAAACGGACTTTTTTGCGTGCAATGGTTCGGCTGGGGCGGCATCGCCGCTCAAAGCGTCGATGCGTGATGATGTAGCCGCGCGGCGCCGATCGTTTGGCGTCGAAGCCCGCAGCTTCGAGCCTTTCAGACAACGTTTCACGTTCGAAATCCACCGCGACGCAAGTCAAGGATTCCGGCACGGCAATCGTTGCCGCGGCCAGCATTTCGCGGTTGGTTGCCTGCGCGGCCGGATGGCCGGCCTCCAAAATCCGCAAACGATCCGCCAGCGGCGTGCAATAAGCCAGCAACGCAAAAAAAATCCCGGCGGCTTTCCGCCGCCGGGAGGTGGTAGTCGACAGTTTCTTTGTTCTCAGAAGCGATAATTTATCCCGGCCCGTATCAGGCCGAACCGATAGCCATTCGACGCGCCTGTCATGACGAAGTTGCTGTTGGCCAGATCGACATAGAGATATTCGATCTTGGCGCTCCAGTCGGGCGCAAGGCCCATCTCGGCGCCGGCGCCTAATGTCCAGCCCGCATTGGTATGGGATTCGGTCAGGCCGAACGTCGTGGCGCGCAGCTCGCCGAAAGCGAGACCACCCGTACCAAAGAACAGAACGTTGTTGAAGGCGAAACCGGCGCGGCCGCGAACCGTGCCGAACCAGGGGTTGGAGAATTTCCACGGCGCGAAGGTTTCTTCGGCGCCGGTCACCTGGATGTCACCTTCAAGACCGAACACAAACGACCCGCTCTGCCAATTGTAGCCGGCTTGGACGCCGCCGACGAAACCCGACGGCTTGGTCGGATTGTTGGCGACCGAGCCCCAGGCGTAGCCGAGGTTGCCGCCGAGATAGGGACCGGCCCAGCTATAGGCGTTGAGCGGCTGGTTGACGGTATAGGGCGCGCGCGATCCGTAGAGGTCGGCGGCCCCTGCCGACATGGTCCAGCCTGCAGCGATCAGCGCCAACGCGCTCAACACCAACCTGCCCATCACGCAACCCCACGCAACTGCCGCGACCACGCCGCGCGAGAAACCGGCCTGGTTACGGAACTCCACTTTTTCGCTAAGATTTATCGAGAGTTTTAAGTTAAAGGCCTGTTAAGCCGGTTTACCGCCCGCTCATCAGTCTTAAGGAAGCGTTACCGGCGTCTGCCGGGGAGAGCGCGCCAGCGGCGCTGGCGATGCCGCCTTGCAGCGCTTAATTTACGGACATGGATCACGATTCTACCGACCACCCGAAGCCCCTACGCAAGGCGCGGCGGGGTTCCCAGCCGGATTTGCCGCCGCAAGACCTGCCCCCTGCCGACCTCGATCCCGCGACAACGGCCGCCGAGGAGGACGACGAGGCGCGCCTGCCGGAAAGTCCTGAGGAGCCCTCTGATGCGATTGCCGAAGGCCCGCTGGCGGTCGGCCACGCGGCCATCGAAAACGCGGTGCGGCTGGCGCCGACCTCGCCCGGTGTCTATCGCATGCTCAATGCCGCAGGCGACGTGCTGTACGTCGGCAAAGCGAAAAGCGTCCGCAAGCGACTCACCTCCTACGCCCGCGCCAACGCCCCGCTGCCGGCGCGCATCCTGCGGATGATTGCGGCAACGGTAACCGTCGAGATCGTCTCGACCACGACCGAAACCGAAGCGCTGCTGCTGGAAGCGAACCTGATCAAGCAGCTGCGTCCGCGCTTCAACGTGCAACTGCGCGACGACAAGTCGTTTCCCTATATCCTGATCACCGGCGACCATTGGGCGCCGCAGATCCTCAAACATCGCGGCGCGCAAACCAGGCCAGGCCGATATTTCGGGCCGTTCGCATCCGCAGGCGCCGTCAATCGTACGATTACGGCGCTACAGCGCGCCTTCCTGATCCGCTCCTGCACCGACGGCTTTTTCGAGAGCCGCACGCGGCCGTGCCTGCTCTATCAGATCCGTCGCTGCTCCGGCCCCTGCACCCGCGAGATCGACTTCCCAGGCTATAGCGAGCTGGTGCGCGAGGCGACCGATTTCCTGTCCGGCCGAAGCCACGCGGTGAAGGAGCTGCTCGCCGCCGAGATGGAGAAGGCGTCGAACGAACTCGAATTCGAGACCGCCGCGCTCTATCGCGACCGCCTCGCCGCGCTGTCCGCAATCCAGTCGCAGCAGGGCATCAATCCGCGCACCGTGGAAGAGGCAGACGTGTTCGCCATCCATCAGGAAGGCGGCTATTCCTGTGTCGAAGTGTTCTTCTTCCGCACCGGCCAGAACTGGGGCAACCGCGCTTATTTTCCGCGCGCGGAGAAGTCGTTCACGCCGGAGGAGGTGCTGGCCTCGTTCCTCGCGCAGTTCTACGACGACAAGCCGCCGCCGAAACTCATCCTGCTGTCGCATGACATCGAGGAATGCGCGCTGCTGGCCGACGCCCTCTGCGTGAAGGCCGGTTACAAAGTTGAAATCTCCGTGCCGAAGCGCGGCGAGAAAAAGGAATTAGTCACGCACGCACTGACCAATGCGCGCGAAGCACTTGGCCGCAAGCTCGCTGATACGGCGACGCAGAGCCGACTCCTGGAAGCGATGGCCGGCACGCTCGGGCTGCCACAGGTGCCCAAGCGCATCGAGGTCTACGACAACAGCCACATCCAGGGCACCAACGCAGTCGGTGCTATGATTGTGGCGGGGCCGGATGGCTTCATCAAAAACCAGTACCGTAAGTTCAACATCAAGTCCGAGGGACTGACGCCCGGCGACGATTATGCGATGATGCGCGAGGTGCTGGAACGCCGCTTCAAGCGGCTGTTGAAGCCGCCGGAGGGCGACGCGGCCAAGGTCAAGGCCGACGATGATTCGTTTCCGCAATGGCCTGACCTCGTCATCATCGACGGCGGCCGCGGCCAGCTCAACGCCGTCAGCGAGATTTTCGCAGGCCTGGGGCTGACCCAGGTCTCGCTGATGGCGGTGGCGAAAGGTCCTGACCGCGATGCCGGCCGGGAGACGCTGTTCATGCCGGGCCGCGAGGCCATCAAGCTCGAACCGCGGGATCCGGTGCTATATTTCATTCAGCGGCTGCGCGACGAGGCACATCGCTTCGTGATCGGCTCGCACCGCAAGCTGCGGAAAAAAGACATCAGGGAAGCCGGCCTGCAGGAAATTCCGGGCATCGGCCCGTCACGCAAACGTGCCTTGCTGCATCACTTCGGAACGCTGAAGGAGATCGAGCGGGCCTCGATCGCGGACCTCGGCAAAGTTCCGGGCGTTAGCGCCGAAAGCGCCCGCAAGATCTTCGAGTTCTTCCATGCTCAGCCGGGTTAGGGACTTTGAGCCGGAAGGCATGTCATTTGGGCGTCGCCTGCGACAGATGATCTAGGTCTGCATGGTTGACCTTCACGCTCCAGCGGTATTGGTAAGACGGATGAACATCGCAACAACCAGGGGACAGGGCAAAACCCTGTCGATACCGAATATCCTGACCTACGCCCGCATTGCCGCCATTCCGGTGGTGGTCGGCTGCGTTTTTGCCCAATCAATCCTCGACGGGCCGCTTTGGCTGCGCTGGGTGGCCCTGGCCGTCTTCATTGCCGCCGCGGTGACGGACTACCTCGATGGCTACTATGCGCGAATTTGGGACCAGCAGTCCGCGTTTGGCCGGATGCTCGATCCGATCGCCGACAAGCTCCTGGTCGCGTCCTGCCTCTTGATGCTGGCAGCCGATAGCAGCATCCATGGCTGGACGCTGTGGGCGGCCATCGTGATCCTGTGCCGTGAAATCCTGGTCTCGGGCTTGAGGGAATATCTGGCGGCGTTGCGGGTCAGTGTACCCGTGACCAAGCTGGCGAAGTGGAAAACCACGATCCAGCTGGTCGCGATCGGCTTCCTGATTGCAGGCGAAGCGGGCGAGCAGTTGCTGCCCGCGACCACCCTGATCGGCATCGTCCTGCTGTGGATGTCGGCGATCTTCACGATCTACACCGGCTGGGATTATTTCCGCGCCGGCATCCATCACCTCATCAAGGAGGATGAGGGATGAAGGTCAAATATTTCGCCTGGGTGCGCGAGCGTATCGGTGTGGCGGAAGAGATCATCGAGCCGCCGGCCGACGTGCGCACAGTGGACGACTTGATCGGCTGGCTTTCCCAGCGCGGCGACGCCTATGCCTACGCCTTCGAAAAGCCGAAGGTGATCCGCGCCGCGATCGACCACGCCCATGTCAAGGCGGACGCCGCGATATCCGGCGCACGCGAGATTGCGTTCTTCCCGCCGATGACCGGCGGCTGACCTCAACCATGTCTGTCACCGCCACGATCCGTATCCAGGAAGGCAACTTCGACGTTGCGCAGGAAATCGCGGCGCTCACCAGAGGCCGCACCGACATTGGCGCCGTCGTCACGTTCAGCGGCATCTGCCGCGGCAGCGAGAACGGCGAGCCGATCGCAGCGCTGACACTCGAACATTATCCCGGCATGGCCGAAGCCGAGATCGGGCGTCACGCTGACGAGGCGCTGTCGCGCTGGCTGTTGCAGGGTCTCACCATCATTCATCGGTTCGGCCGCATCGCGCCGGGCGAGAACATCGTGCTGGTAGTGACCGCATCGCCGCATCGGGAGGCAGCCTTTGAAGCGGCGGAATTCCTGATGGACTACCTGAAGACCAGCGCGCCGTTCTGGAAACGCGAGGAAAGCGAAAAAGGCACGAGCTGGATCGAGGCACGCGACCACGATGATGTTGCCGCCGCGCGCTGGACCAAATCCTGATGGCCAAAGCTGGAAAACCGGCGGCAAAGCGCGGTGCTCGCCAAACGAAACTGGCCAAGATCGGCGCGGGCGAACTGCTGACGCTCATCGATTTCGTCCGCTACGCCGTCAGCCGCTTCGCCGAGGCCGAGCTGGTTTTTGCGCACGGCACCACCGATCCGGTTGCCGAGGCCGCCTTCCTGGTCTGCGAGGCGCTGCATCTGCATCCCGACCAGTTCGAGACGTTTGCAACCGCGCGCGTCACCGCAGCCGAAGGCCGTAAGATTCTCGACCTGATCGGGCGCCGCGTGATGACGCGAAAACCCGCTGCCTATCTCGTCAATAAGATCTACATGCGCGGCCTTCCCTTCTATGTCGACGAACGCACCATCGTGCCGCGCTCCTTCATCGGCGAATTGCTCGACCAGCATTTCGGCGGCGACGGCGACGAGGAGGCCGGCTCGCTGATTTCGGAGCCGCGCGCGGTGGAAAGCGTGCTCGACCTCTGCACCGGCTCGGGCTGCCTTGCCATTCTGGCCAGCCGGAATTTTCCGAATGCCGAAATCGACGCGGTGGACATTTCAAAGGATGCGCTCGAGGTCGCCGCGCGCAATGTCGGCAATTACGGGCTTCAGGACCGGCTCACGCTGTACCGCGGCGATCTGTTCGAGCCGCTTGGCGGCAAGCGCTACGACCTCATCATTTCCAATCCACCCTATGTCGACGCCGATGGCATGGCCGGCCTGCCGCGCGAATGCCGCGCCGAGCCGAAACTCGCCCTCGACGGCGGCACCGACGGGCTCGACATTGTCCGCCGCATCCTCGACGAGGCCGCCGCGCACCTCAACCCACAGGGCGGGCTGTTATGCGAGATCGGCCGGTGCCGCCCGCAACTCGAAGCGACCTATCCGCAACTGCCGCTGCTCTGGCTCGACACCGAGGATTCCGAGGGCGAAGTATTCTGGATTGCCGCGGCCGATCTCTGAATAATTGCGCGGAAATATCACGGCGCACCGGCGTTCCCGTCCCGGGGCGAAACTGATAGTTTGACGTCAGCAGAACGCTTCAAACATCAAAGAGGCCTCCCATGCTGGACAAGAGCCCCCACCCGACTCCTGTAGCTGTTCCGAACGATCTCGCCGCGCATTGGATGCCGTTCACCGCGAACCGGGCGTTCAAGAAGAATCCGCGGCTGCTCGCCGGCGCCAAGGACATGCATTACTTCACCGTCGACGGCCGCAAGATCCTCGACGCCGCTGCCGGCATGTGGTGCACCAATGCCGGCCACGGCCGCACGCAAATTTCGGACGCCATCGCCAAGATGGCCGCGACGCTGGACTACGCGCCACCATTCCAGTTCGGCATCCCGCAGGCGTTCGAGCTTGCCAGCCGCATCGCCGAGCTGGCGCCGAAGGGCCTTGACCACGTTTTCTTCTGCAACTCCGGGTCGGAGGCGGCGGATACCGCGCTGAAGATCGCGCTCGCCTATCACCAGATCAACGGTCAGGGCGCCCGTTCGCGCCTGATCGGCCGCGTGCGCGGCTATCACGGCGTCGGCTTTGGCGGCACGGCCGTTGGCGGTATCGTCGGCAACCGCAAGATCTTCGGCTCGCTGCTGTCCGGCGTCGACCATCTGCCGGCGACCTATGACCGCGAGAAGCAGGCGTTCACCAAGGGAGAGCCGGAATATGGTGCGCATTTCGCCGATGCGCTGGAGGACCTCGTCAATCTGCATGGCGCCAACACCATCGCCGCCGTGATCGTCGAGCCGATGGCAGGATCGACCGGCGTGCTGGCGGCGCCGAAGGGCTATCTCAAGCGGCTGCGCGAGATCACCCAGAAGCACGGTATCCTCCTGATCTTCGACGAGGTGATCACCGGCTTCGGCCGGCTCGGCTTCGCCTTTGCAGCCGAGCGCTACGGCGTGCTGCCGGACATGCTGACCTTCGCCAAGGGTGTCACCAATGGTGCGGCCCCGATGGGCGGCGTGCTGGTGCGCGACACCATCCATGACGCCTTCATGACCGGACCCGAGCACATGGTCGAGCTGACCCATGGCTACACCTATTCGGCGCATCCGCTCGCTTGCGCCGCAGCTCTTGCCACCCTCGATATCTACCGCGACGAGAAGCTGTTCGAGCGGGCCAACAAGCTCGAGGCAAAATTCGCTGACGCCGTGATGTCGCTGAAGGACTTGCCCAACGTGCTCGACATCCGCACCATCGGTTTGACCGCCGGCATTGACCTCGCGCCGTCTGCGGACGGGATAGGCAAGCGCGGCTTTGCCGGGCTCAACAGCGCCTTCCATGACAATGACATCATGCTCCGCGCCGTCGGTGACACGCTGGCGCTGACCCCGCCCCTGATCGTCACTGAAGAGCAGATCGGCGAGATCATGGACAAGGTCGGCAAGGTCATCCGGGCGGTCACGTAAGACTCACGCCTCGTGCCCGGCCTTGAGCCCGGGCCCATTCCGCGGCACTTCGGGTTCCTGACATGGGTTCCGGCTCTGCGGGGCAACGTTACCGGACGATGCAGCGCATCGCCTAGGCTGCACCGCGTTCGGGACACGCGACGTTCCAATTCCGTCCACTGTCCAAAGAACACTAGCTCTGCGAATCAACATTAATGCTAAGGTTGCTGGGCTTGGGCGAGCGCAAGTTCGACGGCGCCTGAAACTTCCGTGTTTTCCCGGAGTCAAGACAGTTCGGACCTGAAGGCATAGCGCGCGACATGATTCGCATTTCGACGATTTTCATCGCCATCTGCATGGTCCTGGTTGCAGCCTCCCTCGGGCTCGCGCTCCATGCGCTGGCAGGCTTCAACGGCACCGAATCCGCGATCGTGGCGCTCACCGCGCTGACCTTCCTGATCCTCTACAATGCCGTGTCGATGCGGCTGCGCGACCGCTCCGACGTCGGTGGCCAGATCGCCGATCTTTCCCGCGGCACCGCCGACCTCGCCCGGCAGGTCGCCGAATTCGGTCGCCGGCTCGCCGCCGTCGAGGGGCGGGTTGTATCGGCGAACTCCGCAAGCTCTGACCGCATCCAGGCCGTTCTCGGCGAAATCAACGAACTCGGCGTGCTGGTCAAGCAATTGGCCGTCTCGGTGGCGAGCCATGAAGATCTGCTGGCCGCGGGCGCGGCGGCGGCTTCCGCTCCGGCCGACAGGCAGGAGCCCGAACCGCAGAACGAGCCGGCGATCGCCGCGCCGCCCATGGCACCTGCCGTCCGGCCCGCGCCGGTTGCGGCTGCGGTTGCCGCGGACGCCGCTTCGCGTGGCCAGCCGCACCTACTTGCCGCGGTAAAGAACGCTATCGAGGAAAACCGGCTCGACATCTACCTGCAGCCCATGGTGACGCTGCCGCAGCGCAAGGTGCGGTTCTACGAGGCGGTGACTCGGCTACGCGACGAGAAGGACCAGATCATCGCCGCCGACGATTTCATCGCCACCGCCGAAACCGGCGGACTGATCGGCAAGATCGATCACATGGTGATGCTGCGCTGTGTCCAGGTGTTGCGCCGCCTGATGGTGCGCAACAAGGACGTCGGCGTGTTCTGCAACGTTTCGGCGGCCACCCTCGGCAATCCCGTCAATTTCGCGCAGTGCCTCGATTTCCTCGAAGCCAATCGGGCGCTGGCGCCGTCCTTTGTGCTCGAATTCAAGCAGGCAATGTTCCGCCGTCTCGGACCGATCGAAATCGAGCATCTCGCCGCGCTATCGCAGCGCGGCTACCGTTTCTCGATCGATCACGTCACCGATCTCAGGGTCGAGCCGCGCGAGCTCGCCGACCGCGGCGTTCGTTTCATCAAGGTGCCGGCGGCCTTGCTGCTCGATCCCAAGCAGAGCTCGAGCTCGGATATCCACCCATCCGACCTTTCCGATCTGCTGGGCCGCTTCGGCATCGACCTGATCGCCGAAAAGATCGAGGGTGAGCGCGCGGTCGTGGACCTGCTCGACTATGACGTGCGCTTTGGCCAGGGCTTTCTGTTTGCGCCGCCGCGGCCGTTGCGGCCCGAGGGGGCATCTGCTACCGGCGGGACGACAGCGAATAAGGAATCCGGCACTCCCAATGGTTCCAGCACCCCCGTTCCGATGGCAAGCCAGCCCTTGCAGCCCCCGGCCCGGGCGACCGGCAATGCCGCGCTGGTGCGCCGTGCCGCAGGCCCGGGCTAACAGGCATCGGAAATCATGACTTCATTGCGGTTCGTCGAGCGGCTGCGCGACCTCGTGGATGGCGTCGAGGTCGTCCTCTCGGACATCTGGGGCGTCGTGCATAACGGGCTGGAGTCCTTCCCCGAAGCGTGCGAGGCGCTGCACACCTACCGCCGGCGCGGCGGTATCGTCATCATGATCACCAACGCGCCGCGGCCGGCCGATTCCGTGCAGCGTCAGTTGCGCAAGCTCGGCGTCGCCGACCAAACCTACGACGCGATCGTCTCGTCCGGCGATCTGACGCGGCACTTCGTCGCCGATCACCCCGGCAAGAAGATTTACTGGATCGGCCCGGAGCGGGACTCATCGATCCATCGCGGGCTCAACGCCGTGATGGCGCCACTGGAGCAGGCCGACTACATCATCTGCACCGGCCTGTTCGACGACGAAACCGAGACGGCGGAAGACTATCGCGCGATGATGCTGCAGGCGCGCGAGCACAAGCTGCCGCTGGTTTGCGCCAACCCGGATATAGTCGTCGAACGCGGCGACCGGCTGATCTATTGTGCGGGCGCGATCGCCGAGCTCTATCGCGAGCTCGGCGGCGAGGCGATCTTCTACGGCAAGCCGCACCGCCCAATCTATGAACGTGCGATGGCGTTGGCCGCCGAGCGTCGCGGCCATCCGGCGCCGCTCGACCGTGTGCTGGCGATCGGTGATTCGGTGCGGACCGATCTCACCGGCGCGCACGGCTTCGGGATCGATTGCCTTTTCCTCACCCGCGGCATCCATTCCGAGGAATTCGAGGGCATCGACCAGCTCGATCCGGCCTCGGTGAAGGAGCTGTTCGGCCACCCGCCCCGCGCGCTGATGCGCGAGCTGCGGTGGTAGACGCGCGTTCCCCGGACGCAGCGCAGCGCCATAAGCGGGTTCACGCGCGTCTTCGACGCGCTATTGTGGTGCGCTGCTGATCCGGGGTCCATCGTGGGTGGATGCAATAGGTCCCGGCTCTGCGGCGCATCGCCAAAGAGGCGCTGCACCGCGTCCGGGACGCGAAACCTTACGCCGTCGCCATGTCCGGGAAGACCGCTTCGATCTTGGTTTTCAACGTCGCCGCATTGAACGGCTTGACGATATAATTGTTCACGCCGGCCTTCTTGGCCGCGATCACGTTCTCGGTCTTGGATTCTGCCGTGATCATGATGAAGGGCGTGGTGGCCAGATTGGGATCGGCGCGGACTTCCTTGAGCAGGTCGTAGCCGGTCATCGGCTCCATGTTCCAGTCGGAGATCACGAGCCCGTATTTCTTGCTGCGCATCTTGTTCAGCGCGGCCGAGCCGTCGCTGGCGTCGTCGATGTTGTCGAAGCCGAGCTGCTTCAAAAGATTTCGGATGATGCGGATCATGGTGCTGTAATCATCAACCACCAGAACCGGCATGGACAAATCAACCGCCATCTTTTCCCCCACTCAACGCTGACGCCACAAAAAATCGACAGGCCTGCGGGACCCGCAGTCCTTCCGCCAACCTCTAGCATCAGCCGTTAAACAGCCCGTTAACCGGGCGGCGCCGGATACGTCCGTTTTGGCTCGATCCGCCCGCTTGACTTCCACGGCGCCGCCGCGTCACGGTCCCGCCGCGTTCATCGAGCCCTACGAATTCCTGAAGAATCCCTAAATGACAACTGGTTTTACCGTTATCCGAGATACCACCCCGGCCGCCGAGATCCCCCGGGGTGCGGTGGTCGCCATGGGCAATTTCGACGGCGTCCATCTGGGCCACCGGGCCGTGATCGACGCTGCCTTGCGGATGGGCCGCGCCCACGGCAAACCGGCCCTTGCCGTTACGTTCGAGCCGCATCCGCGCAGCTTTTTCAGTCCGAACAGCCCGCAATTCCGGCTTTCCGACGAGACCAACAAGCTGCGGTTGCTGGCGGCGACGGGCTTGGCCGGCGCGGTCGTGATGACCTTCGACAAGGCCCGGGCCGGAACCTCGGCGCAAGATTTCATTCACCACGACCTGATCGGGCGCCTCGGCGTCAGCGGCATTGCCGTCGGCTACGACTTTCATTTCGGCAAGGGCCGTGCCGGCTCGCCGAGCCTTCTGGTCAGCGAGGGGCCGCGGCTCGGCATCGAGGTCGACGTCCAGGCCCATGTCGATATCGAGGAGCGGCCGGTGTCCTCGAGCGCGATCCGTATGGCACTGGCGGAGGGCCAGATTGATGAAGCGACCGCCATGCTGGGCGGACCGTGGTTCGTGAGCGGCGCAGTGATCCACGGCGACAAGCGCGGCCGTGACCTCGGCTATCCCACCGCCAATATCCGCCTCGACAAGAATTGCAGCCTCAAGCACGGCATCTATGCAGTGCGGGTCGGCCGCGGTGCCGAACGGTTCGACGGAGTCGCCAGCTTCGGCCGGCGCCCGACCTTCGACAATGGCGCGCCGCTCTTGGAAGTGTTCCTGTTCGACTTCAAGGGCGATCTCTATGGCAATGTGATCGACGTCGCCTTCATCGGCTTCATCCGCGACGAACTTAAATTCGACTCGATCGACGCCTTGATACGGCAGATGGACGACGACAGCGCCCGCGCCCGCGCGCGGCTAGCCGCGGCGCCCGACGCGTTTCCGAAGCTTGGAGTGATCGGTTGAGCAGGACCGAAAAGCAGAAAATGCTGGCGGGCGAACTCTATCGCCCTGGAGATCCCGAACTGCAGGCGGATGCCGCCGCCAACAAGGCCTGGCTCGCGCGCTACAATGCGGCGCTCGCAGCCCCCGTGGCCGAACGTCACGCCCTGTTATCGGCCCATCTGGGCCGCGTCGGCACCGGCGCGGTGATCCGTCCGCCATTCTTTTGCGATTACGGCTACAACATCCGGCTCGGCCACGAGGTGTTTCTCAACTTCAACTGCGTCATCCTCGACGTGGTCGAGGTCGTCATCGGCGACCGCACCCAGATCGGACCGGCGACGCAAATCTACGCCGCCGACCACCCACGCGACGCCGAAACGCGACGGACCGGTCTCGAATTCGGTCGCCCGGTGCGGATCGGCAGCGACGTCTGGATCGGCGGCGGCGCCATCATCCTGCCCGGCGTCACGGTCGGCGACGGCGCGGTGATCGGCGCCGGCAGCGTGGTCACACGGGACGTCGCCCCAGGCGTCACCGTCGCCGGAAACCCGGCCCGGCTACGGCGCACGTGATGCCGCGCCTCCAGCGGGCTTTGCGATTTTCGCAGCCCCCTGCTATGGAAAGCCCCATGTTTGCGCGGCGCACCATCAGCATTAGGAGCCCGGCTTCCGCCTGAGCGTTCGCTCGGCGCAAGACCGGGATTTTCCTGTTTCAGCCGCTATTCCCCCGCGTCAGCGCCGTCTTCGAGCCAAACCAGAGCATTCATGTCCCAAAACCCGCAAAAGTCCGACGTATCAGACTATTCGAAAACCCTGTTCCTGCCGCAGACGGCATTCCCGATGCGCGCCGGCCTGCCCCAGCGCGAGCCGGAGATCCTCAAATACTGGAACGAGATCGACCTCTATGGGAAGCTGCGCGAGAGCGCGCAGGGCCGTGCCAAATTCGTGCTGCATGACGGCCCGCCCTACGCCAACGGTAACATCCATATCGGCCACGCCCTAAACAAGATCCTCAAGGACGTGGTGACCAAGAGCCAGCAGATGCTCGGCTTTGATTCCAACTACGTGCCGGGCTGGGACTGTCACGGCCTGCCGATCGAGTGGAAGATCGAGGAAGAGAACTATCGCGCCAAGGGGAAGCCGAAGCCGGACTTCCGCGATTCCACGGCCATGGTGGCGTTCCGCAAGGAGTGCCGCGCCTATGCAACCCACTGGCTCAACGTACAGCGGGAAGAGTTCAAGCGGCTCGGCATCATCGGCGACTGGGATCATCCCTACGCCACCATGAGCTATCCGGCCGAAGCCCAGATCGCGCGCGAACTGATGAAATTCGCCGCCAACGGCACGCTCTATCGCGGCTCCAAGCCGGTGATGTGGAGCGTGGTCGAGAAGACCGCGCTGGCAGAGGCCGAGGTCGAATACGAGGACTACACCTCCGACATGGTGTGGGTGAAATTCCCGGTCACCTCGCCGGCGCATGGCGCACTAGCCGAGGCGTCGGTCGTGATCTGGACCACGACGCCATGGACACTGCCGGGCAACCGCGCCATCTCGTTCTCGCCGAAGATCGCCTATGGGCTCTATAAAGTTACCGACGCGCCCGCTGACAACTGGGCAAAGGCTGGTGATCTCCTGATCCTCGCCAATGCGCTCGCGGAAGAAGTGTTCAAGCAGGCGCGCGTCGCCGCTTATGAGAAGTTGCGCGACCTGTCGGCAGATACGCTCGACGCGGTGGAATGCGCCCATCCCTTGAGAGGTTTCAACGGCGGATACGAATTCACTGTGCCGCTATTACCCGGCGACCACGTCACCGACGACACCGGTACCGGCTTCGTCCATACCGCGCCCGGCCACGGCCGCGAGGACTTCGACGTCTGGATGGCACACGCGCGCGATCTGGAGCCGCGCGGCATCAACACCGCAATCCCGTACACCGTCGACGAGAATGGCGCCTTCACCGACCATGCCCCCGGCTTCACGGGAAGGCGCGTGATCAACGACAGGGGCGAGAAGGGCGACGCCAACGATGCCGTGATCAAGGCGCTGATCGAGGCCGGCAAGCTCTTGGCGCGCGGCCGGCTCAAGCACCAGTATCCGCATTCCTGGCGCTCGAAGAAGCCGGTGATCTTCCGCAACACGCCGCAATGGTTCATCGCGATGGACAAGGACATTGCGACGGACGGCAAGACCAAGTCCGGCGACACGCTCCGCGCCCGCGCGCTGCATGCAATCTCCGTAACGCAGTGGGTGCCGCCTGCCGGCCAAAACCGCATCAATGGCATGATCGCCGGCCGCCCGGACTGGGTGATCTCGCGCCAGCGCGCCTGGGGCGTGCCGATCGCCGTCTTCGTGCGCGAGAAGAGTGACGGCTCCGCCGAGATCCTGCAGGACGAGGTCGTCAACCAGCGCATCGTCGAAGCCTTCATGGAGGAAGGCGCCGATGCCTGGTACATGGACGGCGCCCGCGAACGTTTCCTCGGAGATCGCGCCGGCGAAGACTGGAACAAGGTCGACGACATCCTCGACGTCTGGTTCGATTCCGGCTCGACGCACGCCTTCGTGCTGGAGGATCGCCAGAATTTTCCCAATCTCGGCAACATCGTCCGCAAGGTCGATGGCGGCGACGATACCGTGATGTATCTCGAGGGAAGCGACCAGCATCGCGGCTGGTTTCATTCCTCGCTGCTGGAAAGCGCCGGCACCCGCGGCCGCGCGCCATATGACGTGGTGCTGACCCACGGCTTCACGCTGGACGAGAACGGCCGCAAGATGTCGAAGTCGCTCGGCAACACCGTCGAGCCGCAAAAGGTGATGAAGGATTCCGGCGCCGATATCCTCCGCCTCTGGGTCTGCGCCACCGACTATGCCGACGACCAGCGCATCGGTCCCGAGATCCTCAAGAACACCGTCGAGACCTACCGCAAGCTGCGCAACTCAATCCGCTGGATGCTCGGCACGCTACATCATTTCAATCCGGCCGACGCGGTTGCCCATGCCGACATGCCCGAGCTCGAACGCTTGATGCTGCACGAGCTCGCCAAACGCGCCTCCATCGTGCACCAGGCCTATGCCGATTTCGACTACAAGACGGTAGTCGCGACGCTATCGGCATTCATGAACGCCGAATTGTCGGCGTTCTATTTCGACATCCGCAAGGACACGCTCTATTGCGACCCGCCGTCTTCGGTCGCGCGCAAGGCGGCGCTGACCGCGATCGACATCATCTGCGATGCGATCCTGCGCTGGCTGGCGCCTGCGCTGAGCTTCACCTGCGAAGAGGCGTGGCGGATGTACAAGCCCGATGCGGAAGCCTCGGTGCACCTGACGCTGTTCCCGGATGGTCTTGAACAATTCCGCGACGAGCAGCTCGCCGCGAAGTGGGAGACCATTCGCGAGGTCCGCCGCGTCGTCACCGGCGCGCTCGAGCTCGAACGCGCGGCCAAGAATATCGGCTCCTCACTGGAGGCTTCGCCGCTAGTCTACGTTTCGGATGAGAACATCTTCAACACGTTGTTCGACGTCGATCTGGCCGAGGTCTGCATCACGTCGAACGCGATGGTAACCAACGAAGAGGCGCCGGCCAGCGCATTCACCCTTGCTGACGTGCCGGGCGTTGCCGTCGTGGTCGAAAAAGCGGTGGGTAGCAAATGCGCGCGGTCGTGGAAGATCCTGCCGACCGTCGGCGAGGACCCTGAATATCCCGACGTCTCCCCGCGTGACGCACAGGCCCTGCGGGAATGGAAGGCGCTTGCCGCAGGCGAGAGGCCGGTTGATTCCGTCGAAGGGCGCGCCAGTCCTGTCCGATTGGTCGAGAAGCAATCGTTAGAACAGGATCGGCGAACGAAAGAAGCACCGCAGCAGGTTGGCTTAGCAGAGCCGACCGCGAGCAAACCTGACAAGAGAGCAACGAAGGCTTTGGAAGGCGCGGAGGCTGAGGAAGCCGAAAGACCGGTCAAAGCCAGGAAGGTCGCCGCGACCAAGAAGGCCGTCGAAGCCGAGACGGCTATCGAAGCCGAAGCCAAGAAGTCCAATGTCAAAAGGGCAAAAACTACGAAGGCCAAAGCGGCGAAAGCAAAGGCCAAGAAAGCCATAGCCAAGAAAGCCAAAAAGGCTGCCAAATCCAAGAAAGCTTCCTCGGCAACGAAGAAGACTAAAAAGGCATCTACAAAGACGGCGGCCAACAAGGCGAAGAAGAAAAAGGCGCCCAGGAAGCAGGGAAACAAAGCGTCGGCGGCTAAGGCCAAAAAGAAGAAAAAGAAGGCCAGATAAGTGTCTGGCCTCGAACACTCTCGCAGCCCTCATCTTCGCGCCGGCGTCATTGCCGCGGTCGCGACGCTGGTGATCGACCAAGCCTCAAAACTCTGGCTGCTCTATGTGTTCGACCTCGCCAATCGCGGCGCGGTCCGGGTCACGCCGTTCTTCGATCTGGCGCTGGCCTGGAATGTCGGAATCAGTTTTGGCTGGTTTCAGAGCGATAACCAGCTCACCCAGATCGCGCTGATGGCAATCAAGGCGATTGCCGTGATCGTGCTGGGGATCTGGATGGCGCGCTCCAGCACGCTCCTGGCGACGCTGGCCCTCGGCCTGATCATCGGCGGCGCGGTCGGCAATGGCATCGACCGTTTCCTGTATGGCGCGGTGGTCGATTTCGCCCTGTTCCATATCGAGATCGGGGGAAAAACCTTCAATTGGTACGTGTTTAATCTCGCGGATGTGGCCATTGTTGCCGGGGTAGCAGGCCTATTGTATGACTCGTTCCTCGGGGTACCCGCCGCAAAAGCGCCCTGATCCCGGCCGATACGAACCCCTCGCGGCATGGAGCGCCAGGCGTCCCAGGCCGGCCCGTATGTTGCAGAAATTGTGAATGGGAACAGCGCGATGCGCGAGACCGAAGCCCGCTTCTGGATGGTGCAGACTAGCTCGCTGAGCCGGGCGGTGCGGTTCGCCGCCTTTGCCCTCGGCGTCGGCCTCGTGATGGCCGCAGGCCCGGTGCGCGCGGCTGACGACGAGGACGAGGACGACAAGACCTTCGAGGAAAAGATCATCGAAGGCATCATGCGCGGCATCGGCGGCACCAACATGGAGAACCGCGGCATCGACTACCGCGAGCGTTCGCCGCTGGTGGTTCCCCCGAAGCTCGATTTGCCGCCGCCATCCGAGACCGCGGCCGAAGCGAAGGTGCCGAACTGGCCGAAGGACCACGACGAGCAGCGTCGCAAAGCGGCCGCCGCCGCGCGCAAGAAAGAGAATAAGGACCCGCGTGAGGCGTCCCGCATCCTGACGCCGGCCGAACTCGCGGTCGGCAAGACTGCGGCGACCGCGCGCAAGGACAATGATCCGATCCAGCCCGGCACCACGAACTACAATCCGATCCTGAGCCCGTCGCAACTCGGCTATAGCGGCGGCTTTAGCGGCCTGTTCGGCGGCAACAAGACCGAGACGGCGCCGTTCAAGGGCGAGCCGACGCGGGAATCGCTCACGCAGCCTCCACCCGGCTACCAGACGCCGTCGTCGAACTATGCTTACGGCACGGGACCGAAGGAATCGCTGAACAAGGAATATAATCCGGCCGCCGGCAAATATGGCGAATAGTTAAGCCGATCTCTCGCCTTCGTGAGGATGGACGATACGGGCGCGGTGTACGATGCCGCAGCTTGATCCCGAGCGGTTTTGTCGGGTTGTTGCTTCTAACATTTTGCGCGAATTCCTGCCGCAGGACCGGTAACCAGTTTTGCGGAACAAGCGCCAGATAGGTCATGATGTCCTCACACCGCTTTGCCGTTTCTCTCGTTGCAGCTTTCATCTCGACGTTTGCTTTCTCCGCCGGCAGCGCATTTGCCCAGACCACGGTCACGTCGGAACGTCCCGCCAGCTTCACCCTCGACAACGGCCTGCAGGTGGTGGTGATCCCGGATCACCGTACACCCGTCGTCACGCAGATGATCTGGTACAAGGTCGGCTCCGCCGACGAGACTCCGGGCAAATCGGGACTGGCGCATTTCCTCGAACACCTGATGTTCAAGGGCACGGCCAAACACCCCGCCGGTGAATTTTCGCAGACCGTGCTGCGGATCGGCGGCAACGAGAATGCCTTCACCTCGCTCGATTACACCGGCTACTTCCAGCGCGTGCCGCGCGAGCAACTGACGAAAATGATGGAGTTCGAGGCCGACCGCATGACAGGCCTCATCCTCAAGGACGAGAACGTGCTGCCCGAGCGCGATGTCGTGCTCGAGGAATTTAACATGCGGGTGGCCAATAATCCTGAAGCGCGGCTGAGCGAGCAGATCATGGCCGCGCTATACCTCAATCATCCCTATGGCCGCCCGGTGATCGGCTGGCGGCAGGAAATCGAAAAGCTGGATCGCGAGGATGCGCTGGCGTTCTACAAGCGCTTCTACGCGCCGAACAACGCAATCCTGGTGATTGCAGGCGACGTCGATGCCAAGGAAGTTCGTCCGATGGTGGAAAAGGCCTATGGCGGCATCCCCGCGCAGCCGGCCATCGCTGCGCATCGCATCCGTCCGCAGGAGCCGGTGCCCGCGGCGCCGCGCACGGTGACTCTGTCCGATCCGCGCGTCGAGCAGCCCGCCCTGCGCCGCTCCTACCTCGTCCCCTCCTCCGCGACCGCCGCCGCAGGCGAAGGTCCGGCGCTCGACGTGCTCGCGCAACTGATGGGCGGCGGCTCCAACTCCTATCTTTATCGCGCACTGGTGATCGATCGTCAGCTCGCGATCAGCGCCTCTGCCGGCTATCAGGGCACCTCGCTGGATCCCACGCAGTTCTCGATCTCGGTTTCGCCGAAGCCCGGCGTGGAGTTTTCGCAAGTGGAGCAGGTGATTGACGGCGTGATTGCGGAGGTGATCCAAAATCCCGCCCGCGCCGAGGACCTCGAGCGGGTCAAGACCCAGTTGATCGCAGAGGCGATCTACGCGCAGGACAACCAGGCCACGCTGGCACGCTGGTATGGCGGCGCGCTGACCACGGGACTGTCGATCGACGATATCAGGAGCTGGCCGGACCGGATTCGCGCCGTCACCGCCGAGCAGGTAAGTGACGCCGCGCAGAAATGGCTCGACAAGAAACGCTCGGTAACCGGCTATCTGATCAAGGATACGACAGCGAAACGCGAGGAGAAGCGCTCGTGATCCGTTTTTCGATTCCCGCGCAGCGCCTCGGATCCACCCTGATCGTCGGCGCCGTGGCGCTGTTGCTGGCGGCGACGCCGTCACACGCCGCGGCAAAAATCCAGCGGCTGGTCTCCCCTGGCGGCATCGAGGCCTGGTTCGTGCAGGACGCCACCGTGCCCCTGATCGCGATGGAATATGCCTTCGCCGGCGGCGCCGCCCAGGACCCTTCGGACAAATCTGGCGTCGGCAACATGGTCGCCGGCCTGCTCGACGAGGGCTCGGGCGATCTCGATTCCAAGACCTTTCACGAACGCCTTGAGCGGCGCGCAATCGAGCTGAGCTTCTCATCGACCCGGGATAATTTCCGCGGCTCGCTGCGCATGCTCAAGGATAACAAGGATGAAGCCTTCGGCCTCTTGCATCTGGCACTGACCTCGCCGCGTTTCGACGGCGCCGACGTCGAGCGCATTCGCGCCCAGGTGCTCTCCGGGCTGCGACGCGACACCACCAGCCCGACTGCGCTGGCGAGCCGCAAATTTCTGGAAGTCGCCTTCGGCGATCATCCATATGGCCGTCAGGGCAACGGCACACTCGACAGCGTGCCGAAGATCGACGTCGCCGATATGAAAGATTACGTTCGCCGCGTGATCGCCAAGGATACGCTGCGAATCGCTGTGGTCGGCGATGTCGATGCCGACACGCTCGGCAAGCTCCTGGACCAGACATTCGGTGGGCTGCCGGCGAAGGCCAGCCTGGTCCCGGTGCCAGAGGTTGAGGCGTCGCGGCCGCCGCAGCGCGCGTTCGTGCCGCTCGACGTGCCGCAGACCGTGGTGACGTTCGGCGGCCCCGGCGTTCGCCGCCACGATCCGGATTTCATGGCCGCCTATGTCGTGAACCACATCCTTGGCGGCGGCGGGTTGTCATCGCGGCTCTACAAGGAGGTGCGCGAAAAGCGCGGCCTCGCATATTCGGTCTATGAATCCCTGCTCTGGATGGATCGCTCCGCCGTGTTCATCGGCAATACCGGCACCCGCGCCGATCGCGCGGGCGAGACCGTCGACGCGATCGAGAAGGAAATCCGTCGCATCGCCGAGGAAGGCCCGACCCAGAAGGAGCTGGACGAGGCCAAGTCCTACCTCAAGGGCTCGCAGATGCTGGCGCTCGATACTTCTTCGAAGCTTGCGCAGGCGCTATTGCAATACCAGCTCGACAAGCTGCCGATCGATTACATCGAGAAGCGCAATGCCCTCGTCGACGCCGTCACGCTTGATGATGCCAGGAAGGCCGCGCGGAAGCTGTGGGGCCAGGGCCTGCTCACCGTCATCGTCGGCCGCGCCCCGCAAGCCGCCGCCCAGCCCGCCGCAGCGCCGCCAAAGGCGAACTGAACTCACGATTATCGTCATCATGGTCGGGCAGGCAGCCGTCCGAGGGCGGCGTCGCTTGCGCTTGCGCTCGCCCACGCCCCGCCATCCACGTGTTTTTCCCGACGGACACTGATAAGACGTGGATGCCCGGGAAAAGCCCGGGCATGACGATTTCGGTGAACGCCATGCTGCGGGTTTCCCGCGACCTTACGATCGACGACGACGACATCGAGATCGGCTTTGTCCGCGCCTCCGGCCCGGGCGGGCAGAATGTCAATAAGCTCGCGACCGCAGCCCAGCTCCGCTTCGACACGCGCAAGATCGCGCTGCCGGAGGATGCCGCCGCGCGGCTCGTCCGGCTCGCCGGCCAGCGCATGACCAAGGAGGGCGTCATCGTGATCCACGCCCAGCGCTTCCGTACCCAGGAGCGCAACCGGGCCGACGCGATCGACCGCCTGCTCGAACTGTTGCGCGAGGCCTTGATCCGCCCGACGCCGCGGCGGCCGACCAAGCCGACCTTCGGATCGAAACAGCGGCGGCTGGAAGGCAAGAAGCGCCGCAGCGACGTCAAGGCCAAGCGCAACGTCCGCTTCGACGATTGATCCTGCTCCGGCCATGTCTCAATCCCGGATCAGATATTCCCGGATCATCAGCCGCGCACGATGAATGCGAGCCTTGACGCTTTCGCGAGTCAGGCCGAGCACTTCAGCGATCTCGTCAATGGACAATTCCTCGATATCGCGCAGCAGGATCACCTCACGGTAATGGTCGGGCAGCGACTGGATGGCGCGCGACAGATCGATGCGAATGTCCTCGGGCGCAAGAAGCGCCAGGCGTGCCTCCACATCGTCAATGGGCGATGCCGACAAGCCCGTACGCGACCATGAGCGCGCCCCCGATCGTCCGCATCACCCGCTCCCCGCCCGGCAAATTCTTGCGATAAAACATAGCAGCTCCTTTTGATTGCGCGAGAGAACCTCACGGCGTTCTCGCCGGATAGAGCCGTCCGGCCGGGCTTTCGGTTCGCGGATCGGGCGCCAAGGCGCAAAAACTCCGGCCGCTGATCGCGACCGGAGTTCTGTTTGGAGAACAACCCGATGGAGGAGCCGGGTTTCCTCCAGGCGGCACTTACCGGCTAGTCGCGGGAGGGCTAGCCGCGCCGCCCGTCGCTTTGGGCGCGGCGCCGCCGGCTCCGACGGTGCCTTTCGTGCCGGCACCGGTCTTGGCACCGGCCCTGTGGCTGGTGGCGCCCGCCGGCGCATCCTCGTCCATGCTGCCCGACGCGCCGCCTTGCATCTGGGTCGTGCCCTTTGCTCCGCCGCGAATCTGCGTGTCGGTTGAGGCGCCTTGCGCCAGTACAGGGCCGGCAAGCAGGGCCGAGATTGCAACTGCGATCGCCGAGGTTTTCACTAGCTTCATCCATTTCTCCAGTCTGGTTGGCGATGAACCGTCCGGTGATCCAAGCGCCGCTCGTAGCCCGAACATGTTCGTCGCCGGATCGGTCGTGTGGTGAGCGACGCCGCCGCCATGCAAGCCGTGCGATGTGGTGATCGTGCAGGGATTTCGAGGTCATTTTGCGAATCGTTGGCCACATGCGAACCGCATATGCGGCGCCTCGGCAGCACCCGAAAAGTTCCGTAAAAATATTTTGAGGCACATGCATTTGACGAGGTAGCCGCGTAAAATCGTATTCCAACCTCGAATCAAACCTTGGAATTCATGCCCGTCCGCCAGCTTCCCGAACAAGTCGTCAACCGCATCGCCGCCGGCGAAGTGGTTGAACGTCCCGCGAGCGTGGTGAAGGAGCTGGTCGAAAACGCCATCGATGCCGGCGCCAGCCGCGTCGACATCTTCACCGATGGCGGCGGCAGGCGCCGCATCGGCATCACCGATGACGGCAGCGGTATGACCCATGGCGATCTCGCGCTCGCCGTCGATCGCCATGCCACTTCCAAGCTCGACGATGAAGATCTGTTACGCATTCGCACGCTGGGCTTTCGCGGCGAGGCACTCCCCTCGATCGGCGCGGTGGCGAAGCTCGGCATCACCACGCGCCACGCCAGCGAACCGCACGCCTGGTCGCTCTCGGTCGAGGGCGGCGTGAAATCGCAGATCATGCCGGCGGCGCTGTCGCAGGGCACCCGCGTCGAGGTCAGCGATCTCTTTTTCGCGACTCCCGCCCGGCTGAAATTCCTCAAGACCGACCGCACCGAAGCGGAAGCGATCCGCGAAGTGGTACGGCGGCTCGCCATGGCGCGGCCCGATATCGCCTTTACGCTCGCCGGCGAGGAACGCGCGCCGGTGACCTGGGCTGCAGCGCTACCGGGCGCCGCCGGCCGGCTGACGCGGCTCGGCGATATCCTGGGAAGCGATTTTCGCTCCTGCGCCATCGAAGTGCGCACCGAGCGCGAAGGCGTTGTAGTCGAGGGTTTCGCCGCCGCACCGTCACTGACCCGCGCCAATGCGCTGGGACAATATCTGTTCGTCAACGGTCGTCCGGTGCGCGACAAGCTCATCCTTGGTGCGGTGCGCGCAGCCTATTCGGATTACCTGCCACGCGACCGCCATCCCGTGGTGGCGCTGTTCGTGGCGCTGGAACCGCAGGAAGTGGACGCCAACGTCCATCCGGCCAAGACCGAGGTGCGGTTTCGCAATGCCGGCCTGGTGCGTGCGCTGATCGTGCACGCGCTGAAGGAAGGTCTTGCCCGCGAGGGCCGGCGCACCGCCGCCAATACCGATGGCGCGGCGCTATCCGCATTCCGTCCATCCTTTGCGCCACGGCCGACCAACTGGGACTGGCGCAGTTCGCCGGCCTATCCGGTCAGGCCCGCGCCTTCGTTTGAAAGCGCGGTAACTGCGTTCGCCGAAGCGGGACAGGCCGCGTTCGATGTCGGCGCGCCGACTGCCGACGTGCGCTTCGAGGCGCAGCCATCCGCGGATCTGCTGGACCGGCCGCTCGGCGCGGCGCGGACACAAATCCACGAGACCTATATCGTCTCACAAACCCGCGACGGGTTGATTGTTGTCGACCAGCACGCTGCGCATGAGCGGATCGTCTATGAGAAGCTGAAGGCGTCGCTGGCGAAGAACGGTGTGCAGCGGCAGATCCTTCTGATCCCCGAGATCGTCGAACTCGACGAGGCCACGGTGGAGAAGCTGCTCGATCGCGCCGACGAACTCGCCTCCTTCGGCCTCGCCATAGAATCCTTCGGCCCCGGCGCGGTGGCAGTGCGCGAGACGCCGTCGCTGCTCGGCAAGACCAACGCGGTAGGATTGCTACGTGATCTCGCCGAGCACATGGCCGAATGGGACGAAGCGCTGCCGCTGGAGCGACGCCTGATGCATGTCGCCGCCACCATGGCCTGCCACGGCTCGGTCCGCGCCGGCCGCCGCCTCAAGCCGGAAGAGATGAACGCGCTATTGCGGGAGATGGAAGACACGCCGAACTCCGGCCAGTGCAACCACGGCCGCCCGACCTATGTCGAGTTGAAGCTCGCCGACATCGAGAAGCTGTTCGGGCGACGGTAGTCGATCCCACACACTCACTTGTCGTCCGCCCGGCGAAAGCGGGCGATCCAGTATTCCAGAGACATCAGCAATTCAGGTGAGGCGCCGCGGCGTATTGGATGGCCGCCTTCGCGGGCATGACAGATCAGGATTGGGCAGCAGCCCGCAGAAACACGAACTCCGTATCATCATACGCGCGCCGCTCCAGTTCTTCAAAGCCTTCAGGCACAGCGAACCCCGCCGCCTTCGCTTCTTCCACCACCAATAGCGCATTCGCGGTCAGCCAGCCGCCATCGCGCAACGAAGCAAGCGCCTTCTCGGCAAGCCCCTTGCCATAGGGCGGATCGAGAAACACCAGCGAGAACGGCTCGACCGGATGCGCCGGGCCAAGATTGGTCGCGTCGCGGCGATAGACTTTCGTAACACCGCCCAAGCCGAGCGACTCGACATTGTTGCGCAACAGCGCGCGGGCTTCGGCACCATTGTCGACGAACAGCGTGAACGCGGCGCCGCGCGATACCGCCTCGATGCCGAGCGCGCCGGTGCCGGCGAACAGGTCGAGCACCCGCGCGCCCTCGATCGGGTTGTCGTAGGCGTGGATCAGGATGTTGAACACGGATTCGCGGAGGCGGTCCGCCGTCGGGCGGATCGCCTGCGTGGATGGCGAGGCCAGATTGCGGCCCTTCAGTCTTCCACCGACGACGCGCATAGGCCGGCTACTCGTCCCGCGGCTTCAGATCGCGCTTGCCGTGATAGCCGCGCTTCGGGCGGCGCGGCGGGCCGTAGCCGCTGGCTTCGTCCTCGTTGCGCGCGCGGGCTTCGTCGCTGCCGGTTCGCTGCACCAGCACGCGGCGGCCCTTGCGGTCGGCGATCAACGCGCTCTTGCCCGCCGGCTTGAACGGCTTCTTGCCACGCGGCGCATCATCCTCGGTTTCGGATTTTTCTTCCGGCAGCGGCCGGTTGAAATCGGCCCCTGCGAGGGCAGCGATCTTCTCGCCGAGCTGTTCGCGCAGTACCCGGGTCTTGACCTCCTCGACCTGTCCCTCTTCGAGCTCTCCGAGCTGGAACGGCCCGTAGGAGACGCGGATCAGCCGGTTCACCTCAAGGCCGAGATGCGCCATCACATTGCGTACTTCCCGGTTCTTGCCCTCGCGGATTGCGAACACCAGCCAGACATTGGCGCCCTGGTCGCGCTCCAGCGTCGCATCGATCGGGCCATATTTGACGCCGTCGACCTCGACGCCCTTCTTCAGCTCATCAAGCTGCGCCTGCGTGACCTCGCCATGGGCGCGCACGCGATAACGCCGCAGCCAACCGGTGTCGGGGAGCTCAAGCGCGCGGGCGAGCCCGCCGTCATTGGTCAGCAGCAAAAGCCCCTCGGTGTTGAAGTCGAGCCGGCCAACGGAGATCAGGCGCGGCAATCCTTCCGGCAGATTGTCGAACACAGTTGGCCGCCCCTCTGGATCGGCATGCGTCGTCATGAGGCCGCGCGGCTTGTAATACATGAACAGCCGCGTGCGCTCGCGCGGCGGCAGCACCTTGCCGTCGACGGCGATCACGTCATTGGCGGTGACGTCGAGCGCCGGTGAATTGATCACGCGGCCGTTGACGGTGACACGGCCCTGCGTGATCAACTCCTCGGCATCGCGGCGCGAGGCAAGTCCTGCGCGCGCCACCACCTTGGCGATCCGCTCGCCGGCCTTTTTCGGCTTCGGCTCCGGGCGTGGTGCGCGCTTGTCTGCGTCAGGCGTGCGCTCGCGATAGGCGCCGCGGCCGCCGAAGGCGGGGCGTTTTGCAAAAATCTTGCTGTCGTCCTCATTGTCGCGGCGCGGCCGGTCGCGAAAGCGCCCCTCGCTGCGCGGATGTTCCTGCCACTCGGTGCGGCCCGCCGGCCGCCCGCGGTCATGATCTGGGTGCTCGCGTGGACGATCGAATTTCGGCCGGTCCTCGCGTGCGCGCGAAAACCGCGGACGCTCGTCGCCACCACGATCATTTCGCTTTTGCCAGGGCTTGTCTTCACCACGTTCGGGCCGGTCGCCAAAATCATTGCGCGGCCCGCGCGAGAATCGCTTCTCGCCATCGCGCAGCGGACGATCGCCAGAGGTCCGATCGCCACGCGGACGGTCACCGCCCTTCCGAAAGCCTTCGCCGCGCGGCGTGTAAGGCCGCTTGTCGCCGAACTTCCTGTCCTGGAAACGCCCCGCCGCTCGGCCCTCTTCGCGGCCACCGGAGTCGCGCGTGCGACCCTGACGCGCGGGCCGGTCGTCGCGACCATAAGTCGGCCGCTCGCCACGCGGCTTGAAGGACCTCTTGTCGCCATCGCGATCGTCGCGCGCGCGAAAGTCCTTGCGTGGGCGGCGCGCCGGACGGTCATCGTCGCGGCGGAACGAACCACCTTCCCGCTTGCCTGCGTAAGGCTTCTTGCCGACCGATTTTGTGCCCTCGGATTTTCCGGCATAGGGCTGCCGCTCGCCGCCACGCTGATCGCCGTCATCTCGCCGGCCAAATCCGCGCTTGGCGAACTTCTTCTCCGGCCCCCTCGCCGCCCCCGAGCGGCTCTTGCCGCCGCCAGGCCGGTCACGCGCGCCGCGGGAATCGTTGTTTTTGTCGTTATCGCGGGGCATGAATGGTCTCTCGAGAACTGATGAAATGGCTATCAGGCTGATGCGGATGGGCTGCCATAGCGGTAAGGCGCGCGCGCTTCGTTCAAGGCGCATTCTCACGCAAAACCGGCATCCACGTTTGCTGAAGGCGCAGCTAGTAGCAGGTTTCTTTCGATGATACGAGGCATGACAGCCCCTTCTTTCATGGATTTGGCGCTGCAAACGGCCGAAAACGCCGGAAAAGCCGGCGAAGTTCCAATCGGCTGCGTCATCGTCCGGGATTACGAGGTCATCGCGACCGCCGGCAACCGGACCCTGACCGACCGCGATCCGACCGCGCATGCCGAAATCCTGGCGATCCGGCAGGCGGCCGAGGCCATCGGCGCCGAGCGGCTGGTCGATTGCGACCTCTACGTCACGCTGGAGCCCTGCACCATGTGCGCAGGCGCCATCTCCTTCGCCCGGATCCGCCGGCTCTATTACGGCGCTGTTGACCCCAAGGGCGGCGCGGTCGATTCCGGCGTGCGGTTCTTTGCCCAGCCGACCTGCCACCACGCGCCGGAGGTCTATTCGGCCGTCGGCGAGAGCAAGGCCGCAGCGCTGCTGCGGGAATTTTTCAGGGAGCGGCGGTAGGCTGTCGCGCCTCGCACACCGCTGTCATCATCCGCCTTGTGCGCAATTGCGCACTGGGGCGGATGATCCAGTATTCCAGGTACAGCAGATGAACCGAGAGGCTGCGCCCTGGATACTCCGCTTTTGCGGAGTATGACGAGTTCGATGTGCGGCTAGATTTTCGTCTCACGTCCCCAGGAAAAATTCCCGCAGCAACGTCGCCGTCGCTTCCGGATTCTCTTCCGTGAGAAAATGCCCCGAATCCACCGGCGCGCCGCTCACATTCGTCGCCCATTTCTTCCAGGTATCGAGCGGCGTCGTCGCCGCCGGAGCTATGCCTGCATCGCCCCACAGCGCCAGCATCGGGACCGTGATCTTCCTGCCGGCGTCGAAATCGGCCCTGTCGATCTCGTAGTCGGCATAGGCGCCGGCGCGGTAGTCCTCGCACATCGCGTGCACGCGTGCCGGATCACGGAAGGGCGCGAGATAATGCTCCAGCGCGCGCGGATCGATGGCATCTAACGTCTTCGACTTTGTCTGGCTTGCCATCTTGTACCGGAGGAAAAACTCGCCATTGCTGGCGATCAGCGTCTCCGGCAGCGGATGAGGCTGCGCCAGAAATGCCCAGTGGTAGATTTTCAGCGCCGACAGCCGGTTCAACCTCTCCCAATAATCATAAGTCGGCGCGATATCGAGCACGGCGAGCTTCGACAGCCGGCCTGGATGATCGAGCGCCAGACGGTACGACACGCGGCCACCGCGATCATGGCCGGCGAGCGCGAAATGAACATGACCGAGTTGCTCCATCGCCTCCACCATCGCCTTCGCCATCGCGCGCTTGGTGTAGGGCGTATGGTTCTCGTCGCTGCGGGGCATGTCCGACCAGCCATAGCCGGGCAGGTCGGCAATGATCAGCGTGAACCTGTCGGCCAGTTGCGGCGCGACCGCGTGCCACATCACATGCGTCGATGAAAATCCGTGCAGCAATAGAAGCGGCGGCCCGTTGCCGCCGACGCGGGCGAAAATGCGGCCCGACGAGGTGTTGATCCATTCGGACGCATATCGGGGAAACAGATCGGCAAGATCGGGCATCTTCGCACTCTCCGCTAGCTTCTCTCCGCCTCCACCGCCTGCCAGGCAATGTCGCGGCGGCAGAAGCCATCCGGCCACGTGATCCGATCGACGGCCTGATAGGCACGCGCTCTCGCTTCGGTCACGGTCTTGCCCATCGCGCACACATTCAGCACACGGCCGCCATTGGCAACGATGCCGCCGTCCTTCGACGCCGTGCCAGCATGGAAGATTTCGACGCCTTCGATCCTGGCGGCGTCATCGAGACCGTCGATGCGCGTGCCCTTCTTGTAGTCGCCGGGATAGCCTTTCGCCGCCATCACGACCGTCAGCGCCGGATCGGGGAACCAGCGCAGATCGAAGTTTTTCAACTGACGGTCGCAGGATGCCAGGAACGCCGGCACGATGTCCGACATCATCCGCAGCATCAGCACCTGGCATTCGGGATCGCCGAAGCGGACGTTGTACTCGAACAGCTTCGGTCCGTGTTCCGTCAGCATGACGCCGGCGTAGAGCACACCGCGAAACGGCATGCCGCGCTTCTTCATGCCGGCAACCGTCGGCAGGATGATCCGCGCCATGATCTGATCGTGAATTTCCGGCGTCACGAACGGCGTCGGCGAATAGGCGCCCATGCCGCCGGTGTTCGGGCCCTCGTCATGATCAAACACGCGCTTGTGGTCCTGCGCCGCGGCCAGTGGGATCGCGGTCTCGCCGTCGCACAGCGCGAAGAAGCTGATCTCGCGGCCGGCGAGGAACTCCTCGATCACGACCTCGGTGCCGGCGGCGCCGAATGTGCCCTCGAACATCATGGCGATGGCGGCTTCGGCCTCCGCCAGTGTCTTCGCCACCACGACGCCCTTGCCGGCCGCCAGCCCGTCGGCCTTGACGACGATGGGCGCGCCCTGCGCGTGCACATAGGCCAGCGCATCCGCCGCATTGTCGAAGCGGCGATAGGCGCCGGTCGGGATATTGAACTCGCTGCAGAGGTCCTTTGTGAATCCCTTTGAGCCTTCGAGCTGCGCCGCCTGCTTGCTCGGCCCAAAGGCCTTGATGCCGGCTTTAGCGAGATCGTCGACGACGCCGAGAGCGAGCGGCGTCTCCGGACCGACCACGACGAGGTCAATAGCGTTGGTTTTGCAGAAATCGATCACACGCGAATGGTCAGCGATATCCAGCGCCACGCATTCGGCTTCCTGCGCTATCCCCGCATTGCCGGGCGCGCACCACAATTTGGTGAGCAGCGGGGAAGCGGCGATTTTCCACGCCAGGGCGTGTTCGCGACCGCCGGAACCGAGCAGGAGAATGTTCATGGGGAGTTGCAGCCAATTGGAGGGTTGCCGGCAATTGCGCGACGGTTTAGCACGACAGGGGCCAGCCGCAACACGCGTCCATTCCTGTGTGGATATGTGCCGTGACGCTCCCGTGATGGCCTTGGTACCTTGCGGAGTCGCCGGAAAAGGCCGATTCTAAGCCCTGATATGCCTGCTGAGAACCTGATCAACGCGCCCGAATTCACCGTCTCGGAACTTTCCTCCGCCCTCAGGCGCACGGTGGAGGACCGATTTGGCCACGTCCGCGTGCGCGGCGAAATCTCCGGATTCCGCGGGCCGCACTCCTCGGGCCATTGCTATTTCGCGCTGAAGGACGAGAGCGCCAAGATCGAAGCGGTGATCTGGAAGTTCGCCCACGCCCGGATGCGGTTCAAGCCGCAGGAAGGGCTGGAGGTCATCGCCACCGGCAAGCTCACGACCTATCCGAACTCCTCGAAATACCAGATCGTCATCGACTCGCTCGAGCCGGCCGGCATTGGCGCGCTGATGGCGCTGATGGAGGAGCGCAAGAAGAAGCTCGCGGCCGAGGGCCTGTTTGACGAGGGGCGCAAGCAGTTGCTGCCCTGGCTGCCGGAAGTGATCGGCGTCGTCACCTCGCCGACGGGCGCGGTGATCCGCGACATCCTGCACCGGCTGCAGGACCGCTTTCCCCGCCACGTGCTGGTGTGGCCGGTGAAGGTACAGGGCGAAGGCTCGGCCGAGCAGGTCGCAGCCGCCATTCGCGGCTTCAATGCGCTGCCGGAAGGCGGGCGAATTCCGCGGCCGGACCTGTTGATCGTCGCGCGCGGCGGCGGCTCGCTGGAGGATCTGTGGTCATTCAACGAGGAGATCGTGGTGCGCGCCGCCGCCGACAGCATGATCCCGTTGATCTCGGCTGTCGGCCACGAGACCGATATCACGCTGATCGATTTTGCCGCCGACAAGCGCGCCCCGACGCCGACGGCAGCGGCCGAAATGGCCGTTCCCGTGCGCAGCGAACTGTTCGCCGAGGTCGAAAGCCTGGCACGGCGCACGATGCTGTGCTGGCAGCGCGGCCAGGAGAGCCGCCGCAATGAATTGCGCGCTGCCGCCCGTGCGCTACCGACCCCGAGCGAGCTGCTCGCAATTCCCCGGCAGCGGCTCGACCACCTCGGTGCCGCCCTGCCCCGCGGCCTGAAGGCCAATACGCACGCCCATCACCGCCGGTTCTCGCATCTGAGCGCCGGCCTGACGTTGAAGGTGCTGCACGGACAGGTCGCGCAGGCCAACCATCGCCTGACCGTGTCGGGCGAGCGCATCCGCCTCGCCGCCCGCGCGCTGCTGCGCAACCGGCGCGAACGGTTTGCCGGCCTGGAGGTCAGGCTCAAAGCGTCAAAGCTCTCCAACGCCCAGGCGCAGCGCAATGCGATCGCGCGCGACCGCGAGCGCACGCAACGGTTGGCCGAGCGCGCCCGCCGTGCGCTTCTGACCGCCATGCAGCGCCTCGATGCGCGGGTCGCCCATAGCGGGCAATTATTGTCGGCACTGTCCTACCGCGGTGTGCTCGCGCGCGGCTTTGCCCTGGTGCGCGACGAACATGGCCATGCGGTCCACGCCGCCGCTGCGGTCGGACCAAATGCACGCCTCTCAGTCGAATTCTCCGACGGCCGCGTGGGCGTCACCGCGGATGCCGATCGTCCGGCCGCGACGACCGCCACCACGGGCCCGGCCAAGCCGGCCCCGCGGGAGATCAAGCCCGCCACACCGAAGCGCGTGCCAAAGCCGGTTGATCAGGGAAGTCTGTTCTGATTCCTAGTTTGACGCGTTTTCTTAGCGCGGAACCGGTTCCAACTTCGCTCGAAACCACTCTAACGCGCCAGCCACTCCGTGACACGCTGCTGCGCATCCTTTCGAGCGTCCGCATCGGTGCCGATATGACCGTGTTCGGGCAACGCGGCGTCGGCGCCTGCGATCGCACGCAGCGGAAGGTCGGCGCGGTCGAAATCGTGGGCCGCGCCGGGATAGACCACAATCCGCGCCAGCGCGCTGCGGCCCCGGGCGCCGTCCACCACCTGGCGGCAGGCCGATGGCGAACTGACGTCGTCCTTGGCGCCGATCAGCAATAGCGTCGGCACGCGCGTGCTCCAGCCGAGGCCCGACGAGATCCGGCAGTCCGGATAGAACGCGATGGCCGAGCGGAAGTCCGGTGCAGCACCGCGCGACGATTGCGGACGCACCGCCCACAGCACGGCGCTCGCGCCGTTCGCCCATCCCAGCAGGCTAATCCGGTCACGCGCCGCCCAGGGTTGCTGCAACAGCCATTGCCGCGATGCGCTGATGTCGGCGACCCGCTCGCGGCGGGCCAGCACACGGCGTTCCTTGACGCGGCATTGCGGACCAAGCTCGCGCGAGCCGTAACTGTCCGGCAGCAGCACGGCGTGGCCGGTTTTCACGAGCTGTTCCGCCCACTCAAGGTAGCGCGGCAGCACCGGCTCGGCCTGTCCGCTCAATCCGCCGCAGCCATGCAGCGCGATCACGGTGGGAAACGGGCCGTCGCCGTCGGGCTTGTAGAGCTGCGCATGCAACGTCAGGCCGGCTGCGGGGATATCGACCTGCCGCGGCGCCGGCAATGGCGCCGCGTTTGCCGTGCAGGCCGCGGCGAGGAGCGTCAGGGATAACGTTGCTGACAAAAAACGCATCGGTTTTGGCCGGATGATTGTGGCGCCGCGGGCACAGCGAATTCCAGGCTATCATGCGCCCCGGCACAAAATCATCACAAGTCGGTGGGTTTCCGGGGCGGACAGTACGACCTATCTATGATAGATCGAATTTCGGAAAATACATTTGAGGCCCTCGCGGGCCTGCCTATCGGAGAGTTTTGGCGGTGCTCAATAAATTCGGCCCCTCGGGCCATGGCGAGGCGCAGGTGCAATATCTGGACGGCGATTTCCGCGTGATCTCGCCCGGAACCTATGTGCGATGCGCCATTACCGACGTGCGAATTCCGCTCGACGAGTTGAAGTACTGGAGCGTCGATCTGCAAGAGGCTTACTCGGTTCCGAGCGCCGTGCTGCAGCGGCATTTTCCGGGCGCGCTGAAATCGCAGGGATGAACCCTACGGCCTCTCCCGCGCCTTGAATAACCGATCCGCGACGAACGTCCGCAACAGCGCCGCGTCGTCGAATTCGAGCGTCACCGCGAACGGCACGATCTCTACCGCCCAACCCGGCAGGCTCCCGCCGCGACGCAGCCGCGCCATATCCTTCTCTGTCGTCACCAACGTTAGACCGTCACGCCTGGCCTCAATGATCAGGCTTTCGATCTCATTCTGAGAATATGGATGATGATCGGCGAAAGCGCGCTGCTGGACGACATCGATGCCGCTGGCGCTTAGCGTGTTGAAGAATCGCGCGGGATCGCCGATGCCGGCAGATGCCAGCACGCGTTGCCCTTGGAGCCGTGCCACCACGGCCTGATCCGGCTTCAGATGCGCACGCAACACCGGCTTGCCCTGGGCTACAATCTCGGCCGCCACCGGATCGGCGGCATGGCCGTCGCCGACAATGATCAGTGCGTCGGTGCGCGCCAGTTGCGGCCGCAGCGGCGCGCGCAGCGGACCCGCCGGGAATACCTGCCCGTTGCCGACCCCGCGCTGGCTGTCGATCACGATCAAGGAGGCGTCCTTGACGATCGACGGATTCTGGAAGCCGTCGTCCATCAAGATAACGGTGGCGCCTTGCGCCCGCGCCAGCGGCACGCCTTCGGCGCGCTGGCGCGATACCACCACCGGCAGATGACCTGCCAACATCAGCGGTTCGTCGCCCACATCGGCCGCCGCATGCTGCTCCGGATCGACCCTGACGGGCCCGCGCAATTCGCCGCCATAGCCGCGGCTCAGCACAACCGGTGTCTCGCCGAGCTCGCGCATGAGTTTTGCCAGCGCCAGCACGGTCGGCGTCTTGCCGGCACCGCCGACGTGATAATTGCCGACACAGAGCACCGGAATGCCGGCATTCAATCCCTTGCGCCGCAGGCGCTTGGCGGCGATGGCGCCATAGAGCGCGCCAAGCGGTTTCAACAGATGCGAGTTCAGCGAGGACGGGCCATGCCAGAAGCCCGGCTCACGCATTGGCGGCTCCCATCTCGATCCGCAATTGCAGCAAATACGGCTCAAGTGCCGAGAGCGTTCGCTCCAGCGCGCCGCCGAGCTGACCGACCACACGCTCGGAGGCGGTAAGCACGGCCTCGCGCGCCCTGGGATCGGCGAGCATCTGCCCGAACTGCTTCACCAGCGCTTCCGGCGTATCGGCCCGCCGCGCGCCGCCGGCCGAATCGAGGGCTTCATAGACGTCAGTGAAATTGAAGACGTGGGGACCGTGGACGATCGACGCACCGAGCTTGATCGCCTCGATCGGATTTTGCCCGCCATGCTCGACCAGCGATCCGCCCATGAACACGATCGGCGCCAGGCGGTAGAACAATCCCAGTTCGCCCATGGTGTCGGCAACATAGATGTCGGTGGTGGCGGTCGGCAATTCCTCGCGCGAGCGCAGGCTGGGATTGAGGCCACTTGCTGCGATCATGCGGGCGATCGCTTCGCCGCGATCGGGATGCCGCGGCACGATCACGGTCAACAGCTTTGGAAAATAGCGGGCGAGCGTGCGATGGGTTTCGGTCAGGATCTCTTCCTCGCCGGGATGCGTGGAGGCCGCAACCACCACCGGGCGGCCGCGCGTCATCGACATCAACATATCCAGCTTGTTCGCATCGGCCGGCGGAGCGGGCACATCGAGCTTGAGGTTTCCCGTGACAATGACGTTGCGGCTCCCCAGCGCGGCAAAACGATCCGCATCGGTCTGCGACTGCGCCAGGCAGACGTCGAACTTGTCCAGCAGCGCCGAAATGGTGCCGGCGACCCGGCGCCAGCGCGGAAACGAGCGTTGCGACATCCGCCCGTTGATCAGCACCATCGGCAGCCGCCGCGCGGCGCTCGACAGAATCAGGTTCGGCCACAGGTCGGATTCGATGAACATCGCAAGCGACGGACGCCAGTGATCGAGGAATCGGGCTACGTAGCGTGGCGAGTCGTAGGGCACGTATTGATGGATGACATCGCGGGGAAACCGCTTGGCGACGATCGCGGCCGAGGTCACCGTGCCCGAAGTCAGGAGGATGCGCAGGTTCAAGGCCCGCAGCCGCTCGATCAGCGCCGCCGCCGCCAATACCTCGCCGACGCTGGCGCCATGAATCCACACCAGGGGACCTGCGGGACGAACATCGGCGCTCATGCCGCGGCGCTCGCCGACCCGCGCCGGGTCCTCCTTGCCGAGCCTCAACCGCCGACTGATCAGCGCAGGCGATAGCGGCACCATCGCGGACGACAGTTTCCGGTAGACGCGCAGCGTCATCGGCAGCGAGTTAGCCAAGAGCGGCCTCCGGACGCCCGACGGCCTTATAGGCGCGACGAGTCGCTTCGTTCAGATAAGCTTCTACCTGAAGACGCAGCTTTTCCATAGTCTCGGCATCGGCGTCCGGCGGCACATGAACCGCCTCGATGCCGACCAACGCACCGCGGCCGAATGGCAAATTGATGGTGGTGGAGTCCCAGTTCTTCAACCGGATAAAGCGGCTGGTCACCATCGCAAAGGGCATGATCGGCCGGCCGGACTCCCGCGCCAGCATGATGACGCCAAGGCCCGCAATGCGGGCGCGCTTGGGTACGTCGGCGGTGGTTGCAACGTTCCAGCCACCTTCCAGCGCCTGCACCATCTCCCTGAAGGCGCCGACGCCGCCCTTGCGGTGAAACGCGCCACCATGGTCGCCCGATCCCCTGATGGTTCCGATGCCGAGCCGTTCGGCAGCAATCGCATTGAATTCGCCGTCGCGGTGCCGCGAGATCAGGACCTTGGCGCGGTAGCTCTCCTTGGTCTTGATGAACGGCGTCATGAAGTGCTGGCCGTGCCAGAACGCGAAAATCGCCGGCATCTCCGGCTCGACCCGCTGATAGACGTCGGCCGGCTCATAGCTAAAGCGGTTGGTCAGCCAGACCAGCCGCAGATATTCGGCCGCAAGCACACCCAGCGCGCGCTGAACGAAGGTGCTGCGCAGCAAATCGCGAAGGAGGCGTTTCAACTGGAGGACTTCGTGTCTTGACCTGGATCCAGCAGCCGGTGGAGGTGAACCACGAAGTAGCGCATGTGGGCGTTGTCCACGGTCTGCTGCGCCTTCGCCTTCCAGGCCGCATAAGCGGACGCGTAATTGGGATACACGCCGACGATGTCGACCTGGTCGAGATCCTTGAACGTTACGTGTTCGAGATCCGTCAACTCGCCGCCGATGACGAGATGCAGCAGTTGCTGCGGGGCATTATCTGGCATGATGGTCTTTCCTAACGAGATGCCCGGCAAGCATGAGCGATATCGTGAATCGCGGTATGAATGGGATGATTTGTGGCACGGATTTCGACCGATTCAGGGCAACCGACGATCCCGGAAATGCTCGACAATGCGCGCATGCCGATCGTGTCCTGCCGCCACCAGCATCCCGTGCACCACCTCCCGGCGATTGTACTCAATCGCATCCCCCGAGAGCGCGGTCATTCTACCATTCGCTTCCTGCACGATCAAATTCGCTGCGGCAAGGTCCCAGTCCCGACTCTGGCCGCCTGCAAAAGCGGCATCGAGACTGCCGTCGGCGACTCGGCACAGCCGCAGCGCCAGCGATCCGATTCGCGGATGCAGCCTGATCTCGTTCGGCGACGAACTCAGCCGCTGCACCAGCGGCTTCGGGCCAGCCATGCGGGAAAAATCGAGATCCGTTCCTGCGGTTGCGCGCACCGGCCTGTCGTTGAGCGTGGTGCCCTTGCCGCGCATCGCGAAGAAGAATTCGTCGCTGGCCGGCGCGAACACCGCCGCCAGCACCGGCACTGATCCCACGATCAGCGCCACGCTCACGCACCAGTCTTCGCGGTGTCCAAGATAGGCGCGGGTGCCGTCGATCGGATCGACGATCCAGACCAGTTCCTTGCCAAGTCGCGTATCGTCGTCGACGCTTTCCTCGGACAGCCAGCCATAATCCGGCGTTGCCGCGCGCAGCCGCTGCTCGATGAGATCGTTGACGGCGATATCAGCCTCGGAGACCGGCGACGAAGCGCCCTTGGTCCAGTTCTTCAACTCGGTGCGAAACAGCGACAGCGCCAGCGCGCCGGCTTCGCGCACGGTGCCCTTGAGCAGCGCGGCATCGCGCGCCCAGACCCGCTCGGCGGTATCAACGTCCGCCAAGCGTCAGCCCCTCGATGCGCACGGTCGGCGCGTTGATGCCGTAACGAAATTCCAGATCGTTGGCGGGAACCAGCGATTTGAACATCGGCAGCAGATGGCCCGCGATCGTCACCTCGCTGACGGGATAAGTGATCTCGCCGTTCTCGATCCAGAAGCCCGAGGCGCCGCGGCTGTAATCGCCGGTCACGCCGTTGACCCCGGAGCCGATCAGGTCGGTGACGTAAAACCCCTGCTTGATGTCGGAGATCAGTTCCTTCGGCGTCAACTCGCCCGGTTCGAGATGCAAATTATACGATCCCGGTGAGGGCGAGGACGATACGCCGCGATGGGCATGCCCGGTCGTGACCAGTCCAAGTTCGCGCGCGGTGGCGCAATCGAGCAGCCACGTGGTCAGCACGCCCTCGTCGATGAGCGCGAGCTTCTTCACCTTGACGCCCTCGGCGTCGAAGGTTTGCGAGCGCAGGCCGCGAACCCTAAGCGGATCGTCGATGATGCGGATGTTCTTGGCGAACAATTGCTCGCCCATCCGGTCTTTCAGGAAGCTGGTCTTGCGCGCGATTGAGGCGCCGTTGATTGCGCCGACGAGATGGCCGATCAGGGATCCCGATACCCGCGGATCGTACACGACCGGCACCTTGCAGGTCTCGACCTTGCGCGGATTGGCGCGGGCGACGGTGCGCTCGCCTGCCCTGCGGCCGACGCTTTCGGGCGAATCGAGGTCGGACGCGTGCGGCGCCGAGGTGAAATCGTAATCGCGCTCCATGCCGGTGCCTTCGCCCGAGATCGCGGTCATTGAGATGCCGTGGCTGGAGCGAAGGTAGGAGCCGTGGAAGCCGGTCGAGGTCACCAGCACCATGCCGCCGATGCCGCTCGAAGCAGACGCGCCGCCCGATTTGGTTACGCCCTTGACCGCAAGGGCCGCGGCCTCCGCCTCGCAGGCGCGGCGCTCCAGTTCGCTCGTCGTCGGAATATTGCGGTCGAGCAGATCGAGATCGGCGAACTCGCGCGCCAGCAGCGCGGGATCGGCGAGACCGACATATTTATCGTCAGGTGCGACGCGCGCCATCGCGACCGCCCGCTCGGCGAGCTTGGCGACGCCGTCGCCGGATATATCGTTGGTCGATACCACCGCCTGGCGCTGGCCAACCAGCACGCGCAATCCGACGTCGTCACCTTCGGACCGCTCGGATTCCTCGACCCGGCCATCGCGGACCTCGACCCCTTGCGACACCCCGCGCACCGCCACCGCGTCCGCCGCGTCCGCGCCGGCGCGCCTGGCGGCCTCGACCAGCCGCTGCGCCAGTGTCGAGAGCGCCGATTGATCGAACAGGTCGGAAGCCTCGGAAGCTTTTGAAAGCGGCGACGCGCTGGATGGTGAAGAGTTCACAAACAAAATCCCTGACATTGAAGGGGGGGCCGAGGGCGCAAATCGCCAAGGTCTTCAGATGTGCCGGAATCACGGGGATTTCAAGCATTTTGCGCCGCCAAATACCAAACATTTTCGGTGTTGGCGCAAGGTCTCGTCAATCATGCGCGCCAAGGTCTTGTCAATCATGCGAGGAGATCCAGGGCGGGTGACCACTCCTTAACCAGGCTTTTTAAGGCGAAACGGAAAGGCTTCCGCTAAGGTCTCGCGCATCGACCGGGAACATAATCCCGGCGGGGAGATGAGAGCCGTGAGGCGTCAAACATCAACAAGCGGGATCAATCCCGCCGGGTCGAGCCGTGCACTGCGGCTCGACCCTCTTTCTCTGCCGCTCAGCTTCCATGCGCATGACACCCGCGCAGACGGCGGCGTGCGCAGGATCGAACTTCATCGCGAACGCGTCGTGCTGCACCGTGCCGTCAAGGGCATGCGGATGGCGATCAACGTTCGCGTCAGCGACTTTCTTGGCGTTGCGCTGCGTGGTCTCGACCACGACGCACAGATGCTGGTGCTGGCGCATCGCGACCCATCCTTGAACATTCCCTTGTGCGTGAGCTCCGACCACGAGGAGATCGCCTCCGCCTGGCAGATGTGGAGCGACATCTTCGCGCTGCCGCTGCTGGCGGAAGGTGACGATCGCGAACCGGCCGCGCGCCGCCGCCGCCACAACGCGATCCGCGCCCGGCGCCCGAAATTTTTGGTGCGGCGCCGGCTCGGCAATCTCGGCAACAGCGAGACCGTTCATCACGACGAGCGCGAGATCATCGCGCGGGATTGAGTTTGGACGCATCAGCCGCCGCATGGATTGCTTCGCTTCGCTCGCAATGACGCTGCGTTAGCACCGCACACACCGCTGTCATCCCCGTGAAGGCGGGGATCCAGTACGCCGCGGCTTCTCGGTTCGATCACTGCGCTTCTGGAATACTGGATCCCCCGCCTTCGCGGGGATGACGACTGAATATGCGGCGGCGATCTCGCGACATGAACTGCCCGAGCTTTGCGTCTTCTTTGCCCGCCCTCTCCAATTCAGAGGGCGCAGGGAAGACCGGGTGCGCGCCGCACCCGCGGTCTCGTGTGCTGCTTGCGCAAAAAGAAAATGCACACGAGCATACAGGTACAGCGGGAGCATCCCGGCCTTCCCTGCGCAATGGCTTTACGGCTTACTTCGTGCTCTCCCCGGAGAACGGCTCTTTTGCCTCCGTCGCCCCTGAGCAGCTTTCGCTTCTCAAAGGACTTAACGCCAGCACCGCGGCGTCCGAACCACACGACTTCGCCGTACGCTTACCGCGCGCAACGTCTCTCGCGCCATCCGCGTCCATCGCATCCCACCGCGCGTTCGTGACGTTCGCGAGCGCCCCTCTTCCGCCGTGAGACGGGCGAAGTTATGCGACTGATTTGGGTGAGAACGAAAGCGGAATATTTTTGATTTGCGGGCTTGACACGATTTCTGAAAATCAGAAGCGATTTGCCCGTCGGGCAGTCACATCACGGACGCCGCAGGATGGGCAGAGCGACAGCGTGCCCACCATCAAGCAGCGAGGTCGGTGATAATGGTAGGCACGTCGCTGCCGCTCCTTTTGCCCACCTACGAGATCTGCGCGCGCATCACCGCATCAACCAACAGTCCCGCACACAGCAACAGCCCCGCATCGCGGTTGGATTTGAAGAGGCGCAAGCACAGCGCGGGATCACTGATGTCGAGCCGTTTGATCTGCCAGGCGAGATGCGCAGCAAACGCGACCAGCCCGATCCATGCCGGCCAGCGGGCGCCGCCCAGCGTCAGGGCTGTGCCGATCAGGATCACGGCGAGCGAATATAATACCGCGAGCGCCAGATGGGTGCGCGCGCCGAACAGGCGCGCCGTGGACTTGATGCCGATCAGCGCGTCGTCCTCGGCGTCCTGATGCGCGTAGATCGTGTCATAGCCGATCACCCAGGCGATCGAGCCGGCATAGAGCGCAAGCGCGGTGAGATCGATCCGGCCGAGCGTGACGGCAAATCCCATCAGCGCTCCCCAGGAGAACGCCAGGCCGAGCACGACCTGGGGCCACCAGGTGATCCGTTTCATGAAGGGATAGATCGCGACGATCACGAGCGAGGCGATGCCGGTCAGAATCGCGAAGCGGTTGAACTGCAACAGCACAAGAAGCCCGATCAGCGCCTGCAGGACTAGGAAGGCAAACGCCTGGGTCACGCTGATCTGCCCGGCGGGCAACGGCCGCGACCGCGTGCGCTCGACGCTGGCGTCGAGGTCGCGATCGGTGATGTCGTTCCAGGCGCACCCTGCCCCGCGCATGACGAAGGCGCCGATCAAGAACAGCACGATCACGAGCGGCAATTGCGAAACGTCGCGCGCGATTCCGGCAGCCAGCGCCGCCGACCACCAGCACGGCATCAAGAGCAGCCAGGAGCCGATCGGACGGTCATAACGGGAAAGCCGCAAATAAGGCCGCGACCAGGCCGGCGCGCGCGTGTCGACCCAGTTGCCGGTCGAGTCGGCAACGCGGGCGGTTGCGTCGCTCATCGGAGCGGGGTCATCGCGCGAGAACGTTGCCGTTCAGCGTATCGAAGGTGCTGCCGCCTTTCTTGACCGGCTGCGCCTCGGGGAGCGCCGCGGACGAGCCGAGCACTTCACTGAGACTGGGACCGGCCGGCCTGGCAGCCGCCTGCTGTGCGACGGCGCAGACCTGCTTCTGCATCTTCTCGGTGTTCTTGTGACCGTTCTTGAGCTGCTCGGCGATCTGCGGCGGAATTCCACACCTGGCCGAGTTGGTCTCGACATATTTGATCATCTTCAATTCGGCCTGGCCGAAATTGCCGATCAGCTTGCAAGCCTCATCCGGCGGCGCCTTGCGGTCGCTCGCGGCCTTGATCAGCTTGCCGCGCCGCTCGGCTTCCTCGCGCAGGGGAACGAAGCCCTTCATGCAGGCGTCCGCCGGACCGCCGGCAGCCTGTGGCGGAGGCCCGCTGAATCCCTTGGAGACCGGGGCAGCACCCTCCGTCGGGAACGGCGCCGGAGCGCCGATCGATGCCGATGGCGCAGCGCCGTTGACCGGTGGAAACGGCGAAGCACCGCCCGCGGCCGCGCTCTGGTTCGGCAATGGCGCGGGAAACGCACCTTGCGCAAAGACGTGGCCCGCGTGGAACGTCACGGCGGCAGCAGTCAGCTGCACAATCAGGCGGCGAATCATCAAGGGCGTATCTCCGGCGAGGTCAGGCAACCCCAACGTCTTCGAAAACGAAGCGGATTTGCGATGGTCTTTTTTACGATTCCTGCCGATCCTTAACAACCCGTTGATTGGGGCAGCAGCGCGGCGCGACGCCGCCCAAAAGCCAAAAATGACCTCCGGATTCTAGCGCTTTAGGTTAAAAGCGGCGCGGAAACGGAACCTAAGAGATGCCCGAGCTCGATTTTCGCGCCACTCGCCTGTTCGTCGATGCCCCCTTGCGGGAAGGCGAGAGAATCGCCCTGGAGCGCAACCAGAGCAATTATCTGGGCAACGTGCTGCGGCTCTCGGCGGGCGAGAACATCCTGGTGTTCAACGGTCGCGACGGCGAATGGCGGGCCGCGATCGAGGGCCGCAAGCGGCCCGATGGCCTTGCGATCGTCGCGCAGACCCGGCCGCAGGATCGCCTGCCCGACATCGCCTACGTCTTTGCGCCGCTGAAACATGCGCGGCTCGACTACATGGTGCAAAAGGCGGTCGAGATGGGGGCCTCGGTTCTGCAGCCGGTGCTGACGCGGCATACCCAGGTCTCCCGGATCAACAGCGAGCGGATGCGCGCCAATGTCATCGAGGCCGCCGAGCAATGCGGCATCCTGAGCCTTGCCGCGGTGGCCGAGCCTATCGCGCTCGCCCGCTATCTCGACAAGCGCGAGGCCGGACGCCTGCTCGTGTTCTGCGACGAGGCGAGCGACGTCACCGGCCCAGTGCAAGCGCTGCAGGCGGCGCAGGCCGCAAGCTCCGGGATCGACGTGTTGATCGGCCCCGAGGGCGGTTTTGCCGGAGAAGAGCGAGAGCTTCTCCTGCGCCAGCCGAGCATCCTCAGGCTGTCATTGGGACCGCGGATTCTACGGGCCGATACCGCAGCGGTAGCCGCGTTGGCGCTGGTGCAGGCGGCGCTCGGCGATTGGCAGAGCTAGTCGGGGATGCAGCGGCTGACGGGTTCCCCCCTTGCGGGGGAGGGAGCCCGAGCAGCGTGCTCACCTCAGTCAGTCCCTTGCCGAACCGCCGCTGATGGCCACTGCCCATTAATTCAGTTGGCCAATCCCTGTCGAAACGCCGGTCCAGCCATGCTAAGGCCTGCGCCAAAGAGCCCCCGGACCCCCAGGGAGCCCTAAACAACCCTGGAACCCGGTTTTTCCGGGTATTTGGACGTGAAATGACCGCGACCGCCGCCGCTAAAGGTGCTGCCGGGTCCGCCGCCTGGGCGGACGCGCTGCTATTGTCGTTTGCACAAGGCGGCTACGTCCAGGCCCATCCGGCCATCCTGCAGCAGGCCGAGCCGTTTCTCGACCTCTCCGGCGAGGATATCCGCAAAAGCCTTTACCTGACCACCGACGCGTCCGGCGAGGAACTGTGCCTGCGCCCCGACCTCACCATTCCGGTGGCGCGGGACTATCTTGCCTCGGAACGTGCCGGGAAGCCGGCGGGCTTTTGCTATCTCGGGCCGGTGTTCCGCTATCGCGGCGGCCGGCCCAGCGAGTTCCTGCAGGCCGGCATTGAATCCTTCGGCCGGCAGGACCGCGCCGCGGCGGATGCCGAAATGCTGGCGCTGGCGCTGGAAGCGACCGCAGCCTTCGGACTGAAGGACGTCGAAATCCGCACCGGCGACGTCGCGCTGTTCAATGCGCTGATCGACGCGCTCGACCTCTATCCGGTGTGGCGGCGGCGGCTGATCAAGGACTTCAACCGCAAGGTCAGCCTGACCGAGGACATCGAGCGGCTGACGCTTGCGACCGCACCCGGCCATAACGAATATGAGGGGGTGCTGGCCGCCCTCGCCGGCTCCGACCGCAAGGCGGCACTCGCGCTGGTCACCGACCTGATGTCGATTGCCGGCACCACCAATGTCGGGGGCCGCACCGTCGACGAAATCGCCGACCGCTTTCTCGAACAATCGACCTTGAAGGGCGGCGCGCTGCCACGCGATGCCGTTGCGATCATCAAGCGCTTCCTCGCGATTGCGGGCGATCCCGACGAATCGGTGACGCAACTGCGCGCGCTTGCATCCGATGCCAGGCTCGATCTTGCAGCCGCGATCGACCAGCTCGAGAGCCGTATCGGCTTTATGGTCGCGCGCGGCATCGACACCAAGCTGACGCGGTTCTCCACCTCGTTCGGCCGCGGGCTCGATTACTACACAGGCTTCGAATTCGAACTGCACGCCAAGAGCAACGGCGTCGAGCCGCTGGTGGGGGGCGGGCGCTATGACGGGCTGATGACGCAGCTCGGCTCAGCGACGCCGATCCCGGCGGTCGGCTTCTCGGTCTGGATCGAGGCGCTGACGCAGCTCGGCCTGTCCAGCGCGCAAGGGAGCGCCGCATGACTGCCCCCTTCGTTCTCGCCGTTCCCTCCAAGGGCCGCCTGCAGGAAAACGCCGAAGCTTTCTTCACGAGCGCTGGCCTCTCGCTGGCAAAGCCGCGCGGCGCGCGCGACTATCGCGGCACCATCGCAGGCCTCGACAATGTCGAGATCGCCTATCTCTCCGCGAGCGAGATTGCCTCACAGCTCGCGCGCGGCATGGTGCATCTCGGCGTTACCGGCGAAGATCTCTTGCGCGAAAGCATCCCCGATGCAGACAAGCGCGTGCTGTTGATCGACGGCCTCGGCTTCGGCAACGCCAATGTCGTCGCCGCAGTGCCGCAGGCCTGGATCGACGTCCGCACCATGGCCGACCTCGACGACGTCACCACCGGCTTCCGTGCCCAGCATAACCGGCGGATGCGGGTCGCGACCAAATACATCAACCTGACGCGCAGCTTCTTCGCCGCCCACGGCGTGGTCGACTACCGCATTGTCGAGAGCGCCGGTGCCACCGAAGGCGCGCCCGCGGTAGGCACCGCCGAGATGATTGTCGATATCACCACAACCGGCGCCACGTTGGCCGCCAATGGGCTGAAGGTGCTCGACGACGGCGTGATCCTGCGCAGCCAGGCCAACCTCGTGGCGTCCCGCGATGCCGACTGGTCGCCTGCTGCCCGCGAGACCGCCCGCGTCATCCTCGATCACATCGCAGCTCGAGCGCGGGCCAGCAAGTACCGCGAGGTGCGAACGCGCTTCGCCGGCTGCAATGAGGCGCTGCTTAACGAGGCGCACAACCGTTTCGGCGTCGTGGCGCCGTTCGGCGGGCCGACCTCCTCCGGCATGCTGACGCTGCACTGCCCGCCGGTGCACCTCTATGCACTCGGCAGCTTCCTGCGCGAGCACGGCGCCGACACGGTTTCGATCGCCTCGCTCGATTATGTGCTCGACCGCGAAAATCCGCTATTTGCCAAGCTCGAAGCCTTCTTGCGGCAATAGGGCTGCCGTTTCGTTCATCGTTGCGACAGCCTCGCGCAGGTAACATATATGGTTGGATGATCCTGGGACCCGATTGATGACGCTCGGCTCTGACGTTTCTCGCCTTTCGACGACCGCGGCCGGCGCCGCGGCGCAGGGCCTGTCGATTGTCGTCCCGCTATACAACGAGGCAGCGGGGCTCGCTTTGCTGCACGAGCGGCTAATCGGCCTCGCCGGCACGCTGCAGGCGCGTTACGGCCTTACCTGCGAAGTCGTCTATATCGACGACGGCAGCGCCGACAATACGCTGTCGATCGCGCGCTCGCTTAAAGCCGATAGCCTCGACGTCCAGGTAGTGTCGCTGTCGCGCAATTTCGGCAAGGAGGCGGCGCTGATGGCGGGGCTCGACCATGCCCGCCGCGGCGCGGTGCTGTTCATGGACGGCGACGGCCAGCATCCGCCTGATATGGTCGAGAAGCTCGTCGCGCACTGGATCGATGACGGCTACGACGTCGTCTATACCGCGAAGGCACATCGCGACAATGAATCGTTCCTGCGCCGTCAGGCGGTGCACGGCTTCTACGCGCTGATCAACTGGGGCGCGCGGCAGAAGATTCCCGAGGATGCCGGCGATTTCCGCCTGCTGTCGCCACGCGCGGCGGCTGCGCTGCGCCAGTTGCCTGAGCGCAACCGCTTCTTCAAGGGCCTGTCGAACTGGATCGGCTTCCGCCAGATCCGCGTCGATTATGAGCCGGCGCCGCGCGCGCACGGCGTCACCACGTTCAGCCCGGGCCGGCTGATCGGCCTGTCGATCGAGGGGCTGACGTCGTTCTCAGTGGCGCCGCTGCGCTTTGCCAGCCTGCTCGGCGTGCTGCTCGCGATCAGCGCCTTCATATTCGGGCTGACCATTCTCTGGGAGGTCTGGACCACCGGCAAGCAGGTACCCGGCTATCCCTCGCTGATGATCGGCCTGATGACGATCGGCGGCGTGCAGCTCATCATGATCGGCATCGTCGGCGAATATATCGGCAAGATCCTCTCCGAGCTGAAGGCGCGTCCGATCTACTTCGTCGCCGAGCACACCGAAAAGCGTTCCGATGGCGAGACGGCGGTGAACGCCGAGCGGACCGCCGCCGAATGAACGACGCCGCGCTGCGCCGGATCTGGCTGTGCGCCGACGATTACGGGCTTAGCGAGGGCGTCAACCGCGCGATCCGCGATCTGATCTCGCGCCGGCGTCTCAATGCCACCTCTGCGATGGTGGTGGGACCTGCGATCGGTCGCGCTGAGGTCGCAGCCTTGCAGGATGTCGCGGCGGCGAGCCCGCGTTGCGCGATCGGGCTGCACGTGACGCTCTCGGCGCCGTTCCGTCCGCTGACAATGCATTTCCGCCCGCTCGATGGCGGCCTGTTCCTGCCGTTTCCGAAAATGCTGCGCGCGGGCCTGCTGCGCCGGCTCGATCCAGGCCTGATCGAGGATGAAGTCGCAGCGCAGCTTGCGGCCTTCAGGGAATTGTTCGGCCGCGCGCCCGACTTCGTCGACGGCCATCAACACGTGCAACTGTTCCCGCAGGTGCGCGACGGCTTTTTGCGCGCGGTGAAACAGGCCGTCCCCGGCGCCTGGGTCCGGCAGGGTGGACGCCGCAAACCATTGGCCAAGCTGCTCGGCACGCCCAAGGCGCTCGTGCTCGACATTCTCAGCGCGCAATTCCGCAAGCGTGCCGCCCGTGCTGACATCGCGTTCAACCCCGCCTTCGCCGGCGCCTATGATTTTTCGAAGCAGTCCGATTTTGGCGTGCTGATGGATCAGTTCCTGGAAGGATTGCCCGATGGCGGGCTCGTGATGTGCCATCCCGGTTTTGTCGACGAAACGCTCGCGAGCCTCGATCCCCTGACCACCCAGCGCGAGGCGGAACACGGCTATCTCGCCAGCGATCAATTCCCGGCATTGCTGGCGGCGAATAAAGTTACATTGAGCTGAGACGCTTCGACAAAATCCGCCCGGCGTTTTGTCGCATACCAAAATTTAATTCGGCCGCCCACTACTTGCGACACAAAGCCCATCTTACATCTTCCCGCGCGTCGATTGCCACGCGACGCGATGGAGAGGGCCATGACACCGCAAGAACGCCAACTGATTGACGATCTTTTCGACCGGCTCGCCAAGCTGGAAAGCGCCAAGCGTGATCCGGAAGCGATGTCGGCGATCATGCAGGGCCTGCGCAACGCGCCCAACGCGGTCTATGCACTGGTGCAAACCACGCTGGTGCAGGACGAAGCGCTGAAGCGCGCCGACATGCGCATTCAGGAATTGGAAGCGGCGGCGGCCGGTCAGCAAAACCAATCCGGCGGCTTCCTCGATTCGATGCGCGACGCGATCTTCGGACAGAGCCAGCCGCAAAGTGCGTCGCATGGCTCGGTGCCGAACGTCCGCGCGCCCGAGATGGGCAACCGGCCGACATGGAATAGCGGCCAGGTGCTGCAGCAGACGCAAGGGGGCGCACCCTACAATCAGCCGGCTTACGGCCAGCCCTATGGCGGCGCACAGCAGCAGCCGTCCGCGTTCGGCGGTGGCGGCTCGTTCCTCGGAACGGCGGCGGCGGCTGCGGCCGGCGTGGTCGGCGGCTCGCTGCTGGCGAGCAGCATCCGCTCGATGATGGGTGGCGGCAACCACCAGGCGTTCGGCGATACCGCGGGCCACAGCGGCGGCGTCGAAGACCGCAGGCCGTGGGGCGATCAGTCCGGCGGCGACCTGGCGCGCGACGCCGGCATCAACGACATCGGCTCGTCGAGCCGGCGTGCCGACAGCAACGAAGATTATGGTTCGCGGCAGGGATTCTTTGATCAGGCGTCGCACGAGGAAGGCGACGACATGGATCATGATTCCGACGATTTTGACGGTGACGACGGCGGCAGCGACAGCGATTACGCGTGACACGCGCCGGGGATGAAAACGGAAACGGCCGCCCGACCGGCGGCCGTTTTGATTCTTAGCGACACGAAACTCAGATCACCACCACCTTCGCTCCCACGCCGACGCGGCCGTAGAGATCGATCACGTCCTCGTTGCGCATCCGGATGCAACCGGACGAGACATTGGTGCCGATCGTCCAGGGCTCGTTGGAGCCGTGGATGCGGTAGAGCGAGGAACCGAGATACATCGCGCGTGCGCCGAGCGGGTTATCCGGACCGCCCTCCATGTAGCGCGGCAGGTCGGGACGGCGCGCCAGCATTTCCGGTGGCGGCGTCCAGGCCGGCCATTCCTTCTTCGCCGAGATCGTCTTGACGCCCGACCAGGTGAAGCCGGGGCGACCGACGCCGACGCCATAGCGCAGCGCCTTGCCGTCGCCCTGCACCAGAAACAAGAACTTGTTCGGCGTGTCGATCACGATGGTGCCGGGATTTTCCTTGCCGTGATATTCGACGACCTGCTTTTCAAATTTCGGATCGAGCCGGTACTGCGCCGGGTCAACCACTTCCTCCTCGCGCCGCATCGAGTGCTGCGGATCCATCGGCGGCAGCAATGTGCGCCGGCCGCCGTAGCCGTAATCCGGCTGCTGCTGGTAGACGGGCTGCCGATAGCGTCCGCCCTGCGGCAGATCGCCGAACAGGAATTCGATGAAGCCGCCACCCATGTTGGATCGTTCGCTAGACGCTATGCGCACCGGCGGCGCGGGCCGGTGCGCATAGATCACGTTAGGTTCGGTTGATGATGAGGCGTCGATCGCTGAAGCCTCACCGGTAAAGCAAAGGCAAAACACGCTCGCGAGGAGCGCTAAAGTGATTTTTCCGGACATCGACGTACTCTGTACTGTTCGTCACTGCGGGTTCGCTGGGGCTCGCGGCCGATGCGCCGCTGCACGCGATCAATACAAATCAAAACCTAATCGGTTTGGTAAACAGATCCGGCATTTCGATTCACCACGTCGGCAATCGCGTGTGGATTTGCCCGATAGCGTTTATTTTGCGTGAACGCGGCATCCGCATGGTTAACCGCCGGTGTGCGGCCGGGGACAAATCGCCGGCACGCGATATTGCGCCGTGAACCTGACGTTAAATCGCCATGGTTTAGAACACCTCGGCAATGAAGGGGTGGGAAAAACTCATGTCGGTCAATCGCAAACGTTTTCGTATCGAACAAGCCATTCTGGGCGACACGCCAATCGTCATGCCTGCCGTCGAAGGCGGCGAGATCGGGCCGATGCACCGTGAGATCATGGCTGAGCTGCGCGCGATCCGCGCACAGATGGCAAGCTTCGGCCACGTCCGCGCCGCCGGGACCGAGGTCGCGGATGTTGCGCGCGAGATTGCCGAATCCCACGCGCTCCTCGAAACCTATCGCGCCCAGATCGAGCAGTGCGAGAAGCTGAAGGTCGAGCTCGACCTCATTCACGACGCCATCAACCGCACCAAGCGCGAGATCGCCACCCTGCACGGCAAGAGCTTTGACGGCCAGGAAATGGCCAAGGTCAACGGCGAACTCGGCGCCGTCGTCGGCGGCACCGAACAGGCCACCCAGCAGATTCTGGAAGCCACCGAAGCGATCGACCAGGCGGCAACCGCGCTGTCGAAGAACATCTCGCCCGATCAGCAGAAGCTGCTCAGCGAGGAAATCCAGGAGCGCGTCGTCTCGATTTTCGAAGCCTGCAACTTCCAGGACCTCACCGGCCAGCGCATCAGCAAGGTGATGACCACGATGAAGTTCATCGAGCAGCACATCTACACGATGATGGACATCTGGGGCGGCGTCGACGCCATCAAGGCGCACGCCGCGCCGATCGTCGACACCCGCGAAGGCGACGCCAAGCTGCTCAACGGCCCGAAGCTCGACGGCGACGTCGGCCATGCCTCGCAGGACGATATCGACGCGCTGTTCGATTGATCGGGCTGGTTAACGCGCGCTAATCAAAACGCCGGCAGCATGCCGGCGTTTTTTTGTTGTTTGTTACGATGTCATTCCGGGGCGATGCGAAGCATCGAACCCGGAATCTCGAGATTCCGGGTCTGGTGCTAACGCACCATCCCGGAATGACGCCGCCTAATCCGTTGCCTCACGCCCGCGGCGCGCAGCGCACATACACCATGTTGCCGTAACGGACCGCGGCATCCTTTTCGATGAAGCGGGTCACCAGCACGCGGCCGTCGAAGGAGACGATCTCGCGGTCCTGTTCGCCGCCGGCCGGACCGGGCGGACCGATATAGTTCTTGCCGCTCGGGCTGCCCTTGAGGCGCAATTCCTGTGGCGTGGCCTGGTCGGCCAGGTGCATGACGACGCCGCCGCTGGCGCCGGCGCCGATCACATAGGGCTGCTTGCACTGCCCTCGCGCCGCGGCTTCGGTGCGGGCGCGGTCATTCGGATTCTGGAACGAAGCAAGGCCCCAGCGGCCGACGATCTCGTCGGCGCGGATGGTCGCGGGCATTTCCGGCGCAACCCCGGGCTCGGGCTCGGGCGCCGAACTGGACGATAGCGATGGCAGGCTCATGCTGCCGCACGCCCCCAGCAGAATCGCGAGCGCCGACGCGATCGCCAGGTTGGCAACCGTACGTGCGTTACGTGAGCTGATCATCGCATTCCCCCGAGCAAATCCTGAAGGCCGCTCCCGTCAAGCAGCCAATCCGTCAAGCAGTCGATTCCGTCAAGAGCCAACCGCAAAAAGCCTGCCGGAGCAATGACGTCGGTTGAAATTACGCCGCTGCGCCGATTTGGTTTCCGTGGGAGCATCTTATATTGGCCTCACCAAGGCCTTAACCCCCTTGTTTGCTTGACAGGATCGGCGCCAAGCCATATTCCCCGGCTCCAAGTTTAGCACTCAAATACAACGATTGCTAAGGGTTGTCCTGTCCCGCCCGGGGAGGCGTCGAATACCCGGCATTCGCAGCCATTTTCGATGGCACAGACCTGAAACCGAGCCCTTCAGAGGAACTTCAAGAGGAGACGTCATGGCTAAAACCAAATTCCGTCCGCTGCACGATCGCGTCGTGGTCAAGCGCATCGATGCCGAAGAGAAGACCAAGGGCGGCATCATCATTCCCGACAGCGCCAAGGAAAAGCCGTCGCAGGGCGAAGTCACCGCCGTGGGCCCGGGCGGCCGCGACGAGGCCGGCAAGCTGATTCCGATCGACGTCAAGGTCGGCGACCGCGTGCTGTTCGGCAAATGGTCGGGCACCGAGGTCAAGCTCGAGGGCGAGGAACTCCTGATCATGAAGGAGTCCGACATCATGGGCGTGCTGACGTAAGCTTTAAGGGCCGAAGCGCTGCCGCGCTTTCCTTCGTCATGCCCGGGCTTGACCCGGGCATCCATCCTCTTCGGAAGAGTCACGCGAAGGCGATGGATTGCCGGGTCAAGCCCGGCAATGACGGCGAGGAAAGAACAGCGGCTGATTACCCCAATTTCCAGGAGCAAATTCAATGGCTGCCAAAGACGTTAAATTTTCCGGCGATGCCCGCGACCGCATGCTGCGCGGCGTCGACGTTCTCGCCAACGCGGTGAAGGTGACGCTCGGTCCGAAGGGCCGCAACGTCGTGATCGAGAAGAGCTTCGGCGCGCCCCGCATCACCAAGGACGGCGTCACCGTCGCCAAGGAGATCGAGCTCGAGGACAAGTTCGAGAACATGGGCGCGCAGATGCTGCGCGAGGTCGCCTCCAAGACCAACGACACCGCTGGCGACGGCACCACGACCGCGACCGTGCTGGCGCAGGCGATCGTGCGCGAAGGCGGCAAGGCGGTCGCGGCCGGCATGAACCCGATGGACCTCAAGCGCGGCATCGACATCGCCGTCCAGGCCGTCGTCAAGGATCTCGAGAAGCGCGCCAAGCCGGTCGCCGCCTCCTCCGAGGTCGCCCAGGTCGGCACCATCTCGGCCAATGGCGACACCGCCATCGGCAAGATGATCGCGCAGGCGATGCAGAAGGTCGGCAATGAAGGCGTGATCACGGTCGAGGAAAACAAGTCGCTCGAGACCGAGGTCGACATCGTCGAGGGCATGAAGTTCGACCGCGGCTACCTGTCGCCCTACTTCATCACCAATGCCGAGAAGATGACCGCCGAGCTTGAAGACGTCTTCGTGCTCTTGCACGAGAAGAAGCTCTCCGGCCTGCAGGCGATGCTGCCGGTGCTGGAAGCGGTGGTGCAGTCCGGCCGTCCGCTCCTGATCATCGCCGAGGATGTCGAGGGCGAGGCGCTGGCGACGCTGGTCGTCAATCGCCTGCGCGGCGGCCTGAAGGTCGCCGCCGTCAAGGCGCCGGGCTTCGGCGACCGCCGTAAGGCCATGCTGGAAGACATCGCGATCCTGACCGGCGGTCAGTTGATATCGGAAGAACTCGGCATGAAGCTCGAAAGCGTCACGCTTCAGATGCTCGGCCGCGCCGGCAAGGTGGTGATCGACAAGGAAAACACCACGATCGTCAAGGGCGCCGGCAAGAAGAAGGACATCGAGGCCCGCGTCACGCAGATCAAGGCGCAGATCGAGGAAACCACCTCGGACTACGACCGCGAGAAGCTGCAGGAGCGGCTGGCCAAGCTCGCCGGCGGCGTCGCCGTGATCAAGGTCGGTGGCGCGACCGAAGTCGAGGTCAAGGAAAAGAAGGACCGCGTCGAGGATGCCCTCAACGCGACTCGCGCGGCCGTGCAGGAAGGCATCGTGCCGGGCGGCGGCGTGGCGCTGCTCCGCGCCAAGAAGGCGGTCGGCCGCATCAACAACGACAATTCCGACGTCCAGGCCGGTATCAACATCGTGCTGAAGGCGCTGGAAGCCCCTGTTCGTCAGATCTCGGAGAACGCCGGGGTCGAAGGCTCGCTCGTGGTCGGCAGGATCCTCGAGAACAAGTCCGAGACCTTCGGTTTCGACGCCCAGACCGAGGAATATGTCGACATGGTCGATAAGGGCATCATCGACCCGGCCAAGGTGGTGCGCACCGCGCTGCAGGACGCCTCCTCGGTCGCCGGCCTCCTGGTGACCACCGAAGCCATGGTCGCCGAACTGCCGAAGGAGCCGGCGCCGGCAATGCCCGGCGGTGGCGGCGGCATGGGTGGAATGGGCGGCATGGGGTTCTGAGCCCCGCAGCCCGCTTCCCGCGCCAACGGATCGAAGGCCGCCCCAGGGCGGCCTTCTTTTTTGCGGTGGGTTACGAACAAAGACCGGGAGTGACGGCGTTCAGGAAGCTGTGATCTCTCTCATGTGAGGTGGAGCAAGCTGGCGGGGCTCCCTCCCTTGCGCGAGAGGGAACCCTTCCGCCGGTGCGTCCCTGGCAAATGGATGACAAGCACAAAAATGCGATGTCGTTCGAAGCAACGTTTCTTGCCGGGCAGACATCTCGCCGATTTTCGTTAAAGCGGTGAGCGGCATGACGCCCCCTCACCGCGTTCTTTTTGGCTGAAGACACCGGAGTTTGCTGATAGGACGTCACCGATTTCATCTTTCCGGGACATTTCGCATGCGCGCGCTCTGCCTTCTGCTGCTCGGTCTGGCGACGGCCATCCCTCACCTCGCTTTCGCCCAGACGAAACTTCCCTCCAAGACGGCGCCCGGCGGCCCTGAGACGCGCTATTTCACTGCAATCGACGGCCTGATGGATGGTAATGCCGACGTCGTGCTGAAGGAGACCCGGCAAGGCAAGACTGTCACCGCGGCGACTCTCGACGTCTGCTATCCCGCCGCGAAGGGCTCCGACCGCAAGGATCGCTTCGTCGCCAATCTCACCGTCAACGGCCAGAGCCTGACCGGCACCACGCAGAGCCTCGGTGACAAGCAGCCGGTCACCGTCAAGCTCACGCGCAAGCCTGTCGGCGACACCTTCGAATTCCGCGGCCAGATCGCGATCGGCCAGACCGTGACCGAAGTGGCGTCGACGGACAATTCCGATCTCAGCGAGAAGGAGTTTCTGGAGAGCCAGACCAGCGACGACGGCATCACGCCGGCGCCGAAGGATTTTACCGAGGTTTCGCCGGAGGCGATCGGCGTGCGGATCAAGCTCGACACGGCGCTCGATTTCCTCAAAAGCCTGAAGGGCGAGGCCGTCGAGGTTGCCCTCTCCAGCCTGTCGATCACCTGCGATGCGCTGCGCGCCGGCGAGCAGACCATCAACCTCACGAGCGATCCGGAGCGGGCCGCTGCGCTGATTGCGAAAGCCAAGGCGATGCCAGGCGTGGTCGCCGCCGGTTGGACCAGCGGCGCCATCGAGATGGACCGCACCATACGCTTTGCGGCCGCCGAATGGCGCGATGGCGACAAGATCAACAGGGACAAGATCGCGGCCGCGATTTCGGGCGTGCTGGCCAAAACGCTTTCCGCCAAGCCGGCGGAGGCGAGCTGGGATGCCAATACCGGAAAACTGGAACTCAGCTTCAAGCGGCCGAGCCCGATCTATCCGCCGCTCGGCCTCACCGAAACTGTTGAGATCACCGCGCTGGTCTCGCCGGACAAACCGGGCGCGACCGACCGGCTGATGCTGTGGGTCTCGAGCCCGGTGATCACCACCGCCGATGAAGGCGCGGGTCCGAAACTGCACCTCACCGAAGAGTCCACCGGCGACGAGGAAGGCGGCGAACCAAAGGATGACAATGGTTCGCTTGATGCGCTGGCGAAGGAGTTCAAGGGCCAGCGCTGGGACGCCGACCGGAGTGTGTGGAAGTAGCAGGCAACGCATTGGGCGCGATGACGAAAGTCCAGATCGACGTGATCGGGAAATAACGATGCCAATACATTACGCCCCCCGATCGTTAAGACTCGATTCAGTTTAAAGGAACATCATCGGCCAGTTGAACCGGGGTCACGCCATGCAAGACCGCGAGCCGAGTACCTTTGAAAGCATCTGGCCGGGGAATGTGACTGATGGCCGAGGGCCGGAGCAGCCGGCGAGCCTGTGGAATTTCCTCAAAGCCGACCGCGACGAGATTTTGGTGGTGCGGGAGCCATTTGGCGACCGGGCGCGCGCCGCCTTGCTGGTGACTGTGGCAGTGGTGGCAAGTTTTGCGCTGGGCTGGGCCGGCGGTCTGAATTGGCCGCAGTTCGCAGGCACGCTCGGCCTCGAAGAGGTTGCGCAGAAGGAAGCCCCCTCCCCGCGCATTGCCGAAGCACGACCGTCCGGCAGGATCGAAGGCACCCGAAAGACGGCATCGGCGCTGGACTCGCCCGCCATCGTCGGCAGCATTCCCAAGCCGTCCGCCCTGTTGCCGGGCGGCGCCCGCCCGTCTTCGGGCCCGGCCTCCCAGGCAAATGTGAATCCTTCCCCTGCTGCGCTCGCGATACGGCAGCAGCCTTTGGTGGCCGCGCCGGAAACCAGGCCGACCACTATTTCCGGATGGACGGTCGTTGATGTCAGGGACGGTACCGCCGTTCTCGAAGGCCCCGACGGCATCAGGATGGCCGCGCGCGGCGACACCATTCCCGGCATCGGACGCGTGGAGTCCATCGTGCGCTGGGGCGGCCGTTGGATCGTTGCCACCGCCAGCGGATTGATTGCGACGCCGTAACCGCGCGATAACGAGGACGGGGTTGGGCCACCCTGCCCACGGTCAATGCGCGCCACTACGAAAAACGGTTTCTTCCCCGCCAGCCGGACTGAGCTTTGGTTCACAGTGCGCAAGCCAACTAGATGAGCGCGTGCAAAGCCTTGACCGCGGCCTCGCGGCTCTCGACCGGAATAAACAGATTTACCGAATGCGATGACAGAACATATTTGTCGGCGACAATTCCGTGATGTTTCAAAATCTGAATCGCCTTAAGCGGCAGGTCCGAAGCAACGCCGCCGAAGCAGGTGAGGCTCACCGAACTTAAGGTCTCACGTTGCTTGCGCAGGTCCTTGCTCTGTTCCAGCGTGCGTAGCAAAGTGTCGAGCGACTCCGAATCGCACGTCATCATCATGCGCGTCTTTCCATCGGTGAAAGCCGAAGCGAGGAGTTGCGGCCAAGGCAAGCCATTTTGTTTGAGATGTTGCGCGAATTTCTCGAAGCCTTGATTGAGATCCGCCGAATCGATCTCCACATGCTCAATGCGCGCCATCGAGTTGACGGCCAAAACTTTTCCGTTTTCCATTCCCGTCATCTCTTTCATCACTTGGGTGCTGTGTTCCGCGTCGCCCCATTTTTTTAGAACCAAAGGCACATTTTGGCTTTGGGCCAGCGCCACGCTGCGAAAGTGCAAAACCTTGGCGCCCCAAAAACACATTTCCGATAGCGATGCGAAATCCAGCTGACGCAAGGGTTTTGAATTCGCCACGATGCGCGGATCGGCCGTGCAAACGCCGTCGACCTCTTTGATGATTTCACAGCATTCGGCTTTTAGCGCCGCGGCCATGGCGACAGCGGTGGTGTCGCTGCCGCCCCGGCCCAGCGTGGTGATTTCCTTGGTCACCGGGTTCACGCCCTGAAAGCCGGCCAGGACCACGATGCGGCCGCGATCGAGTTCTTCGCGCACGCGAATCGGCCGCACATCCAAAATGCGCGCGGAGGAATGGGACTCGTCGGTCATCACTCCGGCTTGACTACCGGTAAAACTGATCGCCGGCACGCCGAGATCAGATAGCGCCATGCTCATCAGGGACATGCTGATGCGCTCACCGGTCGTCAACAACATGTCGAGCTCGCGGCGATTGGGATGCGGGCTGACCTGATAGGCCATTCTGACAAGTTCGTCGGTGGCCTTACCCATCGCCGAAACAATCACCACGACGCGATGACCACGGCCATGCAACTCGGTCAGTCCGCTCGCGACCGCGCGGATTTTTGCCGGCGTTTCAAGACAGGCGCCGCCGTATTTCTGCACGATGATGGGATTGTTGCGCATGCACCCCACGGAAAATGCCTTGAGGGCAGCATACATGCTAACACGACGATCGGCGATAGGGCGGCTATCACCGCCACCGCGTTTACCTTAACCTTCGGTATTGTGAGCGCGCGTCCTAATTCGTATTGATCCGGAACCGCAGCGTCTTGGTGCCGACAAACGACACGAAGTCGCCCTGCCGCTTCCAGGTACCCGCCTCGGCGAGCGCTGCGATCAGTTCGTCATCCTGCTGCGCGCGATCCGGCGGACAGGGGCGGTTTTCCATCGCGCCGGGAACGAAGATCACGCTGTTGCCCGCCACCGAAAACTGGCCCTTGCCGCCCTTGCACCAGAGTTCGAGCACCACCTCGCCCTTGTCGCCGATCTCCAGGTTAGGGATCCGCTTCGATCCGCGCTGACGGTCGACGTCGAGTGTCATTTCGGAGCCGAAGGGAAAGCCGTCATCGGCGCGCCCCGCGCTGAACGGCAAGGCGGCTGCGAACAGCAGGAGCGAAGCGGCGCCTGCACGGGCCGTACCTACGAATGAAATCATGTCCCCTCTCAAAACATTCCGACCGACCACGCCGCGCGCCGTTCTATTGAACGGCGAGGCGATTGGCTAGGGCAAGAATGTCACCGGCTGACAGGTAAGGCTCCCTCCCCTTTGCGGGTCGAGCGGTGCAACCGCGGCGCCTACTTCAGCACCAGCATCGTGAACGGATAGACGTAAGCCTGCAGCGTCACCAGCACGCCGACAAGGCAGGCCAGCACGATCGAATGCAGGAAGACGTAGCGCAGGATCGAGCCTTCGTGGCCGTACCAGTTCGTGGCGGTCGAAGCGACGACGATCGATTGCGCGTCGATCATCTTGCCCATGACGCCGCCGGAAGAGTTAGCGGCGGCCATCAGCACCGGCGACAGGCCGAGCTGTTCGGAGGTGATCTTCTGCAAGTTGCCGAACAGCACGTTTGAAGCGGTATCCGATCCGGTCAAGGCGACGCCGAGCCAGCCGAGCAGCGTGCCGAAGAAGGGATAGAGCACGCCGGTCGCAGCGAAGGCCAAGCCGAGGGTGGCATCGACGCCGGAGAGTCGCGTCAGCGTTCCGATCGCGAGCATCGCCGAGATCGTGACCAGCGAAATCGCGCACAGCCTGATGGTGCGGCCGTATTCCGCGACCATCTTCAGCGGCGAGAAGCCCATCAGCAGGCCTGAGACGATGGCGGCGAGCAGCATGCCCGTGCCGGTGAAGGACAAATAGGTGAAGTCGAACAGCGCCGCCTCCGGCGTCGGCTTCGCAGCCACCGGCGGTACCTTGTTGATCATGTTGTGCAGCTCGGGCACCTGATATTTCCAGGCAAAGTTGGCGTTCGCCCAGCCCTTGAACGCGCCGCTGCCCCAGATCAGCATCACCACGCAGACGATGATCCACGGCAACAGCGCACTCCACAGCTCGCTTTGGCTGAGCTTCGTCGTGTCCAGCGGCTTGGCGGGCGCCATGGTCGCAGCCGACTCATCGCGTCCGCGCAACGCCGGCGAGGTCCAGAGTTCGCGCGGCTGCCACACCTTCAGAAAAAGGATCAGGCAGCCCATCGAGATCAGCGACGCCCCGATGTCGACGATCCAGGGGTTGATGAAATTCGAGATCACGAATTGCGGGATGGCGAAGGAGACGCCGGTGACGAGAATGGCGGGCCAGATCGCGATCATGCCGCGCCAGCCGGCGAACGCCCAGATCAGCCAGAACGGCACGATCAGCGAGAAGAACGGCAATTGCCGGCCGACCATCGCGCCGAGCACATAAGGATCAAGGCCGGTCACCGACGCCAGGCCCTGGATCGGCGTGCCGAGCGCGCCATAGGCGACAGGGGCGGTGTTGGCGATCAGCGAGAGGCCGGAAGCCGCCAGCGGCGAGAAGCCGAGGCCGATCAGGACCGCGCCGGTGATCGCCACCGGCGTGCCGAAGCCCGACGCGCCTTCGAAGAAGGCACCGAAGGCAAACGCGATCAAGAGCAGTTGCAGCCTGCGGTCGGTGGTCACGCCGCCGATCGCGCGCTGCAGGAGCTCGAACCGCCCGGTCTCGACCGTGATGCGGTAGAGGAAGATGACATTGAGCACGATCCAGCCGATCGGGAAGAAGCCGACCACGACGCCGAGCAGCGAGGCGCGGATCGACATGCCCGCGGGCATGGTGAAGATGGCAATGGTGACGATATTGGCGACGATGAGTGCGATGATGGCCGCGAGATGGGCCTTGACCTTGCCACTGGCGATCAGCACCAGCAACGTGACCACAGGCACTGCGGCGGCGATCGTCGACAGCGCGGTGTTGCCAAGCGGATTATAAATTTGATCCCACATTGCGGTTCTCCCCACATCTGTTATTGACGCGCCCGTCGGCGCCGATTGGCCGGGCACTGGTTGGACGATCGCGGGAAGCCGCGGGAGGCGTGGGATTGCCTTGGTTTCGCCAACGCTCACAACCTCGCGAAGTTCGAGGAGCCATCGTCCCCCGCCGCCGCGGCCATGCTAGGGTCTGACCCAACCTGCGACAAGTCGCCGCAGCCAGGCCTTTCCATGGGCTTCGTAGAGGCGCCTAATTCTTCCATTCCTTCAGGGCCTTAAGCCCATCCTCGGAGACGGCAATCCTGTGAAAAACCTCCGCTCGACGCTCGCCACCGTATGGCGCATCTCCGCCCCCTATTTCCGCTCCGAGGACAAATGGGCCGGCCGCGGGCTGCTGGCGGCCGTGCTCGCCATTGAGCTTGCGATCGTCGGCATCAACGTCCTGATCAACCAGTGGAACGCCCGTTTCTACAACGCGCTGCAGGAACGAAACTGGGACTCCTTCGTCAGCGAAATCATCTATTTCAGCGTGCTCGCCGCTATTTTCATCCTTTTGGCGGTCTACCAGCTCTATCTCAATCAATGGCTGCAGATCCGCTGGCGGCGCTGGATGACCGCGCAATATCTCGGCGACTGGCTGCATCAGGCCAACCATTACCGGATGCAGCTTCAGGGCGATGCCGCCGACAACCCCGACCAGCGCATGACCGACGACGTCAAACTGTTTGTCGATCGCACGCTCAACATCGGGGTCGGTGTGCTGAGCTCGATCGTCACGATCGCGTCCTTTGTCACGATCCTGTGGGGCCTGTCCAATGCCGCGCCGCTGCACCTGTTCGGTCAGGATTATCCGATCCCCGGCTATCTCGTCTGGGGCGCGCTGATCTATTCGGTGCTCGGCACCATCCTGACCCACCTGATCGGCTGGCCGCTGGTCGGCATCGATTTCAAGCAGCAGCAGTATGAAGCGGATTTTCGTTTCAACCTGGTGCGCGTGCGGGAAAACTCCGAGCAGATCGCGCTGCTGCACGGTGAGCAGGCGGAGCGCGAGCGCCTTCTGGTTCGCTTCGGCCGCGTGGTGGAGAACTGGCTCGCCATCATGAGCCGGACCAAGAAGATCACGGCGTTCACGGCGAGCTATAACCAGGCTTCGGTGATCTTTCCCTATGTGCTGGTGGCACCGGCCTATTTCGCGGAGAAGATTCAGCTCGGCGGCATGATGCAGACCGCGTCGGCGTTTTCCAACGTGCAGGGTGCGCTTTCGTTCTTCATCACCATCTATCGCCAACTGGCGGAGTGGCAGGCCGTGGTCAACCGCCTCGACGGGTTCGAGGCGGGGATCGCGGCGGCGAGAGAACTCGCAAGCCGCAGCGAGCGCATTCACGTCGTCAAGACGGGTAGTGGCACCATCGACATCAAGGAGCTTGTGCTGCGCCTGCCAAACGGAACGCCGTTGGTGAACGCGGACGGATTCAGCCTGCGCAAGGGCGAGCGCACGCTGGTCACCGGCCCGTCCGGCTCCGGCAAATCAACGCTATTCCGCGCCATCGCCGGCATCTGGCCGTTCGGAAGCGGCTCCATCACCGTACCGGCAGGGGCGTCCTTGATGATGCTGCCGCAGCGGCCGTATTTCCCGACCGGCACGCTGCGAGCAGCGGTCGAATATCCGGCCAAGGAAGGCGCGTTCACGCCTGCGCAGATCAGCCAGACGCTCGAATTGGTCGGATTGCCGAAGCTCGCGTCGCAACTCGACGAACATGGCCACTGGAATCGGACACTGTCGCTCGGCGAGCAGCAGCGCCTTGGACTGGCGCGTGCGCTGTTGCATGTGCCGCAATATCTGTTTCTCGACGAGGCAACGGCGTCGCTCGACGAACCATCGGAGGCGGCACTGTATCGCCTGCTCGAGGCGAAATTGCCGGCAACCACCATCGTCTCGATCGGCCACCGCTCGACGCTCGACGTCTTCCATGACCGCAATGTCGTGCTTGCCCGAGCGGGAGATGGATTCGCGCTTCAGGACAACAAGAGCGCCGCTGTGTCGTAACGGCTACGATTTCCCTATAGCCACCGCTGCGGCCACGATTGGCGGCGCACCCCGCGGTGCCAGAAATAACAAAAGGCAGTCAGCATCAGCGCGCCGGCCAGCACCGGCGCCAGCAGGAACGTCCATGGCAGATTGCCCGATACGATCAGAAGCGGGTTGATGCCTGCTGGGGGGTGAAAGGTCCCGGTCACATACATTGCCAGGATCGACAGGCCGACAGCCGCGGCCGCCGCCCAGGCTTGCGGGCCCGCCAGCTTCAGCACGAGGATGCCAATCAAGGCCGACACCAGATGCCCGCCGACCAGGGCGCGCGGCTGCGCCGGCTCCGCGTTCGGCGATCCGATCACCAGCACGATTGAGGTCGCGAACGGAATCACCGCGAGCGGGTAATGCGCGGCGAACGAGAACAGCTCCATGATGCCGATGGCGATCGCGCCGCCAAGACCCGCGACCGCGCCCGCCGCGGCGCCGTAGTGATCGTTGCGGACGATTGCTTTGCGCAGCCCGCGCCGCCAGGCCCGTTTCATCACATCCATCCAAAAGAAAGGGGGCGGCAGATCGCTCTGCCGCCCCCTCCTCCTCGACAGGAAGATCTTACTTCAGGTTGGTTATCGCGGTCAGGTCGGCCGACAGCTTGACGATGCCGGCGGCGCCGCACCAGTTCGAACCGACGCCCGACGGATTAATCGGGGTAACGAAGGTGCCCGACGATGCCGTGATATTGCCACGCGCTGCGAAGTCGCTGGTGAAGGCGTTGCAATCACCCTTCGACAGGTTGGTGTCGGAGTAGCGGAAGTCCAGCGTGAACACCTTGTAGGTGAAGCCGATGCCGACGTTCCAGGTGTTGTAGTCGGCATAGTTGATGCCATTCGGAAACAGCGCGGTGCCATAGAACGAGTCGGAGGTGCCGAGCCACTGGCGGCCGAACTCACCCGAGACATACATGCCGATGCCGCTGGTGCCGAACCAGGCGCTCGGCGCGATCGCCTTGCCGACGATCGAGGCATAGGTGCCTTCGGCGCCGCTGTTGAGGAAGCTCGGCGTATAATAGACGTTGCCGCCCAGCGAGAAGTTGTCGTTGAACGTATAGTTCACCTTGCCATAGACCTCGAAGAAGCTGAGGTCCTTCTTGATGACGTTGCCGTTGACCAGAGCGTTCTGCAGACATTCGGCGCTTAGCGGATTGCCTGCAAAATCGGTCGGAGGGACGACGGCGCCGTAGTGGCAGGTGCCGCCCGGATACATGTAGCCCCAGGCGCCGACATCGAAGGCCCAGGAGCCGGCCGTGTAGCGGACACCGCCGTAGGCGTCGACTTCAGCCGCAGCGCGGTTCGGGAACGAGATGCTGGCGCCGCCCAGGCCGACATAGAGCTGCAGGTCCTTGGTGACGTTGTAGCGCGGCTCGAAATAGACGTTGACCGACGGCTTGTGGTTGGACTGGGTGATGCCGCGGAAGATATAGTCGTTGGTGATCCCGCCACCGAAGGCGAAATCCCAGGGTTCGAAGGCCGGAGGCGGCGGCGCCTTGACGGCCTTCACGCGCAGATCTGCAGCGAGAGCCGAACCCGATACCATTGTCAGCGCCGTTGCCAACAAAGCCAGTTTCTTCATGACTATCCCCAATTACCCTTCTTGGCAGTCCGTCCCCGGCCCCCCGGGCAAGCGCCGACTGCGGCCAAATGTCTTCGCGTAGCCACACAGTGGGCTGGCGCGTCATTGTCGTGAAGCAAAAAAGTCAAGCACGTGCCGCCTTTTTAGGCGTTTGGGCAATTCCGGCAAATCTTGTCGGCGTGTGTTGCTTTCTCACAACAAATTTGAGGGTTCCCGGGCCACCTGGACCGCACCTGAAGCCGGGACAAGCGGCACTGGCGACACACCGAACGATGCCATTTTGCGAATCAACTTCCCCGTGAAAATACGGCCGCGGTCGCCTCAACCAATGGTCTCACGAAAAAGGCCGCAGCGCTGGACGCTGCGGCCTCTGCCAAATGTTTTCGGCGGACGGCTTGCCTAGTTGTGGTCGCCGCCGTTGGACGACCCGGCCGCCCATGAGGGATTGGACGGCTCGGGGGAAGCCCAGCTCTGCGACGAGGCAGCTTCGGCTTCCGGTTCGGGCGTCGTCACCGCCGGCTCCGCCTTGGGAGTGGCAGGCTTGGCAGCGGCCTTCCGTTTCTTCGGCGCGCTCTTCTTTGCGGCCTTCTTCGGTGCGGCGGCCCTTGATTTCTTGGCGGCCTTCTTTGCGACCTTCTTGGCGGATTTCTTCGCGCCCCTCTTCGCCGATTTCTTTGCAGCCTTCTTCGCGGACTTCTTCGCCGCTAGGGCCTTCTTGGCCTTTTTAGCCTTCTTGGCCTTCTTACTCTTCTTCGCCATCTGGTCCTCCTGTTGTCGCTGTCGATGTCTGTCGAGCGCTTCGAATAGTCCGTGGGCCAGACCGGGACGACACTTCTTCGAAGTGCCCTCCCGCTCCATCCCTTGTCCGGGCGCGATCTGCCGACAAACGCTCTTCACGCCTGCCTGAAGAAAGAACCGGTCCCCATCCGGCTATGCCGGCGCGGGGCGGGCTTTCCGGATCATGCCCGTAGGCCGATCGATCAATTCAATCTTGTCTATGATCCAGGCTTTGGACCTCCTGTCGCCCAATCGAGAAGCTCAATCGTGTGCACCACAGGAACTGACGTACCGCCGGCAATTTGAACCATGCATCCAATATTGCCTGCAGCGATCATGTCCGGTTTGACTGTCGCAATATTGGCGATCTTCCGATCGCGCAATCTGCTCGCAATGTCAGGCTGGAGAATGTTGTAGGTCCCCGCCGAACCGCAACACAAATGGCTCTCGGGCACATCTTTCACCACGAATCCATTCTTGGAAAGCAATTCTTTCGGAAGGCCTGTGATTTTCTGTCCATGCTGCAGCGAACAGGCGGAGTGATAAGCCACTGTTACGTCGCCTTTCTGGTGCGATGGCGCGAGTTCGAGGCCTGAGAGATACTCGGTGATATCCTTTGCCAGCGCGGAAATTTGCGCTGCAGAAGCGGCGTAATCGCGATCCTCGCGCAGCATGAAACCATAGTCCTTGATGACCGTGCCGCAGCCCGATGCTGTGATCAGGATGGCGTCGAGGCCGCCTTGTTCCACTTCCTTTTTCCACACTGTGATGTTGGCGCGTGCCCGTGCCAGCGCGTCGCCGTCCTGCCCGAGGTGATGGGTGAGCGCGCCGCAGCATTGCTCGTCCCGGACGAGGACGACCTCGACGCCGTGGCGCGTTAAAAGGTTAATGGCGGCCTGGTTGATGCGCGGCGCCAGCACCTGCTGGGCGCAGCCCTGCAGCAGCGCGACCCGCCCGCGCCGCTCGCCGTGGGCCGGAAAGACGCTGCCGCCTGCAGGTCCCGGCGGAGGAAGTGCTTTCGGCGCGAGCGCCAGCATCGCCTTGATTCGGCGCAACAGGCCGGGTGCCGCTGCCGCCTCCGGCGCCGGCAGGAGCGCCGCAAACGGGCGGGCAAGCCGTGCCATGATCATGCTGGCGCGAAACAGGTTTGGCCGCGGCAACACGAGGGCGAGCACCGCGCGCAAGGCGCGCTCGGCCAGCGGCCGCGAGTATTCCTTCTCGATCCGGACCCGCGCCTGATCGACCAGATGCATGTAGTGCACGCCCGACGGACAGGTGGTCATGCACGCAAGGCATGAGAGGCAGCGGTCGATATGCTTGACCACTTCCGCCGTCGGCGGACGGTCCTTTTCCAGCATCTCCTTGATCAGATAGATCCGCCCGCGCGGGCTATCGAGCTCGTCGCCGAGCAGCACATAGGTCGGACAGGTCGCGGTGCAGAACCCGCAATGCACGCAGGCCCGCAGGATCTTGTCGGCCTCGGCAATATCGGGATCGGCGAGCTGGGCCAGCGAGAATTCGGTTTTCATGCCGGAGCTCCCCGCACCATCCGGCCGCGGTTGAGGATGACCTTGGGATCGAAACTGTGGCGCACGCGTTCGCTCAAGGCGGCGATACCGCTGGGCTGCGGATGGAAGACATCGACATTCCGCCTGGTCTCCTCGGATGCGCGGATCAGCGAGCCGTGGCCGCCCGCGGCTTCGACGCGCTGTCGCACCAGGGCGGCTAGCGCATCCGGCTTGGGGGGCAATGCGGCCCAGATCAGTCCGCCGCCCCAATCATAGATCATATCGCCCCCGGTCTCGCGCGCCAGCACCTGTCCCAGCGCGCCGCCGGACGCCGGCGGACAGACGATCCGCCACACCGGCCAGGCGCCGAGTGCGCCGCTGGCGGCGAATGGTTCGACGTCGCGGATAGCACTCCAGATTGCCGCCGACGCCGCGTCCTGCAACATCTCCACCGTGCCGAATGAGGCCAGCGCTTTGACGAGCGAACCGGCGCGATCCGCAACCGATGCCGCGATGCCTTCGAGCCGCAGCAGCGTCACCGCCCGGCCCTGCGCCGCAAATTCCGCGAGCGCGCCGGTCGCAGGCCGGAACGCCGAATTCGGCAGATGCGCCGCGCCGGAGACGTCGAAAGGCGAGCCGAGCGCCGTCGTCATCGCCCGGTTCGCGGTCAGATCGTCAAGCCCCGAAAGCACCAGCGTGCGCTCGCTCTCAGGCTTCGGCATCACCTTCAGCGTGACCTCCGTCATCACGGCCAGTGTGCCCCACGACCCCGTCAGGAGCTTGCAGAGATCATAGCCGGTGACGTTTTTCACCACCTTGCCGCCGGTCTTGAAGCCGTCGCCGAAGCCGGACACCGCATGCGCACCAAGCAGGTGATCGCGCGCACCGCCGGCCCTGATGCGGCGGGGACCGGCGAGGCCGGCGCCGATCATGCCACCGATAGTGCCGTTGCCGTAGACGCCGAGCAGCTTGGAGGTGTCGATCGGCTCGAAGGCGAATTGCTGGTTCTTGGAATCGATCAGCGACTGCACGTCGGCAAGCGGCGCGCCCGATTGCGCGGTGATGATCAGCTCGTTCGGTTCGTAGGAGGAGACCGCGTTCAGCGCCGACACGTCGAGCACGGCGTTGGTCGCCATCGGCTGGCCGATCGTGCGCTTGGTGCCATGGCCGATGATCTCGAGCGGCTGCTCATTGGCAATCGCCGCCCGCACGACTTCTTCGACGTCCCTGCCGTCACGGACCTTCAAGGTATCCACGATGCTATGCCCGTCCGTTGGCATCATCGTCCGCCTTCTGCGCAATTGCGCACTGGGGCGGACGATCCAGTAATCGCTAGCGTCGAGATAAGGCACTGGCGGCGCGGAATACTGGATACCCCGCCTTCGCGGCGTATGACGATTGAAAGGTTGGCGACAGTCATCCTCAAAATCTCGGCAAATCCGGAAACGCCAATTGGCCGGCATGGACATGCATGCGGCCGAGTTCGGCGCAGCGGTGCAGCGTCGGAAACACCTTGCCGGGGTTGAGCAGGCCTTGCGCATCGAAGGCGCATTTCAGCCGCTGCTGCTGGTTCAGGTCTGCTTCCGAAAACATTTCGTCCATCAGGTCGCGCTTCTCGATGCCGACGCCATGTTCGCCGGTGAGCACGCCGCCGAATTCGACGCAGGCCCGCAGGATGTCGGCGCCGAAGGCCTCCGCCCGCTCGATTTCGCCCGGCTTGTTGGCGTCATAGAGGATCAGCGGATGCAGATTGCCGTCGCCGGCGTGGAACACGTTGGCGACGCGCAGATCGTATTTTGCCGAGAGGTCGCGGATGCGCGCGAGCGCCTTCGGCAGTGCGCCGCGCGGAATCGTGCCGTCCATGCAGAGATAGTCTGGCGAGATCCGCCCGACCGCGGGAAACGCCGCCTTGCGCCCGGCCCAGAACAGATTGCGCTCGGCCTCGGAGGTCGAGATCTGGCAGGTCGTCGAGCCGCAGCCTTGCGCGATCGCCTCGACGCGCTTGATCAGTTCATCGACCTCGACGCTCGGGCCATCGAGCTCGATGATCAGGAGCGCCTCGACATCGAGCGGATAGCCGGCATGGACGAAAGCCTCCGCGGCATGGATCGCCGGCTTGTCCATCATCTCCATGCCGCCTGGAATGATGCCGGCGCCGATGATCCGTGCCACGCATTCGCCGGCGGCTTCGACCTCGGCGAAGCCGACCATCAGGGCTCGCGCCGTTTCCGGCTTCTGCAGGATGCGCACCGTGATCTCGGTGATGACGCCGAGCAGCCCCTCGGAGCCGGTAATGATTCCCATCAGGTCGTAGCCTGAGTTCTCGGCCGCCTTGCCGCCGATCCGCAGGATCTCGCCCGACATCAGCACGATCTCGCAGCCGAGCACGTTGTTGGTGGTCATGCCGTATTTCAGGCAATGCACGCCGCCGGAATTTTCCGCGACATTGCCGCCGATCGAGCAGGCGATCTGCGACGAGGGGTCGGGTGCATAGTAGAAGCCGGCATGCGCCACCGCCTGGCTGATGGCGAGGTTGGTGACGCCGGGCTCAGTCACCACGACGCGGTTGTCGAAATCGATCTCGCGGATGCGCTTGAACTTGCCCAGCCCCAGCAGCACGCCGTCGACGAGCGGCAGCGCACCGCCCGACAGCGAGGTGCCGGAGCCGCGCGGCACCACCTTGATGCCGTGCTCGAAGCAGTATTTCAGGACCTGCGAGACCTGCTCGGTGGTGTCCGGAAGCACCACGACCATCGGTGGTTGCCGGTAGGCGGTGAGACCATCGGATTCATAGGCGAGCATCTCGGCCGCGCTGTCGATCACGCCCTCGCCCGGCACGATCGCGCGCAAGGCGGCCACGATTTCGCCGCGGCGGCCGAGAACCGCCTGATCCGCAGCCGGCATCATGATGGCCATGCGTGTTCCTCCAAGCGCCCGTTAGCCTCGCGCTTTATCGATTTATCGCGACAAATCAAGCACGTCCGACCCGGTTTGGGTAGGCCACCAAGGTCGGATGGCCGCTCCAATCGCAACTTCTCTCTCGGGCAAGTCCGCCGCCGCGAAACCTGTCAATGTTTCGTGGCTTGTCCAATCAAAGCGGCCCATGCCACAAGCAATGGCCCCCGACAAACCACAGGGAAGAGACAAAGAGCACCCCATGAAGAAATTGACCTTGAGCGCGCTGGTTGCCCTCACCGCGATGACTGCCGCAACATCCAGCGCGCTGGCGCAGGACGTCGCTGCCGGCAAGACCTCGTTCAACAAATGCCTGGCCTGCCACGCCATCGGCGAAGGTGCCAAGAACAAGGTAGGCCCTGTGCTGAACGGCCTCGATGGCCGCAAGTCCGGCACCGTCGAGGGTTATTCCTACTCCGACGCCAACAAGAATTCCGGTATCACCTGGGGCAAGGATGTGTTCCTCGAATACATCAAGGATCCGAAGGCCAAGATCCCCGGCACCAAAATGGTGTTCGCCGGCATCAAAAACGAGAAAGAGGCCAACGATCTGTGGGCCTATGTCTCCTCGTTCGACAAGGACGGCAAGCAGAAGTGAGAGCTGCGTCTTCACCCTCCCCTGGAGGGGGAGGGTCGCCGCGCAGCGGCGGGGCGGGGTGAAAGTCTCTCCGCGTCCAACAGTGCCCGAGTGGAGAGATCACCCCACCCCGTCTCACATTTCGCTGCGCTGCATGTGAGCCGACCCTCCCCCTCCAGGGGAGGGTGGTTACGCCAGCGTATGCACGATCACTGGACCCGCCATTGCGGTCACCGGGCCGGTCAAGAGCGGCGCCAGATCGTGCTCGCTCCATGCCAGCGCGCGCTTGTTGGATTCCTCGGCGGCGGCAAAATTGTTGAAGAAGCTAATCGCTATCACGGTGTCGTCGGGCGCATAGACCACGTAATAGCCCATGAAGCCTTCGACCCCGCTGATGACGGGAATCGCGCCCTCCTTGATCCTGCGTGTGAGCTCTTCGGCCTTGCCGGGCTTTGCCTTGCCCTGACGAATGGCGGCATACATGGCGCTCTCCCTCGAAGGTCGGCTGCCCGGTCGCGACGCCTTAAGTTTCACCCCTCGCGGGGACGAGCAGCGGAATCCCGCGCGCATTGATCGTATCCCATCCGGAGCCGTCAGGCCACGCACCTCACCGCGCCGACGCAGCCGCCATACTCGGCGCGGCCGGGCCGATCATCGCTTCGACTTCTGCAATGACGAGATCGGGAACCGCATGCTGGATCATGTGACCGACGCCCGGCAGCACGATCAGTTTCGCGTGCGGCGCGGCTGCCGCGAACGGCCGTGAGTGTCTGTCAGTCGACACCGTCTTGTCGGCGTCGCCGGTGATGATGGTGAGCGGCGCCTTGATCTCACCGTAGCGCGGCGCCTGCGCGGCGACCGCCGCCTTCAGCGTCACCAGGTCGCGCGCATTGGCGATGAATTCGCGCGGACGCAGCAGCAGCGGGGTTGCGGTGTTCTTGACAAAGCCGTCCGGCATGGTCTGCGGCAGGAACACGCTCCGCGCGCCCTGTTCCGCCAGCAGCAGGCCGAGCGGCAGCGTGATCGTATAGGCGAACAGCGGGCCGATCACCGGCGTGGCGATCAGCCTGTTGTAACGCCCGACGCCGCCCGGCCACGGGTAGGCCACCGGCGCCAGCATCACGATGCCGGCGACGGCTTGCGGATAATCCAGGGCGATCCGCGCCCCCAGCGCGCCGGACCAGGAATGCACCACAAAGATCGCGCTGTTGACGCCGAGCTTGGCCAGCGCCTCGCCGATCATGCGGGCCTGAACTTCGGGGGTCGAGTCCGCGAGGCGGGCGCGGGTGCTCCAGCCATGCCCGGGACGGTCGATCAGGATCACACGGTGCTTTCCGGCAAGCCGCTCGCCGACCGGTTGCCGCATCACCTCAAGATTGGAACTCGCGCCATGCAGCATCACGATCGCCGGACCGACCGCATCGCGCGGTCCGATATCGAGGACGTGGAGGGACCCGCCCGCCACCTCGACCATCCTGCCCTGGGCCGGATGCGCCCGCTGCGCCATAAGAACCCCGGCTTGGGTGGCCAACGCCAGCACCGCCAGCGCCGCCACCACAATCACGACCGCCATCGAGAATTTCCGACTGATCCTTTGCACCTGCGAGCTACGGCCTGGATCGGCGCAGGTTTCGGAGATTGTCCACAGAGGGCCAAGCCTGTGGATAGCGGGGTCATACTGACGTCATCGACAGATTTGTACAATCGCATTGCCACTTTCGCCATGTGTGCACGTGCCTGATTGGCGGGTAGCCGGGCGCCTGCACCAATGTACCCAACATCCACAGGAACAGGGCCGCTCACTACAAATTGTTCCAGCGTATCATCGGAGGACTGCCATGATTTCCGACGCAAGCGAAGCCGCCATCGATCAGATCGTAGCGAGTTGCAATGGCGACATCCGCGGCGCACTCAAGGCGCTGCTGCGGGTCAACGAGCAGCTTGAGACGGAATTGGCTCAGATTTACGCAGCGGTTGGCCTTGACAGCCTGGCCCGCGGTAGTAACGCCATACACTAGAGCCTCTGGGCGGACGCGCTATAAGGCGCGAACCGGCTTGCGAAGCTCTAGTCGGATTTGTCCTTGCCATCCGGCGTCTCCGCGGGCGGCTCTTCTACCGCCGGGCATTGGCCGATGGTCGAACGGGCCAGCTTCGCGTCGTCGAGCGACCTGTACGGACCGGCTTCGAACCAGATATTTCCGCCAAACTGGTCGACGACGGGATTGCTCGTGACAATCTCGCATTTCGCGGTGGCCCGGTTGCCGACCACCCAATAGCCGCCTTGCGCGAAAGCGCAGGTTCCGGTCGCGACAATCATCGCGCCGGTCAGCACCAATGGTCTCATGGCTCGCTCCTGTCACCCAGTCAGCGAATAATAGCGCGTTGGCGGCGCTACGTTCCGGCCTGAGGCAAATCGTCGGAAATCAGGGTTAATCGCGATTTGTTCGATTGAGCATGATCTTATCGGAAAACCGGTACCCACTTTGCGCTACGCGGCCCTGCGGGTCCGGATCATGCTCGGAATCAGATATCGCGGCCTTCGACCTTTTCGGTGAGGCTCTTGACCAGCTCCGGCACCTTCTCGAGGTGCGGATTGACGGCCAGCGCCTTGCGGAAGGCTTCAAGAGCGCGCTTTTCGTCGCCGATGTCCTGCATGATCATACCGAGCCCGGCCAGCGCGCCGAAATGCCGGGGCTCGCGGATCAGCACCTGCCGGATGTCGTCCAGCGAATGGGTGTAGTCGTTCTTCAGATAGTACAGCGTCGCGCGCCGGTTCCATGCCTCGATATAATCGGGACGCAGCTTGATGACGGCATCGAGGAGTTTCAGCGCGACGTCGACCTGCTGCGCCTCAATCGCGGCCTTGGCACGCAGCATTAATAGCGCGGCCGTGTCGCTCGGGGTGTGCATCCACAGCGCCCAGATCCGCGCCTCGACGTGCTTGGCGCTGGCTTCATCAGGGGCGGCCTTTAGCGCACCGAACAGGAAATCCAGCCCGCGGGTGCGGTCGGCGCCGACCTTGGGAAGTTTGCTAGGCGCCTCAGGCAATTTCTTCTGGGCTTTCGGCGGGGGAATGACCCTGGGGTCGTTCTGGGCAAACGCGGCCGCGGGCGCGGCTATCATGACCGCGGCGAGGACTAGGATCCGGCAATTAAGGGTGTCCAGGAATCTCAAAACCATGGGCCAAGTCTAGACGCGCAAATTCGCGTCGCAAAGCAGCCGATCGTCAAAGACCTGTGAAGCGAAGAAAAAAGCTCAGCGCTTTGACGCTCAACCCTGGCGAGCCTTGAAGCGGCGCTGCACCTTGTTGATCACGTAAACCCGGCCCTTGCGGCGGACCAGACGGTTGTTGCGGTGACGGCCGCGCAGCGATTTCAAGGAGTTACGGACCTTCATGGGACAATCCTGATGCTTTGAAAGGCCGTGCTGGAGGCCCGAACCTGAGCTACCCGAAAGTGGCAAAATGGGATTAATCCCGAAGAGCGGCCAGCCGCCCGGGATGGGCGGTTTCTAAGCAGCGCGGGGCCGAATGTCAATGCAGAAGGGCTGTTTCGGGGCCTGTTGCCTCCAGGCTCCTCGGAAAATAGCCGTCATTCCGGGGCGATGCGCTGCATCGAACTACCGTGCGCAATTGCGCACCTGGGGTCTGGTCCTTCGGACCATCCCGGAACGACGCCCGATCCAATTCACTGACAGAACAGGTCGCGCGGGAACTCGACCAGGGCCTCGCCGGTCGCGACCTTCTCGCCGGCCTGGTTCTTCACCACCACGTCGATCATCACCCAGCGGGATTTTTCGGTCACCTGCTTGGCCTTGATGATGCCGGAGGGCTGGATGGTGTCGCCCGGCCGGACCGGCTTGACCCATCGCGTTTCCAGCCGACGGTGGATCGCGCCCGCGGGGTAGGCCCAATCGGTGATCATGCGCGAGATCAGCCCGAAATTATTCATGCCGTGCATGATGATACCGCCGAAACTGGTCTTGCCGAAATTGCCCTTCATGTACTCGTCGTCGAGATGCAGCGGGTTGTAGTCGAGCGAGGCATCGCAAAACAGGCGGATGGATTCGCGTGACACCGCGAATGTGGGACCATCGATGGCATCGCCGGCTTTGAGCTTTTCGAACGTCGTGGTCATCGCGCCCTCCTCGCTCACATCGGCCGAATCGTCCAGCCGCGGCCGGAACAGATTACATTGCCCTTCTGGTTGAAGAAGACGTTGTCATGCACCACGAACAGCCGTTCGCGCTTGATGAACTTGTCGAGCGCGCGCGCCTGCAGCGTGATGACGTCATTGGGCCGCGCCGGAATGTTGTAGCTCCAGGACTGCCCGGCATTGACGGTTCCGGGCGAACGCATCCAGTCATCCACCGGCGTGCAGGAGAACATCAGCAGGATGTGGATCGAGGGCGGCGCGATCAGTCCACCATAGCGGGTGGTCTTGGCATAGGCTTCATCGAAATAGATCGGATTGGTTTCTCCGACCGATCGGCAGTACAGCTCGATCGCTTCCCTCGTCAGCGTGTAGGGGATGGTCTTGCGCGGCTCGCCGGGGACGATGTCGTCCCAGACTTTCCTTAAGTTGGCGTCTTTCCAGAAATCGGTCTCGAAGGCCTGCATCTCCGCCATGCCGCACTCCCCTCATTTTCCGCCTTTTGTTTCTGCCGCCTTGCGGAATTTGTTATATAGTATAATCAATTTCCAGACTCAAAAATCAAGCCGGCGGGAAACCAGAGATGCCCAAGCTCAAGCTGCCCGATATCGAAAAAGTCGTCGCGATCGACATTCACACCCATGCGGAAGAGCCCTGCGGCCTGCACGCCGATGACGGCTATGACGACTTCCAGGAGCGCATGGCGGAATATTTCAAATCGCCGCACAGGCATCCGCCGACCGTGCCGGAGACCGCGGGCTATTACCGCTCGAAGAACATCGCGGCCGTGATCTTCCCGGTCGATGCCGAGCGCGAGACCGGTTTCCGCCGCTACAACAATTACGAGATGCTGGAAGTCGCGTCCGACCATCTCGACGTCCTGATCCCCTTCGTCTCGATCGATCCCCACAAGGGCAAGCTCGGCGTGCGCGAAGCGCGCAAGCTGATCGAGGAATACGGCGTCCGCGGCTTCAAATTCCATCCGACCATGCAGGGCTTTTACGCCAACGATCGCATGGCCTATCCGCTCTATGAAGCGATCAATGAGGGCGGCGCTATCGCGCTGTTTCACACCGGTCAGACCGGCGTCGGCTCGGGCATGCCCGGCGGCATGGGCATGCGCTTAAAATATTCCAACCCAATGTATATGGACGACGTCGCGGCCGACTTTCCCGACCTCAAGATCATTCTCGCGCATCCCTCCTTCCCCTGGCAGGAAGAGGCGCTGTCGGTCGCAACCCACAAGCCGAACGTCTATATCGACCTCTCGGGCTGGTCGCCGAAATATTTCCCGCCCATTCTAGTGCGCTACATCAACTCGATTTTGCAGGACAAGATGCTGTTCGGCTCGGACTGGCCGGTGATCACGCCGGACCGCTGGCTGGCCGATTTTGCCAAACTCGACATCCGCGAGGAAATCCGGCCAAAGGTTTTGAAGGCCAACGCAAGGAAGATTTTGGGCATCTAAAGGAGTATCATCGGCGGCACATTTGCGAGGTGTTCCATCACGAGCTTCGCCGGAATTGCCGCCCTCATCGCCTTGGCCCGCGGCGGAAATGAGAGACAAGTGATCATCAAAGCCGTTGTCTTCGATGCCTATGGCACGCTTTACGACATCCAATCGGTGGCCGATGTCACCGAGGATGCGTTTCCCGGCTACGGCGAAATCATCACCCAGGTCTGGCGCATCAAGCAGCTCGAATACACCTGGCTGCGATCGCTGATGCAGCGCTACCGTGACTTTTCCGAAGTGACACGCGATTCGCTGATCTACACGCTTGATAGCCTCGGGCTGCAACATGACGACGATACGTTCGCGCGCATCATCGACAAGTATCTGCATCTCGATCTCTATCCGGATGCGCTCGCCACCCTGTCGGCGATGAAGGATAAGAAGCTCGCGATCCTGTCGAACGGCAGCCCTGACATGCTCAATGCGCTGGTGCGCAACAGCGGGCTCGACCGCATGCTCGACGCGGTCATCAGCGTCGACGCCAGGAAGATCTTCAAGCCCAGCCCGGAAGCCTACGCGCTGATCGAGGAGGTGCTGCATGTGCGGCCTGCCGAGGTGCTGTTCATCTCGGCCAATCCGTGGGATGCCTGCGGCGCCAAGGCGTTCGGGCTCAATGTCGCCTGGATCGAGCGGGTGACGCCGCAAGCGATGGCGATGGCCTGCCTCGATAGCGAGACGCTGCCGCCATTGACGATGTTCAAGGCGCTGCGTACCCAGATGGATGAACTCGGCGTGACGCCCGACCATCGCATCCATGCTCTCGCCGAGCTGCCCGCCCTGGTGTCTGTCCAAAGGTCCTGAAATGAGTCTTGCTTCCGTTCGCGCCTTCTTCGCCGAGAAGGCACCCGATATTGCCGTGATCGAATCCGAAATGAGTTCTGCCACCGTCGCGCTGGCGGCCCAAGCCTACGGCGTCGAGCCGGCGCGGATCGCCAAGACGCTCTCCTTGCGGGTCGGCGAGCGCGTGGTGCTGATCGTGGCCGCCGGCACGTCGCGCATGGACAACAAGAAGGTGAAGGCGCTGTTCGGGGAAAAGCCGAAGATGCTCGGGCTCGAGGAAGTCGCCGAGATCACCGGCCACGAAGTCGGCGGCGTGTGTCCGTTTGGGCTGAAGACGCCGCTGCCGGTCTATTGCGACGTGTCGCTGAGAGCGTTCGATATCGTGGTGCCGGCCGCGGGCTCGACCCACAGCGCGGTGCGGATCACACCTGCGCGCATGGCGGAGCTGACGTCGGCCGAGTGGGTCGACGTCTGCGAACTCAGGCCCGCCGAGGCTACGTCAGCCTAATCGTCTGCAAAGTACGGCCTCGGCTGGGGCGGCACGGCCTGCGGCTGCACCGGCGGGACGCGGGCCCGCGGGACCGGCTGCTGCGGCCCACCGCGCGGCGTCGCCGGCTGCGCGTTGGCCTGCGACTCGAATACCGCGCGGCAACCGGTGGAAAGCTGCGGCGTGTTCTGCCGCAAACATGCCACGATGCGGTTGACGTCCGGGATCTGGTCGCCACAGAGCCGCCAGACGTCGGGTGTGCAGGCCATCTGCTGTTCCCAGGTTCCGCGATATTCTTGCGAGAATGCCGGCACGACGCCGCCGATCGCGAGGGCAAGGCCGAGGACAATCCGCTGCGTTCGCATGCACGGGTCCTTTCTCTGTACTTTCTCGTCGTATTTTCGTTAGGCGCGGAACTCCGCGCGGCGAGGGCATCAAGCCTGTCGAATGAATGCGGCCACGCGACGTTGGTGCGAACAAAAAAATGTGAAGCGGGTTCCCTACTCCACCTTGCCGATCTTCTTCACCGCCGCGACCAAACGCGCGCTGTCTTCCGCGACGAACTTTGCGAATTCGGGCGCGTCGAGATAAGCGACCGGGCTGCCGGCGGTCTCGTAGGTCCTGACCACCTCGGGCGCCTTCGCCGCCTCCGCCATCGCTTCGCGCAGCCGCGTCATGATCGGCGCCGGCAGCGCTGCTTGCGCGAACAGTCCCGCCCAGATGTAGAACTCGACGTCCTTGTAGCCGAGCTCCTTGAACGTCGGCAGATCGGGGAAACTCTTGACGCGCTCGGCGCCCCAATTGGCGAGCACGCGCATTTTGCCGTCATCGACCTGCTGTTTCAGCGTGCCCGGCGCGGACGCCACCGCCTGCACGGTACCGCTCAGCAGAGCAGTCAGCGCAGGACCGGCGCCACGGAACGGCACGTGCAGCAGTTTGATGCCGGCGCTCGCCGCAAACATCTCCATCGCCACGTGCAGCGTGCCGTAGGGACCGGACGAGCCGTAAGGAATTTGCCCGGGACGTTTCCTCGCGTCGTCGACGAACTCCTGCAGCGTCTTCCATGGCGCAGACGCCGGCACCGCGAGCAGCGTCGGATCGGCGAGCACGCGCGCGATCGGCGCAAACTGCGAGACTTCATACGCCACCGGGCGGTCGAACAGCCGGTCGGCCTCGGGCAACACGGCGAGCGACGAAAGCGTCATCAACAGCGTATGCCCATCCGGCTCGGCGCGCGCCGCCGCCGCGTTGCCGACCGACCCGCCACCGCCGCCGGCACGGTTGTCGACGATCACAGGCTTGCCCAGGATCCGCTCCAGCGCCTGCGCCACCGGCCGCGCCGCGAGATCGGCCTGGCCGCCAGGCGGAAACGGCACGATCATGGTGATGTTGCGCGAGGGGTATTGGCCTTGCGCGACGGCGGTGTTGGAGAGCGCAGTATGCGCCAGCGGCAGCGCGGCAGCGGCCTTGAGAAGTTCGCGGCGGTTCATGGCAGTTTCTCCCGGTGCTTTTGTTTTGATTTGTTGGAGGCAGCCTAGCCCGAAGCTGGCGGCGTTGCGATAGCCGCGCGCTTCATCCTCCCTGGAGGGGCAGGGTCGGCTCACAGCGAGCAAAGCGATATGTGAGGCGGGGTGGGGTGATCTCTCAACACGGGCACTGTTGGATGTGGAGAGACCGTCACCCCACCCCGCCGCTCATTGCATGAG
>NZ_JAAVLW010000030.1 GCF_013114835.1 Bradyrhizobium archetypum | reverse complement strand
GCCCAGACCGAAGGCGCGTCGGCGACGTTGTTGATCGGCCGCGCCGCCGATGCGGAGGTGCTGCTGCGCGCGATCGAGAGCGGTGCGGTCAAGCAGCTTTGGCCGGTCGGCGTATTGTCGCCGTCGGCGGCGGACCGCGGGCAGTCGATACGCAACGTGCCGGTGCTCGGCGGGATCGACGACGTCGAAGATGTGGTCCGCGATTATGCCGGACGGGGAAAGCCGATTTCGCGGGTCGTCATGACGCCGTCGGCGTTCGAGCCGGAGGCCCATCCCGAGGCGGTCCTGATGCGGGCCAAGCGGCTCGGCCTGTTCGTCAGCCGCCTGCCGTCGCTCGAAAGCGGCGATGTGCCGAGGCTGACCAATGTCGCTGTCGAAGACCTTTTGCTGCGGCCGAGCGAAAAGATCGACTACGCGCGACTTGAGGCGCTGGTGAAGGGCAAGTCGGTGATCGTCACCGGCGGCGGCGGCTCGATCGGATCGGAGATTTGCGACCGCATTGCAACCTTCGGCGCGTCGCGTCTATTGGTGATCGAGCATTCGGAACCGGCGCTTTACGCGGTGACGGAAGCGCTGACGGCGCGCGCATCCAATGCCGCGATCGAGGGGCGCATCGCTGATATCCGCGATCGCGACCGGATCATGAACCTGATGAAGGAATTCAAGCCCGACATCGTGTTCCATGCCGCCGCGCTGAAGCATGTCCCGATCCTCGAGCGCGACTGGAGCGAAGGCGTCAAGACCAATATCTTCGGTTCCGTCAACGTCGCCGACGCCGCGCAGGCGGCGGGCGCCGAAGCCATGGTGATGATCTCGACCGACAAGGCGATCGAGCCGGTCTCGATGCTGGGCCTGACCAAGCGCTTTGCCGAGATGTATTGTCAGGCGCTCGACCACGACCTGATGATGCAATCGAGTGGCAAGCCGCATATGCGGCTGATCTCGGTGCGGTTCGGCAACGTGCTGGCCTCGAACGGATCGGTGGTGCCGAAATTCAAGGCGCAGATCGAGGCCGGCGGCCCGGTCACGGTGACGCATCCCGACATGGTCCGGTACTTCATGACCATCCGCGAAGCCTGCGATCTTGTGTTGACGGCTGCGACGCACGCGCTGACGCCGGCGCGGCCCGATGTCTCCGTCTACGTCCTCAACATGGGACAGCCGGTCAAGATCGTGGAGCTCGCCGAGCGGATGATCCGCCTGTCCGGCCTCGAGCCCGGCATTGAT
>NZ_JAAVLW010000029.1 GCF_013114835.1 Bradyrhizobium archetypum | reverse complement strand
GCGATGCTGTTGCAGGCCTTTTATTCGATCCGCTCGGAGCGGCTTCTGATGGAGCGGCTGGAATATGACCTGCTGTTCCGCTGGTTCGTCGGAATCGGCGTCGACGACGCGGCCTGGGACCATTCGGTGTTCTCGAAGAACCGCGACCGGCTGCTGGATGGCGACATCGCGACAAAGTTCCTGGCGGCAGTGCTGGCGCAGTCCAAGGTGAAGAAGCTTCTGTCGAGCGATCACTTCTCGGTCGATGGCACGCTGATCGAGGCCTGGGCCTCGATGAAGAGCGTGAAGCCGAAGGACGGCTCTGGCGAGCCGCCGGCGCAAGGCGGCGGGCGCCGAAGCGGACTTCCACGGCCAGAAACGCTCGAACGACACCCCTGCTTCGACCACCGATCAGGACGCCAGGCTCTACCGCAAGGGCAAAGGCAAGGAGACGAAGCTGTGCTTCATCGGGCACGGGCTGATGGAGAACCGCCACGGCCTGCTGGTCGACGCCTGCCTGACGCTGGCCGACGGGCATGCCGAGCGGGTGGCCGCGCTGCACATGATCGAGCCGCGTGCCGACCGGCCGACAGCGATCACGCTTGGCGCCGACAAAGCCTACGACGCAGAAGACTTCGTCAACGAGCTGCGCTCGATGAACGTGACGCCGCATGTTGCGCAGAACACCAACGGCCGTAGCTCTGCGATCGACGGGCGAACGACCCGGCACGGCGGCTATGCCGTCAGCCAGCGCATCCGCAAGCGCATCGAGGAGGCATTCGGCTGGATCAAGACGGTCGCCGGGCAAGAGAAGACCAGCTTCCGTGGCCGTGATCGCGTCGGATGGGCTTTTACCTTCGCTGCCGCCGCCTACAATCTGGTGCGGCCTCCGAAGCTGATAGCGGAGGCCGGCTGATGGCCAAGGTGCCCGGCTTCGCCAAGGCCTTTGCCGGCCGCTGGCGCATTGTCGAAATGGACAACTGGGACAGCGACTTCCTCGATCTCGTCGAAGAGGCGCATCTCACCTTCGTGGGCAAGTCCGACGGTGAAATTGCCTTCGGTGCGCTGAAGGGCTTTCTCGACGTCCGCTACGCCACGCGAGACGGTTCGGCCTGCGCGGAGTTCTCATCGGAAGGGCACGACGAGAATGACCCCACCTGCGGCCGCGGATGGGCTATGATTGGCACCGCGGGCAGGCTCGTCGGCCACTTCTATATACACAATGGTGACGATTCAGCCTTCGTTTGCGAACGCGGCTGACTTCTTCAACAGCCTGCTAGGGGGC
>NZ_JAAVLW010000028.1 GCF_013114835.1 Bradyrhizobium archetypum | reverse complement strand
TTGGAGGCGCTGCGAGAGCAATCAACGGTTACGGATCTGGCGCAGCGCTACCAGGTGCATGTGAACCAGATTTATGCGTGGAAGAAGCAGCTTCAGGATCAAGCGGTTCGGGCGTTCGACGCGGGCGCTGGTCGGGATGGCGAGGCGGCCCACGAACTGGAGGTCGAGAAACTCCACGCCAAGATCGGACAATTGACTGTCGAGCGAGATTTCTTAGCCAGGAGGTCCGGAAGATGAGCGCGCCGGATCGCCGAGGATTGCTTCAGCGCGATCATGAGAGGCTATCGATCCGCCGGCAATGCCAACTGCTGAGCGTTGCTCGATCGAGCGTATATCGGCCGCCGCGGCCGGCCAATGACAACGACCTTGAGCTGATGCGGCGGATCGACCAGCTGTTCACGGCCTGGCCGTTCCTGGGCTCGCGGCGGATGACGGCGATGTTCAATGGCGAAGGCTGTCGCATCAATCGCAAGCGCGTGCAGCGGTTGATGCGCAAGATGGGTATCGCGGCGCTGGGACCCAAGCCCAGAACCACCAAGCCGGCTTCGGGACACAAGATCTTCCCGTATCTCCTGCGCCATATGGTGATCGACCGGCCGAATCAAGTGTGGGCGGCCGATATCACCTATGTGCCGATCGGCCAGGGCTTTCTATATCTGGTGGCGATCATCGATTGGGCGAGCCGTGCGGTGCTGGCCTGGCGCCTGTCGAACACGATGGACACATCGTTCTGCGTGTCTGCGCTGAAAGAGGCCTTGGCGCGCTTCGGCCGGCCTGAGATCTTCAATACCGACCAGGGCAGCCAGCTCACCAGCGCCGCCTACACCGGCACGCTGGCCACCACCGGCGTCAGGATCTCGATGGATGTCGCGGGTGCTGGATGGACAACGTGTTTATCGAGCGGCTGTGGCGCTCGCTCAAATACGAGGACATCTATCTCAAGGGTTATTCGGATGGTCACTATGCCAAAGCCGGAATCGCCCGATGGATCGAATTTTACAATTTCCAGCGCCCTCATCAGGCGCTGGAAGAGCCGCGCGCCGATGACGGTCTGGCGGGCCGGTGTCACCGGCGCATTCGGCGAAGAGGCTGTGGATATGACGCTTCTCGCAAGCGAGAAGCTTGGACAACGCTGCGCGTTGCCCACATCCCCACAGCCACAACAGCAGCAAGCAAGAGTAGCGTAAAGTTTTTGGGAAGAAGGAACGGCAGCAGCTTCACTTAAGAAACCCGGACCCAGTGGTCCTCAGCATAGGGTCCACTTCAC
>NZ_JAAVLW010000027.1 GCF_013114835.1 Bradyrhizobium archetypum | reverse complement strand
GTCGCGATGTCGCCATCCAGCAGCCGGTCGCGGTTCTTCGAGAACACCGAATGGTCCCAGGCCGCGTCGTCGACGCCGATTCCGACGAACCAGCGGAACAGCAGGTCATATTCCAGCCGCTCCATCAGAAGCCGCTCCGAGCGGATCGAATAAAAGGCCTGCAACAGCATCGCCCGCAGCAGCTTCTCCGGCGGGATCGACGGCCGCCCGATTGGCGAATAGAGCGCGGCAAACTCGCGCTCCAGCGCCGACAGCGCCTCATTCACGATCGTCCGGATCGCTCGCAGCGGATGATCGCACCGCACCCGCGCCTCCAGGTCAACGTAGCTGAACAGCCAGCCCGTTCGATTATCCCCGCCGCGCACGCCCCATCTCCGACCACCGGTCGTCGGCGAGCGCCTTTTTTCAACAGCCTGCTAAGTCCGGTTCGGATTGCCGCGAAAGATCCAAAGTGACCTTGCCTTTTATCCAGACCTGAGTTCGCCACGGCTGTTGGATTTGTCCGGTCGGGCGGTTGTAGCGACGGGAGCTGGCGCGGAGCCCTCGGCATAGCGCAGCGCCAGGTCCCGGCGCGGATGGCAGGTCAAGGCGAACTCGGACGGCGTCTTCCATCCGAGCCGCGAGTGTGGGCGTGCATCGTTGTAATCGGCCCGCCAGCAACCGAGCGCGACGCGAGCCTGGGCTAGCGACGTGAACAGCGTCTCGTTCAACAGTTCATCCCGCAGCCGGCCCTTGATGGAGACGCCCCGCTCTCTCGGCGCCGGCGTTATTACTGGCGATGTACGGGTCGGCATCGAAGCCTCCGCCACCGCTCACCACTGGGCGCACGAAATTCGGCGGTTCGGTCACGAGGTTGGATTGATTCCGCCAGTTATGTAAACCCTTACGTGCGGCGAGGAGCCAAGAACGACGCCGCTGACGCGGCCGCGATCTGCGAAGCGGTCACCCGTCCCGATATGCGGTTCGTTGCAATCAAGGGCGTCGAAGATCAAGGCTCCTTGATGCTTCATCGCGCGAGAGGCTTGCTGGTCCGCCAGAGAACTATGATGTCTTGCGCTATCCGAGCTCACTTTGCAGAGTTCGGAATCATTGTCGGACAGGGCCGGCAAAACGGGATGGTCTGGTGGACTTGTTGAATGACGAGGAACTGACGCTACCCGCCCATGCCCGCGTGGCACTGACTATCCTTGTGAACTAATTGCAGGAATTGGCCCCCCAGCTCGAGGCTATCGAACAAAAAATCCGATGGCGAAGTTGCTTTCCTCGATTCCCGGCGTTGGTCCCATCCGCGACTCTTCCGGACCGACCATGTTCCTCTCGGGGCGAGAGTTCGCGGCCTGGCTGGGCCTGACGCCTAAGAAGAATTCCACCGGAAGGACCGGCTCGGCCGCATAACGAAACAGGGCGACTCCTATCTCAGGTACTTGCTTGCATCGGAGCACAGAACGCCGTTCGATATCCGAAGGCACGCACAAGGGTCGGAGGCCGCTGGATCGAAGCTCTAGTTGAGCGACGTCGGCCCATGGTCGTCGCGCTCGCCGTTACCAACAAGCTAGCTCGGATTGTCTGGGCGATGATGACGAATTCTATCGGCCTAACATTACAGTCGCCGTTTAGCCTTGAGGTGCGCACGCTGAGCGGTCGCCTGGTGAGCCCTGCACCAGAGCGACCGTGCGATGATGTGGGCAGGTTGTATTCGCTTTCGCGCGAGCCTGACGGCGATACGCCGAACTTCCCGGATTGACCATCGGATCAATGATGAGTCGGCGATGGTTTTGTTTTGGCCGCGGTTCGGCGCTGCGTTTTTTGGGCGGCGGCGGATTGGCGAGATGGCGGATCACCGCCATCATGGCAAAAGCAAGCATCACCATGGACACGTGGCGATGCCAGCCATGCCAGGATCGGCTCTCGTTGTGATCGAGGCCGAACTCGTTTTCGCGGTCTCAAACTGTCCTCGATCGCCCAGCGATGGCCTTCGACCGCGACCAGCTCTTCAATGGTTGTTCCCGCTGGGGCACCAGGTGGAGAAGAGGGCGAGGTCATCATCGACGATACGGCGACGGATCAGTAGACCGCGTGTCCACAAACCGTCACTTGCGGAACTGCCCGGCCTCGAGATCGGCCAATTCGACATAACACCAATCGTGCAGCGCGGTCCTTTGGTTACGGCTCCCGCCGACAGGCGTTTCCAGTCGGATGCACGTCGCGTCCGGGCGAGATCTGCAGCCGTCCCGGCGACCGGTGGCCGCTTGCCCCAGGATCGGAATACATGAGTGCTGTTGACCCCGAGCACATAGCCTTTGCCGGCCCGACGCAGTCGCTGTTCGATGTCACCAACACCGTAGACCATATCACCGGCAACCCACTTGAACGGCACAGACGCCGCTATGGCGCGTGCAATCATTCTCATCGCAAGCTTTAGTTTGGTCGCAAAGCCTGTGCCGGTAGGCACGTACGTAGCTTCCAGACGATCCGGATCGTCGGTCCATTCCTTCGGCAAATACAGCGCGCGATCGACGAACGCATGTCCATGGCGCGAAACGTAGGTGGCGACGACGCCGATCTGGCAGTTCGTAATCTTGCCCGCCGAACCGGTGTATTGCCGCGCCACTCCGCATGACGCTTTGCCCTGCTTGAGAAAGCCGATTTCGTCTATCACGAGAATTGCACCGTCATCCGCCAAATGCTCGATGACATAGCCGTGCACGATGTCTCGCAGGCCATCAGCATCCCAATTCCAGGATCTTGCTGCCGCCACGGGCCAGGAATCGCCAGCTGCCTGCGCCCGCATCAAGCCGGTCTTGCGCTGCTCATCGCCGAGCAGACCTTCCAGAAACAGGCCCGCGTTCCTCGCGACACGTTCCTGCCCAAACAGCGGACGGATCCGCTTCTTCACCTCCCGAAGCGACACCGCCCACAACGCAAGCGTATCTTCAATCGACGCTGCCTGCGTCCACGATCTTCGAATCATGGTTGCCCATGGATTCAGGATCCGTCAGAAGTGGCAACTGTAATGCTAAGCTCGCCGCCTGAGGAAACGAATTTGACTGGAACTCCGCGCTGCTCTTGAGCTATCTCCCTGATCTTCTCGAACTCAGCGATCAGCAGCGGCACAAATCAGCATTTTTGCGAACGGGTATAACAACGGAATAGATAGTTCTACCACGCGTTGATGGCACCAATAATGTAATCGACTTCTTCGTCACTCAGCTCGGGGAAACATGGCAAAGTCAAAATGCGCTTAGCGAGCCGTTCCGTTACCGGAAGGGAAATACTATTATTCTGAGATACCGCAGGTTGTAGATGATCTGGAATCGGATAGTGGACATCGGTCGCAATTTGGTGTGAGGCGAGATAGCGCCTAAGTCCGTCAGGGTCATCACAGGTCACGACAAAGAGGTGCGCTACGTATTCCTCCCCACGTTGGGGCGGGCAAGTCACGCGGCAATTTCTTATGCCATTGGCATAGCGCGCTGCAATCTCCCGCCGACGAGTATTCCAACGATCAAGGTGCGGTAGCTTCGCGCGCAGCACGGCTGCTTGCATTTCGTCAAGTCTGCTATTTCGGCCTCCAAGGCATGCAATCGAGTACTTGCGATCCCAGCCATATTGTCTGAGCAGTCGCAATCGGTCCGCCAGCTGCAGATTATTGCTGATTATAGCGCCGCCGTCCCCGAGTGCGCCCAAGTTCTTGGTGGGATAAAAGCTGAATGCCGCGGCATCCCCCACACTGCCGGCGCGTCGCCCATCCCTGCGAGCACCAGGTGCTTGGGCACAATCCTCCAATAGGGGAACGCCTGCGCGTTCAGTCAACCCTCGGATCGCCTGCATATCATGCATGAATCCGAAGAGGTGTGTGATGATAACGGCGTCGATTCGATCTTCCTGCAACAGAGCCTCCAAATCCTCGATCTTCATGAGGTGCGACCCAGGATCAACCTCCACAAACACGGGCACGGCCCGCACCGCTCGAATCGTGACTGCGCTAAACGAGCCGGCATTGGCGACAGTCGCCACTCGCATGCCGTCGCCAATACCAAGCGCGCGCAAACTTAGTTCCAGCGCATCTGTGCCGCTAGCGAGGGCGACGCAGTGCGCAGCTTCGCAATATGCGGCGAACTCTTGCTCGAAACTTGAACACTCCCCACCAAGCACGTACCGTCCGCTCCTCAGCACCCGCTCTATCGCGTGGCGCAGATTAAACTCCAAGTTCCTGGTGTGCCTTTGTAGGTCGTTTATGCCAATCTTCATCGCCTAGTACCCACAACCCATCTGCTGCAGGCTTTCTGATAGGTTCACGACAAGCGGGCGATCGGATCCGTCGTTCGAACGGCAACTAAGCTGGATAAAAGTTGGTACTATCGTTTCTCGCCTCAAGTGCTCAGGTCCGGGACCTAATCCAGTTCGAATTCGCTGCAATCCATATGACAAGTTAGCCTCCGGCCAATCGTTCGTAGGTCAGGTCCTGGAGTGTAAACCAGAGAGCCACGCGGAGCCGTCCACGAGGTTCTCCAGCTCCTGCTTAGTAGTGACTGGTTGGTGTTCCAAAAGCCCCAACGCCGACAGCTGAATGCGTTCCCGATGGAGTTGAAGTAGAAAGCTTCGATGCAGTGGACCGTAACTGCGGTAGTGTAGTAGCCAGGCTGAAGGCATCGCTGTGGTTATGTCGAGCAAAGTCATCGGAGTCCGAGCCAGCAACACTGACGGCGTCCTTCCGGCAAAGTGGCTATCCCTTGGCACTGCCCCATCCTGCAGCCTCGTTGATGACGCCAATTCCAATAGATATCAGCCTCAAGCGAGCTTTTAACTGACCTGAGCCCCGCAATCTCCTCCTAAAATTAGTAGACTCTGTAGCCTCTTGCAGCATAACCTGCATGAGGCCCCCACCTAGCAGGCTGTTGAAAAAAGGCGCTCGCCGACGACCGGTGACCGTGATTCATTGGTCGGAGATGGGGCGTGCGCGGCGGGGACAATCGAACGGGCTAGCTGTTCAGCTACGTTGACCTGGAGGCGCGGGTGCGGCGCGATCATCCGCTGCGAGCGATCCGGACGATCGTGAATGAGGCGCTGTCGGCGCTGGAGCGCGAGTTTGCCGCGCTCTATTCGCCAATCGGGCGGCCGTCGATCCCGCCGGAGAAGCTGCTGCGGGCGATGCTGTTGCAGGCCTTTTATTCGATCCGCTCGGAGCGGCTTCTGATGGAGCGGCTGGAATATGACCTGCTGTTCCGCTGGTTCGTCGGAATCGGCGTCGACGACGCGGCCTGGGACCATTCGGTGTTCTCGAAGAACCGCGACCGGCTGCTGGATGGCGACATCGCGAC
>NZ_JAAVLW010000026.1 GCF_013114835.1 Bradyrhizobium archetypum | reverse complement strand
CCACGTCCCGCCGCACCTCCGCCGCCGCCCCCGGCGGCCGCCCCGAAAGCAGCGCCTCCACCGCCGCCTCCGCCCGCGGCTGCACCTGCGCGCCCGACGCCAACGCCGCAACCTCCACCGGCCGCAGCGCCTGCAGCGCCGAAGCAACCGGCCGCGCCAGCTCCGACACCGCCGCCGCCTTCCGCTCAGAAGGGGACGCCATCGCCTGTGCCGCCGCCACCCCCGCCTGCTGGCGCCAAGCAGCCGCCGGCACCGACCGCAACGCCGACGGCACCGGCGCCGACCGCATCACCGACCGCGCCGCCGCCCGGCGGAAGCACGGCCGCGCCACCACGCCCCGGCGCAACGCCCACCACTGCGCCGGCGCCGACGGCAACTCCTACGACCACGCCACCGCCCGGCGGAAGCACCGCCGCGCCGCCGCGCCCCGGCGCAACGCCTGCCACGCCGCCGGCGGCGGGCACACCGACAACGCCGCCGCCTGCGGGCCGCCCCGGCGGGCCGCCTCCGGGCGCCCCTGGCGGAACGGCTGCGCCTGCGCCGACAACAAGCCCAGCACCGCGTGCCGGCGCGCCCGCCGCACCGGGCGGCACCACCGCCGCTCCGACGGCGCCAACCGCCGTGCCCGGCGCGCCGAATGCTGCGCCGCCTCCGAGTCGGGTACAGAACGCGCCACCGACCGTGGCGCCGGCTTTCCGGACTGCGCCAACGGTCCAGGCACCACTTCCGGCACCGCCGCCGCCACGGCGCGAGAATCTGACGCCACTCGCCGTCGGCGCAGGTGTCGTCGCCGGAGCCGTGATCGGCGCGACCATCGCCGACCTCCACAACCAGCGGCGCGAGGCGGTCGAAGGTGGCCGCACGGTCTACCACGAGCCGGACCGCATCATCATCCGCGACCCGAGCGGGCAGACGTATGTTCGTGGCAACGACCTGTATCGCTTCCGCTACGGCGCCCGCGACATCCGCACCGAAACGCTCGGCGGCGAAACCCGCACGGTGGTGGTCCGTCCTGACGGCACCGAGGTGATCACCGTGGTCGGCGCCGACGGGCGGCTGCTGCGCCGGATCCGGCGCGACAGCTACGGCCGCGAGGTCATCATCATCGATAACAGCTATCGAGACCCGCGCGCAGTCGGCGGCTTCTATGTCGACCTGCCTCCGCCGGTGGTCAGCATCCCCTACGATCGCTACATTGTCAGCGCAGAGGAAGCGCCCCCGGAGGTGATCTACGAGACGATGGTGGCGCCGCCGGTTGAACGCATCGATCGACGCTACACGCTGGACGAAATCCGCTACAGCCCGACCGTGCGCCAGCGCATGCCGAGCATCGACGTTAACACCATCAACTTCGCAACCGGATCGTGGGAAATCCCGCCCGATCAGGCGGCGAAGCTGCAGGTGATTGCCGACGGCCTCAACCGGGCGATCCAGCAAAATCCGCGCGCGGTGTTCCTGATCGAGGGCCACACCGACGCGGTCGGCAACGACGTCGACAATCTGTCGCTGTCGGACCGCCGTGCCGAATCGGCCGCGACCTTGCTGACGCAGCAGTTCAACGTGCCGGCGGAAAACCTGACCTCGCAAGGCTATGGCGAGCAGTATCTGAAGGAGCAGACCGACGGGCCCAGCGCGATCAACCGGCGCGTCACGATCCGCAACATCACGCCGCTGCTGAACGGCGGGCAGGCGTCGCTGCCGCCGCCCCCGCCCGGCACCGCGCCGCCGCGCTGAGTTGGATTGTCACCAAATGCAAATGGCCGGGAGCGATCCCGGCCATTTTTGTTGCATCACGCGCTGAGGGCCCGCGGTGGCACGCACGCCTCGCAAATGGCGGCGGCGTGCCGGTGATCGGTGCCGCAGCAGCCGCCAAGAATGCGCATCGTCGGAAACGCGCTCCTGAGCGCAACATAACGCCGCCCGAGATCGACCGGATCACCCGCATCGAGCGTTTCGGACTCGTCGAGTTCGGCATGGCTCTTGGTCGAAGCGTTCGCCCGGATGCCGTGGATACGTTCCGTCCAGCCTTCGCCCGCCTTCAACGCGTCTTCGAAATGCGTTGGGTGCGCGCAGTTGATCAGGAAGTATGCGGGCGCACCATCTGTCTCGCGATCCACGGTCTCGATCGCCTCATGCAACGTTTCGCCTTTCACCAGGCGGCCATTGGTCTCCACAGTGAACGAGATGGCCGCTGGAATCCCTTGCGACCGCGCTGCGCGCGCGATGCCAATCGCCTCATTGACGCTGGTGAGCGTATAAGCGGTGACCATGTCGGCGCCGGCCTCGGCGAAGGCCGCTATCTGCGGCCTATGATAATTTTCGGCCTCCACAGCATCCATGTTGCCCGCCTTGTAGCCGTCGCCGCGCGGGCCGATAGCGCCGCTGATCACGCAGGGCGCTCCCGACCGCTCCCAGCCGGCACGCAATTCCTCCAGAAATGCAATCGAACGGACGTTGATCGCCTTGAGCGCAGTTGCGTCATAACCGAGCTTCGCACCCCAATCTGGATTGGCGCGCCATGTCGGGCTGTCGAGCACGAAGCCCGTGCCGTGGTTGCGCGCCACCGAAAGATAGGACGCATAATACTGTTTCAGCTTCTGCCGTCCGTCGGCGCTGTCGAGCAGCACGAAGGCTGCAAAGTGCGGCAGATCCACGCCCTCGTGGAAGATCAGCGTGGTTTCCATGCCGCCATCGGTGAGGAAAATGCCGCCGCGGCGCTGCGGCAGGGCGTCTCGGTATTTGGCCATTCAATATCTCCGCAAATCAAGGACCTCGATAGGTCTCGCCGGCATTGGCTGGGTCCGGCGGTATTGGTGCTGCATAGTGTCGCGGCAGCCTAGACGGCTCGTGGTGCGGATGAACCAGAAGCCGCAAAGCGGTACGAATTCAAATGGTTGTGGATTGAGGGCAGTGCCGCGGCGCCGCCGTGCGTGGAGAAAACCATACCATGGGTACAGTAATTGAACCCCGATTGAGCAAGGGCGAGGCGACACGCGAGCGAATTCTCGAAATAGCGGAAGCGGCTGTCCTCACCAAGGGATTTGGCGCCACCTCGATCGATGAAGTGATCGCCGAGGCAGGTCTCACCAAGAGCGGCTTCTTCTATCATTTCAAGGACAAGAACGCGCTCGCGCGCGAGATGCTCCGCCGCTATGTCGCGACCAACGACCAGCTCTTCGACGATATCTTCGCCCGCGGCCGCGCGCTTTCCGACGATCCGCTGCAGGCGTTCCTGATTTCACTGAAGCTGCTCGCCGAGACGATGGCCGATCTGCCGAGCGGCCATCCCGGCTGCCTGATCGCAAGCATTTGCTACCAGGAACGACTGTTCGATCGCGAAGTGCGCGAACTGACCGCGCAGTCGGTGCGGGACTGGAACGCACGCTTCCGCAGGATTTTCGACGGTATTGCTACCGTTTACCCACCATGCGAACCGGTCGACCTCGACGATCTCGCCGATGCGCTGTCGTGTATCGTCGACGGCGCCATCATCATGTCCAAGACGCTGAACGATCCGAAAAAGCTGGAGCAGCAGATCATGCTGTTCCGCGGTTTTGTGAAGCTATTGTTCGCACCGAACTAGGCGGTCGCCCCGGCTAAGGCCGGGGCCCATAACCACAAATGGCGATTCTTGAGAGAAAGCCGTCGACTAGCGGGCTCAACAAATATCCGCCGCGGAGTATGGGTCCCGGCTTTCGCCGGGACGACAGTGACTACCTTCCTGCCGCGGCAAGGCCGAGCGCGTCCGCCATCACGCGAAAGACTTCGGTATTGTCCATCGAGCCCTTGACCCGTTCGCTGCCGGGGCCGGTTGCGGTCAGGATGACGTCCTCGCCGGAATGCACGCTCGCGCCGACCAATGCCGGCAGGTTGCCGGGCCGCAGCACGGCGCCGGGAACGTCCTTGTATTTTTCATTCGCCTTGAACGTCCCGGCCTCGTCGCCCTTCACGGTCGGCTCGTTCGGATCATCGAGCTTGGGACGGAAGGTCTCGTAGTGGTCGGGAAGGCTGGCCGAGAAGATGGCAAGCCGCCGACTGACATCGACGCGCGACGGATAGCCATCCGCATCAGGCGCCGGATAGTTGGGGAAGCCGGCCTTGTCGTAGACGCCGACGCGCTCGCGGAACGGAACGTTCGGCGTCGCGCTGATGTCGTCGTTGATGGTGCCGACAAGGCTGTTGGGATGGTTGTGGTCTGCGACGACCATAATCAGGGTGTCGTCGCCGCGCTTGGCTGCCCAATCGCGGGCAAGGCGCACGGCGTTATCGAGCATGATGGTGTCATAGACCGCGCGCTCCATGTCGAGCAGATGCGCGTATTTGTCGATCATGCCGGACTCCACCATCAGGAAGAAGCCGGCCTCGTTCCTCGACAGCACGTCCAAGGCAGCCTGAACCTGCTCGGTCAGATCGGGCTGCTCGGGGAATTTTTTGACGCCGCCGCCCTTGAGGAATTTGCGATCGAGCGCCCCATCCATGTTCCCGGCGGCGAACAGGCCGAGCAACCGGCGCGTCTCGGGCTTTATCGCGAGCGCATTCAGTTCGCCCGCCGTGGCAGCAAAGGGATAGCCGGCCTCGCGGAAGCGCGCGACATAGTCGACATCGTCCTTGCGCTTTCCAGACGCTGCCTTTGGCAGGAAGTTGGCGCTCCCGCCGCCGAGTAGCACGTCGGGCTTAGCCACAAAATACTGCTCAACAATCTGATCGTACTCGGCGCGGCGCCGGGTATGAGCTAACATCGCCGCAGGTGTTGCATCCTCGATCTCGGTGTTGCTGACGATGCCGACGGCCAGATTGAGCCGACGCTTCACGAGACTGGCAATGGTCTCGACCTTGGGATCGTCGAACGGGTCCTTGGTGCGGTCCGCATAGACACCCATCGCATTGACGGCACTCTTGTGGCCGGTGGCGTAGGCGCTGGCCGAGTTCGCGGAATCGGTGATGATCGAATCGGAACCCGCCGTCGCCACCATCGCCATGTGCGGCATGTCGTCGATGGCGAGCTTGCCGAGGCTCTTTCCTTCGGCGATGCCCTTGGAGAGCAGCCGCGCCGCAGTCCGATGCGAGGGCGACATGCCGTCGCCGATGAACAGGATGACGTTCTTCGCCTTGCGGGGGCCGGTGTCGTAGACCGTCCATGTCACCTTGCGGCTGCGCGCGCCGTCACCGGCCTCGACAACGACAGGGCCGGGCGCGGCCAGCGCCACATCGCGGAGCATCAGCGCCGACTGGTCCTTGCCATCCTCATGTTCGACGAACGTCCCGGCTCGGCCGAAGACGGTGGCATAGTCCTGACCGTTGATGGTCACTTTCAGCTTCGCCTGGTCGACACGCTCGGGAAACTCGACCTTGAAATCGAAATGGGCGCTGGAAAGGATTTCGGCGCGATCGATCGGATAGATCGTCTGGGCATCGGCCGCCGATGCCAAAAGCAGAAGGGCGAGAGTGATGGTGGCAGGCTTGATCATGATCGAGGCTCCGGTCGGACACACGGGCAGCGACTGAGGCTGCTCCGCGGGAATTCAGACGTGCAAAATCTATCTGTCCCAGATGACGCGTCCGTAACGGATACTCGTTCTATAGGTGTCGCCCCGGCGAAAGCCTGGCGCGGCGGTATGGGTCCCGGCTTTCGCCGAAGCCACAACAATGGAATCCCCCGGGGCTCAGCCCTTGTCGCTCTCGAGCTTGAAGATCTCCGAGCCTTCGCTGCCGGACAGCAAGCCCGTATCCGAATAGAGCTTCAGCTTGGCCCTGGTGTCGGCGATGTCGAGATTGCGCATCGTGAGCTGACCGATACGATCGGCCGGCGTGAACGCGGCATCCTCGACCTTCTCCATGCTCAGGCGCTCCGGCTGATAGGTCAGGTTCGGGCTCTCGGTGTTCAGGATCGAGTAGTCGTTGCCGCGGCGCAGCTCGAGCGTCACCTCGCCGGTGACCGCACGCGCGACCCAGCGCTGGGCGGTTTCGCGCAGCATCAACGCCTGCGAATCGAACCACCGCCCCTGGTAGAGCAGCCGGCCGAGGCGCATGCCGCTGATGCGGTACTGCTCGATGGTGTCCTCGTTGTGGATGCCGGTGACGAGCCGCTCGTAGGCGACGTGCAGCAGCGCCATGCCGGGCGCCTCGTAGATGCCACGGCTCTTGGCCTCGATGATCCTGTTCTCGATCTGGTCGCTCATGCCAAGGCCATGCCGGCCGCCGATGGCGTTGGCTTCGAGAAACAGTGCGACCGGGTCAGTGAAGGTCTGACCATTCAGCGCGACGGGCTGCCCCTCTTCGAAATGCACCACGACCTGTTCGGCCTTGACCGCACAGTCGTCGCGCCAGAACGGCACGCCCATGATGGGATTGACGATCTTGATGCCGCTGTCGAGTCGCTCGAGATCCTTGGCCTCGTGGGTGGCACCGAGAATATTGCTGTCGGTCGAGTACGCCTTTTCGGCGCTCATCTTGTAGGCAAAGCCATTGGCGGTCATGAACGCAGACATTTCCGCGCGCCCGCCGAGCTCGTCGATGAACAGTTGATCGAGCCATGGCTTGTAGATCCGCAAGCTCGGATTGGTCAAAAGGCCGTAGCGATAGAACCGCTCGATGTCGTTGCCCTTATAGGTGGAGCCGTCGCCCCAGATGTTGACGCCGTCCTCCTTCATGGCCGCAACCAGCATGGTGCCGGTCACGGCGCGGCCAAGTGGCGTGGTGTTGAAGTAGGCGATGCCGCCGGTGGAGACGTGGAAGGCCCCGGACTGGATGGCGGCAATGCCCTCATGAACGAGTTGCGTGCGGCAATCCACCAGGCGCGCCTTTTCGGCGCCGAACTCCATCGCTTTGCGCGGAATCTCGTCGTAGTCCGCCTCGTCAGGCTGGCCGAGATTGGCGGTATAGGCAAAAACGCGCGCGCCCTTTTGCTTCATCCAGAGCAGCGCCGCGCTGGTATCGAGACCGCCCGAGAAAGCGATGCCGACTTTTTCCCCCTTGGGCAGGCTTTTCAGAATCGTACTCATGGAGCTTCCAATCGGTCGAGATGGCAGGTGCCGGCTGCGGCTTGACGGCGCGAATAACAAATTTCGCAGCGATGGGCACGCGTTTAATGCCGCGTTGTGGCGGTCATCGGACTAGCTGGCCTCGCGCCGGCGCCAGCGCCGCCACAGGCGGTAGCTGGGCCGGCCCCAGCGCGCCAGCGCGGCCTCGATCTGCGCATCCGTCAGCCGGGTCGACGGCCAGCGGTAAATCCAGGCATAGGCCAGCCAGATCACGAAAAAGCTGACGAGGCCTGCCGCCGCGACATCGGTAAAGAAATGTCCGCCGAACGCCATCCGCAGCCCACTTGTGAAGATGCCGAACAGGGTGGCCGCCACGTAGGCCAGCGGCCGCCATGTCGGCGGCGTCAGCGCCGCGGGCGCATAGGTCCAAAACGCGGTGGCGCCCTCGCCGGAGAAGAACGAGCAGTTACGCCCGCACTCGCCGCGCGGATCCCACCACGGCACGAACTGCCAGGGGCCCTTGAACTCCGTCACCACCACCGGCCGCGGCCGCCCCCAATGGCTCTTGAAGGTAAGATTGGTCAGCACGATGGCGGAGAGAAGGATAGTGACCAGCAGAAACACCGCCGCGCGTCCCGGAACCAGCATCGGCCGGTCCGGCCGCAGCAGCTTCGCGACGATCGCAATCAGGGCTGGCAGCGCCAGCGCCCACGCGATCCACATCGCGGCATCGCGCGCGAAAGCGTAAAGGCCGTTCTGTTTGGATGGAAACGAGGCGCTCGCAGGATCGTAGAACAATGCCGCCAGCTTCAGATCGAGTTCGGGAAAGATTCCAAACAACAATCCGATAACGAGCGACAAGCCCAACGCGATGACAAGTCCGGTCCGATTCATGGCGCGGGGTTTAGCCGAGGCGATTAGGGATGAAAACCCCCGTAGCGAGCATCACGACAGCGGGCGGGACTGCGACGGCAATGGCGGCGGCGGACGCAAGGGAGGCGGCGGCTGACGCCAAGCGCCGGCGGTGCGCCCGGCGATCAGCCAGTAGACGAGGCCCGCAACGATGCCGGCGCCAGTCATGATTTCGAGATGACGGCGCACAATGCCGTCGAAACGCAGCGTTTCAGTATCGAAGGGAACGAGACCGAGATAGCAGGCCGCGCCGACGATCGCGCCGCCCACGGCGTAAGCGAGCACGCTGCGGATATTGAAGGCCTCGGTAATTAGTACCACGACCAGCGCCGGCAGCAGCGCAAAGCCGGACAGGAAAATGAAGCCGAAGCCGAGCACGACATTGAGCGCGTCCTGGTCGATCGGCGCACCGCCGAGATCAGATATCTCAGGATACAGGACCGCAGCGACAATAATCATCCCCGCCAGGAAGCAGGCAGCAAGGAAGGCGAACAGGATGACGAAGATGCGGCCGATCAATGCCATGGATCAAATCCATCGTCAGACATAGTCGTTCTTGGATTCTCCGTCGTCAT
>NZ_JAAVLW010000025.1 GCF_013114835.1 Bradyrhizobium archetypum | reverse complement strand
AGCGACTTCCTCGATCTCGTCGAAGAGGCGCATCTCACCTTCGTGGGCAAGTCCGACGGTGAAATTGCCTTCGGTGCGCTGAAGGGCTTTCTCGACGTCCGCTACGCCACGCGAGACGGTTCGGCCTGCGCGGAGTTCTCATCGGAAGGGCACGACGAGAATGACCCCACCTGCGGCCGCGGATGGGCTATGATTGGCACCGCGGGCAGGCTCGTCGGCCACTTCTATATACACAATGGTGACGATTCAGCCTTCGTTTGCGAACGCGGCTGACTTCTTCAACAGCCTGCTAGGGGGCCCGAGGCGAACATTTCGGCGTTGTTGCAGCTGATCTGCAAGAGTCGCCGGAAATCGAACGTGACGTTGCCGTAGGCGTACGAACGGGGCGTAATGATCCCGCTCCATCGCGCGCTGCTGCAAAGTTTTTTTGGCGATTTTACCGCCGCCTAGCTAGTCTTACTGCGTCATGAATTTCGATGGCTACTTTGACTTGAGATTGTCCTGATGCAACAAGGGCATCTAGATAGTGTAGACACGAGCGCAGCGTTCAGTCTTCGCCGAACGGTCGCAATTCGAGTTTGGAACGTGTCGTTCAGGCCGCAATGGCGGATCCCCTCGGCCGATAAGTTTCGGGAATTGCAGCTTGCGTGAATAGCTTGGTGGAGGCTGTCTCTGAGGGGGAATCGTCTCTCGCTCGGAGACCAGAAATCCGTAGGCGGCAATGCACAGTGTTGCATGATGGTGGAAGCCACGCCAGCTTCGTCCCTCGAAGTGGCCAAGGCCGACCTCCTGTTTGAGGTCGTGGTAGTCGCGCTCAATGCGCCAGCGCAGCTTGGCGCTATCGACCAGCTGACGGAAGCCAACGTTCGCCGGAAGCGTTGAAAACCAATATTTAGTCGGAGCTTCCTCGCCCTCTGGCCACTCGATCAACAGCCATTCCTCCGGCCGGCTTTCGGCAAGCCAGTAATCTCGGTGTGCCGGACGGACGCGCACACGGGCAAAACGCGAAGACAACCGTTCTGCCGTACCCTCACGCCACGTGATCTTGTGCCAAGCATGCGCTGGCAGACCGATCGCAAGCTTCTTGGCCGAAATCGGTCGGTGTTTGCTATCACGCCGTAGCAGTTTTGGAGGTCGTCCGTTCCCCGACACTTCTTCGGCGGACGCGGTCCAGTTCCGAATGCCCAAACTGAGGTTTGTGGCAAGATGCCGGCCACATAATTCAGGCCCAGTTCGGTAATACTCCCACGCAGAGCGGTGTCGGTGCCATAGCCGGCCTCCATCAGTACCACGCCGCGCGGCAAGCCAACCGCACAGGCCCAACGCAAATGTTCAAGTGTAATCGCCGGCTTGGTCTTGAAGGTGATTGCCTTGGGGACTCCGGCTTTGCGCCGACGTGCACGGTCCGTCACCCGCTCCTTTGGGAGATAGAGCCGTAGGCCACCGGCAAGCTCGCATGATGGTTCGCAAGCGAAAGAGATACGGCCACCTGACAATTGTCTTGCTTGCGCAAACTGACTGCAACCCCGACCGATTGTCGCCCCTTCTTAGGAAAGCCCGTATCATCGATGATCCAAGCTTCGATCTCTCCGTGGCGTTCGATGCCCGGCAGCACTAACTCACGAACTCACGGACCTTAGCCAACACTTGCTGATCCGACCAGTCACCTTGACCGACAAAATGCAACAACGCCTGATGCTGCGCTGCTGTCCGCTCAGGAGCCGTCATCGCCGCCATCGGCTCGACACTCTTTGCGATCGCACGGCATCATCAGCCCAGTGCAGTAATCGCCAAGCGGCTTGGCCCGTCCCACATGTCCGATCACGCTGGCAAGAGCCTCAATATATGCCGAAAACCGCGACGCTACGTCTCCCGATTTTGTCAGACCATCTCAGCCTCCCCATGCTGAAAAGTGAGTCTTTTCAAATATATGATTCCTGTCGACAAAGACTGACTCAGTAAGACTAGTATGATTTCTTCGTCTGTAATCGGCTGATTCCGTTGAAAAAGGCCGGCAGTATTTCGTTACAATAGGTCCGTCGCGACATGGCCGAACTGCTCTACCGGCCCTATGCGAGTCTCGGGGTGGGCATCGGGATCAGCTTGGCCATCTTTCGAAGGTTCTGGGCGGTGGCTGCGAGGATGAACTCGTCGCGCGCGCCGTTTGGACCTCGTAGACGCAAACGGTCGAGCTTGAGAATGCGCTTGAGGTGCGCGAACAACATCTCGATTTTCTTGCGGAGCCGGCGCGAGGTGCCTCCCTCCCTCCCACGATCTCGCGATCTGGCGCGCCATGTCGCGAGCGCCCTCGTAGATCGAGCGCGGCACTCTCCGTGAAGCCTGCTTGGGGCAACACCTAGCCTTCAATGCGCATCGATCACAATCCCGCTTGCTGGCGAGGTAAAGCATGGTGGCACCATCATTTACCAACGTTCCGGTCGTGGTAAGAACTTTGCCACCAGGGCAACGATAGATGTCCCCAGCATGGTCATAGGTGAAGTCGTCGCGCGAGAAGATCCCGTCTGTGCGGGCCGACTTGTCGAAGACTGTAACGTGCGGCTCGATGCCGTGCTCATAGACCAGCCAGGCGAGCATCTCGGCCGAGCCATAGCCGCTGTCACCGAGCAGCCGGCTCGGATAGAGATCAAACCGCTCCAGCGAGCGCTCAATCATGCGTTTAGCGGCTAATACCTCCGCCTGCCGGATTGCCGTCGTTGCTTCAACGTCGACGATGATCGCGTTCTCGATGTCGACCAGATAGTTCGTCGAATAGGCGAAAAACGCTTGGCCGCCGTGCGCCCCCGTCCAGCGCGCCGCCGGATCGGAAGGCGATACGAACTTCGGGGTAACCTCGGTCGCGGCTCCGAAAGCGGCATCATCAAGGACAGCCAGATACTCATCGATTGCTCGGCCCGCAGCCTCCGGCGGAAGTCCCTTATCGCCTTCGATCCCCTTCTGCCGATTGGCATCGGCCTTGATTAGGCTCGCATCGACGGCAAATCCTTCACCGCCGACCAGTCGCTTCTCGATGCAGCGGCGCAGCACGCTCTCGAACACGCGACGGAAGAGGTCGGTCTGCCGGAAGCGGCCATGCCTGTTCTTAGAGAATGTCGAATGATCCGGCACCGCCCCATCCAGACCGAGCCGGCAAAACCACCGGTAGGCCAAATTGAGGTGAACCTCATCGCACAGGCGCCGCTGCGATCGGATGCCGAAGCAGTAACCGATCAAGAGCATCCGGATCATCAGCTCGGGATCGATCGAAGGCCGACCGATGCTGCTGTAGAAAGGCGCCAGGTCCCGCCGGACCTGTTCAAGATCGACAAACCTGTCGATTAACCGCAGCAAGTGATCAGTCGGGATATGTCTTTCGAGCGAGAACTCATAGAACAACGCGGCCTGTTCAACTTGCCGATGCCCCATCATGATCTTCAGTCCTGCCAACTAGACAGACTGAATGACTGATATCTCTGCGCCGCAACAGCCGCCTTTTTCAACAGAATCGGCTAGTATCCGATGAATTGCTCAAGCTCGAAGGCGAACTCATCAATTATCGGTTTGATCTTTCGGCTCGTATTCGAGTACGCTATACGCGCCGGCTTCGCATGCATGGTAAGAGCGCCTGACGTTTAGCAAAGATTGCCTGCCTTTCGACAGGAGTCTCACGTTCACAGATCTACCCGTTCGTATGGCTGGGACGAAGGGAAGACGATGAAGGCCTCGTTTTCGGAGTCCCAGAAGGCGTTCATTTTGAAGCAGGGGGAGGAGGGGATACTGGTTGCGGATATCTGCCGCAAGGCCGGGATAAGCCCGGCGGAGCTACTTCAATCGGAAGAAGAACCACGACGGCCTGTTGCCGACCGAGATGCATCGGCTGAAGGAGCTTGAGGACGAGAATGCAATGCTGGAGAAGGTGGTCGCCGATCTCAGCATGGACAATGCCCCAGGGCCATCCGTCGAAAGCTCTGAGGCCTACCCGGAGGCGCAAGCTGGTCCATGAGATGCGCAGCGAGTGAGCGTTTCGATCCGCCCGGCCTGCCAGATCGTCGAATTCGATACCTCAAGCTATCACTACAAGTCTCGTCACCGGTCAGCTGCACTTGAGTAACGGAGCAAGGAGATCTGCCGGACGGCCACGGCTACCCACGCATTCATGTCACGCTTCGACGCCAGGGCTGGCATCATGGACAGAACAAGACGCGGCGCATATACCGTTAGTTGGGCCTGCAATTACGCAACAAAACACCGAAACGGCGGGTCAAGGCCAAGCTGCGGGACGTCGGCCGGCCGCGCGATCGAACGACACTTGGGCGTTGGATTTGTTCAAGATTAGTTGGCGACCGGTCGCAAGCTCCGGGTGCTCACGATCGTTGATATCTTCGCCCGCCGGTGTTGGAGCCGCGGTTACCTTCCACGGCGCTGACGTCGTGGCGGTACTGGAATGATTCTGCAGGGAGTGGGGTTCCCGGCGACGATCCGCATCGATCAACGCGCCGACTTCGCGATCTTGGCGACCGCAACCTCACGATGGCGCATCCAGCCCGCCAGCGTGAGAAATCCGGAAAATCTAATCTCCGGTAGTCCAAAGTTCGGCCTCAGTGCAAGGGGCGCAGCAGATACAGTTCTGGATGGCCCAAACTTCGGTCTCGCTGCAAGAAGCTACAGAGTCTACTAGTTTTAGGAGGAGATTGCGGGGCTCAGGTCAGTTAAAAGCTCGCTTGAGGCTGATATCCGTTGGAATGGGCGTCATCAACGAGGCTACAGGAACGGGCCAGTGCCAGGGGATAACAACTTTGCCAACGGACGAACGTTGCCAGGCTTGTTGAATCAGTCATTGCTGGCACTATTCGCCGTAACAACAGTAATCGTTTTACCTCGGCTGCTATACTCCTGTAGTTTCGCTCTCAATCTCGCCGACGAACGTTTCTACCTTCCTGGTTTTGCTTCCCGCATCAAATACGTTCGTGTGAGCGAGCCCGATCTCGCTCCGAATCCGACTTTAGCGCAACAAACCGCCGAAGCTCGGTCAGCAATGGCTAACGCCAGATACGGCGGCTGGTATTCGATTGAGATGAAACCGCCGGCCGATCTCGGGCTAAAGACTCTGGAATCATCCACTTCCCGCCTTGCGGCCAAGCTCGCCGAGAGCAAGGACAATCTGATATGACGCGTGAGCTCGGTCGGGAGGACGTTTTCATCTCGGTCTGCTTTGCAGATTTCCCCGCAGACAATGGCTACTTAAGCGAACTCGCCAAGTTATCGAGGCGGCTGACTGCGCAGTATCGTTACTACGAAATTTTGATCGTCGTCGTTGCAGACGCACCACTAGACTATCAGTCGCTGATTAACCAAACGAACAATGTCCGCCTGTTGACGACGCGATCTGGAACACCTTTGTATCGCCGTCGCTTGGCTGCAGCATCAGAGGCGATAGGTGATATCGTCGTGCTTGCCTCGATCGACGAGCAACCGGCGCTCGATCTTATCGAAATGATCGAACTGACCTCCCAAAAGAACAGCATTGTGATAGGCCGGCGCAGCAAAAGTAGCGTAATGAATCCCGCGTTACGTGCGCTCGGACGCGCCGCTGGATTTCGGGTGGACATGTGTTACATGCTGACGGCCTCGTACCCGCGCGCGCTGCTCAGCAAGCTTCTTGTCCATCCAGATCGACAGGTAGCGCTACGGTTTCCGCCGGCGGACCGCGGAATTCCTGTGGTCTGGCTATCTGACCGTGAGAGCCGCAGTAGGACTCGATCTGTCCGAGAGTTCGGCCGTAGATTGAGTGTTGTCCAAAAGCTTCTGGTGAGTTCGGCTCCGCGCGTGCTGACTCTGGTCTCTCTTTTGTCGCTAGCGGTCACGTGTGCTTCCGTTGCATTTGCGATCTACGCAGTTATCGTCTGGTCAACCTTGGTGTCGATCCAACCCGGCTGGTTCACCACTACGCTGGCGATAAGCCTAACGACAGCGTTTCTCGGAAAAGCGATTTTCGGTCTAACGGTCGGCCTGCAGAAGATTATCGAAGCGCTCTCGAACGACGTGGTAGATGACATCATCGAGGAACGAAGTACCATCAACATGTTCGATCAGGCTATGAAAGACTTGAACGTCGAGATCACAGCCGTTAATGCGACCGTCGCGAATCAGCGCTGATAGCATGAATCTGACGCCGGCAATCGATTATCTAGTCATTGGGGCCGGATTCTACGGCTGCAGTCTCGCGCTTTTCCTGCGCTCGGTGTCCAACCGAATAGTTGTCGTCGAGGCGGGCAGCCAACCCATGAATCGTGCCTCGCGGGTCAATCAGGCGCGTGTTCACACTGGATTTCACTACCCACGTAACGTGATGACGGCGATCAAATCCATGGTTCTGCATCGCCGATTCGCTAGCGACTTCCCTCAAGCGATTGACGACAATTTCCAGATGCTTTACGCGATCGCGCGACGGCGGTCCAAGATCTCGGCTAAGCGCTTCTATCGAATGTTCTCCGACATGGGCGCGCCGATCGCGCCGGCGGACCCTTCGCAGGCGGCCTTGTTTAATCCGTCGGCTATAGAAGCAGTCTTCGCATGCACAGAACGCGCGTTCGACTATTCCGTCTTGCGCGATCACATGATGCGCCAGTTCGATGCGCTCGACGTCGATCTGCTGCTAAACACTGAGGTGCGGCAGCTGGAAGAGCGAGATGACGATGTCATCGCCTGGCTTTCGAGCGGATCGGAGATTCGCGCTCGCTTCGTCTTCAACGTAACCTATTCTCAGATCAACAGCGTGCTTCGTTCCGGCGCGCTACCGGAAGCGAGCCTAAAGCATGAGTTGGCGGAAATTGCTCTGATCCGGCCGCCCCGTCAGTTAGAGGGATACGGCATTACCGTCATGGACGGCCCGTTTTTTTCGGTGATGCCCTACCCACCGGAAAAGCTGTATTCGCTTACACATGTGCGATACACGCCGCACACCACCTGGACCGACAGCATTACGAACCACTCATCTTACCGCATCTTTGAAAGCTTGCAGCCGGAAACTTATCATCGCAACATGATCCTTGACGGGCAACGCTATTTGCCTTGCCTGACAAAGGCCAAGTGGATCAGATCGATCTACGATGTGAAAACTGTGCTTGTGAAGAACGAGAGCGACGACGGTAGACCAGTCCTGTTTCATAGGCAGCCCCAAGGCTCGCGCATAATTTCGATCATGGGCGGTAAGATCGATAACATTTACGATCTGTTCGATCTCGTGCGACTGAGTCATCCGGAATGGGCCGATGCCCATTCCGGACACGTCCATGCCGGCCCACTCATCGCTGGAGTGGCCGTGTGAATCGTGCGGCGCTAGCCTGGGATCTGCCGCGTTTCGGAATTGTCACCGCCTTCAATCTATCAGCGGATAAGAAGCTACAAGCGGACTTCCCAACTTTTCAACTATGCGCTCTGCAACCCGTGGCCAAAGTCTTGAAAGACTTATGGCCTGCTCGGTGGCATCAACTGTTGCCTCCGGCTTACCCGACGCCGAATGTCTCTGCTCCTTGGGCGAATAGTAGAGGCTACTGCCGTCGTTGCATCGCATATAGAGAACTCGCAACGCACGAAGCGACGCCATCCTCCGGAGTGCACCGGCGCACGCGATCACCCATTCCGAGAGTCTCATTGGCGCATATTTGGCGCGATGGTCGCCATTTGAAAAGAGGTCGCCGGAACTTTGCCATAATGAGCAGTTCTACAGGTCCCGAAAACAGAATCGTAATGACGCCAGATCGTCGCACACGGGTGGTCCCACGGAAAGACCTCAGCTGGCTTCGCTTACCCAGACACCTTACAACTATGAAACGGAAGCAGTCCGCTTTCTAAGCCAATTCTTGACTGTAATTCGCTGGCTTGGGTTAGCATTTGCAAACGTTAAACGATCCGCGCGTCCAATCGTTGCACCAAGCTACTCATGAAGACAGCACAACAGATCAGGCAATTTATCAAGCACGGGAACGGTAGACCGCCCAAAGGCTGGCCTCTACATGCCGCCATGATTTGGGGATCGCAGTTCCGGTATTCTGCGGATGCAATGCTGCTCGTATTCGCCTCAGATTATTACGACTCCGACGACTACATTCGGTCGTGCCCCCAGTGATGGTGTAGCTCGGTAGAGCAAAGCCGTCCGCACGCGCGCCCTCAATAGTCGTCCGTTCTTTAATCGCGAGCACGGTATCAACCCCGATAGACAAAAATGATCCGCTGCCGGGTTCATGGTTCTTTCCGCGGTCGTCTCTATGCAGGAGCGCCGCATGGTGGCGTTCAAGAGGCGCGGCATCTCGATGTGAAGAGCGCGGTGCGCGCAACGCCCGCGGGGACGACTTCGAGATTGCCAACGCCTTCGTCCCGGCAGGGACGCATGTTCCGCCGAGGGCGGATCTGGAGTTGTTTAAGACTGGTTCATGCGGTGCGCATCTCTGCCTGGAACTCGGTGCCATCGGTCCAGATGGCATGGAGCATTACAGCCATTTTGCGCGCGACGGCAACCTTCGCCTTTTTGGCGCCGATGCGTTTGGCCAGCTTGCTGCCCCAGCGCTTGAGCGCAGAACCTCGTCCGACAACGGTTAGCAGGACGTTCGCGGCTTCGAACAAATAAGTTCGAACCTGATGGTCGCCGCGTTTGGAGATGCGGCCCGTGCGATCGATCTCACCGGATTGATGACGTTTTGGTGTTAGGCCGAGATAGGCGCCAACGTCGGCGGAATGTCTAAAGCGAGTGGGATTATCGATGGTAACGACGAAGGACAGGGCAGTCAGGGGACCGATACCAGGAACGGTCATCATTCGCCGAACAGTCTGGTCGCCCTTTGCCACTGCCAGGAGTTGTCGATCATATTTTTCGATTTGCTCGGTCAAACAGGACTGGGCAAGGAGCAGCGGCGCGAAAATATCTTGCAAATCCGGTGCTTGAGCGAGCACGGCGTCGACTTTGCGAGCCAGGTTGCCGGCCTTGCCGAGCACTATTCCGAGCCCCTTACACAGACCGCGCATCTGGTTGTCGAGGTCTCGCCGCAGATTCACCAACTTGGTTCGAGCCGCCAACATCGAACGGGTTTTCCAGCTCTCCGCCCCCTTCACGGCAGCTTCCCGGTACCATCCCATGCGCGCCATTTCGGCCAATCCCTTGGCATCGTTCTGGTCCGATTTGTTGATGCGCATCGATAACGCTGCGTTGGCATGACGCGCATCAAGGCAGATGACGGGAAAGCCCAGCGTCCTAAGCTGGTGCCAAAGCCAATTGGATAGCGAGCCCGTTTCAAAAACGATCCGCTCAGCATTGCCGGCATGCCGCCGCAAGAGTTTAGCGATGGCCTCCGGGTCGGTAGGGGCGCTACCTTCGAATGTCACGCCGCCGTTCTCGTCCAAGACGCAAATGCTGGTCTCTTCCATAGAGATGTCCAAACCAACGTACTGCTTCATAGAGCTGCTCCTTTTCGCTATTCCGCGGAGGCAGATCCTATCCAACATCGTGCCTTCGAGAAGCCGTCTGATCTTCCCCCGAAAAAATGGACAGGGTTAAGCTGCTTTTAGCTCCATCTCGATCGGGCTGATATAGCCGATGGCGGAGTGACGACGCTTTCGATTGTAGAAGCCCTCGATGTAAGCAAAGATATCACGTCTGGCTTCCTCACGTGTTTCATAATGCTGCTGATGGACGAGTTCTGTTTTGAGCGTGTGGAAGAAACTCTCCATCGGCGCGTTATCGTAACGATCGGCCTTGCGGCTCATCGAGGCTCGAAAACCGGCGGACTGCATCATCTTCCGATAGTCCGTCGAAGCATATTG
>NZ_JAAVLW010000024.1 GCF_013114835.1 Bradyrhizobium archetypum | reverse complement strand
ACGGCTCGTGCCCTCGGATGGCTATCGAGGTCCGGGACGATAGTGGGCCAGTGCTGCAGGTGAAATTCACCTTCGAGGTTGTTAAGGCCGCGTTGGCTTACGTCCTCTTTGATTTTGGAACCGCCCCAACGGTCTTGTCATGGCCGCTCCCCTGAATGGAATGGGGCCATCATAGTTGGCGGTAATCTCGTCTCGCGTCCCGTGGTTCTTTCCTGAAGTGATGCGTCACGCGAACAATTCAGCATTTCGATAAGTCATAACTCGTGATCGCCATCTAACCCGATTGATAGATGGCTGACATCATAGAGCGGCTTTAGTATCCGGTTCGTTGCGTAGCTGGAGGGCATTGTAATGGGACAGAAGGTCCGAATAGTCAAAGCCAAAGCAATATTGCGCAGCCAAACTCTTTCCAAACAGTTCGCCGAACTACAGAAACTCAAGGAGCAGATCCGGCTCGCCGAAGCAGCAGCGAAGCGGTCAGCTCGGCGAAGGCCCGGGCTGACGGCTTGATCTCGACCTGCCGCTCACTGCCGCTGCCGCTCGATCGCGAGTGCGAGGCCGGTGCGGTATTCCGCCGACTGGAACCCTTTGCTGTGGGCTTGTCATGCAACGTCGGCCAGCCGCGTTCGATTAGCTCAGATCGGGCTTGAAGCCCGCCGGCATCGCCGGGACATCGTCAGGATTGGCGGGATTTCTATTGCAGTTCGGGCAAGGTGCGCCGGCGCCGCCGCAACCACAGGCCCTTTCTCCCAAGAACGGTCGATCGAGGTGATTTTCACAACCCACCGAGTGTTGTCACACCGAGGACAGTACCGCATCGAATTCCGCCCGGTAGCAAAGGAAAACCAACGTCGATGCCAGTTATTACGTTCCAGGCGATGAAGCGCGGTTTAACTTAGGTTCGCGGCTATCCTACAGTGTTTGTCAGCAATCTGGCATTCCCGCCGGACGTGCCGACGCATTTCCAGTGGAGCTGGTCGTGTCAGAAGCGCCAGAACCGGTGGCGCTGGACGTGGTTGAGCCAACAGTAGTCTTGGGTGTCTTTTCCGACGCTGATGCACCAGCGTCAGTCGGATTCTTTTCGCGAATGATGTTACGGCTTACATCCCAGCATTGCTTGGGCGTGACGCCCTGATCCGGGTTTGCAGTAACACCCGTTCCTTGTGCGTTTGCGACGCTGGTGACTGCCAAAAGGGTGGCGCCACAAGCCGAAGCGAAATAGATCGTCCTCATGGTTCTTTCCTCCTCATCTTACAGTCGGGCGAACCATTATCTGTTTGCGGGATTCAACCCGCCGGTGTCTGCTCGGCCTCCGCTCGTAAAGAGCCGAAACGTGTCTGCACCCCCTTTGGTTCGCTTCAGCGCCGCTGCAATCGAAAGGGCCGAGTGTTCGGCTTCGTGCAGCTCTAGAAGCCTACGGTCGTCTTCCTCCGCCCAATCCCTACTTCTGTCGGATGTGATGCATTGTCAGTCAAAGCGCGTGTCACCCAAAACGCAGCTTGAGCTGTGCTCGTTCCATTTCCGCGAGGGTTTCGACAAATTGTCTGACCGGGGTCCGGAACCTGTCACATCCTGGCGCTAGTCGCGGCGCCGCAGGATGGCGAAGGCAAAGAAGCAATCGAGCCGTCGGTGAAGCAGGACCGATCGCGGGTCGCTGGCGGGCAAGACTACGAGGTGCGGAAGCTAGGAAAATTCGGAAGTCGGCAGCCACCGACTGTTGTCACACCGAGGAGAGCAACGCATCGAATTCCGCCAGGTAGCAAAGGAAAACCAATGTCGGTGCAGCTATTGCGTTCCAGGCGATAAAGCGCGCCTAACTTTTGTTGTAGCGAGAGACGGCTGTCCGGTGCTGTCATTTCGGCGCGGCCCTTTGTGGGTGAAGGGCTGGCCTCCAGGGGCCTCAGCTCCACGTCCCGGAGCTGAGGCTCTCGGTGCTGGGCAAATAGATCAGCCGAGCGCCAGTTGGTTTCGCCAATCCCCCCGCTCTATCAATTGCCATTTTATCCCGAAAATTTCTGTCGTGAGTCGTAGTTCGAACCGACATCAGAATCGATCAATGCTTCAATGTTGGCGTTTTCAGCACGTGTATTTAATTCGCGATTGGCCCGGCTCGCTAGAGCCGGGCTTTTCGTTGTGTTAGGCGCTGACGGACATGAGAGTACCGACTGACCAGGTCTGGTCTTGAGGAAGAGCGGACTTCCCCTTTGGGAGCCGACCCAAAGCGGGCACCACTGACGTAAGCGGATGTCGTCTACTGACCCGAATAATGGGACGGCACGACTTACTTGGCCGCGCCTTCATCCCAAATCGTCGAGGTCTTCCGGCTCAAGCTTGAGGGCGGCCGCAAGTACGTTATCTTCCAGATGATCGATGGATCGAGTGCCGGGGATTGGCAGCATAACAGGTGATTTAGCAAGCAACCACGCGAGGGACAGCGCAGCGTGCGTGAGACCGCGACGCGAGGCGACTTCCTTTATCTTCTTTGCCTCAGGCCACGCTTCCCGCCCAAGGGGTACCAGGGCAGAAAAGCAATTCCGAGACGCTCGCAGGCGGCGAGTACACCTTCGCTGGTTTGGTTTCGTAGATTATACTCGTTCTGAACCGACACGATTGGTGTGATGGAGCGCGCGACCTCGAGCTGGGCAACCGTGACGTTCGAGACGCCTATAGGTTACACATCGGCGGGCTCGTAGCCTGAACGAGATTCCCCTGCAAGATCAAGGTGGTGGGGAAGGAAGGACTCGAACCTTCGAAGCCATACGGCGGCTGATTTACAGTCAGCTCCCTTTGCCACTCGGGACACTTCCCCGTCCGTCAGCATCAGGAACCGGCCGCCCGAGTGGCGGAGGACCGGACCATGGATGACGCTGAGGCCGAAAGCCCGTTTCGAACCGGCTGCGGCCGGCGCGTTTATGGGCGAAGCGGCATGCCAAAGTCAACCAAGGCGGACCACCAAAAGTAGGTTCGATGCGGCCAAATTGCCATATTCGCCCCCCCGTGACACAAGCTCCCCATGAGCGATCGCGACCGAAAAGTGCCGTTCCGCCGCGGCGGCGGCAAACCCTTCGAAAAAGGGCGAAAATTCGCGCGTTCCGCGGATAGGCGCGAGCGCGGCGGCGATTCCGACGGACCGGTGATTCTCTACGGCTGGCACACGGTTTCCGCGGCGCTGGCCAACCCGGAACGGCGGATCCGAAAACTGTTCCTGACCGAAAACGCCGCCCGGCGGCTGGCGGACGAGCATATCGAGACCCGCGTTGCGCCCGAAATCGTCCGCCCGAATGTGATTGACCAGCGGCTCGGCCCCGACGCCGTGCACCAGGGCATGCTGGCCGAGGCCGATCCCCTGCCCTCGCCCGATATCGATACGCTGCCGCAGCAAGGCATCGTGCTGGTGCTCGACCAGATCACCGATCCGCACAATGTCGGCGCGATCATGCGCTCGGCGGCGGCGTTCGCGGTGAAGGCGATCGTCACCACCGCCCGCCACAGCCCGGAGGCCACCGGCGTGCTGGCGAAATCCGCCTCCGGCGCGCTGGAACTGGTGCCGCTGGTGACTGTGCAAAATCTCGCCCGCGCGCTGACCGAACTGAACAATCGCGGCTTCATGACGGTCGGGCTGGACAGCGAAGGGACCGAGGATCTCGGCGCGGTGACATTGCAGCAGCCGCTCGCGCTGGTGCTGGGCGCCGAGGGCAAGGGCCTGCGGCAACTGACCCGCGAGACCTGCCGTGTGGTGGCGCGGCTCGACATGCCCGGCGAGATCAAGAGTCTGAACGTCTCGAACGCCGCGGTGCTGGCGCTCTATATCGGCGCAAGCCGGTTGGGTCTGATGAAATAAAGAACGCCCGCACGCGGGAAGCGAACGGGCGTCGAGATTTCAAGCTTTCTCTGAATCAGTAGTAGCGGCGCAGCACCGGCCGGCCATGGTAATAACGTCCCGTATGGGCATAGCCGTACCGGTGATAATGGCGGTGCGCGCGATAATGATGCGGCCGGTTGTAGCCATAGCCGTAACCGGAGATCGTGCCTTCGCGATAGACCGGATACGGCGCGAAATTGCCGGGACCGGTATAGGTCGGGCCCTGGTTGACGTAATAGTACTGCTGCTCCGGATCGGGCAGACGCTCGCGCACCCAGCCGCCGCAGGCGCCGCAGCCGGCATATCCGTAGGTCACGACGGGCGCGACGTAGACCGGCGCTGCGCAGGGAGCGTAACCGCAGGCCATCGCCGGGGCTGCGGCCATGACGGCGACCGCCGCGACCAATCCTTTAAGTATCTGACGCATTACTCTCTCCTGTCCTTTAATTTTGCTTGGTCTTCTTAACGTGGAAGGTCGGGCGGGCCGCGCCTGTAATCCCGCGGCGCGTAGATGATCTCGGGTGGGTCGACCGGCACATTGGACTGCGCCGGCAGCGGCGCCGACTGCGCCGACCAGGACTGATGGTAGCTCTCGGCTGGTTGCGGCAGCCTTCGGTTCGCCGGCGGCTCGACTTCCAACCGCCCGTAGCCCGGCATGCGGCCGGCGCTCGGATAATAATGACCGACGCGCGGCACCGGATCGATATAGCGGCCACCGTAGATGGTCGGCTCGACATGGGTGCCCCTGCCGAGACCCCAGTCGCCCTCGACCACCGCATACGATGCATCGACGCCGTTAATGATGATGGGAACGCCGGGACGGCCCGGAATCACAATCTCGAAGCCGCCGCCGGCGAAGGCAGACGACGTCGTCGCGATGAAAAGTGCCAGTGTGACGCCAACACGCATTCGCTTGGGCCCGGGTTTTCCTCGTCCCAATTTAGTCCAACAGGGCATTTCAAGGGTTAAGGCGGCCGACGAAACTGCCGGTAAGGCTAACGCGCCAGCATGGAGCGCCGCTCAATTGCAATAAAAGACGCTATCCAAGCGTTAACGCATCTGGACCGCCCGGCCGCTCGATTGTCATATGCGCCGCGATACCGCACCATCCCGCCCCTTCTCCCAACGCCAGCCGAAATGCCCGAGATGACACTCAAAACGCCTGCGAAAAACGTGCTGTGGATCATGTGCGACCAGCTTCGCTACGACTATCTCGGCTGCACCGGGCACCCCGTGCTGCAGACGCCGAACATCGATGCGATGGCCAAGCGCGGCGTGCTGTTCTCGAATGCCTATGTGCAGTCGCCGATCTGCGGCCCGTCGCGGATGTCGTTCTATACCGGTCGCTACATGCGCTCGCATGGCTCGCACTGGAACGGCTGGCCGCTACGCGTCGGCGAACCTACGCTTGGCGATCACCTCAAGAAGATCGGCGTGCGCAACGTGCTGGTCGGCAAGACCCATATGGCGCCCGACCTGGAAGGATTGAAGAATCTCGGCATCCCCGCCGACTCCATCATCGGCGTGCATGTCTCGGAATGCGGCTTCGAGCCCTATGAGCGCGACGACGGCCTGCATCCGACGGGACGGCCGCGACCGGCCTACGACAATTATCTGCGCCAGCACGGCTATGACGCGCCCAATCCGTGGGAGCATTGGGCCAATTCCGGGCAAGCGCCGGACGGCAGCCTGCAGAACGGCTGGCTATTGGTTCACGCCGACAAGGCTGCCCGCGTGCCGGACGAACATTCCGAGACGCCCTACATGACGCGGCGCGCGATGGAATTCATCGCGGAAGCCGAGGATGACGGACGTCCCTGGTGCCTGCATCTGTCCTACATCAAGCCGCACTGGCCCTATATCGCGCCGGAGCCCTACGCCAGCATGTACGGGCCTGAGGACGTGCAGCCGGTGATCCGCTCGCAGCAGGAACGCGCTGGGGCCCATCCGGTGTTCGCCGCCTATATGGACATGCGCTATTCCCGCAACATGTCGCGCAACGAGGCGCGCGAAAAAGTCATTCCGACCTATATGGGCCTGATCAAACAGATCGACGACCAGATGGGCGTCTTGATGCGCTTCCTCGAAGCGCGCGGACTGCTCGACACCACCATGATCGTGTTCACGTCCGATCATGGCGACTATCTCGGCGATCACTGGATGGGCGAGAAGGATCTGTTCCACGAGCAATCGGCAAAAATCCCGCTGATCGTGATCGATCCCTCGCCTGCCGCAAACACTACGCGCGGCACGGTCAGCGATGCGCTGGTCGAGGCGATCGATCTGGCGCCGACCTTCATCGATTATTTCGGGAGCAACCCGCCGGACCACATCCTGGAGGGGCGCTCGCTGCTGCCGCTCCTGCACGGCGGCAAGCCAGCCGATTGGCGCAAGGTGGTGTTCTCCGAATACGACTACGCCATGCAGGATGTCCGCGTGATGCTCAACCAGCCGATCGAGCGCTGCCGCCTGTTCATGGTGTTCGACGGCCGCTGGAAATTTATTCACGCGTCCGGCTTCCGGCCGATGCTCTATGACCTCGAAACCGACCCGCAGGAATTTGTAGACCGCGGCGCCGATCCCACCTGCGGCGAAATCGTAGCCCGGCTGCAGTCGGAGCTGTTCGACTGGGCGCTGCATCCGAAGATGCACGTCACGACGCCGAACGCAAAGATTGCCGCCTATGCCAACCAGCAACTGCAGGTGAGAAACGGCGTGCTGATCGGCATCTGGGACGAGGCCGAGCTCGGTGCGATCAGGGAGAAGATCGGGATCAAGCCTTAAGACCCGTGATGCGCATTTGCGAGACAGTGGCCCAACCAAAAAGACGTCCGGCATTCTGCCTCGCCATCAAATGAGCGTGAGACGTGAGGCAGTTCACAGCAGAGAGTTGCGAGTTGATCTAAGGCCGTCGCGAACCCGGCTCCGGGAGACGAGCCATGCCATTATTCAATAGCCAGATCGATTGGCGGGGAATGGGCACGATAGTGGTCGTCGGGCTTTTCACCTTGCTCGTGCTTGCGTTTGCCGTCATCAGCTACGTGGATTGGTCATCGAACGCGGCCGTGGCCGAGTTTATGAACGCGACTGAATCATCGGCATCTGATCCGAACCATTCCAACGAATCTGCTGCTCGGATTCCATCCGCCAAGGCCCGAGCGAACTGCCCCCTCGGCAAGAAATCGCCACCAACTCAACTACTGCCCTTGCCGTAATCCGCGCGGACCAATTCGATCTCGCGCGCTTACGACGCTCAACGAGCGCGGCTGAACGATTTCATCCGCGGCCAAGAAGTTCGACCGGGGTACGGTAGAGTTCGTTACTGTCTCCGTCGGTGACACGCACGGCACATCCTGTGGAACACAGCTCGGGACGAACGATGCGAAGCTCGCTCGCGAGGCTTTCCGCCTTATCGATCGCGTTTTCTGTGTTTTCGAGAAACATGCCGCCCTGGTTTTTGAACTCCGCGCCGATGACGAGATCAAAATTGAAGTATGGCATTGGTGCCCCCTGCCAAATTCAAGCTGCACGGAAGCTAACCTGAGTCTCGTGGGTTCCCTCAGTTCAATTTATTTTCGGCGCCTGATTGCGGTCGTCTGTTGCGCTTCGGTACCGCGACCGCACCATCGCGTGCACATCATCCGACGAGCCATCTGCGAATATTTGGAACTGGTGTTGCGGCCAAGACACGTCGTGTCGACAAATTGCGGCAGCTCACCCCACCCTTGTTGCAGTTCCGAGCACGCGGACGCTACGGTCCGCCCCGAAACACTTCTCAGTCCTTCGGGGAGAGCCATGAAGCCATATCGCGGCGGCACGAATTTTGTTGGCTGGCCATCCTTTCTCCGCCGGGCATCGTTGCCTCGACTGCAGGCGATAGCGATCGCGGCCTTGCTGCTCCTGCCGATCGGCGCAGATCCCGCGCTCGCAAGGAACCCTCCCGCGTCGTCAGCTTCGACTGCGCATGTCTATCTGCTCCGCGGCGTGCTGAATATTTTTTCTCTGGGACTCGATGACATTGCGGTGCAGCTACGGGCGCAGGGCATCCCGGTCACGGTCGCGAACTTTGCCTCCTGGTCGTCGCTCGCCGACGAAGCCGCCGTCGGATACCGGAGCGGCAGGATCAAGACGATCATTCTGGTCGGACATTCCTCAGGCGCGACCGCGCTGCCTGATATGGTCGCCAAGCTGGATCAGCTTGGCGTTCCCGTGAAGTTGGCCATCGGCCTGGATTCGGTGTTTCGCACCAGCCTCTCGGGACGCGTCGGACGCTATATTAATTTCTACATCGCCAACGGCGCCGGCACGCCGGTTGAGAAAACCGGACGATTCCAGGGCAAGCTCGAGAATGTGAATGTACAGGACGTGCCCGGCGTCGGGCACATGTCCATCGAAAAGAACCAGATCATGCAGCGGAAGGTGATTAGCGAGATCGACGCTGTCGTCTTCGGCCGATCGGCACCGGCTTCGCCAACACAAAGGCCGCGGCAGCCTGGAGAGGCAAATGCGGTGAGATCAGGCACGGCAAGCACCGCCGCGGTACAATAGTAGCTCAAACACCGTCGCCGAAGCGACGAGTGCCGCAAATTCTGCCGATTCCTCGACGATAGATCAGTCGCAGAGCGCCGGAGGGCGTGGCCCGCCGCCATTCCAAGGTCCGGCGTGCCTTTGCGCCCAAATCGCGAGCGGAATGTACATGAGAAGTCCGACGCAGGTTGCGTCCGTTGTGGTCCGTGCAGCCCTTTCCGCCTGCATCTTGACAGCCGTTTGCAATCTGGCGGTCGCCGGTCCGGCACGCACCGCCAATGCTGTCGCAACCGTCGCTCCCGACACTCCGCCGGCCGCGATCCAGCCGCAGGCACGCGTCTACCTATTCCGCGGCGCGCTCGGTCCGATCTTTTCGCGCGGGATGGACCGACTGACCAATCGTCTCCAGGAAGCCGGTATCCGGGCTGACGTCTACGAATTCACCATTTGCCGGCTGATCGCGGATCAGGCCATCCGCGATTTCCGTGACAATGCTGCTCCCATTGTTCTGGTCGGTCATTCGATGGGCGGACTGTGCGCCTTGACGTTCGCCGGGATACTGAAGTCCGAAAACATCCCGGTAAGCCTGGTGGTGACCATTGATCCGGCTCACGCAAGCCCGAAGGTGCCGCTGAACGTCGAGCGCTACATCAACATTTTCCTGTCCGACAGCATATTGGGCGGCGGCGATGTGGTGGCGGAACAGGGCTACCAGGGTCACTACGCGAGCTTCGATCTAAAGGAGCATGAGGAAGTCACCCACATCAACATCGACAAGATGGATTCCATCCACGAGCAGTTGGTGACTGCAATCGCGCAACTTGCGACGACGCCTTTGCCGGCCAAGGGAGAGGCGTTGCCGCTACGCTACGTCGTTCCTTCCGATGCTCCGCTGGAGCTGTGGGACAGCGGCACGCAGCAGCTCGCCCGTTCGGGCGATACCTTGCCCAAGCTTGCGGCGCTCAACCATGTGCCCCTGTGGTCGCTTACCCAGGCCAATCAGTATTCGGACAGTGCACCGCTGGCAGTTGGTCAGCGCGTCCTAATTCCGCGCCGTCTTGCTCCATCCGTCGCGACATCCGCAGCGTCGCGACAGAAACGGTAACTTGCAGTGGTCAGGTGCGCGGCAGGAACGGAATCAGCATCGGAACGCGACGGCAATACGATCCATAGGCATCCGCACCGAGTTCCGCCGTGAGGAAGCCCTCCTCCATCCGAGCCTTCAATCCCATCCCGAGCGAGATCAGCGCCGCACCCAGCATCGCGGTCACCGTTCCGACCGCGATACCCGTCACCAGCATGCCGGCGATAAGCCCGGTATAGATCGGGTGGCGCACCAGCCCGTAAGGGCCGGTGTCAATGACCTGATGACCCTCCTTGTGGGTGATCGCGTTCGACCAGAAACGTCCGAGATGAATTCGCCCCCACCAGGTGAACGAGATCCCTGCGAGGACAAGGCACGCCAGCACGTAGATGCCAAGGGTGCCAAACTGCCAGAGCGGCTTTTCCCCCAGCACCTTGCCAGTCAATGGCAAGAAAAGAATGGCCCCCGCGAGAATGGGGAGGCGGTATTTGAGCGAGTCCCAGGTCATCACGTGTTTCTTGGTTTGACCGGACCAGAACGATGCCAACACCCAGCTCATGACCCACAAAATCCAGATGATGGCAAGCAACTGTGTTGGCCAGGTAGTGGTCCAGCCACTCAGGGCGAAAGCCAGCCATTGACCAGGATCGTTCAGCATGTTGCGGACTCGTCTTAAGCGATTGGATCAACGGCCGAACAGGCGCTCGACATGAGCCGGTCGCGTATCCGGCGCTGCGTCCCATTCAGGTTGGTTGTGGCCGGCATCGAGCAGATGCGCAATGGTTTCCCGCAATACGGGTTCGACGGGGCCCGGCGCATAACCCAGCTCTCGTTGCGCTTTTTCGATCGACAACGCCCCCGCCCGCAACGCAATACGAACGCCTTCGGCCGTACCGGACGGAGGCCGGCGCGTCACGTGATCGGCGATGAACTCCAGCGTTGCAGTGACCATTTCGGCGACCTTGCCGTTCACTTGAATGCGCCGGACTCGACGGCCGCTGATATCAGCCATGAGTTCGAGAACGCGTCTCAGCGGAATGCTTTCGCCACCGAGAACGTAGCGATGTCCGGCGTGTCCGCGCTCCATGGCAAGGATCAGGCCTTCGGCGGCGTCGCGCACGTCGACAAGGTTCACGACAAAATCAAGGTGCAATTGAAGACGCCGGTTGAGAAAGTACCGGAGCATCGCCGTCGGCGGGGTGACGTTGTGGTCATAAGGCCCGACGGGCATGGTGGGACAGCCGATAATCACCGGATATCCGGATGCCGCCGCCTGCATGGCGAACCGGTCGGCGAGCATTTTCGAGCGCGTATATGGACCCGGCATGTCGTCTGGCAGCAACGCATCATCAGCGACAGGAACCATCGATGGCGAGGCACGGAACAGAATGGATTCCGTCGAGCAGTGCAGGAAGCGCTTTATGCCGCACTTGCGCGCCGTTTCAATAACGATCTCGGTGCCACCGAAGTTGACGGTGTGAAAATCGGCCTTCCGCGGCATCCACATCCCCGGCAGGCCGGCGAGGTGATAGACCTCGTCGACCCCATCCATCGCGCGGTCCACCAGGTCCCGATCAAGCACCGATCCGCGGACATACTGAGCTTGCGGCAACGTGCGAGGGGGTGGCTGAAGATCGAGCACCCTCACCTGCCCACCTCGCGCGATCAGCGCCGAGACGAGGTGCTTTCCGATGAATCCACTGCCGCCTGTGACCAGTATGCGCGTCATGCTACGGGTGCACTCAAAGCTGAGCTAATTGAGATCAAGATGCAGCACCTTGCGGATGCACTTGGATGATGGTGGCGAGATCGCGCCGAAAGCCCAGCGCGATAAACAGCTTCGCCATGACAAACATTGGGCCCAGCAACAGGTGGGTCGGATTGTCGACCAGCGCCGGTTGCCGCCGCTCGAACACGCGGTGCCCAATAATCTGCGATGCAACACCGATGACAATCAGGATGGCGGTAAGCGACCACATGCCGGCAGTCGTCATATGACCAACGATCACGGCAGCGGCCGAGAGCAACACAACGGCGGCTGCAAGGATCCCGGCGCCAAGCGCGAAGTCGAGCAGGAACCAATAGACGAGCACCGGTACGACAGCGATGGTTGCCACGCTGGTCTGGATCCCGAATACCGTGATGGGCCACAGGCTGAGTGGAAGGATGGCGGCCAGGAACAAGAACACGATACCGAAGACGTGCATCGCGCAATTCCAGGGATCACGATGATATTCAACGTAATCCGCAAGCTGCCGCCGAAAATATGAACTCATGCGGTGCTTATCCCCTATTGTCGGCAGACGCGGTTAGACGGATTGAACCTAAAACCCGGTGCACCTGCTTCGGTGGCCAACTCCCATCAGAGACAGAATGGTAGTTAAACTTGGGAATCATCCTCAAGTCAAAGCGCGGCCGCGGGAGGTTTCACAACCCTTGAGAGCGAAGGGGCTGCCTATTGATAAATATGCAATAATTCAGATGATTAGCATGTACAGGAGCTTCGGGAACTGCCACGCGCTGCGATGATTTCCGGCAGGTGTTGCCGTTCAGCCAAGCAGTCATGATCGTTTCATATTGCACGCTTTACCCCGCGGTGCCAGGCACCGGCGCGGTCGCTCCGATGGAATGACGGCGCAACGTCGCGATCAAGGACAAGATCGGGATGGAGCCATGAGGAGCGCACGCCCGCTACGGCGCCTCACGCCGATGCCATATGGGCCTGGCGCCAGGCTGCCGGTGGCGTTCCCACCGTTCTGCGAAACGCACGATTGAAGGCAGCCTCGGAATCGTAACCCACCGCCTCTGCGATACGGGCGATCGGATCGCGCCCGGAAGCGAGCAGGCCCGCCGCGAGCTGCATGCGCCAGCGCGTCAGATACTGCATCGGCGGCTGTCCGATCAGATGGGTAAAGCGCTGCGCGAGGGTCGAGCGCGACAGGCCCACCGACTTCGCGAGCTCATCCAATGTCCAATCCGCCGCAGGGTTGCCATGCAACAGATTCAGCGCCTGACCGACATGTCGATCGCCGAGTCCTGCAAGCCAACCGGTCTGCCCGGGACCGAGCGCTTCGATATGGCAGCGGATCGCCTCGACAAAGAGCAACTCGCCCAACCGCGCGAGGACGCCCTCTCCGCCTGCCCGACGTCCCTCGGTTTCGGTCCGCGCGGCATTGATAAGAAATGCAAGACTCGAGCGATCGCGATATGCACTTCCGCGCAGATGCAGGACTGGAGGCAGCGCCTCCAGGAGCGGATTAAAGGGACGCGCATCGCAGCCGAGAAATCCGCACAGGATGCGCGCATCGGCAGGGCCGTTGTCACCAATGCTGATCCTGTGGGGGAGCTGGTCAGCCGTCGGCTGACGGTAGTAGCTCAGATCAGGGATCGCTCGCATGCCGGGTCCACTTGAAAGCACATGCGGTGAGCCTTGCGGAAATGCGATGATGTCGCCCGCATCGAGCTGAACCGATGGCTCATCGATCAAGCCGCCCCAGCAGCAACCATCGAGCACGACGTGATACTCGATCACGTGCTGCGCCCCCGGCAACACGGCTGAAGCGCAGGCGGACGATGCCGGGGCCGCGGCCACCCAGGGCGCGCGGACGTCGAGATGGAAGAACATCGCACTGCAAAGTCGTACGGCGCGCAACACATCGGACAGGGCATCCGCCCCCATAGTCGCAGCTCCAATCGGACGCTCGGTCACGCTTCTCGGACGGACGGCAAAAATAGGGAAAATTCAGACGCTCAGTCAAGCCATCCGGCAGCCTGGTCATTTGCCGCGCCTCCGCGAGGACCTATGTCCATCTCGCCAAAGGAGGCAGCAATGAACATGATAGTCAGAGAATTGAACGAGCAGAAGCTGGAAG
>NZ_JAAVLW010000023.1 GCF_013114835.1 Bradyrhizobium archetypum | reverse complement strand
CAATATGCTTCGACGGACTATCGGAAGATGATGCAGTCCGCCGGTTTTCGAGCCTCGATGAGCCGCAAGGCCGATCGTTACGATAACGCGCCGATGGAGAGTTTCTTCCACACGCTCAAAACAGAACTCGTCCATCAGCAGCATTATGAAACACGTGAGGAAGCCAGACGTGATATCTTTGCTTACATCGAGGGCTTCTACAATCGAAAGCGTCGTCACTCCGCCATCGGCTATATCAGCCCGATCGAGATGGAGCTAAAAGCAGCTTAACCCTGTCCATTTTTTCGGGGGAAGATCAAACGGCATCCGCACCACCTAAGCCGCCGGTCCAAAATCCGGGGTCCACTTCAAAGGGACGGCGGTAGTGGAATGGGTTAGCGATGAAGTTGAGACACAAACCTTCGTTGGAGAGATCGAGACTGTAACTGCTTAGTACAGCAGCCAAGCCAAAGGATTGCTGTAGTTACACCGGATAGCGTCAGCAAGGTCCGATCTAGCAAGACGGAAAACGTCCTTGCGTTGGCAAAATGGTTATCTCTTGGCATGGGCCCCTTCCTGCCCGCCTCGTAAGTCGAGGTCCATTCAATGGATATCAGCTCCGCGGAACTTCTAACTCACCTGAGCCCCGCAATCTCCTGCAAGAACGGGTAGCGTCTATCATCACGGAGCGGGATGGATATGAAGGCAAGCCGGTTCACGGAAGGACAGATCATCGGGATTTTGCGGGAGCAAGATACCGAGGCGAATACCACGGACGTGTGCCGCAAACACCGGATCAGCACGCAACAAATGGATACTGAATACCGAGGGCTGGAGCGTTCAGTGAGAAGCAACTAACAGTATGGAGGACGGATGTAGATGCGTTACCAACAAATCAACTCGACCAACGCGATGCCTGTTCTTGGCTACGCTAACTGGTGGCCCTCGCGAAAATGAAGTTTGACGACGATGCGCACCTCCTTGCCTATCAACGATATACGGCGCGCGGTGTGCGCGAGAAACGACCGCTGGCCTACCACCCGGTTGGCTCCCACATCAGCTGTGAGAGGGTCTCCCTTCCATCTTCGTCGAGCCGCCCATGTTCGATTGAATACCTTCATGTAGGAAAACCGACAGGACGGGCATGACGAACATTGGCAGGGACGCGTCTTTCTATCGTCGCGCGACGCAAGCATTAGCGGCCACGAGTGGCACGCTGATTGCTGCTATGGTACGAAAGAGCCGGCTTCACGTACGCGACTGGCAGGCCAGTGCTATGCAGCAAGATCGCCGATTTCGTCGCGACCGCGCGGAAAGCCGTCTCTCGAAGGCTCGAGGAGGTCCTTCAAATTGTGAACTGTGATTAACTCGCCCGTACGGAAACGATATCTGCGTCTCCCGGACACTCGGCGACGCTTATCATCAATGCGCCCCCCATTCGTTCTCGATTGAGTCGCGTCATGCAACCCACCGCCCTATCTTCGCGCTCCACGGCATCCTTCAACGAAACGCTTGTCTGTCCATTTGATATTGGATATCTCATCAAATGGCGTGACAGCTCTTGCGGGACTCACCTGTGCACTGCTGCCGTGTCTTCTCGACCCGCTCCCTTTGCCTTTCTACCTGGCCACCTAGTCGACCGAAGAAGAGCCACGAGCTCATTCCCTTTCGTCCGAACAATTGACGAGGGCCATCATCATGTCTCCTTCGATTCGTGGGATCTCATTTCCAACGATCTCGGTAGACCTCGCGTCCCAGTGCAACCATAAAGGGGCTCTTCGGATCGACGGAGAGCGCTCTTTATGTTGGCGCAACGGACCGTCTTATTCAAATCATCGAGTATCGCCGCCGCGTGGACCGCCGCCGAAGCTGCTGCTGCGTGCGGCGACCAAATCATCGATCTGACCGCCGGGGAGATCTGGAGCGAGTTAGCTCCTTCGATACGCGAGGGTGCCATAGCTGCGATCAATTGCAGCTCGAATCGCTACACTGGCACGCTCGGTCTGCTGAAGTTGCGCCATGCCCTTGCTCGCAAGATTTCCGCGGATACCGCTCAATCTTGGTCGGCAGATGAGATCGCGGTGACGAGCGGCGCCAAGCAGGCGCTCTTTAATGCGGCCATGGCTCTTCTGAATCCCGGGGATGAGGTACTGGTCCCCGCCCCCTGCTGGACTTCTTTCCCTGTCCAGATCGGCCTTGCTGGCGGCACACCGGTCTTCATCGATACCCGGCATAACAGTTATGTGCCGAAGCTTGCGGACCTCGCGGCCGCTGTTACATCCAAGACTAAGGCCATCTTGGTCAATACGCCGAGTAATCCGACCGGTGTGATATATGACCGCTCCACCCTTGCCGGCATTGCCCAACTCGCAATAGACCGCGATCTCTGGATCATCTTTGATGAATGCTACGGAGCCTTCGCCCATGCCCCACACACTCATCATCCGATCGTGTCGGTGGCGCCATCCGTGCGCGATCGTACTTTAATCGTCAATTCGTTTGCCAAATCATTGGCCCTCACCGGCTGGAGGATTGGCTATCTCGCCGCTCCCAAGACAGTGATCAGCGCAGTTGGGTCGCTACAAAGCTATATGTCCTGTCCCGATGTCATTGCACAGCATGCGCTGCTCAATCACCTGGAATCTGGCGATGCTGCCTTCCAGCTGCAATTGCAGCGCCACGTTGCTAACGCGCGTGCGCTCGGACTCTCTATCCTGTCAACGCTGAAGTCAGTACCCCAACCGGCCGCGCAAGGTGGCTATTACTTCTATCTCGATCTCGTAGGATGGCAGCGACGCGCCAACCGCTATGGCCACGAAATCAACGCCGATGACGTCGCAAATGTGCTGCTGATGGACGCCGGTGTTGCTACGGTCTCGGGTACGGCGTTTGGCGATCCCGCCGGGGTCGGCCTCTCCTACGGCATTGATCTCAAATTACTCGACAAAGCCTTGCGGCGTCTGACGGTCGCTCTGAACACGTGGAAGTGACTTCTTGGCTCGGCCAAATCACCTTTGATGCAGGGGAATAAACTACCGATACCGGAAACCACACCACATCCTTGCAGCGGCCCGGCTCGCGCCTGCGACTTCTGACCGAGACGCGCCCATAGTCAGCCATCGATGTGCATCGGATCCGATTTTTGTACTTTGCACTCAGCAATCTTGCCGCTCGAGCTTGCCCGTCGGCTGTCGAACAGACGATAAGGATGACGTCCTGCGGCGGCACATTCGACAGACTCGCAGGCGATCCGCTGATAAACTGGCGACAAATTCTTGTTGGAGCGTGATGTTCTTGTTTGAACGGCCGGCACTTAGCCGGTTGTTCTCATGGAGGCGATGTCGCAGTACTCCCGACTGCAGGCTGACTTCCATAAAAGTCGATTGAATGCGCGTATGGGCATCCAATAGCGGCATCATCGTGCGCCCCATGCTCGGTATGGTCTGCGCGAAGGAAATGCTTGGAAGCGCCTCGCAATCCGACCGAATTCTGGACCTTGCCCTTCAAATGTCTGTCAGCTGAACACGCGCTGCATCAGTGAATCATTCGCTGTTTAGGACTGAAGTCTTTGAATGAAGATGGACTGCGAATCCGATCAGTCTTGCGCGCTTCAACGCCGCCAACTCTCCCCGAGATTTCGGGTGCTCTTCAGAAGACGGCGCACCCTGTGCGGGCTCGAACAAGACCTCGCTCGCAGTTCGGTCGCCGGCGGGAGCGAGCAGAATCGTTCTGCTAGGCCGGGGAGTGGATTGGGATTCCTTTTACGGCGATAGCGCTGGATGATGCCTGGCAATTACCGGAGGCACAATTTGAGCCTCGGCATCTGCATGGCCACCCGGCTGCCCAAACAGAAAGTGTCCCCGAATATCTGCAGAGCGCATATTCGTTGACCTCAGGTCGCTCCGGACCTGAAGGGAGTTTTGAACACTTTCTTCGAGCCGCTCGAGGGGCGCCCTCTGCTGTTAGCCCCCAGCCATGACGCTTTCTCTATGCCTTGCGCGGCCGGACAGAATTCGAAGTCTTTCTCACCCCTTTGACTGCGTTCGACCAGCGTGGGCGACACGCGGCGGCGCTTGTTGATCTGCTGCCCAGGAAGAAGTTCACGCCCCAGGGAAGACCGATCCGCAATTTTACCGCGTCCATTCTTTGACAGCGCCGCCGCCTGGTCCAGGTTGCCAACCAGGCAACGGCCGCAGGTTGGACCGCACACGGCATGAGTGGATTTGACTTGGAGAGGGCGCGCGCCGTACTCAGGGGCCTGAGGGTTTTGCAGTCGAGCGCCATCGCCATCGGACGCAAGGAGACGGCGCACGCCTGCCGCCTGTTGCAGCGCGAACGGCCAACCGGCCGTTCACCCGTCGGTGATTTTGTCGCGCAAATGCCTACTCCCCGAATCATTTACCAAGTTCGGGATAACCGGCACCCGCAAATCGAAATCTCAAGGCGGGACTCTCGACCGGCGGCTGACTGAGGCTCTGGGTGAATGCAGAGAGATCAGCGAGATGGGCGAGATCGCCAGAAATCTCAACTAACCAGCTGATGCTGGTAAGCAGAAAACGATCGGAAGTACGGCGCTGGAACGAGCACGCATTGTCACGCGCAAGCGTCGAACCTTGGCGCCTCTAGCAATGTCGACTGCAACAGGAGTGATAGCCGATGCACGTGGTACCGTAGCCGTCTCATTGTTCGCTTGACTGCCGAGCGAAGTCCGACACGTCGAAATGGCGTCCATCAGGCGCCGCGCAATCTTGACCTGTGAGCTTACCAAGAGGGTGTTGTTCTTGACTTCTCGCGGCCGGGCAAACCGACGTAACCGGTATGAGCCCCGCGTCTGCTACGATCAGCGGCCGCGAGCGTTGCATATTTCACTGATGGTGAGCAGCGATTTCGCGCGATCATAAGCGCTGAATTCAGACGATTGTGAGCAGCCCGCTTTGGCCGAGGCGGTGATAGGGTCAGCGTTCTGGCTGCTCGTCAAGGGTGATGGTTTTGGCGTTGCGTTTTCGCATGCTTTCGCCGGCAAGCTGGAGGCGGTGCGCGTTGTGGACGGGGCGATCGAGAATGGCGTCGGCGAGTGTGGGATCGCCGAACACGACAGAGTACCGCTATTCTTGACCGGGTCGTGTCTCACGTCACAATCACCGACCCGCATCATTTTTTGTTCGGGCACTGGCTTGAGGTGCTGAAGGAGTGGTCGGGGCGCGGTCCCGCCTACGTCGTTGTCGCGCTGCCGGACGGACGGCCGCGAGCGGTTCGGATCGCGTCAACCGATCTTGCCGAGACGCCGATCACTTCCCGCCCGAACGCGGCCGATCTGCCGTGCATCAGTGCACGGACGCTGATCCCATTGATGCAACATTTGAGCGCGAGTCTGAGCCTTCTCCACGAGAAGGTAATTCGCGATGACCCACCGACCGCTTCCAGGTCGCGTTGCGTATCGACCCCGCCGACCTTGGCAAATCCACCCGGCCGTCCAACGGCCGACATTCCGCGCCTGTGGCCGAATCGGTCGACCGCGACGCAAACCCAGATTGCTCAAACGATCGCCGCGCTGATGCGGCGAATGCAAGCGATCCCCGGCACGCCCGGAAGGGGACAGGGTCGTGCTAATCAGCTCGAACATCGCTGACGAGCGGCTCACGACGGCACACCGAGCCAAGTTGGCCTATGTCTACGTGCGGCAGTCATCCGTGAACCAGGTGAGCCAGCACCAGGAGAGCACCGAGCTGCAGTACGGCCTCGTCGATCGCGCCATCAGTCTGGGTTGGCCGCCGGAGCGCGTCCAGGTCATTGACGAGGATCTGGGTAAATCCGGTGCTGGCGGCGTGGATCGTCATGGTTTTCAGAAGCTCATTGCCGAGATCGGCCTTGGCAACGCCGGTCTTGTGGTGAGACTCGACGCTTCTCGCTTGGCCCGCAATAACCGGGACTGGCATCAGCTCCTGGAACTGTGCTCGGTGTTCGGCGTGCTCATTGCGGATGGCGAGCGGCTTTACGATCCGCGCGCCTACCACGACCGCCTGCTGTTGGGCTTGTCCGGCATCATGAGCGAGGCGGAGTTGCATCAGCTTCGAATGCGCCTTCACCAAGGGGAACGCCAGAAAGCGGCGCGCGGCGAACTGCGGCTGCCCCTGCCAGCCGGGCTCGCCTATGATCGAGCGGGCACAATTATTCTCAATTCCGATGAGGAGGTGCAGGCCCGTCTTCATGTCGCGTTTGCCAAATTCCGGGAACTGCAAAGCGCTCGCCGTGTGATGCGTTGCTTGGACAGGAACGGATTGTCCCTGCCGGTTCGACCGCTGCTTGGGCCATCTCCACACGAGATCGTCTGGCGTGCGGTGCGCCAGATAGCACACGCGTTCTTAGTATCCTTCAAAAGTCGGCTTATGCTGGGGCATATGTTTATGGCCGCCGGCAAAAGGATCCGAGCCGATGCCGGCCGGGATTGCTGACGGGAACGGTCAAGGTGGCGATCGCGGATTGGGCGGTTTGCCTACACGCCGCTCACCCAGGCTATATCGGCTGGGAGGAGTTCATGGCCAACCAGGGGCGACTGGCAGATATATGAGGCGGGACATTCTGGCGTACCGCGCAAGGGGGCAGCCTTGCTACAAGGAATTGCGATCTGCGGCCGTCGTGGACGGCGCATGAGCATGCGCTACACGGGCCCGAATGCCGACTATCCGGTCTATTGCTGCCGGTCGGATCGGGACCAGCAAGGTAGTGCACTGTGCCAGGAGTGCGGGCCTTGGCGGTTGACGCGCTTATCGAGCGGGTGGTCCTCGACACCCTGGTGCCGGATCAGATTGAGATCGCAATCGCGGCGGCGGGCCAACTGGAGCAGGAGAGCCGTCAGCTCGAGGGCCAGTGGGTGCTTCGTGTGGAACGCGCCCGCTACGAGGCCGAGCGCGCTCGACGTCAGTATGACGCCGTAGAGCCCGAGAACCGTCTTGTGGCGCGCTCACTTGAGCAGGCTTGGGAAGAGAAGCTGCGTGTCGTCGAGGCCGTCGAGCAGGAGCATGCGCGTTGGGCACACGCAAGAGCCGCTTCTGATTGGCCCGGCGGAACGTGCAGGGCTACAAGCGCTCGGCGAGAACCTGCCGCGGATTTGGAACGCGGCCACCACGACGGCAGCCGATCGCAAGCGTATTCTGCGATTTGTCATCCGTGAAGTCGTTCTTGATCAGAAGCGGACCCGAGGTCAGGTGTGGCTCAAGATCGTCTGGCAGACCGGCGCACCAGCGAGCATCACTACAACGGCGCGTTCACACCTACCGCGATTACATCGACATTGATCGGTTGCGGCGACGGATCGTCGAGTTGAATGCTGAACACAAAATGGATGGCGAGATCGCTGCAATACTCAATCAGGAGGGATTCGTCGCGGCCCGAGGCTGCGCCTTCGAAGGCGAGAACGTCTGGGTGTTGCGTACCCGCTGAGGCATTCCCACCGTCAAAATCAACGGCGTGGACAAGAATCCGATGCGCTGGCCCGACGATAGCTTCTCGATTCAGGGCGCAGCGGCCGAGCTTGGAGTAACCCGCAAACGGTGTTCGATTATCTTGGGCGCGGATTGCTGGCAGGTCGTCAGTTAACCAAAGGCCAGCCATGGCAGATCGAGCTCTCAGACGAACAAATCAGTCAGCTTCGCAATCGGGTACGACGCACCAAGCGTTCGAAAAAGGAGGTATCATGAAGTCATCGGTTCTCCGATAACTTCGTGCCATGTGTCCACGGGGAGTTGGCTGGTTACGATGGTGGAGGCACGGGCATGGCGGTCCTCGAGGACTTCCAGTAGATCGCGCTGCTCGGCGACGGTGAGCACCGACAGTCCCCAATCGTCCGAAATCAGAACCTGGGCGCGGCCAAGGGTTTTGAGCAAGCGGGCATAACGTCCATTGCCCCGCGCGAGCGCCAACGCTTCAAACAATCTTGGGACGCGATGATAGAGAACCGAGCGATTGTCGCAACAGGCCTCGTGGCCGAGGGCACAGGCTAACCAACTTTTGCCCAATCCGGTCGCCCCGGTTATCAGCAAATTCTCGTGGCGATCGATCCAGTCGCCGCTGACGAGTTTGGCGAAGACGGCCCGGTCGATACCCCGCGGCGTGCGCAAATCGACGTCCTCCACGCAGGCATTCTGGCGGAGCGAGGCCAGCTTGAGGCGCGTGGTGAGCCTCCTGGTGTCGCGTTCCGCGGCTTCCCGATCGACCAGCAGGCCGATGCGATCTTCGAACGGAAAGGCTTCGAGATCAGGCGATCGTCCTTGCTCCTCGAAGGCCTTGGCCATGCCTCTCAAGCCGAGCTCGATCAGGCGTTCGTGGGTGGGATGGTTGAGCATACAGGTCTCCTTGGCTTCAGTGGAAATAATCCCGGCCGCGGATGTTGCCGTGGCGCGGGTGGTGTTCGGGGGGCTCGTCGAGAAAGGTGCGATCCAGGCCGTTCTCGAGGATGGAGCGGATCGAGGCGACGGATCGCGCCTTGATCAGAATGCCGCGCCGGCAGGCCGCGTCGACGCGCTCGGCGCTGTAGCTTTTAGCCAGCGACAGAATGCCGAGGCAGGTGCGAAAGCCTTGCTCGGGATGCGGCCGGGCCGCGATCACGGCCTGGAAGAAGGCGGCGGTCGACGGACCGATCCGCTCGCCAGCGGCGATCACTCCGGCGGGCGTCCATTGGCTGTAGCGCCGATGGGCGCTGGGCATATGGTCGGCGATGGTGGTGTGGCCCCGCCGGTTGGGCGCGCGGGCGTGGCTGGCGATCCTGCGGCCGTTGTGGAACATCTCGACCGTCCTGTCGTCGATGCGCGCATCGACGAGCTCGCGGATGAGCCGATACGGCGCGGAATACCAGTGTCCATCGATCTCGATATGATAGTCGGGGCGAACTCGGCATCGCTTCCAGCGTGCGAAAGCGTAAGCCTGGTCTGGCAGCTTTGTCAGCTTGGGCCTGTCGAGCTCGGCGAACAGTTCGGCGCGGCTGGCGCCAAAGTCGCGCATCTGACGGGCATTGAGTTCGACGACGAGTATTTTGATGGCTGGTTCAGCTCCGCTAACGAAAAGAAGCATTGGTTGCGCAGCCGCGCCAGAATCCATCGCTGGGCGACTTGCACCGCAACTTCGACCTTTGCCTTATCTTTTGGGCGCCGCGGCCGGGCTGCGAGAATGGCCGTACCGTAATGGCCCGCCATCTCGGCGTAGGTTCGGTTGAGGCCGGGATCGTGGCGGCCGGATTGGTGATGGCGGCCTTGAGATTGTCGCAGACCACAAATGTCGGCGCGCCGCCGAGGAAGGCGAAAAGGTTGATGTGGACCCGGATCCAGGCGAGCCCCTCGCTTGGGCAGGCCGCGGCTCAGCGCAGCGGCTTCAAGGAGCTGGTCGGACGTGTTGGGCTCAAGGAGGTTGGTCTGATCCTGTCGATCGACGTGACGCGCCTCGCCCGCAACTGCTCGGATTGGTATCCGCTGCTCGATATATGCGGGCTGCACGGCTGCCTCATCGCCGACCGTGATGGCGTCTATGACCCCGGCAGCGCGAATGGCCGACTGCTGCTCGGCTTATAAGGGACGATATCGGAGCTCGAGCTCCATGCGATACGTAGTCGATTGACGGCGGGTCTTCTCGCCAAGGCGGAGCGCGGTGAGCTTGCGCTCACATCGGCCTTGTCCGCGATCCCTCTGGCGTCGTCGTCAAGGACCCGAACGTGGAGGTACAGGAACGTCTCGAGCTGCTGTTCGAAACCTTCCTGAAGGTGCGCACAGTTGCCAAGGTCTTGCGTGAGTTCAACGACCGCGGTCTGGAGCTGCCGCGCCGCGATCGTCACGGTGATCTGCATTGGGCGCGGGCGACGACATCGGCGGTCGCAGCGATTCTGAAGAACCCCGCCTATGCAGGCGCCTTCGTCTACAGACGGACACGATTGCGCAAACCGTCGGATGGAGGATTACCGACGAAGGCGCCGAAGCCGATCGAGCAATGGCGGACCATCGTCAAGGACCGCTATCCTGCATATATCACTTGGCAAAGCTACGAGAAGATCAGGGGCATCGTCAGCGACAACCGAGCAGAATACATGCGCAACAAGACCAGGGGTGCTCCACGTGAGGGCGAACTGCCGCTGCGAGGCATCGCATGGTGCGGAAGATGTGGTCACAAGATGTATGCTCGCTAGTGGCGCCGAGTACGTCTGCAATCACCTGCGTTCGCGTCAGGGGCTGCCGGCGTGCCAATACATCCGTGCTCCCCGCGTCGACGCCGCCGTGGCGCAAGCGTTCCTCATAGCGCTGGCTCCGGCCGAGATCGACGCGTTGTCGTGCGCTCGTCACGCTCAGCAACAGGCGTACAAAGCAATACGGAGCAGCGCCGAGCAGCAGCTCGAACGCCGGCGCTACGAAGCAGCGCTCGCCGAACGTCAGTTCAACCGCGTCGATCCTGACAACCGGCTTGTCGCCGCCGAGCTCGAGCGAGGCGGCTCTGAAGGAGGTCCAAGCGGCAGAGGAGGTCCTGGCCCGTTTGAAGTCTCCCCAGGCTATCGCTCAGATCACCGTCGGCAACAAGGCGCTAAACGACAAAGTCATCCGCCTCTCCGGCCGGCTGCCTGAGATCTGGATGGACTCGAGCACGACCGACGCCAAACGCAAGGCGCTGCTGCGCTGTCACATTGACGAGGTGATCCTCGACCGCGGCGAGCACGACGTCGTCAGCGTGAGGATCGTCTGGCGCGGCGGAGCCGTCACCGAGATCGAGGTAAAGATGCGTGTCAACTCAGTAGCGAATCTCGCCCGAGGCGCGGAGATGCGAGAACGCCTGCTCGAGCTCGCTCGCACCAAGATGCACGACGACGAGATGGCTGCCATGTTGACGAGCGAAGGACACGGGTCACCAAATTGCCCCGACAAAGTACTGCCATCACCGTCCAGCGCATTCGCTTGCATGCCGGCCTCAAGGGGCTTACCGAACAACGTACGCGATGGCGGCATTCACCCGACTTGCTCAGCGCACAGGAACTCTCCGGCGTATTGAACATTCCCGTGAACTGGCTCTACGTTCAGATCAGGCAAGGGCGCCTTTTGATCGATCGTCACCCTTCCGGCGCGCACCTGTTCTCCAACACGCCGCGCGTGATTGAGGCCGTTCGAAAACTCCGCAATCACGCGCTCGATCATCTTGATCTCAGAATCACTGAGCCTCACGAGGAGGAGCATTCGCATGGATAGTCGAGCAGGATCGCGAGCTGCGTCGCACTGAGATGCACCACGCCGTCGCGGATCGGCGGCCAGGTGAAGCGCCCTGGTGCAGCCACTTCGTCACCCGCACCATGCCGCTGTCGTCCACGCCAGAATCTTCACTCTGTTCATGCGCTTGCTGCGGAATGCGAAGACATCGCCGCAACCTAGTTCGCCATATCGTGAGCAGCCCGCGGGCAACGCCATTGCGCCGCGCCACCTCGGAGATGTTCGCACCCCTCCTCAAAGCTCTCCGCCGTGATCCGGGCCTTCGCGCCCGTCGCCATCGCCGCCGCCGGCGCTGCCCGGTGATCACCTCGACACGAGATAGGAATCGTCTTCTTACCAGGTATCAAGCATGGTATTTGCCATCGTTGCACCTCCACCGATCAGCTGATACCAGGCTGTATGGCGGGCAAACCTCGCAATGGCGAGGTGGAGGGCTCACGCCGGTTACAAACCAACCGATAACAGCTCAATCGAATCCTTCAACGGCAAGCTTCGGGCGGAGTGCCTCGACACCCCCTTTCCCCTACTTGACCCGAAACGACAAAAAGACCTGCGATACGATAATCCGCCCGGATCGACCATCATCAACCCTCTTCAGGCTCGCGATCGCCTCCAGAAAACTCACCTACTTGTCGGCACTCAGCACGGCCTGGAACTCGGCGCAACGCCGCATATAGACGACGAGTTCCGGATTGGTGGTATGGCCGTGCCGTCGGCGAGAAGACAAATTGCAGACCGTCACGTATTTCGATCTGCGTCGGCGGGGATCTCGGAAACTCTCCTATCACAGGGCTGGATTGCGGGAGCGGTCGGCCTCTCTGAGAGAGGCGGCGCTTACCACCTCTGCTCAAATGCCATGCCATCAGACTTATTCACTCTCAAGAAATGAAATAGCAAGATTCCGAGACTCTTGAACCCGAAAGCTTGCGATCTCAAAGGCGACCGCCACAACAAACGCCGACTCTGCTCTACGGCGGTGAGTACCTTTTCATGGACGACTACTTAGGCTGCGCGCGTGAACCGATTGAGTGGCCGCTTGAGACCGAGGTTCTCTCGCAGTGTTTGCCCAGAGTATCCCGATCTGAATTTGCCTCGTCGGCGCAATTCAGGAACAACGAGCTCAATAAACTCCTTGAGTCCGTCTGGAAGGGTCGCCGGCATTACATTGAATCCGTCAGCCGCGTATTGATCAAATGCATCCACCATGCTGTCGACGATTTCGTCTGGAGTTCCGACAACCATGAGCTGGCCCTTGCAGTCCGACACTAGGCGGATCAGTTGCCTCCAGGTAAATTTCTCGCGGACTGCCAAGTCGAGGAGTAGCTTCTGATAGCTCTGGGTGACATTTGTCTGCGGTAAGGTTTCGGGCACCAATGAATCGAGATTCATTGAACGCAAGTCGGTGACGAACCCCAGCATACGATCGGCCAATCCAATTTGTACGTCGATGTGCGTATACGATTGTAGTCTTTGAAGCTTCTCAGACGCTTCTTGCTTGGTCCTCCCAATAATCGGGACAATGCCCGGCATGACTAGCACCTGATCGTCTTTCCGACCAAGTGCGCGCGCCTTCTCTTTGAGAGTTGCATAATGTCGTTTGCCGTTATCTAAAAAAGGTTCGGCGGTGAACACTACTTCGGCGAACTCTGCAGCAAACCGTGTTCCGGCATCGGATGCGCCAGCCTGAACCAACACGGGATGCCCTTGCGGTGGCCTTGCGATGTTCAGTGGACCTGTGACTGACAAGTAGTCCCCTCGGTGGTTAAGCAGATGCAGCTTCGTGGTGTCAGCGAAAATACCACTCTGCTTGTCTCGAATGAAAGCTTCATCTTCCCACGTATCCCAGAGACCCTTGACAACCTCCACGAATTCTCTCGCTCGAGCATAGCGCATATCATGTTCTGGAAGTTCCTTTTCGCCGAAGTTTGGGGCTTCGAACTTGGATCCCGAGGTGACAATGTTCCAGGCAGCACGGCCCCGCGATAGGTGGTCAAGTGAGGCGAGCATGCGCGCAATATGATAGGGCTGGTGATAGGTCGTCGTGGCTGTCGCGACAAGGCCGACGTGCTTTGTTCTGGATGAAAGCGCCGATAAGAGCGTGATTGGCTCGAACCCATCGTTTCGGCTTACGCGAGCAATGTGTGCGTGATCTCGCTCTACTACACTCGGGCTATCGTCGAGAAATACGAAGTGAAACGCCGCACCTTCAGCAAGTGCTGCGAGATGAGCATAATGGTCAATATCAATTCCGCCATTCGCTGGCACGCTCGGATCGCGCCATGCACCCTCGTGAAACCCCACCCGACGGAGGAACAGTCCGAGCTTAATTTCGCCATTGCGTTGCATGCCATATCTCCCTTTGAATTGGATTTATCTTCTAGCGCCGCGTTCAGATGTGCCGCCTGCTCATCAATAGCAGGCGCGCATCGATCGAAATTTCGAAGCCGCCACCAGCACAAATGCGCGTAGGCAGTTGTGCTCGTATCTACCACGCGCTCCATCAAATTGGCGCACTGGTTCGCTAGAGCTGCGGTAGCCGAGAGAGCAGGCAATTAGTCGCCCCGACGGGCTGGCGATTTTGATACAGCGCTTGGCGATCGGCTCGGAGACCGCATCAGAAGTCCCACAATGAACGAAAGCTCGCGCTCGGAGCGCATATGAGCGCGCACCATTTCTGCAGGCGACGAGCCAGCGCGTCGATCAGGATCGTCCGATAAGAACTCTTGGTTGATGTTACCATATCCAACTCCTTCTGACGTTTTGATGGGCTCAACGACTATCTAGGCATAGATGACATGCTCTTTTATCTTGATCAATTACTAGCATTGGTAGTTGACCCAGGCGGTGGCGAAGAATCTGCGTGCAAGTCGGAGCTCGCTCGCGATCTACGATTGGATTACCATAGTCCGGGAATGGTAATACCGAATGCATGGAAGAGCGTCGCCGACGCTCTTTGTGATATCATCAGCTACGATATACTATCCGCCGTCCACTTGGACCTAGCTGAAAGGAACCTGTTCCAGCATCAGTTACTGGAAACTCCGCACTCCTAGATCGCCGCCTTCGTAACCGTATCCACTCTGCTTTATGCCTGCATGAGACGGATCTCCGCGGCAACTCCTTTGAGGTAATTATGCTGACAACGCCCACGGAGAATGCCGCGGATAGGATTCGCTGCGTTCGGGTGAACCAATGAAGACGTATGCCGCCCATCCATATTCGGTCGCCTGTTTGACGCCTTCTCCGATTGACTCGAGCGGCATGATCGTCAGGATCAGCCCGAGGGGCTACTAGTGAAGCATTCTCGCCTCGGTCGTGCCCCTCGTCAGGATGGCTTGTCAAGCGCTCCATCGCCTCGATACGCCGGACGTTCGCCGTCGGCCTCACATTCGTCGACGAATCATCCGGCGGACTTACACTGATTTCGCGGGCAGCCTCCTTCATACGGGACAAAGATTCCTCGTAGATCGGCCTTGCCACCATACCTCTGATGGACGCGTTGCAGTTCTGGCCAGCGCATTCAAACTTGTGTTCACAGATAGCGGGCGCTGCCTTTGCGAGATCCGCTTCTGCGCAGACAATGAAGGAGGTTGTGAAGTGGACCCTATGCTGAGGACCACTGGGTCCGGGTTTCTTAAGTGAAGCTGCTGCCGTTCCTTCTTCCCAAAAACTTTACGCTACTCTTGCTTGCTGCTGTTGTGGCTGTGGGGATGTGGGCAACGCGCAGCGTTGTCCAAGCTTCTCGCTTGCGAGAAGCGTCATATCCACAGCCTCTTCGCCGAATGCGCCGGTGACACCGGCCCGCCAGACCGTCATCGGCGCGCGGCTCTTCCAGCGCCTGATGAGGGCGCTGGAAATTGTAAAATTCGATCCATCGGGCGATTCCGGCT
>NZ_JAAVLW010000022.1 GCF_013114835.1 Bradyrhizobium archetypum | reverse complement strand
GTCAGCGACAACGGCAGCGAGCTCACCAGCAACGCCATCCTAACATGGGCCGATCAGAGCCGCGTCGCCTGGCAGTACATCGCGCCGGGCAAGCCCATGCAGAACGCCTTCATCGAGAGCTTCATGTATAGACGGCCCCGCGGATGCAAGGGATTTCAGCAGCACTTTGGATACCGGTCGGGTGCGTTCATGTATACGGCCTGTTAGTGCGACCGATGCCATGGCCGCTGGCCCTGATGGAGATCGCGGATCGAGGCCTCATCAACGGGTCGCGCTTGTTGCGCTGAAAGCTCTTCGGGCTTGCTCGATCCCCAGCTCCGCCGGTGCCCATCATGCTGTCATTTGCCCTCACACCATAAGGTGGCCAACATACGCGGAAAGTCAGGCCGCGAGCTTAGGCCGATAGAATTCCCCGGTCGTCATCATCGCCCAGACGATCCGGGCCAACTTGTTGGCAACGGCGATGGCGACAATCATGGGCCGACGCCGTTCAAGCAGGGCTTCGATCCAGCCGCCTCCCACACGGGAGCGTGCCTTTGGGTACCGAACGACGTTACGTGCTCCGATAACAAGCAAGTGCCTGAGATAGGAATCGCCCTGTTTTGTAATCCGGCCGAGCCGATCCTTCCCGCCGGTGGAATTCTGCTTAGGCGTCAAGCCAAGCCAGGCCGCGAACTCCCGCCCGGAGCGGAACATTGTCGCGTCCGGCACGGTCGCGGCGAGAGCCGTGGCCGTGATGGGACCGATCCCGGGAATCGAGGACAGCAACTTCGCCATCGGATTTACTCGCTGGATCTGAGCTAGCTCGCGCTCGATGGCCTCGACCTGCCGGTCCAATTCCTTCAGTTGGTTCACAAGCACGGCTAGTGCGATGCGGGCATGGGCCGGTAGCGTCAGTTCCTCGTCATCCAACAAGCCCACCAGACCATCCACCCGTTGCCGGCCTTGCCCGACAATGATTCCGAACTCAGCAAAGTGAGCCCGAATGGCGCAGGCGGTCATGGTTCGTTGGCGGACCAACAAGCCTCTTGCACGATGAAGCATCAAGAAGCCCTGGTTCTCGACGCTCTTGATTGGAACGAACCGCATATTGGGACGGCTGACCGCTTCGCAGATCGCGGCCGCGTCAGCGGCGTCGTTCTTGGCTCCTCTTCGTACGTAGGGTTTAACATAGGCTGGCGGGATCAATCTCACATCGTGTCCCAACTGCCGAATCTCCCGCGCCCAGTGGTGAGCAGTCGCGCAGGCCTCAATGCCGACTAGGCAAGGTGCGAGCGAGGAGAAGAACGACACGATCTCGCCTCGCCGGAGGCGTTGGCGACCGGCCACTTGGCCTTGGCCATCAACTGCATGGATGTGAAAGACGTGCTTCGAAATGTCCAACCCAATTGTCGCGACTTCCATTGGTGAATTGCTCCTGTTAGCGGGTTCGTCCATCGCCAGCATATCGCCGGCGCCGAGGGGGCGGGGCCGTCTTCCCCATCAACGGTCGGCTGCGGGATGAGTTGTTGAACGAGACGCTGTTCACGTCACTGGCCCAAGCCCGCGTCGCGCTTGCATGCTGGCGGACCGATTACAACGACGCACGACCACACTCGCAGCTCGGATGGAGAACCCCGTCCGAGTTCGCCATGACCTGCCACCCGCGCCGGGATCTGGCGCTGCGCTATGCCGAAGGCTCCGCGCCAGCTCCCGTCGCTACCACCGCCCAACCAGGCAAATCCAACAGCCGGGGCGAACTCAGGATTGAATAAAACTTGATGTGGTGGAACGGCCCGCTCCAACAGCATCAAAGTGCTAGAACGTGGTCGTTGTTCGAACGCCACAAAAGGAGGGACCGTTCCGTAAAACAGATTATCACCATCGGGCTGGATCTAGCCAAGCAGGTTTTCCAGGTTCACGGGGCGGATGCCGAGGGCTCGCCCGTGTTCAACCGGAAACTGCGACGCAGCGAAGTTCTGCGTTTTTTCGAGAAGCTGCCGCGATGCCTGGTGGGATGGAAGCCTGCGGTAGCGCCCACTATTGGGCACGCGAGATCGCAGCTCTCGGTCATGAGGTGCGGCTCATTCCGCCGGCTTATGTCAAGCCCTTCGTCAAGCGAGGCAAAACGGATGCGGCGGACGCGGAGGCGATCAGCGAAGCGGTGACCCGCAAGACCATGCGTTTCGTGCCGATCAAGACGGCTGAGCAGCAGCTGCCGCGATGGTACCGAAGACCCGCGCGCTTCTGGTCCGGCAGAGAACACAAGCAGTCAACGCCTTGCGCGGTCATCTCGCCGAATTGGGCATCATCGCCACCGCCGGCCTGGCAAAGGTTGAGGCGCTGGTCGCAATCGTGCGGGACGAGACAGACGCTCGCCTGCCCGCAGCAGCGCGCTTCGCGCTGATGGCTATTGCCGACGAAATTGAAACTTCAGCTGAGCAGATCGACAGGCTCGAGCGCGCAATCGTCGTGGAGGCCAAGCACGACGAGGACATGCGTCGTTTGACCACGATCCCTGGCGTCGGCGCCATTACAGCGGCGACCATCAAGGCGCTTGTGCCGGATCCCAGCGGGTTCAAATCGGCTCGCCACTTTGCGGCCTGGTTGGGATTGACGCCGCGACCTCATTCAAGCGGAGGCAAAGAGCGGCTGGGAGGAATCTCGAAGATGGGAAATCCGGAACTCCGCTCTCTCCTCATTGTAGGGGCAACGGCCGTCTTGCGGGTTGTCCGAAACGACGCTCGGGCGCAGCCGTGGCTGAAGGCGCTTCTCGCCAGACGGCCTTCAAGGTTGCCGCTGTGGCGCAGGCCAACAAGACGGCGCGGATCATTTGGGCGCTTCTGAACAAGGGCGGGACGTACCGGCGTCCCGACCCGCTGACTACCGCGGCCGCCGTCTGATGGACGCAGTGACCGCCAAAGCGATCTGACCGGCGCAGGCCGGCAGAGGGCAAGGTGCAACAACAGCCGATGAACCCATGGGACGACATCCCGAAACGAGTGAAGCTGCTGCCCCCAATGCGCTCAAGCGCCTAAACTTGATTTAGCTCCTCGTTCCGCGGATCTCATCGAGGCCAGCGGCCATGTGCCGCGCGCAAAGGCCGGACATATGACCGCACCGTTCCAATGTGTGAAATCGATTGAAAAAGCTCTTGCCACGCGGGCCGTTCCACATATGGGGGCAAGGTCACCCGCTCCTTCCAACCGAAGGGATCCGGAACGCAATGTGACCAGTTTGTCGACTTCAGATTATCGGTATGATGGGCTCTACCAGTTCTCGGAGGAGATTGCGGGGTCCCGTTCAGTTAGAAACTCCTTGAAGCAGGAAGGGTCCCTATGCGCAGAGCTGATCACTTTGCTCTCAGTGTTGCTGGATCGGACTCTGGTAGCTCGGTCGCCGTAACCGCGGAACCTTCTGAGCCGCAACCGATTCTGTGATTTTGCTCAGGAGGAGCTAGGATCCGGGTGGTTTCAGCAAATGGCCGGAAGACGTGCCACTGTGCGCGGACATCGCGAGGAAGCTATAAGGCACAATAGCTTCAAGGAACTGGAAAAAACATGCAGATACGACAAACGAAGAGCTCAGATATGCTGCCTATAAGCAGGATTGGCCGCAAATATGAGACAGACTGCTTCATTGATTGAGAATGATGGATAGTGAAGACGATAAGTTGCTGACACAGTTTTCTTCAAATGGCGGACAGCGCCGCGAACCACACTGGTTTTCCCGGCCATAGCGATTCATTAGAAAGGACAAAACCTTGGGCGAAAATGTGATCGACAAGTCGGTAGAGGGCCGGCTAGTGCAAGGCCGGCCGAAGTCCCTCTCCATCGTGGTTCCCTGCTACAATGAAGAGGACGGTATCGCCGAGCTCATTAGAAGATGTCGGCAGAGCGCCTCTGATGTGGCCGGCGACGACTACGAAATTGTGCTTGTGGATGACGGTTCTTCTGATGGAACGTGGGGAGCGATCTCATTGGAAACCGAGCGCGGGCGCAATGTCGTCGGCATGAGGCTGTCGCGGAATTTCGGGGAAGAAGTTGCGCTAATGGCGGGCCTATCAGCGGCAAGTGGCGAGTTGGTTCTAGTTCTCGACGCGGATTTACAGGACCCTCCAGAACTGCTTGCACCCATGGTGGAGGTGATGAAGCGCGAAGGCGCGGACGTCGTATACGGCCAGAGGAGGACACGCGCTGGGGAAAGCTGGTTTAAGACAAAGTCAGCAAGCATCTTCTGTCGCTTTCTCAAACAAGTGAGCAGCCTTTCGATTCCCGTCGATGCCGGCGAGTTCAGGTTGATGACGAGACGGGTCGTTAAACTTATAGCGCAGATGCCCGAGCGGGACAGATTCATACGAGGAATGGTGGCCTACGTCGGGTTCAAGCAGGTACCATTCTTGTATGACAGGGATCGAAGATTTTCCGGAGAGACGAAGTATCCAGTATCAAAACTGGTTCGTCTTGCGATCGATGCCTTCCTAAGCTATTCGCTGGGCTTAACGCGTCTATCATGGGCGAGCGCGGCCTTCCTAATCGTCGCAATCATCGCAGTCTCTGTCTACTCACTGCACGCTTGGCTTTATCTTGAAGTGCTCCCAGGCTGGACCAGCCTGATGATTTCACTTTTGGTCGTGTCGTTCTTCCAACTTGTCTCGCTGAGCATCATCAGCGAATACATTGGTCGCATCTATCTCGGCACGAAGGGCAGGCCACTTTTTATCGTTGATCAAGTCAAACGCAGCAGCTAAGTGATGAGTGTAACTGATCTCCCGCAAGCGGTTTGAGCTTGCCCCACTGGCTTAAATCAGTTTGAATTTTACTCTTTCCAAGACGAGGACTAGTCTTACTGAGTCAGTCTTTGTCGACAGGAATCATTATATTTGAGAAGACTCACTTTTCAGCATGGGGAGGCTGAGATGGGTCTGACAAAATCGGGAGACGTAGCGTCGCGGTTTTCGGCATATATTGAGGGTCTTGCAAGCGTGATCGGACATGTGGGACGGGCCAAGCCGCTTCGCGATTACTGCACTGGGCTGATGATGCCGTGCGATCGCAAGAGTGTCGAGCCGATGGCGGCCATGACGGCTCCTGAGCGGACAGCAGCGCAGCATCAGGCGTTGTTGCATTTTGTCGGTCAAGGTGACTGGTCGGATCGGCAAGTGTTGGCCAAGGTCCGTGAGTTAGTGCTGGCCGGGCATCGAACGCCACGGCGAGATCGAAGCTTGGATCATCGATGATACGGGCTTTCCTAAGAAGGGGCGGCATTCGGTCGGGGTTGCACGGCAGTATTGCGGTCAGTTGGGCAAGCAAGACAATTGTCAGGTTGCCGTGACGCTTTCACTTGCGAACCATCATGCGAGCTTGCCGGTGGCCTACCGGCTCTATCTACCAAGGGAGTGGGTGACGGATCGTGCACGCCGGCACAAAGCTGGAGTCCCCAAGGCAATCACATCAAGACCAAAGCCGGCGATTGCACTTGAACATTTGCGTTGGGCCTGTGCGGTTGGCTTGCCGCGCGGCGTGGTACTGATGGAGTCGTCCGTGAAGAATGCGGATTGATCTGAGAAATAACCGGAATTGGTCTTAATGTAGTATTCGATTTTGCAGGAAAGCGGGGTGTTGGACCTCGCTTTCTTGCGTTTAGGGATTTTGCTTTTGGGTCATTCGTGATTCCCTGACATCGTCGTCGACATTGGGGAATGCGATGAGCAAGCCGCGGGATGATCGCCAGAAAGACCTGTTGCTTCCGGCGCTCGATCGGATCATCGACATGGGTCATCCGCTGGTGCGATTGGCAGCGCTGATTGACTGGAACATCCTGAATGAGCGCTTCAGTTCGGTGTGCCAAGCAGGGTCGGGGCAGCCGGGCTTGCCGACGCGGCTAATCGCCGGCCTGTTCATTTTGAAGCACATGCACAACCTATCAGACGAGGTGCTGTGCGCTCGCTGGATCGAGAACCCCTATTACCAATACTTCTGCGGCGAATTGAGCTTCTGCCACCGTCTGCCGTTCGATCGATCGTCGATGACACGCTGGCGGCAGCGGCTCGGCGAGGAACAGCTCGTCGCGCTGATCCAGGAAAGTCTTTCAGTGGCGCACAAGACTGGCGCGATCGGTCCCAAGGACCTGGAACGGGTGGTCGTCGATACCACCGTGCAGCCGAAAGCGGTTGCACATCCGACCGACGCGCGGCTGCTGCATCGAGCAATCATCAAGCTGGTCGGGCTCGCCAAGCGCAACCGTGTGCCGCTGCGCCAGAGCTATCTGCGCCTGGCCAAGCGCGCCGCCATCATGACCGGCCGCTATACCCACGCCCACCAGTTCAAGCGCGCTCGGCGCCAGCTCAAGTTCCTGCGGACACGGCTTGGCCGGATCATCCGCGACATCCGCCGCAAGATTGATGGCAATACGGTCCTGGAAGCTCGCTTCGGCCCGTTGCTCGGTTTAGCGCAGCAGGTGCGCAGCCAGGATCAGCATCAGCGCGGCCCGAAGGTCTATGCGTTACATGCTCCGGAGGTTGAGTGCATCGGCAAGGGTAAAGCCCGCGCGCCCTACGAGTTCGGCTGCAAGGTCAGCATCGCCACCCCCGTGACGTCTCCGAAGGGCGGCCAGTTCGTGCTCCATGCCAAGGCTCTGCATGGCAATCCCTTCGATGGGCACACGCTCGGTCCCGTGATCGCCGACATGGAGAAGCTCACCGGCGTGGAGGTTCGCCATATCCACGTCGACAAAGGATATCGCGGTCACAACCACCCGCATCGGTTCAGGGTCTGGATCTCGGGTCAGGTCCGCCGCGTCACAGCCTCCATCCGTCGCGAGATGAAGCGTCGCGCGGCTGTCGAGCCCGTCATCGGCCACGTCAAGGCCGAGCACCGCATGGACCGCAATTATCTCAAGCGACGCCTCGGCGACCGCATCAACGCTGTTCTCGCCGCTGCTGGCTATAACTTCGGCCTGCTGCTGCGATGGCTCGCAGAGCTCTTGCGTGTCATCATCCGAGCCTTCTTCGAGACCGTCCCGGCTCGAAACATCGCTTGAGCCGGGCGCCGCGCGCCCAGTTCTTCACGAACGACGATGGACGCCGGCTATGGCACCGACACCGCTCTACCGAACTGGGCCTGAGCTATGTGGCCGGCATCTTGCCACAAACCTCAGTTTGGGCACTCGGAACTGGACCGCGTCCGCCGAAGAAGTGTCGGGGAACGGACGACCTCCAAAACTGCTACGGCGTGATAGCAAACACCGACCGATTTCGGCCAAGAAGCTTGCGATCGGTCTGCCAGCGCATGCTTGGCACAAGATCACGTGGCGTGAGGGTGCGGCAGAACGGTTGTCTTCGCGTTTTGCCCGTGTGCGCGTCCGTCCGGCACACCGAGATTACTGGCTTGCCGAAAGCCGGCCGGAGGAATGGCTGTTGATCGAGTGGCCAGAGGGCGAGGAAGCTCCGACTAAATATTGGTTTTCAACGCTTCCGGCGAACGTTGGATTCCGTCAGCTGGTCGATATCGCCAAGCTGCGCTGGCGCATTGAGCGCGACTACCACGACCTCAAACAGGAGGTCGGCCTTGGCCACTTCGAGGGACGAAGCTGGCGTGGCTTCCACCATCATGCAACACTGTGCATTGCCGCCTACGGATTTCTGGTCTCCGAGCGAGAGACGATTTCCCCCTCAGAGACAGCCTCCACCAAGCTATTCACGCAAGCTGCAATTCCCGAAACTTATCGGCCGAGGGGATCCGCCATTGCGGCCTGAACGACACGCTCCAAATTCGTTGCGACCGTTCGGAGAAGACTGAACGCTGCTCTCGTGTCTACACTATCTCGATGCTCTTGTTGCATCAGGGCAATCTCAAGTCAAAGTAGCTATCGAAATTTATGACGCAGTAAGACCAGAGGATGAAGCGCAGCGCTTTTCGGAAGAGCAGATCATCGGGATTTTGAAGGAGCACGAGGCCGGCGTGTCGGTTGCCGATCTGTGCCGCAAGCATGGCGTCAGCGCCGCCAGCATTTACAAATGGAAGGCCAAGTTCGGTGGGCTGGACGTGTCGGAGGCCAAACGGCTGAAGACGCTGGAGGACGAGAACACACGGCTGAAGCGGCTCTTGGCCGACGCCGTGCTGGACAATGCGGCCTTGAAGGATTTCGTGGGAAAGAAATGGTGACGCCCGCGACCAAGCGGAAAGCTGTCGCCCATCTCCGAGACGCCTTCGGGATGAGCGAACGGCGGGCGTGTAAAGCCATCGGCTGCTGTCGCATGGCCATGAGATACCAGACGACCCGGGCGGACGATGCCGGCCTTCGCCAGCGCATGAGGGCGATCGCCCAGGAACGTCGTCGTTTCGGCTATCGACGCCTGCATGTGCTGCTCAAGCGGGAGGGCTATCTGCTCAATCACATGGCCTAATCGCGCGCGCGAGGCTGAGGTAGAATGTTCTCCTCAGTGCAAACGAGGAGCAGGTGATGACCCTTTATGTTGGTTTGGATGTATCGCAAAAGGAGACGGAGATTTGTGTGATCGACGGCGACGGTCGGCGCACTTGGCGGGGCAAATGCTCCTCGGAACTGGAGTGCATCGCAATGGCGCTGCGCGAGCACGCTCCAGACGCGGTTCGGGTCGGCATGGAAACCGGGCCGCTGGCGATCTGGCTTTGGCATGGGCTGCGCGCTCTCGACGTTCCAATCGACTGCATCCACGCGCGCCATGTCGCGGCGGCGCTCTCGCTACAAGTTAACAAGACGGATGTGAACGATGCATTTGGGATCGCGCAAGTGGTGCGCTCCGGTTGGTACCGGCCCGTCGCCATCAAGAGCCTGCAGAGCTGTCGTATCCGAGCTCTGCTCTCAGCCAGGAGCGAACTCATCGCGATCCGTACGACGCTTTACAATCAAATTCGTGGTCTACTGAAGACCTTCGGCGTGGTACTCGCAGCCGGTAAGGGTGGAACGTTCGAGCGCGCAGTGCTCACGCGATGTCCGGCGGACCCCTTGATCCGAAGCGCCATTGACGCGCTGCTTGAAGCTTGGCGTGTTGCGGGAGAGCGCAGGCAGAGGCTCGATTCGCAGCTTCTACGTCTGACGCGCACCCATGAGGCCTGCCAGCGCATGATAACGATCCCCGGTGTAGGCGCGATTACTGCATTGACATTCACGACGGCCATAGACGATCCTAACCGCTTCTCCCGATCCCCCGATGTCGGAGCGTTTCTCGGCCTGACACCTCGGCGCTATCAATCCGGCGAGGTCGATGTCTCTGGCCGGATATCCAAGTCAGGCGACCGCATGGCGCGAAGCCTTCTGTTCGAGGCGGCCAACGCTCACGACACGCGTGCGCAAAGATTATGCCCTCGCCGTTGGGGGCAGCAATTGATGGCTCGGATCGGGTCGCGAAAGGCGAAGGTCGCCGTGGCGCGCAAACTCGCCATCATCCTGCACCGTATCTGGTTGGATGGCACGGAGTTCGCAGCTGCGCCGGCTAGCTGAGCCTGCTAGCTAATCTAAGCTAGTATCTCTGCAGATTGTCCTGGAAGGACGCTGGCTGGATTATCCCGTAACTTCTTGGGCGGGCTTCACACCGCGGGAATCACATGGGGAGATCCACTGGCAAGGGCCATGATGAGGCGGCACATTCTTCCGACCTCGAAGACGACAAGGTCCGGTACCCAGGGCAGTTGACAGCGATTAGACGACAAGAAGCTGTTCCGGCTCTACCGGGAAGAGAGGCTGGCGGTGCGCCGCCGGGGCGGCCGCAAGCGGGCGATCGGGACCCGGGCGCCGATGACGGTGGCAATGGCGCCGAACGACCGCTGGTCGCTCGACTTCGTGTCGGATCAGCCGACCTGCGGCCGCCGCTTCCGTATCCCTCACCCTCATCGATGACTGCAACCGCGAATGTCTGGCGCTGGTGGCCGATACTTCACTCTCCGCACCCGCGTGGCGCGGGAGCTGGACCGCCTGGTAATCGAGCGCGGCAAGCCCAAGACGGTGGTCAGCGACAACGGCACCGAACTCACCAGCAACGCTATCCTGACCTGGGCCGATCAGAGCCGCGTCGCCTGGCACTACATCGCGCCAGGCAAGCCCATGCAGAATGCCTTCATCGAGAGCTTCATGTATAGACAGCCCCGCGGATGCAAGGGATTTCAGCAGCACTTTGGAAACCGGTCGGGTGCGTTCATGTATACGGCCTGTTAGTGCGACCGATGGCACGGCCGCTGGCCCTGATGGAGATCGCGGATCGAGGCCTCATCAACGGGTCGCGCTTGTTGCGCTTAAAGCTCTTCGGGCTTGCTCGATCCTCAGCTCCGCCGGTGTCCATCATGCTGTCATTTGCCCTCACACCCTTCAGATGGCCAACATACGCGTAAAGTTAGGGCGCGAGCTTAGGTCGATAGAACTCCCCGGTCGTCATCATCGCCCAGACGATCCGAGCTAACTTGTTGGCAACGGCGATCGCGATGACCATGGCTCGACGTCGCTCAAGTACAGCTTCGATCCAGCGGCCTCCGGCTTTCTGTTCGAGACCGGGCATGGTGCAGAACTATACAGAAGCCGCATGTGGTATGCGGCGCCGCCGAGCGGGCGACAGCCTCGCGCAAAAATCTGTCCGCTTGCTCTGTGACCTCGAGCAGCCGTGTCGCGCGATATGATAGAAGGCTGTCGGTGGCGGCTGCGTCAGCCCAAGGCACGCGAAGCGCCGCGGCGCATCCGTGATACGATGAAGATGTCGAGGCGCGAGAGCGCCTACAGGCGCTGAATGGGCTTCGAGCCGCTAGCACTGAGTGCGTCCAGCGACCGTGGCCGACCAAGAGCCTCCGCCAGCCAGCCGAGTCTGATCGCTGGCGCCAGGAACGGGACCGAAGGAAAGAAGGCGATCGACCTCAGTAGACGATGCCGCAGTTCGTTCGTCATCGAGCTCGTGGTCGGACACATGAAGAATGATGGCGACCTGGGCCGGAAGATGAGACCGATAAAGAGATTGTCCAGCGCAGACCGGGCTCAACAGGCCAGCAGGAGCTCCAAACAGGCCAAGCCGAACTGGACTCCCGTGAATGAGGCAAGCCGATTCGTGTCCTGATTGAGAACACCAATAGGCCTTTCTTCGCAAATATCTTTTTCTGGGAATCTTGAGGGTTCTGTGAGGTCGCGTGGCAGGCGCGAGCCGCGCGCGCTGTCGTGCGTGCGACCTCATAGAAGCCGGATTGAACGAAGCTGCGGAGTTGTGGCGCTATGGGGATAGTGCCGCGGGTGCGGCTGCGGGAAAGGCGCGCCTGTGGTCGCCGCGCGCCCGCGAGTGATTCATCGGATATGAGGGACCGGATTGATCGGGCCAAGCGCGCGATCCAGCGAAGGATTTGCTGCCCTGGGATGCGTGACCGAACGATTGGCGGGGTGTTCGGCGACGAACGCGGCCACGGCGACATCGGACGTCAGCGCCGAGAAGCGGACCACGGAAGGGGCGGATGGTGCTGGCGCCGGTCATGACGTATCACAATGAAACGGATGGTCGTGGGCGCAGGCTCGCGGGACGACATCGACGCGCCGCATGGTGCCGCCACAGTGCGGGCGTTGGAGTTGATTAATGCGCGCGGCGAATGCGGCGAGATGGGCGAGATCGCCAAAGAAGCTCAACTGGCCGGCCGCGAAGGGCAACTTGCAGCTCGTGCAGAAACAGCCGGCGGAACAGCCGGGAGAGGACGCGCACTGGCAGGAAGAAGCCGGACCGGCAAGCGACCCAGCGTGTGCCGTCGAGCGAAGGTCCGCCGCCAGGCACGACGCAGTGGACATGCGGATGGTGTTGCAGGGTCTGGCCCCAGGTATGGAGGACGGCGGTCATGCCGAGCTCGGCGCCGAGATGCTTGGGGTCGGCCGCAATAGTGGCGAGCGTCTCCGCCGCGCAGCGGAACAGGATGGCATAGACGACGGCCTTGTTCTGGAAAACGATCTCTCCGGCGGGAGCCGGCATGGTGAAAACGACATGGAAATACGGCACGGGAAGGAGTTCGGTTTGTCGCTCGGCAAGCCACTGCGCGCGCGCCGCGCCCTGGCACTTCGGGCAATGCCGATTGCGACAGGAGTTGTAGGCGATGCGGGTCGCGCCGCAGTCGTCGCATTGCTCAAGGTGGCCGCCGAGCACAGCCGTCCGGCATGCCGCAATCGCGCCCATGACGCGCCGCTCGACGCGGCCCAGATGCCCGGCGCGGGCTTGCCGAAACGCTTCGCCGTGGCGGCGGAAGATGTCCGCCACTTCCAGAACCGGAGCCATTCAGGTCCGCTCAGCCGGGCGGTACGAGCTCCAGGCGGAGCCGGTCAAGCGGACTTGGCGTATTGCTAATGGTCTTTGTGGCGACCTGGTATAGCGCGCAGTGCTGGCCAGGCTGGCATGGCCGAGCAGCACCTGGATGATGCGCACGTCGGCTCCATTCTCCAGGAGATGGGTCGCGAATGTGTGCCGCAGCGTATGCACTGTCACCGACTTGCTCAAGCCGGCCGCAGCACAGGCTGAACGGCAGGCGGCGTGCAGCACATTGGGGACGAGCGGACGCTCGTCGTCGTGACCAGGAAATAGCCATCGTTTTGGCCGAGTGAGCCGCCAATACGTCCGCAGAATCCTCAAAAGCTGCGGCGAGAGCATAACGTAACGGTCCTTGCCGCCCTTGCCGTGCTCGACCCGGATCAACATCCGTTGGCTATCAATGTCGACCACCTTCAAGAGGACCACTTCCGATACGCGCAAGCCTGCGGCATAGACCGTGGTCAGCGCGGTACGGCTCTTGAGGCTTGGGACTGCTTCCAGGAAGCGCACGACCTCGTCGGCGCTCAGCACGACCGGCAGTTTGCGCGGTTTACGCGCATAAGCGATGCGCTCCGGAACGGTATCATGACCAAGCGTCACACCGTAGAAGAACCGCAGTGCGCAGACGATCTGGTTCAGCGCCGGCCAGGACATCCCCGTCGCAACCAGATGAACCTGGAAGGCACGGATATCCTCCAGGTCGAGGCGGTCAGGAGAACGACCGAAATATCGGCTCAACTTCGCTACGGTGTTGAGGTAGGATTGCTGCGTCGCCGGTGACAGATTGCCGACCGTCATGTCCTCGATCATGCGGCGGCGAAGTGGGCTGATCTCAGCCATCGGAAAACCCCCTGTCTAAAGGGTTGGGCTTCGAAAACCCGCAATCCTCTCAGACAGGAGGCAATCCTTCGCCCCCCACATGCCGCGCCAGCGGCTTCGTTCAATCCCAATTGATCGACCGGCGCATCCGAAAATCATCATGTGGATGATGAAAGGATAGCCCTCGCGGACCTGCCGCATGGCTTCGACGGCCCCGATCGAGGAATTGGGAGTAGCCGAGCGCTGGGAGACGACCACGTCCGAAACTTCGTTAACAGGCGATAGTAGACGTAGCGGATGAAGCATCCCAAGATCCGGTGGATCCTGCAGGTCTAGAGGGTAGGGCATCGCCGGAACTGGCTATCACGCTTTATGTTTCGCAGCGGGCAAAAATGCGACGTTGACGATGACCTTCACGCGGAATTCTGGAGTCGATCTCGCGCAGGATGCGAGCGTTCCATCTATCGAGGTGTTTGCAAAAGATGCTCGCGTTGGGTAGTTCGGCATGTCCTCGAAGATATCCCGACCTGCATCAAAGGCATTTCTGATGCTCCGCTCTTCATTGAAACACGGCGTCACGATCGAATCGTCTTCATCGGGGCTCTGCGAAATACAAGATAACGATTGATTGCGTAAGAGAGCAGAGCGAGAAGGGGGAGGGCAAGGGTTTGCCCAACGAGCGGTGATAGCGCCAGAGCAGTCAATTCGTTTAGCAGCAGGATATCGACGAGCCAGACGGCTGCGTAGCCAGCTGCAAAAGGCAGGAGTACGAAAAACTTTCGATTGCGAAACACTAACCTCGCGGTAGAGTGAAAATTGAATACAACCCCGCATGCAGTCGCGAGCGTTATGGCGAGTTGATGAGATCCGAGCAGCAAGTAAAAAAGCGCAAACAGAACATACCCGACGGCCGTGTTGACGATGCCAACCAGCATAAATTTAACGAAGTTGACCAGCGTGCCCTCGCCCTCATAATCAGGGGCAGCACCTGCCCGAGTGTCACTCGCCATGTCCGGCTCTGGCGCGTCCCGCAGTTTCCTCCGGGTTCGCGGCCAACCAAGTTGTATGACGATTCCTGCGAACACGGCGACGATCGACGCTGCTGGACCGCATGAAGGAGGGGCGACGAGCTTCACACTCATAGTCCTTCTTTCGAGGGGGATGCTCATCAACGGACGCTTCCCACACCCATTCTGTATCTGCTCAAACGGTGCCCTGCGGGATGCTTGACTTGAAACGGTTTGAATCTGCCCATCGAGTATGAGCTCGAGCGCGAGGCCGTTCCCATCTCATAAGAGCAGTACACGGCCACATCCTACACCAAACATCCGCGGCATCAGTTAGCGCTGGTGACTTAGCCATCTCTGCACCGTCCGCGGAATTGGAGGTCTTCCGGTACAGCTTGAGCGTGCCCTCCTGTGCGGCGTTCCAGGAACCACAAGACCATCCTCGACCAGTTTCCTCCAGCCGGGAGTCTCCGGCCGGGAGAAGCACCTGAAGCGGCAACGGCGTGATCTGGTGTAAAACCGTCCGCTTGCGTTGAAGCTCATCTGGAGCTCGTGGCGGGTTCTAGTTGAAGGCTGCAGCATTCCCACGCCTGGCTTAGTGAAGTTCGCGGCAACCGCGACATTGATGTTTGCCGTCTGAGTAGCAGCGCAATTCGTCAGCGAATCTATGAGGATCAATCGGGCAAGCCTCGTCGCAAGCTCCTGGCACGAAACCCAACAGCTTGCGCTGGCTCTTTCTTTCTCATTCCAGCAATCAGCGTACGACTCTCGGAATTTGTAAACCCGTGTGGGACGCGTGCATTGTTTGTAGGAGGTGCCATGTGAAGACCCGATCTTTCGATAAGAAGTTTGAATTGTGTGACCCGTTACGTAGAAGCTTTCTGGAGAGCTCTCATGATCGCTAGCGTTCTCGAACCATCGTTTTCTGCTTCGTCGCCAACTTGTAATGTGCAGCCTGTTGCTCGGACCGCTAGTCAATCTCGATGGCGAAGAATACAGTAAAAAGGAAAGAAGTATCCCTACCAATTCTGGAGGGAAGCGCAAGATCGCTCTCGCCTTACAGATTCTGACCTGCCTCCGCGTAATTTCTCCAGTTAGGGCTAGACCCTATGTTCGCCCTCTGAGGTGACGGGCGGCCCGCCCCGCGGCAAGCTCCTATCGAGGGTTGCGCCGGATGGTCCGGCGCCGAGCCTCAAGCATGGGGAGCGGGCCTGATGAACGATAGCATTTTTTTTTCGTGGGGCTGGATGTGCACAAGGCAACGATTTCGGTTGCAGTGGCCGAAGCGATGCGCGGCGGGGAAGTTCGTAACTTGGGCATCATCCCTAATCGCGCTGATCAAATCGCCAAGCTGGCGAAGAAGCTTGGCAAGGGTGACCGGCAGGTAAGTTTTTGTTACGAAGCCGGACCCTGCGGATATGGCCTACATCGACAACTGACGGAACTGGGGCACAACTGCATCGTGGTGACCCCCTCGCTGATCGCGATGAAGGCCGGGGATCGGGTAAAAACCGATCGGCGCGATGCGGCGATGCTGGCCAAGCTGCACCGGAGCGGCGAGCTGACGGCGGTGTGGGTTCCGGATGCGGCGCATGAGGCCATGCGTACTTGGTGAGAGCCCGCGCCACGGCGATGCGTGTGCTCGGCAAGGCGCGGCAACATCTCCAAGGCTTCCTGCTGCGACATGGGCGCATCTATGCCGGCAAGAAGGGCTGGACCCTAGCTTATCGTCGCTGGCTCACCACGGTGCGCTTCGATCACCCGGCGAGTCAAATCGTTCTGCAGGACTACATTCATGCCGTGACCGACGCTGAGGCCCGTGTGGACTGCTTGACCAAGCGGATCGAAGAGCTGGCGCCACAATGGTCGATGACGCCATTCGTTGAGGCCGTGCAGGCCATGCGCGGCGTCGCCTTCATCGTTGCCGTGACCGTGGTTGCTGAGGTCGGCGACTTCTCTCGATTCGACAATCCCCGCCAGTTGATGGCCTTTCTCGGCCTCGTGCCGTCGGAGCATTCGAGCGGCGCAACCATCCGACGCGGCGGCATCACCAAGGCTGGCAACGCTCTGGCCAGGCGGGGTCTGATCGAGGGGGCATGGGACCTATCGCATGCAAGCCCGCGTCAGTCGCAAGCTCCATGACCGTAACGAGCGCCTGCCTCAAGCTATCCGCGATATCGCCTGGAAGGCCCAGGTCAGGCTGCGCGCCCGCTATCGCCGCTTGTCGGCGGTCGGCAAACCCAAGGTGATCGTCACCACCGCCATTGCACGCGAGATGGTCGGCTTCCTGTGGGCGATCGCTCGTCAAGTACAACTCGGGCCGGCCGCCTGAAGAGCGCTGCTCAACCATATCGGTGCCCAGGGCAGGAGGCAGGGCGCGGTGGAGAATCCTCATGGCCTGTTATGAGCCAGCCGGCATTGCCGACGCTCGCCCCCTAGCAGGCTGTTGAAGAAGTCAGCCGCGTTCGCAAACGAAGGCTGAATCGTCACCATTGTGTATATAGAAGTGGCCGACGAGCCTGCCCGCGGTGCCAATCATAGCCCATCCGCGGCCGCAGGTGGGGTCATTCTCGTCGTGCCCTTCCGATGAGAACTCCGCGCAGGCCGAACCGTCTCGCGTGGCGTAGCGGACGTCGAGAAAGCCCTTCAGCGCACCGAAGGCAATTTCACCGTCGGACTTGCCCACGAAGGTGAGATGCGCCTCTTCGACGAGATCGAGGAAGTCGCT
>NZ_JAAVLW010000021.1 GCF_013114835.1 Bradyrhizobium archetypum | reverse complement strand
AGGGCAAGATCGCCGACATGTACACCACGATGAATGCCTCGCGCGCCTATGTCTACGCGGTGGCCAAGGCCTGCGACCGCGGCGAGACCACGCGCGAGGATGCCGCGGGCGCCATTCTCTACGCGGCGGAAAAAGCCACCCAATGCGCGCTCGACGCCATCCAGCTCTTGGGCGGCAACGGCTACATCAACGACTACCCGACCGGCCGGCTGCTGCGCGACGCCAAGCTCTACGAGATCGGCGCCGGCACCAGCGAAATCCGCCGCATGCTGATCGGGCGGGAACTGTTCGAGAAGACTTCGTAACGCACAGATTTACGCGCACGTTAAATTGGCTCGCCGCAGCGTGCGGAAAGCGCAGGCATTGGCGAATCCGTTCAGGGCTTTTGAAGATCGCGAACCCCGGCGAAGGTAAGCGGGATTCGGCCGCTCCTGCCCGTCAGGCTGAGCCTGCGACCCCAATTCAGCGTTGGCACTTCGACAAGCCAGTGCAACGCCGCCGCGAGGCCGATCGAAAGCAAGATGCTGGCAACGGTAACGCCGGCTGAAGAAATCTGCCACAGCTCGGGGAAGTTCGCGATCCATTTGATCAGCAAGTAATGCGAGATGTAGAGCGAATAGGAGATGCTGCCGAACCATTGCAGGATGGGCGAAAATGAAGCGCCGTGGAGTTCAGCCGAGACGACGGCATAGATGAGGAGGGCGGCACCAAGACCGTAGGTCGGCACACGCGCGAATTGAGGGGCGCTCGATCCGTGGACGAAAATCCAGTACCAGCCCGCGGCGAATAAGCCCGCCGAGATCGTTCCAATGTACGGCAACAGAGGCAGCTTTCCCTTGATCCGAACAAGGTAGGCGATAAGGACCCCGCCGCCGAATTCCAGAATCAGAGGATGCGAATAGATCCCGAGAGGCAAGTGAAAAGCGATCGCGATCACCCAAAGGCCAAGCGCCGCGAACAAGAGTTCGAAAAGGCGGCGCGGTGCAACCGCAAGTATCAGCGCCACAACAGCGTAGAAGTGCATTTCAAAAGCTATCGACCAGGCCGGCAGATTATACCAGTTCGGAAAGCTACATGCGAAGATCGAGCCAAGCTCTAGTGCAGGGCGATCTTCCGGGGACAGTGCGATCCAGTGCGAACTGACAAACGCCGCAAGCAGCACAAGCCAATACATCGGATAGATTCGAACGGCTCTTCTGAAAGCGAAGGTCAGCGCATCGGTTTGCGACGCGGCCGTGGTCGCAATGATGAAGCCGGATATGACGAAGAAGATGTCGACGCCGCTCGCCAGAATGGTGAGCGCTCCCTCAGCGGCACTTTGCGTCCCCAAAACAGAGCGAGCGGTTATCGCGTGTCCGCAGACGACAGCCAGCGCGGCGACCCCGCGCATGGCCTGCACACCAAAGAATGTCTGCATAACGCCCCCGGCCAAGCAATATTTCACGAGCAATATTTCAGTTGGTGCAAGCTTTGCGAGTAAATGATTAACAGACTATTGTGTGGTTGATGCATGGTCGTGACTTCTCGATCGCACGCATCAGAGCCGAATTCTCGTCCGTGCGACGGCAAATGATCCCGGAACGGACACGAAGTGATTGTGGGAGCTGGGTCACACAACGGCCGACAAATTTGTGGTTTGATCCGCTATTATCGCGCTGGAGTTGAACCATGAACCAGATGAGCTGGCCCCCGCTTGTGCCGCCACCCCCGCTGTCGCCCGTGCCGCCGCCGATGCCGGTGGCGTTTTCCGGTCGCCGCGGCGAGTTCTTTGATCTGGTCAAGCGCGGCGCGGGGCTCGAATTCGTTACCCTTGGCTTCTACCGATTCTGGTTGCTCACCGATATCCGCCGCCATCTCTGGGCCAACACGCTGGTCGACGGCGATGCCGCCGAATATACTGGCCGCGGCAAGGAATTGCTGATCGGATTCCTGGTCGCGCTCGCGATCCTGTTGCCGGTTTACCTTGGCTATTTTCTCGTCGGCCTCGAGGCCGAGCACATCCAGGCGTTTGCCAGTATACCGCTGGTCGCGTTCTTCTATGTATTCGGGCAGTTTGCGATCTACCGGGCGCGGCGCTACCGCCTGACACGCACGGTGTGGCGCGGCGTGCGGTTCTGGATGACCGGCTCGGGCTGGGCTTACGCCGCACGGGCAACGATGTGGGGCCTGCTGTCGGCGGTGACGCTCGGCCTGGCGCTGCCGTGGCGCACGGCGGCGCTCGAACGCTACAAGATGCGCCACACTTTTTACGGCGATCTGCAAGGCAGCTTCGTGGGCCGCGGCTGGGAGTTCTTCAAGCGCGGCTGGTGGCTGTGGCTGCTCACGCCGATTGCGCTTTACGTATTCCCGCTCGCGCCTTTCATCTATGGCGCGTTCAAGGCGATCGAATGGCGCTGGTGGCTGTCAGGCATCCGCTTCGGAAGCGTGCGCGTCGAATCGTCGTTGACGCGCAGCGCACTGATCGGCCTGTACTGGAAAGTCATCGGCTGGATCGTCGTGCTCGGATTGGTGTTCTCGGCCTATCTGGCGCTTTCGGCGGCATTGGTCGCCAGCATGAGCGGCGATTCGTTCGGCGAGTTCTTCAAGTCGCAGGAATTCATGAAGAGCATTCCGCTCCTGGTGCTCGCCGGCATCGGCTACCTGGTCTTCGCGCTGGCGATGAATATCGTGATCCGGGTCTATCTGTTGCGCGATCTCTGGGTCAGGGTGCTTGGATCGGTCAATGTCAGCGGTATCGAGACTGCGGCCAACGTTTCGGCGCGCGGCGGAATGGCCAGCGCGCTCGGCGAAGGTTTTGCCGACGGCCTCGATGTCGGCGGCTTTTGAGGCTTAAGAGCTTTTATGGCCATGGATAGCGACATACAGATCCCTGCCAATCTGTCATCGGGCGGTTCGGCGGCCTATTTCGACGGGACGTCGAGCCGGCGGCGCATGGTGACGCTCCGCCTGGCCGACCGGCTCGAAATCGATGAGGGCGAGCAGACGCTGGCGGCGTGGGCCTATTCCGATGTCCGGCGTGCCGATAGCCCGGCCGGCGTGCTGCGCCTGAGCTGCCTGACCGCGCCCGCGCTGGCGCGGCTGGAGGTGCGCGACACCGGGCTTGCCGGCGAGCTGGTGTTACACTGCACCAGCATCGATGATCACATGATCGGCCGCCGCGGCGTTGCCGCCATCGTCGGCTGGTCGATCGCGGCCGCGGCCTCAATCGTCGCCGTGGTGCTGTTCGGACTGCCGCTGATCGCCGACCGCCTCACGCCGCTGGTGCCCGAAGCGTTCGAACGGCGGCTCGGCGAAGCCGCGGACAGCCAGGTCAAGACGATGTTCGATGCCAGGGTTTGCGACAATCCCGCCGGGCAGAAAGCCTTCGACAAGCTCGTCACCGCAATCCGCGAATCCGCAGGTCTCGATACCTCGGTGCAATCGGGCGTGCTGTCGAGCCCGGTTCCCAACGCCTTTGCGCTGCCGGGCGGCAAGGTCTATCTGTTCAACGGACTGCTGGCGAAGGCCGAGAACGCCGACGAGATCGCGGGCGTGCTGGCCCATGAGCTCGGCCATCTCAAGCATCGCGACAGCATGCGCGGACTGATCCACAATGGCGGCACGTCGTTCCTGATCGGGCTGTTGTTCGGCGACATCACGGGCTCCAGCGCGCTGATCTTCGGATCGCGCACACTGGTGACGTCATCCCATTCGCGCGAAGCCGAGACCAATGCCGACAGTTTTGCCATCGACGTCATGCACCGGCTCGGCCGGCCGGCGAAGCCGACCGGGGAATTGCTGCTTCGGGTCACGGGAAAGGAAGGCAAGGGCCTCTCCATCGTCTCGACCCACCCCTTAAGCGAGGACCGGCTGGCGCGGATGAGCCGGCAAGACCCGCCCGCCAGCGGGCCGCCGCTGCTTTCGGCTGAGGAATGGAAGGCGCTGAAATCGATCTGCAGCGCCAACATCTGATCGATACCGCTGGAGTATCTGGCGTTTGGTTGAAGCGGGGCTTGCCTCCGATCGCTTCGGCTGTGGGCTTGTTCGGCAGCATCGGCTAAGGCCGCTTTCGGGGTGAAGCGGACGTCAACCGGCAGACAAAACCGGCTGGATCGAGCGAGAATGACCCAAAACAGACATTGGCATCGGGTTATTCTTCCAAGGTTGAATTGTCGCCATCGCGATGTATAACGGCGTTTGGGTGCTCGCTGCATTGAGCAGTGACAGGTCGAGCGATGGTCGGGCCGCCACGCGGAAAGCGTGCGCCCCATGAACGATAGCCCTTCATTTGACGATCTGCCGAAAGCCCAGCGGCTTGCGGAGCAGGCCCTCAGCACCCTTCATCGCTTCCTGCATGTCGAGGCAATCAGCGGTGCCGCGCTTCTTGTTGCTGCCGCCGCTGCGCTGATCTGGGCCAACTCTCCGTTCGCTCATAGCTATCACGCCTTTTGGAACCTTCCGCTGACAATCAGTGTCGGGGAACACGTCTTTTCCCAGTCGCTGCATTTCTGGGTCAACGACGCGCTGATGACAGTCTTCTTCCTCGTCGTGGGCATGGAGATTCGGCGCGAGATTCATGAAGGCGCACTAAGCAGACTCGACCAAGCCATTCTGCCGCTGGTTGCAGCGACTGGTGGCGTCATCGTCCCGGCGCTCATCTATCTGAGCCTCAACGGCGATCCGGCTAGAGGGCAGGGTTGGGCCGTGCCAACCGCGACAGACATCGCCTTTGCCGTCGGGGTGCTCGCGCTGCTTGGACGAAAGATCCCAGTCAATGTACGCGTCTTCCTGCTTGCTCTGGCGATCATCGACGACATCATTGCGGTGCTGATCATTGCGCTCTTCTACACCGCCAGTCTTCAGCTTGGCGGTTTCGTCCTCGCGTCGATTGGCGTTCTCGCGGCTTTAGGGTTTCAGCGGATTGGGATCGGTTCTGCGCCCTTTTACGTACTGCCCGGTTCTTTGGTTTGGATTGGGTTCATGGTCGCCGGGATCCATCCAACCCTTGCAGGTGTCGTGCTCGGCCTGATAACTCCGGCACGCGCCATACCGATGCGGGAGCCGCCGCTGGAAGTAGTGTCGCGCGTGCTCAAACAGTTGCGAAGTAGCGATGCGGTGAAGGCAAGGGATCCGCACCTATTGGAGCAACCGCTGCGAGACCTTCGCGTAGCTCACCGCGAGATATTGCCGCCGGTGTCGCGGGTGCAGATGGCAATGCATCCGTGGGTGGCTTACGGCGTCATGCCAATCTTCGCGCTGGCGAATGCCGGCGTCAGCTTAACGGGCGCTGATCTCTCCGCTGGAAGCCATCAGGTGATGATGGGCACCGCGCTTGCCTTGGTCACAGGGAAACCACTTGGCGTCGTCGGCGCGACTTGGATCGCGGTACGACTGGGCTGGTGTCGCCTTGCTCCTGGAGTTTCGTGGGGTGGCGTCTGTCTGGTCGGCCTGCTGGCTGGCATCGGTTTTACCATGTCGATCTTCATCTCGATGCTCGCCTTCTCCGATCAGGGATTATTAAGGGCGGCGAAACTGGGCGTACTCGTCGGTTCGCTTGTCGCCGCCACACTCGGCCTTGGATGGGGCGCCACCTACGTTCGACGTCAGTGAGGGCGGCTCCAATGCCTTTCAAAGCTCCGCACGTATCTTTCGTATCATTCGCCGTTGAGGTTCTACCCTCCGGGATTACCCAGGTGATGATCGTCGAAACTAGCTTGCACCTAAATCCGAAGCATCCCTCGTACAATAAATCCGCCGTGGAAACTCTCATTCCGGCCGCGCAAAAGTATGTTAGCGCCAACATAGAAGGTCCTGCCTCTATTCGGCTTGTTTCGACCCGAACCGGGGAAATCTGACTGTTTTGTCGGCAATTGGCCCTTCGCGTCATTTCGCAGCAACGCGGTATCGCGTTCGCTTTCGGGGCGAAGCGGAGATGACGAATTTATGAGCACGTACCTAGCGCCGCGCGCTTTTCCGCGATCTCGCCTCGACCGGCGCAGGCGCTGTGTCACCTGCCTTCAAGTCCCATACCGTCTGCATAGCCGAGAAGGCCTGCGATATCATCGGCTCGTGGCGCCGTGACGTCAGGCAGACGAAACCGAGGTCGCAGGTCAGCGCCACCTTGTCGGCAATCACGAAATTCCGATTGCGCGTGACGCGGTTGAGCACGCAGTCGCGGACAAGACTGAGGCCGTGGCCGGATTCGACGAGGCCGATCACGGCGTCTTCCTGGTCGGCGAAGGCGCCGCGCTTGGGCAGCGCACCCATCGGCCGGAAGACGTGGTCGAGCAGACGGCGCTGTGCCGAAGCGTGCGGTGTCGCAATCCACGGCAGGTCGATCAGGCCGGCCCAGTCCTTTCCCAGCACCTTGCCGCTCCATTCGCGAGGGGCGATCACGCGGTAGTCGAAGCGCATCAGCGCCATGAACTGGAACCTGGCATCGTCGATGGTCCGTTCAGACAGCGTTCCCGAGGCGAGGCATTCGGCGGGCGTAGCGTCGATATAATATCCGACGTCGAGCTCACCCCGGCCGATCTGCGCCAGCACATCGTCGCTCATGCCGTAGCGGAGAAAGACTTCGGTCTTTCTCGAGGACGTGGCGAGGCTGCGTACGAACGGGCCGAGCCGGATCGACTCCGGATCCAGGATCGTCCCGACGCGCAGCGTGCCCCGCATCGATTCGCGTAAAGAGTCCGCCGCAGTCCTGAAATCCGCCGACGCCGACACCGTCCGGTGCGCCAGCGGCAGCAGGGCTGCGCCGGCCTCCGTCAGCGTAAAGCCGCCCGGCGTGCGGTTGAAAAGCTGCAGCCCGGTGCTCTCCTCCAGTCCCTTGAGTTGCAGGCTGACGGCAGGCTGGGTGAGGTGCAGCAGGGTGGCCGCGCGCGACACCGTGCCCTCTCGGGCCACGGTGATGAAGCAGCGCAAGGCCTGGATCCGAGGCAGGTCGTTCATTTCAAAAGCTTATGACAGGCGCCCATAAACCCCATTAGACAGGATTTGCTCTTGGAAGTCACAACCTTTCATTGGTAAAACTTTGCGTTGTCATTGGAAAGGTGGATAGCGCGGGGTCGCGAGGCCTTGGAGCCCCGCAACGGCTGTCCGCGGCGAAGCGGGCCCAGCCGGACGTCCCACCAGCCGGGCGGGTGTTCCGACATATTGGCGGCTCGCCGCTGCTACCCGTCACTGCGGCAGGTTGTTGACCTTGCGGACGAAGGCGCGCACGTCGGCCAGCACGTCCGGCAGCACCGCCTTGACCTCCTGCACCGTCATGCCGGGCTTGATCCTCGGATCGTAGAGCAGGTTCAAGAGATACTGGTCGTAGACGTCGAAATAGCCCATCGACACATTGTCGTTGAACATGGTCCAGGGCACCGTTGAGGTATCGTTGATCGGTCCCAGCGACTGCAGCAATTCCTCATAGGCGCAGTCGAAGAAAACGAAGTCGCCATTGTCGACGGTGAGGATCACGTCGGAGCGCTCGATTTCGAATTTCTCGTTCTTGCGAAAGCCCGACAGGCATTGCGGGTCGAGCGAAGAACGGATCTCGCGCGCCCGCTCGCTGCCATAGAAGGTTGCGATGGTGCGCTGGAGGTCGCGGTCGCGCACCAGCTTGACCTGGACATTGGCGTCTTCGAGGCTTGTCGCCATGGCGATGTCGAGGTGCTGAATGCGCGCGGCAATGTCGGCGACGATCTTCGAAAGCTGCGCCTTGCGGTCGGCGCGGGTGCCGTCGGCAAACACCCGCACCGGCCCGTCATATTTGCGGATGCGGTCGACGCGGCCGGCGAGATGATATTCAGCGCCGAAGGCGATCTTCAGGAAGCCCTCGACGATCTCGTTGTCGGTGAAGATCTTTTTCTCGGTGCGCTGACGCTGCGCGATCGCCGCCATCTCGCCGGCCGCCGCTGATGGCACGGCGACGTCGCCCAGCACGACTACGCCCAGGGCGACAGCAAGCGTCCATAGGTGCTGATATCGGCGGGGCGTGCGCATTCAAACGACGCTGCAGCAATCGGCGCGTACGCGCAAGGCTTGAAAGGCTCGATCACGCGCTTGCGCACGACCGCCCAATTCCGCGATGGCTATCGCCTAATTCCTCACGATGACGGTGGTGCCGATGGACACGCGGCTATAGAGATCGGTCACGTCCTCATTGGTCATCCGGAAGCAGCCGGACGAGACTGCCTGTCCGATCGTCTCGGGCTCGTTGGAGCCGTGGATGCGGTAGAGCGTCGAGCCGAGGTACATCGCGCGCGCGCCGAGCGGGTTGTCGATGCCGCCGGGCATGTGCCGCGGCAGGTCGGGTCGGCGCCGCAGCATCTGAGCCGGCGGCGTCCAGCTCGGCCATTCCTTTTTCGCGGTGATGCGGTGGGTTCCGCTCCATCGGAAACCGTCCCGGCCGACGCCGATGCCGTAGCGGATCGCATGGCCGTTGCCGAGCACGAGATAGAGCCGTCGCTCGGCGGTATCGATGAGAATCGTGCCGGGTCTGTAATTGCTGGCGAAGTACACCGTCTGGCGCGGGATCGGGCTTGCACCGCTGGGCATGCCAGGTCGGAAGAAACCGGGGCCGCCGCCCATGATGTCGCGCGAGTCTTCAAAGAAAAAGAGATTTTGGGCCTGCGCGTGGCCGGTCCCCACCACCATCGTGATTGCCGCAAACAGCAAAGCAAAAGCCCGGATCATTTTTCTCCCTCGCGAAAAAATCTGAATATGCAGGCGGAGACAGGCCATAATTGCGGCTGCCGTGCAAGCAACGAGCCTGTGACCACAGCCATTTTCAGACGCCGCGATGAAAAAAGGCAACATGCCCTAAGCGATGGCTGCATTGTTCCGCTAAACCTTTGACGAAACGTGCGAACAATGTTTGATCGTCGGCGGCTCCAAGAAAACGAAGCGCGAAGGGAACGAAGGCCATGAACGGTGCGGAAAGTCTGGTGCGGACATTGGTCGCGGGCGGTGTCGACGTCTGCTTTACCAATCCTGGCACCTCGGAGATGCATTTCGTCGCCGCACTGGACCGGGTCGAGGGAATGCGCTGCGTGCTCGGTCTGTTCGAGGGCGTGGTGACGGGCGCTGCCGACGGCTATTACCGCATGAAGGGCGCGCCGGCCTCGACGCTGCTGCATCTCGGGCCCGGCCTCGCCAACGGGCTCGCCAATCTTCACAACGCCAAGAAGGCCAATTCCGGCATCGTCAATATCGTCGGCCAGCACGCGACCTATCACATCGGCTACAACGCGCCGCTGACATCAGACATCGAAGGGCTCGCGCGGCCGATGTCAGGCTGGGTGCGGACTTCGCCGGATGCCCAGTCGGTCGCCGCCGACGGCGCGGCCGCGATCGCCGCAGCCAAAGCTGCGCAGATCGCCACCCTGATTCTTCCCGCCGATACCGCCTGGAACGAGGCCGATGGCATTGCCCAGGTGCCGGTGAACAGCCAGCGCGCAAATTATTCCGCGCAGTCCGTGGACCATGCCGCAAAAGTGCTGCGCAACGGCGGCGCGTCGACGCTGCTTCTGATGACCGGCAGCGCGCTGACCGAGCATGGGCTGGCGCTGGCTGCCCAGATCGCGGGCAAGACCGGCTGCAAGGTGATGGGCCAGACCTATAACCCGCGCATGGCGCGCGGCCGCGGCCGCTTCTCGATCGACCGCATCCCGTATGTGATCGAGCAGGCGCTGCCGATCCTGAAGGATTTCAGGAACATCGTATTGGTCGAGGCCAACGATCCCGTCGCCTTCTTCGCCTATCCGAACAAGCCGAGCATGCTCAAACCGCAGGGCTGCGAAGTGCATCGCATGACCTCGGGCGCGGAAAATTCCGTCGCCGCGCTGGAAGCGCTGGCCGGCGCGCTTCACGCGCAACCGTCGGACCGGCAGCCGCAGAAGCTGGTCGAACTCGCCAAACCGACCGGCGCGCTGACGCATGCCTCGATCGCGCAGGCCATTGCGATGGCGATCCCGGAAAACGCCATCGTAGTCGATGAATCCATCACCACCGGCCGCGGCTTCTTTCCGCCGACCGCGGCGGCCGCCCCGCACGACTGGCTGCAGAACATGGGCGGCTCGATCGGCTTCTCGACGCCGGTCGCGACCGGTGCCGCGGTCGCATGCCCGGACCGCAAGGTGATCTGCATGGTCGGCGACGGCAGCGCGATGTACACGCTGCAATCGCTGTGGACGCAGGCCCGCGAAGGCCTCAACGTCGTCACGATCGTCTTCGCCAACAAGATCTACCAGATCCTGCGGGGGGAATTCGACGGCGTCGGCGCGGGCCAGCCCGGACAGCGCGCGCAGGACATGCTCAAGATCGATCGCCCGGACCTCGACTTCGTCGCGCTCGCCAAGGGCATGGGCGTGCCCGGCCGTGCGGTCGCGAACGCCGACGACTTCAACAAGGCGCTGGCGGAGGCCGTCGCGGAACCGGGACCTCGGCTGATCGAAGTGCAGATGTAGGGCGGCCGATACCGCTCGCCTTCGTGGGAGGCGCCATGCAGACCGAGCTGAACAAGGTCATCAACGCACTTCACGAATTCTATGCCCGCGAAGCCTTCCTGCTCGAAAAGGATGTCGGCGAACGCGCGCTGACGCACCGGCTTGCGGTGCATTTTGAAGCGCAGTTTTCGGGCTGGGAGATCGATTGCGAGTATGACCGGCTCGGCGACCGCACGCTGCGGCTGCCGCACGGCTCCATCGTCTCGAGCGACGACCACCTCGCCAAATCCATCTATCCCGATATCGTGGTGCACCAGCGCGCCATTCCGAACAATCTGCTTGCCGTCGAAGTGCGCAAGTCGGCCAACCACCAGCCGCTCGAACATGACCAGCACAAGCTGCGGGCGCTGACCGATCCGCATTTGTGGTTTGCCTACTGGATCGGCCTGCTGCTGACGTTGGACAAGAAGCAGGTCACGATGTCGGAAGTCTATACCAGCGGCGCCCTCGACCAGACCCTGTCCATCTGGTTTGCGGGGCGGCTGAAAGATGCGGGCTTAAGCGCAGGATGAAACCTGCAAACGGAGAATCTTGATGACACTTAGCCGATCGATCCTGGCCGTCGCCTTCGTCGCCGTCGCGCAGCATGCGCTGGTGCAGCAGGTTCGGGCGCAAGACGTTTCCATGCCCGAGCTCGACGCCATTCTCGCCCATCCCAAGGTCGTCAACATGCTCGACGACATCAAGGCCGACGATGAGCGGACCTTTGCCGAACAGAAGCGCATCACCGAAATCCCGGCGCCGCCGTTCAAGGAAAAGGCCCGCGCCGAATATTATCAGAAGCGGATGCAGGAGCTGGGCCTCAAGGATGTGTCGATCGATGCCGAAGGCAATGTGCTCGCGCTGCGCAAGGGGAGCGGCGGCGGTCCTAAGCTCGTGGTGTCGGCACATCTCGACACGGTATTCCCTGAGGGCACCGACGTCACCGTGAAGGACAAGGACGGCGCGATCGTCGCTCCCGGCATCGGCGACGATTCACGCGGCCTTGCCGCATTGCTATCGCTGATCAAGGCGATGAACGAGAATCAGATTGCGACCGTCGGCGACATCCTGTTCGTCGGCACGGTCGGCGAGGAGGAGCTTGGCAATCTCCGCGGCGTGAAGGCGCTGTTCCGCGATCACACCGACATCGACGGCTTCATCTCGATCGACGGGCTCGGCATCACCCGCGTAGTCAACCAGGCGACCGGCAGCCATCGCTACGAGTTCATCTTCAAGGGCCCCGGCGGCCACTCGTTCCAGGAATTCGGATTGCCGAGCGCGACCCACGCGATGGGCCGGGCGATCGCGAAGATCGCGGAGTTGCAGCCGCCGTCCGATCCCAAGACCACGTTCACCGTCGGCACCGTGACCGGCGGCACCTCGGTCAATGCCATCGCCGCGGAAGCGCGGATGGCCGTCGACATGCGTTCGAACTCGACCGACGAGCTCTTGAAGCTCGAGGCGCGGCTGCTTGAGCTCGTCAAGGAGGCGGTCGCTGACGAGAACGCCCGCTGGAAGTCCGACAAGATGAGCGTCGAGGCAAAAATGATCGGCGACCGTCCCGCGGGCATCGTGCCAATGGATTCGCCGATCGTGAAGGCCACGCAACGCGCGGTCTCGGCCGTGACCAAGGGCCCGCGGCCAACTTTTGCCGGCTCCTCGACCGACTCCAACATCGCGATGTCGCTCGGCATTCCCGCCGTCACCATCGGCGGCGGCGGTGAGGGCGGCAACTGGCACTCGCGCAACGAATGGTACAAGCCGACCAACGCCTGGTACGGCCCGCAGAACGCGCTGCTGACAGTCCTGATGCTGACCGGGCTCGATGGGGTGACAAAACCGGCGCTACCGCTGCGAAAAGCCGCCAAATAGGGCCAAAACAGCCGTCAAAACCGCGTTTCCGCCGTTAACAGCGCCCCCGATTGGACAAATTGTTGGCCAATTGCGGCCAAAGCCGTACCCGACAATTCCCGTAGTAGTACCGGCGTTGAGGGGTGGTAGGGATGGCGTACAGGATCGTGGCGGAACGCAAGGACGAGACCGTCAGGATGGACCGAAGCAGCATGCTCGTGGCTGTCGCCAAGGCGCGGGTCTGGGCCAGCGAGGGGTGGAAGGTCACCATCATCGTCGGCGACGAAAAGGATATCGCGCCGGCCGACGCACGCCGGCTTTCCTTCGTCTAATCGCAGGTAATTGCAGACCGGTGCGCCGTCTCTTTGGCGGCCGCCAACATCAGAGCGGAACCGGGAGCGCCGGACCGACGTTATCGCTTGCGGGCAGGCTTTCTGGAGCGATGCCATGCAGTGGCGGTCAGCAACCACCGGGGCCGACGAAATGCGCGGCACCAGCGATGATGAGTTCTCTTACGCAACCGGATGGACCATCAGCGGGCTAGCGACGCTGGGCACCATTGTTGCGATATGGGTGCTCGGGATCTGACCTGGGCTATCTCTGTGCCGGCGTGCTGCCGGCGACGAGCAAGCCTGCCTTGCGCGGTCAACAGGCCGAGCAGCACGAGCGCGCACCGTCGGCGCAACGAATTGCAGCATCACGCTGACCGCTGAGCGGCCTCACATTAATGGCCGATCGTCCGTCGCCACGCGGTGGATTTTACAGGTTCGCACGCCGTGAACCGGATCTTGCCGGATTGCGTGAATCGGAAGTGCGTTCTCATGATCCTTCCGTCGTAACCGCGATAATCCAGTGCAATGCCGTCCACCTCCGGAATCAACACGTCAATGGCGAACGCGTTGTTTCGCGCCTTGGCGAGCCGTGGCCGCCAATATCGCTCCATGTCCGATCGGCCATTGAAGCGGCCGTCCTCGCAGCATTCGACGGTGGCGGCATCGTCATACAAGTCCAATAGCGCATCGAGGCGTCGCTGCTTGCAGGCGTCGATCCAGTCAACGACAACATCGATCGCATCGAAGCGATTATTCGCATTTGTCATGTCAGATCCTCCTGCGAATAATTAACGGCAATGCAAATGAACACGTTGTGAACCAGGCGTTCAGATGCGGTTGAAGGTTCCACGCACCGGACCAGGGGCCGCTCTAAAACGCATTTTTGCCAAACTGTTATTGGCTTGTGATTGCGGGGCAGGACCATTTAATCCGGAGTCCTGCATGCTCAAACAAGTCGTCGTTGCGTCTGTCCTTGTTGTAATCGGGTCGATCGCTTCGGAGGCCCGTCCTTCCCGCATCGGTCAAATCGCCGAATGCAATGTGACCATGCCCTGCGATTTTTCGTTTTCGCAGCCGCATCGTGAGCGGATCGGTTCTTATGCCTATCAAGGGACTGCACAGAGCTACCGTCGCGAATTGGCAGACGTAAGTATCGATCGCGCCCAAACGATCGGCGGTCGCCCGGCCGGTTGCCCCCGCTCATTCTGCGGCTGCGGCGCGTCGCTCCGCGTCTTCGGTCGGATCATCCCCGGTCTAAATCTCGCATCCAACTGGTTGCGCTTTCCACGGACATCGCCGGCACCCGGAATGGTCGCTGCGCGACGTGGCCACGTTTTCGTTCTGGAACGACATGTCGAAGGCGATACGTGGATGGCATACGATGCGAACTCGGGCGGCCACGCAACGAGGATTCACGCGCGTTCGTTACGCGGGTACACGGTTGTCAACCCGCATGCCTGATCGCTGGTTTAGCCACCCATGAAAATTCGACAGCGTGGTTGTGCCAGGAGTGGCGCAACCGCATTGGCTAAAACAAGAGACGCCGTTGAGCGACCCCTTTCTTATTCCGAGGCCTGGTTCCAAAATGCAAAAAGCCCCGTCATGGCGGGGCTTTTGGATGGTGGACGCACAAGGGATCGAACCTTGGACCTCTCCCGTGTGAAGGGAACGCTCTCCCGCTGAGCTATGCGTCCGGGAAATGTGGGCGAACAATAAGCCGTTTTATTTCAGCATGATCTTCTCGGAAAACCGGTGTCCGCTTTTCCGGATCATGCGCTGTCAGAGCCCGCGATTTACGAAGTACCGACCCATAGTGTCAAGCGATCAGTCGCGCCGTAACGTCGCGTTTTCGGGCCGGGCAGGGGATTTACGCCCCCTGCTGGCGGGCCCGCGACGCGTGCGACTGCAGCGCACGGATGCGTTCGGCCAGCGTGCCGCCGCCTTCCGACATGGCAGGGGCGGTGCCGGCGACATCATTGGCGGGCTTGGCGGGCATCGCCGGTTCCGCAGCCAGCATGGCCTCGATCGCCGAATTCGGTCCCTCGAGCTGCATGGCGAGCTTGGCGACCTCGGCGGCAATGTCGTTGATGCGCTCGCGCAACAGCGCATTTTCCATCCGCTCGGTCTGCCAGGAGCTTTCCGCCTGCTGCTGGATCGCGTTTAGGTCACGCTGCAGTTTCGCGCGTTCGTCGCGGGCGAGGCGGAGCTGTTCTTCCACTGCCGCCTTCTCGGCGCGCAATTTTTCGACGACCGACGACTTGCCGCCGCTCATGCCTGCGAGCTCCTCGCGCAGTTCGCGCGCAGCGCGTTCGGCGTTTTCGTTCGCCTGCCGGAGCTGGTTGTTTTCGTATTCGCGTTCGGCCAGGAGCTTGCCCTGCGTCGCCAGCCGCGCCTCGAGATCGTTGACGCGGTTGCCGAGCATCTCGGCTTCCTTGACCTGGACGATCAATTGCCGGTCGAGATCGGTGACGCGCTGGCTCAAGCTTTCGACGCGGCCGCGCGCTTCCGAAAGTTCACGGCTCGCGTGCTCGGACTCGGCGCGCTCTTGCGCCAGGCGGGCCTGGGTTGCTGAAAATTCCTTTTCCGCATCGCCAACGCGGCCCTTCAGCTCCTCGATCTGCGTGCGCACCGAGACCAGCTCGACCTGGCGGCTGTCCGCCGTCATCGAACGGTCGTTCAATTCGTGATTGATCCGGGCGAGCTCCGCCTGCTTGTCGGTCAGCGCCTGTTCGGCGTTGCGCAACAGCTCGGTCTTGGCCGCGAATTCCTCCTCGGTGGCGCGCAACTGCTCCTTCATCGCCTTTTCGCGCGCTTCGAGCGTGAAGATGGTGGCGTTCTTTTCGCCGAGCTCGATCTTCAAACGGTTGATCGCATCGCTCTTCTTGCCGAGTTCGGCGAGCTGGCTGGTTGTTTTGTTCTTGAGCTGCTCGACGCTCATTTCGAGCCGCCGCGCCGACATCGCGAATTCCGCGCGTAACTGATCTTTGTCGGCCTGGATCTCGGCCATCGACAGCGGGGTTGCCGCCTCGAGCCGCCGCGTCGTCAGCCGCACCGCACGATTGTGCACCAGCGGCACGATCATCAGGCCGAATAGCATGGAGACCAGAAAACCGATCGCCAGATACATGATCGGTTCGATCATCGATGGTCACTCCACACGAGGTTAGGATTCGTTAATCACAATGCCATGCCCGGCCGTGCCTGCGCCAGCCCAATGCCGCGTTAACCTGAATCCGCCTGGGGATGCGCGCTGATGCTTGGAAACGTGACTCAGAAGGGGTTCCAGGTCGCGCGCGGTGTATATTTGAGATAGCCGACATTGGCGCCGAGCCTTAAGCCGATGCCGGAGCGGATCGGCACCAGCACGATGTTGTTGGCAGTCAGCGCGGTCATGCCGAAGCCGCCGACGATATAGGCGGAGCCGTCGATGCCGACGAAGCGCTGGTAGATCGCGTTGGTGGCGGGCAGGTTGTAGACCAGCGTCATGGTGCGCGCACCGTCGCCGCCCCAGTCGAAGCCGACCGACGGTCCCTGCCAATAGACCCTGAGATCGCCGGCGTTCTTGGTGTAGAGCGTGCCTTCGCCATATCGCAGGCCTGCCACAAAAGCGCCTGAGCCTTCCTCGCCGAGCACATAGCCGTTAGGCAAGCCCCATTGGCTGACCGCCCGCTCGATGACGGAAGCGAGGCCGCGCGAGACGTTGCCGAAGAACTTGTGTCCGGCCGACACCAGTTCTTCCGGTCCGAAGGTCTCAGGTCCCGGCTGGCGCTGCGGTGGCGGGTACGGCCCAGGCCCCGGCGGCGGCTGTGCGGGGTAAGCCGGTGGCGGCTGCTGTGCGGAAGCCGGCACGGTCCAGCACATCAGCGCGGCGAACGTCACCGCAGCAAGGCGTGAAGCAAACGTCATGAAAGAACCCCTGGCATCGAAATTCTGGCCGCCGCCTTAACCTGACGCCAACAAGCATGGCTCTAGGTTGCGCCCAGTGTCCCCTCGACTCGCATGTTATCGGCACCAACTATGACGGCACAACGGCAGGAAAGATACGGTTCGCGCCCCCAAATGGCCCTTTTTGCCTTATTGGCAAGCTTTTTTGTCGTTGCTGGCCTGGATTTTGCCGCGCGCGCCGCGACCACCGAGCGGATTGTGGTCAACCGGTATTCCGGCCTCGCCATCGGTGGCTTCGATCCTGTCGCCTACTTCACCGAATCCATGGCTCTCCCGGGGCTGCCTGATTTCGAGGCTCGTGGAGGTGGCGCGGTCTGGCGCTTCCGCAACGAGGGCAATCGCGCCTCTTTCGTGGCGCATCCGGAAATTTACGGGCCTCAGTTCGGCGGCTACGACCCAGTCGATCTGGGACGAGGGGTGACCTACGCGGGCAACCCGCGCCTTTTTGCGGTTGTGGGGCAGCGGCTCTATTTGTTTGGCCGCGAGGAAAACCGCGATGCGTTCGCCGCCGAGCCGGCGCGCTATCTGAAAGAAGCCACCACGCGCTGGCCGGTGCTCGAGCAAGGGTTGGCGCAGTAAGCAAGCCACCGTAGCCGGGCGACCCGTTGGCTCGCCCTGCTACGAGCTTGCGAACGGCACCGCTTTCGGATCGCCCCAGGCGATGAATTCCGGGACGATGAAGCCGCTCCGTCCCGTGCCGAAGACCAGCGGTGCGCCCTTTGAATCCGTGATCCGGCCACCAGCGGCCGTGACGACCGCGTGGCCCGCGGCGACGTCCCATTCCGATGTCGGAGACAGCCGCGGGTAGATATCGACCCGGCCTTCGGCGACCCTGCCGAATTTGACCGCCGAACCAAGCGCGCACCTGATGGCGCCCGGTCGTTCGGCGATAAAGGCTTCGGTCCTGGCATCGCCATGCAGGCGGCTGACTGCGACCGTCCATGGCTCCCCGCGCGGCGGGCTGGGACGGGTGTGCAACCGTTCGATCAAGGGCTCGCTTTTGCCCAGCGTCAGCCGTTCTGCGCCGCGACCGACGAGGCCGCGCCAGACCAGCCCCAGCGCCGGCGCGCCGACGATGCCGAGCAACGGAGTTCCGTGGGTCACCAGCGCCAGATTGACGGTGAATTCCTTACGGCCGGCAACGAATTCCTTGGTGCCGTCGAGCGGGTCGACCAGGAAAAAGCTTTCCACATCGGGCAGCGCATCCGGCTGCACACGCTCCTCCGACAGCGACGGTATCGTCGGTGCAGCCTGCGCGAGGCCTTCGGCGATGATACGGTCGGCGGCCAGGTCCGCCTCAGTTACCGGCGATCCGTCGATCTTACCGTCAACGCTCATAGCGGAACGATTGACGGCAAGAATGGCGACGCCGGCCCGGATCACGATCTCGGTCAGCGGTTCGATCAGGGCCGCGGCCGCGTCGTGATCGAGTATGGTGCGTGCCTCATTCATGAGCGGGGCCTATTTGCTGTTCGTCCTGCCTTACCATTGCCGCCCCGTGCTGGCAGCACAGGGCTGCGCAGTGTATCACCGATAGGCACGCGTGATTCGTAACGGCCCGCCGGCAATTGGGGCGCGGCGGCTTTCCAGGAACCCATGATGTCTGGCACTTCGTCTCCCGGTCCGGCTCCCGATACCCTCGAACTTGCGGCGCTGTTGTGCTCGCGAGTCTGTCACGATCTCATCAGCCCGGTTGGCGCCATCGTCAATGGGCTTGAGGTGCTGGACGACAACCCGAAGCCCGAAGACCGCGATTTCGCACTCGACCTGATCCGCAAGAGCGCCAAGACCGCCTCCGCGCGATTGCAGTTTTGCCGCCTGGCATTCGGTGCTGCGGGCTCCTCGGGCGCCCAGATCGACCTCGGCGATGCCCAGACCATGGCGCGCGGCCATATCGAGGACGGCAAGATCACCATGACCTGGAATCTGCCGCGCCTGTTGCTGCCGAAGAACCGCGTGAAGCTGCTTCTGAACATGCTGATCATTGCACAGCAGACGATCCCGCGCGGCGGCACGCTGACGATCGATCCGATCGGCGAGGGCGAGACGATGAGCTTTCGCGTCACCTCATCCGGCCTGAATGCCCGCGTGCCGCAGAATATCGTTGATCTCCTGAGCGCGAGTTCGGCGGCGACCGTCGATGCACATGCGGTGCAGCCTTACTATACGCGCCTGTTGGCGCAGGCGTGCGGACTGAGCGTGACGCTTGTGCCCGACGGTGAAAAGGTGATCGTCACCGCTTCCTGAAGACGCCCTAACGCGCAAACATGGTTAACCAAGCGTGGAAAACAGGCGGCAGATTTCATTTCTGCCGTCTTATCTCTTTGTTGATCCCGTTCTTTTCCCTTTGCTCAACCAATATTAAACGCTTTGCATAGAAGCTGGCCCTGTTCCGTAAGGCGCGTCGATGTCGCGTGCCGGTGCGTACGAAGGCCAGTTTCATGGATGATTTGTTGCGGGAGTTCCTGACCGAGACCAGCGAGAGCCTGGATACGGTCGACAATCAGTTGGTGCGGTTCGAGCAGGACCCGAGCGACGCGAAGATCCTGGATAACATCTTCCGCCTGGTCCACACCATCAAGGGCACCTGCGGCTTCCTAGGCCTGCCGCGGCTGGAAGCGCTGGCCCATGCCGGCGAGACCCTGATGGGCAAATTCCGCGACGGCATGCCGGTCAAGGCCGAGGCCGTCACGCTGATCCTGTCCTCGATTGACCGCATCAAGGAAATCCTCGCCGGCCTGGAAGCGACCGAGACCGAGCCCGAGGGCACCGATGAAGACCTGATCGAGCAACTGCATGCGATGGCCGAGGGCGGTCACCATACGGCCGAAGCACCCCCTGAACCCGCGCCTGCGCCCGTCGTGGCCGCACCGCCGGCGAAGCCCGCGGTCACCGCAGGCACGCTGGTCGAGCAGGTGTTGGAACGCCCGTTGCGTCCGGGCGAAGTTTCGCTCGACGACCTCGAGCGCGCCTTCCGCGAGACCGCGACCGAAGTGGCGCCGGCACCTGTCGCCAAGGCTGCGCCGGCGCCGGACGCCAAGGAAGTAAAGGCAAAGCCGGCCCGCAAGCCGGTTGCCATGGATGCCGACGGCGAGGTCGCCGACAAGATCGCCAACCAGTCGATCCGCGTCAACGTCGACACGCTCGAACATTTGATGACCATGGTCTCCGAGCTGGTGTTGACCCGCAACCAGCTCCTGGAAATCTCCCGCCGCAACGAGGACACCGAGTTCAAGGTGCCGCTGCAGCGGCTCTCCAACGTCACCGCCGAGCTGCAGGAAGGCGTCATGAAGACGCGGATGCAGCCGATCGGCAATGCCTGGCAGAAGCTGCCGCGCATCGTGCGCGACCTCTCCGGCGAACTCGGCAAGCAGATCGAACTGGAGATGCACGGCGCCGACACCGAGCTCGACCGCCAGGTGCTCGATCTGATCAAGGACCCCTTGACCCACATGGTGCGCAACTCCGCCGACCACGGCCTGGAGACCCCGGCCGAGCGGCTCGCCGCCGGCAAGGGCGAGCAGGGCACCATCCGGCTGTCGGCCTATCACGAGGGCGGCCACATCATCATCTGCATTGCGGATAACGGTAGAGGTCTGAACACCGAGCGGATCAAGGCCAAGGCGCTGCAGAACGGCCTCGTCACCGAGGCCGAGCTGGAGAAGATGACCGAAGCCCAGATCCACAAGTTCATCTTCGCGCCGGGCTTCTCCACCGCCGCGCAGGTCACCTCGGTCTCCGGCCGCGGCGTCGGCATGGACGTGGTGCGCACCAATATCGACCAGATCGGCGGCACCATCGACATCAAGAGCGTCGCCGGCGAGGGCTCTTCGGTCACCATCAAGATCCCGCTGACCTTGGCGATCGTCTCGGCGCTGATCGTCGAAGCCGGCGGCGACCGCTTTGCGATCCCG
>NZ_JAAVLW010000003.1 GCF_013114835.1 Bradyrhizobium archetypum | reverse complement strand
CGCCGCTCCAGCCCAAGGCGAGATAGAGCCCGACGGCCAACCGATCGTATCGCCCCGGCAGCGCCAGCTTCAGCACCACGCCGGCGATCGCAACGCACCACACGCCGATCAACAGCGCGATCGCGAGATGGCTCTCCCGGAGTTCCACAATGAACGGGGTATAGGTGGCGGCGATCAGGAGATAGATCGCCGAATGATCGAAGCGGCGCAGCACCCATTTGGCGCGCGACACCGGCCAGAGATTATAGATCGCCGACAACGTCAGCATCGCGAGCAGGCCTGCGACGTAGACCGACACCACGGTAATTTCGAACGCGCCGGCATAGACCGCCGTCAACACGATCAGCACGGTGGCGGCGATAAGTCCGAAACAGACGCCGACGATGTGGACGACACCATCGGCGATCAGCTCGGCGCGGTCGTAATTCCAATGCATGGCGTCAGCCGCCGCATGGATGGATGTCGAGGCGAATTGTTTCAGTTTGAAGATGGTCATGCAGGTCCGCGAGAAGCTGAGAGGGTGCGATTAGGACATAGGTCTTCCGAGGTCAACGAACCGTTCACGCCGCCGGCGTGAAGGCCGACGCCATGCGCTTGCGCTGATGATGCCAGTATCCCGTCGCCGTGGCATTTTCGTGCTGCCGGTAACCGCCAGATATCCCGGGGATTTCCCCTCGTCAGGCGATCACAAGCGCTTGATTTCGTGGCGTCAATCGCCACTTCTCCGGTAATTCCACACCAACGGCTCTCATCGAGTTTCTCGTCCGCATGGTCCCCAGTTTTTCAGATCTCGTCGAAGAAGCGCGCCTGTCGGCGCGAGCACTGCTGGATTACGGCGACAGCTTCTTCAATCCGACCGTGCGGCTCGGCGTCACCGGACTGTCACGCGCCGGCAAGACCGTGTTCATCACGGCGTTGATCCACGGCCTGACCCGCGGCGGCAGGTTTCCGGTGTTCGAGCCCTATGCCTCGGGACGCATCGCTGGCGCCCGGCTTGCGCCCCAGCCGGACGATGCGGTACCGCGCTTCGCCTATGAGAACCACGTCCGCACCCTGGTCGAGGAACGGCACTGGCCGAACTCGACCACGGACATCTCTGAATTGCGGCTCGTCATCGACTACCAGCGGCACAACGGCGCGGACCGCACGCTCACCGTCGACATCGTCGACTATCCCGGCGAATGGCTGCTCGACCTGCCGCTGCTCAACAAGAGTTTTGAGCAGTGGTCGGCGGAGAGCCTTGCGTTGTCCCGCGAGGGCCCGCGCGCCAAGCTGGCGAAACCCTGGCACGCGCACCTGGCGGCGCTGTCCCCCGAAAGCCGCGAGGATGAACAGGCGACGCTCGCCGCGGCCAGACTGTTCACCGACTATTTGCGCGCCTGCCGCGACGAACGGTTTGCAATGAGCCTGCTGCCGCCCGGGCGTTTCCTGATGCCGGGCAATCTCGCCGATACGCCGGCGCTGACGTTTGCGCCGCTCGACGTGGCGGTCGACGGCGCCGCTCCCGACGGCTCGCTGTGGGCGATGATGCGCCGGCGTTATGAGGCCTATAAGGACGTCGTGGTGCGCCCGTTCTTCCGTGATCATTTTGCCCGGCTTGACCGGCAGATCGTGCTGGTCGATGCGCTCGCCGCCTTCAATGCCGGCCCCGAGGCGCTGCACGATCTCGAAGCGGCGCTCGCAGGCATTCTCGATTGCTTCCGCGTCGGCCGCAGCACCATCCTGAGCAGCCTGTTTCGTCCGCGCATCGACCGGATCCTGTTTGCGGCCACCAAGGCCGATCACCTGCACCATTCCAGCCACGACCGGCTGGAAGCGGTGCTGCGGCGCGCGGTCGCCAAGGCGGCCGACCGTGCCGAATATGCCGGCGCCGCCATCGACGTCGTCGCGCTTGCCGCGGTGCGCGCGACGCGCGAGGCGATGGTGTCGCGCGGCCGGGACAAGCTGCCGTCGATCCTCGGCACGCCTGCGCCCGGCGAGACTGCCAATGGCGATACATTCGACGGCGAAACCGAAGTTGCGACCTTTCCGGGCGACCTGCCCGCCGATCCCGACGCGTTGTTCAAGGGGAGCTTTCGCGGGCTTTCCAGCACGCCATCCGAAAGTGCCGATTTCCGCTTCCTGCGTTTCCGGCCGCCGCTGCTGGAGCGCACCGCCAAGGAAGAGCCCGCGCTGCCTCACATCCGCCTCGACCGCGCCCTTCAGTTCCTGATTGGAGACCGACTGCAATGAGCGAGAAAACGCCGCATCGGCGGCCGGCGACGTTCAAGCTCGGCGATCCCAACGTGGTCGTAATCGACCAGGACGAAGCCGGCCGTCCTGCCCGCGGTACGGTGCAGATCACGCCGGAGCCGGATCCCGTGCTGCTGCCCGTGCCGATCGATGCACCGCTTGTCCCGACGCGCCGCGGCTTTCGCTGGGGCGGGCTGTTCTGGTCGGCCGTCGGCGGCCTGGTGCTGCTGGGTACGGGACTCGGCATCGTCAATCTGATCGAGGATCTGTTCGCGCGCAGCCAGACCTTCGGCTACGTCGCGTTTGTCTTTGCTGTCGCCGCCGGGCTGGCGCTGGCCGTCGTCATCGGCCGGGAGGCGTTCGGGCTGGCGCGGCTGGCGGCGATCGAGAAGCTGCATCAGCGCGCCATTGAGGTGCTGCGCAGCGACGACCGTGCCGAGAGCCGTGCCGTCGTCAGCGACCTGCTCAAGCTCGCGCATCAGAACCCGCAACTGGCGCGCGCCCGCGCCACGCTTGCCGGCCATGCCGACGACATCATCGACGGCGCCGACATGATCAAGCTCGCCGAGCGCGAATTGCTGGCGCCGCTGGATGAGGAAGCGCGCCGGCTCGTTTCAACGGCCGCGCAGCGCGTTTCGGTCGTGACCGCCGTCAGCCCGCGCGCGCTGATCGACGTCCTGTTTGTGTTCGTCGCCGCGATGCGCCTGATCCGGCAACTGGCGCGGCTCTATGGCGGCCGGCCGGGCACGCTCGGCATGATCAGCCTGTTGCGCCAGGTCATCGGCCATCTCGCGATCACCGGCGGCATAGCGGTCGGCGACAGCCTGGTGCAGCAGATGCTCGGCCACGGCATCGCCGCTAGGCTTTCGCAGCGGCTCGGCGAGGGCGTGCTCAATGGCCTGCTCACCGCAAGGCTCGGCCTAGCCGCGATCGACGTGACGCGCCCCTTGCCGTTCACGGCACTGCCGCGGCCCGCGCTCTCGGACCTGGCGAAGGACCTTTTAAGCAAGCGAGACGACGAGGCGTGAGCGTTCGTGGGGTGGGCAAAGGTGCGACAGCGCCGCGCCCACCATCTGTCAATCGAGCACGCTGCTTGATCGTAGGCACGCTGTCGCTTTGGCCGCCCTTCCACGTATGTCACTTGTCCGACGGGGCAAATCACTTCTGATTTTCAGAAATCGTGTCAAGCCCGCAAATCAAAAATATTCCGCTTTCGTTCGCACCCAAATCAGTCGCATAACTCCGCCCGTCTGACCGCAGATGAGGGGCGCTCGCGAACGTCACGAACGCGCGGTGGGATGCGATGGACGCGGATGGCGCGAGAGACGTTGCGCGCGGTAAGCGTACGGCGAAGTCGTGTGGTTCGGGCGCCGCGGTGCTGGCGTTAAGTCCTTTGAGAAGCGAAAGCTGCTCGGGGGCGACGGAGGCAATAAAGCCGTTCTCCGGGGAGAGCACGAAGTAAGCCGTAAAGCCATTGCGCAGGGAAGGCCGGAGTGTTTCCGCCGAACCTGTATGCTCGTGTGCATTTTCTTGATGCGCAAGCAGCACACGAGACCGCGGGTGCGGCGCGCACCCGGTCTTCCCTGCGCCCTCAGACTCGAAAGAGGGCGAACGAAGAAGCAAACCTCGGGCGAGATGCGTCGCGAGATCGTTGCATCATATTCAGTCGTCATCCCCGCGAAGGCGGGGATCCACTATTCCAGAGACAGCAGTGATTGAACCGAGAAGCCTCGGCGTACTGGATTCCCGCATGCGCGGGAATGACAGTCGAGTGTGCGGCGCGTGTCACGCCCCCACCCTGCGCCGTAGCCAGCACGCGCCAGCGAAACAGCGGGGAATCCGGTGGCGGCGAAAGCTCCGGCGTCCAGCCGGTGAGCTTCTCCAATGCATACGTATCCATCACCGTGCCGCGCCAGACGCGCTCGACGCGCTGCAGCGGCTCGCGCTTGGCACCTGTGAGATCCCACAGCGGCAGCCGATGGTCGGGTTCGCGGGCGACATAGAGGCCGGAATGACCCTTGATCAGGTTCATGCCCGGATCGCGAAAACCTTGATACCGTCCGCGCTCGTTGATCTGGACGACTGGCACCTGACCGTTGAAATACCAGCGCAGCATTGCGTAGGTGCGATAGTCCGATGTGGCGATCCAGCTCGCGCCGGTCTCTCGCAACTGCTCGCGGGCGCGCGCCACGACCTGTTCATACCCCGCCTCGCCTCCGACGGGATCGGTCCGGCCGATCAGATTCCAGGGCGCTGCCACGTAATAGAAGAACACGCAGACCACGAAGGCGATGCCGGAAATGACGGCTACCCTCGCCCACCGGAACGTCGATTTGACCATCCATTCCGCAAACCCCTCGCGCGGCAGCATGACGAGGTTGATGGCGGTTGCGGCAAAGCCGGCGGGCCACAGGAACATCGGCCAGGTGTCGCCGACCCGCAGCGTCAGCGACTTCCAGAGGAAATAGAGGAACGGCACCAGCACGGCGGTCGAGAGCAGGATCGCGACCGGCTCGCGCGTGCGATAGCCGCGCCAGGCCGTCAGCGCCACGCCGGACAGCACCACCGGCAGCAGCACGAAGCCGACGAGACCGAATTGCAGGCCGATGAATTCGCCGACCGTGCGGAGCGACAATTGATGGGTCGCGACCGCGCGCACGAACTGGAAACGGAACGAGGCCCAGTCGTGCTGCGCGTTCCAGACCAGGACCGGCGAAAACACGATCACTGCGATCAGCGCCGCTGCCCAAGGATACGGACTGAGCAGCCAGCGCCGCCGCCAGTCCGGCAGCAATGCAAATGCTGCGACCGCCGGCAGCAGCATGATCGCGGTGAATTTCGACAGCAGCGCCAGCCCTGCGAACAGCCCGGCCGCGAGCCACCAGCGCGGGTTGCCGCTCTCGTTGAGCCGCACCAGCGCCCACAGCATCGCGACCGCACAGGGGATCATCGCGGTATCGGGCGCGACCTTCGCCATCAGCAGCCCGTAATACAGCGCGGCCTCCGGCAACAGCAGGGCGAAAATGACAGCGCGTGCATCATGCGTCACGCGCCGGACGATGTCGGCGAGCAGGAGCTGCGTGACCAGCATGGCGACGATGCCGCCGAAGCGCACACCAACATTGGTATCGCCGAAAATCGCCGTGCCGAACCGGATCAGCCATGCGATGCCGGGCGGATGATCGAGGAAGGCGAACGCGCTCTCCTTCGACCAGGTCCAGTAATAGGCCTCGTCGGTGCGCAGCTCGAGCACGCCGGCATAGACCAGCCGCATCGCCATCAGCACTGCGATCAGCAGGATCACCGCAAGCCATGGCGGCGCGGCGGAACTGGCTTGGCTCTTATCGGGCGGGGCAATCGTCACGGCGCTTTCTCCTCGACCGCCCCTAGAGTGTCAACCTGCCGCAACGGGAAAAAGCTGGTCGTCGTCCCTGCGCCAAGTGCGCAATTGCGCACAAGGCAGGGGCGACGGGAGATGGTATTCATCGGCGGAATTACGCATTAATATTGCCCATTATTGACCCCATAGATCGCATGGCCACCGTCTCCCGAGAACGGATCACGACCTTGCTCCGCGGCATCAGCGCGCGGCAGGTCCGCCTTGTCAGCGGCGTCATACTGTTCGCCTATCTGGTCAGCCATTTCCTCAACCACGCGCTCGGCAACATCTCGCTGGAGGCGCTGGCAACCGGCGTCTATATCCACACCGCGTTCTGGCAATTCCTTCCTGTCACGATCCTGTTCTACACCGCCTGCCTGGTGCACACCGCGCTCGGCATCTGGGCGCTCTATGAGCGCCGGCAATTCCGCTGGAAGGCGATCGAGCCGCTGCAGCTTGCGCTCGGCCTCAGCATACCGATGCTGATCATTGCCCATGTCATCGGTATCAGGCTCGGCCAGACGCTGTTCGGACATGAAAGGCTCTATCCGCAGATCCTGTTCCTGTACTGGATCTGGGCGCCATGGCGGATCTGGATGATGCTCGCGGTGATGACCATCGCCTGGGTCCATGGCTGCATCGGACTGTACCTCTGGCTGCGCATGCGCGCGTTCTACAAGCGCGCCGCGCCGTACCTGCTCGCCGCGGCGGTGCTGATACCGACGCTGTCGATGCTCGGCTTCTACCAGAGCGGACGCATGGTCATCGAGCTCGACAGTGACGAATGGCGTGCGGAAACCCAGTCGGTGCGCCAGATCGGCACCCGCGCGGAAGCACGCGCGCTCGACCGCATCACCGATTATTTCCTGTTCGGCTATTTCGGCCTGATCGGCATCGCGCTGCTGGCACGCGGCGCCCGCGCGATCAATGAGCGCCGTCGCGGCATGATCAACCTCTCCTACGGCAATGGCCGCACGGTGCGCGTTCCCAAGGGTCTCAGCGTGCTCGAAGCCAGCCTGCGCAACAACGTGCCGCACGCCAGCGTCTGTGGCGGCCGGGCGCGCTGCTCGACCTGCCGCATCCGCATCATCGGCGACTGCAGCGATCTGCCAAGGCCGTCGCAGCGCGAGGCGTTCGTGCTTGGCCGGGTCGGCACCTCGGATCCCTCCATCCGTCTGGCCTGCCAGCTACGGCCCCCGTCCGACCTTTCCTTCTTCCAGCTCTTCCTGCCGCACACCTCCGCCGATGGTCACGAGTCGAACCCGACGCGCATCGGGCAGGAGCGTTACCTCGTCAGCCTGTTCGTCGACATGCGCGGCTCTACCCAATTGGCCGAAAAGCGCCTGCCGTTCGACACGGTGTTCATCGTCAACCGCTTCCTCGGCGCGGTGTCGCAGGCTGTGCTCGCGTGCGCCGGCATGCCGAACCAGTTCGTCGGCGACGGCATGCTGGCGCTGTTCGGGCTTTCCACCAGCCGGCAGGAAGCCTGCCGCCAGGCGTTGCGGGCGGCGGCGATGATTGCCGCCAATGTCGAGGAGTTGAACAGGTTTCTCGAACATGATCTGCGCGAGCCGATCCGCTTCGGCATCGGCATCAATGGCGGCGAGGTGATCGTCGGCGACATCGGCTACCGCGACCATATGGTGTTCACCGCGCTCGGCGATCCCGTCAACGTCGCGGCGCGATTGCAGGACATGACGAAGAGTCTTGCATGCGAGCTCGTCATCTCGGACGAAGTTCGCGAAACCGCGGGGCTCGACGCCGATGCGTTGCCGGTGCAGGAAGTCACGATCCGCGGACGCAACGAGCCGATGATCGTGCGTACCGTAACTGACGCGCGGACACTATCGGCTTTGATTAACGGCGAGCAAAGCGAAGCTGCGTGAAATCGCTCCGGCAATGATGGTTCAAAGCGCAGATATGGCGTCAATGCAGCGGGTCGATCGACCCGCCCAAAATTGGAATTGGCGGCCGCCTGGCCACGTCAAAATGGGCGCAAAACCGGCAAAACGACGGGAATCGGCTGGGAATGGGGGCATTTCCGCCAAAATGGCCGGTCCGTTTGCGCTATTCAGCCCGCCATAACCCGCGTATCCTGATGCTGCGGGCATGCCGGTTAGTGCGGGGACCGGCGGCTCGTTTATTTTGTTGATTCCGCGGAGACGACGTGAATGGCTAAAGGTACGGTAAAGTGGTTCAATCCGACCAAGGGTTATGGATTCATCCAGCCCTCGACAGGCGGCAAGGACGTGTTCGTTCATATTTCGGCAGTTGAGAAAGCTGGTCTTTCGACACTCAATGAAGGGCAGACCGTCGAGTACGAAGAGATCGCCAACCGCGGCAAGACTTCGGCCGAGAACCTCAAGGTTTAGCGCGAGCGCGCCATCGGCGACGGCACGCTCTCGGACTGAAATCCGGGAGCAGGGCTAAAAAATCTTAGAAACTGTGAGCGTTCGGCGAAGCGGGCATCGCTTCTGCACGCACGATGGCTAGATCGTTGCGCGAAACCGGCCGCTCAATCTTCTGTAACCCACCTCTCGACCGTCATCACATCCGGTGGCTGCAGATAGCCGCGCGGCCAGAGATCGACGACCCATTCCATCTTGGTGGCGCGATCGACCAGCACGGCGGTGTTGTGCGGCGTCTGCAACACCAGCGTATTGCCGCGATAGCGCGGATCGCCGATTGCATGATGCTTCAACAGGCCCCATTCCTGCAGCACCAGCAACAGGCTGGTGGTATTTCGTGTGGTGTCCCAGCAATCGTAATTATGCTTGTCGTCGAAGTAGCGGAAATCTGCCTTCGCCACGCGCTTGTCGGTGCCGAGGATCGGTCCCATGCGACGGTCGAACCAGACCACCACCTTTTGCACGGCGGCGCGTTCAGCCGCAGCCGAAGCGCGCCCCGCTGCCATGATCTGAGTCAGCGTCCTTCGATCGGCGTCGGTGAATTCAAGAACCTCGCGGCGGCGGCAGACGAAGCCGTAGCATACCGTCATGGACCTGGCGGTCGGCGGATTGATCGACACCGACTCGTAGAGATAGCTGACGGCGGCGCTCAGCCCGGTGGCCCTCGCCGCCGGGGAGCCGACCATCGCGGCAAGGAACACGCCAAGAACGGCCGCGAAACGGTTCCGCGTGCGGCTTCCCCATATAGGCACAGCGGCGTCTCTCATCTATCCCTGCGAAGTTCCCAAGCGGCGGCGTGCGTGACGATTAGCGCGGCTCCCTCGGGCTGCCAACCGGCAAGCCCGCGATCTGCGGCTCGCACCGTGGAATTTCGTCCCGCTGTGTTCCCGGTGCGCCAGTCGACGCCCCCCGGCGCTGACGGCCGGGCGTTCCGATAGCGCAATCCGAAGGATTGCGCCCTGTTCCGGCAATCCCGGCCCCGGTAAGCTGGCCACAGCCCAGAGAATCCCATGCTGATTCCCTCGTCGCCCCCTCCGTCCTTCAGCGCGCCCTACGCGCCCGATGATCGCGCCATGGCCACCCGTCTGCTCCAGGCAGCGCGGCTGGATGCGGTACAGGAGGCACGGATTGACCGCACGGCGACGGCGCTGATCGACGCGATCAGGGCCAATGACGATCCGCTCGGCGGCGTCGAGGACATGCTGCGCGAGTTCGCGTTGTCCACCAAGGAAGGTCTGGCGCTGATGGTGCTGGCGGAGGCGCTGCTGCGGGTTCCGGATGCCCGTACCGCGGACCAGTTCATCGAGGATAAGCTGGCCCAGGGCGACTTCGTTCATCACGAGACAAAGTCGAGCGCCTTCCTGGTCAATGCCTCGGCCTGGGCGCTTGGCATGTCGGCCCGCGTGATCCAGCCGGGCGAGACGCCGCAGGGCACCATCGGACGACTGACCAAGCGGCTCGGCGCACCGGCCGTGCGGACGGCGACGCGGCAGGCGATGCGGCTGATGGGCAACCATTTCGTGCTCGGCGAGACCATTGAAGCGGCGCTATCGCGGGCGCAGCCATATTCCTCTCGCCACCGGCGCTACTCCTTCGACATGCTTGGCGAAGGCGCCCGGACGGCCGATGACGCCACGCGCTATTTCAATTCCTATTCGAGCGCGATCGAGGCAATCGGCCGCATCGCCGGCGATCATCCCCTGCCCGACCGGCCCGGCATTTCAGTCAAGCTCTCGGCACTGCATCCGCGCTTCGAGGCGGTGAGCCATGCGCGGGTGATGAACGAGTTGGTCCCGCGCCTGATCGATCTCGCAAGGCAAGCCAAATCCTACGACCTCAACTTCACCGTCGATGCTGAGGAAGCGGACCGGCTGGAATTGTCGCTCGACGTGATTGCGGCAGCGCTCGGCGATCCCTCACTGGCGGGCTGGAACGGATTTGGCCTCGCGATCCAGGCCTATCAGAAGCGCGCTGCCGACGTGATAGATTACGTCGATCGTCTCGCACGCAGCCTCGACCGCAACCTGATGGTGCGGCTGGTCAAGGGCGCCTATTGGGACACCGAGATCAAGCGGGCGCAAGAACGCGGGCTCGACGGCTATCCCGTGTTCACCCGCAAGGCGATGACGGATCTGAACTACCTCGCCTGCGCGCAGCAATTGCTGGCGATGCGGCCGCGGCTATTTCCGCAATTCGCCACCCACAATGCACTGACAGTCGCGACCATCCTCGAACTGGCAACGGACCAGCACGGATTCGAATTCCAGCGCCTGCACGGCATGGGCGAAGCACTCTATGTGAAGCTCGGTGAAGACCGTCCCGACATCGCCCATCGCACCTATGCGCCGGTCGGTAGCCACCGCGACCTCCTCGCCTATCTGGTGCGGCGACTATTAGAGAACGGCGCCAATTCGTCCTTTGTTGCGCTCGCCGCCGACGAGACGGTGCCCGTGTCGCAATTGTTGCGGCGACCGGCTGACATCATCGGCCGTGCCGACGATGCCAGCCATCCAAACATTCCGTTGCCGCGCGATCTCTACGGACCGAAGCGAAAAAATTCCCGCGGAATTGAGCTCGGCGAACGCGCGGCACTGGCGCAGCTCGTCTCAGACATTGCTGCGGCACGATTGCCAGTGGCGGGGAGCGTGGCCGATGCAACCGAGAGCGAGGCCAATGCCGCGATCATGGCTGCGCGCGCCGGCTTCAAGCATTGGGCTGCAACGTCCGCCGAGATACGCGCTACCGTGCTGGAGAAGGCCGCCGATCTGCTGGAGGCGCGCGCCGCATACTACATCGCGCTACTGCAACGCGAGGGCGGCAAGACATTGGACGATTCGATCTCGGAGGTCCGCGAGGCCGTCGACTTCTGCCGCTATTATGCGGCTCGGGGACGCGAACTGTTCGGCGAAGGCAAGGCAATGCCGGGGCCGACGGGCGAGAGCAATCTGCTCCGTCTGCGCGGCCGTGGCGTCTTCGTTGCGATCTCGCCGTGGAATTTTCCGCTGGCGATCTTCCTGGGCCAGGTCACCGCGGCCTTAATGGCAGGCAATGCGGCCGTCGCAAAGCCGGCCGAGCAGACGCCGCTGATTGCGGCCGAGGCCGTACGCCTGCTGCATGAAGCCGGCGTGCCGACGTCAGCACTGCATCTCGTCGCCGGGGACGGCCGGATCGGCGGCGTGCTGGTGACACATCCCGATATTGCCGGCGTCGTCTTCACCGGTTCAACCGAAGTCGCGCGGACGATCAACCGCGCGCTCGCCGCCAAGGATGGGCCGATCGTGCCGCTGATCGCCGAGACCGGTGGCATCAATGCTATGATCGTCGATGCCACCGCCCTGCCCGAACAGGTCGCCGACGATGTCGTGACTTCGGCGTTCCGCTCCGCCGGCCAGCGCTGCTCGGCGCTGCGGCTGTTGTTCCTGCAGGACGACGTCGCAGACCGCATGATCGAGATGATTGCCGGCGCAGCGCGCGAACTCGTCATCGGCGATCCCTCCGATCCGGCCACCCATATCGGTCCTGTGATCGACGCCGAGGCCAAGCAGCGGCTCGATGCGCATATCGAACGCATGAAGAACGAAGCCCGGGTGCACTTTGCAGGTAACGCACCACAGGGCAACTATGTCGCGCCGCATATTTTCGAACTGTCCAACGCCGACCAGCTCACGGAAGAGATCTTCGGCCCCGTGCTGCACGTGGTGCGTTACCGCGCCGATCGGTTCGATCAGGTGTTGCAATCGATCGAGCGCACCGGCTATGGGCTGACGCTCGGCATCCATTCACGGATCGAGGATACGGTGGAGGATACGATCGAGCGGCTTCAGGTCGGCAACATCTATGTCAACCGCAATATGATCGGCGCGGTCGTCGGCGTGCAACCGTTCGGCGGCCATGGACTGTCGGGCACCGGGCCCAAGGCCGGCGGGCCGCACTATCTGGCGCGCTTTGCGACCGAGCAGACGGTGACCGTCAATACCGCTGCGGCCGGCGGAAATGCAGCGCTGATGTCGGGCGGGGAGTAGTTGCATCACCCTGCAAGATGCGCCAAATGACGTTTGAACCTGATCGCGCACCAGCGATAATTCAACAAGATCGAGAAACGTCACGGAGCGGCGCCACGATGGATAAGGGTATTTTCGAAGGGCTCAAGGTTCTGGACTGCGCGAGCTTCATCGCAGCGCCCGCGGCTGCAACCGTGCTGTCGGATTTCGGCGCCGACGTGATCAAGATCGAGCCGCCCGGCGCCGGCGATCCCTATCGCAACCTGCCGAACCTGCCTGGCTACCCGCATAGCGAGCACAACTTCGCGTGGATGCTGGAAGGGCGCAACAAGAAGAGCCTGGCGCTCGATCTCTCCAAGCCCGAAGGTCAGGCGGTGCTGCACCGGCTGGCCGCCCAGGCCGACGTCTTCATCACCAATTATCCGCCGCAGGTGCGCCAGCGGCTCGGCATCACCCATGATCATTTGGCGCCACATAACGAGCGCCTGATCTACGCGTCCTTTACCGGCTACGGCGAAAAGGGCGAGGAAGCCAACAAGCCCGGCTTCGACTCCAACGCCTATTGGGCGCGCTCGGGCCTGATGGACCTGGTGCGCGCGGATGAACACACGACGCCGGCGCGATCGATCGCCGGCATGGGGGATCATCCCTGCGCGATGGCGTTTTACGGCGCGATCGTCACCGCGCTCTACAAGCGCGAGCGCACCGGCAAGGGCTCGCATGTCAGCTCCAATTTGATGGCCAACGGCGTGTGGGCCGCTTCGGTGCTGGCGCAAGCAAAACTGGTCGGCGCGAAGTTCGGCGAACGCCGCCCGCGCGAGCGCGCGCTCAACGCGGTCACCAATCACTATCAGTGCAAGGACGGCCGCTGGCTGATCCTCTCACTGCTCAACGAAGACCGGCAATGGCCGACACTGGCGCGTTGCCTCGGCCGCGAGGACCTCATCACCGACCCGCGGTTCGAGACCAAGAAGGACCGTCACGCGCGGTCGCTGGAGCTGATCAAGATCTTCGACGAGGTCTTCGCCACCAAGGATCTCGCCGAGTGGCGCAAGATCCTGGATGGCAATGGCCTGGTGTTCGGCGTCGTCGGCATCCTCGACGACATTCCAAGTGACAGGCAGATGATCGAGAACGAGGTGCTGGTGCCGTTCGAGAACGACACCATGCTGACGATCAACAGCCCGATCTGGGTCGACGGCAGCCGCAAGGTCCAGCCGCGCAAACCGCCGGGCATCGGCGAGCACAGCGACGAAATCCTGCGCAACGCCGGCTATGACGAAGCCGCAATCGGCAAGTTACGTGCCTCCGGCGCGATCGCGTGAGGCAGCAAGCCATGCCCAGCTATCGACTGCATTATTTTCCGGAGTCGGGAAACAGCTACAAGCTCGCGCTGATGCTCACGCTGTGTGGCGAGCGCTTCGAGCCGGTCTGGACCGATTTCGGCGGCGGCATCACCCGCACCCCGGAATGGCGGCGCGACGTCAACGAAATGGGCGAAATCCCGGTGCTGGAGGTGGACGGCGAACGCCTTACGCAGACCGCGCCGATCCTGCTCAAGCTGGCAAAGCAGTTTGGCCGGTTCGGCGGCGAGACCGAGCAGGAGCAGTTCGACGTGCTGCGCTGGCTGTTCTGGGACAACCACAAGCTCACCGGCTACATGGCGACCTACCGCTATTACCGCGCGTTCACGCCGTCGCCGGACGAGCACGTGCTGAAGCATTTCCGCAGACGTCTCGACGACTTCCTGTCGATCCTCGAACAGCACATGCAGAAGAACGCATTCGCCATCGGCGAACGGCCGACGGTGGCCGACATCTCGATGATGGCCTATCTGCATTATCCCGCCGACGAGACCGGCTACGATCTGGCCGTGAGCCATCCCGCCATCAACGCGTGGCTGAAGCGCATGGCGCAATTGCCGGGCTGGAAATCAGCCTACGATCTGCTACCCGGCAAGCGCCTGACGCATTACGCCAAGTGACTGTTAGCGGCTTTTGACGAAGCACATGCCGATCCGCGAGGTCTTGCCGGCGGCCTGGCAGCTCAGGCCCTCGGCGCAGGTCCAGTCGCGAAAACTCGCGTCATTGTTGGTGGCCGGTTTGCCCTGCACATAGCAATGTGCGCCCCAGCCGTCGAGATAATTGGTGCCGGCAAGCTCGGCGCTGCCGCGCGACTGCGGACGGCCGGCGAAGCCGCGCGAATAGTCCGGCGGCTTGCCGTCGTGCAGGCTTGCGAGAATATCGCGGCGGCGAACCTGGTCGCCGAAAAAATGCGGTGATGCCGGGACGACGGCCGAATTTGACGGCTTGTCTGCCATCCAGTCGACGCCGGGGAAGTGAAAGCCGCCGATGCCACGCGTCTGATGGCAGCCGGAGCAGGTCACGTCGTTGAGCCGCCGTTCGAACCCGGCAAGCGAGCGGATGTTCTGCAACCTCACACCGCTTTCCGCGGCCTTCCTCAGCGCAGCCACGACTTCGGCCTCGCTGAATGCGGCGCCCTCGCCGTGCACCAGTCCGAATTCGGGCTCGAGGTCCGATGGATCAAATCCGACCGGCGTTGGCGCAATCGCGCTGGTGGCGAGGAATTTCTCCGGGATCAGCAAGGTGCCGCGATCGAACGCGGCGAGATTGTTGGGATCGAGCAGCCAAACCCTGAACTCGCGCTTGAGGTCATCGTCGGCAAGCAGCCGCGCGCGGTCGATTTGGTTCTCCATCGGCGCTTCCATGAATGCACGTGCGCTCCGATCGTAGCGAAACACTTTCAACAGATAGTCGGTGCGAAAGTCGCGAACCGAAGATTTCGGCGCGTGCGCGATTTGCAGATTGGTCTCGATGCGGTCGATGTTTTGATAGTCGATCAGGTCGAGCCGGCCATCCGTTGCCGCCACTGTCCCGGCGGGCGGTACCGCGAGCCAGCGATCTGCGATTTCGGAGCAGGTGATCGCCGAACCCTCGCCTTTCGCCTTCAGCACAAGGTTCAGCGTCATCGGCAGCCGTGGCGGTGAAGCGTCATCGCCGGCTGCCTTGTGGACCCGCGTCAGGCGATAGATCAAGCGGATCTCGCCGCAGCTTGCTTCCGCGGCATAGGTGCGGTCCATGCGGTTGACGATGCCGGCCAGCACGAACCGGGTATCCGCCGAATAAGCCAGCGCGCGGTCGAACAATTGGAAATCAAAACCGTCGCCGACGCCGATCGTCTCCTTCGGCAGGCTCACGCCGTGCCGCGCGACATAGCGATCGAACTCGCCGTCGATCGCCTGCCGAACCGGCACCATCGACGGCACGGCGAACAGTTCGCTGTTGGCGAGCGGGGTGTCAGCCGATCGCTCCGGCAACAACATGCGATCGAGCCGAAATTTGCCGTCATCGAGTTCGCGCAATGTCGCGGGATCGGTGATGGCGGTACCGCGATCGAGCGCCGCATCTTGTGCCGCACGCGCCGGCAAGGCACCGCACAGCAGAGCAAATACGATGACGAGAATTCGGGGCGCACGGCTCATGTCTCAACTAACACCGCGCAAAGAGGCCTATTCAAGAAAAAAGGCGCTTCACATCGCTGTGAAGCGCCTTCTCTGTTCGCTTGTCGGCGTGTCAACGGGCGACGATCAGGCCTTTGCTGGTCACGACCACCCAGCGGCCGTCCTGCCTGCGGATGGCGTCGACACGGCCAAGACCGGGCACGGGATCGCCGGCATAGACTTCGTACATGCCGCGGCGGCTCTCGATCAGGGCGCTGCCGTTGGCGACGTCCCGCAATATCCAACCTTCGACGGTCGGCAGCCGGGCCACCTCGGGCCTGGGTGAAGCCGTGGGCGCAGGGGCAGGCGCCGTCACCGCAGCGGCCTGCTGCGGAATCGTACCGGTCACGTCTTTCTCCTTCGCAGCAACCGGCGCGGCAGCAGCGGTCGTCACAGACGCCTGAGCGGCGCGGAGCTTGTCGACGGCCTCGCTGAGCTTGGCGAGCTTGGCGGCGGGTTCGGCCTGCGCCTTCTCGACTTTGTCGAGGCGGTCGCTCGCCTTGTTGAGCTGGCCTGTCGTCGTCTTGGAAGCATGCTCAAGGCTGGCTTTCAGTGCGACGATCTCCGCATCGAGTCGCGCCACCGAGGCTTCGAGCGCACTATCCTTTGCGGACGCCTGGGTCGAATCTCCGGCCATCAGCTTTCCGACGCCTGCAGTTGCCAGCGCGCCACCGAGCGCGCCCGCCACCGTCGCCAGCGCCACCACGGCAGCCATGGCTCCGATCCGTCGTTTGCCGGACACCCCCTCGGCCGGCGTGGCCTTTGCTTCCGCTCCAACGCGCTCGCCGGGAGACATGATCGTCACGTTGTCGGGGAAGCGCGGCTCCTCAGGCTTTACAGCATCGATCTTGGTGGCTTCAGCCTTGGGTGCCTCGACCTTCGGCGCTTCCATCTTGACGGTCTCGACATTGGGCGCGTCAGTCTTTGGCGCTGTTTCCTCCTGCTCGGGTACGAGTCTTGCCGGCCCGGCCTCCGTCGCGGCCATTGCCGGCTCGTCCTGTGCAGCCATGTCGGGAGCAGCCGGCCCGGCGCCAAGGGTTCCAGTTTCACCGCTGATGGGCTGGGGTTGCTGATCGCTCACGTTGGATTCTCCAGAATTGATTGACCATTTGGTAACTTTTATTGCTTGCCAAATCGTTACCGGACCGGGCCTTACCGAAATTTTAGGAACTCATCCGACCGGGTTTTGGGCCGCCGGGATCCGGGTCAGGCCCAACTCCTAAGTCCCTTTGCTGTCCTGCGGCATCCTCGCCGGTTCGGTTTGCGCCGGTCTGTTTCCCGATTAACATGGACGCAACCGACCAGCCAGAAGGCAGGAGGGCCGCCATGACCATCGAGAAATGCATCAACGAGTTTGATGTAGATGACGTCATTTTTGAGGAAGGCTCGACCGGGCGGGAACTGTTCGTGGTGCTCGACGGCAAGGTCGAGATCGCAAAGATGAACGGCGCCAGCAAGACGGTCATCGTCACGCTCGGCAAGGGCGAGTTCTTCGGCGAGATGGCGGTGATTGACGGTTCGTCCCGTTCGGCAACCGCCATTGCGGCCACCCCCAACACCCGCGTCATGCGGATCAATCACGCCCGCTTCGTCTACCTGGTCAGCCAGCAGCCCGCCTTTGCGCTGATGATCATGGATGCGCTCAGCAAGCGCTTGCGGGCCTCCAACACCGTCGCCTACAAAGCCGCGGCCGCTTCATGAGCGAGCGCCGACCAAGTCCCTTCAAGACGCTGCTCGACAGCGCGGTCTGTACGCTGATCGAGGCGGCCGAGGACGTTTATCAGGTACGCTTCAAGAATCGCGCAGCCAACGCCTATCTGGTGCGTGGCAGCTCGCGCACCATCCTGATCGATGTCGGGCTGTCGTCGAACTATCCGTGCCTATTAACGTCGCTCGACCATATCGGCGTAAAGCCCGACGATATCGACATGGTGGTGCTGAGCCATGAGCATCTCGACCATATCGGCGCGGCCTATCATTTCCACGGCTGCGCCTTCATCGCCGCGCACCGGCTCGCCGCCAACAAGATCATGCTGCGCGATGACTTCTCGATGCTGCGCAAGATGTTCAACGAGCCGAATGTGCCGATCAATATCGATCTCTGGCTGGAAGAAGGCAATCTGATCGACCTCGGCAATTTCCGCCTCAACGTGATGCATACGCCAGGCCACACCTCGGCCTGCATCACCCTGTTCGACCAGGACAAGGGATTGCTGTTCGCCTCTGACACGCTGATGCCCGGCGGCGTGATGGGCGGCGTGTTCGGCTCCGGCAGCATTGCCGACTACATCCAGTCGCTGGAGCGGCTGAAGGGGCTCGACTCCAAGATCCTGCTGTCAGGCCACGGGCGGCTATCCGATACGCCGCAAGAGGATGTGCGGATCGCGATCCGACGCTCGCACGCATTGTTGTCGGACACCGCGCAATTGTTCGACGCGCTGGATGCGCGTGCGAATTTCGAGCCGATCATGCAGTCGGTGCGCGACCTCAACAAGCTCGACGACTGACCCGTCACGCGCAAGGTCCAGCAATTCGCTCACCGCCCAAGAAAAAGGCCGGCGGGCGCTACGCCGCCGACCTTATCTCGCAACTGCCGGCTCGCGGGTCCGGTTCCGTTGCTTTGCATTCCGCTTGCTGCATCATCGGTAACACCCAGCGCCGGCTGATGCCATTGGATGCAGGTATGGCCAACCCGTCCCGAGGTAGGCTCACACTATGGGAACGGATGGAGCCGACTATCCATTGGTTTAGGGCAGTGGTAGCAAGCTACAGTACCACCGGCGCATCCGGCAGTTCATTCGCTCCGCCACCGCTTCGCGGAAAATGCGCCGCCAGCTCGCGCGACACCGCCTCGATGCCCTTGATCACGCCGCGCTCGAAATGCCCTGCCCTGAAATCGGATTCCATCTCCCTGCAGATCGTTTCCCAGCCGGCGGCGCCGACCTTGGCGTTGATGCCCCGATCGGCGACGATCTCGACGTCGCGATCGGCGAGCAACAGATAGATCAGCACGCCGTTATTGTACGCGGTATCCCAAATGCGCAGTTGGGAAAAGACATCCAGCGCGCGCTCGCGCGCGGGCTGGTTTCGAAACAGCGGTACGCCGTCGAGGGCGCCCTCGACGACGAAGCGGACCTGTCCGGAATGAATGGCTTCGCCTGCCTTGATTGCCTGTTCGATCCGAGCCAGCGACGCCGGCGGAAAGATGCGTTGCAGCCGCCAGCGGTGTTCAAGGAGATGCCTGCCGATGCGCCTGATGTTCATGCTACCAGCTCCCCGATGCGCCGCCGCCGCCAAAGCTGCCACCGCCGCCGCTGAAACTGCCGCTATCGCTCGAACTGCTGCCGCTGCCGCCCCAACTGCTGCCGCCGCTTGACCAGCTTCCTCCGGTGCCGCGACTGCCGCCGGATGGCATCAGATCGATAAATGCCGCGATCAGGAAGGCAAGCACGCCGACGGCCAAGGCCGCGCCGATGTCACCAACGAACAGCCACGCCAGAAATCCGACAAAGCCGCCGGCTGCCGCCGAGCCGACGAGCCGGCCGAGTGCAGCCCGCAGCGCGCCACCGACTACGAATACGAAGCCGAGGATCAGCGGATTGAACGGATCAATATTGCCGAGCAGGCCGGTGTCGTGCCAGTGCGGCGGTTCCGGCTCCGGCAATTTCTCGCCATTGGCGACCCCGATCATCCGTTTGACGCCTGCCGAAACGCCGCCGGAAAAATCGCCGCTTTTGAATCTTGGCGTGATCTCCTCGTCGATGATGCGCTTGGTAGTGGCGTCGGTGAGCGCGCCTTCGAGGCCATAGCCGACCTCGATGCGCAAGCGACGATCGTTCTTGGCGACCACAAGCAGTGCGCCGTCGTCGATCTTCTTGCGACCGATCTTCCAGGCCTCCGCAACCCGGAGCGCGAACTGCTCGATCGCCTCGCCGTCTGTGGTCGGCACGATCAGTACCGCGATCTGGCTGCCCTTTCGGGTCTCCAGGTCCTTCAGTTGCTGCCTCAGCGCGGCGACGTCGCCGGCTGCCAGCGTGCCGGTCTGGTCGACGACACGGCCCGTCAGCGGCGGTACCGCGACGAGCGCCAGCGCCGAACACGTCCAGCACAGCAGCAGTGCAAGAAGGGAAGCTCTTGCAGCGTTCATCGCTGTGGTCTTTTCAGCCGCTACTTCGCGGGCGCCGGCGTCGGATTGAAATCCACCTTCGGTGCCGTCGAGATCGCCTTTTCGTCCTCGACCGTGAAGTTCGGCTTCTCCTTGTAGCCGAACGCCATCGCCGTCAGATTGTTCGGGAAGGTGCGGATGCCGACGTTATAGTTCTGCACCGCCTTGATGTAGCGGTTGCGCGCTACGGTGATGCGGTTCTCGGTGCCTTCGAGCTGCGCCATCAGGTCGCGAAACAGCGCGTCCGATTTGAGCTGCGGATAGTTTTCGGTGACGACCAACAGCCGCGACAGCGCGCTCGACAGCTCGCCCTGGGCGGCCTGGAATTTCTGGAACGCGGCGGGATCGTTCAGCACCTCCGGCGTCGCCTGGACGGTGCCGACCTTGGCGCGGGCATTGGTGACGCCCTGCAGCACGTCCTTTTCCTGCTGCGCAAATCCCTTCACCGAATTGACGAGGTTCGGGATCAAATCGGCGCGGCGCTGATACTGGTTGACCACTTCCGACCAGCCCGACTTGACCTGCTCGTCATTGGTCTGGATCGCGTTGTAGCCGCAATTGGTCAGGCTCAATGTCGCCAGCGCTGCCAGCACGGTCAAAAGTCTGCGCATCGAACTCTCCCTGTACGATTTCGACCCAAAATATCAGAGTGATTGCATGAGAGCTGCATGTTTTCGATGTCATTCCGGGCCGATGCGTAGCATCGAGCCATGGTGCGCAATTGCGCACCGGAGAACCTCGAAGTTGCGGCGCGAGATTCCGGGTTCGCGCTTGCGGGCGCCCCGGAATGACGACCTTGGATTATCCCGCCGCCCTCGCATCCCTGATCGCCCGCCACACCTTGGCCGGCGTCAGCGGAGTGTTGAGCTGCTTGACGCCGAGTTCGCTCAAGGCATCCATCACGCCGTTGGTAACGCAGGGCGGGCCGCCGATGGCGCCGGACTCGCCGCAGCCCTTGGCGCCAAGCGGATTGGTGCGGCACGGCGCTGAATCGTCGAGCGTCACCACGATCGGCGGAATGTCGTCGGCGCGCGGTATGCAATAGTCCTGGTAACTCGCGGTCAACAACTGACCTTCCTCGCTGTAGGCGACGCCCTCATAGAGGGCCTGCCCAATGCCCTGGGCAACACCGCCGTGAACCTGTCCGGTCACCAGCATCGGGTTGACGGCGATGCCGACGTCGTCGACCGTGGTGTAGCGCACCACCTTGCTGACGCCGGTTTCCGGGTCGATCTCGACCTCGCAAATATGCGTGCCGTTCGGCCAGCTCGGCCCATCCACCTCGCCTTCGGAATCGACACTAAGGCACGCACCGTCTTCGTTCCTGGCGAGCTCGAACAGACTGATGCGCTTGTCGGTGCCGACCACCGTCAGCCAGCCGTCGCGATATTCGATATCCTCGACCGACGTCTCCAGCACGTTCGAAGCCTTCTCGCGCGCCTTTTGGATCATGTCATTGGCCGAGACGGCGACGGCCGTGCCGCCGACGAACAGCGAGCGCGAGCCGACGCTGCCGAAGCCGGTAGCGAGATCGGTATCGCCCTGCACGACGTCGATCTTATCCAGGGGAATGCCGAGCGCGTCGGATACCATTTGCGAATAGGTGGTTTGCAGGCCCTGCCCCATCGCCATGGTGCCGGAATGCAGGATGACGCGGCCTTCCGCGGTCGCATGCAGGCTGACCTTTTCGGTGTGCGCACGCCCGCCGGTCCATTCGATATAGCTGGTGAGGCCACGCCCGTAGAGCAGGCCCTTCTTCTTTGCCGCCTTCTTGCGCGCAGCAAAGCCGTCCCAGTCCGCAAGCTCGGCGGCGCGCGACAACATCTGTGCAAACGCGCCGGAATCGTACACCTGGCCGACGGCGTTGGTATAAGGCAGTTGCGCCGGCTTGATGTAGTTAACCTTGCGGATGGTGCGCGGATCCATGCCGATCTGGCGCGCGGCGGCATCCATCAGCCGCTCGACGATGAACACGGCTTCCGGTCGTCCCGCCCCGCGATAGGCGCCAACGGGTGCGGTGTTGGTCATCACCGACTTCACCTCGAAATGCACCAGCGGCAGGTCGTAGACGCCGGTCTGCACGAACGGCCCGAGCACCAGCGGGATGATGTTCGCCGTTCCCGACTGATACGCCCCGGTGCCGCCGATCGAGCGCACGCGATAGGCGAGCACGCGGCCCTTGGCATCGAGCGCGAATTCGCCAGTCGAGGTGAGATCGCGGCCATGGGTGCCGCCGACGAACTCATCGGTGCGCTCGCCGCGCCAGCGGATCTTCCTGTTCAGTTTAGTCGCAGCGTAAGCAACAATGCCGTCTTCGGGATAGAGGCTGGTCTTCTGGCCGAAGCCGCCGCCGATATCGCCGACCAGCACGCGGATGCTGTCCTTCGGCCGCTTCAGAATCGATTCCGCGAGCAGGTCCCGGGTCGAGCCGGGGGTCTGCGACTGCACGTGCAGGATCAGACGTCCGGTGTTCTTCTCGATCTCGGCAATCGTCGAGCGCGGCTCCATCGCGGAAGGGACCAGCCGCTGGCTGACCAGATCGAGCGAGACCACATGTGCCGCTTTGGCAAAGGCTTCCTCGACCTTGGCGGCGTCACCGTAGCTCATGGCCGCGACGATGTTGTCCGGCGCCTCCGGCCACACCACCGGCGCACCGGGCTTGACTGCTTCCAGGGGATCGACCACCGAAGGCAGCACCTCGTAATCGACCGCGATCGCTTCGGCTGCGGTCTGCGCCAGCACCCGCGAGGTCGCTATCACCGCAGCCACCGCCTCGCCGGCATACCGCACGACTTCGTGGGCTAGCAGCCGCCGCGGCGGCACCGTCATCGGCGAGCCGTCCGGCCGCTTGAAAATGGCGAGCGTTGGAATGGTGCCGATATCGTCCTTGATCAAATCGGCGCCGGTGTAGACGGCGTGGACGCCGGGCATCCCGGCCGCAGCCGCCGCATCGATCGAGACGATCTTCGCGTGAGCATGCGGCGAGCGCAGCAGATAGAGCCACAGCGCGCCTTCCTCGGGCTTGTCGTCGATGAACTGTCCCTTCCCGGTAAGCAGTCTCTGGTCTTCCAAACGCTTGACCGGCTGGCCCGCGCCAAATCGCATATTGCCGGGAAGAATGTTCATCAGTTTGTCCTTCGAGCTTCTTGTCGGATCGGGCGGGGTTTTAGCGGTTTTTCCGCTGGAGGCAACGCCTTCAATTCATTGCGAAAATGCCTGCAATAAATACGCCAGCGAGTCCGCGCGGGGGCCGCAGACGGGTGCGATCCCTGCAATTGGTAAGGAGAAATCAGCTACGTCCGATATCCACGATGTCGATGGTGATGTCGCGTGTCTGCGAACCCCGCTTCAGGCTGATGCGGATGCTCTTGCCGGCACCGATCTGCTCGATCTGGTCGGTCAGGTCGGAAAGCCGGTGCACCGGCTTGCCGTCGGCCTGGACAATGACGTCGCCGAGCGCACCCGAGCCGAAATCGACGCCGCGGATGCCGGCGCGCTCGGCCGGGCTTCCGGGCGCGGTACGCACCACGATCACCCCCTCGACGCCCAGCCTGGTCGAGACGGCCTCGCTGGCGGCGACAATGCCGATCCCGGGCGTCGGCACGCGACCGTTCTTGATGAGTTCGGGGACCACGCGGTTGACGATGTCGACCGGAATAGCAAATCCAATGCCGGCGCTGGAGCCCGAGGGCGAGATAATCGCGGTATTGACACCAATCAGCCGCCCCGCCGAATCCAGCAAGGGCCCGCCCGAATTGCCGGGATTGATCGCGGTGTCGGTCTGGATCACGTTCGATATCTCACGGCCACTGCTGGTCGGCAGCCGGCGCTTGAGCGCACTGATGATGCCGCTGGTCAGCGATTGATCGAGCCCGAAGGGATTACCGATCGCGAACGCCGATTGACCAACCTTGAGTTCGCTTGAACTGCCCAGCGCCACCGGCGGCGGCAACTTGCGTGCGCTCCTGATCCGCAACACTGCAAGGTCGTAGTTGGGCGCAACGCCGATGACTTCGGCGCGAGCTACTTCGCCCGAGGCAAAGCGCACCGCGACCTCCCGACCGTTCTGGACGACGTGGTTATTGGTGACGATGTGGCCGTCATTATCCCAGACAAAACCGGTGCCCGAAGCAGCGCCCGCGCCGGCTTCGCCGCCGTCTTCCTCGGTCAGTGGATTGGCGGCGGCAGATCGCGCGGCGACCTGTACGACCGATGGCGAGACCCGCTCGAACAGTTCGATGTTCGCGCGCTCGGCGTCGGACAGCGGCCCGCGCTGGTCGACGCTGCGAGCTGAAGTATTGGTCCAGGGGCTGTAGCGGATATTGGAAATCGTCAACGCCAGCAACACGGCTGCAATGACGGCCAGGGAAAGCGCAAAGCGACGGTTCATCGATCACTCATTTGAATGCCGCTTGCCTGGAAGGAAGCGAAAGCGGGAAGCCGGGCTTTCAGCCCGTTGGGATGTCCGCGTGACCAAACGCCCCGGCTGGCCGAAAGTTTCTGCCCTTTCAGAGACTTGTTGGCGCACCAAAGGCTGCTGCCATGCATGATCTAGGTAGCGCGATTTGTCGCGCAAGCAGCCCGTAATCGCCATTGAAACCAAACCTCCCTGTTCCCATTGTCAGAGAGCCGCAATCCAGATGTCGCCACCGACTTTTTGGGATCGGGCGAATACCCCGGCGCGGCTTCCTAGCGAGGATGTTCGCCCGGAGTTCTGACATGAACAACAAGATGCGCTTCAACGTCGGATATGCGGTCGCCGCGATCTTTGCGATCTTGCTGATCCAGTATTTCTTCTCTGCGGCGAGCCAGATCGCCGTCATCCCCTACAGCGAATATCAGCAATTGCTGAAGCAGGGAAAGGTCGCGACCGTCGGCATCTCCGACCGCACCGTGCAGGGCACGTTGAAGGAGCCGCTATCGGGTGGACAAAAACAGTTCGTCACCACCCGCGTCGATCAGGAGACCGCGCAAGAGCTCGAGAAATACAACGTAAAATTCACCGGCCAGATCGAGAGCACTTTCCTGCGTGACCTCCTGTCATGGGTCATGCCGGTGCTCCTGTTCTTCGGCCTGTGGTGGTACATCGGCAAACGCGCCGCGGAAGGTGGCGGCCTCGGCGGTGGACTGATGGCGATCGGCAAGAGCAAGGCCAAGATCTATGTCGAGTCCAATACCGGTGTGAATTTTTCCGACGTTGCCGGTGTCGACGAAGCCAAGGACGAGCTGCGCGAGGTCGTCGATTTCCTGAAAAATCCGACCGACTACGGGCGGCTTGGCGGACGCATGCCGAAGGGCGTGCTGCTGGTCGGTCCGCCCGGCACCGGCAAGACGCTGCTGGCCAAGGCCGTCGCTGGCGAGGCCAAGGTGCCGTTTTTCTCGATATCCGGTTCGGAATTCGTCGAGATGTTCGTCGGCGTCGGGGCTGCGCGGGTGCGAGATCTGTTCCAGCAGGCGCATCAGAAGGCGCCGGCGATCATCTTCATCGACGAACTCGACGCGCTCGGCCGCGCGCGAGGCATCGGGCCGTTTGCGGGCGGGCACGACGAGAAGGAGCAGACGCTCAACCAGTTGCTCGTCGAACTCGACGGCTTCGACTCGCGTTCGGGCCTCGTGATTCTGGCTGCAACCAACCGGCCGGAAATCCTCGATCCGGCCTTGCTGCGCGCCGGCCGTTTCGACCGCCAGGTGCTGGTCGACCGCCCCGACAAGAAGGGCCGCATTGAAATTCTCAAGGTGCATATGAAGAAGGTGCAGCTTGATCCAAGTGTCGATGCGGAGGCGGTTGCGGCGCTCACGCCGGGCTTCACCGGCGCTGATCTCGCCAATCTGGTCAACGAGGCCGCCCTGCTTGCGACGCGCCGCGGCGCCACCGCGGTGGCCATGACCGACTTCAACAATGCCGTCGAGCGCATGGTGGCCGGACTGGAGAAGCGGAACCGGCTGCTCAATCCAAAGGAGCGCGAGATCGTCGCCTATCATGAAATGGGCCATGCACTGATCGCGCTGTCGCTGCCGGGCGTCGATCCCGTGCACAAGGTTTCGATCATTCCGAGAGGCGTCGGCGCGCTCGGTTACACCATTCAGCGACCGATCGAAGATCGCTTCCTGATGACTAAGGAAGAGTTGGAAAACAAGATGGCGGTGCTGCTTGGCGGCCGCGCGGCGGAATTGATTGTGTTCAATCATCTCTCCACCGGCGCTGCCGACGATCTTCGCCGCGTCACCGATATCGCCCGCAGCATGGTGACGCGCTACGGCATGTCGGAAAAGCTCGGCGGCGTCGCCTACGAACGTGACCCCGGCAATTTCCTCGCCGGTGCCGACCGGCCCTACCCCGTTCGCGAACGCGACTATGCCGACGAGACCGCCGCTGCGGTCGACGAGGAAGTACGCTCCATTGTCGATCATGTATTCGAGCGGGCACAGGGCATTCTGAAAGCGCGCCGCGCGATTCTGGATCGAGCGGCGAAGAAACTGCTGAAGAAGGAGACGCTGGAGCAGAGCGATCTCGAGGCGCTGATCCGCGAAACGCCGAAAGAGGCGCTGCGAGCGGTTTAAGCAGTGCCAAGAATCGTAGCATCGTAGGGTGGGCAACCGAAGCGCGCCCACCATTCAAAGCAACGGCTGTTGAGATATGGTGGGCACGGCGCAAACGCGCCTTTGCACCCTAGGGCATCTCGCTACGGCATCTCGCAAGCGCCTTCTAAGCAAGATCGCGCAGCGCCGTCTCCACGAGCTTGCGCTGCTCAGCGGTCAGCGGCGCCTGCGGCGGAACTGGGTCGCCGACTGGATAGCCCTGAAGCTCGAGCCCGGCCTTGATGCAGGCCGAAAGATTGAAACGCGCAAACGCTTCGTTGATACGCCACAATCTGCGCTGCAGCAACATGGCCTCATCCCAGCGCTTGGCCTGGCAGAGATTATAGAGCTCGACGCTCTGCCGCGGGATGATGCAGGCTGGGCCAGCCATCCAGCCCCACCCGCCGATCAGCATCACCGCCGCCGGGATGTGGGCGGATGCCGAGAAGACTCTGATGCTGTCGCCGCAACGGTTCATGATCGACAACAGCCGGCCCGTATTGGTCGAAGCATCCTTGATGTAGCCGATGCGCGGATGGGTGGCGAGGCGCGCGATCACATCGAGCGTCAGGTCGGACCGCTGGAATTGCGGATTGGTGTAGATCACGACGGGAATATCGACGGCGTCGGCGATGGCGCGGAAATAGGATTCGACCTGTGCGTCGGCCACCGGAAAATAGGCTTCCATGATCGCGAGAATGCCGTCGGCGCCGCGCGCTTGATATGCTCTTGCCTGCGCGACCGCGTCTGCTGTCGACGTTGAAGCAACGCCGGCGACCACCGGCACGCGGCCATTCGCAGCCTCTATCGTGGTCTGCACCACAGCCGCACGCTGCGCCTGGTTGAGATAGGCAAACTCGCCGGTCGAGCCGAGCGGCGTCAGCCCATGCACGCCGGCCTTGATGAGGTCGTCGCACAACCGGGCGAGCACCTCGGCGCGAATTTCGCCGGCAGTATTGACCGGTGACACCAGATAGGGAAAGACGCCGTGGAAATCAGCCATGGACAGAAAATTCCTCGAGCGGGAAAGTCGTATTTGCCATGGCTAACCGGAATGCCGGTACAAGGCAACGCTGCGCAAGTAGTGCGCGCAGCGTTCGTCCTTTGCGTCCCTTGAGCCAGGCAATCGCCGGCAGGGAAATATCCGCCGCGCATCGGCGGGCTCGAGTTGCTCGTCAGCAACCGCTTGATGCCGTTGTCGGCCGGATAGTCGATGAAGAAAAAGCCGCGGTCGACCTGATCGCGCCGCTCGCGCAGCGCCGCAAACAACAATCATCGCCGCGAGCATTGTGCCGAGGGATCGCGCCAAGGATGCGGTCTTAGTAGGCTTCAAAGCGTGCTGCTGTGCCAAGCGGCACGACGAGATGTCTGGAACACATAACTGCATCGCTTGCGGCGAAACCGCCGGCAGATGCCGCGTCGCACGCGCAATCCAACGCGCTTTCGCTGACCAAAAGATGTCCACAGATGTTCACAGGTTCTAACGATTTAACTCACGATAATTTCACGACTTTCTCAGCAGTCTTATCGACCAAGCGCGAGAACAGGTCTGATGGCTGTGCAGAACGTCGCTGACGCATCCTCTATCCGAACTTCCGGGCTATGCGCGCGCGATGCTGGTACGGCCGCGACAGCTCCCGGCTTTCGCCACTTCCTCGGCACGCCGGCTCCTTCGCAGCGCTTTCGCGCCTTCGGCATCGATCCGCTCAGTTCGCCGTCACACCATGCAAAGCTTCGCGGATTGATGCATCGCCTGTCGCGGCGAATGGATGCTGCCATCAAATGGCCACCACACCAGGGGCGATCGGCGGAACACTGGGAAAATCCCTTCATCCCCTCGGGTTACACCTACCTGCTGCAATTCATTGCGCATGATCTGGTTCACTCGGCAATTCCGCTTTCGGTTGCTGGAGGGCTCGGTCGAGGAACAACCAACGCACGCCACACACCGCTTCGGCTGGAGACGCTTTACGGCAGTGGCCCTGTCGGATCCCCGCACATCTATGCACTCGATGCGCCGAATGACGACCGCCGCACCAAGCTGCGGCTCGGGCGAATGCGCTGGAAAGAGAACGAGCCGGCGACCGGCTGCCCGTTCCGCGACATCGCGCGAACCCGTGCGGAAAATGTGACAGGGATCGACCGCAGCATTGCAGGCGTTCGCGTTGCCCTTACCGAGCCGTTGGTCGCCGATCCACGCAATGACGATCACGCCGTGATGTCGCAGCTTACCGCGCTGTTCGCCCTGCTGCACAATGGGCTGGTCGACATCATTCGCCGCCAGGAAGACAACACGAGACCGAACGGCCGGTTCGGCGCCGCCTACAAGCGCTTTCTGTGCGCCCGCGGCGCACTGACGGCGATCTATCACAACATCCTCCGCAAGGACTTGATGCGGCGAGTGATCCACCCGGCCATCTATCAGGCTTATTGCAGCCCGAATCCGAGCTTTATCGACTGCCCCGATCCAGCCGAAGGCTGTGCGATCGGCGGCTGGGAAATTCCCTTCGAATTCTCACATGGCGCATTCCGCTTCGGTCACGCCATGGTGCGACACGAGTACCGCATCAACGATCTGTCGCTGCATGATCTCAACAACACGCTTGAGAAATCTTCCGCGAACGACCCAGTCAACATGCCGCTCGATGAGACCTGGATGGTGCAGTGGTCGCGCTTTTTCGAGATCAACGGTTCGAGGCCGAATCTCAGCCGCCGCATCGGCCCCTATCTCAGCGACGGGCTGGGGAACGATCAGATTTTTCCGGCGTTCGACGAGACCGAGCGCGTCGGCCTGCTCTACCGCGACCTGCTCGGAGCGGGGCTCGCCGGAATGTGGTCGGTGGACGCGTTGATTGCGGAGATCGGCCAACGCCGACCGCACTTCGTCGCGATGTCGCGCCTGTTGGCCGACCGCGCCTATCGCGTCAGCCAGCTTCGCGAATGGCTGGCTGCCGCGCCGGCCTATGGTGCGCTCTCGGCCGCCGACATCGAGACGCTTTCGAACGATCCTCCGCTTCCCTTCTTCATCCTGTTCGAAGCCATGCAGCAACCGCACGCCGAAGGCCTGCACCTTGGGCCGCTTGGTTCGATCATCATATCGGAAGTGATTTTCGGTGCGCTCGCCAGCGACCCGCGCCTGGCCGACGGCAGTTCGCTTTCGGAGCGTATGGCAGGCATCTCCCGCGAATTTTATCCGGCAAACCTACTTCAGGAAATTCCTGACATCTCAAGCATGGCGCAGTTGGTGGAACTCACCTCCGAAATTGCCGAGCTGCAGCACGCCGTGCCCGCATTTCTGTGAGCGGAAATCAATCCGTCTCACGCAACCCAGAGGAGAACGACTATGCGGATTGAAAGGCTCCAAGTAACCAACCACGAGCGCTGGGGCAAACTGGTGAAGACTTGGGCAACCGGCACCAACTACCTCGAGGACGACAACAGCTACCCGATACCGACCACAGTGGACGAGTTCAAGGAGCAGCTCGCCAAGGCCCAGGTATTCGCTACGGTGCCGGATCGCTTCAAGCACATCAAGTTCGTGTCCCAGGAGCAGGACACGATCACTGTCAAGTTGCCGCCGAAGGTGATGATCGAGGATTCCGAGGCGTTGCTCAGCGAACCCGGATCGACCTATCCGCTTCCGCCATTCTACAAGCGGTTGTTCAACGGCATCGACCCGGTGATTCCGGAGGAAGAAAAGTTCAAGGTGCATGCCGAACGCATCGGCGACTACACGCTCAGCCTTTGTGCCTGATCCGGCTTACGCCGAGAACTGAACGATACCGGCTACTGGAAGCCCTGCGCCACGCAAACCGTGGCGGAGGGCGTCCCATCGCTCGCGGACGCTAATCGGATGCGCTTGCAAAACCCAACGCGTCACGGCCTCGTCGGTCGGCGCCGATTGCCCGACCCAGAACGAGCGTAGGCCGTTCACGAAGCGTTGCGCCTCTTCCCGCGCCGTATCCTCTTCGCCGAGGTGGAACAACGCCGCCGCGCGCCATGCCGGCAGGATCGGCACCACACGGTGCGCGCGGTCGAAGGCGTCGAGCGCACCACTATAGTCGCCGCTCATGAAACGGATGATGCAGTGATAGCTCCATTCGAGGTAGGACGGTGCCGGCGACAGCGCGAGCGATTGCTCGGCTCGGAGTCGCGCCTGCTCGATCGACCCGCAGAACGCGTCATAATGCGCGCTGGACAACAACGTCCACGGATCGTTGTCATTGAGTTCGCATGCGAGCGCCATATGTGGCGCGGCTTCAGATTCCTTCATCGCCATCACATAGGACCAGCCGCAGCACAGATGCGCCCTGGAATCGACCGGATCAAGCTGAACGGCGGTCTTCGCAAGATCGAGCGTCGCCCGCGCCTTCTCGAGGTCCCGGAACAGGCCCGGATGAACAAAATGCTCGATGTTGTTCATCTGCACGAGGCTGCTGTAGCAGGGTGAGAATCCCGGATTGTCGCGGATCGCATCGTGGAAGATCGCCACCGCGCGCCGCCAGCTTTCCGGATCGAATTTTGACATGAGATTCTGTCCGCGCAGCCAGCGGTCGTGCAGCTCGAGCGACACGTCAGGTTCGCCTGCCAGTCGCATCAGCCGCTCCGTCGACAATTGAACGTTAAGCGCGGTCGCGATCCGGCGGATGATGCGCTGCTGCGTTTCGAACCAGTTGCCAAGGCCGAGCCGGAAGCTTTCGCTCCAAACGTAGATTCCGGTAGTATCGTCCCGCAGCACCATCACGATGTTGATTTCGGCGCCCGCCTGGTAGGCGGTGGTTTCGATGCAGTATTGCGGCGCCGAGTCCGGCGCGGGAAGCACGACGGCTGCGGGAGGACGGTCGACGACACTCCATTCGCGGAAACGCACGAGACAGGCGGCGAGATGCTGGGAGAAGCCCTGCACCAGATGGCTGTGATCCTCATCGACGCCGTGCATCGCAAAGGGCCGCAGCACCAGGCGCGTTTTGGCAGGTGGATTGACCGGCGTTGCGATAGGGACCACCGGCTGAAGCACGGTGCTCCGGATCATCCTGACAGCAAACTCGTCATTGGCTGCCGACGCGGCCCGATCGGCGGGCGCGCGCTCCAGAATGCCGAGCTTGATATTGGCGACAAGTTCTTCGGTGGCCGACGACGGCTCCATGGCATAGTCGCGATCCAAGAGATCCCACAGAGCCTTGTAGATGCGTAGCGCACCGGCAGTGTCGCCTTCTTCCGCATGCGCCCGCATCAGGTAGCGGCAGGCAAATTCATGAGTCGGATCGAGATTGACGATCGCGGCCGCGATCTTCTTCTTGGATTCGACGGGCACGCTGGCGGAGGTCAAGCCTTCGTCGAGGCTTCGCATCAGCCGTTCATGGATGGTCTGACGCTTGGCCAGCACCCAGACCCGGAACGACGGGTCGAGATCATCCATCCCTTCGAGGAGCCGGCCGTCGAGCTGCGGCGTATCGAGCAGCAGCGGGTGAACGCGTCCGCCTTCGGCGAGTTGAATCACGCTTTCGATATCGACTTCGATTCGCCCGACGTTGAGGCCGATCAGGAGTCGTTCCGCAATGAAACCGTCATATCCGGCTTCCTCAAGCATTGATCGCAGTTCGCGAACCACCTGCCGCAGCGAGGCACGCGCCCTTTCCTCGTCGGAACGGCTCCAGAGCAGGCCGACCAGCCGCTCGCGGCTTTCCTGCTTTGCCTCCGATAGCGCAAGGTAACTCAGGACCGCACCAGCCTTGCGGGTTCTGAGCTCGATCGGCCGACCGTTGAACCGCACGCCAAGGCGCCCGACCAGCGATACCGACAGCCGCGGCGCGCTCTCAGATGCCGCGGCGGCGTCTACGGTCATGGCGTTTGTGCTGGCCGGCATGCAACGGTTCCGGAACCGGTTGGTTAATTCCTGCCAGTCTATATCAAAGGGACACCTCTGGTATAGGTTGCACCGCCTCCGGTTCGCATGATCGTATCCTGCAGCCTGGCCGTGACGATTTCCGAAGGCTCGAGTTGCAAGCCCGGGGCGATCACGCGGACCACCGGAACGGCGAAACGCTGGCGTGTGAGATCGAGACAAAATGTCTCGATTCCAAGATTTTCCAAACGCTGTACGATCAATCTAAACATGACGCTCGCTTCAGTTGCGCGCAGGGGCGGGTGAGCGGCATATTCGGCGAGCGGATGAAGCAGTCGGCACCGATCGGCGTTGATCGCCGCGCGCTGCAAATGAATGCGATCCTGTGCATTGAGCGCGTTATCGCTACCCCCGCTGCGTTTGGTTGCGACCACGGCATCGGCCAATTCGAGTTGGCACATTTCCAGAATCGCGGAACGAACTGCGACTTCCAGCGCCGGCCGCGCGGCGAGGCCGAAGGCAAACCCGGAACCGTCCGCCCGGCACGAGACGGCGGCGACGCAGGGCACGCCGATGTCCGTCGTGATGTCAAGCAGCCATGTCCGGCGCGGCGTTGCTACGCCGTGCCGAAGCTTCTGCAACAACTCTTCCGCCACGATGGCGGCTTCATGCTGCGGCGGAATCGATCGCGCTAGCTGCCCGCCGCGCCACCACAGGCCGGCCGCATCGCGCTCGATCAATTCCAGCAGGCCATGCAGCGCCGCAGCATCCGGTGACGGACCGGCGGCCGAACCGATGCTCAGGGGAAACGGCGGAGCGAAGTCGCGTTGCGCCGGCGGACGGCGCAGGCAGATATCCGCCGGAAGCCACACTTCGCCGCCGTCGGTGAGCTTTGTTGCCCGACACCAGGACAGTGCTCGCTCCGGTTGGATACGACGCTCCGAAAGGGCAGCGGCCAATTCCAGTGCGTTCGGACCGAGTTTTCCGGCCCAGTCGTCGACGCCGGGCTTGAGCAACAGGTCGGTCCCGGTTTGCAACTGAGAGAGATATTCGATCCCCTCGCCGATGCAGCCCTGAAAAGCTTCCTGCAATGTCAGACCGACGCCGGAAACGCCGACCATCGGGCTTCCGTCATGGACGGAATCGGCAAGTGCCGGATCGAATTGCGCACCAAAGCTGATTAGACCGGGCGCATCGGGCGCGGCCAGTTCGAACACCCGCGCGAATCGGGAAGCGGCGATCAGTAAATGGGCACGATTTGCGCTCACCGAATCAAGTCGGTTGCTGGATTCGCCGCCATATTCCAGCGCCTGCAGCAGAAGTTTGGCATCGTGATCACCGGCAACATCCACTTCGTTGCCAAGAAGCAACGATGCGGCGCGCGCAAACAATTCCTGCATCGCATTTGCGGTACCGCTCACGGTGACCTCACGACTTGACGCGCAGACTCCGGACATGACCCAGCCCCGGCCTCGCCCTGGAGGAACTTTATGCTCGCGAAAGCCTTAGTCATAGCCATGGCGGCAGATATTGCCCGATCGGATTATGCCAAGCCGACCTTGATTCGTAGCCGAAGCCGTGAGTGGCTGATCGCGTGCCGCTGGGGACCTGAGGGCGAATACCTTTCGATTGCGACGGCCGGCCCGATCACGGAGCCTCTCGCACTGGTTGCACCACAATCGATTGCGCCGATCCATAGCTTGGTCGGCGTGTTGGTCTCGGAATCGGAAAAGCAATCCACCAGCACGTTCTTGTTGGTGCGTCAGTTGCCGGGCGCGATCGAGCTTGCCGGCACTTTTTTTCCGGCTGATGGATACGTGCTGCTGCAGGAGCACGGTGATATCCACCTCGTGTGCAAGGCACGCTACTCGCATAGCTGCGGCTGGCTCGATGGAAAGGAAATCCGCAAGGACATTCCGGATCCGGCGCCTTATTCGGCCGAGGCAATGTCCTGGCACATCGAAGCGACACGCCGTGACTGGATCGGCGAGTTCATTCCCGGCAGCAGGCCGCAAGAGCGGCTCGCGATGCGCGCAAGCTGCTGATCTGTGCAATCGGATGGCCCCGGCAGTTGACGCGGCACAAGTTTGCCGCCCATCTTCCTGGGCAAAGACTATCCCTGGGAAGGAAACGTTCGCCGCTTACCACGATCGTCCGTGTTCAGCCGCGTCACGGTGGCCTTCATCCCGGGAGTCCGATCGGCGATGCTATCAATTAGGTTCGCGATGCAAAGCCGCACGCGCGGATTGGTCGTTCGCGCACAGGCCTTGAGCGCGCGCAAGGCCCCCGGCTCGGCAAGCAGGCGCGTCGGTGAACTCAAGCCGGAAGACCCGGCCTCGGCGGATTCGAAAAACTCGCCAACTGAAACACCCAGCACGGACGCGATTAGCAACAATTGGCTGGCGCCAACCCAGTTGGTACCCCGTTCGTATTTCTGTACCTGTTGAAACGTTGCGCCGATTCGCTCCGCCAGCATGGTTTGGATCATGCCGCGGTTGCCCGAAACGCGAATCCTCGCACCCACCATCACATCCAGCGGGCCGGACTTCCTCGTCGCCATGGCAGGCACCCAACCCTTCAGAGTTGGAAGGCCCTAGCACAACCTGTAGGAGATTCTGGCGCTAATTTGCGATCACAGGCAGCACTTTTACCTGCTGCTCGACACTGACTTGCTCGATCGTCAGTCGGCCTTTCGGGTCGATCGCCGCCTTCATGTCCGCCGGGTGACCGGTTTCGAGAAAGTGCTGCAGGACGGCGCGGTTCTCGTCGGAGAGCGCAAACAGCCCGCGCATCAATTCAAAGAAGCCCGGCTCTTCCGCTACGTAGAGCAGTTCACGCAATTCCGCGCCGGTATACTGCCCTAGCGCAGTCAAAAGCCATTCAGTTTGGTCATTCGGATCGCTCTCAGGCACGCGATTCAGATAGTAGACGACCGATTCCGCACTCATCTTATTTATCCCCCGGTACCTTGTGATAGCTCACAGCCCCCGCACCCGGACGGCTTTCTGGCAGCTAACTTTCCCGAGTCTAACACTGCTTCGGTCTTCGTGATTTCAGCGTGATCGCGAACGCATGGCGCTCGCCGCCAATCCAGGTTCCTGCCCGATCAGGAATTGTACCGAACTGATGCAGCCAGGCGCAGTCTGGCGCAATCTTTCTTCCACTGTCAGGAAATAGCCGTGATTTCCCGTCCCGGCTGCCACCCCACCGGAATCAGAAAGCCTTCGCGATGGCGCGCTGGGCGTCCTGCTGAATTGCCTTGAGGTGGTTCTGGTTCCGAAAACTCTCGGCGTAGATCTTGTAGACGTCTTCAGTGCCCGATGGCCGCGCGGCGAACCATCCGGACTCCGTCTCGACCTTGATGCCGCCAAAGGATTGATCGTTGCCCGGCGCCCGGGTCCGGATCGCGCTGACCGGGTCGCCTGCGAGCTGACGCACGGCGAGTTGCTCCGGCCCGAGCGCCTTCAGCACGCTCTTCTGCTTCGGCGTCGCCGGTATGTCGATCCGCTCGTAGAAGGGCACGCCGAGCTCGGAGGTCAGGGTGGCAAAGAGCTGGTGCGGGTCGCGGCCGGTGCGCCCCAAGATTTCGGCGGCGAGCAGTCCCATCACCATTCCGTCCTTGTCGGTCGTCCACACCGAGCCGTCGCGCTTGAGGAACGAAGCGCCGGCGCTCTCCTCCCCCGCAAAACCAAATGCGCCGGTGCCGAGGCCTTCGACAAACCATTTGAAGCCGACCGGCGTTTCGACCAGCTTGCGACTCAGCTTCCTTGCGACCCGGTCGATGATCGAACTCGAAACAATGGTCTTGCCGATCGCGGCCTCCCGACTCCATTGCGGCCGATGCTCGAACAGATAGGCGATTGCGGCAGCAAGAAAATGGTTCGGGTTCATCAGGCCGCCACTGCGCGTCACGATGCCATGCCGGTCGGCATCGGTGTCGTTGGCAAAGGCGACGTCGAACCTGTCGCGCATCGCAATCAGGCTTGCCATCGCGAATGGCGAGGAACAATCCATCCGGATCTTGCCGTCCCAATCCGCCGTCATGAACCGGAAGGTCGGATCGACGGCGTCGTTCACGACCGTCGCATTGATCCCGTACTGCTCGATCAGCGGTGCCCAATAGTGAACGGCCGCGCCGCCGAGCGGATCGATTCCGATTTTCACGCCGGAGGCTTTGATGAGCGCCATGTCCACGGCATTGCCGAGATCGGCGACGTAGGGACTGATGTAGTTATGCAAGTGTGTCGAAGGTGCCTTGCGGGCGCGCTCATACGGCATCCGCGCAACGCCGGTCATGCCGGCTTCCATATAGGCGTTGGCGGCCTTTTCGACATTGGCCGTAACGTCGGTATCGGCTGGGCCGCCATGCGGCGGGTTATATTTGTATCCGCCATCTTCCGGCGGATTGTGCGACGGCGTGATGACGACGCCGTCGGCAAATCCACTGGTCCTGCCTTTGTTATAGCTCAGGATCGCATGCGAGATCACGGGTGTCGGCGTATAGCCACCGCGCTCGTCGATCATGACGTCCACGCCGTTGGCGGCAAACACTTCCACCGCGCTCGCCAGCGCCGGCTCGGCGAGCGCATGGGTATCGATCCCGACAAACAGTGGGCCGCTTAGCCCTGTTTCGCGGCGGTGGTCGCAGATCGCCTGTGTTGTCGCCAGGATATGTTTTTCATTGAACGAGTTCTTCAGCGACGTTCCCCGATGACCCGAGGTGCCGAAGGCAACGCGCTGACTGGGATCGACAGGATCGGGCTGGCCGGAGAAATACGCCGTCACCAGTCGCGGCACGTTCACAAGGGTGGAAGGATCGACCGGTTTGCCGGCGGCGGGATTGGGGGCAGTCACATGACCTCACGGAATAGCTGGTTTCGCCGGATTATACGTGGAAGCGATGGCATCGGTAAAATTGCGTATGACGCCTGCGGCGCGAGCCGAGGCAGCCGTTCTAGTAAACGCCGCGGTGCCGAGACGGTTTCCTGTCACGTTGCGCGAAGTACGGGTTATTGTAGCACTGTGCCGCACGGCCCGATGCCGATGCGGCGCACTGCGCAAGTGAGGTGAACCTGCAATCGATGCTGCCGCCACCAATGGCATAAGTTTGCAGGCAAACGGAGTAGTTTGGATCATAGGTCCGGGCGCGGCCGGGCACTGCGGCCAGCATCGTTCCGATCGTCAGAATCGTGCAAGCCGACAGACGCATTGGGGGCTCCTTCGAACAGGCTAGTAACATGGGGATCGCGAGAAGCCAGCCGCGTGCGGTCGTTGCTGCAGGGCAGAACGCTGAGAAGACCTTACACCACCCGGAGGCTGGGTACGATCGTCACACAGGCGCGAGCCTTTGCTTGAAGAACGCCAACATTCCCCGAGACATTTCCGTCCCGCTGCTGAGTATCTCTTTCGCGCGAGACCACGACCAAGGGCATCAGCCCAGGATCGCCTTCACCTCGAGATATTCCTCAAAGCCGAACACCCCGAACTCGCGCCCATTGCCGGACTGCTTATAGCCGCCGAACGGCAGGCTGCGGTCGAACGGAGCCCCGTTGAGATAGACGCGCCCGGCGCGGAGGCGGTTGGCGACCTTGCGGGCGCGGGCGGCATCCCTGGACTGCACAAAGCCCGCCAATCCAAACGGCGTGTCATTGGCGATCTCGATTGCTTCGTCCTCGGTATCGTAGCTGATGATCGACAGCACTGGGCCGAAGATCTCTTCGCGTGCAATCCTCATCTGCGGCATCACGTCGCCGAAGACCGTCGGACGAACATAGTATCCGCGGTTGATATCGGCCGGCCGCCCCATTCCGCCAGCGACTAGCGTCGCCCCCTCATCGACGCCCGACTGAATGAAATCCTGAACCTTGTCGAACTGCGTCTGACTCACGAGCGGTCCCATGGTGGATGCCGGATCAAGCGGGTCTCCAAGGCGAATGCTGTCGACCGCATCACGCGCCGCCTGGAATGCCGCGTCGCGCTGCGCGCGGGGAATCAGCATGCGCGTTGGAGATTGGCAGTTCTGGCCGGCATTGGTGTAACAGCCGTGGACGCCCTCGATCACCACCGACTTCAGATCAGCATCGGCTAGGATGATGTTGGCGGACTTGCCGCCGAGTTCCTGCGCGACGCGCTTGACCGTATCGGCCGCGAGTTTGGCTACTCGCACGCCCGCTGCCGTCGATCCGGTGAAGGACACCATGTCGATCCCGGGGTGGGCGGCGATCGCCTCGCCCACCGTCGGTCCATCGCCGTTAACGAGATTGAAGACGCCCGGCGGGACGCCAGCGGCATCGACGATCTCTGCAAACAGCATCGCGCTCAGCGGCGCGATCTCGCTGGGCTTTAAGACGACGGTGCAGCCGGTGGCGAGCGCCGGCGCGACCTTGGAAGCAACCTGGTTCAGCGGCCAGTTCCACGGCGTGATCAGCCCGCAAACACCGATCGGCTCGCGGCGGACGATCCCGTTGCCCATCCGCTCCTCGAACCGGTATTGCGCCAGCACGCGGGCAGCTTCCTCGAAATGAAACAGCGCGACGGTGGCCTGACGCTGGGTCGCGAACGTGATCGGCGCGCCCATTTCGAGGGTCATCGTTCGCGCCAGTTCGGGCAAACGTGCTTTAAAGCCCGCGATGATCTTATCAAACCAGGACAGGCGTTCTTCGATGCTCGTTTGCGAATAGGTCGAGAAAGCGCGGCGGGCTGCCGTGACGGCCCGATCCACATCCAGAGCGGAACCCAGACTGATCTGCGCGAATATCTCTTCGGTCGCAGGATTGATTACTCCGAGGGTGGACGGCGCGACCGGGTCGACCCAGGCGCCGTCGATATAGAATTTCAGTTTGTCCATTGTTCCCATTGATGATGTCCGCACAGCGGCGTGGCTATTCGTCAGAGGTGCCTGCCCTCATCCACCGGCAGCACAATTCCGGTCGAACTGGTCAGGTTGACGATGCAGGCAACCACCGCCCTCGCGACATCGTCCGGCGTGGTGACGTGGGCTAGCGGCAGCTTCCCGGCAGTCTCCTGCAACTGTTTGCGGGTCCGGCCGGGGACAAAATCCGTGTCCACGCCGGCTGGCGAGACGGAGAACACGCGAATGCGCGGCGCCAGCACTTTCGCTAATGCAATCGTCAGAGCATCGACGCCCGCCTTTGCAGCCAGATAGGCCAGGCTGCTGCCGATACCCGTTCGCGCCGCAATGGACGAAATGTTCACGATGGCTGCGCTGCTGCCGCGTTCGAGCAACGGGTGAAAGGCGCGGATCATGGCGAACGGCCCGCGCAGATTGGTCGTGACGGTCCGGTCGAAGATGTCGTCTGTCAGTCCTTCAAGATCGGCCGCGGGCACCGGCGTCGTGGCACCTCCACAATTGATCAGCACGTCGAGCTGCCCGTACCGCCTTTCCACGGCCGCCGCGGCTTCGGAGATGGAAGCCGGATCGTCGATTACGATACGCATGGGGAGATGCCCGCTTCCCTGCAGCCCCTCGATCACCTCTTCCGCCAACGAAGGGCGGGTATTATAGCCGACCACGACGGCGGCACCCATGGCAGCAAGACGCGCCGCGATCGCCTTGCCGATACCGCTGTTACCGCCGGTGACGAGCGCGACCTTCGGAATCGACAAGGAGGGAATTTCAATGACCGTCATTACTGCATCGCGATCTTTGCCGCCTCGATCACAGGACGCCATTTCGCGCGTTCGCCATCGATGAACGCCTTGAGATCCTCCGGCGAGCCGCCGACGGCTTGCAGCGAATTCTGTTCGAGGATGGTCTTGCCCTGGTCGCTTTCCAGGAAGGTGTTCACCGCCTTGTTCACCTTCGTCATGATGTCCGGTGGTGTACCCGTCGGCGCCACGATGGCGTACCACGCGGTCGCCTCGAAACCATTGAATCCGGCTTCCTGCACCGTCGGCACATCGGGCAGTTGCGCCACGCGTCGGCTCGTCGTCACCGCAAGCGCGCGGACCTTGCCGGCGGCCACCAGCGGCAGATAGGTCGGCATGAAATCCATCGTGACGTCGACCTGTCCCGACAACAGGTCCGTGATCAGGGGCGCCGACCCGCGATACGGCACGTGCGTCATCTCCGCGCCGGCAAACTGCTGGATCAAGGCCGAGGTGATGTGTCCGAGCGTGCCGTTGCCGGGATGGCCGACATTGACCTTGCCGGGGTTCTGCTTCGCATAGGCGATCAGCTCGGGGAGTGTCTTGGCCGGAAAGGCTGATGTCGCCGTGATCATCATTGGAGATTTGGCGACGAGGATGACCGGCGTGAAATCCCGTTCGGAGTCGTAAGCTAGCCCTTTGTACATCAGCTTGTTGAGCGCGATCGGCGCCGGGGTCCCGAACAGCCATGTGTAGCCGTCGGCGCTCGCCTTGGCGACTGCCGTCCCGCCGAGATTGCCGCCCGCGCCTGCGCGGTTGTCGACGATGAACTGCTTGCCAAAGTGTTCGCTCAGCGCGTGGGCCACGGCGCGCGCCAGCGTGTCGACGGCAGCACCGGCCGGGAACGGCACGATCATGGTCACCGGGCGGTTCGGCCATTCCTGCGCAACGGCGCGGTGACATGGCGCAAGGGCGAGTGCCAGGCCCAAGAGGCCGAAAGCTAGCGGGCGCATGTTTCCTCCGAGTGATGTGCGCGGCATGCGTTGGCGCAACCGCTTATTCTCCGGCGAACCGATCGAGGCCCTTGCGGTGCAACCATTTGGATAGTTCGTCGGCAACGGCTTCGTTGTTCAGGTCGGCAAAGGCGATGTGCGTGTTGCCGCGCAGACCCGCATCGGGCAACAGCAGGACCTCGCAATCGCCGCCATGGCGATTGACGATGTCGCAGAAGGTCCGCGCCACCTTGATCGACGTCGCCCAAATGGGGCGCGTATCCGTGTAGTCGCCGAACACCATCTGGATCGGAAACTTCGTCAGCTTCTTGAACTCGGTGAGCGGCACCGAATTGGGGCCGAACGGCGCGTCCGGCTTCGGATCTGGCCCCTCGCCTTCCGGAAAGACGAAGCCCGGGTTTTCGTAGGCGACGATACCCTTCATGTTGTTGCTTTTTGCCTTCAGCGCCGACAACAGCGCGCGCCAGCCGCCAGCGGAATTGGTGAGCGCCACGACGGGCCCGATCCGGTCGATCGCCTGGCCGCCGGCCTCTGCCTGCAACAATGCGTTCTCGAGCGTATCGAATTCGTCGTAACGCGCGCGTGTCGCCTGATTCCAGGCTTCCTTATCGGCGGTTGGAAACTGCAGGCCCGGATGCCAATTGAGATAAGAGAGTCCGAAACGCCAGGCCGCAAAGTTGCGTTGGTCGAAATAATCAGGCGTGTAAGTGATCGGCTCGCAACTCCAGTTCGCGCGGCCGACGCGCGGGCCGTCCCACAGGTAAACGGGATATCCCTTGCGCAGGAAAATGCTCTTGTAGCCCTCGCCGCCGTCCCAGCGGTTCTCCCAGACTTTCGTGCTGGAACTGTGCCACATGATCAGGCCAACGCTGCGCCGTTTCACGGGAATGAAGTATTCAACGTAACCATGATCGCAGGAGAGCGTCTGGCTCGGGTCACCCGGCTTGGCAATGACCTTACCACCCACTTCATACGCGCCAGTCGATTCCAGGACGATCGGAGGTTTCGTAGGTTTTCGCTCTTCAGCGAAGGCGGGACTGCTTGCTGCAGCGAGCAGCAATGCCACCATCGGTGGCATGGTCCGCCAGATGATGCTCGACGCGCGACCTTCGCGGTCCCCCCGATCCATGGTGACTTCCTCCCCTTGAGCGCACGCCGCTTTTCGCGGTCTTTGCGCCTGTGTTGCTAAGCGGCGTTCTGCGCGACCGATTCCGTCACCGGAAGATTGAGGAACCGCGCGGCATTGTCGCTGATGAGTTTTCTGATCGCGGCGCGTGGCATCTGCAGATCGAGCAGGATCTGGGTGATGCTGCGGAAACCATCGACCGGACGCTGCGATCCCTGCAGCCCGAGATCGGAGGACAGGATCGTGTTGTCGACGCCGGCGACTTCGATCAGATGCGCGAGATCATCCGGGCTGTACTTCAGGGACTTGCCTTCGATGAACATGCAGATCGAATGTTCCATCTTGACGCCGCGGGCGACGAGCTGACGGATATCGATGTCGTTGCAGCCGACGATGTAGGTCGGATGGTTGACCATCATCTTCTTGACGCCGCGCCGCGCCGCCTCGTCGAACAGGATGTGCAGTTCGCTCGCAGGCAGATGACCGCCGGCAAGAATGATGTCCGCTTCGGCAATGAGATCGATCACCTTCTTGGTGTCGTCGGTGAGCTTGCCGTTGGCGTCGAGCGCGGACAGCGGGATCGGATCGAGCATCTTCTGCGAGGTCTTTGGAAAGGTCGAATTTCCAGCCGCCATCGCCTTGATATGGTTCGCCGCCGACAGTGTCGGCATCCAGACGATCTTGCCGCCCAGCTTGATCGTGTGATCGACGGCATGCGGGTTGATGCCGCCCGACGCATTGTTCAGCACGATGCCGGAGAACAGTCTGACATTGGTCTCAGGAAACAACTTCTCGAGCAGGATCGCATGCGCCATGCCGGCGTAGAAATGATCCTTGTAGAGAACCGCGCGGAATTTCGCCGCCGCGGCATCGAGCAGTTCCTCGTGATGATCGAGAATGCGCGGCATCGCCGCCGGGCCGCTGTGGCAGTGCAGATCGATCGCGCCGACCAGGAGCTCGGCGACTTCCGCTGCGCGCGACAGCGGTGGCAGCGGCACGGTGATCGGATAGGACGCTTGCTTGTCGGCCATGGTCGGGGCCCTTTCAAATTGACAGGTGTCAGGCGGCGGATTTTCCGGCGGGGGTTTGCCCGGGCATCGGATAATCGTCTTCGTTCAGCACCCACCCCGGCTTGGCTGAAAAATCCAGCCGCGGCGGACAGAAGATGTCGACCAAGATATTGAGCTTGGGATCGACGGCCTGCGAGGTGTGAATCGCCGGCGGCGGGATCACGGCGATCGAAGGTGATCCACAGCTCTCGTGATCATCATTGCGCCACTGCGCCATGTCAGTCGTCCACGGCCAGCGCAGGTGATGAATAAAGGTGCCGGCCAGCGCCAGCGAGCACTGTTCGAAATCGTCATGGTGATGCGGCGACATCTTGCTCGGATCGCGCGGGCCGTTTTTCGGCTCTAGGAAATTCACCATGAAGGTCGAGCAGCGGAAGATGCGCCCGAACCGGCCCGGCGTGGCCGCGACGTCGAGACTGTAAGTGCGAATCTTCGGACCACCGATCGCCTCCGGCCACGGCTCGAACGGCGGCAGATTGGGATGCGGCGTCGCGTAAGAGGCGGCGTTAGAGCACAGCCTTACGAGATCTTCGGATCGCGTCGTCATCATGCGCACCATCTTGGCGGCACCGAGCAGCGTGACTGCGCTTGCGCCCGCTGGCACGAAACTGATGGTATGGCCGTTGACGACCTTGCGCTCGTTGCCCCACACGATTTCGGCGCCAGCGCCGGGATCGGGAAGCAGCACGACATATTCGTCGGGCTGGCTGGCCCGGCTCAACACCGCGCCCTTGTCAGCCTCGCTATAGGCGATGATGAAGTTCTGGCCGCGGGCATACCAGGTGCGTGCACCGTTCTGATTTTCGGCCGGCGACGTTTCGTAGAACTTCGCATATTCGGCGCCCGCGAAGTGAGTGGCGGCGGGCTTTGCGCCGACGGGCGCGGCGGCAAGCGCTGCGCGGGGATCACTGGCGTGATACATGGAGGCCATCCGTGGTTTGAACGAGGTTCTTGAAGTCGGCGAGTGTCTGCGCCGCAGCCCGGCGCATCTGGCCCTGGTCCGACGAGATGATGAAGGCGCTGGCGCCGAGGTCGGCGAAATCCTTGGCTTCCGCCGCGCTCGCGACCATTACGCAAATCGGCTTGGCGGCCTTCTTCGCCGCCGCAATGATCCGCACAACGGCACCTTTCACGGACGCATCCGCCGACGATTTGGCGCCCAGCGCCACGGTGAGATCGCCGCGGCCGATGAAGACGCCATGGATTCCGTCGACGGCGGCGATGGCGTCGATATGGTCTAGCGCTTCCGGGTCCTCGATCATTGCAATCGCGCAGACCGAGGCATCCTGCTCGTCGACGAGGGACCACACCGGCGTGCCGCCATAGGCGCCGGCGCGGGACGAGCCGGAATAGCCCCGCCGACCGCCGCGGTAGCGCGCGGCGGCCGCGACGGCGCGCGCCTTCTCCACCGTCGCGACATGGGGCACCAGCACACCGGCTGCGCCGCAGTCGAGGCAGGACAGGATCTTGGCCGGATCGTCCGATGACACGCGCACGATGCCGGCAAGGTTGCCGGCGCGCGCGGCCAGCAGCATGACGTCGGTCATCGCGCGATCGATCGGCGCGTGTTCTTCATCGATCACGACGAAATCATAGCCGAGCGCGCCGAAGATCTCGGTCGCATGCGTGGTCGGTGTCTTGATGAAGGTGCCGACGACGGCCTGCCGCGCGGCGAAGCGGCGGCGGAACGACGAAAAATGCGGCCTGACGATGTCTCCGGACACGGCTGTTCCTCCCGGCCATCTGTACGGGCCGCCTTGAGAAAGCGGGCTCGGCGTGGCTTGGCCAAGACCATTGCAGGCAGGGCGCCGGTCGGCCATAGCTATTCCGCCGCGTTCCACCAGGTGGAATCTTACGATGCCGCTCAAATCCGACACCGTCGAAGCCGCCTCGCGCACGCTGCTCCTGCTGGAGGAGCTCAACCGCCACCGCGTCACCTCGATCGACCGCCTGCACAGGGCGACCGGCCTGCCGAAATCGACGGTGGTGCGGCTGATGAAGTCGTTATGCGCGATGGGCTATGCCGCCAACGATCCTCGCCAGGGCGGCTACGCCGTCGCCTCGCGGGTGAAATCGCTGAGCAACGGCTTTCACGGCGATCCGCTGGTGGTGGAGGCGGCGCGCCCATGGGCACTCGCCTTCACGCGGCAATATCACTGGCCGATCGCGATTGCCGTTCTCGACAGAAGCTCCGTCATGGTCCGCTTCAGCACCATTCCCGACAGCCCGGTCTCGCCGTTTCACGGCACCCTCAACATGCACCTGAGCCTGCTCGGCCGGGCGCTGGGGCGCGCCTATCTGGCGTTCTGTCCGGTGAGCGAACGCTCGATGCTGCTCGACATGCTGGCGCGGTCACAGGAGAACGAAGACAAACTCGCGTCCGAGCGCAAGCGCGCGCTGTCCCTGCTCGCCGCGATCCGCAAGCAGGGTTTTGCCGAACGCGACCCGATGGTGGAGCCGCGCTCGTCGAACACCGTCGCGGTACCGATTCTCGTCAACCATCGCGTCCTCGCGACCGTCGGCATGACCTACTTCACGTCGGCACTCGACCGCGCGGATGTGATCGAGCGTTATGTGCCGCTGGTGCAGGCGCTGGCGGAAAACATCGCGGCGAGTGTCGCGTCGTTGCAGCAGCCATGATTGCAGGCGCAGCTCATTCAACCGCGGTGCACGCTTCCATGACGCCGTCGATCTCGGCCTTCGAGAGAACCCCGAGCTCGGCAATGAATACGATCCGCGCCCGTGGCACGCCGGCGGCCGGCGCTCCGCCCGGCGCCAGCGTGGCGCGCCCGCCGGTGAGTTGAAACACCATCAACCGCCCGGGCTGCTCGACTGTTTCGAACAACCCCTTCGCCCGGGCGAGCTTCGGTGCCAGCCGGCCGATCGCTTGCTGCAAGCGCGGCAGCGACACCGGCCGTTCCGATGTCCAGCTGAGCGTCTCGAAGCGGTCTACCGCCGGTCGCCGCGCCCCGACCTCGCGCGGCGTCGGCACGCGGTCCACGTCAACAGGGAACAGCAGCGCAGCCGGGACTTCGCCATGCAGGGCATCGACGACCACCGCCACCGAGTGCAGCGCGCGGATGGCCTCGCGTAGCTGCGCGCGGCCAGCTCCATCCACCAGGTCAACCTTGCTGAGCGCGACCACATCGGCGGCCCGGAGTTGTGACCGCAATAGCGCGTCGTCCTTCAACGTCGTCGCGGTTGTCGTCGCGTCCACCACGCACACTACCGTTTCCAGCGGCGCCTCGCGCCAGATCATGGGATCCATCAGGTTGCGCACGATATCGGCGGGATCGGCAATCCCGCTGGTTTCGATCACGATGAACTCGGGTGGCGGATCACGCCGCAGCAGGCCGGCGAGCGTACGCAAGAGGTCGCCTTCGAGCGAGCAGCAGATGCAGCCGTTGCTCAGGCTGACCACCCCGTCGCTGGCGCCCGCGATCAGCTCGGCGTCGATGTTGATCGCGCCGAAATCGTTGACCACGGCGGCGATCCGCCGCCCCTGCGCATGTGCCAGCAGGTGGTTGACGACCGTGGTCTTGCCCGCCCCGAGGAAGCCGGTGACCAGCAGGATCGGGACTGGCACGATCAGGTCTCGACCACCGGACGGCGAACCGGCCGGCCGGGTCGCGCCGCCACATCCAGCACGCCGTCTGATATCAGCGGCTGGCCGCTGACCACCAGATGCCGCACGCCCTCCGATGGACGGTTCATCGCCGAGAACGTAGCCCGGTCGGTCAGCGTCTCGAAATCGAACACGACAATGTCGGCATCCGCGCCCGCTTGCAGCCTCCCCTTGGCGCGCATCGCGGGCGTGCTGCGGGAAAGGATCTCCGCCGGGATCAGGGCGCATTTGCGGACGCCTTCCAGCAGCGACACCGCCTTGCGCTCGCGCACCCACTCGCGGATGAAACGCGTGAAGCAGCCCGCGGAGCGCGGATGCGAGGTGGCATCCTCCGGCAGCGGCCAGGCGTCGCCGGTGTAGACGCTGCCGTCCGACAGCGTCCAGGGCATCGCGTCGGACGCGATCGCGGCGCCGGGATACAGCACCGACATGTCGAGGAGATCGCGGTGGTGCGGATTGTTCTCCGTATCAAGGATGTGCCACAGCACCAGCGTGGAGGGCTCCTCCGCCTGTGCCTCCAGCAGCTCGTTGCGGTCGCGGAAGCGCCGGCCGTCGGTCACCCGCTGCACCGAATCGTAGCCGGTGCCGTTGCGCGCCTCGAATTCGGGATCGCTGAAGAACGCGGCTGCCAGCACCGTCGAACCGGTGCCATAGGGATAGGCCTCCACCGTGATCGGCAGGCCCTGCGCCTGCGCTTTCGCCACCAGCGCCGCGCAACGCTCGACGTCCGTCTTGCTGGACGAGTTGAAGTGGCAGATATGCATGTGCGCGCCGGTGGCGCCGGCATAGCCGATCAGGCGGATATAAGCTTCGGCCGCGCTTTCCGGATCGATGCGGGACATGTAGGCGATATGGGTGAAGGTCGCCACATCATGCGCCGCCGCCAGTTGGCACACCGCGGTCAGCTCCTGGACGCCGGCGCCCGGGGCATAGGCGTTGAGGATACCGATGCCGATGCCGCCCTCGTTCAGTCCGTTAGCAAGGCGCTCGAGGATGCCGGCGACCTCGGCGTCGCTGGCCACGTTATCGATCCAGCGGCGATCGCGCATGGCATTGCCGAACGCCTCCAGCGAGCTTTCCGCGTTGGAGCCGGTCATCGCGCCGATGCGCGCGAAGGCCCAGTTGACGGCAGCGCCGTAGTTCAGCACGCGTCCCTTGTCGGCCTGGCGCCGATACCAGGATGCGACCGGCAATACGCCGGCTTCGAGGTCGAGCGTCGTTGTCACCCCGTCGAACGCCTGCATGCGGTCCGCCGGGATCGACTGGCCGTGCGCGTGCAGATCGATGAAGCCGGGAGCGACGATCAGCCCGGTCGCGTCGATCACCCGTTCGGCGCTGCCGAGCCCGCTGCCGACCGCAGCGATCTTGCCATCCAGCACCGCAACATCGCCAATCGCGTCCATCCCGCTCGCCGGATCCACCACCCGGCCGCCACTGATCACCAAGCCGCTCATATCGGCACTCCCGCACAGAGAACGCAAGGCAGGCAAGGCCGCCAGCAGTTCCGCAAGATACATCGGCTGGCCGCGAAGGGCCGCTCGAATCTCAATAGAGACAGATTTTTAGACCGACAACCACCTCCGCCGATGCTGATACGTTATGCGCATTGCTGCACCATTCATCGCGGCGGCATGCTAAACCGTCACCATGTCTGAAATCTCGACCTATGACGGGCAGCCGCTGCCCTTCGACAAACTGGCGAAGGCGATCGCGGAACGCCGGTCGCTCTACGGCCGCGCCAGCGGACTTCGCATCGATCGCGCCGAGCGCGGCGAGGCCTGGTCCAGCCTGCCCTACCAATCCGTTTTTGTCGGCGACATCGAGTCCGGCGTGGTCCACGGCGGCGTGGTCACCGCCATGCTGGATGAAAGCTGCGGCATGGCGGTCCAGCTCGCACTCGACGGCAGCCGCGCGATCGCGACGCTTGACCTGCGCATCGATTACCAGAAGCCGGCCAAGCCCAGTCTCGACATCAAGGCACACTCGATCTGCTACCATGTCACGCGGTCGATCGCCTTCGTGCGCTCGACCGCTTATCAGGAGACCCAGCAGGATCCTGTCGCGACCGCCGCCGCCTGCTTCATGATCGGCGCCAACCGCACCAACATGCTGCAGGACCGGGAAGCGTACGAGGTGCCCGTTCTCGACTGCCCGGAGGATGCTACAGGCCCGTTCGCCAAAAGCCCGTTCGCCCGCTGCTTAGGCATCCGCGTTGCGGAAGATGGCGTGCTGCACATGCCCTTTTCGCCGAAACTCATCGGCAATCCGGTGTTGCCCGCCATCCACGGCGGCATCAGCGGCGCCTTTCTGGAGACGACCGCGATCATCGGCGTCGCGCGCGAACTCGGCTTCGCCGCACCACCCAAGCCGATCGGCCTGACCATCAACTATCTGCGTTCGGGCCGCGCGCTGGACAGCTTTGCGAATGTCTCGATCGTCAAGCAGGGCCAACGCATCGTCGCCTTCCAGGCACAGGCCTGGCAGGACGACGTGGCGAAGCCGATCGCAACCGCGTTCGGGCATTTCAAGCTGAGGCAGACGGCGGAGAAGGAATAGGAAGCTGCACTTCCGATACGCGCGCTCCCAAAATATCGAAAACAACCCCATACAACGTAGCCGGCGGCCGCCGCCATTCGACAAGCAGCTTGACACGTCGGGCAAATCAGCGGCACTTCTTCATCATCCCGCAATCTTGTAAACGCCCGTCGCCCCGCAATAGCGGACGCGGCGGCTGGTGTTCACACCGCGATTGATATCTAGCGCGATCAGGTGCCTCAGACCTGCTCTTGCAATGTTGCGGGGCCGAGTTCGTCGAAACGGAACAACTGAAAGATCCGCTGGCCATTGAAATCGAGGATCCTCAAATCATCTGTTTCGTGCAAATCGCTCTCGACCGCGCGGAAATGCCCGCCGTAGCGCTCCTTCGCCAGATCAAGCGGCACATCGAAGGCGACAAACTTGCCGATTCCCTTGGCTCTCAGCCTGCTCAGGAACTTCGGATCGTGCAGCGTTTCGTGGGACGTGAGGACCAGCAAGGGACCACTGGCTGTAAGCAGCAGAAAGGACCTCATCGATCGACTCCCTCGTCGTTGGTTCACCAGCATCGCGGGTTGTCATCGCGTCCTGGCGGTCGCTACGACTGCAATCGCTTCAACTGCAAACCTTCACTCATCCAATATCTTGCTCAGTTCAGGATTGAGCTTGTTCCGATCGACAGACTGATAGAACGTGATGGGTCTGCATTTTCCTTCGACATCCGCGAGGACAATAGCCGTCCATGGACTCGTGTTCTCGCTCGAACCTTCGCGGAGATCCGGCATGACCTTCCGGGCCGCGATCACATACCAGGCGCGACCAGCCGCTGCAGCCTTCGCAGCCGCCGCGAACTCGTCCAATATTCCGCGCAGATTTTTGCGCATTTCTTCTTCAGTGTCCCCGCGCAGGTATTTTCGAGACGACTTTCCCGCCTCGCCGTACTCATGATGAATGTTCAACTGCAGTCGGGCATCGTCCACTTCGATCTTGGTCACCCGTATCGCCGCGCCGCCTTCGCGAAGATAGTCTCGCACCCGGACGTCGCAGGCCAAGAACCTGTCCGCGGGCGGCTTGGCGACGCTGGCTGCAGGCGAGACCGTGGTCTTCTTTTTTCGGGGAGCAGCATCCGCAGGCATCGTGGCTATGGCGCTGAGGAGCGCCGCGGCAAGCACGACCGGAAAAAGGGTATTCATGAGTGCACTGCCAATGCTGTGCTTCTAGAACGCATTGGCCGCCGCGCTGGTTCCGCGGCCCGGAACGGTGCTGAACGGCCCGAGAAGCGGGGCGCGCCATCGCACGGTTGCGCTCAGCCGCAGATGATCTCTTCGTTGGCAATGTAATCGGCGGCAAAGACCTGGACCGCCCCGATGTCGCCGAAGGTCTAGTCCCGACATGCGCATCGTCGTGCACGGCGGCAGCAGAGCGCCCCCAATGCCTTTCCTCCTGAATGACCGCGTCTCAGCGCGGCTCAAGCGAGCTAGCGGGAACTTTTTCCTCAAAACAGCTTTGTTAGTATTGTTCTACAAAAAGGGACCCTACGGAGGCGGTTTTTCGACCGGTGGCAGGTCATGGACTCGATCCTTATCAAGATCTTCGCCACGGCGCTTGCCTTCAGCCAGGTCACTACCCGTCCGGATCAGGTCAAGACGGAGTTCGACGCGCCGCGCGACCGCTTCGAGGTCGCGCAGCTTTTGGGGGCCGGCTGCGCCCACATGCGCAAGGCTTTCGATATCGAGGACATCAACCTGGATGACCTGATTGCCACTGCCATGGATGACAAGGAGGCGTTGAGCAGCGAGATCAAGGCACTCAAAGGACTGAATCTGGCCGACCTCCACGTGGCCTACAGGCAGTTCTGCAAGGTCGAAAAAGTGGAAGGATCTCCCGTCGATCTTGGTCAGGTCATCGCTTTCTACAACAGCGCGGTCAAGGATCTGCCCGACGCAGTGCAGCTTAAGCAGCTCAGGCTTCCTGGCACCAGCATAGTCCTGGACAACAAGAGCGAGCGGCTTGCCGAGATTTATGTGCCGAACAATCGCCGCATCTGGGTCAAGCTTGCGGATATCCCAGAAGCGGTGCGCAACGCATTCATCGCCGCCGAGGACAAGCGCTTCTTCCAACATGCCGGCATTGACGAGCGCGGACTGGTCCGCGCCTTCATCGGCAACTTCACGCATCCGGGCCGGCCGCAGGGTGGCTCGACCATTACGCAGCAGGTTGCCAAGAACCTGCTGGTGGGCAACGACATTACCTATGAAAGAAAACTGCGCGAAATGATTGTTGCCTCGCGGATGGAACGCGCCCTGACCAAGGCGGAAATCCTCGAGCTCTATCTCAACTCGATTTATCTCGGTCGCGGAGCCTGGGGCATCGAGATGGCGGCGCGCAGCTATTTCGGCAAACCAGCCAAGGCGCTCTCCCCCGTCGAGGGCGCGCTGCTCGCCGGGCTCGCCAAGGGACCGAACTACTTCAACCCCGACCAACACCCTGAGCGTGCGCGCGAGCGCCTTGCCTACGTGCTGGGGCGCATGCAGGACGACGCCATGATCGACGCCGCCGCGGCGCAAGCCGTATTGCCGAAGCTCGTCGAGTACCGGCCGACGCGCCGGGACTTCGGTTTTCACTTCGTCGATCATGTCGCCCGCGAGGCAAAGGTGGCCGCAGGCCTCGATAATCTCACCAGTTCCTCCTACACGGTGCGCTCGACCGTCAACTCGGCCTTGCAGCGCGTGGTCGAAGCGACGTTGCAGGAGGGCCTCGCGCGGTATGAGCTGAACACCGGCCGTTACAAATTTGAGGGACCTGAGGCGAACATCTCCGACACTGTCCGGCAGATTGCGGCAGGCCCGAGGGCCACGGAACCGGATTGGCTCGTGGCGTTGAAGACGACGCGGCTACCGCTCTATGACGTTCACTGGGAAGCGGCGGTCGTCCTGGAGAACACGCGCGGCAAGGGCGGTCATGCGATCAACGTCGGCCTGACCGACGGACGCATCCTGCCGCTGAACACCTTGAACGCCGCGATCGGGCGCGGCCTCAAGCCGTACGATGTGGTCTACGTGCAGGTGCGCGAAGCCAAGGGTAAGCAAGCGGCGCGTGCCGATCTGCGCATTCCACCGACAGTGCAGGGAGCGGCGCTCGTCCTTGAGAACGGAACCGGCCGCATCCTCGCGATGGCGGGCGGCTTTTCGTATCCGGCAAGCCAGCTCAACCGCGTCGTCCAGAGCCTGCGCCAACCCGGCTCCACCTTGAAGCCGCTGACCTACCTCGCCGCCCTTCGCAAGGGATTGCAGCCCAACACGCTGGTGATGGACGAACCGATTACGCTGGCGCCGATCGGGACGACGGTCCACGCGCGCCGGGGCGATTTCTGGTCGCCGAAGAACTATGACGGCGGCGCCCTGGGCGCCATTACACTGCGCCGTGCGCTGGAAAACTCCCGGAATCTCGCCACCGCGCAACTGCTCGCGAGCGGTCTCGACGACAGCGCCGAGCGCGGCCTCGACCGGGTCTGCGAGCTCGCGATGGAAGCGCAGCTCTACAAGGAATGCACGCGCCACTACCCGTTCGTGCTCGGTGCCCAAACCGTCCGGCTCATCGACCTTGCGGCGTTCTATGCAGCGATCGCCAATGAAGGCGCACGACCCCAGCCCCATGCAATCGAAATGATCGAACAGGACGGCCGACCAATCTACCGGCACGATCCGAATGCGGTCACATGGATCGGCCTCGCCGACCGCGCATCGTTTTACCAGTTGAAATCAATGCTGCAGGGCGTGCTCGCGCGCGGAACCGCGCGCGAATTGAAGCATCTCTCGCCCTTTGTCGGCGGCAAGACCGGTACCACTGATAATTCGGCCGATGCCTGGTTTGTCGGTTTCACAAATGACGTCACCATCGCCATCTGGGTCGGCTACGACAACGGCGACGGCGGGCGCCGCACCCTTGGGCGTGGCCAGACCGGAGCGAAGGTAGCGCTGCCGATGTTCGAGCCGATCGTGCAGGCAGCCTGGGAGCTGCACGCTCCCAAGACCGCGTTGAACGGCCCTTCGCGCGAAGCCATGCGTCAGCTCGTTACGCTGTCGATCGATCCCACTACCGGCGATCCTCTACCTGCCGGCTCCGGGCGCGCTTTCACCGAGTACCTCAAGAGGGATCCAGCGGGCAGAATCGATGATACGCAATTTCGAATCGTCTCGCGCGCGGAAAGCTACGCCCATCGTGGCGGGCATCACGAAGACGATGGGCCATTTCGGCAGTGGTCCTACGACAACCGCCTTTACGGCGATAACCGGCTGCCCTTTCCGTTCCCGAACTGGCGTCTAGGTCCGCGCGAATATCCCTCCTCTCGCGGATATCCCGATGACGAGGACCGCCTCCCACGACCGCCGCTGCGAGTCGATCCCGATTATTTCTGGCGGCGGCTGAATTGAACATGGACGCCATGAGATTCCACCGTGCCGCTGTCCTTATCGCCGCCTGCATGGCCATTTGCACGGGCGCGGCCGCCGAGGAATTTCGGCTGGAGGACGTGCCTGCCGTTGCCGGCGTTCCGATCGCAGAGATCAAACCGCGCACGGTGATCTTCGCCGACCAACGCAACGACAAGCTCGCCGATTCCTCGACCGGGCTCATTCCGTTCGACGATTGGGCCCGCTCACGTCCGGTTCAGCGCCGCTTCCTCTCGCTCTTCGCAAGCTTCGTCGAGCCCACGCTCAACCAACAAACGAAACTGAAGCTCTCGGTCTACCATGCCGAGGCGCGGTTTCGACTTCCAAGACCGGCAACGGCATTGGATCTGTCGCGGTATGCGAATGTCGCGTTCCTCGAACAGATCGATCCGGCAGTCAAGCACCGGCCGATCACGGCAGGCGATGCTGTTCCCAATAAGGACGCGGGCGCCGCGCACAACCGGCCGCCGAATCGCCGCTGGTGCGAGGACGAAACAGCGATCTGCGTGCAGTCCCGCTACATGTTCGAAGGCAAAATTCCGGCGGGCATTCAGCTCGCCAACAAGCTGCGCGATGAGGGCAAGAAGCCGATTCCGGATTTCATCGAGTTTCAGAGCGAGATCACGTTGGCCGCGCAGCCGCAGCTTGCCGAACTGCCGAGCCTGACAGGGCTCGATTCCACAGTCGCCGGCGCGCTCGAGCAGAACATCTTTTGGGTCAACCAAGTCATTCAGTTCGGCAAGCTGCTTGCGGTTCTGCAACAGCATCCGACCGAGCCGGAAGCCGCGATCGCGACGGTCTACATCCTGATTGCGGTCAGGAACGACGTGCTGAACAAGCAAAGGGAATACACCAATACTCCGATTCTGCGAAACCTCGTGCCTGCGCAATTGCTGATGGGCAAGAGCTCCTTCAACAGCGGCGATTCACTGAGCGCCGGCCTGCCGAAATACGCGAGAGGCCGCGTCAAGGCGATCGCCGATATGATGGAGCGGGAATGAGCAGATCGTGTGCGGCGCAGATGTCCGCATCGCCGATGGCGATTCATCAAAATAACTCCATGCAAGTGCGGGCCGCCGCCGGCTTGAATGCTTCGAAAAACAATTTGACATGTCGGGCAAATCAGCGGCATTCCTTCATCATCCCGCAATCTTGTGAACGCCCGTCGCCCCGCACTAGCGGACGCGCCGGTACGACTGCGGCTCAAATCCTCACCCACCATTGAAATTGCAGGGATCACCGCGGCGAGCGATCGCCTGCGCGTGACAGAACCGTGCGCGCGGCAAGCGCGCGGCCCAGGGAATCTCGACATGAATACCGCTTCGGACCTCACGATGCCAACGGCGATCGCCGCAACCGAGCAGACCAACGCTGCCGCAGCCCCGCGAATAAAACTTCAGTCGCACGGATTCTCCATCGACCATCCAGATCCGGAGCTCGGCGAACAGCTCATGGCGAATGCGCTGGGAGTCGCGGACCTCGAAGCGATGCATGGCCTTCTCAGACAATTGGTAAAGGCCAGCGTGAGCGGCGAGAGTCCTGACGAGGTCGACCTCTCCTTCATGATTTCAATGGTGAAGAGCATTCGCCCCCGGGATTCCGTCGAGGCCATGCTGGTGGCGCAGATGGTTTCGGTTCATGTGATGGCGATGCGATGTGCCCACCACCTTGCGAATGCAGACGATCTCGCCCAGCACGACAGTGCCGCCCGCGCATTGGGCCGGCTTGCCCGCACATTTCCCGCCCAGATCGAGGCGCTCAACCGCTACAGGAGCCGTGGCGAGCCCGCCATCACCGTGCAGAACGTGTCGGTCGAGGACGGCGGCAAGGCCATTGTCGGCAACGTCACGCAGCATGCGCGTGTGATCGTTTCCGACAAGAACCCGGCATCCGCGGCGCGAAAGGCGGCGAAGGCCACAGGCTCCAGGCGAAGGCGCGCCTCCGCTGCTGCCAAGCAGGAAGCACAGCCATGAGGAGTACCGGCCCGATGCTGGCGAGCCCACGCTGTGGCGCCAAAACCCGCACCAGTGGCCCGTGCCGCTCGCCGGCGGTGAGCGGCAAAAAGCGCTGCCGCATGCACGGCGGTGCACCGGGATCGGGCGCGCCAAGAGCAAACCAGAACGCGCGCAAGCACGGCCTGTTCACCAGGGACGCGATCGCCGAGCGAAGGCAGATACGGGCGTTGCTGGGTGAAGCGCGGAAGCTGCTGGAAGCGATGAAGTGATTGGCTTTTCGAAGAGCAGTGGCGCTCCCGAGGGGTATCGAACCCATGTTTCAGCCTTGAGAGGGCCGCGTCCTAACCGCTAGACGAAGGGAGCGTGTGCTTCAGGGAATAGCCTCGAAATGTGCGGTCGGACATTACGGTGACAGTGCGTTTAATTGCGGTTGAGAGTTTCGTGCATTGTCACCGTGAATCCGGGCCAAAGGCAAAGTGTTGGCAGGGCGTCGGTGGTGATAAGCAAGCCTCTCGAATGGTACGACGACAATGCCAACAACTCCGCGTGGATCAAAGCGCTCGCGGAAGTTCGGCGGTTAGCTCCGCGCGAAGGTTGGTGTTACCAACATGTCCAAGCGATCACTGTCGCGATCGACCAGTACACCCGAAGCGGCGCTGGGCAACCGAGATTACTTTCTGAACAAGCCTTACAGTATTGGTAGTGGCAGGAGCGATCACGTCCCCTGATTGGGCCATCAACCAGTCGGCGGATTCTATTTGGCCAAGGACAAGCTAATCCGCGTGACGATAGCATCCCATTGGCGTTCCTCCGCCGCTGGATAATTGATTAAGACGCAGTTCATGAAGCCGTTCGCGCGGTTGCACCGATTATACCAAGTATGGCCGTCTCGAACACCGGAAACGGCGAAAAACTTAGGAGTCACTCTTCTGTATTGTATATCGGCTGGCGGCCGCATCTTTTCCAGAAAAACGGCAGGGGAAACGTTATCGGGATTAGGAAATGACTTGATCGTGAGGTTGGCCCGGTAATCCTTCGTAAAAAGATGGCGGTCAAGTGTCCCCTCTGTTGCGCCCCTGTCCTCCTCGAAAATCGATACTGGAACATCTACGCTCAGCCCGGTGGCGGGGTTTGCGTACCGTCGCCATTCCAAGCTGGCCGCAGTAGCCTCCGCTAAGGGCATAAAGCTGAGAAGAACAATGGCAGCGAGTCGCCGACCTGAGCACATGGTCGAGATCCTAACTCAAGCACCAGCTGCCCGCATTGCCGCGGTTCTAGACGACTAGGCAAAATGCTCAACGATCCGATGGCGTTCACGTTCCTCGATCATCCTTGCCGACGGCTTCGGGAAAAAGGTCGGTTACAAAAAATTTGCTTATGAAACTTTCAGGAGATTCAGGTCAGTGGTTGCCTCGGCGGCGAGACACCCGACTACTCCAAAGAGTTCGATCGCGCCAAAGATTCCAGCCTCAGCATGCGATCGGCGCTCCACCAGCAATCTGAACAAATATTCAGAAAACGAGGAACAAAATCCTCCGCCGGCATCTTAGTCGGCACACCGACATTGGTGTCGGTTTTTCTGGGAGAGATGTCATGCGAAAGCGTGTTGACATCGACTCCACCCATAGTCTCGCGATCGTCAAAAAGATCGGTGAACGACTACGCGCGTCATTAAAAGAAGATCGAGAGTTGCCGGTGAACTTCCGAGAGCAGATCGAACTGCTCCGTCAATCAGAAATCGAGGCGCAGGCAAACGCTGCTAGGCCGTCGCGTGGTGACAAACCCTAATTGCACAATTTATCATGCCATCGGGTGGGTTTGCGAGAACCATCCTGACAAGCCATCGGACAGCGAGCTTGGCTGCGACTGCGGTGCCGGTTGGCGCTCCCTAGGGGAATCGAACCCCTGTTTCAGCCTTGAGAGGGCCGCGTCCTAACCGCTAGACGAAGGGAGCGTATGGCTTCAGGGAATAGCCGCGAAATGTGCGGGGGGCAAGGCAAGTCTGAAGGTTCTCGCCCGGTTGGATAAACCTGTTGCCTTGCATCCCCGGGCCGGATGCCGGGGGGAATTCGGGCCGATCGCGCGGCTTCACGGCTCGTTGACGAATCTGAGCTTTCCGGCGGGTTTCAGCGTCTTGGCTTCGAAGGTGCGGATTTCGGTGGCCCCGCCGATATCCAGCGTCAGCACCAGCCGCTCGCCGGCGACCGCGGTCGAAACGATGCGGGCGCCCTTGGGCAGGGTTTCCGCGATGTCCGTCGTGCCAGGCGTGGGGCTTCCCTCGCCGCGGTAAAGACGGTACCCGACGGCGATCAGGACCACGGCCACTGCCAGGGCCGAGGTCAGGCCCGCGATCAGCATCATCCGCCGCACCCGCGCGATCAGCGCGGCCTGCTCGGGGGTCGGTTCGGGCGCAACGGTATCGGTCATGCAAGGCTCTAGCTTGGAACAGGGATTATCGAACGGCGGCCAAAGGCTGGAGGTTACCGTCGGCGGCAACGAGGGATCGTCCCGCCTCGATCGCGTGCTCGCGGTGCTTCGCCCGGAACTGTCGCGCTCGCGGCTGAAGGCGCTGATCCTGGCCGGTTCCGTCACCACCAGGGGCACACCCATCCGCGACCCCGCTTATCATGTCGCGGCCGGCGATACGATCACAATCGACGTCCCCGAGGCCGCGCCGGCGGAGCCGCAGGGTGAAGCTATCGCACTCGATATCGTCTATGAGGACGACGACATCATCGTCATCGACAAGCCGAAGGGGCTGGTCGTGCATCCGGCCGCCGGCCATGAGAGCGGCACGCTGGTGAACGCGCTGATCGCCCATTGCGGAGCGAGCCTTTCCGGCATCGGCGGCGTCCGCCGGCCGGGCATCGTCCACCGGCTCGACAAGGACACGACCGGGCTGATGGTAGTCGCCAAGAACGACCAGGCGCATCAATCGCTGACCGCGCAATTCGCCGATCACGGCCGCACCGGTCCAATGCAACGCGGCTACATGGCCTTCATCTGGGGCGTGCCCAGCCGCCAGCGCGGCACGGTCGATGCGGCGATCGACCGGCATCCGTATGCCCGCGAAAAAATGGCGGTGCGCCAGAGCGGCCGCGAGGCGATAACCCATTGGGAAGTGCAGGCGGCGTATCACGGGCGCGACGGCAAACCGGTCGCCTCGCTGCTCGCCTGCCAGCTTGAGACCGGGCGAACCCACCAGATCCGGGTGCACCTCGCCCATATCGGCCATCCCTTGATGGGTGATGCCGTCTATGGCCCGCACTTCAAGACCAAGGCCCGCCACCTCGGCCCCGAGGGCCAGGCGGCCTTGGCCGATCTGGGCCGCCAGGCCTTGCACGCCTTCCTGTTGGCCCTCGAACACCCCCGAACCGGGGAACTTTTGCATTGGGAGGCGCCCTTGCCGGCCGATTTGGTTCGGCTGCAAAGCGCCCTGCAAGCGGCCCTATGACGCAGGCCCTTTAGAAAAGGTAAGCTATACCAATAGCTTATAGCTGCCACACGGGGACGTGACGTCAGCATTCCTTCCCTATTTGTTCGTTTTTTGCTATGTTGCACCTGCGTTGAATATCCAACGCGGAACATCGCAGCCTGATTGGCTTTAACACAGCGATCACCTGCCGGGCCCGCCGCTGTCGGGGGCCTGAACCACTGGAGGGCGCTCGAATGGCCCGTACAGCTACCTTACCGGTTCTCAATGGAGAATCGGGTCTTTCTAGATACCTCGCCGAGATCCGCAAATTTCCGATGCTGGAACCCCAGCAGGAATACATGCTCGCCAAACGCTGGCGCGAGCATGACGATCGCGACGCGGCACATCACCTTGTCACCAGCCATCTCAGGCTCGTGGCCAAGATCGCCATGGGCTATCGCGGCTACGGCTTGCCGATCTCCGAGGTCGTCTCGGAGGGCAATGTCGGCCTGATGCAGGCGGTCAAGCGGTTCGAGCCCGAGAAGGGCTTTCGTCTCGCTACCTACGCAATGTGGTGGATCAAGGCGTCGATACAAGAGTACATCCTGCGTTCCTGGTCGCTCGTGAAAATGGGAACCACGGCGAACCAGAAGAAGCTGTTCTTCAACCTGCGCAAGGCGAAGAGCAAGATCTCCGCGCTGGACGAGGGTGATCTGCACCCCGATCAGGTGAAGCTGATTGCCAAGCGCCTCGGCGTGACGGATCAGGACGTCGTCGACATGAATCGCCGCCTCGGTGGCGACGCGTCGCTCAACGCGCCGATCCGCGACGACGGTGAAGCCGGCGAATGGCAGGACTGGCTGGTCGATACCTCGCCCAATGCTGAGGCCGTGATGGCCGAGAGCGAGGAATTCGATCATCGCCGCGAGGCGCTCAATGGCGCCATCGGCGTGCTCAATCCGCGCGAACGCCGCATTTTCGAGGCGCGGCGTCTGGCGGAAGAGCCGATGACGTTGGAAGATCTCGCCGCCGAATTCGGCGTGTCGCGCGAACGCGTGCGGCAGATCGAGGTCCGCGCTTTCGAAAAGGTGCAATCGGCCGTCAAGGGCACGATTGCCCGCCAGGAAGCCGAACTCGAAGCCGCGCACTGATTGCGGCGGAGGTATCAAGCAATGAAAGCCGGCAGCAACGCCGGCTTTTTGTTTTTTTTACTCTTTCTCCACCATCTCGGCTGTCGTCCTCCGCGAAAGCGGCGGACCCAGTACGCCGCGGCGGTCGTTCGACACCACACTCGGTCTCTGGAATACTGGATCGCCCGGTCAAGCCGGGCGACGACGACCGAGTGCAAGGCTGAGCGTCTAAGCAACACGCCCTTCCCTACTCGCCCCACTCCCGCGCCAACTTGGCCAACGCGCAGCCTTCGCAGTAGCGGGCGTCCTTGAAGTCGATCCAGTTGTGCGCATAGACGCGATCGAGCGGAATGCCGTAACGCGCGCGCAGCACCTTCACCAGGATTCGCCACGCCGCGATTTGCGCATCCGTCGGGCCCCGCGTCACATCAGGAAAATTGCCGGCGAATTCGACGCCGACCGAATTGTTACCGACCACCTGGCGATAGGTCGGTCCGTTGTCGATGTACTTATTGTCGTTGCGGTTGGCGCCGTCGCCATGGGTCGGAACGAGATGGTCGCCGACCGCCCAGTACACCGTGCCATCGGTCTCGACCCAGACCATGACGCCGCGCCGGGTCGGGTTCTTCGACTGCGCCAGCGCGCCGCCGCGCGCGGAGCCCGCCGGCCCTTCGGTCTGGTGCACGATGATGTTGCGCCACGGATGGGCCTTCGCGAGTTCTCCCCACGGCGCGAGCCAGACCATCTTCAGGCCGGGAATGTCAGGCGTGCCGGACGCCCGCGCGATCGCGGCGAGATCGAGCGATTGCGCCGAGGCGCACGCGGGAAGCATGAGGACGAATAGTGCGGCCGCTGCGAGGCGAAGATTCATGCGCGAGGTCCAGTGACGGACCTCAATAGCATGTCTCAGGCCCTCTCGCGCAGAACCATGTCGGACATTGGCGCGCTTGGCAGTTCGGGCACGAGCGGCGGCGCCGGGGCGTAGGTCGCAAACCCGTTCCGGCCGGCCTTCTTGGCGTCGTAGAGCGCGTGATCGGCGGCCGCAATCAGGCGGTCGGGATAAAGCCCCATCTCGCTTGTCCATTGCGCGACGCCGATCGAAACCGCGATCGGAATGTCGTTGCCGGTGCAGTGCTCGGCATCCGCGCGGCAGACCTCCAGCACGCGGCGCGCGATCATGACGCCTTCGCGCAACGTCGAGGACGGCAGCACGATGCAGAATTCGTCGCCGCCGCTGCGCGCCAGCATGTCTCCAGGCCGCAAACGGGTCTGCGCCATCAGCGTGAAATGCTGCAGGCAGGCATCGCCGGCGGCATGGCCGTGGGTGTCGTTGATGGCCTTGAAGCCGTCGAGATCGATCACCAGCAGCGCAAACGGCTGACCGCTGCGTTCGGCGCGCGCGCATTCTTCCGCGAGCCGCTGCACCAGATAGCGGCGGTTGCCGACGCCGGTGAGATCGTCGAGCAGCGCGAGGTCCGCGACCTCGTTGCGCAGGCGGTCCATGGCCATCAGCAGGAAGCCGAAATTGAGCGCCATCGACAGGAACACCAGCACCAGGATGACGACCGACTGCACCGGGGTGAAATGCAGGTAGGAGAAGCCGCCGCCCATGCCGGTGACGGCGCCGAACAGCCGGACGGCGAGGATCGCCATCAGGATGATGGTGACGATGCCGGCCAGCCGCGCGCCCGGATTGACCCGGCCGTCATGCGGGCTCAGCAACAGTTTCAGGCTCAGCGCCATCGGCAGCATCTGCGCGATCGTGAAAATGGTCACGCGCGCGGGCACGCTGGCATGGACGAAGATGAAGAAGGAGAGACCGACAAAGCCAAGCGCCGTGGTCAACGCGGTACCAAGCCACAATACCGGCCGGTCGAAGAACTTGCGGACCCCCATCGTGGCGAGGCAGATCGCCAGGATCAGCGCGGTGCCGGCGAACAGCAGCGGCACCAGCGTGTCGGGCAGCACCACGCGCAGCATCGCCAGCGCCGCGCCGGCCGCCGCGACGAATGCGGAAGCAGTCCAGAATCGCGCGGCCTCGAACGAGGGATAGCAGCGCATGACGTAAGCCCAGATCAGGCCCAGCGCCAGAAAGTTGATGACGAACACCGTCCACAGCGTCGGAACGCTCAGCATTACGAATCCGGGACGCGCAGGTCCCGTCTCCCCTCTTGTCTAACGCGCGAGGCTGCCGCGCCTCGAGGTTTCCCCACGACGATCTCCGTCGTCTTACGGGACAAGGTGCATCCGCGGCGCTTAATGGACCCTGACTGCCGCCGCCCAATCCAAACCGTGGTTTTGAATTGATGAAGATCGCTGACGTTGGGGCATCGTTAAGCATGAGGCGCGCGCATGCGAACGGCGCTGGTGATGCTCGTTTCGGCACAAAGTCGCGTCAAAATGCATAACAACTGTGGATAACGTGATGACAACGCCATGACGGCACGCGGCAGCGGCCTGCGAATCTGCTGGGATCATGAGCGAGGATGTTGCGAGGCTGGCCCTCCGCCAAGCATGCCTCGGTGTCGCGTTTCAATCCATGAAAACCTTGAGAGGATACTATGGCTAAGAAAGCGAAGAAGGCGAAAAAGGCGAAGGCCAAGAAGGCCAAGAAGGCGAAGAAGAAGTGAATTTTAGCCCGGGTGGAGTGCTCAGCTTCGCCCGGGCTCCCACCTCCGGGAAAGTTTTTTGGAGAATGGCGGGCCAAAGGTCCGCCTTTTTATTTTTGGCGTCGGGCTACGAACTACGAACAATACAGATTGCATGCTCCGCGCAATGAAGGCAGTGGCGAAAAATCTAGCGCTCCGCGAGCGCGAGCTTGGCGCCGAGCGCAGCAAATCCCGCGGCAAAGCTGCGGCGCAGCCAGGCCATCGCCTTCGGCCGGGTGATGACGTGGTCGCGCAAGGAAGCTGCGAACAGGCCGTAGATTGCGAACACCGCAAACGTCATCGCCATGAAGGCTGCGCTCAATTCCAGCATCCGTGCCAGCGGATGCGGCTCGTCGACGGCGACGAACTGCGGCAGGAAGGCGAGGAAGAAGATCGACAGTTTCGGATTGAGGATATTGATCAGGATGGCGGTCACGATCACGCGGCGGCTCGAGCGGGTGGCTGCCGCCGGGCGCGTATCGATTGCGAGTGCACCAGTCTCGCGCAGCGCCTGCCAGGCCATGTAGAGCAGATACACGACGCCGCACCATTTCAGCGCTGCAAAGGCCAGCGCGCTGGTATGCAGCACCGCCGCTAGCCCGAGCATAGCAGCTAGCATATGCGGCACGATGCCGAGCGTGCAGCCGAAGGCCGCGGCGACGCTCGGCCGTGCGCCCAATGTCAGCGCCACCGCCAGCGTGTAGAGCACGCCGGTGCCGGGGGAAGCGACCACGATCAGCGAGGTCAGCAGAAACGACAGCGTCATGCGCTGCCATTAGCACGGCGGCGTGCGGCGCGGAAGCTCACCTTCATCAACGCGCGCGCGGCTCGTCGCCATGCTGCCGTTGATAGACCATCCGCTCCGCCTCGCGGATCACGTCGAGCGGTGCCCAGGGCTTGGCCCAGAACTGAACGCCGTCGGGCAATTCCTGATGCAGCGGCTTGCCCGAGGTGACGATTACGCCGATCTCGGGATTGTACTTCCTGGCGATATGCGCGAGTTCGACGCCGTCCATGTTGCCGGCGAGTTGCACGTCGGTCATCATCAGGACCAGATTGTCGGGGGCGCGCTCCAGCACCAGTTCGGCGGCCTCCGCGCTCTCGCATTCGATGACATCGACCTCGCTTTCCTCCAGGAGCAGACAGATCATGTCCCGTTGCATCGGATCGTCTTCGACAACCAGCGCCGTTGCGCGAGATGGTTTTGATTGTCCCATACGAGCCTCCTCCAGAATCCGCGTCAGTTGGTGGTGCCACCTTTTGTCCGGTAATCGACACTAAGCGCGGAAACCGCTTTATGGTTCGGTTCCAATTTGCGAAAAGTTGACGGAACCTGCTGTTTTCTTTTTCGCAAGGAGCTCCCGACATGACAGCGATATCTGGAAGCGCGGCCGCGGTAACCGGCGCCGCCAGCGGCATCGGCCGCGCGCTGGCGCTGGAAATGGCCGCGCGCGGCTGCGACCTGGCGCTGGGCGACCGCGACGAGGCCGGGCTGCAACAGCTCGCCGCCGAGGTCGCAAAGGTGGGCACGCGCAAGGTCTCGATGCACCGTGTTGATGTCGGCGTTCCCGCAGAGATCCAGGCATTCGCGCAAGCCGCCATCGCCGCGCATCCGGGGCTGAACATCGTCATCAACAATGCCGGCGTCGCGCTGCTTGGCGCCTTCAGCGAGGTCGACCAGACGCAGATGGAATGGCTGTTCAACATCAATTTCTGGGGCGTGGTGCACGGCACGCGTGCCTTCCTGCCGCATCTTTCGACGAGGCATGAAGCGCACATCGTCAATCTCTCCTCAATCTTCGGCATCGTGGCCCCGCCCGGCCAGACCGCCTATTGCGCGGCGAAATTCGCGGTCCGCGGCTTTTCGGAAAGCCTGCGGCATGAGCTTGCGATGACGAACAGCAAGGTGAAGCTCTCGGTGGTGCATCCTGGCGGAGTGCTCACCAACATCGTGCGCAACTCCCGCACCGGCAGCGGTATCACCGATAATGCGCGCCACGCCGAATCGATCGACCGTTTCGACGCAGTCGCCAAGACCACCCCGCCGGCCGCCGCCCAGCGCATCATTCGCGGCATCGAGAACGACGAGCCGCGCATTCTGATCGGCAACGACGCCAGGTTCATGGATCTGCTGCAGCGGTTTCGCCCGGCGACATATTGGAAGGTGCTGGCGAAGCGGATTGGGAAGAGGGATGCGCAGAAGAAGTGAGTTAGTCGCTGCGCTTGCAAGATGTGGAGATGGCCGCCACAAAGCAACTCGTCCCCGCGCATGCGGGAATCCAGTACGCTGCGGCTTATCGGCTCCATCGCTAACTTGTCTGGAATACTGGATCACCCGCCTTCGCGGTGACGACAACTGACTATGACTTCGCGACCTGGCGTGCGTCGCGGACTGCTTGCTACATCACCGCCCCACCAGCCGGTCCGCGAAATAGCCGATCGTCTTGCGGTAGATCGTCGCCCTGTTCCACTCGCGCATCGCTTCGAAATTCGCACTGCCCTCGCCATAGGGCGCGCCGGCCTTGAAGCCTGACATGTGCAGCAGGTTCGCCGTGGAGGCGAGCACGTCGGGGACGCTGTGGCGGAGGTCGACATGGCCGTTGCCGTCGAAATCGACGCCGTATTTGATGTAGGACGACGGCAGAAACTGCGTCTGGCCGATTTCGCCGGCGAAGGCGCCGATCAGATCGCGCAAGGGAAGATCGCCGCGCTGCACGATCTTCAAGGCCGCGAGCAACTCGCCCTGAAACAGCTCGGTGCGGCGGCAATCATGGGCCATGGTAGCGAGCGTGCGAATCACCGGCAGCTTGCCGACATCGCCCTTGCCGAAATCGCTCTCCAGCCCCCAGATCGCGACCACGATCTCCGGCGGCACGCCAAACTTCTGCTCGATACGCGCCAAGAGGGAGCCGTGCCGCAGCAGCATCTGGCGGCCGATGTTGATCCGCCCGGGGCCGACGCGGGTCGAGACGTATTGCTCGAAGGTCTTGTTGAAGGTGCCGCGCTGGCGGCGGTCGAAGGCGAGCACCGCCGGATCCTGCGTGATGCCGGCAAACGCCTGCGCGATCACGGCCTGCGAAACGCCGGCAGCCGCCGCCTCCTGCGACATCGCCGCGATGAAGGTGTTGAAATCGCCGCCACAGCGGGCGGCGTAAGTGGGCGAGGAGCAGATGACGGCGCCGAGACAAATGGCCCAACGAAAAATGCGCATGCGAATCCCTTGTTCATCTCGGCGTCCGTTATGCCACGGGAAGATGCCGCGCGGCAGGTGCTGGGAGGCGTCTTTACCTGTCATTGCCGGGCTTGACCCGGCAATCCATCTTCTTCGAATGAAATCTTGCGAAGAGGATGGATGCCCGGGTCAAGCCCGGTGCATGACGACGGAGCGAGTTGGGCCGACGCCGAAAAGCCCCTACTCCCCGCCGTCGATCTGGCGGCCCATCAATGCGATCGCCTTCTGGTAGACGCTCGCGGCATTCCAGGCCTGGATGGCCGCAAAATTCGGCTCGCCCGGCTGGTAGCCGGCGCCGGCGCGCCAGCCATGCGCCTTCAAGAAGTTGGCGGTCGACATCAGCGCGTTCGCCGCGTTTTCGAGATTGCCGGTGCCGTAGGCCAGAATGGCTTTTGGCATGAACTGCGTCTGGCCGACCTCGCCATGCATGGAGCCGCGCTGCGATGGCGAGAGCGCGCCGCGATCGATCAATTGCAGCGCCGCGTAGAGGTGCTCCGTAAAATATTCCGAGCGCCGGCAGTCATAGGCGAGCGTCGCGATGGAAGCGAGCATGTTCTGATTGCCGCGCTGGCTGCCGAACCCGGTCTCCATCCCCCAGATCGCGATCAACGGTCCCGGCGGCACGCCGTAGCGCTGCTCGATGGAGGCGAACAGCGCGGCCTGCGACCGCTTCAACTGCCGCCCCTTCGCGACGATGGTCGTCGCGCCGCGTTTCGCCAGAAACGCATCGAGCGATAGATTGAAGCTGCGCTGGCCGCGATCCGCATTGATGGTGGCCTGCGCATAATTCGTCGCCATCAGGGCCTGGATGGTGGAAGCGCTGATGCCTTTTGCCCGGGCTTCGCCGGCGAATCGCTGCTTCCAGGATTCGTAACCGGCGGCGGAAGTGCCGCATTGGGCGGCGGTGCTGTGTGTGCTGAAAGATGCAAGGATTGCCAGCGAGACGCTGAAAACAAAAGCGATGCGGAGCATAGACAAACCGTTCCTGACAGAGCGCTACAAATAAGCTCCGGTTTGTAGCATGTCCTTCGCGGCCCTTCGAGGGTTGCCAAATCCATTGACATCTCGAAATCAGCCATGATTGCGGCTAATTTGAACTGCCGGCTGCCGGCCGCGCCTGAACTATGGCGGCGAACCAACAGCGTGGTGGTTCGTCGCGCGCTTCGATCGCCTGGCGGCTCCAAGGACAATGGCTATGGCCAAGTTCGGCGGCTTCAAAGTCGGGATTGGAATTGCCATCGCTGCGCTGGCGGGAAGCCAGCAGGCAGTCGCGCAGGCACCGGCGCTTTCCATCGACCCTTCACAACTGCCCGGTATCGGCACCATCGACGCGCGTTTCCAATCGTATAACGTTGAAATGGTCGAGATCACCGGCGGACGATTCTGGAAGCCCTACAGGACGAGTGCGTCAGCGCCGCCGGATCGCGGCGGCGATAACGCCGGCAATGTCCCGGCGGACTCGAATTCCGATCTCTACGCGTATCGGCCGCCGATCGACCTGTCGAACCCTCGCCTGCGGACCTTGGCTGCCGCTCTCGGTCCAGCCTATGTGCGCGTCAGCGGCGCGTGGGCCAATACCACGTACTTTGCCGACAGCGGCGAGGTGCCCGCCACGCCGCCCGACGGTTTTCGCGCGGTGCTGAGCCGGGCGCGCTGGAAGGGCGTCATCGACTTTGCCCGCGCGGCCGGCGCAGAGATCGTGACCTCGATGGCGGTCGGGCCCGGTGTTCGCGACGTGGCAGGCCGGTGGCAGAGCGATCAGGCGCGCCGCTTGTTTGCCTACACCAGATCCGCCGGCGGTCGAATTGCCGCCGTCGAGTTCATGAACGAGCCGACGCTTCCCGCCATGGGCGGTGCGCCAAAGGGCTACGACGCGGCAGCCTACGGGCGGGACTTTAAGGCCTTTGTTGCGTTCATCCGGGGAAGCGAACCGGATGTGATCGTTCTCGGCCCCGGTTCGATCAGTGAGACAGCAGCATCGCCGTCCAGCACCGATTTCATCAGCGCGCGGGACTTGCTTGCCGCATCCGGAGCCGCCATCGATGCGTTCTCCTATCATCACTACGGCGCGCTCTCGCAGCGGTGCTCCGGCATTCCGGGCCAGACCACGCCTGAGGCTGCGCTTTCGGAAAGCTGGCTTTCGAGCACCGAGCAGACGTTCGCGTTCTACAAGTCGCTGCGGGACGAGTTTGCGCCGGGCAAGCCGATATGGCTGACAGAAACCGGCGAGACGGCGTGCGGCGGCAATCCCTGGGCCTCCACGTTCCTCGATACGTTCCGGTATCTCGATCAGCTTGGCCGGCTGGCCAGGGCCGGCGTCCAGATCGTTGCGCACAACACGCTGGCGGCAAGCGATTACGGCCTGCTTGACGAGAACACGTTGCGGCCGCGGCCAAGCTATTGGGCGGCGCTGCTGTGGCGCAGGCTGATGGGCGAAACCGTTCTCGACGCCGGCGTGCACAAGGGGATGCATCTCTATGCGCATTGCCGGCGCGGCGTGCCTGGGGCTGTCACGCTGCTTGCCATCAATACGAACCGGACGGCCGCCGCAAGCCTGCGACTGCCGGCGGCGAGCGAGCGTTACACGCTGTCAGCGGACGATCTTCAGGGCACCGAGGTGAAGCTGAATGGCACGGCGTTGGCCCTTGGGCCTAATGACGATCTGCCGCGGCTCTCTGCAGTGACATCGCCACCGGGTTTGGTCGAGATCGCACCTAGCACGATTGCCTTTCTCACGGTCGCGGATGCGGGAAACGCGGCCTGCAATTGAATTTCTCGGGCGCCGGTCGCACGCCGGTCCACCATCGCCGGAGGGCCGCCGTTTTTCTTTGACAGCGGCGCGTTGATCGAGGACAAGCCGCCCATGGCCAAGAAACCCGGAACCAATCCCAAGGGCGAGTTCGCCTTTTTCAATGTCGTCTATGAGGACGACTCGCAGCGCTCCAACCGGCGCGTGCCGGCCGAGCTGCTCGGCGGGCTCGACGGCGACGAGCCGGCGCGCGATTACATCCGCGAGCAGGACCGCGAGATCGCCGAGAAATCCGGGCGCCCGCAGCTCAAGATCAAGAGCATCAGCCGGGTTGGGGCGAAGAAGAAGTAGGTTCGATCAGGCAACTCCACCCACGTCATTGCGAGCGCAGCGAAGCAATCCATCGCGCCGCAAGCGGAGGCATGGATGGCTTCGTCGCTAACGCTCCTCGCAATGACGGAGCAAGCGTCGGACCAGAAACAAAACGGCGAGCTGTTGGCCCGCCGCTTTCTTTTCGATGCATGCCCCGGGTCAAGCCCGGGCATGACGATCTTAGTTATCCAAAAAGCTCCGCAGCTTGCGGCTTCTTGACGGGTGCTTCAACTTGCGCAGCGCCTTTGCCTCGATCTGGCGGATGCGTTCGCGGGTGACCGAGAACTGCTGGCCGACTTCTTCCAGCGTGTGGTCGGTGTTCATGCCGATTCCGAAGCGCATGCGGAGCACGCGTTCTTCGCGCGGTGTGAGCGAGGCCAGCACGCGCGTGGTGGTTTCGCGCAGGTTGGACTGGATCGCCGCGTCGATCGGCAGGATCGCGTTCTTGTCCTCGATGAAATCGCCGAGGTGCGAATCCTCTTCGTCACCGACCGGCGTCTCCAGCGAGAGCGGCTCTTTCGCGATCTTCAGGACCTTGCGGACCTTCTCCAGGGGCATGCCGAGCTTTTCGGCGAGTTCTTCCGGGGTCGGCTCACGGCCAATTTCGTTGAGCATCTGGCGCGAGGTGCGCACGATCTTGTTGATCGTCTCGATCATGTGCACGGGGATGCGGATGGTGCGGGCCTGGTCCGCAATGCTTCGCGTGATCGCCTGCCGGATCCACCACGTGGCGTAGGTCGAGAACTTGTAGCCGCGGCGATACTCGAACTTGTCGACTGCCTTCATCAATCCGATGTTGCCTTCCTGGATCAGGTCGAGAAACTGCAGGCCGCGGTTGGTGTACTTCTTGGCGATCGAGATCACCAGGCGCAAATTGGCCTCGACCATTTCCTTCTTGGCCTGGCGCGCCTCGCGCTCGCCCTTCTGCACACCGTGCACGATCTTGCGGAATTCGCCGATCTCGAGCCCGGTTAGCGCCGCGAGCTGCTGGATCTCGCCGCGCAGCTCCTTGATGCGATCCTTCTCGTGATGGACGAAATTCTTCCAGCCTTTTGCCGAAAGCTTCGAGACACGGTTGAGCCAGCGCGGATCGAGCTCCGAGCCCTGGTAGTTGCGCAGAAAGTCCTCGCGCGCGACGCCGTGGCTGTCGCCGAGGCGCAACAGGCGGCCCTCGAACGAGACCAGCTTCTTGTTGATGTCGTAGAGCTGCTCGACGAGAGAATCGATGCGGGCCTGGTTCAGGCGCAGCGACTTCACCTCGACGATGATCTCGTCCTTCAGCTTCTTGTACTTGCGCTCCTGCGAGGGCGAGAGCGACTCGCTCTGCAGTTGGTTGGCGATGTCCTGTTCCTGCAGACGGCGCAGCTTCTTGTACTCGGAAGCGATCTTGTCAAAAGTTTCGACCACCTTCGGCTTCAGCTCGGCCTCGATGGCGGCGAGCGACATCTGGTTCTCGAACTCGTCCTCTTCCATGTCGCCTTCGGCGGCGGCTTCCGCCGGATCCTTCTCGTCGGCATCGGCTTCGCCCGCGCCCGGCGCGCGGAACGGGGTCGGCGACGGCGGAGCCGCGGGCGGCGCGACATGGGCAGGCGCGGCTTCGCCGTTGGCAGCCTGGCCTTCGGCGGGCGCTGCGATCATCGCCGGGTTCAGATTGTTCTTGGCGTCGGGACCGGCATAGGTCGCTTCGAGATCGATGATGTCGCGAAGGAAGATCTTTCCTTCGTTGAGCTCGTCGCGCCAGATGATGATGGCCTGGAAGGTCAGCGGGCTTTCGCACAGCCCCGCGATCATCGCCTCGCGGCCGGCCTCGATGCGCTTGGCGATCGCGATTTCGCCTTCGCGCGACAGCAACTCCACCGTGCCCATCTCGCGCAGATACATGCGGACGGGATCGTCGGTGCGCTCGCCGGGTTCGGACTTCTTGACCTCGGTGACGGCCTTGGCCGTGACCTCGACAAGCTCGTTGTCGGTGTCGTCGTCGGCCTCTTCCTTCTCCTCCTCGTCGGCCTCATCGGCCTCGGAGACGTTGATGCCCATGTCCGAGAGCATCGACATGATGTCCTCGATCTGCTCGGGCGAGGTGGTGTCGGAGGGCAGGACTTCGTTGAGCTGATCGAAGGTCACGAAGCCGCGCTTCTTGGCCTGCTTGATCATCTTCTTGACCGCGGCGTCCGACAGATCGAGCAACGGCGACGGCGCGTCGGCAGAATCCTTCTCCGGGGCGTCCGCTGCCTTGTCGTCTTTTTCCTTATCCTTAACCTGCAGCGTCTTTGCCTTGGTGGCCATTCATCAAGCTCCCGAAACGCGCTCATGCGGATTGACGCCGAACGTCATCCGCCTCTGAATTACTGAAGTCGACAGCAGGATGTCTTTTGTTTGAAAAGCCAACCCGCTAGATCCTTGCCTTGCGCGTGATCCTGATCGGAAAACCGGTACCACTTTTCCGGATCACGCCTGCCCCTTGAGTATTCGCATGCTTACGACGCGCAAAGGGCGGCGCAGACCATCGCCACCCCTTTACCCGCCATCGTCGGTGTTATGCCAATAGCCCTCAAGCGCTTGCTGGTCTTAGTACCTTCGGACTATTAAGCTTTGCTTAACCCTGTTTTTGCCGCCAAACCATGGATTTGGCGAGTCTTTTTGCGGGCACGGCCGCCGCCGTCCGCATCATTTTTGTTGCGTCAGACGCTCTTGCGGAACCGGCCCGAAAGCTCGCCAAAACCCTCGATCAGAGCCTCCGTGCCGTCGAGCGACTCCAGCCGGGCGCCGACGTCCTTCAGCCAGGCCAGATTGGCTTCACTGGGCTCCTCGCCCAACGCCAACTCGGCATCTTTCCTCTCCCTAAGTAGGGCGTGTGTTTTCTGATGCAAGACAACGAGTTGCTGCCAGGTGGCCAAAACGTCCTCGCGGGCTGCGCCGGGCCTTGCGCCCCACACCGCCGCCGTCGTGATCGCCCGCTCAACCCGTTGAAGAACCTCACTTAATCCGCGAGCTTCGAGATCGGCGCGCATTTTTTCGGCCTGTTCCTCGACATCGGGAGAATGGTGATGGTCGTTGGCAAACGCGGCGATAATACCGGCGCGCAGCTTGTTGGCCTCCGGATGCGCCAGTTCGAGCGCGGCCACCTCCTCCAAATGATCGTGCAGCAGCCAGGGATGGTTAATGAGGGATTGCAGGATCAGCGCCTCGCGGCGCGACATGGCGCTGCGCTGCCCGCGCATGATTGGGCTCGCCGCCAATTGCGGGCTTGCCGCCTGGTAGGGGCCTGGGGAAATTCCCGATGCCGCCCCCGCCGGGCGGCCGCCGCGGGGAGCGAATCGGCCGGCCGGAGCCGCCCCGCGCGGGGCAAAGCCGCGGGGTGATTCGCCGCGCCGCCCCGGAAAGCCGCCCCGGCCATAGCCGCCGCGCGCGGCATCGGGCGCGAACGTACGCTGCAGACGCTCGGCGAGATCCTGGCGATAGTAGCGGCGCACGACCTCGTCGCGGATGCCGTTACTGAGTTCGTTGATGCGCGCTTCTAGCGCCGCGCGCCGCTCCGGCGTTGCAAACGTGCCGCCCTCGATCTCGCGCGACCAGATCATGTCGGCGAGCCCGCGCGCGGCTCCGATTACCTCCTCGATCGCCATGCGGCCGCCGGAGCGCGCGAGATCGTCGGGGTCCTGCCCTTCGGGCAGCAGCGCAAAGCGCAGGCTCTTGCCCGGTGCAAGATTGGGCAGCGCCAGGTCGGCGGCGCGGTAGGCGGCCTTCTGGCCGGCGCGGTCACCGTCGAAGCAGAGGATCGGCTCGTCCGCCATCTTCCACAACAATGCGAGCTGGTTCTCGGTGAGCGCGGTGCCGAGCGGAGCGACGGCGCCGCCAAAGCCTGCGGTGACCATGGCGATGACGTCGACATAGCCTTCCACCACGATCAGGGCTGCGCCGTCATGCGTCGCCTGCCGCGCGGCGGCGAAATTGTAGAGATTGTCGCCCTTGTGAAACAGCGGCGTTTCCGGCGAATTCAGGTACTTTGCCGGAACGTCCTTCTCCAGCGCGCGGCCGCCGAAGGCGATGACGCGGCCCCTGGCGTCCGTGATCGGAAACATCACGCGATCGCGGAAGCGATCGTAAGGAACGGGAATATCGTCGCCGCCGACGAGCAGCCCGGCTTCCACCATGTCGTCCGTGGAGATGCCCTGCGCACCGAGATGCTCCTTCAGCGCGAATCGATCGGGAAGCGCATAGCCCAAGCGAAACTGGAGCTGCGTCGCCGGCGAAATGCCGCGGTCGCCGAGATAGCCGCGCGCCTTGGCGCCGTTGCGGGAAGCGAGCGTGTCGGCAAAGAATTTTGCCGCGAGCTCCATCACGTCATACAGCGTCCTGCGCCGTTGCTCGTGTCGCGCGGCGTCGGGGGTCGCCGCTGGCAGCGGCAGGCCGGCCATGGCGGCCAGCCGCTCGACCGCTTCCGGAAACGAGACACCTTCCGTCTTCATCACGAAATCGAAGATGTTTCCGTTCATGCCCGACGAGAAGTCGAACCACCCCTGCTTCTGATCGTTGACGAAGAAGGACGGCGTCTTCTCCTGCTGGAATGGCGACAGCCCCTTGAACTCCTTCCCCGCCTTCTTCAGCTTCACGCGCCGGCCCACGACTTCCGAGACCGGAAGCCGGGCGCGCAGCTCTTCGAGGAATTGGGGCGTAAAGCGCATAAGTGGAGTTTTGCCGAGTCGCGGGGCGGTGCCAACCGATTAGGGATATAGGGGCAAGGCAGGAAAAGGCGAAGCCCGCCGGGGTTCTCGCCGCTATTCACAGCCCAGCCGTCATTCGGGGGCGACGCAAAGCGTCGAACCCGGAATCTCGAGATTCTCAGGGCCGCAAGGGCGCCCCATAGTTCGCTTCGCGCTCCGGAATGAAGCCGAAGCTTGAATCGCCTGCGGTTCCGCGCTTCCATATCCCGCATGTTCACGGTGTTCCGGGGTGGCAGGAGCGGGGCGTGGCGGGTGACGCGGTTTGCGCCGGTAAAGGGCGCGTCGCTGTCGCCGACGCCGGCGCTGTCGGTCGTGCATACGCTGTCGATCACGCTGCCGATCCTGCCCTCGCCGACGGCATGGCGGCTCGCCGGCGTCGCCAGCCATTTGCGCTATACCGAGCGGGCCGAGAAGACGCAGCTGGACGCCGTGCGGGCCGAGATCGGCCGCCCCGAGGCGACCTTGGCCGCCCTGATCCCGATCAAGAAATCGGCGGCATGGTGGGAATTGGCGCAGGAAGAGCGGCGGCAGATCTTCGAGGACCGGTCGCACCACATCGCAGCAAGCCTGAGATATCTGCCGGCGATCGCCCGCCAGCTCTATCACAGCCGCGATCTCGGCGAGCCCTTCGACTTCCTGACCTGGTTCGAATACGCGCCCGAGCATGCTGAAGCGTTCGAAGAGCTGGTCCGCACGCTCCGCGCCACCGAGGAATGGCGCTATGTCGAACGCGAGATGGATATCAGATTGGAGCGCGAGCGGCTGGATGCGGGGTGATCGATTTTCGTGCCCCGCGCGACGCCTCGCGCCCGGATGCTGCGCGGCACGAAGTGCTGCGCTGCTAACCCGGGGGCCCACGACGCCCTATCACGGAAGCCTGGGTCCCGGCTCTGCGGTGCAACGCTCCGCGCTGCACCGCGTCCGGGACACGAGACTCACATCTCCAGAAATTTCCCCGACACGATCCGCGGCAGGCCGGCAACAGGCCAGTTGTAGACATAGGTCCATGCCTCGCCCACTGCGCCGTCCGCTTGTGTCACCTTCAGCATGCGGCGGATGTATTCGGTAGGTTCCGGAAAGCCCTCGCCGCAGGCTTCATACATATCGAACTCGGCCAGCAGCGCGTCGCGCTCGCGCAGGCGATAGAGCTCACCGAACACGATGTCGGCCGGATCGTCCGACAGCACCAGTCCCGGATAGTGCTTGATACGATAGAGCCGGCCGCAACAAGTGGCGGTGCCCAGAAAATCCGCGCTGCGCGACAAAAGCTGCGCCATCGGATGGTCGAAGCCGCGCATCAGCGTGCCATAGACGAACAGTCGATCTGAAATCATGGACTTTCTATGTCATTGCGCGCGAAACGATGCAATCGCGGGGACGTGCGTGCCGCAATAACGGACTTGTCGGGAATCACGAGCGACGGCATCGTCAGGCAATCATTGATTCCGACACGCCTGATCGATAGCCAACGCTCCAGGGAAGTGCCTTGAACGATACCGGTGGTCCCGCCCTCCTCCTCAGCGCCGCAGATGTTCCGCCAGTCCACGAGTTCAACGTCGAGGGGCGCTCGCCGTTTCTTTTGACCTGCGACCATTACGGACGGCTGATCCCGCGCCTGCTCGGCGATCTCGGCCTGCCCGAGAGCGAGCTTGAGCGCCATATCGCCTGGGACATCGGGATCGCCGGCGTCGCCGAAGCGCTTTCAAAACATCTCGACGCGCATCTGATCGTGCAGCGCTACTCGCGGCTCGTCATCGACTGCAACCGCCCGCCACATGCCGCAAGCTCGATCCCGCTCATCAGCGAGGCGACCACGATTCCCGGCAACGAAGGCCTTTCGCGCGAGACCGCCGCGACAAGGCGGGCGCAGATCTTCGATCCCTATCACCGGCGCATCGACGATATCATCGACCAGCGCGGCAATGCCGGCAGGCCGACGGTATTGGTATCGCTGCACAGCTTTACACCGGTCTATGCGGGAATCGCGCGGCCCTGGCACATCGGCACGCTCTATCACCGCGACACGCATCTGCCGCCCTTGCTGTTGAAACTGCTGCGTGCCGAGGGCGATCTCGTGGTCGGCGACAACGAGCCCTATGCGGTCAGCGACGAGACAGACTACACCATCCCGGTCCACGGCGAGGCGCGCGGCTTGATGAACACGGGGATCGAAATCCGCCAGGATCTGATCTCCGATTTCGCCGGCGAAAACGCCTGGGCGGAGCGGCTGGCGCGGATTCTTCGCGAGATCGAGGTGATGCTGCGGTTGGTTTGAGTTTGTATCGCAAGCCTCGCCGCAGACGAGCTGCGTTCCCTTCCCCAAACGAGCCGGGTTCAACCGCGCCTTGAGAGATCACCGCGCCCGCGTCAGCGCCAGCCAGATGCCGCCGCCGATCATGAAGCCGCCGGAGACGCGCGACACCAGGCGCGTCCGCTGCTTGGAGAAGAACTTTCGCGCCCGGCCGGCGAGCAGCGCGTAGATCGCGTCAGTCGAAGCCGCGATCACCATGAAGGTGATGCCGAGCAGCGCCACCTGCGGCAAGTGGGGCTTCTCCATGTCCATGAACTGCGGAATGAACGCGCCGAAGAACACCAGCACTTTGGGGTTGGAGAGCAGCACCAGAAAGCCCTGCAGGAAAAATCCGCCGCGTGGCGGCGGGGGCGGCTCGTCGGTCTTGACGCCCTCGACCGGCTCGCGGATCAATTTGACACCGAGCCAGATCAGATAGGCCGCGCCGGCAAAGCGTACCCAGTCGAACCAGTAGCCCATGGTCGCCATCAACGTGGTCAGACCGATCGCGACGGTGCCAATCATGATCGCCATGCCGGTTTGTACGCCGGCGCAATTGATCAGCGCCGCGCGGGTGCCGTGCCGCAACCCGTTGGCGATCAGCAGCGTGACGACAGGACCCGGCAACAGCGCGAGCGCAATGCAGGCGGCGACGAAGGCGAGATAGACCTGAAGGGACATGGGGGTGAACTCGGTGGGAGAGCGATTACGTCATTATGCATGCGGGAGCGAGAGATGGAAGCTGCACTCTAGCTCCCTCTCCCCGTTCTTTACACCGCAAGCGGGGCGCGGTTAAGGGAACTGTCATTGCCCCTCTATCGCGGCCTTCATCCACCGTGTCATTTCATTTTCGCCAAGCAGCTGCAGCGCCATCCGCCGCACTCTCATCGCATCGCCCTTGCCATGCGCGACTGCGACCAGCAGGTCGCAGCGGCGCGACACTGCGATGCCGATGGCGGCATGCCGCGCGCCGTCGGTCACTTTGAGATCATAGGCGCGGCTACGTCCCGGCATATCGGCGACACTGATGACATCGCCCGCCTGGATCGGAGTAAAGCGTTCGCTGAGCAGGTCGAGATCGGCGACACGATCGACTTCCTCGTCGTCCGCGACGCCACGGTCGCAGTTGCAGAAGCCGAGTTTCGGCCGAACGTATATCTCGATGCCATCGCCACACGACGCGCCGCGGCAACGAAAGGCGCGCCCCGCCGGCCAGCCGTCGCGCGGGAACGGCCAGGCAATTTCGTGCCATTCGGCGTGCCGCTGGTCCTGGCGCGGGTCCGCTTGCTGATAGGCCGCAGCGCCGGACAATATACCGAGTGCCAGGGTGACAAATGCAACGATCGGCCATCGGCGCATCGCCGCTGTCCTTACGGCAGGCCGGCGACCGCGCGCGCCGGGCCGGTCAGTTCGAGAATGTGCAGGCCGGTATTGGCGCGGTCGACGATGTAGATGTAGCCGCGTTCGTCGGTTTCGACATTGTTGGTCTGGATGGCGACCTTGCAGCGATCCTTGCCGTCGATCTTGACGCAGCGCTTATCGGTCGCTGCGGTGATCGACGGGATGAAATAGCCGACTTCCTTGGGATGATAGGGATCGCGAATGTCGAGCGCGCGAACGCCGGCGTTGAAGAAGGCGATGAACGCCATCTTCTTGTAGTAGACCTGTGCCATGCTCTCGTTGGAAGAGTGCGCGCCGAACCGCCCGCCCCGCTCGCAGAACGTCCCGCTCGCTTCCGGCACGGTGTAGCTGGAGATCATCATCGGCGCCTTTTCGACCGTGACGTCGGCGAACCACACCATCTGCCGCGGCTCGTTGCATTCATTCAGGATCGCCTCGTCGACGATCATGACGATGTCGCGGGTCTTGCCGTCCTTGTCGCGCGCGAATTCCGCAATCGGCATGCCCGGCATCGGAAACGTCGTATGGGCGCCGTTGAATGCCGACATCGGCAGCCGTGCAATTTCCGGCAGGCGCAGATTGTCCGGGGTCGGCTCCTTCGGTCCGCTGAGCAGTTTATCGCGATCGACGATCTGCAAAATCCCGCCCTTGTTGGTGCCGTAGCCGAAATAGACCCGGTTGCCGGACGGCCCCGTCGAGATCGGCCCGTGCAGTTCGGTCGGCACCGCGCCGGTCGAACCCGGCTCCTGGCCAGGCAGCCCGAAATCGCGGATCTTCTGCGGGTGCGCGGGATCGGAGAGATCATAGACCTGCGTCATGCGGCGCGTCCGCCAGTCCGGCGCGCCTGACACCAGAAACGCGATACCGGTGTCGCACTCCCACCAGTTCTTGTGCGTGTCCTTTAGTCCGGCAATCCGCGTAACCAGCACGGGCTTGGCGGGATCGGCGACGTTCCAGATCTCGTGCGCCTCGCCGCCGAAGGTGCGGAGCATGTAGACCGCGTTGCGATCGCCCTTCGGCAAGGACTTGCCGTCGCAGATCCGCACCATCTGTGCGCCGCCGGATTCGTACTTGCCTTCCTGGCCCGGCAGATGGCGCAGATACTTCGGCTGCGAGGGATCGGTGACGTCGACGATTGAGGTGCCGTTCGGCTCCGCCTTGCCTGTCTGCGGATTGAGCGGCGCCGGAATTTCGTCGCTGCCGCCGTGATGGCCGATATAGGCGATCCAGCGATCGCCCTGATGGTGGATGGTGGGCTGATAGGCGCTGCGCGCCTGCAGGTCGCTGGTTCCGACCAGCTTCATGTTGAGCGCTTCGGACGGCGCGCCAATCACTTGCTGCTGCGCGGAAGCGATCCCGGGGGTCACGAGAAAAAAGATCGACAACCCGGCTGCAAGTTTGAGGCGACCGCTCATGTTCCACCCCGACTGTTCAAGGCCAATCTGCGTTGGCTGAGTGCACGATAACACAGCTCTCCGTGGCACCCAACACACGCCATTGACATGCAACCATTTGGTTGCCTATTATCTCGAGCATGGATGAGGTCTTCAAAGCGCTGGCCGATGCGTCGCGGCGCGCGCTGCTGGATAGGCTTCACGCCAGAAACGGACAGACGCTGAATGAACTCTGCGACGGCCTCGACATGACGCGGCAGGCCGTCACCAAGCACCTTGGGATCCTCGAAGCGGCAAACCTCGTCACCACGCTCCGGCATGGCCGCGAGAAGCTGCACTACATCAACCCGGTCCCGATCCATCAGATCGGCGAACGCTGGATCAAGAAATTCGAGCGCGGGAAACTTGCCGCGCTCAGCGAGTTGAAACGGCAGTTGGAGAAGCGTGATGAGTAAGCGCAATGAAATCGACGTCAAAAACTTCAAGCCGGCGATCGTCTACACGATCTACATCGCTGCTGCGCCCGAGAAGGTATGGGAGGCGCTGACGCAAGCCGAGTTTTCCCGGAAGTATTTTTCCGGCCAGGCGGTCGAGGTCGATCTCAGGGTCGGCGGCGCCTTCGTCATGCGCACGCCCGATGGCGCCCTGCACATCTCGGGTGAGGTGATCGAGTGCGAACCGCTGAAGAAACTGACCGTGACCTTCAACGTCAACTGGCCGGCGCTGCTCGAAAAGCTCGGGCCGACGCTCGTCACCTACGAGATCGAACCGGCCGGCGACGTCGTGAAGCTGACGATGCTGCAATCGCACGATCGGGAGATCAGCGATGACATCCTGTCGGGTGGCCGCACCGGCTGGCCGGCGATCCTGTCGAGCCTGAAGACCCTCCTGGAAACCGGCCAGGCGCTGACGATCCAGATGCAGCCGCCGGAACGGATGCTGGCCGCGCTGAAGGAATTGGGCATCGGGACGCCGTAGGCGGCGTCAGTTTTTCGTCGTCCCCGCGAACGCATGCGTTCGCAGGGACGACGTCGGAGTTTGCGTCTACCCCGTCATGACCTCAATACCATCGCCGCGACCGCATTGGCCACGAACAGCGTGGCATCGATGACAAAAATCCTGAGCATCGGTCCCCTCAGCACCGGCCAATAAGCCACCCCGACGCGTCCTCCGCGCATGAGGACCGGAAGGTTGTAGGCAAACTGGCTGAAGTGACACGCGGCGAAGAACAGGAACAACGCAAGCTGCGCTTCGACCGCCTGAAAGAAGGCCGGCCGGGCCACCAACAGATAGAGCGACAGCAGGCCGATCGGTAGATTGATGCCGCCGAGAAACGCAACGCTGGCCGACAGGGTCGGCGCGATCGGATTTGCGCGCTCCTCGCGCGGCACCAGTATCTTCAGCGTATTGCCCTGGGCGATGCTGAACTGGATGAAAGCGCCGCCGAACCAGAGCGCATTGAGAAGCAGGATGATGTCCGAGAAGCGCATGGCTATTTTCCGTAGAACGCCTCGCTGCGCACCACACGGCCGGTGCTGTCGAAGTCCATAAACTCGCTGGCGCGGGTGTCGCCCAGTTGCCACCACACCGTCAGGCGCGCGATCGCAGCGTCCCAGCTCCAGCTGAGGATTTTCAGATCTGCGCTCGCAACGTCGCCATACGCCTTCCGCCAATACGCACGGATGTTCTCGGCGCCCGCGACCACAGGAGAGCCTGTCAATTTGAGCGCCAGAGGGCTGCGCATCTCGGCCCCATCGGCAAAGTGCGAAACGACCGCATCGATATCGACCTTGCACCAGTTCGCGTGCCACGCCTCGACAAAGCGTCCAGCCGCCGCCCTGTCCATCGCCTGCCCGCCCATGCCTCGCTCCTCTCCCGGTGACCTGACCGGAAGACTGACACGGCAAACTTCTCACGTCAACTATGTTGACTTAAGGAACGATCAGTTGTTGTCGGCGATCGCCCCCATGACAGCCATCCATGCGGCAGCCCCAGTCTGGCCGACGCGGTCAAACGCCGCGCGCAATACCTTGCGCTCATAATCCGACGCCCGCTGTTCGATCCGTTGCCCTTCCGCCGTCAGACGCAGCAATTTGGTGCGGTGCTGCTCGACCGAACGCTTCGATGTCAGGAGGTTACGCTGCAGCAATAGGTTGAGCGGCCGGTTTAGAGCCTGCTTGGAAATGCCGAGCACGTCGATCAACGCGCCAATCGAGATGTCGGGCTGTCGTGCAACGACATAGAGAATGCGGTGATGCGGGCGCGACAGGCCAAGCGTCGCGAGATACTGGTCGGCCGCGAGCGTCATGCCGCGCCAGCCGTAATACATCAGCTCGAGCGCAGCGTCCAAATCGTGGAGCTTCGTGAGCGAGGCGCGATGCAGGCCCGCAGCGCGCTTGGCAGCTTTCTTCATTCGTCCCTCGAAGCCGAAATCACCCCAGCGCCCGCAGCTCCCGCCGCAGCACCTTCCCCGTCGCCGTCATCGGCAGCGTCTCGGCGAACTGCACAAAGCGCGGGTATTCGTGGGCTGCGAGCTGCACCTTGACGAATTCCTGGATCTCGCGCGCCAGCTCATCGCTCGGCGCAAAGCCCGGCCGCAGCACGATCCAGGCCTTGATCGATTCGGTGCGGATCGGATCGGGGATGCCGACCACCGCCGCCATCGCCACCGCCGGATGCTTCATCAGCGTATGCTCGATCTCGGACGGGCCGACGCGATAGCCGGCGGTAGTGATGACGTCGTCCTCGCGGCTGACATACCAGAAATAACCGTCCTCATCCTGCACGCCGAGATCGCCGGTCAGGAGAAACTCGCCGGCATATTTCTTCGCGGTCGCTTCCGGATTCTTCCAATATTCGATCATGGTGCAGGGGCACGGCTGGCGCACGCCGATGATGCCGCGCTGCCCGCGCGGCAATTCCTCGCCGTGATCGTTGACCACGCGGACGTCGAAGCCCGGCGTCGCCTTGCCCATCGCGCCGGGACGGATCGGAAACAGGTTCGAATTGCTGCCGATCACGAGATTGCATTCGGTCTGGCCGAACACTTCATGCGCATCGATGCCGAAGGTCTCGCGCACCCAGCCGAGCAACTCGCCACCGAGCGATTCGCCGCCGGTAAAAATGCTGCGCAGCTTGACGCCGGGATTTTTCACGTTGGCCTGACGCATCAGTTTCAGCGCGGTCGGCGGCAGGAAGGTGTTGCGGATACCAAGCTCCGCCATCATCGCCATCGCCGCCTGCGGCTCGAACTTGCGCGCGCGATGGCCGACCAGCGGAATGCCGTGATACCAGAATGCCAGCAGCGCGTTGATCAGCCCGCCGATCCAGGCCCAGTCGGCCGGCGTCCACATCAGATCGCCCGGCCGCGGCAGGAAGTTGTGGCACATCTCGACATTCGGCAGATGGCCGAGCACGACGCGGTGGGCATGCAGCGCGCCCTTCGGATTGCCCGTGGTGCCGGAGGTGTAGATGATCAGCGCGGGATCGTCGGACGAGGTATCGACGGTAGGAAACACCTCGTCCGCCTCCTCGATCGCCGGCCAGAACGGCTTCGCGCCAGCGTGCGCGTTGCTGGTCGTGACATAGATAGCCTGAAGATAGGGCAGTCGGTCGCGGATCTTCGAGAGCTTCTCCCACCCGCTTTCGTCGGTAATGATGGCCCGTGCGCCGGAGTTCGACAACCGGAATTCCAGCGCGTCCTCGCCGAACAGCGCGAACAGAGGAATGGAAATCATTCCGGAACGGAACGCCGCGAGGTGCGCAATTGGCAATTCAAGGGATTGCGACAGGAACACGGCAATGCGATCGCCGCGCGAGAGGCCGTCAGCCTTCAAGACGTTCGCAAACCGGCACGACATCTCCGCGATCTCGTCGAACGAGGTGCGCGTAGTGCTGCCATTCTCGTCGACATAGATCAGCGCCAGCCGGCCGGAGCCGTCGGCATGGCGGTCGCAGCACGCGGTCGCTATGTTGAAGCGCGCGGGGATGTCCCAGCGGAAGTTGCGGTAGAGCTCGTCGTAGGTTGAGGCTTCGGTGAGCATGGGCCGGTCGTTTCCTCTCGTCATGGCCGGGCTTCGTCCCGGCCATCCACGTCTTTCCTGCTTATTGCCAGTTTTAAAGACGTGGATGCCCGGGACAAGCCCGGGCATGACGTGGGGCGACCTTTTGTGGCCTGATTTTTAAGGAGACCGCGCCTTCTCCATCGCAAGCTCCGCGTCGAGGTTTGCGATGTCCCGATAGATCGAGGCGACGGCCAGTACGCGGCCCTTGCTCTTGTACTGCAGCAGGCAATCCTTGCCGGCGATATCGCCATCGACGGTGATTTCATCCCACTTCTCGGCGTGACCGACATAATTGATCGGCACATCGTAGTGCTGGCTCCAGAAAAACGGCACCGCGTGGAACGGTTCACGCTGCCCCAGCATGTTTCGCGCGGCGGTCTGGCCCTGACGCTCGGCCACCACCCAATGTTCGACACGAATGGTCTCAAGCGAATGCGGATCGGGCCAGCGCGCGATATCGCCGGCGGCGTAGATGCCGGGCACGCTGGTTTCCAGATAGGCATTGACGGCGACGCCGCGATCGATCGCCAGCCCCGCCTTCTCGGCCAATTCAAGCCGGGGGCGCACGCCGACGCCGACCACCACGATATCGGCCTCGATCGCACTGCCGCTCTTCAGCGTTGCCCGCTTGCCGTCGATCGCGGTTACGGTGTCGCGGAGATGGAAGATGACGCCGTGCTCCTCATGCAGGGCACGAACGAAGTCGCCGAGCTCAGGCCCCAGCACCCGCTCCATCGGCCGCTGCTCCAGGCCGACGACGTGGACCTCGACATTCCTGGCGCGCAACGAGGCCGCGGCCTCAAGTCCGATAAAGCTCGCCCCGATCACAACCGCGCGGCGCGCGCCGGCGGCCGATGCAATGATGGCGCGGGAATCGGCCAGCGAGCGCAATAGGTGAACATGGGGCTGGTCCGCGCCAGGTATCGGCAGCCGCACCGGCTCCGCACCGGTCGCCAGCAGCAAACGGTCGTAGCGAATAGTCTCGCCGCCTGCCGTGACGACATGGCGTGCGTTGGTGTCGATGGACATGACCTCGGTGTTGAGCCGGAGGTCGATCTTCGCCTCGGTGTAGAAATCATCCGGCCGCAGCGGCACCCAATCCTCCGGCGCGCTGCCGGCGAGATAGTCTTTCGACAGGTTCGGCCGATCGACGGGAGCCGCAGCGTCGTTGCTCAGCATGATGATGCTGCCGGCAAACTCCTTACGCCGCAGCATCTCGGCAGCGGCAAATCCCGCTGCGCCGCCGCCGACGATCACGATTTGGCCGGGCGCGTCGGTGACGTGCTTGACTGGTGGCTTAGGCTGTTCACGCTTCTGGCGAACATAAACGCGGTCACCCTGCAGCTCGACCTTCCAAACGGTGACCGGGCTGAGCGCCGGCGCCCGGACGGCTTCGCCGGTGCGCAAATCGAAGCAGGCGTGATGCCAGGGACAACGGATGCCATCGCCGGTCACGAGGCCTTCGGCTAGCGGCCCGTGATAATGGGTGCAATGCGCGCCGATCGCATAAATCTCCGGTCCCGAACGCACCAGCAGGACTTCTTCGTCGCCGACATGGCCGAGCAACATCTGGCCCGCGAATTCGGACGGCGTGACACCCTTCGAAAGATCGGGACCGGCGGGTGGCGCTTGCTGGTCAGCCATCTCTTCCTCCGCTGCGGAATGCTAGCTCGCCATTCCCAAAAATTCCTGGCGGGTCAGCGCGTTGTCGCGAAAGCAGCCGAGCATGCGGCTGGTGACGAGATCGGTGTCCGGCTTGTGCACGCCGCGCGTCGTCATGCAGTGGTGCGATGCCTTGATAATGACGCCAACGCCCTGCGGTTCCAGCACGTCATTGATGGTGTTGGCAATCTGCGCGGTCATCTTTTCCTGGATCTGCAAACGCCTGGCATAGACATCGACGACCCGCGCCAGCTTGCTGATCCCGACCACGCGGCCGTTCGGAATATAGGCTACCCAGGCCTGGCCGATGATCGGCGCCATGTGGTGCTCGCAATGGCTTTCGAACCTAATGCCGCGCAGCACGATCATCTCGTCATAGCCTTCGAGCTCCTCAAAAGTCTTCCTCAGGATTTCGACCGGATCCTGAGCATAGCCGGAGAAGAATTCCTCGAACGCGCGCGTGACCCGCGCCGGGGTCTCGCGCAGCCCGTCGCGATCGGGGTTTTCGCCGGTCCATCGGATGATGGTGCGTACCGCCGCTTCGACCTCGGCTCTATCTGGCCTTGGGGTTTCGGACGGCCGTGCCCTTGCGCGATCCAGCGCATGTACATTCGGATTCATCGAGAGGCCTTTCCACGACGCGTGCATTCACGAGCTTGAACCCGTTGGATGGGGCGTCGGCAGAAAGGTTCCCGGGAAAACTCGGGCGCGCACTTTAGAAAAGTCGAGGGCGTTTGATGTCCGCTGTGCTCAGAAGCTAGCCAAAGGGTCGCGCGTCGGTCCGAGGATCATTCATGATGAATTGGCACGCGGGGGATCGCCCTCGGGCCGTCGATGTCCAGGGCCTTGATCGTACATCTCGGGCTCACGGCTCTTGCCGTTGTGCAGTGCGCGCCTGCTTCTATCCGAGTGCAAATCCGAACGACGACCGGCTCGGCGACGTTCCCTAGGCACAGCTGCGAGACCGATTGCGTTATGCACGCCAGCAGCAGCACTGACATCACCCCCGCGTAACCCTCGTGCGGCGCAGCGACGGAACAGCATTACATCCCCAGAAAGTCGCGGAACGAAACGGCTCGCCGGTCTTTCTCGACCTTTGGGAGGTGCCCATGACTTCTCAGGCCGTAGAGGGTGCATGTGCGTTCGCTTGGCGGAACTACCTGCTGCGAGACAGCAGCATCAGTGAGAACGATAGCAGGCGTTCCGCCCTTTATCGCTATGTCTCCAATCTTTGTGACACCGGCGACTATGATTTCGGTCTCTTGCAAATCGCGGCGGTCGCCTACTTGAAAAAGCTCGACGAATTACATGACGATCGAAGTGCGAGACTAGCGGCAGATCAGGCTCTGGCCGAGTGTTTGAAGTCACGAAGTGCGCCGGCCGGGACCTAGTTGGGGGTCATACACGTAGAGCAGAGGGAGCCAGCAGCATGGCAGATTCCGCCAACGTTAACCGCTTCGCACACGATGCGCAGAGCCGCATCACGGCGACAACAATCGGCATGGATGCCTTACGGCCCATCATGCACTTTCAGGTCTGGATGCTGAGGATGTGGGCCGACAGCATCGAGAGGTTTGCGGGCAACTACGAAAAGGCGCTCGATGAAACCGCGACCATCACGGAGGAAAAATCAGCGAAGCAACGCGCCGCGTAATGCGTGAATCCTCGGAGTCCAGTTGGGCCAAGATCCGAACAACTCGGGTGGAGCAGAATTGGCCCGCTGCGCCCGGCGCAAGCGGCTTCCCGTCCCGCCTATGCGCGAGTACATGCCCTCGGCAAAACTAGCCTGACAGCGCCGCCTTCACCATGCCGCTGGCCTTGCCGAAATCCATCTGGCCGGCAAACTTAGCGCGCAGCACGCCGATCACCTTGCCCATGTCCTTCATGCCGGCGGCGCCGGTCTCGGCGATCGCGGCCGATATCGCAGCCTCCACCTCGTCGTCGGACATCTGCTTGGGCAGATAGGCGGAAATGACGGCGATCTCTTCGCGCTCCTGCGCGGCAAGCTCGGCGCGGCCGCCCTTGTCGTAGAGCTCGACCGATTCCTGGCGCTGCTTGATCATCTTCTGTAAGAGGCCAAGCAGATCGGCATCGGAGAGTGGCGGCTTGCCCTGCCCGCGCGCGTCGATGTCGGCGTTCTTGATGGTCGAATTGACCATGCGCAGCGTGGAGAGCTTGCGCTCGTCCTTGGCCTTCATAGCCTCCTTGACCGCGTTGTTGATGTCGTCGCGCAGCATGGTTGCCTCACTGAAAATGGTGCCGCCGGAAGGCCCTTGGTCTATCGGAAGATTCCGCGTCTATATAGGGGCTGCGCCGGCCGCGCCACTGGCATCGGGGTGATGTGCCGGCGGCTCGACGAGGCAGCAAAGCGCGGGCACGCTCGGATTGGTTAAGCCGAGCCGTCCGATTCCGGCCGATTTGGCCCCAAAACCGCGAGACCGACAGAACCGGCGGTCAAACATGCGGTAAACGCATGTGAATCCCCCGTTTTCGTGCCCTTCCGGCTTTGACGCGCGGGGGCGCTTGCGACTATGAAGTGCGCTCATGACAACATCTGAAAACGCCTCAGCCTGGCCGGACCACAAGCCGACCGCGCTCCTCGTGCTTGCCGATGGTACCGTGCTGGAGGGCTTTGGCCTCGGCGCGGAAGGCCACGCCGTCGGCGAGGTCTGTTTCAACACCGCGATGACCGGCTATGAGGAGATCCTCACCGATCCCTCCTATGCCGGCCAGCTCATCACCTTCACCTTCCCGCATATCGGCAATGTCGGTACCAACGACGAGGATATCGAGACGGTGAACATGGCGGCGACGCCTGGCGCGCGCGGCGTGATCCTGCGCACCGCCATCACTAATCCATCGAACTACCGCGCCACGCGCCATCTCGACCAGTGGCTGCGTGCCCGCGGCATCATCGGCCTCTCCGGCATCGACACCCGTGCGCTCACCGCGCTGATCCGTTCCAAGGGAATGCCGAACGCGGTGATCGCCCATTCGAAGACCGGCGAGTTCGATCTGCACGGGCTGAAGGAAGAGGCGCGCGAATGGCCGGGCCTCGAGGGCATGGACCTGGTGCCGATGGTGACATCCGGCCAACGCTTCACCTGGGACGAGACACCCTGGGCCTGGCAGAAAGGCTTTGGCCGCCAGAGCGAGCCGGAGTTCAATGTGGTCGCGATCGACTACGGCATCAAGCGCAACATTCTGCGCCTGCTCGCCGGCGAAGGCTGCAAGGTCACGGTGGTGCCGGCGACGACGTCGGCCGAAGACATTCTGGCGATGAAGCCGGACGGCGTTTTCTTGAGCAACGGCCCGGGCGATCCGGCCGCCACAGGCAAATATGCCGTGCCGGTCATCCGTGAGGTGATCGCGTCGGGCACGCCGACCTTCGGCATTTGCCTCGGTCATCAGATGCTGGGCCTGGCCGTCGGCGCCAAGACGAAAAAGATGCATCAGGGCCATCACGGCGCCAATCATCCGGTCAAGGACGAGACCACCGGCAAGGTGGAGATCACCTCGATGAACCACGGCTTTGCCGTGGACCAGGACACACTTCCGGAGGGCGCGACGCAGACCCACGTCTCGCTGTTCGACGGCTCCAATTGCGGCATCGAGCTCAAGGGCAAGCCGGTGTTCTCGGTGCAGTACCATCCGGAAGCCTCGCCCGGCCCGCGCGACTCGCACTATCTGTTCAAGCGGTTTGCGGACCTGATGCGGCAGAGGAAGCGGGCCTAGGACGCTCACTTGTCATTGCCGGGCTTGCCGGCTTCGCTGAAGCTACGCCGGCCTAACACTAGAGTGCCCGGCAAAGCCTTGGCGTAGCCGGGACCCGGCCATCCATCTTTGAAGAGTGATGGAGGGTCGGGCATGACGGCTGTCCGAATACGGGCACGACCACGCGCCCGGTTTTCGAGATTCCGAAGGGAACGTGAGGCGCTAAAGTCGGTTGGAATCGTAGAATTGTAGGCGGGCAAAGGAGCGTTAGCGACGTGCCCACCATGTCGTGCCACGCTCACAATGGTGGGCACGCTTCGCTTTGCCCACCTACGCACTGCGGAGAGCCACGATGTCCGTTGTCAGCGCCGATATCGAACCCATCACCTTCGTCTTCGAGGACGACGGCCTCGTGCCCAACAATCCTCTGCCGTTCCTGGTTTACAAGGGCGCGGTCGATGTTGCGAACGATCACCCGGAAAAAACCATCGAGGGGCTGTTCGGCGCCAATGGCTGGGGCGCGATGTGGCGCAACGGCGTTTATGATTATGTGCACTACCATGCCACGGTGCACGAGGCGCTCGGCGTCGCCCGCGGTCGCGCGCGCGTCCGGTTCGGCGGTCACAGCGGCAAGGAACTCGAGATTACGCCTGGCGACGTCGCCATCCTGCCTGCCGGCACCGGGCATCAATGCGTGTTCGCAAGCCCCGATTTTTGCGTGGTCGGCGCCTATCCGCCGGGACCGCCGATGCAGATCACGCGGCCGACACCGGAGAACCACGCCAAGGCGCTGAAGACGATCCCGGAAGTGAAGCTGCCGAAGACCGATCCGGTGCGCGGCGAAGATGGGCCGCTGGTCCGGCTGTGGAAACGATGAGATAGGATGCCGTCATCCCGCGCCTCGCGCGCGCGAAGTTGTTCTTGGCCACAGCATCCGGCGCCGACTCGCTTGACGAAACCCGCATCGCCGCGATCCGCGCGACGAAAAGTCGATGACGAGATTTGCGCGTTCGATCTCCAGCTTCTCGCGGATCGGCCCGTTCGGAACGGTCGCGCACAGCGTCTTGATGCATTCCAGGATGCGCGACAGTGAATCGACCACCGCACAGATCGGCTCGACCGACGGCACCGATGATGGCGAGCCGCATCGCATCATAGAAGCGATCGGGCGTAGATACGCTTAAGTTGGCTATCGAGATCGCGCAGCACTTTCTTTGCGCGGGCGCGCATATGTGCGGCAACCGGAGGGATCGCAGGGCAGATTAGTGCAGCGTAATCCACCCCGCGAGAATGGGGGGTTACACTTCTACTAGCCCGCCCTACGCAGCGTCACGCCGCGTTGGCGCCTTCCTGGCGGCTGGCCTCGAACAGGAACCAGGTGCGGCGCTCGGTCTCGTCGATGAAAAGTTCGAGCAATTGGGCCGTGCCCCTGTCCTCATTGTCGTCGGCGAGCTTGTGCGCCTTGCGCATCGCCGACGCCATTTTCTTGTTGTCTTCCATCAGTTCGCGCAGCATTTGGCGCGGCGGCACATAGGCCTCGTTGTTGTCCTGGATGGTCTGCAGCTTGGCGATCTGGCCGATCGAACGCAACGTAATGCCGCCGAGCTTGCGCACCCGCTCGGCGATCTGGTCGGTGGTGGCGAAGATCGCTTCCGACTGTTCGTCGAGCAGCAGGTGATAATCGCGGAAATGCCGTCCGCTGACGTGCCAATGGAAGTTCTTCGTTTTCAGGTAAAGCGCGAAGGCGTCCGCCAAAAGGACATTGAGCGACGCCGAAATCTTCTCTACCGCAGCCGGAGCCAGGTCGGTCGGCGTGTCGAGGTCGGGGGATACCTTCTCGGATTTGTTGTTGGTTTTGCTCACGTTGCACCTTCCTGTTAGGAACCGACAGCGGCGGCAGTGGACATTGACCGCCGGACGACCTAACGCATCACGTTAACGCCGGTTCCGATACCGGAACCGCAGGCTTGCTGGGCGCTGCACGCATGGATGAATGGATCGACTATTACGATTCCACGCATACGATTTATGCGAGCAAGCTGCACCGCGACCTGCATTTTAAGCTCATCGCGCGCGACATCATCGGCTACATCGCCTCCCCCGATGCCGTGGTGCTCGACTATGCCTGCGGCGAGGCACTGTCCGCAGCCAGCGTTGCCGACGCCTGCGGCAAGCTTTATCTGGCCGAACCGGCACCCGGCGTCCGTGGCCGGCTGATCGCGCGCTTCGCGCCGAACACCAAGATCCGCGTCCGCTCGCTCGAGGATCTGACGCGAATGGCGGAAACCTCGGTCGATCTCGTCGTGATGAATTCGGTCGCGCAATACATGACGGCGGAGGAACTGGATTCGGCGTTTGCCGTCATTCGCCGGCTGTTGAAGCCGAACGGCCGCCTGGTGCTCGGCGACATCCTGCGCCCCGAGGTCGGCATGCTCCGGGACGTGCTGGCGCTCTTGAAATTTGCACGCTCCCACGGCTTCCTCAAGGACGCCCTCTACGGACTTGCGAGTACGGCGCTGTCGGATTACCGGCAGTTGCGCACGCGCGTTGGGCTGCAGCGCTACAGCGAGCGCGAGATGATCGATAAGCTCGCCGCCGCCGGATTTGCCGCCTCGCGCGCGCACCAGAACGTCGGCCACAATCCGTGGCGGATGACCTTCGTGGCGCGGCACGCTTTCCAACGCAATTGAGGCGCGGCGCGCCCTAAGGTTGTTAACCCTAAAACGCAGTAAGGATGGTTCACCCCGCCGTGATCGGCGATGATCGCCGTGGCCCGGTGGCGGAAGCGTCGACGCGGGAGCAGTGCAATGCTCTTTATCCTGGTTCAAATCCAGGCCGGGCCTCCAGCCTTCGCTGCGAAGGCTGTCCCGCCATAGCTCGCAGAGCAAAGGCGAACCGAGCGCCAAATCCCTGAATTTCCCCGTTGATGGCCCGTTTTTGGGGGTTTCGCGGGTGCGGAATCTGGTCTAAAGACCACCCCGCGCGCGAGGGTGACCCGCGCTCTTGGCTTAGGGGACGCGCAGCATGCGCGCCCTTTTTTTGTGCCCGATTTCCAGTCTGAGAGCTGATGCCCAAAAGAACCGATATCTCCACCATCCTGATCATCGGCGCCGGCCCCATCGTGATCGGCCAGGCCTGCGAATTCGACTATTCCGGCACCCAGGCGGTGAAGACGCTGAAGGAAGAGGGCTATCGTATCGTCCTCGTCAATTCCAATCCGGCCACCATCATGACCGACCCGGAACTGGCGGATGCGACCTATATCGAGCCGATCACGCCCGAAATCGTCGCCAAGATCATCGAGAAGGAACGCTATGTCATCCCGGGCGGCTTTGCGCTGCTGCCGACCATGGGCGGCCAGACCGCGCTGAACTGCGCGCTGTCGCTGCGCCGCCAGGGCACGCTCGACAAGTTCGATGTCGAGATGATCGGCGCCACCGCCGACGCCATCGACAAGGCCGAAGACCGTCAGCTCTTCCGCAACGCGATGGAGAAGATCGGCCTGCAGACGCCGAAATCGCGGCTCGCCAACGCTTCGGCGCTGAAGAAGTCCTACCGCGACAAATACCTCGCCGAACGTGAGAAGCTCTCCGGCGAGGCGCTCGACGAACTTGAGCGGCAATGGACGCTCGGCGAAAACGAGCGCCGCAAGCGCTACCAGGAGCACGCGCTCGGCGAAGCGCTGATGGCGCTGTCCGAAATCGGCCTGCCCGCGATCATCCGCCCCTCCTTCACCATGGGCGGCACCGGCGGCGGCATCGCCTACAACAAGGAAGAGTTCCTCGACATCATCGAACGCGGCCTCGACGCTTCGCCGACCAACGAAGTGCTGATCGAGGAATCTGTGCTCGGCTGGAAAGAGTTCGAGATGGAGGTGGTGCGCGACAAGAAGGACAATTGCATCATCGTCTGCTCGATCGAGAACCTCGATCCGATGGGCGTGCACACCGGCGATTCCATCACGGTGGCGCCGGCGCTGACGCTGACCGACAAAGAGTACCAGATCATGCGCGACGCCTCGATCGCGGTGCTGCGCGAAATCGGGGTGGAAACCGGCGGATCCAACGTGCAGTTCGGCGTCAATCCCGATGACGGCCGCATGGTGGTGATCGAGATGAACCCGCGCGTGTCGCGCTCCTCGGCGCTGGCTTCAAAGGCCACCGGCTTTCCGATCGCAAAAGTCGCCGCCAAGCTCGCGGTCGGCTACACGCTCGACGAAATCGCCAACGACATCACCGGCGGCGCCACACCGGCCTCGTTCGAGCCGACCATCGACTATGTCGTGACCAAGGTTCCACGCTTTGCGTTCGAAAAATTCCCCGGCGCCTCTACCACGCTGACGACCTCGATGAAATCGGTCGGCGAAGTCATGGCGATCGGCCGCACCTTCCAGGAGAGCCTGCAGAAGGCGCTGCGCGGGCTGGAAACGGGCCTCACCGGCCTCGACGAGATCGAAATCGAGGGGCTCGGCCGCGGCGACGACAAGAATGCGATCCGCGCAGCCTTGGGCACGCCGACGCCGAACCGCATCCTGCAGGTGGCGCAGGCGATGCGGCTCGGCTGGTCGAACGAGGAGATCTTCAATTCCTGCAAGATCGATCCCTGGTTCCTCGCCGAGATGCGCGGCATCATCGACATGGAAGCGAAGATCAGGAAGCACGGCCTGCCGCCGAACGGCTATGGCATGCGCATGCTGAAGGCGATGGGCTTTTCCGACGCACGGCTTGCCGTGCTGTCCGACTCCACCGAAGCCGAGATCACCGCGAAGCGTCACGCGCTCGGCGTCCGCCCCGTCTTCAAGCGCATCGACACCTGCGCCGCCGAATTCGCCTCCCCGACCGCCTATATGTATTCGAGCTATGAAGCGCCCTTCGCCGGCGCCCTTGCCGACGAGAGCGCCCCGTCCGACCGCAAGAAGGTCATCATCCTCGGCGGCGGCCCGAACCGGATCGGCCAGGGCATCGAGTTCGACTATTGCTGCTGCCATGCCTGCTTCGCGCTCGACGATGCCGGCTATGAGACCATCATGGTCAACTGCAATCCGGAGACGGTGTCGACCGACTACGACACCGCTGACCGCCTCTATTTCGAGCCGCTCACCGCCGAGGACGTGCTGGAAATCGTCGACACCGAACGGAAGAACGGCACGCTGCATGGCGTGATCGTGCAGTTCGGCGGCCAGACCCCACTGAAGCTGGCGCGCGCGCTGGAAGCCGCCGAGGTGCCGATCCTCGGCACCTCGCCCGACGCCATTGACCTCGCCGAGGACCGCGACCGCTTCAAGCGCGTCCTCGACAAGCTCAGGTTAAAGCAGCCCAAGAACGGCATCGCCTATTCGGTCGAGCAGGCGCGGCTGGTGTCGGCCGATCTCGGTCTGCCGCTGGTGGTGCGCCCGTCCTACGTGCTGGGCGGCCGTGCGATGCAGATCATCCGCGAGGAAACCCAGCTCGACGATTATCTGCTCGGCACGCTGCCCGAGCTGGTGCCGGCCGACGTCAAGGCGCGCTACCCCAACGACAAGACCGGGCAGATCAACACGGTGCTCGGCAAGAACCCGCTGCTGTTCGACCGCTATCTCTCCGACGCCACCGAGGTCGACGTCGATTGCCTCTGCGACGGCAAGGACACCTTCATCGTTGGCATCATGGAGCACATCGAGGAAGCCGGCATTCACTCCGGCGATTCCGCCTGTTCACTGCCGCCGCATTCGCTGGATGCAAAGATGATCGAGGAGCTCGAACGCCAGACCCGCGAGCTCGCGCTCGGCCTCGACGTCGTCGGCCTGATGAACGTGCAATACGCGATCAAGGACGGCGAGATCTACGTACTCGAGGTCAATCCGCGGGCCTCGCGTACCGTGCCGTTCGTCGCCAAGGTCGTGGGCACGCCGGTGGCGAAGATCGCCGCCCGCATCATGGCCGGCGAGAAGCTGGCCGACTTCAAGCTGAAGAAAAAGCGGCTCGGCCACGTCGGCGTGAAAGAATCGGTCTTCCCCTTCGCGCGCTTTCCCGGCGTCGATACCGTGTTGGGTCCAGAAATGCGTTCGACCGGCGAAGTCATGGGCATCGACCGCTCGTTCGAGATTGCCTTTGCCAAAAGTCAGCTCGGCGGCGGCACCCGCGTGCCGCGCAAGGGCACCGTGTTCGTCTCGGTGCGCGAGACCGACAAGACCCGCATCGCGGACGCGGTCCGGCTGTTGCACTCGCTCGGCTTCAAGGTGATGGGGACTTCGGGCACGCAGCGCTTCCTGACCGACAAGGGCATTCCGACCGAGAAGGTCAATAAGGTGCTGGAAGGACGGCCGCACATCGTCGATGCCATCACCAATGGCGACATCCAGCTCGTCTTCAACACCACCGAGGGGCCGCAGGCGCTGGCCGACAGCCGTTCGCTGCGGCGGGCTGCCCTCTTGCATAAAGTGCCGTATTACACCACTCTTTCAGGTGCTGTGGCCGCCGCCCAGGGCATCCGCGCCTATCTGGGCGGGGACCTTGAGGTCCGCACGTTGCAGAGCTACTTTTCCGAAAACTGATCGTTGGCCGGGTAAATGCCCGCTAAGCGATTGGCAAGACGGCCGTATGGCTGGAACTCACCGCTCGTTTGCATGTTGAATCGGCCCCCGACGGGGCCGAAAAATTAATAGGCTGGCGGGCTCATATCGGGGCCACGAAAGCCCGAATCGAAATCTAGAAAGACCTCGTGCGCGCTGGCGCCCCCGGGCGAGCCCGCATGATGGAAGGACGGAAGAGATGATGGATAAGGTTCCGATGACTGCGAGCGGCTATGCCGCCCTGGAGCTTGAGCTGAAGCAGCGCCAGTCGGTGGAGCGTCCGCGCATCATCGAGCATATTGCCGAGGCGCGCTCGCATGGCGACCTGTCCGAGAATGCGGAATATCACGCAGCCAAGGAAGAGCAGTCGCACAACGAAGGCCGCATTGCCGAGCTCGAAGACAAGCTCGCGCGCGCCGACATCATCGACATCTCGAAACTGTCCGGCGACACCGTCAAGTTCGGTGCGACCGTCACGCTGGTCGACGAGGACACCGAGAAGAAGGCGGTGTGGCAGATCGTCGGCGAAGTCGAGGCCGACGCCAAGAAGGGCCGCATCTCGATCACTTCGCCGCTCGCCCGCGCCCTGATCGGCAAGAAAAAGGGCACCACCGTCGAAGTGATGGCACCCGGCGGCGCCAAGGCTTACGAGATCACCAAGGTCGAGTGGCGCTAGCGCGCGATGGCGATTGTTGGAATCGTCATCCCGCTCCATCTCTCTGACCAGAGCATGATCTCTTCGGAAAACCGGTAACGACCTTTCCGGATCGTGCTGTAGTCACCTGCAAGCTACTGTTGCGACAAAGCCGCTTTCTCGACGCGGCTTTTTTGTTTGCTGCCGTGCTGACAGGATTGTGAATGGTGATGCGGCACGTTTCGGAATATCCGATCCCGGCTAATGGTTATAGAATATAACTAACCGGATCGGCCGCGAAATCTCGTCGTTCCACGGCGATGAGCGACGGGCTCCAAGCCGCCGGAGCGACATCTTGTTGCGCTGCAATCGCGACCACGTCGCGAAACGGCGACGTGAAGGGGAATGATTCAATTTCGAAGGTGTTGTGTCGGCATCACACGTGATTCGACAACACCGTGTAATCTCGTGACGCTAGTTCTAGCGTGCCAACCAGGGGGACAATGACATGGACCAATTCGACAAGGTGCTCGCGAAATGGGAGCCGACCGCGCTGAGCCTGTTTCGCTTCATTACCGGGCTGCTGCTGTTTCAGTACGGCGTCGCCAAGATCTTCAAGTTTCCGGTGCTTCCCTATTTCGCCAACATCCCGCCGCTGATCACGACGGCCGGCGCGCTCGAACTGGTGCTTGGCGCGCTCTTGATGATCGGCCTGTTCACGCGCATCACGGCGTTCATCCTGTCCGGTGAAATGGCCTTCGCCTATTTCATCGGCCACATGTTCAAGGATCCGGCCAAGCCGGTGTTCCTGCCGCTGCTCAATGGCGGCACGGCTGCGATCCTGTTCTGCTTCGCCTGCCTGTATCTGTCGACCGCCGGCGGCGGGCCGATCAGCGTCGACGCGATGCGGAAGAAGTGAGACGAAAACGAGCGCTGCTTACGCAAACTCGTCATTCGGGGGCGATGCGAAAGCATCGAACCCGGAATTTCGAGATTCCGGGTTCGCTTCGCGCCCCGGAATGACTAGCCCACCGCCTTCGCATCGAGCGGCACCGCCGCTTCATATTTTGAATTGTGCAGCACCAATGACGTCCTGACATTGCGCACGTGCGGCGCCGCCGTCAGGTGCGTGACGAAATCCTGGAACGTCGCCATGTCAGGCGCGACGCATTTGAGGATGAAGTCCACCTCGCCCGACAACATCCAGCATTCCCGCACCAGGGGCTCGCCCCGGACGAAATCCTCGAACGCGCGCAAATCCGCGTCCGCCTGACTGGACAGATGGACGGACGCAAACACGGTGACGTCGAAGCCGAGCCGGCGCGGATCCAGAAGCCCACGATAGCCTTGGATGTAGCCCTCTTCCTCCAGGGTGCGGACCCGGCGCAGGCAGGGAGGCGGGGAAATGCCGACGCGTTTGGCCAGTTCCACGTTGGTGATTCGGCCATCGGCCTGAATCTCGGCCAGGATTTTGAGGTCGATTTCGTCAAGATTCTTCGACACGCGCGTCGGATTCCCTAATTCTGCGGCCGCTTGGCAGGCCTTACTGGCAACTCTCTTAGCGCACGCCATGTGACTTGCGCAATTTTATTGCGCGTTCGGCGTCACTTTTCGCAATTGTGAATTCAGTTCCGGGGAAAATTCGCTGGGATGAATTGCAATTCTTGCATAGCTACCCAGATATCTTAGACTTGGATTTGACACTTTCAGCGCCGCCGCGACCTCCTCCCGGGCGCTTTCTGCTCAGTCAAGACAAAGCCCCGAATAAGAGAGGGATCCGCCGATGCCTGCGCCTATCCATGCCAAGGTCGTCATTATCGGTTCCGGCCCAGCCGGCTACACCGCGGCGATCTACGCGGCGCGTGCGATGCTGGAGCCGGTGCTGATCCAGGGCATCCAGCCCGGCGGACAGCTCACCATCACAACCGACGTCGAAAACTATCCGGGCTTTGCCGACGTGATCCAGGGCCCCTGGCTGATGGAGCAAATGGAGAAGCAGGCCGCCCATGTCGGCACCAAGATCGTCACCGATTTCGTCAACAAGCTCGAATTAGCGCAGCGCCCGTTCCGGCTGACCTGCGACAGCGGCGACGTCTATCTGGCAGAGACGGTGATCCTCGCCACCGGCGCCCAGGCGCGCTGGCTCGGCATTCCCTCGGAGGAAAAATTCAAGGGCTTCGGCGTTTCGGCCTGCGCGACCTGCGACGGCTTCTTCTACCGCGGCAAGGAAGTGATCGTGGTCGGCGGCGGCAACACCGCGGTCGAGGAAGCGCTGTTCCTGACCAACTTCGCGTCCCAGGTGACGATCGTGCATCGCCGCGACCATTTCCGCGCCGAGCGCATCCTGCAGGACCGCCTGTTCAAGAATCCCAAGATCAAGGTGGCCTGGGACTCGGCGATCGACGAGATCTGCGGCACCGAGAACCCGACCAAGGTCACCCATGTGCGCCTGAAGAACGTCAAGACCGGCGCGCTGAAGGAAGTGCCGGCCGACGGCGTCTTTATCGCCATCGGCCACGCGCCGGCGACCGATCTCGTCAAAGGCCAAATCAAGCTGAAAACCTCCGGCTATGTCGAGGTGGCGCCGAACTCGACCGCGACCTCGATGCCCGGCCTGTTCGCCGCCGGCGACGTTGCCGATGAGACCTACCGGCAGGCGGTCACGGCCGCCGGCCTTGGCTGCATGGCGGCGCTTGAGGCCGAACGTTTCCTGGCTTTGCGCGCGAGCGATCGCGCTGCGGCTGAATAGTCATGCCTAGAACTCGAGACGGATTTACGGACATGGATTGGGACAAGCTGAAGGTGTTTCACGCGGCGGCAGAAGCGGGAAGCTTCACCCATGCCGGCGAGCAACTCGGGCTTTCGCAATCCGCCGTGTCGCGGCAGGTCAGCGCACTCGAGCAGGAACTCTCGGTGTCGCTGTTCCACCGCCATGCGCGCGGATTGATCCTCACCGAACAGGGCGACTTGCTGTTTCGCACCGCCCATGACGTGTTCATGCAGTTGCAGGCGGCGCGCGCCAAGCTGACCGACAGCCGCGAACGGCCGAGCGGCGATCTCAAGATCACCACGCCCCCCGCGCTCGGCATCAACTGGCTGATTCCGCGGCTCGACGAGTTCACCGCGCTCTATCCTGATATCCGCATCTCGCTGATCGTCACCGACGAGGATCTCGATTTGTCGATGCGGGAGGCCGACGTCGCGATCCGGACCCGCAAGCCCACCCAGCCGGACCTGATCCAGCGCAAGCTGTTCTCGATCGGCTTCCACGCCTATTGCTCGCCGGAATACATCAAGCGCTTCGGCACGCCGCGGACGCTCGACGACCTCGACTCGCACCGCATCATCATGCTCGGCGATGCGCAGGTTCCGACGCATCTGCAGAATCGGAGCTGGCTGATCGACGCCGGCCGCAACGGCTCCGGCCCGCGCGAAGCCTATTTCAAGGTGAACAATATCTTGGGCTTGGTCCGCGCCTGCCAGCAGGGGCTCGGCATCGCCGCGCTGCCGGACTATCTGGTCGAGGAAAACAACCGCCTGGTGCAGTTGTTCGGCGAATCCGACTCGATCCAGCTCGACACCTACTTCGTCTATCCCGAAGAGTTGAAGACGGTTGCACGCGTGCAGGTGTTCCGCGATTTCGTGGTGAGCAAGGCGCAGCGCTGGCCGTCCTAATTAGCTGTTTTTATAGAGGGCGCGCTCACCGCATGTCTGACATGCGACCTCGACGGTTGCTGCATGGCGCCGATGAGGATCATAGTACTCGAACGCTGATCGGTCGTGTCGCGCACATGTCCCCCTCCTCCAGTGACACGGCAGTTCAGTAATCCCTCTTGGAAGGTGATTGTGTCGGCCTCACGTGGCCAATACCTCAAGCCGGGCTCTTTCGGGGCCCGGCTTTTTTTCATGGCCGCGTCATCTTTGCTGCGCCAATTGACATCGAAGCGCTTCACAACCATGATCTGCACATGATCACGAGTTCGTGCGCAGCCCTGTCGTCGAAAAAAGGTCCCCATCCGGGGACCCGAGATCGACGCGCGCGCTGAACAGCCGCAAACCGCGATCCGAAGCCCCGCCGTCTGGACGGGGTTTTTTATTGGTCCCGTCTCCGGCTTACCCCATGAGGAGATGGAACGATGACTGCCCCTTCAACCAACGATCTGGCAAGCCGCCTGCAGGGCCTGTGGCTGCCGCTCATCACGCCGTTTCGCGACGGCGAACTCGACGAGGCGTCATTACGCCGGCTCGTCAGGCGGTATGCGGCCGGCCCGGTCGACGGCTTCATTCTGGCCGCGACGTCGGGCGAAGGCATGTCGCTCCGCGCAGACGAGCTCGAGCGGCTGGTGACACTGACGCGCAACGAGCTCTCCGCCAGCCGGCGCTATTTGCCGATCCTGCTTGGCCTGTCCGGCGCCTCGACCGCGAAGATGCTGGATGCACTGGACGAGACGGCCGGCTGGCCGATCGACGGCTATCTGATCGCAAGCCCCTATTACATCCGGCCGTCGCAGCGTGGCCTGTTGCAGCATTTCACTGCGCTCGCCGATCACGCCGCATGGCCGATCGTGCTCTACAACATTCCGTACCGGACCGCCGTCAGCCTCACCAACGAGACACTGCTGCAGCTCGCGGCGCATTCGAACATCATCGGCATGAAGGATTGCAGTGCCGACCGCGCGCAGTCGATCGATTTGCTGGCGCGGCGGCCAGCCGGCTTTCGCGTGCTGACCGGCGAAGACACGCAGTATCACGACGCGCTCGCCGACGGCGCCGACGGCGCAATCCTGTTGTCGGCGCATCTGGAGACCGAGGCTTTCGCCTCGATGCAGGCGCTGATCAGGCAAGGGGATCGTGACGGCGCGCGGGCATCCTGGAAGGAGCTCTCCCGGCTGACCCGGCTGTTGTTTGCCGAGCCGAGCCCGGCGCCCGCCAAATACTGGCTGGCGCGCAGCGGGCTGATCGACAGCGCCGAGGTTCGCCTGCCGATGGTGGAAGTGAGCGCGGAGCTCGCAGCGCTGTTGAACGAGGAAATCGATCGGCGCGGACCGCAGCTCCTGCGGCGGGCCTGAGGATGTGACTTTCTCCCTCTCGCCTCGATGGCGAGAGGGAGAAGCGAAATCAGCTCATCAGCAGGCGATAAGTCATCACGGGCGCGAAGCCGAGCAGCATCGCCCAGATGGCAAATGACGACACCAGGAGAACGTCGTGCATGCTTTGGGCATAGTCGCCGAACGGATATTTCCTGCCGTGAACGGTCATCGATTTCCCCCTTGTTGTTCTGGGAGAGATCCATACGCATAAAATTCTAACATTGCGGACGAGGCTTCGCTCGAGTTTGTCGCCGCGCGGCAACCACACGTTAACCAGGTGACGCGCTGGTTAGCCGGCAATAGCAAGTCCAGAAAAATGCAAGTGAAATCGCAACCAGGTTTTTAAAACCGGTCGGGTATCAAACTATCCGGATAAACCAAAAACGCGGGGGCGCAACGTGCATTTCGAAAACAACAGGCTGCCCGAACAGGGCTTCTCCACCGAGGACATTCTGTGGGCCGTCGGCATCTGGTCGGTGATCCTGACGCTGTCCCCGGTCGTCGTGCTCTATGTGCTGATGGTGGCGTAGGGCGCCGTCATTCCGGGATGGTGCGCAAGCACCAGACCCGGAATCTCGAGATTCCGGGCTCGATGCTTCGCATCGCCCCGGAATGACAACAACAAAGTCTCCCACAAAAAGAAAACGCGCGGAGCCCGCGCGTTCTTTGTCAGTCCGGCAGATCGAGAGCGGCGTTGTTACGCCGCCTGCTTGTGCATGGCGCCCGACGCCGACGCCGTTCCGCGGATCGCCTTGATCGAACGTTCGATCGCGCCCCACAACCTTGCAATCTCGGCAGCCGCGCGGCCTTCCGCGTAATATTCGCGCGCGCCTTCACCCTGGCTCAGCGCCATCAAGAGATCGGCGCGGTTGGTGATCTGGCCGCTCCAAACGGGAGCGCGGAATTTCGCCAGCGCTTCGCGCGCGATGGTGACGATGCGGCTTTCGACGCCGTCGCGTTCGGCGGGCGCGCCGTTGATCACGACCGCGTAGGGCTTGCGCGCCGAGCGGCAGGTCTGAATGGTTTCCTGCACTGCGTTGACGTCGAACACGCCGGGCCGCGCCGGAATAATCACCATCGTCGCGTTGCGGATCGCGTCATCGACGACGGCCGACAGATTCGGCGGCGTGTCGATGAACACCCATTCGACGCCGTCGCGTTTGGCGGCAGCGACGATGCCGCTGACGGAATTCACCGCCGCCTTGATCGGCGGCTCGTTGGTGCCGCGCAATTTGTGCCAGAGAGTAAGCGAGCCCTGCGGGTCGGCATCGACCAGAAGGATGGGCTTCGTTGCCTTGTGAACATGGGCAGCGAGGTGAGCAGCCAGGGTACTCTTTCCCGAGCCCCCCTTACGTGATGCGAAAACAATTACGTTCATACCTTGGCCTCCAGTTGACCCCAGAAGCCGAAAATGAATCAGCGCGCTGATTCGTGAAAGAAAAATTTATCGCCCGCCGCGATGAAGCCACTTAATTGCCAATAAAACTGGTTTTTGAGTCACACCGTGTGACCCCGGTCACCGAAACGGTAATCGGCAAGGCCGCTGTCGCTCGGCTCATCGCGCACTTCTTGCACGCTCGCGTTCGAGCTTTGCACGCTGGCGCTCAAGCCATTTGCGCTCGATCCATCCAAGTCCCTGCGCCATCGGCTTCTGCAGCGGCGGTATGTCCTGCGCGAACAAAAGGAGTCCGAGTGGCAGCATCCAGAGTCCGAGCACCGGCAGGAAGCTGAGAAAGCCGCCGACGACTAAGAGAAATGCGAGCGGAATACGGACGTAGATCGATGTCGGCTTGCGTACCCAACCGACGAATTTCGCCGGCCCAGGCGGCAGCTTTTTCTCGAACCAGGCAAAATGCCGATCGAGCTCTTTTTGATGTTGGCTCAATGAACCCTCTCCTCTTCCGTGAGGAGATGTTCATTGCAGAGGCTGCTGGCAAGCGTCAGTAGCGAGAAGAGGCCTTGAAATTGCGTGATGTCGATCACGTCGCGGGTTTCGCCGGCTTTTTGGCTTTGCGCTTGGCGCTCACGGCCTTGTGCAGCGTGGCCGGCCGGATCACCGTCGGTCGTCCGGCGGGCATGGCCGCGACTTCATCCGGCTCGGGACCGGCCGTGAAATGCGCGCGGCAGGCCGGCGAGAGCTGCGACTTGTTACGGATCATGCAGGCGGTGATGCGGTCGACGTCGGGGATATCAGAGCTGCAGAGGCGGAACGCATCGCCGGTGCAGGCCTGCTGCTGCTCGGGGGTGTAGGCGCGGCCCGCCGTCGACCAGATCAATACCGACAGCGCGGTGGCAAAAAGCAATCCGCACCGAAAAATCTGTTCGCGAAAAACCATCATCACTCCCCCATCCGCAACAATTCGCGGGAAGTGTGGGTGAACGGCTGGAGATTCGCAAGCACGGGTGGCCGACACGTCACAGCACAAGCGTCACGGCACTTGGGCGGCAATCCGGTTCAACCTGGTGAGGATGGTACAGTTGGGTGGGCTCGAACCACCGACCTCCTGTTCCACAGACAGGCGCTCTAACCAACTGAGCTACAACTGCATCCCTCACGCGAGGCCCAAAAAGGGTCCTGCGAATGGGCCGGAAACTAGGTGCAACGCCTCGCTTTGGCAAGGCCGCTACGTCGCCGATTATAGTCGCTGGCGACGTGTTTTGTGTTAATTTTTGCAAGCCCCGGCCGATAGCCGGGACCCGGCCGGAGCAGCAAAAAGCCCGGGCCGCCTCGCCCGGGCTTTTCGTTAGCGATGGCGCGGCCCGATCAGGCGGCCGGCTTGTAGTACTTCGAGGCTGAAGCCTTGATCGGCTCGACGGTCTCGGTGGCAACCTTCTGGCCGAGTTCGGCAAGCTCCTTGGCCTGGGCTGTGAAGGTCTCGTACTGCTTCTTGGCGTGCGAGGTCCACAGCTCCAATGCCGCAGCCGGCGTCTTCACGCCGAGCATCTCCTGCGCAAAATCGAGCGAGGACGAGGTGTTGGCCTTGAAGAACTCGATCAGCTTGGCGTTGTACTCGCTGGCGCCCTTGCTGGCCGAGGTGAACACCGCCTCGATGGTGCCGTTATGGGTCTCAGCCGCGTCCTTGAACTTGGCATAGCTGTCGCGGGCCTGCGAGACGCCCTTTTCAGCGAACGCGCGCACCTGCTCGGGGACTTCGAAGGGGATGATGGAGGCAGAGAAGGGATCGGTGGAACTGGTCACGGCTGGCATCCTTCACAATGGGGTTAAACGATATTTCCCCCTCGCGGACGCCGGCAGGCAAGCGGCCGAAAGGGTTACGTACACGCACTCACGGAAGCGGCCCATCCACGGGCCTGCCTAATAAGCATCCTTATCGTGTCAAATTTGTGCAACGCAATGCAATTTCTGGTGCGTTGCCACAAATTTTCTCGCCTCGGATGCTGGTTCCACCTAGGTAATCCATCGGTTGCGGTGCATTGGCCGCGTCAGGCTTTCGACTTCCCAGCAGATGAAGCGCCCCGGCGGTTAAGGTTATCCTCGGCTAAGATTACTGCCGGCGGGACGGGCCGTGGACCTGCCGGGGCGGGCTTGCGATACTAACGAAGTCTTAACGCTGTCGGCACTCCGGCTGCCGATTTAATGCCGGAGGGTCCTGTAGTTGCGATGACGGATGCGGAATCTCCCTGGCGGGCGCGCAGCGATCCGCGGTTGGCGGCGTATGCGGCGAGCCGCCTGCCTGCATGGTTGTGGACAGCCGACGGCAGGCGGATCCTGTGGGCCAATCCGGCTGGCGTCCGCGTGTTCGGCGCAACCAGCGCAGCAAGCCTCGCCGAAAGAACCTTCGGTCCGGCCGACCAGCACCGGCGGCAGATCGCCCGGCTCACCGGCCGGTTGCTCCCCAACGGTGCCATCCGCCTGGAGCGTCTGCGTGGATTCGGCGCGGCGCCCGGCATGCTTGCGACCTGCGGCTGCTCGCGGTTCGACTTTCCCAATGGCAGCCACGGCGTTCTGATCGCCGCCGGCAATATCGCGCTGATCGCGCCGCGACCGGCGCAAGCACATAGGCAGGCAGAGGACGAGATGCAGCCAGATAGCGAAGCGCCATCGCCGGCCGCGCAGCCGAGCGCGCCCGCCATGCCCGTCGCGGAGCCATCGATCGCTCCGCAACCATTTCCCGACTACGAACAGCCGGCGCAGTCGGGCGATGCCCCCGCCGAGTTTGCGTTGTTCGATGCGCTTGCCGAATCCGCTGCGGATGAGCCCGCTGCGGAAGCGCCGCCTGCGGCCGAAGCCGTTCGCCGTACACTTTCGCCTGCGCTCGAAGCGTTGGCCGGCCAGCCGGCCCAGGAGCGGCGCCTGCCGCTGCGCTTCACCTGGCAGATGGACCGCCAAAGCCGCTTCACGGTCGGATCCTGCGAGTTCGTCGGTCTGATCGGCCCCCACGCAGCCGCCGTTTTCGGCCGGCCTTGGCCCGCGATCGCCGAGACCTTCAAGCTGGATCCGGCCAACCGGGTGGAAAAGGCATTGGCGACCCATGACACCTGGAGCGGCATCACGCTGAACTGGCCGGTGGACGGTGGCGGCGCGTTGGCGGTCGAACTATCCGGCTTGCCGATCTTCGATGGGGCGCGGAATTTCACCGGCTATCGCGGCTTTGGCATCTGCCGCGACTTCGATGCCCTAGCGCGGCTCGCCGCCCTCCGCCTGGCGGAATGGTCCGGCGAGATGGTGACGCAAGAACCGCCCACTGCCGCGGGCGCGCCGGCCGGCGCAGCACTGCCGTCGCACGAGGTCTTGCCTGAACCGATTGCTGCCGAGACTTCACCTCCGAACAATTTGGAAACGCCTGTGGAACCGCCCAAGGAAAGCTTCGAGGAAAGTCTCGAGGAAAGCGCGCCGGATACGCTGCCGAGCGAATCGCCGGCAGACCCACCCGGAAATGTCGTGCCGTTCCGCGCCCCCGGTGAAACCAAGTCCCTGTCGCTGACGCCGGTTGAGAACAGCGCCTTCAACGAACTCGCGCGGCAATTGTCGGCGCGGCTCGACACCGAGAACGGCAACGAAGCCGCATCAGACACTGACGGCGAAACCATCTTCGAACCGCTGACAGCATCAGCGGTGCGCGAAGACGCCAACGAGCCGCCCGAATGGCTGGCGACGCCCGAGCCGCCCGCGCGTGGCGAAGCCGCGCGTGACAAGGCGCTGCTCGACCTCCTGCCGGTCGGCATCCTGATCTACCGGCTCGACCGGCTGCTCTATGCCAACCCCGCCTTTCTGACCCAGATGGGCTACCCGAACCTGCACGCGCTGGAAGATGCCGGCGGCCTCGACGCGCTCTATGTCGAAGCCGGCGCGTCGAATGCGTCCTCGACGTCGGACACCGGACGACCGGTGACGATTTCCGCAAGCGGGCTCGCGGACTCCGATGCGCCATCGTCGGCCGCAGAAGCCCGCCTCTACACCATTTCATGGGACGGCGATTCCGCCCTCGCTTTGATCTTCTCCACCACCCGCCATGAGGGTGCCGCGATCGCGGCCGCCATCACGCAGGCCGAGCCGGCAGCGGACCCTGATATCTTTGAGCCATCGGCGGTCGGCCACGCCAACGCCGAAGAACTCGCCGCCATTCTCGACACCACCGCCGAAGGCATCGTGATGTTCGACGCCGAGGGCAACATCAATGCGGCCAACCGCAGCGCCGAAGCGCTGTTCGGCCGCGACGGCGACGAACTCGTAGAGCGCAATCTCGCCGATCTGTTTGCGCCCGAAAGCCAGCACGCCGTGTTCGAATATCTCGCCGGCGTCAAGGCTTCCGGCGTCGAAAGCCTGCTCGATCATGGCCGCGAGGTGCTGGGCCGCGAAAGCAAGGGCGGCATCATCCCGCTGTCGATGACCATGGGCCGCACCCGGGCCGATGGTCCGAATTTCTTCGCGGTATTTCGCGATCTGTCGCAGGCCAAGAAGACCGAGAACGAATTGCGCGAGGCGCGGCGGCTGGCCGAACGCGCCGCCAATGCCAAGGCCGATGTGCTGGCGCGGATCAGTCACGAGCTGCGCACGCCGCTGAATGCCATCATCGGGTTCTCCGAAGTGATGATCGGCGAGCGCTTCGGCGCACTCGGCAATGAACGTTACCGCGAATACATGAAGGACATCCGCGCTTCCGGCGAACGCGTGATCGCCATCATCAACGACCTGCTCGACCTCAGCCGAATAGAAACCGGCAAGCTCGATCTGGCCTTCACCGCGCAGAACCTCAACGAGCTGGTCGAGAGCTGCGTGGCGGTGATGCAGCCGCAGGCCAACCGCGAGCGGATCATCATCCGCACGTCGCTGGCGCACGCGCTGCCGCCGGTGATTGCGGACGGGCGGGCATTGCGTCAGATCACGTTGAACCTGATCGGCAATTCGATTCACCTCGCCAATGCCGGCGGGCAGGTCATCGTCTCGACCGCACTGTCCGATTTCGGCGAGGTGATGCTGCGGGTCCGCGACACCGGCCATGGCCTCAACGACCACGAGGTTGCAGCAGCGCTCGAGCCGTTCCGCACGCGGGCACCGTCGGATCAATCCGAAAGTGCGGCCGTCAGCCTATCGCTCACCAAGGCGCTGGTCGAAGCCAATCGCGCCAAATTCCAGATCAGGACTGGCGGCCGCACCGGCACGCTGATCGAGATCGTGTTTCCGCACGCGGTCGCGCGCGCTTGATCGGACGAACAGGCGCGTAGACGCGGCATAGATCACGCCGTCTTTTGCAAGAGAAACGCGGGGACGCTGAGGCCCTGGCTGCGCAAATAGTCGGCCATCGGTCCGACCACCTTGATGACGGCCGGTCTTGCCGTCATGCGCTGCCGCCATTGCAGAAGCTTCGGCATTTCATCAGTCATGTCGGCACCCATCCGGACACCGAAGAGCTGGGCCATATAGAACGCGATATCGGCAAAGGAATATTCGCCGCCGAGAAACTCACGGTCACCGAGCACGGCCTCCATCGTTCGATAATAGGCGGCAGCGCCCGCGCGCGCGACTTCCGCGGCGGGATCATCAGGCGCTTTCCAGAGCTGCATCAATTTGATGATGTGCGGGAAATAGACCTCATCCGATTCATGCTCCAGCCGGCGCGACCACGCCCGTGCGGCAGGCGTCGCAGGCCACAGCGCAGGATGCGGCTCGATGTCTTCCAGATACTCGAAAATCTGGGTGGAATCGAAGATCTCGAGGCCGCCGTCGATCAGCACGGGGACCTGGCGCTTTGGATTGATGCGCAGCACTTCCGGGTGCTTTGGCGCGTAGCCTTCCTTCACGGTGAAGGGCACCATCACGAGTTCGAAATCGACATTCTTCTCGTGCAGCGCGATCTGAACTTTGGCACCGAACATGCTCAAGGGACCGGAGAACAGCCGTATCCTGCGATCGCTGGCGCGATCGGCTTCTCGACCAGATTGAACGTCCTCGGGCATGGGTTCCCACCTTCAATCGCCGAAACAGTCGTGACCCAAAACAAACAGGTTGCCCTGTTTTTGTCAATCCGATAGACGGCTCGCGGTGCCGACAGCGGTGGGAGTCGCTTCATGACCAAAAAGCCAGCCAGCGGCCGCTCGCGAACAAACGATCCAGCCGGCGTCAGAAAGCGCATCCTGGATGCGACAGCGGATGCTTTCCAGAAACGTGGCTACCACTCGACCAGCACGCACGACATTGTTCGCGCGGCCGGCGTGACGGCAGGCGCCCTCCACCATCATTTCCCGACGAAGAAGGTCCTTGCGCTCAGCGTCATTCAGGAGCGCGTGGCGCAAGCCGTCGACAAGCATTGGCTCGAGCCGGTCAGATCGGCACGCGGCGCGCAGGAAGGGATACGCACGGCGTTCGAGCAGATCGCATCGGCGCTGGACCGGTCCAGGACCATTCTGGGATGCCCGCTGAATAATCTGGCGCTCGAGCTTTGCGTCGCAGATCCTGAATTTCGAGAGGCGATCGAGGGGATCTATGACAATTGGCGCAAGGTCATCGCGGACAAACTGCGTGCGGATTTCGCCGGCACGTTCGACGCCGACGCCTTGGCCACTTTCGTCATCGCGTCTTATTCAGGCGCCATCGCCCAGGCCAAGGCAAGGCAAAGCACGGCTCCGCTTCGCAGCTGTGCCGAGCAATTGGCGCTTCACTTTCGCTCTAGGCGAATGCCGAAGGCCAAAGACGCCCGCGCTTCCAGGCCGTAGCGAATTCTCCGGATCCGGCTCGGGAGACGCAAAGGTCCTTCTGGACAGTGGCGGCATTTCCGGCTGATATGCGGCGAATTGACACACAGCCGCTCTGTGTGAGCCTGGAGGAAACCCCATGAAGCCGTTTAGTGCGCGCCTGTTCGGCGCGGTCGTTGCGTTGGCGCTTGCAGCCGCTGGCCCTGCCCTCGCCCAGCAGCTCGAGCTCAAGATCATGGCGCCGGCGGCGCCCGGCGGCGGATGGGACCAGACCGCGCGGTCGATGCAGCAGGCGCTGGTGGCTGCCAAGATCGCCCGCAGCGTCCAGGTTACCAACGTCGCCGGCGCCGGCGGCAGCGTCGGCATCGCGCAGTTCGTCAACGGCGCCAAGGGCGACGGCAACCAGTTGATGGTGAACGGCTTCGTCATGGTGGGCGCGCTCGCCATGAACAAGTCGCCGGTGACGCTCGAGCAGGTGACGCCGATTGCGCGCCTCACCGAGGAGATCCAGGTGATCGTCGTGCCGGCGAATTCACCGCTCAAGACCGCGCAGGACCTTGCCAATGCTGTGAAGGCCGACATCGCCAAGGTGACGTTTGCCGGCGGCTCGGCCGGCGGCGTCGACCATGTGATGGCGGCATTGTTTGCGGGAACGATCGGCGCCGACGCGAAGAAGATCAATTACATTCCTTTCTCCGGCGGTGGCGAGTCGCTCGCGGCCATTCTCGGCGGCAAGGTCACTGCGGGTATTTCGGGGCTGAGTGAATACGAAGGCCAGATCAAATCGGGCAAATTGCGTGCGCTCGGCGTGACGTCGGAGAAGCGCATCGCCGGCATCGACATTCCGACATTCAAGGAACAGGGGATCGATCTCGTGATCGCCAACTGGCGCTCGGTGGTCGCGCCTCCCGGCATCACGCCTGAACAGCGCAAGACGCTGACCGAGGCGGTGGAGAAGATGGTCCAGTCGGATGCCTGGAAGGACATCCTCAAGCAGAAGGGCTGGGAGGACGCCTATCTGGGCGGCGACGCGTTCGCCGATTTCCTGAAGAAGGAAACCACACGCGTCACCGACGTGCTGAAATCGGTCGGCCTCGTCAAGTCATGACGGAGAGCCCTTCCAGCGATCTTTCGCAGCAGCCAAGGTCGCAGCGCGTCGATCCCGCGGGCCTGGTCATTGCGTTCGCACTGGCGGCGCTCGCCGCAGTGCTGGTGTGGGACGCCAGCCGCCTCCCATCCACCTCGATGTACGGCATGGGGCCGGAGGCGATGCCTCTCGTTGTCGCCACGGGGCTCGGCATTCTCGCGATCGCCAACCTGATCGATGCGTTGCGCGGCAACCTGCCGCCGCGCGAGAGCACCGATCCAAAGCCGGTGCTGCTGATCCTTGGCGGGCTTGCGCTGCTGATCGCGATCATCGGCCTTGGCGGCGGCTTCATCCTGGCGACGTCGATCCTGTTCGTCGCCACCTCGGCAGCCTTCGGGCGGCGCGCCATCTTGACCGATCTCATCATCGCCCTCGTGATGAGCACGCTGATCTATCTCGCTTTCGATCGGCTTTTGACGTTGAGCCTTCCCGCCGGCCCTCTGGAAAGACTGCTGTAATGGAAACCTTCGCCGCGCTTGCGCATGGCATGGCCGTCGCCGTGCAGCCCATGAACCTGCTCTACGCGCTGACCGGCGTGTTTCTCGGCACGGCGGTCGGCGTGCTGCCCGGTATCGGACCGGCGCTTACCGTCGCGTTGCTGCTGCCGGTGACCTACAAGCTTGATCCCGGCGGCTCGTTGATCATGTTCGCCGGCATCTATTACGGCGGCATGTATGGCGGATCGACCACGGCGATCCTCATCAACACGCCCGGCGAGAGCGCATCGATGGCGACCGCGCTCGAGGGCAATAAGATGGCCAAGGCCGGCCGCGGCGGTCCGGCGCTGGCCACATCGGCGATCGGCTCGTTCGTCGCCGGCACCATTGCCACCATTGGCCTTGCCTTTCTCGCCCCCTGGCTGGTGGATTTTGCGGTGCGCTTCGGGCCCGAAGATTATTTCGCGCTGATGTGCGTGGCCTTCGTCACGGTGTCGGCAACCTTCGGCGATTCGCCGATCCGCGGACTGACCAGTCTGTTCATCGGGCTGACGCTCGGGCTGATCGGGATCGACAAGCTCACCGGCCAGGCTCGGCTTGCTTTCGGCATCCCCGAACTGCTCGACGGCGTCGAAGTGACGACGTTGGCCGTCGGCCTGTTCGCTGTCGGCGAAGCGCTCTACGTCGCATCGCGCCGCCATCACGCCGAGGAGCAGATCGAGCCGGTGCGCGGCTCGCTGTGGATGACGACGGAAGACTGGCGGCGGTCGTGGAAAGCGTGGCTGCGCGGCACGATGTTCGGCTTCCCGATCGGCGCGCTGCCCGCCGGCGGGGCGGAAATTCCGACCTTCCTGTCCTACTCGACCGAAAAGCGGCTGACCAAACATCCGGAGGAATTCGGCAAGGGCGCGATTGAAGGCGTCGCCGGTCCGGAAGCCGCCAACAATGCCTCCGCCGCCGGTACCCTCGTGCCGCTGCTGACGCTCGGGCTGCCGACTTCGGCTACGGCCGCGATGATGCTGGCGGGCTTTCAGCAATACGGCCTGAATCCGGGGCCACTGCTGTTTGCCGAGCGGCCCGATCTCGTATGGGGCCTGATTGCCAGTCTCTTCATCGCCAACGTCATGCTGCTGGTGCTCAACCTGCCGCTGGTCGGCCTGTGGGTGCGACTGCTCGCGATCCCGCAGCCCTGGCTGTACGCCGGCATTCTCGTCTTCGCGACCATGGGCACGATCGCAGCAAAGCCCTCGGTGGTCGAGCTGTCGATGCTGGCAGGCTTCGGCGTGCTGGGCTTCTTGATGCGCCGGTTCGATTTTCCGATCGCGCCTGTCGTCGTCGGCCTTATCCTCGGGCCGATCGCCGAAAGCCAGTTGCGCCGCGCGCTCGCGATCAGTCTCGGCGATCCCATCGTGCTGCTGCAGAGCCCGATGTCGGCAACACTGCTCGGCATTGCGCTGATCGCGCTATTGGCGCCGTTCGTGCTGAAGGGGCTCGGCCGCTTTAAAGCGAGCGAGGACTAGGCTCACTACTCATCATACAGATTCGTGAGCGCGGCTTGATCGATGTCCGCTATCCCGCGCTTTGCGGACTCGAATCAGACGTCGCCTGAAGTCTGAAGAGGGCCAACAACAGACCTCAGCACCAAGAGAGCTTGCCACTGGGCTTGTTGTCCGCAGATGGAGGCTTTGCTGTCTACGTGGTAGAGTTGCCTATGGTTCGCAAAAAGCAGCAAGCCCCGTTGGCATTTGAGAACGCATCCAAGCTTGGGGACTGGCTTGAGAAGCACCATGGCGCTGCGACCGAACTCTGGGTGCGGATCTTCAAATCAGACACGGGCGTGCCGTCGGTGACGTGGAACGATTGCGTTATTGAGTCCATCCGCGTCGGTTGGATCGATGGCCAGATGAAACCTTTCGACGACATGTCGTACTTGCAACGACTTACCCCGAGGAAGGTGAATTCCAATTGGTCGGCCAAGAACTGCCGTCATGCAACAACCCTGATCGCTGAAGGGCGGATGTTTCCCGCTGGATTGGCTCAGGTCGAAGCGGCCAAGTCGGATGGACGATGGGACACCGCATACGCGGGCTCAGCGGACATGACTATCCCGCAAGACTTTCTCGACGCCTTGGAGGACATGCCCGCGGCGAAAGCGTTCTTCGCTACGCTCGATCGCAGAAATCTCTATTCAATCTACTATCGCCTTCATACAGCGAAGAAGCCCGAGACGCGCGCCAGACGGATCGCGCAAATTGTTGCGAAACTGGATCGTGGCGAGAAGTTTCACTGACCCATGCAGCCTCTCGGAATCAGTAAGCCATAGCGGGCAGATGATCGGCTGCACTTTGCCGCTTGTGAAGCAAAACCGGCCGTCGCTCCACCATTTCGATCCGGCATCACCCTGTTCCACGCTGGGTCATTCGCGTCGATTTGCATATCTCCGATATCCGACCTGCCAGCAGTCCTTCTATCGGGGGACGAATCCCGTCTGAATATCAGGGCGGCACAATTCTTGCTCCAATCCAGTCTGCCCAATGCATCCGCCCAGCGGATCGCCTGTTTCCCGGGCATTTTGGATTTGAAATCATTATGCGCTGCCTTGTCGTTGCCGATCTGCATTATTCGCTGCCGCAGTTCGACTGGCTGCTTGCGGCAGCTCCTGAATTCGACGTCGTCATCTTTGCCGGCGATGCGCTCGACATCGGATCGTTCGTCGATTTCCGGGCGCAGATTCTGGTGGTGAAAAAGTACCTGTCACGGCTCTCGCAGGTGACGCGCGTCATTCTCTGCTCCGGCAATCACGATCTCGACGACCGCAGCGCCGAAGGCGAGAAGATCGCGCGCTGGATCGGCGATGTGCGCGAGCTCGGCATCGCCTGCGATGGCGACAGCCTGACCATCGGCGGCACGCGCTTCACGGTGTGCCCGTGGTGGGACGGGCCGCTGGTCAAGAGCCGCATCGAAACCCAGCTTCGCGATGCCGCGCGCGAGCGGACAGAACGCTGGATCTGGGTGCATCACGCGCCGCCGGCGAACTCGCCGACGAGCTGGGGCGGCAAGCGGTTCTTCGGCGACGTCGAACTGGTGCAATGGATCGCGCAATACCAGCCGTCGATGGTGATCTCGGGCCACGTGCATCAGTCGCCCTTCATTCCCGACGGCGCGTGGTTCGATCGCCTCGGCACGACCTGGGTCTTCAACACCGGCCTGCAGCCCGGCCGTCCGCCGGTTTATATCGTGCTCGATCTCGATGAGAGCGCGGCGTTCTGGATTGCGGCCGGTGAAGCGCAACGCATCGATTTGCGCGCGCCCTTGCTACGGCCGGCAGCAACGATCGAGAACCCGCCGACCTGGCTTGAATCTTTGGGCCGGATCGCCGATCCGCTTTTCTCCTCATCGAAAAGCGCCTGAGAAGTTCGAAAAAAGCCCGTGTGACTGGTTACACGACGGCGGCCATCAATTTCCTCAGGGTCCTCACAGAAAGCGTCAGATTGTTCGCGCTGAACGTTGGTGGCGCAAGGCGCGTGTTGTGCAACGACTTGTCGTGGTTTTGAAGCAGATGCTGCGCGAATTTTTGTCGCCGGCTCCCGTTCAATTTGCCGGCGTTGTCGATCATATCAGCCTGGTTGCTGCGCGTGATTTTTGATGAGCCCAGCAGCCCAATACCGCATCCCGCAAATATTGAATGGCATTTTTATAACAGTGGTTCAAAATCCGACCAGCCGCCAGCCAACAGTTCGGTGGAGCCAATGCAGCAGATTGCAGACTGGCTCGAGAAGCTTGGGCTTGGACAATACGCGTTGCGTTTTGCTGAGAACGGAATCGATATCGGTGTCCTTCCCGAGCTAACGGATCAGGACTTCGACAGACTCGGAGTCCTGATCGGCCATCGCCGCAAGATGCTGCGGGCGATCGCCGAACTCAAGCAAGTTGAATTGGTTGGCGAGCAGGCTCGTCAGCGTGATGCCGAGCGACGCCACCTCACCGTGATGTTCTGCGATCTGGTCGGCTCGACCGAGCTCTCTGCCCGCCTTGATCCAGAGGACATGTGGGAGGTAATCCGCGCCTATCGAACCGCCTGCGCCAGGGTTATCGCCACTTACGACGGCAGCATCGCCAGGTTTGTCGGCGACGGCGTGCTCGCCTATTTTGGTTATCCCCGCGCGCACGAGGATGACGCCGAGCGTGCCGTGCGAGCCGGGCTCGACATGATCGCCGCAATCAGGCCGCTCGAAACATGCGCCGAACGGGTTGAGGTGCGGATCGCGATCGCGACCGGGCTTGTCGTGGTGGGCGACCTTATCAGCGGAGGCGCGTTGGAGCAGCAGGCGATGGTCGGCGATACACCGAACATCGCCGCCCGGCTCCAGGGCCTGGCCGAGCCGGGGGCGGTCATCGTTGCGGCTTCAACGCGCGAACTGCTTGGCGATTTGTTCACTTTCCGCAGTCTCGGCCTGCGCCAGGTCAAGGGCATCTCCGAGCCCATCGCGGTCTGGGCGGTAGAAGGTTGGGCGGCGTCGGAGAGCCGCTTCGAGGCGGTGCGCACGGCGCGCTCGCTGGGCTTTGTCGGCCGCAAGCCAGAAATCGAATTCGGGCTCTCGCGCCAGCGGCTGGCGTGGCAGGGTCAAGGCCAGGTGATATTGATTTCCGGCGAGGCGGGAATCGGCAAATCGCGCCTCGTCGCAATGCTCTGCGAGAATCCTGCGTTGGGGGCACACTGCCGGGTGCGGTATCAATGCTCGCCTTACCACATCAACAGTGCGCTTCATCCCTTTATCGCTCAACTCGAGCGTGGCGCCGGTATCAGGTCACAGGACACATCAGAGCAAAAGCTCGACAAGCTTGAGGCAATGCTTGCCCTTGGAACGCAGCAGGTGGCCAACGCAGCGCCGCTGATCGCAGCACTTCTTTCCATCGCAACGGGCGAGCGCTATCCGCCGCTCGGCTTGAACCCGGTGCAGCAGCGGCGGCAGACGTTCGCCGCCCTGCTCGATCAGCTCGAAGGTCTGGCCCGGCAGCAGCCTGTGCTGATTGTCTGCGAGGATATGCATTGGGCCGACGCCACGACACTTGAGCTGTTTGATCTCGCCGTCGACCGGATCAGAGGCTTGCCGATCCTCGCGCTCATGACTTTCCGGCCCGAGTTCGAACCGCCTTGGGCAGGTCTCGCCAATGTCAGCCTGCTGCGGCTCGATAGGCTTGACCGAGAAGACGCGCGCGCTCTGGTCGAGCAGGTGACCGTCGGTCGTCGGCTGCCAGGCGAAATGATGACGCAGATCATCGACAGGACGGATGGCATCCCGCTGTTTGTCGAGGAACTGACCAAGACGATACTGGAATCCGGACTGCTGGTGGAAGATGCCGGGCGCTTTCGCCTGGATCGTCCGCTACCGCCGCTCGCCATCCCCGCGACGCTTCAGGACTCGCTTATGGCGCGCCTTGACCGGCTGGCGCCGGTCAAGGAAGTTGCACAGATAGGCGCCGCCATTGGCCGCGACTTCTCATACACGCTGCTGCGATGTGTGGCGGGGCGCGATGATCTGACGCTGAACGCCGCGCTGAGGCAGTTGGAAGAGGCCGAACTGCTCTTGCGCCGTGGGACGCCGCCGGAAGCGAGCTACAGCTTCAAGCATGCGCTCGTCCAGGAGGCGGCTCATGAGAGCCTGCTCAAGAGCCGCCGGCAACTGCTGCACAGGCATATTGGCGATGTGCTGCGCAACCAGTTTCCGTCCATCGCCGAGACCGAGCCGGAAGTAGTGGCCTATCACTTCACCGAAGCGGGACTCGACGGGGTTGCCCTCGATTGGTGGCACAAGGCAGGCCAGCAGGCACTCAAGCGTTCCGCCTATACCGAGGCAATCGCGCATCTCGGCAAGGCGGTTGCGATTGCCGACGCGCTGCCGGACGACCCGGGCCGAACCATGAACCGGCTTCATCTTCAAATCACCTACAGCCGCGCGCTGCGGGGCAACCTTGGGCACAGCGCCCCCCAAACCGTCGCCGCATGGACGCGCGCTCGGCAATTCGCGGCTGATATCAATGATCCGATTGAACTGGCGCCGATCTATTCGGGATTGTTCAATGCCTGCCTGACGCATGGCGAGATCGCGCCGATGTGGGAATTGGCGGATGCAACCATGAGCGCCGCTAACAGGCGGCCGGACTCGCCGGTAGCCGCAGTTGTCGCGCATTGGACAAACGGGGCAACCTGCTGGTTCGGCGGCGACTATGTGAACGCGAGAACACACCTTGAGCAGGCGCTCGCGGCCTATGGTGCCGAGCCGAATCTTGAGACCTTCAGGGCTTCGACGCTGGACCTGCCGTTCGTCATCATGAGATTTCTTGCGCTGGTGCTTTGGCCGATCGGGCAGGTCGATCGCGCTCGCCGACTCGCGGCAGAGGCGGTGCGTTCCTCGGGAGAAAAGCGAGCGCTCTCGCAAGCCAATGCGCTCGTCCATAAGGCGGTTTTCGATGGACTGTGCGGCGGGCCGTTACAGCAGACAGAGACAATCCTTGCGCTCGCGCTCGCCCGTGACCATACGATGCCGTTGTACGTCGCCGCAGGCACATACCTAACCGGCCTTGCAAAGTGGCGCGCCGGCGACCGGGAGGCCGGGCTTGCGGAAATGCGTCGAGGCTGGACCTTGCTGCACGAAAACGACTGTTACCTTTGCGAACCTTTTTGGGGAATGCAGCTTGCCGTGGCGAATGCGGCGGCAGGACAAACGGACACCGGGCTGGAGATACTGCGCAAATTGATCGCCGTGACGGAACAGTCTGGTCAGCATTGGCTCGATGCCGAACTGCACCGGGTTCAGGGGGAGCTGCTCTTGCGCCGCGATCCGACCGACATCAGCGGGGCCGAAGGTGCCTTTAAGAGGGCGCTCGAGATAGCCCGAAGCCAGCAGACGAAAGCTTTCGAATTGCGTGGCGCAATTGCACTGGCGCATCTTTGCATCAACAACGGCCAAGAAGCGGCTGGATTTGAGGCGCTCGCGCAAGCCCTGGTCGATCTCGATACGGGGCAAGACCTCCCCGAGATCGAGCAAGCGATGAGACTGTTCAGGAAAAGCCGCTAGCCGTTGCTTTCACCAATGCATCTAGAGTCTGGAGTCGGATTGCCGATCCGAGCCTGGCGAGACCTGCGTCGGCGGCAGGTTGATCATGCTCTGCAGGAGCTCGCCGACCATCGAGAGATGGTTACCGTGATCGCCATATTGATGCATGAGGTCGGCGAGATAGGTGGTCGCGACATTGAGGCGCTGTGCCAGTAGCCGCGCAATCAATAGCGCCACCGCGGGCTGGTCACGCAGGAATGCCGCGGCATCGTCGAACTCGTAGATCACAGAGTCGGAAGCGGCACGCACTGTGGCGGTATGGGGCTGGTCGAGCAGCACCGACATCTCACCGAGCATCGCGCCGGGTTCGTTGAGGACCGCAACGACGCTATCGCCCTTGATGACTTCCAGCCGCCCCTCGAGCAGGACGAACAAATGTCCGGTCTTGCTGCCCTCATGAAGGACGAGCATGCCGGCCGCCACCTCTCGCTCCGTTCCTCCGGTACAATAATCCAGGACCGCGCGCATTCGCATCATCTCCGTTTTGCCAAGACTAGGCACTGACAATGCCGAGGTCGAACGGATAAGTGAGGTTTGTTGCTCAAATTGTCGGCACGGAATTCGGCGGCCGCAACCTGATAGCGCGATGAAAACCGAGCGTCAGATCTTTTCGAGCATGGCGGCCTTCAGCTTGGCGATGCGCGCTTCGTCGCGCCTGTAGAACGTCCATTGCTTAACGCGCTTGGCGCTCACCAGGCCCGCCTGTGACAATATCTTCAGATGCTCGCTCACCGTGGGCTGGCTGACGCCGAGCTTTTCCGCAATCAGCACCCCGCACACCCCGTCCTTAACGAGATCGCCATCGACCTGCTCGCGAAAATGCGCCCGCGGGCGCTTCAGCCACTCCAGGATCAGGAGCCGCCGATCGCTGGCCAGCGCGCGAAATGCAGACTCGACGTCGTCGTCCATAGAGGTCATATTGCTAATTAGCTAAATGACTAATTATTGTCAAATCCAAGGAGTGCCGTGATGGACGCGCCGGCAAATGCCGTGACCTCGGAAACGATCGCAACATGTGAACGGCTCATCCGCCCCTTTATCCGGCGGACGCCGGTCGTCGAGGTCGATGGCGCCGAGTTCGGCCTTGCCGGCCACACGCTGACACTCAAGCTCGAGCTTCTGCAGCACTCCGGCTCATTCAAGGCGCGCGGCGCTTTCGCCAATCTGTTGACCCGCGCCGTGCCGCAGGCCGGCGTGGTCGCGGCTTCCGGCGGCAACCATGGCGCGGCGGTCGCCTATGCCGCGATGAAGCTCGGAAAGCCGGCCAAGATCTTCATCCCAAGCGTCTCTTCGCCGGCAAAGGTACAGCGCATCCGGGACTATGGCGCCGACCTCGCGATCGAGGGCGACCGCTATGCCGATGCGCTCGCGGCCAGCGAAACATGGGCGCAACAGACCGGCGCATTGCCGGTGCCGGCCTTCGACCAGAAGGAAACCATCACGGGACAGGGAACGATCGGCCTTGAGCTCTCGGAGCAGGCACCGGATATCGACACGCTGCTGGTATCGGTCGGTGGCGGCGGATTGATCGCGGGCATCGCGGCCTGGTATGCCGGCCGCATCAAGGTGGTCGGCGTCGAACCGCTTGCATCACCGACACTGACCAGAGCATTCGAGGCCGGCCATCCGGTCGATGCCGAAGCGGGCGGTCTCGCGGCGGATTCACTTGCGCCGCGGCGCGTCGGCGAACAGGTCTTTCCGATCGTACAGAAATACGCGCGACAGACCGTGCTGGTCTCCGACGCCGCAATCGCCGACGCACAGGCAGCGCTTTGGCGCGCCTTGCGCATCGTTGCAGAACCCGGTGGCGCCGCGGCGTTCTCTGCAATCCTGTCAGGCGCCTACAAGCCCGTTGCGGGCGAGCGGGTCGCCGTCATCATCAGCGGCGGCAACACAGCCGCGGTAAATTTCGACCTTACCTATTGACCGCCGGCAGGTCACAAGCTCCGGCCAATCCCGTCTCTGCACTGCAGAGGGGGCGCAAGCCGTCATCTTCTTTGGAATCGCTCTAAATTGATTCGCTGGAATCGCTCTAAATCGAGGCATTCGCGACATCCAGTCGCTGACGGCACGACAGCCGCTGCGCTACTGAGACCGGCATCTCCACCACTTTTGTCGGGCAGCTTTCATGATGAAATTTCGCGCTACCGCAGCAACCGCAGCGTTGCTTTGTTTCACCGCGTTCGGAGCCTCGCCGGCGGCCGCCGACGGCGAGGTCAACGTCTACACCTATCGCGAGACCAAGCTGATCCAGCCGCTGTTCGACGCCTTCACCAAGGACACCGGCATCAAGGTCAACGTGGTCTCCGCAAGCTCGGGGCTCGAGCAGCGGATGAAGGCGGAAGGCGCCAACAGCCCTGCCGACGTGCTGCTGACGGTCGACATCGGCCGTATCGATGAGGCCGTGCAGGCCGGCGTCACCCAGCCGATCAAGTCGGTGGTGATCGACGAAATCGTGCCGGCACAGTACCGCGATCCTGATGGACACTGGGCCGGCATCTCGATGCGCGCGCGGGTGATCTACGCCTCGAAGGATCGCGTCAAGCAGGACAAGATCACCTATGAGGAGCTCGCCGATCCCAAGTGGAAGGGCAAGATTTGCATCCGTTCCGGCCAGCACATCTACAATAACGGGCTGTTCGCGGCCTACACCGCCAAGTACGGCGAGGCCAAGGCCGAGGAATGGCTGAAGGGCGTGAAGGCCAATCTGGCGCAGAAGCCCTCGGGCGGCGACCGCGAAGCCGCGCGCGATGTTGCGGCCGGCAAGTGCGACATCGGCATCGGCAACACCTATTACTGGGCGCTGATGATGAACAACGATCCCGAGAAGAAGCCGTGGGCGGAAGCCACCAAGGTGATCCTGCCGACGTTCGAGGGCGGCGGCACCCACGTCAATCTCTCGGGCGTGCTGCTGGCGAAGCATGCGCCGAACAAGGCCAATGCCGTCAAGCTGATCGAGTGGCTGGTCGGCGAAAAGGCGCAGCAGATCTACGCCGATTCCAACTACGAGTACCCGGTTCGCGCCGGCGTCGCCGTCAATCCGACCATTGCAGGCTACGGCAAGCTCACCGCCGATCCGCTGCCGATCGCCAAAATCGCCGCGAATCGCAAGGCCGCCGCGACGTTGGTCGACAAGGTCGGTTTCGATAATTGATCGCATCAAATCGCGATAGCATTCCCGCCATTATGCCCTCTCCCTCCCTGGGAGAGGGCATAATGCTGCATAGCCTTGCGGGTTCATGCCTCAGTGATCTGGCGTGAACCGGACCACCCACGCCGGGCGCATCGCCGCAGCGATTGCGATTGCGACCGCCATTCTTGTTGCCGCCCCCGTCATCTCTATCATCGCACTCGCGCTGCAGCCCGCGCCTGACGTCTGGCGGCATCTGATCGACTACGTGCTGCCGGCAACCGTTCTCGACACCGCGCTGCTCCTCGCCGGCGTCGGCGCCTTGTCGCTTGCGATGGGCACCGGCACCGCGTGGCTGATCTCGCTGCATGAATTTCGCGGGCGCGGGATTCTGCTGTGGCTGGTGCCGCTACCACTGGCCATTCCAACCTATCTTGCGGCCTACGTTTATGTCGACCTGTTTGAGCCGCTGGGCCTGATCCATCGGACGCTGGCGCTGTGGCTTCCGATGCAGGACGCTGTGCGGGCGCTTCCCATCCTGCGCTCCCTGCCTGGCGCCGTCTTCGTGATCGCGCTGGTACTCTACCCCTACGTCTATTTGTCGGCACGGCCGATGTTTCAGCTGCAGAGTGCCGAATTCGCCGAAGCCGCCAAGACGCTCGGCGCCGGCCGCTGGACCACCTTCTGGCGCATTTCGCTGCCGATGGCGCGGCCGGCGCTGGCGGTCGGCGTCGCGCTGGTGTCGCTGGAAACGCTGAACGACATCGGCGCCAGCGAATATCTCGGCGTCCGCACGCTCACGGTGTCGGTATTCACGACCTGGCTCAACCGCGGTAGCCTCGCCGGTGCCGCCCAGCTATCCTGCTTCATGCTGGCAATCGTGGCCGGACTGATCGCGATCGAGCGTTACGGCCGCCGCAATGTCACGACGGAGTTTTCCGCCGAAAGCCCGCGGTTGACGCAACGGACAAAGCTCTCCGGGATCAAGGGCGGATGCGCCTTCGCCGCCTGCCTGCTGCCGGTCTGTCTCGGATTTCTGGTGCCGCTGCTCTATCTCGCGCATCAGAGCTTCAGGCGCGGGCTGTTTGCCAATTTAGACACCGCGTTGTGGCGCGACGCCTTCAACTCGGTAGCCTTTGCCAGCCTGGCCACCCTGACCGCGCTCCTGCTTGGCTTTGCAACGATCCTCGCCTGGCGCTGGCGGCCGAATGCGCTGCGCTTCATGGCAATGAACATCGCGCAGACCGGCTACACCCTGCCCGGGCTGGTGCTGGCGCTCGGGCTGCTCGCGCCGGTGCTCGCGATCGACAATGCGCTGAACACGCTCGCCGAATGGCTCGGACGATCGCCGCCGGGACTGATCGTGATCGGCTCGGGTGCTGCCGTGGTGATCGCCTATGTGATCCGGTTTCTGGCGGTGCCGACCGGCTTTATCAAGGCGGGATTCGAGCGCATTCCGCGCGACTACGACGACAGCGCGCGCGCCGTCGGCGCCGGCCAGACCACGACGATGCGGCTGATCCATCTGCCGCTCTTGCGCCCCGCGATGCTGGGGGCGGCGATTGTCGTGTTCGTGGATTGCCTGAAAGAATTGCCGGCAACGCTGCTGCTGCGACCGCTCAATGTCGAAACGCTGGCGACCTCGATCTACCAGTACGCCAGCCGCGGCAGTTTCGAGGAAGGTGCGCTGGCAGCGCTATTGATCGTCGCCGCCAGCATCGGCCCGGTGGCGTGGCTGACGCGGTTTTCCGATATTCCGAGCGGGCCGGCGTAGGTCGAGCGACACAGACTTGACTTCCGTCGTCCCTGTGACCGCATGCGTTCGCAGGGACGACAACGACAGCGGCCTGCCACACGCCACCTACATCACGCGCACAAACCGCCGGAAGCCCGGCGAACCTGTAATCGCTTCGAATGCGGGATCACGCTTTTCTTCGGCAAAGGAAAATCCCGCCTTCGCGTAACATCGCTCGGCCGCCTCATTGCCGATCAGGAACGAGATCGATGCCTGCTTGAAGCCGGCATGCTTGCCGGCGGCGAGTGCGTGATCGATCAGTGCCTGTATTAACCCGCAGCCGCGATATTCAGGCAGCGTGGCGACGTGCTCGATCAGCCAGTCGCCCTCGCCGCCCTGCACCCAGCAATTCCTCGTGTAAGCGCCACGCTGAAAGATCGCCGCTACATCCGATGCGCCGAGCCCGCTCTCGGCCGCCGCCATCTCAATCGCCGCTTTCGCAGCCGCACCCGTGCCCGAAGCGGGCAAGGCGCACAGCGAGGCTGCCGACGTACCTTCGACCTCGGCGATGATGAATTGCGAAACGTGCCACCACGACGGCTCGTGCCACCACGACGGCTGTTGTGCAGTGGCAATCCGCTCGACGAAGGCGAGGCATTGCGGCTCGCCACAGCCGAGCGCGATATCGAACCAGCCGCGCGGCAGCGGGCCGCGCTGCGAAGCCAGGATGTTGCGGGCAATGAAGCCGGCATCATTGTCGCACGCGGGACGGATCGCAGGCCGCGACCGCCCCGCCGCCATTACGCGTTCTTCAGCGCGACACGGAACTCGGCTTCGGTCTTGGCCTTCACCTCTTCCAGCGTGACGCCGTCGGCAAGCTCGATCAGCGCCATGCCGTCCTTGCCGTGCTTGTCGATAGTGAACACAGCAAGATCCGTCACCACCATGTCGACGACGCGTTCGCCGGTCAGCGGCAGCGTGCACTTCTTCAGAAGCTTCGGGCCGTCCTTGGCGGAGTGCTCCATCACCACCACGACGCGCTTGACGCCGGCGACGAGATCCATCGCGCCGCCCATGCCCTTGACCATCTTGCCGGGGATCATCCAGTTGGCGAGATCGCCGTTCTGCGCCACCTGCATCGCGCCGAGGATCGACAAATCCATATGGCCGCCGCGGATCATGCCGAAGGAGTCCGCGCTCGAGAAATAACTGGTCGATGGCAGCTCGCTCACCGTCTGCTTGCCGGCGTTGATCAGGTCGGCGTCTTCCTCGCCCTCATAAGGGAACGGGCCCATGCCGAGCATGCCGTTTTCGCTCTGCAGGCTGACGTCGATGCCCTCGGGGATGTAGTTCGAGACCAGCGTCGGAATGCCGATGCCGAGATTGACGTAGTAGCCGTCGCGCAATTCCTTCGCGGCGCGCGCGGCCATCTGTTCGCGGGTCCAGGCCATCAGATTTCTACTCCCGTTGCGGCCGCGGACGCGCTCGACGGGCGCGGCCGGGTATTGCGGAATTCGATGCGCTTCTTTCCGGTGCCGACCTCGATGATGCGTTTGACGAAAATGCCCGGCGTGTGGATGTGGTCGGGATTGAGTTCGCCGGCCGGAACCAGATGCTCGACCTCGGCCACCGTGATCTTCGCGGCAGTCGCCATCATCGGGTTAAAGTTGCGCGCGGTCTTGCGGTAGATCAGGTTCCCGGCGGTATCGCCCTTCCAGGCGTGGACGATAGCAAGATCGGCAAACAGGCCGCGCTCCATGATGTATTTCTCGCCGTCGAACTCCTTCACTTCCTTGCCTTCGGCGATTAGCGTCCCGACGCCGGTCTTGGTGTAGAAGGCGGGGATGCCGGCGCCGCCGGCGCGAATGCGCTCAGCCAGCGTGCCCTGCGGATTGAATTCGAGTTCCAGCTCGCCCGCGAGGTATTGCTGCGCGAACAGCTTGTTCTCGCCGACATAGGACGAGATCATCTTCCGGATCTGCCGGGTTTCCAGGAGCCGGCTGAGGCCAATGCCGTCGACGCCCGCATTGTTGGAGACGACCGTCAGATTCTTGACGCCGGAATCGCGGATCGCGTCCGACAGCGTCTCGGCGATGCCGCACAGCCCGAAACCGCCGGACATGATCATCATGCCGTCCTTGAGAACGCCATCGAGTGCCGATTTGGCGTCGGGATAAACCTTGTTCATGCAAATAAGACCTGATGGAGGGGGTGGCGGAAGGCCAGCATGAGCGGATTATTAGGCGGATTTTTCGCGATGCGTCAATGCGCTCAGCCGCCGATAACGCCCTTCAGACCCGCGTAGATTGAGCCCGCCGCGGTCCCCACCACCCCGAGCAGCGGACCGGCGGTCGTCATCAGGTCCTGAATGGTTCGCGCGCGACGGCGAAGATGCTCTTCGCCGACATGCCGACCGAGCAGGCCCGCCACCTTGTAGGCCACGGGATTGGGCTTGCCGCCGCCTTGCGTCATCGTCATCGGCAAAATCTCGAACATCAGCGACCCGAGAATATTGCCGGTCACGAATGCGAGCGCAATGCTCAGCGAATATTCAATTACCTCCCGCCATTCGACCCACGGACCCGGCACGATCGGAACATTGTCGTTGATACCGGTCACGGTCAGCATGCACATCACCGCGATCGCTGCGGTCAGGAGCCCGACCAGTAAGGCGCCGCGCAAGCCGACCTTGTGACGCGCACGGATCAGCAGTCCGAACGGCAGCGGGATGATCACCGAGGCGAGCCGGAGATAAAGCGGACTCACGTTCAAAGTGATGGTGACAAGGATGTGGGCAGCAACCAGCAGGACGACGGGGACGAGGATATAGGCCAGGGCGTGAACGATATAGAAACGGGCCGGCGAGCGAATCCGTTCGATGCGCGCTCGGATGCGGCCGAGTTCACGCTGCAGCCCGTCCAGCTCGAGGACGATTTCCTGGATCTCGAAAATGACCGGGCGCACGATCCGCAAATCGCGCGAGCAATGCTTGCAGACGACCGCCTCATCCTTGATTGTTTCGGCGCAGAACGGGCATTGCATCAGGCTGATCGTTTTCTGTTTCGCCGCAGTGCTTCCAGCTCGGCGCGCGCCTGGTCCACTTCCAGCCGCAACATGTCACGTTTGCGCGCCAGTTCGTCACGCTCCGCGAGCAGTGATTCCGGCACGGCCAGCTCGCGCGAGCAGGAGCCGCAAATGCGCGCCTCGGGCGGATTTTCCCGCACGCAATATGGACAGGCGGCGCTCAGGGGGCCACCTTGAGAACGAAGCTGGTGGTTCCGATGCGGCCGTCACTATCCTTGACGTCGACTCGCACCATGTGCTCGCCGGCCGGCAGTTCAACCTCCGGCATGTCGATGCCGGTCGGCTGAACGAAGGACCTGACCCGCGACGTGAGATCGACGTTCGGGGTGCGGAGATAGATGACCTTGACGGAGTCAGGGTCGATCTTCGCGCCGCCATAAGGCTCGAATTTCAGCCGAAAGTGCATCGGAGATCGAAGCTCTCCTGGGCTGGTCACAACATCGACCTTCGGGCCGCGCGTGATTCCCCGCCGCTCGCTCGCCACAGCGCCCTTCGGCGGTGGCAAGGCTGCTTCTTCGGGCGTGATCAGAACCTGCGCGGCGTCTGCCGGCAGCGGCCCCGCGATGACCACAGCGCTCGACAGCAGCAACGCCAATTTCCAGCTTCGCACGATCGCTCTTCCTCTGCTCTCCATTGCCAACTATCGCACGCCGCCATCGCCGATGATGGTGTATGGCGCCCAGAACAACGGGTGGGCATAGGCGAATTCGGTCTTGCTATCGGCGCCGGCATAGCCGGGTCCGTCGATCAGCGCCATCATCGCCTGACGCAACGCTTCGCCGCGCGTCAATTTCGAATCCTGCGCCTGCCGTTTGAACAGGTCGGTCACCAGCTCGCGCGCCGACTGCGAGTGCACCGACCAGTTGGTCACCAGGAGCGCGCGCGTGCCGGCGTAGAAGAAGGCGCGGCCCAGCCCCGACGCCGCCTCGGCTCCGGCCCCCGCGCCGGTACCAGTGTTGCATGCCGACAGCACCACCCAATCGGCATCAAGCTTGAGGCCGAGGATTTCCTCCATGGTCAGCAGGCCGTCTCCCTCGCCGCCGGTCACGGCTGGCGACGACATCGCCAGCGCTGGCTGCGACAGGCCGTTCAGTTCGCCGGGCACCAATCCGTGGGTTGCGAATGCCAGCACCTTGAAGCCGGACAGGTTCATCGTCTTGACCGCCTGCTCGCTCGCCTGCTTACCAAGATACAGAACCTTCGACGGATCCGCCTGCAACGCCAGCGCGATCGACCTCAATTCCTCCGATGTGTCCGGAAGCCGCGGCAACATTGCGAGTTCGGCGCTGTCGACGCCGTCGAGCTTCGCGCTGTTGCGCCGCTTCAACGGACCGCCGCGCGTCGTATTGCCGCCGGCTTCGGCAACCCTGACCTTTTCGCCAGCGATGGCTTCGGCTTCCTGCTCCTCGCTGAAATAGGGGTCGCCGAACGCGATCAGTTCGCCGCGGCCCGGCTTGCCCGGCGGCAATTGCCGCAGCGTGCGCAGCGCCGCCGCCGAAGGCACGGTGGTGACCGCATGCGTCCGTGCCAACCACGGCACGTTCTTGTAGCTTGCAAACAGCGGATCGTCGTCGCTGCCGGCTTCGGACGGCGCAGTCGGCAACAGCGACAGCGGTAACAGGCCGAGCGCGCCGTTAGTCACCATGATCAGGTTCTTCGCCGGCTTCCAGCCGCTCTCCACCGGCTGCAGCAGCAGCGAATAAAGTTCATGGGCGAGCTTGAGATCGAACGGCGGAATGTCCGAAATCATCGCCGCCTGCGGCTCCAGCGCCTCGCGCAGCTTGCGTACCTTGCTCTCGATGTCGCCGCCGCTCGCCTTGATCGCGGCGAACGCAACCGGGCCGTTCTTCGGCACGGCCCAGACGAAGCTGTTGCTTTGTCCGAAATAGAACGACAGCATCGCCTCGCCCTCGGCCAGCGTCGCCTTGATCTGCTCGACCGATGGCGGTTTTGGCGAGACGAGGTCGGCATAGGTCGGGAAGCGCTGGCTGATTTCCTGCCGCGCCCTGAGGCGATCGGCGCGCAGCGCGTTAATCGAGGCATTGATCGCCTGAACGCCCTTCTCGTCGCGCTCGTGTGAGGGTAGCGACAGCACGTTGTTGAGCGTGCCGAGCTGCGCATTGATCTGCTTGCCAAGATCCTGCTCCTTGCGGACCAGGTCGGCAAGGCCCGGCTCTCTTGCCGCGGCGCGCGCGCTCGAGGCCGCCAGCGCCTGCTGCACCGAACGGCCGCGAATAGCGTCGGCCAGGCTGAACGTTTCGACACCGACGTCGCCGGAAGCATTGTTCTCGCGCGCCAGCATGGCGAGGTAGGACTCGACGGTATTCTGCAGGCGCTGGTTGCGCGCCGCGACCGCAGTCGTGTCGTCGTCATCGGCGTTCTCTCGCGAGGACGCCATCAGGATCGGGATCGCGGTGCGGAATTCGCGGACCGCATCCGCGTCGCGTCCGGCGCGCATCAGCCCGACCGCCAGAATGCCGCGCGCCGAGGCTGTATCGAAATGATTTTCGCCGACCCGTGAAACCTGCTTCTTCACGAGCTGCTCGGCAGCGGCAATGCCGGCCTCAACCTGGCCGGAGACGTAGAGCGAGGTGATGCGTCCGCCATTGAGTTCAAAACTCTGCCGCCGCGCGGGGTCCCAGTTCGCGATCGCCTTGTCGATCTGAGCGTACACCGCGATCGCTTCCCGGCCCTTGCGCTGCAAGTTGAGAATACTGCCAAGCTGAGAAAGCTGCTGCACGTTCGAGAGGGAATCCTCGGCAACGCCGACAGTCCGGACGACGTCGAGCGAAACACGGACCAGTTGCTCGGCTTCGGCATAGCGGCCCTGCTCGACCAGAATGTCGGCCAGACCGCTGATAAAGCGTGGCGTGGTGGGATTGTACTTGCCTTGACTCTTCAATTGCGAGAGCAGCGCACGGCGCGCATCGACCTCGGCTTCGGCGAACCGTCCCTGCCGCGCCTTCACCCGAGCCTGGCTGAGAACGGCGAAATCGACCGCGAGTACCAGGCTCGCCTCGGAAGGCGGATATTCCGAGTTCAACAGAGGCTTGATCGCTGCACGGTTGCGCAGTTCGCCGAGCCTGTAGGCGGCTTCGGCGTCGCGGAACTGGCCGCGCGCTTCCGCCAGCATGGCGCGGCCGATCTCCAATTGCGCCTCCCAATTCTGGCCATAGATATTGTAGGCCGCGCGCCTGCCGGGAAAACCGCTGGTACGGGATTCCTGAATCTGCACCAGGCTGCGGCGGAGATAGCCCTCCGCCTGGCTGATATCGCCCATCTGGATCAGGATTCCCGCGATGGCTCGGTTCGCGCCGAACTGATAGCCTTGGGATCCCCTCTGGCTGGCGACCTCGCGAAGCTGACGCTGATACAGCTCGAACGCCTTCTTGGGATCCCCCGCGGCGGAATACTGCTGGGCAGCAAGCGCGATCAGCCTTCCCATCATGAGGCCGCTCACGGCACCACGGCCGACTTCGATGGCCTTGTTGGCGTCGGCGAGCGAATCGGCGAGCCGGCCGAGCTGCGTCCGTGCATTGGCGCGATCGAAATAGAATTGAGCGAGAGCCTCGCCCGATTCCTTGCCCGGCTTGGCATCGGCCTTCGACTTCAACTCCTCGATCGTCTTGAGATCAGGCTTCTCGCTGTCCAGGATCGCGGTGATGTCGGTGATCGTTCGCGGCGGCGCGACAAAGCCGGCCGGCAGCGCACTACCGGGCGCCACCTTCGGCGCGACCTCGGTTGGAATGGCAACCGCGACATTGGCGCGGCCGTTGGCCTTGTCCAGCGCGGACTTGACGCAGGCGCGCACACTTGGCTTGGCCTGGGCACGGCAGGCTTCGATATTGCCGGCGCCGCCGGAGGAGCGCATGCAGGCCTGAACAATCGGGCGGCCGACGGTCATCCGGCAATTTTCCACCGCCGCCTCGAGGCTGAGCGCCTGCGCCGCGGGCCCCGACACCAAAAGCGTCAGCGCCGAAATGACGCACCTTGAAGTAGCAGTGGAGATTGCGAGGAAATCCGCGCGCTTGAAACGAAGCGAGAGAAAATCATTATCTGAGGACAATGATGGCCCCCAATTAACATCAATACTTGGCAATAAGGAAATACTAGCAAGTTTCGCCCGGGGTGTCTTGAAATTCTCCGCAGACGCCCGGACCTCTGGTCGCATCCGGGAATACACGGGGCTTCACAGGCTGTGATCTCCCGTCGGAACCGACCTGAGCGGCCTTGAAAGCGTCAAGAAAACCCTTCAAGTTGCGTGGGTTGGCACCGGCTGACCGATGCGGCGCCTGCCCTGATCAGCGCCCCTTAATCAGCAAGACCCTAGAAACAGTAACCTGACTTCGGTTTAACCAGATCCGGAAATGTCATTGACGATGGCCCAAGGAATCAAGCGCCTCGGGATGCCGGTTGCGTCGTTGTTCGGCGCGGCTTTGATCGGCCTGATCAGCACGTCCTGGTTTCTCAACCGGGACGCACTGCGGCAGGCGGTCGAGGCGCAGATCCGCGCCGTTACCGGGCTCGATCTGGTCGTGTCAGGCGCGATCGACGTTTCGGTGTTTCCGGGCAGCTACGTCTCCTTTCACAATGTCGGGCTGAAGGGCGGCGGCACCACCGACCCTGCGCTGCAGGTCGAGGTGCTGACCGCGAATCTGCGGCTACTGCCATTGCTGCTGCGCCGTTTCGAAATCGCCGACGTAATGATGCTGCGGCCGCATATTCACGTCGTCAGGGGCAGCACTGGCGACAGCAACTGGACGCCATTCGTCGAGCGGATCGCCCGCACGATGAAGCCCGGCGCGGAAAATCAGGTGTCGTTTTCCGAAATCCGGATTCAGGACGGCGTGCTGAAGTACGAGGACGCCGCCAGCAACGTCAAGGAACAGCTCGGTGATATCGACCTGTCGCTGGCCTGGCCGTCGATCTCGCGCTCGTTCGCGGCAACTGGTCAGTTCGACTGGCGCGGCGAACGCGTCGACGGCTCGATTTCCGCCAGCGACTTCGTCGCGATGCTGTCCGGCGACCGTTCGGGCCTGAAGGCGCGGCTGGTCAGCGCACCCCTGAAACTTGCCTTCGACGGCTCGGTCGCCAACCGCACCAGCCTGATGATGGAAGGCACGGTCACCGTCGACAGCGTGTCACTGCGCAACGCGTTGCGCTGGATGGGACAGCAAGTGCCCGGCAGCGGCGGCTTCGGCCGCTTCGCGTTGAAAGCCCGCGCCAACGTCGTCGGTGCCTCGGTCGCCTTGACGAATGTGAATGTCGAACTCGACGGCAACGTCGCCGAAGGCGTGATGACGGTCGCCAATAATGGCCGCCAGACGCTGCAGGCAACGCTGGCCGCAGGCAATTTGGATTTCACGCCCTACATCTCGACCGTCCGCCTGCTGGCGAGCGGCGCGCGCGACTGGAACCGGCAGTTGTTCGACCTGAGCTCGCTGTCCGCCACCGATCTCGATATGCGGCTGTCAGCGGCGCGGGTGACGGTCGGGCCCACCAGGCTCGGCCGCACCGCGCTCGGCGCCAACCTGCGCGGCGGCGCGCTGGCGCTCTCGGTCGGCGAAGCGCAGATGTATGGCGGCATCGCCAAAGGCTCGATCGGAATTGCGCGCTCGGACACGGTCGCCGACGTCAAGGCGCAGTTCCAGTTTACGGATGTCGACCTGCAGACCTGCGCCAGTGAATTGTTCGGCATCACAAAACTCTCCGGCCGCGGCAATCTCGGCGTCTCGCTGGTGGCATCTGGCGCGAGCCCGTTCGGGCTTGCCTCTTCCCTCGACGGCACGGCTACGCTGAACGGTCATGACGGCGCGATCGCGGGTTTCAATGTCGAACAACTGCTCAAGCGGCTGGAGCGGCGGCCGTTGTCCGGCGGCGGCAATCTGCGCAGCGGTTCGACGCCTTACGATCATCTCAACGTATCCGTGCGCTTCAACGATGGCATCGCTACCGTCGAGGATATCCGTGTCGACGGCCCGACGACGCGCCTGACGCTCACCGGCACCGCCTCGGTGCCCGCGCGCGAATACGACCTCAAGGGCGTCGCCAGCCTGACCTCGGCTGCCTCCGGCGGCGATAAGGGTTTTGAGCTGCCCTTCGTGGTGCAGGGCCCGTGGGATGATCCGCTGGTATTCCCCGATCCGGAGAGCCTGATCCGCCGCTCGCCGGGCGCCGCGCCCTTGCTCGATGCGGTGAAGGATCGCAAGACGCGCGACGCCGTGCGGTCCGTGATCGAGCGATTTACGGGCGGCGGTCCGAAGCCGGCGGCACCAGAGACCGCGGATGGGGCGAAGGCGAACTGAGCCTGGCACTATCGAAGCCGACGTGAACAGGGTCAGCCAACAGGCACAGCCCGAATGAGCCAGCGGGTCGCGCGAATGCGCAGCCGATGACAGGCTCGCGACGTCCGGGATCACCGTCCCGCATATCGCTGCGCTCCTGCGGTCTACTTGCTGGAAAACAAAGCTACGATATCGATTAGCGTCGCCGCTCCAGCCGCCATGACAATCACGACGGTGAACGCGTTAAGAAGATACTTCTTATACGCAGGTCGCTTTTCCCGCTCAGCCGCAAATTCTCGTGCGAACGGTCCTGAAAAAACGAGAATCAATGCGGCAGCCTGACTCAGAACTCCTATTGTCGCGCCCCAAATGGCGTCGGCATGGACCGCGCCCGCAAAGTTCCGAAATGCAAAGGCGACAGATCCGGCAGAAAGAAAATAAAATATTGCACCTGCGTACCGCGCAATTTGCTGAACAGCCAAAGGCCCAGCAAGATGACCAGCGCAGCCACGGCGTGAATTGCGAGACCATCGCTAAAGCGGCAAATACCACTGCGAATAAATGAAGAGGCTGCAATTCACGGCAGCGATCAAAGCTACGAGGTAAAGCGCCGCTCTGTAGCCGTATCGTTCAAACATTCAACCTCGTCGAAGCCATTAGCTCAATTCCATCGAAAGCGATCTTCAGGGAATATTGTTGTTGCGGCGCTCACCGATGCTATGTGGCTTGTTGAGGAAGTAGTCCCGATTGCCCAGCGCCGCCTCGGCATATTGATCGATCGCAACGATGATCGCCTGGACATGGGCATGGCACCACCCTTCCCGCGTCGCCCTGATCCGGACCTCCGCCAACGCTTTCAGCCATGGCGGGTTATCCGCGTTGTGGTCGTACCATCTGAGCGGTCCTGACATCGCTGGCCTCTGTTGATGAAATCTTCCAGCTCCGCCCGCTTGCGCGCGAGCAGGAGCTGCGCCCGCGCGTTATCCAGGCCGGATTGATCGAGCCGACGCGCAAGCTGGTCCAGTTCGGCAATCCGACGGCGCAGGGCTTGAATCGGGTCATCGCTCACGGCGCTCAGGCGCCCCCGCCGGGGGCTTCCTGCTGGCGGCGCGGACGTCCAGCTTCAGCCGCTCATCGACATTGAGCAGGCGTTCTTCGCCGCCCAGCCTGTTCCGCTCGCCGATCAGGCCGAGCATGGTCGCGCGCATGGCCATCAAATGCGTGGCGGCTTCCGAACAGTCCTCATCCCGGTTGACCTGTTTGCGAATGTTATCCTCCGCGCTCAGCATCTTTTCCCGTAAAAGTCTGATTTTTCGTCGAATTTCATTAAGTTTATTGTCCATAGGTCACCTCGCCGGTGTAGAACCCTATAAGAACAAATAAAGAACAAATTTCAAGTTAAGAATCCACCTCCAATTAGAAATTCCTGGAGTCCCCCCGCATGTCCCGCCTCCCCGACCAGGCGGACGCGCCGATGACGCCCCGCCAATCGGCAATGCTCCGCAGCCTCAGCGCCGAGGCCTATCAGCCAAAGCTGTTCGCGAAGAACCTAACGGCACGGGAAGCGGAGCGGCGCATCGCAGCGCTGAGGGCGGAGATCGAGCTCGCGAATTCGGTCTGAATGGGCTGCCCGTCCCCGGCCAGGGTGTTGGGAAAACCGGAGCGCTGCCACGGCCCAATTCGAGCGCGCGCGCCACCTTCGAACCAAAAAGACCCAGGTCCGGTTCACCCAGGAACCTTGCTCTTCGCTGCGTGCTTATCCCGGAAAGGAAAGCCGTCATGCCGTGCCTCGCGACGGCTACCAGAGGGAATGATGGAGGAGGCCTCGATGACCGAGCCAACCGAACAGGAAATCAAGAAGCGCGCCTATGAACTCTGGGAGCGCAACGGCAGGCCCGAAGGCAAAGAGGACGAATTCTGGCGCCTGGCGGAGCAAGAGCTGCGCAATGAGGACAAGTCGTCGCCCGTCCGCACCCCCGATACGCTGTAAGCGGACGACGACCGCTTGACCAGAGGGACGCCGATGTCTCATTCCGACGCGGCCGAAATAGTCGGCGGATTGCTGTTGGCGGCCGCGCCGCCTGCATCGCTTCCTTGGAAATTCGTTGGCGGCTTCGTTCGCCGCGGCAGGCCCGACTTCTCAATGCGGAGCCGGCCATGAAAATTGCGGTTCTGGGAGGAACGGGACTGATCGGATCCGCCATCGTGGCACACCTCGCCTCGCGCGGTCATTCGGTCATTTCGATGAGCAGGAGCGGCGGCCATCGGAGCGCCCGCGCGGATAGGGTCGATATCTCCGCAGCGACGTCGCCCGCCTACTGGTTGCCGCATCTCGATGGCGTCGAGGCGGTGGTCAATTGCGCAGGGGTGCTTCAGGACAGCCCCGGCGATTCGACCTCGATGGTCCATCACCACGGCATCGCGAATCTCTTTGCCGCTTGCGAGCAGCTCCAGATCCGTCGCGTCATCCACTTCTCCGCCATTGGCGTTGACCGCGAAACCCCGAGCGATTTTTCCCGATCGAAACTGGCCGGCGACAGGGCGCTGATGGAGCGCAATCTCGACTGGGTCATCTTGCGGCCGTCGGTGGTGATCGGCCGCGCCGCCTATGGCGCCAGCGCGCTGATGAGAGGCTTGGCGGCGCTTCCCGCCCTTCCGGTGATGCCGAACACGGGAGAGCTTCAGATCGTCCTGCTCGAGGACGTCGTGCGGACCGTCGAGCATTTTCTTGAACCAGCCGCGCCTGCACGACAGATTGTCGAACTGGCCGGACCGCATCGCTATTCGTTTCACGAGGTTATTGCACTCATCCGGCGCTGGTATCGCTGGCCACCGGCGCACGAGATTCGTTTGCCGTCCTTCGCTTCCAGCCTCACGTACAAGTTCGGCGACATGATTTCGTATCTCGGCTGGCGGCCGCCGGTGCGAAGCACCGCCGCGCGGGAGATGGTGCGCGGCGCCACAGGCGATCTGAAAGACATGCAGCGGCTTGGACTTCACCCCAAAAGCCTTCCGGAATTCTTCGCCGCTGAACCGGCTTCCGTGCAAGAACGCTGGTTTGCCGGCATGTACCTGGTCAAGCCTGTGATCTTTGTGGTCTTGTCCCTGTTCTGGATCTCGACGGGGCTTATCTCGCTGGGGCCCGGCTGGGGCTATGGCATGGGTCTGATGGGCGAAGGCGGCGTGGAAGGAACGGCTGCCGCACTCACGGTCATCGCCGGTGCATTGTCCGACCTGGTCATCGGCGTTGCGATCGCCTATAGGCCGACCAGCCGCTACGGTCTTTATGCGGCTATTGCCATTTCCTTCATCTACGCGATCATCGGCACCATCCTCGTGCCGCGGCTCTGGGCCGATCCGCTGGGCCCGATGCTGAAGATCTGGCCGATCATCGTGCTGCATTTCGCAGCGCTCGCCGTGCTTGAAGATCGATAATGCTGTATCTCGTGCTCAAGTATCTTCATGTCGTCGGCGCCGCCGTGCTGCTCGGCACCGGTGCGGGCATCGCCTTCTTCATGCTGATGGCCCACCTCGACGGCAAGCCGGCCGTAATCGCAGCCGTCGCCCGCATTGTCGTGATTGCCGACTTCATTTTCACGGCGACCGCTGTCGTCGTACAACCGATCACCGGCGCGCTGCTGGTTTGGGACGTCGGCTATTCCCTCTGGGACGGCTGGGTGTTCTGGTCGATCGTGCTGTACATCATTACCGGCGCGCTGTGGCTGCCGGTTGTCTGGATGCAAATTCGCCTGCAGGAGCTCGCCACCATCGCGGCGGCAGAAGGCACGCCGCTGCCGAAGCAATACCACCGGATCTTTTGGCTGTGGTTTGCCTTCGGCATCCCGGCATTCACGGCGGTCGCCGTGATATTGTGGCTGATGATCGCGAAGCCGCAGATCGGGTTTTTATGAAATGCGTGGCGTAGAAGCCCGGATCGGCTCCGAGATGCAATGGTTCAACCAAATGATTGAACCAAAATGGTTGAACCAAAACGCTCTCAACCGATCCGGCCGTCTTTTGCCGCATTTGCGCCCCGAATGTCCCCCTACTGAAGTTCTGCACCGGCCCATCTAGATAACGCCGAATGGTTGCGCTATCTTTTATCCAACCGGTTAAAAACCCGGCGTTTTCAGGGAGAACAACGTGATATCCAGGAGACTAAGCTCGTTTTCGCTCGCGGTCGCTGCCGTCGGGCTGTTTTATGCCACGGCGCCCGCGCTTGCCCAGCAGAAGACCATCACGGTCTGGTTCGGCAAGGGTTTTTACAAGTCCGAGGACGACGCGCTCTTAGAGGCGATCAAGAAATTCGAGGCCAAGACCGGCATCAAGGTCGAACTGTCGCAATACGCCATTCAGGACATGATCCCGAAGACGGTGGCCGCGCTGGATTCCGGCACGGTGCCCGATGTCGCCTATTCCGACAGCTATGACGTGCAGGCGCAGGGCAAATGGGCCTATGAAGGCAAGCTCGAGGATCTCGGCGACATCCTGCTGCCGATGAAGTCCGCATTCGCGCCGAACACGCTGGAGACCACCTATCTCTACAACGACGTCACCAAGAAGAAGGGCTATTACGGCTTCCCGCTGAAGCAGCAGAGCATGCACGTCCAGATCTGGCAGGACATGCTGGAGCAGGCCGGCTTCAAGCAGAGCGACATCCCGACCAAGTGGGAAGACTACTGGTCGTTCTGGTGCGACAAGGTGCAGCCGGCGGCGCGCAAGGCGACAGGCCAGCGCGTCTATGCCGTCGGCCAGCCGATGGGCGTAGAATCCACCGACAGTTTCCAGTCGTTCTACACCTTCATGGACGCCCACAATGTCAAGCTGGTCGATGACGACGGCAAGCTGCTGGTCGACGATCCCAAGGTGCGGGAAAACCTGATCAAGGCGATGAAGGATTATACCGACACCTACATCAAGGGCTGCACGCCGCCCTCCTCCACCACCTGGAAGGATCCGGACAACAACGTCGCCTTCCACAACAAGACGATCGTGATGACGCACAACTTCACGATCTCGATCGCGGCGAAATGGCTTGACGACGCCAACAATCCGGCGCTGACGCCGGAACAGCGGGCACTCGGCAAGAAGAACTATGACGAGACCATCATCACCGCCTCGTTCCCCAACAAGCCGGACGGCACGCCGATCAAGTACCGCTCCGACGTCAAGACCGGGCTGATCTTCACCTCCGCCAAGAACAAGGCGGAAGGCAAGGAGTTCATCAAGTTCCTGCTGCAGGAAGAGAACGTGCGGCCCTATATCGAGGGCGCGCTCGGCCGCTGGTTCCCGGTAACGACGGCCAGCCAGCAGAGCCCGTTCTGGCAGGCTGACCGGCATCGCAAGGCGGTGTACAATCAGTTCACCGGTGGCACCACGCCGTTCGACTTCACCAAGAACTGGAAGTTCACGATCTTGAACAACGAGAACGTCTGGGCCAAGGCGATGAACCGCGTGGTGAGCGAGAAGGTGCCGGTCGACAAGGCCGTCGACGAGCTGATCGCCCGCATCAAGCAGGTCGCGGGTTAGTCCTGTCCTCTCCCTCTCCCCGCCCTTCGCGGGGAGAGGGTCGGGGTGAGGGGCTCCCTCCACGAGTGAGGCTCGTGGAAAGTCCTGTACCCCCTCACCCGGATTGCTTTGCAATCCGACCTTTCCCAGCAAGCGGGGGGAGGTTAACGACACAGGGGCCGCAGCTTGCGGCCGGCCTCACTTTTGTAAGTACGGACAACTATGGCAATCACGCTTTCGGGCGATCACGCGATCCCAAGCCGGCCGCTATCAGCCCGGCTGACGACGCCGCAGGTCTGGGGCGTTCTGCTGCTCGCGCCCTATCTGCTCGTGTTCCTAGCCTTCGTGGTCTACCCCGTGGGCTATGGCCTGTGGCTGGCACGGCATCCGGCGAGCTATGTCGCGCTTTATCACGATCCGATCTTCGCGCGCGCCGCCGTCAACACGCTGATCTTCCTGTTGGTCGGCATCAACGTCAAAATGGCGATCGCGCTGTTCCTGTCCGGCTTCTTCGCCCAGCAACGCAGCTGGATCAAATGGCTGTCGGTGCTGTTCATCCTGCCCTGGGCGGTGCCGTCGATTCCGACCATTCTCTCGGTGCGCTTCATGCTCAATCCCGAATGGGGCGTGATCAACCAGCTGATCTTCAAGTTCACCGCCGAGGACGGCCCGAACTGGCTGAACGATCCCACCGTGGCGCTCGGCATGGCGATCGGCGTGCACATCTGGAAATCGCTGCCGTTCTGGACGCTGATCCTGCTGACCGGGCGGCTTGCGATCTCGCACGACCTCTATGAAGCGGCCGAAGTCGATGGCGCGAGCTGGTCGCAGAAATTCCGTTACATCACCTGGCCGTCGATGCAGACGCTCTACGTCACGTGCACGTTGCTCTCGATGATCTGGACGCTCGGCGACTTCAACAGCGTCTACCTGCTCACCGGCGGCGGCCCCGCCGACCTCACCCACGTGCTGGCCACGCTCGGCATCCGCTACCTCCGGCTCGACCAGCTCTCGCTGGCAATGGCGTCCATCGTCTGCGCGCTGCCGTTCGTGCTGCCGCTGGTCTATTTCATGATGAAACGGTTGTCGCGATGAAGCTGCCTTCCCTGAGAGAAATCGGCAACGAGGCCAAGCTGCTTCTGATTGGCATTCCCGTGCTGATCTGGACGCTGGTGCCGATCTACCACATGTTCCTGTTCGCGATCTCGCCGAAGGAGGACGCGTTCTCAGGCAAGCTGTGGCCCGCACATCCGACGCTGAACAATTTCAAGATCGTGTTCTACCAGGAGCACTATTTCCTGCGCGATTTCTGGATCCAGTTCTTCAATTCGGTGGTGATCGCGCTTTCCGCCGGCGCGCTGACGCTAGTGATCGCGACCGCCGCCGCGTTCTCGATCTCGCGGCTGCGTGTCCCCGGCGGCCGCTGGGTGATGAATCTGGCGCTGTTCACCTATTTCATCCCGGCGGCGTTCCTTGCCGTGCCGATGTATCGCACCATGGGCAACTACGGTCTCCTCAACAATCATTGGTCGCTGATTCTGGCGATGGTGACGATCGCTTCCCCTTACGCGATCTGGGTCTTGAAGCAGGCCTCCGACAAGCTACCGGTCGAGCTCGATGAAGCCGCCACGATGGACGGCGCCACCACGCTGCAACTGTTCCGCCTGGTCTACGTGCCCTTGATGATGCCCTCGCTGGTCGCGATCGGCACCTACGCGATCCTGCTCGCCTGGAACGAATATCTCTACGCGTTCCTGCTGCTCTCCAAGGACACCGAGATCACGCTTCCCGTCGCGCTCGGCAACTTCCTCGCCGCCGACGACTCGCCGTGGGAATTGCTGATGACCACCGGCTTCATCTATGCGCTGCCGCCGGCCGCGATCTACTACGCGTTCAAGCGCTACATGGTGGGTGGGCTGACGGCGGGCGCGGTTAAGTCGTGATGCGCTGTCATTCCGGGATGGTGCGATAGCACCAGACCCGGAATCTCGAGATTCTCAGGTGCGCAATTGCGCACCATAGTTCGATGTTTCACATCGCCGCGGAATGACGGGGTTGCTACAGCGGCGCCGCGCTCTCGCCTTGCGAACTCGACAGCTTCGAGGCGAGCGAGGCGATCACGATCACGACCGCAATCAGCGCGATCACCATGGTGCAGATCGCGTTGATTTCGGGCTTTACGCCCAGCCGCACCTCGGAATAGATCCGGATCGGCAGCGTCGCCGAGCCGGGGCCGGTGGTGAAGCTTGCGATCACGACATCGTCAAGCGAAAGCGTGAACGCCAGCATCCAGCCGGCGGCGATCGCGGGAACGATCAGGGGTAGCGTCACCCGAAGAAAGGCCTGCACCGGATCGCAACCGAGATCCATCGCGGCTTCCTCCAGGCTGCGGTCGAGCGAGGCGAGGCGGGACTGCACCACCACGGTGACGAAACACATGGTCAGCGTGGTATGAGCGATCGTCACGGTCCAGAAGCCGCGTTCGGCGTTCAGCGCCACGAACAACAAGAGCAGCGAAAGCCCGGAGATCACCTCCGGCATCACCAGCGGCGCGTAGAGCATGCCGGAAAACAGCGCCCGCCCGCGGAAGCGCTCGCCGCGCACCAGCCCGACGGCGGCGAGCGTGCCGAGCAGGGTCGCGATCGTGGCCGAGAGCGCGGCGACCCGCAGGCTCATCCAGGCCGCATCCAGCATGGCGCGATCGTTGAAGAATTCCTGGTACCAGCGCAGCGACCAGCCGCCCCACACCGTGACCAGCCGCGAGGCGTTGAAGGAATAGATCACCAAGATCACGATCGGCAGGTACAGAAACGCCATCCCGAGCACGAGCGCGGTGATGTTGAAGCGCGACATTCGGCCGATCCGCGGTGCCATCACTTACCTTCCGCCAGGGCGCGGCGCTGCAGCCGGTCGTACAGCAACAACGGTGGCACCAGCAGCACCAGCAACGCGACAGCGGCCGCAGCCGCGACCGGCCAGTCCTTGTTGGTGAAGAATTCGAGCCACAGCGTCTGGCCGATCATCATCGAGCCTGAGCCCGCCAGCAGATCGGGGATCACGAACTCGCCGACGATCGGGATGAAGCATAACAGCGCGCCGGCACCGACGCCGGACAACGACAGCGGAAACGTCACGAGCCAGAACGCCCGCCGCGGCGATGCGCCGAGATCGGCTGCGGCCTCAAGCAGCGAGGCATCCATCTTGGAGAGCGTCGCATAGAGCGGCAGGATCATGAACGGCAGGTAGGAATAGACGATGCCGATATACATTGCGGTATCGGTCGAGAGCCACACCACCGGCGCCGAGACCACGCGCAGCGCCAGCAGCGCTTGATTAAGCAGGCCGTCGTGCTGGAGGATATTGATCCAGGCATAGATGCGGATCAGAAACGAGGTCCAGAACGGCACGATCACCAGCATCATCGCAATCGGCTGCCAGCGTTGCGGCAGCCGCGCCATGCCATAGGCGATGGGATAGCCGATCAGGAGCAGCATCAGCGTCGACGTCACGGCGACGACGAGGCTCCGCAGATAGGAGCCGATGTAGAGACTGTCCGAGGTCAGCAGCTTGAAATTGTCGAGGGACAATTGCGCGAAGGCTTCCTTGATCGCCGCCCAGCCTTCGCTGAGATCGAACACCGGAACATAGGGCGGCTGCGCGATCGCGGTCTGCGACAGGCTGATCTTCAGCACGAAGCCGAACGGCACCAGGAAGAACAGCACCATCCACAGATAGGGCGCGATGGCGGCGTAGCGCGCCGGCTGCGCGAAGATGCGGCGCGCGCTCATTTCTCCAGCACCACGCAATCGTCTGGCGAGAACCACGCCACCACGCGCTGGCCGGCGCTCAAGGTGTCGATCTCAAGCCGGGCGGTATTGGCCATCGACGAACGCACCACCGCGCCGGAATCGAGCCGGATCTTGTACACGGTCGAGCCGCCGAGATAGCTGACATCGGTGATGACGCCGTCGAGGCGGTTGATTGCCTGCGAATTGACTGCGTCCGATTCCGGGCCGCGGCGCGACAGCTTCACCTTCTCGGGACGGATCGCGACCGCGACGACGGTCTTGGCAACCATCCGGCGCGGCTCCGCGACCGCGATGATTCCGCCGTCACGGGTCGCAATTCTCACGCGATGTTGCTCGTGCGAGGCGACTTCGCCATCGAACAAATTGATGTCTCCGACGAACCCGGCGACCCAGCGCGAGACGGGCACCTCGTAAAGGTCGCGCGGGGTCGCGACCTGCTCGAGCCGGCCGGCATTCATGACGCCGATCCGGTTCGCCATCGTCATCGCCTCTTCCTGGTCGTGGGTGACGACGATGAAGGTCATGCCGAGGCGGCGCTGCAGCTCCATCAGTTCCTGTTGCGTGCTTTCACGCAGCTTCTTGTCGAGCGCGGCCAAGGGCTCATCCAGCAGCAGGACCTTGGGCCGTCGCGCCAGCGAGCGCGCCAGCGCCACGCGCTGTCGCTGGCCGCCGGAAAGCTGATCGGGCTTTCGCTTCTCTAGCCCATCGAGCTTGACCAGCGCGACCATCTCGCCCACGCGCGTATCGATGGCGGCGCCCGCCATCCCGGCGCGCTTCAGGCCGAACGCGATGTTGTCCCAGACCGACAGATGCGGAAACAGCGCGTAGTTCTGGAACATCATGTTGACAGGGCGCTCGTGCGGCAGCACCGGCGCGATATCGCGGCCGCCTAGCAGGATGCGGCCCTCATCAGGCGTCTCGAAGCCGGCCAGCATTCTGAGCAGCGTGGTCTTGCCGCAGCCGCTCGGGCCGAGCAGTGCAAAGAACTCGCCGGCCCCGATGTCGAGCGAGAGGCGGTCCACCGCGCGGAAGGTGCCGAAGTTCTTCGACACCCCTTCGATGCGGAGCAGCGGCAGGTCCTCGGCCGGCACCACCGGCGTAGCGTGCGCTACAGCCATATTGATTTTCGCCGCCTCGATTTCAGGCGATTGCCCGCTTATGCCATTTGCCTGCGCCGTCATGGCCGCACGCTAGCGGCGGATCGCCATCCGCTCAACCGGCCCGGAACAAGCAGCCACAATATTCTGGATGCAACTCCGGTCTCTGGTAAGGTTCGGAGTTCAAAAAAGAGCCGGCCACCCAAGCGTGATAGGAATGATCGGGAGGGATTTGATGAATGTTCGGAGTTTGCTGGCAGCGGCGACGATCTCTTCCCTGCTCGCCAGCTCGGCCGCCGCACAGGAGGCCGTCGTAACCTACAAGTCGCTGAGTCCTGAGCTGGCGCTCGACCTGGCGCGCGCGACGCTGGCGGATTGCCAAAAACGCGGCTTTCAGGTGACCGTCGCCGTCGTCGACCGCTTCGGCATCACGCAGGTCTTGCTGCGCGACCGCTTCGCGGGCCCACACACCGTATCGACAGCTTCGGGCAAGGCCTGGACTGCGGCCAGTTTTCGCACCAGTACAACCGAACTCAACGCCATCAGCCAGCCCGGCATGATGCAAGCCGGGATCCGGCATCTGCCCGGCGCCGTCACCCTCGGCGGTGGGGTGACAGTTGAAGCGGCCGGCTCACTGCTCGGCGCTGTCGGCGTCTCCGGCGGTCCCGGCGGCGACGCGGATGAGGCCTGCGCCAAAGCAGGCATCGACGCCGTCCGTGACAAGCTCGAATTCTAGACGTGACGGTGGCATCGCGCTCCAGAGACGAACAATGAACCGCGACAGATATGGCCTCCCGCTGACCACCACTTCGGATCGCGCCGCGGCGTATTACCGCGAGGGTGTCGACTGCATGCTGTCGGCCTGGCACGGCGCCGAGGACGCATTCGACAAGGCGATCGCGGAAGATCCTACCTTTGCGCTGGCGCATGTCGGCCGCGCCCGCCTGCATCAGCTCAACATGGAAGGCGGCAATGCCCGCGCTCTTGCCGCGCAGGCCAGGGAACTGGCCGCCGGCGCGACATCACGCGAAAAGGGCCATGTCGAGGTCATCGCCGCCGCGATCGAAGGCAAGCCGAAATTGGCTGTCAGCGGCGCCGAAGCGCATCTGGAGGAATATCCCCGCGATGCGCAGGTGCTGTCGATGCTGCTTGGCGCATTCGGCCTCTATGCCTTCTCCGGACGTGCCGACCATGATGCGGCGAAACTTGCGATCTGCGAGCGCCACGCGAGCCACTATGGCGAGGATTGGTGGTTCCTCGGCTATCTAGGCTGGTCGCACACCGAAGCGGGAAATCTGTCCATCGGCCGGAGATTGTCCGAACGCGCGATGGAGCTGCGATCGGCCAACGCCAATACCGCGCATGGTCTCTCGCACGCGATGTTCGAGCAGGGCGATATGGCAGCGGGCCGCCAATTCCTGTCGCAGTGGATGCCCGCGCATGATCGAAAGAGTTTTCTGCATGGACATCTCGCCTGGCATGTCGCGCTGACCCTGCTCGACGCCGGCGATCTCGACGGGGCGCTCGCGATCTACGAGCAGCATATCAAGCCGGCGGGCCGGCCTTATCCGCCGCTGAACATCTTCACCGACGGCGCCTCGCTGCTGTGGCGGCTTGCGCTGGCCGGCCAGACAGGGCTGGAGGCGCATTGGCGCGATGTCGCCGCCTATGGCGAAAAATACTTTCCGCAAGCTGGCGCGCACTTTGCCGACCTTCATTTTGCGCTGGCTGCGGCGATAACCGGCAACAATGCGCTGGAGGCGCGACTGGCGCAGCTCGAAGCACGTGCAGCCGACGGCAAGCTGTTGCCGGGGCAGGCTGCCATCGACCTCTGCCGCGGCATCCGGGCGTTTGCGCAAGGCGACAATGCAAAGGCGATCCGCCTGCTCGAACCGGCCCTCGCCGAGCTGACGCGGATCGGCGGCAGCCACGCCCAGCGCGAATTGTGGGAGGACACGCTGATCGTCGCCTATATGCGCGCTGGTCACGGCGACAGGGCTGCCCGGCGTATCTCGGCACGGCTCGACCGCAGGCCTTCGGCGCGTGACGAGGCCTGGTCGCGGCAAGCGCAGCGAAGCTAAAGCATGATGATTTTTGGCCAGATCGATTTGGCCGCAGACGCGCTTCACCTCTCCCGCTTGCGGGGGAGGTCCGCGCGAAGCGCCGGGTGGGGGCTCTCTCGACTCGGGCAGTATCGCCCGCGGAGACACTCCCACCCCAGCCCTTCCCCGCAAGCGGGAGAGCGAGCGCACCTTCTTCGTGGTCGCAGGCAAACCTAATTTCATCATGCTTCAAGGCGAGGCAAGTCAGATCCGTCGCTCGACGGCAAACACCTCGAGTGCCGCCGCGCGGCCGCGCAAGCGAACCGCGCCGAGCGCTTCGACGGCGAAAACCGGCTTGAGCTTCATGCGGCGCAGCAGGTCGGACGACACCAGCAAGTTCCGGCCAACTTCCTTGCAGTGCTCCTGCAGCCGCGCCGTCACGTTCACGGTATCGCCGAAATAGGCAAGCTGGCGTCGTGAGCTGCCGCACTCGCTAATCACCACATAACCGGCGTGCAGGCCGGCGCGGAAGCTCGGCACCATGCCGAACTCTTGCCGATAAGAATCGGCCTTGTTCGCAATAATATCGGCAATCGCGAAGAAGCAGTCGATGCAGCGTGCCCCCGACATCCTGTGATCGAGCGGCCAGATCACGATCACCTCATCGCCAACATAGGCATGGACCTCACCACCATGCGCGACGATCGCGTCGTCGATGTCGAAGAAGAAGCGGGTGAGCAGGCCCTGCACGCGCAGTTCTCCCATCGACTCGGCGAGCGAGGTCGAACCTGCGAGATCAAGAAACATCAATATCCGCGCTTCCCGCACCGGGCTTCGGTATCGCCCGAGCGCCACGTTGAATAGCACACGGCTGCCGACCAGCCGTGTCAATTCATAGGCGGAGCCAACGAGCAGGGACGCGAAAAAGCCAATCGCAAGGATCAACGGAAACTGGTCGATCAGCCATTTCGTCTCGAGCCATTCCTCGTAAAGCGCCATCTGCAGGCTCAGCACCGCTCCGGCAACCACGATGGCCATGACCGCGGAGCGCAGGGCCAGATCCGTGAGCAGCGGCCATTTGCTGATCCATTCGCTTCGTCGCGACGTGAAATAGAGGTGAACGCCCCAGCCAGCCAGCGTCATGCCCATGCCGTGAATGGCGCTTCGGAGATAGTTCGGCAGCGTCGCTTCGATCGGATCGTCAATGAAGTGGCGATAGGCGATACCCGCGAGCAATCCGATGATTGCCAGGAGGATGGTTGGCCTGATCGCACGGCGCATGTCCGATTCATTCCCTTCACACGGACGCCGCCATGAACGCCGCCAGTGCCTCGCGGTCGGACGGCGACATGGTAAGGCCGAGTTTCGAGCGACGCCACAGGACGTCGTCCGGAAATCTCGCCCATTCCTTGCTCATGAGATAACGCACTTCGGCGGCGGTCAATTCCGGTCCGAAGGCCGGGCCGAGGTGGCTACGCTCTCTGGCGTCGCCGAGGATCTCCTTGGCGTTCGTCCCATAGGCAGCAACCAAGCGCCTCGCCTGATCCTCGCTGAGAAACCGCCAGCGCTCGCGTACGTCTTCGATTTCGTTGTCGAAGCGGTCCCAGGCAAAATCGCCGCCGGGCAGCGGCGCCTTCGCGGTCCAGCGCGGCGACATCGGATAGAACGGCGTCAGCTCCGAAACCGCCCTCTCCGCGCGTAGCCGCGCGGTTGTGACGTCGCCGCCGAAAATCGTGATTAGCGGCGCCTTGCCGCGCCCGTCGTCCAGCGTGATCGCGCCGTCGCGCGGATATCGCCCGCTCGCCGGGCTCGGCACCATGTTGGCCCCGGAAAGCGTACGCACCACATCGACCGTCTCGATCCGTTCGCGAAAATAGCGGTTCGCCGCATCGCAGAGATAGGCGACGTCACCGGCCGCCATCGCAACGATGGCGGGATCGCCCCTGAAGGCATGGCTGGCGGTGCCGATCAGCGTAAAGTCGCGTTCATAGGGGCTCGCGAAAATCAGCCGCCCGTCGCTGTTCTGGAACACATAGATGTTGTCGCTGTCGAACAGGCGGCGGACGACGATCTGGCTCATCTGCATCGCGGCAACTTTCGGCGGCGGCACGCGCAACACCATCTCGGCGACGGACGACGTCCAGGCGCCGGTCGCGTTGGCGACAGCCCTTGCCGTCATCACCTGGCGATAGCCGCGATCGATCGTCACCAGGCGCCATTCCTTGCCGCGTTCGGCCCGGCTGCAGCGTGCGCCGGTGCGAATCACGGCGCCGCGCGCCGCAGCATCGACGGCCGTGAGCACCACCAGGCGCGAATCGTCGACGACACAGTCGGAATACTCGAAGGCGGTGCCGAACGGCCGCTTCAGCGCGTTGCCGATCGGATGATGCGTGACGTCGACAGTCGCCGAGGCCGGCAGACCGCTGCGCGAGGCCAACCGATCGTAGAGCAGCAGCCACGAGCGCAACTGCCATTCCGGACGCTCCTGCGAATGGGCAGGGATGGCAAAGCGCATCGGGCGCACCACATGCGGTGCGTTCCTGAGCCAGACGTCGCGCTCGGTGAGCGCCGTACGAACACGCAGAAAATGCCGGCGCTCCAGCCCCGCGAGATCGCCGTGGATCAGCCGCGGCGAGGCCGACGAGGCGCCCGCGCCGAGATCGCCCTGCTCCAAGAGGATGACGCGCAAGCCACGTCCGGCGGCGTCCCGCGCGATGCTGACGCCGTTCAACCCGCCGCCAATGATCGCGAGATCGTAGTCCGCCATACGCTATGGGTGACTTGCAGAGAACCTTGGTTTCACTACACAAGCGTATGATGGCCAAAAGTGGATGTCGCTCCTGGAAATCGATCAAGTCGCAAAAAGAACCGGGCTGCCGTCGCTCTACCCGGCTGCGCCGATCGATGCGAACAAGTGTTCCGGCCCTTCCAGTTCCACCAATTGCCTTTTCTCGATCAGCCAGAACCGGTTTCCTATCGCTCGTACGAAGTTGCGATCGTGTGAAACCAGCAGGCAGCTTGCCTGATGCTCCAGTAACTCATCTTCCAGCGCTTCCTGCCCCTCGATGTCCAGGTGATTGGTCGGCTCATCGAGCAGATAGAAGTTTGGCTGGGCAAGCCGCAGCAAAAGCATGCCGAGACGCGCCTTCTGTCCGCCGGACAGCCGGCCGATCGGATGGCCCTGCATCGCAACCGACAAGCCTGCGCCGGCGAGCAATGCGCGCGCCCGCTGATCGCCAACGTCGAACCGGCTGACGATCGTGTGCATCGGCGTGTCGGCATCAGCAAGATCGGCAAGATCCTGTCCGCAATAGCCGAGAGCGAGCGATTGCGTGACCTTGATGCCGGCCTGCACGGCTTCCGGATTTTCGATCGCCTGACGCAGCATCGCGACAAGCCGGCTCTTGCCGGCCCCGTTCGGTCCCAAAAGGACAATCCGGTCTCCCTTGCAGACGAACTGCTTGCCGGTCTTGAACAGCAATCTGCCGTGCGGCGCAGCGACGGCGGCATCGTCCAGCGCAATCAGCACCTTGGCATGCGTTCCGCGATTGGCCAGCTTGATCGTGCCTGCGGATCGCTCCAGATGCGCGGGTTTCGCCGCGTCTTCCAACCTCTCCGCCCGGCTCTTCAGTTGCCTGGTCTTTTGCAGCAGAAGGTCGCTGCCGGAATTGACGCCGATATTGTTGAGCCTTGCAGCCTGCTGGCGAAGCTGCTGGGCCGCCTTTGCGTCACGTTGGTAGCGCCGTTGGTCCGATGCATCGATCTCGCCAAGCGCGGCGCGAGCCCGCGTGTAGGGCAGGGAAAACATTTGTGACTGCTCGGGTCGCAAAAATACCGTGCGGTTCGTGGTTGCGTCGAGAAAGGCCCTGTCATGGCTCGAAATGATGACCGGCATATCGCGCGGCAGCGCATTCAGCCAATTTTCGAGCCGAACGATCCGCGCGAGATCCAAATGGTTGGTCGGCTCGTCGAGCAGCAACAGGTTGGCCTCGGTCACCGCGACGCGGGCAAGCATGGCAATCCGCTGCCAGCCGCCGCTCAGTTGCTTCAGCGGCCTCCGTCGCAATGCCTCAGGTACCTCCAGCGACTCCAGGACAAAGCCGACCCTCCAGCTTTCGCTCGCCCGGCGTTCGACGGGTAGCGCCTCGAGCACCACCGTATCAAACGGCCTATCCATCAGCGCCGAGGGCACATCCTGCTCGACATGACCGATGGTCAGCCCTCGTGATCGGGTGATTTCACCCTCTCCTGGCTCCATCGAGCCTGCGATGCAACGCAGCAACGTCGATTTGCCGCGCCCATTCGCCGCGACGAGCCCGATACGGTCACCGGCATTGACGACGAGATTCAGCCGGGAAAACAGCGGGGCGTTCAGCGTGACGCCGAGATTGCGGATAGTGATAAGGGTCATGACCGTTCCCTGGTCTTGCCGGCGACCACGACCTCCGGGGCATACAGCCATTAGCGGATGTCCGTGTCGAAGCGCGGCGAGTTACTGAATGCGGGCGTGAACGAGCAAATGTTCAGCGCCGCATTGCCACGGGGGCAGACCAGGAAGAGATTTGCGAAAGGCCTCTGGTCAGCCCTGCAAACGCATTTGCAGGGCGTTGACGGGGCCACACTGGCGACAGTGCCGGAAGAATGTCGTCACCGCGCAGCCCTCCTTTCTCGATCGGATAGACTGCCAAAGTAATCGGGGTCGCAATGGAAGGCAAGCCAAGGCGCCGTCGATCTCACATCCGATCAGCCCGCGCGGTCACGCGGCCGTCGGCATCATCGGTCGTGAGAGCAGGATGACTTTAGCGTGGCGAAATCAGGCGCTGGCGAGCTTGCGTTCGGTCTCGACGCCGTTGGCAGCGCTGCGGCCGACCAGCGCGGCGTAATGTCCGATCGGCTGTGGCTTGCCGAGCAGATAGCCCTGCACCGCATCGCAGCCTTCGTCCGCGAGGAAGCCGAGCTGCTCCTGGGTTTCCACGCCTTCGGCAACAATCGACATTTCGAGGCCGTGGCCGAGATCGATGACGGCGCGAACGATCGCTGCCGACTGCGGATTGCGACCGAGATTCATCACGAAAGTCCGGTCGATCTTGATCTTGTCGAACGGGAACGCCTGCAGATAGCTCAGCGAGGAATAGCCGGAACCGAAATCGTCCATCGAGATCCGCACGCCGAGCGCCTTCAGCCGCCTCAACAAGGCGAGGCCGCGGTCGAAATCCTCGATCAGCACGCCTTCGGTGATTTCGAGCTCGAGCCGGTCGGGCGCCAGACCGGTTTCGAGGAGAATCGAATGTACCAGGCTGACGACGTCGCCGTGCATAAACTGCGCCGGCGACAGGTTGACGGCAATCTGCATCGGCACCGGCCAGGAGGCAGCCTCGCGGCAGGCTTCGCGCAGAATCCAGACGCCCATCTCGACGATCAGGCCGCTTTCTTCGGCAAGCGGAATGAAGTCGCCGGGCGACACGAAGCCGCGCACCGGATGGATCCAGCGCGCCAGCGCCTCGAAACCGATGACCTTGCTGGTGCCGATCGTCGGGCCCGCCGCGGCCTGCGGCTGGTAATACAGCGACAATTCGCCGTTCCTGATCGCCATCGAGAGATCCTGATGCAGCACGCGGCGATCGCGGATCTGCTGGTCCATCTCCGGCTCGAACACGCTGATCGAGCCGCGCGACTTCTGCTTGGCGCGGAACAAGGCCGCGCCGGAATTGGCGAGCAGTGAAGCGGCATCCGAACCGTTATGCGGGAACACCGAGATGCCGGTCGTAACCCCGGTTCGCACCGACTTGCCGTCGATCACGAACTCGTCCGACAGCGTCTGCGCGAGCTTTTCGGCGAGCGCCTTGCCGGCCTCCGGCTGCTTGCCGTCGATGATCAGGCCGAACTCGTCGCCGGAGAGACGGGCCACCACGCCGCCACGGGCGCAGGCCTGGATGCGGCCCGCAACCTCGATCAGGAGCTTGTCGCCGGTGGCGTGACCGAACACGTCGTTGATTTCCTTTAGACCGTCGAGGTCGACGCACAGCACCGCGAATTCCTCGTCGGTGCCGGCGCAGGCCTCGATCATCTGCGCCAGCGCCTGCAGGAAGGCGGCGCGGTTCGGCAGATCAGTCAGGCCGTCATGATAGGCCATGTGCGCCATCCGCGATTCGGTCTGGCGGCGGTCGGTGACGTCCTCGTGGGTCTTGATCAGGTATTGCGGCTCACCCGTCTCGTCGAGCACCGTCATGCGACGGGTCAGGAACAGCCGCAGGCCGTCCTTTGTGGAGATCGGGTGCTCTTCGGTAAGCAGGCCGCGCTTCTTGATCGCGGCTTCATCGCGCGCGATGATCAATTTGGCCTCGCGCGGATTGAAGATGTCGGCGGCGGTTAGCCCAGTGGCATCCTCGCGGCGACGATTGAGAATGGTCTCGGCGCTGCGGTTGGCGAGCAGATACCGCCCGTCGCTGACGCGCTCCACGATCAGCGACACCGGGATGTTGTCGACCACCAGTTCGAGGAACTTCTTGGTGTTCTCCAGCTCGCGCGACAGCGAGCGCCGGTCGGTGACGTCGTCGAACAGCGCGATCAGGAATTCCGGCTTGTTGTTCTCGTTGCGCGCGACCACGCGGTTGGAGGACAGAACGCGCTTGTCGTCGCCCCGTTCGACGACGTATTCGCTGCGCTGATAGCCTTCCGGCGCGGTCAGCGCCGCCTGGTCCGCCGCCTCGATGCTCCTTGCGGTTTCAGGGCTGAAGATCTCGTCGGCGCGCTTGCCGACGATATGGTCGCGCGAGAAGCGCGAGAAGCGCTCGAACGCGCGGTTGGCGAAGATATAGCGGCCGTCCTCGATGTTCTTGGCGGCGACACAGACCGGAACGCTGTCGAGCACCGATTCCAGGAACTTGGTGGTCGATGCCAGTTTGCGCGACAGTTGGCGCTGCTCGGTGCAGTCCTCATGCGTTCCGATCGTGCCGCCATTGGGCAGGCGGAAGATCTTCGAGAGCACCGATCGTCCGTCAGGCAGCTCGGTGACGACCCCTTCGGGGCGGCGGGCCAGCTTGCTGAATTCTTCGACGGTGAGATTGAGCAGTCCGCGCGCACGCCGCAGTTCGAGCAGTTCGCGGCCGGTCATGGCGCTCGAAATCTCGGCGCGACTGAGCCCGTACATTTCGAGAAAACGGTCATTACAGAAGACCACGCGCTTTTGCGCGTTGGTTATCATCACGCCCTGGTTGAGCGTGTTGAGCGCCGAGCTGATGAATGCGCAGCGCCGCGATTGCGCGCTCCTGGCCCCGCGCAATGCGGTCAGTACCCAGATGCCGATCGCAACCAGGAAGGAGACCAGGGCGATTCCCCCAAGCAGGAACTCCCACAGCAGATTGGAATCGAATTCGCCGATATAGCTTGCCGGGAAAAAGCCCGCGGAAGGCGCGGCGCCGAAGGCGGATCCGCACGGCGTAGCAATGGCGAGCAGACAGACAAGGGCCTGCGCCGGAATCGAATTCTTCCGTCCTGCCTGCCGGTTGCTATCAGCCATTACCCACCCGAGGTTTGCGGGCGGAGTGTCTGGCTTGACGGGTTTGGATCGGGTAAACGACTACCCGCACAATTCTAAAATATGACCCAAATTACGGCAATTGGCCCGACATGATTAATGCTTCGCTAACGGGACTGCGCGCACAGTGTATTGCGAGGCAAACCAACGGGTTGGCCCACGGCTCCGCCGCACGAAACGATCATCGCCGGGCGCGGCAAGCGCCAATTGTCGCGCCCTATTTCCGGACCTGAAGCTGACATGGACAAGGTTGATTGCGTCGTCGTCGGAGCGGGGGTGATCGGACTCGCGATCGCACGACGCCTGGCCCAGGCGGGCCGCGAAGTCATTGTGCTCGAGGCGGCCGAGGGCATCGGTACCGTTACCTCCTCGCGCAACAGCGAGGTGATCCACGCCGGCATCTACTACCGCGCCGGCAGCCTGATGGCGCAGATGTGCGTCAGCGGCAAGCGCGCGCTCTACCGCTATTGCCGCGACCACGGCATTCCCCATCGCCAGTGCGGCAAGCTGATCGTGGCGACGACATCAAGCGAAACCGAAAAACTGCAGTCGATCCGCGCGCATGCCCAGGCCAATGGCGTCGACGATCTGCAGTTGCTGACGGGCGAGGCGGCGCGGGCGCTGGAACCGGCGCTGAATTGCGATGCGGCCCTGCTCTCGCCGTCCACCGGCATCATCGACAGCCACGCCTATATGCTGGCGCTGCGCGGCGATGCCGAGGAGGCCGGCGCCGCTTACGCGTTTCATACGCCGCTCCTGCACGCCAGGGCCGGTGCCGGCCGGATCGAAATCGAAGCCGGCGGTGATGCGCCGATGACGCTTGCATGCAACCTGCTCGTCAACGCGGCGGGTCTAAGCGCGCCTGCGGTGGCGCGCAGCATCGAAGGCATGCCCATCGGGCTGATCCCTTGCGCCTATCTCGCCAAGGGCAATTATTTTAGCTGCAGCGCGCGGGCCCCGTTTTCACGGCTGATCTATCCGGTGCCGGAGCCTGGCGGGCTGGGCGTGCACCTCACGCTCGATATGGCCGGACAGGCCCGGTTCGGCCCAGACGTCGAATGGGTCGAGAGCATCGACTATACGGTGGATCCAGCACGCGCCGAGCGTTTCTATCCCGCGATCCGGCGCTACTGGCCGACGCTGCCGGACGGCGCGCTGATGCCGAGCTATTCGGGAATCCGGCCGAAAATCGTACCGCCGGCCGTCGCCACGCAGGATTTTCTGATCCAGGGCCCAGCCGAGCACGGCGTCGCCGGACTGATCAATCTGTTCGGTATCGAGTCGCCGGGACTGACGTCGTCGCTCGCGATCGCCGACCACGTCGGCGCCCTGGCGGAGCTCTGACGCAGACCGCAAACACACCTACAGGCGGATGAGCGCTCAGCGCCCATCCTGCCGTGTGAGCGTTTTCGATACTCTGTCGGACTTATTTAGTGGAGGGTTTCTTCGGCGGTATGTCTCAACCGCTCGATCTGATCCTTGACCATCAACTTGCGGCGCTTCAACTCGACAATTTGCAGGTCGTCTGTGGATAGGTGCAAGAGCGCTTCGTGCAACTCGTTCTCGAGAATCTTGTGTTTACGTTCAAGTTCAACAAGATGCGCCTGTAGTGCCATACGAAGTCTCCTCGGTGGGTGAAACCTCAGGTTCGATCCGGACGCGCGAGTGTACACCAGCCGATGAATCTGTCGATGGTTATCCAAAAAACCCGCTTCTCATATTTTCGGATTTATCTGTAACCAATCGTGAGTATGGAACCGGCGGCTTGCGCAGCGGCTCCGCAAGGACGATATTCACAGCCAGCTTCCGAAGAATCCGTTCGCAAACTCATCACGCTTTCAGCTAACGTACACCATGACCGACGATGATGAGCGCGAGCTTGAAAACGAGCTCGCCCGGCTGCAACAGGAGCATCGCGATCTCGATGCGGCGATCGACGCGCTGCATCAGTCGCCCGCGCCGGACTTGCTGCGGCTGCAGCGGCTGAAGAAGCGCAAGCTGCAGTTGCGCGACCGTATCGCCTTCATCGAAGACCAGATCACGCCCGACATAATCGCCTGATCGTTGCGCTCGCCTCGCTCGCCAATGCGGTTCGCCCAAACCCTTCGCGTTCGACAGATGCTTTCCCCGACATCCACACAATCCATCCCGCACGATGCTGGCGATTAGCGAAAAACCGGCTGCCGGCTGGTCGACATGGCTTGACTTCTTGAGAACAAAAAGAGAACATGCCTTCCTGCCGCCAGCCTCGGGAGTTCGCCATGTCCGCCACCCCATCCCTCTCCGACAACAGCCGCTACGAGCAGGCCTGCGATCAGGCCATCGCGATGTGCGACGGCAATCTGCGCTCGACCATCAAGGCGCTGATCATGGCGAACGAGTATCTGGAAATCGAGCTGGAGGAATTGCAGGCGGCAATCGCCGCCGGCTGTGCGCCGGCAAGGAGCTCCCATGTGGAGAGCGACGCTGCCTGATTGATCAAGCCAGGAGCAAGACAATGGCCGATGTCACCTACTACGTCGCAATGCCATTCCTGCAGGACGATAGCGGCTCGCCGGTGGCGGGCGCCGCGGAAGAATGCCAAAGCCCGACGATTGCATTGCGGCGCGCCGAGACGATGTCACGGATGGCGGGCAGCATCGGCGCAATTGCCTTCAGCCGCAGCGGCGATCCGATGATCGGCGAATTTGGCGATGCGAAACTGCTGCGCAAGTTCGGCAATGTGCCGGACGATCTCAGCGGGTTGTAGATCATTGGAGGGTGGGCAAAGCGCAAGCCCGACCTCTGCAACGCTTGATTGATGGTGGGCAGGCCGCGAAGGCGCGCCTTCCCCGCCCTACAGATCTGCGAATTTCGCCTCATGCCGCCGCAACGCCTTGCGCACATACATGGCACTGTCGGCTGCTTCCAGCGCGCGGCCCGCTTCGGAATGGGTATCGAGAACCGCAACCCCCGCTGAGGCGCCTGCCGTGATGGTGCGGCCGTCGAACACGAAACTGAGGCGATCGATCGCTTCTTCAAGGGCGGCAGCCTTGGCCCTGGCGTCGGTCTCGCTGAGATTCCACAACAGCAGCGCAAACTCGTCGCCGCCGAGACGGCCGACGATGTCGGAAGCGCGCACATGCGCCAAGAGCGCCGCGACGATTTCTTTGAGCACCTGGTCGCCGGCGGCATGGCCGAAGGCGTCGTTGATCGGCTTCAAGCGATCGACGTCGAGCACGATCAGGGCACCGAATGCGCGGTAGCGTTTCATGTAGGCAATCGCGCGATTGAGCTCGCGCTCGAAGCCGCGCCGGTTCGCAATGCCGAGCAGGTAATCGGTATCGGCGGAGGCCTGAAGTTCCTCGATCTGCGCCTGGGTCCGGGCCAGTTCGGCCTTGAGGCGGCGGATCGTTGCCCTCGTGCCGTTAGATACCGCTGGCGGCCGGGATGCCTGGCCGGACGCCCGCCTTGGCGCGATTTCTCGCCCGGAAGCCGCGCTTTTGGGGCGTTTTCCAGCCCTGGAGGCGGCCGCCCTGGTTTTTTTCTTCATGGCCTTCCCTGTGCAGGCTTGCCGGGATTCACCAAGACAGGATAGTCCATTCCTGATCCCTTGCCACGCCTTGGATGAGCCCCGGGCCGATCCTATAATCGGCCTATGTTTCTGGATTCCCGGACAGAATTGACGAGATGACCGCACCGATCGCCATCATTATGGGCAGCCAGTCCGACTGGGAGACCATGCGCCACGCCGCCGCGACGCTGACTGCGCTCGGGGTCGATTGCGAGAAGCGCATCGTCTCGGCCCATCGGACCCCGGACCGGCTGTTTGCCTTCGCAAGAGGCGCCAAGGCAGCCGGCTTCAAGGTCATTATCGCCGGTGCCGGCGGGGCGGCCCATCTGCCCGGCATGACCGCGGCGCTGACGGAACTGCCGGTGTTCGGCGTTCCCGTCGAATCCAAGACGCTGTCGGGGCTCGATTCGCTGTATTCGATCGTGCAGATGCCGGCCGGCGTTCCCGTTGGCACGCTGGCGATCGGCAAGGCCGGCGCCATCAACGCCGCGCTGCTCGCGGCAAGCGTGCTCGCGCTGAGTGACGCACCGCTTGCAGGCAGGCTGGCCGCGTGGCGCAAGCAGCAGACCGATGCGGTCAAGGAGCGCCCGGAGGAATCGGCGTGACAGCTTCGGACAAGGTGAAGCTGAAGCCGGGCGACACCATCGGAATTCTCGGCGGCGGACAACTGGGCCGAATGCTGGCGATGGCGGCGGCGCGCCTTGGCCTCAGGTGCCAGGTGTTTTCGCCGGACCCGGACTCGCCCGCCTTCGACGTAGTGCTGAACGCGACGTGCGCCGAATATGCCGACGTCGAGGCGCTCGAACTGTTCGCCAACGATGTCGACGTGATCACCTATGAATTCGAGAACGTGCCGGCCGCCACCGCCATGGTGCTGGCCGCGCGCCGTCCGGTATTGCCGGCACAGAAGATCCTCGAGACCACGCAGGACCGCCTGATCGAGAAAGATTTCGTCAAGCGGCTCGGCATCGGCACCGCCGATTATGCCGACGTATCATCGGCGGAAACGCTGCAGAGCGCCATTGTCCGCATCGGCCTTCCCGCCGTGATCAAGACCCGCCGCTTCGGCTATGACGGCAAGGGGCAGGCGATCATTCGCGAGGGCGACGATCCGATCCTGATCTGGGAAGAACTCGGCACCAAATCCGCGATCCTCGAAGCCTTCGTTCCATTCGAGCGCGAGATCTCCGTGATCGCCGCGCGCTCGGCGGATGGCCATGTAGAATGCTACGACGTCACCGAAAACGAGCACCGCGATCACATCCTGAAATACTCGCGCGTGCCGGCCGCGATATCGGATGATCTGGCTGCACAGGCGCGAGCTGTTGCCGAAAAGATCGCCCTCGCGCTCGACTATGTCGGCGTACTTGGGGTCGAGCTGTTCGTCGTTGCCGGAAACGGTGGACCACACGTGCTGGTCAACGAGATCGCGCCGCGGGTGCATAATTCCGGGCACTGGACGCTGGACGGCGCCTCGATCTCGCAATTCGAGCAGCACATCAGGGCGATTGCCGGCTGGCCGCTCGGCAAGCCGGTTCGTCACGGCAAGGTCACCATGACCAACCTGATCGGCGACGACATCCTCGACTATGAGCAATGGCTGACGGTTCCCGGCGCCACCGTTCATCTCTACGGCAAGGGCCCGCCGCGGCCGGGCCGCAAGATGGGCCACATCACCGAGGTTGTCCCGGCGAGCAGGAAATAACGCTTGCCGCACTAGCGGGATCAGGCGGTCTTCAGGCCTTCCACGATGCCAGCCGGCTCCGCGCTGAGCCAGCGATAGATCACGCCGCCGAGCGCGCCGCCGATCAGCGGCGCCAGCCAGAACAGCCAAAGCTGCGCCAGCGCCCAGCCACCGACGAACAGCGCCGGCCCGGTGCTGCGTGCCGGATTCACCGAGGTGTTGGTGACGGGAATGCTGACGAGATGGATCATCACCAGCGCCAATCCGATCGCCAGCGGCGCAAAGCCGGCAGGTGCCTTGCCGTGGGTAGCCCCCATGATGATGAACAGGAACATCATGGTCATCACCACCTCGGTGATGAAGCAGACCATCATGTTGTACTGCCCGGGCGAATGCGCATCATAGCCGTTGGAGGCGAAGCCCTTGGCCAGATCGAAGCCAGGCGCGCCGCTTGCGATCACGTAGAGCAACGCTGCGGCGGCGACAGCCCCGATCACCTGCGCAATCACGTAAGGAGCAATCTGCGGTGCCGGAAACCGCCCGCCGGCCGCGAGGCCGACCGTGACGGCGGGATTGAGATGGCAGCCCGAGATATGGCCGATCGCGTAGGCCATGGTCACGACGCTAAGGCCGAACGCCAGGGACACCCCGACCAGGCCGATACCGACCTCGGGAAAGCCGGCGGCGATCACTGCGCTGCCGCATCCCGCAAAAGTGAGCCAGAACGTGCCGATCGCTTCAGCGGCATATTTTTTGGTATTCATACGCGCCTCCCGCATGTTTTTGCGTTGTTGGATACTAGGGAAGGCCCGTGAGGGGCGCGTTATTTGAGGAAACCGGGGTGGCACCGGCCGAATCGCGCCGATTTTCGTGGCTTTTCGGGGCCGAAAACCGCCTTCTCTGGTGGACATTGGCGGTTTTGTCTGCTACATGCCCGCGCTCAGGGTCAAGGGCCAGGCCTTTCGCCGGCCCTTTGCTTTACCAGAATTCCTATCCGATCAATTGAAAGAGGATGCCGCGTGCAGGTTCTCGTTCGCGATAACAATGTCGATCAAGCCCTCAAGGCGCTGAAGAAGAAGATGCAGCGCGAGGGTATTTTCCGCGAGATGAAGCTCCGCGGCCACTACGAAAAGCCGTCCGAGAAGAAGGCCCGTGAAAAGGCCGAAGCCGTGCGCCGCGCACGCAAGCTGGCGCGCAAGAAGCTGCAGCGCGAAGGCCTGCTGCCGATGAAGCCGAAGCCGGTGTTCGGCGCCGGTGCGGGTGGCGAGCGTGGTGGCGCCGGTGGCCGTGGCCCGGGTGCAGGTCCGCGCGGACCGCGCTGAGCACATTCTCGAAAGATTTGAATTGAAAACGCGGGCCCCAGGCCCGCGTTTTTGTTTGTGTCTTGTCTCTCACTTGGACGGGCCTGGCCAATCAATCGCGACTGCGCGCCGCTATTCGGCTGACATTTTCAAAGATCGATCGGCGCGCGATGCAACGTGATCTCATCGCCGACAGCACGGCCCGGTAAATCCGGAGTCGCAGCGCATCCGTGCAAGATACGAAACCTCCCTCTTCGCCGCCCCCCGGGTCCGGCTTGGCCCGGCAAAAAATAGCTGTACGAATTATGTGGCGGGACCATTTTGACGGATGCATTTTGTGGCCCGTCGCGTTACCTATGCTGCATTGAACGCGAGAGTCTGCCGCTGCATGGCCGTTACGGATTGCAATGCCCTTCGCTGCACTTCGCGCTTAACGGCCGCCCCCATCACGCTGCTCGCGATTGTTCTTACCCTTCCCGTTGGCGGGTGTTCGTTCGATCTGGGATCGTGGGGATCGGACAAGGAAAAACTCCAGGCCCTCGAGCAAAAGCCGACCGGCACGATCAGCGGACAAAGCGTCAGCGACGCCCAAGGCCATGCGACGAACGGCCAGACCCTTGCCAAATCCGGCAAGACCGAAGCAGCGCTCGCGGAATTCGACCGTGCCCTCGCGCTCGATCCCTACAACGTGCAGGCCCTGTACGCCCGTGGCCTGATTTATCAGGCCGACAAGCAGCATGAGCAGGCGATTGCGGATTTCACCGCAGCCAACGGCCTGACGCCGCAACGGGTCGAGCCGCTGCTGGCGCGTGCGACCAGCTACCTCGCCATCGACAAGGCAAGGGAAGCCGCCTCCGATCTCGACGAGGCGGTGCAGGCCGATCCCAACAGCGCGCAAGCCTGGTCGGCGCGCGGCGTCACCTATGAGCGGCTCGGCGACAAGGCCAAGGCCTTCACGTCCTATGGCCGTGCGCTCGCGCTGCGGCCCAGGGACGACGCCGCGCGAAGCGGTCTTGCACGCACCGGCGGCTAAGCCTTCCTGTTTGGATTGACTCAGATTGGATTGAATCAGAATCCGGCGCGAGCTTTGCCTGACGCACGGCGTTCGCTTCCAGTGGAAGCGGTCCCGGATCACGTCCGCGCGTGCCTCGCTGGCAAGCGCAGCGGGTTTATTTCGGCAGCACCGCGTGGAAGATCGACTTGGCGGTCGACAGCGCGTCCTCGGCAGCCGCGGTAGCGCGTTCGCGTACCGAAGGTTCCGCCATTTCGGCACGCAGATCGAGCGGGCGAGAGGCCGGGATTTCGGCAGGCGGGATTGGACGGTTCGGGTCGCCGGCATCGGCATAAGGCGGCCGCGCCTGCTGCGATGAAGCCTGACCAAAGGGTTCGCCGGCCGGCGGACCCGAGATCATCACCGGTGGCGGCAGCGGACGAAGCGCGGGTGCATTGGCGACGACAGGCGCGTTCGCAACCCTGGGCGCTTCCTTTGGCGCTTCAGGAGCGCGGGCGGGTTCGGCGACGCGAGGTGAGGTTTCGCCGTTGGCGCGCAGACGCTCGATCGCGGCGCGCGCCAGATCGTTGGCATCACGGCGCTCCTCCGGCGCAGTTGCAGCCTCGACCGGGGCTGGCGGCGCCGCCGGGGCGGCGGGTGCAGCCGTAGCCGCCGAAGAATTCAGGGGCTGGATGGGCGACGGCAACACGACCCTGATCTTTTCCTTTTCGCGTGGCACCGCGGCGTGACGGCGGTCGACGTCAGCGGGGCTTTCGGCCGATTTCACATCGGACTTGTTGGCGTCAGGCTTGTTCGCATCAGACTTGTTTGTGTCAGGCTTGTTTATATCAGGCTTGGCATCGGCTTTGGCCTCAGCCTTTTCATCCGCCTTCTGAGTCTTTTCCGACGCCGCCGGCCGTTCGGCGGTGGCCTTCTCCATGACGGCTTTCTCGGAGATTCCGCGCGCCTTGACACCGGCCGCCGGGAGGTTGCTGACACTCGCTGTCGTCTCGGCCGGCTTGCCATCGTTGGCTTCAGCCTTGCCGTCCGACTTGGGCGTGGCGGCAGACACCGCTGCGGCGGCAGGAGCATCCGCCGGCTTGGTCACGATGTAGTGGTTGACGATGTAGGCCCCGATGACGGTCGCAGCCACCGAGGGGAAGATGTCCACCGCAAATTTCTTCAGGTAATTCAGCATGCCGGCCACTCCCCGCAGTCCTCAATTGCAGGAACTTTGAGGCACATTGAGGGATCAAGTGCGTCGGATCGATGGCAATTCAGCAGTTCCTGTGCAGGCCGAATAACATCTGCGCCACCTGTCGCACGGTTCCCCCAAGCCCAGGAAATGCACTTGGACGCTGAGACGGTCAGGGCTTCAGCTCGACCTCCAGAAACACGATCTCGCTCGCGGTCTCGTTCAGCACGTCGTGCTGAACCCCGGCTTTCCGGAAATAGGATTTGCCTGCCCCGAGCTGCGCCTTGGTGCGTTCGCCGTTTGGCGCGACGATGGTCATCTCGCCCGAAGTCACCGGCACGATCACGTAATCCATCTCGTGGGTATGGTGGCCGGTGGCGCTGCCCGGCGCCAGCCGCCATTCGGTAACGCGGACTTCGGGCGTATCGACCTGGACGTCGGATTTGGCGGCGAGCATGTGGGGTTCACTCCAAGGCAATTACGGCACGAATACCATGAAAAGGAATACCGCGAATACCAGCATATGGACGAGCCCGAACAGGATGTTGGTCCGGCCGGTGCCGAAGGTCAGCATGCTGACGACGAAGGTCAGCACCAAAAGCACCATCCCCGGCGCGTTGAGGCCGAGCACCAGTTGCTTGTCGAGCGTGTAGGCAACCACCGCGACCGCCGGCACCGTCAGCCCGATCGTCGCGAGCGAAGAGCCGAGCGCGAGATTGATGCTTTTTTGCAGGTCGTTCCGGCGCGCGGCGCCGACGGCCGCAACGCTTTCCGGCAACAAAATCAGAAGCGCGACGACCACGCCGGCAAACGCCGGCGGCGCACCGACCATCGCAGTGACGGCATCGACGGTCGCGGAAAATTTCTTGGCGAGCAGCACGACCGCCAGCAGCGAGATCAACAGCAGCACGATGCTGAGCGCCAGCATCCGGTTGGACAGCCGGGCTTCGTCGGCGACCTTACCTTCGTCCCTGTTGATGAAGTAATCACGATGCCGGATGGTCTGGGTATAGAGAAAGACGGCGTAAAGAATCAGGGTGACGATGCTGACGAAGCCGAGCTGGGCCGCCGAATAGATCGGCCCCGGCGCCGTGAGCGTATAGTTCGGCATGATCAGTGTGATGGTGGCCAGCACGAACAGCACGCTGAGATAAAGGTTCGAACCCGAGACCTGAAAATCCTGCTCGCGGTAGCGCAAGCCGCCGATGAAGATGCAGAGACCGACGAGGCCGTTGCATACGATCATCACGACCGCAAACACGGTGTCGCGCGCCAGCGCCGGCTGCGGCTTTTCGCCGAGCATGATGGTGGCGATCAGCGCGACCTCGATGATGGTGACTGCAAGCGTCAACAGCAGCGTGCCGTAAGGTTCGCCGACCCGCTCGGCAACCACCTCGGCGTGATGCACGGCCGCGAACACGGTGCCGAACAGGACCGCCAGCAGCACCGCCGCGAAAATCATACCGCCGATCGATGGTGTAAAATCGAACCCGACGCCGGTCGCCAGCGCATAGAGCAGCAGCGCCAGCGCCGGAAACACCCAGGCGGATCGCGGCATCGGTCCGTGTGTGCTCATGCGGTCAAGTTCCCAACCGGTTCATGGACGGAAGTTGCGTCCATCCATGCTGCGACCACCCTTTCGCAAGGTTGATGAAATTTCGCGCGATTTCAATTGCGCCGAAATTGTCGAGATCGTTATGACCGCCTCGGGCAAGACGGACAAACCGTTTCGGCTCGTTGGCCAGCGCAAACAGCCGCTCGCCGAAGGCAACCGGTATCGTCGGATCGAGCGCGCCATGCATCACCAGAAGAGGAACCCTGATCCGGGCGATGTGCCGGTCGGCATGGAATTGATCGCGCATCAGAAGCCGCACCGGCGCGAACCAGTACGCTGACGCAGCCACGTCGACAATCGACGTATAGGGCGCTTCGAGAATCAGCTTGCCGACCGGCTGTTCGGCCGCCAGCGCAACCGCGACGCCGGAGCCGAGGGAGAATCCCCAGGCGACGATCCTGTCCGCGCTGTATCGCGCGGCCGCAAAGGCATAGACCGCCGCGGCATCCTGCAGCAATCCTTGCTCGCTCGGCTGCCCGCTTGAACCGGCATAGCCGCGATAGGACAGCGCGACGATGCCGATCCCGTCGGCGATCAGGCCGCGAAAGCGGCCGAAGAAGCCGGCGAGATAATCGCCATTGCCATGGAAATAGAGAACCACCGGACGCCCCGGCCGGGCCGGAACATGCCAGACGATGACTTTCTCACCATCAGCCGTGGCCAGGAGATGTTCTTCGGCTTCGGGAAAGCCCGCTGCCTGCGGCGGCGTGCGCGCGCCCGTCGGGGCAGGAAACAGCACGGCGCGCTGCGCGAAGAACAGCGCGAGCAGACCGCAGACATAACCGGCTGAGATGATGAGGAGCAGCCATTTCAAGGTGGTCATGACTCTGCGATGCTTACAGGCAACATTGCCTATCGGCCAGTGTGATATCCCAGGTTAATACAACATGCTCGCCAGCACGACTTCGCGGACTACCCGGATCGGCGGCATCCACTGATTCCCATCATTGTAGTTACCAGCCGCAATTGCCACTGAAAGGGCACGTTCGGGAAACGCGAACAGTCTCAGACCTCCATAACCGAATGCCCCGGGCGATCCGACGGTTTGGCGGTTTACCGTACTGGAGATCGCCAGCCTACCGGAAATAGCCATAGCGGCGCGTTTCGTCGACGGCGACGTAAGCTTTGAAGGGTTGCTCGAATGCAAAGCGGACAGATGGCGGCGTCGCCGATAGTCGCCGCGGCGCCGATGATCATCGGACGACGCGCGAACGTGGTGCCCCCGATCCGTTACATCCCCTTGACGATGTTCTCGGTGACCTTCTTGGCGTCGCCGAGCAGCATCATGGTATTGTCGCGGTAGAACAGCGGATTGTCGATGCCGGCATAGCCCGACGCCAGCGAGCGCTTGATGAACATCACCGTGCCGGCCTTCCAGACCTGCAGCACCGGCATGCCGTAGATCGGCGAAGTCTTGTCTTCCTCGGCGGCCGGATTGGTGACATCGTTGGCCCCGATCACGAAAGCGATATCGGCCTGCGCAAATTCGGAGTTGATGTCCTCGAGCTCGAACACCTCGTCATAGGGCACGTTGGCTTCCGCCAGCAGCACGTTCATGTGGCCGGGCATGCGGCCTGCGACCGGGTGGATCGCATACTTCACCTCGACACCTTCCTTCTTCAACAGGTCGGCCATCTCCCGCAGCGCATGCTGGGCCTGCGCTACCGCCATGCCGTAGCCGGGCACGATGATGACCTTGGAGGCGTTCTTCATGATGAAGGCGGCGTCGTCGGCCGAGCCGAGCTTTGCAGGCTTCTGTTCGCCGGATCCACCGCCCGCCGCTGCCGTCTCGCCGCCGAAGCCGCCGAGGATGACCGAGATGAACGAGCGGTTCATCGCGTGGCACATGATGTAGGACAGAATCGCGCCGGAGGAGCCGACCAGCGCGCCGGTGATGATCAACGCGGAGTTGCCGAGCGTGAAGCCGATGCCGGCGGCGGCCCAGCCGGAATAGGAGTTCAGCATCGAGATTACGACCGGCATGTCGGCGCCGCCGATCGGGATGATCATGAGCACACCGAGCACCAGCGCAATGATGGTGATCAGCCAAAAGTCGATCGCGCTGCCGGTCATGACCAGGCGGACGATGAAGACGACCAGCGCGATGCCGAGGCCGATGTTGATCAGGTGACGTGCGGGCAGAATGATCGGCGCGCCGCTCATGCGGGCCGACAGTTTCAGGAAGGCGATCACTGAGCCGGTGAAGGTCAGCGCGCCGATGGCGACGCCGAGCGACATTTCGACGAGGCTGGACGCGTGAATCGCGCCGGGCTTGCCGATGTCGAACGCTTCGGGCGCGTAGAAGGCGCCGGCGGCGACCAGCACCGCGGCCATGCCGACCAGCGAGTGAAAGGCGGCGACCAGTTCCGGCATCGAGGTCATCGGCACCCGCCGCGCGATCACCGCGCCGATGCCGCCGCCGATGGCGATACCGAGAATGACAAGGAGCCAGGCGATGCCGTCCGCCGGCGGATGACTGGCCAGCGTGGTGCCAACCGCGATCGCCATGCCGATCATGCCGAACAGATTGCCCTGGCGGGACGATGCGGGACTCGACAGTCCGCGCAGCGACAGGATGAACAGCACACCCGCGACTAGATACAACAGTGCAGAGAGATTGGCGTTCATCTCAGGTCCCCATTATGCCTTCGACACCCCGAGGCGCATGCCACTCACTTGGCCTTCTTCTTGTACATCGCCAGCATGCGCTGGGTGACAAGGAAGCCGCCGAAAATATTCACGCAGGCGAAGATCAGCGCGATGAAGCCGAACCCGCGTGCCCAGCCCGAACCGCTTGAGATCATGCCGACGCCGACCGCGAGTAGTGCACCGACCACGATCACCGAGGAGATCGCGTTGGTGACCGACATCAGCGGTGTGTGCAGGGCCGGCGTCACCGACCACACCACGAAATAGCCGACGAAGACGGCAAGGACGAAAATCGACAGCCGGAATACGAAGGGATCGACGGCTTGAGCGATGTGCTCCATGGCTTGTCTCCTTAGGCTTTCGGCAGAAAGTTCGGATGGATGACGGCGCCGTCTTTGGTCAGCGCGGTGGCTTTCACCAGCTCATCATCCCAGTTGACCGCGAGTGCCTTGTTCGCCTTGTCGATCAGCGTCTCGATGAACGAGAACAGATTGCGGGCATAGAGGCCGGAAGCCGATTGCGCGACGCGCCCGGCGACGTTGGTGTAGCCGACGATCTTGACGCCATCGACATCGACGACCTCGCCCGCCTTGACGCCCTCGACATTGCCGCCGCGCTCGACGGCAAGGTCGACCAGCACCGAGCCCGGCTTCATCGATTTCACCATCTCGGCACTGACGAGCCGTGGCGCCGGACGGCCCGGGATCAGCGCGGTCGTGATCACGATGTCCTGCTTCTTGACATGCTCGGCGGTCAGCGCGGCCTGCTTGGCCTGATACTCTTTCGACATTTCCTTGGCGTAGCCGCCGGCCGTCTGCGCGTTCCTGAATTCCTCGTCTTCGACCGCTAGAAACTTGGCGCCGAGCGATTCAACCTGCTCTTTCGTGGCGGGGCGAACGTCGGTTGCGGTGACGACGGCGCCTAACCGGCGCGCGGTTGCGATCGCCTGCAGGCCGGCCACGCCGACGCCCATCACGAACACTTTTGCGGCCGGCACCGTGCCGGCCGCGGTCATCATCATCGGGAAGGCGCGGCCGAAGGCCTCGGCGGCCTCGATCACCGCGCGATAGCCGGCGAGGTTCGCTTGGCTGGACAGCACGTCCATCACCTGCGCGCGGGTGATGCGCGGCATCAATTCCATCGCAAACGCGGAGACGCCGGCGTCGGCGATTGTCTTCAGCGCGGCTTCATTGCCGTAGGGGTCCATGATCGCGATCACCAGCGCGCCGCGCTTGTACTTGGCAAGCTCGCTGGCCTCGGGCCGCTTCACCTTGATGATGATGTCGGCGTCCTTCAACGCGTCCGCGCTGACGGTGGCGCCGACGGCGGTGAATTCGGAATCCGGCAGGCCCGACTTGACGCCCGCGCCCGGCTCGATCGCGACTTCGGCGCCGAGCGCCTTGAACTTCTTCACGGTATCAGGGGAAGCGGCAACCCGCGGTTCAGACGGATCGATTTCCTTGGCAATCGCGATCTTCATGAAGCCTCCCCGCTGCGCGCCGGGCGCGCGCAAGCAAACTAGCGTCTTTTTCGCTTAGTTGAATACCGGTTTCGCAACCGGCATGCGTGCAATTTTCTGGCCACCGCCGCTATCGGCGGGTAGCAGGCAGTGAGGCGTCAGGTGAGGAAGTAGCCCATCAGCGCAACGATGATCACGACGGCGGCGGTGCCGTATTTGACCAGCATGATGAACCCTTCATAGGTCTGCTCATGGGCCGCGTAATCGTTGCCGTCAGCGGTCGTGTAGGCCACTTCGTTATGGTCTGCCATCGGTATCCCCAGTGAAAATCCGCGTTTCTCGCGTGCAATTACCGCAAAGCGTTTGGGAGGGCAACGGCCCCCTGCCTATCGGGTCATTCGGAAGGCCAATTATCCCGGATCCAGCGGGTCAGGCGGATACGATGCTGGCCTTCATGGATGTCAATGAACCGGATTCGGGCCCGACTCGCCGGAAGGCCGTCCCTAAGCCACCACGAAATCAAAACGCCCGGCGAGCCAGCCTTCGTTTTTGGCGGTCTGCATCAACAGCTCGCGGCGAAACAGGCCGTCGGTGCGGTTAAGCGCTTCGCCAGGAAAATAGAGCTGGGTCGTCAGCACGCGGCCGCCGCGCGGCTGCACCTTCACGTGAATATGGCGCGTACGGCCGACATAGGCGCCGGGCACGATGCTGCGCAACCGGTAGCGCCCTTCCGCATCGGAAAACTGATGGCCGCGCAGCCGGAAACCGGAATTGTCATAGCGGCCCTGGTCGTCGGCCTGCCAGAAATCCAGCAGCGCTCCGGCAATCGGCTTGCACGCGCGGGTCAGAACGAAGCCGGCCAGTTCGATCGGCTGCCCCGCCATTCCAGCTTCAATCAGTTCGATCCGTTCGGGCGAGGACGGCTTGAAATACGGCCCCTCGGTCTGCCGCAATGTCGGGGCCTCGCCGTCATGGCATGCGGGCGTCGGGGCAAGCGAGACCTCGGCAACGCTGGCGTCGATTGTGAGCAGCGAACCGGCCGCGAAGACGCCCGCTCCAAGCACCGCGCGCCGTGTCGGGGTGTCGACCATGGGGCCCTCCCCTCCTGTCGCCAGCATTATGGCTTGTATGGCGGGCGACGGCGGCTCAAATTGTGTCCGGGCCCATCACAATTTCGTTCCGCGCCCGCGGCCGAATCCCTCAGGCCATCGATTCGAGTTCGTCGATCATGCCCGCGATCACGGACAATCCACCGTCCCAGAATTTGGGATCCTTGGCGTCCAGCCCGAACGGCTTGAGCAGTTCGGAATAATGCTTGGTGCCGCCGGCTGCGAGCATGGCGAGGTAGCGCTCAGCAAATCCTTCGGAAGCGTTCTCGTAGACCGCGTAAAGCGAGTTCACCAGGCAATCGCCGAATGCATAGGCGTAAACGTAGAACGGCGAATGGATGAAGTGCGGGATGTACATCCAGAAGTTCTCGTACCCCGGACGGATGTCGATGGCAGGTCCGAGACTCTCGCCTTGCACGCTGAGCCAGATCTGGCCGATCCGCTCCGCAGTCAGTTCACCGTTCTTGCGCTCGGTATGCACGGCGCGCTCGAACGAATAGAACGCGATCTGCCGCACCACGGTGTTGATCATGTCCTCGACCTTGCCGGCCAGCAGCGCCTGGCGCTGCCTGGCGTTCTTGGTCTGCGACAACAGCCGCTTGAAGGTCAGCATCTCGCCGAACACGCTCGCGGTTTCCGCAAGCGTCAGCGGCGTCGGCGCCATTAGCGCGCCGTTCTTCGCGGCCAACACCTGGTGCACGCCATGGCCGAGCTCATGCGCGAGCGTCATCACGTCGCGCGGTTTGCCCTGGTAATTCATCAGCACATAGGGATGCGCCGAAGGCGTGGTCGGATGCGAGAACGCGCCCGGCGCCTTGCCCGGCCGCACCGGCGCATCGATCCAGCGATCGGTGAAGAAGCGTTCCGCGATCGCAGCCATGTCGGCGGAGAAGCCGCGATAGGCCGTCAGCACCATCTTTTGCGCCTCGGGCCAGGCGATCGTGCCGGTCGCGGCAAACGGCAGCGGCGCGTTGCGGTCCCAATGCGCGAGCTTTTTCTTTTTGAACCAGCCGGCCTTCAGACTGTAGTAGCGGTGCGACAGACGCGGATAGGCCGTACGAACCGAGCCGACCAGCGCATCGACGACCTCGCGCTCGACGCGGTTGTTGAGGTGCCGCGAATCCGCAACATCCTGAAAGCCGCGCCAGCGGTCGGAAATTTCCTTGTCCTTCGCAAGCGTGTTGGTGATGAGCGCAAAGGTCCGCTCATTATCCTTGAACGTTTTCGCCAGCGCCTGCGCGGCGGCCTTGCGCTTTTCCGGCGCGCGGTCCTGCAGGAGATTGAGCGTCGGCTCGATCGCAAGCTCCTTGGTTCCGACCTTGAAGCGCAGGCTGGAGATGGTCTGGTCGAACAGCCGGTTCCAGGCGGCATAGCCGCTCTGCGACTTCTCGTGAAATAGCTGCTCGACGCGATCCTCGAGCTGATACGGCTTGTCCTTGCGCAGATCCTCGATCCACGGACGATAATGGGCCAGCTCCGGCGTCTGCATCGCGCGCTCGATGACAGCGTCATCGATGCGGTTGAGTTCGAGCGCGAAGAACAGCAAATGCAGCGAGGCCGCCGTCAGCCGCTCGGAGACGTCGCCGTAGAATTTGGAAATCACTGGATCGATACTGTCGCCGGCATGAACGAGGCCAGCATAAGAGCCGAGCCGTCCGGCCAGATCATCGATCGCCTCGTAGCGCCTGACCGCCTCCGCTAGCCAAAGACCGCCGTCATCGCGGGCGATGCCTTCGGCCAGCTTGCCCTTGTAATCGGTCTCGAACGTGATGCAGTTGGCATCCATCTGCTGCAGGTCGCGCGCGATTTCAGGTGCGTCGATGCCGGAATAAAGATCGGTGAGGTTCCATTCCGGCAATTTGCCGGTTTTGGGTTTCGCTGCGCTCGCCTTGCCGCCCTTGACGGGCTTGCGGGAGGACTTGGCGGCTCGGGAGATCGCAGATTTTGCGCGCATGACACTTTCAAGACTGGGAGATGATCCAGAGTGGATCGGGAGATCAGGCGAAAGCCGCGAGCTGCGGTGCAAACTGGGCAAACAGCTCCTCGCCCTCGGTGAGCAGCGGCTCGACCTTTTCGTGGATCGTATTGCGTATCGCACACCACAACGTGATCGCACGTACCATAAGCCACGATGTCGACGGGATCGCGGCCTTGGCGTGCAATCCCACAAGATCGAGGTTTCGGTGCTCGAACAGCAGCCGGCCCGTTCCGTCTTCCAGGACGTAACGTCGCCCGATTCGGGAAATGCACAACACACAGGCCTGATCCGGCAACGGACCCAGCAGATAAAACTGGGCATCGCCATTTTCCGTCATGCCGGTTTCCCAGGTGCGGCCGGTCCGCGACGCAATCGCTGCGCCCAGCGCAGCCACGATGGTGCCGAGTTCCCTCTCGCTCCATTCGCCGGTGTCTTGCTTGCGCTCGAACGCAACCACGCTCATTTGCTTTCCGCTCCGAACAGCAGCCGGTGCAATTCCGGCTCGTAGTACATTAACAGATGCCTAGCGAAAGCTGCCGGTTCAAGCCCCAGCTCGCGGGCCCACGCTCCCATAATTTCGGTTGGAACACGGCTGAACCCGTTTTCGACTTGCGAAATGAAGGTGTAATATTTCAAGCCGAGGCGTGCTGCGAGATCGGCCTGCGACAATTCGGCATCGGCCCTTCGCTGCTTCAGCCAATCCCCGGCCAGTTTCCGCAATTGCTTGGCGTCCGGCGCAGCCTTGGCCGGCAGCCGTTCAGCGAAAACGTCTTGATGTTTTCCTCGTTTCATGATTACTAAACTAGTCAGAACAAATTGCCGGTTAGGTCATGTTTCCTACCACAATTCCTGCGCGCGAATAAGAATCCGATGGCCTTCTTGGACCGCAGCCAGATTGTCCGAACAACCGGTCGAGCCCCCTCGGTCCCGGCCAAGGAGTTGATGGCCGGCATCCTTCTGGTGACGCTGCTCGCGACTCTCGGCATCCGGAACTTGGTGCCGGCAGAGGCGCTGGCGCCGGCAATCGTCACGCTGCTGTTTGCGGCTGGCGCGGTGACAGCCGGACTCGCGCTGCTTTGTCAGGCCGGCCGGTGCCGCATCACCTGGTTCGACCTTGCCGGAAGCCTGACGTTCATTGGCGTCGTCATCTCGGTTTTGATCGACCCCGACCAGTTGGTCAGGCTGTGCGGTGTTTCGGAGCAACCTGAGTAAGGAACCATTTTTCCGCGCAGTTTGACTGCGCCTGCGACTGTGTGCGTCCAAGCCCGGGCCCCTCTGGCAGTTCAAGCGAACTGCGATGTCGGATTGGACTTTGAACGGAGTGGCCCGCATGCTGGAATTTTTCACCTCACACTCCCTCGCCGCGCTGTTCCAGGTCGTGATGATCGATCTGGTGCTCGCCGGCGATAACGCGATTGTTATCGGGCTTGCCGCCGCCGGCCTTCCCGAAGGTCAGCGCAAGAAGGCGATCTTGATCGGCATATTGGCCGCAACGCTCCTGCGCATCGGCTTCGCTTCCGTCACAGTCCAGCTCTTGCAGATCATCGGGCTGTTGCTTGCCGGCGGCGTTCTCCTGCTCTGGGTATGCTGGAAGATGTGGCGCGAGTTGCGCGCCGCGCATCATCAGCCGGCGTTCCAGAACCTGTCGGCTGCAAGAACGATGGATATAGCCGCCACGGGTGGTCATCAAAAGACGCTTAGCCAGGCCGTATGGCAGATCACACTCGCCGACGTCTCGATGTCGCTCGACAACGTGCTTGCGGTCGCAGGCGCTGCGCGCGAGCATCCGATGATACTGATATTTGGATTGGGACTTTCCATCGCACTGATGGGGCTCGCCGCCAACTTCATCGCGCGGCTTTTGGAAAAGCACCGCTGGATCGCTTATGTCGGCCTTTTGATCATCCTCTATGTGGCATTCGACATGTGCTATCGCGGCGCACTGGAGGTGTGGCAGGACGTCAAGGTTTAGCCGAGATGTGAACGTTTAAGAGAGCGTTAATCGGCATCGGCGAAAGTGCCCCGATTCGATACAATTCAGTAGCGTGCGGGGAGAGCCATGGCTGCCACCATTCTGATTGCCGACGACGACGCCGTTCAGCGCCGCTTGGTTGAAAACATGGTGCAGAAGTGCGGCTATGAGCCTCTCGTCGTCGATAACGGCGATGCGGCGATCGCCTTGCTGACCGCCCCCGATGCGCAGGCAATCGACGCGATGGTGCTCGACCTCGTGATGCCCGGCCTCGACGGGCTCGGCGTGCTCGCAAAAATGCGTGAAGCAGGCGTCAGCGTCCCGGTCATCGTGCAGACCGCGCATGGCGGCATCGACAACGTGGTTTCGGCGATGCGCGCCGGCGCGCAGGATTTTGTGGTCAAGCCGGTCGGCTTCGAGCGGCTGCAGGTATCGCTGCGCAACGCGCTCAACACGAGTGCGCTTAAGGGCGAATTGCAGCGCATCCGCCACAGCCGCGAAGGCCGGCTGACATTTGCCGACATCATCACCCGCAGCGAAGCCATGGCAGCCGTGCTGCGCACTGCGCAGAAGGCGGCCACGTCGAGCATTCCGGTGCTGATCGAGGGCGAGTCCGGCGTCGGCAAGGAATTATTCGCCCGCGCCATCCACGGTTCCAGCGAACGCAAGACGAAGCCCTTCGTCGCGGTCAATTGCGGCGCCATTCCCGACAATCTCGTCGAATCGATCCTGTTCGGTCACGAGAAGGGCGCCTTCACCGGCGCCACCGAACGCCACATGGGCAAATTCATCGAGGCATCGGGCGGCACGCTGTTTCTCGATGAGATTGGCGAGTTGCCGCTGGCTGCGCAAGTCAAGCTGTTGCGCGCGCTGCAGGAAGGCACCGTGGAGGCGGTCGGCGGCCGCAAACCGGTGAAGGTCGACGTCCGCATCATTTCCGCGACCAACCGCAAGCTGCTCGACCTCGTGAAGAACGGCGCGTTCCGCGAGGACCTGTTCTATCGGCTGCACGTGCTGCCGCTGACGATTCCACCCTTGCGGATGCGGCGCGAGGACATCCCGCATCTGTTGCGGCATTTCCTGGCGCGCTTCGCCGCCGAGGAAAACCGCACAATCACCGGCATCAGCGGAGAAGCCGTAGTGCATCTCGCGCAACTCGATTGGCCCGGTAACATCCGCCAGCTCGAGAATACGGTGTATCGCGCCGTCGTCTTGAGCGAGGGCGACCTGCTCGACCTGTCCGATTTCCCGCAGACCATCGGCCAGGCCATATCGGACGGCGAGCACGCCCACAGCGAACCGCTGGTGGTCGCGCCGTCAACGGCGCCCGCCATGGTTTCGGGTAGTGAAATACCAATTGCCCCGCTCGCCAATGCCGGCAGCCTTGCGATGCTCACCGCCACCGGCGAGGTACGGCCGCTCGAAGAAATGGAAAACGAGATCATTCGTTTTGCGATCTCGCATTACCGCGGCCAGATGTCGGAGGTCGCGCGCCGCCTCAAGATCGGCCGCTCCACGCTCTATCGCAAACTAGATGAGGCTACCGCCGACGACCCCGCCGATGGCGGCGCGCAGGACACCAATTGAACGAACGGCCGCTCGCGATTATGGCACATGCAAGGCAAAGATCGTGGCAAACCAAGGACATCGATCGTTCGGAAGCTTTTGAACCGTGGCTTGCCGGTGACAGACAAATGGCGGGTGGCGTGGCAAAACCGCACGACCCGAGTGCAAACGGGTAGTTTGAGGTCAGTTTGTCGTGAGTTGTCCCGCATGGCGCTGGCTGCATGAGAGGGGCATATGTATCGTCTGCGTTGAACCGTGGCGTGCAGGCGTACGACTGAGAACCGATCGAGCCGGCGCTTCCCGCGCAAGCTATGAACCATGCCAACGACTGTTCCATGCCGGGGCAGTTTCGCCCAAGGGGGTGTGACGATGCGTGACTGTTCGAATCGTGCAGGATTTGACCGCGTGCTGATGGCCGTCGCGGCAACCTTCCTCACGGTATCTGCGACCTCAGCACTGGCGGCTCCGTCGGATACGCCACGTGCCAGCGCTGCCGAACTCGCGATCGACGCAGCAGTTCCCCGTCCCGAGCCGGCGAATGTTCCGCCCCCGACCATCGGCGACTTCAAGATGGACTCGACCGGCGCGGTGCCCGATGCGGCCAAAGCCACAGAGAAGCCGGCCGAACCGGGGATGGCCCCGAAGGCGGCTGAACCCAAAACGGATATCAAGCCGGCGGAGACCGTCACCGCGCCCGCCGCCAAGCCAGGCGACGCCGCCACAACCACGCCTGCAACCGCGACGGCGCCGTCCGCCGAGCCTGCCAAGGAGCCGGTGAAGGTCAGCAACGTGGCGCCCGCCGACCAGCCGGTCGCCGACAAACTGCGCGAGATGCTTTCTGCGAAGTCGCTGCGCTATTTCGACCGCAAGAACGAGCGCGCCGCCGTCGAAAAATTCTATTCGGGGCGCGAATACGCGCCGCAGTGGACCCAGGCCGGCAAGCTGACCGACAGCGCGAAGGGCGTCATCGCCCGGCTGAAGGACGCTGCCGCCGAAGGGCTCAACCCGGCCGACTATCCGGTGCCCGAATTTGCTGCCGCTACTTCACCGGACCAGCTCGCCGAAGCCGAACTGAAGCTGACCTCGAGCATGCTCGATTATGCGCGACAGGCGCAGAGCGGCCGGATGCACTGGTCGCAGGTCTCCGCCGACATCCAGTATCCCGAGCACCCGACCGATCCGGCGGAAGTGCTCGCCAACATCTCGACCGCGAAAGACGCATCCGCTGCGCTCGACGGATACAACCCGCCGCACAAGCTCTACAAGGAGCTGAAGGCCAAGCTGGCCGAGCTGCGCGGCCTGGGCGACGGACCGATGATTCACATCGCCGAGGGTCCGGCACTGGCGTACAAGACCGCCACCAAGAAGCAGGGCGAAGTCGCGCCGGAAGATCCGCGCGTGCCGCAACTGCGCGCCAAGCTCGGCGTCACCGAAAATCCTGACAGCATGCTTTACGACGCCAAGGTCTCTGCGGCCGTGCGCAAGTTCCAGGAAAACGCCGATCTCAAGCCGACGGGCGTGCTCGACGACCGCACGGTGAAGGCGCTCAACAGCCCGAAGCGCGACCGGCAGATCGACACGGTCATCGTCAACATGGAGCGCTGGCGCTGGCTGCCGCGCCAGCTCGGCGCCTCCTCGCTCGGCAATGCCTATGTCATTCTCAACGTGCCTGACTTCACGCTGAAGGTGATGCAGAACGGTGCGCAGGTCTGGACCACGCGGGTGGTGACCGGAAAGCCCGGCAAACATGCGACGCCGATGCTGACGGAGACGATGAAGTTCATCACCGTTAACCCGACCTGGAACGTTCCGCCGTCAATCATCTACAACGAATACCTGCCGGCCCTGCAGCAGGATCCGACTGTGCTGCAGCGCATGGGCCTGCGGCTCGAGCGCAACCGCGACGGCAGCATCCATATTTCGCAGCCGCCGGGCGAAGCCAACGCGCTCGGCCGCATCCGCTTCAACTTCCCGAACAAGTTCCTGGTCTATCAGCACGACACCCCGGACAAGCACCTGTTCGCGAAGGAAGAACGCGCTTTCAGCCATGGCTGTATGCGGGTGCAAAATCCGGATCAGTATGCTGCGACACTGCTCAACATCACGATGCCGAACGAGCGCTACACGCCGGAAAAGATCCGCAGCATGTACGGCCGCAGCGAGATCGACCTCAAATTCCCGACGCCGATCCCGGTCAACATCACCTACCAGACCGCGTTCGTGGATGACGCCGGCAAGCTGCAGATCCGCAAGGACATCTACGGCCGCGATGCCGCGATGATCGCGCTGCTCAAGAACGGCCGTAGCAAGGATCTGGAGCAGATGATTGCCCACGCGCAGCCGAACTATTCGCGCCCGTCCGGCTCGAGCCTGCCGGTTGGCGTCAACTTCGCCAGCGACAACACCTTCTCGTCCGGCCCGTCCTTCTTTGAGCGCCTGTTCGGGGGACCGTCGCCCATGACGCCGCCCGCCCCGGTCGGCCGCCGGCCGCAGCCGCGGTTCACCCGGTAATCCGGAGAACTACGGTCCCCTGGGCCAAAATTTCTTAACGAAATCAACAATCTCTCCTTCCCGGAGAGATTGTTTACGTTAACCATTATCCATGCCGGAATCGGTGCAGGGCACTTTTTCGCCACAGTCAACGCGTTAGGTTAAGGCTTGCTTGGGGGCAGGACGGTAAACCTCGGTTAACCCTCCTGCTTTAAGAAAGCGTTCACCGTCTTTTGCCGGGGGTCTGCAAAAGAAACACCGTGAACGCTGGTCGACTGGGTGGGCTTATACGTGCTGGCTGGTTTCGCGCGCCAATTCAATCCGCTTGCTCTGCCAAAGGCCGGATATCGGATCGGGCTGACCACGCTATTGCTGCTCGCCGGCGCTGGCACGGTCCATGATGCGACGGCGCTGAACGAAACCCGCACCCTCTCCTTCCATCACACCCATTCCGATGAAGACCTCACCGTCACCTTCAAGCGCGACGGCCGCTACGACGAAGAGGCGCTGAAAAAACTCAATCACTTCCTCCGCGACTGGCGCAGCCAGGACTCCACGACGATGGATCGGCACCTGTTCGATATCATCTGGGAGGTCTACCGCGACGTCGACGGCAAGAAGCCGATCCAGATCATCTCCGCCTACCGCTCCCCCGCCACCAACGCCATGCTCCGCCGCCGCTCTTCCGGCGTGGCGCGTTTCAGCCAGCACATGCTCGGCCACGCAATGGACTTCTACATTCCGGACGTGCCGCTTGAGCAGATCCGTGCGGCCGGTCTCAGGTTGCAGCGTGGCGGCGTCGGCTTCTATCCGACCTCGGGATCGCCGTTCGTCCATCTCGATACCGGAACCGTCCGTCACTGGCCGCGCATGACCCACGATCAGCTCGCCAGGATATTCCCGGACGGGCGCACCGTGCACCTGCCGTCCAATGGCGGCCCGATGAAGGGTTATGAGCTGGCCCGCGCCGACATCGAACGCCGCGCCAATGGCAGCGACGCCGCAACTGTCAAGATGCCGAACCTGTTCGCGGCGCTGTTCAAGGGCGGCAAGTCGACCGAAGAGGATGACGAGGCGGGTAGCGCTCCGGTCAAAAACGAGAAGCCCGCGCCAACCAGCGTGGCCGCCGCGAAATCCGCCGAGCCGGTGCCGACGCCGCGCGCGAAGCCGATCGGCGCGACCATCCAGCTCGCCGCAGCCGACGCGCAGATCGTGCCGGCCACCAAAGCCAAGCCCGAGGTGAAGCCGGTTACGCAGGCTTCCGCCGACAGGGCCGAGCCGAAACCGCAGACGCCGGCCGATATCATCAATTCCCGCGGCTTCTGGGACGACGTGCCGAAAGATCCCAATCAGGCCACCCCCGCGCAGGTCGCGGCCCTCCGCGCCCGCCAGGCGCTCGCCGCCGCCACCGATCAGCAGCCGACCGCCAGCGTCACCGAATCATTCAACCGGGCAATGGCCTATGCTCCGGCCGCGGCTTCGCCCGTCGACCGTTTGAACATCGTCGCAGCCGCCGCACCGATCCCGCGTCCCACCCGGCTGGCGCGCAACGCCGGCGCCGCCGCGACCGAAATCAACACCGTGGTCGCCAAGGGACCGCAGGGCGGTGCCCGTGGTCCGGACGGTGTGGTCGCCACCTCGACCCGCCTCGCCGCCGCACGGGTCAACGACATCTGGATGCGGGTCGTGATGCTGGCACCAAGCGCGAGCAGTGCCATGTCGACGACCGTGCTTGGCGACACCGAAATGACCCAGATGCGCGCCTACTTCGTCAAGCCGCAGGCCGCGATCGCCATGACCTTCTCGGAAGATCCGATGATGGGGATGACCTGCGACCGCTTCACGGGATCGGCAACGACGCAACTGCCGACGCAGTCCTTCGTAATGCGCACCGCCGCGCTGCGTTAGGCGCGCCCTTTCCGCAAAATTCGCCGTCGCCTCGCGAATGGTTCGCTTGGCCAGGACGACGGAATCTCACAGCATCCCCAGCGCCTGCATATAGGTTTCCAGAATGGTTTCCTGCTCGGCGCGCTCGTTGGCGTCCTGTTTGCGCATCCGCACGATGGTGCGCAGCGCCTTGGTGTCGAAGCCGTTGCCCTTGGCTTCGGCATAGACGTCGCGAATATCGTCTGAGATCGTCTTCTTTTCTTCTTCCAGGCGCTCGATGCGCTCGACGATGGCCTTGAGCTGGTCTTTGGCAAATCGGGTCGCGGGCTCGTCCTGGACGGCTGCGGCGGCGGAGGTGGCCATCGGGTACTCCTGAATTGGAACTGATGGGTGATGCTGAAAGTTCAAGCGCCGCGCGCGTCACCGCACGGCGCTTTGTTCGGATTGACCCTCAAGATCAGGGGGCCTTGCGTCAAGGCAACATCACGCTCATCCACAGCGCGCCCACAGGAGATCAGGCACACTGTCCCCTCGTCATGGCCGGGCTTGTCCCGGCCATCCACGTCTTCGTTGCAACGATGCTCTCAAGACGTGGATGCCCGGGACAAGCGCGGGCATGACGGACAACTTGGTGACAAATCGCGCGAGAGAACAAAATTCGCTCAATGCCCCGGATGAACCTTCTTCATCGCTGCCAACTGCTCCGGCGTAGCTGTACCCTGATATTTCGCCTTCCACTCCTCATAGGGCATGCCGTAGACCGCCTCGCGGCTTTCGTCCTTGCTGACAGCGATACCCTTGGCGTCGGCCTCTTCCTTCATCCAGTTGGACAGGCAGTTGCGGCAGAAGCCAGCCAGATTCATCAGATCGATGTTCTGGACGTCAGTGCGGGTGCGGAGATGGCTGACCAGGCGCCGGAAAACAGCCGCTTCCAATTCCGTTCTGGTTTTGTCGTCAATCGTCATGGCTTTCGGTCCTGCCTCGCATGGTGCCGAGCATATTGATATCAGGTGGGAAATGTCACAGATTTTGCCACATCTGCGCGCAAAATTGGCGACCTCACATGGAGTCCCGGTTTCCCATAGCGCGGGAAAGGCGTTCCCCGGCCGTTGACAGGTCCCGCCGGGTCACGCGAAATCGTCAATGATTTGATATAGCTTCGCTGCATGACTGCAACAGATTCGCGCTGCCTGCCCTCCCTCTCCGCTCGTATGGCCGCCGGTTTGGCGCTGGTAGCGGCGTTGGCGGCGATGTGCCTCTGGAGCAGCCCGGCGGCGGCCGATTTCCGATTGTGCAACAACACCTCCAGCCGGGTCGGCATTGCGCTGGGCTACAAGGACGCAGAGGGTTGGACCACGGAAGGCTGGTGGAACGTGTCATCGAGGACGTGCGAGACGCTGCTGCGCGGAACTCTTGTCGCCCGCTACTATTACATCTACGCGCTCGACTATGACCGCGGCGGTGAATGGTCGGGGCAGGCGTTCATGTGTTCGCGTGACAAGGAATTCACCATCAAGGGTACCGAGAATTGCCTGGCGCGCGGTTACGACCGCACCGGCTTCTTCGAGGTCGATACAGGCGAACAGCGAGCGTGGACCGTGCAACTGACCGAAGCCAACGAGCAACCGGCGCAGCGCGTGCCGGGAATTCCAGGGACGATGGGACCGGGAGGCCCCGGCGGGGTTCCCGGCCTGCCCAATCAGCCGGGCGGACCGGGCCTGCCGCCAGCCCCGGCGCCCAAGCAATGAGACGGCTCCGTCGTATCAAGATTCTCGCGACCCTCGGCCCGGCCTCATCCGACAGCGCGATGATCCGGAAGCTGTTCGAGGCTGGTGCGGACGTGTTCCGCATCAACATGAGCCACACCCCGCACGACAAGATGCGCGAGCTGGTCACGACCATCCGCAATGTCGAGAGCAGCTATGGCCGTCCGATCGGCATCCTGGTCGACCTGCAGGGACCGAAGCTGCGGCTTGGCGCGTTCGGCGAAGGCTCGACCCAACTCAAGAATGGTCAGAGCTTCGTGCTCGATTCCGACAAGACGCCGGGCGACAATAACCGCGTGCAGCTACCGCATCCGGAAATCCTTGCAGCGCTTCGGCCAGGCCATGCGCTGCTGCTCGACGACGGCAAGGTACGCCTGATCGCGGAAGAAACCTCGTCCGAACGCGCGGTGACGCGGGTCGTGATCGGCGGCAAGATGTCGGACCGCAAGGGCGTCAGCCTGCCCGATACCGATCTGCCGGTGTCCGCGATGACGCCGAAAGACCGCGCCGATCTCGAAGCGGCGCTGACCACCGGGATCGACTGGGTCGCGCTCTCCTTCGTGCAGCGTGCCGAGGACGTCCACGAGGCCAAGCGGATGATCCGCGGCCGCGCCGCGGTCATGGCCAAGATCGAAAAGCCGCAGGCCATCGACCGGCTCGCCGAGATTATCGATGCTTCGGACGCGCTGATGGTGGCGCGTGGCGACCTCGGCGTCGAACTGCCGCTGGAGCGGGTGCCGAGCCTGCAGAAGCAGATGACGCGGATGGCGCGTCGCGCCGGCAAGCCGGTGGTGATCGCGACCCAGATGCTGGAATCGATGATCCAGGCCCCGGTGCCGACCCGCGCCGAAGTCTCCGACGTTGCAACCGCCGTCTATGAAGGCGCCGACGCCATCATGCTCTCCGCTGAATCGGCCGCCGGCAAATTCCCGGTTGAAGCGGTCTCGACCATGAACCGCATCGGCGAGGAGGTAGAGCGCGACCCGACCTATCGCACGGTGCTGTCGGCACAGCGGGCCGAACCTGAGAATACAGTCGGCGACGCCATCGCGGATGCCGCGCGGCAGATCGCCGAGACGCTGGAATTGTCCGCCATCATCTGCTGGACCTCGTCGGGCTCCACGGCGATCCGCGTGGCCCGCGAGCGGCCGAAGCTGCCGGTGGTGGCGATCACGCCGAACCTCGAGACGGGCCGCAAATTGTCGGTCGTCTGGGGCGTGCATTGCGTGGTGGCGGAAGATGCGCACGACCAGGATGACATGGTCGACCGCGCCGGCTCGATCGCGTTTCGTGACGGCTTCGCCAACCAAGGCCAGCGTGTGATCATCGTCGCCGGCGTGCCGCTTCGCATCCCCGGCACCACTAACATGGTGCGCATCGCCACTGTCGGTGGGGAAGGCAAGCCCGAGAAGTGACGGCGCGGCCGTTAGCGCCCGCTGTCGTTCCGGGGCGATGCGCAGCATCGAACCCGGAATCTCGAGATTCTCAGGTGCGCAATTGCGCACCATAGTTCGTCGCTTCACGCCGCTCCGGAATAGCGGAAACTACGCCAGCGTCGCGTCCAGCGTGATCTTCGTGTTCAGTAGTTTCGACACCGGGCAGCCGGCCTTGGCTTTGCCCGCCAGCTCCTCGAACGTCGCCTTGTCTGCGCCCGGGACTTTCGCATTCAGCGTCAGATGAATCGAGGTGATGGCAAAGCCATCGCCCTGTTTTTCCAGCGTGACGTCGGCCTTGGTCTCCATGTGTTCGGCGGTGAGCTTGGCTTCACCCAAAATCAGCGACAGCGCCATGGTGAAGCAGGCGGCATGCGCCGCGCCGATCAACTCCTCCGGATTGGAGCCCGTCTTGCCCTCGAAGCGGCTGGAGAAGCCGTAAGGGTAATCGTTCAGTGCGCCGCTCTTGGTCGAGATCGCGCCCTTGCCGTCCTTGATGCCGCCCTGCCATTTGGCAGATCCTGATGTCGTCGTCATCGCAAAGCTCCTGACCACGGTTTGAACCCGTCGATAAGTCGCAGCGTGGCAAATGGTTGCGACAAGGGCATGTCGCAAAACGGGGGAGTCTCTAGGCTCCCACCAGCGCCTTGGCCGGCAGCACCGCCTGCACCACGAGGCCGCGGGCGCGGGCATCCATCACGCCGACGGCGCGCAACGCCAGCAGCGTGACCGTTTGCACGGCGTCGCGCAGCTTCGCGGGATCATCCAGATTTTCGGGTGCCAAGGGACCAACCAGCGATTCATGCAGCGCGCCGAGCAGTGCGGTAGCGGCAAGTGCGGTATCCTGCGCCGGCAGATGGCCGGCGCGCACCGCGGCGTCGATTCTGGCAGCAATCTCACCGGAGATTTCGCGGCGGCTGGCAAGCCGCGACGCCGAGACATCGACGTCGACAGGTTCGGCCAGAATACCCCAGGCGAGCTTGCGTTGCGACAGCACCTGCACGGCAACGGTGGTGACGGCGGCAGCGAGCGCCGAGGACGGCCCCGGCGCGGCATCGGCCGCACGGCGGATCGCCGCCAGCTCGTCGCGCGACACCTCGGCAATCAGCTCGGAAATCAACTCGGCCTTGGAGGGGAAGTAACGATAAACGGTGCCGGCCGCCACATTGGCGCGGACCGCAACCGGCGCGATCTGCACCGCCGCCATGCCCCCCTCGGCTGCAGCATCCCGTGCTGCCGCCAGGATGGCGCTACGCCGCGCGGCCAGCCGTTTTACGACCTGATGGGTTCGCCGATAGACCATGGCGCGTCTTCCGTCCCCGGCGCGCCCTTGAGCCCTCGCGGAGCCTGCCAGAACGCGCGCACCTTCAACGTCTTGAGCGACAAGCACGCTCATTGCTTTCAAGAAGTGAACAACTATTCACGACTGATGACAAGACGGTTTTGCGACGCGGATCTGGAGAGGCATTGCCGGCAGGGCTCTGCCAAATCATTAACAGGCTCTCAACGCTGCCCGGTTAGCATGCGCCAAGTTGGGCAGCCTCAGATGGTCTCGTTCGGCCTGGACCGATAAACGCCGTCTGATGCAGCCGTCTTGTCAGATCGGGCGAACTGCGTGCTCTCACGATGAAGCTGACTTATCCGTTTCCATTGCTGCGCCTTGTCGCATTCCTGATTGGTGGCCTTTTGATCGGTACCGTTGCCGGCAAGCTGCCGATCCCGGGCATCCATCAGGCCGATCCAGCCGCGATTGCGCCGCCGCCGCGCGTCGAACGGTCCTGCGCCTCCGCATCCGGCAACACGGCAATCATCGTCGTGCACGGCCAGAGCAACGCCGGCAATTGGGGAAGCGCCCGACACGCAGCGCGCGAAGCCGTCGACAATTTCGACCCGCTCACCGGCAAATGCTTCGCCGCCGTCGATCCCCTGCTGGGCGCCGACGGCGAAGGCGGGAGCTTCGCGACGCGGCTGGGCGATATCCTGATCCAGGCCGGGCGTTACGATCGCGTGATCGTCGTCCCCCTTGCCATCGCCAGCACCTCGCTTTCGGTTCTGAACAATGAGCGGGCGGATTCGATCACGAACGCCATCTCGAAACTCAAGGCGGCGGGCCTGACGCCGACGCATTTTCTGTTTCAGCAAGGTGAAACGGACGCAACGTCAACGATATCGGCGGAACAATATGCCTCGCTGCTACATCAGCTCGTGAAGCGATTTAGAACCGCTGGCTTCGATGCGCCGTTTTATCTGTCACGCAGCACAAAATGCGACATCGCCGAGCCGAAGAACACGGCTGCGGTACGTGCCGGTCAACTCGCGGCTGTCGATGATGCACTCAACATCCGCCAAGGGCCCGACACCGACACGATCGGAAATGACGGCCGCAATGCCTCCAATGGTTGTCACATGAACGAGATCGGCACGCTTGCCAACGCCGCGCTCTGGGCTGCATTCATCAAGTAGCGCTTGATGATCCTGACTCTTGACGCGCGATATCGCCGGACGTCACGTCGCGCCGTTCACGCGCCTGCCGTGGCCAACGCCGGTACCGGCTCGTGCCGCCACCACGATCCGGCGCGGCGTAGAACCAGCGCAGACGTACCCAGCGTGGCGCCAAGTCCCGTCGGAATGCCGGTGAACATGTAGCACAGGATGAGGACCAGGACGGCGCCCAGCGCCGGAAGCTCGTAGCGGCGAAAGCCGTTTTTCAAGCCGATGCGGATCAGGAAGGCGATCGCGATTGCCAACACCATCATATCGTACATGAAAAGATAGGGCGTGGTCAGCAGCGTGCCGGCAGCAAGCGCGGCAGCCTTCAACGTGTAGGGCACGCGGCTTCGCCACATCAGCGCCAGCACCACGACAACCGAAGCGGTGAGGACCCATTGGAACGCCCAGCCGAGCGGCTCGCTGCCGCCGAAGTAGCGCACCAGCGAGAAGATGCTCTGCAGCTTCCACCAGGTGGCCTTGCCTTCGGTCAGGAACGCCTGCGAGAATTTCGGCATCCAGTGGAAGAACGCCAGCCAGCTTTCGATGCCGAAAGCGAGCCAGGAGGCAACGGCGACCGCGACCGCCGTGACGGCGGCGCTGACGAACACCCGCCAATGGCCGGCTGCGATCAGCACGACCGGAAAAAGCAGCCCGTATTGCGGCTTGTAGGTCAACAGCCCGAGACAAATACCTGCGAGAACCGGACGGACAGGGATCAGATAGATCGTGCCGCCGATCAGTGCCGCGGTGAGAAAGCCGTTCTGTCCGACCAACGCGTTGATGAACGCCATCGGAATGGCAAGCGCAAGCAGATAGCCGAAGGCGCGGCCGACGATCGCACGTATTGCGACAAGGAACGGCACGAAGCTGACCACGACCCAGCCGATGAAGGCGAGCCGATAGGGAAGCTGCGCCAGCAGCGATGCAACGAACAGAAACGGCGGCGGATAATGCCAGGCAAAATAGCCGACGAAATCCTGACCGAGTTTTGCGACCTCGACGTGCTTCTGGATGTCCCAGTCATAGGCCTGCGCCGGGAAACCATCGAGCACCAGGCGGCCGGCCGCCCAGACATTGATGAAATCGGTCGGAATGCCGCGGCCCTCTGGATCATAGATCCACCAGTGCGAGAAATACGCCACGCCGCAAAGGCTCAGATTCGCAACCGCCAGCACCAGGCAGACCCAGACGAGCCACCCGGGAATTGTCGTTGGCTCCGGAGCGGTCTGGAAGGTGGAGCGAAAAGCGGCCATGCGAGATCCTTAACCCGGGCGCAATATCGAAGGCGCAGACCTCAGCAATAGACCGGACTGAATTGAGGAAATCTTAAGTTTTGCGGCGCAAGCCGCGAGATTCCCGTCGTCCATTGGAAAGCAGTGACCTACCGATGCCAGTTCTCGGCAGGACGTCTCCCTCGCGTCTTGTCGATAGATCAGGCGGTATGGTCCCCGCGCCACATGCGCAATTGCGTACAAGGCGGACGACGTGTTCGGAGAGTACGGCCGTCTCCTACTCCCAGTTTAGCGCGCCGCCGTTCTGATATTCGATCACCCGCGTTTCGAAGAAATTCTTCTCCTTCTTCAGATCCATCGCCTCCGACATCCAGGGAAACGGATTCTCGGTCTCCGTGAACACCGGCGGCAGCCCGAGCTGCGCGCAGCGGCGGTTGGCGATGAAGTGCATGTAACTCTCGCATAGACTTGCGTTCAGTCCCAGGAAGCCGCGCGGCATGGTGTCCCGACCATAGGCCGCCTCGAGCTCCGCCGCCTCACGCACCATGGTGCGAATTTCGTCCTGGAAGGCTTTCGTCCATAGATGCGGGTTCTCGATCTTGATCTGGTTGATGACGTCGATGCCGAAATTCAGGTGGATCGATTCGTCGCGCAGGATGTACTGGTACTGCTCGGCGATGCCGACCATCTTGTTACGGCGGCCAAGCGAGAGGATTTGCGCGAAGCCCGTATAGAACCACATGCCCTCGAAGATGACGTAGAACGCAACGAGATCACGCAGGAACGCCTGGTCGGCTTCGGGCGTCCCGGTCCTGAAATTGGGATCGTCGAGATTCTGGGTATGCTTCAGCGCCCAGGCCGCCTTGTCGGTAATGGACGGCACCTCGCGATACATGTTGAACAGTTCGCCTTCATCTAGTCCCAGGCTTTCGACGATGTACTGGAAGGTATGGGTGTGTACCGCTTCCTCGAAGGATTGCCGCAACAGATATTGCCGGCATTCCGGATTGGTCAGATGGCGATAGATCGCCAGCACGATGTTGTTGGCAACCAGGCTTTCGGAAGCCGCGAAGAAGCCGAGATTGCGCTTGATGGCGCGGCGCTCGTCGTCGGTGAGGCCGTCGCGCGACTTCCACAGCGCGATGTCGGCCTGCATCGAGACTTCGGTCGGCATCCAGTGATTGTTGCAGCCGGCGAGATATTTCTCCCAGGCCCATTTGTATTTCAGTGGCAGGAGCTGATTGACGTCGGCGCGGCAGTTGATCATCCGCTTGTCGTCCACGGATACCCTCCCGCCGCTTCGGTCGATCGCGCCGAGACCGGATTGATCGGGCGCAGCGGCAGCATGCGCCGCCACAAAAGGCGACATCCGGCGCTGGGGCGCGGAAGGCTCTGACCAGTCGAGCATTGTCGTCTCCTTCTTTTCTTGTCTGCTCACTGGCAGGCTTCGCATTCGGGGTTGTCGATGGAGCACGCCACCGCGCGGGACAGATCGGGCGCCGTGACCTCTGACGGCACGATGATCGCCGCGGACGCCGACAGGACCGGCGCAGCCGCAACGGCGTTGAGCTTGCCATCAGTGCCGCGGAGCGTCGATTTTTCGACATGCGTCGCGCTGCGCGAGCGCAGGTAATAAGTCGTCTTCAGGCCACGCGCCCAGGCCAGCCGATAGAGCGCATCGAGCTTTTTACCGGAGGGATTGGCGATATAGAGATTGAGCGACTGCGACTGATCGATCCATTTCTGCCGCCGCGATGCCGCCTCGATCAGCCAGGCGCTGTCGATCTCGAAGGCGGTGGCATAGAGCGCCTTGAGGTCCTGTGGGATGCGATCGATCGCCCCCAGGCTGCCGTCGAAATATTTGAGGTCGTTGACCATCACCTCGTCCCACAGCCCGCGCGCCTTGAGGTCGCGCACCAGGAACTCGTTCACCACGGTGAAGTCGCCGGACATGTTGGATTTGACGTAGAGGTTCTGGTAGGCGGGCTCGATCGATTGCGCGACGCCGCAGATGTTCGAGATCGTCGCGGTCGGTGCGATCGCCATCACGTTCGAATTGCGCATGCCGGTCCCTCTGACGCGCTCGCGCAAGGCATCCCAGTCGAGCGTCATGCCGCGATCCATGGAAAGGCCGTCGCGGGCGTCCGCGAGCTGTTCGATCGAGTCGATCGGCAAAATGCCCTGGCTCCACAGCGAGCCCTCGAAGGACGGATAGCGTCCGCGCTCGGCCGCCAGATCGACCGAGGCCGAGATGGCGAAGTAGGAAATCATCTCCATGCTGATGTCCGCGAAAGTCACCGCCGCGTCGGAAGCCATCGCGATCCGTAACGCCTGCAGCGTATCCTGGAATCCCATCAGGCCGAGACCGACCGGGCGGTGTCGCAGGTTCGAGCGCCGCGCTTCGGGAATGGTGTAGAAATTGATGTCGATGACGTTGTCGAGCATCCGCATGGCAATCGTCACGCTGCGCTTCAGCCGATGTTCATCCAGCCGCCCCTCCCGCACATGGTTGAGCAGGTTGATCGAGCCGAGATTGCAGACCGCAGTCTCATCGTCCGAGGTATTGAGCGTGATTTCGGTGCAGAGGTTCGAGGAATGAATCACGCCGGCGTGGCGCTGCGGCGAGCGCAGATTGCAGGGGTCCTTGAATGTGATCCAGGGATGGCCGGTTTCGAACAACATGGTCAGCATCCGGCGCCAGAGATCGGTGGCGCGAACCTGTTTGAACACGCGGATTTCGCCGCGCGCGGCCTTCGCTTCATAAAGTGCGTAACGCTCGGCGAACGCTTTGCCGTAGAGCTCGTGCAGATCGGGTGTCTCGTCCGGCGAGAACAGCGTCCATTCGCCATCGGCCTCGACGCGCTGCATGAACAGATCCGGCACCCAGTTCGCGGTGTTCATGTCATGGGTGCGCCGACGGTCGTCGCCGGTGTTCTTGCGCAGATCGAGGAACTCCTCGATGTCGATGTGCCAGGTTTCAAGATAGGCGCAGACCGCGCCCTTCCGCTTGCCGCCCTGGTTGACGGCGATCGCGGTGTCGTTGGCGACTTTCAGGAACGGCACCACGCCCTGGCTCTCGCCATTGGTGCCTTTGATGTGTGCGCCGAGCCCACGCACACGGGTCCAGTCATTGCCGAGCCCACCGGAATATTTGGCCAGCAGTGCGTTGTCCTTGACCGATTTGAAGATGCCGTCGAGATCATCGGCGATGGTAGTCAGGAAACACGACGACAATTGCGGCCGCAGCGTTCCCGAATTGAACAGCGTTGGCGTCGACGCCATGAAATCGAACGACGACAGGAGATCGTAAAACTCGATGGCGCGCGCCTCGCGGTCGATCTCGCGCAGCGCCAGACCCATCGCGACCCGCATAAAGAACGCCTGCGGCAGCTCGATGCGGTTGCCGGCTACATGCAGGAAATAACGGTCATACAGCGTCTGCAGTCCTAAAAACTGGAACGCCAGGTCGCGCTCCGGCTTCAACGCCGCGGCGAGCTTTTTCAGGTCAAAGCGCGCGAGATCAGGGTCGAGCAGTTCGGCCTTGATGCCGGTCTTGACGTAGGCCGGGAAGTACTCGGGATATCGCACGGTCATGTCGGCCTGCGAAGCGCTGGCCGGCGATCCCTCGACATAGGACAGCACCTCGGTGCGCAGCTTGTCCAGCAACAGCCGCGCGCTGACGTAAGCATAGTTCGGCTCCTGCTCCACCAGCGTGCGCGCGGCCATCACCGACGCCAGCGCCAGCTCGCCTTCGCCGATCCCGTCGTAGAGATTGCGCTGCGTTTCCGTGAGCACGGCAGCGGCAGCGACACCCTCGAGGCCGGCGCAGGCCTCTTCGATGATCAACGTCAGCCGCGCCATATCGAGCGGGACCCGCGCGCCGCTTGCCAGCGTGACACGCAGCGAAGGCTGGGCGGGCGACCGCGCGGCCTTGGCCGCCTCCTGCCCGGCGCGTTGTCGCGTGCGCTCCTCACGATACAGCACGTAGGCACGCGCGACCTTGTGATGCTCGCTGCGCATCAAGGCCAGTTCGACCTGGTCCTGCACGTCCTCGATATGGAAGGTGCGGCCCTCGCTCATCCGGCGCGATAACGCGCCGACGACCTCCGCGGTCAGTTGCTCGACGATTTCATGCACGCGGCGGGAAGCGGCGGCGCCATGCCCCTCGACCGCGAGGAACGCCTTGGTCATCGCGACCGAAATCTTGCTGGCGTCGAATTTCGAAACCGTGCCGTTGCGGCGGATCACCTGCATCGGCGGCTGCGCTTCCGGCGCGGCGAGCTGCTCGGGGCGCAGGTGAATGACTGGAGCTAGGCTTGCTTCGCGATCGAGAGAGAGTGACATCAAGAGACCCCGTGATGTTGTTGGGGCTGGATGTCGGAGAGGACGCTGCTGCAAATGCGCGGGCGAGAAACGCCGGCATGAGTCTGCAAGCGCCGCCGGGACACCCCGCCCGTGGACGTTTTTCGCTGTCGCGGCAGGTCTCCTGGCTCGCAGGTCGCCGTTATTCCCTGTCTTCCCAATGCGATGCCGCATCAGTGACGTCAGTTCGGGAACAACTCACTGCTTACAGTTGCGGGGGCAGCGCCGGAATCTCGCGCGTTTACGTGCGATCACCGGCTTCCCTCTTAGCCACCATGACTTGGGCCATGATGGACCGTGACGACTATATCTCGTGTTATTCGCATCCGGCTGTCAATGGGGAGAGCGGGCGATGTGCAAGAATTTCGGTGACGGAACCCGGCGGCTGTGAACAACGATGACAACGCGTCGGCGAATGTCGCCGAGTTGACGCGCCTGCCGCGTTGCCGATAAGTGGACCCGTCGTGGTTCTTCGGGAGACGTTCTTCCGAAGCTAAGAGGGAAGCCGGTGCGGCCGCAAGGCCAAAGCCGGAGCTGCCCCCGCAACTGTAAGCGGCGAGCCGCTGTCCAACAAAGTCACTGAGACCTCATGAGGTTTCGGGAAGGCCGGACAGCAGCATGGACCCGCGAGCCAGGAGACCTGCCTCGACAACATACACGTCCTCGGGCGGGGTGTCCCGGTGGTGCGGTTGCGATTCCGCGCGCGCTGCCGTAGCGGAATCCAGACGTGTCACTTCGGCCTTTGCCCCCAACTTTATGGGGTTAAGCCAATGTCTACTTCCACAGTCTCCACTTCACTTCCCGTCGCTTCCCTCGGCACGCCGCGCATCGGCCCACGCCGCGAGCTGAAGTTCGCGTTGGAAAGCTTCTGGTCGGGCGCGTCAGACGAGAACGCGCTGATCGAAACCGGCGTCGGCCTTCGCGCCGCGAACTGGGCGCGGCAGAAAAAGCTCGGCGTCAGCGTGATTCCGTCGAATGATTTCTCGTTCTACGATCAGGTGCTCGACACCTCAGTGATGGTCGGCGCAATTCCGGACATCTATGGCTGGAATGGCGGCCCGGTGCCGCTTGAGACTTATTTCGCGATGGCCCGCGGCGCGCCAGACAAAGCGCATGAGCCGGCCTGCGGCCACGCCCATCACGGACATGAGACCGGGCATGGCGTGCCGGCGCTGGAAATGACCAAATGGTTCGACACCAACTATCACTACATGGTGCCCGAACTGGCGAGGGATCAAAAATTCATGCTCGCCTCGCGCAAGCCGATCGAGGAATATGAGGAAGCGAAAGCGCTGGGTTATCAGACCCGCCCCGTGCTGCTCGGTCCGGTCACCTTTCTCAAACTCGCCAAGAGCAAGGACGCCGGTTTCAATCCGCTGACCCTGCTCGATCGCTTGCTGCCGGTCTATATCGAGGTGCTGCGCGAACTGGCTTACCGGGGCGCCGAATGGGTGCAGATCGACGAGCCATGTCTCGTGCTCGATCTCGATATCGTCGCGCAGCAGGCGCTGCACTACGCCTATGTGGAGATTGCGCGCGCCGTGCCGCAGCTCAAGCTCATGCTGGCGACCTATTTCGGCAGCCTCGGCGGCAATTGTGAGACCGCGCGCGCATTGCCGGTTGCCGGCCTGCATCTCGATCTGGTGCGTGCGCCGGAGCAAATCGACGGCCTCGCGGATTTTCCAGGGGATCGCGTGCTGTCGCTTGGCATCATCGACGGCCGCAACATCTGGCGCGCGGATTTGGGCCGGATCCTCGACCGGCTCGAACCCGTGATTGCGAAGCTAGGCAACGACCGCGTGCAGATCGCGCCTTCCTGCTCTCTGCTGCATGTCCCGATCGATCTGGCGCTTGAGACCGGGCTCAATCCCGAAGTCAGGAGTTGGCTGGCATTTTCGGTGCAGAAGCTCGAGGAATTGGCCACGCTCGGGACCGCGCTCGCCAGTGGCCGTAGCGTCGTCGAAGCCAGCCTGACGGCCTCCGATCGGGCTGCTGCCGCGCGCAAGTCTTCGCCGCGCATTCACGATGCAAGGGTAGCGGCGCGCGTCGCCGGCATCACTGAGCCGATGCGCTTCCGCGCCAGCATATTTGCCGAGCGCGCGACCGTTCAGCGCGCCCGTTTCAACCTGCCGCCCTTCCCGACCACGACCATCGGCTCGTTCCCGCAAACCGCCGATATCAGGAATGCCCGCGCCGCGCACACCAGGGGCGCGCTGACAGACGAGGCCTACAAGCTCTATTTGCAGAACCAGACCGCCCGCACCGTACGCTGGCAGGAGAATATCGGCCTCGACGTGCTGGTGCACGGCGAGTTCGAGCGCAACGACATGGTGCAGTATTTTGGCGAACAGCTCGCGGGCTTCGCCTTCACCACGCATGGCTGGGTGCAATCCTATGGATCGCGCTACGTCCGCCCGCCGATCCTGTTCGGCGACGTCTCGCGCCCGAAGCCGATGACGGTCGAGTGGTGGCAATACGCCCAGTCGCTGACCAAAAAGCCGGTGAAGGCGATGCTGACGGGACCCGTCACCATCCTGAACTGGTCGTTCGTCCGCGATGACATTCCGCGGAGCCGCGCCTGCCAGCAGCTCGCGCTCGCCATCCGCGACGAGGTCGTCGACCTCGAAGCCGCCGGCGCCGGCATGATCCAGATTGACGAGGCGGCGCTGCGCGAGGGCCTGCCGCTACGCAAATCCGAATGGAGGGCCTATCTGGAGTGGGCGGTCGATGCCTTCCGCCTCTGTTCGTCCGGCGTGCGCGACGAGACCCAGATCCATACCCACATGTGCTACTCGGAGTTCAACGACATCATCGGCGCGATCGGAGCGATGGATGCCGACGTGATCTCGATCGAGACCTCACGCTCGAAGATGGAGCTGCTCGACGCGTTCAGGGATTACCGTTATCCGAACGAAATCGGCCCCGGCGTCTACGATATCCATTCGCCGCGTGTGCCCGAGATCGGCGAGATGACCAGCCTGCTCAAGCTCGCCCGCGAGCGGCTTGCCGACGCCCAGATCTGGATCAATCCGGATTGCGGACTGAAAACGCGTAAATGGGAAGAGGTGCGCCCCGCGCTCGCCAACATGGTCGCCGCCGCTCGCGAGTTGCGGGCGTCCGTATAGCGCGAATTCGCTGCGGCGTAGGGGCGGGCAAAGGCGCACTTCGCACCGTGCCCACCACCTATCGAGATCGCCGACGTGAATGGTGGGCACGCTTCGCTTTGTCGGCCCCACGGCTTTATGATTACCACGGCAGATCGAAGGAGACCGCAATGCGCTTCTGGATTCAATGCACGCGATTTGAGACGGGGCAATCTACCCACATCAACATTGCGCTCGTCGGCAGCATGTGGCGCGATGGCGAGCGCACCGTGCTCGCCTTCGTTGGTGGCGATGGGCAGACCATCGAGGTGATCGAGACGCCGGAACACATCCTGGCTGTACATCTCGGGGCACCAGCCACGGCGCCATGACGGCTCATAAAAAACGCGGCGTTTCCGCCGCGTTTCGTGTTCGAGATGCGATCCGCTTACGCCTGCGGCTGCGGCTCCAGGCCGGGGTCCGGATCGGGACGCGGGCGCGGCTTGCCAGCCGGCGGCACGGCGGAGGCGCGCGGCGTGCTCGGCTCCAGCACCGACTCGCGGTTGGGCTTCTTGCCCTTCAACAGGTCGATGATCTCGTCGCCGGTCAGCGTTTCGAACTCGAGCAGCCCCTTGGCCAGCGTCTCGAGGTCCTCACGCTTCTCGGTCAGGATGCGCGTGGCCTCGTTGTAACCTTCTTCGACCAGCCGCTTGATCTCCTTGTCGATCTTCTGGACCGTCGCTTCCGACGCGTTCTGGGTGCGCGACACCGACATGCCCAGAAACACCTCGTCCTGGTTTTCGCCGTAGGACACGGTGCCGAGCTCTTCTGACAGGCCCCAGCGCGTCACCATCATGCGCGCCAGGCGCGTTGCCTGCTCGATGTCGGAAGCAGCGCCCGAGGTGACCTTCTCGCGGCCGAAGATCAGCTCTTCCGCGACGCGGCCGCCCATCATGATGGCGAGCCGCGAGGTCATCTGCTCGAGCGACATCGACAGCTTGTCGCGCTCGGGCAGTTGCATGACCATGCCGAGCGCGCGGCCGCGCGGAATGATGGTCGCCTTGTGGATCGGATCGGTCGCGACGACGTTCAGGCCGACGATGGCGTGACCGCCCTCGTGATAGGCCGTCAACAGCTTCTCTTCCTCGGTCATGACGAGCGACTTGCGCTCGGCGCCCATCATCACCTTGTCCTTGGCTTCTTCGAACTCGGCCTGCGTCACCATGCGCTTGTTGCGGCGGGCAGCGGTCAGCGCGGCCTCGTTGACGAGGTTCATCAGGTCGGCGCCAGAGAAGCCCGGGGTGCCGCGCGCGATGGTCTTGAGGTTGATATCCGGCGCCAGCGGAACTTTCCGGACATGCACCTTGAGGATCTGCTCGCGGCCGACGACGTCCGGATTGGGCACCACCACCTGGCGGTCGAAACGGCCGGGACGCAGCAGCGCGGGATCGAGCACGTCGGGCCGGTTGGTCGCCGCGATCAGGATCACGCCCTCATTGGCTTCAAAGCCGTCCATCTCGACCAGCAACTGGTTGAGCGTCTGCTCGCGCTCGTCATTGCCGCCGCCGAGGCCGGCGCCGCGATGACGACCGACCGCATCGATTTCGTCGATGAAGATGATGCAGGGCGCGTTCTTCTTGGCCTGCTCGAACATGTCGCGGACGCGCGAAGCGCCGACGCCGACGAACATTTCGACGAAGTCCGAACCGGAGATCGTGAAAAACGGCACGTTGGCTTCGCCCGCGACCGCGCGCGCGATCAGCGTCTTACCCGTGCCAGGAGGGCCGACCAACAGCACGCCGCGCGGAATCCGGCCGCCGAGGCGCTGGAATTTGCCGGGATCGCGCAGGAATTCGACGATCTCCTGCAGGTCCTGCTTGGCCTCATCGACGCCCGCGACGTCCTCGAAGGTGACGCGGCCATGGGCCTCCGTCAGCATCTTGGCCCGCGACTTGCCAAAGCCCATCGCCTTGCCGGCGCCGCCCTGCATCTGCCGCGACAGGAAGATCCAGACGCCGATCAGGGCGATGAAGGGCAGCCAGGAGACGAGCAGCGACACGAACCACGGCACGTTGTCGCCGGGAGGCTTTGCGGTGATCGAGACCTTGCCGTCATAGAGGCGCTTGACCAGCGTCGGGTCGTTCGGCGAATAGGTCTGGAACGAGGAGCCGTTGGTGAAGGTGCCGTGGATTTCCGGCCCCTGAATCACGACGTCGCGAACACGGCCCTGGTCGACCTCACTCAGGAGCTGTGAGAACGAGATGTCCTGCGAGGATGCGCGCTGACCCGGATTCTGGAAAAGCGTGAACAATGCCAATAGCAGCAAAACAATGATGACCCAGAGGGCGAAGTTGCGCAGATTGGCGTTCATTGATCTTCCTTCGTGGTCGCGCGGATCGCGGCCCTATGTCCTTGGCAGTAGCCCTTGAATATTCCTTGGGAGGCGAGATTCCCCGGTCCACTGCATCCAATCTAGGTGGCGCCCGGGTCAATGCCAAGGGAACCACACGGGACTATTTAACGCATCTTAACGCGATTCCCGTTCAAAAAATGGCGCAAAAGCCGAGGTTTTTCCGGGGTGGTTAAGGCTCTTCGTCCCAATATCGCGGATATTGCCACACGGGAACGCTTCTCACGGCCGCCTGCCCCGGCGCGGCGGCGCCGGATCGATATGAATTCGGCCTCTGATCAGGCTGATCGCCGCCCCGGCAAGCGTTTGTTTCAGCTTTGTGTGCTTGTGGCCGTTTGCGATGGCATTGTCCAGTACCGTCAGCAGCGCCTCGAGCTTGCCGAGTTCCGCCGGCCCTTCGTGACCGGACCGGTCGATCGCGCGCTTGAGCAGCCGAAGCCGGATTTCTTCGGGCAGACCGGCAAAGGCCTGCGCATCGAACCCGAAGCGCGCGGCATCATCGGGATCGCTCAAGGCGAGATAGCGCTCGGCGCCGTCGGCCAGTACTTCAATCGCGGCATTCGCCCGCGCCAGCCTCGCTGCCAGCCGCGCCAGGTTTCGGCTGTCGCCGCCCTCCTCGGCCAGCGCCGGCATCAAGGCGCGCAGTCGCGGCCGCGTGAAGCTCATGTCGCGATTGGTGGGATCGTCGGCAAAGGCAATCTTCGCCTTGTCCAGCGTCGCAACGAGTCGCGATTTCGGGATGTCCAGCAACGGCCGTGCCAGCCATACGCCGTCGCGCTCGATCTCGCGCGACATCGCCGCTAGACCGGCGATGCCGCTGCCGCGCAGCATCCGCATCAACAGCGTCTCGGCCTGGTCGTCACGGGTATGCGCAGTGAGGATATGGGTTGCGCCGCTCGCTCGGGCGGCTTTCGCCAGCAAGCGGTAGCGCGCCGCGCGGGCCGCAGCCGGCAAGCCGGTCTTCGGCTTAGGTCCGGTCCAGCGCAGCGTGCGATGGCGCACATCGATCGCGCGTGCGAGACGCTTGACCTCGCGCGCCTCGCGCGCAGCCTCAGGTCGCAAACCGTGGTCGACGGTGACGGCAATCAAGCGCGGCCCGCGCGAGAGCGCACGGCGCCAGCGGGCGGCGAGCCACATCAGGGCAAGGGAATCGGGCCCGCCGGATACCGCCAGCACCAGCGCGGGCGCGGCTTTCCACTTCGCGAACAGCTCTTTCGCTTGCTGCACCGAGATCGGCGCGTGGTCGTCGTCAGGCATGGCATCGCCAGTCTATCCGAGGCCGATGGCGGCCTCGACCGGCTTCCGCTTTAGCACTTAACCCGCTTTTGCTCACGGTCCACGGCGGCTTTGACGCCCGCAGATGCGCGCGGATATTTCCGCGTGACTTCGCCGAGCGCCGCGCAGGCGGCTTCCTTTTCCTTCAGCGCCGCCAGCGATTGGCCGAGCCGCAGCAGCGCATCGGGCGCCTTGGCCGATTTGTCGTGCTTGCTGGTCACGCCGAGGAACGCCTCGGCGGCATCGCGGTATTGCTGGCGCTGGAAGTAGCTTTCGCCGAGCCAGTATTGCGCATCTCCAACCAGCGGATCGCTCGGGTATTTCTGTGCAAAGTTCTTCATGGTCTCTTCGGCCAGCGCATAGTCCTTGCGCTGCATGTAGCCGATGCCGAGATCGAACTCGTCCTTTGAGGTCGCCGAGGGCGGCAGCGTGGTGAGCGCGGCGCTGGCGCCGGGCCCGGGGCCGCGTTGTGGCGGTGCCGCTGCAGCGGGCGGCGGCAAGGCGCCGCCGGCATCGCGCGGGCCGCCGAGATTGAGCGGCTCGCCAGGCCCGCGCCCACCGGGGACGCCAACTGCCGCTTCGCTCGAGATCGGCAACTGACCACCGCCGAGCGCGCGCGGCGCGCCGGGGGCGTTTGGATTCTGGTTCGGGTCGAAGGCATCGCCGCGCCGCCGGCCGCCGGCCGCCGGTTCCTGCACGATGGGCGCGGGCGACGCGATCTGCGGCTGCCGGTCATAGCCGGGCTGCGCCTGCGGGTAGCCCTGCGGCTGGCGATAGCCCTGCTGCGGATAGCCGTGCTGCGAATCTGCCGCCGGGCCGGGTTGAGCCGCAGGCGGCGCCGCGGCCACGCTGGGTTGCGCCACGGGGGGCTGGCCGCCGCCCGGCGCCGGCGGCGCAGCGCCGAGCTGGCGCAGCCGCTCCTCAAGCTGCCGGTTGCGGTACTGCAGCTCCTCGTTCTGGCCGGTCAGCTGCCGGAGCTGGTTTTCCAGCCGCTGGATCCGCATTTCCGCGTCGGCATCATCGGACTGTGGCTGTCCCTGCGGGTAGCCCTGCGGAGCGCGTTCGCGTTCCCATGGAAACGTGATTTGTGCAGATGCGGGCTGCACGGACAAAGCCAGCATCGCGGCTATCGCCGCGGCGCCCGCTGCATTGAGGATTCTGGATGACATTTTGCCCTGACGACGGAAATCACGTGTCAAACGAAAGCAGAACACATTGAGTGGGGGAGTACGCCGGAATTGTGACTGGCGTTTCCGAATCGGCTCACTGGATCCCGGTATGGTTTAGTATCTCCTTCAAGACAAGCCGCATGGCCGGGCGGGCCGTTCACAAATCGAGGGGGCCCTGCATCCGCTGCCCGACGCTAGTGCTCGGCGGTGAGGGCGATCCAATGCATCCGATCGAGAGCCAGGCGGACATCGCCGCCGCGCTACCGCCGCATCTCGTGCAGTTCGAAAGATTCGCGGATTGCGGGCATGGCGTGGTGCCCGATGCGCCGGAACGAGCGTTGGCACTCATCCGGAATTTTATCCTGAGAGGCTAGATCAACTTCTTGGTGCATTTCCTTAGCCTGAGCCGGCATCCACTTGGCCCGACAGCGTAATGCCAAACGAAACCGGCGCCTAAAGGCGCCGGTTTTGAAAGCTTGCGGAAGCTCTCAGCTCAGGCGCCGGCATTCAGCACCGTGACGGCGCGGCGGTTCTGCGACCAGCAGGAGATGTCGTTACAGACCGCGACCGGACGCTCCTTGCCGTAGGAGATGGTGCGCATGCGGTTCGGATCGATGCCGCGCGAGGCGAGATAGCTGCGCACCGACTGGGCGCGGCGTGCACCGAGCGCGATGTTGTATTCGCGGGTACCGCGCTCGTCGGCATGGCCTTCGATGGTGAACGAATAGCGGTTGTAGGTCTGCAGCCACTGCGCCTGCTTGTCGAGCGTTGCGATCGCCTGCGGGCTCAGATCTGTCTGGTCGCTCTCGAAGAACACGCGGTCGCCGACATTGACCACGAAATCCTGCTGGCTGCCCGGGGTGGCCGCACTCGCCATCGCTCCATCAGCGCCGACGTTGTTCTTGGCGCAGGCGCCCATCGACAGCGCCACAGCGACCACAGCCGCCAGCTTCCATCCCTGGAGGATACGCATCTGGTATTTCATTCCGGAGCCTCCACGCTCACGTTTTTCGACTGTTATCCGGTCTACAGCTCGATGGTTAAACGAACGTTCCGTCAACCTTGATGGAACCTTGCCAGACCCGATCAAATGCCGACAAACCGTGAAAAGCGACTGCGATAGTTAATGGTTTGTAAATGTGGCGCGAGGGTGAAGGCAAGTGCGCATGGGCCGAAATCACCGGATTTGCGGCGTTCGGGCAACGGGTGGCATGACGAGCAGCGGATTCGGATAGGGCCTATGGGCCTGGATCGTCTGGTCCGTCGTTGTCCGGCCGGTTCAGGAAGTCGGAACGATCGAGGCCTGCTCGAAGGATGTGACGACCCCACGCGGCGAGAAACGGCGCTCGCCGGCGCGCTGAAACAGCATCCGGCGCTCGACCGATGTTGAACGCATGATGGGAAAACGGGTCATGACCTTTTCCCGCACGGTCCGGTAGTCGGACGCCAGCAACGACACTTTTGGCAGGAAGCCCGGAAACGAACGCGGTTCGGCGATGACCTCGGACATGAATACCCGGCGATAGAACGCCTGGTGCTCGGCACGAACGAGCGCGAGGCCGGTATCGGCATTGAAATGCTCACATGCCAGATAGGCCAGCCGCACCGTCAGATAGGGAAGGTCAGGAAACCGCCTCGCTTTTTCGGGGTCCGCAGCCAAACGAAGCGGATCGATGAAAACTTCGCCTTGATCGAGGCGCGGGTGAAGAACGTCGCCGAACAAATCGGCTGAACCGGAAATCCGGCATTCTGACGTTACGACGTTGAGGCGGATAGAACTACAAAGTTCTCCGTCAACATAGATTCCGAATATCCAGGCGTTGGGCGCATCGTCGTAATGATCGCTGACGCGCCGAGACTCCGACGGCGCGGTTACTCCGCCATGCAGATAGGCTTTGTAACGCATCAAATAGATGCAATCCTTTTCCTCTGGAGTTTCCATGAGTCGGTAATCGACGCGATCAGATAACCCCGACTCCGGCACAAAGAGCGAAGTGCGCGGTTCGGCGCTGGGCTTCATCTGATAACTCCTGACCTTCGACAACAACTTCCACGAGTACTAAAAGATTAACGGCTCCTTAACAAAAATGCAAAGGCTTAGACACGTTAGGGTTAACCTTGCAGCCCGCAAAAACCCGGGGTAGCTGTGTCGATAGCACGAACACACTGGGATTGATCAGGCTGAGGTCAGGCGATCGATCGCGAAGGGACAATGACCAACTGATCGTCAGGCATGCGGCGACCATGCGACGCATTGAGCAACTGCCGGACGCGCACGGCCGGGACCGGCGGGCTGAACAGATAGCCCTGCGCTTCCGTTACCGCTCCGTCGGCGCTGATCAATTCGAGTTGCTCGTTGGTCTCGATGCCCTCAACCACGACCGACATTCCAAGATCGGCTGAAAGCCGCGCCACGCCGCGCAGGAGCGTCAGCGGACGGTCGCTATCGATCCCTTCCAGGAAGGAGCGGTCGATCTTCACCTTCTGCAATGGGAAGTTGTGCAGATAGCTGAGGCTCGAATAGCCGGTGCCGAAATCGTCGAGCGAGATCCGCACGCCGAGCGAATGCAATTGCGACAGCACGTCGTGGGTCAACTGCGTGTTACGCAGCAGCGAGGATTCGGTGATCTCGATTTCGAGCCGGTTTGCGGGCAGACCGGAAACCTCGAGCGCATAGCGGACTTCGCTGAGCACATCGCGCTGATGGAACTGCTGCGGCGAGAAGTTGACGGCGACGCTGACGCCTTCGGGCCACTTCATGCATTCCATGCAGGCCTTGCGCAAGATCCAGCGGCCGAGATCGACGATCAGGCCCATGTCCTCGGCGATCGGAATGATGTCGGTCGGCGACACTGTGCCGCGAACTGGATGATTCCAGCGTATCAGCGCCTCGCAGGTCGATATCCGGCCGGATTTGAGATTGACCAGCGGCTGGAAGAACAGCTCGAACTCCTCGTTCGCCAGCGCCTTGCGCAGGTCCAGTTCGAGGATGCGGCGGGATTCGACGATTTGCGCCATCTCCTCGCGGAAGAAGCAGAAGGTGCCGCGGCCGTCGGCCTTGGCGCGGTACAGCGCCATATCGGCATTTTTCAACAGGGTGTCGGCGCTGACGCCGCGCGAGGTCATGGCGATGCCGACGCTGGCGCCGATCTCGACCAGATGGTTGTCGATCTTGTAGCGCTCGCTCAGCCGATCGACGATGCGCCGCGCCAGACCAGCGGCGTCATCGGCGGACTGGATGTTCTGCTGGAATACAACAAACTCGTCGCCACCGAAGCGAGCCACGAAATCCTCGGGCCGCAGCATTTCACGCAAGCGACCAGCCACGGCGCACAGCAACTGGTCGCCGCAGGGATGACCGAGCGTGTCGTTGACCTGTTTGAACTGGTCGAGGTCGATGAACAGCAGCGCTGACAACTGTTCGGCGCCCTGATGGCCCGCCAGAAGATGTCCGATCTCGTCGCGGAAGTTGACCCGGTTGGGGAGTTCGGTCAGTTCGTCGTAGCGGGCCAGATGGCTGATCCGGGCTTCCGCGTCCTTGCGCTCGGTGATGTCCTCCACCAGCATGACGGTGCCGCCGTCGGCCATCGGCTGGAACGTCCAGGACAGCGATCGGTTCTTGCTGAAGTCCGGATCGGCCGTGATGATTTCGGTGGCCCGGGAATCGTCGACTTCTTGCAGGATGAGGCTGGCGCTCGCCGCCGAGATCGCGCCGGAGGCGACGCAGGCGGAGACGATGTCGCTGGCACCGCCTTGCAAGAATTTATCGGACAAGTTCATGATCTCGGCGAAACGATGATTCATCACCGCAAGCCGGCCATCGGCGCGAAACATGCACAGCCCATGTGGCATGTTGTTCAGCGCGGCATCGAACTGGCCGGCCAGCGCCGCCTCGCGCTCCCGTGCCACAAGCGCCTGCATGAATATTCTGTGCAAGTTGGCCGAAATTTGCAGAACAGCCACGAGAAATGCGGCGCACACGACTGACATGGCCATGTAATAGGGCGTACCACGTAACGCCAGCGCGATTACAGTTGGACCAAAGATGAGTGCAGCCTGCAACTGGAATATCCACTGCCGTCCATAGGCCCTGCCCGCACCTAACGCCAGGATCCCGGTGGTGACGGACAAGCAGATCATATGGGCGAGCGCATCGTCACTGACCAACAGCGTGGCGGAGCACCATATGCCGAGTGCAGCCGCCTGGATCATCGCCCCCATCAGATGGCGCTTCTTCCACAGCGCAGCTTCCTCAACGGTCGGGATCGATTTGCGCGCGTGGTAGCGCTGCAGGACAATCGCGCGGACGACGCCTGCGAAGACGAGAAGCGCGACACACGCCCAGATGAGGGTTTCTCCCGTCTTCAGCGCGGTCATGGCTGCCGCGCCGGCTCCGAAGACGAGGCCCGTCAGCATCGGAGCGGAAGTCTCAAAGAGCGAATCGATCAACGCCGCGCGAAGATACGGCGACGTTTGTTGATCCGGCTCTCCGCTCTGATTTGCGAGCTGCATGTGGAAATGTACTGGCGTCCTGTCGGAGGCGTAGTGTTACCCTCTGGAGATGAAGTCTTTCTGAGGGAACATCGTTACCAACACGTTGCCTTTCACCAGCCCGCGACAAAATTCTCCTGAAAAATCATCGGCCTAGGCAATGTTTGCCATTAACGCCAAGGTGGTCCGGGCAGACGGGTTCCATCAAGACAACAATGGCGACCAAGCCGGATCGGAGGCGAAACCGGGCGTTGGTACCCGCAATTCGTTACGACCAGAGATATCGACCGTATACAACGACGGCCCGCCGCTGCCGCCGGGATCGCGGAAGAACATCACCACCCGCCCGTTCGGCGAAAAGGTCGGACCTTCGTTGTGGAAGCCCGAGGTGAGGATCCGTTCGCCCGAACCGTCGGTCTTCATGATGCCGATCGCGAACACGCCGCCGCCCTGCTTGGTGAAGGCGATGTAGTCGCCGCGTGGCGACCAGACCGGCGTCGAGTAGCTGCCGTCGCCGAACGAAATGCGCTGCGCGCCGCCGCCGTTGGCCGGCATGACATAGATCTGCGGCTTGCCGCCGCGGTCGGATTCGAAGCAGATCCGGCTGCCGTCCGGCGAATAGGACGGCGAGGTGTCGATCGCCGGCGTATCGGTCAGCCGCGTCATGGATTTCGAGCGCAGGTCCATCACGAACAGGTTCGAGTTGCCGCCCTGCTGCAGGCTCATGATGATGCGCTGGCCGTCCGGAGAGAACCGCGGCGAGAACGACATGCCGGGGAAGTTGCCGACGATCTCGCGCTGCCCGGTCTCGACGTTGAACAGATAGACACGCGGATCGCCCTGGCCAAACTCCATGTAGGTGATCTCTTGCGTCGACGGCGAGAAGCGCGGCGTCAGCACCAGATCGGAACCCTTGGTGAGGTAGCGGACATTGGCGCCGTCCTGATCCATCAGCGCCAGCCGCTTGACGCGGCGCTCCTTCGATCCGGTCTCGTCGACGAACACGACGCGGCTGTCGAAATAGCCCTTCTCGCCGGTCAGGCGCTCGTAGATCTGGTCGGAGATGATGTGGGCGATGCGCCGCCAATATTCCGGCGAAGTGAAGTATTGCTGGCCGGCGAGCTGCTGTTGGGTGTTGACGTCCCAGAGGCGGAATTCGGCCTTGAGGCGGCCGTCGCCTTGACGGGTCATGCGGCCCAGCACCAGCGCCTGCGCGCTGATCTGCTTCCAGCTCTGAAATTGCGGCGGGTTGTCGGGATTGGTGATGCGCTCGATGAAGGCGGCTTGATCGATCGGCGCGAACAACCCGCTGCGCTTGAGGTTGTTGGTGATGACCTGAGACACGCCGACGCCGACCTCGGCGTCACCCGGCGTGCCCGCCACGAAATTCGTAATCGCGATCGGAAGCGGCGTAAACTCGCCCTCTTGAATTGGCACCCGCTTTGGTGCCTGCGCGAACGCATTGGGACCGCCTGCAAATGCGCCAAGCGCAGCCATACCAGAAAGAACCTGCCGGCGGCTCGGGCGGAACGACATGTTCGGCAATCCATCTTTATAAGTCATCGCTTCGATCTTGCTCATGTGTGATCGCCCACCGGCGAGCGCAATCAGACTTTTTCCTTGAACACCGGCGCGAAATATTTCCATTCGTCATAGAACGCCGCCGGCAGCTTGTACGGCTGGCATTCGATGATCGCCCGCAGCGCGCTTTCCTGGTAGACCCGAAGGTAGGGTGTCGCCGGAACCCCTTCCGGAACCGGCGCGCCTTCGAGCGTGCCGTCGCGCTTCAGACGAATGGCAAACGCAACTTCAGGCTTCTGCGACTCGATCCCGCCATAGGGCTTCTTCCAGCAGCGTTCAACCTGCCGCTGGAACATCGAGCCCCAGGTGGCGGAATTATCTGCGGCTGCACCCTTGGCCGTGCCGAGCGCGGCATTGGAATTCATCGTGTCGCCGGTCGCGGCCTGGCGCGTCGGGTCGCGCTTGTCGAGCAGCGCCGCGATCTGGCTCTGATCGAAGTGCCGTTCCACGATGCGCTGCTGCTTCGGCGGCTCCGGCGGCTTGGCGGCCTGCACCGGCTTCGGCGGCGGCTTCTTCTCTTCCTTCTTGATGGTGTCACCGATCTGATCGACCTTCGGCGGATCAGGCTTTTTCTCGACCTGCTTCGGCTCTTCCTTCGGCTTCTCGACGACTTTCGGCGGGTCGGGCTTCTTCTCGACCGGCTTTTCCTCGGCCTTCGGCTGCGGCGGTGCCGCAGTCTCCGTCACAACAGGCGCTTTCTCGGTGATCTTGCCGACGGCGTCATCGACGGGCTTCGCTTCGGCGAGCTTCTCGACCAGCGGCTTCGGATTTTCCTTCTTGCCGGTCTTCATGCCGGCCATCACCTTGGCAAGCTGATTGGAGTCAACCACATCGACCGCAACCGAATCTTCGGGCGGCATTTCGAGCGCCTTGGTCGAGAACGACAGCATCACCCACCCCAGCACGAGCACGTGCAGGGCAACCGACGCCAGAACCGTCTTGTCGACCTTGACCTTCACTTGCGCTTTCCCGCTCCCAAGTTTTCCCCCAAGTCAGCCCTCGCGTGCTGCATGGCTCAGGACCCCTGCTCCGGCACGATCACAATGTTCGCCTTGAACCCCGCCTGCCGAATATACCCCAATAATTTCATCATATCCGTGTAGCAGACGTCCTTGTCCCCACGCAGGTATACCACCCTCTCGGCCTCCGATCTGGTCTCCTTGATCGCCGTGATCTTGGGCAGGAGCTCATTGGCCGGGACCAGCGTGTCGCCGAGATAGAGTTCGATGTTCGAATTGCAGGCACCGCCGGTGCGCTTGACCGACAGCGTCAGCGGCGGCGCGTTGGCCTGGAGCTGTTTGCCGCCGCCGGCCACGGGAAGATCGATGTCGATGGTCGAGGTCATCAGCGGCGCCGCCACCATGAAGATGATGAGCAGCACCAGCATCACGTCGACCATCGGCGTGACGTTGATCTCCGCCATCACGGCGGCACGACGCCGGCCGCGGCGTCCACCGCCGCCCCCAGCCGAACCTGCCATGTTCATCGCCATGATCTTAATCTCACGATGCGCTCGTCATGTGCCGTCCTACGCCCGCTCGTCGATCTGGCGCGACAGGATGGCTGAAAATTCGTCGGCGAAGCCTTCCAGCCGCTGCGCCTGCCGGTTCACCTCGGACGTAAACTTATTGTAGAAAATGGTCGCGGGGATGGCAGCGATAAGCCCGATAGCGGTCGCAAACAGCGCCTCCGCGATGCCGGGCGCCACAACTGCCAGCGAGGTATTTTTCGAGGCGGCGATCGACTGGAAGCTCGACATGATACCCCAGACGGTTCCGAACAGGCCGACGAACGGCCCCGCCGAACCGACGGTTGCCAGCACCAACAGCCGCCGCTCCAGCCGCTCGACCTCGCGCGCAATCGAGACGTTCATCACCTTCTCGATCCGCATCTGCAGGCCGGCGAAGGAGCGCGACTGGCTCTCGAACGAGCGCTTCCATTCGCGCATCGCTGCGACGAAGCAGGCGGCCATCGATTGCGTCGGTTTCGCCGACAACGCGCGGTAGAGCTCCTCAATCGATTGACCGGACCAGAACGCCTGTTCGAAGCGGTCCATCGACCGCTTGGTGCGCGAATAAAGGAAAATCTTGTCGATCGCGATCGCCCAGACCCAGACCGAGCAGGCCAGCAATCCCAGCATGACGGTCTTCACGACCCAGTGCGCCTGCAGGAACAGCGCGATCAGCGACACGTCGGCCGAGACCATCGGCAGGGCTGACGGAGCCACGTCGGCGGGATTCATGAGCGGTATCCTCTCAACGCAAGTGTCCCTAATTCCTCCGGGAGCAAATGGCTGCCGGTTTCACAGCCGCGCGTCGGGCGCGGCGATTTGCGCCAGCGCGAGAAGCCTCTCTTGTGTCGCATGGGGGGCCCGCCGAAAGCCGGGCCTTGCTTCCCCTGCCAACATGTCAAAACGAGGGCTGTCAGCGCGTCATTCCGTCCCTAACCAGACGCTAAGCTTGGTTAACTTTAGGTTACCAATAGGGAATTTGCCTGCCGGAAGTCCAGCCCGGCCGGGCCGTTACGGGGGTCGAGGTCCGGGTTCCATGCCCTCCCGGAGGTTGCGGGGGCGTCCGGTGGCCTCGCCGTTCGGGATGGCGAGGCGTTGGCGAGCCGATGAGCGACCATCGGCTCTCTTCATCGTCATCTCCGCGAAGGCGGGGATCCAGTACGCCGCGGCCTCTCGGTTCGATCACTGGCGTCTTTGGAATGCCTTCGCGGGGATGACGACTGAATATGAGACGGCGATCTCGCGACATGAACTGCCCGAGCTTTGCGTCTTCTTTGCCCCCCTCTCGTTCAGAGGGCGCAGGGAAGACCGGGTGCGCGCCGCACCCGCGGTCTCGTGTGCTGCTTGCGCATAAAGAAAATGCACACGAGCATACAGGTACAGCGGGAGCATCCCGGCCTTCCCTGCGCAATGCTTTACGGCTTACTTCGTGCTCTCCCCGGAGAACGGCTCTTTTGCCTCCGTCGCCCCTGAGCAGCTTTCGCTTCTTAAGGACTTAACGCCAGCACCGCGGCGTCCGAACCACACGACTTCGCCGTACGCTTACCGCGCGCAACGTCTCTCGCGCCATCCGCGTCCATCGCATCTCACCGCGCGTTCGTGACGTTCGCGAGCGCCCCTCATCTGCGGTGAGACCGGCGGAGTTATGCGACTGATTTGGGTGCGAACGAAAGCGGAATATTTTTGATTTGTGGGCTTGACACGATTTCTGAAAATCAGAAGTGATTTGCTCCCGTCGTTGATTTGTCGCGGCCATGCACTGAAATTTCGCTTATGCACGCGGTGAGGCAATTCGCCTTGCGGTCGCCTGAGCGGCGGCCTCACGACGTCGTGCTGCGTGGTTTCCGCTTCGCTTGGAACGTGATCCGTGGCCTGACGTTGTACCGCTCCAGCAGGAGCTGGCACCGAGGTCGCGCCATGAGCGCCCTCAAGAGCTGAACAGTGAGTGGCGCGGCCCTCAATCCAGAACGGAGGAGGTTACGCCATGAATGCATTGCGCATTTCCCGCCGGCAATCGATCGCCGGCCTATCCGTCGCAGGACTCGCGGGACTGCTCATTCCACCCGCCTATGCCCAGCAGAAACGCGAGACCACCGGCGTCGGGATCGGCAAGAAGGGAGCAGCGATCGACGACGAGGATATTTTCACCTTCGCGCTGAACCTCGAATACATGGAAGCCGAGTTCTATCTGCGCGCAACCACCGGCAAGGGCATTAGCGATAGCGATGCCGGTATGGATGCCGGCAGGGTTGTGGGCGGTCACGAGGCCCAATTCAAGGAGAAAGCGATCCGAGAGTTCATTGAAGAGACAGCCGAGAACGAACTGGCTCACGTTCGCTTCTACCGCAAGACGCTTGGCCGAAGCGCCATTTCACGGCCTGCGATCGACTTCGACGCCGGTTTCAAGGCGGCTGCTGAGGCAGCCGGATTGCCTGCCGATTTCGACCCCTTTGCCGACGATATGTCCGTCCTGCTTGGCGGCATGCTGTTCGAAGACGTCGGCGTGACCGCCTATGCGGGCGCGGCTCCCCTGCTTAAGAAAAAGGAATTCGTGGAGGCGGCGGCCGGAATTCTTGCCGTTGAGGCCTACCACATGGGAATGGCGCGCTCCCAGCTCTACATGATGGGCGAGAAGGCATGGGACGCCGCCAATGCAATTTCGGATGCGCGGGATAAAATCGACGGGACCCCCGAAAAAGAAGACCAGGGGATCAGGGTCGACGGCAAAGCCAATTTCGTGCCTTCGACCCCGGACGCGATCGTCTTCCATCGCACGCCGCAGGCGGTGCTGCGCATCGTCTATCTGACCGACAAGGCGGGCGTCAGCAAAGGCGGGTTCTACCCGAACGGAATGAACGGAGAGCTCAGGAGCACCTGACTGCAACTCACTCTGCCGCACGAATCCAGGTTGTAACCGTGCCGGCATCCGCCACGCTGGCTGTTCGGACGGGCATTCAAGCTAGCGTGGCGCCTCCGTATTGCCATCGGGCTTGCCCGTGGGGTTCTGAGGCCCTGTGTAAGCAATACGCCAGACCGTGCCGCCGGTATCGTCCGCAACGAGCAACGAACCGTCCTTGGCAATCGCAAGCGCGGCAGGTCGGCCCCAGATCTCCGCCCGATGCTTGCCGGAGACCCAGAAGCCGACGGCGAAATTCTGGTACCAGCCTTGCGGACGGCCATCCTTGAACGGCACGAACACGATCTTGTAACCGGTCGGTTCGGATCGATTCCACGACCCTTTGAGGGCAACAAAGGCACCGCCGCGGAATTCGAGCGGAAACTGTTCGCCATTGTAGAACGCCAGATCCATCGCCGAGGAATGCGCTTCGAACAGAAGGTCGGGCTTGATTGAAGCCTTGACCTTGTCTGGTTTCAAATTGGCGAAACCGGGCTGCGGGTGCTGACCGATATATGCGTAAGGCCAGCCGTAGAAGGCGCCCTTCTCGACACGCGTCAGATAATCGGGCGGAAGCCGGTCGCCGAGACCGTCGCGCTCCTGAACCACCGCATAGAGATCGCCCGTTCCAGGTTCGAAGGCGAGCGCCGTCGGATTGCGCAATCCCGAAGCGAATGTGACTTGGTTCGTGCCGTTGGGATCGAAGCGCTGGATAGTCGCCTTGACTTCCGGTTCAACACCGATGTTGCCGGACGAGCCGACGCCGACGAAAAGTTCGCCAGTCTTGGCGTCAATCGCGAGGTGTCGGCTCGTATGGCCTTGAACGATGCCGAATACGCCCTTCCTGGTGATCATTTCCTCGCCGACCACGGCGGGCGAAGGTTTGCGCTGATCCGGCGGCACATCGGCAGCCTTCGGTTGCTCGCCACCGCGGCCTGGACGCAATGCGCCAAGCCGGTGGGGTACCTTCCAGATCCCGTCCTGATCCGCGACCAGGACGTGATCGTCCCGCCAAGCGAGTCCGTAAGGTTGGTTGAATCCCTCCGCGTGGCGCTGAATCCAGTCAGCCTTGCCGTCCCCGTCCTCATCGCGCAGCAATGTGAGATAGCCTGCCTTCTGTTCGGCCAGGAGCACGTCGCCGTTCGGCAGCACAAGCAAACGCCTCGGATGCTCGAGGCCGGTCATGAAAGCGGTCGCGATGAAGCCGTCAGGGACGCGGGGAGTTTGGCTTTGGTGGGGAATGACAAGGGAGCGACTGGTGACGACCGGGCCGGTCTTCGGGGGCGGCAGGTCCTCCGCCTTGACCGTGAACCGGCGTCCGAGTTCCTGGTCAGGCAACAGCGCCGGGTCCGCCGGCATTTCTGCCGTGGGCTGAGCGGCGGGCGCGTTTTTACGCTGAGCCCAGGCTGGTGCAAGCGCGAAGCCAATCGCCACGAGACCTGCCGAAAGGGTCACGAGGCGGGAAGAAGGGATTTTCATTGCGATCCTCCCTGGAAGTCGAGTCAGGCTTTTCAAATTCAAGACACTTGAGTGCAGGGCCGCCTTCAGGCCGATCAGTGGTCTGTCCCAGTCGTCTTGCTGCCGCCCAGACATTCATTGCTACGCCGCCATGGTCGCGGCACAGCCTGTTGCGCAGCCACCGCCTACGGTGCCGCTCTCGCGTTGGGGGCAATTCTAGTAACTGCCTCCGCCCCCACGCGCACCTCCGCCGCCGGATGCTCCGGGCGCTCCGGGGGCTCGGCCTCTACCAGCGGCTCGGTAATGGCGACACCAGCCGTCGGGGCTGATGGGTCCCTCGACGATCGCGCAGGTCCCCGCGCGGAAATTGACGCAGCCGCTGCAGCGCTGCGATCCATTTGGACTATCACGATACTGGGCCGATGCTTTGCTGACTTTTCGCCGGCCGCGTATCTCGTGCCGCAGCCCATCATGTAATGGTAGAGGTGTAATCGGTGGCGCCGCCCATGCCGGCAGCGCCGCGCCGGCAAGTGCCGCTCCACAAAGGGTCTTTCCAATAAAATTACGACGCGAAATGGATTCCTTGTTCGAGTGCTCGCTCACGGGTGTCCTCCTGGTTGTGGAGGGACCATTCGCGGTCTCCTGGATGATCAAAACAATTGACCAAAGGAAACGTTGTTCCGCGCATTGCCGACTTTTCCTTCAGCGAGGTCAGACTGATCGCAGCTTAAGGTCGAGGAGCGCCAAGCGATGGCGGCCTCCCACAAAATCAGGGCAGCCATACTACCTCTTCTTCCCACCTCCGCTGTTAGTTAGTCGAAACGCGCGTTCGTCGTCTTTCCGTCCGGCCCGGTGAGCTGGACAGCGCCTTTGACGGTTTGCGGAAGTGGCGACGGCGCTTTTCCGGCAAGCGCACCCGACTCGCCCGGCCGTAGCTCGATCCTTTCCGCCTTGCCGCCAACCTGAAAGATAGCGATGCCCTTGAAGCCGGCGGCATTCATCGGCCTTTCATCGGCGTCGCTGATGAAGATTTCAATACTGTCGCCCTTGGTGATGAGTTCGGCGTGGTAGGGCTTTGCCTCAGCAAGCCGCCCGCCATGCGGCCCTTTCGATGAGTGAGCGGCGGCCGGCGAGGCGATCAAGGCCATCAGAAGCGCAAAACGAACGACATTACCTTTGTGTCTCATGTGAATTCTTCCTTTTCCCGCGTTGCTTCAGTAGGAGTGGGCCGGAGCGGTTCGTTTGCCCGTTTCGGCGGCCTGCCGTTGCAACAAACGCGCAAGCGGCTTTTTCCCGAACCACAGGAACAGCACCGGCGTCACGACGGTGTCGAGCAGGGTCGCGCTGACGAGGCCGCCGAAGATCGTCACCGCAACCGGATGGAGGATCTCCTTGCCCGATTCATCGGCGCCGATCAGGAGCGGCACCAGCGCCACCCCCGCCGACAGCGCCGTCATCAAAACCGGCGTCATCCGCTCGAGGCTTCCCCGGACGACCAGCTCCTTCCCGAATGCCATGCCATCATGCAGCGCCAGATTGATATAGTGGCTGATCTTGAGAATGCCGTTGCGCGCGGCGATGCCGGTGAGCGTGACAAACCCGACCAGGCTCGCAACCGAGAGCGGCTGATCGGTGATGGCCAGCGCGGCAACCGAGCCGATCAAGGCGAGTGGAATGCCGCCCATGATGATCAGCGCCAGCACCGCGGACCGATAGCGGCTGTACAGGATCGCGAAGATCAGCGAGAGCGAGATGAGGGCGAGAATGCCGATGGTCCGGCTCGCTTCTTCCTGCGCCTGGAAGGTACCCTCGAGGCTTGCGGTCACGCCCGGTGGCAGTTTCGCCGCCTGCAGCTCGCCGCGAATTCCCTCAGCCAGCCTCGCCATGTCGACCTTGCCGTCGGAATTGGCTGATATGACGATGCGCCGCCGTCCGTTTTCCCGCAAAATCTGATTTGGTCCATCGGTCTCGGTGATATCGGCTATTTGCCGCGCCGGTATCCATCCGGTCGGCGTCTTGATCAGGAGATCGCCGAGCTTTTCCGTGGTTCGCAGACGGTCCGGCAGGCGCATGACAACGTCGAAACGGCGATAGCCGTCGACGACGCGCGATATCACGCGGCCGCTCGACAGCCGCGACAATTGCTCGACGACCGCGCCCGGCTGAACCCCGTACAGCGCGGCGCGGGTATAGTTGACGCGGATTTCAAGCTGGGGAATTCGCACCTGCTTTTCGACCTGCAGGTCCTTGATGCCGGGCAGACCGGCGATCCGGCTGCGGATTTCCTCTGCGGTGCCGCGAAGGGTGTCCAGATCCTCGCCAAACAGTTTCAAGGCGATCTCCGCCCGGACGCCGGAGAGCAGGTGGTCGAGCCGGTGCGAGATCGGCTGTCCGACGTTGACGGACAGCGGCAGGACGGCGAGGCGCGAACGAATGTCGGCAACGATGTCCGCCTTCGCGCGATCCGAATGCTTCAAGGCGACATCGAGCTCGGAGGAATGCACACTTTCCGCATGCTCGTCCAGCTCGGCGCGGCCGGTCCTCCGGCCGACGCTGATCACCTCCGGAACGTCCAGCAGCAGCCGTTCGGCGATCGCGCCGACGCGGTTGGATTCTGCCAGCGAAACGCCGGGATTGAAGGCGAGGTTGATGGTGAACGTGCCTTCGTTGAATGCGGGGAGAAAGGCCCGCTTGAGCTGGAATGCACCCCAACCCGCCGCCCCCACCGTGATCAAGGTCAGCGCCAGCAGAAGCTTGCCACGGACGAAAGCCGCATCAAGGGCGGCGCGGTTGATGCGCTTGAGCTGTCGCACCAGCCAGCCTTCGCCCTCCGCCATGCGTTTTGCGCCCGGCAGCAGGTAATAGGCCATGACCGGCGTGAGCGTGATCGAGACCACCAGGCTTGCGAGAATGGAAATGATGTAGGCCTGGCCGAGCGGCGCGAACAGGCGCCCTTCGACGCCGGAGAGCGCGAACAGCGGCACGAACACCAGCACGATGATCGACGTCGCATAGACGATGCCGGAACGGACCTCGCTCGAGGCGGTAACGACGACGTCGAACACGCTCCGCGGATTGCCCAGCTCCCTGTTTTCCCGCAGCCGCCGGAAGATGTTTTCGACATCGACCACCGCATCGTCGACCAGCTCGCCGATGGCAATCGCAAGCCCGCCGAGCGTCATCGTATTGATCGACAGACCAAGCAGCTTGAAAACGATCGCCGTGGTCAGGATCGACACGGGGATCGCCGTGAGCGAGATGGCCGTGGTGCGCCAATTGAGAAGGAATGCGAACAGGATCACCGAGACGACGATCGCCGCCTCGATCAGAACCCGGCCGACATTGTGGAGCGAGTTCTCGATGAAATCCGCCTGGCGAAACACGACCTCATCGGCCTTGATGCCGAACGGAAGCGACGGCGCGAGCTCGGCAAGCGCCTGCTCGATCTGGCCCGTCAACCGCACGGTATCGACGCCGGGTTGCTTTTCGACCGAGACAATGACGGCGGGCTTGCTCATATAGCCGGCATCGCCGCGCTTTATCTTCGGGGCGAAGTCGACATCCGCGACCTGACGCATGTAGACCGGCCTGCCGTCGATGGTGGCCACGACGATGCTTCGCAGATCCTCCAGGCTCGTCGTCCGTCCGATATTCCGGATCAGGTACTCGCGGGTGTTCTGGTCGGTGAAGCCGCCTCCGGTATTGGTTCCGAACTGGGCAAGTGCAAGCTCAAGCTGTTCATAACTCACCGAAAGCGCGCGCAACGCGGAAGGCTGCGGCGCAATCCGGTATTGCCTGACCTCTCCGCCGATCGGGATCACCTGTGCGACGCCGGGGATGGCGAGCAGGCGCGGACGGATCGTGAAGTCGGCGACCTCGCGCACTTCCATCGGCGATGCCGTCTTCGAGGTCACGGCCACGAGAAGGATCTGCCCCATGATCGAGCTGATCGGGGCGATCTGCGAGGTGACATTGAGGGGAAGCTGGCTTTGAACTCGGGCGAGACGCTCGGCCACGAGCTGCCGGTTGCGGTAGATATCCGTTCCCCAGTCGAACTCGACGTAGACGATCGAAAGCCCGATTCCCGAAACCGAACGAACACGGCTGACGCCGGGAACGCCGTTCATCTGGGTTTCGATCGGAAATGTGATGAGCTGCTCGACCTCGGGCGGCGCGTAGCCTTCGGACTCCGTGATGATCGTGACCGTCGGGCGATTAAGATCAGGAAATACGTCCACGGGGAGTTGTCGGGCGGTGTGGGCGCCGAGAATCACGAGCAGGCCGGCCAACGCGAGCACGAAAAGCCGGTTGCGGAGCGAGGCGGCGACGAGAAGCGAAAACATCGAGACGCCTCCCTTCAGCGTACGTGTTCAAGGAGCTCGGCTCCTTGCGAGACGATTCGCTTGCCGGCGGCGACGCCGGACATGATCAGCACGTTCGCGCCGTCGAGCGGCTCCGCGCGCACGCTCCGCGGCGCGAACCGCTCGGGTCCGACATGCTCATAGACGAAGTCCTGGCCGTTCGAGCCGCGGACAAGGCTTGTGCGCGGGACCGCGATTCCTTCTTTCTCTTCCCGCGTCGGGACGAGGACGGTCAGGAACTGCCCTGCCCTCAGGCCGGCGGTATCGCCGACGATGGAAAAATGCACCGGTACCGACTGGCTGCGATCGGCAAAGCCGGCGCCGCGATATTCGAGGTCGAGGCTCCGGCCGGAATAGGTCGTGGCGCGCGCGCTCGTTGCGCCTTCGATGGTCTCAAAGCTCAATGCTTCGACCCACAGGCGCGACGGATCGACGATGTTGAAGACGATCGAACTCGGCTGCACGATCTGTCCGGCGACTGCGGTGCCTTCCGCGATCACGCCGGCCACCGGCGCGACCAGCGCTTCGGGTTCGCGCCGGGCCTTCTCGATCGAGGCGCGGCGGTCGCGCAAGCCTTCGAGCTCAAGGCGGGCCTCTTCGAGCTGCGTGCGGGAAACGGCCCCGCCTGCCGCGAGCTGCTCGTAGCGCGCCACGCGCCGCTCGACGATCGAGATTTGTTGATCCAGTTCACCCTGCCGCTGGCGCATGTCGGACAGATCGATGGCCTGCAGGGGCGGCGTGACGTAGCCCAGAATCTCGCCCTGCTTCACGCGGGTGCCGAGCCTGGGAAAGCCGCCCGGCGACGCCGACAGCCGGCCACCGACAGCGGACTGCACGTAGCCGCTGGCGGCGGGGTCCGGAATGATACGGCCGGGAAGCTCGGCGACCTTGGGATGACGCGCCGTCTCCGTCAGCAGCGAACGTAGGGCAAAGATGCGCTGGACCGACTTCGGTACGAACACCGTGCCATCCGAAAGACGTTGGGCACGTTCCTCCGAATTTGCCCTGATCGCGACCTGCCCCTTTTCCTCCTCATGACCGTGGCCTTCATGCGCCCTGCCATGCTGCACGCTGCCGGCGAGTGCCATGCAAGCCAGCGCGACCAGGGCCGCGCGGCGGCGGCGCAGCGCAACCAGCGCGACAAGAACACCTGCAACGAAGCCTGCGACAACGAACAGAACCGTGCGCAGGTCGGCTGACCATCCCGCATGCGCAACCGGCGAAGCCGATGTCTGCGGTGGCGTTTCAATGCTTACCGGCAGGATGTCGGTCAGGTCCTTCGCCGTGATCGAAACGACAAGATCGGTTCGGCCGCCCTTGGCGAGCCAGGGCGCCGCCAGCCGATAGGCGCCATCCGGCTGCTCGATCGGCGTGGCAGGCCCGGCAGGCGTCTCAACGATCAGGCCGGCGCCGGTGACGGGCTCATTGGTCGCAAAACGGTCGACATAGATATCGACGGCGTCGCCGCGAGCGACGGCAACCAGCTCAAAGTCTGCGGAGATGGCTTCGCCGCGCGGCGCAGCGCTGACGCCCGCCTGCGGTTCATCGGCGTGGTCATGGCCTTCATGGGCCGGTGCAACCGTCAGCGTCGCGCAGGTCGCAACAAATGCAAAGGCGATGGCGCACGAGATGCGCCGAAACTTTCGAAACATGGCAGTCGTCCTCACTCGAGATTCGTGCCGCGAGAAGCGCCATGCGGGCGCGCTCACGCGGATTCAGCACTCAGAGGGACGTTCTGGGAGGACGCTCGAAAGATTCGGGGGAGCGGCGTACCCCCGCTTGCGACGGCGGAAAACTCAGGCGCGAGACAGTCTGCAGATAAGGAAGGAATAGCGAGGCACTGGGAAGTCCCGAGGGGCAACACGAGCCGAACGCCGAGCAGCAGCATCCGCCCATGCACGGCCTTTCCGGAGACGCTTGATTTCGATCCTGATCAAGCTCCGCCTCCACCGCGGCGGAGAGAACGGCCTGGTAGTGGGTGCTTGCCATCGCAGGGGATGCAATGCCCGCGTGGTGCGCGGCATGATGTTGATGACCCGAATGGGCCTTGGCTGCAGACGGGATGAACGAAAGCACGGCCAGGACCACCGCCATTCCGACCATTCGCTGTATCATCCCAAGGAACATCATCTGCCGATTATAGGACGAACGCCGCCGCAGTTACAGCGTTTCAAGGTTGCCGTCCATACAGAACAAACCGCCCACCCGCTTCTCGCAGATGGGCGGCTGTATCCGCCGTCAGGCGCCATGGGGGCATCACGCCTGCGGCTGAATGCGTATCTCTAAGCCGAGCTTAGCCCTGTTGCGGCTGGTCGTTCGGCGGGGTCGGACGCTGCTTGTGCTGCGCCATGAACGCGTCGAACTCTTCCTTGTCCTTGGCGTGACGCAGGCGATCGAGGAAATTCCTGAATTCGACCTGCTCTTCCTCGAGCCGGCGGAGGGTCTCCATGCGGTACTCGTCGAAGGCGCGGTTGCCGCTGGACGGCGGGCCGAAGCCGAAGCCGCCAAAACCGCGGCGCTCCATGCGGTCGCGCATCCGGTCCATCTTGTACTGCATCCGCTCCATCTTGTTCTGCCAGCGGTCTCCGTCGCTCCAGCAACCCATTTTTCTGCTCCCTAGTGTGAAAAAGAGAAGGGCAAGACCGATCGGCCACCAGATGATGAAGCCGAGAATGGTCACCGCGATCCAGCCGGGGTGCCAGGGGCTCTCAAGCATAGTGGGGCGATAGGTCTGTTCAGTCGGGCCGCGCCATCGATTGACATCTGCGGTGTAGGCCATTTCCCTCTCCATGACGGCGATCACGCCGTTGTGAATGTAAATAACATTTACATACCTAAACCATCCCGCGTTTTTGTCAAGCGGCGGCTCGCCGCGCCCCTCGAAAAATTATTTTGGGGTTCCCCAGGGACCGCCGGAAGGCGGCACCGGCGGCGGGCCCGGCGGCTTCTGGTCCGATGGCCGGCGGTCGGTCGGGAAGCCGAGGCCGCGCAGATAGATCAGCACTTCGGCTTCCAAGAGCTCCTCCGGCGACATCGGCAGTTTGCGGCGCGCCGCATCGCCGCGGCCGAACAGCGACGCCACGCCGTGGGACATCGACCAGATGTGCAGCGCCATCATCATGGCCGGCGGCCGCGGCATGCCGGGCGGCGCCATCGCCGCGAGCCGCTCCGCCGCGGCGCGGATGATGGCAAAAGCGCGCTCGCTGGCGGCCATTAGCGTCGGATTCGCATCGACTGGCAGGCCGGATTCGAACATCGCCGAATAGAACGCCGGCTCGTTGCGGGCGAAAGCCAGATAGGCCTTGCCGACCCGCTCGAACGCGGTGACCGTATCCGGACGGCCGTCATCCCAGGCCTGTGTCAGCAGCGCCTCGAACTGCTCGAAGCCACGCTGGGCGATCGAGGACAGCAATTCATCGCGGTCGCGAAAATGGCGATAGGGTGCGGCAGGGCTGACGCCCGCCATGCGGGCGGCGTCCGCAAAGGTGAAGCCCGCCGGCCCCTTCTGCGAGATCAGATCGAGCGCCGCCTGCAGCAGCGCCTCCTTGAGATTGCCGTGATGATAGCCGCGCTCGGCGCGGCGGTCCTTTTGCCAGCTCATGTGAATAGCTTTTACATGAGCCGGCTGCAAAGGTCACTAGCACCGAGCATTCATCAAGATTAACGACCTGCGGTGCCGCGCAAATTCCGGACGATTCTTAACCACCCGGGATCGGGAGGACCGGCATGATCTCCACGCGCTCACCGGGAAAGATCGTAAAATGCGGGTGGTTCTCGAACAGTTTTGCGGCTTCCTCGTGCGAGCCGGCGCGCACTACCGTGAAGGCGCCCATCTCGTTGGCAATGTCGGCAATACCGTTTGAATCGACCTTCTTGGTCTTGCCGAGCGGGCCACCCATGGCGGTGATCGCCGCCTGGTGCTGTTCGACCCACGCCTTCCACGCAGCAATTCCCTGCTGCTCCCTGGCGCGCCGCTCCGCCTCAGGCAGCGCATTCCAGGCCGCCATTTTCGCGCTGGTCTTGCTGCCGAGGAAGACTGCGAGGAACGTGTCGTTGGTGCTCATGAGGCTTCTCCTTTCTTGTAGATGGATCGGCGATCGGTTTTGCGCTGTGTGATGCCCCGGTGCAGCGCCTCGAGGGGGGCTTCAAACTCACCGCGCCTTGTGCGCATTACCCTTCTGCAACTCCTCAAACCCTTTCGCAGCCTTCTGCACTTCTTCCGAAAAATCGCCGATCTCCTGGACCTGCCGGATCTCGATGATCTCGTTCTCGGAGGCGGGGCACTTCTTCGCCCACGCGATCGCTTCCTCGCGCGATTTCACGTCGATCATCCAGTAGCCGCCGAGCACTTCCTTGGCTTCGGTGAAGGGGCCGTCGGTGACGACGGGCTTGCCGGTGGCAAAAGAAACCCGCGCGCCCATCGAGGGCGGATGCAGCCCGTCGAGCGCGATCAGGACGCCGGCCTCCTTCAGCGCCTCGTTGTACTTCATCATCGCCCTGACCCGTTCGGGGTCGAGCTGGACGTCGGGCGGCGCGGTCTCATAGCCCAGGGGGATCATCAGCATCATGAAGCGCATGGTGGGGTCCTTGTTCGGGTTGTTGTCATTCCGGGGCATCGCGCAGCGAACTACGGTGCGCAATTGCGCACCTGAGAATCTCCGCTACAATCTCTGGATTCTCTGATGTGCAATTGCACATCATAGTTCAGCCCTGCGGGCTGCCCCGGAACGACGGCGAGCCGTCACTTCTTCCCCGCCTGGGCCCGCAGCCGCTCTTCCTGCTCGCGCAGTTCGGGGGTGAGCGCTTCGCCGAAATCTTCCGCGGCAAACACCTGGCGGATTTCGATCTCGTCGCCCTCGAGGAAGGGCGCGCGCTTCATCCATTCGATCGCCTCATCCAGCGATTTGGTGTTGATCAGCCAGAAGCCGGCAACCAGATCGCCAGACAGCGCGAACGGACCGCGGGTGACGCTGCCCTGCCCGCTGCCATACTTGATCCGCGCGCCCTTCGAGGTCGGATGCAGGCCCTCGCCCGCTTCCATGATACCGGCCTTGGCCATCTCCTCATTGAACTTGCCCATCGCGGTCAGCAATTCGGTGCTCGGCATCACGCCGGCCTCCGTATCCTTGCTCGCCTTCACAATCACCATGAATCGCATCGTTCTTCTCCGTTAGATCGTGTAGGGACGGCTGCGGTCGCGCCGGCCTTCGTCAACAAGACGAGCGGGCTTTTACGCAGCCGACATGTCAGCGGAAATTAATTTTGGGGTAGTTTTCCGCTGCATACCCTGACCTCATCGCGCGAAACCGCGTTCCTCACCATGAGGGGATGAGACTACATCCGCGGTCTCTATCCGGATGCCTGACAAATACGCCGTTCTGGTATGTCGCGCCGAAATAGACGTCGTGCGCTTCACTTTGTCGCCATCGAAAACGAAAAACTCGGTATTGCGAAACGCCCTGCCGCCTTTGGCTACGCAACGATAGGTCACAAAGGCTTGATCGCCGTCGACGACGATCTTTTCCAGCTCGTGCCGATCGATCCAATCGCTGCCTTTCCAGCAGCGCTCGAAATATGTCAGCTTGTTGATGGCGTTGTCGTAGGGGCTGATGAAGCGGAAATCGTCGCTGAACGCGCTCTCGACGAATTTGCGATCGTTGGCCAGATAGGCTGCAAAGATCCGGCGGATCGTCTCTGCCCTGTTGGCTTCCTCCATTCGACGCTCCTTCTCAAGTTTCCTTGGGCACCATCTGAAAATAGGGCTCGGCCTCCTTCAGCACGCGCGCGAAGGAAGGTCGCGCCTTCAATCGCTCCAGATAGGCGGCAAGATTTTCGTGATCGTCGCCGAACGGCTCCGCCATGTTGCCGTAGAACAGCGACGGTGCCGCAGCGCAGTCGGCGAGCGTAAAATCCTCGCCCATCGCCCAGCCGCCGCCCGCCATCTGCCGTTCGATCATGGCGTAGGAGGTTCGCAACTGCACCCTCGCCTCCTCGACGCCGTGCGGATCCCGTTTTCCTTCCGGCCGCAACCGGTCGAGCATGATCTTCTGCATCGGCAGATGCACGTAGAGGTCATAGAAGCGATCGCGCAGCCGAGTCCGCCACGCCCCGTCTGGATCACTAGGGATGAGTCGTGCAGCGTCACCATAGTGGCGGTCGAGATATTCGACGATGATGCTGGACTCCGGAACGATCTCGTCCTTGCCATCATCCTGCAGCACCGGAAACTTGCCGATCCCCCACAGCTTCACCAGCGCGGCGCGCTCGGCCGGATTGCCGAGATCGACCAGATTCGGCGTGAACGGGACGCCATTCTCGTAGAGCGCGATCAACGGCTTCCAGCAGTATGAGGCCAATGGATGAAAATGAAACGTAAGCGACATGGACAGCTCCCTGTAACAGGACGGCGCGCATTCGAGCGCGCCGTCATTTCGATCGATCTTAGCTTGCCGCCGCCGGCGCGTAGCGCAGGATCACGACACCGGTCGATAAAGGCCGGCTGTCGATGAGCCTGAGTTTGATCTTCTCGCCTGGCTTGAACAGTGGCGTTCCTCCGCCAAGGATGATCGGGTTTACGGCGATGCGGAATTCATCGATCAATCCGTGCGGGATCAGGCCGCCTGCGAGATCGGCACTACCGAACAGGAAAAGATCCTTGGCGCTGTCGCGCTTCAGCCGGCCGACGGTCTCGGGCACATCGGCACTGAACATCCGTGTGTTGTTCCAGTCGGATTTCTTCACCGTGCGCGAGAAGACGTATTTCGGCGCGGCGTTCATGAAATCGGCGACCGCGCCGGTCGCGCTCGGCCAGTGGCCCGCCATCAATTCGTAGGTGATACGGCCGAACAGCAAACCGCCGGCCTCGTTCAGTTGCTTGATCGACAGCTGTTCGAGTTCCTCGCCCCAGACGTCGGAATGCCAGGAAATGTCCCGGTTCGGACCTTCGACGAAGCCATCCAGGGTCATCAGGTTCCACATAATCAACTTGGCCATCGCACGGCTCCTCTAACTGATTGTGAATTGCAACTAGTTGCAGTCTGAGCCAACTGGTGCGATATTGCAAGCAGTTTTTTTGCCGGCGCCATGCTGCCGGCCGGAGACCGCACATGACCGACGCCCAGCGTTCCGGCTGCCCGATCAATCTCTCGTTGGAGGTACTCGGCGACAAATGGAGTCTTCTGATCATTCGCGACATGATGTTCGGAAACCGGCGGCATTTTCGCGAGCTGTTGACCAAATCGGAGGAAGGCATCTCCTCCAACATTCTCGCCGACCGGCTGAAGACCCTACTCGAGCAGGGCATCATCACCCGCGAGGACGATCCCACGCACAAGCAGAAGGGAATCTATTCGCTGACCGAACAGGGCATCGAGCTGCTCCCCGTTCTGGCGCAGATGGCGGCCTGGGGTTACCGGTATCTCCCGGTCAGCGAGGAACTCGGCATCCGCGCACGGCTGCTCAGCGAGGGCGGGCCAAAGATGTGGGCCGAATTCATGGACGAGTTGCGCGAGAGCCATCTCGGCGCGAAACGGCGCCGGCGAACCGGGCCGTCAGTCGGTGAACGATTGCAGGCGGCGTATGAGAGTGTCGTCAACCGGAAGTGACGGCAGGCCGCCCCGGAATCACGAGCTCGTCACCGCGACAAATTCCAGCGCAGGCGGCGCACACGTGCAGCGCGCGTCGTGTTCCGGAACATCCTTAAGATCAGCATTACGTTGCGATGTAATCCGTCATCTTACGGAGAACAGCGTTAACGCATTCCTTTGCCTTCTGTTCAAATCTGAAGCTAGCAACGAGGCTCGGGTAGCGTTGGTCGACGGCCTCACCACTCACCGCCATTTGGATGGGACTTTCCTTGTTTCAGTTTCTCAAAAATTCGGCCGACAAGGCACTTGCCGACGCGCTCAACCGCTCGCAGGCCGTCATCGAGTTTAACCTCGACGGCACCATCGTCACTGCCAACGACAATTTCCTCAAAACCCTCGGCTACTCGCTGCGCGAAATCCAGGGCAAGCATCACAGCATGTTCGTGGCCCCCGCGGAACGCGACAGCACAGCGTATCGTGACTTCTGGGCGGCGCTGAAGCGCGGCGAATACCAGTCCGCCGAATACAAGCGGATCGGCAAGGGCGGCCGCGAGGTCTGGATTCAGGCGACCTACAACCCCGTGCTCGACGCCGGCGGCAAGCCTTGCAAGGTCGTGAAGTTCGCGACCGACATCACCGCGCGCAAGATCAAGAGCATGGAGGATGCCGGCCAGATCGCCGCGATCAACCGCGCTCAGGCCGTCATCGCCTTCGAGATGGACGGCACCATCATCACCGCCAATGAAAATTTCCTGAAGACGATGGGCTACACGCTCGCCGAAATCCAGGGCAAGCATCACAGTATGTTCATCGAGCAGAGCGAGCGCGACAGCGCGGCCTATCGCGAGTTCTGGACCCGCCTCAAGCGCGGTGAATATCAGTCGGCCGAATACAAGCGGGTCGGCAAGGGCGGCAGTGAGGTCTGGATCCTCGCCTCCTACAATCCGTTGCTCGACGAGCAGGGCAAGCCGTTCCGGGTGGTGAAGTTCGCAACCGACGTCACCAAACAGAAGCTTTCGACCGCCGATCTCACCGGCCAGATCGCCGCCATCGGCAAGTCGCAGGCGGTCATCGAGTTCAAGATGGACGGCACCATCATCGGCGCCAACCAGAATTTCCTCAAGACGGTCGGCTACTCGCTCGACGAGATCCGCGGCCGGCATCACAGCATGTTCGTCGAGCAGGCCGAGCGGGACAGCGCGGCCTATCGCGAATTCTGGGCGGCGCTCAACCGCGGCGAATATCAGGCCGCCGAATACAAGCGGATCGGCAAGAATGGCAAGGAGATCTGGATCCAGGCGTCCTACAATCCGATCCTCGATCTCAACGGCAAGCCGTTCAAGGTGGTGAAATACGCCACCGACACCACCGCGCAGGTGCTGGTCCGTCTCGGCAATGAGCGTGTGCGCGGCATGATGGAATCAGTCGCCGCCGGCGCGGAGGAACTGAACGCCTCGGTTCGGGAAATCTCCGAGGCCATGACCAAATCGCGCGAGACGGCTTCGACCGCGGTCGAACGGGTGGAGGCAGCCGACGCCCAGGCGCAGCGCCTGAACGAAGCGGCGCAGGCCATGAGCGGCATCGTCGAACTGATCGGCAACATCACCGGCCAGATCAACCTCTTGGCGCTGAATGCGACGATCGAATCGGCGCGCGCCGGCGAGGCCGGACGCGGCTTTGCCGTGGTGGCTTCCGAGGTCAAGAACCTCGCCACCCAGGCCAAGCAGGCGACCGACAAGATCGGCCAGGAGATCGGTAATCTCAACGGCATCTCCGGCGACGTCGTCGGCGCGCTCAACAGCATCAAGCAGGCGATCCAGGGCGTCAGCGCATATGTCACCGCAACCGCGGCAGCGGTCGAGGAGCAGAGCACCGTCACCAGCGAAATGTCCTCCAGCATGCAGCGCGCGGCCGCCGAGGCAAAGGCGATTGCGCAGCGCTAGCGATCAAGAGATCATCAGCGGATCGATCCGATACGGGCCGACCACCTGTATCGGATTTTGCATATCGGCCCGGCACGGCCGAATTTTGCATCACTGCCGCGACACGCATGAAGGCCTGGGTTATTAGAAGCGGAAAATCTCCTCTCCCGCCAATGGATCCGCCGATGCCCTCCCCGCCTCAGAAAACCGCTCTCGTCACCGGTGCCGCGCGCGGCATCGGGCTGGCGACGGCCAAACGCTTTCTCGCCGAGGGCTGGAAGGTGGCGCTGCTCGACATCGAGGCCGAATTGCTGCGCGGCGCGGTCGCCGGCCTCGCTGATCCCGACAATACGCTGGCGCTGCATTGCGACGTTTCCGATGCCGGTGCCGTGGCAACCGCGATGACGACGATGAGCCGGCATTTCGGCCGGCTCGACGCGCTGGTCAACAATGCCGGCATCGCGGTGTTCGCGCCGCTGCTGGATACGGCCAATGAAGACTGGAGCCGCATATTGGCGGTCAACCTCACCGGGCCGTTCCTCTGCACCAAGGCAGCGGCGCCCTTGATGCGCGAGCATGGCGGCGGCGCGATCGTCAACATCACGTCGATCTCGGCGGTGCGGGCTTCCACATTGCGCTCGGCCTACGGCACCAGCAAAGCTGGGCTGGCGCATCTCACAAAGCAGCTCGCGGTCGAACTGGCTTCGCTCGGCATTCGCGTCAACGCCGTGGCGCCCGGCCCAGTCGAGACCGCAATGGCGAAGCAAGTACATACGCCGGAAATCCGCGCCGACTACCACGACGCCATCCCGCTCAACCGCTACGGCCTCGAAGAGGAACTGGCGGAAGCGATCTTCTTCCTGTGCAGTGATCGCGCAAGCTACATCACTGGCCAGATCCTCGCCGTCGACGGCGGTTTTGATGCCGCCGGCATCGGGCTGCCGACGCTGCGGGGCCAGCGGCGGAACAGCTAAAAAGCGCTATGCTGCTTGGCGTGCGGATCAGAACTGCAGCCTAACTGGCGGCCTCATTGCTGGCTGGCTCGGGGTAGCTATCGCGCCGCAATACGGAGCAACACGGTCTTCTCCGGTGGAACATCGGTTCTCATGCTCGGTGTTGCCAACGCGAATGCGGTCACGAGCAATAAAATGCCGGCGCAGATCGTGCTGAGAAATAAGTGATCCATTCGCCATCAACGAACTGCCATGTTGTCCGTTCCGGGGACCACTCCAAAATCATTCTGTCTTGATAAGTGCGGGACGCCGTTAAGTTGCATTCGCTCTCCCCGTTCTTCACGGGGTGAGGTTTGGGAGATGAGGGCCTCTCTCCGCAAATGAGATCGCCGAGAGACCCCACCCTCAACCTTTCCCCGCAAGCGGGCGATGAGCGGGCGCGGCCGCTCGGAGCTGCGAAACTGCCTGGCCGATATCAACCGCGTGGCGACGTGCGATGTGCCGCATTGAGCGGCCAGCATCCTCACGTCATCGTTCACTAGGGCCGGCGTTACCGGGCCGGCGTGCCCGGCGCGGGCGCTTGACGAAACCTTGCCACATATCTCAGCGTAACTGGCCGTGAGGGCAGTGCTGACGGAGGAGCCGCACATGCGAATGGCGGTCATCAAGCTGGTCGTTGCCACCGCCGCGCTGGTCGCGGCAATCGTTCCCGTGCGGGCGGAAATCCGCATTCTTGCAAGCCCGGGCGGACAGGTCGGATCGTTTCTCGAACTGTTCGACCAGGTACGCCAGTCCGGCGAGCGGGTGGTGATCGACGGGCCCTGCCTGTCCGCCTGCACGCTGCTGTTGATGACGATTCCGGAGGAGCGGATCTGCGTGACGCGCCGCGCGGTGCTGGGATTTCACGCCGCGCGCTCGATCGACGGCCGTGGCCGGATCTATGCCGAGCCGGAAGCCTCGCGCGCGGTGCAGGCGGCCTACCCCGCGCCGGTGCGGGACTGGATCAGCCGCCACGGCGGCCTGACGTCGCGGCTGTTGCTGCTGCGCGGACGCGAACTCGCCGCGATCTATCCAAGGTGCAGATGAGATCTTGCAGTAGCATGTAGTGGGCAAAGCGCACTTGCGCCGTGCCCACCATCTTCCTTGGCGCGCGAATGGTGGGCACGCGGAGCCTGTTATCGGGCGCGCGTTCGCGCTTCCCGGTGGCTTTGATTGGCCCATCCTACCAGACCTCGAACTACATCCCTTCCTTCGGACTGTTCACCATCCAGGGAATGCCGAACTTGTCGACGCATATGCCAAAGCCGTTGGAGAAGAAGGTCTGGCCGAACGGCATCCGCACCGTGCCGCCCTCGGCAAGCGCCTTGAACCGACGTTCGGCCTCCGCGGGATCGTCGACGGCGAGTGCGACGTAAATACCCTGCGGTGCTTTGTAATCGCCCGGCGTGGCGTCCGAGGCCATCAGCACCTCACCGTCGATGGTGATGCGGGCGTGCATGATCTTTGTCTTCCAGTCTGCCGGAACCGGCATGTCGGCGGGCCCGTCGCCATAGGGCATCTTCGCCTCGATTTGGGCGCCCAATGCCTTCTGATAATAGTTCAGCGCTTCCTCGCAATTGCCGTTGTAGAACAGATAGGGATTGACCTGCATCGTTGGCTCCTTGGTTATCACTTAGTGCCGGTAGCGTTCCCGAATGCAGCGCAGCACCGAAAGCGCGTTCACGCGCGTCTTCGACGCGCTATGGTGATGCGCTGCTGTTCCGGGGTTCATAGTGGGTCCGGGCTCTGCCGAGCAGCGTTGCACGCTGCACCGCGTCCGGGACACGATAGTCGCGTTCATTTCTCGGTGAGCTTCTTCAGCTTGGCGAGACCAGCTTCGAAGTCCCGGCCGATCATGTTGTCCAGATTGATGAACACCTGGATCAGCCTGGACAGGAAGTTCGCCGGACCATGCATCAGCCATGTGACATGGGTGCCATCTCCCTGCGGCAGCATTGTGAATTCGGCGGTGTTATGGCCTTCGAACGGCTTGAAGAAATCAAGCTTGATGACGACCCGCGAGGGCGATGCCGCCTCGACAATTTCCATACGGCCGGAACCGACATTCTTGTCGCCGTCCCAGGCATAGGTAGCGCCCTTGCCGCGCTCCGCACCGCCGTAGGTGCGTTTCATCGCCGGGTCCTTCTCCTCGTAGGGCGACCAGGACAGCCACTGGTGAAAGTCTGATATCAGCGGAAAGATCGCTTCCGCCGGCGCCTTGATGCTGACCTCGCGCTGCACCCGCAACGTGTTCGGCTTGGTCGCGGCGAGGACGAGGACTGCGGCGACCGCAATTGCCAAGATCACAGCGATGATGACAATGACTTCGAACATGATTGTCTTCCTATTCGTGAAACGACCGTTGAAGCACATCAGCGGCGAAACGGGATCAAGCCTTGCAGATTCCTGTCGCGCAGCCACAGCCCGCCCCACAGCATCAGGCCGAGATAAAGCCCGAACAGCGTGTGCGTGAACAAGGGGCTGCCGATCCGGACATGCGAGGCGATTGCGCCGCCGAGATAGCCGGTGAGCAGGATGGCGCCGAGAATCGAGGTCGGCGGGATCGCGTAGAGCACGGTGCAGACGATGCTGATGGCGCCAAGGCCGCGCATCAGCGCATCGCTTGAGCCATAGCCCATCCGGTCCATGGTTTCGGTGACGATCGGCCACGGCACCAGCTTGATGGCGCCGTCGAACATCAGGAAAACGATGACGAGACCGGAGAGGATGCGGCCGACCCAACGCGCGTGCGTTGAGGCCGGAAGAGTCTCGGCGATGACAGTCATGATGGATCCCCGTTGTCTTGAGTGGCTGTTCGGATTCAAGACGAACGAAGGTGCGTAAAACCGACAGGGAGAGTGAAATTTTTCGACAACGACGCCGGCATGCCCTGACGGATCATTGCTCGGTGTGTCACCCTCCCCTGGAGGGGGAGGGTCGGCTCATGTTGAGCGCTGCGAAACATGAGACGGGGTGGGGTGATCTCTCCATTCGGACACTGCCGGGTGTGGAGGGACCCACCGCACCCCGCCGCTCATTTCATGAGCGTCAACCCTTCCCCTCCAGGGGAGGGTGATCGCTGCCGCGACAGATTTTTCCTACAACTGTGTCTTGTAGCGCTCGTAGATCGCCGCCGGCTTTCGCGCTCGCCGAGGCCGGTCTGGTCGTGGATCACTTCGCCGACGCTCGCTTACCTCCCCTGGAGAGCCCTCCAGGTGAGGATAAGAAGCACCTACTTCCCCGCTTTCTTGCCGCGGGGCTGGCTGTCGCGCTGTAGGCGGTCGAGGTGCATGCGGATATGGGCGGCTTCGGCCGAGGTGTTGGCGAGCGCGATGGCGCGGTCGAAGGCGGTGCGGGCTTCGTCGTTGCGGCCGAGCTGCATCAGGAACGCGCCGCGCACGCCGAAGAAATGGAAATAGTTCGACAGCCGCGCCGCCAACGGCTCGATCATGTCGAGCGCGGCCTGCGGTCCCTTCACCTTGGAGACGGCAACCGCCCGATTCAGCGTCACTACCGGCGACGGCTGCATGATCTCGAGCGCGCCATAGAGCAGGTCGATCTGGGTCCAGTCGGTATCTTCAGGCTTCTCGGCGCGGGCATGCAGGGCGGCGATCGCGGCCTGCACCTGGTAGGGCCCGCTGCGGCGATGGCGCATTGCCTTGTCGATCAGCGCCAGCCCCTCGGCGATCAGCGCCTTGTTCCATTTCGAGCGGTCCTGGTCGTCGAGCAGGATCACGGCGCCATCGGCATCGAACCGCGCATCGGCCCGTGCGTGCTGCAGCAGCAACAGCGCGGTCAGCCCCATGATCTCGGGCTCGCTCTGGAACAGCCGCAGCAATAGCCGCGCCAGGCGGATGGCCTCCTCGCACAGCGGCGCACGGATCTCGGCGGTGTCGCCGGACGCCGAATAGCCCTCGTTGAAGATCAGGTAGATCATGGCGGCGACGGAGGCGAGGCGTTCGGAGCGCTCCACTGCGCCCGGGGTTTCGAACGGCACGTTGGCGTCGGCTACCCGCGCCTTCGCCCGGGTGATGCGCTGCTCCATTGCAGCTTCCGAGACCAGGAAGGCGCGCGCGATCTGCTTGACGGAAAGCCCCGAGACGATGCGCAGCGCCAACGCGATCTGCTGCGTCGCCGGCAGGTCCGGATGGCAGCAGATGAACAACAGCCGCAAAATGTCATCGCGGTAGTGCGAGCCGTCGAGCCGCTCGGCAACCTCCTCCTCGGCGTCCTCGAGATCGGAGATCGCCTCGTCCTCGGGCAACGCCTCCTGCTTCTTGCTGCGCCGGATGTCGTCGATCGCGACATTGCGCCCAACCATGATCAGCCACGCGGCCGGATCGCGCGGCGGGCCGTTCTGCGGCCAGCTCTTCAGCGCCCGAAGGCAGGCGTTCTGAAACGCCTCCTCGGCGGTATCGAGATTGCGGAAATAGCGCAACAGCGCGCCGACCGCCTGGGGGCGAGCCGAGGTCAGCGCGGCATCGATCCAGGCGGTATCGGTCATGGCTGTGCACTCCCCGGCGTGAAGTGTCCGACGGGGCGGATCTCATAGGCGCCGCCGGGATTGGCTGCGCCAAGCTCGCGCGCGACCTCGAGCGCTTCGTCGAGGTTCTTGCAGTCGATGACGTAGAAGCCGAGCAACTGCTCCTTGGTTTCGGCAAAGGGACCGTCGAGCACCAGTGGCGGATCGTCCTTGCGCAGCGTGGTCGCCGCCGTCGTCGGCAACAGCCGGGCGACCGGACCAAGCCGGCCCTGCTTGGTCAATTTATCCTGCACGACGGCCAGTTTCTTCATGACCGCGGCGTCCTGCTCCTTGGTCCAGGAGCCGACGAGATCCTCGTCGTGATAGCAAAGAATGGCGTAGAGCATGGCAGCTTGGCATCTCCGTTGTCATGATGACGAACGATTATGCCCGCTGCCGACAGGTGCGTCGAAGAAATTTTGGATGTTCCCTTGTCAGGGACCGATGATCGGAGGCGGTGGCGGATTGAAGTGCCGGTAGGCGTGAATCGCCGCCTTGGAACAAAGGCTGCACACACCGAGAATGAGAATGATGCATCTGAGCGTTTTCATCTGACGGCCTCGACCCTGGCTGGCCCGAAGGCTAGAGAAACGGATCGGGCCGCGCTGTGAGGCGGGTCACGCCGGGTTGGCGACGCGAAAGGAACTGGCAATGACAAAGGGGGCGCTCGCGCTGCTGGTGCATGGCGGGACCGAAAACTGGTCGCCGCAGCGCTGGAAGGACCGGTTCGACGGGGTTTGCGAGGGGCGCCCCGTGCTGCTGTTGCCGGATGCGTCATTCGATCCGGCGGAGGTGCATTACGCGGCGGTGTGGAAGCCGCATCCGGGCGAGCTCGCCGCCTTCCCTAATTTGCGTGTGATCTTCAATCTCGGCGCCGGTGTCGACGCGCTGATGGCCGATCGCTCGTTGCCCGACGTGCCGCTGGTGCGCGTCGCGGTCGGCGACCTCACGGGGCGAATGACGGAATACGTCGTGCTGCATGTCTTGATGCACCACCGGCAGGAGCCTTATTTGCGGCAGTCGCAGCGCGAAAAGCGCTGGGCGCCGAAACCGCAATGGGCGGCGAACGCTGTTACGGTCGGTATCATGGGGCTTGGCACGCTCGGTGCTGATGCGGCTGACGCACTCAGGCGGCTCGGCTTTCGTGTCGCGGGCTGGAGCAACAGCCCCAAGCAGATCGAGGGCGTCACATGCTTTCACGGCAAGTTGCAACTCGATGTTTTTTTGGCTCGCGTCAACATTCTGGTCTGCCTCCTTCCGCTTACGCTGAACACGCAACAGATTCTGAATCGGCGTCTTTTCGAGAAACTTGACCGAAATAGCCCGCTCGGCGCACCCATCCTGATCAACGCCGGGCGCGGAGGCCTGCAGAACGAGGCCGATATTCTGCAATGCCTCGACGATGGCACGCTCGGTGGCGCCTCACTCGATGTCTATGCCACCGAGCCGCTACCCGTCGACAGCCGGTTCTGGACCCATCCAAAGGTAGTGCTGACGCCGCACAATGCCGCCGATACCGATCCCGACGAGATATCGAAATATGTCGCCGAGCAGATTGCGCGGTTCGAGGCCGGCGGCGCGCTGGACAATGTGGTGGACCGGAAGCGGGGATACTAGTTTCACCGTCGTTGCGAGCGAAGCGAAGCAATCCATCTTTCTGCACGCGCGGATGGATGGATTGCTTCGTCGCTGTCGCTCCTCGCAATGACGGCGGCAGGTGCGGCAGATCGCGCAGGGCTAGGCCCGCAGCATCACATCGATCGCACCGTTCACAATCGCCTCCAACTCCTTGCGCGGCACCTGGGCGCGGGAGCGGATGGCGATGGTGTGGATGGTGGCGGAGGCCAATTGCGCCAGCACGGTTGGATCCGCGCTCCCGGATAGCTCGCCCTTCTGCTTTGCGAGCCGGAAGCAGGCGGCGAAAGCCTTGTCGAGTTCGCCAAAACCTTCCAGCACCATGGCGCGGATATCCGGATCGTGCACCGCTTCCGAGGCTGCGGTCATCACCGTGAAGCAGCCGCGCGGACCGGATTCGAGGTAAATGTCGAGTGCCACCGCATAGATGCGCTCGAGGCGCTTTCGGATCGGCAGTTCGTTCCTGAAAACGTCCGCCATCGCGGCCCGCGCATCGTCGCGATAGCGCCGGTAGCTCTTGATGAAGAGTTCGCGCTTGTCGCCGAACGCGCCATAGAGGCTCGGCCGGTTCATGCCGGTGGCGGCGGAGAGATCGTCGAGCGACGTCGCCGCAAATCCGTCCTTGCGAAACAGCTCAAGCGCCTTGCCGAGCGCTACGTCCGGCTCATAGGCGCGCGGGCGGCCGCGGCGCTTGGGCGGCACCGGAGCGTCGATCTTGGTGACCGGCGGCCTTTTACTTTTTTGTACCATTTCGCAAAAAATTCCTTGACCGGATTTATATTATGCGAGACGGTATAAAAATCAACCGCGCCAGCCTTGCGCGCAGCGCCGGTCGATCAACCGCCAAGGAGGCAAACCATGGACCTGTATTTTTCGCCGCTCGCCTGCTCGCTGGCGACCCGGATCGCACTGTATGAAGCCGGCGCCGAGGCCAATTATCTCGAGGTCGATCCCAAGAGCAAAGTCGTGCAGAACGACGGCTCGGATTTTCGCAACGTCAACCCGCTCGGGTTGGTACCGACGCTGCGCACCGACGACGGCACGGTGCTGACCGAGAATGCGGCGATCCTGCAATATGTCGCCGACCGTTTTCCGAAGGCCGGCATGTCGGCCAACTCGGCTGAGGAGCGCAGCCGCCTGCATCAATGGCTCTGCTTCATCGGCACCGAGCTGCACAAGGCGCTGTTCGTGCCGCTGCTCGACAAGACGGCGCCGCAGGACGCGAAGACCTACGCGCTGACCAAGAATCTGTCGCGACTAGACTATCTCGAGAACTACCTGAAAGGCCGCGAATTCCTGCTCGATCACTTCAGCGTAGCGGACGCCTATCTCGTCACCATCATCAACTGGACGATGGCGACGCCGCCGGTCGAGCTGGCGAAATGGCCGGTCGTGAAGGCCTATTACGAACGCCTGCGCGCCCGCCCGAGCATCGCGAAGGCGGTCGCCGAGGAGTATGAACTGTATAAGGCCGAACTCGCCCGCCACAAGGCCGCGGCGTAAGGCGCCTTCGTGTCCCGGACGCGGTGCAGCGCACAACGCTGCACCGCAGAGCCGGGACCCAGACCGCGTAAACTGGCACTCACTCCGCGGGCGCTAGCAGCCGCTTCGTCAGATCGCTCATTGCCCGGCGAAAAATCCCGGCATCGCTCCGCGCCCGTGCCAGCACCAGCGCGCCCTGAATGGTGAGCAGCGCATCTTCGGCGCGCCGCTGGGCCTGGCCCTTGCTCAATCCCGATCGCCGCAACACGGCGGCCAACGCCACCTGCCAGCGCGCAAAATACCCGTCGACGCTCGCCGCAAACGTGTCGCGCGACGCTCCGAGCGCAACCAGGCCGACCAGGCAGATGCGATCGCCGGAATGGAAATACTCATCGACGCCCGCGATCATCGCCGCGATCGCGCGCGCGGAATCGGACGCCTCGCGCAAGGGCGAATAAATGTTGAGCTCGAACCAGGCGTCGATTTCCGCGAGCACTTCGCTGGCCATCTGCTCCTTGCCGCCGGGAAACAGATGGTAAAGGCTGCCCTTGCCGAGCCCGGTCGCTTCCGTGATCAGCGTCAGCGAGGCGCCCTCATAGCCATGCGCGCGAAACACCTCGCCGAGTGCCCGCACTATTTCCTTGCGCTCGACGCCCCTCTTCAGCATCTGATCACAGCGGGTTGTCACCGAGGCCTGCAACATCGACCGGGCGCGGTCCTGGCGCCGGCCAGAGAAAACGGCGCTCGCTCTCCTTGATGGCGATATCGTTGATGCTGGCCTCGCGCCGGCGCATCAACCCGTGCGCGTCGAATTCCCACTGCTCGTTGCCGTAGGAGCGATGCCACTGCCCGGCATCGTCGTGCCATTCATACTGAAAGCGCACCGCGATCCGATTCTGGTCGAACGCCCAGAGATCCTTGATCAGTCGGTAATCGTGCTCCTTCGCCCATTTGCGGGTGAGGAATTCAACGATCGCCGCGCGGCCCTGAAAGAACTCGGAACGGTTACGCCAGCGGCTGTCCTCGGTATAGGCGAGCGATACCCGCACCGGATCGCGCGAATTCCAGGCATCTTCGGCCATGCGCGCCTTTTGGGCGGCGGTTTCGCGGGTGAACGGCGGTAGCGGCGGACGCGACATGACATTTCTCCGAGGTGGTGACGCCCGGAGATTGTACCGATCGGTACAGAGAGTCAATCGGAAGATTTAGTCCGGCGCCAGATCGGCCTTCATCAATCGTCGCAGCGATTTCGGGATCGGCTGGGCCCTGCCGCCGCAGATGAAGGCGACGCGGACCTCGGCCTTGACCAGCACCTCATCGCCCCGCCGCACCTCCTGCGCCAGCGTAATCGAGGCGCCCTTCACGGCGATAGGCCACGTCACGACATCGAGCACGTCGTCCATGCGTGCGGGGCGCAGGAAGTCGAGCTGCATCGAGCGCACCACGAAGGCAAAGCCCGGCGTCTCCTCCTGCGCCTGTTCGAACAGCGCATGCTGCGAGGCGCCCATCAGTCGCAGATGGTTGGTGCGTCCACGCTCCATGAAGCGCAGATAGTTGGCGTGATAGACGATGCCGGAAAAATCGGTGTCCTCGTAATAGACCCGGACTTGCATGTGATGCCGGCCGTCGCGGATCTCGCCGTCGAGATTGGGTAATGCCACTTGCGGTTCCTGATCGCGCTGGAAAGCCCGCTTTTGCGCAAAATCAGCGCGGCGCGCAAGCGCTGCGACGAACGCTACGCCACCGCCGGCCGCCCTGCCCCAAGCGTCACCAGCACGATTTCCGGCGGCACGCCGAGGCGGAACGGCATGATGCTGCAGCCAAGGCCGCCGGAGACGACGACGTCGCAGTTCATCTTGACATGGCCGTAGGCGAGTTGCTGGCCGGACGGCGAGATCGGCGACCAGCCCAGCATCCGCACCTGGCCGCCATGGGTATGGCCGGAGAGCTGCAGCGCGATGCGCGAGGGTACGCGGCGCGCGATGTCAGGCTCATGCGCCATCAGAATGACCGGCGCATCGTCGGTCACCTTCGCCAGCGTCGCGCCGAGATCGTCGACGCCGATCCGCCTGAGCTGTCGGAAGCGGCGCGCCGGCATATAAGCGAGCTGGTCGCCGAGGCCGGCCAGCCAGAACGAATGGCCGTTCTTGTAGAGCTTCTTCGCGTCATTCTCGTAAACGGGAATGCCGACAGCCTCAAGCGCGCGGCCCGCGCTCGGCAGCCCCTGCCCTTCCCGCTGCACGGCCTTGTCTTCCCACCAGTCGTGATTGCCAAGCACGGCATGCACGCCGAGCGGCGCCTTCAGGCCGGCCAGCACGGCGGCCCATTCGGCGTCCGGAATGATGCGCGTCACCTTGCGATGCCCGGTCACGTAGTCGCCGAGCATGACAACGATGTCGGGCTTGAGCGCATTGGTGCGCTCGACGATTTCCTGGATGTGATCGAGCGACATCCAGGGATCGCAGGCGTGGAGATCGGCGATGGCGGCGATCCTGAGCTTGAGACCGGCTGGCCATTGCGGGGGTGAAAGGTCATACCGCGCGACGTGAAGGCGGACGACCGGCGCACTGAATCCGTAAGCGGTGGTCGAGACGCCAAGCGCGCCCAGGCCACCCATGGACTTCAAAAAATGACGGCGTGTTAACATGTGATCCAATCGTGATGCGTCGCAAACATGGTGGCGGATTGAGCCCGAATTGCGGTGGGTTTGTGCAGAACGTCAGCAGGGCTCCAGCAACTTCTTGCCACCGATTCTGCCCCATCAGCGCATTCCGCCGTGCCTTGCTCAACGCCGGCTGTTTCGCCCTTAGTGCACCGTTACAGTAATCAGGTTCGAGGCCGCTAGTCGTCGCCGTTGCCGAACAGGCCGAACTGCGCGGGGTCGCGCGTGGGTTCGGCGAGGCCGAGATGGCGGAAGGCGTGCGAGGTGAGCAGACGGCCGCGCGGGGTGCGTTGCAAATAGCCGCACTGGATCAGATAGGGCTCGATGATGTCCTCGATGGCGTCGCGCGGCTCCGACAGCGCCGCGGCCATGGTTTCGACGCCGACCGGGCCGCCGCCATAGTTCAGCGCGATCGTCGTGAGGTAGCGCCGGTCCATGGCGTCCAAACCGGCGGCGTCGACTTCCAGCGCGCTCAGCGCGTGGTCGGCGATGCCGCGATCGACCGAGCTGGCGTCGGCTGCGGAAGCAAAGTCGCGTACGCGGCGCAGCAGGCGGCCGGCGATCCGCGGCGTGCCGCGGGCGCGACGGGCGATCTCGTTGGCGCCATCCGGCGTCATGCCGATGTTGAGCACGCGGGCGCCGCGGGCGACGATCTTCTCAAGCTCTTCCTCGGTGTAAAAGTTCAGGCGGATCGGAATGCCGAAACGGTCGCGCAGCGGATTGGTCAGGAGCCCTGCGCGCGTCGTGGCGCCGACGAGAGTGAACTTTGCCAGATCGATCTTGACCGAGCGCGCCGCCGGTCCCTCGCCGATGATGAGGTCAAGCTGAAAATCCTCCATCGCGGGATACAGCACTTCCTCGACCGCCGGGCTGAGGCGATGGATTTCATCGATGAACAGAACGTCGCGCTCTTCGAGGTTGGTCAGCAGCGCGGCGAGATCGCCGGCCTTAGCAATCACGGGACCGGAGGTGGCGCGAAAGCCGACCCCGAGCTCGCGCGCGACGATCTGCGCCAGCGTGGTCTTGCCGAGGCCGGGCGGGCCGACGAACAGCACGTGATCCAGCGCCTCGCCCCGCTTGCGCGCGGCCTCGATGAAGATCGTGAGATTCTTGCGCGCCTGCGCCTGCCCGACGAATTCGGACAGCAGTTGCGGACGCAGCGCGGTGTCGCCGACATCGTCGCTGCGGCGCTCGGGGGTAACGATGCGGGAGGGCGTGTTCACCCGTTACCCCTACGGTACTTGTTGGGCAAAAGCTCGCCGATGGTGACGACCTGCGGCTCGCGGCCATTGTCGGGAACGATGACCCGCGCCTTCGCATCGTAATCGTGGATCAGTTCGCGACAGATGCCGCAGGGGGATACCACGGCGATATTGCCGGGCTCGTCCGGCTTGGGATGACGCACGGCGACGATGGTCTCGATGCCGCGATCGCCGGTTTCGGTGATGGCGCGCCCAATGGCGATCGCCTCCGCGCAGACGGCGATCCGGCCGATATAGGCATCGATATTCACGCCCGTGACGATGCGGCCGTCGCGGGTACGCATGGCAGCGCCGACCTCCTGCCATTTGTTGCGATAACGCGGCCTGATCGCGTCAATCGCGGCGGCGATCAGTTCTTTGTCTTTTTCGCTCAACATGGCGGAAACGGATTCCTTCGTTGGTCAGCGGCGAACATAGTCTATTTCGCCAGTTCCTTCAGGCCCAGCCGGATCAACTGGGCCGTCTCGGCATTCTCGCCCGCGCTACGCGAGGCGGATGCAATCGCGGCCGCCGCCTGCGGCTGGCCGTAGCCGAGGTTGACCAGCGCGGAGATGGCGTCGGTGACCGGACGCGGCGCGCGTTGATCGTCGACCGCACCGGCGAGGTGCACCACGGCAGGATCGACATTGGCGAAGGCCGGCGCCTTGTCCTTCAGTTCGGAGACGATGCGCTCGGCGACTTTCGGGCCGACGCCGGGCGTGCGCGACACCGCAGCCTTGTCGCGCAGCGCAATCGCATTGGCGAGCTCGGCCGGCGGCAAGGTGCCGAGCACCGCCAGCGCCACTTTCGCACCGACGCCCTGCACGGTCTGCAGTAAGCGAAACCATTCGCGCTCGGTATCGGTGCGAAAGCCGAACAGCTTGATCTGGTCCTCGCGCACATAGGTCTCGATCGACAGCACCGCGGCCTCGCCGGGCGACGGCAGCGCCTGCAGCGTGCGCGACGAGCAATGCACCTGATAGCCGACGCCGCCGACATCGAGGATGATAAAATCCTCGCCGTAGGAATCGATCAGGCCTTTGAGTTTACCGATCATAAGCTCGCCACCTTCATCCGTAGCGCCACGCCCTGGCGGTGATGGGCGTGCGTGATGGCGATCGCCAGTGCATCCGCCGCATCGGCGGATTTCGGCTCGGCTTTCGGCAGCAAGATCTTCAGCATCACCGAAACCTGGTTCTTGTCGGCGTGGCCGGCGCCGACCACCGTCTTCTTCACCTGATTGGGCGCATATTCAGCAACCGAAATACCGAACATCGCGGGCGCCAGCATGGCAACGCCGCGGGCCTGGCCGAGCTTCAGGGTGGCGACGCCGTCCTTGTTCACAAACGTCTGCTCGACCGCGGCCTCTGCGGGGCGGAAATCGCCGAGCACGGCGGCAAGCCCTTCGTGGATAGCGAGCAGCCGGCTGGCCAACGGCACATCGCCCGGCGGCTCCACCGAGCCGCAGCCGATGAAGACAAGGCGGTTGCCTTCGGTCTCGATCACGCCCCAGCCGGTGCGGCGCAGGCCAGGGTCGATGCCGATGATCCGGACGGGATGGCGAATCGGTGGGGATGTCATGCCGTAGTGATAACGCCAGAGCCGGATGAACGAAACATAAAGAGAACGGCAATCCCCGGAGATACGTGTCCCGGACGCGGCGCGGCACGAAATGACGCGACGCCGAGCCGGGGCCATCCATCGGCACGGTATCTGGCCACATGGGTCCCGGCTCTGCGGCGCAGCGCTTGCGCGCTACACCGCGTCCGGGACACGAGAACGCCTATCCGCCCATCTTCGCCATCAGCGCGTCGGATATCTCGAAATTGGCGTAAACGTTCTGGACGTCGTCGTGCTCGTTCAGGAGATCCATCAGCTTGAGCAGCTTCTCGCCGGTCTCGTCATCGACCGCGACCGTGTTCTGCGGCTTCCAGGTCAGCGCCGCCTTGCGGGCTTCGCCGAACTTGGCTTCCAGCGCTTTCGCAACCTCGCGGAAGGTGTCCTGCGAGGCGTAGATCTCATGACCGTTTTCGCTGGATACGACGTCGTCGGCGCCGGCCTCGATCGCGGCTTCCAGCATCGCATCGTCGGAGGCGACACTGGCGTCATATTCGATAATGCCGGTGCGGTCGAACATGAAGGCGACCGAGCCGGTTTCGCCGAGATTGCCGCCCGACTTGGTGAAATAGGAGCGGATGTCGGAAGCGGCGCGGTTGCGGTTATCCGTCAGCGCCTCGACGATCACCGCGACGCCGCCCGGGCCATAGCCCTCGTAGCGGATTTCATCGTAGTTCTCACTCTCGCCGCCGATCGCCTTCTTGATGGCTCGCTCGATATTGTCCTTCGGCATATTTTCCTGGCGCGCGGCGATGACGGCCGAGCGCAGCCGGGGGTTCATGGCCGGGTCCGGAGTTCCAAGCTTGGCAGCAACCGTGATTTCCCGCGCGAGCTTGCTGAACAGCTTGGACTTCTGGGCATCCTGCCGGCCCTTGCGGTGCATGATGTTCTTGAATTGGGAATGGCCGGCCATGCGGGTATCTCTTGGATTCGTCCAGGTATGTCGGGTGAAGCGCGGCCTTATAGGCCGGTAATCGGCCGAAATCAAAGATTTACAGCCCGGTCGGGTATGTTGGTAGTGCCGCCCGCCGAAATATCAGGCAGTTGTTAACCACGACTTCATGCTCGGATGAGAGGATTTCGCACCGATCCTCAACTTTTAAGAGCTCCCATGGCCTTCGGTCTGTTCAAAAAGCGGGTACCGGAACCGGCCTTACCGGCCATGGCGCCCAAGGCGCACGTGGCTGCCGCCACGGCGGAAGCCGCTTCCGCCGACGATTCGGCCAAGGCAATCCTCGAGCTTCTGGAGCTCGAACTCGGCGCGATGATCCGCCAGCTCGAGCGCGCGGCCAATTCGGTCGCCGGCGGCGCCGAGGCGGCGGCCGCGACGCTGTCGACCATCCGCCAGCGCACCGATGCCCTGACAAGCCGCACCAGCGCCGCTCGGGCCACCGCGACGACGTTTTCGTACGCCGCCGACAAGTTCACCCAATCGGCGCAGGGGATCGGCTCCCAGGTGCGCGACGCCGGCAAGCTCGCCGACCAGGCCAGCGACGCTGCCCGCGAAGCCAGCGCCAATGTCGATCGTCTCCGGGAATCATCGGCCGCGATCGGCAACGTCGTCAACTTGATCGCGCAGATCGCGCGGCAGACCACGCTGCTGGCGCTCAATTCCACCATCGAGGCTGCGCGTGCGGGCGAGGCCGGGCGCGGTTTCGCCGTGGTCGCCACCGAAGTGAAGGCGCTCGCGGTGCAGACGCAGAACGCCACCGAGGAGATCACCAAGAAGATCGAGACGCTGCAGCGCGACGCGGCGGGCTCCGTCGACGCCGTGCATCGTATCACCCAGGCGATCGAGGCGATCCGGCCGGTGTTCGAGAACGTCAACGGCGCGGTCGCCGAGCAGAACGCAACCACCGGCGAAATGGCCGACAATGCAGCCTCCGCATCCAGCTTCATCGCTTCGGTCGGCGACAGCGCCACCGAAATCGACCACGCGACCAAGGAAGCCGAGGCCCATGGCGAAAGCGTCGCCAAGGCCGGACGGGCGGTCACCGCGTTTGCGCAGAAGCTTAAGGCGCGCTGCGCCGTGCTGTTGCGCCAAGGTGAACGAACCGAGCGCCGCGAACCGCAAAAACTGCCCTGCAGCCTCAAGATCGAAATCCAGACGCCGCGCGGCGTGATATCGGCACCGGTTTACGAGATTTCGATGGATGGCATTCTGGTCAGCGGGCCGGACGCCGAAAGGCTGGCACAGGGCCAGAGCTTCGAGGCAACACTGCAGGATGTCGGCGCCTGCCGCATTCGCGTCAGTGAGCGATCCAAGGCCGGCACTCAGGTCCGGTTCGAGCGGGCAAGCACCGCGCTGGCCGAGAAGATCGAAGACAGACTGTGGTCGATCCAGGACGACAATACCGAGGCAGTTACCCGCGCAATGGAAGCCGGCGTGGCGCTGAAGAAGATCTTCGAGGACGCCATCGACAGCGGCGCCATCTCGATGGACGACATGTTCGACACCGACTATATCGAGATTCCCGGCACTAACCCGGTGCAATATCGCACCAGGATGCTGGACTGGGCCGATCGCGCGCTGCCGCCGTTCCAGGAAGCGTTCCTCGCTAGGGATCCGCGGATGGCATTCTGCGCCATGGTCGACACCAATGGGTATCTGCCGGTGCACAACAAGATCTATTCGCATCCGCAGCGGCCGGGCGACGTTACCTGGAACACCGCCAACAGCCGCAACCGCCGCATCTTCAACGATCCGGCCGGGCTTGCCGCCGGGCGCAACCAGCGTGCCTATCTGATCCAGAGCTACGCCCGCGACATGGGCAACGGCAACACCGTGATGATGCGCGAGATCGACGTACCGATCCGCGTCAAAGGCCGTCACTGGGGCGGCTTCCGCACTGCCTACAAGCTCTAGCCACATTCGCCTGGCCGCACCGGTTGCATCAAATTGCGTGCGTCGCTTCGCGAGCGCGCGACGGTGATTGCCATAATGTAGGCCACCCCCTCGTTGGTATTGCCGGCGCCGGTATCGGGACGCTGCGAGCCGGATACGGCTGAGCATATCGAGCTCCTGCCCTGAACCTTCCTTGCTTGAAGCAGTTGTAGACAGGTTCGGAACCGAAGCCTCTTTTATACGCACGACCGGCGGCCCGGCGAACGTCATCGTGTTGACGTGTGCACATGCCATGCCAAGCACCAAAGCAGGCGGAGAAGAACATGACGCATCCTGGGACAGCAACGCCCGCAGCGCGAATCGCCGCAGTGCCGGAGAAAATTCCGGTAACGCTCAGCGTCAACCACAAGCCGGCCAAGCTCGTAGTCGCTCCATGGACGACGCTGCTCGATGCGCTACGTGACCATCTCAATCTAACCGGCACCAAGAAGGGCTGCGATCACGGCCAATGCGGCGCCTGCACCGTTCTGGTCGAGGGGCGGCGGATCAATTCCTGCCTGACGTTGGCGGCGATGCAGGAAGGCGCCGAAATCACCACCGTCGAGGGCCTTTCGCGCGATGGTGAGCTGCATCCACTGCAGCAGGCCTTCATCGATCACGATGCCTTTCAATGCGGCTATTGCACGTCAGGACAGATCTGCTCGGCGGCCGGGCTGATCGCCGAGGGCAAGGCAAGAACGGCCGCCGAAATCCGCGAACTGATGAGCGGCAACATCTGCCGCTGCGGCGCCTATCCGAATATCATTGCAGCAATCCAGCAGGCAATGGAGCGATCATGACCCCGTTCCAATATACGCGCGCCAACGACGTCGCCGATGCCATCAAGCAGATCGCCACGGACCCCTACGCGAAGTTCATTGCGGGCGGCACCAACCTGATCGACCTCATCAAATACGATGTCGAGGGGCCGAGCCGGCTGATCGATATTTCGCACCTGCCGCTTAGAAGCATCGAGCCAACTTCCGCCGGCGGCGTCCTGATCGGCGCGATGGTGCCCAATGCCGACCTCGCCTACCACCCGGTGATCGAAGAGCGCTATCCAATGCTCGCGCGCGCGATCCTGTCGGGCGCGTCGCAGCAATTGCGCAACATGGCCTCGACCGGCGGCAACCTCTTGCAGCGAACGCGCTGCTTCTATTTCTATGACACGGCGACGCCGTGCAACAAGCGCGAGCCGGGCAGCGGCTGTTCGGCGATCGACGGCGTCAACCGCATCAATGCCATCCTCGGCACGAGCGAAGCCTGCATCGCGACCCATCCTTCCGACATGTGCGTGGCGCTCGCAGCGCTCGAAGCCGTCGTGCATGTCATAGGTCCGGCCGGGGCGCGCACCATCGCGATTGCGGATTTCCATCGACTGCCCGGCAACACGCCGCAGCGCGACACCAATCTCGAACCCGACGAGATCATCACGGCGATCGAACTGCCGCCAAAGGGATTTAGCGCGAACTATTCCTATCTGAAAATCCGCGATCGCCTGTCCTATGCGTTCGCACTGGTATCGGTCGCGGCGGCGCTCGAACTCGACGGCGAGACGATCAAGGAGGCGCGGCTGGCGCTCGGCGGCGTCGCTCACAAGCCATGGCGCAGTACTGCGGCTGAAGCGGCCCTGCTCGGGCAACGCGCCGATGCCACCGCATTTGCGAAAGCCGCGGATTGGCTGCTTCACGGCGCCAAAGGCTACGGACACAACAACTTCAAGATTGGCCTGGCGCGGCGCGCCATCATGCGAACGCTCGATCAGGCCGCGCGAGGCACGCCGCAGTCGATCTCCGACAAGAAAATACGGTGACCGCCATGCCAAACTATATCGGAACAGCGACATCCCGCGTCGACGGCCGGGCCAAGGTCACCGGCGAAGCCAAGTATGCCGGCGAGTTCAACGTTCCCGGCCTTGTCCATGGCTATGTCGTCGACTCGACGATCCCGAAGGGGCAGATCGAGCGCATCGATACCAGCGCCGCACTGGGCATGGCCGGCGTGATCGACGTGCTCACCTATCGCAATCGGCCCCAGATGGCCGCCAAGGACGACGCCTACAAGGACGAAGTCGCGCCGGAGAAGGGTTCACCCTACCGCCCGCTCTACGACGACAGGATCCACTTCACCGGTCAGCCGGTCGCGCTGGTGCTGGCGGAAGATTGGGAAACCGCGCGCGTGGCCGCCTCGCAGGTCAAGATCGAATACCAGAAGGAGCCGCACATCACCGACCTGCACGCCGAGCGCGCCCGCGCTTTTGCGGTCGACAGTCCGGAGAAGTCGCGCGGTGATGCCGGAAAGGCGTTTGCGTCCGCCGCCGTGCGCCACGCGGCAGAATATTTCATTCCGACCGAGCATCACAATCCGATGGAGTTGTTTGCCTCGACTGCGATCTGGCAAGACGGCCAGCTCACCGTCTATGACAAGACGCAAGGCGTGCAGAATGTCCAGCAATATCTTTGCAAGGTGTTCGAGCTGCAGCCCGACGCGGTTCGCGTCATGTCGCCCTACATGGGCGGCGGCTTCGGCGCGGGGCTGCGTCCACAATACCAGGTCGTACTGGCAGTGCTGGGAGCGCAGGCACTCAAACGCCCGGTTCGCGTCATGCTGACGAGGGCGCAGATGTATGCGCTCGGCTACCGGCCGGCGAGCATCGAACGGCTAGCGCTTGGTGCGAGCAGCGGCGGCACACTCGAATCAATGCAACATGAAGCCATCGCGGTAACCTCGCAGTTCGAGGAATTCGCGCGCAACGATACCGGCTGGGGCAACCTGCTTTACAAAAGCCCCAACGCGAAATTCGAGCACAGACTGGTGAAGCTCGACCTGCCGACGTCCTGCGATATGCGCGCGCCGGGAGCTGCGACCGGCGTCTATGCGCTGGAATGCGCGATGGACGAGCTCGCCGTCGCGCTCAAGACTGATCCGGTGCAATTGCGGCTGCAGTGCTATTCCGACCGCCATCAGGGCGAGGACCTTCCCTATACCAGCAAGCAATTGCGTGAGTGCTATCGGCAGGGCGCGGCGGCGTTCGGCTGGGACAAGCGCAATGCGGAGCCGCGCTCGATGCGCGACGGCAGCGAACTGGTCGGTTGGGGCATGGCGTCCGGCGTGTGGGAAGCGCTGCAGATGCCGGCTACGGTCCGCATCGTGCTGACGGCCAACGGCCACGCGGAAGTGGCGACCGCGGCCTCCGATATCGGCACCGGAACCTACACGATCATGGCGCAGGTTGCGGCCGACATGCTCGGCCTGCCGATCGACAATATCAGCGTCAAGCTCGGCGATTCGACCCTGCCGCAATGTCCGCTGGAGGGCGGCTCCTGGATCGCGTCATCGGTGTGCAACGCCATCGCGAATACGGCCCGCGCGGTTCGCGGCGACCTGTTGAACCTCGCCAACGAAATGAAGGATTCGCCGCTGGCAGGCGCCGGCGTGGACGATGTCGCATTGATCGACGGCAAGATCGTCAGCAAGCAGGATGCGACCCGCGCGGTCCCGATTGCCAGTGCGATGCAGTCCGGCACCGCCGATCGCATCACGCGCGAGGAGGCCAACACGGTCGCTGAAGACAAGTCTCACGCGCGCAACGTCCACTCCGCCATCTTCGCGGAGGTCAAGGTAGACGAACAGCTTGGTGTCATCCGTGTGACTCGCGTGGTCAATGCCGTCGCCGCGGGCCGCATCCTCAACCTCAAGACCGCGCACAGCCAGGTCATGGGTGGCGTGGTGTGGGGGATCGGCATGGCGCTGCACGAGGAAACGCTGTTCGATCACCAGTTCGGGCGCGTCATGAACGCCAACATCGCCGAATACCATGTGCCCGTGAATGCCGACATACACGACATCGAGGTGATTTTCGTCGACGAGCCGGATGAGATCGTCAATCCGCTCGGCATCAAGGGCCTCGGCGAGATCGGCATTGTCGGCGTGGCCGCAGCGATCGCCAACGCGGTCTATCATGCGACGGGAAAGCGCGTGCGCGATCTGCCGATCACGCTCGACAAGGTGGTTCAGTTCAATTGAAGCGCATCAACGCTCGATGGCGTCTCAATCCTTCTCACGCCCAAAAGGCGGGCAAGGCCGGCTCGAGCCTGCCACCGGCCCGCACCGGCGCAACACGCAGCGCGAGGCCGGTGGAATCGTCGGTCTCGACCGCAATGCCGCTGAGTGTCGCTAGCCCCGCGGCCGGCTCGAAGCGGGCTGACGGGATACCCGTCGTAAAGCGCCGCAGCGGCTCCTCCTTCTGCATGCCGATGACGGAATCATAATCGCCGGTCATCCCTGCATCGGTCATGTAAGCGGTGCCGCCGGCCAGGATCTGATGATCGGCGGTCGGCACATGGGTGTGGGTACCGACGACGAGGCTGGCGCGGCCGTCGCAGAAATAGCCGATGGCTTGCTTTTCGCTCGTCGCCTCGCCGTGGAAATCGATCACGATCGCGTCCGCGGCCTCGCGCAGCGGACAGGCATCGAGTTCGCGATTGAGAACCTGAAACGGATCATCGAACGGCGTCATGAAGACGCGGCCGATGGCGTTGACAATCAATGCGCGCTTGGCGTTCTTGGTATCGACAAGCGCAGCTCCGCGGCCTGGCGTGCCCTTTGGATAGTTTGCGGGCCGGATCAGCTTCGGCGCGCGTTCGATGAACACCAGCGCCTCGCGCTGGTCCCAGGCGTGGTTGCCGAGCGTGATGGCATCGGCACCGGAGTCGAGCAGTTCCTGATAGATCGCCTCGGTGATGCCGAAACCGCCGGCGGAATTCTCGCCATTGACGACGACGAGATCGAGCGCCCAGTCTCTGATCATGCCGGGCAGATGTTCCGCGACCGCGGTGCGGCCTGCCCGGCCGACCACGTCGCCGACAAAGAGAATACGCAAAATTCAGCTCCGGAAATCGAACACTTTCTTTTCCGTTAGCACATAATCCAGCGCTACGTCGTGCGGCAACGCGGGAACGGCTTTTATTTCCTGCACGGAAAAGGCTATGCCAACCGCCATGATGGCCTTCGCCTTGCGCAAATGGGCGAGCGTGAAGTCGTAATGTCCGGCGCCATAGCCGATGCGGTGGCCGGCGCGATCGAACGCCGCCAGCGGCACCAGCATGATATCGGGAACGAGCTCTTCCGCCGCCGGCGATGGTTCGAGAATGCCGAGCGGTCCCAGCATCAGCCGGTCGTCGGGCGACCATGCGCGAAACGCCAGCGATTTGCCGCGTGACAGCACCGCCGGCAGCGCCAGCTTGGCGCCCCGCCCGGCGAGCTTGCGCATCAGGGGCGCAGGATCGATCTCGCTGCGGATCGGCGAATAGCCTGATACGACAAGGCCCGGCTCGATCTCGAATGGCAGGCCGCGCTTCGCCATCGCCTGCGCCGCCGCGGCGCGCTGCTCGTCGCTCAACGCATCGCGCCTGGCGAGCGCCGTGGCGCGGAGGTCGGCTTTGGACAAGGTTGCCGTCATGCGGTTTCTTTCCGCTGTCATCACCCGCGACCTGTCCGCCGAAGCTCAACGAGCGAAGACGGAAAGCGGGTGATCCAGTATTCAGAGACTTCAGTGATTCAACCGAGACGCCGCGGCGTACTGGATACCCCGCATGCGCGGGGTACGACGGAACGTGCGGGTAGAGAAAAATCGCAGGCAACCAACAAACAAGCGTGCGAGGCCGCGAACGCCGTTGAAGCACTCGATCCCGGAGTTCCCTACGAAAGTAGGTGGGCACCATATGTCCGGATCCACGGACCCGGCCAGGGACAGTTCCCTAAAGGATCGATAAGGCCCCGGGGATATATGGCTCCTGACGCACGACGCAGCTTCGCGGACACAATGTAGGGGTTACCAGGCGAATCCGCCAGCGGTTAGCGGTAGGCTTTCGTGTCCCTAACGCCGAAGATGGGCCTCTCGACATGAAGACAACTTTTGAAATGGCCAATTGCACTCTCGTTAAGATTGCGCTCCAATTCACGCTCCCCTGGAGGGGGAGTGTCACTTACATCGATGATGCGCAGCAGCGTCGATGTAAGCGGGATGGGGCGATCTATCCGCGAGCGAGGTAGAAATGATTTCAACGGCTATCCGCCGCGCCGCTGCGAAGAACCTGCGGGCCAATACCACGCCGCATGAGCGCATCCTCTGGCGTGCACTGAAAGAACTGCCGATATCGGGCACGCATTTCCGGCGTCAGGCGCCGATCGGACCTTATGTCGTGGACTTCTTCTGTCCGGCCAAGCGTCCCATTATTGAGCTCGATGGCGGGCATCATAATGAGGCGCGACGGCCACGCGCGACAGTGAACGGCAGGCTTGTCTTGAGCAGGAAGGATATCGCGTTATCCGCTTCTGGAATTCGGATGTCGCCGGCGATCTCAGCGCGGTGATGGAGAAGATCTGCGTGGAGGTGTATGGATCGCGTGAAGCGGAAGCGTTACCACTCAAGCACCTCCGACGACGATAGTCTGTCACCCCGCCCCGCCGCTTCGCGGCGACCCTCCCACTCCAGGGGAGGGTTAAGAGACGAGCGCCGCCTGTCACCCGATGGCGACGCCGCTGCCGATGGTGCGGTTGAGGACTTGCGTGGTTTTTTCGATGCGGTCGGCGGCGGCGTTGAGTGCGTTGGCGACGGCGATTTGCGTCGCCTTGGCGCGATCGGCGGCGGCCGTGCGAACATTGCGCAGAGTTTCGAGCTCACCCTCCAGCGCGCGGATGCGCGCATTGGCGTCGACCAGTTCGTCGCACACGGTCAGCGCGGCCATCACGGTCAGGCGCGCATCGCCGATTTCGCCGAACTTGCCGCGCAACTCGCCGACCCGTGATTCCAGGCTCTCGGCGAGCTTCAAGAGCCGCACTTCCTGCCCTTCCTCGCAGGCCATGCGGTACTGCCGGCCGTTGATGGTGACGTTGATGTGACTCATTCACTCTCTCCCGCGTCGGCATCGAGCACCGCACGGATGGTGCCGATCGCAGCGTCCAGCCTTTCGGCGATCTCGCGGTTGGCACGCTCCAGCCGCCGCGTCTTCACCAGCGAGCCGTCGAGTTCGTCGGCAAGCCGCGAGCGGTCGGCCCCGAGCGCCTGGATCCGGCTCGCCAATTCATTCTCGTCGCGGTCGGCGTCGCGCCGGCGCTCGGCCGCCGCCTCGAGCGCATCGAGCGCCAGCATCAGGCGCCGCGTGGCGACCTCGATGTCGACCTGGACCGGCTCGGCATTGCCGGCACCGTTGGTGTAACGATCGCTCATGAGAGACAGCGCGCACCTTCGCGTGAGCTCGCCGCACGGCAGCAAAATCCGCGGTTCGGCAAGCGGTTAGAGCACGAAATTTACGTGGCAAGCGAGCCGAGCGCAACGCCCGCGCGAAGCTATGCACTGCTAAGCAACTTTTCGCACGGCAGGCGCGTTTCCCCGCCTTGGACTCGGGGGTTTGAGGTGCTATCCAGCCCCGGCTCCCCTTACCCACCCCCGTATTGCGGCTTCGCCCGGTACGTTACCTACAACCAAGCACCTCATTTCAGGCGGATTTTCATCATGACGCAGGTCGATCATACCCGTATGGCCAATGCGATTCGCGGCCTTGCCATGGATGCCGTCGAAAAGGCGAAATCCGGCCATCCCGGCTTGCCGATGGGTGCCGCCGACATCGCGACCGTGCTGTTCACCCAGTTCCTCAAATTCGACGCGGCGGATCCGAACTGGCCGGACCGCGACCGCTTCGTGCTCTCGGCCGGCCACGGCTCGATGCTGCTCTATGCGCTTCTGTACCTGACCGGCAACAAGGACATGACGCTCGACCAGATCCGGAATTTCCGGCAGCTCGGCTCCAAGACGCCGGGGCATCCGGAAAACTTCGAGACCAGCGGCGTCGAGACCACGACCGGCCCGCTCGGGCAGGGCATCGCGACCTCGGTCGGCATGGCGCTGGCGGAAAAGATGCTTGCCGCCGAGTTCGGCAAGAAGGTGGTCAGCCATCACACCTACGTGCTCGCCTCCGACGGCGATTTGATGGAAGGCGTGTCGCAGGAAGCGATCGCGATGGCCGGACATTGGAAGCTGAATAAGCTGATCGTGCTGTATGACGACAACGGTATCTCGATCGACGGCCCGACCTCGCTCGCCGATTCGGTCGACCAGGTGAAGCGCTTCAAGTCGGCCGGCTGGGCGGCGGAATTGATCGACGGCCAGGATCCGAAGGCGATCGCAGCGGCGATCACCCGCGCACAGAAATCCAACAAGCCGTCGCTGATCGCCTGCAAGACCACGATCGGTTACGGCGCGCCGACGCGGGCCGGCACCGCCAAGGCCCATGGCGAGGCGCTCGGCGCCGACGAGCTCAAGGGCGCCAAGGAAAAGCTCGGCATCTCGCTCGAAGCCTTCTCGGTGCCCGACGACGTACTGCAGGCGTGGCGCGCGGCCGGCAGCCGCGGCGCTGCCGCGCGGGAGGAATGGGAAGCGGTTTTCGCCGAGCTCGGTCCCCGCAAGCGCGCCGAGTTCGAGCGACGGATGCGGCACGAGCGGCCGGCCGCGCTTGCGAAGGCGCTGCGGGCGCACAAGAAGGCGCTATTGGAGGCGCCGCTGAATGTCGCGACGCGGAAATCCTCGGAAGCGGCGATCGAGGCGATCGCGGCTGCGATGCCGATGGAATTCGTCGCGGGCTCCGCCGACCTCACCGGCTCCAACAACAACAAGGCGAAATCGGCGGTCGCGTTCTCCGCCAAGACGCCGAAGGGCCGCTTCATCCACTACGGCATCCGCGAGCACGGCATGGCCGCGGCTCTCAACGGCATCTTCCTGCATGGCGGCTTCGCACCGAACGGCGCGACGTTTCTGGTATTCACCGACTACGCGCGTCCGGCGATGCGACTGGCCGCGCTGATGGGTACCGGCGTGGTCTATGTGATGACCCATGATTCGATCGGGCTCGGCGAGGACGGACCGACGCACCAGCCGGTCGAGCATCTCGCGGCCTTGCGCGCCATGCCCAACATGCGCGTGTTCCGGCCCTGCGACGCGGTCGAGGTCGCGGAATGCTGGGAGCTCGCGCTCAACCGTGTCGATGGCCCGACGGTGCTGGCACTGACCCGCCAGAACCTGCCGCAACTCCGCACCCATGCGCCGAACGATAACCCTTGCGGGCATGGCGCTTATGAGCTGGTCGCGGCCGAGGGCGAGGCCAAAGTGTCGCTGTTCGCCTCGGGGTCCGAGGTCGAGATCGCGGTGGCCGCCCAGAAGCAACTGGCGGAACGTGGCATCGCGTCGCGGGTGGTCTCGGTGCCCTCGCTCGACCTGTTGCTGGCGCAGCCGGCGGACCGAAAGACAGCCATTATCGGCAATGCGCCGGTCAAACTGGCCATCGAGGCCGGAGTGCGCTGGGGCTGGGACGCCGTGATCGGTCAGGATGGCGAATTCGTCGGCATGCACGGTTTCGGTGCCAGCGCGCCGGCCAAGGACCTTTTCAAGCACTTCGGAATTACCGCCGAGGCCGCGGTTAACGCTGTCCTGAAGCGCGTCTAGTGCCCGTTTCCGAAGTTTGCACGCTTTCGCGGCGCTTCTGATGCGAACTTCGGAAATGAATGGGCACGAGACGATTATTAACGTTGGGAGCGCCGCTTATCGATTTGAAGTTCCTGACGGTGCTCGCGGCAACCATAGCAGGAACTTCAAATCGGCGGCGCTCCTGCTAACGGTTGAGGTCTAGGGCAAAAAGGACTACCTAGACCCCTATCTTGACCGTTCCCGCCCGGCCGAACCGGGCGTTCCGCCGTCAGCACCTCCGTGGAACAGCTCCGCGGGGATGGCATCAGCTATCAAGGGAGAAACAGCATGGCAGTCCGCGTCGCGATCAACGGATTTGGCCGCATTGGCCGCAACGTGTTGCGGGCGATTGCGGAATCTGGCCGCACGGATATCGAGGTGGTCGGCATCAACGATCTCGGCCCGGTCGAGACCAACGCCCACCTGCTGCGCTTCGATTCCGTGCATGGCCGCTTCCCCGGCACGGTGACCGTCGACGGCGACTCGATCAGCCTCGGCAACGGCAAGATCAAGGTTTCCGCCGAGCGCGATCCCTCGAAGCTGCCGTGGAAGGCGCTCGGCGTCGACATCGCGCTGGAATGCACCGGCATCTTCACCGCCAAGGACAAGGCCTCCGCGCACCTGACCGCCGGCGCCAAGCGCGTGCTGGTCTCGGCACCCGCCGACAACGCCGACGCCACCATCGTCTACGGCGTCAACCATGACACCCTGACCAAGGATCACCTGGTCGTCTCCAACGGCTCCTGCACCACCAACTGCCTGGCGCCAGTCGCCAAGGTCTTGAACGATACCGTCGGCATCGAGACCGGCTTCATGACCACGATCCACGCTTACACCGGCGACCAGCCTACGCTCGACACCCTGCACAAGGATCTCTATCGCGGCCGCGCGGCGGCGATGTCGATGATCCCGACCTCGACCGGTGCCGCGAAGGCGATCGGCCTGGTGCTGCCCGAGCTGAAGGGCAAGCTCGACGGCGTCGCGATCCGCGTGCCGACCCCGAACGTCTCGGTGGTCGACCTCAAGATCGTCGCCAAGCGCGCCACCGATGCCAAGGAAATCAACGCGGCGATGAAGCGCGCCTCCGAGCAGCAGCTCAAGGGCATTCTCGGCTACACATCAGCGCCGAACGTCTCGATCGACTTCAACCACGACCCCCATTCGTCGACGTTCCATGAGGACCAGACCAAGGTGCAGAACGGCACGCTGGTGCGCGTGATGTCCTGGTACGACAATGAATGGGGTTTCTCCAACCGGATGGCCGACACGGCCGTTGCGATGGGGAAGCTGCTGTAAGTTCTAGTCTCGTGTCCCGGATGCGCCGCGGCACGAAGTGACGCGGCGCAGAGCCGGGACCCATGCAACGTAGGTCCCGGTTCAGCACAGCGGCACTTCGCGCCGCCGTGCGCCCGGGACAAGAGACCCGCCCATGCCGAAAACATTCCGCACCCTCGATGACGTCGACGTGAAGGGCAAGCGCGTGCTGCTGCGCGTCGACCTTAATGTTCCTATGGAAAACGGCCGCGTCACCGACGCGACCAGGCTCGAGCGCGTCGCGCCGACCATCAGCGAAATTTCCGACAAGGGCGGCAAGGTCATCCTGCTCGCCCATTTCGGCCGGCCGAAGGGACGCGACGCCAAGGACTCGCTCAAACCGGTCGCAGCGGCGCTGGCGCAGGTCATCAAGAAGCCGGTCGCGTTCGCCGACGACTGCATCGGCGAGGCCGCCGCCAAGGCGGTCGGCGCCATGAAGGACGGCGACATTCTCTGCCTGGAGAACACCCGCTTCCACAAGGAGGAAGAGAAGAACGATCCGGCCTTCGTCGCCGAGCTGGCCAAGCTCGGCGATATCTGGGTCAACGACGCGTTCTCGGCGGCGCACCGCGCGCACGCTTCTACCGAAGGCCTCGGCCGCAAGCTGCCCGCCTATGCCGGCCGCACCATGCAGGCCGAGCTCGACGCGCTTTCCAAGGCGCTGGAAGCGCCGACCAAACCGGTTATCGCGATCATCGGCGGCGCCAAGGTGTCCACCAAGATCGATCTGCTCGAAAACCTGGTTACGAAAGTCGACGCGCTGGTGATCGGCGGCGGCATGGCCAATACCTTCCTGCATGCGCAGGGCGTTGCCGTCGGCAAGTCGCTGGCGGAGAAGGACCTCGCCGCGACCGCGCTGCGTATCCTGGAAAAAGCCACCGCCGCGAACTGCGCCATCATCCTGCCTGTCGATGCCGTGGTCGCCTATCATTTCGCGGCCAACTCGCCTTCGCATGCTTACGGCCTCGACGCCATTCCGGCCGATGGCATGATTCTCGACGTCGGCCCGCAATCGACCGCGCGGATTCATGCCGCGATCGACGACGCCGCGACGCTGGTCTGGAACGGCCCGCTGGGTGCATTCGAAATGACCCCGTTCGACCGCGGCACCGTCGTTGCCGCCAAACATGCGGCGGAGCGGACCAAGGCGAAGAAACTGATTTCGGTCGCCGGCGGCGGCGACACCGTCGCGGCGCTCAACCAGGCCGGCGTGGCCGACGATTTTTCCTATGTCTCGACGGCCGGCGGCGCGTTCCTCGAATGGATGGAAGGCAAGCCGCTACCCGGCGTCGAAGTTCTCAAAGTGGGTTAGACCCGGACCTAACGAAGCGCCAAAGCCACGAAAAATACAGGAGAATTTGAATGGCTCGCATTACCCTGCGTCAACTGCTCGATCATGCGGCAGAGCACGATTACGGTGTGCCGGCGTTCAACATCAACAACATGGAGCAGGCGCTCGCCATCATGGAGGCGGCTTCCGCGGTTGACGCGCCGGTCATCATCCAGGCCTCGCGCGGCGCGCGCTCCTATGCCAATGACGTCATGCTCAGGCACATGATGGATGCCGTCACGGAAATCTATCCGCAGATTCCGGTCTGCGTGCATCTCGATCACGGCAACGAGCCCGCCACCTGCATGACCGCGATCCAGGCCGGCTTCACCTCCGTCATGATGGACGGCTCGCTGAAGGCCGACGGCAAGACTCCCGGCGATTGGGACTACAATGTCGGCGTGACCAGGACCGTCACTGACATGGCCCATCTCGGCGGCATATCGGTGGAAGGCGAGCTCGGCGTGCTCGGCTCGCTGGAGACCGGCATGGGCGACAAGGAGGACGGCCACGGCGCCGAAGGCAAGCTCTCGCACGACCAGTTGCTCACCAACCCCGATGAAGCCGTGAAGTTCGTCAAGGAGACAAAGGTCGACGCGCTGGCGATCGCGATGGGCACCTCGCACGGCGCCTACAAGTTCACCCGCAAGCCGGACGGCGACATCCTCGCCATGAACGTGATCGAGGAGATCCATCGCAAGCTGCCGAACACGCACCTCGTGATGCACGGGTCGTCCTCGGTGCCGCAGGATCTGCAGGAGATCATCAACGCGAACGGCGGCAAGATGAAGCCGACCTGGGGCGTGCCGGTTTCCGAAATTCAGCGCGGCATCAAGAACGGCGTGCGCAAGATCAACATCGACACCGACAACCGCATGGCGATGACCGGGCAAATCCGGAAAGTGCTGAAGGACAATCCGGAAGAGTTCGATCCGCGCAAATACTTGAAGCCTGCGATGGAAGCCATGGCCAAGCTGTGCAAGCAGCGGCTGCAGGAATTCAATACCGCAGGGCAAGCCAGCAAGATCAAGAAGGTGCTGACCACCGCCGAAATGGCCAAGCGGTATGCCAAGGGTGAGCTAGATCCGCGGGTCGCCTGACCCGGCGCCCGCCTCGCAATCACCCAAGGTGCGACGAACGTTTTCTAGGCAATTGCCCGAGAACCGCCTATTTTGGTGCGCAAGGGCATGATGTTTTCGGAGAACGTTCCCATGAATCTTGCTGACCTCAACAAGGTTGCCCTCGCCATGGTCACCCCAGGCAAGGGCATTCTCGCCGCCGACGAATCCTCAGGCACGATCAAGAAGCGCTTCGACGCGATCAACGTCGAATCGACCGAGGAGAACCGCCGCGATTATCGCGAGATGCTGTTCCGCTCCACCGAGGCGATGAGCAAGTACGTCTCGGGGGTGATCCTCTACGACGAGACCATCTGGCAGAATGCCAAGGACGGCACGCCGCTGATCAAGCTGATCGAGCAGGCAGGCAGCATCCCCGGCATCAAGGTCGACGAAGGCACGCAGGCCTTGCCGCAATGTCCGGGCGAACTGGTTACCGTCGGCCTCGACAAGCTCGCCGAGCGGCTGAAGAAATATTACGAGCGCGGCGCGCGCTTCGCCAAATGGCGCGCGGTGATCGATATCGGCACTGGTATCCCCAGCATGACCGCGATCAACGTCAACGCGCATGCGCTGGCGCGCTATGCGGCGCTGTGCCAGGCGGCGCAGATCGTGCCCATCGTCGAGCCGGAAGTGCTGATGGACGGCGATCACGACATCGACCGCTGCTACGACGTGACCCAACGCGTGCTCAACAAGACGTTCCAGGAATTGCGGGTGCAGCGCGTCGAGCTCGAAGGCATGGTGCTGAAGCCCAACATGGCCATCTCAGGCAAGAAGTGCCCGAAGCAGGCTTCCGTCGAGGAAGTCGCGGAGAAGACCGTGCGACTGTTGAAGGCCTGCGTTCCCGCAGCCGTGCCGGGCATCGCCTTCCTCTCCGGCGGACAATCCGACGAGGAAGCGACCGCGCATCTGAACGCCATGAACCGGATCGGCAGCCTGCCCTGGAAACTCACCTTTTCCTATGGCCGTGCGCTGCAGGCGGCGCCGCAGAAGGCGTGGTCCGGCAAGGCCGAGAACGTCGCCGCGGGCCAGCGCGCATTTACGCACCGTGCGCGGATGAACGCGCTGGCAAGCAAGGGCGAGTGGGAAACCGGCCTGGAAAAGAAGGTCGCCTAGAGTTGGCCAACAAACCCGTTCCGCCGCGCCCGGCGCCGCGGCTCTATCTCGCGACGCCCGAGGTGGACGATCCGTCGCAGCTCACAAGCCAGCTTCCGGAACTGTTAGCAGCGGCCGATGTCGCGGCGGTGCTGGTGCGGCTGAAGCAAACCGATCAGCGCACCATGATTGCGCGCGCGAAAGCGCTGGCGCCTGCGATCCAAAATGCCGGCGCGGCGCTCCTGCTCGACGGCCATGTCGAGCTGGTGGCGCGCTCAGGCGCCGATGGCGCGCATCTATCCGGCCTCGCCGCGCTGGAAGATGCCCTGCCGTCGCTGAAGCCGGACCGCATTGCCGGCGTCGGCGGCCTTGCTACGCGGCACGATTCGATGGCCGCGGGCGAAACAGGCGCAGACTACGTGCTGTTCGGCGAGCCGGATGCCGGGGGGCAGCGGCCTTCGGTGGAAGCGATCGCCGAGCGGCTGCAGTGGTGGGACGAATTGTTTGAACCGCCCTGCGTCGGCTTTGCCGCCTCGCGCGAGGAGGCGTGCGACTTTGCGGCTGCCGGCGCCGATTTCATCCTGGTTGGCGATTTCATCTGGGCCGACCCGCGCGGCGCAAAGGCAGCGCTGATCGATGCCGCGCAGGCGATTGCGCAAGCGTACGAGGCAGCGTTCGGAGAAGCCAACGCTGCTACGGACAAAGCCGGCACGGACAAGGCCGGGCACGGATAACGCCGGACCATGAAATTCCTGCGTTCCATATCGCTGCTTGCGAGCCTCTTGATGACGATGGCCGGCGCCACCGCGCAGGTTTCGCTGACGCCGCCTGCGGCGCAGCCACCGGCGAGCCCTCCGGCGGCGAAAAAGGAAGCGCCCAAACCAAAGGCTCCGCCTGCAGCGAAGCAGCCAGCCGCAGCGCCGAAGGCGGCCGCAACGCCGAAGCCTGTGGCGACGCCGACGCCTTCTCCGTCGCCGACCGCCGCGTTCGAAGATCCGAACGTCGACCTCGTCTACGGCGCCTATCAGCGCGGCATGTACAAGACCGCGTTCGATCTCGCGACGACCCGCGCACAATATAACGGCGACCCCAAGGCGATGACGATGTTGGGCGAGCTCTATGCCAACGGACTCGGCGTCAAGCGCGACTATGCAAAGGCCGCCGACTGGTATCAGCGCGCAGCCGATGCCGGCGACCGCGAGGGCATGTTCGCGCTCGCCATGATGCGGCTGTCTGGCCGCGGCGGAAACACCAATCGCGAGCAGGCCGTCAAGCTGTTGGCCTCCTCGGCCAAGCTCGGCAATCCGAAGGCGGCCTACAATCTGGCGCTGCTCTATCTCGACGGCAACACGTTGCCACAGGACGTCAAGCGCGCCGCCGAACTGCTGCGCGCCGCAGCCGACGCAGGCAATCCGGAGGCGCAATACGCGCTGGCGACCTTCTACAAGGAAGGCACCGGCGTGCCGAAGGACATCGACAAGGCGGTGCGGCTGCTGCAGGCGGCGTCATTGGCCGACAATGTCGATGCCGAAGTCGAATATGCCATCGCGCTGTTCAACGGTACCGGCACGCCGAGAAATCAGGCTGCGGCGATCGCGCTGCTGCGCAAGGCGGCGCGGCAGAATTCGCCGATCGCGCAGAACCGCCTCGCCCGCGTGCTCGTGAGCGGACTGGGGGTGCCGGTGGACAAGATCGAAGGCCTGAAGTGGCATCTTGTCGCCAAGACCGCCGGCAAGGGCGATCCCGAGCTCGACGAGCGCCTCTCGGAACTCAGTCCCGAAGACCGCGCCAAGGTTGAGGCGGCGGCGCGCAAATGGACCGGCACCATCGGCAAATGACGCCTTGACGGCGGCACATCAGCAGGGCACCCAGTCCCTCAACCCTGACGGCATTGCGCCGTTCCGTCTCACACGCTAAGCGCTCCCATCATGCTCTATTCAGCCCTCATCAACGTCATGGTGAAAGCCGCGCGCCGCGCCGGCCGCAACCTCAAGCGCGACCTCGGCGAGATCGAGCATTTGCAGGTATCGCTCAAGGGGCCGGCGAACTTCGTCAGCAAGGCCGACAAGCGCGCTGAGGAAATGCTCTATGAGGACCTCGCCAAGGCGCGGCCGGGCTACGGTTTCATCGGCGAGGAGGGCGGAACGCGCGAGGGCGCCGACAAGACCCATGCCTGGATCGTCGATCCCTTGGACGGCACCACCAACTTCCTGCACGGCATTCCGCAATTTGCGATCTCGATCGGTCTCGCCCGCGAGGGCACCGTCATCGCCGGTGTGATCTACAATCCCGCCAATGACGAGCTCTACATCGCCGAGCGCGGCAAGGGGGCGTTCCTCAACGATCAGCGGCTGCGCGTCGCCGGCCGCCGCAGGCTCGATGAATGCGTTGTCGCCTGCGGCCTGCCGCATATCGGCCGCGGCGACCATCAGTTGGCGCTGAAGGAAATGGCGGCGCTGCAGAACAAGGTCGCGGGCTTCCGCCGCTTCGGCGCCGCCTCGCTCGACCTGGCCTTCGTCGCCGCGGGACGGATCGACGGCTACTGGGAACGCAATTTGTCGCCGTGGGATATCGCAGCGGGACAGATTATGGTGCGGGAAGCCGGCGGCACGATCTCGGATATCGGCGGCAGGGACGACGCACTGAAGACCGGCCACGTGGTGTGCGGCAACGAGTTCGTGCACGGGGAATTGGTGAAGATATTGGGGCCGCTGGGGTAATACCGCGCTGCTCGCGCCATCATTTCAGTGTCATCATCCGCGAAAGCGGATGATCCAGTACACCCGCGGCCTTTCGATTCAATACCAGCGCGCCGCTGGAATACTGGGTCACCCGCCTTCGCGGGTGACGACAGCGGTATGATGAGGCCCATGCGGCCCATGCGGCTCACTCACAGCGACCGCCTCCTCTACCTTCTCCCGATCCCCCGCCAGCACGCGCTGCACGCTGACGAAGAACACCGGCACCATCAACAGCGCCAGGATCACCACCGCGATCATGCCGCCCATCACGCTGGTGCCGAGCGCTTGCTGGCTGGCGCCGCCGGCGCCTGTCGCGATCGCCATCGGCAGCACGCCGCAGACGAAGGCCAAGCCCGTCATCAGGATCGGCCGGAAGCGCAAGCTGCAGGCTTCAATCGTGGCCTCGACCAGCGGCTTGCCCTGCGCGCGCAGGTCCTTGGCGAACTCGATGATCAGGATCGCGTCCTTGGCCGCAAGACCAATGATGGTGATCAGGCCGACGGTGAAATAGACATCGTTCGGCAGCCCGCGCATCGTCGCCGCGATCACCGCACCGCAGACGCCGAGCGGCACCGTCAGCAGCACCGCGAGCGGAATGGTCCAGCTTTCATAGAGCGCGGCGAGCAGCAAAAACACCACCAGCACCGAGAGACCGAGCAGAAACGGCGCCTGCGAGCCGGAGAGTTTTTCCTGCAGCGATTGGCCGGTCCATTCGTAACCGAAGCCGCGCGGCAGCTTGCCCGCGAGCCGTTCCATTTCCGCGATGGCATCGCCTGAGGTGAAGCCGGGCTTGGCCTCGCCCGAGATGCGCACGGCGGGATAGTAGTTGAAGCCGGCGATCTGCGTCGGCCCCTTCTGCCACTGCACGGTGGCAAAGGCGGAGAACGGCACCAGCTGCCCGCGGCTGTTCTTGACGTTGTAATTGAGGATGTCGTCCGCGTTCATGCGGCTGGCGCGGTCGGCCTGCACGATCACGCGCTGCATCCGTCCGCGATTCGGGAAGTCGTTGATGTAGTTCGAGCCGAGATTGGTCGAGATCGTCTGGTTGATGTCCTCGAAGGTGACGCCGAAGGCACCGGCCTTCTCGCGGTCGATCATCAGATTGACCTGCGGCGCCGGCGGCAGGCCCTCGACATAGACCTTCTGCAGGACGCGGCTGGCATTGGCCTCAGTGATCAGCCGGTCGGCCGCGGCGACCAGTGCCGGATAGCCTTTCTGCCCGCGGTCCTGCAGGCGGAATGAGAAGCCCGAGGAATTGCCGAGATTGTCGATCGGCGGCGGCTGCAGCGCCGAGATTTTGGCGTCGCGGATCGAAGTGAGGTCGCGGTTGATGTCGGCTACGATCGCGGCGGCGGAATCCTTTTTGCCACGCTCCGACCAGTCCTTCAGCGTGATGAAGGCCTGCGCGGTGTTCATGCCCTGGCCGAGAAAGCTGAAGCCGGTCAGGAAGGTCACGTCCTCGACGCCGGCGCGATTGAGTAGATACTTCTCCACGGCCTCGACCGCGGCCTCGGTGCGGGCATAGGAGGAGTCGGACGGCGTCTGCACGTCTGTGGTGATGAAGCCCTGGTCGTCGACCGGCAGGAAGCCGCCGGGCAGCCGCACGAAGCCGTAACCGAGCCCAATCAGCAGCACGGCATAGATCAGCATCAGCCGTCCGGTGCGCTTCAGCGACCCCTTCACGGTGCGCGAATAGCCGCCGCGGCTGCGCTCGAGCACGCGGTTGAACCAGCCGAACACGCCGCTGCGGGCATGGCCGTGGCCGGCTTCGACCGGCTTCAACAGCGTCGCGCACAAAGCCGGCGTCAGCGACAGCGCCATCAGCGCGGAGAAGGCGATGGCGGAAACCATGGTGACCGAGAACTGGCGGTAAATGATGCCGACCGATCCCGGGAAGAACGCCATCGGCACGAACACCGCCATCAGCACCAGCGTGATGCCGATAATGGCGCCGGTGATCTGCGACATTGCCTTGCGGGTGGCTTCCTTCGGCGGCAGGCCCTCCTCCGCCATGATGCGCTCGACGTTCTCGACCACGACGATGGCATCGTCGACGAGAATGCCGACCGCCAGCACCATGCCGAACATCGTCAGCATGTTGATGGAATAGCCGGCCGCCATCAGCATCGCGCAGGTGCCGAGCAGCGCTACCGGCACCACGATGGTCGGAATGATGGTGTAGCGGATGTTCTGCAGGAACAGGAACATCACAATGAAGACCAGCACCACCGCTTCCACCAGCGTCATCAGCACCTTGTTGATCGAGGCCTTGACGACGGGCGTGATGTTGTAGGGGATTTCGTAGCCGATATTGGCCGGAAAGAACTTCGACAGTTCCTGCATCTTGGCTTCGACGGCGCTGGCGGTCGCGAGCGCGTTGCCGGTCGGCGACAGCAGCACGGAAAGGCCGGCGGTCGGCTTGCCATTGAGCCGGGTGTTGAACTGATAGCTCAAGCCGCCGATCTCGATACGGGCGACGTCGCGCAGCCGCACGGTCGAGCCGTCCGGGTTAGCGCGCAGCGTGATCGCGCCGAATTCATCCGGCGAGGAGAGCTGGCCCTTCACCAGCACCAGCGCGGAAATCTTCTGCTCCGGCGTGCTCGGTTCGGCGCCGACACTGCCCGAAGCCACCTGCGCGTTCTGCGCCGTGATCGCCTTGTTGACGTCGTCGGCGGTGAGGCCGTAGCCGACGAGCTTTGCCGGATCAACCCAGATCCGCAACGAACGTTCGGTGGAATAAAGCGTGGCGCGGCCGACGCCGGGAATGCGCCTGATCTCGCCGAGCACGTTGCGGATCATGAAATCGCCTAGGCCGATTTCGTCGAGCGAGCCGTCGGTCGAATTCAGCGTAATGATCTGCAGCACGGCGGAGGAGGCTTCCTCGATCAGGATGCCCTGCTGCAGCACTGCGCGCGGCAGCCGCGCCTCGACGCGCTTGATGCGGTTCTGCACCTCCACAGACGCCGCGCCGGTCTCGGTGCCGGGCACGAAGTTAGCGATGATTTCGACCTGTCCCAGCGAGTCAGAGGTGGATTCGAAATTGAGGATGCCGGAGGCGCCGTTGAGCTCCTCCTCGATCAGCCGCGTGACGCTGTTGTAGAGATTTTCCGGCGACGCGCCGGGATAGCTGGTCGAGATCGAGATCGAAGGCGGCGCGATGATCGGATATTGCGCGACCGCCAATAGCGGGATCGAAATCGCGCCGACCAGGCAGATGAAAAGCGCGACCACCCAGGCGAAGATCGGCCTGTCGATGAAAAAACTAGGCATATCCCGGTCTCAGCGGGATGTTCGCGGCGCCGGTGCTCCCGGTATCGTACCAACCGAGGCATCCGCGTCGATCCAGGCTTTCGGCTTGACCTTGTCGCCAGGCACGAATTTCTGGAAGCCGTCCACGATGATGCGGTCGCCGTCCTTCAGGCCCTCGCTGACCAGCCACAGGCCGTCCTGCACCGCACCGGTGCGCACCGGCTGCGTCGCGACACGGCCGTCCTCCTTGACCACGAAGACTTCGCTGCCGCCGCCGGCGTCGCGCTGGATCGCCTGCTGCGGCACGGCGATGGCGTCGGAATCGATGCCCTGCTCGATCAGGACGCGGACATACATGCCCGGCAGCAATTCGCGATTCGGGTTGCCGAACTCTCCGCGCAGCGTCACCTGTCCGGTATAGGCATCGACTTTGGCGTCGGAAAAAAGCAGCTTGCCCGGGATCGGATAAACCGTTCCATCGTCGAGCACGAGGCGCACCTTGGCCGCGTCCGGCGCAATGCGTTCGAGATCGCCTTTGTCGAACGCACGGCGCAACTTGTGCATCTCCGAAACCGACTGGGTAAAGTCGGCATAGATCGGGTCCAGTTGCTGGATCGTGGCGAGACTGGTCGTATCGTTCTGGATCACCAGCGCGCCTTCGCTCACCAGCGCAGCACCAACGACGCCGCTGATCGGCGCACGGATCGTGGCATAATCAAGATTGAGCCGGGCGCGCGCGAGTTCTGCCTTGCGGCTGCTAACCTCGGCCTCAGCCTGGCGCTGCGCCGCGACCGCCTTTTCGTTCTCCGCCTCGGGGGCGGCGCGCTGGCTGGTCAGCGTCGCAATGCGCCGCGCATGCTGGCTCGCCAGATCGAGCGCGGCAATCGCCTTGTCGAGCGCGGCCTCGCTCGCCTTCACTTCGACCTCGAACGGCTTGGGATCTATCCGGTATAGGGGATCGCCCGCTTTCACCTCGGTTCCCTGCTGGAACAAGCGCTCGACGACGATACCGGAGACGCGCGCACGCACCTCCGAGACCCGGGTTGGCGCGATCCGGCCGGGCAGTTCGCGGATGATGGCGCGAGCCTGGGAGGTGACCGTGAACGTGCCTACTTCGGGTTCGGCTGGTGCGGGAGCTGCGACCGCTGTCGGCTCCTTGCAGCCAGCCAAAAGCGGCGCCATCGCAGTCAACATCACAACGATGCATGCCGATTGCGTTCGTAGTCCGGACATCGAAAGCATTGCCCCAGTTCAGGTTGGAGAGCGCGAATTGAGCATTCGCGACGTTGTCGTAAGGATCTTGGGAACTCACGATTGATAGCAGATAGGATAGGGACAGCCTGCTGCGACGCAATAGTCCGCGCGGCGGCCCAATGTCACATGACGCTATCGCCCTGAATTATTGCGGGTTTCCCCGGACTCACTCGATTGTGAGCCGGATTCCATCCCGCTGCGCAGCCCGGATGGAGCGTGCTTCACTCGGGCTACGATAGATTCGTCGCCTTGAGCTAGTGGCTGACGCCCCTTCGCTGGCAGCGGCGTAACCGAACAGGCGCGAGCAGAGCTGGTGGATGGCGCCAGCGGATGAAAATCCCGGTCGGGGCCTCGAACCGTTCCAAAATACGTTGATTTCAAAGCCGCGTTCCGGGAAGAGTTCCACTACGTCTGCCCGAAATCGCGGCTTGCCAGCTTTTTTCTCCAGCCCGCTGTGCCATATTGGCCGCCAGCGCCGCTTTTTGTAACGGATGACACCCCGCAAATGCCCGCAGGCCCCTCCTCCCGCTCCGAAATGGAGATCGAACTGAACAAATTGTCCTCGCCCCGGATTTTCCTGGTGCGGATGCTGGTGTTCCTGGTGCTATGCGCGCTGGTCATGGTCGTGCTCTACAAGCAGATCATCATCGCGTTCTTTGCCAATCCCGGCCTCAATGCTTTGATCGGCGGGGTGCTTCTGATCGGCGTCATCCTGTCGTTCCGGCAGGTGATTCGGCTCTATCCCGAAGTGGCCTGGGTCAACAGTTTTCGCATCGCCGATCCGGGGCTCGCGCTCGACCGGCGTCCGACCCTGCTGGCGCCGATGGCAGCTATTCTCGGCGGCGAGCGCTCTGGGCGGATGACCATCTCGCAGCAGACCATGCGGCACCTTCTGGATTCGATCGCGACGCGGCTCGACGAAGCGCGCGATATTTCCCGCTACATGACCGGCTTGCTGGTCTTTCTCGGCCTGCTCGGCACCTTCTGGGGCCTGATCGAAACAGTAGGTTCCGTCGGCAAGGTGATCGATGGCTTGAAGGTCGGCGGCGATGCCGGCTCCGTGTTCGACACCCTGAAAGAGGGGCTGGCGGCGCCGCTCGGCGGCATGGGCATTTCGTTCTCGTCCTCACTGTTCGGTCTCGCCGGCTCCCTGATCCTGGGCTTCCTCGACCTGCAGTCGAGCCAGGCGCAGAACCGATTCTATACCGACCTCGAGGATTGGCTCGCCTCCACCGTGCGCGAATATGGTGACGGGTCCGGCATGGGCGGCGAAATACAGCATGCGATGGAGCGGATCCGCGCGGTGGTCGAAGAGAGCGGCGGCAGCCGCAACACCACGGCGGCGATGGCCAACCTCGCCGAAGCCATCCAGGGCCTGGTCGCCCATATGCGCACCGAGCAGCAGATGATCCGCGAATGGGCCGATGGCCAGGGCGAGCAAAACCGCGAGATCAAGAAGCTGCTGGAGCGGATTGCCAAGCAGCCCGCCAAGCAGCCCGAGAAGAGCTGAACTGGAATGTTCGTCCCGGACGCGGCGCAGCACGCAAAAGCGCGTTTACGCGCGTCTTCGACACGCTATGGTGATGCGACGCAGAGCCGGGACGCATCGCAAGTAGGTCCCGGCTCTGCATCGCTGCGTTACACGCTGCACCGCGTCCGGGACACGATAGTGGAGACAACAAATGGCCCTCGCTCGCGCCCGCCGCAGTGAATCCGGTTTCAACTACTGGCCGGGTTTCGTCGACGCACTGTCGACGCTGGTGCTGTCAATCGTTTTCCTGCTGTCGGTGTTCCTGGTGGTGCAGTTCTTCCTGTCGCAGGAGGTCACCGGCAAGGACAAGGCGCTGGAGCAGCTCAACGCCAAGATCGCGCAGCTCAACGACCTGCTCTCGCTGGAAAAACTCGGCAAAATCTCGCTCGACGATCAGGTCGCGCAATTGCGCGCCGGCCTCGCCGCCGCGGAAGGCGAACGCGACCGCCTCAAGGGGCTTTACGAAGGGCTGGCCGGCGCCGGCGGCGACGCGCAGGGCCGCGCCAACGAGCTCACCAAGGCGCTCGAATCCGAAAAGTCGGTGAGCTCGCGGGCGCTCGCCCAGATCGAGGTCCTGAACCAGCAGATCAGCGCGTTGCGCCGCCAGCTCGCGGCGCTCGAGGAAGCGCTGGAAGCCTCCGAGAAGCGCGACAAGGAATCGCAGGGACGGATTGCCGATCTCGGCCAGCGCCTGAACGTCGCGCTGGCGCAGCGCGTGCAGGAATTGTCGCGCTATCGCTCGGAATTCTTCGGCCGCCTGCGCGCCATTCTGGGCAATCGCCCCGACATCCGAATCGTCGGCGACCGTTTCGTATTCCAGTCGGAAGTATTTTTCGATACCGGTCAGGCCCTGCTGCTGCCCGAGGGCCGCGCCGAGCTGGATAAACTTGCAACGGCGCTGATCGATCTGGACAAGCAGATTCCAAGCGAGATCGGCTGGGTGCTGCGGGTCGACGGCCATACCGACATGCGGCCGATCAATTCGCCGCTGTTCAAGTCGAACTGGGAATTGTCGGCGGCGCGCGCCATCTCCGTGGTGCAGTACCTGGTCTTCCTCGGCGTTCCCGCGCAGCGGCTGGTCGCCGCCGGCTTTGCCGAATTCCAACCGCTCGACAACGCGCCCAACGAAGATGCCTACAAGCGCAACCGCCGCATCGAACTGAAGCTGACGGAGCGGTGATTGAGCCCGTCATTGCGGAGCTTGACCCGGCAATCCATCAAGAGAGAGATTTCTCTGGTAGATGGATGCCCGGATCAAGTCCGGGCATGACGAGTGTGTAGGTATGAGCACCTCCTTCAATCTCCGCCCCTATCGTGCCGAGGACGAAGACGCGGCGATCGAGCTGTGGCGGCTGACCTGGCAGCAGGCTTACCCTTCGATCGATTTCAACGCGCGCGTGGCGTGGTGGCGCGAACGCTGGCGCAACGAGCTGGTTCCGAACGCCGCGATCATCGTCGCTGAGGACCCGGATGCGCTGGTCGGGTTCGTTACCATCGATGGCAAGGGCTATCTCGACCAGCTCGTGGTCAGCCCGGACCATTGGGGCTCGGCAATTGCCACGGCACTGGTCGACGAAGCCAAGCGTCTGTCGCCTGGTGGCGTCACGCTCCTTGTCAACAAGGACAATGCCCGCGCCATCCGCTTCTATGAGCGCAACGGCTTTGCGCATGCCGGCGAGGACATAAACCCGACCTCGGGCCGGCCGGTGCTGAAGATGCGCTGGGGATGAATTCGGGCGATTGGAGAACGCCAATCGCTACACGCCGCGAATAAGCACTCCCGCCGTCAACACGACATAGGCGATGGCCAGCACGTCGAACGCGCGCGATGGGGTGATGATGGGTATCGAGATATGGGCGTAGCGAACGAGCAGCGCGCATACCGCGAGGATGAGCGAAATCAGGAAGATAGCGACCGAGGGAGGCGTCAGGGCAAAACCACCGCGGCGAAAGGGCATAACCGTCTCCTGTTGAGCTGGCCCGGCAAGGAGCACGGCCTACAACAACAAGGCGACGCCTTAGGTTCCCGCCGATCGGCTACACGCCCTCAAACTGCAGTCGCGCCAATCGCGCGTAGAGCCCGTTCGCCGCAACCAGCTCCGCATGCGTGCCCTGTTCGACGATTCTGCCCTGGTCCATCACCATGATGCGGTCGCAGGACAAGACGGTCGCGAGGCGATGGGCGATCACCAGCGTGGTGCGATGGCGCATCAATTCTTCCAGCGCGGTTTGCACCAGCGTCTCGCTCTCGGCATCAAGCGCCGACGTCGCCTCGTCGAGCAACAGTAGCGGCGCATCGCGCAGGATCGCACGCGCAATCGCGATACGCTGACGCTGGCCGCCGGACAGCGTCACGCCGCGCTCGCCGAGTTGCGCCTCGAAGCCGCCGGGCAGACGGCGCAGGAATTCGGTCGCATGCGCGAGATCGGCGGCGCGCTCGACCTCGGCATCGGTGGCATCGGGCCGTCCGAAGCGGATGTTTTCGCGCGCCGTGGCCGCGAACACCACCGAATCCTGCGGCACCAGCGCTATCCGCGAGCGCACATCGACCGGATCGGCCGACCTGACCGGCACGCCGTCGAGCGAAATCGTGCCGCGCGCGGGATCGTAGAAGCGCAGCAAGAGATGAAACAGCGTGCTCTTGCCCGCTCCCGACGGACCGACGATCGCGACCTTTTCGCCGGCCTTGACCGAGAGCGAAACGTTGTCGATGGCGAGCACATCCGGCCGCGCCGGATAGGCGAAGCTGACATTCTCGAACCCGACATCGCCGCGCGCAGGCACCGGCAGCGCCACCGGCTGCGGCGGCGCCGTGATCTGCGATTTGACGCGCAGAATCTCGAACAGCCGTTCCGCCGCACCCGACGCGGCCGAGACTTCGCCCCAGACCTCGCTGAGCTGGCCAAGGCCGGTTGCCGCGAAAGCCGCATACAGCACGAACTGGCCGAGCCGGCCCGGCGTGATCTGCCCCGTCAGCACGTCGTGCGAGCCGACCCATAGGATCGCGACGACGCTGGAGAACACGATGAAGATGATGATCAGCGTCAGCATCGCGCGCGCCCGCGTCGAACTGCGGGCCGCCATATAGGCCTGTTCGACCTCGCCGCCGAAGCGGGCCGTCGCCAGCCGCTCGCTGGTATAGGCCTGCACGGTCCTGATTGCGCCGACCAGTTCGGACGCATAGGCGCTGGCGTCCGCCAGCGTATCCTGCGCATTGCGCGAGAGCCTCCGCACCCAACGCCCGAACGCGACCAGCGGAATCACGATCACAGGGATTGCCAGCAGCACGAAGCCCGACAGTTTCGGGCTCGTGATCACCATCATGGTGGCGGCGCCGATGAACAGCATCATGTTGCGCAGGGCGATCGACACCGAGGCGCCGACAGCGGACTTGATCTGGGTGGTGTCGGCGGTCAACCGCGATACCAGTTCGCCCGAGCGCGCGGAATCGAAGAACGCGGGCGACAGCGAGATCAGATGCGCGAACACGTCGCGCCTGATATCGGCGACGATGCGCTCGCCGATCGTCATCACGAGATAGTAGCGCGAGGCGCTGGCGGCCGCGAGCACGGCGACGACCGCGATCATGACGCTGAAATAGCTGTTGATCAGGACGATGCCTTCCGGACTGAAGCCGAAATCGATCATGCGCCGGACCGCGACCGGCACGACCAGCGTGGTGATCGCAGCGACCGTCAGCGAGATGAAGGCAAGAGCCGCGCGCCCGCGATAGCGGGCGACGTAGGGCGCCAATGCCAACAGCGGCCGCAGCCTTGCCCGCGTCTTGGCCGGGGACTGTGTCAACTGCGTCTCGATGAAGGCCTCTTCCTCGAGCAGGGCGTCGCGCGGCGGCGTGCCGCGGGGGGCTTCAATCTGTTCCACAGCGCTCATGAAATCCGACCCGTTTTTCCACCCCCAGATAGGCCTCCACGCCCCCCTCTGGCAAATCCGGTCGACTCCCAATCAGGACATATACGTAGCTTGTTTCGACAGGCTTCCTGAGCTATAGAGCCGCCAAATCCCGTATCCCCTGACATTTAAGATGGGCGCCGGCGCGCCGAAGGATATGCCATGAAAGCCGAAATTCATCCGAATTATCATACGATTACGGTCGTGATGACCGACGGGACCGAGTATCAGACCCGCTCCACCTGGGGCAAGGAAGGCGACAAGCTGAACCTCGATATCGACCCCAAGTCGCACCCGGCCTGGACCGGCGGCTCGCAGCAGATCCTTGACCGCGGCGGCCGCGTCTCGCGCTTCCAGAAGAAGTTTTCGGGCTTCCTCAAGAAGGATTGAGGGGTCTCGGACCCGCCCGTTCTGCCCTGAAATACAAAACGCCCCGGTCACGCCGGGGCGTTTTGTTTGGCTGTTCACCGCCGTCATTCCGGGGCGATGCGAAGCATCGAACCCGGAATCTCGAGATTCTCAGGTGCGCAATTGCGCACCATAGTTCGCTTCGCGCCCCGGAATGACGATCGTGAGAATTATCTAACGCTTACTGCTCGAACGCCGCCTTCAGGCGGTTGAGCTGCGGCACCAGCGGGTTGCCGATCGGCGCCCGTTCGGCTGATGGCGCGTGGATCGTCATGTCGAGCCGGCGCACCCGCGCCTGCAGGCTCATCGAGCGCGCAATCAGGTCCTGTAGTTGCTGCGGCAGCTTGGCGATCATGTCCTCCGGCCCGGGATCGGCGGCCGTGAGCTTGACCTTGGTCTTTTCCCGGTTGGCCTGGGTCAGCGTCATCTCGCCCTCCTTGACCGCGCGATGCAGCAGCAGCCAGGATGCAAGCTGCATCAAGCGGGTAGTGAGGCGCATGCTTTCGGTTGCGTAAGTGAGACTGACGGAACGTTCCAGCGCCTTGGCTTCGGTGCGGCCGTCGCCGTCGAGATAGGCCGCGGTTTCCTCGACCAGATCCATGCCTTCTCTGAAGAGAGTTCCGAACGCCGCCGAATTAGTCAGTCGCTCGCTAAACAACACGAGCGCGGATTCGCTTTGCGAACGCTCCGCCATGGTTAACGCCCTCACGCCACTATTTGCCCCAACCGGCTGTGAACCACCGGCTTTATGATGAACAAATCATTGCTCGGGGCCAGTCGAGAGTCCAGCGGCAACCAAATTTATGGTTTCCAGCTCGTGGGGGCACAAAATAGCCGTGCTAAGCACAAAAAAGAGCCGCCGTTTCCGGCGGCTTTTGAAGTTGATAACAGGGAGGCGTCAAACAGAGTGGACAGGAGCCACTCGGTGTCCAAACGAGGACAGTGACAGTCATAATCGAGAAAGCTTAATTGTTCGTAAACGAGCGATTTTTTTTAGACTTTGTTTGCCATGTCGGCCATTGGCCGAGTTTGATGTTCACTCCAAACGGTGTCGTCCCTGCGGACGCATGCGAACGCAGGGACCCATCACCACCGGTGGTTATTGGTAAGGAAAGTCGGCCAGCGGCCTGCCACAAGATGGGCCGCGGCGTATGGATCGCGTTCGCGGAGCCTGTCATCGGGCCGGCCGATGGGCTGGACCCGTTGGCTCGCTTGTCCGGGAACGACGGAGGAGAGAAGTCGCGGCTTTGAATTCTACGACTTGAAAAAACTGTTCGCAGCATCCTTCGATGCGCGCTTCTTGCTGACCGCCTCTTGCAGCCGCGCGATTTCCGAATTCAGAAGCGCGATGCGCTCGGTCAATTCCTCGACCGATAGCAGCGACACGTCCTGGCCGATCTCATGGCTGATTTTCTTCCGCGGCTTGTCGTCGTCTTCGATCGCCATGCGCTTCCTCCTTCCGCCGGTGCGTAACGGCTTGATGATCCTTCACGCGGTTGCCAGCCGAGGCCTGGCTGGCTAATCAGGTGCCGCCTTCAAATTCTCCGCCTTCCGCAAGGACAAATCATGGAAAAGCTGCCCGCGCAAATGACCGTCATCGGTATCAGCAAGCCCGGTGGTCCCGAAGTGCTGCTGCCCGAAACCCGCAGCGTTCCAACGCCTGGTCCGGGTGAAATCCTGGTCAAGGTGATGGCAGCCGGCGTCAACCGTCCCGACGTGGCGCAGCGCTCCGGCGCCTACCCGCCCCCGCCCGGCGCCAGCGACCTGCCCGGCCTCGAAATCGCGGGCGAAGTGGTCGCGCTCGGTGAAGGCGCCACCAAGCACAAGCTCGGCGACAAAGTGATGTCGCTGGTCGCGGGCGGCGGCTACGCCCAATATTGCATTGCGCAAGATACGCAGGCGATGGCCGTGCCGCCGTCGCTCTCGATCCAGGAGGCCGGCGCGATTCCGGAAACGCTGATGACCGTCTGGCACAATGTGTTCGAGCGCGGCGCGCTGAAGGCCGGCGAAACCCTGCTGATCCACGGCGGCTCGTCCGGCATCGGCACGATGGCGATCCAGCTCGCCAAGGCATTCGGTTCCAAGGTGATCGTGACCGTCGGCTCGCAGGACAAGATCGACGCCTGCCTCAAGCTCGGCGCCGATCGCGCCATCAACTACAAGACCGAGGACTTCGTCGCCGTGGTCAAGGCGGAGACCAACAATGTCGGCGTCAACCTGATCCTCGACATGGTTGCCGGCGACTATGTCGATCGCAACTATGACGCTGCGGCGGTCGACGGCCGCATCGTGCAGATCGCAACCCTCAACGGCGCCAAGGTCAGCGTCAACATTGCCAAGGTAATGGTGAAGCGTCTGACCCATACCGGCTCCACGCTGCGCCCCCGTACTAATGCGGATAAGGCGGCGATGGTCGCCGCAATCGAGGCCAAGGTCATGCCGCTCTTGCGCGAAGGACGTGTAAAACCGCTGATGGACAGCTTATTCCCGCTAGAAAAAGCCGCTGACGCGCACCGGCGAATGGAGACCTCCGCACATATTGGCAAAATTGTGTTGGAGGTTTAACGATCGAGGGCGGAGCGAAGGCGGAAACCCTTTGATTTACTTCGCTTTCATGTCATTTATCGCGACAGGGCCGACCCCGTTCGCTGGGCCGGGACATTCGTTGGTCGCGGAGTACTGACATTGCGTCTGATCAGGTGCCTTGCGCAGTTTGCGCTGGGCTTCATGATTGTTGCGGCTGCGCCTGCGGCGCATGCCATTGACGCGGTCAGCGTCCGCAGTGACGCGCCTGCCATCGATCTCACCGCGGTGCTCGACCATCAGCGCAGCGAGTCCGACCGCATCCAGGTTTCGACGGCGCCGGGAACGGACGGCATCGTCCGCCGCATCGAGGTCCGCGCCCGCGAGGGCGGACAGAACTGGGTGGTGTTCGCCCTGGCCAACAACACCGACGATCAGCTCGACCGCCTGATCGTCGCTCCGCACTATCGCATCGTGTCATCAGGTCTGTTGTGGCCCGACCTTGGCCTGTCGCGCATCGCAACGATTACGCCGTCGACCGGTGACCGCCCCGAACGGCAGGAAAGCGCGACCGCCGACATCTTCCGCATCACGCTCGATCCCGGCGCCGTCATCACCTTCGTGGCGGAACTGCGTACCGACAAGCTGCCGCAGCTCTATCTCTGGGAACCGGACGCCTACAAGGACAAGGTCAACTCGTTCACGCTCTACCAGGGCATCGTGATCGGCATTTCCGGCCTGCTCGCGTTGGTGCTGACGATCCTGTTCGTGGTGAAGGGCAGCATCATGTTCCCGGCCGCCGCCGCGCTGGCCTGGGCGGTGCTGGTCTATATCGGCGTCGATTTCGGTTTCTGGGGCAAGGTGCTCGACATGTCGAACAACGCCGAGCGCGTCTGGCGCGCGGCGGGCGAAGCGATCCTTGCGGCGACGCTGTTGGTATTCCTGTTCGCCTATCTCAATCTCAGCCGCTGGCATGTGCGTTACTCCCACATCACCGTCGGTTGGCTTTTCTTCCTCGGCTCGCTGGTGGCGCTGGCGCTGTTCGATCCCGCGGTTGCTTCCGGCATAGCGCGCATCTCGCTGGTGCTGATCGCCTTCGCCGGCTTTGCGCTGATCGTCTATCTCTCGACGCATGGCTTCGACCGCGCCGTGCTGCTGATCCCGACCTGGTTCCTGCTGGTGGTTTGGGTGATGGCGGCCGGCATGACGGTGGCGGGAAGCGTCACCAACGATATCGTCGGCCCGGCGCTACTCGGCGGCCTTGTGCTGATCGTGATGCTGATCGGATTTACGGTGATGCAGCACGCCTTCGCCGGTGGCGGCGCGACCACCGGCATCGTCTCCGATGTCGAGCGCCGCGCGCTGGCGCTGACGGGCTCCGGCGACCTGATCTGGGATTGGGACGTTTCGGCCGACAAGGTCTTTACCAGCCCGGAGACCGAAAGCCTGCTCGGCCTGAAACGCGGCACGCTGGAAGGTCCCGCCGCGAAATGGCTCGAGGTGCTGCATCCGCTCGACCAGGACCGATTCCGCGCCGCGCTCGACAGCGTGCTCGACCAGCGCCGCGGCCGCCTGGTGCAGGATTTCCGCCTGCGGACGCCCGACGGCCATTTCATGTGGTTCGCGCTGAAGGCGCGCCCGGTGGTCGGCTCCGATGGCGAGGTGTCGCGCGTGGTCGGAACGCTCACCGACGTCACCGAATTCAAGAATGCCGAAGAGCGCATGCTCCATGACTCGGTGCATGACAACCTCACCGGCCTGCCGAACCGCAAATTGTTCATGGACCGCCTCGGGGCGGTGGCCAATTTCGCCAAGAGCGTGCCGACGTTGCGGCCGACGCTGATGGTGATCGATCTCGACCGCTTCAAGCAGGTCAACGATTCCGTCGGGATTGCGGTCGGCGACTCCATTCTGCTGACGCTGGCGCGGCGGCTGACGCGCATCCTGAAGCCGCAGGACACGCTGGCGCGGCTGGCCGGCGACCAGTTCGGCCTGATCCTGTTGTCCGAGCAGGATCCGGCGCGCATCACCAATTTCGCCGAAACGATCCGCAAGACGATCCGCGCGCCGATCGCGTTCAACGACCGCGAGATTTTCCTGACCGCCTCGATCGGGCTTGCGCTCTCCGATCCGCAGGCGCAGCTTAGCGACGAGATCATCAAGGATGCCGAGCTTGCGATGTATCATTCCAAGCGCATCGGCGGCGACCGCATCGACGTCTACAAGCCGGCGATGCGCGCGCGCAAGACCGACCGCCTGACGCTGGAAAGCGAACTGCGCCGCGCCATCGAGCGGCAGGAAATCACCATCCTGTACCAGCCGATCGTGCGGCTGGAAGATCGCTCGATCGCCGGCTTCGAGGCGCTGGCGCGCTGGGATCATCCCAAGCTCGGCCGAATGTCGCCTTCCGAATTCATCTCGATTGCCGAGGAGATCGGCCTGATCGTCGATCTCGGCATGTTCGTGCTTGACCAGACGGCACGGCAGCTCTCGGTGTGGCAGCGCGCGATGCGCTCGCGCGAGCCGATCTTCGCCTCCGTCAACGTCTCCTCGCGGCAGTTGCTGCGCCATGATCTGATCCACGACATCCGCACCGTGCTGTCGCGTTCGTCGGTCGCCCGCGGCACGCTCAAACTGGAATTGACGGAATCGCTCGTCATGGAGAACCCCGAGCACGCCTCGCAGATGCTGACGCGCATCCGCGAGCTCGGCACCGGGCTGTCGCTCGACGATTTCGGCACCGGCCATTCATCGCTCGCCTATCTGCAGCGCTTCCCCTTCGATACCATCAAGATCGACCAGTCGTTCGTGCGCACCACCAGCCGCGGCACGCGCCCGGTGATCCTGAAATCAATCATCGCGCTGGCGCACGACCTCGGCATGGACGTAGTCGCGGAAGGCGCCGAGACGGATTCGGACGCGGTCGAGCTCTATCAACTTGGCTGCGAATACGCGCAGGGCTTTGCCTTCGGCGAGCCGATGGATGCCGACGCCGCGATGCGGCTACTGACCGAAGAGCGGCTGGAAGCGGCGAGTTGATTCAGGCAGCCAGCATCATCGATCACCGGCTAATCCTTCGCTCGCAATATGCTGATCCGCGTTTCATCGACGAAACTCTTGATGTCCTGATCGGATCGACGGAACAGGTTGCGTTCGACAATGAGCGAACGGCCACTGATCATCTTGGTACAGCGTTCCTTGAGGTAGATGCCGCCCACTGGCTGGTCTCCCGCACTCGGCTGGCCCTCGGTGCATGCCCAGCCATCCGCGCCGTAGCGCGATTTGGCCTGTAGCCCCAGCAGAAACGCCTTCTTCCGGATATAGAGACGCGCCTTCGGATCGGTCTCGATCTGCAAGCCGGCAACGTGGCCGGTATTGTCGATCAGCAAGGTCAGGATCGCAGGATGACCGGCCACCATCGTGCCCTCGCGGCTGGTCGCTGGATCGTAACCAAAGCGGATCGCGCGCGTCCCATCCGCAGCGGCCGGACAGTCACGCCAATCCTTCCAGCCAGCCAATGCGCGCTTCGGATCCGCCGCACAGTGGAAGTCGGCGTAACCGGACTCCGCCAATTCGGTCGCGGCCATTCCGAGGCGAATGTCGCGCAGATCGTTGCCGCTGAATTCTTCCGTCCGTGCCGGAGTGATCGCAAGCGCCATCGCCTGCCAGGTAAGCAGGCCCGCAGCAAAAATTCCCGGCAGCATCAGTCTGCGCATCACTGATCCTTCCCCGTACTGGCGGTCGCATCATCGGACTTCTGCGCCTGCGTCTTGTAGACGTCACATACCCGCGACGTGTTCGAAAAGAAGGCGACGCATTCCGCGTAAGTCGGTTCACCGGCTCCCTTGATGTGGGCGATCACGTAGTCGGCGACAGCTTCGATATCCTTGGGCCGCAGAAACACTCCGCCCTCGGGCGGCATCTGTGCTCCCGCTTCCTGGCGGTTCATGCCGTGGCATTTCACCTCATCGTATGCGCCGCGCATGAAGAACGGCATCCCCGTGCCCGGCCGTCCGCAGCCGACGGTTTCTATAATCTGATCCCGCGTCAGCTCGGTCTTGCGCAGCGACAGCGCATCACCGCCGTAGCCGCCGCCGCCATTGCCGTGCCACTTGTGGCAACCCACGCAATTTGCGCGACTGAACACCGCCTTGCCGGCATTGGTCGGATCCGAGGCCGGCGCCTGCGTCGATTGACCATACGCAGCGGCCAGCATCGAGAAATTGAGGGCGACGACGCTCGCTATCAGCACGCCTGCCGCCGCCTGGAATATGTTGCAGATCATCATTGCGGCTCTTGTCGAAGAAGCCGGAGGGTCCGCATTGACGGCCCCTCCGGTTTCGAGGATGTCAGAGTGCGAATACGTAGAGCATCGATCCCGGCTGTATCTTCTTCAGTTCGGGCGTCGAGTCGATGAACCACTTGTCCCAGGCGCCGCCCAGGCCGACCAGGATGGCGATGTACTGTTTGCCATCGACCGTAAAGGTCATCGGCGGTGCGTTAACGCCACCGCCGGTGTTGAACTCCCAGAGCTTCTGCAATGACTTGGCGTCAAGCGCCATCACTTCGCCGGATGGCTGGCCGGTGAAGACGAGGTCGGGAGTTGCAAGGATGCCACCCAAATTGGGGAACGGCGTTTCCATTTTTCCGGCGATCTTGCCGGTAGTCACATCGATCGCCGTCACGCTGCCGGTGATCCTGAATGGCTGGCTCGGGCCACCGCCGGTCCAGAACTCGCGCGGTTTCAGTTTGTCCGGCGTCATCACCTCAACCTTGATGCGATTGCAGCTCTCGATCACCGGAATGTACCAGAGCTTCAGGTCCGGATTGTAAGCCGTCGGCGGCCAGTTCTTGCCGCCCATGTTGCCGGGGCAGATGTCGGTTTCCAAGTTGGTGCGGCTTGGCGTCACCGACGCGATATAGGCTTGCACGGCCTTGTTGGGATCGTACTCGATCGGCTTGCCGGTCTCTGCGTCGAGCCCCTTGGTCCATGTGACCTTCTTGACGAAAGGAAGGCCCCAGACAAACTTGCCGTTGGTGCGATCGATCGCATAGGCGAAGCCGTTGCGATCCGCTTCGAGCGCGAGCTTCCGCGGACCATTCGGCCCGGGGATATCGACCAGCACGTTTTCCGCCACGCTGTCATAGTCGTAGGGGTCGTTTGGCGTGTGCTGATAGTGCCACTTGATCTTGCCGGTCGTGGCGTCAAGGGCCAGCGAACTGTCGGTGTAAAGGTTGTCGCCTGGCCGATAGGCGTTATCCCAGTCCGGTCCTGGGTTTCCGATGCCCCAGATGATGGTGTCGGTTGCGGGATCGTAGGTACCTGTCACCCAGGTCGAACCGCCGCCGGCGGCCGCCGAGTTGTTACTGTCTTTCCAGGTTTCGCTGCCGGGTTCGCCCTTGCCCGGGATTGTATAGGTGCGCCAGACCTCCTTCTGGGTCGTGAGATCGGTGGCGGCGATCCAGCCTCGGATGCCGTACTCCGCGCCGGCGACACCCGTAATCGCCATGTTCTTGACGATCAATGGCGCGCCGGTGAGCACCTCGCCCTTGTCCGGATCGGCGACAGTGCGCTGCCAGGCAACCTGGCCGGTTTCCTTGTTGGTCGCGATCAGCCGGCCATCAAGCGTATGCGAAATGACGAGATCACCCCACAGCGCGACGCCGCGGTTATCGACGCCACAGCATGCCACGGCGCCAGCCCAGTCGCGGTCCGTCTTGGGATCCATCTTCCAGACCAGCACCCCGCGGCCGCCATGCGCATCGATCTTGTAGACCGAACCCCATCCATCGGTGACGTAGAGGAAACCATTCTCTGCAATCGGAGTGCCTTCCAGCCCGCCATGGCTCCAGATGCCGCCGCCTTCGATGCCGCCGAGGTGCATAGTCCAGGCGACCTTCAGGTTCTTCACGTTATCTCGGTTGATCTCCTTCAGAGTGGAGAACCGGTGGGCGGAGTAATTCTGATGATGATGAAGCCAGTTGCCCGGTTCCTTGTCGACGTTGAGCAGCCGCTCCTGACTCACTATGTCCGCGGCGGAGACGGGCAGTGCGCCCATCGCGCTTGCGGCAGCAGTTGCCGCGGCAAGCAGACAGCCTCGCATCAACATTCTTGTGTGACCTGAAGATCGCTGCATGAGTAATGCCCTCCTTGTTGCCAAAGTTCTTGTCGGCAGTTCATGTTGGATTGAGCGTCCGGCATATCCGGGCGCGTCGCTGACGGCCCTATTCAGCGGGCTTCACCAGTCCGCTTTCGCGATCAAGGCGTTCGTGAAATCTGCACCTCCGTTTCTTTGGTTCCGGCTTTCTGGAAAACGACGGCGCATGTGAACTTCTCGCCATCGACGAGCTTCTGCCGCGTCTGCAGCAGCATGACGTGATATCCGTCCCGAGTGAGTTCGATTGTCTTGCTTCCTGGAACCGGAATCGACTTGACCTCGCGCATGGCGGGCGCCCCTTCGCCGCGATCGACGGTGTGTCTCACGGAGAAATTCGCAAACGGACAGCGGACGCGCAGTATCGCGTCGGCTTCGGCCGCATCGTTTCTGATTGTCATCACCAGCGGGAGATCGATACCAATCTCGTCGGATGCAGGTACGCGGGCGCTCGTCACCTGCAATTCGTCGCCTGCAGCAGCGAAGCCGGGCGTCAGCCCAAGTCCAGTAAGCAGTCCGAGCGCTAGAAGTCGGGATTTGCCGGACAGCGCAATCCACCCTGCCCGATCAAGAGCCCCATCAAGACTCGATGTCGCTATGGCAGTCATCGGCTATCGCCGCGACCGCCCAAGATTCACAGGCGTGGGACGCCCAAACGACCATGTCGTCCGACTCATCGGCGCCATCCTCCCACGATCGATTTTTTGCTCTTGTCTTTTGAGTTGCTTCCCAAATTGAGGCGACGGTAGGGCCGGCGCCTAGGAAGTGACGCCAACAGGAGACTCGCCCAGCGTATTTCATAGCGGACATGCGGCGCTGCATGCGCCGGTGATGACGGACGAACCGGCACACCCTCACCGCCTCGCCGGCATCCGCTTGAACTTCACACTTTTCCCATCCGCCTGGCGAGTAGCGATGTAGCCCGCCTTAAGACAAGCCTCGCGCTGCGGCATCTTCTCCTGCGGGCTGCGCAGGCTGTCCCACCAGGAGGCGCGCTGGGCGGCGCGCGGCAGCGCGGCGTCGATGATTTCCTCGATCTGTTCGAAGCTCAGCACGACTTCGGAGCGCGTCTGCGCCTTCAGATAGTCTCGCAACGGATCGTAAACGTTCACGTGTGTCCTCAAGGGTGGTTTGCATAAAACCGTCGGCGCCGGCAACCGGGCGTTAACTCTTTATCATATCGCCGTCGCTGCTTAAGGCCGCAACAATTTATCCGGCACATACCGGATGGCCTGGAGTGGATGATGCTATTCGGACGGCAAAGCGACAGACGAGACTTGGCCGGAAAGGGTTGGTTCAGGAAGGACTCCGGCCACCGGCCCTGGCGCCTGTCGGCGAAACTGTTGATCGCCTCGTCGATCGCAACCGTCATCGGTTTCTCCGCGATTTGCACCAGCGTGATGCTCGACATGCGCCGCGGCGAGGAAGAGCTCGCGCGCCAGACCCTGGAAAATCTCGCAGCCGGCATCGATGCCGATATCGCCCGGAATATCGAGCTCTACGACCTGTCGCTGCGCGCCGTCGCCAGCAATCTGGTGATGCCCGAGATCAAGGACGTCAGCAAGGAGATCCAGCACCTGATCCTGTTCGATCATGCCGCCACCGCCAGACATTTCGGCGTGATCCAGGTGTTCGATGCAGACGGCAAGCTGACGCATGATGCGGCAAGCCTCGACCCGGCGCCGGAGGACCGCAGCGACGAGGAGTATTTCCAGGTTCATCGCGCTAATCCCAACGTTGGCCTCTACATGAGCCGCCCGATGCTACGCCGCAGCGCCTATTCGGTCGTATTGAGCCGGCGCATCAATGATTCCGACGGCGGCTTCCTTGGCGTTGTGGTAGGCTCAATCCGTTTCAGCTATTTCCATGAACTGTTCGGCCGCCTGACCCTCAACCCCGGCGATACGATCACCGTGCTGCGCCGCGACCGCACGATCATCATGCGGACGCCGTTCGACCTCGACGTCATCGGCAGGAACTTGGCGGAGCGGAAAAACTGGAACCCGACCAATCTGAAGGAAGGCGGAGCCTACGCCGGCGTCGGACCGGTAGACCCGACACCGCGACTTTACGTTCGAAGCGCTCAAACGAGCCTGTTCTTTGTCGTGGTCGGAAAGCCGTTGGCGAGCATCCTCAGTCTTTGGCACCGGGAAGTGATCCGCATCGGGGCGATCATGTTGGTGCTGATCATCGTCGTGGTCGGCACCACGCTGTTCCTCGCGCGCGAGATCGGCCGCCGCGCGGAAGCCGAGGACAGGCTGGAAGAGCTGGCAACGACCGATGCGCTCACCGGCCTGAAAAACCGGCGCAAATTCGATATCGAGATCGACGCGGAATGGCGGCGCGCGGCGCGCAACCAAACCCCTGTCGCGGTTTTGATGATCGATGCGGACTATTTCAAGGCCTACAACGACACCTACGGCCACCAGGCCGGCGACCAGGTGCTGGTCGGCATTGCGATCTGCATTTCCGACTCGGTGCGGCGGGCGGGCGATTGTCCGGCGCGATACGGCGGCGAGGAATTCGCGGTGCTTTTGCCGGGTCTTTCGGCGGTGGAAGCGTTCGCGGTCGCCGAGACCATCCGCCTGAAGGTCGAGCAATGGTCGGAAGATCCCAACGTCACGACCGTCAGCGTCGGCGTGGCGAGCATGACGCCCACGGCGGCGATCGATTGGGCCTATCTGGTCGAAGCGGCCGACAGGGCGCTCTACGCGGCCAAGGCCAACGGCCGCAACCAGTCGGTGGTCGCCGCAGTTCCGCAGCTCGCGCTGGTGGCCTAGCACACAGTATCGTCATGCCCGCGAAGGCGGGCATCCAGTACGCCGCGGCACTTCGGATCGATCACCAACGCCGCGGAGTACTGGATCATCCGCTTTCGCTTTTCGCGGATGATGACAGCGCAGGAACGCGGAATGCGCCCCTCTCGTCACTTCTCGAGATAATTCTTCATCTCCGCGCGCAGGCCGTCGCGCAGCTCTGCGCGCGCCATGCCGTAGGCGAGGTTGGCGCGCAGGAAGCCGGATTTCGAACCGCAATCGTGCCGCTCGCCCTCGAACTCGACACCATAGAACTTCTGCGTCTTGGCGAGGGCTTTCATCGCATCGGTGAGCTGGATCTCGTTGCCCGCGCCGCGCTCCTGGGTCTTGAGGATAGCAAAGATTTCCGGCTGCAGAATGTAGCGCCCGGTGATCGAAAGGTTTGACGGCGCAGTCCCTTTCGGCGGCTTCTCCACCATGCCGTCAACCTCGAACATGTTGTCGGCCAGGCGCTTGCCGACACCGCAAATGCCATATTGGTGGGTGAGATCGTCGGGCACCGCCTCCACCGCGAGCAGATTGGATTTGGGCCCGAGTTGTGCCGCAGCCTCGATCATCTGCTTCAGGCAGCCGGGCGTGTTCAGCACCAGCTCATCCGGCAATACCACTGCGAACGGCTCGTCGCCGACGATGTCGCGCGCGCACCAGACGGCGTGTCCCAGGCCAAGCGGCGCCTGCTGTCTGGTGAAGCTCATGGCACCGGCTTCCGGCTGGTCGCGCGCCAGGATCTCCTGCTCGGCCTTTTTGCCGCGCTCGGCCAGCGTGGTGTCGAGTTCGAACATCCGGTCGAAATGATCCTCGATCACGCCCTTGTTGCGCCCGGTGACGAAGACGAAGTGCTCGATGCCGGCTTCCTTGGCCTCATCCACCACATACTGGATCAGCGGCTTGTCAACGATGGTCAGCATTTCCTTCGGCATGGCCTTGGTGGCTGGCAGGACACGGGTGCCGAGACCGGCTACCGGGAAAACGGCTTTACGGATTTTCATGGGATGTCGGGCGCCTTGAAAATGAGGAAAGTGCTTTGAATGCACGTTGATAGCCGGTTTGCAGCCCTGAACAAAGGCGGATGTATGGTGACCGCCCGCCTCCCGTTGCATCTGCCCTTGCGCGCGGGCGGCGCGACAACAAAATGCCCTCTGTTAAGCTATTGGAAACCGTGGCAGGGCCTTCTGGCACGGGGGCTGGTTGCGACGGACGGGTACGGCATGGGTCTGATGGAACGAACGATGGGCAATCGAACCGGTGCGATCTTAATCGCCGCCACGCTGTTGTGTTCCTTTGAGGCAGCGCTGGTCAGCCCGTCCCATGCCCAATCGGCCGGTGGTGACGGGATTTCCAACTTTTTGGACAACATCTTCTCAGGTCCCAAGGCCAGTCCCACGCCGCAGACCGCGCCCGGCACAAACGGTGCGCCACCCTGGAGCGGCGAGGACGGCGCCTCCGGTCATCCGCTGATGACCGCAAGCGCGATCCGGCAGGCGGCGGCGAATTTTCAGAACTGCGTGGCCTCGATGTGGCCTGATGCCGCACGGCGCAACATCAGCCAGGAGAATTTCGAGCGCTTCACCGCCGGGCTCGAGCCTGATTTGCGTATCATGGACCTGATGGATTCGCAGCCCGAATTCACCAAGGCGATCTGGGACTATCTCGACATTCTCGTGAACGACAACCGCCTCGCCAAGGGGCGCGAGGTCCTCGCGAAATACAAGCCGCAATTCGACACGGTGGAGAAAGCCTACGGCGTCGACCGCTACATCATCGCCTCGATCTGGGGCATCGAATCCAACTACTCGACGCAGATCGGCGACCGCAACGTGGTGCAGTCGACGGCGACGCTGGCCTGCATCGGCCGCCGCCAGGCCTATTTCAAGGACGAGTTCCTCACGGCGCTCGAAATCCTCAACCGCGGCGATTTGCGGCCCGAACAGATGCGCGGCTCCTGGGCCGGCGCGTTCGGGCCGACGCAATTCATGCCAACTGCTTTCAAGCGTTACGCCGTCGATGGTGATGGCGACGGCCGCCGTGACGTCGTCGACAACGCCGCCGACCTGATCGCCTCCACGGCCAACAACCTCAAGAAGGACGGCTGGCAGACCGGCCGGAGCTGGGGCTACGAGGTGGTGCTGCCGGAAGGCTTCAATTTCATGCTGGCGGACAAGTCCAAGGCGATGACAATCGCGCAGTGGCAGGGCCAAGGATTGAAGCGGGCCGACGGCAAGCCATTCCCTGATACGAACGAGAAGGCCTATCTGCTGGCGCCTGCCGGCATGCAGGGGCCCGGCTTTCTGATGCTGCAGAATTTCCGGGTCATCATGAAATATAACCCGGCCGAGGCCTATGCGCTGGCGATCGGCCATTTTGCCGACCGGCTGCGCGGCGGCGCGCCATTCGTGCAGCCCTGGCCGCGGCAGGAACGGGTGCTGTCGCGCGCCGAACGGCTGGAACTGCAGCAGCTCCTGGCCCAGCGCGGCTTCTACCGCGGCACGCCGGACGGCCAGTTCGGCGGCCAGACCCGGGAGGCACTCCGCAGCTTCCAGGCCTCGATCGGGGCGCCGGCGGACGGATTTGCCTCAGCGGACGTGCTGGAGCGGCTGAGAGGGCGCTGAACGCGGCTTTCGACCGCGAAAATTGCCGTGAAAACCACGATTCGGCTGAAGCCTTGACGGCCGCCCCGGAACCCCGGTTTATGGGGAAAATCTGCCCGCTTGCGGCCCGATTCCGCTACTATACTTGACGCTTCACGATCCATTTTGCGACCGAGCCGGATGCGAAAGCCAACGTCCTTCTTGCGCGTGTTCACCGACACCGGCCCGCTGGTGGTGCTGGCGGTTGCGATCGCGCTCCTGGTCGGGATCGGGGGACCGGCCTCCGCGCAGTTTTTCAATTTCGGCGGCTTCGGCGGCCCGCCGCAGCGGCAAGCGCCACAACGTGGCGGCGGCTGGTTCGGCGGCGATTTCTTTGCACCCTTCCAGCAAACACCCCAGCAGCAGGCGCCGCGCCAGGATTTCTCCCGCGCGCCCGCGCCCGCCAAGCGCGACACGGTGGCTGAACGTAACGTGCTGGTGCTTGGCGACGCCATGGCCGACTGGCTCGCCTATGGTCTGGAAGACGCCTATGCCGAACAGCCCGACATGGGCGTGATCCGCAAGCACAAGACCGTCTCCGGCCTGATCAAGTATCAGCCGCGCGGCGAGCCCGCCGATTGGGCCGCGGCGGCCAAGGGCATCCTCGCCACCGAAAAGCCCGACGCGATCGTCGTCATGCTCGGCCTCAACGACCGCCAGGCCATCCGCGAGGCGGTCACCGAGAAGAAGGCCGACAAGAAGGAAGAGAAGAAGGACGCACGCGGCAGGCCGGACGCCAAGTCTGCGGACGCCAAGCCTGCGGATGCCAAGAAGCCGGAAGGTTCGGCTGACACGGCAAAGCGCGACGACAAGCCGGTCGACGCCGAATTATCGCCTGACGACGCGGCCGACAACGACACACCGCAAACCGCTGCGCCCGCGAGAGCGGGCGGCGGACTTTACGAATTCCGCGACGAGCGCTGGGTCGAGCTCTACGCCAAGAAGATCGAAGAGCTGATCGGCATTCTCAAATCCAAGGGCGTGCCGGTGCTGTGGGTCGGACTGCCGGCGATCCGTGGGCAAAAGGGAACGTCGGACATGCTGTTCCTCGATGCGCTGTATCGCGACGGCGCGGGCAAGGCCGGCATTACCTATGTCGATATCTGGGATGGCTTTGTCGACGAGGCCGGCCGTTTTCTGCAAAAGGGTCCCGACTTCGAAGGCCAGATCCGCCAGCTCCGCACCCCCGACGGCGTTTTCTTCACCAAGCCGGGCGCGCGCAAGCTCGCCCACTATGTCGAGCGCGAGGTGACGCGCCTCTTGGCCGCGCGCTCCGGACCGATCGCCGTGCCGATCGAGCCGGCAACGCCGGAGGCCAATGTCGCGCCCGGCCAGCCGGCGCCGCGTCCGCTGGCCGGACCGGTCATGCCGCTGGTGGCTTCTTCGGTCGGCACTGATCAGTTGCTCGGCGGTCCCGGCTCGCGTCCGGCCGCCGTCGATGCGCTCGCCGCGCGCACGCTGGTGAAGGGTGAAGCGCTGGCGGCGCCGGCCGGCCGCGCCGACGACTACGTGTGGCCTCGCCGTGAAATCGGCCGCGAGCCGGCCAAGGGCGATACGCCGGTTGCAGCCGCCTCACCGAGCGGAACGGCGCCAGCGCCCACGCAAAAACAGCTTTTGCTGCCGCCGCCGCAGCAAACGCTGCAGCAACAGAAGAGACAGCCGTCGATGCCGATGCAGATCCGTCCGCCGCAAAACAACGGGCCGTCATTGCGTGATTTCTTCGGCGGCTTCGGCGGCGGTTTCGGCACAGCGCCCCGGCCGCCCGCGCCGCCGACGGCTGCACCGCCGCGTGGACCGGTTGCTCCGGGCGCGCCGCGTCCGCCGGGTAATGTCGGACGATCGGCCGAAGTCCCGCCGGGCGCTTTCACGCGGTGATTTCAGCCCGGCTCAGCCGTAATAACGCCAGCGCGGCGGCGGGCGGCGCGGCGGGCGCGTCATCAGCAGCGCCAACGCAAATCCAATTCCGGCGGCCACCAACAGCGCGCCGAGCGGATTTTCCTGCACGGTCTTCGCCACCGCTTGCTGGCCGCTGCGAACGGCGTCGCCACGGTGGTCATAGGCATCCTTGGCATAGTTGACGGCGGTGTCGGTCGCCTCGCGGGCGGCATCCTTGGCCTGGCCATACAGGTTCTGCACCGTGCCTGCTGCTTCCCGCACGCGGCCTTCAGCCTGCGTCTTCGCGTCGCCAGCCATATCGCCGACAGTGCCTTCGACCTTGCCTGCAAAATCCTTCGCCGAACCGGCTATCCGATCCTTGTCCATCGCGATCACTCCTGTTTTCAGGAGGTGTAACCGGCAAGACCGGTTCGGGTTCCTGCCGCGCGCGAAACGCGCCGCTCCGCAAGGTGTCGGGCTTACAGAATCAGCCCGCCGTCGACCACGATGGTCTGGCCGACGATGTAGGACGCAAGCGGCGAAGCCAGGAACAACGCCACGCCGGCCATATCGGCCGGCGTGCCGAGCCGCTTTAGCGGAATCCGCTCCAGCGCGCTTTCGAGCCGCTTCGGATTGGCCGTCGTCGCCTTGGTCATCTTGGTGTCGACCAGGCCGGGTGCGATGCCGTTGACGCGGATGCCGTTCCCGGCCCACGCCTCGCCGAGCGTGCGCGTCAGGCCGACCGCGCCGGTCTTCGAGGCGTTATAGGCCGGGTTGCCCATGGTGGAGTGATAGGCGGCGGTCGAACTGACGATGATCAGCGAGCCCCGGCTGGCGCTCAGCATCGCCTTGAATTTGGTTGCGCACGCCATCAGGCTCATCAGGTTGACCTCCACCACCTTGCGGAAGCCCTCCATCTCGAATTCGCCGCGGCGGTAGATCACCGCGCCTTGCGCGAGAACCAGCACGTCGAGTTGCGTGAAGGACGGCTTGAAGGATTCGATGGCTCGCGCGTTACTGACGTCGAGTTGGAAATAGTCGAGCCCTTCAAGATGCGATCCTTCGTCGGGCGAATAGTCGGCGGCGGCGGCGCGGGTGCCGCAGGCTGCGACGCGCGCTCCCCTGGCGCGGAACGCCTGCGCGATACCGTTGCCGATGCCGCTGGAGCCGCCGACCACCAGCACCTGACTGCCGCTGAAATCCAGTTCGTTCATCCCTGTGATCCTCTTTTGTCGTGATCTTGGTTCAAGCCTTTCGTCGAGGAATTTGACCATCAGAAGCTCGTCATAATATCGCCCGTTCTGCTTGAGGGCTCGCTTTTCATAACCGTATTCGACGAAACCCATGGCGCGGTAGAGCCAGCGCGCGCCATCATTCGCGCTCACGACGGTCAGTTGAACCATTTCCACACGTCCGCGTGCGTGGTTGAGAACGGCCGCAACAAGCTTCTTGCCAAGGCCGGAATTTCTTGCAGTGCTTCGAACATACATGCCCCAAAGCCTCGCCTTGTGCGGTGCTTTAAACCTGCCTGCGCAGCATAGGCTGCGATACCAGAGAGCGCCCCATCGAGGAAAGCGCCGAAAACATCGTTGCGACCAAGGACAGCTTCGAACCACGACAACGGCTGCGCACTTTCTTCCTCGAACGTACTGCCAAACGCTTCTGGATTCGTCTTCAGGCGCTCCAGCCGTATCTCTCGGAAGAGCGCAGCGTCGGAAGGCTCCAGTCGACTAATCTGCAGGCCGCGAATATCGGTCACTTTGGCACCTCGCTGCAAGTCGTTTGACCTGTCTGCGGATCGGTGCCAGCCTTGTCAATCCTGCAACGCGCACCTCGCATCTTCGTCCGGGTCCTGTCATGCCAGATTTCAAAAAGCTCAGCCGCTCGGTCAAAGACCTGACCGTTCTCGTCACCGGTGCTGCCAGCGGCATGGGCCGCGCCACGGCGCTCGTGTTCGCGGACGAAGGCGCCAATGTTGCTGTGACCGATCTGAATGCTGAGCCTACCCAGGCGGTCGCCAGCGAGATCACGGCGAGAGGCGGCTCGGCAAAAGCTTGGACACTCGACGTCGCCGAGCCCGACGACATCATCAAAGTGGTCAACGACGTGGCCGCGCATTTCGGCTCCCTCGACATCGTCATCAACAATGCCGGCATCTCCGTGCGCGTGGCGATTGATGACGAAGGCTATGAAGCCGCCTGGGACAAGGCGCTGGCCGTGATGCTGACGGCGCACCCGCGCATCATCCGCGCCGCGCTGCCGCATCTGCGCCAGTCGAAGAGCCCGCGAATCGTCAATATCGCATCGACCGAGGCGCTCGGCGCGACCGCGCTGCACAGCCCTTACTCCGCCGCGAAAGGCGGAGTCACCAGCCTCACCCGCTCGCTCGCCGTTGAACTCGGCCGCGAGGGCATCACGGTGAACTGCATCTGCCCCGGCCCGATCCGCACCGCGATCACCGAGCGGATTTCCGAAGAACACAAGACGATCTACGCCAAGCGCCGCACCGCGCTCGGCCGCTACGGCGACCCTGAGGAGGTGGCGCACATGACGCTCAGCCTGTGCCTGCCGGCCGCTTCCTTCCTGACTGGCGCCGTGATCCCGGTCGATGGTGGGTTGATGGCGCGGAACGCGTGAGCACTTATCATTGCAGGGCCTGACCCGGCAACCCATCCGCTTTGAAAAGCCTCTTGTGAAGGTCGATGGATGCCCGGATCAAGTCCGGGCATGACAGGTGTGTGCGCAGCACAGCCCCTATCGCGTTGACATCGCAATGTCAGCGAGTAGCTTTTCTCTCAAACAGAGCGGGCAAAACCGCCCGCCGCTTTCGGGAGAGACGCCATGACGATCGCGATCCGGCAGTTGCATCGGCATTTTGTCGGCGAAGTTTCCGGGCTTGATTTGCGAAAGTCCCTGACAAAGCAGGAAGCGATCGAGGTCGAGGCGGCGATGGACAAATATGCCGTGCTCATCTTCCACGACCAGGACATCACCGACGAACAGCAGCTCGCCTTCGCGCTGAATTTCGGCAAGCGCGAAGACGCGCGCGGCGGCAATATCGTCAAGCCTCAGGATTCACGCCTCTCGACCGGTCTCAACGACGTTTCCAACCTCGGCAAGGACGGCAAGCCATTGCCGCGCGACAGCCGCGCGCATCTATTCAATCTCGGCAATTGCCTGTGGCATTCCGACAGCTCGTTCCGCCCGATCCCGGCCAAATTCTCATTGCTGTCGGCGCGGGTGGTGAACCCCAAGGGCGGCAACACCGAATTCGCCGATATGCGCGCGGCCTATGACGCGCTCGACGATGAGACCAAGGCCGAGATCGAAGACCTGATCTGCGAGCATTCGCTGATGTATTCGCGCGGCTCGCTCGGCTTCCTTGACTATACCGATGAAGAGAAAGAGATGTTCAAGCCGGTGTTGCAGCGGCTGGTGCGGACCCATCCGGTGCACGGCCGCAAGTCGCTGTATCTGTCGTCGCATGCGGGCGCCATCAAAGGCATGAGCATGCCCGAGGCGCGGCTGTTGCTGCGCGATCTCACTGAGCACGCGACAAAGCCGGAATTCGTCTACATCCATAAATGGGCCGTGCATGACCTCGTGATGTGGGACAATCGCCAGACCATGCACCGCGTGCGCCGCTACGACCAGTCGCAGCCCCGCGACATGCGCCGCGCAACCATTGCCGGCACCGAGCCGACGGTAGCCCAACAGGCGGCGGAGTAACGCCTAGCACGCACCCACCCGTCATGCGCGGGCTTGACCCGCGCATCCATTACCGCGCAAAAAGCATCTCTTTGGATGGATCGCCGGGTCGAGCCCGGCAATGACGAAGTCAGGCGTGCCCGGCCTCGTTCGACAGCATGCCGGGATCGATGCCGATCTTGCGCAGCGCGCGCTGGTACTTTTCCTCGACATCATCGCCGAAAATCAAATCCGGATCGGCGTCGCAATGCAGCCAGCCATTGTGCTGGATCTCGTTCTCGAGCTGGCCCGGCGCCCAGCCGGCATAGCCCAGTGCCAGGATCGCGTGTTTGGGTCCGGTGCCCTGGGCTATCGCCTTGAGAATGTCCACCGTCGCCGTCAGGCAGATGCCGTCGTCGATATTCAGCGTCGCGTCCTTGATGAAGAAATCGCTCGAATGCAGCACGAAGCCGCGGCCGGTATCGACCGGGCCACCCTTCAAGACCTGCATGGTCTCGGCGTTTTCCGGCAACTTGATCTGGTCGGCTTTCTGGATGATGTCGAGCTGGACCAGCAGGCCGGGAAAATCGATGCTGCCGGCCGGACGGTTGACGATGATGCCCATCGCCCCTTCCGACGAATGGGCGCACATGTAGATGACGGAGCGCTCGAAACGAGGATCGCCCATCACCGGCATGGCGATCAGCAGCCGGCCGTCCAGGTATCCTTCGCCGGACGAATTGTCGCCAAGGCCGGCAGCTTTGCGGCGAACGGGCTTTGGTGTCTTGCCTTCAGAGCTCATCCGCAAGTGCCTCTCTTGCTAGTCTCATATCCTGATATCGGGTACGGTTTCTGTCAATTAAACTTCGGGCGGCACTCGCCCCGCCGATCACACGCAATTCAATGGTTTGCACCGAAACTTGCCTGTAAAGACGTGCCATGGCCCTGATGGTTCCCCTGCGCGCCGTGCTCGGCGTCGCCGCACTATGCGTCGCGTGTGCGACGTCGGAGGTTCGCGCCGAGGATGCTTCGCCGTGGCAACGCGACGTGCATTCCGCGCTCCGGCTGCTGGCGGGATCGCGGAGCGGCGCGGTGCTGCTCGGCGGCATCGCCATCCAGTTGCAGCCAGGATGGAAGACCTATTGGCGGACGCCCGGCGATTCCGGCGTTCCGCCCCGCTTTGACTTCTCCAAATCGGACAACGTCGACGCTGTGACCGTGCTGTGGCCGGCGCCAAGCAAATTCGACGACGGCGCCGGCGGCACCGCGCTGGGTTACAAGCAGCAGGTCGTGCTGCCGTTGCGGATCGTGGCCAAGAACGCCGACAAGCCGGTGACGCTGCGGGCCAATATCAGCTACGCGGTTTGCGAGAAGATCTGCATCCCCGTCGAAGCCCATGCTGAGCTCGCCTTTGCCAGCGTGGCAAGCACCGAGGACGGCACGCTGTCCGAAGCGCTCAATGCGGTGCCGAAGCCCGCCAATATCGGCGACCCCAATCCGCTGACCATCCGCGACATCAAGCGCGAAGGAAAGAGCAGCGTGCTGGTCGACGTGGCCGCGCCCGAGGCCAAGGAGGTCAGCCTGTTCGTCGAGGGCCCGACGCCCGACTGGGCACTGCCGGTCCCGACCCTCGTCAAGCAAGGCCCCCCCGGCGTCAAGCGCTTTTCATTCGAACTCGACGGCCTGCCGCCCGGCGCCAAAGCCGAAGGCGCCGCGCTCAAGCTGACGCTGGTCGGCGGTGACCGAGCCTATGAGTTCAACGTCAATTTGGACTGATGCGACCTGCCGTCCCTGCGAAGATGCGCAATCTCGCCGCGATGGCGCGACGTCCTTCCGTCCCGCTGCAGCGAAGTGCGAGGAGTGCCGACGCTTGGCGGCTCTCCTCTTCAGCAATGTTGTATACTTAACTAACTGTTCTGACCGCTCATTTGCTGGGCGCGCATATAGCTCTTGCAAGCCGCCCGCATATCGCCCTTCGCCATTGCGGCATTTGCCGCGCCCATCTCTTTCATCATCGCCATTTTGCGAGGACTATCAGGCATGGCGTTGCTGGACGTGACGAGCTTGGCCATGTTTTCGCTCGTGCAGGACGTCTTCTTCTGGGCAAAAGCCGGGCAAACGGCCAGCGCGGTGGTGATCGCTACAGCGGTGACAAGCAGTTTCATATTTTTCCTCCCCGGCCGCACAATGCAGCCAAGGCTCAAAATTGCGACAAACCAAAAAAGTTCCCGCCAACCCCGGGCCTAGATCGACGCGAAAGCGACAAATCACGAAACCGGGGATATCTGTGCGGCTGGCGGCGCCGGGCGGCTCGGTACGGGATCTGGCGTCATGATGAGATAGAGCGCGCCGGCCACCAGCATGATGGCAGCTATCGCCAATCCTAACATGGCCAGTACCAAATCGTTCGGATCATCCATCTCGCGGCCCGGACACGCGGGCTATTTCGGGGTGAGGGGCAGCCATCGCCTTTGGCTATCCGCGCGAGCGCCTGTAATGAATAACGGCGGGTCCTTCAGACCTTTGGCTATCCGCGACATGCGCCGTTCTGAACGGCGGGCGATGGCTCCGCGGCATCAAACGACGGCTCGGCGACTTTGTTCCTGCGGATCACATATGACCCCGTAAGCGACGCCGGACAGGGGTCCACCCAACCGAATCTTAACGAATGGTTGATACATCCGACCATCGCCGCAGCCTCGCGGCGTAGTTCGGGGATGTACCCTCGTGGCCGTGATGGATACGCAATCCGCAACCGCTTCGCCTGCCGGCGCGATCGCGCGGCTGCGCGCGCTGCTGGGCGGATCGCATGAAGCCTCCGTTACGCGACGGCTCGCCGGCACGATCTTCATCATCCGCGTGCTCAGTGCCGCGCTCGCCTATTTATCGCAGATCCTGCTGGCGCGCTGGATGGGCGGGTCGGATTACGGCGTCTATGTCTATGTCTGGACCTGGGTGCTGCTGCTCGGCAGCATGATGGATTTCGGTATTTCGGCATCCGCGCAGAAGATCATTCCGGAGTATCGAACCCGCGGCGAGCATGCCCTGCTGCGCGGCTTCCTTTCCGGCAGCCGCTGGATCACGTTCGCCGTCTCCTCCATCGTCTCGCTGCTGCTGGTCGGCACAGTGAAGGGATTGTCGCCGTGGATGGACGCCAATGCGATCACTCCGCTCTATATCGGCTGCCTGACGCTGCCGGCGTTTGTCGTCGCCAACACCCAGGACGGCATCGCCCGTTCGCATGACTGGATGCGGCTCGGCCTGATGCCGCAATTCATCGTGCGGCAGTCGCTGATCATCGGCTTTACCGCCGGCGCCTTTGCGCTCGGCTTCAATCTCGGCGCCACCGCCGCGATGTGGGCCAGCGCCGCGGCGGTGTGGATCGCGATGATCGGCCAAATGATCGTGCTCAACCGCAAACTCGGCAGCCATGTCGAGCCCGGTCCCACGGCCTATGATTTCCGTGGCTGGCTCGCCGTCTCGCTGCCGATCTTGATGGTCGAGGGCTTCTATTTGCTGCTGTCCTACACGGACGTGCTGGTGCTGCAGCAGTTCCGCTCTTCAGAAGAGGTCGGCATCTATTTCGCCGTCGTGAAGACGCTGGCGCTGGTGTCCTTCATTCACTACGCGATGGCGGCGACGACGGCGCATCGCTTTGCCGAGTTTCATGCCCAGGGTGACAAGCCGCGGCTGTCGGCCTATGTGGCGCATGCGATCCAGTGGACATTCTGGCCATCGCTGGCCGCGACCATTCTGCTGCTCGCGCTCGGCAAACCGCTGTTGCGGCTGTTCGGACCGCAGTTCGTGGTTGGCTATGACATCATGTTCATAGCCGCTGCCGGACTGTTGGTGCGTTCCGCGATCGGCCCGGTCGAACGGTTGCTCAACATGCTCGGCCACCAGCATATCTGCGCGCTGGCCTACGCGCTTGCCTTCGTCATGAACGTCGTGCTCTGCGTAATCCTGGTGCCGCCCTTCGGCGGTCACGGTGCGGCGGCCGCGACCTCGATCTCGCTGGCGTTCGAGACGGTACTGCTGTTCTGGATCGTGCGCCGGCGGCTCGGCCTCCACGTGCTGGCGTTCGGTAAAGGCTGACTTGCTTCATCGAGCAGCTTAAGGCGAATAGTTCCAAGCCCCCATGCTCCTCTCGGTTTCAACATGCCACGCTGCCGCCTCATTTGAAGAGGGGACAAGAGGTCGCCACCACTGATCGCTGACGTCGTAGGGGAATATGTCCGTCCAGTTCTCCTGCACGCATGAAACATTCTTATTTCGTCCCGGTCGCAGCCGAGACGGGACGTCGGGTGCCGGCCTGTTATATAATACAGTGCTAAACTACGATTTGATTCCGGGATGATCGATCCACTTTACGTTGCTTCGGGATTTGGCGTCGGCCTACTGGTGGGGATGACGGGCGTCGGTGGCGGGTCGCTGATGACGCCGTTGCTGATCCTGCTATTCGGTATCCACCCCACGACCGCCGTCGGTACTGACCTTCTTTACGCCGCGGCGACCAAGACGGGCGGCAGCCTGGTGCATGGCTTTGCACGCAGCATTCACTGGCCGGCGGTGATACGCCTTGCCAGCGGCAGCATCCCCGCGAGCGTCGTTACCTTGCTCGTGCTGTGGCAACTCGAGCTCAAGGGAGATGCCGCGCGCAGCCTGGTCAATCTGGTGCTGTGCTTTGCGCTCATCCTCACTTCGACTTCGTTGATCTTCCGCCGAGCGATCATGGAACGATACCGCCGGCGCATGGAAGGGTTCGATGCTGCGACGACCGGCCGCGCGACCGTGGTCGTCGGTGTGGCGCTCGGTGTGCTGGTCTCGATTTCCTCCGTGGGCGCCGGCGCGGTTGGCGTCACCGCGCTCCTGCTGCTCTATCCGCGCCTGCCGATGGCGAATATCGTCGGCTCCGACATCGCGCACGCCGTACCGCTGACGCTAGTCGCCGGCATCGGCCACTGGGCGCTGGGTTCGGTGGATTGGCCGCTGATGGGCGTGTTGTTGATCGGATCCTTGCCCGGCATCGTGATCGGCAGCTACTGCGCGGTTCGCGTGCCGGAGACGGTGCTGAGGCTGGTGCTGGCCTCAGTTCTGATTGTGGTCGCCGGCAAGCTCGGCTTCAATGAGCTGCACTTTTCGCAAGCGAGTGTCGCAGCGGTCACCGGAAGCGTCGCCCACTAGCGCTTCCGGTGCTGTTCGCAGTTGCTATGCCGCGGTCCAACCGCCGTCGATCGACAGATTGGCGCCGGTGATCTGGGCGGCATCGTCGCTGCACAGGAACAGCGCCAGCGCCGCGACCTGTTCCGAGGTGACGAATTCCTTGGTCGGTTGCGCCTGCAGCAGCACGTCATTGATGACCTGCTCCTTGGTCAGGTTGCGCGCCTTCATCGTGTCGGGAATTTGCTTCTCCACCAAAGGCGTCCAGACGTAACCGGGACTAATGCAGTTGCAGGTGATCTTGAAGGTCGCAAGCTCCAGCGCCACCGTCTTGGTGAGGCCGGCAATGCCGTGCTTGGCCGAGACGTAGGCCGCCTTGAACGGCGAAGCGACCAGCGAATGCGCGGAAGCCGTGTTGATGATGCGGCCCCAACCGCGCTTCTTCATGCCGGGCACCGCGGCGCGGATGCCGTAGAACGCCGACGACAGGTTGATGGCGATGATGGCTTCCCACTTCTCCGGCGGAAAATCCTCGATCGGAGACACGAACTGGATGCCGGCATTGTTGACAAGAATATCGACCGAACCAAACGTCTTCTCGCCGAGTGCGATCATTTCGGCGATTTCGGCGGGTTTCGTCATGTCGGCGGGCGAATGCACGGCGCGAACCTTGAAGTCGGTCTCGATGCCGGAACGCTCGCGCTCGATATCGGCCGGCACGCCCATGCCGTTGAGAACGACATTGGCGCCGGCGGCGGCAAAGGCGCGCGCATAGGCCAATCCGATGCCGCTGGTCGAGCCGGTCACAACAGCGGTCTTGCCTTTTAAGGTACCCATTCCATTCACTCCTGCTTGCCTGCGGGGGGTTTTGAAACATCCCCGGTCATATCGTAGGCCATCATGGTCTCGCCAGGCTGCGGACGCTCCAGCACATCCTTGTGACGCATCGACAGGTGAACGTCGCGGACCCCCGCGTTCCAGTGCTCCACCATGGCGACATGCGAAAAGTCGTAATCCTTGGATGATGTCTCGTAGTTCTTGCTCTTGTAGATCAGATGCACGACGGTAACGGTGTTTTCCCTGGCCGCGTTGCAAAGCACTTCCACCGAGGGATCGTTCTTGAGGTGATCGGGCAGCTTTCCAAGCAACTCGCGCAATGCCTTCCGCGCGTTGTGCAACTGCTTGTTCTTGTCGGTCGTCATGCGGGTACGGCTGGAATAGCGGATGTCTTTTTCCCGCTCCGCGGCCTCGAGCAGCGACGTCGGCAATTCGCCGCGCGCGCTGAACAGGTCGACCTGGAAGATCAGGAGATCGCGGTTGTTTTCCTCGCCCAGCACGTAATCGAGCGGCGTGTTGGAGGCGATGCCGCCGTCCCAATAATGCTCACCCTCGACCTCGATGGAAGGAAAACCCGGCGGCAGCGCGCCGGAGGCCATGATGTGCTCCGGCCCGATCTTCTTGCCGCGTCTCCTGAACTCGAAATTGTCGAAATACTTCAGATTGCCCGAGGTCACGCCGACCGCGCCGACGCTGAGCCGCGTCTTCAGGTCGTTGATGCGATCGAAGTCGACCAGCCGCTCCAGCGTCTTCCTCAGCGGTGCGGTGTCGTAATAGCTCCGCGATTGCGGGCTGCCGGGCGGCCACAACGGTGCCGGCGGAATGCGCGGCGTGAAGAAGCCGGGCACGCCGAACGTCGCGATCAGCGCCGCGCTGGTCTCGTTGAACAGCGAGCGCGCGCGATCGCCGCTTGAGATCGGATTCCACGGCACCGGAGACGACACCATCTCCCAGAATTCCTTGAGGCGATCGACACGCGTTTCAGGGCCGTTGCCGGCGATGATCGCGGCATTGACGGCGCCGATCGAAATGCCTGCAATCCATTCCGGCTCGAAACCCGAGCGGCACAGCGCCTGAAAAGCGCCCGCCTGGTAGGAGCCGAGCGCGCCGCCGCCTTGCAGGACCAGCACGCGCTGCGCCTTGGCGGGCGTGGTGGCTGGCAATGTGGTGGAATGATCCATTGGGGGCTGTCAATCCGAGGGCAGTGAGGCCGGCACCGTGGCGGCAGTTCGCGACGGCGTCAATTGACGAGATCGGAAGCAAAGATCACGCCGAGTTTATCGCCGCGCGAGGCGCTAAAGCCCGTATCCGGAGCTGTTTCAGGTTGATGCAAGAATGAGTGTCCAGAACACCTTGTATTTGGTGTTTGGGGCATATGTCGCCGCGATGCCCAATTTTGTGACACCGTTCTTGAGCATATTCGCCTTGTGCGGCGGCGAGTCGCGCCAGCCTGAGAAGGCCTCCGCCAGCGTATGGTATCCGGCCGAGATATTCTCCACTGCGACCGTTGCCGGATAGCCGGAGGCCCCCAGGCGCTTCTCCAGCGGACCCTTCACATTGTGGTCCATCTTGTTGCGGGCCGCCATCGCCTGCGACTGCTGCTCGGCAAGCCTGATCAGCTCGGCGTCGATCATGACGGCGCCCAGGCCGTTGTTCTGGCGGTATTGCGAGATCATGGTCGCCGCGGCGGCCGGATCGAGTGTGGCGCCGGGTTGGGCCATGTCGACATACATGGCCGGCTGGTCCGGGATTTTGACGTCTGCCGCGCAGCCGGCAAGCAGCATAAGCCCGATAATGGCGATGGTCGCCCGTTTCACAGGAAGAAATCCCCCAAGGTTGGACGGCCGTTGTTGCATACCAACCGTGGCTGAATGGTGAACGGGGGGCTTAATTTGACCGTCATTCCGGGGCGATGCGCAGCATCGAACCATGGGGCGCCCTTGCGCCCCAGAATGACAGGGACATCAATCCTGAGCGGCGAAAATCCGGTAGCGGCGGGGTTGCAGGCTGATTATCTCCCCGGCCTGGAGCTCCCGGTCCCGGGGGGCGTCGATCTCGATCACCATTTTGCCCTCGCCGCCCGAGAGCGCGACCTCCGCCCGCTGGATCGGGCCGAAGGAGCGGACATGGCGTACCGCGCCCTCCAGCGAGCCGGTTCCTGCGGGGCCGATTTGCATGTCGTGGCGGCGGACGAACAGTTTGGAGGCGCCGGAGGCCGCGCCATCGGCGGCGATATTAAGCGGCCGATCGCCGAGTCGCACTGAGCCGCCGGCAACCTCCACCGGCAGTACGATGGATTCACCGATAAAGCCGTGGACGAAAGCGGTCGCCGGATTGTCATAGACATCGCCGGGCGTGCCGATCTGCTCGATACGGCCCTTGTCCATCACCACGACCTGGTTGGCAACTTCCAGCGCCTCCTCCTGGTCATGGGTGACGAAGATCGACGTGACGTGGATTTCGGAATGCAGCGAGCGCAGCCATTGCCGCAGCTCTTTTCGCACCTTGGCGTCCAGCGCGCCGAAGGGCTCGTCTAACAGGAGGATGCGCGGCTCGATCGCAAGCGCCCGCGCCAGCGCAATGCGCTGCCGCTGGCCGCCGGACAACTGGCTGGGATAGCGATTCGCCAGCCAGTCCAGTTGCACGAGATCGAGCAATTCCTTGACCCGGGCACGGATCGTGGCCTCGTCCTTGCGGACCGCGCGCGGCTGCACGCGCAGGCCGAAGGCGACATTCTCGAATACCGTCATGTGGCGGAATAGCGCATAGTGCTGGAACACGAAGCCGACATGGCGTTCGCTCGCGCCGTGTCCCAGCGCATCCTCGCCGTCGATCCGCACCTCGCCGGCGTCGGGCCAGTCGAGCCCGGCAATGATCCGCAGCAGCGTCGTCTTGCCCGAACCCGACGGGCCGAGCAACGCCAGCAATTCACCCTTGCCGACCTTCAGATCGACATTGTCGAGGGCTGCGAACGCGCCGAATTTCTTGACGATGTTTTTGACTTCAATGGTCACTTGGACTCGTCCCTTGGCATTTGTCCTTCGTCTAGTCGCTGTTCGAGAACGGTCTTCACGACCAGCGTGATCAGGGCCAGCATCGCCAGCAGCGAGGCAATCGCAAACGACGCCACGAATTGATATTCATTATACAGGATCTCGACCAATAGCGGCATGGTGTTGGTTTCGCCGCGGATATGGCCCGACACCACCGACACCGCGCCGAACTCGCCCATGGCGCGCGCGTTGCACAGCAGTACGCCATACAACAGGCCCCATTTGATATTGGGCAGCGTAACACGGAAAAAGGTCTGCAGGCCTGACGCGCCCAGCGAGATTGCCGCCTCCTCCTCCTGCGTGCCCTGCTCCTGCATCAAGGGAATCAGCGAACGGGCGACGAACGGAAACGTCACGAAGATGGTTGCGAGCGCAATGCCCGGCAGCGCGAACAGGATGTGGATGTTATGGGCCTGCAGCCATGTGCCCCAATAGCCCTGGGCGCCAAACAGGAGCACGAAGACGAGGCCCGAGATGACAGGGCTCACCGAGAACGGCAGGTCGATCAGCGTGATCAGGAAGGTCTTGCCGCGGAAGTCGAATTTCGCGATTGCCCAGGCCGCGATCACCCCGAACAGCAGATTGAGGCCGACCGAGATCGCCGCCACCAGCAAAGTGAGCCTGATCGCCGACAGCGCCTCAGGCTCGGCCAGCGCGGCGAAATAGGCGCTGATGCCTTTCGAAAAGGCCGAAGCGAACACCACGACCAGTGGCAGCACGACAAAGATGGTGAGGAAGGAAATCGCAAGCGCAATGATGATGAACCGGATCGGCCCGGGCTCGCTGCGGAGATCCTTGGAGACCGCAACCGCCCGTGCCCGGTCGCTCGCCCTGCGGGCGGACGGCGAGGAGATTGCGAGGTCCGCCGTTGACGCGTAGGTCCTTAGCGGCGTTGCCGGAGTAACAAAGCTCGTTTGCGTCGACATCGACCGGGCCCTCAATGCGCGGGAATGCGGGTTTGCGCCCAGCGTTGCAGACGATTGACGGCGAAGATGATCACGAATGCGGCCAGCAGCATGACAACGGCAATAGCCGTCGCATCGGCGTAGCGAAATTCCGAGAGGCGGATCACGATCAGAAGCGGCGCGATCTCCGAGACGTTCGGCAGGTTGCCGGCGATGAAGATCACCGAGCCGTACTCACCGACCGCGCGCGCGAATGCCAGCGCAAAGCCGGTCAATAGCGCCGGGATCAGGCTCGGCAGGATCACCCGAAACACCGTGTGCCAGCGGTTGGCGCCGAGGCTCGCGGCCGCCTCCTCGATTTCCGGATCGAGATCAATCAATACCGGTTGCACCGTCCGCACTACGAACGGGATCCCGATGAAGACCATCGCCAGGAAAATTCCGATCGGCGTGAACGCCACCTTGATGCCGAGCTCGGCGAGCGGCGCACCAAGCCAGCCCTTCTGGGCAAACAATTGCGTCAGCGCGACGCCCGCGACAGCCGTCGGCAGCGCAAAGGGAATGTCGACGATCGCGTCAAACAGCCGCCGGCCCGGAAAGCGATAACGCACCAGCGCCCACACGATGATCGTGCCCATCACCAGATTGACGCAGGCCGCGGCAAACGAAAGGCCGAACGAAATCTTCAGCGCATTCAAGGTGCGGCGGCTCGTGAGAATTTCCCAGAACTGTCCGGGCGAAAGCTCGAGCGTCTTGAGAAACAGGCCGGCGAGCGGGATCAGGATAATGACGGAAAGCCACGTCAGCGTCAGGCCCATGGTCAGACCGAACCCGGGCAAGCTCGTGCGCCGTGCGACCGCTGTGCTCACAAATCCCCCTTCCGCTACGGCTGGCCGTTGGCCAGATCAATTCTTGTAAATCTGGTCGAAAATGCCGCCTTCGCCGAAGTGATCTTTCTGCGCCCTGGTCCAACCACCGAAAACGTCGTCGATGGTGAAAAGTTCGACCTTGGCGAACGATTTTTCGTACTCCTTCGCAATCTCCGAATCCCGCGGACGGTAGGAATTGCGCGCGGCAATTTCCTGACCTTCCTTGGTATACCAATACTTCAGATAGGCCTCGGCGACCGCGCGGGTGCCCTTTTTATCGGCAACCTTGTCGACGACCGCTACCGGCGGCTCGGCGAGAATTGACAATGGTGGCGCCACGATCTCGAACTTGTCCTTGCCGAACTCGCGCTGCGCCAGGAATGCCTCATTCTCCCACGCCAGCAGTACATCGCCAACGCCGCGCTCGACGAACGTTACCGTCGAGCCGCGTGCGCCGGTGTCGAGCACCGGAACGTTCTTGAAGAGGTCGGCCACGAACTTCTTCGCTTTGTCGGCCGAGCCGAATGTCTTTTCGGCAAATCCCCACGCCGCAAGGTAATTCCAGCGCGCGCCGCCGGAGGTCTTGGGGTTCGGCGTGATCACCTGCACGCCGGGCTTGATCAGATCGTCCCAGTCCTTGATGGCCTTGGGATTGCCCTTACGCACCAGAAACACAATGGTCGATGTATAGGGCGATGCATTGAGCGACAGTCGCTTCTGCCAGTCGGCTGCCACCAGACCTTTGGCGGCGATGGCATCGATGTCATAAGCCAGCGCCAGCGTCACGACATCCGCCTGCAGGCCGTCAATCACGCCGCGCGCCTGCGATCCAGAGCCGCCATGCGACTGCTTGATCTCGACGGTCTTGCCGGTCTCTTTCTGGAAGGCCGCGGCGAACGCCTTGTTGAAATCGGCGTAGAGCTCGCGCGTGGGATCGTAGGATACGTTGAGCAAGGTGTAGTCGGCAGCGAAAGCCGAACTCGCCCAGAGCAACCCAGCAACGAGCGGCAGAATGCGACGGATCATCGTTGATCTCCATTCGGCTTGATGCAGCATATCATCAAAGCGGAAGCGCATAAGTCGCGACGAAAGGTCGCTTAGTCAATGAAACCGCGTTTCATAGTTTTCGGTTCCGCAGCTTCATTGTCCTATCAAGCCCGCACCCTACGACGTTTTCGTGGTGTGAATGCCGCATTCGGTCTTGGACCTGCCGCGCCAGCGGCCGGCCCGGGCATCCTCGTCCGGCGCGGTGCGGCTCGAACACGGCATGCACCCAACCGACAAATAGCCCGAGGCGACCAGCGGATGTGGCGGCAATTTGGCAAGCTTGTAGATTGCCTCGATCTCTTCGCGCGAGACGTTCGCGAACGGATTGAATTTCAGCCTCTCGCCATCCTCTTCGACGACGGCAAGCTCGGCACGCGCGCCGCCCTGAAAGCGCTTGCGTCCGTTGATCCAGGCCGAGAACGGCTTGAGCGCCCGTGCCAGCGGTTCGACTTTACGGATGCGGCAGCAGGCGTCGGGATCGGAAAACCACAATTCGCGGTCGGGATCCTGGCGTGAAAGCGCCTCCTCCGATGGCTTGATCGAGCGGACGTCGCGAAGGCCGAGCACGCCGATCAGCGTGTCGCGATAGGCAAGGGTCTCGTCGAACAGCCATCCGGTATCGAGGAAGATCACCGGGATCGCAGGATCGACGTCCGCCATCACCTTGAGCAGCGCCGCCGATTCGGTGCCGAATGACGACACCAGCGCTAGCTGTTCGCGGCCGACGGTCTTCAGCGCAGTCTCAATGACATGCGCCGGCGAAGCGTCACGCAGGGCGTGGTCGAGCGTCTGCGCCAAAGGAAGGATCGCCGTTTCGGCGGCGAGCGCGTGCTGTGGGATCGCGGTCACTGGCCAGCACTCTCTGAATGACGCAACTGCATCCGCCGATTGAGCGCGGTGACGCGGCCGTCGCCGGTCGGCTGGTAGAACACGGAATAGCGCTTCATGGTCTCGGCGAAGGCATCGGCATCGGCATCCTTCTTCACCTCGAACGCGTCGAAGCCGGCGCGTGACATGAACACGAACTGGTCGCGCAGCACCTGGCCGGTGGCGCGCAGCTCGCCATCATAACCATGCCGCTCGCGCAGCAGACGCGCCTGGCTATAGGCGCGACCATCACGGAAGGTCGGAAACACCAATGCGACCGCGGCCAGGCGACCGAGATAGGGAACGAGATCGTCGACGGCGCGATTGTTCGGCCAGATCACGCCGGTCTTGCCGGCGCGCTTGAGAATCGGCTCCGGATCTTCCAGGAACCGCGCCGCCGGAATGAACACTGCTCCGTCGCCCGGCAATTCGGCGCCGTCGGCAACATGGACAAACAGGTCGGTGGTGATTCTTCCGTTCTTAACGAGTGGCATAGACCCTCTCCTTGAAAGGCTCGACGCCCAGGCGCTTCACCGTGTCGACGAACAATTCCTCGGGACGGTCGCGCAGCGCGAGATAGGCTTCGACGATATCTTCGATCACGTCGGCAACTTCGGCGTAGGGAACGGCCGGACCGATCAGCACGCCCATCTGCGCGTTTTCGTCGGCGCGGCCGCCGATCGTGATCTGGTAGAATTCTTCGCCGTTCTTCTCGACGCCGAGAATGCCGATATGGCCAACATGGTGATGGCCACACGCGTTGATGCAGCCGGAGATGTTGATGTGCAGCCGGCCGATCATGTCGGCCGTGTCGTGATTGGCGAAACGCCGGGTCAATTCCTGCGCGATCGGAATCGAGCGCGCATTGGCCAGCGAGCAATAATCCAGGCCCGGGCAGGCGATGATATCGGTGACCAGGTTGACATTGGGCGTCGCAAGCCCAAGGCGGTCGAGCGCCTTCCAGAGCTGCGGCAGGTCGCGCTTGGCGACATGGGGCAGCGCCAGGTTCTGCTCGTGGCCGACGCGGATTTCGCCGAATGAATATCTGTCGGCGAGATCGGCCAGGGCATCCATCTGGTCGGCGCTGGCATCGCCGGGCGGGCCGCCCACCGGCTTCAGCGACAGCGTCACGATCGAATAGCCCTGCACCTTGTGCGGCGCGACCGAGTTCTTGCGCCAGCGCTCGAACAACGGATCATGCGCGGCCTCTTTCAGCTCGTCCGGCATATGCGGCAGCTTTTCGTACGGCGGATAGGAGAAGCGCGAACGCACTTCCTCGATGGCGGAATGATCGAGCGTCAGTGCGCTGTGGCCCATCTGCCTCCATTCCTCATCGACCTCGCGCGCGAACTTCTCGATGCCGAGCTCATGCACCAGGATCTTGATGCGGGCCTTGTAGATGTTGTCGCGGCGGCCGTACTGGTTGTAGACGCGCAAGATCGCCTCGACATAGCTCAGGATGTCGCGGCCGTGGACGAACGGCTTGATGGTCTTGGCGATGAACGGCGTGCGGCCAAGACCGCCGCCGACCAGCACCTCGAAACCGGTCTCGCCGTCCGCATTCTTGTGCAGGCGCAAGCCGATATCGTGAATCTTGATCGCGGCGCGGTCGTGCTCGGATGCGGTGATCGCGATCTTGAACTTGCGCGGCAGGAACGAGAATTCCGGATGCAGCGTGGTGTGCTGGCGCAGGATCTCCGACCAGATCCGCGGATCCTCGACCTCGCCGGGGGCGACGCCGGCCCATTGGTCCGAGGTAACGTTGCGCATGTTGTTGCCGGAGGTCTGCATCGCGTGGATACCGACCTCGGCGAGTTCGGCCAGCGCATCGGGCAGCTCGGCCAGCTTGATCCAGTTGAACTGGATGTTCTGTCGCGTGGTGAAATGGCCATAGCCACGGTCGTAGCGGCGGGCGATATGCGCGAGCCGGCGCAACTGCTTCGACGACAGCGTGCCATAGGGGATCGCGACGCGGAACATGTAGGCGTGCAGTTGCAGGTACACGCCGTTCTGCAGACGCAGTATCTTGAATTCGTCCTCAGTCAGCTCGCCGGAAAGGCGGCGCTTCACCTGATCGCGGAATTCCGAAACACGCTCGTTGATGAGCGTGCGGTCGAGTTCGTCATATGCGTACATGATGGATTAGCCTTCAGGCCGGGAGAAGGTCGATGGTGACGCCCTTCGACCGGATGTGTTCGCGCAGATTGCCGGGCTTGATCACGCCGCCGTTGAGCTCGACCGGCGCGATATAGGCACCAACCGCGCCGACGTCATCGGCCACGCTTTCGGCGAGCAACGCACGCGCGTCATCGGAAGTGCTCACGATCGCCGCATCGGACAGGACGGTCGACCAGCCCTGTTGAGCGGTCCGGTAGACCACGACGCCGTCCCAGGTACGGTTGGCAGTCACCACCGAAGGCCCTGCGATTCTGATTTTCTTTTGTTCGAGCGGAGAGGTCATTCGGCAGCATCCAGCACTTTGGAGATGACTTGATTAAGGTTCGACTGACGCCACGGCGCGGAGTGCGCGACGACGTCGCCGATGATGAGGATGGCGGGACCGCCATCGATTTTTTCGACAAGCGCAGGAAGATTTTGCAGCGTCCCGACCACAGCCTTTGCATCCGGCCGCGTCACGCGTGCGAACACGCCAACCGGCGTTTGCGGCAGGCGGCCCGCGGCCAGCAGGCCGGCGCGGACCGACGGCGCAGCGGTCATGCCCATGTAGATCACGATGGTCATTTTCCTGTCGGTCAGCACCGACCAGTCGACGGCCTCGGCATCCTTCGCCTTGTGCGCGGTCAGGAAAGTGATGCGCAGCGCTTCGTGCCTGAAGGTCAGCGGCGCCTCGAACTGCGCGGCAGCGCCAAGGCCTGCGGTAATGCCGGGCACCACCGAATAGGCGACGCCGGCGGCGCGCAGCACTTCGATCTCCTCGCCGCCGCGGCCGAAGATGAAGGGATCGCCGCCCTTCAGCCGCACCGCGCGCTGTCCGGCCTTCGCGGCCTCGATCAGCAATCTGTTTATCGCATCCTGGCCAATGCCGGGCTTGCCGACGCGGCGGCCGACCGGCACGCGCGAGGCGTCACGGCGCGCGCGATCGAGAATTTCCGGCGAGACCAGTTCGTCATAGAAGACGATGTCGGCATCCTGCAACGCGCGCAGCGCCTTGATGGTGAGCAGATCCGGATCGCCCGGGCCGGCACCGACCAGCGTCACCCTGCCCTCGGCCTTGCCGTCCTTGCTCGCGCCGGCGAAGGCGGAAGGATCTGTGATTTCGTTCAGCGCCTTTTCTGCTTCACCCTTGCGCCCGGCCAGCACCAGCGCACCGATCGGTCCGTCGATCACACGCTCCCAGAAACGGCGGCGCAACGCGAACTCGGGAATGCGCGCATGGATAGCTTTGCGAAAGCTGCCGATGAACGTGGCGAGATCACCGATGCGCGCAGGCAGCACCGCTTCGATGCGTTCGCGGATGCGGCGCGCAACCACCGGCGATGTGCCGCCGGTGCCCACGGCAACGACGACGTCGCCGCGATCGACGATCGCAGGAAAGATGAAAGTGGAATGGGCGAGGTCGTCCATCACATTGACGGGCAGCCCGACCGCCTTCGCGCGCCCCGACATCGCAACGCCGATATCGCCTGCGCCGGCGCAGAGGATTGCGATGATGCCGGAGAGATCGGCCGACAGCGGATCGCCCTCGGCAAGCTCGATCCGTGCCGCGTCGACAGAGGCAAGGCCTGCGAGGTCATGGTCGCCGTCGGTCGCATACCAGCGGACCTGTGCGCCGGCCGCCGCCAGCAGCCGCAGTTTCGCGCGTGCGAGTTCACCCGCTCCAACGAGCAGCACCTTGCCGCTTTGCAGATCCAAGAACACAGGCAGATAGCGCATCAGACACTCGCTTTCCCCAACAAAGGGGTTGACGGAAATTATTTTCTATTTATCTCTCGATCAAGAGCCGCAAAGAGAAAATTATTTCTTCTCTATTGCAGCGCAACTCTAGAATTTTTCCACTCTCAAGTCCAAGGCCCAGAGATGCATCTTCTCGATCATGAATCCAGCGGACAGAGATCACGGCCCGCAGCCCTGCACCAAGCATCATCTGTGCCGAACATTTTTAACGGCCACCCCCTGCCGCCGCCCTCGATGGACCATCTCGACGAACTCGAGGCGCAGAGCATCTACATTCTGCGCGAGGCGTTCGCACGGCTGAAAAAGCTCGCGCTGCTGTGGTCGCTGGGCAAGGACTCCAACGTGATGATCTGGCTGGCGCGCAAGGCCTTCTTCGGCCGCGTGCCGTTTCCGGCGTTGCACGTCGACACCGGCAAAAAATTTCCCGAGATGTACGCGTTTCGCGATCACTACGGAAAGGAATGGGAGCTCGATCTCAAGGTCGAGCCCTGCCCACCGATCGACGCCGTCGATCCGACCTTGCCGCCGGCCGCACGCTCGGCTGCGCGCAAGACCGAGGGACTCAAGTGGGCGCTTAACAAATACGGCTTCGACGGATTGATCGCCGGCATTCGCCGCGACGAGGAAGCCACGCGTGCCAAGGAGCGCGTATTCTCGCCGCGCGGCCTCGAAGGCGGCTGGGACGTGCGCGATCAGCCGCCTGAATTCTGGGATCAGTTCAACGCGTCAGTGCCGCCGGGCGCGCACTTGCGCATCCATCCGATCCTGCATTGGACCGAGGCAGACATCTGGGCCTACACCAAGCGCGAGAATATTCCGATCATCCCGCTGTATCTTTCGAAGGATGGCAAGCGTTATCGTTCGCTCGGCGATGCCGACATCACCTTCCCGGTCGCCTCCACCGCCTCCAGCATCGATGAGATCCTGACCGAACTCGACGGCACCAAGGTGCCGGAGCGCGCCGGCCGCGCGCTGGATCACGAGACCGAAGACGCTTTCGAGCGGCTGCGCGTCGCCGGCTATCTCTGACGAACATTTGGTGTGAGCGTCGCTATGAACATGATCCTTCCCGCCAGCGTTTCGGCAACGCCGAACGGCACCACCCGCCCGCAGGTCCGCATCGTCATCGTCGGCCATGTCGACCATGGCAAGTCCACGCTCGTCGGCCGCCTGCTGCACGAGACCGGCAGCCTGCCCGAGGGCAAGCTGGAGATGCTCAAGGCGGTCAGCGCGCGGCGCGGCATGCCGTTCGAATGGTCGTTCCTGCTCGATGCGCTGCAGACCGAACGCGACCAGGGTATCACCATCGACACCACGCAAATCCGCTTTCGCACCCGCTCGCGCGACGTCGTGCTGATCGACGCGCCCGGCCATGCCGAGTTCCTGCGCAACATGATCACTGGCGCCTCGCAGGCCGATGGCGCGGTGCTGATCATCGACGCGCTGGAAGGCGTGCGCGATCAGACCCGGCGGCACGGCTATCTGCTGCACCTACTGGGCATCAAGCAGGTCGCCATCGTCGTCAATAAGATGGACCGCGTCGATTTCAGCGCCGAGCGCTTCAAAGAGATCAGCGAGGAGATCTCGGCGCATCTGACCGGCCTCGGCGTGACGCCGTCAGCCGTAATCCCGATTTCCGCACGCGACGGCGACGGTGTTGCCGAACACACGCCGCGCATCGGCTGGTATCAGGGGCCGACCGTCGTCGAGGCGCTCGACGCGCTCGAACCGGCACGACCGCTGGAGCAATTGGCGCTGCGCCTGCCGGTGCAGGCGATCTATAAATTCGACGACCGCCGCATCGTGGCCGGCCGCATCGAGTCCGGTCATCTCGCAGCCGGCGACGAGATCGTTATCATGCCCGCCGGCAAGATCGCGAAGATCAAGAGCGTCGAGAGCTGGCCGGTGACGCCGCTCAACGGCAGCCACGGTGCCGGCCGTTCGGTCGGCATCACGCTCGACCGCGAATTGTTCATTGAACGCGGCGATGTCATTGCCCATGCCGGCGCCACTCCGCGCGACACGCGGCGCGTTCGCGCGCGGATCTTCTGGCTGCATGAAAAGCCGCTGTCGAAGGGCGATCAGATCCTGATCCGCCTCGGCACGCGGGAAACCCGCGCCAGCGTGGTCGCGATCGAAAAGGCGGTCGACCCCGGCGAACTCTCCAACGAGGAGACCAAGGCGATCGCGCGCAATCATGTTGGCGAAATCGACATCTCGCTGGCACAGCCGATTGCGGCCGATCCCTATCAGGACAATCCGCGCACCGGGCGGCTGGTGATCGAGGTCAACGGCCGCATCGCCGGTGGCGGCCTTGTGCTGTCGGTCGACGCCGGCGCACGCGCCGTCCCGATCGACATCGTACCGGTCGAATCCGCATTGCGGCCTGAAGAGCGTTCTGCGCGCTATCGCCATAACGGCGCGGTAATCTGGCTGACCGGCCTGCCGGGTTCGGGCAAATCAACACTCGCGCGCGCACTGGAACGGCGGCTGTTCTCCCGCGGCGGCTCGCCGATCCTGCTCGACGGCGACACACTGCGCGCCGGTCTCAATGGTGATCTTGGTTTCTCCGCGCAGGACCGCACGGAAAACATCCGCCGGCTGGCGGAAGTTGCAACTCATCTGGCGCGCAACGGACACATCGCCGTCGTCGCCGCGGTCTCGCCCTCGGCGGACGATCGCGCGGCGGCGCGCCGTATCGCCGACACATCCTTCCGTGAGATCTATGTCGCGACGCCGGCCGAAGTCTGCGAGAGCCGCGATCCCAAGGGCCACTACGCCAAGGCGCGCGCCGGCACGCTGCAGGCATTCACCGGAATCGGCAACGACTACCAGCCTCCGGCGCAGGCCGAGCTGCGCATCGATACCTCTGCACGCACGGTGTCGGACGCGACCGACGAGATCGAGCGAATGCTGGCCGAGACCGGCATCCTGTTCGACGAAGTCGCCGATCTGGCGGCCAACATCTAGGCTTTTTGGGGCCTTCTCATCGACCCGGCTTTAGGGCTAAAAGGGCGGCCAATGCCGCCCCTTTGGGGCGTTTTCTGCTGCTTTTCACCGGAAAACAGCCCGCAAACGCCATTTCTCTTGAGAAAGCCCATCATGAATCGTGTCGACGCCCACGGATTGAAGATCGCTCCTGTCCTGTTCGATTTCATCGCCAAAGAGGCGACCCCCAAAACCGGGATTGCGCCCGATGCATTCTGGGCCGGCCTTGCGGCCATCGTCAAAAAGCTTGGACCGAAGAATCGCGAGCTGCTTGCCTTTCGCGACGCGCTGCAGGCCAAGATCGACGACTGGCACCGCACCAACAAGGGCAAGGCGTTCGACGTGAATGCCTATACGGCCTTCCTCAGGGAGATCGGCTATCTCCTCCCCGAACCGGCCACGCAGAAGGTCGAGACATCGAATGTCGACGAGGAGATCGGCAAGATCTGCGGTCCGCAGCTCGTCGTTCCCCTGACCAATGCCCGCTACGCGCTGAACGCGGCGAATGCGCGCTGGGGCTCGCTCTACGATGCCTTCTACGGCACCGATGCGATTCCGCATGATGCGAGCGAGACTGGCCGGGGCTACAACAAGGCGCGCGGCGACAAGGTCATCGCCAAAGCCAAGGCCTTCCTCGACGCCGCCGTACCGCTCGCGACCGGCAGCCATACCGACGTGACGTCCTACAGCGTGATCGCCGGCCAACTCGCGGTGAAGCTCAAGAGCGGCAATGCCACCGCGCTGAAATCAGCCGCGCAGTTCGCCGGCTTCCAGGGCGATGCCGCTCAGCCTTCCGCGGTCCTGCTCGTCAACAACGGTATGCATGTCGAGGTCAAGATCGACCGTAACCATCCGATCGGCAAGGACGATCCGGCGGGCGTTGCCGACATGATCCTGGAAGCGGCGGTCTCGACCATTCTCGACATGGAGGACTCGGTTGCCGCCGTCGATGCCGAAGACAAGGTATTGGTCTATCGCAACACGCTCGGCCTGATGAACGGCACGCTCTCGGCCGATTTCGAAAAGGGCGGCAAGACGGTTAAGCGTTCGCTTAACCCCGATCGCGTCTACAAGACGCCGGACGGCAAGGACCTTACCCTGCACGGGCGCAGCCTGCTCTTGATGCGCAACGTCGGCCATCACATGTTCACCGACGCGGTGCTCGACGAAAACGGCGAGGAGATTCCGGAAGGCCTGCTCGACGCCGCCGTCGCCGGCCTGCTCGCGATCCACGACCTCAAGGGCAATTCGAAGGTCAGGAATAGCCGCACCGGCTCGGTCTATATCGTCAAGCCGAAGATGCACGGTCCCGACGAGGTCGCGCTGACCTGCGAACTGTTTAGCGAAGTGGAGAAGCTGCTCGGCCTGCCCGCGAACACCATGAAGGTCGGCATCATGGACGAGGAGCGCCGCACCACGGTCAACCTCAAGGCCTGCATCCAGAATGCGTCCAAGCGCATCTGCTTCATCAACACCGGCTTCCTCGACCGCACCGGCGACGAGATCCACACCTCGATGGAAGCGGGTCCGATGATCCGCAAGAACGACATGAAGGCGCAGCCCTGGATCAAGGCCTATGAAGACTGGAACGTCGACATGGGCCTGATCGACGGCCTGCCCGGCCATGCCCAGATCGGCAAGGGCATGTGGGCGGCGCCCGACAAGATGGCTGACATGCTGACCCAGAAGCTCGGTCATCCGCAGGCCGGTGCTACCACCGCCTGGGTGCCCTCGCCGACCGCCGCCACGCTGCATGCGCTGCACTATCACCAGGTCAACGTGATCGCGCGCCAGCAGGAGCTCGCCAAGGGCGGCCAGCGCGCAAAGCTTTCCGACATCCTCACCATTCCAGTGTCGCAGTCGAACTGGGCGCCTGACGACGTGAAACAGGAGATCGACAACAATTGCCAGGGCATCCTCGGCTACGTCGTGCGCTGGATCGACCAGGGCGTCGGCTGCTCCAAGGTGCCTGACATCCACGATGTCGGCCTGATGGAAGACCGCGCCACCTTGCGCATCTCCAGCCAGCATCTGGCGAACTGGCTCGCACATGGCGTCGTCACCAGAGAACAGGTGATGGAATCGCTGAAGCGCATGGCGGTCGTCGTCGACAAGCAGAATGCCGGCGACCCGCTCTACAAGCCGATGGCGCCTTCGTTCGACGGCGTTGCGTTCCAGGCCGCCTGCGACTTGATCTTCAAGGGCCGCGAGCAGCCGAACGGTTACACCGAATACATCCTCACCGCGCGCCGCCGCGAGGCGAAGGCGGCCGGCTGAGCCATGGCATGATGCCGCGGTTCCCTTGGGAACGACCGGCGCGGATCGTTGTTGATCGTCATCTCAACAACAGGAGGAGATGGCGATGGATTGGAACAGGGTTGAAGGCAACTGGAAGCAGTTCAAGGGTTCCGCCAAGGAGAAGTGGGGCAAGCTGACGGACGACGACCTCAACGTCATCGAGGGCCGCCGCGAACAGCTCGAAGGCAAGCTGCAGCAGCGCTACGGCTTTGCCAAGGACCAAGTCCGCAAGGACGTGGACGACTGGTTCAATACCTTGAAATAGCTCGCACCGTGCATTGCGAGCAAGAGAAGCCCCGGCTGCGCCGGGGCTTTTTCGTGCTGACCGCAGCTAAATCACCGCGATGTATCTCAACAGCGAGATCACGCCGAGGATGATCACGACGACGCGGGCGATCTGCTTGGCGCGACTATCGAGCGGCAGCAGATTGATGAGATAGAGGACGAGGATAACGACCAGAAACGTGATGAGTACGCTGACGAGCATGCGGAGCCCCCTCGGCATTGGCGGGAAAAATGCATCGGTAGTGCTTGGTTAACGTGAACAGGCCCCCCGGGTTCCGCGGCGAGGAACCAAAGGGGCCGCTCGGAAAATCGCAGTCATTTCAATGAATCCTCGTATTACCACGCGGTTCTCGCTGAACTAAGTATTGCCGGTTTCCCTCCAAATGGCCGCGACGCCTCGGGGGAGCATTATGTTCAACCGTTTGACCGTATCCCGCGCTGCCGAAAATCGTCATCCTCGTCACCTCGTTCTGCGTGGTGATCGGATTCTCGCTCAACGCCTGGGATTCCTGGGGCCGCCTGCAGGCGGCGAGCCGCATTGCGGTCATTGCCGATGCCTCCGCGAACATCTTCAAGGCGATGCACAACCTGCGCACCGACCGCCGACCAACCGGCTGCTGAATTCCGATGCGCCGATGGACGCCGACATCGAAAAGTATCTGCGCAACATCCGTGACACCGAAATGCCGGCGATGGGCAACGCGCTCGGTCTGCTGGGCGGCATTGAATTCACGCAGCAGCAGACGCTCGTTCCTGAGCATGCCGCGCACCTGTACTCCACCGCGCGGACGTCGCTCGTGATGCAACGCGTATTGCTGACCGGCGCGCTGGAGCTTGCGTTCGGCGCGATGGTGATCGTCACCCGGCGTGCCATCAAACCGCTGCACACCATGCGCGATGCGATGCTGAAGGTCGCGGCTGGCGACCTCCAGGTCGATACCGGCCACGCCGCGCGCCATGATGAAATCGGCGCGCTGGCCGGCGCGATCGAGACCTTCAAGCAGCAGGCCGCCGACAAAGCCCGGATCGAGGCGCAGGAGCGCGAACGCAACGCCGGCGCGATGGCGCGGCAGCAGGCGATCGAAAGCTATGTCGGCGAGTTCGAAGGCATGGTGCGAGGTCGCGACCGCGATTGCCGCCGCAGTGCATCAGCAAGGTGCCGCCACGCAGGAGATCACGCGCTCGACGCAATTTGCGGCGCAGGGCACCAAGAACGTGTCCGACAACATCACCGGCGTGAAAGCCGATGCAGACACGGCGGCAGCCGCCGCCGAGGATGTGAAGCAGGCTTCGCAGACGCTGGAAACGCAGAGCCAGCAACTGGGCAATCAGGCAACCACGTTCCTCGGCAAAATCCGCGCGGCATAACCGCTCGTCATGCCCGGGCTTGACGACCTGCGATCACTCCCTCGCCACAACAGGCACGCGGCCATATTTGGCGCGGACCTTGTCTGACGCCGGCGAGAAATTCACTTCGGCGCCGCGCTTGTCGCCGCTGCGGCCGGCGACCAACAGCCCATTTTCGCCGGCGACAATGTCGCCCTTGCGCAAGGTCGGGTCGTTCTCGATCTTGACCTGTGCCAGCCCGACCGGGTCCTTGCCGTTGCAGGTGCAGCCGCTGACGAGTTCGTTGCGGTATTTGAACGCGTTCGGCAGGTCCGAATAGGATTTGCCATTGTCGGCGGTCGCGTCGTCGATATTGCTGCCGGAGAACACCTTCGTCTCGCTTGCAGGGCAGAGCTTGTTGCAGGAGGCGACGCGGCTCGCATTGTCCGAGGCCGTGACCGGGAAATAGCGTCCATCGCAGGTCCGCACGCAATACGCTTGGCCGCCGCCTCCGCCGGAATAACGTGCGCGGCCCTCGCCGCGCGGCGTGTACACCCGGCCATCGTCGCCCGCGAACGGCATCTGGATATAGGGCTGATGGCGCGGACGGGCGAAGCCGCCGAACAGTTGCGAGAAAAAGTCCTGCGCCTGCGCGGCCGATGCCAGCAATGAGGCGCACATCAGTGCGACTGCCCCGCATGCAGCCAGTTTTCCCAACCCCATCGAGCGTCTCCTTCCCACGCAACGCATCGCTCAATTCACTTGCGGCGCAATAAGGTTCATCGCTTGGCGGCCCGACGGCGCGACAATGGCCGGGCGAGGCGCCGTACCGACCGGACGAGCCGTCCTGCCATCCCCGCCGCGCGCCATGACCGGCGCATTCTTCGGCAGCACCACCACCTTGGTGCCGACATCGACCCGGTTGAACAGGTCGATAACGTCCTCATTGGTCAGGCGGATGCAGCCCGACGAGACGAATTTTCCGATCGTCGAGGGATCGTTGGTGCCGTGGATGCGGTACTGGCTGGTGCCGAGATACATCGCCCGCGCGCCGAGCGGATTGCCGGGCCCGCCGGCCATGAAGCGCGGCAGATAGGGCTGACGCGCGATCATCTGGCTGGGTGGATACCAGTCCGGCCATTCCGCCTTGCGGCTGATGGTTGGCACCCCGGACCAGGTAAAGCCTTCGCGGCCGACGCCGACGCCGTACCTGATCGCCCGCCCCTGGCCGAGCACGTAATACAGCGTGGTGTTGCCGGTATCGATGATGATGGTGCCCGGCGCCTCGGCTGTGCCAAAGGCGACGACAGCGCGGCGAAGCCGCTCAGGCGTCGCACCCTCGTCGGAGCCGATCACCTCATCGGCGGGATACGCACTCGGCTGGATGGAAGCATAGCGCTGCGTCTGCGCATTCGCAGCGCTCGCAAGCATTGCCGGCGCCAGCAAGACCGCGCTGATCAGAACGAGCGCGCTTGCCGCGCGCGACGAAGGCCGGCGATCGGAGGACTGTGTCATGGGACTGCCCCGTGGGAAATGTGCATCGCAGGATGCTCTGCTTCGACAAACGCGGCTGCACGTCCGAAAGTTCCCACAGCCGACGCATTGCACCACGCACGACAGGCGCACGCCTTGCGCAATTGGAACCCGAAACTGCGCGCCACGTTATGATTGCAGTCCGCTTTGCGACGTCGCCATTGCCGTGTCATCGCCGCTTCGGGCGAGGGAAAATCATTGTGAGCGTCATTCCCAGCAAGCCTTTGCCCGCCAAGCCGCCGCCGACAAAACATTTGCCCAGTGAACGTCAGCTTGCCCATGAGCGGGAAGGCACGCCGGTCGCCGACAGCAAACTCGAATTGCCGCCGGTCATCCGCCGCACTGAAGTGGTGGCCATCGCCCTCATCGGCTTGCTGATTATCTGCATCATCGCCGCTCTCTATCTCGCCAAGGCGTTCTTTCTCCCGGTCACGATGGCCTTCATCATCGGCACCATGCTGTCGCCGGCGGCTAGCTTCCTCGAACGCTGGCGGATTCCGCGGCCGGTTGCCGCCGTGCTGATCGTGGCTGCCGCCAGCGCCGCCGCCGCTTTCATGGTCGGCCTGATCGCCTCGCCCGCGATCGAATGGAGCGGCAAGCTTCCGGAGCTGGGGACGATCTTGCGTGAGAAGCTGCACGTGTTCGACCGGCCGCTCGCGCTCTGGCAGGAGCTGCAGAGCACGCTCGGCGGGCCGGGCACGCTGACGACATTGCATCTGCCCAAGATCGGCTGGGTGCAACCGACGCTGGAATTCCTGTCGCCGACCTTTGCCGAATTCCTGCTGTTCATCGCCACCCTGATCCTGTTCATCGCGAGCTGGCGCGACCTGCGCCGCGCCCTTATCCTGAATTTCGGCGAGCGCGAATGGCGGCTGCGGACGCTGCGAATTCTCAACGAGATCGAGGAGCATCTCGGCGGTTACCTGTTGATGGTGACCACGATCAACGTCGGCGTCGGCATCGCCACCGGCCTGATCTGCGCGGTCACCGGCATGCCGAACCCGGCCAGCCTTGGCGCGCTGGCCGCGATCCTCAATTTCATTCCGATCATCGGCCCGGTGGCCATGTTCGCGGTCCTGGTCATCGTCGGCATCGTCACGTTTCCGACGCTTGGCGCCGGCCTGCTCGCATCCGCGATGTTTGGCGTGATGACCTTCCTGGAAGGCCATTTCCTGACGCCGACGATCGTCGGGCACCGGCTGGCGCTGAACGCGCTCGCGGTTTTCTTGGCGCTGGCGTTCTGGACCTGGTTGTGGGGCCCGATGGGCGCATTCCTGTCCTCGCCGCTGCTGATTGTCGCACTGATCGTCAAGGAGCATCTGGCGCCGCCGGATTCGCCGCAACTGCCGGAGGACTAGGCCGGGGAACTTCCCATTCCACGAAGCGTTTGTTCCGCAGATAAATTCGGTACCCGGGAGCTTTCGATGTCTGATGCCGCAACAAAAAATCTGACGGACAAAGCGACCTACGAACGCCTGCAAAAGGATGTAACCGCCGTGAAAAACGATATTGCAGCCCTGACCGAGCAGATCACCGACGCGCTGAACAGTTTTGCCGGCACCGCCACGAAGCAGGCGCGGCGCGGCTATAGGCAGGCGCGCGCCAATGCCGAACAGGCGGTCGATGACATGTCGGAGCGCGGCGGCGCCATGATGGAGGCCGCCCATGACGCGGCCACCTCGATCGAGGAGACCCTGGAGGACGCCATCACGCAGCGGCCGCTGGCAACGGTGGCCCTGGCGCTGGGGATCGGCTTTTTGATCGGCGTGACTTGGCGCAGGTAGACTTGCCGCAGGTAGACTTGGCGCAGGCAGATTTGGCGCAGGCGGCGCATGGCGGGGGCAGCAATGGCGCGTGGCGGCGCGCCAGGCGGTGGCGCAACGTGGCGCGTCGCGGTTTGTTTCGTTGACGCTGTTTTCAGATCGAGGCGTGGCCATGTTTCAGCGATTGATCGATGATTTCAAAGAATCGACCGGCAATACGCTGCGGCTGACCTCGCTGGCGGCGGCGGCTGCCATTGCGTTGTTGGTCACGGCGGCGTTTCTGTGCGCGGCGGCCTTCGTGTTCGTGCTGGAGAGGTACGGCCCTGTGCAGGCTTGCCTGACCGGGGCGGCCATCTTCTTCGTCGTCACCTTGATCGCAGCCGGCAGCTACATGGCGCGCAAGAGGCAGATGGAGGCGCGCGCTGCACAGGCGGCGAAGGCGGCAAAGTCTGCCGCGCAGACCGTGCTGTCCGATCCGATGCTGGTTGCGACCGGCATCCAGGTGATCCGCGCCATCGGCGTCAAGCGATTGATCCCGATTCTCGCAGTCGGCGGGCTGGCGCTGGGATTTCTCGCGAGCCGCGCCAACGCAAGCAGCGGCGAGGCGCCGGCGGAGTAGGGCGAACCCCGTCCACTCGTCGTCCCTGCGAACGCAGGGACCCATAACCACCGCTCGAATCCGTTGAAGCAAAGCCGTCTCCCCGCGTGCCGCTTACGCCAGCCCGCGGCGTATGGGTCCCTGCGTTCGCAGGGCGAAGGCGAATCTGCCGCGCGCTCGCTTCAAATTTCAAACGGCCGAAATCCTCCCGCAACGCCGTTGCGCCCGAGGATTTGCTTCATTCACCGCCCCCGTGAAAAATCAGAGGGCGCAGGGAAGACCGGGTGCGCGCCGCACCCGCGGTCTCGTGTGCAATTGCGCATAAAAAGAACGCACACGAGCATACAGGTACAGCGGGAGCATCCCGGCCTTCCCTGCGCAATGGCTTTACGGCTTACTTCGTGCTCTCCCCGGAGAACGGCTCTTTTGCCTCCGTCGCTGCGTGAATAGTTCCACGCAACTTAACGCCAGCACCGCGGCGTCCGAACCACACGACTTCGCCGTACGCTTACCGCGCGCAACGTCTCTCGCGCCATCCGCGTCCATCGCATCTCACCGCGCGTTCGTGACGTTCGCGAGCGCCCCTCATCTGCGGTGAGACCGGCGGAGTTATGCGACTGATTTGGGTGCGAACGAAAGCGGAATATTTTTGATTTGCGGGCTTGACACGATTTCTGAAAATCAGAAGTAATTTGCAGGGTTGGCAAAGCGACAGCGTATCCACCATCGCAAAACACGCTCGATGAGAGATGATAGGCACGACGCTATTGGACCTTTGCCCACTCGCCAGATATCGCTCGGCGGATAGGCGGATAGGATGGCTCGCGCGCGGATCAGGTCACGCAGCGGCCGGGCTGAAGCAGTTTGGCTACTTCGGTCAACATGCTGACCGGCGGCTCGCAGGCGATCGCGGTCTTCGATTTGTCGGGCTTGGCCGCCGGCGCCGCTGGCGGCGGTGCGGGGCGGTTCCGCGCCTCCTCTTTGACGACGGGCACACGAACGACCACCGACGTGTCCTCAAGGCCAACGGCCCGGATCGTAATCGTCTCGGTCTCGCCCGGCGCGGCTCGCAGCGCTGCACGGTCGGCCTTGGAGCCGCGGTTCACATCCGTTGCCAGCGGGGCCGCGGCGAGTTGCAGCCGGCTGGTGAGATCATGACCGGAGGCGAGCTGGACCGCGCCAAATGTCGCGAAAACGGCGAGAACGGCTAAAATTGCTTTGAAAATCTGTGACATGACGGTTTTGTCCCTCGCCCCATGGCGATCACGGACACAACCCGAAGCAAGTAGCCGTAGGTCCGACGCTTATCGATCACTTAACCGTGTACCAAAAATATTTGCGGCACCATGGAACGACTCCGGGGGGCTCGGAGTCATCCCGGCAGCCGGTTATTCCCCCTGCCCCATTGACCGGCGACGTAGGGCGCGACCGTGGTGATGCCGGTCGCGCCCTGCTTTTTTGTCGAGTCAGCCTAGTCGCGACCGCCCAGCCGCCTTCATCTCCTCACTTGACGTCAGCGTGGTGCCGAACAGCGCGCATAGGCGTCTTCCGCGCGCCGCTCGCGAGCGGCTCGAACGCACCGACGATGATGCCGGGGAGCGTCTGCATGCAGGCAACGCTGAGCATCACCGCGATGCCGCGCCGTGCGTCTTCACCATGGTGCTGGAGGCGGAGAAGAAGCCCATCGCGATGATGACGCCGACGGGCAGCCAGACCGGCGGATATGAAACAGCGGGCGCGGAACACAGTTCAACAAGCAATGCGCTCATTGTCTTGCGCAATGCTTCCAAAAAAAATCCGGCGCGCTAGGTGGGACGCGCCGGATCAGTCCGACCAGCTTACCAATCGAAGCTGGTGGCCCGAGCCAGGGGGAGGTGCCTGGCCGCGAACTTGTGCCGCCCGTCTGGCGGCGTCGTCTCCGTGTCATGACGATGATACCGCAAGCTCGGCAACGACGACGTGAACTGGTTCACACGGCGCTGCGAGCAAGTTCGCCGCGCGCCTGGAGATCAAGGTCAATCGGAAATCATTTCACCAGGCCATTTCCATTGACCGTGGCACGCAAGAATTGCGGCGATTGCTGGCGGACATCGCGTGCCGGCGGCCGCTCGGACGGATCGCGCCCGAGCTTTGATTTCAAATCGGCGAGATCGAGGAAGGTGTCGGCTTGCCGGCGCAGTTCGTCAGCCACCATCGGCGGCTGGCTGACCAGCGTGGAGACCACGGTGACGTGCACGCCGCGGCGCTGCACCGCTTCCAGGAGCGGGCGGAAATCCCCGTCGCCCGAGAAGAGAAACATGGCATCGATATGATCGGCGAGCTCCATCGCATTGACAGCAAGCTCGATATTCATGCTGCCCTTCACCTTGCGGCGCCCGCTGGAGTCGATGAATTCCTTGGTGAGCTTGGTGACGACGGTGTAGCCGTTATAGTCGAGCCAATCGATCAGTGGGCGGATCGATGTATATTCCTGATCCTCGATGATGGTCGTGTAATAGAAAGCGCGCAGCAGCGCGCCGCGGTCCTGGAATTCCTTGAGCAGACGCCGGTAGTCGACGTCGAAACCAAGCGCCCTGGCGGTCGAGTACAGGTTGGCGCCATCAATAAAGAGCGCAATTCTCGCAGGCGGTGACATCAGACACTGACCTCTTATTCAAACGATACGCAGGTCACGAGAAGTATACGCTCAGGCTTTGCCCGCGCGGGTGCGGTGCCGACATTGACCGAGGAGCCGAGGCAGGCGGCGCCGGCGACCGGGAGGAGAATGACGATGCGCCGAGCAATTCGATAAATGCGCATCCTGCCTCGACACGCCGACCTTAGGGTCCCTCCGCGCCACGCTCAATTGTACTGAGGTTAATGGCTCACATCGAAACGGATGGAGCGGCTATACCAAGGTTTATGAGCAGGTTCTGCGCGGCCGCGCCAGATCCGCTCGATTCGAGAAAATTCGCTTCATTTCCAACCCGCGCCATCGATTCGCTTGCGGTTTGATGCCGCGAAAATCCGGCGCGTGGCGTGGGACGCGCCGGACCATTCAACTCTACGCTACGCCACCTTGATCAGCCCGTGGCGGCCCGCGGCGCGCGGTTGCGCGAGTTGCGCTGGAAGAACAGCGCCTGGCTCGCCACCGCCGAAACCATCGCGGGCTGGAACGGCTTGGAGATCAGGAACGCGGGCTCCGGGCGCTCGCCGGTCAGGAAGCGTTCTGGGTAAGCGGTGATGAACACCACGGGCACCTCGAACACGCGCAGCAATTCGTTGACCGCATCCAGGCCCGACGAGCCGTCGGCGAGCTGGATGTCGGCGAGGATCAGGCCGGGCTTCTTGTTTTTCGCCAACGCCACCGCATCGGCATGGGTGCGCGCGACGCCGATCACGTTATGGCCGAGGTTCTTCACAAGGCTCTCAAGGTCCATCGCAATGAAGGTCTCGTCCTCGATGATCAGCACGTCGGTGGCGATTTCCGCCGCCATCTCGCGGCCGGCGGCATCCGTCAACTGCCGGGTCTCGGCGATATCGGTATTGAGAATGAACGCTACCTCCTCTTCAGAGAAGCCTTCGAGCGACAGCAGCAGGAACGCCTGTCGCGGCAGCGGCGTGATGTTCGACAGCCGGCGCTCCGGCGGCAGCGCCAGCGTCGCGATGTCGGGATTGTCGTTGAGCGAGACCGAATTCCATATCTGGGTGAACAGCTTGAACAGCCCGGCGCGCGGGCCGTAGCGCTCATCCAGCAGCGAGGCATCTTGGAGCAGCGCCTCCAGCATGGCGGCGACATAGGCATCGCCCGAGGCCTGGTTTCCGGTCAGCGCACGGGCATAGCGCCGCAACAGCGGCAGATGTTCAGCAACGAGCTGTGATCGGGACATCCCCATACCATCCTTATCTTGGGCCGTATTCTTGGCCATACGTAGGGTCTCAGCCGGGCGGGCGTAACCAGAAGCGCCGCGTCGGGCGCCAATTTTAGGTCGGCGGGGGGACCCCGGTTCCCCTGTGCCCTCGACTACTCCCGGGGGGCAAAAAAGTTCCTGAAAAAGTTCCCAGAATTCGGAACCTTCCGCACATATTCGCATTAGCCTTTGACCAATAAAACCGGCGGCCAATGCCCAATTTCGAGGTAACCTCTTGAAAACACAGAGAATTAACTCTCGGGGAAGCGTGGATCAGACCATGAAGGAAGTAAAAAAGCAGGGCGGGCTCAACGCCGAGATTCAATCCAGAATCGGCCACCAGCTCCGTGCCATGTACGATGACGTGGTCCGACAGGGCGTGCCGGACCGCTTTGCGGAGTTGATCCGAAAGCTCGACGGGCCGGAGGCGGCGGCGGCCCAAATCGACGACAAAGACGGGAGGGACTAATGCCTCTCACAGACTCTCTTCGCGACGACATTTTGGCGTCGGTACCTAGCCTGCGCGCGTTCGCGATTTCGCTCTCCGGCAATGGTGATCGTGCGGACGACCTGGTCCAGGAAACGTTGCTGCGCGCCATAGCCAACATCGACTCGTTCCAGCCCGGCTCGAACCTGCCGGCCTGGTTGTTCACGATTCTGCGCAACCTGTTTCGCTCGGACTACCGGAAGCGGCGGCGCGAGGTGGAGGATGCCGAGGGCAATTATGCGAAAACCCTGAAGACCCAGCCGGCGCAGGGCGCGCATCTGGAATTCGAGGAATTTCGCGCAGCGCTCGACAAGCTGCCGCAGGACCAGCGCGAAGCGTTGATCCTGGTCGGCGCCTCCGGCTTCTCCTATGAGGACGCCGCCGCCATCTGCGGCTGCGCGGTCGGCACCATCAAGAGCCGCGTCAACCGCGCGCGCTCGAAACTCTCCGCGCTGCTCTATGTCGAAGGCGCCGAGGATTTCGGACCAGACGAGACCGTGCGCGCCGTGATCGGCGGCAATGGCGGGTGAATGCGGCGATCGACGTGATACGGAAAAGGCGGCCACAGCGGCCGCCTTTTTGTTTTGGTTGTTCGTAGCGGGCTTGATGGAGATTAAATGCTGGCGAGGTGGCGGCGTTCCGGCATGTCCTCTCCCTCTCCCCGTCCATTACCCGCAAGCGGGAGAGCTTGAAGAAGCGTCACCGCACCGGTCGCACCGGCGCGGAAATCTCGCCGGTGCGATCGCGCTCGGTCATGTCGACGACGGTGGCCATCGGCGCGGTGAGCTCGTAGACGTAGCTGACGTCGGTGAAGTAGCGCTTCGCAGTGCCACCGAGCGCTTCCGGCGCGACGCGGTCGAGCAGGATGAGGCCGAAATCACTGTCCTCCCGCCGCGTCGCAGAACTGGTGTTGAACTCCTCCCAGCGGAAATGAAAGATTGTGTCCGGCTCCTCGCCAGTGACTTCCCAGTTCGCAACGATGTGCGGATGCTTGCCGACCAGCGACAGGCCCTCGTCGGAATGCGAGGCCAGCTCGAAGAACAACAGCGACAGCGATTGCGCGGCGCGCGCGCTTACCGCGATATCCGGGCCGTTCACCACGATGCGGTCGGCATGCGGGATCGCGCGCGATTCGAACAGGCCCCTTAGCTTGACGCCCTGCCACTGGCTTTCGCTGAGCAGCGTCACCACGTTCGACATCGCATGGATTCGGCCGATCAGGAGATCGCGCGACACATCCATGTCGGAGCCGTGGCGCAGTGTGCGCGTGACGATCGACTGGATCACGGCGAGAATGTTCTTGACCCGGTGGTTGAGCTCGTCGATGACGGCGGTCAGCCGCCGCTCGAACCCGATGCGGACCTGAATCTCGCGGCTGAGCCGCAGATTGTTGTAGGCGACATAGCCAAACAGGCCGCAAATGATGCCGGTGAGCGCGAGCCCGATGGCCGCGACCACGATTGCCGTCTGCTGCGCGCGCTGGGCGGCGTTGTTCTTGGCATAGTAGCCCAGCGACCAGTCGCGGCCGCCGAACGTCACCGTGCGCACTACCGACGGCAACGGATCGCCTTGCTTCACCTCCCGCAAGGTGACGACACCCTGCTCGTTGGCGACGTATTCGTCGCTGGCGTCATCGGGGTCCTTTAGCACCACCGAAAACAGCGAGCGGTCGTCATTGGTCAGCATCAAGGGCGCCAGCTCGTAGGAAAAGGTGACAAAGCCGACCGGCTCCGCGCTGCCCTCCTTCAAAATGGCGGACGCCAGCACGATGCCGATAGGCCCGTTCAACTGCAGAAGCGGAATCGGGTCCGACGCCACCGGCTTGCCGGCCACCGCCTGCGCCAGCATCGGCCCGATCACCGAATGACGGTCATAGGCGCGGCCCGGAAAACCCAGCGTATCGGCAGTGCGCGGTTCGAGATCCATCAGAACGTCGAGCGGCTTGTCGATCGTCTTGATGTCGAGCGGCTTGTCGTTGAAGTCGCGAATGGTCGGATTGGTGAAGCCGGCGCTCTTCAGCTCCGCCTGCGCTGCGGCCAGATCGCCCGGCTTGAGCCGCGCGATCCAGGATGCGACCACGAAATCGGTCTTGAACGCGTAGATCGCCGAGCGCAGCGGCTGCAGCATATTGGCCTTCACCACCGAGGGTGCCCGAAACAAGCCGGATGCAACGCGTGCGAGCAATTCGCGCTCAGTCAACCGATCCTGCACGAGGCTCGCGTGAACATCGATGGCGCGGGCGAGCGCGATACCGTCAAGCGCCAGTTCCTGGTCGTGGACGCGATAGGCCGCAAGACCGGAGAGCAGAACTCCGATCAGCGCGATAAAGCCGATAATGAAGCCCAGCCGAACCACTCGCTTACTCAGAAATGACGTGTTGGCGAAGACGTATTGGAAGCATCTTTTCGGCCTGCCGGAGCAAAGACACGTTGGCAGAGATACATTGGCAATGACGCGACGGCCAACCGCAGCGAATATGACGGAGCGATCATCAGCACGCAACCGAGAGGTTGGCAGCGGGCAACAACGCAGGCCGCCGCTAACGCTGAGTTGGCGGGGCCAGAAGATGATAAGCTGAGAGCGCCGATTTGGTTCCCGCGCGGCGGGCCCGATATTAATGTTAACGCGCCGCTCACCGGCCCCATGGTCGTTCCGGCTGCCCGGCGCTGGCGGTCTTCCGCTCCTCCTCATTTACGGGGCGAGGGAGCCTCAGCCTACCGGGCCTTCGCCGCCGGACGCAGGCCGCCCTTAGTCTCGATGAAGCCGATGATGCGGTCGAGCCCCTCGCTCTTCTTCAAATTGGTCATCACGAACGGCCGCTCGCCGCGCATCCTTTTCGCGTCGGTTTCCATCTTCTCCAGGGACGCGCCGACGTAAGGCGCGAGGTCGATCTTGTTGATCACGAGCAGGTCCGAGCGGGTGATTCCCGGCCCGCCCTTGGAGGGGATCTTGTCGCCGGCGGCGACGTCGATCACGTAGATCGTGAGATCGGCGAGTTCGGGCGAAAACGTCGCGGCGAGATTGTCGCCGCCGGACTCGATCAGCACCAGATCGAGATCGGGAAACTTCGCGCGCATGTCGGCGACCGCCGCCAGGTTCATCGAAGCGTCCTCGCGGATCGCGGTGTGCGGACAGCCGCCGGTCTCGACGCCGGCGATGCGATCCGGCGTCAGTGAGCCCGAGCGCACCAGAAACTCTGCATCCCACTTGGTATAGATGTCGTTGGTGATCGCGGCGATGTCGTAGCGCTCGCGCATCGACTTGCAGAGCAGGTCCATCAGCGCGGTCTTGCCGGAGCCGACGGGGCCGCCGACGCCGATGCGGAGAGGGCCGTGAGAGGTTGCCATGTTACGCACTCTTTCCGTTCTGTCGTCCCTGCGACCTGAGGGATCGATAACCACCGAATTCAATTGTTGTAGCAATCTCCAGCCCGGCATAACCACGAACATTTGTGGTTATGGGTCCCTGCGTTCGCAGGGATGACGGGAGAGTGTGCCGCATCATGACCTGAACAGCCGCGTGTATTGCGTCTCGTGGCGGAGGCCGGCGAGATCAGCGCGGAATGTGGCGCTGCCGAGATCGTCGAGGGACGATGCGCGCGCGCGCGCCGCGGTAGCGGCGACGTCGGCCTCCAGGCCAGCAAGAATGCGCTGGCTGTCGGTCTGTCCGAGCGGCACGAGGCGGGCGCCAGCGGAAATCCAGTTCGACACGACGGCGTGCAGGAAGGCATGCAGCGCCGGCGCCAGCGGCACGGCGTGGGCGGCGCTTACGACGCCGACCGCGACCGGATAGACCGTATCGCCGCCGCAGGCGGTCACCAGGTTGTCGAGCCCGTCGCAGCCCCAGGCCGCGCGTGCGATCTCGATGAAAGCGCGGCCCTGCATCGCGGTCTCGAGCTGACGCTCGCGCGAAGCCACGAAGGCGGCCGCGAGTTCGGCAATCTCGCGCAGGACGATGGTGTCCTGCGCGGATGCGGCGCGGTGCGCCTGCGCCAGGAACACGGCATCGCAGAAGCCTGAGCCGTCGCCGAGCATCGCGGCGAGCCAGTCGCGCAGCGACGCGGCGTCCGTGATATCGCCCGCCTCCACCGCCCATTCGATGCCGCTGGAATAGGAAAATGCGCCGACCGGAAAGGACGGCGACAGCCAGGTCATCAGCCGGTAGAGCGCAGCGGATTCCTGCGCGGTCATCCCGCCATGCGCGTCGTCTGCAACCGGCTCACTTGTGGTCATGAGCATGGGAATGATCGTGGTGATGGTGATCGTGGTCGCAATGCTCGTCGTGATGATGGTGGTCATCGCCGTGATAGTGATGATGCCCGTGTTCGTGCGCGGCATGGTCATGCGAAGCCTGCGCATACGCCCCGCCCTCGGGATCGAACGGCGCCTCGATCTCGAGGATGCGCGCGCCGAGCCCCTTCACCATCGCCTCGATGACGTGGTCGCGGCGGATGCGCAGGCCCTTCGGCATGATCTGGGTCGGCAGGTGACGGTTGCCGAGATGCCAGGCGATGCGAACCAGATGCAGCGGATCGGCGCCGCGGATCTCGATCAGGGACTCGGCGGCCGCGACCACCTCGATCAGCCGGCCGTCCTCCAGCACCAGCGCGTCACCGCCGCGCAGCGCAACGGCGTTTTCCAGATCGAGCAGGAATTCGAGCCCGCGCGTCCCCGTCATCGCCATTCGCCGCCGGTGCCGGTCGTCGAAATCGAGCACGACGGTATCGGCGGCGGATTGCATCCAGCGATGCTGACCGAGGACTTTGGTCGCGCGGATCATGAGTTCATAACTTGTCGTTAGCGGGTTTCGACCTTCGCAGGCGTGATGTATTCGATCTTCGGCGGCGCCGTCATGCATTTGACGGCGACACGGCCGAAGGCCTTCATGTGCTCGGCAGTCCGGTGCGGCCCCAGCGCTTCCATGTTTTCCCACTGCTCGACGAACACCATCTTGGACGGATCGGTGACGCTTTCGTGCAGGTCATAGGCGATGTTGCCCGGCTCTTTGCGGGTTTCCTTGATGCAGGCGGTGGCGGCCGCGATGAATTCGGCGCGCGTTTCGGGCTTCACGGTCAGCGTGGCAACGACGTAAATCACTAGATCCTCCCGGAGTCTTGTTCTGGCCAAAGTTCCGGGATCGACCTTAGCTCAGAAGCGCGATCGGACGCAAAACCGGAATCCACTTTTGCTGATCGCGCTTTAGAACATGAAATACCGCTGCGCCATGGGCAGGACCTCGGCCGGCGCGCATGTCAGAAGCTCGCCGTCTGCGCGCACCTCATAGGTCTCGGCATCGACCTCGATTTTCGGAGTGGCGCCGTTATGGATCATGCTCTTCTTGGAAATGCCGCCGCGGGTGTTTTTCACCGGGTAGAGCTGCTTGCTGATGCCGAGCTTGCGCGCCAGGCCGCCGGTAATCGCGGCCTTTGACGTGAACACCACCGAGGAGGCGGTCAGCGACCTGCCGAAGGCGGCGAACATCGGCTGGTAATGCACCGGCTGCGGCGTCGGGATCGAGGCGTTGGGATCGCCCATCGGCGCCGCCACGATCGAGCCGCCCTTGATGATGCAGTCCGGCTTGACGCCGAAGAACACCGGCGACCACAGCACGAGGTCGGCGAGCTTGCCTTTCTCGATTGATCCAATCAGCTTCGACACGCCATGCGCGATCGCGGGGTTGATGGTGTATTTGGCGATGTAGCGCTTGACGCGGAAATTGTCGTTGTCGCTGCCCTTGTCCTCGGGCAGTGCGCCACGTTGCTTCTTCATCTTGTCGGCGGTCTGCCAGGTGCGGATGATGACTTCGCCTAACCGGCCCATCGCCTGCGAATCCGACGACATCATCGAGAGCGCGCCGAGATCGTGCAGAATGTCTTCCGCCGCGATGGTTTCTTTGCGGATGCGACTCTCGGCGAACGCCAGATCCTCCGCGATCGAGGGGTCGAGATGGTGGCACACCATCAGCATGTCGAGATGCTCGTCGATGGTATTGCGCGTGAACGGGCGCGTCGGGTTGGTCGAGGACGGCAGCACGTTCTTCAGGCCCGCAATCTTGATGATGTCGGGCGCATGGCCACCGCCGGCGCCCTCGGTGTGGAAGGCATGGATGGTGCGACCCTTGAAGGCCTTTACCGTGTCCTCGACGAAGCCGGATTCATTCAGCGTGTCGGAATGCAGCATCACCTGGATGTCGTAATCGTCGGCCACCGCAAGGCAGTTGTCGATCGCGGCGGGCGTGGTGCCCCAGTCCTCGTGCAGCTTCAGTGCACAGGCGCCAGCCTTGATCATCTCGACCAGCGCAGCTGGCCGCGCGGCGTTGCCCTTGCCTGAAATGCCGAGATTGACCGGAAAGGCGTCGAACGACTGGATCATCCGGCCCATGTGCCACGGGCCTGGCGTGCAGGTGGTGGCAAAGGTGCCGTGCGACGGCCCGGTGCCGCCCCCTAACATCGAGGTGACGCCGGACATCAGCGCGTGCTCGATCTGCTGCGGGCAGATGAAATGGATGTGGCTGTCGAATCCGCCGGCGGTGAGGATTTTGCCCTCGCCCGCGATCACGTCGGTGCCGGGGCCGATCACGATGGTGACGCCGGGCTGGATATCGGGATTGCCGGCCTTGCCGATCGCGGCGATCATACCTTCCTTGATCGCGACGTCGGCCTTGACGATGCCCCAGTGATCGACGATCAGCGCGTTGGTGATGACGGTATCGGCCGCGCCTTGTCGGTTGGTCGCCTGCGACTGCCCCATGCCGTCGCGGATCACCTTGCCGCCACCGAACTTCACCTCCTCGCCATAGACGGTGAAATCCTTTTCCACCTCGATGATGAGATCGGTGTCGGCCAGCCGCACCTTGTCGCCGGTGGTCGGGCCGAACATGTCGGCATAGACCGAACGTTTGATTTTCACGGACATATCAGGCTCCAGCCTTGTCGCTCGTTGTTGGCGAAATCGGAAATCGATAGAGAAATCGGAAATCGATAGATCATGACTCGCGGATACCCCTCTCCCCAACCCTAGCCCGCAAGGAGAAGGAGCCCTGGCAGCGCGCTCACCTCACCGCAGATCACTGTGCGTTCCTGTAAATCACAGCTTGCCCATCACGTCGCCGCGGAAGCCGTAGATGGTGCGCTTGCCCGCCAGCGCGACGAGTTGTACGTCGCGGATCTGGCCCGGCTCGAAGCGGACGGCGGTGCCGGCGGCAATGTCGAGGCGCATGCCGCGGGATTTTTTGCGGTCGAATTTCAATGCGGGGTTGGTTTCGAAGAAATGGTAGTGCGAGCCGACCTGGATCGGACGGTCGCCGGCGTTGGCGACGGTGAGCGTCACGGTCTTGCGGCCGGCATTGAGCTCGATCTCGCCGTCCTTGATGAAGAGTTCGCCGGGGATCATGTCTGGGTACCTCGTATTACCTGCTCCGTCATGGCCGGGCTTGGCCCGGCCATCCACGTCTTTGCGGCCTCAGAAAAGAAAGACGTGGATGCCCGGGACAAGCCTGGGCATGACGGTGTTGATGGTTCGTGTGCGCTTCACCGGATTGGCTCGTGCACGGTGACGAGCTTGGTGCCGTCGGGAAATGTCGCTTCGACCTGGATGTCGTGAATCATCTCGGGGATGCCCTCCATCACCTGCGCGCGGGTCAGCACCTGCGCGCCGGCCTGCATCAGTTCGGCGACGGTGCGGCCGTCGCGCGCGCCCTCGACGATGAAATCGGAGATGATGGCGACCGCCTCGGGGTGGTTGAGCTTGACGCCGCGCTCCAACCGCCGGCGCGCCACCATGGCCGCCATCGAGATCAACAGCTTGTCCTTTTCGCGGGGAGAAAGATTCATGCGAGCACTCTGGTGATTGTATCTAGTTGAGCCACAGCCTTGGAAGCGATACGCCGCTGGCGCGGCCGAGCACCGTCATCATGTCGGCGCGCAGCCGGGCGGCATCTTGGGCACAGAAGCGCGCCATTGCAAATCCATTCCAAGAGGAAATGCCGACCTCGCCGCCGAACGCCTCCGACGCTGCGCGCATCCGTTCGACCACCGCCTCGTCGCCGGGGAGGACTAGCGCGGTGCCGATCGCGGCACCGCCCGCAGCGATCGCGCGCCGCGCCAATTTTGCGCCGATCTCGCCATCGAGGCGGATGGTCTCCGCAAAGACCAGCCTGCCGCCGCGGCGCAGGCGCCAGCGATCGACGAACTCGCCGTACAGCATTTTTTCACCCATCGCCGCGCGACCGAACACGACGATTTCGCAGAGCAGAAGCGAGGCGTCCTCGGCCAGGTCGATATCGATGCGGCGAGATATTCGTGCCCGGTCGAACAGGATGGTCTCCTGCGGCAGCCAGGCGAGATGCGCGCCAGCTTCCGCTTTCAGCGCAATAGTGAGTTCAGCCGCGGGACCAGACGCGCGATAGACCTTTTCCGCGGCCGCTGTCGTCAGCGTCAGCCGCGCGTCCTCGCCTGCCCTGATGCCGATGTCAAAACGGTCGCCGCCGGCAATGCCGCCTGCGGTGTTGACGAAAACGCCGGACAGACCTTCGCCCTCAGGCGAGGGAAAACGCACGCGCAACGAGCCGGACTCATGCAGGCTTCCGCGCCGCGTGACGCCATCCTGCAGGTGCACGTCGAACTTCACCGTGCCTTGGGCGCGGTTGGCCGCGAAGGTAGCTGACGCCGTGCGCGTGCTATCGGTCCGCATCCGTCCCCCAGCGCAACGCTCGACGCCGCCTTACAGCGCCATCTGGCGGCTGATCTCGGCGGGATCGAGGTTGGCGCGGTCGCAGGCGTATTTCACCGCGCCGCGGTCCATCACCGCGAAATTGTCGCCGAGCTCGCAGGCAAAGTCGAGATATTGTTCGACCAGCACGATTGCGATATTGCCGAGGCTGCGCAGGTAGGAGATCGCGCGGCCGATATCCTTGATGATCGAGGGCTGGATGCCCTCGGTCGGCTCATCCAACAGCAATAATTTCGGCCGCATCACCAGCGCCCGGCCGATCGCCAATTGCTGTTGTTGCCCGCCGGAGAGGTCGCCGCCGCGCCGGCCGAGCATCGTGTTCAGCACCGGAAACAGCGAGAACACGTCGTCGGGGATATAGCGGTCGTCGCGCTTGAGCGGCCCGAAGCCGGTCTTGAGATTTTCCTCCACCGTGAGCAGCGGAAAGATCTCGCGGCCCTGCGGCACGAAACCGATGCCGCGTCGCGCGCGCTCATACGGCTTGAGGCCGGTGATGTCGTTGCCGTCGAGCGTGATCGAGCCATCCGCGATCGGATACTGGCCGACGAGCGCGCGCAGCAGCGAAGTCTTGCCGACGCCGTTACGGCCGAGCACGCAGGTCACCTTTCCCGGCTCCGCCGACAGCGAGACGCCGCGCAGCGCTTGCGCTGCGCCGTAGTAGAGGCTGATGTTCTTTACGTCCAGCATCGCTAGCCTTTCGCGAGTAGCGAATAGCTTGAAGAGATTTTCCATTCGCTACTCGCCATTCGCCTATCTTCCCAGATAAACCTCGATCACCCGTTCATTAGACGAGACCTGATCGATAGTCCCCTCCGCCAGCACGGTGCCTTCATGCAGGCAGGTTACCTTGACACCGAGCTCGCGCACGAAGGTCATGTCGTGCTCGACGACCATAACCGTCTTTTCCTTGTTGATCGCCTTCAGGAGCTCCGCGGTCTGATGGGTCTCGACGTCGGTCATGCCGGCGACCGGTTCGTCGACCAGCAGCAGTTTTGGGTCCTGTGCCAGCAGCATGCCGATCTCCAGCCACTGCTTCTGGCCGTGCGACAGGCTTCCGGCGAGCCGGTTGCGTGCATCGGTTAGCCGGATGGTTTCGAGCACGCGATCGATTCGCTCGGATTCATCCCTGTTGCCGCGCCAGAACAGTGTGCCCTTGACGCTGTGATCGACGTTGAGGGCCAGCAACAGATTGTCCTCGATGGTCTGGCTCTCGAACACCGTCGGCTTCTGGAATTTGCGGCCGATGCCGAGTTCGGCGATATGGGTCTCATCCAGCCGCGTCAGATCGGTCATGCCGTCGAACAGCACCGTGCCCTCGTCGGGCTTGGTCTTGCCGGTGATGATGTCCATCATCGTGGTCTTGCCGGCGCCGTTCGGGCCGATGACGGCGCGCATCTCGCCGGCCTCAAGGGTCAGCGACAAATTGTTGATGGCGTGAAAGCCGTCGAACGAGACGTGCACGCCGTCGAGATAGAGCAGCGCCGAAGTGGTTCTTCCCTCCATCACACTCATGGACTCACTCCGCGGGCTTCGGTTCGCCGACGCCGTCTTCGAGCGCGGCACTTTCGGCATTGGCCACCTGGGTTTCCTTCTGCGACTCCCGCCAGGCATTGAAGGTGCCGACGATGCCCTTCGGCAGCAATAGCGTCACCAGGATGAACAGCGCGCCAAGCATGAACAGCCAGTACGGCGCCAGCGGGCCCGAGGTGAAGTAAGTCTTGGCGTAGTTGACGACGACAGCGCCGAGCGCAGCGCCAACCAGCGTGCCGCGGCCGCCGACGGCGACCCAGATCACCGCCTCGATCGAATTGCCCGGTGCGAATTCGCTCGGATTGATGATGCCTACCTGCGGCACGTAGAGCGCACCGGCAACGCCGGCCATGCAGGCCGACAGCGTGAACACGAACAGCTTGTAGGATTCGACGCGATAGCCGAGGAAGCGCGTGCGCGATTCGGCATCGCGGATCGCGACCAATACCTTGCCGAGTTTTGACGTGACCACCGCCCGGCAGATCAGGAACGCGAGAATCAAGGCGAGGCAACTCAGCGCGAACAGGGCGGCCCGGGTGCCGTCAGCCTGCACATTGAAGCCGAGGATGTCCTTGAAATCGGTCAGGCCGTTGTTGCCGCCGAAGCCGAAATCGTTGCGGAAGAATGCCAGCAGCAGCGCATAGGTCATCGCCTGCGTGATGATCGACAGATAGACGCCGGTGACGCGGGAGCGGAACGCCAGCCAGCCGAAGCAGAATGCCAGCAGGCCGGGAACAACAATGACCATCAGCGCTGCGAACCAGAACATGTCGAAGCCGTGCCAGTACCACGGCAGTTTCGGATAGTTCAGGAACACCATGAAGTCAGGCAGGATCGGGTTGCCGTAGACGCCGCGGCTGCCGATCTGGCGCATCAGATACATGCCCATCGCGTAGCCGCCGAGCGCGAAGAACGCGCCATGGCCGAGCGAGAGAATGCCGCAATAGCCCCAGATCAGGTCGATCGAGAGCGCCAGAATAGCGTAGCAGGCGTACTTGCCGAACAGCGCGACCAGATAGGTCGGCACCTGCAGCGCCGAACCCGCCGGCAGCAGCAGATTGGACAGCGGGATCAGCACGCCGAGGCCGGCGACGACCAGGATGAAGATGGAAGCGCTGCGATCGAGCGAGCGCGTCAGCACGTGCGGTGTCATCGGCGTACTCCCTCTCCCGCTTGCGGGGGAGGGCCGGGGTGGGGGCGTCGCCACGAATGACGCTGCTCGTGTGGAGAGAGCTCCCACCCGCATCGCATCTTCGATGCGCTGCGAGCTCCCCCGCAAGCGGGAGAGGTAAGGGAGCCTCGACACGCGCTTGTTGCTGATACCGCCATCATGCTTCCACCGCCCGGCCCTTCAGCGCGAACAGGCCGCGCGGACGCTTCTGTATGAAGAGGATGATCAGCACCAGAATGGCGATCTTGCCGAGGACGGCGCCGGCGACCGGCTCCAGGAACTTGTTGGCAATGCCGAGCGTGAAGGCGCCGACCAGCGTGCCCCAGAGATTACCGACGCCGCCGAACACGACCACCATGAAGCTGTCGATGATGTAGCTCTGGCCGAGATTGGGGCTGACATTGTCGATCTGCGACAGCGCCACGCCTGCGATGCCGGCAATGCCGGAGCCGAGGCCGAAGGTCAGCGCATCGACGCGCGAGGTGGCGATACCCATCGATGCCGCCATCCGGCGGTTCTGCGTCACTGCGCGCATCTCGAGCCCAAGTGCGGTGTAGCGCAGCATGGCGAGCAGGATGACGAAAACGGCCAGCGTGAAGCAGAGGATCCAGAGCCGATTGTAGGTGATGGTGATCTGCCCGAGCTCGAACGCGCCGCTCATCCAGGCGGGGTTGCCGACCTCGCGGTTGGTCGGGCCGAACATGGTGCGTACGGCCTGCTGCAGCACCAGCGACAGGCCCCAGGTCGCAAGCAGTGTTTCCAGCGGGCGGCCGTAGAGAAAGCGGATGATGCCGCGCTCGATGGCGACGCCGACAGCGCCGGCAACGAGGAATGCCAGCGGCACCGCGATCAGCAACGAATAGTCGAACAGGCCGGGATAGCGGCTGCGAATGACTTCCTGCACCACAAAGGTGGTGTAGGCGCCCAACATCACCATTTCGCCATGGGCCATGTTGATGACGCCCATCACGCCGAAGGTGATGGCAAGGCCGATTGCGGCAAGCAGCAGCACCGAGCCCAGCGACAGGCCGTACCAGGCGTTCTGCACCATCGACCACATCGCAAGATTGCTCTGAATCGAGGCCATCGCGCTTGTCACAGCGCGCGCGACATTGGGCGGCAGGTCGCTGCCCAGGCCCGTGAGCAAGGCCATCGCCTCCTGGTCGCCGCGCGCCTTGACGATGGCGACGGATTCGAGCTTTTCGACTTCGGCGGCGTCAGCCTTGTACAGCAGGATGGCGGCGCGGGCTTCAGTGAACGCCGTCTTGACCGCCTTGTTGGTCTCCTTGGCCAGCGCGCCGTCGATCGTAGCGAGCGCACTCTCGTCGTGGCTCCTGAAGACCGATTGCGCCGCCGCGATCCGCTTGGCCGGATCCGGCGATAACAGCGTCAGGCCGCCGAGCGCAGCCTCGACGGCACGGCGCAGGCGATTGTTGAGGCGGACGGCGGCGGCATTATCGGGCAGCTTGTCGACGGCCTCGCCGGTTGCGGCATCGATGATCTTGCCGTCGGCACCGGTGACGAAAACCTTCTTGGTATCGGGATCGGCCGACAGCCGACCGTCCTGCAGCGCGCTGATGATGGGAAATGCCAGCGGATTGCCCGAGGTCGCGACCGCGCCGATCGCCTCATCGGTATCGGAAAAATCGTCATTGGCGAATTTGGCGACCGCGTCCTCGAACGGTTCGGCCAACGCCGGCAGCGCGAAGGCCGCAGCCAACAGGATCGCGAGCAGGAGCGCGCGAAGACGATCAAGTAAAGTGGCAAACACGATACGACCCCGGCAGGAGTGTGGGGAGAAGGCGGCGGCAGCGCCGCCTTCTCCGATCTTGTAGTTCTCTTGTTAGAGCTCTTGGAAGTTATCGTTGCAGGTCAGACAGGGATCAGGATCCCTGGCCGCCGCACTTGTTGGTCTTGGTGTTGTAGTTGCCGCACTTCTTGCCGACCCAGTCGCCGATCAGGTCCTTGGAGCCCTCGAGCTCCTTCGACCAGGCGTCGCCCGCGACAAGGCCCGGGGTCTTCCACACCACGTCGAATTGGCCGTTGGCTTTGATTTCGCCAATGAACACCGGCTTGGTGATGTGATGGTTCGGAAGCATCTTGGAGGTGCCGCCGGTCAGGTTCTTGGCTTCGATGCCCGGGAGAGCGTCAATCACCTTGTCCGCATCGGTCGACTTCACCTTCTCGACCGCCTTGACCCACATTTCGAAACCGATGACGTGTGCCTCCATCGGGTCGTTGGTCACGCGCTTCGGATTCTTGGTGTAGGCCTGCCAGGCCTTGATGAACTTGTCGTTCTCGGGCGTCTTGATCGACTGGAAGTAGTTCCAGGCGGCGAGATGGCCGAGCAGCGGCTTGGTATCGATACCGGCGAGCTCTTCTTCGCCGACCGAGAACGCGACAACCGGAATGTCGGTCGCCTTGATGCCCTGGTTGCCCAGTTCCTTGTAGAAGGGAACGTTGGCATCGCCGTTGATGGTGGAGACCACCGCGGTCTTCTTACCGGCCGAGCCGAACTTCTTGATGTCGGCCACGATCGTCTGCCAGTCGGAATGACCGAACGGCGTATAGTTGATCATGATATCTTCCTGCTTGACGCCCTTCGACTTCAAGTAGGCTTCGAGGATCTTGTTGGTGGTGCGCGGATAGACATAGTCGGTGCCGGCCAGCACCCAGCGCTTCACCTTCTCGTCCTTCATCAAATAGTCGACGGCGGGAATCGCCTGCTGGTTCGGCGCAGCACCGGTGTAGAACACGTTGCGCTCGCTCTCCTCACCCTCGTATTGCACGGGATAGAACAGGATCGAGTTCAGCTCCTTGAACACCGGGAGCACCGACTTGCGCGACACCGAGGTCCAGCAGCCGAACACCACCGAAACCTTGTCCTTGGTGATCAGTTCGCGGGCCTTTTCGGCAAACAGCGGCCAGTTCGAGGCGGGGTCGACCACGACGGCTTCGAGCTTCTTACCGAGCACGCCGCCCTTCTTGTTCTGCTCGTCGATCAGGAAGAGAATCGTGTCCTTCAGCGTAGTTTCGCTGATGGCCATGGTGCCGGAGAGCGAATGCAGTACGCCGACCTTGATGGTGTCGTCCGCTGCTTTGGCGTTCGAGAACGCAGCCAGACCCAAAACCAGGCCGGCGGTGGCCGCCAGCCAGCGGCGGCGGCTCAGCGTCGCTATATCGCGAGTCAATTTTGTAAGCATGAAATGTCATCTCCCTGACGCAGGCGTGAAACGCTGCGAACGGCCCCACGGCCGCCTGCGGTTAACGGAATCGCAAGAACCATGCCACGGTCCGCAAACGAGTTAAGCCAATCGAATCGCTAGAGAAATCGCTCGAACCGCTGGCCCGAGACAAGAGAACTGCCTATTATTTAGACCGAAAAAATGTATGCTATACGGGCAGACTGTCCTTTTGTTAGGCAAAAGAGGCAATTTGTCTAATTTTCTTGCACGAAAATTGGTCGCCGAAATGCGCAAGCGAGCATCAATGCGGCCCATAAGTCACGGATATTCCGTCATTTCTTAACCGCGCCGGAGATGTATGCAGGATTTTACCTTGAAAGCGCGGCGGGACTGCTCCATATGATCCACGTGACCTAGAGAATCATCAGGTTCCTGCGAGCCGCGTGTTCTGATCCCGTTTTGCGGTTTCTGGCTTGCCCCCTTCAGCTAGCAAAACCGACGCCCCAAACACGCGGGTGTCTCAGACACCCTCGCGCGCTCCTGGCCATGGAAGCCGGGCGCCTGCCTTTTTTAATGGAAAGAACCCCTCTTTTGACCTCATTTCAGGATTTCGGCCTTGCCGATCCCATCTCGCGTGCGCTCAAGGAAGAGAACTACCACACGCCCACGCCCATCCAGGCTCAGACCATCCCCATCGCATTGACCGGCCGTGACGTCGTCGGCATCGCCCAGACCGGCACCGGCAAGACCGCGGCATTTGCGCTGCCGATCCTGCACCGGATTCTGGAGAACCGCATCCGGCCGCAGCCGAAGAGTTGCCGTGTGCTGGTGCTGTCGCCGACCCGCGAGTTGTCCGGCCAGATCCTCGACAGTTTCAACGCCTATGGCCGCCACATCCGCCTGACCTCGGCGCTGGCAATCGGTGGCGTGCCGATGGGCCGCCAGGTCCGCTCGGTGATGCAGGGCGTCGAGGTGATGGTGGCAACCCCCGGCCGGCTGCTCGATCTTGTCCAGAGCAACGGGTTGAAGCTCAACCAGGTCGAGTTCCTCGTGCTCGATGAAGCCGACCGCATGCTCGACATGGGCTTCATCAACGACATCCGCAAAGTTGTCGCGAAACTCCCGATCAAGCGGCAGACGCTGTTCTTCTCGGCCACCATGCCGAAGGACATCGCGGAACTCGCCGAATCGATGCTGCGCGACCCCGCCCGCGTGGCGGTGACGCCGGTGGCCTCGACCGCCGACCGAATCGCCCAGCGCATCATCCAGGTCGATTTCGCGGCCAAGCCGGCCGTGCTGGCCCAGCTTCTGAAGCAGGAGGCGGTCGACCGCGCGCTGGTGTTCACCCGCACCAAGCACGGCGCCGACAAGGTGGTGAAGGTGCTGGCCAAGGCCGGCATCGAAGCCAATGCCATCCACGGCAACAAGTCGCAGAACCACCGGGAACGCGTGCTGGCAGCGTTCCGCTCCGGCGAGATCCGCACCCTGGTCGCCACCGACATCGCCGCCCGCGGCATCGACGTTGACGGCATCAGCCATGTCGTGAATTTCGATCTGCCCAACGTGCCTGAAACCTATGTCCACCGGATCGGCCGCACCGCCCGCGCCGGCGCCGAGGGCGTTGCCATCTCGCTGATCGCGGGTGCCGAGGAAATGGGATATCTGCGCGACATCGAGCGGCTGATCCGCATCGCACTGCCGCGGGAAGACCGGCGCACGCCGGGGAGCCGCGACGCCGCGCCGGCAGCCCCGCATCACTCTGCTCAGCACCGGAACGGGCGGTCCGCGCCTCGCGCCCATGGCGGCCGTTCCAATGAACCGGCGCAAGCCGGAAAAGGCCCTCGCCGACGTCGCCGCGGTGGTGGTAATAATGCGCCGTCGCAGCCGAGCCGGCATGAGCAGCCGCGTTCGGCGCAGCAGGGCGGCAAGGGCCAGGCCGGCCATAGCGAAGGCATTCAAGGCGTCGCCTTCTTGCATCGCGAGAGCCGTCCGAATAATCAACCGAACCGCAGCCACCGACCGCAGCGCTAGCCTCGATCGACCTGGAGACCACCATGGCTAAAGAAGAGCTGATCCAGTTCGAAGGACTGGTGACCGAAATCCTCCCCGACGCACGCTATCGTGTGCAGCTCGATGCCGGACACGAGATTGTTGCCTATACCGCAGGCAAGATGAAGAAGAACCGGATCAAGACGCTCGCAGGCGATCGGGTAACGATTGAAATGTCACCTTACGATCTGGAGAAAGGACGCCTGATCTTCCGTCACAAGGACGAGCGTCCACCATCATCCGGCGCGCCGCGAGGCGCGCCGCCGCGCGGCGGACAGTTCCGCCGTCGGTAAATGAACCCTTAACGATAAGCGAAAACGCGCCCGATACGCTGCTATCGTGCGCGAATGCGGGCGGCTGGCCCGCCGAATCAAAATTTGTGCACGTCAGGATTGTTTTGAACGATGCAATCGAATAATATTAAGCATCGATTTTCGGCCGGACGACATTAGCTATCCACCGGTATAGCCGGTTTAGACGCTGACGACCCTTCCAAAAATTCGATCTCACCAGCCCGTCGAGAGGTGGGCTACGACTTGTATATCTGAGAAGGGACTACCCCAGTGAGCATGGGAACCGTGAAGTGGTTTAACGCAACTAAGGGCTATGGCTTCATCCAGCCGGATGACGGCGGCAATGACGTGTTCGTGCACATCAGCGCGGTCGAGCGTGCCGGCCTCGGAACGCTGCGTGAAGGCCAGAAGATCTCCTACGAAATCGTGGCAGATCGCCGCTCTGGCAAATCTTCGGCCGACAATCTGCGCGCCGCCGGATAAGCGGTTTTTCGGGGCGTATGCGACTTGCGTCCCGGAGATCGCCGCTGAACAAATCAGCTTAATAAAGCAAAAGGCCGCGCCGATGGCGCGGCCTTTCTATTTGAACTATGCGAATACTAAACGATCCAACCGCCTGCAGCGGCGATCGCCATGCCATGCTTGATGCGATCCTTCATGCGATGCTTGGCGTTACTCCTTTGGACAGGGGGGCATAGTCGCGCCTGGCGCGGGCGCCGGATAGACCACGCAAAGGCTCTGGCGCGGACGCGTGTAAGAGATGTCGCTCAGCGTGATGCCGGTCTCCTTGTTGATGAACCAGGCAACGCTCGGTTTGTAGACGTACTTGACCTCGCTGAAGATCAGGTAGGTACCGGCGATCTTGAGCGCTTGCGGGACTTCGATGATGTCGCCCTTGTTATGCAATTCGGTGCCCTTGCTCCACTGCACCCGCGCCTTCAGCGTGCTCGGATCTATCCAGAGTTCCGTGATCGTGCCCTGCACCTCGGCCGACGAGTAGGGCGTCATGATCGCCTTGCTGGCGCTGAAAAAGTTGGTCAATTGCGTATCGGTGACCGCGGCGTTCTGTGACGTCAGGTCCGACAACGTGCGCGTCATGATCGTCACCTTGCGGTCGATCGCGACGCCGGTCGACATTTCGTAGGTTCCGATCAGCAGCATTGCCATGATCGGGATGATCATGGCGAACTCGACCGCAGCGAGGCCGCTGTTGTTGGAAAGCAGTTCAAACGGCCGGCCGCGCACACGAAGCCAGATTGCCTTCATCGGTTTCATTGCCTTTGACCTGCCCTAGTAAGGTTCATTCTGGAACGCGGCAGTCGCAGTCAACAGCCGCTCGTTGGTACCGATATTGGCGATGTTGAAGCCGAACCCGGTGACGAACAGCGGCCATTTGTAGAACAGCCGCACAACGACGATGTCGCCGGGGCCGCCGGGGAGATAGTTGTTGGGAGGAACGAATTTTTTTTCTGCATCGATCGGATCGGCGACGTCGACGGTGGCGAACGACGGGTAGTTCTTCACGTCGATCGAAATGCCGTTCACGCAATCGAACATCACGATGAGCTTGGCGCAAACGGCGTTCTTGAACTGCGCCTGGGTGTAGGAGGCGTTCTGCGCCTGGCCGGTCATGATCAAGCGCGCCGTATCCTGCGTCACGGATTCGAGGATCTGGCTGGCAAAGAACACCAGCGCCAATTCGATGATCGCGAACAGAACGCCGAAGAATAGCGGCGCAACCAGCGCGAATTCGACGGCAGCCGAGCCCCTTCGGTTACGGCGAAACCGGCGCAGGATGTTTGTCTTGGAAACGGTGGAGGGCGGCATCGAACGAACCTCAGAACGCGAGGGGAATTGCCGCGAAAGCCTATCGGAAACTGATTGTTGAATTGTTTCGGCCGATCCCGCCGGACCGACCCGTTCCGTTAGCCGGATCTTAACCCTGCCGCGCAACGCCCGTGGGTTCTGCGCAATCGGGTCTACTTGCTGCCACCTGCCGCGGAGCCCGCAGCCTGGCTGGAGAGTGAGCCGGCCTGATCGATTGCGGACTTGAAGTAGCCATCGCCGTCGCCGAGCGTGACGCGGCGCTGGCAGATCGGCATGCAGCTATAGGATTCCCGTTCGACGCCGCGGTAGACGGTGACGAGTTGATCGGTCGGGCCTTCAACCTGAATCTGGCGGTCCACCAGCACTTCGCCGTTGCGGTCCATGGCGATGAAATTGGTCGCGCCGTAGCCCTTGCCTGTGACGACGACGATGCCGCCGCTCTGCAGCGTCACGTCTGCGATCAGCGGATTTCCGACCACGATGGTGGAGACCTTCGCGGGAAGCTTCACGAGCTTTGCCTGATCGACATAGACGGCGATGCGGTCCGGATCGGGCGCGGCCAGGCAGACGGCCGGCCACAGCAGGATTCCTGCAGCGAGGGAACGCAATCCAATACGCTGGAACTTGAACGACATACTATACCCCGGGGCATCAACAAGCCGGCAATGGCGATACGCAGCGGAACCGGCGCCCGACAAAGGTGAATCTGACGACAATTCATGAACAAAGGGCAAATAGGCGCGGCGATGCTGGCAAGAAATCCGCCACCGGCTATTTGCGGAACGGATAGGCCAGTTGCCCAATGATTTCGCGGGGAAACGAAACCTGATCATCCACGCCGTACTGATCCGGCAGGCGGTCTTGCGGCATCCGGAAGGTCCCGAACAGGATATCCCAGAGCGGAAAGGTGCCCGCGAAATTGCTGTCGCCGCCCTCCTCGCGGGCGGTGTGGTGCCAGCGGTGGAACACCGGCGTCGCCACCACGTATCTCAGCGGCCCAAGCGTCCAATTAAGATTGGCGTGAACGAACGCCGAATGGAAGATGTTGAACGGCCCAAGCCACAGCATCACGCCCGGCGAAATGCCGGCGATCAGCAGCGCGACGTCGACCCCGATGGTACCGAGCAGCAGGTTGACGGGGTGAAAGCGCGCGGCCGATATCCAGTCCACATCTTCCGATGAGTGGTGGATGGCGTGGTATTTCCAGAAGCCGCCGCCATGGAACATGCGGTGCAGCCAGTACATCATGAAATCGGCTGCAACGAGAAACAGGATCGCCTGCAGCCACAACGGCAGTTGCGACAACGGGCCATGGCCGTTGTCGTAGAAGGCGATCAGCCCGTCGGCGTCGCGAATTCCAAACAGCAGCGCCGCGCCGAGCACCAGTAGCCCGATGCGAAACACGCGCGCGAACAGCGGCACCAGAAACCAGTAGCAGATGTCGGTGACGAGCTCGCGCTTGCGCCACCAAGGCCGGCCCGGATTGCAGGCCCAGAAATGCGAAAGCAGCGAGAACAATAGCGCCAGCGTGATCGTGACCGGCACCACCTTGGCCAGCGTCTGGCCCAGCATCTCGACGACTTCGATCGGCAGGTTCATTTCGACCGACGTACCAGAATCCCTGCCTCGCCGCCAGTTTGCATCCGAAAGATCGGCCGGGTCAGTTGGCGGTGCGAACGTGCAGCACCGCGGTCTCGTCGGCATAGGCGCGCCGCCAGCCGCCGATATTGTCGAGCAGGCCGACCGCCGGGGTGCGCGGCGTCAAGAGCACGGCGTCGATGTCCCAGGTCTTGAGAATGTCGACAAACTGGTTGACGTCCTTGAGCTGGAGGGCCCGGTAGTACGCCATGTCGAACGCTTCGCCGTAAAGCTCGGCGCGGCCGTCGACGAAAACGGGGATCTGCCGCCAGATCAGGTAGCCGCCGAACGGGAGATCATTGAGAACCCGCTTGGGATGATGCGCCTTCAGCGCCTCGACGGCCGCGGCCGGCGAATGGCCTTCGGACGGAGCAAAGGTGGTGTTGGCCGCGAGCAGCCATGTCCAGCCGCCGAGCAGAAGCATCACTGCCGCCATCACGCCCGCCGGGGCAGCGCTGCGGGCTCCCCAGGCCGGCCGCAACGCGAACTGCGACGCCACCGGCGCAAGCACCACGATCGGCAGCAGCAGCGCGAAGATCTCGATGTTCCGGATATGGGCAAGCGCCATGTGCAGCAGGCCAAGCACCAGCGCGATCCGCGGCGGCGACAGCTTGACGCCGCCGTAAAGCGCGCCGGCGATCAGGCCAAGGATCGACATCTCGAACATGCCGAATTTGCTGAAGTCCGCCGGCATCCATTCGTAGATGAGATGCAACAGCTCCCCGAGATCGAGAATCTTGCGCGCCGCGAGGATCGATCCCCATCCATAGGGCGTGACGCAGCACGCCGCCAGCGCGGCGAAGCCGAACGCTGCCCAGCGCAGCACCGGGGTCTTGTGCCGGGCCCGATCGGCATTCCACAGCGCATCGAGCGCACACGCGCCGACCAGGATGAGGCCGAAGACAAATCCGCCATGCAGGTTTGCCCACAGCGCAATCAGCGGCAGCAACCAGAGTGACGGCGCGCTGCCGCGCTCGCTTGCCGACAGCAGCCCATAGGCCCAGGCCAGCATCACCGGCAGGACGAGCACATGGGGGCGCGCCAGCAAATGGTGTAACGAAAGCAGCAGCGCCGCCAACGTGACGGCGATGGCGAGAAATGCCGGAATGCGCTGACCAAGGATCCGGGTCAGCATCGCAAAAGTTACGGCGATACAGGCTGCGGCAAGCGCAATCGGCCCGGCCCAGCCGGCCAGATTATAGCTCGCGGCAAGCAATACCTGCGACAACCAGGACGACGAAATCCACGGCTCGCCCGCCTTGGTGAAGGAATAGAAATCGACGCGCGGAAAAGCGTTGTGGTCGAGTATCCACTGGCCCACTGCGATCTGCCAGTAGGTATCGGAATCGCCCAGAAGCGTGCGGCCGTTAATCAGCGCCAGCGCGTAGACGCCGATTCCGAGCCACAGCCATGCCGGAACGTGACTGAGGCTGAAGGCTTTCCCGCGGTGGATCGTCCCGACGTCAATGCTCATGCGAAGCCGCCGCGGCGCTAGTGACGAAACGGATAGGCCAGTTGTCCGCCGATCTCGTTAGGCACTTCCTGATCATCGACGCCGTAGCCTTCGGGCAGCCGATTCTCCGGCATCCGAAACGTTCCGAACAGAATGTCCCAGAGCGGAAAGGTGCCGGCGAAATTGGTATTGCCGCCCTCTTCCAGCGACGTGTGATGCCAGCGATGGAAGACCGGCGTGGCAAGGACATATTTGAACGGTCCGAGCGTCCAGTTCAGGTTGGCGTGAACAAACGCGGAGTGGAAGGTCGTGAACGGCCCCACCCACAGCATGATGTTGGGAGAGATGCCCGCCATCAGCAAGATGACGTCCACCAGGATCGTTCCGATGAACAGGTTGACGGGGTGAAACCGTGCCGCCGAGATCCACTCGAGATCTTCAGAGGAATGATGGATGGCGTGATATTTCCAGAACCCGCCGCCGTGAAACATGCGGTGCAGCCAGTACAGCATGAAATCGGACGCGACGAGGAACAGTATCGCCTGCGCCCAGAGCGGAAGCTGCGACAGCGGTCCGTGGCCGTTGTCGTAGAATGCGATCAGTTCGTCGACCTCGTGAATGTTGAAGACGACCGCGGCGCCGAGCACCAATAGCCCGACGCGGAAGATACGCGCGAACACCGGAACGAAGAACCAGTAGCAGATGTCGGTGATGAGCTCGCGCTTGCGCCACCAGGGTTTGCCCGGATTGCAGGCCCAGAAATGCGAGAGTACCGTGAACACAAGGGCCAGCGCGATCGTGACCGGAACGACCTTGGCCAGCGTCTGGCCTATGACTTCGATGACTTCCATTGGCAGACTGGACATGACGGCCTCGTACGATCTGAGAACGCTACGGGTATTCGCTCGCGCTTAAGGAGCCGTGAATCAAAGGAGCCGACAGATACCGCGCGACAGCAACGAACGTGAGTTGAAGCCGCGCTCGCATTTTGTCGAATGCCTTAAGGCGGCGTTTACTGTGCGCAAGAACAGCAAGTTCCAGGCATTTTTGCATGGTCGAATTAACTGCGTCGAAATTGTCGCACCCTAGGGTGACGCCATGGTCACGGTGCTGAGAACGCCGGCGAGACCAAACTTAAGTTCGACCAGCCACGTGTACACAGGAGTTATCATGAAGAATCTCGTTTCGCGTTTCGTGAAGGATGAATCCGGCGCCACCGCCATCGAATACGGTCTGATTGCCGCCGGTATCGCGATCGCGATCATCACCGCCGTCAACGGCGTCGGCAGCAAGCTGTCGACCAATTTCAACACGATTTCGAGCTCGCTGAAGTAAGCGAAGCGTCAGGTCGTTGTTTTGAAGGCCCCGGCATGCCGGGGCCTTTATCGTTGATGGCATTTGGCTGATTGCCGGACGAGAGAGGCGGAGACGGAATATGCTTTACGCTTTGTTGAAAGCGGGCCTTTTAGATTGCCTTCTTTCCCCGCTCCAATTTCGAATGACGAAAGCATGACGCCCCAAAGCGCTGTCCGACCGATTACATGGCGCGACGATGCCATGCTTGGATTGGCGGGCGCGCTGCTGGCGCTTGGCCTGCATGCGCTGGCCGGTTTTCCGACGCTCGCCGCTGCCAACGGGGACAATGACAGCCTGCTTCGCGTGGTCGAGATCCGCGATCTCATCGGCGGGCAGGCGTGGTTCGATCTGCATCAGTACCGCATGGGCCCGCCAGGCGGCTTTGTGATGCACTGGTCACGCCTCGTCGATGCACCGATCGCGGCGATCATCCTGGTCGCATCCACTATTACCGGAAAGCTGGCGACGGGCGAAGCGGTGGCGCTGTTCGCCTGGACGACTCCATTGATGGCAGCGGCGCTGACTTTGTTGCTGCGGATCGCGCGCGGTGTCGGCGACGATTGGGCGGTCATGCCGGCGTTCATCATCTGCGCCGCCGCACTCCATTTCAGCGGCGTTTTTGCCCCCGGCGATATCGACCACCACAATGTCCAGCTCACGCTCTGCCTCGCCGCCATCACCGCTCTGGTCATTGGACGCAGTTATCTGGCCGGGATCGCCGCAGGCGTCGCCTGCGCAACGATGCTGGCCGTCGGCATGGAAACGCTACCTTATGTCGCCGTTGCCGGGCTGACCGCCGCGGTAGCCTATCTGCTGGGCGATCGGCCGGAAGTCGCCAAAGGACCTGTCAAGGGATCTGCAAAGGCGGCTGGTTTCGGGATCGGCCTCGCTGGCGCAGGCCTTGCCGTGTTCGTTGCAACCGTGCCGGCCAGTGACTGGCTCTCGCCGCATTGCGACGCCTACTCGATCCCGCAATTCTCGGTTGCGGCGATATCCGGAATAGGTCTGGCGGCGGCAACGGCCTTTCCCGCGCTCGGTCGCAGCTTCGCCAGCAGGCTTACCACGCTGCTTGCGCTTGCTGTCGCGGTTGCCGCGTTCGCGGTGGCAGCCTTTCCGCAATGCCTCGCCGCCCCCTATGCCGGGCTTGATCCGAGGCTGCAGCAGTTCTGGCTGAATCTGGTAACCGAGGCGCAGCCGTTCTGGCGCGTGCTCTCCGACAACTGGGTCAAAGCCGCAGGCTTTTACGTCACACCGGTGCTCGCGCTGATCGTGCTCGGTCAGCGGCTGCGCCGCCGTAGCAACGCGGCTGGATGGATACTGTTGGCATTTCTGACCGCAGCCTTCGCCGTCAGCCTTTGGCAGGTGCGCGGGGTCACTTTCTCGCTGCCGCTCGCAGCCATCGCGCTCGCGGTCTGGGTCGGGGACTGGCGACACCGCACAGCGTTGACGTCAGACCGGTACTCTCTGCCGCGGATGGCCTTGGTCTGGCTGGTCTCTCTGAACGTCACCTGGAGCGTGGCTGCCCATGCAGCGTCGGCTGCCTGGGGAGAGGCGGCGCCCGCCGTCCTGCAGAGCAGCAGTTGCGAGCGGGCTGCCGATTACGCGCGCCTCGCTGCGCAGTCGCCGACCACCGTGCTTGCAATCTCCAACCTCGGGGCGCCGATCCTCGCGCGCTCGCCTCACCGCGTGCTGGCCGGCCCCTATCACCGCAACGTCACCGGCAACTTGCTCGCGCTCGACGCCTTTATGGGCACGGCGGCACAGGCACGGACCACGATCGAGAGCAACCGGATTGGGCTTGTCGCGCTATGCCGCGGCAACGCCGAGACCGCGCTATTGACCGCAGCGGCGCCGGCCGGCTTCCTCGCCGCGCTGACCCGCGGTGAGTCGCCGGACTGGCTCGAGAAGTTGCCGCAGGCCGCCAGCGAACCGCTCGAAATCTATCGCGTCCGGCCGCAGCTCTGATGACGGCCAACGCCATTTCCCGAACGTTTACCTATCGTCAATAGGCTGCGCCGACGCGCAAGGCGCATTTCCAACCCAATGGGCCGTTACATCATGATCCTCGATACCGCCCGCCTCCTGCTGTTTCCGGCGCTGATGGCCTTCGCGGCCGCGAGCGACCTTTTCACGATGACGATTTCGAACCGGGTGTCGCTGGCGCTGATCGCGGGCTTTGTGGTGCTTGCAGTGCTCGGCGGCATGGGCCTGCACGACATCCTCATGCATTTCAGCGCCGGCGCCGTCGTTCTGGTGGTTGCTTTTGCCTGCTTCGCGATGGGATGGGTCGGCGGCGGCGACGCCAAGGTCGCGGCCAGCGTGGCGCTCTGGTTCGGCTTCGACCATCTGCTCAATTATCTGGTCTATGTGTCGCTGCTCGGCGGGGCGCTGACGGTCCTGCTGATCCAGTTCCGGCAATGGCCGCTGCCTGCCCTGCTCACGGGACAGGCCTGGCTGAACCGCCTGCACGACAAGCAGAGCGGAATTCCCTACGGCATCGCGCTCGCGCTCGGTGCGCTGATCGTCTATCCGGAAACCGAATGGATCAAGGCGGTCGACCTCGCGCATCTCGCCATGCGCTGATCCAGCGTCGCTAACTTTCCGTTAAGGCAATTTACACACGCCTCATTAACCATGCTTTGACGAATAGCTGGTCAACTCCCATCACGGCGACGGAAGCGTCGCGGCGTTATGTGGAAAGTGAAGCGTATGAATAAGCCACGCATCGTGGTCCTGGCGATCGCCATCGGCGCCGGCGGCATTGCCGCATATCTCGCCAGCGGGTCCGACAACAAGCCTGCACCGGCCCCACAGGTCGTGCAGATGCAGACCGTCGATATTCTCGTCGCGAAATCGGATATCGGCCTCGGCCAGTCGGTCAAGCCGGACGATCTGCAATGGCAGGCGTGGCCGGCCACGACCGCCAGCAACAACTTCATCAACCGCGCCAGCAAGGCCGAGGCCATCAAGGATATCACCGGCTCGATCGCGCGCGCCCCGTTCATCGCGGGCGAGCCGATCCGCGAGCAAAAGCTGGTGAGGGCCGATGGCTCCGGCTTCATGGCGGCGATCCTGCCCGCGGGCTACCGGGCCATTTCCACGGAAATTTCACCGGAAACCGGCGCCGGCGGCTTCATCCTGCCGAACGACCGCGTTGACGTGATTCTTACCAAGCGCAACAACAATCCTGACAGCAAGGGCCCGGACGTCTCCAGTTCGGAGATCATTCTCACCAATATCCGCGTGCTCGCGATCGATCAGGCGCCGAAGGAAAAAGAAGGCGCCAGCTCGCTGGTCGGCAGGACGGTAACGCTCGAGCTGAAGCCCGAGCAGGCCGAGACGCTGGCGCGCTCGCGCCAGAGCGGCTCGCTGACGCTGGCGCTGCGCAGCATCGCCGACGTCAACGCGCCCGAGAAGTCGGACGATCAACTCAACAAGCGCGGCGAAAATCTCAACGTCATCCGTTACGGCGTTGCCAGCCAGCAGATGATGCAGAAGTGACCGAAAGGACGCGCGATATGAAGTGCAGGGAAATCCAGCCGATGATGCGAACGTTCATCGTCCGCGCCCTGTCGTTTTCGGCCGTGGCTGCTCTCACCCTCAATCCGGCGCTGACGCCGGTGGCGGCGAGCGACTACCGTGTCGCGCCGGTCGCCGCCGACGGTCAAATGAACGCGCGGTTCGTTTCGCTCGGGATCGGCAAGTCGATCGTGATCGACCTGCCGCGGGAAATCAAGGACGTGCTGGTCGCCGATCCGAAGATCGCCAACGCGGTCGTGCGTTCGACCCAGCGCGCCTATATTATCGGTGCCGCGGTCGGCCAGACCAACATCATCTTCTTCGATTCCACCGGTGCGCAGATCGCGGCCTATGACATCGCCGTCAAGCGCGACCTCAACGGCATTCGCGCCGCGTTGAAGCAGTCGCTGCCGAATTCCGACATCCTGATCGAAGGCGTCGGCGATGGTGTGGTGCTGAGCGGCACCGCAGCAAGCCCGATCGAAGCGCAACAGGCCACCGATATCGCTGCCCGCCTGGTAGGTGGGACTGAGAGGGTCGTCAACTCGATCGCCGTCCGCGGCCGCGACCAGGTGATGCTGAAGGTGACGGTCGCCGAAGTCTCCCGCAACATCATCAAGCAGCTCGGCATCGATCTCTCGGCCAACTTCAACTACGGCACCACGGTCGTGAATTTCAACAATGCCAATCCGTTCACCGCCCTCGGCCGTTCGCTGGTCTCGGGCAACGGAACGCAGGGAACGTTCGGAGGCGCTTCGTCGTCAGTGACGGCTACACTCCGCGCGATGGAGAGCGCCGGCGTCGTGCGCACGTTGGCCGAGCCCAATCTGACTGCGATCTCGGGCGAATCCGCGACCTTCATTGCCGGCGGCGAATTTCCCGTTCCCGGTGGCTATTCCTGCGATCCGGTCACGCGCGTCTGTACGACCCAGATCTCATTCAAGAAGTTCGGCATTTCGCTCAACTTCACGCCGGTGGTGATGACCGAAGGGCGGATCAGCCTTCGCGTCATGACGGAAGTATCGGAACTGTCGAACGAAAATTCGATCACGCTGACGCAGTCCGTCAGCGGCAACACGTCGAATTCCCTGACCGTTCCCTCACTCAGGACCCGCCGCGCGGAGACCACATTGGAAATTCCGTCGGGCGGCGCGATGGCCATGGCCGGTCTGATCCAGGAACAAACCAAGCAGGCGATCAACGGCCTCCCGGGTCTGTCGCAATTGCCGGTTCTCGGCTCGCTGTTCCGCAGCCGCGACTACGTCAATAACCAGACCGAGCTGATGGTTCTGGTCACGCCCTATGTGGTTCGCGCGGTCGCGCAAAAGGACCTGTCGCGCCCCGACGATGGCTTTGCCAGCGCCTCGGACCCGCAGGCCGACCTGCTCGGCAGCATCAATCGGATCTACGGCGTTCCCGGCCGCGTCGAGAAGGCGCGGAATTATCGTGGCACCTACGGCTTTATTACGGACTGAGGCGGGGCAATGACATCACAGAGCACATCCACAAGACCCGCCGATCGCACGCGCGCGCTGCGCCTGACCGGAGCCTTGATCGGTCTTTCCGTGGCGCTCGGCGCCTGCAAGCACTCGACCGACGTCGTGACGACGGCGAGCGTGCCTGACGACTATCGTCAGCGTCATCCGATCGCAGTCCAGGAAGCCGACCGCTCGATCGTCGTTTTCGTCGGCCGCGGACGCGGCGGCCTTTCCGCCTCCCAGCGCGCCGACGTGATGGGACTGGCCCAGGCCTGGCTTCGCGAAGGTACCGGCGCCATCAGCATCGACGTGCCGGTCAATACCCCGAACGCACGGGCGGCCGAGGATTCGTTGCGCGAGATCCAGGCGACCTTCTCCGCCGCCGGCGTGCCGCCGCGTGCGGTCAATGTCCGCCAGTATCGTCCCGAAGATCCCCGGCACATGGCCGCGATCCGTCTCAATTATCCGAAGATTTCGGCGGTGGCCGGACCATGCGGGCTGTGGCCGGAAGATGTCGGGCCATCAATCAACAACAAGGGCTATTTCGACAACAAGCCCTACCACAATTTCGGCTGCTCCTATCAGCGTAACATGGCGGCAATGGTCGACAATCCGTCCGACTTCGAGCAGCCGCGCCCCGAAACTCCAGCCTATATGCCGCGCCGTAGCATTGCCTTCGAGAAATATCGCAAAGGCACATCAACCGCGACCACCTATCCCGAAGCCGACAAGGCCAAACTCAGCGATACCGGCAAATGATCACATACGAGCGTCAGAATTCAGAACAACAGCCGGACATACCGGCGTCGTCCACCGAGGATCACATCGCGCCGGCGCCGCGGGTGTCGGTGCAGGCTTTTTGCGAGACGGTGGAAACCGCGGCCGCCGTGCAGTCGGCGGGCGAAGACCGCCGCCTTGGCAAGGCGCATCTCAAGATCCAGATGGGCGGCATGGCCGCAGCCATCGAGGCCTACCGCTCGGCCCCGACCCCGAACGTCATCATCCTGGAGACCGAAGGCCGCAACGACATTCTCGCCGGTCTTGATCAGCTCGCCACCGTCTGCGATGCCGGCACCCGCGTGATCGTGATTGGACGCATTAACGACGTGATGCTCTATCGCGAACTGGTCCGCCGCGGCGTCAGCGACTACGTCATCGCCCCGGTCAGCGCCATCGATGTCGTGCGCTCGATCTGCAACCTGTTCTCGTCGCCGGAAGCCAAGGCCGTCGGCCGTATCATTGCCATCGTCGGCGCCAAGGGCGGCGTCGGCGCCTCCACTGTCGCCCATAACGTTGCCTGGGCGATCGCGCGCGATCTGGCGCTGGATTCCGTGGTCGCCGATCTCGACCTCGCTTTCGGCACCGCCGGCCTCGACTACAATCAGGACCCGCCGCAGGGCATCGCGGATGCGGTGTTCTCGCCCGACCGGATCGATACCGCGTTCCTCGACCGCCTGCTGTCGAAATGCACCGACCATCTCAGCCTGCTGGCCGCACCCGCCACGCTCGACCGGGTCTATGATTTCGGCGCCGAGGCCTTCGATTCGATCTTCGACACGCTTCGCACCACGATGCCCTGCATCGTGCTCGACGTTCCCCATCAATGGTCGGGATGGACCAAGCGCGCCTTGATCGCTGCTGACGACATTCTGATCGTCGCTGCGCCCGATCTCGCCAATCTGCGCAACGCCAAGAATATCTTCGACCTGCTGAAGGCATCGCGGCCGAATGATCGCGCGCCGCTCTATTGCCTGAATCAAGTCGGCATTCCCAAGCGTCCGGAGATCCCGGCCGCCGAGTTCGCCAAGGCGATCGAACACCACCCGATCGCCACGATCCCGTTCGAGCCGCAAATCTTCGGTTCGGCGGCCAACAACGGCCAGATGATCGCGGAAATCTCGGCAACCCATCGTACCACCGAGATATTCCTGCAGGTTGCGCAGCGGCTCACCGGCCGCGGCGAGACCAAGAAGCCAAAGAGTTCGTTGCTGTCGCCTTTGATCGAGAAGTTGCGGGCCAAGAAGTAGACAGCCCGCGTGGAGTGCCATCGTGTTCGGTAAGCGTAGCGGAAATGATAGCGATATTCGGGCGCTCAAGCCCGCCTTCCAGGCGCCGGAGCCGGTCTCCAGCGCCGCAGCCGCACCGCGCGAGGTCGCTGCGCCGGTCGTGCCTTCGCCGCCGATTGCCCCCGCAAAGCAGCAGCAGCCCGCGCCCGCCATGGAGGCGCGGCGATCCGACAATTACTATTCTGTCAAGGCGACCATCTTCGGCGCGCTGATCGAGGCGATCGACCTCGCCCAGCTCGCCAAGCTCGACGGCGAGTCCGCGCGCGAGGAAATCCGCGACATCGTCAATGAGATCATCGCGATCAAGAACATTGTGATGTCGATCGCCGAGCAGGAAGAACTGCTCGATGATATCTGCAACGACGTGCTTGGCTACGGCCCGCTGGAGCCGCTGTTGTCACGTGATGACATCGCCGACATCATGGTCAACGGCGCGGGCACGGTGTTCATCGAAGTCGGCGGCAAGATCCAGAAAACCGGCATCCGCTTTCGCGACAACCAGCAGCTCCTCAACATCTGCCAGCGCATTGTCAGCCAGGTGGGCCGACGCGTCGACGAATCCTCGCCGATCTGCGACGCCCGCCTCGCCGACGGCAGCCGCGTCAACGCCATCGTTCCGCCGCTGGCGATCGACGGGCCCGCACTCACCATTCGTAAGTTCAAGAAGGACAAGCTGACGCTCGACCAGCTCGTCAAATTCGGCGCGATCTCGCCGGAAGGCGCGCAGATCCTGCAGATCATCGGCCGCGTCCGCTGCAACGTCTTGATCTCCGGTGGTACCGGCTCCGGCAAGACCACGCTGCTGAACTGCCTGACCAATTATATCGAGCATGACGAGCGCATCATCACCTGCGAGGACGCTGCCGAACTTCAGCTCCAGCAGCCTCACGTGGTGCGGCTGGAAACCCGCCCGCCCAACATCGAAGGCGAAGGCCAGGTCACGATGCGCGAACTGGTCCGCAACTGCCTGCGTATGCGCCCCGAGCGCATCATCGTCGGCGAAGTCCGCGGACCCGAGGCGTTCGACCTGCTGCAGGCCATGAACACCGGCCACGACGGCTCGATGGGAACGCTGCACGCCAACAACCCGCGCGAAGCCCTGTCGCGCTGCGAATCCATGATCACCATGGGCGGCTTTTCGCTGCCCTCGCGCACCATCCGCGAGATGATCTGCGCCTCGATCGACGTCATCGTGCAGGCGGCACGCTTGCGCGACGGCTCGCGCCGCATCACCCACATCACCGAGGTGATGGGCATGGAAGGCGACACCATCATCACCCAGGATCTGTTCCTGTACGACATGATGGGCGAAGACGCCAACGGCAAGATCATCGGACGGCACCGCTCGACCGGCATCGGCCGCCCGAGGTTCTGGGAACGCGCGCGATACTACAACGAAGAGAAGCGGCTTGCGGCCGCGCTCGACGCCGCCGAAGTCTCCGACAAGGCTTGAGGGACGCGACAAGCATGCAGACACTCGCACTGGCCTTCCTTGCCGCTACCGCCATCGGCGGTCTGGCATGGGTGTTCATCTATCCGATGCTGTCGGGCGAACGGAAGGCGGAATCCCGCCGCGCCTCGATCGCGCGCACCGACGCACCGGCGCGGCAAGCCGAAAAAACCCAGCGTTCGCGCCGCGAGCAGGTCGAGGGATCGCTGAAGGAGCTCGACGCCCGCCGCAAGAAGGATAAGTCCGTTCCCCTCTCCATCCGCCTCGCCCAGGCCGGGTTGGGATCATGGACGACGCAGAAATTCTGGGTCGTTTCCGGCGTCTTCGCCATGGTGGGCTTCGTGCTTGCATATGTCGTGGGCGGCAACCTGCTGGCCGCCGCCGCGATGGCTTTCGCCGCAGGCCTCGGCCTGCCGCGCTGGCTATTGAGCTATCTCAAGACGCGCCGGGAGAAGGCGTTCCTTAAGGCACTGCCCGACGCCGTCGACGTCATCGTGCGCGGCATCAAGGCCGGTCTGCCGCTGTTCGAATCGATCAAGGTGGTGGCAGCCGACTCGCCGGAGCCGCTCAGGAGCGAGTTCAGCGCCATCATCGAAACCCAAACCATCGGCATGCCGCTCGGCGAGGCCTGCGCGCGGCTGTATGAGCGGATGCCGGTGCCGGAGGCGAACTTCTTCGGCATCGTGATCGCGATCCAGCAGAAGTCCGGCGGCAACCTGTCGGAAGCACTCGGCAATCTCTCCAAGGTGCTGCGCGACCGCAAGAAGATGGGCGAGAAGATTCAGGCGATGTCGACGGAAGCCAAGGCTTCCGCTGGTATCATCGGTTCGCTGCCGCCGATCGTGATGTTGCTGGTGTGGATGTCGACGCCCGACTACATCTCGCTGCTTTGGACCCATCATATCGGCCAATTCATGCTGGTGGCCTGCGTCGCCTGGATGTCGATCGGCATCATGGTGATGAAGAAAATGATCAACTTCGACTTCTGACGGTGCGGCCATGATTGAGTTTATGATCACCAAGATGCACGACGCGCGGTTCATGACCATGCTGCTTGCCGCCATCGCGGCGAGCGCGACCGCCTACACGCTGATCATGCCGCTGTTTGCCGGCGAGGGCCTGGCCAAGCGCATGAAGGCGGTAGCCAACGAGCGCGAACGGCTTCGCCAGCGCGAGCGCGACCGCCTGAACAAGGCGGAGAAGGTATCGCTGCGGCAAACGCCGAAACAGCTCGTCTCAAAGGTGGTGGAAGACCTCAACCTGACCAAATGGCTGGCACAGGAAGCCGCGCGCGACAAGCTGATCATGGCCGGCTATCGCGGCAACGCGCCCTACATCACGTTCCTGTTCGCCCGCGCGGTGACGCCGATCGTGCTGTTTCTCGGCGCAGCCCTCTACGTGTTCGTTATCACGCAGTTGGACAAGCCGCTGACGATGAAGCTCGGCATCTGCATCGGCGCCGCCTACCTTGGGCTGCAGGCGCCGATGCTGTTCCTGAAGAACGCCATCAGCAAGCGCCAGCTCTCGATCCGGCGCGCGTTCCCCGACGCGCTCGACCTGCTGCTGATCTGCATCGAGTCCGGCATGTCGGTGGAAGTCGCCTTCCGCAAGGTCTCCACCGAGATCGCGAAGCAATCGATCGCGCTATCGGAGGAATTCGCACTGACCACGGCGGAATTGTCCTACCTGCAGGACCGCAAGGTCGCCTACGAGAATCTCGCCAAGCGCACCGGCCTCGAAGGCGTGAAATCGGTCTGTCTGGCCCTGATGCAGTCGGAACGCTACGGCACCCCGCTCGGCCAGAGCCTGCGCGTGATGGCGCAGGAAAACCGCGACATGCGGATGAACGAGGCCGAGAAGAAGGCGGCCGCGCTGCCGCCAAAACTGACCGTGCCGATGATCCTGTTCTTCCTGCCGTGCCTGTTCATCGTCATTCTCGGACCGACCTACATCAAGATTCAGATGATGCCGTAAGCGATCGCCGCAGCTCGAGAGCGCGGCGCGCCTGGGACACCGGGCGCTTTGAGACCAGGAGCACTCCGTTCTCCCGACGCGGCGCAGCGCACAGCAGTGCGCTGCAGGGCCGGGGCCCTATGCGGCTGACGGCGGCTTGCGTTGTTCAGTCGGGCTGGTTGAGCGCTGCGACCGGAACGATCGCCTTGTTGCCGGGAGGACGCGAGTTGTCCTTGTCCTTGCGGCTCAGCATTTCCCGCAAATAGGCCACGTTGGCGGCCGCCTCGTCGGCGGGAAGATCGCCCTTGGCAATGGTCTCGGCTTCCTGGAAGCGGCCCTGCAGGCCGACCACGAGCGCCAGATTCTGCCGCACCCTTGCGTCGGCGCGGGGATTGGAATAGGCGCGCCGCAGCGCCTCCTCGGCCTGCGGCAATTCTCGCGTCAGCATGTACGACAGGCCGAGATTGGACAATACCGACGGCTCTTCCGGCGCAATCTTCAGCGCGCTCGCGTAGTAGCGGCGGGCCTCCTCATGCTTGCCCATCTTGTCGAGCGTGGTGCCCTGCACCGAAAGAATGCGCCAGTCGGGGTTGGCGGGCGAATGGGCGCGGCTCAGCACGTCGAAGGCGGCCTGCGAGTTGCCGTTGTCGGCGAGCGCGCGACCGTAAGCGGCCAGTAGCGCCTTGTTGCCGGGATGAGCAATGGTGGCCTGTTCAAGCACGGCGGCGGCCTGCGCCCGCTGGCCGGTGGCGCGGAGCGCTTGGCCGTAACCCAGTGCCGCTTCGGCGTCCTTGGGGTTGGCGCGATACCGTTCGCCATAGACCTCAGCCGCGCGGCGCGGATCTTCCGGGGCAGCCTGTGCTCTTGACGTCGATGTCGACGAACTCAGCGATCCCGTGATGTCGGACATGGTCTGGCAACCGCCAAGACCCGCGGCCAGAATCGTCGTTACGGCCGCGGAGGCGAACAACCGGGCAAGAGACGCGGCATGGCTGGACTGTCGACGCATGGCACTTCAACTCACGGGAATGGCGGACGAATGGAACCGTACGGGCCAGCAATAGGCTGTTAACCCTAACGGCCGGTTAATTGGCCGTGCTATGCCAGCGTCATCCCCGCCCCCTCCCCGTCCCCTTCGCGAGACAAACATGCCATTCCCGTTCGAGACCGCGCCCACCGCTCCTGCCATTCCGATTACCTTCGCCACCAAGACGACCTGGGATGCGATCGCCCGGGATCTTCCCGAGCAGGCCCGGCGGTTTGCGTCCGCCAATGATTTCACTGCCAAGCCCGGCAAGTGCCTGACGCTGCCGGCAGCCGATGGGCAAATAGGGCATGTCGTATTCGGGCTGGAGGATGAAACCGCCAAATCGCGCGACCTCTTCCGGCCCGGCGCGCTGCCCGGGCTGTTGCCGCCCGGCGTCTATCGGTTCGCCAACGCGCCACATGACGTGCGGCTGGCGACGCTCGCCTTTGCGCTGGGGAGTTACCGCTTCGGCCGCTACCGCAAGGCGGAGCAGCCCGAGGTCCGGCTGGTACCGCCCGAGGGCGTCGATGTCGCCGACATTGCCCGGATGGCGGAAGCCGCGGCACTGGCGCGGGACCTGATCAATACGCCGTCGAACGACATGGGACCGGAGCAACTGGCGGAAGCCGCCCAGGCGATGGCGTCGCGCCTCGGCGCCAGCTTCAATTGCATCACAGGCGACGAGCTCCTGAAGCAGAATTTTCCCCTGATCCATGCGGTCGGCATGGCCTCGACGCGCGCGCCGCGCCTGATCGAGCTGAGCTGGGGCGACCCCGCCCACCCCAAAGTGACGCTGGTCGGCAAGGGGGTCTGCTTCGACACCGGAGGGCTCGACCTGAAGCCATCCAGCGGCATGCTGATCATGAAAAAGGACATGGGCGGCGCCGCCAACGTGCTGGCGCTGGCGCAGATGGTGATGGATGCGAAGCTGAAAGTGCGGCTGCGCGTCCTGATTCCCGCTGTCGAGAACGCAGTGGCCGGCAACGCCTTCCGGCCGCTCGACATCTTCAGGTCGCGCAAGGGGCTTAACGTGGAGATCGGCAACACCGACGCCGAGGGACGGCTGGTGCTGGCGGATGCACTGGCGCTGGCGGACGAAGAGAAGCCGGATCTGCTCGTTGACCTCGGCACCCTGACGGGGGCGGCGCGGGTGGCGCTGGGGCCGGATTTACCGCCCTTTTACACCCATGATGAGAGGCTCGCCGAAAGCGTCGCCACGCATGCGAAACGGGAGAACGATCCGCTATGGCGAATGCCGCTGTGGCCGCCTTATGATTCCTGGCTGGATTCGAAGGTCGCCGACATCAACAACGCGCCCTCGGGCGGCTTTGCCGGCTCGATCACCTGCGCCTTGTTCCTGCAGCGCTTCGTCACCGACGCCAAGAGCTGGCTGCATGTCGATATCTACGGCTGGACGCCTTCCGCAAAACCCGCGCGCCCCGAAGGCGGCGAATGCCAGGCCGCGCGTGCGATCTACAAACTGCTGAGCGAAAGCTATGGATGATCCCCGCCTGACACCGGCAAGTCCTGAGGTCGCCGCGAAATATCTCGAGGGCAAGGTAAAGGCCGCGCGCTTCGTCGACGGCGAAATGTTCGAGGTGGCGGAGCCGATCGCGCCGTTGCGCAGGCTGCCTGCGCCCGATGCCGAGTTGATGACGCAAGCACTGAAGGGCGAGCGCGTCACCATCTATGATCGCAACGGCGAAGGCTGGGCCTGGGGCCAGCTCGGCAGCGACGGCTATGTCGGCTGGTTGCCGGAGAGCACGCTGACAAGACCAATAGCGCCACCGACCCACAAAGTCACCGCCCTCTGGACCTTTGCGTTTCCCGGACCGTCGATCAAGCTGCCGCCGGCCATCGCGCTTCCGATGGGGGCGGCGATCGCGGTCGCCCGTGACGAGGGCACGTTCGCCGTCACCGCCGACGGCCGTTTCCTGCCGCGACAGCATGTCGGGCCGCTCGGAACGACGGCGCCGGACTTCGTCGCGGTCGCCGAGCGTTTCGTCGGCACGCCCTATCTCTGGGGCGGCAAGAGCGCCTTCGGCATCGACTGCTCCGGCCTGGTGCAGGTGTCGCTGACGTCGTCCGGCACCGGCTGCCCACGTGACAGCGACATGCAGGCGGCGAGCCTCGGCCGGGCATTGAGTGTTGCCGAGATGACGAAGCTGCAGCGCGGCGATCTGATCTTCTGGAAAGGCCACGTCGCGATCGTCCGCGACGCCGACACCATCGTGCACGCCAATGCGCATCACATGGCGACGGTGATCGAGAACACGCGCGAGGCGGTTGTGCGGATCAAGGCGACGGGATGTGAGGTGACGGCGGTCAAGCGGCTGTAACCTTGCTCGTCATTCCGGGGCACGCGCGATAGCGCGTGAACCCGGAATTCTCGTTCAAGTTACCTCTGGATTCCGGGTTCGCGCTTCGCGCGCCCCGGAATGACGTTCATGTAGCAGCCGCGTCGCCGGGCACCGCCTCGATGCGGAACGCGGCTGCAAACAGCGCGCGGGTGTAGTCGCTCTTCGGATTCTTGAACAGCTCGGCGGCAGGCCCCTCCTCCACCACCTTGCCGTGGCGCATCACGATCAGATGGCTGGCGAGCGAGGCCACGACGCGCAGATCGTGCGAGATGAACATGTAGGTCAGGTCGCGCTTGCGCTGCAGTTCGCGCAACAGATCCACCATCTGTGCCTGGAACAGCATGTCGAGGGCGCTGGTCGGCTCGTCGAGCACGACGAAGTTCGGTTCCAGCACGACCGCGCGCGCGATCGAAATGCGCTGGCGCTGACCGCCGGAGAATTCGTGCGGATAGCGGAATCGCGTCTCGGGGTCGAGGCCGACATCCCGGAGCGCCTTGACGACGCGCGCCTCGCGCTCTTCACGCGACAGCGACTTCTGGTGCACGCTCAAGCCTTCAGCGACGATATCGCCAACCGACATGCGCGGGCTCAGCGAGCCGAACGGGTCCTGAAACACGATCTGCATGTCGCGCCGGAACGGCAGCATGGCCTTGAAGCGCAGACCCTGAATGTCGTTGCCGAGGAACACGATGGGGCCATCCGAGGAAATCAGCCGGAGCAGCGCCAGCCCCAGCGTGGTCTTGCCCGAGCCGGATTCGCCGACGACGCCGAGTGTCTCGCCCCTGCGCACCGCGATGCTGACGCCATCCACCGCCTTGATGTGGCCGACGATCGAGCGCAACAGCCCGCGCTTGATCGGAAACCAGACCTTGAGATTGTCGGCCGACATCACCACCGGCTCGTTCGGCCGCGGCGGCGCCGGATCGGGCTTCGGCTCGGCCGCGAGCAGCGCGCGCGTATAGGCGTGCTTCGGCGCGGTGAAGACCTGTTCGACCGGTCCCTGCTCGACAATCTTGCCCGAATTCATCACGCAGACCACGTCGGCGATGCGGCGGACGATGCCGAGGTCATGGGTGATGAACAGCATGCTCATGCCGAGCCGGGACCTGATCTCGGCGAGCAGCGCCAGGATCTGCGCCTGCACGGTGACGTCGAGCGCGGTGGTCGGCTCGTCCGCGATCAACAGGTCGGGCTCGTTGGCGAGCGCCATCGCGATCATGACGCGCTGGCGCTGGCCGCCGGACAATTGATGGGGATAACTCTTCAGCCGGGTTTCCGGGTCGGGAATGCCGACCTGCGTCAGGAGCTCCAGCGTGCGCGTCCGCGCCATCTGGCCGCCGATGCCGCGATGCAGGGAAAGAATCTCGCCGATCTGCGCCTCGATCGTGTGCAGCGGATTGAGCGAGGTCATCGGCTCCTGGAAAATGATCGAAATGTCGTTGCCCCTGAGCTCACGCATCTCGTTCTCCGACGCGGTCAACAGATCGCGGCCGCGGAAACGGATGTGGCCGGAAGGATGCGAGGCACTGGGATAGGGCAGCAGCCTTAGTATCGACAAGGCACTGACGGATTTTCCGGAGCCGGACTCGCCGACCAGCGCGACGCACTCGCCGCGCTTGATGGAGAACGAGACGCGATCCACCGCGAGCGTATCGCCGAACGCCACCGAGAGGTCGCGAATATCGAGTAGGGGCTGGTTGATGGCGTCCACCGCGGGCCCTCCTCTACCGGAACGTCTTGCGCGGATCGAAGGCATCGCGCGCGGCTTCGCCGATGAAGATCAAAAGCGACAGCATGATCGCGACCGAGAAGAAGCCGGTGAAACCGAGCCAGGGCGCCTGCACATTGGCCTTGCCCTGCGCCAGCAATTCGCCGAGCGACGGCGAACCGGGCGGCAATCCGAAGCCGAGGAAATCCAGCGCCGTCAGCGTCATCACCGAGGACGACACGATGAACGGCAGGAACGTCATGGTCGCCACCATCGCGTTGGGCAAGAGATGGCGGAACATGATGACGGCATTGGAGACGCCGAGCGCCCGCGCCGCCTGGATATATTCAAAATTCCTCCCGCGCAGGAATTCGGCGCGCACCAGCCCGACCAGCGACACCCAGGAGAACAGCAGGAGAATGCCGAGCAGGACGAAGAAGCCCGGCGGCAGCACCGCTGAGATGATCAGGAGCAGATAGAGCGAGGGGATAGCGGTCCAGATCTCGATGAACCGCTGGAAGGTGAGATCGATCCAGCCGCCGAAATAGCCCTGCACACCGCCGGCGGCGATGCCGATAATCGAGGAGATGATGGTGAGCGTCAGACCAAACAGCACCGAGATGCGAAAACCGTAGATCAGGCGGGCGACCACGTCTCGGCCCTGATCATCGGTGCCGAGCCAGTTGTATTCGAGGTCGCTGCAGCCCTTGAGACCCTTCTTCTGCACGACCTCCTTGCATTGCGCTTCCGTCAACATCCAGGTTGGCGGGGACGGCGCCGGCGTCGGCAGGTCGAGATTATGGGTGGCGTAGGAATAGCGGATCAGCGGCCAGACGATGGTGCCGCCCTTGTCCGCAATCTGCTTCTGCAAGTAGGGATCGCGATAGTCCGCGGCGGTCTCGAAGTCGCCGCCAAAGGTGGTTTCGGAATAGCTGACGAAGGCCGGCCAGTAAAGATGGCCGTCATACTTGATCAGGAACGGCCGGTCGTTGGCGATCAGTTCGGCGAACAGCGAAACCACAAACAGGGTCGTAAAGATCCAGAACGACCAATAGCCGCGACGGTTGGCCTTGAAGTTCTGCCAGCGGCGGCGGTTGAGGGGCGAAGGCGCAAAAACGTGACTCACGACCGGGACCGCCGCGCCGAGCGGCGACTGCGTCGAGGTCTCAACCGGCTGGCGTGCGGTGATCGTCATCAGACCTCGCGCGCCTCGAAATCGATCCGCGGGTCGATCCACATGTAAGTGAGATCGGAGATCAGATTGATCAGCAGACCGACCAGCGAAAAGATAAACAGCGTGCCGAACACCACGGGATAGTCGCGATTCAGCACGCTCTCGAATCCGAGCAGGCCAAGGCCATCGAGCGAGAAGATGGTCTCAATCAGAAGCGAGCCGGAGAAGAAGGCGTGAATGAACGCGCTCGGGAAGCCCGCGATCACGATCAGCATCGCATTGCGAAAGACATGACCGTACAGCACCTGCCGCTCGCCGCAGCCCTTGGCGCGCGCGGTCATCACATACTGCTTGCGGATCTCGTCAAGGAACGAGTTCTTGGTCAGCAGCGTCATGGTGGCGAACGCCCCGAGCGCCATCGAAATCAGCGGCAGCGTGATATGCCAGAAATAGTCGATGATCTTCCAGTACCAGGGAAACTGCGCCCAGCCGTCCGACGTCAGGCCGCGCAACGGGAAGATGTTGAAGAACGAGCCACCCGCAAACAGGATGATGAGCAGGATCGCGAACAGGAATCCGGGGATCGCAAACCCGACGATGATCACCGCCGATGTCCATGTATCGAACTTCGAGCCGTCCTGAACGGCCTTGCGGATGCCGAGCGGGATCGAGATCAGATAGGTCAGGAGCGTCATCCAGATCCCGAGCGACATCGAGACCGGCAGCTTTTCCTTGACCAGCTGGATTACGCTGACGTCCCGGAAATAGCTCTTGCCGAAATCGAAGCGCGCGAAATTCCACACCATCAGGACGAAGCGTTCAGGCGCCGGCTTGTCGAACCCGAACTGCGCTTCCAGCTTCTTGATGAAATCCGGGTCCAGGCCCTGAGCGCCCCGGTATTTCGAATTGACGGCATCCGCGGATGCGCCGACCTGGGGCCGCGCGCCAAGATCGCCGCCGCTGCTGCCAGACACGCGGGAGGAGCCGCCGGTGTCGGCGCCGGATAGCTGCGCCAGCACGCGCTCGACGGGACCGCCGGGTGCAAACTGCACGACTACGAAAGATACGAACAGGATGCCGAGCAGGGTCGGCACCATCAAGAGGATGCGGCGGGCGATATAGGCGGTCATTATTGCTTCGCCTGCTCGAGTTTGCCGGCCTTGGCGGCGTCATACCACCAGATAACGCGCTCGCCAGACCCCGATGCATCGATCTGATAACGCGGCAAGTTCTTCGGCCGATCGAACACGTCCCAATAGGCCAGCCGGTGGGTCTTATTGTACCACTGTGGCACCCAGTAGCGCCCGGCGCGAAAAACGCGGTCGAAGGCGTGGCAGGCGACCGTCAGCTCGGCGCGGGTTTCGGCGGCAATGATCTTTTCGATCAGTGCGTCGATGGCGGGATTCTCGATACCGGCCAGGTTATAGGAGCCTTTGGTCTTGGCGGCGTGCGAGGAGAAGAAGGCGCGCATTGAATCGCCGGGTGTCGTCGACATCGAAAAGCGCGTGATCGTCATGTCGAAATCGAAATCCTCGACCCGCGTGCGGTACTGCACTGCGTCGACCAGACGCGGACTTGCCTCGATGCCGAGCGTGCCCAAGTTCTTGATGTAGGGCGCGTGATGCGGATTCAACGAGGGCTCCTCGTAGAGGAATTCGATGCGGAACACTTCGCCGCTCGGCGTCATCCGCTTGCCGTCCTTGATGACGAAACCGGCTTCGTTAAGCAGTTGCTGCGCCTTGCGCAGCAAGTTGCGGTCCTGGCCCGAGCCGTCCGAAACCGGGGGCACATAGGGCTGGCCGAACACTTCGTCGGGCACCTGGCCGCGGAATGGCTCGAGCAGCTTCAGCTCGTCCGGCGAGGGCGGCCCCTTCGCCATCATGTCCGAATTCTGGAACGGCGAGTGCGTCCGCGCATAGGCGTCATACATGATGGTCTTGTTGGTCCACTCGAAATCGAAGGCGTTGATCAGCGCCTCGCGCACGCGCGGATCTTTGAACTTGTCGCGGCGCGTGTTGATGAACCAGCCTTGAGCGCCGGACGGCCTTTCGTCCGGCACCTGCTCGCGCCTGACGCGGCCGTCCTTGATCGCGGGAAAATCGTAACGCGTCGCCCAAATGCGCGCGGTGAACTCTTCGCGGAACAGATAGTTCTTGCCGGTAAATCCCTCGAAGGCGACGTCCCGGTCGCGATAGAATTCGTAGCGGATCACGTCGTAGTTGTAGTGGCCTCGGGAGACCGGAAGGTTCGCGCCCCACCAGTCCTTGACACGTTCGTACTCGATGAAGCGATTGACCTCGAACCGGCCGACCTTGTACGGCCCGGATCCCAGCGGCGTATCGAGCGTCGATTCATCGAAGGCCCGGGCCTCGTAATATTTCTTCGAGAAGATCGGCAAGCTGGCGACATAAAGTGGCACGTCCCGGGCGCGCTTTTCGGCGAAGGTGACGACAACAGTCGCATCGTCCACCGCCTCGGCGCCTTTCACATCGCGCATCTGTACCTGGATCAGGGGATGGCCTTTGGCCTTTAGGGTATTGATCGACCAGGCGACGTCATGCGCTGATATCTTCGAGCCATCGTGAAACCTGGCCTCCGGGCGCAGCGTGAAGCGGTAGATCAGTTTGTCCGACGAAATCCGCACCGATTTTGCGACGAGTCCGTACATCGCATCCGGCTCGTCGCCGGCGCGCACCATCAGCGCTGAGAAGGTAAGATCCATGCCCTGCGCGCCCTCGCCCTTGAGGATGTAGGCGTTGAGCGAATTAAACGTCTGGTAGGACTGATTGTAAGAGCGTGTCGAGGGAATGGTCGAGAACGTGCCGCCCTTGGGGGCCGCAACATTCACATAGTCGAAATTCTTGAAGTCGGCCGGATATTTCAGATCGCCGAACGCCGAAATGCCGTGCATCTCAGCGCCGTTTTCCTCTGTAGCGCGGACCGGGCCAAGCCGCAGCACGCTCAGCGCGCCTGCACCAAGGCCGAGGACGTGCCGGCGGGAAAATTGCGCCATGCGCGAAATATCCTTCAAGAGCGCTTGCCGATGCGAGCGGCCTTTTCGGCGTCGTACCACCACAGCGAGGGGAGTCCCGAGCGGCCGTATTTCGGCAACGGCTCCGCGTGGCTGAAACGATCCCACCGGGCATAGCGCGAGAAACCGTAGGTGAATTGCGGCACGACGTAGAAGTTCCAGAGCAGCACACGGTCCAATGCCCTCGTCGCCGCGACCAGGCTTTCGCGATCCTTGGCGAAAATCACCTGCTCGATCAAAGCATCGACGGCGGGATTCTTGATGCCGATCGTGTTCCGCGAGCCTGGCTGGTCCGCGGACTGCGAACCCCAGAACTCCCGCTGCTCGTTACCCGGCGACAGTGACTGTCCCCACTGGTCAATGATCATGTCGAAATCGAAACTGCGAATGCGGTTCTGATATTGCGCATCGTCGGCGACGCGGATCGAGGTCGTGACGCCGATGCGTTCAAGCGACGGCTTGAAGAACAACGCGATGCGCTCGGCGGACGGATCCTGCACCAGGATTTCGACGGTGACCGGCTTGCCGCCGGGATCGACCAGCTTCTGGTCGCGCACCTGGAATCCGGCTTCCTTCAGAAGTCTCGCACCTTCCCGTAAATTGGCGCGCACGGCTTCTGGATTGCCACCCACCGGATTGACATAGGGCTTTGTGAATACTTCGGCCGGCACCTTGTCGCGCACAGCCTCGAGAATTTGCAGTTCGCGCCCTTCCGGCAATCCGGAGCAGGCGAGCTCCGTCCCCTCGAAGTAGCTATTGATGCGCTTGTACTGGCTATAGAAGAGCTGCTTGTTCATTTCCTCGAAATCGAAGGCGTAGTTGAACGCCCGCCGCAGCCGCGCATCCTTGAACTGCTCCCGGCGCAGATTGAGGACGAAAGCCTGCATCCGGCCGGAGTCGTTGATCTTGAATTCTTCCTTGACGACGCGCTTGTCGGCGACGGCCGGAAAATCATAGGCGGTCGCCCATTGCTTGGCCGAGTTCTCGGCGATCCAGTCGGCCTGATCCGCCTTGAACGCTTCCAGTGCGACCAGATTGTCGCGAAAGAACTCGAAGCGCAGCTCGTCGAAATTGTTCGTTCCGACCTGTGCCGGAACCTTCGCGCCCCAATAATCCTTCACCCGTTCGAGCGTGACGGTGCGGCCTGCCACAAATTCCTTGATCCGGTAGGGCCCGGAGCCCAGCGGCGGCTCCAGCGTCGTTGCGGAGATGTCGCGCTTGCGGCCCTGGCTGTCGGTGCCTTCCCAGTAATGCTTGGGCAGGACCAGCAGTTCACCGACGATGGTCGGCAATTCGCGATTTCCCGGGCCGTCGAAGGTGAACTTGATGTCGCGCTCGCCGGACTTCTCGGCCTTGACGACGTGCCTGTAGTAGGAAGCGTACATCGGGCTGTACTGCTTCAGGGTATTGATCGAGAAAATCACGTCCTCGGGCGTGACCGGTTTGCCGTCGTGCCAGCGCGCCTCCTTGCGTAGACGATAGACGACCCAGGAGAAGTCGTCAGGATGAGCCGCGGCTTCCGCCAGCAGGCCGTATTCGGTAACGACCTCGTCTTGCGACTTGGTCATCAGCGTCTCGTAGATCACGGTAGCAGCCGGCGCGAGCGAACCTTTGACGCCGGCAACGGCGATATTGAAGTTGTCGAACGTGCCAATCGAAATCATGCGCGCGATGCCGCCCTTCGGCGCATTGGGATTGACGTAATCATAGTGCTTGAAATCAGCAGGATACTTGATGTCACCGAACAGCGACAGCGCGTGCCGCCACTGCAATTCGTCCGATGCGGATTGGGCGCGAGCGGCTTCTATCGCCGGGAGGTTCGCCGCTAGCCCGAGCGCGGGCGCCATCGCAGCTGCGGCGCTGCCTTGAAGAAGGTGTCGTCTGGTAATTGCCAAATGCAGAATTCCTGTTGCTGACCCAGTATCCGTGCCTTCCAAGCCGGTGATCTGCCCGCGGTCCCCGACCCGACCAAGGCAAACGACGAGGCGGAGCTAGTGAGGACCCAATATAAGGCAAGGGTTCGACCAATTACGTTGCTTTTTCCTCATGATAACAACACCGGAACATTTACGCTGCGGCGAAACGTCCCGATAACAACACCGCGATCCCCATATGCAAACGGCCAGGCAATGCCTGGCCGCGTAAGCTGCAAGTCCATGAGCGGACTGGCGAATATTACTTCGCCGCAGTCGGCATCGGCGCCGGATGTTCCGAAAGCGAGTTCAGATAGGCGATGACGTCGGCGCGCTCGCTGTCCTTCGGGATGCCGGCAAAGCCCATCGCCGTGCCGGGAACGAATGCCTTCGGATTGGCCAGGAACTTGTTGAGGTCGTCGAAGGTCCAGTTACCGCCCTTGCTCTTCATCGCGGCCGAGAAATTGAACCCGCCGTGGCCCTGGCCCTTCGGCTCGTTGACGACGCCATAGAGGTTCGGACCGACGCGGTTCGGACCGCCCTTCTCGAAGGTATGGCAGGCAGCGCACTTCTTGGCGGCGGCGGCGCCCTTCTCGACGGAGGCGGTCTGCAGCAGCTTCTCGATCGGCTCGGACGGAGCGGCGGCTTCCTTGGCGCCGTGAGAAGTGTCTTCCTTCACAGCGATCTCGAAGCCCGGCTTTTCCGGCTTCACGGGCGCGAAAATCGCATGAGCGGCAAAGCTCGTCACCAGAACGAGAATGCAGGTGCCGAGAATGGCACCGAGAATCTTGTTGAGTTCGAAGGAGTCCATAACGGATCAGGCTCCAGGCCGGAAAGTTCGACTGAAGGCCGGTGAGGCGGCCGCGGGTGGGCGTGAGGAATCAGCCTTTCGCGCCGCACCCTCAGCAGGGTTGAGATATCGGTTTGCCCGGGCTCTGGCAACCCGTATAAACGCGCCGAATTTCGCCTCATCCCCACCAAATCCCCTAGTCCGGCCAGGCCTTCAGACGATGACCGATCCCCGTATTTTGGTGCTGATTCCCGCCCGGATGGCGGCGACCCGGCTACCGGGCAAGCCGCTCCTCGACATCGCCGGCCTGCCGATGATCGTGCACGTGCTGCGGCGGGCCGAGGAGGCCAAAATCGGCCGGGTGGCGGTCGCCACTGACACGCCGGAGATCGCTGCTGCCGTGAGGGCCGCCGGCGGCGAGGCGGTGATGACCCAGGCCTCCCATCCGTCCGGCTCCGACCGGATCCACGAGGCCATGAAGACCCTCGACCCGGCCGGCCAGGCCGAGATCGTGGTCAACCTGCAGGGCGATTTCCCAACGATCGTGCCGGACACTATCCGCGCCGCACTGCCACCGCTCGACGATCCCGCTGTCGACATCGCAACCCTGGCCTCGCAGATCCATACCGAGGAGGAGAACCAGGCCCCCAATGTTGTGAAGGCGGTCGGCTCGCCGATCGGAGCAAACCGGCTGCGCGCGCTCTATTTCACCCGCGCCACGGCGCCTTATGGCGACGGGCCGCGCTATCACCACATTGGCCTCTATGCCTACCGCCGCGCCGCGCTGGAACGATTCGTGGCGCTGCCCCCCTCTCCGCTGGAGCAGCAGGAAAAGCTCGAACAGCTTCGCGCGCTGGAGGCCGGGATGCGGATCGACATCACTATCGTCGACAGCGTCCCCCGCGGCGTCGACACTCCGGCCGACCTCGAAACTGCCCGGCGGATACTGGCAAAAGCCTGAGCCGCTGCTAAAAGGCCCCGCATGACCAAAAAGCTCAAAATCGCATTCCAGGGCGAGCCTGGCGCCAATTCCCACATCGCCATCGTCGAGGCCTATCCCGACGCCGAGCCGATGCCGTGCGCGACCTTCGAGGACGCGCTGTCGGCGATCGCCTCGGGCGAGGCCGATCTCGGCATGATCCCGATCGAGAATTCCGTCGCCGGGCGCGTCGCCGACATCCATCACTTGCTGCCGGCATCCGGCCTCTTCATCGTCGGCGAATGGTTTTTGCCGATCCGCCATCAATTGATGGCGCCGAAGGGGACCAAGCTCGCGGATATCAAGACGGTGGAGAGCCACGTCCACGCGCTCGGCCAGTGCCGACTCATCATCCGCAAGCTCGGCATCAAGCCGATCGTCGCAGCCGATACCGCCGGCAGCGCACGCGACGTCTCCGAGCGCAAGGACAAGAGCGTGGCCGCGATTGCGTCGCGGCTGGCGGCGCAGATCTACGGCCTCGACATCCTGGCCGAAGACGTTGAGGACGAAGCCCACAACACCACGCGGTTTGTGGTGCTGGCGCGCGAGGCGGATTGGGCCAAGCAAGGCTCCGGGCCGCTGGTGACGACTTTTGTTTTCCGGGTGCGCAATTTGCCGGCTGCGCTCTACAAGGCGCTCGGCGGCTTCGCCACCAACGGCGTCAACATGACCAAGCTGGAAAGCTACATGGTCGACGGCAATTTCTTCGCCACGCAATTCTATGCCGACGTCGACGGCCATCCCGACGACAAGGGCCTCGCCTTTGCGCTGGAGGAACTGAAATTCTTCTCGCGCGAATTCCGCATCGTCGGCGTCTACCCGGCCCATCCGTTCCGCGCGACGTTCAGTGAGAAGCTGGATTGAGGTTGTCATTCCGGGGCGCGAAGCGAACCCGGAATCTCGAGATTATCCGATGTGCACTTGCACATCGTAGTTCGATGCTTCGCATCGCCCCGGAATGACGGAGCCTAAGCCGCCGCCTTCTTCGCCAAACCAAAAGCATCCGCCAGCAGGCTATACGACTTCTTGCGTGCATCGTGGTCGTAGACCGCGGTGATGATCATCAGTTCATCCGGCTGGCTGGCTGTGATCATCGGCTGCAGCTTCGCCATGACGGTCGCGGGGCTGCCGACGAACAGCCGCGAGCGGTTGCGGGCGATCGAGGCGCGCTCGGCGTCCGAATACGGATAGGCGAGCGCTTCCTCGACGCTCGGCAGCGGCAGATATTCTCCGCGGTCGCGGCGCAGGCGGTTGAGGTCCATCGAGGTCGCGAGCTTTTCCGCTTCCGCATCGGTTTCGGCGGCGACCACGGCGACCGCGAGTATGCCGTGCGGCGTGGGGCGCCAGCCCGAGGGCTTGAAGTGGTCGCGGTAGTTCGTCATCGCCGCGATCGCGTCATAGGTCGCGAAATGATGGGCGAACGCAAAACCCATGCCGACCTGCGCGGCCAATTCCGAACTGTAGTCGGACGAGCCGAGCAGCCAGATCGGCGGCAGCGGCGTGTCGTCCGGCATCGCCACTACGTTGTTGTAGGGGTGGCCGGGTGGGAAACCGCGGGTTTCCCACAACACGAGTTCACTCAACCGTTCGAGAAAATCGTCGCCCTCGCGGCGATCGAGCCGGCTGCGCAGCGCATGCGCGGTGGCGCCATCGGTGCCGGGCGCACGGCCGAGGCCGAGATCGATGCGGCCGGGAAACAGCGCCTCCAGCATCTTGAAGCGCTCGGCCACCACCAACGGCGCGTGGTTCGGCAGCATCACGCCGCCGGAGCCGACGCGAATGTTGCTCGTGACCGCCGCGATCTGCCCGATCATCAGATCCGGCGCCGGGCTCGCCACCGAGGCCAGATTGTGATGCTCGGCGAGCCAATACCTGACATAGCCGAGCGCATCGACATGGCGCGCCAGGTCGATGCTGTTGCGCAGCGCGTGGGCCGGACGGGTGCCTGTGGTGACGACGGAGAGGTCGAGGACGGAGAGCGGGATCATGGCGCTAAACTAGTGCCGCAACGGGAGGCGACAAAGGCCTGGCCGGCGCAGATCAGGCCCGCGCTTGTGGGGCGAGGCGCGGTGCATTGCAATACGCCAGTGGGACGAAATCTAACAGATTCGGCACCAACGCCGTTGCCCACCGCCGAAATATATCCGCGTTCAGCGCTGATTTTTCGTAATCAATTGTAAATGCTATGTAAATAGGTTAAGCGCCAAGCCCATTCACTCTTCCATCTAGGACAAAATTTCGAATTTCCTATAGAAATTGGGCTATTTCCCATCGTCAATGGGCTGTTTGGCCCGCCCTCCTTGGCTTATTTTAGCTCATCGCCGCTACGGCCGGCGTCCGTTCAACGTTTCGGAGCTTTGTGAAGTGCCATGACCGAGGTTACGCCCCCCGCTTTTGGCGGCCATCGCACGCTGCATTCGCCAAAAATCTCCTTCGAGTTCTTTCCGCCCAAGACGGAAGAGATGGAGCGGAGCCTGTGGGAGACCATCAACCGGCTGGCGCCGCTCGCCCCCAATTTCGTCTCGGTGACCTATGGCGCCGGCGGATCGACCCGCGAGCGGACCCATTCGACCATCGCTCGCATCCTCAAGGAGACCAGTCTGGTCCCGGCGGCGCATCTGACTTGCGTCGGCGCGCCGAAAGGCGAGATCGACGAGGTGGTGGCGCGCTATCACGAGATCGGCGTCCGTCATATCGTGGCGCTGCGCGGCGATCCGACCACCGGCATAGGCACTGCCTATCATGCCCATCCTGAGGGCTATCAGAGCTCGCCCGACCTGATCGAGGGCATCAAGAAGCACTATCCCGACATCGAAATCTCGGTATCCGCCTATCCGGAGAAGCATCCGGAGAGCCCGACGATCGATGCCGATATCGATACGCTGAAGGCCAAGGTGGATGCCGGCGCGGCACGCGCCATCACGCAAGTCTTCTTCGACAACGATCTCTACTTCCGCTACCTCGACCGCGTCCGCGCTCGCGGCATCGACATCCCAATCGTGCCCGGCATCATGCCGATGCACAATTTCAAGCAGGCGCGCGGCTTCGTGACTCGCGCCGGCACCACGGTACCGGGCTGGCTCGCCGACAAGTTCGAAGGCCTCGACGACGATGCCGAGACGCGTAAGCTCGTTGCCGCCACCGTTGCGGCGGGGCAAGTGCAAAAGCTCGCCAAGCACGGCGTCGACACCTTCCACTTCTACACCATGAACCGCGCGGACCTCGTGTTCGCGATCAGCCATCTGCTGGGCATCCGCCCCAATGGCGCACAGAAAGCCGCCTGATCCAATGACTGTTTCGATTTCACCGAAGCGAACCGCCCTGCTCGCCGCCGCGCGCGAGCGTATCCTGGTGCTCGACGGCGCCATGGGCACGATGATCCAGGGCCTGCAGTTCGATGAAACCGCGTTTCGCGGCGAGCGCTTCAAGGATTTCCATCGCGACGTCAGGGGCAACAACGACCTGTTGATCCTGACCCAGCCCAAGGCGATCGAGGATATCCACGCCGCATATTTGCGCGCCGGCGCCGACATCGTCGCCACCAACACGTTCTCCTCGACCTCGATCGCGCAGGCCGACTACGACATGTCGGACCTTGCCTATGAGCTGAACCGTGACGGCGCGAAACTCGCCCGCGCCGCCGCCGAGCGTGTCTCGGCCGAGGACGGCAAGCCGCGCTTCGTGGCCGGCGCGTTGGGCCCGACCAACCGCACCGCCTCGATCTCGCCTGATGTGGCCAACCCCGGCTACCGCGCCGTCACATTCGACGATCTGCGCAAGGCTTACGGCGAGCAGGTCAACGGCCTCCTGGACGGCGGCGCCGATCTGCTGCTGGTCGAAACCATCTTTGACACGCTCAACGCCAAGGCGGCGCTCTACGCGATCTCGGAGATCACGGAAGAACGCGGCATCGACGTGCCCGTGATGATCTCCGGCACCATCACCGACAAATCCGGCCGTCTGCTGTCGGGCCAGTTGCCGGAGGCGTTCTGGAATTCGATCCGTCATGCCAAGCCGATCACCGTCGGCTTCAACTGCGCGCTTGGCGCCGAAGACTTGCGCGCCCATATCGCCGATATCGGCCGCGTCGCCGACACGCTGATCTGCGCCTATCCGAACGCCGGTCTGCCCAACGAGTTCGGCCAGTATGACGAGACGCCGGAGTACATGGCGCGGCTGATCGGCGAATTCGCCGAGGCCGGCCTCGTCAACGTCGTCGGCGGCTGCTGCGGCACCACGCCGGACCATATCGCCGCGATCGCTGCCGCGGTTGCTCCGCACAAGCCGCGCATCGTGCCCGCGATCGAGCCGCGGCTGCGGCTCTCCGGCCTCGAGCCGTTCGAACTGACGCCGGCGATTCCGTTCGTCAACGTCGGCGAGCGCACCAATGTCACGGGCTCAGCGAGATTCCGCAAGCTGATCACCGCAGGCGATTACACGGCGGCGCTGCAGGTGGCGCGCGACCAGGTCGAGAACGGCGCGCAGATCATCGACGTCAACATGGACGAGGGTCTGCTGGATTCGGAAGCCGCGATGGTGACCTTCCTCAACCTCGTCGCCGCCGAGCCCGACATCGCGCGCGTCCCGGTGATGGTCGATTCCTCGAAATTCAAGGTGATCGAGGCCGGCCTGAAATGCGTTCAGGGCAAGCCGATCGTGAACTCGATCTCGATGAAGGAAGGCGTCGAGAAATTCATCCACGAAGCCCGCATCGCGCGCCGCCATGGTGCGGCCGTCGTGGTGATGGCGTTCGACGAAATCGGCCAAGCCGACACATTCGCCCGCAAGACCGAGATCTGCAAGCGCGCCTACGACATCCTCGTCAACGACGTCGGCTTTCCGCCTGAGGACATCATCTTCGACCCCAATATATTTGCGATCGCGACGGGGCTGGAAGAGCACAACAATTACGGTGTGGATTTCATCGAGGCGACGCGCTGGATCCGCCAAAACCTGCCGGGCGCGCATGTCTCCGGCGGTGTGTCCAATCTCTCGTTCTCGTTCCGCGGCAACGAGCCGGTGCGCGAGGCGATGCATTCGGTGTTCCTGTATCACGCCATTCATGCCGGCATGGACATGGGCATCGTCAATGCCGGACAGATGATCGTCTATGACGATATCGATCCCGAGCTGCGCCAGGTCTGCGAGGACGTCATCCTCAACCGCGATCCCGGCGCGGCCGAGCGGCTCTTGGCGCTGGCGGAAAAATTCCGCGGCAAGGAGAAGCAGACCAAGGAGCAGGATCTCGCCTGGCGCGAATGGCCGGTGGAGAAGCGGCTCTCCCATGCGCTGGTGCACGGCATCACCGAGTTCATCGAGGAGGACACCGAGGCCGCGCGGCGTTTGGTGGAGCGTCCGCTGAACGTCATTGAAGGCCCACTGATGGCCGGCATGAACATCGTCGGCGACCTGTTCGGCGACGGCAAGATGTTCCTGCCGCAGGTGGTGAAGTCCGCCCGCGTGATGAAGCAGGCGGTCGCCTACCTGATGCCGTTCATGGAAGAGGAGAAGGCGCGCAACCTTGCGAACGGCGTGACCGGCGATGGCCGCAACGCCGCCGGCAAGATCGTGCTCGCCACGGTGAAGGGCGACGTCCACGACATCGGCAAGAACATCGTCGGCATCGTGCTGCAATGTAACAATTTCGAGGTGATCGACCTCGGCGTCATGGTCCCCGCCAACAAGATCATCGAGACCGCCAAGGCCGAAGGCGCCGACATCATCGGGCTATCGGGCCTGATCACGCCATCGCTTGACGAGATGAGCTTTCTGGCCGGCGAGATGGAGCGGCAGGGCATGAAGATGCCGCTGTTGATCGGCGGCGCCACCACAAGCCGCGTCCATACCGCGGTCAAGATCGATCCGAACTATCCGGGCGGGCCGGTAGTGCATGTCAATGACGCCAGCCGCGCGGTCGGCGTGGCGTCCTCCTTGCTCTCGCCCGACAGGCGCGAGGCCTATGCCGCCGAGATCCGCGCCGAATACGCCAAGATATCGGCTGCGCATCTGCGCGCGCAGGCCGACAAGAAGCGGCTGAAGCTGGCGGACGCACGCGCCAATGCGGTCCCGCTCGATTTCGCCAAATCGCCGCCGAAGAAGCCTTCGTTCCTCGGACTGAAGAGCTTTGAAGCCTACGACCTGGCGGAGCTCGCCGAATATATCGACTGGACGCCGTTCTTCCAGACCTGGGAATTGACCGGGCGTTTCCCGGCGATTCTCGATGATCCCAAGATCGGCGAGGTCGCGCGCTCGCTCTATGACGACGCGCGCAAGATGCTGGAGCGCATCATCAAGGAGAAATGGTTCACCGCGCGCGCCACGATCGGCTTCTGGCCCGCCGATGCGGAGGGCGACGATATCTCTGTCTATGCCGACGATACGCGGGCAAGGAAGATCGCGACCTTCCACACGCTGCGCCAGCAGCTGGAGAAGCGCGAAGGCCGCTTCAATGCCGCGCTTTCGGATTTCATCGCACCCAAATCCTCCGGCGTAGCAGACTATATCGGCGGCTTCGTCGTCACCGCCGGTATCGGCGAGGACGCGGTTGCCGATCGCTTCAAGAACGCCAATGACGATTACTCCTCGATCCTGTGCAAGGCGCTGGCCGACCGGCTTGCGGAAGCCTTTGCCGAGCGGATGCATCAGCGCGTGCGCAAGGAGTTCTGGGGCTACGCGCCGGACGAGGCGCTGACCTCGGATCAGTTGATCCTGGAGCAATATGCCGGCATTCGGCCTGCGCCCGGCTATCCCGCGCAACCCGATCATACCGAGAAGGCGACGCTGTTCCGCCTACTGGACGCGGAGAGGACCGCGGGCGTGAAGCTGACCGAGAGCTTTGCGATGTGGCCGGGCTCGTCGGTGTCTGGGCTTTATTTCTCCCATCCCGAGAGCTTCTATTTCGGCGTCGGCAGGATCGAGCGCGACCAGGTCGAAGACTATGCCGCGCGCAAGGGCATGAGCGTCGCCGAGACCGAGCGCTGGCTGGCGCCGGTGCTGAATTATATTCCGTCGCAGGAACGGGCGGCGCCGACGCCCGCCCCGGCAGCGGAGATCGTCCCCGCCAACGACGTCACTTCACACCCACCCGGCTGCACCTGCGCCGTGCATCTGGCGTGGCGCAAGAAGGCGGTAGGCGCGGGCTGACCGGTTACCCTCTCCTGGAGGGTACTCAACCGCCGCCGCACCAACCTCGTCACACCGGGCTTGACCCGGTGATCCATCTTCACAAGACTCTTGCGAGGTGATGGATGCCCGGATCGCGTCCGGGCATGACGCCGGAGAATGTCCTATGAAATTCTTCTCGTTCTGGCGATCGCTGGCAAGCTTTCGCGTCCGCATCGCGCTCAATCTGAAAAACGTGCCGGCCGAGGTGATCTTCGTCGACATCGATGCCAATGCCCATCGCGATCCCGAATACAAGAAGATCAATCCGCAAATGGCGCTGCCCGCGCTGGTGGAGGACGACGGCACCACGCTGTTTCAGTCGCTCGCCATCCTCGAATATCTCGACGAGAAATATCCGTCTCCGCCGCTGCTGCCCGCCGATATCAACGGCCGCGCCCGCGTGCGCGCGCTGGCGCTAATGGTCGCATGCGAGGGCCATCCGCTGTTGACGCCGCGGGTGCGGCGCTATCTCGATCACGAACTCAATCTGCGCGACACGCAGCAGGCGGCATGGCGACGGCACTGGATCGTGGAGACACTGGCCGCGCTCGAGGGACATCTCGCCGGCCACAAGGACACCGCCCGATTCGGTCATGGGGACGCGCCGACCATGGCCGACATCTGCATGGTCGGGCATGTCACGGTCGCATTGAACCAGCAGGTCAATCTGACGACCTATCCAACCGTCAAGCGCATTTTCGAGACCGCGATGGCGCTGCCGGAATTTGAAAAGGCACATCCGCTGGCGCAGCCGGATACGCCGGCGGCGATGCGGGTGAAGGCCTGAAAGCGAGGCTGGCCGCCCGGCGGCGCGCCTTCCCCCGGACGCTCCGCACCCGTCCTGACAAAAATCGCGAAAACAACCCCATGCACAGTAGGATCTGTCCTGGGACTCCCGCTCGTTCGAGCGCAGCGACCGCGGCAAGACGAGAACGCTCCGCGGTCGTGGCCTGGGTCCGACGTCGGCGAGCTCAATCGCCGCTCGGCGGCGCCAGCGGTTGCACGATTTCCTGAAACGGCGGCAGCGCCTCGCAGGTGGCGGAATGCGCCTTCAGCGCCCGATAGCTGGCGTCGAACAGCTCCGGATGCGCCTCGCCGATGAAGCGCAGCACGCAGCCGACCGCGATATCGGCGTGGCCGGCGCGCTCGCCGAACCAGTACGGCGTACTGACCGCCGCACGCTCCTTCTCCAGCACCTCCAGCACGCCCGCGATCTGCGCCTTGCAGCGCTCGACCCAGAGATCGAGCTGCTTGTCCTTGCGCAGCACCCGCTCGTAGAGGAGGCTGACGCCCTTGTCGCCAAGTCCCATCGCCAGCGCGCAAATCCGCTGATGCTTCCAGCGCGTCTCGCCGCCGCGCGCGATCATCGCCTTCTCCGGGCCGACACGGTCGTCGAGATAGTCCAGGATCATCGCGCTCTCGATCAGCGCTTCGCCGCTATCCACCACCAGCGTCGGCACCCGTCGCAGCGGATTATATGCCGCGATGTTGTCGGCATCGCCGAAGGTCGACCACGGCCTGTGCTCGAAATCGATGCCGTAGAGCCGCATCGCGATAGCGACACGGCGGACGAAGGGGGAGTCGTATTGGCCGATCAGGATCATATTGCTTACTCGTCATTGCCGGGCAAAAGCGCGAAGCGCGTCTGCACGTTAGAGGACCCGGCAATCCATCCTCTTCGAAAGACTCTTTCGAAGATTGATGGATGCCCGGATCAAGTCCGGGCATGACATGCGGGGTCGGGGTTGCGCTATGCCTCATCCTAAGTACGTTGGCGCGCATTGCAACTCAGGAGTCACATCATCATGCGTGGCATCCCCCGGCTCAACTGCTCCGGATTACTGGCTCCCGCTTTCGCGGGAGTGACGACCTGATGGTAACGATGCTCTCGCGCCTCACTCAATCAGCGGCACATGCTTCGCCACATCGCGCGGCACGGTGCCGTCGAGCCGCGGATCGTCTGTCACCTCGATCTGCCGACGGCAGGCGCGAAAGCCGGAGCGCTGATAGAACGCGAGCGCGGCGGGGTGGTCGAAGGTGCATGTGTGCAGCCAGAGGCGCTCGATCGGGCGCGCCCAGGCGATCTCCAGCGCGCGGTTCATCAACCAGCGGCCGGCGCCGGTGCCGACCAGTTTTGCCGTGATGCCGAACATGACGATTTCGCATTGGCCGGGCTCGCGGAAATCGAGTTCAAGCAGGCCCTCCTCCTCGCCGCCAGCATCAACCAGCGCATAGACTTCGAGCCGCGGTGAATGCAGGTGAGACGCAAGTTCGGCATTCGCCATCCTGATCCGTGAAACCCACAGCCATTCCTCGCCGACTCGGCGATAGAGATCGCGAAACCAGTCGAGCGGCGGCATCTCCACCCGGCGCAGCGACCAGCCGCCGGGCGGATCGGGACGCGGCGCGGGGCGTGCGGTCATCTCCAGATGCGTGACGATGGCGACGACCTTGCCGGCGGGAATGTCGGAACAACCGTCGGGCAGGATCATCCGACGCTACTCCCCCTCATCGCTCGCCAGCACGCCCTTCACCGCCCTCGCCCAGCCCGCGAGCTTGCGCTCACGCGTTGCCTTGCTCATATTCGGCTTGAAGCGGTGTTCCAGCCGCCAATTGTCGGCGAATTTCGCGGGCTCGGGATAGACGTCGGCAAATAGCCCCGCGAGATAGGCGGCGCCGAGCGCCGTCGTCTCCTGAATCATCGGGCGATCGACGGGAGCGTCGAGCAGATCGGCGAGCCGTTGCATGGTCCAGTCGGAGGCGGTCATGCCGCCGTCGACGCGAAGCACGATGTTGGCGGCGGTCGCGTCCGGCCAGTCGGCGCGCATCGCGGCCCAGAGGTCGAAGGTCTGGTAGCAGACGCTTTCCAGCGCCGCATGAGCAAGTTCAGCGGGGCCGGTGTTGCGGGTCAGGCCGAACAGCGCGCCGCGCACCCGCGGATTCCAGTAGGGTGCACCGAGGCCGACGAAAGCCGGCACCAGATAGACGCTCTGCATGGAATCGGATTTGTCGGCAAGCGGGCCGGTTTCGGACGCCTGCTTGATGACGCCAAGCCCGTCGCGGAGCCATTGCACCGCGCTTCCGGCGACGAAGATCGAGCCTTCGAGGGCGTAAGTGCGTTTGCCGTTCAGTTGATAGGCGATGGTGGTGAGCAGCTTGTTCTTCGACGCAACCGGCGTCGTGCCGGTATTGAGCAGCGCAAAGCAGCCGGTGCCGTAGGTCGACTTGATCATGCCGGGCGTGAAGCAGGCCTGGCCGATGGTCGCGGCCTGCTGGTCGCCGGCGATACCGGCAATCGGGATCGAGCCGCCGAACAGATCAGCCACGCTGTCGCCGAATTTGGCGGAGGAGTCTTTCACTTCCGGCAACATCGAGCGCGGCACGCGGAGCAGTTCTAAAAGATCTTCATCCCACTCGCCGGTATGGATGTTGAACAGCAGCGTGCGGGAAGCGTTGGTGGCGTCGGTGGCGTGCACCTTGCCGGCGGTCAGCCGCCACAGCAGATAGCAATCAACGGTGCCGAACATCAGTTCGCCGCGGCCAGCGCGCTCGCGCGCGCCCGGCACATGGTCGAGGATCCAGGCGACCTTCGTTCCGGAGAAATAGGGATCGATGATCAACCCGGTCTTGGCCGAGATCGCGGGCTCGTGGCCCTCGGCCTTGAGCTTGGCGCAGATGTCGGCGGTGCGGCGGTCCTGCCAAACGATGGCGCGGTGCACGGCCTGCCCGGTGGCGCGGTCCCAAACCACCGTGGTCTCGCGCTGGTTGGTGATGCCGATCGCGGCGATGTCCTTGGCCTTGAGGCCGGCCTTCTCCAGCGCGGCGCGGCAGACCGCTACTGTCGAGGTCCAGATGTCCTCCGGCTCGTGCTCGACCCAGCCGGAGGCCGGAAAGTGCTGCGGGAATTCCTGCTGCGCGGTGGCCGCGATGGAAATGTCGCTGCGGAACACGATGGCGCGCGAGGACGTGGTGCCCTGATCGATGGCCAGCACAAAGGACATGACGTTTGCTTCCCCGGGAAGTTTCGTTGGCTACCGGAGAGGCAATCCGATTGGGCGGCGAAGGTCAATATGGGTGGAACTGTGGCCGCATGTTCACCCTCCCCTGGAGGGGGAGGGTCGACGCTCATGAAATGAGCGGCGGGGTGGGGTGACGGTCTCTCCACATCCGACAGTGCCCGAGTGGAGAGATCACCCCACCCTGTCTCATATTTTCGCTGCGCTCAATATGAGTCGACCCTCCCCCTCCAGGGGAGGGTAAGATCACGTGGCCGCGGTCGTTACGCCACCATCGACCACGATCGTCTGTCCCGTCATGAAGGTGGAGGCGTCGGAAGCCAGGTAAGCCACCGCACCGGCGATCTCGTCGGGCTCGCCGATCCGGCGCAGCGGCGTGGTGGCGGTGCGGCGCTTGAGGTTTTCGGCGTCTTCCCACAGCGCGCGGGCGAAATCGGTTTTGACGAGGCCCGGCGCGACGCAATTGACGCGGACGCCTCTCGGGCCCCATTCGCCGGCGAGGCTGCGGCAGAGCGCAAAATCCGCCGCCTTCGAGATGCCGTAGGCGCCGATCACAGTCGAGCCGCGCAGCCCGCCGATCGAGGAGATGATCACGACCGAGCCGTTGCCGCGCTCGGCCATCTGCGGGATCGCCAGCGCGCAGAGCCAGATGTTGCTCTTGACATTACTGCCCATGATCTTGTCGAAGGCCTCGTCCTTAATATCGAGCAGCGGGCCGTAATACGGATTCACCCCGGCGTTGCAGACGAGGATGTCGACCTTGCCGTAGTGCTTTGTCGTCCCTGCGATCAGCGCCTCGACTTCCTCGCGGCGCGAGATGTTGCAGGGGATGACATGGGCGTCGCCGCCAGCCTTCTTGATGCCTTCGGCGACCTCGTGGCAGGCGTCCGCCTTGCGGCTGGAGATCACGACCTTGGCGCCGAGCTTGGCGAGCAATTCCGCTGAGGAGCGGCCGATGCCGCGGCTGGAGCCGGTGATGACGGCGACTTTCCCGGTGAGATCGAATGGGGTGTTTTTCATTGTTGTTTTCTCTCCCTGACTCGCTCCCCGTCATTGCGAGGAGCGCAAGCGACGAAGCGATCCATCTGTCACCTGCGCGGCGCTATGGATTGCTTCGCTACGCTCGCAATGACGGGGCAACATCGTGCCCCGCAATGACGATGTGGCTCAGACCAACCCGCCTTCCGCGACGCGGCGGAGGTGGTAGTCGGTATCGCCGAACGTGTTTTCGATCATGGTCAGCCGCTTGAAATAGTGGCCGATCTTGGCTTCCTGGGTCATGCCAATGCCGCCGTGAAGCTGGATCGATTGCTGCCCGATGAACTTGCCGGACTTGCCGATCTGCACCTTGGCAGCCGCGACCGCGGTCGCGCGCTCTTTCGCATCGTCGAAATCGGCCGCCATGGTCGCGAACATCGACATGCTGCGGGCCTGCTCCAGCGCCACGAACATGTCCGCGGCGCGGTGCTGCAGGGTCTGGAAGCTACCGATCGGCACGCCGAACTGCTTGCGTGTCTTGAGATATTCCACCGTGGTCTTCAGCGATTCATCCATCGCGCCGACCGCTTCCGCGCACATCGCGGTGCGGGCCTCGTCCACCACGCGCTCGATCAGCGGCAGGCCGTTCTCGGGATCGCCGATTGCGGCGTCGCTACCGACTTCGACGCCGGTGAAGGTGATGTCGGCGGCATGCAGCCCGTCCTGGGTCGGATAGCCCTTGCGGGTGACGCCCTTGGCATCCGCCGGCACGATGAACGCGCCGATGCCGGCCCTGTCACGCCGGCCACCTTTCGTGCGCGCGGTCACGATCAAGGTGTCGGCGTTTTCACCGTTGAGCACGACGAATTTTTCGCCATCGATGACCCACCCCGATCCCTTCTTCTTGGCCGTGGTCGAGACGTCGGCGAGATCGTAGCGCGAGTTCTTCTCGAGCTGCGCAAAGGCAAAGGTCTTGCTGCCGTCGATGATGCCGGGGATGTGCGCGGCCTTCTGTTCGGTCGAGCCACCATGGCGCAGGAAGCCGCCGCCGATCACCACGGTTGCCAAATACGGCTCCAGCACCAGCGCCTTGCCGAGCGCTTCCATCACGATCATGGTCTCGACCGCGCCGGCGCCGAAGCCGCCATCGGCTTCCGCGAACGGCAGGCCCAGCAAGCCCTGCTCGGCCAGCTTGCCCCAGACGGCCTTGCTCCACCCGCCCTTTTCTTTCTGGTACTTCTTGCGCGCCTCGAAATCGTAGGAGTCGGTCAACAGACCGTCGATGCTTTCCTTGAGAAGGCGCTGCTCCTCGGACAAATCAAAATCCATGTTCTTTTCCTGCCTTGAGACGCTTTACACGCGTCTATCCGTTCGTCATTCCGGGCACGCGCTCTTGCGCGTGGACCCGGAATCTCTGTTTCCAGAATCTCGAGGTTCCGGGTTCGCGCTGGCGCGCGCCCCGGAACGACGTCACATCAAAGCCCCAGCACCGCCTTGGTGATGATGTTGCGCTGGATCTCGTTGGAGCCGCCGTAGATCGAAACCTTGCGGTTGTTGAAGTAGCTCGGCGCGATCTGGGCGGTCCAGTCCATGGCCTCGTTGGAGCCATCGTCGCCGTGCTCGTCGTAAGGAGCCGCGAACGGGCCGATCACTTCCATCAGAAGCTCGGTGGTGGTCTGCTGGATTTCCGAGCCCTTGATCTTCAGCACCGATGACGCCGGATTGGGCTTGCCCTTGCCGTGCTTGCCCTCGTCGGCGACGACGCGGAGCTGGGTGAGTTCGAGCGCCTTCAGCTCGATCTCGCAGGCCGCGAGCTTCTCGCGGAAACCCTGGTCCTCGATCACCGGCTTGCCGTTCTGTTCGACCTTGGAGGCGAGCTCCTTGATCCGACGCAGCCGTTCCTTGGAGACGCCGACGCGGGCGATGCCGGTACGCTCATTGCCGAGCAGGAATTTTGCGTAGTCCCAGCCCTTGTTCTCCTCGCCGATCAGGTTTTCGACCGGCACCTCGACGTCGTCGAAGAACACTTCGTTGACCTCATGGCCGCCGTCGATGGTCTCGATCGGGCGCACGGTGACGCCTTTCGACTTCATGCTGAAGACGATGAAGGAGATGCCCATCTGCTTCTTCGCAGTGGTGTCGGTGCGGCAGAGGCAGAAGATCATGTCGGCGTGCTGGGCCAGTGTGGTCCAGGTCTTCTGGCCGTTGATGATGTATTTATCGCCCTTGCGCTCGGCTTTCGTCTTCAGCGAGGCGAGGTCCGATCCCGAGCCCGGCTCGGAAAAGCCCTGGCACCACCAGTCGTCGACATTGGCGATGCGCGGCAGATAATATTTCTTCTGCGCTTCGTTGCCGAAGGTATAGATGACCGGGCCAACCATGCTGACGCCGAAGGCGAGCGGCGCCGGCGCCGGATGCATCTGCAGCTCTTCGTTGAAGATATAGTGCTGCACCGAGCTCCACACCGTGCCGCCATATTCCTTCGGCCAGTGCGAGACGCCCCAGCCCTTCTTGTTGAGGATGCGCCACCAGGTGATCATCTCCTCCTTGGAGAGATGACGGCCCTCGACCATCTTGCGCCGCGTCTCCGGCGGCACGTTGTCCCGGAAGAAGGCCCTGACTTCTTCACGAAACGCGATTTCTTCCTTGCTGAAAGCGAGATCCATCGGATCCTCCTGTGAGCGAATTACAATCCGGCTAAGCGACGTTCTTTCCGTGGGCTGCTTGAAGCGCCTTCTGCTGCTGGCGCAATTCGTGGCGCGACAGCTTGCCGACCGGCGTGCGCGGCAATTCCGCAGCGAACTCGACGGCGGTCGGCAGTTCGTGTTTGCCGAGCTTGCCCGCGAGGAAGCTGCGCAGTTCATCGATGGTGAACGGCTGGGCACCCGCGCGCAGCGTGATGAAGGCTTTCGCCGACTTGCCGCGGTAATCGTCGGGGATGCCGATCACGATGACTTCCTGCACCGACGGGTGGGTGTAGATGGCCTGCTCGATCATCTGCGGATAGACGTTGAACCCGCCGGAGATGATCATGTCCTTCTTGCGGTCGACCAGGTAGAAATAGCCGTCGGCGTCCATGTAGCCGATATCGCCGGTAAGGAAGCGATCGCCAACGAAAGCCTCGGCGGTTGCCTTCGGCAAATTCCAGTAGCCCTTGGTGACGTTCGGCCCCCTGATGCGGATTTCGCCGGTCTCGCCGACGGGCAGCACCTTCGTCGGGTCTTCAAGCGACACCACGTCGATCTCAATGCCGGGCAGCATCACCCCAACCGAACCCGGCTTGTCCGGTCCGTCTTCCGGATGTGCCGTGCCCGCCGGGGATGTCTCGGTCATGCCCCAGCCGCTTCGCAGCTTCATGCCGACCTTGCGCTCAAAAATCCTTGCGACTTCCATCGGCAGCGGCGCGCCGCCCGAGCCGGCGGTGCGCAGCGACGAGAAATCGCGCTTGTTGAGATCGGGCAGCGCCGCGATGGCGATCCACATCGTGGGCACACCGGGAAAAATGGTGGCGCGCTTGACTTCGATATCGCGCATCACGGCCTCGACATCGAAACGCTGGTGCAGCGAGACCAGATTGCCGTGGCGAAGCGAGGAGAGCATCACCACCGTGAGCGCAAAGATGTGGAACAGGGGCAGCACGCAGATCACGCGTTCGATAGCATTGCGCTTGAGCCGCTCCGGCCTGCCCCAGATGTCGTAGATCGAGACTGCCGCTGTGAGATTGCCGTGGCTGAGCATGGCGCCCTTCGGCAAGCCTGTGGTACCGCCGGTGTATTGCAGCAGGGCAACGTCATCCACGTCGATGGCAGGCCAAGCGTCCGGCTTGCTGACCCCGTCCACGAACTGCCGGTAGGTGATGATGGCTGGATTGCTCGGCAGCGGCGTCTGCGGCGTGCCGATCCTGCCCCAGTCGTCGTCTTCGCAGACGATCAGCCTGTCGACCAGGCCCTTGTCGAGGAGTTTCAGCGCGGTCGGCAGCAGCGCCGACAGATTGCTGGTGACGATGACGCGGGCACCGGAGTCGCTGAGCTTGTGCGACAGCGCGATCTCGCCGTCGAGCGGCGACAGATGCACGAGGCGCGCGCCCGCCTTCAAGGCGCCGAAGAAATTGACGGGATGATCCGGTGTGTTGCCAAGGAAGAGAGCCACGGATTTATCGCGGCCATAGCCCGCGCGCAGGAAGGCGCTCGCGGCAACCTCAACCTTGTCCTCGAGTTCGGCATAGCTGATCGGCCGTTCGCGAAATTCGATCGCCGGGCGCGAACCAAATTCGGCGGCGGCGGTCGATAACAGATTCGGCAGCGTGCCGCGTGCGATTGGCTCGTCCCAGCGGACGCCTTGCGGATAGAACTGCTCGCCAGGGTGGGTCATGCCGCCGCTCGCAGGATTCTAGAGGTCGTCATTCCGGGACGATGCCGCAGCATCGAACCCGGAATCTCGAGGTTCCGGGCTCGTGCTACGCACGCCCCGGAACGACGTGGAGGGAGGGTGGCAACCCATCAAGCCGCTTTCGACTGCTGCGCCAGCGACGCAAAGGTCTTGCCTTCCGCGGCGAGCCGCTTGAGCAGCGGCGCCGGCTCGAGCGAGGGATCGTTGGTCTCCTTGGCATAATAGGACAGGCGATCGGCGATATGCTTGAGGCCGACCTGGTCGGCATAGTACATCGGGCCGCCGCGATAGATCGGCCAACCATAGCCGTAGAGCCAGATCACGTCGATGTCGCTCGGCCGCGCCGCGATGCCCTCTTCGAGGATGCGCGCACCCTCGTTGATCATCGGGTACATCATGCGCTCGAGGATCTCCTCGTCGCTGACGACGCGCTTCTTGCGCCCCAAGCGCTGCAGCGTTTCGTCGATCAGCTTCTCGACGTCCGGGTCGGGCAGCGGCGCGCGCGAGCCACCTTCATACTTGTAGTAGCCCTTGCCGGTCTTCTGGCCGAAGCGCCCGGCCTCGCACAGCGCGTCGGCAATTTCCGACTTGATGCCGCGGTCCTTGCGGGACCGCCAGCCGATATCGAGGCCGGCAAGGTCGCTCATGGCGAACGGGCCCATCGGCATGCCGAACTTTGTCACCACCGCATCGACCTGCTGCGGCAACGCGCCTTCGAACAAGAGCTTTTCCGACTGCTTGCCGCGCTGAGCCAGCATGCGGTTACCGACGAAGCCGTCGCAGACGCCGACCACGGCCGGCACCTTTGCAATCTTGCGCGCGATCGACACCGCGGTGGTAAGCGCGTCCGGCGCGGTCTTGTCGGCGCGGACGATCTCGCACAGCTTCATGACGTTGGCCGGCGAGAAGAAATGCATGCCGAGGATGTCCTGCGGACGCTTCGTCACCTTCGCGATCTCGTCGATGTTGAGGTACGACGTGTTGCTGGCCAGCACCGCGCCCGGCTTGGCGTATTTGTCGAGCGCCTCGAACACTTCCTTCTTGACCGCCATGGTTTCGAACACGGCTTCGATCACCAGGTCAGCATCCTTGACGTTCTCGAGGCCAACCTTGCCGTCGATCAGCGCCATGCGCTTGGCGGGCGCGTCTGCCGGGATGCCGCCACGCGCGGCGGTGGCTTCCCAGTTCTTCTGCATCACGCCCATGCCGCGCTTGAGCTGCTCTTCGCCGGTCTCGATCAGCGTCACCGGAATACCGGCATTGGCGAACGACATCGCGATACCACCGCCCATGGTGCCGGCGCCGATGATCGCGACGCGCGCGACGTTGCGCGGTTTTGTTCCTTCGGGCAGGCCGGCAATCTTGGCGGCCTCGCGCTCCGCGAAGAATGCATAGCGCTGCGCTTTCGACTGGTCGCTGGCGACCAGTTTGAGAAAACCTTCGCGCTCCTTCTTCAGCCCTTCATCGAAGGGCAACTCGATGGCGGCACGCACCGCATCGGCGGCGGCAAATGGCGCTTCCAGCCCCCGCGCCTTCTTGGTCAATGCGGCGACGGCGTTGGTGAAGATCGAGATGTCGGCCTTGGCGGCAGCGAGCTTGCTGTCGTCGTCGCGCAGCTTGCGCAGCGGACGCTTCTCCGCCAGCACCTTGCGCGCGAAGGTTTCACCGCCCGACGCCGGTCCCTCGACGATTTCCTCGATCAGGCCGTGCTTGAGCGCGTCGGCCGCGCTGATCGGGTCACCACCGACGATCATCTTGACCGCGAGTTCGGGCCCGACCGCGCGCGGCAGGCGCTGCGTGCCGCCGGCGCCGGGCAAAAGTCCGAGCTTGACTTCGGGCAGGCCGAGCCTGGCGTCCTTGGTCGCAACGCGATAGTGGCATGCCAGCGCCACTTCGAGGCCGCCACCGAGCGCGGTGCCGTGAATGGCGGCAATGATCGGCTTCGGCGAGTTCTCCATGAGGTCCAGCACTTCGGCGAGACCCGGGGGCTTCGGCGGCTTGCCGAATTCGGTGATGTCGGCGCCGGCGATGAAGGTGCGGCCGGCACAGGTCAGCACGATCGCCTTCACTTCCGCGTCCGCGATCGCACGCTTCATGCATTCGAAGATGCCGCCGCGCACCGCGGCGCTCAGCGCGTTGACGGGAGGACTGTTGACCGTGACGATGGCGATGACATCTTGACGCTCGAGTTTTACCACTTCGCTCACGGCACTCTCCCTGGATCGCTTGTTCTTGGATGCCGCCCAACTTGCGTTGAGTGACTACGGTCAATTTCGCACTGCGAAATTTAATTCCACATCTTGACAGGGAGGGTTATTTTGAAGCACGTCCCTTGTCAACGAGCTCATCAGCAGCAGTAGCGGGTAATGAAACGTCCAGGGAAAAAAGCGGCGACCGACCGCAGCTTCGTCGTCGCACTCTCCCGCGGACTGGATGTGTTGCGCGCATTCCAACCCAATGACGGGCTTCTTGGCAATCAAGAACTCGCCGCCCGCACCAAATTGCCGAAGCCAACCATTTCCCGGCTGACCTATACCCTGACCAAGCTCGGTTATCTTACACCTGTTCCGCGCTTCGAGAAGTATCAGCTCGCGCCATCAGCCATGGCGCTGGGGTATGCCGCGCTCGCCAATCTCAGTGTTCGGCATTTGTCCGAGCCCTATCGCGAAGCGCTGATGCGCGAGACCGGCGGCGCCGTTGCGGTCGGCGGGCGCGACCGTCACAGCATGATCTATTTCGGGCAGAGCCGCACCGGGCTGCTCGGTGTGCAGCTTGACGTCGGCTCACGCGTGCCGATCGCGACCACGGCGATGGGACGCGCCTACATCTGGGCACTGCCCGACGACGAACGCGCTGCGCTACTGCGCGAATTACGCGATCATTACGGCAGTCGCTGGTCCAAAATGCGCGACGGCATCGAGCGCGCCGGCGAAATGCTCGCGCGTCACGGATTCACGATCTCCGCGGGCGAATGGCAGGAGGACGTGCACGCGGTTGGCGTGCCGCTGAAGCTTAGCGACGGAACCGGACCGTATGCCTTCAACTGCGGCGCGCCCGCTTTCCGTTTCACGGAAGATCGCTTGATCAACGACATTGGACCTCGCCTTGTCACGATGGTAAGGAACATCGAGACGGCGCTGGGCAGCGCAGCACCGCAATCAAAAAAATCAGAGAACAAGAAGTTGAAAGCAGGAGGGAAAGTTGCTCGTTTGGCCGAGGGGATCAGATAGCCGTCACAACGACCCGCGAAAGCATTCGTGCGGTCGTTCCCGCTCCGTGATCAGGGCGGGCGGGACGCGATGACGCAGGCACAGCTCGCGCAGGGAAATTCTCCCCTGCTCGCGGTTCGCGACGTCAGCGTCGTGTTCGGCGGCATCATTGCTCTCAACGGTGTGTCCTTTGACATGCATAAGGGCAACATCCTCGGCCTGATCGGACCGAACGGCGCCGGCAAGACGACGCTATTCAACTGTCTCTCCCGGCTCTATCAGCCGTCTTCCGGCGATATTCTGATGGAAGGCGTGAGCATCCTGACGCGCCCGGCGCACAAGATCGCCGAGATCGGCATCGGCCGCACCTTCCAGAACGTGGCGCTGTTTCCCAACCTTTCGGTGCTCGATAACGTCCGCGTTGGCTGCCATTCGCGCACCTCGAGCGACATTATCTCGGACTCCTTAAAGCTCGCTTGGGTTCGCCGCAGCGAGGCAGACGTCAACCAGAAAGTCCATGAGATCCTCGCCTATCTCGATCTCGAGGACGTCGCCCATACCACCGTCTCGGGCCTGCCTTTCGGCACCCAGAAGCGCGTCGAGCTGGCGCGCGCGCTTGCCGCCGATCCGAAGATCCTGCTGCTCGACGAGCCCGCCGGCGGCCTCAATCACGAGGAAGTCTACGTACTCGGCGATCTGATCCGCAAGCTTCGCGACGAGCGCCATCTCACCGTGCTGCTGGTCGAGCATCACATGGGTCTGGTGATGTCGATCGCCGATCACGTCGTCGCGCTCAACTTCGGCCGCAAGCTCGCCGAGGGAACCCCTGGCCAGGTCCAGGCCGACCCGGATGTCATCAAGGCTTATCTGGGGAGCAAAGACCAATGACCACGATGCTCAACGTCAAGGACCTCCGCGCTTACTACGGGCAGGTCCAGGCGCTTCACGGTCTTTCCTTCGCGCTCAACGAGGGCTCGCTGACCACCCTGCTCGGCGCCAACGGCGCCGGCAAGACCACCACCTTGCGCGCAATCTGCAACATGGTGCGCTCAACCGGCGCGATCGAGTTCGAGGGCAAGCCGCTCTCCGGCAAATCGACCGAGAACGTCGTCCGTCTCGGCATTGCGCATGTGCCGCAGGGCCGCGGCACCTTCACCACCATGACGGTAGAGGAAAACCTGCAGCTCGGGGCCATCACCCGCACCGACAAGAAAAACATCGTCGCCGATATCGAACGCATGTACGAGCACTTCCCGGTGCTCAAGGAGCGGCATACCCAGCAGGCCGGTACGCTGTCGGGCGGCGAGCAGCAGATGCTCGCGGTGGCGCGCGCGCTGATGCTGCGTCCGCGGCTGATGCTGCTGGACGAGCCGTCGTTCGGACTGGCGCCGCTGATCGTGCGCGAGCTGTTCAAGATTCTCGGCAAGATCAACCGTGAGGACAAGGTCACCATCCTGGTGGTCGAGCAGAACGCGCAACTGGCGCTCGAGCTCGCCGACCAGGCCTACGTGATCGAAACCGGACGGATCGTGATGTCGGGCAGCGCCAAGGACATCGCGAACAACGAAGACGTCCGCAAATCCTATCTCGGCTACTGAGGAGCAGGACGATGGAGCTTTTTACCAACCAGGTCCTGGCCGGCATCGCCACGGGCGCAATTTACGCCTGCATGGCGCTCGCGGTCGTGATGATCTATCAGGCGATCGACCATCTCAATTTCGCCCAGGGCGAAATGGCGATGTTCTCGACCTTCATGTCCTGGCAGATGATGCAGTGGGGCGTGCCCTATTGGGGCGCCTTCATACTCACGCTGGCGCTGTCCTTTGCCGGAGGCATTATCATCGAGCGGTTGCTGTTCAAGCCGCTCGCGAAAGCCCCGGTGCTGACCAACGTCGCCGGCTTCATCGCGCTGTACGCGATCGTCAACTCGGTCGCCGGCCTGATCTGGGACTTCACCATCAAGCAATATCCGACGCCCTTCGGCTCCTCGCCGTTCCTCGGCAGCCAGCTCATCTCGACCCATCAGGCCGGCATGATCGGCATCACGCTCTTGATGCTGATTCTGCTGTTCGTTTTCTTTCGCTTCACCCGGGTCGGCCTGGCGATGCGCGCGGCCGCATCGTTGCCTGAATCGGCGCGGCTGGTCGGCATCAATACGTCATGGATGATCGCGCTGGGTTGGGGCATGGCCGCCGCAATCGGATCGGTCGCCGGCATGATGATCGCCCCGGTGGTGTTTCTGGAACCGAACATGATGCTGGGCGTGCTGATCTATGGATTTGCCGCCGCCGTGCTCGGCGGCCTGACCAGTCCGTTCGGCGCGGTGATGGGCGGCTTCCTGGTCGGCATCTTCGAGAATCTGGTCGGGACCTACATCCCCGGCGTCGGCAACGAGCTCAAGCTTCCGATCGCGCTTGCGCTGATTATCACCGTATTGGTCGTCAAACCGGCGGGCCTGTTCGGCCGGCCCATCGTGAAGCGAGTTTGATCATGAGCGCCGCTGAAGAAGTCGTCACAGAAGCGCCGGCCGTCGAGGCCGTTCCGAAACGGGCCATGACGCTCGGCGTAGGCACTTCGCTGGTGGTGCTGGCCGCACTGGTCATCGCGCCGCTGTTCGTCAAGAACTTCATCATATTCCAGATGACGATGCTCTTGATCTACGGGCTTGCGGTTCTCGCGCTGAACATCCTGACCGGCGGAAGCGGACAATTTTCGCTAGGCCAGAGCGCGTTCTACGCGGTAGGTGCCTACACCTCGGCAATCCTGATGGAGCATGTGGGCATGAACTATGCCCTTACGCTGCCGATCGCCGGCATCATCTGTTTCGGCTTCGGCTTCCTGTTCGGCCAGCCGGCGTTGCGGCTGTCCGGCGTCTATCTGGCGCTAGCTACGTTCGCGCTCGCCACCGCAATGCCGCAGCTCTTGAAGCTAGGCTATTTCGAGCACTGGACCGGCGGCGTACAGGGACTGGTCGTAACCAAACCCGATGCGCCGTTCGGCCTGCCGATGGGCCAGGACATGTGGCTGTATTACTTCACGCTCGTGATCACGATCGGGATCTATGTCGCCTCGGTCAATCTGCTGCGTTCGCGCTCGGGCCGAGCCTTCATGGCGATCCGCGACAACGAGATCGCAGCGTCCGCCATGGGAGTCGACGTTGCGCTCTACAAGACGCTGGCATTTGGCGTCTCGGCCGGCATCACCGGCGTCGCCGGGGGGCTTGGCGCCATCGCGGTACAGTTCGTGGCGCCTGACGGCTATACCATCACGCTCGCGATCTCGCTGTTCCTCGGCATGGTCGTCGGCGGTGTCGGCTGGCTGCCGGGATCGATCGTCGGCTCGGCGTTCATCATCTTCGTGCCAAACATTGCCGAAAGTATCTCCAAAGGCCTCTCCGGCGCGGTATTTGGCGTGCTCCTGTTCCTCGTCATCTTCCTGGTGCCGCATGGCGCAAGGCAGGTCGCGATTGTTGCGCAGCAGATGCTCGGCAAACTCAAGAAGCATTAGGAACCGCAAGAGAAGAAGCCAGGAAGCGTCGAGCCGAGCCACTCGTTAATATTCCGCCGGACGGGCAGTTCGTCCCGCCCTCCGACCAAATACCACCCTCCGCGACACCGTCGCGGAGGGCTTTTTGTTGCTGGACGGAGCCGAAAGGTATTCAATGCAGTCAAGAGCCGCCAAGCGCTCCAATCAAAAACAATGACACAGTCATCGATCCCAGGGAGATCAAAAAATGCTCGCCATCAACTTGCGTTTGGGAGCCTTTGCGGCTGCCCTCGCATTACTGGCCGCGACCAGCAGCGGCGCATTTGCACAAAAGAAATACGACACCGGCGCCACCGATACCGAGATCAAGATCGGTAACATCATGCCCTACAGCGGACCGGCTTCCGCCTACGGCGTGATCGGCAAGACCGAAGAAGCCTATTTCAGGAAGATCAACGCCGAGGGCGGCATCAACGGTCGCAAGATCAACTTCATCAGCTATGACGACACCTATAGCCCGCCGAAGACCGTCGAGCAGGCACGCAAGTTGGTGGAGAGCGACGAAGTTCTACTCATCTTCAATCCGCTGGGTACGCCACCGAACACCGCGATTCAGAAATACCTCAATAGCAAGAAGGTCCCGCAACTGTTCGTCGCGACCGGCGCCACCAAGTGGAATGATCCGAAGGACTTTCCCTGGACGATGGGATGGCAGCCCAACTACCAGAGCGAATCCCGGATCTATGCCAAGTACATCTTGAAGAACAAGCCGGATGCCAAGATCGCGGTACTCTATCAGAACGACGACTACGGCAAGGACTATCTGAAAGGGTTCAAGGATGGCCTCGGCGACAAGGCCGCCTCGATGATCGTGATCGAAGAAAGCTATGAAGTTTCCGAGCCGACCATCGATTCTCACATCGTGAAGATGAAGGCGACCGGCGCCGACGTCTTCTTCAACATCACCACGCCGAAATTCGCAGCACAGGCGATCAAGAAGAATCAGGAGATCGGCTGGAAGCCGCTGCACTTCCTCAACGGCGTCTCCTCCTCGATCGGCAGCGTGATCAAGCCTGCGGGGTTTGAAAATTCGCAAGGCATCATCTCTTCAAATTACCTGAAGGATCCGACGGACATCGAGTGGAAGAACGATGCCGGCATGAAGGCCTGGAACGAATTCCTGGACAAATATTACCCGGAAGCCAACCGTGCCGACATCTTCGTGATGTATGGCTATACCGTGGCACAGGGCCTCGAGCATGTGTTGAGAGCGAGCGGGGACAATCTTACGCGCGCCAACGTCATGAAGCAGGCCGCCAGCATCAAAGACCTCGAACTCGGCGGCTTGCTGCCGGGCATCAAGGTCAACACGTCGGCGACCGACTTTGCTCCTATCTCGCAGGTTCAACTGATGAGGCTAAAGGGCGAGACCTGGGAACGCTTCGGCGAAATTCTATCGGATGATGTCGGCGGCTAGCGCGCTGAGCTCGTTTGCCAAAGCAACAGCCCCTGCGCCTTGCCGCAGGGGCTTTTTGTTGTGAGACTTATGACAAGGTGGTAATCACGAAGCTGTCAAAAAGAGCTTCGGCAAGAGGCCCGACAGTTATGTTAGTAAATGAAAAGGGAGAGACAGAAATGTCCGCAACAAAAAAACTGGCAGTCCTTTCAGCCGCGCTCGGATTGCTCGCCGCATCATCGAGCGGCGTTCTCGCGCAGAAGAAATACGATCCGGGCGCGAGCGATACCGAGATCAAGATCGGCAACATCATGCCTTACAGCGGACCTGCTTCCGCTTATGGCGTAATCGCAAAGACCGAAGAAGCCTATTTCCGCAAGGTCAACGCTGAAGGCGGCATCAACGGCCGCAAGATCAACTTCATCAGCTACGACGACGCCTACAGCCCGCCGAAGACGGTGGAGCAGGCACGCAAGCTGGTCGAAAGCGATGAAGTCCTGGTCGTCTTCAACCCGCTCGGTACTCCGCCGAACACCGCGATCCAGAAGTACCTGAACAGCAAGAAGGTGCCGCAACTGTTCGTTGCCACCGGCGCCACCAAGTGGAACGATCCGAAGAATTTTCCGTGGACGATGGGCTGGCAGCCCAACTACCAGAGCGAAACGCAGATTTATGCCAAATACATTCTGAAGGAGAAGCCGAACGCCAAGATCGGGATTCTCTACCAGAACGACGACTACGGTAAGGACTATCTGAAGGGCTTCAAGGATGGGCTCGGCGCCAAGGCTGCATCGATGATCGTCCTGGAGGAAAGCTACGAGGTCTCCGAACCGACCATCGATTCCCATATCGTCAAGCTGAAGGCCACCGGCGCCGACGTGTTCGTCAACATCACTACACCGAAATTCGCGGCGCAGGCGATCAAGAAGAACGCCGAGCTCGGCTGGAAGCCCCTCCACTTCCTCAACAGCGTCTCCGCCTCGATCGGCAGTGTCATAAAACCGGCCGGCTTTGAGAATGCGCAAGAGATTATCTCTTCGCAGTACCTCAAGGATCCCGTCGATCCGGAGTGGAAGAATGATGCTGGCATGAAGGCCTGGAACGAATTCCTGGACAAGTATTATCCCGAGGCCAACCGCGTCGATGCATTCGTGATGTATGGTTACACGGTGGCACAAACGCTGGAACATGTGTTGAAGTCTTGCGGCGACAACCTGACCCGAGAAAATGTGATGAAACAGGCCGCAAGCATCAAGGACCTCGAACTTGGGGGACTGTTGCCTGGCATCAAGATCAATACGTCAGCAACCGACTTTGCGCCCATCTCCCAGCTACAACTGGTGAGATTCAAGGGTGAAACCTGGGAGCGCTTCGGCGAAATCCTCTCCGGCGAGGCCGGCGGCTAGTCATTTCGAATCCCGATCGGCCCATTTTTGCGGGCCGAAGCGCCCCCGCAGGCATCCTGCGGGGGTTTTCTTTTGCAGCGATTGGATGGATAACGAGACCTCCCGTCCCGTTGCCAGCCTCGTTGCAAACCATGACCGACCAGCGTTCCCTTTTGCGTGCGATCTTTGACGCGGCCGTTGCGGCTGCGCATCCCGACGTCGTGCTGTCAGCGCATTTGCGTCCCGTCCCCAAAGGCAAGGTGATCTGCCTCGCCGCCGGCAAGGGTGCGGCAGCGATGGCCGCCGCAGCCGAGCGGCACTACCTCGATACGCTGAGGCTCGATCCGTCACGACTGACCGGCCTTGCCACGACGCGCCATGGCCACGGCGTGCCGACGCGGCGGATCAGGATTATCGAAGCGGGCCACCCCGTGCCCGACGAAGCCGGGCTGCAAGCCGCCGACGAAACGCTGCGTCTCGCCTCTGAAGCAACCGCGGATGATCTATTGCTGGTGCTGCTGTCCGGCGGCGGCTCGGCAAACTGGATCGCGCCGGCCAACGGCGTTTCGTTCGCACAAAAGCAGCAGGTAAACCGCGCGCTGCTGCGGTCGGGCGCGCCGATCGGCGAGATGAACATCGTGCGCAAGCATCTGTCGCGGATAAAGGGCGGCCGGCTGGCGCGCGCTGGCCAACGCGCCGCCGAGATCGTGACGCTTGCGATCTCCGATGTGCCGCACGACGATCCTTCCGCGATTGCGTCGGGACCGACGGTGCCGGATTCCTCCACGCTGGCGGACGCCCGCGCCCTGGTCGCAAAGTACAATCTCACGGTCGACGATGCCGTCAGGCACGCACTCGACGATCCCGGGAACGAGAGCTGCAAGCCCGGCGATCCCGCCTTTGCCCGCGCGCAATTCGAGATGATTGCGAAGCCGAAGGCTTCGCTCGACGCAGCGATCAAGGTCGCCAGGGACGCGGGCTACGAGGTCATAGGTCTCGGCGCGGATCTCGAAGGCGAGGCGCGCGATATTGCGGCCGACCACGCACGACTGGCGCTGAAGGCCCGCAGCGAGGGCAGACGCACCGCGATCCTGTCGGGCGGCGAACTGACGGTCACCGTGCGCGGCAATGGCCGTGGCGGGCCCAACCAGGAATATGCGCTGGCGTTGGCGGACCTCCTGAAGGACACGGCCGGCATCGTGGCCCTCGCCGCAGACACCGACGGCGCCGACGGCGGCGCCGGCAGCGCGACCGACCCGGCCGGCGCCGTGATCGATCAGACGACGTTTGCCAAGATGAAGTCGCTCGGTCTCGATCCCGCGGCCTATCTCGCCAATAACGATGCCACCGCATTCTTCTCAGCCACCGACGATCTCCTGCTGACGGGTCCGACGCTCACCAACGTCAATGACGTCAGAGTGATCCTGGTAGACCCCGCCTAGGTTTTACGGGCGACAACCGGCATCCTGTAGGTTCCGCGATGGCGTTAATGCCTTCTTGAGCAAGTTGCGAGGAACCCGCGCGCGTTGGCCAGGTCCGAAGGTGCGATTCACCAGCTTCCGCTTCTAATGGCCGCTCTCCTGGACGAGGAGGGGCCGCCGTTTGCGGCTGGGGAAACGCTGTATGACGGATCACCGCCAGATCACCGACGCGCGTCCAGCGCAGTTGAGTGCGCGCCTCGAGGAGGCGATCAACCATTTGTCGCTCGGCATCGTCATCTTCGACGAGAAGCGCGAGGTCGTTTTCTGCAACGAGCGTTACCGGGAAATGTACGGGCTCTCGCCTGAACGGGTGAAGCCCGGCACGCCGACCCACGAGCTGATCCGCCACCGGCTCGACCTTGGCCTGAAGGTGCAAGGCGCGCCCGATGACTACATCCGCGAACGCGTCGGCCGCGACATCGCGCTCGACACCACGGTGCAGGAGTTCGTCGACGGCCGGATCATCGCCTACACCGTCTACCCGATGCCGGGCGGCGGCGGCATGGCGACCCATGAGGATATTACCGAGCGTGAAGAGCTCAATGCGCGGCTGAAGAGACAATACGAACTCGGCCGGGAACAGGAAGAAGCGCTGCGCAGCAAGAACTTTCAGTTCGACACGGCGATCAACAACATGTCGCAGGGGCTTTGCTTCTTCGATTCCGATCATCGCCTGATCGTCTGCAACGATCGCTTTGTCACGATGTACGATATCGCGCCTGAGCGCGTCAGCCCCGGCATGTCGTTGATCGAGATCGTCGACCTGCGCTTCGAAGCGGGCAGCTTCCCGGCCATGACGCGCGACGAATATCTGCAATGGCGCACCAATGTGGCGGTCTCCAATGTAGCGAAGGATAGCATTGTCGAGCTGATGAACGGCCGCACCTTCAAGATCCGGCACCGGCCGATGCCGGGCGGCGGCTGGGTCGCCACCCATGAGGATATCACCGAGCAGCGCCAGTCCGAGGTCAAGATCGAATACATGGCGCACCACGATGCGCTGACCGATCTTGCTAACAGGGTGCTGTTGAACGACCGGCTCGAACAGGCGCTCGGGCGGGTTCACGACGACGAAATGGTCGCCGTGCATCATCTCGATCTCGATCAGTTCAAGGCGGTGAACGATACGTTCGGGCATCCCTCCGGCGACAGGTTGCTCCGGACCGTTGCCGAGCGGCTGCGCTCCCTCGTTGCCGAAGCCGACACGATCGCGCGGATGGGCGGCGACGAATTCGTGATCGTGCAGGCCGCGATCGCGGACCCCGCCGAGGCTACTTCGCTGGCGCAACGTGTTATCGATGCGCTGAGCGAGCCCTACGACATCGACGACCAGCAGGCCGTGATCGGCGTCAGCATCGGCATTTCGGTCGGCCCCGGCGACGGATCGAAGCCCGACAAGCTGCTGCGCAATGCCGACCTCGCGCTCTATCGTGCCAAGAGCGACGGCCGCGGCACGTTCCGCTTCTTCGAGCCCGCAATGGACCTGCAGATGCAGACCCGCCGCATCATGGAGCGGGACCTGCGCCGGGCGCTGCCGGGCGGCGAGTTCGAGCTGCATTACCAGCCGGTCGTCAACCTGGCGAGCAAGGAAATCAGCGGCTTCGAAGCGCTGATACGCTGGAATCATCCGACCAAGGGAATGATCTCGCCGGCAAGTTTCATTCCGTTGGCCGAGGAGATCGGCTTCATCATCTCGATGGGCGAGTGGGTGATCAGGCAGGCCTGCGCCACCGCCGCGCAGTGGCCCGACAAGCTTCACGTCGCCGTCAATATTTCGGCGATGCAGTTTCGCAGCCCCGGTCTGATGCAGGTGATCGTAGGCGCCCTTGGCGCCTCCGGTCTAGACCCAACGCGGCTGGAGATCGAAATCACCGAGAGCGTGCTGCTGCACAACAAGGAAGCTACTCTCGCGCTGCTGCATCAGTTGCGTGGGCTCGGAATCCGGATCGCCATGGACGATTTCGGCACCGGATATTCGTCGCTGACCTATCTGCAGAGCTTCCCGTTCGACAAGATCAAGATCGACCGCTCGTTCGTCAAGAACATCACCGAGAATTCGAGCTCGCTTAACATCGTGCGGGCGGTTGCCGCGCTCGCCAACGGCATGGGCATGACGGCCACCGCCGAGGGCGTGGAAACCGCGGAGCAGCTCCACAGCATCGTTTCCGAGGGTTGTACGGAGATGCAGGGCTTCCTGTTCAGCAAGCCGCTACCCGCCGGCGAGATCGAGCGGCAATTCCTGTCGGGGCGCGGGCCGCACGAGATTCAGGGCCGCATCGTCGCGGCGTGATACCAGACACTGTCATTCCGGGGCGGAGCGGAAGCGACGAACTACGGTGCGCAATTGCGCACCTGAGAATCTCGAGATTCCGGGCCTGGTCCTTCGGACCATCCCGGAATGACAACATCACTCAAAACTCCGCCGCGATCTTCGACAGCATTTCGAGCAGCGCGATGCGGTTCGCAGGACCCAGCAATTCATTGAGGCGCGCCTCGTGCTTAGAGGCAACCAGCTTCTTGGCGCGTGCCAGCACCGCCCTTCCCTTGTCGGTCAGAACCAGGATGTGCGAGCGGCGGTCGTTGGTCGAGCGCATCCGGGCACAGAGGCCGCGGCTCTCCAGCGCATCCAGCATCGAGACGAAATTAGGCCTGAGGATGCCGAGCGTATTGGCGATTTCGGTCTGGTTGCGTCCGGGATTACGGTCGAGCAACAGCAATACCGAGAATTGCGCCGGCGTCAGTTGCAGCGGCGCGACGCAACGCAGGAAGTCCTCGAACACCTTAAGCTGTGCACGCTTGAGCGAATAGCCGAGCAGGTCGGCTAGCTCCCCCAGTTGCAGCCCGGCAATGTCCGCGGCGCCGTCGGCAATTTCCTTGCCATTGCTGCGCGACGACTTGACGACATCGGTCGCTGCCTTGGAAACTGTCATGGAGAGGCTCGCACCCGAGAAAAGCCCTGGCCGATGGCCGAGGCCTTGATGTTATATTTGATAATTGTTATTGGATATATCAAATTTCGGCTCCTTTCAACTGCCGAGATATGGGCCGGCCGGCCGACCGCACGAGGTCAGGACCGGCGACGCTTTCAGGGGGAGCGCCAGTCTTGAACACGACGATCATGCTGTTCCTTTTGCAGGACGGCATCACCAATGGCGCAATCTATGCGCTGCTCGGGCTTGCGCTGGTACTGGTCTTCGCTGTCACCCGCGTCATCCTGATCCCGCAGGGCGAATTCGTCACCTTCGGCGCGCTGAGTTACGCCATGCTGGCAACGGGTCAGGTGCCGGGCACCGCGAAGCTGGCGGTCGCCATGGGCGTGGTCGCCTTTGGCCTCGATCTGTTCGACGCGCGGCGATCGCTGCGGCTGAAAGGGATCTTGCGCGCGGTTGCCGTGAACATCATTCTTCCCGTCGCGATCCTGGCGCTGACCTACGGGCTTGCCGGCCCCACGACCTCCGTCGCCGTCAACATCGTGTTATCGCTCCTGATCGTCGCGGCGATCGGGCTGTTCCTCTACCGCATCGCGTTTCAGCCGCTGGCGCATACGTCGGTGCTGGTGTTGCTGATCGCGTCTGTCGGCTGCCATCTCGCGCTGCAGGGGCTCGGCCTGGTGTTCTTCGGGGCTGAAGGCCTGCGCGGACCGGCACTCTCGAACACAGCACTCACCATCGGCCCGCTGCGCTTCACCGGCCAGAGCCTTGCGGTCTACGGGCTGACCATCGCCTTCATCGTCGCGCTGTGGCTGTTCTTCGGCTTCACACTGACGGGCAAGGCGCTGCGCGCCACCGCCGTCAACCGGCTCGGCGCCCGCCTCGTCGGCATCCGCACGACATTGTCGGGACAGATCGCTTTCCTGCTGGCGTCCCTGATCGGCGCGATCTCCGGCATTCTGATCGTACCGATCACCACGCTTTACTACGACACCGGCTTCCTGATCGGCCTCAAGGGTTTCATTGCCGCAATCATCGGCGGACTGGTGAGCTATCCGCTGACCGCGGTCGCAGCACTGCTGGTCGGCAGCGTCGAGGCGTTCTCCTCGTTCTACGCCAGCAATTTCAAGGAGGTCATCGTCTTTACGCTGATCCTTCCCGTGCTGGTGCTGCGGTCGCTCGCAGCACCGGAAGTCGAGGAAGAGAAGGACTGACGCGATGAATCAGCGAACGCCTCTCATCATCTTCGCAGCGCTCATGGCGGCGATTCCCTTCATTCCGGGGATCCCGCCGTTCTGGATCGTGCTGCTCAACAATATCGGCCTCGCCGCGCTGGTGGCGATGGGGCTGGTGCTGCTGACCGGCGTCGGCGGCCTCACCTCATTCGGCCAAGCCGCTTTCTGCGGCTTCGGCGCCTATACCACGGCGGTATTGACCACGGCCTATGGCGTCTCGCCGTGGCTGACGCTGCCGCTCTCGCTGCTGGTCAGCGGCATTGCCGCGGTTCTGCTCGGCATCATTACCGTGCGGCTATCAGGCCATTATCTGCCGCTCGGCACCATCGCCTGGGGCATCGGCCTGTTCTATCTGTTCAGCAAGCTGGAGTTCCTCGGCCGCAACGACGGCATCTCGGGCATCCCGCCGCTCTCGATCGGGAGCTTGCGGATGCTCGATCCCGGTTCGATCTATTTCGCGATCTGGATCGCGGTGCTGGTCTCGGCACTCTTGACCATGAACCTCTTGGACTCCCGCACCGGCCGCGCGATCCGTGCGTTGCGGCGCGGGCATATCGCCGGCGAAGCGTTCGGCGTGCAGACGCCGCGCGCCAAACTGCTGGTGTTCGTCTATGCAGCCGTGCTCGCCGGCCTCTCAGGCTGGCTCTATGCGCATTTCCAGCGCGCGGCCAATCCGACGCCGTTCGGTGCGCATGCCGGCATCGAATATCTCTTCATCGCCGTGGTCGGCGGCGCCGGCTATGTCTGGGGCGCGGTGCTCGGCGCCGGGATCGTCGTGATCCTCAAGGAGATTCTGCAGAGCTATTTGCCCTATATCTTCGGCGGCCAGAGCCAGCTCGAAACGATCGTGTTCGGCATTCTGCTGGTCGTGCTCTTGCAACTGGCGCCGACGGGCGTCTGGCCCTGGCTGATGTCCCGACTGCCGATCAAGCCGAACCGCAGGACGCCCGATGCTTCGCTTCCACTTGCCACCCCTGTGCGCGGGCAGGCTTCGTCAGCCGTGCTGCTGCAGATCGAGAAGGCGCGCAAGCAGTTCGGCGGCGTGATTGCCGTCAACGACGTCTCGTTCGACGTTAAGGCCCGCGAGATCGTCGCCCTGATCGGTCCCAACGGCGCCGGCAAGAGCACGACGTTCAACCTGGTCACGGGCGTGCTGACGACGACCGGCGGCACCATCTCGGTGCTCGGCCACAAGGTCGACAATGCGCCGCCGCAGGAGGTCGTCAAGCTCGGCGTCGCGCGCACTTTCCAGCACGTCAAGCTCGTCCCCGACATGACCGTGCTGGAGAACGTCGCGATCGGCGCGCATCTGCGCGGGTCCGCCGGCGCGATCTCCAGCATGTTCCGGCTCGACCGCGCCGACGAGGCGAAACTCCTGGCGGAAGCCGCGCGCCAGATTGAGCGCGTCGGACTCGCCGACCAAATGGACCAGTTGGCAGGAAGCCTGTCGCTCGGCCAACAGCGCATCGTCGAGATTGCGCGTGCGCTGTGCGTCGATCCCCTGCTGCTGCTGCTCGACGAGCCGGCCGCGGGACTGCGCCACATGGAGAAGCAACGGCTCGCTGCGTTGCTCCGCCAGTTGCGTGACGGCGGCATGTCGGTGCTGCTGGTCGAACATGACATGGGATTCGTCATGGATCTCGCCGACCGCATCGTGGTGCTCGATTTCGGCACCAAGATCGCCGAGGGCACGCCGGCTGAGATCAAGACCAACCCCGATGTCATCAAGGCCTATCTCGGAGCTGCCGCATGAGCGCACTGTTATCGGTGTCCGACGCCCACGTTTCCTACGGAAAAGTCGAAGCCGTGCGCTCGGTCTCGCTCGAGGTCGCCGACGATGAGATCGTCACCATCATCGGGGCCAACGGCGCCGGCAAGACTACCCTGCTGAACGCCATCATGGGCGTCCTGCCGCTCAAGGGCGCCACTGCCTTTGCCGGCGCCGACATGACCCCGCTCGATATCGAGGATCGCGTTGCGGCGGGCCTCTCTCTCGTCCCCGAGCACCGCGAATTGTTCGGCACCATGAATGTCGAGGACAATCTGCAACTCGGCGCATTCCGGATTCCGAAGGCCACGGCCGCAAAATCGTTCGAGCGCGTCTATGCGCTGTTTCCGCGGCTGAAGGAGCGGCGCAAGCAGCTCGCCGGTACGCTTTCGGGCGGCGAGCAGCAGATGCTGGCGATGGGCCGTGCGCTGATGGGTACGCCAAAACTGTTGATGCTGGACGAACCGAGCCTGGGGCTCGCGCCGATCATCGTGGCCGATATCTTCCGCACTATCGGTGAGTTGCGGGCCGCTGGCGTCTCGGTGCTGCTGGTCGAGCAGAACGCCCAAGCCGCCCTGCAAATCGCCGACCGCGCCTATGTCATGGAGCTCGGCGAGTTCATCCTGTCCGGATCGGCCAAGGACATCGCCGCCAACCAGCGCGTCGCGGCGAGCTATCTCGGCTTCCAGCACGAAGGCGCGAGCGGGATTTAGGCTCGGCTCCGTAGGCTGGCAAAGGCGCGCGAGCGCCGTGGCGGCCATCTCTCCTGTTCGCAGGTCCATGGTGGGCACGCTAACGCTGTGCCCACCATACAGACCCCCTACTTCGCCGGAACGTACTTTCCGTCCTTCACCGTCAGGATGATGCGCGAACGGTCGTCGAGGCCGTAGCGATCCTTTTCGGTGAAATTGTAGACGCCCTGGCTGGCGGCGATTTCCTTTTCCGACATCAGCGCCAGACGGATCGCCTCGCGGAATTCCGGCGTTCCGGGCTTGGCTGTCTTCAGCGCCACCGGGATCACGCGCTTGAGCACTTCGAACGCGTCATAGGAGTGGCCGGCGAACTGGCTGCGGCTGTTGGCGCCATACTTGGCTTCGTAGGCGGTGTTGAGCGCGAGCCCCGGCTTCTTGGTCAGTGCGCTGTCGGGCTGCGTTTCCGGCGACATCACCGGGCCTGAGGCCATGATCACGCCTTCCGCCGCCGGACCTGCGATGCGGATGAAGTCCATGCTGGCGGCGCCGTGGGTCTGGTAGATCAGGCCCTTGTAGCCGCGCTCGCGCAGCGTGCTTTGCGGCAGCGCCGCGGCGGTGCCGGAAGCGCCGACCAGGATGGCGTCGGGATTGGCGGCGACCAGCTTCAGAACCTGGCCCGCGACCGATGTGTCGGGACGGGCGTAGCGCTCTTCGGTCACCATGGTCAGGCCCATCGGGACGGCCTGGGTCTTGAAGTCGTTGACCCAGAGATCGCCGTAGGAATCGGAGTAGCCGATATAGCCGACAGTCTTGATGCCGTGCGCCTTCATGTGCTCGTACAGCACCTTGCCCATGATCGGGATCGGCTGCGGCATCGCGACCGACCACTTCATGCGGGCTTCGTTGATCGGCAGTGGCGCGAGGGCGAAATGCGGGATACCCGCCTCGTTCGCGACCGTGGAGACGGCAACCGTCGGCGGCGTCGTCGAGGAGCCCATGATGATGTCGGCCTTCGATTCGGTCACGAACCGCCGCGCATTGGTGGTCGCTGTGGTCGGGTCGCCGCCGTCGTCGAGCACGATGATCTTGATCGGCACGCCGCCGATTTCCTTCGGCACGAAGTCGAGCGCGTTGCGTTCGGGAATGCCGAGCGCCGCCGCAGGTCCCGTCGTGGTGACAGTGATGCCGATGGTGACTTCGTTGGTCTGTGCAACCGCCGGCGAGCCCGGCAGAGCCAGCGCCGCCATGACAGCCGCAACGGACAGAAGAGCCTTCTTCATTCATTCCTCCCTTGAATTTCTCTTTATCGTGTAAAGCAAAAAGCCACGTTCAATTCAGCCCCTCCTTTAGGTCATGCGGGAGCTTGCGTCAGCCCCGCATGAATCGCTCGATGATCTCCGGCGGCATCGGTGCCGATTTCAGCTTCTCGGGATCGTCCGGGTGACGGCCGACCAGCACGCGGGTCTCGAACGCTTCGATCGCCAGGGCGTCAGCCTTGAACACGTTGTGGACCACCTCGAAGCTCGATCGCTTGAAACTGTCGATCCGGCTCTCGATCCTGATCCACTCGCCATGGGTCGAGGGAATGTAGAATTTCGCCCGCGTATCCACCATGGGTATGCCGACCAGGCCATATTTGCGGATGATGTCCTGTTTCGAAAACCCGGCGGCTTCGAACATGATCGAGGTCGAATCGTCGAACATCGCGAAGTATCGCGGGTAGTAGACGATGTTGGCGGGATCGCAGTCGCCCCACTGGATCTGGACGTCGCGCCGGTTGATGAACATGGATCGCAATATCCTAGCGCGGCGCCATGCGAAGCGCGGCGTCGAGCCGCACCACCTCGCCATTGAGATATGGATTGTCGATCATGTGCAGCGCCAGCGAGGCAAACTCGTCGGCCTGGCCGAGCCGGCGCGGGAACGGGATCGAGGCGGCGAGCGAGTCCTGCGCTTCCTGCGGCAGATTGGCGAGCAGCGGGGTGAGGAACAGGCCCGGCGCGATCGTCAGCACGCGGATGCCAAACTGCGCCAGCTCGCGCGCGATCGGCAGCGTCATGGCGACGATGCCGCCCTTTGAGGCCGAATAGGCCGATTGACCGATCTGGCCGTCGTAGGCGGCGACCGAGGCGGTCGAGATCACCATGCCGCGTTCGCCGGTCGCCAGCGGCTCCAGCTTCGACATCGGGGCCGTGGCCAGCCGCAGCATGTTGAAGGAGCCGATCAGGTTAACCTTGATCACCTTGTCGAAATCCGAAAGCGCCATCGGCCCGTCCTTGCCGATCACGCGCTTGGCGACGCCGATGCCGGCGCAATTCACCAGCACACGCGCCGGACCATGCGCCGCCGCGGCTTTCGCGATCGCGGCTTCCGCCGAGGCTGCATCTGAAACGTCGCAAGTGACGGCGACGCCGCCGATCTCGGCTGCGACAGATTCGGCGAGCTTTTCGTTGAGATCGCAGATGGCAACCTTGGCGCCCTGGGCGGCGAGCCGGCGCGCGGTCGCCGCGCCCAAACCCGATGCGCCGCCGGTGACGATGGCGGCCTGATCCTTCAACTGCATGGTGCTCTCCCTGACAAGCTCTCGTTACGAATTCGGCTACAGCGTAATCACTTGCGCCGATGGCACAGGCGAATAGATTTCCTCGATCAGCGCGCTGCGGTTCTCAAGCACCGCGCGCTGATTGATCGAGCCCTTGTCCGTGACCTCGCCGCGATCGATCGACAGCGGCGCATCGAGCAATACGGCGCGCGTGATCCGGGTCGAGGAGCCCGTGGCGTCGGCGAAGAATTTTTGGAAGCGTTCGCGGAAGGCTGCAACGATCAACGGGTCGGAAGCCACGGCCGCGAGGTCATCGAGCGGAAGCGTCGGATTGATCAGGCGGCAGCCGTCAAGATCGAGCACCACCAGCGCCGATATTTCGTCGCGGTTGATGCCGGCAATCACGACGTCGCGCACCAGCGGCGCACAAGCCGCGACGAAGCGCGCCCGCAACGGGCCGACGCTGACCCAGGTGCCGCTGGCGAGCTTGAAGTCTTCGCCGATGCGGCCATCGAAATCGAAGCCGGCGTCGAAGTTGTCGGGATCGGCAGGCTTGAGCGCGTCGCCCATCCTGTAGAAGCCTTCCTCGTCGAAACATTTCGCCGTGATATCAGGCTGACGCCAATAGCCCGGCATCACGTTCGGCCCCTTGGCGCGAACCTCCAGCTTGCCATTGTTGGGCACGAGCTTGGCGTCATTGCCCAGCACCGGCAGCCCGACATGGCCGGAACGGCTGGTGTGCGGATTGACCGACATGAAGAACGGCGCGGTTTCGGTGGCGCCAAGGCCGGTCAGCATCGGCACGCGATAGCCGGTTTCGCGAACCGAAAGCTCGTCGAGGCTGTTCCAGACGAAGGCCGACAGCGCCGCACCCGAGAAGAACATCGCGTGCAAGCGGGCAAAGAACTTTTTGCGCAGCGCGGCATCGTTGCGCAGATAGGGCAATAGCGATTCATAGCCCTTGGGCACGTTGAAATAGACCGTCGGCGAAATCTCCTGCAGATTGCGCACGGTCTCCTCAATGCCGCCGGGCATCGGCTTGCCCTCGTCGAGATACATCGAGCCGCCATTGTAGAGCGTCAGCCCGATATTGTGGTTGCCGCCGAAGGTGTGATTCCACGGCAGCCAGTCGACGATGACCGGCGGCTCGTCCTTCAGGAAGGCGAGCGTCTCGCGCAGCATCACCTGGTTGGCGCAGATCATGCGCTGGGTGTTGATGACGGCCTTGGGGTTGCCGGTCGAGCCCGATGTGAGCAGGAATTTTGCAATCGTATCCGGCCCGATCGCCTCGTGCACCGCATCAAGGCGCGGATGCAGTGGGGTCGCCAGCAGATCCGCAAGCGTCGTGATGTCGCGGCCGGGCAGCACGCCTCGGGAAGCGGCGATCTCGGTTCCGGGCGGCACATTGGCGGCCAGCGCATCGGCGAATTTCGTCGCGTCGTCGACGAAGACAAGGCCCGGCGTCAACAGCTTAATCAAATAGCCGAGCTTGCCGTAGTCCCGCGACACCAGCGAATAGGCCGGCGACACCGGACAGAAGGGAATGCCGGCATAGAAGGCGCCGAACGCGATCAGCGCATGATCGATCGAGTTGCCGGACAGGATGACGACCGGCTTGTCCGCCGAAAGGCCGCGTGCCAGCAGCGCGGACGCGATATGCCGCGAGGAGGCAAGCAGCTCGGCATAGCTGATCTGCCGCCAGCCCCGCGCGGCGTTGCGCTCCGCCATGAACACCCGGTCGGGCGCCGCTGCGGCCCAGTGGTGCAGACGGTCGGTGATGCGGGCGGGATAGTCGCGGAGTTGCGCTTTCGGGCGCAAATAGATGGTGCCGTCGTCGCGGTGCTCAACATGCACCGCGGGCGTGCCGAACGAGATCGGACGCAGCGGATGATCCGCGCGCGCGGCTGAATCGGTCGAGGCGGACATGCCGGGCGTGGCGCTCATGTCAGGTCGGCTTCACCTTTGCGGTTTTGTGCTCGAGAAATGCGCGAATGCGGCGTTTTGCTTCCTTGTCGCTCTGCGCCACGGTCGCCATCAGGGATTCCATCAAAAGTCCCGTCTGTGGGTTGGCCTCGGCGATCATCGGGAGTGCCTGCAGTACGGCAAAATTGGTCAGCGGCGCGTTGGCGGCGACGCGCTCGGCGAGCTCCAGCGCTTTAGGCAGCGCGCCGCCGGCTTCGGTGAGGTATTGCGAGAAGCCATAGGATGAACCCTCGGTGGCCGAATAGACCCGCCCGGTGAGCATCATGTCGATCATCCGCGCCACGCCGATCAGGCGCGGCAGCCGCACCGATCCGCCGCCGCCGACGAAGATGCCGCGCTGGCCTTCGGGCAGCGCGAAATAGGCTGACGGCTCGGCGACGCGGATATGCGCCGCACAGGCCAGCTCCAGGCCGCCGCCGATCACCGCTCCCTTCAGCGCCGCGATCACGGGCACGCGGCTATATTGGATACGGTCGAACACCCGGTGCCACATCTGAGAGTGGCGCAGGCCCTCGGTGGCGTCGTGCTCGGTGAGTTCGGATAGATCGAGGCCGGAGGAGAAATGATCGCCAACGCCGTGGATGACCACGGCGCCGATCCCTTCCGGCAGGCTCGTGAAGCAATCCTGGATCGCAAGGATGATGCCGTCATTCAGCGCGTTGCGCTTGACCGGACGGTTGAGGCCCACGGTCAGCACCGCGCCCTTCTGCTCGATCTTGAGCAGGTCGGACTGACCCGCTGAGACGGTGGAGGCGTTTCCCATGGGCTTATATTGCTTCCTGTCCAAAATAGTTATGTTTTATAACGATTTTGGGACGGGGGAGTCAAGGTGGGTTATGGGGTCTCCGGCCGGCATTGCGGATAAGGGGTACGGCGCAACCAATTATCCGGACTCTGGCAAGCATCTGCAACGCCGCGGCCCTCCGCCACACACACGCGAAGACAGCGCCACACACACTCAACTGTCATCCGCGCGAAGGCGGGGATCCAGTACGCCGCGGCTTATCGGCTTAGTCACTGCTTTCTCTGGAATACTGGGTCACCCACCGGAGCCTGTCATCGGGCGCGCATTCGCGCGACCCGTTGGCGGGTGACGACAGCGGAATATGACTTCGCGATCTCGGGACACATCTGGCCGAGGTTTGCCTGAAGCTTTCTCGCCCTCACCAAGTGGAGGCGCAGGGAAGACCGGGTGCGCGCCGCACCCGCAATCTCGTGTGCAGGTATCCGCGAAAAGCACGATTCCGGGACCGCAGCTACAACACCTGATGCACGTCGATGACGACGTGATTGGCGTGGCGGGCCGCGGAGCCGATGAAGAAGTTTTCCATCAGCCAGCGATATTTTGGCGCACCGGTCTCGAATTTCGGCACGGTGCGGAAATAGATCAGCCTGGGGTCGACCGGCTCGCCGCGCTTGAGCTTCTGCAGCAGGTCGACGGGACCAAAACGCAGGCCCTTGTTCTCGATATAGACGATCGCGCCATCGTCGGTTTCGAAGGCGTATTTGGCTTCCAGTTCGATCAATTCGTTCGGGCGGATGATCTGGAAGTCGGCGCCGCAGGGAAGAACCTTGCCGTTGACCTCTTCGCCCTTCACCTCGCCGCCGATGATCGGAATGATCCGCCGCACGCCGGTACCGATTTCACCCGCTGACGTCACTGCGCCGATCCGCGCGGTGATGGTGAAGACATATTTGGTGGAAAGCTGCGGGGTCATCGTCGTAACCCTATCCGGCCATCCGTTGCGGCAGCCACAACGCCAGGATCGGAAACGCGATCAGGATCACCAGCCGGATCAAATCGGTCGCCACGAACGGCAGCACGCCACGAAAAATCGTCGAGAAGGAGACGTCCTTCACCACGCTCTTGATGACGAACACGTTCATGCCGACCGGCGGATGAATCAGGCCAAGTTCGACGGTCATGACGATGATCACGCCGAACCAGATCGGATCGAAGCCGAGATGCATGATGACCGGGAAGATGATCGGCACCGTGAGGATGATCATGGCCATCGCATCCATCAGGCAGCCCAGCACCAGATACATGATCATGATCAGCGCGAGGATGCCATAGGGGCCGAGACCGAGGCCAGTGAGCAGCTCCGTCACCTTCTGCGGGGTCTGCGTCACGGTGAGGAAATAGCCGAAGATCAGCGCGCCGATCAGCACCGTGAACACCGCGGCGGCGGTGCGGGTCGCCTGCAGCAGTGAGTTCAGGATTTTCTCCTTGTCGAGCCGCCCGGTGAGCACGCCGATCAGGAAGGCGCCGGTGGCGCCGACGCCGCCCGCCTCGGTCGGCGTGAAGCGCGGCAGGAACGGCAAACCGTAGAGCCCGCCGATCACGAAAATGAACAGCAGCACCGGCGCCCAGATGCTCTTCAAGCCGGCAAAGCGCTCACGCCATGTGGTCGGCTTACCCTTCGGCAGGAAGTCCGGACGGAACCAGCCGATCAGCGCGATGGTAAGCATGTACATGGTCATCGCCAGCAGGCCGGGAATGATGCCGGCAATAAAGAGCTTGCCGATGTCCTGCTCGGTGATGATGCCATAGACCGCCAGCACGGTGGACGGGGGCAGCATGGCGCCGAGCGTACCGCCCGCCGCGATCACGCCGGTAGCAAAGGATTGCGGATAGCCGAAGCGGCGCATTTCCGGATAGGCGACCGCCGAGAAGGTCGCAGCGGTTGCCACCGACGAGCCGCAGATCGCGGCAAAGCCGCCGCAGGCCGCTACCGTTGCGATGCCGAGCCCGCCGCGGAGATGGCCGACAAAACCGTTGGCGGCGCGGAACAGTTCGCGGCTCATGCCGGAATTGCTGACGAACGTTCCCATCAACAGGAACATCGGGATCACGCCGAAGGTGTAGTCGGTCACCGTGCGCATCGAGGTCTGGCCGACCAGCTTCAGCGCCGGCGTGAAGCCGACCAGATGACCAAAGCCGCAGACGCCGACGAGGCCCATCGCCATGCCGACCGGCACACGCAACAGCATCAGCGCAAACAGCGCAACGAATCCGATGACGGCGACGGCATCTGTACTCATGCGACCTACTCTACCGTCTTGACCTTGGCGTCATGGATGTCCTCGGGATGGAAAATCAGCCGGTAGGTGCGGATTGCGATCAGGAGCACGGCGGCGCCGTCGCCGGCCCAGGCGATGGCGAAGAACGGCCAGGTCGGCATGTGCATGTCGAAGGTGAGCACGTTGTCGTTATAGGTGCCGCGCACCTTGTCGAACAAGGTATAGGTCTGCACCGTCACGACGAACAGCAGCACCAGCGTCGCGAACACGTCGATCATGCGCTGGTATTTCGGGCCGACATTGGCCCAGACCAGATCGACGGTGATGTGGCCGCCGCGATAGCTGGTGGCGGCGATGCCCCAGAAGATCAGGATGCCGAGCAGCATGCGCCCGATGTCAAAGGAGTCGGGGATCGCATAGTTGAGCGTATTGCGTAACAGAACGCCGATGAAGATGTTGAGCGCCACGATGCCGACGAAGCCGGCGGCGATCCATTCGATGGTGTCGATGAAACGATCCATCCACGCGCGATTCATGTGGGGAACTCCTCGCCGACTGATGCCAGTTGACTGAATAGGTCCGGTCGCGAACTCACTTAACCTCTCCCGCTTGCGGGGGAGGTCGCTGCGCGCCGCGCAGCGGGTGGGGGTTCTCTCCCCGAACTCCAGCATGCGTTATGTGGCACGATCCCCACCCCTGCCCTCCCCCGCAAGCGGGAGAGGGAGCGCAGCTCCTACGGCTTCGGTCTACTGCGCGAGCGCGTTGTACTTGGTGAGCGAAGCCTTGAGCTCGGCCAGCGCCGCATCCGGATCGCCGCCGTGCTTCTTGACGCCCTCGCCCCAGGTTTTGGTCAGCGGCTCCGAAGCTTTCTTCCAAAGTCCGATCTGCTCGGGCGTGAGCTTGTAGACCTCGTGGCTGGATTCCGCCTTGATCTTGTCGATGCCGGCGTCCTCCATCTTGCCCCAGTGCTCGCCGACCTTGCCGGCGGTCTCGGTGTTGCAGTTGTTGTCGATCGCCTTCTTTTGCTTGTCGGACATCTGGTTGTACTTGTCCTTGTTGATCACGAAGGCAAACGTGGTGACATAGAGCGGCGCTTCCATGTCGTATTTGGTCACCTTGTCGATGCCAAACAGCAGCAACGAGCCCCACGGGAAGGTGACGGCGTCGGCGACGCCGCGCTCGATGATGTCGCGGACCTCCGGTGCCGAGGACTGCACATTGGTGCCGCCGAGTTGGGTCACGAAGTTCGCCATGGTAGCGTGCGCGGGACGGATTTTCATGCCCTTGATGTCATCAGGCACGACGATCTTCTTGGTGCGGGAATGGAATGACGACGGGGAATGGACGAAGGCAAGGCAGAACTTGACGTCCTTCATCTCCTTCTCGGCATACTTGCGGTACCAGGCGTCGAGGCCCATCGAGCCGCCCTTGGCGTCCGACATCAGGAACGGCAGCTCGCCGGCGCCGATCAGGGGGAAGCGCCCGGGCTGATAGCCGGGGTTGACATAGGTGACGTCGGCGATGCCGTCGCGCGCCATGTCGTAATGGTCAAATGCCTTGCCGAGTTGCTGGGCCGGAAACACTTTGGACTTGATGGTGCCGCCGGAATCCTTTTCGACAGCGGCCGCCCAGTCCTCCAGCGATTTCTGCAGCGGATGCGAGGACGGCACCCAGTGCGAAATCTTCAGGTCGAAGGTTTTTTCCTGCGCCACCGCAGGCGTCACGCTGGCAACCAGCAGCATCGCCAGAAATGCTCTTCTCATCGGCATCCTCTCCCCTTCACGCGGGCTGTTCGATCGCCCGACCTCGTTAATTAACATGTTATCTAACCGGCCCGCGTTTTCAAGGCGAACCATTGCGCCTTGACGTCTCGTCTCCCCCATAATTGGCAATGTGCACTGTCGCGAGGTACGGTCGTATTGTTTCGCGCCAATGACCTTTGCCAAAACCGTTATATGATATAACTACCATGCAAGCCCGGGGGCAACCGCCGGCTTGGAACCTATAATACCGGAGGGAGCGGGTATTGAGGACAAAAGTAGCCATCATAGGTGCAGGTCCGGCCGGATTGTTGCTTGGGCAACTACTTCACCGCTACGGCATCGATAATGTCATTCTCGAGCGGCAGACGCCGGAATATGTGCTCGGCCGGATCCGCGCCGGCCTGCTCGAGGAAGGCACCGTGGCGCTGCTCGACGAGGTCGGCGCCGGCGCGCGCGCCCATCAGGAGGGGCTGATCCACCATGGCCTGGAGCTCGCCTTCGGCGGCGCGCGCCACCGCATCGACATGTACGGCGCCACTGGCAAGACCGTCATGATCTACGGCCAGACCGAGGTGACCCTCGACCTGATGAATGCCCGCAAGGCCGCCGGCCTCACCTCGATCTATCAGGCCGCGGACGTCAAGCCGCTCGATTTCGACACCGACCGGCCGCGCGTCAGTTACGTCAAGGACGGCGTCAGCCACGAGATCGAATGCGACTTCATTGCCGGCTGCGACGGCTTTCATGGCGTGAGCCGCGCCAGCGTGAAGCCGTCGGCGCTAAAGACCTATGAACGGATTTACCCGTTCGGCTGGCTCGGCATCCTGTCGGATACCCCGCCGGTCAGCCCCGAGCTGATCTACTCCAACCACGCGCGGGGGTTTGCGCTCTGCACCATGCGCTCGACCAAGCGCAGCCGCTATTATGTGCAGTGCCCGCTCGACGACGATATCGCGCAGTGGCCGGATGAGCGGTTCTGGGGCGAATTGAAGCGCCGGATCGACCAGAAGGCAGCCGACGAGCTCGTCACCGGCCCCTCGATCGAAAAGAGCATCGCACCCTTGCGCAGCTTCGTCGCCGAGCCGATGCGGTTCGGGAGGATGTTTTTGGCCGGCGACGCCTCGCATATCGTGCCGCCGACCGGCGCCAAGGGACTGAACCTTGCCGCCAGCGACGTGCATTACCTGTCGCAGGCGTTTCGCGAATATTATGACGAGAAATCCTCCGCCGGCATCGACGGCTATTCGGCGCGCGCGCTGGCGCGTGTCTGGAAGGCGGTGCGCTTCTCCTGGTGGATGACCTCGATGCTGCACCAGTTCCCCGAACAGGGCGAATTCGGCGCGCGCATCCAGCTTGCCGAGCTGGATTACGTCGTCAACTCGAAGGCAGCATCGGCGTCGCTGTCGGAGAATTATGTCGGGCTGCCGTTTTAGACGGTGGGCCACCGTCATTGCGAGGAGCGCAAGCGACGAAGCAATCCATTGTTCCGCATACGCGGACGCATGGATTGCTTCGCGGAGCCTGTCATCGTGCGCGCATTCGCGCGACCCGTTGACTCGCAATGACGAACGGAGAGAGCGCAGCATTTTCAAACACCCGTCGAAATCCCGTTTAAAACTTTGTAGGCGGTGACTTCGTGGGGCGTGTTGCGTTCAATGACTCAAAACATCGTCACGCCGCGAGCCGCCAATGACCGCATCCGACATCCCCGCAGGCTTCGAGCGCCGCACCCGCAGAAGCCCGCTCACCGATCCCTGGGAGCCGCTGTATTCGAAGCAGACCGATAAGGCCGTCATCATCGGGTTGCGCCTGGCAAAGCCGCACACCAACGGTCGCGGCCTAATCCATGGCGGGCTGATCGCCGCACTTGCCGACGCCGCGATGGGCCATAGCTGCGCGCATGTGATGGGTGGGGCGTCGTCACTGGTGACGATCTCTCTTGCGGTCGATTTCGTCGGCACCGCGGAGGTCGGGCAGTGGCTCGCGGTCGAGAGCGAGGTGGTCAAGACCGGCAAGACGATCTGCTTCGCGCAGAGCCTGATCAAGGCCGACGACGCCGTGATCGCGCGGGCCAATGCGACGTTTCGGGTGGTGCCGAAGAAGGAAAGCGACGTCGTTCTGGGGCGCGAGTGAAACGAGCGAACCCGGAACCTCGAGATTCTCAGGTGCGCAATTGCGCACCATAGTTCGATGCTGCGCATCGCCCCGGAATGACGGCTTACCCAAAATGCCAGTCGGCCATCTCGGTGACGAGATCGACGAAGGTCCGCACCTTGGCTGAGAGCAGCCGCGAGGTCGGATAGACGATGTGGATCGGCATCGCCGGCTGCTCGAACGGCGCGAGCACGATTTTGAGCCGGCCGGCTTCCAGCGATTCGGCGGCCTGATAGGCCATCACGCGCGTCAACCCGCCGTCCGCTTCCGCATACTGGATCGCCGCGTCCGAGCTGTTGGTGGCGAAGCGCGGCGTACTCGCGACGCGGATTTCGCTGTTATCCTCGACGAACCGCCAGTCGAGCGCTGCCGTCATGGCACCGAACTGGATCGTGTCATGCGCGGCAATCTCCTCCGGCCGCTTCGGTTCGCCGCGCTTTCTGAGATACCCCGGCGAGGCCACCACGATGCGTCGCATCTCGCCGACATGGCGCGCGACCAGCGTCGAGTCGGGCAGATGGCCGATGCGGACGGCAAGATCGACGCCGTCCTCGACGAGATTGATCATGCGGTCCGACAAACGGAGGTCGACGCTGACCTCGGAATAGCGCTTCAGGTAGGCGGTCACGATGGCGCTGACATGCAGCCGGCCGAACCCCACCGGCGCCGAGATGACAAGCTGGCCTTCGGGGCGCGTGCGCTCGCCTTCGACGGCGCCCTCGGCCTCCTCCAGATCGGCGAGGATGCGCCGCGCCCGTTCCAGATAGCGTGCACCGGCATCGGTCAGCGTCACCTGCCGCGTGGTCCGCTGCAACAGCCGCGCGCCGAGACGATCCTCCAGCGCCGCAATCAGCCGCGTCACGCCTGAAGGCGACAGCCCGAGCTTGCGGGCTGCGGGGGCAAAGCCCCGCAAGTCGGCCACCGCGACAAAGGCCTGCATCGCGTCAAACCGGTCCATCCTACTATTGCATATTCAGCAACAGTGAAGTGTCAACCACCGAGATTGTTTATGCAGCAGAAACAGCCATCTTTGCAGCCGAAGGACGACCGTGTAGGCGCTCCATGACGGGAGGCTCAGATGTCTGACGTTCACGCCTATTCCAGCGATGTTGCCTTCACCCCCGCGGTGAAGGCGATCCAGACCCGCAAGGGCTCGCGCGAGGCCTATGCCCATGTCGAAGCGCGCGGCGGCTGGCGCACCGAGATCGACGAAAACCTCGCGGCCTTCTTAGCTGACGCCAACAGCTTCTATCTCGCGACCGCTTCCGCCGACGGCCAGCCCTATATCCAGCACCGCGGCGGGCCGAAGGGCTTTGTCAAGATCATCGACAAGAACACCATCGCGTTCGCCGATTACAGCGGCAACCGGCAGTACATCACGCAAGGCAATCTGTCGGAGAATCCGAAGGCACATATTTTCGTGATGGACTATGCGCATCGCCGGCGCGTGAAGATCTGGGGCGAGGCGCGCGTGGTGGAGGACGATCCGGCGCTAGCGGACGCGCTGATGCCCAAAGGCTACAAGGCGCGGACCGAGCAGGTCATCCTTTTCAGGATTTCGGCATGGGACACCAATTGCCCGCAGCACATCCCGCAGAAGTTCGATGCGGTTGACGTCGCGCAGGCGCTCGCCCTGCGCGACGCCCGCATCGCCGAGCTCGAAGCCGAGTTGGCGGCCTTGAGGGGGCAATCTGCGCCGGCCGGATAACTTTTATTTGACGCGTTTTCTTAACGCGAACCGGGGCCCACTTCGCTCGAAAACGCTATGGCCATCACGCGGCCTGTTGCACCGGCGCCCAGGCGAATTCCGGATAGTACAACAGCATCATCCGATCGACATAGGCGGTGAGGTTGGCGAACTGTTCGGTGCGCTGCCGCAGCGCCGACTCGAAGAACGGCGTCAGGATTCCGGCAAGCATGGCGAACGCGGTCGCGTCCAGGCCGCAGGGCGACTCCCCCATTATAAACGGCTTGTCGCCGACCTGGACCGAGAGCGCAAACAGCGAGCGCATGGCAAGATCGACATCCTCTTCGGGTGCGTGGCGGCCGAGGCCGCTCAAGAGGTAATTCTCGGCGACGCGAAACTGCGCGTCCTCGCGCATCTTCTCGCGCAAATGCACCGGTGCGCTGTCGAAGAAATGCGACGGGCCCTTGGCAAAATTATCGCCGTCGACCCAGCGTGCGCCGACCAGCGCCCAGTAGACGTGGTGCTCGATCATGCGCTCGAACGCCCAGGCCTGCGCCCGCGCCTGCAGGCTGAGCGGCGCATCAAAATCGAAACCGTATTTGGCCTCCAGATGCGCGCGAATGAAGGTGGAATCGGCGATCGTCTCAGCCTCGTCGACGATGTAGGGCAACTGCCCCTTCGGCGAGGCCGGCGGCTTGGCCTTCTCCTTGCGATAGGCAAGACCGGCCATCTTGAGCTGGACCTCGGTCTTGGTCACAAAGGGACTGATCTCCGGCAGGCCGAAACCGGCGCCGAAGCCGTAAAGGGTGATCATGCTGGTCTCCCGATCTCAAAGAACGTTCCCGAGGCTAGCGCCCCCCTGCTGCCACCATGGTGTCAGCAGCAACAATGGCGGCCGCGGGCTTCCTCCGCCCGCGGCGCACGGGCCCTGCGCACCCACGAGACAAGCTGCGCGTGCGCAAAAGCGCACATCGCCGTGACCGACCGCCACGCCAGCTCAAGCATCGCCCAGCGCAGATCTGACGTGACGCAGTGGATGGAAACCAGTTGTTCCAATGCAAATCCGCGGGCATTTACCAGAGGTGCGCGGCTTCGCCGGAGGTCGAATTCGCTGAAAATCGTCATGGACAAATTCCCTTCACTTGAGGTGTTGTCCGGGTATACCGACCCACTGCTGCCAACATGCTGTCAGCATCGGGCAGACGCCTTTTGGAAAAGAGATTGAGCCATGCGACGGGCCGACCGGCTGTTCCAGATCATTCAGGTGCTCCGGCGCAGCCGGAAGCCTTTGACGGCGGATGCCATCGCCGCCGAGCTGGAGACTTCGAAGCGAACCATCTACCGCGACATCACGACCTTGATCGAACAGCGCGTGCCGATCCGCGGCGAAGCCGGCGTGGGCTATATCCTGGAAAAGGGGTTCGACCTGCCGCCGTTGATGCTCACGCCTGACGAGATCGAAGCCTGCGTGCTCGGCGCGCAATGGGTGGTCGGCCATGCCGATCCCGCGCTGGCCCGCGCCGCGCAGGATCTGATGGCGAAAGTTGCCGAAACCGTACCGGAGCGGCTGCGGCCGTTCGTGCTCGAGCCTGCCAGCCGCGCCCGGCGGGCCTGGAACCGCGAGCCCGATCGCATCGACATGGTGCGGACCAGGGCGCAAATTCACGAAGGCAAGAAGATCACGCTGAACTATCGCGACGAGCATGGCCGCGATAGCCAGCGCACGATCTGGCCGATCGCAGTCGGCTATCACGAGGCGGTGCGGATATTGGCGGCGTGGTGCGAACTGCGAAAGGACTTTCGCAGTTTCCGCACCGACCGCGTCGTCGACGCGGTCTACCACGACGAAAAATATCCAGAAAGGCGCGACATCCTGCGCGCGAAGTGGCGTCGGAGCCTGGTCTGGGAAGCGCCGAAGGATACCTGAACAGGATAGCTGACGTGGGTGGCTGGCCGCGGCCGCGATTTGTCGCTAAACGCTTCGCCATGCATCGAACCGCCAGCGATCACGAAAGCCCCTGCCAGGCCTGCGGCGCCTGCTGCAGCTACTCGCCGAACTGGCCGCGCTTCACCACCGAGGACGATGCGGCGCTCGATCTGATCCCGGAAAGATTCGTCAATGAACGGCTCTCAGGCATGCGCTGCGACGGCGACCGCTGCTCGGCGCTGTCAGGCAAGGTCGGCGACAAGACATCGTGCCTGATCTACACGATACGGCCCGAAGTGTGCCGCACCTGCATGCCCGGCGATGTCGAATGCGCGATGGCGCGAAGGCGGCACGGATTGCCGATCTTGGTGTAGCATTAATCGTCGTCCCTGCGAACGCAATGCGAACGCCGGGACCCATAACCACAGGGTTGCGTTGAAGAAAGATGTCGACCCGCGTGCCCAATAACCACAGCCGCGGCGTATGGGTCCTCGCGTTCGCGAGGACGACGGGCGGAGAGATCAGGCCGTCACAGCCTCGGCAAACTCTTCGTCGTCGATCTCGTCCTCGATCGGCTTGAAGGTCGAGAGCGGCTTGGTCGACAAGGTGATCGGCTTGCGGCCGTTGTTGGATGACGACGAGGCAGCGCGCGCGGCCGGTTCGCGCGACAGCGCATAAAGCGTGGAGCCGACCCGGCCGCCGAAATGGATCAGTTCGCGTTCGGTGCAGCTTGCCGCAACCGCAAGGGCGAGCGCGTGGAGGTGGCTGCGACGATAGCAGAATAGCGCCAGCATGGCGCGGACGTCGGAGGAGACACTTTCCACCAGAAGCGACAGGCCATGCGGATTGGCGCGATACATCTGGCCGAGCAGTTCGTCCCGGACCGGACAGAAATCGTTCTCGAAGGCGTCGCGGCTTGAAAACATTGCGGTTCTCCCTTTCCGGAAGATGCCGTGTAATTCTCTAATGAAGGGTTAACCACGCTCGCCAGTAGTGTTGCGGGGATCTTGCCAGCCACGGCTGAATCAGAATCGACAGATTGATTCGCGCGGGAAGCGCGATGCACCCCGACCAATCGCGGAAGAGGATTGAAGATAAGGAAGCGGATGCCGCCGGGCAGCGATCAGTTCGCCGCCATGTAAATCGCCAAGCCAAAGCCGGTGAGGTGATGCAGCGCCTGATCGACACCGATCAGCGTCCAGAACCACGGATGCTCATTCTCCAGCGTCACGCCGAACCGCGACGCGATGATCCCCTTGATGCGATCGACCGTGATGTGAATGAAGAAATCGATAAAGGCGACGAACCAGAATCGCGGTGCGACGATCAGGATCAGCAGCAGCGATACCGCCAAGTGCACGAGACAGTGCGCAAGTAGCGGCAGCGCCCAGCCGGTCTTTTGATCCTTGCCGATCGCCATCCAGGACGTTTGCAGCACGAAGTCGGCAATGACGTGCTTCACGGTGAGAAGCATCATCCATCCGATCAGCGCACCTACCGGGATCGAGGACGACATCGAAGGAAACAACAAAGCTGACGCCCTTTGCTGGGACTGACGGGGTGGCGAAAAACCGGGGCCTAGGCTGTCAGCGCAATGTTCTTGTCAAACCCGGACTATTCGAACGTTGCTTTATTTATGACATCTCCCGCGCCGGAATGCACCTGTGGGTAGTCTGAAAATCGCACGGTGTGGCGGAACTGCGATACTGCGGCACCGGCGCGCGGCGTGATCGAAGGGTAAGGTTACCGGCGGGCGCGGTTTGCAATCCCATAGGTACAGGCTATCATTGCCGGGCGGGCAAAATTATCGTTCTTTTCTAGGTATTTACGATTCATTCGGACCGCCCGCGGCGCCAGCCCTGCGGCGGCGCGTCCCTGAACCCGGTACGAGCCATGAGCGCTGAAGCCCCAACGGCGCATTCAAGAATGCCGCGTCGCCGCTCGCGGACCGTCAAGAGCAACCGGACCCAGATCCTGCTGTTTTCCATCCTGACGCTGGTGCTTACCGCAGTCGTCGTGTGGGGCGGCCGGACCTTGCTGCGCAACTCCGAGACGCTGGTATTTGCGGTCGGCGATACCATGGGACCCGAGGCGCGCTTCGCCGCCAGGCTGGCAACCGTGTTGAAGAATAATTCTTCGCGGCTGCGGCTCAAGATTGTGCCCAATAGCGACAATGCGAAGGCGCTGTCGCAGTTCGACCGCAAGGAAGCCAATCTTGCGATCCTGCGCACCGACGCCCGCATCCCGCCCCGCGCCCGGTCGATCGCAATCCTCGAACACGACCTGCTTCTCCTGATCAGCCCGAGCGGCAAGAAGATCAAATCGATCGCCGAGCTGAAGAAAAAGAAGATCGCTGTCGTTGCCGACAGCGAGAGCGGCGCGGCGCTGGTGCGCAACATTCTCGAACTATCGGATACGCCGGAAGCGGCGGCGCGGGTCCAGATGGCGCCGCCGGCCTCGACATTCGACCAGCTATTCGCGTCCGGCTTCGGCGCGGTGGTCAAGATCGCGCACGCCTCGCAGATCGTAAAGGACAAGAGCTACGAGCAATATGCCAGGCGCGGCGGCTTTACGCTGAACGCGATCGAATCGGCGAAAGCGATCGCCAGGAAGTATCCGGCGATCTCGGAGGAGACAGTGGCGACCGGAATGCTGTCTGCCTCGCCCGTCCTGCCCGCCGAAGACGTCGACACGATCGGGCTCGAATGGCTTTTGGTCGCCCAATCCAAGCTCTCGACCACGACCGTGAGCGAGCTCGCGCGGATCATCTACGAGAACAAGGCCGAGCTCGCGTTGCCCGACGGCTTTGCTTCCAAGATCGAGCCGGCGGAGACCGACAAGGACGCCTTCATCGTGGCCCATCCCGGCGCCGCCGAATACATCAACGACGAAATCAAGTCGTTCGTCGAGCGCTATAGTGATTTGATGTATGTCGCGCTGGCCGCGCTGAGCATCATCGGTTCGATCTTTGCCGCCATCTACACCAAGGTCACGAGGGTAGCGCCGGAAAAGGCCAGCCAGCTCGCCACCGCCATTCTCGATATCGGCGAACGCATGGAATTCGCCAACTCGCTGGACGCGCTCGATGAACTGCAGGACGAGCTGGAAAGGATCTTGCGCGGCGTGGTGATAGGCTTGCGCGACGGCACCATCTCAAGTGACGGGCTCGACACCTTCAAGCTCGGCTATGAATTCGTGCGCGACGAGATCACCCTGAGGCGCGAACATCTCAAGCGCCATGCCGCGCAGGATCATGCGCAAGACGACAAGGTTGTGGTCGTAAAGACCGCGCAGAGCGCGTAAGCGGCACTTATAGTGAACGGACCACTCACACAGTCGAAGCAAAGCGGAAATCGAAAGTTGCCCTTGGGTCGGCAGCATAGTTAGCGCCCGCACATCCAATCAATCAGCTTCGGCCAGATTTCTCGATGCGCCTGTCTGCCCACAAGCGGTCCCACGTGCTGAAGCGCCACTCCGACTTCTGGCTCATAAGGAAAAATCGAAGGATGCTTCAACGCTCCTAGAACGGACGACGATGGAACGACTCGGCTTGCATGATCGACAATCGCCGCGACGGGTATTTTGCCCAGCGCGTCCGATCGGGCACTCCGGCCAAGCACATGAAGCTCGTTCCGGGCGAATCGGTCTTCGCGATAGAGCAGCTGGATGACATCTCGGATCAGTTGGCCGCCGGGCGCGAACTCGTCCAGACTCCAACGAATGACGGCAAGATGGATTGCTAGCGCTTCCGGATCCAGCAAGCTTGTAAAGCTATCGCGATAGCGCCCGACTACAAATTCTTCCGGTGCCGCGACAACGCTCGCAAGATCAAGCAGACTTCCCGGCACAGGATCGGGCGGCACTGTTGGCGAAGACAGCACAACTGGGCCTAGCGCTCCGGTCTGTACGCCGAATTTCAGGGGAGCCTCAACAAGCACGAGCTTGCTGACCAGGTGCGGCTCAATGGACGCAGCGATCGCGGCGAGAGTCCCACCAAGAGAGTGCCCAACGAGGATGGATCGGCCGCGATACTCGGTCGCAATCATTTCAGCTGCAAGTCTGAGCGAGCTTATGCTGGCTTCGAGGTCCGCTTTGCCATCCTGTTCCTCCGGCCATTCGTACAGGTAGACGGCAAATCCCGCCTGGATGAGCCGTCGCACCACGCTCACGTCCGGCAGGAGATCGAATATGTATGCCCGCTTGATCGGAGCAGGTACGATCAAGACCGGCAAAGGGTTTGCCGCTAAGGACGCGTAGCGGCGCAGTCGAAAGGCGGGATGCTCAAGGCGGTCCCATGCTGCTTCATGCGGCCCGTAACCCGCAATTTCCAGTAGGCCGCCAACGGACCTTCTAAAGGCGTCGCTGATCGAAAAAATCGGAAACATCGTCCGCCCCCGGTGCAGGTCAAAGCCGACAGCCGGTTGGCGTTCCCTCCCGCTTGACAAATCTGGCGTACATCCATATACCATCCATCTAGATGGTTTATGGATGGAAATAGTCATGACGGATAACGTTCGCGAACTCCGGCCGAAGCCCTCGGACAGCGAAAAAATCACGATCAATCTTGGCTATGTCGATCTTGGTCAGGTCGACTTGATGGTGCAGGAGGGTTTCTATTCGAATCGAACCGATTTCATCCGAACGGCAATCCGCAATCAGCTGGAACGTCATGCGGACGTCCTCAAAAAGTCAGCCACCCGGAAAAGTTTAGATCTGGGTCTCAGGCACTTCAGCCGGGAGGATCTCGAAGCGGCGCGGCAAGCCGGGGAGATGCTGCACATCAACGTTTTGGGCCTTGCCAGCATCGCTCAAGATGTCACGCCCGAGCTTGCTCGCGCCGCAATTGCGTCAGTCTGCGTGCTGGGCGCTTTGCAGGCCAGTCCGCCGGTCAAGGCCGCCCTCGCCGATAGAACGCGGTGAACGCGATGCTGAGACAGGACATGATTGGAGAAGCCACGCGCCTCACGCGCGCTGGTCGGCTCGTGGAGGCGACCGCGCTGCTGCAACGCATGCTGCACGGCGAAAGCGCGCCAGACCCGACTTCGCGCCGTGCTCAGCCCGCACTTGAAGGGCCGACAATCATTGACGTGCAAGCCAATGCTGTCGAGGATGACAACGGCCCGGACCTGGCGCGGGCGGAATCTCACATGCTCCGCGAGCTGCTTGACCGCGCAACGCATCGCCCTGGGTTCGTATTGCGAGGTGTGACTGCGCGCAAGCCGCTGTCGATGTCCGATATCGTGCCAGACGGCACAAGGTTCACCGAAGGTAGCTACAGCAATCCGGCGGGCAGCCGCGCCTACAAGCTCTTCATCCCCAGCCGTAATCAGCACCAATCGCTTCCCTTGATCGTGATGCTACACGGCTGCACCCAGTCCCCGGACGATTTTGCCGCTGGTACGAGGATGAACTTCGTCGCTGAGGAAAAATCCTGCTTTGTGGTCTATCCGGCACAGCGCGCCAAGGCAAACCACGCGAAATGCTGGAACTGGTTTCGCGCAGCCGACCAGCAGCGGGGCAGTGGTGAACCCTCGATCATTGCCGGCATCACTCGCCAAGTCATGCGCGATTTTCCGATTGATCCAAACCGTGTCTATGTTGGTGGACTATCGGCCGGAGCAGCCGCTGCTGCTGTCATGGGCAATACCTATAAAGATCTGTACGCAGCAATCGGCGTACATTCTGGCCTTGCTTGCGGGGCCGCCATTGACCTTCCTTCTGCGCTGGTCGCCATGCGACAAGGCGGCGAATCCAGTCACAGGGTCGTTTTTGGTGACGGGCCACCTGTCCCGACCATTGTTCTTCACGGCGATCGCGACACCACCGTTCATCCCAACAACGGCGATCAAGTTCTTGAGCAGTCCGTGAGAGCCATGAGGCTGCAAAAGAAAATTGATCGCGGCCAGGTACCTGGAGGGCATGCTTACACCCGCACGATCTTCAGCGACGCGAGTGGGCGCGGAATATTGGAGCACTGGAATATCCACGGCGCTGGACACGCATGGTCCGGAGGCAGCCCTGCCGGCTCCTACACCGATCCGAAAGGACCTGACGCAACAAGGGAAATGCTGCGTTTTTTCCTCGAGCATTCGCTCGCGCAGCGATCAGGTTAGCGTCCATCCGTTCGCCCCTCAGCGGACACGAGAGCAGCTTTCCGCCGATGCCAGCCTGACCCCATTGCGCCATTTGCTTTGAAGTCTAACATCGACTCCTGAAGCTCGCGTAGGACGGGCAAACCGACTTGTCCGCCCTAGCTCGAAGAGCGAATGTGGGCCAAGCCCGGCGATCACGACAGAGCGAGACCTCTAAGACGACGGCACCGTCGTATACGCGCCGGCAGCCACCCGTGCGCGGAGTTCGGCGATCTTGCGCTTGAGTGCGGACTGCCGCGGGTCGGGCACTGCCGCGGCACGCGCCTCTGTCACCGCGCCGGCAAGATCCGAGAGCGCCAGCACGCCGTCGAAAGTCGGCTTGACGAGCCCATCGATGATCGCGTTCCAGTCCATCATGCCCTGCCGATAGACCTCGCCATATCCCACGATCATAGTCGCGGTGTGGATGATCGCGGGTGCCGCCTGGGGCTGCTTGGTCAGCGCGCGGTCGATCATGTGCAGCCAGCGCTCGACCCAGACCCGCTCCTTGGCATAGCGCACCGAAAGCGGCCGCCATCGCCGCAGCCCTGCCTCGATCTTGAGGCGGCGAATGCCGAAGCGGCTTTTCGTACTGAAGCGGATGGAAACGCGCTTGTGCGCCAATCCGGCCCATTCCACCGCATCGAGGATGTATTCGGCAATGACGGCGGGAAGCGCGCTGATCAGCTCTTCAAGCCGGAATTTTCTGATGTCGACGGACCCCGCCGATCCGACGGGCTGGCCGCTGAGTTCGGTGAGCTTGAGCTGCGCGATCCGAATCGGGTCCTCATAGCTCATGCGTATCGCCATCAGGCGGGCAATTTCAGCGAGCATCGTGTCGTCGACGCCCTGCTTACCGACGAACCGCCGCAGCCGGTCGACGTAAAGACTCGCGTAGCTCGGGCCCTGATAATCGATGAGCAGATGGATCGCCTCGCTCGCCAGCGCCATTACCGGCTCGGGCAGCCCTTCGGGCAGGAACGGCGGCTCAGCGTCATCCTCGCCGATGAAATCGGCGAACAGATAACGCAACGACGATACAATACCGCGGTCTGACACTCCTTGTCGCTCCGGCTCCTAGGCGGGCTTCGGCTCGGCTGATGACGCCAGATGCTGCGCCAGCCGCTTTTCAGCCGCCTCGAGGTTCTGGAATAGGCGGGCGCTGGTCAGCCGAAGGAAATAGAAGCCGAAGGCGGGATTCTGCACGTACAGCTCCTCGACCTTGGTGTAGCTGACGCTCAGGATGAGGCCGGCCTCGACGCACTCCAGCGTCTGCGTGCGCGTGTTCGACGGCGACAGCATGCCGAGCTCGCCGACGATGGCGCCGACCGGCAGCACGATACCGGACTCAACCAGCTTGAACTTGCCGCTGACGATATAGAGCATGTCCTCGGCCTTCTCGTCCTTGTAGAACAGGATCTCGCCGGCCGCGCAATTGCGCTCCGTCATGAACGGCTTCAGCCATTCCATCGACAGGTCGCTGTTGACGGATTTCTTCACGTCGCGCACCAGTTGCAGCATCTGGTGCAGGCGATAGGAATTGACGAACAGCATGACCGCCTGCACGCCCATGACCAGATAATTATGAGTCGGGATCGCGGTCACGATCAGAACGACGTTGGCAAGAATGCCGAATACCCGGAGTGGGATCATGGTCTTCATCGTGGTGGTGGCGACCACGAAGATCGACGCGAACAGCGCGCCGGCGGTTCCTGCGTGTTGTGCCAGATGAGACGTATCCATTGGAGGCCAACCAAATTCTTCAGGGAGTGAATTTTGCCGCGATTCTACTGCGGTGCCCGCTATCGTAACGGCCGCGGGGTCCTTTTGGTATACGAGGAATAGGCGACGTTTTGTCGGGATTCTCACTATTCCGGGTAAAATTCGCCGGCGCGATGCCTGTCGGCACGCCCTGAGCCGGCCGGCAAGAGGGCAGTGGCGGCACAGGACCGTCGTTGACGGCCTCCCCGCCGCCGGGCACTTTGCGCCCCATTGATCACGCTGCGGCTCGCGCCGCTATCCGGCTTTTATTGCACCCATCAGGCCCTCGTCACCCGATGTCCAAGCGGCTCATCCTCTCGGCGCTAGCTCAATTCACCGCCAAGACGGCCGGCCGCAACATGACCAAGGCAGCCTATGTCGCGGTCGCGGCCGGCGTCGCCGCGATGGCGGTGCTCACGGCCGGCCCCGCCTACGAGGTGGCGCACCGATGGATCGAGGCGGTGCTGTGGACGTGCCTCGTCTACTTCGTGTTCGAATGGCTGGTGCGGCTGCGCCACATGGCGCACCAAGGCCGGCTGTCGCTCTACATGCTTTCCAGCAGCGGGATCGTCGACGCGATCGGGGCCCTTGCGGTGCCGGTCGCGCTGATCGTGGGTGTCGAGTCCAGGACTGCGTGGCTGCTCAGCATCCTCTGGGTGCTGAAAGTAGTTCCGGGCATCCCCGGACTGCGGCAGTTGCGCCGCGTGCTGGTGCTGGAATCGGGGCCCTTGCTCAGCGTGCTCGTGATCTTCCTGATGGTGGTGTTGCTGGCCTCGGTTGCCGAATATTTCCTGGAACGCGACGTGCAGCCGGCGACCTTCGGCAGCGTGCCGGCGGCACTGTGGTGGGCGGTGGTGACGCTGACCACCACCGGCTATGGCGACGTGGTGCCGATCACGCCGCTCGGGCGGATGGTCGCGGCGCTGGTGATGATCTCCGGGCTTGGCGTGTTCGGGCTGTGGACCGGTATTCTGGCGACCGGCTTTGCCGCCGAAACCCGCCGCGACAATTTCCTCAAGACCTGGGAGACCGTCAGCAAGGTGCCGTTCTTCGCCACCCTCGGCCCGGCCGCGATCGCCGACGTCACTCACATGCTGCGCACGATGGACCTGCCGGCGCGCACCCAGATCATCCGCAAGGGACAAAAGGGCGACTGCATGTATTTCATCGCCGCCGGCGAAGCCGAGGTGGAACTGCCCGGCAAAAGGATCGCGCTCGGCGAAGGCGCGTTCTTCGGCGAGATGGCGCTGCTCGGCAACAGCGTGCGCGGCGCCAATGTCACGACCACCAAGGTAACGCGGCTATTGGTGCTCGATCTCGTGGACTTTCGTCTGCTGATGGCGCGGCACCCTGATCTCGCCGAGACCATCGACGCCGAAGCCAAGCGGCGCGCGCAAGAGAACGAGTAATTCAAAAGCAAGAACAACGGAGACCAGCATGCGTGAAGCAGCCGAGGCGGCGAGCGCGCCCATCCTCGAGATCAGCGGCGGACGCGCCACCATCCGCCTCAACCGGCCGAAACATTTGAACCGGCTGCAGAGCGAGGATCTCGGCGAACTCTTGAAACTGTTCGACCGGATCGAGGCCGATGACGCGATCCGCGTGCTGGTGCTGACCGGCACCGGCCGCGCCTTCAGCGCGGGTTATGATCTCAATTCGGTGGCGGACCGCGCCACCAGCGCCAACGAACAGCAGAGCGCGGGCTCGGCGTTCGAAGTCGTCGTCAACCGGCTGGAGGATCTCGGTGTGCCGACGATCTGCCGGCTCAATGGCGGCGTCTATGGCGGCTCGACCGACCTGGCGCTGGCCTGCGACTTCCGCATCGGCATCGATACTGCCGAAATGTTCATGCCGGCGGCGCGGCTCGGCCTGCACTATTATCCGAGCGGAATTAAGCGCTACGTCTCGCGGCTCGGCGTCGACAACGCAAAGATGCTGTTTCTGACCGCGCAAAAGATCACGGCGCCGGAAATGCTGCGGATCGGCTATCTCACCGCCATGGTGCCCGTGGAAGCGCTCGACGAGGAAGTGGATCGTCTCGCGAATATCCTGGCCGGCAACGCGCCGCTTGCGATGCGCGGCATGAAGCGCGCCATCAACGAATTCGCGCGCGGCAAGCTGGATGAAGAAGCCGCCGACCGCCGCCACCGCGAAAGCATGCGCAGCGCCGAGATCAAGGAAGGCATCAAGGCGTTTGCGGAAAAGCGTCCGCCGCGGTTTTGAGTTGGGCCGAAAATGCAGCCAGCATTTCCGTCATGGCCAGGCTTGTCCCGGCCATCCACGTCTATCTTGCTTGGTTGAAGCAAAGACGTGGATGCCCGGCACAAGGCGGGCATGACGATCCGATCGGCTGCGTTTTCCGGACGCTATGTAGCGCGCGGCGCCGCGTCCGGGACACGATATTCCTGGGACGAAACACTCCTGAAACACGATTCTCCCCTTCGCGCGTGAACGCAAGGCACGGCTGGCCCGACTGATGGGCAGGGACGCAACAATGGCCTCGCGCCACGCAACTGGAGAAAATGGGTATGTTTCGCAAGGTTACCCTCGGACTGATTGCCGCCGCCTCGCTCACCATTGCCGCCGCAGCGCCCGCGTCCGCCGGCGGCTTTTACCACGGCCATCACTGGGGCCATCATTGGGGCTATGGCTGGGGTCCCGCCATTGGCGTCGGCTTCGGCGGCGTCTATGTCGACACCGGTCTGAACGGCTGTCTGCAGCAGCGCTGGGTCGAAACCCGCCGCGGCATGCGCCTGCGTACCGTGAACGTCTGCGCCTACTGATCGAACCTTTCTGCAATAAAGATCCCGGTCGCGGCAAGCGGCCGGGATTTTTCCGTATGCCTGGTACGTTGACCCGTGCCGGCGCCAGCCATATGGTAGCGGATGCGGTGCAAGCCGCTCCCGGGCCCGCGGGAAGGGTTGAACCCACTTGCAGCTTTCGAGCGACATCTAGAGCCTTTGTGCAGCCGGTATTGCGGGCCGTCGGCGATGTCATGCACGGAGGTGTCTGATGAACCGGTCGCCCGATCGACTGAATCTCGATCATCTGAAGAAACAGGCCAAGGAATTGATCCGCCTCTATCGAAGCCGCGACGCGGCGGTGATGGCGCGGTTTCGCGGCGCGCTGCCGGCCGCAGCCGGCCACAGCGACGAGGCCATTTCATCGCTGCAGCTTCGCCTGCACGACGCGCAATCCTGCATCGCGCGCGAACACGGTTTTGCCTCTTGGCCCGACCTGAAACGTTACGTCGAGGTGCAGATAGCGGCGCACCACGAGCGCACCGCTCGCGTCCTGCACTGGGCGCAGCTCCTCTATTCCGGCGATGTCAGCGGCACGGTCAACCGCGCCAATCCACGCGTCGGCTTACGGATGCTCGCGGATGACCCCGAGCTCGTCGTGAGCGATCCTTATCTCGCCTGCGCCATCGGCGACGAGAACGCGCTGCGGCAGGCGACGCAGGCCGATCCATCATGGGTCAACCGGCCCGGCGGCCCGCTGCAACTACCGCCGCTGTTTGCGGTCGCGCATTCGAGCCTGCTGCGCACGGAAGAGTCTCGCGAGCGCCTGCATCGCTGCGCCCAATGGCTGATCGCGGCCGGCGCGGACGTCAACCAGCACATTTACAGCCGCTGGCCGCCGGGATCGCTTGAAAAGCCGGACCAGCGTTATCCGCTCTCGACGCTGTATGGCGCGGCCGGGAGCAACCACGACCCGGCGCTGACCAGACTGTTGCTGGAAGCCGGCGCGGACCCCAATGACGGCGAATCGCTTTATCACTCGCTGGAGAACCCGGCCTGCACACGCCTGCTGCTGAAGCATGGTGCGCGCATCGCCGAAAGCAATGCGATCTACCGCTCGATCGACCTCGACGACGACACCACGCTGAAATTGCTGCTGCAGCACGGCGGCGATCCGGACGAACCGGCGCGCAATCCGCCGCTGACCGATTGGGGTTCGCCGCTCGCATGGGCCATCTATCGTCGCCGGCCCCGTCATGTGAAGGCGCTTCTGGAGGCAGGCGCTGATCCGTCGCGCACGACGGCAGAAGGCCTCAGTCCCTACCGGCTGGCGCTGCAGTTCGGCCTCTCCGACGCTGCGGCTCTGCTGCGCCCGCAAACCGGTACGCCAGATATCTTCGACGAGGAACGTTTCGTTGCGGCATGTGCATCTGGCGATGAAGCCGAGGCGCACGCGATCCAAGCCCGCGACCCGATCTGCCGGCCTCGCTGTCTCCGGCGCAGCTCCGGCTGTTGCCCGATATGGCCGCGGCCGGCGCCGACGACATCGTGAGGCTGATGGTCAGGCTGGGCTGGCCGATCGCGGTGCGTGGCGGCGACTGGGATGCGTCCGCACTGAATCTCGCCGTGTTTAACGGTAACTCCGCGTTGACACGGTTTCTGCTCGAACACGGCGCCCAATGGACGGAGCAGCACGGCCATGGCGACAATGCCTGCGGCACGCTGTCCTGGGCCTCGTGCAACGAACCGGTCGAAGGCGGCGACTGGGTCGGCTGCGCACGCGCCCTGCGTGACCACGGCATGCCCGGCGCAACGGCGATTCACGGCGATTCCGAGCACGTGCTGATATCAGGCGTGCGAAAGCGATTCGCCGACGACGTTGCTGAGGAATTGCTGGGCTAGTCCACGAACGTCGCGGTATCCGTGACGCTCGCCCGCGAGGTGCGGTAGCTGTTGACCTTGTGAGCGTGATCGGCGTAGCCGAAGGAGATGCCGCAGACCACGCGCCGGTCATCGGCCAGCTTGAAGTGCCGCCGGATCAATCCGGAGTGGCGCGCGAGCGCGGCCTGCGGAATGGTGCCGAGGCCGAGCGCCTGTGCGACCAGCATGAAGTTGGAGACATAGGCGCCGCAATCGACCGCGCCATAGATGCCGAGCGGCTCGTCGGTGTGAATGATCGCTACATGCGGCGCGCCGAAGAAATTGTAGTTCTCCAGCGCCTGCCTGGCGTAGGCGATCTTGTCGCCGCGCGCGATGCCAAGCGTGTTGTAGAGCTGAAAGCCGCTCTCGCGACGGCGTTCGAGATAGACGCCGAGATATTCGCGCGGCGGGGTAAAGTCATGGTCGTCCTTTGCGCCCGAAGCGGCCTCGGCATAGATCGCCTTGCGGAAGCGCTCCTTGGCCTCGCCGCTCGCGATCAAGACCTGCCAGGGCTGGCTGTTGCACCACGACGCCGTGCGCTGCGCCACTTTCAAAATATGCTCGATGGTGTCGCGCGGCACCTCCCGCGGCAGGAAGGCGCGCACGGAGTAGCGCTCGTTCAGGAGTTCTTCGAGCACGCCGATGCGGTCTGCCTTCGCATCGTGCGCCTTCGGCGCCTTTGCATCCATGATCAGCGCCCCTTGGTCGGGATCTTGTTGAACGGCACATCCTTGTCGACGCGGATGTCGCCAGGCAGGCCAAGCACGCGCTCGGCGATGATATTGCGCAGGATTTCATCGGTGCCGCCGGCAATGCGCATCGAGGGCGAGGACAACAGCATCTGCTGGAACTGGCCGTGCACCGCTTCTTCATCGGCGCCGGTGAGCACGCCGGCCGCGCCTTGAAGGTCCATCGCGTAAGTCGCGATATCCTGAAGCATTGAGCCCGATACCAGCTTGCCGATGGAGTTTTCGGGTCCCGGACGTTCGCCCTTCGACAGCGAGGAGATGGCGCGGTAGCTGGTATATTTCAGACCGCTCGCCTTCACCGCCCAACTCGCCAGCTTCGAGCGCGTCGCGGGATCGTCGATCGCAAGGCCGTCGTCGGTCATCAGGTTGGAGCAGAACTCGAACATTTCCGGAAAACCGGTGGCGAGCCGCGAACCGATCGACATACGCTCGTTCATCAGCGTGGTCAGCGACACGTTCCAGCCGTCACCGACCGCACCGAGGCGCTGGCTATCCGGGATCACGACGTCGGTGAAATAGACCTCGTTGAATTCCTGCATGCCGTTGGCCTGCTTGATCGGCCGTATCTCGACGCCCTTGCTCTTCATGTCGAGGAAGAACATGGTCAGGCCCTTGTGCTTCGGCACATTGGGATCGGTACGTGTGATCAGAAGGCCGTAGTCGGAATAATGCGCGCCGGAGGTCCAGATCTTCTGGCCGTTGACGATCCAGTTGTCGCCGTTCTTCTCGGCCCGCGTACGCAGGCCCGCCACGTCGGAGCCGCCGGCCGGCTCGGAGAATAGCTGGCACCAGATGTGCTCGCCGGACGCGAGCTTCGGCAGATAGTGGCGCTTGTGCTCCTCGCTGCCGAACGCCATCACCGTCGGACCGCACATGCCCTCGCCGATCTGGAACGGCTGCGTCAGCTTGCCGTAAACGCCCTCCTCCTGCTGCCAGATCACCTTCTCGATCGGGCTGGCGCCGCGGCCGCCATATTCCTTCGGCCAATGCAGGCACGCCCAGCCGCCCTCGGCCTTCTTCTTCTGCCAGGCCTTGCCGACGTCGACGATTTCTTCCTTCTCCAGCCGGATACGGCCGAGTGAGGATTTTGACAGCTCCGCCTCATATTGCTTCGGCGCATTGGCGTCGATCCATTTGCGGGCGGTGGCGCGGAATTCCGCTTCCTGCGGGGTATCGTCGAAGTTCATTTTGGCTCTCCTTTGTCTCCGGATACGTTCCCCGGACGCTGCGCAGCGCGAAGCGCTGCGCGACAGAGCCGGGGTCCATTAAAGCGGCCGCCTTTTGTGGGTCCCGGCTCTGCGGAGCAGCGCCAGGGGCGCTGCACCGCGTCCGGGAACACGATATCTATCTTCCCTTGGTCGGGATCTGGTTGAACGGCACGTCCTTGTCGACCCGGATGTCACCGGGCAAACCAAGCACGCGCTCGGCGATGATGTTGCGCATGATCTCGTCGGTGCCGCCCTCAACGCGGGTGCCCGGCGCGCGCAATAGCATTGCCTGGAATTTGCCGGCGACCTCGGCGTCGTCAGGCCCGCTGAGCACGCCGGCGGCGCCCTGCAGGTCCAGCGCATACATCGCGACTTCCTGGACCATCGATCCCGCCACCAATTTGCCGATCGAATTTTCCGGCCCCGGACGCTCGCCCTTCGACAGCGCCGAGATCGCCCGCATGCTGGTGTATCGCAGGCCGCTGGCCTTCACCGCATAGTTCGCCAGCTTTGAGCGAACGCTGCGGTCCTCGATCGCGGGCCCATCCCCCAGCATCAGGTTGTTGCAGAACTCGAACAACTCTGGGAAGCCGGTCGCGACGCCCGCGCCGATCGACATGCGCTCGTTCATCAGCGTGGTCAGCGAGACGTTCCAGCCGTCGTTGACGGCCCCGAGCCGCTGCGAGTCCGGGATCACGACATCGGTGAAATAGACCTCGTTGAAATCAGATTGTCCGCTGGCCTGCTTGATCGGCCGCACCTCGACGCCCGGGCTCTTCATGTCCAGGAAGAACATGGTGAGCCCCTTGTGCTTCGGCACGGTCGGATCGGTGCGCGTCAGCAGGATGCCGTAATCCGAATAATGCGCGCCGGAGGTCCAGATCTTCTGGCCGTTGATGATCCACTCGTCGCCGCGTCGCTCGGCGCGGGTGCGCAGGCCTGCGACGTCGGAGCCGCCGGCCGGCTCGGAGAACAACTGGCACCAGATTTTCTCGCCGGAGGCGAGCGGCGGCAGGCATTTCCGCTTCTGCTCCTCGCCGGCGAACGCCATCATGGTTGGCCCGCACATGCCGTGGCCGATGATGAACATGCCACTGAGTTTGCCGAACGGCCCCTCCTCCTGCTGCCAGATCACCCGCTCGATCGGCGAGGCGCCGCGGCCGCCATATTCCTTCGGCCAGTGCAGGCAGGCCCAGCCGGCATCGGCCTTCTTCTTCTGCCAGGCTTTTGCGACCTCGAGAATGTTGGCGCCCTTGAGCACGGTGCGGCCGAGCGAGGATTTGCGCAGCTCTTCCTCATACTGCTTCGGCGCGTTGGCTTGTATCCACGCGCGCGCTTCAGCGCGGAACGCGGCTTCCTGCGGGGTGTCGTCGAAGTTCATGACGTTCTCTTTCTGTCATTCCGGGGCACGCGCAGCGTGAACCCGGAATCTCGATCCAAACCTCTGGATTCCGGGTTCGATGCTTCACATCGCCCCGGAATGACGTTCCTTACGCTAAGCCGCATTCTTCTTGCGCATGCGGTCGATCAACTGATCTTCCCAGTACGACAGGCTGCCGAGCGTCAGCGCAGTGGCGTTGGCGCGGCGGTAGTACATGTGACAGTCGAACTCCCAGGTGAAGCCCATGCCGCCGTGGACCTGGATGTTGTTCTTGGAGCAGTGCTGGAACGCCTGCGTCGCGCTGATGCGCGCAGCGGCTGCGGCTTCCGGCAATTCCGCGGCATTGGTCGAGAGTGCCCAGGCGCCGTAATAGCAGTTCGAGCGCGCCAGCGTCGCCGAGACATACATGTCGGCCAGCATGTGCTTCACCGCCTGGAACGAGCCGATCGGGCGGCCGAAGGCGATACGGTCGAGCGCATAGTCGCGGCCCATCTCTAACGCGCGGTCGGAGCCGCCGACCTGCTCGAACGCCAGCAGCACGGCTGCGCGGTCGAGCACTTGCGTGAGGATGCTCCAGCCGTCGCCGGCCGCGCCCAGCGGCTCGGCCTTGGCGTTATTGAAGGTGAGTTCAGCTTGCCCTCTTGTCGGATCAACATTGGTCAGCGACTTCGCTTCGACGCCGCCGGTCTTCAGATCGACCAGGAACAGCGAGATGTCGGAATCGCGCCCGGTCGAGCCGGTGCGCGCGGCAACCACGGCGAAATCGGCGATCGCGCCATCCGGCACCGGCTTCTTCACGCCGGTAAGCGTGCCACCGGAAGCCTGCAGCTTGATCGCCTTCGGCGACGGATTGCCCTTGCCCTCGAACAGCGCCAGCGTGCCGATCGCTTCACCGGAGGCGATCTTCCGCAGCCATTTCTGCTTCTGCGCCTCGGAGCCGGCGAGCAGCAGCGCTTCGGCGGCGAGATAGACAGTGGAGGAGAACGGCACCGGCGCATTGGCTCGGCCCATTTCTTCGGCGATCACGCAGAGCTCGAGATGGCCGGCGCCCGCGCCGCCGAATTCTTCCGGGATCGCGACGCCGAGAAAACCCATCTCGGCGAGCCCCTTCCACAGCGCCTTGTCATACGGCGCCTTGCCGTCGAGCACCTCGCGCACGGCCTTCGGCGGGCACTGCTCGGTGAGAAATTTCCTCGCCTCGTCGCGCATCTGCTTTTGTTCGTCGGAGAAATCGAAGTTCATGGCAGGTTACCCCAGTTGCTTTCGTGTTGTTTATTCGCCGTCATTCCGGGGCGATGCGCAGCATCGAACCCGGAATCTCGAGATTCCGGGTTCGCGCTTCGCGCGCCCCGGAATGACGAGTGGAGACAGCGTCGTCTTCATCGCAGCACAATCACATCTTCGCCGGGCTGATCGGCATAAAGCCTCTCCAACAGCGCGGCACGCCGTTCGAGGCCGGCGCGCTGGTTGATGTAGCCCTTGTCGGTCAGTTCATTGCCGTCAATCGAGGGCGGCTCGGCCATCAGCATGGCGCGTGCAATCCGCATGCTGCTGCCGGTGGCGGAGGCATTGTGCGCTTCCAGCCCGCGTTTCAGCCGCGCGATCACTTCGGGATGCCGCACGACTTCTTCAAACGTCGCATTGGGATCGCCTGTGATCTGCCGGCAGGCGTGCAGATTGGGCCAGGCCAATAGCCCGATGAACGGACGGTCCTGCCCCGTAACCAGCGCATCGTGCACGACAGGCGTCGCGGCCGCGATCGCGTCGGTACGCAGCGAACCGACATGGACGAAGGTGCCGGTCGTCAGCTTGAAGTCCTCCACCACGCGGCCGGCGAAGATGATGCCCTGCAGCGGATCATTCTCATCGACGAACACGCCAGCATCGCCGATGCAGTAAAAGCCTTCCTCGTCGAACATCTTCCTCGTCAGATCTGGCTGACCGAAATAGCCGGGCGTGACGTTGATGCCGCGCAGGCGCAATTCGTATTTCGAACCGCACGGCACCATCTTCAGTTCGACGCCGGGGAACGGCAGCCCGATCAGGCCGACGCGCTCGGTGTCCCAATAGGTGCCGGTCGAGGTCGGCGCGGTCTCGGTCGAGCCCCAGCCGGTGTAGAACACGATGCGCTCGCCGGTGGTCTTCACTGCCAGCGCCTGCATGCGGTCGTAGAGATCATCCGGCAGCCGCGCGCCGCCATAGGCCATGATGGAGAGATTCTTGAAGAAGCTGCGGCATAGTGCCTCGTCCTTCTCCATCGCCGCCGCCAATGCCGCATAGCCGGCAGGCACGTTGGCGTAATAGGTCGGCGACACCTCGCGCAGGTTTCGAATGGTCTCCTCGAACTGGCCCGGCATCGGCCGGCCGTCGTCGATATAAAGCGTGCCGCCGTCGATCAGGATCGGATGGAACGCGGCGTTGCCGCCCATGGTGTGATTCCAGGGCATCCAGTCCAGCATGGTCGCGATCGGTCCGTTGGGATCGCGCGGACGAACCTGCATCATCATCGCCGCATTGGCGCACATCATCTCCTGCGTATTGATGACGGCCTTCGGCATGCCGGTCGAGCCCGAGGTGAACAGCAGCTTGCCGACAGTCTTTGGCGTGATCATCGAAACCGAATCATCGACATCCTTCGTCACCGCTGTTGCCGCGAGATCGGCAAAGGGCACGCTCTTGATGCCTTCGCAGGGCCGCAGGACATGCACGACGATGACATCGGTGAGATCGAGCGCCTTCAACGCCTTCTCGAAGGTCGGCCCGTCCTGCACCATCACGACCGCAGGCTTGATCAGGTCAAAGAGGTATTTGAGCTTGAGATGATCCTGGCTCATCAGCGAGTAGGCCGGCGAGACCGGTGCGGCCGGCAGCCTCGCCTGCATCGCGGCCTGCGTCATCAGCGCATGCTCGATCGAATTGCCCGACAGGATCGCAACGGGCCTCCCCTCTTCAAGACCGAGATTGAGCAGGCCCTGCGTCAGCCCGTCGACAACGCGCTTGGCTTCGCCATAGGAGACTTTTCGCCATTGACGGTCCGGCCCAGTGCGTTGCGCGAGCCAGATACGCTCGGGCGCTTCCTTCGCCCATTTCGCGAGCGAGGCCGGAATGTGCTTCTCGTAAGGTTGCAGCGGAATGCGCGATTTCAGGATGATGACGCCGTCCGCGCGGCGCTCGACCGCGATGTCGCGCGGCAGCCACTCGATCTTGCGAAAGGCTGGCTTGCTCAACACTGCGGCGGCACTCCCACCCATATTGCGTCTCCCGGAATTCTTGTCCTTTTGCGGATCTTGTCTTCATCGCCTGATATAGACAGGCTTTGGTTTCTCAAGGAAGGCCCTGATGCCTTCGTTGAAATCTTCCGAGCGGCTACACAGCACCAGCGGTTGAGTCACGACGCGCTCCTCATCACCGTCGTCCCGGCCAAGTCAACGGGTCGGCGCGAAGCGCCGCCCGATGACAGGCTCCGCGGGAGCCGAGACCGATAAACACAGGCCTTCGTTGTTGCGCCGCGGCCTTTGCCAGTTCGCCTTTCAGAGAGGCCGCGGAGTATGGGTCCCCGCATTCGCGGGGACGACGATCGAGCCTACCGCGGCGCCATGCGGATGGCGCCGTCGAGGCGGATGGTCTCGCCGTTGAGCATCGCATTCTCGACGATATGCACTGCGAGTGCACCATATTCGTCGGGCTCGCCGAGGCGGGCCGGATGCGGCACCTGGGCGCCAAGGCTCTTGCGGGCTTCCTCGTTCAAACCCATCAAGAGCGGCGTGAAGAAGATGCCGGGCGCGATCGTGTTGACGCGGATCTTCAGGCTCGCGAGATCGCGCGCTGCCGGCAGCGTGAGGCCGACGATACCGCCCTTGGAAGCGGAGTAAGCGATCTGGCCGATCTGGCCTTCATAGGCGGCAACGGACGCGGTGTTGATGATGACACCGCGCTCCTCGCCGACCGGGGCAGCCGTCGCGAGCCGTTCGGAGAACAGGCGCAGCGCGTTGAAGGTGCCGATCAGGTTGACGTTGATGATGCGGACGAACTTCTCCAGCGGGTAGACGCCGTCCTTGCCGACGATGCGCTGCGAGCCGCCGATGCCGGCACAGTTCATCAGCACGCGCGCGACGCCGTGCGCCGCTTCCGCCTTGCCGATCGCCGCCTTCATCTGCTCCTCGCTGGTGACGTCGGCATGAAGGGCTACGCCCTTCACTTCAGCCGCGACCTTTTCGGCATTTTCCTTGTTCTGGTCGAGTACGCCGATCTTGGCGCCCTTCGCGGCCATGGCGCGGGCGGTCGCGGCCCCGAGGCCCGAACCACCGCCGGTGATGATGACGGCAACGTCGTTCAACTGCATTTTGAGAACCTTTCCTTCCTTTGGCGTTTCTTCACTTGATGGCGAATAGCGAATAGTGAGTGGCGAATGGAGGACGGCCCCATTTCGCTATTCGCCACTCGCCATTCGCTCCTTCAGCATGCCGCCGCAGATCAGCGCTTCCATATGCTTGATGTAGTCGCGGCAGACTTCGTCGGTGACCGGGCCGACCCCGGTCGCCCGCGACATCGCGTGGCGGCCGAAGAACAGGTGATCGCAGGCGCCGATCAGGCTGGTGTAGAACAGCACCGGATCGATATCGCGGAATTCGCCGGCCTTGACGCCCTCGGCAAGCAGACGGCGGTGAAAGTCCAGCAAGGGCGCGACGAAGAATTGCGAGACTTCGTCGGCGGCCTCAGGGCTGCTCTCGTGCAGGAGATAGTGGATCAGCCGGTTCATATAGGGGAACTGGTGATAGGCGCGGATGATGCCGGCGATGTGCAGCCGTAGCTTCGCCGTCGGCGTGATGGGCTGGCTGATCAGATATTCGAGCTGCGACATCTCGGTCGCGGCGTCGCGCGCCAGAAGCGCCAGCAACAGCCCGTCCTTGTTGCCGAAATGATATTTCACCAGCGCCGCGTTGACCCCCGACTTCTGCGCGATGTCCGACAGCGAGACCTCGATCGAAGCGCGCTCGATCATCAGCTCGCTCGCCGCGACGAGCAGCTTCTCGGCCGTGGCATTTCGGCCGCTCGGAAGCCTGGTCGGTACGATGGTATTCAACTGATGCCCTGTCACTGGCCGAGGGAGGAAACCTGGCCGCAGATAAGCGCATGCCGGGCCCGCACTCAAGAGTTAATTGATTGATTGACTAAATCCTGCCGTGCCCCTTAAATCCGGCCCATCTTTTCCAACAGACAACAATGACCAGGGAGAACAGACATGGCTGAGGCCTATATCGTCGCCGCCGCACGCACCGCGGGGGGCCGCAAGGGGGGACGTCTGGCGGGCTGGCACCCGGCCGACCTCGCCGCCTCCGTGCTGGATTCGCTGGTCGACCGCACCGGCGTCGATCCCGCCCAGATCGAAGACGTGATCATGGGCTGCGTGATGCAGGCCGGCGAACAGTCCAACAACATCGCCCGCAACGCGGTGATGGCCTCCAAGCTCCCGGAGAGCGTGCCCGCCACCTCGGTCGACCGCCAATGCGGCTCGTCGCAGCAGGCGCTGCACTTCGCGGCGCAGGCGGTGATGGCAGGCAGCATGGACATCGTGATCGCCGCCGGCGTGGAATCGATGACGCGCGTGCCGATGGGCCTCGCCTCGCAGCTGCCGGCCAAGAACGGCTTTGGCCATTACAAGAGCCCGGGCATCGAGAAAAAATATCCGAACATCGTTTTCAGCCAGTTCACCGGCGCGGAGATGATGGCGGAGAAGTACGGGCTGTCCAAGGACCAGCTCGACGAATACTCCTACAACAGCCACCAGCGCGCGATTGCCGCGACGCAAGCCGGCAAGTTCAAGGATGAGATCGTTCCGCTGCAGATCACCCGCGCCGACGGCTCGACCGACACGCACCATATCGACGAAGGCATCCGCTTTGATGCCAGCCTCGACGGCATCAAGGGCGTCAAGCTGATCGCCGAAAACGGCAAGCACACCGCCGCCAGCGCAAGCCAGATCTGCGACGGCGCCTCCGGCGTGATGGTCGTCAACGAAAAGGGCCTCAAGTCGCTCGGCCTGAAGCCGCTGGCCCGCATCCACCATATGACCATGATGGGCGGCGACCCCGTGATCATGCTGGACGCGCCGCTGCACGCCACCAAGCGCGCGCTGCAGAAGGCCGGCATGTCGATCAACGACATCGACCTGTTCGAGGTCAACGAAGCCTTCGCCGCCGTGCCGGTAGCGTGGCTGCAGACCACCGGCGCCGATCCGGAACGGCTCAACGTCAATGGCGGCGCGATCGCGCTCGGCCATCCGCTCGGCGGCTCCGGCACCAAGCTGATGACCACGCTGGTCAACGCGCTGAAACAGCGCAACAAGCGCTACGGTCTGCAGACCATGTGCGAAGGCGGCGGCATGGCGAATGTGACGATCGTGGAACGGCTGTAAGCTGCAAGACGAGCTCGCGTCTGCGGCCACACATACGGTGTCGTCCCGGCCTTGGGCCGGGACCTATAATCACAGCCATCTGCGGTAGGCCAAGCTGGAGCACCATCCAGCCCAATAATAAAAATCAATGGTTATGGGCCCCTGCGTTCGCAGGGGCGACGTAAAAGTAATGATCACTCCGAGGAAACGTCGTGACCCACCCCTCCATCCACGCCCGCAACACGCCGGACAAGATCGCCTATCAGATGGCCGGGACTGGCAAGGCAATTACCTATCGCGAGCTCGACGAGCTCTCGAACCAGGGCGCGCAACTATTCCGCTCACTCGGGCTGAAGGCGGGCGACCACATCGCGCTTCTGATGGAGAACCGCCTCGCCTTCATGGAAATCTGCTGGGCGGCACAGCGCGCGGGGCTCTATTACACCGCGATAAGCCGCTATCTGACGCAGGACGAGATCGCCTACATCGTCAGGGATTGCGGCGCCAAGGTCTTCATCACCACACCGAAATGCGCCGAGCAGGTCCAAGGCCTCGTCGGCCAGCCCGACGGGCCGCTGCTCTACATGATGGACGAGCCCGAGCCCGGCTTCCGTTCCTATGACAAGGAAGCCGCCGCGCAGCCGGTCACGCCCATATCGGATGAAGTGGCGGGCTACGACATGCTCTATTCCTCCGGCACCACCGGCCGGCCCAAGGGCATCAAGAAGGAGTTTGAGGGCAAGGCGATCGACGTGCCGAACCCGCTTTTGAAAATTCTCTGCGCCGACATGTGCGGCATGTCCTCCGACAGCATCTATCTGTCGCCGGCGCCGCTCTATCATGCAGCGCCCCTGCGCTTCAACATGATGGCGATCACGCTCGGCGGCACCTCCATCATCATGGAGCATTTCGACGCGGAGGAATTCCTGAAGCTGGTCGAAAAATACAAGGTCACGCAGTCGCAGCTGGTGCCGACCATGTTCGTGCGCATGCTGAAGCTACCCGACGAGGTGCGCCAGCGTTACGATGTTTCCTCTTTGAAAGGCGCGATCCACGCCGCTGCCCCCTGCCCGATCGACGTGAAGGCAAAAATGATCGATTGGTGGGGACCAATCCTGATCGAATATTACGCCGGCTCCGAAGGCAATGGCGTCACGGTCTCGACATCGCAGGAGTGGCTGACCCACCGCGGCACCGTTGGCCGCGCCGTCGTCGGCAAGGTGAAGATCCTCGACGAGAACGATGAGGAACGGCCCGTTGGCGAGATCGGCACGGTCTATTTCGCCGATGCGCCTGCCTTCACCTATCACAACGATCCCGAGAAAACGAAGAAGGCCTACAACGCCAAGGGCTGGTCGACGCTCGGCGACGTCGGCTATCTCGACGCGGAAGGCTATCTCTATCTCACTGACCGCAAGAGCTACATGATCATCTCGGGCGGCGTGAACATCTACCCGCAGGAGACCGAGGACGTCCTGATCACCCATCCCGCCGTCGCCGATGTCGCGGTGTTCGGCGTGCCGAACGAGGAAATGGGCGAAGAGGTCAAGGCCGTGGTGCAGCCGCACGACATGGCCAAGGCCGGCAAGGCGTTAGAGGCCGAACTGATCGCGTTCTGCCGCAAGCATCTATCGCCGATCAAATGCCCGAAGAGCATCGACTTCGAAGCCGAGCTGCCGCGCACGCCGACCGGCAAACTGGTGAAGCGCCACCTGCGCGACCGGTATTGGCCGAAGGCGGCAAAAGCGTAATCTCTCCATTGTCGTTCCGGCGAACGCCGGGACCCTTAACCACCGCTGTTGATCGCTTTACAAAGCTGGGGCCACAGCCCTTTATGAGGTCAAACATTTGTGGTTATGGGTCCCGGATCGCGCTCGCGGAGCCTGTCATCGGGCCGGCCGAAGGCCGGACCCGTTGGCTCGATTGTCCGGGACGACAAGGGAGTGCGCCACATGAACACAACAACTTCCCTTCCCGAGATCCCGCTGCCCGCCACCATCCGCTCGCGCTATGTCGATGGCATCAATGGCCTGCGCATGCATGTGCTCGAAGCCGGTTTCGAGACCCGCGGCCGGCCTTGCCTGTTGCTGCTGCACGGCTTCCCCGAGCTTGCCTATTCGTGGCGTAAGGTGATGCCGGTCCTCGCGGAAGTCGGTTATCACGTGATCGCGCCGGACCAGCGCGGCTATGGCCGCACGACGGGGTGGGATCCGGATTACGACGGCGATCTCGCGTCCTTCCGGCTGCCCAATCTGGTGCGCGACGCGCTGGGACTGGTATCCGCGTTTGGCTACAAGAGCGTTGACGCCGTCGTCGGGCATGATTTCGGCTCGTCGGTCGCCGCATGGTGCGCGCTGATCCGGCCCGACGTGTTTCGTTCGGTCGTCATGATGAGCGCGCCGTTCGGCGGCCCGCCGTCGCTGCCGTTCAACACCGTGGACGGACCGGTCGAATCAGCCGCAGAAGATCCGATCCACCGCGATCTCGCCGCATTGCCGCGGCCGCGCAAGCATTACCAGTGGTACTACTCGACGCGCGCGGCGAACAATGACATGCACCGCGCGCCGCAGGGCGTGCATGATTTCCTGCGCGCCTACTACCATCACAAGAGCGCGGACTGGAAAGCCAACCAGCCCTACCCGCTGAAATCATGGACGGCGGCCGAACTCGCCAAACTGCCGACCTACTACGTGATGGACCTCGCCAAGGATATGGCCGCCACCGTCGCGGAGGAAATGCCGTCGGCTGCCGAAATCGCCGCCAACAAATGGCTGCCGGACAGCGAGCTTGCCTTCTACAGCGCCGAGTATGAACGCAACGGCTTCCAGGGCGGCCTGCAATGGTATCGCTGCGGCACCTCGGGCGCGTTCACGGCGGAATTGCAGCTATGGTCCGGCCGCACGATCGACGTGCGCTCTGCTTTCATCTCGGGCAAGCAGGACTGGGGCACCTATCAGCGCCCCGGCGTCTATGAAGCGATGCAGTCCAAGGCCTGCACCGACATGATCGGCTGCCATCTCGTCGATGGCGCCGGTCACTGGGTGCAGCAGGAGCAGCCTAACCAGGTGAGTTGGTTGCTGGTGCAATTCCTGCGAGGAGCGAAGGCGTAGAAGGCGGATCGACGCAGCAATTGACCTCGGCCAGCGCCAATATTAGAATAATTCTAAAGTAAGAAAAGGCGCTGTCTCGTGAAGAATTTCGCCGACCTGACCGAGCGCGAAGTGCTGGCTGTAGCGATCTCTTCCGAGGAAGAGGACAGCCGCATCTACATGACCTTCGCGGAAGACCTCGCCGAACGCTATCCGGACTCGGCCAAGGTGTTCGAGGAGATGGCCGAGGAGGAACGCGGCCACCGTCACCGCCTGCTGGAACTGTATGAGAAACGCTTCGGTCCGCACCTGCCGCCGATCCGCCGCGAGGACGTCAAGGGATTCTTGCGGCGGCGCCCGATCTGGCTGACCAAGAACCTGCCGCTCGACACCATCCGTAAAGAGGTCGAGACGATGGAGCTCGAGGCCGAGCGCTTCTACGCCAGGGCCAGCGAACGTGCCGAGGATGTCGGCGTCCGGCGCCTACTCGGCGATCTCGCCGAGGAGGAGAAGCACCACGAGCAACTCGCGGTCAAGCTGACCGGCGAAATCCTCAAGCCCGATGTGCGCGCGGAAGAGGACAAGACGCGGCGGCGCATGTTCGTGCTGCAATATGTGCAGCCGGGACTCGCCGGGTTGATGGACGGCTCGGTCTCGACGCTGGCGCCGCTGTTCGCGGCAGCCTTTGCTACGCATCAGAACTGGCAGACATTTCTGGTGGGGCTTGCCGCCTCGATCGGCGCCGGCATCAGCATGGGCTTTGCCGAGGCCTTGTCGGATGACGGCTCGATGACCGGGCGCGGCTCGCCCTGGCTGCGCGGCTTCACCTGCGGCGTGATGACGACACTCGGGGGCATCGGCCATACTCTGCCCTATCTCGTTCCCGACTCCTGGCCGAATGCGTTCTGGTTCGCAACCGCGATTGCCTGCATCATCGTGTTCTTCGAATTATGGGCGATCGCCTTCATCCGCGCGCGCTACATGGACACGCCATTCCTGCAGGCGGTGTTTCAGATCGTGCTGGGAGGCGCCATCGTGCTGGCAGTCGGGATATTGATCGGCGCGGCTTAGAGCGTGATCACTCTAACCAGGCGATCGCTCTATGACGGATTGAGAGAATGGCTAGCAACATGACGAGCACGCCGCTGTACAGCTATTGCTCTTGCGGCCTGCATTCAAACTGAGCATCATCCGCGCCGCATTCGAAAACAGCGCGGGGAGTACATCTTGGCCAGATCGCAATGGAGCTTCAAGACAGCCGTCGAACTGTCAGCCGCACTTGCCGCAAAAAAGGTCTCGGCGGTCGAACTGGCCGAGGATGCTATCGGCCGCATCGAACGGCACGACGCCAAGATCAATGCGATTTGCGTTCGCGATTACGAGCGCGCAATTGCCGCGGCCCGCGCCGCTGACGCCGAACTGGCGCGCGGCTTACAGAGGCCGCTGCTCGGCATCCCCGTGACAGTGAAGGAATCCTATAACGTTGCAGGGCTGCCGACGACCTGGGGCATTCCGGAGCAGAAGGATTTCACGCCGACGGAAGATGCGCTGTCGATCTCGCGGGTCAAGGACGCCGGCGGCATCATACTTGCGAAAACTAATGTGCCGCTCAACCTCGCGGACTGGCAGAGCTACAACGACATCTACGGCACCACCAACAACCCTTATGATCTCGGACGCACGCCGGGCGGCTCGTCCGGTGGATCGTCGGCAGCGCTCGCGGCAGGCTATGGCGCGCTCTCGCTCGGCTCCGACATCGGCGGCTCGCTGCGCGTGCCGGCGTTCCATTGCGGCGTCTATGCGCACAAGCCGACCTATGGGTTGTTGCCCTCGCGCGGCCATACCGCGCCGCCGGCGCCGCCGCTGCCATACGAGCGCGACCTCGCGGTGATCGGTCCGATGGCGCGGAGCGCAGCCGACCTGTCGCTGCTGCTCGACGTCATGGCCGACCCCGATCCTCTGGAGGCCGGCATAGCTTACAAACTCGAGTTGCCGGTTGCCCGCCATACGTCGCTGCAGGATTTCCGCATCCTCGTGATCGACACCGATCCCGTATTGCCGACCGACAAGGCCGTCCGCAGTACCATCGACAAACTTGCCAGCAATCTCGAGAAGGCCGGCACCAGGATTTCCCGCTCAAGCCCGCTGCTGCCTGACTTCGCGGCCTCCTCGCGGCTCTATGTGCGGATGTTGCTTTCGTTCCTCGCCGCGAGCTTCCCGGCTGATGTCCACGCCGGTGCAGTTGCCGCGGCCGCGGCGCTACCGGCCGATGACAACAGCCTTCAGGCCGAACTGACGCGCGGCATCGCGCTTAGCCATCGCGACTGGGTGGCGGCGAGCGTCGGGCGGACGCGGCTGCGCGCGCAATGGCGCGAGCTGTTCAAATCGTTCGACGCGGTCATCTGCCCCATCATGCCGACGCCCGCCTTTCCGCACGATCACACGCCCGACCAGGCAGAACGCCGAATCCTGATCGACGGCAAGCCGCATGCCTATACCGATCAGTTCGCCTGGCCCGGCATCGCTACGCTACCCGGCCTCCCCGCAACCGCGATCCCGACCGGCTTTGCACCGGATGGACTGCCGGTCGGCGTGCAGATCGTCGGGCCGTGGCTGGAGGATCGCACAACGCTAAAGCTGGCGGAGCTGATCGAGCGGAGGTTCGGCGGCTTCAAACCGCCCCCGATGTTTGATGATTGAGCGAGTCGTCATTGGAGAACACCATGAGCAACGACATCGACGAACTCACCGCACTCAACCTCGACTATGTGAATTCAGTCCAGAACTCCGACGTCAAGCGCTTTGACGAAATACTTGCCGACGATTTTTATTGCTCAAATCCTGACAAATCCCTGGTCGACCGCGCGGCGTTTCTGGAACAAACAGCCGCGCCTGTAACGATCAAGAACCTCACCGCGCACGACGTAAAAATCCGCGTGCTCGGCGATTTCGCGATCATCCACGCCGCCACAAGCTATACGACGGCTGACGGCCAAGAGGCCCATGGCCGCTATACCGATTGCTGGGCAAAGCAGAACGGGAAGTGGCTGGCGGTATCTGCGCATGTGTCGCGGTGAACCAACGCCGTCATTGCCGGGTTGACCCGGCAATCTATCCCCCTTGAAGAAGGCGGCTTGCGAAGATTGATGGATGCCCGGGTCAAGCCCGGGCATGACGAGCTAAATCAACTATCAAACACAATCACGCTGCGCAGCGTCTTGCCGGCTTTCATGTTGGCAAAGCCCTCGTTGATCTCGGAGAGTTTCAGCTTGGCCGAGATCCAGTCCTCCAGATGCAGCTTGCCGCGCATGTAGAATTCGACGAGGCGGGGCATATCGACACGGAAGTGGTTGGAGCCCATCGACGAGCCTTGAATGCGGCGTTCGCGCAGGAAGTCGAAGCCGTGCAGCTCGATCTTCTGGCCGAACGGGATCATGCCGACGATGGTCGCGGTGCCGCCGGGCGCCAGCATCGCGAACGACTGCTCCGCGGTCTCCTTGCGGCCCAGCACCTCGAAGGCGTGATGCACGCCGCCGCCGGTGAGCTCGCGCACCTGCTGCACGACGTCGCCCTTGCCGGGATCGACGATGTCGGTGGCCCCCAACTTGGTGGCGAGCTGCAGCTTAACCGGATTGGTATCGATCGCGATGATGCGACCGGCGCCAGCGATCGCAGCGCCATTGATCGCAGCCATGCCGACGCCGCCGCAGCCGATCACCGCCACCGTTTCGCCGGCCTGAACCTTGGCGGTGTTCACCACCGCGCCATAGCCGGTGATGACACCGCAGCCGATCAGGGCCGCCAACTCCAGCGGCATGTCCTTGCGGATTTTGACTATGGCGTTTTCGTGCACCAGCATCTGCTCGGCGAACGACGAGAGATTGAGAAACTGGTGCAGTTTCTCCTCACGTGCCCAGGAGAGCCGGTTGGACTGGCCGGGCAGCATCTTCACCGTGGTGTCGGTGCAAAGCACGGTGCGGCCGGTGGTGCAGTTGTCGCAGGTGCCGCAGAATACCGACAGGCACGTCACGACGTGATCGCCGGGTTTTACGTAGGTGACGTCACTTCCGACCTTCTCGACCACGCCGGCCGATTCATGCCCGAGCACGGCCGGCAGCGGATGCGGGTAGAGTCCCTCCATGAAGTGCAGGTCGGAATGACAGAGGCCGGCCACCCGGGTGCGGATCAAAACCTCGCGCGGACCGGGATTCGGCACGCTGACCTCCTCGATCACGAGCGGCTGGTTGACTTCATGCAGGACGGCGGCCTTCATCGGTGTTTCCCCTTCACTGTTCTTATGACTTGAACTGACGGCAGCCTACGCCGCGACGAGCAATTCGCCAACCTCGGCCATGCCGACGCTAGGCTCGCCGAGCAGATGATCGGTGAGGGCTGGCTCGCCGAAGCTGCCGCGCGATCATGCATGAGAGGATGCATTTTTGACCCTTGTTCGTTCCGCCCGATGTTGGTCAACTATCGATAACGCAGGCGGAGGTGCCGTCAACACGCATAATTGGAAGGCCGCCATGGCGGACGATTGCCGGACGGAATCGGGTTCCTAGATACTAAGTCCCACCATCCGAGGACCGCGCCCATGGAATTGCCAAAATACAACATTGCCCTGATCGTCGGTGTCGGCGAGGGTCTGAGCGCATCGCTGGCCCGGCTGTTCGCGCGCGAAGGGATCAAGGTTGCGCTCGCCGCGCGCAAGATCGAAAAGCTCGGCGCGCTCTGCACCGAGACCGGTGCCCGCGCCTTTGCCTGCAACGCCGCCGAGGCCGAGGAGGTCGAGCGTCTGTTCGGGATGGTCGAGCGCGAGATCGGCACGCCCGATATCGTCGTCTACAACGCCAGCGCGCGGGCGCGGGGCGCGTTTACCGACCTGGTGCCGGCCGAAGTCGCCAATTCGATCACAGTCTCGGCCTTCGGCGGCTTCCTGGTAGCGCAGCAGGCAGCGCAGCGGATGATTCCCAGCAAGCACGGCGCGATCCTGTTCACCGGCGCCTCCGCCAGCGTCAAGGGCTATCCGCAATCGGCGCCGTTCGCGATGGGCAAGTTCGCGCTGCGCGGCCTCGCCCAAAGCATGGCGCGCGAATTGTCGCCGCAAGGCATCCATGTCGCGCATTTCGTCATCGACGGCGGTATTCGCAGCACGGGCCGTGTCGAGTCCGCCGACCGGCCGGACTCGATGCTCGATCCCGATGCAATTGCGCTGAGCTACTGGAACGTGCTGCAACAGCCGCGCAGCGCCTGGACCTGGGAAGTGGAGTTGCGGCCGTGGGTGGAGAAGTTTTAGCAGCCACGTCGTCATGCGAGCGCAGCGAAGCAATCCATAGCGCCGCAGAGAGGTAGATGGATTGCTTCGTCGCTACGCTCCTCGCAGTGACGGAGCAAGAACAACAACAGGGGAAACAATGACTACCGAAACCAAACTCGACACCGGCACCGACGAACTGCTCTGCGTGATCCGCGACCGCGTTGCCGTCATCACACTGAACCGTCCCGAAGCGCGTAACGCATTCTCGGATACGCTGACGCCGGCGCTTCGCAGCATGATTAAGGCTTGCGGCGAGAACCCCGAGGTCGGTGCCCTGCTGCTGACCGGGGCCGGCACCGCGTTCTGCGCCGGCGGAAACGTCAAGGGCATGGGCGCGCATCGCGACAAGAAGAAGCTGGAGATGTCCTATGAGGAGAAGGTCGCCGACCTGCAGGAGCGACAGCGCCTCTTGACCGGCGCGCTGGTGTCGGTGCGCAAGCCGACCATTGCGGCCCTGCCCGGCCCTGCGGTCGGCGCGGGACTTGCGCTCGCGTTGGCGTGCGACATTCGCATCGCGGCGCAATCGGCGTTCATTTCCACCGGCTATGTCCGCGTGGCGCTCTCCGGCGACTACGGCATCGCCTGGCTATTGACGCGGCTGGTCGGTACCGCGCGGGCGCGCGAACTGATGTTTACCGGCGAGAAGGTCGATGCCCCGAGGTGCGAAACCATCGGCCTCGTCAATCGCGTGGTGCCGGACGACAAGCTGCAGGCCGAGGCCTTTGCGCTCGCCACGTCCATGGCCGAGGGGCCGACGCTGGCGCTGCGTTACATCAAGGACAATCTCGATGAAGCGCTGCAATTCGACTTCGCCACCGCGCGCGACCATGAGGCCGAGCGCCTGGTGCGCCTGACCACCACCGCCGATCACAAGGAGGCCGTGCAGGCCTTCATCGACAAGCGCAAACCGATGTTTTCAGGCAAGTGAGCGTCGGTTGTCCCTCCCCCTCTCCCCGTTCTTCACGGAGAGAGGGTCGGGGGGTGAGGGCTCCCTCCGCGAGCTTACGGTGTCGATAGACCTGCACCCCTCACCCGGATCGCAAACGCGATCCGACCTCTCCCCGCAAGCGGGAGAGGTTACGACCGTTCGCGCAACTCGATCGGATTCTCCGTGAATAACCGCGCTACCATTACCGAGTCCAAGTACGCGCGCACACGCACGATGACACCGTTCTTGAAATGGCAGATCCAGCAATAGTGATTGTCGAAGCGGAAGCCGTTCTTCGCGGTCGCCTCCGAATGCAGTTCAACAATCGCCACGTCGCCGGTCACGATCAAATCGTCGACGTGCAGCTGCGCGCCGTTCGGCAGCACCTTGCCCAGCTTGGCGAAAGTGCCGGCGATGAAATCGGCCTTTGACGTGTAGTGGCCGGCGAGCGGATGCGTCCCCATCACGGTCCAATCGACGTCGTCGGCAACATGGGCGAAAAAGCCCGCGCCATCGCCCTGCTCGAGGCCTGCGAACATCTTCCGCACGAATCCGGCGTCGACTGACATGACGAGCCTCCCCTGCGAAGTCGGAGAAAGCTAGAATGCGGCGGAAACATTATCAATCGGCTGAGCTTGCCGAGAAAACGGTATTGCTGAGAAAATAGCCCGGTTCTGGTACGCCAGAACCGGGCTAAGTGGTCAAACCGCAAGCGAGGACATTGCGCTGGGAGAGACGGCGGCAAGCCGCCAACTGGCGCATGGGATTTCCTGCGGTTTGACGTTAGCTCGTTCCTGGATCTCTTTCTGAAAGCGCGTCAGCCTCCAGTCGCCGGGCGTGTTGGTGAAGGCGTAGCCGGACTTGCGGGCGAGCGCGATCATGGCGTCATTGGAACGCAGCGTGTCACCGAAGACGCGTTCGGCGCCGAATGAAGCCGCGCGGCATTCGAGATTGTTCAACAACGCCTTGCCGATGCCATGCCCCTGCCAGCGATCGTCGATCGACAGGCCGAACTCGATCGAAGCACTCTCACTGTCAAACGCGTAGCGCGCTTCGCCGACGATCGTCTCACGGCCGTCGATCATTATGGTCGCCACTACGCTGAAACGGTCGGCCTCGCCGACATGGATGAAGCGATCGAGCTCGGACGGGGGCAGTTCGCTGGCGGCGCCGAGGAAGCGGTTGTAACGGGACCGCGTCGAGAGCGCGCGAAAATAGTTCTGCAGCGCCTCTGCATCGCGCGCCTCGACAAAGCGCACCGTCACGGCCTCGCCGTGCCGGGAGCGCAGCACGTCGGAATATTGCCTGAGATCGTCGAGACGCATCGTGGTCATGGGTCGTTCCCGCGTGGCTCAAAGAAATGGCCGGCGCCCCTCGGACGAGGCGGCGCCAGCGCGGCTGCCATCAGGCCCGCCAGAACGGCTTTTCAGTCTCGTAGGCGATGTCGCTCCAGGAGACTCCGATGTCGTGCAGCTCCCGCTCGGACCAGCTCGCCAGTTCCTTCCGGGCCCGGTAGCGCTGCCGCCACACGTGCAGGGTGTCGGCCAACTGGCTTAAAAGCCTCGGTTCATGATGATTTATCATCGATTCATGGGTGTAAGTGGACATTTTCGGCTCCTGCCGCTAATCTGTTGCCGCCAATATCTGCCTCCATACGGCTTCCCGCAAACGACACTTTGTACCGTTTCGGATGATATAAGCTCATGCATTAGAGGATCGCGGAATGACCGCCAGGCTGCCGTCGCTGAATGGATTGCGGGCCTTCGAGGCCGCGGCCCGGCATTTGAGCTTCACGCAGGCGGCCTCCGAGCTGAACGTCACGCAGACCGCGATCAGCCACCAGATCAAACGGCTGGAGGAAGAACTCGGCGTTCGCCTGTTCATCCGGCAGAACCGCTCGCTGACGCTGACGGCGGAAGCGCAGGACTACCTTCCCGGCATCCGCGCCGCCTTCAACGACCTTCGCCTCGCGACCGACCGCCTGCTGCGGAAAGACGACGATCAGGTGCTGACGGTCTCGACGTTGGCATCGCTTGCCGCCAAATGGCTGCTGCCGCGCCTCACCACATTCCAGGAAGCCCATCCCGGCATCGACGTGCGCATCACCACCTCGACCAGCCTAGTGGATTTCCAGCGCGACAAAGTCGATGCCGCCATCCGCTATGGCCGCGGCCAGTGGCCGGACGTTCGCGCCGACTGGCTGATGGCGGACGAGCTTTTCCCGGTGTGCAGCCCAGCGCTGCTCAAGGGCAACAAGCCGCTGAAATGCCCCGAGGACCTGCGGGATCACGTGCTGCTGCACACCAGCAACGCCAACAGCGACGACTGGCGGCTGTGGCTGACGGCCGCCGGCCTCCCGGCCGATTTTTCCAAACAGCCCGGCGTCACTTTCGACATGATCTTTATGACCGTGCAGGCCGCAATCGACGGCCTCGGTGTTGCCATGGGCCGCACCGCCTATGTGCAGGAAGACATCGCCAAGGGACGCCTGGTCGTTCCCTTCAAGATGGCTTTCCCGGTCGATGCCGGGTTCTATCTGGTCTCGCCCGCAGGCCGAACCGATCCGCCGAAGCTCGCGGCGTTCCGGCAATGGCTGCGCGCCTCCGTGCAGAACCATCCCTGAGCTTGCCAGATATTCCGCACCGCGCCTTGCATGCGACATCGTCGCATGCGGCTATGCTGGTGATGACACAGGCGCACGGGAGGCGTGACGCGGCCGTTGCATCGGGTTAGAAAATCGCCGGGGCGGATGGATTTGCCTGGCCGAGCGCCGGTTTGATTCCAGGCCAACAACGACAACAAGAGCGCATGGCCGATTTGAATCAGAAGTTTGACGTGCTGGTGATCGGCGGCGGCAACGCCGCGCTCTGCGCCGCGATCAGCGCGCGCCGCGCGGGCGCTTCCGTGTTGGTGCTGGAAGGCGCGCCGAAATTCTATCGCGGCGGCAATACCCGCCACACCCGCAACATGCGCTGCGCACACGATGCCGCGACCGATATTCTCACCGGCCCCTACACCGAGGAAGAGTTCTGGGACGATTTGTTGCGCCTGACCGGCGGGCAGACCGACGAGGAACTGGCCAAGTTCATGATTGCCGAGTCCAAGGACATCCTGAACTGGATCGTCGAGCAGGGCGTGCGCTGGCAGCCCTCGCTCGGCGGCACGCTGAGCCTCGGCCGCACCAATTCGTTCTTCCTCGGCGGCGGCCGCGCGATGCTGAATGCGCTCTATCTCACCGCGGAAAGGCTCGGCGTCGAGATCGTCTACGATGCGGAGGTGATCGACCTCGAGATCGAACAAGGCATGTTTCTGTCCGCCAAGCTGAAACAGCCGATCGATGGCGTCAGCGACATCCGCGCGTCAGCATTGGTCGCGGCGGCCGGCGGCTTTGAAGCCAACATCGAATGGCTGAAGCAGTATTGGGGTGAGGCCGCCGACAATTTCCTGATCCGCGGCACGCCCTATAACCGCGGCTCGATCCTGAAAATGCTGCTCGACAAGGGGGTGCAGGATATCGGCGATCCCACGCAATGCCATGCGGTCGCGATCGACGCCCGCGCGCCGAAATTCGACGGCGGCATCATCACGCGGCACGACTCGGTCGTGTTCGGCATCGTAGTCAACAAGCACGCCCAGCGATTCTACGACGAGGGCGAGGACATCTGGCCGAAGCGCTACGCGATCTGGGGCCGCCTGGTGGCGGCGCAGCCGGACCAGATCGCCTATATCATTTTCGATTCGACTGTCGTTACCAGCTTCATGCCGACACTGTTTTCGCCGATCGCGGGCGCCACCATCGGCGAGCTCGCCGGCAAGCTCGAACTTGATCCGGCAGCGCTGGAGAAGACGATTACCGATTTCAACGCGGCGGTCAGGCCCGGCACCTTCGACCACACCATCCTGGATGATTGCCGCACCGAAGGCATCACGCCGCCGAAGACGCATTGGGCGCGCCGGATCGAGACGCCGCCTTATCTCGCCTATCCCGTGCGGCCCGGCATCACCTTCACCTATCTCGGCATCCGCGTGAACAGGCAGGCGCGCATGGTGATGAAGGACGGCAAGCCGTCCGCCAACATGTTCGCGGCCGGCGAGATCATGGCCGGCAATGTGCTCGGCAAGGGCTATGCGGCCGGCATCGGCATGACGATCGGCAGCGTGTTCGGACGGGTCGCGGGACGGGAAGCGGCGAAGAATGCGAGGAATTGGTAAGTCCCTCTCCCCGCGAAGGGTGGGGAGAGGAAGCAGAGCACGTTGGGAGAAAACATGTCGCGAATAGCAATTTCCGCAGTTGCGGCAACTCTGATGATGTCGTCCGCGGCCAACGCCGCCGAGCCGATCGCGCTGCGCGACATGGGCTCGTTCCATGTCGGCGGACGACTGGTCGAGATTTCGGGCAAGCCGGTCAGGGAGGTGACGTTTACCCCCGGCGGCGTGCCCGCAAAGGTCGATCCCAACGGCACCTATCAGGTCGAGCAGATGTACGTGCAGTATTTCCTGCCCGCCAACGAGAGGGGCGCCTATCCGCTGTTGATGTGGCATGGCGGCGGCCTGACCGGCGTGACGTACGAGACGACGCCGGACGGACGCGAGGGCTGGCTGAACTATTTCCTGCGCAAGGGCTGGGCTGTCTATAATTCGGATGCGGTCGAGCGCGGCCGTTCCGGCTGGGCGCAATACCCCGACATCTTCAAGGGCGAGCCGGTATTCCTCACAACCGCCAATCCGTTCGAGCGTTTTCGGATCGGCGACGGCGCAGGCTCCTACGATCCGGACCCTGCCAAGCGCAAGCTGATGCCGGGCAGCCAGTTTCCCAACGAGGGTTATGAGAACTTCGTCAAGCAGAACGTGCCGCGCTGGACTACGACCGATGATGCCATCATCGTCGCCTATATCGCCGAGATCGACCGCATCGGACCGTCCATCATCCTGTTCCACAGCCAGGCCGGCAGTTTCGGCTTCAAGGTGGCCCAGGCGCGGCCCGACAAGGTCAAGGCGCTGATTGCGATCGAGCCGGCCGGCGTCGGCGATCCCGGCAAGGTCGACGCGCTGAAGAACATTCCGACCCTGATCATCTACGGCGACTACATCGAGAAGGACTCGCGCTGGCCGAAGATCCGTGCCAACGGCATCGCCTTTGCGGACGCCGTCAAGGCCGCGGGCGGCAGCGTCGATGTCGTCGACCTGCCGCAGGCCGGCATCAAGGGCAATTCACACATGGTGATGATGGACAAAAACAATGCTGAGGTCGCGGGCCTGATCCAGAGATGGCTCGAGGGCAAGGGTCTGACGAAGTAAGCGGGTTCGCGTAAGGCGCAGGAAGCAACGGATGCACGGAACGCGAATTCTGGACGAAGCCGACCGCCTGATGACGGTCTGCAATTCCTGCCGCTATTGCGAGGGGCTATGCGCGGTGTTCCCGGCGATGGAAATGCGCCGTGCGTTCTCCGACGGCGACCTCAACTACCTCGCCAATCTTTGCCACGCCTGCGGCGCCTGTTACACCGACTGCCAGTTCTCGCCGCCGCATGAATTCGATGTCAATGTGCCGAAGACGCTAGCAGTGGCGCGCACGGAATCCTGGACAGCCTATGTCTGGCCTCGCGCCTTCGCAGGCGTGTTCGCGCGAAACGGGCTCGTCATCAGCCTCGTCGCCGCGCTGAGCGTAGCCCTATTTATTTTCGGCTTTGCCGCCCGGCACGATAGTCAGGTTCTGTTCGGCGTTCATACCGGCCCGGGTGCGTTCTACAAATTGATGCCACACAACGCGATGGCAGCCCTGTTCGGGGCGGCGTTTCTCTATGCGATCGTGGCATTGGTGATGGGCGTGCGCGCGTTCTGGCGCGATATCGGCGAACCCATCGGCATGAAGACCGATGCAGCCGCGCTGTTCCAGGCCATCCGCGATGCCGGCGAGCTGCGCTATCTCGACGGCGGCGGCGTCGGCTGTTTCAACGAGGACGACCGCCCGACCGACCGGCGCAGGCTCTATCACCATTTCACCTTCTACGGTTTTGCATTGTGCTTCGCCTCGACCTCTGTCGCCACACTCTATCACTATCTGCTGGGGTGGCAGGCGCCTTACCCATGGTGGGACCTGCCGGTCGTGCTCGGCACGCTAGGCGGCATCGGCCTATTGCTCGGGCCGATCGGTCTGCTCACCGAGCGACGGAAGCGCGATTCGGTGCTGGTCGATGAAGCGCGCTATGGCATGGACGTCGCATTCATCGCCATGCTGTTCCTGACGAGCCTGACCGGCATGGCGCTTTTGATCCTGCGCGAGACAGCGGCAATGGGCCCGCTGCTGGCGCTGCATCTCGGCGTGGTGTTCTCGCTATTCGTCACCATGCCCTATGGCAAGTTCGTCCACGGCATCTACCGTTTCGCCGCGCTGGTGCGCTATGCGATGGAGCGACGTGCGATGGCGCAGGGGGCAGGCGAATAGCACTCTTCGGCATGTCGAGCGACGCGAAACAATCAGCGCGTCATGCATGGAGAAGTCCCGACAATGATATCGGGCCCGATATTTGTTGATGATGTCGCGGATGTGATCGCGCGCAACGCAAGTTGATCGCGTAGTTCCCGCCGATCATTTCTGCAGCTTTTTCCCAAGAACAACTTGAACCAAACGAGCTCCGCACGGTTTGCAGTGCACGTGTCACAAAGGCAACCCGGATGGAACCGGAAGCCGATTCCTGAGGAAGCGCTCTTTCGGGCGCCACCAACCGAGAGAGAGCTGATGAGCAATCCATCCTCCGGCCGGCGACATCCGGCCATCCTGAGAGTTTCCGCCATCGGCGTGGCCGGGCTATTGTCGGCATTAATGGTTACGGCCGTGGCTCCGCCGATTACCGCCGATCAATCCGACCGCGCCGTTGTCAACGCGCCGGTGACGCTACTGACTGCACCGATCGGCGGCGAAATCGACACGCTGACGGCGCTTCCCGGCCGCGACGTTCGCGACGGCGACAGGCTGGCGCAGATCAGCAATCCAAGGGTCGACCGCGGCACGCTGATCTCGCTGGAAGAAAAAGCGTCCGATGCACGCCAGAAGCTCGATGCGACGCGGGCCAAGGGGGCATCCGACCGCGCCTATATTGCTTCCCTCGAGGCCGAACTCGCCAGCCAAAGTGAGCAACTCAAGTTGCAGTTCCAGTCGCAGATCGAAGAACTGCGCGCCCGCGTGTCGCAATCCAAGGCCCAGACCGGGGAAAAGAAGGCCTTGGTGGAACGGCAAACCAGCATGGTGACGCGCAATGCCGCCAGCATGGACATGCTCAGGCCGACCACGCAGCAATATGCTGCGGCCACGCACAACGCCGACGCGGAAGGCGCCAAGCTCAATCAAAAGATTGCGCAGCTCGATGCTTTAAACAGGGGCATCTATGTCGGAGAGGAGCTGGTTGCGCTCAACAATTTGGCGCAAAAGCGTCGGGATATCGAATTGGACGCCAAGCGCATGGAGATCGAGGAGAGGCAGCAATCCGCCATCCTCAGCGACTTGGAGCACCTGATCGACGCCGAGCAAAAGCGGTTGGCGAGCCTGGCAGGAGCCGACGTCCTTTCTCGCGGCCCCGGCAAGGTGCTGACCATCGGCGCGGCGATGGGGCGTCATGTCAATGCCGGTGACACCATCAGTTCCGTCGTCGATTGCGACAAGCGCTTCGTGGTTGCCATTTTCTCATACCGTCAGGGCCAGAACATGATGCCCGGCACTCGGGTCCGCATCGACGGGAGCACGTTCCAGACCGGGATCGTCAGCGCGGTGTTGCCGAAGACAAGCGACAAAGTCGATGAGCGCTTTGCCGTGCCGTTTCCGCAGACCGAACGGCGCGAGCTCTATGCGATCATTACGCCTGAAGGCGCGGACGAGGCTGGCGCGTCGGTGCGGCAAGCGCAGGCGTCGGATGCTGCGGCCTGCCCGGTCGGCCAGTGGGTTACCGTCACGCGTGACAACGGCATCGTGCCGTCGATGTCGATCACCTGGCGGCGGCTCGGCAATCTCATGGCCTCATGGACGCGCGATGATGGCCGCAACAGCGAGACCGCGCAAAACCACCCGGTCGATGCGGATACACACCGTGCCGGCATGGCCCAGCCGCAGGCCTCGAGGGGCGATGGAAACTGGTGGTCCCGAACTCATACGCTCGTATCGCGATGAAGCACGCGGTTGGAATGACGTTGTGTGCAATGGTCCTGAGTTCGACGCCCGTTGCGAGCAAGCAGCCGGAGAAGGGCGGCGGCCCGTTTTGTGCTGGACTCACCACGGCGGTAGCACCGCTGACCGGCGAGGCCGATGCTGTCTTCATCCGCAGTTATGAACCCGGAGCTGACGAAGCAAGCCTGCCGGCCGGCATTGCCACGACGGCGTTTGTCTACGACAACGCGCTCGCCGTTATTGCGCTGATCGCCTGCGGCAACGTGCCGGATGCCAAGCCGATCGGTAACGCATTGAGCCGGGCGGTCCGCAACGACCGGACCTTTAACGATCATCGGATTCGCAACGCCTATCGCGCCGGCTCGGTTGGCAAGGGAGCTCCGAATCTACCGGGATGGTGGGATGAGCACGCCAGGATCTGGGCCGAGGATGCGGCGCAGGATGGCATCTCGACCGGCAACGTTGCATGGGCGGCCTTGGCGCTGCTGACGCTGCACCAGGCGACGCATGATCCGCAGTATCTCGCCGACGCCAGAAGCCTGGTCGATTGGATCATCGCGGCGACCGCGTGCCGCGACGGCTTCTGTGGCGGGTTTCACGGTTACGATCCGCAACAGGTCACTCTGACGTGGATGTCGACCGAGCATAATGCAGACGTCCATGCCGCCGCGAGCTGGCTGTTCCGCCTGACCGGCGAGCCAAAATACGCCGACGCGGCCGGGCGGGCCCGGCGGCTGCTCGATCGTACCTTCCGCGGAAATCACTTCTCAATCGGAACAAAACCCGACGGCAGTCTTGCGGATGAAGGCCTGCTCGCGCTTGACGCTCAGCTTTGGCCATGGATGGCCGCGCCGGACGCGCCGGCGGCCTGGCGAAGCACGCTTGACTTCGCGCAATCTCATCTGGCGGTCGATGGCGGTTTCGATTTCAACGGGGACCGCGACGGCATCTGGGTCGAGGGCACCGCGCAGGCAGCGTTGGCCTACCGGATCAGCGGCAACACACTGCAGAGCGATCGGCTGCTGGCCAATTTGAAGACCGACCAAACGCGCTCCGGTCTGCTCAACGCAACGCGCACCGCGCGACTGACGACGGGGTTGTCAATCGATCCCACCGGCACCGTGCCCGACTTCTTCTACTACCGCCGCCCGCACCTCGGCGCGACGGCGTGGGCGGCGCTGGCCGAAACGGGCTGGAATCCGTTCAGCGGGGAAAAAATACGATGATGTTCCCGAGCGCCGGCGATGATCTATCGATCCTCACCATGGATACGGGAATCCTCCTTGGGCTTCTGGTGATGGCGCGGCTGCTGGATCCGCTGCATGCCAAGGACCGTGTCCTGTTCGGCATCACGACTTCAGCCCTTCTGATCCTCTATGCGCTCTGGCGATGGAACGATACGTTGCCGCCATTTGCGCTGTCGGCCGAAAGCCTGTGGCCGCGGCTGTTCATCTCGTTTGAATCTGTTGCCATTCTCTACACTCTGATCTCGATCGTGATCCTGTTCCGCAGCACCGATCGCACCGCGCAGGCCGACGCGGCGCAACGCCAACTAGCTGGATCGCGAGGCTACCCCGCCGTCGACATCTTCATCTGCACCTATGATGAGCCGCTCGAAATCCTCGAACGATCGATCCTCAGCGCCCTGGCGCTCGACTATCCCAATGCGACGGTCTGGGTGCTCGACGACACCAAGCGCGACTGGCTGCGCGACTATTGCGCACAAGTTGGTGCCAATCATCTGACGCGGCCGGACAACATCGGCGCCAAGGCTGGCAACCTCAATCATGGGCTGGCGGCGACCGCGCGCGAGACCAATGCGCCGGTCATCCTGGTGCTCGATGCCGATTTTGCACCACGGCGGGATTTTTTGAAACGCACGGTCGGCCTGCTGTTGTCCGATCCGGAGGTTGCGATCGTGCAGACGCCGCAATTTTACTGCAACGCCGATCCGATCCAGCACAATCTGCTCGCCGGCAAGAGCTGGGTCGACGATCAACGCTTCTTCTTCGACGTCTTTCAGCCAGCCAAGGACGCCTGGGGCTGCGCGTTCTGCGTCGGCACCTCCTTTGTCGTGCGCCGCGACCGGCTCGACGAGGTCGGCGGCTTCCCGGAGCAAGCGATTTCGGAAGATATCAACCTCACCTACACGATGCTGGCGCGCGGCTACCGTACCTGGTGGCTGAACGAACCGCTCAGCTTTGGACTTTCGGCCGAAGGCATCCCGGAATACATCACCCAGCGCGCGCGGTGGTGCCTCGGCACCATACAGGTCGCCATGCTCCGCAACGGCCCGCTGTTCGGCCGCGGCTTTAGCTTCACCCAGCGCTGGCACTATTTTCACGGGGTGCTGAACTGGTTCTGCAAACCATTCATGGTTCTGCTGCTGATCGCGCCGACTATCTACTGGTTCGGCGGCCTGCCCGCCTTCGAAGCCGACTATCTCTCCTTTCTACGCTACGGCGTGCCGGCGCTGCTCGGCCCAATCATCTACATGGGCTGGATCTCCCGCGGGCGGACGCTGCCGTTGTTCATGGAGGCCACCCACGCAGTCACCTGCTTTGCGGTAACCGCGACACTCCTGAGCGCCATCGTCAAGCCGTTCGGCCGCCCGTTCAAGATCACCGACAAAGGCGGCGACCGCTCGATGCCACGCGTGCATTGGAGGCTCGCCGCGATCTTTGGCCTGATCGCCTTCAGCTCGGCCGCCAGCATCGTCTGGGCGTTCGTGTCACCCGATGCAGCCAGCGAGATTTCCTCGCTCGACTTCTTCAATTTGCTGTGGGCCGGCATCGCGATGCTGATCGCCTTCATCGCCTTTCTCGTCTGCTTCGAATTGCCCCGCACCGGCGATGTGTTCGAAACGGATGAGCCTGCCTGGCTCTCCGGCGAAGGGAAAATCCTGTCGTGTCGCCTGCTCGGGATATCACTGAGTTCGGTGCGTTTGTCGGGTCCGGCCCGCGACGCGCTCGAGCTTGCGGGCTGCCGTTACCGGATTCATCTGGAGGGCTTGGGATGGACAGACATTTCTATGGTCTCGCGATCCGGCCACACCGTGCTGGCGCGGCTCGAGCCGAGCGCCGATCAGTATCGGCGGCTGGTGGTCCGGCTTTTCAGCGGGTCCTATGGCAATATCGCCGCCGTGGCCAGTCTTCGCGGCGCCTTGGCCGGCTTGCTGCGACGGGGATTTCGCGGCGCGTGAGAATTCGGCTCTTGAATTCTTTCTTGCGAGCATACGGGTCGCGCGAATGTGCGCGCGATGACAGGCTCCGCGACGCAATCCATGCTTCGGCACGAGGACAGATGGATTGCTTCGCGGAGCCTGTCATCCGGCGGCGCTTCGCGCCGACCGGTATTACAAATCCACCACCACGTAATCGCTCTCGACCGTGACCGCGATGGTCTCCGCGACATACGGGCCCTTCACCACGGCCGCGCCCGGCTCGACATTGACTGGATACGCCCGGGCGCGAAAGCGTTTGGGATCGCAATAGGACTGGCCGGTGCGGATATCGAATTCCCAGCCATGCCACGGGCAGCGGATGATTTCGCCGAGCTTGGTGTATTCGATCTCGCCGGGATTGGAGGATTGCGCGAGTCCGATCAGCGGGCCTTCGCACAACGCCGCGCCCTGATGAGGGCAGCGGTTCAGCAGGCCGAAGAACTCGCCCTTGATGTTGAAGATCGCGATCGGCCGGCCGTCGATTTCCAGAAATTTTCGCGTCCCCGGCGGCAGCTCATCCACCGGGGCAATGACGTGCCGAACCATCAAGCTATCCCGTACAGCTTCTTCGCGTTGCCGAGATAGAACGCTTCGCGGTTGGCATCGCTGACGCCGGCCGGCAGCACGCGCGACGGCTCGTCGAAATCCCAATGCGGGTAGTCGGTCGCGAACAACAGTCTGTCCCAGCCGATCCACTCGATGACCTGGAACAGATGATCGCGGCGCTCCGGATCTTCCATCGGCTGCGTGGTCCACCAGATGTGGTCGCGGATATATTCCGACGGCTTTCGTTTCAGATGCGGCACCTCGCTGTGCAGCTTCTCAAAGCTTTTGTCGAGCCGCCAGGCGAGCGACGGCGCCCAGCCGAAGCCGGCCTCGATCATCACCATTTTCAATTTCGGGAAACGCTCGAACACGCCTTCGAGCACGAGGCTTGCGAGCACGGTCTGCTGGCATTGTGCATGGCCCACCATCTCTTCGATGTAGAAGCTCGGCCAGCCCGAAGGCGTGAGCGGATTGCCGCCGAAGCCGAAGGCGTGCACGCCGACCGGCAGCCCGATTTCCTGCGCCGCCTCGTAGACCGGCCAGTAGCGGCGCTGGCCAAGCGGCTCGACGTTGCGCGAGAGCAAGAGCACCTGCACGAAATTCGGATCGCCCGCGCGCTTGCGGATTTCGGCGGCGGCGGCCACGCCATCCTCATTGGCGACGACGATCGAGGCCTTCAGGCGCTTGTCCTTGCTGGTCCATTTCTCGATCTGCCAGTCATTGATGGCGGAACAGAGCGCGCTGGCGAAATCCTGGTTGCGCAAGCCCTGCCCGCTGGCGAGCGGATTGAGCACGCCGAGCGCGACATTGTAGGGGTCGAGCAACTGCTTCTGCATGAAGGAGAGCGAGGAGCCCTGCGGCCCGCCTTCCGGCGGCCACGCATCGCGCCGCGAGGCATTCGGCTGCGCCTTCGGATAGGGCGGGCCTTCCATCATGCCGTGATAGGCCTGGATGCCGTAAGTCTCGAGATGCGCATGCCAGCGCTTTGCCATAAACGGATAAAGTTCGTCCTTGGTGGCGCGTGCCGGGTGAATGTCGCAATCGGCGATCGCGGTCTTGAGGCTGACAGTTGCCGAAGATTCTGGGCGGAACTGGACGTTCATGGCGTCGTCTCCTTCACCGCTTGCAACCGGCCGTATGTCGCGAGCGGATTGTCGATCATGATCCTGCGAACCAGATCAGGCGACAATCCCGGCGGCAGCACCTCGTCGCCATCGAACTGCCAGTGCGGATAGTCGGTCGAGAATAGGAGCAATTCGTCCGACTGCATATGGTCAAACAGGCGGTTCAGGGTTGCGGGATCCGGCGGCGCATCGATCGGCTGCAGCGAGAAGCGGATGTTGCTGCGCACAATCTCCAGCGGCGCGCGGTCGACCCACGGGGTCTCCATCCGTATGCCGCGCCAGAACTTGTGCAGCCGCCACAGATAGGCCGGCAGCCAGGTGAAGCCACTTTCCAGCATCACCATTTTCAGCTTCGGATGGCGGGCGAACACGCCCTCCACGATCACGCTGGTGAGCTGGGTCTGGAAGGCGGTCGCCTGCGCGACATAGTCCTCGATGTGATAGGAACCCCAGCCGATCGAGGTCGGCGGATTGTGATAGGCGCTGCCGGCATGGACGCCGACGGTGAGGCCGAGACGTTCGGCGGCGGCGTAGATCGGCCAATAGGCGCGCTTGCCGAGCGGCATGTCGCCCATGACCAGCATCAGCACCTGGACGAAGCGCTTGTCCTTGGCGCAGCGCTCGATCTCGGCGACGGATTTTTCGACGCTTTGCGTCGGGATCACAATCGAGCCGCGCAGCCGGCCGTCCTTGTCGAGCCACTCTTTGGCCAGCCAGTCGTTCAGCGCGCGGCAGAACGCGTCCTGCATGTCCTCGGAAAACACCATCTGCACGCCGTAGAGCGGATTGCAGATGCCGTAGGCGACGCCGAAGCGGTCGAGCGCCTGCTTCTGCAAGTCGGCGATGTCAGCGCCCGGCTTGCCCTGAGCCGGCCGCCAGTCCGGCCGCGACGAGATCGGCGAATTGGTCGGATAGGATTGCGAGACCAGGTCGGTCATGCCGCGTGTCGTCACCTGGTCGCGCCAATACTCGTTCATGTAGGGCAACAGGCTGGTCAAATGCGGCACGGCGGGATGCAGATCGCAATCCACGCCGCCGGGAAGCGGCGACGTCATGGTGTTTCCTCGTGAGCGCGCGCGACGCAATTGTTCGAGGTATTCAATCAGGGCGGCCCGCACGCCGCAACTCGGCAAGCGTAACCCTCCTGTGCTACGAGGGCATGACTGGGCAAATGGCTTACGCGCAGGAGTTGAAATGAAAGAGCTTGTAACGATCGCAGAAAAGATCGCGACCCAACTGATCGCGCGAAAGCAGACGATTGCGGTGGCAGAATCCTCAACCGGCGGCCTGATCTCGGCTGCGCTCTTGTCTGTGCCGGGCGCATCGGCCTATTTTCCTCGGCGGTGCGGTGGTCTATACGCGGGATGCGCGACGGCTGCTGATGGACATTCCGGACGAGGCGATGAAGGGCCTCCGCTCGGCGTCCGAGCCTTACGCAAAGCTGCTGGCGAGCCGGGTCCGCCAGCGCTTTGCGACCGACTGGGGATTGTCGGAGACCGGCGCGACGGGGCCGACCGGCAACCGCTACGGCGACGCCGCCGGCCATAGCTGCATGGCGGTAGCGGGGCCACAAAACGAAGTGTTCACGCTGGAGACGGGAAGTGCTGACCGGCAAGCGAACATGCGACAGTTTGCGAGCACGGCGTTGAACTTGCTGCTGGAGAATTTGTCGAAGTAGATGTGATCGTAGCCCGCATGGACCCCGGCTCGGCAGCGCACCGCTTCGCGCTGCGCTGCGTCAGGGGAACGGATACAGTTTGCTGTCTCAAAAGCTTTCGTGTCCCGGACGCGGCGGCACGCAGTGACGCGATGCAAAGCCGGGCCCATGCATCGTTCGAAGGAACGACAGCGGTGGTGAACTACCGCTCCCGGAACGAACGCATCAGTTGATCGCTGAACGGCTTCATCAAGTAGGAGAACATGGTGCGGTCGCCGGTCTGGACGAAGGCTTCCACCGGCATGCCGGGAATGATCTTGACCTCGCCGAGGCGGGCGACTTCGTCGGGCGGCATCGAGACGCGGATGGTGTAGTAGCTCTGGCCGGTCCGCTGATCGGTGGTGACGTCTGCGGAGACGCGGGTGACGACGCCATTGAGTTCCGGCGTGGTGCGCTGGTTGAAGGCGGACAGCCTCAGCAGCGTCTTCTGGCCGATCTGCAGCTTGTCGATGTCCTGCGGATTGACCTTGGCCTCGACCGAGAGATCGTCGGCCTTCGGCACGATCATCATGATGGCGTCGCCCGCCGTGATGACGCCGCCGACCGTGTGCACCGTCGACTGCAGCACGACGCCGTCCTGCGGCGCGCGGATATCGATGCGGCGCAATTGGTCCTCTGCGGTCACCTTGCGCTCGACGAACTCACCGATCTTGTCATTGGTCTCGCGCAGATCCTTGGAGACCTCGCTGACCACGTCCTTGTCGATCTGGATGATCTGCAGCTCGGTTTCAGTGATCTTGCCCCTGGCCTGCGCCCGCGCCGCGATATACTGCGCACGCTCGCCCGACAGGCGGGCGAGATCGCGCTCCAAAACCGTCAGCCGCGAAATCTGGATCAGGCGCTGCTCGTAGAGCTGGCGCACGCCGACCAGCTCCTTTTCCACCAGCGCGATTTCCTTTTCCTTGGCCTGCTCCTGGGCGGTGAGGCCGGCGATTTCCTCATTGAGCTGGGCGACGCGCTCGCGCAACTGCGACTTCTGTCCGGCGCGCCCGAACACGCGCACCTCGAACAGTTTTGTCTCACTCGCGATGACGTCGCGGACATCGGAGTCGTCGACCCGATCGGCAAGCTGCGGCGGGAACTTGATCTTGTCGAGGCCGCGCTGCTCGGCCTCCAGCCGCGCCGCGCGCGCCCACAAGCCGTTCAGCGTCTTGACCACGATGGCAAGGCTCGCCTTGACCACGGTTTCGTCGAGACGCACCACGACGTCGCCCGCCTTGACGACGTCGCCATCGCGCACCCGCACTTCGCCGACGACGCCGCCGGTCGGGTGCTGCACCTTCTTGACGTTGGAATCGACCACCACCGAGCCCGGCGCGATCAGGGCGCCGGAGATCTGCACCGTCGAGGCCCAGCCGCCAAATCCGCCGAGCAGCACCAGCGTCAGCGCAAGACCTGCAATGAGATGCGAGCGTATCGAACGGCGCGCGCGGTTCATCTCGGCAGTCATGATTTTTTCACAGCTCCCGCTTCGGACACGATCTTGATCGGCGGTGGCGACGGCACGCGCTGCAGCACCTGGCCGAGCACGGTTTCCTTCGGCCCGAACGCCTGCATGCGGCCATCCTTCAAGACCAGCAACTGATCGACCGCTTCGATTCCGATCGGCCGGTGCGCCACCACGACCACAATGGCGCCGCGCTCGCGCGCGCTGCGCACCGCGCGGGTCAAGGCCTCGTCTCCCTCGCTGTCGAGATTGGAGTTCGGCTCGTCGAGCACGATCAGGAACGGCTTGCCATAGAGCGCGCGCGCCAGCGCTACGCGCTGCGCCTGCCCGGCCGACAGCGCCGCGCCCTGCTCGCCGATCTGGGTGTCATAGCCCTCGCGCATCTTGATGATCATCTCGTGCACGCCGGCTTCCTTGGCGGCGGCGATAATCTCTTCCGACTTCGCGTCCGGATCGAAGCGGCAGATGTTCTGCGCGACGGTGCCGGCGAACAATTCGACGTCCTGCGGCAGATAGCCGATGTAGCGGCCGAGCACGTCCGACGACCATTGGTCGAGTGCCGCGCCATCGAGCCGCACCTTGCCGCGGGCCGGCGCCCAGACGCCGACCAGCGCACGCACCAGCGACGACTTGCCCGAACCGCTCGGCCCGATGACGCCGAGGCCGGTGCCGGCCTCGACGACGAAATTGACGTCCTGCACGATGACGCGCTGGTCGCCCGGCGGCACGATGCTGACCGCTTCGACCGACAGCCGCTTGGCTGGCGCCTGCAGCAGGGTCTGCTGGTTTGCGGGCGGCATCTTCTCCAGGAGTCCGGAGAGGCGATGCCAGCTCTGGCGCGCCGCGACAAAGCCTTTCCAGTGAGCGATCGCGAGGTCGACCGGCGCCAGCGCGCGTGCGCTCAGGATCGAGCCCGCGATGATGATGCCGCCGGTGGCTTCCTGATGGATCACCAGATAGGCGCCAACTGCGAGCACCGCCGATTGCAGCATCATGCGCAGGACTTTTGCGACCGCCCCGAGGCCACCAGCCACGTCGCTGGCGCGCTGGTTGCCCGCCAGATAGGTCTCGTTGGCCTCGCTCCAGCGCTTGGTCAGGCGCCCGGCCATGCCCATCGCGACCAGCACTTCGGCGTTGCGGCGGCTGGTGGCGGCCAGATCGTTGCGCCGCGCAGCCAGCGTCATCGCCTCCTTGGCCGGCGTGCGCGACAGGAACTCGGTGATCAGCGTCAGCGTCACCAGGACGATGGCGCCGCCCAGCGCGGTGACGCCGAGCAACCAGTGAAACGCAAAGCAAATCGCAAGATAGAACGGCAGCCAGGGCAGATCGAAGAATGCACCCGGCCCCATGCTGCCGAGGAATGACCTGATATTGTCGAGGTCGCGCAAGGGCTGCAGGCCCTCGTTGCGACTGCCAACCATCAGCGGCAGCCGCACCACCGTTTCGAATACCCGCGTATTGATCGCCTCATCGAGCGCGGTGCCGATCCGGCCCAGAACGCGGCCGCGAATCAGATCGAGGCCGCCTTGCGCGATGTAGAGGCCGGCGGCGAGAATCACCAGGCCGACCAGGGTTGGCACGCTGCGGCTCGGCAGCACGCGGTCGTAGACCTCCAGCATGAAGATCGAGCCGGTGAGGTACAGCAAATTGATCATGCAACTCATGACGCCGACGCCGATAAAGGCGTTGCGGCACTCGCGCAGCGCTTGACCTAGCTCGGAACGCCGGACGCCGGGGGCGGCTGCCATTTATGCGTATCTCTTCAAATGGATAGGTACGGCTGGTTCTACCGATGTTTTCGGGCATCGTCTATTTAAGTCACGTTAACCCCAATCCAGTTCACCGCTATAAAAGGCGGATGGAAGTCGCACTTTTCGACAGTTATTGACGCCAGGATCCAGCCCTCGGGCGGGGGCACGGGCGGGCGGCTACCCGGAAGCGGACCCGAATCACCGACATCGAGAGCCGGCCGATCTCACCCAGAGACCTCGATCAGGAGGTCGATTCCTGCACTTCCCCACCCCGCCGCCGTCGCCGTTACCTAGGCCGCTTGCCGCGGTATGGCGACGACGAATCCTTGAACCCCATCGGGCGATCGAGAAACCACCCCGCGGCCGTTCGGCTACCACCGCCCGCCGGTACGCAGCAGCCGCACGATGACAAGCAGGATGATGGCGCCGATGGTGGAATAGACGATCTCGGACACCAGCCCGGTGCCGAGACGAATACCGAGTTTGGGAAACAGCAGGCTCGCCAGCAGCGCACCGGCAATGCCGACGAGAATGTCGCCGATGATGCCAAAGCCGGTGCCGTGCACGATCTTGCCGGCGAGCCAGCCGGCCACTAGGCCGACAAAGAGAATGACGAGAATGCCTTGGTTGGAAATCACCATTTCAAAGTCCCCCCGTTCAGGCCGGCCAGCGGCCCACCTCATCGTTCGACGTAGCGAGCCGTCGGCCGTGTACCTTCCAACTGCGCCAGCGAAGTGAACTTTTTTATGTCGCCCGCGTTATGTCGGCATGAAACAGAGCGACATTTGGTATGTGACTTTCGGTCCGCACAGAGCGGACGAGACGGCCGGGAGCGGCGCCCGCTCGACCCGCACCTTCAAATCGGAAATCGACGCCAAGCTCTTTGCCATGCAGATCCTCGCCAAGGGCTGGTGCGCCAGCGCCGGCACGCTCAATCCGCATCAGCCGAAGCAGATCGTGGGACCCGCGCAAATCGAGCGCTGGGCCGATCCGGGGCTGGGTGGGTAAGTCTCGCATCCCGGACGCGGCGCGGTGCGCAGCATCCGGGAAGCGCAGCCCGAGGCGGCTCACTTCAGTTAGCAACAGAAGCTTCAGCGGGCGCTGCCAGCACACAGCGCGCGGTTCGATCCGGCGATACCTGCACATTCGGCGGCAATCGCTCGCTGCAGCCCGGCTGCGCGACCGTGCAGCGCGGCGCGAACGAGCAACTCGCGGGCGCCTTGTCGAGCGAAGGTGGCGTGCCCGGGATGGTTTCCAGCCGCTGGCCGCGCTTGGCGCCATGAACGGTCGAGGCCAATAGCCCCTTGGCATAGGGATGCACCGGCGTGCGGACAATGTCGCGCAATTTGCCCTGCTCCACGATCTGTCCCGCATACATCACCGCGACGCGGTCGCAGATTTCGATGGCAACCCCGATATCGTGGGTCACGAAGATCACGGACATGCCGAACTTGCGCTGCAATTCGCGCAGCAGCAACAGGATCTGGATCTGCACGGTAGCGTCCAGCGCCGTGGTCGGCTCGTCAGCCAGGAGAATCTTCGGCTTGCAGGCCAACGCGAGCGCGATCATCGCGCGCTGGCGCATGCCGCCGCTCATTTCGTGCGGATAGGCTTCAAGGCGGCGCTTGGCGGAGGGAATACGCACCACCTCCAGCATCTCCAGCGCGCGCGCCATCGCCTCTTTTTCGCTCTTGCCTTCGTGGCGGATCACGGTTTCCGCGATCTGGCGGCCGATCGTGTAGACGGGATCGAGCGCAAGCGCCGGCTCCTGAAAGATCATCGAGACGGTCTGGCCGCGGAACGCCGAGAGCTCCTCGTCGTTCATCGCCAGCACGTCGCGTCCGAGCACCTTGACCTTGCCGGAAATCTGCGTCCGCTTCTTCGGCAACAGCCGCATCAGCGCGCGCAGGGTCACGCTTTTGCCCGAGCCGGATTCGCCGAGCAGGCCGAGCACCTCGCCCTCGCCAAGCGAGAGCGAGATATCGTTGACGGCATGAACCGTGCGCTCGCCGGTGAAGCGGATGCTGAGGTCTCTGATATCGACGAGGTTGCTCATGCCAATTTGGGTACCTGTTGGTGATAGTCGGTGGCGCGCTGGAACGCCGCACCGATCCGCACCAGGGTTGCCTCGTCGAAGGAACGGCCGATCAGCTGCATGCCGACCGGCAGGCCCTTGCCGGTGAAGCCCGCGGGGATCGAAAGCGACGGCAGGCCGAGATAGTTGATCGGGCGGGTGAAGCGCGTGATCCGCTGGATCACGGCTTCCGCATCGAGGCTATTGCCGACATCGCTTTCGGCAATGGTCGCCGCCGGCATCGGCGCGACCGGCACGATCACGGCTTCGGTACCTTCGACCGCCGCGAGGTAGGCGGCCAGCGCAGGACCGCGCCAGCGCATCGCTTCCAGATAGGTCACGGCGGGGATCGCGAGCCCGTTCTGCAGCCGCATCAATACCTGCGCGCCGTAATCCTGGGGACGCTCGATCATCCAGCGCTTGTGGAAGGCGGCGGCTTCGGTAGCGAGCACGATCTGGCAGGCGGCGGTGAGCTGACGCTGGTCTGGCAGCTCGACCTTGACGATCTCGGCGCCTTCATTCTTGAGGGTGGCGATGGTCTCGTCGAGCACCCGCGCGACTTCGGAATCGAGGTCGTCGACGTAGAACGCGGTGGGCACGCCGATCTTGGCGCCTTTCAGCGAGCCCATGGTCGCGGCCATGTAGTTCGGCACCGGCCGCATCGACGTCGTTAGATCCTCGGGATCGGCGCCCGCCATCAGCCCGACCAGCAGCGCGCAGTCTTCAACGGTTTGCGCCAGCGGTCCGACGGTATCGAGCGACTGCGACAGCGGCATTGCGCCGGCGCGGCTGATCAGGCCGACGGTGGTCTTGAAACCGGTAACGCCGCAGAAATGCGCGGGCATCCGGATCGAGCCGCCGGTATCGGAGCCCAGCGCCGCGAAAGTCAGCCGCGCCGCGACCGCGGAGCCCGAGCCGGAGGACGAGCCGCCGGTGATGTGATCGACATTCCAGGGGTTACGCACCGCGCCGTAATGCACATTGTGGCCGGTCGGCCCGTAGGCGAATTCGACCATCTGCAGCGAACCGAGCCTGACCGAGCCGGCATCCTTCAGCCGCTGCAAGGCGGTCGAGGTCGTCGTCGCGACGAAATCCCGCCGGATTTTTGAGCCGCAGGTGACGACCTTGCCCGCCTCGTAGTACATGTCCTTGTGCGCCATCGGCACGCCGTGCAGCGGGCCAAAAATCTTGCCCTTGGCGAGCGCCGCATCGGCGGCATCAGCCGCGGCAAGTGCTTCCTCCGCCTCGATCGCCATGTAGGCGTTGACGCGCGGCTGCCATTGCGCGATGCGGTCGAGGCAAGATTGCGTCGCCTCGCGCGAGGAAACTTTCTTATCGGCGATCGCCTTGGCAACCGCGACCAGCGACATCAGGGCCGGTTCGCCGCTCATTTCGCCACCTTCGCATTCTGCACCAGCAGGAAGCTTGCCGGCTCAAGGTCCATCGGCAGCGTGCCGGCAATTGGCGCAAAGCCGTCAAAGGCCAGGCCGATGGAATTGGCGATGCGCGCTGACACTTCCGCATCCTGCGGCACGCCGGCGATTTCGGTCATTGCCTTGACCTGCTTGGGATCGGGTCTTGTCATGCGGCGGTTGCTCCCATCTCGTTCTTGTTGGCCGGTGCGCGGCTGTGCCCGGAGCCTGCAATGGCCATGTAGCACGCCGCCTGATGGCCCATTGTATCGACATCGCTGAGTTTTGGCGTCGCATTTGCGCAGAGCGGCTCCGCAAACGGGCAGCGGGTGTGAAACCGGCAGCCGGACGGCGGATCGATCGGATTGGGCGGATCGCCCGAAATCGGCGGCGTTTCGGTGCGGTTGTCGGGGTCGGACGATGGCATCGCGGCCAATAGCGCCTGCGTATAGGGATGCGAAGGCTGATCCCAGACCTTGTCGACCGGACCGAGTTCGACCACCTCGCCGAGATACATCACCAGCACGCGGTCCGAGATGTAACGCACCACGTTGAGATCGTGGCTGATGAAGAGATAGGTCAGGCCGAATTCGCGCTTCAGGTCGGCCAGCAGGTTGAGCACCTGCGCTTCGACCGATTTATCCAGCGCCGACACGGCCTCGTCGAGGATCACGAGCCGCGGCGACAGCGCGAGCGCCCGCGCAATGTTGACGCGCTGGCGCTGGCCGCCGGAGATCTCGTGCGGATAGCGGTTGGCGAAGGTTTCGGGCCGCAAGCCCACTTTGCCGAGCAGCTCGCGCGCCAACTTGCGCGCAGCAGCGTCCGCCATGCCATGCACCTTCGGGCCGAACGCGACCGACTCCTCGATGGTAAGCCGCGGGTTGAGCGAGGCATAGCTGTCCTGAAACACCATCTGCATGCCGCGGCGCAGCGCGCGCAACGACAGCGCAGGGCCGACCTGCATGCCGTCATAGACGATGTCGCCGGCATCGCGCTTCATCAGGTGCATCAGAAGCCGCGCGGTGGTCGACTTGCCGCAGCCGGATTCGCCGACGATGCCAACGGTTTCGCCCTTGGCGATGGAAAAGGACACATTATCGACCGCGCGCACGGTTTTGCGCGGGCTGAACAGGTCGCCGCGCACCGGGAAATGTTTGGTCAGGCCGACGACCTGCAGCAGCGGCTGCGCCGCCCCGCCGACGTCTTCGACCTGCTCCAAATGATCGACCAACGGGTTCGTCTCACTCATGGCTCAGTTCCTGATATCCATGGCGCTGCGCATGCCATCGCTGAGCAGATTGAAGCAGATCGACACCGCAAAGATCATCACGCCCGGCAATGCCGCCACCCATGGATTGATATAGATCGCCGTCCGCAGCGTGTTGAGCATCAGCCCCCATTCCGGCTCCGGCGGCTTGGTCCCCAGACCCAGGAACGACAGGCCGGCGGCGAGGATCATCGACACCGAAATCAATCCGGTGGCGTAAACGAAGATCGGCCCCAACACATTGCCGAGCATGTGCACGCGCATGATGGTGAAGGGGCCGGCGCCGGAAGCGCGCGCAGCCTCGACGAAATCCATGTTGCGCACGCCGGTGGTGACGCTTTCGGCAACGCGGGTGATCTGCGGCACGAACACGATGGTCAGCGAGACGATGGAGTTGACGATACCCGCGCCGAGCGCACCGGAAATCGCGATCGCGAGCAGCACCGACGGGAAGGCATAGAACACGTCGACCGTGCGCATGATCGCGGTGTTGAGCCGGCCGCCGACATAGCCGGCGACAAGGCCAAGCGAGGTGCCGATCACGAAGGCGAAGATCACCGGCAAAATACCAATGATCAGCGACAGCCGGCCGCCATAGATCAGCCGCGCCAGCATGTCGCGGCCGAGCTCATCGGTGCCGAGCGGATAGTTCGGCGTGCCGATGTGGCGAAGCCGGCGGATCATCGAGCCCTGATAGGGATCGGCTAGGCCGAGCCACGGCGCCAGTAGCGCGGAGGCGAAGATCAGCACCAGAATGAAGGCGCAGACCATGCTTACCTTGTCGCGCACGATACGGCGGCCAACGGTAGCCCAATAGCCGCGCGCCTTGGTGATGGGGGCGGCCTGCAGCGCGGTGTCCGACATCACGGCCATGATCAGCCCCGCTTGATGCGCGGATCGATCGCGGCCTGCGCGATATCGACCAACAGATTGAGGGTGACGAAGAACAGCGCCAGCACCAGGATAGTCCCCTGCAAGAGCGGCAGGTCGCGCTGGAAGATCGCGGAATTGAGCAGGAGCCCCGAGCCTGGCCAGGAGAACACGGTCTCGATCAGGATCGAGCCGCCGAGCATGTAACCGAGCTGCAGGCCCATCACCGCAAGCGCCGTCGGCGCCGCGTTCTTGATGACGTGCCTGAACACGTCCCATTCGCGCAGGCCCTTGGCGCGCAGCGCCTCGACGAAATCCTGCGAAAGGATGTCGCCGGTCAGCGCCCGCACCGTGCGGGTGATGATGCCCATCGGAATGACCGAGGTCGTGATCGCCGGCAGGATCAGATATTTCATGTGCTCCCAATCCCAGCCCCACGCGCCAGAACCGCCGGGACCGGCGCCGACCGCGGGCAGCCAGTTGAGCTGCACCGAGAAGATGATGACCATCACCATGCCGAGCCAGTAATGCGGCACCGAGACGCCGGCGATCGCGAACGAGGTCGCGACCTTGTCGACCCAGGTGTCGCGGAAATAGCCGGCGATCAGGCCGAACAACAGTCCGAGCGTGAAGCCGATCAGCGCAGCGGCGATCGCCAGCGTCACCGTATTGCCGACCGCGCGCAAAACTTCCGACAGCACCGGGCGGCCGGTCGCGATCGAGCTGCCGAGATCGCCATGGATGGCGCGCCACAGCCAGAGCCCGAACTGGACCGGCAGCGGCCGATCGAAGCCGTAAGCGGAGCGCATTTGCGCGGCGAGTTCCTGCGACGCATCCGCCGGCAGCACCGCGACCAGGGGATCGCCGGGCGTGATGTGCACGAGCAGGAAACACACCAGCGCGACGCTGATCACGATCGGAATGACGTAGATGATACGCCGGGTAACATAGACAAGCACGAGCGACTCTCTTCTTCCCTTCTCCCCTTGTGGGAGAAGGTGGCTTGGTGACGCAAACTATATGTCGTCATGGCCGGGCTTGTCCCGGCCATCCACGTCTTGGCCACAGCAGGAAAGGCGTGAATGCCCGGGTCAAGCCCGGGCATGACGGCTGAGGTAGTACTCTCCTACGGCGCCATCGACACCGGCGAGAAGTCGACGAACCAGCTCTTCGGCTGCACGAAGCCCTTCACCTTCGGGCTCATCGCGCGCGGCGAGACGTCGTGGGCGACGTAGAGGAACGCCGCATCGTCCACCGAGGCCGCGTGCAGTTCGGCGAGCGCTGCGTCACGCGCCGCGGGGTCGAAGGTCTGGCGCGCCTTGGTCACCAGCTCGTCGAACTTGGGGTTGTTGATATAGCCCCAATTGTTCGAGACCGGAGGGGCCATCGATGACTGCAGGAAGCGCACCAGCGCGAAGAACGGGTCCATCGCCGCATAGGTGACGTTGGTGGCATTGGCGCCGTTGGCGGTCGGGTCCTTGGCGCCGCGGCGCCAGTTGGTGAACAGCGTGTTCCACTCGATAACGTCGAGCTGAACGTCGAAGTAGCATTCGGCCAGCGCCTGCTGCAGGTATTCGTTCATCGGCAAAGGCTGCATCTGGCCTGAGCCCGAGGCCGAAGTCTGCGTCTTCACCGTCAGCTTCTTGTTCGGGCCGTAGCCTGCCTCCTGCATCAGCTTCTGCGCGGCCTTGAGGTCATACTTGATCTCGAACGTCGGCTTTCCGCGCCAGGGATGGCCGGGCTCGAAGGTGCCGGTAGCCGGCACCATCAGGCCGGCGAGCAGGCCCTCTTTCAGGCCTTCGCGATCGATGCAGAGGTTGGCGGCCTTGCGGACACGGATGTCGTTCCAGGGCGAGCCTTCGATGCGCGAGAACTGCCACGGCCAGACATGCGGCGATTCGTTGGCCTGGAGCTGGAAGCCGCGCGCCTTGATTTCCTTGACGGCATCAGGTGCCGGCGCCTCGACCCAATCGACCTGGCCGGACAGCAGCGCCGCGGTGCGGGCATTGGCCTCCGGCATCGGCAGCAGCACCATGCGATCGATCTTGGGGACGCGGCCCTTGTCCCAATAGCCTTCGTTCTTGACCAGTTCGAGCCGCTCGCGCGGGGTAAATTTCGACATCTTCCAGGGACCGGTGCCCGAGGCGTCCTTGGCGAACGCCGCCCAGGCGGCCTGCGATTTCGCCTTGGCATCGGCGCCTTCGGCGGCGTCATAATGCTTCTGCCACTTGGCGGGGCTCGCCATGAACAGATTGGTCAGGTTAATCGGCAAGAAGCTGTCCGGCTCCTTGGTGGTCAATTCAACCGTCATGTCGTCGATCTTGCGGGCGGAAGCCAATGTCGGCATGCGCGAGGCGGTGACGCCGACCTGGCTGGGGTCGAAATGCGGCGCATCCTGCTTCAACACCTTCTCGACATTCCAGACCACGGCGTCGGCATTGAAGTCGCTGCCGTCGTGAAACTTGACGCCGGGGCGCAGCTTGAAGGTCCACTTTTTCTTGTCGGCCTCGTCGACCTTCCATTCGGTCGCGAGCCCGGGAATCATCACGCTCGCCTTCTCGGCCGACGACAGGTCCCACATCGTCAGCCCGTCATACATGGTCAGCCCGGTAAAGCGGTTGCCCTCAAAACCCTGATCGGGCTGGCCGAGCGTGCGCGGAATGTCGGCGGCCGTCATGCCGATCCGCAGCACCGTTTCGGCGGTTGCGAGTTGCGGCAGACCGACCACCAGCGCCGTCGCCAGCAGCCACGCGGTGGCCGTCTTCCTCGATTTCTGGTTACGCATATGCAGCAATTCCTTCTCGACTAGAGTGACTAATTCTTATGCAGAGGCATGCAACGCCTGTGCCAAGGAAGGCGCTTCGCCAGGGGCCAATAGCCGCACAACTCACGGTGAGTGCGCATGCAAGCGCAGGTTCTCTGCTCCATCTGGCACCAAGCTTGCATTTTTCAGCTCCAACCCCGCCCGATGGAGCTTAATTCATGCGCATCCGAAATTCGATGCTTCTTGCTGCCACAGCATTCACCCTCGGATTTTCTCCTGGCCTGCCCACAATTTCGGCGCAAGCGGAGACCGTTGTGCGCTACGGCATATCGATGGCGGACATTCCGCTGACCACCGGCCAGCCCGACCGCGGCGCCGGCGCCTATCAGTTCTCCGCCTACACGATCTACGATCCATTGGTCGCCTGGGAGATGGACGTCTCCGACCGGCCGGGCAAGCTGGTGCCGGGACTTGCGACCGAATGGAAGGTCGACGTTTCAGACAAGAAGAAATGGCGCTTTACCTTGCGAAAGGGCGTCAAGTTTCACGACGGCAGCGACTTCAATGCCGATGCCGTGATCTGGAATCTCGACAAGGTGCTCAACGACAAGGCACCGCAGTTCGACAAGCGGCAAAGCGCGCAGGTCAAGACGCGCCTGCCCTCGGTGGCGAGCTATGCCAAGATCGACGACAATACGATCGAGATCACCACCAAGACCGTCGATTCATTCTTCCCGTACCAGATGCTCTGGTTCCTGGTCTCCAGCCCCACACAATATGAGAAGCTCGGCAAGGATTGGGACAAATTCGCGAGCCAGCCCTCCGGGACCGGGCCGTTCAAACTCACAAAGCTCGTGCCGCGCGAACTCGCCGAGCTCACCAAGAACGCCGATTACTGGGACAAGAAGCGGCTTCCCAAGGCCGACAAGATCGTGCTGATGCCGATGCCGGAAGCGCTGACGCGCACCAATGCGCTATTGGCCGGACAGGTCGATTTGATCGAGACGCCGGCACCGGATGCGGTGCCGCAGCTCAAATCCGCCGGCATGAAGATCGTCGACAACGTCACGCCGCATGTCTGGAACTATCATCTGAGCGTGCTGCCCGGCTCGCCCTGGACCGACATCCGCCTGCGCAAGGCGCTGAACCTTGCGATCGACCGCGATGCCGTGGTCGGCCTGATGAACGGCCTCGCAAAGCCCGCCAAGGGCCAGGTCGACCCGTCGAGCCCGTGGTTCGGCAAACCCTCGTTCGAACTGAAGTATGATGTCGCAGCGGCGAAGAAGCTCGTTCAGGAAGCCGGCTACTCCAAGGAGAAGCCGCTGAAGACGACCTTTATCATCGCGCAGGGCGGCACCGGGCAGATGCTGTCGCTGCCGATGAACGAATTCCTGCAGCAGAGCTTCAAGGAAATCGGCATCGAGATCGATTTCAAGGTGGTCGAACTCGAAACATTATATACGGCGTGGCGCAAGGGCGCGGCCGACGAGATGAACGCGAACATCACCTCCAACAACATCGCCTACGTCACGTCAGATCCGCTCTACGCCATTGTGCGCTTCTTCCACTCCGGCCAAATCGCGCCGGTCGGTGTCAACTGGGGCGGCTATAAGAATCCAAAGGTGGATGCGCTGATCGAAGAGGCCAAGCAGACCTTCGACGTCGCCAAACAGGATGAACTATTGGCGCAGGCGCACGCCGCGATCGTCGACGACGCCACGCTGGTGTGGGTGGTGCACGACACCAACCCGCACGCGCTGTCGCCCAAAGTGAAAAAGTTCGTGCAGGCGCAACACTGGTTCCAGGATTTGACGCAGATTGGATTGGAGTAGGAATTGTAGGGAGGGCAAAAGGCGTGCAGCGCCGTGCCCACCATCAGTACGCGGGCACGCTTCGCTTTGCCCACACTACGATTCTGTCATTGCCGGGCTTGACCCGGCAATCCATCTCCTTCGCAAGATTCTTTTGAAGTGATGGATGCGCGGGTCAAGCCCGCGCATGACGAGCCCGCGTCACTTCGTCAGCAGCGCAAATGCGCCGCTCCAGTCTTCCGGCGGCGGGTTCTCGATATAGCCGCGGATGCGCGCCTCATACAAATTGTAGAGCAGCTCCAGCGCATTTGCCTCGTCGGTCTTGCGGCCGCGCTCGATCGCGGCCAGCGCGCCTTCCCAGTCGCGATTGCGATAGCAGGCGAGCATCTCGATCGTCAGATTGCGCAGGCGCTGAAAGCGGCCGGACTGCGCGACGTTCTCGCGGCCGGCGATGGCGTAGATCACCTCCGGCTCCTTCTTGCCCTTCACCATGATGAAGTCGAGTTCGAGAATCGCGAACCGGTCCTTGACCGCAAGCGCGGTCGTGGAGCCGACGATGATCGGAAAGCCGTATTCCTTGGACTGCCCTTCGAGGCGCGAGGCCAAATTGACGCTGTCGCCGAACACGGAATAGTCGAAACGCTGGTCGGAGCCCATGTTGCCGACCACGCAAATGCCGGTATTGAGACCAACGCCGATGTTGAGCGGAATGAACGGACGTCCCTCTTCCTTTGCCTCCTGCTCGCGCGCCCGATTGAGCTCGTCGACGCGATCCAGCATGTCGAGCGCAGCCTCGCAGGCGTTGATCTCGTGGTCCTCGTCGTCGAGCGGCGCGTTCCAGAACGCCATGATGGCGTCGCCCATATATTTGTCGATGGTGCCCTTGCGGTCGAGGATGGCGTTGGTAAGCGGCGTCAGAAAGCGGTTCATCAGCGCCGTGAGCCCCTGCGGATCACTCTTGTAGGTTTCCGAGATCGAGGTGAAGCCGCGCATGTCGGAGAACATGATGGTCATCTCGCGCTCCTCGCCGCCGAGCACGAGCTTTTCCGGCGACTGCGCGAGCTGCTCGACCAGTGCCGGCGACAGGTACTGGCCGAAGGCGGAACGGATCTGCCGGCGCTGCGCCTGCTCGCGCACGAAGGCAGAGAAGATCAGCGTCAGATAAATCGCCGTGGTCGACATCAAGGGATAGGTGAAATCGATCAGCAGGCGGTGCTGGACGTAGAAATACGCCGATGTTCCGACCAGCACGGATGCAAACACGCTGCCGACAATGACCAGTGAGACCGGACCGAACAGAGGTGCGAACGCAATCACCAGAAGTCCTACCAAGAGCGCGGTGGCGAATTCGATGACGATGCCGTAGATCGGCTGCGAGATCAGCGCACCGGTCAGTGCACTCTCAAGCACTTGGGCGTGGATCTCCACGCCAGGCATGGCGGGCGCAACCGGCGTGGTCTTTATGTCGTTGATGCCGACCGCCGAGGTGCCGATCAGCACCAGCTTGCCGGCGATCATGTCGGGCGCGACGTTCTTTTCCAGCACGTTGATCGCCGGAACGTAGATTGAGGCATCGTTACGAGCATAGTGAAGCCAGAGTTGGCCGTTATGGTCGGTCGGAATCTGGAAGCCCTTGACGCCGATACTGGTAATGCCGGCCCTTTCAGCCTTTATCAGGATGGTCCCCGAGCCGCTGGCGACCCTTAGCATCTCGAACGTCAATGAGGGCATGGTCTGGCCCTGCGCCTGCATGATCATCGGCACCCGCCGCACGATGCCGTCGCGTTCGGGCTTGATGGTGAACAGGCCGCGTCCGGCGGCGGCGTGCTCCAGCACCGGCACGTTGCGCAACAGGCCCGGAAAATCGAACATGAAGCGTTGCGGCTCTTCGCCGAGCATCGCGAGCCCCGTGACTGGCAACGTCTTGTCGAGGGCTGCGATTTCCTCCGGCAGGCCGGATTCGCCGAGCACGACGCGCGACTTGCGGATAGCGTCGGCGAAGATCTGGTCGTTGCTCGGCAAGGTGCGCAGCTTGGCGCGGGTTTCCTCGTCGAGATTACGGAAGGTGTCCGCCGCCAAGGCGGGATTGAGGCGGTCTGGCTCCGGGAACACCGCGTCGAACGCGATCACGACGGCGCCTAACCTCGTCAGTTCGGTGATGAGATCTGCAAGCCGCGTCCGCGGCCACGGCCACTGCCCGAGCTTCTCCATGCTCTTTTCGTCGATATCGACGATGGTGACCGGCCGCGCGGTCTTCTGGCGCGGATCGATGCGCTGGAAAAAATCGAAGGTCCGGACGCGGATTTCCTCCACCGGCGCTGGATCGGCGACGCGAAGCGCGGCAAACCCGATCAGTAGCGCAAGGCACAGCAGCCGGGCATAGCCGATGCGCCGCTTGAACCACCTCGGTAGGGCCCGGAGCTTCATGCGCTTTGGATAGCACGCATCGGTGGGTCAGGCACGCGTGGAGCCTCGCGGAGCCGCACCGGGACCACGGGCGGGATCAGATATGCCCGCCGGGGTGGAGGATGAAGTCGCTCATCTGCAGGTTCGCCTTGGCAAGGTTCGACAACTGGATGCTGTTGCCTGCATCGAACTGAATCAGGGTATCCGAGCCTACCTGCTCGACCGCACCGCTGTTGAGCCACAAAGCGAAGGAACCGGAATCGCCGGGCGTAAATGGGACGTGGGCGAGAAGGTCGATCTTGTCCTGCCCCGGTTGGAAGTCGGTGATCGTGTCGTTGCCCATGTGTTCGGCGAACACGAATTGGTCTGCGCCTGCCCCGCCCTTCAGGACGTCGTCGTGCGCGGTCGAGAAGATCACGTCATTGCCCGAGGTCGCGAACGTCCTGTTGGCCCGATCTTCGACCACCGTGAACTGGCTGGTATTGATGACCGACGCGTCGTTCTTGGCGCCAACGCTGTAGACTCCGCTGCTGAATGCGGTTGTACCGCCTGTCGCTGACGGCATCGTGATGATCGAACCAGAGGTCGAGCCATCGGTGCCGTCCCAGGCCTTGAAGGTCAGATGCTCGGTATCGCCGCTGCCGGAACCGCTGAAGCGCACCTTGGCGTCGGCGGACAACAATAACGCGTCGCCGGGAGCCAACTTGATCGCGATCCAATCCCCGCCGCCGGGGAGATGATACTGCCAGCTTCCTCCTGCGCCACCATTGTCGACGCCGGTGATGGCGATACCATGCAGGGCGCCGTCGGGATCGGTGACGGTGAGCTTGTCATTGCCAAAGAAGAACTGGCCGTCGAAGACGGCAACACCGTTCTTGTTCGCGAGCTGCGCCACCTTTGTGGATACGCCGGACTGCACGATTGGCGCATCGTTGACCGACGTTATCGTGACGGTGGCGGTATCGGACGTCACGGAGAAAGCCGCCGAACCACCTGCCGATGATGCATCGGCAGTCTTGCCGCTGGTTCCCGTCGTTTGGTCCCACGCCAGATAGGTGATCGTAGCTGTTTCGCCGCCCTCTCCATCGGGGACGAATCTGACTTTGTCGGTAGCAGCCAGCAGCAAGGCGGATGTCGTCGACACTGCCGGGAAAGCGAAGAAGGTGGTCCCGTCGGTGGAATATTCCCAGTGGCCATGCGCGCCGGTCGTGGCGGTGATCGCGATGCCCTGCACCGCGCCATCATCGACATCGGTAATGCTGGTCCCGAGGAACGAGGCAACGGTCTGACCGGCAATCGTTGTAGCGTCCTCCGCGACCGGCGTCAGGGACGGCTGAGAGGCGACCAGCACGGGAGCATCGTTGGTGCCGGTGATGGTGACATCGATCGTGCGGCTGACCGTACCTCCGCGACCGTCGTCCAGCGTGATCGTGAAGTGCTCGACCTTTGTCGCGCCCTTTGCGAGGTACTCGACGGCCGAATCCGGAACGCTGTAGGTCCAGTTGATGATGCCACCCGTACCGTTAACGGTGTCCGGATATACCGATGCCGACAAAGCGCCCAGCGCTCCGCTTGACGCCGTAATCGTTGATCCGATTTCATGGGCATCCGTGAGATCCACATCCGCCAGCGCAATCGTGCCGCTATCAGTCAGATCACCCGTGGGCACGCCCTGCTCCGTCACGGCGGCAGTCACGTCCTCTGTTGCGACGACGGGATAATCATTGGTGCCGGTGATGTTCACGACAAACGTCTTCGACGTGATCCCGCCATCGCCATCGTCGATCGCGACCGTATAGGTCAGCGTCAGGACCTCGCCCTTCGCCAGATAATCGAATGCGGTCGAGGCCGCCGAGAATGACAGGTTGACCGAGCCGGCCGAGGAGCCGGCATTCTTGGTCACCTCGCCAGGCGTCACCAGTGCCTTCAGTGCGGCTTCACCGAGCGCCAAGCCTGTCGTCGTGCCGGATGCCACCACGCCGGTGATGACTGCGGCATGGCCGACATCGGTCAGGTCAACGTCGGTGAAGGTCACGGGGATCGTCGCCGTCAGCGCCGACGTATCGGTCTGCTCGGTCAGGTCTTGCTGCGCAATGTCGCCAATGACAGGCGCGTCGTCGGTTCCGGTGACGGTGATGACAAAAGTCTTCGGCGTCAGGCCGCCATCGCCGTCGTCGATCGCGACCGCATAGGTCAGAGTCAGGACCTCGCCCTTCGCCAGATAATCGAACGCGGTCGAGGCCGCCGAGAATGACAGGTTGACCGAGCCGGCCGAGGAGCCGGCATTCTTGGTCACCTCGCCAGGCGTCACCAGTGCCTTCAGTGCGGCTTCACCGAGCGCCAAACCTGTCGTCGTGCCGGATGCCACGACACCGGTGATGACTGCGGCATGTCCGACATCGGTCAGGTCAACGTCGGTGAACGTCACCGGAATTGTGGCCGTCAGCGCCGACGTATTGGTCTGCTCGGTCAGGTCTTGCTGCGCAATCTCGGCAATAACAGGTGCGTCGTCGGTTCCAGTGACGGTGACGACAAAAGTCTTCGGCGTCACGCCGCCGTCGCCATCGTCGATCGCGACAGTATAGGTCAGCGTCAGGACCTCGCCCTTCGACAGATAATCGAATGCGGTCGAGGCGGCCGAGAATGACAGATCAACGGATCCGGAGGACGTACCGGCAGCCTTGGTCACCGTGCCCGGCGTGAGCAGTGCGATCAGCGCTGTCGCGTTGAGCGAAAGGCCCGCGGTCGCGCCGGAAGCCACCACGCCGGTAATCGCTGCGGTGTGGCCGACGTCGGACAGGTCGCGATCGGCGAACGTGACGGGGATCGTCGTCGTCAGCGCCGTGGTATCGGTCGGCTCCGTGAGGTCCCGCTGCGCGATATCAGCTATTTCGGGTGCATCGTTGCTGCCGCTGATGGTGACGACGACGTCCTGCCAGGTGACCCCGCCATGATGGTCGTCGAGCTCCACCGTGTAGGTCAGCGTGACCGTCTCGCCAACGGCGAGATAATCGAAATAGCTGTCCGGCGCCGAGAACGACCAGCTCTGCAAACCCTTGATGCCGCCGGTCGAATCGCTCAGCGGGCCCAGCGACAGCCAGCTGAGCTGGACCGTACCGTCGGCGAGGGCTGTCATCACGCCGGAAGCGCTGACGCTCGCGATCTTGACCGCATGCGTGTCGGTCAGATCGGCGTCGGTGAACGTGATCGCGCCGCTGGCGGTATCCAGCGTCGCCGAATTGTAGCTGTCGGCCCGTTCAGCAATCGTCGCGGCCTGCGCATCGCTGGTGATCTCGGGCGTATCGTTGCTGCCGGTGACCGTGACGGTAAGCGGCTTGGTCACCACGCCGCCATGCCCGTCATCGACGGTGGCGGTATAGGTCAGCGTCAGGATTTCGCCATCGGCAAGGAAATCGAAAGCGCCGTCGGCTGCGCTGTAGCTCCAGCTTGCCGAACCGTTATTGGTATTGCCGTTCGCCTGCACCACTGTCAGCGGCACGTCGACCGCCGCGATCGCATCGAGTTGGGCTGCGGTGAGCGATGAGGTGATGTCGGTAAGGCCGGCGTTCCGGTAAGTGAAGGACGTGAACGCCGCGCTCGCCACGGGGCGGTCGGTCAGGTCGACATCGGTGAAGCTGATCGTGCCCGATACCGAATGAAGCGCCGTGGATCTGGTCGGATTGGGCTGCTCGGGATTCACCAACTCGGGGAACGCAGCACTCGTCACCTCGATGGTCGGCACGTCGTTGGTGCCGATGACGACGACGTCGGCGCCCTGGATCGAGACCGTGATCGGGATGGAGACGACGCCGCCATGGCCGTCGTCGACCTGGGCGACGTAGTTGAGCACCAGCGTCTCGCCCTTGGCGATGAAATCGAACTTGCTGTCTTCGATCCTGTAGGTCCAGGTCGCCGAACCGTTGTTGGTGTTTCCGGCCGCCTGCACCACGCTCAGCGGCACCTCGACGGCCAGGACCGCCGCCAACTGTTGCGGTGTCAGCGCCGCGGTGACATCGTTGCCCTCCGCGTCATAGTAGCGGAACGGATCGGTCGCGGAGATCGCCGCGCTGACGACGGGACGGTCGGTCAGGTCGACGTCGCCGAATGTGATCGTGCCGGATACGGTGTCGACCGCCGTATTGCCGGTACCAATCCGCTCCGTAATCTCGCCGCCGGTCGCCGAGATCGTCGGCTTATCATTGGTGCCGGTGATGGTGATCGTAAACGGCACGAACGTCGTTTCGTTGTTCGGCGCGTAGTTGTTGTCGACCCGCGCCATGTAGGTCAGCTTCAACGTCTCACCGGCGGCCAGGAAGTCGAACGCGCCATCTGCGATGTTGTAGGTCCAGGTCGCCGTGCCGAAATTCCTGCCGTTGGCGTCTTGCACCACGACCAGCGGGACTTCGACGGCCGTGACCGCCGCCTGTTGCTGCGCAGTCAGCGTCGCGGTGACGTCGGCACCCTGTGCGTTCTGATAAATGAAGGAGGAAAACTGCGTACTGACGCTCGGGGTGTCGCCGACATTGATGTCGAAATAGTTGACAATGCCGGACGTGCCGTTGACAGCGGCGTTGCCGGTGACATCGGCCCGTTCGGTAGCGGCGCCGCCGAACGCGGCGGCCTGCGGCGGCCCCGGAATATGCACAAGCCTCTCGGTCGGGACCGGAGCGGGCCCGGAGGCAGCCTTATCCGGGATATTGACGGATTGAAGCGTGACCGGGACAACATCGTTGCTGGCCAGCTTGACGAATAAGGTTTCCGGAACGATCGAGTCGGTGAAATTGGTCGTGAGCTTGGTGTTCGGGTTGTTCAGGTCGCTGAACTTGAGCGAAAACACGTCGCTGATGATCTTCTGCGCATCGGGCGACAATTGCACGGATGACTGGAAACTGACCGCGCCCTGGCCGTTGATGACCGTCTGCGTGCCGGCCCGGTTAACGGTCGCGATCGGCGTCAGCGTGGTCTTGTCGAACAGAATGTAAGAGCCGGTGGTGCCATCGGGTTCGACCAGCACCTGGAATTTCGCCGGCGGGGCGGCACCTTGGCCGGGGACCTCGAAGTCGATCTCGACCAGCACCGCGGTACCGCGGATGCCCATAGTCGCGACCGGCGTGTCGACCTTCATGTCGCCTTTCTTGGCGGTAGCGCCGGCGACGAAGGAGATCGTGCCCTGCACCAGGCTGAGCAGCGATTTGTTGTCCGACCCGTTGGGGTCGTAAACCATTTCGTTCAACACCATCCTGGCGTTCGATGCGAGACCGAATACGGTGCCGTCGATGAAGGTGATGCCGAGCATCGAGTCGGAGCCGGACTGAACCACGTCACCCTTATGGACGGTGTCGCCCTGATTCAGGATGATCGAGACGCCGTTGCGGATTGCGGTCGCATTTCCTGTCAGCTTGGTGACATGGCCGATGACGGCTGGCGCGGCACTCGCGCTGCCGTCGGCCTGCGCAAACTGGGTGTGCCCGCTCAGCGCGCTGACGATGTCGCCGGTGAGGTGCGCGCCATCGGGCGAGGCCAGTGCCGCGCGTTTCTCTCCCTTGAAATAATCGTGCAGCACGACCTCGCGGTCGCCATGGGTGAGGATCAGATCAACGCCCGACCGCTTGAAGTCGCCGGAGAAGAGCAGGTGCGCATCAGAAATAGTTATGGCGTCGGACGGCGCGTGTGTCGAAACCTTGTCGATATGGAACTTGCCCGACGAGGAAAGATGGCCGTGCTGTGACGGCAGCCCGAGATCAAAATCCTTGCCGGAAAAAGGGTCGAGTTCACCCGATCCGAATTTGCCGGCGTAATTCACTTGGGCCCCATGGCTAAATGGTTAAGAACTATGAAATTTCCCTGCACCAGTTTCATACCATGCAGGTAAGGAACACAAAAGCACGCCTGCCGCGAACACCCCCAATATGGGGTATGTCTGCGGTAGGACCGAAAAGGTCCGGAAAATAGTCCGGCGAGAGTGTGGCGAGGGAAAGGCGGGATCCGCCGCGGACCGATCGAAAAATAGGCACAACCTTCCCAAGGCATAAAGATAAGCAATCATAATGCTTTATCTCTGCCGCAGCGCAGCGAGCGCCAGTTCCTGAAGGAAGCAACAGCGCTTGAAGACCGACCACTTCGCCGAATCGATTGGCAGCCGTTACCCCTTCAGGGCATCCGGGACACGTTGTATCGCCCACCGAGCGATTCCTCTGACAAGGTTAATTCGGGTGACCTGTGACCCTTTCGCAACCGTAAACTTCCGCACTGTATCCCGCAGCTGGGATAGCCGAGCGGCCTTCACGAACGTCGATTCTAGTCGATCGATAAAATCCGCTGCAAACCGGCAAGGCCGCGTTCACGCTCTTTCGCAAACTGCCGACCCGCTTCCCCTCTTTTTAAACGGATCAAAAGCGCCGTTGCCCATCCTGACCGTTCTGAAATGATCCGGTCACGAGCAGGCAGAACAGGCCCGCCGATGCCCGGACAAGGGGTGTCAGATGGGGTTGTCAGTCTATGCACATGCATGGCGTGCGGGCATCGTCGCGTGCGGCTTGGCCTGGTTCGGGTCAACCGACCTGCGCGCGGAGACGCCTGAGCCATCCGCGCCGGTGGAACTGATCCAGCGATCGGCCGAGCCATTCGGACTCCTCGCATCTTCCATCTCCAGCGGCGGACTGCACGACAAATGGCTCGGCGTGCAGCGCCGGCTCGATGATGAAATGGTGCAGCTTGCGCTTTGCGAAGGCGACCGCGACGGCTGCGTGTCTGCCGCCGCGCTGAAATTTCTCGACATCGTCGACGCCGCGCATTGGCGCGAAGGCCGCGCCCGCCTCGGCGAAATCAATCGCGCCATCAATCTCGCGATCCAGCCGATGAGCGACCTCGCCCAACACGGCCAGATCGACGTCTGGACGTCGCCGCTCGCAACGCTCGCCCGTGGTGGCGGTGACTGCGAAGATTATGCGATCGCGAAGTTCGTCGCATTGCGTCGTGCCGGCATCGCGTCCGACGATCTCAGGATCGTGGTCTTACGCGACACCATCCACGGCGAGGATCACGCGGTCGCCGCTGCACGGCTCGACGGCCGATGGCTCATGCTCGACAACCGCCGCATGGCGATGGTTGCAGATGCCGACATCAGAAACTTCCGGCCGACATTCGTGATCGGCGAGCACGGCGTGATGCGCTATGCCGACTCCTCCATGCTTGTCGACGCTTCGGGCCGGAAACCTGCGGCCTCGCTCGCCACGATTTCTCCAGCTGGCTTCGCGGACCAATCGTTCGGATCCGCCGACTGACAATTGACGGCGCGCAAATGTTGCGCGACGTCAGTCGACAACGATCTGCTTTTCTTGCGGATCTTGCTTGCCTCGTGATCAATGGCGCGGGGCAGCCGCGATGCTCATCGCATTCCGAAAACATCACGCGACAAGTTTCTTGCTTTCGCTTCGCGGCAAGCGCTCGCGCTCCATCTTCGACTTTCGTGTTGACGCTTTCCCGTTTCGGGAAGATTGTTGATCCCACAGCGCCAGCAAATAGGCGCGCAGAAAGTTCATTGGGAGGGATCGCATGAAGAGCATTGCGTTTGCCGCAAGCCTTGTCGTTCTTGTGCCGCTCGGCGCAAGCGCTCAGACGACCGAGCAGTTGGTCAAGGGAGCGACCGATACGGCCAACGTTCTCAATTACGGCATGGGGTACAATCTGCAGCGGTTCAGTCCGCTTACGCAGATCAACAAGGACAATGTAAAGAACCTGGTGCCGGTGTGGAACTACAGCTTCGCGGATGATCGAAGCGCGCAGTCGCAGCCGCTGGTATACCAAGGTGTCATCTACGTCACCAGCCACAATGCGACGATGGCGGTTGACGCAAAGACCGGCAAGCAGATCTGGAAGACCAAGGTCGAGTATCCGGCAGAGACGCCGCGCATCGTCTGTTGCGGCATCATCAACCGCGGCGCTGCCATTCATAACGGCAAGCTGTTCCGCACCACGCTCGACGCCCATGTGATTGCGCTCGACATGAAGACCGGCAAGGAGCTGTGGCGTCAGAAAGCGGCCGACTTCAAGGAAGGCTATTCGATGACCGTGGCGCCGCTCGTCGCCGACGGCGTGGTCATCACCGGCATTTCCGGCGCGGAGTTCGGCACGCGCGGATTTATTGAGGGCTATGATCCGGAGACGGGCAAGCGGCTGTGGCGAACCCACACCATACCCAGCCCCGATGAGCCGGGCGGTGATACCTGGAAAGGCGATACCTGGAAGCTCGGCGGCGGATCGACCTGGATCACCGGCTCCTATGACCCGGAGCTGAACACGGTGTATTGGGGCGTCGGCAACCCGGGACCGTTCAATGCGGCGGTGCGTCCCGGCGACAATCTCTACACCTGCGCGGTCCTGGCGCTCGAGCCGAAGACCGGCAAGATCAAATGGCACTATCAGTTCTCGCCGAACAATCCGTTCGACTATGACGCGGTCGCCGAGATGGTGCTTGCCGACGTGACCATCGAAGGCAAGCCCACCAAGGTCCTGATGGACGCCAACCGCAACGGCTTCTTCTATGTCCTTGACCGGACGAACGGGAAACTGCTCGCAGCCAATCCCTATGTGAAGGTGAACTGGGCCTCTGGCATCGACATGAAGACCGGCCGTCCGATCGAGACCGAGATCTCCAAGGAAGCCCGTGAAGGCAAGAAGGTGACGGTTCAGCCGTCGATCCTCGGTGGCAAGAACTGGGAACCGATGTCGTACAATCCGCAGACCGGCCTTGCCTATGCCAATACGCTCAATTTCGGCGGCAACTACAAGGCCGAGCCAGCCGTCTTCAAGCAAGGCGAATGGTATCTCGGCATGGACTTGACCGACATCTGGGCATGGCCCGACGGACCGCGCGGCTATCTCAAGGCCATCGATCCCATGACCGGAAAGTCAAAATGGGAAGTGGGAAGCGACATACCGCGCTTCTCGGGCGTGCTGTCGACGGCCGGCGGGCTCGTGTTCTCCGGCCAATTGACCGGCGAGTTCGACGCCTTCGACGCCAATGACGGCAAGAAGCTGTGGAGCTTCCAGACCGGCTCGGGCATCGAGGGACAACCGGTGACCTGGCAGCAGGACGGCGTGCAGTACATCGCCGTCACCAGCGGCTATGGCGGCGTCTACTCGATCTTCTCCGGCGACGAGCGGCTTGCCAATGTGCCGACAGGCGGTTCGCTGTGGGTTTTCGCGGTAAAGAACTGATCGCGGAACACGAATGACGTACGAGGTGTCGAAGCGGACGGCGGCGTCTCTCGCCGCCGTCGTGGTGGCAGCCATCGCGTGGATGACGATGCCGGCCACCGCCCAGCAACAAGCTGCTGCCATCGATCAGGCGCTGATCGGTCCCGGCAAGACCGCTTATGCGCAGAAGTGCTCGCATTGCCATGGGCCGAACATGGTGAATTCGGGCACGGTCACGCCCGACCTGCGTGCATTCCCTGACGACGAGGCGCGATTCGTCGCCACGGTGAAGCAGGGCAAGAACAACATGCCGCCGTGGAAGGACATTCTGAGCGATCAGGAGATCACGGAGATCTGGGCCTTTGTATCGAGCAGGAGGAAGCAGTGAAGCGCCGGCTCGCGATCGCTGCAGCGCTTCTTGCGATGGCGACGACCGTGCGCGCGGCGGAAGATCCGCTGAAAGTATGTCTCGACGAGAACCTGCCTCCGCTTTCGATCCATCAGCGCGGGAAGGCCGACAGCGGGTTTGACGTCGCGCTTGCGCAGGCTGTTGCCGAGCGCCTTGGCCGACCGCTCAGGATCCAATGGTTTGAAAGCAAGCTCGACGAAACCTCAAGCCCGGCCCTCGAAGCCAATGCCCTGCTCTCCGATGGTCGCTGCGCGCTGGTCGGGAGCTATGTCTTCACCAAGGACTCGCTTGTGGCGCCCGGCGTCAAGACGGCGAAGCTACCGGATTTCGAGGGCGCCACCCGCGACGATCGCCGCCGCCGGGTACCGGTCGGCGTGTTGGCGCCGAGCCAGCCCTATGTTTACTCGGCGCTGACTGTCGTACTCGGCGAGAAGGCGCGCGGCCGCATGATCGCCGGCATCGGCGATCTCGCCGGACTGCGGCTTGCGATCGAAAGCGGCACGCTGGGCGATGCGCTTCTGATGACGTTCGAAAAAGGACGGTTGATCGACGACATCACGCATCTGGTGCCGGGACGGGACGATTTGCTCGGCGCGCTCAATCGCGGCGATTTTGACGCGACATTGCTCGACCTGCACCGTTTCGATGCCCACCGCGCCAGCCATCCGGACACCAGGCTTACAGCGTCCGGATACTATTATCCGATCGGCGTCAACAGGGGCTATGTCGGCCTCGCCAGCGATCCGGCGCTCATCGCAGCGGTCAACAAGGCGCTCTCCGATTTGCAGGCAGCAGGCACCGTAGCCGACCTCGCGAAAGCGGCCGGCCTCACCTATCTGCCGCCGGTGGAGCCCGCGATCCTCGGCGACCAGTTGCAGAGGGTGCTTCAGCAATAGAGGGGTAGGCGGCGGGGCTGGTGCTCGCTTTCCGTCATGGCGAGCCAACGGGTCGCGCGAATGCGCGCCCGATGACAGGCTCCGCGAAGCAATCCATCGCGCCACAAGCGGAGAAATGGATTGCTTCGTCGCTCCGCTCCTCGCAATGACGGCGTTTGCCGTTCGAGCCAAGCACAAGGACTGCGCGATCGTCTCGCGCAGCCCTTTGTTTAGCTCGGTGTTGTCCGAGCGAAACACCCCTCAGAACATCAGGCCTTCCTTGACCAGCACCCAGCGGCCGTTCTTGATCTGCTGGACCTGCGTGATCGTGTTGGCGAGATGGTCGGTCTTGGAGAACTTGGTCGGCGGCGAGTTGAAGATGTCGCGGAACTGCTCGCCGGACTCCAGCGCGGCCATCATCTTCTGGCCGGTCAGGTCCTTGCCCGCCTTCTCGGCGTAGAACGCAAACGTCATCATGGCGTTGTAGCCGATGATCGCCTGGGTGTTGGCGTCCGAGCCGAACATCTTCTTGTAATTGGTCAGCCAGTCCTTGACCTTGCCCTTCGCCGTGTCCTCGTACGGGATTTCGAAGCCGGACGCGGCGTAGAGGCCTTCAACGGCTTCCTTGCCGAGCGCCGGCACTTCGAGCACGTTGGTCGGTGTCGCACCGAGGAAGGTGACGTCCCAGCCGAGCTTCTTGGCCTCGCCCATCGCACCGATGGTCTCGCGGATCACGGTGCCGAGCACGACCATATCGCAGCCGTCGGACTTCATCTTGGCGACCTGCGCGCTGAAGTCGGAAGCGCCGCGCTTATAGCTCGTGACCGACGCCGGCTGCAGCTTCATGGCGGTGACCTGCTGGGTGAAGCCGTCGAGCACGTTCTTTCCGTACTCGTCGTCCTGATACATGATGCAGGGCTTCTTGAAGTTCTTCGTCTCCAGCATGTACTTGACAGCCGCGCGTGTGCTCTCGACGTAAGGCAGCAGGTTGTTGAACTTCAGCCGCTCCTGCGGCTTCGCCGGATCAAACTTGAAGGTGAATTCGGCCGCCGTGAGCGGGAAGAGCTGCAGCACGCCGGCATCGAACAGGATGTCCTGCGCGGCGAGCACGGTGGGCGAGCCCATCGGGCCGACCATCGCGAACACCTTGTCGCGCTCAACCATTTTCTGCGACGCCAGCACGGCGCGCTTCGGATCGTAGCCGCTGTCTTCCACGATCAGCTTGATCTTGCGGCCATGGATGCCGCCGGCGGCATTGATCTCTTCCGCCGCCATCTTCATGCCGTTGGAAACCGGCACGCCCCAGACCTTGATCGGGCCGGACAAGTCCTGATGGGTGCCGATGACGATCTCGTTGGCCGAGATGCCTTGATCGGTAACCTTGGTCTGGGCTGCGGCCGGCAATTGGGTCAGCGCAAGGGCGCTCACCGCAAGGCCCAGCACCTTGAACGATTTCGACATTGCAGTCTCCTCTTCCTTGGCCCGTGTTGCGCGAAGGGTGGGCCTTCTCGATCCTTCGCCGTTTTCAAATATCTTGGTTCCAAATATCGCCTACGCCACCGCCTTCTCGCGATACATGGCCTCGATCTCGGCCGCATAGCGCTTGTTCACGAAGCTGCGCTTCAGCTTCATGGTCGGCGTAAGCTCCTCGTCCTCAGGCGTAAGTTGACGCTCGATCAGGTAGAACTTCTTGATGGTTTCGACACGCGCGAAGTTGGCATTGACCGCCTCGATCTCGCGCTGGATCAGGTCCTGGATTTCCCGGGCACGACACAGGCTGGCATAGTTGGTGAAGGGAATATCGTGGTCCTGCGCGTATTTTTCGACATTCTCCTGGTCGATCATGATGAGGCAGGTCAGATAGGGTCGCTTGTCGCCGATCACCACGGCATCCGAAACGTAGGGCGAGAATTTTAGCTGGTTCTCGATCTCCGACGGCGTGATGTTCTTGCCGCCCGAGGTGATGATGATGTCCTTCATCCGGTCGGTGATCCTGACGAAGCCCTCATTGTCGATCGAGCCGACATCGCCGGTGTGCAGCCAACCCTTGGCGTCGATGGTCTCGGCGGTTTTCTCCGGCTGGTTCAGATAGCCCATGAACAGGAAATCGCCGCGGATCAGGATTTCACCCTGCGGCGAAATCGCAACCTCACCCCAGGGCGCGGCTTTGCCGACAGAACCGAGCTTGATGCGGTCGGGAGGCATGATGGTCGCGACGCCGCAGTTCTCGGTCTGGCCGTAGACCTCGCGCATGTCGAGACCGAGCGCGAGATACCAGCGGATCAGATCGGGTGCGATCGGCGCCGCGCCGGTAAAGGCCAGGCGGCAGCGGTCGAGCCCGAGCATGCGGCGGATGTTGCGGAACACCAGCCAATAGGCGGCGCGATTGGCGAGCCGCAGCGAGAAAGGCGGCGTATCGCCCTGCAGCTTGTACTCGGTCATCCGGTTGCCGATGGCGAGCGCGTTGCGGTACATCCAGTTCTGGAATGTGGTCGCGTCCTTCAGCGCGATCGTGATTCCGGAATAGAATTTTTCCCAGATCCGGGGCACCGCGAGGAAGGCGGTCGGCTGCACCTCGCGCAGATTGTCCGGCACGGTTTCCGGACTTTCGGCGAAGTTCATCACCGATCCCAGCGCCAGCGAGACGTAATAGCCGCCGACCCGCTCGGCGACGTGGCAGAGCGGTAGGAACACCAGCCGCTCCTCGTGATCGGTCGACGGAAACAGGTCGTTGGCGTGGCGCATCTGGTGCGTCACGCTGCGGTTGGAATGCATGGCGCCCTTGGGCGGGCCCGTGGTGCCCGAAGTGTAGACGAGAATGGCGAGGTCGCCGGCCGAGCGGCTCCCGATCATCTCATCCCACAGCGCCTCATTGCCCTGCGCGTGGTTGCGCCCGAGCGCCATGAACTCGGCCAGCGACAGCACCATCGGATCGCTGAAACCGTGGAGGCCTTCCATGTCGAACACGACAATCTTCTGCAATGTCGGACAGCGCGAACGGCAGGTCAGGATCTTGTCGAGCTGCTCTTCGTCTTCCGCGAAGATGACCTTGGTCGAGGAATCGTTGATCAAATATTCGACCTGCGCCGACGAGTCGGTCGGGTAGATGCCGGACGAGACGCCGCCGGCGCAGAGGATACCCATATCGGCATAGACCCATTCGGGCACCGCATTGGCGATGATCGAGGCGACGTCGCCGGGCTGGAAACCGGTGGCATGAAGGCCGAACGCGATGTCCTTGGAGATCTGCAGCCACTCGCGCCAACTGGTCGGCTGCCAGATGCCGAACTTCTTTTCGCGGATCGCCGGCCGATCGCCGCGGGTCTCCACGGATTTCAGAAAGCTCCTCGCGATCGTGTCGGCGACCGTCAGCACTGCCGGTCTGGCCATGCGCTCTCCTCCCTCTGTCGCCTGCCTCAGGTGCCGGTCTTGGCAACCGGTCTTGGTTTCTTGAAGCAGGCCCTGAATCTAGCTCTAACCCGTTCTAAATGCCACGCTTTTGACTGCGACGGTTAACGCTGGGTCTTCCAACGCCAAGTCCTCTAGCGCCACGTCTTCTTCTTTTTCCAGCGCCGTTCGCCGCGGGCGCCTTCTTCCTTGGCGCCGAGGTAGAATTCCTGGATGTCCTTTGAATTCATCAACCGCTCGCAGGTGTCGTTCATCACGACACGGCCGATTTCCAGCACGTAGCCGTAATGCGCGGTCTCCAGCGCCACCTTGGCGTTCTGCTCGACCAGGAGGATCGACATACCCTGCTCCTCGTTGACGCGCTTGATGATGGTGAAGATCTCCTTCACCAGGATCGGCGACAGGCCAAGCGACGGCTCGTCAAGCAGCAGCAGGGTCGGTCGGTTCATCAGCGCCCGCCCGATCGCCAGCATTTGCTGCTCGCCGCCGGAAAGCTGCCCCGCCGGCTGGTTGATGCGCTCCTTCAGCCGCGGGAAATAGCCGTAGACACGATCGAGATCCTCGGCGACGCCGGCGCGATCCTTGCGCGGATAGGCCCCCATCATCAGGTTTTCGCGTACCGACAGGAACGGAAACACCTCGCGGCCTTCAGGCACGTGGCTTAAGCCCAGCCGCACGATCTTGTCGGCCTCCATGCGCTGGATCGGCTTGCCCAGAAATTCGATCGAGCCCTTCTGCGGATCGAGAATGCCGGAGATTGTCTTGAGCACAGTGGTCTTGCCGGCGCCATTGGCGCCGAGCAGGGTGACGATACGGCCGCGCGGCACCTCGAGACTGATGCCGCGGATGGCCATGATCGGCCCGTAATAGCTCTCGATATTGCTCAGCTTGAGGATGATGTCGGAAGCGCTCATGGCATCATCCTCATGCGCCGAGATAGGCGGCGACGACATCGGGATGGCGCTGCACCTCGGACGGCGAGCCCATCGCCAGCACGCGGCCGTAGTTGAGCGCGATCACGCGGTCGGAGACGCGATTGACCAGCGTCATATCGTGCTCGACCATCAAAACGGTGATGCCGAGCTCGGTCTTCATGTCGCGGATCCAGAACGACATGTCCTCGGTCTCCTCGACATTGAGCCCGGACGAGGGCTCGTCCAAGAGGATCAGCTTCGGTTCCGAGCAAAGCGCGCGCGCCAATTCGATCACCTTGCGGACACCGTAGGGCAGTCCCGAGATCAGCTTGTCGCGATATGCCTCGAGATCGAGGAATTCGATCACCTGCTCGACGCGGCGGCGGTGCATCTTTTCACCGGCGCGCACGCTCGGCAGAAACAGCAATTCCTGCCAGAGCTGCGTCGTGGAATGACGGTGGCGGCCGACCAGGAGATTGCTCAGCATGGTCGCATTCTCGAACAACTCGATGTTCTGGAAGGTGCGGGCAATGCCGAGGCCGGCAATGTCGTAGGCCGGCTGCTGCGTGATGTCCTGGTCCTCGAAGAAGATCTTGCCCGAGGTCGGCGGGTAGATCCGCGAAATCAGGTTGAAGATCGAGCTTTTGCCGGCGCCGTTCGGGCCGATGATCGAGAGGATCTCGCCCTTCTCCACCGCGAAGCTGACGGAATCGACCGCCTTGAGGCCGCCGAAATGCAAGGACAGGTTTTCCGCGCGGAAATAGCTCATCGGTTCCGCTCCGATTTCACGTAGATCTTTTGACGCTTGAAAGTGGCGCGCTTGTAGAGCGGGAAAAGCTGGAAGAAGAGTTTGATCTTCAGCCAGCGGCCATAGAGACCGAGCGGTTCGAACAGCACGAACAGCACGATGATGATCCCGTAGATGGCGCCCTTCAGGCCGTTGGCGGAGGCGATGGCGGCGACGTTGCCGTGGATTTTTCCAGCCGTGATGCTGTCCGCGCCGAAGGCTGCGGCGACGCCGGCGATGATGCCGGGCAGGTCGTCCTTCAGATAGGTCAGGAACGGATCGATCATTACGAGGAAGATAGCGCCGAGCACCGCGCCGTGCAGGCTGAAGGTGCCGCCGATCAGGATCACGATGATGAACTCGATCGAGAGCTGCAGCGTGAACATTTCCGGAGAGATGAAAGAGAGCTTGTGCGCGAACAGCACGCCGGCGAGCCCGGTGATACCGGCGCTGATCGCAAACGACTTCACCTTGTAGAGCGAAACGTTGATGCCCATGCTGCGCGCTGCCGTTTCACTGTCGCGGATGGCGACGAAGGCGCGGCCCGTCGGCGAGCGCAGCAGATTGAGGGTGCCGACGATGGTAAGGACCAGGACGGCAAGACAGAGATAATAGAAGGTCGGGCCGTCGCGCGGCACCGCCTGTCCGAACAGGCTCAGCGTCTTGACCCGCATGCCCTCGTTGCCGTTGGTCACGGTTTCCCAGCGCGCCAGGATTTCCTCGACGATGAAGGCAAAGGAAATCGTGGCGATGACCAGGTAGATGCCCGTCAGCCGCAGCGCCGGGAATCCGACCAGCGCACCGACCACGCCGGTCAACAGTCCGCCGGCCAGGAAATAGACCGGAAAGGGCACGTTGTATTGCTGCAGGTAAGCCGCCGTATAGGCGCCGATCGCCAGAAAGGCGGCGTGCCCAAGCGAAGCCTGTCCGGTGAAGCCGGTGAGAATCATCAGCCCCACACCGACAGTGGCGTAGATGCAGACGAATACCAGTTGGCTGACGAGATAGCTCGACAGCACGAACGGCGCGATCAGGAGACACGCCAGCAGAAGCCCATAGGAGATGACGTAGCCGCTGTGCGGAAACAGCTTGATGTCGTCTTCGTAGTCCGTCTTGAAGAGGAATCGCATCAGACCTTCTTCCGCATGTGAATACCGAACAGGCCTTCGGGCTTGAGCAGCAGCACCACCAGAAGAACGATGTAGGGCGCGACGTCCTTCCAGCCCTGCGGCAGGTAGAAGCCGGCCATGCTCTCGATCACGCCGATCAGCACGCCGCCTACAACAGCGCCGGGAATCGAGCCGAAGCCGCCGAGCACCGCAGCCGGAAACGCCTTCAGGCCCAGCACGAGGCCGACATTGGAGTGAATGAAGGTGATCGGCGCCAGCAGCACGCCGGCCGCGGTCGCAACCGCCGCAGAGATCGCCCACACGATCGACACCACGCGCTTGACTGGAATGCCCATGTAATAGGCAGCCAGCATGTTCTCCGAACTGGCGCGCATCGCGGTACCGAGCGTGGTGCGGTTGAAAAACAGGTACAATAGCGCGCAAAGGATGATGGTGGCGGCGATCACCGAGAGCTTGTCGTAGGCCAGCACCAGCGAACCGATCCGCAGCACGCCTTCGCTGAACGGCGTCTCGATCTTGAAATCGTCAGTGCCCCAGATCATGCCGACCACGGAGCGCAGGAAATATCCGAGCCCGATGGTAGCCATGATGATGGAAAACTGCGGATAGCCGAGAATCGGACGCACAACGACCCGTTCGGCGAGCATGCCGAACAGCGCCATGGCCGCGACCGCGCCGGCGAATCCGAGCCAGTAATTGAGACCGAGCATGCCGATGAACGTGAAGGCGAAGAATCCGCCCAGCATCATCAAGTCGCCCTGGGCGAAATTGACGACCTCGGTTGCCTTGTAAACGAGCACGAAACCAAGCGCGATCAGGCCATAGACGCAGCCGAGCGCGATGCCACTCACGAGCTGCTGAACGAAGTCCAGCATCATTCCCTCCCCGATGCCGGGCGATTCTGTCGATCGCCTCTTTCGCATCTTGTGTCTACACGCTGCCTGGCATCCACAATGCCGACAGCTGCACATGTCCCGCTGCATTGAGCCCAAAGCGCCGAGCGCTGTCAACAAAGCCCTGCGTGCTGTGCCGTTAACAATTGCGGAGAAATGCCGCAGCCCGGGAAGTTGCGGGGATCGCTGCGATTTGGGGTGCAAGATTCACCGCACCGAAAGTTCTTCGGTCCATGGTCCGTAATGAACAACTGGATCGCCCCGAAATCATGAACGCGGACGTATCGGCGCTCGAAGTGCGAGGGTTAACGAAGCGTTTTGACCGCCCGGCGGTCGATGCCCTCGACCTCACCATTCGCACCGGCGAGTTCTATGCCCTGCTCGGCCCCAACGGCGCCGGCAAGACCACGACCTTGCGCATGGTCGCCGGTCTGCTCAAGCCCGACGCTGGCTCCATCTCGATCCTGGGTATCGATGCGCTTGCCGACCCCGTCGCCGCCAAGCAGATCATGGCCTGGGTTTCCGACGAGCCGATGATCTACGACAAGCTGACGCCGCTGGAATATCTCGAATTCGTCGCCGGCCTGTGGGGCATCGATCCCGCCGTTTCTGCTCCCTCCGCGCATCAGCTTCTGCTGTCGCTCGGGCTGGAGCCGCATCTGCACGAACGCTGCGAGGGATTTTCCAAGGGCATGCGCCAGAAGGTCGCGCTGGCCGGCGCGCTGGTCCACGATCCCCGGCTCATTATTCTGGACGAGCCGCTCACCGGGCTGGATGCGCTGTCGGCGCGTCACGTCAAGGGCTTGCTGCAGGAACGCGTCCGTTCCGGCTGCACCGTGATCATCACGACGCATATTCTCGAAGTCGCCGAGCGGATGGCCGACCGGATCGGCGTCATCGCCGCGGGCCGCCTGGTCGCCGAGGGCACGCTCACCGAGCTGCGCCAGCAGACCGGCCGCGGCGACACCACCCTCGAAGACATGTTCATCGCCCTCGTCGACGCCGAGGCCGCCGCCGCATGAGTTCGGCCGCGGCACTCACCTGGTTTGCCCGGCACGAGGTCCGGCTGGCCTGGCGCGAATGGCTGGCAATCATCGCCGGCAGCCGCGGCAAACGAAAGCGCGCGGTCATTGCCCTGATCGTGTTCGCCGCCATCATGCATTTGCCGGCCTACGCGGTGATCGGCCGCTTCGCCGATTTGCAAGCTCCGCTCGGCAAGCCGGAATTGATCGTCATCACGGCGACCATCTTTCTCGCCTGGGCCTTGATGCTGTCGCAAGCGATCGAATCGGTGACGCGGGTGTTTTACGCCCGCGCCGATCTCGATCTCCTGATGTCGTCGCCGGTCAATCTCGCCAACGTTTTCTCGGTGCGGATCGTCGCGATCGCGCTGTCGGTCATCGGCATGGCGCTGCTCCTGTCGACGCCCTTTGTCGACGTTCTCGTGCTCGGCGGTGGCGCGCGATGGCTCTCCGCGTTCGGCATCGTCGTCGCCATCGGCCTTTCGGCTGCAGCGGTGGCGATCGCGATCACCGTGTTGCTATTCCGCCTGATCGGTCCGAGCCGCACCCGCCTGGTCGCGCAGATCGTGGCCGCTGTCATCGGTGCCGGCTTCGTGATCGCGCTGCAGGTCGCAGCGATCCTTTCCTATGGCACGTTGTCGCGCTTTGCGGTGCTGACCTCTGACGCCGCTTCCGCCTATGCGCCTGATCTCGACAGCCCGCTGTGGTGGCCGGCGCGCGCGGCGATCGGCGAGGGCATGGTGCTGTCATGGCTCATGGCCGGCGGGCTCCTGCTGCTCGGCGCCGTGATGGCGGTATTCTCGCCGCGATTTGCCGATACCGTCGTCCGTGTCGCCGCCACCACCCAATCCGTCCCCCGCGGTGCGCGCGCAACGGCGTTTCGTGGCGGCTCGCGGCAGCACGCGTTGCGCGCCAAGGAGTTCCTGCTGCTGCGGCGCGACCCCTGGCTGTTGTCGCAAAGCCTGATGCAATTGTTGTATCTGGTGCCGCCGGCCTTGCTGCTGTGGCGCAGTTTTTCCGAAAGCTCGGCCGCGATCGTGCTGATCACGCCCGTGATCGTGATGGCGGCTGGCCAGCTCGCCGGCGGCCTGGCCTGGCTGACGATCTCGGGTGAAGATGCCGCCGACCTGGTCGCGACAGCGCCGCTGCCGCCGTCGCGCGTTATCCGCGCCAAGATCGAAGTGGTGCTAGCTTCAATCGGCGCCATCTTCGCGCCACTGATCGCAGCCCTTGCGTTTGCGTCCATGACACAGGCGATCGTCACCGCACTCGGCATCATCGTCGCGACCGTCTCTGCCGCTGCGATCCAGCTCTGGTTCCGCGTGCAGGCCAAACGCAGCCAATTCCGCCGTCGCCAGACTTCGTCTCGGCTGGCGACATTTGCCGAAGCCTTCTGCTCGATCGGCTGGGCAGCGACCGCAGCGCTCGCCGTCACGATCCCGATCGCCGCCGTGATCAGCGGCGTAATGACAGCGGCGATCCTGGCAGCGACGTGGAAGATCAGCCCGCGGCGCGATTGATCGAGGGACCCCTTGAGGCATTTTTGTCTTCTGCCCAACTGACCTTAAGCAAGGCAAAGTCGACCTATCCGCGGACTAGCTCCATCACCGCCGCCGCAAATGCCTCCGGCGCTTCCTGCGGCAGATTGTGGCCGACGCGCGGCACCACGCGGTGGACGCGGCGGCCGGTGAATTTCGACGCGCTGACGGCGCCATCGCTCGCGGGCGCTACGCCATCGCCCGCGCCATCCAGCGTGATTGACGGCACGGTGATCGGAGGCAGCGCCGTCAGCCGGCGCTGGATATCCGCATACTGCGGATCGCCCTCGGCCAGACCAAAGCGGTGGCGATAGCTGTGGATCACCACACCGACGTAGTCGGGATTGTCATGGGCCACTGCCGTTCGCTCGAAACAGGCATCGTCGAACGCCCAGTTCGGCGACCATTGCTTCCACAATATGCGGGCGATCTCACGCCGGTTGGCGGCAAGGCCGGCGCGGCCGCGATCGAGCTGGAAATAGTACTGGTACCACAGCGCGACCTCGCGTTCAGGATGCATCGGCACCATGGCGTTGGCGATATCCTGGATCAGGTAGGAGTTGACGCACACGAGCCCAATGCAGCGCTCCGGCCATAGCGCCGCGCCGACGCAGGCCGCGCGCCCACCCCAGTCATAGCCTGCGAACACCGCGCGCCGGATGCCGAGCGCGTCGATCAGCGCCATCATGTCCGCGCCGACCGCCGCCTGTTCGCCCGAGCGCGGCGTGGCGGGATCGCGAAACCGGGTCGGGCCGTAGCCCCGCAGATAGGGAACGATGACCCGGCAGCCCTGGGCCGCCAGTTTCGGTGCGACGTCGACATAGGAATGAATGTCGTATGGAAAGCCATGCATCAGCATCACGGCCGGTCCATCGGGGGGACCCGCCTCGTAATAGGCGATGCTGAGGACCCCGGCATCGATCTGGCGCAGCGGCTCGAGCCGCTTCGATGATGCGACGCGCGAAGCCGGCGAAGCGGTCTCTTCAGTCACGGCGAACTCCCTTGTTATTTCCAATAATATGGCATGGCCTGGACCCGATGAAGCAAATCCGGCATGCAGCCGTTGCGGGAATGTCATCATGACGTCCGCGGAATTCGGCGATACAGTGTCGGGCGCGGCCTTCACCGCCGATGGGTCCAGCCATGTCGCGATCGCTTAACGTATCACTTGCCGTCGCCCTTGCCTTCCTCGGTTCGCTGATCGTCCCGGCGGCCGCCCAGCAGCAGGCTTTGCGCAGCGAGTGCCTCGCCATGGCGAACGCACCGTCACGCGCCATTCCGGTCAACCTGCGCCGCACCGCCGCCAAGGTCGAAGAGGTCGCGATCACCTATGTCGGGCACTCCACCTATTACATCGACACGCCCGGCGGCGTGCGCATCGCGACCGATTTCAACGGCGCCTACCGGACCGGCCGGCTGCCCGATATCGTCACCATGAACCGCGCGCACTCGACGCACTACACGTTGTTTCCCGATCCGAAAATTCCGCACGTCCTGCATGGCTGGGGCGAGAACGGCCAGGCAGCGCATATCTCAACGCGGATCGGTGACGTCTACGTCCGCAACGTTCCCACCGACATCCGCCGCTACTATGGCGAGGGCTCGGGCGGGGGAATGATCAAGGACGGCAATTCGATCTTCATCTTCGAGGTTGCCGGCCTCTGCATCGGCCATCTCGGGCATCTGCATCACAAGTTAGACGAGACCCATTTCGCGGCGATCGGCCGGCTCGACATCGTCATGGTTCCGATCGACGGCACTTATACGATGTCGCTCGACGGTGTCTCCGAGATCACGCGGCGGCTGCGCGCCTCCGTGGTGCTGCCGATGCACCGCTTCGCCACCCCGCTCGACGAGTTCATGCGCCTGATCGGCCAGCAATTCGTCATCGACCAGCGGACCGAGCGGACGTTGAAGATCTCGCGCGACACGCTGCCGGGCACGCCGACGGTGATCATTCTCGAGGGGGTGTGAAGGTCCCGGCGCTCTTTATCGCCGGTGACCACGATATGGTGATGGCTGCCCCCCCTGGCTTGGAGAGCACATCACCAACCTCAGGCAAGTCGTTGCGAAGCTGTGTGATGTGCAAATTCTGCCCGGCTGCGGACACTGGACCCAGCAGGAGCGCCCCAGCCAGGTCAATATCACGCTGCTGGATTTCATCCGCGGCCTGTCGGGCTAATGCATCACGAGCGTGATCATATGACGGCATGCAAGCGAAACCAGAGGCAGTCATCAGCGTATTGCGAGCCAACGGGCTGCGCGAATGCACCCGAGGACAGACTCCGCGAGGCAAGCTGGACTGATTACGCCCACTCGCCTTTGCGCATGACCGGAACGCGGCTGCCGTCGGCGTGGATGCCGTCGATGTCGGTCTCGCTTGATCCGATCATCCAGTCGATATGAATGAGGCTCTTGTTGCCGCCTTGCGCCGCGATCTGCTCCGGCGGTAGCTTGTCGCCGTTAACAAAGCATTTCGAATAGCATTGCCCGAGCGCGATATGCGACGCGGCGTTCTCATCGAACAGTGTGTTGAAGAACAACAGCCCGCTTTTGGAGATCGGTGAGGAATGCGGCACCAGCGCTACTTCACCGAGACGCGCCGCGCCCTCGTCGGTGTCGAGCACCTTCTTCAGCACCTCCTCGCCGCGCGAGGCCCTGGCTTCGACGATGCGGCCTTCCTCGAACCTGACCTGTATGTTGTCGATCAGCGTGCCCTGATAGGATAGTGGCTTGGACGAGACGACATGGCCGCTGACGCGCCGGCAATGCGGCGTGGTGAACACTTCCTCGGTCGGAATGTTGGCATTGCAGGTGATGCCGTTCTTCGCCGTCGAGGCGCCGCCCTCCCATTCGTGGCCGTCAGCGAGGCCGATCGTCAGATCGGTGCCGGGTCCGGAATATTTCAGCGCATGGAAACGCTGGCCGTTCAGCCACTCGGTCCGCTCGCGCAGCACGGCGTTGTGCTTTTCCCACGCGGCGACAGCGCCATCCTGATCGACACGCGACGCCGCAAAGATCGCATCCGCCAGCTTCGCCACCGCGACATCCTCCGGGAAGTCAGGGAAAACCTGCTTCGCCCAGGACGGGCTCGGATAGGCGATGATGTTCCAGTTGGTTTCGAAATTGACGATCTTTTCCAGCGCCGGCTGATAGGCCATCGAATTGGCCTTGCTGGCACGCGCCACCTTGGTCGGATCTTCTCCCGACAACAGCATCGGATTATCGCCGACGATGGCAAGGCGCGCGGTGTTGGCGCCGAACGCCATCGCCATGCCCTCATAGAGCCAGTTGGCGGCGCGATCGAAACTCTCGTTATGGCCGTAACGATACCGCGCCAGCGTGATCTCCTCGTCCGACAGGAACGGGGTTATGATACCCGCTCCGGCCTTGTAGGCATGTTCGGCAATCCGGCGCACCAGCGGCAGCGCGGTCGAGGGCGCGGTCAATAGCAGGTCCTGTCCCGGCTTCAGCCGCAAGCCGACCTTGACCGCGACTTCAGCGAGGCGGTCGAGCTTCACGGGATCGATCAAGGCGGAGACGTTGCGCTGATGTGCGGTCATGATTCTTTCGGCCGATAGTGTTGGATTCTAGGCTTCGCAAGCCTTCGACTGTGATCACAAAAAATCACGCCAGGGCGAGCGAAGCGCCTGACTACAGCAATAGCACAAGTATGACCCGGCGAAACCCGATCTCGTCGATGTTCCGGAATGCAACAATGCCGAGCACGGAACCCGCAAACAGCGCCGGCAGGCTGATGGCGAGGCCGATCGCTGGCATGGAAGACAGATCTTGCCGCCGAGCGATAGCGCCAGCGCCTTCATGCTGGCAATAAAGGGCTACACTGTGCTTTCCTAGCGAGTAAGTTAGTCAAATGGCAATGATGACACCGGCTGCTTCGCATCACCCAAGCACGTCGCGCCATCGTCCGGCGGAGCCGGCGACGCATGCGCCCGCGGATGGGCAAGCACGGTGCTGGCGGCGACATGAAGGACCAGTATCAGACCGGCGACGATGGCGAGCGCCGTGAAGCTTGATGGCGTCACGTCACGCGAACCGCGTTTTGGAGTTCTCGCGCGCGGCGCGATCGGCGCGGATGGGCGTACTTCCGTGGGCATTTCGGCTGCTCTTCTCGGTTTGTCGGGATTCCGGCGCTGGTTTCGAGGGACGCACCTGCGCCTGCCCGGCCATCAAATGCCGGTAACGGCGCAGCACCCGTATCGCGTCGCGGCGCCGCGACCGATGCAGCGCCTCGAGGAGCCGAGCAAAAAATCCCTTGCGCTTCGTGCGTTGCCCGGGCTCGCCTCCAACGAAGTTGGTACGCATTGCTGATGCCCCGCGTGTGTGTTTTCGCGCGGGAAAATTGTCAGCGAGCGCGAAAAACGCCTGTGAGATATTTCACAGGCTTGCCGTCGCGCGAGACAAATGGATGTGAGGAAGCCTGATTAACCCTTGAGACACGCTTGAGGAGGGGGGCGCCGTCTACAGGCCCCTCACCGTTAGCACGACCGCGTCGGCGCCCGCTTTGCGATCGACCGATATCTCCTGATATTCCGGCGAATTCTGAAATTCCCTCGCTGCGGCGTCGTCGGGAAATTCCATGATCACGACCTTGTCGCGCGGCCATTCGCCTTCCAGCACCACCGGATGCGCGTCCGCGACTAGGAGCTTGCCCTTGAATTTGCTGAACACGCCCATGAAGCGCGACTGATAGCGATCGTAGCGTTCGCGGCGGGTGAATTTCAATTGCGCGATGATGTAGACGCTCATGGCTGTCCCGTGCTGATCAAGTTTGCTGGCTGAGGCTTAGTGATTGCGTTCGTCGGCAATGAAGCCGTCGAGCCGGCTGGCATTGCGGATGACGATCTTGCCGCGGCTCTTGGAGATCAGCCCGAGCCGCTCGAATTCGGATAGCGCGATCGCGACCCAGCTACGGCTGACGCCAATCATCTTGGCGAGTTCCTGCTGGCTCAGGCCAACCACCGACAGCGACGGCTCCGTCGCATCGCCGTGCTCAGGCCGCGCCAGCGATTTGAGAATTGTGCCAAGCCGCACCGATGCGCGGTCCAGCACCATCGGCCCGCTGCGTTCGATGCTTTCAATCGAGAGGATGGCGAGCAGGCGGGTGATGTTCCAATGGAACGGCGGAATTTCCGACAGACAACGCAGGAAATTAGGACGCGTCATGATCGATGCGGTAGCCGCCTCCAGCGCTTCAGCCGACAATATCCGGGGCTGGCCCGTGACTGTCGCCGCGAGCCCCAGGATCGTGCCGGGCAGGCAGATGCCGAAGGTGAACTCCTCGCCATTCTCCATGGTTTGGAACAGCCGCACCCTGCCCTCGGTGACGAGCAGCAGCGTGTCGCTCGGCTCGCCCTGATCGAACAGAACTTGCTTCGGATCGAACGACACGGCCTTCATTCGATCGAGCAGCATCTGCCGCTGCAAGGCGCTCAGCCCTTCGGTCGCGATGCTCCATTTCGGCGACAGCGTTCTGCCGGGCATTCGCGCATCAGGCAGGGTTTGCATGAGCATGTCCTTTCTCGAAACAGTCAAGCTGTCCCTTGAATTCCAGCGACGCAAAAATGGCGGGCCCATGCTGCTTCAGCCATTCCGGATCGACATCCAGACCATTGGCCTGCAAATAGGGGCGGCCCTCATCGACGATCATCTGCCAGTCATCGAGCAAGCGAAACTCCTTCAGCCGATCCGAATGGGGCACGCCGCCGAGCGCCTCGACGAGCAGATCGGTGTAGTTCAGCACGCGGAATTTTCCATGCGCCTCGCTGCCGACAAAGGCCGCGTGACAGCCATGATGGAGGGTAACCAGGATTTCAGCACCGGTCGCCTGCGCGCGAGCGAGAAGCTCGCCGTGTTCGCGGGCGGCCAGCTCCGGCGCCTTGCTGCAGCCTGAGCCGCCGCAGGTATATCCGGACTCAACGACAGTTTCGATGATTTCCAGCTCCGGAATGGCGCGCAACAACAAATCGACATTACGGCAAATATCGGCGCGACCGACATGGGCATGGACGATGACGCGCCGCGGAATCGGCGTCGTGAATTTTTTCCGCAATTCGTCGATCCGGCTGACGAGATATTCGGTCACATGGTCGAACTCGTAAGTCGTCCTGCGGAAGCCTTCCAGTGTTTCACCGAGATGCAATTGGCACGTTGGGCACCAGTTCAGCACTCTTTCTGGCGTGAAGCCTTCGAAGCGATCAATCGCGTTCGCGGTGACGCGTTCGCCGGTTCGGATCTCGCCCTCCCATTTGGTGGCGATCACGCCGCAACAGGAGGACGGGCCGCCGACGACTTCATAGTCAGCCCCCAGCGCGTCGAGCAGCGCCATCGAATTGAACAGCAGGTGCGGCGTGCGCAGTGCGTTGCACCCGAGATAGAACACGATCGCGGCGCGCCTCGGTCGGGGCGGCACGAACACGCGACGGAATTCTTCCGGGATCAACTGCATGGCGGCCATAATCCTGATGGCGCGGGACATCCGGCGAAACAGTTCGGGAGTTTTCGATCCGCGCGACGCCGATCTGGCGCCGGCGAGCGTGAGCATCTTGCGCGGATTGATCCCCGCCGGGCAGACGGGGATGCACAGGCCGCAGCCATTGCAGGTCGACGTCCAGGCATCCGATACAGGATCGAGCTCTCCCTGCCCGCCGAGAAAGCCGACAATGCCGCCAACGACCTGCCCGGCCGGAGCATTCGCGGCGGCGCCATGCGGAATGACCGGGCACACGCTGACGCATTCTCCGCACGTCGTGCAGGCGCCGGCGATCGCCTGCGCTTCAGAGGCAAGGAATTCTGCCAGTGGCCTCGGCGACGAGCGGTCCATCGCATCAATCCAAGCAAACGATGGCCTCGATCTCGACCAGCATCCGCGGATCGACGAGCTTGCTCACCTCGACCAGCGTCGCGGCGGGCCGGCCGCTGAAATAGGGAAACCTGATATCGCGCGTGTCGCGGTTGAAGCGGTCGATGTCCGTCGTGAATATGGTGAATTTGACGACCTTGTCGAAAGACGTTGCCGCATTGGCGAGGATGTCTGCGAGGTTGGCAAAGCACTGCGTCACTTGCGCCCGCATATCGCCGTCGCCGATGACATTGCCGTCCGCATCGCGCGCCGTGATGCCCGCGGTGTGCAGCAGCCGGCCGGACGAGATCACGCCCAGCGAGAACGGCACGGTCGCCTCAAAATGCTTTCCCAACGTCAGAACTGTCCTCGCCATACGACCTCCCGGCATCCGTTTCAATGCGCGGACAAAGCTAGACTACTCCTGCGGAAATCTCTGTTAAGTAGTCGGCACTCGAGCCCGGCAATCGAACGGCCGGTCAGCCGCGAAACTTCTGCTTTTTCTTCTTTCCGGAGGCGTGCGCCGGCGGCTCACTTTCACGCCGCCTTTTGGTGTCGTAACGCGTGTCCTTGCCGGACGCGGGCTTGTCGGCACGCCTTGCGTTGTTGCCGTGCGGCTTTGGTGTCCATTCCTTCTCGCGAGCCTCCTCGCGCAACGGGGCCGTTTTCATTGCCTCGATGCGGATGCTGTCTTCCTTATCGGGTCGCCGGATTCGGGCGGCGAAGCGGGGCGCGACACGCGCGGATATCTCGAATTCGGTGACGGTGTCGAGAATGCGGATGGCACCGACATCCTCCTTCTTGATGCTGCCGCGGCGGCACAGCATCGGCAGCAGCCAGCGCGCTTCGGCGTTCTTCCGCCGTCCGATCGCTGCGGTGAACCACACGCTGTCTTCCGCGATGCGATGGCGGCCTGCTGATTTTCCGGGCTTCGGTCCACGCTCCCCCGCGCGATCCGTCCGCTCCCGTGCGCGTTCGGCACGCGACTTGACGCGATCCTCGCCGGGATCGGCAATGTCTTCGGGCGAAGGCAACCGCGCGCGATAGAGCCGAGCCAGCGCGATGGCAATTTGCTCGGCTGGCCGTTCGGCAAGCAGCGCCTGCGCGAGCGCCTGATCCTCAATCGTGGTGTCTGCCGTGAACACATCGTCCCGCAGCAGCCGCTCCTGGTCGAGCTTTCGGATCTCGTCGGGCTGAGGGGCGATGCCCCACGCCGCATCGATGCCGGCGAGTTTGAGCAGCATATCGGCGCGGCGACGCCGGGTCGACGGCACCAGCAATATGCTGACACCCTTGCGGCCGGCCCGCCCAGTGCGTCCCGAGCGATGTTGCATGACCTCCGGATCGTTCGGCAGATCGGCGTGGATGACAAGATCGAGCTTCGGCAGATCGATGCCGCGGGCGGCGACATCGGTCGCCACGCAGACGCGGACGCGCCCGTCGCGGAGCGCCTGCAGCGCGTGGGTCCGCTCGTTCTGTGTCAGTTCGCCCGACAGCGCGACCACCGAGAAGCCGCGCTCCAGCAGCGTCGCCTGCAGATGCCGCACCGCCTCACGCGTGTTGCAGAATACCAGCGCGCCCGGCGATTCGAAGAAGCGCAGGAGATTGACGATGGCGTGCTCGGCATCCCCGGCGGCGATGCGGACGGCGCGATATTCGATGTCGGCGTGGCCGCCCTCGTCGCCCGCGACTTCGACGCGGAACGCGTCCTGCTGATACTCCTTCGCCAGCGCAACGATGCCGGGTGGCAGGGTCGCCGAGAACAACAGCGTGCGGCGGCTATCCGGCGTCGCCTGCAGAATAAATTCCATGTCCTCGCGAAAACCGAGATCGAGCATCTCGTCGGCCTCGTCGAGCACGATCGCCTTCAATTCCGAGACATCGAGCCGGCCGCGCCGCAAATGATCGCAAAGCCGGCCCGGCGTGCCGACCACGATGTGCGCACCTTGAGCCAATTCGCGCTGCTCGCGGCGCGGGTCCATGCCGCCGACGCAGGAAACCACGCGGGCATCCGCATGCCGGTAAAGCCAGCCGAGCTCGCGATGCACCTGAAGCGCTAGTTCGCGCGTCGGCGCCACGATCAGCGCCAGCGGCGCAGCCGCGCGACCGAATCGCTCGGCACCATCCAGCAGGCCGCCGGCAATCGCCAGGCCATAGGCGACGGTCTTGCCCGAGCCGGTCTGCGCCGAAACCAGGAGGTCGCGGCTGTCAGCATCGTCGGCCAGCACCGCCGTCTGCACCGGCGTCAGCCGATCGAAATTGCGCTCCGCCAAAGCTCGGGCGAGCGGCGGATGGGTGGGCAGAAATGTCACGAGATGTCCCTGGTTGGCTGGATCAGCCGGAAATGTCGAATATTGCCCTGAACCGAAATGGCTCGAAGCTTGCGCGAACGACGCGCTGCGGCACGACCCGACGGATGTGAGTGAGATGGGGATGCATTAGGCGAAATCCACCCCATACGCCACCCATTCTTTGCAGATTAGCCGATCACTTCTAGACTGCCGTCGGGGAATTTAACGGAGGGGTAGCCACCGTGACCGCGTTCAAGACCATTCGCGCCCGCGCCGAGAAGCGCAAGGGCGGGCCCAAGGCGCTGGCCAAGCTGCTGCCGGCCAAGCCCGACCCGAAGGCGCTCGCCAGGCTCGGCGATGACCGCATCCTTGCCGAGATGACCAAGCGGGTGTTCTGCGCAGGCTTTGCCTGGAGCGTGATCGAGAGCAAATGGCCGGGCTTCGAGAAGGCGTTCCTCGGCTTCAAGCCCGGCCCGCTGTCGCTGAAGCCGGACGAGTTCTGGGACGAACTGATGAAGGACACGCGCATCGTGCGCAACGGCGCCAAGATCATGTCGGTGCGCGCCAATGCCAGCTTTGTCCGCGACATCGCCAAGGAGCACGGCAGCTTCGGCAAGTTCCTCGCCAACTGGCCCTCATCCGACGAGGCCGGATTGCTGGAATTGCTGGCCAAGCGCGGCAGCCGGCTCGGCGGCAATACCGGGCAGATGATGCTGCGCTTCCTTGGCTGGGACGGCTTTGTTACCTCCCGCGACGTCGTGCTGTGCCTGCGCGACGCCGGGCTCGACATTGCGGAGACCGTCACCTCGAAGCGTGACCTCGCCAAGGTACAGGCGCAGTTCAATGCATGGGCCGAGGAGACGGGGCTTGCCTACGTGCAGCTCTCACGGATTTGCGCGCTGTCAATTGGCGAGAATTATTCGGCCGATAAGCTCGAGAGCATGCTCGGCGGCGACGAGTGATGCGCCTTCGCTCTTCGAGCTAAGGCGAGACAAGTCAGCTCCACCTACGCACCCGCCATCAAATGACAAAGAATCCGTGCGTGGCGTCGCGGCGGAGCTGTTCGACGAGGCCGTATTCCCAGTCGAGATAGGCCTGCATCGCGCTTTCCTTGACGTCGGTGCCTTCATAGGGACGGCGGTAGCGGTGTGAGGGGTCAGGCTTCGGAATCACCTGCGGCGGTCCTACCTCCAGCGAACTGTCGTAGCCACCTTCGAGCACGTAAGTCTCCCATCCCATTTGCGCGAGCCAGGACGCGGTCATGTCGGCGCGGACGCTTCTGTCGTCCGTGAGCACGATGCGCGCCCCGCGCACCGGAGCGGCCATGTCGATCTCCTGCACCAATTGCCCGCCTGCGTAATGGCGAAAGCCCGTGATGTGGCCGGCGGTGTATTCCTCCTCCGAGCGTACATCGAAGCGATAGAGCGTGCGGTGCGCCTGCGCCTGCAGCGACGCCAGCTCCTCCGGCCGGATGTGGCGGACGCCGGCGCGGTAGGCGACGTCGCGTGCGTTGGCTTCGCCGCCGCCGATGGCGCCGATCTCGCCGCGCCGATTAGCGCCGTGTTCGAGATTCTGTTTCGCCAGGGTCCAGCCGATCGTTCCGTTGCGCAGCGCCACCACCTTGTTCGCGACGCCGGCATTGATCAGTGACTGGGTGCCGATGATCGAGCGGGTGCGGCCGGCGCAATTGACGATGATGGTGGTCTCCGGGTCGGGCGCGGCGCCGCCGGCGCGCAGCACCAGTTCCGCGCCGGGCACGCTGATCGAGCCCGGGATATTCATGGTCGCGTATTCGTCGAACCGGCGGACATCGAGAATCCTGATGTTGGCGCCAGCCGCGATCAGGGCGCCGACCTCTTCTGCTGCGAGCGAAGGCGTATGCCGCCGCGCCTCCACCAGTTCGCCGAACGCCTTGGCGTAGGAGTTGACGTCCTGAAACAGCTCATAACCGGCCGACTTCCAGCCCTGCAGCCCGCCATCGAGCTGGTGGACATGACTGTAGCCCAGCCCCGCGAGCCGATCCGCCGCCCCAGGAATGAGCCCTTCGCCGTTATCGTAGAGCACGATCGCAACGTCCTTGCGCGGCAGCCGCGTCTCCGCTTCGAGCGCGATCCGGTCGGCCGCCACGTTGGCGGCGAACAGTGGATGGCCGGTGGCGAAGACGGCCTCGTGCCTGAGATCGAGCAGCGCAATCTCTTCCCGTAACAGCAGCGCCGTGCGGACTTGAGAGGAAGGGACGGAGGGGACGGTCATGGATCGTGAATTCCGGATGAAAAGTCGTTGCTCCATTAGCAGCATCACGGGCGGCGCGTCACGCCAGCCGAGGCCATTAACTGTCTGGCATCGAACATTGGACCGATTGCACCGACTTGCGCGAAACAGCATATGATGCCTGCCGAATAAGCACCCGAGCATCCGATGGACCTCAAACAATTGCGGACCTTCCGCGCCGTCGCCGAATTCGGCAGCCTCAGCAAGGCCGCCGACCGGCTGCGCGCCGCCCAGCCCGCGCTCAGCCGGCACATCAAGCTCTTGGAGCACGAGCTTCGCGTCGAGCTGTTCGTCCGCAACGGGCGCGGCATGCTCCTGACCAGCGCGGGGCGGATGTTGCTCGACCGCACCACCGGCCTGATCCGCCAGATCGAGCAGGTCAGCGACGACCTCAAATCGGCGAACGGCAATCCGTCGGGCCGCGTCATCCTCGGCATGGTGCCGACGGTGAGCGCAGTATTGTCCGGACGGTTCGCGCGGCGCGTCCTCAACGAGTTTCCCGACGTCTCGCTGCGCATCGTGGAGAGCTATGGCGGGCATCTGGTCGAGTGGCTGCACCGCGGCGAAATGGACCTCGCGATCATCTATGGCCCCGCTGTCGATCTGCATCTTCAGGTCCAGTCGATCGGCCGTGAGGATATCGTCGCCGTCGGGCCGCCGGGATCGGGGCTGAACAAGCGCAAGCAGGTCGATCTCAAATGGCTGGCGAAGCAGAAGCTGATCCTGCCCAGCGTCTCGCACGGCTTGCGGGCGCTGTTGGAAAAGGCGCTGGCGCGCGAAAAGCTGAAGTTGGAGGCCATGATCGAGGTCGATTCCTACCGCGCCCAGATCAGCCTGATGGAGGAAGGGCTCGGCTATACGCTGCTGCCGCCTTCGGCGATCCGCGCCGAAGTCGTGGCGAAACGCCTCGAGATGGCCCCTGTCAGCCCATCGGTATCGCGCGAGCTGATTCTGGCTTCGCCGATCGCCCATCCGCCGTCGATCGCCACGACGACGATTGCGGCGCTGATCGTGTCCGAGATTCAGGAGCTCGCCAGGCAAGGGCGCTGGAAGATCAACATGACGGCGTAGCGTTGCCACGCACGCCTCTTCGCCATAGCTGCGCCTCAATTAAACAGCGCCTCGTCGCCGAGCACCGACTGCCGGAAACGCGTGGTCAGGATGACGCCGTCGGCCGGCGGCATCACGAACACCAGCGCCTCCGGATTGATCTTGATCTGCGCGAAGGCCGTTCCGCGTCCCGCATGGGTGAGGTCGCGCAGCTCGGTGACTTCCCCCATCGTGCGGACGATGCGCGAGGTACGGATGCCGCAGGCCGTGGCGATTGCGGCGAGGTCGACGCCGGAAGCGGTCGGGGTCTTCTGCATGCCGGTCTCGCCGAATCGCTCATTGTCGAGCACGGCGATCGTGAGATTCTTCGGCGCTTCCACCGCGATGGTGGCAAGCGAGCCGACATTCATCAACATCTCGCCGTCGCCGGTAATCACAAGCACCTTGCGCCTGGGCTGCGCCAGCGCCAGCCCAAGCCCGATCATCGAGGCACCGCCCATCGCGCCCCAGAGCGGAAAATTATTCGGATGATCGCCGGCAGCCGAGACGTCCCAGTTCGGCGCGCCGAGGCCGGCGATGACCAGCAGATCGGCGCGATCGCGCAACAATTCGTTGACGACGTCGCGGCGATGCAGAAGCGCGTTTGGATTGTTCATTTGCGGGCAAGCTCCTTGAAATTCTTGGCGCCGAGCACGCGCTGGCCGATCAGGACCGCCACCGGCCTCCAGGTGTTGAAGGCAAGGTTCGCCGCGCCCTGCACGGTTGAGGCGACGAGATGCGGCTCGTCCACCTTGTTGACGATCACGCCCATGGCTTCCAGCGAAGGGCGCGTGCCCTGCCCCATCGGAATCTGCCAGGGATTGAATTCACCCCAATCGCCGCGCATGGTGACGATCATCAACAGCGGCATGCGGCAGATCACCGGCAGCGACAGCATGTTGATGCAGTTGCCGACGCCGCTCGACTGCAGCAGCAAAACGCCGCGCTCGCCGCCGAGCCAGGCGCCCGCCAGCATCGCCACACCCTCTTCCTCCGTCGTCAGCGTGACGACGCGGGTCTCGGGATCGGCTTCGAAGGCGCGGATCAGGCGGCTGTGGCCGGCATCCGGCACCATCGCCACCTGGCGAATGCCGGCATCCTTGAGCACGCGGTAGATCTCGTCCGGCCAGGTCGGCAGCGCTGCTACCGCCTCGCTCCGTGATTTTGCTGCTTCCGCCATCGGGCCCGGTTTCCTCTGCGATTCCTAGAGTTGAGTTGCGCGCAGAGTAGATCGCGGCCGGAATTCAAGGAATTTGAATGTGGACATGGCTTCTATCGCAAAATTGAAAGGCTGGGGGGTGCCTCTTCGCTTGCAATGACGCGGAGATAGCACCGCACATACCGCTGTCATCCCCGCAAAGGCAAGGGATCCAGTACGTCGCGGCTTCTCGGTTCAATCACTGCGCTTCTGGAATACTGGATTCCCGCCTTCGCGGGGATGACGACTGAATGTGATGCAACGATCTCGCGACGCTTTGCGCCCGAGCTTTGCTTTCAACTTCCCGCCCTCTTCATTCAGAGGGCGCAGGGAAGACCGGGTGCGCGCCGCACCCGCGGTCTCGTGTGCTGCTTGCGCATCAAGAAAATGCACACGAGCATACAGGTACAGCGGGAGCATCCCGGCCTTCCCTGCGCAATGGCTTTACGGCTTACTTCGTGCTCTTCCCGGAGAACGGCTTTATTGCCTCCGTCGCCCCTGAGCAGCTTTCGCTTCTCAAAGGACTTAACGCCAGCACCGCGGCGCCCGAACCACACGACTTCGCCGTACGCTTACCGCGCGCAACGTCTCTCGCGCCATCCGCGTCCATCGCATCCCACCGCGCGTTCGTGACGTTCGCGAGCGCCCCTCATCTGCGGTGAGACGGGCGAAGTTATGCGACTGATTTGGGTGAGAACGAAAGCGGAATTTTTTTGATTTGCGGGCTTGACACTATTTCCGAAAATCAGAAGTGATTTGCCCCTCGGCTATTCTGCCGCAGCAGTCGTCGAGTGGGCAAGGCGCTAGCGCGCTACCGTCAAGTGACACAATCGGTGAGATACGGTGGGTGGCGCTCCTTTACCTACCCTATGGCATCTCGCTATTTCGGCCTCGAATCCGGCGGGCAATCCGGAGAAACCTTCAGCGGCTTCTCGCCGCTCTGTACGGTCGGCGCGGCTGAGTTCGTACCGCCGGCATCGGGCAGTACCGCGCTCTTGCCGACAGTCTGCGAGTTCGACGTCTTCTCTTCGCCGCTTCCCGACGTCGCAGCCGGTGATGTCGTGCAGGCCGTCTCCTGCTTCTCGCCCGATGGCGCGGTGGATTGGGCAGAGGCGGTACCCACTCCCATTACCGCTATGAGAATCGCTGCTGCAGCGCGCGTCATTTTCATCTCCGGTGGCTGAAAAATAGCTTGCCCGGAGCAAAACGTTCTGCTGCAACGCTGGTTCCGACCGGCCGCGACATGGCGGAGCATCGAACCGGCGCGGGATTTGCTTCGCTGAGCCGACCGAGAAAAACGGAGCCGTCATGAGCATCGACCTGACCCGCCGCACGCTGCTGCACCTTGTCGGCGCCTCGTCGCTGAGCGCGGCGGCCACGGCGGCAGCGCTGGCGGAAGGAACGGCCAGCGGCGCCACCGGGCCGACCATCGCCAACCGGACGCCGATGCGGATCGGCATGGTGACCTTGCGCGTGCGCAACCTTGATCTCGTCGCCGACTATTATCGCGACGTTATCGGGCTCACCGTCATGCAGCGCACGGCAACGGGCGCCCGGCTCGGCGCGGGCGGCGTGCCGCTGCTCGATCTCACCTTGCGCGCGAACGCCCCCGCCGAGGCACGGAATGCCGCGGGCCTCTACCACACCGCCTTCCTGATGCCGACCCGCAAGGATCTCGCCCGCTGGCTGGTGCACGCTGCAACGAACAAGGTGCCGCTCTCCGGTTTCGCCGATCACCTCGTCAGCGAGTCGGTCTATCTCGACGATCCCGAAAGCAATGGCATCGAAGTCTACGCCGACCGCGCGCCCGAAAGCTGGAAATGGGACAGCGGAACGGTCGCCATGGCGACCGACCCGCTCGATATCGATAACCTGCTGACGCTGGCGAATCCGCGCGTCGCCGACTATGCCAGGGCACCCGACGGCCTTCGCATCGGCCATATGCATTTGCGCGTCGGCAATCTCGAACAGGCCGACCGCTTCTATGGCGGCGTCATCGGCTTCGACCCGACGCGCAAGCGGACCGGCGCCGCGTTCCTGTCGTCGGGGCGCTATCACCATCACCTTGGCATCAATGTCTGGCAGAGCGCCGGCGCCGGTCGACGGGATGATGCAGCCACCGGACTTGCATGGTTTTCGCTGGAGGTCGCGTCGCAGGAAATCCTGCAGGCCCAGGCGCAGCGCCTGCGGCAGGCCGGCGCGCCGGCCGCGACAATCACGAACGGCATCGAAACCGCCGATCCCTGGGGGACAAAGGTGCATCTCATCAAGGTTTGATGGCGCGACAACGAAATGAACGACAGCGTCCGTGCGCCGAGGGCAAAGCTGTGAGGATGATCGAATGAACTTGCCGATGAGCTGGGACGAGTGGGCGCGGCATGACGGTGTGGCGCTGGCCACGCGCGTTGCGAAGGGCGAGTTGACGGCAAAAGAATTGGCCGCGCAGGCCGCGGCTGCGATCGCCAAGGTCGATCCCCCGCTTTCGGCGGTCGTCGAAGTGTTCGAGGATGCCGTCGCGGATCCCGCGACCGACGGCACCAACCTCGACGGTCCCTTTGCCGGGCTTCCATTCCTGATGAAGGACCTCGGCCCGACCCTGAAGGGCCGGCTGCAGGAAATGGGATCGCTCTATATGCGCGGCAACCGCGCCAGCGCCGACACCTTCTTGACGACGAAGATGCGGGCGGCCGGGCTCAATCTGATCGGGCGCACCACCACGCCGGAGTTCGGCGTCTGCAGCTCTGCGGAGAATCCTGCGGTCTACATCACGCGCAATCCGTGGCACACCGACTACACCACCTGCGGATCGTCGGCCGGCAGTGCGGCGATGGTCGCGGCCGGCGCGGTGCCGCTCGCGCATGCGACCGACGGCGGCGGCTCGATCCGGATTCCGGCAGGCGTCAACGGCAATATCGGGCTAAAAGTCTCGCGCGGCGTGTTCTCGCTGTCGCCCCATCTGTCCGATCTCAGCGGGCTGGTCTCCATCCAGGGCTGCCAGTCGCGCACGGTGCGCGACACCGCGGCCTTCGTCGATGCCTGCCGCGGCCCTGCGCCGGGCGAGTTCATGCCGTTCTGGGGTTCGCCCGAACCGTATACGCGGATGATCGCGCGCGATCCCGCCCGGTTGAAGATCGCGCTGTCATACCAGTGGGGCGATTACCGGGCGACGCCGCATATCGCAGCCGAACTGCAGAAGGCCGGGCGCTTTCTCGAAGGTCTCGGCCATCATGTCGATTACGCCCTGCCCGACATCGACTACCGCGAAGCCTTTGCGGCACAGACCACCTGCTACATCAGCAATTTTGCCGTCGTCATCTCCAACATGCTAGCGGCGCGCGGCGTGGAGCAGCCGCCGGAAGATCTGATCGAGCCGATCAATATCCGGATCTGGCGGCATGGCCGACATACCTCCTACGCCGACCGGGCGCGGATGCAGGCGGTGTTCAATACCACCTCGCGCGGCTTCGGCGCGTTCTTCGAGGACTGGGACATCATCCTGACGCCGATCACGGCGCTGCCGACGCCGAAGGTCGGCACCACGGAATTTCTCACCATCAGCGACAATCCTGATGTGCTCGACTGGTTCGGCAATCTCTGGCGCAATTTTGCCTTTACCCCGCTTGCCAATCTCTGCGGCATCCCCGCGATCTCGCTGCCACTCGCCACCCACGAGCACGGCCTGCCGCTCGGCATCCAGGCCATTGCCAAGCAGGCCAATGATGGGCTGCTCCTGCAACTCGCGGCGCAGATCGAGCGCGCGATCGATGGCAAGTGGAACGCGGGGCAGAAGCCAGCTGTGCATGTGACGAGGAGTTGAACGCGGATGATCTAGCTGCGTTGCAGGGGATTGCGCTGACGGAAGGCCGGCGTCTAATTTCATCAGGCTCTACAGCGCCGGATGCCGACGGTGCCAGTCCGTCGCACGCTGGAACGCGATGCCGGCGCGGATCAGCATCGCTTCGCCGAGATCGGCGGCCACCATCTGGAATGCAATCGGCAAACCGTCGGTGCTGAACCCTCCCGGCAGGGTCAGTGTCGGCTGGCCCGTCATGTTGAAGGGAGCGGTGTAGGCTTGCAGCCTGGCGATCAGCTCCGGCTGCAGGCCCATCGTCCCCATGGTCTTCAGGGACAGCGGCGCGAACGGATGCGCCGGCGCAAGCAGCAGGTCGATCTTTCCGAACAGAGCGCGCATGCGGCCGCGGAAAGCCATGCGCCGCAGCAGCACCTCCTGATAGTCGAGAGCGGACGAGGCGCGTCCGGCATCGAGAACCATGCTCAGCACCGGACCGTATGCCGCCCGGCGCGCCGGATACGTCGCCCGGTGGGCGACGGCGGCTTCCACAGCGCAATTGGGCGCCCAATCGGCCACGGCCTGCGTGACATCAGGCACATCGACTTCCACGAGCTCGGCGCCCAGCGCGGACAGCGCGCGCGCCGCATCATCGAGCACCGCAAGTACCTGCGGATCGACGTCTCTACGACCCCAGTCGCGATCGACGCCAACCTTGAGACCGCCTATGGCCTGGTTCGTCGTCGCCGCGATACTCGCCACCGGCTCAAGCAATGCAGTGGGATCGGCCGGGTCGGCGCCGGCGATGGCGGTCAAGAGCGCGGCGGCATCCGCGACGCTGCGCGCCATCGGCCCGACGTGATCGAGGCTCGGCGCGAGGTCGAACACGCCGTGGCGGCTCACCCGTCCCCAGGTCGGCTTGATGCCGGTCAGGCCGTTCGCGGCCGATGGCCAGCGGATCGAGCCGCCCGTGTCGGAGGCGAGCGCGCCGAAGCAAAGCCCCGCCCCCACCGCCACGCCCGGCCCGCTTGAAGAAATGCCCGGCCAATAATCGGCGTTCCAGGGGTTGCGAGGCGGCGTGATCTGCGGGTGATGATCGGAATAGGCGCCCTCGGTCATCTGCAGCTTGCCGAGCAATACGGCGCCTGCTTGGCGAAGGCGCCGTACGGCGGTGGCATCCTCGGTCGGCCTGAAATCCCTGTGAATTATCGTCCCCGCCGCGGTCGGCACGCCGCTGGTCCAGAACAGATCCTTTACGGCGAGCGGGACGCCATGCAGCGGTCCGCGATAATGGCCGGCGGCGATGTCGGCTTCCGCCGCCCGCGCCTCGGCCATCGCGCGCTCGGCGGTGACGACGGCGTAGCTGGCGAGCCTGTCGTCCAGCGCTGCGATCCGGTCGAGTTGCTGGCGGGTCGCCTCCACCGGCGATATCCGGCGCGTCCGGATCAGCTTGGCCAGATCGGTCAGCTCCAGGTAATGCAGATCGTTCATGGCGTTCAGCTCATGGCCCCCGCGCGGACATTCGCGACAAAGCGAGCCAGCGCGTTGCCGACCTCGTCAGGCGCTTCCTCCTGCAGGAAGTGCGCGCCCTTGATCAGGACAGTCTGCTGGTTGGGCCAGGCGCGGCAGAATTCGCGCTGTGCGCCAATCAGGAAACCGGCCGGATCGGCATCGATGAAAAGTTTCGGTATCGGGCTGGTGGAGAGCCAACGCGCGTAGTCTTCGACGATCGCCACCACGTCGGCCGGTTCGCCGGCGATCGGCAGATCCCGCGTCCAGGCCAGCATCGGCATGCGCGACAGGCCGGGATTGCGATAGTGCCGCCGATAGACCTCGATCGCCTCATCGGGGATATGGCGCAGCGGAAGCAGATATTCGATGAAGAGATTCTGCCGAAGGATCAGATCCTCGCCGCGATCGGTCCGTTGCCCCTGAAAGAAGGCGCGGGTAGCCGCGGGCCACTCCTCCCAGGACGCGAACGGCCGCACGATCCCTTCCATATAGGCGATCGCCTTGACGCGCCCCGGATTGCGCCGGGCCCAATCAAAGCCCAGCGCCGAGCCCCAGTCGTGAACGACGAGGATCACGTCCTTCGTCAAGCCCATCGCCTCGAACCAGGCGTCGAGATAGCGGCGATGATCGACGAACCGGTAATTTCCGTCAGGCGCAGGGCCGGAATTGCCCATGCCCACATAGTCCGGCGCGAGGCAGCGCCCATAGGGCAACAGATAGGGAATGATGTTGCGCCACAAATACGAGGGCGTCGGATTGCCATGCAGGAACACGATCGGGTCGCCTTCGCCGGCATCGACGTAAGCCATATCGGTATCCAGCACCGCCACGCGCTTCCGGTAGGACACTTCCTCGGTCGAGATCAGGGGATGCGTCATTGGGAGTTCTCCTCTGTTCATGCCTTCAGCCAACACCGGCTAACGCATTTAACAGGTGTTTGTTGCAGAAACCAGTAAAAAGATTATGCTGGTGTCATGAGGCATTCGGAAAAATTCCCGGTTCCCGCCGATATCGCGCTGCTGTACGATTTCGTGAACTCGATCGACCTGCGCCGGTACGTCGAGCAGGGCGTCGCGCATGAGCCCGGCGACGAACTGGCGACGCCGGCGCAGCTCGAAAAATGGCTTCAGACGCGCGGCCTGTTGAAGTCCGGCAGCCGGATCTCGCCCGCCGAGCATCGCGAAGCGCTGGAATTGCGCGCAGCCCTCAGGCAATTCCTGAGTTCTTCACCGACACAGCAGAACGCCGCGGCAATCGAGCTCGAGCGCGCGGCCGCCCGCTTTCCCTTGTCGGTCACGGCTTCGCGGAAGCGTTCGCTCGACCTGCGGCCGGTGGCCCGGCGCGCGAGCAGCGGGCTTGGCGGCGTTCTCGCCGAGCTCGTGCGCCTAGCCGATAGCGGCAGGCTTGAACGTATGAAGATATGCAGTTCCGAGGAGTGCCACTGGGTTTTTTACGACCGCTCCAAGCCCGGCAATCGGCGCTGGTGCTCATCGGACCGATGCGGAAACCGGGAGAAGACCCGAGCCTATCGCGACCGCCAGCGCCGCGGCGATTGATGGCTTTGCGCCCTCGGGCAAATGCACGCATTGCCCGAGGAGAAATCGCGGATTGCGGACCTTTTGGATCCGTAATCCCTGTTACTTCCACTTCGCCAGATAGAAGCGTGGCAGCTCGTCCGGATACGGCGTGAAGTCGAGCTGCTTGGAGTGGCCGTAGGTCGTCACATAGGTGTGCAGCGGCGCCCAGTAGGCCTGCTCGGTGATCTTCTTGATCGCCGCCGAATAGGCCTCCTTGCGCACCTCCGGATTGATGGTTGAGCCGCCCTGCAGCAGCCATTTCTGCACCTCCGGATCGCGCGCGTAGTCGTCGGCGCCGCCGTCGAAGTAATTGGGCAGGATGGCCGAGACGTCGTTGATCGAATAGCTGCCCCAGCTTCCGAGATACATCCTGAGTTCGCCGGCCTTGGCGCGCTGGATCAGGGCTGCGGTCTGGAGCTGGTTGAGCTTGGCGCGGATGCCGACGGCATGCAGGTAGTTCTGCACCGATGAGCCCCATTGCGGCAGCACATAGCTTGCAAGCTCCACATCAAAACCGTCGGGATAGCCGGCCTCAGTGAGAAGCTGCTTGGCCTTCGCCGGACTGTAGTCGTAAGCCACCGCGGCCTCGGCATCGCAGCCGAATTGCGAGGGGAAGCACGGTGCCGCCGGAACGCGGCTGCCGCCGGTGACGAGCTTGTCGGCGATCGCCTTGCGATCGATCGCATGCCAGATCGCCTGACGCACCTTGAGCTTGGTCAGGGGATTGTCGGCGCCGGTGCGGCCTGCGGCATCGAGCGAGAGGAAGCCGATCCGCATCGATTCCTTGCGCACAGCCTGCAGATGCGGCATCCGGTTCACGGCTTCGAGCTGGTCCGGATTCATGTTCCAGATCCAGTCGGCGCGTCCGGCGAGCAATTCCGTCATCTCGGTCGCGGCATCGGGCACGAAGCGCACGCTCATTTTCTTGATCGCGGGCTTGCCCTTGGGACTGCCGGCCCAGTAATCGTCGAACCGCTCGAAGTCGATCGAGACGCCGGGCTCGACCTTGGTGATCTTATAGGGGCCGGCGCCCACCGGCGCCTTGGCGTAGCCTTCCGCGCCGACCTTCTCGCGGTAGGCCTTGGGATAGATCGGCAGCACCAGCGCGAAATATTCCAGCGCCGCCGGGTTAGGCCGCTTCAGCTTGACGCTCACCGTGAGGTCGCCGGTCTTCTCGGCCTTGTCGATCCAGTTGTAGTTCGACGGCGTCGAGACGCGGCTTGCCGGATCAGCCACGAGGTTGATCGTATAGACGACATCATCTGCGGTAAGCTGGCTGCCGTCGTGGAACTTGACGCCCGGCCTTAGCTTGAACTCGATCGTGGTCGGATCCGGCAGCTTCCACTCGGTGGCGAGCAGCGGCTCGATCTTGAACGTATCGGGATTGCGATAGACCAGCGCGTCCCAGCCCTGGTGATGCATCACCACGCCGGTGCGCAAATTATTATAGAAGGGATCGATGTTGGGCAGCGCGTCGCGCATCACGATGCGCAACGTGTCGGCGGATTTTTGCGCGGTGGCCGGCAGTGCACCGGCGCCCGAGAGAACCGCGGCCAGAATTGCAACGCCGAGCCTTTTTTGCATGCGCATATCGCTCTCCATTATTTTTGATTACAGACGACGTGAAGCACGCCCTATGCCAGATGACATTCTACCATTCCCTGGGGCGGGCGGACCATGGGCACTGGTGTCTCATGGCGGCAGCGCTCGACCGCGATGCGGCAGCGCGGATTGAACCGGCAGCCCGGCGGAATATTCGAGGGATCCGGCATGACATCGCCGAGGCCGATATCCGGTACGCCCTTGCCCGGTTCCGGGGTCAGCACGCTTTCCAGCAGCGCCCTGGTGTAGGGATGCGCGGGCTTTCGAAACAGCGCGTCGGTTTCGTTGCGTTCGACGATCCGGCCGAGATACATCACCGCGACTTCACTTGCCACATGCTCGACGACGGCGAGATTGTGGCTGATGAAGAGATAGGTCAGCCCGAGATCGCGGCGCAGGTCGGCCAGCAGGTTGAGGATCTGGGCCTGCACCGAAACGTCGAGCGCGCTGGTCGGTTCATCGCAGATCACGATTCTGGGCTCCAGCACCAGCGCGCGGGCAATCGCCGCCCGCTGGCGTTGTCCGCCGGAGAGCTGCGCCGGCATGCGCTCGCCCATCGCGGCCGAGAGGCCGACGCGCTCGAGAATGCCGCCGACCCGGCGCTCGATCTCGGTGCGCGAGAACGTGCCCTGGGCTTCCAGCGGCAGCGCGACGATGTCCCTGATGCGCCGGCGCGGATTGAGCGAGGCGAACGGATCCTGGAACACCGGCTGGATCAGCCGGGCGCGCGCCTTGCGGTCGAGGTCGAACAGGCGTTTGCCGTCGACCAGCACGGTGCCCGCCGTCGGCTTCAGCAGTCCGAGGATCAGGCGCGCGAGCGTGGATTTGCCGCAGCCGGACTCGCCCACGACACCAAGCACGCTGCCGGCTGGCACGCTGAAGGTTACATCGTCGACCGCGATCACGCGCTTTTCTGCAGCCATCAATCCGGCGTTGACGCGGAATTCGCACCGCAGGTTCTCGACCTCGATCGCGGCGGTCATGCGGGTTGCAGCTCCGCCCAGTCCGGCTCCAGCCGGCACAGATAATCATGCGCCTCGCCCGCCGGGCGCCGCGGTATCGCGCGCGTGCAGGTCTCGTCGGCATGGGCACAGCGCGAGCGAAAGGCGCAGCCGGCAAAGCCGGGACCGATCGCCGGCACGACGCCCGGAATCGAGCCGAGCGGCCGATCGCGCTGCACGCGGCCCGGCACCGGCACGCAGGACAGCAGCCCGCGCGTATAGGGATGCTGCGGCGCGCGGAACAGTTCCGCGGTCGGCGCACGCTCCACCACCTCGCCGGCATACATTACCGAGACATGGTCGGCGACACGCGCGACGATGCCGAGGTCATGGGTAATCAGCAGGATCGACAGGCCGAACTCGCGCTTGAGGCTCGCCAGCAGCCGCAGGATCTGCGCCTGCACGGTGACGTCGAGCGCGGTGGTCGGCTCGTCGGCAATCAACAGTTCGGGATCGCACATCAGCGCCATCGCGATCATGACGCGCTGGCGCAGGCCGCCCGAAAGCTGGTGCGGAAACTGGCCGAGCCGCATGCCGGGTGCGGTGATGCCGACGCGCGCCATCAGCTCGGCGGCGCGCTCCAGCGCCGCGGCGCGCGAGCCGCCCTTGTGGCGGGTCAGCACCTCGGCCATCTGCGAGCCGATGGTGAAAGCGGGGTTGAGGCTCGTCATCGGCTCCTGGAAGATCATCGCCATGCGATTACCGCGCAGCCGCGCCATCTCGCGATCCGACAGCGAGGTGAGGTCGGTGCCGGCAAAGCTCATCCGTTTCGCCGAACGCTGACCTCCGCGCGCAAGCAGGTTCATGACCGCTAGCGCGGTGACCGACTTGCCGCAGCCGGATTCGCCGACCAGGCAATGGGTCTGGCCCTTCTCGACCCGGAAGGAAGCGCCACGCACCGCCGCGGTACGGCCGAACGTGACCTGAAGCTCTTGCACTTCCAGGATCGCGCTCATCGCAGTCGCTCCGCGCCGAGCAGATTACGCAAGCCGTCGCCGACCAGGTTGATGCCGAGCACCAGAACCGCCAGCGCGACGCCGGGGATCATGATCACCCATGGTGAGAAGAACATGTAGTCCTTGCCTTCCGCGATCATCAGCCCCCAGGACGGCAACGGCGGCGGCACGCCGAGTCCGAGAAATGACAGGGCGGCTTCGAGCAGGATCGCGAGCGCCATTTCCAGCGTCGCCACCACCGCGAGGTGGCTCGCGATGTTCGGCAAAATCTCCTTGATCAGGATATGCGGCATCGAGGCGCCGGCGCACCAGGCGGCGCTGACATAGTCGTGGTTGCGCACCTGCATGGTGGTGGCGCGCGCCACCACGGCGAAGCGGTCCCACAGCAACAGCCCGAGGGTTGCGACGACGAGCCCGAGGCCCGACCCCATCAGCCCGACCACGGCGAGCGCGACCAGCACCACGGGAATCGACAACCGTGTCGTGATGGCGAACAGCACGAGGTCGTCGACGCGGCCGCCGAAGAAGCCGCCAAGCACGCCGAGCGTGGTGCCGATCAGCCCCGACGTGATCACCGTCATGATGCCGATCAACAGCGAAATGCGCGCGCCATAGACCAGCCGTGCGAGATAGTCGCGCCCGAGCTGATCGGTGCCGAGCAGGTGCCCCGCCTCGCTGCCCTCCATCCAGAACGGCGGCTTGAGACGGTTGCCGAGATCCTGCGTGAACGGGTCCTGCGGCACCAGCCAATTGCCGATCAGGGCTGCGGCCAGGACCAGGGCGATGATGGCGATGCCGATCGCAAAGCCCGCCGTGCCGATCCGCGAGGTGGCGATGGTCGACGGCTGCGGCGCCTGAATGGCAATCGGTTCGCTCATCCGGTCCGCAGCCTCGGGTCGAGCAACGCATTGAGTATATCGGCCAGCAAAGTGAGACCGATATAGAACACCGCCAGCACCAGCACCACCGCCTGCACGACAGGGAAATCGTTCTTGGCGATGCTCTCCCAGCCAAGATAGCCGACGCCATGCAGCGCGAACACCGTCTCGATCACGATCGAGCCGCCTAGCATGAAGCCAAGCTGGACCGCGGCAATCGATACGACCGGTATAGCGGCGTTGCGCAGCGCGTGCTTGAAGATGATGCGCGCCCGCGACAGGCCCTTGGCGCGGGCGGTGCGAATGTAATCCGACGCCATCGCCTCGATCATGCCGGAGCGCGTCAGCCGCGTCAGCGCCGGAATCGCCGTGAAAGCGAGCACGATGCCCGGCATCACGAAATGCTGCCAGGTGCCGGTGCCAGATATCGGCAGAATGCCGAGTTGCAGGCCGAGCACGATCATCAGGATCAAGGCGAGCCAGAAGCTCGGCACCGCCTGCCCCACCATCGTGAACAGAGTGACGCCGCGATCGATCCAGGTGTTCTCGCGAAGCGCGGCCAGGATGCCGAGCGGCAGCGAAACGATCAGGGCAAGACTTAAGCCCACCAAGCCAAGCGTGATCGTGATCGGCAGGCGCTTCTGGATCAGGTTCGCCACGCTGTCCTTGAAGAAATAGCTCTGGCCGAAATCGCCGACCATGGCGCGACCGGTCCAGGCGAAGAACTGCACATAGAGCGGGCGATCAAGGCCGTAGGCCTTGCGCACGATTTCGACATCGGCCTGCGTCGCCTGAGGGCCCGCGATCGAAACCGCAAGATCACCCGACAGCCGCGTCAGCAGGAAGGCAAGCGTCATGACGGTCAGCGCGACCAGCACCCCGAGAGCAAGACGCCTGGCAATCAGACGCAACATCTACAAAACTCCAGCGCCAACGCACGCATCGTGATCGGCGAAGCAAGCGCAAGTGTCACCAAACCGCCGCCCCATGCAAGAGCCGATTGCAACGATTTCCCATCGCCACGATGGCCTGTGGCGATGATGCAATGTGTGTGTCATTGCGGACTGCAATCCCACGACTAACGTCTGGCCCGGCACAACTTTTGCGCTGCCTCAAATATAGCGCCCCGGCGCGAACGGCGCGACGTCGAATGGCGGCGACGCACCACTGATCATAGCGGCGATGGCGGCGCCGGTCGCGGGGCCGGTCGTGAAGCCGATGTGCTGATTGCCGAACGCAAGCCAGAGGCCGGCATGCCTTGGCGCCGGTCCGATCATCGGCAGGCTGTCCGGCAGCGTCGGGCGCGAGCCTCGCCATGCATCGCCGACGGGGTCGCCGAATTCCACCACGCCGCGTGCGAGCGGAACCACCTGGTCGAGCTGGGCGAACGAGGAAGGCGCGTCGCGATCGGTCAGTTCGACGCCCGAGGTGACGCGGATGCCCTGCTCCATCGGCGTCATGATGAAGCCGCCGTCGATGTCATAGATCGGACGCCGCAACGAACGCGCTGCGTTCGGCTTGAATTCGCGGTGATAGCCGCGTTCAAAGGCGAGCGGCACGCGATAGCCGAGGGGACGCAGGATGTCCGCGGACCATGGTCCGAGCGCGACCGCGACATGGCGCGCCGACATGTCACCATCGGCCAGCACCACGCGCCAGCGGTCGCCGTCGGGCAGGATCGCCTTGATTTCCGACTGCCTGACATCGCCGCCGGCTTCAGCAAACATCCGCGTATAGGCCTTGACCACCGCGCCCGGCGAATCCACCGAGGCGGTCTCCGTGTGCAGCAGGCCTATCTTGTAGACAGGCACAATATCAGGCTCGAGCGCCGAAATGGCCTGACGGTCGAGCCATTCGCTGGCGATGCCATATTCAGCCAGCAGCGCCTGCTCCGCTTTCACCGCGGCAACCGCTTCGCCGCGCCACGCCTTCAGCCAGCCGGTTTCGCGGATGCGCTGCGCTGCATCGGCCTTCACGATCCATTCCCGATGCAGCTTCGCCGAGGCGCCGATCAATCCGTGCAGCGCAGCCGCTCGCGGCCTGAAGCGCGACGCCACCGAATCGGCCAGAAAGCGCGCGACCCAGCCGGCGTTCTGCAGCGCCCAAAGCGGATTCCATCGCAAGGCCGCGTGGCGGTTGGTCAGGTATTTCGGCAATGCCTTCCATAGCGATGGATTGTTGAGCGGCGTGATCGAGCCGCTGCTGATGATGCCGGCATTGCCGTACGAAGTTTCACTGCCCGGCTCGCGCCGGTCGATCAGCACGACCGACATCCCGCGCTGGCGCGCGGCATAGGCCGTCGACACGCCGACGATGCCCGCGCCGAGCACCACGACATCCGCTTTGTCTTCCATCATCGATATTCCAGACGCTTCCACCGGAAAGATTTCACATCATGGGCGGCCCGCCGCCGGCCGGCAACACCGGAAAGTTCCCCTCTCAACAAATGATCACCAAAACGCCGCATGTGAGTCCGCAACCTTTTTGACTCCCGTAGCTTTGTGCAGCGCGACGTTCGTCGCATTTCAGCCAACCATCATAGGAGTTGACTACATGGCTGCTCTACTCGGAAACCTGCTTGGTACCGTCGATGGCCTGCTCGGAACCGCCACCGGCGTGCTTGGCGGCGCAAGCGCAAGCGGTAGCGCTTCGGCAAGCGCCAGCGGCACGGCGGATTTGTCGCACACGCTCGATCTTGGCACGGCGATCGAGACGAGCCCGAGCATTGACCTGTCCGCCGGGCTTGACGGCATCGACGCCTCGGTTTCCGCACCGACCCTGATCGGTGCCAGCGCGGATGTCGGTCATCTCGATGTCGGCGGCCTGCTCCACGGCCTCGCCTGATCCCTGTTGCGTAAAGTTATTTCAACAACGCGCGGCGTGGGGAGCGCATCCCCACGCCGCCTCCCGGTCGCCTGCGCTGCACGCATAGATCGTGCAACGCTCCATCAACCATGCCCAAGGTGATCGCCGAATGCCTACGGGCGCACTGACTCTCTCGGACGACTCCACCGTGCCGGCGCGGCGGACCGACGACGTTCGCCAGGCGCTGATCGCGCTGTGGCCACACTTTCTTTGGGCCGGGCTGTTCTCCAGCGCCATCAACCTGCTCTATTTGAGCTCGCCGCTCTATTTGATGCAGGTCTATAACCGTGTGCTGCTCAACGAGAACGTCTCGACGCTCGTCCTGCTCACTTTGATCCTCGCGATCGCGCTGCTCACCATGGCGGCGCTGGATGCGGTGCGTTCCTGCGTGCTGATCCGCTGCGGCATCCGGCTCGACATGGAGCTGTCGGCGCGCGTGTTCGAGGCGCTCGTGGTGCGCTCGGCACAGCGCGGTGCCTCACGCGGCGCGCAGCAATTGCGCAATCTCGACCAGTTCCGCACCTTCGTGACCGGCCCCGGCATCTACTTCGCGTTCGACCTGCCGTGGATTCCGATCTATCTGATGCTGCTGTTCTTCATCCATCCGCTGCTCGGCACCGTCGCCACCATCGGCGCCGTGCTGCTGCTCGCCCTCGCCGGGCTCAACGAAATGATGACGCGCGAGCCGATGAAGCAGGCGGAGGCGGCCGGCAACCAGTCCTACGTCTTCACCGAGAACATCCTGCGCCACGCCGACGTGATCCGCGCCATGGGCATGCAGCCGGCGGTGGAGCGCAACTGGCAGAGCCAGCGCTCGTCGATGCTGGTGCAGCAGGCGCAAGCCAGCGACAAGAACGCGGTGATGACCTCCTCGATCCGCTTCTTCCGCCTGCTCTTGCAATCGCTGATGCTCGGCACCGGCGCCTGGCTTGCCATCGACCACGCCATCACACCCGCCACTATCTTCGCCGCCAGCATCGTGATGGGCCGCGCGCTGGTGCCGGTGGAACAGGCGGTCGGCACCTGGAAGCAGTTCATCGGCGCCCGCGAAGCCTATGCGGAAGTGCGCGAGCTGCTCGGAGAGATCGATCTGACGCCGCCGCAAACCATCGTGCCGCGGGCGCGCAACACCATCGAGGTGCGCGAATTGCGCTGCCTGCTGCCGGCGCGCAAGGAGCCCGTGATCAAGGACCTGACGTTCGAGCTCGGCGCCGGGCAGGCGCTCGGCATCGTCGGCCCGAGCGGCTCCGGCAAGAGCACGCTGGCACGGCTTCTCGTTGGAGCGATTGCTCCGGCCGACGGGCGGCTGCGCTTCGGCGGGCTCGACTACAGCCATTGGGATCCGCTCGAGTTCGGCCGCCATGTCGGCTATCTGCCGCAGGACGTCGGCCTGTTCGCCGGCACCGTGCGCGAGAACATCGCCCGCTTCGGCGACGCCTCGACCGAAGAGATCATCGACGCCGCCAAGCGCGCCGGCATTCACGAGATGGTGCTGGACCTGCCGAGGCAATACGACACGCGGCTGGGTCCCGGCGGGATCGGCCTGTCGGGCGGACAGCGCCAGCGGCTGGCGCTGGCACGGGCGCTGCTCGGCCGCCCGCCGCTGCTCGTGCTCGACGAGCCCAACGCCAATCTCGACGCGCCCGGCGAGGAGGCGCTCAAGGTCGCGCTGCTGCAGGCCAAGAGCGAGGGCGCCACCATCATCGTGATCACCCACCGCACCACCATTCTCGACATCGTCGACGTCATGATGGTGCTGCGGGGCGGCATGCTCGACATGCTCGGCCCGCCCGGCGAGGTCTATCACGCCTTGCAGCAGGCTGCCGCGGGACGGGCGTCATGACCGCAATCGACGACGGCTACGCCCCGCTACGCGACCGCGCCCGCTATTCGCGCCCCGCACGGCCGGCGCTGCTCGGCGCCGGCGTGGTCGCGGCGTTCGCAGGTGCGATGATGATGTGGGGAACGCTGGCGCCGATCTCCGGCGCCGCGATTGCCACCGGCAATCTTCAGGTCGAGGGCCGCCGGCAGAGCGTGCAGCATCCCTATGGCGGCGTGGTGCGCCAGCTTACCGTCCGCGACGGCGCGCGCGTCGAGAAAGGCCAGCTCCTGATCCGGCTCGACGACAGCGACCCGCGCGCCAAGCTCGACGTGCTCATCGCCGATCGCGACGCCGCGCTCGCCGCCCGCGCGCGGCTGATCGCCGAACGCGACAAGGGCGAGGCGCCGGATTTCGACGAAAGCCTGCGCGCCCGCAGCGAGCTCTCCGCCGTGCGCCAGGCGATGGCCAACGAGACGGCGATGATGGCGGCGCGCAAACACCAGTTCGCGGCCGAGACGGCGGTGCTGCGCGGCAAGATCAAGGAGCTGGAATCGCAGATCGCGGGCACGCAGGCGCAGCTTGCCGGCACCGAGAAACAGCGCGAACTGCTGACCGACGAGATGAACGGCGCGCAGCATCTGTTCGCGCAGGGCTATACGCCGAAGACCCGCATCCTCGCCTTGCAGCGCGAGGACGCCAGGCTGCAGGCCGATATCGGCGCGCAGCAGGCCAGCATCGCCGGCATGCAGCAGCAGATCGCGCAGAACGATCTCGAGATCGCGCGGGTGGAACGCGGGCGCATGAGCGAGATCACCGACCAGTTGCGCGCCACCGAAAACAAGCTCGCCGAACTCGCGCCCAAGATCGACGCCGCAACGGATGTGCTGGCGCGCACGCGGATTACGGCGCCGGCGACCGGCTCCGTCGTCGGCCTCGACGTGTTCACCGAGGGCGGCGTGATCCAGCCCGGCGCGCGGCTGATGGACATCGTGCCGACGGACAATCCACTGATCGCCGCTGCGAAGCTGAAGCTCTCCGACATCAACGATGTCGCCGTCGGCCACCGCGCCGAGGTGCAGCTCACCGGCATCAACTATATTGAGCGTCCGCGGCTCTACGGCACCGTGCATACAGTGTCCGCCGACCGCCTGACCGACGACAAGTCCGGACAAGGCTATTACGCCGTCGAGGTCGCGCTTGATCCAAACGACGTCAAGAAGTCGCGCGTCGATCTGCAGGCCGGCATGCCGGCCGAAGTGATCGTGCCGACACGGCCGCGCACGCTGTTCGAATATTTGCTCGGCCCGCTGCGCGACGAGATCACCCGCGCATTCCGCGAGCGTTGAGGAAGGAGTGGTCATGGCCGAATCCGTCAAGAACGCCCGCCGCTCCGACGAAGCCGAGCGCAGCCGTCATCTCGCGGCAACCGAATCGGTTGCTTTCGCCACCATGCTGCTCGGCCTGCTCAACGACGCCGACGCCGTGCTGCACCGCCTGGAGCACGAAAGCGAAGCGCGCGCGGCGGAGCCGGCCGCGCCGCATCCAGCTGAGGCCATCCCGGCAGCGCTGGTGCCGGCCGATCCCGCACCCGGCCACGACGACCAGCATGCCGGCACGATCGAAGCGCCGGCAACCGAGCTTGCACCTGCGCTCCATGCCGGCGCCACGGCCGCGACGTCTCCGCAGGCTACGAGTGAGACCGTCGCGGACACGCCATCAGGCCAGGTGCTCGGCACGCAAATTCCGGCATCCTCAGCCGCGCCAGCCAGCCTCGATGCACCGCTGGATCACGCGCCGTCGGCCGGCGCGGCCAACGGGTCAGTCGGCAGTATCGCCCCACCCTCATTCGAGCTTGGCGCAACCGTTCACACGATCACGGACACGGTCACCGGCATCGTCGACAGCGCGCTCGCAACGGTATCGAGCACGATCGCCAGCCTGAGCAGCACGGTCGGGCAACTGACCTCATCGGTATCAGATACCGTCAACCATCTCACCGATGGCCTGCTCGGCACCATCACGGGCGGCACCCATGACGCGCCATCAACAGGCGTGATCGAGCCGTTGGTGGCCGACCTTCTCAGTCCGGCACCGAGCCCTGCGGAAGCCTCCGATGCCGCGCACGGCGTGCCGCTGCTCGACACCGCGGGCGCGATTCCGACGGCGCTACTCCATCCGATGCCGCTGCAGCTCGGCTTTCTCGGCCAGCCAACCATGGATGGCCACGAGCCGCATGACGGCGCGTTCTCGGCGCTGGGGGTGCATCATTTTTGACATGCCAGCACCCGCAAGCGCTGACGTCAGCCGCGCCGAGCCTTCTGGATCGCAGCGACGTCAATCTTCTTCATATCCATCATCGCATCAAAGGCGCGCTTGGCTTCAGCACCGCCAGCCGCCAGCGCCTCGGTCAGCACGCGCGGCGTGATTTGCCAGGAAACGCCCCATTTGTCCTTGCACCAGCCGCACGCGCTCTCCTGCCCGCCATTGCCGACGATCGCGTTCCAATAGCGGTCGGTTTCCTCCTGATCGTCGGTGGCGATCTGGAACGAAAACGCTTCGTTATGCTTGAACGCGGGACCGCCGTTGAGGCCGAGACAAGCCACGCCGGCAACCGTGAATTCGACCGTCAGCACGTCACCGGCCTTCCCGGACGGGTAGTCACTCGGCGCGTGATGAACCGCGTGCACTGCGCTGTCGGGGAAGGTCTCGGCGTAAAAACGGGCAGCAGCCTCGGCGTCCTTGTCGTACCAGAGACAGATCGTGTTCTTTGCCATTGCGCGTCCTTTCAGTTCCAAGCCGCCCCCATCCGCTCCCTAGATAGCGAGCCCGGTGCCCCAGCTTAATGTCTCACTTGGCCATAACGAAGGCCAGCTTACCGCTTCGTGCCAGCAGCGGAGAATCAGATTGCGGCGAGCCGACGCGAGATTGAAAGTATGGCGTCTCCCGTCTCTGCCGGACGCAGCGTGGGATGGAGATGCGTGCCTTGCAATCTCGTCACCGGCCAGCCGCGCCGCTGCGCTTCCGCGGCGGCGTGATCATAGATCCTCGAGGTCTGGATGAACCCGGCAGGGATATGGTCCCAGCTTGCGAGTTCGATCGTGTCGTCGAACCAATCGACCTGCATTTTCGGCAGCTCGTTTTCGAACTGCGCGAAGGCTGGGGGATCGCTGGCCAGAATATCGAGCCCAACAAGAGACGTGCGTTCCGCATCGCTTGAGAACCATTTTGACCAAACCGGGAGACTTCCATCGGGCTCTGCAAGGCTTTGGATGCGATCGCGAAGCGCTGGCCTCACGGGCGAGGCTGGGCCTTGCGATGGAGGAACTTCACCATCGACGATGATGAGGCTGCGCGTGGGTAGCCTGATGGCAAGATCAGCAGCCAATACGCTTGCCGAACTATGACCCACCACAACCAGTTCATCGGCGGGCGCAATGTGATCGAGAAGACTGCGGGTCCATGCACGCCAGGCCGGCGGCACGGCATGATAGGCCAGGATATCCGGCACTTGGACGCGCCATCCCGCCTCGCGCAGGTGCTTGGCCGTCGGCTCCCAGCTAGATGCGCGGACCAGCGGTCCTGCGACAAGGACGAAATCTGGCGACACGGCCCCTCCTCGCTGCGATATAGCCAGCGAGCACCGCTGCCGGCAAGTTCGCTTCTGATCGCAATTTGGCGAAAGTGGGCGCCGGTGTGCCCATTGCAAATTCAAATGGCGCGCCACAGCCGATGGAGATGGGCACGGCTGCTTCGCCATGACGCCATGTCAGAATCGGAGCTGGCGATCGGCGCCTCCGCGAGCGGATACACCACGGCGAGCGAAATGCGCACGAGAAACAGGCCGCCGCCGAACGCGGTCAGCACAATCAGCGGCCAGCGCGACAGCAGCGGCTCGGCGCGGCCGCTCCACAGCACATAGGCGCAGCCGAGCGAATAGAGGCCCACGGCGCCGACACGATGATCATGCGCGGGCGGGGCCGCATCACCAGACGAGCGGGATCAGACGATAGCGCACGCGGTGCGCATATTCGTCATAGCCATCGAGACCGGTGCGCAGCGCCTTTTCCTCGATGCCGATCCGGATGCCGAGCAGGAGGGCGACGATGGGGACCGTGGCAAGTCCCCACCACGAGCCGAGCACGAGCGAGGTGCCGGCAGAATAGAACAGCGCGCCGAAATACATCGGATGGCGAACAATGGCGTAAGGGCCCGTCGTAATAACGGCCTGCCGTCGGTCCTTTTGTATTTTGACGACGGGCGCTGCGAAGCTGTTCGTGCGCATAGTCCAATACATGAACGAGAACGCCGCCAGGAGGAGGCCGCATCCTGCCCATTGCACGAAAGGCGGCATTCTTGACCAGTGCCAGCGCGCAGCGTCCGCTGCCATGAAGCCCATCGCTCCGAACATAAGAAGCAGAAGTGGGATCAGGACCAATTTGTCTGCGAGCGGCTGATCCTTCTGCACGGGCGGCTTAAGGCGCTCGCGGAGCAGGCCGGGATCGACGCGCATCATGTGCAGCCCAAAAACGGCCGAGATGACGGCCATTTCGCCGAGATAGAGCCACCCGCCGGCATAATCCATCGTGCCTGCAGCGCCGAAGATGATCGCGGCCATGAAGCCGAACCAGAGAATTGTCTGGATGAGAAAATTCAGAGCGAGGCTCATTTCTTGCTCTCCATCGAAGCCGTTGATCCTCCGCGGCGCTCGCGCCGCGGCGAATTGTTCTTCATCGCGACTGGCGGCCATGCTTCCAGCGGATGATGGCCTCTTCCATGACGCCGCGCGTCACCCGATAGAAATCCGCCATCTCCTGGAGACGCGCGCCTACCGCCTTGGACGCCGTAATTCGGGCCCCTGCGTCGAGCTGCCCAGCCAATGCTTCGAGGAGACGGTTCTGCTGCCGGATCGTGGCTTCATAGTCGTCGGCCACGGCGTAAAGCGCGCGTTTCGTTCCAGGCTCGCTGTGGCGACGCGCGAGCGTGTAGCTCTCCAACAGCCGCGCGGCCACGCTTGCGCTGCTCTTGCTGATCCCGAGGCCCTCGGTGATCTGGTCGAGGCTGACAGGAGCCGGGCACAGAAGCAGATATCCGTAGAGCCGGGCGGCGGCAGGCGGCACGCCCCAAGGTATCAGCAGCCGAGCCACATCCTCGACGAAGCCCCGCTGCCCCTTGGCCGGTTTATTCGACATATTCGGCATATTCCGAATATACAGAAAATAGCGCCAAGCATCAAGCTGGGAGCGTCCAATGTTTCCGTATCTCGTTGCCGCGATCGTTGTTGGGCTGCCGACGATCTACGTCGCTGTGAGATACCGCGAGTACCGCAAGTTCCTCGCCGGCGCGTTCTTGGTCAGCAGCGGGATGCAATTCTACTTTAACTTGGTGAAACTCCCGGTCCCGCTGATCTGTACCAGCACTGTCCAGTCGCCCGAGCTCAGCGCTGTGCGTGGCACGATCCACTTCGTGCTCTTTCTTCTGTCTGTATTTCGGGTGGTTCTTCCGCGCCACGCGCCACGCTGGGTGATACTGGCAGTTCCAGCGCTACGAAGGCTCGCACCGTTCCTGCGGTGCCTCGCCGGCCCTGCGGTCCACACGCCAGTTCCCTACCGGTCGTCGCGCGCCGACTATTGTTAAGAGAGTCGCAGCGCGTTCACCAGGGCAGACAGCGCAGCAGGCTGATGCCGACGACTGGGGTAGTACATGAAGAAGCCGGGAAATGGCGGCGTCCAGTCCTCCAGTACGCGGATAAGGCGGTGCTTCGCAACATGCTCTGCGACCTGCTCTTCGTATGCGAGTCCCAGGCCGACGCCAGCGAGTGCCGCCTGAATCACTAGGTTGGTATCGTCGACTATGAGCGGGCCGTTCACGCTGATCGTCACCGCCTTTCGTCCTCGCTCGAACTCCCACCGATACGGACCGCCCGGAAGATGCAGGCCTATGCATCGATGGTCATTTAGATCCTTCGGCTTCCGAGGAAGGCTTCGTGATGCAAAATAGCCGGGCGATCCGACCACCGCCAATCGCAGCTCCTGCGTGACCCGCACCGCGATCATGTCCTTTTGAATGTACTCGCCGAGTTGAATACCAGCATCGAACTCGCCCGCGACGAGGTCTACCGGGCCAGTGACGGTAACAACGTCGAGAACAATGTCAGGGTAGGCCTCAGCGAATGCCGTGAGCCGCGGCAACAAAACCATCACAGCAGCCGACCGTGACATTGCAATTCGAAGGCGCCCCGCTGGCCGGTGCCGAACGCTTCGAGCGTTGTCGAGGGCACGCGCAATTTGCTCGAGTGCCGGAGACAAGTCCCTCAAAAGAGCTGCTCCTGCAGCGGTTGGCGCGACGCTCTTCGTTGTCCGAGCAAGAAGCTGCAACTCAAGTCGTTGCTCAAGTCGCCGAATCGTGTGGCTCAGGGCGGACTGAGATACACCTAGCTTCGCCGCAGCTCGTGTAAAGCTTCGTTCACTAGCGACGATTGCAAACGAAGCGAGTTCGTTCAGTTCGTTTCTCATGATTTATGAATCTGGCTCATAACCCCATCCTACGCAACGTGTCTAGGCTCATAAGCCACTGTGCCCTAGGATTTGCCAACAAACGAGGCCCTGCATGTTCGGCCAGTTTGACGCTCGGCATAGATGCCCGAGGTTGAATCGGTGCGGTTAACAGCACTTTGGGGGACGACTAATGGATATCGATGTTCGCGCCTTGCGCTCTCTAGCGCAGACCTATTTCGACGCGGCCTATGAAATGGATGCTGACAAATTCGCGTCTATATTTGATCCCGCGAGTTCCGTGACGAAGGTCGGCGACAACGGCAACGTGAGCGTGACGCCGATTGCGATGTGGTTAGCGGCCGTGCGCAACATGACAGCCCCTAAACAACAGGGCTTGGAGCGCCACGATCAGATCATATCAATCGACGTTGAAGAAGAACTCGCGCTTGTGAAGCTGAAATTGCAAATCCCGCCGCGCTACTTCACGGACATGTTGTCATGCTTAAAGATTAACGGAACCTGGAAGATCGTTCAGAAAGTCATGACTTCGAAAACATAACGGCTGTAGTGCCGCCTTGCAAAATTCAGGCGAACGGCGTCATCAACGCGGCCGATTCTTCGCTCAAGGATCGGATGGCGGAATTGTCCGCGGTCCGCGACCAAGCGCACGCGGACGCCGAATGCGCAGTCGCGGCGCTTGAACGTGTTGGCCAGCCATCACTCTCGGCGCGCGCCGCTGCAGGGCGGCGGCTGCTGGCGTTCGCAGCTTTGTACCGAGAATGGCGCGCCCGAAAGGATTCGAACCTCTGACCCCCAGATTCGTAGTCTGGTGCTCTATCCAGCTGAGCTACGGGCGCGTTTTCGCTTTGACATTGGGCTTCAGGGGCCCGGATGCGCCCGATAAAGGTTCGGACGGTCGCGAAAGAGCGCTCTAGCTACCCGCTCCGGCTTCGCTTTGCAAGGTCCGGAAAGGCGGTCAGGAGGCGAATAAAGCGGTGGTAAATGCGCGCCTTGAGCAGTCTCGCACCTCACTTCTGGATTCCGGGTTCGATGCTTCGCATCGCCCCGGAATGACGTGGAGGAACAAGCGCTTACGCCCGCGCTCGCTCGTTGCGGACGCTCTGCAGTTCCACCGGGCGGTCGGGAATCGAGATCCGGAAGGTGGCGCCGATGGTGCCTTCGACCAGGTGGATATCGCCGCCATGGGCACGCACCAGTTCGGCAGCGATCGCCAGCCCCAGCCCGCTGCCACCGGGGCGGCCGGAGGTCTGGAACGCCTCGAACAAATGCTCGCGCGCCTTCGCCGGCACGCCGGGACCGGTGTCGGAAACCTCGATGATGGCGACCGAGCCCTCGCGGCGGCCGGTGATGCGGATCTGCAGCGGAGAGCCATCGCCCTTGGGGCGGCTATCCAGTGCCTGCACCGCGTTGCGCACCAGGTTGAGCAGCACGCGGAAGAGCTGGTCCGGATCGGCGTCGATCGAGAGGCCGCGCTCGATTGCGCTGATCCAGGTGATCGAGGCGTCAGCGGCGAGGCCGGCGGATTCGCGGACCTCGGTCACGACGGGCTCGACCTGGATCATGCGGCGGTCCGGGGCGGCTTCCTGGGCGCGGCCGTAAGACAGCGTCGACTGGCAGAAATCGATGGCGCGCTCCAGCGAGCGCATCAGTTTCGGCGCAAAGCGCTGCACCCTGGGATCCGGCACGCTGGCGAGTTGGTCCGACAGCAATTGCGAGGACGCCAGGAGGTTGCGCAGATCGTGGTTGATCTTCGATACCGCAAGGCCGAGCGCGGCGAGCCGGCTCTTCTGCGAAAGCATCGAGACGAGATCGCGCTGCATGTCGGACAATTCGCGTTCGGCGACGCCGATCTCGTCGCCGCGCTGGCTCGGCACGATGATGCGCGCTGCGCTTTCCGGGTTTTCGTGGAAGCCGACGAGATTCGCGGTCAGCCGCCGCATCGGGCGGACGAACAGATAATGGAGCGCGAGGTAGACCAGCCCCGCGGCGAGCATCGCGATCCCCAGCGAGACCAGCAGCAGGTTGCGGGAGAACCGGTACATCGCCAGGCGCAACGGCTTTTCATCGATCACGATCTCGATGAACTGCGCGCCGCCGGGCGCCGGTCCCACCACGCGGAGGGTCTGGTTGCCGGTGTCCAGCATGGTCTCAAAGGATTCGACGATCGCGGACCACACTGTCAGGGTCCGCAGGTCGATATCGCGGTCGATCGCCGCGGGCAGGTCGGCGCTGGCGAGCAGCCGGCGCTGCTGCCCCATCTTGATGGCAACCGCGCGCGCGCCGACGCTGGTCAGAATCTGCCGCGCGAGCGAATCCGGGACCATGCCCAACGGGGCCGCATCCAACACCAGGGCAGCGGTGTTGGCCGCCGCCAGGCGGTCGTTCAGCCGGTTGGTCCAGAAATTTGCGATCGACGGCACGTAAGTCATCAAGAGCGCGATCATCACGAGCGGGATGGTCAGCAGCAAAAGCTTGCCGGACAGGCCGAGCCGACGCGAGCCCGCCGGCCGCGGCAGTGGAGGAATCGGCTGGTCATCGGTCGCTGACACGAATATCTTACCTTGATATCTTCAGGTTCTGGAGCCCGCCGGAGTCACCGCGCCCAGCCTATATGGTCGGTCGTACCGTGATTCCGAGGATGCGGTCGCGCCGCCGACGGGTCAAATTACCGATCGCTAATGTCATGCGGTTCCGGTAGTCCGGGCACACCGCCGTCTCGCCCCCGAAAACCCCGCGAAAACAGATATATTCGCCCCAATTGCGACGTTTCAAAGAACGCGTCCTGCGGCAACCCCTGACATTGACGAAAACAGGTCGCTCCCGTATAAGCCGCGCCAATTGTCCGCGATGGCCCGGTTTCACCCGGGGGCGGCTCATTTGGGGCCGTAAACGGCCCCTTTTCGGGCCGGCCCGCATCATCGGACGTGATCTCAATCCAACAGGCAAATTGCCCGGTCAGCGGAGAACTACCCGTGAAGCGGACTTATCAACCCAGCAAACTGGTGCGCAAGCGCCGTCACGGCTTCCGCGCCCGTCTCGCCACAGCCGGTGGCCGCAAGGTCCTCGCTGCGCGCCGTGCGCGCGGCCGCAAGCGTCTGAGCGCCTGAGCCGGATCCTTTCCGGAGATTTCATTCATGGATCGGCTGAGGCAGCGGGCGGATTTTCTCGCCGTTGCCAATGGCACGCGGGCCAACAGCGCTGCCTTTGTCGTACAGGGCCGGGCCCGCGACGATGACGGCCCGATCCGGATCGGTTTTACCGTTACCAAGAAGAACGGTACCGCCACCGAGCGCAATCGCATCCGGCGCAGGCTTCGCGAGCTGGTGAAGCGGCTGGACGTCATATCCATGCGACCGCACCATGATTATGTGCTGGTAGGCCGCCGGGCCGCGCTCACCCGCGACTTCGCAACCATGCTCGACGATCTCCGCTCGGCGCTGCATCGCCTCGACCGGCAGTCGACGGGCAAAGCGTTTTCGAGCGAAGTGGCTTCCGGTTCGCGTGAAGAAAACGCGTCAAGACGAAAACTGAGGGCCTCGGTTCCGACGTCAGTCAGAACCGAACGAGCCCGAAACCCGAATTGAATGGCGAGACCTCAAAAACGATGACCGACAACCGCAACACCATCCTCGCCGTCATTCTGTCCGGCCTCGTCCTGATCGCCTGGCAATATTTCTACAACATGCCGCAGATGGAGCGGCAACGCGCGCAGAGTCAGACCCAGGCCGAACTCAACAAGTCGGCGCCGCCTGCAGCGCCCGGCGCCACCACCCCGCAACCGGGCGCGACGCCCTCAGCGGTCGCGCCCGCCGGCCAGCCGGCGCAGCCGGTGGTCAGCCGCGCCGCCGCGATTGCGGCCTCGCCCCGCATCAAGATCGAGACGCCGCGGCTTTCCGGCAGCATCTCGCTGAAGGGCGGCCGCGTCGATGACCTGTCGCTCGAGAAGTTCCGCGACACCGTCGATCCGAAATCGCCCGCGATCGTGCTGTTCTCGCCTTCGGGCACGGCGCATCCCTATTACGCCGAGTTCGGCTGGGTCGCCGCCTCCGGTTCGAGCGCGAAGCTTCCCGACCGTGAGACGGTGTGGCAGCAGGAAGGCTCCGGGAGCCTGACGCCGGAGAAGCCGGTGACGCTGAAATGGGACAATGGCGAAGGCCTCACCTTCCGCCGCACCATCGCGATCGACGACCGCTATCTCTTCACCATCAAGGATGACGTCACCAACGTCAGCAACGCACCGGTCACGCTCTACCCCTTCGCCCTGATCTCCCGCCACGGCACGCCTGAGGTCTCGGGCTACTACATCCTGCATGAAGGCCTGATCGGCTATCTCGGCGAGAAGGGCCTGCAGGAGCACGGCTACAAGGCCGTCGCCGAGGCGCCGGTTCTCGGCAATGGCGGGCGGGGATTCGAGTTCAACGTGACGAACGGCTGGCTCGGCATAACCGACAAATATTGGGCGGCTGCGCTGTTGCCCGACACCTCGGCACGCCTCAAGGCCCGCTTCCTCGCCGAAGAGCCGGGTCCCAAGGTTCGCTATCAAGCCGACTACCTGCAGGATCCGCAGACCATCGCGATCGGCGGTACCGGCAGCGCCAATGCACGGCTGTTTGCGGGGGCCAAGGAAGCCGGCGTCGTCGGCATCAACTTCCCGCTTGCCGGCCATGGCGGCTACAACAAGCAGCTCGGGCTCAACCACTTCGACCTGTTGATCGATTGGGGCTGGTTCTATTTCATCACCAAGCCGATGTTCCTGGCGCTCGACTATTTCTTCCATTTGTTCGGCAATTTCGGCCTCTCGATCCTGCTGGTGACCGTGCTGGTGAAGCTCGCGTTCTACCCGCTCGCCAACAAGTCCTACGCTTCAATGGCGAAGATGAAGTCGGTGCAGCCGCAACTGCAGGCACTCAAGGAGCGTTATCCCGACGACCGGCAGAAGCAGCAGCAGGAAATGATGGAGATCTACCGCAAGGAGAAGATCAACCCGATCGCGGGCTGTCTTCCGGTGGCGCTGCAGATCCCGGTGTTCTTCTCGCTCTACAAGGTGCTGTTCGTCACCATCGAAATGCGCCACGCGCCGTTCTACGGCTGGATCAAGGATCTCTCGGCGCCGGATCCGACCACGATCTTCAACCTGTTCGGGCTGTTGCCGTTCGATCCGACGCACCTGCCGGTGCTTGGCACCTATCTCGCGCTCGGCGTCTGGCCGATCATCATGGGCATCACGATGTGGATCCAGATGAAGCTGAACCCGACGCCGCCGGATCCGACCCAGAAGATGATCTTCGACTGGATGCCGCTGATCTTCACCTTCATGCTCGCGGGCTTCCCGGCCGGCCTCGTGATCTACTGGGCCTGGAACAACCTGCTCTCGGTAGTCCAGCAGAGCTACATCATGCGCAAGAACGGCGTGAAAGTGGAGCTGTTCGATAATCTCAAGGCGAGCTTTGGCATGGGCAAGCCAGTCGAGAAGACGTGATCGTCGCGCCCTCGCAATGGGCTCCGTCATTGCGAGCGATGCGAAGCAATCGATGCCTCTGCACGGGGATAGATGGATTGCTTCGTCGCTACGCTCCTCGCAATGACGGCGGGAGACGAGAAACTTCCCATGACAGCCGATATCGATGCGAAGCTGATCGAACAGGGACGAAAGCTCTTTGCCGGCGAATGGAAGTTCGTCTGGGCGTCGCCCTCGATCGAAACGCTGCCGCCGATGGCGGGCATGGAAGTGGCGTTTGCCGGCCGCTCCAACGTCGGCAAATCGAGCCTGATCAATGCACTCACCGGCCGCAACGCGCTGGCGCGCACCTCGCATACGCCGGGCCGCACCCAGGAACTGATTTTCTTCGAAGGGCCTGACAAGGCCGGACTGCGGCTGGTCGACATGCCCGGCTATGGCTACGCCTCGGCGCCGAAAACCAAGGTCGCCTCCTGGACCAAGCTGATCCATCAATTCCTGCTGGGACGCGCCACGCTGGCACGGGTCTATGTGCTGATCGACGCGCGCCACGGCATCAAGGATGTCGACCAGGACGTGCTGAAGACGCTGGATAAGTCCGCCGTGAGCTACCAGGTGGTGCTGACGAAGGCGGACCAGGTTAAGGCCGCTGAGCTGCAGAACAATATCGCCGACACCACCGCCGCCCTCGCCAAGCATCCGGCGGCGTTTCCGGACGTCTTGGTGACCTCCTCGCGCACCGGAGCCGGCATGCCGGAATTGCGCGCTGCGATGGTGCGCCTGCTCGGCGAGCGCGGACAATGAACCGCGCCGGCCGCATTCTGATCGTGCTCGCCGCCATCATGGGTGCCGATGGCGTCATGCTGGCGGCCGCGTCCGCGCACGGTGCCGACGCATCACGGCTGGTCTCGGCCTCGTCGATGCTGCTGTTTCACGCCTGCGCTGCATTGGGGGCCGTCGCATTGGCCGAGCGCGGCATCGTTCATGCGAAAATCGGCATCGTTGCCGCTTTCGGCTTCGTGATTGCGGCATCCTTGTTTGCCGGCGACGTGACGCTGCGGCACTACGCGGGGCATGCGCTGTTTCCGATGGCCGCGCCGACCGGCGGAACGCTATTGATCGCAAGCTGGCTCGCGCTGGCAGTCGCGGCAGCGTGGCCGAAGCGGGGGCAAATTCCGTAGCCCGGGGCACGCGCCTCCGACTGCCACTTTGCGCCCTGCCCGCCAATCGGATAGAACCCGGCCCGACATCCGAGAAATGGCGAGACCCCGCTTCATGACCTCAGCGCAGAATATCAGCCCGCTCGATCAGGCCCGCATCCTGTCGGAAGCGCTGCCGCATATGCAGCAATATGACGACGAAACCATCGTCATTAAATATGGCGGCCACGCCATGGGCGCTGAGGACACCGCCAAGGCGTTCGCGCGCGACATCGTTCTTCTGGAGCAGACCGCGATCAATCCGGTGGTCGTGCATGGCGGCGGCCCGCAGATCGCGACCATGCTCAAGCGCCTCGGTATCCAGTCGGAATTCGCCGCCGGGCTTCGCATCACCGATGCCGCCACCATCGAAATCGTCGAGATGGTGCTGGCAGGCTCGGTGAACAAGCAACTGGTCGGCTACATCAATGAAGCCGGCGGCAAGGCCGTCGGCCTGTCCGGCAAGGACGGCAACATGGTAAAGGCGACCAAGACCTCGCGCACCATGGTCGATCCGGATTCGAACATCGAGAAGGCGATCGATCTCGGTTTCGTCGGCGATCCCGACAAGGTCGATCTCACGCTGTTGAACCAGCTGATCGGCTATGAGCTGATCCCGGTGCTGGCGCCGCTCGCGACCTCGCATGACGGCCACACGCTCAACGTCAACGCCGACACCTTTGCCGGCGCGGTGGCCGGTGCGCTCAAGGCCAAGCGGCTGCTGCTGTTGACCGACGTTCCCGGCGTGCTCGACAAATCGAAGAAGCTGATTCCGGAATTGTCGGTGAAGGACGCGCGCAAGCTGATCGCCGACGGCACGATTTCCGGCGGCATGATCCCGAAGGTCGAGACCTGCATCTATGCCCTCGAACAGGGCGTGCAGGGCGTCGTCATCATCGATGGCAAGATGCGGCACGCGGTGCTGCTCGAATTGTTCACCAATCAGGGCACCGGCACGCTGATCCACAAGTGATGAGCAAAGCGGCAACGCGCATCAAGGCCGGGCATGGCAAGCGGAGAACGAGGCCACAGCCTCGTTCCGCTCTTAGCCGCATCCTGATGTCGCTGCCGGCCGCGGCGATCACGCTGTTCGCTTCGTCCCTGCCTGCGTTCGCCGACCTGAAACTCTGCAACCGCATGAGTTACGTCGTCGAGGCCGCGATCGGCATCGACGAGAAATCGGCGACTGCGACGCGGGGCTGGTTCCGGATCGATCCGGCCGCCTGCCGCGTGGTGGCGCAGGGCGCGCTGACCGCCGACCGCATCCTTCTGAACGCGCGCGCGCTCGGCGTCTACGGCGCTTCACCAATCCCGCAGAACGGCAGCGACACGCTGTGCGTCGCGCCGGAGAATTTCGTCATCGCCGCCGCCCGCCAGTGCCGCGGCAACCAAACGCCCGCGCCGTTCACCCAGATCACCCCGACGCGGACTGACGACGGCAACCTGGTCGCCTACCTCGCCGAGGATTCCGAGTATGACGACGAGCAGGCGCGGCTGGCCGGCATTCAGCGGCTGCTGGTGATCGCGGGTTATGACGCCGCCCCGATCGACGGTGTCGACGGGCCAAAGACACAGGCCGCGCTTGCGGCATTCCTGAAGAGCCGCGGGCTCGCGGCCGACAATGTACAGTCGCCAAATTTCTTCACCACCATGATCGAGGCGGTGCAGAAGCCTTCTCCCACGGGGCTGACCTGGTGCAATGATACGCCACACAAGATCATGGCCGCAGTCGCCACCGACGATGGCAAGGCGGTGACCAGCCGCGGCTGGTACCGCATCGATCCCGGCAAGTGCCTGCATCCCGACGTGACCGGCCAGCCCAGGCAGGTCTACAGCTTTGCCGAAGCCGTCGACGGCGAAAACCGCGCCATCAAGTACCGCGACAAACCGCTGAACTGGGGCGGCCCGAAAGAGCTCTGCACGCGCGAGAGCAAGTTCGAGGTATCCGAACAGGGCGATTGCGGCACGCGGGGGCTAGCCGCGACCGGCTTTGCGCCGGTCGATATGTCGAGCGGCGGCAAGACGCTGCGGTTTGCGATGCCGTGATGGATATGCGCTCTCGCCTCACCCTTTGCCCGTCATCACCCGCGAAGGCGAGGGCGGGTGATCCAGTACTCCGTGACGCTTGTTGCCAGTTACAATGGCCGCCGCGGCGTACTGGATGCCCCGCCTTCGCGGGGCATGACACGGAGAGTGTCTCATGAAGACTTCCCGCCCCTTCACGCATATCGACACCTGGGTGTTCGATCTCGACAACACGCTGTACCCGCACCACGTCAATCTGTGGCAGCAGGTCGACGCGCGGATTGGCGAGTTCATCAGCGCCTACCTGAAAATCTCCGCGGAAGAAGCCCGGGTGATCCAGAAGGACTATTACCGCCGCTACGGCACCAGCATGCGTGGCATGATGACCGAGCACGGCGTGCGCGCCGACGACTATCTCGCCTACGTGCACCAGATCGATCACTCGCCGCTAGAGCCCAACCCGGCGATGGGGGCGGCGATCGCAAGGCTTCCAGGGCGCAAGCTGATCCTGACCAACGGCTCGACCGATCACGCCGGCGCGGTGCTGGCGCGGCTCGGCATCGGCGAGCATTTCGAGGCGGTGTTCGACATCATCGCCGCCGAACTGGAACCGAAGCCGGCGCCGCAGACCTACGACAGGTTTCTGCGCGTCCACGGCGTCGATCCTTCGAAGGCCGCGATGTTCGAGGATCTCGCCCGCAACCTCGTGGTGCCGCATCAGCTCGGCATGACGACAGTGCTGGTGGTGCCCGACGGCGCCAAGGAGGTGGTGCGCGAGGATTGGGAGCTGGAAGGCCGCGATGCCGCTTACGTCGATCATGTCACCGATGATCTGACAGGTTTTTTGGAGAGGCTCGCTCAATCAAAGTAGGTCGTCATACCCCGCGAAGGCGGGGTATCCAGTAATCACCAGCATCTCGATCAATACCAGCCGTCCTCGGCGTACGGGGTCACCCGCTGGAGCCTGTCATCGGGCGCGCGTTCGCGCGACCCGTTGGCGGGTGACGACGGGAGAGTTTGCCTTGACTCTCCCTGCCCAAATCCCGAAAAAGCCCACCACTTCGCCCGAAAGCCCCTTGAGGAAATCCCGATGTCCCTGTCCGCGCTCGAATCCACCGTCAACTCCGCCTTCGATGCCCGCGACGGCATTTCGACGTCGACCAAGGGCGAGGTTCGCGAGGCGGTCGATCATGCGCTCGAACTGCTCGACAAGGGCGAGGCACGGGTGGCCGAGCGCGAGGCCTCGGGCAAGTGGAAGGTCAATCAGTGGCTGAAGAAGGCGGTGCTGCTGTCGTTCCGCCTCAACGACATGGGCCAGATTCCCGGCGGCCCCGGCAAGGCGTCGTGGTGGGACAAGGTGCCCTCGAAGTTCGAAGGCTGGGGCGAGAACCGTTTTCGCGATGCCGGTTTCCGCGCCGTGCCGGGCGCGATCGTGCGCCGCTCGGCCTTCATCGCCCGCAACGTCGTGCTGATGCCGTCCTTCGTCAATCTCGGCGCCTATGTCGATGAGGCGACCATGATCGACACCTGGTCCACGGTCGGTAGCTGCGCGCAGATCGGCAAGCGCGTGCATATTTCCGGCGGCGTCGGCATCGGCGGCGTGCTGGAGCCGCTGCAGGCCGAACCCGTGATCGTCGAGGACGACTGCTTCATCGGCGCGCGCAGCGAAGTGGCGGAAGGTGTGATCGTGCGCAAGGGCGCGGTGCTGGCGATGGGCGTATTCCTCGGCGCCTCCACCAAGATCGTCGACCGCGAGACCGGCGAGACCTTCATCGGCGAAGTTCCGGAATATTCGGTCGTTGTGCCCGGCGCGCTGCCCGGCAAGCCGATGAAGAACGGGCAGGTAGGCCCCTCCACCGCCTGCGCGGTGATCGTCAAGCGCGTCGACGAGCGCACCCGCGCCAAGACCAGCATCAACGAGCTGCTGCGGGACTGATCGCGCCGGCGGCTGCAGCTTGCGCTGCGGGACTTCAAATCGGCGGCACTAGCCCGCCGCTGGTTTTGCGTGGTAAGCCGGGCCATGAATGACGCCGTTTCCATCGCCCGCGATCTCGTCCGCTGCCCATCCGTCACCCCCGCGGACGCCGGTGCGCTCGGCGTTCTCGAACGGCTTCTGAAAGACGCCGGCTTCGAGGTGCATCGCGTCACCTTCGGCGAACCCGGCACCGCCGACATCGATAACCTTTACGCCCGCATCGGCACCGAAGCGCCGCACATTACGTTTGCCGGCCATACCGACGTGGTGCCGCCCGGCGACGAAGCCGCGTGGACCCACGGCGCGTTCTCCGGCGACATCAAGGACGGTTTCCTGTACGGCCGCGGCGCGGTCGACATGAAGGGCGGCATCGCCTGCAGCGTTGCTGCCGTGCTCGACTATTTGAAAGACAATGGCGGCAAGCCGAAAGGGTCGATTTCGTTTCTGATCACGGGCGATGAAGAGGACGTCTCGGTCAACGGCACCATCAAGCTTCTGAAGTGGTGCGCCGAGCGCGGCGAGAAATTCGACCATTGCGTGCTCGGTGAGCCCTCCAACGTCGAGGTGCTCGGCGACTGCATCAAGATCGGCCGCCGCGGCTCACAGTCCGGCACGCTCTATGTCGACGGCGTGCAGGGCCATGTCGCCTATCCGCACCGCGCGTCGAACCCGGTGCCGGATATTTCGCGGCTGATCGTGGCGCTTTCCGACGAGCCGCTCGACCACGGCAGCGCGCAGTTCCAGGCGTCGAACCTCGAGTTCACCTCCATCGATGTCGGCAACACCGCCAGCAACGTCATCCCCGGACAGGCGCGTGCCAAATTCAACATCCGCTACAATGACAATCACACGCAGGAAAGCTTGCGCGCGCTGGTCGAGGAGCGGCTGGCAAAGGCCTGCGGCAACCGCATCCGTGCCCGCATCGTGTGGGAATATTCCAACTCCAACGTGTTCGTGACGAAGCCGGGCGCGTTCACCGATCTCGCGGTAAGCGCGATCGAGGAAGTCACCGGACGCAAGCCGGAACTCTCCACGTCAGGCGGCACCTCGGATGCGCGCTTCATCTCGAGCTACTGCCCGGTGATCGAATTCGGCCTGGTCGGCCAGACCATGCACCAGATCGACGAGCGTACACCGGTGTCGGATCTGGAAAAGCTAACGAGGATTTATCGCGGCGTGCTGGAGCGGTATTTTTCACAGACGTAGCTCTCGCCGTCATCGTCCGCCTTGTGCGCAATTGCGCACTCGGGCGGACGATCCAGTACGCCGTGACGATCTCGATTCAATCACCAAAGCCGCAGCGTACTGGATACCCCGCCTTCGCGGGGTATGACAGTGGTGGGGGCGTCAACTAATACTCCACCCGCACCAGATAGAGCCCCTCCGGCGGCGCTACGGGGCCGCAGGCGGCGCGGTTGCGGGCGGCTAGCGCGGCTGCGAGGTCGTCGCCACTCCAGCGGCCTTCGCCGACCCAGACCAGCGAGCCCACCATCGAGCGCACTTGGCTGTGCAGGAACGAGCGCGCGGAAGTGAGGATCGAAACCAGATCGCCTTCCCTGATGACATCGAGCTGGTCGAGCGTCTTCTCCGGCGACTTCGCCTGGCATTCGGTGTCGCGAAAGGTGGTGAAATCGTGCTTGCCGAGCAGCCGTTTGGCTGCGGCGTCCATCGCATCTGTATCGAGATGCCGCGGCACCCGCCAGCTTCGCTTGATGTCGAGCGCGAGGTTGGCGCGGTGGTTGGTAATGCGGTAGCGGTAGTGCCGCCGTTTGGCGGAGAAGCGCGCTTCGAAATCATCGGACACGATTTCCGCCGAGAGCACGCCGATCGGGTGCGGGCGCAAATGCGCGTTCAACCCGTCGCGCAGGCGGCCCGGCGGAAACGGTTTCTGGATATCGCAATGCGCGACCTGCCCCAGCGCGTGGACGCCGGCATCGGTGCGGCCCGAACCGTGCACCCGCACGTTTTCGCCGCTGATCGCCTTCACCGCGGCCTCCAGCGCGCCCTGCACGGTCGAGCCGTTCTCCTGGATCTGCCAGCCGGAGAACGGCGTGCCGTCATATTCGATCATGAGCTTGTAGCGGGGCATTTTTGCTCGATGTCATCGTCCGCCTTGTGCGCAATTGCGCACTTGGGGCGGACGATCCAGTACGCCGTGACGTCCATTTTATTCTCATAGGCCGCAGCGTACTGGATACCCCGCCTTCGCGGGGTATGACAGTGTTAAGAGAACCGCGCACCGGTCTTCAACGGCGTGCCGCGCAGGAAGTCTGCGGCCTTCATCCGCGCCTTGCCTTCGCGCTGCAGCTCCAGAATCCGGATCGCGCCATCGCCGCAGGCCACCGTCAGGCGATCGTCGAGTACCTCGCCCGGCGCGCCGGAACCATCGGCCGGTTCGCAGCGCAGGATCTTGATCCGCGCCGGTTCGGCTTCGGTTGCGATCTCGCACCAGGCACCGGGAAACGGTGACAGGCCGTGAATGTGCCGCAGCACCTCGCGCGCGGGCCGCTTCCAGTCGATTTTCGCCTCGGCCTTCTCGATCTTGGCGGCGTAGGTCACGCCGTCTTCGCTTTGCCTGGTCAGTTGCAATCCGCCGCGCTCGAGCCCGCCCATCGCGCGCACCATCAGATCGGCGCCGAGCGGGGCGAGCGCGTCGTGCAGATCGGCCGCCGTCATGGCGTCCGTGATCGCGAGCCGCTCGGCCATCGCGACGTCGCCGGTGTCGAGGCCGACATCCATCTTCATCACCATCACGCCGGTCTCGGCATCACCGGCCATGATGGCGCGGTTGATCGGCGCGGCGCCGCGCCAGCGCGGCAACAACGACGCATGCAGGTTGAAGCAGCCGTAGCGCGGCGCGTCGAGAATGGCTTGCGGCAGGATCATGCCGTAGGCGACCACGACCGCGGCGTCGGCATTCTGCGCCTGGAATTCGGCGAGCGCTTCCGGCGTCTTCAACGTCGCCGGCGTTAGCACGGGGATGCCAAGCCGCCGCGCTTCCTGCTCGACCGGCGTCGGCTGCAAGTGCAGGCCGCGGCGGCCGCCAGGCTTCGGCGCGCGGGTGTAGACGGCCACGACCTCATGGCCGTGAGCCACGAGTTCGAGCAGCGTCGGCACGGCGAAATCAGGCGTGCCCATGAAGACCAGGCGAAGCGGCATGAAATTGGAATTATCCCGAGGCGTTCGATCTTACTCCGTCATGCCCGGGCCTGTCGCGGGCATCCACGTCTTTCTTCCTTGCTGAACCAAAGACGTGGATGGCCGGGACAAGCCCGGCCATGACGGGCTGAGGGAGTGGCGGGCCTACCCCGCCGCGCGCTTGGCAGCTTTCATAAACTTCTTCATCACGCGGTCGCGCTTCAGCTTCGAAAGATAGTCGACGAACAGCACGCCGTTGAGGTGGTCGATCTCGTGCTGGATGCAGGTGGCGAACAGCCCGTCGGCGTCTTCCTCGTGCACCTTGCCGTCGAGATCGGTGAAGCGGATGCGCACCCGCGCCGGGCGCTCGACCTCCTCGTAATATTCGGGAATCGAGAGACAGCCCTCCTCATAGACCGACAGTTCCTCGGACGCGGAAATGATTTCCGGATTGATGAACACCCGCGGCTTCGGCTTGGTCTCGCCGTTCTCGTCCTTCTTGGCGAGGTCCATGGTGATCAGCCGCAGCGGCTCTGCGACCTGGATCGCCGCGAGCCCAATGCCGGGCGCGTCGTACATGGTCTCGAACATGTCGTCGGCGAGCTTGCGGATCTCCGTCGTCACCTTTTCGACGGGCTTGGAGACGAGCCGCAACTGCTTGTCCGGCAGGATGATGATTTCTCTGATGGCCATGATTTTTCTCTGGCGCGGGATTTAAGCCGCTGATTTGCGGGGGTCAATGTGCCGGGCCTGCCGTTAACGCGGCCTTAACCATGATTTTTAAGGCGGCGCTAACTATGAAAATTAACCCGTCGTTCACCATGAATGTTCCCTCTTCGTTCGCGCAAGGCGGCGAATCGGGCTACAAGGCTGACATGAACGAAATTCTCTTCATTGTCGGCGACCTGCCGATTCATACCGGCGAAGCCCTGGCGGGGTTCGGCGCGCTCGTGCTGGTCCTGCTGCTGGCGATTGCGATCATCATCGCCCGCTCCGGCCGCCGCGGCGCGGCACTGGCGATGGCGCAGGCGATCCGGGCCGACGAGTTGGAGGAGCGCCTGAGCGAAATGCTGCGGGCGCAGAGCGAATCGACCGGCCGCGTCGACGCCATGGCGCAATCGCTGGCCGGCCGCCAGGCCGAGATGGCGCGCGCGGTCAACGAACGGCTGGATTCGGTGACGCACCGCGTCGGCCAGTCGATGGAAGCGACCACGCGCCACACCATGGATAGTCTGCGCGTGCTGCACGAGCGGCTCGGCATCATCGACAGCGCGCACAAGAATCTCACCGACCTGACGTCGCAAGTGACGACGCTGCGCGACGTGCTCGCCAACAAGCAGTCGCGCGGCGCCTTCGGCCAGGCGCGGATGGAGGCGATCGTGCAGGACGGCCTGCCGCAGGGCTCGTACGAGTTCCAATACACGCTCTCATCAGGCAAGCGGCCGGACTGCGTCGTGTTCCTGCCCGACCAGCGGCCGCTGTGCATCGATGCGAAATTCCCACTGGAGGCGATGACCGCGCTGCACGACGCGCGCACCGACGAGGAGCGCAAATTCGCCAGCCAGCGCCTGCGCAACGACGTGATGAAGCACGTCAGCGACATCGCCGAGAAATACCTGATCACCGGCGAGACCCAGGATACCGCGCTGATGTTCGTGCCATCGGAATCGGTCTATGCCGAAATCCACGACGGTTTCGACGACGTGATCCAGAAGGCCTACCGCGCCCGCGTCGTGCTGGTATCGCCTTCGCTTCTGATGCTGGCGATCCAAGTGATGCAGCAGATCCTCAAAGACGCGCGGATGCGCGATGCCGCCGACCAGATCCGCACCGAAGTGCTCAACCTCGGCGACGATCTCGGCCGCCTGCGCGAGCGCGTGCTCAAGCTGCAGAAGCATTTTTCCGACGTGAACGAGGATGTCCGGCAGATCCTGATCTCGGCCGACAAGATCGAAAAACGCGCCGGCCGCATCGAGGAACTCGATTTCAGCAAGGCTGATGCACCCGCGGAGGCGCCCCGCGTCGTCAAGGGTGGAACAGCCGAGCTGTTCCCCGTGCCCCGCAAGCTGCAGGCGGGGGAGTAAGTGACTTGCCCGGCCGAAGCCACATATTAGCCTGTCATTGACCGGGCGACCCAGTATCCCACGGCAATTGGGAACGCGTAACTATTACGTCTACATCCTGGCCAGCCGCGTCGGCGGAACGCTCTACATCGGCGTGACAAATGATTTGGTGCGACGCGTTGGCGAGCACAAGTTGAAGCTCGCCGAGGGTTTCACCAAAAAGCATGAGGTGAGCCGGCTCGTCTATTTCGAAGCCTTCGATCAGATCGAATTTGCCATCCAGCGCGAAAAACGGCTCAAGAAATGGCCACGCGCCGGGAAGATATCGCTGATTGAGAAACAAAATCCAGACTGGATTGATCTTTACCCTGAGATTGCCGGGGGCGGCGGATAGGCCTCTGGAATACTGGGTCGCCCGGTCAAGCCGGGCGATGACAGTCTTTTTTGTGGCCGAATCTCTGCTAACACCCCTGCATGACCGCACCAGAAGCTATCTCCGCGTCCGAGAAGGCTCCCGCCCCAACCTGGCGCGAGGCTTGGGCCGTCTATCTGCAGCCGCGCGTGCTGATCGTGCTGCTGCTCGGTTTTTCGTCCGGGCTGCCACTGGCGCTGTCTGGATCGACGCTCCTGGTGTGGATGCGCGAATCCGGCGTCGATCTCGGAACCATTGGGCTGTTCGCGCTGGTCGGCACGCCCTACACGCTGAAATTTGCCTGGGCGCCGCTGGTCGATGCGCTGCATGTGCCGATCTTCACCCGCGCCTTTGGCCGCCGCCGCGGCTGGCTGGTGTTTTCGCAACTGCTGCTGGTCGGCGCGATCCTGCTATTGGCGCTGACCGATCCGGCACGCGCGCCGCTATTCGTCGCACTCGGCGCGCTGCTGGTCGCGACGATGTCGTCGACCCAGGACATTGTGGTCGATGCATTTCGTGTCGAAAGCCTGCCCGAGAGCGAGCAGGCCGCCGGCATGGCCTCCTACGTCGCGGCCTATCGCATCGGCATGCTGGTCTCGACCGCGGGCGTGCTGTTCCTCGTAAGTGCGTTCGAGAGCACCGGCATCGGGCGCAATGCAGCGTGGATGTGGGGCTATGTTGCCATGGCTGCGCTGGTGCTGATCGGCACCGTCACGGCCCTGGCCGCCACCGAGCCGGAGCAATCGGTGCGCGCGGAGGCCAAGACCCGCGACGAGGCTGCATTCTCGCGCGTCATGCATGCAGCGATTGGGGCGTTCTCCGAATTTCTCGCCCGCAAGCATGCCTTGACGGCGCTGGCTTTCGTGGTGCTGTTCAAACTCACCGACGCGTTTTCCGGCACCATGACCGCGCCGTTCGTAATCGACCTCGGCTTCACCCGCAACGATTACGCCGCCATCGTCAAGGGCGTCGGTCTCGCTGCGACCCTGATCGGCGGCTTTGCCGGCGGCTATGTGGCGCGGCGCTATTCGCTGGTCGCAAGCCTGTGGATCGGCGGCGTGCTGCAGGCGATCTCCAATCTGGTGTTCGCATGGCTCGCCTTTGTCGGTACCAATCAATGGGCGCTGGCCGTAGCCATCTCGGCAGAAAACTTCACCGGAGCGATCGGCACCGTGATCTTCGTCGCCTATCTCTCGGCGCTGTGTCAGAACCCGCTGCATACCGCGACCCAATATGCGCTGCTCACCGCGCTGGCTGCCGTCGGGCGCACCTACCTGTCCTCGGGCGCGGGCTATGTGGCGGAGGCGACGGGCTGGCCGCTGTTCTTCGTGATCTCGGTCGTCGTCGCAGTGCCGAGCCTGATCCTGCTGGCCTGGCTGCAGCGGCGCGGGCATTTTGCGGCGGTAGGGCCGGTGAAGGTTTAGCTGCTCAGCGGCATCAGGGAACACAAATCGTCATCACCAGCGAAAGCGGGTGATCCAGTATTCCAGGCAGTTGCGATAGAATCGAGAGAGCGCGGCGTACTGGATTGCCCGGTCAGGCCGGGCGACGACAGCGGTATGTGTGGCAGTGACGGCAGCAACTCAATGCTTCGTCACCACGCTCCACTTGGTGATGACGGCTTCGCTGATCTGCCCGGCGTCCTGCGCGCAGGCGACCTCGTCGACCTTTACAGAAATCTCCTTGCCGATGAAATTTTTCAGTTGCGCGGCCTGGGCATCGCTGTTGGTGACGAGCTGGAACGTCTCCGGGCCGGTTTCGAGATTGCAGAGCCCGTTCGGCGGCGGCAGGCGGCGCGGCTCGCTGGTGATCTGGTATGTCGCGGCGTGCTTGCCCTTCTTGCCACCCTTCATGGCGTTGAGTTCGCCTGACAGCACGTCGCCGGCCTTGATCGGCTTGCCCGGCTTCGGCGCAGGCTCGCCCTGCTGCGCCCATGCGGCAGGCGCGACCAGGGCTGCGGCGATGATGACCGCAAAGCGGGAGCGTTTGCCGAATCGTGGTTTCGTCATGTCGATCAGTTCCGTATGTGCGGGTTAGAACAGCGTCCGCTGCCGCATCGCAGCCGATAGCGTACCTTCGTCGAGATAATCAAGCTCACCGCCGACCGGCACGCCGTGGGCGAGCCGGGTGACCTTGACGTTGGCGTCCTGCAGAAGATCGGTGATGTAATGCGCGGTGGTCTGGCCATCAACCGTTGCGTTGAGCGCGAGAACGATTTCGCTGACTTGCGATTCGTGCGCACGCGCCACCAGCGCGTCGATGGTCAGATCCTGCGGACCGACGCCATCGAGTGGCGACAATGTGGCGCCAAGCACGTGATAGCGCCCATTGGTCGCATTGGCCCGCTCCAGCGCCCAGAGATCGGCGACGTCGGCGACCACGACGATGGTCGAGGGATCGCGCCTGGGATCGGTGCACACCGTGCAGGGATTTTGCGTATCAATATTGCCGCAGGTCCTGCAGACCTGGATCCGCTCGATCGCCACCTGCAGCGCGCCGGCGAGCGGCGTCATCAAAGCTTCGCGCTTCTTGATCAGATGCAGCGCCGCGCGCCGCGCCGAACGCGGGCCTAACCCAGGCAGGCGTGCCAGAAGCTGGATCAGGCGTTCGATTTCGGGGCCGGCAACGCTTGCTGCCATTTCAGGTAAGACCAAGAAGCCCGGGCGGCAGGCCGAGCCCGCCGGTCAGCGCCTGCATTTTTTCCATCGCCGCGGTTTCCGCCTTGCGCCGTGCGTCGTTATGCGCCGTCACCAGGAGGTCCTCGAGCACTTCGCGCTCCTCGGCCTTCATCAGCGACGGATCGATCTTGACGCCCCTCACTTCCATCTTGGCGGTCATGCGCACGGCGACCAGCCCGCCGCCGGAAATGCCCTCGACCTCGAGATTGCCGAGCTCTTCCTGCATCGCCTGCATCTTGGATTGCAGTTGCGCGGCCTGCTTCATCATGCCGAGAAAATCAGCCATTCATCCGTCCTCTCGAGAGTCCGATCAGTCGTCGTCGCCGTCGGAAGTCTCGTTCAAGTCATCAGCGATAATATTGGATTCCGGCGGCTCGGCGGCAAGCCGGCGCACCTCGATCACCTTGGCGCCGGGAAATCGCGCCAGCACCTCCTGCACGCGCGGATCGGCCTCCGCGGCGCGGGCGTGCTCGTTCCGCGCCTGCTCATTCTGCGAGCGCAGCGTCGGCTGGCCGGCCTCGTTGGAGACGACCACGGTCCAGCGCCGCCCGGTCCACAGTTCCAGCTTGCGGGAGAGCTCGTTGACCAGCCCCCGCGCGGCATTGCGCTCCAGCGCCACCTCCAGCCGCCCGTCCTCGAAACGAACAAGCCGCACATCGGCTTCCAGCGCCGCCTTGGTCAGAAGGTCGCGCTTTTCGCCGGCGAGCGCCACCAGTTGCGGAAAGCTTTTGATCCGCAAGATCGGCGCGGACTCCGTTTGCGCCGACGGCGCCATTTGCGGGCGCGCCGACGCTTCCGCACCGGAGCGGGGCGCGGCAGGCGTCCGCATCGGCGAAGCTGGCATCGAAGACGGCCCGGGCATCGACGACATGGTCGGGGCCGGTGCCGCGCGTGACGCGACCGCGCTGCCGGATGCGATCTGCATTCCGCCGCCGTTCTGATCGAGCATCCGGATCGCTTCGTCCGGCGTCGGCAGTTCGGCGACGTAGGCAATGCGGACCAGCACCATTTCCGCCGCCGCCGCCGGCCGGGTCGCGGTCTGCACCTCGGCAATGCCCTTCAGCAGCATCTGCCACATCCGGGACAGCACCCGCATCGACAGCTTGGCGGCGAATTCGCGGGCGCGCACGCGCTCGGTTTCACCGAACGCGACATTGTCGGCGGTCGCCGGGACGATTTTCACCCGGGTGACGAAATTGACGAATTCGGCGAGGTCGGACAACACTACGACCGGATCGGCGCCGACGTCATATTGCGAGCGGAATTCGCCGAAGGCGCAGGCAATATCGCCGCGCGCCAGATGCTCGAACAGGTCGATCACCCGGGTGCGGTCGGCGAGCCCCAGCATCTGCCGCACCGCATCGGCGCGCACGGGACCTGCGGCATGGGCAATCGCCTGGTCGAACAGCGACAGCGAATCGCGCACCGAGCCTTCGGCGGCGCGGGCGATGATGCCGAGTGCCTCGGGCTCGACCTCGACGCCTTCCCTTTTGGCGATATTGGAGAGATGGCCCATCAGCACGTCGGCCTCGACCCGGCGCAGGTCGAAACGCTGACAGCGCGACAGCACCGTGACCGGAACTTTGCGGATTTCGGTGGTGGCGAAGACGAATTTGGCGTGCTCGGGCGGCTCCTCCAGCGTCTTCAGGAAGGCGTTGAACGCCGCCGTCGACAGCATGTGGACTTCGTCGATGATGTAGACCTTGTAGCGGGCACTCGCCGGCGCATAGCGCACGCTGTCATTGATCTGGCGGACGTCGTCGACGCCGGTATGGGACGCGGCGTCCATTTCCAGCACGTCCATGTGCCGGCTTTCCATGATCGCCTGGCAGTGCACGCCAAGATCCGGCATGTGGATGGTCGGCCCCTTCACCGACCCGTCTGGCTTCTCGTAGTTAAGCGCGCGGGCGAGAATCCGCGCCGTGGTGGTTTTGCCGACGCCGCGCACCCCGGTCAGGATCCAGGCTTGCGGAATGCGCCCGGTTTCGAATGCATTCGAAACGGTGCGGACCATCGCCTCCTGGCCGATCAGGTCGTCAAAGCTGGAGGGGCGGTATTTGCGTGCCAGCACCCGGTAAGGCTTGGCGGCCTCGTTGCCGAGCCCCAAACCGCCCTGGCCTTCTGAATTGTCGGGGGGAGCGCCAGCATCACTCATCGGTCGATCCGCAATTGACTATCTCTCGGGGCCGGCTTGCGGATAGGAACGAAGGTCAAGCGCAGGGCGGCGGACCGGCCGTTTCCCTGCGCGATTCGCTCGAAAACAGGTAGGAGACTGACGAGCGACCCGATCCGGACCTCGTTAGGGCTGCTTCCTTCCGGACCTGACCCGGTTGGCGAGTGGCTCGTCCACCGCCAATCTCCCGGTCCCTATTTGGGGCCAAAAGCCCCGGAAAGCAAGCGGGGTTAGTGGGTGTCATGCGCCCGGAACTACCCTCCATCGTCATGGCCGGGCTTGACCCGGCCATCCACGTCTTGCTTCCTCTAGCCCAGCGCAAAAAGACGTGGATGCCCGCGACAAGCCCGGGCATGACGGGTGATGGTTGCAGGGCCGCCCTCTGCAAGGCTACTTCAAGGATCAAAGACCTCTGATGCCGTCTGACGCCTGGTCGCTGCACTCCCAGCTCAAAAAAGACACCATCGACATCGGCGACCTGCCGCTGTGCAAGGTGCTGGTGATCAAGGACGCGCATTACCCGTGGCTGCTGCTGGTGCCGCGCCGAGAGGGTGCGGTCGAAATCATCGATCTCGGCGATGTCGAGCAGGCGCAATTGATGACCGAAATCTCCCGGGTTTCGCGGGCGCTCAAAGAGATCACCAAATGCGACAAGCTGAATGTCGCGGCGCTCGGCAATCTGGTACCGCAACTGCATGTCCATATCATCGCGCGGCGCACGGGCGATGCGGCCTGGCCGCGCCCGGTCTGGGGCGTGATGCCGCCGCTGGCGCACGACGCCGAGGAAGTTCAGAATTTCATCAACGCACTTCGCCGCAAGATCTGGTTGGGTTGAACAGATGTCCGCATTCGACAAGTATCCGCTCGGGAAGCCCGCTTTCGTTACCCATACTCTGGATCGCGCTGCGCATCTGCGCACCAATGACGAGAAACTGTTCGCGCTGGAGAACCAGCGCAACGCTAGCGCCTATGTGATCTACCGCGACTCGCTGCTGGTGAAGCAGGAGGCCGATGGGCCGCGCGTGCTGCTCGGCGTTGAAGAGGCCGTCAAGCTCGGCGCCAATCCCGGCACGGTTTTTTTGGGCCTGCGCGACGGCGCGCCCATCTTCGGCATGGGTATTTCGGCTGCGGCCGTGGAGAAGCTGATGCCCCGCGACGACGTCGCGGTGACCGAGCTGCGCGGCATGGCGATGCAGGGCACGGTGCCGCCGGAACAGCTCTCCGCGATCGCCATGGCGAAATCGATGGTGACTTGGCACCAGCGCCACGGCTACTGCGCCAATTGCGGCACCCGCACCGCGATGAAGGACGGTGGCTGGAAGCGCGAATGTCCGAGCTGCAAGGCCGAGCATTTTCCGCGCACCGATCCGGTCGTGATCATGCTGGTTACCCATGGTGATCGATGCCTGCTTGGCCGGCAGAAGCAGTTCATGCCCGGGATGTGGTCGTGCCTTGCCGGCTTCGTGGAGGCCGCCGAGACCATCGAGGACGCAGTCTGCCGGGAGATTTTCGAGGAATCCGGCATCCGCTGCACCGATGTGAGCTACTACATGACGCAGCCATGGCCCTATCCGTCATCGTTGATGATCGGATGCTCGGCGCGCGCGCTCAACGAGGATATCGTGGTGGACCGTGCCGAGCTCGAGGACGCGCGCTGGTTCAGCCGCGACGAGGTCGCACTGATGCATCGGCGCGAGCATCCTGACGGCCTGTTTGCGGCGCATCCGTTTGCAATCGCGCACCATCTGATCGGGCGTTGGGTGCATGGGGACAAAGACACTGCCGCATAGCGGGAACGGTCCATGGGTCAGTCGATTAACTCCGGATCTTGGTTCCGGCTGATGGCGGAACTGGCATGACGGATTCTCCCATGAACTTTCAGGACAAAGCGCCCAAGATCCCGCCGCGGATTCTCTGCATCGGCATGCCGGTGCGCGACCTCACCTTTCATACGCCGGCTGTTCCCGGGCGGGGCTCTAAGGAGAATGCCACCGCCTTCGACGAAATCTGCGGCGGCAACGCGCTCAACGGCGCGATCGGTATCGTTCGGCTCGGCGGCCGCGCCTCGATCTGCGGGCCGATGGGCGATGCCAAGGAAACGTCGAGCCGCTTCATCTTCGAGCAGATGGCGCATGAGAGCATCGAAACGAAGCATCTCATCCAAATGCCGGGGCTGGTGACGCCGATCTCGGCGGTGATGATCGATCCTTCCGGCGAGCGCACCATCGTAACCTTCCGTGACCCGAAACTCTGGCATGTGAAGTTACCCGACTTCGACACGCTGCTGGACGATTGCGCGGCTATTCTCACCGAGAGCCGCTGCGCCGAATTCTGCACCGAGCTTTGCGCCGAGGCCGTCCGGCGCGGCATTCCCGTGATCGTCGACGTCGATCGCGCCATGTCACTGCGCGAGGGCCTGTTGAACGCTTCCACGCATCTGGTGTTCTCAAGCGAGCCGCTGCAGGAAACCGCCGATGTTACCGACGACGCCCAGGCGCTGAGGAAAATCGCCAAGCTGACCCCGTCGTTCCTGGCGGGGACGCGCGGCCCCCGGGGCACGATCTGGCTCGACGAGAGCGGGAACATCCAGGAAACCCCTGCCTTCCCGGTGCATACGGTGGACACCCTCGGCGCCGGCGACGTGTTCCATGGGGCGTTTGCGCTGGCCATCACCGAGAAGCAGGAGTTGCGGCAGGCGCTTCGATTCGCCTCGGCCGCCGCCGCGCTGAAATGCACCCGCTTCGGTGGGGCTTTCGCAGCCCCGCGACGTGCTGAAGTTGAAGAGTTTTTGAGCCATGGCCAGGTTAGCGACCGGGCGCACACTGGCCGATAAGCGGGCTTGCCATAGAAGATTTTTCTATATATGAGAGGATCAGACCTTTCATATGGAACATTCTTCTCATGACCGAGCTCGCTGTTCAGCTCCCCGAGGCCAGTCGCCGCCTCGATGCCATCGACCGCAAGATTCTGACCGTGCTGCAGGAGGACGCCTCGCTGTCGGTCGCCGAGATCGGGGACCGGGTCGGATTGTCGTCGACGCCGTGCTGGAAGCGCATTCAGCGGCTGGAGGCTGACGGCGTGATCCTGCGCCGGGTTGCGCTCGTGGACCAGAACAAGATCGGGCTCGGCATTTCCGTGTTCGTGTCGGTCGAGAGCGCCGATCATTCGGAAGCCTGGCTGCGCAAGTTTGCCGACGCCGTCAGCGCCATGCCCGAGGTCATGGAATTCTACCGGATGGCCGGCGACGTCGATTACATGCTGCGCGTCGTGGTCGCCGACATGGCGAGCTATGACGTGTTCTACAAAAAGCTGATCAGCGCCGTACCGCTGAAGAACGTCACTTCGCGCTTTGCGATGGAGAAGATCAAGTCGGTGACCGCGCTGCCGGTGCCGGCGGCGTAGGTCTCGATCTAGCGACAATGAAGCGGTCATTCCGGGGCGATGCGCAGCATCGAACCCGGAATCTCGAGGTTCCGGGTCTGGTGCTTCGCACCATCCCGGAATGACACTGCCTCAAATCTTCTGATTATACTCGCCGACTTCCGGATGCGTGCGCAGCACGCCGTCCATCGCCTCGAACATGTCGCGCATACGCTGTTCGGAGACCGGGCTTTCGACCACCACCACCAGTTCCGGCTTGTTCGATGAAGCCCGCACCAGGCCCCAGCTTCCATCTTCGACGGTGACACGCACGCCGTTGACGGTGACGAGATCGCGGATCTTCTGGCCGGCGACCGTGTCGCCCTTTTTCTGCAGCGTTTCGAAGTGCTTCACCACGGCATCCGCCACACGGTATTTCAGCTCGTCCGCGCAATGCGGCGACATGGTCGGCGACGACCAGGTTTTCGGCAGCGCGTTTTTGAGATCCGCCATCGACCTGTCGGACGCGTGATCGAGCATCTCGCAGATCGCAATCGCCGAGACCAGGCCGTCGTCATAGCCGCGGCCGAACGGCTTGTTGAAGAAGAAGTGGCCGGATTTCTCAAAACCCGCCAGCGCCCCCATCTCGTTGGTGCGGCGCTTCATGTAGGAATGGCCGGTCTTCCAATAGGCGGTCTTCGCGCCCTGCTTTTGCAGCACCGGATCCGTCACGAACAGCCCGGTCGATTTCACGTCGACCACGAACTGCGCGTCCTTGTGGATCGCCGACATGTCGCGCGCCAGCATCACGCCGACTTTGTCGGCGAAGATCTCCTCGCCAGTATTGTCGACCACGCCGCAGCGGTCACCATCGCCGTCGAAGCCCAGGCCGACATCGGCCTTGTGCTTGAGCACGGCGTCACGGATCGCGTGCAACATCTCCATGTCTTCCGGATTCGGATTGTATTTCGGGAAGGTGTGGTCGAGCTCGGTATCGAGCGGAATGACTTCGCAGCCGATTGCTTCCAGCACCTGCGGCGCGAACGCGCCGGCCGTGCCGTTGCCGCAGGCAGCGACAACTTTCAGCTTGCGCTTCAGCTTGGGGCGGTCGGTGAGATCGGCGATGTAGCGCGCCGGGAAATTCTCATGAAATTGATAGGCGCCGCCGGCCCTGTTCCTGAAATCGGCGTTGAGCACGATTTCCTTCAGCCGCGTCATCTCGTCGGGGCCGAAGGTGAGCGGGCGATTGGCGCCCATCTTCACGCCGGTCCAGCCATTGTCGTTGTGCGAGGCGGTCACCATGGCGACGCAGGGCACATCGAGATCGAACTGCGCGAAGTAGGCCATCGGCGTCACCGCCAGCCCGATATCGTGCACCTTGCAGCCGGCCGCCATCAGGCCGGAAATCAGCGCGTATTTGATCGAAGCCGAATAGCCGCGGAAATCATGGCCGGTCACGATTTCTTGTTTGACGCCGAGCTCCGCGATCAGCGCGCCGAGCCCCATGCCCAGCGCCTGAACGCCCATCAGATTGATCTCCTTCTCGAACAGCCAGCGCGCGTCATATTCGCGAAATCCGGTTGCCTTCACCATTGGCCCGGATTCGAAATCATAGGTATTCGGAACCAGCACGGATTTGGGCTTCGGAAACATGGAATGGCCTTGTCGTGGATTAAGAGGGAACTGCAGCCATAGCGGAAGCGCAGGCCGGGCGATAGGCAGGCCGGCGCGTTGTGACGGTCAATTGCGGCGGTTTGGTAGCCTGGTAACCTTACCTTACTGTTCCAGCACCAGTCGGCCGTTGGCATATTCGAACCGCTTCAGCTTCGACAGGAACGACAGGCCGAGCAGGTTCTCCGACAGCGCCTCGTCGGGCAACACCACGGCATCGACGTCGCGCACTATGAGACCGCCGAGCTCAATCATGGCAAGGCGGGTCCGCGCAGCCCTGATGGTGCCGTTGGCGGTGGAGACGGTCGCATTGTAATCGCTGCGCGAAGGGCGCAGGCCGAAGCGCGCCGCGGACTTCTCGTTCAGCGCGACCAGCGAGGCGCCGGTATCGACCATGAAGTTGATGCGCTGCCCGTCGATGCGGCCGTCGGTCTGGAAATGGCCGCGGGCGTCGCGGGGAATGTCGATGCTGCGGCCGGAGGCTTGCGCGACCGTTTGCGCGGGAGCCAGTTTCGGCGATGCGTTGGCGGATGCCGGGGCCGGCGACATCTTGTCCGCCATCTGCGCCATGTAGGTGCCGAGCCCGACCAGAACGGCGGCAAGGATCATCAGGTTACGCATTACGCCACACTCGATTGCCAGCCCGCCGATATCACCACGTCAGCCGCGAAACCGCGACTAACGGCGATGGCCGGGCCTGCCATTTTGATGAAAAGGATGAGCGAAGCGTTAACGCCGAAGCCGTCATATGCGGGCTTGACTCGCGTACCCATCAATATTCGGAAAAAGCCTCTTCTCAAGAACGATGGATTGCCGGGTCAAGCCCGGCAATGACAGCTTGAAGCCTCATGTCCCGCGTGGCTTAACCCTTCGCGTCGGCTGCGCGGCGGCCGGATCCTCCGGCCAGGGGTGGCGGGGGTAGCGGCCGCGCAGGTCGGAGCGCACGGCCGCATAGCTGCCGCGCCAGAAACCTGGAAGGTCGCGCGTCACCTGCACCGGACGCTGCGCCGGAGATAGCAGCTCCAGCACCAGCGGTACCGCGCCCTTCGCAATCGAGGGATGGGTGTTGAGCCCGAACAGTTCCTGCAGGCGCACCGCAATGGTCGGGCCCTGCTCGGCCTCGTAGTCGATCGCCAACATGGTGCCGGTCGGCGCTTCAAAATGCGTCGGCGCTTCGCGCTCGAGCCGCGCGCGCAATTCCCACGGCAGCATTGCCATCAGCGCTTCGGAGAGATTGCCTGGCGAAAACTCCTTCAGCGAGGTCTTGTCGTAGAGCGCGGGCACCAGCCAGTTCTCGGCCTCAGTAGCGAGCGCGGCATCCGACAGATCGGGCCAGCTATCGCCTTCCGCCTTGCGCAGGAACATCACGCGGTCGCGCCATTGCTTCAGGGATTTCGACCATGGCAGCTTGTCGAGCCCGACCGCAACCAGGCCGGCGGCGAAGATGCGTGCAGTCTCTGCCGAGGGCGACAGCGCGACCGGCGCTTCCGACAGCGTGATCGCATGCAGCGTCCGCTTGCGGCGCGCCCGTAGGGCCATCGCGCTGCGATCGAACGAAATCTCCTCGGTGTCCTCGATCTGATCGGCGAAGCGCGTTTCGATATCGGCTTGCGCGATCGGCGCGGCAAGCAGGATGCGTCCCTGCGCGGCGATGCCGGTCAGTTCGCCGACGGCGATGTAGGGCGTGCGCGCCAGCGACGAAGTTTGTTCGACGGCAGCGCCGCGGCCGTTCGCCAGCACGAAACTGCCATTACCGCGGTTGCGCGCGACGCGGTCGGGAAAGGCGAGTGCGAGCATCATCCCGGTGGAGGGCGAAGTATCCTCGGCAGGCCGCCCTTCCGTCGCCTCTACCTGCTGGGCCCAACGCTGCGCCAGACTGCGGGCGCTCATAGCGCGCGGCGAGCGGTCGCGGCGGAATTGATCGAGCCTGACATCGAGATCGACGCTGTCGCCGCCGAGGCCGCGTTCGGTAAGGATCGCGGCGATTTCGGCGGCCTCTTCGCCCGCCCCCAGCCGGTGCGAATCCACGATCATGCGCGCCAGCCGTGGCGGCAGCGCCAGCGCGCGCAGACTTTTTCCCTCCGCGGTAATGCGGCCATCCGGATCGAGCGCGCCGAGTTCGTGCAGAAGGCTGGTGGCCTCCTTCAGCGCGGGCGCGGGCGGCGGATCGAGAAACGCCAGCGTCGCCGGATCGCGCACGCCCCATTGCGCGAGGTCGAGCACCAGCGAGGAGAGGTCGGCCGAGAGAATTTCCGGCTGGGTGTAAGCCGCAAGCGATGCGGTCTGCGGCTCGTCCCACAGCCGGTAGCACACGCCGGGCTCGGTGCGGCCGGCGCGGCCGCGGCGCTGGTCGACGGCGGCACGCGAGGCGCGCACGGTCTCCAGCCGCGTCAGGCCGATATCGGGCTCATAGCGCGGCACCCGCGCCAGGCCGGAATCGACGACGATGCGTACGCCCTCGATGGTGAGCGAGGTCTCGGCGATCGAGGTCGCCAGCACGACCTTGCGTTGGCCCGTCGGTGCCGGCGCAATGGCGCGATCCTGCACCGAAGCGTCGAGCGCGCCGAACAGCGGCACGATCTCGACGGCCGGATCATGTATCCGCTCGCTGAGAAAATTCTGCGTGCGGCGGATTTCGGCGGCGCCCGGCAGAAACGCCAGCACCGAGCCCGGATCGGCGCGCAGCGCTGTTACGATCGCATCCGCCATCTGCCGCTCGATCGACGAATCCGCCTTGCGGCCGAGATAGCGCGTCTCGACCGGAAAGGCGCGGCCCTCGCTGGCAACGACCGGCGCGTTGCCGAGCAGCTTGCCGACTCGCGCGCCATCGAGCGTTGCCGACATCACGAGGATACGAAGATCCTCGCGCAAACCGGTCTGCGCGTCGCGGGCGAGCGCGAGGCCCAGATCGGCATCGAGCGAGCGCTCGTGAAACTCGTCGAACAGCACGGCGCCGACGCCGGACAGTTCAGGATCGTCGAGAATCTGTCGCGAGAAGATTCCCTCGGTGACCACCTCGACCCTAGTCGCGCGCGAAATCTTCGAGCCGAAACGGACGCGGTAACCGACGGTCTCCCCTGCCCGCTCGCCGAGCGTCCGCGCCATTCGCTCGGCGCTGGCGCGCGCCGCGATCCGCCGCGGCTCCAGCACGATGACCTTCCTGCCCTTCAGCCAGGGCGCATCGAGCAGCGCCAGCGGCATCCGCGTGGTCTTGCCGGCGCCGGGCGGCGCCACCAGCACCGCGGTGTTGTTGGCCGCCAGCGTGCGGTCGAGCTCATCGAGCACCGCGTCGATCGGAAGAGGCGTGTCGAAGCTTCGGGGCAATATCTCTGATCCGTCATCACCCGCCTTGCACGCAATGGCGCACTGGAGCGGATGATCCAGTAAACGAGGAGCGCGAGTACTGGATACCCCGCCTGCGCGGGGTATGACAACGTGCTTGCGGCTACTTCCGAGCCTCGCCCCGTCGCCCAACGCTCTCGTAAATGAAGCCATGGGCCGCCATGTCATCGGCGCGATAGATATTGCGCAGATCCACGACAACGGGCTGGGCCATGGCGCCCTTGATCCGATCGAGGTCGAGCGCGCGAAACTGCACCCATTCGGTGACGATCACCATGGCGTCCGCGCCCTTCACGCACTCATAGGGGTCGTCGCAATATTCGATGTCGGGCAATTCCTTCTTCGCCTGCTCCATGCCGACCGGATCGTGCGCGCGCACCTTGGCGCCCATGTCGAGGAGACCCGTCACCAGCGGGATCGACGGCGCCTCACGCATGTCGTCGGTGTCGGGCTTGAAGGTGAGGCCGAGCACCGCGACCGTCTTGCCGCGCAGGTTGCCGGCGGCATTCGACACCTTGCGTGCCATCGCCCGCTTGCGGTTGTCGTTGACGCCGAGCACGGCCTCGACGATGCGCAGTTGCACGTCGTGGTCCTGCGCGATCTTGACCAGCGCGCGGGTATCCTTCGGAAAGCAGGAGCCGCCGAAGCCCGGACCGGCGTGCAGAAACTTCGATCCGATGCGGTTGTCGAGGCCGATGCCGCGCGCGACCTGCTGGACGTCGGCGCCGACCTTTTCCGAAAGATCGGCAATTTCGTTGATGAAGGTGATCTTGGTGGCGAGGAACGCGTTCGCCGCGTATTTGATCAATTCAGCCGTGCGCCGCGCGGTGTACATCAGTGGCGCCTGGTTGAGTGACAGCGGCCGGTAGACTTCACCAAGCACCTTGCGCCCGCGTTCGTCATCGGTGCCGACCACGATACGGTCGGGGAATTTGAAGTCGCGGATCGCGGCGCCCTCGCGCAAAAATTCCGGATTGGAGGCGACCACCACATCCGCCGATGGATTGGCTTCGCGGATCAGCCGTTCGACCTCGTCGCCGGTGCCGACCGGCACGGTCGATTTCGTCACCACCACCGTGAAGCCCGAGAGCGCCGCTGCGATCTCGCGCGCCGCGCTGTAGACGTAAGTGAGATCGGCGTGGCCATCGCCGCGACGCGACGGCGTACCGACCGCGATGAACACGGCATCGGCGTCCGCGACCGGCCCGGTCAGATCCGTAGTGAAATCCAGCCGCCTGGCCTTGACGTTGGACGCCACCAGCGCGTCGAGCCCGGGCTCGAAGATCGGGATCTCGCCGCGGCGCAGGGCTTCGATCTTGCCAGCATCCTTGTCCACGCAGGTGACGTGGTGACCGAAATCGGCAAAGCAGGCGCCGGATACCAGCCCCACATAGCCCGTGCCAATCATGGCAATTCGCATTGAAACGACCCATCCCTAATGGTTAACGCCAACCCCGAATTCGTCGGCGTCTTAGAGCATTTTTCACCAAAGAGGAAACCGGAAAAAGCGGCCCCGCCCCGGCATGCCATTTGTATCGATAAAGAAGAAAGCAACAGATCGGGCCGAAGATGCGGCCACCTCGCGCCGAAAAGGGACACCGATGACTTCAAACGGCACATCCGCCGGACCTGACCGTTCCACCCGCATCGACTGGGTGGACTACGCCAAGGGCATCTGCATCGTCATGGTGGTGATGATGCATTCAGTGCTCGGCGTGGAAAAGGCGGCCGGCGACACCGGTTTCATGCATGCATTCGTCATGTTCGCGCAGCCGTTCCGGATGCCGGATTTCTTCCTGATTTCAGGCCTTTTTCTCAGCGTCGTGATCGACCGCGACTGGCGCACCTATCTCGACCGCAAGGTCATGCACTTCGCATATTTTTACGTCCTCTGGATGACGATCCAGTTCGGCTTCAAGGCGCCCGGCTTCGCCGCCGAAAACGGCTGGCGCCATGTTGGCCAGCTCTATCTGGAATCCTTCATCGAGCCGTTCGGCACGCTGTGGTTCATTTATTTGCTGCCGGTGTTCTTTGTCGTCACAAAACTGTCACGCGGCATCGCGCCACTTGCGATCTGGATTGTCGCCGCCGCGCTGGAGATGGCGCATGTGGAGACCCACTGGACGGTGATCGACGAATTCTGCGCGCGCTTCGTCTATTTTTATTCCGGCTATCTGTTTGCTTCCTACGTGTTCGCGCTGTCAGACTGTTCACGTGAAAAGCCTGCGCTGGCGCTCATCGGGCTGGCGCTGTGGGCGCTCGTCAACGGCGGCCTCGTCACGGCCGGCTACAGCCATTGGCCGCTGGTCTCACTGGCGCTCGGCTTCGCCGGCGCCGGTGCCATCATCGTGATGGGCACGCTGCTGGCGCGCATGCAATGGCTGAATTTTCTGCGCTATTGCGGCGAGCATTCCATCGTCATCTATCTCGCGTTCTTCCTGCCGATGGCGGTGACGCGAACGCTGCTCTTGAAGACCGGCCTGATCGCCGATATCGGGGTGATCTCCCTGATCGTGACAGTGACGGGCATCGCGGGAGCGATTTTGATTTGGCGGCTGGCGCTGTTGGTCCGCGCCGATTTCCTGTTCGAGCGCCCCACTGCCTTCTGGATCGCGCCGAAAAAGGCTGCGCCCGCGCTGCAGCCGGCGGAGTAGGTTCGCGGTCACGGCAAAGCCCTCAAGCCCGGCCATGACGAGAGAATCTGTGGTCGCCTCCCTCCCAAGGCTGTCATTCCGCGCAAAAATCCCTAAATTTCGGCCATGCCGAAAACAGCCCCCAAAGCCGCCGCCAAACCCGCTCCCGCCAAAGTTCCAGCCAAGGCCGCCGCCAAACAACCTGGCAAGGGCGACCATGTGTTCCTGGTCGATGGCTCCTCCTACATTTTCCGCGCCTATCACGCGCTGCCGCCCTTGAACCGCAAGTCCGACGGGCTGCAGGTCAATGCCGTGCTCGGCTTCTGCAACATGCTGTGGAAGCTCCTCCGCGAGATGCCGGAGGATAACCGGCCGACCCACCTCGCCATCGTGTTCGACAAGTCGGAGATCACCTTCCGCAACAAGCTCTATCCCGACTACAAGGCGCACCGGCCGCCGGCGCCGGACGACCTGATCCCGCAATTCGCATTGATCCGTGAAGCGGTACGCGCTTTCGACCTGCCCTGCCTGGAACAGGTGGGCTACGAGGCCGACGATCTGATCGCGACCTATGTCCGCATTGCCTGCGAACGCGGCGCTACGGCGACTATTGTGTCCTCGGACAAGGATCTGATGCAGCTCGTGACCGACTGCGTGACCATGTACGACACCATGAAGGACCGCCGCCTGGGCGTCGCCGAGGTAATCGAGAAATTCGGCGTGCCGCCGGAGAAGGTGGTCGAGGTGCAGGCGCTGGCCGGCGATTCCACCGACAACGTGCCGGGCGTGCCTGGCATCGGTGTCAAGACCGCGGCGCAACTGATCACCGAATATGGCGACCTTGAAAGCCTGCTCTCCCGTGCCGGCGAAATCAAGCAGCCGAAGCGGCGCGAGGCCCTGATCGAGAACGCCGAGAAGGCGCGGATTTCGCGGCAATTGGTGCTGCTCGACGACAAGGTCGATCTCGAAGTGCCGCTCGACGATCTTGCGGTGCACGAGCCGGATGCGCGCAAGCTGATCGCCTTCCTCAAGGCGATGGAGTTCTCAACCCTCACCCGCCGCGTCGCCGAATATTCGCAAGTAGATCCCGCCGACATCGAGCCGGATGCCGGCAACAAGAGCGGCGCCAGCGTTTTCGCGGTGCCGCCCTCGGGCAAGAAGCCGGAAGGCTATGAAGGCACGACGCTGGATGGCCCACCCGCAGGCAAGCCTGCCACCGCACCGGGCAAGACCGGCGGCGACAAGCAGGACAAGGCGGCGAGCCACAAGGGCACGCCGATCTCGCTGGCGGCGATCCGCGCGGAGGCTGCGCGAAAACTGCCGGTCGATCGGACCAAATACCAGACCATCCGCACGTTCGATGAGCTCAGGGCCTGGGTTGCGCGGGCTTATGATGCCGGCACGTTCGCGATCGACGCCAAGGCGAGCTCGGACGATCCGATGCAGGCCGACATCTGCGGCATCGCGCTGGCGCTGGCGCCAAACGACGCCTGCTACATCCCGCTCGCGCACAAGCAATCCGGCGGCGGCGCAGGCCTGTTCGACGCCGGCCTCGCGCCGGACCAGATCACGGTCGCCGAGGCGTTGGCAGCGCTGCAGCCGCTGCTGGAATCACCGGGCATTCTCAAGATCGGCTTCGACATCAAGTTCAGCGCCGTGATGCTGGCGCAGCACGGCATCACCCTGTGCAACGTCGACGACGCACAATTGATGTCGTACGCGCTCGACGCCGGACGCAATTCACATGCGCTGGCTTCGCTCGCTGAACGTTGGTTTGGCCATGCGGTGATCGCCGAAAGCGAGCTGATCGGCAACGGCAAGGGCAAGCTCACGTTCGACCAGGTGGCGATTGACAAGGCGACCGCCTATTCAGCCGAAAGCGCCGATGTGATCCTGCGGCTGCATCGTGCGCTGAAGCCGCGGCTCGCCGCCGAGCACATGACGACGGTCTACGAGACGCTGGAGCGGCCGCTCGTCACCGTGCTGGCGCGGATGGAGCGGCGCGGCATTTCGATCGACCGGCAGGTGCTGTCGCGGCTGTCGGGCGACTTCGCCCAGACCGCGGCGCGCGTCGAGGCTGAGTTACAGGAGATTGCCGGCGAGCCGATCAATGTCGGCAGCCCCAAGCAGATCGGCGACATCCTCTTCGGCAAGATGGGAATCCCCGGCGGCACCAAGACCAAGACCGGCGCGTGGTCGACCTCGGCGCAGATCCTCGACGAACTCGCCGAGCAGGGCCACGAATTTCCGAAAAAGATTCTGGAGTGGCGGCAGGTCTCGAAACTGAAATCGACCTATACCGACGCGCTGCCGAATTACGTGCATCCGCAGACCCACCGCGTGCACACCACCTACGCGCTGGCTGCGACCACCACGGGGCGGCTGTCGTCGAACGAGCCGAACCTGCAGAACATCCCTGTACGTACCGAGGACGGCCGCAAGATCCGCCGGGCCTTTGTCTCGACGCCAGGCCATAAGCTGGTATCGGCCGACTATTCGCAGATCGAATTGCGCCTGCTGGCTGAGATCGCCGACATCCCCGTGTTGAAGCAGGCGTTCCGCGACGGGCTCGACATTCACGCCATGACGGCCTCCGAAATGTTCGGCGTGCCGATCAAGGACATGCCGGGCGAGGTGCGCCGCCGCGCGAAAGCGATCAATTTCGGCATCATCTACGGCATCTCGGCGTTCGGTCTCGCCAACCAGCTCGGCATCGCACGCGAGGAAGCTTCCGCCTACATCAAGAAATATTTCGAGCGCTTCCCGGGCATCCGCGCCTATATGGACGAGACGCGGGACTTCTGCCGCAGCAACGGCTATGTGACGACGCTGTTCGGCCGGAAATGCCATTACCCCGATATCAAGGCCTCCAACGCCTCGATCCGCTCCTTCAACGAGCGCGCCGCGATCAACGCCCGCCTGCAGGGCACCGCCGCCGACATCATCCGCCGCGCCATGGTCCGGATGGAGGATGCGCTGGCGGAGAAACAGCTATCGGCGCAGATGCTTCTGCAGGTTCATGACGAACTGATCTTCGAGGTGCCGGACGAAGAGGTGGCGGCGACGCTGCCGGTGGTGCAGCGCGTGATGCAGGACGCGCCGTTCCCGGCCGTGGTACTCTCGGTGCCGCTGCAGGTGGATGCGCGGGCGGCGAACAATTGGGACGAGGCGCATTGATTCAATAGCACTGTCATCGCCCGGCGTGGGCGGGGAAAGAGAAAATCAATCCAGCTTCGCTTCCATGCCGCGCTTGGTCGCCGGGCGGGCCATCAGCGCGTTGTACCAGCGCTCGACATTCGGAAAATCCTTCAGCTCCACCTTATGGCGAGGGTGGCGCCAGGCCCAGCCGAGGATGGCGAAGTCGGCGACGGATAGTGCGTCGGCGACGAATTCGCGCCCCTCCAGGCGACGGTCCAGCACGCCATAGAGCCGGCGCGTCTCGGCCATGAAGCGCTTCAGGCCATAGGCGCGGTCCGTTTCATTTTCCAGCGCGATGAAATGATGAACCTGGCCCGGCATCGGTCCGAAACCGCCCATCTGCCACATCATCCATTCATAGACCGGGATACGTTCGGCCAGCGGCCTGGGCAGGAACTTGCCGGTCTTCTCGCCGAGATAGAGCAGGATCGCGCCGGATTCGAAAATGCTCACCGGCTTGCCGCCAGGGCCATCGGGATCGACGATCGCCGGGATCTTGTTGTTCGGGCTGAGCTTGAGGAAGGCTGGCGCCATCTGCTCGCCCTTGGTGATGTTGACCGGGATCACCGTGTAGGGCAGTCCCATTTCCTCCAGCGCAACCGATATCTTGCGGCCGTTCGGCGTGTTCCAGGTGTGCAGTTCGATCGTCATTTTTTGTCATACCCCGCGAAAGCGCGGTATCCAGTACCCCGGAACTTGAGACGGTTACAACCGCCGCCGCGGAATATGCGCTCATCTGCCATCGCGGATGACGACACCATGCCCTGTTGACGGCGCCGGATCGGCGCTGGAATGTGCCCGAAAGCGCCGATAGATTGCGGCCCGCCTCAAACTCGGGAAAGACCGCCTTGTCCAAATCAGCCTCCCGCGCCCGTCTCGCCGAGATCATCCGCAAGCGCTCGTTCGGCCGCGGCGAGATCACGCTGGCCTCCGGCCGCAAGAGCGACTTCTACTTCAACCTCAAGCCGACCATGCTCGACCCCGAGGGCGCGGCGCTGCTAGCCGAACTGACCTATGAGGCATTGAAGGATGACAGGCTCGATTTCATCGGCGGGCTGGAGATGGGCGCGGTCCCGCTGGCGGGCGCGATCGCGCAGCTCTCCTGGCTGAAGGGGCATCCGATCGCCGCCTTCTTCGTGCGCAAGAAACCGAAGGAGCATGGCGCCCGCCTCGCAGTGGAAGGGCTCGCCAAGGGCGAGACCTTGCAGGGCAAGCGCATCGTGATCGTCGAGGACGTCACCACGACCGGCGGTTCTGCCCTGAAGGCGGTCGAAGCGGTGCGCGATGCCGGCGGCGAGATCGTGCTGGTGCTCACCATGGTCGACCGCGAGGAAGGTGCAAGCGAGGCCATTGCCGAGGCCGGGCTCGAATTTCGTTCGCTGTATAAGGCGGGTGAATTTTTGAAGGGGTGATTGCTGTTGGTTTCCCTCTCCCGCTTGCGGGGAGGTCGACGCGTGCGTAGCGCGTGACGGGTGGGGGCTCTCTTCCCGACTTCGGACATTCTTTATGCGGCCACCACCCTCCCCCGCGAGCGGGAGAGGGAGAGGAGGAGGCCTCAATTCTTTTCGGCTCCCGCCCGCCCCCGAACACCACTCCTTTACCATCCACCGTTAAGGTTACTCGCGGCTGAAGCCTGACACGCTTCAGCGCGTCTGTTGCGTCGGGTGGAGTTGGCGTTGCGTACAGAGTTGGCTTTTTCGCGCGTGCGGCGCCGCGTAATGTCTGCGGCTGCAGCGATCCTCACGGCCTCGTTTGCGCTGGTGCCCGGCAGCGTTTCCGCCGAGGGCCTGTTCGATTTCCTGTTCGGCGGCATGCAAAAACAGCAGGTGCGGCAAGCCCCCTCACCAACCAACTTCTTCGCCGATCCGTTCGGCAACAATCAACCGGTCCAGCCCGCGCCGCGCGTCGCGGGCTCCGGGCCTGCCTTCTGCGTGCGAAGCTGCGACGGCAAATATTTTCCGCTGACCACGCGCGGCAACGCCTCGCCGGTTCAGATGTGCCAGTCCTTCTGTCCAGCAAGCGTCACCAAGGTTTTTTACGGCAGCAACATCGATAGCGCCGCCGCGAGCAATGGCGAACGTTACGCGGACAGCGAAAACGCCTACGCCTATCGCAAGGCGCTGCGCGCCGATTGCACCTGCAACGGCAGAAGCCCGTCTGGCCTTGCGCCGGTCGATCTTGCGCTCGACACCTCGCTGCGCTCCGGCGACGTCATCGCCACCACCGACGGTCTGGTGGCCTATACCGGCGTTCGGCTCGGCACCGATCAGAGCGCGGAGTTCACGCCCGTCGCCTCTTATCCCGGCCTCACGGCCGACGTCCGCGCCCGGCTCGGCGAGATGAAGGTCGCGCCGGTTAGCGCCGAGATGGTCGCCGGCAGCGCGGCGCTACCCGAGCCGAGAGGCGACGCCGACCTGCCAACCGCCTCGATTCCGAAGAGCGGCGCGAAGCGGGCGGAAGTGCGATAAGGCAGTACAGCGCAAGGCCCAAACACGAAATTGCGAAAACAACCCCATGCAAAGTAGCATGGGCCCCCGCTCGCAGCATTCCCGCAACTGACGCCAGCCCTACCGCCCGACGATGACCCCAATCACGTTCGGCGCCGACAGATATTTTTCCTCGATCGCCGCGCGCGCCGCCGCACGGTTTTCCGGCGTCAGCAGACCGCGCTTCTCGGCCAGGATCATCCAGCAATAGCCCCACCAGTCCGTCAGCATGCCCTGGTCGTCGACGAGGTCGTAGCCCTGCTCGGCGGCAAAGATGCGCGCCTGCGCCTCGTCCAGTGAATCGAGAAAGGCGTGGTCCACGTCCGAAAACAGCTCGTCGCTGAAATCGTCGGTGGTGTAGCCCCATACCGACATGCAGACCGCATTGAACTCGCGGTCGATCGCGTCGTCGTCGACGAGCTGGCGGCGCGAGGCCTGATGCAGGCGCGACAGCGAGCGCGCGAAATCGGCGATACGGGTGAGGGCGAACTGATCGAAGGCGATGGTGGACATGTAGTCCTCGCGGAGACTGATAGACCATAGATGTTGTGTCGGCATCGCGCCGAATCACAATGGTATATCAGATACTTGCTAAAGTGTTCTTAATTTGTTCTAAGGAAACGTCGTCCCGGCGAAGGCCGGGACCCATAACCACCGAGGCTCGACTTTTTGCGGGATGGGGCCAGCGCATGCCCAGCGGCACATACTACGTCTACATTCTCGCCAGCGGCCTGTATGGAACGCTATACATTGGCGTAACCAACAATGTACGCACCCGAGTTGAGCAACATCGTGCTGGCCGCGGCTCTATTTTCGTTAAACAATACGGCGTGACCCGTCTCGTGCACGTCGAGGAATTTGCATCGTCACTGGAGGCGATCGCTCGAGAAAAGCAATTGAAGAATTGGCGGCGAGACTGGAAGATTCGCTTGATCGAAGAAGCCAATCCGGATTGGAGCGACCTGTCTCACCTGCTCTAAGCAGCGGTGATTATGGGTCCCGGCCTTCGCCGGGACGACCTTGAATTCACATCGCGGACAGCAGCTTGTCCCCGCAGTAATTGGCGTAGAACTTTCCGCCACACTGCCGCTTGATCGCCGCGCAACGGGCGGCGGGTGATGTGCCCTGCGCAACACTGAAGGCGCAAGTCACCACGTCGGCGCTCCTGCCGGTCTTACCCGCGGCAAAGGCTGCGCTGGTCGCACTGATGCAGACTACCAGCAACGCAGTGGCGGCGATCTCGATCATCAGTCTCATGGCAAGCCTCCCACTTGTTCGAGAACGCCTCTCTCACACGAACCGGCATCCCACCTGCCGGGTTCCGGCGGTCCCACGGCCTTCGCGGGGAATTATAGCACCAAAAGCGGTCGCGACTGCGCCGCGAAATCGGCCCGGTCCTTGCATAAAAACATACCAGCGCAGTGCACAAGAATGCTCCAGCGGTTTCGATGATGGTGCAAGGCGAGTATCGTGGTGGTGAGTCTCAACTGCAGGAATGGATGCGTTGCAGGAACAATTCCCAGGGAACTATCCGGCTGTCGGCCAGCCGATCGATGAATTGGCGCTGACGGAAATCAAGGGCGCGATCCTCGCCAAGCTTCGGCTCGCGATCGGCAAGGATGCCGGCATGGCGACGAGGCGCGATTGGTACAAGGCTGCCGCGCTGGCGCTGCGCGATCGCATCGTGCACCGCTGGCTGACGGCGGAAAAGGAGAGCTACGATGCCGGCAGCAAGCGGGTCTATTACCTCTCGCTCGAATTCCTGATCGGCCGCCTGTTCACCGATGCGCTGAACAACATGGGGCTCTTGCCGGTGTTCGAGGCGGCGCTCGGCGATCTCGGCGTCGCGCTCGACGACTTGCGCAAGTGCGAGCCGGACGCAGCCCTCGGCAATGGCGGCCTCGGCCGCCTCGCGGCATGCTTCATGGAGAGCATGGCCACGCTTGCCATTCCCGCGATCGGCTATGGCATTCGCTACGATTTCGGTCTGTTCCGCCAGATCATCGCGCAGGGCTGGCAGCAGGAATATCCGGACGAGTGGCTGAGCTTCGGCAATCCCTGGGAATTCCAGCGGGCCGAGGTGGTCTATCACGTTCATTTCGGCGGCCATGTCGACCATGTCGACGACGGCGGGCGTGACCGCGCGACCTGGCGGCCGGCAGAAACCGTGCAGGCTGTCGCCTACGACACGCCGATCGTGGGCTGGCGCGGCCAGCACGTCAACGCGCTGCGGCTATGGTCGGCGCGCTCGCCCGATCCGCTGCGGCTCGACGTCTTCAACACCGGCGACTATCTCGGCGCCGTCGCCGAGGAGGCACGCGCAGAATCGATCTGCAAATTCCTCTATCCGAACGACGAGAGTCCCGCGGGGCGTGAACTGCGGCTGCGGCAGGAATATTTCTTCGTTTCGGCGTCGCTGCAGGACCTGGTCAAGCGGCACCTGGCTTCCGATGGACAGTTGCGCAATCTCGCCTTGAAGGTCGCGGTGCAGCTCAACGACACCCATCCCAGTCTCGCTGTCGCCGAGCTGATGCGTATCCTGGTCGACCTGCACAATTTCCGCTGGGACCAAGCGTGGAAGATCACGGTGGCGACGCTGTCCTATACCAATCACACGTTGCTGCCGGAAGCGCTGGAGACCTGGCCGGTCGAACTGTTCGAGCGGCTATTGCCGCGGCATCTCGAAATCATCTACCGCATCAATGCCGCGCATCTGGCGCTGGCCGACCAGCGTTGCCCGGGCGACATCGAATATCGCGCATCGGTCTCGCTGATCGACGAGAAATCCGGCCGCCGGGTGCGGATGGGACAACTCGCTTTCGTCGGCTCGCACCGCATCAACGGCGTGTCCGCGATGCATTCCGACCTAATGAAGGAGACCGTGTTCCACGATCTCAACCATCTCTATCCCGGCCGCATCACCAACAAGACCAACGGCATCACCTTCCGCCGCTGGCTGATGCTGGCCAATCCGAAGCTGACCGAATTGCTGCGCGAGGTTTGCGGCGATGCCGTGCTCGACGACTTCTCCCTGCTCGAGCGTATCGAGGCCCGCGCCAGCGACAGCGCGTTTCAGCAGCGTTTTCGTGAGGTCAAGTATAACAACAAGCTGGCATTGGCACGGCTGATCAACGAGCGCCTCGGCACCAAGATCGATCCATCGGCACTGTTCGACGTCCAGATCAAACGCATCCATGAATACAAGCGGCAACTGCTCAACATTCTCGAAGCGATCGCGCTGTACCAGGCGATGAAGGACGAGCCGCAACGCAACTGGGTGCCGCGGGTGAAGATCTTCTCCGGCAAGGCGGCCGCGAGCTATCGCTACGCCAAGCTGATCATCAAGCTGATCAATGACGTCGCCGAGGTCGTCAACAACGATCCCGATATTGCCGGAAGACTCAAGATCGTCTTCCTCGCCGACTACAATGTCAGCCTCGCCGAGGTGATCATTCCGGCCGCCGATCTCTCCGAGCAGATTTCCACCGCCGGAATGGAAGCTTCCGGCACCGGCAACATGAAGCTGGCGCTCAACGGCGCGCTGACCATCGGCACGCTTGATGGTGCCAACATCGAAATACGCGACCATGTCGGCGCGGAGAACATCGCGATCTTCGGCATGGAAGCCGGCGATGTCACGATCCGGCGCAAGCAGGGACTGGATGCGACCGATGTCATCCGCCGCTCGCCGCGGCTGACCCGCGCCGTCGCGGCAATCGAGAGCGGCGCATTCTCGCCCGATGATCCCGGCCGCTTCGTCTCGATCGCTCACGCGCTGCGCCATCTCGACCATTACATGGTCTCGGCCGATTTCGATTCCTACTACGAGGCGCAGCGCGGCATCGACGCGCGCTGGCAGGTGATGCCGGCCTGGACCCGCGCCTCGATCCTCAACGTGGCGCGGATGCCGTGGTTCTCCTCCGACCGCACCATCCGCGAATATGCCGAGGACATCTGGCAGGTGCCGGTGCGGGCGGTCGCGGTGCCGGAAGCTGGCGCCCAGCGCGGGGTGAAACGGTAAGCCATAAGTGGTCGCTATGCTCCGGCATGACGAAGGATAGAGCCATTACCTCAGGCATCATTGAATCCAGCAGGACAGTCGCGATACTGCACCAGTCGTCCAGGACGTCATTGCGAGCGAAGCGAAGCAATCCATCTCGCCACGCAAAGAAAAGATGGATTGCTTCGTCGCGCTGCTCCTCGCAATGATGGGAAAAATGGAAATGCTCACCAAAGCTCCACACCTCTTCGACGACGCCACGCGGGTCACCGCCGGCGATAGCTGCTGGCAGGGCAAGACCAGCCCGGACTACTGGGCCTTTGTCGGCCCGTTCGGCGGCTGCACGGCCGCCACGATCCTGCGCGCGCTGATGGAGCATCCGCAGCGCTCGGGCGATCCGCTGTCGATGACCGTGAACTTCTGCGCGCCGGTCGCGGAAGGCGCGTTCGATCTCGACGTGCGCCTGGTCAAGGCCAACCGTTCGAGCCAGCACTGGTGCGTGGAGATGGCGCAGGGTGGCGGCGAGGTCGCGACGCTAGCGACCGCGGTGTTCGCCGAGCGCCGGCCGTCCTGGTCGCATCAGCAGGCGACATTCCCGGGTGCCGTGCCGTTCGAACAGGCGCGCGCGTTTCCGAACACGCCGATGACCTGGACGCACCAATATGACTTTCGCTTCGTCGAAGGCGAGCCGAGCTTCTACGGCTCACCGGCATCGCCGCCGCTCGATGCATACTCCAAGCAGTGGATCGGCGATCGCGCGCCGCGCAAGATCGACATGCTGTCGCTGATGTCGATATCGGACGCCTTCTTCGGCCGGATCTTTCTGGCGCGCCGGGAACTGGTTCCATTCGGCACGGTTTCAATCACGACGTATTTTCATACGGCGTCGGACGAACTGGCGGCCGAGGACATCACCCACGTGCTGGCAGCGGCCGATGCCCGGATTTTCCACAGAAGTTACGGCGACCAGCACGGCGAATTATGGTCGCCGTCGGGACGGCTGCTCGCCACCACGACGCAAATCGCGTATTTCAAGGCGTGAGCAGCGGGTCTGTTGTTGCGGCCATTAGACCCTCGTGGTGAGGAGGCGCGGAGCGCCGTCTCGAACCATGTGGCCCCGCTGGTGCCATTCATCCTTCGAGACGCCGCTGCGGGGCTCCTCAGGATGAGGTCTGACAAAAGGTGGGCTCATGTCCGACGCCAACGCTCCCCGCATCGCCCTGCTCGGCGTCCCCATCGAGATCGGGGCCTCGCAGCTCGGCACCTTGATGGGACCGGACGCGCTGCGCACCGCCGGCATCGGCCGCATCCTCGATCAGCTCGGTTTTGCCGTGGAGGACCACGGCAACATGGCGAAGCCCGACCTAGCACCGGCCGAAGGTCCGCCGCCGGCGAACGCCAAATATTACGACGTGATCAAGACCTGGATCCGCGCGCTCAGCGAACGCGCCTATGCGCTGGCGCATTCGGGCGCCGTTCCGATCTTCATGGGCGGCGATCATTCGCTTTCGATGGGCTCGGTGAACGGCGTCGCGCGGCACTGGCAGGAGCAGGGTCGACCGCTATTCGTGCTCTGGATCGATGCGCACGCCGACTACAACACGCCGCAGACGACCGAGACCGGCAACATGCACGGCATGTCGGCCGCGTTCCTGTGCGGCGAGCCTGGTCTCGAAAATCTGCTTGGCGGCGCGCCGCGCGCCTCGATCGGCCCGGACCAGCTCGATCTGTTCGGCATCCGCTCGATCGATCCTTTGGAGAAGAAACTGGTATTCGAACGCCGCGTCGCGATCGCCGACATGCGCGTGATCGACGAGTTCGGCGTCGGCGTGCTGATCCGCAAGGTGATCGAGCGCGTGCGGGCGCGAAACGGCGTGCTGCACGTCTCCTTCGACGTCGACTTTCTCGACCCCACGGTCGCCCCCGGCGTCGGCACCACGGTGCCGGGCGGCGCGACCTATCGCGAGGCGCATCTTATCATGGAGCTCCTGCACGATTCCGGGCTGGTGCGATCGGTCGACGTCGTCGAACTCAACCCGTTTCTCGACGAACGCGGCCGCACGGCGCGCGTTGCCGTCGAGCTGATCGGCAGCCTGTTCGGCCTGCAGATCACCGACCGGCGAACGCCGAGCAACGCGATGTTGCCGCGCAATGGTTCCTAATGCGCGATGAAACGAGGTTTGATTGCGACCACGAAGAAGGTGCGCTCCCTCGAGGCGAGGATGCAGAGCGTGGCGTGAAAACAAGAGGGCGGCCTTGCGGCCGCCCTTGTTGGTTCTCAAATGATTCGTCGCTGAACCGAGGCGCTACTCGGCCGCGAGCTTGGTGTCCGGCGCGGCGGCGCGGACTTCGGCGTCGACCTGGGCTTCGAACTTGGCAAAGTTCTTCTGGAACATGCCGACCAGGTTACGCGCAGTCCTGTCGAACTCGGCCTTGTCCTTCCAGGTGTTGACCGGATTGAGGATCTCGCTCGGCACGCCCGGCAGCGCGGTCGGCACCGCAAAGCCGAAATACTTGTCGGTGCGGAATTCGACATTGCGCAGGGAGCCGTCGAGTGCCGCGGTGAGCAGCGCGCGCGTGACCTTGATCGGCATCCGGCTGCCGGTGCCATATTTTCCGCCGGTCCAGCCGGTGTTGACCAGCCAGCAATCGACATTGTGCCTGGCGATCAGCTCGCGCAGCATGTTGCCGTAGACGGACGGATCGAGCGGCAGGAACGGCGAGCCGAAGCAGGTGGAGAATTCCGGCTGCGGCTCATTGCCGAGACCGCGCTCGGTGCCCGCGACCTTGGCGGTATAGCCGGACAGGAAGTGATACATCGCCTGGGCCGGCGAGAGCTTTGCGATCGGCGGCAGCACGCCGAAGGCATCCGCCGCCAGCATCACGACGTTCTTCGGCTGGCCGGCGCGGCCGGTGCGCGAAGCGTTCGGGATGAAATCGAGCGGATAGGCCGAACGGGTGTTCTCCGTCTTCGAACCGTCGTCAAAATCCGGCACGCGGGTGTCTTCGTCGAGCACCACGTTTTCGAGCACCGCGCCGAAGCGGCTGCTGGCTGCGAAAATCTGCGGCTCGGCCTCCTTCGACAGCTTGATGCACTTGGCGTAGCAGCCGCCTTCGAAATTGAAGACGCCGTCATTGCCCCAGCCATGCTCATCGTCGCCGATCAGCGTGCGGTTCGGATCGGCGGAGAGCGTGGTCTTGCCAGTGCCGGATAGCCCGAAGAAGATCGCGGTGTCGCCCTTGGGTCCGACATTGGCCGAGCAGTGCATCGGCAACACGCCCTTGGCGGGCAGGTAATAGTTCAGCGTGGTGAAGACCGACTTCTTCATCTCGCCGGCATAATAAGACCCGCCGATCAGGACGATCTTGCGGGCGAAATCGATCGCGACAACATTCTCCGAGCGCACGCCATGACGTTTAGGATCGGCGCGGAAACTCGGCAGGTCGATGATGGTGAGCTCGGGCACGAAATCGCGCAGTGCTTGAGCCTCGGGACGGATCAAGAGCGTGCGGATGAACAGCGAATGCCAGGCAAGTTCGGTGAAGACGCGGGTCTTGATCTGGAAGTTCGGATCCGCGCCGCCATAGAGGTCCTGCGCGAACAGCGTCATGCCTTCGGCATGCTTGAGGAAGTCGGCATAGAGTGCGGAGAACTGCTCCGAGGTAATCGACTGGTTGCCGGCCCACCACATGCTCTTGTCGGTGGTCGCATCGCGAACCGTGAACTTGTCCTTGGGACTGCGGCCGGTGAACTCGCCGGTGTCAGCGCAGAGCGCGCCATCCGCCGACAACACGGCTTCGCCTCCCGCCAGTGAATATTGATAAAGCTGCGGCGCACCGAGATTCCAGTGCACCGTCTTGAGATTTTTTAAGCCGAATTTGTCGGCGCCGAAGGCACCGTTGCGTAAACCCGTCTCTCGCACGAAGAAGTCCTCCTCGAACCCGCGTTACTCTAGTCGCGCAGCATGTCGCTTGACGCGCTCTGTCGCGGTGACCCCTGAATATAGCCTTTCGGCCTCGGTCCGGCGACCTAATACTGATGAACGCCGAGCTTGCCAAGCCGATCCGCGCGATTTGGTTTATTCACGCGCGGGCGATTGATCTAAATCAATCACTTGCTGCGGCGCTTTATCTCAGTTTGCCTTCGTGGTTGCGCGACCATTCATAGCGCTTGCCGCGGCCAAGGATGTTGCGTCGCACAATCGAAAAATCAGCGCGGCGCTGAGCGCAGCGATATTGCCTTTTTTGCGGCCCGCGATGGTGCGGAAAGCACGTGCCCGACAACAGCGCCAGACAAACTGAGAACATCAATCGATTGCGGGATTTCATGCGGGCTTTCGCTGGTCAGCCTTGCGCGGGCTTAGGTCGATGAAACTTCCGCATCATTAAGAGCCGTACCGTGTGATGATGCGTTAACTCTTGTCAGTCCGCTTTGGCCCGCGCCTCACCCGCCAGCCGCACCAGCATCTTGCGTAAGCCCACGGCGCTGGTAACACGCTCCGGAAAATCCAGCCGCAGCGTTGTGCTGCCGGCCTGCATGTCCATGCCATCGGGGTCGCAGCCGGTACAACGCCAATCGGCGGCCTCTGCGCCGAGCAATCTCGTCGCATAGAGATTCATCGCCTCGCGGTGATCCTCGTTCATATGCTCGACAGCGCCCTGCTCGGCTTCCAGCAAATCGCCGGCATCGCCGATCTCGGTCAGAAACTGCTCAGGCTTGAGGTCGATGATGCGGCCGAAACCCGCGACCAGATGCAGGCCCGACGGGACGATCTTGAAGAACGAGAAATCATTGAAGTCAACAAACGCTTCCGCAGACGGATGCGCGTTGAGGTAACGCCGGCGCAGGGTTTTCGCAGCTTCCCCGATCGCCTCCTCGGCCCGGCCCGCCAACATGATTCGGGCGCCCTCCAACGGATCGCCGGCGGCGCGCTCGTCGAGCATCAGCGAGACTCTGCTGTCGCCGAGAATGTTTTTCGTATGCAGCGCGAGCCGCGAAAGCAGGAGGATTGGCGAGGCATCGGCATGGCTGGCGACGTTCACCAGCGAGCAGTACGGATCGCCACTTTCGGGCATAAGCGTGGCGAGCGCGCCCTGCCGACAGCGCCGCAGCAGCGAGCGGGATAGTTTGGAAGCATCAAAATCTGCGGTCGGCTGCATGGTTCCTTTCCGGCCATCTTATTGCAAAAAAGGGCCTTTTCTCAGGTGGTCAGGGTGCTATATGGGGGCGGCGCGTCTCCTTGAGAGCGTTTTGCGGAACTCGGTCACACTTCAGCCCAGCTTGCATTGCTCGTTGACCGTGTACGAAGCCCATTTATGCGGCGTCTGGCTGAAGTGCCCGCCGTTTAAGCCACTCTTATTCGAAAGCAGAGGCTCATGCCCACAATCGCCCTGGTCGATGATGACCGCAACATTCTTACTTCCGTGTCGATCGCGCTCGAAGCAGAAGGCTATCGCATCATGACCTACACGGATGGTGCCTCGGCGCTCGACGGCTTCCGCACCTCGCCGCCAGACCTCGCAATCCTCGATATCAAGATGCCGCGCATGGACGGCATGGAAACGCTGCGCCGGCTGCGGCAGAAGTCCGACCTGCCGGTAATCTTTCTGACCTCCAAGGATGAAGAGATCGACGAATTGTTCGGCCTCAAGATGGGCGCCGACGATTTCATCCGCAAGCCATTCTCGCAGCGCCTCCTGGTCGAGCGCGTCAAGGCCGTGCTCCGCCGCGGGCAACCGAAGGATCCGACCGCCGTGCCGAAGGAGCCGGATGCGCGCGCACTCGACCGCGGCCTGTTGCGGATGGATCCCGAGCGTCACACCTGCACCTGGAAAAACGAGCCGGTGACGCTGACGGTGACGGAATTCCTGATCCTGCAGGCGCTGGCCACGCGGCCCGGCGTAGTGAAAAGCCGCAACGCGCTGATGGACGCGGCCTATGACGATCAGGTCTATGTCGACGATCGCACCATCGACAGCCACATCAAGCGGCTGCGCAAGAAGTTCAAGGTGGTCGACGACGATTTCGAGATGATCGAAACGCTGTACGGCGTCGGCTATCGCTTCAAGGAAGCCTGATCTGCGTTTTCCGGCGGATGTGCCGACTGACACATCCGCCGGTTCGGCGTAAAAGCGTAGAACTACAACGGCGCATCACAACCGGCAGTTCAGCCATTGCTAGATCGAACGCAGCCTGATCCCAGCCTGAACCACGAGGACGCTCTGGAGCTCCTCGAGCAGGATCGCGTTGCCGAGGATAATGCGGGCGAGAAGGGCTGGCGGCGGCCGCTCGGCTGGCTGCGCCGGGCCGGACAATTCTTCTTCGCGCTTTCCTTCTCCAGCCTCACGCGCCGTATCGTCTCGCTCAATCTGGCGGGCCTCGTCGCGCTGGTGGCGAGCATTCTCTATCTCTCGCAGTTCCGCGCCGGCCTGATCGATGCGCGGGCGCAGAGCCTGCTGGTGCAGGCCGAAATCATCGCCGGCGCGATTGCCGCCTCCGCCACCGTCGAAACCAACACCATCACCATCGATCCGGACCGCCTGCTCGACCTCAAGCCCGGCGAAAGCTACGGCGCGCCGGACGAATCCTCAGGGCTGGATTTTCCGATCAATCCGGAGCGCGTCGCGCCGGTGCTGCGGCGGCTGATCTCGCCGACCAAGACGCGCGCGCGCATCTATGGCGGCGACGGCGGCATGATTCTCGACAGCCGCAGCCTTTACGGCCGCGGCGACGTGATGCGATTCGAACTGCCGCCGCCGTCGACCGAGAAGCCGGGCTTCGTCGAGCGCGCTACAATCTCGATTCGCACTTGGCTCAATCGCGGCGACCTGCCGCTCTATCGCGAGCTCGGCCCTGAGAACGGCAAGGGCTATCAGGAGATCGTGCAGGCGCTCGACGGCGTCAAAAGCAGCATGGTGCGCGTCAACGACCGTGGCGAGGTGATCGTCTCGGTGGCGGTGCCGGTGCAGCGCTTCCGCGCCGTGCATGGCGCGCTGATGCTGTCGACCCAGGGCGATGATATCGACCAGATGGTGACCGCCGAGCGGCTGGCGATTCTCAAGGTCGGCGGCGTCGCCTCCGCGGTCATGATCGTGCTGTCGCTGTTGCTCGCGAGCACGATCGCCGGTCCCGTGCGGCGGCTGGCCGACGGCGCCGAGCGCGTCCGCCGCCGCATCCAGACCCGCGTCGAAATTCCCGATTTTACCCGCCGCCGCGACGAGATCGGTCATCTGTCCGGCGCGCTGCGCGACATGACGAATGCGCTCTACAGCCGCATCGAGGCGATCGAGATGTTCGCCGCCGACGTCGCTCATGAATTGAAGAACCCGCTGACCTCGCTGCGGTCGGCGGTGGAAACGCTGCCGCTGGCGCGCAACGACACCAGCCGCGCGCGCCTGCTCGAGGTGATCGAGCACGACGTCAAGCGGCTCGACCGCCTGATCTCGGATATTTCGGACGCCAGCCGCCTCGATGCCGAACTGCAGCGCCAGGACATGGCGCCGGTCGATTTGCGCCGGCTCTTGACGACGCTGACCTCGGTCGCCAACGAGACCAGGCTGGGGCATGACGTAGCAGTCGAAGCCCGCTTCGACGGCCGCGGAGCGACCGACACGTTCTCGGTGCCGGGCCATGATTCCCGGCTCGGTCAAGTGATCTCCAACCTTCTCTCGAACGCGCAATCGTTCTCCACCCCCGGCGGGAAAGTGCGCGTGTCCTGCCGCCGCGCGCGGTCGGAAATCGAAATCGTTGTCGATGATGACGGGCCGGGCATCGGCGAGGATGCGCTGGAACGCATCTTCGAGCGCTTCTACACCGACCGGCCGCATCAAGGCTTTGGCCAGAATTCGGGCCTGGGCCTATCGATCTCCAAGCAGATCATCGAAGCGCATAACGGGCGCATCTGGGCGGAAAACCGCCATGGCCCGGCCGGCGCCGACGGCAAGCCGAGCGTGGCCGGCGCGCGTTTCGTGGTCCGGCTGCCTGCGCTATGACCGCGAGCGTGCACGCCTCCGCCGTGCTGGTGGGCGAGCGCGCTGTGCTGATCCGGGGGCCGTCAGGTGCCGGCAAATCGCGGTTGGCCTTCAATTTGGTTCTCGCAGGGCGCGCCGGACAGCTTCCGCCGGCGGTTCTGGTCGGCGATGACCGTGTCCATCTCGACACAGTGGCCGGACAATTGTGGGTCCGCCCGGTGCCGGAACTGGCCGGCCTGATCGAAATCCGAGGGCTCGGCATCCGCCGCTGCGACTTCGTCAGCGAGGCGGCGGTCGGCCTCGTCGCCGACCTCGCGGCCGGCGACGCCGAGCGGCTGCCCCCGCCGGAAGCGCTCGCCATCCATCTAAACGGTGTTTTGTTACCGAGAATTCCGGTCGGGGCCGGCTACGACCCCCTCCCCTTGATTGCAGCCGTTCTGACAACAACCGTTGGTTCAGGTTCCGTCCAACCTTCGGATGATTGTTCGAAGGGAATTGGTAACCATATAAGCCGCAATATCGCCACCGATTAAACCGGCGCAGGTCTCACTTCTTACCGGCAACTTCCGGAACAATAGCCAAGATGCCCTCTTGCGCGGGGCCTCTGGATGGTCAAAGTGGCGCGTTCGTGCGGTGCACCAAAAGCACCCGCGAGGAGTTTCCGATGATTGGTCTAGTGCTTGTGACCCATGGGCGCCTTGCCGACGAGTTCAAGGCGGCGCTCGAACATGTCATGGGTCCGCAAAAACAAATCGAAGCCATCACGATTGGAGCCGATGACGACTCTGATCTTTGTCGAAGCGATATCATCGAAGCGGTGAATCGCGTTGACAGCGGCGATGGTGTCGCCATCCTCACCGACATGTTCGGCGGCACACCTTCCAACCTCGCCATTTCCTGCATGAGCCGCCCCAAGGTGGAGGTGCTCGCAGGCATCAATCTTCCCATGCTGGTTAAGCTTGCCAAGGTGCGCGAAGAGCGCTCGCTTCCCGACGCCATCGCCATGGCGCAGGAAGCCGGCCGCAAATACGTCACCATCGCCAGCCGCGTGCTCGCCGGCAAATGAGCGACGACGACGCGCCTGAAAAGGAACTCGGGTCCGGTGTGCCGGCTGGCGCGATCTCGCGGGAACTTCCAATCATCAACAAGCGCGGCCTGCACGCGCGGGCATCGGCCAAGTTCGTCCAGATGGTGGAACGCTTCAACGCCGAAGTCTGGGTGACGCGCGGCAGTGAGACCGTCGGCGGCACCTCGATCATGGGTTTGATGATGCTGGCGGCGGGACCTGGAACCTCGGTTACAGTCTCCGCGATCGGCCCCGAAGCCCAGCAAGTGGTCGACGCGATCGCCGCACTGGTTGCGGACAAGTTTAACGAAGAAGGCGTGTGAGGCGGGCGCGCGGCTAGTCTAGAACGGATTCGTAACGATTCCGCCGTCGGCGCGGAGCGCGGCGCCGTTGGTGGCGCTGGAGGCTCTCGAGCAGACATAGCAGATCAGATTGGCGACCTCTTCGGGCTTGGCGTAGCGCTGCAGCAGCGAGGCCGGGCGGCGTTCGCTGAAGGTGCGCGAGACCAGATCATCGACGGTCGTCCCCATCGCCTCGGCACGCGCCGCCAGACGCAGCGGCGCCATCTCGACCCAGGTCGGGCCGGGCATCACCGAATTGACGGTGACGTTGGTGCCTTTCGTCGTCTCCGCCGCGCCGCGCGCGATGACGAGCTGCGCCGATTTCGAAAAACCGTAATGCACCATTTCCTTCGGGATGAAGACGCCGGATTCGCTGGAGACGAACACAACGCGGCCCCAGTCCTTGCTGTCCAGCATCCGCTTCAGATAATGCCGCGTCAGCCGCACCCCGCTCATGACATTGACTTCGAACATCCTTGACCAATCGGCATCCTCGATTTCGAAGAACCCCTTCGGCTCGTAGATGCCGAGATTGTTGACGAGGATGTCGACGTCAGGGAATTGCGCGACCAGCGCGGCACAGCCCGCGGCATTGCCGAGGTCGAACGCTGCCGCATGCACCTTGGCCGACGGCGCAGCCTTTCGGAGTTTCGCCATGGCCTCGCCGACCGCCGCCGTCTCGCGCCCATTGACGATCACCTCGGCGCCCATCTGCGCGAGGCCAGTGGCTGTGGCCAACCCGATGCCGCGTGTCGAACCGGTGACCAGTGCCGTCTTGCCCGTCAGGTCGAGATCCATGCGTTTCCCTTCGATTTTCTTGTGAGTGCGTCTATTTGGCCGGCGGCACGATGTAGATGTTCCAGGCTGTCGCGGGACCGGGCATCCCTAAGAAGAACCGGCGCGTGGTCATCACCATGCGCTCGGCATTGGCCGCATGGGCCTTCATCCACGCCTCGCATTCTTCGAACTTCCAGTGGCCGGGTTCGCAGATGCCGATGAAGCCCGATCGCTTTGCCTCCTCGAGCGAGGTCAGACCCGACGACCACGGCTCGTTCGGCGTCAGCGGCGCCGGATGATCAGCGCTGTAGAAGGTCATGGGCTGGCCGGTATCCATATAGGCGGCAACCACCGGCCAGCGCGAATAAAAGCGCGTGTGCCAGGCCTCTGTCAGCCCGCGGGCGAGTTCGGAACGCGCCCGATAGGTCGCGCCCGCCGTGCGCTTTTCGCTGAGCTCGTAGGCGACGATCTTCGGTGATGCCGCCAGCACGACGAGCGTAATCACCAGCCAGGTTGCCGTCAGGTTCGCCAGCGCGATTTTCCGGACCCGCACGGCAGGAATCGCGATCAGCGCGACCGGCACCAGGAAGAACAGCGGGATGCCCCAGTCGGTCTTGATGTAGACGTGGAACGCCAAGGCACCCAGCGGCGGCCCGATCGCTACCACCGCCTGGATGATCCAGACATTGAGCGCCTGGAACGTATTCACGCCGGAATTGGCGCCGCGCGCCAGGGCCGGAAACGGCGTCAAGCGCCACGGCCGCCAGACCAGCGCGATCGCGCCGAGTATCACCGGCGCGGCTAGCAACGCGAGATTGTGCCCGACATAACCCAGCGCGAGATCGTCGATCATCGCGCGGTCGGTGAGCGAATAAGTGTCGCCCGCATAGGTGAACGGGACGAAATCGACCTGCTTCAGCCACATCAGATGCGGGAGCATTGCGATCGCGAGCACGACAATCGCCACCCAGGGCGCCGGCGAGCGCAGGAATTTAAAGCGCTCGGGGTGGATCAACGCCGCAATGCCGATGGCGCCGATCATCGTGACGGCCCAGTATTTGGTCATCAGCGCCAGCGCGCCGGCGAGCCCGAGCCATATGCCGGATTTGATGCTGCGCTTCTCGAACGCATCGAGATAGGCCAGCACCATCAGCGGCAACGTGACGAGCTGCAAGAGGTCCGGATTATATTTGAACCCCTTGAAATTGAAGATCGGATAGAGCGCGAGCATCACCACGACGAAGAACGCGCGGCGGTGATCGACCACACGCAGCGCCAGCAACCAGCAGATCACGAGACCGCAAGCCAGCGTGGCCATCGCCAGCGCGTAGGTCGCCCAATCCGTGATCGGAAAGAACATGAACCACACGCCGGCAACCCATCCGGACAATGGCGGGTGCTTGCCATAACCCAGCAGGAACTTCTGCCCCCAGGCGAAGGCTTCCGCGACGTCCATGTGAACGTCCTGCCCGGTCTTCAGAATGACCAGGATCAGCGTCCACAGCACGGCGTGAACCGCGGCAAAGCCCACCACCAGCCACAGGCCGGCGATGGGGGCCTCCGTGGGACCGTTGGCCTGCGCGGCAAGCCACGCCGCCAGCCGCCGGATCGATGGAAAACGCTTGCCGCGCGCGGCCGTGGGCAGAATGGATGCAGTCGACATGACCCATTCCGTAGCGTGTTTTCGGCTCGAGTGGAATCAGCTTGGCGTGAAGAAACCCCCTTGAAATACAGCAAGATGGTTGCCGCACGGGGACGTGAATGCTATCCCGCGCCCCATGACAACGACGCCCATTTCCAACATCCGCAACTTCTCCATCGTCGCCCATATCGACCATGGCAAATCGACGCTGGCCGACCGCCTGATCCAGATGACGGGTGGGCTGTCGGACCGCGAAATGGCGGGCAAGGAACAGGTGCTCGATTCCATGGATATCGAGCGCGAGCGCGGCATTACCATCAAGGCGCAGACGGTGCGGCTGAACTACCGCGCCAAGGACGGCAAGGATTACATCTTCAACCTGATGGACACGCCCGGGCATGTCGACTTCGCCTACGAAGTCTCGCGGTCGCTGGCGGCCTGCGAGGGATCGCTGCTGGTGGTCGACGCCAGCCAGGGCGTGGAGGCGCAGACGCTCGCCAACGTCTATCAGGCGCTCGACAACAATCACGAGATCGTGCCGGTTCTCAACAAGGTCGACCTGCCCGCGGCCGAGCCCGATAAGGTCAAGCAGCAGATCGAGGACGTGATCGGCATCGATGCCTCCGACGCCGTGATGATTTCGGCCAAGACCGGTCTCGGCGTACCCGACGTGCTGGAAGCCATTGTCACCCGCCTGCCGCCGCCGAAGGGCAACCGCGACGCGACGCTGAAGGCGCTGTTGGTCGATAGCTGGTACGACGTCTATCTCGGCGTCGTCGTGCTCGTTCGCATCGTCGACGGCACGATGAAGAAGGGTAGCCGCATCCGCATGATGGGCACCAACGCCGCCTATGACGTCGAGCGCGTCGGCTTCTTCACGCCGAAGATGGAACAGGTCGACGAGCTCGGCCCCGGCGAGATCGGTTTCATCACCGCGGCGATCAAGGAAGTCGCCGACACAAGGGTGGGCGACACCATCACCGACGACAAGAAGCCAATTCAGGAGATGCTGCCGGGCTTCAAGCCGGCAATCCCGGTGGTGTTCTGCGGCCTGTTTCCGGTCGATGCCAACGATTTCGAGACGCTCCGCGCCGCAATGGGCAAGCTGCGGCTCAACGACGCGAGCTTCTCCTACGAGATGGAAACCTCCGCCGCCCTCGGTTTCGGCTTCCGCTGTGGCTTCCTCGGGCTGCTGCATCTCGAGATCATCCAGGAGCGGCTGTCGCGCGAGTTCGATCTCAACCTGATCGCCACCGCGCCGAGCGTGATCTACAAAATGCATCTGACCGACGGCCAGGAGATCGAGATCCACAATCCCGTCGACATGCCCGACGTGGTCAAGATCGCCGACATCGAGGAGCCGTGGATCGAAGCCACCATCCTTACCCCCGACGAATATCTCGGCAGCGTATTAAAACTGTGCCAGGACCGGCGTGGCTCACAGAAGGAGCTGACTTACGTCGGCTCCCGCGCCATGGTGAAATACGATTTGCCGCTCAACGAAGTCGTGTTCGATTTCTACGATCGGCTGAAGTCGGTGTCGAAGGGTTATGCCTCGTTCGATTATCATTTGACCGATTACAAGGTGGCCGATCTCGTCAAGATGCAGATCCTTGTCAACGGCGAGCCGGTCGACGCGCTCTCGATGCTGGTGCACCGGACCCGCGCCGAAGGCCGCGGCCGCGCCATGGTCGAGAAGATGAAGGAGCTGATCCCGCCGCACATGTTCCAGATCCCGATTCAGGCGGCGATCGGCGGCAAGGTGATCGCGCGTGAGACCGTCCGCGCGCTGCGCAAGGACGTCACCGCAAAATGCTATGGCGGCGACATCACGCGTAAACGCAAGCTTCTGGAGAAGCAGAAGGAAGGCAAGAAGAAGATGCGGCAGTTCGGCAAGGTCGACATCCCGCAGGAGGCTTTTATTGCCGCGCTGAAGGTGGATAGCTGAGCGGGCGCTTCACTATCAATGAAGTTGGGTAGGCAAAGGCGCATAGCTCCGTGCCCACCATCTACATGATCTGCGAATGAGAGAGTTGCTTTCGGCTGCATTGCGCGAGAGCCGCGAATAGGCCACTATCATCCCGCGCATACCAACAACAACACACGCGCGGGGAAACGCATGAGCAAGGCCTCCGGTTTATCCTATGGCTGGATCGTGGTCGCCGTGGGCGCGATGATGACCTGCGTGGCGTTCGGCTCGATGCTGTCGCTGGCTGTATTCCTGCAGCCGATTTCGGAAGCAATGGGCTGGTCGCACAGCGGCATCTCGGCGGCGGCTACGATCGACTTTCTCGCGATGGGGGTGGCGGCATTTTTCTGGGGCGCGCTGTCCGACCGCTACGGCACCCGCATCGTGGTATTTTTGGGCACGCTGCTGCTCGGCGCCGGCCTGATCGGCGCCAGCCAGGCCACCAGCCTGTGGCAGTTCCAGTTGGCATTCGGCGTGCTGATCGGCATTTCCGCCGGCGCCTTCTACGCGCCGATGGTAGCCGCAGCGAGTGCCTGGATCGAACATCGCCGCAGCCTCGCGGTAGCGCTGGTGTCGGCCGGCATGGGCGTATCGCCGATGACGGTCGCGCCATTCGCAAGCTGGCTGATCGCGTCCTATGACTGGCGCACGGCGATGCTGGTGATCGGCATCGTCGCCGTGGCGCTCCTGATCCCCGCCTCGCTGCTGGTGCGGCGGCCGCCAGAACCCTCAACGCCTGCTGCTGCCCATGGGACCGGCGCGCCCGACGGGCAGTGGACGATCGCGCAGGCGCTTCGGACCCCGCAATTCATCACACTGGCGCTCGCGCATTTCGCCTGCTGCGCGGCGCATTCGGGGCCGATCTTCCATTTGGTGAGCTACGCCATGATCTGCGGCATCGCGCCCTTGACTGCCGTCACCGTTTACAGCCTCGCCGGCTTCTCCGGCCTCGGCGGCCGGCTGCTGCTCGGCCTATTGGCCGACCGCTTCGGCGCCAAGCATGTGCTCGTCGGCGGCCTGTTCGTGCAGGCGCTGTCGATCGCCACGTTTCTCGCGGTCGGCCAGCTCGGCGAATTCTATGCGCTGTCGGTGGTCTTCGGCCTCGCCTATGGCGGCGTGATGCCGCTGTATGCCGTGCTGGTGCGCGAATATTTCGGCGTGCGCATCATGGGCAGCGTGTTCGGCGCGGTTTCCGCCTTCGCCAGTCTGGGCATGGCGCTCGGGCCATTGGCCGGTGGCTGGGTGTTCGATACCTTCCGCGCCTACAACTGGCTTTATGTCGGCTCCTTCGCGATCGGCTTGGCGGCCGTGACGGTGGCGTTGAGCTTCCCTTCGGCCAAACGGCCGTCGCAATCTTCGCTCGATCTCGAGCGAGCGGCGGCGTGAGCGGCAAACTCCGCCGCCTTGATCGAGGGCGGTGGATACGTCACCATCCGCGGCGACGCCAAGAAAGCCTAAGAACAAGAGAATGCGAGGAAGCGCATGAACAGGCATCCGGGCTTCGACCTCGTGGAACGCGCGCGGGCGCTGGCGCCGCTGATTGCTCGCGACGCCGACGAGATCGAGCGAACACGGCGGCTGACATCAGCGGTGACGCAGGCGCTGATCGAGAACGGGCTCTACCGCGCGCTGCTGCCGAAGAGCTTTGGCGGCGCCGAGGTGCCGCTCGAAACCTTCATGCAGATGCAGGAGGAAGTCGCCAAGGCTGACGCCTCGACCGCGTGGTGCCTTGGCCAGTGCAGCGTCTGCGCCATGACGGCGGCCTATCTCGATCCGGATGCCGCCAACGCGATCTTCAACGTCGCGCCCGGCATTCTGGCCTGGGGCGCCATCAACCATGAAGTGCAGGCGGCTCCGGGCGGCTACAGGGCCAGCGCCCGCTGGGATTTTGCCTCCGGCTTGCGGCAGGCGAGCTGGCTCGGCGCCCATGTCCGCGTCGTCGAGGCCGACGGCACGGCGCGGCGCCGGACGGATGGCTCGCCGGAGATCCGCACCATCCTGTTTCCGGTGAGCAGCGCAACGCTCTACGACGTCTGGGACGTGATTGGCTTGCGCGGCACGGGCACCGATTCCTACTCGGTCGACAACCTCTTCATCCCTGAGAAATTTGCCGCGCTTCGCGACGAACCCGAGGCCCGGCGCGAAAACGGGCCACTATACAAGCTCTCCACCAACATGGTGTTCGGCATGGGCTTTGCGGCAACCTCGCTCGGCGTTGCCCGCGCCACGCTCGACGCCGCGATCGACCTTGCCCGCGCCAAGACCCCGCAGGCGCTGAAGGCGATGCGCGACAACAATGCGGTGCAAGGCTTGATCGGCCGCACCGAGGCACAATGGCGCGCCACCCGCGCCTATCTCTATGCCACCGCAGCGGAGGTGTGGCGCGACTTGTCGCAGGGCGCTGCCATCACCGAAGCCCATCGCATCGCGCTGCGCATGGCCTCGACATGGACCATCCATCAATCGGCCGCCGTGGTCGATACCGCCTATCACATGGCTGGCGCTACGGCCGTGTTCAACGCCAACAAGTTCGAACGCCGTTTCCGCGACATGCACGCCATCGCGCAGCAGATCCAGGGCCGCGACGCCCATTATGAGGATGCCGGCCGGGCGATCCTGTCAGGTGGTCTCGAGGGGCCACCGACAGCGCGTTGAGATGGCCGTTCCCGGTCGACGTGAACAGGCTCAAGCAGGAACCCGCTCGCCAAGTGCGCGTTGCTTTTCGGCAACCGCAGCAACGAGGGAGATACGTCATGCCCCGCGGTGACAAATCGAGTTACACCAACAAGCAGAAACGCAAGGCCGAACATATCGAGGAAGGCTACGAGGAGCGCGGCATCGGCAGGAAGGAAGCCGAGCGGCGCGCCTGGGCCACCGTCAACAAGGAAACCGGCGGCGGTAACAAGAGCGGCTCCGGCCGCGGCGTGAAGGACACCAATGTCGCGGCTAAAAAAGGTGGCCGGATCGGCGGTCCGCGCGGCGGCAAGGCCGCGGCACGCCGGCCCGCAGCGGCGCGATCACGCTCGGCCAAGAAGGCGGCAGCAACCCGCAAGCGAAAGACAGCGGCAAGGTCCAGCGCCCGCAAAACGACGCGATCCAGCGCACGGAAGACGTCACGATCAGGCGGACGCAAGACTGCACGAAGGAGATAGGCATTTCGTTTTCGCTTCCGCCGGGTTGCATCCTGCTCGATGCCGGCGAGAAGCTGCCCGAGAAGGCGCTACGCTACTGCGTGGCGCGGGCGCTGACGTATCATGCGAGGAAGCGGAAGGCGGGACGGGCGAAGTAGTCTCCGCCATTATTGCGAGCGGCCGTCACCGCCATTGCGAGCGTAGCGAAGCAATCCGCCTCTACGCGCACGCGGAGCGATGGCGCTTCGTCGCTTGCGCTCCTCGCAATGACGCCTTGGCCGATACCGCAGCCTCACGCCACCAGCGCCGCGCCTGACGGCGCGCTCCAGTTGCCCTGCGTCTTCAACAGGCTGACGATCTCCGCATTGGGCCGCGCGCGGCTGAACAGGAAGCCCTGCCCCTCATGGCAGCCCTCGTTGCGCAGGCAGTTGACCTCGGCTTCGGTCTCGACGCCTTCGGCCGTGATGGTGACGCCGAGGCCCTTGCCGAGGCTGATGATCGAACGCACGATCGCCTGCGCATCGGGATTGGCAGTTAGGTCGCGCACGAAGGACTGGTCGATCTTGATCTTGTCGAACGGAAAGCTGCGCAGGTAGCTCAGGCTGGAATAGCCGGTGCCGAAATCGTCCATCGAGATGCGGACGCCGAGCGCGCGCAGCGCATGCAGCGTCGCCAGCACCTCGCTGCTCTTCTCCAGGAGCAGCGTCTCGGTGATCTCCAGTTCCAGGCGCTTCGCCGGCAGGCCGGACTGCTTCAGCGTATCCACCACCAGCGACAGGAGATTGCCGACGCGAAACTGCAGCGGCGACAGATTGACGGCGACACGGACGTCGTCGGGCCATTGCGCTGCATCGGCACAGGCGCGGCGCAGCATCAAACCGCCGACGGCGTTGATCAGTCCGGTTTCCTCCGCCACGGGAATGAACTCGGCCGGCGAGATCATGCCGCGCTCGGGATGCGGCCAGCGTACCAGCGCTTCGAAGCCGGTGATGCGTCCGCTCGAAAGATCGACCAGCGGCTGGTAATAGGGCCGCAGCGCATCGCCCTGAACGGCTTCGCGCAGCTCGGTTTCGATCTTGCGGCGGATCTGGGCTTGCGCGTCCATGCCCGCCTCGAAGAACGAGAAGGTGCCGCGGAATTCGTTCTTGGCGCGCGACAATGCGAGGTCGGCGTTCTTCAGGAGCTTTTCGGATTCATCGCCGTCGCCGGGTGACATCGCTATGCCGATGCTGGCGCCGATCATCACGGAGTGCCCGTCCAGAAGATAGGGATCGGCGATCGCGTCCAAGAGACGCCTCGCCATGAACGCCGCGTCCTCAGGCCGCGTCACTCCGCTCTGGACAATGGCGAATTCGTCGGAGTTGAGCCGGGCGAGCGCATCGTCCTCGCGCAGTATTGATCGCAATCGCTTGGCGACGCCACGCAACAGCTTGTCGCCGATACCGTGCCCGAGCGTATCGTTGACCGCCTTGAAATGGTCGAGGCCGAGCATCAGCACGGCGACCTTCTCGGCGTTGCGGCGAGTGCGCAGCAGGATGTCGTCCATCTGCTGGCGCAGCAGATTGCGGTTCGGCAGCCCGGTCAGGCCGTCGTGCTGGGCCATGAACGTCAGCCGGGCCTCGGCGCGCTTGCGCTCGGTCGTGTCCATCAGAGCGAGCAGGACGGCAGGCCGGTCGCCGTAAACGAGCCGGCGCGAATAGATCGCCAGATCGATCAGCGCACCGTCGGCCCTGACATGCTTCCAGGCCCGGGCCGCGCGCTCGTCGCCAGCGTGTCCGCCGGCCCATGGCGGCTCGACGTCAAACGCCTGCAGGCTGCGGATCGTGAGCTTCTCGAATTCGCTGCGGCTATAACCGTAGTGCTGGACGGCGGCGTGGTTGACGGCGAGAATTCGTTCGTCGCCCAGCGCGCAGACGATCATCGGAACCGGGTTGCTGTCGAACAGCAGCCGGAACGACGCCTCGCGCTGCTTCAACTCGGTGATGTCGACGCGCAGGCCGATGATGCCGCCATCCTCGGTCAGGCGCTCGTCGATCAGGATGACGCGGCCGTCTGCCAGTGTCTGTTCGTGCCGCTCGCCCGGCTGGAACAGCTTCTCGAGTCGTGCGGCGATCCATTCTTCCTCGCGCCCGATCGCTTCCGGATAATCGCCGCGCGCCACGCCGACGCGGATCGTGTCCTCCAGCCGCACGCCCGGCCTGAACAGATCCGCGCTGCGGCTGTACATCTGCGCATATTTCTTGTTCCAGAGAATGTAGCGGCCTTCGGCGTCGAGAAACACGATACCCTGCGGCAGGATATCGATCGCCTCGCGCAAGCGCTCGTGCGATTTGCGCGCCTCGGCAAGAGCCGCCTCGACCTCCTTGTGCTTGCGAGCGGCTTCGCCGGTTGGAGGCCGGCGGCTGGAAGGCAGTTTTGCAGCGGACTTTGCGGGCCGACCGGGAAAGCGGACAATCGCCGTCTGCTTCGGCTTTCTGGTCGTTCTTGGCTTCTTCGGCATAGCTCCGCTCTACTCGCACTCTGCGTGCAAAGTTTTCAGACAAGTATCTGAAAAAATGCTTTCTCTTATCGTTGAAACTGGCCTATCGCGTTATCCTCCGTTTTCTGCTGGAAAAACAAATGCACGCTGCGCGTGCATTGTTGTTCGAGGCGACCGGCCCAAATCGCAAATTCATGTGAAAAAATCGCCGCGGCTGCATAACGCGTTGCGACGCGCGCCGTGTCTGCACAAGGAATGCGCGAACCGCCGCGCGTGCGCATTGCTATCGGTCAATGATCGGCAGGGTTATCGCACCGTTAAGGTAATCGCCGACACAACGCCCGTTCAAGACAGCGAAGCCGCCACGGCTTGCGCTTCCGGTACAACGTCGTGATCATAAAGCCGCCTGCGGAACGCCGCATGGGCCGATATCTCGGCATCGCGAATGCCGAGATCGGCGTAGGAGGAATCGTAGCGCAATCCATTTTCTCGCGCGCCGCGCTGAACCGCCGCCACCCGCTCGCGCCGCAACCGCTCATAGGCCAGCAGCGCGGCCGGTACATTGCCGCGTGACGCCCGCCCCAGAATCGTCGCCAGCGCCATGCCGTCCTCGATCGACTGATTGGCGCCCTGGCCGAGATGCGGCAACATCGGATGCGCGGCATCGCCGAGCAGTGTCAATCCGCCGCGCGTCCAGGTCGGCAGCGGCTCGCGATCGTACAGCGCCCATCGAAACGTCTTGTCCACCTCGCTCAACAACGCGCCGATGCGCGGGTCCCAGCCCTCGAATTCGTGGCGAAGCACGTCGGGATCTCCAGGCGCGGACCAGGATTCCTTCATTTCCGCATCGGCCGGCACGAAGCCGACATAGTTGATGAGCTGGCCCGAACGCACCGGAAAGCTGAGGAAATGCTTTCCCTTACCCAGCCACATCTGCCAGCGATCGGTCGGCCAATGCGGAATGCGCCGATGCGGCAGCACGCCGCGATAGGCGACCGAGCCGTGGAAGACGGGACGAGACGGCGGCGCCGCAAATCGGCGGAGCTCCGAATGGATGCCATCCGCGGCAATGACGACGTCGCCTTCGGCGACGGTGCCGTCGGCGAACGTCACGCGCGCAATTTCATCGGCCTGCGCGAAGCCTGTGGCGCGATGGCCGGTGTGGATAATGGCGGCGGGCAATGCGCCGGCCAAAATCTCGATCAGATCCGCGCGATGCATGCCGAACGTCGCGTTCCAGCCCGACGAGTCCGTCACCTGCACCGGGGCGATCGGCGCGCCATCGTGGCGGAAATAGTGAGAGGCGGTGCCCACCCTGGCGCCCCATCTTTCCACCTGATCTCCGAGGCCCGCCCGCTGCAACTGCCGCACGCTGTTTGGCGTCAGAAATACCCCTGCGCCAACCTCGCCCAGCGCGGGCGCCTGTTCATGGACGGAGACATTGAAGCCGTGGGCTACAAGCGCGTTTGCGGCGAACAATCCGCCGATTCCGCCTCCAACGATCACAACAGTGAGCTGCGGCCGCGTCATCATCCCACGCGAAAAATGCTTCGGAAGCTTCCCTGTTTCAAGCTATCCTCCCTTGCTGCAAACACCAAGTGCCGGCGCCGATCGCGCAGACCGGACGGAGACCGACGGCGGGAGGAGTTTCAATGCACGGCTCCATGCTAGCTTTGCTTGCCGCCTGCCGTAAGCTGGCGTTGCTGCCGCTGGTTTTGGTCTTATCCGCGCATTTTCCCACGCACGGATCGGCCGCCGACTATCCGGATCGCCCCGTGAAGATCGTTGTTCCCTTCCCCGCCGGAGGAACGGCCGATGCCATTCCACGGATTGTCGGGGACTGGCTGTCCCGTAAATGGGGCCAGCCGGTGGTGATCGAAAACCGCACCGGCGCCGCGGGAAACATCGGCGCCGAACAGGTCTTTCATTCGGCACCTGACGGATACACTCTGCTCTCGTCGCCTCCGCCGCCGCTCGTGATCAATCACAATCTGTATCCGCGGCTCGGCTTCGATCCGACGAAGTTCGAGCCTGTTATCGTGATGGCCCAGGTACCCAACGCGCTGATCGTCAATCCGAACAATATCAAAGCATCGAGCGTGCCCGAGTTGATCGAATACCTGAAGCATAACTCCGACAAAACCATCTGCGCCACGCAGGGCAATGGAACGACCTCACATCTGACGTCGGAGCTATTCCAATCGATGGCGAAGGTGAAGCTGCGGCATATTCCCTATCGTGGCTCGGCGCCCGCGCTGCAGGGGCTGGTCGCCGGCGACGTCGACGTCATGTTCGACAATCTCGGCGTCTCGCTCGAACTTGTTCAGGCCGGCAAGTTGAAACTGCTCGCCGTGGCCTCCTCCGAACGGCTTCCGGCGCTGCCGAACGTACCGACGATATCGGAAACGCTGCCGGGTTTCGAAGCGGTCGCCTGGTACGGCATCGTCGCGCCGCCGAAAACTCCGAAACACATCGTCGACAAGATCAATGCCGATGTGAACGAGGCACTGCGTCAGCCTGCGGTGCGGGATCAGCTCAAGAAACTATCCGCCGGAATTTTCGGTGGCCCGGTCGACAAGACATCCACCTACATGCGCGAGGAAATCGACCGGTGGGCCGCGGTGATCAAATCCGCCAATATCGAGCTGCAGTGAGGGCCCGCGTTAGCAATTGCGCTCATGGCGCCTGTCGTCTGTCGCCGATTTCATGCTACGTTTGCGCGAACTGAGTGATCCCTGAACTCTCTGATCCGATGACCCCCCGCCCGTTTCTGATCCTGATCATCACCTTGATTGCCGTCGTCCATGCCGCGGATGCATGGGCGCAGGACAAGGGCACGGTCAATCCGAAGCCGCTGCCGCCAATTGCCGATCCCGATGATCCCAAGATCGCCGCGAAGGAGTTATTTGGCCGCAAGGTGCTGCCGGCGGCGATGCCGACGCGGGTGTTCGGGTTCTATGCCCATGGCTGCATCGCGGGCGCGGAAGGGCTGCCGATCAACGGTGACAATTGGCAGGTGATGCGGCTGTCGCGCAATCGCTATTGGGGGCATCCGGATCTGGTCGCGCTGATCAAGCGGCTGGCCGCCAGGGCGCACAGGGATGCGGGCTGGCCGGGTATCCTGGTCGGCGACATGTCGCAGCCGCGCGGCGGGCCGATGTTCACCGGGCATGCCAGCCATCAGGTGGGGCTCGACGCCGACATCTGGCTGACGCCGATGCCGAACCGGCAGCTATCGCGCAACGAGCGCGAGGAGATGTCGGCTGTGATGATGGTGCGCGGGGACCGGCTCGATATCGATCCGCACAACTGGACGCCGACGCATCTTGCTGTAATCCGCGCCGCCGCGCTGGAGCCGAGCGTACAGCGCATCTTCGTCAACGCCGCGATCAAGAAGGCGCTGTGCCGCGAAGCCAGGGGCGATCGCCACTGGCTGCACAAGGTGCGGCCGATGTACGGCCACGACTACCACTTCCACATCCGCATCAGATGCCCACCCGGCGCCGGCGAATGCGAGAGCCAGCCCGATCCGAACGAAGGCGAAGGCTGCAGCACCGGCGATCTTGCCTACTGGTTCAGCGATGCGGTGCTGCACCCGAAGCCGCCGAAAGTGCCGCCCAAGCCGAAGCCGCCGATGACAATGGCGGAGCTGCCGCCGGCCTGCAAGGCGGTGCTGCACGCGCCGGACGCGAAGCATTGATGAAGCATTGATGACGTAACGAATAGTCAGCCGGAGAACACCGATGAAGGTTTGGCCCTTGATTGCATCGATCGTTTTCGTCACCAGCGTGCACGCACAAACGCCCTATGCCGGAATGCAGACGCGCTCGATCAAGGCGCTCTCTGATCAGCAGATTGCGGACCTGAACGCCGGCCGCGGCATGGGACTGGCGCTCGCCGCCGAGCTGAACGGATATCCTGGCCCGTCACACGTCCTCGAACTCGCCGACAAGCTCGAACTCTCCGCCGATCAGCGCGCCAGCATGCAGCGCCTGTTCGATGCCATGAAGACCGAGGCAATGCCGCTGGGCGCGAAGCTGATCGAACAAGAAGCCGAGCTCGACAGGCAGTTTGCCAGCCGCATTGTCACGCCGGAAAGCCTTAAGGCGTCGACGGCGGCCGTCGCCGCCACGCAGGGAATGCTGCGCGAAACCCATCTGAAATACCATTTGTTGACCGGAAGCATCTTAACGCCGGCGCAGATGGCGAAGTACGCGGAGCTGCGGGGCTACGGTAGCGGCGCCCATAAGCGACACCATCATCATTGACGCTGCATCTTGCGGCCGATGCAGCCGCCTTTACCTCTACCCTCATCCTGACTATGATCAGGCTGGCGATATCCTGATCGACCGTAAGTCTTCAGGGAATACCGGAACGGCGCTTCCGACGGTCGCCTCGACCAACCAACGCCTGTTTTGCGTGCGGCAAACGCGGCTCGCAAGCATGCATGGAGCGCCCGATGAATCGTCTTGCCGGCCTTTTTCTCGCCTTCGCCCTATCATTAGAAATCATTCCCCTTCCCGCCGCCGCGCAGGACAGGTCGATGACCGTGTTTGCGGCGGCTTCGATGAAGAATGCGCTCGACGAAGTCGACGCCGCCTATACCGCCAAGACTGGCGTCAAGACCACTGTCAGCTATGGCCCGAGTTCAGGATTGGCCCGGCAGATCGAACAGGGCGCGCCGGCCGACATATTCATCTCTGCCGATACCGACTGGATGGATTACGCGATCGGTAAGAAGACCATCAACGAGCCGAGCCGGGTCAATCTGCTCGGCAACAGCATCGTGCTGGTCGCGCCGAAGGATTCCAAGGTTGACAACGTCAGCATCGGCACCGGCTTCGATCTTGCAAAACTCGCCGGCGACGGCAGGATCGCGACCGGCGACGTCAGGGCCGTGCCAGTCGGCAAATACGCCAAGGCAGTGTTGGAGAAGCTCGGGGCATGGCAGGCCGCCGAGCCGAAATTCGCGATGGCCGTCGACGTTCGCGCCGCGCTGACGCTGGTGGCACGCGGCGAAGCGGCACTTGGTATCGTCTATTCGACCGACGCCAAGGCCGAGCCGGGTGTAAAAATCGTCGGCACGTTTCCGGCCGATTCCCATCCGGCGATCATCTATCCCGTCGCGGCGACGACGACCGCGAGGCCGGAAGCCTCGAATTATCTCGCCTTCCTTCGCTCGATGACGGCGAAGACCATTTTTGAAAAATACGGCTTCAAATTCCTCGTCGGTCCCTCAACCTGATGTTCGAGATTTCGCCGGCCGAATGGACGGCCATCCTGCTGTCACTGCGCGTCGCCATCATTGCGACACTGGTGGCGACGCCGTTCGGTATCGCGCTGGCTTGGCTGCTGGCGCGTTATAATTTCTGGGGCAAGTCCGTCCTCGATGCGCTCATTCATCTGCCGCTGGTGCTGCCACCGGTCGCCACCGGCTATCTGTTGCTGCTGAGCTTCGGCCGGCGCGGGCTGGTTGGGGCGTGGCTTGCCGACAATTTCGGCATCGTGTTCGCGTTTCGCTGGACGGGTGCTGCGCTCGCCTGCGGCATCATGTCGTTTCCATTGCTGGTGCGGCCGATCCGGCTGTCGATCGAGGCGATCGACCGCCGGCTCGAGCAGGCCTCCAGCACGCTCGGCGCAGCACCCTGGCAGGTGTTCGCGACAGTCACCCTGCCACTGGCGCTGCCGGGCGTGCTCGCCGGCATGGTACTCGGCTTCGCCAAGGCGATCGGCGAGTTCGGCGCCACCATCACCTTCGTGTCCAACATTCCCGGCGAGACGCAGACGATTTCGTCGGCGATCTATTCGCTGATCCAGACCCCCGATGGCGATGCCGCGGCGGGACGATTGGTGCTGATTTCCATCGTGATCGCGATGGGCGCGCTCATCGCCTCCGAATGGTTCGCGCGGCGCGCCACCAAGCGCCTGCACGGAAACTGACCATGCTGCGCGTCGACGTCACCAAACAGCTCGGCGAGTTCTCGCTGGAAGCCAAATTCGAAAGCCAGGGCCGCGTCACTGGCCTGTTCGGCGCGTCCGGCGCCGGCAAGACCTCGCTGATCAACATGATCGCCGGACTATTGCGGCCCGATCGCGGCATCATCGCGCTCGACGACGAGACACTGGACGATACGTCGAACGGCGTCCATGTGCCGCCGCACCGGCGCCGGATCGGCTACGTGTTTCAGGATGCGCGGCTGTTTCCGCATTTCAACGTTCGGCAAAATCTCGACTACGGCCGGCGCATGAACCGCCTCGCGGAGGATTCCGCGCAACGCGCGCGCATCACCGATCTGCTCGATATCGCCCATCTGCTCGACCGCCGTCCCGGCCAACTCTCCGGCGGCGAGCGCCAGCGCGTGGCGCTCGGCCGCGCATTGTTGTCAAGGCCGCGCCTGCTGTTGATGGATGAGCCGCTGGGCTCGCTCGACGAAAGCCGCAAGGAGGAGATCCTGCCTTATCTGGTGCGGCTGCGCGACGAAGGCATCCCCATGGTCTATGTCAGCCACGATGCCGCCGAGCTGCGGCAGCTCGCAACGCAGATCGTGATGCTCAAGCGCGGCCGCGTCACTGCACTCGGCGGTGTCAAGGTGCTGACGTAGAGATCACTCCGGCACGATACGCACCGCGCCGCGGGCGGCGCTGGTGGTCAGTGCGGCATAGGCCTTCAGCGCCGTCGTCACATTCCGGCTGCGCTTCTTGGCCGGTTTCCATGCGTCCGCCCCGCGCGCCAGCATGGCTTCGCGGCGCGTTTCCAGCGTGGCATCATCGACCACAAGGCTGATCGCGCGCGCGGGGATGTCGATCTTGATGAGATCGCCGTCCTCGACGAGACCGATCAGGCCGCCTTCGGCGGCTTCCGGCGAGATGTGACCGATCGACAGGCCCGAGGAGCCACCGGAGAAACGGCCGTCGGTGATCAGCGCGCAGACTTTTCCGAGTCCCTTCGATTTCAGATAGCTGGTCGGGTACAGCATCTCCTGCATGCCGGGACCGCCGCGCGGGCCCTCATAGCGCACCACGACGACGTCGCCGGCCTTGATCTTGCCGCCCAAAATGCCTTCGACCGCGGCGTCCTGGCTTTCGAAGATTCGCGCCGGACCCTCGAACTTCAGAATGCTCTCATCGACACCGGCGGTCTTCACGATGCAGCCGTCGAGCGCGAGGTTGCCCGACAGCACCGCTAGGCCGCCATCCTTGGAGAAGGCATGCGCCACGTCGCGGATGCAGCCGGCCGTGCGGTCGGTGTCGAGCTCTTCGAACCGGCGCTCCTGGCTGAAGGCGACCTGGGTCGGCACATTGCCCGGCGCAGCCGTGAAGAACTTTCTGACACTTTCGCTCTTGGTCTGCTTGATATCCCAGCGGCTCAGCGCGTCTTCCAGCGTGTTAGAGTGAACCATCGGCAGGCCACGGTTGAGCAGGCCCGCGCGGTCGAGTTCGCCGAGAATAGCCATGATGCCGCCGGCGCGGTGAACATCCTCCAGATGCACGTCCGCCACCGACGGCGCCACCTTGCAGAGAACGGGCACGCGCCGCGACAAGCGATCGATATCCTGCATCGTGAACGGCACCTTGCCTTCATGGGCGGCGGCCAAAAGATGCAGCACCGTATTGGTCGAGCCGCCCATCGCGATATCGAGCGTCATGGCGTTCTCGAACGCCTTGAAGTTGGCGATCGTGCGCGGCAGCGCGGTCTCGTCATCCTGCTCGTAATAGCGCCGGGCGAGGTCAACGATCAGGTGCCCGGCCTCGACGAACAATCCCTTGCGATCCGCATGCGTCGCCAGGATGGAGCCGTTGCCCGGCAGCGCCAACCCCAGCGCCTCGGTCAGGCAGTTCATGGAGTTGGCGGTAAACATGCCGGAGCATGAGCCGCAAGTCGGACAGGCCGAGCGTTCGATCACTTCCACATCGGCGTCACTGACGCTGGTATCGGCCGCCGCGACCATGGCGTCGATCAGGTCAACCGCGCGGATCTTGCCTTTGAGGTTGACCTTGCCGGATTCCATTGGGCCGCCCGAAACGAATACGGTCGGGATGTTGATCCGCAGCGCCGCCATCAGCATGCCGGGCGTGATCTTGTCGCAGTTGGAGATGCACACCATGGCGTCGGCGCAATGCGCGTTGACCATGTATTCGACGCTGTCGGCGATGATCTCGCGCGACGGCAGGCTGTAGAGCATGCCGTCATGGCCCATCGCGATGCCGTCATCGACCGCGATGGTGTTGAACTCCTTGGCGACGCCGCCGGCCTTTTCGATTTCGCGCGCGACAAGCTGGCCGAGATCCTTCAGGTGCACATGGCCGGGCACGAACTGGGTGAACGAATTGACCACGGCGATGATCGGCTTGCCGAAATCCTCGTTCTTCATGCCGGTGGCGCGCCAGAGGCCGCGGGCGCCCGCCATGTTGCGGCCGTGGGTCGTGGTTCGGGAGCGGTAGGCGGGCATGATCTATCCTTCTTGGATCGGGAAAGGCGTCTTTTAGACGCTGGGCGGCCTCGATAAAAGCGGCTTGGCGCAGGGTCGCCATGCGCCGGCACCCCCATAACGGGACGCCCTGCCCCGGGGCTACCGCTAGACGACCTCGCGTGCGCGCAGTTCCGCGATCGCTTTCGCGTCATAGCCGAGCGAGGCCAGCACTTCCTCGGTGTGGGCGCCGAGCGCGGGCGCCATGCGGTCGAGCCGGCCGCCGCCATGGGCGAGCTGAAAGCCGCTGCCGGCAAAGCGCAGCCGTCCGTAGGGCGTATCGATTTCCTGGATGGCGCCGCGGGCTGCGATCTGCGGGTGCTCGATCACCTCCTCGATCTTCCAGATGCTGGCGCAGGGCGCGCCCGCCGCCTCCAGGATCTTCTCCCATTCGCGCGGGTCTTTCTTCGACAGCGCCTCCTCGATGATGGCCCGCAGCGCCGGCTCGTTTTCCTGGCGCGCGAACCAGTCGACGAAACGCGGGTCCTCCAGCACGTCGGCACGGCCGAGCGCCGTCATCAGCGCGCGGTATTGCTTCTCGCTGTTGACGGCGAGCAGCAGGTAGCCGTCGGCTGCCTTGAACAAATTGGCGGTAGGTCTTCGGCTGACGGCCTGATTGCCGGAAAGCTGCTGGCGATGGCCCGCCACTGAATAGTCCGCGACCTGCCCGGACAGGAACGCCAGCGTCGCCTCGAGCATGGAAACGTCGACCAACTGGCCCTTGCCGGTGTGCGTGCGCTGAAACAGCGCGCTCGACACGCCGAAGGCCGCGGTCGCACCCGACAGCACGTCGCAGACCGCAAAGCCGGCGCGCGTGGGGCCGGTCTCGGGATGGCCGGTGATTGACATGATGCCTGACAGCGCCTGGATCTTGCCGTCATAGCCGGCACCCAGCCGCTCCGGCCCGGTCTGGCCGAAGCCGGAGATGGCGCAATAGATCAGCCGCGGGTTGATGGCCGAGAGCGCGGCATAGCCGATGCCGAGCTTATCCATCACGCCGGGCCGGAAATTCTCCATCACCACGTCGGCCTGGCCTGCGAGCTGCTTGACGATGGCGATCGCTTGCGGCTTCGACAGGTCGAGGGTGAGGCTTCGCTTGTTGCCGTTGATCGCCTGCCAGCCCGGCGCAAGGCCGCGCTCGGCCCATTCACGGCTCAGCGGCGTGCGGCGCATATCCTCGCCTTCGCGGCGCTCCACCTTGATGACGTCGGCCCCGAGCAGCGCGAGCTGGTAGCTTGCATAAGGGCCAGCCAGCACCTGCGTGAAGTCGAGAATCTTCACGCCTTCGAACGGTCGGGTCAAAGGGGCCTCCTCCTGGCTTTTTCTTTCCCTCTCCCCGTGTGGGAGAGGGTGGCCGTGAAATGCACCCTCCCCTGGAGCGGGAGGGTCGGCTCACATGGAACGCAGCGAAATGTGAGACGGGGTGGGGTGATCTCTCGACTCGGGCAGTGTTGGACGTGGAGAGACCGTCACCCCACCCCGCCGCTGCGCGGCGACCCTCCCCCTCCAGGGGAAGGGTGACGGGATCACGCCGCCCGGTTGCCGCGCGCGATCTCCTTCTGCTTGTCGAATTCGGCGCGGCGGCGCGCCAGCTCTTCCGGGCTCATCTGCGAGATGTTGTTGTAGTCGAGCTTCCAGGAGGCGTCCGCGCTCCAGCGCAGCGGCGACTGCATCGTGGTGCGCGCGCCGGGCGCGGACTCCACTAGCCGCAGCGCCAGCTCGAGCGTCAGCGCTTGCGAGTCCAAATCATGCGGCTTGCCGGCGGAGTTGCCGAGCGGGAAATCCGAAAACAGGAAGCGCGGCGCGGCGGCGAATTCGACGATATCCTTGGCGCAGCCCATCACCACAGTCGCGATGCCGTTGGCTTCGAGATGGCGCGCCACCAGCGCCGACGTTTGATGACAGACCGGGCAGTTCGGGACGATCACGGCGACATCGACCTGATCGGCGAGGCAGCGGGCGAGGATATCGGGTGCATCGGTTTCGATGGTGACGCGATGGCTGCGGTTGGTCGGCGCACCGAAAAAACGCGGCGCGACCTCGCCGATGCGGCCCGACGCTTTGGCTTTCAGAAGCTGCGGCAATGGAAACCAGGTGCCGCTGTCGGTCGCGGTGGTGTGCTTGCGGTCGTAGCCGATATGCGAGATCCGCAAATCGTGCTGTTTCGAGGTATCGCCGTCATAGACCTTGTAGAACTTGGCGCCGCCATTGTACGGCGCGCCCGGGCCCTGGTCGCCCTTGGCCGGATCATATTGCGCGGCGGTGGTGACGATGGCGACGCGCGATTGCGCGAGCGGCTTTTTCAGCGGCTGGAACGGCGCATCGACATAGTGCGCCCAGCGATAGGGCGTGGTGTAGCCGATCGCCGCGTAGTAGTCGCGCGTTCGCTGCATATAGGGAACGGGAGAATCGTAGTCGGGCGCAAAGCCGAGCTGATCGTCAGAGGGGCCGGACATTGTGTGTCTCTCCTTACGTTTCTACCGTGAGGTCATTGGCTGACCTCTGTTTAAGCTAATGATACTTCGCCAATTCCTCAACAGCGGAAAATACGGCGGACGGCATGGGCGACGGCATGCCGGCTGCGCAGCGATGGATCGCACGCAGCGTCGAGCGCGGTCACTTGGATGCACAAGTCGCCAGAAAGTCATGGAACTGGGGAGGTTGCCAACTCGTTCAGAACTCAGCACCGATGGCCGCAACGGAGGTTAGCTATGGCAGACACCGGCATGAAGGATCACGTGTACAAGATCCTGGATCTCGTAGGGTCTTCCGAAAAGAGCATCGAGGACGCGATTCAGAACGCCATCAGCCGCGCGTCAAAGACCATTCGCGAGATGAAATGGTTCGAAGTCGTACAAACCAGGGGCCATATCGAAAACGGATCTGTTCGCCACTACCAGGTCACCTTGCGGGTTGGATTCACGCTGGAAGAGCAATGATGGCGATGTGACGCCATCAGCGTTCGTGAACGCCGTGGGCCTCAAACCCCTGCCACCGACGACCAGACCTCCGCCAGCTTGCGCCTGAATGCCTGCCAGCGCGTCAGCGGCACGGCCTTTTCCTCGTCCTCGGGCAGCCGAAGGCCGATCACATTGACCCGGCCGCCGCCAATGCTGCGCGCCACCAGAACGATGGAATCGAGTTCGAGCTCAGCGCCCTCCTTCGGGGCATGGTCGAGATGAATGTCGAAATAGTCCGCCAGCGTCAGCCGCGTCTGCTCTTTGCCGACGGAAACGCCGTAGATTTCGGCCAGTTCGCCGAGCGTGTGCTCGCCGGACACCATGAAATCGCCGAGCAGATGCGGATCGGGCGCCGAGCTCGGCGCCATATCGACAAAGAAGCGGTCCAGCGCCTCAGCCTTTTCCGGCGGCGCCAGCAGATAGAGGTAATCGCCGGAAGCGACCGGATCGGCCTCGGTGGGCGAAAGAATCCGCTCGTCGCGGATCACCAGTGTCGGCTTGGACCAGGATGGCAGCAGGCCGCGCCGGAAATACAGGCTTTTCGGGCGCACGGGATAGCCGACCAGTTGCTGCTCGAGCTGGCCGGGCAGATCGAGCTCGACGCGCCGCGGCCCGCGGTCGATACGCGGCAGCGCCACATGCAGCCACCGCGCCGCCGACGCCAGCGTCCAGCCCTGCAGCAACAGCGATATGATGACCACGACAAAGGCGACATCGAAATAAAGATAGGCTTTGGGCAATCCGATCAGCATCGGGATCGAGGCGAGAAAGATCGCGACCGCACCGCGCAGCCCGGTCCAAGCGATGAAGATCTTCTCCCGCCAGTTGAACCGGAACGGCACAAGGCACAGCATCACCGCGAGCGGCCGCGCCACCAGCATCAGCACCAGCGCCACGATCACCGCCGGCCCCACGCTGTCCAACAGACGCTGTGGCGATACTAATAGCCCGAGCAGGACGAACATCACGATTTGCGCCAGCCAGGTCGCGGCGTCGAGAAAGGTGATCACCGAGTTATGCGCGCGGGTCGGCCGGTTGCCGATGATGATGCCGGCGAGATAGACCGCGAGAAAGCCCGAGGCATGCGCGATCTGCGCCATGCCGAAAATCACCAGGGCGGCCGTCGTGACGAAGGGCGCGTGCAGGCCCTGCGGCAGCGCCATGCGGTTGAGCGCCAGCACCACCAGGCGGCCGCCGATCACGCCGACGAAGGCGCCGAGCAGGCCTTCGCGGGCGAGTTCGAATGCGACATGTCCGGGCGAGCTTTGCCCGACCGAAATGAATTCGACCAGCATCAGGGTCAGGAAGATCGCGAACGGATCGTTGGTGCCGGACTCCGCTTCCAGCGTTGCCCCGACACGGGGCCGCAGGCGCAGGCCTTGCGTATGGACCAGCAGAAACACCGCCGCAGCATCGGTCGACGCCACCACGGCGCCGACCAGCAATGACTCGGTCCAGTTCAGGTCGAGCACGTATTTGGCGACCGGCGCCGTGACGAGCGCGGTCAGCAGCACGCCAACCGTCGCCAGTACCATCGATGGCGCAAGCACCGTGCGAATGCTCTGAAATTTGGTGCGCAGCCCGCCGTCGAACAGGATCAGCGCCAGCGCGACCGATCCGACCAGATAGGTGGTGCGAACGTCATCGAAGCTGAGCTGGCCCGGCCCGGCATCGCCCGCCAGCATGCCGATCAGGAGGAACACCAGCAGCAGCGGCGCCCCGAAGCGCAGCGCAAGCAGGCTCGACAGAATGCCCGCCATCACCAGAATAGCGCCCAGAAAGATGGCGATGCTGACCGAGTCGAGAGAACTCATGAACCTCCGATAATTCGCCCGCAAATACTTGCAATTGCATCCTTATCGTTGCCACACTTGAACGCCAACCCATTTCTGCGATAGCGGCAATGTGCCCGATTTTTAGGGCCTGGGCCGTCACCGTAGCTGCGTATCGATGGCGTCCGCGCTGCGCTTGTGGGAATCTGCCTGCACCTTGCGAATCAACTTGCCTGAAGAGGCCGGCTGGCCTCGAACGAGATTTGCCGATGGATTTGAAAGAGATCATCGAGATCCTGCACAGCGCCGCGCGCTCGGTCGGCGCGGAGGTCACCTCGCCCTGGTTCTATCTGCAGCTCGGACTGATCCTGACCGCTACCGGGATCGCCTGGGCCAGCGGCGCGGCAGTGCGGTCCAGGATAGACGTGTCGTCGGTTGCGATGGGCTGGCCGGCGCCGTTCCGGCTGTTCATCCGCGTGCTGGTCGGCAGCACCGCGACGGCGGTGTTCGCGGCTCTGATGACGCTGGCGCGCGCGGTCATGATCGCCTCGACCTGGCCAAGCCGCTCCTATCTGCTGGCGGTTGCCGCCAAGCTCGCCGTCGCCTGGCTGGTCATCAACCTCATCACCTCGGTGATCCGCAACACCTTCGTGGTCCGCCTGGTGTCGATTTCGGCCTGGCTGGTCGTAGCCTTGAGCATTCTGGGCCAGCTCGAGCCGGTGATCGAGGCGCTCGACTCGGTCTCGATCGTGCTCGGCGATCTCCGATTGACGCCGCTGCTGCTGATCAAGCTTGGCGCGCTCCTGATCGTGGCGCTGTGGCTGACCAACATCGCCAGCAATTTCGTGGAAGGCCGGATCACCCGGTCCGGCGACCTGACGCCGTCGATCCAGGTGCTGCTGGTCAAGATCGTCCGGTTCACGCTGATGGTATTTGCCATTGCGGTGGCCTTGAGCGCGGTCGGCATCAATCTCGCGGCGCTCGCGGTGTTCACCGGCGCGGCCGGCGTCGGTATCGGTCTCGGCCTGCAGAAGATCGTTGCCAACTTCATCAGCGGCATCATCCTCCTGGTCGACAAATCGGTGAAACCGGGCGACCTCGTCACCATCGGCGACAACACCGGGCGCATCAGCACGATGAAGACGCGCTACATCTCGGTCGCCGCCGGCGATGGCCGCGAGTTCCTGATTCCGAACGAAGACCTGGTGACGCAGAAGGTCGTGAACTGGACCTACACCGACAAGAATACGCTGGTGAAGGTACTGTTCAGCACCAATTACGATGCCGATCCCCGCCTCGTCTGCAAGCTGGCGATCGAGGTCGCGGCGGCTGCGCCGCGCGCCATCAAGAACAAGCCGCCGAACTGCATCATCACGGAGTTCGCCGAGGCCGGCATGAAGTTCTCGCTGACCTTCTGGATCGCCGATCCCGACGGTATGGACAACGTCAAGAGCGAGGTGATGCTGGCACTGTGGGACGCGTTCAAGCGGGAGGGCATCCGTGTTCCCTATCCGGTCCGCGAAATCCGCGTCCGCGGCGGTGCGCTGCCGGTCGAGCCAGTGGTGGAAGTTTCCGGCTAGATGCAAGCCTTTTATGGCCGCGCAGACTCCAACCTTGGCTTGCACTGACCATTCCGATCATTAAATTAGGCGTTCAAAATCAACCCATTGCCGTTCCCACCGAAGCATGACCGCCCATGAGCTATATTGAAGCGACCGAGACCTCGTTACGTAAGACCGGCCAGATCAAGCTGCACGGCCCGAGCGGATTCGCCGGCATGCGCAAGGCGGGCGCGCTGGTCGCCAAATGCCTCGACGAGCTCACCGATGTCGTCAAGGCGGGCGTTCCGACGTCGCGGATCGACGAATTCGTCCGCGACTTCGCCTTCAGCCATGGCGCCTATCCGGCGACGCTGATGTATCGCGGTTACCGCTACTCGACTTGCACCTCGATCAATCACGTGGTCTGCCACGGCATGCCCGGCGATCGCCCGCTGAAGGAAGGCGACATCGTCAATATCGACGTCACGTTCATCGTCGACGGCTGGTACGGCGATTCCAGCCGCATGTATGTGATCGGCCCGATCGCCCGCAAGGCGGAGCGGCTGATAGAGGTCACCTACGAAGCGATGATGCGCGGCATCGCCGCGGTGAAGCCCGGCGCCACCACCGGCGACATCGGCCACGCCATCCAGAGCTTTGTCGAGCCGCAGGGCATGAGCGTGGTGCGTGATTTCTGCGGCCATGGCCTCGGGCGCATGTTCCATGATGAGCCCAACATCATCCATATCGGCCGGCCCGGCGAAGGCGTGATGCTCAAGCCCGGCATGTTCTTCACCATCGAGCCGATGATCAATCTCGGCAAGCCGCATGTGAAGATCCTGTCCGACGGCTGGACCGCGGTAACCCGCGACCGGTCGCTATCGGCCCAGTTCGAGCATTCGGTGGGCGTGACCGCCACCGGCGTCGAGATCTTCACGCTGTCCGAACGCAACGGCGAGAAGCCGCCGGCTACGACATAGTTGAGCCGGCGCGGGGAATAATCCCGAAGCGCCGAGCTTCGCGCCGTGCCTTTCTCTGTGCAATCGGCCGCTGCCCGGCATACCGGCCGCATCCGGCTTGCCTCGATCAACCGCAATTTTCTCCAAGCGACGCCCTTCCTCATTTGCGAAGTCTCCCGAACACGACGAATTCGACGGGAGAACATCAATGGCCAGCGAATCGCTTTCATTCATCGACGCACTATGCAGCAACGGTCCGGCGCCGGACCGCGCCGACAAGATGATGCTGTATGGCCGTTTCGTCGGCGCATGGGACGGCACCGTGACGGTGCACCGCGCGAACGGCGAGCGCTTCGATTCCAGTTGCGAGGTCCATTTCGGCTGGGCCCTGCAGGGCCGCGCGATCCAGGACGTCTGGATCGTGCCCGCGCGAACCGGGCGCGCGGCCGGCGAGGACGACCGGATGTACGGCACGACCTTGCGGATCTACGATCCCGGGCAGGACAATTGGCAGATCATCTTCGTCGACCCGGTACGCCAGTCCTACAACCGGATGACCGGCCGCCAAGTGGGCGACGACATCGTGCAGGAATATCGCGACGCCGCTGGCACGATCTGCCAGTGGTGCTTCACCGAGATCGAAGCGAACTCGCTGCACTGGATCAGCCGCGAATCGACCGATGAGCGCAAGAGCTGGCGGCTGACCGGCGAGTTTTATCTCAAGCGGAGTGTACGCCCGACGGCGGTCTCGAGCGGCGAGGTATAACATCAACGCTTCGGCCCGGGCTCTACCGTCGGGCGTAAGCGGCACGGGGATCAATCATTGCGATTTTCCCGGTTGCAAAAATTCGCGTCCACGGCACATTTGGACCGATGCCCGCCAAGACCGATCCAACAGAAGACCTGACCAGTGACAAGCCGCACTATCACGGCCATCGCGAGCGGCTGCGCGGGCGGTTTTACGGCGCCGGGCCGGAGACGCTGAGCGATTACGAACTGCTGGAAATGGCGCTGTTTCCCGCCCTGCCCCGGCGCGACACCAAGCCGCTGGCGAAGGCGCTGTTGAAAAAATTCGGCTCCTTCGCCGAAGTCATTCACGCGCCGGTGGCGCGCCTGCGCGAGGTCGACGGCATCGGCGAGGCCTCGATCAACCAGATCAAGCTGCTGGCGGCTGCCGCAAGCCGGGTGGCAAAGGGCGAAATCAAGCGCAAGATTGCGCTCTCCTCCTGGAACGACGTGATCGACTATTGCCGGTCCGGCATGGCGTTTGCCGACAAGGAGCAGTTTCGCCTGCTATTCCTCGACAAGCGCAACCAATTGATAGCAGACGAAATCCAGCAGATCGGTACCGTCGACCACACCCCGGTCTATCCGCGCGAGGTGATCAAGCGCGCGCTCGAACTGTCGGCGACCGCGCTGATTCTGGTCCATAATCACCCCTCCGGCGACCCGACGCCGTCGCAGGCCGACATCCATATGACGAAAGCGATCATCCAGATCGCCACTCCGCTCGGCATTTCCGTGCACGACCACATCATCGTCGGCAAGAACGGGCACACGAGCTTGAGGGGACTGAAGCTGATCTAGCGCGGGGTCATGTTACCAAGCCATGCCGTGAGCCTTGATCTTTCCCGGACCAAGCCATCCTGATTGAAGTGGTGAACACAAAAGTGTGCCCATGAATCTTCGAACGCCATTTCCATGTCGCCTGTGACCGACGTGGTACCCAGCCCGATTTCTGCGTAGGTAAACTCGAAACTCCCGCTAGGACGCGCCAGCGCAATGTGGAATGGTTGACCGGTAAACTCGTTGATCTTCGGCCTGCCGGTACTCCGCATGACGCCGGGTATCTCCACCCTTGCAGTTCTGAGTTCCAGATCCGCATCGAGCTCAATCGGCAGGAACAAGGTCTCGCAAAATTCCGAGCAGGTGGATGCGAATACCGCGAAAAGATTGCTCAATGGCGCGCATGCCTCGCCGGAGATGATCGTTTCAAGCGCGATCCGTTGGGCTTCATCTGCACGCTCGTCGATAACGATCTGGCGCCGGCCGTTTCCGTTCTTGATTTCACCGGGCCACTTGTACAGCGCCGCCCAGTTCAGGCTTGAGAGCGGCGTATCGTTGAAATGGCCTTCAACGATGGTCCCGACGAAAGCCGACTGACAATAGCCGTTGGTACTCGGCAGGTTGAACTGGCAACCGCAGTTCATGGCGCAATTGCAGTTATCATAAGTCTCGCTCTTGAATAGCCACTGACCGGCCATCTCATTGCGCCTCCCGTCGCTTGTGGTTGACGCCATAATTCGCAAACTGGTGAGTGTCGCGCCCGAGCCTCCAATCTGGAACCGGGGGCTTAACGTTGTAGTCTTACACCCCTGTTGGCCCCAGAAGTTTAGCGGCGTTGACCTGCGACTGAAACCGAATCACGCAGGTTTGAGAGGACTGCCGTCGATCCAGCAACGCCAATGTTCCATCACAGATTGAGGACGGCGCGCGAGCCCATATTTGTCCAGTGCCTCGATCGACAATTTCGAACTACGAAGCGGGCGGTAGCGTTCTGCTATTCTGCGCATTTGTTGCGCAAGGGTTTTGCCCGCCGCGATGATGGAGCCTCGGATGCGGACGACACGCCGAACGTTCCTGCAGGCCTCCTTGGCAGCGGCTGCGGCTGCGCACTTGCCAAGCTCGCTGCGTGCCCAGCAGGGCCAGCCTGCCCGCCGTCCAATCCCCTCGACCCGCGAGGAAATTCCGATCGTCGGACTAGGCACCTGGATCACCTTCAACGTCGGCAACGATCCGGTGCTCAGGGATGAATGCGCACGTGTGATGTCGGCCTTCTTCGAGGCAGGCGGCCGCCTGATTGACTCCTCCCCCATGTATGGCTCGTCGCAGCCGATGGTCGGCTACGGTCTTGAAAAGCTCGGGCGGCCTCAAGCGCTGTTCTCGGCCGAAAAGGTCTGGACGTCCTCGGCGGCGGCAGGCCCTGCCCAGATCGAGCAATCGCGTCGCTTCTGGGGCGTGCCGAAGTTCGACCTCCTTCAGGTTCACAACCTCCTCGCCTGGAAGCCGCATCTGCAGATGCTTTTCCAAATGAAGGCGGCCGGCACGCTGCGTTACGTTGGGATCACCACCTCCGAAGGCCGCCGTCATGATCTCGTCGAACAGATCATGCGGAGCGAGCCGATCGATTTCGTGCAGTTCTCCTACAACGTCGTCGATCGCGACGCGGAGGCGCGGCTGCTGCCGCTGGCGGCGGAGCGCGGCATCGCCGTGATCGTCAACCGCCCGTTCCGGCAGGGCGCGCTGACCCAGCGGCTCCAGGGTAAGCCGCTGCCCGAATGGGCGGCCGAACTCGGCGCATCGAGCTGGGCGCAGCTCATGCTGAAGTTCATCCTCTCTCACCCGGCCGTCACCGTTGCCATTCCGGCAACCAGCCGCGTTGACCACGTGCGTGAAAATCTTTTCGCCGCCGCTGGCCCCATGCCGGATACCGCCATGCGGCAGCGCATCTCCGCTCTCGTGAAGGCGCTTTGATGTCGGAGTGGTGGACCTACCGGCCGGAGGATTTCCTGCTGTTTTCGCCGCGCACCTACTGGCGCATGTTCGAGCTGCACAATGCGGCGCTCTGGCCTCTGCACGTCGCGATGTTCGCCGCCGGCCTCACCATCATCCTGTTCATCGTGTGGCGGCGGGGAATCCGGACACGCTGGATCGCACTCATTCTGGCGGCGCTCTGGATCTTCGTCGGCTGGTCGTTCCTGTGGAACCGGTATTCGACCATCAACTGGGCCGCCACTTATGTTGCACCGGCATTTTTCGCCGAGGGCATGTTGCTCCTCGTCGCGTTCCTGCTGGATGCCCTCACCTTCGGCCGGCGTCCTGCCGAGTGGGCCGGATATCTCATCCTTGGCTTCGCACTTGCCGGACAGCCCTTGCTTGCGCCGCTGCAGGGACGCGGCTGGGCCTCGTCCGAGGTTTTTGGCATCGCGCCGGATCCGACGGCGATCGCGACACTCGGCGTTCTGCTTCTCGCCCGCGGCAGGCTCGTGCCATGGCTGCTGCCGATCCCCGCTCTCTGGTGCCTCTTGAGCGGTATGACCCTGCAGACCATGGGCGAGCCGCAAGCCTGGGCGCCTTACGCCGTCCTGGCGCTCGCCGCTGCAGCCTGGACCTGGGCGATCATCCGTCCGCGCCGATCGCTTCCGGCCGCGTGAATGCTCGCGTGATGCCGTCTGCGCCAGCTGGGGGTCAGCAGCCTGCTCGGCGCCTTCCGCACGACTTGAACGCAAGCGCGCTCATGGCGCGACCCATCGTTGTACCGCCTCAACGGTATCGGCCGGCGTGGTGTTGAAGCAGATGCGGGTTTGCGGCGCGGCAAGGTGGACCAGATTGATGATCCGCTCGAACAGATGCAGCCGCTCCCGCGGTTCGCGCAGGCCCGCGCCGATCACCACGCAGTCATAATGCTTTGCGCCCAGCGCCAGCGCCGCGACGGCCTCGGCCGTATCGCCGAGATCGATCAGGCAGCTATCGGCTTCATAGCCCATCGCGCGAAGCTGCTCGATCTGCGCTTCAATATGGCTCGTCACCAGTTCGGCCGTGAGCCCCGGGAAGGCGCTGAAGTCAACGAGGGAAGGTTCGATGCCGATCGCGAGCACGGTCCTTTTCGCCATGTGCCTGCTCCATGCCGAGATGGGAAACAACGCTGGCCAACGCCCCGACTGCCGACGAGGTTCCCATCACGAATACGACAGTTCGTCCTGCATCGAAACATCGATGTCACCGCACGAGGCATGATGGCCTGCCGTCGCCGGAAGCGGAAATCGAACTGGCGTCGACTTGCACAGGAGAGCATCATGGCAACCACCGACACTGCAAACCAGCACCTGATCGTCACCGCATTCTGGGAGGTCAATTCCGGAGAGGAAGCCGCGATCGCGGCGCTTCTGAAAGACTTCCTTCCGCAGGCGCAACGCGAAGCTGGCGTGAAGGAATTCCAGATCCACCAGAACGTGGCAAAGCCGAGGGAGTTCTTTTTCTACGAGGTGTTCGCAGGCGAAGCGGCGTTTGCCGAGCATCAGCAAACCGATCACTTCAAGAATATCATCCTTGGCCAGGCGATCCCCAAGCTTGCCAAACGCGAGCGCTCGCAGTTCCGCTTCATCTGAAATCAGCAAGCCTGCGGCACGCCATCGCCGGCCTCGGCGGCGCGCCGCTGCAGCAATTCGCGTTCGCGCTTGTTGGTCGCAAGCGCGGACGCGGCCTGGAACGCAGCACGGGCTTCCGCAACGCGCCCGAGCTTGTGGAGCAGATCGCCGCGGACGCTTGGCAGGAGATGGTAGTTCTTCAGCGCCGGCTCGCTGGCCAGCCGATCCACGATCGCAAGTGCTGCTGCCGGTCCTTCGGCCATGCCGATGGCGACGGCGCGGTTCAGCTCGATGATCGGCGAACGCACCAGCGTGGCAAGTTCGGCATAGAGGTTTGCAATGCGCGGCCAGTCCGTTTCGGCAGGTGTGGCGGCACTGGCGTGGCAGGCGACGATGGCGGCCTGCAGCGTATAGAAGCCGCGTCCACCACCGAGCTCACAGGCCCGGGCCAGGGCCAGCAACCCGCGACGGATCTGAAGCCGGTCCCATAGCGCGCGATTCTGCTCCATCAGGAGAATCGGATCACCGGCCGCATCCGTGCGCGCCGCGGTGCGGGAGGCGTTCAGCTCCATCAGCGCGAGCAGGCCGTGGGCTTCGCCTTCCTGCGGCGCGACCAGCGTCAGCACGCGACCCATGCGCAGCGCGTCATGGCAGAGCTGCGGCCGCAGCCATTCGTCGCCGCGGGCGGCCGTATAGCCCTCGTTGAAGATGAGATAGACGACCTCCAGCACCGAGGCCAGCCGCTCCGAAAGCTGCTCGCCGCGCGGCGTTTCGTAAGTAAGCCCGGACTCCGAGAGCGTGCGCTTGGCGCGCACGATGCGCTGGGCAATCGTCGGCTCCGGCTGCAGGAAGGCGCGCGCGATCTCTTCCGTGGTCAGTCCGCAAATCATCTTCAGCGCCAGCGCCGCGCGCGCCTCGCGCGACAAGCGCGGGTGGCAGGCGGTGAAGATCAGCCGCAACAGCTCGTCGCCGATATCTTCATCGAGTGCGGCGTCCGGGTCGGGCATCGCCTGCTGCTCCTGCTCCAGCTCGCGCATCAGCATCTCGTGCTTGCGCGCCAGCATGCTGCGGCGGCGCAGATGATCCAGTGCGCGGCGCTTGGCCAGCGCCATCAGCCACGCGCCGGGTTTGTCCGGCACGCCGCCATCGGGCCAATGCTCGAGCGCCGCCACCAGCGCTTCCTGGGTGAGATCCTCGGCCAGCGGCACGTCGCGCAACAGCCGGGAGAGGCCGGTGATCAGGCGCGGCTGTTCGACGCGCCAGACCGCCAGGATGGTGCTATTGATCTCGGCGGCCGTCATCGCCGCCGACCAGATCGGCGATGCCGCGCCATCAGGCATGCGCGGGGGATTCGACGTCACCGCAGGTCATTTCCAGGCCGTGACCGGCCATGGCGCGCAGCTCGCAGGTGCCTTCCCAGCCGGGCATGTGGTCGAGATGAAGCTGCATGAACTCCTTGGCCATGGCGAGCGCTTCTGCCCTGTCGCGGAACTCGAAGATGGCGTAGCCGCCGATCACTTCCTTGGCCTCCACAAACGGGCCGTCCGTGACCCTGAGCTTACCGCCTTCGATAGAGACCCGCGCCCCCTGCTGCAGCGGGGTTAGCCCGCCCATGTCGACCATCCGGCCGGCCTTGATCTCGCGTTCGGCAAGCTTACCCATCGCTTCCATCAGGGCGGGCGTCGGGGCTTTATCTGGCTGGGGCGAGGTAACGATCGACATGAAGCGCATCGAGGAACTCCCGTTGAGGCGAGCCGCGGCGGCAATCGCCACGAAACTGTCTCGCTATGGGAGACGACGAACGGGAGGACGCCGGATCGACAGGGCCGTGAATTAAATTTTTGGCGGCTTTCCACGGACCACCCCGCCCATCCGGTTGCACCAGAGGATATTGGGCCTGTAGGCTTCCTGCACCGATGCAAACGGGGCAAGTATGAAACCGCACTCCTTTCGGCCCGGCATGGCGGCTGTCATCCTGGCGGCCTTCTTCCTTTTCGAAACCGCGCCAGCCGGCGCCGCCACCATCGTGGCGCTGGGCGCCAGTAACACTTATGGCAAGGGGGTCGCGCGGGGACAGGCCTATCCGGCACAACTCGAGGCGATATTGCGGGCCAAGGGGGCCAACGTCCGTGTCGTAAACGCCGGCATTAACGGCGACACCACGGAAGGCATGTTGCGGCGTCTGGACCAGGCCGTACCGAAAGGCACCAGCGCCGTCATCCTCCAGCCGGGCGGCAACGACCGGCGCAAGGGCTCGCCCGACCGAACATCGGAAATTCAGAGCCAGTTAAGTGCGCGCGGCATCCCGGTGATCATGATTCCAAACAGCAGTTTCAGGGGATTACCGCATCAGCCCGACGGCCAGCATCTCACCCCGGAGGGTTACCACATGCTCGCCGAACAGGTTGCGTCCCAGGTAGCAGGCGTGATCGGCCGCTAGGGCGCGCACTCATGGATCCGCGCGGCAGCTTGAGACGCGGATGTCTGCTGTGCCCTGATAACTGTGCGGTAGCAGACCTCACCAGAGGTCCGAGTTGGGCCACAATCGGACTCATGCAGTGCAGTAACTCACCACCATTCGATCAACCTCGTCGGCGAAGGGTCAGTAGACGTCGCGGACTGCGACCGTGAAGTCATGCTGGTTCATTCAATGACTCGATCCGCGCGGTGCCGCAACATTGCCGGTGCCCCAGCTCGATCATGGACCGAGAGGGGCACCTTAGAGGTTGGATCTTCAGGCCTTGAGGAAGGTCGCAAGATAGAACATGGCAAGCAAGACGACGGTGATACCGATGACTGCTAAGGCGGCCTGTTTAGTTGAAACGTCGCGCATAGCAACGCCTCCGTCAGTTGGACACGCTTAGGACCGTCAAGGACCGCTTGTTGTGGCCCGGCGTCTGAAATTCGATGGCCTGACCAACGGACAGGCCGATCAACGCAGCTCCGACGGGCGTAAGAACCGAGACACGCTTTAGCGTTATGTCCGCTTCGTGCGGATACACCAACACCACGTCCCGGACGTCACCGGTCTTGTCATCGCAGTACCGGACCTGCGAGCCCATGCGGACCACGCCGCGCAGATCGGAATTGTCCGCCACCACGCTTGCACGCTCCATCTCCTGTGCAAGGAAATGGGCTACGCGCGGGAAGAGCACCGCGCTCGAACTGGCCAGGGCGTTGAGACGCCTCGCCTCATCCTCCATCACCGTGATGGGCGGCAACACGATTTCAGATTTGCCCTTGCGATTAGTCTTGCTCATTATCTTCTCTCCTTTCCTAAGCGGCTGATGGTCCCGGATCATTGTCATCAAAGAGCTTGTTGCCCCTGACCACCGGATTGCTAAACAGAACCCTGACAACGTCATTCGGATCACCTCGACTGACGCGTTCGATCCTGACGACGTTGGTGCGCCCAGCGGTGAGGAAGGGGATTTCGCTTCCGACCTTCAGCCCCACTAGCGCTGCGCCCAACGGTGACATCACGGCAAGTTGGGCTTGCTCCGACGTGTAGTCTTCGGGGTACACCAGTTGCCTCGTCTCCCGGAGGAAGCCCCAGGTGGTCCAGAACGTCACCCACGAACCCATCGTGACAATGCTGTCCAATCTGGCTGCGCGATCAGGGACGATTTCGGCACGACTGATCTCACTCAACAGGAAACGCGCGTCCACGTCGCCTTGATCTGCGCCCACCTGCGCGAGCCGCTCCAATCGGCGATGGTCAGACGCCGGAAGAATGACGTCCGGAAAAAAGGGGTTGTTCACGACATGCCTCCTTGTTCGGGCTTCCCTCACGGAAAAGCCGCACACCAAATCTGTTTGATGAAGGAAGGGTAATCCGGACGGCACCAACTACCGTCCGGCTAAGCTCCTGCTTGGAGCCGTCCGGCGTGCAAGCAACGCCGCGCAATGCGCGGATCGATGTCGAGGACGTGGATCATGTCGCGGCCACCATAGGACCTTCCGCTGTCTCTGTATCGCGACCAAAGAGCACACACGCAGGGAGAGCGTTGTACCGGCCTGCTCTAGCATCCAGCAAGTGCGGATACCTTTGAACATGGCTCGTGAAGGATGGGTCAATGTCCGCTTGGCGTCAAAAGCGCCAGTCGAGGATACCACGAACGAGGTCAGGTCTACCCCCATCAGCAGCCTGAGCGGCCATCGGAAGGTCTTCGCCTTCGAGCCCAATTGCGGAAATCCTAGCTCTTCTCGGCGCGCCCCGACTGGTGGTAGAGTGCATGAACGAGCTGCCGGGATTGGGCCGACCCCCTTAGATTAATTTCCTTATGGCAGCTCATGTGCCCGAGGCCGGCAAGCTTCACCTTCATTAATGACCTGGAACCGCGCATGCACGCGCGCGTCGCTGGGAGGAAGAGATGAAGCGTATACTGCAAGGACTGGTCTTCGCGATCGGCATACTTGATTCGTCACAGGCGGTGGACGCAAAGGTCATCAAATTCGAGATTCTGCGCACCGAATCGCCGGCGTTCGAAGGCCGCGTGTTCGCTTCAGTCGGGACCTACGATCGTATCATCGCCCGCGCCACAATTGGAGTCGCGCCCAGAGATCCGCATAATTCTGTGATCGTGGATATCGACCGCGCGCCGCGCAGCGCGCAGGGCCTTGTCGAGGCGGTGAGCGATGTCGAGATCCTCCGTCCGACGATCGCGGCCAACGCAAATCGTCGTCTGTTCTATGAGGTTGCCAATCGTGGCAATAAAGCTGGGCTGGCGCTGTTCAATGATGCCGCGGTTAACAACGATCTGACCAAGGTGGCTGATGCAGGCAATGGCTTCCTGATGAGCCGCGGCTACACGATCGTATGGAGTGGCTGGCAGGGAGATACGGCTGCCGTGAGCGGGCGCCTTACGTTTTCGCCGCCCATCGTGCCCCAGATAACCGGTCTCGCGCGCGAGGAGTTTATTTTTGATCATTTGGAAGATCCCGCGCTCGCAACGCTGAGCTATCCCGCTGCCGATCTCGATCCAGCGCATGCGAAGATCACGGTGCGCGAGCGCGAGAGCGATCCGCGAACTGCGCCGAACGACCTTTCGCTCCGCTTTGACAGTCCAAACCGGATTGCGATCCGCCGTCCTGCCGGTTTTGACGCTGGGGCGATCTATGAACTCATTTACCTTGCCAAGGATCCGAAGGTGATGGGCCTGGGGTTCGCGGCAACGCGCGATATCGTCTCGTTCCTTCGGCATCAGAAGGCCGATGCGGAAGGCACTGCGAATTTGTTGGCCGGCCAGATCGATCGCGCCATCGCGTTCGGCGTCTCACAGAGTGGCCGATACCTGCATGATTTCCTCTATCTCGGCTTCAACACCGATGAGGAGGGCCGCGCCGTGTTCGAGGGGCTGATGCCACACGTCGCCGGCGGGAAGAAGACATTCACCAACTATCGCTTCAGCCAACCTGGCCGCTCGCCCTACCAACACGCCGATACGGTATATCCGGGCTCGGAATTTCCGTTCACCTACCCGGTGACGACGGACGCGCTCACAGGACGCACCGACGGCCTGCTGGCGCAGTGCCTCGCTGCCGGCAACTGTCCGAAGACCATCAAGACCGACAGCGAAATCGAATTTTACCAGCAACGCGCATCCCTGGTCGCGACCGACACACAAGGCAATGACTTGGCGATGCCTGACAATGTTCGGCTGTTCCTGATCTCCAATCTTCAGCATTTCGCGCTGGCAAATGACCGCTCCGCACTTGCACGGACCTGCATGTTCCCGACGAACCCACTTCATGCAGGTCCGCCAGCGCGAGCGCTGTTGGTTGCGCTTGATGCGTGGATAACGGATGGCATCTTGCCACCGCCAAGCCGGTACCCAAGCCGAAGCGACGGCACGCTTGTGCCGCCTACTGCCGAAGCGGTGGGCTTTCCGCAAATTCCGGGCGTTCGTTATTCCGGGCAGCTGACACGACCAACGGTCATCGATTTCGACGTGATGCCACCGGTCAAAGGAGCAGCCTATCCGGTATTCGTTCCAAAGACCGACGCCGACGGCCGGAATATCGCAGGGGTGCGCCTGCCGACCCTGGAGGCCCCTATCGCAACGCATACGGGCTGGAACTTCCGCAAAGCTGGATTTGCAGAAGGCGAACTATGCGAGAATTACGGGTCGATGTTCCCGTTCGCAGCCACTCGCGAGGAGCGGCTCAAGAACAACGATACGCGTCTATCGCTGGCTGAGCGCTATCCAAAACAAGGCGACCGTGCTGCGGCTGTTTCGAAGGCCGCGAAGCAGCTCGTCCAAGACCGACTCCTCTTAGAGCAGGACGTCGAGCTGTTCATCGCAAACATTTAATTAGATGAGGGCGGCAATGGCTGAACTATCCCGCGCGAATGTGGCCTTTGGGTACGGCCGTGACCGATCAGAAGCTTTCCGTTTGGCCGTCAGAAGCCGACATCGCCTTTATGAGTTCACGCCCTGATTCACGGTCAATTAGGTCCTACTGGCCCCGGACCATGATCAGGGGATCGGCGGTATCGGGCACCCGCCGCCACTGCGCATTGTCGTCGGCCTCGAATTGCCAGGTCTCGCCTTTGGCCGACATCAGGATCATTTGTCCGCGCTCCAGCCGCCACTGGTTTGGCGCAAAGGCCGCAACCGCCGGATCGCATTTCGGCTTCAGGAACACCTGGAAATTATCGCCTGTCGCCTCGGTATTGGTCAGCGTCAGCCCGCAGACCGTCTGGCCGTTGCCACGCACCATTGACCAGTCGCCGATCATCTGGTCCATCGACTTCGCGAGTGAGCGGGCGGCCGCGAGGTTCTGCAGGATGTAGACCCCCTCGCCGGTCCGCAAGCCTTCGAAAATGCCGCTCTCGACTTCGGTGAAGTCGATCACCGGCTGGCCGGCGGCATCCTGCAGCCGCACGATATCCAGCCCTTTGATGTTCCAGGCGGTGATGTCCTTGGTGAACGGCAGCGCCTTGGCGCAGCCGGGCTCAAGCTCGAGCTTGAGCCCTTGCGGCGTCGCATCGCCCTTCATCGTGATGACGCAGGTCTTGCTGCGCTCGGTGGTGGCAAGCTCCCACTGCCCGATCATTTCCTTTTTCAGGGTCGAGGCATCCTGTGCCCGAACAGCCGGCGCAAGCGCCAGCAGCGCCGTCAGCGCTGCCGCGGTCATGTGCGGGCGTGTCCGGGGCATCAGCGTCCCTTCACCGGGGTTTCCGGAACAGGCGTCAGCGGCGCCTTGCCGGCAAACCAGTTTGTCAGATTGTCGACGACGAGCTGGTCCATGGCGTTTCGCGTTACCACCGAAGCCGAGCCGATATGTGGCAATAACACGACATTTTGCATCGCCTTCAGCTCGTCCGGGACGTTCGGCTCGTTGGCGAACACGTCGAGGCCGGCCGCCAGAATGGTGCCGGACTTCAGCGCCGCAACCAGCGCCGGCTCATCGACCACCGAGCCGCGCGCGACGTTGATCAAGACGCCGCGCGGGCCGAGCGCTTTTAGCACATCGGCGTTGATCATCTTGGCCGTGGAAGCGCCGCCGGGCACGATCACGACCAGGGTGTCCACGTCCTTCGCCATTTCCAGGAGATCGGGATAGTGCTTGTAGGAGACGGCCGAAGACGGGTTGCGCGAGTGATAGCAGACCGGCACGCGCGAGGCCTCCAGCCGGCGCCCGATCGCTTGTCCGATGCGGCCCATGCCGACGATCCCGACCTTGCGGTCGCGCAGCGAGCCGGCGCTCAAGGGATAGTTCTGCGCCTGCCACAGGCCCGAGCGCAGATAGCGGTCCGCCTTGACGAATTCACGCAGGGTCGCAATCAGAAGCCCCATCGCGACGTCGGCCACTTCTTCCGTCAGCACGTCGGGCGTGTTGGTGACGACGATATTGTGCTCGCGCGCATAAGCCGAATCGACGTGATCGTATCCGACGCCGAAGCTCGCGACGATCTCGAGCTTCGGGAATTGCGACAGCGCCTTCGCATCAGCCGGCACCATGTGATAGGTCACCGCCATGCCGCGGATCTTCGCGACCGTGTCTGATGTCAACCGCTCGAGATCGGCGCGGCTCTCCGCCATATGCAGGACGTACTGATCCGAAAAGCCGTTTTCCAGGATCGGCCGGACCGGGCCGTAGATCAGGAGATCGATCTTCTCAGACGAAACATTAGCGGCAGCCATCAACTTTCCTTTCCAAGCGCGCTCTCATGCCAGCGCCGTAATACGAGGTGCGAAACTAGCGCCAGCAGCCCATAGATGACAATCCCGGCTGCCGACAGCAACAACAGCGCCGCGAACATTCGGGGAATGTTGAGGCGATAGCCGGATTCGGCGATCCGGAAGGCAAGGCCGGAGCCCGAGCCAGCAGTGCCTGCCGCGATTTCGGCGACCACGGCGCCGATCAGTGACAGGCCACCCGCAATCCGCAATCCGCCGAGAATATACGGCAGTGCCGCCGGCAATTTCAGGTAGCGCAGCGTCTGCAGCTTTGACGCGCCATAGAGCTGAAACAGCCCGGCCAGATTGCGGTCCACCGAATTCAGCCCGAGCGTGGTGTTGGACAGCACCGGAAAGAAGCCGACAATCCAGGCGCAGACGATGACCGCGGTCTGCTGCGGCAGATAGATCAGCAATAGCGGCGCAATTGCGATCACCGGCGTGACCTGCAGGATCACCGCGTAGGGAAACAGCGAATACTCCAGCCATTTCGACTGGTTGAACAACAGCGACAGCGCGACGCCGCCGATGGCCGCCGCGATGAAGCCTTCCAGCGTGGTGAGCAGGGTGACGCCGAGCGATTCCGACAGCACCGGCCAGTCGCTGACCAGCGTCTGAAACACGGTTAGCGGGCTCGGCAGCACGTAGGGCTGGATATCGTTGATGCGCACCACGAGTTCCCAGAACCCAAACCCCGCCGCGAGCACGGCGGCGGGAAGCAGCATGCGGCCAATATTCTGCAACGAAATCATGCTCCGCGTTGTCCCGAATAGGAAGGCGCCAGGGCGCTCGAGACCTCGCGGCAGTAAGCGACATAGTCGACCGAGGTGCGGAACTCCTCGCCCCGCGGCTCTACCGTTGCGATGCGAAACTCGCGTGCCAAGCGGCCCGGCCGCGCCGTCATCACGATCACCCGCTGCGACAGGTAGACCGACTCGAACACCGAATGGGTGACGAAAATGATGGTCTTGTGCAGCTTGCGCCACAGCGCCAGCAGGTCGTTGTTAAGCCGAAAGCGCGTGATCTCGTCGAGCGCAGCGAACGGCTCGTCGAGCAGGAGAATATCCGGGTCGGTCACGAGCGCGCGTGCCAGCGAGACCCGCATCTTCATGCCGCCGGACAATTCGCGCGGATATGCATCGGCAAATTCGCAAAGATCGACCAGCGCCAGCGCCTCCGCAATGCGCCGGTCGGCCTCAGTCGCCGTCACGTGCGCCAGCTTCAGCGGCAGGCGCACATTTTCACGCACGCTCGCCCACGGCATCAAGGTGGGCTCCTGAAACACAAAACCTATGGGATGGCACCCGTCCGCCTTGCTGGCGCGATGGGAAACGTCCACCCTGCCCGCGCTCGGCGCGGCCAGTCCCGCGATCAGCCGCAGCGCGGTCGACTTTCCGCAGCCGGAAGGCCCGAGCAGTGAAACGAATTGGCCCTTTGCGACCTCGAGGTCGAGCGGTCCGAGCGCCGTCACGCCGCTGTGATAGATCTTGGTTACGGCGCGCAGGCGCACCGCTAGGCCCGCCGCATCGATATCCGTTTCGGACACAACGGGCCCGGCCATCTTGCCTCAGTTCTTCGGCCGCAGGTCGAGCCCGACGCCCTTGTTGACGAAGCGGAGCGTATAGGCCTGACGGAAGTCGATATCGCGGCGAACCACGCCGGCCCGTACCATCTTGTCGAAGAAGCTCGCCACGCGCGCGTCAGTCATGGCGCCGATGCCATCGCGCAACGTATCGCCGGAATCGACGATGCCGTATTCCTTCATCTTGGCGACGGAATAGCTCAGCAGCTCGTCGGTCATCTCCGGGTTGATCTTCTTGATCATCTCGTTGCCGGCCGAATTGTCGCCGTAGAGGTAGTTGTACCAGCCGACGACGGAGGCATCGACGAAGCGCTGCACGAGGTCGGGTTTCTTGTCGACGATCTCGCGGCGGGTCTCGATCAGCGTCGAATAGGCGTTGAAGCCGTGATCGGCGAGCAGGATCACGCCCGGCTTGAAGCCTGCGGCCTTCTCGACAGCGTAGGGCTCGGACGTGACATAGCCCTGCATCGCGCTCTGCTTGTTGACGATAAAGGGCTGCGGATTGAAGGTGTAGGGCTTCACCTTGCTTTCGCTGAACCCGTATTCGGACTTCAGCCACTGGAAGTAGCTCGCGACACCTTCCTTGGAGACCAGCAGCGTCAGCGGCTTGAGATCTTCGAGTTTCGCAATCCTGGTCTCCGGGTGGGTGAGGAATACCTGCGGATCCTTCTGGAAGATCGCGGCGACCGCAATCAGCGGCACGTTGTTGGCGACGGCGTCAAATGATTGCAGCGTATTCGCGCTCATGAAGAAATCGAGCTTGCCGGCGGTCAGCAGCATGCGGTTGTTGGTGTTGGGGCCGCCGGGAACGATGGTGACGTCGAGGCCGTATTTCTGGTAGGTGCCGTCGGCAACCGCCTGGAAGAAACCGCCATGTTCGGCTTCCGCAACCCAGTTGGTTCCGAACGACACCTTGTCGAGGGTTTCGGCGCGCGCAGGCATCAGCCCCGCAGCCAGCGCCAGAAGAGCTGCAGTTAACGCTCGCGGCAAAAAGGCCCGTTTCATGGTTGGACTCCGTCGATCGTTCTGGCCCATGATGGGAGACAGTGGACGTGGATATCGTCCCACCGGTTTATCCGCAAATTGGATCAATTCCCGGACTATCTAACAAACTACCCTGCAAATTCATCCAAAGAAACGCTTCGCTCGATGGCTTCAACCGTTCCGCCCCGCGACTGGGCCGACATCCACTGGCCCGACATCCGCAAAGCCGATGCCGCGCGCTGGATTGCGGTGCTGCCGCTGGCGGCAACCGAGCAGCACGGCCCGCATCTGCCGCTGGAAACCGACGTCCTGATCGGCGAAGCCTATCTGGCGCGGGTGCGTGAGCTATTGCCCGTCGCGCTCCCGGTCACCTTCCTGCCGCCGCAGCGGATCGGCATTTCCACCGAGCATATCGATTTTCCCGGCACGGTGACGCTGCCGACCGACGTGGCGCTAAAAGAATGGACGACGATCGGCGAGAAAGTCGCGCGAACCGGCATCCGCAAGCTTGTGATGGTGACGAGCCATGGCGGCAACAGCGCGGCGATGTCGCTGGTGGCGCAGGATCTGCGCGCGCATCACAAGCTTCTCGTCGTCACCACGAGCTGGTCGCGCTTCGGCGCGCCGGATGGATTATTTTCCGCGGAAGAAATTCGCCACGGTATCCATGGCGGCGCGGTCGAGACATCGATCATGCTGGCGCGCTACCCGCACACCGTGCGCAAGGATGCAATCGCTGATTTTCGCCCGGCCAGCATCGCGATGGAGCAGAAATTTCGCTGGCTCTCGGCGCATCGGCCGGTCCCCTTCGCCTGGCAGGCGCAGGACCTCAACGAAAGCGGCGCGGTCGGCGACGCCACCAAGGCCACTGCGGGGAAGGGCGAACAACTGCTCGATCACGGCGCGCGCGCGTTCTGCGAATTGCTCGATGACATCGACAAATTCGATCCGGAATTATTTCTTCGTAAAGCATAGAATCGCGATTTATTTCCGTAACTATCTGAAATGTTGAAGAAATAATCGACGAAATCATATTTCCGGCCGTCGCCTCGAACCGCCTTTCAACGTGCTCCGTCCAACTGGGCATGCGGACCACAATGGGCCGCTTAACACAAGGATGGAGACTTCCATGTCGATCAAGACCAAGTTCGCCGCGCTCGCTCTCGCTACCCTTGCCGTTACCGGCGGCATGGCGTCCACACAGGCTCAAGCCAAGCCGCTGCACTGGGGCGTCGGAGCCGGCCTCGTTGGCGCAGCCATCGTCGGCACTGCCATCGCAGCTTCGGGCCCCCACTACTACTACGACGGCTATCGCCGCTGCGGCTGGGTTCGTCAGTACGACGCGTTCGGCAACTACATCGGCCGCGTCCGCACCTGCGCCTACTGATTTCTGCGGCTGACTTGGTTGCTGTTTGAGAAGCGATTTCTTTCCAAGCAAACCACTTCAGACCCTGAAAACGCTTCTCGTGGATCTGCGTCCGGCACGGGCGCCTCATCCACCCCGTGCCGTACCCGACCCGCCCGGCTGTCCCCCCGGGCGGGTCACCTTTTTACGCGCGGCCTCGCCATCGGCGTCTCGCAACCGCACAGCAACGTGTCAGCCATCTCTCCGAACACCCTGTCAGCGATCTGCCGGAACGGACGTTGTTGCAGCCACGTCACGCAACGGTGTCATTGAACTGTAGCTGAAGCTCCGTTCTTGCTATTGCGAATTATTCGCAATAAAGGTTCGATAAAGCGGCGGATACTCCGGGTCTGAGGGCCAGCAGGGAGGAACTGCCGGAATTTGGTGGCGACGGGTTGATGACTTCATTTGGTGGGTGGCGGCAGATGTTCGAATCTGCCGTGATGGGTAGCGACCATACGGGTCGCGCCGGGAATATCCGAACCGTGAACCGCAACCACCGATCCCTGGAACATGCGCTGGCAGGCGCCGCGATCAGTGCGCTGGCGCTCGGCAGCCCGGCGCTGGCGGCCGACATGCCGCTGAAGGCGCCCTATCTTCGCCCGGCGTTCGATTGGAGCGGCTTTTATGTTGGCGGCCACACCGGCTATGGCCGTGGCTCCTCCAATGCGGTGCTGTCGGATCCAGTTGCGGTTTCCACCAACAGCGTCTTCAGCGGTCCGATCGGCGGCGTGCAAGCCGGCTACAATGCGCACCTGCCTTCCGGCGTCGTGCTCGGCGTCGAAGCCGACCTGACCTTTCCGAACTACATTGCCTCCAACTCCATCGTCTCGACGCTCACGGGCGCTCGCTCCGAAGTCGTCGAGAAACTGGATTATGCCGGCACCGTGCGGGGCCGCCTTGGCTTTGCCAGCGGCCATTGGCTGCTCTACGCCACCGGCGGCTTCGCCTTTGCCGGCGAGCGTTTCACCAACACGCCCGACGTCGGCCCCGACCAGAAGCACATCAATGTCCGGCCCGGCTGGGCCGCAGGCGCGGGCGTGGAATATGCCTTTGCGCCGCACTGGAGCGTCAGGCTCGAATATCTCTACAGCCAGTTCGATCGCGCCGATGTGCGCTTTCCTTCGGGGGCAGAACACAGCTCGACTCTCGATTTCCAGCAGGTCCGCATCGGACTCAACCGCAAAGTCGATTGGCCGGGATCGAAGACCTGGACGCCGAACACCGACCTGACCGATCCGGAATCCGACCGCTGGGAGATTCACGGCCAGACCACCTATCTCGGCCAGGGCTATCCGGCATTCCGCGCACCCTATACCGGCACCAACAGCCTCACGCCGGCGCGGCAGGCACAGGCCACCTGGAGCAACAGCCTCTACCTGAACGCCCGGCTCTGGGAAGGCGGCGAGGTCTATTACAATCCCGAACTGCTGCAGGGATTTGGCCTCAGCGACACCGTCGGCGTCGCCGGCTTTCCCAGCGGCGAGGCGCAGAAGTCGAACTTCCCCTACCCGCACTACAACACCTCGCGGCTCTATGTGCGGCAGACCTTCGGATTCGGCGGCGAGCAGGAGGAGCTGGCCAGTGGCCAGCAGCAGCTTGCCGGCAAGGTCGACGTCAACCGGCTGACGCTGCAGGCCGGCAAGTTCTCGGTCGGCGACGTCTTTGACGGCAATTCCTACGCCAAGGATACCCGCCGTGATTTCATGAACTGGTCGATCTGGGCGCCCGGCGCCTTCGACTATGCCGCCGACCGGCTCGGACTGACCTACGGCGTGACCGCCGAACTGAACCAGAAGCAATGGGCGTTGCGCGGCGGCTATTTCATGATCGGCGCGGTCTCCAACTCCAACAATTTCGATACGCAGGTCTTCCGCCGCGGTCAGTATGTGGCCGAACTGGAGACGCGCTATCAGCTGTTCTCCCGTCCGGGCAAGCTGCGCACCATCGGGTGGGTGAGCAGCGCCAATTCCGGCAGCTATCGCGACACGCTGAACGATCCGGCGCTCAATCTCGATATTTCGCTGACGCGCACCGGCCGCCTCAAATACGGCTACGTCTTCAACGTCGAACAGTCAGTCACGGACGATATCGGCCTGTTCGGCCGCTGGAGCTGGAACAACGGCAAGACCGAGATCATGTCGTTCACCGACATCGATGCCTCGCTCTCGCTCGGCACCTCGATCAGGGGCACCGCATGGGGCAGGCCCGACGATACCATCGGCATTGCCGGCGCGATCAACGCGCTGTCGCGCGATCATCGCGACTTCATCGCGGCCGGCGGGCTCGGCCCCCTGATCGGCGACGGACAGCTCAATTACCGCAAGGAGCGCATCCTGGAAACCTACTACGCCTATGCGCTCACCAAGCAGATCACGCTGACGGCGGACTACCAGTTCGTCACCAATCCCGCCTACAACGCCGACCGCGGCCCGGTTCACGTGTTTTCGGGAAGGCTGCACGGGGAGTTTTAGAAGCTCTTCGTCGTCCTTGCGCACGCAGGACGACATTGGACGATGCGCATCCGGCTGCGCAGCCACTCACGCGTCTACCTGAACCGAAGCGTCGCTGATCCTCGTGGCCAGCACCTTGTCGATGCGACGGCCGTCGAGATCGATGATCTCGAAGCGCCAGCCTTCCGCCTCGATGTGATCGCCGACGTCGGGTATCCGGCCGAAGCGGTTGAGCAGGAAGCCGGCAACCGTCTGGTAGTGGCGCGACGCCGGCAACTCGAACCTGAGCAGCGACGCAAACTCGACGGCCGACATCCAGCCCGAAATCAAATACGAACCGTCATTGCGCCTGACGGCCGCCGCCTCCGGCGGCCCCTCTTCCGTGTGAAAACCGCCGACGATCGATTCCAGAATGTCGGCGCTGGTTACCACGCCCTGGAAGCCGCCATATTCGTCATGAACCAGTCCCATGTGGACGGTGGAGTCGCGCAGGATGGCGACGACGTCCCTCGCGTCGAGAAATTCCGGAATGACTGGAGCTGGACGAACCAGCTTTGCGATGTCCAGTGGCTGTCCCGACAGACAGCGGTCCAGCATGTCCCTGGCGCTGACGATCCCGACCGCGGTATCGGCCGCCTGATCGAACACCACCAAGCGGGAATGGCTGCTGGCCGCGAGCACGGCGCGGATGGCTTGCAGGTCGTCGGTCAGATTGATCATGCTCACCTCGCGGCGCGGTGTCATGACGGCGCCCACCGGAAGATCGCCGAGGCGCATGACGCCCGCGATCATTTCCTTTTCGCCGGGCTCGAGCACCCCGGCATTCTCGGCTTCGACGACCAGCGTGCGAATTTCATCCTCGCTCACTCGCTCGCTAGTCCCGCCGCGGTGACCCAATAGCCACAACAGCGCCTTGCCAGACCGATCGAGAAGCCAGACCGCTGGCAACGAAATCCTCGCCAGCAGCATCATGTAAGGCGCCACTCGCACCGCCACCGATTCAGGGTCGCGCAAGGCAATCTGCTTCGGCACCAACTCGCCGATGATCAGCGACGCGTAGGTGATCGCGGTCACCACGATGCCGACGCCGATGGTATCGGCCACGCCTAGCGGCCAGCCGGCCCCGACCAGCAGGCTGCTCAGACGCTGGCCGAGCGTGGCGCCGGAAAACGCGCCTGACAGCACGCCGATCAGCGTGATGCCGATCTGCACCGTGGAAAGAAACTTTCCGTGATCAGAGGCCAGCGCCAGCGCCCGGCGCGAGCCTTTGACGTGTTTTTCAGCGAGCGCCGCCAGCCGTGCCGGCCGCGATGACACGATGGCCAGCTCCGACATCGAAAGCAGGCCGTTGGTGACGATCAGGATCGTCACGATCCCGAGTTCAAAGGTGAGCATTATCGCTTTCTTGCGGTTCCATTCCATGCGCCAGCAGAACCTTACCAGATAGCCATCCCGGCAAGATTCAACAGGGCGTGGGAAACCGCCGGGATCTTTTATCCCACCGGCTGGAACGAATCCGCGCGCGCCATCGCCCATGCATCGCGGAAGCGCGGATCCTGGGTGCCTTCGATCAACTCGCCCGGACGCAGCGACGGATACAGTTTCGCGAATGACAGCACCTCGGTGTTCGACGTTCGCTTCGAGAAGTGGATTGGCCGTAGTTGCTTCGGGTGGTCGAGGCCGGCGGCGGCGAGAAGCTCGGACAGCGCGTGCAGGGTGGCATGATGGTACATGTAGACCCGCTCGGTCTTGAGTGGCACCACCAGCGCTCGGGCGCGGGTAGAATCCTGCGTGGATACGCCGGTCGGACAGCGGTCGGTGTGGCAGCTCAAGGACTGGATGCAGCCCAGCGCGAACATGAATCCGCGCGCGGAATTGCACCAGTCGGCGCCGATTGCCATGGCGCGCGCCATGTCGAAGGCGGTCGCGATCTTGCCGGCGGCGCCGATCTTGATGCGGTCGCGCGCATTGATGCCGATCAACGCGTTGTGGACGAAACTGACGCCCTCGCGCATCGGCATGCCCAGGTGATCCATGAACTCCAGCGGCGCCGCGCCGGTGCCGCCCTCATTGCCGTCAACGACGATGAAATCCGGATAGATGCCGGTCTCCAGCATTGCCTTGCAGATCGCCAGGAATTCCCAGGGGTGGCCGATACACATCTTGAACCCGGCCGGCTTGCCGCCGGACAGCCGGCGCATTTCGCCGATGAATGCCATCATCTCAAGCGGCGTCGAAAACGCGCTATGGGTGGCCGGCGAAACGCAATCCTCGCCCATTGCGACGCCCCTGATCTTGGAAATCTCCTCCGACACCTTGGCTGCCGGCAACACGCCGCCATGTCCGGGCTTGGCGCCCTGGCTGATCTTGAGCTCAACCATCTTGATCTGGCCATCGGCCGCGACGCGGGCAAATTCGTTCGGGTTAAACGAGCCATCGCGATTGCGGCAGCCGAAATAGCCGGAGCCGATCTCCCAGATGAGGTCGCCGCCATTTTCGCGATGATAGGGACTGACACCGCCCTCACCGGTATCGTGCGCGAAGCCACCTTTCTTGGCACCAATGTTCAGCGCGCGCACGGCGTTGGGGCTGAGCGCGCCAAAACTCATCGCCGAGATGTTGAAGACCGATGCCGAATACGGTTTGGTGCAATCCGGGCCGCCAATGGTGACGCGGAATTCCGCGGTGCTTCGCGCCTTCGGCGCCACCGAATGATGCATCCATTCGTAACCCTCGCGATAGACATCTTCCTGGGTGCCGAACGGCCGCTTGTCGAGCTGCATCTTGGCACGCTGATAGACCAGAGCGCGGGTATCGCGGGAGAACGGCATGCCGTCCTTCTCGCTCTCGAAGAAGTATTGCCGCACCTCCGGCCTGATCTCTTCGAGGAGGAAGCGGATATGCGCCGAGATCGGATAGTTGCGCAGAACGGCATGGTTCTTCTGCAGCAGATCCCGAATGCCAAGCAGCGTGAGCGCGCCGAAAATCGCGATCGGCACCAGCAGCAGTTCCCACACTTTAGGGTTATGGTCGAAAATCCCGATACCGACCAGCAGCGCCGTCACCACGGCGCAGACCGTGAGCACGATGTAGCGTGGCGAGAACGGGAGCAGCAGCGTTTCCATGGAATCCCCCAGCCGGATTGTCGCGTCGCCGCCACCAGCTTAGTCCAACCGCCGGAGCGAGCGCTACACGGATATACGGAGCGGCATACGGGAACATGACGGCGGCTTCGAATAAAATTTGCTGCGTCACGAGGCCGATCAAATCAGCCGCCTCCTGCAGTGCAGCGTAACGCGGCGGCACCCGGCCGCTAGTGGCTGTGCAACCGCATCTCGTGCGGGATTTTGCCCTGCTGCAGGCCGTGCTGGGCCAGCCATGCATCGGTGGAGAGAATGGCGCGATCGATATGGTCGTCAGTTCGCGAGAAGTCGTAAGGAGAGCCCACCAGCGGGCATAGCGGCGGCACCACGAAATACTCGATGTCGGGTCCGAGGGCTTCCAGCTCGCTGACCAATTGCCGCGCGATCAGCAGCGTCAGCGCGTGCAGCGCGTTGGCGACCGCGCCGACGGGTGGGGCCTGGTTTGCGCAGGCATGTCCGGTCGGCAGAACGATCAGGCGCCTGGCGCCCTTCTTGACGGCGACCTGGATCGGCGTGTTGCTGGAAATCGCCCCGTCGGCGAGAAAATAGTCCTTGTAACGGATCGGCGAGAACGCGCCCGGAATGGCGGTGGAGGCGACGATCGCTTCCGCCGTGGAGCCTTCCGACAGCACGACGCTGTCGCCGGAGATGATGTCGGTTGCGACGATGTGCACTGGCAGCTTCGCCTCTTCCAGATTGCGATAGGGAATATGATCATCGATCAGCTTGCGGATGCCGTCATGGGGAATGAGGAAATCGCGGCGCCACAGGAAGCTCAGCACCGTCCGCCAGCTCATCGGAAACACATCGTGCCGCTGCAGCCCGCGCCAGATGTCGGCCAGCCGCTGCACGCCATCTGGCGTGGGATCGCCGGCATAGAATGCGCCGTTCAGGGCACCAACGCTGCAGCCGACCACCATGTCGGCGGTCACGCCATGCGCGGCGAGCGAATGCAGCATGCCGACCTGGATGGCGCCAAAGCTGCCACCGCCCGCGAACACGAAGGCGGTCTTCCCCGGACCAATCTCATCGCGCACCGGCACGCAAACGCTCCCTTAATCGCCGCGTCGGATGCGCCGCGCGGCGTTCGGGAAGAATTATAGCAGTGAGGGGAAGGTATCGGCTACATAGCCGGTCGTCATTCCGGGATGGTCCGAAGGACCAGACCCGAAATCTCGAGATCCTCAGGTGCGCAATTGCGCACCATAGTTCGATGCTTCGCATCGGCCCGGGATGACAATAACGGGCGATCGTCTCAACGCTCGACGAACGCCTTTTCGATCACGAAATGGCCCGGCGTGTTGCCGCTACCCTCGACGAAGCCGCCGGATTCGAACATCTGCTTCAGCTCTTCCAGCATCGCCGGGCTGCCGCACATCATGATGCGATCGGTCTCGATGTCGAGCGGCGGCTGGTGGATGTCGTTGAAGAGTTGCTCCGACGAGATCAGGTCGGTGATGCGGCCGCGGTTGCGGAACGGCTCGCGGGTCACCGTCGGATAGTACAGGAGCTTCTCCGACAGCAGCGGTCCGAACAGCTCGTCCTCGCGCAGCTTGGCGACCAGCTCCTCGCCGTAAGCGAGCTCGGAGACCTGCCGGCAACCATGCACGAGCACGATGGTCTCGTAGCGCTCATAGACATCGGGGTCCTTGATCAGGCTGGCGAACGGCGCGAGGCCGGTGCCGGTCGACAGCAACAAGAGGCGCTTGCCGGGGATCAGGTTGTCGGTGATCAGCGTGCCGGTTGCCTTACGGCCGACCAGGATCTCGTCACCCTCGCGGATCTTCTGCAGCTTCGAGGTCAGCGGGCCATCCGGGACCTTGATGGAGAAGAACTCGAGTTCTTCCTCATGATTGGCGCTCGCCATGCTATAGGCGCGCAATAGCGGCCGGCCCTCGACCTCGAGGCCGATCATCGCAAACTGACCATTCTGGAAGCGGAAACCTGAATCGCGGGTGGCTCGGAAGCTGAAAAGCGTATCGGTCCAGTGGCGAACGGAAAGAACCTTCTCTCTATAGAACGCGCTCATGGGTTTTCGTTTTTCCTGACGTCTCGGTGTAGAACGTTTCGTTCTTCGGGCCTCGAAGTACCAAAAATCAGCGAAATCTTCGGCGATTTGGCGCTTCATTTGCGCACGGGACACACATAGTCAATATGACCTGCAGCACAATTGAGAACTCGGAATGGCTGTCGGCCTAATTTGCAAAAAGGTTCGATAGCCTTCGTTAACGCCACCTTCACGCAATTAACTTGCTGAATTCGACGTCGATCTGGCAATAAATGACTACGTCGAATTAAGAACGTTTCAAAAGAGATCGCATGCGAAGCCTCGTTGAGTTTCGGAAGGGAAAACCGGGCTTCTATCCGGACCAGGCGATCTACGCCGAATTCGCCTGCACCGAATTCGGACTGGCGTTTCGCGATCTCGACGGCGGATCGGGATTGATCTTCAGCGTCGCCTCGCGCGACCGGCAGCTCTACTTCGGCGCCGGCCGATGCTCCTGGTATCCGCAGAACAATGCCACCGCTTCGACACTCGCCTCCGACAAGGGCTTTGCAAGCAGCATTTTGCAAGAGGCCGGCGTACCGGCACTTCGCGGCGAATACTTCTTCCTGCACGACCGTCATCGCGCGCATCGCCCGCCTGGCCACGAGCGCAGCGACGCGATCGACTGTTTCAGGGCAATGGGCGGGTCTGCGTTCGTCAAGCCGCTCACGGGCTCGCGCGGCGATTTCGCGCAGGCCGTTCACGACGAAGCGGCGCTGGTTCGCTATCTCGACGAGGTGGCGGAGTACTACGACGCGGTCCTGATCCAGCCGATCGTGGAAGGATCCGAGTATCGCGTTTTCCTGCTCGACGATGACGCGCTCTATTGCGCGCGAAAATATCCGCCGTCCGTCACAGGCGATGGCGTGCGCACCCTGCGCGAACTGCTCGCCGCCCACAACAATGCCCTGCGCGGACGCGGCCTGTCACCTGTGGCGCTGTCCAACCACGATCCGTCGCTCGACATGGTGCCGGCGAAAGGCGGACGATGGGAAATCCCCGGACGCATGAATCTGAGCGCGGGCGGCACGATGGTGTTGGCACCGGCACCTTCCGAGAAAGCCGTCGTACTGGCGCGGCAGGCAGCGCGCGCACTCGGGCTGCGCGTCGCGGCGGTGGACATGTTCGTCGATATCGGCGGCGATCCGGATGCAATCGAGATCATCGAGGTGAATTCCAATCCCGCGATCCGCTTGCTGGAAGATTCCACTCGCGGCGACCTGATCCTGAAGATCTGGCATCACACCTTTTCCACCATGGGATTGCTCTAGTGTTCGACCTGCCGAAATACGGCGATGGCATCTGCCTGGCGCGCATGGCCGAGTTGCTGGAACGGCTTTCTATCGATCGCGCACGCCTGCAGCGCATCGCGGTGGTGGTGACCGGCTCGAACGGCAAGGGCAGCACGGCGGCGATGTGCGCTGCGACCGGCCGCGCTTACGGCCTGCGTACCGGACTGTTCACGTCGCCGCATCTTTTTCGCTTCAACGAGCGGATTCAGGTCAACGGGATCGAGATCGATGACGATACCTTCGCCAGGCTCAAGCGCTCGGTCGAAGCCGCCATCGCCGACGTCTCACAGCGCCGCGGCGAAAAATTCGGCGCCTTCGAGGCGCTGTTCGCGCTCGCCTGCCTTCACTTCCAGGAAGACGAATGCGACTTCGTGGTGTTCGAGGCCGGCATCGGCGGCCGCTACGATCCGGTCCGCCTGGTCGGGGCGCACGCGACCTGCGTCACCTCGGTCGACTACGAGCATGTCGAATTGCTTGGCAACACGCTTGAACTGATTGCATCGGACAAGAGCGACGCCTGCGCCGCCGGCGGCACGATTATCTATGGCGAAAACTGCCGGGGCCTGCGGCGGCATCTCGTCGAGTATAACCGCTGGCGCGGCTGTATCCCCTTGTTCATCCGGGACGAGATCGCCATCGACAATGAGGCCCAATCTGGGTCAGGGCAGCATTTCGACTTCCAATTCGGCTATCATGATTTTCGCCGCGTCGAGCTGAGCCTTCCAGGGGCGTTCCAGTTCAACAACGCGGCCATCGCGATCACCCTGTTTCTGCTCTGGCTGCAACGCGAGCAGCCGCGCAAGGCTCCCGGGCGGATCGAGACCGCCATCCGTTCGGGCCTGCGCGACACGCGATGGCCCGGACGCCTCGAGACCATCCAGCAAAACCCGCTCACCGTGATCGATGTCGGCCATACGCCTGACGGCATCCGGCAATCGCTGGCAAGCCTCACGGCGATCCATGGCGCCGGCGACTGGATTCTCGTCACCGGCGCCTCACGCGACAAGAAGGCCGACGAAATCGTCGGCACGCTGGCGCCGTCCTTTGACACAGTCATCTGTACGGCCGCGCACCACAAGGGAGCCGATGTACAAGGCATCGCTGCCGCAGCGCGGCTTGCCAACCCCTCAGCCGGTGTTCGTGTAGCTGCAACGATCGAGGACGCCGTGCAATTCTCGCAGGAGATCGCGAGAACGGCGGCGCAAAAAGTCTATGTCGCCGGAGGCCTGTTCCTGGCAATCGAATATGCGACCGTCCTAAAAGGCGGGCGGGCGGAAGATTTGAATTTTTTCTGACCGCGATTCGATCGCTGATCCTCATCCTGAGGAGCGGCCTCTTGGCCGCGTCTCGAAGGATGTAGGCCCGGCTCTCGGCCTCATGGTTCGAGACGCGCGAAGACGCGCTCCTCACCATGAGGGCGAGATGCCTAATTACTCGACCCCTGCGTATCGTCGAGCACCTTGAAAGCCTCTTCGAGCTGCGGCGAGATCGCGACGCCGAGCTTCTCGCCGGTCGGCAGCCGCCCGACAAACCATTTGTTGTAAAGCGGGACCAGGTCGCGTCCCGAGCCGAGCTTGCGGAAGGCGCGTTCGACCACGGCCTTCAATTGCGGCTCGCCTTTGCGATACATGATGCCATAGGGATCGTAGGACAGATACTCGCCCGTCACCTTGAACTTGTCCTGACTCTTGTGCCGCGCAATCAGGCCGTAGAGCAGGATGTCGTCGGTCGCGAACGCATCCACCTTGCCGTCGGCCAGCATCTGGTAGGATTGCTCGTGATCCGGCGCCGGCACGATATTCAGGCCAAGCGAAAACTTCTTGTCGACCGTGTGCATTGCCTGCTCGTTGGTGGTCGCTTTGGTCACCACCACGGTCTTGCCTTTCAGGTCCGTGGGCGCCGAGATCGTCGACGCCCTGGGCACCATCAGCTTCGTTCCGGCCACGAATATCAGCGGTGAGAACGCCACCTGCTTGGCGCGCTCGGCATTGGCCGTGGTCGAACCGCATTCGAGGTCGATCTTGTTCTGCACGATAGCCGGGATGCGGTCATCGGAGGTGACCTTGACGTATTCGATCCTGAGGTTGGCGTCGTCGACCTCGACGCCGATCTCCTCGACGATGGCCTCGCACAGTTCGAGGCTGTAGCCGATCGGCCGATTGGACTGGTCCAGAAACGAGAACGGCGGCGAACTCTCGCGATAGCCGAGACGCACCACATGCGTTCGCTTGACGTTGGCGAGCGTCGGGCTAAGTCCTTCGCTGACGGTCTGGGCCGAGACCGGTCTAGCCAGCAAGCACATTGCCAGCACCATTCCGCCCGCCCTGATCGCACTCCTTGGGGGCTGATGCATGCATCTCTCCCTCACTGAGCCGGCACGGGATCGCCCGGAACGGCATCGGATGGAACGACGTCATCTGGCCCGAGCTCATGCTCCGCCTTCAGCTCGCCCTCCCATTTCGCCACCACGGCGGTCGCCAGCGAATTGCCGATCACGTTGGTGGCGCTGCGCCCCATGTCGAGGAAGGTATCGATGCCCATGATCATTAACAGCCCGGCCTCGGGAATGCCGAACTGGGCGAGCGTCGAGGCAATCACCACCAGCGAGGCGCGCGGCACGCCGGCGACGCCCTTCGAGGTGATCATCAGCGTCGCCAGCATCGCGAGCTGCGTGCCGAGCGACATGTCGATGTGGTAGGTCTGCGCGATGAAGACGGCTGCGAAGGTGCAATACATCATCGTGCCGTCGAGATTGAAGGAGTAGCCGAGTGGCAGCACGAAGGCCGAGATCCGCGACGAGGCGCCGAAGCGGTTGAGCCCCTCGAGGGTCTTGGGATAGGCCGCTTCGGACGACGCGGTCGAGAACGCGATCATCAGCGGCTCGCGGATCAGGCGCAGCAAATGGCTGTACCGCGGCCCGATCACGATGAAGCCGACCACGACCAGGATGACCCACAGGATCAGGAGCGACAGATAGAAGCCGCCCATGAACACGATCAGCTTCCATAAGACGCCGAGGCCGTTCTTCGACACGGTGGCCATGATCGCCGCCCACACCGCGATCGGTGCGAACAGCATTACATAGCCGGTCACCTTCAGCATGATGTGGGCGAGATCGTCGATCAGCCCCAGCATCGGCTTGGCGCGATCAGGCAACGCCCCGAGCGCGACGGCGAAGAACACGGCGAACACTACGATTTGCAGGATTTCGTTCTGCGCCATCGCGTCCGCGATCGAGGTCGGAATCAGATGTGTCAGGAATTTCTCGATCGAGAAGGCCGAGACCGGCAGGCCGGTCGATTGCGCCTTGTCGGGCAGCGTGCCGGGGAAATTGGCGCCGGGCTGCAGCAGATTGACCATGATGAGGCCGAGCAGCAGCGAAACAAAGGAAGCGCTGACGAACCAGCCCATCGTCTTGGCGAACACACGGCCGAGCTTGGAGCCGGTGCCCATATGCGCGATGCCGCCGACGAGGGTAGCGAACACCAACGGCGCGATGATCATCTTGATCAGGCGCAGGAACAACATCGCGATCAGGTTGACGGACGCCGCGATCTCGACGCGGCTGTCGGGCATGTAGTTGTAGACCACGGAGCCCATCACGATGCCGAGTGCCATCGCGATCAGGATGAGTTGCGTGAACCTGTTGGACATTGCTTGCCCCCGTCTTTTTGCAACCGGCAGACGGGAGTTTGGCAGATTTCACAACCTGCGCAATAGAAGTCGGAGTTCGACGGATTTGCCGGAATGTTCCTGTTGTAGAAAGCGCACACGCCGACTAGCGTTCATGCAGCGCACAATCTGTGCAGTTGACCGCTTCATGCGCAGTCAACTGCATCCAGAAATGCCAGAACAACTACACCGAGGAGAGGGAACATCATGAGCGAGGCCGTTAATCGTCAGATCCTGCTGGTCGAGAAACCGACCGGCAAGTTGGGACCCGAGCATTTCAAGCTGGTCGACGGCGCGATGCCCGCGCCGAAGGACGGCGAGGCGCTGGTGCGCACGCGCTATATCTCGCTCGATGCTGCCAACCGTGCCTGGATGCACGGCGCGACTTATCGCGCCGCCGTTGAGGCCAATACGGTGATGGCCGGCGGCAGCATCGCGGAGGTCGTCGCCTCGAACAGCCCAGCGCTCGTGCCGGGCGATATCGTGTTCGGCGATACCGGCTGGCAGGATTATGCCGCCGTGCCTGCCAAACATCTCACCAAGATGCCCAGGATGGAGCCGATGACGCATCTGCTCAGCATCTATGGCGTGGCCGGCCTCACGGCCTATTTCGGCCTGTTGCATGTCGGCAAGCCGAAGGAAGGCGAGACGGTGGTGGTGTCGGCCGCGGCCGGCTCCGTCGGGTCAATCGTCGGCCAGATCGCCAAGATCAAAGGCTGCAACGTCATCGGCATTGCTGGCGGCAAGGACAAGTGCAACTGGCTGACCGCCGAGCTCGGCTTTGACGCCGCGGTCGATTACAAGGATGGCGCCACCTTCAAGGCGCTGCGCGCCGCAGCGCCCAACGGCATCGATGTCTATTTCGACAATGTCGGCGGCGACATTCTCGAAGCCTGCCTTGCGCTGATGAACAACCGCGGCCGCATCGCCTGTTGCGGCGCGATCTCGCAATATGACGGCGTGCCGTCGGCCCACGGCCCGCGCGGCGTGCCCGGCCTGATCGTGGTGAAGCGTCTCATCATGCAGGGCTTCATCGTGATGGATTTCATAGACCAGCGCGATGCGGCGCTCGCCGAGCTGCAGTCGTGGGTCACCGCCGGCAAGTTGAAGGTGCAGGAAGACGTGATCGACGGTTTCGAGAATACGCCGAAGGCGCTGATCGGCCTGCTCGCCGGCGAGAACCGCGGCAAGCGCATGGTGAAGGTGTAGTCCACGATCTATCAATGCGTCGTCCCCGCGAAAGCGGGACCCAGACCACAGGTTCGCGTGGTTACGGCACGCTGTAGCTCCAACTCGTCGCAAAATTCAAAACGGTGGTTGTGGGTCCCGGCTCAAGGCCGGGACGACGAAATCAAAATCTCGCACCCTAATGCGTCGCGGCCGGCGCCTGCGCCGCTTTCACCCCCGCCTTCTTCGCCTTCTGCTTTTTCAGCCAGTTCTCGAACCGCTGGATCACCACGAAGAACGTCGGCACGAACAGCACGGCGAGACAGGTCGAGGCCAGCATGCCTGAAAACACGGTGATGCCGATCGACTTCCGCGCATTGGCGCCGGCGCCGGTCGCGAGCACCAGCGGCACGACGCCAAGGATGAACGCGAATGACGTCATCAGAATGGGACGGAAGCGGGCCCGTGCTGCCTCGACGGCGGATTCCAACAATGGCTTGCGATTGCGCACGTGCAGCTCCAGCGCCACCTCGACGATCAGGATGGCGTTCTTGGCCGACAATGCGATCAACAGGATGATGCCGATCTGGGTATAGAGATTGTTCTCGATCCGGAGGCCGCTCAGCACCAGCATCGGCCCGAGCAGCGACAGCGGCACCGCAAGGATGACCGAGACTGGCGCGTACCAGCTTTCATACTGGCCGGCCAGCACGAGGTAGACCAGCAGCAGCGCCAGGCCGAACGCCCAGTAGATCTGGCCGCCGACGACCTTCTCCTGATAAGACATCGCCGTCCACTCGAATCCCGTGCCCGGCGGCAGCGTCTTGGCGGCGATCTGCTCCATCAGGTTCATCGACTGGCCGGAGCTGTAGCCCGTCGCCGGCAGGCCGATGATGGTTGCCGACGGATAGAGGTTGTACAAGCTGATCAGCGACGGGCCTACAGCCGGCGTGATCTTCGCGACTGCGCCAAGCGGGATCATGTCGCCCTGGCTGTTGCGCACCGTCAGCCGTTCGATATCGCGCGGCGTCAGGCGGAATTGCGCGTCTCCCTGCGCATAGACCTGGAAGGTGCGGCCGAACTTGTTGAACTGGTTGACGTAGCTCGACCCCATGTAGGACGACAGCGTCGAGAACACCTGGTCGGTCGTGACGTGCATGGTCTGGGCCTTGACCCGGTCCACCTCGACGTCAAACTGCGGCACCATCGAACGGAACGGCGAGCTGACCCGCTGCAGCGCGCTTTGCGACGACGCATTGGAGACGATCGCCCCTGTAATGGCCTGCAGCTTGCTGAAATCGGAATTGCCATCACGGAGCTGCACCTGCATCGCAAAGCCTGCGGCATTGCCTATGCCCTGGATCGGCGGCGGCGGCACCACCAAGATCCGCGCCTCCTCGATCACAGACAGCTTCTCATTCAATCCGACGAACAGCGACCGCAGATCCTCGCCTTCGCCGCGCGCGCTCCACTCCTTCAGGATCAGATAGGCCACGCCGGCATTGGCGAGGCTGGAGGAATTGTCGAGCGCGGAAATGCCGGCAATCGTGATCACCTGCTCGACGCCTGCCGCCTTGCCGGTGATTTCGCTGACCCGCGTGAGCACGCGCTGGGTACGGTCCAGCGACGCGCCGTCGGGCAGTTGCACGGCCACCAGCAGATAGCCCTGGTCTTCGATCGGGATGAAGCCGGTCGGCACCCGCGACAGGCCATAGCCGCCGATCGCGATCAGGATCAGCGCACAGATGACAGATATGTTGCTGTGCGCGACTAGCCGGCCGATCAGCCGGCCGTACCAGGCATCCAGCCGGTTATAGACCTTGTTGAAGCCGCGGTAGAAGAAGTTGCGCTGCTCCGGCGGCGCGGGCCGGCGCAGCCACAACGCGCACTGCGTCGGCTTCAGCGTCGCCGCATTGATGGCGCTGAGCAGCGCGGTGGCGGCGATGACCAGCGCGAATTGCGCATACATCCGGCCAGTCAATCCCGGCAGAAAGGCCGAAGGCAGGAACACCGAGACCAGTACCAGCGTGATGCCGATGATCGGCGCAAACAGCGCGTCCATCGCGCTGATCGCGGCGTCATGGCCGGACATCCCCTTCTCGATATTGTGGGCCGCGCCTTCGACCACGACGATAGCGTCGTCCACGACGATGCCAATCGCCAGCACGATCGCAAACAGCGTCGAGATATTGACGGTGAAGCCGAGCGCCGCCATCGCCGCGAAGGCACCGATAATGGTCACCGGCACCGTCGTTGCCGGCACCAGCATCGCGCGCCAATCCTGCAGGAAGATCAGGATCACGATCAGCACGAGAAAGCCGGCCTCGATCAGCGTCTTGTAGACCTCATTGATCGATTCGGAGACGAATTTGGTGGTGTCGAACGGCGCGTCGTAAACCACGTCCTGCGGAAACGATTTCGCCAGCACCTCCATCTTCTGCTTGACCGCCTTCTCGACCTCGAGCGCATTGGCACCGGGCGACTGAAAAACGCCGATGCCGGTGGCGGGCTTGTTGTTGAGCGAAAAGATCTGGCTGTAGGTCTGGGCGCCGAGTTCAACCCAGCCGACGTCGCGCACGCGTGTAACGTCGCCGCTGTTACCGGTCTTGACGATCACGTTCTCGAACTCGGTGGTGTCGTCGAGCCGCCCGGCAACGTTCAGCGTATACTGGAACGCCTGCCCTGCCGGCGCCGGCGGGGCGCCGACCTGGCCGGCGGTGACCTGCTGGCTCTGCTGCTGGATCGCCGAAATGACGTCCTGCGGCATCAGGTTGCGCGCCTGCAGCTTGTTCGGATCGAGCCAGACCCGCATCGAATACTGGCCGGCGCCGAACACGGTGACGTTGCCGACGCCGGGCAAACGCGACAGCTCGTCGCGGATATTGATGGTGGCGTAATTGCTCAGGAACAGGCTGTCATAGGTCGATTTCGGCGATGTCAGCGTCACAAACAGGAGAATTGCCGTCGACCTCTTCTGCACGGTGACGCCCTGGCTCTGCACCGATTGCGGCAGTTGCGATAGCGCGCTCGAGACCCGGTTCTGCACCAGCACCTGCGCGAAGTTGAGATCGGTGCCGATCTTGAACGTGACCGTCAGCGAGTAGGAGCCATCGGCGCCGCTGTAGGATTGCATGTAGAGCATGTCCTCGACGCCATTGACCTGCTGCTCGATCGGCAGCGCCACCGTGTCGATCACGGTCTTGGCGCTGGCGCCGGGATAGCGGGTGGTGACCTGCACCGTGGGCGGCACCACATCGGGATATTGCGCAACCGCGAGCCGGAACAGGCAGACGCCGCCGATCAGGATCATCAGGATCGCGATGACGTTGGACAGAACGGGCCGCTCAATGAAAAATTTTGAAATCATGACCGGCTCCTACTTGGCTGCCGCCGGCTGCGCTTCGACTTTCTTCAGTTGCGGATCGACCTTCTGGCCGGGAATCGCACGCAACAGCCCGGCGCTAATCACGCGATCGTCGGCCTTCAGGCCTTCCTCGATGACGCGCAACTCGCCTTCCAATGGTCCGACCCGCACCTTGCGCTGCTCGACGACATTTTCACCGTTCACGATCAGCAGGTAGCGCCCCGACTGATCGCTGCCAAGCGCCACGTCAGGCACGAACAGCGCATTCTGCACCTGGTCCACGGGTACGCGAACGCGGACGAAGAATCCCGGCAGCAAGGCGCGGTCCGAATTGGGCAGCACGCCGCGCACGGGAAGCGTGCCGGTCGACTGGTTGAGCGTCGTGGCGACATAGTCGAGCTTGCCCTTGTGCGGAAAGCCGGTCTCGGTCTGCAACCCGACCTCGATCGGAATCTGCCGGAGATCGTCTGGCGTCATCCCGCGCCGGCGGGCTTCCTCGCGGATCCGCAGCACGTCCTGCTCATTGACGTTGAAATTCACATAGATCGGATCGAGCGCCACGATGGTGGCAAGTTGCGTCGGCGACGACGCGCCGACCAGTTCGCCGACGGAGACGAGGTGCGCGCTGACGACGCCGTCGAACGGCGCGGCCACATTGGTGTAGCCGTAATTGACCGCCGCGATCTTGGTATTGACCTGGGCCTGCAGCAGGTTGGCCTGCGCGTTGTCGCGGTTAGAGGTGGAAGTATCCAGCGTGGCCTGCGAAACGGCTTGCCGCTGGACCAATTCCTGCTGACGCTTGAAGTCCGCCTCGGCCTGCCGCAGCGATGCTTGCGCGCCGGATTCGGCGGCCTGTGCTTGTTCGAGCTTCAGCTTGTAGGTATCCGGCTCGATCGTGAACAGCGACGTGCCCTCTTTCACGAAGGCGCCATCCTTATAGTTGATCGATTGCAGAAATCCCTGCACGCGCGCGACCAGATCGACATTCTTGATCGCAGCGGTATTGCCGGTGGCTTCCAGATAACGTGTGAACGGCCGTTGTACCGGCACCGCCACTTCGACCTTCGCCGGCGGGGGCGGCACGAAAGTATTTTGTTCGCAGCCACTTACGATGGTCATCGCGGCAACCGCGAAGCCGGCACGGCAGATGTTCGCGCCTCTTTGTGCGGCAGTGCCGCAAAGTCTCAAACGTGCAGGCGAACGCGAAGCCTTCATTTGTAGTGCCCCAATAGGTTTGTTCTGGAAAAGGCTTTATTCAGAAATCGGCTTTCCGCCACCCCATGAAAATAGCAACAATCCGCTTGCAGCGGAACCGGAAAGCGAAAATGATACGACCGGATTTTTTCTAAAGACACATTTCACTTCGGTTGAAGCGGCGGCTTCCGACGACAAAGGATTTATTCAAATGATCAACACGTTGACGCGCGCAACAAAGCTTGGACCGTTACTGGCAGCCGCGACATACGCAATTGCTGCACCCGCGCTTGCGCAAGCGCCCAGCCAGGCGCAGCGCGACGCAATCAAGTCGCAGTGCCGTTCCGATTACATCGCGCATTGCTCCAGCGTGCCGCCGGGCGGCGAGGCGGCGCTGCAATGCCTGCAGAAGAACATGTCGGGTCTCTCGTCGGGCTGCCAGAGCGCCGTGCGCGCGGTGGAAGTACCTGCAGCCGCGCCCGGCAAGCCGGCAGAGACGGCCAAGTCCGCCGAACCCGCCAAGCCGGCCGAGACCGCAGCACCGAAATCCGCAGCGCCTGCTGCCGCAACGCCGGCGCCGGCCAAGTCCGGCCAGCCCAAGGCTGCGGCAGCGGCCGCTGCTCCGGCCGCAGCGGGAGCCGCGGCTACCGCTGCGCCGGCGGCACCGACCGCGATCGTGCTGCGGCCGATGCGCCCCCGTGAAGAACTGTTCGTGCTGCGCTCGGCCTGCGGCGCCGACGTGCGCACGATTTGCGGGGGCGTGCCCGCTGGTGGCGGCCGGATCGTGCAGTGTCTTGCGACCAATGCCGCCCAGCTCTCACCGGCCTGCAAGGACGTGCTGTCCCAATTCGCGGCACGATAATCACATACGCGGCGATCCTCGAATGATCCGGGGATCGCCGGTCACTCGCCGCCGCGAAAGGCGAGGATGAGCTGAATGAGGCGAACCGAGAGCGCGACATAGATAATCGTCATCAGGACTTGGTACGCGACATGCCAGTTGAGCTTGGCAAGCTTGCATAAGCCGTCGAGGAAGTTCAGCAGCAGGAGGATCACGCCGAACAGCATGACACCGCGGCCGACGAGACCGTGCCGCAGATAGCCGAAGAGAACGATCGCCGGCTCGGTGCTCGAGACATGGGCGCCGGCGGATATGATCAACGTCCCGATGATCATCTTCTCGACGTGAGAGAATATTTCCTTGGAGACCGGCTCGACATGTTCGGCATAGAACGCCAGCCATTTGGCTCTGACCTGCGCCATGGATTTTCCCTTGGGTTTTGCTTGCGGCGATGAATCGGCGCTTGACTACAACGGGTCCGCGATTGGGAAGCAAGAAGGCTGGCCAGCCCGATACGCGGATACTCACCTCGACGACCGGCCGGCAACCGAAACGAGATCGGCACGCAAAAGCCGACGCGACAGCATCCGCAGAACTTTCCGAAGAAGACCTTAGAAACAGGAAGCTTTCAGGACCAGAACATCAACCAGTACCTGTCCGGGAGACCGACATGCGTTACTTGCTGATCATTGCATCCGCCCTCTTCGTCGTCGGTGCCACCATGACCCTTGAGTCGGCCGATGCCAACGCCGCTGTATGCGCCAAGGGCGTCTATCGCGCCGGCTGCGCCGGAGCGCGGGGCGCGGTCGTCGTTCGCAAACCCGCCGTGGTTTGCAGGACCGTGTGGGTGAACGGCGCGAAGGTTCGGCGCTGCACCTGAACCCTGGCGCGTTTCGCCGCGGGCTTGGGTCGGGCCGGGGCTGCCGCAGAGCGGACAATCGTTCGCGGACAGAACTGGCGCAGCACCATGGGGCACCGGCCCTGACCGGGGCCGGGTCGCGCGCCGTCATCATTTTTCTGTAGCGCAAATTTTCGGCGCGGATTAGTCTCCGTCCCAAATTAGTAAGTATACTGTCGATTGGGAGGAAGACGTGCGTATCGCCGTCATCGGCGGAGGCCCCGGCGGCCTCTATTTCGCCTATCTCTGGAAGCGGCGTCATCCAGACGCCAATATCGACCTGTTCGAGCAGAATCCCGAAGGCGCGACCTGGGGGTTTGGCGTCGTGTTCTCCGAGCAGGCGCTGGAATTCTTGCGCGCCGACGACCCTGATACGGTCGACGCCATCACACCGCGGATGGAGAGCTGGAAGAACATCACGCTCAACCTGCATGGGCAGAGCGTCGAGATCGACGGCGTCGGCTTCTCCTCGATCGGCCGGCTCGAACTGTTGACGATCCTGCAGCAGCGCGTGCGCGCGGCGGGTGTCGTGGCGCGATACGCCACCACGATCCAATCAGTTAGCGAACTCAAGGAATACGATCTGATCGTCGCCGCCGACGGGTTGAACTCGCTGGTGCGCCGCGGCTTTGAGAAGGAGTTCGGCGCCTCGGTCTCACACTCGACCAACAAGTTCGCCTGGTATGGCACCAGCAAACGCTTTGCCACGCTGTCGCAGACTTTTGTCAAAACCGATCGCGGATCGTTCAACGCGCATCATTATCGCTATTCGCCTTCCATGAGCACCTTCCTGGTCGAGTGCGATGCGGCGACCTGGCAGGCCTATGGTTTCGAGCACAAGACGATCGAAGAGTCGCAGGCGATCTGCGAGCAGATTTTTGCTGATACCCTCGACGGCCATCCGCTGGTCTCGAACAAGTCGGTGTGGCGCAATTTTCCCTGGATCTGGAACGAGAACTGGTCGCACGGCAATATGGTGCTGATCGGCGATGCCCTGCATACAGCGCATTTCTCGATCGGGTCGGGCACGCGGCTCGCAATCGAGGACGCGATCGCGCTGACCAAGGCGCTCGAGGCCGAGACGGAAATTCCGGCGGGCCTCGCCCGCTATCAGGCCGAACGCAAGCCGATCGTGCAGAAGCTGGTGACGGCAGCGCGCACCAGCGCCGACTGGTACGAGCGCTTTCCCGAGCACATGAGGCTCGACCTGATGGATTTTGCCTACAGCTACATCACCCGGTCGGGGCGGATCGCCAACGGCCGGCTGCGTGCGATGTCGCCGGAATTCATGGCGCGCTACGAGGCGGCGAAGAAAAATCGGGAGCCAGGCATGACGTCACAAATTTCCGATCTGGTTCCCCGCGACAATCCGGGCGCACGCGAGATCGGCTTTTCGATTCCGGAAAGCTATAACGCCAGCCGCATCCTATTCGACAATCTCGCGGCTGGGCGCGGCGAGCGGCTGGCGCTGACCGGCCCCGGCGGCACGCGAACTTACGCCGAGCTCTGCGCCGAGGCCGCGCAGTGGGGCCACGGCTTTCAGTCGCTCGGCCTGAAGCGCGGCGATCGCATCCTCATGTTTCTCGACGATACGCCGGCTTATCCAGCGGCCTTTTTCGGCGCGGTGCGCGCGGGTTTCGTGCCGCTGTTGATCAACACACTGACGCCGCCGGACCTGCTGCAGTTCTATCTCTCGGACGCCGGCGCTACGGTAGCGGTCGCGGAAGCGGAGTTTACCTCGCGGTTCAACGTGGAGGCCTGCAAGGACACGCCGCTCAAAAGCCTGATCGTTGTGAACGGAGCGGCCGGCGAACACGCGGTGCCGAAAGCACTCGTTGCGCAGCAATGGCTGCAAGCGTTCCCGACCGATTTGCCGGAAGCCGACACACAGCGCGACGACATGGCGTTCTGGATGTATTCATCCGGCTCGACCGGACGCCCGAAGGGCATCGTGCATCTGCAGCATGACATGGCCTATAGCGAGCAGGCGTTTGCCCGCAGCGTGCTCAAGCTGACAGCCGATGACATCTGCTTCTCGGTACCTAAAATCTTCTTCGCCTACGGTTTCGGCAACGCCATCACCTTCCCGTTCTCGGTCGGCGCGGCGACGCTGCTGCTGCCGGGCCAGCCGAAGCCGGCAACGATCTTCGAGGCGATCGAAAAATACCGGCCGACCGTGTTCTATGGATTGCCGACGCTCTATACCTCGCTGACCAATGCCGAGGGCGCTTCAGCCACGGACTTCTCGTCGCTACGGATGGCGCTATCGGCCGCCGAAGTCTTATCGGCGGAAGTATTCAACGGCTGGAAGAAGCTGACAGGGCTCGAGATCATCGAAGGCCTCGGCTCGACCGAAGTGCTGCACATCTATCTCTCCAACCGGCCCGAGCAAAAAAAGCTCGGCGCCGCAGGCCTGCGCGTGCCAGGCTACGAAATCCTGCTGAAGGACAAGGACGGCCGCGAGGTCGGCGACAACGAGGAAGGCATTTTGTGGGTGCGCGGCGATTCCAACACGCCGCTGTACTGGAACCGACCGGAGAAGTCGGCGGAGACGATTCGCGAGGGCGGCTGGATCTACACCGGCGACCGCTTCATGCGCGATGCCGACGGTTTTCATTTCTTCCGCGGCCGCGCCGACGACCTGGTCAAGATATCGGGACAATGGGTCTATCCGCTCGAGGTCGAGCTCTGCCTTGCCGAGCACCCCGATATCAGGGAATGCGCCGTGTTCGCCGCCGAACTGCCCGATCGACGCATGACGCTGAAAGCGGTTGTGGTGATGAACAAGGGCGAGTTCGACGCGAAGAGCGCGACCAAGACATTGCAGGATTACGTCAAGGCAAAGCTGTTGCCGTACAAATACCCGCGGGAAATCACCTTCATCGCGGAATTGCCGAAGACCGGCACCGGCAAGATCGACCGGCAGGCGTTGATGAGGATGTAGTTGCGCCCGTGATTGCGAGGAGCGAAGCGACGAAGCAATCCACCTCTCCGCTTGTGGCGCTATGGATTGCTTCGCTGCGCTCGCAATGACAATCACCCCGCCTTGCCCAGATGCTCCAGCGCATCCTCCGCGCGCAGCGGCACGCGCGAGGCTTCGTTGTTGAGATCGACGAGCTGCGTCAGCAGCGCCAGTAGCGTCTTGCGGTCGGTCGGCTTCAGCGGCTGCAACATCCGCACCTGCGCGCGCTCCACTGAAGGCATAATGTCGCGCAGCACGGATGCGCCCGCTTTCGAGAGATAGAGCAGCTTGACGCGCTTGTCCCCTTGCGAGGGCTTGCGCTCGATCAAGGTCTTGCTTTCCAGCCGCTCGATCACGTTGCCGAGCGTGGAGCGGTCGAAGGCAATCACCGCCGATAGCCGCGTCGCATCGATACCTGGATGGGTATGGATCGCCACCAGCGCCGCATATTGCACCGGCGTGAGATCGAACGCGCTGCATTCCTCGATGAAGATCGACACCGCGATCTGCTGCATCCGGCGGAACAGATAGCCGGGCGCGGTGTAGACCGCATCCATGGTGATCGGAGCTGGCTTACTCGGCATCGGGCTGCCTGTCCGGTGCGGCGTCCGCGAACGCTTGCATGGCCTTGGCTGCGGCTTCCGCCTCGAGCAGGCGGGAAAAGCTTGCGACATCGACGCCGAAGCGCCGCGCATTCGCCATCTGCGGCACCAGGCAGAGGTCGGCCATCGTGGGCTTGTCGCCGAAACAGAACGGTCCCTGCTCGTGCTTGATCAGGGCCTCGCAGGCGGCGAGCCCCTCGCGATTGGCCCAGGCCGCCCATTCCGCCACTTTCTCTTCCGGCACGCCGAGCTGGCGCAGCCGCGCCAACACCTTCAGATTCTGCACCGGATGGACGTCGCACGCGATCGCGAGTGCAAAAGCACGCACCTTGGCCCGGCGCAGCGGATCCTGTGGCAGTAACGGCGGGTTCCTATGGGTCTCGTCCAGCCATTCGATGATGGCGAGCGATTGGGTCAGCACCGCGCCCGCATCTTCCTCCAGCGTCGGCACCAGCCCCTGCGGGTTGATTGCGAGATAGGCCGGCGCGCTCTGTTCGCCCTTGCGAAGGTGATGCGGCAAGTGCTCTGCGGTGAGCCCCTTGAGATTGAGCGCGATCCTGACGCGGTATGCCGCGCTGCTGCGGAAATAGCCGTGCAGCTTCATCGGAACCTCCCTGATTGTTCTGATCCTTCGGGTTTACCACATTGACGCTACCGATATTGTAAGTATACTGTCAATCTGAGAGACACAAGAATGGCGGGAGGCTTGCCATGGAAGCCGTGCAGAAGACGCCGGAACGCGAGGCGTTCTACAAGAAGATCGACAGTGAAAATCTATCCGCACTGTGGAATGTGCTGGGCGATCTCGTCACGCCGGAGCCGCGCAGCGCCTGCCGGCCGCATCTCTGGAAGTTCGATTCCATTCGCGACTACATGAACGAAGCCGGCAAGCTGATCACCGCCAAGGAGGCCGAGCGGCGGGTGCTGGTACTGGAGAATCCGGGCTTGCGTGGCCAATCGAAGGTCACGACCTCGCTGTTTGCCGGCGTGCAGATGGTGGTGCCGGGCGACGTCGCCCCCGCCCATCGGCACAGCCAGTCGGCTTTGCGCTTCGTGCTCGAGGGCAAGGGCGCCCATACCACCGTCGACGGCGAACGCACCGCGATGGAACCCGGCGATTTCATCATCACGCCGTCGATGACCTGGCATGATCATTCCAACGAAACCAACGAGCCGATGTTCTGGCTCGACGGGCTCGACATTCCGATGGTGCAGTTCTTCGACGCTTCCTTCGCCGAAGGTGCGAACGAGGACCAGCAGAAGATCAGTAAGCCCGCCGGCGACAGCTTTGCGCGCTACGGCCACAACCTGCTGCCGGTCGACGAGAGGCGCAAATCCAGGACGTCGCCGATCTTCAACTATCCCTACAGCCATACGCGCGAGGCGCTGGAGCGCGCCAAGATGCGCGACGAATGGGACGCCTGCCACGGGCTGAAGCTGAAATTCTCCAATCCCGAGACCGGCGATTTCGCGATGCCGACGATCGGCACTTTCATTCAGCTATTGCCGAAGAGCTTCAAGACCGCGCGCTACCGCTCGACCGACGCCACCGTGTTCGTGGCGATTGAGGGCAAGGGCCGCACCAGGATCGGCGACCAGACCTTCGAGTGGGGCGCGCGCGACCTGTTCGTGGTGCCAAGCTGGCACTGGGTCACGCACGAGGCGGACACCGATGCGGTGCTGTTCTCCTTCTCCGACCGCCCGGTGCAGCAGAAGCTCGATTTGTTCCGCGAGGATCGCGGCAACGCGTGAGGGATAAGCGTCATTCCGGGGCGGCTCCCAGAGCCGAACTATGGTGCGCAATTGCGCACCTGAGAATCTCGAGATTCCGGGTTTGGTCGGGCCATCCCGGAATGACGGCAGCGTCGGCGCCTCATCGCCAGTGCAGCAATCGTGCCTCCAGCACGTTGATCGCCTTGCCCACTGCCAGTCCGAACAGCGACAGGATCACGACGCCGGCCAGCAGTTGATCGGTCTGCATCAGATTGCCGGCCTGCAGCACGAAAGCGCCGATGCCGAACTGGGCGCCGATCATTTCCGCGCTCACCACCAGCAATAGCGCCACCGACGCCGTAATGCGAAAACCTGCGAGGATCGAGGGCAGTGCGCCCGGCCAGATCACTCTGGCAACGATGGCGTGGAACGGCACATTAAAACTCTGCGCCATCCGGATCAGGTTGCGCGGCACCGCATCGACGCCGCTATAGACCGAGATCGCGGTGGAGAAGAACACCCCTAACGCAATGGTCGCGATCTTCGGCTCCTCGCCGATCCCGAGCCAGAGGATCAGCAGCGGCAAAAGCGCGATTTTCGGAATCGGGAACAGCGCCGAGATGAAGGTCATGCCGACGCCGCGTACCAGCGTCGACAGTCCAATGCCCAAGCCGACGATCACCCCTAACAAAGTCCCGATCAGCCAGCCGGAGCCAATGCGAACGATCGACGCCGCAACGTGCTGCCAGAGCGCCCCTGACACGGCGAGCTTGTACATCGCTACCGCAATCGCCGATGGCGCCGGCAGGAACAGCGGATTGACCCAGCCGGCGCTGCCGGCGAGCTGCCACAGCGCAAGGACGAGCGCCAGCGCGATCCACCCCGACGCACGCCCGCCACCCGGCATAAAGCCTGCGCCGCGGAACGCAACCGGCCGCGGCGTACTCTCATCCCGTTGCGTTTCCTGCGGCGCGCGCTCAAGCATGCTGCACCTCGCGCTCGGCGTCGATTGCCTCGTCACGGATCAGCGACCACAACTGGTTCTGCAGGCTGAGCAGCTTGCCGCGCGCATCGATGCCGCCGCGCTCGGCGCGCGTCATCCGAATCGTCACGATCTCGCGGATACGCCCCGGCCGGCGCGACAGCACCACCACACGGTCGGCGAGCCGTACCGCCTCCTCCAGATTATGCGTGATATAGACCGCACCCATCGTGCCGTCGGCGAGCAGTCGGATGAAATCCTCCATCAGCAGTTCGCGCGTCTGCGAGTCCAGCGCCGACAGCGGCTCGTCCATCAGCAGGATCGCCGGCCGCACCGCCAGCGCCCGCGCGATGCCGACGCGCTGGCGCATGCCGCCGGACAATTGTTTGGGATAGGCGCCGCGAAAATCCGACAGGCCGGTGCGCCGCAACGCCTCATCGACGACGGCCCGGCGCGCGGCGGCATCAAGCGCGGCATGAACCAGCGGGAATTCGATATTTTCTTCCACCGTACACCACGGCAGCAGCGCAAAATCCTGAAACACAAAGGTCAGCGGATTGAGGCTGTCGGCCGGCGGCGCGCCGCGCAGCTCGGCAGCGCCATCACTCGGCCGCAGCAGCCCGCCGAGGATCGACAGCAGCGTGCTCTTGCCGCAGCCGGAGGGTCCCACGATCGCGACGACCTCGCCGGCAGCGACGGTGAACGACACGCGGTCGAGCACGTCGAGCGCGCCGAAGCGATGGCTGATTTGGTGGGCGATCAGGTCCATGTGGCACTCTTACCCACTCCAAAGGCTTGTTCCGGCTCGTCATGCCCGGGCTTGTCCCGGGCATCCACGTCTTGACTGTTCCGCGGCAGCAAAGACGTGGATGGCCGGGACAAGCCCGGCCATGACGAACAGCGCAGCATCAATCCGCCTTCACATATTCCTTGGCGATGATCGCATCCGCGTCAAATCCCTTGTCGACAAAGCCCTGCTCCTGCAGCCACGTGATCTGGTTATCGACATTCTTCACGTCGAGCTTGCCGTCCGGATCGATATAGGCGCAATTGCCGACCACCTGCTCCACCGGCAGGTTAGTGTATTTCGCGATGATCTCGAGCAGCGGCCTGGTCTTGTCGTTGATGTCGGCCTTGCCGTCCTTCACCGAGGCCAGGATCACGTCGTAATACTCGCGGTCGGCGCGCGTCAGCACGGTAAGAAGCTTTGTCACCAGCAGCTTGTTCGTCAGCGTCTTCGGCGAAGCGAACACCGCGCCCAATTGCCAGGGTGTCTCGTTGCCGACCCAGCCGAGGAATTTCGCGCCGCCGGAATCCACCAGCGCCCGCGCCGTCGAGATCGGCAGCAGCGCGGCATCGACGGTTTCGCCCTTCAGCGCCGCTGCGGCATTGGACAGCGACTGCAGCGGCATCACTTTTACGTCGGCAAGCTTGAAGCCATATTTGTCGGCGAGCAGCCCCAGCGAATAATGAAAGCTGGAGCCGACCTGCGTCACCGCGATACGCTTGCCGGCGAGGTCCTTCGGCGTCTTCAGCCCGGCCGCATAGGCGTTGTTGCTGGCGAAATAGCCGATCAGCGGATAGCCAGCCTTCTCGCGGCTCATGCCTCCGATCACCTTCAGCGTGCCCTTGCCGGCGAGATTGTAGAGCCCAGCGGTGAATGCGGTGATGCCGAAATCGACGTCGCCGGAGGTGGTCGCCACCGCGATCGGCTGCGCCGCGTCGAAGAATTTCAGTTCGACGTCGAGCCCGGCCTCGCGGAAATAGCCCTTGTCCTGCGCGATGAACACCGGCGCCGAGGACGACAGCCTGAGCACGCCGATCTTGGCCTTCAGCATATCATCGGCCCGCGCGATCCCGCCCGCCGCCATCGCCAACAGACCCGCCAGTGCAAGCCGCGCAAATTTCCTCATCCGGTTTCCTCCGCAACTCTCTTACAGGCCCTCGGGCACGGTCTGATCCCGCCCGATGAACGCGCCCTGTTGTTTCAGCATCTGTTGCAGTTTTTCAACCGCAATGTCGCGCGGAATCGTATTTCCTGACAGCGCCATTGACGCGGCGAGGCCCGCCGCCTCGCCCATCGCAAAGCAGGCGCCGGAGACCCTTGCTGCCGACTGGCCCTCATGGGTCATGGAGGCGCAGCGCCCGGCCATCAGCAGATTGTCGATGCCGTCCGGCACCAGCATACGATACGGCAATTCGTTGAAGCCGCGTGATTCCGGGATCGGCGGGAACTTGAAGACGACGTCGCCCGCGACGTGCTGCTCCATCGGCCAGCCATTGACACCGATCGAATCCTCGAACGAGGCGCAGCCGAGCACATCCTCACCCGACAGCATGTAGCCGCCGATCACGCGGCGCGTCTCGCGAATGCCGAGCTGCGGCGGCAGGTCGACGATGTAGGATTTTTCGAAGCCGGACACGGTGCGCAGGAATTCGAACGCCTGGAGCGCCTGCCGCCGCCCTTCGATTTCGCCCCGCGTCATCTGGTCAGGCTCGATCCCGCTGACCGCGCTGCCGTCCTCGCGCGCAAGCTGGGTGAAATTGACCCGCCATTCGATGGCGGACCGCTGCGGCCGCACGATCGCGGTCTTGCGCGGAAAACGATGCGTGCCCGCAGCTTCCGCCTTTTCCATCAGCGCTGGAATCGTCCGCCAGGCCTCGCCCGCCTTGTCGGGATCGATCCCGTTGAGGCGGAACATCATCGACGGGTACATCATGCCCCCGGAATTGTCGCCGACCTCAAACGGCGAGCCCGCCCAGGCCGCAAGGTCGCCATCGCCGGAGCAATCGATGAAGATGCCGGCGCGTACCGCGCGACGCCCCGCCTTGGTCTCCACCATCAGCGCATCGACGCGCCGCTCGTCATCCATCACGACGCCGGCGCCCAGCGCGTGAAAGAGGATATCGACCTTGTGCGCGGCCAGCAGATCGTCCGCCGCGATCTTGTAGGCCGCGGTGTCATAGGCCTGCGCTAAAATCTTGCCGAGGATCAGATGCGGCGCATTCAGCCCGTCGAGCCGGTCGATCCGCGCGAGCAGATCGGACGCGATGCCCTGCACCACCCGATGCATCCCGCCATAAACGTTCGCATGCAGCCCGCAAAAATTCGTGACACCCGCAGCCGTCCCCATGCCGCCGAGAAAGCCGTAGCGCTCGATCAACAGCGTGCGGCGTCCGGCGCGCGCAGCGGCAACAGCCGCGGCAATGCCGGCGGGCCCGCCGCCGAGCACGGCGACCTCGTACTCGCCGTAGAGCGGAATCTGGCGGGCGGGTTCGATGATGGTTTTAGCAGGCACGCGCAACTTCCCGATCGATGGCGGGAGGCTGATGCCTCCGTCACGGTTTCCTAGCTAGCGCGCCGCGCGAGGCGGCTCAAGTTCCGACCTGCAGCGGCGAGGTCTGCTTGCGCAACGCCGCGATCACCGACAGCGCGGTGATGCGGCCGGTCCGTGGATTTTCCGACGGAACATTCTCGATCGACATGGTGAACGAAGCGGAATCGGCTTCGACCCTGATCTGGTGACAGTTCCGCGTCATCGCCGGATCGGCCCAGATCTCGATCGTCGTGCGGTCGGGTCCAATGCCGGCGAGCGATAACGCCGCCACGACATTGACGTTGGCCGGAAAGGCGGCAGCGGCCTCGCGCGCCGAGCCTCTGAAGACACATAGCGCCGATGTCAGTCCCTCGACGGAAATCCCGTTCTCGACCAGGTAGGGCGCGCCGGCGAGGCCGCGGGGTGGCTTGCGCGTCACCATTTGCACCGAATGGATGGCGCCTTCGGCAGCCGCCGAAACCGCATCGAAGCCGATCAGCGCGCCGGTTGGCACGATGATCTGGCCGCCATGGGCCCGCGCCAGATCGACGAGATCAGCGCGCGGCAGAAGCGCGCTGGCGCTCAGCACCATCACCTGCTTGCCGGCGGCGAGCATCGGCCGGCAGATCTGGTCGAGGATCACAGCCGGCGCGCATTCAACGACGAGATCGGCATGGCCGGGCAGCTCATCGAGCGAAACCAGCGGGCACGAGATGCCCTCGCGATCGAGCCACGCTGTTGCCTTCTCGCGATCCCTGGTCGCGATCGCCGCCAGCGACAGGCCCGGCAACCCCTGCGCCAGCTTGCGCGCCACGGTTCGTCCGATCTCGCCCAAGCCGGCGATCGCGATGCGTTTGGAGGACACTTACGCCGCTCCCCAGTTCGCCGCCCGCTTCTCTGCAAACGACGCCAGCCCCTCCGAGGCCTCTTTCGTCTGCCGCCGCGCCGAGTGCATTTTCACCAGCCGCGCGTAAGCCGCGTCGTCGACGGCCATGCCCCCGAAAGAACTCTCCATTGCAAGCCGCTTGGTTTCGGCCAGCGCTTCGGGACCGTTGGCAAGCAGTTGCTCGACGACCTTCGCGCCGGCCGCCTCCAGTTCGGCCAGCGGCACCACCTCGTGAACCAGGCCGATGCGCCGCGCTTCCTCCGCGCCGAACCGTTCGCCGGTCAGCGCGTAGCGGCGCACCTGGCGGACGCCGATGGCGTCGCAGAGCTGCGGAATGATGATCGCCGCCGTCAGGCCCCAGCGAACTTCGGTAATCGAGAACATCGCATTGTCAGCGGCGATCACGACGTCGCAGGCCGAGATCACGCCGGTGCCGCCGCCAAAGCAGCCGCCCTGCACCAGCGCCACCGTCGGGATCGGCAGCGTGTTCAACCGCTGCACGGCCTCGAACGTCGCGCGCGATACCTTTTCGTTCTCTTCCACCGATTTCGGCCGCACGCCATTGATCCATTTCAGGTCGGCGCCGGCCTGGAAATGCTTGCCGTTGCCTTTGAGCACGACGACGCGAAGGTTTTGCTTGTTGCCGAGATCGTCCATCGCCGCGAGCACGCCGCCGATCAGTCCGCCGTCATAGGCGTTGTTCACCTCCGGGCGATTGAGCGTGACGGTGGCGACACCGCGCGCATCGAGATTCCACAAGACCGGATTGGCAGTCATTCGAAGCCCCTTTGTTCGGCATCTTGTTATGCCGAACAATAGGCCGGGATCACGGCCGCTGTCACGGCCGCTGAATTACCGTCGGCCGTACCGCCGCATCATATCGGACCTGTCGGCAAAGGAAGTCCGCCGCGGGCCGATCGCCTCGAACTGGGCCTTCTGCTCGTCGTTCAGGGTCGCATAGAAGTCATCGAGCGCGGTGCGCACCTGCTTGACCGCCTGCAGCATGACATCAAGCCGCTTGCCGGCCGCCGCGAGCCGCGCCGATGGCGTGGCCGCTTCCTCGGGCCGGCACGATGCGTTCAGCATCTCGCTGGCCTTGGTGTTTGCATTCTGCAGGGCGGTAAGGGCCGTGCGTTGCACGTCGGTCGGGCGCAGCCGCGCCTCGATTTCCTCGGTCGGCCATCTCAAGCCCGATGGTTGCGTGATGTCGCAGGCCCGCGCCAACGATCTTCTGCCGCGCCGCTCGGCTTTCCTTTCCTGTTCCTCAGCGACCGCATTCAGCCGCGCCTTCTGCTCGTCATTCAGAAGACCGTAAAACTTCTCCAGCGCCGGCTGCACGGTCGCGACGCCTGCGAGCATGGCCTCGATACGCTGCTGCATCGCGGCGAGCCGGCCAGATGCCGTAAGCGCAATCGCTGTCGGGCACGCCGCCTTGATCTTCTGCGCCGATGTCACCGACGCATTGGCGAGATCGTCAAGCGCTGTGCGTTGCGCCTCGGTCGGCTCGATCACTCGCGCGATGAGATCGATCGGCAGGCCGGCGATTTCGCGGCTATCGTCACCGCAGAATTGCGCCAGCCGGCCATCATCCGGAGACCCGCGCGGCGGCAGGTAGCCCGATAGGCCCTCATAATCGTAAGGGCCGAACACGCCGGCATAGATGTCGTCATAGCCATAGTACCAGAACGGCGCGCCGACACCCGGTCCCCACAGCGTGTAGTCGTAGAGGTCATTATAGGCGAAAGGCCAGAACAGCGGCCCGACCCAGCCATATCCGCCATTGCCGTGCTGCCACCAGCCGCCGCCGCGGGGCCGGCCGTATTGCCAGCCTGCCAGCGCGGCGCCCGCGGTCAGGCTGGCGCGGGCGGCGGGACTACGCAGGACAGCCGAGCTGCGGGCAAACGCACGCGCATTCGCGCGGCCGCCGGCCATAGCACGGTTCATTCGAGGAGCGGAGAAGGAGCGGAAATGCGCCGCTCTGCCGTGAAAATGACCGCCGCCATGATGCCGGCCACCGAAATGGTGACCATGACCTCCGCCACGATGGCCGCCGCCGTGTCCACCTCCATGACCGCCGCCATGTCCACCTCCGTGGCCACCGCCATGGCCGCCGCCACCCTTCGCGACGGCATAACCGGCCGCCGACAGCGCGGTGGCGAGAACAACAACGGCAATTCCCAACCCGAGTTTTGACATGGCACGCCCCACCATCGCTACGTCACTGACACTGAAGGTGCATAATGAATGCTAATGGAACAGGAAGGTTCCCGCTGGCGCTGCAGCGCGCCATCTTGCGCAAACCGCCATGACGAACCGGCCGGTTGCGCATGAACAAGGCTTGTGAAAACTAGCAAGAGCTACGTCCCCCTTCCCCAGCAGGATTTCCATCCATGCGGATTTGCGTTTTCGGTGCGGGCGCCGTCGGCAGCCATTTTGCGGTGCGGCTCGCGCAGGCAGGACACGACGTCTCCTGCGTGATGCGAGGCGCGCATCTGGATGCCGTGAAAGCGAATGGGCTGACGCTGCGTGTCGGAGATGGCGAGTTCAAGGCGAAGGTGAATGCATCGAGCGATCCGACGACGCTCGGCCGGCAGGACGCCGTCATCTGCACGCTGAAGGCGACAAGCCTCTCCAGCCTCGCCGCCGGCTTGCTGCCGCTGCTCGGCGATGATACCGCCGTGGTGTTCGCGCAGAACGGCATTCCCTGGTGGTACGATATCGGGCTTTCGCCAAGCCATCCGCCCGTGCCGGACCTGGCCTTTCTCGATCTTGGCGGACGCTTGCGCACGGCGATCCCGAAACAACGGATTGTCGGCGGCGTGGTGTTTTCGTCCAACGAAGTCGTTGCGCCGGGGGTGGTGGCGAACCTGTCGCCCGAACGCAATCGGCTCCTGATCGGCGAATGCGACGATCGCGCCAGCGAGCGGGTCGCAAAGCTGCGCGCCGCGTTGAACGAAGCTTCGATCGATTCGCCCGAGGTCGCGCAGATCAGGGAGACGATCTGGTCAAAACTCCTGACCAACATGTCGATGTCGGTGCTGTGCCTTTTGACCGGACAGACCGCGCGCGCCGTCCGCGATGATCCGGACCTCGCCGACATCGTCCCGCGCCTGCTGGATGAAGCCAACAGCGTCGCACAAAGCTGCTTTCCGCAAGTCAAGCGGGTGACGCGCTCGGGCCCCGCGCCGGATCACAAGCCGTCGATCCTACAGGATTACGAACTCGGTCGCGCCATGGAGATCGACGTATTGGTCCGCGCGCCCGCCGCGTTTGCGCGCGCCGCCGGACTTTCGACACCGATGCTCGACATGATGGCCGCACTCGCCATCCGCCAGGCGCGCGACAAGGGGCTCTATGCAGGTTAGGCAAGACATCCGAACCGTCATTGCGAGCGCAGCGAAGCAATCCATCGCGCCGCAAGCTGAGAGATGGATTGCTTCGTCGCTTGCGCTCCTCGCAACGACGGAGGAGTCGAATCAAGAAGAGGAAACCGCACCATGCATGTCAAAGGCAAGGTCTGCGTCGTCACGGGAGCCGCGAGCGGCATCGGCGAGGCGGTGGCGCGCGCCTATGCGGAAGCCGGCGCGCGCGGCGTCGTTCTCGCCGATCTGAAGACCTCGCGCGAGAAGCTCGCCAAGGTCGCCGGCGACATCGACGGGCTGCCGATCACGGCGGACGTCGGACTGGAGGAAGACATCAAGGCGCTGATCGCCGCGGCCGAGGACAAGTATGGTCCGGTGGACGTGTTCTTTTCCAATGCTGGCCTTTCGCGCAAGGGTCAGGAGACCGCCTCCGACGCCGACTGGGACGTGAGCTGGCGCGTCCACGTCATGAGCCACGTGTTTGCGGCGCGCGCGTTGGTGCCGGGCATGCTCGCGCGTGGTTCGGGCTATCTGCTCAATACCGCTTCCGCCGCGGGCTTGCTGGCCTCGCTGAACTCGATGCCCTACGGCGTCACCAAGAACGCCGCCGTCGCGCTTGCCGAGCATCTCGCCATTCAATATGGCGACCGCGGCATCCGCGTCTCTGTGCTGTGCCCGCAATCGGTGCAGACCGGCATGACGACACCAGGCCCGAGCGCGGCAAGGGTCGACGGCGTGCTGCAGCCACCGGAAGTGGCGCGGATGGTGATCGAGGCGATGGCGGAAGAACGCTTCCTCATTTTGTCGCACCCGCAGGTCGCCGAATACATGCTGCGCAAGGCCTCCAACCGCGACCGCTGGCTCGCCGGCATGCGCCGGCTGCGCGACAAGATCTACGGCGCGCCGCAATCAGCCTGAGGTTTTCGGCGCGAACCGCTCCAGCAAGCCGGTGTAGTTCTTCACGCTCGGCGAGGCATAGGAGCCGCGCCGGGATGTGGTGAGCTTCAATCCGGCCAGCGCCTCGGCCTGCTTGACCGCGGCCGCTACGCCGTCGACTACCGGCACGCCGAATTTTCGCGACAGGTTTTGCGCCAGCTCGGCCATGCCCGCACAGCCGAGCACGATCGCCTCGGCGCCCTTGTCGAGCGCGCGGGCAATTTCGGCCTCCAGTTTTGCCTCTGCTCCCGAGCCGGGCTTCTCGAGATCGAGCACCGCGACGTCGCAGGCGGTGACCTGCGCCCGCTCCGCATAGCCATAGCGGCGCACCAGCTCTTCCAGCGGCACAATCGAGCGCGGCAGCGTGGTGACGACGGCGATGCGCTTTGCGATCTGGCCGGCCGTCACCAGCGCCGCCTCGCAAATACCGACCACCGGAAACGGCGCGGCGGTTCGCGCGGCATCGAGGCCGGTATCGTCGAAGCAGGCGATGATCGCCGCATCGACATCGGGCACATTCATCAGCGCCTGGATCAGGCCGGGCACGGCGAACACTTCGTCGTAATAGCCTTCGATCGAGACCGGGCCCATCGCCGAGGTGACGGCGACGATGTCGGTGTCGGCTGCCGCGACGGCGCGCGCGGCAGCGCCGATCGTTTCGGTCATTGCGGCGGTTGTGTTCGGATTGACGATGAGGATTTTTGTCATGGCGCCATCGTAGCTAGGATGACGCGAAGCGCAACTCTCTCGCCATCGCCCCGGCCCTGAGCCGGGACCCATACGCCGCGGCCTGTGAAAAGGTCACGAAGGGGAGACAGCTTTTTTCAACAATGCACAGTCGTGGTTATGGGTCCCTGCGTTCGCAGGGACGACATCGGAGAGATTAACGCACGACGTCTTCAATCCACGCTGCAAACGCATCCAATGCTTCGTCAAGCACCGCGCGATCATTCCGCCCAGAGCTCTTCAGCACGTGAAAGGAGTGATCGGCACCCTCAAGCAAATGCAGCGTCGCGCGCGATCCCAAGCTCTTGACGACGGGTTCGAGCAGGTTCAATTCCGCCAGCGCATCGCGCGTGCCCTGCAGGAACAGCATCGGGACTTCGACATCGGCGAGATGCTTGGCTCGCTCGCTGGACGGCGCTCCGGCCGGGTGCAGCGGAAAGCCGAGAAACGCTAACCCGCGAACGCCAGACAATGGTGCCAGCGCTTGCGCCTGCGACGTCATCCGGCCGCCGAACGATCTGCCGCCCGCGACGAGCGGCAACGACGGACAACATCGCGCCGCTTCCGCCACCGCCGCCCGAACGGCGGCGTGCGCGAGCTTGGGCGCATCCGGCCGCTTGCTGCCTTTCTCCATGTATGAAAACTGATAGCGCAGCGACGCAATGCCGCGCTCGCCAAGGCCTGTGGCAACCGTCGCCATGGATTTGTGGGTCATGCCCGCGCCGGCGCCGTGCGCAAACACGTAACACGCGCGCGCCTGCGGCGGCCGAATCAATAGCGCGGAAACGGCGTCACCAGGACTGATCTCGATCCGCAAGTGTTCTGCCGCCTCTGCCGTCATGTGATCTGTCCGTCACTTTTCTGCATGATGGAGACTCTATACTGAAAAACACAGCGCATCCCGCGCGCTCAAGGAATATTGCGCGCTGGCAGCGCGGCTTTGGGGAAGGGGCACGCCATGCGTGGCTGGAGAATTGCGAAAATTGTCGGCGTGCTGGCGATCGTCGGCATCGGTTACGTCGCCTTCAAGGACGACGTCGCCAAGCTGTGGCAGGATCTTCACGTCAGGATCGTCGAGCATCCGACGCCGAAGAAGACCGTGTGGCTCGACCAGGGCATTCCCAAGGAAAAGCTGAGCTGGTTCTATCACGCCGATCAGGGCACGCGGACCTTCGGCTTTCCCTACGAATGGTTCATGGCGCTGGAACAGCCGACCATCCCGTGGCTGTTGTTCACCTCGCCCGGCCTGTTCAGCGATCCCGCCTATCTTGATCGCTACGGCTTCATTGCCGATACCATCATCTCCGGCAAGCAGGCGCTGCCGATCGGCTTCGCGCAGGGCGGCCCGATGCTGGACCCAACCGGCGCGCCGTGGAGGAACCCGCGCAACAAGCAGGACATGACCGGCGTCGGGCTGACCTGCGCGGCCTGCCATACCGGCAGCCTCACCTACAAGGACACCGCGGTCGTCATCGACGGCGGACCGGCGCTCACCGATCTGTTCAAGATGAAACAGGGCATGGGCATCTCGCTGCTGCTGACGCGTATCTGGCCCGGTCGCTTCAGCCGCTTTGCCGAGCGCATCCTGGGGCCGGACTCATCCGTCGACGACCGCGAGACGCTGAAGAACCAGCTCGACCAGGTCCTGGCCCAGTACAAGCAGGTCAAGAACCTGGAAGAACGCGTCGCCTCCCAGAGCATCCTGGAAGGATACGGACGGCTCGACGCGCTCAACCGGATCGGCAACCAGGTGTTTTCCATTGACTTGAAGAAGCCGGAAAATTACGCCGGCTCCTCCGCGCCGGTGCATTTCCCGCGGATCTGGAACACGCCGTGGTTCGATTGGGTGCAGTACAACGGCTCGATCATGCAGCCGATGGTGCGCAACGCCGGCGAATCGCTCGGCGTATCGGCGGAGCTCAATCTGACCGATCCATCAAAGGGCCTGTACAAATCGAGCGTCGACGTGAAGTCGCTCGATGAGATGGAGCAGATGATCAAAGGCAAGAATCCGCCCAATGCAAAGGATGGATTCTCCGGCCTGAAGTCGCCGAAATGGCCGGGTGACATCCTGCCGCCGATCGATCAGAAGCTGGCCGAGAAGGGCGCGGAGCTCTACAAGACCCATTGTCAGGAATGCCACCGGCCGCCGGTGACGAGCGAGGCGTTCTATGATTTCAACAACAAGGACTGGTGGACCAAGAACGAGGCCGGCGAGGCGATCCTCAAGGTCGAGAACGTTCCGATCTCGCATATCGGCACTGATCCCGCGCAGGCGGCGGACATGCTCGCCCGCACGGTCGCGGTACCCGAGCATCTCGGCCTCAAGAGCTCCAGCTTTGCGTTCGCACTCGGCGAACTCGTCGAGAAGACCGTCAACTCCATCTTCGATCAGCAGAAGCCGCCGGTGAGCGCGGCGGAGCGGAAACGAATCGACGGCTACATGCCGAACGAGCTGCGGGGTGAACTCGCCTACAAGGTCCGCCCGCTGAACGGCATCTGGGCAACGCCGCCCTATCTGCATAACGGCTCGGTGCCGACCATCGAAGACTTGCTGGGCGACCCGGAGAAACGGCCTGCCAAATTCTATCTCGGCAGCCGCGAATACGACGCCGTGAAGATCGGGTACAAGACGGACCCGATTCCCAACGGATTCGAATTCGACACCTCGATTCGCGGCAATTCGAACCGGGGCCACGAATTCAGGAAGGAGTACAGCAAGGACAGAGAAATCAAGGGCGTCATCGGACCGGCGCTGTCGGCGGGCGATCGAAAGGCGCTGATCGAATACCTCAAGACGCTCTGAGCGTGATGATTTTTGGTTAGATCAATTTGGCCACAGACGCGCTTCACCTCTCCCGCTTGCGGGGAGGTTGGCGCGAAGCGCCGGGTGGGGCTCTCTCCGCTCGGGCAGTGTCGCCTCCGGAGACACCCCCACCCGCAAGCGGGAGAGGGAGCGCACCTTCTTCGTGGTCGCAATCAAACCTAATTTCATCATGCTTTTAGGCTGTTTACACACTGCTGCGGCCGGGCCCTTGCCCGGCCGTTGCCGTTTCGGATCAACGCATCGCAGATGCGATCAGGCGGCCTGCCTTACCGGCTGGCGACCAGCCGCAAGTGCGGCTTGATGGTTTCTTCGAGCTCGGACTTGAGCTGGTGCACGCGCGGGTCGGCCGAGCGCGCCGCGCAGCGCGAATATTGGTTGACCGAGCACGCCAGCGCGTGCCGCTCTTCGGGAGTCCGCGTCACCTCCGGGCTGGACAGCCTCAGCACCATCCCGCCGAGCTGCACCAGCATTTCGTCCAGCGCCCGATCCATTCCGGCAATTTGATCCATCGCACCACTCCCTCTGAAGGGAGTAATGAGCGGCGCGCCCGGCCGTTCCGCGCGCGCGCCCATTTAGGGATAACCAAAAGTAAACGGCACGCCATTCTATCAACGCGCGCCGCGCATCTCTCTTGAAGAAATCATTATCAGTTGAAGGAAACGGCCCGTTATACCGCAAAACGCCGCGATTGCGGCAGCCGCCCCCGGTAACCTATGCTGCCGCCTGTTCCACGCGAGGCCCCGCATGATCCCGCCGCTCGATCCTGTCGTTGCCCAGATCATTCCTCTGCTGCCGCTGCGCGATCCCGTGACGATGACGCCGCAGACCTGCCGCGATGACCTGCGCGCCCTGGCTGCCTCGCGCGCCGCCGTGCCACCGCCGCCAGTTGCGAGCACGGAGGATATCAAGGTGAAGGGCGCGGCGGGATTCCTCGGCGCGCGGGCCTACCGGAACTCGAGCGACAAGTCGCCGACGGTGGTGTTCTTCCACGGTGGCGGCTGGGTCGCCGGCGACATCGAGACCCATGACCGGCAGGCGCGCTGGCTCGCGATCGAGACCGGCGCGGTCGTCGTCTCCATCGATTATCGCCGTCCGCCCGAGGTGCGTTTCCCCGGCGCGTTCGAGGATGCCTTCGCCGCCACCAGGGACGTCTTCTCCCGGATCGCCGAATTCGGTGGCGATGCGGCGCGCGTCGGTGTCGCCGGTGACAGCGCCGGCGGCAATCTGGCGGCCACCACCGCGATCGCCTGCCGCGATGCCGACATCAGGCTGGCCGCACAATTGCTGGTCTATCCCGTCACCGACGTGGTCGGAAATTTCGCCGACGCAAAAGAGAACGCCCGCTTCCCGTCGCGCAGCGAGAACGCGGATGGTTATTTCCTCACCCGCGCCACCATGGAATGGTTTTGCGGCCATTACCTTGCCGACCCAACGCATGGCGCCGACTGGCGCGTCTCGCCGCTGCGCACCCAAAACCTCGCCGGCGTGGCGCCTGCGATCGTCTGCACCGCCTGGTTCGATCCGCTCCGCGACGAGGGCAAGGCCTATGCCGACGCGCTAAAAGCCGCCGGCGTTCCGACCAGTTATTATGACGGTCTCGGCCTGATCCACGGCTATTTCGGGTTCGGCGAGGCGTCCGAGACTGCGAAGCGCGAGGCGCAGCGCGCACGCGCCGATTTCAAGGCGCTGCTGGACAAAGGTGCATAAGCCGCGATTGCAGAACTGGCGATCCCGGGAAGACTCGAACTTCCGACCTACGGTTTAGGAAACCGTCGCTCTATCCGGCTGAGCTACGGGACCGCGGACCTGCTGGATGGCAGGTGGCTGGCACGCTTCATAGCAAAGCAGGCCTGGCATCGCCAGCCCTTCGAAACCGCTGCTTTGAGCCGCGAAAAACCCGGGCAGTCGGAAGATGCCGGGGATCGAACCGGAAGCCAAAAAGGAGCCGTCGCCGACGGCCCCAGTTGCGGCTGTTGGGCCCTGTGTACCGCCGTTACCTTGTTTGCGGCCATACCACTTCAAGATACGACTGATTCGGCCAAACGCATGTGGCCGGCGGGTGACGCCATCCGAGAAAGCCGAATGCACCGGTGCGACGGGGCGCAAAAATGGCACCCGCCGGCGGTGCCAGGGTATGAGCCGTCAGTTCAACGCAGACAGCGAGAACATGTTTCCAGTCGAGGCACCAAATCCCCCGCAACACTTGCCTTGATGTGAGGCGGTCTTTCGGCCGCCGATCGCTGCGCCGCATCCTTGAGGCGCAACTTCGCTCCGGGCGCAGAGGAACATTCGCGCATGCGTTCTGTTCTAGGAGCATCGATCAACTTCCGAGGAGGACAAAAATGAAGAAGCTTTTAGCCGCGGCTCTCTTGAGCGCCGCCGTTTTCAGTGCTCCCGCCTATGCGCAGACCGCGCAGACGGCTCAGCCCGCCGCCCCCGCCGCCACCGCCGGCTCGCAGGAAAAGATGATGCTCAAGGGCAACTGGCGCGCGTCCAAGCTCATGGGCCTCGACGTCTATAATGAAGCCAATGAAAAGCTCGGTGACATCAACGAGCTGATCCTCGACAAGAACGGCAAGGTCAATGCCGTGGTCATCGGCGTCGGCGGCTTCCTTGGCATGGGCGAGCACGACATCGCCGTTTCCATGGACAAGCTCAAATTCATGGAGGAGCCAGTCCGCACCAGTTCCACGGCGACCACGACGACGCGCGATACAGCCACTGCACCGCGCGAGACAACGACCGGCGCGGCGACGACCACGACGACCCCACGTAGCGCCGATACCAACGATTGGATGCCCGACCACGCGGTGATGAGCGGCACCAAGGAGCAGCTCAAGGCGATGCCGCAGTTCAAATATTCAGACTACAACTGAGGCGTTCGTCGCTTTGATGATTAAGGCCGCACTTAGGTGGGGCCTTAATCATGCGCGATGCGCGGTCCATGATGCGGCTGCCCGCAAGTCCTGGATGCGGTGCACCGTCAAGAGACGCCGCACCGCGTCCGGAACACGATTGTTTTCCCCAGCGTTACGCCTTGATGTTGTTCTCGCGGACGACCTGGCCCCAGATGCTCACCTGCTTGGCGAAGAAGGTCGAGAACTCCTTGCCGTCGGCAAGTAGGAGCGTCATCTGCTGCGTCTCCTGCAGTTGCGCCGCCACCGCCGGTTCGCTCAGGATCTCCTTCACCGATTTTGCCATGCCGGTGATGACGTCGGCCGGCGTGTCCTTGGGCGCGAAAATGCCCCACCAGGCCAGCGTCTCGAAATCGGGAAAGCCTGCCTCGATCGCGGTCTGGGTGTCCTTGAGCACGGGCATCCGCTCGCGCCCCATCTGCAGGATCGGACGCAGCATGTTGGTGCCAAGCTGCGCCGTGATCAGCGCCGCTGAGCCCACGATCATGTCGACATGGCCGCCGAGCACGTCGTTCATCGCCGGACCGCCGCCGCGGTAGGGCACGTGCGTGATCTCGACGCCGGCCTTCTTGCCGAGCACCGTCATCGCGAGATGGCCGAGCGTGCCGATGCCGACGGAGGCGTATTTGACCGCGCCGGGATTGGCCTTGCAGGCCGCGACCACGTCGGCGAAGTTCTTGTACGGCCGCTCGGCATTCGCGGCGACGACGTAAGGAGCGGTACCGACCAGGAACACCGGCACAAGGTCCTTCTCGACATCGACACCGGGCTTTTCGAGGATCGAGGGAATGACCGCGTGCGAATCGAAGGTCACCAGGAACGTCGCGCCGTCAGGTGCGCTCTTGGCGACCTGAATGGCGCCGAGCGAGCCAGCCGCACCCGACTTGTTCTCAACCAGCACAGTCCGGCCGAGCTTGGTCTGCAAATGCGACTGCAACAGCCGCGCCAGCGCGTCGGTCGATCCGCCCGGCGGAAACGGCACCACCAGCGTCATGTTCTTGCCGCCCTGCGCCAGCGCCGGCGTCACCGCCAACGCGGCGGTCGCCGCAAGCAGATTGCGTCTTGTAATCTTCACCAGAACTCTCCTCCCATGAACGCCTGCGATTATTTGTTTTTGTTCGCTAGGCTTATCTTTAAGTGCCGAAGCCGGACCCGGCTTTCTTGTACTCGGGCCGCGGCGGGCTGAAGATGTCAAGCACGCGGGCGCCTTCCGGTCCAGCCCGCATGGTATGCGGCACATTGCCGGGCGTACGCCAGAAATCGCCCTTCTTGACCGGAATTTCCTCATCCCCCTGAACCCGGATCGCCGATCCCTCGAGCAGCACGCCCCATTGCTCCTCGGGATGGTGATGCAGGGTGCCCTGCGCATACGGCGCCAGCGTCACCACCGACAGCATGGCGTGCTCGCCGGAGAAAATGCGCGTCGTGACGCCGGCGGCGAGTTCGCGAAACAGGCCGTCGGCCGGGATATCGAGGTTGTGGAATTCGTCCTTCTGACTCATCTTTCCTCCGAAGCTGCAACTGATGCGACCGATTTGATCAAAGCGACACATACCGGCCTGCGTTCCCCGGATGCTGCCGCATGAGCAGCTATAATGGATTTACCACCCGCCGCGGTATCGATTGCTCTCCGGTCGCCGGCCGGCCGCGGTTCAGCCACTCGTAGCGGCACGAAATCGCACCTACCCGGCCACACGTGTTAATGCGAAGTTAACCAGACCGTTCGACTTTAAAGACGGGATTCAAATTTCGGACCCGGTCGCGTCGACATGCTGTTTCAGAACCTTTCGCCTTCACCGGCGCTTTCAATCGCCCGGTTTTCCGACATCGACGCCTTCCGGCCGGTCGAGTTTGTGGCGGACGCGCGCAGCGTCCCGCTGACCCTCGCAAATTTCCATACGGCGCGCGCGATGGTGCAGTTGCCGGGCTGCCAGATCGCCCTGCTCACGTCGTTTCCCCGCATTGTCGACGTCAGCTACCGCGCAGCGCACGGCGTCGTCATCTTCCAGATCAAGGATGCTTACGAAGTATCGGTCAACGGCCTCTCCGTGAACCGTCCGGCCTTTGTCGGCATGCGCGGCAATGTGGATCTCCAGTTCGTCGAGCCACACGGGTCGCTGCACGCCATCATCATCCTGGGAGCCGGGCTGCGCGACCGCGAATGGTTCGATACGCCGGACGAGCTATGCCCGTTCACACCGGATGCCGACACCCTGGCGACGGTCAGATCGATCACAACCGGCATTCTGCAGACCGCTTCCGCCAGACCGGATCTGTTGCAAAGCCCGAGCGCGGCGCTCGCCATCCAGGAAGACCTGCTGCTCGCCATCGACGAGATGTTCCGCCGCAGCAGGACGCCGGAATGGACGAACCGGCTTGCAAGCCGGAACTACTGCCACCTTGTTCGCATGATCGACGAGTATGTCGGATTCCACGCCGCCTCGGCGATCTACAGCGCCGAGCTCGCCGAACAATGCGGCGTGTCGGTCAGGACGCTGGGCACGGCGGTGGCGAGCGTTCGCGGCATGAGCCTGCATCGCTATTTGCGCCTCAAGCAGCTTTGGTCGGCGCGCGCACAACTCGTCAAAGGGTCCGACGCGATCACCGTGACGTCGTGCGCCCGCGCCAACGGCTTCCATCACATGGGCGAGTTTGCCAGGCTGTATCGCGCAACGTTCCATGAGACTGCGTCGCAGACGCTGGCCCGCGCGCGACGAGCTGACTGATTCTTGCCACAATGTGGCGGGCTTATCCGCTCCCTCAATCGTGCAGTTAGAATCACTTCAATATCGCGCGCGGAACTTTGCTTGCCATTGAATTTCTTAAAGATTTTTAATGGCCTAGCGCTGTGTTCCAGTGGTCACATCTTGAGGATAGAGTCACAACGCCAGCGGGAACATCGTGCAATTTCGGCGTGACAGCGCTGCCAAAATGATGACAATCGACTCAATCAAGGTTCCCTAGAGAATTCGACCGGAGAATATCGTCCGTGAGCGCCTCACGTGCATCTTCATTTGTTGTGGCCACGATCGGCGGGCTGTTCGTGCTCGCGCCGGTGGCTTCGGATGCGCAGTGGTGGCGCAGTGCGCCGTACGATTTCGAATCCTGCGCCGACGTGGCCGAGAAGGCGAAGACCAGGGAAGAAAAGACCGAGAAGCTCGCCGAGTGTAACGCGAAGTTCGCCGGGCGCCGCAAGCCCGGCGGCGGTTACACCTATTACGATTTCATGCAGGACCGGACGTTCGACATCGCCGGCCCCAACCCGACGCCGGAAGAGCAGAAGAAAATCGACGAGCAATATACCGCCTATCTCGAGCGCGAGCGCCGCAACCACCTCTCGGCGGTACAGGCAGCCAAGCAGCAGCAACCCGAGCTGCCGCCAGCGGAGGGGATACAGCAGGTTTCGCTGCGCACAGAGCCGACTTCTCCGCCGATCGAAACCGAAAAGGTGCCGATACCGGTGGCGAGCCCGGTCAAGCAGGCCGCACGCATCAAGGCGGCGCAATGCGCCAAGAATCAGTTCTCGTGTGATTGGCCGCGGCTCTCCGAAAGCATCAACGAGCTGAAGCGGCTATTCAATCCGCAGCAGCAGCAGCCGGCAAAGCAGAAGAAGGGCTAGCGAGCTTTTCTCCGTCATTCCGGGGCGTGCGAAGCACGAACCCGGAATGACAACCGGCGGAAACAAGCATCAATGCGCACGCCGCTTGATGCGGCGCGACTTGACGACCGGGGCGACAACGGCCCGTGACGCCCGCTGCTCCCTTAGCCTTGCTTCATAGCCTGGCGACGGTGTTACCGTCGGCGGCACGGCATGGGCGGGGATCGACGATGCCGCCCCGGCGAGGGCAGCCGCAATGAGCATCAGACCTGTCCGTTTCATTCGCCTCTCCCTTCGCGCTCGCTCCCGAATCGAATCTGCTCCGGCGTCAGCCCGGGCGATCCCTTGGCCTCGCGCTCGGCCTGCCGGATCAAGTCCACAATCCGTCGCGACAGCGGCGCCTTGAGCCCGCGGCGCGCGGCGATCTCGGTGATGACGCCCTGCAGATAGTCGACCTCGGTGCGGCGGCCATGCTGCAGATCTTCCCACATCGACGAGCGTGCCTCGGGATCGATCTTCATGGTACGTCCCAAGAGCAGCTCAAAAATCGGATCCGGCAGGCGCAGCAGCGGCGGCATCCAGGCCGGCGGAATGGGCGTCGGCGAGACCGGCTTGATGCCTTCGGCCTGCATCGCCGCCAGGCCTTCCGCGAGCTGTTCGGCAAACATGCGCCGCCATGACCGCATGCCGAGTTGCGTTCGCAGCGGCAGATCGGCCAGCGCATTGAGCGCGTTGTTTAGATTGAGCAGCAGCTTGCCCCATTGCACGCCGTCGATGTTGTCGGTCGGCCGCATCGCCAGGCCGGGGACTGAAAGCGTTTCGGCGATGCGCGCCTCGTCGCGCTCGATGACGATGTCGCCGGAGGTGGCGCGATGAAACCGTCCGTCGCCGAGCGCGATCACGTTGAACGGCACCATGCCGCCGAGCACGCGCCGGCCCGGCAGGATGTTGCGCAGCACGGCGGTGTTGCCGACACCGTTTTGCAGGCTGACGATGACGGCATCAGATGGTGCATGCCGAGCGATGACATCCGCCATCGCCGCGGTATCGGCACTCTTGACTGTGACCAGCACGACGGCGGCGTCGGCAAAAACGGAAGGATTTTCCGATAATACGATCTGATCGCGCGGGATTGTCCGGTCAAAGCCCTCAAAGCTTGTCGGCCGCAAGCCGCCTGCTTCGATTTCGGCGATCACGCGCGGACGCGCCAGAAGCGCAACGCGGCGGCCGCCGACCGCCAGCATGCCGCCGACGAAGCAGCCGATGCTGCCGGCCCCGGCGATGCCGATCGCCTGTCCCGAAACCATTTGTCACCCATCGCGTTGCAACAAGCCTCGATAGCAGAACCGCCAGCCGGTGCCTATCGAGCGCATTGCCGGCCGCGCCTTGTAACGGTCATGAGCCGCCTTTATGTTTCGCACGGGGCTACGGAGGGAGATCAACCATGGGTTTACTCGACGTCCTCAACGGCATGATGAACGGGCCGCGCGGCCCAAGCCGTCCCAGCCCGCAATCCGGCAGCGGTGGCGGAATGTCGCCCCTGACCATGGCAATCCTCGCATTGCTGGCCTGGAAAGGCATCAAGCATTTCAGCGGCAACCAGACCGGCTCGGCGCCGCAACCGGCACCTGCACCGGGCAATGGAAATGCCGGGATGCCCGGCGGCGGCATGGGGGGCGGCCTCAGCGACATGCTCAAGGGCGGATTGGGTGGACTGATCGCGGGCGGCGCCGCCGGCAGCATTTTGAGCGGCGGGCTTGGCGACCTCATGAAGCAGTTGCAACAGAACGGCCTTGGCGACCAGGCCAACTCCTGGGTGAGCAACGGTCCCAACAAGCGGGTCTCGCCCGGCGATCTCGCCAACGCGCTCGGCGCCGACCAGATCGATCAGCTATCGGCGCAGAGCGGGCTGTCGCGCGAGGATCTGCTGCAAGGCCTCAGCCAGTATCTGCCCGACGTCGTCAATCATCTGACGCCGGACGGAAGGCTGCCGAACGAGAACGAGATGTCGGAACGGATTTGACGCCGCGCGTAGCGTTTTCGAGCGAAGTGGATACCGGTTCGCATAGCAATCGAGTTTACGCAGATTGCGTAGACTTAGCTGCGGTAGAAAACGCGTCAAACAGGAATCTCGCGCGGCGCGACAGGTGCCGCGTCACTATCGACGCACTGGAAAGGGACGGAAATGGGCGGCATCATCTGGATCATCGTCGTCGGCTTCGTCGCCGGCATCATCGCGCGCATCCTTTCGCCCGGTCAGAACAACCCGACCGGCTTCATTTTGACCACGGTGCTCGGCATCGCAGGCGCGTTTCTCGCAACCTTCGTCGGCCAGGCGATCGGCCATTACGGTCCCGACCAGGGCGCCGGCTTCATCACCGCCACCATCGGCGCGCTGGTGGTTCTGTTCATCTGGAACCGGCTGGTGGCGCGCGGCGTGATTTCGGATCCGGGGAATCGGTGACGGCCGTCATTGCGGGGCGCGAAGCGAACCCGGAATCTCGAGATTCCGGGTTCGATGCTTCGCATCGCCCCGGAATGACATTAGAGCACCAGATGCATCCCCGCATCCATGCGCACGAACTCGCCCGTCATGTTGCTCGATGCCGGTGACGCCAGGAAGCAGACGAGTTGCGCGATATCCTCCGCGGTGGACGCGACCTTCAGCGGCACCTTCGCCACCACCGCATCGCGCACCGCTTTCGCGCCGGCCTCGCCGCGGCCCTTGGTGAACCAGGGCGTGTCGATGTAGCCGGGGCACACGGTGTTGACGCGGATCAGGGGCGCCAGCGCCCGCGCCAGCGACTGCGTCATCGTGTTGAGCGCGCCCTTGCTCGCCGCATAGGCAACGGAAGAGCCGCAACCGGAAATGCCGGCAACCGACGACACGTTGACGACGGCGGATGCCCGTCCCGACGCTTTCGCGCCGGCTTCGAGCTGCGCGCGCGCGGCGCGGATCATCTGGAATGGGCCGATCGTGTTGACCGCGTAGATGCGCTGGAAATCCTCCGCCGAAAGCCCGTCGAGGTCGTGATGCGGCACATGCTTGGTGGTGCCGGCATTGTTGACGAGCACGTCGAGCCGGCCCCAGGGCGCCGCGGCCGCCGCAATCTTTTTGCAGTCTTCATCGCGCGACACGTCGCCCTGCACCACCACGACCTCGGCGCCGGCGCTGCGGCAAAGATCGGCAGTGGCCTCGGCTTCCGCCTTGCTGTTGGAATAGTTGACGACGATGCGCGCGCCGTCCTTCGCCAGCATGCCGGCGGTGGCGGCCCCGAGGCCCGAAGCAGAACCGGTCACAATCGCGCACAAACCATCCTTCGACATCTCGCATTTCCTTTGTTGCTTTTTGGCTGGGGTCCGAACCGCCATGAACAGGCTTCACGGCTAGCATATCGTGCGGCCAAGGGCGTGCAAATCCGAAGAAGTCCGCTCAGCGGAATTATTCTTCTGCCGCGATCTTCATGCCGCCGCCTCATGCCGCCCTGCGGGCAGCGCTTGTCACGGCTATGGCTTTTGCCCATCATAAAGCGCAAGAAAAGACCGCAGCCGACCCGGCAATATCAGTTGGGATTGGCATGCCAATTTCAAATCGGGGAACGCTGTGGCGGAGAGTGAGAACATCGTTGCCGAGACCGCAGAGAAAATCTTTGCCGATCTCGCCGACGCCCAAACCATCAATCACGACAAGAAGGGTGAGTGGAAAGCCCCGCTCTGGCAGGCGCTGACGGATGCCGGCCTGCCCTTGGCGTGGGTGAGCGAGGATTGCGGTGGCTCGGGCGCAAGCCTCGCCGAAGGTTTCAGCGTGTTGAGCGCGGCCGGGCGCTTTGCAATCGCGGTGCCGGTGGCCGAGACCATGCTGGCCGGCTGGCTTTTGGCGCAGGCCAGGATCACCTCGCCCGCCGGGGAGATGACGGTGGTGCCCGCAAGCCCGAAGGACCGGATTACCGTCAACGCCGATGGCAGCCTGTCCGGCCGGGCGCGCGGCGTGCCGTTTGCCAAGGTCGCAAAACACTTCGCGGTGCTCGCCAGCGACGCCAACGGTGATTTCTCCATTGCGCTGGTCGATGCCGGCAAATGCCGGATCGACGCCGGGCTCAACCTCGGCGGCGATCCTTCCGATGTCGTGACGCTGGACAGGGTGCAGCCGGTCGCGATCAAGCCCGCGCCAAAAGGTTTCGACCAAACCCGGCTGATGCTGATGGGCGGCGTCGCGCGCTCCTTGCAGATCGCCGGCGCGCTGGAATCGATGCTGGAAATTTCCGTGCGCTATTCCAACGAGCGCGTCGCCTTCGAGAAGAAGATTTCCAAATTCCAGGCGGTGCAGCACAATCTGGCGCGGCTCGCCGGCGAGTCGGCCGCGGCCTTGGCCGCGGCAACCTCGGCCGCGGATGCCGTCGCCAACGCCACCTCGTTCAACGACGAAGTGTTTCTCGAAGCGGTGGCGGCCAAGATCCGCTGCGCGGAGGCGGCGGAGAAAGGCGGCAGCATCGCGCATCAGGTGCATGGCGCGATCGGCTTCACCGTCGAGCACATCCTGCATCGCTACTCGCTGCGGGCGCTGGCCTGGCGCGACGATTTCGGCTCGGAAAGCTACTGGGCGGTCGAGCTTGGCAGGCTTATAGCTATCAGAGGCGCTGACGAACTGTGGCCGCTGGTCGCCTCGCGCTGACATTCAAACCGATTTGCTGAGAAGTCGAGACACACAATGACCGCAGCCCTTCGTTTCGATCCGATCCGCCTGCCGCCCGTATGCGAAGCGTTGCGCAAGGAAGTGCGCGCTTTCCTTGCGGAAGAAATCGCCGCCGGCACCTTCGATCCGCACAAGCCGAACCGCGAAGACACCGACGTGCCGGAGTTCTCCCGCAAGGTCGGCGCGCGCGGCTGGCTCGGCATGACCTGGCCGAAGAAATATGGCGGCCACGAGCGCTCGTTCCTTGAGCGCTATGTCGTAACGGAGGAAATGCGCGTGGCGAACGCGCCGACGCGGCGCTTCTTCGTCGCCGACCGCCAGAGCGGCCCGGTGCTTTTGAAATACGCGCCCGAGCATATCAAGATGGAGATTCTGCCGCGCATCTGCAAAGGCGAGCTCTGCTTTGCGATCGGCATGAGCGAGCCGAATTCCGGCTCCGACCTGTTCGCGGCAAAGACCCGCGCCACCAAGACCGACGGCGGCTATCTGATCAACGGCACCAAGATCTGGACCTCCTCGGCCCATATCGCCGACTACATGATCGCGATCTTCCGCACCTCGCCCCCTACCAAAGAGAACCGCCGCCACGGCCTGACGCAGTTTCTCGTCAAGATGAAGCAGCCGGGCATCCAGGTGAACCCGATCGGCCAGATCACCGGGCAGTATGAATTCAACGAGGTGGTGTTCACCGACCACTTCATTCCCGACGATCACGTGCTCGGCGAAATCGACGGCGCCTGGAAGCAGGCTACTTCAGAGCTCGCCTATGAGCGCAGCGGCCCCGAACGCTTCCTGGAGACCTATTACGTCTTGACCGAGCTGGTCCGCGCCGTCGGCAACAACCCGGATACCCGCAGCGCCGAAGGCATCGGCCGGCTGGTGGCGCAGGTGCACACCATGCGGCGCATGTCGGTCTCGGTGGCTGGCATGCTGCAGGCCGGCAAGGAGCCGGTGGTGGAAGCTTCCATCGTCAAGGACATCGGCACCATCTGGGAGCAGCAACTGCCGCACCGTGTGCGCGAGCTCGCCGCCTTTGTCGAGGAAACCGCCACCAACCGCGAGACGCTGGAGAAGCAACTCGACTTCGCGATCAAAACCGCGCCGAAACTGACGATCCAGGGCGGCACCACCGAAGTGCTGCGCGGCATCATCGCCCGCGGGCTGGGTCTGCGCTAATTCAACGAGGAAACCCAATGACCAAATACACGGATATCGGCGTCGAGAAGCACGGCCATGTCGGCCTGATCGAAATCCGCAAGCCCCCGCTGAACTTCTTCGACGTCTCGCTGATCAACCAGATCGCGGATGCGCTGGAAGAGTTCGACAACGATATCGAAATCCGAGCTTCCGTGCTCGCCGCGCAAGGCAAGGCATTCTGCGCCGGCGCCGATTTCTCCGATCCGAAGCGGCAGGAGCAGGAAGCGCAGGCGGAGACCGACCCGGCGGCGAACCTGCCGATCAACCACCTCTACGTTCAGGCCGTGCGCATCTTCCGCAACAAGAAGCCGATCGTCGCCGCCGTCCATGGCGCGGCCATCGGCGGCGGGCTGGGCCTTGCTGTATCCGCAGACTTCCGCGTCACCTGCCCGGAAGCGCGCTTCGCCGCCAATTTCACCAAGCTCGGCTTCCATCCGGGCTTCGGCCTGACAACAACGCTGCCCGAACTGGTCGGCAGGAACAATGCCGAACTGATCTTCTACACCAGCCGCCGCATCACCGGCGAAGACGCCACCCGGATGGGCCTTGCCAATGTCTGCGTGCCGCAGGACCAGGTGCGCGCCGAGGCGATGAAGCTCGCAGCGGAGATTGCCGAATGCTCACCGCTCGGCCTGATCTCGACCCGCGCCACCATGCGCGCCGGCCTCGCCGACCGCGTAATGGCCGCCACCAACCACGAGCTCGCCGAACAGACCAGGCTCCGCGCGACCGAGGATTTCAAGGAAGGCGTCAAGGCGACGGCGGAGCGCCGCGCGGCGAACTTCAAGGGGCGGTGATCTCGCGCAGCTCTCTCATCCCGTCGTCCCGGCCTTGAGCCGGGACCCATACGCCGCGGCCCGCGCAAAGAGCACAAGCGGAGCTTCCTTCACCATCAGCATCTGTGGTTATGAGTCCCTGCGTTCGCATGCATTCGCAGGGACGACGGGTTGATGGATCTCGCTACGCCACCAGCCTGAACGTCACGCCACAGAGATCGAACGCGTCGTTCGATACCTTGCATCCCTTGGTCTTGGCTGCATCACGTACCTTGGCGACATTGGCGACCTTGAACGTCAGCCCGCTCATCAGATCACTGGCGCCCTTGGCGAAGCGGAAGCTGGCATTGGGCAGCTTCAATTCCGCCTCGCCGCTCGCGCCCTTGCTGACCGGCACTTCCAAAATCTCCCCCCAATGCGCGGCGAGCCCGTGTGGGTCGGGACCCTGCATCTCGACCTCCGTCAACGCCAGCGTCACATCCTTGCGGATCGCCTTCTGCCAGTCCGGGCCCGCCGGCGGATAGGGCCCGAGCACGTCGTCGCTGCCATCGGTGTGGTTGAACTCGATGAAGGCGGCGCGGCAGTCGCGCGGGTGCAGTTGCACGCCGTGATAAGGCGCGTGCGTGATCACGTTCGCGGTGCGCACGCCGATCGCGTTGGCATGCTTGCCGCGCGCGTCCGGATCGTCGCAGCAAAAGATCGCCATGTAGCCGCCGCGGCCGCCGGTCTTGTCGAGGAAGCGCCCCGCCGCGGTGCCCGGCTGGATCGGCGCCACCACTTCAAGCAAAATGGTGTCGATCGGCAGCAGTGCGTTCTCCAGGCCGTACTTGGCGACATTGCCGTCGCGGTAACAGACGTTGAGGCCCATGATTTCGGAGATGTCCGAGATCACCGGCTCCAGATGCGGCGCCACCAGGCAGATCTGCCGCAGCCTGAGATACTCGGCCATCTTAATGTCCCTGAAACACTGGCTTGCGCTTCTCGACAAAGGCCTTGGCCGCTTCCTTGTGATCGGCGGTGTCGCCGGAGCGCGAATGGTGGATGGCTTCGGCGTCGAAGCAGGCTTCCAGCGACATCGTCTCGGCGTTGTTGATGTTGCGCTTGATATAGCCGAGCGTCACCGACGGCCCCTGCGCCAGCGACATCGCAAGATCATGCGCCTCGGCGCCGACGTCGGCGTCCGGCACCACTTTTGTCACCATGCCGAGATTGTAGGCCTCCGTCGCGCTCAGCACCGGCGAGGTCAGATAGAGCTCGCGCGCTTTGGCGCTGCCGAGCATGTGGGTGAGGAAATAGGTGCCGCCGTAATCGCCCGACAATCCGACCTTGGCAAACGCCGTCGTGATCTTGCACGAGGCGCTGGCGACGCGCAGGTCACAGGACAGCGCAATCGAGAGCCCGGCGCCGGCCGCCGCGCCATCGAGCTGCGCCACCACCGGCTTCGGCATCTGGTGCAGGATGCGCGACACCTCCATGCCGCGGCGCAAGTTCGCCATCTTGGCCTCGAAGCCGAGCGGCGCCCTACCCTCGGCCATCGACTTGACGTCGCCGCCGACGCAGAACGTGCCGCCCGCGCCCTTGATCAGCACCGCGCGCACCTCGTGATCCTCGGCCGCGCGCCGCGCCGCCTCCACCAGCCCGCGCGTCATGTCCGGATTGAGCGCGTTGCGCCGTTCCGGGCGGTTCATGGTGATGGTGAGCAAGCCCTGCTCGAGTTTCTGGAGGACCATTTCGTTTGCGCTCATGGGATGGTGCCTTCGTTTGTTGTTTGTTAAAGCCGTCATTCCGGGATGGTGCGCTAGCACCAGACCTCAGGTGCGCAATTGCGCACCGGGAAATCTCGAGATCCCGGGTCGATGCTTCGCATCGCCCCGGGATGACTGCGTGACTTCGTCACTCCGTCACTTCTTCACCAGCGGACACCGCGAGGCTTCCAGCGGCTGGAATGCCTCGCCGCCGGGAATCGTCGCTAGCAGCTTGTAATAATCCCAGCGCGCCTTCGATTCAGACGGCTTCTTGACCTCGAACAGATACATGTCATGCACCATCCGGCCGTCCTCGCGGATCTTGCCGTTCTTCGCAAACATGTCGTTGACCGGCGTCTCCTTCATCACCTTCATGACCGCGGCGGCGTCCGTGGTGTTCGCGGCCTTCACGGCTTTCAGGTAGTGCAGGACGGACGAATAGACGCTGGCCTGCGCCGCGGTCGGAGGACGCTTGACGCGCTCCATGAAACGTTTTGAGAACGCGCGGGTGTCGTCGTTGAGGTCCCAGTAGAACGCTTCCGCCAGCAACAGGCCCTGCGCGGTCTCTAGCCCGACACTGTCGATGTCAGTGACGAAGGCAAGCAGCGGCGAGAGCTTTTGCCCGCCGCTCTTGGTCAATCCGAATTCCGCCGCCTGCTTGATCGCATTGATGGTGTCGCCGCCGGCATTCGCCAACCCCACGACCTTGGCCTTCGAACTCTGCGCCTGCAGCAGGAATGAGGAGAAGTCCGACGTGTTGAGCGGATGCTTGACGCTGCCGAGCACCTTGCCGCCGGCCTTCACCACCACATTGGTGGTGTCCTTTTCCAGATCCTGCCCGAACGCATAGTCGGCGGTGAGGAAGAACCAGGTCTCGAAACCTGATTTGACGGTGGCGAGCCCGGTCACGTTGGCCTGCGCAAAGGTGTCGTAGGAATAGTGCACGGTGTAGGGACCGCAGGCCTCGTTGCTCAGCCGGATCGAGGCCGGGCCGCTATACATCACGATCTTGTTGCGCGCTTTCGCGATCTCGCCGGCGGCGAGCGCGGTCGCCGACGCCGCGACGTCGTACAGCATCTCGACGCCCTGGTTGTCGAGCATGTCGCGCGCGATGCTGGCGGCAAGGTCGGCCTTGTTGAGATGATCGGCGGCGAGGATCTCGACCTTGCGGCCCAGCACCTCGCCGCCAAAATCCTCCACCGCCATCTTCGCGGCAGTCTCCGAGCCCGGCCCGGTGATATCGGCGTAGAGCCCGGACATATCGAGAATGCCGCCGAGCTTGAGCGGCGGCTTTCCTTGCGCCAATGCCGCGGTAGCCGACATCGCAAGCGCGGCGGCGAAGACGGCCGTCACTGCTCTCTTCATGGAGTTTCTCCCTGTGCCCGCGCCGCATTGCCTGCGGCTTTGAAATTGTTCGGCGCGATCATGCCGCATGGGGTCAGCAGCGGCAAGGACTGGACGTTTTCCGCTAAGCGGAATGATCTTGTGGAATGGGTGGAGCGAAGCGAAACCCGTCAAATACCGTTACGCGGAGAGATGATGGGTATCGCTTCGCTCCACCCATTCTACGGCAGCACGCATTAAGACGAGCGGCATCGAAATGTTCGTGTCCCGGACGCGGTGCGGCGTCGCTTGACGCTGCTCCGCAGAGCCGGGACCCATGGCGCCTCATATGGACCCCGGGTCAGCAGCACACCACGCCGCCAACGCGGCGCGTTGCGCAGCATCCGGGGAACGCAGCTCACTCACCCAACAGCCCCTTCCCCGGCACATGATTGAGCTCGAGCCGGATGCCGTCCGGGTCCTCGAACAGGATCGACTAATATCCCGTCGCCCACTGGTCCTCGCGCGGCGCGCGGATGATTTTGGCGCCGAGTGTCTTCAGGAAGCCGTGCAGCTCATCGACGTCGGCGCTCGCGGGCGCGGAAGCAGAGGTGATGGAGGCCGATGCGTGCTGTTCGAACGCGGCGCCTTCGTGCTCGGGTGACGGCGCGTTGATGCCCACCGCCGTGCGGCCGCCGACCAGTAATAGGTCGTCTCGGTGTCGATCACCGGCTTGAGGCCGAGAAACGGCAGCAGCTTTGAATAGAAATCGCGCGAGCGTTGGTAATTCGAGGCGGTGAGGAAAATATGTGCGATGCCGTTGACTTCCATTGTCTCCCTTTGTGTGGCAATCTTAGGTAGCAATGTCGTTGACAGTCGAGCATACAGAAACAGGCAGGTCGGAGCGCAGCATTATGATCGATCCGGCATCGCGTGGCAGCGCTGCGCTTCCGGCATGCGCCGCGTCGCTTCTCATGCTGACGTCCTTCGGACAAGCCGGCGCCGCCGATTGCTTGGCTGAGCGGCAAGGCGAAGGCCGCGTCGCCGCCGTGGTCGATGCGCGCAGCTTTCGCCTCGACGACGGCCGCGAAATCCGCCTCGCCAGCATCGAGCGCGAGGGAACCGATAGGGTCAGCGCCAGGGCCGCATTGTCCGCCATTGTCACCGGTCGCGACGTGACGCTACATGGCGAGGACGACACGCCGGATCGCTATGGCCGCCAATCGGCCTTCGTGTTTGTGGCGGGTTCGGAACACTCGGTGCAAGGTGAGCTGCTGCGCCGCGGCGAAGCGCTGCTTTCGGGCGATATATCCGACAAAAATTGCGCTGCAGCACTGGCTGCGGCCGAGCGCGCGGCGCGCGATGCCAAATTGGGCATCTGGGCGGAAACCACGGCCATAAAAAACGCGGAAAGTCCGGGCGATATTCTGGCCGCGATGGGGCACTTTACGGTGGTCGAGGGAAGAGTACTGTCGGTCCGGCAGGCGGGGGCAATCACGTACCTGAACTTCGGGCGGAACTGGACACGGGACTTTGCTGCGACTATTTCAAGGCGCATCATACCGGCGTTCGAGAACGCCGGCCTGGGACCTAAGTCGCTCGAAAATCGACGGATTCGTGTCCGCGGCGTAGTCTCGTCGCGGGGAGGACCGCGAATTGAGTTGCTTCGGGTGGGGCAAATTGAGGTGCTGGGCGGGAATTAGCGTTTGATTCGAAGACTGGGCACCGGTTTTCGCTTGGATCACGCGCAAAGTGAGGGATGAGATCAACGGTCCCGGTCGGGTCGTGATCTTAGTGGCTGATTTGACGAATCGTGCAGAACGGCGCGAGGGAAACACGGGCTGCCGTCTTTTGGCCGCGCCGGCGCTACTGTGCGTCGCGCTGACACTTGCCTCCTGTGGAAATCTAGGAAAAATCGAGACCGCCGCACCGACGGTGCCCGCGCCGAAGCCGAGCCGGACCGTGGCGCAGACGCCGGCGAGCGAGCGCGAACATGAGCGCATTCTGGCCTCCTATGGCGGCGCCTATGACGATCCAAAACTCGCGACCCTGATCGGCAAGACCGTCGACCGCCTCGTTGCGGCCTCCGACCGCCCCGACCAGGCCTACCGGGTGACCATTCTCAATTCCGGCGCGGTGAATGCCTTCGCGCTGCCGACGGGGCAGCTCTATGTGACGCGCGGCCTGATCGCGCTCGCCAGCGACACCTCGGAACTGTCCTCGGTGCTGAGCCACGAAATGGCGCATGTGCTGGCCAAGCACGCCTCGATCCGCGAGGACCAGGCGCGGCAGGCGGCGGTGGTGACACGCGTGGTCACCGACATGAGCAACGACCCGGATCTGACGGCGCTGGCGCTGGCGAAAACCAAGCTGACGATGGCGAGCTTCTCGCGGCAGCAGGAATTCGAAGCCGACGGCATCGGCGTCGGCATTGCGGCCCGCGCCCATTTCGATCCCTATGGCGCGGCGCGCTTCCTCGCCGCGATGGAACGCAACGCGGCACTGAAGGCCGGCAAGACCTCGCTCGATCCGCGTACGCAGGATTTTCTGTCGTCGCATCCGGCAACGCCCGAGCGCGTGCAGAACGCCCAGGCCAGCGCCCGGCAATACTCCTCGCCGCAGAGCGGCGAGCGCGACCGCGAGACCTATCTCGCCGCTATCGATAACATCGTCTATGGCGAGGACCCCAGCGAAGGCTTTGTGCGCGGGCGCCGCTTCCTGCATCCGAAGCTCGGATTTACCTTTCAGGCGCCCGAGACGTTCACGCTCGACAACACCGCGCAGGCCGTGATCGGCGTGCGCGAGGGCGGCACCCAGGCGATGCGCTTCGACGTGGTGCGGGTGCCGGCCGAGCAGTCGCTGTCCGACTATCTCAATTCCGGCTGGATGGAAGGCGTCGACAAGGGTTCGACCGAAGACCTCATGATCAACGGTTTTCCGGTGGCTTCGGCAAACGCGAACGGCGATCAGTGGCAGTTCAAGGTCTACGCGCTGCGCTACGGCAGTGACGTCTATCGCTTTATTTTCGCCGCCAAGCAGCGCAACACCGAAAGCGAGCGCAATGCGCGCGAGACCGTCAACTCGTTCCGCCGCCTGACGCTGGAAGAAATCCAGGCCGCGCGCCCGCTGCGCATCAAGGTCATCACCGTGCAGCCCGGCGACACCGTCGAATCGCTCTCCCACCGCATGTCCGGCCTCGACCGCCCCGTCGAGCGCTTCCGCATCCTCAACGGCCTCGACCAACACGCCCAAGTCAAGCCAAGGGACCGCGTGAAGATCGTGGTGGATTGACGCGCGGCCGAAACAAGATCACTCCCGTACTGACCCACACCCAGAAGTGAACCGCGAGAGCAGTAACCGCGCGAGGACATGTCTCGTCCAAGCGGAAAAAACAAGAGCCCCACCGAAGCGGGGCTCAAGATGATCAATACTTGCGACCTGAACCGCCCTGATCAGACTGGTCCTTCGTCGCAGGTGCCGGCGCATTGTTGTTCTGGTTGGTCTGCCCAGACGGCTGGTTGGAGCTCGGCTGATTGCCGCCTTGCGCCGGGGCCTGTCCAGTCGTCTGACCAGCCGGAGGCCGTTGCGTGCCGGCCTGGCCGGTAGTTGCCGGCTGGTTTTGTCCAGCCTGACCGGTTGTCGTAGGCTCATTCTGCCGGGCAGGCGCATTAGCCTGACCGGTATTCTGGCCGGTCACGTTCTGCTGCGCCGATGGCTGCTGGCCGGCGGTCGTCGACTGGTTCTGAGTGGCACTTATCTTGTTGGACACTCCGAGCGCGGCAACAGTACGCGTATCAATCGTGCCGCTGGCCTGCAGGCCCTGCCGCCGCTGGAAGACCATCAAAGCCTCGCGCGTACGGGCGCTGAACACGCCATCCGCTCTGCCAGTCAGCAAACCGCGTTGGATGAGCACCCGCTGCACCACGCGGATTTCGTCCGGGCTCAGATCGAGCGCCGCGACGCTGCCACCGCCAATGCGGCCACGACCCGTGAACCGCGTCCTCGGTCCTGCCGGGACAACGTCCACAATCCTCCGGCTCCGATCCACGAACACGATCTCGTCCTCCACGACGAAGAAGCTGTAGTCGCGGTAGGCCGGGAACGTGTCGATCAATACGGGGAATGCCGCGACCGACACAAAGGAGACATGCCGTGGCACCACGACGCCGGTGTTGATCCGGAAGTTGATGGAGTTGACGTTAACCCGCGCTACATTGCGCGAGCCAAGCACCGACTGCTGCAGCGTTGTCTGCTGTTGTGCAGTCACCGATACGCGGCCCGACATGCTCTGAGCGGCCGCACCCTGGCCTTCTACCCGCGCACTGGTCTGTCCCTGGGTGTTGGCGCCGGTCGTTGTCGACTGACCCTGCTGCGTCGCCTGGCCCTGCTGCGTGGTCTGACCTTGGGCTTGCCCCTTGGTGTTGGTGCCTGTGGTTGCACTCTGGTCCTTCTGGCCCTGCGTCGTCGCTCCGATGTTATCCCGGCGCTGCTGGCTCGTCTCTGCGCTCGCCGGTTTCTGCTGCGCCTTCTGTTCGGACTGACGCGTTTGATCGCCACGGCCTTGCCCCACGGTCTGATCCTTCCCGCGGTACGACTGATCCTTGTCCTGCGCCTTTCGTTCAGACTGACGCAGTTGATCGCGCTCGCCACGGCCCTGTCCCACCGTTTGATCCTTTTGCCCGCGATACGACCGATCCGCGCCAGTCTGTCGCTCGCCCCTATCCATCGCGCGGCCGCTCTCCCTTATTCCTTCGCTACGCTGTGCGCGCGATGGCGCAGCAGCAGGGCTTTCTGCCCGGCCTTGCGTCATCCCTTCGCCGCGGGATGCGCCGCCTGCGCCTTGCGAAATTCCACCTCCCGACTGCTTCTGTTCGGCGGCACCGCTGCCAGCTCCTCCACCGGCGCTTATTCCGCCCCCGGCGCCTGCTCCTCCGCCGGCACCCATTCCGCCACCGCCGCCACCATCACGCATGCCTTGTGCCGCCGCCAGACTGACGCCCGCGAGCAGCGCTGCTGTGGTCAGCAGGAACCTGCTCTTTCTAATACTGTGCATGTGAACCCTCCTCCGTTTGCCTCGCAGCATTTTTTCGACGCGGTACTTTCGAACTGCGCAGTTCAAGGCTCCGTCATGAGTGACGGACCTGCTGCAAACGAGCGCGCTCGTCCGAGTTTCCGGTCTGCTGGGAAAACGAAGCCCCAATGCCATTTGTTCCCATTCATGCCGTTGCGCCAGCGGGACACACGGTTCCGGAGCGAAACTCGTTTCTACGATTGGCGCCAGTGGACCTACGTCGGTCAGCGCGGACATGTTGCAGTGGCGAAGAAGCGAGATGACTCAATTGACGCACTCGGTCGAGCCGGTGCGGTGCAGATTGAAATAGGCGCTGCGGGTGTCCGCTTCCGGTGATCACCAAAAAGGGTTGCCGTCAAACCAGTTGTCTTATGATAGCGACCAGACAAGTCTGCGACACCAGTATCGAAGCTAGCTCGGCCACCGTTCTCGCGGGCATCAATTACGAGCGTTGAGCAGCGCAACACCGAAAGCGAGCCGTAGACCGATGGCAAGGTCGAACGCTTTTGGCGCACGCTCGATCAGGACCTCATCGAGGGCGCAACCTTCGACAATCTCGACCACTTCGCCAAAGAGCTGTTCGAGTACCTCATCTACTACAACAACCACAGACCCATCAGGCCTTGGTCGGCGCGAAGCGCCGCCGGATGACAGGCTCCGCGAAGCAATCCACGCGCAGCTCGGGGATAGAGGATTGCTTCGTCGCTTGCGCTCCTCGCAATGACACGGAGAGCGCTGCGTGTTACCGGGAATTTGTGCGATTTAACTCTACTCGATCGTCACGCGCGCGCGCCAGCGCGCCTCGAAGCTATTGGCATCGTCGAGCAGCCGCGCCTGCGCGTCCAGGGGATCGCTGCGCTTCTCTGTGACGACGCTGGCGGGCGCCGGCTCGGACTTGGCTTGCGCTGGCGCCGCTGCCGGCCATTTCAGCGATGATTTCGAAATCACGGCCTTGCCGGCGTACCAGCATTTGCGCCCGTCGATCAGGCGCCAGGACCAGTGCCCGTGATTTGACGCCGCCGCACGGCACTCCCTGACCTGTGCGGCCGGCGCGCTGACCGGAACAAGCGCGGCCAGGAGAGCTGCCGAGAGAGCTGCCATGGCAAAGGCGAACAAGACTGTCTGAACCTGCCCTTTCATCGAACCCCCTTGCGGTAGATCTGGATGCGGGCCGGACATTCTTCCCCGATTCTGGTCAGAAGAGGTCGAAAATTGGGCCACTTTCCGCGTAAGTGGCTGCAAGGTTTGGCCTATTCCTCACCTCTCGTCGTCCCTGACATGCCAACGGGGCGCGCGAACGCGCGCCCGATGACGGGCTCCGGGCCCATACGTCGCGACCCTCGTTGTGGGGCAATCACAGACGCCTCGCGTCAGCGCCGCTCCCCGGTGGTTACGGACCCCTGCTTTCGCGGGGCGGCAGGCGATCGCGTGCCGTGATGCCCCAAAACAAAAAGCCCGGCCTTGCGACCGGGCTTTTATCTCAATCCGTCGAACCCTTTCAGGCAGCTTCGTCGGCGACCGCGGTATCGTCACCGTCGGCATCGACGTCCGCCTCATCGGCCTCGGCTTCGGTCGTTTCCGCCTTGGCGCCGCGGCGCGGGCTCTTGGCGAGCTGGCTTTCGATTTCCTTGACCGCTTCGGTCTCCGTCGAGTGCTGCACGACGGCGATTTCGCGCGACAGGCGATCGAGCGCCGCTTCATAGAGCTGGCGTTCAGAGTAGGACTGTTCGGGCTGCGATTCCGAGCGGTAAAGGTCGCGGACCACTTCGGCGATCGCGACGATATCGCCCGAATTGATCTTCGCTTCGTATTCCTGCGCCCGGCGCGACCACATGGTCCGCTTGATCCGCGCACGGCCCTTCAGGGTTTCCAGCGCCTTCTTGACCAGCGCCGGCTCGGACAGCTTGCGCATGCCGACGTTGGCGACCTTGGCGGTCGGCACGCGGAGCGTCATCTTGTCCTTCATGAAATTGATCACGAACAGCTCGAGCTTGGCGCCCGCGATCTCCTGCTCCTCGATCGCCAGGATCTGGCCGACGCCGTGAGCCGGATAGACCACGAACTCATTGGCCTTGAAGCCCTGACGCTGGGTCACGACCTTCTTGGGCTCCTCGACGCGCGGCGCGGCGGCGGCCGGCTTGTGGGCGGGGGCCTTCGGTGCAACGGCAGCCTTCGGGGCAGCAGCCTTGACAGCAGTCTTTACGGGAGCCTTGGCAGCAACTTTCGGGGCATTGGTCTTCGCACCCGTCGCTTTCGCGGCGGTCTTGGCAGTCTTTTCTGGCATTGCGCTTCTTTTGTTCTTTGAGGACTTTGTGGCCGAAACCTTCTTGGCGACCTTCATGGGCGCCTTGGCACGGCCCTTGGTTGCGCTGCGGCTGGCCGGAGCGGCTTTTTTCGTGGTCTTGGAAGCACTCTTTTTACGCGTTTTCTGTGACACAGCCTGCGCGCGGAACTGCCACGCCCCTGTTCGATGTTTTTGCGGGTAACCCATCGGGGCCACAGGATACGCATGGCCAGGATCGGCTTGTAATGTGCCCAATATAGCACATTTTCCGCAAAAATCAATGATTTACGCCGGGTTCCGGGTCCTTACGGGGCCGTTTCCGCCATAAGTCAGCTAACAGGGTTAAATCCGGCAACCGCGTTCGGTTCAGATTGGGACCAAAACAGGCTCAATGGGGCCTTAACTTATCCACAGCCTTTAATCGCCGCTGCCGGGCTCCTTGGAAAAATATTTCTCGAACTTACCCTCGACACCCTCCCATTCTTTCGCGTCCGACGGCGCTTCCTTCTTCTGGGTGATGTTGGGCCAGCTCTTGGCGTATTCGGTGTTGACCTCGAGCCACTTCTCCAGGCCCGGCTCGGTGTCGGGCTTGATGGCATCGGCAGGACATTCGGGCTCGCAGACGCCACAGTCGATGCATTCGTCGGGATGGATGACCAGCATGTTCTCGCCCTCGTAGAAGCAGTCGACGGGGCAGACCTCCACGCAGTCGGTATATTTGCACTTGATGCAGGCTTCAGTGACGACGTAAGTCATCCAACGCTCCGAAACGGATCAGTTTTCCGGGGTTTGCGTAGCGCATGCGGTGCGCTGCCGCAAGGGAAGCCGCGAACCTCGAACGGCCGTTTTTCAGGCGTCCCCGCGAGCCCTTGGTAGATCGTATTGGCAGATAGTTACTGTTTGCCGTTCTGCAAATCATCGTAGAGCACGCGTGCGGCCGCAGCATCGCCCCGCCGCTCGGAAAATCCCACCACCTTGAGGATGCGCACGGTGCGATCGAGCCCGATCGTGAGGACATCGCCGACCTTCACCGAATGGCCCGGCGCCATTTCGCGCACGCCGTTGATACGGACATGACCGGCCTCGACGAGCGCGGCAGCCGAGGTGCGGGCCTTCACCACCCGCGCGTGCCAGAGCCATTTGTCGAGACGCTGTCGCTCCAACGACCTTCCCGTGATTACTCTTTGCGATTGCCGGCGAGCTGTTCCTTCAGCGCCGCCAGTTTTGCAAACGGCGAATTCGGATCGATCGGCCGATCGCGGTCGCGCGGGCTTGCGCTGGTGGCCCATTGACGGTGCGACGGACCGCTCTCGCGCTTGTCACGGCCGCCCTTGTCGCGTCCGCCGAAGTCACGGCCGCCGCGCTCGCGCTCGCCCTTGTCGCGGCCACCCTTGCGATCACCTTTGTTGCGATCGAACTTGTCGCGGCGGTCCTCGCGGTCGCGGCCCTTGCCCTCGAAGCGCTCGCGCGGCGGACGGTCGGAACGCGCCTCCGCACTCGGTGCTCCCTCCGCGGCGGGCGCCACCGTAGCGCCTGCCGGTGCGCCCTCGCGCGGCTTTCGGAACTCGCCATGGCGGCGACCGCGGCGGTGACGCGGCGCGCCCTCGCCTTCTCCGGCAGCCGCTTGCGCGCCTTCGCCGGCGCGATGATGACGCGGACGGTTGCGATCGTGATGCGGGCGGCGCTCGTCGGAGCGGCCGCCGGGCCGCCAGACTTCGATGAGCTGCGGCTCGGCCGGCGTCTCGGGTCTCACCTCAGCTTCAGGCTTCGCCGTTTCAGGCTTACCCGTTTCAGATTTGGCTTCCGCGGCTTCAGCCGGCGCTTCGGCTTCCGCCGGTGCTTCGCTTGCGGTGGCAGGCTCGGCCGCAGCTTCCGCGGCGCTGACGGCTTCCACTGTCTCCTGTTCCGGCGGCGCATCCAGTATCGCGGCTTCCGCCGGCGTGGTCTCGATGGACGCGTGTGCTTCGCCGGCGAACGGCGTCACATCCGGCAGCAGCGAGGCGGACGACGCTGGCTCGCTTGCGACGGGCACGTCGGCTGCGACTTCTTCAGCCGGTGTATTGGCCGTCGTTTCGGCGCTGGCCTCGACCAGCGGCGCTTCGGCGGCGACCGTCTCGGCCACGACTTCAGGCGCCGGCTTCGGCGGCAGAGGCGGGCGGCGGTCCATGCGGTAGCCGAGCGCGCGCAGGATCGAGGCGAAATCTTCGCCGGCCGATCCCGTGAGCGAGGTCATCGCCTGCGTCACCACAAAGCCGCGGCCGTCGAACGCGCCAGCCGGCTTCTCGCCGGGCGAGGTCTCGCGCCATGCCAGCGCCGGGCGGATGAGATCGGCAAGCCGCTCCAGAATATCGACGCGCACCGCGCGCTCGCCGCACTGGCGATAGCCGAGCACGCGATAGGCATCGCGCGGCAACGCCTTGTCGATCGGAAACGAGGTGCGGCCCGAGCTCGCCAGATGCTGCGCGCCCGACAGCGCCGACATGTCGACATTGTCCTGCTTCTCGGCCCACAGCAGCGAAGCCAGCGCGCGCGCCGCGGGCTTAAGCAGCGCGGGGAAATAGATGTGGTAGGCGCCGAACCGCACGCCGTATTTGCGCAACGTGGCGCGCGAGGTCTGGTCGAGATCCTTCATCTCGGAGGCGATCTTCGAACGCTCCAGCACGCCGAGCGCCTCGACCAACTGGAACGCGATGCCGCGCCCGATGCCGGTGATGTCCTCGGCCTTTGATAGGCCGAACAGCGGACCGAGCAGCTTTTCGATATGCGTCTTCAGCCACAGATCGAGCCGCGCCTGCACGGCCTCGCGCGACGCGCCGGAGAGCCGCTCGTCGGCAATAATGCGGATGCGCGGATGCAGCGCATCGTCGGCTGCGACGAGCTTTGCCACGGCGTCGCCGGTCCAGCGGATGGTGCCGTCGGAGGTCAGCACGAATTGGTCGTCGGGCGCAGCACTGAGCTTGCCGGCGCGCGCGTCGATCTCGCTAGCGAGCACCTGCTGGGCTGCGGCCTGCAGCGCTTTCGCGTCCGATCCCGCCTCCGCCGCATCGGGCGCAAAGGTAAATCCATCGAGCCGGCCGATCGCGTGGCCCTCAACAATCACTTCGCCGGTCTTGCCAATTTCCGTATTCAAAACTGAGTTCTCCCGCAGGCGGCGCATCAATACACTGGTCCGCCGGTCAACGAAACGCTCCGTTAAGCGTTCATGCAGCGCATCGGATAATTTATTTTCCACCTCCCGGGTGATCCCCTGCCAGTGATCGGGGTCGGACAGCCAGTCCGGGCGGTTGGCGACGAAGGTCCAGGTGCGGATCTGCGCGATCCGGCCCGACAGCGTGTCGATATCGCCGGTGACGCGGTCGGCCTGCTCGACCTGGGCGGCGAACCATGCGTCCGGTATCCGACCTTTCTTCATCAGGAATGCATAAAGCGTGGTCACGAGCTCGGCATGGGCAGCCGGCGCGATCTTGCGGTAATCCGGGATCGCGCAGGCGTCCCACAGCCGTTCCACCGCGGCCTTGCCGTGAGCCATCTCCCTCACCTCGGCATCGCGGGCGGCGTGATCGAGCACGCGCAAATCTTCCGCGATCGGCGCGCGGGTCAGCGCCTCGTGTCCTGGCGGCAGCGCCAGCGACACCTGCAAGCTCCCGAGCGAGGAGAAATCCAGCTTCGAATTCCGCCACTGCAGCATTTTGACGCTGTCGAAGGTGTGGTTCTGCAGCGCGTTCACCAGTTCCGGCTCGAACGGCGCGCAGCGTCCCGTCGTACCAAACGTGCCGTTGCGGGTGGCGCGCCCGGCGCGGCCTGCGATCTGCGCGAACTCGGCCGGATTGAGCCTGCGGAACTGATAGCCGTCATACTTGCGGTCGGAGGCAAACGCGACGTGATCGACGTCGAGATTCAGGCCCATGCCGACAGCATCGGTGGCGACGAGATAATCGACGTCGCCGTTCTGGAACATCGCGACCTGCGCGTTGCGCGTGCGGGGCGAGAGCGAGCCGAGCACGACGGCTGCGCCGCCGTGCTGGCGGCGGATCAATTCGGCGATCGCATAGACTTCATCGGCCGAGAACGCGACGATCGCGGTCCGTCTTGGTTGGCGCGTGATCTTGCGGTCGCCGGCGAATTCGAGCTGCGAGAGCCGCGGACGTGTGACGATGGAAGCGCCCGGCAACAGCCGCTCGATGATCGGCCGCATGGTCGCAGCACCCAGCAGCAGCGTCTCGTCACGGCCGCGGCGATGCAGGATGCGATCGGTGAAGACATGCCCGCGCTCGAGATCGGCGGCGATCTGGATTTCGTCGACGGCGAGAAACGACACATCTAGGTCGCGCGGCATCGCCTCGACCGTGGAAACCCAGTAGCGCGGATTCTTCGGCTTGATCTTCTCTTCGCCGGTGACCAGCGCGACAGCTTCGGTCCCCGCGCGATCCGCAATCTTGTTGTAGACCTCGCGCGCCAGCAGCCGCAGCGGTAGCCCGATGACGCCGGACGAATGCGCGAGCATCCGCTCGATGGCGAGATGCGTCTTGCCGGTATTGGTCGGGCCGAGCACTGCGGTGACGCCCGCGCCGGGCGCGCGATCATTCGCGAACGTGGAAGGAGAGAAAGCCATTCTGTGCAGGTATTTCTTTTTTCAGTGCGCTCAATCGCGGGTGCCAGATCTCATCCTGAGGAGCACGCGCCAGCGTGCGTCTCGAAGGATTGATAGCACCAGCCGGGCCACATGGTTCGAGACGGCGCAACGCGCCTCCTCACCATGAGGGGATATTCTCGTGAGGAGCGAAGCCTTTCTGCTCGCGCGGCGTCAATTGCGCCGATTCTGTTTCACTTTGCGACGGCGATGCGGTCGCGGCTTAAGCTTTGGAACGAGTCTGGAACGAATCGCGTCCGAATCGCTGACTCCTCCCGAAACCCGATACGTTCACCGCAACATGTCGCGTGAGCGCAGTCCGGGGGGCACTAGATCAAGTTTGTAGCGGCTCCACAAGCGACTGTTTCGGGACCTGTTTCTTAAAGGACGGAGTCGAATCAGAAGTGGACAAGAGTCAACATGATTCATGATGGTTGCATCGATTTCGCCGCGACCGCTGTCTCCACGAGTACTATGCGTGGAGACAGCTCCTCACCAGGATTGCTGCGCAATAGCCGAAGCTCGGCTTCGGCGCTCTTCGAAGGACGGCCGCCAAAGGCGGCCTATGCCTCTCCCCGCGAAGGGCGGGGCGAGGTGACTTCAAAGGCTCAATTCGTCTTCGCCACCCGGGGCGGCATCGCTGTCGTCACGAACGACGTCGCTTCCAGCATCGCTAAGCCAAACGGCGTCGGGATGGTCATGCGGAAGGGAACCAGGATGCGGGTGCCGGCGATCGGCACGAAGGTGACCTCGATCCGGCGTTCGCTGGCGAGATATTTGATCACGGGGCGATCGGGGATGTAGCCCGCGATCGGGGTAAAATAGATCGCGCAGACCAGCGCCGGCCCGTGATAGCCGCGCTCGGCCCTCACCGTTTCCATGCGCTTGTAATCGAGCTTGAGATCGTAGCGCAGGCGACCATCAAAGATCCCCGCGCCGGTGCGGCAGGAATCCGGCGCCAGCACCTCGCCATTGCCAGGCACGCGCAGCATCGAGCCGGTCATGGGATCGAGCACGTTCTTGCGGTGCGCGTCGGTGACGACAACGCGATCCGGATCGACCGGCGGCGTCGGGTCGATCGAAAAATCCTTCACATTGCCGTTCGCGAGCACGAGGCGGATGGTTTCGGATTTCTTCTGCGTGGTGGTGGTCGCGGTATAGGCGTTCGCGACCAGCGCGCCGTTCACGATGCGGCCCTGGCTGGCGCCGGAACCGGTGCCGCCGGAAAATGCCTTCAAGAGGCCGGCGGTGCCGCCCTGGGCGGAGGCCGAAAACGTGTCGTCCCCGATTTCGATGGTCCAGGCGCCCTTGCCGACCGGAATGCCCGCCAGCGTCGCCTCATAATGCGCATCCACCCGCCCCTGCGCAGTGGCAGCCTGCGGCGCGAGCACAAGCCATGCCCCGGCGCACAGGCCGACAGCGAGGCCGAGCCTTGAGGATGAAGTTTGGCGCGAAACGGCGCGTGTGGCTGACACCAATGAATAGTCCCGGGATCGGCGCGATCTGATGTTCATTTAGGCTGAAATATCCGGCAAACAACGCGGCCTTTTCGCGAAAACCGCTGGTCTCAATAACCTCTGATCGCCGCCCGCCGCTCGCGGGGTGGGCTTTAAGGTCTTTTGTTCGAAACCCATGGTGTCGGCGCGGATTGCGCCCTTTATATGATGGCTTAAGTGGCTGGAACCCCTTACAAACCGGCTGATTCGACCATCCGGATCATCCCAAGAACCTTGACCCGGTGGCCGTCTCCCCCTATACGTCCGCGGTTCCTGGAAATGGACGCGATTTTGGACCCCCGCGGCGCCCGCGAGATGCGGCTTGGCCCTGAGATGGGGATGGAAGAGGATTTTTCGAAATGTCCCGGCGCTGCGAACTGACGGCCAAGGGCCCCCAGGTGGGCCACAAGGTGAGCCACTCGAACATCAAGACCAAGCGGCGCTTCCTGCCGAACCTCTGCAACGTCACCTTCATCTCAGACGCGCTCGGCCGCAACGTGCGCCTGCGCGTCTCGACCAACGCGCTCAAGAGCGTCGACCACAATGGCGGCCTCGACGCCTACCTCCTCAAGGCCAAGGCCGACGTCCTCTCCCCCCGCGCCCTCGACCTGAAGCGCGCGATCGAGAAGAAGGTCGGCAAGCCCGCGCCTGTGAAGCAGGCGAGCTGAGCCCAAAGCTTAAATCGGCGGATCGAAGTTCGAAGCGGCCGGGTCGGAAGACCCGGCCTTTTTTTGCGTATGACCGTAGACTAGAAGTCCGATGACGCGGAGATGCTAACCCGAGCTAATCGCGCGCGACCATGCGGAAGCCGACTAATAAGCGCCATGCGGAATAGCCGTCTAGTCAATCTTCCGAGCAGCAATCGTAAGAAAGAAAGGTACCGAACGACTCTCCGCAGCAAAGGAACGAGTCTCATCAGCGCTTATGGGCTCTTCAAGAGCTTCAAGCCGAAGTCCTGCATTACGCAGGAACCGAATGTACGTTGAGACCGTGCGGTGGAAATTGACGCAATCTAGTCCTAACCATTTAAACGTCCGAAGACCCTCATTGGCATATTCGTTCACTGACCAGCCGAACTCTTGGTCCGTAGTCAATTCTCCAACTGGATTGCAAGTACGTATGGGATGCCTAACTGAGAACACTAAGAGGCCACCTCGCTTCAGCCAAGAGGCGCAATTTCGTATTAGCGGTTGCAAATCACAAACGAAGTGAAAGCTCAGGCAGGAGACAATGAGATCGAAGCTTTGGTCATTGAACGAAAGATTCTCAAATGTCGATTCGAGCCATGTAATCCGTGAGCCAGAGTAAAGATTTCTGGCCCTATCGAGCATCTCGCTACTACCATCGACCGCAACGACTGAATAGTTGAGCATTTCGGCTAGCTTAAAAGACGATTGCCCCAGACCGCATCCCAAATCGAGAGCAGCCCCTCCCCCAGCGTCCCCCAAAATTCTGAAGATAGTTGGGAGATCGAGGTGGTCGTTTAGATTGCCCTCCTCTAATCTTTGTTCGGCAAACTGAGCCCAGAGTTCCTCTGAAATGATACCATCCGACATGGAAGAATGACTTTCACTTAGGCATATGGCCCGTCCGCAATGGCGAATTTCTATCTCGACCTTGCCAAGCAGATTTTAGAGCTGACGAAGCGTCCGCTATCAGCGCGCGAAATGATTGATCTTGCCCGAAAGGGAAATTTGATTCCACAGAAATACGCTTCTGCCAAGACTCCGCACAAAACCATTCACGCCCGCCTGGCTGAATCAATTAGGTACGAGGGATCCAAATCACCCTTCTATAGATTCGCACGAGGTAAGTTTGGTCTAAAGTCGAATCTTCTAGATATGGAATATCGTCAACGATACGCACAAGAATTCAAAGCTCCGATCAGAAGGAAAGAAATATCGAATGAGACCATCCTGTGCATACCCCGCACTGATCTCTCCATAGATGGTAACGACGGGTTCTTTGCGACGTCCACCTATCAAGGGATATTGAATGATGAAAGCCTAAAATACTGTCCACGCAAGACAGCCGAGAAGGACGTCACCATCAAACAGATAGTTACTTATGTAGCCGTTCTAAAGGAGCGGCAAGTCCTCTGTTACGAACGGGGTTCTTACTCAGCAAGCGGGAAAGAATTTATTGGCAGCAAAAGTATCGGATTTGGTGGACACGTATCCTCCGACGACTTCGACCTCTTCAGCACGGACGGACGCGGTGTTGTATCCAATGCTTGGCGTGAACTAAGGGAAGAACTCAACTTAACAGACAAGCAGATCGTTGGCCGAGGACCGACCGTCGTTGGAATTATCAATGACACAACCACCCAAGAAGGGCAGAAACATATTGCGGTTGCAATGGTAGTGTGGTGCAATCCGGCTGACGATATCACAAAAGGCGAGCTCGAAATCAAGAACTTGCACTGGAAATCAATTCGCGCGCTTCCTAATGACCTCTTGGAATTTGAGGCGTGGTCGAAGACATTCTTGCGATATTTAGTCCAACATCTGGACTCAATCTTCAATGCATATCGACAGACCAATATTCTGTTTTCAGATCAATAGCGAAATCTACAAGCATCTAGGAATTCCTGTCCGTCCGGAGGAACATCGGCGCCACCTCCGCACATCCATACTTTCGACACTGCAGCCCCACTATGCAAGCCACGCTCAAATCATTGAGTGCTTTCACAATTCGCCCGAACTAGTCAGTGAACTCGCTGAATTTTCCCGACTGCAGATATTCACGTCACTATCTCGCCAGACAAGCATCGGTGAATTCCTAGATACTAGGCGAAGAATGTATGATTGGGACCGTGCTGCCTATCCAATGTACTTCGAGTCTGATCTCCCAGCTTTTCGAGTTTTTCCAAGCGTCTCTCACAACGATCCGTCGACCACGGCCACATTACGCGAGGTATATGGAAGCCTTTACAAGAACCGTCCGCCCAACTTTGAAAATCGGCTCGATATTGAGGAAAGGACGCTCCTTCAGAAGGGCGCGCCCGCGATTTCTAAATTTGTAAACGCAGAGGATGGAGCTCTCACCGCCGCATATTTTAAGCGTATCCCCGATCTACCTGATGCCGCGCGCGTGCAGCAAGTTCTTTCAAAAATTCTCCCCGTGCAATTTACAGGCATCTACCAGGATGTGTTCGAGGCTCTTACCGCAACCGGCATCCCTCATCTTGCCTCTTTCGAGGATTCAAATTCCTTCCCATATATTGATGTAAAAATCGTTCTCAGCATTCTGATCAAGCTCGGCTTGAGTAATTTGATTCTAGATGGCTCAGTGGAAGGCACTAACGCATTCATACGTTACCGCCTCCACAACAACTTCGCCGAATTTGTGCGCGCCAAAGACATGCTCCTCTACATCTTGTCAAAGAAGGAGCGCAGGTCGACCCAAATTGCAAGTTACGAACTGCAAACTGCGGTTCGATCCTTGCCGGAAATGGCCTTGGTTGGCGACGCGGTACGTGATCCATTGGCCGCGGCGAGTCAGATCTATCGCGTGACAGAGCGACTTTGTGCAACTGACCGAGCAGCAGCTACAAGGAAGAGCGAAATGCCGGACGCGCTAGGCTGGAAAGGCAGATACCTCATCTTTACTGCCACAGATATTGAAGACACCGAGCTGCATTCAGCAATGAAAGCACGCGGCTTCAGTGATCCAGTCGTGGAGCATCGCGATAAATTCACCTGCCTGACGAGATTCCGCGCGGACATTGGGCGCGTATTCCATGTCAGAACGTCCGCGGGCAGTGGCGGCGCATCGGGCGCAATGATCATGGGCACCAATGCAATTGAAGATCTCAAACCACAGTTTGTAATTAGTGTCGGAATTTGCTTTGGCCTGAGCGAACCGAAGCAACGCCTAGGCGACATTGTGGTTTCAGAAATGATTCAAGACTATGAAAGAAAACGTGTTTCGCAATTGCGCCCCGAAGACCGCGGCCCAAAGCGTGAAGTAGGCCCCACACTCCTTAGCAGAGCCCGCGCGCAACGAGCCATTTGGGACGGCGCTCCAGTTCACGTGGGCGCCGTCGCGTCAGGCGAAAAGCTTGTTGACGATCATGAATTTCGAGAGGAACTGAAGAAATTCCAACCGACACCAATTGCGGGTGATATGGAGGCGTGGGGACTGTCAGCAGTCTGCCATGCAGCTAACGTTGAGTTCGTGATGGTCAAAGGAATTTGCGATTGGGGGTTCAACAAAAAGAAATTCAAACAGGAGGTAGCGGCTCGAAATGCATGTGAGTTCGCGCTGAAGGCTTTGGTTGTCTAAATTTTAGATGATGGACGCTGCTTTGCCTAAATCGGCGAAGCATCAACAAGCGCTCGGTGATTGCCGCGCCATTTGACCCCGACAGCCAAACCCGCGAAAGGGCCAGAACCTCGAACTACGCCGAGTCTTATGCTATACTCGCCAAGGTAGCATCCCCCTCCCCCGCGAGCCCCCCATGCGCAACATCATCATCTGCTGCGACGGCACCGGCAACGAGATCTCCGAGAACATCTCCAACGTGCTCAAGCTCTATCGCTGCCTGCGCAAGACGGAGAAGACCGAGCCGCGGCAGCTGGTGTTTTACGATCCGGGCGTCGGCACGCTGGAGCGGCCGGACCCGTGGCACAAGTTGAAGCAGGATTTCAACGCCATCCTCGGGCTCGCCACCGGTTATGGGCTCGACGACAACGTGCTCGCGGCCTATGGCTTCCTGGTCGCGAACTGGCATCCGGGCGACCAGATCTATCTGTTCGGCTTTTCCCGCGGCGCCTATACCGTGCGGGTGCTGGCGGGGCTCATTCACAAGATCGGCCTGATCACGCCCGAGCAGGTCAATCTCGCGGGCTCGGGGCTGATCGCCTACAAGCAGTTCTCCTCGGACGAGGCGCCGAAGCTGCGCCGCGAGATGAAGCTGCTCAGCGATGCCGGCGACGCGGGCGGCCCGCTGCCGCAGACCGCCTTCGACAACGCAGCGCAGTTCGCGCGCATCACCTCGGCGCGCTGGCCGACGATCCGCTTCGTCGGCGTCTGGGATACGGTCGCCAGCGTGATCGTGCCACGGGCCGATCGCTTCTATTGGCCGAGCCTGGAGGAGCTGGCGTTCACGATTTCAAACCCCAGCGTGCAGACGTTCCGCCAGGCGATCTCGATCGACGAGCGGCGCTGCATGTTCCGCCTGAAGAAGTGGGACGATCCACAAACCTTCCGGCACAACCGCTTCAACGACATCAATGCCGAGCCGCAGGATATTCTGCAGGTGTGGTTCGCCGGCGTCCATGCCGATATCGGCGGCGGCTATCCGGAGAAGCAAAGCGGGATTTCAAAATATCCGCTGCTCTGGATGATCGACGAGGCGACAAAATGCGGGATCAGGGTCAACCAGGCCACGGTGAACCAGCTCGCCTGGGGCATCCAGCGCAAGGGCAGCCCGTTCTCCTACGTCGCGCCTGATGTGCGCGGCGAGTTGCACGAGTCGCTGCGCGGCGCGTGGTGGCTGCTCGAATATCTGCCGAAGCGCGCAACCTACAAGGAATGGCCGGCGCGGCAGAGCTATTTCGGCTATTACATCCCCGACGCCGAGCCGCGCTTCATTCCCGACGGCGCCGTGATCCATGAATCCGCGCTGCAGCGGATGGACGCGATGCCAAGCTACCGGCCGGTGAACCTGCCGAAGCACTACGAGAAATTCCCGATGCCCGTGCCGCCGGCGCATGCGAGCGCGGAGGCGACGGAGGAAGCGTAGGCGGGGGAGGCTAGTACCTGGCCCGGCGCTGAGGCATGGATTGCTTCGCTGCGCTCGCAATGACGTTGAAGGAGTGGGGGCCACGTGGTTCGAGACGCGCGGCGTTGCCGCGCTCCTCACCATGAGGGTGTCGAACCTCATCCTGAGGAGGCGCGTAAGCGCCGTCTCGAAGGATGCAGGCCCCCGCTGTCTCCACAACACTGCCTCACTCGGCCATTGGCCGACCGCCTCCGCAATCCTACGGCCGCATTCCTGCCGCGGCGGGACCGAAATGGTTTACGGATCGTTTAACTCTCAACCCTATTCTCATCTATCTGCGGCCAGAACCGGCTGGAAACGCTCAGGACGAGCGATGCTGATACGATCGATCACCGACGAGGTCGAGGCGGCCATCGAGGCCGGCTCGGCGGAAAAACATCTGGATGCGCTGAGGCAGGTCACTGGCCTGTTTCTGCTGTCCGCCGAAGGCTATTCCGGCGAGCAGATCGAGCTGTTCGGCGACGTGCTGGAGCGGCTGATCCGCACCATCGAGCTGCGCGCGCTGGCCGATGTTGCCGCGCGCATTGCGCTCGCCGAACTAAGCACGCAGCTCGCCTCGATCAAGCAGGCGCCGGCGGCCGTGATCCGCCGCCTTGCGCACAATGACGAAATCTCGATCGCGCGCCCCGTGCTGACCGAATCGGCGCGGCTGACCGCCGAGGACCTGATAGAACTCGCACAGACCAAGGGCGAGCAGCATCTGCTGGCGATCTCCGGGCGCTGGTGGCTGACCGAGATCGTCACCGATGCACTGCTCAAGCGCCATTATCCCTCAGTCAGCCGGCGGCTCGTCACCAATCCTGGCGCGCGGATGTCGGCGGCCGGCTACGCCATCGTGCTGAAGCAGGCCGAGAGCGATCCGGATCTGGCGGTCGAGACCGGCATCCGCGTCGACCTGCCGGCCCAGCAGCGCCGGCAATTGCTGCAGAACGCCACCGAGGTCGTGCGCACGCGGCTGTTGTCGCGCGCGCCGCCGCATCTGTTCGAGGAAATCCGCAGCGCGATCGCGGCCGCGTCCACCGGCGCCCATCGCGAAATGTCGCGCACGCGCGATTTCGCCGCCGCGCGCCGCTTCGTCACGGCTCTCGCCAAGCACGGCAAGCTGAGCGAGCCGGCGCTATTGGCCTTTGCGAAAGAGCGCAAATATGCCGAGACGGTCGCAGCGCTTGCCGAACTGTCCGGCTCGAGCGTCGAGGTGATCCGCCCGGTGATGCAGAGCCTGCGCGACGATGGCGTATTGATTCCCTGCCGCGTCGCCGGCTTGAACTGGGACACGGTCGCCGCGGTGCTCGAGGCCCGCTTCGCTTCGGGCTCGATGGGTCGTCACGAGCTGGCGAAAGCGAAAGAGCAATATGCTAAGCTGACGTTGGAGAACGCCCGCCGCCTCCTGAAATTCTGGCAAGTCCGCGCTGCGGACGCTAAGCCGCAAACACATTAGAGAGATTTGGACGACGCTGCGTCCAGCGTCATTGCGAGCGCAGCGAAGCAATCCACCTCTCCGCACGGGGATAGATGGATTGCTTCGTCGCTTTGCTCCTCGCAATGACGGCAGCGGCTCACGCCGCTCTCGCCACTCCGGCGTCGAGGTGCTTGAGCCGCGGCATCACCTCCTGTTTGAGAAGGCGGAGCGAATTGTGCCAGGCCTCGGGCTTGTGCTTGTAGTCGAAGCCGAACACGAGCAGCGTGCCGAAGCCGCCGACCTCGTGATAGATCCGCTCGATCTTTTCGGTGACGGTCGCAGGCGAGCCGACGATCCAGTTGTTGCGGGCGCAGTATTCGACGGTGACGTCGGAGTCGGCGACGTCGGGCGCGGCCTTCAGATAATCCTTGAAGCCGAAATGGCCGAGCAAGGGGAGAAAATATTCGCGCATCATCCGGCCCATCATGTCGTCGACCGACAGCCGCCACGCCTCCTCGTCGGAGTCGGCGATGAAGACCTCGCGCACCAGCCGCCAGTCGCTGCGCTTCGGCTTGCGCCCGGTTTTCGCCGCACCAATCTCGACCGATTCCCAGTGGCTGCCGACATAGGCCGGATTGAGATTGAGGCTCATCGGGATGTAACCGCGCTCGCCGGCGAGCTTCAGCGTGTCCGAGCCCTTGGAGAGACCGGCAACGCCGATCGGCGGATGCGGCGCCTGCAACGGCTTGATATGGGGCTTGAGGAAATCGAACATCGTGTCGGGCTTGCTCACCGTCCAGAACTTGCCGGTGTGGGTCCACGGCGCGTCCTCGGTCCACATTTTCAGGATGATCTCGAGTGCCTCGCGCGTCATGTCGCGGTTCTGGCCGGACATGCCGTCGACATTGAACATCGCCCAGTCGCTCGGCAGGCCGCTTGCGGCGACGCCGAAGTTCAGCCGTCCACCGGAGAGATGATCGAGCATCGCGACGCGGTTGGCGAGTTCGGCGGGGTGGTGATAGGGCAGAAGGAAGCCGCCGGGGCCGAGGCGGATATTCTTGGTCTGCAAAAATGCCTGCGCGAGAATGAGATCGGGCGAGGGATGCGGTTCCCAGGGCGCAGTGTGATGCTCGCCGATCCAGGCTTCCTGATAGCCGAGCTCGTCGAGCCAGCGCAGCGTCTGCAGGTCCCAATCGTGGCCCTCCTTCAACCCGCACTCCGGCGGATGCGACGGCATCGTGAAATATCCGATCTCCATGGGGCGTCCTCGCTATGTGCTGTTATTGAAAGCGCGTCTGTCGCGCGCAAGCGAAAGCATAGCACTCGTGGCATGTGGCCGAGATATGACGAATTGGATGGGCAGAGGTCCGCGCGGCGGAGTGACGTGCACTTCCCTTCTGCCCTTGTGGGAGTAGGTGCTGTAGCGAAGCAGAAGGCGGATGAGGGGCTCTCTCCGCGGAGGCAAACCCCTCATCCGGCACGGACTTCGTCCGCGCCACCTTCTACCACAAGGGGAGAAGGGAAGCGGAGCGCTACCTCGTTCCGAACGTGGTGGCGCCGAACAGCGCCTTTTGCGTCGAGGGCTGCGAGCGCCAGTATTGCGGCGGGGCGAAAACTTCGCCGCCGAGTTCGGCGGCAGCGTGCCAGCCCCAGCGCGGATCGTAGAGCATCGCGCGCGCGAGCGCGACCATGTCGGCCTTGCCGGAGGCGACGATTTCCTCGGCCTGCTTGGCTTCCGTAATCAGCCCGACGGCGATGGTGGTCAGCCCGGTGGCCTCGCGGATCGCCTGCGCGAACGGCACCTGGTAGCCGGGGCCGAGCGGAATTTTTTGCAGCGGCGAGACGCCGCCCGAGGATGCGTCGATCCAGTCGACGCCGTGCCTTTTCAGCTCCTGCGCAAACTCAATCGTCTGCGGCAGATCCCAGCCGCCCTCGACCCAGTCGGTGCAGGAGACGCGCAATCCCACCGGCTTGTCATGCGGGAACGCCGCGCGCACCGCGTCGAACACCTCGAGCGGGAAGCGCATGCGGTTCGCCAACGAGCCGCCATACTGATCGGTGCGCCGGTTGGCGATCGGCGACAGGAACTGATGCAGGAGATAGCCGTGCGCCGAATGCACCTCGATCCCATCAATGCCGAGCCGCTCGGCGCGCTTCGCAGCGGCGGCGAAGGCGTCGCGCACGCGGGCAAGGCCTGCGGCATCAAGGGCAACGGGCGGCGGCTCGCCCTCCTTGTGCGGGATCTCCGAAGGTCCCTCCGGCCGCCAGCCGCCTTCGGCGAGCGGAATCAGTTGCCCGCCGTCCCACGGCCGGTGGCTCGACGCCTTGCGGCCGGCATGCGCGAGCTGCATCATCACGGCGGCCTCGGAGCGCTTGCGCACCGAGGCGAGGATCGGCCTCAATGCTGCTTCCGTGGCGTCATTGTAGAGGCCGAGGCAGCCGGGCGTGATGCGACCCGTCGCCTCCACCGCGGTCGCCTCGATGCAGAAGACGCCAGCCCCCGACAGCGCCAGCGAATTGATGTGGGTGAAGTGCCAGTCGTTGGCCTCGCCGTCGATGGCCGAATATTGGCACATCGGCGCCACCATGATGCGGTTGGCGAGGGTAAGGCCGCGCAGCTTGATCGGGGTAAACAAAGCGCTCATGGAGAATTATCCGAACCGGAAGATACCGAGCCCTATTGTGTAGCGATCCCGCGCTCGCCGCTCAACCGCGCCAGCTGCAACCCACCCCTACTCCACCAGCGTGAACTGCAGCAGCAGATTGCGCTGGATCATCGAGAAATTATCGTCGGAAACGAGCGTCAGCACGGTGTCGCCCTCAGCCGTGACATGGACGTCGATACCTTCCATGTTGTCGATCTCATTGCCGAGATCGGCCTCGAAGATCGATGGGCCATCGATCACCGCGCCGGGAGCGATCGAGGCCAGCGCGACGCGGCGGATGCGGATGCCGACCCCGCCGAGCCAGGAGAATTTTCGCTCCAGCAGCAACAGTCCGCCGGACGGCAGCAGCACCGCGTCGCTGACGTCGAAATTGTCGCTGCGGCGAATGCTGAACAGCGAAAGCGTCCTGCCGATCAGGAAGGCCGTGATGTTACCCTGCGCGTCGAGCCCGCGTTCGGAGATCGCGATCAGCGTTCCCGCCAGCGGCAAGCCCTTCGGCACCACGACAAGCGCCTCGATTCCCTTGTTGTAGGGCAGCTTGCGCACGCCCAGCGGCAACTGAATCAGTTCGCCATGCGCGCGGGTAAATCCCTTGGCGAAGTCGAACCGCAATATCTGATTGACGCGCTCGAGGGCGACATAGACCAGCGAGCCGTCGAGCGCGAGCGCCTCGGTGTCGTACCAGCCGCGCGCGGTGATCGGCTTGCCGTTGGGACCGAGGATGGGCGATGCCTCGACATCATCGAGCCCGGTCATCTCGCGCCCCTTATAGACGATACGCCCGGTGAACCAGCCTCCCTTGTCGCTGATGGCGATGAAGCGCTCGCCCTTGGCGTCTAGCCGCAGGCCCGACAGCCCGCCGAAGCCGCGAAAGCGCGAGGTGAGAATGAGGCCGCTGCGATATTCGAGCTCGCCGAACCGCACACGCGAGCGGTCGCGGGTATCGAACGAGGGCAGCGGCCGGGAATTGACCTCGATCGAAACCGGCGCACTGACGGAGAATTCGTCTGTAGCGGTCTGCTTCGGCGGCCGCTGAACCGCGGTCTGCGCCAATGCCGCGCCGGGCACGGCTGCCATCGAAAGCCCCGCCGCAGCGTATTTAAGAAGGCGGCGGCGGCCTATCAGCGGAGGCATGCGCTCACGAGTGCAACCGCCGCGGCCGAAGCTGGCCCGTGACGGGAGCGGCTCCGTGGGTCTCGCTGAACAGTTCGGCGAGTTTCTCGGTGATGGCGCCGCCGAGCTCCTCGGCGTCGACGATGGTGACGGCGCGGCGGTAGTAGCGCGTGACGTCGTGACCGATGCCGATCGCGATCAGTTCGACCGGCGAGCGGGTCTCGATCTCCTCGATGATGTGGCGCAGATGCCGCTCGAGGTAGTTGCCGGGATTGACCGACAGCGTGGAATCGTCGACCGGCGCGCCATCCGAAATCATCATCAGGATCTTGCGCTGCTCGGGACGGCCGAGCAGGCGCTTGTGCGCCCAGTCCAGCGCCTCGCCGTCGATGTTCTCCTTTAACAGCCCCTCGCGCATCATCAAGCCGAGATTCTTGCGCGAACGGCGCCACGGCGCGTCGGCGGACTTGTAGATGATGTGGCGGAGATCGTTGAGGCGTCCGGGATTGGCCGGCTTGCCGGCGGCGAGCCACGCCTCGCGGGACTGCCCTCCCTTCCAGGCGCGGGTGGTGAAGCCCAAAATCTCAACCTTGACGCCGCAACGCTCCAGCGTGCGCGCGAGAATGTCGGCGCAGGTCGCCGCCACCGTGATCGGGCGGCCGCGCATCGAGCCGGAATTGTCGAGCAGCAGCGTCACCACGGTGTCGCGGAAGGTCGCTTCCTTCTCATGCATGAAGGACAGCGGATGATAGGGATCGGTGACCACGCGCGACAGCCGTGCGGGATCGAGGATGCCTTCCTCGAGGTCGAATTCCCAGGCGCGGTTCTGCTGCGCCATCAGGCGGCGCTGCAGGCGGTTGGCGAGCCGCGCGACAATGCCCTGCAGATGGGCGAGCTGCTTGTCGAGATAGGAGCGCAGGCGTTCCAGCTCGTCATGGTCGCAGAGGTCTTCAGCCGCGATGACTTCATCGAACTTCGGCGCAAAGGCATGATATTCCGGCCCACGCGGCTCGTTGGCGCCACGCGTGTTCGGCCGCGTCGCTTCGCCCGGCGTCTCGTCGTCACCGAGTTCGCCGTCGTCGAACGTATCCGACGTGGAGGCCTGCGCGCTCTCCATCGCGCTTTCCGACATCTCGTCGGTGGAGGCCTGCGCCTGGTCGGCGCTCATTTCCTGCGCGGCGTCGGAATCCGGCGAGCCCTCGGCGCCGGACTGGTCGCTCTCGCCGTCCTGGTTTTCGTCGTCGTTCTCGTCGTCATCGGCGTCGGCATCGCGCTCATCGCCGAGGTCGAGCGCCGACAAGAGATCGTGCACGAGATCGCCGAACTTCGCCTGGTCCTCGGTAACACGGCTCAGCTTGTCGAGCCTGGTGCCGATCTTGTCCTCCAGTACCGGCCGCCAGAGGTCGACCATTTTCTTGGCCGCGGTCGGCGGCGCCAGTCCCGTCAGCCGTTCGCGCACCAGCATGGCCAGCGCATCCGACAGCGGCGCATCGGCGCGGTCGGTGATCTCGTCATACTTGCCGCGATGGAAATGATCGTCGAGCATCGCGGTCAGGTTTTTCGCCACCCCCGCCATCCGGCGCGAACCGATCGCCTCGACGCGGGCCTGCTCCACCGCCTCGAACACGCCGCGCGCCTGCGGATTTCCCGGCATCAGCTTGCGGTGCACCTTGGGATCGTGACAGGCGAGTTTCAGCGCGATCGAATCGGCGTGGCCGCGCACGATCGACGCATCCCGCTTGGTCATCTTGCGAGCGGGCTCCGGCAGCCGCGCCTTGCCCGGCGCGAGACCGGGACGCTCGGCCGCAAACGTCACATCCAGCTCCGGGACCTTCGCGATCGCCTTGAGACAGGATGACACTGCGCGCTTGAACGGCTCGGTCGGCGCTTCCTTGGATCCGGTACGAAATTTGGAATTCGACGTCGTCATTACCACCTCACCGCCGTCGTCCCTGCCAGCGCAGGGAGCCACAACCACCGGCGATCATTGTCTTCCAAACTCTAGCTCCGTCGCGCTACCGAGACGTCACGATGTATGGGTCCCTTGCGTCCGCAGGGACGACAGCTAGCTGAGCGCCACGTTGACTGCGGACTCCGGCAGCTCCGCGTTGAAGCAGCGCTGATAGAACTCGGCCACCAGCGGCCGCTCGAGTTCGTCGCACTTGTTCAGGAAGGTGACGCGGAACGCAAAGCCGATGTCGCCGAAGATTTCGGAGTTCTCCGCCCAGGTGATCACGGTACGCGGACTCATCACTGTCGACAGATCGCCATTGGCGAACGCGTTGCGGGTGAGATCGGCCAGCCGCACCATCTTGTTGACGATGTCGCGACCTTCCTGGGTGCGGTAGTGACGCGCCTTGGAAAGCACGATCTCGACTTCCTCGTCATGCGCCAGGTAGTTCAGCGTGGTAACGATCGACCAGCGGTCCATCTGGCCCTGGTTGATCTGCTGGGTGCCGTGATAGAGGCCCGAGGTGTCGCCGAGGCCGACCGTGTTGGCGGTCGCGAACAGGCGGAACGCCGGGTGCGGCTTGATCACCTTGTTCTGGTCCAGGAGCGTCAGACGGCCGGAGATTTCCAGCACGCGCTGGATCACGAACATCACGTCGGGGCGGCCGGCGTCGTATTCGTCGAACACCAGCGCGATATTGTGCTGCAGCGCCCAGGGCAGGATGCCGTCGCGGAATTCCGTGACCTGCTTGCCGTCCTTGATGACGATCGAGTCCTTGCCGACCAGATCGATACGGCTGATGTGGCTGTCGAGGTTGACGCGGACGCAGGGCCAGTTCAGGCGCGCCGCGACCTGCTCGATGTGGGTCGACTTGCCGGTGCCGTGATAGCCGGTGACCATGACGCGGCGGTTCTTGGCGAAACCGGCGAGGATCGCCAGCGTGGTGGCGCGGTCGAAGCGGTAATCCGAATCGGCTTCCGGCACATGCGGGTCGACTTCGGAATAGGCCGGAACTTCGAGGTCGCTGTCGATACCGAAGACCTGCCGGACCGACACCTTCATGTCGGGCAATCCGACGGGCTCTGCAACTTTGCTCATGGCGGCGGTCGTCATCAATCCTCCGAGGTCCCGGGCGTTCCCGAAACCAGATCTGGTGAATGGCTGCGGATGGGGGCTGGCACCAACCTAGCAGAGAGCAAGGGCCGGCAGAAGCCCGCGGCGCAATCAAAGTTCCGTTGCCTTATCATTGAGATAGGCTCTGTATCAGCTTTTTGGAGGGCTGCCCTGCGAATCGCGCCGCACTTTTGCCGGCTTCGACACCGTACGGGGCTTAAGGTCACAGTTCTGACGGCACTTTCGGTCCCTGCCCGGGCTTGATAGCTCTGAGTTGGGGTGGCTGCCTACCGGACGGCAAAGTTGTGACCTCTTTCCTCGATCCCGTGATTGCGTTCGTTTCAGCCCATCCGTGGCTGGCTTATCTGACGCTGTTTCTTGCAGCGCTCCTGGAGGCGATCCCGGTTGCGGGCGCGCTGGTGCCGGGCTCGACCATCATCCTTGCCTTGAGCGCGCTGGTGCCGGGCGGCGAACTGAAGCTGTGGGGTGTGCTGGCGGCGGCGATTGCCGGCGCCGTGCTCGGTGACGGCTCGGCGTTCTGGGCCGGGCATCGCTCGCAACAGGAGATTCTCACGGCGTGGCCGATGTCGAGATATCCAGGCGTCGTGGCGCAGAGCGAGGCATTCTTCCAGCGCTGGGGAACGCTGGCCGTGTTGTTCGCGCGGTTTGTGCCGCCGATCCGCGCCTTCGTGCCGATCACGGCCGGCGCGCTCGGAATGTCGCCGGCGCTTTTCTTCGGCGTCAATATTCCCGCGGTACTTGCCTGGGCTTTGGCGCATGTGCTGCCGGGCGTGTTCGCGGTTTCGGCATTGCATGAATATGCCGGCCTGCCGCATCACCAGCACGCCGGCAAACATCTGTGGATCCTGGCGGTGTTCGCGGTCGCGATCACCGCCCTCGGCATCTGGACCCTGCGCCGACGCCGGATGGCAAAGAGCCCTTAGGATCAGACGCGGACCGGGCTGCGCCCCGGTGCAGGGCCGACATAGCGCGCGCGGGGCCGGATCAGCCGGCCATGCCGCAATTGCTCGCAGGCATGCGCGATCCATCCGACCGTGCGCGCCATGGAAAACAGCACCAGCTCATGGCCGGGCGGCAGGCCGAGCGTGTGCACGAGCACCGCAAGGGCATAGTCGATATTGACGAACTCACCGGTCGCCTCCGCGATGCGCTCGGGAATTTCATGGGTGAATTTGCGATCCGCGCCGGAGCGCGCCAGTGCTTCCAACAGCGCCCGCGCCCGCGGATCGCCATGCTTGTAGACCCCATGACCAAAGCCCGCGAAACGCTCGCCGAGCGCGACGCGCTCGCGGATCACGGGCGCGACCTCGCTATTGGCGAGCGCCTTCAGAAGCTGCGCCGCCAGCACGCCGGCGCCGCCATGCTTCGGACCCTTGAGTGCGACGAGGCCAGCGATGACGGCGTCATAAAGGTTCAAGCCGGTCGAGGCGGCGCAGCGCACGGTGAAGGTCGAGGCATTCAGCTCATGATCGGCCAGCAGCACCAGCGCGCGGCGGATCAGATCCGGCGCGTGTTTGTTGTCCGGCGCCCAAGCGCGGGCAATCTGCAAATGAAGCGGTTTTGCCGATGATTTCGCGTTCAACATGGTCGCAACCACCAGCCGCATAATGCGGCCGCCGACCATCGCGCGCCCGTCGGGCGCCCGGGTGAAGGCGCGCGGGTCGGCGCTTGCCGCCAGCGCCAGCACGGCGACGGCGCGATCGATCGCATTGGCGTTGCGCGTGGCCTCGGCGACAGCGCGCATTTCGTCCGACACAACAGGGCAATTGTCCTGGTCGAATGGATCAACGGTCACGTCCCACAGCAGCGTCGCGGCATGTTCGAGCGTATCGCGTTCGGCGAGATCGATGCAGTTGACGCCGCGATAGATCGCGCCGTCCTCGGTGATGGTTCCGACCGCCGAATCCATCACCGGCAGATCGGCGTCGAAGCTGCGCAGCCCGCGCGGCTCCGGCGAGGGCGTACGCCGCTCCTTCAGCATGCGGACGTCTTCGGCCCGGTAGCGATGGCTGCGGGAATCCTCTGACGGCTCCGAGCGGATCAGTCCGCGGCTGACATAGGCGTAGAGGGTGGCCTGCGAGATCGCGAGTTCGGCGGAGGCCTCGCGGGCCGAGAGGTAAAGGCCGGCGGATTTTTTCATGATGATTTACATAATCAAGATTGATCAATCTGTCGAGAGGCCCGACCTTTGACGACGAGCAAAGGAGAGCCCTCATGAATATGCAGCTTTCGAAGACCCCGATCGGCCTGGACGGCATTCCGGCCGCCGAGACCGTGCTCAGCCATGTCGACGGCGAGCGCGGCGAACTGATCATCGCGGGCGAACGGGTCGGCGACCTCGCAGGCAAATCGAGTTTCGAGGGCGTCACCGCGCGGCTGTGGAACGCGGCGACAGGCACGTCGCTTAGCGAAGCCGATGTGCGCTCAAGGCTCGGTGCAGCGCGGGAACGCGCATTCGCACGGTTGCCGGAACTGCTGTCGGCAACGCGTGGCTTATCGATTGTCGACGGCTTTCGTGCAGCCGTCGCTGGCCTGCGCGGCGAGAACGGACTTGAGCCTGAAGCGACCATCGTTGGCGCGTTACCCGTGATTGCGGGCGCACTGCTGCAGCGGGCCAAGGGTAATGACCCAATCGCGCCCGATCCGACCCTTGGCCATGCGGCCGACACGCTGTCGATGCTGCGCGGCCGAAAGGCCGAGCCGCGCGAGATCACCGCACTCGACACCTATTTTGTCACCGTGTGCGATCACGGCATGAACGCGTCGACCTTCACGACGCGCGTCGTGGCCTCGACGCAGGCGGATCTGTTCGCCGCCGTCACCGCCGGCTATTGCGCGCTGACAGGCCCGCTGCATGGCGGCGCCCCGGAGCCGGTGCTGGAAATGCTGGATGCGATCGGCTCGACCGAACGGATCAAGCCGTGGGTCGACAGCGCGCTGGCCCGTGGCGAGCGGTTGATGGGATTCGGCCATCGCGTCTATCGCGTCCGCGATCCGCGTGCCGACGTGCTGAAAGATGCAATCCAGCGGTTCGCGGGAGGCGGCACCGATCTGCCGTTCGCGGGCGAAGTCGAGGCCTATATCCGCGGCGCCCTACGGAAAAAAAATCCGGACCGGCCGCTCGATACCAATGTGGAGTTCTTCACCGCCATCCTGCTCGATGCGCTGAAAATCCCGCGGCAGGCGTTTACGCCGATCTTTGCGGTGGCGCGCGCCGCGGGCTGGACCGCGCACGCCCGCGAGCAGCAGCGCGGCGGACGGCTGATCCGGCCGAGTTCGGCGTATATTGGGGCGATGCCGAGATAGCCGTCACGATCTCCGCTGTCGTCCCATAACCACGAATGCGGATTATTGCGCGAAGGCCGTCGACCGGCGGAGTAAAATCGAGAAGCCGCGGCGTATGGGTCCCTGCGTTCGCAGCGACGACGGGAGATTTGCGTTCAGCGCTTACGCGCGCACTACCGTCTTCAGGTAATTATACGCCTTGATGATCTCGATCAGGCGGTCTTCGGTTGAGCGGTCGCCACCATTGGCATCGGGATGGTGCTGCTTGACCAGCGCCTTGTACTTGGCCTTGACGTCCTCAAGCGTCGCCTCGGCAGAGAGCCCCATCACCTGCAGCGCCTTGCGCTCCGCATTCATCACCTTCCGCGTCTCGGGCTTGGCCTGCGCGCCCGGGCCGGGCCGCCAGCGGCCACGGCCGTTGAGCTCGGAGAACATGCTGAACGGATCGGCGGCGCCGTCAAAATCCTCAGCGCTCGGCTGCTTGCCCTTCTTGCCGGCGGTGTTGGCGCCCATCTTCCAGGTCGGGCGATGACCGGTCAGCGCATCCTTCTGGTAGCGCGCGACGGCATCGGCGTTCATGCCCTGGAAGAAATTGTAGGACTGATTGTATTCGCGGACGTGGTTGAGGCAGAAGTGCCAATACTCGCGGGAATTCTCCCGGCCCTTGGGCGCGCGATGCGGCCCCTTGTTCTGGCAGCCCGCCCACTCGCACATGGCGGATTCTTCATTCGCACGCGCCTGCGCCTTCGCGCTGACCTTGTTGGGCTTGATGCGAATGGAATCGAAGAACTTGGATGAATCAATCGGCATGGCTGACTTTGACTACGCAATGCGCAAGGCTTCAAGTCTTGACATTGCGAATACCTCCGTTCGGATGCACCATTGACGGAAAGCAGACACGGAATTATCTGCCGCCATCATGAGCACCAAGGACATTATCATAAACAAGTTGCGTGAAGCTTTCTTGCCGGAAAGCCTCGATGTCGCGGACGAATCGCATCTGCATGAAGGCCATGCGGGCCACCGGCCTGGCGGCGAGACGCACTTCAGGGTCTATATCGTATCTCCGGCCTTCGAAGGGAAGAGCCGGATTGAACGTCATCGCATGGTAAATGCGACGCTGGCAGCGGAACTTGAGGGCTCCGTCCATGCGCTCGCAATCAAGGCGCAGACGCCCGGAGAAACCACCGGCGGGTGATTTTGGCAAACCTGCCGCGAGAAGCTCGTAATTCTGGCAGCACCGAGAGCTTCCTGTGAAGATCGGCAGGGACGGTAGAACCGTATTCGCAACTGTGAGACAATCACGGAAGCGATGGATCAGGTTCCGCTCCGACGCGGGGTCGGGCTGACGGCGATGCCATCGCAGGTCGATGGGGTCGTCCGATGCGATATTGGGCACGCTTCCAATGGGCCGCCGCCGTGGCACTGCTGGTTGCGGTCTTCCCGGCCAAGGCGCAGGCGCTGGACATGCCGAGCCCCTTTGTCCAGGAAGTGCTGATCAAGAGCATACTCGTCACGCTCAACGACGCGGTGGCATCGGACAATTTCACCGTCCTCCATGCCAAGATTTCAAAGCCGTTCCGCGATCAGTTTCCGCCGGAGAAGCTGCGAACCGTCTTCAAAGACCTGGTGGAAAAGCACGCGGTGTTCGACGCGATCGTCGCCAGCGCCGTCATTCCGGAGGAGGACGCCAGGATCGACGACAAGGGCGTGCTGCGCCTGAAAGGCCGCTTCGACACCACGCCCAAGAAGGTGAAGTATCAGCTCGGCTTCATTCCCTCCGATGGCCAGTGGAAACTCTCCGGCGTCACCATTGATATTGAATAGCTGGTACCGGCGGCGCTTCGTTCAGAACGCCGTCCCTGCCCGCTTCGGCTTCGGCTCCTCGGCCTCGCGCGGCAGCGGCGTGATTTTGAGCGCGGTGATGCGGTTGCGCTCGCGACGCAGCACTCGGAAACGGCAGCCGTGGAAAGTGAAATTCTGGCCGCGCTCGGGAATCGAACGCGCCTCGTGAATCACGAGGCCCGCAACGGTGGTCGCCTCCTCATCGGGCAGATGCCAGTTCATGGCGCGGTTGAGATCGCGGATCGGCACCGATCCGTCGACCACCACGGAGCCGTCCGCCTGGACGCGGACGCCGGCGACCACGACGTCATGCTCGTCCGAAATATCACCGACGATCTCCTCCAGAACATCTTCCAGCGTCACCATGCCTTCGACCTCGCCATATTCGTCGACGACGAGCGCAAAGTGGGTCTTGCGGCGGCGGAACGCCTTCAACTGCTCGGACAAGGGCCGCATCTCCGGCACGAACCAGGGCGGCAGCATGATCGCCGAGACGTTGATGCGCGAGGTGTCGCCTTCGGACGCACGAATCGCGCGCAACAGATCCTTGGCGTGCAGCACGCCGATGATGTTCTCGGGCTTGTCGCGCCACAGCGGAATGCGGGTGTACTCGGTCGCCAGCACCTCGCGCACCAATTCGTCCGGCGGCAGGTCGGCATTGATCATCACCATCGCGGTGCGATGGACCATGACGTCGGAGACGGCGAGGTCTCCGAAACGGAAGACGTTGTGGATGTATTCGGCCTCGCCGCTTTCGATGCCGCCGTGCACGGCCGATTCCTCCACCAGCCCCTCGATCTCGGAGTCGGTGAGGATTTCATGCTGCGAGGATTCCTCCACGCCGAACATGCGCAGGATCCCGCGCGAGGCGGTATTGAGCAGCCAGTTCAGCGGATAGAACACCAGATAGGACAAATAGAGCGGGTACGCGATCCACTGCGAGACCGGCGTCGGCTGGCGGATCGCAAACGTCTTCGGCACCTGCTCGCCGATCACGATGTGCAGCGAGGAGAACACCAGAAAGCCGGCCACAAACGACACGAAGTGCAGCGTGCGTTCCGACATGCCGAGTGGAACGAGCAGCGGCTCGAGCAGCGCCGAAACCGTGGGCTCGCCGACCCAGCCGAGGCCGAGGGAAGCCATGGTAATGCCAAGCTGGCAACAAGCGAGGTAGGCCTCGATATTGCCCATCATGCCATGCAGCAGGTGGGCGCCGAAGCGGTCCTGCTCGACCATCGCCCTGATCCGAAACCCGCGGCTTTTAACCAGCGCAAACTCAGCCGCCACGTAAAACGCGTTGGCGGCGAGCAGCAAAATCGCGAGCAGCAGATTGAACGCGGTCGAACTCATATATGCCTCGTGGCGGCCGCGGCCCCGCGCGACGCTTGCACCAGGCTGCGTCCGGATAGGGCCGTCTTCATCCCGCCAGCTTCTGTTGCAGGAAATCGCGAACCAGCGCGGGCTCGACATCGTTTGCGACCACCGCGCGGCCAATCGCCTGCAGCAGGATGAAGGTCAGCTTGCCGCGCTTGACCTTCTTGTCCTGCGCCATCAGCGCCATCAAGGCGTCGGCATCGGCCAGCCCTTCCTGGGCAAAGCCCGCAACGTCCTGCAAATGGGTCGGCAGGCCGACGGACGCAAGGTGGCGTTCGACGCGGGTGGCGTCGGCCTCCGAGATCATGCCGAGTTGCGCTGAAAACTCCGCCGCCAGCACCATCCCGACGGAGACACCTTCGCCGTGGAACAGGCGGTCGGAAAAACCGGTCGCGGCTTCCAGCGCGTGGCCGAATGTGTGGCCGAGATTGAGCAGCGCGCGCTCACCGGTTTCACGCTCGTCGCGGGAGACGATCGCCGCCTTGGCGCGGCAGGAGGTCGCGATCGCGTGCTCACGCGCTGCACCGCCGGAGAAGATGTCGGCGTGGTTGGCTTCGAGCCAGCTGAAAAAGGCTTCGTCGCCGAGCACGCCATACTTGGCGACTTCGGCGTAGCCGGCGCGGAACTGGCGCGGCGAGAGCGTGTCGAGCACGGATGTGTCGGCGATCACCAAAACCGGTTGATGGAAGGCGCCGAGCAAATTCTTGCCCTGCGGCGAGTTGATGCCGGTCTTGCCGCCGACCGACGAATCGACCTGGGCCAATAGCGACGTCGGCACCTGCACGAAATCGACGCCGCGGCGCAGGATCGCGGCTGCAAAACCGGCGAGATCGCCGACCACACCGCCGCCGAGCGCGATCACCAGATCGTTGCGCTCGATCTTGGCCGCGATCAGCGCCTCGGAGACCTTTTCGAGACCGGCATAGGTCTTTGACCCCTCGCCTTCCTCGACGACGATGCGCGAAATCGGGACGCCGGCTTCCGCCAGCGAGCGCTCGGTCGGCTCCAGCCAGTGTTGCGCCACGGTGTGATCGGTGACAACAGCGGTGCGCACGCCCGGACGCAGCGCGGCAACGCGCTGCCCCAGCGATTGCAGCACGCCACGGCCGATGACAATGTCATAGGTCCGCTCGCCGAGCGCGACGTCGACCGTGATGTCGGCGGAATGTTTCAATGGCGCAGTCATGGCGTGACGCTGATCCCGTCGGTTGTCGGCTGGGCAGAAGGGCCGCCTGCGCACAGCCGGGCACGCAAGGCATCGATACATTCGTCGACGATGCGGTCGTGCGGCACGTCGCGCGAGGCGATCGTCAGGTCGGCGGTCCGATAGACCGGCTCGCGCGCTTCGAGCAGACGGCTGACGGTCGCAACGGGATCCTCGGTCTGCAGCAGCGGCCGGTCGGCGCGGCGCTTGACGCGCTTCATGATGACGTCGACATCCGCCTTGAGCCAGATCGAGACCGCCTTGTCGCGGATGCGGTTGCGGGTCTCCTCGCGCATGAAGGCGCCGCCGCCGGTGGCAATCACAGCCGGCCCGCTGTCGAGCAGCCGCGCGATCACCCGCGCCTCGCCATCCCGGAAATAGGGCTCCCCGTGGGTTGCAAAGATTTCCGGGATCGTCATGCCCGCGTGGGCCACCTCGATTTCGATATCGGCGTCGAGAAATCGCAAGCCGAGCCGGGCCGCCAGCCGCCGGCCGATGGTGGACTTGCCGGCCCCCATCATGCCGACCAGCACGAGCGAACGCCTTCCCAGCGCCGACGTGATGTCGGCCTCCTGGGTAGGGCTCGTTGGTGCCGATGCGGCGGTCTCGGACATCAAAACTCTGCTCTTTTGCGCGATTTGGCCGGCGCTGCGACACCTATACTACCCCCTTTGACGCCGTTGCCAGAGACTCTTGCCAGGGGAAGAGGAACATGTTGGATGATTTCATTGGTTAATTCGCCGCCCTGAGCCCTCTATGCCCAGTTTGTTCCGCTTTCTGACGGTCGTCGGCATCATCGCCGGGGTGATCTATGGCGTCATTTTTGCGCTGGCGAATTTCGTCACCCCAAAGCCCCGGGAAATGACAGTCACCATCCCCGCAGACAAGTTCCTCAAGAAATAGCCGCTATCGTCTGATTGGTGAGAGACCGACTCGGGGGAGAGGCATCTCACTTACGGAGATGTCGGGGTAATGCGTTCCAGCAAGACGGCCAAAGACGAGAAACTGATTAACCTGTTCCTCGACATGCTCGCGGCGGAACAGGGAGCAGGCGTCAACACGCTCGATGCCTATCGCCGCGACCTCACGGATTTTTCCGAGTTTCTCGGGCGTAAGGGAAAAGGCTTTACCAGCGCCGGAACGGATGTGCTGCGCGATTACCTCGCCGACCTCGATACCCGCGGCTTCAAATCCTCCAGCGTGGCGCGCCGCCTGTCGGCCATGCGCCACCTGTTCCGCTTTCTCCTGAACGAGCGCATCCGCACCGACGATCCGGCGGCGATCCTGTCCGGCCCGAAACGCGGCCGTGGGCTGCCGAAGGTGCTATCGATAGCGGACGTCGACCGCATGCTGACGCGGGCCAAGGAAGTGACGGCGGCGGAGAACGCTTCGCCACAGCAGCGGCTGCGTGCGATGCGGCTGCATTGCCTTCTGGAAATCCTCTACGCCACTGGGTTGCGCGTCTCGGAACTGGTGGCATTGCCGCTGTCGGCCGCGCGGCGCGATGCCCGCATGATCATGGTGCGCGGCAAGGGCAACAAGGAGCGGCTGGTGCCGCTCAACGAGGCATCGCGGCAGGCGATGGCCGACTATCTCGCCGCGATGGAAGCGCTCCGGCCCGGGAAGAAGGATGCCACCATCTCGAAATGGCTGTTTCCCTCTTTCGGCGAGAGCGGCCATCTGACACGGCAGCATTTCGCCCGCGACCTGAAGGAACTGGCGGCCGCGTCGGGCCTCGCGCCGCGGCTGGTCTCCCCGCACGTGCTACGCCACGCCTTTGCCAGCCATCTGCTGCATAACGGCGCGGACCTGCGCATCGTACAGACGCTGCTCGGCCACACCGATATCTCCACCACCCAGATCTATACCCATGTGGTCGAGGAGCGGCTGAAAAGCCTGGTGCGGGACCTGCACCCGCTGGCGGAGAAGTAACCTTCGAACCAACACCCGCCTTGACTTCCGCGGCTTCTCCCCCGAAACAGCCGTCCCGCCCGCGGCCTTGTTTGGCGCGCTTTCGGAACAACCGGGGTCGCCCGGCCGAGATGCGCGCTAAATCATTGAAGATGCGTGCTTTCCTGGAGCGAAGCGAAAACCGCTTCGCCTCATAGCGCGTTGTTACCTATATTGCCTTGATGCCGGATCAGATGCGCAGCTATCTCGACTTCGAAAAACCAGTCGCCGAGCTTGAAGCCAAGGTCGATGAATTGCGCGCGCTGGCAGCGTCCGGCAGCGACATCGGCGACGAGATCTCGCGGATCGAGGATAAGGCGCAGCAGGCGCTGGCAGACCTTTATGCCAATCTGACGCCCTGGCAGAAGACGCTGGTGGCTCGCCATCCGCAGCGCCCGCATTTCACCGATTTCGTCGGCGCGCTCATTACCGAATTCACCCCGCTCGCCGGCGACCGCAAATTCGCCGACGACGAGGCGCTGATGGGCGGCTTCGGCCGTTTCCGCGGCGAAAGCATCTGCGTGATCGGCCAGGAAAAGGGCGCTACTACCGATAGCCGCATCAAGCATAATTTCGGCATGGCCCGCCCCGAAGGCTACCGCAAGGCCGTGCGGCTGATGGAGATGGCGGACCGCTTCGGCATTCCCGTGCTGTCGCTGGTCGATTCGGCCGGCGCCTATCCCGGCATCGGCGCCGAGGAGCGCGGCGTGGCGGAAGCGATCGCGCGCTCGACCGACACCTGCCTCTCGCTCGGCGTCCCCAATGTGGCGATCATCACCGGCGAGGGCATGTCCGGCGGCGCCATTGCCATCACCACCGCCAACAAGGTGCTGATGTTCGAGCACGCGATCTACAGCGTGATCTCGCCGGAAGCGGCCTCCTCGATCCTGTGGCGCGACGGCACCAAGGCCCAGGAAGTCGCCACCAACATGAAGATCACCGCGCAAGATATGCTGCGCTTCGGCGTGATCGATCAAATCCTGAAAGAGCCCTCGGGTGGTGCCCACCGCGATCCCGCCGCCATGATTTCAGCGACGGGCGATGCCATCGCCGAGGCCTTTAGCGACCTCCGCACCCTCGATGCGGATGCCATCCGGCGGCACCGGCGGCAGAAATTCCTGGATATCGGCCGCAAGCTCGGCTGATTGCGCCCCGCATCTGATTTAGCTTGATGCGCCCGGCCTACCCGCCGCACTCATTAATGACCTCTAAACGGCCATTATTTTCGCCAGGGCGCTTGATTCGGCCGCAATTAGGCCCCGAGACCGGTCTTTAGTTTCTGTTGACCATGCCTGCCGTGGCAGCCGCTGGACGGTCTCGTTCGGGTTGCGGCGCAGTGGGGCGATGGCTAATATTTTAGACAATGGCTTCAGGGCATGTCGCTGTGATTTGGGGTGCGAAAATGCCCGGTGGGTGTGGAGCTTAGCCTTTGATTAACCGCTCGCTGGTTCGCGCGCTTGTCACGTCGGTTGCCCTCATGGCCACCGGCGTATTGATATCCGGCTGCAACGGCGACGATATTTCCCTGGCCAACAACGCCAAGGCCAACCAGCCGGTGCCGCCCAAACTGGTCGCAGATATGGCGGCAAAGGATATGGATCTGCAGTCGCCGATCCTGGTCCGGCTGTTCAAGCAGGAAGCCGAGCTGGAAATCTGGAAGCAGGACCGCTCCGGCCGCTTTGCCCTGCTCAAGACCTATCCGATCTGCCGCTGGTCGGGCGATCTCGGCCCCAAGATCCGTGAAGGCGATCGTCAGGCGCCGGAAGGCTTCTATTCGATCTCGCCGGCGCAGATGAATCCGCAATCGGCCTATTACCTCTCCTTCAACACCGGCTACCCCAACGCGTTCGACAAGGCGCTCGGCCGCACCGGCTCGCAATTGATGGTGCATGGCGACTGCTCCTCGCGCGGCTGCTACGCGATGACCGACGAGCAGATCGCGGAAATCTATTCGCTTGGCCGCGAATCCTTCTTCGGCGGCCAGAAGTCGTTCCAGTTGCAGGCCTATCCGTTCCGGATGACGCCGGCCAACCTGGCGAAGCACCGCAACAACCCGAACATGCCGTTCTGGAAAATGATCAAGGAAGGCAACGATCATTTCGAGGTGACGCGGCAGGAGCCGAAGGTCGATTTCTGCGAAAAGAAATACGTGTTCGACGCCGCCAAGCCGCCGAACGCGACCAAGGATCCGGTGTTCGATGCTTCGGCGAAATGCCCGGCCTATGTCATCCCCGACGAGATCGCCGATGCCGTGCGCGAAAAGCAGGCGACTGACCTTGCCGAAACCGCCAGGCTGATCGCGAAGGGGACTCCCGTCGCGCGGATCAACACCGGCATCGACGGCGGCATGCACAAGGTGTTCGCGGCACGCGTGCCCGAGGGTAGCACCGGTCTTTCAGAACCCGGCGATGGCTCCAGCCTTTCGTTGATGGCGCGCGCACCCGGCACGGTTCCGTCCCACGTCAATCCGCCGAAAGCTCCGTCCGAAAACCTGCTGATGGGTCCGCCCGAGCAGCCGAAACTGGCCGCTGCGCCGGCGGCTGCGCCTGCCGCCGCCCCAGCGCCGACGCGGGTCGCCAATGCGGCGCCGACATCGCAGGATGACGGCTTCTTCTCCAACCTCGCTCGTAAAGTGGGTCTCGGTGGCGCCGCCGACGCTACCGCCAGCACGCCGCCGTCCAAGCCGAAGGCACCCGAGGCCAAGGCGGCACCGCGTCCCGACACGTCCGCGGCGAAGACCACGGCACCGAAGCCCGACGCCAAGCAGGCTGCCGCCACCCGTCCGCCGCTGAAACCGGCGGTGTCGGATAGCGCCGCCCCCGCCAAGGACAATCAGGTCGCAGGCTCCGCGCCGATCGTGTCGACGAATTCGTTCGACAGCCGCTTTGGCGCGGTGAAGTAGCGCAATTGTCGCAGAGACATTTCCCGTGGCTGTCGCCGCAGCGAGCAGCCACCCATATCCAGCAATCTCGGCCGTTAGAGGGAACCGCAGCCCTGGCCACGCGAACAACTGACGTGAGGGATCGTTCGGCCTTGCCATAGACCTCAATCGCCCCCGCGTGAGCCCGAGCATGGCAAGCGAAATGGCGGCGAAAGCGAAATGATAATCACGCTGAAGAAGCGCGTGATCAGGATCTGGTAAGAAAGCGTTGCCGAGGCAAGCCCAAAAAATCGCCAGACAATAACGGCCTGGAATGCGGGTCATGGTATGCAAAACGCTGTCCTCGAATCGGCTCTAAACAGAGCCTTCCAAGTGCGTCCTGACCGGCTCGCAAATGCGCAACCACAACGATGCCCGCAACTTCCTGACAACCGGTCACCGGCCCGCGGACTTATAGATCCCGAACTCAATGCTTGGCGAAAACCTGATGGCAGTCTGGTCCAAAAGCCTGCCGGCACAGCTTCCCCCTCCCTGGCGGGAGGGTTAAGACAAGCTTACGCGTACTTGCCGTGGCAGTGCTTGTACTTCTTGCCGCTACCGCAGGGGCAGTCCTCATTGCGCCCGACCTTACCCCAGCTTGCGGGGTTTTTCGGATCACGATCGGCGGCGGAGACTTGAGGCACCAGCGAGGCATTGGCGAAGGCTAGCTCGTCCTCGCCGGTGTTCGGATCGAACTTGTGCGCCTCCATCGCCGGCAGCACCGGCTGCTGCTCTTCCGGCGGCACGATCTCGACCCGCATCAACTGTGCGGTAACCGCCTCGCGCAAATGTGCGCCCATGGTTTCGAACAGGTTGAAAGCTTCGAGCTTGTATTCCTGCAAGGGATCGCGCTGGCCGTAACCGCGCAGGCCGATCACCTGACGCAGATGGTCGAGCATGATCAGATGCTCGCGCCAGAGATGATCGAGTGTCTGCAACAGGATCGTCTTCTCGACGTAGCGCATCACGTCGGGTCCCCATTGCGCGACCTTGGCCGCCATGCGCTCGTCGACATGCTTCTCGATGCGCGAAAGCAGCTCCTCGTCGGCGATGCCCTCTTCCTTGGCCCATTCGTCGACCGGAAGATCGACGTCGAGCACGCGCTTCAATTCTTCCTTCAGCCCCGCGGTGTCCCACTGCTCGGCATACGCATGCTCGGGGATGTGCTTGGCGACCACGTCGTCAATGAAGGCGTGGCGCATGTCGGTCACGGTTTCGGCGACGCTGTCGTCCTTCATCAGATCGACGCGCTGGTCGAAGATCACCTTGCGCTGGTCGTTCTGGACGTTGTCGAACTTCAGCAGGTTCTTGCGGATGTCGAAGTTGCGCGCCTCGACCTTCTGCTGCGCCTTCTCCAGGGCCTTGTTGATCCAGGGATGAATGATGGCCTCGCCCTCCTTCAGGCCGAGCCGCTGCAGCATGCTGTCGAGGCGGTCGGAGCCGAAGATCCGCATCAAATCATCTTCCAGCGACAGGAAGAATTTTGAGCGGCCCGGATCGCCCTGACGGCCGGAACGGCCGCGGAGCTGATTGTCGATGCGGCGGGATTCGTGGCGCTCGGAGCCCATGATGTAGAGCCCGCCGGGCTTGGTCACGGTCTTGGCCGGCTTGCTTCCCTTGGCCGGCTCGATCTCCACCACTTCCTCGGCCTTCAGCACGATCTCGCGGAAGCGCTCGATGTCGGCCTTGATCAACTCGATCTTCTTGGCCTTCTCGGCCTCGTCGGTGATATTGGCGGTCTCCTGAAGGATCCGCATTTCGAGCGAGCCGCCGAGCTTGATGTCGGTACCGCGACCGGCCATGTTGGTCGCAATCGTGATCGCGCCGGGGACGCCGGCCTCGGCGACGATATAGGCTTCCTGTTCGTGGAAGCGCGCGTTCAAGACCGCGAACAGCTTTGCGGGCTTGCCGGCGCGCGCCGCGGCATAGAGCTTCTCCAGCGCGGCCTCGTTCTCGAAATCGATCTGCTTGTAACCGTGCTTCTTCAGATATTCGGCCAGCACTTCCGATTTTTCGATCGAGGCGGTGCCGACCAGCACCGGCTGCAGCCGTGCATTGGCGCGCTCGATCTCGGCCAGGATCGCTGCGTATTTTTCGGTCTGGGTGCGGTAGACCTCGTCGTCCTCGTCGAGGCGCGCCACCGGAAGGTTGGTCGGGATTTCCACGACCTCGAGCTTGTAGATGTCGAACAATTCGTCGGCTTCGGTCGCAGCCGTACCTGTCATGCCCGCGAGCTTTTCGTACATCCGGAAATAGTTTTGGAACGTGATCGAGGCCAGCGTCTGGTTTTCCGGCTGGACCTGGACGTGCTCCTTGGCTTCCAGCGCCTGATGCAGGCCTTCGGAATAGCGCCGGCCCGGCATCATGCGCCCCGTGAACTCGTCGATGATCACGACTTCGTCGTTGCGGACGATGTAATCCTTATCGCGGGTGAACAGCGAGTGCGCGCGCAGCGCCTGGTTGACGTGGTGCACGACGGAGACGTTCTCGACGTCGTAGAGCGATTCACCCTTGAGCTGGCCGGCGTCGCGCAGCAGCGTCTCGATCTTCTCCATGCCGCCTTCGGTCAGCGTCACAGTGCGCTGCTTCTCATCGACCTCGAAGTCGACGACCTTCTGCAGCTTCGGCATGAAGGTGTCGATGGTGTTGTAGAAATCCGAACGGTCGTCGAGCGGACCGGAGATGATCAGCGGCGTGCGCGCCTCGTCGATCAGGATCGAGTCGACCTCGTCGACGATCGCATAATAGTGCCCGCGCTGGACCATGTCCTCCAGCCGGTACTTCATGTTGTCGCGCAGATAGTCGAAGCCGTATTCGTTGTTGGTGCCGTAGGTGATGTCGCAACCGTAGGCGGCCTTGCGCTCGGTATCGTCCAGACCGTGCACGATCACGCCGGTGGTCATCCCGAGGAAAGAATAGATCTGGCCCATCCAGGCGGAGTCGCGGCGGGCGAGATAGTCGTTGACGGTCACGACATGGACGCCCCTGCCGGCCAGCGCGTTGAGATAGACCGCAAGCGTCGCCACCAGCGTCTTGCCTTCGCCGGTCTTCATTTCGGCGATATCGCCCTCATGCAGCACCATGCCGCCGATTAGCTGGACGTCGAAATGCCGCTGGCCGAGGGTGCGCTTGGCGGCCTCGCGCACGGTGGCGAAGGCCGGAACCAGAATATCGTCGAGGGTCTTGCCGTCGGCGAGCTGCTGGCGGAATTCGGCGGTGCGGGCTTTCAGCGCCTCGTCCGACAGCTTCGAAAGCTCGGGTTCAAGCGCGTTGATGGCGTTGACGCGGGATTGATATCCCTTCACCCGCCGGTCGTTGGCGGAGCCGAAAAACTTGCGGGCGAGCGCGCCGATCATGCCAATTCCTGCCTTTGCCGTTACTTGCGATGCAAGCCGTGACGTGGTCCACCAAGTTGCCTATCAACTCACCGTGACGCATCGCGGCAAATACCCCGTTCCGGGGCGTCATCCGCCTAATGAGTGGGAATTAAGCAATCCAAGGTTCAACGGCAAAAAACGCAGCAAAATAAGCGCTATCGCCGCCATACGATCCGGCACAGATATGGCTGGGTCCGGGGCTTGTCAACGTGGGTCCATCTGTCAAGGAATTCATCATTTTGACAGACTTTTCGCGTTGCCAAGGCCGCATGATTGGGCGAGTGTCCCGCCGCCTTTGACGCCCCCTCCTTCAAGACAAGGATTTTCCATGACCACCTCGTTCCCGGAAATGAAAACCGGCCTGCACTTCGGCATGGCCTGCTTACGGGATTCTTTGGCCGCAACAGCCTGCCTGGCGGCGGTTCTGACCGTGAGCCTGCCGGTTCACGCCCAGGACAACCCCGTTCTCGCCAAAGTTAACGGTGCGGAGATCCGCCAGAGCGATGTTGCACTCGCGGAAGAGGAACTCGGCCCCAGCCTCGCGCAAATGGACCCGGCGACCAAGAAGGACAACGTGCTGGCGTTCCTGATCGACCTGAAAATCGTCGCCAAGGCCGCCGAGGACAAGAAGATCGAGAATTCCGAGGACTTCAAGAAGCGGCTGGCGTTCACCCGCAGCCGCCTTCTGATGGACAGCCTGCTCGCCAGCGAGGGCAAGACCGCGACCACCGACGAGGCCATGAAGAAGGTCTATGAGGAGGCCGCCAAGCAGATCACCGGCGAAATGGAAGTCCACGCCCGGCACATCCTGGTGGAGAGCGAGGACGAGGCCAAGGCGATCGCGGAAGAGCTGAAGAAGGGCGCCGACTTCGCCGAGCTGGCGAAGAAGAAGTCGAAGGATCCCGGCGCTTCCGATGGCGGCGATCTCGGCTTCTTCACCAAGGAACAGATGGTGCCGGAATTCTCCGCCGTCGCGTTCACGCTCGAGCCCGGCAAGATCTCCGATCCCGTCAAGTCGCAGTTCGGCTGGCACCTCATCAAGGTCGAGGAAAAGCGCGCCCGCAAGGCCCCCGACTTCGAGCAGGTCAAGGCCCAGATCGAGACCTATGTAACGCGCAAGGCGCAGGCCGAATACGTCGCCAAGCTGCGCGAAGCCGCCAAGGTCGAGCGCATGGATAAGCCGGCCGAAGCTGCCAAGACCGACGCCAAGCCGGACGCCGCCAAGCCTGCCGATTCCAAGATGGCGCCGGCGAAGAAGTAAATCGACTTCGCACTCAGACTTCAGTATTGAGACGTCATGCCCGGCCTTGTGCCGGGCATCCACGTCTTAAGGACGTCATTGGCGGCTGCTGAAGACGTGGATGGCCGGGAGCACAGACAAGTGTACGTGGTCTGGGCAAAGCAGACTACTGTGCCTGGCCATGACGATCGATCTTGATCCCCACGCTCGGATTTCTGGCCCCATGTCCACTACCGTCTCTCCCCTTGCCCCGACCGATGTCCCCGCGATGCCCGCGATCGCGGGCGTGAAGCTCGCGACCGCCGCCGCCGGCATCCGCTACAAGGGACGCACCGATGTGCTGCTCGCCGTGATGGACAAGGGCACCACCGTTGCCGGCGTGTTCACCAAATCGAAATGTCCGTCGGCGCCGGTGGAATGGTGCCGCGCCAAGCTTGGCCGAGGCGGATCTTCTAAGGGAGGATTTGCCCGCGCGCTGGTGGTGAATTCCGGCAATGCCAACGCGTTCACCGGCAAGACCGGCCGGCAGGCGACGGCGCTGACGGCCGCGATTGCGTCCAAGGCTGTCAGTTGCAGCGCCAACGAAGTGTTTCTGGCATCCACCGGCGTGATCGGCGAGCCGCTGGATGCCACCAAGTTCGACGGCGTGCTGGCGACCCTGGCGGAAACCGCCGCGCCCGACCACTGGATGGACGCGGCACGCGCGATCATGACCACCGATACCTTTCCGAAGGTCGCGACCGCCACGGTGAAGCTCGGCAAGGCCAAGGTCACCATCAACGGCATGGCCAAGGGCGCCGGCATGATCGCCCCCGACATGGCGACCATGCTGTCCTTCGTGTTCACCGATGCGCCGCTCTCGTCCGCCGTGCTGCAGTCGCTGCTCAAGAGCGGCGTCGAGGACACTTTCAACGCCATCACCATCGATAGCGACACCTCGACGTCGGATACGCTCTTGGCCTTTGCGACCGGCACGGCCGCGGTCAGTGGCGCGCCGAAGATCGGCCGCGCCAGCGATCCCCGGCTGAAGGCATTCGCCAAGGCGTTCCACGACGTGCTGGCCAACCTTGCCGAACAGGTGGCGCGCGATGGCGAAGGCGCACGCAAGCTGGTCGAAGTGATCGTCGAAGGCGCAACCACAAAGGCCTCGGCGCGCAAGATCGCCATGTCGATTGCGAATTCGCCGCTGGTGAAGACCGCGATCGCCGGCGAAGACGCCAATTGGGGTCGCGTGGTGATGGCGGTCGGCAAGGCCGGCGAGCCCGCCAACCGCGACAAGCTCTCAATCTCGTTCAACGGCATTCGTGTCGCCAGGAGCGGTGCGCGCGACCCGTCCTACAACGAGGCTGAGGTCTCCGAGGTGATGAAAAGCCCGAAGATCCAGATCAAGGTCGCGCTCGGCCTCGGCAAGGGCCGCGACCGGGTGCTCACCTGCGACCTCACCAAGGAGTATGTCGCGATCAACGGCGATTACCGGTCGTAAGCGAGACAGCGCCGCAATGGCCGACATCAAGCTCACTCTCGTGGTCGCCTGCGCCCTGGTCGATGCCGACAAGCGCGTGCTGATCGCGCAACGGCCCGAGGGCAAGGCCCTCGCCGGACTGTGGGAGTTTCCCGGCGGCAAGGTCGAGCCTGGCGAACGGCCGGAGCAGACCCTGATCCGCGAACTGCATGAGGAACTCGGCATCGACGTCAGCGAGCCCTGCCTGGCGCCACTGACCTTTGCGAGCTACGCCTATGACAGCTTCCATCTGCTGATGCCGCTCTACATCTGCCGCCGCTGGGAAGGTTTGGTGATCGCCCGCGAAGGCCAGCAGCTGGCCTGGGTCCGCGCCAACCGACTGCGGGATTACCCGATGCCACCTGCTGATATTCCGCTGATCCCGCATCTGATCGACTTGTTGATGTGAGGCGGGAGGTCGGCGGCCCCCGGCGCATGATGAGTGGCGTTGCATCGATCGATCGCAGGTGCAAAGCACGATGATCCCGCGCCCCCTGGAGGCCCGCATGGTCTCTTCGCCGGCACACGCAGGGTCAGGACACGAAATCGCGAAAACAACCCCATGCAAAGTAGAATGGGCCTGGTCCGCCGAAGGGAATTGCGCGTCAATCGCGCTTCGTGCGCTGTACGGCCGCTTCCAGGCTTGCTTTCGCTGAGCCCGGCTTCAGCGGCTTCTGCTGGCTCTCGTGCGGCGCCCAGCCGGACAGCCAGACAATATCGAAGGTCGCGCGGATACGGCCATCGGCATCGGCAAAACGCTCGCCGTAAATCTGCGCCATCCGCAGCATGGTAGCGCGGCGGGTCGGCACTCGCCGCCGCTCGATCAGGATATTGCTCGCGCCCATCCGCCTGAGATCGGCCATCAGCGCGAACGCGCTGTCATAGCGCACCACGACGCGGTCGACGTCGGTGACCGGCAGTGCGAGCCCTGCACGCTGCAACAGGCCGCCGATGTCGCGCAAGTCCGCAAACGGCGCGACGCGCGGCGACATCCCGCCCTCGCATTCGGCCTCCGCCGCGGCAAAGCTTTGTCTGAGCTCCGTCAACGTATCGCCACCGATCATCGCCGCCAGCAACAGCCCGTCGGGTTTGAGCGCTCGGCGGATCTGCGCCAGCACCCCAGGGAGATCGTTGACGAATTGAAAGGCCAGCGCGGAGACAATGAGGTCGACCGATTCCGGTTGCAGCGGCAGTGTTTCCGTTTCAACGGGATCGAGGTGGGTGACGGACTTGAAGCGATCGCCTGGCGGCGTTTGCAGCAGCTCGCCCGGCGTCCAGATATCGGCCACGTCGGCAAAACGCCGCGTCACCGCCTGCAACCGCTCTTCAAAATCTTCCCGCACGCGGTCGAGCAGAAACGTCACCGACCCGCCGCGCCGCGCACGATCGAGCCGCGCGCGCAACAGCGCACGGTCGAACAGGATAGGCGCGAGGAGCGCGTTCGAAGCCATGCGCGGTTGGTACGCCGGCTGCCCTTCGCTGGCAATGCCGTGCTTGAGCCGAACTCGCCGCGGCGCTAGCCTCATTGGATGGACGCCGAGGCATCACCATCACGCTCCATCTCCGGCCATTTGCGTGGCGCGCTTGGCGCCTGCCGCGACATGCTCGCGCATCTTCCGCGGCTTGCCCTCGATATCGCACTGCCGACGCTATGCGTTTCATGCCGCGAACCGGTCGATGGCGAGGGCGTCTGCGCCGCGTGCTGGGCGAAATTATCGTTCATCGCGCCGCCTTATTGTCCGCGGCTCGGCATCCCCTTCGTCTACGATCCCGGTCCGGAATTGCTGTCGATGGAGGCAATCGCGAGCCCACCGGCCTACCAGCGCGCCCGCGCCGCGGTGCGCTATGATGACGTCGCCCGCACGCTGGTGCATTCGCTGAAGTACCAGGATCGCACCGATCTGGCGCCGGCGATGGGACGCTGGATGGCCCGCGCGGGCAGGGAATTGCTCGATGAGGCCGATGTGCTGGTGCCGGTTCCGCTGCATTGGCGGCGCGGATGGAGCCGCCGCTACAACCAGTCCGGCGCGCTGGCGCGGGTGATTTCGCGCCAAAGCGGCGTGAAACTGGCCTCCGAGGCGCTCCGCCGCATCCGCCCCACCGAGCAGCAGATCGGGCTATCCCGGCCCCAGCGCACCACAAACGTCCAGGGCGCCTTCAAAATCGCCGCTGAGCGCAACGCGGATATTGCCGGCCGCCGCGTCATCCTGATTGACGATGTCTTGACAACCGGCGCCACGGCGGACGCCTGCGCCCGCGCCCTGCTCCGCGCCAAAGCCGCGCAGGTCGACGTGCTGGTATTCGCGCGGGTTGTGGACAGCCATCGGGCACCCATATAATTCAAAGACTTGCCAAATCAGAGCGCTACTACATGACTGCTGCCATCGAGATCTATACCCGCCCGGGCTGCGGCTACTGCACCGCGGCCAAATCGCTGCTGACGCGCAAGAACGCCGCGTTCACCGAGTTCAATGTGGCGAGCGACCCGGCCTACCGCGACGAGATGTACGGCCGTGCCGGCCATGGCTCGACCTTCCCTCAGATTTTCATCGGCTCCACCCATGTCGGCGGCTGTGACGAGCTGTATGCGCTGGACCGCGCGGGCAAGCTCGATGGCTTGCTGGCGGGAGAAAAGGCCTCCTCATGAACGCTGGCTCGACCTTTACCGCCGCCATGGTGCAGATGCGCACCGGGCTGTTGCCCGAGCCCAGCCTCGAGCAGGGCATCAGGCTGATTCGCGAGGCTGCCGCCCAGGGCGCCGACTACGTGCTCACGCCCGAGGTGAGCAATATGATGCAGCTAAATCGCAAGGCGCTGTTCGAGCATCTCGCGTCACAGGAAGACGATCGCTCGCTGAAAGCCTATCGGGCGCTGGCGGCGGAACTGAAGATCCATCTCCATATCGGCTCGCTGGCGCTGCGGTTTTCGCCGGAGCGCGCCGTCAACCGCTCGTTCCTGATTGCGCCCGACGGCAATCTGCTTGCGAGCTACGACAAGATCCACATGTTCGATATCGACCTGCCCGGCGGCGAAAGCTATCGCGAGTCCGCCAATTACCAGCCGGGCGAGACGGCGGTGATATCGGATCTGCCGTGGGGCCGGATCGGGCTGACGATCTGTTACGACGTCCGCTTCCCGGCTCTCTATCGCGCGCTGGCCGAAGCCGGCGCATCGTTTCTCACGGTTCCGTCGGCCTTCACGAAAAAAACCGGTGAGGCGCATTGGCATACGCTGTTGCGCGCCCGCGCCATCGAGAACGGCTGCTTCGTGTTCGCCGCGGCGCAGGCCGGCATGCACGAGAACAAGCGCGAGACCTACGGGCATTCGCTGATCGTCGCGCCGTGGGGCGAAATTCTCGCCGAGGGCGGCGTCGAGCCCGGCGTATTCCTCGCCGAGATCGATACCTCGAAAGTCGAGGCGGCCCGCAGGAGCGTGCCGTCGCTGCAGCACGGACGCCGCTTTGGCATCGCCGATCCCAAGGCCGGCCCCGAGCATCTGCATCTCGTCCGAGGCTCGGCATGATCCGCTACAACCTTCGCTGCGAGAAGGGCCATGCTTTCGAAAGCTGGTTTCAGAGCTCGGCGGCCTACGAGAGCCAGGAAAAGCGCAAGCTGGTGAGCTGCCCGTCCTGCGGCTCGGTCAAGGTCGAGCGCGCCATCATGGCTCCGCAGGTCGTGAGCAAGAAGGGCCGCGAAGTTGCCGCCCCCGCGCCGGCCGCCGCCGACAAGGCTGGATCGGAGTCGACACCGCTATTGATGGCGCAGGAGCGCGAACTGCGCGCCAAGCTGAAGGAATTGCGCGATCACATCGTGAAGAACGCCGACAATGTCGGCGAGCGCTTCCCCACCGAAGCGCGCAAGATGCACTACGGCGATATCGAGCATCGCCCGATCTACGGCGAGGCCTCGCCGGACGAGGCCCGCTCGCTGCTCGAGGAAGGCGTCGAGGTCTCGCCGCTGCCGGTTCTGCCGGAAGATAGGAATTGACGCGAGGCCACCTCGTCAGTGCGAGGAGCAACGCGACGAAGCAATCCAGCTCTCAACTTGTTGAGCTATGGATTGCTTCGCTTTGTTCGCAATAACGGTGGAGACGGAATTCTCACGCTGCCACCAATAGCGCCACACCGACGACAATCAACACAATTCCTGACAGTTCGCGCGCCGACATTGGCTGCTTGAAGGAATAGTACGATACGCCTTGCGCGAACAGCACCTCGACCAGCGCCAGCGTGCGCACATTTGCCGCCGCGGTCAGCGCCAACGCCAGAAACCAGAACTGCGAGGCGAATGCGCCCATGAAGCCCGCGAGCATCGAGGGCCGCCACAGGCTGAAAATCTTCATCAGCACATCGGGCGCGCGGGCGAGCAGATAGACCGTCAGCACCAGCGTCTGCACGAACAGGCCGAACACCAGCGTATAGGACGCTGCGGTGACGAAGGAGACGCCGGGCACCACGATCACGGCGCCGCGAAAGCCGACGGCTGACAACGCAAACGCCGCGGCGGCGGCCAGCCCCAGCAGCGTCGGCTTCAAATCCGCAAAGCCCTTCTCCGAGCCAGGACGCAGCGCGGCGATCACCACGCCGGCGGTCGCGATCAGGATCGCGATCACCTTCAGGACGGTCAAATGGTCGCTGAGAAATATGAATCCGAAAATCGCGGTCTGGATCGCCTCGGTCTTCAAATAGGCCGTGGTCACCACAAAGGAGCGATCGTTCATCGCAAGCAGCATCAGTCCGGTGCCGACGATCTGGCTGAACGCGCCGAGCAGCAGCCATGGCCAGAAGGCGGCTGCCGGCCACGGCACGGAGTCTCCGGTCGCAGCCAATACGAGCGCGAAAAACACCAGCGAGAACGGAAAGCCGAACAGGAAGCGGATATTGGTCGCGCCCCAGGTCCCGAGCGGCCCGGTCAGCGAGCGCTGCATCGCATTGCGCGCGACCTGGCTGAGCGCAGCGATGATGGTGAAGGGAATCCAGAGCGTGGCGACGGAGAACATGGGCGATACCAGCGGGAAGCTGCTGCACCGTGCCGGGCAAGGCCTATGCGGTCAACTGCCACGATTGCATGCGCCACCCACCCGAACGTGGTCCCTGCCCTCGCAGGAGCGCCTATATGCCTTCCGCCACCACCATGTAGTTCACGTCCATGTCGGACGAGATGCTCCATCTATCGGCTAGCGGATTATAGACCACGCCGGCCTGGTCGGTGACGGTGAGACGATTGTTGGCAAGGTGCTGCGCAAGTTCGTCCGGCGTGACGAACTTGTCCCACTGATGGGTACCGCGCGGCAGCCAGCGCAGGACGTATTCGGCGCCGACGATGGCGAGCGCAAAGCTCTTCCAGTTGCGGTTCAGCGTCGAGACCACCATGATCCCGCCCGGCTTGACCATCGCCGCGCAACGGGCGAGGAACGCGCCGACATCGGTGACATGCTCGATCACTTCCATCGCCAGCACGATGTCGAAACGCTCACGGTGGTCCATCTGCTCGACGGTGGTGCAGCGATAGTCGATCGACAGATGCCCCTTGTCCGCGTGCAGCCTGGCGGCGGCAATATTGGTGGGAGACGGATCGATCCCGACCACCTGCGCGCCGAGCCGTGTGAACGGTTCGCACAACAGGCCCGCACCGCAGCCGATATCGAGGATCCGCAGGCCGGACAGGCAGCTCAGGCTGCGCGCATTGCGCTCGAACTTGCGGCATGCGGCGTCGCGGATATAGCCAAGCCGCAGCGGATTGATCTTGTGCAGCGGGGCCATCTTGCCCTTGGGGTCCCACCACTCGTCGGACAGTTTTGAAAATTTCGCGACCTCGGCCGGGTCCACCGAGCTGCCGGTAGCGGAAAAGCTGGCAGAAGAGTTTTGCTGCATGACCATGATTTACGAGCTGGCCGGTCGCGTCGTGATGGCATTGCGAAACGCCAGCGGCGACGAAATGGTGGAAATGGTTTCTTCGCCTTCGCCGACGCCGTGGACCGTGACATTGCCGTAGTTGAGGATACGCCCCAGAATGCTCTGATCGACGTCGACGCTCTCGACCTTGTCGAGGCTCATTTCGAACGTCTTGCGCGTGATGAATCCGGTCTTGTGGACGATCCGCATATTCGTCACGTCGGTCTCGGTGGTCCAGCGATGGAACCAGGCCTTCGCGGTCCAGTACAATGCAGCAAGCCCGGCGATGGCAGCGACAGCCAGGCAAACCAGCATCAGCGCGTCGGCGGCAACCATGCGAGCCAGCACCAGAAACACGATCGCCACGGTCCAGGCCCCGATCGCCGGCAGGTAGAACATCCAGTGCGCGTTGGTCGAATAGAGCACCCGCTCGCCGGGCTGCAGGATTTCATCGATATAACGGCCCATACGCCTGCCCTGAATTAACCCGCTACTATAGCAATTTGCGCCATTTTGGGTCGAAAACGGAACCTGGGGTGCTTGCCCCGGACCGCGTCGCTATGTATACGCCGCTTTCGGCCCGGGCGCTCCAATTTCCGTGCGGGTCACCTAACTTATCCTCACAGGGAATGCACGCGTCGTCATGGGCCGCCTCGTGATGAAATTCGGCGGTACGTCCGTCGCCAATATCGACCGAATCCGCAACGTCGCGCGTCACGTCAAGCGCGAAGTCGACGCCGGGCATGATGTCGCCGTTGTCGTGTCGGCCATGGCCGGCAAGACCAACGAGCTGGTGGACTGGTGCGGCGACGCTTCGCCGATGCACGACGCGCGCGAATATGACGCTGTCGTGGCATCCGGCGAACAGGTCACAGCCGGCCTGCTCGCGATCGTGCTGCAGGGCATGGGCATCCAAGCCCGCTCCTGGCAAGGCTGGCAGATTCCGATCAAGACCTCCGACGCCCACGCCTCCGCGCGGATTCTCGAGATCGACGGCACGGAGATCGCCAGCCGTTTCAAGGACCGCAAGGAAGTCGCCGTCATCGCCGGCTTTCAGGGCATCAATCCGCAGACCAACCGAATCACCACGCTCGGGCGCGGAGGGTCCGACACGTCGGCAGTGGCGATTGCAGCCGCCATCCGGGCCGACCGCTGCGACATCTACACCGACGTCGACGGCGTCTACACCACCGATCCTCGGGTGGTTCCGAAGGCGCGGCGGCTCGACAAGATCGCCTTCGAGGACATGCTGGAACTGGCCTCGCTGGGCGCCAAGGTGCTGCAGGTACGCTCGGTGGAACTCGGCATGGTGCACAACATGCCCGTGTTCGTCCGTTCCAGCTTCGACAAGCCTGAGGATATCGACCCGCACGGCACGCCGCCGGGCACGCTGATCTGCAGCGAGGAGGAAATCATGGAAAGCCACGTCGTCACCGGCATCGCCTTCACCAAGGACGAAGCCCAGATTTCCCTGCGTCAGATCGAGGACAAGCCGGGCGTTGCCGCCGCGATCTTCGGACCCCTGGCAGACGCCAATATCAACGTCGACATGATCGTGCAGAACGTCTCCGAGGACGGCAAGACCACCGACCTCACCTTCACCGTTCCGGCCGCCGACTATAATCGCGCCCGAGAAACCATCACCGCGGCGAAGGGAAAGATCGGCTACGCCCGGCTCGACAGCGCCACCGACGTGTCGAAGGTCTCGGTGATCGGCAGCGGCATGCGCAGCCATGCCGGCGTCGCCGCGAAGGCGTTCAAGGCACTGTCCGAGCGCAATATCAACATCCGCGCCATCACCACCTCGGAGATCAAGTTTTCGGTGCTGATCGACGCCGCCTATACCGAACTTGCGGTGCGCACGCTGCACACGCTCTACGGGCTCGACCACACTTAGAACGATTTTCTCTCAAATTTGGCGCATGGTCTGATCGCCAAATCGGGTGCTTTTGGCGGATCATGCGCTTCGCTGGCGCAGCATCCGCCCTGACACACACGTTATTGCGTCTGGCAGGCGTTTTGCTTGGCAAAGCAAGCCTCGATTGGCTATAGGCCTAGTGAGGTGGGTTGCCGCACACTGCACCATCGTTGGCGATCCCATTCGGCGGGATCTGGTGCCTTGCGGCAGCGCCGAATGAATAAAATTGTTGGTTTGGTGCGTTTCACGCCAGCTGCCGGCCACCCGGCGGGCTGGCCCTGCGGGGGAGGATACCAGCACATGCGGAGCACGTCGGGAGGGCCCCGCGTCTTGTTGAGACGGCTCCGCGAAACCATGGCGGAGAAGGTCTCGGCCCAGGAACGGCTGGACAAGATCGTCGTGCTGATCGCGGCCAACATGGTGGCCGAGGTCTGCTCCTGCTACGTGCTGCGCATCGATAACACGCTCGAACTTTATGCCACCGAAGGCTTGAACCGCGACGCGGTGCACCGGACGGTGCTGAACGCGCATGAGGGCCTCGTCGGCCTGGTCGCCAGCGAAGCGAGCCCGCTCAACCTTTCGGACGCGCAAAGCCATCCGGCGTTCTCCTTCCGTCCGGAAACCGGCGAAGAAATCTATCATTCGTTCCTCGGCGTGCCGATCCTGCGGGCCGGCAACACGCTCGGCGTGCTTGTCGTGCAGAACCGCGCCAAGCGCACCTATGTGGAAGAAGAGGTCGAGGCGCTGCAGACCACCGCCATGGTGCTGGCGGAAATGATCGCCTCCGGCGAACTGGCGGCGCTGGCGCAGCCCGGCGCGGAACCGGCGGCGCGGCATTCCCAGCACAAGACCGGTGCGATTCTCTCCGACGGCATCGCGCTCGGTCATGTCGTGCTGCACGAGCCCCGCGTCGTCATCACCAACTACATCGCCGAGGACCTGCCGAAGGAAATCAAGAAGCTGGATGCCGCACTGGCCAAGCTGCGCGCCGATCTCGACCGCATGCTGGAGCGTGGCGACGTCGCCGAGGGCGGCGAGCACCGCGAGGTGCTCGAAGCCTACCGGATGTTTGCCAATGACCATGGCTGGTCGCACAAGCTGCACGAGGCGGTCGCCACCGGCCTCACCGCGGAAGCCGCCGTCGAGCGCGTCCAGTCCGATACCCGCGCGCGCATGCTGCGTTCGACCGATCCTTACCTGCGCGACCGCCTGCACGACCTGGAAGACCTCGGCCATCGCCTGATGCGGCAATTGGTGGGGCAGGACCATGCGCCGTCGCGCGAGCAGCTTCCCGAAAACGCCATCCTGATCGCGCGCGCGATGGGGCCGGCGGCGCTGCTCGATTACGACCGCAAGCGGCTCCGCGGTCTGGTGCTGGAGGAAGGCACCGCCAACTCTCACGTCTCGATCGTGGCGCGCGCGCTTGGCATTCCCGCCGTCGGCGAAGTGCCGAATGCGCCCGGCATCGCCGATCCCGGCGACCCCATCATCGTCGACGGCACCTCGGGCTCGATCTATGTCCGCCCCTCGGCCGAGATCGAGTCGGCCTATGCCGAGCGGGTGCGGTTCCGGGCGCGGCGGCAGGCGCAGTATGCGGCGCTGCGCGACAAGCCTTGCGTGACCAAGGACGGCCAGCCGGTCGAACTGATGATCAATGCGGGTCTCGTGATCGACCTGCCGCATATCGACGACACCGGCAGCGCCGGTATCGGGCTGTTCCGCACCGAGCTGCAGTTCATGGTCGGCCAGAGCCTGCCGCGATCGTCCGACCAGCTTGCGCTCTACCGCACTGTGCTGGACGCCGCCGGCTCCAAGCCGGTCACGTTCCGCACCCTCGATATCGGCGGCGACAAGGCGCTTCCGTATATGGAAACCGTGGTCGAGGAAAATCCGGCGCTCGGCTGGCGCGCGATCCGGCTCGGGCTCGACCGTCCCGGATTGTTGCGTGGCCAGATTCGCGCGCTGCTGCGGGCCGGCGGCGGCCGCGCGCTGAAGATCATGTTTCCGATGATTTCGGAGGTCGCCGAGTTCGATCAGGCCAAGGCGATCGTCGAGCGCGAGCTGACCTATTTGCGCCAGCACGGCCATGCGCTGCCGGAACGCATCGACGTCGGCACCATGGTGGAGGTGCCGGCACTGCTGTATCAGTTCGACGAACTCCTGAAGAAGGTCGATTTCGTCTCCGTAGGGTCGAACGATCTGTTCCAGTTCATGTTCGCGGTCGACCGCGGCAATCCCAAGGTTTCCGAGCGGTTCGACACCATGTCGGCGCCGATCCTGCGTGCGCTGCGCGACATCGTTCGCAAGGCGCAGGAGGCCAAAAAGACCGCCTCGCTGTGCGGCGAGATGGCCTCGAAGCCGCTCGGCGCGCTGGCGCTGATCGCGCTCGGCTATCGCTCGCTATCGCTGTCGGCCACCGCCCACGGCCCGGTGAAGGCGATGATCCTGGACCTCGACGCCAAGAAGGCGGAAGCTGTCATCATGCCGCTGCTCGACGCGCCAGCCGGCAGCGTCTCGATCCGGCAGAAGCTGACGGAATTCGCGGAAGCCGAGGGGCTGTCGTTGTAGCGAGGCTCTGTCCCGACAACGTCGCCCTTTGCCTCCGCCGCCCGAGAACCACGCCATGCTACCCGAAGCCAAACTCGATATCCTGCTCGCCCACCACGCCTCGCTCGAGGCCGAGCTGCTGGGCCAGGTGAATTCCGAAAAGTACGTCCAGATCACGCGCGAGCTCGCCGAGCTCAATCCGCTGATCGATGCGGTCAAGGCCTATCGTACAGCGCGGGCCGAGATTGCAGGCGCCGAATCGCTGCTGGCTGACGCCGGCACCGATCCTGAAATCCGCAACATGGCTGAGTTAGAGCTCGAAACGCTGCAGGCGCGCATTGCTGACCTCGAGCAGAAGATTCGCGTGGCGCTGCTGCCGAAGGACGCCATGGACGATCGCAACGTGATGCTGGAAATCCGCGCCGGCACCGGCGGCGACGAGGCGTCACTGTTCGCCGGCGACCTGTTCCGGATGTATGAGCGGTTTGCCGCGTTGCAGGGCTGGAAGGTCGAGGTGATCTCGGCATCGGAAGGCACCGTGGGCGGCTACAAGGAGATCATCGCCGAGGTGCAGGGCCGCGGCGCGTTCGCCAAGCTGAAATTCGAATCCGGCGTGCACCGCGTGCAGCGCGTGCCCGACACTGAAACCCAGGGACGGATTCACACGTCGGCGGCCACGGTTGCAGTGCTGCCCGAGGTCGAGGATGTCGATGTCGACATCAAGAACGAGGATTTGCGAATCGAAACCATGCGCGCGCAGGGCGCCGGCGGTCAGCACGTCAACAAGACCGAATCGGCGATTCGCATCACCCATATCCCGACCGGCATCGTCGTCATGATGCAGGACAGCCGCTCCCAGCACAAGAATCGTGCGTCCGCGATGAACATCCTGCGCTCGCGCATCTACGACGCCGAACGCCAGCGCGTCGAGGCCGCGCGCTCCGCGGACCGGAAGGAGAAGGTCGGCTCCGGCGACCGCAGCGAACGCATCCGCACGTACAATTTCCCGCAAGGCCGCGTCACTGACCACCGCATTAACCTGACGCTCTACAAATTGCCGCAGGTAATTGCCGGTGAAGCGCTGGGCGAACTGATCGACGCCCTGACCACCGAGCACCAAGCCGCGCAGCTTGCCGCGCAGGGCGCGGCGGCGTGAGCGCCATCCGGTTGTCGTCCTCTAAATTGTGGCTCGCCGCATGACGGATTTCATCGGCCAAACCGTCGATGCCGTACGGCGCGCGCTTGCCGCGAGACTCAAATCCGCGGCAATCGATTCCGCAGAACTCGACGCACGCTTGCTGACGGGCCATGCGCTCGGCCTCGACCTGACCGGCTTGATCACCGCCGCGCAGCGCCGGCTTACGCCGGAAGAATCGGCGCGCCTCGAAGATTTCGCGCGCCGGCGTCTGGCAGGCGAGCCGGTTGCCCGCATCATCGGCGAGAAAGAGTTCTGGGGTCTGCCGCTGCAACTTTCGGCCGCGACGCTGGTGCCGCGGCCAGACACCGAGACTGTGGTCGAGCTGGCACTGGAACTGGTGCGCGCCGGCGGAGACCTCAACCGTCCCCTGCGTGTTGCCGATCTCGGCACCGGCTCGGGGGCGATCCTGCTGGCGCTATTGTCCGAGCTGCCCGCGGCGCAAGGATTCGGAACCGACATTTCACAGACCGCCTTGCAGACCGCCGCAGCCAACGCAGCGCGCATCGGGCTATCGGATCGCGCCACGTTCGTCCCATGCGATTACGCGAGCGGACTATCCGGCCCGTTCGATCTGATTGTCTCGAATCCACCCTATATTCGCTCGTCTGATATCGCCGGGCTGGCGCCGGAGGTCAGGGATCACGACCCGCGTGCCGCGCTCGACGGCGGCGCCGACGGTCTGGACGCCTACCGCGCGCTGATCCCGCAGGCGGCCGACCTTCTGGCACCGGGCGCCGCCCTGATCGTGGAAGCCGGAGCGGGCCAAAGCAGCCAGATCCAGGCCTTAATGACGGCCGCAGGGTTAATGCCCGCAAAGGCCCCCAAAACCGATCTGGCGGGCGTTCCGCGGGCCGTCGCGGGCCACAAAACGGCCCGATAAAGTCCGTCTGGAACGCAAAAAAACCCCTTGGAATATTGCCCGGGAGCGACTACGTTCCGCTCACAACATCGGTCCAGGGTTGCCGGCCCCGTAAGGTGAAACGGTGAGGCCGGAGTTCTCGAAACGAGAGCCCGCCGGGTGAAAGGTTCCAAACGCAGGTCGAATCGAGCGCAATAGCTGAAGCTGTGCTGCTCTCGACCGTAAAGCGAACGAAAGCCTGATATTGCGCTTGAAGACTTACGCAACAGCCAGTCACGCGAAGCCGTCATGCAAGACGATTAGGCTGGTTTTGGCAGGCTGAATGATTTGGTCCGGAGGCGGATGAACGCAGCCGGTTGGGGAACGCGTCGTTGCTGAACGCGATGGTTGGCGAAATCGATGACATGAATCTGAACGGCACCGTGATTCGGTGCGCCTGAGCGCGCGCCGGATCGGATCAGGCTACGAAGGCAACTGCATAATTTCAGGGCTGGAATAAAGGCAAGACATGAGAAACGGTCAAAACAACAAGCGGATGCGTAACCGGAACAACAATAACAACAACAATAACCGGCGTGGTCAAAACCCGATGACCCGGGTGTTCGAATCGAACGGACCCGATATCAAGATCCGCGGCACCGCCTCGCATGTCGCCGAAAAATACGTTCAATTGGCGCGCGACGCGCGCTCTTCCGGCGACCCGGTCGCGGCCGAGAATTACTACCAGCACGCCGAACATTACTTCCGCCTCATCGCCGCCGCGCAGGAGCAGTTCCGGCAGAACCAGCCGCAGCCGCGCGTCGATACCGATATGCAGCCGACGGAAGACGGTGACGACGACGGCGATAGCTTCTCGCATTTCGGCCAGGAGCCGGGCTTCGTCCCGCAGCAGCCGCAGCCCTACATCCGCGACAACAATCCGCGCGAACAGCGCGGCGACGGCCAGCCCTACCAGCGTGACCAGCAACAGCCGCGCGAACAGCGCGGCGATCGGGAGCGCGACCGCGACCGCGAACACCGTCCGCAGCCGCAGTATCAGCCGCAACCGCAGCCGGTGATTGCCGATACCGGCGGTGTCGATCGCCTGCCCTCCTTCATCACCGGCCCGCAGCCGCAGGTGAATGGCGCGCCCGGCGGCTATGAAGAAGGCGGCCGCGGCGAACGTTTTCCGCGCCGGCGCCGCCGGCCGCATGGCCCGCGTCCCGACAGCATGGCCGCGCCTGCCGCGCCGAGTGAAGATTTCACGCCGGGGAATGAGTAGCTAATCCACGCGAGATCGTCGTTCCTGCGAACGCAAGGGAATCATACGCCGCGGCCTTCATTGAGGCACGCGGGTAGACGACTTCCAAAACAAAGATCAGCGGTGGTTATGGGTCCGTGCGTTCGCAGGGACGACGAGCGGATAGATTATGCCTTATCCCTCGTCGCCGTCGATGACGGCACCAGCACCGGCTCCAGCGATGGAATCAGGCGCGTGCGTTCGCGACCGGCGGGAATCGCGCGATAGACCTGCTTGGTCGCTTCAACGATATGAACGCCTGCGAACGGCAGCGACAGTGCGGCGCCGACGCGCTCCCATGCCATCGCCGAACGCAGAAACCAGCTATTGCCGACCGGCGGCAGGAACAGCGCCTCACCCCACGCCGCCGGCGTGAACCAGGTCTGCCGCAGCAATTGCGTGATCTGCGCGCGAGAATACGGCCGGCCGTGACCGAACGGTGTATTGTCGGTGCGCGTCCACACGCCGCGCCGGTTCGGAATCACCGCAATCAGGCGGCCGGACGGCGCCAGCACCCGCCACACCTCGCGCAGCAAGCGCTCCGGATCGTCGGACATTTCCAGCGCATGGACCAACAAAATGCGGTCCACCGCGGCGTCCGGCAACGGCATCGAGAATTCATCGATCAGGGTGGCCAGCGCAGGCCGCCCCGTCGGCCATTTCAAGACGCCCTGGGCTGCCGGCATGAAAGCGATGCAGCGCTCGGAATCCTCACGAAACAGGCCGAGATAGGGCGTCGGATAGCCGAGCCCCAGCACCCGCTGCCCTGCCGCATCGGGCCAGCGCGCCCGGATGCCGCGGTTGATCAACTGCCGCGCCACGATGCCGAGGCGCTGCGAATAGAAATCGCGGAGATCGATGACGTCGATGGTCATGCGCGCAATCTACCACACCGTGTTTCGTTGCGGCGCGCCCAAAATGGCATTGCCGCGCAAGCGTTAACGCCATATTTCTGGAGTCTAACGGGGCCGAAAGCCTCAACTCACGGAGCTGTCATGGCCGCGGAAATTCGGACCTTCACCTGTCTCAGCGACAATTTCGGCTATCTGATCCATGATGCCGCAACCAAGGCCACCGCATCGATCGACGCGCCGGAAGCCGGCCCGATCATCAAGACGCTGGAGCGCGAGGGCTGGACGCTGACCGATATCCTGATCACGCACCACCATCACGACCATGTCGGCGGCGTCGCCGAGCTGAAGCAGAAATATGGCTGTCGCGTCGTTGCCCCGCACGACAAGTCCACCAAGATCGCCAATGTCGATCTGCGCGCGGGCCATGGTGATGTGATCAAGGTGGGAAGTCTGCTGGCGCGGGTGCTGGAAACGCCGGGCCATACGCTCGACCATATCTCCTATGTGTTCGACACAGAGAAGGCGGTGTTTGCCGCCGACACGCTGTTCTCGATCGGCTGCGGCCGCGTGTTCGAGGGCACCTATCCCATGATGTGGGACTCGCTGTTGAAGCTGCGCGCGCTGCCGGACGATTTCAAACTCTATTGCGGCCACGAATATACGGCGTCCAATGTCAAGTTCGCGCTCACCGTCGACGGCGACAACCCGGCACTGAAGGCGCGCGCCGAAGAAGTGACGCGGCTGCGCGCCGAGAACAAGCCGACGATCCCGGTGCTGCTCGGCGAGGAGAAGAAGGCCAACGTGTTCCTGCGCGCCGATGAGCCGTCGGTCGCGGCGGCGTTGCACATGAAGGGCGCGAGCGCCGACAAAGTGTTCGGCGAACTGCGCGAACGCAAGAACAAGTCCTGATGGCGCTTTCGAAAGAAGCTGCCGATATCATCGCGCGGCTCGATCTCCAGCCGCATCCTGAAGGCGGCCACTACCGCGAGACGTTTCGCGACGAAAGCGTGGACGCCGAGGGACGCGCGCGGTCGACCGCAATCTATTTCCTGCTGGCGCGCGGCGAGCGCTCGCACTGGCATCGCATCGATGCAGTGGAGATCTGGCACTATTACGCAGGTGCGCCGCTGACGCTGCAGATCGCTGACGATAACGGCCAACGCAGCGTGAAGCTGGGCGCCGATCTTGCTGGCGGCGAGGCGCCGCAAGCGACCGTCCCGCCGCATGCCTGGCAAGCCGCGGCGAGCAACGGCGATTGGACGCTGGTCGGCTGCACGGTGGCGCCGGGGTTCGAGTTTGCAAAATTCGAGCTGGCACCGAAGGGCTGGAAGCCGACGTGACGCCCTACTTTTTCTGCACCATATCCTTCGCTGCGATCAATCCGCCGCCGGCGATCAGGACCGCGGCGATGGCAATGGTGGCCGTCGCTTGCGCGAACCCTGCAACAATCAGAAACGCGGTCGAGAGCAGCGGCGTCGCGTAGGAGGCGGCGCCGAGCACGCGGATGTCGCCGCGCTTCATGCCGATATCCCAGACAAAGAACGCCGCGCCGACCGGGCCGACGCCGAGCGCGATGATGGCAAGCCATTGCCCGATCGTCTCCGGCCACGCGGTGGTCTCGACCATGCCGTGAACCAGCGCGGCGAGCAGCGCGGTGGCGAGGCAGAAGCCGGCCACCGCATCGGTCGGCACCGCCTTCAGTTTGCGCGACATCACTGAATAGGCCGCCCACACAAAAGCTGCGACGAAGGCCGCCGCCAATCCCGGGATCTGCCCGGGCGTAAAGCTGCCGGTATTGCCGGCGAACAGCAGCACGGTGCCGGCAAGGCCGAGCAACGCACCGATAATATGATGCGGCGCCAGCCGCTCCCCGGGCAGCAGTGACGAGAACAGCACGATCAGAAGCGGCCAGAGATAGTTCAACAGGCCGGCTTCCGCCGGCGGTGCAAAGCGAAGCGCGAGGAAATAGAGCGCGTGATAGCCGAACAATCCGCCGACGCCGACGACCCAGGCGACGGGCGGCTGCTTCAACGCATTGAAGGCGGCGGGTCGGAACAGGAAACTCGCAAAGGCAACCAGCGCCCCGATCGCGAACGTCATGGCGGCGAGTTGGAACGCGGGGATCTTGCCGGTCGCGACCGTCAGAACCGACAGCAGCGACCACATCAGGATCGCGGTCAGTCCGATCAGGGTAGCGGTACGAGGAGTCATGGTCTCGTCATTGCGAGCAAAGCGAAGCAATCCATCTTTCTTGCCTGTATAGCTAAGATGGATTGCTTCGTCGCTAGCGCTCCCTTGCGCAAACGCTTCGCGTTTGTCGCTGGCAATAACGGAAATCGGTCACACCATGTATTGCCCGCCGTTGATGGTCATGGTCGAGCCGGTGATTCCACTCGCCTCATCGGCGGCGAGGAACACCACGGCGCGGGCGATCTCCTCGGGCTCGCCAAGGCGGTTGACCGGGATCAGCGGCAGAATGCTCTTCTCCAGCACCTCCTTCGGCACCGCCTGCACCATCTCGGTGTTGATGTAGCCGGGGCAGATCGCATTCACGGTGACGCCTGCCTTGGCGTTCTCCAGCGCAAGCGCCTTGGTGAAGCCGATATCGCCGGCCTTGGCCGCGGAATAGTTGACCTGGCCGAATTGTCCCTTCTGGCCGTTGATCGAGGAGATGTTGATGATGCGGCCGAACTTGCGGGCGCGCATGCCCTCGATCACCGGGCGCGTCATGTTGAACAGCGAGCCGAGATTGGTGTTGATGACCGCGTTCCATTGCTCGAGCGTCATCTTGTGGAAGGCGCCGTCCTTGGTGATGCCGGCATTGTTGACCAGCACGTCGATCGGCCCGAGATCGGCCTCGACCTTCTTGACGCCGTCGGCGCAGGCATCGAACGAGGAGACGTCCCATTTGTAGACGGGGATGCCGGTCTCGGATTTGAATTTCTCGGCGGCGGCATCGTTGCCCGCGTAGCTTGCCGCAACCTTGTAGCCCGCAGCCTTCAGCGCCTTGCTGATCGCAGCGCCAATGCCTCGCGTCCCCCCCGTAACCAATGCAACACGTGCCATGTCGTAGTCCTCCTTGGTAATCTCTCAGTACGCCGGAATTGTCCCGGTCTTTTGACGAATCTCAATCTTCAGGTCTTGAAGCGTTCTTGTATGCAAGCGCTCTTGGAAACGCTTGCATGAGACGAAAATGCCCGGCGCGAGACCGGGCATTTCATCTTTACCAATTCGAGCCGCGGTTGCGAGATGATCTTTTCATCATTCAACCGATCACTGTGCCTTTAGTTCAGTCGCGTGCAACGCACATCGCGATGCCCATGCCGCCGCCGATGCACAGCGTGGCGAGGCCCTTCTTGGCATCGCGCTTCTGCATCTCGTGCAACAGGGTCACCAACACGCGCGCGCCCGATGCACCGATCGGGTGACCGATCGCAATCGCGCCGCCGTTGACGTTGACCTTGGAGGTATCCCAGCCGAGGTCCTTGTTGACCGCACAGGCCTGCGCCGCGAACGCCTCGTTGGCCTCGATCAGGTCGAGATCGCCGACGTTCCAGCCGGCCTTCTTCAGGGCCGTGCGCGAGGCGGGAATCGGGCCGGTGCCCATGATCTTGGGGTCGACGCCCGCCTGGCCCCACGAGACGATCCGGGCGATTGGCTTTTTGCCCTGTCTGGCCGCCTCCTTGGCGGTCATCAGCACGACGGCGGCTGCGCCGTCATTGATGCCGGACGCGTTGCCGGCGGTCACGGTGCCGTCCTTCTCGAAGGCCGCGCGGAGCTTGCCCATCGCATCGAGGGTAGCGCCATGGCGCGGATATTCGTCGGTATCGACCACGACGTCGCCCTTGCGGGTCTTGATGGTGACCGGCGTGATCTCGTCCTTGAACTTGCCGGCCTTCTGCGCGGCCTCGGCCTTGTTCTGCGAGGCAACGGCGAACTCGTCCTGCTGGGCGCGGGTGATCTGGTACTGCTTGGCGACGTTCTCGGCGGTATTGCCCATGTGGTAGCCGTTGAAGGCGTCCCACAGGCCGTCCTTGATCATGGTGTCAACCAGCTCGAGGCCACCCATCTTGACACCGCCGCGCAGATATTGCGCATGCGGGGCCATGCTCATCGATTCCTGGCCGCCGGCGACGACGATCGAGGAATCGCCGTTGAGCAGCGCCTGGTAGCCGAGCGCCACCGAGCGCAGGCCCGAGCCGCAGAGCTGGTTGACGCCCCACGCCGGGCTTTCCACCGGGATGCCGGCATTGATCGAGGCCTGACGGGCCGGGTTCTGGCCCTGCGCCGCGGTCAGGATCTGGCCCATGATGACTTCGGAGACCTGGCCGGGCTCGACCCCGGCCCGCTCCAGCGCGGCCTTGATGGCGATGGCGCCGAGGTCGTGGGCCGGGGTGGTGGCGAACGCGCCGTTGAAGCTGCCGACCGGAGTGCGGGCGGCGCTGACGATGACGACATCGTCTGACATGGACATCTCCTTATGGGGTTTCTTGGGCTTGAGGTTCTTCGACGGCGGGCGGGCCGGATGGCGGGCCTGTCTCTCACCTTATCCTGTTAACCTCGTTGATCCATGTCAATCGGCAGGGCCCAAATTCGTGCCGCGGCGCATTCAAATTGATCCCCGCGAGTGTTTCCATAGCAGTGTCCATGCCTTGGAATTAACCGTGCCGCACAAAACGGTAGCCGAACCGCATTGAAAATGCTTACTTTGCTGCGTTTGCGTTGCTCGTCTGCCCGTCGGCGAAGCCGCCGGGTTCCCTGCTCTCGGTGTCGATGTGTGAGCTTATGGCAAAGTCAGACCAACCTACGACGATCAAGAAATACGCCAACCGGCGGCTCTATAATACCGGCACCAGCACCTACGTGACGCTCGAGGATCTCGCGGCGATGGTGAAGGAAGGCGAGGATTTCCTCGTCTATGACGCCAAGACCGGCGACGACATCACCCGCCAGGTGCTGGCGCAAATCATCTTCGAGCAGGAAAACAAGGCCGGGCAAAATCTGTTGCCCACGACTTTCCTGCGTCAACTGATCCGCTTCTACGGCGACAGCATGCAGATGGTGGTGCCGAAATATCTGGAGCAGTCGATCGATACGCTGACGCGCGAACAGGAAAAATTCCGCAAGCAGCTTGCCAACACGTTCAGCGGAACGCCATTCGCGCCGCTCGAAGAACATGTCCGTCGCAACATGGAATTGTTTCAGCAGACGTTCTCGATGTTCAAGCCGTTCGTGCCGCCACGCGCCGGAGCGGCCTCCTCCGAACCGGAGAAGGTGCCGGAGCCGGCGCTGGACGAAGACAATATCGATGATCTTCGCCGCCAGATGAAGGACATGCAGGAACGCCTCGAGCGCATGTCGAAAGAGCCGAAGAAGGAAGGGTAGAACTCTCCTTCATCTCACGTTCTCCACTGTCGTCCTGCGTTCGCGTGCGTTCGCAGGGAGGACGCGCGGAGAGAGCTAACTCGCTGCTGGCAGCACGGCGTCCGTTGCCGCGGCCCAAGGCCGCTGCGGCGAGGCGAGCCCGATCAGGCGGCCCTGGATGTAGTCGCAGCCCCATTCGCGCAGCATCACGGCGGCTTCCTCGTCCTGCACCCATTCCGCCACCGTCTTGATCTGCAGGCGGTTCGCCAGGTCGATCAGCGTATGCACGAAGGCGCGATCGTCCGCGGAGCGCGCGATGTTCTGCACGAAGGCGCCGTCGATCTTCACGATATCGACGCCGAGCTTGCGCAAGTTGCGGAATGAAGTGTAACCGGCGCCGAAGTCGTCGATCGCGATCTGGCTGCCGAAATTCTTCAACCGGGTGACGAAGTCACGAACATCGTCGATATCCTGGATCGCAACCGTCTCGGTGATCTCGACGATCAGCCGCTCGCCGACGCCGGGATGGGCCTGCATCAGCGATTCGATTCCCATCCACCAATCCGGGTCCATCGTGGTGTCGGGCGAGATGTTGAGGCTGAGCCGCACGCTCGGCGAAGCCGCAAGTTCGGCGACCGCGAGTTCGAGCACGCGGTGATCGACCAGCCGGATCAGGCCCAACCGCTCGGCCACCGGCACGATGTCGGGCGCCAGCAGCGCCCGGCCGTCCTCTTGCTCCATCCGCACCAGGCATTCGTAGAACGCCGGCTGCCGCGAGCGCGCTTCGACTACGGGCTCAAAAGCGGTGACGATCCGTCGCTCGTTCAGTGCGGTGACGATCTCGTCGGTGACGCGGATGTTGACGCGCCGCTGGGCGTCGCGTTCGACGTTCGGCTTCCACAGCGAGAACGATCCGGCGCGACGGCGCTTGGCGGCATCGAGCGTTTCCTGGGCGCGGTTGATCGCCTCATCAGGGTTGCGGGCGTAACGCGGGATACTGATTGCGCCGATCGAGGCCGTGACCGAGACGGGGCCGGATTTGGTCGGGATCACCTCGTCGCGGATTCCCGCGAGGAAGCGCTCGGCGGCGATATTGGTGTCGTCGACGGTGCAGTTCCTCAGGATCAGGCCGAACTTGTTGCCGGAGAACCGCCCGAGCACGTCGCCGGCGCGCAGCTTGGCGCGGATACGTTTTCCGACTTCGGCAATCACGGCATCGGCGACGTCGAAGCCGAAGGCGTCGTTGACGCGCGCCAGATGATCGATGCCGATCAGCATGAAGGCGGAAGCCGAGCGGAAACGCATGGCTTCCTCGATCGCTTCCGCCAGCGCCGCGACGAGATGCGTGCGATTGAGTTCACCGGTCAGCGGATCGTGCCTCGACAGCCGCATGAGCTGTTCGTCACGGGCGTGGCGCTCGTTGTTGATACGGACGATGCCTTGCGCCCGCACCGGCTTGCCGTCAGGCCCTGCAAACCAGCAACCGGTTTCCTCGATCCAGAGTATCGGCGCCGAGCTCGTGGCCCGCACGCCATATTCGATCCGATAGGCAACGCCCTCGCCGCTCCGCGCCGGCGCCGACTGCGCGAGCGCATCCGTTCGGATCGAGCGGGAGGGCTCGATCAGCTTAGCAAACCTGCTGCCGCTGGCGAGCGCTTCCGTCGGGATGTCGGCGAAGACATCAGCGGCATTATCGCTCCAGGTGATGGTGTCCGCGGCCAGGTCCCAGAGGAAGGCGGCCTGGCCCAGGGAGGCAAGGATGCTGGAGGCTTGCGGGACAGGGGCCATCAGGACGCCTCGATTCGGGACACCGCGGGTGATTCCCTCAAAAATTGAGGATAGTGGTTGTTTCGAAGGACAGGCTAGGCAAAGTTCATAAATAATCCGGAAACCATGTTTCACATGCTTCCCGGATCGGCCGGGAACGGATCGGGAGGGAGCGGCATAGGCCTTGCGAGGTCAGATCGCAGGGCGACGTAACGTCCCAAAATGTGACAGTTCAGCCGGTTACGGTGTGCGATGCTGGATATCGATCGATCAGAGGAAATTTTGGACGGCGAGTTCGTCAACCTCGATGAGCCGGCCTGCGTTGAGCTGGTGCCGATCACCCAGTCCGTTCACTGGTCGCAGAGAGCTGCCATGCCGCGGCCTGATCCGACCTTCCTTGCGCAGTTGATCGCGACCGCCGACCAGGCCTCGCAGACCCGCGGCCTCCGGCGCGCCTCGCTCGCGGATGCGCAGACGGCCTATGGCGCCAGCCAGACCCGGCGCTACGGCGCCGGCTTCCGGACGCGGCAAACCGTCTAGATCAGCGCTGGGGCGTATCCGGCTTGTCCGGCGACGGCGAAGGGCCCGAGCCCGGCTGCAGTCCCGGCGAGGCGATCTCCGGTGACGGAGCTTCCGGCGACGGCGCTGCAGACGAGGCCGCCTCGGGCATAGCGGCGGGCTGCGCCGGTTTCAGTTCGGGACGCTCGGCCGGTTTCGGTTCGGGGCGATCCGCCAGCACCGATTCGGCGACCGAGGCTGCCGCCGGCGTCGATGGCGCGGCAGGCGCTGGTGCGGCCGTTGCCGATGCCGGCATGGGCGCGGGTTCGGGTTCGGCTGCTGGCGTCTCGACTTTTGCCGCTTCCTTCGCTTTTGCAGCTTCCGCCGGCTGCGCGGCTGGCGCCGCCGCAACTGCACGCCGCCGCGTTCGCAACGCGAGGCCGGAGAGGAAATCCACCAGCGACAGCGCCGTCATCAGGAAATAGGTCGACGTGCCGAACTTCGGCCACAGCAAGAATTCGGCCGCCGCCGCGCCGAACACGATCAGCGACAGCAGATGGTCGGTGAGATATTTCGCGCCGGGGCGCGCGCCCTTGATGACCTCGGCGAGCAGCAGCAGGATGCTGAGCGTAAGCAGCACGTCGCTCAGCGTCACCGTCCATTCCGCCCCCGACATCAACGTCAACTTCACCAACGGGTCGGTGAACGACACGGTGGGCATCAGGAAGACGATGATGTTGTAGATCGCGAGCGGAATCAGAAGCAGCGGAAAACCGACCATGGGTATCGCGCCTTGCTAGGAAAACCGGAATGTCCCCCGGGCAAAGCTTCGCTTCGCCTTCAGGGAACCGTTGGCCCACTCGTTGGCCAAATTCGGGCAGACGCCGCTGGTCGCGACGCCTTATCCCCGAACCCCAGTCAGGATTCCTTCTTCTTCAGAACCTGGCGGCCCTTGTACATGCCGGTCTTCAGGTCGAGGTGGTGCGGGCGGCGCAGCTCGCCGGAATCCTTGTCCTCGACATAGGTCGGCTTCTTCAGCGCATCCGCCGAGCGGCGCATGCCACGCCGCGACGGCGATGTTTTTCTTCTGGGAACGGCCATAACGGTCCTCTAGGGGTGTTGTCGGAGGCATCGTCCAAATGCGGACGGCCCAGCGCTTCGCGCACGGGCTACGATGCCGATAAGGCCGCGCTTATAGAGGATGGGATGGCGTAAAGCTAGGGTAGCTTGCGGTAAAAGGAGCCGAAAATTGGCTCAAAAAGCACGATTTTCGCTCCAGCAGCGCTGCACGGCACCCGCCCGCGCGCTGTAGGTCGCGGCCAGGCGGCGTACTCCGGGGCCGGGATTGCGGGCGCTGCGCCTGACAGGATTGGGCAGAATCGCCGCCAGCAACGCTGCCTCGCGCGGTGTGAGCGTCGCGGCCGAGCGGCCAGAAGCGTAAAGGGAACCGGCCTCGGCCCCGAACTGCCCGGATGGGCCGAGTTCGGCGATGTTGAGGTAGATTTCCAGGATCCGCTGCTTCGGCAGCACGAGGTCGATCCACATCGCGAGCGGCAGTTCCAGCGCCTTGCGGATCATGCTGCGGCCCGGCCACAGGAACAGGTTTTTCGCCACCTGCTGGGTGATGGTCGAACCGCCCCGAGCAGGCTCGCCGTCCTCCGCATCATCGATCGCTTCCTGCAACGCACCCCAGTCCACGCCGCGATGGCTGCAGAATCTGGCGTCCTCCGAGCCCACCACCGAGCGCGGCAGGTAGGGCGAGATCGCGTTGAAATCGATCCATTGCCGCGACACCGGCGCGCCCGTGAGCCAGCGCCAGGCCATCAGCGCGGAGATCGGGTGACCCGTTCGGTAGAACGGCGTCACCACATAGGGGAGCAACAGCACCGCCAGCAGGACCAGCACTAGAATTCGGACAACGCGCAAATCGGATGCTTCCGGTTCGGCCCAAGCCGGCCCCCGGGGCGAAGAATAGGCCCCACCCAAGTGACATCTCCATGATATTTCGGGCGTTTTCCAGCGGTTTTGTGACTGATGTCATGGAATTGACGAAGCGCCCGCCATCAAACATTGTCCGGGCCGAATTGATCTGGAGCTATTCTTAATGACCACCGCCACTGCCGAATTTGCCAAACGACTGGACCAGACCGCGGAGGACACCGAAGCCCTGCTGGCGAAGCTACTGTCCGATGAGCTGTTGCCCGACGAGATCGCGCGGCCGAAGCGGCTGATGGACGCGATGCGCTATTCCAGCCTTAACGGCGGAAAGCGGCTGCGACCGTTTGTGGTGGTCGAAAGTTCGGCTGTGTTCGGCGTCCCGCATGAGGCCGCCCTTCTGGTCGGCGCCGCGCTCGAATGCATCCATTGCTATTCCCTAATCCATGACGATCTGCCGGCGATGGACAACAGCGACCTGCGCCGCGGCCGGCCCACGCTGCACAAGAAGACCGACGACGCCACCGCGATCCTTGCCGGCGACGGCTTGCTGACGCTTGCCTTCGACATCGTCACCCGCGACGAGATCCACAAGGACGCCAATGTGCGCCTGCTCCTGACGCGTGCCCTGGCGCGTGCCTCCGGTATCGGCGGCATGGTCGGCGGCCAGATCCTCGACCTCGCCGGCGAAGGGCGGTTCGGCGACCGCGAGCCGGTCGACGTGGCGAAGCTGCAGCAGATGAAGACCGGCGCGTTGCTCCGCTATGGCTGCATCGCCGGCGCGATCCTCGGACAGTCCTCGCCGAAAGAATATCAGGCGCTTGACGATTACGGCCGTGCGCTCGGCGAAGCCTTCCAGATCGCCGACGATCTGCTCGACGTAGAGGGCGATGCCGCCGCACTTGGCAAGCCGGCCGGCGCCGATGCGGCGCTCGGCAAGACCACTTTCGTCACCCAGCTCGGCATCGACGGCGCCAAGCAGCGCGTGCGCGATCTATTGGCGCGCGCCGATTCAGCGCTTTCGATCTTCGGGACAAAGGGCGATGTATTGCGGGCTGCCGCGCGCTTCGTCGCGGAGCGCAAGAACTAACGCGCATGGGAAGGCGAGCGGATGGACAAGGAATTCGAAAAGCACCTTGTTCGGTTCCGGAACCTGCCGATGCCAGTCCGCGTCGTCTACGGGCGACCGCGGACCTTCATCGCGATCGCCCTCGGCCTCGTCGTATTCTTCCTGCTGCCTGACACGCGGCGACTGGTAACGCGCCTTATCGTCGGCTGGGATGCCTTCGCCGCACTATACCTCGTGCTCGCCTACATCATGATGCTGCGCTGCGACGTCGGCCACATCAGGCGCAGCGCGGTGTTGCAGGATGACGGACGTTTCCTGATCCTGTTGCTGACCGCGTTCGGCGCCCTTGCGAGCCTTGGCGCGATCGTGTTCGAGCTCGGTGCCTCCAAGGGCAACCCGGCCGGGCTAATCCTGGCGACGGTCACGATCGTATTGTCATGGGTGGTGGTGCATACCGCCTTTGCGCTGCACTACGCGCATGATTTCTATCGCGGCAAGACGCCCGGCGGCCTGCAGTTTCCGAGCGGCGACGCGCATGCCGAGGCGGATTATTGGGACTTCGTCTACTTTTCGTTCGTGATCGGCATGACCGCGCAGGTTTCCGATGTCGGCATTACCGACAAGGTCATCCGCCGCACCGCGACGGCGCACGGCATCGTCTCGTTCGTGTTCAACACCGCGCTCCTGGCGTTGATGGTGAATATCGCGGCAAGCGCCATCTGAGCTTTGTCCACAAACTCGTCATGGCCGGGCTTGTCCCGGCCATTACAGTGTGGAAACTCCGGCCTTGCTACGGGCACACGCCCGACATGATAGCCCCATACGAGTGGCAACCCACCGCGCGTTCCTGACCGGTCAGCGGACGGCCCTGCTGGGACATCCCTGGAGCATTCGGGTTCTGCGAACGCGTCACAATCACCTGCCGCGGCTCCCGACCTTGCCGTGCCTCCCTGGGCCGCCGTGGTTCCGGGCTGTCGCGGCTTGCCACCGGCCTCTTGGCGCGGCGCTTCTCGCATTCATTGTCGTCGTTGAGGAAGGAGCCCTCGGCGCAGACGATCTTGGTGCAGTGCTCGCCCGCGGCCTTGAAGCCATGTTCGCAGACCAGTGGGCATACCCGCGATGACTTGAGCTTGATCGTATCGAGCGTATCGACGCTGGCGACCTTGGTATCGAGCTTGGTGCCGGCATAGCGGTTGAACTGCGTCAGCGAGCGCTGCGAGGCGCTGTTCCAGTTGCCATCGGCATTGCCGGTCAGGCAGCCGACGCGGCGCAGTTCGGCCTGTACCGATTTCGTAACGTCAGCCTGCGGCGGCCCTGCGGTCAGGGCGGCAACGTTCATGGGCTTGTCGGTTGCAGCCGGCGCCTTGTCGGCGGCGGCGCTTTCGGCGGCGACGCGCTTCTGTTCGGCCGCGGCCGCCTGTTCCTGTGCGACCTGCTTGGCCTTTTCAGCCGCAAGGCGCGCCTGTTCGGCGGCTTTAGCTTCGGCTTCCGCTTTCGCCTGTTGCGACTTCTGGGCGCCTTCGGCCGCGAGCCGCGCCCGCTCCTGCTCGGCCAGCCGCGCTTTCTCGGTCGCCGCAATGCGTGCTTCCTCGGCGGCGATCTTGTCGAGCTGAAGTTTTGCCAGGCTCGAATAGAAGCCATCGGGATATTGGGTGATGAAAGCGTTGAGCGCGCTCTTGTTGCCGATCTGCAGCGCGAGCTCGTAATCGCGGCGGGCTTCGGCCTGCGCGCTGAGGGCCGGTGCGGCAGGGGCCGCCGCCGCAGGCGCCGGACGCGCCGGCACCAGCGGCACGTCTTCACCGCCGAGCGAACCATACACAAAGGGTTCCTGCCGATTATTGGTGGTCTTGAGCACCTCGTCGCGGACAAAGCCGAAGGCGCGGCGCACGTCGAGCCCAGGCTTCGTCAAATGGTGCGACAGCGCCGTCGTGAAGGGGCTGTTCTGACCGTCGCCATCGGCTGCGGTGGAACCGGCCTTGGCCGAATAGGCGATCAGGACATTCGGGCTGGTCGGCTCGACCTTGGCAAGGCCCTGCCCGATCGCGCGCGAAGCGATCGTGCGTTTCATGGTCCGGGAAAACGGATTGTCGCGGCAGGCGTCGAGAATGACGAGGCGCAATTTCTTGGCCGGCTCGATCGCTATCAGGACGCGATCGAGCGAGAGGCCTTCGTCATAGATGTCGGTATCGCGTTCCAGCCGCGCGTCGACGGGAATCAAATAGTTCGCACCATCCACCTCGATGCCGTGGCCGGCATAATAGACCACGGCGATATCGGCATCGCGCGCGCGATCGGCGAAGTCGCGGAGCGTGCGACGGGTCTCGGCCGCCGCCAGGTCCCGGCGGGCATCGACGACATCGAAGCCCGCGTCCTTCAGGGTCGCCGCGATTTTGGAACTGTCGTTAACCGGATTGGCAAGCGGTGCGACATTCTGGTAGGCGGAATTGCCGAGGACCAGCGCCACGCGCTTCTCGGCAAAGGCCGGCTCGCTCACCAGCAGGAAGGCGGCGGCTGCCAGTGCCCATCGGCACAATTTTTGCGATCCAGATATCATCCTGACTCCTCCGGAGCCTCGTACTTTTTTACCACACCGGCCTGCCTATCAGAAGGATTGGGCGGGCTTTGTGAGTTAGGTCACGAACCACGCCAACGTGAATCGGCCCCTCGCTATAGTCCTTAGTCAGGCGAACAGGCCCGCAGGTTCGGCCACCGCCGAGGCTGTTTCCGCGCCGGTTCCCCTCGCAAGCCCACCGGACAAGCGCCATCTTCGGCTGCGATGCGAGCGTTCGCCCTTTCTCAATAGCGCAATCAGCCGGTTCATGGCTTAATTCGCCTTGAACAATTTCCGTTTTGCCGGGAGGAAAGCCGTGAATCCTGACCGATCGACCGTCGAAGCCGTGGTGCAGAACTATTTCGACGGCCTGTACGAGGGCGATGCCGACAAGCTCGGCGCGATCTTCGACCCTTCCGCCGATTTGCGCTGGCTTGAAAAGGGCGAGTTGCAGGTGCTGAGCGTTCCGGACTGGCTCGACCGCGTGCGCAAGCGGCCCTCCGCCAAGGCTGAAGGCAAGCCGCGCGAGGATTTCATCGTCACGATCGACCGCTCGGATGACCAGACCGCCTTCGTCAAGGTGCGCTGCCAATTGCCGCCGCGCTATTTCACCGACTATCTCGTGGCAATGAAACTGCGCGACGGCTGGAAGATCGTCTCGAAATCCTACCGCTACGATCTGCGCGAATAGTCAGGCTTGCGCCCGCGTGGGCGCGCGGGGTGAGCCTGCTGCGGGTTGACCTGATGCCGGATCGATCCTACCGCGCGAGTTGCGTGGGCCCTGCGCATTGACCTGATGGCGCTTCCCTGCGATGGGGCGATCATGGAAGCCACGTTTCAGATTTTTTTGATCCTGCTCGCCGTGCTGGCAGGGACCGCGTTGCTGGCGCGGCGGATCGATGTCGCGCCGGCCATCCTGCTGCTGCTCGCCGGCATCATGCTCGCCTTCGTGCCGGGCATGCCGACGGTGGAATTGCCGCCAGAGCTGGTGCTGCTCGTCTTCCTGCCGCCGCTGATCTATTCGGCGAGCGTCGCCATGAGCTGGCGCGAATTCAGGTCCAATCTCCGCCCGATCATCCTCTTGTCGGTCGGCTGCGTGATCTTCACGGCCTGCGCGGTCGCGACCGCGACACATTATCTGATCGGGCTGCCGTGGGGCATCGGCTTCCTGCTGGGCGCCATCGTCGCGCCGCCGGACGTGGTGGCGCCGCTGGCCATTGCCCGCAAGCTCGGCATGCCCCGCCGTATTCTCGTCGTGCTTGAGGGCGAGGGGCTCGCCAACGACGCCACCGCTTTGATCCTCTATCGGTTCGCGGTGGCGGCAATTTCAACCGGCGTGTTCTCGCTGCCGAAGGCCACCGGCACCTTTGCCGTCATCGTGATCGGCGAAATCCTGTTCGGCGTGGCTGTCGGCTGGCTTTCCTTGCGCGCACGGCATCACGCGCGCGATCCGCAGGTCGAGATCACGCTGTCGCTGCTCACCCCCTACCTCGCCTACTGGATCCCCGAACATCTCGGCGGCTCCGGCGTGATCGCGACCGTCACCTGCGGCCTCTATATCAGCTGGAACGGACCGCTGTTGATTTCGTCCGCAACGCGCCTGCAGGGCATCTTCTTCTGGGACCTGGTGATCTATCTGGTCGAGGGGCTGCTGTTCCTGCTGACCGGATTCCAGATGCGGCTGTTGTTCGAGAAATCGAAGGCGTTTCCGCTCCAGGATATTCTGTTCACCACGGCGCTGGTCGCCATCATCGTGATCGTCGCGCGCTTTGCCTGGGTCTATCCCGCGACCTATCTGCCGCGGCTGCTCAGCAAGCGGACGCGCGAACGCGATCCGGCGCCATCCTGGCAGGCGGCGTTCGTGGTTGCCTTCACCGGCGTGCGTGGCGCGGTCTCGCTGGCAGCCGCGCTGGCGCTGCCGTTTACGCTGCCTGGCGGCGAAGCATTCCCCTACCGCGACATGATCCTGTTCGTCGCCTTTGGCGTCATCTTCATCACGTTGGTGGGGCTGGGGCTCGGCTTGCCAGCGGTGGTGCGATGGCTTGGTGTCGCCAAGGACGGCCGCAGCGAGCATATCGCGGAACATGAGGCCGAGATCGCGGCGCGGCGCGAGGCGCTTGATGCCGCGCTCAAATCGCTCGACGCCATCACCGATGACCGCGAACTCTCCGATGAAGTCGTCAAGCTGCTCAGGGCGCGGCATGAAATCCGTACCAGCCAGTTGCCCAGTTCACTTGATCCCGACGCGCATGACATCACGGCAGCCGGTACCGCGCTGACGCGGGAATTGATCGCGGCGGAACGGAAATTCATCCACGTCCTGCTCCGCAACGGCAAGATCACCGACGAAACCAGGCGGCGGATCGAACGCGATCTCGATCTGGAGGAAGCCAGTTTGAGCAATCGGGAGTATCCGAAGATCGTGTTGTAACTGTCGTCCCGCGTTCGGGGGGACGACTCGGTGGGAGAGCAGGGCTACTCCGCCGCCGCGTTCCTGCCGGGACCGCCAACGAAGCCGGCCGGATCGCCGAACCGCTCGATCATGACCGCCGGGAGGTCCTTGGTCTTGCTGGTGACGCAGGCGCCGGAGCGCACGGCGTAGCGGTCCTGATGCTTCAGGTGCGGGGGCGCCTCGCCTTTTTGCAGCGCGCGGGCGGCGTCCATCACCAGCTTCCGGAAATGCATGATGCCGAGATCGGTCGGGCCGAGATGTTCGCGGGTGCGGTCCGCGATCGGACCTTGGCTGTCCTGCACGGCGGCATCCTGCTCGGAAACGCCCTTGATGCCGGTGTAGCTCTTGGTCTTCTGCAGCTTGCGATCGATCAAGTAGTCGTTGCCCTTGTGGCGCAGCGGCACATAATTCTCGTCGACTTCCGCGATGACGCCATTGCCGCGGTCATAGGCCTCGCGTTCGGCATCCGTGATCGGCCGCTCCGGATTCCAGGCATAGGTGTAGATCCAGCAATTGGTGTCGGTGACCGGCACGAAGCTTTGGCCGAAAATGTTCTCGCCCGGCATCGCGCTCGGCGCATAGGCATGCACCGGCATCAGGAACTGGGCGATGCGCCAGTAGATGTTGTCGCTGCCGGTGAGACGGCCGCCGGCGATCGTCAATCCCGCATCATGCGGACTGATCTTGATCACGGGGCGCGGGTCCTCGGCAATCCAGCGCATGTGATCGGTCGCGACGCGGACGAGCGGGTTCACAAAATGCCTCTTGATGTCGAGGATCTCGTTCTCTTCCTTTTCAAAGGAGAGATGCGCGAAGGTGAAATGCGCGGTGTCGATCGAACCCTCCAGCGCCTGCACCCAGTTGCAGTCCTGCCATTTCTTGGAGACGTAGCGGTGCGAGGGCGGCACCAGCGCCATTTCCAGATCGGGCAGCTCTGGCATCTGGTCGGCGGGCCCCATATAGACCCAGATCATGTCGCCCCATTCGCGTACCGGATAGGCCTTGATGCGGATGAGGTCCTTTGCGTTGAGGTCGGGATAGGAGGTTGGCATATCGACGCACCGGCCGTCGGTATCGAATTTCCAGCCGTGATAGACGCAGCGGATGCCGCATTCCTCGTTCCGCCCGAGCCAGAGATTGGCGCCGCGATGGGGACAATACTGATCGATGACACCGACGATCCCGCGCGTGTCCCGGAAGGCGAGCAGCTCCTCGCCCATCACGACGATCTTTTTCGGCGTGCCGTCGGGCTCGGGCAATTCTTCCGACAGCAGCACCGGAATCCAGAACCGGCGCAAGAGTTCGCCCATGCCTGTTCCGGGCCCGCTCTCGGTGAGGAATTTGTTGTCTTCGGCGCGCAGCATGAGCGGACCTCCCGATGTTCTTTTGCTTTTACGGATGATTGACGCGAGGGACCGACAACGTCAACGCTCGTCCAGTCTCGTGTCCCGAACGCGGCGCACCGCTTCGTGATGCACTGCATCCGGGGTGCGCTTGCCGCTTTACACCGGCCTTTCCCCCTTCACCGTTACCCGCGTGCCGGAGCGGGTGTGCGGCCAATAATCCCACATCGCGCGGTGCTGGGTGCAGCGGTTGTCCCAGAAGGCGATGGCGTTTTCCGTCCAGCGGAAGCGGCACTGAAACAGCGGGTTCTCCGCGTGCTGGTAGAGGTAGGCGAGCATGGCGTCGCTCTCGTCGCGGGGAATGCCAATGATGTGGCGGGTGAAGCCGCGGTTGACGTAGAGCGCTTTCTTGCCGGTGACGGGATGGGTGCGCACCACCGGGTGCTCGGCGCGCGGATATTCTACCCGATCGGCAACGCCATAGTTGGCGTAGAGCCCGCGATAGGTCTGCTCGCCGTCATGCAGCGCGGTCAGCCCGTCGAGATAGGTCTTCATTCGGTCCGACAGCGCCTCATAGGCCGCGTACATGTTGGCGAACAGCGTATCGCCGCCGCGCGGCGGGCACTGCTTGATATAAAGGATCGAGCCCATCGGCGGTTCGAGATCGCAGGACACGTCCGAGTGCCAGCCTTCGCCATTGGCGCGCGGCGAGTCCTTGTCGGCATAGATCTTCATCAACGCCGGATCGCCCTCGTTGGGCGCCGCTGGGTGCACATGCAGTTCACCGAATTTGCGTCCGAAGGCGAGATGTTGCTGTGGCGTGATGTGCTGGTCGCGAAAGAAGATGACGAGGTTTTCGGCGAGCGCACGATGGATTTCGTCCATCTGGCGATTGGAGCGCGCGTCGTCCGACACCAGCTTGCCAATATCGACGCCGGAGATTTCCGCGCCGATGATCGGGGTGAGTTTCTCGACTGCGATGGTTTCGTACGGCTCACTCTCGTCGGCAGTGTGCCTGTAACGGGGTCCTTGCTTGCCGGACAACGAAGACATCGGCGTTCTCCCAACCGTCCTTGATTGGGAGGCATGGTAGCGTTGCGAATCCAAAGCGCAACGCAGTAGACGTCGTCCCGGCCTTGAGCCGGGACCCATAACCACAAGGGCAAATTGTCGTGAAAGCTGGAGTCACAGCCCGCCATAACCACAAGGTGCTGTGGTTATGGATCCCGCCTTCGCGGGGACGACGAGCGGCGGAGATTACTCCGCCGCAGTCACCGGCGCCTTGGCGCCGCTGCCGTACCGCTGGTCGATGTAATCGATCACCAGCGCTTTGAAGTCGGCGGCAATGGTCGGCCCGCGCAGGGTGCGGAACTTCTTGCCGTCGACGAACACGGGCGCTGCCGGCGCTTCGCCGGTGCCCGGCAGGGAGATGCCGATATTGGCGTGCTTGGACTCGCCGGGGCCGTTGACGATGCAACCCATCACAGCGACGTTGAGCTGCTCGACTCCCGGATACTTCGTCTTCCAGCTCGGCATCTCGTCGCGGATGAAATCCTGGATCGAGCGCGCCAGCTCCTGGAACGTGGTCGAGGTGGTGCGGCCGCAGCCCGGGCACGCCGCCACCAGCGGCACGAAGGTGCGGAAGCCCATAGTTTGCAGGAGTTCCTGCGCGACCTGAACTTCCAGCGTGCGGTCGCCGCCGGGTTCGGGCGTCAACGAGATGCGGATGGTGTCGCCGATGCCGTCCTGCAACAAGATGCCGAGCGCAGCGGAGGACGCCACGATACCCTTCGAACCCATGCCGGCTTCGGTGAGACCGAGGTGGATGGCGTAATCCGAACGGCGCGCCAGCTCCTGATAGACCGCGATCAGGTCCTGCACGGCGGAAACCTTGGCCGACAGGATCATGCGGTTCTTGGGCATGCCAAGCTCTTGGGCGCGGGCAGCCGACAGCAGCGCCGACTGCACCATCGCCTCACGCGTCACCGCGCGGGCATCGCGCGGATTGGGCGAGGCCGTGTTCTCGTCCATCAGCTTGGTGAGCAGTTCCTGGTCCAGCGAGCCCCAATTGGCGCCGATCCGGACCGGCTTGTTGTTCTTGTTGGCGATCTCGATGATGTCGGCGAACTGGGTGTCGCGCTTGTTCTTGAAGCCGACATTGCCGGGATTGATGCGGTACTTGTCGAGCGCCTCGGCGCACGCAGGATATTCGGCGAGCAGCTTATGGCCGATGTAATGGAAGTCACCGATGAGGGGCGTGGTGATGCCGCGCTTGCGCAGGCCGTCGCGGATATGCGGAACAGCGGCAGCGGCCTCCTCGCGGTCGACAGTAATGCGCACCATCTCCGATCCGGCGCGGGTCAGCGCCGCGACCTGCGCGATCGTGCCTTCGACATCGGCGGTGTCGGTATTGGTCATCGACTGCACGACGATCGGTGCGCCCCCGCCGACGGCGACATTGCCGACCATGACCTGGGTGGTTTGATGCCGGGCCTTCGGACCGGCGACGTCGTCTTGCGGGATTATTTCGGGCTTGTTCATGGGGCCTCGAATATCAGGTTTTGGTGACAATCACCAAGGGGGCGGCGAAGGCGCTGTGCGCCTCGTCACATTTGGAGTTTTACATTGTATATTCAGCGGCTTAGGCCAGCCACGGCGGCCAAAAGCAGGGCAAAAGACCTCGTCTTCCGTTATTCGCTATATTGGACACAAATCGCCGAATTGAAAGGCCGGGCGTGGATTCCGCGCCTTTTCATGGCCCGCTGCCGGCCTTAAGCATTACTGAAATGCAAATAATGGGAGGCGGCATGTCGGTGCTAAATGAGCTCATCACCACGACGGAACTCGCTGACATTATTAACCAGCCCGAACTGCGCCTGTTCGATTGCACCACCTATCTCGAGCCCGCGCCTGAAGGCTCTGGCCAGCCCTATCTCACCGTATCCGGGCGGCACACATTCGAGGCCGGCCATGTTCCGGGCGCGGATTTTCTCGATCTGCAGGGCGAGTTCTCCGATCCAAATACCGAGCTTCGCTTCATGATGCCGGATGTCGCGCGCCTCGAGCGGGCATTCGGCGGTCATGGCGTATCCAGCGCAAGCCGGGTGGTGCTGTACGGCATCGGCACGCCGATGTGGGCAACGCGATTCTGGTGGATGCTTAAATCGCTCGGCTTCGAGAACGTCGCGGTGCTCGACGGCGGTCTCGACAAATGGAAGCTCGAGGGACGCCCGCTCGAAACCGGACCCGCGAAGGGATATCAGCCGGCGACATTCACAGCCAGGCCAAGGGACGGCTTTTTCGTCGACAAGCACCAGACGCTCGCCGCGAGCTCGGAGCCGGGCACCATCATCGTCAACGCACTCGGCCCGCAATTCCACAAAGGCCTGGAGCCCAGCCGCTACGGCCGGCCCGGCCGCGTGCCCGGCAGTTGCAACGTGTCGGCGGCAACATTGCTCGATCCCAAGACCAAGGCCTTCGTCCCGCTCGCGGAGGCCGAGACCAAATTCCAGGCGCAGGGAATCACCAAGGACAAGCGGGTCATCGCCTATTGCGGCGGCGGCATCTCGGCGACCGTCGACCTGTTCTTGCTGCATCGGCTCGGCTACGACAACCTCACCCTGTACGACGGCTCGATGGGCGAATGGGCGAAGGATGCGTCGTTGCCGATCGAGACGGGATAGACTCTCTCCCCGTCATTGCGAGAAGCGAAGCGACGAAGCAATCCACGTCTCCACTTGCGGCGAGATGGATTGCTTCGCTGCGCTCGCAATGACGGACACGTCTCGCTATCACGCCGGCACGTTCGGATCCGGCACCACCTTCGGGTCCGGCTTGTTCACGAGATAGAGCCCGACGATCACCAGCAGCGCGGCGGCGCCGAAGGCAATCGTCAGCGTGTCGTGCAGGATGAAATAGGCGGCGACGACGCCGAACAATGGCGTGACGAAGGTAAATGACGAGAGCTTGCTCGCCGAGTAGGTCTTCACCAGTGCGAACCACAGCACGAAGGTGCAACCGACCACCCAGATCGCCTGATAGGTCAGAAGCGAGATCGACAATGCGCTCGGCAGGTGGGTGATCTTCTCGCCGAACAGCAGGGAGGCGCAGCCCAGGATCGGGATCGACACGGCGACCTGATAGCCCAGCGCTTTTTCTGGTGCCGCGTTGCGAAGCTTGGTGCCCTTGGCAATCAGCGTCGTCGCGCCCCACAGCGCGCCACCGCCGACCACCAGCAGGTCGCCCAGCAACACTTTTGTGTCGACGTTCGCTTGCGGCACGCCGATCGCCAGCGCTACGCCGGCAAAGCTCAAGCCGAGGCCGCCCCATTGCAGCAGGCTGAGACGTTCGCCGAGAAACTGGTAGGAGCCGAGCGCGACGAAGAACGGCGCGGTGTAGAGGAACACAGCCGCGCGCGACGCCGAAGTGAACACGAGTCCCGTGAAGATCAGCACGAACTCGATGCCGAACAGCGTGCCGGCCAGCAGCCCGGGGACCAGCGAACCGTCGCGCTCGAAGAATTTTACGCCGCGCAGCCATCCCGCGAACAGCATCACCGGCAATGCCCCGGCAGACCGGATCAGGGCCTGCAGCATCGGCGGGACATCGGGCAATGCGAGCTTGACCGCGATCTGGTTAAAACCCCAGCTCAGGCACAGCATCAGCATCAAGGCAATGGCGCCCGGGGTGAGCGCGCGCCCGGCGGAAGGTTTGGCTGGTTCCGACGACATTGATCCTCGTGGCCGGCTTTGGTGCCGCTTCTTGTTATTTCTGGCAATGGGCGCAGGTGCCGGCGATCTCGACGACGGAGAGCTTTGGCGCGAAACCCGAGGCGCGCGCCGCCGCGTTGAGGCTTTGCGCGACGGGGGCTGCTGGAATTTCGCCGACCGAGCCGCACAGCTCGCAGATCAGGAATGCCACCATTGACGTCTCGTCATGATCATGCGCGCAGGCAAGGAAGGCGTTGCGGCTCTCGATCCGGTGCACGAGGCCGTTTTCCATCAAAAAATCCAACGCGCGGTAGACCGTGATCGGCGCTGGGCGCGGCATCGATTTGGCGAGCTCGTCGATCACTTCATAGGCGCCGAGCGGCCGGTGGCTCGACAGCAGCGCCTCAAGCACCTGGCGCCGAATCGGGGTAAATTTCTGGGCCCGCCGCGCGCAAACCGCTTCCGCATGCGCGATCGCTTCCGCGGTGCAGCGGCGGTGATCGTGGCCCGGCGCGGGAAATGTCGGCTTTGTCAGGCTCATATCGACCTTTGTAGCAGTTCGAGGGCCAATCCTGAAGCCCGCACACAATTCGGTTCCCAGCCATGTGTTGAAAGCGGGTCAGGCCGCCTTCAGCTTGCAGAATTCATAAGCAAGCTTATTATAGCCGAAGCTTATGGAGGCTGAGGGCGATGCGCGGTTCCGTGGATATGAATTTTCTGTTCACGCTCGGCGAGGTGCAGCGGATGGTACGCGCCTATGCCGACCGGCAAGCGGCGCGCTACGGCATCACCCGCGCGCAATGGGCGGTTCTGGCCAAGGTCGAGCGCACCGAAGGCCTGAAGCAATCCGAGCTCGCCGAACAGATGGAGATGCAGCCGATCACGCTGACGCGGCTGATCGACAAGCTCTGCGACAATGGCTGGATCGAGCGCCGCGGCGATGAGAACGACCGCCGCGTCAACCGCCTCTATCTGCGCAAGGCCGCGCGCCCGCTGCTCGGCAAGCTCGCTGGACTGCGCTCCGAACTGACGGCGACCGCACTCGACGGCATCAACCCCGCTGATGCCCACCGCCTGCTCGACCAACTCGACCTGATCAAGGAAAACGTTCGCAACGCGATCCAGAATTCGGCGAATGAACCTCCGCGAAAGGAACAGCGTTATGGCTGATCCCGTGCTCAAATTTCCGCCCGAGCAGAAGGGCGCTCCCGCGACGCCGTCGCGGCCGAAACTCGCGGCCGAGCCGCGCCGCCGGCTAATGGCCGGCCTGCGCCGTTACCGCCGCTTTCTGCTGCTTGTGGTGTTGCCGCTGGTCGCGCTGGTGGCAGGCGTGGCGTTCTACCTCAATGGCGGCCGCTACGTGACCACTGACGACGCCTATGTCGGCGCGCAGAAGGTTCTCATCACGCCCGACATCTCCGGCAAGATCGAGAAGGTCGTGGTGAAGGAGGGCCAGCAGGTCAATCCGGGGGACGTCCTGTTCGAGATCGATCCGGTGCCGTTCCGCCTGGCCCTCGCGCAGGCCAAGGCCAACCTGGCGCAGGCCAACGTCACCTATGACAATCTCAAGGCCGACCTCAATATCTACGGCCAGATGAGCGAATTATCGCAGCAGGGCATGGACCTGAAGCGGCGTGATGTCGAGCGCAAGTCTGCGCTGGTGAAGAACAATTTCGGCTCGCAGCTCGACCTCGACAATGCATCGACCGCCCTCGTTACCGCGAGCGCGCAGTATCAATTGCTGCAGCAGAAGATCGCGGCCGCCAAGGCGCAACTGCTCGGCAATCCCGAGCTGCCGCTCGAGGAATTCCCGCCCTATGCCCAGGCTAAAGCTGCGCTCGACCAGGCCCAACGCAATCTCGACCACACGGTGATGCGCGCGCCGATGGCCGGCATCGCCACGCAGGTCGAACAGATTCAGCTCGGCCGCTTCGTCACCGCCGGCACGCCGGTGTTCAGCATCATCGACACCGCGAACCCATGGGTCGACGCCAATCCGAAGGAATCCGATTTCACCTATGTCGCGGTCGGCCAGTCCGTCACGCTCGAGGTCGATGCGTTCCCCAATCACCCGTTCAAGGGCACGGTCGGCTCGCTCTCGCCCGGCACCGGCGCGCAGTTCGCGATCCTGCCGCCGCAGAACGCGTCGGGGAATTTCGTCAAAGTCGTGCAGCGCGTGCCGGTGCGGATCTATTTCGACAAGAACGACAAGTTCGTCCGCAAGCTTAAGGCCGGGATGAGCGTCTACGCCACCATCGACACCAATCACCGCCGCTCGCTGTCGGCGCTGCTCGGCCTCGCGCCGGCCGCGGCTAACCAGGACCGCGACTAGCGCGATGGCGACGCCGGGCCAGCCGTCGGCATTCGTTCCCGGCCTGCGCCGGAACATGGTGACGATCTGCGCCATGACGGCGACGATCATGCAGGCGCTGGATACCACCATCGCCAACGTCGCGCTGCCCTATATGCAGGGCACGCTGTCGGCGTCGCAGGATCAGATCAACTGGGTGCTGACGTCCTACATCGTCGCTGCCGCGATCATGACCGCGCCGGTAGGGTGGATCGCCAACCGCTTCGGCCGCAAGCGCATCTTCATCATCTGTTCGGCCGGCTTCACCATTGCGTCCGTGATGTGCGGGCTGGCGCAGGATATCGGCCAGATGGTGCTGTTCCGCCTGCTGCAAGGCGTATTCGGCGCGGCACTGGTGCCGCTGTCGCAGGCCGTGATGCTCGACTCCTACGCGCTGCACGAACGGGCCAAGGCGATGGCGATCTGGGGCATGGGCGTGATGATGGGGCCGATCATGGGCCCGTCGCTCGGCGCCTGGCTGACCGAAACCTATTCCTGGCATTGGGTGTTCTTCGTCAATTTGCCGTTCGGCGTGATCACCGTGCTCGGCCTCGTGATCTTCATGGACGAGACCAACAAGGACCTCGAGCTGCGCTTCGATTGGTTCGGCTTCACGGCGCTGGCGATCGCGATTGGCGCGCTGCAGCTCGCGCTCGACCGTGGCGAGCAGCTCGGCTGGCTGGAATCCAACGAGATCATCGCCGAATTCATCATCGCCGGCATCGGCTTCTATTATTTCCTGGCGCATTCGTTGACCACGCAACATCCGTTCATCCAGTTCGCACTGTTCAAGGACAAGAATTTCGTCGGCGGCTGCGTGTTCATGGCGGTGATGGGCCTGGTGCTGTTCTCAACCATGGCGCTTTCCTCGCCGTTCCTGCAGAATGTGATCGGCTATCCCATCATCACCGCGGGCCTTCTGCTCGCAAGCCGCGGCTGCGGCACGTTCGTGGCGATGATGCTGGTCGGCCGCATGATGCGCCATATCGAGGCGCGAACGCTGATCGTCTCCGGCCTCGGCATCACCTGCCTGTCGCTGTTCTACATGACAGGCTGGACCGACCAGACCGGCGTGACCGAGATCGTGATCATCAGCGTGGTCCAGGGCTTTGGCTTCGGCCTGGTGTTCGTGCCGCTCTCCACGGTGGCGTTCCTGACGCTACCCAACCATCTGCGCACCGATGGCACCTCGATGCTGACCTTGATGCGCAATGTCGCCAGCTCGATCGGGATATCGCTCGTGATCTCGCAACTAACCCAGGGCACGCGCTACACCTACGCGGTCCTGTCGGAACACATTAATCCGTTCAATCATGCCCTGCAGACGGCGGAAGTGCGCGGCCTGATCGACCTCGCCACCGACAAGGGCCGGGCCATGGCTGATATGATGGTCAAGATACAGGCGCAGATCATCGCGTTCTCGTACGATTACCAGCTCGTGATGATCTTCACCGCCTGCGCCATCCCGCTCGCCATCATGATCGGCTCGACCAAGGCGACGCTGCGCGAGCAGTCGACCGCGCCGGATCATGCGGTGATGGAGTAGAATTTGTCGCCGCGAGTTTTCCTCGTATTCGACCAGTTTATTCTAATCCTCCGCCAGCTCCTTGCTGAGCACCGTCCGCCACGCGGCGGGATCGGCGCTCGTCTCCGGACCAACCGCATAGATTTCGTAAAGTCCGTCGGCAGTCTTGTGACCTGCACGCTTGATCATGCCAATGAATTCGCCCCAGGCGCTGCCGAGCCCCTCGTAGCCGCCATGATAGGTGGTCTGCACGATGCCCATGGCGGGCCATAGCCCTGGCTTCATGCGATTTGCCGGCGTGACAGGCGTTGCGACCGGCAGGCATATTTCGAAGTCGAATACTGCGCCCGGGTTGCGGAGATGGTGGGTGAACCATGGGCCCGTGACCGCAACGTTTTGCGCCGCAACGCCGGTCTTCAATTCGGCAAGGCCCGGTCCCATCACTTTGCGAATGTCGTCGCGCGAAACCTGAATCGGGATCACGGCCGTGAGTTGGGGCGTCGTCTTGATGACGCGAAGCGGTTCGATCACGATGAACTCCGTTGCTATGCTGCCGGGACGAGCCCTGCGCGCTGGCGGGAGATGTGTCGCGGCTAGGCGCGAGGGGATAGGGCGATCATGCCCTCGAGCCGGGCGTAGCTCGCCTCCATGCCGTGCTCCATGCCGGTGGACAGCATGGCGGCCCGCGTCGCGGCGTCGGGCAGTATCATCCGCATCGTCATCAACGTGCCGGTACTATCCGGCGCGAAGGTCGTTTCAACGTGGTTGTCCGGCGTCGCATCGGGCATGTGCATGCGCTCGACGTGAACGAGCCGGCTGAACGGCACCAGTTCGAGATACTCGCCGGTTACGTAAAATCCGGCACCTTCGCTGTTCGTCCACTCGTAGCGAATCTTGCCGCCCGGTCGCGCCTCGTTGATGCAGACTGGCATCGTCCAGCCTTCCGGACCGAGCAGCCATCTCTGGATCAGCGCCGGCTCGGTGTGCGCGCGATACACGGCTTCCGGCGGCGCGGCAAAGCGCCTGGTGACGATGACATGGCGGTCGCCTTCGGTCGTAAGCGTCATCTTGGTCATAGGGTTGCCTTTCATTTTTCGGTTTTCATGGCGGCCAGAACGTCGTCGAGCCGATCGTAATTCGCGGATAGGGCTTTCCGCAGCATCGCGAGCCATTGGTCGATCTCGGAAATGGCTGAGGGTGCCAGCCGGCAGGGCCGTTTCGCGCCTTCGACGCGCCGGACAATGAGTCCGGCGCCCTCCAACACCTTCAGATGACGCGAGATGGCGGGTTGGGTCAGTTCGAACGGTTCGACCAGCTCCATGACGGTCGCTTCGCCCAATGCGAGGCGGGCAAGGATGGCCCTGCGGGTCGGGTCCGCGAGCGCGGAGAAGGCAGCATCGAGGTTCGTCATGTCAAATCCTTTATATAAAGGATATGTTATATAAACGACTGCACATGTCAAGGCCCGGCGATGGCCGACGCAGGGAGCGGACGGGCGGCGGCGAATTGCGCTTGGTGCTAAGTACTATCGCCCGCTCTGCTTGGCCTGCAGGCTCAACCACATGCCGCCGAGCGACAATGCACCGCCGATTAGATGGATCGTGGTCGGCGCTTCCCCGAGAAACAGGATCGACAGCACCGCGCTGACGATCGGCCCGAGATAGAGGCTCAATGACGTCGACACCGCGCCGAACTTCGAGCCGAGATAGGCATAGGCCGAATAGGCAAAGAGCCCGGGCACCAACCCTGCGAAGAGATAGACCAGCGGCGCGCGGGTGCTGAACGCGGCTGATGGCGCAGACCACATTTCATGGATGGCAAACGGCAGCGAGAACAGCGCGCCCGCTGCTGCGAACAGCCCGATCCGCGCCAGAAAACTCACGCCGCTGCCGACACGATTCTGCAACAGCGTGTAGCCCGCCCAACCCAGCATCGCGAGCAATGCGAGCAGATCGCCGGTGACGATGCTGGCGCCAACGGAGGCCTGTCCCTTGGTAATGATCAGCGCCGCGCCCGTCAGCGACAGCAGCATGCCGATGATCTGGTTTCGACGAACCGATTCCTGGCCTGATATGAACGAAAACAGCAGTACCGCGAGCGGCGCGAGCGCCATGATCAGCGCCAGGTTGATCGCCGAGGTCGTAACGCCCGCGAGATAGACCGGGCCGCCGCAAATGAACATGCCGAGGAAGCCAGCGGCCACGATACCGAAGGTCTGCCCCTGCAACACGCCGGGCTTTTCCCGCAATGCCATCACGACCGCCGGCAGCAATCCGAGCGCCACGATGGTCCAGCGAAAGAACGCGATCGAGAACGGCGGCACACTTCCGGCAACGCCGCGCGCCAAAATCATGTTCGAGACCTGGGCGGTGGCAACCAGCAGGAAGCCGAGCAGGCCGAGCACCTCGCGTGCCTTGCTGGCGGATTCCCTGGGTTCGACCATGCGCAATCCGGTGCCGGCGCCCTGACGATCACACGATCTTACCCCGCCGGCTCACTGACAGCTATAGCTCGTCGGCGCTTGGTATCCCCGCCGTTCCACGTCGTCCGCAATGGTCTAGATTCCTGGCGGTCACGCTTTGGGCATGGTCAGCGGCCGCGATTCCCTCGTCTGCGCCGCCAGCCTGATCGCCGCATTGGCCGCACCAAAACCGTGATAGTTGCGCCGCTCGACGATCTCGAAGAAGAACCGCTCGTCGAAGGCGTGGGTATAGACCTGGAAGAATTCGCCCTCGCCTTCGCGGTCGTAGAGGATCTGATTGTCGCGCAGCGCCGCCATGGTCGCGGCGTCGAGGCCATATTTGGCTTCGATATCGTCATAGTAATTGTCGGGAATCTTCAGGAAATCGGCGCCCCGCGCGCGCATCGCGGCGACCGAGGCGAAGATATCGCGGCACGAGAACGCGACGTGCTGCACGCCGGAGCCGAAGAATTCGTGGATGAACCGGGCCGACAGTGTGCGGCTCGCCGACGAGCCGTTGAGCACCACGCGCAGGGCATGATTGCCGTTGATCAGCGCCTGGCTCTGCACCAGCCCGACCGGGTCCGCGATCTCCACCTGCGGCAGCCGTTCCAGATCGAGGATGCCGGTATAGAACAACAGCCAGGACAGCATCTCATCATACGGCATCGACTGCGAGATGTGATCGACCGCATCGAGCCTGTCGGCGGACGCATCGCTACGCAGGGATTCGAAATCGAGGCCCCAGTTCTTGCCGGCCTCTTCCAGGAAGTACAGCAGGCTGCCGCCGACGCCGCGGATCGCGGGAATCTCGAGTTCGCCCGGACCGACGGGCTGGTAGAAGGTCAGCGCCTTCAGCGCTTCCGCCCGCGCCATGGTGCTGCCGGCATCATCCACGTCAACGGCGATGGCGCAGACGCCGGGGCCGTGCGTGACAAAGTGCGAATGCGCAAATCCATCAGGCTCGCAATTGATCACGAGATTAATATCGCCTTGCGACCAGCGCTCGACGTCCTTGCTGCGGTGAACACCTGTTTTGCGAAAGCCGAGCGGGCCGAACAGCGCCGCAAGCTCGCGCGCTTTCTCTTCGCTGACGGCGAACTCGATGAAGCCGACCCCGCGGCTGCGCGCCTTCGGCTGCAGCGGCGTTGCCGGCGCCCCCGGAACCGCGCTGCAGACCTGCTCCTCCAGCAAGATCAGCGAGCGCAGCCCGTCGGTCGCGGTGCGGACCGCGGAGCCGGCGCGGAACTGGTCGTTGAAGATTTCCAGCGACAGCGGGCCGGCATAGCCGGTGGCGAGCACGGCTTCGACGAAGCTCTTGACCGGCAGATCGCCCTGCCCCGGGAAGCAACGGAAATGCCGGCTCCAGGACAGGACGTCGAGGCCGAGTTTCGGCGCGTCGGCCAGTTGCACCAGAAAAATCCTGTCGGCCGGGATCGATTGAATCGGCAGCATTGGGAACGACGGCGCCAAGGCATGAAAGCTGTCCAGGATGATGCCGATCGACTTGTGGTCGGCGCGCCGCACGATCTCCCAGGCATCGCGGTAGTCGTTGACGTGAAGACCCCAGGCGAGCGCCTCGTAACCTATGCGCAGGCCGCGCGCGGCGGCCCGCTCACCCAGCTCGTGGAAATCGCCGGCTGCGCGATCGATACCGCCGAGGGAAGCCGGCGAAATGTTGCTGCAGATCAGCATCAGGTCGGTCTGCAACTCCTGCATCAGGTCAAACTTGCGTTCGGCGCGCGCGAAATTGCGGGTGCGCTGCGGCTCCGGCATGCCCTCGAAATCGCGGAACGGCTGGAAGGCGCAGATCGAAAGCCCGAGGTCGCGGCACATCCGGCCGACATCGCGCGGGCTGCCGTTAAACGAGAGCAGATCGTTCTCGAAGATCTCGACGGCAGCGAAGCCGGCGGCGGCGATCGCGCGCAGCTTTTCGTCGAGCGCGCCGCTGAGCGAAACGGTGGCAATCGAGCGCTTGTTCATGCGGCCTGCTCCATGATCCGGCGAGGGGATACACGATTGCCCGTGAGCGCCGCTTCCCGCACGGCTTCCACGACGGCGAGCGTGCCCATGGCGTCCTCGGCGGAAATCAGCGGCGCTTCGCGTCCAGCGATCACGGCGCAAAAATGCCGGAGCTGCTCAACCAGCGGATCGGCCGATGGTACATCCACCCCGGTGCGGGAGAGCGGCGCATACCAGCCGCCCTCGCCCGGATACGACCACAGCTCCATGGTCGGCACCGACAGCGATCCCCTGGTGCCGGCGAAGAGGTAGCAAGGCTGATCCTGCTTCGGATAGGCGGCGTTCTCGCCCGAGGATAGTTCCCAGCTCCACGGCGCCGGCGTCGCATCCGACAGCATCACTGTGCCGGTCGCGCCATCGGCGAATTTCAGCAGCAGGCCCGCGGTGTCCTCGACGGCAAAGCCTCGCACCTTGTTCGAGCTCATCGCCTGAACCTCTGCTATCTCGCCGCAGATGAATCTGAGATTATCGATGTCATGCACCAGGTTGATCAACAGCGGCCCGCCGCCCGGCTCGCGTCGCCATGCGACATCGAAATAATTGTCGGGCTTCTTCAACAGCCAGAGCCCGATAACCGCGGTGAGCTGACCGATCTCGCCGCCGGCGATCTTGTCGCGGATCGCCTTGATCCGAGGATTGTGCCGACGGTGATGGCCGACCAGCACCGGCACGTTCCTGCGCCGCACCGCTTCGCATAGACGCTGCGCGGCGGCGACCGTATCCGTGACCGGCTTCTCGACCAGCGCCGGCACGCCATGCGCAACGCAATCGAGTGCCATCGGCAGATGCAGCGCGTTGGGCGACGCGATGATCATGCCATCAGGCGTCTCCTGCTCCAGCAAGGCGCGATGATCGGCGTACCACGATATCCCCTGGGATTCGGCGAGTGCTTTTGCCTCGGGCGAGGGATCGGCAATGCCAGCCAGCACACAATCGGGCGACGCCGCGATCAGCTCGATGTGCCTGCGGCCGATCAGCCCGGCACCCGCCACGCCGATCCGCATCGCGCCGCTCATGCCGCCGTCTCCGTCATGGCGCCCCCTAGGAACAACTGCCCGATGCGGGGATCGTTCAGCACGCGATCAGCCTTGTCGACGAGCCGGGTCTGGCCGAGCTCGAGCACGATGCCGTAATCGGAAATCTCCAGCGCCGAGCGCGCGTTCTGCTCGATCATCAGGATCGACACGCCGCGGTCACGAAGCTCTTTCAGCATATTGAAGGTCTGCTGCACCATCAGCGGCGAAAGCCCGATCGACGGCTCGTCGATCAGCAGCAGTTGCGGATTAAGCAGGAGCCCGCGGACAATTTCGAGCTGCTTCTGCTCGCCACCCGACAGCGTGGACGCCTGTTGCGTGGCCCTCTTGCGCAGCGCGGGGAATTTATCGAGCGCCGTCTCGATCCTGGCAGGTAGATCGGTGATGTCGCGGCCAGCGACGACGGCGCCGAGCTGGATGTTGTCGCGCACGGACAGCTCGGGGAAGATATTGCGGCCTTGCGGCACGTAGCAGATTCCAGCATTAAGCAGTTCACGCTGGCTCAGCCCGGTGACATCGCGCCCTTTGAATACGATCCTGCCCTCGCGCAGCTTCAACAGGCCGAAGATCGCCTTGAACACCGTGGATTTGCCGGCACCATTCGGACCGATCACCGTCGTGATGGAGCCCGCCGGCACCGAGAAGCTGGTACCGTTGAGGATCGTCATCTTGCCGTAGCCGCCGACGAGACCTTGAACATCCAGAATGACGTCGCTCATGGATCGATCCCTCTAGTGGCCAAGATAGGCTTCGATGACGGCGGGATTGGCGCGGACTTCGGCGGGCGTACCCATCGCGAGCAGCTTGCCTTCCGCCATCACCATCACGCGCGTGCACAGCGACATCACGAATTCCATGTTATGCTCGATCACCACGAAGGTGGCGCGCTTCTCGCGGTTGATCGCCGCCAGCCGTTCCTTGAGATCGCCGAGCATGGTGAGGTTGACGCCGCCGGCGGGCTCATCGAGCAGCACCAGTCGCGGCCCGCCCATGAACGCCATGGCGGCATCAAGCAGCTTTTGCTGGCCATAAGAGAGACCACCCGCGGCTTCGGTCGCGAGATGATCGAGCTTGAAGAAGCCGATCATCTGGTCGGCCGCGGCGCTCAGCCCGGCATCGGAGGGACCGAACAGCCGCGACATCATGTTGCCCTGGTGCTCCTGGCCGGCAAGGATCAGGTTCTCCCGCACCGACAGTTTCGGAAACACCTGCAGGAGCTGGAAGGTGCGGCTGACGCCGAGGCGGTTCAGCTCGGATGGCCGCAGCCCGGTGACGACCTTACCGTCGACCTTCACCTCGCCGTCGGTCGGCGTGAGCTGGCCGAGGATGCAGTTGAACAGCGTGGATTTGCCGCAACCATTCGGGCCGATCAGTCCGAGGATCTCGCCCTCCCGCACATCGAAGCTGACGCCGTCGACGGCCTTGATGCCGCCAAAGCTCTTCTTGATGTTGCTGACTTCGAGGACCGCGGTCATGGCGCCGTCTCCAGCCGGGACTTGGCGACGGCCCGCAGCGCGGAGGCCGCTTTGGTGCGGCGCTCGCTCAGGTAGCGGTCGAGAATGCCGAGGATGCCGGTTGGCGAATAGATCAGCAGCAGCATCACTGCGACGGCATAGAGCATCAGGTAATAGCCTTCCGTGAAGCGCAGCCACTCCGGCAGCAGCACCGCGATCATGGCGCCGAGGAACGGACCGAAGAAGAATCCGGAGCCGCCGACGATCACCATCATCAACAGGTCGAGGGAGAGCGAGAGGTTGAAGGGAACCGGATCGATATATTGCGTCAGCGGCGCGTAGAGCGTGCCGGCGACGCCGCCGAGGGCTGAGCCGATCGCGAACGCCATCAGCGTATAGCGCCGCGTGTCGATGCCGAGCGACAGCGCCCGCACCGGGTTTTCGCGCAGCGCCACAAAGGCGCGGCCCCAGGGCGAGCGGATCAACCACCACATCGCCAGCGAGACGATGCCGAGCGAGCCGAGGCAGAAATAATAGAATGGCAGCGGCCGATTGGTGGCAAAGCCCAGGACATTGGGCCGCGGAATGTTTGATATGCCGTAGATGCCCTTGGTGAGCCAGTCCTCGTTGCGGAACACCAGGAAGGCGAGCGTCGAGAACGCGAGCGTCACGAAGGCAAGGTAGTGATGCTGCACGCGCAGCGCGGGATAGCCGAGGATCCAGCCGATCGCAAAGCACATCACGACCGCAACGCCAAGCGCAGCAATCAGCGGCATGCCCTGCGTGGTCATGATTGCCGCTGCATAGGCGCCGATGCCGACGAACGCGCCCTGCGCCAGCGAGACTTGGCCGGCATAGCCGAGCGTCAAATTGAGCCCCATCGCGGCGATCGTCATCACCGCCCACTGGCTCAGGATATAGAGGCCATAGCGGTTGAAATTCATCGGCGCGATGATCAGCGCGGCAATGACGGCGACGCCGAGCGCGATACGCCAGTATTTTGCGGTGGCGCTCATACCGTGCGCTCCTCGGGCCGGCCGAGCAGCCCCTGCGGACGAAACAGAATGATGATGATCAGCAGTGCGAGCGGCACCGCGGCGCGATACTGCGTCGACACATAGGCCGCCGCGAGATTGTCGACGACGCCGATCAGGAGGCCACCGGCAATGGCGCCGCGCACCTGGTTGAAGCCGCCGACGATCGCGGCGATGAATGCCGCCTGCCCCAGCACCTCGCCGGACGAGAATTTCGCGAGATAAATCGGCGTGATCAGGAGCGAGGCCAACGCCACCAGAAACGCATTGATCAGGAAAGTCAGCAGGATCATCCGCTCGACCGGCACGCCGATGATGCGTGCGACTGTCGGATTCTGTGCGGTTGCCTGCATCTGGTGGCCGATCGACGTGCGATTCAACAGCAGAGTCAGGCCGATCACGACCGCAATCGCGAGCGCGAGCACGCCCAGGCTCTGCAGCGAGACCACACGGCCTAGGATCGAGACGTCACCGGCCGGCACGATGGATGGGAATGGCGAGGCCTCGGCACTGAAGAACTGTTTCACCGCTTCCTTCATGCCGATCGCCAGCGCCATCGTCGCGATCGCCAGCGGCAGCACGCCATGCCGCAGCATCGGGTCGACCAGCAAGAGCTTGAAGCCGAGCCCAAGCAGCAGCAGCGACAGCAGGATACCGAGAATGACGGCAAGCCAGAACGGCGCGCCTGCATGCATCACCGCCAGCATCAGGAAGGCCGGCAGCATCACGAATTCGCCCTGTGCGAAATTGATGGTTTGCGATGTCTGCCACAGCAGCGTGAACCCGACCGCGACGAGGGCGTAGATCGCCCCGGTCGCAAGGCCCGCCACCAGCAGATCAAGCAGGTTGGACATGGTTTTCCCCATAACTCGCGGAGATTGGCTCCGCACATCGAGGCTCAAATTGCATCAGCCGGCTTCGCTCCTTCACCTCTCCCGCTTGCAGGGGAGGTCGCACGCATCGATAGATGCGATGCGGGTGGGGGCTCTCTCCACAGCGGCGGTGCGACTCGCGGCTACACCCCCACCCGCGGCACTCCCCCGCAAGCGGGAGAGGGAGTGCAGCTTGCGTCGTGGCTCGATTTCATCCCGTCACAGCTCAATTCAGCTTCGGCAGCACCTGCTTGACGACCTGCTTGCCCTCGACGATCTCGACCAAAAATCCCTGGCGGTCGATGTCGCCCTTCTCGTCGAAAGTCACATCCATCAGGATGCCCGGCTCGCTCGCGGCCTTGATGGTGAGGCCGTGGAGCGTATCCGCAAACCTTTTGGCGTCGACCTTACCCATCTTCTCGGTGGTAGCCTTGATCATGTAGATCGCGAGATAGCCCTTCAGCCCGTTGTGGTCGGGGACGTAGTTGTATTTCTTGACGAACTTCTCCCTGAACGCCTTGACCAGATCGACCGGCGCATCGGTGGTCAGACCGACATGGCCGCGCGCACCGTTCGCGGCGTCGCCGGCGAGTTCGACGACCTTCTGGCCGACCAGCGTCGTCTCGCCGACCAGCGGCACGGTGATCGCTTGGCGCTTCAGCTCCTTCAGGATGCGCGCGCTTTCTTCCTCGTTGAGGTAGATGAAGACGGCATCGGGCGCCGCGGCCTTGATCTTGGAGACGTCGGCGGCGAAATCGGCCTGGCCTGCTTCCGTGGAGATGTCGGCGGCGATCTTGATATTGTATTTGGCGAATTCCTTGGTGATGACGTCGCGGCCGCCCTTGCCGAAGTCGTTGTTGACCCAAACGATTGCGACCGACTTCGCCTTCAGTTCGTCGTGGATGTATTTGGCGACCTTCGGCATCGAGGATTGCTGGCCGAACGAGGTGCGGAACAGGAACTTGTTGCCGCCCTGCGTCAGTTCGGCGGCCTCGCCGCCCATGATCTGCGCGATGCCGGCTTCCGCGGCGAGCGGCGACGTGACCTTCACCGATCCGGAATAGCCGGGGCCGAGCAGCACGTAGGGTTCATTGTCGAGCGCCTTCTGCACCTGCGCCCGCGCAACGCCGGGATTCGACTGCGAATCCGCATGCGTGACTTCCAGCTTGCGGCCGAGCAAACCGCCCTTGGCATTGATTTCCTCGATCGCAAGGTCGATGCCGTTCTTCCAGTTGTTGCCGACGGTAGCGCCGCCGCCGGACAGTTCGGCGACATCGGCGAGCTTGATCGGCCCGCCTTGCGCAAACGCCGCGCCGGCCGACACCGCTGCAAGCAGGAGTCCAGCGAAAATTCGAGATCTCATTTCCATCCCTCTTCTCTCTTGACTTGAGCGACCTTGTGACCGGCCGCATTGTTTGATTTGAGCACGATCCTGTTGGAAAAGCGGTACCCGCTTTTCCGGATCATGCGCTATGCTGCATTCACTTTAGCGTAGCGCTTGGCCATCACGGCGTCGAATGCATTTCCCATCTCGATCGCCGACGGCTTCAATCCCGTAAACAATTCGAATGCGTCGGCGGCCTGATAGATCGCGAGCTCACGCCCGGTCATGACCTCGGCGCCCTTGGCCTTGGCGGCATTCAACAGCGGCGTCCAAAGCGGCGTGTAGACCGCATCCGCTACCCAGAGGCCCCTGCGCAACAGTGCATCCGGCACCGGCGTGCCGCGGTTCGGCAACATGCCGACCGGCGAGCCGTTGACGACGCCGGTAGCATCGCGCATCGCGTCGTCGACGCTGTTGGCCGCCCTTGCTTCGCCTTGGCCCCTGAGTTGCGCGGCGAGTTGATGGGCCTTGGCGCGATCCGTGTCAAAAATCCTGATCTCGCGCACGCCGGTCTCCGCGAGTGCGAAGGCGATCGCCTTGCCGACGCCGCCTGCGCCGATCACGGCGACACGGCTCTGTGCGGGATCGTGGACAAGCTCGGTGATCGCCCGGGCAAATCCTGTCGTGTCGGTGTTATATCCGATCAGCCGGCCATCCCTGACCAGGACGGTATTGACCGCACCGATCGCGCGCGCCCCCGGCGATAATTCATCGAGCAGGGAAATCACCGCCTCCTTGTATGGGAAGGTGACGTTGACGCCGGCAAAACCGAGCCGGCGCACGCCGTCCAGCAGCAGGCGCAATTCCTCGCGGCCGGCGCCTGCGAATTCGATCAGTTGGTAATGGCAATGCGCGCCGAGCGCTTCAGCGGCCCGCTCATGCATTGCAGGCGACGCCGAATGCGCGATCGGCGCGCCAATCAGGCCGGTGAGGAAGCGGCGGTCGGCCGGAGCAATGGGTCGGGCGGCAGGACTCATGATTTCGTCATCAGGCGCAATGCGCGGTTAGCGGCAGGGGTTGGATCGGGACATGCCCCGATCTCGCGAGACGATAGCGCTTTGCCGACCTAACACAATTACCCATTTATGCCGGATAGATAACATCATGTTATTTCTTGCGCGACCTGGAATCGGGCTTTCGGGGCGCTGTCTTGCCCGGCCCCACGGCGCGCATTTCCGAGCGCAGGCATTCGATAAAATACTCGATGTGAAGCGACAGCGGCGCGCCGCGCTTCACTGCGATGTAAGTGTCGAACCGAGTCGGCTCGACGATTTTAAGCAGCTCAATGCCGGGATAGCCGCCATGGGCGACGGTGAACTGGTCGATCACGGCAATACCGAGGCCGGCCTTGACCAGCGCACACACGGTGGTGCCGAAGCGCGCGCGGATGGTGATGTCGTAGCCGAGTTTGTTGCGCGCAAATATCTCCGCCATGATCCGTCCATAGGGATCGTTGGGATCGATCCCGATCAGGGGATAGCGGATGATCTCCTTGGCCGAGACCTGCTTGCACCCGGCAAGCTCGTGCGCGGCCGGCACGATGCAGTACAATTCGCCCGACGCCAGCGGCAGTAAGTCGAGGCCGGGATGCTCGAGCCGGTAGCTCATGGCGACGCAATCGCCACGGCCGAGCAACAGATAGTCGACCGCTTCCTCGATCTTGAGGATGTTGATGTCGATCCGCAGTTCGGGATAGCGGCGTCGCACGCGCTCGATCGCGCGCGGCACCATCACCTGCGAGATGCTCGGCACCGAGCCGATACGCAATTCGGACAGGTCGCCACGTCCGATCTTGGAGATGATCTCGGAGAGATCATCCATCTTCTCATAGACGCCGTTGATCTGCTCGAAGATGTTGCGCGCTTCAGGCGTCGGGAAATAGCGTCCGTTCTGACGCTGGAAGAAGCGGACGCCGAGCGACTTCTCGGTATACTTCACCAGCCGGCTGATGCCGGGCGCCGACACGTTCAGCAGCCTCGCCGCGCCGCCGATCGTGCCGGTCACCATCACGGCGCGGATCACCTCGACTTGGCGAAGCGTCATCATGTGCGAAGTCTTGCCTGTCGTGCGGCCTCGTTTGCCGTGTCGTTTCGACTACACGTCAAAAAATACCGTCTCTTCGTCGCCCTGCAGATGGATGTCGAAGCGATAGACCGGATTGCCGTTACCCGGCTGCCGCGTCGCGATCAGCGTCGACCGGCGATCGGCCGGCACCAGCGCCAGCACGGGATCCGTCGCGTTGGCAGCCTCGCCGTCGAAATAGATCCGCGAGTACAGGTGCAGCAGCATGCCGCGCGCATAGACCGCGAGGAGGATATGCGGCGCCTGTGGCTTGCCGTCGGGATCGGGCACAACGCCCGGCTTGATGGTGTCGAAGGCATACGCTCCCTTCGCATCGGTGCCGATACGACCGAAGCCCTTGAAGCTGGAGTTCGGCAGCGCTCGCTTGTCCTGCGGGTCGGAAAAGCGGCCCTGCGCGTCCGCCTGCCAGATCTCCAGCATGCAATCGACGACCGGCGCGCCGTCGCCATCAAACACCGTGCCCTCGACGCGAATGCGCTCGCCCGAGGTGTCCGGCGTCACCAGATTGTTGTTGAACGCATCGTTCCAGTCGTATTTGCCGTTCGGGGTCAGGCCATAGGCGAAATAGGGACCGACGGTCTGCGACGGGGTGATGCCGTCCGGCTTGGTCTGTGGCACTTAACTGTTCTCCATCGGCGTGGCGTTGCGCCCGCGCAGCACAATATTGAAGCGGTAGCACAGCGCCCAATCCGGCTTGGTGTTCTCCAGATCGAATGACGAGATCATCCGGTTGCGCGCCTTCTCGTCGGTGACCGAGTTGAAGATCGGATCGAACAGGAATAGCGGATCGCCCGGGAAATACATCTGGGTCACCAGGCGCGAGACGAAGGCGTGGCCGAACACCGAGAAGTGGATGTGCGCGGGACGCCAGGCATTGTGGTGATTGCCCCAAGGGTAAGCCCCGGGCTTGATGGTGACGAAGCGGTAATAGCCTTGCGCATCGGTTTGTGCGCGGCCGGCGCCGGTGAAATTCGGATCGAGCGGCGCGGGATGCTGGTCCACGACGTGGACATAGCGGCCGCAGGAATTGGCCTGCCACAGCTCGACCAGCGCGTTCGGCACGCCGCGGCCATCCTCATCGAGCACATGGCCGTGCACGATGATGCGCTCGCCAATCGGCTCGCCCTTGCCGTGGATGGTGAGGTCGTGATCGCCTTCGCGCACCGTCTCGTGGCCATAGACCGGCCCGGTCAGTTCCGACAGCGTGTGCCGCATCGGAATCAGCGGCTTGGTGGGCGAGCGCTTGACCGTGCTCTTGTAGGCGGGAGACAGCCGCGGCGGATGCGCCGCGAGACTTTGCACTGGATAGACCAATGTCATGACGAATTCCTCCTCGCATCGCGCAATCAGCGCAAAATCGTTTTACGATTTCGTCGCCAGTGGCGCCGCCAGATCATTATATGACATAACTAATTTGGGAAAGCGTTGTTTTTCGCTCTCCCAAATAGCTGTCTTAATTGACCTTTTCGATGGCGACCGCCACGCCCTGACCGACGCCGACGCACATGGTTGCCAAGGCAAGCTTCCCGCCCCGCTTCTCCATGCCGTGCACCGCCGTCAGCGCCAGCCGCGCGCCGCTCATGCCGAGCGGATGGCCGAGTGCGATGGCGCCGCCATGCGGATTGACGAAGTCCGCATCGTCCTTGACGCCCAGTTGCCGCAGGCAAGCTATGCCCTGCGAAGCGAAGGCTTCATTGAGCTCGATCAAATCGAAATCAGAGATCTTGATGCTGAGCCGCTCCATCAGCTTCTTGGTCGCCGGCACCGGGCCGATGCCCATGATGCGCGGCGGCACCGCGGCCGAGGCTAGCCCAAGGATGCGCGCCCGCGGCGTCAGCCCGTGCTTCTTCACGGCAGCTTCGGAAGCGAGGATCATTGCGGCCGCGCCATCATTGACGCCGGATGCGTTGCCCGCCGTCACCGTGCCTGGATTGCGGACGATCGGCTTCAATTTCGCGAGGCCCTCCAGCGTGGTCTCGGGACGAGGATGTTCGTCCTTGTCGACAGTGATGGGACCGCCCTTGCCGCCCGGCACCTGGATCGGCGTGATTTCCTCGGCGAAATAGCCGGAAGCGATCGCCGCGCCCGCGCGCTGCTGCGAGCGGATCGCCATCGCATCCTGGTCGGCGCGCGAGACCTGGAATTCCTCGGCGACGTTCTCGCCGGTCTCCGGCATCGCATCGACGCCATACTGCGCCTTCAGCAGAGGATTGATGAAGCGCCAGCCGATGGTGGTGTCATAGATCTCGGCCGAGCGGGCAAACGCTTCCGGCGCCTTGCCCATCACGAACGGCGCGCGGGTCATCGATTCGACGCCGCCGGCAATCGCAAAATCGATCTCGCCGGCGCGGATCGCCCGGCCCGCGGCGCCGACCGCATCGAGGCCGGAGGCGCACAGGCGGTTCAGCGTCTGGCCGGGAACCGATTCGGGCATGCCCGCCAGCAACAGCGCCATCCGCGCCACGTTGCGGTTGTCCTCGCCGGCCTGGTTGGCGCAGCCGAAAAAAACCTCATCGACCTGCGACCAGTCGAGATTGGGATGCTTCGCCATCAGTGCCTTGATCGGGGCGGCGGCCAGATCGTCGGCGCGCACTTTGGCGAGCGAGCCGCCGAAACGGCCGATCGGGGTCCGGACGGCATCGCAAATGAATACATCACGCATAGAATCTCTCCCTGAATGCCGTGCTTTAGGCGTTGACCCGGATTTGATGGCGAGTTTTAGGAGCGCGCCCGCGGCAGGTCAATTGAGGCAGCGTTCCCCTGCGGTGCTTTCGCGGAGGGCCGTCATGCTCCGGGCGTATGATCGGCTGAGCGCCGCCGGGCGTGGAAAACTCTGACAACGCAGGTATGGGAATAGGACCGGGCGGCGAAATTTTGTAGTTTGCCGCCCGCATGACCATCCAGCAATCCATCCCCTCCCCCGCAGCTCCCGAGGCCCCGCCGGCGACCGACGCGCCTTCGCGCATCACGCCGATGATGGAACAATACCTCGAGATCAAGGCGGCCCATCCCGGGCTCCTGCTGTTCTACCGGATGGGCGATTTCTACGAGCTGTTCTTCGAGGACGCCGAGATCGCCTCGAAAGCGCTCGGCATCGTGCTGACCAAGCGCGGCAAGCATCAAGGTATTGATATCCCGATGTGCGGCGTGCCGGTGGAGCGCTCCGAGGACTATCTGCACCGCCTGATCAATGCCGGCCACCGCGTTGCGGTGTGCGAGCAGACCGAGGATCCGGCCGCGGCGCGGGCCCGCGGCAACAAGAGCGTGGTCCGGCGCGGCGTGGTGCGGCTGGTGACGCCGGGCACGCTGACCGAGGATACGCTGCTCGATGCCCGCACCAACAACTACCTCCTGGCAATCGCGCGCGCCCGCGCCTCCGCCGGTGGTGACCGCATCGGGCTCGCCTGGATCGATATCTCCACGTCCGAATTCATGGTCACGGAATGCTCGACCGCGGAACTCGCGGCGACGCTGGCGCGGATCAACCCGAACGAGGCGATCGTCACCGACGCGCTTTATGGCGATGCTGACCTTGGGCCGCTGTTGCGCGAACTACCTTCGGTCACGCCGCTGACCCGCGACGTCTTCGACAGCGGCACCGCCGAGCGACGACTGTGCGACTATTTCGCGGTCGCCACCATGGATGGCCTTGCCGCGATGTCGCGGCTGGAGGCGACTGCGGCCGCCGCCGCCGTCACCTATATCGACCGCACCCAGGTCGGCAAACGTCCGCCGCTGTCGCCGCCCTCGCGCGAGGCCGCCGGCACCACGATGGCGATCGATCCCGCCACCCGCGCCAATCTCGAACTGACCCGGACGCTCGCCGGCGAGCGGCGCGGATCGCTGCTTGACGCGATCGATTGCACCATCACTGCCGCCGGCTCGCGGCTCCTGGCGCAGCGGCTCGCCGCTCCACTCATCGACAGCGCGGCCATCGCTAGGCGGCTGGATGCGATTGCGACATTCGTTGCCGACAGCGCCGCGCGCGACGATATCCGAACCACGCTGCGCGCCGCTCCTGACATGTCGCGCGCGCTCGCGCGGCTATCGGTCGGACGCGGCGGCCCCCGTGATCTTGCCGCCTTGCGCGACGGCATCCTCGCGGCAGGCCAGGCGCTGGCGCGCCTCGCGCAGCTCGAAGCCGCACCATCCGAAATCATTGCCGTGATGGACGCGCTGCGCCGCCCCTCGCGCGATCTCGCGCGCGAATTTGAACGCGCACTCGGCGATCAACTGCCGCTGATCAAGCGCGACGGCGGCTTCATCCGCGAGGGCTATGAGGCCGCGCTCGACGAGAGCCGTAACCTGCGTGACGCCTCCCGTCTCGTCGTTGCCGCGATGCAGGCACGCTACGCCGAGGACACCGGCATCAAGGCGCTCAAGATTCGTCACAACAACGTGCTCGGCTATTTCGTCGAGGTCACGGCGCAGCATGGCGACAAGCTGATGGCGCCGCCGCTGAACGCGACCTTCATCCATCGCCAGACCCTGGCGGGCCAGGTTCGCTTCACGACGGCCGAGCTCGGCGAGACCGAGGCCAAGATCGCCAATGCCGGCGACCGCGCGCTCAATCTGGAGCTGGAAATCTTCGACCGGCTCTGCGCCATGGCGCTTGCCGCCAGTGACGACCTGCGCGCCGCAGCGCATGCGTTTGCGATGCTGGATGTCGCGACCGCGCTGGCAAAGCTTGCGGTCGACGACAATTACGTGCGGCCCGAGGTCGACGGCTCGCTCGGCTTCGCGGTCGAAGGCGGCCGGCATCCCGTGGTCGAACAGGCATTGAGGCGCGACGGCCAGCCATTCATCGCCAATGCCTGCGACCTGTCGCCGGGACCGGCGCAGAAGTCCGGCCAGATCTGGCTGATCACCGGCCCGAACATGGCGGGCAAATCGACTTTCCTGCGGCAGAACGCGCTGATCGCGCTGATGGCGCAGATCGGCTCCTACGTGCCGGCGTCACGTGCGCGGATCGGCGTCGTCGACCGGCTGTTCTCGCGCGTCGGCGCCGCCGACGACCTCGCGCGCGGACGTTCGACCTTCATGGTCGAGATGGTCGAGACCGCCGTGATCCTCAACCAGGCCAGCGCGCGCTCGCTGGTTATTCTCGACGAAATCGGCCGTGGCACCGCGACCTTCGATGGCCTGTCGATCGCATGGGCTGCGATCGAGCATCTGCACGAAGCCAACCGCTGCCGCGCGCTGTTCGCCACGCACTATCATGAGCTGACCGCGCTTTCGGCCAAGCTGCCGCGGATGTTCAACGCTACCGTGCGCGTGAAGGAGTGGCAGGGCGACGTTGTGTTCCTGCACGAGGTGCTTCCCGGCTCGGCTGATCGTTCCTACGGCATCCAGGTCGCCAAGCTCGCAGGGCTTCCACCGGCGGTGATCGCGCGCGCCAAGTCGGTGCTTGCAAAGCTCGAGGCGCAGGATCGCGGCCAGACCGCCCGTGCCCTCGTCGACGATCTGCCGCTGTTCGCCGTCCCCTCCCGCGCCGCCGTGGAAGCTGCGCCGCCGAGCGAAGCGGAGCAATTGATGGAAGCGGTGAAGGCGCTACATCCCGACGAGATGTCGCCGCGCGAGGCGCTGGAGGCGTTGTATGCGCTGAAGGCGAAGCTTCCCAAGGGGTGAGACTCTCGCCCCGTCATTGTGAGCGCAGCGAAGCAATCCACCTATCCGCATGCGCGGAGGGAATGGATTGCTTCGCTTCGCTCGCCATGACGGTGGCTAATGCGCCGCCTTCCTCCGCCCGAGCCACCACAGGCTCAGATTCCAACCGATACACGTCGCCAGTGCCAGGCTCAGCGCGATCGCCGAGCCGAACTGCAGCGCCGCGACATGCAGCACCGCGATCGCAATGCCGAGCCCGATCAATCCCCAGGCGCTGTTGGCGAGCACGGCAGCCGTCGGTGGGCCGCCGATGCGGGGATGCAGGATCAGCATCATGGAGGTGAACACAATCGGGAACAGCGCGATCATGCCGCTGACCTTCGGACCGACCCAGCTCGAGCTGGTGACCACAGTCGCCACCAGCGTCGCGACCAGCGAGGCCCGCAGTGGAATGTCGTACCAGCGGCGCCGGATCGGCGGCATTTTGGCGTGGCGGTAGCGGGCGAGCAGCGGCACGCAGATGGCGTAGGCGATGACGTTCGCGATCACGCCGCCGATGAGCGACCACTGCACGGAGCGGATGATCGTGGCAAGCGCCAGCCATACGGCGACGGCCGCGAGGCAACTGAGCAACGCGCCATGACGCTGCGCCAGCACGACGTAGATCAGCGCCAGGAAGATCGTCGCGGCGTTGATCGGCAGACTCGCCAGCGCGCCCTCGGCGATGAAGGCTGCGTCATGGTCGAGCGCGAGGAATACGTAGGACGGCCCCGCCGAAATCGGCAGCGTCGCGATCAGCGCGCCGATGACGGGGCCTGAGCGTTCGGTGACGATGGAAGCCGTCACCACGAATGCCGCGGTGATCGCCATGCGCAGGCCGAGCGTGAGGATGAAGGCGAGTTCGGGGGGCATTTGCATTCTCTTACCCTCCCCTGCAGGGGGAGGGTCGGTCCGCATGAGCGTAGCGAAATGCGAGACGGGGTGGGGTGATCTCTCAACTCGGGCACTGTTGGCTGGGGAGAGACGTCACCCCACCCCGCCGCCCGTAGCACGCGCGTGGACACTCCCCCTCCAGGGCAGGGTGAAAGCGATCACACCCGCTTCATCGATACCGTGACCTTCGGGCCGTTCTTGATGGTCTGATAGACCACGCAATAACGCTCAGTCAGCTTCTGCAGCAGGTCGAGCTTGTCCTGCGGTGCGTCGGTTCCGACCTCGAAGCGCAGGCGGATTTCCTGAAAGCCGACCGGCGCCTCCTTGTCGACGCCGAGCGTGCCGCGAAAATCGAGATCGCCCTCGGCGATGACGACGCCGCTTCTGAGCGGCACTTCGACGGCGGTCGCGACCGACTTCAGCGTGACACCGGCGCAGGCCACCAGGGCCTCCAGCAGCATGTCGCCGGAGCACAGCTCGAGGCCGGACCCGCCGGTCGCCGGGTGCAGGCCGGCTACCGCCAGCGCGCGGCCGGTCTCGACCTTGCAGGCGATGCCGTCACGGTCGATCGAGCCCTTGGCTTTCAGGGTAATGACCGCGGCGGAGGGATCGGACTTGTAGCGTTCCTTGATCGGGGCCTGCATCGCGCGAAGTTCGGCGGCGTCCATGTTCTGTCTCCCGACTTTATTTTGCATCCCGGTATAGTCGGCGATTGATGCCATGTCATCACCGTGGCTGGCGTGGGCGGTTTTCCGTTCACCGACTTTAATCTTTTCAACAGGTTAGGGCTGGAATTCGGCCGCCTCATTGCATAGCCTCAAGTCGACTTGCAAACGCCCGTGACAGCCCCTGCGCCGTCCGATATCGGGATAGATCATGGACAGTGTCGTGACTGAGGTCCGCTCCGACGCGGATGACCGTTTTGATACCGCGCGGATCACCGCGGCGGTCGATGCACTTGCCGAAAAACATGCCGGTCGCGAGGACGTGTTCCGCTCGGCGCTGGCGCAATTGCTCAAGGCCGAGATGATCGCGGCGCGTGCGACCGCGCAGGCCGTCCTGCTGAAGGATCGCCACGGCCGCCGCTGCGCCGAGCGGCTCTGCTTCATGCAGGACGAAATCATCCGCATCCTCTATTCCGCCGCCACCCAGCATCTCTATCGCTCGCATGTGCCCTCCGGCGCCGAGCGCATGGCCGTGGTCGCCACCGGCGGTTACGGCCGCGGCCTGATGGCGCCGGAGTCCGACATCGATCTGTTGTTCATCCTGCCCTACAAGCAGACCGCCTGGGGCGAGCAGGTCGCCGAAGCAATTCTCTATTGCCTGTGGGACATGGGCTTGAAGGTCGGCCACGCCACGCGCTCGGTCGACGAATGTATCCGTCAAGCCCGCGGCGACATGACGATCCGCACCGCGATCCTGGAGACGCGATTTCTGACCGGCGACCGGCCGCTCTATGACGAACTGGTCGCCCGCTTCGACAAGGATGTCGTGCAGGGCACGGCGTCCGAATTCGTTACCGCCAAGCTCGCCGAGCGCGAGGAGCGGCACCGCCGCGCCGGGCAGTCGCGCTATCTGGTCGAGCCCAACGTCAAGGACGGCAAGGGCGGCCTGCGCGACCTGCACACGCTGTTCTGGATCGCCAAATACGTCTACCGCGTCCGCGAGACCGGCGAGCTGGTCGAGCGCGGCGTGTTCGACGCGCAGGAATACCGCACCTTCCGCCGCTGCGCCGATTTCCTGTGGTCGGTGCGCTGCAACCTGCATTTCGTCTCGGGCCGCGCCGAGGAGCGGCTGTCGTTCGACATGCAGCGCGAGATCGCGGTCCGGCTCGGCTACACCTCGCATCCGGGCATGCAGGATGTCGAGCGCTTCATGAAGCACTACTTCCTGGTCGCCAAGGACGTCGGCGATCTCACCGCGATCTTGTGCGCCAAGCTGGAAGACGAGCAGGCCAAGCCCGCGCCGGTCCTGAGCCGCATGGTGGCGCGGCTGCGGCCGAGCACGAAGCGACGGCGGGTGCCCGACAGCGACGATTTCATCATCGACAACAACCGCATCAACCTCGCCGCGCCCGACGTCTTCAAGCACGACCCGGTCAACCTGATCCGGATCTTTCATTTGGCGCAGAAGAACAACCTCGCCTTCCATCCCGATGCAATGCGCATGGTGACGCGCTCGCTGAAACTGGTGAACATCCAGCTTCGCGAGAATCCGGAAGCCAACCGGCTGTTCATGGAGATCCTGACGTCGAACGACGCGGAGACCGTGCTGCGGCGGATGAACGAGACCGGCGTGCTCGGCCACTTCATCCGCGCCTTCGGCAAGATCGTCTCGATGATGCAGTTCAACATGTACCACCACTATACGGTGGACGAGCACCTGATCCGCTGCATCGGCTTCCTGCAGGAGATCGAGCGCGGCGGCAACGACGAGTTCACGGTCGCGAGCGACCTGTTCCGCAAGATCCAGCCCGAGCATCGCGCGGTGATCTACATCGCGACCCTGCTGCACGACGTCGCCAAGGGCCGTCCCGAGGATCATTCGATCGCGGGCGCCAGGGTGGCGCGGCGACTGTGCCCGCGGCTCGGCTTTTCCCCCGGCGACACCGAGCTGGTGGCGTGGCTGATCGAAGAGCATCTGACGATGTCGACGTTGGCGCAATCGCGCGACCTCTCCGACCGCAAGACGATCGAGAATTTTGCCGCTGTCGTGCAATCCGTCGAGCAGATGAAGCTTCTGACCATCCTGACCACCGCGGACATCCGGGGCGTCGGCCCGGGCGTGTGGAACGGCTGGAAGGCGCAGCTCTTGCGCACGCTGTATTACGAGACCGAGCCGGTGCTGACCGGCGGCTTCTCGGAAGTAAACCGCGCGCAGCGCATTGCGCTTGCGCAGGCCGAATTCCGCGCCGCCTTCACCGAGTGGCCGGAAGCCGAACTCAACGCCTATATCGCGCGGCATTACCCGGCCTACTGGCTCAAGGTCGACCTGCAGCGAAAAATCCGCCAGGCGCGCTTCATCCACGCCAGCGAACAGGCCGGCCACAAGCTCGCGATCAATGTCGGCTTCGACGAGGCGCGCGGCGTCACCGAACTGACGATCCTTGCGACCGACCACCCCTGGCTGCTGTCGATCATTGCGGGCGCCTGTGCCTCTGCCGGCGCCAACATCGTCGACGCGCAGATCTACACCACGACCGACGGCCTGGCGCTCGATACCATCGCGATCTCCAGAGAATACGACCGCGACGAGGACGAGGGACGGCGCGCCACCCGCATCGGCGAGATGATCGAGCAGGTGCTTGAGGGCAAGTTGCGGCTGCCCGAAGTGGTGGCGCGCAAGGCGGCCAACCGCGGCAAGGTGCGCGCCTTCGTGGTCGAGCCCGAGGTCACCATCAACAACCAGTGGTCGGACCGCTACACCGTGATCGAGGTTTCCGGCCTCGACCGCCCGGGCTTGCTGTATCAGCTCACCACCGCGATCTCGAAGCTCAACCTCAACATCGCCTCCGCCCACGTCGCGACCTTCGGCGAGCGTGCCCGCGACGTGTTCTACGTCACCGACCTGCTCGGCGCCCAGATCACCGCGCCGACCCGTCAGGCCGCGATCAAGAGCGCGCTGATCCATCTGCTCTCCGCGGAGGACAATGTCGCCAAGCCGGCGGCGTGATAGATGCGGCCCCTGCCTCCTGCCGTCATTGCGAGGCGACGGGTTGCGCGAATGCGCGCCTGATGACAGGCTCCGCGAAGCAATCCATAGCGCCGTTCGGGGATAGATGGATTGCTTCGCTGCGCTCGCAATGACGGGAGGTAGCAACGCAACCCTCGGGCGTCATACCCCGCGAAGGCCGGGATCCAGTACGCCGCGGCTTATCGGTTCTATCGCTGCTGTCTCTGAATCCACGTCCATCGCATCTCACCGCACGTTGGTGACGATCGCGAAGCGCCCCTCATCTTGCGGTGAGACAGGCCGAGTTGTGCGACTGATTTGGGTGAGAACGGAAGCAGAATATTTTTGATTCTTATTGATTCCTGGGCTTGACTCGATTCCTGAAAATCAGAAGTGATTTGCCCGTCGTGCCAGTTTGTCGCAGGCCGTTGCATACACAATTGCGCTTGCGTGTCAGGCGAAGCAGACCCCGATTTTGTAGGATGGATGCAGCGACTTGTCCGCCGTGACTCAAGGAGCGAAGGCGGAAGCGATACCCAGCGATCACGTTGGGAAACGATGATGGGTTTCGTGGAGTTTGTCGTCGGGCCGGCCGTACGCCGAACCCCTTGGCTCTATCCGTCCTACGGACTGTCCCGGATCAATCCGACCGTAGAGCTCGAGTGTTGTCAGGCTCGCTGCGATGAAGGCGGCGTAGTTTGCTTCGGCAGCGAGGACGACCTGATCGACCAGACCGAACAGGGCTTTCAGAGGATCTTCTCGCCGATCGTTTTCTCGCCAGGGGCTTTCTCGCCTCGCGGCGATCGCCGGTCTGCCGCCGTTGATAACGGTTAGCTGGAAGTTGCGTTCGCGTCTCCGAATCCTCGGTCGAGGTTCAACGTCATCGGAGCAACGGATCAGGTGCAGGCGCGCTTTCGACATCATCGATCCCCGGAATACTACGGTTCGGCGGACGCCGCTGCAGTCACTCCGACAGCGTAATTCGCCAAGGCGGAACCGGCCATTGAACGCAGGTTGATCAGGCCGTTCCATTCGGTTGAGCCGAGCATACCGTGGTATAGGATCACAGCCTGGCTAGCGAAGCTCGCGCCGGAGGGAACGAGGAAGACGCGCGGAGGACCGGCCGATTTTGCCTCCGGACACCTGAAAAGCTGCTAGTATCCAGCCTGTTAGGAGGGCGACGTTGTCGCCGCTGATGATAGCGAACACGTAAGCGACGCATCGCCGCTCGGATGGCCGAGTGTCAGTGCTGATGATGCGTAACCCGGCGATAAGGTCGTGGCGCGCGGCCGAGCAATGGCTGCTCGGCAGCATGGCGCTGGCGTTGGGCGCAGCGGCCGGCATCTGGCTCCTGCTCGGCCCGGCGCCCACGACTACCCCTTATTTCATTGCAATCACGCTGCTCGTCGCTTCGCTTGCCGCGTCAGTCATCATGATGGGCTTGGTGGGCCGTAGCAGCAGGCAGATGGAAGCCCTGCTTCAGGGTCGGGCGAGCGCCGAAGCGCGCGCGATCGAGACCCTGCGCAACAGCGAGGCGCAATGGAAGGAGGTATTTGAGCACAACCCGGTGATGTACTTCATGGTCGATGCGACAGGAACGGTGCTGTCCGTCAACACATTCGGCGCCGCGCAACTTGGCTACTCCGTCGACGAATTGCTGGGACAATCCGTTCTGAAGGTCTTTCCTGCCGAGGAGCGGCAAACGGCGCAGAGCAACGTTGCCGTGTGCCTGGGAAACATCGGCCGCACCCATAGTTGGGAAATCTGCAAGATCCGCAAAGACGGGTCGACGCTATGGGTCCGTGAAAATGCCAAGGCCGTGCGGCTAATGAATGATCAACCGATCGTTCTGATCGCCTGCGAGGACATCACCGAGCGCAAACAGGCTGAAAATGCATTGCGGCAGAGCGAAATGTATCTGGCCGAAGCGCAGCGATTGAGCCACACCGGCAGCTTTGGCTGGCGCGCCGGCAGCGACGAACTCATCTGGTCGGAAGAAACCTTCAGAATCTTTGGATTCGACAAGGCGCCTTCAATCAAGCGGGCCACCGTGATACAACGCATCCATCCCGATGATCGCGCGCGCGTTCTACGGACCACCAAGCGTGCGTTGAGCGAGTGGAAGGACTTCGAGCATGGCTATCGGCTGTTGATGCCTGACGGCTCGGTCAAGCATGTCCACGCCAGGGCTCATGCGGTGAAGGATACATCGAGCGGCATCGATTTTGTCGGGGCAGTTTCGGATGTTACAGCCCGCAAGCGAGCCGAGGTGGAATTGCATGAGGCACAGGCTTCGCTCGCGCATGTCACGCGCGTGACTGCCCTTGGAGAACTTGCCGCCTCGATCGCCCATGAGGTGAACCAGCCGCTCGCCGCCGTCGTCACCAACGCCGCAGCATGCCAGCGTTGGCTGGACCGCGAGCCTCCCGATCTAAAGGAAGCGCGCGCGACCGTGGAGTCGATCATCAGGGACGGCAATCGCGCTGGCGAAGTGATTCAGCGCGTCCGTGCGCTCGTTAACAAGGCTACCGATCAGAAGACCGCGATTCACATCAATGATGTCATCAACGAGGTCATCAGCCTGGTGCAGCATCAGCTGCTCAGCCACCAGGTAATGTTGCGGCTGGAGCTCTCCCCTGATCTCCCCCTGGTCCTCGCCGATCGGATCCAGTTGCAACAAGTCATTCTCAACCTGGTCATCAACGGCATCGAGGCGATGCAGCCGGTCACGGACCGACCGCGGGAACTGGTAATCCGGACATGCCAGGACGAAACCCAAATCATGGTGACGGTGAAGGATTGCGGCGTCGGCCTCGCCACCGAGAATCTTGAGCGGCTGTTCGAGGCCTTTTTCACCACCAAGCCCCGCGGCATGGGAATGGGCCTGTCGATCTGCCGCTCCATCGTCGGGGCTCATGGCGGCCGGCTGTCCGCCTCCGCAAATGCCGGCCCTGGCGCGACATTCCAATTCAGCCTGCCATCAAATCAGGAGGGAGCGCCGTGACCGGTCGCCCGGCATCGCCTTCCACCCTCGCGACCGCCGAGGAACCGGTCGTCTTTGTGATTGACGACGACCCATCGGTGCGCGAGGCGCTGAGCAATCTCTTCCGCTCGGTGGGATTGCGCGCCGAAGCATTCGGTTCGGCTCACGAATTTCTGCAATGCAAGCTTCCGAATGTCCCCAGTTGCCTGATCCTCGACATCAGGCTGCCCCGGGTCAGCGGCCTCGACTTTCAGGCCGAACTGGCCAAGGCCGACATTCACATTCCGATCATCTTCATGACGGGTCATGGCGATATTCCGATGACGGTCCGCGCCATGAAGGCCGGAGCCGTCGATTTTCTGACCAAGCCATTCCGCGATCAGGACATGCTGGATGCCGTAACCGCGGCGATCGAACGCGATCGCAACAGCCGCGATGAAGCCAAGGTTCTCGCAAACCTGCACGCGCTTTTCGCGACCCTCACTCCGCGCGAACGGCAGGTGATGGCGCTCGTTACCGCAGGACTCATGAATAAGCAGATCGCGGCCGAAATCGGCGTGGCCGAGATCACCGTGAAGATACATCGCGGGCACATCATGCGGAAAATGGCGGCCAAGTCGCTGCCTGATCTCGTGAGGATGGCGGAGCTGCTTGGAATCGGGCCCGCGTCCGGCCGGCCGCAAACCTAAGTATGATTTTCCCTCCCTGATTTGCAGCGCACTCTCCCACTGCGAGGCGGCACAGCAAGAAACATCCTCTGGTCGTCTCCGGGAAGGACCGTCTTGTCCAAGCCGATCATATCAATCATCGACGATGACGGGTCGGTCCGCGCCGCGACCGATAATCTCGTCCGGTCGCTTGGCTACGTCGTCCACACATTTGCGTCGGCCGAGGAGTTTCTGCGATCGCCCCACCTGCATGAGACATCGTGCGTGATAACGGATGTCAGAATGCCCGCCATGAGCGGGCTCGAGCTGCAAGCTCATCTACTCGCCACCGGACATCGCTTTCCGTTCATCTTCGTCACGGCTTTTTCGGTCGAAGGCGAGCGCGCCCAGGCCATGAAGGCGGGCGCAACCTGCTACTTGATGAAGCCGTTCGACGGAGAGGTGCTGATCAAGTGCCTCGAAACTGCGCTGGCGCCGAATAGCGAAGCCGCCAGCAAATGAGCCGATCCGGCCGCCGAGGGAGCCATTCATACGTAAGGATGATCCCGCCAAACATCTGGACAAGTTGAAGATAAGCGGGCGACGACGCAAGCTCGCATCGTCCTTCGAGGAACGAAGGGCATAAAGCATCACACATTTTGATCGGCAAGCGGCAATTCCTCAGAAGGAGGTCGCCATGCGTACAGAACCGCGTTGCTCCGAGTGTGACAGCGAAGACCCCAATATCATCTCTCTGCGAGATCCGGCGCGCGAACGCTACTGCGGACGCTTCTGCCTGGACAAGGGCCACGAGAATTTCACCCGCTGGATACGGCGTGCCAATGCGGAGGTCGCGTCATGAATAATTGCTGCGGAAATCCGGAATGCAAACGTCCCTTCGGGCTGGTCCGGCGTAGCTGGTACTTCCAACAGTTTTGCTCGGCGAAGTGCCGCGAGATCTACAAGCGTCAACTGGAGCGCAACCGGATGTATTGGAAGTGGCTCTATCAGGGGCCTCGGCCTGCGGCCCGCGGAGACCATTTTGCGCAGCCGGTGCGCGCGGAGGAGCCTTCATGGCAACGGTAAACGCGATGCTGGTCGGCGCGATGCTGGCGTGGGGCCCTCTGCTGATTGTATTTCTCTATATCCTGCGGGACATGCGCGGCGCGCCCCGCGATCCGGATTGATTTGAAACGGCAGACGGCTCCGAGCGCGGTTTCAGCTTGCGTAGATCATCCCCTTGTCTGTTCCTGAGCACTGGATCTTCGCGCCCTCGTGCATGAGCAACCAGCGCTTGCGCTCCAGTCCGCCGCCGTATTTCACCAGCGAGCCGTTGGCGCCGATCAGGCGGTGACAAGGCAGGACCACGCTGATCGGATTCGAGCCGTTGGCGTGGCCGATGGCGCGGACGGCTTTTGGCATGTCGAGCCTTGCCGCCAACGCGCCATAGCTCATCGTCGTCCCCGGCGCGATCTTCGGCAGTGCGTGCCAGACCTTCTGCTGGAACGGCGTGCCGGCGACGCGCCATTTGATCCCCGAGAGGCGATCGAGATCGCCCTTGAAATAGCCGGACAAGGCGGCGCGCAGGTCGCGCGGCGCCCGCGCTTGCCTCAATTCCACCACGCCGTAGTGCAGGCGCAGCAACTGCTGCATGCGCGGCTCATAATCTTCCCAGTCAAGCGCGCGGAGCAGGCCGTCCGCATCGGTGACGAGCAGCGCCGTTCCGATCGGGGTTGCCAGGCGATCAAGGTTGAAGCTTTCCGGCATCGTCAGTCCCTACAAAAATATCGGTGAGCGGGCCGCATTTTCCACCTCCTCTGTAGTAGCGTCCACCCGAATTCCGCCGGTTTGGGGGGCCGCAACAGCGCTCCGGCCGGCCGTAATGTCTTTGCCTTCGCTCTATCTTGCGCCGGCAAAACCCTTCCGCCAAACTCGCTGCCAACGATGACGTCCGGCTTTCCGAACGGATGGGCGGAACAGGATCATCGGTCGACATCAGGGAAGGGAGCAGCTTATGAGAGGTGGTGTACTTCATCTGATCGCAGGCGCGGCGGTTGCAATCGCGCTGGCGTCACCGGCCAGCGCGCAGAAGAAATACGATGCCGGCGCGAGCGACACCGAGATCAAGATCGGCCAGACCGTTCCATTCTCGGGACCTGCCTCCGCCTATGCCGGCATCGGCAAGACCCAGGCCGCCTATTTCAGGATGATCAACGAGCAGGGCGGCATCAACGGCCGCAAGATCAATCTGATCCAGTACGACGACGCCTACTCGCCGCCGAAGGCCGTCGAGCAGGTACGAAAGCTGGTCGAGAGCGACGAAGTTCTGTTCACCTTCCAGATCATCGGCACGCCGTCGAATGCCGCCGTCCAGAAATATCTCAATGCCAAGAAGGTGCCGCAACTCCTCGCCGCGACCGGTGCATCGAAATTCACCGACCCGAAGAATTTCCCCTGGACGATGGGATTCAATCCGAACTACCAGTCCGAGGGACGCATCTATGCCAAATACATTCTGCAGAATCATCCCAATGCCAAGATCGGCATTCTCTACCAGAACGATGATCTCGGCCGCGACTACGTCACGGGCCTGAAGGAAGGCCTGGGCGCCAAGGCAGCTTCGATGATCGTCGCCGAAGCCTCCTATGAGCTGACCGATCCGACCATCGACTCGCAGATCGTCAAACTGAAAGCTGCCGGCGCCGACCTGCTCTACGACGCCTCCACGCCGAAATTTGCAGCCCAGGCGATCAAGAAGGCCGCCGACCTCGGCTGGAAGCCGGTCCATATCCTCGACATCAACGCGAGCCCGGTGTCGGCTACGCTCAAGCCGGCGGGCCTCGACATCTCCAAGGACATCATCTCGACCAACTACGGCAAGGATCCGGGCGATCCGCAGTGGAAGGACGATCCCGGTATCAAGGCCTACTTCGCCTTCATGGACAAATATTACCCGGAGGGCGACAAGCTCAATACCGTCAACACGTATGGGTATTCGACGGCGGAATTGCTGGTGAAGATCCTGCAGCAATGCGGCGACAATCTCACCCGCGAAAACATCATGCAGCAGGCCGCCAACCTGAAGAACGTCACCGGCAGCCTTTCGCTGCCCGGCATGGTCACCAACACCTCGCCGACCGATTACCGCATCAACAAGCAGATGCAGATGATGAGATTCAACGGCGAGCGCTGGGAGCTGTTCGGTCCGATCATCGAAGATACCGGACCGGCAGGTTAAGGTCCGGTCTGGCGTGTCCCAGACGCGGCGCAGCGTGGAACGCTGAGACGCGGAGCCGGGGACCCAATCACTGTCGAGAGGTCCCGGTCCCGGCCCCGCAGGCCAACAGCGCTGGATTCTGTTTGTGCAGATGGAACTCGGCACCGGCATCACGGCACGCGAGCATCTTGCAATGCAGCATCCGTTCCGTCACTATCGCGGCAGCGATGGCGTCCGCTTGGCTCAATAAAGCCCCCGGGCCAGATCATCGGCTTAATTACAACATGAGGAATGCAAGGATATGAGGAAGGGTATTTTCCATCTGGCCACCGGCACGGCGCTCGCACTTGCGCTGTCGGTCTCGACGGCATCGGCGCAGAAGAAATACGACACCGGCGCGAGCGATACCGAGATCAAGATCGGCCAGACCAATCCATTCTCAGGACCGGCCTCCGCCTATGCCACCATCGGCAAGACCCAGGCCGCCTATATAAAGATGATCAACGATCAGGGCGGCGTGAACGGCCGCAAGATCAACCTGATCCAGTATGACGATGCCTACTCGCCGCCGAAAGCGGTCGAGCAGGTGCGCAAGCTGGTCGAGAGCGACGAGGTGCTGCTCACCTTCCAGGTTCTCGGTACGCCTTCGAACGCGGCGGTGCAGAAATATCTGAACGCCAAGAAGGTGCCGCAGCTCTTCGCGGCGACGGGCGCCTCGAAGTTCACCGATCCAAAGAATTTTCCATGGACGATGGGCTTCAACCCCAACTACTTCGTCGAGGGGCGCATCTACGGCCAGTACATTCTAAAGGAACATCCGAACGCCAAGATTGGAATCCTTTATCAGAACGACGACCTCGGCAAGGATTACCTGAACGGCATCAAGGCCGGCCTCGGCGACAAGGCCGCCAAGATGATCGTGGCGGAAGCTTCCTACGAAGTCGCCGACCCGACCGTCGATTCGCAGATCCTCAAGATCAAGGACGCCGGCGCGGACCTGTTCTTCTCGGCAACGACGCCCAAGCAGGCGGCGCAGGCGATCAAGAAGATCCATGAGCTTAACTGGAAGCCGGTGCACATCCTCGACATCAATGCCACGTCAGTCGGCGCCGTCATGAAGCCGGCGGGGCTTGAAGCTTCCAAGGGCGTGATCAGCGTCAACTACGGCAAGGATCCGCTCGATCCGACCTGGAAGGACGACCCCGGCATGAAGAAGTATTTCGAATTCATGGCGAAGTACTATCCGGAGGGCGACAAGGATTCGAGCTTCAACTCCTATGGCTACATGACCACGCAATTGCTGATTCATGTGCTCAAGGCTTGCGGCGACAATCTGACCCGCGAGAACGTGCTGAAGCAGGCCACCAGCCTAAAGAACGTTCAGCTCGACCTGCTGCTGCCGGGCATCACCGTCAACACCACGCCGACCGATTACCGCGTCAACAAGCAGTTGCAGATGATGAAGTTCAACGGCGAGCGTTGGGAAATGTTCGGCCCGATCCTCGAGGACGCAGGTCCGGCGGGCTAGTCGCGGCGAGGCGAGAATCCAAATGATCGGCGGATAGAAGCGGTCGGCGGCCCTTAGGGGCCGCCGATTTTTTGCGTCGTCATGCCGGGCTTGACCCGGCAATCGACTGCGGGACTTCATCCTGCGAAGGGCGTCTTCGCGCGTCTCGAAGGATGAATGGCACCAGCGGGCCGCATGATTCGAGACGGCGCTCGCGCGCCTCCTCACCATGAGCGGATAGATTGCTCTTACTTCGGAATCTCCCCAAATGTCTTGCCGACCGGCAGCACGGCGTGACGGATCAGGCGGGAGTCCTCGACCGCAGCCTGGCGGTGCTTCACGGCCTCACGGTAGACGGGATCGCGGATCATCTCGGCGAACGCCGCGACGCTGGGATATTCGGCGATGAAGCAATGGTCCCAGCGCTCCTCCTGCGGCCCGATCAGCATCAGCTCGAACCGACCCTGCCAGACGATGCGGCCGCCGAGCCGCTCGAATACCGGGCCGCTTTCGCGTCCGTAGGCAGCATAGGCTTCCGCTCCCGTCGCCTGGCGGCCGTCCGGATAGGCCGCCTGCGTGCGCAGCCGGACCAGATTGAGCATGTGGATCGGACCCGGCCGATCATTGGCTTTGAACTGCGCGAATACTTCCCTGGTCGGATCGACGTGGCCCATGCGGCTTTCTCCCAAAACGCTGTCGCTTGCGCCGATCCTAATATGGCGCCGCCGCACCTCCTAATCCCGCATTAACCTTTCCGTAACCGACCCTTAAACAGCCGCCGGTAGCCTTTGGCAGGACGGGTGTGAACGGCGTTTGTCATGGCGTGGGGACGGAAAAAGAGCGGCGCACGCAAGGAGCCGCTGTTCGGGCTTCCGGCCGCGCTCGCGGACCTGCGCCTTTCGCCCGCCGATCGCATCCCCGACGCCACCGACGCCGCCGACGAGAAGCCGAAAAAACCAGTGGCCAAGCGCAAAGACGAAGACGACGAGGAGCCGCCGCGGGAGCGCAAGCCGCGCGGGACCAAAAGCGGCGCGAAGCGGCGCGGAAAATCGCGCGGCCGCATCAGAATTGGCCGGCTGGTCTATTGGGGCGCGGTGCTCGGCCTGTGGGCCGTGATCGCGGCGGTCGGCGTCGTGGTCTGGGTCGGCGCGCATCTGCCGGCGATCCAGTCGCTGGAAATTCCGAAGCGCCCGCCTACCATCCAGATTGTCGGCCTCGACGGCAGCGTGCTGGCCTCGCGCGGCGAAGCGCCCGGCTCCAATGTCGCACTGAAGGACCTGCCGCCCTATCTGCCGAAGGCGTTCATCGCCATCGAGGACCGCCGCTTCTATTCGCATTACGGCATCGACCCCGTCGGCATCGCGCGCGCAGCGGTCGCCAACCTCTTGCATCGCGGCGTCTCGCAGGGCGGCTCGACGCTGACACAGCAGCTCGCCAAGAACCTGTTCCTGACCCAGGAGCGGACGATGGCGCGCAAGCTGCAGGAAGTGGAGCTCGCGCTGTGGCTGGAGCGCAAGCATTCCAAGAACGAAATTCTCGAGCTTTACCTGAACCGCGTCTATTTCGGCTCCGGCGCCTATGGCGTCGAAGCCGCTTCGCAGCGCTATTTCGGCAAATCGGCGAAGAACGTTACGGTCGCGGAAGCGGCGATGCTGGCGGGTCTCGTCAAGTCGCCGTCGCGGCTGGCGCCGAACCGCAATCCGGAAGGTGCGGAGGCGCGCGCTCAGATCGTTCTCGCGGCGATGGCGGAAGCCAAATTCATCACCGACGCGCAGGCCAAGGCCTCGATCGGACATCCCTCCTACCACGTGAAGCCGGCCGGCGCCGGTACCGTCAACTACGTCGCCGACTGGATCGGCGAAGTGCTTGACGATCTTGTCGGCCAGATCGACCAGAGCATCGTGGTCGAGACCACGATCGATCCGAAGCTGCAAAGCACAGCCGAAGCTGCCATCATCGACGAGCTGGCGGCCAAGAGCGTGAAGTTCAACGTCACCCAGGGCGCACTGGTGGCGATGACGCCTGAAGGTGCGGTGCGCGCCATGGTCGGCGGGCGGAACTATGCCGAGAGCCAGTATAACCGCGCAGTCACCGCGAAACGCCAGCCTGGCTCGGCGTTCAAGCCGTTCATCTATCTGACTGCGATCGAGGGCGGCCTGACGCCGGAGACGATCCGCCAGGATGCGCCGCTCGATCTCAAGGGCTGGCGCCCCGAGAACTACACCCACGAATATTTCGGCCCGGTGACGCTGACGCAGGCGCTGGCCATGTCGCTCAACACGGTTGCGGTACGGCTTGGCCTGGAAGTTGGCCCGAAGAATGTGGTGCGGACCGCGCACCGGCTCGGGATTTCATCGAAGCTCGACGCCAACCCGTCGATCGCGCTGGGCACCTCGGAAGTGTCCGTCATCGAACTGGTCGGCGCCTATGCACCGTTCGCCAATGGCGGGCTCGGCATCTCCCCGCATGTGGTGACCAGGATCCGCACCAATGAAGGCAAGCTGCTGTATGCGCGGCAGCCCGACCGGCCCGCTCAGGTGATCGAGCCGCGTCATGTCGCGATGATGAACACCATGATGCAGGAGACGCTGCTGTCCGGCACCGCGCGCAAGGCGGAGATTCCGGGCTGGATGGCCGCCGGCAAGACCGGAACCAGCCAGGATTTCCGCGACGCATGGTTCGTCGGCTACACCGCCAACCTCGTCACCGGTGTCTGGCTCGGCAATGACGACAACTCGCCGACCAAGAAGGCAACCGGCGGCGGCCTTCCGGTGGACGTGTGGACCCGCTTCATGCGCGCGGCCCATCAGGGCGTGCCGGTGGCCAGCCTGCCGAACACGCAGCGCGGCGGCTTCATGTCGAACCTGTTCCAGACCGCGTCGCAGGTCAGCGCGCCGCCGCCGGTGCCGGCCCCGTCGGGCGGTTCCTATCGGCCGCCGCCGGCGCGAACCTCCGCGCCGCCGCCCAATCCAAATGTGCGTCCGGAAGCGGCCGCGGGATTGGATGGCTGGCTGGTGGATCGGTTGTTTGGGAGGTAAGCGAGATATCCCGCGACCTTCTCAGAGCGTCATACCCCGCGAAACCGGGGTATCCAGTACGCTGCGGCTTTTCGGTTGATCACCACCGTCTCTGGAATACTGCGTCGGCCGGTCAAGCCGGGCGTGACAGCAGTGTTGGCGGCGACCGCTAATCCTCCACCCCGTACCGGTGCAAATCGTTGCCGTAGGTGTCGAGCCAGCGCTTGGCGCGTTCGACATGATCGCAGATGCGATCGACCACGCGCCAGAACCGCGGCGAATGGTTCATTTCGACGAGATGGGCGACCTCGTGGGCGGCGAGATAGTCCAGCACATAGGCCGGCGCGAGGATCAACCGCCAGGAATACGACAACGACCCGGCCGAGGTGCATGAACCCCAGCGGCTCGATTGGTCGCGGATCGACACACGCCTGACCCGCACGCCAAGTTCCGCGGCATAGGCGAGCGAGGCCTTGTGCAGATCCTTACGCGCCTCGCGCTTGAGAAAATCATGGACGCGCCGGTCCATGTGCTCGTAGCCGCCGGCGACGCACAGAATCTTCTCGCCGCTGTCGCGGGTTTCGGTCCACACCGTGCCGCGTTCGCCGGCGCGATGCACCAGGCGGTGCGGCACGCCGCGTAACGGCACGATGGTGCCGGGTTGAAAGGGCGCGGCCTTCGGCAGACGGCCGAGACGGGCGGCGATCCAACCGCCATGAAGCTGCGCAAACTCCTTGGCTTCCGCAAGCGTGCCGCGCGGCGGCATCGTCAGGATCGCTTCGCGATCGGTCGGATGGATACGAAGGGTATATCGCCGCGCCCGGCGGTGCCGGCGCAGCCTGATCGCAAAGACTTGCGAGCAGTGTTTGACCAAAAGAATCGCGGGTTCGGCGGGCCGCCGATAAAGGAGGGCGCGAGTAGCCATGTCTTGGAGTCCGGGGAGTAGGAGTTCGCCCGGATTCTGCCATATCCGCCGCCAAGGAAATCGCATCTAAATCGCTCGATGCAAAAACAAATCATTTGCCCAATATACAGGGGCTGAGCGCCAAATCGCCCCTAGGGGCAGGGGGTGGAACCCAAAATTTTTGAGGGAACCGGCCGTCAAAAAGGCCCTCAAGGAGTGAGTCTGAACTCACCCCTTGATTCGACGGGAACCCGGATTGTTTGAATCTTCTCAGCAACTTATCGGCGACACGGAATCGGTGCCGCGGGCGCACTATTCGGCTGCACTGACCAATGTTGGCTTGGTCTTTGCCGCTGACTCGTTGGTATTGGCAGCCGACATCATGAAATCGGAGATGCGCGGCACAATTTCGGAACGAAATCGCGATCCGTTGAACACACCGTAGTGCCCAACGCCCTTCTGCACGTAATGCACGCGGCGATGATCGGGAATATCGGGGCACAATGCGTGCGTCGCTTCGGTCTGACCGAGCCCGGAAATGTCGTCTTTCTCGCCTTCCACCGTCATCAGCGCCACGCGGCGGATCTTCGAGGGATCGACCAGCTTGCCGCGATGGGTCATTTCACCCTTGGGCAGCGCGTGCTTGACGAAGACGACGTCGACGGTCTGCAGGTAATACTCGGCCGTCAGATCCATCACCGCGAGATACTCGTCATAGAATTCGCGGTGCTTGTCGACCATGTCGCCGTCGCCCTTCACCAAATTGTTGAAGAGCGCCTTGTGCGCATCGGTGTGGCGGTCGAGGTTCATGGTGATGAAGCCCGAGAGCTGCAAGAAGCCCGGATAAACGTCGCGCATCACGCCGGGATGCGGGAACGGCACCTTGGTGATGACGTGGTTCCGGAACCATTCGATGCCGCGCTGTTCGGCGAGGTTGTTCACGGCGGTTGGGTTGCGTCGGGTATCGATCGGGCCACCCATCAGCGTCATCGACAGCGGCACGAACGGATCGCGCGTGGCTTCCATCACGGAAACCGCCGCCAGCACCGGCACCGACGGCTGGCACACCGCGACGACATGCATGTTGCCGCCGAGCACGTGCAGCATCTCGATGACGTAATCGATATAGTCGTCGAGATCGAAACGCCCGGCGCTGAGCGGAACCATCCGCGCGTCGGACCAGTCGGTGATGTAGACCTCGTGCGTCGGCAGGAACGCCTCGACGGTGCCGCGCAACAGGGTCGCGTAGTGGCCGGACATCGGCGCCACGATCAGAACGCGCGGATGCGGCGCGCGCAGCGGCCGGGTCAGCTTGCGATCGAAGTGCAGGAGACGGCAGAACGGCTTTTCCCAGATCGAGCGAACTTCGACCGGCGTCTGCACGCCGTTGACTTCGGTGAAGTCGAGGCCCCATTCGGGCTTGCCGTAACGGCGCGTGGTGCGTTCGAACAATTCGCAGGCCGCGGCGATCGATTTGCCGAACTGCGTGTGCGACCAGGGATTAAGCGGGTTTTGAAACAGGATCTTGGTGGCGTCGGTCACGGCGCGTGCCGGATTGAGCGACGCATGGCCCATTTCGTACATCCAGTACATCGGCGTCGTGAGCGCCGGACTGCCTTCGGCCACCAGCGGCGGTGCGCCGCCAAACTCACCAATCGGCATTTAACATGATCCCTGTTTTGCGACGCAGCATACTGCCGAATGCGCAATTAAGCGTCAATCCGCCGACCAGTAGATCTACGGGTCCAAAAGGCTAAAACGCGCGGGAATCCACGGAAATAGTGACTTATTCGCCACCCCCAAGCAGCGAGCCCACCCGTTTGGCGCTGCGTAAAAGGGCAAGGAAGATGGCGAACGAGGCAGCAAACAGGCCTGCGTTGATCAGAAGCGACCAGACCATCAGATCACCCCTGAAGATGTGATCGATCAGAAGCGCACGCATACCCTCGAACACATAGGTCGGCGGCAGCGTCCAGGCGATGGTTTGCAGCCAGGTCGGCAGCACCGCGACCGGATAGTACACGCAGGCGAGCGGCATCAGGCCGAACATCAGCGTCCAGACGATGCTCTCGGCCCCCAGCCCATTGCGCAACACCAGGCCCGAGACGAAAATCCCGATCGACCAGCTTGTGAAGATCAGGTTGCAGAAGAACGCGATCAGCGGCAGGCCGATCGCGAAGAAATTGAAATCGAAGAAGAACAGCGCGAGCAGCGTCATCGGAATGACGCCGATGGCGAGCCGGACCAGGCTCATGATCATCAGCGCAATCAGAAACTCGATCGGCTTCAGCGGGCTCATCATCAGATTGCCGAGGTTGCGCGCCCACATCTCCTCGAGAAACGAGATCGAAAAGCCGAGCTGGCCGCGGAACAGGATGTCCCACAGGATCACCGCGCCGATCAGCGTGCCACCGGCGCGCGCAAAGAAACCGTCGTTCTGCGCGATGTAGTTCTGCAGAAAGCCCCAGGTGATGATCTGCAGCGCCGGCCAGTAGATCAGCTCCAGAAGCCTCGGCCAGGACGACATCAGAAGATACCAGTAGCGCAGCACCATCGCCTGGATGCGATGGGCGGAAATCGCCCGATGGGTGGCGAGCTCGCTCATGACGACGTACCCTCCGCCATCCGGCCGCGGGCGACGTCGAGGAATACGTCTTCCAGCGTGGTGCGGTTGTAGCGCGCCATGATCTGGTCGGGGCTGTCGTCGTCCTCGATGCGGCCGCGCTTCATGATGATGACGCGGTCGCACAGCCGCTCCACCTCCAGCATGTTGTGCGACGCCAACAGGATGGTGGCGTCATGACGCTTGCGGTAGTCCTGCAAATGCTGGCGCACCCAGTCGGCGGTATCAGGATCGAGCGAGGCCGTCGGCTCGTCGAGCAGAAGCAGCTCCGGCTGGTTGATCAGCGCCTTCGCCAGCGCGACGCGGGTCTTCTGCCCGGCCGACAGCTTTCCGTTGGCGCGGTCGAGCAAATCCTTCAGATCGAGGTCGGATGCGAGCTGTTCGATGCGCTCGGCGAGATCTTTGACCGCGTAGAGCCGGCCGAAGATCGTGAGGTTCTGCCGCACCGTGAGCCGCATCGGCATGTCGACATAGGGGCTCTCGAAATTTATCCGGCCGAGCACCTCGGCGCTCTCTTCCGGCATCGCATGGCCGAGCACCCGGACGCGACCCGAGGTCGGCAGCACCAGCCCCATGATCATCGCAATCGTCGTGGTCTTGCCGGCGCCGTTGCCGCCGAGCAGCCCGGTGACGCTGCCGCGCGCGATCCGGAACGTGACGTCATCCACCGCGCGCGTCGTCTTGTAGAGCTTGATCAGATGCGCGACCTCGATCGCGGCGGAGCCTACCGGCCCGGCCGCGGCCAGTTGCGCTGGCATGGCGTCGCTATTGACCATTTCGGCCTGTTCATTGGGCCATTGCGGGGGCGAGCGCAAGGCTTTGCACTCCTTGGCGTCGAGGCAGGCCCGCACGGTGCGGGACGCCGCTTTCGCGGCTCCTCACCATGAGGGCAGACGATCCCCTCATGGTGAGGAGCGCGGCAACGCGGCGCGTCTCCGGACGATGCTTCGCATCGCCGGGAGAACCATGCAGGCCCCTACTGAGGACGAGAACGCGCGAGTTTGTGATCGTCCGCTCCGACAGCTAAACTCCCGTCATGTCCGACGTTGCCGCTTCCGATTTCCGTCATTCGCACCGCTATGTTCGTCTCGATACGATCCTCCGGCTGCGCTGGCTGGCGGCGCTCGGCCAGCTCACCGCGATTTTCATCGTGGGGCACGGGCTGGAGTTCGAGTTTCCCGTCATCGCCTGCGTCGCCATTGTAGGCGTCTCGGCGCTGCTCAATCTCGCGCTGCAGGTGGCCTTCAACCCGATGCAGCGGCTGGAACCAGTCTATGCGGCGGCGCTGCTCGCGCTCAACATCGTCGAATTGGCCGCGCTCTTGTTCCTGACCGGCGGCTTGCAGAATCCGTTTTCATTTCTGTTCCTTGCCCCGGTGCTGATCTCGGCGACGGTGCTGCCGATCCGGATGACCGTGGGGCTCGGGCTACTCGCGGTCGCCTGCGCCTCGGCGCTGGTGTTCTTTCATCTGCCGCTGCCCTGGGACAGCGAGGACCCGCTGGTGCTGCCGCCGATCTATCTGCTCGGCGTGTGGCTTTCGATCCTGCTCGCGATCGGGGTCACCTCACTCTATGCGTTCCAGGCGGCCGAGGAGGCGCGCAAGCTGTCCGATGCGCTGGCTGCCACCGAACTGGTGCTGACGCGCGAGCAGCATCTGACTCAGCTCGACGGGCTGGCGGCTGCCGCCGCGCACGAACTCGGCACGCCGCTCTCGACGATCTTCTTGATTTCGCGGGAGCTGGAAAAGACCGTCGACGGCAACGATCCGCTGGCCTCCGACCTCAAGACCCTGCGCGAGCAGGCGCAGCGCTGTCGCGAGATCCTGGCCAAGATCACCCAGCTCTCCTCCTCCGGCGCGCCCTTCGATCTCATGCCGATATCGACGCTGATCGAGGAGGCGGTCGCGCCGCATCGCGATTTCGGCGTCGCGATCAAGGTGCGGCTAGCTGTCGCAGCTACGCGTGAGCCGGTCGGCGCCCGGAACCCGGCCATCCTGTACGGCGTCGGTAACATCCTGGAGAATGCCGTCGACTTCGCGCGGACGACGGTGGAGGTGAACGCGTGGTGGAACTCAGACACTGTCGAAATCGTCATTTCCGACGACGGGCCCGGCATCGCACCGGATATGCTGAAACGGATCGGCGAACCTTATTTATCGCGGCGGCGCAGCAGCACCGACGACCCCCAAAGCCCGCGCGCCGGGCTCGGTCTTGGCATCTTTATCGCCCGCACACTGTTGGAGCGCACCGGCGCCAAGGTTTCCTTCTCGAACCGGACATTTCCCGATCACGGCGCCGTGGTCCAGATCGTCTGGCCGCGTGTCCGCTTTGAAGCCGAGGAACCCTCCGAAACCGCCCTCGGATCAGGCGATTAGCACCACGTTAAGGATTGAGGAAGTCGGGGCAGCGCGACCTTTGAGACCCTTGGCAGTGCGAAACCGCCGCGCCATATGGTCTATATAGTGCTCTTCATCTGCAACCGGGAAACCCTGCCTTGAACGCTATCGCCGAACTGAACGACCTCGCCGACCGCTCGCTGCTGATCGTCGAGGACGACAAGCCGTTTCTGGAGCGCCTGTCGCGCGCCATGGAAATCCGCGGCTTCACGGTGACATCCTGCGACACTGTGTCCGACGGACTGGCGCAGATCAACAAGGCTGCGCCGGCATTCGCCGTGGTGGATCTGCGGCTTGGCGACGGCAACGGGCTCGATGTGGTGTCGGCGCTGAAGCGCAAGCGCCCCGACGCGCGCACCATCGTGCTGACCGGCTACGGCAACATCGCAACCGCCGTCACCGCCGTGAAGATGGGCGCCGTGGACTATCTGTCGAAGCCCGCCGATGCCGATGACGTAGTCGCAGCTCTGCTCGCCAGCGGCACCGAGAAATCCGAGCTGCCGTCGAACCCGATGTCGGCGGATCGCGTACGCTGGGAACACATCCAGCGCATCTACGAGATGTGCAACCGCAACGTCTCCGAAACCGCGCGTCGCCTCAATATGCACCGCCGCACGTTGCAGCGGATTCTGGCCAAGCGCGCGCCGCGGTAACTCCCGCCCTTCATGGTGAGGAGCCGCGACAGCGGCGCCTCGAACTCTGAGGGCCGAGTGGAGGCCACCACATCCTTCGAGACGTGCGTTCCGCGCTCCTCAGGATGAGGGTCTGAATCGTAGGCAGCGTCCATCAAGACTCCGCGTGGCCCGGCAATGAAGCATTGGATACGCTGGCTGCCAGGTCTCGCCACCCTCCTTCGATATGAAACGGCGTGGCTCAGGCACGATATCCTCGCCGGGCTCGTGCTGTCGGCCATGCTGGTCCCGGTTGGCATTGCCTACGCGGAGGCCTCGGGCCTGCCCGGCATCTACGGTTTGTACGCAACGATCGTACCGCTGTTTGCCTACGCGTTATTCGGCCCAAGCCGCATCCTCGTCCTGGGACCAGACTCGGCTCTTGCAGCCATCATCCTTGGCGTTGTCGTTCCCTTGTCGGGCGGCGATCCCATCCGCGCTGCAACCTTGGCCGCCATGATGGCAATCGTCTCCGGGACGGTATGCATTCTGGCGGGTATCGCGCGCCTTGGCTTCCTGACCGAGCTTCTTTCCAAGCCGATCCGCTACGGCTACATGAATGGAATTGCATTGACCGTATTGATCAGCCAGCTACCGAAGCTGTTCGGCTTCTCGATTGAGAGCGAAGGATCTTTGCGGAGCTTATGGGCGATCGCCGGTGCAATCCTGGAAGGCAAGACCAACTGGGTTGCCTTCGGGATTGGGCTCGGCACATTGACGGTTATTCTCCTGCTCCAGAAATACAGGCGGCTGCCGGGCATTCTGATTGCAGTAGTCGCAGCAACGGCCACCGTTGCTGCACTTGACCTCGCGACACGCTACAGCGTGACGGTTCTGGGTCCGCTTGCGCAGGGGCTGCCCGGTTTCGCCGTTCCCTGGATTGGTTCCGCCGATATTGTCCCGGTGCTGATCGGCGGCTGTGCGATCGCGATGGTATCTTTTGCTGATACGAGCGTGCTTTCGCGGGCCTATGCCGCACGCTTGGGCACTCATGTCGATCCCAACCAGGAGATGGTGGGGCTCGGCGCCGCCAATCTGGCAACGGGTCTTTTTCAAGGCTTCCCGATCAGCAGCAGCGGTTCGCGGACGCCTATTGCCGAAGCTGCCGGCGCCCGCACTCAGTTGACCTGCGTCGTTGGCGCGCTCGCTATCGCTTTTCTTCTGCTGGCGGCACCCAATCTCCTTCAGTATTTGCCCAATGCTGCATTGGCTGCTGTCGTCATCGCCGCCGCGATCAGCTTGATTGAGGTTACCGACCTCCAGCGGATCTATCGAATTCAGCGGTGGGAGTTCTGGCTATCGATCGTCTGCTTTGTCGGCGTCGCCGTGCTCGGAGTGATTCCAGGAATAGGTCTGGCAATCGCCCTCGCCATTGCCGAGTTTCTATGGGACGCATGGCGTCCGCACTCCGCCGTGCTGGGCCGCGCCGATGGTGTGAAAGGTTACCACGACATCACGAGATATCCAGATGCACGCCAGATTCCCGGACTGGTCCTCTTCCGGTGGGATGCGCCCCTATTCTTCGCCAACGCTGAATCTTTCAAGGAACGCGCGCTGGACGCAGTGGCGAAATCGCCGACACCCGTACGCTGGCTGGTCGTCGCGGCGGAGCCGGTCACGAACGTGGATGTCACTGCCGGCGATACGCTCGCTGAATTGGACGAGGCGTTGCACGCACAGGCAATTGAGCTTTGCTTTGCCGAACTCAAGGATCCGGTGAAGGACAAGCTGAAGAAATTCGGATTGTTGGCGCAGCTTGGCGAGAGCTGCTTTTTCCCAACCGTCGGCGCAGCCGTTTCCGGCTACCTGGAAGTCCATGATGTAGAGTGGGAGGACTGGGAGGATCGAGCCGAACGGTAGGCGGCTTTAATTAACCGGCCCATCTGTTTCGCCGGCTGATTTGGCAGATGCTCTCTCGAACTGCGGATTTGATCCGGCGCTTCGCGGTCTAAAACTCGGCATGCCCCTGCGGATCGACCAAGCGGTTGATCCGCTGTGCAGCCGCCATCGCAAAACGAACGGTCATCGATTTGCGCGTGGCCGCTGGAAGCCGATGTTCGGGCGCCTCGCAATGCAGATGGGCGCCGTAGGCGTCGGCGATGATCAGGCCGGTACCCTCAGGGAATATCTCGCACGGCAAATCCTGCGTGAAGGCGAAGAACAGCCGGTCGCAATGCATCCGGTAATCCTGCCATTTCTGATCGGCGCGCAGATCTTCCACCGACGACTTGATCTCGACGATCCAGATTTCGCCGCGCTCGTTCAGCGCCACCAGGTCGGCGCGCCGCCCCGACGGCAGCGGCAGCTCGCTGATGCAGGAAAAGCCCAGCGACCACAACAGCCGCGCGGTGCCGCGCGCGACGGCCAGCGCCGTCTCCGACTGGCGGCGATCCGGTGCAGGCACGAGGCTGATTTGACGGGCGGGTGATTCCATGGCGCTCGAACCATAACCGATTTTGGACCCTGCAACAGGCGCCCACTCGCCGAGGCGGCCGTAAATTTGTCCCCGGCCCGCCCTGTTTTCGACTTCAGCGCACCGCGAAGCCTCGGGAACCTGGGTCCGAGGGACAAAACACTGGAGGCGCTCAACGAGAAGCTCGCGGCACTGGTCGCCAAGCGCGACAAATACGTTGCCGACCAGCGCGCCAAGGCCAGACCCAAGACGTCGTCATTCGACCGCGTCGTCGAGGATACGCTGAAGGCGCAAATCAAGCGGTGAAGTAGTCAATCGTCATTCCGGGGCGATGCGAAGCATCGAACCCGGAATCTCGAGATTCCGGGTGCGGCTCTGCGAGCCGCCCCGGAATGACGGTCCCGCTACCATCCCCGCCCAGATCACGGGTGCCGGCTCATCGCGAGCTGGTAGATCGTAATCATCACCTCGAACAGGATCAGCAGCACGATAATCACTTCGAGCCGCAGCGAGCGACGCGTGTCGATGATATCGGTCAACACCTGCGCGCTCTCGGCAATCACAGCAAGCTTGCGGTTCAGCGATTCCGCGCGCTCCTTCAGTTCGTACTCGTCTTCCAGCCGGGCATACAGCCGCTCCAGGTGCGGCTTGTCCCAGAGCACGTCGGGTTTCTCTTCCACCTCGACCGGTCCCGACACCCGGTGCCGCACCAGAAGCGCGCTGCCAATATTTCGCAGGATCGAGCGACGACCGCCGCGCATACGCCCGCTCTGCGCCAGTTCCCGCGCGAACGGTTCAGTCGTGTCAAAGACGCTGGCCACCTCGCGTTCGTGCCGAGCCAGAACAACACTCTTCGCCAGCGCCTCGCCGATCAGGATCAGCCGCTCGGGCGAAAGGCTCTGCAGGCAGATCGGCCCGCCGGGTGGAATCTGGTCCTCCCTCTCCTGGGCAAGCTCGATGATTGCGATTTCCTCGTCCCGCCGTGCAAACTTTCCGGTCATGCGCTTGTCGAGGCCGCGAAGGAATTCCTCCTCTTCCAGCGCATTCAGCCCGATCAGGACCACCACCCCATAGCGGAAGAGAACCGCGACGCCATTCGTATTGACACGAAATGCAAGCGGTGTGGTGGCAAGGACGTCGCCGCGCTCAAGGCCCGACGTATTCAGGCGTTCGCTGACAAAGAAGGCGCGGGCGGTTGTGCGCGGCCCGACCAGCGGCGATGCAGAACCCTGACTCATAGAAACCCCAAGTTCCGAACGACAGACAAGCCTATCATGAAGCCGCGCGGATCACACACCGGCTCACCTCCATTGCAAAACGCGCGTTAACAACGTTGCGGGAATGAATAGGTCAAAGCATAGATTCGACCCTGTGTTGATGGATAAGCACCGCACTCCATTGTTGTAGCCGGCTGGAGCAACAGCTTTCGCAATAACAAAAGCCCGTAGTTGTGGGTCCCGGCGTTCGCCGGGACGACACCGCAATCGCGGAACCTGCAAGCCCCTCACCGCTTATCCCGTGGCCGCTGAGGCATCGCGAAGCGGACCGATGAGGACGGCGCTCGCATGATCGATGATCTCTGGTACAAGAACGGCGTGATCTATTGCTTGTCTGTCGGCACTTATATGGATGCCAATGGCGACGGGGTCGGCGATTTCAAGGGACTGTTGCGGCGCCTGGACTATTTGCACGGGCTCGGCATTACCGCTATCTGGCTGATGCCGTTTCAGCCGTCGCCCGGCAGGGATGACGGCTACGATATCACTGACTATTACGGCGTCGATCCGCGTTACGGCACGCTGGGCGACTTCGTCGAATTCACCCATGGCTGCAAGCAGCGCGGTCTCCGCGTCATCATCGATCTGGTCGTCAACCATACCTCGGACCAGCACCACTGGTTTCGCGAGGCGCGGCGCTCGAAGGACTCGTTCTATCGCGACTGGTACGTCTGGTCTGACAAACGCCCCGCCAATGCCAACACCGGCATGGTGTTTCCGGGGGTGCAGAAATCGACCTGGAGCCGCGACAAGGAAGCCGGCGCCTGGTACTTTCACCGCTTCTACGATTTCCAGCCTGACCTCAACACTTCAAATCCGCATGTGCAGGCCGAGATCCTCAAGATCATGGGGTTCTGGATCCAGCTCGGCGTGTCCGGCTTTCGCATGGACGCGGTGCCATTCATCATCGCGACCAAGGGCGCCAACGTCCGAAAGCCCGTCGAGCAATACGACATGCTGCGCGCGTTCCGCGAATTCCTGCAGTGGCGACAAGGCAACGCGATCATCCTGGCGGAAGCCAACGTGCTGCCGAAGACCGACATGGAATATTTCGGCCGCGATGGCGACCGCATGCACATGATGTTCAATTTCCACGTCAATCAGCATCTGTTCTACGCGTTGGCCTCCGCCGATTCCAGACCGCTGGCGAAATCGCTGGCGGCGACGAAGCCACGACCCGCGACCGCGCAATGGGGGCTGTTCCTGCGCAACCATGATGAGCTCGATCTCGGCCGGCTCACCAAGGCGCAGCGCAACGCCGTGTTCAAAGCGTTCGGTCCCGACAAGGACATGCAGCTTTACGACCGCGGCATCCGCCGCCGGCTGGCACCGATGCTCGGGGGCGATCGCCGGCGGCTTGAACTCGCCTATAGCCTGATGTGCACGCTGCCGGGAACGCCGGTGATCCGTTACGGCGACGAACTCGGCATGGGCGACAATCTCGAGCTGCCCGAACGCAATTGCGCGCGTACGCCGATGCAATGGTCGACCGAGCCGCATGCCGGCTTTACCGAAGGCGACCGCCCATGCCTGCCCCTGATCGACAAGGGCCCGTACGGGTATGAGCACGTCAACGCGGCAAAGCAGCGCCGTGATCCCAATTCCATGCTGAACTGGACCGAACGCATCGTCCGGATGCGCAAGGAGGTACCTGAGGTCGGCTGGGGCGATTTCAGGGTGATCGCGACACGCGATCCCGCCGTGCTGGTGATCCGCTACGACTGGCGCAACAATTCTGTGCTGTTCGTGCATAATCTCGACGAGAGGCCGCGCGAGATCGCCTTTGCGGTCGGACTTCCCGGCGACGCCGGAAAGCTCCTGGTCAATCTATTGTCCGAAGATCACAGCCGCGCCAACAAGCGCGGCAGGCACAGGCTGTTGCTCGAAGGATACGGGTACCGCTGGTATCGGATCGGCGGTCTCGATTACCTGCTCAAGCGCAGCGACATCGATAGCGATACTTCCGGCAAGGCTGCACAGCCGGCGTGACCCCGGAGAGCGGCGCATTGCAGGCCTGTTCCCCGCAAAATGCGAAATTCTCCGCTTGGCGGAACGGCAAAAATCGGCAATCTGCAGGCATGACCGAGCGAACCGATAACCAGGCAAAGGCCGGCGCGATGATCGTGCCGGTGACGCCGTTCGAGCAGAACTGCACCATCATCTGGCACGAGCCGTCCAAGAAGGCGGTCGTGATCGATCCCGGTGGGGACGTTCCCAGGATTCTGGAAGCGATCAAGCAGGCCGGCGCCACGGTCGAGAAGATCTGGCTGACGCATGGCCATATCGACCATGTCGGCGGCGCCGCCGATTTGCGCGATGCGCTGGGCGTGAAGATCGAGGGTCCGCATATCGCCGACAAGTTTCTGCTCGACAATGTCGTCTCGAGCGGCGAGCGTTTCGGCATGACGGGGGTTCGCAACTTCGGGCCCGACCGCTGGCTCGATGAAGGCGATCAGGTCTCGATCGGCGAGTTGACGTTCGACATCCTGCACTGTCCCGGCCATTCGCCGGGCAGCGTGGTGTTCTTCAACAAGCAATTGCGCTTCGCCCATGTCGGCGACGTGCTGTTCAACGGCTCCGTCGGCCGCACCGACCTGCCCGGCGGCAGCCACGCCACGCTGATCAGTTCGATCAAGGACAAGCTATTGCCGCTCGGCGACGATGTCGGCTTCATCTGCGGCCATGGCGCAGGCTCCAGCCTCGGCCAGGAGCGCCTGACCAATCCGTTCCTCACCGGTGAGATGTGAGCTGAACTTATCCGCTTCGCTGCGATGCCGAGTTACTTCATCAATCCCGCAGCCGTCAGCGCGCGGGTGATGACGGCGCCGACATCGATGCCGCGACGCTTCGGTTCGCGCGGCGCAGGATTGGGCTGCCGAACCGGCTTGTGGGTCCTGGACCAGAGATTGGCGGCAAGATCGGATGACTGCAGGGATTTGGTCGCAGCCGATGGCACGACCTTCGGCGTTGGCGCCGGCTTGACCACTTCGCTGGCCGGAGCGACGCGCGCGGTCAGGCCGAAAAAGCTCGCGATGTGATAGGACGAGGAAATTCCGGCCTCGATCAGGAACGCGCCTTCCGCACCATAGCGCTCGTCGTTGCCGGCGAGCCCCAGCGGCGTGCCGTGGGCCATGTCGGTGATGGTGTAGGATTCGACGACGGTCTCGCCGTCGGCGTTCCACCAGACCTCGCGCGGATAGCCGTCGACATCGCCGGTGGACATCGGCGCCGCCGGCAGACCATGGACGTCGAGCCATTGCTTGACGATCTCGTTGGCGTTGGCCGGGTTGACGGTGCGGTCGGCGCTGCCGTGCCACACCGACACTTTCGGCCACGGTCCCCTGTGCTTCGAGGCCTTGCGCACGAGATCGCCGAGCTTGCCGGCGGGACGCGACGTCGACTGCATCATGCCGCCGAGCGCCTCGCGGACATTGCTGGCGATGCCGTAAGGCAGACCGGCGATGATGGCGCCGCCGGCGAACACGTCCGGATAGGTCGCCAGCATCACCGATGTCATCGCGCCACCGGCGGAAAGTCCGGTCACATAGATGCGGCGCGGATCGATCTTGTGATCGGCGACCATCCGCGCAACCATCTGGCGGATGGAAGCGGCTTCACCGCGGCCGCGCGCGGTGTCACCGGGATTGAACCAGTTGAAACAGGTGTTGGCGTTGTTGGACGCCTGCTGCTCGGGCATCAACAGCGCAAAGCCATAGCGCCTGGCCAGCGTTGACCAGCCGGTGCCGAAATCGTAGCCGGCCGCGGTCTGGCCGCAGCCGTGCAGCACGACGACAAGCGCCGACGCGCGCGGCAACGGATCCGGCACATAGGCGAACATCCGAAGCGCGCCGGGGTTGGTGCCAAATCCGCTGATTTCGACGAGCGGACTGCCGGCCCCGGGCAAAGTGCTCCGGCCATAGATTCCCAGGCCATTGAACCCGTTCAGCTTCGGGAAGTGGCGCAAGAATTCGACATTCTTGGCGAGAGACAACGACAACTCCTGGAGCGATTCTTTCTAATCACGTTACCCACAGATAGTTGTTGCACCGCAAAATAGAAAGGCCGTGCACTGTCATTCCCCACAATCAAATTTTGTCTGATGACGTTAATGTGTCATCCCGTGACACGATGCATCCATGTCAGAAATACGGCGCAGGCGCTGATCGATAACGCAAACAGCGCCGCGGCCGCAAGCAATGCCAACCGCGCCGGGTGCGCGGACTTGATGGCGAAGAGCACCGCGCCGATGGCGGCCACGCCGGCCCGCCGGTAACGACCAGCGTGGCATAGGCGATCAGGTAGATCGCGACGTTCACGATGAAGGTATCGCCATCTGCTAGCGGTGCGACGTATCGACGGCGAAACATCGCGTCATTCCGGGCAGCGGCAAGCCAGCCAACTCCGCGCGACATCCATGCACCGGCAGCAGGCCGACGAGGATTGCCTTGCTCCGGTCCACCCCGTAGGTTTCATTCCAAGCAATGCAGAAGAACAATAATCCGGAGAGAACCACCCATGGCACGCCTGAAGTTCGGAGCCTTTCTCGCCCCGCATCATCCGATCGGCGAGCATCCGCTGCTGCAGTTCCGCCGCGACCTGGATTTCGTCGAGCAGATCGACACGCTCGGCTTCGACGAGTTCTGGTGCGGCGAGCACCATTCGTCGGGCTGGGAAATGATCGCCTCCCCGGAAATGTTTCTGGCGGCGGCCGGCGAGCGCACCAAGCGCATCAAGCTCGGTACCGGCGTGATCTCGCTGCCCTATCATCACCCCTACAACGTGGCGCAGCGCATGGTGCAACTCGACTGGATGACGGGCGGCCGCGCCATTTTCGGCTCCGGCCCAGGGGCGCTTGCCTCCGATGCGCATACGCTCGGCATCGACCCGATGACGCAGCGCGACCGTCAGGACGAAGCGCTCGCGATCATCCGCCGGCTGTTCAGGGGCGAGCGCGTCACCGCTAGGAGCGACTGGTTCACGATGCAGGACGCTGCGCTGCAGATCCTGCCGCTGCAGGAGGAAATGCCGTGCGTGGTGGCGTCCATGATCTCGCCGTCGGGCATGACGCTCGCCGGCAAATATGGGATCGGCATCATTTCGCTCGGCTCGATGTCGACGAAAGGCCTGATGTCGCTCGCCCAGCAATGGGAGTTCGCTGAGGATGCGGCGAAGAACGCCGGCACCAGTGTGAGCCGCGCCAACTGGCGCGTGCTGCTCTCCTGGCACGTCGCCGAGACGCGCGAGCAGGCGCGGCGCGAAGCGCGTGAGGGCCTGATGCGCTGGCACAATGAATATAATGTCGGCACCTTGATGCGGCCCGGCGTCACTGCATTCAAATCGCCCGACGAGGCCGTCGATCAGACGGCTTTCGTCGATGGCGCCGCTTCCGCGATTGGAACGCCCGACGATCTCGTCAACCTGATCAAGAACGTGATGAAACTGTCGGGCGGCGTCGGCAGCATCATCGGCTTCGCGCATGACTGGGCGAATATCGAAGCCACGCGCCGCAGCTGGGACATGGTGGCACGCTACGTGGTGCCGGAAATCAATGGCTACATCGACAGCCTGCGCAAGTCACAGAAGTTCGTGATCGAGAACCGCGCCGTGTTCGAGCGGGCGGGCGAAGCCGTGATGGCGAAGATCCTGGGCAACGAGAAGGCCGCCGCTGCGCTCTCGGAGACTGGACCCGGCCGCGTCCCGATCGCCACGGCGAACGCGCCCGATTTGCAGAAGGAAGCCGCCAAACGCGGTGGATAATATCTGCTATGTTCGAAGCTCAACCGGAGCAATTGCCATGTCGATGCAGAGTGTGGCTTCCGCCGTCAATATCCCGGTGCCGCCGAACCCCAAGGCGTTGCGGCACATTCCAGGTAACGAGGGCTGGCCGTTCATCGGCAACACGCTGGCGGTGCTGGCCGACCCCAAAGGACAGATTGAAAAGTCGGCCGCCAAATACGGCCTGATCTATCGCACCCATCTGTTCGGCGAGACCAGCGTGACGATGCTCGGCCCCGAGGCCAACGAGCTCGTGCTGTTCGACCAGGCGCGCCTGTTCTCCTCCACCTATGGCTGGGGACCGATCCTCGGCCTGTTGTTTCCGCGCGGGTTGATGCTGCTGGATTTTGAGGAGCACCGTCTGCACCGCCGCGCGCTGTCGGTTGCCTTCAAGTCGGGGCCGATGAAATCCTACCTCGTCGATCTCGACCGCGGCATTGCCGCGCGGGTCAAGCAGTGGAAATCGCAGCCCGGCGAGATGCGGGTGTATCCAGCGATGAAGCAGCTCACGCTCGATCTGGCAGCAACGTCTTTCCTCGGCGCCGAGATCGGGCCCGAGGTCGACGAGATCACCCGCGCCTTCATCGACATGGTGGCCGCGGCGGTGGCGCCAATCCGGCGACCGCTGCCGTTCACGCAGATGGGCCGCGGCGTCGCGGGCCGCAAGCGAATCGTTGCCTATTTCGCTGAACAGATTCCGATCCGCCGCGCGCGTGGCGGCGGCGATGACCTGTTCTCGCAACTGTGCCAGGCGACGCACGAGGACGGCGCGCTGCTGTCGACCCAGGACATCATCGACCACATGAGTTTTCTGATGATGGCGGCACATGACACGCTGACATCATCGCTGACCTCCTTTGTCGGCGAGCTTGCCGCCCATCCCGAATGGCAGCAGCAATTGCGCGAGGAAGTCAAAGGCCTCGGCATCGAAGCCAACGATCCCTTCAGCATCGACAATCTCGAAAGGATGCCGCTGTCTGAAATGGCGTTCAAGGAAGCGCTGCGGCTGAAGCCGCCGGTGCCGTCGATGCCGCGCCGCGCGGTGCGCGACTTTTCGTTCAAGGGGTATAGCGTACCCGCCGGCACGCTGGTCGGCGTCAACCCGCTGTTCACGCATCACATGCCGGAGATCTGGCCCGAGCCGGATAGGTTTGACCCGATGCGTTTCTCCGACGAGGCGCAACGCAGCCGCCATCGCTTCGCCTGGGTGCCGTTCGGTGGCGGCGCGCATATGTGCCTCGGCCTGCACTTCGCCTACATGCAGGCGAAGACTTTTGCGCGGCACTTCCTGCAGAACCTGGAGGTGTCGCTGGAGCCCGGCTACAAGGCGGACTGGCAGATGTGGCCGATCCCGAAACCGCGCGATGGATTGCGCGTGGTGGTGAAGGCGGTCTAGTCGTCATTGCCGGGCTTGACCCGGCAATCCATCGCGCTTCGCTTAACTCTTTCGATGGATGCGCGGGTCATAGGCGAGCGGAAGCGATGCCGTCCTTCGAACGGCTAGGCCCATGACGATTGGGATCGTGGGCGCGTCCCTCACTTCACCAGTGTCGTGAGTTGCGCGCCTTCGTCGGCCACGAACACCGCGATCAATTCCGCGGGCTCGGTGGCGCTGGCATTGGCCGAGACCAGATGGGTTGAGCCGGGCGGCTCGAAGAACGATTGACCGACCCTGAATGTCTCGACTGGCCCGCCGGCCAATTGCGAGCGGATCTCGCCCTTGGTGATGTAGGCAGTGACAGAGCCGGCATGCCGGTGCGCCGGCGTAAAGCCGCCGGGGCCGTAGAATACGCGAACAATGGTCACGCGCTTGCCCGGCACGTTCGGCAATGCATGCGAACTGATCGGCTCGACGACATCCTGCGAACCGGTCACGCTGTTGGCACAGAGCGGCTCGAAGATCGCCGAGACGGCGTCCATGGTCGACGGCAGCGTCTTGCCGATGACGAAGGCGCAACCAAGGCCGGCGATGATGGCAAGATACAATGGGCGGGCTTCGGTTAACGGCGATAACCGGAGTGTTTCGGACATTTGCGTCTCTCCCAAGCGCGTCAACTTTTGCATCCGTCATTCCGGGGCGATGCGAAGCGTCGAACCGGAATCTCGAGATTCTCAGGTGCGCAATTGCGCACCATAGTCCGATCCTTCGGACGGTCCCGGAATGACGGCCCCTAACCTCCACCCTGATCGAACGCCTTCTTCAACGCGACATAACCCTGCTGCTGCTGGCTCCAGTTGCGGCCGCCGGTCATGGCGCCGTCCACCACCAGATCGTGGCCGTTGATGAAGGAGGATTCGTCGCTCGCCAGAAACACCGCGGCCTGTGCGATATCCTCCGGCAGGCCGGCGCGCGGAATCGGCTGGGCCGACTTGTAGACCTCGCGCATCACGGCCGGGGTCTTTTCGGCGGCCTCCACCGGCAGGCCGAGCGCCTTGCCGAAAATCCCGGTCGCAATTGCACCCGGCGAAATCGAGTTGACGCGGATATTAGCTTCACCGAGCTCCATCGCCACGCATTTTGTGAGATGGATGACGGCGGCCTTCGCCGCGCTATAGATCATCGACGACGAAAAGCCGGCCAGACGGCCGGCGATGCTGCCGTTGTTGATGATGCTGCCGGATCCCTGCCTGCGCATGTGCGGGGCGGCATGCTTCATGCCGAGCATCACGCTGCGCACCAGCGTCGCCATGGCGGCGTCGAAACGCTCGGTCTCAAGGTCCTCGATGCCGCCGGTCTGCGCCGGTCCGCCGGCATTGTTGAACAGGCAATCGATGCGGCCGAATTTTTCCACCGAAAGGCCGATCAGCGCCTTCATCTGGTCTTCCGCCGTGACATCGGTCTGGCGAAAGATGCAGGATGCGCCGAGCTTTTTGGCCAGCGCCTCACCCTCCGGCACGCGGCGACCGGCGATCACGACCTTTGCGCCTTCCGCGACGAATAGCTCCGCGGTGTGCAATCCGATGCCACTGGTGGCACCGGTGATCACAGCAACCTTGCCGTCCAGCCGTCCCATCTCTCCCCCCATCGATATTGGTTGATGCCACTATTCCCGCCCCGCGCCGACAAGGCAAGCGAGCTTGTTCCACTTCAATCGCCCGGCGCGGGTCCAGCCTGCGGCCTTCCATGGCTCCGAAAATCCGGATTTTCGCTATGCTCGGCCATATTTTGGATTCGCTGATCACGTGAAGTGACCATTCCGATGAACAAATTGATCGACGAGTTCCGCCAAGGTTGGCAGGGAATTTCCCAGCCCTCGCTGCTCTTCAGCACGGCCTTCGCGGCCGGCTGCCTCGCCCTGTCGACGATCGCCCGGTGGGGCATCGCCCAGATCCGCCCCGACGTATTCTTCACGCCATATTTCCCGGCCGTGTTTCTGGCCGCCGCCGTCGGCGGTGCCCGGGTCGGAATCGCAACGGCCATCGCGGGAGGTGTGCTCGGCGTCGCCGTCAATTTCGGCAGCCCGGCGGACCCCGCGCGATTTGCGCTGCTATTGATGTTCTGGGCAGTTTGCGGGTTCGCGATCTGGGGTGTCGAGCATTACAGAAGGATCGTCGCGCAGCAGCGGGAAGACTCCAAACGCCTGATCGAGGAAGAGGAATATCGCAAGCTCCTGGTCGAGGAGCTGCAGCACCGCCTCAAGAACAAGACCTCGACGATTCACGCAGTGCTGCATCAGGTCCTGCAGGACCAGCCTCAGGTCTGGGACAGCATCGATCGCCGCCTCCGCGCGCTGTCGGCGACCGACGATTTGATCGCGCGGCTCGACGGCAGCGGCTGCGACATCAAGGATATGCTGCATTCCGAGCTTGGACCGTATGGCCACGTCCGGTTCAATTTGAACGGCGATCCTCTGTTTCTGCCGGCCAAACTGGCGGTCAGCCTGGCGCTGGTCTTCCACGAACTGGCGACCAACGCCGGCAAATACGGCGCGTTTTCCTCGGCCCGCGGGCTGCTCCAGGTGTCATGGTCGGTGTCGGAGGGACGCCTCAACGTGACCTGGGATGAAACCGAAGGTCCGGTGATCGAAAAGGTTGGCCCGCCGGGCTTCGGCACCAAGCTGTTGCAATCGGCGCTGCGCGCGTTCGATGGCAAGACCGAAGTGAGATTCCTGAAGTCGGGCGTGCATTGCACGATGCAATGCCGGCTCCCCGCAAGCTAGGCGCGATTGCCCTGTTGCGAGCGCGGACAGTCTCGCATCACGTTGACATTCTGTTAATGACGATCCAGCCAATACGATTGGAAATCTGCGACTTCTAGGGTTGTCCCGGTTTTTCGCAGTTCCACTTAACCAATGCTACAAGGGACTTTGCCAAGTTCCTTGGCATGCATAGTCCCTACAAGAAAGACTTTCAGGCGGCCGCGACGCAGGCCAGCGATGAAAGCACATTTGATTCCGAATTGAGCATCCTGCGCGATGTCTTCAAGCTGCTTCCGGCTGGCGTGACGGTTCAGGACGAAGACGGGGAGTTCGTGCTGGTGAACGATGCCGCGGCGGCCCTGTTGCAGACGTCCGCCACGGCGCCGGCAGCTTCGCAACTGAGCGACCGCCGCGAAACCTGTCTCGAGCTGCTGCGCACCGGTCGCCCGGCCATGCTGGAAGAAGCCATTGCCGGCCCGACCAAACAGGTGTTTCTCACCTCGCATCGGCCGATCCGGGTCGCCGGGCGCAATTTCCTGATCTCGAGTTCCACCGACATCACCGAGCAGAAGGCGTTCGAGGACCACCTGTTCCGCTCCGCCTATTACGACGAATTGACCGGCCTGCCGGCGCGGCGCGTAATCGAGCATCGCGTCAACAGTCTGCTGAAATACGATAACGGACAGGGCCGGTTTGCGCTGGCGTTTCTCGACATCGACAATTTCAAGCACATCAACGACTACTACGGGCACGCGGCCGGCGACGCGTTGCTGGCGGAGATGGCCAAACGGCTCGGACTGGACCTGCGCGACTCCGACATCCTGTCACGGATCAGTGGCGATGAGTTCGTGCTGCTGCTCAACCCGATCGAAAGCGTCGCCGAGGTCGAAGAGTTCATCCACTTCCTCCTGCAGCGCCTGAAAGCGCCGTTCTTCATCGACCAATCCGAGATCTTTGCCTCGACCTCGGTCGGCATCAGCCTCTATCCCGAACACGGGCGCAGCTACGAGATGCTGCGCCAGAACGCCGACATCGCGATGTACCGCGTGAAGAACGGCAGCAAGGGCGCCGCGGCGTTTTTCGACGCCAGCATGGAGCGCGAGGCGCTGGCGCGCATGAAGATCGAGCAATCGCTGCGCCTGGCTATCCTGGAAAAGCGCTTTTGCTGCGCCTTCCAGCCGAAGGTCGATATCCGGACCCAGGCGGTCACGGGCGTCGAGGCGCTGGTGCGCCTGCGCGACGACGATGGGGTGATTCAAGCCCCGAGCACCTTCATCAACCTCGCCACTGAACTCGGCCTGATCGACGAACTGACGCACCTGGTGCTGGCCGAGATCGTCAAATCGATCGACCTGATCAACGACAGCTTCGGCCCCGACACCACGATCAGCATGAACGTCGCGGCCAAACAGGCCGGCAATCCCGAATTCATGCGGCCGTTCGCCGAGGCGATCGAGGCCACCGGCTTTCCGAAGCGCTTCATGATCGAGGTGACGGAGGACGCTTTCGTTACCAAGACGCACTTCCAGGACGAGATCCTGCCGATCTTCCGCAAGCTCGGCGTCAGGATCTCGATCGACGATTTCGGCATCGGCTATTCGTCGCTGTCTGCACTGGCCGACATTACCGCCGACGAGATCAAGATCGACCGCTCCTTCATCACCGACATTCATAAGCGCCCCCGGAGCCAGGGCATCCTGCGGGCAATCGAATCTTTAAGCGAAGCGCTCGGCATGACCGTGATCGCCGAGGGGCTCGAGAGCTTCGAGGAATTGGCCTATCTGCAGGCCGCGACCAAGATCCGCTACGCCCAGGGCTATTACTTCTCGAAGCCGATTTTCCTCGAAGATCTGAAGCTGGCGGCCCCGCGGGCCAGCGAGGCCCGCGCCGGCCTCGGCAGCCGCCCGACGCCGGAAGCCCGACCTGCCTACGCGCGCAGCGGCGGGTATCGCCGCTAAAGGCGACGCGCCACAACGGCAAAAGCAGCAGAATACCGCTTTGTCCGTGACCGCGAGGGACGCGATTAAGCCTTAGGTAACCGGATTTCCTAACGGCTTATGACATCGGCGCATCGTATGCATGTTCCCGGGAGAAGGGAGAATGCGCGGTCTGTTTCACCTCCTGCATGACATGAAGGCCCGAGCCGCAGCCACCGGGCGACGCCTTGCCGCGACGGTCCGGGGCCCGGTGCTTTGGCTGACCATTTGCGGTGGCCTGCTGGTCGCCGCGATTTTTGTCGGCACCATGATGATGGCCGGCGAATTCCGTGAGCGCGCGCTCCGCAACAGCGAACGCGAGCTGGAAAACACGGTTCTCCTGCTCGCTCGGCACTTCGACCAGCAGTTTGAAGACTCCGACACGCTCGCCGACGACGTGATCTCCCGGCTGCAAATCTCCGGCCTCGCCTCGGAGAAGGAATTTCGCGACCGCGTCGCAAGCTCTGAAGCACACGAGATCCTGCGCTCCAAGGCAGGCGTGCTGTCCTATCTCGGCGATATCTCGATCTTCGATTCCAACGGCGACATGATCAACTGGTCGCGGCCGCTGCCGGCGCCCAGGCTCAATATTTCCGAGCGGGCCTATTTCAACAGTTTCAAGTTCGACGCGCGATCACCCTCGGTTCTGGCCGAGTCGGTTCGCAGCTATCTCACCGGCAACCTGAACTCGGTCATCGCCCATCGACTGCGCGGCGAGGACGGCGTGTTCCTCGGCGTGATGACGCGGCGGATCAACCCGGCCAACTATGAAAAATTCTTCGCTTCGGTCGCACTCGGAAGTGGCGCCGCCATCTCGATGTTTCATGCCGACGGCACCCTGCTGGCGCGCTATCCGCGTGTCGAGGCGCTGATCGGTCAGAATTTCTCGACAGCGCCGCTGCTGCAGCGCGTGCGCGAAAGCGGCGGATCACAGACGCTGCGCGTGCAAAGTCCGATCGACCAGATGGACAGGCTGGGATCTGCGGCGCCGCTCACACATTACTCGGGCGTTGTGGTCGCGACCAACACAGTTGACGCCGCGCTCGCCGACTGGCGCGAGCAGACCAGATTCCTCGTCGTCGCGGCGACGCTGTCGGCGGCGGTGGTCGCCTTGATCCTGTTCCTGATCATCCGGCAGATCACAAGGCAGAGCCGCGAAGCGCAGCAGCGGCTGGAAACCGAGCGGGGCCGGCTTGATACCGCCCTGAACAACATGATCCAGGGCCTGGCGACGTTTGACGCCTCGGCTCGCCTCGTCACCTTTAACCAGCGTTACATCGACATGCACAATCTGTCCGCCGACGTGGTCAAGCCCGGCTGCCATCTTCGCGAGCTGATGCAGCATCGCAAGGATCGCGGCTCGTTCGACGGCGACATCGATGAGTTCTGTCATTCGGTCGTGCAGAACATCGCGCGTGGCGAGGCCGGCCACAGCGTCACCCAGTGCGCCGACGGGCGCACATTCTTGACCGTGAGAAAGCCGCTGGTGGATGGCGGTTGGGTCGCCACCATGGAAGATATCACCGAACGGCGCAACCTCGAACAGGAGCGCGACCGCAATTACGCTTTCCTGAGCCAGATCATCGATCACATCCCTTCGCAGATCACCGTGAAGGACGTGCACGACCGGCGCTATCTCTTGGTCAACCGCGTGGCGGAAACCCAGTTCGGCATTTCGCGCGACCTGATCGTAGGCAGGACAGCCGCCGACATCTTTCCAAAGGAAGCCGCCGAGATCATCGCCGCCGATGAGGAAAAGACGCTGCAATCCCCCGACGGCCTGTTCAAGGACGAGCATGTCTGGGAAAGCCAAGCGATGGGCCCGCGCTTCATCACCTCCAAACGGCTCGGAATCCGCAATGCGGCGGGACAGGCACGCTACATCATCAACGTCGTCGACGACGTCACCGAGCGCCGACTCGCCAACGAGAAGATCGCCCATCTGGCGCATTACGACGCGCTGACTGACCTTCCGAACCGGGTGCTGTTCCGCGAGCAGATCGATCGCGAGCTTCGCAAGGCGATACGCGGCCAGCAGTTCGCGCTGCTCTATATCGATATCGACGAATTCAAGGGCATCAATGATTCGCTCGGGCACCATGTCGGCGATGAACTCTTGAAGGCAGTCGCGGCCTGCCTGAAAGACTGCATCAAGCCGGGCGATCTCATCGCCCGCCTCGGCGGCGATGAATTTGCGGTGATCCAGACCGCGATCCGCGGCCGTGCCGAGGTCGAGGAATTCGTCGCCCGCATTTACGAGGCGATACGCCACCCCTATCAATGCCTGGGCCATCAGCTCTCGACCGACGCCAGCATCGGCATCGCGCTCGCGCCCGAGGACGGCACCGAGCTCGACCAACTGATCAAGCATGCCGATCTCGCGATGTATGCCGCCAAGGCCGAGGGGCGCCGCACCCACCGTTTCTTCGAGCCGGCCATGGACGCCCGCGCCCAGGCGCGGCTCGCCATGGAGCAGGATCTTCGGCAGGCGCTGACCGCCGGCAGCTTCGATATCCACTACCAGCCGCTGCTTGATCTTTCGAGCGGCGAGGTGACGGGTTGCGAGGCGCTGCTGCGCTGGCGTCATCCTGAACGCGGCATGGTGTCGCCCGCGGAATTCATTCCCGTCGCCGAGGACACCGGCCTGATCAACGAGATCGGCGACTGGGTCATGCAGACCGCCTGCACGGAAGCGGCCGGCTGGCCGTCCCGCGTCAGGCTTGCCGTCAACGTCTCTCCGATCCAGTTGAAGTCGCCGACGCTGGCGCTGCGGATCACCGGCGCGCTGGCCGCCTCCGGCCTGCCGCCCGACCGGCTCGAGATCGAAATCACCGAGGCGGTGCTGATCCATGACGATGAAAGCGCGCTGGCGATCCTGCACCAGCTTCGCGCCATCGGCGTGCGCATCGCGCTCGACGATTTCGGCACCGGCTTCTCCTCGTTGAGCTACCTGAAGCGATTCCCGTTCGACAAGATCAAGATCGACCGCTGCTTCGTCAGCGACATCGAGATCGATGGCTCTGCAGCGATCGTGCAGGCGGTGGTGAACATCGCGGCCGCCCGAAACATGACCACGACCGCGGAAGGCGTCGAGACCGTGCAGCAACGCGAGATGCTGCGCCAGCTCGGCTGCACCCAGATGCAGGGCTATCTGTTCAGCGCGCCCAAGCCGGCCGCTGAGGCCAGGCGGCTGCTGGGCGCGCGAGTGGAGACCGAGACGGCGGTGGCCTGACGCCGTTCCAGCGCGGCGGCGTCGAGTATGGCTGCGATCGCCGAACTGCCACCCGACTCCAGCGCCGCGATGGCCTCTTTGGCCCAGGCATAGGACGCTTCGAAGATTTCGGTGTGGCGATCGAAATCCGTCACATCGATATCGGGCGGAAGCGGCGGCCGCATCACCGTATCGAACGGACCGACCGGCAGCGTATCGTAGCGCTGATGCGCAACCAGGCTTCGCCACAAGACGTTCACCGCGCTTGGCGCCGCCGGCAACAGCTTTTTGCGGAACGGCGTCAGCATGGCGGCGATCAGCTCAAACCGTCCCGGTAGCGACGCATAGTCGACATCGAACATCTCGGCGGCTGGCTCGCCGAAATGCACCACCAGATTGGGGCCGCTCTTGAGCTGGTGCATCGACGCCAGCGGCACATTGTCGATGAGGCATCCATCGACCAGCATCGCGCCCTCCGCCGTGTAGAACGGCGGCAACAGCCCGGGAATCGCGCTCGACGCCCGCACCGCCTGCCACAGCGGTCCCGTGCGGATCAATTCGAGATTGTGGGTCGAAAGGTTGGTGGCAACGGCCGCGAACGGCCGCCAGCAATCCTCGATCCGGCAGTCCGCACCGTATTGTTGCGCAAGCGCGCGGTCGAACGCCTTGTGATCGAGCAGGGAATAGCGCGGCCAGGTCGGCCGCCGGAAGCTTCTGCTTTTAACGAAGATCTCGTGCGTGCCCTGCTCGAGATGTTCGGCTTCGAGATTTTTGGCAAAGCCGGCCACCATGGCGGAGCCGACGCTGGTGCCGACAAAAATATCGAACATCACGCCGCGTTCGCGAAACGCCTTGTAGATGCCGACATGGGCGGTCCCGAAGCTGCCGCCGCCGGCAGCGACGAAGCCGACCGCCCGGCCACACATGAAGCGGATCAGGCTGTCGATATCGACCTGGTCTTCAAGGGCGACATGGTGATGCATGAAGGCCGGCAGCCGCGCAAGCCAGGCTGCGGTGCCAGATACCGCGGCGCTGCGCCGGTCATGGATGCGGACCAGGCGCCTGGCCGAAATCGCATGCACCTCGCAGGCAAAGGCCTCGATTTCCGTCAATGCGGCGGCAGGCGCCTCGCCGCGGCAGGCGAACACGACCATGTCGGCCTGACGGATCGCCTTGCGCGCCCAGGGCGACGTCTCATGGCCGCCGAGATAAATCACCAGCGGCGCGGCGTGTTCGAGCTTGTTGAGCCATTCCGTGACTTCATGCGAATCGAGCGCGCGTCCCGGAAACATCGCCTGCAGACGGGCGGCGTCGACGATCTCGGCATGGGTCACGGCCAGCCCCTCGCGCATCCGGCGATTGAAAGTTTCCGGCAGCGGCTCCACGCCGCCACCGATCAGCGCCACCGTTCGCGCCTTCGGCGAGGTGCGGAACGGTGCGATGCGCGCGGTCTCCCTGGCGAAGCGCTGCGCCAGCGCCGCGAGCAGCGCCTCGATGATCGCAGGGGCTTCCGCGACGAGCTTCTGGTAGGCCGGCCGCGTCAACGCCAGCACGCTGGTGTCGCGGATGGCGATCACGTCAGCCGTGCGCGGGACATTGGCAAAGAAGCCGATCTCGCCGACCAGTTCGCCGGCGCGAAGCTCGGCGATCGGCTCGAGATAGCCGGTCTTGCGCACCGCCAGCGCACCGTGCAGCACCAGGAAAAGCGAGTCCGACGGCCCGCCTTGCGCGACCAGCATCTGGCCGCGCACCAGATCCTGGCGGACCATGGCGTTGAGGGCCTTGAGCCGCTGTTCGGAACTGAGCGTTCGAAACAGCGCGAAGTCCTCCAGGGCGGAGCTCCACGCAAGTACCGAACTCGACCCATTCATTTGGCGGTACCCAGTTGAATTCGCGGCCCGACTTTAGCGCCGGGCGCACGGCGCCGCGAGCGATATGAAGACCCGCGAGCGCACCGCAGCAACATGCCCGAAGTCGAACAGCCCCAGCGGATGCACTGCAGCATAACCGCAGCTACTGTTCTACGCCGCCCACCGGCCGCGATTGTTCTCGGCCAGGATAGGCCGGATCAGCCGGCCGAAGCGCTCGGCCTCCTCGTCATGCAGATAGCCGGACAGGCAGAAGGAATGGCAGCCGGCGTCGATGAAAAGCTGCAGCGTCTCGGCGCACTGGGCGGGATCGCCGACGACGGCGATACCGGCGCCCGGGCGGACCTTGGTGATGCCGGTCCACAAATGGGGGAGAAGGAGATCGCCATGCTCGCGGGCGAGCTGCTGCACCCGCAGGTTCGCTTCCGAGCGGTTATAAAGCGTCTTCATTTCCTGCTTCTGCCGCTCGGTCGCGTGCCGCACCAATTGATTGGCGGCCTCCCAGGCATCCGCCTCGTTCTCGCGGCAGATCACCTGCAGCCGCATGCCGAAGCCGATGTCGTTTTCGCGGCTATGGTCGCGCGCCATCTGCCTGATCTCGGCGATATTGGAAGCAATCTTTTCCGGCAGGTCGCCCCAGAACAGATGCACGTCGGAATGCTTCGCCGACAATTCCCAGGCCTTGCGCGAGCCGCCGCCGAGATAGAATTTTGGGAACGGCTGCTGGCGCGGCCGCGGCCGGATATGCGCGCCCGACAGTTTGTGAAATTTTCCGTCAAAATTTACCGGCCCGCGCGTGGTCCACAGCGCCTTCAGGATCGAGACCTCCTCTTCCATCAGTTCATAGCGAGCTTCCTTCGGGTAACGCACGCCCTCGCCTTCGACCTCGCTCTCGTTCTGCCCGGCGATCAAATTGATGCAGATGCGCCCGCCCGACATCTGGTCGAAGGTCGAGATCATCTTCGCCAGCAACACCGGGTTGATATAGCCGGGCCGCGCCGCAATCAGCGGCTTGATCGACGACGAACGCGCCGCCATGAACGCGCCCGTGATCCAGGCCTCCCAGCACACCGAGCCGACCGGGATCAGGAGATATTCGAAACCGGCCTGTTCCGCCGCCTGCACCACGCGGTCGCACAGTTCAGACGAGCTAGGAATCTGCGCCTCCATCAGGCCGTACGCCGTGGTGTCGCCATGCGTGGGCAGATACCAGCCGAATTCGAGTGGACGCATGGGCGTTTCTCCCTTGACGCATTCTTTGGCGCGCTTGTTGCTTGATCGTCGTGGGAATCAGTCTAGCGTCTGCCGGGCCTGGGGCAATCGGGTCCACCCGCACCACAGCTTCAGCAGGATTGCGTCAATATAGGGATAGCAGCCATGTCGCCGGTCTCACTGATCCTCAACGTGATCTGGGTCGTTCTCGGCGGCGCGTGGATGGCGTTTGGCTGGCTGATCGCGTCGATCGTCATGGCGATCACAATCGTCGGAATTCCCTGGGCGCGGGCCGCATTCAATATCGCGGCCTACACCTTGTTCCCGTTCGGCTTCAGGGCCGTATCGCGCGACTTCTATACGGGCCAGGATGATATCGGCACCGGGCCACTCGGGGTGATCGGCAACATCATCTGGCTGGTGCTGGCGGGATGGTGGCTGGCGCTCGGGCACGTCGTCACGGCCGTTGTGCTGGCCGTGACCATCATCGGCATTCCCTTTGCCTGGGCACACCTGAAGCTCGCCGGCATCGCGCTGTGGCCGATCGGCAAGATCATCGTTCCCGCGAATTGAGCTCGCAGTCTATCCCGAGGCCGCGATTTCCGCAGGCTTCAGCCGCTCGAACTCAGCGTCGCTGATCTCGGTCTGGGCCACCAGCACGCTGCAGCGCAGACGCTTGACGAGATAGCTGCCGATCGAGCCGAACCAGCGCGCCAGCGCCCCCTGCGGGCGGTGCCCGACAACAACGAGATGCGCGCCGATTTCCTCGGCGACTTCGGCGATTTTCTGCCCGGCATCGCCGACCTCGAGCCTCGCCGTCGGCGAAAAGCCCAGCGCCTTCAGCCGCTCGGTGCCTTCGTTCAGGATGGCCTTGTAATCCTCGGTCTGCAGCTCGATCGGGATCGTCAGCCCGGCCTCGGGCGTCATGATCGAGGAAACTTCGACAACGGCGAGCAGAAACACCTCGGAACGGCAGAGCTGTGCGAGCTTTGCGCCCTCCCGCAACGCGCGCCGCCCTTCGACCGAACCGTCATAGGCGAGAAGAACCTTCTTATACATCGGACGTCCCCATCCATGGTTCAACGCGCCAAGACTACCACCAATTGGCAGGAACGGATCGGAATTTTGCACCGGAAACGCGGCCTGCGTCGTGTCACCTTCGTCTCACGACCCGGGCAACGGCCGGTTGCCCCCGCCCGGCCAATCGGCTAAATGGAGCGGCGAAGCACCCGTAGCTCAGCTGGATAGAGCGTTGCCCTCCGAAGGCAAAGGTCACACGTTCGAATCGTGTCGGGTGCGCCAGTTTGCGATGCTGCGACTTCACATCCTGCCGCGCGCAAGCGCCGCATCAAGCCGCCGACAGCCGCACTGAGTTACTGCCGGTTGCCTCGCCGTTCTTCGAGGCCAGCAACGCTATGGCGAACCAGCATCACGAGCGGACATCGCAACTACGGGCAGTTGCTCCACACACTGGGCTGTGTCGAGCGTCTGAAGCCATTATACTGCGGAAATGGGCCCGCACAGGAGAGTACGCAGGAGAGTACATGGAGCCGACATTTCGAGGGATCTTCCTGACCAGCGAACATCCAGAGGCAACGGCCAGATTTTATAAAGACGTGGCCTTACTCCCATTGGAGACCGTGGGAATGAAGGGCGAATACATTTACTGGCGGCTCGAGCGGAACGGAGTGCAATTTGCGATCCATGATGCCAAGGCGTTCGCCAAGTACACATATCCGCCTTTGGCAGGCTCCAACCTGACGCACATTTACTTCAAAATTGAAGATCAAAGGATGTTTCGCGCCCACCTGGACGGGCTTGGCATTTCGCCCTGGTCCGTCGACGATGTCGTGCTGACTGTAGTTGATCCAGATGGGCGCAAGGTCATGTTCGGGACCGCCTAGCGTCCAGCTTCATCGTATGCTCTCGCAGACTAGTCGTTTGGAGCGTGCGGCGGGCCGCCTTATCGTAGCGCCACGGAGAAGCAGTAGTGCCCATCTTGATCGACCGTGGCGCGCCAGTTTACGATTTTGCGCGGCATTGTCGCTGATTGGCACGCAAGCGCCGCATCGCGTCGTCGACAGCAGCACTTGGGCTTGCCGAGGCCCCAATTTGGTTTCGCCGCACGCATGCGAAGGGCCGGAGCGAACCGCGTCAGGGGAGCCTGGTGCCTTGCTTCTGGGCGCGTTCGATCCGCTCGGTCGCGCCTTCCGCGTTCATCGCGCCAAGGCCGTCAGCCGCCTTGCGGCGCACCCAGAAACCGGACAGGAAGATGATGAGCCCGATGGCGGTGAAGGCCAGCGCCGCCGAACTCGGCCCCGGCTTCAGATAGGCAATCTCGGGGTTGCGCGGATCGTAGACGATCTCAGCGCGGCTGCCGGGCGGGTGCAGCACCCGCATGTTACCCGCGCTCGCCGAGTTCTGCATGCCAAGGTCATAAGGCTCGACGCCGCCCGCGACGTAATCGTGCTCGCCGACGCGGTAGGTATAGAGCACGCGGAACGTATTCCAGCCTTCCTGTCCTCCGCCCGCGCCGCGGTTCTCGGCATTGACCGTCTGCCGCACCGTTTCGGCACTGGCGATGGCGGCGGTCGCGCGCGGCCAATTGAGCGTCAGCGTACCCATGATTGCACAATAGGCTCCGAGCCCGAGCGGGAGAGCACCCAGCACCATCAGGTTGCGCCCGAAGGCCATGCCGCCCCGGTTCGGCGTTTTCTTTCCGGCCTTGCGCGCCACTGACGATCCTCTCACAAACGAAGTTGGCCGGGAGCTACGAAGTCCGCGGGCGCATCGAGTTGCGCCAGGTGGATGACGACGGTGCCTTGCTCGCGGTTTCGCGCGAGAAGCCAGCCTTCGCGCAGCGTTATGCTATTGAGTGCCGCGTATCCGAGCCCACGGATTGCCCCTTCCGTGCCGTGCTGCATCTTCGCCCCTCTTCCCTCAAACGCATAGCCTCGCGCGGCAAATATGCCATAGGCGTTGCGAACGACGGTAATGAAATTCCTGCCATGCAGGACGCCTACGCGTCAGCGGACGGCCATCATGGTCTCGCGTAGACACCATGAGGCGTAGCGCAAGATCGCAGTCCGTCGCCGACTATCCGGCCGGATCGGCCGTGGTGCGCCAATCCTGCGATGCTGCACGATCTTGCCGGTTGACGCGCAGGCTTCACGTCAAGCCGATAACACCTCTTGTCGACATGCCGCCAATCGCCTCTGCAGAGTGCGCCGGTGTAGCAGCCAGGCTGCGATCGCCATGTTCATGATGTTCCAGGCGATGCCATTGACCAGCGCCGCTGTATAGGAACCGGTCCAGTCGTAGATTGCACCGGCCAACCAGCCGCCTAGCGCCATGCCAGCGAGAGTGACCGAGATGGCGAGGCTGACGCGAAGACCGGCCTCTTGCGCCGGGAACAGCTCGCGAATGATCACCGCATAACTCGGGATGATGCCACCCTGCGCCAAGCCGAAAATGGCGGAAATGACGTAGAGCGAGACCAACCCGTTGAACGGCAGATAAAGCGCGAGTGAGACGGCCTGCATCGCCGAGCCCAGCAGCAAGGTCGGCAGCCCGCCAATAAGGTTCAACACCCAGCCGAAGATCAGACGGCTCGCCACACCAAAGCCGAGCATGACCGCCAGCATCTCGGCGCCGCGCGCAGGGCCGTATCCCAGATCGCCGCAGTGGGCGACCAGATGGACCTGCGGCATCGACATGGCGACGCAGCAGCACAGGCCGGCGAAGGCCAGCAGACCTTGGGTAACGCCCGGAGCCAAGCCTGTGGCCTGGTAGGTACTGCCGGTGCTCGCCGCTTCGCGCGTAGCCTTGTGCAACACGGGCCGCCGCAGCAGAACCAGCGAGAGCGGCAGCATCGTCGCCAGGCAGAACAGGCCGATGCCGATATGGGTCTGCCGCCAGCCGACCACAGTGATGAAGTGTTGGAGGATTGGTGGCCAGACCACGCCGGCAAGGGAGCTGCCGGCGGTGGCCAGGGAAATGGCGAGCCCGCGGTGCCTGTCGAACCACAGCGAGGCGTCGGCCACCAAGGGCGCAAAGCTCGCTGCGCCGCCGAGGCCGATCGTGACGCCGGAGACAACCGCGAAGACGGGCAGGCTCGGAGCGGACGCAGTGAGGATGTAGCCGAGACTCATCAGGATGGTGCCCGTAGCGAGAGGCGGCAAGATGCCGAATCGATCCGCTAGTCGGCCGACAATGATGCCGCCGATCATGAAGCCAATGGTCGTGAGCGTGTAGGGCAGCGTCGCGTCGGCGCGAGGCGAGTTGAAATCGGCTTGCACTGCCGGCAGCGCCACGACGAGAGACCACATGCCCACGCAGCCCAGTGTGCTGAGGGTGATGGAGACGACGAGGCGGGTCCAGGAATATGAAGTCTCGATCGACGGCATTTCAGGCGGCACGATGGCAGGCTTCCTCGAGGCTTGCGTCCAAGTCGGCCATAGGTACGGCCCGCCCTCACCTGCGACAAAGCAGGATTTCTCTTTTGTAGAACGAGCGAAACTCATGCACCCTGCGGCCCTATCGGATAGTCCGGGGTCGCCATGACGTATCTGCTGCCGCCACTCAATGCCCTGCGCGCCTTTGAGGCCGCCGCCCGCCATCTCAGCTTCAAGCAGGCCGCCCACGAACTGCACGTCACTGCCGGCGCCGTCAGCCAGCAGGTCCGCCTGCTGGAAGAGCGGCTAGGGGTGCAACTATTTGAGCGGCGCACGCGGCAGGTGATCCTGACGTCTGCCGGGGAAACCTATCTGGCGCGGGTACGTCAGGCGTTTCGCTGCCTCGCCGACGCCACTGCCGAACTCAGACCTGACGGCGTCACAAGTCTGCTGCATATCGGGGTACATGCGGGTTTCGACGTAGATGGATTGCGGACGCGCCTGGCGCAGTTCCGTCAGACGCAGCCACAGGTAGCCATTCGCCTCAGCCAGCCCGCGGGTCTCGACGAGCTGCTCGAGGGTAAGGTCGATGTCGTGATCGCCGAAAGGTTGCGGCGGTATCCAGGTTACAGGTGCGAGCCTTTGGAGGGTGGTTTTCTGATCGGCCCGCTTGGCACGGCGGATTGTCCCGAGATCGAAACCCTGCGTTCATGCCTGCTTGGCCATGTCGAGCTTGAGCCCGCTTCCACAAGCTAGGCGCCACCGGTCATCGAGCTGCAAGCTCAGCCGTCAGACCATCCAAGCCTTTCTTTTCCGCCTGAACGCGGCGCCGGGTCGCGTGAGCCAAGCGGAAGCATGCGCTGGCACCACGGCGTAGCACAAAATCGCTGATGCTCGGAACGTTACCGATTGGATCGTGCAGCAGACCACGGCATCATAGCGCCACGGCGAAGCAGCAGTGCCCATCTTCGTCGGCCGTGGCGTGTCACTTCCTTCCCGATCGAGTCGGCAAGCCGCCCCTCGGCTAGATCGAATAGTCGCCCCAAACCAGATGATGATCGGATGCTTCATCAGCCGGCTTCGTCACGGTGTCGAAGGGCACCCAGGTGTGCGGATGGTATGAACCCCGGCGCTCGATGCCGGTGCCAGTCAGCTTTTCTCGCAACCCGGACGACATAATCAGGTAGTCGATCTTGTTGGCGGCGGTCCCGGTATCGAAGGTGCCTGGCCGGTCGGTGGGATAGGACGGATGGTCGCTGACATCGACAAATCCGTCCTGCCAGAGCGACGTAAACAACGGCGTGTTAGGCGTATCGTTCAGGTCGCCGGCAATCAGAACGAGTGGCGTCGCAGCCAGGGCGTCCTTGGCAATGGCGTGGGCGCGATCGGCCTGAGCCTTCCGGCGCGCCTGCACGGAAGGTGAATTGCCGCCCCGCTTGGATTTGAAATGGTTTGGCAGGACCAGCAACTCGCCGCCGCCGGGCAGCTCGATCAGGTATTCCGGACAATCCCGCGAGAACGTGCGCTCGCCGTTGCCGTTGCGGTCGTCGACGTGGCTCCTGATCGAATGGATCGGGAAGCGGCTCATGATGCCCACGTCGATGCCGCGCTCGTCATTGCCGTCGAGCACCATGACATGCGGATAGGCCCTGCTGAATTTGGCGCCGAGCACCTGCTCGTTGAAGCGCACCAAGGTGGGCCGGTTCTCGACCTCAATGCAGACCTGGATGTCCGCGTTGACTTCGGCGATCACGCGGCCAGTGTTGAACGTCGCTTCCCAGGTTATGTCGGTCGATAGCAGGAAGAACCAGCCTGTCCAGTCGGCGCGCCCGTTGGCCACCACGGTCACGACACCGGCCCGCGACCGCGAATACAGGTGGCCGCGAACCTTGTTCAACTGCACCAGCGAATTTTGCGGCGGATTGAGCGCGCTGAACCCGTAAACCTCATCGAGCGCAATCAGCCGCGCCTTGTCGGACGCATCGTAAACCGTCTTGCTGATGATGCGATTGAGCTCCGCATGATCGTCGATCGCGGCCTGTCCGCCCGGAGCCTGATCGTGGTCCATGGCGAGCGGGCGGGTGAACAGATTTTCAACGTTGAACGTCGCAATGCGCAAGCTCATGCCGCCTCCTGGACCAAGCGCCCGTTCCCCCCGGCAGCTCTGGCTGGAACCCGGGGCGCCAGCCCCTGCGCGCACCGCCGCGGGTTGGCGACCATCCGATGCTAGCACGCGGATGTACCCGGTATTGTGAACAACCTTACATTTAGCGGTCGAAATCGAGCGCGCGGCGGCAGACACCCGCCTGCTTATGCTCCATCTGCCACGGCCCGTCTCAGCCTGCCGGCGGCGGCTTAGCGGCGAGATGATCGATCAGCGGGAGTCGCCGAAATCGCACGTGGAACTTGGGAGCCCGATGAGCCAGACTTTCTCGGGGAATCAATATTCGCAAGCCCGCACGCATCTTCTCGCGATGGGAGGTCGCGCCTCTATTGGTCCGGCGAAGCGCCACCGCGCCCCGGGGGAGAATGCCGCACCAAGCTCGCACAAGCGAAGTAGACACGGCAGCCAAGCCATGCGCCGCGCCGCGGCGCTTAGCCCGTCGCGTCTTTGACCGCGGCTTCGAAGCTCTCGGCGTCGAAGGCCGGCATGCTTTGGACCCGTCCGAGACCTTGCGTCGCGTACCAGACGGAGAACGCGAGCATCGCCTGCTCATTCGGGGCATCGACGATGTCGACGAAATCGTAGTAGCCCTGCGTGTAGTGGATCGACTCGACCTTGATGCCCAGCTTGTCGAGTTTTGCCTTGGCCTTGCCGATCCGCTCCGATTGCTTGCTTGCCCACTCCGGGCTCAGGTTACCAAGCAGCACATATTTCATGGCCACCTCCACGTGATGTCGATCAATTGCGCGAAGGACCACCCAATTATACGCCTTCCGACGGCCGATGCCATGGCGTTCTGCGCAGCGGGACCGGCGAGCATGGGCTTCCCGGCACCATGTCCTGGCGGCAAGCGCTACAGCCAGCGCCGTACCCGCGCGCAGTAGCGGCGATAGACGTCCCCGAACTTTGACTTGCCGCCGATACTTGTCCATGTCGGCGACGCCGAAATATTGCTCGACGATTCGCTGCGCTATGCAGAAGGCATTGATGGCATCGAGGTCCACGTTTGGGACGGCATGCTGGATGTGTTTCCCTCCAGCGCCGGCATTCTCGGCGCTGCCGATGCTACGCTCGACAATATCGGAATGTTTGTCGCGTCAAGCATGACATCGAAAGCGACTTGAGCAGCGCGCTGTTGCTCGCGAAATCGGGAAGACGGCCGCCCATGAGGCGTAGCGCAAGGTCGTAGTCCGTGGCAGGTTATCGGCCGGATCGTCTGGGCGGCTAGGGCTGCCACGAGACCGCCCGCCATTCAGCTACCCGCCAGACATCGAAGTTGATACAGCCGTGACCGATCCCCGCGACTTTCACGTTCCGCAGTCGTCCTACAGCAGGGAAGAGCTGCTCAAATCAAGCGACGGCGGCTATTTTGGCCCGGGCAATGCGCAGTCGCCGGCGCCGCCCATGCTGATGATGGACCGTATCGTCGGATCAGCGTGGACGGCGGCGAATTCGGCAAGGGCATGTCGTCGGCGAGCTCGATATCACGCCGAGCCTTTGATTCTTCGACTGCTACTTTGCCGGTGATCCGGTCATGCCGCGCTGCCTCCGTCTCGACGCCATGTGTGTCATCGGCTACTGGCCGGGCTGGTCGGGCTCGCCGGGCAAAGGACGCGCGGTCGGCGTTGGCGCAGTCAGTTTGCGAGGCGGCGTCACGCCGGACACAAGGCGCGTGCGGTACGAGGTTAGCATGCGCCAAGTCAGGCGCGGCAGATTGGCGGTTGCAATTGCGAATGGCCGTGTCTTTGCCGACGACCACTGCGTCTATCTTGCGAAGGATTTGAGAGTAGGATTAATCGTGTCCGCGAGCTGACAAATCTTTGTTAACCAAGCTCGCTTGATCGATTCGAGTTGCTCATCTGGAAACGGCGAAGGTAGATCTTACCCGCGCCGCCCGCAATTTCGTTAATTCAGAGCGCTGCCGCTTCCGGAGCACTCGCCGTCAGTTCATGGCGCAGCCAGCGGTGTGCGACGGCGCGTTGCCGGAAGCCGCCTGGCAGAAAGCCCCAAAATAGGCTTCCAGTTCGGCGACGGCGCGGTACTCCCATTCCCTGGCTTGCGCCAAAAGGGAATCGCTACGCAGCGGCCGGAAGGCCGCGGTTTGACGGTACAAGGATGCGACGGTGCGGTATCGGCGCACGTTTTCCATGATGGCCAGGCCGTTCATGTCTGGATCTCCCCATTTCTTTTCCCGACGACGAACTTGCGGCAGAACGATTTTCGATTGGTTAGCGCGGTTGGGAGAGCGTGCGCGTGGTTTCCGGACGGTTGACGGCGGCCACTCATCGGACGGAGGCGGCCCGCGGCCGGAACTCAAAATGTCGCGAACGCCACCGCGTCATTCATCCGCACGCGTTGTCCGCGGCAGAGCTGAAGAAGCGCGGCTTGAACAGATGACATCCAGCGCACGACCACCCGTCGAGAGAACGGATGAGCTGCTCCTGTCATGTGCGACGGCAGTAATCAGCAACGTGCAGGCACAGTAAGCCAATCCAATTCCGAGAAGCGATGCCGACAGGACCGCGGCGACGGACTGCAAGGCGACTGACCTTGCTCGCGGCGATGGTTGTGGCTTGCCAGGGGTAACGAGCGACGTTTGGCTCGAGATGGACACCGATTACCGTCCCCAATGAAAAATGACGAATGCGAAGAGCGGCCGCCGCTGGCGGCGGCGCGCCGGTTGAATCCCCTTCCAGTCAGCTCCTCGCCGGCGAGGAAGTGCAATCGCTCTAATGGTGCTTGTGGGCGATACCGCTGACCGCGGCTCCCGGATTTTCCTCGACGTTGTAGATGATGTCGACGGGTCCGGCCTTTTCGAACACCAGCGTGCCCTTGATCTTCTGGCCAACCTGCAGCGGTTCCTTGAGGCCGAGCAGCACGATGCGAAGCGCGCCGGGCTTGAGCTCCACGATCTTGCCGGGCTTGATTTCGATGCCGTTGGCGAGCGGGCGCGTTTTGGCCATGCCGTCGACATCAACGATCTCGTGCACCTCGATCTGGCTCGCAACCGGCGACGTGCCGCCGATCAGGCGATCCGCAGTCTTTCCCTTGTTGGTGATGGTGAGATAGCCGCCGGCGATGTTGGCCTCCTTCGGGGTCGGGCGCGACCAGGGATGACCGATATCGAGTGCGCCGACCTTGTATTCGTGCGCCGCGGCGCCCGTCGCGGCAAAGGCGGCCGCTGCAATAGATACGACGAAGGTTCTAAATATGGTTGTCATGCTGTCCGCTCCGGTACTCATGCTTACGCTGGACAGAACGGCATGTAGAGAAACAATCGGACGCGAATACGACCGCTGCCGGACCTCATTGCGGCAACTGGTCGCGACGCGAACAAAATCGGTCGTACAACCGCGCAAGCGCGCTGCGCTTGTTTCGCCGTTCGCCCGACACGCGACAGCCGCACAGATGCCGCGCTCGCGACGGCGGTTTCGTTTTTCCGCTTCGCTTCCGTCGCGCGCAAGCCGCGCTTCTCGCACGATCCAGTCAATCTCGCGCCCGATTGTGATGGCTAATCACCACACAGTGAGTACAGGGGGCGTAAGTGTGTGCGTATCTTAGACGGCCCGCGGCCGGTTTCTTTTCATCCGTGATGCTCTTTCTCGCGGCTCCCGCCGAAGCGCATCATCCCGGCGGCGGCGGCAATACCGGCAGTGGCGGCCCTATCAACACCATCTCCGCCGACACGCTTTCCGAGGGGCTGATTGCCGCCTCGATCCGCTACGAATTCATCCGGCTGGGCCAGCTCAGCGATGCCGACCTGCTCGCTGCCGCGAACCGCGGCACGCACGCGCATTCGCTCCGTTCAATCGACAGCGTCTCGCTTTCGGTCGCCTACGGCATCACCAACGATCTGACCCTCGCGGTTCGCGCGGCCGGCGTCCGCCGTTCCGACATCCGTGAGCCAGCAGAGGACATGCTGAGCGGCGGCCATATGGGCATGATGAATCCGAGCGACATGACGAGCCTGATGAGCCCCGATGGCATCAACCGCCGCGGCAACTCGGCTGGTTTCGGCGACGTGACCATGCTCGGGCAATATCGCTTCCACAACAACGCGCAGACCGGCACGTCGGCTGCCGTGCTGTTCGGTTTCAAGACGCCGACCGGCAGCACCAGCCAGCGCGACGCCGCCGGCCAGCTTTTCCAGGCCGAGTTTCAGCCGGGCTCGGGCTCGTGGGACGGCCTGTTCGGCGCCGCCTTCACCAAGCGCACGGGCCGCTGGTCGTTCGACGTGAGCGGCCTCTATTACCTGATCAGCACCGGCACGCAGAACACCAATCTCGGCGATCGCTTCCTGTTCGGCACCGCGGTGTCATACCGCCTGGTCGGCCCCACCGGCTCCGCGAAAGAGGTGGAGCTGCACGAATACTGCATGCAGCCGCGCAACCAGTTGCAGGAGCATTGTCTCTATCATGCCAATCACGACCACAGCGACATGAAGAAAACGCCCTATACGCTCGACCTCGTTCTCGAGCTCAATGGTGAATGGCACGACAAGCAGCGCATCGCCGGCATTGCCGATCCGAATTCGGGCGGCACCACCGTCTATCTCTCGCCCGGCGTGCGCGTCGGCGTCGATCGCTTCTCGGGCTTCGTGTCCTTCGGTGTGCCTGTTATCAACCAGCACAACGGAGTTCAGTCGAAGCCGGATTACCGCGTGCTCACGGGGATCGGCGCACGGTTGAATTAATCGCGGGCCGCCATTGTCCGTCATGGCGGGGCATAGCCGTCGAAGGACGGCGTCGCTTCCGCTCGGCTATGCCCGGCTATGGCCAGGAAGCTTAAATCAGGCCGCGCGGATGTTGCCGAGGAATTTTCCAGTCTCGGTCTCGAGCTGCTCGGATTGCGAGGTGAGCTGGGCGGCGGCATTCAGGACGAGGGTTGCGGAAGCGTCGACCTGGCTCGAGGCTTCGCGAACGCCCGCGATGTTTTGCATGACCTCTTGCGCGCCCTGCGCCGCCTGCTGAACGCTGCGGGCAATTTCCTTGGTCGCGGCGCCCTGCTCCTCGACCGCGGCGGCGATCGAACCGGTGATTTCGTTCATCTGCCCGATCGTGGTGCCGATCTCGCGGACTGCCGCGACGGTCGAGCCGGTCGCCTCGCGAATTTCCTGGATCTGGCTGGTGATTTCGTCGGTCGCCTTGGCGGTTTGCGACGACAGCGCCTTGACCTCGTTGGCGACGACGGCGAAGCCCCGGCCGGCCTCGCCGGCCCGCGCCGCCTCGATGGTTGCGTTCAAGGCCAACAGGTTCGTCTGTCCCGCGATGGTTTGGATCAGCGCCATGACCTCGCCGATCTTTTGCGAAGCCTCGACCAGGCGTCCGACCATGGCCTCGGTCCGGTTGGCCTGCCCGACCGCGCTCTGGGCAATCGACGATGACTGGGTGACCTGCCGGGCAATTTCCTGGATCGAGGACGACAACTCCTCAGCCGACGCCGCAACGGTCTGAACGTTCGATGCGGTCTGTTCGGCGGCGGCCGCCACCTTGGCGCTTTGATCCGTCGTCCCAACCGCGATCGTGGACATCGATGAAGCGGAATTCTGCAGCTCGTCGGCGGCGGTGGCCGTGCCCCGGATCACGCCACCGATGCTGCGCTCGAATTCGTCGGCGATGCGGGACAGAACCGCTTGCCGCTCCTCGGTGGAGCGCGCCTTCATCGCTTCCTGCTCGGTGCGAAGCTGCGTCGTCTCGACCAGGTGATCCCTGAAGACCTGAAGGCTGCGCGCGATCCGGCCGATCTCGTTGGTCCGGTCGACGAACGGAATCTCGGCCGCAAGATTGCCCTTGGCCAGTTCGTCCATCGCCGCGCAGGTTCGGTTGAGCGGGCCGACCAGGCCGCGGCCGAGCCAGAACGCAACGAATGCCGCGAGGGCCAGGCCCGCGAGGCCGGCGATGCCGGCCCAGATCATCCGGCGAAACACCACGGCGTCGATATCGTCGACATAGGCGCCCGCCTGAAGCGCCAGAAGCTTGTCGCCCGAACCGAAGGACCCGACATAGGAGATCTTGCGCAGCTCGGCGCCACCGGCCGACCGGGGCGCCAGGTATTCGACAAAACCGCCGCCGGCGCGCGCGGTCCGCACGATGTCCTGGATCAACAGCTTGCCGCTCTTGTCCTTGAAGTCCCAGCGGTTGACGTTGATGTATTTCGGATTGGCATGCACATAGGTGACACCGGCGTCGGCGCTTCCGGTGCCGTAGACGCCGATATAGTCGGAATATTCGCCCCAGCGCATGGCGCTGATCGAGGCAAAGGCCATCTGGCGCGCCTGGTCCGGCCCGATCCGGCCGGCCTTGGCCTCACCTTCATAGTGGGCGAGAATCTTTGTCGCGGCCTCGACCAGATCCCGGACCGTGGTCCGGCGCTCCTCCAGTACTGAATCGCGCAGCACCAGGATCTGCAGGGCGGAAACGGCAAATAGCACGATCGTCAGCGCCGCAATGATCATCGCAAAACGCTGATAGACGGTGAGGTTACGCATGCCGCTTCCCTTCCTGTTGGTTGAGGATTTCTACCAATACACCGTTAATCTACTGTTATCGGGTTGCGCGAATAGTCGGCGGCGTACGATGCGAGAATCGGCGCTTGAAATGACGGCGCCGCGGCGACACAATGGCGCCTATCCTTCAAACGCGACGCGCCAATGATTCCCCGCACCATGCGGAACGGCATGGTGCGCTAAGAGTGACCTATCATGGCTGAAGCCGATCTCGACGTCGTCATCCGGCAAATCGCAAAGACGCAGAACAAGGCCCTGATGGCCGCCGTCAAGAAACGGCGCGACCAGATCATGGCCCGCGCCGCCAAGTCCAAGGACAAGGACACCCGGAACCAATTCCGGCTGATCGCCAGGAGCACGATGGAGCTCGGCACGGCCGCGGCCAGGCGGCTGCAGAATTCGGCGCAAAACACCGCCGACAGCTACGCGCGGGCGATCCGGAACGCGGCCGAAGAAGCGGCGGCTGCGGCGGCGAAGAAGCCTTCGAAGAAGCCGGCTAAGGCGAAAGAAGCCTAGCTAGTCCGGCCCGGCACCCAGCATCTTCTTCAGCTTCAGCACCGCGCTGTCGGGCGTGGTGAGGACCGGCCGCCCGGTTGCCTCAGCGACCCCAGCCGCGGCCGGTGCCAGGCTGTACTGGGCGAGCGCGATCAGGTCGCAGTCGCGCAGGTCCTTGGATGCTTCCACGACCAGGCGATCATGGGTCGCGCGGTCGCCGCGATCGAGCGCGCCCAGCGCGCCGTCCGCCAGTTTCGGCACCAGCTCGATCGACGGCGGAAATTCCCGCGGCATGGAAGCGAGCGTCGGCGGAAACGTCGACAGCAACCCGATCTTCTTACCCCGCGCGGCGGCCTGCTCGATCATCGCCTCGTTCGGCTTGAGCACCGGCATCGGCGCGTGCGCACGCGCGACCGCTTCGATGCAGGGGCCGAACGCCGAGCAGGTGAACAGGATCGCATCCGATCCGGTGCCTGCCGCATAACGCCCAAGCCGCAGGAAGCGTTCGGTCATCGCCTCGGTCAGCCCGCCCTCGCGCGCCAGATCGGCCGAGAGGCTGTCGTCGAGCAGATTCATCAGGCGCACGTCCGGCCAATGCCTCGCGAACGAGGCCTCGATCGGCACAATCGAGTGTTTCAGGGCGTGGATCAGGGCTATGCGCATGCGGGTCCCTCTGCCTACCGCGCGAGGTGTGTCAACCTGCCGCGCCGCACGTCTCACTACTTGAACGGCAGCGCATACATCAGGCCGCCCTTGTTCCAGGTCGCGTTAAGGCCGCGATCGAGCTTCAACGGGCTCGACTTACCGACGTTGCGCTCAAAGATTTCGCCGTAATTACCACTCGCCTTGATCGCCTGCAGCATCCAGTTGTTGTCGAGGCCAAGCCGCGATCCGAGCTCGCCTGACGTGCCGAGCAGCCGCTGGATCGCCGGCACGCTGGAGGACTTCGCCATCTCGTCGGCATTGGCAGCGGTGACGCCGAGTTCTTCAGCCTCGATCAGGCCATAGTGCAGCCAGGCGATGATGTCGGTCCACGCCTCGTCGCCATTGCGGGTGAACGGGCCGAGCGGCTCCTTGCTGATCGTCTGCGGCAACACGGTGTAGTCGGCGGGATTCGAGGCCGCCGTCGTGACCGCGCCGGCCAGGGCCGAGGCATCCTGGGTCATGGCATCGCAGCGGCCGCCGAAGAATGTCTGGTACATCGTGTCGGTGCGGTCGAACACCAATGGCTTCCAATCGATGCCATTGGCGCGGCCGTAATCGCCGAGCGTGACCTCGTGGGTCGTGCCCTGCGCGACGCAGACGGTGGCACCGTTCAGGTCCTTGAGGCTCTTCACGCCGGCATCAGCGCGCACGACGAATCCCTGGCCATCATAGAAATTGACCGGGCCCTGCCGCAGCCCGAGCGTTGTGCCGCGCAGATAGGTCTGGGTCGAATTGCGGTAGAGTACGTCGATTTCGCCCGATTGCAGGGCGGTGAAGCGGTTCTGCGCCGTGAGCGCGACGTATCGCACTTTCTTGGGATCGCCGAGCACGCCGGCCGCCAGCGCGCGGCAATAGTCGACGTCGAGGCCCTTGTAGTTGCCTTGCGAGTCCGGTGTCGAGAAACCGGCAAAACCGATGCTGACGCCGCATACCAGCATGCCGCGCTGCTTGACGGTATCCAGCGTCGCGGCTTCTGCCATCCAGCCCGACGCGGCGAGTAAGCCTGTAGCGATGACGATCCACTTCATACTGCCCTCCTGCTAATGACCTACACTTTTCAAGGCGCTGTCGACCGCCTGGCCCAGGCGATCGACGATCATGTCGATATTGTCCGACGTCGCGATATAGGGCGGCGCGAGCAGGACATGATCGCCGCTGCGGCCGTCGACGGTCCCGCCCGCGGGATAGCAGCCAAGGCCGCCTTCGAAGGCGATCGCCTTGACGCGTTGATGCAGCTTCAGCGCGGGATCGAACGGCGCGCGGGTGGGACGATCGGCGACGAGCTCGATAGCCTGGAACAGACCGCGGCCCCTGATATCGCCGATATGCCGGTGATTGCCGAAGCGCTCGGTCAGCCGCCGCTCGAGCTGACTGCCGAGCTTCTTGACCCGGTCGAGCAATTGCTCAGCGTCGATCACGCGCTGCACCTCGAGCGCCGCAGCGCAGGCCATCGGATGGGCCAGATAGGTATGGCCGTGCTGGAACGCGCCCGAGCCGTCGCGGACGGCATCGACGATGCGCCCGCTCGCAAGCATGGCGCCGATCGGCTGATAGCCACCGCCAAGCCCCTTGGCGATCGCCTGGATGTCAGGCGCGATGCCTTCCTGCTCCCAGGCATGCAACGTGCCGGTGCGGCCCATGCCGCACATTACTTCGTCGAAAATGACGAGCGCGCCGTAGCTGTCGCAGATCTCGCGGACGGCGCGGAAATATCCTTCCGGCGCCGGCACGCAGCCGGCGGTCGCACCCACGACCGGCTCGGCGATGAACGCCGCCACGTTCTCCGGGCCGAGGCGCTGGAATTCCTCCTCGAGTTCGGCCGCCAGACGGCTGACGAAATCTGTCTCGGATTCGCCGTCGCGTTTTTCGTGATAGGCGAAGGCCGGCGTCACATGGCTGAAGGCGGATGACAGTAGCGGGGCGTAAGGCTCGCGGCGCCAGGCGTTGCCGCCGGCCGCCAGCGCTCCGAGCGTATTGCCGTGATAGCTCTGGCGGCGCGCGATGAAGTGCCGGCGCTGCGGCTGGCCGATCTCGATGAAATATTGCCGCGCCAGCTTGATGCCGGCCTCGACCGCTTCCGAGCCACCGCTGACCAGATACGCGTAAGCAAGCCCGCCGGGCTCATGGCCAACGAGCTTGTCCGCCAGCGCCTCGGCCGGCTCCGACGAGAAGAAGGCGGTATGGGCATAAGCGAGCTTGGAAGCCTGGCGTGACATCGCCTCGAGTACGCGCGGATGCTGGTGGCCGAGGCAGGAGACGGCAGCGCCGCCGGACGCATCGAGGATCCGCCGGCCGTCCTCGGCGATCAGCCAGACGCCTTCGCCGCCGATCGCCTTGGGAGGGGTTTCGCGCAGGCTTCGATGCAGCACCCGGCTCTTGCTGGCTCTCATCACGGTCAACCTTTCTCGGCAACATATTGCGACATCGCAGCGAGCCGGCCCTCGGTCTCTTCAAGCCGGCGCTTTGCCCTGGCACCGCCGAGCACGAAGGTGACCGCCGCCAGCGACTGCGCGATGGCGATGGCTCCGGTCAGGCTCGGGAAAAATCCGGGCGATGCGGCGGCTTCGTAGAGCAGCAAATGATCGGCGCCCTCCGCCATCGGCGCGGCGATCGCATCGGCAATCGCAACCAGCGTGGCGCCGGAATCGTGAGCGGCCCGCGCCGACAGCACGCTGGCCCTGGAATAGGGCGCAAAGCCGATGACTACGACCGCATCGCCGCGCTGAAACGCCCCAAGGTCGAGATCTTCCGGACCGGAGCCGCCGACCAGCTGCACCTCATCGGAACGGAACAGTCGGAGCTGATAATTGAGCAATTCGGCCACGCTGCGGCAGCTTCGAAAGCCGGCGATCCAAATTCGTCGCGCGGCATGCAGGGCCTTGGCTGCGTCGGCCACCGAGCCGGTGGAAATGCGCGCAAGGCCCGCCGCCTCAGCCTCCAACTTGTCGGCAACCAGCGAGGTTTCGGCATGAGGACCCTTGCGGCCGCCGCGGGTGCGGGCTGAGAAGGGCTGCGCCTGCGCCGGCCGGCGCGCCTCGGTCAACGCGGCGCGCAACTCGTCCCATCCGGAATAGCCGAGCGCCTTCGCCAGACGCGTGAAAGCGGCGGGATCGGCGCCGGCCTCGGCGGCCAGATCGCGCATCGAACGCGTGGTGGCATCGTAATCATTGGCGGCGACGAAGCGCCCAACCTGCTGCAGCCGCGCCGGAAGCGTTGGCAACGCGCTGCACAATTCGTTAAGCGGCGAGGATTTCGGTTGCGGTTGCGCCATGAAACAAATGTTGCATATTTTGTGTTTTGATGCAACATATGAAACGCGCCCTCCGGCGCATGGCCGAAGATCGCTGTTGGCAGAAGGATCCTTGCGCTGTGACGACATCCGGGTCCGAACTCCGCCGCCGCAGGCAATTGCGCTTCTCGCTCAGTCGCCAGCAGATCGTCGGACTTCTCTGGCAGGTCGTGGTGGTCGGGATCGCGGTCGCGATCATCGCATTCCTGTGGTCGAACGCCCTGCACAATCTGTCGGCACGGCGGATTTCGACCGGTTTCGCTTTTCTCGGCCGCGAGGCCGGAATGCCGATCACGGACACCTGGCTCGCCTACAGCCCGAGGGATCCTTACGTTCGCGCCTTCATCGTCGGCATCGTCAATACGCTGCGCGTCGCCGTGATCGGCATTGTGCTGGCGACCGGGCTCGGCACGCTGGTCGGCATCGCGCGGCTGTCGTCGAACTGGCTGTTGTCGCGGCTCGCCGCCGTCTACGTCGAACTGCTGCGCGACATTCCGCTCCTGCTGCAGCTCCTGTTCTGGTACGTGCTGATGCAGGGCCTCCCGGCGGCGCGGGCCGCGTGGAAGCCGATCGAAGGCATCTTTCTTTCGAACAGAGGGCTGGTGCTGCCCGCGATTCCGATCACGGAGGCAAATCTCTGGGTTATCGCGGCTCTGATCGGCGGACTGATCGCGCTGTTCGTGCTGCGACGGCACCTGATGGCGCGGCAAGAGGCCGACGGCAAAGTGCGCCATCTCTGGCCCTACGCGCTGGCGCTCATCGCTGGATTGCCGGCGCTGGTGTCGTTTGGTCTCGGTGCATCCTGGACCATCACGATGCCGGAATTGCGCGGCTTCAATTTCGTCGGCGGGCTGACGCTGGCGCCGGAATATTTCGCGCTGCTGATCGCGCTCGTCACCTACACCTCGGCCTTCATCGCCGAGATCGTACGCAGCGGCATCCAGGCCGTGCCCCGCGGACAATGGGATGCGGCCAGCGCGCTCGGCCTGCGCCGCAGCTTCGTGCTTCAGCGTATCGTGCTGCCGCAGGCGCTGCGTGTGATCATTCCGCCGATGACCAGCCAGTACCTGAACCTCACCAAGAATTCCTCGCTGGCCGTTGCGGTCGGCTACCAGGACGTCGTCTCGATCGCCAACACCACGCTGAACCAGACCGGCCAGGCCATCGAAGCCATCGCGCTGATCATGATGGTGTTCCTGTCGATCAGCCTCGGCATCAGCCTGTTGATGAACTGGTACAATGCGCGCATCGCGCTGGTGGAGCGCTGACCGATGACGTCGATCTCCGAGGCGCCGCAAAATCCGCTGCCGTTCGGCGGCGCACGATCCCGCAAGACGCCGGGCGGCGCCGTCATCCGCTGGTTGCGCGCCAACCTGTTCGCCTCGGTCACATCCTCGCTCATCACCGTGATCCTCGTCGTGCTGCTCGGCAAGGCGCTGATCAGCCTGGTGCAATGGGGTTACTGGAATGCGGTCTGGTCCGTCCCCGGCGACCAGACCGGCGCATGCCGCTCGGTCCGCGGGCTCGGCGCCTGCTGGGCCGTGATCCCTGAAAAATACCGCTTCATCCTGTTCGGCACCTATCCGTTCAATGAGCAATGGCGGCCCGCGCTGGTGTGCTTGACATTCATCGCGCTGTTCTTTGTGTCGACCCGGCGGAGCTGGTGGCGCAAGGAACTGCTGCTGATCTGGGCCGCCGCGCTGGCGCTGATCGGCGTTCTGATGTGGGGCGGTACCTTCGGGTTGACCTACGTGTCGCAGGACCGCTGGGGCGGACTGCCGGTGACGCTGATCCTGGCGACGTTCGGGCTCGCCTTCGGCTTCCCGCTCGGGATCGTTGTGGCGCTGGGCCGCCGCTCCAAACTTCCTGCGATCCGCTCGCTCTGCGTGCTCTATGTCGAATTGATCCGCGGCGTTCCCCTGATCAGCCTGCTATTCATGGCGAGCGTCATGTTTCCGCTGTTCATGCCCGAAGGCGTCAATATCGACAAGCTGCTGCGGGCGCAGATTGCATTCGTGCTGTTTGCCGGCGCCTATCTTGCCGAAGTCATCCGCGGCGGGCTGCAGGCGGTGCCTAGGGGGCAGCACGACGCAGCCGACGCGCTCGGGCTCTCCTACTGGAAGAAGAACGGCCTGATCATCCTGCCGCAGGCGATCCGCCACGTGATTCCGCCGCTGGTGAACACCTTCATCGCGTTCTTCAAGGATACCAGCCTGGTGCTGATCATCGGCATCTTCGACCTGCTGACGACGGCAAAGACATCGATCATCGATCCCGCCTGGCAGCCGTTCAGCGTTGAAGTCTACCTGTTCGTGGCGCTGATCTACTTCCTGTTCTGCTTCGCGATGTCGCGCTACAGCCGCGGCCTGGAGGCGCAGACCCGGCGGAGCTGACGGCCGACATATGTGGACGGTCTGCGCCTTCGGTCCTTGAAGCGGTGCCGGCGACAATCAGCGCCCCCACACGGACGTCCGGAGACGCCCTTGCGGCTACACCTTCACGAGGCTTTCGAACCCGCCATAGATCATCCGCTTGCCGTCGAACGGCGGCTTCGATTTCGGATCCATCATCTCGCTGAGCCTGGGATCAGCCATCACCTTGGCGTTGATCTTGTCGCGCTGGGCGCGCGACTTGTAGGTGATCCAGGCGAACACGACGGTTTCGCCCGGCTTGAGCTTCACGGCACGTGGAAACGACGTGAACTTGCCGACCTTGACGTCGTCGGCGACCCATTCGCGATAGTCGAGCGCACCATGTTCGCGCCAGACCTTGCCGGCTTTTTTTGACAGGCGGGCATAGGCCTCAAGATTTTTCTTCGGCACGGCGACGATAAAGCCATCGACGTAGGGCATGCGGATTCCTCGTGTCATTGTCGTCGTCATTGCGAGCGAAGCGAAGCAATCCATCGGGCCGCCAAGGAAGATGGATTGCTTCGTCGCTTGCGCTCCTCGCAATGACGATCAGGCGCTTTCAGCTATGACAACAGGATGCCTGAACTGGCGCGGGCTGGTATTGGTCACGTAGCCGCACCCAGTCCATCGGATAGGGCAGGCCTTCCTCTTGACGCCCGAGCGGGGTCAGGTCGAGATAATGATAGGCGGCGTTCATCATGTCGAGGCCGCGCGCGTAGCAGGAATAGGTGTGGAAGATATTCCCTGTCTCGTCGCGATAGAACACGCTGATCCCTGGCGCTTCTTCGCCGCCAAATGGCGTGGTTCCGAAATTGTAAAGCGTGCCGCCTGACTTGAGCTGCTCGGGCGTGAACGAAACTCCAAAATCGTAGTTGAATTCGTTGCCGCCGGACGACAGCCAGTCAAAAGTCCAGCCCATCCGCTGCTTGAACGCGGCGAGTTTTTGCAGCGGCGCGCGCGAGATCGCGACCATCGTGGTGTCGCGAGCGGCCAGATGCGGGATCATGCGCTCGAACCCGTCGGCCCAGAACGAGCAGCTCTTGCAGGCCTCGTTCCAATCCGGCGCGAACATCAAATGCTGCACGACGAGCTGGCTGCGCCCGTTGAACAGCTCGCCGAGCGACACCTTGCCGCCGGGCCGGTCGAACAAATAGTTCTTCTCCACCCTGACCCACGGTAGCGCGCGGCGCTCTTCACTGAGACGCTCGCGCATCCTGGTGTACTCCTTCTCACGCGCAAGGTGGGCCTTGCGGGCTGCGATCCATTCCTCGCGGGACGCGACGGGATGCAGTTGCATGGGCGGCTCCTTTGTTCAGGCCAGGTAGCTTTCAAGCTTGCCAAGGAATTCGGTCCAGCCGCGCTGGTGATTGTCGCGCGCTTTTTCATCGACAAACTGCGCGTGATGGAAGACCAGCAGCGAACCGCTGCCTTCCGGCTTGATCGAAATGGTCACCAGCGATTCCCGCTCAGGCGTGGAATGCCATGCCCAACTAAACACTAGCCGCCGGTTCGGCACGACCTCGCGATAGATGCCGCCGACCTCGTTGTAACTGCCGTCGGCGCGGAAGCTGATGCGGTAGCGGCCGCCGACGCGCAGGTCGATGTCGGCCTTCACCGAGCCCTCCTCAACCGAGGCAGGGCCGAACCATTGCACTAGCTTTTCCGGGTCGGCCCACGCGGCGTAGACTTTTTCCGGCGCTGCGCTGAACCGGCGCGTGAGCGTGAGGCTTGGGCGCGCGGCGAGATCGGCATCGCTGATAGCGTCGTGCTTGGCAAGGCTTGACTGGGTGGCCATGGGTCTTCCTCCACAAAAGCGGCAAGGCGGTCGAGCGCGTCGGACCAGAAGCGCCGGTAGCGATTGAGCCAATCCATCGCCTGCTCCATCGGCTGGGCGGTCAACCGGCACGACACCGTGCGGCCGGTCTTTTCTCGCGCTATCAGGCCGGCGTCCGACAGCACGTCGAGATGCTTCATGACAGCCGGCAGCGACATCGAAAACGGCTGCGCCAGTTCGCTGACCGACAGGCTTTCGCGATTCTCCAGCCGCGCCAGCAGCGCGCGCCTGGTCGGATCGGACAGCGCGGCAAAGGTGCGATCGAGGGCATCTTCGTGATACTTAACCATGTGGTTTAGTATAGAGGCAAACAAAACGCCGTCAAGCCGGCGTTTGCATCACCTGTTTGAGAGCTCTGACGACGGAAGTCCGGACGGCCGGATCAGTCCGGCCATCCGGGGAAAAGAAAGAAACTCCCGGGCTCGATCAATAATCCCGATAAATGCGCATCCGCTGCTGTTGTCCGAAGGCTACGCGCGGATTGATATTACAGTAGAGCGCCCGACCGGAGGCCGCTGCCAGGCACTGCTCATAGGAGGCATAGGAGCAATCACCGGGAATGCCGATGCCGCGACCCTGCAGGCAGTAGGGATAATCGTAGGCCGCCGCCGGCGAGCTGCCGGCGGCAGTAGCGACTGTCGCCGCCGACAGCGCCAATAGTGCTAACATTGCATTGCGCATCATTTTGTCTCCTTCACGTAACGCAAAAGCCGCGTCGCCTTTGCCATAAAACACGGCGGCCGCGCCGAGGTTCCGTGAGGTAGATCACTGCACCTTCTCGACCTTGGCTTCCTCGATCACTTTCTTCCACTTCTCGGTCTCGGCCACGATCATCGCACCGAACGCCTCCGGCGTGCCGATCAGCGGTTCACCGCCGAGATCGACCAGCTTGGCCTTGATCGCCGGTTCGGCGAGGATCTCGTTGATCTCCTTGTTCAGCTTGGCAATGACTTCCTTGGGCGTATTCTTCGGGGCTCCCATGCCGAACAGCGCGCTCGCCTCGTAACCCGGAACGGTTTCGGCAAGGGTCGGCACGTCAGGCAGCAGCGGCGATTTCGCCGCGCTGGTGACCGCTAGCGCCCGCACCGAGCCCGCGCGCACATGCTGGAGGATGGAAGGCATGTTGTCGAAGATCACCTGGACCTGGCCGCCGAGCAGATCGGTGATTGCAGGCGCCGCGCCGCGATAGGGCACGTGCTGCATCTTGGCGCCCGTCATCGCCATGAACATCTCGCCCGACAGATGCACGGAGGTGCCATTGCCGGATGACGCCAGGTTCACCTTGCCGGGATTGGCCTTCACATAGGCGATGAACTCGGCGACCGTCTTGGCTGGCACGTCCTTGTTTACGGTCATCACGTTCGGCACGCGGTTGAACGCCGCAACCGGCGCAAGATCGCGCACCAGGTTGAACTTCAGATTGGCGTAGAGCGTGGCATTGATGTAGTTGGCGGGATTGACCAGCAGCAGCGTATAGCCGTCAGGCTCGGCATTGATCACCGATTCAGTGGCGATATTGTTGCCGGCGCCCGGCTTGTTTTCGATCACGAATTGCTGGCCGAGCCGCTCGGAAAGCCGCTGGCCGATCAGGCGCGCAATGATGTCGGTCGCGCCACCCGGCGGATATCCGACGACCCATTTCACCGGCCGGGTCGGATAATCCGCCGCCGAAACGCTGCCGATCGAAGCGGCCGTGGAAAGGCCGATGACGGCCAGACAAATCGCGGTGCGACGTGAAATCATAAAGCTTCTCCTTGGAGGCCGGGTTCAGGCCCGGTCCGTTTCTATTAGGGCTCGGTTCTATTGAACCGAACGCGGGCCGCGTTGTAACAAACAAAGTCAGATGCGGCCAGTGCGGCGCAACGTCTCCGACCGCGACGAAAGGATAAGGCATGTCCGTCAGGGTTAACGCTCTCGACCACCTCGTCATCAACGTGTCCGACGTGGCGCGTTCCGCCGAGTGGTACCGCAAGATCCTCGGCATGGAGGTCAAGGTATTCGATCCAGGCCCGGGCAAAACGCCGCGGACCTCGCTGGTGTTTGGTAACCAGAAGATCAACGTGCGGCCACGCGACGCCGACAAGGTCGAGTGGTTCACGGCCGACCACGAAACCGCCGGCAGCGACGATTTGTGTTTCCTGACGTCGAGCACGCCGGACGAGGTCGTGGCGCATCTGAAGGCCAACGGCGTTGCGATCGAGGAAGGCCCGGTGGCGAGGCAAGGCGCCCGCGGCACGCTGCGCTCGGTCTATTGCCGGGATCCGGATGGGAGCCTGATTTAGATTTCGTCGTATGAGGGTGATGTGAAGTAAGGCACCCCCTCCCAGTCATTGCGAGGAGCGAAGCGACGAAGCAATCCACACTGTCCCCGTGGGAGCTATGGATTGCTTCGCTTCACTCGCAATGACGGGGAGAGAACCCCGCAATTCCCGATTTGCCCCGGGCGCCATCCGATGGCAGAACTACTCCCAAGCAAATCCAAGGCCGCCGTAAAGGCCGCATGGGAGGAATCATGTCGTTTTCACAGCCAGCGCCGGGCATTGTCGGACCGTTCGCGGGCCTCGACGTGCCCTGGCTGCTGCGGATGCGCGCCGAGAGCCGCCGCAATCATCCATTCCTGATCTGGGCGCCGTTCGAGGGTCCCGCGCAAAGATGGTCCTATGGCGAATTTCACGAGCGCGTCGGTGCCCTTTCTGCCGGTCTCGTTAAGCGGGGCGTGAAGCCCGGCGACTACGTGCTGATCCATCTCGACAATTGCATCGAGGCGATGCTCGCCTGGTTTGCCTGCGTCGAACTCGGCGCCATCGCGGTCACCACCAACACCCGCTCGGCGGCAGCCGAGATGGAGTATTTCGCCGGCCATTGCGGCGCGGTGGCCGCCATCACCCAGCCCGCTTATGCCGAACTGATCTCGGCCAATTGCCGGGACTTGCGCTGGATCGCCGTGATCTCGCATGACGCCGGCAGCGCGCCTGCGCAAAGCGTATCGCGCGGCGACCGTTTCGAGCAGCTCTTCGCCGACGGTGCCGATCGGCCGCGGCGGGCGACTGACCCGTTCGCGCCGTGCAGCGTGCAATACACCTCAGGCACGACGTCGCGTCCGAAGGCGGTGTTGTGGACGCACGCCAATGCGCTGTGGGGCGCCAAGATCAACGCCGTGCATGAAGACCTGCACGCGGGCGACGTGCACCAGACCTATCTGCCGCTGTTCCATACCAATGCGCTGGCCTATTCAATGCTGGCGGCGCTGTGGGTCGGCGCGTCCTGCGTGATCCAGCCGCGCTTTTCCGCCAGCCGCTTCTGGAGCGTCGCTCTGGAACACAACTGCACCTGGACCTCGACGATTCCGTTCTGCATGAAGGCGCTGCTGGAGCACGAGATTCCGAAGAGCCACAAATTCCGGCTGTGGGGCACCGCGGTATCCGAGCCACCGCCGTTTGCCGCCTTCGGCGTCAAGATCATCGGCTGGTGGGGCATGACCGAGACCATCACCCACGGCATCGTCGGCGAGGTCGACCAGCCCAACACCCCAATGTCGGTCGGCCGCGCCGCGCCGGAATACCAGATCCGCATCGTCGAGGACGACGGCGGGCCGACTGAAGTCGGCGGCACCGGCAATCTCCTGATCAAGGGCATTCCCGGCCTGTCGCTGTTTGCCGAATATCTGCACAATGAAAAGGCCACGCGCGAAAGTTTTGACGAGCACGGCTATTTCATCACCGGCGACCGCGTCACGCTGCTGGAGAACGGCTTTATCAAATTCGGCGATCGCACCAAGGACATGCTCAAGGTGGGCGGCGAGAATGTCGCAGCCTCCGAGATCGAACAGGTGATCGCGGTGGTACCGGGCGTGCGCGAGGCCGCCGTGGTGGCGAAGAAGCATCCGATGCTGGATGAGGTGCCGGTGGTGTTCATCATTCCGCAGGCCGGCGTCAAGGATGCGCCGCCCGATCTGCATGACGCCGTGATGGCCGCCTGCCGCAACAGCCTCGCCGACTTCAAGGTGCCGCGCGAGATTCACTTCGTCGACGACATGCCGCGCTCGACGCTGGAGAAGGTGGCGAAAGCAGAGTTGAGGAAGATGCTGGAAGGCTGAGCACGCAATCATAGAGTGGGCAAAGCGAAGCGTGCCTACCCTCCCGCGGCAACAACGGCGCAAGGAACGGTGGGCACGTCGCTGACGCTCCTTTTGCCCAGCCTACGCAATCCCTTCAATTCACCTCGAACTGGCACCTGAGAATCTCGAGGTTCCGGGTTCAACGCTGCGCATTGCTCCGGAACGACGGAGAAGGAAAATCAATAATACCCGAACGCCACCGGGCGGAAGGCGTGCAGCAGATGCTGGTCGAGCTTGTCGCCCATTTCTTCCATCATGCCGAACGCCTTGGCATGCGTGAACTGCAGCCGGTAGGCGCGCTTCTCGACCAGCGCCGCATAGATATCCACGATCGTGGTCAGCCGCACGATGTCGCTGATCTGCTTGCCGCTCAGGCCGTTGGGATAGCCGGTGCCGTCGAGATACTCATGATGGTGCAGCACCACGTCGAGCATTTCGGGCGGGAAACCGCCTTGCACGAACAGCGCGTCATAGCCGCGGCGCGGATGCTGGCGCATCTCTTCCATCTCTTCCAGCGTCAGCGGGCCCGGCTTGTCCAGGATCGCCACCGGAATGAACGCCTTGCCGACGTCGTGCAGAAGGGCGGCGCGGGCAAGACGGCGCTGGTCGTCCTCGCGCATGCCAAGGTGCTGCGCATACGCCACTGCAAAGCCGGTGACAAAGAGACAATGGCGGTAGCTGCCGGTGTGATGGCAGCCGACCGTGGTCAACCATTCGCGCAAGGACGAATGCTTGATTGCCTTGAGAATCTTGCTCTCGGCCTCGACGATGTCGCTGAATTTCAGGGGGACGCCGGCCGGGAGCTTTTCGAAGATCTTGACCATCACGGCATGCGCCGCCTCGACGCCCCTGTTGAGGGCCTTGCCGCGATCGGTGTCGTCATATCCATCGCTGTCCGGAAACGCGGCGCGGATCCGCTGCAGAATTCCCTGTGCGTCGAACGGCCGCGCAATGGTATCGGTGGCACCGAGCGCCCAAGCCTGCATCGAGCCGTGATGAAGCGCGTCCGCGAGCACGAACAGGCGCGGCATCTCGCGATAGGCCTCGGCCCGCAGCTTGTTGCGCACCAACTGCACGCTCTCGGCGGAACGCAAATTGATGTCGACCACGATGCCCGCGAGATCGCGTTCCGGGGCGTCGGGGATGTCTGATGTCGCGATGGTGTCGACCTGACCGACGGACCGCAGAATGCTGGCGAGCTCGCTGCTCTGATCGCTCCGATCCGAAGCCAGCAACAGCCGGCGCTTGGTCGAAGTCTTGTTGGCTGCCGATGTCATGAAACCCCGGACCCCTAGCGGTGATGACGTGCAACCGAGGCTAGCGGATAAGGAGTTCCCCGGGGCTTAAGAGGCATCGTGAATGCGAGCTACTATAAATGCTAAAATTTTAGTGACCTCGTTCGTGATGCGCCGCACTCGCGGCATCCCGCGGTCGTCATCATCCGCCACCGGGTCGCGCGAACGCGAGCCCGATGACAGGCTCCAGCGGATGATCCAGTACGCCGTGACGGGCGTGGAAACGGCACCGCCGCTGCGTACTGGATGGCCCGCGCGCGCGGGGCATGACGACGGTGGCATAGAAAAAATCCGCCGGAGGCATCGCCCCCGGCGGATTGTTTGTCATCAACCAATCACGCTTACCTTACGCCTTCATGCCGGCCTTCACCGCTTCCGCCGTGATCGGCAACGAGCGGATGCGCGCGCCGCAGGCGTTGAAGATGGCGTTGCCGATCGCAGGCGCGACGACGGTCACCGCCGGCTCGCCGACGCCGGTCGGCTTGTCGCCGTTGGCGATAACGTTGACGGCGACCTCCGGCGTCTGGCTCATCCGCAACGGTGTATAGGTATCGAAATTGGTCTGTTCGATACCGCCATCCTTCAGCGTCGCCTTCTCATACATGGCGAGCGAAAGGCCCCACAGCGCCGCGCCCTCGACCTGGGCGCGGATGTTGTCGGGATGCACCTGCATGCCGACGTCGGTAGCCACGGTCAATTTCTTGACCTTGACTTCGCCGGATGGAGCGACCGCGACATGAGCCACGCAGGCGGTCCAGCTTGCGGTTGCCCGTTCCTGCGACGAGACGCAGGCGATGCCCATGCCCTCGCCCTTCGGCACCTTGGTGGTGCCGTAGCCGGCCATGCCCATCGCCGCCAGCAAGGTGTTGCGCAGCCGTTGCGCGCCGCCGTCGTTCTTGCCTTTGCCATCCAGTAGCGCGATGCGGTACTGCGCGGGATCCTGGCCGGTCGCGTGCGCAATCTCGTCGATCATGCTTTCGACCGCCCAGAACGTCCAGCCCGGCGCCACCGAGCGCAACTGCCCGGACGGCGTGGCGGTGTGCGCCAGCTCGTTCTTGATCGCGCGGACATTGTGATTGGGCACGGAATAGAAGAAGTCTGCCCCGTTCACGGTGAACGAGTCGAGCGGCCCCTTCTTGTCGACCGATGGCGTCAGGAAATCGGGGATTCCCCAGCGCGCGGTCGGCCAGGCCGAGACCACGTCGTGGTTGAGCGCGATCAGCTTGCCGTCACCATCCAGGCCCGCCTTCACCTTCTGGAAGGTCAGCGGACGCGAATAGTCCATGGTCATGTCGTTTTCGCGCGAATAGATCACCTTGACCGGCTTGCCGACGGCCTTCGCCGCCTGCACCGCAGGCACCATCATGTCGGCGTCCAACCGCCGGCCGAAGCCGCCGCCCAGCCACATCTGGTGCATCACGACGAACTTGGGATCGATCCCGGCCGCTCCCGCCGCGATTGCCCCGGTGCGCGTCGCAA
>NZ_JAAVLW010000020.1 GCF_013114835.1 Bradyrhizobium archetypum | reverse complement strand
GTGTCGGTCTACGTCGCAGGCCTGCTCGCGATGCTGACGTTGTCGGCGATCTATAATCTCTGGCCGGTGTCGCGCGCCAAATGGGTGCTGCGCCGCTTCGATCATTCGGCGATCTATCTCCTGATCGCCGCCACCTATACCCCGTTCATTGTGGAACTCCGGGAGAGCCATCTCGCGATCGCGCTGTTGATCGGCGTGTGGTGCGTTGCGATCGCCGGCGTGGTGCTGAAGCTGGCGCTGCCGGGGCGATACGATCGGTTGGCCGTCGGGCTCTATCTCGCCTTGGGCTGGAGCGGCGTCACGCTTTACGACGCCGTGGTGAAAGCGGTGCCGCCGCTGGCGCTCGGCTTTTTGCTGGCGGGCGGCGTGCTCTATAGTTGCGGCGTGATCTTCCATGCCTGGCAGCGCCTGCGCTTCCAGAACGCGATCTGGCATGGCTTCGTCTTGCTCGGCGCCGCCTGCCACTATACGGCTATTCTCGATATGATGATCCTGACATAGGATCGTCATAAACGGGGAGAAGCGGCCATGCAGGTGACGGGCAAAGTCGTGGTTGTCACCGGCGGCGCCAACGGCATCGGGAAGGCGATGTGCGAGGCCTTCCACCGCGAAGGCGCCGCCAAGGTGGTGGTCGCCGATATTGATCCCGATGGAGCGCGAGCCGTCGCCACTCCAATCGGTGGGGCGGCCTTCAAATGCGACGTCGGTAAGGAAAAGGACATCCATCACGTCATCGAGGAGACCGAGCACCAATTCGGCCCGATCGAGCTGTTTTGCTCCAATGCCGGCATCGGCGGCGGTTTCGATCCACTGTCGGTGAATGCCGGCGGAAACTCGGACGAGCCGTGGCAGCGAAGCTGGGCCGTTCATGTGATGGCCCATGTCTATGCCGCGCGCCATTTGATTCCGCGCATGAAGGCGCGCGGCGGCGGCTATTTCCTCAACACGATCTCGGCGGCGGGCCTGTTGTCGCAGGTCGGCAGCCCGGCCTATTCGACCACCAAGCACGCCGCGGTCGGCTTTGCCGAAAATCTCGCGATCTCGCACAGGGCCGACAACATCAGGGTTTCGATCCTGTGCCCGCAAGGCGTCGACACCAACATGCTGCGCTCGATCCCGAAGGGCCCGCAATCCGGCGATGGCGACCTTTCGCCAGAGCAGGTGGCGCAGGATGTGCTGAAGGGGCTGGAAGCGGAAACCTTCGTGATCCTGCCGCATCCGCAGGTGCTCGGCTACATGCGCAAGAAGACCGAGAATTACGACCGCTGGATCGCCGGCATGGCCAAGATCCAGGCGAAGATGCGGGAAGCTTACGGGAAGTGAGGTGAGGGACGCACGGACTTCTCCCCCGTCATTGCGAGCGAAGCGAAGCAATCCATCTCTCCGCGTGAGGAAAGCATGGATTGCTTCGTCGCTTCGCTCCTCGCAATGACGGAGGAGCGAAGTTCACATTACTCCTCTATTACTGGCACCTGTGCATCCGGCCATCGTCCAGGCGGACCATTGTGCCGGGCTGGCAGATTATGCCGTTGCGCGTCGCGTAGTCCTGGCTCCATACGCCCGGGCCGCCGTAATAGCCGTAGAGACTGCCACCGCCGTAATAGGCGTAGGGGCCGTTGCCGCCGTAGTAGGCGTAGGGACCGCTGCCGTAGTAGGCGGCACTCGCTCCGGCTGCAGCAGCACCGGCGCCCACGGCAGCCGCGCCGGCCGCGGCCCGCCGCGCCTGTCGCCGGGTAACGCCCGGCTCCGGGGTCAGTGGATCACCCACCTGCGCCTGCGCGCGCTCGATAGATAGCGAAGCGCCCCTTTGTTCGCTCCAGTCAAACGAGAGCATGGTCGCGCATGTGAAGACGGAGACCGCGAGGGCAGCTTTTCTGAGGCTTGGCTGTTTCATGGCGTTCACTCCATGGTTGCCCCATGCCGAATTCTCGTGCGAACGTAGAACAACGTCAAGTAAATGCCGCGTATGGAACTCGCGGGCGAATTGTCGAGCGTTTGAGTCAAATGAGGTCTCATGAGCCCCCGCCAAGCAGGAGAGGGAACTCAGCGACGCCTCACCCCTTCTGCGCGTAGAGCAGCGGCACGGCGGAATCCACCATCACCTCGATCAGGCTGGTGCCATCATGCGAAAGGCCGCGGCTGAGCGCGCCGGCGAGCTCGGATGATTTCGTCACCCGCACGGCGTGGCAGCCCATGCCTTCGGCAAGCTTGACGAAATCGATGCCGGGCAATTCGAGCCCCGGCACGTTGCGCACCTGCATCACCTGACTGAACGAACGCATCGCGCCGTAGCCTGAATTGTTGATGACGACCACCGTCAGCGGCAGCCTGCGCTGGGCCGCTGTCCACAGCGCCTGGATCGAATACATCGCCGAGCCGTCGCCGATCAGGCAGACGATGCGCCTCGCCGGCCGCCCCAGCGCCATGCCGACTGCGGCGGGCAGGCTGTAGCCGAGGCCGCCGCTCGCCATGGTGTAAAAACTGTCCTGGCCGCGCATCGGCATGAACTTTTGCATCGCCGGGCGGTGCGAAGGGGCTTCCTCCACCAGCACCGCATCGTCCGGCATGGCTTGCGAGAGCTGATGCAGCAGGAATTCGACCGGCAGCGGGTCGGCCGCCGCCGGCGCCGGCGGCAGCACACGGCCCGCCGGCATCGCGCGCGACGTCTCGGGCAAGAGCTCGAGCAGCATCGAAAGCGCCGGCTTCATGGTGGCGACGATGCTGGCGCCCGACGGGGTGACGGCGGCTGCGTCGGCGTCGTCGGTGATCTGGAAGATCGTGGTGGTGCCGTCGAAGATTGAGGCGTGGCCCTCGACATGGAAGGTGAACACCGGCGCGCCGATGACGACCACGAGGTCATGATCGCGTAGCGCGTCCGATAGCTGGCCCGGCGAGGCATGCAGGAAGCCCGCGAATTGCGGATGCCGTTCCGGGAAAGAGCAGCGCGCCGAAAACGGGCTGACCCAGACGGCGGCCTTCGCCTTCTCTGCCACCTTCACCATCAGCTCGACGGCTTCAGCGCGGTCGACCGCGGGGCCGACGACGAAGGCGGGGCGCTTGCTCGCCGCGAGCGCTGCGGCCAGCGCGTTCATCGCTGTCGGATCGGGACCGAGTTCGCGGCTGACCTGGCGGGCTTCGACCGGCTGAGTCGGGCGCGTCCAGTCGTCGATCGGGATCGAGACGAAGGTCGGCCCGCAGGGCGGCTGCATCGCGACGTAATAGGCGCGCGCGATCGCGGCCGGTACGTCCTCGGGCCGCGCCGGCTCGACGCTGTATTTGACATAGGGCCGCGGAAATTCCGAGGCGCGCTCGGCATAGAGAAACGCCTGCAGCGGCAGGATCGAGCGCGCCTGCTGGCCGGCGGTGATGACCAGCGGGGTCTGGTTGCGGTGGGCGGTGTAGATGTTGCCGAGCGCATTGCCGACGCCGGCGCCGGAATGCAGGTTGACGAAGCCGGCGTTGCGGGTCGCCTGCGCATAGCCGTCGGCCATGCCGACGACGGAAGCCTCCTGCAGGCCGAGCACATAGTCGATGTCGTCGGGCCAGTCGCTCAGGAACGGCAGTTCGGTCGAGCCGGGATTGCCGAACACGCGCTTGATGCCGAAGGCGCGGAGCAGGCTGAAAGTGGCGTCCTTGACGGTGAGTGAGACGGTGGCGGGTTTGGCTGGTCTGCGGGACGACATTGGGACTCCCAGAGCTAACTGCTTACTCCGTCATTCCGGGGCGATGCGAAGCATCGAACCCGGAAGTTCGAGATTCCGGGTCTAGTGCTAGCGCACCAGCCCGGAATGACGGTGCGCACCTCACCACACCGCCATGCCCTTCATCGTCGGCTGCCTTTCCGCATTTGCAATCCACAGTTCCATGCCGGCGTGAGTCTCGTTCGCGTTGATCGAGAATTCGCCGCCTTCGAACAAGGGCTGCACGCCGCGGTAGCTGAACTTCTTCGGCGCCGAGTCGCCGTGAAGTTTTGCGGCGAATTCGACGAGCAGCGCGGCTTGCAGCGGGCCGTGGAAGATCAGGCCCGGATAGCCCTCGACCTTGGTGACGTAATCGCGGTCGTAATGGATGCGGTGGCCATTGAAGGTGAGCGCCGAGTAACGAAACAGCAGCACGGGATCGCTGACATGGGTTTCGCGATGTTTTGCGATCGGCGGCGGAGGGGCCTTGGGCGGCGAGGCAGGGGTTGCGCCGCCCATCTCGCGATAGACGATGTCCTGTCGCTCGCGGATCGCCACCCCGCGCGGCGTCGTCACCGTATGTTCGACCGCGACGAAACAGAGCTGGCCGGTCGAGCCGGTTTTCACCGTCACATCTGCGATCCGCGAAGTGCGCGTCGATTCATCGCCGACGCGCAAGGGCGCGAAAAATTCGATTTCGCCGCCGGCCCACATCCGGCGCGGCAGCGGCACCGGCGGCAGGAAGCCGCCGCGGGCCGGGTGGCCGTCCGGGCCGAGCTGCGACATTGGAAACACCGGCTGCGCCAGGCACCAATGCGTCGTCCAGGGCGCAGCATCGCCCGCCTTCGGCTCGCCGATGTTCTGGAACAGCGTTGCGCGCAAACCCTTCACGAGCTGCGCGGTGACGATGTCGGTCGCTTCGGTAGTGTTGCCGATCCATTGGCGCAGATGGTCGAGGTCGAGTTTGGCTGCGGCTTCGGTCATGACTTGAGGCTCCGGGCGCGAGCTGCCTTGGGAAGGTCAACGTGTTCGCCGATCGCCGGCACGGCGCCATAGTGCCGCTCCTCGCCGACGAAGATCGCGGCGGGCGCGGCATAGCTCACCTTGCCGTTCGGCGTGTCGACCTCGATGCGGCGCAGATGCGGATGCACCGAGAGGTCGGCCATGGTGTTGACCTCGGCGAAGGCGATGTCGGCCTCGTCGAGGCGCTTCAACAGCTCGACGCGCGTGACCGAGGCAAAGCTGTCCGCCACCGTCTTGTCGGTGAGCTGGCGGTTGCGCACGCGCTCGACCATGTTGGCAAAGCGCGGATCGTTCGGCAGGTCGGGCTGATCCAGCACCTCGGCGCACAGCTTCTTCCATTCGCGCTCGCTCTGGATCGAGATCAGGATACCCTTGCCGTCCTTTGAGTTGAACACGCCGTAGGGCGCTATCGAGGGATGGGCCAGGGCCATTCGCTTCGGCGGATTGCCGGCTTCCGAATTGAGCAGCGGCACCGCCATCCAGTCGGCCATCACGTCGAACATCGAGATGCGGATGTCAGCGCCCTTGCCGGTGCGTCCGCGCGCGATCAGTGCTTCAAGAATCGCGGCATGCGCAGTGGCGCCGGTCGCGATATCGACCACGGAAATGCCGACGCGAGACGGGCCCTCGGGCCCGCCGGTGATTGAGGCGAGGCCGCTCTCGGCCTGGATCAGCAGATCATAGGCCTTGCGGTCGGCGTAGGGACCACTATCGCCATAGCCGGAAATGGTGCAGCAGATCAGCGCCGGGTAGTCTTTCTTCAGGCGCTCCAGCGAGAAACCGAGCTTGTCCATCGAACCGGGCTTGAGGTTTTGCAAGAGCACGTCGGTGCTGGCGATCAGCTCTTCGAGTGCAGCGCGGCCTTCCTTGGTCGCGAGATCGATCACCTGCGAATGCTTGCCGCGGTTGAGCCAGACGAAATAGCTGCTCTGGCCTTTGGCGGCCGCATCATAGCCGCGGGCGAAATCGCCCTCGGGGCGCTCGACCTTGACGACATGCGCGCCGGCATCCGCCAGGCGCGAGCTGCAGAATGGCGCGGCCACCGCCTGTTCGACGGAGACGACGATCAATCCCTCTAACGGCAACATCTTCTGTTCTCAGTAGGAGCGGGGCAGGCCGAGCACATGCTCGGCGACGTAGGACAGGATCAGATTGGTCGAAATCGGCGCGACCTGATAGAGTCGCGTTTCGCGAAACTTGCGCTCGACGTCGTATTCCTCGGCAAAGCCGAAGCCGCCATGGGTCTGCACGCAGGCGTTCGCCGCGTCCCATGACGCATCCGCCGCCAGCATCTTGGCCATATTGGCTTCCGCGCCGCAATCGAGCCCGGCCTCGTATTTGCGCGTGGCTTCCTTCACCATCAGTTCGGCCGCGCGCATCGCGGCGTAGGCCTTGGCAATCGGGAACTGGATGCCTTGATTCTGGCCGATCGGGCGGCCGAATACGGCGCGCTCCTTGGCGTAGCTGGTTGCCTTGGCAATGAACCATTTGGCATCGCCGATGCATTCGGCGGCGATCAGGATTCGCTCGGCGTTCATGCCGGAGAGGATGTAGCGAAAACCCTTGCCTTCCTCGCCGATCAGGTTCTCGGCCGGCACGCGCATGTCCGTGAAGAACACCTCGGTGGTGGCGTGGTTCATCATCGTTCTGATAGGGCGGATCTCCAGCCCCTTGCCCCTGACCTCGCGCATGTCGACGATGAACACGGACAGACCATCCGTGCGCTTTTTCGCCTGTTCCTTCGGCGTGGTGCGCGCGAGCAGGATCATCAGGTCGGAATGCTCGGCGCGGCTGGTCCAGATCTTCTGGCCGTTGACGACGTAGTGGTCGCCGTCGCGCCGCGCGACGGTCTTCAGCGAGGAGGTGTCGGTGCCGCTGGTCGGCTCGGTGACGCCGAACGCCTGCAGCCGCAATTTGCCGCTGGCGATCCCGGGCAGATACTTCGCCTTCTGGGCGTCGCTGCCGTGCCGCAGCACGGTACCCATCGTGTACATCTGGGCATGGCAGCCGCCGCCGTTGCAGCCGGCGCGCTGGATCTCTTCCAGGATCGCCGCCGCCGCCGACAGCTTCAGCCCGGAGCCGCCATATTCCTCAGGGATCAAGACCGAGAGGTAGCCGGCCTCGGTCAGCGCGTCGACGAACTCCTTCGGATACGCCATCTGGCGGTCGAGCTTGCGCCAGTATTCGCCGGGGAACTGGGCGCAGAGTTTGGCGACGGCGTCGCGGATGTCGTGGAATTCGTCCTGTTGTTCTTGTGCGGTCATCGGATTTTTTGGGCGTGGATACGGGTTGATGTCAATTGCTTAGGGAAGCGGAACGTTGTGCAACGGCGGCGGGTCCCCTATGCTGAATTGTTATAGCGTATGGACCTGCCTTCGAAGAATGGCAAGCAATGGATATCAGGCAGCTCAGGACCTTCAGTTGCGTGGCCGAGCTCGGCAGCCTCAGCAAGGCGTCCGACACGCTGCGCGTGGCACAGCCGGCGCTGAGCCGGCAGATCAAGCTGCTCGAGCATGAATTGCGGGCCGAGCTGTTTACGCGCAACGGCCGCGGCATGGTGCTGACCGACGCCGGGCGGCTTCTGCTGGCGCGCACCGCCGGCATCGTGCGGCAGATCGACCAGGTGCGCGACGAGATCCAGTCCGCGGGCGGACCGCCCTCGGGCCGTGTAGTGCTCGGGCTGGTGCCGACCGTGAGCTGCGTGATCTCGGCGCGGCTCGCCCGGCGCACCGTTGACAAATATCCGGGCATCTCGCTCTGCATCGTCGAAAGCTACAGTGGCCATCTGACCGAATGGCTGCATCGCGGTGAAATGGATCTGGCGCTGATCTACGGGCCGTCGAGCGACCTGCATCTTGCCGTGCAGAGCCTCGGCCGCGACCACATCGTCGCGGTGGGGCCGCGCGGCAGCGGATTGTCGCGGAAGAAGCAGGTCGATATCGGCTGGCTCTTGCAACAGCGCCTGGTGCTGCCCAGTCATTCGCACGGGCTCCGCGCGCTGATCGAGCAGGCGGCGGCGAAGAAGAAGCTCAAGCTCGACGTCAAGCTGGAAGCGGATTCCTTCCGGGTGCTGACCAGCCTCGTCGAGGAGGGGCTCGGATACACGCTGCTGCCGCCTTCCTCGGTACGCCACGAGGTCGCCGGCGGCCGGCTGGAGACGGCTACGATCGCCAAACCGTCGCCGATGCGCGAACTGACCCTTGCATCTCCCATCGATCATCCCGGCTCGACCGCCATCACACTCGTGAGCGAGCTGCTCCGCGACGAATTGGTCGCCTGCCGCGAAGAGGGCCTCTGGGACATCAAGCTCGCCTGAGCTGGCTTAGAGCAAAACGGCCAGGGGCGGCATTCTCATCTGGCTACTTCTGTCATGCCGCAATTGTATAGGGGACGGCCAGCCAGTCGTTGCGAGAGACAAATCCGATCTTCGCTGCAAAGTTCTATTTGATCACAATGATCCGGAGCCGACTGCGCGTGACAGAAGGAACCTTGGAGAACATCAGCGCAGTCCATCATGTAAACGTAAACGCGTCAGCCACTCGGCCATATCCACCGTAGCGCAGCGGTGCTATCTTCATCGCCAGCGGGGCCCTTAGTCCTGCAAATCACGTCGGCCCCGACGTTCGGCCCCCGGAAGCTACCGCTAAGGTTTTTCGAGGAGGTCCCGATGCATACTAATCGTCGCGACTTGCTATTGGCGGGATGCTGCGCCGCCTCCACTGCGCTGCTTTGGAGCATTACCACTCGGCTCAGGGCCGAAGAGCGCGATCCGCCGCCAGAAGTCACCACAATCCGGCTCGCGAAAAGCCCAAGCATCTGCATCGCGCCTGTGTACGTGGTAAGCGATCTGCTGAATGCCGAGGGGTTCACAAATGTCGTTTACGTCGAAAGGGGCATGTTCGGTAGCGGCGCTGCACAAGACAAAGCTATCTGGAATACCGATGTCGACTTCAACCTGAATTTCTCTGGTCCACTTCTTCTTGAGGTCGATCGAGGCTTGAGCACTACCATTCTGGCTGGCATTCATGTGGGCTGCTTCGAGCTATTCGCCAGTGGGGGCATACGCAGCGTCGCCGACCTGAAGGGTCGAACCGTCGGCATTCAATCGCTTGAGTCACCCCCGCATGTATTCCTGAGTGCGATGGCGACACTTGTTGGACTCAATCCCGCCAAAGATATCGAGTGGGTGACGAGCGCGAAGGTCAGGCCGATTGAGTTGTTCGCCGAGGGAAAGATCGACGCCTTTCTCGGATTTCCTCCAGAACCTCAACGTTTGCGCGCGCAGAACATTGGTCGTGTCATCGTCAACAGCGCGCAGGATCGCCCATGGTCGCAGTATTTTTGCTGTATGCTGGCGGGCGATCGCGAATTCGTTCGAAGAAATCCTATTGCCACCAAGCGCGTGGTGCGCGCCATGCTCCGAGCCACCGATTTGTGCGTGAGCGAACCGACCCTTGTCGCGCAGCGTATGGTGGATAGGGGTTTCGCACCTCGCTTGGACTACGCGGTTCAGACTCTTGCGGACGTGCCGTACAACCGCTGGCGCGAGTACGATCCTGAGGACACAATCCGCTTTTACGCGCTCCGTCTGCGCGAAGCTGGGATGATTAAATCAAGCCCTGCGAAACTCATTGCAGATGGAGCCGACTGGCGGTTGCTCAACGCGGTGCGACGTGAACTTGGAGGCTGATTCACCTACGGCGTTTTCGAGGAGGTCCCGATGCATACGAATCGTCGCGACTTGCTGTTGGCTGGGGCCTGCGCCGCTTCCACGGCCCTGTTTGGGAGCGTCGCTGCGCGGCTGAGGGCCGAAGAGTCCAATCTGCCGCCAGAGACTTCTACAATCCGGCTTGCGAAGAACCCAAGCATTTGTATCGCTCCGCAGTACGTGGTGAGCGACCTCTTGAATGCCGAGGGGTTTACAAACGTGGTTTACGTTGAATCTGACGCCGGTGTGGAGCAAACCAGAGCAATCGCGAAGGGCGACATCGACTTTACCCTGCATTTCTCCGGTCCGCTTCTTCTCGAGATAGATCGAGGTGCGAGCATTACTGTTGTGGCCGGGGTTCATGTCGGCTGCTTCGAGCTGTTTGCCAGGGAGGGCATACGTGGCGTTGCCGATCTAAAGGGGCGAACCGTCGGCCAGCAGGGGGTTGGCAGTAGTCCGCACGTTTTTATCAGCGCGATGGCGACGCTTGTCGGACTTGATCCCGCCAAGGATATCGAGTGGGTGACGAGTGCCTCGGTCAAACCGATCGAGTTGTTTGCTGAGGGTAAGATTGACGCGTTCCTTGGATTCCCACCGGAGCCGCAGCGTCTGCGTGCGCAGAACATCGGTCATGTCATCGTTAACAGTGCGCAGGATCGCCCATGGTCGCAGTATTATTGCTGCATGTTGGCGGGGAATCGTGAATTCGTTCGAAAGTATCCCGTCGCGACCAAACGTGTAGTTCGTGCCATGCTCCGGGCGACGGATTTGTGTGTAACTTCGCCAGCCCTTGTTGCGCGGCGGATGGTAGATGGCGGGTTTACGCCTCGCCACGACTATGCGGTTCAGACCCTTGCGGACGTGCCGTACAACCGCTGGCGCAACTATGATCCCGAAGACACAATCCGTTTTTACTCGCTCCGTCTGCGCGAAGCGAGGATGCTGAAATCGAACCCTGTGAAAATTATCGCGGATGCAGCCGACTGGCGGTTCCTCAACGAGGTTCGTCGTGAACTTGGAAGCTGATTCGACGTCGTTCCTTGGTCTGCGTCCACTACCTGCAAGATCGCGAGGAAGTGGAGACGGCGCGTCCACGAAGAACGGTTTTCTCGGCTTTGAGCTACGACCCTCATTGCGCACGAAATTGCTGATGGCCTTCCTCGCCATCGAGATGCTCTTGGTCTCGGTTGGGGTAATCGGCCTCCTTTCGCTGCGCGAAGCGGACCAGCGGGCGAACCAGGTCGTTGGTCTGCAGCAGAAGATCGAGGCATATCGGCAGATGCAGCACAATACGCTTCGGCAGCTTTACGGCGTATCCACAGCGCTCGCCTTTCCAAACGAAACGACATTGGCAGTTGTACTGCGGCAGATCAATCAGTTTGGGTACGACCTTGATCGTGTCTCGTTCGTCGCAAAGGACGAGGTGGCGCTGCTCAACCAAGTGCGCGAAGAATATGCGCGCTTTATTGCCGTCGTTTCACACATCGTCGATCTCATCCGCGGCGGGCGAGCGGCTGAGGCCAAACAGAGCGAATTCGCGGAGCTCGGGCCTCTAGCGGACAAGCTCGAACGACTGACCAATCAATTGGTCAACCGGGCTGAAGCAGACATGGTGGCCGGCATAGATGCGAGCCGACAAACCTATGTCAAATCTCAGATACTCGTCGCCGCTGTCGCGCTCGTAAGCTTCGTGCTTACGCTGGTCTTGGGACATGCGATCTCCCGATCGGTGATCGACCCAGTCCGCATTATCCACGATGGCTTAAATCGAATAGCGGCTGGCGATTTCGCCCAGCGTATTGAGGTGCCCAATCGGGACGAACTCGGGGAGCTTGCGGCGCACGTCAATTCGACCTGCGACGAGCTGCAGCAGCTCTACCGGAGTCTTGAGGAGGCCAGCCGGCACAAATCGCAATTCCTCGCAAACATGAGTCACGAATTGCGGACGCCACTGAACGCGGTACTCGGCTTTTCGGAGCTCCTGCTCGACGGCATATACGGCGATCCTCCGGAAAAAATGCGATCAGCCCTCGAACGCATCCAACGGAACGGCAGACATCTGCTCGGGCTGATCAACGATGTCCTTGATCTATCCAAGATCGAAGCCGGACAGCTTCGGCTTTCGCTGGCCGACTACTCGGTGGAGGAACTGGTAAATGTTGTCCATACCTCCGTTGAGCCGCTTGCCGCGGACAAGAACCTGAGTTTGAGAATTGCTGTGCCGGCTGGCTTGCCGCCGGCGCGAGGAGACGAACGCAGGCTAGCTCAGGCCCTGTTCAATCTCGTTGGTAATGCGATCAAATTCACAGACAGGGGAGAGGTCCGGATAGAAGTGGAAGCCGGGGTAGATTCCTACGTCTTTTCTGTTCAGGACACAGGACCAGGCATCGACGAAGCCGACCAAGCCAGAATCTTCCAGGAGTTCCAGCAGGTGGATAACTCGATCACCAAGGCGAAGGGAGGCGCCGGCTTGGGCCTCGCCATCGTAAAGCGCATTGTGGAGATGCATGGTGGACAAATCTGGATCGAATCCCGTCTCGGTCATGGCGCGAGATTTTCCTTTCTGGTGCCGGCCCGGCTTGAGCAACAGGCGACGCAGACATGAGCAAGCGCGTACTGGTGGTCGAAGACCAGGAGGACAATCGGCAGATCCTGCGCGATCTGCTCGCAAGCGTCGGTTACGAAATGATCGAGGCGCACGACGGTGAAGGAGCGCTCGCGGTGGCGCGAGCCCAAAGTCCGGACCTGATCCTGATGGATATTCAACTGCCTATTCTTGACGGATACGAGGCGACGCGGCGCATAAAGGCGCAGTCAGATCTCCGCCATATTCCAATCATCGTCGTAACCTCCTATGCGCTTGGCGGCGACGAAGAAAAGGCACGCGCGGCAGGCTGCGATGCCTACGTCGCAAAGCCCTACAGCGCAAGAAAGCTACTTGAGACGATCAATCGATACCTGACGTAGGTTCCAGCGCGTGCAGACGTGGAGCAGAAATGCATGTCCCGCCCCGAATCTTGATCGTGGACGACAACGAAACGAATCGCTGCCTTCTTACGGCGCGCCTCGGCGCCGAGAGTTATGAGACCGTGGAGGCTGAAAACGGCGAGAGGGCGCTAGCAGTCGTGCGTGAAGTCGCGCCGGACGTTGTCCTCCTCGACGTCATGATGCCGAAAATCGATGGTTTTGAGGTCTGCCGGCGACTGAGGGGCGACACTACGCTTGGATTTGTTCCAATCATTATGGTTACGGCGCGAACTGATTCAAAGGATGTCGTCACCGGACTTAACGCGGGCGCCGACGAATACCTGACCAAACCCATCGACCATGCAGCCCTCGTTGCGCGTGTGCGCTCTATGCTCCGTATCAAGGAATTGCATGATCGAGTTGAAGCCCAAGCGGTCGAACTCGCTGCGTGGAATAGAATGCTTGAGCAACGCGTTGCGGAGCAGGTCGTGCAGATTGAACGGGTTAGCCGTTTAAAGCGGTTCCTTTCGCCGCAGATAGCGGAATTGATTCTTTCTTCCTCGACATATGAGCCCTTGGCGAGCCACCGCAGCCAAGTGGTGATAGTCTTCGGTGACCTGCGAGGTTTCACCGCCTTCGCCGAGATTGCCGAGCCCGAGGAGGTGATGGCCGTGATGCGGGAGTATCATGCAGCGTTAGGGGCCCTTGTCCACGAATTCGAAGGCACCTTGGAGAGATTCCTGGGCGACGGAATCATGGTGATTTTCGGAGATCCGATTCCTTGTCCAGATCCGTGTGAGCGAGCTGTCCAGATGGCGGTCGCGATGCGAAACCGGCTATCGGAACTATCGAAGAAGTGGCGGCGTGAAAGGCACGAACTCGGTTTTGGAGTCGGCATTGCATATGGATATGCGACGCTCGGCGCTATTGGTTTCGAGGGCCGCTCTGAGTACAGCGCGATCGGGACCGTGGTAAATCTCGCTGCCCGTCTTTGCGCGGAGGCGCGCGACGGTCAGATTTTGGTAGATAGCAAAGTGCACGAGGCGCTCGATGGCAGGGCAACCGCTGAGCCAGTGGGTGAACTGACGCTCAAGGGCTTGCGTCGAGCTATAGCGGCATACAACGTGCTTGAGATGACTTGAAGGCGGTGTGATCCGATCGTCGCCGTCGGCCGCGCGGCAGCGGGTTGTAACGGAAAAAGCAGGTCGACATCGGCTGCTGTTGAAACAGCGCCTGGTGCTGCCCAGTCATTCGCACGGGCTCCGCGCTCTGATCGAGCAGGGGCGGCGAAGAAAGAAGCTCAAGCTCGACGTTAAGCTGAAAGCCGATTCCTTCCGGGTGCTGACCAGCCTCGTCGAGGAGGGGCTCGGATATACGCTGCTGCCGAAACGGCGCGGGCGGCATTTTCATCTGGCTACTTCTGTCATGCCACAATTAGGCGCGGGCTTGTCGGATTGGAGCTGTACCGTTCTTCGAGCATTTCGACGAGTTGGATGAGGAACCGGTGCTGTCCGTCTTGATTGGTTCTTTGCACCTTATTTTCGGGACGGGCGCGCTGCGATGACCGAGACCGATCTTGCACATCTTCGCGACCGTATGGTGGACATTCAGCTCGCGCGGCGGGGCATCCGCGATCGCCGCGTGCTGGATGCGATGCGACAGGTTCCCCGTGAGTGCTTTGTGGAATCCGGCTTCGAGGAATTCGCATACGAGGACGGCGCGCTGCCGATCGCAAGCGGGCAGACCATCTCGCAGCCTTACATTGTCGCGTTGATGACCGAAGCGGCCGAACTGCAGCCGACCGACAAGGTGCTCGAGGTCGGAACCGGTTCAGGCTATGCCGCGGCAATTGCCGCCCAGCTTGCCGCATCAGTTCATACGATCGAGCGACACGATGCTTTGGCCAAGATCGCCGCCCGGCGGCTTGCCGCGCTCGGATACCGCAATTGCGTTGTTCATACCGGCGATGGCACGCGCGGTCTGCCCGATGAGGCGCCCTTCGACGCAATCCTGGTCGCGGCCGGCGGCCCTACGGTGCCGCACGCGCTCAAGCAGCAACTGGCCATCGGCGGACGCCTGGTCATTCCGGTCGGCGATTTCGATGGCGAACAATCGCTGCTGCGGCTCACGCGCCGTACCGTAAGTGACTATGATGAAGAGGCCTTTGGCGCCGTCCGCTTCGTGCCGCTGATCGGCGAGCAAGGATGGGCCGAGGATGGCGCCCGGTCGGCCAGCAACCACGTCGCCGGCCGCACGCGTTTCCGATCACTGACAGACATGATTCATGCTGCAGCCGAACCTTTGCCGGCCTTCGACGATGCCGCATTCGGCGCGCTGTTCGACCGCTTCGCGCAGTCGCGTGTCGTCCTGCTCGGCGAAGCCAGTCATGGTACGTCGGAGTTCTACCGGGCGCGCGCCGCGATCACGCGCCGGCTGATCGAGAAACACGGCTTTACGATCGTCGCTGTGGAAGCAGACTGGCCCGATGCCGCGGCGATTGACCATTACTTGCGCGACCGGGCCTACCGAAGGTCAGGCGAGAGGCCATTCGAGCGCTTCCCGACCTGGATGTGGCGCAATACTGACGTCGCCGCCTTTGTCGACTGGCTGCGCGACTACAATGAGGAACGGGCGACAAGCGAGCGAGCTGCATTTTTCGGCTTGGATATCTACAACATGCGCGGCTCGATCGCTGCCGTGCTTGCCTACCTCGACAAGATAGATCCCGAAGCGGCGTCGGTGGCGCGCGAACGCTATGGCTGCTTGACGCCGTGGCAGCGCGAACCCTCGACCTACGGCCGTGCCGTCCTGACCGAAGGCTATCGAAAGTGCGAGGAGCAGGTCGTTCGGCAGTGCCAGGACATCCTGAAAAGCCAGCTCGATTATGCCGAATCCGATCCGGACGGCTTCCTGGATGCCGCACAGAACGCGCGACTGATCGCCTCAGCCGAACGCTATTACCGGATCATGTATTACGGCGGTGCCGAATCCTGGAACCTGCGGGATACGCATATGTTCGACACCTTGAGCCATATCCTTGACGCACGCGGCCCGCAATCAAGGGCTGTCGTCTGGGCGCATAATTCCCACATCGGCGACGCGCGCTTTACCGACATGGGCGCGATCCGCGAAGAGCTCAACATTGGTCAGCTTTGTCGGGAAAAATTCGGTGAAGGAGCGTCACTGGTCGGATTCAGCACCCACACCGGCACGGTGGCCGCCGCGTCGGACTGGGACGGCGAGATGGAGGTGATGCAGGTTCGACCGTCCCGACCGGACAGCTATGAGCGGCTGTTTCATGATGCCGGCGTGACGCGCGGCCTGGTCGAGTTCCGCCGCGATGAGGCGCTTCGCCGTCGCTTGCTCGAACCGCGCCTCGAACGCTTTATCGGCGTGATCTATCGGCCGAACACCGAACTGCAAAGCCACTATACGGAAGCATCACTGCCTCAGCAGTTCGATGGATTCGTCTGGTTTGATAGCACGCACGCGGTCACCCCCTTGGGGGCGGAACATCGCCGTGCCGGCGTTCCAGATACCTATCCCTTCGGACTGTGATCGCAGCGAAGACCACGTCGAGTGTCCCGGACGCGGCGCCGAGCCGGGATCCAGTATCTGTATGGGGTCCCGGCTCTGCAGCGCGCCGCCAAGGGGCGCTGCGCCGCGTCCGGGACACGGGCGCGGAGCAGCCGCCGGAACCGGCCATTGATCTGGATCAAGCCATCAATTCGGCAGACTCGAAAGCTAAGCAGGTACTCTGTCTTGGGCCGAGTTCCCGCCATGAACACGTTCCTCCGGGCTCTGCTGGCGATCGCTGTTGCGCTCGTGTCGCTCTCCGCAATTTCCGAGCGCGTGCGCCAGGAAGGGGTTTCCGATGACGAAATCCGCATCGGTAATCTCATGCCCTACAGCGGTAGCCTCGAGATATTCGGCGCGATTGGCAAGGCCGAAGCGGCCTATTTCGAGATGCTCAACGCGCGCGGCGGCATCAACGGCCGCAAGGTGCGCTTCATTTCCCACGACGATAAATCCGATCCTGCTTCCGCCCTTAATCTGACGCGCAAGCTCGTCGAAGAAGACAACGTGCTGCTGATGTTTGGCTCGTTCGGAACGCCGGGCAATTTTGCGGTCCGCAAATATCTCAATGAACGACAGATTCCCCAACTGTTTGTGGCTTCCGGCGACGACCATCTCAGCGATCCCTCGCTGTTTCCATGGACCATGGGCTGGCAGCCCTCGTTCCGGGAGGAGGGACGCATCTACGCCAATTACATTCAGGCGTTCTATCCGGGCAAGCGGATTGTCGCCCTCTGGCAGAACGATCATTTCGGCCGCGAGGTCATCAAGGGCATGGAGGACGGCCTCGGTCACGTCGCACGGATGATCAGGGTCGGTATCGCCTATGATCTAAAGGATGAACACCTTGATACGCATGTATCGATTCTGAAGCGATCGGGCGCCGAAATTCTCGTGTTCGCAGGGGTGCCCGAAAACGCCGCGAAAGTCCTCCAACTGGCCGCGAAGCTGGATTGGCGTCCCGTGTTCATCATGAACCAGATGGCCTCCTCGATTGCGGACGGATTGAAACCTGCAGGTCTTGAGAACGCGGTGGGTGTGACCACCGCAGCCTACCTGAAGGACGCCGACGATCCGGCCTGGAAGCATGAACAGTCCGGCGCTGACTGGCAGTCGTTCCTGGAAAATTATCATCGCGCCGGCGGCAAGGACGAAAGTGCAGCGATGTTCGGCTACGCGGCCGCCGAGACGCTGGCGCAGGTGCTCACGCAATGCGGCGACGATCTGTCGCGCGAGAACGTCATGAAGCAGGCCGCGGCGCTGAAGGATTATCAGGGCTCCATCCTGCTGCCCGGCATCAAGATCAGCACCGGCCCCTGGAATTTCCGCCCGATCAAGCACATGCGGCTCGTTCAGTTCGACGGCCGCACCTGGCAGCCGATTGGCGAACTCCTCGAAACCGCCTTTGCCAGCACTGACAACTAGGCGTCTCCGGTCACTGCCTTTGGCAGAAGGATCGCCCACGCTTTGGGGAACACCTCCGGCGAGTCCGCGATATGGAGATCAAGGCGGGTTGAGCCCATAGCTCACCCCGGAATGCGCACCGGGAGCTGCTCGATGCCCCGCACGAAGGACGAATAGACCCGCTTCGGCTCGCCAACCACCTCGATGCGGTCGAAGCGCTTGAGCATCTCTTCCCAGACGATCTTGAGCTGCAGCTCGGCAAGCCGCATGCCGACGCAGCGATGGATGCCGAAACCGAACGACAGATGGGTGCGCGGCCGGGCGCGGTCGATGATGAATTCATCGGGACGCTCGATGCCTTCCTCGTCGCGGTTGCCGGAGACGTACCACATCACGACGCGGTCGCCCTTCCTGATCTTCTTATCCCCGATCTCCGTGTCGACCAGCGCGGTGCGGCGCATATGGGCGAGCGGCGTCTGCCAGCGGATCACTTCCGGCACCATCGAATCGATCAGCGCCGGATTGTCGCGTAACTTTTGATACTGGTCCGGGTGCTCGTTCAGCGCCAGCACCGAGCCGCTCATGGTGTTGCGCGTGGTGTCGTTGCCGCCGACGATCAGCAGAATGATGTTGCCCATCAGATTGTCGGGGTCCATATGCCGCGTCGCGTCGCTATGGGCCATCATCGACAGCAGGTCGTTCTTCGGCGGCGCGTTGACGCGCTCGTTCCAGAGCTTCGAGAAACAGGCGTAGCACTCGTCCATCTCGCGGCGCCGCTGCTCCGGCGATTCGACGACGCCGCTCTTGGGCAGCGCAGTCGAGACATCGGACCAGCGCGTCAGCTTGCGCCGCTCCTCCCACGGGAAATCGAACAGCGTCGCCAGCATCTGCGTGGTCAGCTCGATCGAGACGCGCTCGACGAAATTGAAGGTTTCGTTGCGCGGCAGATTGTCCAGCACCTTTTGCGAGCGCTCGCGGATCAGTTTTGCCAGCTCGTCCAGATGCGTCGGCGTGAACATCGGCGACACCGTCTTGCGCTGCGCCGAGTGCCGCGGCTGATCCATCGCGATGAAGCTGGGATAGTCGTAGCCGGGCGGCACGTCGCGGATCGAGATGCCGCCGAGGGTGGAATCGGAAGAGAAGATGCCGTGATTGGTGTCGACATGCATGATGTCGTTGTATCTGGTCACGGACCAGTAGGGTTCGATCGGCGAGTTCTCGCAGTAATGTACTGGCTCTTCCTTGCGCAGCCGTTCGAACCACGGCCACAGCGTGTCGTTTTGGAAGAGTTTTGGCGCACCAGGATGAAAATCCTTCAGCGGCGTCGAATAGGCCTCTTCGCGCGCGGCGCGCAGAAGCTCCTTCCTGTCGGCTCTGATGGCGCTCTGGACGTTCATTGTTCGATCATCCCCGGTGACGTGGAATTCGGTCGAGAACGGCGAGAGCGCTTCACCTCTCCCGCTTGCGGGGGAGGTCGGCGCGAAGCGCCGGGTGGGGGCTCTCTCCACCGGGGCAGTGTCGCCCGCGGAGACACCCCCACCCCAGCCCTCCCCCGTAACCGGGAGAGGGAGCGCACATTTTTCGTGATCGCAATCAAACCTAATTTCATCATGCTTTAGGCCGCGATGCGGACAGGCAGGGTTTCGTAACCCTTGACGAAACTCGAATATACCCGCTTCGGTTCGCCGACCACCTCAATATTATCGTACCGCTTGAGGATTTCCTCCCAGATAATCTTTAGTTGCAGCTCCGCAAGCCGGATTCCGACGCAGCGGTGGATGCCGAAACCGAAGGAAAGATGGGTGCGCGGGCGAGCGCGGTCGATGATGAATTCGTAGGGGCGGTCGATCACGTCCTCGTCGCGGTTGCCGGAGACGTACCACATCACGACCTTGTCGCCCTTCCTGATCTGACGTCCCCGGAATTCAATGTCTTCGAGCGCGGTGCGACGCATATGCGCCAGCGGCGTCTGCCAGCGGATCACCTCGGGCACAAAACTGTCGATCAAATCGGGATTGTCGCGCAGTTTGCGGTACTGGTCCGGATTCTTGTTCAGCGCGTAGACGCTCCCGGACAGCGTGTTGCGCGTGGTGTCATTGCCGCCGACGATCAGGAGGATCAAATTGCCGAGAAAATTCTTCGGGTCCATGTCGCGGGTGGCTTCGCCATGCGCCATCATCGACAACAGGTCGCTCTTCGGCGGCTGGTTAATGCGCTCCTTCCACAACCTGGCGAAATAGGTCGCGCATTCCAGAAGCTCCGCCTGCCGCTCTTCCTCGGTGGCGACAAGGCCGCCGGGACCGGGAATCGTGGTCGCGACATCGGACCAGCGCGTCAGCTTGCGGCGCTCTTCCCAGGGAAAGTCGAACAGCACGGCAAGCATCTGCGTGGTGAGCTCGATCGAGACCTGATCGACCCAGTCGAACACCTCGTTGACAGGCAGATTGTCGAGGCATTCCGCTGAGCGCTTGCGGATGTTGGTCGCGAGTTGGTCGAGATGGGTCGGCGTGAACATCGGCGCCACCGTCTTGCGCTGCGCGGAATGGCGCGGCTGGTCCATCGCGATAAAACTCTCGCGGCGCAAATCCGGCGCGACGTCGCGGATGGTGATGCCGCCGAGCGAAGCCGCCGACGAGAACACTGCGTGATTGGTTTCGATGTCCATGATGTCGTTGTACTTGGTCACCGACCAATACGGCCCGAACATGCTTTCCTTGCAGTAATGCACCGGCTCTTCCCGGCGCAGGCGGTCGAAATACGGCCAGAATGTATCGGTCTTGAACAGTTCGGGATTGCCGACATCGAAATCCGCCAGCGGAATGGACTGAGCCTGATCGCGCGCAGCCCGCAGATGGGAATCTCCGGCGAGATCGATGGTTCCTTGCATGAGCTGCTCTCCCTAATTCCCCGCGCGAAGCATGCCGAACGGGTGATGTTTTACCCTATTACATCCCGAGCCGTGGCCCGGCGCAAGGGCGAGTTCAGTGCATTTGGCCGCAGCAACGGCGGGTGGGTCTGCGCTCATTTCGTCGCGTGACAACGGCAGTCTCGAAGACTAAGTCTGTTTGAAACAACGTTTAATTCCGCCGGGAGGCGACCATGATCTCCAACGTCCATCGGATGCTCAACTTCGATCTCGGCGAGACTGCGGACGCAATTCGCGAAACCGTGCACTCATTTTCGCAAAACGAAATCGCCCCGCGCGCCGCCGAGATCGACCGCAGCAACCAGTTTCCGCGCGACCTCTGGCCGAGGATCGGCGCGCTCGGGCTGCACGGCATCACGGTGGAGGAGGAGTATGGCGGCGCCGGCCTCGGCTATCTCGAGCATTGCATTGCGCTGGAGGAGATCTCGCGGGCGTCCGCCTCCGTCGGCCTGTCCTACGGCGCGCATTCCAACCTCTGCGTCAACCAGATCCGCCGCAACGGCAACGAGGCGCAGAAGCGCAAATACCTGCCGAAACTGATCTCCGGCGAGCATGTCGGCTCGCTGGCGATGTCGGAGCCCGGCGCCGGTTCCGATGTGGTCTCGATGAAGACCCGCGCCGAGAAGAAGGGCGACCGCTTCGTGCTGAACGGCAACAAGATGTGGATCACCAACGGGCCCGAGGCCGACACGCTGGTGGTCTACGCCAAGACCGACGCCAACGCCGGTCCGCGCGGCATCACCGCCTTCCTGATCGAAAAGGGCATGAAGGGCTTTTCC
>NZ_JAAVLW010000019.1 GCF_013114835.1 Bradyrhizobium archetypum | reverse complement strand
GTCAGCGACAACGGCAGCGAGCTCACCAGCAACGCCATCCTAACATGGGCCGATCAGAGCCGCGTCGCCTGGCAGTACATCGCGCCGGGCAAGCCCATGCAGAACGCCTTCATCGAGAGCTTCATGTATAGACGGCCCCGCGGATGCAAGGGATTTCAGCAGCACTTTGGATACCGGTCGGGTGCGTTCATGTATACGGCCTGTTAGTGCGACCGATGCCATGGCCGCTGGCCCTGATGGAGATCGCGGATCGAGGCCTCATCAACGGGTCGCGCTTGTTGCGCTGAAAGCTCTTCGGACTTGCTCGATCCCCAGCTCCGCCGGTGCCCATCATGCTGTCATTTGCCCTCACACCATAAGGTGGCCAACATACGCGGAAAGTCAGGCCGCGAGCTTAGGCCGATAGAATTCCCCGGTCGTCATCATCGCCCAGACGATCCGGGCCAACTTGTTGGCAACGGCGATGGCGACAATCATGGGCCGACGCCGTTCAAGCAGGGCTTCGATCCAGCCGCCTCCAACCCGGGAGCGTGCCTTTGGGTACCGAACGACGTTACGTGCTCCGATGACAAGCAAGTGCCTGAGATAGGAATCGCCCTGTTTCGTAATCCGGCCGAGCCGATCCTTCCCGCCGGTGGAATTCTGCTTAGGCGTCAGGCCCAGCCAGGCCGCGACTCCCGCCCGGAGCGGAACATGGTCGCGTCCGGCACGGTCGCAGCGAGAGCCGTGGCCGTTATGGGACCGATCCCGGGAATCGAGGACAGCAACTTCGCCATCGGATTTACTCGCTGGATCTGAGCTAGCTCGCGCTCGATGGCCTCGACCTGCCGGTCCAATTCCTTCAGTTGGTTCACAAGCACGGCTAGTGCAATGCGGGCGTGGGCCGGTAGCGTCAGTTCCTCGTCATCCAACAAGTCCACCAGACCCTCCACCCGTTGCCGGCCTTGCCCGATAATGATTCCGAACCAGCAAAGTGAGCCCGAATGGCGCAGGCTGTCATGGTGCGTTGGCGGACCAACAAGCCTCTTGCACGATGAAGCATCAAGAAGCCCTGGTTCTCGACGCTCTTGATTGGAACGAACCGCATATTGGGACGGGTGACCGCTTCGCAGATCGCGGCCGCGTCAGCGGCGTCATTCTTGGCTCCTCTTCGTACGTAAGGTTTAACATAGGCTGGCGGGATCAATCTCACGTCATGTCCGAACTGCCGAATCTCCCGCGCCCAGTGGTGAGCAGTCGCGCAGGCCTCAATGCCGACTAAGCAAGGTGCGAGCGAGGCGAAGAACGACACGATCTCGCCTCGCCGGAGGCGTTGGCGACCAGCCACTTGGCCTTGGCCATCAACTGCATGGATGTGAAAGACGTGCTTCGAAATGTCCAATCCAATTGTCGCGACTTCCATTGGTGAATTGCTCCTGTTAGCGGTTAGTCCATCGCCAGTATATCGCTGGCGCTGAGGGAGCGGGGCCGTCTTCCCCATCAACGGCCCGCTGCGGGATGAACTGTTGAACGAGACGCTGTTCACGTCGATGATCCAGCCTCGCATTGCGCTCGGAATGCTGTCGCGCCGATTACAGCGATGCACGACCAGACTCGCGGCTCGGATGGAAGACGCCATCCCAGTTCGCCTTCAACTGCCATCCGCGCCGGGATTTGGCGCTGCGCTGTGCCGAGGGCTCTGCGCCAGCTGCCGTCGCTACCACCGCCCAACCCGGCAAATCCAACAGCTCGGGCGAACTCAGGACTGGATATTAACTTGGGGGCAATGTCACGCGTAGTCGATAGGCTACGAATACGGAATGGTCGCAGTCAACACACCCAAGATTTGGGCGCGCCAACCTATCGGGTAACGCCATCGATGTTTACGATCGACACGAAAACAGATCGCCGCCTACTTGCAACGGGAGAGTCGCCTGTGGAGGTAATATCTAACCACCGTCACGATAATCGAACAGATCGCATTGGCAACGGATTGCCCTAGGAGACCGGCGCATCGACCTGTCGCAGCTTAGCGACGATCTCTTCGGGATTTTGGCGCTTCTTCGCTGTCTGCCAAAAGATATACTTCAAGGTGGACCAATTCGGTGTAGATCACACTGCCCATCCGGCCGTGACCTAGCCCATGGCCAAAGCTCGACGTTCGCTGCTTTCCCGCACATTATCTGGCAAGACGCAGCAACACTGCGGCACCAACCCAAAAAACGCGCAATACGACAGCAGTTGCAAGTCTAAATGTTTGCCGAGCCCAAAGGAGATGACGAATGGCCGCGGCAGTCTCAGCGATCCCTCAAATCGGCATCCCATTTCCGAGGGCGTGATTCGTAAAGTTGAGAGCAGACATGCATGGCATTGAAACTTTCCAGGATCTGCAGCGCGAAGCAACCGAGTGGCGCCGCTATCTCCACGAAAATCCTGAGCTCGACTATCAGGTGCACAACACAGCCAGGTTCGTGACCGAAAAGCTGGCTTCGTTCGGTGTCAACCACATCGAAACGGGGATAGCCGAAACCGGTATCGTTGCGTTGATCCAGGGCGAAGGCGGAGAGGGGCCCACGATCGGGTTGAGGGCGGACATGGACGCCTTGCCAATAGTTGAAGCGTCAAACAAGCCTTGGTCATCGAAAATACCCGGTAAGATGCACGCATGCGGCCATGACGGTCACACCGCCATGCTGCTGGGCGCCGCAAAGTATCTGGCGAGTACGCGCGAGTTCAAGGGCTCCGTTGCTTTGATCTTTCAACCTGCGGAAGAAGGAGCGCTGGGCGGCTTGAGGATGGTCCAGGAGGGTATCATGGATCGTTTCAACATCTCCCAAGTTTTTGGCATGCACAACTCGCCGGGTATGGAGGTGGGCAAGTTCGGCATTCGTCATGGTCCGATGCTCGCCTCACTTGACGAGTTCGACCTCATTGTGAATGGCAAGGGCGGCCATGCGGCCAGGCCGAATGAGGCCATCGATCCAGTTGTCATTGCGGCACAGATCATCGTCGGCCTGCAAACTTTGGTCTCGCGCAACACGAACCCGATTGAATCGCTTGTGATCTCCGTGACCATGTTGAAAGCCGCTAACGCTTTCAACATTATTCCCAATCAGGTTGAAATGACTGGCACCGTCAGGACCCACGAGCCCGCCCTCCGGGACTTCGCCGAACGGCATATTCTGGCAGCCGCGCAAGGCATTGCGCGCGGATTTGGGGGGGGGGCCGAATTGAAATACCGTCGACACGACCCTGTCACCTTCAACCATACAGAGGGGACCAATCTCGCGATCAAGGCGGCCCGTAATCTCGTGGGGGCCGCCTCCGTGGACCAAAACATCAAACCTCGGATGGGATCGGAAGATTTTGCCTATATGCTTGAGGCTCGGCCGGGCGCCTACATTTTTCTTGGCAATGGACCGACCGCTAGCGTGCACAACCCGGCATATGATTTCAACGACGATGCCCTGCCTTATGGCATCGGCTATTGGGTGAATCTCGTCGAAATCGCGCTGGCGACCTGAAGTTTGGTGGGCCGGAACTGGCCGGCGATCACGATGTTGAGCCGCTCGCGCCACTGCCGTGCGCAGGAACGTCGTCCGCGCTTACAGGATTTCGTCGGCCACGTAGTGCGCAAGCGACATGATCCGCAGGGCCGCTTGCGGATCGCGATGGACGACGAGCGCGCCACGGGCGGCAACACATGGAAGAGGTGCTCACCGGCTTGGGCAATTCCGCCGAAAGGACCGGTGCGGCATGCATTTCGGTATGCACATGGGCCGAGCTATGCGGATGATGCGCTCGGCGATGGTAGATAGAGTCGATCTCAACGCGGCCCTAGTCGAGGAAGCGACAGCGGCCCGTCCAGCGCGAGAGCGCCTAGCGAACGGCCTCCGCCAGCTTGCTGTTTTGGCTGACGAGGGCGAGCTGGTCGCGCGGCCAAGGTTCGAGCGCCTCGACGAGCAGGCGGCTGCCGCGGACGACGCGGCGCTCCTCAAGGGAACGGCCGCGGATCTCGCCTTGGATCTTGTAGAGCTCGGCGATGCGCGTGAGCGCCCCGGCAGCGATCGGCGCGGGACCGGACCGGGCGAGCCCATAGAACTTGCGCCGGACGGGGTCCAGCGGAAGGCAAGGCTCACGGCATCGCGCTCGGCCTGCACCTGCATAGCCATCAACCTGCAGACTTATTACGTTGACCCCGTCGGCTTCCAGGTCGGGTGTTCCTCTGAAATGGAAGTCATAAACGACGAGGACCAATTTCCTGCCGCGAGTGGTGGATTTTCCGCCCGACCCGTCGAACGTGAAGTCTCGTCAACCAGTGGGACCACCGTGCCGTCTCGTGCCTGGCTTAAACATCGTTCCGACTTTGCTTCGTTGTGCGCGGCCTAGATGTAGCCGACGCTGTTCTCTTTAACGCCTGCCGAAGGAAATGATTTAGAGCGACGTGGCGAATATTGATCCCGCGGCCAACGCAGACCCCCGCAACGTCTCTTCGATAGGCTTCTGATCCACGGTGCGTTGCGCGCTCTTTGCCAAAGGAGATACGTCCTTAAGCAACAGTTCGGCAACCAGTGAATTCGTCGGTGAAGCGGCGCGTTCCGACGCCGAGGACGCTGCCCTCGGCACACGCCGTCGAGCGTGAGTTCGCCGTAGGACCCGGCCTGACTGGGCGCGGGATCTCTTGGCCCCGCATTTACTGGCTGTGCGAGGAGAATTAAGCGATTGGCCGCGAGTCTGTGTCATGGAGTCTATGCGAGACCGCGCGCGACTGACGCGCGCGGTTTGTTCAGTTTTCGAGTGCCGAGCCCGCTCCTGCGGCCTCCGCCCGTACGAAGGCAAGCCAGGCGATTGCGGTGTCCTGAATGCCGGTGCCGGTGAGATCGGCGATGGTGATTTGCACCTCGCTCGTGCGGCCCGTTTTTGACCCGGCAATGATCTCTCCAAGTTCCGGAAAGCTTGCATCGCCCGCAACGGCGCCTTCGGCAATGGCATGGTGAAGTTCGCCAAGGCATCGCGTCTGCGTGAGACTGTCGGCGACATAGAGATCCGCCTGGACGATCGCGGCCGGCTCGACCTCATTTTTGTGTTCGGCGTCAGATCCCATCGCGGTGACGTGCTGTCCGGGTTCCAGCCATTCCGCCCTCAGGATCGGTTGATCGGCCGGAGTTGTTGTGACAATCACATGTGAGCCGGCCACCGCCTTTATCGGTTCCGCACATGCGATTATGGAAAAGCCCAGTTCCGCCGAGAGTTCCTTCGCAACCGCTTCCGCTTTGAAGACATTGCGCGCCCAGATGCGGGCCTCACGGATTGGCCGGACCAGCGCGAGCGCCTGTAGCTGCAACCTCGCCTGAATCCCGGCACCAAAGACTGCAGCCACGGAAGCGTCCGTTCGGGCGAGATACTTTGCGGCAACTGCGCCTCCGGCGGCCGTTCGCACATTGGTCAAATAACCGTTGTCCAGCAACAGCGCTTGCACTAAACCAGTTTTGCTGGAAAGCAGCACCATGACGCCGCCGGTGCTTGGCAAACCGACGTTCGGATTGTTAAAAAAGCCAGGGCTGATCTTAACGGCAAAGCCGTCGAGGCCCGGCGCGTATGCCGTCTTGACGTCCACCTCGCCCCGATGTTCGGGAACGTCGAGCCGCAGGATAGGGGGCATCGCCACGGTCTTGGTGGCGAGCGAATGGAAAGCATTCTCGACGCATTGTACCGCCCCAATGTCGAGCGGCACGATTTGCCTAAGCTCGCGCTCTGTCAGAATTTTTACTATTGGCATCAGACCATCTCGCCCAACGGATTCTTTACCCCATTTATCACGCGTCGATGCAGCTCGATGTCGATATTGCGTCCTGAGAGCACGAGCACTACCGGCCCCCGCAATCCTGCCACTTTGCGGGCGAGCAGCGCCGCGATGCCGACAGCGCCCGCACCTTCGACGATTTCGCGCTCTTGCTCGTAAGCATGACGAATGCCGGCAGCGATCTCGCTATCGGTTAGCAAGACGACGTCATCAAGCAGGGCCCGACACATCGGAAATGTCAGCTTGTTGTCCAAACCGATGCCACCGCCGAGAGCGTCGGCAAGGCTTGGAAACTCCTCCACTTGCACAGGCTTTCCGGCGTCGAGGCTCGCCTTCATCGCCGCGCCCCTTTCCATAGTAACCCCTACAACCTTCGCACAAGGCCGCATGCCCTTGACCGCTGCTGCCACGCCAGCCGCCAACCCGCCGCCGGAGAGGCCCACGATCACGGTGGCGACATTCGGCACCGCTTCAACGATTTCAAGCCCGATTGTCCCCTGACCGGCGACTATGTCCGGATGATCGAAGGGCGGTACCATTACGAGTCCGTTAGCCACGAGGCGGTCAACCTCCTGCTGCGCTTCGTCCTGTGAGCCGCCAATGATTCGTACATCCGCGCCGAGATGCCGGATTTCCGAGACTTTGTTTTCCGGCACCAGTCGCGACATGCAGATGGTCGCGCGCGACCCCACCGCCCGAGCTGCATAAGAGAGTGCTCGACCATGATTGCCGGTCGAGACTGCAATCACCCCCCGTGCCCGATCGGCTTCAGTGAGTTGGAGGATCGCATTGGTCGCACCGCGCAACTTGAAGCTGCCCGTGGTTTGATGATGCTCAAGCTTCAAGCCCACCGTAGTGCCGCAAACATGTGATAGCGACGGCGAGTGGACGAGTGGCGTTGAGAGGATGTGACTGGAGATGCGCTTTCGCGCATCCCGAATAATCTCAAGATCGATCATAGTAACTCCTCAAGTCAAACAACGACGCCATCAGACGTTAGACGTATGGTCATCTGGTAGAGGCCCTCGATATCCTAGACGGACAGCTTCCCGACAGGACGGATTGTCGCGCGATTGGGAACGCAGCACATTCGAACAGATGCCCGCCGTATCTGGATGTTAGGTGCGGAGGCGCCGGGCAAATCTTCGCCGTAATGCAACGCGTCGAGTTGGAGATCAGAGTCTTGGTGGGGGCAGTAGCTGGCGGACCGATCCCAAAACAGGAGCAGGCTCGACATCGCCACGGCTCACAGCCGGCTGATTTCTGACACAAAAGCCGCTGTCCTTGCTTATCGCGACAGCGCCTCGCTCGACGTGGCGCTTGGCGGCTCTGCGATCGCTGTAAGCGACATCCTGCACCCAGGCTCCCGCGACGGAATCTAAGACCGTTAAGAAAGAAGTTAGCCGAAATTGGCATCGAGCCTGGCGATGGCGGTGTGGCGCTAGGCGGAACCCGGTGTTCGAGGGCCAGAACTCCGTGAGCGAGTGAAGTTTGCGATGTCATCAACTAAGCATATCACGCGGTTTAAAGCCAAATTCTCTGATGTGCCCCCTATTGGGGCAGAAATTCTGCGCGTATTCGATTAAATCCAAAGGCTTTCTGCGATCATCTGGCGGGATCAGAGACCGTCGACGGTAGAGATCGTGATGGCGCCGAACTCCGCCGGTCGTGAGATGGGCGTGCCTCGGGACGTCGAATGACAAGGTTGAGGGCTTCACGACTCGAACTCTCGGGCATACGGACCGAGGATGCGAGCGGGTCTGGCGGCGTGAAACAGCCTAGGGCTTTATGCGAAGCGTTTCACCTGCCGCCAGGCGATCTGGGATTTCGTCGTGTCGGCGAAGGCGAGCATTCCGGCTTGATTGTCCGTGACCGCCGATGACCAGTTTTTGAGATCGAGGTTCAGGAATAGCTTAGAGCATGGGTCTGTGTGGCTCGGCATCGCGAAGCCACTGCGGCCTTTGCACATCCCCACATGCTTGGTCCATATTGATGATGTTATTGGCCGCCAGGAAAGCCTTGCTTGCGGAACCCCGTGCAGTGTTCAGGAGCTCGACGGATTTCGGGAAGCGTTGGACAAGAACCTGGATGGACTTGTGGTGAACGAGAGGCTTTAGCGCGACAGGGCAGTGGCGAGTGTCGAAGAAGGTGCTGATCGAGATCGTCACCTCATCGCCGCGGCCGCCGAGCAAAGGCAGCCGCGCGAGCTCCTTGTGCAGGGTGTAAATCGAAGGCGTGCTCGAACGAATAGATGACTCAGCCATAGAGGATGTTGACTGGCATCACGGTGAGACGTTCGAGCTGAGATCCGTGTTCTCGAACACCATGACGTTCGATCCCCGTTGATCCGGACGTCCATCGCGGCGTCTTCGTCGACGTGCAGGATGTGGGAGCGCATCGTAGCCCGAGGTTCGGCGTCTTCAGCAGAATGATCACGCAGATGCCCTCGTCCTCACACGGGCGGCCTACCACATACCGGTGCTGAGGCAGGCGATCGGGGGTGAAGAGCGAAAATGTCGAGAGAGTCCCGCCTAGGCCGGTGATCACCGTGAAAAGATGAACGGTGACTGCGCACCAATTCCTTGGCCACCGGTCTGGTTGTGGTCGTCCTTGTCGAGCCAGCGAACGTGCAATAGATCGGGGCGACCTGGTCCCGGGCGAAGCCGCGGTCGTAGGTGCGGAACTCGATCTGTCTATCGTCGGCGGTGATATCGACTGCGCGGCTTAGTAAGTTATAGGTTCTCTAAATATTGGGCAGCGCCGATAAACTGCACGCTTCAGCCGAAACGAGTCGCGTCGGGGCGAAAAATGGGCAAGAAGAACGCAATCCCGACCGGCAATCCGCATACGCTTTCTGTATGAAGAGCCCCAAAATGAACACGTTAGGAATTCTCCGTCTGGACCGAGGCCTGCCTCCGGGTACTCCTGCAGCAGATCCTCCACCTGGCTCAATACTGAATCCGGCGACCTTTGAATTCCCGATTATTTCAGAGGTTGCGATAGGGGCTGGCGTCGAGCGGGTCGTTAAAGGCGATGCCACTTTAGAACCAGCATTCGTCGCTGCAGCCCATAGGTTAGTCGATCGAGGTGCTGTAGCCATAAGCTCAACATGCGGCTTTTCGATACGGCACCAGAGAGCATTGTCACAAGCTGTTCCCGTGCCGGTCGTGACGTCAAATTTGCTACTGCTGCCGTTGTTGCTACGACAACTTCCGACAAAAGCAAAGATCGCAGTTCTGACATATGACTCAAGACATTGCGGCGAGGATTTGTTTGACCTCGAATCTCCAGGCGACCGTAGCAGAATTGTAGTTGGCGGGATCGAAGGCGGTAAATTTTGGCACGACGAACTGAAGACGCCGCCGCCTCCAATAGATGTGCACTCGATCGAAATCGACGTTGCGGCCTGTATTACACGGTTACGTCACTCCAATCCAGAAATCGCAGCGATCTTGTTTGAGTGCGCGGCGTTTCCGTCGGTCACAGCTTCGATCCGTAGCCAGAGTCGGATTCCCGTCTATGATATTACTGACCTTTGTCGCATGACCATGGCTTCGGTCGCCGTAAGCTGAGTAAGAGCCGTAAGCTGAGTAAGATATGATATGGCATGAGACGCGGCCTCAATCAGAAGGCCAAGGCCTCTCCTCAAGTCAGCTCTAACGATGCGCTAGTTCGGTCGAAGGAAGCTCCGATATATCCAAGAGCCCTGTTGGTCGATCGCCGCTTCATCAGTCGGTGCCGGATCAGAATCGAGGAAGCCCTTTCAACCAGCAGAAGCCATGCGAGCGGTTTGCCAATACGCTAAAGCAACGAAGAGTTGTCCGGCATCACCTGGAGAATAGGTCAATGGAAAAGGAAATTCATTTCGAGCGCGCCGAGTTTGATCAGCGGGTCTCGGCTGTAAAAAAGGAGATGTCAAAACGAGGAATCGACGTCATCCTCCTGTCGGAGCCTGCTAATGGCAATTATCTGACTGGATACGATGCATATTCCTTTTACGTACCTCAAATGGTCATGGTAGCGCTCGACCACGAGGAGCCGATCTGGATCGGCCGTGGAATGGACCGAATTTCCGCGTTAATGACGACTTATCTCGCGGATGCGAACATTCGATCGTTTCCAGATGCTTACGTCCACTCAGCGCTGAGTCCTTATGCGTATGTGGCTGAAGTGGTAAAGGAAATCGTTGGCGAAAGCGCGCGAATTGGTATCGAGATGGCGGGTTACTATTATTCGGCCCGTGCCCACGCGGATCTCGTCGAGGCGTTGCCGGAGGCCACGTTTATTGACGCCGATCTCCTCGTTAACTGGATCCGCCTGATAAAAAGTCCCGCAGAGATCACGCTTATGCGGCAAGCCGGACAGATCGCCGATGCCATGATGCAAAGGGCAATCGACTTCATCGAGCCGGGCGTTCGCGAATGCGATATCGCTGCCGAGGTCTACCATCAAATGATGAAGGGTACCCCGGACTTTGGAGGAACTTACTCCTGCGCTCCACCGCATTTGTGTGTTGGCGAGAGAGCCCTCGCGCCGCATGCGCACTTTACCGACAAGCCTTTGGCCGCCTCCACAATCGTCAATCTCGAACTCTTCGGCAATCGCCTTCGCTACCAGGTCAACCTTGCGCGAACTATTGTAGTCGGAAAGCCAAGCCCCCAGTATCAAAAGCTTGCAGACGTCGTTGTCGAAGGCGTCAATGCCGGTCTGGGAGCAGTTCGTCCAGGGGTTACCTCCGAGCAGGTTCACGCCGCCTTTGCAAATACACTTGCTAAACATGGATTTGAGAAGGACTCGCGGCTCGGTTACTCCATTGGGTTAGGTTATCCGCCCGCGGTTGGTGAGAAAACGGTCAGCCTTCGGAAGGGCGACAAGACCGTGCTTCAGGCAGGAATGTGCTTCCATATGATGTCAGGTCTTTGGCTGAAGAATGACGGCATCACGATTACGCAGTCGTTCGCTGTGACAGAAGATGGCCACGAACCGCTAAGCCAACTGGCACGGAAGTTGTTTATCAAATGATCGTGTGAAGATATTGGTCGAACTTTAATTTCGACGGTCGCTGTTCATAGGGACCGTTTTTTCTTGCTTGCCTACCCTTTATAATCCCTGGTGACCTTGCCCCAATTATTATCCAGTTCTAAGTTCGCCTTGGCCGCTGGATTTGCCACGTTGGGCGGTGGTAGCGACGGGAGCTGGCGCGGAGCCCTCGGCACAGCACAGCGCCAGATCCCGGGCGCGGATTGGAGGTGAAGGCGAACTCGGACGACGTCTTCCATCCGAACCGCGAGTGTGGTCGTACATCGTTGTAATCGGCGCGACAGCATTCCGAGCGCAACGCGCGGCTGGATCGCCTTCGTATTTGACGTGATCGCCACCAGCGTGGCGGCCATTGAAGCCGAACTGGAAAAGGAAGGCGGCACGGACAAGCCGAAACTCGTGCCACCCGCACAAGGAGTTTAGCGCGCATCTGGAGTGAGTGGGCGGAGATCGTCGTCGAGTCCGAGGTGCAACCGTGTCGCCATCGCAGGCGACGGGCTCGACCTCGCGCTTCGCTTCGGCGACGGCTCATGGCACGGCACCGAAGCCATCCATCTGCTCTCAGCGCCGCTGTCGCCGGTGTGCCGTCCCGACGTTGCGGGCCGCCTGCATGCGCCGGCGCTAGCGCCGCTACGCCAGATGACACGCCACGAAATAGCCGTCGCTTCCGTGCCGCAGCTCGGGAGCGCTTTGGCGGCAGCGCTCTTCGGCGATCGGGCAGCGGGTGTGGAAGTGGCACCTTTCGGCGGCTTCATCGGGCTCGGCACATCGCCTTTGAGACGGATGCCGTTGCGCTTGCGCTTCAATTTGGAGTCGGGCACCGGCACGGCCGAGAGCCGCGCCTGGGGATAGGGATGCTGCGGGTTGCGGTAGAGGTCGCTCGCCTGCGCTAGCTGTGGAGCCTCAAGAGGTTGTTCCCGGCTAAACCGAGTCTGCTGATGGGTGTGTTGGCCTTCAGGCTACCATGCGGCCGGTGCCAATTGTAGCGATGGAGCCAGTTGGGCAGTTCGGCCGTGCGCTGGTCTGAGTTCTGGTAGGCCTGCGCATAAGCCCCATTCGCGAAGCGCGGTTTGGATGAAGCGCTCGGCCTTGCCGTTGGTCTTGGGCGTATAGGGCCTAGTAAAGATTTGGCAAAGGCCGAGGCGTTTGCAAGCTGCTCGAAAGCTCTTTGAGCGGTAGCACGAGCCATTGTCGGTCATCACACGCTCGACACGGACTCCGAGCCTGGTGAAATAAGCGACGGCGGCCTCAAGGAAAGCTACAGCACTTTCCTTGCGTTGATCGGGCATGACCTGCACGGAGGCGACGCGCGAAGCATCATAGATGCAGACATGGACGAACTCCCAGCCGATGCCATGGTGGCGGTTGATCGCGCCAGGATACCGCCCGGTGATGCGATGTCCCACCGAGCCGATCCGGCCGAGTTTTTTGATATCGAGATGGATAAGCTCGCCAGGGTGCTCGCGCTCATAGCGGCGGATCGGCTCGGCGGGCTCCAACGCGGCGAGCCTGTTTAGCCCGAGCCGACGCAGGATGCGGCTGACGGTCGCCGGAGAGATCCCGACCTCGGCCGCGATCTGCTTGCCGGTGTGGCGATGCCGGCGCAAAGCCTCGACTGCGGCGCATGTGGCAGGCTGGGTTTGGCTTGGCGATGAAAGGGGCCTTGAGGAGCAATCCGGCAAACCACTCACGCCTTCCGCGCGGAAGCGCTTGACCCATTTGGCCACCGTCTTCGCCGAAACCTCAAATTTCAGCGCGGCTGCGGCGTGGGTCAGGCCACCTTCGATGACGCTCCGCACCATCGCCTCTCGACCTTTCGGCGTCAGAGGCGCATTCTTATGGGTGCCCATTCGGTTCTCCCCTCGGAATCGGAAGCTTCAGCAACCTCAGCTTCCTCGGTCAGGGCCGAATGGACAACCTCCTGAAAGCTCACAGCTAGCTCGACGATGCGGCCGAGATACATCACCGCGACGCAGTCGGAGACGTGCTCGACCACCGAGAGATCGTGCGCGACGAAGAGATAGCTGAGGTTCAGCTCGGCCTGGAGGTCTTCCATGAGGTTGTAACCTGCGCCTGGATCGAGACGTCGAGCGCTGACACCGGCTCGTCGCAGACGATCAGCTTCGGCTCGACCGCAAGCGCGCGTGCGATCACGATGCGCGGGCGCTGACCGCCCGAGAATTCGTGCGGGTAGCGACGCATGTGCTCCGCCTCCAGCCCCACCTTCACCAGAAGGCCCGCCACGCGCTCCTCACGCTCCTTCGCGGAGGACGCGAGATTGTGGATGGTAAATGCTTCGCCCAGGATCGCGCCGTCCGTCATGCGTGGATTAAGGGAGGCGAACGGATCCTGGAACACGAGCTGCATGTTCCGCCGCATAGCGCGCAGATCGTTGCCGCCGAGCTTGCGCACGTCCTACCCGTCGAAGATGACCGCCGTCGGTCGGCTCGACCAGGCGCAGCACGCAGCGCCCCGTGCTCGACTTGCCGCAGCCGGACTCGCCGACGAGATCGAGCGTCTCGCCGCGATTGACGGAGAACGACACGCCGTCCATCGCATAGACGCTGCCGATGGCGCGACAACAGGCCGCCCAGCACCGGAAAATGCTTCTTCAGGTTGGAGACACGCAGCAAGCGCTCACTCATGACGCGTCTCCCAGATGACAGGCCATGCGATGGCCGGGTACGACCTCGCGCAAGAGCGGCTCCTTCTCGGTGTAGATGTTCATGGCAAAGCGGCACTGCGGCGCAAAACGGCAGCCCACCGGCGGATTGATCAGGATCGGCACCGAACCGCCGATCGCTTCCAGCCGCTTCTTGTGCTCGCTTTCAAGATCGATGCGCGGGATCGAGCGGATCAGCCCTTGCGTAAAGAGCGGCAATCCGATTTGCGTCGCCAGCTGCTTGACATGCATGTCAAAGGGGGCGTGGTGAGGTGCAGCTCTGCCTTGGCCACACTGGGGTTGCTTGCACCCTCAGAATAGCGCGCAGAGCTCGCCTAATAGTCGTGCGTCTCAGCTTTACTGTCGGTAGGGCTGTTCTGACGCTAGCCTCCAGAAGGCCTCAGGGTGATGAAACAGTGATTTCAGCAGGCCAGGCTCATTCCTACGGGTTTCATGATTTCGATTAGCGAACGGTCAACCTGACCTCGTCTGGCTGTCGTTGTGAGGCGGGGAAGCTCGGATCTGCCAATGACGCCGCCGACATCGGAGGTCTGTAGGCCCACCAATATCGAGGATATGCCTCAGGGACGACTGCGGGAAGGACTAAGGCGCTTAGCTTCGTCTCAAAGAGGGAAGGGTGCCCGGTGATAGCTACCACTGCGAGTCAGCGGACAAATCGTACGCGTAGGCGTAGCGTACCTCTCTTCAGGCTCGCGGAAGCTCGGGCATCTTGTAAGCTGTCATTGACGTGATCCGTTTACGAAGCAGTATATCACATTCTTGAACCGACGTGCCGCGACACCGCTTGAGATTTGCTCGTTGTAGGCTCGGTCTCGGTCGGGAGTCCTTTTGAAAAAGCCCGACTCCCGCCCCGCGGCCGGAAAATGGCCGCGCATGATGATCGAGGACCGCATCGGCGAGGAGGGGCGCGGCTTCGAGTACGTTCTGCACGGGATGAATCCCGAGCGCGTGCTTATCGCCTCGGGGCCGGTCGGCCTCGGACACCTCGCGCTCGCCGGGCCACCGCCTATGCCAAGGAGGGCGTCGTCTTCAATCGTCCGATCGGTCAGAACCAGGCGATCTAGCATCCGCTCGCCAGCAACTGGATGCAGCTCGGGGCCGCCTGGCTGATGGTGATGCGCGCGGCCTGGGAATACGATGCCGCCTTGCCCTCCTGTCCAAGCGCCAACGCCGCCAATCATCTCGCGGGCGAAGCGGGCTTCGATGCCAGTCAGCCGGCGGTGATGACCCATGGCGGCTTAGGCTATGCCAAGGAATTCCACGTCAAGCGCTATCTGCGCGAGGTCATGATCCGCGCATCGCGCCGATCAGCCCGCAGTTCGTGCTCTCTGCTTCATCGCCGAGAAGGTGCTCGGCCTGCCGAGGGTCTTATTGAGGAAAGCAAGCCATGTCGCAACCGTCGGGCTCGCTTTCTAGGCTTAGAGTCGTTGACCTCTGGCGGGTGCTCGGAGGACCCTACTGCAGCCAGATCCTTGGGGAGGACGGCGCGGGCGTTCTGAAGATGGAGCCTCCGGAGGGGATGAAACGCGCGGTTGGGGACTGCCCTTTGTGGATGGCGTCGCCGCGTATTATCGCGGAGTCAATCGCAACAAGCGCAGCATCGCGTTGAACTTGTCGAACCCCGAAGGCCAGGCGGCGCTGTTGGGCTGATCGAGAAAGCGGACGTTCTCGTCGAGAACTACAAGCCGGGCACTCTGGAGAAGTGGGGCTTGAGTGAGTAGCAACATGAGGGGGACATTTCCCCCGCCTGATCCACTGTCGCGTATCGGATTACAGCGATAACGGTCCTCTCGGGGGAATGCTGGGAAAAGCGTCGCGGTCAGTTTGTCGAAGCCGCTCTCGATGGTTGTGCTCTTTCAAACCTTCATCTGCATCTAGCGAACTTGTGTGTCTCCGAAAAAAACTCCCGGCCGCACTGGCAATGCGCACCTAAATGTTGCGCCCTACAAATTTCGCGACTGGTAGCGGGATCATTTTCCGGCGGTAGGAAACGACAGTCAGTTCAAGCGGCTGTGGGCAAATTGTCGGTGCCATCAAAATTGCCGGACGACCCTTGTTTCCACACAAATGCAACGCGCGTGCAAAATAGGCAGGAGACTCGAAAGAACTCTCGACCAAGCATTGGCATTGCACCACGCGCCATTATCGGAAACGGTAAGTCGGCACGGCGTCCCTTGCGGCCCGGCGCTCGATGCGGGAGAGGCCTTACTAGACCACCATACCATTGCCCGAGGAATGATCCTTTGGATCGGCCACTACCGCGGCATCGCTTCATCGATCAAGATCGCGCGCACACCGGCCACCGCAGAAAACCTCCGCGCCCAACGCAGAGGCGAAGGACCCCGAGGCAGACTTCGGGCAAGACTCTAATCTAGAAACTGAAACGAACGATTTTGAACGATGAAGCTATTGGTGCCCGTCAGGCGGGTGTTGATTACAACCTGAAGATCCGCGTGAAGGCGGACGGTTCAGGCGTCGAGCTTGCGAACGTGAAGATGTCGATGGCCCCGTTCGATGAGATCGCCGTGGAGGAGCCGCTGATCTGAAGGAAGCGAGCAAGGCGAGCGAGCCTTGTGGTTGTCGATCGGCCCGGCGCAGGCGGCGGAGACGATCCGCGCCGGCCTTGCCATGGGGCCGACCGCGGCGTCCTCGTCAAGGCCGATGGCGTGGTCGAGCCTCTTGCCGCGTCCATGCTCCTGAAGAAAGCCTGGAGCAGGAGAACCCCGGCCTGGTCATCCTCCGCAAGCAGGCGATCGACGACGATGCCAACCAGATCGGCCAGATGCTGGCGGCGCTGCTCGGCTGGCCGCAGGGCACGTTTGCGTCGAAGATGGTGGTCGGCGGCGGTTCGGTCGAAGTCACTCGCGCGGTCGATGGCGGACTCCAGACGGTTTTGCTGAAGCAGCCGGCGATCGTCACCACGGATTTGCGCCTGAACGAGGTGCGCTATGCCTCGCTGCCCAACATCATGAAGGCGAAGAAGAAGCTGCTCGACGAGACCACGGCTGAGGCGCTCGGCGTCGATGTTTCGCCCCGCCTCAAGGTGCTGAAGACGGTCGAGCCCGCCGGCCGCTTCGCGGTCGTCAAGGTGGCGAGCGCCGCCGAACTCGTCTCCAAGGTCAAGACCGCCGGGGGTGATCTGATGACCACGCTCCTGATCGCCGAACACGACTACGCTTCGCTCAAGAACACCACCGCCAAGGCGCTGACCGCAGCCTCCAGCTCGGCGCTCCCGTCCACCTCCTCGTCGCCGGTGATGGCACCAGGGCTGCGGCCCGATGCCACCCCAAGCTTCCAGGCGTCGAGAAGGTGTTGCTCGTCGATGATGCCGCTTACGGCCATGCGCTGGCCGAGCCTTTTGCCGCGCTGATCGTCAAGCTCGCGGGCAGCTACGACGCGATCGTCGCGCCCTCGACCACCACCGGTCAGAACGTGCTGCGCGCGTCGCGGCGCTGCTCGACGTGATCCAGGTCACGGCTGTGATGAAGGTGGTCGCGCCCGACACCTTCGAGCGGCCCGTCTATACCGGCAATGCTGTCAAAACGGTGCAGGCGAGCGATCTCAAGAAGCTGCTGACCATCCGCGCCGCCTCGTTTGCTGCGGCGGGCGAAGGCGGCTCGGCTGAGGTTGAGGCGGTCCCGGCAGAAAACCCCCGCACCTCGTCCTTGAAGGGCGAAGAGGTCGCCAAGTCCGACCGTCCGGAACTCGCTTCCGCCAAGATCATCATCTCGGGCGGCCGGGCGCTCGGCCGGCCGAGAACTTCGGCAAGGTGATCGAGCCGGTCGCCGGCAAGCTCGGTACCGCGATGGTCACTCGCGCGCCGCGGTCGATGCCGGCTACGCCCCGAACGACTGGCAGGGCAGGCAGCGCGGCGGGGTTTGGCGCCGAAGCTCTACATCGCGGACGGCAGCTCCGGCGCGATCCAGCATCTGGCCGGCATGAAGGACTCCAAGGTCATCGTCGCCATCAACAAGGACGAGGGGGCGCCGATCTTCCAGATCGCCGACTTGGGCCTCGTCGGTGACCTCTTCACCGTCCTGCCGGAGCTCGACGCCGAACTCGCAAAGGCTGGCAAGTAAGGCATGATCCACCTTTCCCGGGCCGTCTCAGGCGGCCCGTCCGCTCCCGCGACTATGGGCGGCAACGTCGCTTCATGACCCCGTCGCCGCCGGATGGCAGGAATATCGTTACCGGATTGGATCCCTGTGGATCAGCGCCGCACGAGCATATTCGCTGCCGCACTTTCTCTGCGCCACTCGATTGAACGCAGGATTTCATCTCAGACCGCAAACAATACGCAGTCATACGCCCAACCTTCGCCGGTATCGTAGCGCGATTGAGTACCACAACTCAAAAAGGTAGGCGAAAATTCCGTGCTGAATCCTTCGTGGGATAACCGCGGGGCGCCCGCCACTGCGAAAAAAACGCAGGTTGGGTGTTCGCCGTTGCCTTGCCGAATCATATGTTTGATGCTTGCTGGAGCTGCCTCTAATGCTGAAGAGCGACACAAAGCCTGTCTGGGATTGCGTAGAAGATCTAAAGTCCAGCTTCCGCGAACTTAGCGATCAGATCTGGGAACGTCCTGAGCTCAACTATCGAGAGTTCCATGCAGCGAGCAAGCATAAAGAACATCTCCAAGCTCATGGTTTTCAGATTGCAGAAGATTTATCCGGAATTCCGACTGCAATCATGGGTGAAGCCGGAGAAGGCGGTCCCGTAATCGCCGTTCTTGGAGAGTATGACGCGCTTCCCGGTTTGAGCCAGGAAGCAGGCGTGGCAGCCCAGCGGCCAATCACTCCGGGCGGAGCGGGACACGGTTGTGGCCACAGCATGCTGGGATCCGCTTCCCTCTGGGCCGCTGTCGCAGTCAAGAACTGGCTCGCTGAGGCGGGGGTCCTTGGGCGGATTCGGTACTATGGCGGCCCTGCCGAGGAGGGGGGCTCTTCCAAGAGTTTCCTCGTTCGGGATGGGGCATTCGATGACGTCGACGTAGCGATTAGCTGGCACCCAACGGCATTCACGGGGGTACTCAATCCAGTTTCATTGGCCTGCGTCGAACTAGAATTCACTTTTCATGGCCGCGCTTCGCATGCGGCGCTTGCTCCCCACCTCGGGCGTAGTGCGCTTGATACCGTGGAGCTCATGAATTTCGGCGTCAACCATATGCGAGAGCATATGCCGACCTCTGCGCGTGTTCACGACGCCGTGATCGATGGCGGAGGCACTTCCCCTAAGTTGTCCAGGCGCGAGCTGTCGTACGTCATTTAGTTAGGGCGCGCGACCTCGCAGAAATGGAGGTTGGTTGAACGCGTCAAAAAGATCGCTGACGGAGCCGCGTTAATGACCGACACTGCTGTTGAGGTTAAGCAGGTTTCTGACGAGGCCAACCTTGTACCCAACGCTCCATTAGAGGAAGCCATGCATACGAACCTACTCCAACTCGGAGGGCTGGGCTTCGATGATGCCGATCGGGTATTCGCCAAGAAAATACAAGAGAGCCTCTCGCGTGATGATGTTCGAGTGGCTTACGTACGGTTCGGCCTTCCAGCAAGCGATGAACCGCTGTCAGAACAAGTTGCCCCACTATATGCAGCATCTACCGACGGAATCGGCTCGACCGACGTCGGTACTGTAAGTTGGGTTGTTCCTACCGTTCAGTGTCGCACCGCCTGCTTTGCAGCTGGTACCCCTTTTCATTCTTGGCAATTGGTCGCTCAAGGCAAAGCCCCAGCCGCCCACAAGAGTATGACGCTGGCCGCAACGGCCATGGCCGGCTTGGCCACCGACTTAATGGCCAATGCGGAACTTCTTGCGACAGCCAAGGGTGCATTTGCAAAATTTCGGCAGGAAAACCCTTTTAGGAATCCCGTCGGCCCAGAAGCGAAGCCAGCACTAGAAATGTCCGCCTGACGGCGGACACAACCTGGCGGCGCCACCATAAAAGTACAAATATTAGGATCAAGCATGTCGCGATGGGCAGCTGAAAGCCAAAACAAGAGATTGGGCTTCGTGCTACTCATCGCGCCTGCGGTAATGCTCTTGGCCGTCTTTTTGATACTGCCGATGATGTCGGTTTTCAGAGCCAGCTTCTATCCGGGCACCAGTGCGCTCGGTGCGTCGGGATTCTCCCTGCACCAATACTACAAGTTCTTTGCAGACAGCTTCTATGTTTCCGTCTTATTGGAGACAATCGTTTATGCCCTTATAACTTCTCTCGGGTGCCTTCTGCTCGGCTTTCCCGTCGGATACTCGCTCGCGAGATTGCCGCCGACGCAACGCCGAGTCCGAATGATTCTGATTATTGTGCCGCTAACGTTGAGCCTCGTCGTTGTCGTTTTCGGTTGGCTCGTTCTGCTTGGACGGCAAGGACTCGTGAATAATATTCTAATGGGGATCGGGCTCATTGATACGCCTAAACAGCTGCTCTTCAACCGATTTGCTGTGATCGTAGTTCTTATACAGCAATTCTTGCCGTTCATGATACTTTCTGTCATGAACGTGGCGCTTCAGATTGACCCCGTTCTTGAGCAAGCTTCTACGAGCCTTCGGGCAAAGCGCCTTAGGACGTTTTGGAAGATCGTGATTCCTTTGGCCGCGCCCGGCATTATTTCCGGCTTTACGCTTGTCTTTGTGATGACAGTTTCTGCATTCGTCACGCCCCGCCTTATCGGCGGACCAAAGGCTCATATGATTGGCGGACTGGTTTATGAAGAGGTCCTGATCACCTTGAACTGGCCATTTGGCGCGGCGATGTCATTCATCCTGCTTGCAGTCGGTCTCGGGACTTTGGCGACCGTTAGCATCTTGATTGTCCGCCCGCTTGCTCGAGGTCTCCATGTCCGTTGATATCCAAGATCGGCTGCTGAGCATCACAGGTGTCGTTGTACGTTGGCTGGTGTACGTCATGCTGCTCTTGCCAGCCATAATTGTCGTTGCCACTTCGTTTACGCCAGGCACGGCGCTCACCTTTCCTCCGCCTGGTTTCTCGCTGCGTTGGTACATTGCCGTGTGGGAAAGCTCGCTGTTTATGAGCTCGCTCGGGCTAAGTCTGAGATTGGCCGCGCTCGCGACGGTTTGTTCGCTAATTATCGGGCTAGCTGCGACATTTGCGACGGATCGGTACGTCTTCCGCGGCCGCGATTTTGTTCGCGGATTTCTGCTTTCTCCCTTGCTGATCCCTACGGTCGTATTGGGCCTCGGGCTCATGCAGTTTTTGATCTGGATCGGCTTGAACCAAACGTTCATCGGTCTCCTGCTCGGCCACCTCGTGATTACACTTCCGTACGTGGTGCGAACTTTGACCGCGAGCATGGTTTTGTTCGACCGCAACCTCGAGCAGGCGGCGATGAGCTTACGGGCCACGCCGGCGAGGGTGTTCCGCACCATCACGATCCCGTTGCTATTTCCGGGCATAATGTCAGCAATGGTTTTTGCTTTTGTCACCTCATTTGGAAACGTAACCCTATCCGTATTCCTCAGCTACCAGGATCGGATTACGCTCCCAATTCGCGTTCTTACTTATGTTGAACAAAACTACGATCCGCTGGTCGCAGCAGTCTCTTCCATCGTCATCTTTGTAACTGTGTTCACGATCTTCTTGGCCGATAGGCTCTCGGGATCGAGATCGGTCATCTAGGTATGCAAATGCAAAACATCGCAAAAGGAGCGTTCGCGCCCGCTAATGAGCAAGACTTCGTCGTCTCGTTTAGAAACATTGAAAAGATCTATGGCGGGGTGAAGGCAGTCGACGCCGTTTCCTTGGATATCCGCCGAGGCGAGCTTGTTTGCCTCCTGGGTCCATCAGGTTGCGGTAAAACCACTACGTTGAGGATGCTGGCCGGCTTTATCGATCCGACAGGCGGAGAAATCCTGATCGAGGGACAGAACGTCACAAGGCTTCCCGCCTATCGCCGCGATATCGGCATCGTGTTTCAGAACTATGCCCTGTTTCCGCACATGACTGTAGCCAAGAACGTAGAATACGGTCTCATCAGTATCGGCATGAAGAAGGCTGAGCGACAGGACCGTGTCCAGGAAATTCTTCGTCGGGTAGAGTTGCAGCATCTCGCCGACCGGTACCCCAGAGCTCTTTCCGGGGGCCAACAGCAGCGCGTCGCTCTCGCAAGAGCATTAGCACTTCAGCCGAAAGTGCTCCTTCTCGATGAGCCCTTTTCCAATCTCGACGCCCAGCTGCGCGTCCGGCTTCGGGAAGATTTGCATGGACTTATTCGGTCCCTCAATATGACAACCTTGTTCGTCACTCACGATCAGGAAGAAGCATTGACCCTGGCTGATCGAATTGTAGTGATGAATCAAGGATTGGTGGAGCAGATTGGCAGCCCAGAGGAGATTTACGATGCGCCATCCTCTCGATTTGTGGCTCAGTTCATAGGAAGTTGCGCTCTCCTCGAGGGTAACATCGACGGGGATGGTCAGTTCACCTCACATGCGGGATTCCAGCTTCAGACAAGCGCTTCCCCTGGTACTGCTACTATCGTCATTCGCCCGGAGTACGTGCGACGGTCTGAAGAGCTGCCAACTCTTCGGAGCTACCGAGCTCATGTCGATGCAAGTGACTACCACGGTCACACAAGTCGTCTGCAACTCTCGGTCGGCAGCGACAAACTTTTGATGGACGCAAGATTTCCGGTCGGCAGGAAGCCGAACCAAGGAGATCTTATCGACGTCGCGATTGATCCGGCCGGCGTCCGCGTCGTGCCGCAGCAAGCACAAGAATGGCGCAAGCAAAACACAATCTAACCGCTGGGTAATTCTTATCACGCCGGCGCTCCTAGAGGGCCGATCTTTCATTCTAACCGCAGGAGGAGTAAATGAAACGTCGCGATTTTCTGAAAACAACTGCAGCAGCATTCGCATTACCTCTCATCGCCGCTCCAGCTGTTCATGCACAGCAGAAGCGTTTTTCCGGTGTCACTCTCAGAATCAATGGATACGGAGGGAATTATGATAAGGCGCTCATTGAAGGCGTCGCCAAGCCCTTGGAAGAAAAGACTGGACTGAAGGTCGAATACTTTGCTGCGCCGGTTCAAGGTGAGGTTGTCAAGCTAATCTCGAATAAAGGCAATCCGCATGTAGATCTGTTGATGGTTGACAATAACCTGATGCCAGAACTCATTGCTGCCGATGTTCTCGATCCGATCAAAGTTTCCGATGTTCCAAATGTCTCGCGCATTCTCCCGGGATACCGCGAGTTTAATGATTTTGGGGCTCCATTTGCGGTTTCGTCCCTAGTCCCGGTGTTTAACTCCGACAACATCAAACCGGCCCTTACAGGTTATGCCGACATCGCACGCTCAGATCTTAAAGGGAAAGTCGCCATCCCGGGTACTACTATTACTGCGTCGGCGCTCGTCCTTCTCGCGCTTGCCGAAGCAAATGGCGGTTCAGTGTCCAACATGGAACCTGCCTTTAAGTTTCTCGCGGAAGCGAAGGATAACGTCGTAGCGACCCCGAATAGCACCGTCGCTCAACTCCAGCTTTTCTCTCAAGGAGAGGCACAGGCCGGAATTTTCTGGGACGGACGGGCTTACGAGCTCCGGCAATCTGGAGTGCCGATACAGACAGTGGTTCCGAAGGAAGGCATTTATGCGGTCTCAAGTTACGTGAATCTGGTTAAGGGTGGCCGAAATCGAGAGGCGGCTCTTGCCTATATCGAGCAGGCTCTGTCTGACCAAGGACAACTGGCACTGCCAAAAGCATTCCGCTTTGGCGCGACCACCAACGTAGCTCTCGGCGAACTGCTACCCGACATTCTGCTCAATTCGCCGGAGCGAGTTGCAATGAAGCGAAAAGTAGACTGGGCAGCGCTCATGAAGCAGCGCGGCGAACTAGCCGAGCGTATGAACAAAGTTCTGCGCGGCTGAAACACCACTGATGCGCTGAGGGGGCGGCCCGCCCCCGCTTGGTGCTCAAACATATATCTACTGTTGTCTAGGACCCAATTTGCCGACACGATCAAGTTCAATCCCTGCGGAATTTTGGTAAGCGTGCGGCGTAGCGGTCAGTCAGGCTGCCTTTTCGACTCGCTTGTTTCGGTCGCGCCAGTTCCACGGAAGCAGTCCGTCGAGCCCTTGGACTGGATGCGCAGCGATGCGCGCCAGGACGTCGGCGAGCCAAGCCTGTGGATCGTTGTCGTTGAGCTTGGCGGTTTATGCCGACTGCCGAGCTATGTCGAATGGTTTTGAGAAGAACCCGTTGTTTGCGCGTACTTGCGGCTGGTCAACCGGTCGTCGTCCCGGTTCCATTCGGCATAGTCTGGCGTCTTACAGCGCCTCAAGGAAGGCGAGCAGGCGGTCACTTGGCTGGACGCAGGTTTGTTTCCGGCGCTGATTTGGCTTGAGCTTTGCAGGGCGGCTTCCTTGAGTGTGAGGTGGGCATGCAGGTAGGCCTGCGTCGTTTCGATCGACTCATGACCAAGCCACAGCGCCGATCCCCGGGCAATCGACGCCAGCTTGCAGTAGCTCCATCGCAGCGCTGTGCCTCAGCACGTGCGGCGACACCTGCTTGGAGCATCTTTCGCTGGCGACGCGGACTTACTTAGCTAGGAGCGATTGGACACTGTCTGGGCTGAGCCGCCCGCAATGAACATTGGGGAACAACGTCCTCGCGCCGCAGCTCGCCGGTTCCTTGAGCCATGCATGGAGGGCGATCCGCGCGTGCGAGGTCAGTGGTGTGCATCGTTCCCAGCGACCCTTGGCGACGCATCGCACATGGGCGCCAGTGCCGAGATGGATGGCCTCCCTGTCGAGGCTGATCAGCTCGGAGAGGCGCAAGTCTGTTTGGGCCGCGAGCAGCAGCGCCGATCGAGGCGCCGGGCCGCCTCTTCCATCAGCTCCGGACAAGCCGAGAGATACCAATAGGTGCCGCACACGCAGGTGTGACCAAGGTAACTGGAAAGCGCCGGAAGTTGCTGCTCGACATCGATCCTGTCGCGATACTAGCCGAGAAGTGTGCGGATGGCGAAGCGGTGCCGGAAGTCGTGCGCGCGGGGCCCGCTATGGTCGCCAAGGCGTCGTGGGCCGATCTCGTGGGACAAGCGCCAGAAAACACGATGAACATACTGGTGCAGCAATCGGCCGCCGCACTCAGCCACGAAGAAGTGCGCACCGCAGCGCGCCCCGAGGTGAGCATCCCGCCGTTTGGCGTAGCTGCGGAGAGCCGCGCGGGTTGTCGGATGCAAGGGCACGAGGCGATTTGCCGAACTTGCTCTTTCAGAGTGTGAGCACGCCTTCCTCGAGATCGACATCGGCCCAGCGGCGCAGTCCGTTTACAGGAGGCAGGGAAATTGCCGCCGTCAATAATGCCCTAATCTCCGCATCGCTGTAGGTATAGGGCTTGGCCCGCTTCAGAGGCTGTAATATCCCGGCGCGCGGTACCTCTGTCTCGGGATTGATGTTCGCGAGATGGGCGCGAAACCGCGCACATCGGTTATCCCGATCGGCCGCGGCTTCCTCTATCTCGTGGCGATCATGGACTGGGCGAGCCGGGCAGTGCGGCTATCGAATATTATGGACACCTCGTTCTGCGGCGCTCGAGGAGGCGCTCGCCTGCTTCGGCACCCCGGAGATCTTCAACACAGACCAGGGGCAGCCAGTTCACCAGCGCCGCCTTCACCGACATGCTGACGGCAGCCGGCATTCGCATCTCGATGGACGGCCGCGGCCGTTGGATGGACAACGTGTTCATAGAGCGGCTGTGGGGCTCGCTTTACAGGCTCTACCAATTCTTGGAGGAGATTGCGGGCCTCAGGTCAGTTAGAAGTTCCTCGAGGCTGATCTCCGTTGGAACGGGCCTCGTCTATGAGGCTAGCAGGAACGGGCCTATGCCAAGAGATAAGGACTTTGCCAACGGAAGGACGTTGTCAGTCTTGCTGGATCAGATTTTGCTGAGCCTGTCCGCCGTAACCACAGCAATCCTTTTCGCTTGGCTACTATACTACAGCAGTTACGGTCTCGATCTCGACGACGAAGGTTTCTACCTCAACTCCATCGCGAACCCATTCGCCTACACAATCAATGTGCCGCCGTCCCTTTTCGGATTCGTCTATCACTGGCCATATCAGTGGGTGGGCGGCGACATCGCAGTGCTTCGCATGGCGAACGCCACGCTTACCATGTCGCTGGGCTGGATTCTCAGCTTCCTTGTGATCCGGCGCCTCTGGACAGCGGACTGGCCGGATGCGGCGGTGCTTTCGGCAGGGATCGCCAGCCTGGCATTAGTCGACTTTCACTGGTGGATGCCCACCCCCAGCTACTACTCACTGGCCTTTCAATCGCTCTTGATGGTGATGATCGGCTTGCTGCTAGCCGACGGGCTAGGGCGCATCTGTCAGGTCTTGGGGTGGATCCTGGTCGGCGTTGGCGGCTGGTGCTGCTTCATGGCCAAGCCAACCACCGCTGCGGCCATTGCCCTCGTCGTTGTGCTCTATGTCGTCGTTTTGCGCCGAAAGTCGCTGCTGCCCATGCTTGGCGCGGCGCTGGTCGCTCTTGCTCTACTGATCGTTACCGCCTACTTGGTTGACGGCGGCATCACCGGGCTGGTGACCCGTATGGTCAACAGCGCTGAGATTGAAATCCTGTTGGGCGCCGGGCACGAAGTGTCTCTCATGTTTAGAATCGACGGGCTCGCAACCAGTCGCTCGCAACTCGCTATCGCTGTGTTACTAGCGATAGCACTTATACTCAGCATTCTCATGGGGGCTACGCACAAGTTGCTCCTCTCGCTGGCTCTCGCTGCGGTGTTGATCGTAACAATAGCGATTGCGCTGCTGGGGACCGACCCGATCAGTATCGAGTCCTCGACCCTATTCCTGGTGCCGGCCTTCACATGCCTTGGCGCGATGTTCTATCGTGAGGGATTGGTTCTGCGCACCCAGGCTCCCACCAGCATCGCTCTAGCGCTAACCTTTTTGGTCCTGCCGCACCTGTTCGCACTAGGCTCCAATCTCAATTACTGGTACCTCGGTTCGAGGCAAGCATTGTTCTGGATGCTCGCGGTGGTTGCCTTCCTGAGCCCTCTTGCGCAACGCAGCGTGGCCACCCTAATGCCGCTGGCAGTGTTGGCACAGTTGCTCGCTGCATCAGTCATCAATGGTGGCTTTCTCAACCCGCACCGTCAGGTCAAAGATCTGCGCGCTTATACCGCTGTCATGGCGCTGCCAGGTGGTGGGAAATTGGTGCTCTCGCAATCCTTCCACGACTATCTGGCCACGGCCAGAGCCCAGGCTCGTGCGGCCGGACTTGCAGTCGGTACCCCGGTGGTCGATCTCTCTGGCCACTCGCCGGGCCTGCTGTATGTGCTCGAGACGCGAGCGCTCGGTCTACCATGGTTGATCGGGACGTTTCCCAGCGGGAACGTAGCCTTCGGGAATCGGTTTGGTCTGCCATGGCTGCTCGGGGGATATCCGGGCACTAACGCAGCCGCGATGGAAGCGCTCAGAGTTGAGAACTGCGCCGATCTGGCCAAAGCGTGGGTACTGATCGAGCCGGATGGCCCGCGTCATCTTGACCAAGCCAGTGTCATGGCATCCTTTGGAGCCGGGCAGGCGGACTACGTCGCTGCCGCTACGTTCGAGCCCCCCGTATTTGACGTAGATTATTCAAATCCTGCCAAGCAGTTCCTGTTGAAGCCCGTACGCCCCGCTGCGCTGGCGGAGCAATCCTGCCGTGACGCCAGGCGACAACGGCCGGATAGCCAGAAAGGGAGCCAATGGTGAAAGCTGTGATCCTCGCGGGTGGCCTTGGAACCCCGAATCTCCGAGGAAACCCACCTTTGGCCCGAGCCCATGATCGAGATCGGCGGCAAGCCAATCAATCTGGGTGTGAGGATCAGCGCGACTAGTAGGCTTCTTCCGGATATTTGGTGTAGCGATCGTCAATCTACTTTTCTGCGTTTCCGGTGCCCGTCATGCGTGGGCAAGCACTTTGCTTTTGACCTTGCCCCACGGGCTTGATCCAGTTTGAAGTTCTCTCTGGCCCACAACAAGGACCAGAGCATGAAGCGCAGCCGCTTTTCGGAAGAGCAGATCATCGGGATTTTGAAGGAGCACGAGGCCGGCGTGTCGGTTGCCGATCTGTGCCGCAAGCATGGCGTCAGCGCCGCCAGCATCTACAAATGGAAGGCCAAGTTCGGTGGGCTGGACGTGTCGGAGGCCAAACGGCTGAAGACGCTGGAGGACGAGAACACACGGCTGAAGCGGCTCTTGGCCGACGCCATGCTGGACAATGCGGCCTTGAAGTATTTCGTGGGAAAGAAATGGTGACGCCCGCGACCAAGCGGAAAGCTGTCGCCCATCTCCGAGACGCCTTCGGGATGAGCGAACGGCGGGCGTGTAAAGCCATCGGCTGCTGTCGCATGGCCATGAGATACCAGACGAGCCGGCCGAGACCTGAGGGACTTCGCCAGCGCATGAGGGCGATCGCCCAGGAACGTCGTCGTTTCGGCTATCGACGCCTGCATGTGCTGCTCAAGCGGGAGGGCTATCTTGTCAACCACAAGAAGCTGTTCCGGCTGTACCGGGAAGAGAGGCTCGCGGTGCGCCGCCGTGGCGGCCGCAAGCGCGCAATCGGGACCCGGGCGCCGATGACGGTGCCGATGGCGCCGAACGACCGCTGGTCACTCGACTTCGTGTCGGATCAGCTCACCGATGGTCGCCGCTTCCGCATTCTGACCGTCGTCGATGATTGCACCCGCGAGTGCCTGGCGCTGGTGGCCGACACCTCGCTGTCCGGCACCCGGGTGGCGCGGGAGCTGGACCGGCTGATGATTGAGCGCGGCAAGCCAAAGATGGTGGTCAGCGACAACGGCAGCGAGCTCACCAGCAACGCCATCCTAACATGGGCCGATCAGAGCCGCGTCGCCTGGCAGTACATCGCGCCGGGCAAGCCCATGCAGAACGCCTTCATCGAGAGCTTCATGTATAGACGGCCCCGCGGATGCAAGGGATTTCAGCAGCACTTTGGATACCGGTCGGGTGCGTTCATGTATACGGCCTGTTAGTGCGACCGATGCCATG
>NZ_JAAVLW010000018.1 GCF_013114835.1 Bradyrhizobium archetypum | reverse complement strand
GCGCCGCGTTGCCGCGCTTTTTGGCCAGCTTGATCAGCAGCGGCACCTGCACGCTGTCGCGACCTGCGCCATGGCCGACGCCATAGATCAGGCTCGGACAGATAATGACGGGACGACAGCCCTTCTCCTTGAAACCAAGGATGAACTCGTTCAGCGCGACCCGTGCCACGCGTGCAGGCGATGGCGTGATCGGCGTGTCTTCGTCGAAAATATTGTCGGAGCGCTCGCCGCGAGCGCGTGTGCCGACAATGCTCGAACCTGACGTATGGATGAAAGGTTTGCCGCTTCCCGCAAGCGCATCGAGCATGGCGACAACGGCGCCCTTGTGATCGGCGCTTGCGGCATTGACGACGACGTCCGCCTCGCGCGCCGCGCGCGCAAGGACATCCGCGTCATCGAGGGTGCCCATCAATGGCTCGATGCCATGGGCGCGCACGGCGCCGGCCTTGTCGGCAGAGCGAACGAGGCCTGTGACCTGATGGCCGGCAGCCGTGAGATGCGTGGCCACCGATCCGCCGATATATCCCGATGCGCCCGTGCAGAAGATTTTCATGCGCAGCCACCCGCCTTCGCTGAGCTTCCCTCAGCTCATCCGAGGTGCTTTTTGAAAAACTCCGTCGCCCGGCCCCAGGCGAGCTCGGCGGCCTGACGGTCGTGCACGGCCACGCGCTGCTCGTTCACGAAGGCATGTTCCGCGTCGTAGCGGAACAGCTCGAGCGATTTGCCGGCGTCCTTCATCGCCTTTTCGAAGGCGTCGACCGCGGCCGGCGTGCACCAGTCGTCCTTGTTGGCGAAATGCGCCTGCAGCGGAATCTTCACGTCGGCGGGCTTGGCAGCCTGTTCCGGCGGGATGCCGTAGAACACGACGCCTGCCGTGAGCTCTGGAATCTTGGTCGCGCCGATGATGGTCACGGCGCCGCCGAGGCAGAAGCCGGTGAGCCCCACCTTGGCGCCGTTGCGCACGAGATATTGCGCGGCGCCGCGTACATTTTGAGTGGTGGCGTCCATGAAGTCGAGCGAGGTCATCTGCGCGTTGGCCGCATCCGTATCGTGGTACGGCACCACGACGCCCTTGTAGAGATCGGGCGCGAGCGCATCGAAGCCGGCTGCCGCAAAGCGGTCGCATAGGCCCTTGATGTTCTCCGATAGTCCCCACCATTCCTGCACCACCACCACGCCCGGCGCGTTGCCGCGCGCGGCATTGGCGAGGTAGCCGGCGGTTTCGTTGCCGTCCGGCCGCTTGAACGTGATGTGGGTGCCCATGGGTTCCTCCGGACTGCTTCCTGCAAGTGATGCCTTGGCCATTTTGGCGGCTGCAGGAGCCGGACGCAATCGTCTGTCGGCGCATTGCTGCGCCCAACAAAAAAGCCCCCTCAGGGGCTTTTCCGAACTTCGTGACAAGAACGCCGAGCTCAGTGGGCGTTGGCCCAGACCTTCTTCTTGGTGAAGTAGAGGAGCACGGTGAGCAGGATCAGGAACACGAACACCTGCAGGCCGAGCTGCTTGCGCGCCTCCATGTGCGGCTCCGCAGCCCACATCAGGAACGTGGTCACGTCCTTGGCGTATTGCGCGACCGTGGCCGGCGAGCCGTCGTCATAAGTGACCTGGCCGTCGTTCAGCGGCTTCGGCATCTTGATGGCGTGGCCGGGGAAATATTTGTTGTAGTGCGAGCCCTCAGGCAGGTTGAAGCCGGCCGGAGCCTTTTCCTCATAGCCCTGCAGCAGCGCGGCAACGTAGTCCGGACCCTGCTCCTGATACTGGGTGAAGAAGTCGATCAGGAACATCGGAAAGCCGCGCTTGTAGGAACGCGCCTTGGCGATCAGCGAAAGATCCGGCGGTGCCGCGCCGCCATTGGCCGCGCGGGCCGCCTGCTCGTTCGGGAACGGCGACGGGAAATAGTCGGCGGGCCGGCCCGGCCGCTCGAACATCTCGCCCTGATCGTTCGGGCCGTCCTTGATCTTGTAGTCGGAGGCGAACGCCTGGGCCTGCGCCACCGAATAGCCGGGACCGCCGGCTTCGGCGAGGTTGCGGAAGGCGACGTAGGACAGGCCGTGGCAGGAGGAGCAGACCTCCTTGTAGACCTTGAGGCCACGCTGCAACGCGCCGCGGTCGAACTTGCCGAACGGGCCGGAGAACGACCACTTCTGTCCGGGCGGCTTGTCGCCGTGATCGTCGGCGCGTGCGTCGTGCGCGCCGCCCACCAGCAAGCCGCCGGCAACCATCAGCGCGATCACGGTCGACACCATCGGCGCCGACTTGCCGCCGGTCTTGGCCAGCACATCGTCGGCGATCGAATTCGGAACCGGACGCGGCTTCTCGATCCGGGAGAGCAGCGGCAGCACGATCAGGAAATAGGCGAAGTAGCAGACGGTCAGGATGCGGCCGACGATCACATAGATGCCTTCCGGCGGCTGGGCGCCGAGATAGCCGAGACCGATGCAGACGACGACGAACATCCAGAAGAACTGCTTGGCCAGCGGACGATATTTCGACGAGCGCGTCTTGGCGCTGTCGAGCCAAGGCAGGAAAGCCAGGATGATGATCGCGCCGAACATCGCAACAACGCCGGCAAGCTTGTTCGGGATCGAGCGCAGGATCGCGTAGAACGGCAGGTAGTACCATTCCGGGACGATGTGCGCAGGCGTCACGCCGGGATTGGCCGGGATGTAGTTGTCGGCATCCCCGAGATAGTTCGGCATGTAGAAGATGAACCAGGCGAAGAACAGCAGGAAGCAGGAGACGCCGAACATGTCCTTGATGGTTGCGTAAGGCGTGAACGGCACCGTGTCCTTTTCGCTCTTCGGCTCAACGCCGGCCGGATTGTTCTGGCCCGCGACGTGAAGTGCCCAGATGTGCAGCACGACCACGCCGGCGATCACGAACGGCAGCAGATAATGCAGCGAGAAGAACCGGTTCAGCGTCGGATTGCCGACGGCATAGCCGCCCCACAGCCACGTCACGATGGTCTCGCCGAAATAGGGCACGGCCGAGAACAGGTTGGTGATCACGGTAGCGCCCCAGAAGCTCATCTGGCCCCAAGGCAGCACGTAGCCCATGAAGCCGGTCGCCATCATCAGGAGATAGATGATGACGCCGAGGATCCACAGCACCTCGCGCGGCTCCTTGTACGACCCGTAATAGAGGCCGCGGAACATGTGGATGTAAACGGCGAAGAAGAACATCGAGGCGCCGCTGGCGTGGATGTTGCGCAGCAGCCAGCCGTAATTGACGTCGCGGACGATCAGCTCGACGGACTTGAAGGCGAGATCGGCATGCGGCGTGTAGTGCATCGCCAGGATCACGCCGGTCAGTATCTGCACACCCAGCATCAACGAAAGGATGGCGCCGAAGGTCCACCAGTAGTTCAGGTTACGCGGCGTCGGATACGCCACGAACGAGGAATGCATGAGTCCCATGATCGGGAGGCGCCGTTCGATCCACTTCAAGGCGGGATTGGTCGGCTGGAAATCGGATGGTCCGCTCATTGATGCGATCCTGAGGAAGTAAGACGACGCGACGGGTTAAGGGGCCTCGGACGGGCGTCCGAGCCCTTAGCCGATCTGGATTTTGGTGTCGGAAACGAATGAATAGGGCGGGATCGGCAGGTTGGCCGGCGCGGGCCCCTGACGGATGCGCCCCGAGGTGTCGTACACCGAACCGTGGCAGGGACAGAAGAAGCCGTCGTAAGCGCCCTCATGCGCAATCGGAATGCAGCCGAGATGCGTGCAGATACCGACCACCACCAGCCACTGGTCATGGCCCGGCTTGACCCGCTGCTCGTCGCTCTGCGGATCGGGCAGGCTCGATACGGCCACCTTGCGGGCCTCCTCGATCTGCTTCTTTGTCCGGTGGCTGATGTAGATCGGCTTGCCGCGCCAGAACACCTTGATGTCCTGTCCTTCGGCGATCGGGGTCAGGTCGACCTCAATCGGCGCACCGGCCGCGATCGTCGAGGCATCCGGATTCATCTGGGAAACCAGCGGCCACACCGTGGCAGCCGCGCCTACGGCGGCGACGGCTCCCGTTGCAACAAAAAGGAAATCACGGCGTGTCGGATGGTCCGCCGAAGACGCTGTCGTCACGATTCCAAGCCCTTTCTTAATCTGCAGCCAGCGGAACCGCCCCGGGCGCGCCCATTGCGACCCGGAAGAGGCTGCCGGCGCCCGCGGCCCCCGCGGCGGCAGAAAAACCGCTATTCCTCCCCCAATCCGGCGGAACAAGCAGTCCAGAATCGTTCTATTGGCACCCTTGCCGAGAGAGCGCAAGCCCGCTATCGGCTCGCAAACGTGCAATGCACTAAATCCGCGCCCGACCGTGATTATTCAGTCATTCATCCCGCGCGTCCAAAGCCTCGACACATGCACATCGCCCTGTTCCAGCCTGATATTCCCCAGAACACCGGGACGATTCTGCGCCTCTGCGCGTGCCTGGGCGTGACCGCCCATATCATCGAGCCGGCCGGGTTTGCGACGTCCGACCGGCATTTCCGCCGCGCGGGAATGGACTACCTCGATCACGTCGCTCTCACCCGCCATGACTCATGGTCAAAATTCGAGCAATGGCGTAACGAGGCGGGGCTCCGGCTGGTCCTCTTTACGACCAAGGCCGCCAGTTCCTATCTGGATTTCAGCTATAAAAGTGATGATGTCCTGCTGTTCGGCCGGGAATCCGCCGGGGTTACCGACGAGGTCGTCGCCGCCGCTGATGCGCGGCTGGTGATCCCGATCAGGCCCGCCTTGCGCTCGCTCAATGTGGCCATGGCAGCCGCCATGGCAGTAAGCGAAGCGATGCGTCAGACGGGTTATCCGACTGCGGTCGAGATCGGACCCAGGGAGAAGGTGTGAGCTACGCCGTCAAAGAGATATTCCTGACCTTGCAGGGCGAAGGCGCGCATGCCGGCCGCGCGGCGGTGTTTTGCCGATTTTCCGGCTGCAATCTCTGGAGCGGCCGCGAACAGGACCGCGCCAGCGCCACCTGCCAGTTCTGCGATACCGACTTTGTCGGCACCGACGGCACGCTCGGCGGCCGCTTCGCCACGGCGGACGAACTGGCGGACGTCATCGCGGGGCAATGGACCGGCGAGAATATCAACCGCTACGTCGTCCTCACCGGCGGCGAGCCGCTGCTGCAGGTGGATCCTCCCTTCATCGATGCGCTGCATGCGCGCGGCTTTGCCATCGGCATCGAGACCAACGGTACGATCGAGCCACCCGAAGGAATGGACTGGGTCTGCGTCAGCCCGAAAGCCGGCGCCGAGCTTGTGGTGCGCCGCGGCCATGAATTGAAGCTGGTCTATCCGCAGGCGGGCGCCGCGCCGGAAGACTTTGCGGAGCTCGATTTCGAGCGTTTTTCGCTGCAGCCGATGGACGGGCCCGACGTGATCGAAAACACCGCGCGCGCGGTCGACTACTGCCTGCGCCATCCGCAATGGCGGCTCAGCCTGCAAACACACAAGACACTTGGGATCAGGTAGCTTGGGATCAGGTAACTTGGGATCAAGTAACTTGGCATCAGATGGGATTTAGATTTTCAAGATGTGGGAACTGACGAAATCATTTCGCTTTGAGGCCGCGCATTCCCTGAAGGGCACCACCTTCGGCGCGGCCAGCGAGGAAATTCACGGCCACTCGTTTCGCGCCGAAGTGAGCGTGCGCGGCATTCCCGATCCGGAAACCGGCATGGTGCTCGATCTCGGCTTGCTCGAACGCAGCATGGAAGAGATCCGCAAGACGCTCGACCACAAGCTCCTGAACAAGGTCGAGGCCCTGGGGACGCCGACGCTGGAAAATATCTCCCGCTTCATCTGGGAGCGGGTCCAGCACGCCGGCCAGATCACCCGCGTCACCGTTCACCGCGACAGTTGTAACGAGAGCTGCACGTATTTCGGGCCGCAGGGCTAGGGAGATACATTTTTCCGTCATTGCGAGCGAAGCGAAGCAATCCATCGTGCCACGAAAGGAATGGATTGCTTCTGCGCTTCGCTCCTCGCAATGACGGAGAGGAAGGCTGGGGAACTCCGAATGGACATGTCTGTCATCGAAGATCGCAAGACGCGCGCAAGAACCTGGTTCGAAACGCTGCGCAATGACATCTGCGCGGCCTTCGAACAGCTTGAAGAGGACGCGCCCCATGCCCTCTATCCCGGCGCTGTCGGCCGCTTCGTGCGCACGCCCTGGGACCGCACCGACCATACCGGCAAGCCTGGCGGCGGGGGCGTGATGTCGATGATGCGCGGACGGCTGTTCGAGAAGGTCGGCGTCCACTGTTCGACCGTGCATGGCGAGTTTGCCCCGGAGTTCCGTGCACAAATTCCCGGCGCGGCCGACGATCCCCGGTTCTGGGCATCGGGTATTTCGCTGATCGCGCATATGCGCAATCCGAACGTACCGGCGGTGCACATGAACACGCGCTTCGTGGTCACCACCAAGGCTTGGTTCGGCGGCGGCGCGGACCTGACGCCGGTGCTTGACCACCGGCGCACCCAGGAAGACCCCGACACGCAGGCCTTCCATCAGGCAATGAAAGAGGCCTGTGGCGGCCCGAACAGCGTGGCCGACTACGACAAATACAAAAAATGGTGCGACGAATATTTCTACCTGCCGCACCGCAAGGAAGCGCGTGGCATCGGCGGCATCTTCTTTGACTGGCATGACTCAGGCGACTGGGATGCCGATCTCGCCTTCACGCAGCAAGTCGGCCGCGCCTTCCTGAAAATCTATCCCGAACTCGTCCGGCGGAATTTCGCCCTGCCCTGGAATGCCGCCGACCGCGAGGAGCAATTGATCCGCCGCGGACGGTACGTTGAGTTCAACCTGCTCTATGATCGCGGCACCATCTTCGGGCTAAAAACCGGCGGCAATGTGGATTCGATTCTCTCGTCGATGCCGCCGGAGGTAAAGTGGCCATGATCGCATGATCGGCTTGTCATGACGGATCGCTAGAGTGCGATTCGTGTCATGCAATCCAAGGAGCAGATCATGGATTTGAAACCAGGCGACGTCGTCCTTCTTAAGTCCGGCGGCCACCCTCTCAGTGTGGTGGAGGTCAAGGACGGCAACGCCGCGTGCGTATGGATGGGCAACGAAGGCGATCTGTTTCGCGAGACGCTGCCGCTTGCCGTCCTCGAGCTCGCCGAAACCGATACAACCGACGATGAGGAAGACGAGGACGAAGAGGAAGACGAGGACGAATAGGACGACCGCAGCAACAAGATTGCGTAAGGGATTTTTGACGCCGCCGGCATTGATGGGCCGGCGGCGTTGTTTTCTCGGGATTGGACCCGGCGCGGCCGATCTGATATTCGCGGCAAATCGGCTGCGGCTTCTCGCGGCCGATACCCCCAGAAGCGAGATGACCGCAAAGCGATGACCGACCTGCCCCGCGCCATGCTGATCGACATGGACGACACCATCCTGTCGGCCTACGGTCGCCCCGAGATCGCCTGGAACAATGTCACCTCCGAGTTCGCCGCCGAGTTCGGGCCTTTGACCTCGCGACAGGTTGCCGCTGCCGTACTCGATTCCGCGCGCAAATTCTGGGCTGTGGCCGAGGCCGAATGGCGCCTGAAGCTGGATGAGGCGCGGCGCATCACTGTCAGGAACGGATTTGCCGCGCTCGCCGCCGGCGGCTACGAACTGCCTGATGACCTCGCAATCCGGCTCGCCGATCGCTTCACCGCCTATCGCGAAGAGGAAATGTTCGTCTTTCCGGGCGCGCATGATGCCATCGACGAATTGAAGGCGCGCGGCGTCAAACTGGCATTGGTCACGAACGGCGCTGCCGGCGCCCAGCGCGCCAAGGTCGAGCGCTTTGCATTGTCGCATCGCTTCGATCATATCCAGATCGAGGGCGAGCACGGGTTCGGCAAGCCGGACGAACGCGCCTATCTGCATGCCATGCAGGCGCTCGGCGTCACCGCAGCCGAGACGTGGATGATCGGCGACAATCTGGAATGGGAAGTCGTGGCACCGCAGCGGCTCGGCATCTACGCCATCTGGATCGATGTCCATGGCGACGGCCTGCCCGCGGACTCGATCGTGAAGCCAGATCGCATCATCCGCTCGCTGACAGAATTGCTCCCCGCCAAGCGCTGACGGAGCGTTTCCATTGTTTGCGGCGGACGATATCGCAACATACCGAGCATGAACTGCTTCCCGATCCGCACGGCCTCGCTGACATATTGACGCTTGTCAGGGCCGCAGCGCGGCGGTGATCATGACGAGGCCGCCGACAATCACGGCGGCATCGAGTATTGCGGTATGAATATGTACCGGCATGCGTTCGACGAAGGCTTTGGCAAGGAACGCGCCGGGGATCGCGATGGCGCCGATCAGGAGCGCGAAGGCAAGCACCTGGCCAGTGACGACGCCGGCAAGACCGAACACCGAAATCTTGATGAGCCCGGTCGCGACCGAGATCACCGCGTCGGTAGCGATTACGGCAGCCCCCTCGAGACCGGACGCCATCAGCAGTGACAGCAGGATTACACCGGAACCTGAGGTGCCGCCGACCACCACGCCGTACCCCACCGCGCTGACGCCGAGGCCGGCATCGCCGATTCTGATCTCGCGGTGTCTGGCCAACCGGCGTAGCGGCACGCTGAGGATCAGCATGCTGCCGATCACGAGCGCCGCGCCGGCGCTGGTCAGCCGCGTGTACCCATAGGCGCCGAGTGCCGTGGTCAGCATGGCCGCGCCGATCACGATCAGCGCGCGACGCCGGTCGGCGTAGCGAAAATAGGCCACGAAGCGGCTGATATTGGTGAAGATCGCGGAGATCGCGATGATCGGCACCACCGGCTCGGCGCCGACCAGCGGCACCAACACCAGCGGCATCAACGCCCCAGTGCCGTAACCGGCAAGCCCGCCGATCACCGAGGCCAGCAGCGCCACGCTTCCAACCAGCACGAGTTGGCCGAGAGAAATGTTGGCGAAGCCGGCGAGAATATTCACAGACGGTGAGCTCGGGTGAAACGGGCGGCCGTCTGGTCGGCGATCGCGGCAAGCGCGGATGCTTCCAGGGGGAAATCCGCGGCCAGCCAGGCATCTTCCGCAAGTGTGAGCACATGACCAAGCGCAGGGCCTTCGGCAATACCGCGGGCGATGAAATCGGCAGCCTTTAGCGGAAATTTCGGCGCGCTCCAGCGCCGCGGCAGGGTCGCAAGATCGTGCCAGCGCGCGGCGCCGTTGTCGACGCCGCCGGCGCGCGCCCATGCCAGCATCAGCCGGTCGCGGTAGGGATCCTCGCCGAGCCGGTAGAGAAGCTGGCGCGCCCGCGCATCGTCCTTGCTGGCGAGCCGCCACCAGCGATGACCCATCGAGTCCAGCGCCTTGGTTTCCGCGTTGGAAAGCCGAAGCCGGGCCGAGATGCGCCTGGCATCCTCCGTGACAGCCACGGTGAGCGCGGCAAGCCGGCGCACGGCGCTTGGCGGCAGTCCGAGTGCCCGCTCGACCGCGATCATCGCTGCAAACGGTCCGGTGTAGGCAACGCCGCCGAAGATCGCCAACAGCAGGCCGGCATCCGCCATCGCCTGCACCGCGACCGCGGCCCCTTGCGCGACCAACAGCTTCAGCATCTCCATACGCACGCGTTCGGCGGAAAGGCTCGAAAGCCCCGCGCGCCCATCGATGCAGGCGAGATATCCGGTGCGATCGGGCTCGCCCGCCCCATAGGCCGCATGCATGCGGAAGAAGCGCAGGATGCGCAAATAATCCTCAGCGATGCGCTGGCTCGCATCGCCGATGAAGCGCACGCGTTTGGCTTCGATATCGGCAAGACCGCCGACATGGTCATGAACGACGCCGGCGGCATCGACCGACAGGCCGTTGATGGTGAAGTCGCGCCGCTCCGCGTCGCGAACCCAATCGCGCCCGAACGCGACCTTGGCCTTGCGGCCATAGGTCTCGGTATCCTCGCGCAAGGTCGTGACCTCGAAGGGATGGGATTCGATGACCAGTGTGACCGTGCCGTGGTCGATGCCGGTCGGCACGCATTTGATGCCGGCCGCCTTGGCGCGGCGAACCACTTCGTCGGGCAGCGCCGTGGTCGCGATATCGATGTCGCCGAGCGGAATTTTCAAAAGCGCATTGCGCACGGCGCCGCCGATCACGCGGGCTTCCTCGCCATCGCCATTGAGCAATGCGAGCGCGCGCGCGGCCGGACCGGACCTGAGCCAGGGCGCCTCCGACAGCACGCGTGCCTCGCTCATTTCTCGACTCCGGGGACCAGCTTGCCGTTTTCGATATGCGCGGGAATATAGGTCGAATTCGGCGGCGCACCTGAGAATTGCGCGAGCATGATGAAACTGATCACGACCAACAGCAGCGACCCCAGCAGCAGTTTGGCGACAAGATGCGCGGGCCAGGAGGACGACGTCAACACGCCGGAACGAGTGGCGATCAGGAACAGCGCATAGGCCGCGAACGGGATCAGGAAAATTCCGATTTCGGTCAAAATCGGACGGATCATGCGAGATATATCCGCTCATACAGCACGCGCAGAATTCCTGCGGTCGCGCCCCAGATGTAGCGCTCGGCGAAAGGCATGGCGTAGTAGGAACGCTCCATGCCGCGGAATTCCTTGGAATGGATCTGATGGTTCTCGGGATTCATCAGGAATGCCAGCGGCACCTCGAAGGCGTCCACAACCTCGCCTTCGTTGATCTTAAGCTTGAAGCCGGGTTTCACGCGCGCCACCGTCGGCAGGATGCGGAAACCGAAGGCGGTTCCATAGAGATCGAGGTAGCCGATCGGCTCGATGAATTCGCGCCTGAGGCCGACCTCCTCCTCCGCTTCGCGTAGCGCCGCATCGAGCGGGGAAGCGTCCATTGCGTCGATCTTGCCGCCGGGAAAGGAAATCTGGCCCGCGTGGCTGGACAGATGCGGCGAGCGCTGCGTCAGCAATACGGTCGGTTCGCGGCGATCGACCACCGGGATCAGCACTGCCGCCGGGCGCACCGGCTGTTCGCGGGCCACGATCTCGAGCATGCGATCGTTGCCGGCATCGCCGGTCCTCGGAATGATGTTGGGATCGATCAGGCCCGGCGGCACGTCGAAGTTCAGCCGGGCCTTGCTCCGCGCGAAAAACTCCCCCGAGTTGATCGGAGCCGCCTCCATCTTTTTCAATATCGGCTCGTTCAAACCGCGTCCCTCACCTGCTTTGCGTCCGCCATGGCAAAGAACTCGCCGCCGGATTCGACGCCGAACATCGGCTGTCCGTCGACCACCCGCTCTTCCCCCATCTCGACCAGATCGTAATAAAGCGCGCGCGTCACTTTCGCCCACAGATCGGCGCGGACGTGCAGATAGGGCGTCAGCCCGCCGTCGGCGGCCATCTCGAATCGCAGGCGGTGGGCGGAATCGCATGGCACCCAGTCGTCAACGTTGGTGCGAAAGCGCAATAGCCGGCCGCCATCGCCGGCTTCGTTCTGCATCTCCACCGCCAGGAACGGTGCATCGTCGACGCGGATCCCGACCTTCTCGACCGGGGTCACGAGAAAGTGCTTGCCGTCCTCGCGCTTGAGAATGGTTGAAAACAAGCGCACCAGTGCCGGCCGGCCGATTGGCGTCCCCAGGTAGAACCACGTGCCATCGCTGGCGATTCGCATGTCGACATCGCCGCAGAATGGCGGATTCCACAGATGGACTGGCGGAAGTCCCTTCCCGGCCGGACTCTGATTGAGGGCTTCCCTGGCGGCAACCGTCAGGCCTTCAAGCCCCTTGCCCTCAAGACTCTCGCCTTCGTGCCGCCGGCCGCTGGTCTGCCCTTGCTTCGCCATTGTTTGCCCTGAGTCTCGGCGCCTCGATTGGCACGATTGGTGCACATATACCGAGATATGTGTTCCCGACGATTTGGGTCCGTACTATTGCGGATCAAGTCGCCACATCGTGATGCCGTTCATACCCCGAAATACCGATAATGTGGGGATAGTTTAATTCAACGAATGCATGGCCTTTGCACAGGTTTAGCATGAGGCTCGTGGCATGACGACGCAACCAGCGGTGTCATGAAGCGGTTAGGCTGAAGGAGAAAGACATGGCGAGTGCAGACGGTGTCGAGAAACTCGAGGACGCGATCGTCCGGTCGGCCGAGCAGGTCGCCGGCCAGATTCGTGCCGCGAAGGAAGCGATCTCCACCGTCATCTTCGGCCAGGACCGGGTGATCGAAAACACCTTGGTGACGATCCTGTCGGGTGGCCACGCGCTGCTGATCGGTGTTCCCGGCCTCGCCAAGACCAAGCTCGTCGAAACCCTAGGCGTCACGCTCGGGCTGGACGCCAAGCGCATCCAGTTCACGCCGGACCTGATGCCGTCGGATATTCTGGGCGCCGAGGTGCTCGACGAAAGCAATACCGGCAAGCGGTCGTTCCGTTTCATCGCCGGACCGGTCTTTGCGCAGCTTCTGATGGCGGACGAGATCAACCGCGCCAGCCCGCGCACGCAATCGGCGCTGCTCCAAGCCATGCAGGAACAGCACATCACCGTTGCAGGCGCACGGCATGATCTCCCAAAACCGTTCCACGTGCTTGCCACCCAGAACCCGCTGGAGCAGGAAGGCACCTATCCGCTGCCCGAGGCGCAGCTCGACCGCTTCCTGATGGAGATCGACGTCGATTATCCCGACCGTGATGCCGAACGACGTATCCTGTTCGAAACGACGGGCGCGGAGGAGACGCTCGCCAAGGCATCGATGGATGCAGAAATCCTGATCGCCGCACAGCGGCTGGTGCGGCGCCTGCCGGTCGGCGACAGCGTCGTCGAGGCGATCCTGTCGCTGGTGCGCGCCGCACGCCCCAATTCCGAAGACGGCAGCGACAAGCTGATCGCCTGGGGCCCGGGGCCGCGCGCCAGCCAGTCACTGATGCTGGCGGTCCGCGCCCGGGCGCTGCTCGACGGACGGCTCGCGCCCTCGATCGACGACGTGCTGGATCTCGCCGAACCCATCCTCAAGCACCGCATGGCGCTGACCTTCTCGGCGCGCGCGGAAGGCCGCACCATTCCCGACGTAATCAGACAGTTGAAGACGCGGATCGGTTGATGGCCGCAGAGACCAGCCACGAGACCAGGGAGCTTCTAGCAATCCGACGTGCCGATGGCGAAAGCCGAACGCTCGCCGCGTCGCTCCCCCGTCTCGTGCTCGAAGCCCGCCGCATCGCTGCCAATGTCATCCATGGCCTGCATGGCAGGCGCCGCGCTGGCGCCGGCGAGAGCTTTTGGCAGTATCGCCGCTTCGTCTCCGGCGAGCCGTCGCAGAACGTCGACTGGCGGCGTTCGGCGCGTGACGATCATCTCTATGTCCGCGAGCAGGAATGGGAGGCCGCGCATACCGTGTGGGTCTGGCCCGACCGGTCGCCGTCGATGACGTTTGCGTCCAAGGGTGCGCGCGACTCCAAGTTGGAGCGCGGCCTGATCGTGACATTTGCGCTCGCTGAACTGCTGGTTTCGGGCGGCGAACGCGTCGGCATTCCCGGCCTGATGAATCCGACCGCCAGCCGCAACGTGATCGACAAGATGGCGCAGGCGATGCTGCACGACGATGCGGTGCGCGCGAGCCTGCCGCCCTCATTTGTTCCATCGGCGCTGGCCGAGATTGTCGTGCTGTCCGACTTCTGGTCGCCGATGAGCGAAATCAGGACGATGCTCGCGGGGCTTTCGGCCTCCGGCGCCCATGGTACGCTGATCCAGGTCGTCGATCCCGCCGAAGAAACCTTTCCCTATGCCGGCCGCGTCGAATTCGTCGAGCCGGAAGGCTTTGGCGTCATCACCGCCGGCCGCGCCGAGAGTTGGGCGAGCGACTATGTGGCACGCGTCGCACTCCATCGCGACGCGATCCGCAGCGAGACCAACCGGCTCGACTGGCTGTTCTCAACCCATACCACCAGCCGTTCTGCCGCCGAACTCCTGCTCTTCCTGCATTCCGGCATGATGGCAGCCAAGGGAAGCATGCGCGGCTCAACCGTCAAGGCGGGGCGTAGCGCATGATAGCAGGCCTCCCTCTGACCTTTGCGCAGCCATTGCTTCTGCTCGGCCTGTTGAGCCTGCCGGTGCTGTGGTGGCTGTTGCGCGTCATGCCGCCGCGGCCGCGGCGGATCGAGTTTCCACCGACGCGGCTACTGTTCGACATCAAGCCCAGGGAAGAAACCCCATCGCGGACGCCATGGTGGCTGACGGCGCTGCGGCTTGCCGCCGCCGCGCTGGTCATTTTTGCCGCAGCGGGCCCGATCTGGAATCCGCAGACTGGCGTCGGCGGCAGCAATGCGCCGCTGGTGATCCTGCTCGACGACGGCTGGAGTGCGGCTGCGAGCTGGGACACGCGGATCAAGGCCGCAGACGAATTGATCGCCAACGCCGACAATGACCGCCGCGGCGTCGCGCTCGTTCCGCTCTCCGAACCCGCACGCGATATCACGCTGATGCCGGCCGGCACGGCGCGCGTCGCGCTGCGCCAGATCGCGCCAAAGCCCTATTCGGTCGACCGCGTCGACACCCTTGGCACGCTGGACCGCTTCCTCAAAGCGACCGGCGACGCCGAGATCGCGTGGCTGTCCGACGGCGTCGACACCGGGCGCGGCGCCGAGTTCGTCGAAAATCTCGCCAAGACCATCGGTGACCGCAAGCTGACGGTGTTCGAGGGCGGTGCGGCGCCTGCGCAGGCTCTGGTCGCCGCTGAAAACGCTGCGGCCAAGATGACGGTCAAGGTGCTGCGCACCACCGGCGGCCCCGCAGCCGGCGTGGTTCGCGCGCTCGACGCCAAGGGGTCGCCGATCGGCGAGGCACGCTATGCCTTCGGCATGCAGGATCGCGAAAGCGAAGCGGCATTCGATCTGCCGGTCGAATTGCGCAACGACATTTCGCGGCTGGAAATATCCGGCGAACGGTCGGCCGGCGCGGTGCAATTGCTCGACAAGCGATGGCGGCGGCGCGCGGTGGGCATCGTCACCGGCGCGACCAGCGATACCGCCCAGCCGCTACTGGCATCGACCTTCTATCTCACCCGCGCACTGTCGCCATTCGCCGACGTGCGGCTCGGCGACCGCGGCGCGGCGCAACAGGTGATCGCGCAGTTTCTCGATCAGCGGCTGCCGATGATCGTGCTCGCCGATGTCGGCACGCTGTCGCCGGAAATCCGCGAGCGGCTGAACGCATGGATCGATCAGGGCGGCGTGCTGGTGCGTTTCGCCGGCCCTCGCTTGGCGCAGGCCGATGACGATTTGGTACCGGTGAAACTGCGTCGCGGCGGCCGCATCCTCGGCGGCAGCCTGACCTGGGAAAAGCCGCAGCATCTGGCGTCCTTTGCCGCCGACGGCCCGTTCGCGGGCCTCGCAGTGCCCAAGGACGTCACCGTGAGCCGGCAGGTGTTGGCCGAGCCGGATGCGGTGCTGGCGACCAAGACGTGGGGGTCGCTCGAAGACGGCACGCCGCTGGTGACCGGCGAGCATCGCGGCAAGGGCATTGTCAGCCTGTTCCATGTCGGCGCCGACTCACGTTGGTCTGACCTGCCGATGTCAGGCAGCTTCGTCGAGATGCTGAGACGGCTGGTCGATATGTCCGGCTACACCTCCAAGCCCGGCGCGGGCGTGGCGAGCGAGGCGACCAATGTCGAGACGGTTGCGCCGCTGCGCATCCTTGACGGCTTCGGCGCGTTCGGGCCGCCGCCCTCAACCGCCAAGCCGATGCCCGCGGATTATCGCGACCGCGCCACGGCAGAACATCCGCCGGGCTTCTACGGCCCGGCCGACGGTCCGATCGCCGTCAACACGCTGGCCTCGGCCGATCGCATCGCGCCGCTCGAGACGTCATCCTTGCGCGCCCAGCGCGCCAGCTACACCAACGCCGAACCGCGCGATTTGCGCGGCATCCTGCTGTCGTCATCGCTTGCGCTGTTCCTGATCGACGCGGTCGTGGTCGCGATGATGGGTGCGGGTCTGGCCGCGCTGTGGCGGCGACGCGCGGCGACGGCCGCCGTTCTATTGGCCCTGATGCTGGCCGCGACGACGATCGCGCCTTCGCCGACGCGCGCCCAGGGCAACGATGAGTTCGCCATCAAGTCGGTGTCGCAAACGCGCCTTGCCTATGTCGTTACCGGAAATGCCGACGTCGATTCCATCGTCAAGGCTGGCATGGCCGGACTGACCCTGTTCCTGGCGCAGCGCACGGCGTTGGAAGCCGGCGATCCCGTCGGTGTCGATCCCGCGCGCGATGAACTGGCGTTCTTCCCGCTGATCTACTGGCCGGTGGTGCCGGGCGCGCCGAAGCCGCCGCAGGATGCCATCAACCGCATCGACGCTTACATGAAACAGGGCGGCACCGTGCTGTTCGATACGCGCGATGCGATCGAGGCGCCGCCGGGCGAGAACGGCGCCTCGCAGACGCCGGGCATGCGCACCTTGCGCGAGATTCTCTCCTCCCTCGACGTGCCGGAGCTGGAGCCGGTGCCGCGCGAGCACGTGCTGACCAAGACGTTTTACCTGTTGCGCGATTTCCCTGGCCGCTTCAACACTGGCCAGACCTGGGTCGAGACCCTGCCGCGCGAGGATGACGACGACGCAGCCTCGCGCCCGGCGCGCGGCGGCGACGGCGTCTCGCCCCTCATAATCACCTCGAACGATCTCGCCGGCGCCTGGGCGCACCGTCCGGACGGGCAGCCGATGTTGCCGCTGACGCCGGGCGAGCCGCGCCAGCGCGAATTCGCGTTCCGCTCCGGCGTCAACATCGTGATGTACACCCTGACCGGCAACTACAAGGCCGACCAGGTCCACGCGCCGGCCCTTATCGAGCGGTTGGGGCAATAGACCATGCAATACGGCATCGCGTTCACCCCCCTCGTACCAACAGTCGTGCTCTGGATCGGACTGGCCGCGATCGTCGTGATCGCAGCGCTGTTGCTGCTCGGGCGTTCGCGCGGCGCTGCCGTGCGCGTCGCGGCGCTGGCGCTGATCCTTTTGGCGCTCGCCAACCCCTCCTTCACGCGCGAGGACCGCGAGCCGTTGTCCTCGGTCGCTGCTGTCGTGATCGACAAGAGTCCCAGCCAGAATTTCGGCACCCGCAACCAGGAAACAGCGAAGGCGCAGGAGGCGCTGGTCGACACGCTGAAGAAGATCAAGGGGCTGGAAGTCCGCGTCGTCGAGGCGGGACAGGCCGACGGCGAGACCGACGGCACCAAACTGTTCGGCGCACTGTCCTCGGCGTTATCGGACGTTCCGGTCGACCGTGTTGCCGGTGCGTTCCTGATCACCGACGGCCGGGTGCATGACATCCCCGCCAATGCCGCCGCCGTCGGCTTCCAGGCGCCGGTCCACGGGCTGATTACCGGGCGCAAGGACGAGCGCGATCGCCGCATCGCGATTTCGGCCGCGCCACGTTTCGGCATCGTCGGACAGCCTCAGACCATCACCTACCGGCTCGACGATCAGGGCGTGTCCGGTCAGCGCGCCAAAATCGTGGTGCGTCGCGACGGCGAGGTGATCAGCGAGCGCACGCTCTCCAGCGGCCAGACTTCCAATGTCGAGGTCGACATCAAGCATGCCGGCCCCAACATCGTCGAGATCGAAGCTTCGCCGCTCGAGAACGAGCTGACGCCGGTCAACAACCGCGCCGTGGTCGCGATCGAGGGCGTGCGCGACAAGCTTCGTGTGCTGCTGGTCTCCGGCGAGCCACATTCCGGCGAACGCACCTGGCGTAACCTGCTGAAGTCGGATGCCAGCATCGACCTCGTGCATTTCACGATCCTGCGCCCGCCGGAGAAGCAGGACGGCACGCCGATCAACGAGCTGTCGCTGATCGCGTTTCCGACCCGCGAGCTGTTCCAGCAAAAGATCAACGAGTTCCAGTTGATCATCTTCGACCGCTACGCCCGCCAGGGCGTGCTGCCGATCGCCTATTTCGACAACATCGCGCGCTATGTCCGCGCCGGCGGTGCCGTACTGGTATCGGCCGGCCCCGATTACGCCTCCACCACCAGCATCTGGCGCACGCCGCTGGATACGGTGCTGCCGGCCGAGCCCGTCGGCGTCACCGAAAAACCGTTCTACGCACACTTGAGCGACGCCGGTAAGCGCCATCCGGTGACGCGCGGCCTCGAAGGCTCCGCCAGCGAGCCGCCGCGCTGGAGCCGCTTCTTCCGTACCGTCGATACGCGCAACGCGATCGGCGCGCCCGTGATGACCGGCGTCGACGGCAAGCCGCTGCTGCTGCTGTCGCGCTTCGGCGAGGGCCGCGTCGCGCTACTATTGTCGGACCACATCTGGCTGTGGGCGCGCGGCTATGAAGGCGGCGGCCCGCATCTGGATCTGCTCAGGCGGATGTCGCACTGGCTGATGAAGCAGCCGGATCTCGATGAAGAGGCGCTGCGCCTTCAGATCCAGGGCAAGGACCTCGTGGTGCTGCGCCAGACCATGGCCGACAACGTGCCGCCGGTAACGGTGACCTCGCCGAGCGGCGCCACCAAGGAGCTGACGCTGACCGCAAGCGAGCCCGGCACCTGGCGCTCCACCCTGCCCGCCAACGAACTCGGGCTGTGGCAGGCGACCGACGGCGCGCTGAAGGCGCTGATCAATGTCGGGCCGACCAACCCGAAGGAGTTTTCGGAAGTCACCTCCACCACCGACATGCTGAAGCCGTTGGCGCAGGCGACCGGCGGCGACGCGCGCCGCGTCGCCGATGGCGGAAGCATCGACATGCCCCGCGTGGTGCCGGTGCGCGCCTCCGGCATATTCCACGGCGACGGCTGGATGGGCGTCAAGATGCGCGACGCCAGCGTCGTCAAGGGCGTCGGCGTGCTGCCGATGTTCGCCGGCCTGGTCGGGCTGTTGCTACTGCTCGGCGCGTTCGCGGCAACCTGGGTGCGCGAGGGGCGGTAAGCGTCCCTCGGGCCTCGTCGACAGGCTCTACGCAGCCTCGTCGGCGCGTCGCCATTTCGGAAATGGATCGGCAAGCCGCGACCATTCCGCGATGTGCATTCCCGGCTTTCCCGAAACAAGGCACGCATCAAGTCGTGCTGTGATCGCGTCCTGATCCATATTCGTGCCGATGAAGACGATCTCCTGCCGGCGATCGCCATACACCTCGCTCCAGTTTTTCTTGAGCGATTGTCGCCAGAACGGATCGTCCGGCCAGCGATCTGCCGACACATTCGCCCACCAGAATCCCAGCCCCTCGGTTCGGACGATCGCACCGGCCTGACTCAACTCGCCAAGCCATTGCGGGCGAGTTGCGATCCAGAAATGCCCCTTGGCGCGGATGACGCCAGGCCAGCTTTCCTTCAGGAATTGGTGAAATTTCGCAGGCTCGAACGGCCGTCGCGCGCGATAGACAAAATTCTTGACGCCGTACTCTTCGGTCTCGGGCCTATGGTCCGCAAAGCCATAGAGCTCCTTGAACCACAGCGGATGTTGCTGCGCGCGTTCGAAGTCGAAACGGCCGGTATTGAGAATGCGCGCCAGCGGCGCATTGGAGAAATTGGTCTCGATGATGTCGGCCTCGGGATTCAGGGAGCGGACGATCATTCGGGCAGAGTCGCGTTCAACCTGCGACGCCGCATCGACCTTGTTGAGCACGATGACATCGGCAAATTCGATCTGCTCGACCAGCAGATCCACGAGCGTGCGCCTGTCGCCCTCACCGAGCGATTCGCCGCGATCCGCCAGAAAAACGGTAGACGAATAGTTCTTCAGCAGGTTGACGGCATCGACGACCGTGACCATCGTGTCGAGGATTGCCACGTCGGACAGGCTTTGCCCCTCTTCCGAGCGGAAGTCGAAGGTCGCAGCCACCGGGAGCGGCTCCGAGATGCCGGTGGATTCGATCAGCAGATAGTCGAACCGCTCGCTCTCGGCGAGCGCCCGCACTTCCTCCAACAAGTCATCGCGCAACGTGCAGCAGATGCACCCGTTGGTCATCTCGACCAGCTTTTCGTTAGTCCGGGAGAGATTCGCACCGCCATCGCGCACCAGGTCGGCGTCGATGTTGACCTCGCTCATGTCGTTCACAATCACCGCAACCTTCAGGCCCTGGCGATTGTTGAGCACGTGATTCAGCAAAGTGGTCTTTCCAGCCCCGAGGAAGCCAGACAAGACGGTGACGGGGAGTTTTCGCATGGAGATCAAAAAGCCTCTGCACTTCGCGAAGTCCCAACCGGGAACGACGATTCATTGGGCTCCGCCTGCTTAATGTTATGTTATAACATAACATCTGCTTTGGAGACTCCTGTCAACAGTAGTCCAAACGGGACCATCGACTGCGAACTGATGGTGTTGCGCAAATCTCACACCCGACGATTTGTGCGTCCGCCAGAGAGGCGATGGTCGGCATGACGATTGACACTCCGCCGGCTCTGCCGATGTTATAATGTAACATCGGCTGGCTCGGATGGAGCTAGCTGGGGGCAAAGGCGCATCGTGAACTGGTTTCGAAGGCACCTCAAGCACGGCTCGCGGCTGGCGCTGTTTGCGCTCGCGATCCAGTTTGCGCTGTCGTGCGGACATTTTCACGCTGCAGCCACGCAAGCCGCGCCGGCCGTTCAAAGTGGACGGACCGACGCCAAGCTTGCGATCGCCACGTCCCTTCTTGCCGCACAAAACGCTCACTCCGCGGCCGCGCAGCCGCCTGCGGGCCCCCATGACGACCAGCACACGGCCAATGTCTGCGCGGTCTGCGCCGTCCTCTCACTTGCCAACAATTTCCTGGTCATCGCGCCGCCCGTGCTGGAGTTGCCGGGGGCCGTCGAACTTCTGTACCTGACCAACGCCGCCGAGTTCGCGCATCTCGGCGCGGCGCATCCAGCGTTCCGCTCCCGCGCACCTCCCGCCTCCTGAGAACGACTGATTGCTGCACTCCCCGGGAAATCGCGGCGCTACATGCGATCCCCGAGGCAAAATCGGAATCGATCCGTCGCACGTCGACGGGATCAGGATCGGGACAAATGATATTGAGGAAGAAACGAGCGTTCCATTTCGGTGGAGCAAGCTGGCTGTTGCTATGCGCGACGGCCGACGCCGCGCTGGCCCAAACCGCGCCACCGGCATCGACACAACTGCCTGAAATCACCGTGACGGCGCCCAGCCCGATCGTGCGGCGCAAGCCGGCGCCGGCACGAACACCGGCGCGCGTCGCCCATGCTGCGCCGGGCCAGAATCGCGCGCCTGCGCCAGAACCGCAACCAGCAACCCCCGTCGCCGCCGCCCCACAGCAGGGCGTCCTGCCCGTCGTGACCGACCAGTTCGCAACCGTCACCGTCGTGCCCAACGAGGAAATCCGCCGCAACGGCGGCGGCACGCTCGGCGATCTCCTGTTCTCGAAGCCCGGCATCACCGGCTCCAGCTTTGCGCCTGGCGCCTCCAGCCGGCCGATTATTCGTGGCCTCGACGTCAACCGCGTCGGCATCGCCGAGAACGGAATCGGCAGCAACGGCGCGTCCGATCTCGGCGAGGATCACTTTGTGCCGATCGATCCACTGTCGGCCAGCCAGGTCGAGGTCATCCGCGGACCGGCGACGCTGCGCTACGGCTCCACTGCGATCGGCGGCGTGGTCAGCGCAACCAACAATCGCATTCCGGATGCCTTGCCATCCTGCGCGGCGCCGTTTCCGACTTACGGACTCCCGACCAAGGCGCCACTGGCAAATGTCGGATCGCCGGGCTGCGTGACCGCCGAAACGCGGACCGCGGTGACGTCGGTCGATCGCGGCGTCGAAGGTGCCGTGCTGCTCGATGCCGGCGGTGGAAACTTCGCGGTCCATGCCGACGCCTTCGGCCGCAAGGCCGGCGACTACTCTATCCCGAGTTATCCGTATCTCACCGACCCGACGTTGCCGTTCAACGGACGCCAGCCGAATTCCGCATCGCAGGCTTACGGCGGGTCGGTCGGGGGCTCCTACATTTTCGATGGCGGCTTCATTGGCGCGGCGATTGCGCAGCACAACGCGCTCTACCACATTCCCGGCATCGACGGCGCCGAACACCTGACCCGGATCGACGGCGAACAGACAAAATTCAACACCAAGGGCGAATACCGGCCGGACACCGCGGTGATCGACGCGATCCGGTTTTGGGCCGGGGCGACCGACTACAAGCACAATGAAATCGGGCTCGCCGATCCTGCCGACCTTGCGACGCTCGGCGTGCGGCAGACCTTTACCAACAAGGAACAGGAAGGCCGCGTCGAAGTGCAGTTTGCGCCGTTCAACGTCCGCTTTGCTGCGCTAACCACCGCTGTCGGCGTTCAGGCATCGCACCAGAAGCTGACCGCGCCGAGCCCCGACGATCCCGGCAGCCCGGTAAACGGGTTGTTCGATCCGAACAAGAATACGAAGGTCGCCGGCTACATCTTCAACGAGTTCAGGTTCAGCGACGTCACCAAGGCGCAGGTCGCCGGGCGAATCGAGAACGCTAGCCTGAGCGGGACGGCGCCAGCCTTTGTCCCTGACGTGTTCGACCTCACCGTCGATCCCAACGCCATCGGTCCCGCGACGGCATTCAACCGCAACTTCACCCCCAAGAGCGGCAGCATCGGCCTGATCCAAAACCTGCCATGGAATCTTGTCGCCAGCATCACCGGCCAGTATGTCGAGCGCGCGCCAAAGCCGGCGGAATTGTTTTCGCGCGGCGGCCACGATGCCACCGCCACTTTCGACATCGGCAATCCCAATCTCGGAATCGAAACCGCAAAGTCTATCGAGGCGGGATTGCGGAGGGCAACGGGACCGTTCCGGTTCGAACTCACCGGCTACTACACCAAGTTCAACGGCTTTATCTTCCGCCGCCTTACCGGCAATACTTGCGAGGACGGTGTGTGCCAGCTTGGCCCAGGCCTCGAACTGAACCAGGCGGTCTACTCCCAGCGCGATGCGACGTTTCGCGGCGGTGAGTTCCAGTTCCAGTACGACGTGATGCCGGTCTGGAACGGCCTTTGGGGAATCGAAGGCCAATATGACATCGTTCGCGCGACGTTTGATGACGGCACCAATGTGCCCCGCATTCCGCCGCAGCGGCTGGGCGGCGGCGTCTACTACCGCGACACCAACTGGTTCGCGCGCGTCAACCTGCTGCACGCCTTCGCACAGAATGATGTGGCCGTGATCGCCGAGACCCCGACGGCCGGCTACAATCTCCTGAGGGCCGAAATAAGCTACAACACGAAGCTCGATCCGTCGTGGTTCGGCGCACGCGAAATGACGGTCGGGCTCGTCGGCAACAACCTCCTGAACGAGAACATCCGCAATCACGTGTCCTACACCAAGGATGAAGTCCTGATGCCCGGCCTTGGCGTGCGCGCGTTTGCCAATCTGAAGTTCTAGGACGGATGTACCCGCCCATGGGTGGCGTTAGCTGGTGGTACCAGCTAACGTTCGGGCGAATACACCCCACTGGAAGCGGATGCACATTGAACAGATGACTTCGTCCATCAATGTTCACGTCTACAGCGACGCGCTCGTTCTGCTCGGCACGGCCGGCGTCGTCATTCCCTTGGTGCGGCGATTCGGCCTCAATCCTGTTCTAGGCTATCTCGGAGCCGGTGCGATCCTGGGTCCTCTCGGGCTGGGATCGTTCATCGACAGTGTTCCGCTGCTCTACTGGTTCACCGTTGTCGATTCCAAGAACGTCTCGGGCATTGCGAACCTCGGCGTTGTGTTCCTGCTCTTCCTCATCGGCATGGAGTTGTCCTACGATCGACTGAAGGCGATGCACCGCCTCATTTTCGGGTTGGGCAGCCTGCAGATTGTCCTCTCTACACTGGTGATCGGCATCGTCGCCGCCCTCGCGGGCAGCAAAGCTCCGGTGGCGCTCATCCTGGGCGCCTGCCTCGCCTTATCCTCGACCGCAATCGTCATCGAGATTCTTTCCAGACAGAAGCGGCTCAACACAAATGCCGGACGGGCAAGCTTCGCGGTGCTCCTTGCGCAGGATCTGGCGGTAGCTCCCCTTCTGCTCTTCATCTCCATTTTTGGCGCGGGAGACTCTGGCTCGGTTATCGCGTCGCTGGCTCTCGCACTCACGAATGCCGCCATCGCGCTTGGGGTGATCGTCGTCATCGGCCGCGTGGTGATGCGCCCCTTGTTCCGTCTCGTCGCATCGGTGGGCATGAGCGACCTGTTCGTCGCCACGACACTGTTCGTAATCGTCGCAACCGGGGTGGCTGCCGCCGTGGCCGGCTTCTCCATGGCGCTTGGCGCCTTCGTCGCGGGCCTGCTGCTTGCCGAGACGGAATTCCGCAAGGCGATCGAGACCGCCATCGATCCCTTCAGGGGTCTCCTGCTAGGCTTGTTCTTCTTCACGGTCGGCATGAACATCGATTTTCGCCAGATTGCGCGCGATCCGTTCTGGTTGCTTGCCGGTGCAGCCGGGCTGATTGCGGTAAAGTCCGCCATCCTGATGTTCTTGGCTCGGATGTTCCGCCTTTCGTGGCCGGCCTCTATCGAAGTCGGACTGCTGCTTGGTCCCGGCGGCGAGTTCGCCTTTGTCGGGATTGGATTGGCAACGACGTTTGGACTGATCGACGCTACCGTATCGAGCTTCACCGTCGCGCTGACATCGCTGACCATGATGCTCACGCCTGCGCTGTCTCACATCGCACGACGGCTCGCGCCGATGGTGTGTGAAGACAAGCTAATGGACCCCGAACTTGCCGTTACGCCGACCGGAGTCAGCGGCCATGCCATCGTCGTCGGACACGGCCGGGTTGGTCAGGTCGTCTGCACGATGCTCGATCGCCACCAGTTTAAGTACCTTGCCGTCGACAATGACGCCGCGGCCGTCCCCGAACAGCGACGACAGGGGCGCGCGGTCTTTTACGGCGACGCGACCAACCCGGAGTTCCTGAAGGCCTGCGGGCTCATGGAAGCCGCCGCCGTCATCGTCACGATCAACGAACCCGAAGGTATCGACGAAATTGTCGCTCAGGTTCGCGCGGTAAGGAAGGATTTGCTGGTGGTATCGCGCGCCCGCGACGCCGACCACGCCCGGCATCTCTACCGGATCGGCGTTACCGACGCGGTGCCTGAAACCATCGAGGCAAGCCTGCTGTTGTCAGAAGCAGCCCTGATCGGCCTCGGCGTGGCGATGGGACATGTCGTCGCTTCCATTCACGAGAAGCGCGAGGAGTTCCGGCAAGAATTGCAGCAGGCCGCAGGAAGCGCGGCATCCGCGCCAGTCCGAACGACCGATACCAGACGACGTCGATTTTTCTGATCCACGGTAAGCCCGGAGAGACCCTGCCGACCGGCATGGCGCCGCGCTACCGCGCCTTGCTCCAGTCCGGCCGTATGTCGCCGGAGACGCCGTCGAACGCGCCCTCGACCAGCTCCGCGACTAGCAGGCGGCTGTAATCGACGGGGCCCGGCATGATCACCCGTCCCTTCGGGATGACCTTGAAGCCGACGCGGCTGTAATAGGCCTCATCGCCGACCAGAATGACCAGGCGATGGCCCTTGGCCTTGGCATCCTGCAGCGAGCGATCGAGCAGCATGCGCCCGACGCCGCGGCTGCGAAACGGCGGCTCGACCGTCAACGGCCCGAGCATCAGGGCCGGCGTATCGCCAATGCAGATCGGCAATTGGCGCACCGAACCGACCAGCAATGTGCCGATCCGCGCCGTGAATGAGAGGTCCAGCAGATGATCGACATGTTCGCGCAGGCGATAGGCGCTCAGCACGAAACGGCCGGGACCGAAGGTACGCTCGTGCAGGCGTTCGATCGCCTGCGCGTCCTTTGGGGTTTCGGCGAGGATGGTGACGTCAAGTTCGCTCATGATCGGCGCGGGATAGCATCTGGCGGCCACGCGGTCCATCGCTGCAAGATGGCAATCGCTGTATTGCCTCAATCCCTGCTGATGACGGGCTGGGACAAATAGGCCAAAAGCTTCATTTCCCGACGGCCCCGCGTCACCGTATCCAGCACCAGCCCCGAACTTACCGACAGCACCGCCACGATCATCAGGCCCATCGACAGCACCGCCGTCGGCAGTCGCGGGACGATGCCTTCCTCCAGGTAGGTAATGATCACGGGAATCGCGAGGCCGATCGAGACCAGCATCAGGAAGATGCCGATCACGGTAAAGAACCGCAGCGGCTTTTCCGACCGGTACAGCTTCAGGATGGTGCCGAGGATCCGGAAACCATCGCGCCAGGTGTTGAGCTTGCTGAAAGATCCCTCGGGGCGGGCATAATAAGGCGTCTCTACTTCCATCACCGGCAGCGCCAGTTCGAGCGCGTGCACACTGAGCTCGGTCTCGATTTCGAAACCGTCGGACAGCACCGGAAAGGATTTGACGAAGCGGCGCGAGAACACGCGGTAGCCGGAAAGGATATCCTTGAATGCCTGACCGAACACCGTGGAGAGAAAGCTCGTCAGCATCCAATTGCCGGTACGGTGGCCGGGACGGTAGGCGGCGATCGACTGGTCGACGCGAAAACCAACCACCATGTCGAGGTGATCGTTGATCAGCTTATCGATCATCCGCGGGGCGCTCGGCGCGTCATACGTCGCGTCGCCATCGACCAGCACATAGACGTCGGCATCGATATCAGCGAACATGCGTCGCACCACGTGCCCCTTGCCCTGGCGGCGCTCGCTGCGCACGATGGCACCCGCCTCACGCGCGACCTCGATGGTGCGGTCCCTGGAATTGTTGTCGTAGACGAAAATCTGAGCCGTCGGCAGTGCCTTGCGGAAATCGGACACCACGGTGGCGACCGCAGCCTCCTCATTGAAGCACGGCACCAGAACCGCAATCCGCAGCGCCGGTCCCGTCATCGCAGGCTCACCGAATCAAGTCCGTCCATGGTGCGTCATACCGCAATCAGGCGTTGGCCGGTTCAGGGAAGGCCGCACGATCGGCGGCCCGCTCGCCACGCAGATCGAGCGTTGCGAACAGCAGGGTCCAGAGTGAGAGCATGTCGATCGGAATAATATAATATGGCGTAAATATCGGATGGGTCATGAAGAAAATTAGGTTCACGGCGAGGTTTGTCGCGACCAGAACGGCTATCCGCCCGGCTCTTGCGCGGTTAAAGCGCCATAGCAGGCCGGTCCAGATGGCCGCAATCCCCAGCAGGATAAACTGAACGTCGACGAAATATCGCCAAAGGATGCCGGGGTTCAGCTCCGGCGGAACGACGTCGACGCCGCCATAAGTCGTCGAGAGCGGATTTCCCGCATTGATCGTGTTGGCGATCAGCGTCGGCACCATTCCAATCAGAAGCGCGACACCGAACGCAACGCCCTGCAGGAACGTTTCCCTATTTCTAGTCCACAGGAATGCGCCGCCAAGATAGAGACAATAGCCGGCAGCCAGAAACAGGTTTGGCAGGCGAAGATTGACCGAGATACCGATTAGCAGGCCAATCAGTGCGAGCCGAAAAAACCGCTGCCGAAGCCCGTCGGTGAAGAGCTTCGCAGTCAGAAATCCCGCAAGCGCGCAAACCATCATGGTCGGCGCCACCGAATAGCTTGCCTTCGTCGGATTGATCATCAGATAGATAGCGGCATCACCGAACGCAGCGACCAGCATAAGTCGATAAAATGTGGACGCATAGGTCAGGGCGATCAGCGAAAAGCCGACGGCGACGACGGACGCCAATATGTAGAGCGGTACCACCTGAAATCCGCTCGGAAATAACGCCAACGCAAATCCGGTCCCCGGCGGGTACTGCAAGGCGCGTTTATTCGTCTTCGCATTCCATACGTGACAAGGCATTTTCGCCGGATCATTCCAGTCTGGGAAGCTGATTTCCTTCAGCTTGCCGGAGAGGAAACGATCGTCGTCGCGTGTGATGTCGGTATTGAATCCGTCCAGACCGTATTTCTGGAACAGATGCGCCTGCCGCAGATAGCAGATGTCGTCATAGACGCCGCGGCTTTCGCTCCAGCGCGAAATGGTCCAGACGTTGCTAGCCAGCACTGCCAGGAAGCCAATGGCGCAAAGCAGCTTTAGGACCCCCATTCTGCCCATGTCGACCCCAACCCCGTCTCTCCGCTTCTGCAGTCGAGCCCGGCCTCAGCGCCAAGTCGCGACCGGCGCCACCCCGTCGAGCACTTCCGCGATCCGCAGCCGTGTCCCCTTTGTCGTTTCCGCCGGCAGCGCGCCCGCCGCATAGAATCCGCATTCCACAATCTCGCGATTGGGATCCGGCAGACGGTCTTGCCGGAACTGCCTCACAATATAAACCGCAACGTGGTCGCGGCGTGACACGTGGCCGTTGAAGAATAGGCCGTGCAAAACCGGTTCGCCAGTCAGCTCGATCCGTCCCTCCTCCACCAACTCCCGCCGCAGTGCGTCGAGAAACGTCTCGCCGACCTCGACCCCGCCGCCCGGCAGATGCCAGCCTGCGACATAGCTGTGCCTGACCAGAAACACCCTGTTCTCGCTATCGAGCACAACGCCGCGAACTCCCAGCGTCATGCCGCGGGCCATCCGCCAATAGAGATGAAAGGCCCGCCGCAATTGCGGTTCGACACGTTTTCGCAAGCCCTGCAGTGCCGTCACACAAACCTCGAATGGACAGGCATCACGTTTGATCCTTATATCGCCGGCATGATCGTGCGACGGCTCAATATCACAGAGAATGCGGCGGAGCGCGAATGACCGATACTTTCATGCTGGCGCATTTATCCGATCCGCATCTGCCGCCCCTGCCCGTAGCGCGGTTTCGCGACCTCGCCGGCAAGCGTGCGCTGGGCTATATCAACTGGATCCGCAACCGCCACAAATATCACCGCCGCGAGGTGCTGGACGCCCTCGTCGCCGACATGCAGGCGCAGCGGCCGGACCACATTGCAGTGACTGGCGATCTCGTCAACCTGGCGCTCGAGGCGGAATTCACTCCGGCCCAGGCCTGGCTCGAAAGCGTCGGCACGCCGCAGTACGTCACCGTTGTTCCCGGCAATCACGACGCCTATGTGCGAGCAACGCGGCATCATTTCAGCGGCGCGTTCGAGAAATATCTGCAGGGCGACGCCGAGGCGGCCGGCACGCCATTTCCATTCGTGCGCCGGCGCGGTCCGCTGGCGCTGATCGGCGTCTCCTCGGCGGTGCCGACGCCGCCATTGATGGCGACCGGCCGGCTCGGCCGCGCGCAACTCGATGCCCTGGACCGCGAGCTTGCGCAGTTGCGGCCGAATGAGGCCTTCCGGGTGCTGCTGGTTCATCACCCCCTGCAATCGACTTCGCGGATGAAGCGCCTGACCGATTCGAAGGCGCTCCACGCCGTGCTCAAGCGGCGCGGTGTGGAACTGGTCCTGCACGGCCACGACCACGTCCATTCGACGATGTGGCTAGAAGGTGCCGACCGCCAGATCCCCGTGGTCGGCGTACCGTCAGCGTCGGCGCTGGCGCACCGGCATTATCCGGCCGCGGCGTATAATCTGTTTTCCATCGCACGCGACGGCGGGAAATGGCATTGTGTGCAGACCGTGCGCGCCATCGACGCCGACTTCAGAGTCAAGCAGATCAAGCAGGCGACGCTGCTTTAGAAGTTGTTCAGGCTTGCATAGAGCGCCAATCCGAACAGCGCCACTGCTCCCAGCGCGAAGCCGAGCACGAACATGCCGAGGCCGCGGCGGCGCGGCTTCTTTTCCACCGCCGGCTCGGTCACGGGCATCGCCACCATCGCGTGCTCGCGCTCGATCATGCGGCGCGCGACATAGCCGGTGACGGCATCGACAATGACGGGCACATCATGCGACTCGGCGAGCACGATGCGGCCGAAGCGCGTGTCCTGCACGAAGCGGTAGATACGCTTGTCGCGTCCCATCACGACATGCGCCACGACGTCGATCCACAGCCGCGGCGTCTCGCCCTGGCTGACGCCTCGGTCGAACAGGTCGACCTGCGCCGGCACTTCGGCGAACAGGGGATCAAGCGCCTCGTTCAGGATTTCAAGCCGGGCGACCTCGGCATCTCGCAATTCGACCACGACGCCGGTGCGGTCGGCGGCCTCGATACGGGCCTGGCGAAGCGCGTCGCGCAGCCGTGTCGGTCGCATGTCGCGGGCTTCGTTGCCGGTATTTTGCGCATCTGACATCGTAAGCCGCCTCTATCCTGCAGGGGTTAGCCTGGGCTTAACCTAGCAGTAACCATGTCTTGCGCAATGGTTGTTTGTTTTCAAGGGGTTATGCTTCGGGGTTTATCCCCCGTGGCGGCGCCCCACCCC
>NZ_JAAVLW010000017.1 GCF_013114835.1 Bradyrhizobium archetypum | reverse complement strand
CATGGCATCGGTCGCACTAACAGGCCGTATACATGAACGCACCCGACCGGTATCCAAAGTGCTGCTGAAATCCCTTGCATCCGCGGGGCCGTCTATACATGAAGCTCTCGATGAAGGCGTTCTGCATGGGCTTGCCCGGCGCGATGTACTGCCAGGCGACGCGGCTCTGATCGGCCCATGTTAGGATGGCGTTGCTGGTGAGCTCGCTGCCGTTGTCGCTGACCACCATCTTTGGCTTGCCGCGCTCAATCATCAGCCGGTCCAGCTCCCGCGCCACCCGGGTGCCGGACAGCGAGGTATCGGCCACCAGCGCCAGGCACTCGCGGGTGCAATCATCGACGACGGTCAGAATGCGGAAGCGGCGACCATCGGTGAGCTGATCCGACACGAAGTCGAGTGACCAGCGGTCGTTCGGCGCCATCGGCACCGTCATCGGCGCCCGGGTCCCGATTGCGCGCTTGCGACCGCCGCGGCGGCGCACCGCAAGCTTCTCCTCCCGATAGAGCCGGAACAGTTTCTTGTGGTTGACCACATAGCCCTCCCGCTCGAGCAGGACATGCAGACGCCGATAGCCGAAGCGGCGGCGATCCTGGGCGATCGCTCTCATGCGCTGGCGAAGGCCGGCATCGTCAGCCCGGGTCGTCTGGTATCTCATGGTCATGCGACAGCAGCCGATGGCTTTACACGCCCGCCGTTCGCTCATCCCGAAGGCGTCTCGGAGATGGGCGACAGCTTTCCGCTTGGCCGCGGGCGTCACCATTTCTTTCCCACGAGGTCCTTCAAGGCTGCGTTGTCCAGCATGGCGTCGGCTAGGAGCCGTCAGGCGCGTGCTCTCGTCCTCAACTGTTTGGCGGTTGGCCAGATTTCCGACAACATTAGAGTCTTAAGATCTTACCAGGATTCATCAGATTGTTTGGGTCTAGGGCACGCTTTATAGCGCGCATCATTTCCAATTCGACGGCGGGCTTGTAGATTTCCGCTTGTTCAATGCGCAACTGCCCTATCCCATGTTCCGCGCTTATCGAGCCACGCAGATCGGTAATTATATCGTGCACAATTCGATTTATCGGTCCGCGCTCTCGCGCAAAAGCATCGCCGGCCCAGTCGGCCGGCGCGATTGGGTTATAGTGTATATTGCCATCGCCGACGTGCCCAAAGGCATAGTGGCGGATGCCGGGATAAGCTGCCGCGAGCGCAGCGTCTGCCCGCTCGATGAACTCCGCGATACGCGAGACGGGAATTGATACATCATGCTTAATGCCTGTGCCGATGCGGTGCTGCACCTCGCCCTGATCCTCGCGGATAGCCCACAGCCTTCTTCTCTGCTCACCTGACTCCGCGATGACAACGTCATCGGCGATACCATTTTCCAATGCCGATGCAAGCGCCTCTTCCAGCGGCTCGCGGAGAGAGCCTATCGGCCCCTGCCCGGTCGTTTCCATAAGAACGTACCAAGGAAATTTTGTTGCCAACGGATCTCCATGTCCGGGTATTAGCTCGATTACTGCGTCGATGCAGATGCGACGCATTAGTTCGAAAGTCGACAAGTGCTCCGCCATTTGGCCTCGCAGATGTGCAAGCAACTCAACTGCGGCATGCGGGCTTCGTACCGCAACCAATGCTGTTTGCGTTTCGATCGGCTTCGGAAATAGCCGCAAGACCGCAGCAGTGATTACGCCAAGTGTGCCCTCTCCACCGATGAACAACTGCTTCAGATCGTACCCGGTGTTATCCTTGCGCAAAGCGCGCAGGCCATCCCAGACGCGGCCATCAGGAAGAACCACTTCCAGGCCCAGAATCAGATTTCGAGTACTCCCGTAACGAAATACTTGGACACCACCGGCATTCGTGGAGATGTTTCCACCGATCTGACACGTGCCCTCGGCGCCAAGGCTTAAAGGAAACAGTCGGTCGTATTCAGAGGCGCGTCTCTGAATTTCCGCCAGTACGACCCCGCTCTCGACGGTGATTGTATCGTTCAGTGTGTCAATGTCGCGGATGGCGCGCAGTCGCGAAGTCGAAATGATGACCTCACTTCCATTGCCATGCGGCTGTCCTGCTCCTGTCAGCCCGGTATTGCCCCCTTGAGGAACGATAGGTACCCCCGCCGAAGCGCAAACCTTGACCAGCCGAGAAACTTCATCAACCGAGGCTGGCCGAAGAACGAGGGGAGTCGATCCTACCCAGTTGTCACGCCATGACATGCAATACGGCGCGATTTCAGCTGGATCGTCTAAATATCCTGAATGACCGACAATCTCCTTGAGTTGATAAAGGACGTCTTCTGGGACTGGTTTGGACGTACGTTTTGTGAGATTATTCATGATGGCACTCCTCCCGATGCAGGCCGCGGCGATCGACCCAACCTCAGGCAAATTGATCTGGAGCTAGATGACCCGCTGAGCTAAATGAGCCGCTTGTTGCTTTGCCGCAAAGCCTGATGTCAACCAACCACAAACCTAGCTTTTGTGCCGCGCTCGTCGAGAAACGCGACAATCTTGGCCCATTCATTGGACTGAGCTTCGGTTGGCCCAAAGTAGGCCGCACATCCAATATGAAGCCGGTAACCCAAGGATCATCAGAAAGCCGCGCGACGAAATCGGCAATATTCTTTACCTCCATCCCGATCTCGAGCCCAAGCCAAGCGTAAACGTCGACGTGTAGAATAGGACGATGCCCAGGCTTTCCGATTTTCGTTGTTCGTTTGGCGACGCATTTGACCAAGTTACAAAACGCCTCGCCCGAAGTACGTAGCTTTTCGCGAGAGCTGACTTGTCCATGTGAAACCACATCCACAGGCTTGAGGATCAGTTTATCGGACATTGATCTCTTTCGAATTCCCACTCTGAACACAGCCTGAAGCCGGGCTATCCAATGGTAACGAAAATTGCGGGCAGATCAGCTCGGCAAGGGCTGTCCGAGCAAAACGCGCAACGCGAAGCCGCGCTTGGCTCACGCCGAATTCGATCGCAAGCGGTAGCCGCTTGTCCTCATGGTACGCAAGGAGCGTTCACAAGGATCGATGGCCATCGGGGATTTCCTCGCAATCAGCATGTCGTCAGTCATTTAACCAATCACGGTAGGCTCCGCGAAGTTTTCTCCGAGCTCCGCCGACTACTTAGAAGGACCCCTTTGAAGTCCCAGGTGTGCGTGGGTTGATATCTATTCAGGATACCGGCGCACCAATCATGTTTGCGTTGCATTTTCCTGCAGTTCGGAGGATTTCCTGCATCGCAAATCCGTTTGGCGGAGAAATTCAGCTCAAGGCTCGGGAACTGAGTATACCGAAGAGGGCTCCGCTCGGAACGCATCTTTGATGCCTGACGTCTCAATCGTCTCGCCGAGAGCGTTGTAAGGCCGTATGTCCGCCTCTTCCGGTGACGTGGCTCGGCCTACACTGCGCGTCCGAGGGTTTACTCGGGCGTACCGAGCCGATCCTCGTCACAGGAGGACGAGCCGTGGCAGATTATAAGGAAGCATTTGTCGGAATCGACGTCGCGAAGCTGAAAAATGCCATCGCGATCGCGGAAACAGGCCGAGAAGGAGAGGTTCGCTTCTTCGGTGAGGTTGACGCGTCGGCGACCGGCATGCGCCGGGTCGTTGAACGGATCGCCAGCCGGTTTGATGGTGTGCATTTCTGTTATGAGGCCGGTCCAACTGGCTATGGCCTTATCGCCTGATCCGGTCGCTCGGCCATGAATGCGTCGCGGTTGCGCCATCGCTGATCCCGAGGAAGTCGGGCGATCGCGTGAAGACGAATCGCCGGGACGCTGTTTCTCTCGCTCGGCTGCTGCGCGCCGGCGAGCTGATGGCGGCGTGGGTTTCCGATGAAAGCCACGAAGCGATGCGAGATCTCGTCCGCGCCCGAGCGGCGGTTGTTCGGCTGACTTCACTGGGACGAACCGCATTGTCGGTCGCTGAGCGGCCTCGGCGATGGCTTCAGCATCCCGAAAGTCATTCTTGTGAGCCTTGAGGTATGGTTTGACGTATTGTGCCGGCAAGAGCCGTACTTGATGGCCCAATTTCTCGAGCTTGCGCCCTAGATGATGTGCGCCTGCACACGCCTCCATTCCGATCAGACAACGCGGAACATTGCCCAGCGACTGGTCAAGCTGATTTCTCGACCGCTTCTTGCGTAGCGTGATTGCTCCTGTGGCATCGAGACCGACGACATGGAATGTGTTCTTCCCGAGATCGATGCCGATTGTGACAATGCTCGTATTCGACATGGCTTGCGCTCCTGCTGCTGTCTCCGCCCGGGTTCCACGTTGCCGCTGAGAGCGGGCGTGGTCCATGCCATTAACTCATAAGGCGCCGAGGCCTTGCCCTTGCCGATGCAATCGACCTCGGGCGCGTGAAAGGAATAGAGCTTCCATCCGCGCTGGCGCTGCTCTTGGGAGCGGATCTGCGCGGCGCGCGAAAGCGGCTGTTCGAATGCAGCCTCAAGCTCTACCTGACCAACGACCTTGCGGCGGATGTCGCGGATGAGCCGCCCGAGCCACCTCCGCAAGCTGCGCAACTGCCGACGATGGCGCTTGAACTGCTTGGCGTGGGCATAGCGTCCTGCCATCGTCGCCGCCCGCTTGGCGATGCGCAGATACGATTGCCGCAGCCGCAGGCCGTGCTCGCGGACCAGGCGATTGAGCCCCTTGATCGCCGCATGGACCGGTTTGGCGTCGGCCTTGGGCTGAACGGTGGTGTCCACCGTCACCCGCTTGAGGTCGCGCGTCCGCAGCGCGCCGGTCTCGTGCGCGACCCGCAGGCTCTCGGCCAACAAAAGCTCCAGCTTGTCGCCGAGCCGCTTGCGCCAGTGGCTGAGGTCGGATTGCTCATGCCGGAACTCGTGCCGGAAGAACTCTTCACCGGTGAAGTGCTGGAAATACGGGTCGTAGACCCAGCGCTCGCACACCCCCTCGTCGGACAGGCCCTAGATGTGCTTGAGCAGCAACAGCCCGATTACGAAGCGGCTTGCGACGGCCGGCCGGCCCTTGTCGCTGTAGAGCGGCGCGATCTCGCGATCGATCCAGTCCCAGTCGACCTTGCCGCCAAGCTGCACCAGCTCGTGCTTCAGGTTGATGATCTGATCGAGCCTGGCGCGAAACAGATCGCCTTCCCCCGTCGTCCCCGGCTTCTTCGGTCGCATCGTCCCCTCCGCTGCGACCACGGAAGCCACGACCAGCGATTCGACGGAATCTTCAAAATCAAACTTGCAAGCTTCCGAGGTCCCACGCCGCAAAAGCTTGCAATCGCGAAACCGCCTTCGCTAGAAAAATTGAATCCCCAGTCAAGGCCTTAGGGGATTCTACACGGGCGACTACATTTAAAAGGCCCCCGGCGGGCATGCCGGAGGCCTTCTTGGAGGTCAAACTTAGATTTATAGAGGCGCTTCTTTTCTCCTTCCGCTAGTTTAACAAAGATTTACCAGTTGCGCTGAGCCCGGAGCAACAGGAGGAGTGTGTTCTGATCCTTGAGCTCGTACGCGGCTGCCGGCTTACCGATAGTCGCACTTGGAACGCTGACCGTGCCGGAGAAGTTCTGATCCAGGTGGGTATAGGTGAGATCAGCCAAGAAGGTGAGGTTCTTGACAGGGGTCCAACGAGTGACGATACCAGCCTGCGCAACGTTATAGTCAGGGTTGCAGGTGATTACCGTAGCAACAGCAAAGGTCGCATTGGCGCAGATCAAACCCTTGGCGGTGCTGTTGTAACGGACTGCGGCGTAAGCACCGTAAATGCTCGTCGACCAGTTGGGGTCCCAGTTGTGGTTGAACGCACCGCGCCCGCCCCAGGTCTGGGTCAGCTGCTGCTGGGTACCCGCGGCAAACACCGTGTCAGGAGCAAACCCGAAGCCAACGCTCTGGTAGGCGCCAGGCAGGCTTGTGCCACCATAGATGGTCATGGCGGCCGCCTGGCTGTCCTGCTGGATGTTGAAGCGCGTTGCACCCTTTGTGTACACGGCCGAGACGTTGATGGAGTCACCCGGTCCTGTTGGGACGTTGTTGACTGACAAGGCTAACTGCCCGGCCCATCCCCACTTGTCGTCGGGATGACCGGTCACCTCGGTCGGACCGTAGTACGCCGCATGATTGTCATGCGCGGCCACCGAAGCCTTGAACAGACCCCAAGCCTGGTTGACTGTGATCGTGCCGATCAGATCAGGAGCGATCGTTCCGGCGTAGTCGCTCGTACCAAAAGCGCCGCCCGCACTGATGTTGTTGACGCCGGCCTGAGTGTAGGCGGTCTGATCCTGGGCTGAGATAGCGGCTGACACGCCGTTGCCGAACTGCGCCGTGTAGGTGAATTGGTTCGTACCGGTAACCGCGCCGCCACCGCCAACAAGACCATCGAAGCTGTTGCCTGGATAGTTCGTCCAAGGAGCGCTGAACTCCGAGATGGCCTTACCGATGGTGAAGCCAGCGAACTGCATGAAGGCGTAGTACACGCCGACCGTACCAAAGGCGTTTGCACCGGCGTTGGCGTTGTTCGGCGCGGAACTGAACGGGGAAGGCCCGATCGGCGAGTAAACAGTCGCTCCCGTCCCGTTCCCAGCGTAGGTGTCCGTTGTCCAAGTGAACGTCGCATCGAAGAAAGTGCGGAGTACTCCGTACTCGGTCGCGGTACGCGTATCGATGTTCAAGTCTTCACGAGACCGCCAAGTGTAGCCGTTCGTGAAGCGGTTTCGCGCTGCTCCGGCGCCCGACGTGTTACCGGTGTTGTCCGAGTTCGTGTTTGCCAGGACATCCACGCGCAGGTATCCGCCCAGCTTGATACAGGTGTCAGCGCCCGGGATGTAGTAGAAGCCCGCACCATACAGGGAGCAAACTTTCACGTATTCGACCGCCTTAGCCTTGACAGGCAGATCGGCAGCACGCGCTGCGCTTACGGCGATCAGACCCGCCGCCGCGCCGAGCAAAAGGCTCTTCATCATCTTCATAACAGTTCTCCAAATTGCTTAGCTGAAAGTGGCCGCTCAACTGTTACGGAAGAACCAACCACCTTCGCCCCGCCCCAATCATTCTCGACCTGCAGGGTCTGCTCGAACGCCAACGGATTGACACAACCAGTTAACGTCGCGGCGCGGACCATTCCGCCGCTCGCATGGTACGTTGACAGATCGTGCTCGATATCGGCGCGCAAAGTTTGTACGTAACGGACCAACATGTACGCGCACCCGGCAAAGCGTGTTCTAATCGCGTCATAACTGTACGTTTCGTACCTCAGACTTCCATGAAGGCACGCTTCGTACCAATATGGCGCCGTTGAAATGTCGCTGAATGTAACTGTCCGGAAACGTTCACGGACGCGTATGGCCGCGCAGGTAACACCGTCGTCGGCAACTTGTCTCTAAAATGAACTGAGAAGGCGAATCTAGAATGGCGTCGTTGGATTTTTGCTAGCCCGCCGGCTTGTCAGTCGGAATCACGCATTCCGACGAGGCGTAAGCGTTGAAATAAGCTTGTAACAACTACATGCCTTTTGCTCGAGGCGCTTTCATCTATCTGCAAGACGCCGCGCATCTTACGAATCAACCCTTGCTCTTCGAAATGGTTTAGAGTCTCGGTAACCCCAGGGCAGCGCAAGCCCAACACGGACGAAAGGTAGTCATGGGTAACCGGAAGTACATAAGCGTCGACAGCATCACTCGCTAGACACAGCCAGCTCGCGAGCCGCTTTTCGCGATCTTGCCGAACGCCGCACAATCCTGTCTGAGCGCAGCGCAAGGTCAGCGCTTGAACGTAGTGAGCAAGATGTTCTCGTATTTCATGACGCTCGGTCATCACGCTCGACACGGATCCTGTGCGCGCTTCCCGGAAAGAGCACTATGGATTGATGGATTGAAAGATGTCCACCTACCAAGAGCGAAGCGCCCACCGTACCCCGAAATCCAATCACCGCCGTTTCAAGGATGCTTCCCGCCGCAACAATCCTGAGCGAGACGAGACCAGATTCTATGAAATAGACGTGATCAAGAGGCCTTTTGGGCTCTTGCAGAACCATACGTTCTTTCAGAGCAATTGGGTCAAGTAATAAGGGCGGACGATCAAACAGAAGCGCGCCCAGACACATCGCAATGACGACGACGGAGCCGCGCCTGACGCCAGTTTCGAGGATGAGCTCGACGCGCGAAACCGCTGCGCGGATAACGAGCAGCAGCTCCAGTGGGACGGGGCGGGCTGTAGGCCGTCAGGGGTCGACACGATGATAGTCCGCACGCCAAGCTGAGCGGTGCACGTCGCGTCGTCTGGATGCAAAACACCTTTGACGACGAGATTGCGCGACCATGGCGATCGAATGCACTCGAGTGTCGACCAAGCGACCATTGGGGCAGGGGTCAATGTGCCATAGGGATCGGCGACCTCGCCGGGACTGGCGCGATTGGGAGTGCCGTTCAGCGGAATGACGCCGGACATCAGGAAGCTGATTAGCCACCCGGGATGCCGGAGCGCCTCCAGCGCAATCGACGGGCTCATCTTGAGCGGCCAAGGGACGCCATTGCGCCTCTTACGCTCGCGGTTCGAGAGTCACGGGCAGGTCGACCGTGACGACCAACGTCGAGAGCGCGAGATCGTGGGGCCCGGCGCACCAGGGCCTCGATGATCTCGGGCTTGGACGTGCAACAGATATGAAAGCATGTTTGTGCGGCGCGACCTTGGCGGCAGCTTCAATGGACGCATTGCTCGCGCTCAACATCAGATAGGGAATGTTGGCTTCTTGAGCCGTCTGAGCCAGCATCAGGTCTGCGTTGGGCCGGCCTACGAGGCTCACGGGCGAGATGCAAAAGAGATGGGCGTAGCTGCGGCCCGAGAGTGGCCGTCTGGTCACGCCGACGTCATGCGAACCCTGTCCGGTGGCGGCGGGCAATACATGTAACTTGAACGTTCCGGTTCCATCCAGCGACCGTCTCACCGCTCAATCGGAGCGCTCTCCGCGCAAGACGGCGCTGGAAATTGTTTGATAGATCTACCCCCGACGGAGTGGTCGTCGTCGGAAGATCCCCGTAGTCTTTAGCTAAGCTCAAATAGATTTCGTGGCGCACTCGTTAGTACTTCGGCGCCAGACTCGGTGACGCGGAACGTCTCGCTGATGACATAGCCGAAATCCTCGTCGATCCAGTTGCCCAGCATTAGGTGGAAGGTCATGTTCGGCTTCAGCTCGGTCATGTCTCCATCCTTCAGGCTTGCGGTCGGCTCCAGCCAATCGATTCCAATGGCGTACCCGCAGCGCGACTCCTTCTTGAAACCCTGCTTTTCAATCATCCGATAGAAGGCATTGGCCACGTCGCTGCAGGTTGCTCCGGGCTGGACCACGTTCAACGCGGCCTCCATACCCGCGACCTCAGCGTCATGTAGGCGACGCAGACGGTCGGAGGGTGCGCCAATTGAGAAGGTGCGCATAAGGCCAGCAGCGTAGCCATGGCGGATGCCGCCAAGCTCGAGATTGATCTGCGAGCCTTCGCGAAAGACGTCCTGGCTGTACATAATGTGAGATGTACCGGTGCGTGGGGAGGAGCACAAGTACAACGGCCGGAAGATCGTTCCGGGCTTGCCGTTAGCACCGCGCACCAGCGTCGCCACGATCTCGGCCACAGCGTCGGCTTCCCGGACGCCAGGACGGATCACTTCTGCCGCACGCAGCATTGCGGCATCGGAGATGGCAGCGGCTTCCCGCATGACCGCGATTTCGAGATCGGACTTGATTCCTCGGATCCACGCAATTGCTTTGGTACAATCCACGATCCTCGCTTTCGGCAGTCGCTCTTTGAACTTCTCTGACGCCTGCGCCGACAGGTAACCCCGTTCGAGCCCCAAGCTGCGGCTGGCAACGCCAAGCTCATGGAGGAAATCGATCACCGTGTCGAAACCATCCATGTCAGGGTTGCCAATCAGGCTTTCTGGATAGCCGATCACGTTACCGCGCTCCAGAAACGTCTGGTGGATGGCGGCCGGAGCATCCTGGCGACGCAGGATGAACGTCGGCTCCTCCCGGTGAATCGACACAACCAGCCCTTGCGGGACGTAGGCTGACAGGGCGGTGTAACCTGTAAGGTAGGTAATGTTAGCCGCATTGTTTACGACAAGTGCGTCGATGTCGCGTCGCTCCATTTCGGACTTCACTGCGGCAAGCCTCCGCACGTATTCAGTTCGCGGGAATGCTTGCGATCCTTTGCTGATTGTCATTTCTTAGCTCCTTCGTGTTTTGCTATGTTGAGATCGGCGAAAGTCCGAGTTCGATTCCGGCCCACACGGCTCTCCAGTCAGGCGTCCCAAGCAAAAGCATAGGAGCCCGGTGAGCGGCTCTACAATGTGCACCGGGAGAAAGATGCTTCCGGCCAGCAGGAGCCAGGCCCAGGGCGTGGTCCGGCCCAACTACGAAACCCGCGAGGACTCCGACGCCAAATTGCCAGTTAGCAAGATTACTGTGCACGCCATGCCAGCCAACGCTCCTGGATGTTATCAAGGTTTGCCTTGCCGTCGGGGGCTCTTCGGCAAGCCAAGCGGAAGTCTGGACCGCCAACTTCGAGGCACATTCTCGGGGTTGATGCTGGAACAGCGGAACCAGATCAGACGGCAAATGATCGAGCTCAATCACATTCGGTCCGGGTATTGGAGGGGTTCGCCATGGCAGCGACAGCCGCCTGCAGGAGCGTCCGGCGCCTCACGCCGAACCGCTGACGCGCCCCGTCATTAGATCGCTCATAGTGCTCTTGCTTCATTCCCAATCAATCGTTGACGCCGAAGTGCTCCGCTCATCGGCGAACGAACGTCGCGCTTTGTTCATCGAAGTGAGTTGCGAGCGAGCGCCGAAGCTTCGCCGAACAGAGCTGCTTCGATCGCCACCAAGTCGTCTGGACAGGAAGTGCACGCATCCACGCGTTTCTTGCGAATCAATGGCTGGTGCGGTTGTGGCCTCTGCGCACGTGCAAGGTCGGTCGACAAGCAACCCGCGTTGGGCCACCTCGCTGTCCTCCAGTCAGAAACTGCGATGATGGTGATAGTCGCTTGCCGGTAGAGCTCGAATTGCGCCTCAACGATCGACCTGAAGCTGGAACCGAATATGCGTTCCGCTATTGCGCGATGTGCTGGGGGCTCTATGCCCATTCTAGCCTCCTCCCCTTTGTCGGCGCGCCCCAAAGTAGGTGCGTGAAACGGAGTTACGCTCAAACCTTTCGGACTGTAACGATATTCCAATGCTCATTACTGCAACAAGCCGCACATTGATGCTTAAATCCGGCGCTCAATTGCCATTTTCGACGTACGTGAGCCCCAGCCGCCTCGCCGGGCCTTGTCGGAAGCGTGATGCCGTCGCTGGCTGCAAGTAATGCAGCGATGGCACTGTGTTACCTCGCCAGTGTTGCGGGCTACTCAGCGAGTACGTAAGCACAACGGACAGGGCCTGCGTGCTCGAAACTCTGGGCGCAGAAGTTTGCGTTTTTTTTAACAAGCGGGACGGTCGACCTGATATAGGGCTTCCCGCAGCTGAAATTCTGCGCTTGATCGGGCAGAATGTGAAGTTTCGAGGTTGTCGACCTTTGGATCGGCGCAAGCAACTGACCACGCCGATAATCTCGTGAAGCCGGTGTTCCGCCGCTTCGGCCCCGCCTGTATTGCTTTGGGCACCGTGAATCCCCTATGGCGCAGGATCATTGCAAGGTCTTCATAGCATGGCATATCGCGGACAGCGCCGGTGAGACACCGCACTCGTTGAGATGATGGTCGCGATCTCCGACAGCTTCGAAGACTCTGACTATCGACGGATGCAGGCGGGGATGCATCACTGCGTTTCGCTTTCATTCTCAAGAAGATCAGGCGGTTGATCGGAGCGCGACCTTCAGCCTCTGCGGCGCCGGCGCTAGGTCGTGACTATCGTAGCTATCAGGATCGTCCGATCTTTCTGGACCTGGCGAAGGATATGGTCCGGACCGGACCGAACCTGCTGTGGCCCGATCATCTACGTCGCGATCACAAGCAGCTTTGTCTACCTCACAAAGATTTCGTGCAAGGGTTGTCGGCTACGCTGTCGGCCGTTCGATAGACGTCAGGCTGATGCTGCCGCCTTGCGCTCAACCGGGTCGCCGCCCGGCTAAGTTCACCACTCGGATACCAATACGCTGCCCGGCTCTATCGGGAGGCCTCGCCGAGCACGGTCTCGTCGGATCGATGGGCCGCCGTGGCAATCCTTACGATGACGCCCAAGATCGAGAGCTTCATGAAGACTCTTGTGCTGACGGAGAAACGGTCTCCTGCCTTAAACAAACCGTGACACTGCTCGAGCCGACATACGCTCTTAAAATCTTTCGCGTCGAGCATGTGTGATACGGCTATCCCAGCCTGACCTGTGGACGCCATTTTCATCCGGCAAAGGTCCGTGATGTCATAGACGGGCAGCTGCGCCATACAACTGGTGGGCGCTGCAACAGTCGGGAAAGCCGCGCATTCGAACAGGATGGCCGCGATGCCCGGATGCGCGGCTCGGAGTGTTGTGATGCAAGCGGCTACATCTTTTTCGATCGCCGCGACATCGACGGGCGGAGCGGGACCTTTCAATCCATCATGCCAGAACTTGCCGCCTTCGATGCCCCCTATCACGACCCTCGCCCGCTCGGCTGGATCGTCGAGCCTGAGCAAATCTTCGCTGCAATGCGTCGAGTCGTATGTCAGGACGAGGATCTTAGCCTTTGGCGGCAGCTGACGGAGTAATAGCAGCGGCAATAGAAGCAAACTAGACATCGTCACTGGCACCGTAGCTCAGGATGATTCCAAATCGGGTCACTTAACTTGAGAAATTTTGATTTGTGTACTTCGCCCTACTCCCAGACCGGCTTCGTGCTCTTCGGCATCAAGCTTTCTCCGCTCAGATTGGGTTCGACAGCCATCATTCAGCGTTGACTGCTAGTCAGCGCATGCTCTCGTGCGAGCTCGTCCATTACTTGCTTTGTCGCTCGATATGCCAGATCAACGATTTCATCTACCTCAGCTTCGGACAGTACAAGAGGCGGTGCAAAACCAAGGATGTCTCCGTGCGGCATTGCTCGTGCAATAAGCCCCCGATCACGAGCCGCCTTCGAGATGCGGGCCCCCACCTTGAGCTCTGGATCAAACCGCCGTTTCGTCTGGCGATCAGCAACGAACTCGATCGCACCGAGTAGGCCAACACCGCGAACTTCTCCAACGATCTCCAGCTGAGCGAATTTTTGCTTAAGTTGTTTATGGAAGTGAGCGCCCACGGTCCGCGCGCGATCGCTCAGTCGTTCTTTCTCGAAGATATCGATGACCGCGTTGGCGGCAGCGGCTGCAATCGGATGACCGGAATAGGTGTACCCGTGCGAAAAAGCTCCGACTCGATCGGCGGCTTCTTCCATCACAGAATATACCTTTTCACCGACGATGGCTCCCGATAATGGCACGTAGCCAGATGTTAGACCTTTGGCGACTGTCACCAGATCCGGCTCCATCCCGTACAAGGTACTGCCGAAATCAGCTCCGGTCCGACCAAATCCGCAAATCACCTCATCGGCGATCAGAAGAACGTCGTAGCGCTTGAGCACATCCTGAATTTCCCGCCAGTAGCCCGCAGGCGGGGGTGTAATGCCGCCAGTCCCCAGTACTGGCTCAGCAATGAAGGCGCCGACAGTCTCTGGCCCCTCGCGCACAATGAGCTCTTCAAGCTCGGCCGCACGCCGCCGAGAAAAGGCTTCCTCCGTCTCGCCTGGCTCAGCACCCCAATAGTGGTGCGGTGTGCCCGTATGCAAGATGCCTGGAAAAGGGAGGTCCATGTGATCGTGATAGAAGGACATCCCGGTCATCGAGCCGGAAATGACTGAGCAGCCATGGTAGCCGCGCTCACGCGAAATGATCTTCTTCCTTTTAGGGTGACCACGTAGATTGTTGTAATACCAGACGAGCTTTGCCTGCGTCTCGTTCGCGTCTGAACCCGACATCCCATAAAATACTTTGCTGGGTTTACCCGGAGCCATTCGTACGAGACGATCCGACAGCGTTGCCAGCTCTTCCGTCGTGTGGGCTGCGTACGTATGGTAGTAAGCTAAATTGTAGGCCTGCCGCGCGATAGCCTCAGCCACTTCCGTTCGGCCGTATCCAATATTTACACAATAGAGACCAGCAAAGCCGTCGATGTAACTACGACCCTCTGCGTCTTGGATTCGAATTCCCTGTCCGCCTGTGACGACCGTCGGGTCACCGATCTTGCCACTGGCGAATTCCCTAAGCTGGGTGAAAGGATGCAGAACACTCAAGCGATCTTTTTCAGCGATGGTTTTTATGTCAATCACACGCGTTCTCCTAAGCAGCCAAATCACCGAAGCAGACGTATTTCAGTTCCATATATTCCTCCATGCCGTGCCGCGACCCTTCGCGACCCAGTCCGGACTGCTTCCATCCACCGAACGGAATAGGAGGACCTGTGAAGGAAGCCGTATTGATGCCAACCATACCGCACTCGATTCGCTCGGAAAGTCGAAGAGCCCGACGTAGGCTGTCAGTGTAAATGTATCCAGCCAGCCCCATTTCGTTAGCATTTGCGCGGGCGATGACCTCTTCTTCAGAATCGAACGGAAGCACAGCAGCCACCGGCCCAAATGTTTCCTCGCGCGCAATGAGCATGTCTTCAGTGACTCCGCTAAGCAGCGTAGGAGAAACGAAGTTTGGACCGAGGTCCGCGTCCGGATACGTCGAAAGAACTCGCGCCCCCTTTTTCACAGCATCATCGATTTGCATCCTGCACTTCTCGACCACTGACAACTTTGTCATCGGACCGATTGTCGTTCCAGGCTCCAGGCCGTGGCCAACTTTGAGCTGCGCCATTGCCGCAGCCAAGGCCTCGACGAAGGCACCATAGATGCTCCTTTGTACGTAGATGCGGTTAGCTGCCAGACAGTCCTGACCTGAGGTACCGAATTTTGCGGTCATCGCTCCTTTGACAGCCTTTTCGAGGTCGACATCCTCAAAAATGAGGAAGGGGGCGTGCCCCCCTAGCTCGAGCGACACCTTCTTTACTGTGTCAGCCGCCTCCTCAAGAAGCAGACGACCGACTTGGGTGGAACCTGTGAACGAGAGAGCGCGCACCCTTGTGTCGCGCAACAGAGGCGTCGACAGCTCGACAGGATTGCCAACGAGCACCTGAAACACACCGGCCGGGACGCCAGCTTCCTCGGCCAATCTCGCGATGGCAAGCGCAGATAGTGGCGTCTCGGGAGCAGGCTTGACAATAATCGGGCAACCCGCAGCAACAGCAGCTCCCGCCTTGCGCGCAATCATGGCAACCGGAAAATTCCATGGGGTGATGGCGGCCGCGACACCGATTGGCTGCATTCGCACCTGAAGCAAACTTCCGAGCTTGTGACTCGGAATCGTCTCCCCATATGCACGCTCCCCCTCCGCAGCGAACCATTCGAGAAATCCAGCAGCATACGCAATTTCGTGGCGCGCCTCAGCGAGTGGTTTACCCTGCTCGCTCGTCACCAAGATAGCAAGCTCTTCGGAATGCTCGAGCATTAATGATGCCCAAGACCTCAGAATTGCCCCACGCCTTGCCGGCAGCAATTCCCGCCAAGCAGGAAACGATCGTTCAGCTGCCGTGATTGCCAAACTCATATCTGCGGCGCTGCAATGGGAGACATCTGCGATCTCTTCGCCAGTCGCGGGGTCGACCACAACGTCTCTTCGCTCGCTCACAATCCAGCGGCCATCGATAAACGCGGCCCCCGCTACAAAATCGCGACGCCGCAGGCTTTGCAGACACTCAGCAGCAAGACCGGCAGATGGTGGCTTTTTGTTTTGGATACTATGAGAGATCATTTAGAGGTCTTACCGCGGCCATCTTTGATATTGTCTGTGCGTCAGGATACTTGCCCCAGCGAGCTATTTGCGTCACATTTTTCTGCCTGCAGGAAGTTTTTCTGCGTCAATAGGCATTTTCCGGCGAGATTCACCTGGAGCCCCCGGCATGCATTACGACCGAACAGACGCTCGCATCCTCGAGATCGTGCAAAAGGACAACCGCCAAACTTCCGAGCGGATCGGCGACCTGGCGGGGCTTTCTGCTACCGCGTGTCAACGACGGCTGAAGAGGCTTCGTTCGGAAGGCATCATCGAGGCCGATGTCTCGATCGTCTCGCCAAAGGCGGTAGGAAGAGCTATTCAAATGCTTGTGCTAGTGACCCTTGAACGTGAGCGTGCAGATATAATTGATAGGTTCAAGAAGGCCATCAAATCGTCAGCCGAAGTCGTAAATGGATTTTATGTCACGGGGGATGCTGACTTTGTCCTTTACGTTACCGCGCGTGCTATGGATGACTATGAGCAGTTCACACGCCGATTTTTCTATGAGAACCCGGACATTAAGGGGTTCAAGACTATGGTCATAATGGATCGCGTGAAGACGGGCTTTGCTATTCCAGTTGAGGTTCCGTCCGAAAGTTGACACGCCGATGCGCGTATTTCATCCCACAACTTCCTACTTTGCGCGGTCGCGCGCCGCTCACTCGTATAGAACTCAACAATTCGCGCTGCCGACATTTACTCTATGCTGTCGTCTAACGACCGTGCTGAGCGAGCAAGGCCAATCTCGACCATGCGGCCTCCGCAGACGGGGCACAAATCGAGGCGGCGACCAGTGAGGGTGGCGTAGCGCTCGCGATAGTCGACAGGTTCGGCAGGTGGAGGCGACTCTGGCGCCTCCAGCGTCGCTCGGATGCGCGCGAGTTTGGCGACGCGGCAGGCGTTGGCCAGGAAGCCAAAATGACGGATGCGGCGGAAGCCCTTCGGCAAAACGTGCAGCAGAAAGCGACGGATGAACTCCTCAGTGTCGAGCGTCATCACTTTGGATTTGTTGCCGGCGCGATAATCCTTCCACCGGAAGCGGACACCGCCGTGCTCACAGGTAAGGAGCCGGCTGTTGGCGATCGCAACGCGATGGGTGTAGCGCCCGAGATAGGCGAGAACCTGCTCTGGCCCGCCGAAGGGACGCTTGGCTTAGACAATCCATTCGAGCTTGCGGAGGGCGTTGAGCCGGCGGACGAGTGCTGCCGGTTCGACGAGGTGCGCGAGGTGGCCGAAGAACTGGAGCTTGGTGTCATTGAACGCCGCCTGGAGGCGCTCCAGGAATAGCCGACGATACAATCGTGACAGGACGCGAACGGGAAGGAAAAAAGCCGGGGCGGCAGCCAACCCAGCTTCCATCAGGGGCAATCCCGCCGCGCGGCACGAGGCAATGGGCATGCGGATGATGCGTCAGGGTCTGGCCCCAGGTATGGAGAATGGCGATCATCCCGGTCTCGGCACCGAGATGCTTCTGATCGGCGCTGATGAGACGGATCGTCTCGGCTGCCGTCTTGAGCAGGATGTCGTAGACCACCGCCTTGTTCTGCAGCGCGATGACGGCCACTGGCGCCGGCACGGCGAAGACGACATGGAAATAGGGCACCGGCAGCAGATCGGCCTGGCGATCGGCGAGCCATTGGGCGCGCGCGAGGCCTTGGCACTTTGGACAGTGCCGATCGCGACAGCTGTTGTAGGCGACGCGAACCAAGCCGCAGTCGTCGCACCGCTCGATATGGCCGCCGAGCGTCGCTGTGCGGCACGCCTCGATGGCCGCCATTACACGGCGCTGGTCGGATGAGAGCCGAGAGCCCTGCGCGGCACGGAACGGAGCGCCGTGGCGGCGGAAGATATCCGCCACCTCAAGCACGGGGCGCATATGCGCGGCTCAGTCGGGAGGGATCACCGTGATGGAGAGCCCATCGAATGGACTGGTCGTGCGGGCGAGCAGATTGGTCGCAACCTGTGCCTAGCGCGCGGTCGATCCGAGGTCAGCATGTCCGAGCAAAACTTGAATGATTCGGATGTCGATTCCGCTTTCCAGGAGATGGGTCGCAAACGAGTGCCGAAGAGTGTGGACAGTAATCGGCTTGGCAATCCGAGCGCGGCGGCGGGCGGCGCGGCAAGCCGCCTGGACGCCGCGGACGCTGACATGTTCGCTTGGGTCTTGGCCTGGAAATAGCCACAGCCCCGGTCGGGCTCGCATCCAGTACGCACGAAGAATATCCAGCAGCCGAGGGGAAAGCATCGCGTAACGATCCCTGCCGCCCTTGCGGTTCTCGATGTGGATCAACATTCGCTTGCTGTCGATCGAGCTCACCTTAAGGCGGACGACTTCACTAACCCGTAAGCCAGCCGCATAAGCCGTCGCCAGCACGACGCGGTTGCGCAACCCTGTAACCGCGTCTAGGAAGCGCTCGATCTCTTCGGCACTAAGCACGAGCGGGAGCTTGTCGGGCTTCTGGCCACCGATGATCCGCTCGAATGCCTCCGTCTGCCCGAGTGTCACGCCGTAAAAAAACCGCAGCGCGCAGGCCACCTGATTGATGTGGGACCACGAACGCTTTTGGCCGATGAGATGCAGTTGGTAGGCGCGGACCTGCTCGAAACTCAGCCGGTCCGGGGCGTAGCCGAAATGTCGGCTAAACTTTGCGATCGCATAGATGTAGGATTGTTGAGTCGACGGCGACAGATTGCGGACCGTCATGTCCTCGATCATACGATCCCGAAGAGGGCTCATCGTAGCCATCTGGGTCTCCTGTCTTGAGTGGGGTGGTGCGAAGACCAACATCCTCTCAGACAGGACACCTCAGTTCAGCAGGCTTGCCCCCACTCCCGCGTAGCGGGTTCGTTCAATCCTGGGCGAGATCAAATCGATACACCAGGCGAGATCATCGGAATCCGCAATCACGTTTCATGGTTGTATCGCCAAGCTCCTCTGAGGAGACGATGCAAAGTCTAGGAATTGACGTTCAAAAAAGGAGCCCTCCAAGATTTGACGAACAACTAGAGATCTCGCCTCGGTCCATTCACCGCTTCCGAGGGCAGCAATTCGAAATCGCGGCGACAGTCGAGCCAGGATATATCGCATCTGGAGGCGTGAACTCCGCCCGCCGGCCAGGCATGATAGCAACCCAATCGGTACAATGACCCTTCATCTCGACAAAATAGACCGCCCTTGACGCAGGTAACGCGACGGACGGCTCTCACTCAACGATCCTGTTGCGTGATTTGGCGATTGCGTTTGAGATTTCAACGGCAGCGCGAAGCAAACTGGCCGCTGATCTTTGTGAGAGCCGCTGCCGAAGGGCCCAGGGCCAAATATGACGTGGATCGGCTGGCGAGCTTGTTAAATCGTCACGCTTGGAGAAAGTGCTGGCGCATTAGGGGACAGGGAGGCACCGGCGAATACCGAAATCGAAGCGTGTTTGAACCGATATGTTACCAAAAGTGCTTGCAGTTAACCTATCTGTTTTAGCTCCTATAGCGGCAGCGAGGCGCCCGTGAACAGTCGTATTCGGCTTGATCACTCGACAGGCTCTTGTTAGCGATAGGGTCTTGGAAAAGCGCAATGTCGGGCGGGTAGGCGGAGAAGTGCGTGATTCTGCTCGCGGAGACAACTATGCCATCTTACGAGCCGGTTCGAGCAATTCAGCGTGGGCTTGCGGTGTTACGAGCTATCAGCGAGCACGGACCGATTACAATTGCGAACCTCGTTTCAAAGTGTAGCTTCCCACAGCCGACCGTCGTACGTGTGCTCGAAACGCTAGTCGCAGAAGGTTACGTCTATCGCCAGGCCGGAAAGTCGACCTACCTGGTGACGGGTCGAACTCTGGCGCTGAGCCGAGGTTTCGACTCCAGATCACATCTCCTTCAGATTTCAGCTCCCGTCATCGATCAGATGCACGCTCAAATTGGCTGGCCGTCGAATCTCGCTGTCTTCGATCGCGATGCAATGGTCATAGTGTACAGCAATCGCGCTTCGCTTGGTTTATCGTTGCCCAGTCGGATGGGCGCGAGAATCCCCTTAATGACCACTGGCGTGGGACTCGTCACGCTGGCGTTCATGCCCGAAGAAGAGCGCAAGATGGCGCTTTCCCTTGCTCAAGAAACGGGAGGGCGTTGGGATAGTGACCCTCGCTTGGCTTCGAAGCTCGCCGCAAGACTTGCTCAAATCCGTCGCGAGGGGTACGCGTTCGCCGACGAAGAGTACCTGGAAGCGGTCTATCAGTCACGGATTTGGGCAGTCGCCGTTCCCATATTGACAACGGACGGAAAGGTTCTGGCTGCTATAAGTAGCTTGGTTTTGACCCTTGCGGGTGAGAGGCGGCGGTTACTCCAAACCATTCTTCCAAGTCTCAAGAAGGCTGCTATTAATATTCGCGATCAGCTGGTTGCGGACGGGCAGTGACATGGCTGACCTCCTCCTTCAATGCAGCGAGTTTCCGACCCGCGACCGCGGCAAGGCCATAAGCTCCAGCCGGCTCTCAAGCGTGCTTGAGCGAGGCCGCCGCGCGAGCGAAGCTGCCGAGGGCGCAACCATTCGACTAGAGCATTTTCCGACCTGGCGGAATCGGAAGGGACTCCCTTTCGGTGAAAATCGTGATTCGCCCAGAGGGCTGGTGATGGGGCCGGCCCCCATGGCTAAGCCCGTCTCGCCGGACCTTCGCCTTCGCATTGTTAGCACCGTGGAAGTTGAGGGCATGAGCTGTCGAGGTGCCACCGGCCGGTTCAGCGTGGCGCCGTCGACAGCAATCGAGCTGGTCAGAGAGTGGCGAAGCACCGGCGCCTGTGAGGCGGGAGCGCAGGCTGGCGACTGGCGTTCAGCTCGGATCGAAGGGCATGCTGTAGAGATCCTCTCCCGGGTCGAGGCTACGCCTGACACGCAGCTGGCCGAGATCGCCGATCATCTCTTCAAAGTCCACGGCGAGCGTTTCGTGCCGAGCGTGTTCTGGCGGTTCTTCGATCGCCGCAACATCACGTTAAAAAACATCGCACGCCAGCGAGCAGGATCGGCCGGACGCGGCCGCTGAACCCACGGCGTGGAAGGCATCTCAGCCTGAGATCGACATCCGTAGAAGACCGCGCGCACGTTCGAGAATCGAGTCAGGCTGCTTGATTTCGTTCATCGCCCTCTCTGCTTCAAGGTTCGATAAAAGGGCTTGGCTATCGCGTGTTAGCGAGACCGTCCTATAGCCGCCGCAACGATTTCGGCTTGCTCGCGTTCATGTCGATCAATCGACCCACCCGCTGCCGCGGCCATTGGCGGGCGCCCGATATAGCGCAGAGGGCGACGTATATCGATCTCTCTGATCATCCGGTCGACGTAATAGTAGGCGCCCTGGTTCTCAGGCTCCTCCTGGCACCACACCAATTCCGCCGCGGAATGCTTTTCGAGCGCTTCCCTGACATCTTTGCTCGGAAACGGGTAAAGCTGCTCTATCCGGATCAAGGTGACTTCTGGAGTGCATTCCCGCAAACGCATTTCGTTGAGAGGGTAAAAGATCTTACCGGCACAAAAGACGATCCGGGCGCAGCGGTCCGAGGTGTCCGTGACTAGGACCGTTCGGAACCGTGTACCCGAAGCCAGTTCCGACAGTGCCGATTGACATGCTCTTTCGCGCAGGAGAGATTTTGGCGCGATAAGAAATAAGGGAGTCCGCCGCGCGCTCCGCTGTTGCCGACGCAGTAGATGAAAAAGGTTCGCGGGCGTGGATGGGATCGCAACCGTGATGTTTTCGCCGGCACAGCTTTGAAGAATTCTTTCGATTCGCGCGGACGAATGGTCGGGCCCCTGCCCCTCTAATCCGTGCGGAAGCGCAATGACCAGCGAGGATCGCATCTTCCACTTTGGCTCGGAAGTTGCAATGTATTGGTCTACCGCGATTTGCGCGCCATTCAGGAAATCGCCAAATTGGGCCTCCCAAACTATGAGCCGGTTGGAATCCGCAAGGCTCATCCCGAATTCGAATGCGAGCACGCCGTACTCAGTTAACGGCGAGTTGACAGCGTCAAAACGGACCCCCTCGCGAGCAAGCGTGCCCAGTGGTACGAACGTTCTGCCATCTCGCTGATCGTGAATTGCCAGGTGGCGCTGCGTGAAGGTTCCTCGGATGCAGTCCTGCCCACTCAGGCGAACCGACGCTCCTTCGTCAAGCAGGCTCGCGAAGGCAAGTGCTTCTGCCGTCGCCATATTAAGTCCAATCCCTTCTTCTATGCTGGCCCACCGGGACCTCAGGAAAGCGCGAACTTTCGGATCCGGCTCAAAATCGTCTGGCAGCTCGGTAATCGCCCGGCCCAGACTGCAAAGCGTATTGGAATCGACGCCCGTCTCCGGATCAGTTTCCGAAGTCGAGCCATTGGGCGTCTCGGGGAATACGATCGTCTCGGTCAGAACGTCATTCAAACGCAGCTTGCCGTAGCTCTCATAAGCCTCGGCGAGCCGTTGGGCGAACTCCGCCCGCCGAATCTCTGCGGCCTCGAAGGCTTCGCGCGAACGAGTTCGGACGTGCTCCGAAAAAAGCGTCCTCAAGCTCGGATGTTCTTCGATTGCAGCGCGGGCGATCGGCTGCGTAAATCGTGGCTCATCGAGCTCATTATGCCCGTTTCGCCGATAGCACACGAGGTCAATTATGACATCTCGGCCTGTGCAGCTCCGCCATGCGTAGGCGACCCGCGCTGCAGCCGCCGCGGCGATCGGATCATCCCCATTCACATGCAGAATTGGAACACCATATGCTTTTCCGATATCCGTTGGATATGGCGTTGAGCGACCTTCTCCAGGTAAGGTGGTGAATCCGATCTGGTTGTTTACGACGAGATGGATGGTCCCGCCCGGCGAGTAACCCGCCAAGCCATCCATTTGCAGGAGTTCGCTCACGAGGCCCTGTCCAGCAAAGGCCGCATCCGTGTGCATCAGAAGAGGGAGGACGCCTCCAGGAGTCCTTTGACGCGCGTGCAACTCCTGGCGCGCTCTCGCCGCCCCAGTTGCCACCGGCGCGACCACGATGAGGTGCGAGGGGTGCGGGAGCACGCGCGCTTCAACGCAGCCACATCCCGTGTCCACCGTTGCAACAAGACCATTATGATATGGAACGTCGCCCGTGAAGAGCTCATCTCCGGCGGTGATGTCCCGTCCCGTGATCTCCGAGATCAGGACAGGCAAAGACTTGCCGAACACGGTTGCCAGCGTTGCCAATCGGCCACGGTGCATGCCCCCGACGACAGCTTCTGTCTGACCAGCCTTCGCCGCTTCTCGTAGGATTTCCTTCAGAATGACCGCGGAAGATTCGGAACCTTCAATGCCGAAGCGCTTCTTCGTCGGCCATTTGGTCTTGATGAAACGCTCGAATTCGTCCGCTAACAGGACAGCCTCCATCGCGGAGGTCAGGATGCGCTCGTCAGGCTCGGTCAGAACCTCCTTCTCAAAGAACTCGTAGATCCACGCACGATCCTTCGGAGCGTCCAGATGAGCCGCTTCCAACGCTACGTGGCCGCAATAGACTTCACGAAGAATCTCGTCCGCCCGTTCTTTCGTTACCTCCATGGAACAACCGGCAACGAACAGTTTGACCCGCGTGGAGCCTAAGCGGCCGCTTGCCCGAGCAATTTCGGGAGCGCGAACTGCCGGTGCCAAACGAAGTGGATCCAGCTGGGCTTCCTTATGGCCGCAAGAGCGAAATGCTTCCACGAGGGCAGCTGTCGCCGCCGCCTCGTCTTGTTCGACTGGCTGAAATCGGCTGTCGTTCAGGGACTCGAAATGAATGACCCAGTCGGCGGGTACTGACTGCGGATCTTTCAGATACCGGGCATACAAATTCAAAAAGAAGGAGCTGTCACCAGAAAAGGGGAGATTCATTCGCGATTGCTCGTTGAGGTAGGCGAACGCCTTGTCGCAGACCACGCACCGATATCAACGCTCCCGCGCCGGCAATACATTTTTTGGATTAAATATTCATGTGTTGAATTTTCTCGAGATCTTGGGTTGCATAGATCTGTCTTCAACGGAATCTGAACAGTCGAGAGGCCAACGTCGCAAAGGCCTAGAAGGACGAGGGCGTGTACGGGCTGCTGACAGGTGTTAGGATTGTCGAGGGCGCTTCCTTCATTGCGGGGCCATACTGCTCACTGCTGCTCTCGCAACTCGGGGCGGAGATCATTCGGTTCGACGCCATTGGCGGAGGCCCTGACTATCGCCGCTGGCCGCTCGGCCCCGGCGGAAATAGCCTCTATTGGGAAGGCTTGAACAAAGGAAAAAAATCGATCGCTTTGAATCTGGGGATGCCCGAGGGGCGTGAATTGGCAATCGCCATCATCACCGCCGAGGGAACGGATAGCGGAATTTTCGTAACCAATTATCCGGAGAGTGGACTCCTCTCCCACGACAGTCTCTGCACGCTACGGCGAGACCTCGTGACCGCCCGTGTTCTCGGCCACGCCGATGGCAGTTCAGCGGTCGACTACACCGTGAACTGCGCCGTTGGGCTTCCTTACATGACAGGCCCGCAAGGCAGTGAGCGCGTTCCGATAAATCACGTCCTTCCGGCGTGGGATCTGCTCGCAGGTTCGACCGCCGCAATTTCGGTCCTTGCGGCGATCGAGTATCGGAGGCGGACGGGACTCGGGCAACACATACGCATACCCCTGAGCGACGTTGCCGCCGCAACGTTAGGCACTCTCGGACAAATCGCCGAGGTCGCCATTTCCGGCACTGACCGGCCCAAATACGGTAACAACTTGTTTGGCGCCTTTGGCCGCGACTTTGGCTGCGCGGACGGCAAGCGCGTCATGATCGTTGCGATAACCTCCAAACAATGGAGGGCCCTGATAGCCGCTCTCGATCTGCAATCATCCATCAGCGCGCTTGAAGCAGAAGCTGGCATCTCACTGGATGCCGACGAAGGAGCTCGTTTTCTGCATCGAGACCGCATAAATGCGATCGTCGAGCAGGCCATCGCGCGATACACGTTGGCAACTCTTTCACAAAGGTTAACTACGTCGGGAGTTTGTTTTGGCGTCTATAGGACGGTGCACGAGGCGCTTACCGAAGACCCAAGTTTTGTTGAGAGCAATCCGATCTTCGCAGACGTGCAACATCCGAGCGGGCTCAAGTATCCGACTCCAGGTTTTCCGGCTTCATTCTCCGGCGAAGTTCGTCGCGATTCATCTGCCGCCCCCATACTGGGCCGGGATACTGAAGAAGTTCTGACTACTATTCTTCGTATCCCCAGCGCCGCGCTTGCGAGCCTTCACGATCGCGGTGTGGTCCGCTTGGCCGATCGTCTTCTCTCCCCAAGCTAAAGGAACGGAACCATGGTAGCCTGCGAACGATTCCGTGGCGAGCACTTGGTCCTGGCCGCGATCGAGGCCGCTGCAGCTGCAGAGCAGTTTGTAGTTGCGGCAAAGACTGCCGTTTCTCGAGAAGTCATCAAGGATGGCCGTATCTTGACGGACGAGTTTGATCGAAGGCAACGAGCTGCTCATGGCTTTGCCTGGATGGCGACACTCAGCGAGTGCCTTTCGGCCACGGCGCATTGGTGTCAGCGACGCGCCTCTTCCGATGGACTCGATCCACTGAGCGAATGTGCGATCGTTGTCGGCTTCTCAGAATACCTGGCGCAGCTCATCGGTGGGGTTCCGATGACGCAGAATGAGATTGTCCGACCGCCGGACCTTGCTCTGTCCCAAGCGGCCGCGGATCTAGCAGCAAACGAATGGGTTGGCAAATTTGTGCTTGCTGACTGGTCGGGCGTGCGCTCAGAGCTGGCCAGGCTGTTGACGGAAGGTCATCGTCTGCAGGATGCGCTTGACGATGATACACTCGATTCGTTTCGAGCCGAGGTCAGACGCTTTGCGGACGAACGTGTCCTCCCGAACGCGCATAAGTGGCACCTTGCGGACGCTCTCATCCCCGACCAGGTCCTCCAGGAGATGGCCGACCTCGGTATCTTTGGCATCTGTATCGCCCCGGAGTTCGGCGGCCTGGGACTCGGCAAGCTCGCGATGTGCGTGGTCACTGAGGAACTCAGTCGCGCCTGGATTGCGGCAGGGTCGCTTGGGACTCGGTCGGAAATCGCAGCCGAACTGATAACCCATGCCGGCACTGAGGCCCAAAAGACCAGGTGGCTTCCCAAGATCGCTTCAGGGGAATTTCTGCCGACGGCGGTCTTTACTGAGCCAGACGCCGGATCCGACCTCGGCAGTCTCCGGACGCGAGCCAGCCGTGCAGCCGATGGAAGCTGGCGTATCTTCGGCGCAAAGACCTGGATCACGCACGCTTCGCGAAGTGACTTGATGACAGTGCTCGCCCGCACTCTACCGGGAGCCCCCGGATACGCGGGTCTCTCAATGTTCATCGCCCAGAAGCCGCGGGGCCTTTCGGACAATCCGTTCCCGGTCCCTGGGCTAAGCGGTGGCGAAATCGAGGTGCTCGGCTATAGAGGCATGCGCGAATATGACGTGGCTTTCGATGACTTCAAAGTTCCCGCGGACGGTCTACTCGGGAACGCAGAGGGCCAAGGATTCAAGCAACTTATGCGGACGTTTGAAGGTGCGCGCATCCAGACCGCGGCTCGCGCTGTCGGAGTCGCTCGCAGAGCGCTTGAACTCGGGCTTGCGTACGCGATGGAGCGTCGGCAGTTCGGCAAGGCCATCGCAGCGTTTCCCCGCATATCGGACAAATTGGCGACGATGACGGCCGAAATCCTGCTGGCAAGAGAAGCGACATATAGCGCCGCACGAGCCAAAGACGCTGCCCGCAGATGCGACATTCAAGCCGGCATGGCCAAGCTGATCACGGCTCGGGTGGCTTGGTCCGCCGCCGACGTTGCCCTGCAGATTCACGGCGGGAATGGGTACGCCCTTGAATATGAAATCAGTCGTATTCTTTGCGACGCGCGGATACTCAATATATTTGAGGGGGCTGCCGAAATTCAGGCACAGGTCGTCGCGCGCGGCCTCCTCGGTAGAGATCCCGCGTGAGGACAAATGTTCGATCCGCGTGGTCGGCGCCGAGATGCGTGGAGCGCTGCGCCTTTTTCCTGGAAGGATTATCAAATCCTTGGGGTGGTTGACAGGCTCTCGGGCTCAATTCTGCGGATCCTGGATCGCAGGATAGACGGACCGGGTTGTGCACTCCTCGCAGGCGAACCTCAGGCGTGCCGCGTCGAACCGGGCGTTGCCCCGCGACGTGAGTGCCGCTTGGACTACCGGGAACGAGGCTGTACGTCGGGTCGCCGACGGGCAGCTCCCAGCCTAACTATCTCTTCCCTCATCTGCGCGAGAATATGTGCTGCCAAGTGTGCTGCGGAATCGAGCCGGTCTCGAGGACTGCGCTTGCGGGAGGATAGAGCTGCCCACTCGACGATTCCTCGAATGCGCTAGAACACCCCCGCCCTGACAAACTCAGCCCGGGCTCAACTGAACACCGCGCTTGCCCGCATAGCCTGCGCGCCGGCCGCATCCCGGATCCAGAGCGCCAGCTCATTCTTCTGCGCTCCAGCGGCGGCTTCAACATAAAATGCGGCATCGACGAAGACCGGGGGCGAGGCCACGGAAGCTGAATTGCTGCAGGCGAACAGCTGGCCGCACCAATTGTGGTCTTGCAGAAAAATCGCCAGCAGCGGCCCATGTACGACGAGGTCGTGACCTTCTTGATCGCGAGCATAGTCTCGGTCGTAGTGAATGCGGTGCCCATTGCTCGTTACTGCCGAATAGCGGAACAGCAGCACGGGATCAGGAGATATTTCAAAGCTCCAGTTCGCGGGACTTGGCGCAGGCTCGATACGATAACAGGGGCCAGGGTTCCGGGCTGCGGTGCTTCGCGGTAGACGATGTCCTGCTCCTTCACGATGCACGTCTTGGAGCCGAATCCGATCGTGTGGCACACCTCACGAAGACGAGATTACCGCGACGACTGCTCGTCTCTCTCTTCAAGGAGGTGAACCTCAGCGGCACCGCCATCGGTACTGGATCAATGCAAAGCCGGATTACCCCGGCATCGTCATCGAGGAGCTCTCTCAGCTTGCTCAGCTTCCGTTAGTCGCAGCTAGCAATCTGATCGAAGCATGCTGGGACACGGGATCTTTTGTCTTGTTCTCCGGGATGTTGAAGCGGACCGCAACAAAGCTCTCTAAGATCTCGAACGATCTGAGGCTTCTCTCTAGCGGACCTCGAGGTGGCCTGCGCGAAATCAATCTACCGGCCCTCCAGCCAGGCTCTTCTATAATGCCGGGCAAAGTTAACCCGGTTATTCCCGAAGTGGTGAATCAGGTCGCCTTCCAGGTTATTGGCGCGGACCTCACAGTAACGCTAGCCGCCGAGGCGGGCCAACTGCAGCTTAACGTAATGGAGCCGGTGATCGCCGACAGTATGCTGCAATCTACTTCTCTTCTGACGAACGCCGCCCGAGTTCTTCGCGAAAAGTGCATCGTCGGGATAACAGCCAATGTGGAACGGTGCCGCGAGCATTTGAAGGCAAGCACGGCTGTCGTGACAGCTCTGATTCCGCTGATCGGATATGAGCGCGCGTCCGATGTTGCGAAGGCAATCCCAAAGAGCGCTCAAATATTTGGGACCTTCTCCAATCAGAGCTGCAGCTTCCGCCTGATTTGCTGAAACAGTTGCGTGATCCATCCACCCTGACGAAACCATGGAAAGCGAAGGAACTCAATGTTTTAAAAGGTTGATCTAAGGTTCAGCTGACAACATGTGATCCGTTTAGGCGGAAGTTTTGCAATCAATACCATTGGCCGGGCAGCACATGCCGAACGTTACGATGGACTCTGCCCAGAGACAAAATGATCGAGCTTCATCCAAGGGATCGCGCTATTTCGATGAAATCGGCCGACCAACGTGCGGGAGTGCTTGGGAATCAATCTTGTAGGACGAGAGACGGCGTGTCCCGCGCGAGGCGGCTAGCTCTCGGCCTTAGCGGACCTCACGAGGCATTAACGCTAAAACTGTGCAAAGCAGCTGGAGTCGCAGAAGCGCTTGCCTACTTGTTGGTGAACCTTCCTGGACCACATCTGATGCGGTCCGGAATGCAGCCATCGGAGGCGAGGCAAGAGCCGCCATGACTGATCAGCCTAGTCCCCAGACGTTCAGCGTCGAGGGCATCACCGCCCCGCTCCGTATGCCACCTTCAGGCACATCTGGCTGGCGAGCTTGTTTTCCAATTTGGGCATCCTGGTCCAGGGCGTCGGTGCGGCCTAGGCAATGACTGAGATGACGTCGTCGGCCCATAAAGTCGCGCTGGTGCAGACAGCGTTAATGCTGCCTGTGATGCTGATCGCGATTTCCGCCGGCGCCATTGCCGACATGCATGACCGCCGCATCGTCACGCTGATCTCGCTAGGCATTGCATTCGCCGGCGCAACCGTCCTGACGGCGCTCGCTTGGTTCGGCCCGATGACGCCGAACATTTTACTGGGACAGTGTTTTGCCGTCGGCACCGGCATGGCACTGATGGACCGGCCTGGCAATCCTCGGTCAGCGAGCAGGTACCGTTAGAAACGCTACCTGCGGCGGTAGCACTGAACGGCATTAGCTCCAACATCGCGCGCAGCTTGGGCCCGGCGATCGGAGGGATCGTTGTGGCGGTCTCGGGGGCGGCGGCTGCGTTCGCGCTCAACGCGCTGCTCCATCTACCACTGATGCTCGCGCTGTTCCTGTGGAAACGCATCTCCGAATCCTCGCGCCTGCCGCCTGAAAGGTTTAGCCGCGCCATCGTTTCCGGAGTGCGCTACATCACCAATTCGCCGTCGATCAAGATCGTGCTGACCCGCTCCGCGGTGATCGGCGTGCTCGGCGGCGCGATCACAGCGCTGATGCCGCTGGTCGTACGCGATCTCCTTCGTGCCGGCGCGCAGACCTATGGCATCATGCTCAGCGCCTTTGGTCTGGGCGCGGTGATCGATGCGCTCATTACCGAGCTGCGCAAGCGGATGAGCGGCGAAGCCGCGATCCGCGCCTGCGCACTGTCGATGGGCGGCGCGGCGGCCGCAGTGGCGCTAAGCCGCGAGCCGGTATTGACGGCGTCGCGCTGGTCTTGGCGCGCGCCGTGTGGATGATCGCGTGGATGGTTTTCACCATTGGCGTGCAGCTATCGGCCCCCGCTGGGTCGCGTCGCCCCGCGGTCTATCAGACAGCGAGTTCAGGCGGGATTGCCATGGGCAGCTGTGCCTGGGGCCATCTGACTGATGCCGCCGGCGTCGAAACGGCGCTCCTGGTCTCAGCCACCCTGCTGGTGGTCTCGCCGGTTCTAGGGCTCTGGCTGCGGATGCCGCGCATCATCGCGCGTGAGGAGAATGCCGAGGTGCTGGCCGATCCCGAGGTGCGGCTTCCGCTCATCGGGCGCAGCGGCCCGCTCGTCGTTGAGATTGAATATCGGGTCGCGCAAGAGAACGCGCAGACATTCCACAATCTGATGCAGGACGTGCAGCTGTCCCGGCAGCGTAACGGCGCCTGTGGCTAGTCGCTCGCGCGCGACATCGCTGATCCCGAGCTGTGGACCGAGCGCTTTCACTGCCCAACATGGCTGGATTACTTACGCCAACGCACTCGCTCGACCCAGTCGGAACGCGCGCTGGACCGTCAGGCCGCGGCGTTCCATGTCGGCCCTGAGCCCGTGCGCGTCCGCCGCATGCTGGAGCGCCCCTTCGGATCTGCTCGCTGTAAAGAAGGCGTGCCTGACCGCGCGGCGAACGAACTCCAGCCCGTTGATTGCAAGCATGGCGGGATGCATTCACATGCGCCAATGAGACCAAAGGATCTGAAGTTCTGATTGAAGCGGAACTCGCACATGCAAGCTCGTCGCCAGTTAGAACCAGAGCGTGCCCTGAGGCGGTCCTCCATCCGAGAGCATAGCGTCACGAACGCTCTATGATTGTTAGGCAACGACCGGGGAGCGGTAGATCATGCGCTGCGAACCTGCCAAACCCAAGGTGCCCGGCACACCGGCCGCCGCACGACCTTTCGCCAGCCGCAAATCAAGACGGAAAGGAGGCGCTCCGCTATCGCAGAAGCATGTTTTTATTGTCAGGCAGCTTTAAACGCCGAGGTTGTTGCAGGATCACTGCCCAGCGCTTTATCTCCGGTTCCAAGCAATTCAAAATGTTGAGCGGTCTTGAAGAGTCCTCACGAAAAAAGGGCCACTCTGAAGAGTGGCCCTGCAAGTCAGGGAGGAAACGTCCCCTAGAGGACCTCTGGAATCAGGCCGCGGCCTGTTCGATGCGTGACAATGGCAGCTCGAGGCGCTTGGCCACGGCCTTGTAAGTTAGCCGACCCCGATAGACGTTGAGGGCTGCGCGCAGATGCGGATTTTCGAGCATGGCTGCAAATCCCTTGTTGGCGATAGCCAAACCCGGGGGGCAACGTGGCGTTATCCAGCGCGTGGCTTGAGGTGAGCGGGACCGCTCCGGGCATATTGGCGACGCAGTAATGAATGACGCCGTCGACCTCGTAAGTCGAATCAGCGTGCGTCGTCGGATGTGACGTCTAGAAGCATCCGCCCTGATCAATAGCCACGTCGACAATCACGATCCTAACATGCCGCGACTGACCAGCTTCGGCGCGCTCGCGTCGGGAACGAACACCGCGCCAATGACGGCGTCCGCTGCAAATACTTCTTCCTCAACGGCCTCTATCGTCGAGAATCTGGTGCGAGCCCACCCTTCGAATTATTCATCCACTTCGCGAAGCCGGGAGATCGAACGCTCGAGAATTGTCACCTCGGCACCCAAGCCCGCCGCCATCGGTCATCACGATCAAAAGCGATTGAAAGGTCAGTCCATAGTAGCTTGGAATAAGCAGCCAGCCATACTGGCGATCCCTCCCGATAGGACAGCCGCATCCGGCCACGCCACCCTCCAGAAGCGCCGGACCACGAAGAAGCTTAGAAGCCAGCACAGCGCCTCGTAAGCGTGACGTTCGCCATCCGAAGCACTGGGATCTCGCCACCCGCCCGCTGATATGGCCAGTGATAGACGAAGCCGAAAAGTGAAGTGGACCCTATGCTGAGGACCACTGGGTCCGGGTTTCTTAAGTGAAGCTGCTGCCGTTCCTTCTTCCCAAAAACTTTACGCTACTCTTGCTTGCTGCTGTTGTGGCTGTGGGGATGTGGGCAACGCGCAGCGTTGTCCAAGCTTCTCGCTTGCGAGAAGCGTCATATCCACAGCCTCTTCGCCGAATGCGCCGGTGACACCGGCCCGCCAGACCGTCATCGGCGCGCGGCTCTTCCAGCGCCTGATGAGGGCGCTGGAAATTGTAAAATTCGATCCATCGGGCGATTCCGGCT
>NZ_JAAVLW010000016.1 GCF_013114835.1 Bradyrhizobium archetypum | reverse complement strand
GTCGCCAAGTTCGACCGGCCCGGCCTGATCGCGGCGCTCAAGGAACAAACCGCCGACACCCGGAAAGCGGCCTAGGGCATCAGCGTGCTCAAACAAGGTAACTGCATATGACAACCAAGACCGAGACCATCGAGGGCACCGTGGCCGAATACGTCACCGCCGTGATCGGCGGCCAATTGTTCGGGCTGCCGATCTCCCGCGTCCAGGACGTGTTCATGCCGGAACGGCTGACGCGGGTGCCGCTGTCGTCTGCCGAGATCGCCGGCGTGCTCAATCTGCGCGGCCGCATCGTCACCGTGGTCGACATGCGCGCCCGGCTCGGCCTGCCGAAGAACGACGACGGCAAGCCGCCGATGGCGGTCGGCGTCGATCTGCGCGGCGAGTCCTACGGCCTTTTGATCGACCAGATCGGCGAGGTGCTGCGGCTGCCCGACGCGAGCTGCGAGGAAAACCCGGTCAACCTCGACCCCCGCATGGCCAAGCTCGCCGGCGGCGTGCACCGCCTCGACGGCCAGCTCATGGTCGTCCTCGACGTCGATCGCGTTCTCGAACTCGCGCCGAAAATAGCCCTCGCAGCATAGGGCCGCGCGTCAAGCAAGGAGACAAAAATGAAAACCTGTCTTGTCGTCGATGATTCCAGCGTCGTGCGAAAAATCGCGCGACGTATTCTGGAGGAGCTGGACTTCCAGATTACGGAGGCCGAGGACGGCGAGCAGGCGCTCGCTGCCTGCAAGGCCGCCATGCCAACGGCAGTCCTGCTCGACTGGAACATGCCGGTGATGGACGGCTACGAATTCCTCGGCCATTTGCGTCGATTGCCCGGTGGCGACATTCCCAAGGTGGTGTTCTGCACCACCGAAAACGGCATGGATCATATCTCTCGCGCGCTGCATGCCGGCGCCAATGAATACATCATGAAGCCGTTCGACAAGGACATCGTCGCGGCAAAATTCCAGGAAGTCGGTCTGGTCGCGCTCCCGGAACAGAGCCTGATCTAATCTTATCCGCTTGCCCTTGAGAGGCCCCCGTGACCCCGCCAGACTATGAGTATCTGCGTAAGATCCTGAAGGATCATTCCGGTCTCGACCTGTCCGCAGACAAGCAATACCTGATCGAAAGCCGCCTGCTCCCGCTGTCGCGCAAATGCGGCGTGCCGGGTATCGGCGAACTCGTGCAGAAAATGAAGGGCGGGTCGTCATCGATCATCGCCCAGGTGGTCGAAGCCATGACCACCAACGAGACCTTCTTCTTCCGCGACAAGGTGCCGTTCGAACATTTCCGCGACACGATCATACCGGAGATGTTGAAGTCGCGCGCGGCCCGCAAGAGCATCAGGATCTGGTGCGCCGCTGGCTCCACCGGCCAGGAACCGTATTCGCTTGCCATGTCGCTGAAGGAAATGGGCGCGGCGCTTGCCGGATGGCGCGTCGAAATCATTGCGACCGACCTGTCGACGGAGGTGCTCGAGAAATCGAAGTCGGGCATCTACAGCCAGTTCGAGGTCCAGCGCGGCCTTCCGATTCAACTGCTGGTCAAATACTTCAAGCAGAACGGCGAGCTGTGGCAGATCGCCCCGGAGCTGCGCGCCATGGTGCAGCACCGGCAACTGAACCTGCTGCACGATTTTTCCCAGCTCGGCAGCTTCGACGTCATCTTCTGCCGCAACGTTCTGATCTATTTCGATCAGGATACCAAGATCAACATTTTCGGCCGTCTCGCCAGGGCGATGGAAGGTGATGGCTTCCTGGTGCTGGGCGCGGCGGAAACCGTCGTCGGGTTGACCGATGTGTTCAAGCCGTTCCCGGACAAGCGCGGCCTCTATCGGCCAAGCGGCGTGCGTGCAGCGTCGGCACCCGGTGGCGCGGCAATGCCCAAGATCGCGGCAATGGCAGGACGGTGAGCGATGACTGAGGACAGCAAGGGCGTAGAGCGGGTCACCTTCAGCCGGGGCTATGACGTCTGCATCATGGCGATTGACGGGACCTGGCGCAGGGACTGCCAGCTCAACGCAATCTCGGACACCGACGCCACGCTGACCGTAGAAGGCTCCATTCAAGGACTCAATCTCAAGGAATTCTTCCTGCTGCTGTCATCGACTGGCCTTGCCTATCGCCGGTGCGAGCTGGTTCGCGTCAACGGCACTGAAATGGACATTCGGTTCCTGAGAGGCAAGCACGGCAAGAAAAAGTCGGGCGCCTCGTCAAAAGCGGAAGAGGCGATGCACTGAGACCGATCGCGAGCGCCGCGAATCTTCGGCGCATGCGATCTGGCCGGCTCAACGAACGCGGGCGACACATCATCGAGCACGATGACGCCGATGGAACTCTCAGGCGCGCCGAGCGACGTTCCCTCCGCCGGCTGTTCTGGACGTGCTTAGTCAGGCTGACGGTCCAAAACCAAGGCATGATTGACATCATTCTGGGCTTGTGCCGCTTGTGCGACGGCATCGCCCGATGCATCCCGATGAGTGCACTGCTTGATCACTTTTTAGGTGTGCGTTGCTACTTGTGCGTTAAGCCATGGTCCCGTACAAATACGGTCCGGTATGGCGTTGAATGCCGTTATCCGAGTGTGCGTCACATTCAACCACGCATGGACGATGGAACATGGCTGAAAAGGCCCCCTCCCGCGGGGAGATTTTCGTAGTCGATGACGACCCTGCCGTTCGCGACACGCTTTCGATGGTCCTGTCGGCGGCCGGCTATCAGGTTATCTGTTTCGCCGACGGCGCCGCTTTGCTGGCGATCGCACGAACGCGGACGCCAGCCTGCATCCTGCTCGACGTACATATCCCCGGTAAGTCCGGTCTCGATATTCTGAAAGAGCTTCATGGCGAGGACTACCCTGCGCCGATCTTCATGATCTCAGGGCAGGGCGATATCGCCATGGCGGTCAGCGCCATCAAGAGTGGCGCGCTGGACTTCATCGAAAAGCCGTTTCGCGGCAGCGAAATCGTGGCAAGACTCGATGAGGCGATCGAGGCCTATGCTCGGCGGCAAGCGCAAAATATGTCATCGCGCATCGCGACTCTGCATTTTCCGGGACGCGAGCCGCTGACGCGGCGCGAACGCGAGGTGCTTGAGCAATTCACCGCCGGCGCTTCCAACAAGGAGGCGGGGCGGCACCTCGGGATCAGCCCGCGCACGATCGAGGATCACCGCGCCAACATCATGAAGAAACTCGGCGCGCGGAACGCCGCCGATCTGGTCCGGATTGTGATGACGCAACAGCGGCAGGGCCAGGTTTAACCGTCAGATCTGTTCGCGGGCCCGGGGGAACAACGGCCTGGTCGCAGCAAGCCACTGCATCCTGCGCAGAAGCTGGCGCTGCTAAGCAGCGTTGTCATAGGCGTTCACTCGGCAAGCGCCTTGCGGATCATGATCGCCATGTCCGACTTCCGATAGGGTTTGGCAAGCAGCATTACGCCTTCGTCGAGCCTGCCGTGATGGATGATGGCATTCTCGGTATAGCCCGAGGTGAACAGCACCTTTAGCCCAGGCCTGACTTTCAAGATCTCGTCGGCGAGCTGGCGGCCGTTCATGCCGGGCATGATCACGTCGGTGAACAAGAGATCGAAGGCGTGGCCGGCATGGACCAGCGCGAGAGCCTCGGTCGCATTCGCCGCGTCCAGCGTGACATAACCAAGCGAGTGCAGTTGCGCCAGCACATAGTCGCGCACCAGCTTGTCGTCTTCCACCACCAGAATCGTTTCATGGCCGCCTTCGACGGCCGGCGCCAGCGCCTGTTCGCTCGTCGGCAACGCGCCGGTTGCCGGCGGCAGATACATCTTGATTGTCGTGCCGTGGCCTTCTTCGCTGTAGATCATGATATGGCCGGCCGATTGCTTGATGAAGCCATACACCATGCTCAGCCCGAGGCCGGTGCCCTTGCCGGGGCCCTTCGAGGTGAAGAACGGGTTGAACACCTTGTCGAGTATCGCGGCCGGTATGCCGGTCCCGGTATCGCTCACCGCGATCATGGCGTAGCGGCCGGGTCGGACGTCGCTGTGCATCCTCGCATAATTGTCGTCGAGCACGACGAAGCCGGTCTCGATGATCAGCTTGCCGCCATCCGGCATGGCGTCGCGGGCGTTGAGGGCCAGATTGAGGATCGCGGTGGCGAGCTGGTTGGGATCGACGATCGCAGGGCACGCCTCGTCTTCGAACACGGATTCGATCTCGACATGCTCGCCGAGCGTCCGCTGCAGCAGTTTTGCGGTGTCGATGATCAGCGTGTTGACGTCGGTTGCCTTCGGGTCCAGCGGCTGCTTGCGCGCGAATGCGAGCAGTTGCTGGGTGAGGTCGGCGCCGCGTGACGCTGCCTCATCGATCATTCGCGTGATGGCGGCAAGCTGCGGTTCGGCCTCGACGGCGTCTGCCAGAATTTCGATCGTACCCGTGATGACCGTCAGGATATTGTTGAAGTCGTGCGCGATGCCGCCAGTGAGCTGCCCCATCGCCTCCATCTTCTCGGCCTGACGGATCCTATCCTCGGCCGCGATCTTGTCGGTGAGGTCGCGCATGAAGCCGTTGAATACAAATCCGTTGCGGCGCTGAAGCGCGGTGACGCTGAGTTCGACCTTGATCTCCTTTCCATCGCGCCGCATCGCCTCGATCTCAAATCGGCGGCCGAGGATGGCGGCCTCGCCGGTGCGGAGAAAACGTTCCAGGCCGACCTTGTGTGCCTTGCGATGGGCGTCGGGAATGATCAGCTCGCTCAGCTTGGCGCCGATCGCTTCCGCGCGCGACCAGCCGAAAATGTTCTCTGCCTGCGAGTTCCAGTCGGTGACGCTGCCCATATCATCCATCTGGACGAAGGCGTCGAGGGCGGTATCGATGATGCCGCGCGCGAGCTGCTCGCTTTCGCGCAGCGTCTCCTGCGTCAGCCGGCTCTCGGTCATGTCGCGGCCGACAAAGAAGAAGCGCTTGACCGGCTCGGACCACGTTCCGAGCCACGACAGCCACACCTCCCGGCCGTCCTTGTGAATGCAGCGTGTGTCGGAAATCTTCGGGCGCAGCCCGCGCCGCGCCGCGCGCAATTCCTCGCGGGACGTCTCGAGGTGGTCTGGATGAATGAAATCGACGCCGCTGCGCCCGACCATTTCCTCCGGCCGGTAGCCGAGAATGGCCTCGCAGCTCGGGCTGATCTGAACCAGATGGCCCCTTGAATCCATCACCATGATCAGATCCTGCGAGGTCTCGAAGATGCGACGAAGCTCTTCGGTTTGCTGCCGCAGGACCTGCCTGGTCTTGTTGGCTTCGGTAATATCGCGCGACACCTTCGAAATTCCGATGGTTTCCCCCGAGGGTGATTTGATCGGAGAAATGCTGAGCGAGACTTCGATGCGGCGGCCGTCTTTGTGCAGGCGCACTGTTTCATTGTGCTCGACGCGCTCGCCCCGGCCGATCCGCTGCAAAGTGTCGTGGATCTCCCGCAGCCGGTCGATCGGCACGACCAGCGTGATATTCTTGCCGGCGATTTCCTCAGCTGTGTACCCGTACAGCCGCTCCGCGGCCGAGTTCCAGCCGGTGACCGTGCCGTCGAGCGACATCGTGATGATCGCGTCATTCGAGGATTCCACCGCTGCGCTGAACAGCCGCTCTCGCTCGGCGTGATGGTCGCGCGCGGCGACGGTGCGGCGATGCTCCTCGACCTCCTGCTGGAGTGCCGCAGTCTTTGCATTGATCTCCTCGATCGCCAGCGCAAATGCACGCGCGAGTACGCCAGTCTCGCCGCGTGCACCGACCGGAATGGCGACCTCTCCTTTGCCGGCCACCCCCTGAACGGCCTTGGTCAACTGAACGATCGGCCGGGTGAGCGACCTCGCGATCACTAGCGCCAGCATGGCGGCGCAAAACACGGCGATGCCTCCGACCAGAAGCGAAGTATTTCTGATGCTCGCGGCCGGCGCCATGATCACGGCGTTAGGGGTGGTTTCGATGACCGCTGCCCACTCGGAGCCGGCGAGGATGGCGGGTGCAAACGCTATCCCATTGGAGCGGCCAGCCTGATCAGTTACGATCTCGGCGCCGCCCTGCTTTGCTCCGGCCTGCGATGCCAGATGCGGGAAGTCGGCCTTCCAGTCGTTGGTCTTGCCGAGCAGCGCGCCGAATTCGCGCGAACGATCGGGATGTATCAGATAGTCGCCCTGGCGGTTGACGACGTAGATCGTCTCGCCGGGCCATACCGACGACCTGACACGGTCGAACGCGCGGCGCATGTCGACATTGACCATGAAGATGCCGAACGGCTTGCCGTCGCTCGCGTAGATCGGCGTCGCGACGCGAATGGTCGGCCTGTGCACCTCCTCGATCAGACCATTGAAGCGGCCAAGATCGAGTGGCGAGACATAGAGTTGGGTGGGCCCGAGCCGGAGCGTTTCCTGGAAGTAGCTGCGATCGCCTCTCTTCTGCAGACCGGATTCCGGGACGATGCGGACTGTGCCGTTCGGTCCATTGCGGTCGACCCGGACCAGCTCGCGGCCGTCATCTTCGAGGCCGATAATCCGAAACATTGAATAGGTGGGCTTGGCTTCGAGTTCCGCGGCAAAGCGGGCCGCTATCCGGTCGCGCCAGACTTTTTCCGAGACGCCATCGACCGGATCGGTACCACCCGCCTGGCGGGCGCGAACCATTCCATGCAGCGCCACCGCCGAACGAAAGCCCACGACGTCTCCGGTCGCGCTGGCGGCGTAGTATTCCAGATCAGTCGCGATCTGCCGCGAATGCGTCTCGATGCGGTCGCGGGCGCGCTGCAGGAGCGCCTGTTCCAGGTTGCGATAGCTCAGCCATCCGACCGCGGTAACCGCGATCGCGACCAACGCAATCATCGCGATGGCAAGCCTGGTCGTGAGCGTCATGTCGGTATTCGCTCGCCCTTCGCTTTCCGCCCGGCAAGCCGCCGGACGAATCGGATGCTATGGCGCATCAAGGGGAGGAGGCAACACCAGGCGGCTTCAAGGCAGCCGGTGACGGCTGCGGCAGGTTGCGAGTTTCGCCGAATCTTTATGTTGCCGCAACTGCTTCTCCTGCACGAACGTTCCGGCCGGAACCGGCAACAATGCGATCAGTTGCTGAGATACTCTGGATAGCGCGACCGAATTCGCGCGAGTTCGCTGAGCGTGCCCGACAGATGCGTGCGCAGATGCTTCTGCGCCTCGTCGGGTTCCCCGGCATCGATCGCCTTCGCGATCAGTTTGTGATGCCGCACGATGTCCTGTGCTTTACCGGGCGAGGGCAGGTGCATCCGGCGCAGCCGGTCGATATGCCCGCTGCGGCTGCGCACCAGTGACCAGATGTCCCGCTTATCGGCAGCGATATAAAGCTGACTGTGGAACTCGTTGTCGGCGGCCATGAATTTCTCGAAATCGCCGGCCTTCGCATATTGCTGCTGCCGGGCAATTGTGGCGTGAAGTTCGGTGACGAGCGCTTCGTCATGTTCAATCGCGAGCCCGCGCACGATCTCCAGTTCGACCGCTTGCCGCAGGAAATGCGCCTGCTGCGCCAGCCGCACGTCGACCCGGCTGACCACGGTAGCGTATTGCGGAAACACGTCGACCAGGCCTTCCTCCTCAAGCCGCATCAGCGCATCGCGGATCGGCGTCGAACTCACGCCGAACTGGGCAGCAAGCGCGGCGCGCGACAGCGGTGATCCCGGCGGCAACTCCAGCGAAATGATCATGCCACGGAGACGCTCGAACACCTGCGGCGCGGCTTGCCGATCGCGGTCCAGCCGGCCGGCCGAACGCGGGGCAGCGCGGCGGGAGACGATTTGCGGGGGAGTCATCGGCGACCGAGCGTTCAAAGGGGCTTGCTTCAGATACACTAATACATTAGTGCATCTGCCTCGAAGCGTCAATGAGATGCCGGAGGAGATACGAAATGAAACACAGGGTGTGGAGCGCCTGCGCGGGCGCCGTTGCGATGCTGATGCTGCTGCCGGGCCCTCAGGCGTCGGCCCAGCAAAAATCTGAGATAACGCTGTCGCGCCAGCCGGGCATTTTCTACATGCCCTCCCACATCATGGAAAAAAACAAGCTGATCGAGAAGCATGCGGCTTCCCTCGGCGTGCCCGGCGTCATCACCAAATGGGTCAATTTAAGCGGTGGCGGCGCCCAGACCGACGCGTTGCTCGCCGGCAGCGTTGACATCCTCAATACCGGGACCGGCAATCTCCTGCTGCTGTGGGATCGCACCCGCGGCGGCGTCAAGGGCATCGTCGCCACCTCGGCGCAGCCGATGACGCTGATCAGCCGCGATCCGAACATCAAGTCGATCAAGGATTTCGGTCCGAATGACAAGATCGCGGTACCCACCGTGAAGGTCTCGACGCAGGCGATCGTGCTGCAGATCGCGGCGAGCGAAGCCTTCGGCGCCGACCAGTGGTCGAAGCTCGACGCCAACACCGTGCAGCTCGGCCATCCCGACGCGTACGTGGCAATGAGCAATGCCCAGCACGAGGTCCGAAATCATTTTGCGATCCCGCCGTTCACGTTCCTGGAAATGAAGAACGTGCCCGGCGCACACGTCGTGCTGTTCTCGCCGGACGTGATGGGTGGCCCGCTCAGCCAGGCGCAGTTCTTCACCACCACCAAGTTCGCCGACGCCAATCCGAAGATCGTGCAGGCGGTGCGCGATGCCACCAAGGAAGCGCACGACCTGATCCGCAGCGATACCAAGGCAGCGGTCGAGATCTACAAGGAGGTCACCGGCGACAAGACCAGCGTCGAGGACCTGCTAGCATGGCTCAAGGAGCCGGGCATGATGGAGTGGAACCTGCAGCCGCAGGGCACCATGAAGTTCGCGGCCCATCTGCACAAGGTCGGCACGCTGAAGACCATGCCCAAGGCTTTCACCGACTACTATCTGCCGGTCGCGCACGACCTCAAGGGCAATTGATCGAGATGGCCGCGCTCCTCGATGTCAACGACGTAACGCTGCGCTACAAGACCTCGAGCGCGGTTGTGACCGCGACCGAGCGGGTCAGCTTTTCGGTCGATCGTTCCGATCGCTTCGTGCTGCTCGGCCCCTCCGGTTGCGGTAAGTCGACGCTGTTGAAGGCCGTCGGCGGCTACATGAAGCCGAGTGAAGGCAAGATGCGGATCTCGGGCCGGGAGATATCCGAGCCCGGCGCCGACCGCATGATGATCTTCCAGGAGTTCGACCAGCTCTTGCCGTGGAAGACCGTGCTGGAAAACGTGATGTTTCCGCTGTTGATGACGCGGAAATTGCCGCGCAAGGACGCGGAGATGCGGGCGCGGGCCTATATCGAGAAAGTCAGCCTGACCCGCGTCGTCGATGCCTATCCGCATACGCTGTCCGGCGGCATGAAGCAGCGCGTCGCGATCGCGCGCGGCATGGCGATGGAGCCGGATATCCTTTTGATGGATGAGCCGTTCGCTGCGCTTGACGCGCTGACGCGGCGCACCTGCCAGGACGAATTGCTGCAGCTCTGGGCGGAGACCAAGTTCACCGTCCTGTTCGTCACCCATTCGATCGCGGAAGCGATCAAGATCGGCAACCGCATCCTGCTGCTGTCGCCGCATCCCGGCCAGGTCAAGGCCGAGGTGGTCGACGTCGACAAGGTCTCCGGCGAGGACGGCAGCGCGGCGCGTCTTGAAAAGCAGATCCACGATTTGCTGTTCGCCGACGCTGTCACGGCACACTAGAGGGAACGCGATGGGTGAGGCGAGAATTCTGTTGCGCGATGCCACTGAGCTGAAGGCGGCGGTGCCGGCCGAGGTCGAGCGCAAGCTGACGGTGCCGGAGCTATTGTGGAACGATGGCTTCGTCCGCAAGGCCGTGATCATCATCTTCCTCGCGGCCGCATGGGAAATCTACGGCACCGTTCTCAACAATCCGCTGCTGTTTCCGACCTTTCACGACACCATCGTCACCATGTTCGACAAGGTGCGCGACGGGACCATTCCCTTGCGCGCCTGGGCGTCGCTGAAGGTGCTGTTCATGGGCTACGCCGCCGGTATCGCGCTGGCTGCCATCTTCACCATCCTTGCGATCTCGACCCGGATCGGCACCGATTTCCTCGAGACCATCACGGCGATGTTCAATCCGTTGCCGGCGATCGCGCTGTTGCCGCTGGCGCTGATCTGGTTCGGCCTTGGCAATGGCAGCCTCGTTTTCGTGCTGATCCATTCGGTGCTGTGGCCGGTGGCGCTCAATACCCATTCCGGCTTCAAGAGCGTGTCGAACACGCTGCGCATGGTCGGCCGCAATTACGGCCTGCGCGGCCTGCCATACGTGTTCCGCATCCTGATCCCCGCCGCCTTTGCCTCGATCCTGACCGGATTGAAGATCGGCTGGGCGTTCGCCTGGCGCACGCTGATCGCCGCCGAGCTCGTGTTCGGTGTGTCGTCGGGGCAGGGCGGCCTCGGCTGGTTTATTTTCGAGAACCGCAATCTGCTCGATATTCCCGCGGTGTTCGCCGGCCTGTTGACCGTGATCGTGATTGGTCTGATCGTGGAGAACCTGATCTTCCGCACGATCGAGCGCAACACCGTCCAGAAATGGGGTACGCAGTCATGAGCAACAGAAAGAACCCCGCCGAACTCCGCAGCGCGCGCTGGTTCGCGCCCGACGATCTCCGCGCCTTCGGCCACCGCTCGCGTGCCATGCAGATGGGCTACGCGCCGGAGGAATGGAAGGGCCGGCCGATCATCGCCATCCTCAACACCTGGTCGGATGCGCAGCCCTGCCACATGCACTTCAAGAGCCGCGTCGACGACGTCAAGCGCGGCATCCTGATGGCTGGCGGTTTCCCGATGGAGCTGCCGGCGCTGTCGCTGTCGGAATCGTTTCTGAAGCCGACCACCATGCTTTACCGCAACATGCTGGCAATGGACGCCGAGGAATTGCTGCGCGGCCATCCCGTTGACGGCGTGGTGCTGATGGGCGGCTGCGACAAGACCACGCCGGGCCTCCTGCTCGGGGCCACCAGCATGAACCTGCCGACGATCTATTTGCCCGCTGGCCCGATGCTGCGCGGCAACTGGAAGGGCAAGACGCTGGGCTCCGGTTCGGACGCCTGGAAATACTGGGACGAGCGGCGCGCCGGAAAAATCTCCGACAAGGACTGGGTCGACGTCGAAGCCGGCATCGCCCGCAGTTACGGCACCTGCATGACCATGGGCACCGCTTCCACCATGACGGCGATTGCCGAATCGATCGGCATGACGTTGCCCGGCGCGTCCTCGATTCCGGCCGCCGACGCCGGCCATATCCGCATGGCCTCGGAATGCGGCCGCCGCATCGTCGAGATGGTGTGGGAAGACCTGACGCCGGACAAGATCCAGACCCGGAAGGCCTTCGAGAACGCGATCACGGTCGCGATGGCGATGGGCTGCTCGACCAACGCCATCATCCATCTGATCGCGCAGGCCCGCCGCGCCGGCCAGGATATCGGGCTCGACGATTTCGAGAAGGCGAGCCGCAAGGTCCCCGTGATAGCCAATGTGCGCCCGAGCGGCGACAAATATCTGATGGAGGATTTCTTCTATGCCGGCGGCCTGCCGGGCCTGATGAGCCGGATCAAGCAGCATCTGCACCTCGACGTCATGACTGTCACCGGGCAGACGCTCGGCGACAATATCGCGCGCGCCGAGGTCTATAATGACGACGTCATCCGCACCGTCGAGAATCCGATCTACAAGGAGGGCGCACTCGCCGTGCTCAAGGGCAATCTCGCGCCCGACGGCTGCGTGATCAAGCCGAGCGCCTGCGAGCCGCGCTTCCTCAAGCACACCGGTCCGGCGCTGGTGTTCGACGATTATCCCTCCATGAAGAAGGCGATCGACGATCCGAACCTCGACGTGTCTGCCGATCACGTGCTGATCCTGCGCAACGCGGGACCGCAAGGCGGTCCAGGCATGCCGGAATGGGGCATGCTGCCAATTCCGACCAAGCTGGTGAAGCAGGGGGTGCGCGACATGGTGCGGCTGTCGGATGCACGCATGAGCGGCACCAGCTACGGCGCCTGCATCCTGCATGTCTCGCCGGAATCCTATATCGGCGGTCCGCTGGCGCTGGTGCGAACCGGTGACCAGATCACGCTCGACGTCAACGCCCGCACCATCAACCTTGATGTGCCGGAGGCTGAACTGGAAAAGCGCCGCGCCGAATGGAAAAAGCCGGAGCCGCGCTACGAGCGCGGCTATGGCTGGATGTTCACCCGCCACATCAAGCAGGCCAACGAGGGCTGCGACTTCGATTTCCTGGAAACCGGGTTTGGGGCTCCGGTCAGCGAGCCGCCGATTTACTAGCCACCGTCGTTCCGGGGCGCGAAGCGAACTATCGTGCGCACTTGCGCACCTGAGAACCTCGAGATTCCGGATTCGATGCTTACGCATCGCCCCGGAATGACTTCAAATAATAAAGCATCCCAGGGGAGGACCAACCAATGACCATGTCTCGACGCAACCTGCTCGCGGGCGCCGGCGCCGCTGCCGCATCGACGCTTCTTGCGCGCACCGCCGGCGCGCAATCGTTTCCGTTCACGCCGAATCAGCGTTACCCCGATCCGGCCGTGCAGATCCTCGATCCGAGCTTTGCAAAATACCGGATCTATTCCTCGACGGTGGAGCAGGTTGCGACCGGAATGCGCTGGGCCGAAGGGCCGGCGTACTTTCCGGAAGGAGGCTACCTGCTGTTCTCCGATATTCCCAACAACCGCATCATGAAGTTCGACGAGAAGACCGGCCAGACCTCGGTTTTCCGCGCCAACGCCAACTACGCCAACGGCAACGCGCGCGATCGCCAGGGCCGTCTCGTCACCTGCGAGCATTCCGTCACCCGCCGCATCACCCGCACCGAGAAGGACGGCAAGATCACGGTCCTGGCCGACAAGTTCGAGGGCAAGCGGCTGAACGCGCCGAACGATATCGTGGTCAAGTCCGACGACACCATCTGGTTCACCGATCCCCTGTTCGGCATCAATGGCGAGTGGGAGGGCAACAAGGAAAAGCCCGAGCAGGCCACCACCAACGTCTATCGCCTGACCAAGGATGGCAAGCTCACCGCTGTTGTCACCGACATCGTCAATCCGAACGGGCTCGCCTTCTCGCCGGACGAGAAGAAGCTCTATGTCGTCGAATGGAAGGGCACGCCGAACCGCAGCATCTGGAGTTTTGACGTCAACGACGACGGCACGGTCGGAGGCAAGACCAAGCTGATCGACGCCGCCGATCAGGGCGCGCTCGACGGCTTCCGCGTCGACCGCGACGGCAATCTGTGGTGCGGCTGGGGCTCCAACGGCGCGCTGCAGCCCGAGCCGTCCGATGTCGGCGGCCGCAGGGTGTATCAGCTCAAAGGCAAGCCGGAGGATCTTGACGGCGTGATGGTGTTCAGCCCCGCCGGCAAGCCGCTCGCCCACATCCGCCTGCCGGAGCGCTGCGCCAACCTCACCTTCGGGGGGCCGAAGAACAACCGCCTCTACATGACGAGCTGCCACTCGGTCTACGCGCTGTATGTGGAAGCGCATGGGGCAGTGTGATCAAGCAACACCGTCATTCCAGGGCGATGCGTAGCATCGAACCCGGAATCTCGAGATTTTCAGGTGCGCAATTGCGCACCATAGTTCGCCCGCTGACGCGAGCGCTCCGGAATGACGACCAGGAAAGCGAGAACACCATGACCAAACTGAGCGACGCCACCCGCAACAAACTCAAGACCGTTTCCACCGCCACGGTCGCCACCGCCTTGTTCAAGCGCGGCTTCCGCATCCAGATGATCCAGGACGTGCACCCGATCGGTTCCGATCAGCCGGTGCTGGTCGGCGAGGCCTTTACCTTGCGCTACATGCCGGCGCGCGAGGACCTCAACAAAATCGACGTGTTTCGTGATCGCGCCCATCCGCAGCGCAAGGCAGTCGAGGATTGCCCGCCCGGCGCGGTGCTGGTGATGGATAGCCGCAAGGATGCGCGTGCGGCCTCCGCCGGCGCGATCCTGGTGACGCGGCTGATGCAGCGCGGCTGCGCCGGCGTGATCACCGATGGCGGGTTTCGCGATTCGGCCGAAATCGCCGGCCTCGGCTTTCCCGCCTATCACCACCGCCCGAGTGCGCCGACCAATCTGACGCTGCATCAGGCGATCGAGATCAACGTGCCGATCGGCTGCGGCGACGCGCCGGTGTTTCCCGGTGATGTCATTCTTGGCGACGCCGATGGCGTCATCGTGATTCCCGCGCACCTCGCCGACGAGATCGCCGACGAGGCAGTCGCGATGACCGCCTTCGAGGATTTTGTCACCGAGCAGGTCCGGGCAGGGCGCAGCATTTTGGGCCTCTATCCCGCGACCGACCCGCAGACGCTGACCGATTTCGCCGAGTGGCGGAAGAAGAACGGGCGGTGATCTCGTGCCCCGGACGCAGCGCAGCGCGTAACGATGCGTTGCAGAGCCGGGGCCCAACTATCCGGATGTCTGGGTGGCATGGGTCCCGGCTCTGCGGAGCAGCGTTGTACGCCGCACCGCGTCCGGGACACGAGAGTGTCAAACCTCCGCCTTCTCCGCCAACCCGACGGCCCACAGCGCGAATGCATAGGCGATCGCGACTTCATCCAGCCGGTTGAAGCGTCCCGATGCGCCGCCGTGGCCGGCGCCCATGTTGGTGCGCAGCAGCACCGGGCCGCCGCCACTCATCGTGGCGCGCAGCCGGGCGATCCATTTCGCCGGCTCCCAGTAGGTGACGCGCGGATCGGTCAGCCCGCCCATCGCCAGGATCGCCGGATATTCCTTCGCCGCGATGTTGTCATAGGGCGAGTAGGACAGGATGGTGCGAAAATCCGTTTCGCTCTCGATCGGATTGCCCCATTCCGGCCATTCCGGCGGCGTCAGCGGCAGTGTGTCATCGAGCATGGTGTTGAGCACGTCGACGAACGGCACCTCGGCGACGATGCCGGCGAACAATTCACCGGCGCGGTTGGCAACCGCGCCCATCAGCATGCCGCCTGCGCTGCCGCCATGGCCGACGATGCGTTTAGCACTGGTGTATTTGGCCTCGATCAGCGCGCGCGCCGAGGCTGCGAAATCATCGAAGCTGTTCGTCTTCTTCTCGCGCTTGCCATCGAGATACCAGCCCCAGCCCTTGTCGGCACCGCCGCGGATATGCGCGATGGCGTAGACAAAACCGCGATCGACCAGCGACAACCGGTTGGCGGCAAAGGATGCCGGCATCGCCATGCCGTAGGAACCATAGCCGTAGAGTAGCAGCGGTGCCCGGCCGTCGCGTACCAGATCCTTGCGGTGCAGGATCGAGACCGGCACCTGCGCCCCGTCATGCGACGTCGCCATAATGCGCGTGGTGACGTAGTCGGCCGGGTTGTGGCCGGACGGAATCTCCTGCCGCTTGCGCAGAATTCGCGTCCGCGTGGCCATGTCGTAATCATAGACCTCGGCCGGCGTCGTCATCGATGAATAAGAGAACCGCAGGTTCGTGGTTTCGAACTCGTAGCCGCCCATGGTGTCGAGCGAATAGGCGGCCTCGTCAAAGGCGATCGCGTGCTCTTCCCCCGTTTTCAAATCGCGGATGATGATCGCTGGCAACGCGTTGGCGCGCTCCAGCCGCACCATATGGCCGGCATAGAGTTCGACGTCCAGCACATAGACGCCCTCTCGAAAGCGAATGAGGTCGCGCCAGTTGGCGCGTTCGGGCGCAGCGAGCGGCGCGGTGACGACCTTGAAGTCGATGGCCCCGTCCGCATTGGTGAGAATGAACAGCTCATCGCCGCGGTCGGCGATCGAATACTGCACGCCTTCCTCGCGCGCCGCGACCAGACGCGGCGGCGCGTCGGGATTGGCGAGGTCGATCAACCGTTGCTCGGATGTTTCGTGATCGCCGCCGGCGACGACGCAGAAGCGGCCGGACGAGCTCTCGTGCAGATGGGTGAACCAGCCGGAATCCTTCTCCTCGTAAACCAACGTGTCGTCGGCCTGCTTGGTGCCGAGCTTGTGGCGCCAGACCTGCATCGGCCGGTGGTTATCGTCGAGCTTCACATAGAAGAAGCTTTGGCAATCCTTGGCCCAGACGATCCCGCCGTCGGTCTCCTCGACGAGATCGTCGCGATCGGTCCCGCTCTCCCAGTCGCGGATGCGGATCGAGAAATATTCCGAGCCCTTGGTGTCGGCGCTCCACGCCTGCAGCCGGTGATCAGGCGAATGCCGCGCGCCGCCGAATTTGAAATACTCATGATCCTTGGCGAGCGCGTCGCCGTCTAGCACGATCTGCACCTCGCCGCCATCGCGCCGCGTGCGGCCGAACAGTTCGTGCTGCCCGCCCTCGCGGAATTTCCGCAAATAGGCAAACGGGCCGTCCGGAGACGGCACGCTGGAATCGTCTTCCTTGATCCGGCCGCGCATCTCCGCAACGAGCTTCTTTTGTAACGGGGTGGTGTGGCCGAGCAGGCTTTCGGTGTAATCGTTCTCGGCTTCGAGATATTTGCGGATATCCGGGTCGAGGATCGAGGGATCGCGCAGCACTTCCTGCCATTTCGGGTCCTTCAGCCAGGCGTAATCGTCCGTCACCGTGATGCGGTGCCGGGTAAAGGCATGCGGGCGCTTCGGTGCGATCGGTGGCGACAGGTCAGGCTTTCGGGTGGCGGCTTGGGTCACGCGGTCCTCATATGGCTCCGGAATTGAAGCCTTATATCGGTTTAAATGGGGTGGATTACCAGAGGCCCGCAGGTCGTCATTGCGAGCGAAGCAATCCATCTCTCCCCAAGCCGAACTATGGATTGCTTCGCTTCGCTCGCAATGACGGCAGCTAACTATTCCTTAGCCTCGCTCCGGCGCCGCCGCCGAATATCGGGATTCGGTTCACTGCGAGCACCACCGCAAAGGTGATGACCAGCATGGCGATGCCAAGCACCGAGATTGCGGCGAGGTCACCGCTTTCGTTGAGGTCGTAGATCAGGACCGACAGCACCTTGGTCTGCGAGGTGAACAGCACGATCGCGGCGGACAGTTCGCGCATCACGCCGATGAAGATGAAGCACCAGGTCGCGATCACGCCGGTGCGAAGCAGCGGCGCGGTGATCTGGCGCAGCGATTGCAATCGCGTCGCCCCGAGGATGCGGCTGGCATCTTCCAGTTCGGGGTGAATGGTCGCAAATGCCGCCTGCAATTGCTGATAGGCCGAAGGGAGATTGATGGTGAGGAATGCCAGCAGCAGGATCCACAGCGTGCCATAGAGCACGAAGGGCGGCCGCGTGTAGCTCAGGAATAATCCTACGCCGAGCACGATGCCGGGCACGGCGACCGGCGCGGTGGCGAGAAAGCCGAGCATGCGGTGGCTCGCGATCACGCGGCGGGTCGTGACATAGGCGACCACGAGCGCGAGAATCGTGCCGACGGTGGCGGTCGATGCGCCCAGGATCACCGTGTTCTTCAGCGCAAGCTGGGTCGACGACAATTCGGTGAAGACAAAGACAATGTTGTGCAGCGTCGCCGTCGACGGCGTCACCAGCGTGGTCGCGTTCGGCGAAAACGCCGCATTCAGCAGCGCGAAATAGGGCAGGAACACCGGATTGAGCAGCACGATGAGGCAGAACGCCAGCGCCGCCCAGCGCCAGCCTCCCATTTCGACCGGCCGCGGCGGGCCATATTTGCCGCCGACCACGGAGAAGCCGCGGCGGCCGAGCAGGAATTTCTGGCCCTGCAGCAAGAGGATCGTCAGCACCAGCAACGGCACGGCGGCTGCGGCGGCGAGTTCCAGTTTCGGCGGATACTGAAACAGGCTCCAGATCTTCGTCGTCATAATGTGAAAGCCCGCCGGCAGCGCCAGGATGGCGGGCGATCCGAACAATGTCATCGCCTGCAGGAACGCGATCAGCGCGCCGGCGACCAGGGCCGGCAGCGCCAGCGGAATCGTAACCCGCCGCGCCGTGGTCCAGGCCCTGCCGCCGAGAATGGCGGAAGCGTCTTCCAGTTCGCCCGGCATGTTGTCGAGCGCGTTCGCAACCAGCACGAAGACGAACGGAAATGTATAGCAGGAAATCACGAAGATCAGCCCGGTCAGCGAATAGATGTCGAACAAGGGATCTTCGGCGCCGGTGAGATAGCGATAGAGCTGGTTCAGCATGCCGCTGTTGGGCGCCGCCAGCAGTTCCCAGGCGACCGCGCCAAGAAATGGCGGAGTGACAAAGGACGCCGTCACCAGCGCGCGGATGATCTGCCGCCCGGGCATGTCGGTGCGGGACACCAGCCAGCCGATCGGAGCGGCAACAAGGCAGCATATCACCGCCGATGTGGTGGCGATGATGCCGGTTGTCAGCAGCGGATCGAGGAACGCGGGATCGGTGAACAGCGTGACGAAATTCTGCAGCGTCGGATAGCGCGCCTTGTCGGTGAAGGCGAACACCACCAGCCACGACAGCGGCAGCACGATCAGCACGGTCATGAAAGCCGCGAACAGCCACAGGATGGGGCGGGTGAGGTCGCGGCGGCGTTTGGGTGTGTCGGTGGTGGTGATGGTCATGTCATTTCCACGGGCGTGCTGCGGCTCCCTCGCCCCGCCCTTGCGGGGAGAGGGGTGGGGTGGGGGGCTCTCACCGCACATTCGGACTCGCGGAGGCCCCCTCACCCGCCGCGCATCTTTCAATGCGCGTCGGCCTCTCCCCGCAGGCGGGGCGAGGCAGGACAGCGTGTGTCACTCCTTGCATCCTCAAACCCGAAACAGCCGCGCATACCGCGTCTTGATTTCTTCCGTCATCTTCTCCACGCCCTGCGCATCCTCCTTCATCAGCTTGATGTCGGAGATCTTGCGCCGGCCCGGCTTCGACAGCACCTGCGCGTGAACTGAATATTGCGCGGTGAAGTCGGTAAAGAACTGCTGGGTCTCGCGCGTATGGAACCAGGCCTGGAACAGGCGCGCGGCGTTTGGATGCGGCGCCGATGCAAAGATGGCTGTCGGGCCCGAGATCGTCGGCGCACCCTCGGCCGGGTAGACAGGCTCGACCGGCTGACCGGCTTCCTTCAACAGCACGACGCCGTATTCATTGCCGTCGACCATCACCGCCCGCTCGCCGAGCGAAGGTTTCTTCGGCGGATCGGTCGACGACTGCACTTGCATCACGCGCTGCTTCGACAGCTTCTCCATGTATTCCCAGCCGAGTTCGCGTACCATCTGGAAGGTCGCGGTCATGATGGTGCCGCTATAGGCCGGATGGCCCTTGACCATTTTGCCCGCCCATTTGGGATCGAGCAGGTCGGCAAAACTCTTCGGCGCGTCTTCGGGCTTCACGAGGTTGGTGTTGTAGGCGATCGACGACAAATGGATGCGCGAGGTCGCGGACTTGCCGTCGGGATCGCGGTATTCAGCGAGAAAATGTTTGGCGACGTCCTCCGGCACAAAGGGGGCCAGCCAGCCTTTCCGCTTCCAGGTGATGATGTGCGATGCATCGGAGGTGTTGATCACGTCTGCGGCGTGAATGTTGCTTCCGAATTCCTGGTCGATGCGCTGAAATAGCCGCTCCGAACCGGAGCGCTCAATCTGGATGGCGACGCCCGGAAAGGCGGCCTCAAATGCCTTGCCGAGCTTTTCGCCGATCGGCAGGTCCATCGAGGAATAGAAGATCAGCTTGCCTTCCCTCTTCGCCGCCTCCACCAGCGCAGGCGTGATCGCGACCGGCTCGGGCGCCTGGGCACGAACCGGCGAGGCGAATACGCTTCCGGCTGCCAGCGCCGCCGAGCCGTGCAGGATGTCGCGTCGCGAAAGCTTTCGTCCTTTCATCGCGTACTCCTGTTCTTCGTTCTTATCGGCCGAGCGCTCGGCAGCGCTCGGAGGGCAGCGTCAGCCAGACCTCGCCGCCCTTCGGCACGTTGGTCTCGGTCGGCGTGGTGGCGCGCAGGCTGCTGCCGTCGGCCACCTCCACCATGTAGTCGCGCGAGGCGCCGAGATAGACCTGCCGCGTGACGACCGCCTTGATCGCGTTCTCTGATGACGCCGGCGGCTGCGTGGAGAGAGCAATGTCATGCTGCCGGATCGCGACTGTGGCAGCCTGGCCTGCGGCGAGCGGCGCGCCGACCACCTTCAGCGTCGCCCCCGCAAAGGCGACGTGGTTGGCGTCGCGCGCGGTGCCCTTGATGACATTGCTGGCGCCGATGAAGCGCGCGACGAATTCGGATTCCGGCCGCGCATAGATGTCCTCGGGCGTGCCGAGCTGGTCGATTCGGCCGCCGTTCATCACCGCGATCAGGTCGGCCGTGGTCATGGCCTCGGACTGGTCGTGGGTGACGTAGACGGTGGTGTAGCGATATTGGTCGTGCAGCCGGCGGATTTCGAACCGCATCTCCTCGCGCAAATTGGCGTCGAGATTGGAGAGCGGCTCGTCGAGCAACAGCGTTTCCGGCTCGACAATCAACGCGCGCGCCAGCGCCACGCGCTGCTGCTGCCCGCCGGAGAGTTCGCCGGGATAGCGTTGCGCCAGCGCCTCGAGTTTTGTCGTGGCGAGGATCGCGGCCAGCTTTTTCGCAATCGTGTCGCGGTCGAGCTTGCGCAGGCGCAAACCGTAGACAATGTTTTCCGTCACCGTCATGTGCGGCCACAGCGCGTAGCTCTGGAAAATCATCGACATGTTGCGCTGCTCGGGCGGCAGCGTGCGCGCGCGTGACGACACCAGCCGGTCGCCGACACGGATCTCGCCGTCGGAAGGTTCCAGAAAACCCGCGATCAGCCGCAGCGTCGTCGTCTTGCCGCAGCCCGAGGGCCCGAGCAGGCAGACCAATTGCCCATGATCGATCTTGAGTGAGACGTTATCGACCACCGCAAGCGCACCAAATCGCTTGGTCAGGCCGCGTAAATCAACGGACGCCAATCGCCTCACTCCCACCCTTGTTCCTGCACGGATCAGCGCCCGGCTTGGTATGCCAGTATACGCAGTAATGCCGGTTCGGAAAGAGAGTTGCGCTGGGAAAGAAATTGCGATGGCGTCGTTCCTGCCAGGAGACGGCGTCTCTCACAATGTGAAATCGTGGTTATGGGTGCCTGCGTTCGCAGGGATGACAATTTTTATGCCGCTACGTTCTCGCCGAGATATTCGATCGCCGCTTCGGTCCCGCCCTTGCCGTGAGGGATGCCGAGCGCATTGAGGCCGACCTCGACGACGCCGAGCGTGCCCAAAATCATCGGCGCATTCACGTGGCCCATATGGGCGATGCGAAAGGCCTGGCCGGAGAGATCGCCGATGCCGGTGCCGAGCACCACGCCGCACTTCTCCTTGCAGTAGCGCTGCAGCGCCAAAGGATCGTGACCGTTCATCGTCACCGTCGTCACGGTGTTGGAGCGCTCATTGGCCTCCATGACGTTGAAGCCGAGCACCTGGCCCTCGCTCCACACCGCCACGGCGCGGCGCACCGCTTCGCCGAGCAAGCGATGCCGCTGGAACGCATTCTCCAGTCCTTCCGTCTGCAGCATGTCGATCGCCTTGCGCAGCGCGAACAACAGGTGCACCGGCGCGGTGCCGGCATATTTGCGGTAGTGTTCGGTGCCTTCGCGCTCGGTCCAGTCCCAATAGGGCGTGCGCAAATTGGCCTTCTTGTGCACTTCCAGGGCGCGCTCGTTGGCGGCGACGAAGCCGAGGCCGGGCGGCGTCATCAGGCCCTTCTGCGAACCGGACATCGCGACATCGATGCCCCATTTGTCCATCTCGAACGGCATGCAGCCGAGCGAAGCGACGGTGTCGACCATGAACAGGGCCGGATGGCCGGACGCCTTGATCGCCTTGCCGATTGCTTCGATGTCGTTATAGGCGCCGGATGCGGTATCGACCTGCACCGCGACGATCGCCTTGATGCTGTGCTCCTTGTCCTGCCTCAGCCGTGCCTCGACCTCGCTCGCGCGGACCGCGCGGCGCCAGTCGCCTTTCAGCACTTCGACCTCGGCGCCCATCGCGGCGGCGGCCTGACCCCAGCCAATCGCAAAACGTCCGCTCTCCAGCACCAGCAGCTTGTCGCCGCGTGACAGCACGTTGGACAGCGTCGCCTCCCACGCGCCATGGCCGTTGGCAATGTAGATGTAGGATTTGCCCTCGGTCGCGAACAGTTTCGACAGATCGGCGAGCAGGCTTTCGGTCAATTCCACCATCTGGCTGGAATAGATGTCGAGCGCCGGGCGATGCATCGCCTGCAGCACTTCGTCGGGCATGGTGGTGGGCCCCGGGATGGCCAGAAATTCCCGGCCCGCGCGAACGGTCATTTGTTGGTTTTCCTTATGGGCAAGCACGCGGAATCGAAGCGTGAGGGTTCATCGGATAATATTCGATCGGAACCGTCATTGCGAGCCACCGGGTCGCACAAAAATGTGCGCCCGATGACAGGCTCCGCGAAGCAATCCAGAGCCGCAAAAAGATCAAATTGCTCTGATTGCTCCGCGGCTCGCATGATGCGATGGCCTATTTCCCCACCGTATCGGCAATCGCGCGCCAGATCTGATCCTTCAATTCGGTCGCCGGCGGGCTCGGGATCGTCACGGCCGGCTCCGTGCGCTTCTTGCAGGCTTCGACCAGCCGCAGCACCCAGATTTCACCGTCGGTGTAATAGAGGTCGCCGCCGCCATTCCGCCCCGCGATCGTGGGGCCGATGCCGGTGACCTGGTATTTCGCCTCCACCACGCCGGCGTTTGCCAGATCGCTCGCAAGCAGCGCGCGCTCGGCGTCGAGATCGGCCGAGATGTGGTGCGTGACTGCGCCAGTATATTTGCTGACGCCGACGCCGCGATCTTCCGTGGCCGCGCCGAGCCAGACCGGTCGCTTTTCCACGCCGCTTTCCAGCACCTTCCAGTAGCGCACATGGTTGCGCCGGTCGGCGCTGGTGCCGATCGGCTTTTCATAGGCGAGATCCTCGCGGCGGCCCAGATAATAAAGATTGCTCACCGGCGCGTCCTTGTAGGGACGATCGAGCAGTACGCTGCCGATGATCTCGATCGAGGATTTCAGCGTGATCCGGTCGGCCGGGTACCAGCCGGCCTGATGCATCGCGCAGACGACGTCGCTGATGTCGCCGATCAGCCCGACATTCAGGGGATCGCCGGGAATGCCTTGCGCGGTGCGCGTCACCATCGGCATCTCGGCGAGCCCGCGCTGATGCTCGTAATGTGTCCAGAAGCCCGGCAGCACCAGATAGGCGAGCAGGCCGTAGCCGCCGAGGATGACGAGCGTGAGCGTCAAGGCGCGACGCAACCCGCCGCGCCGCTGCCGCCGTAACTGCTTTTCGACGCGTTGATCGGGTGCCACTCCCTCTCCCCGTCCTTTACGGGGAGAGGGTCGGGGTGAGGGGCTCTCTCCGCGCGTGCTATGTCAATTGATAGACCTGTACCCCCTCACCCGGATCACATCTGTCGATGTGATCCGACCTCTCCCCGCAAGCGGGGCGAGGTTGAAGAAAAAACTACCGCCGTGTCTCTCTGCAGCCGGCGGCTTCGGCTTCCTCGACCGAGCAGAACCAGCGCGTACCCTTTGAGATCTTCATCTGGATCTTCGCGTACCAGCGGCTCGTTGGCTGATGATAGATGCACTCGCCGGAACGGTTGACATTGCCCTTGATGGTGCAGTCGGGCGAGGGCGCGACCGGGCCGGATGCCGACGCCAGGAGGACGGCCCTTGCATGCTCAGGCGGCGTCACGGCGCCGAGGATCGCGGTCTTCTTGTTGCGGATGCGCCAATCCCACGGCGCGATGAAGGCGCCCTGCCACATCCCGGCCTTGGCCTCGCGCGCGGACTTTTCGTCGGCTTCGTAGTCGCGCGACACCCGCGTCAGCGCCAGCGCCCAGCCGTTCGACACCAGCCATTTCTGGACGTCCTCGCCGTCGGCCTGGCAGCGCGCTACGGTGCGGCCGCGGCGATCGATTGCGCCTCTGGTCTGGCAGGTCCAGCTCTTTCCGCCGAAGCGTTTTGTCAGTTCGTCGCGCGCGGCGGCGCCGCAGGTCCAGCGCTCAGCCTGGGTGTTGAGGCAGAGCTGATCGACAGACGGTGCGTCAATGCCGCCGAGGCGCAGGCGGGTGTTGCCGATCTGAAGCTGGTCGCCTTCGCGGATTTTTGGAATGCCGGTGATGTCGGCCGCGTGGGTGGCGGCGGGGAATGACAATACCGCGATGGCGGCAAGCAATGTCGGTAGTTTCATCGGCAATCCCGGCAAAGAAAGGATGCGGATTGTGCGGAGATCGGGGACGTCTTGCCAGAGCTGCAGCGTCGCACCGTTTTCAACTTCCCGCGAGATATTCACCCTCCCCCTCCCGGGGAGGGTGAGCGACGCGTGTTACGTGTTGGCCTTCCTCATCGCCCTTCGCGCCAGCGCCAGCCCCATCAACACGAATGCCGACGTCACCTCAGGGCCGCCGACCAGGATCCGCGTCGGGGTCTTCATCTTGTTCCACTCATAGGCCTTGTAAGGCCCATGTCGGCCGCCTTCCCCAAGCCCGCCTGCGATGCAGGCCAGCGCCGGCGCGAATGTGGCGACGTCGGCGCCGAGATGCGCCAGCGCCATCAGCGCCAGCGCCGCGTCGAACGGGTTCATCTCGTGCGCGATCAGTTCGCCCTCGACATAGGCCAGCACACGAACGCGGATGAACTCAAAGGAGCCATCGGGATCGATCGCCTGCCGCGCCGCAGCAGGCAACGCCATGAACGCGGCATGGCAGCGGCCGAAATAGGCGGAGTAAAGTTCCGGCAGGTAATAGATGTGCGAGCGCGGGTCTTTGAACGCGCCGCTTTCGGCGAGCCGGCGCTGGAAGCCGATGATGCGATGCACCGTCTCCAGCCGCTGCGGCGTTTCGAGGACCTTCCAGCGCGAAAGGTTGCGAAACGAGACCTCGAGAATATCGAGGTTGAGCGTCGGATCGAGGTCGTTGCCGTAGGGCCGGTCGCCGGCCAGATTGTCGATCCAGGTGACGACGCCGCCCTCGTAATCGATGTTGTCGTTGAGCGGCACGGTGACGCGCGGCTCGTTGGCGCCCTCGCGCACCTGGTAGCCGCGATAGAAGTCGAGCAGCGGCTGGTCGAGGATCGGATTGGTCGAGCCGGCCTGCGTCGCGGCTGAGAACGAGCAGGCGGTGGTGTCGCAATCCGGCACGTAGATGCCGAAGCCGAGATCCTGCTTGATCTGGGCGAAGAAGCGCGAGAAGCGCGGATGCGGCAGCGGCGCCAGCGCCGTGATCACATTCACCGCGGTGCCGTCATGCGCGGGCACTTCCTCGGCCGAGGTCTTCAGGCAAAAATCCACCATTTCCGCGATCGCCCGCCGCGACGCTGCCGCCTCGTCCACTGATGCCAGCCCGGTTTCGAGGTAGCTCAGCAGCGCCTCGGTGAAGAAGGCGTCGTAATAGGCTGAGCGGTGGCGGATCTGCACCGGCTCCCACATCGGCTCGGCGACCCCTCGCCAGGGCGGGTTGATCAGCGCGCGCGCCGGCGAATGCGCGATGAAGATCCGCGCCAGGCTGAACAGCAGCGTCGAATTCTTGTAGCCGCGCGAGTTCAGCCCGGTCAGCGCCATCAGCATCTCGCGCCCGCCCATATCGGGGTCGCCGATCAGGTTGAAGGCGGCGTAGGTGGGGATGAAACCGTTCCTGGCGAATGATCGCAATAGATGCGCGCCGCAGCGGCGGATCACCCGGTCGATCTCGGCGGCGTCAGGCATCCGTGCCGGCGCCGCCACCGGCTGCGGGGCGGGGTGGCGCACGTCGATATCGCCCATCAGCTCGGCGATCGGGGCACCGATGGCGGCCCAGTCCGTCTCGGCGTCGTCGCGCGCCCGCGCCAGCGCCTCGCGCAACAGCCCGAGCCGATTCTCGTCCCGCAGGGCGGGGTGTCCGGTCCGGCAGAGCAGGGGGCGCAGCGCCGGGTTGCCGAGCGCTGTCCGATAGAACTTGCCGAGATGGGGGTCGCCGCCATGGTATTTCAGCAGCACGGGGTCGCAGACGTCGTACAGCGACGGGCCGTCTTTTCGGGCGGTCAGCGCCCGAAATGCGGCGCCGGCAATCTGAGAAAAGCCCATGCAGTGTCTTTCCGCCGGGAACGGTGAAGGGAGGGCCACGTTGAGCACGATCCGTAATAACCCGGAAGCCCGGGGTGTTCGGAACGGGCTCGATGGGGAGCCCCCGCAGCCGCCGCCGGCCGGATTGGGCCCGCAAGCCCTTGAAAACTATACATATCCGCTAAGAAACACAAATGTGATGTAAGTCACTTAGATGAAATTAACGTTCCGCCAGTATCGGCGGCAGCGGGCGCCATGCGCCGATTGAGGTTGTTCGGGAGGGGCCGACAGGCTAAAAGTCTGGTTGTTGCGGTGCCGCAAATTGAGCGCAATTGGACGGCACACACTTGGGTAACCCCATCAACCTGAACGGTCGTCACGCGACTAACTGGCGCGGTCGCACCTCGCGCTTTGGACAAACCTGGGAATGGAAACGCGATGAACTTCGGTCAGCTCTGCATCTCCCGCCGCACCGTCACCGTGGCCATCGCGCTTGCCGGCCTGGTGTCGCTCGCGATCGGCGCCCATGCCGCGCTGAACAAGCGTTCGCTCGACACCGCCAAGGCGATCGGGACCGAGCAGACCGGCTCGATCGGCACCTCGGCCAATAAGGTCGCGCTGGTGATTGGCAACGGCCATTATCCGGACGCCGCAGCGCCGCTGTCCCAGCCCATCAACGACGCCCGCGGCCTTACTGCTGCGCTGCGGACCAAGGGTTTTGACGTCGACGTCGTCGAGGACGCCACCAAGGACGACATGGCCCGCGCCATCGTCCGCCTGAAGGCCAAGATCAAGCCGGACACGGTCGCGATGCTGTTCTTCGGCGGCTATGGCGTCCAGGTCGGCCGCGAGAGCTTTATGATTCCGGTCGATGCCGCGATCTGGAAGGAAGCCGATGTCCGCCGCGACGGCGTCTCGATCGAACAGGTGCTAGATACGATGACCGAGAAGGGCGCCAAGGCCAAGCTCGTCGTCGTCGACGCCTCCCGCCGCAACCCCTATGAGCGCCGCTTCCGCTCCTATTCGCACGGGCTCGCCCCGATCTCCACGCCGGAGAACGCGCTGATCCTGACTTCGGCGACGCCGGGCAAGGTCGCCGACGACGGCAAGGGCCAGTACAGCGTGCTGGTCACCGAACTGCTCAATAATCTGGACTCACAGTCCGGCGCCGCCAGCGCCTTCAACAAGACCCGCATCTCCGTCTCCCGCGCCTCCGACGGCGAGCAGGTGCCGCAGGTCTCCTCGTCGCTCCTGGAAGACGTGGCGCTCGGCGGCTAAAGGCCGTCATCCGTCGTCCCTGCGAACGCAGGAAAGCGCCGCCGCAACGGCAGCGCGCTCGCGGCGCCCAAAAAATCTGAGCTATAGGCCTGGTCTACTTCGCGTCAGCGCTCGCCATCACCGGCCGCACCGGGTCGCCCTCGCGAAGTAGCGCTCCGGCCCGCGCCACCACGATATCGCCCTCCTGCAGCCCCGAGGTGATCTCGACCTGGCCGGCCGACATCAGGCCAGTTTCTACCCGCCGCGTTTCGACGCGGGCGCGCCGCACCACCTGCACCACGGTGCCGGCGGTGCCGTAGAGGATCGCGGTCAGCGGCACCGAGACGCCGCAGCTCTGCCCGGTCTTGATCTGCGCACGGCCACTTGAATTGACGAGCAGCCGCCGGTTGGTGGCGACGCCGACGAACACCTGCGCGAGCTGGCTGTTCGGCTCCACCGTGGTCGACAGCCGCCGCACCTTTCCGTCGACCTCGCCAGCGCCGATTACCTTGATCCGCGCCGTCTGATTCACTTGCAGTTTGGCGATATCGCGTGTCGGCACCATTCCGACCAGGTCGAACTCGCCGCGCGCGATGATCGAGAACAGCGCCTCGCCCTTGGCCGAGGCCATCGCGCCCACCGCAGCGGTGGAGGCCGAAATCACCCCGCCGACCGGCGCCTGCACCGAAATCTGCCCGCCCTCCGGGAGGCTGAGCTTCGCCAGCACCTGGCCTGCAGTGACGCTGTCGCCAGCATCCGCCATCACCTCGCCAACCTTCAGCCCCATCCGCTCGGGCCGCACCTGCACCTCCTCGCGCGCAATGATGGTGCCGGAGACCTCAACGATATTGGCAAAGCAGGATTTCGCGGCCTTGAGCACGGTGACGGCGGCGCCCTTGGGGGCATTGGGGTCGGTCTCGTCGGCGCGTGAAACGGATGTCGAAAGGCAGAACAGGCCCGCGGCGATCAGGGCAGTGAACTTCAGCGTACGGTCGCGCGCGGCGAGGACGGGCATTGGCAATTCCTTCTCAAATTCAGGGCTTTGGATACCAGAAAGGGCGCGTCGGAGCCAAGCGGGACGAGGTCTTTCTCGGCGGCGCATCGGCGCGATTTTCCATACCTTCCCGGCTTCCCGGCATTCGCTCTTTTGTCTTGGCCGCGCGGGGAAATGTTCAACCGGTTGAATAGCGGCTGTTTGAGGAAAAACGCAGAATTGTAAGGTGAGCAAAGGCGCAGCGTGTCCACCATTTGCTGGCGCCGATGTACGGCGCTTCCCGTTTTGATCCTTGATCCAACCCGGGTTCGCTGCTCGTCGCACCTTGGGTGTGCTCGCCGAAGCCTGCTGACACGATGCTGGCAACAGGCCTTCGATAGAAAGGGTGGCCGGCAAGCCCATCGGGTTCCGGCTTCGGAGAACACAGCCATGACGATGCTGACGCTAATGCAGACTTCCGCCACCAAGCCATTTGTTTTGCGAGCTGCGGTTCGGCTGGCACACCTGCGCCGTTTCATCAATCGCTTGTTCGCAGCGGTGATCGCGCGCCACGAGCGTCACGCTGCGCGCGCGGTGCTGCACCGGCTCGACGACCGCGAGCTTACGGATATCGGCATATACCGCACGCAGATCGAGAGCAGCCTTGAAGACCTGGCGCAAACCCGCGCGCGAATGCAGCAGCCGGGGTGGCATTGAGGGGATGGGGACGGCGGCGCGGTGGCACGAGCAGGTGCGGTACATCCCCTTTGCCGCACCCTGCGGCTACGCCACGAGGTTTCGTCGGGCTTTGACGCTTCGCATCCATCCCGCCGCCAGGCTACTTTGCATGGGGTTGTTTTCCATATTTCAACTTGAGGGTCGCAACAGCTCTGCGCTTGAGGGGGCGACGGCGGCTACTGCATCTTCTTGCGTCGCGCCGCCGCCGCATCCACGACATTGTCGACTTCCTCGCGCCAGCTCATGATCTCGGCGGCGAGGATCGGATGGTTGAAGCCTTTCAGGTTGAGATCGTCGATCGGTTTTCCCTCGACCCATTGTTCGACCATGCCGTAGACGCGCCTGGACACCACGATCTGGTTGGCCTTGGCTTCGTCGCACAGGCGCGAAGCCAGATTGGTGACGCTGCCGATCGCGGCGTATTCCAGCCGCTGCTCGAAGCCGATCTGGCCGAGCGTGGCGTAGCCGAGCGCAATGCCGATGCCGAAGCCGAGATTGTGGCCGCGGTTGCGCCACTTCTCGGTCAGGGAGCCAATAGTATCGCGCATCTCGACCGCCATCCGCACCGCACGCGCGGTGTGGTCCTCGAACTGGATCGGCGCGTTGAACAGGATCATCACGCCGTCGCCGGCATAGCGGTCGAGCGTGCCTTCGTACTTGAAGATCAGTTCGCCGAGCGCTGCGTGATATTCGCGCAGCACGTTCATCGCCTCTTCCGGCTCGGTGGTCTCGGTGAACGCGGTGAAGCCGCGCAAGTCGCAGAACACCACTGTGACCTCGCGGCGATGACTGTCGAGCAGGCCTTCGTGGCCGTCGGAAGAGGCGATCAGTTGCGCCACCTGCGGCGCCAGGAAACGTTCGAGGCGGCGGATGCGCTCGATCTCGCCGAGCTGCGTCTCCACGCGCTCCTCCAGCGAGCGGTTCCAGTCGCGGAGCTGGTTGGTCTGCTCCTGCAGCTTGCTCGCCTGCTCGCGCACGATATCGTTGGCGGCGAGCAGCTCGCGGCTCTTGAGGTCCACTTCGGTGAACAGCCGCGCATTGCGCATCGCAAGCACCGCCTGGTGCGCAAAGGTCTTCATCAGGCCGATCAGGTTGGCCGAGAACTCACCCTCGTTCCGCCGCAGCACCATCAGCGATCCCAGAATGCCGGTCTGGTCGACCAGCGGCACCACCAGCACCGAATGGAAGCCGGCCTCGATCGCGACGTCGCGCAGCGGATGCTCAGGGCTTGCGCCAAGCTCGGGGATCGCGATCGGCTCGCCGCTGGTTGCGGCCTCGCCAAGCAGCGAGTGGTCGGCGTCGATGGCGCGATGGCGGCCCTCGGCGGATTTGTCGATGCCGATCGCTTCGGCGAGCGAGAACTGGTGATTGCCGGCGTCATAGCCGTAGATCAGAACGGCGTCGGCATGGGTGATTTCGAGCGCACGGGCGGCGACCGTCGGCAGCACCGCGTTGAGATCGAGCGAGGAAGCGACCGCGCGGCCGACCTCTTCAAGCACCTTGAGCTCGTTGATCGACTGCGCCAGATCGCGCGTCCGCTCCTTCACCTTGGCCTCGAGGTTCGAATAGGTCTCGGCGAGCTGGCCGGCCATGCTATTGAACTGGTTGGCGAGCTCCTCCAGCTCGTCGGAGGTCTTGACCTCGATACGGTGGCTGAAATCGCCGGCGCCGAGGCGGCGCGCGCCGGTCTGCAGCGCGGTGATCGGCACCAGCAGGCGCCGCGCCATGATGGTGCCGGCGATGATCGCGACCACGAGGCCGAGCGCGATCAAAAGCGCGATCCGCATCAGTTGATCGCGAATCGGGGTCAGCGCCTGCGCCGTCGGCTGTTCGAAGAACACGTGCCAGCCGAGCTTCGGCACCACGCTCGAGGTGGTCAGCACCCTATCGCCACTGGCATCGGTGCCCGACGCCGGCGCGACGCCGCCGGGTTTGCTGACGGCTGCGACCTGCGGCAGCGCCGACAGGTTCTTGCCGACCTCGGGGCCGTTCGAGGACGTGGCCAGCACGTCGCCCTTGGAATCGATGACATAGGCATACGTCGCCCGGCCGACCTGGGCGTCGATCAGGAACTCGGAGAGGAAATCGAGGTCGACTTCGGCGATCGTGACGTTGCCATCGGCATGCGATAGCGCGATCGACATGAACGGTTGCTGGTCCCGCATGTAGGCCGGCGCAAAGCTGGTGCCGCGCGTCAAAGTCTCCGCGAAGCGGACATCGCGGAAGAAATCGGCGTTGCTGCCGAGCGTGACGGTCTGCCGCGTCAGGCGGAGCTGTTCGCGGCCCTGGGCATTGAGCAACGAGAGCTGGCTGACCTGCTGCACCTGCCGCAGCAACTGGGCGTAGTCGGCGCGGCGATCCTCGATCGTCTTGGTGGAGGCGCGGGTCACCCAGGAGATCTGCCGCTCGAGGTCGGACATCGATTGCTGGATCCGCTTGGCGGTCGCCTGCGCCTTCTCCGACATGGCATCGTGAAGCGAGCTCTTGATGCCGCGATAGGTGATCCAGATTTCAATCGCGCCGTTGACGGCCAGCACGAACACGACGAGCCCGACCAGCGCGACGACGTATTTGGCGAACAGGCCCTCGCGCAGAAACCAGACCCTGTTCTTGACCTCGCTCATCCGGACCCTCGTGCGGCACGCCCTTGAAAAAGCATGCGCATCCGTTCGTCGCTTGCCGCGGGGCCGGCTACAACTGCAGACCCCGAATGAGCGCCTGTTTAGCACGAATCGACGGGTCCGGCGGCCCGTCCGCCAGCATGGTTAGCCCCGATTCTAGCCAGGAATCGCCGGATTCTAGTTCGGCGCCTTGCTCCACCTCGCCCCGCTCTTGGCGGGGGAGGTCGGCGCGAAGCGCCGGGTGAGGGGCTCTCTGCACGGCGGGACTCCTGGAGGCAGCCCCTCTCCCCGCGAAGAGCGAGGCGATGGAGTGATCGCCTCAGCGGTTGAACAACTGCCGCAAGACCTCGTTCATCGGCTGGCTGTCCTGCTGCGCGGTCGCATCGCTCGGTGTGGTGGGCGCCGCCGGTTCGGAAGGCGCGGCCTGGCTCGGCGGCTCGGCGGGCGAGGTTGGCGTCAGGCTCCGTTGACCGCCGGGGCGCACGCTGCCTTGACCGCCCTGACCGCCCTGGCCCAATCCACCCAAGCCCTGAATGAGATTGCCGATGGTCTCACCAAGCTGGCCGCCGAGCGGATCGTTCGGCTTACCGCCGGTCTGCCCGGGGCCGCCGGCCGTGCCCGGCTGTCCGCCAAGCAGGCTGCCGATCGCAGCACCTAGCCCGGCGCCGTTCTGGCCGAACAGGCCCTTGCCCATCTCCTTCAGCTTGGCATAAGCCGCATCCGGATTGTCGAGGATGCCCTGCATCTCCGGATAGATCCGTGGGCTTCCCCACGGGCCTTCGATTATCACGGGAATGCCAAGCCCGACCGGATCTGAGGTGCGGCCCTGGCCCTCGGTGGTCATCACGAGTTTCGGCTCGACGCGGAAGCCGATCTGCTTGGTGCCGAGATCGATGGTGCCGACGCCGGTCATCTTCACCAGCGGGCCGACCAGATTGAGATCGGTGGTCTGCGCCTGGCCTTTGTCGATCTTGAACGATGCCGACAATTGCGAGAGGTCCGTCGCCTTCTCGTCGCTCTCCTGCCAGCCCGACAGCGTGCTCGCCGTCAGCGAGCGGATCATCTGCGCGACATTGAGCCCCTTGATGGCGCCGTCCTGGAATACAACAAAGGCGGTGCCGGCCATGTTCGACATGATCGCGCGCTGGCTGATGCCGGAGGAGCGCACATTGATCTTCGCCTGCATCCTGCCGTCGAGTCTGTCGAAATCGGCGAGGCCGTGCAGCAGCGGAAGCGCCCGCACGCCGGTGAGGTCGGCGCGCAATGTGTAGGCGGGATTGGCGGTGGAGACATCGATGGACAGGTCGCCGTTGGCGTTGCCCTCATAGGCGCCAAGGTTGGCGACCTGCGCCTTCAACACACCGCTTGCGAGCGTGGTGTCGATCGCGGCGGGAGCGAAACGCGCGCCGCCGATACTGAGTTCGGCCGCGGAAATGCGCGCCTGTATGTCGATATAATTCAGGCCGTTGATGTCGATCGTCGCGTTGCTCCAGGGCTGCGCCGAGGAATTGTCGGTACTCTGCGACGTCGCGAGCGCAAGCTTCTGGAAATCGAGATCGAGCTTGACCAGCGGCTTGCTCGACAGGTCGACCGAGGCCCAGCCATTGAACGCGGCGTCGCCGAGCGCGCCGGTCACGCCATTGATCATCACGACCGAACCGTTGAGGCGGGCTTCGGCCTTGGCGGCGAGCTGGCCGTTCAGCAGGCCGGGCGCATCGATCTTGATTTCGGCCGGAATATTCTGCCGCTCGACCGGGGCTGCGGGCAGCGCCGCCTTGAGCTCGAATTTCAGGGGATTGCCGTTCTTGCGCGCATTGCCGGTCAGCGTAACCTTCCGGTCGGCATCGATGACGATGTCGGCGTTGACGGTCTCGATCCTGTTCTCGACCCGGTCGCGCAAATTGGAGAACACAACGGTGCCGCCGCTGACGCTGATGTGCTCGATCGAAAAGGCGTCAGTTGTCTTGCCGGCGGCAGGCTTCGAGGGGGAAGTGGCTTCCCTCACCCGCTCGCGCCGCAGCGGCAGGTTCACGACGGGGCGGATGATGACGAGCTCGGTAATCTGCGGCTTGCCCGCCCACAGGCTTGCCAGCGTTACGTCCGCCTCGATGCTGGAAGCCGTGAAGCGGTGGTTGATGTCGCGGTCCTTCGGATCCTGCAGCGTGACATCATTCAGCGTGACGTTGAGCGATGGCCACAGGCCGATCCTGGCGCCGCCATTGATGGCGAGCCTGTAGCCGGTCTCGCGCTCGACGCGGTCCTTGATCTCCGTCGTCAGGAAGCTCGAGGGGATGCCGATCACCAGCAGCAGCGCGACCACGACGATCACGGCGGCAATGACGGCGCCGGCAATTTTCAGTGCTCTCATGTCGATATTCCAGACCGCGAAAACGGCTCTTATTTCGGTGGCGCGACAGGCGGGCGCAACCGGTCAGGTGAGCTTATCCCGGAAAGAGGATGGGCCCCAAAGAAGCCAAAAATATTCCGGGGGTACTGCAAAGTTATGTGACTTATGACACACTCGTGGGTGGGCGAATTCTGCTAACGGCGTTCGGGGGGCGGTAAGGCCGATCTGGAAGGCAATACTATGAGCAAACAGGCCGAATTTGCGGTCATTTTGAAAATGAACCCGATGTTCGCCGATCTCGGCGCCGACGAATTGCAGCGCATTTCCGGCCTTTGCCATACCCAACAGCTCGGCGTTGGTGAAATGTTGTTCCAGAAGGGCGATCCTGGCGATGCCCTCTACGGCGTCCGGCGCGGCCAGATCCGCATCGAAACCGGCGCCTCCGACGGCAGCCGGCTGACGCTCAACTTCATGGGTCCCGGCGATCTGTTCGGCGAGGTGGCCGTCCTCGACGGCCAGGACCGCACGGCGGATGCCACCGCCGGCGAGCCGTCGGAACTGTTCGTGCTGCGGCGCGAGGATTTTCTGGCGTTCCTCGAGCGCGAGCCGAAGGTCGCCATCAAGATCATCATGCTGTTGTGTCAGCGCATCCGCTGGCAGAGCGAGCGGATGGAAGAATCCGTGCTGCAGCCGTTGCCGGTCCGCCTGGCGCGGCGGCTCTGTGCGCTGGCCTCCGACTTCGGTTCCGAGGTGCACATTTCGCAGGAACAGCTCGGCGTCTTCGTCGGCGCCGCCCGCGAGAGCGTCAACCGTCAACTGCAGCTCTGGCGCAAGGACGGCATTTTGGACCTGCAGCGCGGCAGGATCCTGCTGCAGAACATGACCAAGCTGACGGCGGTAGCGAGAAACGAGTAGGGCCGCATCTGTCGTCAAGCTGAGCGTTCTCTCAGCGGTGCCACGAAACGTAGCTGCAAACATCCGCAAAGCGGTACTGCAGCTAAAGGACCATCCGTACAGTGGTTATCGGACCGACGATCCCGATGTGCGGGTCTAGCCCTACAAGATTTCCATTGCGTACGCGATGACTTGGAAATCCTGTATATCCAGCACACATCCCGCAGGGCTTGGAAAAACGACTGATCTTCGGCCTCGATTGACGCACCCAATGCTACCTACTCCGCCGCGGGCCACATCGCTGGCGGTGCCGCGGGCGGGCCCTTGGCGGGCGGTTCACTGCGATGATCCGGTCCGTGAGCGCCGGGCTCAGTCTCCGCGCTGGAGACGATCAGCTTCCGGCCGAGCCGCCAGCACATGGCGCCGAAATCGTCCATCACCATGAACATCGCCGGCACGAACACCAGCGACAGGATAGTGGAGAAGATCAGGCCGCCGATCACGGCAAGCGCCATCGGCGAGCGGAATTCGCCGCCGGCGCCGAACGCCAGCGCTGACGGCATCATGCCTGCGGCCATCGCGATCGTCGTCATCACGATCGGACGGGCGCGCTTCATGCCGGCGTCGATGATCGCCTCTTCGCGGCTTTTGCCCTCTCGGATCGCCTCGACGGCGAATTCGACCAGCATGATGGCATTCTTGGTGACGATGCCCATCAGCATCAGGATGCCGATCCACACCGGCGTGGTGAGCTGCTTGCCGGTGAGCAACAATGCTGCGATCGCGCCGCCGATCGACAGCGGGAGCGAGAACAGGATGGTGATCGGCTGCAGGAACGTGCCAAACAGCAGCACCAGCACCGCATAAACCATCATCAGGCCGGCCGTGATGGCGGTGGCAAAGCCTTCCGATAGTTCATTGAGGCTCTCGGCGTCACCTGACGGGCTCACCTTGACGCCCTTCGGGAGGCTCTTCATGACCGGAAGCTCGTAGATCAGCTTGGTCGCGTCGCCGAGCGCGGCGGTGCCGACGAGGTCGGCAGCCACCGTCGCCTGCCGTTCGCGGTCATAGCGGTTGATGCTGGTCGGGCCCTGATCGAGCTGAATGTCGGCAACGACCGACAGCGGCACGCCGCCGCGCTCGCCGCGCTGACCGAGCGGCACGCGCAATTGCTGCAGCATCTGCAAATCGCTGCGCGCGCTGTCCTCCAGCTGAACGCGGATCGGTACCTGACGGTCGCCCGCATCGAATTTGGCCAGTGCCGGACCAACGTCTCCGATGGTGGCGACGCGGATCGTCTGCGACAGGCTTTCGGTCGAGACGCCGAGCCGGGCCGCCAGTTCGGCGCGCGGCCGGATGCGGAGCTCGGGCCGGTCGAGCGCGGTCTCCGAAATCACGTTGGCGATGATCGGGATCCGCTTCATCTGCGTCGCAAGCTCGCTGGCGACGTTGTTGACGATGTTGCTGTCGACACCGGTCACGACAAGCGAAATCGCGCGCAAGCCGTTTTCGTCGAGGAACCAGAAGCGAATATCGGGAACGTTTTCCAGTTCCTGTCCGATCTCGAGTTCGAGTTGCCGCTGGGTGATCTTGCGGTCTTTCTTCGGCGTGTAATTGATGATCAGCGCGGCGCGGCGGACTTCCTGCGTTCCAGGCGGCACGCGGCCGCCATCGACGAAGATACTCTTCACCTCGGGCCGCTTGCGCAGGCGGGCGACGATTTCTTCAGTTACCTTCTCGGTATAGGCAAGCTGCGAGCCCGGCGGCAATTCCATCGCCAGCAGCGAGCGCGCAGTGTCCTGCGCGGGCAGGAAGCCTTGCGGCAGCAACGTGATGCTCCAGATCGAGGCGGCGAAGATGCCGAAGCCGATCAGCACGGTGATGAAATAGTGCTTCACCGACCAGGTCACGAGCTTGGTGTAGGATTGCAGGATGCGACCGGGCGGCGGCTCGTCGTGCGGATGGTCCTTCAGGAAGTAGGCCGCCAGCACCGGCGTGACGAAGCGCGCGGCGAGCAGCGAGAAGAACACCTGCACCGAGACCGTGATGCCGAACTGTTTGAAGAACTGCCCGGCGATGCCGGACATGAAGCTGGCCGGCGCGAAAATTGCGATGATGGTCAGCGAGATCGCGATCACAGCGAGGCCGATTTCGTCGGCGGCTTCGAGGGCCGCGCGATAGGGCGATTTGCCCATGCGCATGTGGCGCACGATGTTCTCGATCTCGACGATGGCGTCGTCGACCAGAATGCCCGTCGACAGCGTGATGGCGAGGAACGACACCAGGTTCAGCGAGAAGCCGAGCAGGTCCATCGCCCAGAACGCCGGGAAAATCGACAGCGGCAGCGAGATCGCGGCGATGATGGTGGCTCTGATGTCGCGCAGGAACAGCAGCACGATGATGACGGCGAGGATCGCGCCTTCGAACAAAGTGGAGATCGCCGCTTCGTAATTGCCCTTGGTGAATTCGACCGAAGTGTCGATCAGCTTGAGGTCGACATCGGGATAGGCGACCTTCAGCGCATCGATGCGCTTCTGCACGGCAGCAGCCACGACGACATCGCTGGCGCCCTTGGAGCGCTTGATGCCCAGCGCCACGACCGGTTCGCCGTTGAAACGGGCAAAGGTAGACCGGTCGGCGATGGTGTCGGTCACGGTGCCGAGATCATCGAGCCGCACTTCGCCGCCGCCGAACAGCGGGATCATGGTGCCAGCAAGCTCGTTCAGCGTCTTGGCGCCGGCGAGCGTGCGGATCGCCTGGTCGTTCTTGCCGATTGCGGCGCGGCCGCCGGCGAGGTCGACATTGGTGCCGCGCAGGATCTGGCTCACATTGACAGCGGTGAGCCCCGCCGCCTGCAGCCGGTCGGGATCGAGCGACACAAGTATCTCACGCTCGACACCGCCGATACGCTCGACCTGGGCGACGCCGCGAACGCCCTGCAGCGCGCGCTTGACGACGTCGTCGACGAAATAGGAGAGCTGCTCCGGCGTCTTACCAGGCGAGATCGCCGCATAGGTGACGATCGGCAGCCCGATCACGTCGACACGCTGGATCAGCGGCTCGTTGACATTCTGCGGCAGGTTGGCGCGGACGCGGGTGACAGCGTCCTTGACGTCGTTCAGCGCGCGATCCGTGTTGGTCTCGAGCGCGAACTGGATCGTCGTCACCGACAGGCCGTCGGTGATCGATGACGAAATATGCCGCACGCCCTCGACGCCGGAGACGCCGTCCTCGATGGTCTTGGTGACCTGCGATTCCAGCTCGGCCGGAGCTGCGCCGAACTGCGCGACAGCAACCGAAATCACGGGGATGTCGGCGCTGGGCAGTCGGGTCACCGCAAGCTTGGTGAAGCTGACCCAGCCCAGGACCAGGAGGATGATCGAAAAGACGATCGATGGAAGCGGGTTCCGGATCGACCAAGCAGAAATATTCAAAGCCATTAGCGTGCCCGCGTGCGCTCGAGTTCGTCGGCGAACATGGTCTTGATCTGGTCGCCGTCATGCAGCGACGTACCAGCATCGGCCACGACGATTTCGCCGACGTCGAGGCCTTCAAGAATTTCAGTTGAGGTTTCGGAGGTCAGGCCGACGCGTACCTTCCGCGTCTCGATCGTATTGCCCTTGACCACCTGCAGGGTCAGGCGATCGATCGCGGTGCGCGGCACGGCAACGCCGCAGGATCGTTTGGCATCGATATTGGCGCGGGCGAACATGCCGACCTTGAGCGAGGGATTGTTGTTCAGCGAGATTCGGACCTTGCCGAGCTGCGTGGCGCGATCGATCTGCGGCGAGATCTGCCGGACCTTGCCGACGACGTCGGGCGCGTCGTCCCGGCTGATGCGTACCGTCGCGCCGGGATTGAGCTTGAGCAGATGTACGCTCGGCACTTCGGCTTCGAGCTCGATTTCGTTGTTGACGGAAATCCGGAACATCGGGCCAGCCTGCGGCGAGGCCGGCGCGCCGACCGCGGTCCGGACTTCGGTGACGAGGCCGGCGGCCGGTGCGCGAAGCGAGACCGGCCCGGGCCTGCCCGCCGGAGCACCGGGTACTTGCGGCGGCGCGGTGAGGCGCGCCAGCTCCTGATTTTCGGTGACCGTATCGCCTTCCTTGGCCAGGAGATCGGTGACCCTGGAGCCTTCCTGGTCGACGCCGATCTGGGCCTCGCGGCGCGGCACGATGAAGCCGGTGACCCGCACCATGTCGGAGAAGCAGGCATTGGTGGATTTGGTGACGATCACCAGCGCCTGGCCCGGTGTTTCCTTTTCTTCGGCGCGCGGACGGTGTTCGAACCAGTAATAGCCAACCGCCAGAACGACAACAAAGGCCGTTCCAAGCGCAGGTTTGAGGTATTCGGAGAATTTCATCGCCGGATCAATCCAGACTGGAAGTCAAATCAAACAGGCGCGCTTAGCCGGCCGAAGGCCAGCGATGACGCCCAAAACGAATACGTCCCGCATGGGTGCTGCGGGACGTATTGTAGCCGCAAAGTATTGGTCGGCGCCACGCCCCTTACTTGGACGCGTTCGACGCCGTGGCCTTGTTTTCCATATTCACGACCTGAACGCGGCGGTTTACTTCCGCGAGCGGCTGGCTCGGATCCTTGAGCTTGCTCTTGCCGTATCCGACGGTGACGAGATCGGTGCCGTTGATGCCATACTTGTCGACGAGATAGCGCTTGATCGCATCCGCCCGGCGCTCGCTGAGATCCTGGTTATAGGCTTCGCCGCCGGCGGCGTCGGTATGGCCTGCAACTACGAAGGTCGATCCCTTGAGATCATTGTTGGTGAGCGCGCGGCCGAGCGCCTGAACCGACGGCAACGATTTCGCGCTGATGTCGGCGGAGTTGTAGTCGAAATTGATCTCCAGATCGATCTTCGGCTTGTCCTTGACGATCGCGGCGATCTCCTCGCGCTCGGCGGTCGAGAGCGAACGCGTGGAGCGACCGCGGATCTTCTGGACGAACTTATTCTCGGCGGCGGCTGCGGTCGGGTCGACGGTCTGCTGCGGGCCGACCGAAAGGCCGCGGGTGAGCGGCTTCCTTTCGGGCACCAGCGCGCGGACGATCTGATCCTCGGTGACGTTCTTGTCTTGAGCGAACGCGGCTCCCGCACTTAAGGAAACGGCTGCGCCGAGCGATGCAATCGAAACGATTGCCGTAAAGGTTTTCGTTGAGAATTGTGCCATTGCCTGTCCCTCCTGCGGGCTTCCCACGCGGTTCCAAATATCATCCAATGAGCTGCCGGACTTTGGCTCACACCGGCTGCTGTTCCTTAGTCTGGGGACCCGTCACAGGGTTCGAGGTGCCCGCTGGCTTTGATCGAAAAAAGTTATTGCACCCCGTAGTCAGCGAATTCCTTAACGATATTGGGATCCATCGCCTTCGCATTGTTGATGTCCAGGTCGCCTTCCGCAATCGAGCCGTTACGTTTCTTGGCCAGGCCGCGACCATACAATGAGGATGTCAATCTTGGGTTGATCTTGAGGGCGGCATCGAAATCAGCAATTGCATTCTTGTTCTGGCCGTTCTTCAGATTGAGGAGCCCGCGGCTGTCGAGCGCGTCGACGAAGTTCGGCCGTAGCCGCAGTGCCTCGTTGCAATCCTTCAGCGCCGCCTGCAGGTCGCCGATCACCGTGCGTGCCCAGCAGCGATTGTTATAGGCTTCGACATCCTTCGGATTCAGCCGCAGCGAATTGTTGAAGTCCTTGATGGCAAGCTCGTAGGCGCCCTTGCTTGCATAGACCTGCCCGCGCCGGTACAGCGCCGCCGCATCGTCCGGATTGTCGTTGAGCTTGGCGGTCAGGGTCTTGATGGTCGGATCGTCGGCAAGCGCGACCGCGGTCGGGCTCGGGCTCTCGACCGGCTTGGCCGGTGGCGGGGGCGGCGGAATTGCGGCTTCAACCGGTTTCGGCGCCGGCGGTGGAGG
>NZ_JAAVLW010000015.1 GCF_013114835.1 Bradyrhizobium archetypum | reverse complement strand
GCGGTGGCGCGGGCGCAGCGACCTGCGGCGTGGCAGGAGCGGGTGCCGGTGCAGGAGAGGGGGCCGGAGCTGGAGCTGTGGGCGCGGCCGCTACCGGGGCCGGTGGCGGGCTCGCCGGCCGCGTGCCGGCGCCGCTCGGGATGAAGGAAAAATCTTCCGCCAGCGACGAAGAAATCCATGGCACCTGCTCGCTGCGTGAGGCGCGGGTGACGCCGACGCGGGTGCGGTTCAGGGTCTCCTCCGCCGTCAGGTCAGGGGTGCGGATTTCCTTCAGCAATTCACGCACGAACAGGCTGCGGTCGCCGCCGTTGTCCGAGATCACCGAGGAGAGGGCGGCCGAATACATCACCAGCGTGCCGTTCGGCGCGATCACCGGCGCAAGGCCGGCGGAAAAGCTGCGGAACCGGCGCTCGAACGGGTTGCGCCTGGAGGCGTCGATCAGTGCGATCTTGACGCCGGCGCCACGGCTGTTGATCTCGCCTAGCACGGTCTCGAGGCTGAAACCGTCGCGGCGCACGTCAGCCTCGGTCCAGATCTGCGCATCGACGGGGATCATGTAGCTCTGGCGGCTCGACTGCACGCCGAAGCCGGAGAAGAATATCAGCGCGACCGATCCGGGCTTGATCTTGCCATAGAGGCGCTCGAAGGCGCGGCGCATCTGCTCGCCGGTCAGGTTCTCGCCGATATCGACATTGAACCCGTCACGCTTCAGCTCGTCGGCGATGTCGCGCGCATCATTGATCGGCTCCTTCAGCGGCGCCTCGGCATCCGGATATTTGGCATTACCGATTATCAGCGCATAACGCTCACCGGCGGCGAAAGATGGCGCAACGGAGGCGAGCGCAAAGAGCAATGTGAGGAGCAATGCAAGGCGGATTTTCATAATGATGGCAGTCCAGATCACGGCAAACCAGCCAAAATCGCAGCGATGCTAGCTCGCGCGGCGGGGGACCTTACTCTACGGTATCGGCATTATCAAACCCGCTCTGCACCCCCGTCAACTGATTGCGATCTCGTCATTAATTGCGACAATTCACCGCGACCAGGCCGCGCGGATGGAGGGGGAATAACCAACCTCGGCCCGCGGCCGAATCTTGCCCCGTGGTTGGGTCCGGCGCAGCGGTTCCCGCTCCCTCTTCCGGTTGAGGGAGGCATAGGCGGCCCATGGCCGCCCCGCAATCGGGAGAGGTAAAACGGGTCTGCGACCAACTCATCCAACCAGAAAATCATCAGGCTCAAGGGGGTGACGACCACCGAATCAGAATGTGACGCCTCTCACATACTGCCCGGCACTGCCACACGGCTGTCATTCGCGCAGTGCGTTTGACCTTTGCGGATGACAATGGCTTGGTGCCGGGATCGGCCAATCCAGCATTCAACAAAGAACAAAGTGACACCAATGGGAAACGCCTACGAAATCTATGCGCTGCGCTATGCGACGATGTCGCCCCGCACCCCTCATCTGAATTTTCTGGTGCCCGATCCGCACGAGACGACAGCGCAGGACCTCGATTATTTCGTCTGGCTGATCCGGGGCGGCGGCCGCGACATCTTGGTCGATACCGGCTTCAACGCCGAGGAGGCGAAAGCGCGTTCGCGCAAGCTCACGCTCAATCCGGTAGACGCGCTGGCGGGTTTTGGCGTTGGCGTCGAAGCGATTCGCGACGTGATCGTCACCCATCTGCACTATGACCACGCCGGCAATCTCGATCGCTTCCCGAATGCGCGGTTTCATCTGCAGGAGCGCGAAATGAGCTACGCGACCGGGCGCTGCATGTGCAACGGCCTGCTGCGGCATCCGTTTTCGGTCGAGCACGTCACAACCATGGTGCGCCATGTCTATGGCGAGCGCGTCACCTTCCATTCCGGAGAAGGCGAGGTCGCCCCCGGCGTGACGGTGCATCGCGTTGGCGGCCATTCGGACGGCCTGCAGGTGGTGCGTGTGGAAACCGCACGCGGGCCGGTGGTGCTGGCATCGGACGCCGCACATTATTACGCCAATCTGCACAAGCGCAGCCCGTTCCCAATCGTCTACAATGTCGGCGACATGGCGCAGGGCTGGGAAACCGTCGAGCGCCTGGCCGGCCATCCCGACCGTTTCATCCCCGGCCACGATCCAATCGTGAGCGAGATCTATCCGCGCGCCAGCGACAAGGTCGATGCGTTCGCGCTGCATCTGGCGCCGTCACGCTCCTTCGCAAAATAGGCGCAGCCGGATATGTCGGAATACAAGACAATCGGCTTTATCGGCCTCGGCGTGATGGGCGAGCCAATCTGCCGCAATCTCGTGAAGAAGAGCGGCAAGCGCGTGCTTGCCTTCGATCTGTCGCCCGAGCCGTTGGCGCGGCTGCGCGCGGAAGGCGCTGGCGTCGCAGCCTCGGTTGCCGATGTGATCAAGCAGAGCGATCTGCTGTTTCTCTGCCTGCCGAGCGCCAAGCATGTTCGCGCGGTGTTCGAAGGCGACGGCATTCTCAATAACGTCCGGAGCGGCCAGGTCGTCGTCGATCTCGGCACATCCTCGGTCAGCCAGACCCGCGACTTTGCCGAACAGTTGCAGGAAAAAGGCGCAGCCTGGGCCGACGCGCCGATCGCGCGCACGCGGCAGGCGGCACAGGACGGCACGCTCAGCGTCATGGTCGGGGGAACGCCGGCGCTTTACGCTGAGATCGAGCCGTTGATCCGCTGCTTTGCGACCGACGTCACCCATTGTGGCGAGGTCGGGGCCGGGCAGGTGACGAAGATTCTCAACAACATGGTGCTGTTCGAAACCGTCAATGCGCTGGCCGAAGCGGTTGCCGTCGCCAAACACAATGCCGTTGATCCCAAGCTGCTGCTCGATACGCTTTCAAAAGGCTCGGCCGACAGTTTTGCGCTGCGCAATCACGGCATGAAGGCGATCGTGCCGGGCAATTTTCCGGAGCGCGCGTTCTCGACCAAATATGCGCTGAAGGATCTATCATACGCGCTGGAGCTCGCGGCCGATGCCGGGTTGAAAATCCGCGGCGCTGAGCTGGTCGCAACGATTCTGCAGGAAGCGATCGATGCCGGATCGGGCGATAGTTATTTCCCCGTCATCGCAAAGCATATTGATCGGTTGTGAACGTCGTCATTCCGGGATGGTCCGAAGGACCAGACCTCAGATGCGCAATTGCGCATCGGGAAATCTCGAGATTCTCAGGTGCGCAATTGCGCACATAGTTCGATGCTTCGCATCGCCCCGGAACGACAACGAAACTAATACGCCTCCTTCGCGTCGGCCTCTTCGCTGGTCTGCACCAGTTCAAGGCTTGCCTCGATCTTGCCGAGCAGCCGTCCAAGATCCCTGCGCTCCTGCGCGGAAAGACAGGACAATATCTCCTGCTCCCGGCGCAACAGACGCGGGATCAGCTCCTCATAGAGCGCGGCGCCCTCGCCGGTGAGGCGCAGGCGGAATTCGCGGCGATCGTCCTCGTTCTCGACGCGCTCGATGATCTGCCGCTTCATCAGCGAGGTGACGGCGCGGCTGATGGTGGATTTGTGGGTGCGCGTGCAATCGGCGACGTATTGCGCACTGCAGGGCTCATGGCGGAAGCCGAGGGTCGCCAGCACACGCCATTCCGGAATGTCGAGCCCGTAGCGGGTCGCATATTCGGCCGAGAGCGCGGAACTGACTTCCGCCGCCAGCCGGTTCAGCCGAAATGGCATGAATCTGAAGAGGTCGAGCCGCGCCGCTTTCTTCGGCGCACTCTCTTCCCGCGGAAGGGCAGCTATTTCGCCTGACGTCGCCTTTGGCAAGAATCGCCTCGATTTGAGTTGCACTCGACCCGGCCCGGGGGTTAAGATAGTTGCAAGTGAGACTAATTTAGCAGGGCCCCGAGCCCTTGGCTAGTCACCGGTTAAGCCGCATGGCGCTGACTAAAACCCAGTTCGGCTATCGCCGCCACCCCGACCAGGATCGGGGCGCTGCGAACATTGCGGAGCATGCGATTGTCGTGGTCGGCGCCGGACCGGTGGGGCTTTCGCTGGCGATCGATCTGGCGCAGCGCGGGCAGTCGGTGGTGCTGCTCGATGACGCCGACCGGATCGGCGAGGGATCGCGGGCGATCTGCTTCTCCAAACGCTCGCTCGAATTCTGGGATCGGCTCGGCATCGGTCAGCGCATGGTCGACAAGGGCGTGGTGTGGAGCGTCGGCAAGATCTTTCACGGCGATTCCCTGCTCTATCAGTTCAACCTGTTGCCGGAGGAGGGCCACAAGCGGCCGGCCTTCATCAACCTGCAGCAATTCTATGCGGAAGCCTATCTGGTCGATCGCGTCGAGGAACTGCCCGCCGTGGACCTGCGCTGGCGCAACAAGGTGACCGGCCTTGAGCCGCACAACGACCACGTGGTGCTGACGATCCAGACGCCTGATGGTCCCTATCGGCTGGCCGCGCAATATGTCGTCGCCTGCGACGGCGCCCGCTCCTCACTCCGGCAAATGGTCGGCGCGGAATTTACGGGCCAGGTGTTCGAGGACCAGTTCCTGATCGCCGACGTCAAGATGACGGCGGCATTTCCGACCGAGCGCTGGTTCTGGTTCGATCCGCCGTTCCATGCCGGACGCTCCGCGCTTCTGCATAAGCAGCCCGACGATATCTGGCGGATCGATCTGCAGCTCAATCGCCTCGCCGATCCCGCGGTCGAAAAGCTGCCGGAGAACGTGCGGCCGCGCATCGCCCGCATGCTCGGGCATGACAAGTTCGATTTCGAATGGATTTCGCTGTACAAATTCCAGTGCCGGCGGATGAACAAGTTCATCCACGGCCGGGTGATCTTTGCCGGCGATGCCGCGCATCAGGTCTCGCCGTTCGGCGCGCGTGGTGCCAATTCCGGGCTCGAGGATGCCGAGAATCTGGCATGGAAGCTCGATCGCGTGCTGCGGGGAACCTCGCCCCAAGCGCTGCTCGAAAGCTATCACATCGAGCGCAGCGCCGCGGCCGACGAGAACATCCGCGAATCCACCCGCTCGACCGACTTCATGGCGCCGAACTCGCACCAGGAGGCGCGGCTGCGCAAGGCGGTGCTGTCGCTCGCCAGGGAAACCGAGTTCGGCAAACGCATGGTGAATGGCGGGCGCCTCTCGACGCCCTCGGTCTACGACACGCCACTTTCGACCGCTGATGCCGATTCCTGGCACGGCGGCCCGCGCCCCGGCGCCTCGATGCCGGACGCGCCGGTGGCGGGCGCGCGCGGCGAACCGATGTATCTCACCGATGCCTTCATCGGCGCCGGAACGAGCTTCGCCTTGCTGGAGTTTAGCAATGGTGCTGCGCCGGAGCTGCCGGACGGATTGGGCACGATCCGGATCGGCGGCAAGGGTGGCCTTGAGGGCGGGTTTGCCGATCCTACCGGTCTTGCTGCCAGGCGTTACGACGCCGAACCCGGCGCCGCCTATTTGTTGCGTCCCGACGGCTATGTCGCGGCGCGCTTCCGCCACCCGACCCGGGCGGCGCTCGACGCCGCGCTCGCGCGTGCTGCCGGCCACAACTGAGGTTTCGTCATGGCGCTATCGACACGTTCGAATTTTGCCAAGCCTGACGACGCGTTTCGCGCCATCGTCGAGGCGCATCGTGGGCTGAACGACGAACAAAGTGCCGATCTTGATGCGGCGCTGGTTCTCATTCTTGCCAATCACATCGGCGACCTCGATGTGCTGAAGGAAGCGATTGCCCTTGCTGCCCGGCGCATGCTCGATACGAGCCAGCGGCAACAGCAACAACAGCAGCAATAGTTCACTTCTCGAACGAAGTCAGGAATCGAATTGATGGCTAAAGGTTTCGCGTCCAGCACCGATCTGGCGGAGAAAAAGATCACCTTCTCCGAAATCGGCACTGATCTCTACGCGTTCACTGCCGAAGGCGATCCGAACTCTGCCGTCATCGTCGGTGACGACGGCTGCCTGGTGTTCGATGCCCAGGCAACGCCGGCAATGGCGAACAAGGTGATCGAGCGCGTTCGGACCGTCACTGACAAGCCGATCAAATATGTCGTGCTGTCGCATTACCACGCGGTGCGCGTGCTCGGCGCCTCTGCCTACAAGGCGCAAGGTATCGTGGCGTCATCCGAAACCTATCGGCTGATCGAGGAACGCGGCCAGCAGGATTGGGATTCCGAATACGGCCGGTTCCCGCGCCTGTTCCAGGATGCCGAGAGCATTCCCGGCCTGACCTGGCCGACGCTGACCTTCGAAGGCGAGATGTCGATTTTTCTGGGCAAGCGCGAGGTGCGGCTGATGCAGCTCGGCGCGGGCCATACGTCCGGCGACATCGTCGCCTGGGTGCCGGATGCCGAAGTCATGTTCTCCGGCGATCTCATCGAATATCACTCGGCCTGCTATTGCGGTGATGCGCATTTGCGCGAATGGCCGGCCACGCTGAATGAAATCCGCGCCTTCAATCCGAAGGCAATCGCGCCGGGCCGTGGCGATGCGCTTAAGGGTCTTTCGACCGGGCGCGACGCCATCGCGATGACGCGCGACTTCGTCACCACGCTTTATGGCGCAGCGGAAAGCTCGGTCGCCAAGGGCCGCACGTTGAAAGAGACGTTTGCCGCAACCCGCGAGGTGATGGATCCCAAGTTTTCCAACTTCGCCATCTATGAGCACTGCCTGCCGTTCAACGTCTCGCGCGCCTACGATGAAGCATCGGGGATCGACGATCCCGTGATCTGGACCGACAAGCGCGACCAGGAAATGTGGGCCGCGCTGCAAGGAGGAGGATGACCATGAATATCAATACCTCGCCTGATCAGATCGTTCGCAGCACCGCGCAGATTACCCCGGGCTACATGTCCGGTTTCGGCAACAGCTTTGAGACCGAGGCACTGCCCGGCGCGCTGCCGATCGGACGCAACTCGCCGCAGCGCTGCGCCTACGGGCTCTATGCCGAGCAATTGTCCGGCTCGCCCTTCACTGCGCCGCGCGGCAGCAACGAGCGCTCCTGGCTCTATCGCATCCGCCCCTCGGTGAAACATTCCGGTCGGTTTGAAAAGGTCGATGCCGGGCTGTGGCGCACCGCGCCGTGCCACGAGTATGACTTGCCGATCGCGCAGCTCCGCTGGGATCCAGCCCCGATCCCGAAGGAGGAGGTGACCTTCCTGCAGGGCGTGCAGACCATGACGACCGCGGGCGACGCCAACACGCAAGCGGGCATGGCCGCCCATGTCTATCTCATCACCAAATCGATGGTCGATCAGCATTTCTACAATGCCGATGGCGAGATGATGTTCGTGGCGCAGCAGGGCAATCTGCGCCTCGTCACCGAGTTCGGCCGCATCGATATCGAGCCGGGCGAGATCGCGGTGATCCCGCGCGGCGTGAAATTCCGCATCGAGATTCCGAACGGGCCGGCGCGCGGCTATCTCTGCGAAAACTACGGCGGTGCCTTCACGCTGCCGGAGCGCGGGCCGATCGGCGCCAACTGCCTCGCCAATTCGCGCGACTTCCTCACACCGGTCGCCAGCTATGAGGACAAGGACACGCCGACCGAGCTTTACGTCAAATGGGGCGGCTCGCTGTTCAAGACCACGCTGCCGCATTCGCCGATCGACGTGGTGGCCTGGCACGGCAACTACGCGCCCTACAAATACGACCTGCGCACCTTCTCGCCGGTCGGCGCCATCAGCTTCGACCATCCCGATCCCTCGATCTTCACGGTGCTGACCTCGCCGTCGGAAACCGCCGGCACCGCGAATATCGATTTTGTGATTTTCCCGGAACGCTGGGCAGTTGCGGAGAATACTTTCCGTCCGCCTTGGTACCACATGAACATCATGAGCGAGTTCATGGGACTGATCTATGGCGTCTATGACGCCAAGCCGCAGGGCTTCGTCCCCGGCGGCATCAGTCTGCACAACTGCATGCTGCCGCACGGCCCCGACCGAGAGGCATTCGATCACGCCAGCACTAGCGAGCTCAAGCCGGTGAAGCTGACCGGCACCATGGCGTTCATGTTCGAAACGCGCTTTCCGCAGCGGGTCACGCAGCATGCAGCGACGACGGCGACGCTGCAGGACGACTACGCCGATTGCTGGAAGGGCCTGGAAAAGCGGTTCGATCCGAGCAAGCCGTGACGATCTGCGCGTCATTCCGGGGCATCGCGCAGCGATGAACCCGGAATCTCGAGATTCCGGGTCTGGTCCTTCGGACCATCCCGACGGCAGGTAGAGTTGTAGCGATACCAGCAGGACAACACTGTGCCCCATCCCAACGATCCCAAACTCCGCTCCTTCATCGACGTCGCGCCCGATTCTCATTTTCCGATCCAGAATCTCCCCTATGGCGTGTTCTCGGCCAAGGACGGGCTCGCCCCGCGCATTGGGGTCGCGGTCGGCGATTACGTGCTCGATCTCTGGCAGCTCGCGCAGGATTGCCGGTTCGACGTCGTCGAGCCCGCGGTATTCGCTGCCTCGCAGCTCAATCCGTTCATGGCACTGGGACCAAAGGCCTGGTCGAGTACGCGGGCGCGGATCAGCGAGCTGTTGCGGCACGATCATCCTGAGCTGCGCGACAATGAGAGACTTCGCAAGCGGGTGCTGGTGCCGATGGCCGACGTGAAGCTGCACATGCCGTTCGCGGTCTCCGGCTATACCGATTTCTATTCATCCAAGGAGCACGCCACCAATGTCGGCGTGATGTTCCGCGGCAAGGACAATGCGCTGCAGCCGAACTGGCTACATATGCCGATCGGCTATAACGGCCGCGCCTCGACCGTCGTCGTGAGCGGCACGCCGGTGCGCCGCCCGCGCGGACAGTTGAAGCCGCCGACGGCCGAGGTGCCGAGCTTCGGGCCATGCAAGCGGCTCGATTTCGAACTTGAGATGGGCGTCGTCGTCGGCCAACCATCAACAATGGGTGAAATGCTCACCGAAAAGCAGGCCGAGGAGATGATCTTCGGCTTTGTGATCCTGAACGACTGGAGCGCGCGCGACATCCAGCAGTGGGAATATGTGCCGCTCGGGCCGTTTCAGGCCAAGGTGTTCGCGACCTCGATCAGCCCCTGGGTGGTGACGCGCGAGGCGCTGGAGCCGTTCCGCCTTCATGGTCCCGTCCAGGACCCAAAGCCGCTGCCATATCTGCAGCAGGTGCAGCCGAACAATTACGACCTGGCGCTGGAGGTGGACCTGCGCGCCGCGCCGATGAACGCGCCGAAGAATATCAGCCGCACCAATTTCAAGTATATGTATTGGTCATCGGTGCAGCAGCTTGTGCACCATGCGGCCTGCGGCTGCGCGATGAATGTCGGCGACCTCCTGGGCAGCGGCACCATCTCCGGCCCGGAAAAGGACCAGCGCGGCAGCCTGCTCGAGATAAGCTGGAACGGCACCGAGCCGGTCGAGCTCGCCGAGGGCGTCAAGCGCTCGTTCCTGGAAGACGGCGATTCGCTGGTGATGCGCGGCTGGTGCCAGGGCGACGGCTATCGTGTCGGTTTCGGCGAGGTCGAGGGGACTATTCTGGCGGCGGGGTGATTTTTGGGGGCGCGTGGCAACGCCCTCTACCCATCATTGCGAGCGAAGCGAAGCAATCCATCGCGCCGCAAGCGGAAGCATGGATTGCTTCGTCGCTAACGCTCCTCGCAATGACGGGGGTAGTTCACCGCTCCTGCGGCGGAATATCCCGCAGTCGCGCGCAGTGGGCGGCGATATCTTCCAGCGGATATTTCAAATGCACCCGCTTGTCCGACGGCAACTGCTTCGCCACGCATACGCCCGGCCGCCGCTCGGTGGCGGGGCGGATCGGCCGCCGCTCAAATCCGCCGCCGCAGTTCGGGCAGACATTGTGCAGCTTGTTCTCGGCGCAATCGGCGCAGAACGTGCATTCGTAGGAACAGATCCGCGCATCGGTTGCGTTCGGCGGCAGGTCCTTGTCGCAATATTCGCAGTTTGGCCGGAGTTGTAGCGCCATGGTTTTCTCGTGAGATGATTCCGGGCGGATGATTGCAAATCGGCCGAAAAAGTCGAATGGCGAATTTCCCTCGAATTGCGCCATCTAGGTCTTGAGCGGCAGCTTCGCGCTCTCCTTCAGCCGATCGAGCACGATCGAGGAGCGGACATGCGCGACGCTCTGGTGCGGCATCAGCACATTGTTGACAAGGTCGGAGAGGTCCTTCAGGTCGCGCAACACCACTTTCAGCACATAATCGGCGTCGCCGGTGAGCGAATAGGCTTCCTGGATGTCGTCGACTCGATTGACCAGCGCGCGGAATTTCTTGGCATTGTCGGGCGAGTGCGTCGCCAGCGTGATGTGGACGAAGGCGATCAGATGGAAGCCGAGCGCCTCACCGGCCAGGTCGGCGTGGTAGCCGGCGATCACCTTTTCTTCCTCCAGCCGCATCCGCCGCCGCGAGCATTGCGAAGCTGATAGCCCGACGAGGTCGGCGAGCTCTTGGTTGGTCAGCCGGCCATCGTTCTGCAGCGCGGCGAGCATTTTGAGGTCGAAGGTGTCTACGGAGATCATGCGCAAATTGCCAGCTTGATGCACGAATTGTGCGGCATGATAGCCGACAGCGACCCCGTTTGCATACACTTTGCGCCCGTTTTGACCGAGATTGATCCGGATCAATTTTCGGGAGATTTCGCCATGGGTCCGTTTCCGCACGACGCGCCGGCTGCCACCATCAGCGCCGACAATCCGATGGGCACCGACGGATTTGAGTTCGTCGAATACGCGCACCCAAGGCCGGAGGAACTGCACACGCTGTTCCGCCTGATGGGCTACGTCCCTGTGGCCCGGCACAAGACCAAGAAGATCACGGTCTATCGCCAGGGAGACATCAACTATCTCGTCAACGAGCAGCCCGGTACTCATGGCCACGGCTTCGTTGCCGCGCATGGACCTTGCGCGCCGTCGATGGCGTTTCGCGTGGTCGATGCCAAACAGGCGTATGAGCGGGCGCTCTCGCTCGGCGCGGAGGCTGCCGATATCCCTTCGGCGCACAAGACGCTCGACGTTCCCGCCATCAGGGGCATCGGCGGCAGCCTGCTCTATTTCGTCGATCGCTACGGCGCCAAGGGCTCGGCCTATGACAGCGAATTCGAATGGCTCGGCGCGCGCGATCCGCGTCCTGCCGGCGCCGGGCTCTACTACATCGATCACCTCACCCACAACGTCCATCGCGGCCGCATGGATGTGTGGACCGGCTTCTACGAGAGACTGTTCAACTTCCGCCAGATCCGCTTCTTCGACATCGAAGGCCGCGCGTCCGGCCTGTTCTCACGAGCGCTGACCAGCCCGGACGGCAAGATCCGGATTCCGATCAACGAGGACGCCGGCGATTCCGGCCAGATCGAAGAGTATCTCAACATCTATCGCGGCGAGGGCATCCAGCACATCGCCTGCGGCGCACGCGACATCTACCGCACCGTCGAGACGCTGCGTGCGTCCGGCCTGCCGTTCATGCCGTCACCGCCGGACACGTATTTCGAGAAGATCGGAACGCGCCTGCCCGGACATGGCGAGGACGTCGCGCGGCTGCAGAAGAACGGCATCCTCATTGACGGAGAGGGCGTGGTCGATGGCGGCCACACCAAGGTGCTGCTGCAGATTTTCTCGGCGAACGCGATCGGGCCGATCTTCTTCGAGTTCATCCAGCGCAAGGGCGACGATGGATTCGGCGAGGGCAATTTCAAGGCGCTGTTCGAATCGATCGAGGAGGATCAGATCAGGCGGGGTGTGTTGAAGGTGGGGAATGCAGCCTGACCTGTCATTCCGGGGCGCGCGTTAGGGCGAACCCGGAATCTCGACAAGGCAACCTCTGGATTCCGGGTTCGCTCGTTTCACGAGCGCCCGGAATGACGGCTATCTCTTCCAAGCGCTCGTCAGCGCAGCCAGCTCCGCCCTCTCCGCATCCCGGATCGCCGATGGTGTCCGCGAAAACCGCGGCGCGGGCGCGGGCTGGGTCACGCCGTGGCGCTCGACGAATACTTTTCGCGCGGCCATGTGCGGGTGCTTCGGCGCTTCCGCCATGGTCAGGATCGGCGCGAAGCAGATGTCGGTGCCTTCCATGATCTTGCACCAGTCTTCGCGGGTTTTGCTCTTGAATACTTTCGTCAGCTTTTCCCTCAAGTCCGGCCAGGCCTTGCGGTCCATTTGGGCGTCGAAATCGGCATCGGTCAGGCCGGCATGCTGGCGCAAGAGCGCGTAGAACTGCGGTTCGATCGAGCCGATCGAAATGAAGTTGCCGCAGGCGCATTCATAGATGCCGTAGAAATGCGCGCCGCCGTCGAGGAAATTCTGCTCGCGGCCTTCCACCCAGCGGCCAATCGCGGTCATGTCGAAGAACATCGACATCAGCGACGCCGCGCCGTCGCACATCGCAGCGTCCACCACCTGGCCCTTGCCGGATTTCGATGCCTCTAGCAGCGCGGCGAGCACGCCGACCACGAGATAGAGCGCGCCGCCGCCGAAATCGCCGACGAGGTTGAGCGGCGGCACCGGCTTCTCCTTCGTGCCGATCGCGGCAAGCGCGCCGGTGACCGAGATGTAGTTGATGTCATGGCCGGCGGCATGCGCCAGCGGACCTTCCTGGCCCCAGCCGGTCATGCGGCCGAACACCAGGCGCGGGTTGCGCGCCAGCACCACATCGGGTCCGAGGCCGAGCCGCTCCATCACGCCGGGCCGAAAGCCTTCGATCAGCGCATCCGCGTTGGCAAGCAGGTCAAGCACCTGCGCGACGGCAGCCTTGTCCTTCAGATCGAGCTCGACGACTTTCCGGCCGCGTCCCGCCACCGATTTCAAATTCTTCTTCGCGCCGATGCGATCAAGCGTGACGACTTCCGCGCCCATGTCGGCCAGCATCATGCAGGCGAACGGGCCCGGGCCGATGCCGGCGAATTCGACGATGCGGAAACCGGCGAGCGGGCCGGAGGTGCTGATAGCGGATTGGGTGGCTGGTTTATCGAGCACTTGTTTTCTCTCCCAAGGGAAATGCCGACCGGGCGTCTTAATTAGTTGGTTAGCTAAATTGTCCTGCCGAAGCGAGAGCGTGGCAAGCTTCTTTTGCTGAGAATCTGGCCAAAAGCAGAGCGGCGCGCATGACTGCGCGCCGCTCGCATGAAAGTTGTGTTCTGTCAGCCCGCGGCGTCCACCGCGCGCTGCGCCATCACCTTCACGAGATTGGCGCGATAGTCCGAGGTGCCGTGGATATCGCTGATCATGCCGTCGGCGGAAATCGTAACGCCGTCGATCGCACCCGCCGACCAGTTCGCTTTCAACGCCGCCTCGATTGCCGGCACCCGCATCACGCCATCCTGCGACGCGCCTGTCGCCGCGACGCGGACGTCACCCGTCTTGGTCTGAGTGACGAACACGCCAGTCAGCGCGAAACGCGAAGCCGGATGCCGCATCTTGGCGTAGCCCGCCTTTGCGGGGATCGGAAACGCGATCGCGGTGATGATCTCACCGTCCTCGAGCGCCGTCGTGAATAGGCCTTTAAAGAAGTCGTCCGCCGCGATCGAGCGCTTGTTGGTCTTGACCGTCGCATCAAGCGAAACCAGCGCTGCGGGAAAATCTGCCGCCGGATCGTTGTTAGCGATCGAGCCGCCGATCGTGCCGCGGTGACGCACCGCAGGGTCGCCGAGCATCGAGGTGAGATAGGAGATCGCGGGAATTGACTTTTTGACATCGGCATTTTGCATGATGTCGTAGTAGGTCGTCGCGGCCTTGATGGTCAGCGTGTCGGCGGACGCCTCTATGCCGACCAATTCCTTGATCTTGCCAAGATCGATCACGTCGGACGGTGCGGCTAGCCGCTGCTTCATCACAGGGATGAGTGTATGGCCGCCGGCCAGATACTTCGCGTCCGATCCCTTGGCGAATAGGCTTGCCGCTTCATCGACCGAGGAGGGGCGGTGGTAGGTCGTCTGGTACATAATGTGTCCTCCCTCGTTAGCCGTGAATCGCATGCCAGACGCGATCGGGCGTCGCGGGCATTTCCAATTTGTTATTGCCGATCGCATCGGTGATGGCGTTGATGACGGCGGCCGATGCGCCGATCGCACCGGCTTCACCGCAGCCCTTGACGCCGAGCGGATTGCCCGGACACAGCGTCGTCGTGTGCGACAGCTTGAAGGAGGGCAAATCATCTGCCCGCGGCATGGCGTAATCCATGAACGAGGCTGTCAGAAGCTGGCCTGATGCGTCGTAGGCGGCGTTTTCAAGCAGCGCCTGGCCGATGCCCTGGGCGAGGCCGCCATGGACCTGGCCTTCGACGATCATCGGATTGATCAGCCGCCCGAAATCGTCAGCCGCCACGAAGTTGACGAAGGTGCTTTTTCCCGTGCCGGCATCGACCTCCATTTCGCAGATATAGGCGCCGGCCGGGAAGGTGAAGTTGGTCGGATCGTAGAACGCGCCCTCCTTCAGGCCGGGCTCCATGCCGTCAGGCAAATTGTGCGCGGTGTAGGCGGCGAGCGCGACCATCGGCAGCGCCAACGACTTGTCGGTGCCGGCGACCTTGAACTCGCCATTCTCGATGACGATGTCGTTTTCGGATGCCTCGAGCTGATGGGCCGCGATCTTCTTGGCCTTGGCCTCGACTTTTTCCATCGCCTTCAGGATCGCGGTGAGGCCGACGGCCGCCGAGCGCGAACCATAGGTGCCCATGCCGAACTGCACCTTGTCGGTGTCGCCATGGACGATCGAGACCTGGCTGATGGGAACGCCGAGGCGATCGGCGATGAGCTGACAGAACGTCGTCTCATGGCCCTGGCCGTGGCTGTGCGATCCCGTGAGGATCTCGATGGTGCCGACCGGATTGACGCGCACTTCCGCCGATTCCCATAGGCCTACGCCGGCACCCAGGCTGCCGACCGCCTTTGACGGCGCGATGCCGCAGGCTTCGATGTAGCAGGAGATGCCGATGCCGCGCAGCTTGCCTTCCGACTTCGCTTTCGCCTTGCGCGCGGGGAAGCCTGCGTAGTCGATCGCCTTCATCGCGGCGTCCAGCGAAGCGTGGAAGTCGCCGATGTCATAGGCCATGATGACCGGCGTCTGGTGCGGGAATTGCGTGATGAAGTTCTTCTTCCGCAACTCCGCCGGATCGACCTTGAGTTGCCGCGCCGCCGTCTCCATCAGCCGTTCCACCACAAAGCTTGCTTCGGGCCGGCCCGCGCCGCGATAGGCGTCGACCGGCACGGTGTTGGTATAGACGCTGATCACCTCGGCGAAGATGTTGGGAATGTTGTACTGGCCCGACAGCAGCGTCGCATAGAGATAGGTCGGGACCGAGGACGAGAACAGCGACATGTAGCCGCCGAGATTGGCGTAGGTCTTGACCCGCAGGCCGGTGATCTTGTTGTCCTTGTCGAACGCCATCTCCGCCTTGGTCAGGTGATCGCGGCCGTGCGCATCGGTCAGGAAGGCTTCGGTGCGGTCGCCGGTCCATTTCACCGGCCGGCCGACTTTCTTGGAGGCCCACAGCGCCACCATCTCCTCGGGGTAGATGAAGATCTTGGAGCCGAAGCCGCCGCCGACGTCGGGAGCGACGACGCGCAGCTTGTGTTCCTGCGCGATGTTGTAGAAGGCCGACAGCACGAGGCGGGCGACATGCGGATTCTGTGACGTCGTGTAGAGCGTAAAATGCTCTTCCGGCTCGTTATATTCGGCAATCGCCGCGCGCGGCTCCATCGCGTTCGGCACCAGGCGGTTGTTGGTGATGTCAAGCGAGACGACATTGGCCGCCGCCTTGAAGGCGGCATCGGTTGCGCCTTCATCGCCGATGGTCCAGTCGTAGATCACGTTGCCCGGCGCTTCCGGGTGCAATTGTGGCGCGCCCGGCGCGATCGCGGCGCGAATGTCAGGAACGGCAGGCAATTCCTCGTAGTTGACGACCACGGCCTCGGCCGCGTCGCGGGCCTGGTTCTTGGTCTCGGCGATCACCACCGCGACCGCCTGGCCGACGAAGCGCACGGTCTCCGGCGCCATGGCCGGCCAGGCGCCCATCTTCATGCCGGTGCCGTCCTTGGAGGTGATGGCCCAACCGCAGATCAGATTGCCGATCTTGTCGTCTACGAGTTGCTGACCGGTCAGCACGCCGACCACGCCCGGCATCTTCATCGCCTCCGAGGTGTCGATGCTCTTGATCTTCGCATGTGCATGCGGGCTGCGGATGAAGTGTGCGTGGGTCATGCCCACCAGCTTGATATCGTCGACGTAGCGGCCCTTGCCGGTGATAAAACGGCGGTCTTCCTTGCGCACGACGCTTGCGCCAATGCCTTCAACGCCCATGTCTGTCCTCCCAACCGGAATTGTTGTTTCCGCAGTTTCTTTTCGAAACGCGGTCTTGAAATCTGAATTGGCCGTCCGCGGCTCTACTCCGCGGCCTGCGCCACCTTCATGCGCCCCGCCGCGTCGAGCACCGCCTTGACGATGTTGTGGTAGCCGGTGCAGCGGCAGATATTGCCTTCCAGCTCGTGCCGGACGGTTTCCTCGTCGAGCTGGCCGCTATGGCGGTGCACAATATCGATCGCCGACATGATCATGCCTGGGGTGCAGTAACCGCACTGCAGGCCGTGATTGTCGCGGAACGCCGCCTGCATCGGGTGCAGTTCGTCGCCCTTGGCGATGCCCTCGATTGTGGTGACGTTCGAGCCGGCCGCCTGGCCTGCCAGCACGGTGCAGGATTTGACCGCCCGGCCGTCGATATGGACGACACAGGCACCGCATTGGCTGGTGTCGCAGCCGACATGCGTGCCCGTCAGGTTCAGATGATCGCGAAGGAGATGGACGAGAAGGGTCCGGTCTTCGACCTCCGCCGAGACGGCCTTGCCGTTTACCGTCAGCTTGACTGTAGACACGCGTGGTTCCTCCCGATGTTTTGTAATTATTCCAATTAGAAACAGCAGAGCAGGAACTTGCAACTAGGATTTTGGCGGCGCGTGTCATTGTGACGACATTCGGGGAAGTGCGTAGGAAGTCTCGGCACGAATCTTTCTTACCCTTCCCTGGAGAGGGAGGACCCGTCGCGCATCGCAAGATGCGTGAGGGGGTAAGTTGAAGGTCTCTCCACATCCAACAGTGCCCGATTGGAGAGATTACCCCACCCCGTCGCTCCCTATGTGAGCGTCTAAGAGCTACCCCTTTGCAGCTTTTGCCCGGATTTACGCACCTTTATCCATTCTGCCTTAACTTTGCGCACCGGATTGGGGGCCGGGGCCTCCGATGCCTGTTTTTCAGAACGAAAACGGGGGGTGACGTGCGATTTTCGAAACGTAGCGGCTCGTTCTTCAGGCTCCCGACCCTGCGGTTCCGCGCCAAGATCATGCTCGGCTTTGCCGTGGTGCTGGCGATTTCGGCCGCCAGCATGGGATTTGCCTATCTCGGATTCGAACGCGTTTCGGCCGGAGTCGATTCCTATCGGCGCAGCGTGCAGGAGGCGGACCTGTCGCGGGACATCGATCGCGAACTGATCTCCTATCGCTCGCTCGCCCGCTATTTCGTGGCGACCGGGAAGGAAGAGGACGGCAAGGCGGCGCTGGCGGCCGAAGCCGGCCTGAAGGACGCGATCATTGCCTCGATGAAGGGGACCACCAACCCGACGCGACTCGAGCAGGTCGCGAAACTGGAACGGGAATTCCGTGCCTTCACCAAGATTTTCGCCGACATCCTCAAGGTCAAGGACGAGAGCGCGCGCGTCGCGCAAAATCAGCTCGCCCGCACCGGCAACTCGCTGCGCTACAAGCTCGACGACCTGCCGAGCAATGCCGACGATGACGAAATGCCTGTCATCACGCTCGGCGCAAAGAAGGTGACCGAGCAGTTTCAGGCGGCCACGGCGCTTGCCAATACGTTCGTGGTCAATTCGGACAAGACGGTCGCGACAAGCGCGCTGGCGCGCCTGAAATTCGTCGAGAATGCGCTGAAGGCCATTTCGTCGACCAACGAAAAGATCCGCGAGGGGATCAAGGAAATTTCCGGCATGCTGGAGGAGTACCGGCAGGCGCTTTCCAAGCTGGTCGACAACTCCAAGGAGATCGATGAGCTGACCCAGGAAATGGCTGACTCGGCCGCCGCCATCAACAAGGGCTCGGGTGCGATGAAGTCGGACCTGCTGGCCGACCAGAAGCGGCTCGAGGCCGAATCGGATGCGACCATCGGCGAGACCGAGCAGTTGATCCTGATCCTTGCGGCCGGCGGCTTCCTGCTCGGCTGCGCCTGGGCGTTCCTGCTGGGTGCGGGTATTTCCCGGCCGATGGTTGCGATGTGCAGTGCGATGCGCAAGCTCGCCGCCGGCAATTTCGAAGTCGTGCTGCCCGGCCTCGGCCGCAAGGACGAACTCGGCGAGATGGCAAGCGCGGTTGAGGAGTTCAAGGTGCAGGCCATCGCCCGCGCCGAGCGCGACGCCGCCACCCAGGAAGCGCAGAACAAGGCGGCGAGTGCGGCGCGGCGCGCCGAACTCATTCGTTTCGCGGACGAATTCGAAACGGCGGTCGGCGCCATCGTCGCCAACGTTTCATCTTCCGCCGTGCAGCTCGAAGCTGCCGCGGACACGCTGACGCGGACCGCGGAAACCACCCAGAGCCTTTCGAGCCAAGTCGCCGGCGCCTCGGAAGACGCTTCCGGCAACATGCAGTCGGTAGCGTCGGCGACCGAGGAATTGTCGACCTCCATTGACGAGATCGGGCGGCGCGTCAAGGAATCCAGCCAGATTGCGGAAGCAGCCGTGCGTCAGGCCGAACAGACCGATGGACGGATCGGCAAGCTGTCGCGTGCCGCGCAGGAGATCGGCGATGTGGTCAAGCTGATCACGGCGATCGCCGAGCAAACCAACCTTTTGGCGCTGAACGCCACCATCGAGGCCGCCCGCGCGGGCGATGCCGGCCGTGGCTTTGCCGTGGTCGCGTCCGAAGTCAAGTCGCTGGCCAGCCAGACCGCCAAAGCCACCGACGAGATTTCCAATCACATCGCGGGCATGCAGGGTGCGACGCAGGAATCGGTCGCCGCGATCAAGGCGATCGGCGGCACCATCGGCAAGATCTCCGATATCGCTGCGACGATCGCGAGCGCCGTCGAGCAGCAAAGCCTGGCGACGCAGGAAATTGCGCGCAGCGTCCAGAACGTCGCGCAGGGCACGCAGGAGGCCGCTGCCAACGTCATGCAGGTCAACCGCGGCGCGACCGAAACCGGCTCGGCTTCCGAGGAAGTGTTGAACTCGGCCCGCACGTTGTCGAGCGAAAGCACCCGCCTACGCGAAGAGCTCGATCGCTTCATGGCGAACATCCGGGCGGCTTGAGCGCACCGACCATCGGTGTCGTAGCCGCACCAAACCTCCGCTGTCATCGTCCGGCTTGTCCGGACGATCCAGTATTCCAGAGACGGTTGCGCGTTAGCCGAGAGGCCGCGGCCTACTGGATACCCCGCCTTCGCGGGGTTTGACGATCGGAGTGATTTGGCTCGCACGTGCCAGCAGCACGAGGCCTCTCACTCCCTTCCGAATTGATGCTTCAATTCCACCTTTGCGCGCTCGAGCCGCGTGCGCTGCGTCTTGGGCAGGGTCTTGCCGGCACGGTTGATATAAAACGTCAGCATCGACAAAGCCGATCGATACGCGCCTGACTTGCGGCGAGAACTCTGCTCGGCGGAGCGCTTGAGTGACGCTGCGATCTTCTTTGCGCTGGTCTGCTTGAAGACACCGCGTTTCAGATCAAGTGCGTCGCTTTCCCGGGTTACCCGTTGCGACCAGCGCTTCGGCGATGATTTCTTCGCAGTCGTCCTGCGGCTGCGCTTTCGGGCCGCGGTTTTTCGCGGGCGTGCGGTTTTCCGACGTTCGGCCATGGTCGGCTCCTTTTGCTGTTTGCCGAGAACGGTCGTCCAATTGTTCGGTTCCTACCCGTCAGTTGCAGCGGACCATGTAAGTGATCGACGTCGCATGCATTCGGATGGCGGGGATGACCTGTGATGTGCGTCGCTCTTCCTTGTCGTTGCGCACTGACATCCTCCCAGGCAATAGCTATGCAATTTCGCAACCCGGAAGCCCTCGGAACCCTGCCCGTCCCAGGGCGTTATTCTCGCGGCGGGCATCATGTTTGCCGCAATTAAGCGTGACAACCCTGGGGCTGGGGCGTTCCGGGGTGTTTTTTCATTGGCTAAATCCGATGGATGCGAAAGCGATACGGCAAGGTGTGGCAGTGGCTGAAAGTACGTCCATTGCGCCGCTGAGCCTAAACAACGACCGCGTCATCGAGACCAGCATACCCGCGCGGCTCGACTGCCTGCGATGGGGCGGCTTTCATACCCGCGTCGTGGCCGCACTCGGCATCACCTGGATTCTGGACGGGCTGGAAGTCACGCTGGCGGGCGCCTTGTCGGGTGCACTGAAGGAGAGCCCGACCCTGCAATTTTCGAATTTCGATGTTGGCCTCGCCAACAGCGCCTATCTCGCCGGTGCGGTGCTCGGCGCACTGGGGTTTGGCTGGCTGACCGATCGGATCGGGCGCAAGAAACTGTTCTTCATCACGCTCGCGCTTTATCTTAGCGCGACCGCGGCTAGTGCGCTGTCCTGGAACGTCGCAAGTTACGCGCTGTTTCGCTTCCTGACTGGAGCGGGGATCGGCGGCGAATACACCGCGATCAATTCGACGATCCAGGAGCTGGTGCCGGCGCGCTATCGCGGCTGGACCGATCTCGTGATCAACGGCAGCTTCTGGATCGGGGCTGCGATCGGCGCGGTCGCCGCTATCGTGCTGCTCGATCCCAAGGTGCTGGCGCCGGACCTCGGCTGGCGGCTGGCTTATTTCATCGGCGCCGCGCTGGGCCTGATCGTCTTCGTGATGCGGATGTGGATTCCGGAAAGTCCGCGCTGGTTGATGATCCATGGCCGCCCCGACGAGGCGCATGCGATCGTCGACGACATCGAACGCTCCTCGATGCGCCATCCGGATCATGCGGCCGATGAGGTATTTCCGAAGATCCGCTTACGGATGCGCAGCCATACGCCGCTTGGAGAAGTGGCGCACACGCTGTTTACGACCTACCGGCAGCGCTCGCTGGTCGGGCTGGTGCTGATGGCGTCGCAGGCATTCTTCTACAACGCGATCTTCTTCACCTTCGCGCTGGTGCTGACCGACTTCTTCGGCATCCCGTCGAACGACGTGGGCTGGTACATCCTGCCCTTTGCGGCGGGCAATTTCCTTGGGCCGCTGTTGCTCGGCCGGCTGTTCGACACGCTGGGCCGTCGCGCCATGATCGCGACCACCTATGGCGTGTCCGGTGTGTTGCTCGCGCTGTCGGGCTATCTGTTCTCGATCGGTGCCTTGAGCGCGCAGACCCAGACCATCGCCTGGATGGTGATCTTCTTCTTTGCTTCGCCGGCAGCGAGTGCCGCCTATCTGACCGTCAGTGAGACGTTTCCGCTGGAGGTGCGGGCGCTCGCGATTGCGCTGTTCTATGCGATCGGAACAGGCATTGGCGGCGTGGTAGGACCGGCGCTGTTCGGAGCGCTGGTCGATACCGGATCGCGCAACAGCGTTTTCGCCGGCTACCTGTTTGGGTCGGCATTGATGATCGCCGCCGCCGCCGTTGCGTGGCGGTATGCCATCGCGGCCGAGCGCAAATCGCTCGAATCTGTCGCACGGCCGCTCGCATGTGTGGAGTAGGATAAAATGGACGACATGAATCAGGATCTGGCCGAAATGCCGTTGGAAGACGATATTATCCGCGAGGACGAGGCCGCGCCGGAAACGGTGCCGGTGCCGCGCTCGCTGGTGCCGCACCTAAGCGAATCCGCCATTCTGCTCGACATCGACGGCACGCTGCTCGATCTGATGCCCACGCCGCGCGAAGTCTGGGTGCCGCCGGGGTTGGCGAAGACGTTGAAGCGCCTGCTGGAGCGAACCGATGGGGCGCTGGCGCTGGTCAGCGGCCGCTCCCTCAACGACATCGACCTCATTTTTGCGCCGGACGTGTTTCCAGCCGTCGGCGGCCATGGCGCCGAGATGCGGATCGAGGTGGACAGCGAGGCGGTGGCTGCGCATGCGCCGCCGATGGACAAGGAATTGAAGCGCCGGCTGGCTGCGATCGCGAAATTGAGCCCGGGGATATTGCTGGAAGACAAGGGCTATTCGCTGGCGCTGCACTATCGCCTGGCGCCGCATGCCGAGAAGGCGATCTATGCCGCGGTGTCGCTGATCCGGGCCGACCTTCCCAATGCGCCGATCGAAGTTCTGCCCGGCAAATGCGTCTGCGAAATCAAGCATTCCGGCTTCACCAAGGCGAGCGGCGTGCGCGAATTGATGACGCGCGAGCCCTTCAAGGGCCGTCGCCCGTTCTTCATCGGCGATGACGTCACCGATGAGAGCGTCTTTGCGATCATGCCGGATCTCGATGGCTTGGCCTTCTCGGTCGGCCGCCGCGCCAAGGGTGTGGCCGGGCACTTCGATGCGCCGAGCGACGTACGCGAGTTCCTTGCGCACCTGCTTGACGACGAAAGGGACGCATCCCTGCCATAATGTTTTTCGTCCCGACGAGTTTCGAACATAGATTCTCGCGCTTGGCGCCAAGGTTCGCGGCAATTTTTATTTTTCGTGAGTTCCGGTGAGTTCCGGCACGCCACAGCCCGAATTTGGTTTCAATTCGTTGAAAGGGTGGTCAGGAACCATATTGATGAACGGTTGTTAACGCGAGCGTACCAACGGGAGGGGACCTGTGAACCTCGTCGTCGTTTCTAACCGCGTTTCGCGCGGAAAACCCAATGAACCCATGACGGGGGGACTTGCAGCCGCATTGCTGCCAATCGTCGAGAAGTCAGGCGCCATCTGGGTCGGTTCCAGCGGAAGGGTCCGCGACGGGAACCAGAAGGAACCATTTGCCGAAATTGAAGCCCTCGGCGCCGGGGCGCTGGCGATGCTGGACCTGCCGGCCGCGCATTATGGCGGCTATTATGAAGGCTTTGCGAATTCGGCGCTGTGGCCGGCGCTGCACTCGCGCGCCGACCTGATCCGTGCCTCGCACGAGGACTATCTCAGCTATCGCGAGGTGAACGCCTTCATGGCGCGTGCGCTGTTGCGATTCCGCAAATCCGATTCCGCGTTCTGGATCCAGGACTACCATTTCCTGGCGCTCGGCGCTGAACTGCGTGACCTCGGCGTCACCGAGCCGATCGGCTTCTTCCTGCACACGCCGTGGCCGGCACGTTCGGTGATTGGCGGCGTGCCGCATCATCGCGAGCTGATCGAGGCGATGCTGGCCTATGATCTGATCGGCTTCCAGACCGAGGAAGATTGCGAGAATTTCCTGTCTTACGCGCAGGCCGACCTCGGCCTCGCCGTGCATGACGGCGTCATCCTTTCCCGCCATGGCCGGACGCGCGCCGCGGTATTCCCGATCGGCATCGATCCCCAGCAATTCGCGCAGCTCGCGACGAAGGCGTCGACCCATCCGGACGTCTCGAGGCTGCGGCGCAGCCTGAACGGCGAGAAGCTCGCGATCGGCGTCGACCGGCTGGATTACTCCAAGGGTCTGATCAACCGCATCAAGGCTTTCGACCGGATGTGGACGCTGCACCCATCGCTGGCGCGCACCGTGTCGCTGCTGCAGATCGCAACGCCCTCGCGCGGCGCGATCGAGGCCTACGGCAACCTGCAGAGCGACGTCGCCAAGCTTGTCAGCGACGTCAACGGCGTGCACGGCGAGGTCGACTGGACGCCGATCCGCTATCTCAACAAGGGTTACGGCCAGGCCGTGCTGGCCGGACTCTATCGCACTGCGCAGGTCGGCGTGGTGACGCCACTGCAGGACGGCATGAATCTCGTCGCCAAGGAATATGTCGCGGCACAGAATCCGGTCGACCCCGGCGTGCTCGTGCTGTCGAAATTTGCCGGCGCCGCCAACGAGCTCGATACCGCGCTATTGGTCAACCCGCACGATATCGACGGCATGGCGCGCATCATCGCCATGGCGCTGTCGATGCCGCTGACCGAGCGGCGGATGCGCTGGGAAGCGATGATGGCGAAGCTGCGTGGCCACACCATTCAGCAATGGTTCGCCGACTTCACCGACGCGCTGCGCGAATGCCAGCTCGACAGGGACGCGCTGGCACCTGTCATCGCCGAGCCCGCGCGCTGGCCGCTTCGCTCCGCCAACAACAACGCGCCGCGGTACCACTAATCCGGAAGTCGCGCCCTCAAAAGAGCTGCAGCCTTGACCTCATCCTGTGGAGCCGCGCAGTTGCGCGGCGCCTCGAAGGATGAAGCCACCGGCCGGGCGTTATGGCTCGAGACGCGCTCCTTACCACGACGGTGGACCGATAGCCGCACTCAATAGCAATACGACACCCCATCCAGCACCGGGCAGCGCGCCTTGTTCGGCGCGCTCGGATTGTCCATCGGCACGTAACCGCCCTTGCCGGTGCCGGCGAACACACCGGGGCCGATGACGACGGACGACTTGTTGCCGATGATGACGCTCGGATGCGGCGAGGCCAGCCTCGATTGCGAGCCGTCGGCCCACACGATGGCATCGCCCGAGAAGACGCCGCGGCGGCCGTCGTCGCAGGTCACGTCCACCCCCTGGCGGGTGCAGGACTGCGCCAGCGCCGGGCCGGCGGCGCCGATCGCCAGCGCCAATACCAGGAGGGAGAATCGAAGCGCCCGCGTGATCATTATGCCGTCCTCAACCAATGGGTTGCCATCTATCGTCGTCGATCGTGGCCGGATTCCGGTTCACCGCCCGGCAAAGCGCCAATTATCCGGGGTTAGACGATCCAAATTTTCAAACAACTCCAATGGATTGGGGAAATTTTGGCCGCTGGGCGCAGCCCCCTTGCAAAATCAGTGCTGCCCCTTCAAGAGAGGGGCCTCCGGAGAGATGGCCGAGTGGCTTAAGGCGCACGCTTGGAAAGCGTGTGTGCGGGAAACCGTACCGTGGGTTCGAATCCCACTCTCTCCGCCACCCGCCTTCTCCGTACTTGGGCGCGCCGAGAGCAGCGCTGGCCGCGGCAAGAGCTGCGAGATGCAGGGTGGTCGTCGCCAAGCTGGACCGGCTTTCGCGTGACGCGGCCTCGTGGCCAGCTTGATGGCCAACAGGCGTCCCATTTATCCTCGCGGAGTCCACAGCAAAACTCTTCAAGTGAGCAGTTCGTGGGGCGAATGTGCTACGGCATGGTGCTGACCGTTATTAACGTGGCTGGCCGCGTGTTCCTCCATAGCAGCCGGGCCTACCTCAAGGATTGCCGCGAGCTCGGCGCGCTGACCGAGCAGAACGGGCGAATCGTTAAGATCTTCCAGCTCCAAGGTCGCCGTGGGCGTGGAAGGGGCGGCCTGGTTATTGAAATGGAATGCCGCTTCGTGGCCGGCGCCGCCGGTCCCGGACGCAAGTTCAGCCGGGTGGGCGGCTGCTGATGCGTTCGCAGCGGCGGATTGCGAAGCGTGCTGCGAGTTACCGTGACCCGCGCTATTACCGGCGGCGACGCTGGTTTCGATCAGCTCGGCCGCTCCCATCGCGCTTGCAGAGGCCGTGTGTGAAGGGTGCTCCGACTTGCTGTGCCCGGATGTGACGCCCGGTTCTGTCGGCTCGGCGGCCACTGCAGCCTTCGCCGTGGCCGAGTTCGACGCATGCTGCGCGTTGCCGTGGCTAATACCGTTACCCGATGTGATACCAGGTTCCGCCAGCTCGGCGGCTGCTGATGCTTTCGCGGCGGCGGATTGCGAAGCGTGCTGCGAGTTACCGTGACCCGCGCTATTACCTGGGGCGACGCTAGTTTCGATCGGCTCGGCCGCTCCCATAGCGCTTGCAGAGGCCGAGTGCGAAGGGTGCTCCGACTTGCTGTTCCCGGTTGTCACGCCGGGTTCTGCCGGCTCGGCGGCCGCTGCAGCCTTCGCCGTGGCCGAGTTCGACGCATGCTGCGCGTTGCCGTGGCTAATATCGTTACCCGATGTGATACCAGGTTCGGCCAGCTCGGCGGCTTCTGATGCTTTTGCCGAGGAGGACTGCGCAGCGTGCTGCGAGTTGCCGTGGCCCCCGCTGTTGCCAGGTGCGACGCTAGGTTCGACGGGCTCGGCGACTGGTACCGGGGTCACAAACTCGAAAAGTTCAAGTCCGGCTGCCACGTGCGCCTTGCCATGCCCGGTCGTCACAGCGCCGGTATTCGCGTGGGCCGGCTCGTTCTGGAATGCGAGATTTTCCTCGATCAGGACGGGTGCGTGGCTCTGAGCAGCCCCGATTGATGATACGTGCACAGGCATAGTAACCGCACCATCGTCGCTCGCTTCCGTTGCATAAGGCGCATCGTCGCCGAAGCTGGTGAGCCTGGTCGAATCGATAGAACCGATACGGTCCCGCGCGAAATGGAACCTGAAGCCGTCCTCGGCTGGCCTGGTCCAGAAACCACCCATCACGGGCGTGCTATCGTTTGCCTCCGCTTCGATGGAGGCATCGGCGCTGCCCGTCGTCAGAACGGTCCCATCGCTCGCGCTCGCCAGCAGCAGCGCAGGATCGATTCCCTCCAAAGCCGCCGCGACAGCCGCTGCGTCCGGCTCGTAGACGAAATCCGACTCTGCAACGGACACAACTCCCTGCAAGTGGATCTCCAGCAGACGCCGATCGCCGATATCAAGGCTGCGATCCGTCGGATTCACATAGATGATCGTTTCATTGCTTGTGGGATTGTAGATCCAGGCGAGGGTATGCGGCGGCACTGACGTGTTTATTGACGTCATGTGCAGGAACGCCAGCGCGCCCAAAGCTGCCAGGTTGATCTTGTCCGCCCCCGATGTGAAATCGACAAAGGTATCGAACTGGGCAGAGTTGGTGTCGATCGCTGAAACATAGACAAAGGTGTCATCACCGTTGCTGTCCGCCAGCTGGTGACGGCCATGTCCGCCGATGATGATATCGTTGCCGTTGTCGCCAGTGATGGTGTCGCTACCGGATCCTCCGCAGATCGTGTCGTCTCCACCTTTACCCTTGATCGTATCGTTCCCTGAGCCTCCATACATAACATCCGCTAAGGCGCCGCCGTTGAGGGTGTCGTCACCGGCGTCGCCACGGATTACTTGACCCGCGTTTCCTTCTCCGGTGACGCTCTCGTGTCCAAGTGTTACCTGGACAGCTGACCCTGGATCCAGCTTGTCGACATCGTTGGCGACATCGCTGGCGCCATGAATGGCAATTGTCGCCACTTGTGTGGCGCCATCCGTGGTGGCGATCGTGGAGGTGTCGATCAGGGTTTTGCCCGGATCGGGCGGCGGCACCGCGGCATTGGAGTTGTCGAGCGTGTAGATCACCGCGCCGACCGCCGTCATGGTGAAGGCGCCATACCCTCCATGATTCTTTATCGGATTCGAGGCAAACTCCAGCGGCGGGAACTGCGGCTGCGCCGTGGGGCCGCCGGCTTGGCTATTGTTAATCGCTTGCAGCAGCGGCGAAATGAAAAGATAGGGCGTGCTGGATCCAATCGGGCCATAGCCTCTCCCGGCGTTGGCGAGAACGGCCTGCTCAGCCGCGTGCAGCTCTTCCATTCTCGCCGCTGGATTCGCAGCTTGGCTCACCTTGATTGAGGAGCCTCTCTGGGTAAGCGGGACTGTCTCGCCGGGATCCACAACGATGACGTGCCGGAGGATCGCCTTCTTCCAGAGCTCAAATGCGGAGTGCTCCATATCCTTGTAGGCGGTGCTGTCGTCATCCAGCAAGGTGTTTTTCGTGTCCGACGCCTTGACGTCGTCCAAAATTGCGAACGCCAGGGCTGCGAGCGAGAGCGTGCCGAAGCTCGCGGGTCGCTGCAACAATGCGATCGTGGCGAGCACGGTCCTATTACTGATTTCAAGCTTCTGAAATATGTTATGGAGGTGTACTTTGACTGTGCCTTGGGAAATGTTCAGCTGGCGCGCAATCTCCTTGTTCGACAAACCTCCGGACACTAATCGCACAATTTGGCTCTCGCGGTGCGTCAGCAGCCCCAGCATTTTTTCAATTTTGGCGCCATCTATTCCCTTCTCATTTGGCGAGAGGTCTTGGGAGTGTTCCGGTGACGCACTGACGTGCTCCGTAATCAGCCTCAGGGATCGCAGCATGGTGTCGGTGTTCGCGTACTTCGAAATGGCGCTGCAAGCGCCGGCCGCGATTGCTGCGGTGAGATCGTCGTGTCTTTCGGATTCGGTGAAGAACACCAGACGAGTGGGAAGATGCTCGGCTGTCGCAATGGCCAGGATCTCGGATACCGTCACATCAGGCAACGTGTCGGCAACAAGCGCCACGTTGGGTGACAAATTCCGAATTGCTTCGAGGCAGCTTGTTCCGGTGCCGCACGACGCAACAATCTCGAAGTCGTGCTGTGCTGCAAATACCGATTTCAACCCCTGCAGAACGATCGGTTGTGGGTCTGCGATCGCCAGTCGGATGCAGCGCGTGAATGTTCCCTGGTCTGCGGACACATCTAGCATGGGCTTGACCTCGCCTGCCCAGCGCGGCGCGGCAGCCCGCTAGCTGCCCCGACGCAAAGTCCAAATTTTCTGGCGCCGGCAGTCCAGGCTACACGCCGCAGTGTCTGAACCGGATAACTCGTTCTCCGGGAGGAAGGCGAGCTAGCTGCCATTGCTTGCGTCTTGGTGCGCCGCGAGACGCATCCAACCCCCTTGAAAAAGGTCTTACGTTCAGAATGAACCGTTTTTGCGCCACACCGCAAGCCCCGGTGTGGGGGGTGGATGAGATGAGGCCGGCGAGAATGGCTTGTTCTGCACGTCACAGTTGCGGCCGGCAACCTTCTCATAGTATGTTGGTGTTGAACCGTTGTCCGCTCTGCCGCATCTTACGTTTATGGATCGCGAGCGGGAGAAGCTGGTAATCAATGAAAAGTTGGCGCGCTGCAGACAGCTCGCCAAAGAGTACTTTCGTGAACCGACGGCAGCTCACCTTCGGGAACTAGAGGCAGAGTTACTGGCTCAGCTTCGCCGATTGGAGGAGCAATAAGGCCGCTCCCACTTGCGGCTTCTTTTTCACAGCGTCTTTCCCAGCACCCGTCGGTGATATCGATGTCAGCAGGGCCGATGCCGGCTTTTGACACCCAACAATATTCGACACCGTCACTCTTCGACAAATCAGCTCAGACCCGAAAAACGATCTGCTACCGGCGGGGATGGTGGAGACCCTTGGTCAACATCGGCAATCCCAAAAGGTCGCCCGGCGCATACGTTGCCCACCGCACTTTGCCATTGCGATCACGTCGCAGAAGCCGGCCGGCTTGGCTCGGCTAGTGCAGCGATGCTCGGAACGATTAAGGGGACCACGCAAGAACTGCGTTCCTGCAACGCAGGAAAGTCAAAGCGCCCGCCTGAGGACTAGGACGTCGTGCGCTCAAGACGTTCCCCACGGCTGAGCCCGCCATCTGAAGGAAGTGCCTTATCGGTCAACTGGCGAGTCACCGAAGTCGGCAGCCCCAGCATCCAACTCTATGTCTATCGGTATATGGCCTGAGACAACGCAAAGGCGGTAACGCTATCCTGATAGAGGAACGCCGATGCCGCTAAAATGTTATCACGCCTTCGAGCTGACGTCACAGGACGAAGCCATTACCCGTATCGACCTTCATTGCAACAGCTTGGAAGATGCCAAAGAGCGGGCGAAACAGCTAGTTCAAGACAGGCCGGTAGAGCTGTGGGAAGGGCCAATGCGGGTTGCCAGGTTTGAACCGTATAATTAGAGCCGCGAATCTGGCCATCGTAAGCGGTGTGCCTGCGCGCAACGATTAGGCTGTCACCTACCGCTGCTGAACGGCCTTGTCATACGCCTCGATCGTCGCTCTGGCGCGGTCGGCTACTTGCCCCGCCGTCATCCCGGGTTTGTAGAGGCTGCTGCCAAGTCCGAACGCGACAATGCCGGCGTCGGTGTACTCCGCAAAGTTCGCATCGGAGACGCCGCCCACGGCGGCGATCATCAGGTCGGGGGGAAGCACGGCGCGAATGGCGGTGATACCGGCGGCGCCTAGCACGCTCGCCGGAAAGAATTTGAGGCTCGAGGCGCCCGCCCTGGCGGCCAGCAGCGCCTCCGTCGGGGTGAAGACGCCGGGCATCGTAACCATGCCGCGTGCTCGGGCACCGGCGATGATTTCGGGATCGACGTTGGGAGAGACCATGAGGCGGCCGCCCACGTCGTGCAGCCGCGCGACATCTTCCAGCGTCAACACCGTGCCGGCGCCGATGAGGATCGCGGCAGGGACTTTGCTGACGGCGATCTCGATGGAGCGGAACGGATCCGGCGAGTTGAGCGGAATCTCGATCGCCGTCATGCCGCTGTCAATCAACACACTGACGATATCGGCCGTTTCCTCGGGCCGCACGCCGCGCAGGATCGCGACCAGCGGACGCTTCATTGGAGGAAATGGGACAACGCTCATCGTCTGATCCTTCATACGTTCCAAATCGCTTGAGCGGCCATCGAAAGGCCGCGACGGACGGCATCCTCGGCGCCGATCGACCGGACAGGAACCGAAACCGTCTCGAACGCCAACTGGTAAAGCATCTGAAGTCTGCCCGACGCCACCAGCGTGATGCCGGCCTTCGGAATCTCTCCGGCGAGCCCCGCCGCCAATTCGAGACCGATCAGCGTGCCCGATATTTTTTCCCGGGCCGAGGATGGTTTGTCGCCATAAAGCAGTTGGCCCGATCGCACCTGAAACAGCAGATTGGCGGCGTTCGCCGGCGTCTCGAAGGCGGCTGCGACCGCCGACTTGAACGCGTCGATATCATCCGATTCATCGGCGCCGGCCACCGCGTGGGACAGGATGGTTTGTCGCGATATGGCGTCGAACAATTCGCCGGTCATGAAGGTGGCGAAGCGTTCGACGGTTGCTCCCTTCGTCTTGACCCACTTCGAGTGGGTGCCCGGCATGCAGATGACTGCTTCACCCGCAGCGTCCATGCCCAGGACGCCGAGCAATTGTGTCTCCTCGCCGCGCATGACATCCGGCGCCTTGCGGTCCCGTTGTGCAATTCCGGGAAGGATGCGGATGTCACGGTGCTGTCCCGGAACCGGCACGGCATGCGCGAGGATATCTGCGAGTTGCGCGGGCGTATCGACATATCCGGCTTCAACCCATCCCTGCCGGGCGCCGGCCATGCCGCAGATGATGACGGGTAGCTCATGTGCGGCGCCGACGGCTTCGAGATGTGATTGCAGCACGGCTGCAAAGCCGGGCTTGGCTGCCGCCGTCATGCCCTCATGGCTGCGCCGTTCCCCCAGCACGTTGCCGGCCCGGTCGATCAGCCAAAGCCGGAAACTGCTCGTGCCCCAATCGACCGCGACATATGCAGCCTCGCTCATTTCAAGTCTGTCCCGATGCTATCTGCGCTTGGGGGCATCGTATCACGTCGGTGCTACAGCGAGCTACGCCCGCTTTCCATTTGATTTGCGGAAGCGCAATCAGCATGATCCCGGACCATGCCAAAGATCAAACATCCGCGACACGTGGCATGACAAAAAAAAGACAAAGACCTTGGGAGGACGCCATCGTGACCAATTTTCCCTTAAGAAGCGCAGTTGCTTGCCTTGGCCTGCTGATAGCAGCGCTTTCGCCGCAGGCGCACGCGCAATCGACGGCCAAGACGGTGACGCTGGTCGTGCCCTTTGCGGCCGGCGGCGGCACCGACACCGTCGCTCGTCTGATCGGCGAGCGGATGTCGCGCACGCTTGGCCAAACCATCATCATCGAGAACGTGGTCGGAGGCGGTAGCACGCTGGCCAATGATCGCGTGGCCCGATCGGCGCCCGACGGTTCGACAATCCTGATCAACCATGTCGCGTTGCTCGCGGCACCCAGCCTGTTCACCAACCTGCGCTACGATACCAACACGGCGTTCGAGGCGGTCGGCCTCGTCAACAACGCGCCGATGGTTCTGATCGGCCGCAAGTCGATTCCCGGCGAAAGTCCGAAGGACCATGTGGCCTGGATCAAGGCGCAACGCGACAAGGCGAATTTCGCACATGGTGGTCTGGGGACCAATAGCCACCTGTGCGCCGTGATGATGGGCAATGTGCTTGGCTTCAAGCCGACGGTCGTGGCCTATCGCGGGTCGGCTCCGGCGATTGCCGATCTCCTGGCTGGGCAGATCGATCTGTTGTGGGATCAGGTGACCAACGCGCTGCCGCAGATTCAGGCCGGAACGTTGCACGGCATCGCTATTACATCGCCACAACGTCTCGAACAGTTGAAGGACGTGCCGACCACCGCCGAGCTTGGCATGCCCGAGGTCAGCTACTCGATGTGGCATGGGCTCTACGTGGCAAAAGGCACGCCCAAGGAGACCGTCAACGCGCTGAATTCGGCGCTCCGCGCCGCACTATCGGAGCCGGAGCTTCTGGAAAAGCTCAAGCAACTCGGAACCCTGCCGTTCCCGGATAACGAGTTGACGCCGGAAGCGCATGCGCGCCTGTTCGCGGCGGACCTGCCACGTGTCGCAAAGCTCATCGAAAGCTCGGGCATCAAGGCGAGCGAAGCGAAGTAAGGCCTCGCGCGACAGCGCTGAAACCGCCGCGGCCAAGGGCCGTTAAACCGATCGCGCGCCGCCAGCCGTTGCTGGGACGGCGCGCGATGGCGAGCCTGCCAGTCCGAGACTAATCCAGCTTCACGTTTGCTTCCGTCACGACCTTGCGCCAGCGCTCGACTTCCGCGGATACCATTTTCGCGAACGCAGGCCCCGTGACATCGGGGACGTCGGAGCCGTTGCGCTCCCAGGCCTCCTTGATGGCAGGCGTCTGCATGGCCTTCTGCAACTCCTTGGCCATCTGCGCAACAATTGCCGGCGGCGTGTTCTTCGGTGCGAACAGGCCGTACCAGGTCGACACCTCATAGCCGGGGAGGCCCGCTTCCGCGGCGGTCGGAAGATCGGGGAAGGCCGACACGCGCTTCGGCGCGGCGACAGCAAGTGCGCGCAATTGTCCGGCCCTGACGGGCCCGGCCGACGAACCGAGCCCGTCGAACACGACGGGCACGTGACCGGCGATGAGATCCTGCATCGCGGGGCCTGCGCCGCGATAGGGAACGTGCTGAATGTTCGTCTTGGTCAGGATTTTGAACAATTCGCCTGCGAGGTGGTGCGTGGTGCCGGCCCCGGCGGAGCCGTAGTTCAACTTGCCCGGATTGGCCTTGGCGTAGGCAATGAACTCGGCCAGTGTCTTGGCGGCGACCTTGTCCGGATTGACGACGACCACCTGCGGCGGCCGCGCGATCAATGCCACCGCGATGAAATCCTTCTCGATGTTGTAGTCGAGGTTCGGATAGAGCGAGGGGGCGATGGCGTGATGCGCGGCACCCATGAAGAAGGTGTAGCCGTCGGGCGCGGCCTTGGAGGCTGCGGAAGCGCCGACAGTGCCACCGGCGCCCGCGCGGTTTTCGATCAGCACGCGCTTGCCCAACTGGGTATCGAGCTGGGCCGCAAGCGGGCGGGCAAAGGCGTCGGTGCCGCCACCGGCCGCGAACGGCACGATGAAGGTGATCGCCTTCTCCGGCCATGATTGGCCTTGGGCTATGGCTTGGGCCTGGGCGGCTATGGCGGATACGACCGCCAGTAGTGTGAGCAGTGCGCCCCGGACAACTCTTGGCTTCACGGCATTTTCCTCCGGCTATTGCAGATTGGCGTCCGCTGTCAGCGGCGCGATTGTTTTTGCCCTCCGTGGTAACCCGGACAGGGCAGCGGAGCCCTACCGTATGCAAGATGCCAAGCCTGATCCATTAAAATGATCGGCCGGACAAGGGGCGGGGCCGGGGCGTTTGGTCGCTCCCGTCGGCATCGAGGCGATCGTTCCGGCAGTTGCATGAGCTGGCGGGCCGGGCCGGTCCATGGACTTCGGTTGTAAAGCTTAATATGCTCGCCTTGGGAATGTGGGGGAATACTCATGAAATGCCGTGCTGCCGCGCTCGCAGTTCTGTTGTGTGCGCTTTTTGCCAATTCGAATGCGGTGGCACGCGGGCCCTATGGCTCGATCAGTGTCGGCAACTGGAAGGGCGGGGCCTACACCGACGATCAGACCGGATCTTTCTCGCATTGCGCGGCAGGCGCCCAATACGCCAGCGGCATCTATTTTGTCGTGATGATCGACGGTGGTGGCAGATGGAGCCTTGGCTTCATGCACGAACAATGGAGGCTGAGGACCGGAGAGGCTTTTCCGCTGACCCTGACATTCGACGGCCAGCAGCCGTTCAACGTCCACGGCGTCCCGATCGGCGACAAGCTGGTTCGCGTGCCGATGCCGAGCAACTCCTCGCTAATCAGCCAGTTCCGGCGGGCGAAGACCATGACCGCCTATACCCAGGGACAACTCTTCCAGTTCAATCTCGACCAGACGGGGCAGCTATTGCCGGTGCTGGTGAACTGCGTCGCCAAGATCAAGCAAGCGGGGCTGGCGGGCGCCGGCGATTTTTCGGTCCTGCCCGTCGCCAAGCCGGTCGCCGCAGCGGCGGCGCCAGACTCTGCGCCGGCCAAGCCCGACAGGCTGTTAGATCAGACCGGCACCGGCTTTCTGGTAAGCACAAATGGACATCTCGTGACCAACGCGCATGTCGTGCAGGGCTGCGTCGGCGATATCCAGGGTAATCTGACCGGCGAGGCGCCCGCCAAATTGCGCCTTGTGTCGAGCGACGAGACCAACGATCTGGCGCTGCTGCAAGCGACCGGCACATTCAAGGAGGTTGCCAGGATCAGGGACAAGGCGATCCAATCCGGCGACAGCGTGGTGGCGATCGGCTATCCCTTTCACGGACTGCTGACGTCCGATTTCACTGTGACAACCGGATTGTAAGCTCGCTCAGCGGCCCCCTGAACGACACGCGGTTCCTGCAGATCAGCGCGGCCGTTCAGCCTGGCAACAGCGGCGGGCCGCTGTTGGCCGCACGCGGCGATGTGGTGGGCGTGGTCGCGGCGAAACTGAATGCCATCAAGTTCGTGCGGGCAACCGGCAACATTCCCGAGAACATCAATTTCGCCATCAGACCGGCGCTTTGCGGGATTTCCTCGATAACAGCGTGGTGCCGTATCAGATTTCCGACGCCAAGGCTGAATTGAAGACGGCGGAGATCGCGCGCAATGCGCGGGCGTTTACGTTCTTGATCTCCTGCAAGGCCAAACCCAAAGAACGAGAGACCGCAAAGAACTAGGGACGGGGCCGCGCTGCCGTTTGCCTGTCGGTCACTGGAGCTCGCACCCGAACGCTTGGTGGCTCGTATCCGCTACGCGCCTAAGACGATTCACTGGGTTACATCCTGGGTGCGAGACCTGCCGGGATAGCCCGCCGGGTTCAGCGCGGTGATGCTTTACCGCGAACTGCCGCCGCGGCCATGCGCCGCCTGGGCAGTCCAGCTACTCCAGCTCACGCTGGCGAGGCTTCGCTGGTCTGTCGCAAGCGGCCGCCGGGTCTGCCGCTCATAGGCGGCGATGATGTGTTGCGACTGCCGGATTTTCTGCTCGAGCTCGGCAATCGTCTTCTCGGTCTTGCCGGTCCTGCTCGAATGAGCCGGCTCGCCCACTGTGAACCTGGCGGTCTCGATGCTCTTCAACGTCTCGCGAAGTTTCTTGAGCTGGGCGCGGTGCCACGCAATGGCGCTGTCACTGTCTACCGGCATGCAAACCCTCCTGATTCGCGGCCGAATCTAGCACGCGTGGGGCAAGTTCGGCCAAGGGGTGGCGAACTGACGTCATCGCACCCCACCGGTTTCGCATGGCCGGGGTCTGGCATCCCGATTTCGACCCCTTTTTGCCATCGAAGCGACCGCGGGCGAGCCTTCAAACAACAAACTTGCATGGCGAACTGTGCTCAGCGCGGTCCCTCTTATCGTCCTGGCGGCAGAATGCCGGGAGCCATGGAGCGTGCGATGAGCGAAGCTGAGTTCGATCGAATCGTTGACGCCGTGCGGAAGGAAGTCGCGCCTGCACCGGTGGTGCATTCGTTGACGGGCTTGCGGGCTTTCGACTGGCAGGCGAAGGCCCCCGGCAAGCCAGTGTCCCCGCGCCACGCCCCCGCGGTCAGGATTCGCCGCGTCGGTGAGGGACGCAAACGGTACAGGTGAAGCGATACAGGAGACCCAATGGAGCGATCAGTATTCGAAGTCGTGAAGGCACCGTTGGGCTGGTCGGTGTTTGCCGACAACATCAAGATCGGCGGCGTCTACGATTCGCGGGGTGCCGCCCTTGAAGCCGCCGTGCTGGCCGCTTCCTATACCGTCAGCGACGGCGGCGGTGTTCAGATCAACGTGCCCGGCGCCGAAGAGGAAAAACCGCGATGGGCGGTTGCGTTTGAAATCGCAAGCTCGATCCTGCCAACGAGGAGTGGACGCGCGCGAAGCGGCTCGCGGTAAAACCCGCGTGAAAGCACGCGCTACCCCTTAGGGGGAACTTCAAACCAGCCTGAACTTGTCCGCGCAATCGCGAGCGGCCCGCGATCGACACTGGCCGCCGTCGGTTGACCTCCGCTGGCTTTTCATTTCAGGTCGTCGAATGGCGATACCGCAGGGCTGCCAACGCGCATCCGCTTGATGCGGCGCACTGCCATTGGCGTGCCGTCGGACTGGTACTGCAGTTCGTATTTCTTGCCGTTGCTGTCGACGGCGGTGCAGGAGATGCTGGAAAGCTCCAGCGTCACGAAATTTCCGATCTGCTTGCAGAGGCCGGCGGTCGCTTCGACTGACGGCACAGGCAGACCGTCGGCCTTCGGCCTGTGCTTGGACTTCAGCAGCATCCGGTCGATCGGCAGCTCGTACAGATTGGCGTCCGGCCGCCGCCCGTTGTCGCCGGAAAATGTGATGATGTGGCTGTCGTCATTGGGATCGTCGAGCGCGACCGTGAAGTTCGCCCTGCCTTCCTCGGTCTGGAAGAAGGCCACGGCCCGGCAAGCAAAGTCCCGCCCCGCCACCTTGAGCGTGCTGCACTTGCCCGACATCATCGCGAAGATGATGGTATCGGGGTCTTGCCGGTGAAGCTCGTCCGAGGCGCGCGCCGGCATCGCAATGAACATAACGGCAAGGGCGAAAGCCAGCCGGAAAAATCTCATGGTCATATCAGGTTGATAGGACATCAAGCGCTGTGTTGCCAGTGTCTCGCAAGGTTCCGGCAATAGCAGCAGGACAAGACTTCCCGTTTGCGCTGCCGAACGCCATCAGAAATCGAGCGGCGCGTTGTCGACCACCTCCTTCATGACGAAGAAGGTTCGGGTTTGGCGAACGCCGGGCAGCGCGATCAACTGCTCGCCATGGATGCGGTTGAAATCCTCCATGTCGCCGACCCGGATCTTGAGGAAATAGTCGAAATCGCCCGCCACCAGATGGCAGTCCAGCACGAACTTGAGTTGCGCGATTGCCCGCTCGAAGGCAGCGAAGCTTTCCGGTGTGGAGCGGTCGAGCACGACGCCGACCATCACCAGCGCCCCCTTGCCGACCTTGCGCGGTGCCACCATCGCCCTGACCTGGGCGATATAGCCGTCGTCAAACAGGCGCTGGGTGCGGCGATGACAGGTTGCGGCACTGACGCCGGCCATCTCGGCCAGTTCGGCATTGGTCAGCCGGCCGCTATTTTGCAGCAAACGCAATATCTTAAGGTCGATCCGGTCAAGCCTGCCGGCCATGGAAGAATCTTTCTTGTTTCCCCGAAATAGTGAAACGAATGGCAAGCAATCTGGTCACTATTAGGTAAATCGTCAATCAATACAACGAAATTAGAGAGCACCTTTCCAAATCAGGGTGCTAGGGCCTTGCTCCAAAGATCAGACATCAGCGGGGATGACGATGCTGGAAAAGTTCGAGCGCTATCCGCTCACCTTCGGGCCCACCCATATCGAAAAGCTGGAACGGCTGTCGCAGCATCTCGGCGGCAAGGTCGAACTCTATGCCAAGCGGGAGGACTGCAATTCGGGCCTTGCCTTCGGCGGCAACAAGTTGCGCAAGCTCGAATACATCGTTCCCGATGCGATTGCTTCCAACGCGGACACGCTGGTTTCGATCGGCGGCGTGCAGTCCAACCACACGCGCATGGTTGCGGCCGTAGCCGCCAAGATCGGCATGAAGTGCCGCCTGGTGCAGGAAAGCTGGGTGCCGCATGAGGACGCAATCTATGACCGCGTCGGCAATATCCTGCTGAGCCGCGTCATGGGTGCGGATGTGCGGTTGGTGGATGAAGGTTTCGACATCGGCATTCGCCAGAGCTGGGAGGAAGCGATCGCGGATGTGAAGGCCAAGGGCGGCAAGCCCTATGCGATTCCGGCCGGCGCTTCCGTGCATAAATATGGTGGGCTCGGCTATGTCGGGTTCGCCGAAGAGGTCAGGGCGCAGGAGAAAGAACTTGGCTTCGCGTTCGATTACATCGTGGTTTGCACCGTCACCGGCTCGACCCATGCCGGCATGCTGGTCGGATTTGCCAAGGACGGCCGCGAGCGCAAGGTGATCGGTATCGATGCGTCGTTCACGCCTGATCAGACCAAGGCCCAGGTACTCGACATCGCCCGCAACACCGCCGCGCTCGTCGAACTCGGCCGCGAGATTGTCGAGGACGATGTCGTGCTGATCGAGGATTATGCCTATCCCGCCTACGGTGTTCCTTCGGAAGCAACCAAGGAGGCGATCCGGCTGTGTGCGCGCCTCGAAGGCATGATCACCGATCCGGTCTATGAGGGCAAATCCATGCAGGGCATGATCGACCTCGTGAACAAGGGCTATTTCCCGGCGGGATCGAAGGTGCTCTACGCCCATCTCGGCGGCGCGCCGGCAATCAACGGCTACGCCTACACGTTCCGTAATGGATAAGGCTGAGTCGCCTTTACGCCCCGGCCTTCCGCACCAGCGCGAGCAGCTCGTCGCCGTAATGTTCGAGCTTCTTGTCGCCGATGCCGGGGACATTGCGGAGCTCGTCCAGCGTCGAAGGCCGCACGGCGGCGATGCCGTCGAGGGTGGAATCGTGCAGCACGACATAGGCCGGCACGCCTCGCTGGCGCGCGATTTCCGAGCGCCATGCGCGCAGCGCCGCCTGCAGCGCGGCGTCGGCAGGCTTCGCCTCTGCGCGCGGCGCCAGATCGCCGCGCCTTGATTTGGTCCGGCTGGCGCGAATGCGTATTCCGGCCGGGGCCTCGCGCAGCATCACTTCGGTCTCGCCCTTCAGGACGCCGCGCGCACTCTCCGTCAGTTTCAGTGCGCCGAAGGCTTCGCTGTCGGCTTTGAGATGGCCCATCGCGACCAATTGCCGGATTACGGCGCGCCACTGCTTCTCGTTGAGGTCACGGCCGACCCCGAACACCGACAGCTTTTCGTGGCCGAACTGCGTGACCTTCTCGGTCAGCCGGCCGACTAGCACGTCGATCAGGTGCATGGCGCCAAACCGTTGCCCGGTGCGGTAGGCGCAGGACAACAGTTTTTGCGCGGCGACCTTGCCGTCGCGGAGTTGCGGCGGCGACAGGCAGTTGTCGCAATTGCCGCAATTGTTGCCAGCGACTTCCTCGCCGAAATAGCCGAGCAGGCGGCTGCGCCGGCAGCCCGCGGTTTCCGCGAGCGCCACCAGCGCGTCGAGCTTGCCGATCGATACGCGCTTGAACGCCTCGGAGCCGATCGATTCGTCGATCATGCGGCGCTGCTGCACGATGTCGGTCAGGCCATAGGCCATCCAGGCGCTGGATGGCTTGCCGTCGCGCCCGGCGCGGCCGGTTTCCTGATAATAGGCTTCGATGCTCTTCGGCAGATCGAGATGCGCGACGAAGCGCACGTCCGGCTTGTCGATGCCCATGCCGAACGCGATCGTGGCGACGATCACGACGCCGTCCTCGTTGATGAAACGATCCTGGTTGCGGGCACGAACGCTGGCGTCGAGACCGGCGTGATAGGGTAGGGCCGGGATGCCGGCGCTGGTCAGGGCTTCAGCGATGTCCTCGACCTTGGCGCGCGACAGGCAGTAGACGATGCCGGCGTCTCCGGCGTGGCGTTCGCTGATGAAGGCCTTGAGTTGCGCCGGCGCGTTCTGCTTCTCGACGATTTCGTAGCGGATGTTCGGGCGGTCGAAGCTCGAGATGAAGCTCGGCGCGCCTGATAGCCCGAGCCGGGTCACGATCTCCTTGCGCGTCATCTCGTCGGCGGTCGCCGTCAGCGCGATGCGGGGCACGTTCCGAAAGCGTTCCGCGATTACGGACAGGCCGATATATTCGGGACGGAAATCGTGCCCCCATTGCGACACGCAATGCGCCTCGTCGATCGCAAACAGCGCGATATTGCACTGGCTGAGCAGGCTGAGGCAGCGAGCGGTAAGCAAGCGTTCCGGCGCGACGTAGAGCAGGTCGAGATCGCCGGCGAGCAGCCGCCGCTCGACTTCCGAAGCTTCGTCAAACGACAGCGTCGAGTTCAGCACCGCAGCATTGACGCCGGCTTCGAGCAACCCCGCGACCTGGTCGCGCATCAGCGCGATCAGCGGCGACACTACGATGCCGCAGCCTTCGCGCAACAAGGACGGCAGTTGATAGCACAGCGACTTGCCGCCGCCGGTCGGCATCAGCACGAGGCAATTGCCGCCATCAGTGACATGCCGGATGATTTCCTCCTGCGCGCCGCGGAACGCCGGCAGGCCGAACACGGAATTGAGCACCGACAGCGCGTCGGGGGCATTGCCGAATTCAGGGCGCTTGGCTGCGGGAGCATGCATAGAGGTGAGATCGTCCGGTTATGGGCATGCGGCGCCAGCCGTTTGGGGCAGGCAACCCACGAAATTGAGGAGATTCCAATAGGCCAAAAACATCGTGGCAAGTCCATGCCTGATTTTGATGTTCCCGCGGGCTCTTTTAGCAAGCAGCAAAGGGAGTCAACAGCCGGTGATCGGCGCGCCCGGGGCGGACGATGCAGATGGATTCGTGTTAGAAGGCAACCCAAGCAACAAAAAACCGAGGCGAGAGCATGCGGGCATCGGCGCGGATCATCGCGGGCATCGCTGCCGTCGTGCTGATCGCCACTGCGGCGACAGCCTTTGCAATTGCATGGCGCCCGGCAATCGCGACAATCGATCCTCCCGGACCGCAAGCCTTCGATACCGCTCTCGTCAAGCGCGGCCGCGACCTGGCGGCGATCGGCAATTGCAGCGATTGTCACACCTTGCGCGGGGGCAAGAATTTTGCCGGCGGCCTCCCGGTATCGACCCCGTTCGGCACAATCTTTTCCACCAACATCACCCCGGACCCGGACACCGGGATCGGCCGGTGGTCGGAAGCGGCATTCCGCCGCGCGATGCGGTCCGGCGTCAACCGTGAAGGCCAGCACCTTTATCCGACATTCCCATACGACCACTTCACCAATGTCAGCGATGAGGACGACCGGGCGCTCTATGCCTTCCTGATGACGCGGCAGCCGGTTCGCGCAGCGCCACCCGAAAACCAGCTCTCTTTTCCGTTCAATCAGCGGCTCGCCATCGCGGGATGGAAATTGCTTTTCCTTCGCCACGATACTCATCGGCCTGATCCCAAGCAGAGTGCCGAATGGAACCGCGGCGCGTATCTGGTCGAAGGGCTCGCGCATTGCGGCGCCTGCCATACGCCGCGAAATGCGCTCGGCGCGGAGCGCGTCAGCGCGCAGTTTTCCGGAGGCGATGTCGACGACTGGCACGCCTACGCCATCAACGAGCAGTCCCGCTCACCCGTGCCCTGGACCGCCGACGCATTGTTCGCCTATTTGCGCGAGGGCTGGCATCCCGATCACGGCACTGCGCGCGGACCGATGGCCAAAGTGGTCAGCAATCTGTCCTCGGTGCCGGCAAGCGACGTCCGGGCTATCGCGGTCTATATGGCCGGCGTGTCCGACAAACCGGCATCTGCCCGCGCGGAGCCGAACGAGGCCGCCCTGGCGCGAGCCGGGAGGGCGGCGCAGACCAATTCCGCTGGCGCGTCGATCTACGCTGCGGCCTGCGCGTCATGCCACGAGGGCCGCAGGCCGCTTCCCTATAGCGGTGTCAATCTCAGCCTCAGCACCGCGATCTCAAGTCCCGATCCACGCAATCTAGCCAATATCGTGCTGTCGGGCGTGGACGCGGTGGAAGGCGAGCGCAGCCCGATCATGCCGGGCTTTGCCGCCAGCATGAACGATGAACAAGCTTCGGCCTTGCTGAACTATTTGCGGGCGCGGTTCAGCGAGCAACCGACATGGACCGATCTCAAGAAGACCATCGCCGACGCCCGACGCACGCAGGCCGTATTTCTTCAGACATCGCCCGGGCCGCGCAACGCGCCGGCCGATCCTCAGCAGCGAGAAAAGCCATGATGACATTGAAGGTCAACGGCCGCGAGCACCAGGTCGATGCCGAGGCGGATACGCCGCTGCTCTACGTGCTTCGCGACGACCTCAAGCTTAACGCCGCCAAATTCGGCTGCGGATTGGGCCAATGCGGCTCGTGCACGGTGATCGTCGACGGCCAGGCCGTGCTGTCCTGCGTAACGCCGATGGTGCTGCTCGAAGGCAAGCAGGTGACGACACTGGAAGGTCTCGGCACGATCGCCGAGCCCGCGCCGATCCAGCGCGCGTTCATGGAAGAGCAGGCGGCGCAATGCGGCTATTGCATTCCAGGAATGATGATGCGGGCGCAGGCCTTGCTGCAGAAAAATTCGAAACCGACCGACGAGCAAATTCGCGCCGAACTCGAGCCGCATCTGTGCCGATGCGGCACCCACATGCGGATTTTGCGCGCGGTACACCGGGCGGCGCGGTTGATGGATACGGCCGATGCGTCAACGACAGCCAAGGGGAGCGCACGATGAACGGTCCCATGATGCTTGATCGCCGCCGCGTGCTTGCAGGCAGCGGCGCGCTGATCGTCAGCTTCTCGCTCAGCAGCGCCTTGGCACAGCAACACGACGCGCCCGCGACCGCCGCACCGAACCCGCCCGGCAGCTTGAAAACTTCGCCATATCTCGATGCCTGGATCCGGATCGATGCCAATGGCGCCATCGAGGTGTTCACCGGCAAGGCCGAGCTCGGCCAGGGCTTCAAGACCGCGTTTCAACAGATCGCGGCCGAGGAACTCGACGTTGCATTTGAGTCTCTTAAGGTAACGACGGCCGACACCCGCTTGACCGCCAACGAGGGCTACACGGCAGGCAGCAACTCCATGAAGGACAGCGGCACTGCGATCCAGAACGCGGCGGCACAGGTCCGTGCGCTCTTGATCGCGGAGGCGGCGCGGCGGCTCGATCAGCCCGAGGCTGATCTGCGGACCGAAAATGGTGCGGTCATTGCGCCCGACGGCAAGCGCCTGTCCTATGGCGAACTTGTCGCGGCCGACATGTTGCACGTCCAGGCCCAGCCGAGTTCCAAACTGAAAGACCCTGCGACATTCAAGCTGGTGGGCCAGCCGGTACCCCGCGTCGACATCCCCGCAAAGGTGACCGGCGGCGCGGCCTATGTCCAGGACATGCGGCTGCCGGGGATGGTGCATGCCCGTGTCGTACGGCCGCCAAGTTACGGCGCGCAATTGACCGAATGCGACGCCGCCGCTGTCGAGAAAATGCCCGGCGTTGTCAAGGTGGTGCGGGACAGCAATTTCCTGGCTGTGGTCGCGGAAAAGGAAATCCAGTCGATCAAGGCGATGAACGCGCTTGCCGCGGCCGCGAAGTGGAAGGAGACGGCGAGCCTGCCGAAGCAGGATGATCTACCCAACGTTCTGACCGGCTTGCCGTCGCAGAACACGACTATCTTTGAGCGCGGCGATCCGGCGGCCACCGGCGTCAAGACCATCGAGGCGATCTACACGCGGCCCTATCAGGCGCATGGATCGATCGGGCCGTCCTGCGCGGTCGCACAGTTCATCGACGGCGAGATGACGGTGTGGACGCATACACAAGGCGTCTATCCCGATCGTCAGGGGATCGCCGAAATGCTGCGCTTGCCGCCGGCCAGCGTTCGCCTGATCCATGTCGAAGGCTCGGGCTGCTACGGCCATAACGGCGCCGACGATGCTGCAGCCGACGCCGCGCTGATTGCCCGTGCACTACCCGGCCGCCCGGTCCGCGTACAATGGACGCGCGAGCAGGAGCATGCCTGGGAGCCGTTCGGCCCGGCGATGGTGACGAAACTCAAGGCCTCGCTCGACGGCAACGGCAGGATTGTCGATTGGAATTTCGATGTCTGGAGCAATACGCATTCGATGCGGCCGGGCGGCGCCGGATCGCTGCTGGCCGCGCAGCACATGACGCAACCTTTTGCCGTGCCGGCTCCGAAACCGTTGCCGCTGCCGGAAGGCGGCGGTGACCGCAACGCGATCCCATTCTACAGTTTTGCCAATGCGCGCGTGGTGCATCACTTCATCCCCGCAATGCCGGTGCGGATTTCGGCGATGCGGGCGCTCGGCGCCTACCACAATGTGTTCTCGATCGAGAGCTTTATGGATGAGCTGGCTGCACTCGCCGGCGCCGATCCGGTCGAATTCAGGTTGAGGCATCTCGACGATCGGCGCGGCCGCGACGTTATCGAAAGGGCCGCGCAAGCCTTCGGGTGGAAAGCCGACCAAAAGTCGGCGCAGGATCGTGGCTATGGCTTTGCCTTTGCGCGCTACAAGAACCTGGCGGCGTATTGCGCTATTGCGTCCGAAGTCGAGGTCAATCGTGAGACCGGCCGCCCGCGTCTGGTGCGCGCGGTGGCAGCGGTCGACAGCGGCCAGGTGGTCAATCCGGACGGGTTGGTCAACCAGATCGAGGGCGCGATCGTGCAGTCGATGAGCTGGACGCTGTATGAGAGCGTGACGTTCGACGACACCAGGATCACCAGCATCGACTGGCAGACCTATCCGATCCTGCGTTTCAATGCTGTGCCTGACAGCATCGAGGTTCACATCATCAACCGGCCGGGGCAGCCGTTTCTTGGCAGCGGCGAAACCGGGCAGGGGCCGGCGGCAGCCTCGATTTCCAACGCGATTGCCAATGCCACGGGAAAGCGGCTGCGGAATTTGCAGCTGACGCGCAAGCGCATCAAGGAAGCAATCGATGCGTGAAGGCGGCTACTGATAGCTCGCCACGATGTCCGACACTGCGCGCTCCAGCTGCTTGGCGGTGGCGCATTGGCGGACCACGGTACAGAAAGTCGAATAGCGTGGCATTTCCGAATCGCCCCAGCCCCAGGCCATGCGGCCCTCGGGATTGAGCCAGACCAGCCGCTTCGACCGCTCGGCGATGCGGCGAAGGATGTCGGCGCGCGGATCGAGGTTGTTGCTGCGGGCATCGCCAAGCACGATCACGGTGGTCTGCGGCGTGATCGTGCTCATCCATTCAGCCTCGAAATCCGCGAGCGAGCTGCCGTAGTCGGACGAGCCGAAGCCGACCTTGGACATGATCTCGGCCATTGCCCGTTCCGGCGATTTCGATTCCAGGATGTCGCTGACCTCGATCAGCTGCCCCGAAAAGGCGAACGAGCGGACGTCGTCGACGACCTCATGCAGGCTGTGAATCAACAGCAGGAAGAAATCCGAAACCCGCGCCACCGAACCGGAGACGTCGCAGAGCGCGACAATCTTCGGCTTGTCGCGGTGCCGCCGTTTCCAGGCGGTGAGAAACGGCACGCCGCCCCAGGCAGCGTTGCGCCGGAGGGTACGGCGCACGTCGAGATGGCCGCGGCGCTGGCGCTTGCGCGGCTTGGAGTAGCGCTCGCGCAGGCGGCGGGCGATCTGGCGTATCAGATGGCGCATTTGCTCGACCTGCCGCGGCTCGATCCGCGACAGCGGCGCATTGCGCAAAATTTCGTTGCGCAGGTTTTCCGCTTCCTCGCGCCCGTACAGCATCAGCGCCTGCGAGACGGTGTCGCGCACGGTGCCGCGCAGTCCGTCCAGCGCATTGGTCAACCGCTCGGCCAGCGCCGGGTTGGTGGCGGCGAGATTGTCGAGATCGTCGCGCAGGCGCTGGATGCCCATCTGGTCGAGGATCCGGCCGGAGAAGATGCCGCGCTGCGTGAAGTAGCGAATATCCGACAACGTGGCTGCGCTCGCCGCGTTGGCAATAGCCGCCGAAATCGCGTTGCGGTCCTGCGCCAGCAGCATCTGGGCAAGCTGGCCGAGCCCTTCGGCCTGCGCGTCGCTGCCACCCCCGTCACCAGGTGAATCGGAGGCCGAATTGGATCCCGAACGATCGTGCTCGCCCGCCTTGCCGCCGTCGGGCGGCGATTCCGGCTCCGGCTGATCGAAGAACAGATCGAAGCAGTCGCCGAGCGCCTTCTTCTCGTCCTGCGTCTTGGCGAGCGTCAGCAGAAACGTGTCACGCAGGATCGCGCGGTCGGTAAAGCCGACCTTCGAGACCGCCCGCATCGCATCGATGCTTTCGGCCGGCGAGAGCCGCACGCCTGCGCCCCGCGCCGCACGAAAGAAGCGATGCAGGTTCTCTCTCATTCGTCACCCGAAGACGCCTTGACGCGAGGCTTTGGCGATGAAGGTGGAGACCTGGGGCATGGTGGCCTCGATATCCGCCTCATATTTCAGGAGAACGTTCAGCGTGTCCTTGACCACCCCATGGCCGAGTTCGGGGGCCTGCAGCAGCACCAATACGCGCGCCCAGTCGATCGTCTCGCTGACCGACGGCAGTTTCTTCAGATCGAGCGTGCGGACTTCGTTGATGAAGCCCACCATCTGCCGGCGCAGCGTCTGCGAAATCCCGGGCACGCGGCTTTCGACGATCCGCTCTTCCAGCTTCTGCTCGGGGAAGCCGATATGCAGATGCAGGCAACGGCGCTTGAGGGCATCGCCGAGATCGCGCTCGCTGTTCGAGGTCAGGATCACGGTCGGCGGCGAAACCGCGACCACGGTTCCGAGTTCCGGAATCGTAACCTGGAAATCGCTGAGAATTTCCAGCAGCAGGGATTCGAACTCGGCGTCCGACTTGTCGATTTCGTCGACCAGCAGCACGCAGCCGGCCGGCTGCTCCAGCGCCTGCAACAGCGGCCGCGGCTCGACGAATTCCTTGGAGAAGAACACGTCGCCGAAATCGTGAAGCTGGTTCAGCGCCGCTTCCAGCGTTGGCGCGCCGCCAAGCACCTCGCCGAGCTTGTCCTTCAAAATCTGCGTATAGAGAAGCTGCTTGGCATATTTCCACTCGTAGAGCGCCTTGGCCTCATCGAGCCCCTCATAGCATTGCAGGCGGATCATCTTCATGCCGCGCCAGGCGGCGATCGCTTTTGCGAGTTCCGTCTTGCCGACGCCCGCGGGGCCCTCGACCAGAATGGGCTTTTCGATCTGCTGTGCCAGATAGACCGCGGTGGCGATCTGGCGGCTCGCAATATAGCCTTGCGCCGCAAGACCGCTTTCCACTGCCTCGATGGAGGCCGAAGGCCCGATGTCAGCCACGGGGTTTCAACTCCGAATTCGCTAGATTTCGGAGTGTTCTGCCTGCGTTCCCGGCAAAGAACAAGCGCCGTTTGGTCATGGCGTGAGCGCGAATTGCGGTATTTTCCGCCTAGCGCAATGCCAGCCCGGTCGCCGCCTCAAGCTCGGCGATCGCCTGCGCCGCACCGACCACCTTGATCGTGGTCATGCCCATCTCACGCGCCGGCTTCAAATTGATGCCGAGGTCGTCGAGATAGACGCAGTTCTTGGGCTCGACCTGCAGCGTCTCGGCCATCATCCGGTAGATGCGTGGGTCGGGCTTCCGAAGGCCGATCTTCGCGGACTCGATGACGTGGTCGAACAGCGCCATCACTTCAGCGACATAAAGCGTGCGGCCGCTCTGGCTGCCGATGGCGTTGGCTGGAAGATTATTGGTGATGCAGCCGGTCTTGAACTTTGCCTTGACGCGCTTGAGTGCCTCGACCATTTCGGGCCGCAGGTCGCCGGACAATAGCGGCAGCACGTCCTTGCCGCGAACTGCCGCACCCAGCGCCAGCGATTCCGCCGCAAACAACTCGTCGAAGGCCTCGATGTCGACTTCGGCGCGCTCGAACTTGGCCCAGGCGTTCTCCAGGTGATTGGCGGCGTTGGTGCGCCGGATGATGTCGGTGGGCAGCCCGCGCTCGGTCTCGAATCGCGTAAAGGCCTCGAACGGCGAGGTGGTCAGCACCCCGCCGAAATCCCAGATCACTGCCTCGATCATTGTTCCCTTGCCTGATAGAAACGTCTTTCGAGCGGCTAACACGGAATGCCCCATAGAGCCAGCCCGATACGGCGCTTGGCGACATGCGCGCCGCAGGCTATTGCTGCGCCGATGAAAATCCTGCGTCGTGCGATCGCCGGCCTTGCGCTGCTGCTGTCCGTTCCCGCGCATGCGATCGTCGGCGGTGGCGCGCCATCGACGGACGGCGTGGCGCGCTCGGTCATCACCATCGTCGGTTCGCGCGGCAATTTCTGCACTGGCGCGCTGATCGCGCCGAGACTGGTGTTGACAGCGGCGCATTGCGTGCAGCCGGGCGCGGACTACAAGATCGTCGAATATGGCGCCGACCGGCAGCCGTCGCTGCAGGACGTCAAGGCGGTCGCTATTCATCCAGGCTTCAATATGCAGGCGATGTCGGGGCACCGGGCGACCGCAGACGTCGCGCTGTTGCGATTGGCCGCATCGCCCAAAGGAAAAATGCCGGCCGCGCTCGGATTGCCCGAAATCCCGATCAATGTCGGCAGCCGCTTCACGATCGCTGGCATCGGCGTGACCGTGCGAGGCGACGGCAAGAGCGGCGGTATCGTCCGCGTTGCCGGCCTGGTCGCAACCGGCAAGCCGGGGACGCTGCAGATCCGCCTCGTCGATCCGGTCAGTCAGGGCACGCGCGAGGGGCTCGGCGCGTGCACCGGCGATTCCGGCGCGCCGGTGTTCGAGGACAAGCAAAATGGCCCGGTGATCATAGGCCTGGTGAGCTGGTCGACCGGGCCGAACGGCAGCGCCGGTTGCGGCGGCATGACCGGCGTCACGCCGTTGACGCTGTATCGCGACTGGATCTTGCAGACGGCGCAGAAGTGGGGCGTGGGGTTGTAATATCCAACCCGTCATTGCCGGGTTGACCGGCAATCCATCTTCTCAAAGAGATTCATTTTAGATGGAATGCGCGGGTCAAGCCCGCGCATGACGAGTGAGCCTAATGCCCCGCCGCCTTGTTCGCCGCAGCATTATTCAGCACGATCAGGCCATCAACGGCGACGCCGACTTTGCTGTTGATCAGGAAAGGGTTGACGTCGATCGAGGCGATGCGGCCATCGGCATCCGCCATCAGGTTGGAGAGCCCGACCAGCGCCTTCACGGCGGAGGGCTCGTGCAGCGCCGGCTTGCCGCGATAGCCCTTCATCTTCACACCGGCCTTGGTCTTGGCGATCAACTGTTTTGCCTCGGCCTCGTCCAGCGGCGCGCCGGCGAGCGCGACGTCCTTCATCAATTCGATATCGACGCCACCGGTGCCGAACAGCACCACCGGCCCCATCTCGGCGTCAAGCGAGGCACCAACCACGAGTTCGAGATCGGCCTTGACTTGCTGCGCAATCAGGATGCCTTCGAGCTTCGGCTTGCCCTTGATCTTCTTCACGCGCGCCGTGATGTCGTTGAACGCCTTCTTCACCTCAGCCGCGCTGTTGAGGTTCAGCACGACGCCACCGATATCCGATTTGTGCAGGATGTCGGCACTGACGACTTTTGCCACGACGGGAAAGCCGATCTTCTTGGCGATCTTCACCGCCTCCGCCGCGGTCTGCGCGATCTCTTCCTTGGAGACGGGAATGCCGTAGGCCTTGAGCAGTTTCTTCGAGGCGACCTCATCGAGCGCGGCCGCACCGTTGGCCGCCTTGAGCGTCTTCTCCAACATCGCCCGCGCCGAGGCCTTCGAGCTGGACACGATATCGGGCACTTCCTTGCGCAGGGATGCATATTCGATCAGCGATTTGATCGCCCCGACGGCGCGATCGAGGCCCTGCATGACTGCAACGTTCGGCAGCGATGTGCGCAGGGCCTTGGTGAATTCGGTAAATCCGATCGACATCGCGCTGATGTAGACCACGGGCTTGTTGGCGGCGCCCGCCATCTCGTTGACGAGGCGCAGGTTGCGCTCGCGCACTTCGTGCGGCGCCTTCGGCAGTTCGGCGTCGATGATCACGATGTCTGTGTCGGGATCGTCGATCATGATCTTGATCGACTTGATATAGACGGAAGGGTCGACCACGGCGGCAAACCCTGCATCGAGCGGATTGCCGACGATGCTGCCGGGACCGAGCATCTGGGCCAATTGCGCCGTCGCATTCGGACTGAGCGGGGCAAAGTTCAGGCCGGCCGAATAGAATGCATCGATCAAGAGGCCACGCTTGCCGCCGGAGAGCGATACCGCGGCGAGCCGGTTGCCCTTCGGCGGATCGGCATGGACGAAACATTCGGTGGTCTCGATCAGCTCGTCCAATCCGCGGACGCGGATCACGCCTTCGCGGGTCGAGATCGCATCAAAGGTTTCGATCGAGCCGGCGAGCGCGCCGGTATGCGCCATCGCGGCGGCGCGGCCGCCCTCGGAGGCGCCGAGCTTCAGCGCGATGACCGGCTTGCCGGCGGTGCGCGCGGCCTTGCAGGCCTCGCGGAACACTTTCGTGTTCCGGACGCCCTCAAGATAGACCACGATGACACGGATCGAGGGATCGGCCGCGAAATAGGTCATCAGATCAGGCGTCTCGAGGCCGGTCTCATTGCCGGTCGTCACCATGTAGCCGACGCCGACCCCGCGGTCCTCGAGCGTCTGGCGGATCGCCATCACGATCGCGCCGGATTGCCCTACGATTGCGACCGGACCGGCTTCCATGGTGACGATGCGGTCGTCGATATTGGTGAACAGCTTTTCGCCCGCGCTTAAATTGCCGAGGCAGTTCGGGCCGGTGACGGCAAGGCCGGTCTCCTTCACGGCCTGCTTCAGTTCGACCGCCAGCCGCTGGCTTTCCTCGTCCTGCAACTCGCTGAAGCCCGAGGTGACGATGGTGGCGGAGCGCGCGCCGGCCGCCGCGGCATCGCGGATCACCTGAACCGCGAAGCGCGCCGGTACCAGCACCAGCACGTGATCGGGCTTTTCGGGCAGGCTGGCAAAATCCTTGTAGCAGGGCACGCCCCAGATCGTTTCGCGCTTGGCGTTGACCGGAAACAGTCCGCCTTCGTACTTATACTTGATCAGATTGTTCCAGATGCGCTCGGCATAGTTGCCGGGCTTGTCGGTCGCGCCGACCAGCACGATATTGCGCGGGTGCAGCATCGCATGGATGCTTTTGACGATTTCGCTGGCGTCAGGCGAGGGCGACCATTTTTCGACCATGTGCGATGCGGTGCTTGCCTGAGCGTCCATGGATGTCCCTAACTCTGTTATCTACTTGCCATGGCGATCGAGAATCCTCGTCGCGACATGTCTTTCTTTTGATTGCGCCCTTTTTATTGAGACTTGATGGGGGTGGCAACACGCGTTGGGCGATGAGCGCCATTCGCGCCGCGCACGATTTCCCGGCTGGCGGAGAATTTTAGCGCGGCCCCGGATCAGGCCTAATCATGGTGGCGTGAACGAGATAGCGTTCCGGTCCCGACGTCAGCGCGTCAAATGGCCAGCAGGTCGACAACACCAGTTGATATCCATCCGCGAATGGATCGATGCCGGATGCATCGAAACGCACGACGGAAGTGGCATCCACCCGGTAACGGAAGTGTTTGCCGTCGCTGCGCGTTACCTCGATCTCATCACCGATCGCGACGTTCTTCAGAAATCCAAAATGCGTATCACGATGCGCCGAATAGACGGCGACGCCGCGCTCGCTGGCATTGGCCGTCCGTTCGACATGCCCCGGGCCGAAGGCGAGCGCCTGGCCGCTGCTGCCCGCAAGCACGATAGCGCGGGCACGAAGCCGCTTCACTTCGATGCGGGCCACCGGCCATGTGTCCGCCCACGACCACGGCTTGTTCTCGCGCCCGGTTGCGATGGTTTGCTCAAAGGCGCGTTCGAGCAGGACCTGTGCGAGCAGCGCTTTGGCGTGGATGTAGGTGCCTTGGCTGAACAGGATCAGGCCAATGAGGGCGAGGAGGAGAGGGAGGACGAAGCGGGGCATTTCAGCTTGCTCCTCCGTCATTGCGAGCGAAGCGAAGCAATCCATTGCGGCCGCATGTGCGGAGGGATGGATTGCTTCGTCGCTTCGCTCTTCGCAACGACGCCGGGTGGGAAAAAACGGCGCGCGCGGCCTTTGGGGACGGGTGGGAGCCGCGCGCGCTCTGGAAGGAGGAGGTCGGGGGTCCCTCCTCCTTTCGGCCGACGTCAGCGCAATGACATCTGACGTCGATTGAACTGACGCCGATTGAACACGAGCAGGATCAGGCCGACCGTGAGCAGGATCACACCCGCAATCATCTTCAATTCGGCGTCGGTGGCCGTCTTCGGCAGCGCGATCGCGTTGGGCGCTTGCGTAGCGATAGGCTGTACGCGTTTCAGCGCCGCGACCTGAAGTCGCGCCTCATCCGTATCCGCGTGCCGTTCGGTCGGCGTTGCCGGAACGCGCGGGCGCTCGCCGAACAGCTTTTCGATGTCCCAGCCGGCCGGCAGATTGATCGGCAGTTCCGAAAATTTGAGCGGCTCTCCTTCAGGACGGCTCGGTGTCTTGTCAACTGCCACCAGGCTGGTCAGCCGGGTGACGAGCTGATGCTCCAGCGCCAATGCGAGGATGGTTTTGTCGGCTTCCTCCGGGGTTGCCTGCCGCGTGGTGCGCGCAACCTCCGCATCCGCGATCTTGCGCCGCGCCCAGAGCTTGGAGAGGCCTTTGCCTTCGGCGGCACTCGTCAGCGGCAAGGTGACGATCCAGGGGCGGTCGCCAGCGCGGCCTTTGATCTCGACCGAGCCAGTAAGCTTGTCGAGCTTGGCCGCCAGAACCAGCGGCTCGTCGCGATAGATGTCGGGGAGTGCGGCCGGCGTCATGTCGGCACTGGCGTCGGAGAATTTGGCGGCCAGATTGGTCACCGCAGGATTCTCCAGCTTGGCAAACAGGCTGCGCATGCGCTCCTCGACCTGTTCGACCGACCCGATATGGGTGAAGGTGCCGCGGCCGAGTTCGGCGGCGCGCGTCATCAGGTAGGTGTTTGGAGCAGAGCCGATGCCGACCATGAAGATGCGCGAGCGGCCACGCAGCGCGTTGATGGTTTCGAACAATTGCTGCTCGTTGCCGATCGCGCCGTCGGTCAGGAACACGACCTGCCGGACGTAGTTGGCATCGCCGGCCTTGTCGAACAGCGCCGCGCGCATCGCCGGCACCATTTCTGTGCCGCCATTGGCCTGCAGCGCACCGACAAAGGAAGTTGCCCGACCAATATGAGCGCGGTCGGCCGGCACGGCTGATGGGAACAGCACGTCCATGGTGTCGTCGAACCGAATCACGTTGAAACGGTCGTTCGGCTGTAGTCGGCCGAGGGCGTAAGTGAGGCTCGCCTTGGCCTGGATGATCGAAACGCCGCCCATCGAGCCGGAATTGTCGATCACAAAGATCACCTCGCGCGGCAGCGGTTTCTGCTGCGCCTGCTCGACTGAGGGCGGCGTGACGAAGGCGAGCAGGTAGTCGCTGTCGCCGACACGCTCGCGGAACAGCCCAACCGACGGTGCCATTTCGGCTGCCGGCTTCCAGGTCAGCTCGAAATCGCGGTCGGCCGGCACCGGGCCTTCGGCAAGCGTGATGATGTCCGTATTGGCATCGGGCTTTTCGGTCTTGATCGCGTGATGGTGGCTCTTGACCTCGCCAAGCGGGAAACCGGCTTGCAGCCGCACGGTGACGCGCGTCGGATTGACTGTCGCATTGATCGCGGGATCAAGCACCTCGGGCGAGATGCGGTCGCGATCCGGCACAGGATCGGATTTGATTGCACCCCAACCGCTGCCCGGCCGGAAGTCGACGCTCTGCACGACAGGCGCCGGATTATAGCGCGGGGCGACCACCATCGGCACGCGCAGCGAAAATGCGTTGCCGGATTGCTGAACCGGCTCCTGATATTCGATCTGCACCAGCACGGTTTCGCCGGGACCGATATTGGCGACGGAGTTGGTGAAAATGTTCGGCCGTTCCTGTTCGGTCAGCGCCGCCTTCTGCCCGCTCTGTTTCGCCTGTTCGTAGATCGCCTTCGCCTGCTGCCGTTCCTTGATGTCGCCAACCACGACGCGATCGCCGATCACCATTTTCAGCGAATCAACTGCGCCGCCCGCGGGCAGGGGATACACGTAGACCGCCTCGACCCAATCTTTCGATGGATTGCGGAAAATCTGGGTGACGCGCGCGCGAACCGTGGGGCCGGATACGGTGAGATCGACATCGGCGCCGAGCCGTGACGCATCGGCATAGCCCTCGTCGATCTTGAGGAGCAGCGAGCCGGCACGCGCATCGCCGGGCTTGAGGAAATTGGATTGCAGGCGTTCCGCCGACCAGACCGGCTCAAAACTCAAAAATAATGCCGCAAACCCGACCAGGATCACGGCAGCGCCTTGCATCACAAAGAACAGCACGAGCCGGATCAGGCTGGGCTGTTCGCTGCGTTTGTCAGCCTCAATTTCGTCGCATGTCGTCATGTCGTTCTCTCCCGAACGGCGATTTCGCCGTGTGGGAAGCGTGTGGAATTCAGCGATTTGGCGCGAGCGGAATGATCGGCATTGTTCAGTCGCCCGCCACCGGGCGTCGCCAAGGCGGAGACGGCTTTGTGCGGGTTTGTGATGGATTGTGCGTCTGCTAGACTGGCGCGGTTTAGGCAGGGGTGACGATGCAAGCGCCGGACAAGCAGCTTTCCGCCGAGCAAAGCCGGCAGGTGGCCGACAAGATTCGTGAGGAAATTGCGCGTCGCCGCATCTCGCGGCAGGCGCTGGCCGAACAGGCCAAGCTCAGCCTTTCGACGCTCGAAAAGGTGCTGGGCGGGCGCCGCCCGTTCACCCTCGCCACCACCGTCCGCCTCGAACAGGCGCTCGGCGTCTCCTTGCGCAAGGCGCCGGAGGCGGTGCCGGCGCCGGCGATCGCCATCAACGGCGAGGTGGCGCCCGATGGCCTTGGCGCCTATTCGCGCCGCGCGGTGGCCTGGATCGAGGGAACCTACGTCACCGTGCGACCGTCGTTCGGCGACAGGGACGCGATCTTTGCCTACCGCACGGAAATAACCTGGGACAATGCGGCCTCTTCACTGGTGTTTCATGAGAGCGAGCGGCAGGACGCAGCCTTCACCCAGTTCGGTGAAGTGGCGGTGCCGAATCAATCAGGCCACATCTATCTCGTCACCAACCGGCACGGTCAGCATCGCCTGATCACAGTGGCGCGGCTGGCGATCTCGGGCGAGATGTACGGCATTATCACGACCCTGCTCGCCGGCCGCGGCTCGATGCTGACGCCGATCGCAGCGCCAATCGCCTATCTGCCGATCAAGATGGTGGCGAACCCGACATTCGGCCGCGTCTCGGCCGACGATCCCAACTACGCGCAGTACCGCCAGCATCTGCGGCGAACGACGGATGAACCATTCGCGCTGTTCCTGCCGGGGTAGCTCTCTCCGATCCCTCGGCCCCACTCAACTGTCATCGTCCGCGAAGGCGGACGATCCAGTACGCCGCGCCCCTCGATTCAATTGCCGCAGCCGGTGTTTACTGGATGCCCGCCTTCGCGGGGCATGACAACGGCTTTGCTTACCTGCAACTGTCACGATGCCAGCTTATCCGTCGCTTTCGGCGCGTTGAACTGCCGTCGCAGTGTCGGCTTGTGAATCTTCCCCGTCGCATTGCGCGGCAGCGCGTCGACGAACTCGATCAGCCGCGGACATTTGAACCGCGCCAGATTGGCCGCGCAATGGGCGTGAATTTCGGCGGGTGTCAGCGTGTGGCCAGGTTTGATGGCAACGATTGCCATGCCGACCTCGCCCCACTGCTCGTCGGGAATGCCGATAACGGCGGCCTCCGCAATCGCGGTGAGCTGATGCAGCACGCTTTCGACCTCGGCCGGATAGACGTTCTCGCCGCCGGAAATGTACATGTCCTTCCAGCGATCGACGATATAGTAGAAGCCCTCTTCATCGACCCGCGTAGCGTCGCCGGTGTGCAGCCAGCCGTCAGTGAAGGATGACTTGTTGGCGTCCGGCCTGTTCCAGTAGCCCGGCGTGACGTTCGGCCCTTTGACCCAGAGTTCGCCGAGCTCGCCGACATCGGCGTCGGTGCCATCGGGGCGGACGATCCGCACTTCCGTATGCAACACCGGCTTGCCGGAGGAGCCGGCCTTGCGCGCGGCGTCCTCGCGGTCGAGCGCCAGCACGGCCGGCGACGTTTCGGTCATGCCATAGCCCTGCTGGAGGGCGACGCCGCGTTCTTCCCACATTTTCAAGAGCGGCACCGGCATCGGCGCGCCGCCGACGCCGCCGATCGCGAGGCGACTGAAATCGGCCGTCGCGAATGAAGGATGCTGCGCCATGAACTGGTAGATCGCCGGCACCCCGAAGAAGTGCGTAATGCAATAGGCAGGATCGCTGATCAGTTGCAGCGCAAGGCCCGGATCGAATGCGCGCATGATCAGCACGGTGCCGCCGGCATGCAGCACGGGATTGGTGTAGCAATTCAGCCCGCCGGTGTGGAACAGCGGCAGCACCGTAAGCAGCACCGTCGACGGCGATACATAGGCTGGACCGCCGAGGTTGACGCAATTCCAGAACGTCATGCCGTGGGTGATGATCGCGCCCTTGGGCAGGCCTGTCGTGCCCGAGGTGTACATGATGGTCGAGATGTCGTCGTGGGTGACGAGCTCAAACGTCTCGAGTGGCTTGGAGGCTGCGATCGCCGCCTCATAGCTGCCGCCGGCGCCGAGCAGCAGTGTCCACGAAACGTTGCAGAGCTTTGCAACCGTCAGCGCGATCTCAGCGAGATCGGAGTCATGGATCATCACGCTCGGCGAAGCGTCGCCGACGATGAACTGCAATTCGGGAACCGTCAGCCGCGTATTCAGCGGCAGGAACACTGCGCCGAGCCGGCCGCAGGCGAACTGCACTTCCAACGTATCGGTCGTGTTGAGCGCCAGCACCGCGACGCGGTCGCCGCGCTTGACGCCGAGCGCCTCGCGCAGATGGGTGGCAAGCCGCGAGATCCGCGTGTCGAACTGGCCGTAGGACTGCCGGCGGTCGGTCGCGAGATCGATGGCCGCGATCTTGTCCGGCGTGCGGCGGCCGAAATGGGCGATCCAATCGTAGTAACGAACGGACAAAGCCTCCTCCACGTCCAGCGGTCTCGCGCCGCCTGTTTTTGATTGACGGCATTCTATTTAGCAGATGAGGGTCATATAAGGATGCTGTCTTGCGTGGAGTGGCTGAGGCATGACGCGACTTCACGATCTCGTGGCCCGATCTGCCCGAGACTTGCTATCGAATTTCCTTGCCCTCCAGTCAGAAGCTTCAGGGAATGCCGGGTGCACGCTGCACCCGCGGTCTCGTGTGCAAAAGTGTGCAAAAAGGCGCACACGAGCATACAGGTTCAGCGGAGGCATCCGACATTCCCTGCGCAATGGTTTTACGGCTTATATCGTGCTCTCCCCGGCGGGCCGGGCTCGTTATCACCGTCGCCTCGCGGGCGGATGATCCGCGAAATGCCAACAAGCCGGCGCGGCCGCAGTTGGCCCGCTCCGTCAACCCGACGTCGCGCGTGTCTTCGCGAATGCCCGGCGGCCGAGCCAGTACATGAAGGCTGCCATCGCGCCGATGCCAATGAGGCTCGGCAGACTTCCGGCAAGGCCGCTGGCGATTGCGGCAAAGCCCCAGATCGCCACGAAGAAGTAACAAACTAGGCCGATCACGGCCTGCCCGCCACGGCGCGCCACCTTGGCGGTTCCCGTGGCGACCGCGGCGGCGGTTCGGGCCGTTCGGACCGCCGCGCCTTCGTCCAGCCGGTGCCAGTCTGTCGGCTTGTGAATCATCAGGCGGCCTGCTGAGCCTTGAGCGCCGCCAGCCGCTCGGCGATGGTGGCGCTTCTCTGCATGCTGTCAATTTCCGCGACGCGATTGATCGTGTCCCCGTCGGCGCGGGTGAAGCCTATTCCACCAGCTCCGGCCATGGCGCGATCAAAAGCCTGCTCGGCCGCGTCGACCCTCTTTTCGACCGAGCGATCCGGGCGGGTCGGACCGTCACCTCCGAGCGCCGCCTCGCGCCGGGAGATCAGGTAGGCTTGCAGCGCATCTTCCATCTGGCGCTTGCGGGCGCTGAGCGCGGCGAGGCCGTCATCCAGCCGCTGCTCCTCTTCGCGCGCCTGTTGCTGGACCGCGTCGAGCTTCTTGGCCTCCGCCTCGAAATCGACCTGGCGCGACAGCGCCGCTTCAGCGAGATCCTCGCGGCCTTCGCCGAGCGCGAATTTGGCTTTCGTGGTGAGCTCTTCGGCGCGCTCGGTGAGCATCTTCTGCTGCCGGGCGGCCTGCAGCCGGCGCGCCATCG
>NZ_JAAVLW010000014.1 GCF_013114835.1 Bradyrhizobium archetypum | reverse complement strand
TGGCCCGCATCAGGACCGCCTCGGGATGGGCCTCCGGCTCGAACGCCGACGGCGTCATGACGACCCGCGAAATCGGCTTTCCCCGTCCGGCATAATCGCGGACCACATCTTCGACGTCGTCGATCCCGCCGAGCACCGGCACGTTGCGTATCGACTGCCCGCGGTCCGCCGCCGACGGCGACAATACGCCGACCGGCCAAAGCTGCTTGACCGCACCGCTCTCGATCGCGCGCAGCAGCACCTCCGCATCGGCGGCGCGGCCGATCAACAACGTCGCCGACGCGCCTTCGGTCTGGGCGTGGCGGCGAACGCGGGTGTAACGGAAATAGCGATAGCCGAAGCGGAGCGCGCTCAGCGTGAACACCTGCAGAAACCAGTAGAGAATGATGGTGATACGGCCGAACAGTACCGGCGCCTTGCCGTTCGACGCACCGAAAATGAAGGCATAGTCCAGCACGACGAGCGCGACCGCCAGAACCGTCGCCACACGCAGGATGTTCAACGCATCGGGCAGCGAAATGAAGCGCCATTTCGTCGTCGTCAGCTTGAAGACGTAACAGATCACGACGCTGAAGGCGACGAAGAACGGCAGAATGCGCAACACCGGCGGCAGGCGCGCATAGAAGGCTTCACCCCCGTCGAAACGCAGGTAGAAGCTGGCGAGCAGCGCAACCGCCGTCGCCAGCGCATCATGCGCTGCAATCAGGTAGTTGCGACGGGTCAGTTGCGAAAGAGGCGTCATTCCTGTGGCCGGCCGCGGAAACGATGGGGATTCGCTGGGCGTCCCATGTCCGCTGATATCTTATCTCCGGCGCGCATGCCAGCAATCATGGCGGGGCCGTTGCGGACCCTTGCGCGGCGCCGGACCTGGCGCGCAGGACCATGCCTCCGGCTACCCCGACCCCCAGCACATACATCCAGCCTTCATGAAAATCGAAGATGTGGGAATTGAAGAGCGACGTGAAGATATTCTGCACCACGACCAAAAGGCCGATCCAGTTGGCGAACCCGTCGCCTCGGAACAGGAGCAGGTGCAGGATCCACATCGCGTACAATATGACGACACCGAAAAGGCCCCATTGCACCGCGACGTTGAGCGTCTGGTTATGCGGGTTTCCGATCACCTCGCTGCTGGCCTGGTAGGAACCGGGCGTGGCGACGCGCTCGAACAGGCCGCGCGTTGCGCCGGTGCCGTGACCGATCAGCGGTGCCTCGGCGAAGAAGCCAAGAGACTTCCGCCAGAACTCGAGCCGCAGCCCGATCGATGTCGGTATGTTTTGCTCCTTGTAGAGCCGATAATCCCGGCCAAACGTCTCCGCGGTTTGGCGCAATGCTGGCGATGTCTGCCAGGCCACGGCAGCGAAGGCGGCCGCCACGCACAGGATGATGACGATGCTGCGCCACCTCAAATGCAACAGCGCAAACACCGCAAACATGATCGGCACCGTCACCAACGCCGTGCGCGACACCACCAGGAACGCCATGTTGACAAACAAACCGAAGGCGATGGCGGTGAGCAGTACGGCCAACGCAATCCGCTTTTCCCGCAGCAGCATGATGACCGGATAGGCGAGCGCGACCGCGCACAGCGTGAATTCCTGGCTCTGCGCGATGTAGTTCTTGACAAAGATGCCGCGCGCGGCGAGCTCCGGCGTCCGCAACGAAAGTTCGGGACGCAAAAACACCAGCCAGGACATCAGCATCAGCAGCGTGCACGAAACGAGGAACGCCACGAGCACCCACGATCCGCGCGCCGAGCGCTCGAAATGATAGAGCAGGACCGGAAGCAGCAGGAGCTTCGCGGCCGGCCCCACGGCATAGAGCCTCGCGGCCCAAGTGGCGTCCGACCACAGGGTTCCGACGAGCGTCAGAACGAACAGCGCGATCGGCAGCGCGGAAATCGGGCGCTTCAGCGAGGCAACAAAGCCTTTCAACTCGACCGTCGGCGCAACCGTGACAAGCAGGACGGCGCCGAAAATACCGACTAGCGAGGTCGACCATGGCAGCGACAGCGCAAGCAGGACAGCGACGACGTCGCTCACCTTCATCCACGCGGCTGGATCGCGCCAGACCGGCAGCGCCTTGGCCATCGGCGTGGAAAGTGCGTTTGCGCTCACGCCTTGCCTCCCCTGGCGCGGCCGACCAGCGACGTCGTGCTGTGGCCGGGCAGAATGTCGACGAGCATGACCTCGCCGCCGTCGGCCTCGACGATTTCGTGGCCGACAACCTGTTCGCGGGTGTAGTCGCCGCCTTTGACCAGCACGCTCGGCCTCACCTTCGCGATCAGTTCGATCGGCGTGTCCTCCTCGAAGATCGCGACGAGATCGACCGCCTCCAGCGCCGCCAGCACCTCGGCCCGCGCCTGCTCGTCCTGAACGGGACGTCCCTCGCCCTTCAGCCGCTTCACCGAGGCGTCGCTGTTAAGGCCGACGATCAGTCGGTCGCAGGCGCCGCGCGCGGCCGTCAGTATCTTGACGTGCCCGGGATGCAGAATGTCGAAGCAGCCGTTGGTGAATCCGACCCGCAGCCCCTGCCTGCGCCAGTCCGAAAGATGCGTATCGAGGTCGCCGCCGGCCGGCACGATCTTTTCTTCTGCCGCCAGCGACGCATGCGGCAGAATCTTCCGCCGCAGTTCCGACGGCGTCACGGTCGCAGTGCCCTTCTTGCCGACCGCGACGGCCGCCGCCGCATTCGCTATCCGGAGTGCCGCCTCCCAATCGGCCTTGGCCGCAAGCGCCAGCGCCAGCGCCGCGGCAACCGTGTCGCCCGCGCCGGAGACGTCGCGCACCTTGACCGGCAGCGCCGGCACGTGGATCGCTTCGCCGCCGCGAACCACCAACGTCATGCCGTGTTCGCTTTGCGTCACCAGCATCGCCTCGCAATCAGCCAGATTCATCGCGTCCTGCGCCGCCTCGGCGATGTTCTGGTCAGTATCGGCGCGGCTGCGGGTGGCTTCGGCAAACTCCTTGCGGTTGGGTGTCAGCAGTGTGGCGCCGCGATAGATCGCGAAATTGGCGCTCTTGGGGTCGACGATCACGCGCTTGCCGAGCTTCTTTGCGGTGTCGATGATGTTGCGGATGACCCGTGCCGTCAGCACGCCCTTGGCATAGTCGGACAACAGCACGATGTCGGCGCGCGGCAGATGCGGCAGGATCGCGTCGATCAGCGTTTGCTCGACGTCGGTTGAAGCCGGAACGACCAGCTCCCAATCCGCGCGAAGCATGTGGGTGGAAAAATGTTCGGAGACGAAGCGCACCTTCCGCGTCGTCGGCCGCAAGGGATCCGATACCAGCACGGCCTCGATCAACGTCTCCCGCGCCAGATTCGCCTTCAGCTTCGCGCCCGCCTCATCCTCGCCGACCAAGCCTGCAAAGATGCAGCGCGCCCCGAGCGAAGCGATGTTGCGCGCGACATTGCCGGCGCCGCCGACATTGGTCTCGCTGCGCTGGACCGCGATGACCGGCGCCGGCGCTTCCGGCGAAACGCGTGACACCTCGCCATAAACGAACTCATCGAGCATGAGGTCGCCGACGCAGAGCACGGTCTGACGGGCAATCGCCCGGCTCAGGGTTTCGAAGTCGAACATCTGTCTATCCGTTGCCCGTCAGCGAAAGCGATCGGCGCGATTGAGGAAATTCTTCACATAGGTTTCGACCGCGTCTTCCAGCGCGGTGAAGCCGCCATTATACCCGGCGCGCAGCAGCCGATCGACTTCGCTCTGAGTGAAGTACTGATAGCTGCCGCGAATAGCTTCCGGCATGTCGATATACTGGATGTTCGGCTTGGCGCCGAGCGCTGTATAGGCCGACAGCATCAGCTCGCGAAAGCTGCGCGCGGTGCCAGTGCCGACGTTGAAGATGCCGCTGACGGCAGGCGTTCCGAGCAGCCACATCGTGACGCGGACGACGTCATCGACATAGATAAAATCGCGGCGCTGGTCGCCATCGGCAATCCCTTCGCGGTGCGACTTGAACAATTGCACGGGGCGCCCGTCCCTGATGTCGTCGAAGCGCCGCGCCAGCACGCTCATCATCGCGCCCTTGTGATATTCGTTAGGGCCGAACACGTTGAAAAATTTCAACCCGGCCCATTGCGGCGGCAGCAGTTCGCCGCGCGCGGCGCGTTCGGCGACTGCCATGTCGAACAGGTGCTTGCTCCAGCCATAGAGGTTCATCGGCCGCAGCCGCTTCAGCGCGTCCATGGACTGGTCGTCACCAAACCCCTGTTCACCGTCGCCATAGGTCGCGGCCGAGGACGCGTAGATCAGCGGCGTCGCGTTCGCCGTGCACCAGTCCAGGAGCCGCATCGACAGGCGGAAATTGGTCTCGATCACGAGGTCGCCGTCGGTCGCCGTGGTCTCGGAGATGGCACCGAGATGGATGACGGCCTCCAGCCGGCGGCCCTTCAGCCAGTCCATCAGTTCCGGCGGCGGCACGAAATCGGCGAGCCGGCGCTTGGCCAGGTTGCGCCACTTGCCGTCATGGCCGAGCACGTCGCACACGGCCACGTCCCGGCCGGCGTCATTCAACGCAGCCACGACGTTCGACCCGATAAAACCGGCGCCCCCGGTCACCAGCAACATGCCATCCCCTGCCATGATTGTCCGGGCAAAGCTTTGCCCCACTCCCGCGCGGCAGGCAACTTTGGTTCTTTGGCGAAGCGAATATCGATAGATGGCTTTACCTGCCGATGGGGAGCAGTTACCGACGGGACCACAACCGGTTAGCCAACAATATAGCCAAAGTATGAACGTTAATTCATTCGATGGGATCGGAACGGAAGATGCCGCCGATACAAGGCCTATCCTGATCGTGCCCTACATGTGGATCGGCGATTTCGTACGCGGCCATACCGTCGTGCGGGTATTGAAGAAGCGCTGGCCGAATCGCCCGGTCGACCTCCTGGTGACCTCCCTGTGCGCGCCGTTGGTCGACTATATGCCCGGTGTCCGGGCGGGCATTGTCTGGGACCTGCCGCGCAGCCGGCTTGCGCTGGCCAAGCAGTGGGGCCTCGCATCCGAACTGCGCGCCCAGGGGTATGGAACCGCCCTCGTCCTACCCCGCACCTGGAAGGCTGCGATTGCGCCCACGCTGGCCAGGATCCCGGAGCGCGTCGGCTTTTTCGGCGAGGCGCGGATCGGGCTGATCAACCGGATGCGCTGGGGCGAGAAGGCCCTGCCCCGCTTCATTGACAAGAATGCCGCGCTGGCGCTGCCCTCCGGCGCAGCGCTGCCGCCGGAATGGCCGGTGCCGCAGCTCGTGGTGCCTTCAGAGGAAGTCTCGCGCTGGCGTCAGGCCAATGGCCTAGGCACGGGCCCCGCGGTGGCGATGGCGCCCGGTTCCGTCGGCGCCTCGAAACGATGGACCTATTATCCCGGCGCCGCACGGCTGCTGGTCGAGCGCGGGCTCGATGTCTGGGTGATCGGCGGCCCCGGCGAGAAGGCGCTGGCGCAGGAGATCGTCTCCGCTGCCGGCGACAAGGCCCGCGATCTCACCGGCAGCGACCTGCGCAACGGTATCCTGGCGATGGCGGCGGCCGGGGTCGCGATCTCGAACGACTCCGGCCTGATGCACATCGCGGCTGCGATCGGCACGCCGACCATCGGCATCTTTGGTCCCACCAGCCCCTATCTCTGGGCGCCGCTGAACGGTCTCGCCGCCACGGTTCTCCAGACCAAATCCGTGCTGCCCTGCCAGCCCTGCCAGCGCACCGTTTGCACCATGAACGACCATCGCTGCATGCGCGACATCGATCCCTCCTATGTAGCCGATGTCGCCCATCGCCTGTTGGTCAGTCAGCCGAGCGTCCGATAAACCGCGGCGATCGCCTTCGCCTCTGCTTCGAGGCTGAACTTCTCTACGGCCCGCGCCCGTGCCCGCTCGCCCATCGCCATTGCCGATGCCGGATCGCGCATCAGCGGCTCCAGCGCGGCGACCAGCGCGTCGGCATCGCCCGGTGGCGTCAGCACGCCAGTCACGCCGTCCTCGACTACAAACTGCGCTGCGCCGGCGCGCGATGCCACCAGCGCCGCGCCTGCCGCCATCGCCTCGATCAGCGTTAGACCGAAGCCTTCGTTGCGCGAGGTGAAAGCGTAGATCGTCAGCCGCTGATACCAGCGCTGCACTTCCTCGATTTCGAGTTCGCCGGTGATGACGATGCGCGATCGCAGCCCTGCGGCCTCGATTCGCTGCTTCAAATCATTGGCGAACGCTTGCTGCTCCGGCACGATCGCGCCGACAATGACGGCCGTGAAATCGGGATAGCACGGCAACAGCCGGCACATCGCCTCGACGAACACATCCGTACCCTTCTGCGCACGCACGCGGCCGAAGCAGCCGATCGCGTAACGTCCCGGCAGTTTCGCCTCAGCAAATGCCGCCGCCCGGTCGGACGGCGGCGCATAGCGATCGGTATCGACACCGTGCATCACCACCGTCGCCTCGCGCCGGAGAAACGACGCCGATAGTTCGGAGGTCGCGATGATCGCGTCCATCTGCCGGATCAGCCAGCGCGTCAGCCGCTTGTGATGCCGCTGCGCCGCCGAGGTGAAGACGAGTTTCAGCGGCCAGCCGAGCGCGCGCAGCAATACGCCCACGATCATCTCGTCGTTGCGCCGCGCATGCCAGATCAGCGGGTTGCGGCGGCGCCAGAGTTTCAAGAGATCGGCAAAGCCCATCCGCGCGATGCCATCCGGAGCGTGCGGCCCGAGCCATGCCGCGCGGTACATTTGGGCGAGTTTCGGCGCCACCATGCGGTTGGTCGCCGTGACGCCCGAATAGCGCCAGTGCAGATTCGGCACGATCAGTTGCAGATCACTGGCCAAATGGTTCTCGATCGGCACGTCCGGCTCCGTTTCGGCCAGTTCCTATACGCAACATTAAGCATAGTGACCAGTTCGGGCTGGGCCGAAACCCCCTCTTCACCGCGAGCCCCCTAGCATCGCCTGAAATAAAACGGGAGAGGTGACCCATGACCGTGCTCGTCACCGGTGGCGCCGGCTATATCGGAAGTCATACGGTTCATGCGCTGGTGGATGCCGGCGAAAATGTCGTCGTGATCGATAACCTGTCCACCGGATTTTCCTCACTTTTGCCTCGTCCAGTGCCGCTGTTCATCGGCGACGCCGGCGACGAAAACCTCGTCGAGAGCGTGATCGCCCAGCACCGCGTCGAGAGCATCATTCATTTCGCAGGCTCCGTCGTGGTGCCGGATTCGATGCGCGATCCGCTCGGCTATTACCGCAACAACACCATGACGACCCGCAGCCTGTTGAATTCGGCGGTGAAGAGCGGTGTCAGCCGCTTCATCTTTTCGTCAACGGCAGCCGTCTATGGCAATCCGGACCAGGTGCCGGTGCCGGAACATGCGCCGACGCGGCCGACGTCGCCTTACGGCTCCTCCAAGTTGATGACCGAAATCATGCTGCATGACACAGCCAGCGCGCACGACATGAAGTATGTCGTGTTACGCTATTTCAACGTCGCCGGCGCCGATCCGGACGGTCGCTGCGGCCTCTCAACCGTCGGCGCGACGCATCTGCTCAAGATCGCGGTCGAGGCCGCCACCGGCCAGCGTGCCAAGGTCGACGTGTACGGAACCGACTATCCGACGCCGGACGGAAGCTGTATCCGCGACTTCATTCATGTCAGCGACCTCGCGCAGGCCCATCGCGCCGCGCTGTCATATCTGCGCGGCGGCGGAAGCTCGATCACGCTGAACTGCGGCTACGGCCGCGGCTATTCAGTGCTGGAAACCATCGAGGCTGTGCGCCACGTCTCGATGCGCAATTTCGCGGTGTCGTATGCGCCGCGCCGCCCTGGTGACATCATGACCATGGTCGCCGACACCGGCCGCATCCGCTCCGTACTGGACTGGACGCCGCAATACGACAATCTCGAAACCATTGCCGGCCACGCGCTGACTTGGGAAAAGCGGCTGTTCAGCGAGCGCGGCGACCACCCGCAGCGGGTGGAATCGGCCTGAAATCAGGCGCTTATTTGGCTTGAAAAACCCCGCTTTAGCAGGCAAGGAGGCATCGCACGAGCCCTGACGCGCCGGGCTATCCAGGCGCCGTCAATGGAACGCGGATGACCGAACTTCCAAAGCAACCGACACGAAAAATCACCGACGATCCCTATGGCGCGGCGATCCTGATTCGCCGCCTCGTCATGGAACAGGGCATCGTCTATTGGCGGCGCTATCTCTTGGCGTTCGCGCTGATGGGCCTGGCGGCCGGCGCTACCGCGGGCTCGGCCTATATTCTGGGCCAGGTGATCAACCAGGCCTATGTCGACAAGAACGTGCTCGGCATCGCGCTGTTGTCGGGCGTCACGGTGATCTTGCTGTTCGTCAAGGGCGTGGCGACCTACGGCCATTCCGTGATCCTGTCTAAGATCGGCAACGCCATCCTCGCCAACAACCAGCGACGGCTGTTCGCCAAACTGATGAACGAAAGCATCGGGTTCTATTCCGAGCGGCATTCATCCGAATTTTTGGCGCGGCTGACATCGGGCGCGCGATCCATCACCGAAGTGATGGAGCTCCTGATCAATGCAGTCGGGCGCGACGTGCTGCTGCTGATCTCGCTTGTCGCGGTGATGGTCGCGCAGGATCCGATCCTGTCGCTAATCGGCCTTCTGGTGGTGCCGCCCGCGATGCTGTTTCTGCGCAAGCTGGTGAAGCGTATCAAGGGGCTCGCGCACAACCAGTTCACCGGCAGCGCCGACATCATGGAGACCATGCAGGAAGCGCTGCAGGGCATCCGCACGGTGAAGGCGTTCACGCTGGAACAAGCCATGCAGCGGCAGATCGACGAGAACATCGCGATCGTCGAGCGCAACTCGAACAAGATGGCGCGGGTGTCAAACCGCGCCAATCCGCTGATGGAAATGCTCGGCGGCTTCGCGGTGGCCGGCTGCCTGCTCTACGGCGGCTACAGCGTGGTCGCGCTCGGCGCCACGCCGGGCCAGTTCTTTTCCTTCATGACCGCGTTCCTGCTGGCGACCGAACCCGCCAAGCGGCTGTCGCGGCTCAATATCGATCTGAACAGCAAGCTGGTCGGCGCCAGGATGCTGCTGGAAATCGTCGACAGCCCGGCGAGCGAGCCGCCCGATGACCACAAGCCGGCGCTCAAGCTCTCGACCGCCCGGGTCGAGTTCCGCGACGTCGCCTTCTCCTACCGGCGGGACGAGCCGGTGTTGAAGCGTATGAGCTTCGTCGCCGAGCCCGGCAAGACCACCGCGCTGGTCGGCCCCTCCGGCGGCGGCAAATCCACCGTGCTCGCGCTGTTGCTGCGGCTCTATGAGGTGGACAGCGGTGACATCCTGATCGATGGCCAGAGCATATCGGCGGTCTCGCGGCGCTCGCTGCGGCGGCAGAGCGGCTATGTCGGTCAGGACGTCTATCTGTTCCGCGATACGATCGGCGCCAACATCGCCTTCGGCAAGGAAGGCGCCAGCCAGGTTGAGATCGTGGCGGCGGCGAAGGCGGCCTGCGCGCACGACTTCATCATGGGCTTTCCGCTCGGCTACGATACGCCGGTCGGCGAACACGGCACGCAGCTCTCCGGCGGCCAGCGTCAGCGCATTGCGGTGGCGCGGGCGCTGATCCGCAACGCGCCGATCATCCTGCTCGATGAAGCGACTGCAGCGCTGGATTCGGAATCCGAGAAGGCAGTGCAGGAAGCGATCGACCATCTCTGCCGGAACCGCACCACCATCGTGATCGCCCACCGCCTGCACACCATCATGCATGCGGATGCCATCCTGGTGGTCGAGGGCGGCGAGATCGTCGAACGCGGCCAGCACGACGATTTGCTGCGGCGCGGCGGCCGCTACGCCTCGTTCTTCCGCCTGCAGCAGCGCGAAGCCGGTCCGCCCAGTCTGGCGCCGGTCACCGCAACCGCGTAAAAGCGACCCGCCGGTTTTATATTGTAACCCGTTGAGACCCTTTTCATGAACGCAGCTTCCTACGTCATTCCTGCTCCTCCGCAGCCCTCGCTCCCCGTCGTCGGTGAGACGGGCTCCTATCCGGTCCGCCGCATTTGGTGCGTCGGGCGCAACTATCTCGAGCACATCCGCGAGATGGGCAATGACGAGCGCGCGCCGCCGTTCTTCTTCGGCAAGCATGCCGACATGCTGGTGCCCGACGGCGCCACGATCCCCTATCCGCCACTAACCAAGGACCTGCATCACGAGGTCGAGCTGATCGTCGCGATGAAGAGCGGCGGCCTCAACATTCCCGCCGACAAGGCACTCGACCATGTCTATGGCTATGCGGTCGGCATCGACCTCACCCGCCGCGACCTGCAGATTGCCTCCCGCAAGAAGGAGCGGCCATGGGAGATCGGCAAGTCGTTTGACTACTCCGCGCCGTGCTCCGCGATCCAGCCGGCTTCCAAGATCGGCCATCCCGCCAAGGGCAAGATCTGGCTAACGGTGAACGGCAAGGAAGCGCAAAAGGGCGATCTCACCGAGCTGATCTGGAACGTGCCTGAAATCATCTGGCAGCTCTCGCAGCAGGTGAAGCTCGCCGCCGGCGACATCATCATGACGGGAACGCCGGCCGGCGTCTCGCAGCTCCAGCCCGGCGATCAGATCGAATGCGGCGTCGACGGCGTCGGCACGCTGAAGGTTGCCATCGGCAAGCCGGAATAGGCCGCGCGAAAGCAAGACATAGAGCCCCGGACCTGATCCGGGGCTTTTTCGTTGCGGGAGCCGCAGGATGCGGTGGAGCGCAAGCGATACCCATCAAAGCGGTCGCGCCTGCACGCCAAGCGAAGATGTGCTGCGTTGCGGTTGCAAGATCCGCAAAACTGCCGCAGATTTCGGATATAGCCGGAGAACAACGGCAAACATCAGATTGGAGGGCACGTCCATGATCAAGGTCAGCGTAATGTATCCCAATACACCCGGCGGGCGCTTCGATCACGACTATTACCGCGACAAGCATATGCCGCTCGTGAAAGCCCGCATGGGCGAGGCCTGCAAGTCCTACACGGTCGACAAGGGGTTAGCCGGCGGCGCGCCCGGCGCTCCCGCCACCTATGTCGGCATGTGTCACATCTTCTGCGACTCGATCGAGGCATTTCAGACCGGATTCGGGCCGCACGCCAAGGAGATCATGGCCGACATCCCGAACTATACCGACCAGTCTCCGGTCATTCAGATCAGCGAAGTGGTCGTCGGTTGATGCCGTAGCCGTCGGTTTCGATGCTTAGGGCGGGTGAGCGAAAGCGTAACCCGCCGTCTTAGGCGCATCCATTACCATCGGGCGCCCCTATTGCGCGCCACGAGGGTCTAATGATTGCGGTGCGCGCGTTCATCGCAACGCCGACAGAACGATCAGTCCAACGATCCCGACCATCAGGCTGTATTTCAGCGTGTAGTAAACCTTGCGGTTCCACTCCTTCACGCGCCGGCTGGCGAGGTGGACGTCGTATAGCTTGCCGAAGACCTTGTTGAGCACACCGACATGCTCGCCTTCCATGTTCTGCGTCGCGGAGGCCTTGACGATGTGGTGGCTGACCCAGCGGTTGATCGCGGTCATGAAGCCGTATTTCATCGGACGTTCGACGTCGCAGAACAGGATGATACGGTTGACGTCGGTGGCGTTCTCGGCGCTGTGGATGAAGGTCTCGTCGAACATGAAGGCCTCGCCATCGCGCCAGACGCACGGCACACCGTCGACCAGGATCCGGCATTTGTCCGAATTGGGCGTGACGAGGCCCAAATGATAACGCAGTGAGCCCGCAAAGGGATCGCGGTGCGCGCCGAGCTTGCCGCCGGGCGGCAGCATGGCAAACATCGCGCCGTGAACCGTCGGGATCGAATTTAGAAGTTCGACCGTCTTCGGACACAGGCCGCGGGCCGAGGGAAGAAAGTCGTCATACCATTTCAGGTAGAACCGCTTCCAGCCGCTCTTGAAGAACGAGTAGAAGCCCCAGTCGTTGTTCTTGGCGGCGGCGCGGATAAAGCCCTCGTCGAACAGCCGCACCGCCTCCTCGCGGATCGTCTCCCAATTCTCGCTGAGCTTTGCCAGTTCAGGAAAGCGCTCGACCGGGATCACCGGCTGGTTCGGAACCGCCGAGCCCGCATACATCAGCACATTGTAAGGCGCGAGATAGGTTGAGTGATCGCCGAGCTGACGCGCGATCCGAAGCCGCTCGCGGCCGCGGAAATGCACGTAGAGCGTGGACGCGACAAGGATGTAGAGGACGACAAGTTGTGGCGCGAAAAGCTGCTGCAGCATTTTCCGGTTCCTGTACCCGTGATGCGCGGAATTGATCCGCTGCCCGATAGGCCTGGGCTGGTGCTGGTTCCGTTGATTACATTTCGGCCCATATTTCACCATGCTACCGGAGCGGGAGCAAGGTCCGAAAGCCCGTTCGAGGTGTTGCAAGAAGGCGTCAGCGCGGCAGGCAGCAAGCACTCGATCTTCTCTGCGCCCCTGGCGAGCGGTTCTTGCACAGATGATATGGCGAGATCGCGAAGTCATACTCCCTTGTCGTCACCCGCGAAGGCGCGTGACCCCAGCAATCCAGAGAAGCCATGGATTAGTAGCCGCGGCGTACTAGACGCCTTCCCGCTGGAGCCTGTCATCGGGCGCGCGTTTGCGCGACCCGGTGGCGGGGCATGACGGCTTTACTTGCGTCGAGACTGCCTCTCAGCTCCGCAGTGCCTGCAGTCCCTTGAACGTGAGTCGCTTCGGATCGCGGACGCCGGCCAGGTAGAACTTGCGGATGAAGGCAATCGCTGCCTCGCGGTCGCAATCAGTCAGCGCCACCAGGGCATCGACGGCAATTCGCTGGGCATCCATGGGCTTCCTCGTGCTGTCAGGTGCCGCAAGTCACTCAGCGTAGCAGCACGCCGGTTAATCTGGCGTTAACCGTGAGGATAGTTTGGACGATTCGCCTTCACGCCCGTATACGCGAAATGACGCATGGAGTATCCGGACACGGGCCCTGAATGCTGCCGGCCTCACGAATACTGCATCACGCCGTCGTCGATCTTGCCGTAGCGCAAGCTGACGATATCGAGCGCGTAGTTCTGATACAGCCGCCACGGCCGCTTCGACCCCTGCTTGGGCAATTTTGCGATCGAGCGCTGCACATAGCCGGACGAAAAATCCAGCGACGGCAATTCCGTTACCGACGGATCGACATTATGCGGCATGCATTGCTTATAGCCGTTCCGCTCCATGTAGTTGATCAGACGGCAGACATATTCGCAGGTCAGATCACACTTCAGCGTCCATGATGCATTGGTGTAGCCGAACGCCGAGGCCAGGTTCGGGATGTCCGAATACATCATGCCCTTGTAATTCAGCGTGCGCGCGAAATCGATCGTGCGGCCGTCGACGCTGACCTCGAGGCCGCCGAGCACCTGCAGGACCAGGCCGGTCGCGGTGACGATGATGTCGGCTTCGAGCTCGCTGCCGTCCTTCAGCCTGATTCCGTGTTTGGTGAAGGTATCAATCTCGCTGGTGACGACGGAAGCGCGCTTGTCGCGGATCGACTTGAAGAGATCGCCGTCCGGCACCAGGCAGAGCCGCTGCTCCCATGGATTGTAGCGCGGCGTAAAGTGCTTAGCCACGTCGTATTCCGGCCCCAGCGCCATCTTGACGCCGCCAAGGATCAGTTGTTTGGCGCGTTCAGGCTTGCGGCGGCAGAGTTGGAAGAAATACATGCCGAACAGCACGTTGCGCCAGCGGATCAGATGATAGGCGAGTTTCGCGGAGAGATTCTGGCGCAGCTTGTTGGCAAGCGCATCTTCTGCCGGCCGAGCCACGACATAAGTCGGCGAACGCTGCAGCATGGTGACATGCGCTGCCGCCTTGGCCATTTCAGGCACCAGCGTCACCGCAGTCGCGCCCGAGCCGATCACCACGACGCGCTTGCCGGCGTAGTCAAGGTCCTCGGGCCATTTCTGCGGGTGCACGATCTGGCCTTGGAAATCCGCCGAGCCGGAAAACTCCGGCGTGTAGCCTTCCTCGTATTTGTAATAGCCCGAGCACATGAACAGGAAATTGCAGGTGAAGCGGACCGTCTCGGTCGCGCCCTCGTCCACCGTGCGCTCGGCTTCCACCGTCCATCGCACATCCGCCGACGACCACGACGCGCGTTTGACGCGGTGGTGAAATCGGATCTTCTTGTCGATGCCGTTGTCGATCGCGGTCTCGCGCACATAGTTGAGGATCCGCGGCCCGTCGGCGATCGCCTTCGGCTCGGTCCACGGCCGGAACGAATAGCCCAGCGTGTACATGTCGCTGTCGGAGCGGATGCCGGGATACCGAAACAGATCCCAGGTGCCGCCGATGCAATCGCGGCCCTCGAGGATCACGTAACTCTTGCCGGGGCACTTCTCCTGCAGGTGATAGCCCGCCCCGATGCCGGACAGGCCGGCGCCGACAATGAGGACGTCGAAATGTTCTGCCGTGTCGGTCATGGCGATCTCCCTGCTTTCAGATGTAATGGGCAGCAGGCAGAAATTGCAACTCGCATTGTGAGCTCACCGCAGCGATACATGATGTATCGAAGCGCCGGCAGAATTCGACGGCCTTTCCGGCGCGAAAGCGCCAGAAATCACGGCAGCTTGTACAGCCCGGCCAGCAAAAAAGCCCCGGATCGCTCCGGGGCTTGTCGAGGCTCTGTGTTCGCTCGGTGGCGGCGTCCGCACCACAGGCGGCCTGAAATCAGTAGCGGTAGTGATCCGACTTGTAAGGACCTTCCGGCTTGACGCCGATATAGTCGGCCTGGTCCTTGCGCAGCTCCGTCAGCTTGACGCCGATCTTGGCGAGATGCAGGCGGGCCACCTTCTCGTCCAGCGTCTTCGGCAGCACATAGACCTTCTTCTGGTACTTGCCGTCCTTGTTGTTGGCGAACAGCTCGATCTGCGCCAGCGTCTGGTTGGTGAAGGAGGCCGACATCACGAAGGACGGATGGCCCATGGCGTTGCCGAGGTTCACGAGGCGGCCTTCCGACAACAGGATGATGCGGTGCTTGTCGGGGAATTCGATCTCGTCGACCTGTGGCTTGATGTTGGTCCACTTCAGGTTACGCAAGCCGGCGATCTGGATCTCGTTGTCGAAGTGGCCGATGTTGCAGACGATGGCGCGATCCTTCATCGCGCGCATGTGGTCAATGGTGATGATGTCCTTGTTGCCGGTGGCGGTGACAAAGATGTCGGCGCGCGGCGCGGCGTCTTCCATCGTGGTGACTTCATAGCCTTCCATCGCCGCCTGCAGCGCGCAGATCGGATCGACTTCGGAGACCATGACACGGCAGCCGGCCTGGCGCAGCGAGGCGGCCGAGCCCTTGCCGACGTCGCCGAAGCCCGCGACCATCGCGGTCTTGCCGGACATCATCACGTCGGTGCCGCGGCGGATGCCGTCGACCAGCGATTCACGGCAGCCATAGAGGTTGTCGAACTTCGACTTGGTGACGCTGTCGTTGACGTTGATGGCGGGGAACAACAGCGTGCCCTTGTTCGCCATGTCGTAGAGGCGATGCACACCCGTGGTCGTCTCCTCCGAGACGCCCTTGATGTTCTTGGCGATCTCCGCGAAGTAGCCCTTCGGCTTCTCCCTCAAGAGGCGCTTGACGAGCGCATAGAAGATCTCCTCTTCCTCCGAGGTCGGCTTGTCGAGGAACGCGGTGTCGCCCTGTTCGGCGCGATAGCCGGCATGCACCAGCATGGTGGCATCGCCACCGTCATCGAGGATCATGTTGGGCGTGCCGCCGCCGTGCCAGTCGAACAGTTTGGCGGTGTAGTCCCAGTATTCGGTCAGCGTCTCGCCCTTGACCGCAAATACCGGAATGCCGGCGGCCGCGATCGCGGCGGCCGCATGGTCCTGCGTCGAATAGATATTGCACGACACCCAGCGGATATCGGCGCCGAGCGCGGCCAGCGTCTCGATCAAGACCGCGGTCTGGATCGTCATGTGCAGGGAGCCGGCGATGCGGGCGCCCTTCAGCGGCTGCTTGGGTCCGAATTCCTCGCGCGTCGCCATCAGGCCCGGCATTTCGGTCTCGGCCAGCGAGATCTCCTTGCGGCCGAAATCGGCGAGCGAAATGTCCTTGACGATGTAGTCGGTGAAGGCGGACTTGGTGGGGGCGTTCATGAGAGCTTCCTGCTTTCTAGTCGTCATTCCGGGTCGCCCAAAAGAGGCGAACCCGGAATCTCGAAATGATGGATAAGAATTCCGGGTTCGCTTGCTGTCGCGAGCGCCCCGGAATGACGCAAAAGTCAGATCGCGCGCTTGAGCGGTTCGACGAGATCGGTCTTCTCCCAGGAGAAGCCGCCTTCATTGTCGGGCGTGCGGCCGAAATGGCCATAGGCTGCGGTGCGAGCGTAGATCGGCCGGTTGAGGTCGAGATGGGTGCGGATGCCGCGCGGCGTCAAATCCATCGCCTTCGCCGCCGCCTTCTCGAGCTGGTCCTCCGGCACCTTTCCGGTGCCATGGGTATCGATATAGATCGACAGCGGCCGCGCCACGCCGATCGCGTAAGCAAGCTGCAGCGTGCAGCGATCAGCAAGACCAGCGGCAACGATGTTCTTGGCGACGTAGCGCGCGGCATAGGCCGCCGACCGGTCGACCTTGGTGGGGTCCTTGCCGGAGAACGCGCCGCCGCCATGCGGGGCCGCGCCACCATAGGTGTCGACAATGATCTTGCGGCCGGTGAGGCCGGAATCGCCATCGGGACCACCGATGTAGAACTTGCCGGTCGGATTGATGTGCCAGATGGTCTTGCCGTTGATCCACTCCTTCGGCAGCGCCTCGCGGACATAGGGCTCGACGATGTCACGAATCTGATTGGAGGAGAGGTCCTCGATCAGATGCTGATGCGAGACCACGATCTCACGCACAGCGACAGGCTTGCCGTTCTCGTACTGCACGGTGACCTGGCTCTTGGAGTCCGGACCAAGCACCTTCTCGCGGCCGGAGTGACGCGCTTCTGAAATCAGCCGCAGGATCTTGTGAGCATAGAAGATCGGCGCCGGCATCAGGTCGGGCGTCTCGTTGGTGGCGTAGCCGAACATGATGCCCTGGTCGCCTGCGCCCTCTTCCTTCTTCTCGCCCGGTTGCAGCGCATCGACGCCCTGCGCAATGTCGGCCGACTGCGGATGCAGCAGGATCTCGATGTCGGCCTTCTGCCAGTGGAAGCCTTCCTGCTCGTAGCCGATGTCCTTGATCGCTTCGCGCACCACGCTTTCGATCTGGTCGTTGGTGACCGACGCCGGACCGCGGGTTTCGCCGGCGATCACGACCTTGTTGGTGGTAGCGAGCGTCTCGCAGGCCGCACGGATCTGCCACGGATCGATGCCCGCCTTCGGCCCTTCTCGGTAGAACAGGTCAACGATCTCGTCGGAAATCCGGTCGCAGACCTTGTCGGGATGCCCCTCGGAGACCGACTCGCTGGTGAACAGGTAAGACGCGCGCATCAAGCAGACCCCTTTTTTCGTCGAACTCCGACGGTTGTTTGTGAATGTGTTCCTGAAGTGTCAGTCGCGACGGCGCGAAATGACGTAGGATTCGTCGTAAAACCAAAGCCCATTATGCTTGCGCAGAACCTCTCTCGTGGCATCGAGGGTCCGGCTGTTTTCCGTCATTTCCGCCAGCCGGTCGTCTTCGATCTGGGCGACATACACCGCCGCATTCCACGCTGCAAAGGCCGTCGAGGTTCCGATCGAACCGGTGACCTCGTTGGGCAGCGCTTCCATATCATAACGGAAGATGGAACGGTTATCGGCGTAGGCATTAAAGTTAAGGTCCCGCCCAGCCGACCCCAGCTCATATTTCACCGCGCGCAATAGCTCATGGCGGCTTACCGCGAAAGGATTTTCTCCGGGCCAAACCGACTGGATGATTTCGAGGCCCGGATCATGGCCATGGGAGTGGATTCCAATCAAACGGCCCCCTGCCCGCAGGGATCGAGCCAGTGGGGCAATGATCCGCTTGGCGCGGAAATTCACAGAGGATTTGGCCCGATAGGGCTGGGAAGCGATCACAAGGTCGAAATTGGCCTCGGTCCGGCCCGCCCGGGGGATAATCGAATCAAGCAGGAACCGGTGATCGTCGCGGTACAGCACCAACGCGACCGGGCGTTCATAGATCGGCATGCCCGATTTGGGGCTGATATTGGCCCGCCAGTTCTGTTCCAGAAACGGTCCCAACTCGGCGATCTGGGTCTCGAATTCCCCCGAAGAGGCTCCGCGCAGGGCGACCTCATGCCAGATCATGCCGGCAGCCGCGGCTGGTGAGGCCGGCGTCAGCCAGGGTGCCTCTGCATAATGCATGTTGGTCAGGACGACGACGGTCGCCGGGTGCTCGAACAGCCTGTCCGGCACCTTATCCAGTGTCAGGCGAACGTCCTCGAGGCTGAGCTCCTTGCCGGCGATGTAGAATGGCATATGGGGGAAGCGGCCGTGCATCGAGCGCATCACCCGCGCCAACACCGTGCCGTCACCGACGCCGGCGTCGAAGACGCGAAGCGCCGGCGGCCGCGGGTGCAGGCTGGACAATTCCAGCGCCACCCGCTCGGCGATCACCCGCTTCTCGCTGCAGGTGTGGACGAACAGCAGGTATTTCTGGCGGTTCTCGAAAAAGCGGAAATTGCTGCGCGGATCGCGCTTTTCCGGCGGCACGTCAAGGCCCCGCGGCGGCGGAAGGGCGCCGGTTGATGCCGCGATATAGGCCTGGATGCGGTCCAGCGTATCGACGGTGATGCGTTTACCCTCGCGTAGCCGATGCACCAGCTTGCCGTCATTGACGGCACGCCGTCCGAACGTCGTCTCCGCCATGTCGGCATGACGGCAGAATTCGGTGATCTTGCTGAGAATCTGGTCGTTCTTCATCGCGAAGAGTTGGGAAATCTCGGTGGGCAGCATCGGATGGCTGGATCGTCCTACCACGATCTGCCCACCGAAGGGAAGCCCTCCGCGGACGGGGCCGGCCTGCACCGGCGCCAGCCTTGAACCGCCATTCCGTGGGAGGCAACAAAGCGGTGTCGGCTACTTGCGATTGCCAATCATGGGGACCTGATGCGCCGCACAATCCTGCTACTTGCCCTGCTCGCCGCCGCGCTGTGGCCCGCGCCTTCCACAGCCCAGCCGCGCAACCAGCTTGGGCCGCTCTGCACCACGGACACCACGCCCGCCGATCAGCAGATCGACGCCTGCAACAAGATCATCGCGCTGAAGGTGTTTTCCGGCGAGAAGCTCGCGACCATCTATTTCTGGCGCTCGGTCGGCTGGAACAAGAAGGGCAACTACAACCAGGTCATCGCCGACGCCAGCGAGGCGATCCGGCTGCACGCAAGCACCGCTGCGTACAATCTGCGCGGCTCAGCCTACTACGACAAGGGCGAGTACGACATCGCGATTGCCGATTTCAACGATGCGCTGCGCATGGGGCCGCCGAGCGGTATCATCTTCCACAACCGCGGCAACGCCTGGCGCGGCAAGGGCGAATACGCCAAGGCGATCGCCGACTACGACCAATCGATCAAGCTCGGCCCGCCGTCCGCGTTCTCCTGGCAGAACCGCGGCATATCGAAACAGGCGCTCGGCGATCTCGATGGCGCAATATCTGACATCAACGAAGCGATCCGCCTCGATCCGACACTGCCGCAGCCCTTGAGCAGCCGCGCGGTGATCTGGCGGGCGAAGGGTGACCTCGACCGCGCCATCGTCGACAGCACGGAAGCCATCCGTCTGGCCACGGCCAAGGCGCCGGTCAACATCATGACGCCGCCTGGCAGCGTATTGATCTCGGCCTACATCCATCGGGCCCTCGCCTATGAGGCCAAGGGCGATCTCGACCGCGCCAGGCAGGATTACGCTGCAACCCTCGAAGGCAAAGCCTCCGACGCCGGCAGCAAGGCCAATCAGGCGACCGCGAAAGTTCGCCTCTCGTTATTGTCAGAGACGGTATCGCCCGCACCGCGAACGGCAACCGCACCGCCACCGCGGCCAGGCGGCGCGGTGGCGCCAGCTTCGCCAGCGGACGCAGCGCGGCGGACTCCGCCTGCCGCAATGGAGCAGCGTCAGCGCGCAGAGACCGGCAGGCGCGTTGCACTGGTGATCGGCAACGGCGCCTATGCGCATGTCAGACCGCTGCCCAATCCGACCAACGATGCGCGCGCGATGGCAAAAAGCCTGCGCGACATCGGATTCGTGGTGACGGAAGGCACCGACCTCGACCGCATGGCGATGCAGGCAACGATCCGCGACTTCCTGCGCGAGGCGGCGCGGGCGCAGGTGGCAGTGGTCTACTACGCCGGCCACGGCGTGCAGATCGACGGCCGCAACTATCTGGTGCCAATCGATATCCAGCTTCGCCCCGGCAGCGGTGTCACGGAAACCATGATGGACCTGGATACGATCATGGCCGGCCTCGATGATCAGGTCCGCACCAACATCCTGATCCTCGATGCCTGCCGCAACAATCCGATGGCGCCGAAGCTGGCTTCCACCGGTCCGGCCCGTGACATCGAAGTCGGTTCAGGGCTGGCCGCGCCGGCTAGCCTCGGCGCCGGCGCGACGCACGGCGCGGGCACGCTGATCGCCTTTGCGACGGCACCGGGACAGGTCGCGCTCGACGGCGAAGGCGCCAACAGCCCGTTCTCGGCGGCGCTGTCGCGCCATATCGGCACGCCCGGGCTTGAGGTGCAGCAAATGCTGACGCGCGTCCGCGCCGAAGTCTTCGCCGCGACCAAGGGCAAGCAGGTGCCGTGGTCGAACTCGTCGCTGCTGGGCGAGGTTTACCTGGCGGAAAGGTGATTGCCGGTGGTGCCGTCATTCCGGAAATGGTGCGCGAGCACCAGACCCGGAATCTCGAGATCCTCAGATGCGCAACTGCGCATCAGAGTTCGATGCTACGCATCAACCCGGGATGACGCTGCGCGTCATTTCCCCCACACCTCGTTCGCCACTTCCACCGCGAGGCTGAGCTTCGCCCACTGCTCTTCCTCGGAGAGGATGTTGCCCTCCTCGGTTGAGGCAAAGCCGCATTGCGGCGAGACCGCAAGCTGCTCCAGCGGCGCGAACTTGGCGGCCTCTTCGAGGCGGCGCTTGACGTCGTCCTTCTTCTCGAGCTCGCCGAACTTCGAGGTGATGACGCCGACCACCACGACCTTGTTGCCTTTCGGCAAGTAGCGCAGTGGCTCGAAACCTCCGGCGCGGTCGGAATCATACTCGAGGAAATAGCCGTCGTAATTGGTGCCGGCCAGCATGGTCTCCGCGACCGGCTCATAGCCGCCGGAGGAAATCCAGGTCGAGCGGAAATTGCCGCGGCAGACGTGGGTGGTGATCACCATGTCTGCCGGCCGCTCGGCGATCGCATAATTGATGATGCGCGCATAGATCTCCTGCAGACCATCCGGATTGTCGCCGCGCTCGCGCGCCTTCTGCAACTCCTCCTGCGAACAGAGATAGGCCCACACGGTATCGTCGAACTGCAGGTAGCGGCAGCCGGCGTCATAGAACGCCTTCACCGCCTTGCGATAGGTCTTGCCGAGGTCGAGGAAGAATTCCTCCAGATCGGGATAGACTTCCTTGGAGATCGACTTGCGGCCACCGCGGAAATGCAGCACCGCGGGCGACGGGATCGTCATCTTCGGCGTGACATGCGCGGTGTCAGCATGCTTCTTCAGGAAGCGGAAATGATCCAGCATGGGATGGTTGTCGGGAAAGTCGAGCTTGCCGATGACGCGGACGGCGTCGTGGCGGGTCTCGACGCCGGCGAACTGAATGCCAGTTTCGGGGTGGAACAGCTCACAGCCGGTGAGCTTGGCGAGAAAATCGAAATGCCACCAGGAACGGCGGAATTCGCCGTCGGTCGCCAGCTTCAGGCCGATCGAGGCCTGCTTGTGCACGACCTTTTCGATCTCGAGGTCTTCGGCCTTGCGCAGGTCCTCCGGCGTGATCTCGCCCTTCTCCAGCTTGGCGCGCGCTTCCTTGATGCGTGGCGGCCGCAACAGGCTGCCGACCTCGTCGGCGCGGAACGGGGGTTTGGTTCTCTGCATGGTCTCAACTCCCATCAATCTAGTGCGCGGCGGCACCGGCGACGCCGAGATAGCGCTCCAGCACCGCAGGATCGGCCTTCAACGCGCTGCTGGCCGCATCATGCACGATCGCACCGCGTTCCAATATCACAACCCGATCGGCCAGCCCCAGAATCTTTTGTGCGTTCTGCTCGACGATAATCGAGCAGATGCCCCCGGAGCGGGTGATGGTACCGAGCGCTCTTAGCAATTCCTCAACGATGATCGGCGCCAGTCCCTCGGTCGGCTCGTCCAGCAGCAACACCTTCGGATTGAGGGTCAGCGCGCGGCCGATCGCCAGCATCTGCTGCTCGCCGCCGGAAAGCTGGTTGCCGAAATTGTTGCGGCGCTCCTTCAGACGCGGGAACATCTCATAGACCTTTTCCACGGTCCATGCGCCGGGTTGCGCCACCGCGGTCATGTTTTCTTCGACCGTCAGCGAGCGGAAAATATTGCGCTCCTGCGGTACCCAGCCGATTCCTGCCCGCGCGCGCTGGTCCGGACGCATCGCGGTGATGTCCAGCCCGCCAAGGCCAATCGTGCCGCCGAACCGGCGGGTGATGCCGACGATCGAGTTGATCAGCGTGGTTTTGCCGGTGCCGTTGCGTCCCAATAACGCCAGCACCTGCCCTTCCCCGAGTGTCAGCGACATCGAGGGCAGCACAACGGCTTCGCCGTAGCCGGCGCGCAAGGCATCGATCGCGAGAAGATCACGCATCGGCCGCCTCGCCGAGATAGACTGCTTTCACTTGCGGGTCGCGCGCCACTTCGTCGGGCGGGCCCTCCACCAGCATGGCGCCGTTAACCAGCACCGAAATGCGGTCGGCGAAGGAAAACACCAGATCCATATCGTGCTCAATCAGCAGCACGGTAACGTCGCGCGGCAGCGCGGCAACGGCGGCCAGGATATCGTGCCGCTCGCTTTCGGGAACACCGGCGGCCGGCTCATCGAGCAGCAGGACGCGGGGCCGGGTCGCGATTGCCACTGCGATCTCGAGCAGGCGCTGCTTGCCGTAGGGCAGCGTCGCGGTGCGCTCGTTCATCACGTCGAGCAGATGAAAGCGCCCGAGCGTCTCCGCGATCTCCTGGTTGACGTCGCCGCGGGTGCCCATCCGCCGCCACCAGTCGCCGCCGCGGCCAAGCCGCTCGGAGACGGCAAGGCCGACAGTTTCGAGCGGGGTCAGATCGGCATAGAGCTGGTTGATCTGGAACGTGCGCGACAGACCACGCAGCACCCGCTTGTGGACCGCCAGGTCGGTGATGTCATTGCCTTCGAGCAGGATTTGCCCCGCATTCGGCTTGAGCACACCGGTCAGGAGGTTGATGACGGTGGTCTTGCCGGCGCCGTTCGGCCCGATCAAGGCATGGCGGGCGCCCTGCTCCACCTTCAGCGACAGGTCGCGCGTAACCCGCAAGCCACCGAACGACTTTTCCAGACCCCTGGTTTCGAGCGCGATCGTCATGGCGCATCGCTTTCGGGAACGGCAACGCCGGCCTTGCGTCCGAAGATCTGGCGAATGACGAGGTTCGGTCCCCACAGCACCCAGCGATGGATGCGCTCGCGGCCGACCAGCACCATCACCACCAGCACGAGCCCGATCCAGAACAGCCAGTATTGCGGCGTGATGGTCTGAAACAGTTCCTGCAGCATCTTGAACACGACCGCGCCGATCAGCCCGCCATACAGATAGCCGGTGCCGCCGATCACCAGCACCAGCATCAGATCGGCCGAGCGCTCGAAGGCGAACACGTCGAGCGAGGCCAGCGCCGTGGTTTGCGTGAACAGCGCGCCGGCGATGCCGGCATAGAATGCCGCGACCGTATAGATCGCGATCAGGCGGCGGTTGACGGGAACGCCGATCGCCGACGCCCGCAGCGGATTGTTTTTGATCGCGCGCAGCGACAGGCCGAACGGTGAGTTCACGATCCGCCGCGCCAGCAGAAACAGCAGGAACAGCACAATCAGGGAATAGAAGAAGCCGGTCTTGCCGAACATGTCGAAGGCGAACACGCCGAGGATCGGCTGCATCTCGATCCCCTGCAGTCCGTCGGTGCCGCCGGTGATGTTGGAGAAGCGCTCCGCCAGCGCTTCCAGGAGTAGCGCAATGCCAAGCGTCACCATCAGGCGCGTCAGGTCGACGCCGCGGATGACGAGAAAACTGGTGAGGAAGCCGAGCGCCATGGCAATGAGGCCGGCGACGACCAGTGCGATCACCGGCTCGTTGATGATGCCGTGCAAGGCCAGCAGCCCAGCCGAATAGGCGCCGACGCCGAAGAACGCGGCATGCCCGAGCGAAACAATGCCAGCGTAGCCGAGGATCAGATCGAGCGACAGCGTGAACAACGCCAGCCGCAGGATATCGGTCATGATCAGATAACGGGACGGAAACAGGAACGCGCAGGACAGCGCGAGAATCCAGAACGCGATCTCGGCCGGACGCCAGCGGGCGCGAGCGATGGCGTGGGATGAGACGTCGGAGACTGCGGTCATCGCAAGCTCATCGCGCGGCGGCGCGACCGAACAGACCGTTCGGACGCCAGATCAGGATGACGATCATGATGGTGTAGATGACGAAGGGTCCCATTTTCGGCACATAATACTTGCCGGCGACGTCACCGATGCCGAGTAAAAGCGACGCCAGGAACGGCCCGGTGATGCTGGAGGAGCCGCCCACCGTCACCACGATCAAAAAGTAGATCATGAACTTCAGCGGAAAATACGGATCGAGCCCGAGAATCTCGGCGCTGAGCGCGCCGCCGAGCCCCGCCAGGCCGCAGCCGAACGCAAAGGTGAAGGCAAACACCTTGGGTACGTTGATGCCGAGCCCGCCCGCCGCGCGTGGATCGTCGACCGCCGCGCGCAGGCGGCTGCCAAATCGGGTCTTCGACAGGATCAGTTGCAGCGCCACCGTGAGCAGGCCGCAGATCACGATGATCATCAATCGGTAGCGGCCGATGCCGACGCCGAAGAGGTCGAACTGGCCTTCGAGCGCCGCCGGCAGCTTGATGAAGATGCGCGACGATCCCATGATGTAGTCCACCGCCGCCACCGACATGAAGGTCAGGCCGATGGTGAACAGCACCTGATCGAGATGGCTGCGGGTGTAGAGGTGGCGGTAGAGCGTGCGCTCCAGCGCCACACCGATCAGCGCGCTGACGACGAAGGCCAACGGCAGCGCCGAGAAGAACGGCCAGCCCTGGTTATTTACCAGCACCGCGCAGATATAGCCGCCGGCCATGGCGAAGGCGCCATGGGCGAGATTGACAAAATTCATCAGCCCGAGCGTCACCGCCAGCCCGCAGGCCAGCACGAACAGCAGCATGCCGTAGGCGACACCGTCGAACAGGATGGTGAACAGCGTGGTCATGAATTACGCCGGAAGACCTTGATGGGTTGTCATTCCGGGGCAGCGCGCCAGCGCTGAACCCGGAATCTCTTTGCAATAACCTCCAGATCCCGGGTTCGCGCTGACGCGCGCCCCGGGATGACCTTCGGTCACTTCTTCGTCTTGCCGGAATCCTTCACTGCCTCGAAGGTCGCGAACTCGACGTTGTAGAGTTCGCCGTCGACCTTCTCGACCTTGCGGATGTAGATGTTCTGCACGATGTCGCGGGTTTCCGGGTCGATCATGATCGGGCCGCGCGGGCTTTCCCACTTCATGCCCTTCATCGCCGCGATCAGCGCGTCGCCATCGGTCTTGCCGCCGGTCTTCTTCAGTGCCTCGTAGATCAGTCGGATACCGTCATAGCCGCCGACCGCCATGAAGCCCGGGCGCTGGCCGAACGCCTTCTTGTAGGCGGCGACGAATTCCCTATTTGCTGCCGAGGGATGGGCCGCAGAATAGAGATGCGCGGTCACCGTGCCCAGCGCGGCGTCGCCCATGCCGTTGAGCAGGTCGTCGTCCATCACGTCGCCGGGGCCGATCACCTTGATGCCGGCCTTGTCGAGGCCGCGCTCGGCATACTGCTTCATGAAGTTGCCGCCCTGTCCTGCCGGCACGAACACGAAGACGGCGTCGGGTTTGGAATCCTTCATGCGCTGCAGAAACGGTGCAAAATCAGGATTTTGCAGCGGCACCTTCACCTCTTCCACGATCTCGCCGCCGCCGGCGGTGAAGTTCTGCTTGAAGAAGTTCAAGGCGTCGTTACCGGGCGCATAGTCGGAGGTCAGGGTCGCAACCTTCTTGATCCCGTTCTTCGCGGCCCAGTCGCCAATGATGGTCGATGACTGCGCCAGCGTGAACGACGTGCGGACGATGTAGGGCGAACGCTCCGTGATGATCGAGGTGCCCGCCGCCATCACGATTTCCGGAACCTTGGCCTGCGTCGCCAGCGGCGCGGCTGCAAGAGCTGCCGGGGTCACGCCGAAACCCGCGATGAAATTGACCTTGTCATTGACGATCAATTCCTGCGCGAGACGCTTGGTGTTGTCGGGAACCGCTGCGTCGTCCTTGAGGATGACCTCGATCTTCTTGCCGGCGACGGTGTCGCCGTTCTGCTGCATGTAGAGCTTGACCGCGTTGTCGATCTGCTTGCCGGTCGATGCTTGACCGCCGGTCATCGGCAGGATCAGGCCGATCTTGACAGTTTCCTGGCCGTGCGCTGGTGAAAGCGCCAGCATCGCGGCGACGGCGCCTGCGGCAGGCAACATGTGACTGCGAATGAACATGAACGTTTCTCCCCCTGGTCGGTCTTGTGCCTCGAACCGAGTCCCCGGCCCTTGCCGCACCATAGCTCAGTTTCTTCGGCCGAGTAGCGCGGCAACATGGCGTCCTTCGACGCCCCATTGTCAATCGGACGATGGGCGTGCCCGTAAGCTGCGTTACGGCCTCGCCTGCCCGGTAGCAGCGAAAGGTTCTAGGTACTATATCACCATCAAACTTCCCGCCCGTCCGCATTTGTACGATTGTACAAATAAACTGACCCTGTCAACAAAGATGCGCCGTTTCGATCCCGGGGACGGGCGGGCCTAAATCCACCACCTCAAAGGGTAAGTTTGTATCCTGCTGCCGATGCCGACCAGCGCGCGCCATATTGCCACGATCGTCGCCCTTGCCCTCGCGGGCTGCGGGCTGGGCGCTTGTGGAACCATCAATGAGAAACTCGCGGCCGGTGTCAGCGACGCCATTCCGGCGTGGGCCGGCGGCTTGCCTGCAGATGCCCCGCCGCGTCCGGGAACCGCGGAATACGATGAGTTCATGAAGGAGCGCGAGCAAAAGCGACTGTTGCCGGCTTCCGAACGGGGCGAGGAAACGAAGCCCGCGTCTTCATCCCAGGGCGAAACTCGTTAGCGCCGTCGCAGAGCGCGCTCAATCCATGAACACGACCGTCTTGCGACCGTTGAGAATCACACGGTCCTCGAGGTGATGGCGCACGGCGCGCGCCAGCACGCGCCGCTCGATATCGCGGCCCTTGCGCGAGAGATCTTCCGGCGTGTCGCGATGGCTGATGCGCTCGACGTCCTGATCGATGATCGGACCTTCGTCGAGATCGCGCGTGACGTAATGCGCAGTAGCGCCGATCAGCTTGACGCCGCGCTCATGGGCCTGGTGGTAGGGTCGCGCGCCCTTGAAGCCCGGCAGGAAGGAGTGATGGATGTTGATGCAGCGCCCGGACAGTTTTGCCGACATTTCATCCGACAAAATTTGCATGTAGCGCGCCAGCACGACGAGATCGGTCTTGGTGTCCTGCACCAGGTTCCAGACCGCCTCCTCCTGCTCGCGCTTGGTTTCCTTGGTGACGGGCAGATAGTGGAACGGGATCTCGCCAAAATCGAGCGAGCCATAGGTCTCGCGCGGATGGTTGGAGACAATCGCGGTCGGGATCATCTCGAGTTCGCCGGTACGCCAGCGATAGAGGATATCGACCAGGCAATGATCCGACTTGGAGACGAGCAGCATCACCCGCCGGCGGGTGGCGCGGTCGCGCATCTGCCATTCCATGCCGAAGCGATCGGCGATCGCGGTAAAGCCGGTCTGCAGCGCCTGCAATTCGACCGCGAGATCGGCCGCGGTGAATACCACCCGCATGAAGAACTTCCCGGTCTCGACGTCGTCGAACTGCTGGGCGTCCAGGATGTTCTGCCCATTATGGGCCAAAAAGGTCGACACCGCGGAAACGATTCCGGGGCGATCCGGGCAGGACAGAGTCAGGACGAATTGATGATCAGGCATGGCGGGACTTGATTAGAATTCAGGCAGAAGGATGAAACCTCGGATTTGCGGCTCTGCTCTATCACCGCGGAGGTGCTTGCGCCAATCCGGAAACCGGGGTCAGGATGAACAAAGCGCGAAGCAAAAGCGTTGGAGCGAGATCATGGCTGACAGATTGAACGGTTACCGCATCCTGATCCTGGAAACGCGCGAGGAAGCGCAGTTTTCCCGCCTACTCACCGAGCAGGGCGCCGACGTGCTGCAATGTCCGATGTTCACCATCCACGACGCGCCTGACCCGGCGCCGGTCGAAGCTTGGATCAGGCGCTCCATCGAAAAACCGTTCGACGATTTGGTGCTGCTGACGGGCGAAGGCCTGCGCCGGCTGATGAAGGTCGTCCGGCGCATCGGCGTCGAACAGGAATTTGTTGCCTCGCTCGGCAAGGCGCGCAAATTTGCCCGCGGACCAAAACCGGGCAAGGCGCTGCGCGAAATCGGGCTGGAGCCGCAGATGACGACGGAGAAGCCGACCTCCGAAGGCGTCGCTGAAATGCTGTCGCGCCTCGATCTCAACGGTCATCGTCTCGGCCTGCAGCTTTACCCGGACAAGGACCACAGCGTCCTGATCGGCGCGATCAAGGCGCAGGGCGCCGAGGTCGATACCGTGCTCCCCTACACCTATGATGCACAGGCTGCGGACACCAACATCATCGCTGCGATCGACGAGATGGCGTACGGCCGCGTCGACGCGATCGCGCTGACCAATCTCGGCCAGATCCGCCGCCTGATCGAGGTCGCCCGCGCGCGCGGCTGCGAGGATCGGTTACGCGAAGGGCTTGACCGCACACCAATCGCTTCGGTCGGACCGGCAGTGTCGGATGAATTGAAGTCGCACGGCCTGCGCACCGACATCTATCCGGCCGAGGACGCGTTCTTCATGCGGCCACTGATCTCGGCGATGGCGGCAGAGCTAGGCAAGAAGCCGCCGCGGGCGGTGGCAAGAGGCTGACAGACGGCTTGTGGCCGGCTCAACGTCCGCTTTACCGCTGAAGCAGACATTGCGCGCTGATCTGCGCATGTCGGTAAAGGGCCAGAACCGGAAGTGAGCACTACTTGCATCTCAACTGCGACTGGCTAGTTGACCGTGATATTCGCCGCTTTGATCAGCGGCCACCATTTTTCAATCTCGGACTGGTGATGGGCGGCCAGCGCCTCGGGAGTCTGCTGGTCGCGCGGCGGTACATCCATTCCGAGTTCGCTGAAGCGCTGACGCACCGCCGGGTCGGCCAGCGCCTTTACGACCGCCGAGTTGATCCTGGCGATCACGTCCTTGGGCGTGCCTTTGGGCGCCCACAGGCCGTACCAGATCTCCAAGTGGAGCCCAGGCGCGCCTGCCTCGTCCACCGTAGGGATGTCGGGGGCGGACGCCAAGCGTGTCTTCGCTGTGACCGCGAAAGCCTTGAGCAGACCACGCCGCGCATGCGGCAAAGAATTCGATACTTGGTCGACGACGAGGTCGATATGCCCCGCCATGAGGTCCTGCAAGGCCGGGCCGGTGCCGCGATAGGGCACGAACCGGAATTGGGTGCCAGTAATCCTCTGAAAGTACAGTGCGGCGATGTGCGACCCCGATCCGGGGCCGCTGGTCCCCGCCGACGCCTTGTCTTCGTTCGCCTTGAGCCACATGATCAGTTCATTCAGGTCGGTCGCCGGCACAGCGCTCTTGGAGACAATGAGCATGGGATTGCTCGGCAGTAGAGAGATCGGCTCGAAATCCTTCAGCAGATCGTACTGGAGCGGATAGACGGCGCCATTCACGACATGCGTGCTCCAATGGCCGAAGCTCAGCGTGTAGCCATCAGGCGCCGCCCGCGCGACGCGGCCGACACCGATCGAGCCCGCCGCCCCGACAACATTCTCAACAACAATGGATTGGCCCAGCGGGACTCTCATACCCTCGGATAGAATCCTCGCCGCCGTATCGGACGGTCCACCCGCGGCAAACGGCACGACCATCGTGACCGGGCGCAACGGATACATCTGGGCGGATGCGTCTGTGGTGCTGATGGTCGTCGTTGCAACTACAGCCATCATCGCTGCTCCGAGGCCGGGGCTTCCGAGCCAATGGTTCGTATGCATGGTCTTACCCTCCTTCGAGGGACCGGGAACCGGGATTGAAACACAAAGGCTATGCCTCGCGCCGGCAGAAATGAAATACATAGCGTGGCGGGTTGGTATAATCTGCGGTTATGCGGCTGGAAGCACGATTGCGCGCCTTTGCTGCGTTTGCCCGCCGACGCTCGTTCTCGGGCGCCGCACAGGAGCTCCGTATCAGTCAGCCGGCGGTCTCCAAGCACATTGCAGATATCGAGCGCGAGCTTGGCATGTTGTTGGTTGAGCGGCGCACACGTGATGGCACGTTGACCGCGGCTGGAGAGTTCCTCGCCAACCACGTGTTGCGAGCTGAAGGTATCTTGGTGCAGGCCGCGCGTGGCGCCGCCGAATTTTGCAAGCCGGGATCAGGCTCACTGACAATTGTCGCGTCTGGCGTTATCGGCACTTACCTCTTGCCGGAGGTTATTGCGCAGTTCCAGCATGCCTACCCAGGGGCGCGCGTTGCCCTGGAGCTCGGAACGTCGACCACAGCGGTCGAGTCACTCCGCTCTCATCGTGCCGAGCTTGGGTTCATTGGCAGGTACGTGACGGCGCCAGAGATCGAGGCTGAGCCGTTGCTTGAGGACAAGATACTCCTTGTAGGGCCGCCCCGACTTGCCAATGAGAGATTGTCCCGTAACGAACTCCGATCACTGACCTGGATCTCGCGCGAGGAGGGGTCGGCAACACGCGCTCTCGCTGAGGCTGCTTGCGCCGACCTCGGGATCGCGCCGAGGCGACGGCTAGAACTTCCGTCCTGGGAAGCCATCAAGCTCGCGGTACGGCGCGGATATGGCATCGCCGCGTGCAGCCGCTTTGCGGTAGAGGAGGAGCTGCGGGCCGGCTCTCTCACCCTCATTCCCGTTCGCCGGTGGAACGTCCAGAAGACGATGTCAATCATTCGCGTGCGCGACGCGGCCCTCACTCCCTCAGCCGAGCAGTTCCTGAGGCTGCTTCGCGCGCGCTGGGGTCGAATGCCATCGCGGGGCCCGCCACGAAAGCGACGACGAGGTGACCAAAAGAACTCCCGCTGAAGTCTGACTCGAGCACCGCTGCGTTCCAATCATCCGAAAGCGTCGCCTTCGGGTCTTGGTTGTGTAAAAACGTCTTAGCGGAAGCATAGACGCGTCGCGAGCTTGACGACCTGGTGGGGCGCAGTCGTTTTGTCGAGTTTGGCGGCTTTTTCGACATGGAAGCGCTCCTGATGCGGATATGAGCGGTCTTGGGCGGTTCTTCACAGGCAACGAACGCATGTCTGCGATGACTATGCCCTCATCGCCGCCATGAGCGGTTGGATACCCATGATGTTCATGACGCGCGTGAGATTGTAAGCCAGCACATGAAGTGCCATCTCGGCGGCAACCCATGGCAGCGTCTTCATCAAGAAGTGGGTTGCTCCCATCCGGGCCTTGATGGTGCCGAAGGGATGTTCGACCGTCTCGCGCCGCTGGCGCATCTTCTCCGGATGCGCGTCGAGTCGACGCTGAACGGATTCGAGAAGGTGTTCATGCTCCCATCGGGTGCTGCCATCGATCGCAACGCTGGCTTCCTCCGCGAACAGGCCCATGGCGCGGCAGAGCGCAACAAACCGAGCACAGACCAGCCGGATGGCACGGCCGTTGTCCTTGCGGAAATTCGCAATCGTCTTGTGATCGGGAATAAGGCGGCCGGTGAGCCACATTACCTCAACATTGCGTCCGGCCTCACGCTCGAGCCGGCGGCTCGACTGAACCCGGTTGAGGTAGCCGTAGATGTAGAGCTTCAGCAGCACCGACGGATGATACGAAGGCCGGCCCGTTGCCTCGCGATCAACGCCGCCGAATCCAAGCTCGGCCAGATCGAGTTCGTCGACAAAGACGTCGATGACGCGAACTGGATTGTCCTCGCCCCAGTCTTCCACGCATTCAGGAAACAGAGTGCTCTGCCCACGATCCGCACCCTCAATGAAGCGCTTCATCCGATCCCCCACAAATCGTGCGGGAATCATATCGCGCGAATCACGTCAGGCGCAGCGTTTTCACACAACCAGGGTCACTTGCGGACATCACGACGCAGTTGGTCCGCGTCTGCTTCGCGCCCGCAAGCAGACATTGCCGATCGCGGCCACAAATCCTTGCCGCGGCGCGTTGGATGAATTGGCGCCCTAATCCACCTTGGCGCCGGCGAACTTGACCACCTTGCCCCACTTCTCGGTTTCGTCCGCGACCAGCTTGCCGAAATCGGCGGGCGAGCCCGGCAGCAGGATCGCGCCGATCTCGGCAAAGCGCGCCTTTGCCTTGGGATCGGCGAGGATTTCATTGACTGCCTTGTTGAGCCTATCGACGATTTCCGGCGGCGTGCCCTTTGGGGCGGCGAGGCCGTACCAGGCGCTGGCCTCGTAACCCGGCAGATAATCGGCGACCAGCGGCAGGTCCGGCAGCACGTCCGAGCGCGTCGTGCTGGTGACCGCGAGCCCGCGCAGCTTGCCGGATTTGACGTGCTCGGCGCAGGTCGGAAGGTTGTCAAACATCACATGCATCTGGCCGGACAGCATGTCGGTGAGCGCCGGCGCGCCGCCTCGGTATGGCACATGCTGCATGTTGATGCCGGTGAGCATCTTGAACAATTCACCCGACATGTGGATCGTCGAGCCGTTGCCTGACGAAGCCATGTTGAGCTTGCCCGGATTGGCCTTGGCGTAGGCGATCAGTTCGGGAATCGACTTGATCGGTAGTGACGGATGCACCACCACGACATTGGGAAAGCGGATGATGCCGGCGATCGGCTCCATCTCCTTCATGAAATCGAACGGCAGCTTGTCGTAGAGCGTGGCATTGATAGCGTTCGCCGGCGCCACCAGAAGCAGCGTGTAGCCGTCGGGCGCGGCGCGCAGCACCTGCTCGGTTGCGATATTGGTGCCGCCGCCTGGCCGGTTCTCGATGACGAAGGATTGGCCGAGCTTTTCCGACAGCCACTGCCCCATCAGGCGCGCGGTGAGGTCCGCCGAGCCGCCCGGGGTGTAACCGATCACAAGGCGGACCGGCCGCGAGGGATAGGCTTGTGCGCTTGCGATGCTCCACGTGACCGGAAGTGCGGCGGCACCCGCAACGAGCTGCAAGAATTGGCGACGCTGATATTGCATCATGCTTCCTCCGACGATACTGCGCCGGCAGCTCTTGCGGCCGCTCGGCGTGGGCATCCTAGAGCATGATCGGGAAAATTGGGTACCGATTTTCAGCCGGGCAACGCAAAACGCTTTTCGCGTTGATGGTGGCTGACCGTGCTTTCGTTCGGCGAGCTAGACACTCACCGCGTGCTCGCTGAGGTAAGCCTGATAGGCGAGCCTGATGCCATCTTCCAGCTTCGTAGTGGCGCGCCAGCCGAGCCTGGCCAGCCGGCTGACATCAAGCAGCTTGCGCGGTGTGCCGTCCGGCCGCGAGGTGTCGAAACTGATCGCGCCGACATAACCGACAGCCGCTGCGACCAGGCGTGCGAAGTCAGCGATCGTGATGTCCTCGCCGGTGCCGATATTGACCAGCTCGCTATTCGAATAGGTCTTCATCAGATGGATGCAGGCATCCGCGAGATCGTCGACATAGAGGAATTCGCGCCGCGGCGTCCCGGTGCCCCAGACCACGACCTCCCTGGCGCCCGCAACCTTCGCCTCGTGAAAGCGGCGGATCAGCGCCGCGACGACGTGGCTGTATTCGGGGTGATAATTGTCGCCGCTACCGTAGAGATTGGTCGGCATCACGTTGATGAAGTCGGCGCCGTATTGGCGGCGATAGGCCTCCACCATCTTGATCCCGGCGATCTTGGCGATCGCATAAGGCTCGTTGGTCGGCTCCAGCGGGCCCGTGAGCATCGAATCCTCGCGCAACGGCTGCGGCGCCAGCTTGGGGTAGATGCAGGACGAGCCAAGGAACATCAGCTTCTCGGCGCCATTGACATGGGCGGCATGGATCACATTCGCCGCAATCGCCAGATTGTCGTAGAGGAATTCGGCGCGCAGCGTGTTGTTGGCGACGATGCCGCCGACCTTGGCCGCCGCCAGAAACACCACCTGCGGACGTTTGGCGGCGAACCATTTGTCGACCGCGGACTGATCGCGCAGATCGATTTCGCTGCGGGTCACCGTCAGCAGTTCGACGTCCTCCCGCGCCAGCCGGCGCACCAGTGCGGCGCCGACCATGCCGCGGTGGCCGGCGACGTAGACCGTCTTGCCCTTCAGCTCAAACGGAACGCTTGCCATCGGCCGCCTCCCGCCGCGCGTCAGCGAGGTCGCTCGCAACCATCTCCTTGACCATCTGGGTGAAGGAGGTCTTGGGTTTCCAGCCCAGCTTCTCCCTCGCCTTGCTGGCATCGCCGACCAGAAGATCGACCTCCGTGGGGCGGAAATAGACGGGATCGATCCTGACAACCGTCTTGCCGGACTTCCTGTCGACGCCGGTCTCCTCGACGGCCTTGCCGCGCCATTCGATGCGGCGGCCGACTTCGGCAAAGGCGAGCTCGACCAGCTCGCGAACCGAGCGCGTCTCGCCGGTCGCCAGCACGAAATCGTCGGGCTTGTCGGCCTGCAGGATCAGGTGCATGCCCTCGATGTAGTCCCGTGCATGGCCCCAGTCGCGCTTGGCCTCTAGGTTGCCGAGATAGAGCGCCTCGTCGAGGCCAACCTCGATGCGGGCGACGCCGCGCGTGATCTTGCGGCTGACAAACGTCTCGCCCCGGATCGGGCTCTCATGGTTGAACAGGATGCCGTTCGAGGCAAACATCCCATAGGCCTCCCGGTAATTGACCGTGATCCAGTAGCCGTACAGCTTGGCGACGCCATAGGGCGAGCGCGGATAGAACGGCGTGGTCTCCTTCTGCGGCACTTCCTGCACCAAGCCATACAGCTCGGAGGTCGACGCCTGATAGAACCGCGTCTCCTTCTCCATGCCGAGGATGCGGATCGCTTCAAGAAGCCGCAGCACGCCGATGGCGTCGGCATTGGCGGTATATTCCGGGCTTTCGAAGCTGACGCCGACATGGCTCTGGGCGGCGAGATTGTAGATCTCGGTCGGCCTGATCTGCTGCATCAGCCGGATCAGGTTGGTGGAATCGGTCATGTCGCCGTAATGCAGCAGGAACGGTATCTTGCGGGCATGCGGATCCTGGTACAGGTGATCAATGCGCGCGGTGTTGAACGAGGACGACCGACGCTTGATGCCGTGAACCTCGTAGCCGAGGCCGAGCAGATACTCGGCAAGATAGGCGCCATCCTGTCCGGTGACGCCGGTAATCAACGCCACGCGCCGCTTTGAGTCCTGACCCGCCATATCTTCTCCAAACGCTGACGTCGCGGAGCGCATTAGCATTGCGCCGGTGCCAAGTCTATCGCCAAAGCCCCTTTGAAATCAGGCTGTTAGGCGCCTAATCACCGTGGTTACGCAGCCGTTCGAGTTCGATGATGGTGACGCCGCCATATTCGAGCCGCAGCAGGCCTTCCTTCTCCAGCCGCTTCAAGCACTGGTTGGCATTCTGTCGCGAAATACCGGATAGCGCTCCGATTTCTTCCTGGGTGATCTCGAGATGGCGCGTCATGTCCGGATAGAGAATCGGGTTGAACAGCGAGGCGATGGAGCGCGCGACGCGGCTGGTTGCTTCGAGCGTGCGGCCGTGTTCCACCGCGCCGATGAACTGGCCCAGCCGCTCGTTGAGCTGCCGGACCAGGAAGCGGTTGAAGGCGACGCTGTTCTCGAACAGCCAGAAGAAGGTGGCGCGATCCATCAGCGCCAGCCTCGTATCCCGCAGCGCGACCACGTCATAGCGGCGCGGCTCGCCCTTCAGCATCGAGCCCTCACCGAACCAGGCGCCGGCGGTGAGGCCGGCGAAAGTCGCCGCCTTGCCGCCGCTCGACACGGTACTCATCCGGGCAAGGCCCGTGACGATCCCGGTCCAGTAGTCGAAGGGATCGCCGCGCATGAAAATAAACTCGTTGGCGCGATAGGATTTCTCCACGATGCCGGCTCGGGCAGCCTCGATTTCCCGCTCGTTCAGTTCACGCGACCAGGCCGCGATGCGCTTGAGGTATTCCGCAGCAATCATGATCGCATCGACCGTCGCGTCCCCGTCGACTTCCTTGCTGCACCGCAACAGAAGTAGCCTGGCAAATTTTCCCGACGATTGTCAGGCAAAAGACATTTCAAACTATCGCATTGCCCTAAGGAGGGCCACCTCGGCCGGTGCGCCCCATGGCGCGCTGGTCGGGGTGCGGCGTTACCACGCGTGATGCCAGCCGCGGTCGACATCGTTAGTCGGATGGCCGGAAGGTCACTGCGGATGTAAGATTGCGGGTGCAATTGCGAACGATAGATAAAGAGCGCGGCAAGCGCCTTATCTGGAGGGAATGAGTGGCTCATACGTTGGAAGTGCGCGGCGTGTCGCTGCGCTTCGGCGGCGTCCGTGCGCTGACCGAAGTCTCATTCGGCGTGAACGAGGGCGAATTGTTCTCGATCATCGGCCCGAACGGCGCCGGCAAGACCTCAATCGTCAATTGCATTTCCGGCCGCTACAAGCCGACCGAGGGCCAACTGTTCTACCGCGGCAAGGACATCACCGGCCTCAATCCGAACGCGCGGCCGGGGCTCGGCATCGGCCGAACCTTTCAGAATCTGGCGCTGTTCCACCATATGAGCGTGCTCGACAACATCATGGTCGGCCGCCATCACCTCCTGAAGAACAACTTCATTACCGGCTCCCTGTACTGGCTGACCGGCGCCCGGCGCGAAGAACTCGAGCACCGCCGCAAGGTGGAAGAGATCATCGACTTCCTCGACCTGCAGTCGGTGCGCAAGGCGACCGCCGGCACCCTGCCCTACGGCCTGCGCAAGCGCGTCGAACTGGCCCGCGCGATGGCGCTGGAACCGCAACTGATCCTGCTGGACGAGCCGATGGCCGGCATGAACTTCGAGGAGAAGGAGGACATGGCGCGCTACATCGTCGATCTCAACGAAGAGTTCGGCATGACCGTCATGATGATCGAGCACGACATGGGCGTGGTGATGGACATCTCCCACCGCGTCATGGTGCTGGATTTCGGCCGCAAGATCGCCGAGGGCGATCCGGCCTCGGTCCTCGCCGATCCCCATGTGAGGCGCGCCTATCTCGGCGAGGAGGACGAGATCCTCGTCGATCCCGATGATACGCCGGCGCCTCGGGAGAGCGCGGCATGATGGACTACGCCGGACGCGCCGCCCAAGCCGATACCTTTCCAAAGCTGCTGCGTCTCAACGCCAGAGAGCACGGCGGCGAGATCGCCTTGCGCGAAAAGGATTTCGGGTTGTGGCGTGTCTTCACCTGGAACGATTACCAGACGCGCGTGCATGATTTCGCGCTCGGCCTGATCGAACTGGGCCTTAAGCGCGGCGACGTCATCGGAATCATCGGTGACAACCGCCCGGACTGGGCGGCGGCGGAAATCGCAACGCATGCGATTGGCGCGATGAGCCTTGGCCTTTATCGTGACGTGCTGGACGAGGAAGCGGCCTATCTGCTCAGCTACGGGGAAGCCAAGCTGGTATTCGCCGAAGACGAGGAGCAGGTCGACAAGCTGCTGGCGCTGGCCGATCGTGCGCCCGACCTCAAGCACATCGTCTATTCCGATCCGCGCGGCATGCGCAAATACGACGATCCGCGTCTGATGGAGGCGGAAAAGCTGGCCGCCATGGGCCGCGAGCGCGCCGCGCGCGAGCCTGGCAGCTACGACCGGCTGGTCGATGCGACAAGCGGCGAGGACGTCGCGATCCTCTGCACGACTTCGGGCACGACGGCGAATCCCAAGCTGGCGATGCTGGCGGCGGGACGCCTCCTCAAGCATTGCGCGACCTATCTGGCGTTCGACCCGAAGGGGCCGGACGACGAATATGTCTCGGTGCTGCCGCTGCCCTGGATCATGGAGCAGGTCTACGCGCTCGGGAAAGGGCTGCTCTGCCGGATGAAGGTCAACTTCGTCGAAGAGCCCGAAACCATGATGCACGATTTCCGCGAGATCGCGCCGACCTTCGTGCTGTTCGCGCCACGGCTCTGGGAATCGATCGCCGCCGACGTGCGGGCCGGGGTCATGGAGTCCTCGCCGCTGAAGCAGAAGCTCTTCGACATCGGCATGAGGACCGGGCTTTCGGCGCTGGCGCAGGGCAAGCATTCGATATTTGCCGATCAGCTCCTGTTCCGCGCGCTGCGCGACCGCCTCGGCTTCACGCGGCTGCGGTCGGCGGCCACCGGTGGCGCGGCGCTCGGACCTGACACCTTCAAGTTCTTCCAGGCGATGGGCGTGCCGCTGCGCACGCTCTATGGCCAGACCGAACTGCTCGGCGCCTACACGCTGCATCCTGCCGGCAAGGTCGATCCTGATACGACCGGCGTGCCGATGGCCGATGACATCGAAATCCGCATCGACAATCCGGATGTCAACGGCGTCGGCGAGATCGTCGTCCGCCACCCCAACATGTTCCTCGGCTATTACAAGAATCCTGAAGCATCAGTCGCCGATATCAAGGACGGCTGGATGCATTCCGGCGACGCCGGTTATTTTAACGATCAGGGCCAGCTCGTCGTCATCGACCGCATCAAGGATCTCGCTGAGACCTCGCGCGGCGAGCGCTTCTCGCCGCAATATCTGGAAAACAAGCTGAAATTCTCGCCTTACATCGCCGAGGCGGTGGTGCTCGGCGCCGGCCGCGACACGCTGGCGGCGATGATCTGCATCCGCTACTCGATCATCTCGAAGTGGGCGGAGAAGAACCGCATCTCGTTCACGACCTATACCGACCTCTCCTCGCGCCCCGAGGTCTATGCGCTGCTGCGCAAGGAGGTCGAGGGCGTCAACGCCACGCTGCCGCCGGCGCAGCGCATCTCCCGCTTCCTCCTGCTCTACAAGGAACTCGACGCCGACGACGGCGAGTTGACCCGCACCCGCAAGGTCCGCCGCAGCGTCATCAACGAGAAATACGCCGACATCATCGACGCGATCTATGCCGGCAAGAGCGACATTCCGGTCGATACCGTAATCCGCTTCCAGGACGGCACTACGCAGCGTATTCGCACCACGCTGCGCGTGATCGATCTCGGTGGGCCCGCGCCGATGGCGGAGGCCGCGGAATGAGGATGAAGTTTGCCGGCGGCGCCTCAAAACTGATCGTCATGCGCGGGCTTGACCCGCGCATCCATCCGCTTCGGAAAAAGTGCTTCTTCAGGCGATGGATCGCCGGGTCAAGCCCGGCGATGACAGCTTGCACGTCTGGTGACTTCGCATGAACACCCAGCTCCTCATCCAGCTCCTCGTCAACGGCCTAGTGGTCGGCACGCTTTATGGCGTGGTCGCGATGTCGTTCGTGCTGATCTACAAGGCGACGCAGGTCGTGAACTTCGCGCAGGGCGAATTGCTGCTGATCGGAGCATGGGTTTGCTGGTGGCTGCTCACCAAATATCAGGTGCCGTTCTATCTGGGCATGCCGATCACGTTGGTGTTCATGTTCCTGTTCGGCATCGCGATCCAGATCGTCATCCTGCGCCCGATGATCGGCGAGCCGATCATTTCCGTGATCATGGTGACGATCGCGCTGTCGACGGTGTTTTCGGCGCTGATGAAGTGGATGTTCGGCGTCAACCTGCAGCCGTTCCCGCGCATCTTCCAGACGCAGAACGTCAATTTCCTTGGCCTGCAGGTGCAGACCGTCTATCTGATGAGCCTTGCGGTATCGGTCGCGATGATGATCGGGATGGCGTGGTTCTTCCGCCTCTCCAAATACGGCCTTGCGATGCGCGCCACCGCCTTCAACCAGCAGGTCGCACAGTCGCTCGGCATATCAGTGAAAAGCGTGTTCGCGATGGCCTGGGCGATCTCGGCGACCGTCTCCGCCGTCGCGGGTGTCGTCGTGGCCGTCGTCAATGGCGTCTCGGCCGGGCTCTCCGCCTATGGCGTCAAGGTGTTTCCGGCGGCGATCCTGGGCGGCCTCGACAGCGTCGGCGGCGCGGTGCTCGGCGGCATCATCATCGGCCTATTGGAAAACGTCGCGCACTTTCTCGACAGCGAATATCTGCACTGGGGCAATCTCTACGAGATCGCGCCGTTCTACGCGCTTATCATCATTCTCATGATCAAGCCGTACGGCCTGTTCGGCACCAAAGATATCGAGCGGATCTAAACATTATGGCAGGCCAGACCCTCATCCCCGCCGGCGATTTCCGCACCACCTACGCGGCGGATACCACCGTGTTTCCGACCCCGACCAGCCGCAATGCGATGATCGCGGGCATCGTGCTGGTCTGCTTTGCGCCGTATGTCGTCAGCGCCTACGTCCTTAGTCTGTTGATCCAGATCGGTATCTTCGCCATTGCGGCCATCGGCCTCAACATCGTCGTCGGTTTCACCGGTCAGATCTCGATTGGCCACGCCGCGTTCTTCGGCTTCGGCGCCTTTACCTCGGCCTATCTCTCAAACCAGTTCAGCATCCCCGTGTTCTTCTGCATTCCGCTCGCGGGTGTGGTCACTGCCGCGGTCGGCCTGATCTTCGGCCTGCCCGCCGCGCGGCTGAAGGGGCTTTATCTGGCGATCGCCACGCTGGCGGCGCAATACATCCTGCTTGATTTCTTTGCGCGCGCCGAATGGTTTACCGGCGGCAGCGTTCCCGCCAGCGCCGAGCCGTTCTCGCTCTTCGGCTACACGCTGCGTGGCGACAGGCAATACTTCTATGTCGTGCTGGCTTACGTGATCGTCTGCTATCTCCTGGTCACCAACCTGATCCGTTCGCGTGACGGACGCGCATTGGTCGCCGTGCGCGACCATTATCTGTCCGCCGAGATCATGGGCATCAACCTGACAAAATACCGGACACTGTCGTTCGGGCTTGCCGCCTTCTTTGCCGGGGTCGGCGGTGCGCTCTATGCGCATTACAATCAGGTAGTTTCCAACGAGGGTTTTGGCATCGACCGTTCGATCATCTTCCTGGCCATGATCATCATCGGCGGGCTCGGCTCGATCATGGGCACGCTGATGGGCACCGCGTTTATGGTGCTGCTGCCGGAATCGATGGAATGGCTCAGCGTCGCGCTGCGCGACAGCCCGATCGATCAATTTCTCGGACTAAAGAATAACATCGCTTTCTTGCGCGAGATGGCCATCGGCGTGATCATCATCGTCTTTCTGGTGTTCGAGCCGGACGGACTCGCGCATCGATGGCGGCAGATCAAGGCATACTGGAAACTCTACCCGTTCTCGCATTGAGGTCGGAACGGGACGGACAACGAGAAGACCTCGAGAAGTAACCGGGAGGACTATGTCCATGACGATGAAGACACTGTTGAGCACAGCCTCGCTCGCTTTGCTGTTGGGTTCTACCGCGGCATCGGCCCAGGCGCCGATCTCCTTGGGGCATCTCGCCGACTATTCGGGACCGACCTCGGACGTTGGAACGCCGTTCGGACAGGGTGTCGCGGATACCTATGCGTGGATCAACAAAAGCGGCGGTATCAACGGCGCGAAGGTCAATGTCGACACCGTCGATTACGGCTACCAGGTGCCGCGTGCCATCGCCCAGTACAAGAAATGGTCTGGCGCCGACAAGGTCGCTGCCATTCTCGGCTGGGGCACCGCCGACACCGAGGCACTGACGGGCTTCTTGGCTCAGGACAAGATCCCCGACATCTCGGCCTCCTATGCCGCAGCACTCTCCGATCCGACCGGCGCCGGCGGCAAAGCCAAGCCCGCGCCCTATAACTTCTTCTATGGCCCGAGCTATTCGGACGCGCTTCGCGGCATGCTGACCTGGGCCGCCGAGGACTGGAAGGCCAAGGGCAAGTCCGGCAAGCCGAAATACGTCCACATGGGCGCCAACCACCCCTATCCCAACGCTCCGAAGGCGGCAGGTGAAGCGATTGCCACCGACCTCGGGTTCGAAGTGCTGCCGCCGATCGTGTTCGCGTTGACGCCCGGCGACTACAGCGCGCAATGCCTGACGCTGAAGAGTTCGGGCGCCAATTACGCCTATCTCGGCAACACCGCGGGCTCCAATATCTCCGTGCTCAACGCCTGCAAGGCAGCCGGCGTCGACGTTCAGTTTCTCGGTAACGTCTGGGGCATGGATGAGAACGCCGCCAAGGCTGCCGGTACTGCCGCCGACGGCGTGGTGTTTCCGCTGCGCACCGCGATCGCCTGGGGCGGCAACGCGCCCGGCATGAAAACGTTCACGGAGATCTCGAAGATGTCGGACGCGGCCGGTACCGCCTATCGTCCCGTGCACTACCTCGCCGGCGTCTGCACCGCGCTCTACATGAAGGAAGCGGTCGAGTGGGCGGCCAAGAACGGCGGCGCTACCGGCGAGAACGTCAAGAAGGGCTTCTACCAGAAGAAGGACTGGGTGCCGGCCGGCGGCGAAGGCATCTGCAATCCCTCCACCTTCACCGAAACGGATCACCGCGGCACGCTGAAGGTCGATCTCTATCGCATGAAGGTTGCCGGCGCGACCGACGCCCCGCTTAGCGATCTCGTCAAGAACGGCGCCATCAAGATGGAGAAGGTGAAGACGATCGACCTGCCGCGCAAGCCCGACTGGCTGGGTTGGTGAGGTCAGGAGGCGGCAGTAGACGCCTCCCACTCAACTGTCATCCTCCGCGAAAGCGGGGGATCCAGTACGCCGCAGCCACCTCGGTCGATCGCAGGCGGCTCTGGAATGCTGGATCACCCGCTTCAGTGCGCAATTGCGCACAAGGCGGGTGATGACGGCGATGGGTGGAGTGAAAGCGCGCTCCACTACTAACGCCAGGATGAAGAACATGACTGAAGCAACCGAACTCAACCGCCCTGCGAAGACGACCGCGCAAGCCGCTCCGCTGCTCAGCGTGCGCAACATCGAGGTAGTCTATGACAAGGTCATCCTGGTGTTGCGGGGCTTAAGCCTCGAGGTGCCGAAGGGCGCGATCGTGGCGCTGCTCGGCGCCAACGGCGCCGGCAAATCGACGACATTGAAAGCGATTTCCGGCCTGCTCAAGACCGAGGACGGTGAAGTCATTCGCGGCGAGATCCTGTTCGACGGCGAGCGCATCAACGGCATCGATCCCGACAGAATCGTCCGCCGCGGCATTTTCCAGGTGATGGAGGGACGCCGCATCATCGCCGACATGACGTCGATCGAAAACTTGAAGCTCGGCGCCTTCACCCGCACCGACAATGAGATCACCGACGATATCGACATGGTGTTCAGATATTTCCCGCGTCTGAAGGAGCGCACCGGGCTTGCCGGCTATCTCTCCGGCGGCGAACAGCAGATGCTGGCGATCGGCCGAGCGCTGATGGCGCGGCCTAAGATGATCCTGATGGACGAGCCGTCGATGGGCCTGTCGCCGCTGCTGGTCAAGGAAGTCTTCTCCATCATCAAGGAAATCAACCGCGACCTCGGCGTCACCATCCTGCTAGTGGAGCAGAACGCGCGCGCGGCGCTGTCGGTCGCGAGCCATGGCTACATCATGGAACAGGGCAAGGTGGTGCTCGACGGCACGGCCGACGAATTGCGCGACAATGAGGACGTCAAGGAATTCTACCTCGGCGGTGCCGGTGACCAGCGCAAGAGCTTCAAGAACCTGAAAAGCTTCAAGCGACGAAAGCGGTGGCTGTGAGCGCCATCCATCTGGCTCTAAGCGAGCACCTGCTCCGCTTCCGTGACTGCGCAGAGAACATGATAGAACGAAGACGCAGGAATGGTAGCGACCAGCGAGTTGCCCTCGCGGTCGAACTGGTCGTACCAGCCGCCTGCCACGGGGTGGCTGAGGTAATGCCGTTCAAGCCGCGCCAACGCCGCGCGCGCTTCATCCGCAGCCCCCGCCTCGCCCGACTCGGCCTGCGCGATCCACGCTTTTGCAATTTCGGTCTGCGGCCACAGCCGGCGCGTGTGCCGCCGGATATTGCCGTTGGCGTCACCCTCGTCGATCAGGCATCCCGTCGCGGCATCGCGATAGCGCAGCGCGGTTGCCAGCAATTCGCCGCGGTAGCGCCCCGTGGGGCAACCGGTGATGCGCTCAAAGCCTCTGAGCAGCCATGCCCACTCCGCCTGGTGCCCCGGTTCGACGCAGATAGGCTCGATCTTCGACCAGTCTTCCTCGAAATATTCGCCCAGCACCTGTCGCGGCTTGTCGTAGAGGTTGGCCAGAAACAGGCTGAAGAAGTTGCCGGCCCGGTTCTGGAACACAAGATCATGTGTTGCGTCGAACGCGGCAATCATCGCCTCGAACAGATGCATCTGCGGGTTCTGCCGGCGCGGCAGCGAAATCGGCAATCCTTCGTGGACCCCACCATGTGGCGAGCGCAGTTGCGTCTCGACAAAGTGGCACAATGCGTCGATCTCGGTGCGGATCTGCGCATCGCGATCAAGACCGTAAACGGCAGCAAGGGCGAGCAGGATAAAGGCGTGGTCGTAGGAATCGCGCAGCGGGTCCAGCGTGGCGCCGTCAGGCGCCAGCGTGTGGACAAAGCCCGGTCTGCCGTCGGGAGCCTTTGCCTTCGCCAGAAGATGCTCAAGCCCCTTGAGCGCGATCGCGCGGCCCTCGAGATACCAGCCCATCTGCGCGGCCTTGGCGTAGCAATAGATCTGACGGGCCTGCACGAAGACCCGGCGCGGCGCCATCGCATCGGCGCGGCCATCCGGACCAAGCCGATCGATAAAGCCGCCCGCCTTGTCGTCCCAGCCTTCGGTCGACCACAGCGGCAAGCAGTGCTCAACAATGCGAAGCTTCAGCTTGGCAACGATATCGGCCGAAACCGCGCCATCTTCTGCCGCAGCGGTATGTCCTTCAGCCATTGCGCCCCCTAGAACACGAGCAATACCGGTAGCCGCCGTCTGATAGCACGGCGACGGCGGCACGCAATCGGCCCCTTGTTGCGGAATCCTCAGTCATGACCGATCACTACGATGCCCTTGAAACCCGCGAGCCGGCCAAACGCGAGGCGGAGCTGTTTTCACGCCTGCCGGACGTGCTGCGCAAGGCGCTGGCCGCACCGGCCTATGCCGAGCGGCTGAAGGGCATCGATCCCGGTTCCGTGACCAGCCGTGCCGCGCTGGCGCGCCTGCCGGTGCTACGCAAGTCGGAACTCCCTGCCCTGCACAAGGCCGCACCGCCCTTCGGCGGCTTCGTGGCGGGGCCGCCTGGATCGTTCGGACGGCTGTTCACCTCGCCCGGCCCGATCTTCGAGCCCGAGCCGGTTCACGCCGACCCCTGGCGGGGCGCACGGGCGCTGTTCGCGGCCGGCTTCCGGCCCGGCGACGTCGTGCTCAACACCTTCAGCTATCATCTGACGCCCGGCGGCTTCATCTTCGACGCCTCGGCGCGGGCACTGGGCTGCGCGGTCATCCCGGCCGGCCCCGGTAATACCGAGCAGCAGTTCGAGCTGATCGAGGCCTATCGTCCGATCGGCTATAGTGGCACGCCCGATTTCCTCAAGATCCTGCTTGATGCGGCCGCAAGCGCAGGCCGCGACCTTTCCTCGATCAAGCGCGCGCTGGTTTCCGGCGCGGCCTTTCCGAAATCGCTGCAGGACGAAGTCAAGTCGCGCGGCATCGACGCCTACCAGGCGTTCGGCTCCGCCGATCTCGGCCTGGTCGCGTTTGAGACCTCGGCGCGCGAAGGCATGGTCGTCAACGAGGATCTGATCATGGAGATCGTGCGGCCCGGCACCGGCGATCCGGTGGCATCCGGCGATGTCGGCGAGATCGTCGTCACGTCGCTCGATCCGCATCACCCCTGGATCAGGCTTGCGCTCGGCGATCTCAGCGCAACGCTCCCGGGGGCGAGCCCGTGCGGGCGCACCAACATGCGCATCAAGGGCTGGATGGGCCGCGCTGACCAGACGACCAAGATCAAGGGCATGTTTGTCCGGCCCGAGCAGATCGCCGAGATCGGCAAGCGCCATCCCGAACTCGGACGGCTCCGCCTCGTGGTCACGCGGTCCGGCGAGACAGATGTGATGACGCTGAAGGCGGAGTCGGCATTGGCTGGCGGGACGCTACAGGGCGAACTCGCGGCAACGCTGCGCGCGGTGACGAAGCTCGGCGGCAATGTCGAATTGGTCACTGCAGGTTCGTTACCTAACGACGGCAAGGTGATTGCGGACGAGCGCACCTGAGCGATTTATCAAGAGGCGACTGGACAATACCTCCTTATGTTTTCAATAACTTACACATTTCATCTTGTGATTTTGCTCGCATATCTTGCATCGCCGATTTCTTCAACCGTCATGATGAAGGTTCTATGGTATTAAAACACCTCCAGCTACTGTTCCTCCGCGGACAGCGTCTGCTGCAAACGCGGAGGCGGTTTCGATTCAACAACCCGAGGTCTATCGAGCTGTTCGGCCGCTTTCAGGCTGAACAGACGTTTTAGTGCCCGGTCGATGCCTGCATCGAAACGTTCTTCAATATCTAAATCGGCCATCAATCGTTCGTTGGTGAGGAAGTTAGCGGCCGTCTCGGCGTAGCAATCCGATTTCGGCTGACGCTTCCGCACCATTGGCAAAAGCACACCATCTACTTCCTCCTTCAGCGCGACGATCCACTGCGTGGCAGTTTCGTAGGCATCGCCAGGCACCTTTTCCTTGAGGTGTTCTTTAAATTCCTTCGGCAGGAAGTCGACGATCATGGATACGCTAGACTTGCTCCGATCGCGGTAAAGAGCACAACTGAAGGCCATGAGGCGCTGATAATCGTCGAGCGCGTGCGGCCGCAATTCAGACGACCCATTTGTCAACCGGTACATCGTTATTTCCTGATTCTTGTCCATGAGCGGTGGCGGCTGATCCCACAGGACCGCATTTTCGACACGCTCGAGGGCCGCTTGAGTGTCAAAGCGCCGCTTGTCTCGGATTCGCCGTTTGCGCCACATGAAGGAAGCGACTGATTGAATGCAGTCCTCTTGAAGTGGCCCTCGCGGCTGGTACTGATCGATCAGGTCACGATGAAGTTTTTCGAATTCTGCGGAATTCTCCCAAGGAAACAGCTCCATACGGGAGAAGCCCCCGTGTTTCAGCGCGTTCGGCTTTCTATATCGACTCGGCGAGTCACTTTTTTTCTTTACCCCCGCGACCATTTGTAACTCCGCAAATTTTCATCTCGAGCAAGAGCGGCAAGATGCTTTGAGCGAGACCTTTCACGTGGCTTCTTCGACAAAGCGTGGTGAATGGTGATGCGTTTTAGAATGATGTAGGCGCCCCGATACCGCTTGCCTGCTTGAACATGCAATCTAGGCGGACTTGTCCGCTCATTGATCCTTGCGCGTTACCGCCACTTCGCTTTCCACAGACTTTTTTCTAGCCAAACTGTCGCCTTCTTCGCCGCTGCCCGAATCTCATCTGCAAGATAATCATCTTCGGATCTCCGGATGATTTGCCGGCAAAAAAGCATTGGCCAGGAGTTTCGAAACGTACCTGGCTGCTTGGCGAGCTCGAACATATGCCTCCGTAAGAGGCCTGCAGGTCGGCTAACTCCCCCTGAACCGCCTTCAGCTCGCGCTCAACGCCGGCTCGGCGGAAGTTACGATGTCACCGTTTCGGGCGATCCGGTCTAATCCTGCTTTCGTCCTTCGTCTAGCAAAGCCTTCCCATAGGGCGATGAGAAATTCGAAGCAGCAACCATCAGCCAGCATAATCGATCTGTCGAGCGTGCTTCATCTTGCGCAGAATGTCAGAGGTCGCCGGGTTTATAGATTTTTCTCGAAACGAGGCGACAACTTCTGGGCATGTGCCTCGCAGCAGTCTGCGGCGACTCTTAGTATGTGCAATCCGGACGTGCCCGTGCCAGCTTCGCTTCGGACCTGCCGCGGTCGATGGCGCGCAGGATCATGAAGCGCTCATGCACAATTGACGGGCGATTTGCCCGCTTGCAGGTAAAGGCCTCGTCCTCCTGAGCCAGGAGACACTCCGCTTCGGTTTGGCCCTTTCCGAGAGATTGCGCAATGCAGGTCCGGCGCGCCTGGAGCGGCCTTGCATCACCACCCGCCGGTCAAGAATGAGGAAACGACGTTTAGCGGCACTCATTGCCCGCGTCCTTTCTTGGCAGGTGGCGGCGGGCCGGGTGGCGCTGCTGCATTCGATCCTTGGAGACTATCCACCCGAGCGGAAAGCCCGCCCAGCTGTTCCGAAAGCAGCTTACGCTGGCCTTGCTCAGCCGATATCTGTCGCTGTAGACCGCTGATCTGTTCCGCGGCATGTTGCTGTGCTGCCTGGAGCTCTTGGATCGTTTGCTGGAGATTGGCCACAGTATCTCTAGCCGTCTTGTCAACGATTTCGGCAGCCAGAGACGGCTCAGCATTGGGGTGAACAGCCTCTAATGGCGAGGACTCGGATCCGGTTCGATTGCTGGCCCAAAGCACTGCGACAATGGCAATCGCGAGGAGAAGAAGCAGAACCCACGGCATATGCGGCGCGGTCGTCCTGGCTCGCTACTGATGCGGCTCTTGGGCGTGAAGTCGCTCATCATTTGGCTACTAAGCCGACAATGATCGATTCGTTCCCGTCAACCGGTGATAGCCGTGGCCGTTCTCGCTAGCGCCCTCCCCTCGCCTGGGATTGGATGGTTCGCAGGGCGGGAAGATGGCAACAGGGACCTATTAGTGCGGTGATGATGAATTGTTCGGTGCATTCAACAGAAACCAGCAAGGCCGGACGTATTTTTCACTTTGACGATGACCATGAGTACACGATCGAGAAAATCTCTCGGAGAAAATGGAATTTACGCACCAAGCGGATCAGCCGAGAAGCGTTCTGGCGCTGAGTGACACCTCATACCGTCAAACAACACAGAAGCCTCCTTCAATGCTGTTCTCAACCGAGCAACATCTTGCCGTAGCAAAGCTGGTGCGGAAAAACTGTGCAAATGGTAGCTCGACCGACCGCGAGCGTTTCGTTCGAATCTCGAACAGTTTTGTTGTCTGCGCCAGTCTGGCAGCAAAAGGTCGGGGTAGCATCTGCTTGGACAATTTTGGCTGGTCATCCGCCGATCCCGACTGGGATGGACTTGAGACAAAAATTGGCCGGCTGAGACCGCCTTACCATTCAGTCATCACCGTTAGTCCCGGGTCAGTTCTAGCTGCTCTAACGGGCGAACACGGCTCAAAATCTCAGAGGCGCGGTAGCGCACGCCTAGCTCCGCCCGCGACCCACTGAATCAATTGCGAAACGGATGATATCTGCTGGGTCGTCGTGCGCCGTCGCGAAGTGCTTGTTCTAGTGGTGCCTTGATGAGGATAGACAGAACCTCGAAGCGGTCTCGATGGGGGTTGCCAATCCGGGATCGACTTCGAACTAGCGCGCCACCTCCGGCCCAGTGAAATGGTCTAACGTCCATCATCATGTACTCGTCTTGAACGGGATCCGGGCAAATTGTGATCTTGAATTCTGTCTACTCTGGGTGTTTCATATACGCCGGTTGCCCCACACAACGAAGTTGATCTCCGCTGCTGTAGTATTCCGGAGCGTTGATCCATGGTCAATGCGCTCGTCATCCGCCGCAATACGCAACTGGAAAAAGCCCAGAGGGCGCTTCGCGCTGCGCAGTATGTGCGAATGTCGACCGACTTTCAGCGATACTCGATCCAGAACCAGGCCGCCGCCATCGCGGCTTATGCGCAGCAGCGGAACCTTACTATCGTTCGGACTTATGTCGACGAAGGACGCAGCGGTCTGAGGATTAAGGGGCGGCCGGGGCTTATCGAACTGATTGAGGATGTCCAGTCAGGAACCGCGGATTTCGACCATATCCTGGTCTACGACGTCAGCCGATGGGGACGCTTCCAGGACGTCGACGAGAGCGCACACTACGAGTTTGTCTGCAAGCGAAACGGCATCAAAGTTGCCTATTGCGCTGAACAGTTCGAAAACGACGGAAGCCTTGTATCGAGCGTTGTCAAGAACATCAAGCGTGTGATGGCGGCGGAGTACAGCCGAGAGCTTGGCGTGAAGGTGCACACTGGTCAGAGCCGAGTCGCAGCCCTCGGATATCGCGTTGGTGGCCCGCTCACGTTCGGCCTCCGCAGGGAACTGATCGATGAAAGCGCGGGTCCAAAAGGCAGGCTTAAAAAAGGGGAGCGCAAGGCTTTGCAAACGGATCGCGTGCGGCTTCAGCCCGGATCCGAAGAGGAAACCGCCATCGTCAAGTGGATTTTCCATCAGTTCGTCGTCGAACGAAAATCCTACAGCCAAATCGCGCGGGAGCTCAATCAAGCGAAGATCACCAATCAAGGGCGTCCCTGGAGCGGCGCCATGATCCGCATCATTCTTGTGAATGAAAACTATATCGGAAACATCGTTTACAACCGCACCACGCGACCCATTGGACAGAAGCTGATCAGCAATCCCAGGGATCGGTGGATTCGAGGTTTGGCGTTCATCGATCCGATCGTCGATCCGAAACTCTTCGCGCGCGCCCAAAAGATATTGGCCGAGCGGCGTATCCAGATCCCGGAAGATCAGATGTTGCTAAGGCTGCGGACGGCTCTCCATCGAAAGGGAAAGCTGAGTTGGACCATTATCGACAACACGCCCGGCCTTCCCGCTGCCTCGACATACTGGGAGCACTTCGGAACGTTGCGAAAAATCTACTCCCTGCTCGGGTATGATCCCTCGCGTTACTGCGACTGGATCGACAGTCGTGTTTATTGGTCTGACGTTTTGGTGAAGCACGCTACGCAAGTGGCCGAGGCACTAACGATAGATCAGAAAGCTAACGCTGTCGTCGAACAAAACGGCGCCGGCTTGATGGCGAATGGAAAGCTTAGGATCACCTTTCTGGTGGCGCGACATCTGCCGAAGAGAAATCCTTCCCCGCAGTGGAGAGCTCGCCGCGGGAAAATATCAGCCGGAGTCCTGATCGTATTTCGACTGAACGAACTCAACAAAGGCATTAAAGATTATGTGGTGATACCCGCTTCATGGGGCACCGGGGCTTACGTTGCGCTTTCGGATAAGGTTTTGGCTCGCGAAAAGGCCGTGCGCGTCGATAGCTTGGATGAGGTGATCCGAGAGATCAAAACCAGATTGATGGAAACCGACCATGCCGTGCCAACCAAGCCAAGCCGACAGAACAAGCGAAGGAAACTAAGCCGGTCCAAGACCAAGAACGGCGGCGGGCGGCACTGACGGATCGCAGATAGAGGTAAGCGCCCAACACCTTGCCGTAGTTTCTTCTAAAATCGCCGTTGAGCTTCGAAATCTCGACAAGCTCGGAACATTGATCGGACATATGCGAACCTCCTGGGAAGCAACCAGGTGCCGCATAATCAACTGATTTGCCTGGGCGGTCAACTGAATTTCTGATTTTCAGAAATGAGCACGAAGTGACGGGTTGTTGCCTCTAAGAAATCTGTTGAAAAGGACGCTATCAAATTCGCGCGATACCGGATCACGTCCATCAGCGCGTTGAGGCCATCCGTAACTCATCCCAGACCGTTGCACCTATCGCATAAGTGCGGGCGATTGTTAGAACCGCTATCCGCGGCATAAGCCATCTCCGCACCGCTGCCATTCTTTAGAGCCCGCCAGAGATTTCTGCGACGAGTTGTCAATCCCATCTGAGAGTAATGCCTATTGTCCATCCAAGACTCGCCCAAGGGTGGGTGGCGGCAAAAGCAACTCTCGGGTCGGAGCTACCTTCTGGGCTTGTTTAGGCGGACGCCCTCACCTCCTCCATTCTCATCGATGAACTGAACTCCGGCCGCCTCAAAAGCCGATCGGACAACCTGGAGTGTCGACCGGCGGGGCTCATGCGTACCGGCCTCCAGCTGCCTGATCGTCACGATGCCGACCTTTGCTCGGTCCGCCAACTCCTGTTGGCTCCAATCGAGGAGGCCTCTCGCTGCCCTGCACTGCATCGATGAAATCATTTCTGCGCCCTTTCGACAATTATGTCGAAAATGGATTGATTTGTCCAAAATATCTATTATAGTCACTTCTGTCGTTTTTAGATGGAGAAGGCAGATGCTTCCAAAGGATGGTACGCGGACAAGGCTAGGTTTTATTGGAGGATCAGACGCTCGATTCATAATGGGGGATGACCAAGCAAAGTTAGTGCGGTTGTGGCGCGAGAAGAGAGGTGAGCTCGAATCTGAAGACCTGAGCCAAGATCTCATCGTGCAGCTTGGTTGCATCACCGAGGACCTGAACCGTGCTTGGTACGAACGAAATACCGGTCACACCGTCGGGGATGTACAAAAGAAAGTTCGTCACCCGATCCACAAATGGATGGCAGCAACGCTGGACGGCCGAGTGCAAGAGACAGGGGGCGTGTTTGAAGCCAAGTTCATGCTGCCTTGGAATTTCTCCGAGGAAGCTGCAGCCGAGAAACACATGGCCCAACTACAGCACAACATGTGGGTAGTTGCTGCGCCGTCAGCCGTGCTCTCGATCATTACTGGCGGTGGTAAATGGGTCGAGATCAAGGTGCATGCCGACCCGCTCTACCAGCACCTCCTCCTCACAGCAGAGAAGAAGTTTTGGCGGTGCGTGCAGACGGGCGAGCTCCCTTCCCTCTTCGGGATCGAAACGCCACGCCCACGGCTCGAAGCTGTGAAGGTTGTGGACATGTCGCCATCGAACTCGTGGGCAGAGCTCGCGGCAACCTACTTGCGCACACGCGCGGCGCACCAGGATCACGAGATCACCAAAGCAGAACTTAAGAAGCTCGTGCCTGAAGACGCAAAGGAAGCTAGCGGACACGGTATCCGAGCGAAGCGCTCGAAGTCCGGTGCGATCAGTTTTGACCCGATTCAGATGGAGAACTCAAATGCACCAGTCCAGTGAGCGCATCGGCGCCATTGCGGCGGCGCTTGCCAAAGCGCAGGCTGAGCTGACCAACCCGGAAAAAACCCTGGTTGCGACCATCCGCTCGCCCTTTCCACGCGAGGAGGACCGCACCTTTCGCTACGCCTCTCTTGCTAGCGGCTTGGATATTGTGCGCAAGGCCTTAAGCCAGCAGGAGATTGCAACCATCCAAACCACCCGGATCGAGCCGAGCTCGGGGCAAGTTCGTCTGACCACTCTGCTTGCCCATTCATCCGGCGAATGGATTTCGGCCGACTGGCCGGTATGTGCCGCGAAGGACACTGATGCGCCGCACCGGATGGGGGCGGCCTTGACCTATGCCAGGCGTTACGCCCTGTTCGCACTGGTTGGTATCGCTGGCGAGGACGACTTGGACGCACCTGACGCCTTGCCCGGCCTGCCACAGCCCCGGCCGAATGCGACGCACGCAGCCGACGACAAACGCAATAAGCCCGTTCTGCACCGTGCGCCAACGCTTAGCCAAGATCAGTCCGCCCAGCTGCGGGACCAGATGCTCGATGAGATCGGCAGCTTAACCACGGAGAATGAGCTACTCGCCTGGGCCAAAGACGGACTATCTCGGAAGAACGCTCTGCTGGAAGCAGATGCCCGGTTGATCGAGATCGCCTATCAGCAGAAGATCGGCGAAGCCGCGCATCCTTCTGAAAATGTCGCGACCTCACCGGCGGAACCGTCCGTCCCCGGCGTCCTGCAAAATGCGGCGGCGACGCTTGCATTGCCGAAGGAGCCTACGCGCAAGCGAAGCAAGGGGCACCTATCCTTCGTACGAGGACAGCCTTGCCTGATCTGCCAACAAACCCCGTCGGACCCACACCACCTGAAGTTCGCGCAACAGCGCGCCTTAGGACGCAAGGTCAGCGATGAGTTCACGGTGCCACTCTGCCGCACCCATCACCAAGACTTGCACCGGCACGGCAACGAAAAGGCCTGGTGGGCAAATATGCAGATCGCGCCAATGCCTATTGCCAAACAACTGTGGGACGCTAGCCAGACCGATGGCCAGGAAAGAGCCGCGATAATGGCAAACGCCGCACACACATCGATGTCCAAGGGACTCGCAACATGAATGCGCCCTTCAATACCGCTCAAAACCTTACAAAATCCGACTTGCCCGCGGAGTTCGAATCTCTCTCGCCCCCACCCTTACTTCTGCACTCCCTCGAAAAATACAATCTGATGCGCCAAGCAATATTCGCTGACCTCGCACCAAGTAGCGTGATAGAGTGGCTGCTAGCGATCGATGTGGTGGAATTATCCTGGGAGATCCAGCGCTACCGAGTATTGCGGCACAAACTGTTGGATCACTACCGCGAAAAAGCTATCGAACAGACTCTTCGCCGGATCGATCTCGCCGAATTGCCGCCCGAGATGGAGGACGCCGCGCACGACTACATCCGACGAAACGCCCGGATCTGGCGAGTAGACCCTACGGCGGCACGCGAAATGGACGGACACCTTGCGACCTACAGGTACGACTCGAATGCAATCAACACTCAGGTCTATCTGCAGGCACGCGATGTCTTCTTGGCTTTTGAGGACCCTGCTAAATAGCGCTCAAACCCGCCGCATGTCTTTACCCCGTTAGATGAACAATCGCCGCCACATGGGAGATAACGCAAAGCGCCGTCATCGTTCAGAATGATAGAGGACGAGGGCACCTAGTTAGCTGCTCGGGGCCTAAACAGAGATGCAGAACGGGCCAATTCCCGGTGCCCTAATTAGGACGCTCCGAACTTGAAATTTGGACGGACTGCGCTCCCGTGCTTTCAGCCACCCGCCAATCGAGGTGGCCTTACTCGTCCGCCAGCACCATGAGGCCCCAAGCCATCGTCACGGTGATCGGTATGGCCAACAGAGAGGGGCGCCGGCAAAGGCTCTCAGCGACCGAGCAGGCAGAGCCGCCCGACCATCCATCGCTGTAAGCTAATCCAATGAAAACTATCGATAGTGTGGCGAGACACGCTGCCATAACGATCGCAGAAATACCAAGGCTACGCATTTTCAGCACTCAAGAACCAACCGGAAAATATTCCAATGGAACCCAAGCAGAATTCTGTCGAGATGAGGGCCAGGTTCCATCGTCTTGAGGAAATATGGTGGCAGAGAGTGCATCGTGGATGGCTTTAGCCTGAAGTTGCCAACAAAGGTTCGCTCAAGGAACGTGACCCGTCCCTCCGTGAATTAATGCTGCGCGAGATCCTCCCTTAGTTGCCGAGGATCCTCCCTTAGTTGCCGAGGATCCTCCCTTAGTTGCCGAGAATGACCTTCTGACCTAGCCCCAAAATTGCCTCCCTCATAGAATGCTCTGCTGGAGGAGGATGCCGGTTGATCGAAACCGAGTAGCAACAGAGGCTTCGAAAAATTACCCTACCCGCGGAGTCAATGGACGGCATCGAACAGCGCGAAGCATCCACCAACGATGCCCCGAAACGGGTGGGGGGCTCATCTTGCTTTTTCCAAGGACCCCGTCAGAATGCTTGCAAGGCGCACCTCTTGCTCGTCCGCAGTCAGCCGTTCCTAATCTACAAACGAGTTGGCTCAGAGACCCGCATCACCTGAAGTTCGCCCACAGGCAAATCGGGCCATCGCGGAAATCAAATTTGAAAACATGCATCGGACAGGGTGTCCCCATCCTACGCGCGCCTTTTCCTGTATCTCGCTCGATCCGCGGCCTCGCGCCACCGTCGAACAACCTCGGCAACAACGATGTATGTGCCGACCATTAACAAAATTGCCTCAATCATGGCTTGCCCGGACGGGTTGCGAATAACTGGACTTTACTCCTTCCTTAAATGGTTGCAAAGGCGAAGTCCTACAACTGATGAGGGTTCCCGAATGCGCTTGGTCCGGTACAAACACCTCGCCCATGCAAACGAACGCCGGCCAATTCCATGATACGACAGGATGCTATCGATGAGTAGCCTCCTTTATTGGCCTCTTACGGCCTAAACTTTCGATGTTTGTGCTTGTGAACCCAACGATTGTCCGAACGCTATGTACGAAATAAAGAGACCGGCAGTCTTCTTCGATCGCGACGGAGTGCTGAATGAAGACAGCGGTTATGTGTTCGAGATCGCTAAGCTGAAGTGGATAGATGGCGCACGCGAAGCGGTGAAAGCCGTCAATGATGCAGGGTGCTTTGCATTCGTAGTGACAAACCAGTCGGGGGTGGCCAGGGTATTTACGAGGAAACTCACATTGAAGCGTTGCATCAACATATGGTGGACTTGGCCAAGTTCGGAGCTCACGTAGATGCATTCGAATACTGCCCTTTTCATCCTGACGCATCGATAGAGCGATACCGGCGGGCAAGCTATCGGCGCAAGCCTGCTGCAGGAATGATCAACGACCTCTTGGAACGTTTCCCCGTGGATGTCAGTCGGAGCATTCTCATAGGCGACAAGTCTACTGATGTAGAAGCAGCCCGGGCCGCGGGAATAAAAGGATATTTGTACGCAAGCGGCCAGCTCGCCGACTTCGTCAGGCCGCTCTTGCCTCACAATAAGGCGCGCCCAACTGAGTGAGCCTGTCGCGTTGCAATCCTGTCCGATACCAAATAGACACGCAGCTCAAATCTGCTCCAGGAGGGCGATGCGTACTGCGCTGCCATGGAGCACACCAATCGCCATTTTGCTGATTTTTTAGGAGGCATCATTGCATCCACAAGTTCCTAGGCGGCGCGTGGCGCTGATCACCGGCGTCACCGGCCAGGACGGCGCCTACTTGGCCGAATATCTGCTTGGCCTCGGCTATGAGGTCCACGGCATCAAGCGGCGCTCGTCCTCGTTCAACACGGCGCGGATCGATCACCTCTACCAGGACCCGCATTCCCGCCAGGTGCCGTTCCTGCTGCATTACGGCGACATGACCGACTCGACTAACCTGATCCGGCTGATGCAGCAGATCAGGCCGACCGAGATCTACAACCTCGCCGCCCAGAGCCATGTCGGCGTCAGCTTCGAAAGCCCGGAATATACCGCCAATGCCGACGCCATCGGCGTGCTGCGGCTGCTGGAGGCGATCCGCATCCTCGGCATGGAGAAGGAGACGCGGTTCTATCAGGCCTCGACGTCGGAGCTCTACGGCCTGGTCCAGGAGGTGCCGCAGAAGGAGACCACGCCGTTTTACCCGCGCTCGCCCTACGGCGTCGCCAAGCTGTACGGCTACTGGATCACCGTGAACTACCGCGAGGCCTACGGCATGTTTGCCTCGAACGGCATCCTGTTCAACCACGAGAGCCCGATCCGCGGCGAGACGTTTGTCACCCGCAAGATCACCCGCAGCATCGCCCGCATCGAGGTTGGCCTGGACGAGGCGCTCTATCTCGGCAACCTCGAAGCCAAGCGCGACTGGGGCCATGCGCGGGACTATATCGAGGGCATGTACCTGATCCTGCAGGCGGATGCGCCCGACGATTTCGTGCTGGCGACCGGCGAGACCCGCTCGGTGCGCGAATTCGTCGAACTGACGTTTGCCGAAGTTGGCCGCCGCATCGAGTGGCGCGGCCAGGGCGTCGACGAAACCGGCGTCGACGCCAAATCCGGCAAGACCGTGGTCCGCATCGATCCCGTCTATTTCCGGCCGACCGAGGTCGATCTTCTGGTCGGCGATGCCAGTAAGGCGCGCGAGAAACTGGGCTGGAAGCCGAAGACGTCGTTCGTCCAGATGGTCAAGGAAATGGTCGCGAACGATCTCGATGAAGCGCGGCGGGAGGTCGCCAATGGCAAGCCTGCCGTTTGAGCTGAAGGGCAAGACGGTCTACGTTGCCGGCCACCGCGGCATGGCCGGCGCCGCGCTGGTGCGGCGGCTGGCTGCAGAACACGTCGAACTGCTGACGGCAACTCGCAGCGAGGTCGATCTGCGCGATCAGGCCGCGGTCAACCGCTGGTTTGCCGTCAACCGGCCCCAGGTGGTGTTTCTGGCGGCCGCCAAGGTCGGCGGCATCGTCGCCAACAACACGCTGCGCGCCGAATTCCTCTATGACAATCTGGCCATTGCTTCGAACGTGATCCATGCGGCGCATGTCCATGGCGCCGAGAAGCTGATGTTCTTAGGCTCCTCCTGCATCTATCCCAAGCTGGCGCCGCAGCCGCTGCGCGAGGATTCCATGCTGACGGGGCCGCTGGAGCCGACCAACGAACCTTATGCGATTGCCAAGATCGCCGGGATCAAGATGGTGGAGGCCTATCGCAGCCAGTACGGCGCCGACTTCATCAATGTGATGCCGACCAATCTCTACGGCCGCGGCGACAATTATCATCCTGAATACAGCCATGTCGTCGCCGCCCTGATCCGCCGCTTTCACGAAGCCAAGATTGCCGGCGCCGACAAAGTCGTGGTCTGGGGCACCGGCACGCCGCGGCGCGAATTCCTCTATGTCGACGACCTGGCCGACGCCTGCATCCATTTGATGATGACCTATTCGGATCGCGAGCTGGTCAATATCGGCACCGGCGAGGACATCACGATCGCCGAATTCGCCCACGTGGTCGCAGCAACCGTCGGCTACAGCGGCGAGATCGGTTTTGACACTTCGCGCCCGGACGGCACCCCGCGAAAACTGCTCGACGTCAGCCGCTTGGCAAAACTCGGCTGGCGGGCCGGCACGAAGCTTGAGGACGGCATCCGGCTCGCCTACCAGGCTTATCTCAGTGAAATCCGGGAGCCAGCCGAGTGTTAGCCACCGAGCGAAGCTCCGAAGCACGCCGCTCTTGCCCAGGTTGGCGCGCATCTCCATCTGTCGGGAAAGTCAACAAGTAAGAACGGGTGTTTTCGATGGCCCTCATGAGGTTCGCGGCGTTTTAGCCAGAAAATGGCTATGCCCTCTGATTTAGCATCAGCGTTGCTAATGGCGAGACGCTGGCTTCAGAAAGAGATGAGAACAGAATGGACGATGGTCGACTTGTTGTCTTGCTAACGGGTGCGAATGGCTTCGTAGGCCAGAATCTTGCCCCCGTGTTGAAACGTAACGGCATGATCGTTAGACAAGCCGTGCGAAAGCCCTCGCCCGACGCAACTTCGATAATGATCGGAACTATCGGTCCTCATACCAACTGGGCAGAAGCGCTCGCCGGTGTCGATGCGGTGGTGCATTTGGCAGCCCGAGTTCATCACCCACGCGAAGAACATGCTGCAGACGTTTACCAATCCATCAATACCGATGGCACGTTGCACCTTGCCCGGTGCGCAGCCGAAGCGGGGGTTAGCCATTTTGTTTACCTGAGCACAGTCCTCGTTAATGGGAGCAGCACTGACGGTCGACCTCCCTTTCGTGAGAATGACCTCTTAACGCCCCGCGGAGTCTACGGAGCGTCGAAAGCTGCCGCAGAAGCAGGCCTTGAAGCTATGGTGAAGTATACAAGCATGAATTTTACGATCATTCGCCCGCCACTGATTTATGGTGCAGGCGCGCTCGGTAATTTTAAACTGCTGGCTGCGGCGGTGAATAGAGGGATCCCGTTGCCGTTCGGTTGTATCCAGAACCGGCGCGCCTTTCTAAGCGTCGCAAACTTAGCGTCGTTCATAGTGCACCGACTTACTCATCAGCACGGTAGGTTCGACATCTTTTTAGTGGCTGATGAGGAGCAAATTTCAACGCCAGAATTTGTTCGACGGATCGAAAAAGCTTTAGGCAAGAAATCGCACATCGTGCCTTTTCCGTTGTTTGCACTCAACGCGTTATTCAGGATCAGCGGTCGTTCTGAAGCCTACAATAGTGTGGCCACATCGCTGGAGATCGACATGTCTAAAGCTCTGAAGACCGGATGGCGGCCACCGCTTGGTCTAGACGAAGGTCTTCGGAATGCTCTGGCTCCACTCTAGTTCTCAGACGGCATTGACTCGTTCGTGATGACCTCCATCGGGATTAGCCTCACTAAGTCGTGCTACCATAGCGCTGTCTTGCACGCTGGACTGTAGCTACAAAGTCCGACGCAAACGAAGCCACGCGAGAGTGGACATCCGGCAAGAGATTTCTGATCAATGTGGGTTCAGAATTCTGCGATATCTTCGCAAGATGATCGGCGAGTGATGAAGCGTCATCGACATCGAAATAGTCAGCTTTGCCATCTGCTTGTTCACGATGTACGTCAATGCTCGACAAGACCATCGGCACGCCAAATGATTTGGCCTCCTCCACCGTAGTACTCCAACCCTCGAATCGGGACGGATTGAGAAGAGCCGCGCTAGCCCGAAGCAGCGCATAGACCTCAGCCAATGGAATCATACCCAAGTATCTGAATTCTTGCTCAAGCCCTCGGTCGACCACTTGTTGCATAATCTTATCAACGAGTTGCGGCTCGTTTGGATCAGGTGCTCCGGATGCCACCACAACGACACGCTTGCCACTATTTGAGAGCAGTGCAAGCGCATCGATTACAACTTGGTGGTTCTTGTGACGCCAGAATTGATTTGGAAGATAGAAATAGTTTGGCGGCAGGTCGTAGTTTCGAGCGACTTCAACCGGATCCAATCTCAAGAGCTCGGGAGCAGGCTCGCTCGCGAACTTCACAACGGCGGTTCTTCCTTTTGCATTGGGATAGCTTTTTAAGCAGTCTCGCTCTGCGCTCTCGCTGCTGAGCATTATCGTCCGGCCCGACATGATCTGCAACCGAAAGCCAATGTCGCGGCGCCATCGAGCGCGCGTGGAAAACAGATGTGGAAGTGCCAGATGCTGCATGTCCGGAATCCACGCGACGCTTGGGTAATAGGTAGACCAGCCAAAGAAGCGCGCCGACTCAAAAACTGCATCAATTTGTTTCCGTCGAAACTCCGATGCCGCCGCAAAGTCCCGCCCAAGACATATCGGCGTGAGAGACTGCAATGCTCCTCGATCAAACGCGGTTGATTGCAGGATTTCGACGTCTGGAATTCGACCCAACGCTTCGAGATCAGAGAAATCGTCGCGTTCGCCGGCGAACACGACTGGCCTGATTGCGCCCTGACAGTACTGCCGCAAGGCGGCAAATAGATTGCGCTGGTAGTTATATCCTCCGGCCCAGCTTTCGCGGGAAATCATGGTGAAGGCGAGACGAATTGGGCTCCCGTTGCTCAACGAGTATCTTCCTTGAACCAATGGACGTAATCGGCGATGCCTCGCGACAGCGGAATTTCCCACGCAAAAGGTAAAGTTCGAACTTTCCCGCCATCTGCGACGAGGCTGAACGGATCGCCGGGACGAACTACACCGGAGAAACGCACGCTAGCCTGCTCACCCCAGCTTTTCGTCAGGATATCGGCAACCTCGGCGACCGTCGTACCCGAACCACACCCACCGTTGATCACCTGCAACTTTTCCTGTTGCGGCCGTGTCGCCAAACTTGACAGGAGCCTAACCACGTCGCGCACGTCGACCCAATCGCGGACTTCGTCTCCCGTGCCGCCCAGCATGAGTTCGCGCTCGCCTCGCTGCAGGCGCGAGCACATATCCCACAGGAGCTGCTTACGGAGAAACATGCCGTAGACGGAGAACAGGCGAACCACCATCGTTCGCAGTCCAAAATGAGCGGCATAGCTCCTACAAAGCTGTTCCATCATCAGCTTGTGGTAGCCGTAAGGCGAGAGCGGCCGTGGTTCGGCTTCTTCAGATAAGATTCCGGAGTGGTGCGCGCCGTAGACAGCCGCGCTGGAGGCGACAATCAGCCGGCAATTTGGAGCGGAATGGCGCATCCACTCAAGCAGCCGCGCCGTGCTATTGACGGTGCGCGAAAAGTCTTCAAAGGGCTGCGCGATCGATAATCCGACCGAAGCTCCGCCGGCAAGATGGAAAATCGCTGACGGCTGTTCGGCCCGCTCCGCCAGCGCGTTTAGATTGGCAGCGTCGATTTCGCCATTCAGCCAGTGCTCCAGACCTATTCGACGCTTTTCAACGTCTCCGATCGCGCCGTGCCCAATGCCATGAACGCGATCGCCGCTATCAGCCAGCAGCCGGACGAGATGCCGACCGATGAAACCATTGGCACCGGTAACCCACATGCTCATGCCGGTCCCTTGTGACAGACAAATGAGTAGAGCCGGCCGGGTCGGTGGTCAAAGCGCTCTGCCATTGAAAGCAGCGATGCGAAGATGCTCGTGGAAGCGAGTGCGGCACCCCAAACGGGCTTGATCGGAATTTTGTCCGTCAATCTTTCCACGACGGCCGCTCGCAGCGTCTCAATTGTATATGGAAACAGATTGATCGGACTCTTCAGCGGCGCAAGCACCTCGATCGTGGCAAATCCCGCAGTCCTCAGAGCCCCGACATATTGATCGAGAAGAAACGCGCGCTCACCGCCATAGAGGTGATGAAGGGGATGCTGATCGAGGAATTCCCTAAGGTCGGCTTCCTTGCTTATCACGTGTTCTCGCGCGGCGATCAGTATTCCGCCGGGGCGAAGCACGCGGAACACTTCCCGACAAGCGCTGTCCAGATCGCGCATATGGTGCAGCACGGCGCGCGCGAAGACGACATCGAACGTGCCCTCAGCGAACGGAAGGTGCTCGGAGAATTCCTCGACCACCTCGATCGGCAGACGGGCCTCGGCCGCGAGCCCACGGATCGCCGCCGTCCCGACCACCGCACTGGGATCAGGCTCGAGCGCAGTGACTGTAAATCCGCTCCGCGCCAGCGCATAGCTGGCAATCCCACGACCGGCGCCAACGTCGAGCGCCTTGCCGGTCCGGTGCTGCAGGAGCTTCGAAACCGCCTTCCATTCGGCACCGGCAAAATAGCGTTCGGCGGCATCGATCAGAGGGTCGTCATAGAAGGCATCGAGCACGAGTTGGCGCTTGTCCGGCTGGTTGCGCAGCCAGATCACGGCATCTTCCCACGTCGTGAAAGGCTTCTCGTTAAACATAAACTTACTAACCCCGCGCGCTGGTCAGATCAGTTCCTGAAATTTCGTCCATTGCAGCTGTTTGCTATAGCGCTCTCTCACCATGACGCAACCCGCCCGAGCGATGGATCTCGCCAAAGTTTCATCTCTCATGAGCCTTTGGATCAACTCCGGTATTTGCTCGGGCGAGGAATATTCCAACATGGTTTCGCCATCGACGAAACCCTCCGGATAACGCCCTGCGTCCGTCAAAAGGACCGCCCCGCATCCCGTCGCCTCAAAGCATCTCATATTACCGCGATCCTCCCCAGCCATGTCTACCGCACCATTGAATACGATACTGCTTTTGGCGATCGCGGCATACGCATCTCTGCCATACAACGGATCGGCGCGATTCTTGCGAATTTCGTCAGGATGGCGGTATGAGCGAAGTGCCGGCACAGGAGGAAGAAAATTTGCCAGTCGGGTGAGGCGCGAATCTTCGAGGTAAAAGCGCGCCCGGATGCCAGGCGTTGAAGCGGCAGCCCGGAGTGCCTGGCTGCGTTTGACGTGGTGGCGCGAGAATCCTCCGATGAAGATGAGGTTAAGTTCATCACTTCGGCCTGCGGCATACGTATCCATCACGGGATCGTGCGCCGGGAAAAAATACGCAACGCGACAGCCTTTTTGTCGCCAACGCTCGAGAATTGAAGGAAAGTTGCATACGATCAGGTCGTATTTTGTCAGGTCTGCGCTTCCGGAGGGCGCGGCTCGCCAGCCGATGGACTTCTTCACGCATCCGGGCAATTTCGCAACAAACTCGCTACCGTAACGGATCGGATCGAGATTATAGAATACCTCAGTGCGATGCTGCTCGATCTGCGCGAGCAGAATTTGCTCCAGGTTCCTTGTCCGCAGACCATTCTCTTTCGCCCACAGCACCTGCAGGCTTTCATCGTCGCCATTGGTGTAGAACGCATCAGGGCTATCGGTGAGCACGGGCAGAAGAATATGGGACGCAGTGAATCTCGTATCCAGAAATTGCGCTCGTCCCGCGGCAAAGCTTCGATAAGGCAGCTGACGACGATGGACACGGAATCCACGTGATAAGCCGTTGTTCTGGAAAACGCGCATAACTATCGATCCGCTGGGTTTGCGTCAGGCGGGGGGCCCAATGAACGGATTACCGTCGCCGGATTCCCAACTGCCAAGGTGTATGGCGGAATATCGCGGGTAACAACCGAACATGCTCCGATTACAGCTCCCTCTCCGATAGTCACTCCTTTCAGCACGCTCACATTGAATCCGATCCAGGCCCTGTCGCTCACCACCACTGGCGCATGCGCGATGTGCTCCCAGCCTTTCCGGCCGGCACCCCATTCGCGAACATCGTTCCGACGATTCACCCAATCGATGCTATGGGAATCGTGATCCACAATCGTAACTCCCCACGACATGATAACATCGTCGCCGATGACGAGGCTTCGATAGCAGATCAGATGGCTTCGTCCGATAAATGTGCGATCTCCGATCTGAATCTTGCCTCCGGTTTCCTCGAAACTAATGTCGGCGTGAACGATCGAATCTTCTCCTACGGACAAGGTGTTGCCGGCCACCCGCCTGATACGGCGCCATGCGATCGCCGATCCACGTCCGATATTCACCGCATGCGAAAGCCGGCTCTTCCAACCGAGGATGGCATCGACGCTTGTCAGGATGAGGCTTCGCATATCAGGACCTTGCCAGCATCCATTTCATATTCAGATACGGCCAGACGCGGCCGACTGATTCCCATTCCCACGTCTTCGACGATGTCAGGCGGCCGACCGTCCTGCGTAGGCCCGCTTCGTCCACCAGTTCGGCGAAGGCGGGCACCTTTTGATCGAGCAGACTGGCAGTCCAGCCGGCGAGTGGTCCGTTCAACCATTCGGGCATCGGCGAGTTGAATCCCACCTTCCGGCGTCCCTCGCGAATGGATTCCGGCATCAAGTTAGCCATTGCCCGCCGCGCGATAGCCTTTGAATAGCCATCGGAGAACTTGCACGACTCCGGCAATGCCATCGTGTACGTCACCAAACGCCAGTCCATGAACGGCATCCGGACCTCGATGCCGTGGGCCATCGATAGTCGGTCGAAATTTCGCAAGATGGTCGGCAGCACAGTGCTGTGAAACATCCCGTAGAGCCGCCGGTTCAATGGGCCCCAATCGCGGGGCAGCACGTCGTCATCGCCGACCAGCGGAAGCTGAGCTGGAACGTCGCGCAGACCGCCACGCAGGAAATAGTGTCCCCGGCGTTTGATCATCAGCGTCCGCAACAGATCGGCGCCTCGCTTCGCCAGTGCCGAACCGGAGGCAAGTCCTGCAAGCACGTTTCGCATCCAGAACGCTCCCGATTGCCCGTCCTGAAGATAAGCTCCCATCAGTTCGTCTGCGCCGTGGCCATCCAGCGACACCGTCACGTTGTGCCGCCTGAGCTCTCGATAGATCAGCCAGGCGGCGCTCGGAAGCCCGATATAGACGTCATCATTGTCGTCGAGGATTCGATCGAGTTCGGTCAACGCGTCGGCCCGCCCGATCTCGAGGAATGTCGGCACAACATCCGCCCAGGCCGCGGCCTCCTCCGCCATCGGCCGCTCATCATTCGAGGCGCCGGGAAACGTCGCAACGAAGGCATGACGCCACGAGGTACTGTCCCGCGGGCCCATGCCGGCCTTTTCGTGCGCGGCCATGGTACAGATCACGGCCGACGAATCGAATCCTCCCGACAGGCAGGTCCCGATCGGGACATCGCTGCGCATCCGAAGCGCGACAGCATCTTGAAATAGCTCGCGAAAACGCTCCAGCCGTTCGGTTTCGTTGGACGGTATCGCCGGCAGGTGATCCACCGTCCGCCACCAGCGCCGGATTTCCAACCTCCCCCGGCGCAACCACATGCAGTGACCACCCTGCAGCCGACGCACCTCCTGGTAAAGCGTCCGCTCGCTGCCCTCGACCCCGAAGGCATCGAGCATGAGCCGGCGCGCCACATCGATATCCAACGACACGTTAATCAAGCCACTTCGCACCAGTGCGCGCTGCTCGGATGCAAAAACAAAGCGCTCCGATGTCAGTGCATACAACAGCGGCTTGATGCCGAAGCGGTCGCGCGCCAGAAACAGTTCCTCGGTTTTGGTATCGAAGATCGCCAGCGCCCACATTCCATTAAAGCGTGTCAGCATGCCTTCCCGCCAGGCTTGCCAAGCGGCCAGAATTACCTCCGTGTCCGACTGGCTGCGGAAGATTGCCCCCTGCGCCTCAAGCTCGCGCCGCAGTTCGAGGAAATTGTAGATCTCGCCATTGAACACAATCACGTGGCGGCCGTCGCCGGAAACCATCGGCTGATAGCCTCCATCGCCGGGATCGATGATTGCCAACCGGCGATGGCCAAACGCCAGATTGCGCTTCGCGCTAAACCAGCTTCCCTCTCCAAGGGGGCCGCGATGCGCGACTAGGTTCGTCAGTCGCGAGATCTCCGTCGGTTCGACCACATTGCCGCGGAGGTTCACGATACCCGCAATACCGCACATGCTTATGCAACTCTCATCGGCAAGAAACGACGTGCAATCAGGCGCAAATCGCGCCTGCAAGCCGCACCGTGCGGTCCCACTCCCGAAACAACGACAACAACTACAAAGATGATCCCCGCGGCCAGACCATATGCTACCCCAACATACCACCAAAACGGGATCAGTTCGGAAATAAATCCGGCGGCGCAATATCGCAAGCCAAGCGCGATTACGATCCCCGCTCCCAAGGGTAGCAGCACAAAGTGAGCCACCCGCGACCACAATCCGATGAGGCCAAAGCTCTGGCGCAGGAGGATCATGGTTACGATGATCTGAGCGATCATGCCAATGCAGGAACTCCAACCTGCGGCCCGCCATCCGAAATAGGGCAGAGCCACCGCACTGGTGGCGAGGGTAAATACTGCGGTCACCAGCGAGATCAGGGCGTTAGAACGGGACCGGCCGCTGGCGACAAGATAGGATGCGAAAACGTTGGCGCTGCATCCAAGCATACCTGCCACCGCCAGCACCACCAGCAGTTGCTCCGCCTGATCACCGACCTCTCGACCGGCCCAAAGCTGAAGCAGAGGGCCTGACACGGGAATCAGCGCGCCGAGCGCAGTCGCGGCCAGCACGTTGAGCACCCAAGAGGAACGAAACAGGAGATCCGCAATGCGATCACTCGATTCCTTTTGCAGACTACTAAAGAATGGGAACAGGATCTCTCCGACTTTAAGGATGCCGATATACATGGCTTCCTCAAGCCGCTGGGTGATTGTGTACAAACCAACGAATTGAGGCTGGAGGAACGCACCGAGCAGGTAGCGATCTGCCTGCCCCGCGACAAGGCCGCTGGTTTGTGCAGCGAATTGCCAGCCGCCAAGATGGATGAGTTTGCCAAGTGGAGCTCTGTGAAGCGCCGGACGTGCCAGCCAGTCCCCAATTGAAAGGCGCGCCAGCAGCATCGCGCCTAGCAGGCTTGTCGCAAAGCCCAAGGCCTGGCAACCGACAAACGTCGAAGCCTGCGGCCAACGCGGGACCAGGATGACCATTGATCCCGTCGACACGAGCGTGCTGACGGTGCTGATCAAAGCGATACGCCGGTAGTCCTGGCGCGCCGTGAACAAGGCGAGGAACACGGCGGAAAGGGCTTGGCACAGCCAGCCGCTGGCGCCAAAGACAAAAGTTAGGCCGAGATCCTCGGCGGTCCTGCCCTGCAGGCCGAAGGCCAAGCGCGCGGCCAGCGGGCCGACCATAGAAAGACTCATCACGATCACCAGGCCTATGCCCCCCGCCAGCATCAAAGCCGTGGCGAAGAGGCGGCGTGAGGCCTCACGCTCACCTGGCGATAATCGCTGCGCCAGTTCCCGCGTGGTTGCCAGCGCCAGAGCATTGCTGAATGCTAGCGCTGGCGCGACGCAAGCCATCACCAGGCCAGCGACGCCAAAGGCGGCGAGACCGATGCGGAACGCCACGAACGGCAAAATCAGGAGGTTCAAACCCACGCTGATGAGAAACGCGGCCACATTCCACGCGGAATTTCCCAACAGACGATGACTTTTCCTTTCGGCTGTCAGATCAGCGATCATGCTGCAAGTTTTCCAAACCAGCTTTCATCTCAAAAACCTCTGATCAGCTCAATCACTTCGTCAAGTTGTTTCGTGGTGATTTCCGCATACATCGGTAGAGATAGGATCTGGCCTTGGTCACGATGCGCATTTGGGAACTGTTCGACGCGATGCTCCAAGCGAGCATAGGCGGGCAGAAACGGCAGGGCCGTTGGGTAATTGATTGCGGTCTGGACGCCCTTGGAATTCAGATGGGCAGCCAATGCGTCGCGACGCGCGTGACGGATTGTGTACAGATGATAGACATGGCTGCGGTCCGGCGCGGTCGCGGACACCAAGACATCCTCAATCTGGTTGAGGCCCGCGTCATAAACTTTGGCGGCATCCTGGCGCGCCTTGGTCCAGGCGGCGAGATGCGGCAATTTGGCTGATAGGATCGCCGCCTGCATGCCGTCGAGGCGACTATTGATGCCCTCGATCTGATGCTGATGTTTCACCAGCCCGCCGTGGCGCGCGAGCATGGTCATGTGCTCCGCCAGCGCGCTGTCGTTGGTAACAACGGCGCCCGCGTCGCCCATCGCGCCCAAATTCTTTCCCGGATAGAACGAATAGGTTGCGGCCGCGCCGAACGTGCCAACCTGCTGGCCCTTGAAGCGCGCCAGATGTGCTTGTGCGCAATCCTCCACTACCCAGAGCTTGTGCTTGCGCGCAATGGCCATGATTGCGTCCATATCAGCGGGCTGTCCATACAGATGCACCGGGATGATGCCGACCGTCCGCGGTGTGATCGCGGCCTCAACCGCCGCGGGATCGATTGTGAACGTGGTTCCGTCGGTATCCGCGAAAACCACGGTGGCGCCGGCATGGGTGATCATCGCCGAGGTGCTGATCCATGAATGCGCCGTGGTAATCACCTCATCGCCCGGCTCAACTTTCAGCGCCGCCATGGCAAGATAGAGTGCATCGGTGCCGTTGGCGCAGGATACGCAATGCTTAACGTCGACGGCCGCCGCAAATTCCCGCTCGAACGCGTCGACATAGGGGCCACGAATAAAGGCATTGTCGCGAATGACTGACGCGATCGCGCGGTCGATATCGCTCTTGATGGTCTCGTATTGCAGCTGCAAATCGGCAAACGGTACCGGCATTCGAACAACTTCCTATCTTCGCGAGGCTAGCCGGCGCGCCGGGTTACCCGCGTAGGTGCCCGCCGTAGTTATATCCTTGGTCACGACCGAACCCGCTCCGATCACGACATCATCGACAATGCGCACCGGCATGATCGTGGCGTTAGAGCCGATCGAAACCCGATTACCTATTGCCGTTTCCCGCCACAGTTCCTTACGGCCACGCGCGGGACCGCCGCTCGAAAAGGTATCATTAACGAACGTCACGCCATGGCCGACAAAGCAGTCCTCTCCGATCGTCACCAGTTCGCAGATAAAGGCATGCGATTGCACGCGCGTGCGTGCCCCAATAACTGCGCTCTTCTGGATTTCGGTAAAGGGTCCGACAAAGCAGTCATCGCCAATCTTGCAGCCATAGAGATTGCAGGGCTCAACGATTCTGACACGCGAACCGAATTCGACGTCACGCACACTGACCTGATGGATGTCGGGCTGGCTCACGACACCACACCCAGCCGGCTTAGCTTGGGCGTAAAGCGCAGCGCGACTTGCTCGCCAGTCTCGATAGACTCATAGAGAGCCGAGATTAGTTCCAGACTTTTGCGTCCTTCAAGACCGTCTACCAATGCTGCACGTTGATGGATCAGACAATCGACCACATGCTGATAATAGGCCTGATGACCGAAGCCGTAGACGTTTGGCGGATTAACAGAAAATTTCTCGATTACCTCCTTGTCCGCGGGGAGGTGGTCGACAAACTGCCAATGCCTAATCTGATTGACGGCGAAACCCGCGATTTCAACCATACCCTTTTCCCCCAGGATGGAGAGCGAGCCTTCGATATCCGTGGGCCGCGCGGCGGTGGTCGCCTCGATGATTCCCAAGGCACCGTTGCGGAATTTCAACGTCGCGACCGCGGTGTCTTCAGTCTCGATCCTTGCAAGTGCCGTAATTGCTCGCGCGTGGACGCTCACTACATCACCAAAGAACCACTCCAGCATATCGATATGATGGCTGGCCTGATTGGTGAGCACGCCACCGTCATAAGCCCACGTACCCCGCCAATCGTCCTGGTCATAGTAGGCCTGGTCGCGACACCAACGGACGCGCACGGTCCCCAGAACAAGCCTTCCGAACCGGCCGGCTTCTAGCGCCTCGCGCGCTTTGATAACGGGTACGTTGAAGCGGTTCTGCTTGACCACGAACAACTTGGTGCCGGCTTCGTCGCAGGCCCGGATCATATCGTCAGCATCCTGCAGGCGGAGTGCCATCGGCTTCTCGACCACAACATGTTTCCCGGCTCTCGCGCAGGCGATCGCGTGCTGGGGATGTAGCCCGCTGGGCGTCAGCACCACGACGGCATCGATGTCCTTCCGCGCAAGAAGATCGTCAATGTCGTAGTGCGCCGGAACGCCGAATTTCGACGCGACGCCGTCGGCACGCGCACGGACGGTATCGCAGACGGCGATAAGCCGTGCACGGTCGATATGATTGCCGCCCAAGAGGTCGGAGTGACGCTTGGCGATGCGTCCGCAACCGAGCAAGCCAAATCTGATCATGAAAGCTATCCTATGAGCCCAAAGGCTTGCCCCTTGGACGCCGCGCGCATCCGGCTGAGTTCCTAGTTTCGGCAATCTGCAATACTAGGAAAAGCGCAAAACAATCAAGAGGGTTGAGTTCCCGTGACGTGTATCGGAAACTGCACCCCTCAAAGGGGAGCCCGCGCGTCTCATGAAAAACCCAATGTGCCAGCGCCCGAATCGGGCGCATTTTAGGTGCTGCAGTTGCAACGACCCTTCGGGTCGGCCCCTTGGCAAGGTGACTTCAACTCTTGGAACTTTCAGCCTCACCACAACCTGCGGCTTTTGACCCCATGACTGCGGCCAGCTTCCTATTGGCCACCTCGTCCATATTCGGCGCCGCCCTATATCTCTTTTATAGGTGCCGCGGCCGCATCTCGGCCACCTCCATGCTGCTCAGTTTCCTGCTGGTGCTTTATGGTCCAGCGTACCTCGTTTACATGCTCTACTACAATCAAAGCTCCTTTATCTATCAAGAGCTGATGCAGGCACCTTACTTCGATGAAGCCGTAAAATCTCTGAACCTTGCGATTACGATTCTGTATCTGTGCTGCATCTTGGGGATTGAATTGATCGACCGCTTGGCAGGGCGGAGAACAAAGAAGCTGACCGAAGCACTGGACAACTGGAACGCTCATCCGCCTCGGAGCGTATTCCGGTTTAGGGGTTGGTTGATTGCGGTTAATATCGGCTTGATCGCATTGATGATCTGGACCTCCATGCGAGAACTGCATCTCGCAGTAATATTGGGGTACTTTGAGACAGCGGGTTCGCAAGCGGCCAAGGCAGATTATCGCCTGTCGTATGCCGGCAGTGATTCCTATCTCTACCGAATCGCCCTGATGTCGGTCGCACCTTTTTTCCTGATTTGGGGATTTCTCGAAGGTCTGATCAAGCGCAACTGGCTGTTGCTCGGAAGCTCCTGCGTGCTGTTCGCCCTCACTTTACTTGGCCGGGTGGAAACGCTCAGCAAAGCGCCCATAGCTCTGCTCGGGATGCAAATTGCCTTCGCTGCGCTGCTCTCCTTCCGGAACCGAATTGGCTTGAGCGTTGTCGTCGGAGCCGTCGTTGCGGCTCCCCTCCTGTTTTATCCTCTGATCGAACTATCGATACCCGAGGCCTCGCGCCCTATGTCAGCCACAGAGTTTTTCTTTTGGCGCACGTTCTTCATCTCGAACGAAGTGCTGCTGGAATACTTCAACGCAATTCCATATTACATCTCTCACACTTGGGGCTCCAACATCCGCATTGTGGCCACTCTCTTTGGCAAGGAATTTCGGCCGGCTTACGAAGAGGTTGCCTTGTTGTGGCGGGGCCAACCTGGCTCGACTAGCAACGCAATGTTCATTGCCGACGCCTGGGCGGATTTCTCTTTCTTCGGAGTCGCTGCAGCCAGCGTTCTGGCCGGAGCGATATGTAGAACGGTTGACGTTATCTTTGTTGCCGAAGGCAAGTCACCTATGACTATAGCGCTCCTTGCATGTTCATTCATCGGCATTATCCACCTCATGCTCAGCTCGATACAATCGGCAATGCTCAGCGGCGGATTGGCTAGCATTCCGCTGATGCTATTTGTTTTCGTCAAGGCACGGAACCTTCTGCGCCTGCGCAAGCTGCGATGGCACAGAATGGTCGCGCCCTAAGTGAGGACAAATGGCTATACTTAAGTCACTTGCGCTTATCTTCGCCCCGCTGTTCGGGATTATTGGCCTGCCTGCAATTGTGAGCGGCCAGTCCGTCAGTAACAACGAAATCAGACTCGGAACGATCTTCAGCCGCGATGGACGGCCCGAAGACCGACAGATACACATGCGAGTGCTCACCGAATACTTCAGGGAGATCAACAACGAAGGCGGAATTAACGGCCGTCCGATCGAGATCGTCTCGTACGACGACGAGGGAGATTCAAAGAAGACACTGGATTTGACACGACAGCTCGTGGAGCAGGATCGCGTAGCGTGCCTGTTCGATCTAAGCGCCCGAGCGAACGAAGTGATCCGCCCCTATGCGCGCTTCAAGAAGATACCCGTTCTGTTCCCCTCCCCAACGGCTTTCCGAGAGGCGGAAATACTGGGAAGCTACATATCCCAGCATTTTCCAGATGCCACCGTGGCCGTGCTTAGACCAGCGGGCAGGTCTGGGACAGAATACCTCAACGGATTTTACGAAGGTTTGGGAATGGAGCGCGCGCGAACTGCAATTACGAATGCTCAAGAGATTAAGAGTCTCGATCAAAGTGTGAACCAGGTCGAGCCAGTAAGTAGAGGTCGTGCGGGGTTGCTGGTTATGTTCGGCCCAGCCGATCAGCTACTAAAGCTGACAAGCGACCTTGCAAAGTTGGAATGGAACCCCCTTCTTATCGTCAACGGTGCCGCATTGTCGCTCGACCTGCAACAATTCACCTCTTCTGCAGGCATAGTCTCAGTATCGACTCCGAACCATATCGCCGCGGTCAATTCAGCATTTAGCCATAAGAATTTGAGGCGTGAAGATCGGAACTCCACCGCTGCGGCTTATGGCTACGTTTTGGCAAAATCCATCGTATCTACGTTACGAAGCTCCAGCGAGATGAACCGTTGCGAACTGAATGTTGTGCGTTCCAAGGGCCATATTTGGGAAGTAGTCGATTCGAGGATCCCTTGCGAGCCCAGTCCAAGGCCGCAATGAGCTCAGGCACTATTTTGGCCCGGTGCCCCAGTTCAACATGTGAAATCGCACACGACTAGATGCCGAACCATCGTTCGAGGACAACACGCTGACCGCCAAACCCAATACCAGGAACAGCGGCAGATCTCTTCCGATCTGACCGTAAGCCATGCTGAGCATGATCATAAAGGCATTGAGTAAGAACACGAAACGCAGGTCGCCATCGGGGCGAGCCGGCTTGAGGAGCAACAGGGGTATCAGGGCGATCAAGGTCAGAAATGCTGCCCCACCCATCCAACCGAACTCGACAAATGCTTGCAAAAGGTCGTTATGAGGTGACGCACCTTCGAAACACCCCAGTCGGCCAAACGACATAAATCCAAAACCAAAAAGACCAGCGCGGGGAATAAGATTGGCAGCGTCCGAAATGAGCTGCTTTCGAATAGCGATCGAGTTTCGCGTATTCACGCTCTCGCAATCAGCCGTCGTCGCTTCCGGATTTCTCCGTGCAGCGTAAGATGGAGGAAGGATCGTTGCCGAGCCGCCGCTCACCTCTCCCCTTGCTCCCTCGATCGCGTACCGCACATAGAGATTTGCATTGTCGAAACGAGCAAGCAATCCCAAAGCAGTTGACGCAACAAGGATAGCTAACATGCTTAGCGCAAAGCGGCGCTGCTGCTTCAACAACAATGCAGAGAGAGCCGTGCAAACCATGATCGCGAGCAAAGAGAACCGAACCATTGAAGCGGCAAAAACCGCCATCGAGAACGCGATCAGTAGGACCAGCACATTCCGAATCCAGGTAGGGCTCCGATATTCCGATGATAATAGCAGAATAATAAGGATGCCGAGCGAGACCGAAAAAGCTGTTGTCGCGTTATCAAACCCCAACACAAACGGTCGCCCCAACTCGCCATGTAAAACTAGATACGGGACCGTTAGCGCCGTTCCTACCGAAAGGATCGCGAGCGATATCCAAAAGCAAACCGCTCTCAATACAGGCACATCCTCTTTCACAAGCGATCGCCCGGCGAAATATGCCGATACTGTCAGGCCCAGCAAGACAAGTTCCCGCAAGTCGACCTGCTGAGGATTCCTGGAAAATGATATGCCCGCGCAAGCAATCAGGGTGAGCACGGGAATATCCAGTATGGAGAAGCGGAAACCCTCCAACGAGCCAAAAACCGCAATCATTATCACAGTCAAGCTCAGATACGACGCGGTAAATGCGCCGTAACCGTTCAGCCCCAATGATCCGTATATCAGGGCAAATACAGACGACGCAGAGATAGCCAGAGCGAAGGCAAAACTCGCTGCCTTTGGCACTCTAATCATTGTCCTGCCCCCCATCCGTCGATCCCTAATGATATCTCCAAGCGCGCAAAACGCAAACTAAGGCCAGATACTTGGGCCTGAAAGCATTGAGATCTTATCCTCGACTCTTTCGGAGGCGCCTTTGATCGCATGAATCTGGGTTCCTCTCGGGCCACATCTCCACATTCACGAGTTCACCGCGAGCCTCGGATCGAAGCGCTCGACCGCCATCCGAGGGTCGCCAGCGGCGCGTCCGAGGGTTTGCTAAACCGGCATACCCGCTATTTCCGCTTGACAAAATAGGAGGAAGACATACCGATGCGCGCAATCTTGCATCTATCTGTTCCGGGATGCGCGCGTGATCGCACGAGCCGTAACTATGTCCCGCAAATGAATTCAAAGTTGGCGATCACAAACTTGATACAAGTGGGCAAATGGCAAAGCAGTCCCAACTGACGTTGTTATTGGATGGAGGGCTTGCGAGTAGAACCTTAATAGAACCAATCTCAATGAGAGCAAAGGATCGTACGCGCGATCGGAAACATGCTCTCAGCCGACCTTCCACTTTGTTTCGTTCTGCTTCCAGTGCCATTTTCCCGAAATAACCGTCAACAACCGATAGGTCGCAGATGAGGTTTCTGATTACAGGAGGCTGCGGGTTTATCGGCTCGGCGGCGGTGAGATATCTGGTGCAAGCCGGCCATCAGGTTCTTAATATCGACAAGCTGACCTATGCAGGCGATTCCAGAACTGTCGCCGCTGTTGCCGACTTTCCCAACTACCGCTTTGAGAAACGCGATATACTGGACCGCGATGATATCGCTGTGTTGTTTCAGAGGTTCGCGCCGCAGGCGGTTTGGCATTTTGCTGCCGAGACCCACGTCGACCGCTCAATTGAGGATCCCGGTAAGTTCATAGACACGAACGTGACTGGCACGTTTGCGATGCTGCAATGCGCTCTTCAGTTTTGGAGCAATTTGAATTTGGTGGAGCAGAGTGCCTTCCGATTCATTCACATTTCCACAGATGAAGTTTACGGCAGCCTTGGCGATCAGGGGCTTTTCAACGAAACGACTGCTTACCGCCCTAATTCACCTTACGCAGCGAGCAAGGCGGGAGCCGACCACTTGGTCCGCGCATGGTATGCGACCTTTGGCTTGCCCACGATAATTTCCAATTGTTCAAACAACTACGGACCCTTCCAAAACCGAGAGAAACTGATTCCTACGATTATCCGAAAAGCGATCGCCGGCCAACCGATTCCAATCTATGGTCAAGGCCAGAACGTCCGCGATTGGCTCTACGTGAATGACCATGTGGCAGCAATCGCGGCCATTTGCACCAAAGGTACGGTGGGCAGCAATTACAATATTGGGGGACTCTGCCAAGTTAGCAACATAGCGCTAGCAACAGAAGTTTGTAAGCTTTTGGACGAACGACGGCCACGCCGAGACGGCCAAGGTTATGCACAGTTGATTCAGTTTGTCGCCGATCGGCCGGGGCATGACTATCGCTACGCGATAGATTCAACGAAAGCTCGGCAAGAACTTGGCTGGCTACCTGCGGAAAGTCTGCAAACCGGCTTGTCCAAGACGGTGGATTGGTATCTCGAGCACATGGATTGGACATTGGATGACTTAAATGCCGATGACCGTCTGGGGCTAAGACTGTCGGTCGCGCAATCGACACAAGGTCGATCATGAGTAAATGGAAAGGCATTATTGTCGCCGGAGGGAGCGGGAGCCGTTTGTTTCCGCTTACTCACGTCGTGAACAAGCACCTACTGCCAGTCTACGACAAGCCAATGATTTACTACCCACTCACCACCCTTATGCTCGGCGGGGTGCGGGACTTTGTCATTGTTTCCAATCCTCAAGCTCTCGATCAAATGAGCACGTTGCTTGGCGACGGGAAGCGTTGGGGGATCACTATTGTGTACCGCTCGCAAGATCGACCAGGCGGAATAGCGGAGTGCTTTCGCATAGCGGCGAACGACATCAAAGGGTGCAATGTCGCACTCGCACTTGGAGACAACATTTTCTTCGGTGCCGGCCTCCCCCGCTTGTTATTGGAGGCAATGGCTCAAGAAAGTGGGGCGACGGTATTCGGCTATGAGGTGGCGGATCCCTCGGCTTATGGAGTGGTTGTCCTCGATGACGGCGGCCGCGCAATAGACATAGAAGAGAAACCAAGAAATTCGCGATCGCGTCTCGCCATTCCGGGCCTCTATTTTTATGACGAGCGTGTTCTCCAAATTTCGAATGAGATTGGGCCCTCAGCACGTGGAGAGCTTGAAATAACGGATGTGAATCGCCGGTATCTAGCGATGGGTGATCTGAGGGTGAGGCTGTTCGGTCGGGGCGTCGCTTGGCTGGACGGTGGAACACATCGCGATCTCTTCGAAGCGGCTCAATTTGTGAAGGTAGTGGAAGAACGTACAGGACTCAAAATCGCCTGTCCGGAGGAAGTCGCCTTACGCATGAAGTTCATTGATCAGTCTGCATTTGAGCGTCTGATTGATCCGAACCCCAAGACCGAATACCAACTTTATCTCCGCTCGCTTCTCGAAGCCTCTCCGCTGACCGAGAGATAGTGGCAATACGATCGATGGATGCTGGCTTGGAAGACGTGCCGACTGAGATCGTTCCATTCAATTAGCCGTATGCAACGCCGCGCTCGATCTCGCTGCATTGCTGCTCGATATCAAGAGCGGCGATGAAGTCATCCTGCCCTCCTATACGTTCGTGTCGACCGCGAACGCCTTTGTGCGGCGCGGCGCGGCCGTCTTTGTCGATATCCGGGAGGACACGCTCAATATCGACGAACAACTGATCGAGGCGGCATTCACACAGCGAACCCGCGCGATCGTGCCGGTACACTATGCAGGCGTGTCCTGCGAGATGGACTCAGTCGTCGAAATCGCAGAGCGCCACAACCTAAAGATCGTGGAGGATGCCGCCCAAGGCATAATGGCAAGCTACAAGGGCGCGCGCTTGGCGATCTCGGCAGCTTCAGCTTTCATGAAACGAAAACATCAGTTCGGGCGAAGGCGGCAGCCTTCTGGTAAATGATCCCGAATTGGTGTACCGCGCCGAGATCATGAAAGAAAAGGCAGTGACCGAAGCAGGTTCTTCGTGGCAAAGTTGATAAGTATACTTGGCAAGATGTTGGCTCCGCCCTTTTTGCCGCACGAGATCACGGCTGCCCTTTTGTGCGCTCAACTCGAGCATGCAGAGCGGCTTACAGCGGGCGGCTAGCGAGCTGGAATCGCTACCAGGAAATGTTAGCTCGTTCTCGCCGAACTCAAGCAGTGGGGATGACGCAACGTTTCACTACGTGCCGCTGCATTCATCGCCACCCCGCCAGCGGTTCGGACGGGCCCATGGCGAGCTTTCACTGACGGCGTCACTCTCGGAGCGACTTGTGCGGCTGCCGATGTGGTTGTGTTTGAATGAAGCACAACAGCGGGTCTGTGATGCGCTGCGTGCTAATCTTTTGAGCTAGCTTGCCTATCGACCACCTCTCAAGCAGAATGCGTGCTAGCGAATCATAACGCTATCGATTGATTTGTCGAGCTCGTTCGCAAGCTTGTCGCGCAGCGTCGCGGGTTCGGGTCGGCTTAAGTACAAACTGCTCGAATTCAGTCAGTGGGACATCTCGCACGGACCGAACGGACCCAACTTCTTTGTAATCACGCAGAATATCGATCCCATAGCGCTGAAGCAAATTCGCTGAAAAAGCCGTGGATAAACCCGGCTCCGTGAGTATCCACATAGCAGCAAGGACGTCACAACTTTCGCTCGCGAGGGCAGCGATGAAGAACTGATTGCTCCCCGTATATCCCGCCAGTATCCAGCTGGCTCCCGGCGGGCGTGCGCCCATTGCATAAACTGATCCGGGACTTCGGCCGCTAAGGTCAAGCAAAGGATCGCCTGTCGAGAGTCCGTTGTCTGCGGCTATTCGCCTTAGGTTTCGGGTATAGGTCGCCGCTTCATCCGTCAGGAAAAGGGTGGCGTTGTTGGGGCCGATTTCAGTCTCGTTCGTCTGCTGAAGTAACTGTTGTGTTTGCCGGTAAGGATTTGCTATCGCGGTCAAAACGACGCCGGTGGTGACTAGGAGAGCTCCAGCAGTAATGGGAGTGAGGCTTCGCCATACCGCATTTCTCGCCGACAGCTCCGCGCCGATGACAATGCTGCCCAAAAGCCAGAAAAGCCCCGCGCGCCCACCCTGTTCCCAATAGTTGTTACCTGTCCCAAACGCATAGACGTAAGGCAAAGTAACAAGAAATGCGGCGAGTGCAACACTGTTGCGCGAGGGGAGCCGAGAGCTCCATTGGGAAGCGAAGAAGAAAGATAATACGACTGCGAAGTTGATCGCCCAAAAGTACATAGGCTGAAAGGGATAATGGGGAATGTTCGGCAACACCGCGCGTGTGCTCGCCGCGATGCTCAATCCCGTTAGAGCGATCGCTGTGACCGCTGCGCCGACTCTTGCGGCGGCACCTGCCCGCGTAGCAAGAAATGTCGCAGCGAAGGTTACGGCTAGCAGCAAGAGAAAAATGACTTGCTGTACTTTGCCGAAAGAGAAAGAGTCCATGCGAAACATACGCGCGATAGGTTGGTCTGGCGTGAGTAGAGCACCAACTCGAGCACCATTCAGAACACGATCAACGAACCTGCCCAGCGAACCGTCAATTGCGAGCGCCGATCCCAACAGCAGCACGGCCGCGACAACGACAGAAATCACCAATCCACGCATCCATAGCTTGCCTGCAGCAATGAGATAGACGAGGACTACGCATCCGAGCACTGCAGCCGATGTCGGCTTCGCCAGAAACGAAAGTGCACCGGCTGTTCCGACCAAGATCCATCCGGTGAGGCTGAGCGTCGACGCTCCGCGAGAGGTCATCTGCACGCCAATGGCTGCGAAGATTAGTGCAGTGAAGGTCAATGAATTGTAATTAGGAGTGGGCAGCCACAGGTCAAAAAACGTCAATGAGTTGGCTGCGATGACCAGTGCTAATGCTACGATCCAGATGCGCTCCCTTGATTCGCCATCATTCCGTTCCGCAGCGATCGAGTGAAGCAAAGACGCGCAAAGGGCGAAGGCTGATCCGAAGATGATCAGGATGTTTGCTTGCCTAAGCAAGGCGATGTCACCGCCCAAGACTCTGTAAAGGGGATGATACACGAATCCGAACTGGGTGACCGAGTCGCGATAATTCCACGGCGATGAAATCCAATTCAGATAGAACCCTTCGTCGGTAAAGTCAAAGCCAGACCGGCAACTCGACAGAACCCAAACGAGTAGCAGCATGGCCGCGACAACGCACGCGCCTAACGCAAACCGCTCCAGCCATCCTGCAAGAGCGGACGTCTTCGAGACTCCCTTGCGCGCAGTGGAAATGCACCCAATTCTCACACAATAACCAAGCCTTCTGTAACGGGGCGGGATCGTAACCATACCGACTATAGTGTTCAGCGAGTGACCTAAACGGGTTAAGCCGCTGCGACCGTCTTCTCTCCGCTTTTTAAAATCGACTGCAAGCTGATGACTGATCTTGCCGAGTGAAGCTAGCTCCATCCAGCGCCCTCTTCAACTTTTGGCTGGATTACGAGAGCAGTGAAGAATCATCTGCTAATACTCACGATAAATCCGGCCAAACTGTTGCCCAATAGACACGCCGATCGAAAAAGAACAACTCGATGGGCAACCTGCCCCGGCTAGCCTGGCTTCTTCTGCATGAGCTCGCGGATCAGGCCGCAATAGCCGGCCATGGCGATCTCAAAATCAAAACGCCTTGAGATTTCGGCCGCGCGCTCTGCCCGCTGTGGGTCGTCGGCCCGGGCGGCGCGACTGACCGTTTTCGCCAGTTCGCCGGCGTTGCCGGGCTCCACCACCCAGCCGACATCGTGCTCGGTCACCGTCAGCGCCGCCTCGGCATCCGTCTCGGAAACCAGGATCACCGGACGGCCGATCGCCAGCAGATTGTAGAACCGGCTGGGCACCGATACGCCGGCGACGTTCCTGCGGTAGGGAATGATCCAGACGTCCGCCGCCGAAAGAAACGCCTCTAGCTGCCCCTCCTCGACGCGATCGACCAGGGTCATGTTCGGGAGCTTTGCCTCAGCCTGCATAGCCTTCAACTGGTCGAACCCGATCCCCCAGCCCGACAGCAGGAAATGGATATCCTTGTCGTCGCGCAGCCGGCGCGCTGCTTCGAACACGATGACGGGATCGTGGGTAAAGCCGAGATTTCCTGACAGTCCGACGACGAAGCGGGCGGAAAGCGAACGGCGGTACGGATTGCCCGGATCGATCGCGCGAATGCCACGCGCAAGTGTCGCCCAGTTCGGAATGAAGCGGATCTTGTCACTTGTCATTCCGCCATAGCGCAGTAGCAGCTTCTCGGTGTCGCGGCCGATGATGACGACGGCATCGAGCGCGCGAAACATCGGCGCGTTCAAGGCGCGCATCGCTTTCGCCACGATCGAGTGCGGCTTCAACAGCCCAGCCATGACGAGGACGTCGGGATAGAGATCGTGCATGATCAGCGCCGATCTCGCGCCTTTCAATTTGGCCGCCGCGGCAAAAGCGTAAGGCAGCATGAAGGGCGCCGGCACGGTCAGCGTGACGTCACCGCGCCGCAACCTCGCCAGCAGCACGAAAAACATCCGGACCGTGAACAGCAATTCGGCCACGGCGCGCTTTCCCAGCGCGCCCTTGCCCGGCATCCAGTTCTTGACCTCGACGACCTCAGGCTTGCCCGCTTGCGCCGATATCGCGGAGCCCGCCGTTCCCGACAGCACCAGCACCTCGGCCTCCTGCGCCGCGCGGTCGGAAATCGCGGCCATGATCGCCGCCGTCGTGCTCGGATCGGGCGGATAGTGCTGGCTGACGACGACGACTTTTCCGGACTTCTGCATCATGGCTTCCGAAGGGGCACGAATGGCCGCGGGGACCGGGCGAGATCGCAAATCAGGCGGCGTTCGATCCGAATTCCGGCACGGCATCCTTGAGCACCGCACGGATGGTGGAACGGTCGTCTCGCGCAATCGCCTCTTCCAGCGCCGCGAGCCATTTGCGCAACATTTGCATCGGCGGCTCGTTCGGCTTGGCCGCCATGATGCCGGCGACCCCGATCTCCACCGGCGGCTCCTCGCTGGCGAACAGGATTTCGTTCAGCCGCTCGCCCGGTCGCATGCCGGTGAACACGACTTCGACATCAATGCCGGGCTCGAGGCCGGACAGGCGGATCATCCGCTCGGCGAGCTCCACGATCTTGACCGGCTGTCCCATGTTGAGGACGTAGACGGAGACATCGGGCCGCGCCGGCGTCAGCGCGTGCGTCGCAGCCGTCAACACAAGATCGCAGGCTTCGCGGATGGTCATGAAGTACCGGACCATGTCGGGATGCGTCACCGTGACCGGGCCGCCGGCCTCGATCTGCGCCTTGAATTTCGGCACCACCGATCCGTTCGAGGCCAGCACGTTGCCGAACCGCACCGAGATCAGCCGCATA
>NZ_JAAVLW010000013.1 GCF_013114835.1 Bradyrhizobium archetypum | reverse complement strand
CCGAGCGCCGCCTCGCGCCGGGAGATCAGGTAGGCTTGCAGCGCATCTTCCATCTGGCGCTTGCGGGCGCTGAGCGCGGCGAGGCCGTCATCCAGCCGCTGCTCCTCTTCGCGCGCCTGTTGCTGGACCGCGTCGAGCTTCTTGGCCTCCGCCTCGAAATCGACCTGGCGCGACAGCGCCGCTTCAGCGAGATCCTCGCGGCCTTCGCCGAGCGCGAATTTGGCTTTCGTGGTGAGCTCTTCGGCGCGCTCGGTGAGCATCTTCTGCTGCCGGGCGGCCTGCAGCCGGCGCGCCATCGTTGATTGGTGTTCCGCCTTCACCTCGTCGATGGCGCGGTCCGCCTCGCGGATTGCCTCCCGCATCACCGCATCGCCGCCGGCCTGCTCCATGCGATCCACCGCATCCTCGACCGTCGCCGAAAGCAGACGGGACACACGAGCGAAGATTGATTCAGCCATGACGACTCCCTTTAGGACGTTTGCACCGCATAGGCGCAGAACTGCTTTAAACTGCCGTTAAGTCGTTCAATAACTTTAGCGGTATTCTTCAACAGTTTCGCAACCTTGCCGCGATAGCTTGCACGCGATCCCAAGGGAGAGCGAGCGATGCTGTTGACGTCGATTCTCATTTGCGTGGCGGCTCTGGCAATATTGATTGCCGTGCCGGCCTATATTGCTTTCGCTACACATAATCGCCTGGTCGCGCTCGATCAGCGCTGCGAAACGGCATTCGGCGACATCGACGCACATTTGAAGCACCGCCAGAACCTGATCCCGCCGCTCGTCGAAACAGTGCGCGGTTTCGCCAAGCATGAGAGCGACATCCTGCTGGGCGTGATCCAGGCTCGCGCCGAGGCGCTGCAGGCGACCTCGCCCGAGATGCGGCTCAGCGCCGAGCAAAATCTGACGCAGAATATCACTGCTCTGATCGGCATTGCCGAGCATTTTCCCGAACTCAAGGCCTCGACGCATTTTGCCGAACTGCGAAGGGAACTGGTCGACGCCGAAAACCGTGTCACCGCCTCGCGCCGCTTCTACAACCTGGCGGTCGAGGAATATGGCACGACACTGCGCCAATTTCCCGGCAGCCAGATCGGCCGCCTGTTCAAGATGAATTCGCGGACGCGGTTCGATCTCGGCATCGAGCGTGTGCTGATCGACGAGCCGCTCGCGGTCAAATTCTGATCGGACAAGTGGGGCGGCGCCATGCGGGTGAACGGGCTCTACGGGCATGTTCGCAGCAATGACGTGCGTTCGATTGCGTTGTTCGCGGGCTTCGTCGCGGCGTTTCATCTGCTCGCCGCGCTGGCGCTCGCCGTGCCGCTCGCCATGCTCGATCCCGACCACGCGCCGCTTTACGGGTGGACGGGATACCTCGTCCGTTGGGCGCCGATCGTCACCGTCGTCGGCGCCCTGCTGTTCGTCGCGCAGATGGCATGGCACGTCCGTACCGTTCGCCGCAGGACGGATTTCCGCTTCGTCGACGATCAGGACGAGCCGCGGCTCTGTCGCATCGTCGAGCCGCTGACAATCACAGCAGGGCTTCCGACCCCCTATGTCGCCGTCATCGACAGCCCGGCGCTCAACGCGTTCGCCTGCGGTATCAGACAGAAGGATGCCGTTCTCGTCTTCACGCGCGGGCTGATCGACGGACTGGACGACGATGAACTGGCGGCCGTCGCGGCGCACGAAATCGTCCACATCGTCAACGGTGACATCCGCCTGATCGCGGCTACCAATGTCTGTCTCGGCACGCTACAACTGCTCCAGCCGCGGCCCAGCACCCGGCGCGTGAAACGTATTCAGGCAGCCTGTGCGCTTCCGATCCTGGCCCTGCTGCTGCCTCTCTTGGTGGTGCTCATCCTGGTCACGATGTTTCTGCGCCGGCTCGCCGTCGAGGGCAGCCATCTTACGCGGAAGCTGATCGCCTCTGCGCGCGAGTTCATTGCCGACGCAGAAGCCGTGCGGTTGACGCAGAATCCCGCCGCGCTCGTTTCGGCGCTTCGCCGCATCGAGGGACGCAGCGCCATCCCGGGCCTAGCGGCCGGGCAGGACGCGATGATGATCGACGGTGCGCACCAAGGCGCGTTCGCGACGCACCCGACAATTGCCGAGCGGGTCGCGGCGATCATTTCTGTCACCGGCTCGATGGCCCTGATCGCACCGGCCCGCCGCGACACACGGTCGCCCGGGTTGAGGGCCAGAGAGTGTTTCGGCCGCCGATCGGGGGCGCCGCGCGAAGCTGATTTTTTGCGTTCCGCGCGGCAAGGTGCGGGTGCCGCTCTCGCGCGCGTCTCCTCGGGCGAATTCAACAGGCTCGGACTGACGCCGGAGCTGACGGTGGGCGCCGTTGCCGCCATTGGCGTGTTCCTTTGGGCCCACAGCGCCGATCTCGCCAGGCCTTCCGCACTCGCCGCCGCTTTCGATCCGGCGCCGCTGCGGACCTATTTCGCGATGGGCCGGGAAGGGATGCGTTGCCAGACGCAGGGAATCGGCTGGACGATCGGGCTGGCGGCGAAGCCGACCGGCTGCGATCTAACTTCGACGAACGAGATGCTCGCCGCCCATCGCGGCAAGGACAATATTTTCGGCAAGCTGGCCGATAGCCTGCCGGAGGTGGGGGAGAACAGCAGCGGCATCACCACGCGGTCGGACGGAACGTTCAGCAACAAACCGTCGCCGGATATCCAACTGGCCGAGGTCCAGCGTGCGCGCTGCTTCCAGACTGACCGTCCCTACGCCGTGGGCGACCGCGGCCTCCACGCGGTGACGGAGCAGCCGCGGCATCGTGACGACATCTCCCTCCCCCGCTACTTGGCTTCCAGCGACGCTGCCGCTCGGAGCGTGACGGAGGCCACTCCTGCCGAGCGCGACGCCCGTCTTCTTGACTATTTCAAAGTCCGTAAGTTGATGGGCGAAGTCATCCATCGCTTCTTCGGCGATCCCGGCCTACAGGTTGCAGCGGCGCGGTACGTTGCTCCCGAGCACCAGACCGCTATAGCTGTGCTCCGCGAGCGCCTCGCCGATCCCGGCTTCGCATCGGCGCTGAGCCCTCTGAAGCGAGCGGAACTTGAGGTTCTGGCCGCAGCTCCACTCGACTTCGTTTCCTGCATCGCCCGTCGGGCGCAGGGGCAAAAGAAGGCTTGAGGCCGTTTCAACGCACCAGCTTGCCGCGAAAGTGGCGGGAGTCGCTGACCTTGTGCGCGACCACAGCTTAGCCCAGCTTGTAGCGCGCTCGACACGCGGCCGTGAGGGAGAGCAGCGCTGAAAAGAAGGCAGCCGGGACGAATTTGTTCGATCGGTTCATGCTTCTTTCTCCCGGCGAATGGCCGAGAATGTTGTTATTGGTCTTGAAGCAAGGCCAGAGCATGCTCGGACGACCGGTCTTGCGTTCAGTTGCTGACACAGCACGCGTCGGAAAGGGACTGGCGTCGGAGGCTACGCCTGCAAGATGATGCCAGCCGCTCAACGCAAGTTTGCGCGAGCCAAATCGGGGCATCGTAATTCGCCGGAGGAAAGCATGCTGGAGCGCACAAAGGTGCAAAGCCCGTTCTATACCGCGGATCACGAGGCGTTCCGCGATGTCATGCGGCGCTTCGTGGCGCGTGAGATCGAGCCCTACGCCCACGAATGGGACGAGGCCGGCGGGTTTCCACGCGAGCTCTATCGCAGGGCGTCCGAGATCGGTCTGCTCGGGCTCGGCTTTCCCGAGGAATATGGCGGTGTCCCCGCCGACCAGTTCATGAAGATCGTGGCGTCGCAGGAGTTGGCACGGGCCGGCGCCGGCGGGGTCAGTTCGAGCCTGATGAGCCACACCATCGGCTCGCCGCCGATCGCGCGCGCTGCAAAGCCCGAGGTAAAGGCGAGGGTGCTGCCGCAGGTATTGGCGGGCGAGAAGATCTCGGCGCTCGCAATCACCGAACCGAGCGGCGGCTCCGACGTCGCCAATTTGCGCACCAAGGCGCGGCGCGACGGTGATCATTATATCGTCAGCGGCGAAAAGACCTTTATCACCTCCGGCATGCGGGCCGACTATCTGACGGTTGCGGTGCGTACCGGCGGCGAGGGACCGGGCGGCGTCAGCCTGCTCCTGATCGAAGGCGATACGCCGGGCCTGTCGCGGACCAAACTGAAGAAGATGGGCTGGTGGGCCTCCGATACCGCCACGCTGCATTTCGACGAATGCCGCGTTCCCGTTGAAAACCTGATCGGCGAGGAAGGGCAGGGCTTCAAGATCATCATGCAGAATTTCAACAGCGAGCGCATGGGCATGGCGGCGAGCTGCACAGCCTACGCCCGCGTTTGCGTCGAGGAGGCGATCGCCTATGCGAAGGAGCGCCAGACCTTCGGCAAGCCGATCGCGCAGCACCAGGTGATCCGGCACAAAATCGTCGACATGGCGCAGAAGGTCGCGGCCTCGCAGGCGATGCTGGAATTGCTGGCATGGCGGCTCGGGCAGGGCGAGAGCCCGGTTGCCGAAATCTGCATGATGAAGAACCAGGCGACCCAGACCATGGCGTTCTGCGCCTCCGAGGCGGTGCAGATTTTTGGCGGCGCCGGCTTCATGCGCGGCGTCAAGGTCGAGCGCATCTACCGGGAGGTCAAGGTCAACGCCATCGGGGGCGGCACGGAAGAGATCATGAAGGATCTCGCGTCGAGGCAGATGGGGTTGTGAGGTACGGTCGTTCCGGGGCGCGAAGCGAACCCGGAACCTGGAAATGAGTCCAATAATATCAATACCGAGATTCCGGGTTCGCGCTGCGCGCGCCCCGGAATGACAGGAAGGAACGTATGCTCTTCACCGCCGATCACGACGAGCCCCGCCGCATCCTGCAAAAGTTCATCGCGGCCCACATCAACCCGTTTGTTGATGAATGGGAGAAGAACGACATCTTCCCGGCGCATGAGCTGTTCAAAAAGCTCGGCGATCTCGGCTTTCTCGGGCTCAACAAGCCGGTCGAGTTCGGCGGCCAGGGGTTCGATTATTCCTACGCGCTGATGATGGCCGAGGAGCTTGGCGCGATCAAATGCGGCGGGGTGCCGATGGCGATCGGGGTGCAGACCGACATGGCGACGCCGGCACTGGCGCGGTTCGGCTCCGACGAGGTGCGCCGCGAATTTCTTAGCCCCGCCATCGCCGGCGATGCGGTGGCCTGCGTCGGCGTCTCCGAGCCGGGCGCGGGATCGGACGTCGCCTCGATCAAGACGCAGGCGCGTTCCGACGGCGACGATTACCTCATCAACGGCGGCAAGATGTGGATCACCAATGGTGTGCAGGCCGACTGGATCTGCCTGCTTGCCAACACCAGTGACGATCAGGTTCATCGCAACAAATCGCTGATCTGCGTGCCGATGAAGACCAAGGGCGTGCAGGTCGCGCGCAAGCTCGACAAGATGGGCATGCGCTCGTCCGATACCGCACAGATCTTCTTCGACAATGTCCGGGTGCCCAAGCGCAACCGGATCGGCGAGGAAGGCAAGGGTTTTACCTACCAGATGATTCAGTTCCAGGAGGAGCGGCTGTGGGGCGCGGCGGCCTGCCTCAAGGCGCACGAATATATCATCGCCGAGACTATCGAATATACCCGGGGCCGCAAGGCGTTCGGGAAATCTATCCTGGACAACCAGACGGTTCATTTCAAGCTGGCGGAAATGCAGACCGAGGTCGAGCTGTTGCGCGCGCTGGTCTATCGCGCCGCCGAGGCGCTGATTGCAGGCGAGGACGTGACGCGGCTTGCCACCATGGCCAAGCTCAAGGCCGGGCGTCTGGGCCGCGAACTCACCGACGCGTGCCTGCAGTTCTGGGGCGGCATGGGATTCATGAACGAGACGCCGGTCAGCCGCGCCTATCGCGACAGCCGTCTGACCTCGATCGGCGGCGGCGCCGACGAGGTGATGTTGACGGTATTGTGCAAGATGATGGGCACGCTGCCGAAAAACCATTAAGAAAAGCCCGGGACAACAAACAGGAACGGCTGATGATCACGCTCTATCACTGCGACGGCGCGCGCTCGTTCCGTCCGCTCTGGATGCTGGAAGAGATGGGCCTGACTTACGAGCTCAAGATGCTGCCGTTTCCGCCGAGGGTGCTCGCCAAGGAATATCTTGCGATCAATCCGCTCGGCACGATTCCGTTCATGATCGACGGCGAGACCAAAATGACGGAGTCGTCGGGCATTTGTTACTACCTCGGCACCAAATACGGGCCATCGCCGCTGGTGGTCGGGCTGGATGACCCTGCCTACGGTGCATTCCTGAACTGGATGTATTTCAGCGACGCGACGCTGACCTTTCCGCAGACGCTGGTGTTGAGATACAGCCAGCTCGAGCCGGAAGAGCGGCGGAACCCGCAAGTCGCCGGCGACTACGCGAAATGGTTCCTCGGCCGGCTGCGCGCGGTCGAAGCAGCGACCGCCAATTCGGAATTCCTCTGCGCCGGGCGCTTTACGGCGGCCGATATCGTCAACGGCTACGCGTTGCGGCTCGCCGGCACTATCGGCCTGGCGAAGGATTTTGGGCCGAATGTCAGGGCGTATTGGGCGCGGCTGCAGGAACGCGACGGCTACCGGCGGGCGGTCGCGGCAGAACGCAAGGCTGGCGTCGAGCAGAACGTAGCGCCGCGGGTACGGGCGTGAGGGGCTGTGTCATTCCGGGGCGCGAAGCGAACTATGGTGCGCTATTGCGCTCCTGAGAATCTCGAGATTCTCAGGGGCGCAATAGCGCCCCATAGTTCGATGCTTTGCATCGCCCCGGAATGACGGGCATCTTCCGGCGGTGACAGTGCCCAATTTTCCGCTATGGTTGACCCATCGCAGCGGCCAGAGAGCCGCGCGAGGAGGAACAGCCATGGACGACACCGGCCGCAAATCAGGCCATCTGATGCTGATCACCCCGGAACGCGTGTTCTACGCCGGCCTGCTCGGCCGGCCGCGGCAACGCTGCTCGGGTGGGTTCAACCTCTATGTGGCGTTTGAGGGCGGTCTCTGGCTTACCACCGCCGATGGCCGGCAAACCCATGGCGAAATGATCGCCGTGCTGCCGAACGTCAGGCACACCATCGTTAGCGATCATCGTTCCGTACTGAGCGTCGTGATCGAGCCGGAGAGCGTTCGCCCCGGTGCGCTCGAAGATCTCGCCTCGCGCCTCTCCGGACCTGAGGGCACGGCTTTCGCCAGCCGCATTCGCCTGGCCTATCGCGAACTTCGCGAGCATCACGCCGGCAATGATTTTTCCAGCGCCGAATTCGATTCGCTCTGCCTCGGCGAGGTCCTGCCGCAGCGTGAGCTCGATCCGCGCGTGACGCAGGCCATCGTGCAAATCGGAAAATTCTCCGGCGAGCCGGTGACGGCGGCAAGCTGCGCTGCCGAGGCGGGATTGTCGCCGTCGCGCTTCCTGCACCTGTTCAAGGAACAGACCGGAATCTCTTTCCGCTCGTTCCGCGCCTGGAAGCGGGCGCGGCATCTGCTGCACTTCGCCAACCAGGACATCAACCTTGCGCATCTCGCGCAGGATATCGGCTATCCCGATTCCACGCATTTCAGCCACTCGATCCGCCGCTTCTATGGCCTGAAGCCGCGCGCAATCTTTTCCGGCTCGCGGGATCTCGCGATCTATAGCCACGGCCGCGTCTCCGCCGGCAATAGCGGGTTGACGCAAGAAAACCGGCTGACGCGGAACGCATGATCGCCTGGGATTTTTTCGCGATCCCTCGCGTTCCGTTTTCGAAGGTTGATCCATGGGCGAGAAGGCCGTCATAACCTGCGCGCTGAACGGTGTGTTGACCGACCCCAAGCAGCACAATGTGCCGGTGACGCCGGAGCAGATGGCGCGCGAGGCGAAGGCCGCGTTCAACGCCGGCGCCAGCATCATGCACGTCCATTTGCGCCAGCAGGAACCGAACAAGGGGCATCTGCCGTCCTGGGACGTCAACGTCTCCAAAGAAATTCAGCAGGCGATTCGCGAAGCCTGCCCCGGCGTCATCATCAATCACACCACGGGCACATCGGGCCCGAAATATCAGGGCGCGCTTGATTGCGTGCGTGAGACCAGGCCCGAGATCGCGGCCTGCAACGCCGGCTCGCTGAACTATCTGAAGGTGAAGGCCGACAACACCTGGGCCTGGCCGCCGATGATGTTCGATAACGCGGTCGAGAAGGTGCAGGACTATCTCGATGTGATGAAGGAAGCGGGCACGATCCCGGAGTTCGAATGTTTTGACGTCGGCATCGTGCGCTGCGTCGGCATGTACGTGCAGACCGGCATGTATTCCGGGCCGCTCGAGTATAATTTCGTGATGGGCGTGGCTTCGGGCATGCCTGCCGATCCGGAATTGCTGCCGATATTGCTCAAGCTGAAACTGCCGCAGGCGCATTGGCAGGTCACCGCGATCGGACGTGCCGAAATCTGGCCGCTGCACCAGCGCTGCGCAGATCTCGGCGGACATTTGCGCACGGGGCTGGAAGACACGTTCTATTTGGCCGATGGCACCAAGGTGACCTCGAACGGGCAGCTCATCGAGGCCATCGCCGCCTGTGCCCGGCGCGCCGGCCGCGAAATCGCAAGCCCGGCGGAAGCGCGGCAGATATTTGGGACAAGGCATTAGCGCCGTCATTGCGAGCGAAGCGAAGCAATCCATCGCGAGACGCAAAAGGTATGGATTGCTTCGTCGCTTCGCTCCTCGCAAGGACGAGCCGGAGAGCTCATGGCAGTAATCGAATCGACGATCGCAACCGGCAGCGCCGCCTTCAAGGCCAACCGTGACGGCATGCTGGCGCTGATCGCGCGGATGCGCGCTCTGGAGGAGCGCACGCGCGGTGCATCGGCCGCGGCCAAGGACCGTTTCCACAAGCGCGGGCAGTTGCTGCCGCGCGAGCGCGTGGCGCTGGTGCTCGATCCCGGCTCGCTTTTCATCGAACTGTCGACGCTTGCCGGCTACATGTTCGACCTGCCGGATGCCGAGAAGAGCGTGCCCGGCGGCGGCGTGATCGCAGGGATAGGCTTCGTCTCCGGCGTCCGCTGCATGGTCAGCGCCAATGATTCCGGCATCGACGCCGGCGCGTTGCAGCCGTATGGCCTCGACAAGACGTTGCGGGTGCAGGAACTGGCGCTGGAGAACAAGCTGCCTTACGTGCAACTGGTCGAAAGCGCCGGCGCCAATCTGCTGCGCTACCGCGTCGAGGATTTCATCCGCGGCGGCAACATCTTTCGCAACCTGGCGCGGCTGTCGGCGGCTGGACTTCCCGTCGTGACCGTGACGCATGGATCGTCGACCGCGGGCGGTGCCTATCAGACCGGGCTGTCCGATTACATCGTGATGGTCCGCGGCCGCACCCGCGCGTTCCTCGCCGGTCCGCCGCTTCTGAAGGCGGCGACAGGCGAGATCGCGACGGAGGAGGAACTCGGCGGCGCCGAGATGCACACCTCCATCTCGGGCCTCGGTGATTATCTGGCCGAGGACGACCGCGACGCGCTGCGCATCGCACGCGACATCATGGCCAATCTGCAATGGGATCGGCCGAAGCCGATGGCCACGTCCTTCAAGCCACCACGCCATGACGCCGAGGAGCTGCTCGGCATCATGCCAATGGACCACAGGCGACCGGTCGACATGCGACAGGCGATCGCACGCTTCGTCGACGATTCCGACTTCACCGAGTTCGGCGCGAATTACGGTCCCGCGACGGTGTGCGGCCATGCCCGCATCGAGGGCCAGGCAATCGGCATCATCACCAATAACGGTCCGCTCGATGTGCCCGGCGCCAACAAGGCGACGCATTTCATTCAGGCCTGCTGCCAGTCGCGCACGCCGATCCTCTATATGAACAACACCACCGGCTACATGGTCGGCAAGGCTTATGAAGAGGCTGGGATGATCAAGCACGGCTCCAAGATGATCCAGGCGGTAACATCGGCCACCGTGCCGCAGATTACGCTCTATTGCGGCGCATCCTTCGGCGCCGGCAATTATGGCATGTGCGGGCGCGGCTTCCATCCGCGGTTCTGCTTCTCCTGGCCGAATGCCAAGACCGCCGTGATGGGCGGCGAGCAGGCGGCCGAAACCATGGCAATCGTGACCGAGGCAGCGGCTGCGCGCCGCGGCAAGCCGATCGAGAAGGAAAAGCTCGACGCCATGAAGGCGCAGATCACCGGCGTGTTCGACAGCCAGATGGATGTGTTCTCGACCAGCGCGCGCGTGCTCGACGACGGCGTCATCGACCCCCGCGACACCCGCAGCGTGCTTGCCGAAGTGCTGGCGATCTGCCGCGAGGCCGAGGCCCGCACGCCGCAGCGGATGCAGTTCTCGGTCGCCCGGCCATGAGCGGTGAAGCAGTGAAGCGGACGCCATTCTTCAGGATCCTCGTCGCCAACCGCGGCGAGATCGCGCTGCGGATCATGCGCACCGCACGCCGGCTCGGCTATGGCGTGGTCGCGGTCTACTCGGATGCCGATTGCGACGCACAGCATGTCCGCGAGGCGGATCAGGCGGTGCGGATCGGGGAGGCGCTTCCGGCGCAATCTTATCTGCGGATCGACGCAATCATCGCCGCCGCCAAGGCGAGCGGCGCGACTGCCGTGCATCCCGGCTATGGCTTCCTCGCCGAGAACGAGGACTTTGCGCAGGCCTGCCGCGATGCTGGGCTGGTGTTCATCGGGCCGTCGCCGGAAGCGATCCGGACGATGGGCAACAAGGCCGGCGCCAAGGACATTATGCAAAGCGCCGGCGTGCCTGTCGTGCCGGGTTATCAGGGCGCGGACCAGAGCGATGCCATGATGCTGGCGGAGGCTAGAAGGATCGGCTTTCCTGTCATGATCAAGGCGGTCGCCGGTGGTGGCGGGCGCGGCATGCGGCTGGTTGAGGACGCCGCGGCCTTTCCGGATGCGCTGCGCAGCGCACGGTCGGAGGCGCAGGGCGCGTTCGGTGATCCCACCGTGATTCTGGAGCGCGCCATCATCGATCCCCGCCATATCGAGATTCAGGTGTTCGGCGACCGCTACGGCAACGCCATTCATCTCGGCGAGCGCGATTGCTCGGTGCAGCGACGGCACCAGAAACTGATCGAGGAGGCGCCATCGCCAAGGGTTACGCCGGAGTTGCGGACGCGCATGGGGGCCGTCGCGGTCGCTGCAGTCAAGGCGATCGGCTACGAGGGTGCCGGCACGCTTGAATTCCTGCTGGATGAACGCGGCGAATTCTATTTCATGGAAATGAATACGCGCCTGCAGGTCGAGCATCCCGTGACCGAAGCGATCACCGGGCTCGATCTGGTCGAATTGCAGTTGCGCATCGCCGCGGGCGATCCGCTTGGGCTCAAGCAGGAGGATGTGAAATTTTCCGGTCACGCCATCGAGGTGCGGCTGTGCTCGGAAGATGCGGACCATGACTTCATGCCGCAATCGGGACGCATGGCGCTGTGGCAGATGCCGGACGGCATCCGCGTCGAGCACGCGCTGCGAACAGGTTCGGAAATTCCGCCGTTCTACGATTCGATGATCGCCAAGATCATCGGCCACGGTGCGAGCCGCAACGAGGCGAGAGGCCGGCTGATCTGCGCACTGGAGCAGACCGCGGCGTTCGGCATTACCACTAATCAGGGATTTCTGATCTCCTGCCTGCGCCATCCCGAATTTGCCAAGGGCGCGGCCACCACTTCTTTCATCGGCGGTCATCGTGACGAATTGCGCGTCTCTCGTGCCGACCGCAATGCGAATGGCGCGCTGGCGGCGCTGCTGCTGTACGTCACCAATCCGTATGCTCCGCCCTGGCGTAGCGGCCGCTCGCTGGCAGCCACTTTTCCGCTGACGACGCGGATTGACCTTGGCCATGGCGCGATCGAGGTCGATATCGTTCGGAACCGCGATGGAAGTTATCTGGCGAGCCTCGATGCCGGGGAGCAGCGTTTCGAGATTGACGAACTCGGTTCCGATACGATCCGCTTCCGAACCGACGGCGTGATGGAGCGAGCCAGATTCCTGCGCGATGGCGACCGGCTCTACATCCTGCATCGCGGGGCCACGATTGCCGCCCGCGACCTGACGCTGGTCGCCCCCGTTTCGGCAGCAGCGGCCGGCGGCGACGGCAAGGTGCGCGCGGCGATGAACGGCCGCGTCGTGGCAGTGCTGGTCAAGCCGGGCGAGCAGGTCGCCGCCGGCCAGCCCGTGATGACGCTGGAAGCGATGAAGATGGAGCATGTGCATACGGCTGGTGTCGGCGGCACGGTGTCAGCCATCGATGTCGCCGAAGGCGAGCAAGTGACGACGGGCAGGATCGTGGTAGAGATCGCGGCGGCGTGACTGCGTAGCTGCGGAGGACGGGCAAAGGAGCGTAGCGACGTGCCACCATTCTTGCTGTACGCGAGTGGTGGGCACGCTTACGCTTTGCCCACCTTACGGGTTCTCCTGCGGCCGCCCCGTGCCGTCGTTCAGCCAGCACGCGACCTGATGTCCTTCGCCGGCTTCCACCAAGGCCGGCCGCTCCACCTTGCAGCGATCCATGGCGTAGCGGCAGCGGGTGTGGAAGGCGCAGCCTGAAGGCGGGTTGATCGGGCTCGGGACGTCGCCGTCCACCATTGGCGCAAGGCGTTTTGCTTTTGGATCAGCGATCGGAACCGAGGCCAGCAGCGCTTGCGTGTAGGGGTGGCGCGGGTTCGCAAACAATTCCGTCTTGTCGGCGATCTCGACAATCCGCCCGAGATACATCACCGCCACGCGGTGGCTGATGTGGGCGACGACGGCAAGATCGTGGGCGATGAACAGGTACGAAAAATGGTTCTTGCGCTGCAGGTCGATCAGCAGATTGATCACCTGCGCCTGGATCGAGACGTCGAGCGCGGAGACCGGCTCGTCGCACACGATCAGGCTCGGCCCGAGCGACAGCGCCCGCGCGATGCAGATGCGCTGGCGCTGGCCGCCGGAGAATTGGTGCGGATAGTTCTTCATCTGGTCGGGCCGGAGGCCCACCTGCGCGAACAGTTCGGCGACGCGTTGCTGTTGCGCGCGCCCGGTCGCGATCCCATGCACGCCGAGCGGTTCGCCGACGATGTCGCCCGCGGTCATGCGCGGATTGAGCGAGGCGAACGGATCCTGGAACACGATCTGCATCGATCGTCGATGCGGCCGCATCTCGGCCTTGCTCAGGCCGGTGATGTCGATGCCGTTGAGCTTGATGGCGCCGCTGGCCGGCTCCACCAGCCGCAGCACGCTACGTGCAACCGTCGATTTGCCGCAGCCGGATTCGCCGACCAGCCCGAGCGTCTCGCCCTTACCGACTGAAAAGCTGACGCCATCCACAGCATGCACGGTACCGACGCGGCGGCGCAGAATGCCGCCGCGCACCGCGTAATGCTTGACGAGATCGGTGACCTCAAGCAGGGGGCGCTGATCGTTCATGGTGCGCCCTGCAATTCGGTTGCGCGCCAGCACGCCGCGAGATGATGGGCATCGACTTCCTGCAGCGGCGGGTATTCGGCGCGGCAGCGGTCGATGGCAAGGCGGCAGCGCGGGGCAAAGGCGCAGCCCGGCGGCAGGTTGGTCAGCGACGGTACCATGCCGGGAATTTCGTTCAGCCGCGCATCGGTCTTGGCACCGAATGAAATCACCGCCGGCATCGAGGCCATCAACCCGCGCGTATAGGGATGCTTCGGATTCGCGAACAAATCCTCCACCGTCGCTTCCTCGACCTTCTTGCCGGCATACATCACGATGACGCGCTGCGCCGTTTGCGCCACCACGCCGAGGTCGTGGGTGATCAGGATCAGCCCGGTGCCGAGCGTCTTCTGCAAATCGACGATCAGCGCCAGAATCTGTGCCTGGATCGTCACGTCGAGCGCGGTGGTCGGCTCGTCCGCAATCAACAGCGCCGGCCGGCACGCCAGGGCCATTGCGATCATCGCGCGCTGCCGCATGCCGCCCGAAAGCTGATGCGGATATTCGTGCGCGCGGCGCTGCGGCTCGGGAATGCGGACCAACCGCAGCATCTCGACTGCCTTGGCCCAGGCTTCCTTCGCGGTCATCTCCTGGTGCAGGCGAAGCACTTCGGTGATCTGGTCGCCGATCCGCATCACCGGATTGAGCGAGGTCATCGGCTCCTGAAAGATCATCGAGATCCGGTTGCCGCGGATGTCGCGCATCTCGGCCTCGTCAAGGCTGAGCAGATCGGTTCCCTCCAGCGTCACCGAGCCGCCGACCACCCGGCCCGGCGGGTCCGGCACAAGCCGCATCACCGAGAGCGCGGTGACGCTCTTGCCGCAGCCGGATTCGCCGACGATCGCCAGCGTCTCGCCGCGGCGAACGCTGAACGATACGTCGTCGACCGCCCGGAATAGTCCCGAATTGGTGAAGAACACCGTCTGCAGGTTCCTCACATCGAGAACCGTGTCTTCCGTCTTTGCCTCCATCATCAGCCGCGCTGCCTCGGGTCGAGGATGTCGCGCAGCGCATCACCGAACAGATTGGTGCCGAATACCGCAAGGCTGATGGCAACGCCGGGGAAGATCACCAGCCACGGCGCGGTGCGAACATATTCAGCCGCCGATTCCGACAGCATGCGCCCCCACGACGGATACGGCTCGGGGATGCCGAGGCCGAGGAACGACAGCGAGGCTTCGGTAAGGATGGTCGAGCCAAGCTGCGCGGTCGCCAGCACGATCAGGGGCGCCAGCGTGTTGGGCAGCACGTGGCGGAGCGCAATGCGGGTCTCGCTCATGCCGATCGACTTGGCCGCTTCGACAAATGGCAGTTCGCGCAGCGCCAGCGTATTTGCCCGGATCACGCGGGCAACCGTCGGGATCAGCGGGATCGCAATGGCGATGATGACGTTCGGCAGCGACGGTCCCAGCGCCGCCGTCATCACCAGCGCCAGCACCAGCAAGGGCAGCGCCTGTAGAATGTCGGTGATGCGCTGGAACAGCAGGTCGACCCAGCCGGACAGGTAGCCGGATACGAGGCCGACAATGACACCGAGCGTCGACCCCAGCGCGGTGGCGCCGATGCCGACGGCGAGAGAGATGCGCGCGCCGTGCACGATTCGGCTCCAGACGTCGCGGCCGAAGGAATCGGTGCCCATCCAGTGAGCCGCGCTCGGTGCCGCCAACCGCTGCGCCGAATCGACGCTGAGCGGATCGTAGCGGGCAATCAGGTCGGCCGAGATCGCCATCCAGACGAACAGCACCATGATGACGAGGCCGACCGTGCCGAGCAGATAGCGTTGCGCCAGGAACGTCAGCCGGCGCCAGCCGCGCGTCGAATGGGCACCGGCCCGCCTTAGCTCGCTGTCGAAGTTGATCGTGGTCAACGGCTAGTCCCCATAGCGGATGCGCGGGTCGATCGCGGCGTAGAGCATGTCGACCGTGAAGTTGGCGACCACCACGACCACGGCGATCAGCATCACGAGGTTCTGCACGATCGGGTAATCGCGCCAGCGCAGCGCCTCGACCAGGAAGCGGGCGACGCCGGGAATATTGAACACGGTTTCGGTGACGATCAGTCCGCCGATCAGGAACGCCGCTTCGATGCCGATCACGGTGATAACAGGGAGAATGGCGTTCTTCAGCGCGTGGCGATAATTGACCGAGGCCTCGGAGGCGCCCTTGGCGCGCGCGGTGCGGATATAGTCCTGCCGCAGGATTTCCAGCATCGAGGAGCGCGTGATGCGCATAGTCAGCGCGGCGCTGCGAAAGCCGACCGCCATCGCCGGCACCGCATAGATCGCAAACGCCTCGGTCCAGGTTTTTGGATTCGGATTGTAGATCGGCATGCTGCCGAACATCGAGACCGACGCCATCAGGATCAATAGCCCGAGCCAGAACGAGGGCAACGACAGGCCGCTCAGGCTAACCACGCGCAGAGTATAATCGAGGCGCGATCCCTGATGGACGGCGCTCAGCACGCCGAGGGGAATGCCGATCGAGGCGGAGAACAACAGCGCCAATGCCGCCAGCCGCGCGGTGATCGGAATGCGCGGCAATATCTCCTGCAGCGCCGGCTTTTCCGACACGTAGGAATAGCCGAGATCGCCGTGCAGCAGCCCGCCGATCCAGTTCAGATATTGCTGATAGATCGGCAGGTTGAGGCCGAGCTCCTTTTCCAGGTTGGCCTTGTCGGTGGGATCGACGAAGCCGGCGGCGTCGAACAGGATGTCGACGATGTTGCCGGGGACGACGCGCAGCAGGACGAAGATGATGACCGAGATCCCGAACAGGGTCACGAGCATCAAGGCGAGGCGTCGCACGATATAAGCAAACACCCGGCGGTCTCCCTGGCCGACTGGCGAACTGTTTCCGCGGCGGACTTTACTTGTCCATCCAGACGTCTTCGTAACGGTAGCCGTTGTAGGAACTGTTGACCATGATGGTGATGCCCTTGACGTAAGGCTGCCAGCACGAGCCCTGGCGGGCGTGGAAGATGATCGGCCGCGCCACGTCTTCCTGCAGCTTCTTGTCGATCTCCCAGACCAGTTTCTTGCGCTTGGCGACGTCGGTCTCGGCCGACTGCTGATCGAACAGCTTCTCGATTTCCTTGTTGCAGTAATTGGTGTAGTTGCGCTCCGACCCGCAGGAATAGTTCTCGTAGAACGATTGGTCGGGATCGTCGACCGCGTTGCCGGTGAGATTAAGGCCGAGGGTGTAATCCTTGCGGGCGACTTTCGGGAACCATTGCGCAGTGTCGACGACGTCGAGTTCGGCGTCGATATAGATGCTCTTGATCTGATCGATCAGGATGACGGCGGGATCGCGATAGACCGGGATGTTGCGCGTCGAGACCTTGACGGCGAGGCGCTTGTCCGGACCATAACCCGCCTTCTGCATCAATTTGCGCGCCTCTTCCCGGTTGGCGTTGATGTCGGGACCGTAGCCCGGGATCGACTCCAGCATTTCCTTCGGCATCGCCCACAGTCCGCCGGGCGCCGGCAGCATGGTGCCGCCGATATCGGCCTGCCCCTCGAACAGGATCTGGACGAACGCCTTGCGATCCAACGCCAGCGCTAACGCGCGGCGAATATCGATATTGTCGAACGGGGGGGAGGATGAGTTGACAATGATGTTGGTCGAGACGTTGATCGGCTCGACCACGCAGACCGCGTTCGGCGCCTGCGATTTGACCTCCTTCAGCAGCGGGATCGACACTTCAGTCGGGAAGGTCATGTCGAATTTCCCGGAGACAAATCCGAGAATCGCCGTCGAGCGGTTGGGAATGATCGTGAACTCAATGCCGTCGAGATGCGGCAGGCCCTTCTTGAAGTAATCAGGGTTTTTGGTGAGCTTGATCGACTCGTTGGCCTTGAACTCCACGAATTTGAAGGGTCCGGTGCCGATCGGCTTGGTGCGCATCTCGGCCGGCGAGACATGGCAGGGATAAACTGGGGTGTAGCCGGACGCGAGCAGCGAGATCAGCGCCGGCTGCGGGCGCTTCAGTTCGAACGAAGCCTCATAATCGCCGTTTACGGTCACGTCGCTGACCTGATCGTACCATGACTTTCGCGGGTTCTGGCGGAACTTCTGCTGCGATTTGCCCATCAGCATGTCGAAGGTGCATTTGACGTCGGCCGACGTGAACGGCTTGCCGTCATGCCATTTGACGCCCTGCCGCAGCTTGAAGGTCAGCTTCTTGTTGTCACTGCTCCATGCCCAGCTCTCGGCGAGTTCCGGCCTGATGGTGTCTTGGCTGTTCTGCGCGATGTGCTGGTCGAAGATGACCAGATTGTTGAACACCGGCATGAAGGGGATGTTGATCGAGTAGGTCGCGCCCTCATGGATCGAGGCGCTGCCCGGGCTGTCGCGGTGATAGACCCTGAGGATCCCGCCCTGTTTCGGCTCGCCCGCAGAAGCAAGGTCGTAGGCCGGCAGCAACAACAACGCTGCGGCGGCAAGCGCATGAACGCTCCGCATGATCCCCTCCACTTATTCGGTCTCAACTGGCCGATTGGTATCGAAGATACCATGACGGAGCGTTCGGGCAACCGGCCAAGCCAATGCCAGGATTGGTAATTCGGACTAATCGAAATCCGCGCGGCGGAACATGCACGGCAATTCTGTCGCGCGGCGACGGCGGCGGATTCGTTGCGGAGCAGGCGCTATATTTGCGCCTCGCGCCAAATGCCCACCCGATGATGCACCGCACCACTACGCATTGCGACCTGTGTGTTCGCTTTCATCATCTCACATCGTCGCATCTCAGACGATTCGCGAGGTCTTGTTGCCCCAATAGCGGTCGCGCAATAAGCGCTTGTAGAGCTTGCCGGTCGGCAGCCGCGGCAACTCCGCTTCGAAATCGATCGAGCGCGGCACCTTCTGGCGCGACAGCGACTGGCTGCAGAAGGCAATCAGCTCGTCGGCCAGCTCCTGCCCCGGTGAAACGCCGGGCATCGGCTGCACCACGGCTTTTACCTCCTCGCCGAGATCGGGATTGGGCACGCCGAACACGGCCGCGTCCGCGATCTTGGGGTGGGTGATCAGCAGATTTTCGCATTCCTGCGGATAGATGTTGACCCCGCCGGAGATGATCATGAAGGTCGCGCGATCGGTCAGATAGAGGTAGCCGTCCTCGTCAACATAGCCGACATCGCCGACGGTGCTCATGCTGCCGTCGGGCGAGCGGACCTCTGCGGTCTTTGCTGGGTCATTGAAATATTCGAACGGCGAGGCCGTCTTGAACCACACCGTGCCCGGCGTGCCGGCTGGGCACGGTTTCATGTTATCGTCGAGAATGTGCAAATCGCCGAGCAACACCTTGCCGACGGTGCCGCGATGGGTCAGCCATTCCTCGCTGTTGCAGGCGGTGAAGCCGAGCCCCTCGGTGGCGCCGTAATATTCATGGATGATCGGGCCCCACCATTTGATCATGTCGTCCTTCACCGCCGCGGGGCAGGGCGCGGCGGCGTGGATCGCAATCTCGAGGGATGAGAGGTCGTAACGCTTACGCACCTCTTCCGGCAGTTTCAGCATGCGCGAGAACATCGTCGGCACGAGCTGGGTGTGGGTGACGCCCCATTTCTGAACCAGTTCGAGGTAGCGCTCCGGATCGAAGCTTTCCATGATGATGACAGTGCCGCCCATCCGGATGGTAAGGTTGACCGCCGCCTGTGGGGCCGAATGATAGAGCGGCGCCGGCGACAGGTAGATCATTCCCTCGCGGTAATGCCAAAGGCCGATGAGGAAATCGAACAGCGGCAGGTTTTGCACCGGCGGCTGTTCGGGCAATGGCCGCAGGATGCCCTTGGGTCGGCCGGTGGTGCCGGACGAATAGAGCATTGCGGTACCGACGCTTTCGTCCGCAATCGGAGTCTGCGGCAGACCTGCGGTCACTTGCTGCAGCCCGACGATGCGGTCGCTTTCGCTCTCGCCGTCGGCGACGATGCACAGCTCGATCTTGGGGCATCCCTTCAGCGCTTGGCGCGCGACGTCGAGTTTCGCTCTGGAGGTGATGAGGATGCGCGACTGGCTGTTGGTAAGGATATAGGCGAGTTCGCCCGCTGTCAGATAAGAATTCACGCAAGTGAAATACAGCCCGCTCCGTTCGCCGGCGCCGCAGGCTTCGAGGTAACGGCTGTTGTTCTCCATGAAGATCGAATAGTGGTCGAGCCGCTTGAGGCCGCGGTTGCGGAATAGATGCGCCAGGCGGTTCGTACGTGCGTCCAACTCCCGATAGGTCACCGTTTCGCCGGTGGATGCCATGATGAAGGCGGGCTGCAATGGACGAAGATGAGCCTGCTTGCCGGTATACATGTTGGCGTTGCTCTCCTTACGCGGCCATGTCCAGAATCTCGCGCGGACCGCTTGTCCTCCCCCGGACATTCTTCGGCCCAGTTGGGCCTTGCCCGAAAAGTTAGCGGAGGAAATTCGCGGCGTCATGTCCGAAGGCGAACTGTGCGCCGACCGTCTTGCTGCTCGGGCGGTCGGGGCGCACGCGCTCGGAGCTGAAATGGATTTCCGGGCTCGCGCGAAGATGCTCGGCTAGACGACGAACGGATAACGGATGTCACGTTTTCGTCATCTGGCGGCGATTAGCTGCCGTTCGGTGTGACGGGTTCCTCTCTCGCAGTGCGAAAAGTATGAGGTCCCTGCGCGGCGCCGAGCGTTGATTGCGCGGATGCATAACGATTGTGCTTGATCCGGTCGGGTTCTTGACGAGACTGGGAACTGATCACATCTGAGGCCTCCGCCACAAAGTTCCACGGCAGCCGCTTCCATCGAACAGGATGTTGAGAGTGCAGGGGAGATGGGATTGAGCACGACTGAACAATTCGAACGTCCGCCTGTACCCGCCAGCGTCGGCATTCACGCACCTCGCCACCTCAAATGGCTGACCCCGCTGTTCGCGCTGGCGCTCTCGGCCTGCGGCGACAAGCCGCCGCAACAGCCGGCGGCAGCGCCGCCAACCGTGACGGTCGCGCAGCCGGTGAAGCGTATCGTGACCGACTGGGATGAATTCACCGGACGGTTCGAGGCGATTCAGGAAGTTCAGGTTCGTGCCCGGGTCGGCGGCTTCGTGTCCAGTGTCGAATTTCGTGACGGCGCCATCGTGCGGGCAGGCGATCTGCTTTACGTGATCGATGCCCGGCCGTTCGAGGCCGTCGCCGAGCAGGCCGACGGCCAGTTGTCGGACGCGCGGGCGAAGGCCGAGCTTGCCAGGCGCGAACTCGACCGTGCGTTGACCCTGAACCAGACCCAGGCGGTATCCGATTCCATCGTCGACCAGCGCCGCCAGACCTTGCAGGCGGCGCGCGCCGCCGAGATGCAGGCCGAAGGCGCGCTCAAGGCCGCCAAGCTCAATATCGAGTTTACCCACGTGATGGCGCCGATCACGGGCCGCGTCAGCCGCCATCTCGTGACCCCGGGCAATCTCGTGCAGGGCTCCGAGGGCGGGGCCACGCTGCTCACCTCGATTGTTTCGCTCGACCCTATCTACATCTATTTCGATGTCGACGAAGCGACTTACCTGCGAAACAGCCGGCTCTGGTTCGAAGGCAAACGCCCGAGTTCGCGCGATACGCCGAACCCGGTGCAGGTGACACTGACCGGCGAAACCAAGCCCTCGCATGAAGGCAAGATGGACTTCCTCGACAACCGGCTGGATGTCTCGACCGGAACGCTGCGCAGCCGCGCCGTGATCCCGAACAAGGATCTCTCGATCCTGCCCGGGCAGTTCGGCCGGGTCCGGATTATCGGCAGTGCGCCCTACGAGGCGCTGCTGCTGCCGGACACGGCGATTGCGACCGACCAGTCGCGCAAGATCGTCTTTGTGGTCAAGGACGACAATACGGTCGAAGCAAAGCCGGTGACGCTTGGGCCGCTCGACGAAGGCCTGCGCGTGATCCGAGAAGGAATAAAGCCGGAGGACCGCGTCATCATCGACGGCCTGCAACGGGCCCGGGTGGGGGCAAAAGTCACCCCGCATGCGACCGATATCAAGCCGGCCGGTGACAAGACATGAATCTCGGCCGCCTCTCCATCAACCAGCCCATCCTGGCGATGGTGCTGTCGATCGTGCTCCTGATCGTCGGCGCGATCGCCTACGGCACGCTGCCGGTCTCCGAATATCCGCAGGTGGTGCCGCCGACGGTCGTGGTCACGACGCAATATCCGGGCGCCTCCGCGCAAACCGTGTCCGATACGGTTGCAGCTCCCATTGAGCAGGAGATCAATGGCGTCGAGGACATGCTCTACCTCTACAGCCAGGCGACCTCGAACGGGCAGTTGACGATCACAGTGACGTTCAAGCTCGGCACCGATCTCGACAAGGCGCAGGTGCTGGTCCAGAACCGGGTCGCCATCGCGCAGCCGCGGCTGCCGGAGGAAGTGCAGCGCAACGGGGTCGTCACCCGCAAGAACAGCCCCGACATCCTGATGGTGGTGTTCATGCTGTCGCCGGACGACACGTTCGACCAGCTCTACATCTCCAACTACGCCCTGCTGCAGGTCCGCGACCAGTTGCTCCGGCTCGACGGCGTCGGCGACATCCAGATCTTCGGCGCGCGCGACTATTCGATGCGGCTGTGGCTTGATCCCGACAAGATCTCCACGCTCGGCCTGACCGCAGGCGAAGTGGTCGCGGCGATCCGCTCGCAAAACGTGCAGATCGCGGGCGGTCAGATCGCAGAGCCGCCGATCGCCGACCGAGCCTTTTCGCCGAATCTTACCTTTACTGGCCGGTTGAAGGACCCGAAACAGTTCGAGGAAATCGTGGTCAAGGCCGGCGCCGACGGGCGTACCGTCAAGCTGCGCGACGTCGCGCGGATCGAATTGGGCGCCCTGGCCTATTCGACCAACAGTTTTCTGCTGCGGAAATCCGCCGTCGCGATGCTGGTGACACAGCGGCCGGGCTCCAACGCGCTGGCGACCGCCAAGAATATTTCCAACACCATGGAACGGCTGAAGGCGAGCTTTCCGAAGGGGCTCGATTACAACATCGGCTACAACCCGACCGAATTCATCGCGCAGTCCGTCAGCGAGCTGATCAAGACGATCTACGAGGCGATGGCGCTGGTCGTGATCGTTGTGCTTGTGTTTTTGCAGGGCTGGCGCCCGGCAATCATTCCGATTATCGCTATTCCGGTATCGCTGGTCGGCACCTTTGCGGTGATGGCGGCTCTCGGGTTCTCGATCAACAATCTCACCTTGTTCGGGCTCGTGCTCGCCGTCGGCATCGTGGTCGACGACGCCATCGTAGTGGTCGAGAACGTCGAGCGGCATCTCGAGCACGGCATGAGCCGGCGTGACGCGGCGCTCCGCACCATGGAAGAGGTCGGCAGCGCGCTGGTGTCGATCGCGCTGGTGCTATGCGCGGTGTTCGTCCCCACAGCATTCCTCGGCGGCATCTCCGGGCAGTTCTTCCAGCAGTTTGCCGTCACCATTGCGGTCGCGACCGCAATTTCCTGTTTCTGCTCGCTGACGCTGTCGCCGGCCCTGGCTTCGCTGATCCTGCAGCCGCATGAGGACAAAAGGCCGGCGGCGCGCTGGAATTTCATCGCGCGCGGCTGGGACGCCTTTACCGGCGTGTTCAATCGCGGCTTCGATCGGCTGTCGCATGGCTATGCCCGTGCCGCTGATTTCGTGATCCGTCACTCGGTGGTGATGCTGGTGCTCTATGCCGGGCTGATCGGCAGCGCCGGTTGGCTATTGATGACCACGCCGCAAGGTTTCATTCCGGCGCAGGATCGTGGCTACGTCATCGTCTCCGTGCAGTTGCCGGGCGCGGCGTCGCTGGCGCGAACCACCGAGGTGGTTCGTGAGATCGAGCGCATTGCACTGGATACGCCGGGCATCATTCGCGTGGCGGCGTTTGCCGGCTTCTCGGGCGCGACGCGAACGCAGGCGAGCAATGCCGCTGCATTGTTCCCGGTATTCGACGATCCGGAGGAACGCCACAAGAAGGGACTTTCCGCAGGCGCGATCGCCAACAATCTGCGCATGCGGCTGGCGAGCATCCAGGGCGCCTTCATCATCGTCATCCCGCCGCCCGCGGTGCCCGGCATCGGGACCGGCGGCGGCTTCACCATGCGCATTCAGGATCGTCAGGGCCGCGGCTCCGAAATGCTGGCTGCGGCGACGGATGAACTGATCGGCGCGGCGCGCAAGGCGCCGGGGCTCACGCAGGTGTTCTCAACGTTCACCGCCAACACGCCGCAGCTGTTTGTCGATATCGATCGCGTCAAGGCGCAGAAGCTCGGTGTGCCGATTGCGAACATCACCGACACGATCCAAACCTATTTTGGGTCGTCCTATGTCAACGACTTCAATCTATTCGGCCGCACCTATCACGTCACGGCGCAGGCCGACCTTCCGTTCCGCAAGGAAACCTCCGATCTGGCGCGCCTGCGCACCCGCAATGCGGCCGGCGACATGGTCATGCTCGGCAGCGTGGTCAGTTTCCGCGACATCTCGGGGCCCGACCGCGTTGCGCGCTACAATCTGTATCCCGCGGCCGAGTTGCAGGGCGATACGCTGCCGGGAACAAGCTCTGCGACGGCGATCAACACGATGAAGAAACTGGCCGAGGACACGCTGCCGAGCGGTTTTTCGTTCGAATGGACCGATCTGTCCTACCAGCAGGTCACCGGCGGCCAAGCCGGCCTCCTCGTGTTCCCGATCTGCGTGCTGTTCGTGTATCTGGTGCTGGCAGCGCAATATGGCTCGTGGAGCCTGCCATTTGCGGTCATTCTGATCGTCCCGATGTGCCTGCTCGCCGCCACCATCGGCGTGCGCATCATGGGGCAGGACGTCAACATCCTGACCCAGATCGGCTTCGTGGTGCTGGTAGGGTTGGCGGCCAAGAACGCCATTCTGATCGTCGAGTTCGCGCGCGATATCGAGCTTGAAGGAAAGGCGCGGCTGGAAGCGGTCATCGAAGCCTGCCGACTGCGGCTGCGGCCGATCCTGATGACCTCGTTTGCCTTCATCCTCGGCGTGCTGCCGCTGGTGATCTCGTCGGGCTCGGGTTCGGAGATGCGGCAGGCAGTCGGAGTGGCCGTGTTCTTTGGCATGCTCGGCGTGACGCTATTCGGCCTGATTTTCACGCCGATCTTCTACGTCATCGTCCGCAACCTCGCCGAGGGCAAGGGCAAGAAGCCGGCTGCGGTGTGAGTGCGATTGCTTCGTTCACTGCGCACGTCATTCCGGGCTCGCGGCTCCGCCGCGCCCCGGAATGACCGATGAAGTTCGAAGAGCCCCAATCTCAAGTTCCCCAATACTTTTGGCTGATCCGAAATGGATGGGCACTTACGGGGTTATTGAATAATGTCGCCAGGTTCCTTCGACAAAAAATTCCGGGAGAAAAGAATGAAGTCGGGATTGTTGGCCGCCGTTGCGGCAGTTGGTCTTTTGCTCGCCGTGCCGGCGTCCGCGCAGGGCGTCAAGATCGGCATTTTGAACGATCAGTCCGGGGTCTATGCGGATTACGGCGGCAAATGGTCGTTCGAGGCCGCCAAGATGGCGATTGAAGACTTTGGCGGCGAGGTGCTCGGCCACAAGATCGAAATCGTCTCCGCCGACCATCAGAACAAGCCGGATCTCGGCACCGCGATCGCACGGCGCTGGTACGAGGTGGAGGGCGTCGACATGATCACCGAGCTGACGACCTCGTCGGTCGCGCTCGCGATCCACGATCTGTCCAAGCAGATGAAGAAGATCGATATCGTCGTGGGTGCGGCGACCTCGCGTCTCACCGGCGATGCCTGTCAGCCTTACGGATTCCACTGGGCCTATGATACCCACGCGCTAGCCTACGGCACTGGCGGCGCGCTGGTGGAATCCGGCGGCGATAGCTGGTTCTTCATGACGGCGGACTACGCATTCGGCCACGCGCTGGAAAAGGACACCAGCGATTTCGTCAAGGCGAAGGGCGGCAAGGTGCTCGGCGCGGTCCGCATTCCCCTGAACTCGTCGGATTTCTCGTCCTTCCTGCTGCAGGCGCAGAGTTCGAAAGCCAAGATCATCGGCCTCGCCAATGCCGGCCTCGACACCACCAACTCGATCAAGCAGGCGGCGGAATTCGGCATCGTCAGGAGCGGCCAGAAGCTCGCCGGCCTGTTGCTGACGCTGGCCGAAGTGCACGGCCTCGGGCTCGACGCCGCGCAGGGCCTGGTGCTGACGGAAGGCTACTACTGGGACCGCGATCCCAAGAGCCGCAATCTGGCCGAACGCTTCTTCAAGCGAACCGGCCGCATGCCGAACATGATCCAGGCCGGCACCTATTCGGCGACGCTGCAATACCTGAAGGCGGTGAAGGCCGCGGGGACCAAGGAGACCGAGGCGGTTGCCAAGAAGCTGAAGGAGCTTCCGGTCGACGACGATTTTGCGCAAGGCGGCAAAGTGCTGGAGAACGGCCGCATGGTGCATGACCTCTATCTGTTCGAGGTCAAGAAGCCTTCGGAATCGAAGAAGCCGTGGGATTACTACAAGCAGCTCGCGGTGGTGCCCGGCGACAAGGCGTTCCCGGCCGCAAAGGATTCGGGCTGCCCGCTGGTGAAGTAGCTTTCTCGGTCGTCCCTGCGAAAGCAGGGCCATAACAACGGGCGCTCGTTGTTAGAGCGGGCGTCCGACTACTTGCCTCATTGATAAGACGCGGCGTATGGGTCCCGGCTCAAGGCCGGGACGACGTGCGATAGATCTCGTTCTCACCCTGCACAGTCCGCCACGCGGTGAGATGAAATTTCCCTGTTGCGTGCGAAGGACTTAGTAGCCCGTCATTTCCAGATAACCCAGCCCGGTATGGCTTCCGGCAAAGCTGATCGGACCTTCCCAATAAGGAAAGCTCGTCCCCATCCAGCTTCTGGCGTTGAGCGGCGAGCATTCGATCGACAGCGCCATCCTCGGAATGGCGATACGCCACGTCGTCGGTATCTTTCGTTTCTCGATCTCGGTGAAGATGAGTGGCGTCATCATGATGTCGGCGGAAGCGAGTTGTTCAGCCGTGCCGTCGGGTGCGATCCACTTGCCTGAGCCGTAATGCTGGCCATCGGCCTGGCGCATCCGGTACAGCATCAATTTGTCGCCGGAATTGAAATGCAGCGACAGCCAGTCCCATCCGCTTTGATCTGACGCCAGCGGCTGGCTGCTCCACTCGCGGTCGAGCCAGGCCATGCCGGTGACGTCGACAGGCCTGTCGTCGACGGTGAGGATGCCCTTCGCCGTATAATGCGGCTGGCTATAATAATAGGAGGCCTGTTCGCGCAGCGATTTGCGGCTGTAGCCGCCGTCGCCCTGCAGCACCAGCGGACGCAGCGCGCCGAGGCGCAGCGTGTAGCTGAAGTCGGCACCCGATGCTTTCAGTTCCAGCGGAGCAATATTCTCGTCGCTCACCGGATCGAGCCCGCGCATCTCCCAGGCGTCGATCCAGGCATGAAAGGGCTGCGCCTCCACACCGGCCTGGCCGACGCCGCCGCGCGCGAACGCCTGGGCAAAGCGATGGATATCCTGGCGCGTGACGGCGGCATGGCCCATCCAGATCTGCTGGTTGGCCCAGCCCTCGCGCGGCCCGCCCGCTGCGATCGCCTGGCGAAACAGCGTCCATTGCGCGCCGTAGGCACCGCCATTGGCATCGATCAGGTTGGCCGTCACATACCACCACTCGATGCGGAATTCCGGATGCGGTCCGTGGTCGGCGGGAAACGCAAATGTCCTGCCGGGCACCACCGGCGCAAATCCTTCGGCGCTTTCGCTCAAACCCGCAAAACCCTGCGCCAACGCCGTGCCGCCGAGGCCCGCTAAGACCGCGCCGCCGACGACCCCGCGGCGGGTGATGAGACCGCTAGCGTTCATTGGCAAAGATCCTGATCAGGCTCGCCGGCTGCATCCGCGCCAGCCGGATGACGGGAAGCGCCGAGGCGGCAAGCGCGGCCGCCATCGCGACGCCGGTGAGCCAGAGCAATTGCAGCGGAAACACGTGGAACGGCAGTCGCCAGCCAAACGCCTTGACGTTGACGATTGCGAGCAAACACCACGCGACCAGCAAGCCCAGCGGAAGCGCGAAGATGGTGGTGATCAGCGCCACCGACATGGTCTTGAGAAGCTCGATCACGGCGAGCCGCCGTCGCGTGATGCCGATCGCCCATAGCGGCGCCAGTTGCGGCAGGCGGGAATTGGCCAGCGTCAGTAGGCTGGTCAGCAGCGCAACGCCGGCGACGCCGAGCGTGAAAGCATTCAGCGCGGCTGTGACCGAGAAAGTGCGGTTGAAGATCCGCGTCGATTCCGCCTTCATCGTCGCCTGGTCGGCGACATTGCGATCGTCGAGACCGAACTTCTCCTGCAGCGCCGAAATTAGCGCCGGGATCTTTGGCGAGGCGACCCGCAAACCCATGCGCGTCAGCGGGATTTCGGGAAAGCGGCGCGTCAGCGCGGCGAAGTTCACCGCAATCTGGCCCTTGGGGTTGCCGTAGTCGGCATAGATGCCGACCACGTTGAGCGTCCAGTTGCCGCCTGGCGCGGGCACCCCGATGCGGTCGCCGATCGAAAGATGCAGGCGCCGCGCCAGCTGTTCGCTGACGAGCGCCGCGTCGCCCGGGCGAAGCTTGATCCAGGCATTGTCGGCCGATTGCAGCAGCGGCCAGTTGTCGCGGTAGATGGCGTGATCGGGCAGGCCCAGCACCTCGATGGGCGCGCCCACCAGTTGCGTATCGGCGCGGCCGCCGGGCAGGATCGCCTCGACCTCGGGTCGCTCGCGCAGCCAGGCCATGATCTCGTGGGCCTGCTCGTCGTTGGCTGCATTGATATAGACGTCCGCCGCCAGCCGTCCATCGAGCCAGACCAGGAATGTGCGGGAGAAACTCTCGACCATGGTCGAGACACCGACATTCACCGACAGCGCAAGCAAAAGCGCCATCAAGGCGAGCGACAGTCCGGAGAGTTGCTGGCGGCTGTCGGCCCAGAACCAGATGCCGAGCGGCGCCCGCGCCCGCCGCTGACCGATCGACAGCACGATCTCCAGAAACATTGGGAGAATCAACGCGGCGCCGAGCATCAGCGCCGCGAGCACGGCAAAGCCAGACATCAGGGAATCGCCGAACCACAACAGGCCGCCAGCCGCGGCGAATGCCGCGAGCGCCAGCGCGCTCTGATAGGTCAGCCAGCGCCGCTGCGCCTGTTGCCAGGCGAACGGCTGCGCAGTGGCGAGCAGCGGCAGCCGCAGCGCCTTGGTCAGGCTCGTGGCGGCCGCAGCGAGCGCGCCCAGAATGCTGATCGCGATGCCGGCGATCCACCATTGCGGCTTGAGCGTCAGATGTCCCGGAATCTGCGCGCCATAGAGCCCTCGTAGCGAGGCCGCGACGTCGGGCAGCAGCGCGCCGGCAATGAAGTAACCGCAGACAAGCCCAATCAGCCCCGCGATCAGCGCCAGCGATACCAGCTCGAGCACCAGCACGCCGTTGAGCATCCGCGCCGAGACACCGCAGGCGCGCAGGGTCCGCAAGGTAGGCAGCCGCTGTTCGAAGGCAAGCCCGATCGCCGAATTGACGATGAACAGGCCGACGAAGAACGACAGCAAGCCGAACGCAGTCAGGTTCAGGTGAAAACTGTCGGTGAGACGCTCGAGATCGGTCTCCGCATCTGGCTCGATCAGGCGAAGCTTGTCGCCGGCAATGCTTTCAAGCGGCGCGCGCTTGCCCACCGCCTTGCCGATCAGGAGGCGCGTGAGCTGATCCGGCATTTTCAAGAGGTTTTGCGCGATACCGATGTCGACGACCAGCACGCCGGGCACGAGGTTTGGCTGCACGCGAAGCGGCGGCAGCAAGGCGCCATTGGCTTCGGCGCGCGCGCCCTCGGCGAGCTTGAGATCGGCAAGCGTTTCCGGCGCGACCAGCATCTCGCCTGGCGGCGTCATGAATGATTGCAGGCCGGCTTTGCCGATTGTCGGCGCATTGCCGACTTCCGTGGGCAGCGTGACCGGCTCGATGCCGAGCAGGCGGACCGACCGTCCCTCGATCTGGATCCGGCCTTCGAGCACGGGCGAAACCGGCCAGCCGGCGCGGCGCAGATCGACAAAGAGTCTTTGCGGGAAAGTTGCGCCGCTGCTTGCGACCAGCATCGCGGTGCGCGTGCCGCCAAAAGTGGCGGCGGCGCGATCGTAGGAGGTGCGCGCCTGCTGATTGAGCGCCTGCACGCCGCTCCACAGCGCGGTTGCCGAGATCAAGCCGATCAGGAGGGTCGCCAACTGCATGGGATGACGCCGCCAATGGCTCAACAGCACGGCCAGCGTCCACAGCGCGCGCTTCACGCGATCACCCCGGCATGCAGGTTAACCTGTCGGTCGAGGGTCGCAGCTAGCCTTGCGCTATGCGTCACCATCAGAAATCCGCAGCCGCTGCGGGCCACCAGGTCGCGTGCCAGTGCCAGCACCTCGTCCGCAGTATCCTCGTCGAGGTTGCCGGTCGGTTCGTCGGCGAGCAGCAACAATGGCTTGATCGCCAGCGCCCGGCCGATGGCGACGCGCTGTTGCTGGCCACCGGATAGTTGCTCGGGGTAGCGTTTCAGCAGACGCCCGAGCCCGAGCCGCTCCACCAACTCGTTGTGCCAGGCCATATCGTGACGGCCGGCAATGCGCGACTGGAAAGCGAGGTTGTCATCCACCGTGAGGCTGGGGATCAGGTTGAATTGCTGAAACACCAGGCCAAGCCGGTCGCGGCGCATTTCCGCGCGGTCGGCATCGCTGAGTTCGCAGACCTGCGCATCCGCCAGCCTGATCTCGCCGCCGTCGGCTGCATCGAGACCTGCGATCAGGTGCAAGAGCGTGCTCTTGCCGCTGCCGGATTCGCCTGTCAGCGCGACGGTCTCGCCGGCGGCGACGGTCAGGTTTACCCCGCGCAGCACTGCGATCTCTTCGCCGGCCGTGCGGTAGCTCTTGGTCAGGCCGGCCACCTGAAGTACGGGGCCGGTCACCTTGGGATTGCCGTTGGTCATGCGCAACGATCGACCGATTTGACCATGAAAATCCCCTGACGTGGTGGCATGCAACATATCAGAGCGGGCGTTCTGGATCATGGCCTCATCGTACCGCGATCGTGATCCGGTTGCAGCATGTGCCTCTCGTAGCAGCCTGCAGTTGCGGAGCGCGGCATTTGCCGACAAATCCCGGTTGCCTTGCCGGCAAGCCCTAGTACCATTGGAACCGGCCGATCTTTTAAGAGCCAGCTACACAAAAATGGGGAAAACAGCCATGACCGCGCAACCGACGCCCAAAGGCGCCTGGAAAATCACGTTTCTGCTGTTTCTGTTCATGCTGGTGAACTTTGCCGACAAGATCGTGGTCGGCCTTGCCGGCGCCCCGATCATGGACGAGCTGAAACTCTCGCCAGAACAGTTCGGCTTCCTCGGCTCCTCGTTCTTTTTCCTGTTTTCGATCTCGGCCATCGTCGTCGGCTTCATCGTCAACCGCGTCGACACCCGCTGGGTGCTGCTCGTGATGGCGGTGATCTGGTCGGTCGCGCAATTTCCGATGGTCGGCACCGTCGGTTTCGCGACGCTGGTGATCTGCCGCATCATTCTCGGCGCCGGTGAGGGGCCAGCGTTCGCAGTGGCGGCGCACGCCATCTACAAATGGTTTCCCGACGAGAAGCGCACGCTGCCCACCGCCATTCTTTCGCAGGGCTCGGCTTTCGGCGTCATCCTAGCGGTGCCGGCGCTCAATTGGATCATCGTCAATCATAGCTGGCATTACGCCTTCGGCGCGCTCGGAATCGTCGGCCTGATGTGGGGTGCCGCCTGGCTCGTCATGGGCAAGGAAGGACCGCTCGTTCACACCGTTACGACGGCAACAACCGATCCGCGCGTTCCTTATCTCCAGCTTCTGACCTCGCGCACGTTCATCGGCTGCTGCGCGGCGACCTTCGGCGCCTACTGGGCGCTGTCGCTCGGTTTGACCTGGTTCACGCCGTTCATCGTCAAGGGGCTCGGCTTCTCGCAGAAGGACGCGGGCTGGATTTCGGTGCTGCCCTGGGTGTTCGGGGCGGCCGTCGTGCTGCTGACCGGTTGGATCTCACAGGTGATGCTGACGCGCGGATACACCACGCGCGGCGCACGCGGCATACTCGGCTCTGTCCCGCTGATTGTCGGCGGGCTGATTCTCGCGGTTCTTCCGTATGTCAATGGCGCGGGATGGCAGATCGCCTTCCTCGTGGTCGGCTCGGGACTCTGCGGCTCGATCTATGTGGTCTGCCCGCCGATGCTCGGCGAATTCACGCCGGTGCAGCAGCGCGGCGCGGTCATCGCGATCTACGGCGCAATCTATACGCTGGCGGGCATGATTGCGCCCTCGGTAATGGGCGTCGTGATCCAGAACGCGGCTGCGCCGCTCGAAGGCTACATGACGGGCTTCACCATCAACGCGGTGATCATGGCGGCGTCGGGATTGCTTGGACTGCTGCTGCTGTGGCCGAACACGGAGCGCGCGAGGCTGATGGCCCAGGCCGCGGCCCAGCCGAAATTCGCATGAGGCAATAACAAATCATCCGTCGTGCCTGCGAACGGACGCATTCTTCGCAGGGACGTCACCAATATGTTGAGGTAGCGCAGCGCTAGCTCGCGGCCGCATCGAACTGTGGCTTTGAGCCTTGCGCGCCGCGCACCAGCTTGCCGGGGCGTACGCCGGTGGCCTTGCCGCCGCGCTGCGTCACCACGCCTGAGACGATGGTCGCGTCATAGCCGTCGACCTGCTGCATCAGGCGGCGGCCGCCGACCGGCAGGTCATAGTGCACCTTTGGCGGATGCAGATGCAGGCGACCGTAGTCGATCACGTTGACGTCGGCCTTGAATCCCGGCGCGATCACGCCGCGGTCGTAGAGGCCGACCGAAAGCGCGGTCTTGCGCGACTGCGCCGCCACCACGAACGGGATCGGCAGTTTTTCACCGCGGCTCCGGTCGCGTGTCCAATGCGTCAGCAGATAAGTCGGGAAGCTGGCATCGCAGATGATGCCGCAATGCGCGCCGCCGTCGGAGAGGCCCGGCACCGCATTGGGATCACGCAGCATCTCGCTGACAGCATCGAGGTTGCCGTCGGCGTAATTGAGGAACGGCACATAGAGCATGCCGCGGCCGTCATCGGTCAGCATGGCGTCATAGGCGAGCTCTTCCGGCTGCTTGCCATGGCGGCGGGCCTGTGGACCGAGTGCATTCTCAGGCGGCTGCTCGTAGTCCGGCGGATTGCCGAGCAGGTACATCTTGTCGTAGTTCGGCCGGAAGAACAGCGGATCGTCGGTCGCGGTGGCGTGCTCGCTGAGGATCGCTTTCCGCACGTCGGGCTGACGCAGACGCGCGAGACGTTCGGCAAGTGGCAGATGCGCGATCGCCTGGTAGCTCGGATGGGTCTGGAACGGGTTGCGCGACAATTCGAGGCCCAGCATAAGCCCGACCGGGCGGGCCGCGATTTGCGCGGTGATCGACAGGCCGCGCATTGAGGCCTCGCGGATGGTCTCGAGCGTCTGCCGCCAGCGCTGCGGCGCCTTGTCGTTCTGGGTGATCGAGAACGATACCGGGATCTTGCTGTTCTCGGCCACCCGCAGCATCATCGGCAGGTCTTCGTCGATGGTGGAGAGATCGAGCACGAACTGCAGCACGCTGCGGCCCTGCGCGTGCATTGCTGCGGCGATTGCGGTCAATTCATCCTCGCCGGCCTTCAGCGTGGGCGTGAAGTCGCCGGTCGAGGTGCGGTGGTTGAGCGTGCGCGAGGTCGAGAAGCCGAGTGCGCCGGCGCGCACGGCATCGGCAGCCAGAGCCGCCATCGCCTTGTTGTCCTCGGGCGTGGACGGATCGCGGCGCGCGCCGCGCTCGCCCATCACATAGACGCGCAAGGCGGCGTGCGGCAGTTGCGCGCCGATGTCCATGTCGAAATTCCGCTTCGAGAGCCAGTCCATGTAATCGGGAAAGCTTTCCCAGGCCCAGGGAATGCCGGCGCTCAGCACCGGCTCGGGAATATCCTCGACGCCTTCCATCAACTGGATCAGACGGACATGGTCCTCTGGGCGGCACGGCGCAAAGCCGACGCCGCAATTGCCCATGATCGCCGTCGTGACGCCATTCTGCGAGGAGGGCGTGATGTCCTGGCTCCAGGTCACCTGGCCGTCGTAATGGGTGTGGACGTCGACAAAGCCCGGCGTGACCAGTCTGCCCTTGGCGTCGATCTCTTCGTTGCCCTTCGCGGTAACCTTGCCAACTTCGGTGATGCGGCCGCCGGCAATCGCCACATCGGCTTCGAAGAGGTCGCCGCCCTTGCCATCGGCAATGGTGCCGCCGCGGATCACGAGGTCGGGGTTCGAGGTCATGGCTTCCATCCCGTATCTGTCTTGTTGGCGCATCATCCGACGCCGCCAGATGCTGTCAACCGACGGGGATGAGGTTCAGGGATGCATCAAAGCGTTTTAAAGCGAAGCATGCCCTCGGACTTGATCCGGAGGTGGATACCGGTTCGCGTGAAGAAAACGCGTAAAATCGATCCGGAGTTACAGCTTGGCAGGTTCCGCAGGCTTCCGGTCGGTGACCAGCGCCAGCAGCACCGTCAGCACCATGAAGGCCACGGACGCGCCGAACACCCAATGCGGCAGCTGCTGGTCCATGATCCAGCCGAACAGCAGCGGCGAGAGAATGCCGCTGAAATTGAACCCGGTGGAGACGATGCCGAACGCCCGGCCGGCAGCTCCGGCTGGAGCTGCGTTACGAACCAGCATGTCGCGCGAGGGCGCGATGACGCCGCCGAGGAAACCGGCGAGCCCCATCGCGGCAGCCAGCACCACCGACGGCAAATTGACCGTCGCAATGACGGTGATGATGGCGGCGTTGATGGCGAAACACGCGGCGGCGACATTGCCGTGGCGCCTGGTGCGGTCGGCGAGATAGCCGCCGGCCAGCACGCCGGCCGCGCTGGCGCCGAGATAGGCGGTCAGCGCGATATTGGCGGCCGAGAACGCCACGCCATAGCCGCTCATCAGCGCAACCACGCCGAAATTACTGATGCCGGCATTGGACAGGCCGAGCAGCATGAAGAAGATCGTCAACACCATGATGGCCGGTGTCACGATGCTCGGCTTTGGCGCGGGCGCGCCATCGGTCTTGCGATCGGCCGAACTCGCATCGGGAATGCGGCCGGCGATCAACAACAGCGCCACGCCAGGGCCGACGGCGCCGGCCACAATCAATGCGCCGAGACCGCCGACGATTGCCACCAGCGCAGCCATGATCGCAGGCGCCACCGCACCACCGAGGAAACCAGCAAAGGTATGGACCGAAAACGCCCGACCCATCCGCGCTTCGTCCATATGCGTCGACAGGATCGCATAGTCACACGGATGATAGACGCTGTTGGCAAGCCCAAGCAGAGCGGCGCACACGATCAGCGAAACGTAGCTCAGATGCAGCCCGAGCATGATCAGTGCCAGGCCGCCGACCGTGAGCCCGATCAGCAGCACCTTTCGCGCGCCGATATGGTCGGCGAGATAGCCGATCGGAGCCTGGGTGAGGCCGGAGATGACGCCGAACACGGTCAGCGCAAAACCGAGCTCGATATAGCCGACGCCAAGTTGTTCCTTAAGGAAGGGAAACAGCATCGGCAGCACGAAGAGATGGAAATGGCTGACCCAATGGGCGGCGGAAATTGCTGCAAGCGTGCGCAGCGAAGCGTCTGCCTTGGCTTGTTGCGGTGCGGCCAGAATATCGACCATGTCAGTTCAAACCGTGTAATGCCTGCGGCCCCGGCAGGGGCGTGCTGAAAATAAAGGCCGGCAGTTATTTGTCCATGAATGCCGCTGCATAGCTGCCCCGGCGCAGGGCAGGGCAGGGCAGGCAAAAATGGCCTCCTGAATGGCGCGCATCTGCTCGATCTGAACAGCATTCGTGCGATTGAAGCGGAAGACCTTGTTGGATATTCAACGCGTCGTCGCCCGCGAAGGCGGTACGCCGCGGCTCTTCCGTCAAATACAAGCGCCTCGGAATACTAAAATCGCCTGGTCAAGCCGGGCGATGACAACTTTCCTTGCTGCTACAGCGGCTCATTTTCGTTGTCGGTGCGGTCGCGCTTTGGCGTGGCGATGTCGCCGTCCTCGTAATCGTCCTCCTCGACCGGAGGACGTTGCGGCTTCTTCGGCTTATCCTCGGGTTGTTTCGGAGGTTCGTTCTTCCGACTGGGTCCGTTCATGCGATGCCTTCTCGCCAGTCAATCGGCGTTTGCGCTGCATGCCGACTCAGGGTAACGGCATGATCTCAATCTGACCGCGTTCGGAAGCCATCCTAGCGCCGGTCAGACGATTCTTCCTGCCCTTTTTGCGGCGTTCAGCCCAAAGGGCGTTCACATACGGAGCCTGCATGAAGAAGCCCCGCCCTGTGGTGGACGAACCGCAGCCGCGCAAAACCGACCGCGCCGACAAGGCGCCCTCCACCGGATACTCACTGGTGGTCGATGGTCATTTCAAATCACATTATGAAACGGTCGAAGCCGCCGAGGAGGCGGGCATGGCGTTGAAGAACCGCTTCCAAATGCTTCAGGTGCAGGTTTACGACGCCGAGAACAAGACGCGATCGAAGATCGATTGGCCGGGGCCGGCGTAACGCCCCGGCTCTTCGCGTCTGCTTGGCTGACTCAGATGCGCCGTCCGCCGTTTTGCTGGCTGGCCAGCCAGTCGGAAAGGGCCGGCGCCTTTTCGGCCGGCTTCCCCGGTTTGGTGCGGGCCTTTTTGGCGGCGGGCGCGCGCGGCGGTTCGGTCGCTTCGCGCGCGAGTCGCAACGCCTTCAATCTTGCCATGTTGTCGAGCACGGCCTTCGCAGCAGCTTCCCGCTCGGCCTTCACTGATTTCGCATCCTCGGCGGCTCTTGCCGCTCTGTCGATGGTTGCGTTGGCGAAATCACGATCGTCGTTAGTCATTTCAAGTCAGCCTCTTTTCGCAGTCTTTGGCCTGGCTTTCGCCTTCGGCTCCGGTTGATTTTGCCGATCGGCCGCTTCCTTCGCCAGACGGAGCGCGCGCAGCCGCGCCGTCCGCTGTCGGATCGCGATATCCGCAGCCGCGATCTCGGCCATCGCCTTCACACCCTCGATCTCCTGGGCGCGCTTGCGGTTCAGCCTGATCTCTTTCAGTTCGGCAGCGCTCTTCGGTTCATCGTTCATGTCACACCTCTGAGATCGCGACAGATATCGTCGAGCGGTCTGCGGCGGTTTACCATGGGATCGGATCACAGAGGATGGTTATTTTCGGTCGAAAATGAGCCGCTTTCTTATCAAATCAATCATGACCGTGAAGCTCCGCTTCATCATCGCGCGCGTCGGAACCGATCTGATCGAAACGCGCAGGCCAGGCGTTCAGCAGAAAAAGTATGCTCCCGGGCAATGCCCAGGAGAATACTGTCTCGTCAGACAAGGCGGTCCGGCGCGGCCGAAACCGGCTGTTGCGGTCAGAATGTGGCGCCGGCCTTCACCATGAAGGTCCGGCCGGGCAGCGGATAGGCCGCGAACCGGCCCGGCGTGAACGAGCTGGCGATCGCGTAGTCGTAGTACAGCGCGTTGAACAGATTGTTCACGCTGACCGACCAGAAGAAGCGATCGTAGGCGCCGCTCACTTTCAGGTCGACGGTGGCGTCGGCCGGAATGCGGCGCTGGGTGTTGGCCTGATCATTGTCCATGAAGCGTTCGCTCCAAGCGCGCACGGTGGCGTCGAACACCAGATAGTTTTGCCAGATGTTCCAGGTCACGCCGCTGCTCGCGGTGTAGCGCGATACGAGCGGCACATCGTTGCCGGCGAACGGTCCTTCGCGAAATACGGCACGGGTGTACGCCACACCGCCCCGCAGCAGCACGGTGTCGCTGACACGCAGCGAAGCGCTGGTCTCGGAGCCGTAGCGGCGGGTCGGATCGAGGTTGACGTTGAAAAACAGCACCGGATTGAAATGGATCTCGTTCTCGAGATCCATGTTGTAGATGCTCGATTGCATCTGGAAGCCGCCGCTCTTGATGCGGAATCCGCCCTCGATATCGTGCGATGTCTGGGTCTTCAGCTTGAAATTGCCGGCGATCGGATTGAAAAACTCGTCGAAGGCGGGACCGGAGGAAACGCGCTCGTCGACGGTCGGGGTCCGGAATGCGCGTGCGGCGCGGCCGAATACCGAGAACACGTTATTGAGGCGATGCTCGAGGCCAGCATGCAGCGCGTATTGTGTTTCGTTGCTGTCGAGCGGCGAAGCCTGAGCGCCGCAATTGAAGAACATGGCGCAACCGGGCGCATTGGGATCATACCGATCCCGAGCAGTCAGGCTGGTGTTTTGAACCCTGGCGCCATAGGAGAAATCGGTCGTCGGCAACAGTCCTACAGTGTGCTGCCAGTAGCCGGCCAGCGTCTGTTGCGACAGGTCGTAGATGTGGGTCGGCGGAAGACCCTTGAACGCGCCGCGGTCCTGGCGAAACGTCGCATCGTAATAATCGATGCCGGTCAGGATCTGTGAGGGAATTCCGAAGATCGAGTTCTTAACGCTCAGTCGCGGCGTGATCGACCAGGTCTGCAATGATGCGTCGTTATAAGTGGAGGAGAAGCTCGGAAGTGGCGAGGCAAACGGTACCGCGCCGAAGAAACCGCTTTGCGTGTCCTTCTTCCGAACGCCGCCGTCGACGATCAGGTCGACGCCGTTCATGATAGTCTTGGTAAAGCCGGTGGTTGCGCTGGCTCCCTGCTGGTTGCCGTAATCGAACGGCGTGTTGGTGCCCCTGCGATCAGTGACGAGTTGATTGAGCCCGATTGAGGGATCGACGGTGCGTCCGCCCGGGAAGCCGAGCTTCTGGTCGTCACCAGTCACGGTGAGGAAGGCCTTGAGGTCCGGTGTGGTATAATTGAGATTGCCGATCCCGTTGCGCTGATCGAGGGCGTTGTTGACCCGGTAACCATCAGACTTGATGGCGTTGCCATAGAAGGATGTCGACCAAGGTCCGTAGTTGGTCGCGGCCGAAATATTCGCAAGCCGCTGGTTGAACGAGCCGACGCCGGCTTCGCTGCGTATCGCGACAGGCGGGCCGCTGGCGCCGTTCTTCAAGACGATGTTGACGACGCCGCCGACGGCGTTATCGCCATAGAGCACCGCGCCACTGTTGCCGCGGCTGATTTCGATCCGTTCGATTGAATTGAGCGGAATGGTCGAGAGATCGACGCCGGCCATGTCGATATCGTTGAGCCGGCGGCCATTGATCAGGACGAGGCTATTGGCGGTGGCGAATGCGCCAAACCCGCGCAGGTCAACCGTCGTCTTGGCGCCGTTCACGCCACCATACAGCGATTGCAGTTGCACGCCCGGCACCTGTGCGATGATGTCGGGCAGCGTCTGCGCCGGCGAATGCGCGATCTCGTCTGCGGTGATCACGGTCGCCGAGGTGCCGACGATGCCGGAGAACTGCCGGCCGCCGCCGCCCGCACCTTGCGAGGCGCTTTGCGAAGCGACGTTCGAGCCGGTCCCGGCCGCGGGCCGCGTGGCGGTCGACGGCGCAGCCGCCGGTACGACGCGGCGCGACGTCGATGGCTCATCGTAGCTTGGTTTTGCGCGGGTCCGGTTCGGGTCTGTGGGCGAGGTTATCTCAATCGGTGGCAATGGCTCGGATGGCGTCTGCTGGGCCTGGGCGCCGGAAATGCCGAGCGATACGATCGGTATCAGGAAGCTGCTGGCAAGCCAGAAGCGGCGCTGCCGCGTGGCGGTGATGGAAGACATGGTTTTTTGGACCTCGGTATGACGTCAGTGGCACGTCACAGCGAACCAAGTCTCACCATGTGCTTGAGCAGCAGCTCAGGTGAAGCTAATGCCTGTACTCCCCGACCGACATCTTCGCGTGTGACCACGGCTGACGGCAGGTCTCCTGGCTCGCGGGTCGTTACCCATCGTCGCCTTCCCAGGACCGAGATGCCCAGTGGCGTATGACGAAGGATTCGCCGCTTACAGTTGCGGGGGCAGCCGCGGAATTGGGGGATGTCCCCGCACCGCATTCCCTTTTGATCCCCAAACGGGAACCGTCGGGAACTATGGTAGAAGTTTGTCAAACGCCGAGTCAATCCGCCTGGGGCGCCCTCGCGATCCTCACTGGACGAGTGCGCTATTTTTGCCGCATGAGCACGCCTGCCGGCGCTTCTGTACCGGGACGGGTAAACCTGCTTTAGGACGATCGATGAGTGTTGAGGCCGTAATCGTCACCAACGAGGATGCCGCGCGACGGCGGATCGGCGCCACCGCGGCGCTTGCCGCCGTAGTTGCGCTGCTGGCGCTGATCTCGCTCGGCATCGGTCCGGTGCGGCTCTCGCCTCTGTCGGTAGCGGAAGCGCTGTTCGGCGGCGGCAACGAGGTATCGCAGGTGATCGTGCGGGAAATCCGCCTGCCGCGCACATTGCTGGCGCTTGCGATCGGCGCCATCCTCGGGCTGTCCGGCGCGTCGCTGCAGGGCCTGTTGCGCAATCCGCTGGCTTCGCCCGAACTGTTCGGCGCCCCGCAATCGGCGGCGTTCGGCGCGGTGCTGGTGATTGCGCTCGGCCTGGCTGACGTGCGCTCCTACGCGCTGCCGGTCGCAGCGATCATTGCCGCATTCGGTTCGGTGTTCGGGCTGCTCTCGATCGCCGGTCGCAATGCTGGGTTATTGATTCTCATCCTGTCGGGCCTCGCGATATCGAGCTTTGCAGGCGCCGCCACGGCGCTGGTGATGAACCTCGCTACCAATCCCTTTCTGGTGCTGGAGATCGCGTTCTGGCTGCTCGGCTCCCTGGAGGACCGCAGCTTTCAGCACGTGATATTGGCGCTGCCATTCATCATTGCCGGCGCGGTCATGCTGTTCAGCCAGCGCCATGCCTTTCGCGCGCTGAGCCTCGGCGAAGAAACCGCGCAAAGCCTCGGCGTCGATGTCGGTCGCTTGCGGCTGTTCGTCATTTCGGGCGTCGCGCTCGGCGTCGGCGGCGCAGTTGCCGTCACCGGCACCATCGGTTTCATCGGCCTGGTCGCGCCGCATCTGATGCGGCCGCTGATCGGCCACGACCCGGGGCGGCTGTTGATCCCAAGCGCACTCGCCGGCTCCGCGCTGCTGCTGGCGGCCGACATCGCGGTGCGCATCATCCCCTCGACATCGGACATCAAGGTCGGCGTGCTGACCTCGATCATCGGCGTGCCGTTCTTCCTCTATCTGATCATGCGCGAACGCCGCGCGCTCGGCGGAGGCGTCGCATGAGCGAGGCAGCGCTTCTGACCGCAAAGGAACTTGACGTCCGGCTCGCCGGCCGCGTCGTGCTGAAAGACGTCTCGCTCGCGCTGGCGGCAGGACATCTGGTGGCGCTGGTTGGGCCGAATGGCGCCGGCAAGACCACGCTGCTGCGTGCGCTGGCGGGATTGATTCCGTCCCAAGGCGAGATCGAGATCGGCGGCCACGCCCTGACTTCGCTGCCGCTGCGCGAAAGGGCAAAACGCTTCGGTTACCTGCCGCAGGGACATATGGTGCATTGGCCGCTGCCGGCCCGCGATATCGTGGCGCTCGGCCGCTACCCACACGGCGCGACCGATCCGGCGCGGCTGTCGCCGAAAGATGCCGAGGCGGTGCTGCGCGCGATGCAGGCCGTCGACGTGATCGAGTTTAGCGATCGCCGCGTCACGGAATTGTCCGGCGGCGAGCGCAGCCGCGTCGCGTTGGCGCGCGCGTTGGCCGTGGAGGCCCCGGTCATCCTGGCCGACGAGCCGACCGCTTCGCTCGACCCGCGGCACCAGATCGATGTCATGAGGAACTTGCGCACGACCGCCGACAAGGGCGTGCTGGTCATCGTGGTGACGCATGATCTCGGCCTTGCGGCGCGGTTTGCCGACCATGTGCTGGTGCTGCGCGAAGGCGGCCTGGTGTCGCAGGGTCCGCCGGCAGAGGCGCTGTCCGAGCAGGTGATGGCGGATGTTTTCCGGATCTCGGCCTATCGCGCGGAATATCAGCGCGAAGCCGTGATCGTGCCCTGGGCCGATATCTGATGCGGTGGCGATCCGGAATGGTGGCCGTGGCCGCTGCCCTGGCGATGTCTGGCGGCCCGGCGTCGGCCGCGCCTCTGCCGCGCCTGGTATCGATGAATGTCTGCACCGACCAGTTGCTGCTGACGCTCGCCGACCCCGAGCAGATTCTGGGATTGAGCCGGTTTTCGCGCGACGGCTGGCAGGGCCCGGCTGCCGGCGACCTTGCCCGCTATCCGGTTCTCTCTGGCGGCGCCGAGGATGTGTTGCTCATCAGGCCCGACATCGTCATCGCCAGCGCCTTCGACAAGCGTTCGACGCGCGAACTGTTGAAGGCCAAGGGGCTTCGTCTCGCCGAACTCGCCGTGCCGCGAACCCTCGATGAGGCGCGGCAGCAGATCCGCGAGGCCGGCGACATCACCGGGCATCCGGATCGCGCAGCCAAGGAAATTGCGCGGCTCGATGCCGCGCTGGCGCGCGCCCGCCAGGCTGTTTCAGAAAAGCATTATCGCGTGCTGCCGCTGTCGCGGCGCGGCTGGGTGGCGGGCAGCGACAGCTTTGTCGGCTCGCTGCTCGGCGAAACAGGCTTGCGCAGCGCGGCCGGCGATCTCGGCTTTGCCTTCGGCGGATTTGCCTCGCTGGAGGCGATCGTGAACTTGCGGCCCGACTTCATCGTGGTTTCGCAGGCCGGCGATTATGCGAGGGACGACGGCCAGGCGTTCCTGCTGCATCCGGCGCTGGAGCGCTTCTATCCGCCGCAAAAGCGTATCGTGATTCCGGAGCGCATGACCGAATGCGGCGGCGTGATGCTGGCGGATGCGCTCGACGCGCTGACCGCGGAATTGAGGCGGGTGGGGCGGTGAGGTTTGCTCGATTTTGAGGGTGGGCAAAGCGAAGCGTGCCCACCATCCGGAGTCGATGTGTGATAGATGTGGGCACGGCGCAAGCGCCTTTACCCATGCTTTAGCCCATCACCACCGGCCCGCCGACCTTCTTCCAGGCGTCCAGCCCGCCTTCGATGTGCGCGGTGTTGGCCAGTCCCGCATTCTTGGCGGCGGCCACCGCCATTGCCGAGCGCTCGCCGAAGGCGCAGAAGAACACCACGCGGCGCCCGGTGGCGGCGGCGACCTCGCGCAGCATGCCGCCAGGCTTGAGACTCTCGGCGATGCCGGGATACGGCGCATGCAGTGCGCCGGAGATCGTGCCGTGCTTGACCCGCTCGCCGGCCTCGCGCAGATCGACCAGCAGGATATCGGGCCGGCCGAGGCTGTTGATGGCGTCGCGGGCGGAGAGCGCCAGGCCTTGCTTGGCAAGCTCCTCCTGATGCAGGCCGACATGCATGTTGGCAGGCACGGCGACGTCCATCATCTTCGGATTAGGCAGCTTCAGGTTCGCCATCAGCTCGATATATTCATCTACGTTGCGTACCTGCAGCCGCGGATTGTAGCGCTTCTCCTCGCCGATTGTGGAAACCGTGTCGCCCTTGTAGTCATGGGCGGGATAGACCAGCGTCTCCTCCGGCAGCTTCAATAGCCGGTTGAAGATTGAATCGTACTGGGCGCGCGAAGAGCCGTTCTGGAAGTCGGTGCGGCCGGTGCCGCGGATCAACAGCGTGTCGCCGGTGAAGACGCGATCGCCCATCAAATAGGAGTAGGAATCGTCGGTGTGGCCGGGCGTATACATCACATCGAGGCTCAGCCCCTCGATCATCACCTTGTCGCCGTCGGAAACCCGCATCGACACTACGTCGGCCTTGCTCTGCTCGCCCATGATGGTGATGCACTGGGTGCGGTCGCGCAGCTCGCCCAGTCCGGTGACGTGATCGGCGTGCAGATGGGTATCGACCGCCTTCACCAGCCGCAGATCCAGCTCGCGCAGGAGCTGGCAGTAGCGGTCCGCTTTCTCCAGCACGGGATCGAGGATCAACGCCTCGCCGCCGGCGCGGCTCGCCAGCAGATAGCTGTAGGTGCCGGAAACGCTGTCGAAGAGTTGACGAAAGATCATGGCCGTATGCCCGGATTAAAATTTCCTGTGTCGTCGGGGCCGGACGTATCTCCAGCCCTGCTCCTGCAATTTCATCAATTGTATCACGCCCAACGGCACGATGATGGCGTCGGGCGCAATCAAAATCTCGCGTCCCTCGACTTTTCCCGTCGCTTGCGCTCGCAATGACGGCGGCGGTCACGGCCGCACCAGCGTATACCCATTCTCCGTCAGAAACAGGATCTGCGCGACCCCGACCTGCACCGGCGTCGCCGCTGCAATGAACTCCGGCCGCTTGCCGCTCTCGCGTTCGAGCGTATCGACGGTGTTGAGGCAGACGTCGAAACGCGCGCCCTGCGCCACCAGGCTCTCGACCATCTTGCGGTTGGGATTTTCCGGACGCAGCAGGTCGATGCCGGGACCGAACGCCACGACCTCGATGGCGACCTTGTCGGGATCGTAATGCTTCATCAGGTTGTTGGCGACGCTGAGCACAAGGCCTTGCTTGCGCGGATCGTTGTCGGAGAGCTGCAGCACGACTTTGTGCTCGGCAAATGGCTTGTCCTGCAGCGGCACCTGCTGGGCGCGCACGCCAGACACGGCGGCTGCGATCAGAAGCGCCGCGATTGTCGCGCGAAGCATGGCCGAAAAGCCCGTCATACGTGCCCCGCAATGCCCGGATTGCCTTCGACACCTTTCAGCGTCACCCCCGGCGGCGACCGATTGGGCGGCTTGCCCGACCTCAAATGCCTGACGACCACATCCCAGATCGGGGCGCCGGTCTGCTCGTTGACGGAGGCCCAGCCCGCCACCTTGTAGCGCTTTCCGGCCTCAAGCTTGCGGCCGTTGTCGAGCTTGAGGTCGGAAATCCGTTTCCCTACCGATTCGGCCGGTGTGCAGGTGTAGTGTAGGCCGCCGACGCGGACCATGTCGCCGCCCTGCTGGTAGTAGGGATCGGCGTTGAAGAGATTGTCGCAGATGTCTTCCAGCACGTCCTTGATCTGGCCGCCGGTCATGGTCTGGACATAGGTCTCCGGATAGGTGACCGCGGTCTGCGCCAGCACGTCCTCCATCGTCAGCGGCTGGCCTGCCAGCGCTGTGGTGCCCCAGCGGAAACCTGGCGAGAGCGCAATCTCGACATTCAATTCGCCGAGCAGAGCGTCGCAGATCAGTTGATCCATGCTGCCGCTGAAATTGCCGCGGCGATAGAGCAGGCGGTCGGCGACACCGACCTTGTCGTTGAGCAGGGCCGCCTGCGGCTCACGGATCTTGTCGATCAGCGCCTGCATCGCCGGATCGGGCCTCAGCAACTCCGAGAACACCGGCAGCAGCCGATAACGCACATCCTTGACCTTGCCCTTGCCGAGTTCGAGATCGAGCACGGCCAGAAACTTGCCGTTCGAACCGGCATTGGTGACGAGCGTGACCCCGGCCGCGTTGGTCACCGCAATCGGCTGCGGCACCGCGTCGTGGGTATGGCCGCCGAGGATGACGTCGATGCCGGTGACGCGGCTCGCGAGCTTGAGGTCGACGTCCATGCCGTTATGCGAAAGCAGGATGACGGCATCGACCTTGTCGTTGTTGCGATGCGCGTCGACGAGCTTCTGCAGCTCTTCGTCACGGATGCCGAATTTCCAGTCGGGCGTGAAGCGCTTGGGGTGGGCGATCGGCACGTAGGGGAATGCTTGGCCGATGATGGCAACGCGATGCCCGCCGATTTCCTTGATGATGGACGGTTTGAACACGCGGCCCGAGGCCGGATCGAACGCCTTGGCGTCGTTGAAGGCGGCTTCCTCGGTGAGATAGACGTTCTGCGCCAGGAATTCGCCCTTGAAGCGCTCGAGGTTGGCGCGCAACACCGTCTCGCCATAGGTGAACTCCCAATGGCCGGTCATCGCCTCGATGCCGAGCAGGTTGGCGGCATCGACCATGTCGGCGCCTTGCATGGTGTTGGCGAGGCCGGTGCCCTGCCAGAGATCGCCGCCATCGAGCAGCAGCGAGCGCCCGGAGCTGACCTCGCTGCGCAGCCGGTCGATCAGCGTCTTCAGATGCGCGAAGCCGCCGAGCTTGCCGAATCTTCCGGCGGCCTTCTCGAATTCGACGCAGGTGAAAGCATAGGCATCGGCACTGTCGGGCCGGATGCCGAAGCGATCGAGAAAGGCGCGTCCGACCAAATGCGGCGGGTTGCCCTGCATCGGTCCGACGCCGAGATTGACGCTCGGCTCGCGGAAGAACACCGGACGAAGCTGCGCATGGGTATCGGTGATGTGCAGGATGCGGGCATTGCCGAAGCGCTCGAGATCGTAGACGCCGGCATTGTCGGCACCACGAGCCAGCCGTGGCAGGCTGGCCGACAGAGTAGCAGCGCCCGCGAGCGTCAGAAAATCGCGGCGGCGGATGGTCATGCGGGTCTCCGCGCGTCGTTGCGGCTTCAGCGTATTTCCATGTCCCTCCAGCGGGTCTTCTCGCTGGTGGCCTGGAAAATCGAAGCCTTGGCCAAGGCCTCGGCCTCCTTGGCCGACGCGGTGGCCTTGTCGAAATCGCCGGCGTCCGCCGCCTTCTTCGCCGCCGCCAGCGTGTTCGCCGTCGTAGTCCATTGGTTGCGTAGCTTGCCGGCTTCCTTGTTAGCGGCCTCGGCCGCGGCGTACGCTGCCTTGAAGTCCTCCTCCGAGCCCGCAGCGAGCGCGGATCCAGCGCCCGCGGCGAGCAGCGCCAGAACCAATGCTGATTGCTGCATCAGGTTCCTCATGGCCGCGCTCCCGGACCCGATATCGGCAGGCCGTTGCTGACATAGGACAGGTAATATTCGACGTTGCGATATTCATCGTCCTGCGGGCTGAGCGGCACGGCGCGAATCTGGCTGTTGCAGGTGGTAAAGCGCCGGCTGGTAGTTCCCATGCCGCTCCATTCCGAGCGATAGATCGGCATCGCGTTGACGATGCCGAGCGCGGGCGCGAGGATTTCGGCGCGGATGCGCTCGCCAGGGCTCTGCACATGGCAGGTGGCGCAGGAGAAGTTGAGCTGGCCGCGCCGCGTGTAGAAATATTCCTTGCCCTTTTCGTAGGCCTCGAGCGCGCGGGGATCGTTCGGGATCTTGATGTCCATCGGCTTGCCGCGCGACGTAAAGGCCATGTAGGCGGTCAAGGCCGCCATTTCGTCCTTCACATAGGAATACGGCTCTTCGCCATTGGCCTCGCGGCAGCGGTTCAGCGCCAGTTCGAGCGTGATGACCTTGCCTTCCTTCTCGTCGAAGTAAGGATAGTTCTGGCGGATGGCGATGCCGCCGTTCGGGAAGCAATCGGCATAGGACTTGCCGTTCTTGAACGGCTTGGAGAACATTTCCTTGCCCATTTCGAGCGAAAATTCGTAGGGCGGAAACTGCTCCTTGTCCTGCCACTGCCGGTAGAGGTCCTCGTTCATCGAATAGGGGCCGTTGACGAAGTCTTCCAGCTTCACCTTCGGGAATTTATCGGTGAAGAATTTCCTGAACGCCTTGGCATCGGCGACGGGATCGACCTTGTCGGCGGCGCCCGAGGGCAAGGCGCCCGCAAGCGTCAGAGCTGCGAGCACAAGGGCTGCCGATGCCAGATAGATCGCGGATCGCAGCTTCATTGGATCTTCGCCGTGGTGGTATCGGTCGCACCCTTGTTGTCGACCCAGCTTATCTTGAGCTCGTCACCCTTCTTGCCGCCCTTGAACGCGAACTTGACATAGGGGTCCTTGGAAACACCGCCACCCCAGTCGGCCGTGAATACGTTCTTGCCGTCATGCTCGAAGGTGAGCTGCTGGATGAAATGCGGCGGAATGATCTCGCCCTTGGCGTTCTTGACGAAGCCGGAATCCATTGGATGCTGGATCAGCGCCTGCACTTCGGTGATATCGCCGTTGGAGGAAGCCCGCACGCGAATAGTGGATGCCATTTGAATACTCCCTCGGTGCCTTCAGCCGCCGCAACCGCCGACGGTGACTTTGACTTCCTTGGCCGCGCTGTACAGCTTGCCGCCGGCTTCCACCAGCACGGTGACGTTGCTGGTCTTGGCCATCTTGATGCGGTTTGCCACGCTCGGCAGCGTGCCGGCCGGAATGTTGTACTTTGCGATCAGCACGTTCGGATTTTCGCTGACGAGGAATGCAATTGAGGTCACATCGGCCAGCGTCGTGGTAACGGAGACAGGCACGACGGCGCCGTTCTCGGCGATTTCGGGCGCGTCCATCTTCACCTTCTCCGAGGGCTCCGCGGTCTTGCCGTAGAGCGTCTTGATGACGTCGGCGTCGCTCTTCTGCTTGAAAGCCTCTTCCGGATATTTGTCATTGGCCGCGGCGAGTGCCTTCGTGACATCGAGAGGTACGATGCCGAGGCCGATCAATGTCAATGCGCCCGCGCCCTTCAGGATCAATCGCCGTGTCGCTGAAAAATCGTTTTCCATAGTGTTCATCCAAAACTCTCCAAAGTGTTGCGCCGCGTTCAAAGCGTCTGCAGGAAATCCACCACCGCGTTGATCTCCTTCTCGGTCAGGATCCGGTTGCGGCCGAACGGCGGCATCACGGTCAGCGGATTGCGCAGGGTTTCGTCGTTGAGAATGGCGACGAGATCCTCGCGCTTGGGGTACTTGCTCTTGATGTCGACCAGCTCGGGTCCGATCGTGCCGGGCAGGTCGCCGCCCTTGATGACATGACAGGTCAGGCAATTGCCCTTGCTGCGGTCGAAAGCGAGCTTGCGGCCTTCGTCCACGGTGGACTGCGCCTGCGCGGTGCTTGCCGATGCGAAAGCGCTGATCACCAGCGCCAATGCAAGGGTCGGAAGCCTTGCGGATTTGATCTTGAAGTGAACGGTCACAGGCGTTTCCGTAATGTCTATTTCGGTTGCATCGTGTCGAGCGGGCCGGTCGTGCGCGGCGTCAGGTTCCTGTCCTCCGCCGTCGACGATACCTTGACATCGGCGCCATTCACGCAGGCTTGCATGCAAGGCTTGGCCCCCGTATCGGGGCGCGGGTCGGTCCAGATGAAAGCGTCGCGATTGCGCATTTTGACTTTCGGCAAGCTGTTGCGATCGGCAACGAATTCACTTGGAACGAGCTCGTTCAGGTTCAGAATATAGGCGGTCAAAGCATAAACGTCATCGGCTGACAATGTGTGCGGCGCGGGCATCGGCATGGCGCGGTTAATATAGTCCCACAGGGTCGGGGCGAACGGCCAGTAGCTCCCGACCGTCGGCTCCGGGCGCTCGTCCCGGAGCGATCCGACGCCGCCCACCAGCTTCGGAAAGCGGCCTTCGCCTTCACCAAAGGTTCCATGGCAGGCGGCGCATTGCTCGGCATAGACGTCGGCGCCGCGGTCGACCGTGCCTTTTCCCGGCGGCAGGCCCGCGCCGTCCTCGCCGCGCACGTCGATGTCCCATCCCGCGATCTGCGCCGGCGTCGCCGCCGTGCCGTAGCCGAACGAGCCGGGCTCGGCCGCGCCGGCGCGGCCTCCTCCCGCCGCCAGCAGGAGGGCGACGATCGGCAGGCCAACCTTACGCGAGCTGTACATTGAAGACGGTTCCGTCTGATTTGACCTGCCAGGTCTGGATCGAATTGTTGTGGTAGACCGAATTCGAGCCGCGCTGCTTTCGCAGCTCTGCAATCGTCGGCTGCACGTAACCGCTCTCGTCGACGACGCGGGATGCAACCAGCGCCGGACGGCCATCCCAGCGCCAGGGCAGGGTGAATTTGGTCAGCGCTTTCGACAGCACCGGCTCGTGCAGCCGCGCGGTCTGCCAGTTGATGCCGCCGTCCACGGAGACATCGACACGCGTGACCTTGCCGTTTCCGGTCCAGGCCAGTCCCCTGATCTCATAGAGGCCGGCGCCATCGAGCGGCTTTTCCGGGCAGGGAAAGGTGACGACCGATTTGGCATCCATCAGCCAGGTGAAGCCGCGCGAGGTGCCGTCCGGCATCAGGTCGGTATATTTCGAGGTTTCCTCGCGGCTGTGCCACGGCTTCTCGCCGAGCTTGATGCGGCGCAGCCACTTGATGTTGACGTTACCTTCCCAGCCCGGCACCACCAGCCGCAGCGGATAGCCCTGTTCGGGCCGCAGCGCCTCGCCGTTCTGCGCGTAGACCACGAGGCAATCGTCGAGACATTTGTCGAGCGGCAGGCTGCGGTTCATATGCGCGCCGTCGGCACCCTCGACCATCGCCCATTTCGCTTCCTTCTTGATGCCGGTTTCCTCCAGCAGCGTCGAGAGCTTCACCCCGGTCCATTCGGCGCAACTGACCATGCCATGGCTGAACTGCAGCGAGTTCATCTGCGCGGCGCGCCAGTTCATGCCGCCATTGGCCGGGCATTCGATGAAATGAATGCGCGTGGTCTGCGGGAAGCGCAGGATGTCTTTCATGGTCAGAAGCAGCGGCCGCTCGACCAGCCCGTGGATCAAGAGCTTGTGCTGCGCCGGGTCGATGTCGGGCCGTCCGGCGTGATGGCGCTCGAAGAACAATCCATTCGGTGTGATGATGCCGTGCAGGTCCTGCAACGGCGAAAAGCTCACGGACGATTCAGCGGTGGCGGTAAGCCAGGGGACATTGCGCCGGATGACGGAGGCTTCGGTATCCGCCGGCCGGCCGTAGGGCCGGTCGACCACGCCTGCGCCGATCGATTGCGACCAGGGCGCGTCTGCGGGGGGAGATTCCTGCGAGGGCTCGGCGATGGCGGAATTGCCGCCAAGGGCAAGGCCGCCGGTCAGCACCGCGCCGAGCCTGAGAAAGCTGCGTCGTCCCACGGGAACGTCCGCGCCGGCGGGGTCGGAGAGAACAGCTTTGCTGCGTAACGGGTTGGGCCGCACGTTTTCTTCCCCTCGCGGCCGCATCGCCGCTTATTTCTTGCTTTTTTTAACCGGTATCCACAATTGCTAATTTAGTCAATGCTAAAGAACGCTGCGGGCGCTACAGTACCATGTGTGCTTCGCAGGCACGGAAAACCATCCGGATCTGACGCGATGAGAGCAGCCGCAGCGGCAGCCAATGAGACCCAATCCGCCCCCGGGGCCGACGATGCGGCAGCGCTGAAGAAGCTTGCCAGGCAGGCGGGCGACGCCGCGCAACTCTTGAAAATGCTGGCCAACGAAAAGCGCCTGCTGATCCTGTGTTTTCTCGCCGTGCGCGGCGAGATGACGGTCGGAGAGCTCGTCGGCGTGGTGAAACTGAGCCAGTCGGCCTTGTCGCAGCATCTGGCGAAGCTGCGCGCCGACCGCCTGGTCGAATTCCGTCGGACGTCGCAGACACTGCATTATCGGGTGACTGATGCGCGCGCCTTGCGCCTGTTGCAGGTGCTGAAAGAGATGTATTGCGGCGAACTGACGTGACGCCTCCGGCGTTTCAAATCCACAAACGATTTTCAGGCGAGACTGCAATGGCCGAATATGTCGTGGAGTTCGGTCGGGATGACCGGCCGGTCGAGCCCGACGGCCGGCTCGACGCGGCGGCGTTCCACCGCAACCATGAGCCGATCTGGGCGGTGCTGCAGAGATTTCTCGCCGGCCAGTCCGGCGAGGTGCTGGAGGCCGGCAGCGGCACCGGCCAGCACGTGGTTTACTTTGCGACGCATAGCCCCGGCATCATCTGGTGGCCGAGCGATCTCAACGAGCATCACCTGAAGAGCATCGAGGCATGGCGGGCGCATGCCGGCTTGTCGAATATTCGCCCGCCGCTGCGGGTCGATCTCGCCGATCCCGCCTGGTGCCCGGCGATGCATGACGGCAGCGGCCCGGCCGAATTGCTGGCCGTGTTCTGCGCCAATGTAATCCACATTGCGCCTTGGCGCGTCGCCAAAGGCCTGTTCGCCGGCGCAGGCCGTTATCTTCGCAGTGACGGGCGCTTGTTTCTCTACGGCCCGTTCAAGCGCGACGGCAAGCATACCGCGATGAGCAATGCCGTGTTCGATACCAGCCTGCGCGAGCAGAACGCCGAATGGGGCGTGCGCGACATTGCCGATCTCGAGAAGCTCGCCGCGACCGTCGGCCTTGTTCTGATCGAGGCCGTGCAAATGCCGGCCAACAACATGATTTTGGCTTTCGGGCGATCGAGCTAGCGTGACGCGGGCGCATAGCGCGCGCCCGTTTGCGCCGGTTGATCGCACAGCTTCGCATCTTCATAGTGCCCGCAATGAATCAATGAGGCTCCCGCCCCCGGGGCCTGCCGGGCGGGAATGCCGATGCTGGATACGACTATCACCGAAGAGATCGCCAATGACGCACGCGCGCGCGGCAATGTGCTGCGGCTCGCTGCGGCGCAGGCGCTGACCGGGGCCAATTCGGCGGTCATCTTCGCCACCGGCTCGATCGTCGGCGCGACGCTGGCGCCCGATATCTCGCTCGCGACCGTGCCGCTGTCGATGTATGTGCTGGGGCTTGCTGCCGGCACACTGCCAACGGGTGCGATCTCGCGCGCCTATGGCCGCCGTACGGCCTTTATCATCGGCACGTTCTGCGGTGTGCTGACCGGTGTGCTCGCCGCTCTTGCCGTCCTCTACGCCTCGTTCTGGCTGTTCTGCTTTGCGACCTTCCTCGGCGGGCTCTACGGCGCCGTGGCACAGTCCTATCGGTTTGCCGCGGCCGACGGTGCCAGCGCAGCGTTCCGGCCGAAGGCGCTGTCGTGGGTGATGGCGGGCGGCGTATTCGCCGGCGTGCTCGGTCCGCAGCTCGTGCAGTGGACCATGGATATCTGGCCGCCTTATCTGTTTGCCTTCAGCTTCGTGGTGCAGGCCTTTGTCGCGTTGGTGGCGATGGCGGTGCTGGCGGGCGTCGATGCGCCGAAGCCGATGCCGTCGGACATGCATGGCGGCCGGCCGCTGTTCGAGATTGCGCGGCAGCCGCGCTTCATCGCCGCTGCGCTATGCGGCGTGATCGCGTATCCGATGATGAACCTCGTGATGACCTCAGCGCCGCTCGCCATGAAGATGTGCGGGCTGACCGTCAGCGATTCCAATTTTGGCATTCAGTGGCACATCGTGGCGATGTACGGCCCGAGCTTCTTCACCGGCACGCTGATTGCGCGGTTCGGGGCGCCCGCCATCGTTGCGGTCGGCCTTTTGCTGGAGGCCGCGGCGGCCGGAATCGGCCTCGCCGGCATCACTGCGATGCATTTCTGGGCGACGCTGATTGTGCTCGGGGTGGGCTGGAATTTCGCCTTCATCGGCGCGTCCGCACTGGTGCTGGAGACGCACCGGCCGCAGGAACGCAACAAGGTGCAGGCGTTCAATGACTTCCTGGTATTCGGGATGATGGCGATCGGCTCGTTCTCGTCCGGCCAGTTACTGGCCCATTACGGCTGGTCGATGGTCAACATGGTGGTGTTTCCCCCGGTGCTGCTCGGCCTTGTGGTGCTGTCGTTTGGGTCATTTGCCAAGCGCCGTGCGAAGCTGCGCGCGGTTGATGAAATTCCCGATCCGAGTATCTAGTTCTCGATCTAATCACCTAGGAGGGGCCCATGCCGTCGCGCGCCCGTCTCGATGAATTCATTGCCACCGTCGTATCCGGCGATCATGCCGGGGCGATCGAGCGCTTCTACACCGAGGACGCCAGCATGCAGGAGAATGCCGCCGCGCCGCGGGTCGGCCGCGACGTCCTGGTGGCGCATGAGCGCGCCGTGCTGGAGCGGGTCGAGAGCGTGACCTCGACCTGCGTGACCTCGATCGTCGAGGGCGACCGTGTCGCGATCCACTGGCTGTTCGAATTCACCTACAAATCCGGCAAAACCGGCCGGTTCGACGAGGTCGCGCTGCAGGAATGGCGCGGCGACAAGGTCTGGCGCGAGCGCTTCTTCTACGATCCGTCGAAGCCGGCCTAGTTGCCACTTGCTGACAGTTCGGCGTCCGTCGAATTGATCGGCCTTGCAGGTGTGTTTGCTGTTGCTGACATGTGCCGGGCAAGTGCGGCAATGACGAGACAGCAACAAAGAGAAATCCCTTGGACGCCCTGAACTACACCCCGATCGACGAAGGCTCGATCCGCTACGACGGCTGGCGTATCGTCGTCGTCTGTTTCCTGCTGGCAACCTTCGGCTGGGGGCTCGGCTTCTACGGCCAGAGCGTCTACGTCGCCGAGCTTCAGCGGTTGCATGGCTGGCCGGCCTCGCTGATCTCGTCCGGCACCACGTTCTTCTATCTGTTCGGCGCCGCGCTCGTCGCCTTCGTCAGCGAAGCCATCAAGGCGTTCGGCCCGCGCAACTGCCTGATTGCCGGCACCTTCGCGATGGCCGCCGCCGCGATCTCGATCGGTCTGGTGCGCGAGCCGTGGCAGCTTTACCTTGCCAACGCGGTGCTCGCCTTCGGCTGGGCAGGCACCAGCCTCGGCATCATCACTAATACGCTGGGCCTGTGGTTCGACAAAAAGCGCGGCATGGCGATCAGCCTGGCGCTGAACGGCGCGAGCTTTGGCGGCATCATCGGCGTGCCCCTGCTGGTCACCGCGATCGGCTATTTCGGCTTCTCCGGCGCGATGACCGTTTCGGCCGCCGTACTGGTCGTACTGATGGTCCCCGTGATTCTGCTGCTCGTCGGACGGCCGCCGATCCATTCGAGCCTGAGCGCCGCCGAGGCTGCCGACGCGCCGTCGCCGACGCAGATTCGCGCCCACGCCTTTCGCGATATCGGCTTCCTCTCGGTATCGATCGCGTTCGCGCTGGTGCTGTTCGCGCAGGTCGGCTTCATCGTGCACCTGATCGCGTTTCTGGATTCGGTGATCGGACGTCAGCGCGCGGCAATAGCGGTGGCGCTATTGACGGCGATGGCGGTGGTCGGCCGCGTGCTGTTTTCCTTCGTGATCGACCGGATGAACCAGCGGCTGGCGTCCTCGCTCTCCTTCGTCAGCCAGGCGGTCGCTCTGCTCATCGTCATCAATGTGCATAACGAATACGCATTGATCGCCGCCTGCGCGCTGTTCGGCTTCTCCGTCGGCAACCTGATCACGCTGCCGGCGCTGATCGTGCAGCGCGAATTCGATCCGCGCTCGTTCGGCGTGCTGGTGAGTTTGATCACGGCGATCAACCAGATCACCTACGCGTTTGGTCCCGGTGTGGTCGGGCTGCTGCGCGATTTTTCCGGCGGCTACGCGCTGCCGTTCTATGGCTGCATCGCGGTGGAGCTGACGGCGGCGGTGCTGATCATGGTGCGCGGGCGGTCCCGTCATTCCGGGCTGGTGCGTTAGCACCAGACCCGGAATCTCGAGATTCTCAGGTGCGCAATTGGGCACCATAGTTCGATGCTCCGCATCGCCCCGGAATGACGGCGGAGGTGAGACTACGCCTCCCGCGCCCGCAACAGATCCTCCAGATCCAGCCGCTTGGTGAACATCGCGAGCGATCCGTCGGGTGTGCGCGGCCATTCCTCCTTCGGCCGGTCGCGATAGAGCTCGACGCCGTTCTGGTCGGGATCGCGCAAATAAAGCGCCTCGCTGACGCCGTGGTCGCTGGCGCCATCAAGTTCGATGCCGGCCTCGATCACGCGATATAGCGCATCGGCCAGCGCCGCGCGCGTGGGATAGAGGATGGCGGTGTGAAACAGCCCGGTGGTGCCAGGCGGCGGCGGATGGCCGCCTTTGCTTTCCCAGGTGTTGAGCCCGATATGGTGGTGATAGCCGCCCGCCGAGATGAACGCCGCACCGGAGCCCATCCGTTGCATCACCTCAAAACCGAGCACGCCGCAATAGAACCCCAGCGCGCGCTCGAGATCGGCGACCTTGAGGTGGACATGCCCGATGCGGGTACCGGCAATGATGGGAGGATGTGAGGGCATCTTGCCTTCCTTCGAAGCTGGCGTGCCCCGGATGCTGCGTAGCGCGAAGCGGTGCGCTGCTAAGCCGGGGCCTATGTTGCGCGCCGGCATGGGTCCCGGCTCCGCGGTGCACCGCGTCCGGGACACGTAGGCGCGGATTCTCGTTACGCAAGATCGGACACCTCGCCCTCCGGCAGTCCGAATTCAAACGTGTTCAGCGTCATTGACACCATCGTGTAATAGCCGCACAGCCCGATCACTTCGACGACGCCGCGCACCGTAAGCATTTTCACCGCCTCGTCGTACAGCGCCTGCGACACGCCGTGGCCCTCGTGCAGCGACTTGGCGAGATCGTAGATCATCTTGCCCTTGGGATCGTCAAAGGTCGGCGTACGGCGATCTCTGATGTCCTCGATGATGTCAGGGTCCATGCCACCCTTCAGCGCCAGGCGCTTGTGCGCATACCATTCGTAATGCGAGGTCCAGTGCCGTGCGGTGACGAGGATCGCGATCTCGGAAAGCTTTGCCGGAAAGATCGTGTTGAAACGGAGCTGCTCGCCAAGCCGCGTGGCGTGCCGCGCCATCTCCGGGCTGTTGAGCCAGGCCATCATCGGCGCCGGCGGCGCACCGCGTTTTCCTGCGATGGCCTCGTCATAGACTTCTTTCTGGTCGGCGCTCATTTCGCCAGGCGAAAGCAATTTCAGCCGCATGCCCGTTTCCTCTTGTTTTTCAATTGTTACGCCGTTGCGCATACACCCGATCGGGTGCCAAGGCCACCGCGTCTAGGGCATGAGCTGACGTCAGACATATATTGAATTCCGCAACGCGAGGGCTAAGGTCACCTGTGACATCCCACATGGAAACGCCTGATATGTCCGATCTGGAAACCTTCCGCCGTGAAACCCGCGCGTGGCTGGAGACGAATTGCCCGCCGGAAATGCGGCGCCCCATGACCTCGGAGAGCGATACCTATTGGGGCGGACGCAACGCCAAATTTTCATCCGAGCCGCAGCGCGTCTGGTTCGAGCGGATGCGCGACAAGGGCTGGACCGTGCCGGACTGGCCGAAGGAATATGGCGGCGGCGGCCTTTCGCCCGCGGAGCACAAGGTGCTGCGCGAGGAAATGGCGGCAATGGGCGCGCGCTCGCCGCTGTCCAGCTTCGGCATCTGGATGCTCGGGCCGGCGCTGCTGAAATACGGCACTGAGGCGCAGAAGAAGGAGCATCTGCCGAAGATTGCTGCCGGCCTGATCCGCTGGTGTCAGGGCTATTCGGAGCCGAACGCCGGATCGGACCTCGCTTCGCTGCAGACCCGCGCCGAGAGCGATGGCGACGACTACATCATCAATGGCCAGAAGATCTGGACGTCCTATGCGAACTATGCCGATTGGATCTTCTGCCTGGTGCGTACCGATCCGACCGCAAAGAAGCATGACGGCATCAGCTTCATCCTGTTCGACATGGCCTCAAAGGGCGTCTCCACCAAGCCGATCCTCCTGATCTCGGGCTATTCGCCGTTCTGCGAAACCTTCTTCGACAATGTACGCGTGCCGAAATCCAATGTGGTCGGGCAGGTCAACCGCGGCTGGGATGTTGCAAAATATCTGCTGCAGCACGAGCGCGCGATGATCTCGGGCACTGGAGAGCGCGGTATCGGCCGTCCGCTCGGACAAGTTGCCGCCGACTCCGTCGGGAGCGATGATTCCGGCCGGCTCGACGATGCCGTGCTGCGCAGCCAGATCGCGGCGTTCGACATCGACGAGGCGGCGTTTGCGGCCGTGGCCGAGCGCGCCGTTGATCTCGCGAAAGCCGGGCAATCGCATCCGGCGTTCTCTTCGGCGATGAAATATTACGGCACCGAGCTCAACAAGCGCCGCCACGAGATCTTGATGTCGGCCGGCGGCATCGATGCGCTGGAATGGGAAAGCGAGCGCTCCCGCGGCGGCGCCCGCCCACGCGCCTGGCTGCGCACCAAGGCCAACTCGATCGAAGGCGGCACATCGGAGGTGATGCTCGGCATCGTCGCCAAGCGCATCCTCGATCTGCCGGGGGCGTGAGCAAATTCCGTCGTTCCGGGGCGGCGCGAAGCGTCGGACCCGGAACGAGATTCTCAGGTGCGCACTGGCGCACTATAGTTCGAGGCTTTCGCATCGCCCCGGAATGACGCCTCAAAAATCACGTGTTACCTTTCAAACCGGAAGCACCTCCATGGCACTCGTCCTCACCGAAGAACAATCCATGCTGCGCGACAGCGCGCGGGGCCTTATCAGCGACAAGGCGCCGGTGTCGCATCTGCGCCATTTGCGCGATAGCAAGGACGAAACAGGATTCTCCCGCGAGCTCTGGAAGACCTTTGCCGAGATGGGCTTTTCCGGTTTGCTGGTGCCGGAGAATTTCGGCGGCAGCGGGCTTGGCTGCGTTGAGGCCGGCGTGGTGATGGAGGAGATCGGCCGCACCCTGATGCCGTCGCCGTTTCTGTCGACTGCGGTGCTGGCGGCATCGGCGCTGTCGCGCGGCGGCAGCGAGGCGCAGAAATCGGCGCATCTGCCGAAGATCGCGGATGGATCGCTGCTGGCGGCACTCGCGATCGACGAGGGCGCAAAACATCGTCCGCTGCAGACCAAATTGCAGGCGATGCGCTCGGGCAATGGTTTCAAGCTCAGCGGCGCCAAGGCCCTCGTGGTCGACGGCCATACCGCCGATCTCCTGATCGTCGCCGGCCGCACCGGCGGCGCGCCCGGCGAGCGCAACGGCCTGACGCTGTTCCTGGTGGATCCAAAGGCCAAGGGCGTCGCGGTCGAACGCACCGTGATGGTCGACGCCCATAACGCCGCGCGGGTCGAGTTCAGCAATGTCGAGATCAATGCCGATCAGGTGCTCGGCGAAGTCGATCAGGGATGGGCGCTGCTCGAAGGCGTGCTCAATATCGGCCGCGGCGCAGTGGCCTCTGAAATGGTGGGGCTGAGCGAAGAGGTATTCGGCCGCACCGTGACGTACCTGAAGGAGCGCAAGCAGTTCGGCAAATTGATCGGCGAGTTCCAGGCGCTGCAGCACCGTGCCGCGCAGCTCTACATCGACATCGAGATCACCCGCGCGGCCGTCCTGAAGGCGCTGCAGGCCCTCGATGGCGATTTCGATCACGCCAGCGCGGCGGTCGCGGTCGCCAAAGCACGCGCCGGCACCACGGCGACGCTGGCGGTGCAGGAAGGCGTGCAGATGCATGGCGGCATGGGCATGACCGACCAGTTCGACATTGGCTTCTTCATGAAGCGCGCGCGGGTGTGCCAGGAATTGTTCGGCGACAGCAACTACCACGCGGAGCAGTTGGCGCGGATGAAGGGGTATTGATTGTTGTTCGGACGGGCTGTTTCCTCGTCATTGCGAGCGAAGCGAAGCAATCCATAGTCCCGCTCGGGAAGCATGGATTGCTTCGTCGCTTCGCTCCTCGCAATGACGGCGGAGAGACTTACCGTATCGGCGGCGCGTACTGAATGCCGCCGTTGCTCCACAGCGAGTTGAGCCCGCGCGGAATCTTCAGTTTCGATCCTTCGCCGACATTGCGCTCGTAGACCTCGCCGTAATTGCCGACATGGCGGATGATGCGGGCAGCCCAGTCCTTGGGCAGGCCGAGGTCTTCGCCGTAGGTGCCGTCCGTGCCGACCAGGCGCATCACGTCGGGCTTCTTCGATTTCAGCGCCTCGTCGATGTTCTTCGACGTGATGCCGAGCTCCTCGGCATTGATCATCGCATACAGCGTCCACTTCACGATCATCATCCAGTCGTCGTCGCGCTGGCGCACCACCGGCGCAAGCGGCTCCTTGGAAATGACGTCGGGCAGGATGACATGGTCGCTCGGCTGGATCAGGTTCAGGCGGAGCGCGTATAGCTGGGAGACGTCGGCGCTGAAGGTGTCGCACTTGCCGCCTTCATAGGCCTTGAGCACGTCTTCCAGCTTGGGAAACTTCACTTCGGTATATTTCATGTTGTTGGTGCGGAAATGGTCGGCGACGTTGAGCGCCGTCGTCGTCCCCTCCTGCACGCAAACCTTGCTATTGTTGAGATCGAGCGCCGAATCGATGTTGCGCGAGCGCGGCAGCATGAAGCCCTGGCCGTCATAATAGGCAACCGCCGGGAAATAGAGATCGTAGTTGGTCTCGCGCGACATGCTCCAGGTCGAGTTGCGGGAGAGGATGTCGACCTTGCGGCTCTGCAATTCCTTGAAGCGCTCGCTGGCGTCGAGCGGAACAAATTTCGCCTTCTTGGGGTCGTCGAAGATCGCCGAGGCCACCGCGCGGCAGAAATCGACGTCGAAGCCGGTCCAATCACCCTTGTCGTCGGGGATCGAGAAGCCGGGCAGGCCCTTGTTGACGCCGCACAGCACCTCGCCGCGGCGGATGGTGCGCTTCAAGGTCTTGGTGTCGTAACGCTCGTAGGTGATTGCAGCGGCCGCGACCGCGATTGCGACCGCCAGCCCGATGAGCAGGCCGCCTCGAAATGTCCGTAGCATTATTTAACTCGCCAATTTCAGGAGGGAATGGAGCGTCTGAAGAGACAGCGGCGGGGATTACAGTTCAGGCTTCTGGCGGATGATCACCTTGGTGCCGACCGGGACGCGCTCGTAGAGATCGGTAACGTCGGCATTGACGAGCCGGAAGCAGCCCGAAGACACGGCGGTGCCGATGGTGTCGGGCCGGTTGGTGCCGTGGATGCGGTAGACGGTGGTGCCGAGATACATGGCGCGGGCGCCGAGCGGATTGCCGGGGCCTCCCGCCATGAAGCGCGGCAGATAGGGCTGGCGCGCGATCATCTCCGGCGGCGGCGTCCAGTCCGGCCACTCTGCCTTGCGCGTGATGTTCACGAGTCCCTGCCACTGGAATCCCTCGCGGCCGACGCCGATGCCGTATCGCAGCGCGCGGCCGTTGCCCTGCACCAGATAGAGATGGCGGTCCTGCGTGGAGATGATGATGGTGCCCGGCGGTTCGCTGGTGCGATAGAGCACCGCGGTCTTCCTGAATTGCGGATCGAGTTCGACGGACTCATCGGGAAGCAGCCCGGGCTGGTCGCCGACATCCGGCTGGCGCAACTGCGCCTGGCTCTGCGAGACCGAAAGGATCAGACCGCCCGTGGCGATCAACATCCAGATCAGGTGACGAAATTTTTTCATCGCAGAAATCTCCTTGCGGCGCATTGGCCAAATCAGCGGAACCATAAAATCTCAGGGCTAGCTTGATGGCAAGTTTAGGGCGAACGAGGTTGTTACCCCACTGAAATATCTTCTATTTCCGTGCGACGCCATATTCATGGGACTTGAGCTGCCTCATTTCGGCGCAATCCACAGCCGCAGCAAAAACGAAATCAGCGCAACGGTGCCGACGCCGCCGAGCCAGAGCGCGACGAACCACAGCAGGCGCTGCATGAGAGGGCGAGGGGGCGGCTCGTTTGGTTTCAATGATATCCGCTCTCGGGTTTGACCTTGCCGCGGAATACCCAATAGGCCCAGGCGGTATAGCCGAGGATCAGCGGGATCAGCACCGCGACGCCGAACAGCATGAAGAGCTGGCTGTTGGCCGGCGCCGCCGCCTGCCAGATCGTGATGCTCTGCGGCACGATGTAGGGATACATGCTGATGCCGAGGCCAGCATAGGAGAGCGCAAACAACGCCAGCGCCAGGAAGAACGGCTGGTAATCATATTTGTTGGCGAGGCTGCGCAGCAAGAGCACGGTGATCACGGCCACCGTGATCGGCACCTGCGCGGTCAGGAGGACGTTCGGCCAGGCGAACCAGCGATGCGTGTACTCCACATGCAGGAATGGCGTTGCGATACTGACCGCGCCGATCGCGCCCAGCATCGCCAGCAAAAATATCCAGCTCAGATGATAGGCGCGGTCGCGCAACTCGCCTTCCGTCTTCATGACGAGCCAGGTCGCGCCAAGCAGCGAATAGCCGATCACCAGCGATACGCCGGTCAGAATGCTGAACGGCGTCAGCCAGTCCCACCAGCCGCCGGCGTAGTGCCGTCCCTCGACATGCACGCCCTGCAGGATGGCGCCGAGTGCAATGCCTTGCGCCAGCGTCGCCAGCAGCGATCCGCCGAAAAAGGCGATGTCCCACCGGTTTTGCGCCTTGGTCGTGCGCCAGCGGAATTCGAACGCGACGCCGCGAAACACCAGGCCGAGCAGCATCACAATCATCGGCGTGTAGAGCGCCGGCATCAGCACGGCATAGGCCAGCGGAAACGCGGCCATCAGCCCGCCGCCGCCGAGCACCAGCCAGGTCTCATTGCCGTCCCAGACCGGCGCGACGCTATTCATGATGACGTCGCGGTCGTGCTTCTCCGGAAACAACGGAAACAGGATGCCGAGGCCGAGGTCGAAGCCGTCCATCACGACATAGACGAACACGGCAAAGGCGATGATGAAGGCCCAGACGGTGGCGAGATCGACCGCGATATTCATGAGGGGGCCCCCTGGGTGGCGGGCGTGATGCCGGCGGTGCGGATCGGCGCCTCGTGAGACGGTCCCTCTTCACCCGGATGCGGCGGCGCCGCCATCAGGCGCAAGAGATAAATCACGCCAGCCGCGAACACGGCGAAATAGACGATGATGAAGGCAATCAGCGAGGAGGCAACCGCCGGCGCCGCCAGCGGCGAAGCGGATTCAGTCGTGCGCAGCAAGCCATAGACCGTGAACGGCTGGCGCCCGACTTCGGTGGTGATCCAGCCTGCGAGCACGGCGATGAAGCCCGCAGGCGCCATTGCGACCGCGAACAGGTGCAGCAATCGCGAATCGTAGAGCTTGCCTTGCAGGCGCATCAACAGACTGAACATGCCGAGCGCCAGCATCAGCAATCCCATGCCGACCATGATCCGGAACGACCAGAACGCGATCGCAACCGGCGGCCAGTTTTCGCGCGGCACGGTATCGAGGCCGGCCATCGGCGCATCCGGCGAATGCTTGAGAATCACGGAACCCAGCTTCGGCACTTCGACCGCGTAGTCGACCCGGCTGGCGCTCTGGTTGGGCAGGCCGAACAGGATCAGCGGCGCGCCGTCCTTGTGGCTCTGAAAATGGCCTTCCATCGCCATGATCTTCACGGGCTGATGCTCCAGCGTGTTGAGGCCGTGCTGGTCGCCCGCCAGGATTTGAAGCGGCGCCACCAGCGTCGCCATCCACATCGCCATCGAAAACATCACGCGCGGGCCGGCGAGATGGCGGTCGCGCAACAGGTGCCAGGCGCCGACCGCGCCGACCACCAGTGCCGTGGTCAGATAGGCTGCCAGCACCATGTGCACGAGACGATAGGGAAACGACGGGTTGAAGATCACCTTCAGCCAGTCGGCGGCAATGAACTGGCCGTCAGCATTGATGGTGTGGCCGGCCGGCGTCTGCATCCACGAATTGGCCGAGAGAATCCAGAACGCCGAAATCAGCGTGCCGATCGCGACCATCAGCGTCGCCAGAAAATGCAGTTTCGGGCCGACGCGCTTCAGGCCAAACAGCATCACGCCGAGGAAGCCTGCCTCAAGGAAAAACGCCGTCAGCACCTCATAGGCCATCAGCGGACCGATCACCGGTCCGACCTTGTCGGAAAAGGCCGACCAGTTGGTGCCGAACTGGTAAGACATCACGATGCCCGACACCACGCCCATGCCGAAGGCGACCGCAAAGATTTTTAGCCAGTAATTGAACAGGTTGATATAGACCTCGCGGCCGGTCCATAGCCACAGCGCTTCGAGCACGGCGAGATAGCTGGCGAGCCCGATCGAAAAGGCGGGAAATATGATATGGAACGACATCGTGAAAGCAAACTGCGCCCGGGCCAATACCACCGCATCCCAGCCTTCGAACATCGGCACCACCTGTCGCAGTTTCGCCGGGCGCGGCATTTTCGAAAGCGGAACTAGTGTTCTCGAAACTTGCGCCCGAACCAGGCGTGCATCCTACCACGCCCGCCGTGACGATTGTACCTGCATGCGGCGTGGGACAGCCGTGCAAGCCTATCCGCCACCCGATGGATTCGATCTTAGTCGTCGAACGATCTCCGCTTGCACGGCGCGGGTCTGATCCTTGCCGGCCAACGCCGGGCTGCGGATTTTCCTTCCCGTGCGAAGCCGGATGGTGATTACGTAAAGGCTATCCTTGCGACCGCCGCTCTCGACGTCGACGGCCTCGACATCGCTGCCGGCGATCATTTCCACCTCTGTGCCGTTCCACGAAAGCCGTTCAATCCTGATTGCACCATCGTGGACGATCCAGCATGCGCTCATCCGGTTGACGGATCTGAGCAGCACGTAGGCAGCGATCGCGCCGAGCGACCAAACGGCGATCCCGAACGGCGACAATTTGTCGTTCCAGAGCGCATAGATGAACGGAATGCTCAGCGCGCCGGCGAGCAGCACAATGAGAACCTTGAAACCTCGCACCCGTTTGGAGTTGACCGGCTTGCCCAGTCGGATCCCGGCATTGACGGCGTCGAGCGGATTCTCGACCGGTTCGGGATCGGGAAGCCGAAGCAGCCGTGCGATGCGGACGGTGGTTTCGTGCACCTGGGTGACATCAGGCAGCGGGGGCGATGTGAGCACATCTTCCGATGCGGTCACGAATGCCAGGCTGAACTCAATTGATCTGCCGCTGTTCCTTCGCAGATGCATCTTAGATATTTCATCGGGCCTGATCAGCCTTTTGTGCAGCTTTCCGAATGGACGCTGTTCGCCGATCAGGATTCCCCCCGGCGTAATGATCCAGACGACGTTGCGATCAAGCAGCGATGCGCCCAGCAGGAGGCATCCGAACAGCAGTGCAAACAGAGCGGCGATGCCAAGCCAATGACCGCTCGCCAGGTGAACGAGGCCAGGCAAGGCAATCAGGCACAGCAGCGCAGCAGCGCCTGCGAGAGCGAGCCGCTCGTTGAGCGACGTGCCCTTGCGCAGCCTGACCTCATTCTCGTTTGCCGCAGCGTCCATCGACGGCGGCAAACATCACGGCCGCGCGCAGTTACGTCAAGCGGCAAGGCGTGCGGACGATTGCGGCGGCTAATCACGGCTGAACTTCGTAAACGTTACGTCTTTTCCGTGTCGCGCGCGAAACGGGGCTCCAAACAGAGCGACCCGGCTGGGGGGCATCCCGGCCGGGTCGTTGGAGGTAGCTTGGAGGTCCTAGAACTTGGGAGGTGAGAGGAAGTTCAGCGGGGGGTCTCGCTGTCGTAGGAGATCACGCAGATCTCCTTGGGATTCTTGGTGCGGCAATCGACCACCTGTTCGCGCACGAAGGCCGAGCCGGAGTCGCGCTGGACACGGGGCTGGACGTTCTGTGCCGACAGGGTGGCGAGTGTTGCGACCGCGCCGAGCGGGACGATGAAAAAGCGGAAGGACGGCTTCAGCATGTTCGCTCTCCTGTTCGGCGTCGGTGTTGCGTCGGTGATGATCGGTATAGGGAATGAGTTTTTCCGGGTGATGTCGCCAATTGTTTCATTTGTTTCGTCGGGGGTAATCTTTGTCCGTCGAAACCGACCCGGTTTTTCAATCCCAATACCCAGCCAATCAATTGAAATCGCTATGATTTACGCAGCGAGGCTGTCCACGCCGGCGCCCTTAAGCAACTCCGCCAATTGTTTGCGGGCATAGAACATCCGGGTCTTCACCGTGCTCTGGGGAATCCCGATGATCGCGCCGGCCTCTTCCACCGACTTCTCGTGGTAGTAGACCAGGTTGATGATCTCGCGATGCGCCGGCGACAGCTTGGCGACGCAGGCGCGCAGGATCGCGCTGGTGTTGCTGCGGTCGAGCGAGGCCTCCGGCGTGTCGGCCTCGTCGGCGATCTCCAGCACGTCTTCCTGCTCGATGTCCTCATGCTTGCGCTGGCGCAGCGCGGTCAGCGCCTTGAAGCGGGCGATCGACAGCAGCCAGGTTGAGACCTGCGAACGGCCTTCGAACTGTGCGGCCGTGCGCCACACGTCGAGGAAAACCTGGCTGACAAGGTCTTCCGCCATCGTGGTGTCGCGCACCATGCGCAGCACGAAGCGATAGACCCGGACGTTATGACGGGAATAAAGCACGTGCATCGCCGTACGGTCGCCTTTGGCAATACTGACCAGCAGCATTTCGTCTGATGTCGCACGGGCGGCGGCAATCGACTGCTTGGCTGCGGCGTTGATGGCGATGACGTTCGACATGACAGGCTCCCATTGCGCCACGAGGTGCGGCGTTCCGTTGGGAGAATTGTTAATGAGCCTCCGTTTCGGGACGTCTGCTCCAAAGGGGGAAAATGGTTTCGTGCCGCAGAGAATTGTTTCGTCGCACGGCTTGCGACGAAACATTCGGATGAAAAACCCCAATAATTTCAATATGTGGAAAATTGGAAGATTTCAGACGCGGAATAGTTCCGCGGTTGTCGCCCCTCATCCTGAGGAGCGGCGTCGTCGTCGCGTCTCGAAGGATGCAGGCGCGATAGGGGCCACACGGTTCGAGACGGCGCTAACGCGCCTCCTCACCATGAGGGTTGGGCAGAAGCAGCGCGCCGCTAACCCTTCTCGCCGGTCGGCGAGAACAGATAGCCGCCACCGCGAATCGTGCGAATCACGGCGGGCTTGGTCGGATCGATCTCGATCTTGCGGCGGATGCGCATGATGCGCAGGTCGACGGCGCGGTCAAAGGCTTCGGCATCGCGCGCATTGGCGAGCTCCAGGAGCCGCTCGCGCGACAACACCCGCTTGGGATTCGCCGCGAACACTTTCAACAGGCCGAACTCGGACGCCGTCAGCGGGTGCTCGTTGCCTTCATCATCGCGCAGCGCCTGGGCCTCGAGGTCGAGCCATTTGGTGCCGAACCGCACCAATTGCTCCTTCTCCGCCTTTGCCGCCGCAGGCTCCGGCGCGGCCGTCTTGGCCGGCGTGCTGCGGCGAAGCACCGAGCGGATGCGCGCCATCAATTCGCGCAGCTCGCAGGGTTTTGCAATGTAGTCGTCGGCGCCGAGCTCGAGGCCGACGACGCGGTCGATCGGACTTGCGGTTGCCGTCAGCATGATGACGGGAACGTTGATGCGGCTCTTGAGGTCGCGAATGATCGAAAGCCCGTCTTCCTCGGGCATGTTGAGGTCGAGCACGACGAGATCGGGCACGGTGGTCTCGATCTCGCGGCGCAGGCTTTTTCCGCCGTCGCACAGCGTGACGCCGAAACCGTGCATCTTGAGGTAATCGCCGACCATCTCGCGGGCCGGTGCCTCGTCATCGACAATGAAGATGTGCGGGCTCTGGGTCATGTTGTCTCTGTCGCAGGCAGTGTAACGGTAAAGGTCGATCCCTGTCCGGGGCCGGCGCTTTCCGCCGTCACATGGCCGCCATGCATATCGATGATGCGTTTGACGATCGACAGGCCGAGGCCGGTCGAGCTTTCGCCGGCCGTCGGCTTGGCCGATAAGCGCTGAAAACGCCCGAACAGCCGGCCGAGATCCTCCGGCGAAAGGCCGGCGCCCTGGTCGGCGATGCGGATCACCGTGTCGCCGCCCTCATGGGTGACGGTGACCGTGATCTTGCCGCCAATCGGCGAGTATTTGATGGCATTGCTGACGAGATTGTCGATCGCCTCGCGGATCCGGTCGGTGTCGCACATGGTGATGATGTTCGGCGGCGCCGACACCGTGATGGCCTGCTGCTTGTTGACCGCCGAGGGCAGGTTGGAATCGGCGACCTCGGTAACGAGGGCGGCGATATCGACCGGCTCGCGGCGGATCGTGATGTCGAAGGCATCAGCCATCGCATCCGAGATCAGGTGATCGACCATCGAGGTCAGCCGCTTGGTGGCGTCCCTGATGTGCTCGACCTGCGCGGTGATGTTCTCCTTAGGGGACCCGGCGCCGATCAGTTCGGTCAGCATTTCGGTGCGGCCGAGGATCACGCCGAGCGGATTCTTCAAATCGTGCGCCACCGTGCCGAGAATTTCGTTCTTGAAGCCGTTGGCGCGCTGCAGCCTGAGCCACTGCGCCGAGAGCCGGCGGTTGGCCTGCATCAGCGCTCGGGTGCGCTGAGCGACGCGGTCCTCGAGCTGGGTGTTGGCCTCATGCAGTTGCCGGTAGAGAATGACATTGTCGAAGGCGATCGAAAGGCGGCTGGAGAAGATCTCGACCAGCGCGCGGTCGGTGTCGGACAATTGGCGCTCGGCCTGCAGCAGCACCACCACTTCGCGGCCGGAGCCGGTGCGCAAATAAAGCACGCTGCGGTGGTCGGCGAATTCGTTCTTGCGGCGCTGGAAGGCGGCTTCCACCATCGCCCGCAAATCCGGATCGAGCGCCTTGGAGCTGGTGGTGCCGATGAAGCGGCTGTAGCAGCCCGAGCCGGCCAGCACCGAGAATTCGCTTCCCGGGGCGCCATCGTCGCGCAGCACCAGGATGCCGGCGCAATCGACATTGAGCAATGAGGCAAGCTGGGTCAGCACGCCTTCCGCAAGGCGCTGCATCGATTTGAAGTCGTAGAGCGTCGAGGCGGCGTCGATGATGATTTCGAGCCCGCGCCTGGTCTGCACCATGCGCTCGAGCTGCTGGTAGCTGCGCAGCGCCGCCGTCAGCGAGGTGAACAGCTTGTCGGCCGTCAGCTCGGTCTTGGCCTTGTAGTCGTTGATGTCGTACTGGACGATGACGCGACGCTCCGGGGCCTGGCCCGGCTGGCCGGTGCGCAGGATGATACGGACGGTCTCGTTCTTGATCTCGTTGCGGATGTATTCGACGAGCTCCAGCCCCGCGACGTCGGTTTCCATGATGACGTCGAGCAGCACGGCGGCCACGTCGGGATTGTCGCGCATCAGCTTGCGGCCTTCAGCCGCGGAGTAGGCCGACAGGATTTCCAGCGTCGCGCCGTTCAGGCTGTAGTCGCTCAGCGCAAAGCGGGTGCCTTCATGCACCGCGGCATCGTCGTCGATGACGGCGATCTTCCATTTGCGGGCGGACGAGTCCTCCGGAGCTATTCCGGTATCGTCGATCAGGTGGAGGACATCGTCCTGTTCGGCCATTGCGAAGTTCCGTCGGCTGCTGTCTGGTCTGTACTCGTGGACGCCGATCCGCCCTTGGCGACTTTCGGCATGATAATGCGGAAGGTGGTGCCTTGTCCCAGCCTCGACTCCAGCATCATCCGGCCGCCGAGCTGTTGAGTGACAAGATTATAGACGATATGCAACCCCAGTCCGGTACCGCCTTCGTTGCGGCGTGTCGTAAAGAACGGGTCGAACGCTTGCCGCTGCACATCCGGCGTCATTCCAGCCCCGTTGTCGGCAAAAATGATCTCGACATCGTCGCTGCCGCGGGCCCGTGCCGAGATCGAGATCGCCCCGGAACGGCCGTCGGCAAATGCATGATTGGCGGCGTTGAGGAAAAGATTGGTTAATATCTGGCCGTAGGAGCCGGGATAGCCGTCGATGACGAGCCCCTCCGGCACATCGACGGACAGCGTGATCGCCGCCTTCTTCAATACCGGCCTCAAGCTTGCGACGATCTGGTCGGTGGCCTCGCTCAAGTTGAATTGCCGGCGCTCGGCGTGCGAGCGGTCCACCGCCACCTGCTTGAACGACTGGATCAGCTCGCCGGCGCGGTGCAGGTTCGCCACCAGTTGCCCTGCTGCGTCGCGCGAACTCTTCACGAACTCGTCGAGCTTGGAGCGGCGCAACGGCTCGCTGCGCAATTCGGACTCGAACGTTTCGGCGCGCCGCGCAAAGCTCGACGCCACCGTCAGGCTGATGCCGATCGGGTTGTTCACTTCATGGGCGACGCCGGCGACCAGTCCGCCGAGCGCCGCCAGCCGTTCGGCGTCGATCAGGTTCTGCTGCGCGGTGTTGAGCTCGAGCAGCGCGCTCTCGGCTCTTTCCTTGGCGGCGCGCAGCTCGTCCTCGGTCTTGCGCTTGGCGATGGCGTTCTCGCGGAACACATCCACCGCGCGCGCCATGGCGCCGACCTCGTCTCTCGCCGTGGTGCCCTGCACGCGCCGATCGTAATTGCCCGACGTGATCGCATGCATCGCCGCGAGAATTTGCTGCAGCGGCAGCCGGATCGAGAGCGCGATCAGGACGCCGGCGGACAGGATGATGCCAAGGAACATCACGGCGATCGAGAGCACCCGGCGCGAGATGGCGGACAGCGTCTTGTCGAACGTCTCCTGTGCCTTCTGTTCGCGCTGGCGCATCTTGACCGATAGCTCGTCGATGACGGCGATGGCCTCGGCCTGGCTGGCATCGATGGTGTTGCGCAAGAGCTCGGTCCTGACAGCGAGTTGCTCGGTCAGTTTCGCCATGCCCTCGCGCAGCGCCACGGTCCGCGCCTTGAGCCGCGTCAGTGCCATGCGCTGCAGGTCATTGTCGGCGAGCTCGGCCATCACGGGGATGGTCTTCTCGATCGTTTCGGTGTTCCTGCGGGCGTCCTCGGCCGTGGTCGAGGCGGGCGATAGATAATAGGCATTGGCCGCGACCAGCATCGCGGTAAACGCTTCGCGGGATCTCCCGAGCGCCGGCCAGATCTGCGCGTCGCGATGTCCGGTGGCGCCCTCGATGATCGAGTACAGCCCGGCCATTTCCCTGGCCGGCCCCAGCACCTGCTGTTCATAGGTCTTGGTGATGGTGGTCTGCGCGGCGCGCAATTCGCCAAAGCCGTTGAGGAAACGGTCGGTGACCTGTTCGAGCCGCTCCACCGAGTCCGAGAGGATCGGGTCGTTCGCGGCGCGCGTGGTCAACGTGCCGAGCACGGCCTCGCGCAACAGCAGGATCTCGGCGAACAGCTCCGGGCTTGGCTGGTTGATGTAGCGGTGGATCAGGTTCTGCAGCCGGCTGGTCTCGCTTTCGAGATGGGCCAGGATCTTGTCGGACTCCCGGACCTGCCGGACGTCGTCCCAGGCCGAGCCCAGCACCTTCGAGCCGTTCCAGATCAACAGGGCGAGCACTACAACGACGGCGGAGTTCAATCCGGCGATCGACAGAATGCGCCAGCGTATCGGCACCGCGCGCAGCCATTGGACCACGCGAAAGCGGCCGCGCGCGGCGAAGCTCGCCGGCCGTTCCGCGGTTCGCTGCTGTTGCGGTGCGGCAGTCAAGTTCGCTCCGTCCTGAGATGGCGCCGGATCAATACCGGCGTCATCGTCCCGATCAATGCAACGTTGGTACGGTCGGGGTCGGTTGTTCCGGTCCTGATCTGTTCGAGCGCCGTTTCCGCGCCGAACCGGCGGGACTCGCGTACAAAAGCGCCCGTTGAGATCGCCGTGAGCAACAGCGCAACAACAAGCACGAAGGTCCGCCAAAGGTCGGCGCGGCGATACACAGGCGACAAATCCCCTTAGAGATGGAGTCTGCGTCGGGGAGAAAAGGTTCAACGCATTTTTAGCAGAATTTACCGATGCTTGGCTATTGGCCGGCTTGGCCGGCAGCCGGCCTGCCGGAGGTAATCCCGGCAATCCCGCAGCAATCTTTGATTGTGCATTGCGGCGACGGCGGGCGGATTGCAACCACGGCCGCGGGGATTTATGAGGGCGCAGCGGGCAGATAGATCGCCGGCGCAGTAGAGCAGGATAATCACCGGTGAAATGGGCCTTGAGATTCTTGCAATTCGCAGCGCTCATGGCCACGGCGCTGGCGTCTCCGGCGCAGGCCGCCACCGAGATCAATTGGTGGCATGCAATGTCGGGAGAGCTCGGCAAGCAGCTCGAAAAGCTGGCGGCCGATTTCAATGCGTCGCAATCCGACTACCGGATCGTGCCGACCTACAAGGGCAACTACACCGAGACGGTGACGGCGGCGATCTTCGCGTTTCGTTCACGAAGCCAGCCCGCGATCGTTCAGGTCAACGAGGTCGCGACCGCGACCATGATGGCGGCAAAGGGCGCGATCTATCCGGTCTATGAATTGATGCGCGACCAGTCGGAAGCGTTCTTGCCGGAGGCGTATCTGCCGGCTGTGACCGGCTACTATTCAGACGTCGACGGCAACATGCTCTCGTTCCCCTTCAACGTCTCGACGCCGATCCTCTACTACAACAAGGATCTGTTCCGCGCCGCGGGCCTCGATCCCGAAGCGGCGCCGAAGACCTGGGCCGAGGTCGGCGCGGCGGCGAAGCGCCTGCGCGCGGCCGGCTCGCCGTGCGGGCTCACCACATCCTGGCCCTCCTGGATCCTCATCGAGAATTTTTCCGCATTCCACAATCTGCCGCTGGCAAGCCGCGCCAATGGCTTTGGTGGGCTCGACGCCGAGCTGACCTTCAACAATCCGCAGGTGGTGCAGCACATCGCGCAACTCGCGGAATGGCAGGCGACCAAAATTTTCGATTACAGCGGCCGCGGGCAATCGGCCGAGCCGCGCTTTCAGAAGGGCGAATGCGCCATCTTCATCGGCTCGTCCGGAACGCGCGCCGACATCAAGGCCAATTCCAAATTCGAGGTCGGTTACGGATTGATGCCATACCGGCCCGAAATCGCCGGCGCTCCGCAAAACTCGATCATCGGCGGCGCCACCCTATGGGTGCTGCGCGACCGCCCGAGTGCCGAATACACCGGCGTCGCGCGCTTCTTCGCCTATCTTTCGAAGCCGGAAATTCAGGCGGCCTGGCATCAGCACACCGGCTATCTGCCGATCACCCGCGCTGCCTTCGACCTCACCCGCGCGCAGGGCTTCTACGACCGCAACCCGGGTGCGGCGATCGGAATCGAGCAGATAACGTTGAAGCCGCCGACCGAGAACTCGAAGGGAATCCGGCTTGGCTCTTTTGTTCTGATCCGCAGCGTGATCGATGAAGAACTCGAGCAGGTTTTCCGCGGCAAGCAGACCGCGCAGGCAGCCCTCGACCTCGCCGTCGATCGCGGCAACCGCCTGCTGCGCCAGTTCGAGCGGGCCAACCCGGATAGATAACCTCACCGCCGTCATTGCGAGCGGCAGCGAACTGTCGTCATTGCTGGGAGCGAAGTGACAACGGAAGCGCCGTCATTCCGGGATGGTGCGTTAGCACCAGACCCGGAATCTCGAGATTCCGGGTTCGATGCTTTGCATCGCCCCGGAATGACGGCGTTTCCATTTCGCTTTGCTCGCAATGACGGCAAACAAAGTTGGCGTCCGCATGACCGCATCACTTCCCGCCTTCGCCGACTACGAGGCCTTCCGCCCCTTTCGTGCGGCCCCCTCACAATGGCTGCCGATCGCGCGCGACATCGCTCGTGGCCATGGCCTGGCGTGCACAGCGCCGCACGTGTTCTCTACCGGCACCAATCTCGTCCTCGCTCTCGACGAAGAACTGATCCTAAAAATCTTCCCGCCGTTTCTTCGCGGCCAATTCGCCTCGGAACGCAGCACGCTCGCGCAGCTTCATGGCCGGCTTCGTCTCGCGATCCCCGAAATCGTCGTCGAAGGCGAGCGCGACGGATGGCCATATCTCGTCATCACGCGGCTGTCGGGTACGTTGGGCGCGGATGCCTGGCCGTCCTTGCCGGAACGGGACAAGGAGCGCGTGCTCGTCGAAATCGGCGAGACCATCGCGGAAGTGCAGCGCGCACCCGTCGGACCGCTCGCAGACGTCGAGCCGGGCTGGGACGTCTTCATGCGTGGACAGATCGAGGGGTGTCGTGCCCGGCATACGCGTCTCGGATTGCCGCAGAAATTTCTCGATGGGCTGGACGAACTCCTGCGCGATGCGGCCACCCTGGTTGCGCTGGATGGGCCGCCGGTGATCCTGACCGGCGAGTACATCCCCGAAAATTTCTTGCTGCGCCGGGGCGGCTCGGGTTGGCGGCTCGCGGGATTGATCGACTTCGGCGACGTGATGACGGGCAGGGGCGAATACGACCTGTTGGGTCCGAGCGCCTTGATGGCCGCCGGCATGCCGCGCCGGGTGCGGAGCCTGTTCGAGGGCTTTGGCTACTCCGCCGCGGATATCACGCCCGACCTGAAGCGGCGGCTGATGGCGCTGATGCTGCTGCATCGCTTCGGCGACCCGACCAGGCAAATTGGTGTCGAGGGTTGGCAACAGAAGGCCGCCGACCTCCATGAATTGCAGGATCTGCTCTGGCCGATCTGAGGAACCGCCCAGCAACGGAGCGCTCAAGTATCTGCATGTAAAATGGGCAAATCTGCCGCTTTGTATGCAATCCGCCAGGATGTCGCACCTCGCGGCACGGGAGAGGTTCGAGATATTTGTCTGCAGAATCAGGCGGTTCGGGCGGCAGCAACCCTTTCTTAAGGGTTGGCACAAACCTTGCGATTCCAGTTCCAAGGCCGTTTCCCCAGGCGTTGGAGCATCATCCCATGAAACGTCGCGACTTCCTCAAATCCGTGTCGGGGCTGGCGGCCGCCGGCGCACTGACGCCGGCACCGGCGATCTGGTCCGCCGCCAAGGCGGACGCGCGGTCGGAGACGCTGTTGATCGTCTCCGAAAGCGGCCCCAACAATCTCGACATTCACGGCGTCGGCACCAACGTGCCCGGCTACGAGGTGTCGTGGAATTGCTACGATCGCCTGATCAGCCACGAGATGAAGAGCGGCCCCGGCGGCGTGCCCTATTACGACCGCGACAAATTCAAGCCCGAACTAGCCGAGGACATGAATGTCGGCGACATGTCGGTCACCTTCAAGCTGAAGAAGAATGCCAAATTCCACGACGGCGCGCCTGTTACCGCCAAGGACGTCAAGTGGTCGCTCGATCGTGCCGTCAGCGTCGGCGGTTTCCCGACCTTCCAGATGGGCGCGGGCTCCCTAACCAAGACCGAGCAGTTCGTCGTTGTCGACGACAACACGGTGCGGATCGATTTCGCCAAGAAGGATCGCCTCACCATCCCCGATCTCGCGGTCATCGTGCCCTGCGTAGTCAATTCCGAGCTGGTGAAGAAGAACGCCACCGAGAAGGACCCCTGGGGCCTCGAATACACCAAGCAGCAGACCGCGGGCTCCGGCGCCTACAAGGTGGTGAAGTGGACGGCCGGCACCGAAGTCGTCATGGAGCGCAACGACGCCTGGGTCGGCGGTCCCTTGCCGAAAGTCAAGCGCGTGGTCTGGCGCATGGTGCCGCAGGCCGGCAACCGGCGCGCACTGCTGGAGCGCGGCGATGCCGACATCTCCTACGATCTGCCGAACAAGGATTTCGTCGAGCTGAAGGACAACGTCAAGCTCAACATCGTCTCGGTGCCGTATTCCAACGGCGTCCAGTATATCGGCATGAACGTCAAGATCGCGCCGTTCGACAACGTCAAGGTCCGCGAGGCCGTCGCCTGCGCGATCCCCTATCAGAAGATCATGGATGCGGTGCTGTTCGGTCTGGCCAAGCCGATGTTCGGCGCCGCTGCCGACAAGGCGACCGAGGTGGCGTGGCCGCAGCCGACCAAATATTTCACCGACATCGCCCGCGCCAAGGCATTGCTGGCGGAGGCCGGCTATCCCAACGGTTTCGAGACCACGCTGTCGTTCGACCTCGGCTTTGCCGGCGTCAACGAACCGCTCTGCGTGCTGGTGCAGGAGTCTCTCGCGCAGATCGGCATCAAGACCACCATCAACAAGATCCCCGGCGCCAACTGGCGCACCGAGCTGAACAAGAAGGTGCTGCCGCTCTACACCAATGTGTTCTCCGGCTGGCTGGACTATCCCGAGTATTTCTTCATCTGGTGCTACGACGGCAAGAACTCGATCTTCAACACCATGAGTTACCAGTCGAAGGCGATGGACGAGTTCATCGCCGGCGCTGTCGACGCTGCCGCGGTCGGCAATACAGCCAAGTACGACGCCGACGTAAAGGGCTTCGTCGACCTCGCCTTCAAGGACATACCGCGCATCCCGCTCTATCAGCCCTACGTCAACGTCGCGATGCAGAAGAACGTGTCGGGCTATCAGTACTGGTTCCACCGCAGGCTCGATTACCGCGCGCTGGTGAAGGCGTGAGTTGGCGAATGGCGAGTAGCGAATAGGGAGTAGTGAATGGGAAAGGACGATAGTTTCCGATTATTCGCCATTCGCTATTCGCTATTCGCGTGCGCCAAGCGAAGCGTAGAGCGCTGCCCATGCTGACCATGATCGGCAAGCGGCTGATGTTTGCGATTCCCTCGCTGATCGGGGTTGTGATCGTCACCTTCCTTCTGACCCGCGCGCTGCCCGGCGATCCCGCCGCCTATTTTGCGGGGCCTGCGGCGAGCAAAGAGGCGATCGAGCAGATCCGCAAGAAACTCGGCTTCGACAAGCCGCTGATCGAGCAGTTCTTCCGCTACACCAATGATCTCGCGCATGGCGATTTCGGCACGTCGTTGACGACGGGCCAGCCGGTCGCGACCGAAATCCGCAACCGCCTGCCGGCATCTGCCGAGCTGACGCTGCTCGGCCTGATCGTCTCGATCACAATCGCAATCCCGCTCGGCGTGCTGGCGGCGACGCGGCCGGGCTCCTGGATCGACCATCTCTGCCGGGTCACCACGACGGCCGGCGTGTCGTTGCCGGTGTTCTTCACTGGCCTGGTGCTGGTCTATGTTTTCTATTTCAGGCTCGGCTGGTCGCCGGCGCCGCTCGGCCGGCTCGACGTGTTCTACAGCGCGCCAGCGCACGTGAGCGGCCTCTATTTGATCGATGCGCTGATCGCGCGTGATTTCGAGACGTTTCGTTCCGCATTGAGCCAGTTGATCCTGCCGGCGGCGACGCTCGCGATCTTCTCGCTGGCGCCGATCGCGCGCATGACGCGGGCCTCGATGCTCGCGGTGCTGGCGTCCGACTTCGTGCGCACCGCGCGCGCCAGCGGGCTTTCGCCGTCGACGGTGATCGTCACCTATGCATTCCGCAATGCGATGCTGCCGGTCATCACCACGCTCAGCATGGTGTTCTCGTTTCTCCTGGGCGCCAACGTGCTGGTCGAAAAAGTCTTCGCCTGGCCCGGGATAGGATCTTACGCGGTGGAAGCGCTGATCTCGTCGGACTTCGCGCCGGTGCAGGGTTTCGTGCTGACCATGGCGGTCATGTACGTGCTGCTCAATCTGTTCATCGACATTCTCTACGGCGTGATCGATCCGCGCGTGCGGCTTGAAGGGTGAGGTTGGAACATGAGTAGCGTTGCGCCTGCCGTTGAACCCGCTGCGCCCGGGCGTGCCTCAGGGCTATCAGCGACATTCGAGCACGTCAGATACGTGCTCGGCGAGAACCGCGTCACGGCCTTTGCCTTCGGCCTTCTGATCATCATTCTGTTCGCCGCGATCTTCGGCCCTTACATCGTACCCTACGATCCGCTCGCCAGCGACACCGCGGCGGCGCTGAAGCCGCCGTCTGCGGCGCACTGGTTCGGCACCGATCAATTGGGCCGCGATATCTTCAGCCGCGTCATCGTGGCCACAAGGCTGGACACCTTCATCGCGGTCGCCTCCGTGGCGCTGGTGTTCCTGATGGGCGGGCTTGCCGGCATCGCTGCCGGCTATTTCGGCGGCTGGACCGACCGCATCGTCGGACGCATCGCCGACACCATCATGGCTTTCCCGTTGTTCGTGCTGGCGATGGGCATCGTCGCCGCGCTCGGCAATACCGTGCAGAACATCATTATCGCAACCGCGATCGTGAACTTCCCGCTTTATGCGCGTGTCGCCCGCGCCGAAGCCAATGTCCGCCGCAACGCCGGTTTCGTGCAGGCGGCACGGCTGTCCGGCAATGGCGAAGCGCGCATTCTGCTGGTGCATATCCTGCCCAACATCATGCCGATCATGATTGTGCAGATGTCGCTGACCATGGGCTACGCGATCCTCAACGCCGCCGGCCTTTCCTTCATCGGGCTCGGCGTGCGGCCGCCGACGGCGGAATGGGGCATCATGGTCGCGGAAGGCGCCACCTTCATGGTTTCTGGCGAATGGTGGATCGCGCTGTTCCCGGGTCTTGCGCTGATGATCGCGGTGTTCTGCTTCAACCTGCTCGGCGACGGCTTGCGCGACATCGTCGATCCGCAGCGGAGGACGTGATGGCTGATTCAAGCCTTGCTCGTCTCAGCCCCCGCATCGGAGGAGGAAATGCGACAGGAGTGCTGACCGTTCTACTTTGCATGGGGTTGTTTTCGAGATTTTGGCGGAGGTCGCCATGACGGCGCAGCCTCTGCTCGACGTCCACGACCTCACCATCGAATTCACCACCCGGCGCGGCATCGTCAAGGCGGTGCAGCACGTCAATATCTCGGTGGCCAAGGGCGAGACGCTCGGCATCGTCGGCGAGTCCGGCTCCGGCAAGTCGGTGACCTCCTATGCCGTGATGCGGATCCTCGACCGGGCGGGGCGGATCGCCGAGGGTTCGGTGATGTTTTCCGGCATCGACGTCAAGGCGGCAAGCGAGAACGAGATGCGCGATTTGCGCGGCCGCGAAATCTCGATGATCTTCCAGAACCCGCGCGCGGCACTGAACCCGATCCGAAAGGTCGGCGACCAGATCGAGGACGTGCTGCGCCAGCATGTGCAGAGCGCCGCCAGCGACCGCGGCGAAAAGGCGATCGAGGCGCTGGAGCAGGTCAAGATCGCCCGTCCCCGCGAGCGCTATCACGCCTATCCGTTCGAACTCTCCGGCGGCATGTGCCAGCGCGTCGTCATCGCGCTGGCGTTGGCCTGCAATCCGCAGCTCCTGATCGCGGACGAGCCGACTACCGGCCTCGACGTTACCACGCAGAAGGCGGTGATGGATCTGATCGTCGAGCTGACCAAGCGCCGGCACATGTCGACGATCCTGATCACGCATGATCTCGGCCTCGCCGCCGCCTATTGCGATCGCGTGGTGGTGATGGAGAAGGGCCGCGTGGTGGAGACAGCGAAGTCCGCTGATATCTTTGCCAGGCCCGAGCACCCCTATACGCGGAAGCTGATGCGCGCGACGCCGCGGATTGGCGTGTCGTTGCGGGATCTGCTTCCGGAGGAGGAGGTTGCGCTTTCTTCAGCCTCTCCCCGCCTGCGGGGAGAGGCCGACGCGCGCAGTGCGGCGGGTGAGGGGGACTCTCCGCAGACTGCGCTCGCTGAAACAGCCCCTCACCCCGACCCTCTCCCCGCAGGCGGGGAGAGGAAGCAGAAACCGCTCCTCCTCGTCGAAAAGCTGGTCAAGGAATATCCGCGCCAGGGCGCGGGCGCGCTGCTGTCAAAACTGTTCTCACGCAAGCCGCCGGTGGAGGCGGAAGTGTTCCGCGCCGTCGACGGCATCAGCTTCACGGTTGGCCATGGCGAGAGCGTCGGCCTGGTCGGCGAATCCGGCTGCGGCAAATCGACGACCTCGATGATGGTGATGCGACTGCTGGACCAGAGCTCCGGCCGCATCGCGTTTGACGGCGAGGAGATTGGCGCCATCCTGCCGCAGGCCTTTGCGCGGCTGCCGCAGCGCAAGAGCATCCAGATGGTGTTCCAGGATCCGACCGACAGCCTCAACCCGCGCTTCACCGCCGCGCGCGCCATTGCGGATCCGATCATGCAGCTAGGCAACATCAGGGGGCGCGACGCGCTGCGCGCGCGATGCGAGGAACTTGCCGGGCTGGTCGGTCTGCCGGTCAATTTGCTCGATCGTTTCCCGCACCAACTATCCGGCGGCCAGAAGGCCCGCGTCGGCATCGCGCGCGCGATCGCGCTGCATCCAAAACTCGTGATCCTCGATGAGCCGACGGCGGCGCTCGACGTATCCGTGCAGGCCATCGTGCTCAACCTGCTGCAGGATCTGAAAGCGTCGATGGGCATGAGCTATTTGTTCGTGTCGCATGATCTGAATGTGGTGCGTTTGCTATGCGATCGTGTCATCGTGATGCGTGCGGGCCGAATCGTCGAGCACGGCTCGTCGGAGCGCGTGCTTGGCGATCCCCAGGACGGCTATACAAAGGAATTGCTGACGGCGATCCCGCATCCGCCGTTGCCGGTTTAGCTGTTGCCCTGCGAAAGCGGGACATCCAGTACTCACCGATGGCGGTGTTTACTGGATTGCCCGGTCAGGTCGGGCGATGACAAGGAAGAGAAGGTGGAGCGAAATGGCTGCCGATCATCTTGATAATTACATCGATGCTGTATCGAAAGCGCTGGCGCTGTCTGTCGAGGAAGCCTGGCGTCCCGCAGTACGGGCCAACCTCGACGTGTCGCTGAGATTGGCGCGGCTGGTCGATGAATTCCCGCTCCCGGATGAAACCGAGCCGGCCAGCGTCTACACCGCCTGAGAATGTCATGAGCGCAAACACCGACGGGCTTTCGGCCCAACAGATCGCGCAAGCCGTAACCGATCGTAAGCTTTCCGCGCTCGATGCGGCCGAGGCCGCGCTGGCGCGGATCGCCAAACATGATCGCGTGCTGAATTCCTTTACCGACGTCACTGCGGATCGCGCCCGCGCCACAGCCAAAGCGATCGATGCCAAAATCGCCGCCGGCGAAAAGGTCGGTCCGCTCGCCGGTGTGCCGTTTGCGGTCAAGAATCTGTTCGACGTAAAGGGCCTCGCCACCCGCGCCGGGTCGAAGATCAACCGCGATCTTGCCCCCTCGTCACGCGACGCCACGCTGATCGAGCGGATGGAGGCGGCCGGTGCCGTCCTGGTCGGCGCGCTCAATATGGGCGAGTACGCTTATGATTTCACCGGCGAGAATGTGCATGATGGTCCGTCGCGCAATCCGCACGATCCCTCGCGGATGAGCGGCGGCTCCTCCGGCGGCTCCGGCAGCGCGGTCGGCGGCGCGCTGGTTCCAATCGCGCTGGGCTCGGACACCAATGGATCGATCCGGGTGCCGTCGTCGTTCTGCGGCGTCTTCGGCCTGAAGCCGACCTACGGCCGGCTGTCGCGGGCGCGAACCTTTCCCTTTGTCGCTGGCCTCGATCATCTCGGTCCGCTGGCGCGCAATGTCGGCGACCTCGCGCTGGCCTATGACGCGATGCAGGGGCAAGATGCGGACGATGCGGCGTGCACGACGCGGCCGGTCGAGCCGGTCACGTCGCTGCTGGCGAACGGCGCGGACGGTTTGCGGGCCGCGGTCGCCGGCGGCTATTTCCAAAAGAACGTCTTTCCCGAAGCGCTCGAGGCGGTGTCGCGCATTGCGAAAGCGCTCGATGCCACGATGACGGTCGAACTTCCCGAAGCCGCGCGCGCCCGCGCGGCGGCTTACGTAATCACGACCACCGAGGGCGCCTCGCTGCATCTCGATCGCTTGCGCAAGCAGCCGAATGATTTCGATCCCGCAGTCCGTGACCGCCTGATCGCCGGCGCCATGGTGCCGGCGCCGCTGGTCGACCGCGCGCAAAAATTCCGCCGCTGGTATCGCGCGCAGGTGCTGGAGCTGTTCAAGTCGGTCGACGTTATCATCGCGCCCGCCACGCCCTGCATCGCGCCGAAACTGGGTCAGGTCAACTTCGTGCTCGATGGCGTCGAACTGCCGGTGCGCGCCAATATCGGCATCCACACCCAGCCGATTTCGTTCATCGGCCTGCCGGTCGTGGCGGTGCCGGTGCCGCTGCAGCCGATGCCGATCGGCGTGCAGATCATTGCCGCGCCGTGGCGGGAAGATATCGCGCTGCGGGTGGCGCATGCGCTGGAAAGAATGGGCGTCGCCGCTGCGCCGACGCCGAGAGGGCTGTGACGATGGAGATCGACCTTCCCGACGTGCTCGCCGAAGTCACGGCGCAGTTCGAACGCTACGAGAGGGCGCTGGTGGCGAATGATGTCGCGGTGCTGGATGAATTGTTCCGTAACGATCCGCGCACGCTGCGCTATGGCATTGCCGAAAATCTCTACGGCTATGAGGCCATCATGGCGTTTCGCGCCGCGCGCTCGCCGGTCGGGCTGATGCGGCGAACTGACAAGACGGTGATCACGACCTATGGCCGGGACACCGCCGTCGCGTCGACGCTGTTCTATCGCGACAATGCGCCGGGCAGGGTAGGGCGGCAGATGCAGACTTGGGTCCGGTTTCCGGAAGGTTGGAAGATCGTCGCCGCCCATGTCAGCGTCATCGACGTGTCAGAATCTTCCAAGCAAGCGGATCAAAAGACATGAGCCTGGAGGATTTGCCGCAAACCACGGTTCGCCGTGTCGACCGGCCGTCGTCGCAACGCGACAAGGTCACGCGCGCCGAAGAACTGAGATTGCAGCTTGCCGACGAGATCGTGCGCGGCGTGTTGCCGCCGGGATCGCCGCTCGACGAGACCGACATCGCGCGCCGCTTCTCCGTCTCGCGCACCCCGGTGCGCGAGGCGTTGCGGCAACTGGTGGCCAGTGGCCTGATCGAAGCTCGCGCCCATCGCGGCGCTGTGGTGGCGCGGCCCTCGCTCGATCGACTGACCGAGATGTTCGAGGCGATGGCGGAGCTCGAAGCGCTGTGCGCGGGCCTCGCTGCCGAGCGGATGTCGCCTGCGGATCGCCAGAAGCTGGAAGCGATCCACGAGGAATTGCGGGTGCTCAGCCATGCCGGCAATCCCGAACGGTTTCACGAGGTCAACGAGCGCTTCCACAACGCGATCTATGCCGGGTCGCAGAACGGCTACATCGCCGAGATGACGTTGGCGACGCGGGTGCGGGTGCAGCCATTCCGCCGCGCCCAGTTTCGCAACCTCGGGCGTCTGGCGAAATCGCACGCCGAGCACGACCGCGTGGTCGTCGCGATCATGCGGGGGGACAAGGCCGGAGCCGCGGCTGCGATGCGTGCCCATATCGAGCTGGTGCGCGGAGAGTACGAGCTCTACGCGGTGTCGGTGTAAGTATCTGTCGTTGCGAGAAGCGAAGCGACGAAGCGATCCATCGGTCCGCGCGCGTGGAGGGATGGATTGCTTCGCTTCGCTCGCAATGACGGCTACACCGCCGCCCTCTCCGCCATGAACGCGCGCCAGCCGCCGAATGCGGAGATATCGCGCGCCCCGTCGACCGCGGCGGCCTCGACGACAAAACCCTTCACGCCTCTTCCATCGGCCAGCCGCACCGTGCCGATGCCGAGCGGCGGCGGGATCGCGGCGACGAATTTGCCGAAGGCCGCCGCCGACAACGCCCATAGCTCCAGCTCGATCGAGCTTCCCGCGCCCGCGTCCACGCGCAGCATGCCGGGCTTCGGCGGCGTGGTATCGAGTGCGTAGAGCTTGTAGTCCGGCGCAGTCGCGGTGGTCTCGAGCAGGCGTGCGCCGAGCGCCTGCAGTTCGCCGTTGAGTGCCATGCCGGAGAGGTGCGCGCCGACCACGGCGAGCGTGATCTCGTCGCCAGCCGCCACTGCCGGCAATGCAGCGAGCGGTGGCTGCATCACACGCTTGGCTCCCATCGCCAGTTTTGTATCGGCGTGAAAGACCCGCCCGATGCTGGCGAGCTTTGCATCATGCCCCGCGGGCGCTAGCAATGTGATCCCGAACGGAATTCCGTCTGGCCGCATCGCGGCCGGCAGCGCGAGGCCGCAAAGATCGAGCAAATTCACAAAATTGGTGTAGATGCCGAGCCGGCTGTTGAGCTCGATCGGATTGGCCAGCACCTGCGCGGTCGAATAGACGGTCGGCGCCGTCGGCAGTACCACCGCGTCGAAATCGGTGAAGGTGCGCTCGGCGGTGCGGCGCAGCGCCTGCAGGCGATAAAGCGCGGCGAAGGCGTCGGCGGCGGTCAGCCGCGCGCCGGCGGCCGTAATCTCGCGCGTCACCGGATGGATCGAATCCGGCACGGACGCGAGGAGGTCACGAATGACGAGGTAGCGTTCGGCGACCCAGGGCCCCTCGTAGAGCAGCCGCGCGGTTTCATAAAACGGTTCGAGATCAAATTCGACCAGCGTGGCGCCGAGCTGCGTCCAGCGCTGAAGCGCCTCGCCATAGGCTTTCTCGGAAGCCGCGTCGCCGAAGAAGATCAATTGGCCGTTGCGCGGCACGCCGAGCCGGAGTTTTTCCGGAAACGCGGACATCGTGCCCAGCGGCCGGTCGCGCGAAAACGGATCGGCGCCGTCGGGTCCTGCCATCGCCGCCAGCGCGGTCATCGCGTCGTCGACGGTGAGCGAGAACACGGAAATGCAGTCCAGCGTCCGGCATGCCGGCACCAGACCGGCGTTGGAGATCAGCCCGAGGCTCGGCTTCAGCCCGACGATGTTGTTCAGCATCGCCGGCACGCGGCCGCTGCCGGCGGTGTCGGTGCCGAGCGCGAGTGGCACGAGGCCAGCGGAAACCGCAACCGCTGACCCCGAACTCGATCCGCCCGGAACGAGATCGGCGCGGACTGGATTGACGGGAATGCCATAGGGCGAGCGGACGCCGACGAGGCCGGTCGCGAACTGATCGAGATTGGTCTTGCCGATGATGATGGCGCCGGCTGCGCGCAGTCTTGCGACTGCGGTCGAGTCCTGCGCGGGCGAATAGGAAAAGGCCGGGCAGGCCGCCGTGGTCGCCAAGCCCACCGCATCGATATTGTCCTTGACCGCCACCGGGACGCCGAACAGCGGCAGTGCCGCAGCATCCTTGCTCGCCAGCGCTTCGGCTTCGGCGAGCGCATCCTTCTCGTCGCGCAGGCTGATGAAGATGGCGGGATCGTTGTGGGCGCGGATGCGCTGGTAGGAGCGGGCGACGGTTTGCGCCGGGGTCACGGCGTCGGCGCGATGCGCGGCGACGATGGCGGCAACGGTTTCAGGCGCGTCGGACCCCATGGCGAGCAAAAAACTCCAGCGAGCAAAAGGTTACCGCGGAAGAAGCAAGCGATGTGCCATTGTGTACAATGATGAAGTCAGGCCGCCATTTGGCAATAGCGACGCTATTTCAGTTGTTTGCGGTCCAATTGCGTGCGCCCGGGTGGCCTGTTGCGGCCGGGCATGTGCACAAAGTTTAGGCGGAAGCGCCTCGGGCGAGGCGGCATCTCATTCAGGTGAAGGCGGCAAGGATCTGCAGCAGTTTCTCCCGGTTTCCCTTGCCGATCTTCTCCGCCACATGGCGCTCATGTTCAGCCGCGAGCCGCTTGAACTGCGCCAAGGCCGTTCGGCCGCGCGCGGTCAGGTGCAGGGCATGGGAGCGCCGGTCAGTGGCGGACTTGATCCGGCTGACGAGGTCGCGCTGCTCGAGACTGTCGAGCAGGTGCACCAGCCTGGCGCGCTCGATGCCGAGCCGTTTGGCGACCGCCATCTGGCTTAAGCCCGGATTGGCGCCGATCACCGTCATGACGGAATACTGCGTCGGGCGGATGTCGACCGCCGATAGCGTGCGGATGAAGTCCTGAAAAATCCAGATTTGGAAACGCCGCACCGCATAGCCGGCGTGGCCGGCCAGCGCGTCGAGGCCGATCTCGTCGTCGAGGGCGTGCTGGCCTGCGCCGCTATTGGCGGATCGCTTGCGACCGCGAGGCGGCCGTGCGTCGGTCCGTGATTTCGTCGCTTTGGATAGCTGTGCGTTCCCCGTCATCGTCTTCCCTTTTAGCGCGTCGCGCACTCAAGCGAAAGATTGTTGTTGACGACAACAATTGTTGTGCTCAACATTAGCGGCAAGCGCCGCCGTCGAGCCGCACGCCGGTATGATCCGGCATCCCGCACCAGCCGGGACAGGAGGAAGTTCATGGCCACCGCCGCCACCAGCGGTGACAATTCCAGCAGCCTGTTCGCAACACCCGCGATCGTCGCCGATCGCCGCGCCGACGGAAGCATTCTGGTGCGGACGACGACGCCGCTTAAGCCGTATGCGCGTTGCATCGGCGACTGGCTGGAGCATTGGGCGCGGCAGGCGCCGGACCGGATCTTCCTTGCCGACCGTGCCGGCATCGATGCGCCGTGGACGATGGTCACCTACAAGGATGCGCTGAAGCAGGTGCGCGGCGCGGCCTCGTGGATCCTCGCACAGGGTCTGAGCGCCGAGCGTCCGCTGGTGATCCTCTCCGACAACAGCGTCGAGCACGCGCTGTTTGCGCTCGCGGCCCAGCATGTCGGCGTGCCGTCGGCTGCGATCTCGCCGGCCTATTCGCTGATGTCGAAAGATTTTGACAAGCTCAAGAGCATGGTCACGCTGCTCGGGCCTGGCGCGATCTATGTGTCCGCCACCAAGCCGTTTGCCGCGGCGCTCGCCGCGATCAAGCCGCTGCATACGGCCGCCATCGTCAGCGGCAATGCCGACGATGCTGATGCGATCTCGTTCCGCGCCATTGCGGCGACGCCGGAAACGCCCGACGTCGAAACGGCATTCGCCGCGATCACGTCCGACACCATCGCAAAATTCCTGTTCACCTCGGGCTCGACCGGCACGCCAAAGGCCGTCATCAACACCCAGCGCATGCTGACCTCGAGCCAGCAGGCCAAGGCGCAGATCTGGACCTTCCTCGAAGACATCGGCGACCAGCTGGTAATCCTCGACTGGCTGCCCTGGAGTCACACCTTCGGTGCCAACCACAATTTCAATCTGGTGCTTCGCAACGGCGGCTCGCTCTATGTCGACGGCGGCAAGCCGGCGCCCGGGCTGTTTGCGACCTCGCTGGCCAATCTTCGCAGCGTGATGCCGACGGTCTATTTCAACGTTCCGCGCGGTTTTGACATGCTGATATCGGCGCTGCGCAGCGATGACGAGCTGCGGCAGAAGTTTTTCAGCGAGGTGAAGTTCGCCTTCTATGCCGGCGCGGCGCTGCCGCAAAATCTTTGGGATGCGCTGGAAGAGCTCTCCATCAAGACAACCGGCCGAGCGCTGCCGATGGTGTCGGCCTGGGGTTCGACGGAAACGTCGCCGCTGGCGACCGACTGCCATTTCCTCGCAAAACGCTCCGGCAATATCGGCGTGCCGATCCCGGGCACCGAACTGAAGCTGGTGCCGTCAGGTGACAAGCTCGAGGTACGCGTGCGCGGCCCCAACGTCACGCCCGGCTACTGGAAGGCACCGGATCTGACCGCGCAAGCCTTCGATGCCGAAGGCTTCTATCGGATCGGCGATGCCGTCACCTTCGCCGATCCGGCGCACCCCGAACTCGGACTGTTCTTTGACGGGCGCGTCGCCGAAGATTTCAAGCTCAATTCCGGCACCTGGGTCAGCGTCGGCACCTTGCGCGTCGCCGGCATTGCGGCGCTGGCGCCGCTGGCGCAGGACATTGTCGTGACGGGCCATGGCGGCGACGAGGTTCGCTTTTTGCTATTCCCGAACATCGCGGCCTGCCGGGCCCATGCCGGGTTATCGGACAATGCCGATGTGAAAGAGGTGATCGGTCACGACAGGGTTCGTCGCGCCATCGCGCAAGGCCTTGCGAAACTAAAGGCGCAGAGCGGCAACTCGTCCGGTCACGCCACGCGGGCGCTGCTGCTCGCCGAGCCGGCCTCGGTTGACGGCGGCGAGATCACCGACAAGGGCTACATCAACCAGCGCGCGGTGCTGACACGGCGCGCGGGCGCGGTGGCAACGCTGGACGACGACGCGTCAGCCGAATGGATCGGCTGCGCGGGCTGAGGCGCATTCGCGGCTCAAATCCCGTTCTTGTGCGCTTCGACCAGCCTCGCCAGCATCTGCAGGAATGCGGCCTGCTCGGATTTGGTCAGCGCGGAAAGCGTCTGCGCATTGAAGCGCTCGCCGAGGCGGCTGGCCTCCTCGGCGCGCCGCTCGCCGGCCGCGCTAAGGCTGAGCTCGACCGCTCGCCGGTCTCGCGCCGACCGCTTGCGCCGGAGAATGCCACTCTCCTCCATCCGCGACAGGATCTTCACCAGATTGGGCAATTGCATTTTCAGCACGCCGGCAAGCTCGCTCTGCGTCACCGCCTTGTTGTCGCGCACCGCGACGAGAATGGCGTATTCGAGCGGCGAAAGCTTCAGCGATTCGAAATACGGATAGAACGCCTCGAAATTCTGCAATTGCAGGATCCGGATCATGAATCCAGGCGTCTGTCGCAGCGCAGAGAGATCGAGCTCCCGCTCCCCATTTGGCTCGGCCGCTTTCGCTGCGCCGTTCCCCCTGCCTGTCGAAATTTTGCCGATTCTGCTCATGGCAATAGCTCGCACGCTGCCACGTGAATTGACAATCCTCAAAATGCTTATAAATTATAACTAATCAGAAGCGACCCCGCGAAGGCTCGCCCTTTCCATTCAGGAGGGGAGGGAACGCATGCGACGGCTTTTTCGTACAGGAATGCTCGTGGCCGCGCTTGGCGGCTTGATAGTCGGCACCGCGCAAGTCCAAGCCCAGGACCGCGTCCGGATCGGCGTGCTCAACGACCAGTCGGGCGTGTTTTCGACCTATCAGGGCATCGGCTCGGTCATCGCGGCGCAGATGGCGGTGGAAGATTATGGCGGCAAGGCCGCCGGCAAGGTGGTCGAGATCATCACTGCGGATCATCAGAACAAGACCGATGTCGGCGTCGGCATCGCACGGCGTTGGTACGACACCGAAAGCATCGACGCCATTTTCGACCTGCCGAATTCGGCGATCGCGCTCGCGGTCGCCAATATGAGCGAGCGGAAGAACAAGGTCTTCATCGGCTCGGGCGCCGGCACCGCGCTTCTCACCGGCGAGAAATGTACCCCGAATACCGTGCACTGGACCTACGATACCTATGACTATGGGCGCGGCCTCGGCAAAGCGGTGGTCGCGCAGGGCGGCAAGAAATGGTTCTTCCTCACCGCCGACTATGCCTTCGGCCATGACTTGGAGAAGCAGGCGATGGAAGGCGTCAAGGCATCCGGCGGCGAAGTGCTCGGCGCCGTGCGGCATCCGCTCGGTACCGCCGACTACGCCTCGTTCCTGCTGCAGGCACAGGCCTCGGGCGCCGACATCGTCGGCGTGGCCAATGCCGGCGACGACACCATCACCTCGATCAAGCAGGCGGCCGAATTCGGGCTGACGCAAAAGCAGAAGCCGGTCGGCTTGATCCTCGGCATGAACGGCATTCCGGCGCTGGGGCTGAAGGCCGCGCAAGGCGCGCAGATCATGAATCCGTTCTACTGGGATTTGAACGACGGCACGCGTGCCTTCGCCAAGCGTTTCGCCGAACGCCATCCGCAGAAGAATTATCCGAACGACATGCAGGCTGGCGTCTACGCGTCCGTGCTGCATTACCTGAAAGCCGTCGACAAGGTCGGCGGCGCCACCGACGGCAAGGCCGTCGTCGCGGCGATGAAGGCGATGCCGACCGACGATCCGCTGTTCGGCAAGGGAACGATCCGCAGCGACGGACGCAAGATTCATCCGCTCTATCTGCTCGAGGTCAAGAAGCCCGACGAGTCCACGTCGAAATGGGACCTCCTCAAGGTCGTCGCCACCATTCCCGGAGATCAGGCGTTTCGTCCCGAGAGCGAAGGTAACTGCCCGCTGGTCAAGCGGTAATCTTGTCTCCGCGAGCGGCTTGCGGCCGCTCGCGGAACCCATCCGCTGAACCCCGCTCTTGATGTTGCCAAGGCAACTAATTTGTGAGAGCCTGCTTTCGACAAGCGGCCGATCAAAGAGCACCGAGATTGCCAGGCCGTGCAGGGAGAAACGGATGTCAGGTCAATCGTATCGTCACGACGTGATGCGCCAGTGCGCGCGTCCTGTCGCTACGGCAGCCGGCATGAACGCGCGGGCCGGCTCGCTCGGTTCAAGCCCTGTCGTCGATCTCGCCCGCGCCTTTGACGGCATCGAGATTGCCGTGTACCCGCAAGAGCAGCGCGATCAGCGTTTCGCGTTCCGGCTTGCTCAGGCAGGAAAGCAGGCGGCGCTCGCGTTCGAGCGCGACGGCGATGACCTGGTCGTGGGTGGCATATCCCTTTGCGGTGAGCGAGATGGAATGGCTACGTCCATCCTGCCGGTCGGCGCGGATGCTGACCAGCCCGCGCTCCTCCATCGCCGCCAGCGTCCGGCTCACCGGCCCCTTGTCGAAGCCGATCACATGGCAGATGCGGGCTGCCGAAATTTCCGGCTCGATCGCGAGCAGCGACAGGATCCGCCATTCGGTGACGTTGACCCCAAAACGCTTCTGATAGACCACCGTCGCGCTGCGCGACAATTTGTTGGCGATGAAGGTGATGAGCGCCGGAACATAACGGTCGAGGTCGAGCACCTGTTCGGCCCGTCCGCTCCTGCCTGCCGTGCCCGCGCGAGGGGCGCGCGCCTGTCTGTTCCTGCTCATGGTCTTCCGAAGCCGCTCCAGCTTTCCAGACATAGAGACAGCGCACGCCGCTCTGCAAGAACATTATGCAGGAGACCCACATGAGCGCGACATCTCCCACCGATCCCGCAACATCGGCGAAGGCTGTGTCAGCCGGCGTTCCGAGCCTGGACGTCGACCCGTTCTCGGCCGAATTTTTTGAGGATCCGCACCGTATTCATGAGGTCCTCCGCGAGGCCGGGCCGGTGGTGTGGCTCAACAAGTGGGTCGTCTTTGGCATCGCGCGCTATACGGAGGTGCACGCGGTTCTCAACGATCCCATCACCTTCTGTTCGAGCCGGGGCGTGGGCTTGAGCGATTTCGCCAAGGAAAAGCCATGGCGCCCGCAAAGCATCATCCTGGAGGCGGATCCGCCGGCCCATACCAGGACGCGCGCGGTGCTCGCCCAGGTGCTGTCGCCGACCGCGATGAAGGGGGTCCGCGAACATTTCACGGCGACCGCCGCCGCGAAGGTCGACGAACTGCTGGCGCGCGGCAGTTTCGATGCGGTTGCCGATCTGGCGGAAGCCTATCCGCTCTCGGTGTTTCCCGATGCGATGGGCCTGAAGCAGGAGGGGCGGGAGAACCTGCTGCCCTATGCCAGCCTGGTGTTCAACGCCTTCGGGCCGCCGAACCAGTTGCGCCAGGAGGCGATCGAACGCTCCGCGCCGCACCAGGCCTATGTCGCCGCGCAATGCCAGCGCGAAAATCTTGCGCCCGGCGGCTTCGGCGCCTGCGTCCATGCCCGCGCCGACGCCGGCGATATCACGGCGGAAGAGGCGCCGCTATTGGTGCGCTCGCTGCTTTCGGCCGGGCTGGATACGACGGTCAACGGCATCGGTGCCGCGGTCTATTGCCTGGCGCGCTTTCCCGATCAGCTTGCGCGGCTGCGCAGCGATCCGACGCTGGCGCGCAATGCGTTCGAGGAGGCGATCCGTTTCGAAAGCCCAGTGCAGACCTTCTTCCGTACCACGACGCGGGAGGTCGAACTTGCGGGACATCATATCGGTGAAGGCGAAAAGGTCCTGATGTTCCTCGGCGCCGCCAACCGCGATCCGCGGCGCTGGGAGAATCCTGATCGCTACGACGTCACCCGCCGTACCTCGGGGCATGTCGGGTTTGGCTCGGGCATTCACATGTGCGTCGGCCAGCTTCTCGCGCGCCTCGAAGGCGAGGTGATGCTGGCGGCGATCGCCCGCAAGGTTGGAAAAATCGAGATCACCGGCCCGGTGAAGCGCCGCTACAACAACACGCTGCGCGGTCTCGAAAGCCTCCCCATCACCATGTCTCCGGCCTGACGGACCACCCATGCCGAGCATCACCTTCATCCATCCCGACGGCCGCCAGCAGCAGATCGAGGCCGGCGACGGCGAAAGCGCGATGCAGGCCGCGACGCGCAATGATGTCAGCGGAATTCTGGCGGAGTGCGGCGGCAACGCCATGTGCGCCACTTGCCACGTCTACGTCGCCGAGGAATGGCTCGCCCGCTTGCCGGCCATGAGCGACGACGAGGACGCACTGCTCGACGGCGCTGCCGCCGAACGGCGGCCCAGCAGCCGGCTGTCCTGCCAGATCAAGCTTGCTGTCGATCTCGACGGCTTGGTCCTCAATCTGCCGGACCGGCAATTGTGACGGGGTGATCGGCGGCCATCGGTCGCGTTGAAGTCAAACCCGGCGAAGTCCGGGAGCGTCCAAAATCAAATAGCAGAGGGAGAGAACAATGAGGGATTTCAAGTTCGGACTGGCGCTTGCGTTGTCTTGCGCGCTATCGCCCGTGGCGCGCGCGGAAATTTCCGACAATGTCGTGCGCATCGGCGTGCTCAACGACATCTCCGGCATCTTCCAGGATACCAACGGCATGGGCTCGGTGGAGGCCGCGCGCATGGCGGCGGAAGATTTCAACGGCGGCGGCAAGGGCATCAAGGTCGAGATCGTCTATGCCGACCACCAGAACAAGGCCGATGTTGGTTCGGCAATCGTGCGCAAATGGCTCGATGTCGATGGCGTCGATGCGGTGGTCGACGTGCCGAATTCGGCCGTCGGTCTCACCATCAACTCGCTCTTGCGCGATTCGCGGATGACGTTCCTGGCGTCATCGACCGCGAGTTCCGATCTGACCGGCAAGGCCTGCTCGCCCAACACCATCCAGTGGGTCAATGACACCTGGGCGACCGGCAATTCGACGGCGGCGGCGATGATGGGACGCGGCGGCAAGGAATGGTACTTCATCACGGTGAACTTTGCCCTTGGCCAGGGCATAGAGGCAGAGGCCACCAGCTACATCGAAAAGCATGGCGGCAAGGTGCTGGGCTCGGCCAAGCATCCGCTCAACACTCCGGATTTTGCCTCGCTCCTGCTGCAGGCGCAGAACTCCAAGGCCAAGGTGATCGGGCTCGCCAATGCCGGCGGCGACACCGTCAACGCGGTGAAGCAGGCCGCCGAGTTCGGCCTTCAGCAGAGCGGCCAGACGATGGTGGCGTTCCTGCTCTTCATCAATGATGTCCATGGCATGGGACTGAAAGTGGGGAAGGGCCTGCAATTGTTCGAGGCGTTCTACTGGGACATGGACGACGACACCCGCGCGTTCGCAAAACGCTTTGCGGCACGGCCGGGCGTGAACGGCAAGATGCCGAGCGGCAACCAGGCCGGCGTCTACGCTTCCACGCTGGCCTATCTCAATGCGGTGGCGGCGACCGGCAGCGACCACGCCAAGGACGCCGTACCGCAGATGAAGAAGTTCAAGGGCAAGGACAAATTGTTCGGCGACGTCACCATCCGCCAGGACGGCCGCGTCATTCACCCGATGTACCTGTTCGAGGTGAAGAAACCGGAAGAGTCGAAATACCCTTATGACTACTACAAGCTGGTTTCGACCATTCCGGCCGACCAGGCTTTCCGCCCGCTCGCCGACGGCGGCTGCTCGCTGGTGAAGTGACGCGACGCCGCCCTCCCTCTCCCGCTTGCCGGGGAGGGCCAAAGATAAGACATCGGCGTCAATCTTGCCTGGTCCCATTTCTGTTGACGCCCGCGTAGCTTGAACCATGTAAGCGCGGCGGCCAGTCAAAGGCCGGTCAAAGAGACCGCTGCATCAGCGAAGGGGAAATGATGCAAGATCTCAGATTCCAGTGATCGAGCAGAAGGTCGAGGCGCCGGCGTTCGAGATTGACGCGCTCGCTGCCATTGTGCCAGTGGCCGGCATGGCCGCATTACAAGTCGGGGCCGACGGGTAGCGCGGCCAGTTTTACCTGCGCGCCGTGAGTGCGCGCAGAACGCGCGAACTACCCGGTGACCTTGCTCGAGCCCTGCGTGATCAGCCGCGCGGCGCGCTGGTCGCGGGCATGGATCCACAACCAGCTCAGCGCGACGCTGAGCCGGTTGCGCAGGCCGATGAGGAAATAGATGTGGGCGATGCCCCAGATCCACCAAGCGAGATTGCCGCGCAGTTTCATCCAGCCGAAATCGATCACGGCCTTTTTCTTGCCGATCTGCGCCAGGCTGCCAGCATGCTTGTAGCGGAACGGCGGCAGCGTGCCACCGGCAAGGCGCGCCTTGATGAGTGCCGCCACATAGCGCCCCTGCTGCTTGGCCGCCGGCGCGATGCCCGGCACAGGATTGCCGTCGGGACCGGCGATCGTCACGGTGTCGCCGATGGCAAACACGTCGGGATGGCCGGGCACGGTCAGATCAGGCTCGACCTTCAGGCGATAGGCGCGGTCGGCGGGCGCCTTCATCCATTCGGCCGCGCGCGAGGCGCGCACGCCAGCCGCCCAGACGATGGTTCTGGCCTCCAGCTTCTTGCCGCCATAGACGACGCCATCGATGGCACATTCGGTGACGGGCTGGCCCAGCACGACTTCGACGCCGAGTTCCTCGAGCGAGCGGTGGGCATAGGCCGACAGATCCTCGGGAAAGCCCGCCAGCACGCGCGGGCCGGCCTCGACCAGGACAACGCGGGTCTTGTGGGTGTCGATGTTGCGGAAGTCCGGCGGCAGCGTGTCCTGGGCGAGGTCGGCGATGGTGCCGGCCATTTCGACCCCGGTCGGACCGGCGCCGATGATGACGAAAGTGAGCAGAGCGGCGCGCCGCGCCGGATCGGTCTCGCGCTCGGCGCGCTCGAAGGCGACGAGGATGCGCCGCCGCAGCGTGGTGGCATCCTCCAGCGTCTTCAGGCCCGGCGCGAACGGCTCCCATTCGTCGTGTCCGAAATAGGCGTGGCGGGCTCCGGTGGCGAGCACCAGCGTATCGTAGGCGATGGCCTCGCCGTCTTCGAGCAGCACGCGCTTGCTCGCGGCATCGACGCCATTCACATTGGCGAACAGTGTCGTCACCTCCTTGCGTCCGCGCAGCAGATATCGGATCGGCCAGGCGATTTCCGATGTCGCCAGCGAGGCGGTCGCGACCTGATAGAGCAGCGGCTGGAACAGATGATGGTTGCGGCGGTCGATCAGCGTGATCCTAACAGGTGCGCCGGCAAGGCCGAACGCGGCCTCCAGTCCGCCGAAACCGGCGCCAACGATCACCACGTGATGGGGCTGGTTCGGCGTTGTTGTCATGGCATGGCCCCGTTCGAAATCGGCTTCGTCAGATAATGTAACCATCTGCGGCGCCGGTCCAAGACGCGTTTGCTAATCGGTCGATAGCGAAAGCGTATCGTGGTCGAAAAAGATTCGTCCGGGACGCATCCTTCGGCCTGTTCCAAACGTCCTTGGGATCGAGGCGCTGCCTTTGCAGTGCCAACGAGGAGAAAGCCATGCGACGGACCGTAATCAGGTACAAAACCAAGCCGGAAATGAGCGACAGGAATGCCGAACTGGTGGCCGCGGTGTTTGCGGAACTAAAGGCGGCGCAGCCGGAGGGATTCCGCTATCTGTCGCTGCGGCTGGAGGATGATACGTTCATCCATTTCGTCGAGTCCGCAGCCGATGACGGCTCCAGCGCCTTGCCGAAACTGGCGGCCTTCCAGGCATTCCAGAGCAGCATTCGCGAGCGTTGCGCCGAACCGCCTCTGGCCAAAGGGGTGACGATCGTCGGCAATTATCGCATGTTGCGCGAGACCGAGAACGCGCTTGCCGGAGACTGAATGACAGTGGTTCCCGAAACGTCCGCCGCGTTCGATATCGATCGTCTGCTGGCCGCGATGCGGCCAAAACTGCATCGCTATTGCGCGCGCATGGTCGGCTCCGTCATCGACGGCGAGGACGTGCTGCAGGATGCGCTGATCAAGGCGGTGGAAGCGCAGGCCATCGCCGGCGC
>NZ_JAAVLW010000012.1 GCF_013114835.1 Bradyrhizobium archetypum | reverse complement strand
CTTGTCGTGGCGCAAGCCAAGGACAAGGACGAAGGCCCGCCCGGCAGGCCCAAGGAGGCCCCGAAGGGCGCTCCGCCGCCGGCTGCCGCACCGAAGGCGCCCGCGCCCGCTGCTCCGCCGCCCCCGGCTGCGGCACCACCACGTCCCGCCGCGCCTCCGCAGCCGCCGGGGGCGGCGGCGGAGGCGCGGCGGGACGTGGTGGTGCCGCAGCCGGGGGCGGCGGAGCAGCGGGCGCGGGCGCCTTCGGTGCGGCAGCCGGCGGCGGAGCGCCCTTCGGGGCCTCCTTGGGCCTGCCGGGCGGGCCTTCGTCCTTGTCCTTGGCTTGCGCCACGACAAGCGGAGCGGTCTGCGCATGCGATGCGGAGGTCGCGAGCTGCGTCGCCGTCAAGGCAGTTGTGGCGAGCAGCAGGATGCGAAGATTTGTCATGATATCCTTGGTCCCCGAAGATAGGCCTGACAGCAACGGAAGGGCCCTCATTGACATGTCAGTTGGTCGATGAGCGGCTAATCATTAGGCCGGATTGTGGCGGCCTACAAATGGTCGGATGCTTTTTATTTCATTGGCGCAATGGGTTGCACGCATCATTATTCATTGCGCGTTCAGGCGAGGCGTTCATCCGCCCCCCGGATCCGTGGCGGGATTAGGCGTACGGGGGCCGTTCGGTCCGCGCACGGGTAGCTCGTCCGGCATCTTCCCCGGCAACTCCTGCGGTTGTGGTGGCTGGCCTGGTTCACGGAGCGGGGGTGGCACGTCCGGGCGCGGATTGCCCGGCGGACTCTCCCGCGGTGGCTCGGTCGGCTGTCCCGGTGTCGCCGGTGGTACTTCCGGCGGTTCGATCGGCATCGCATCTCCTGAACTATGCAGCTCCGGGTGCGACAACGGCAGTGGCGGCCCAAGGTTCCCTGCACGATCCAAAAATGGAACCCGCAGGGGACAGGCTAAGCCGGCGCGTGACAGACCGCTTCGATATTGTGGCCGTCGGGATCAAGTACGAACGCGCCGTAATAGTTCGGATGATAATGCGCCCGGATGCCCGGCGCGCCGTTGTCGCGCCCGCCGGCGGCGATAGCCGCTTGATAAAATGCATCCACCGTGGCGCGGTCCTTCGCCAAGATCGCGACGTGCAACGGCTTGTCCAAGCCGCCTTCTCCGCCGATCCAGAAATCCGGCTTGCCATCGGCGCCGAACCCCGCGGCAGGCTCCTCGCCGGGGCGATCCTGCTTGACTTCCATGACGAGGGCGTAGCCGAGCGGTGCCAGCGCCTTCAGATAGAAGTCCTTGGAGCGTTCATAGTCCGACACCGGAAATCCGACATGGTCGATCATCCAACTCTCCCGCAGTTTGAGGAACGCTTTCGCAACCGAAATTCAGCCCCGCACCAGCAGCGTGTTGCTGCGGGTCTTGCCGGTCTCAGAATAACCCCGCACACGCATGTCGGCGATACAGTCTTGCTGCCACTCGTCCTTCGATAGATGCTCGATCACGACCGCGCGCGGCCACAATTCCCGCGGCGCCTCGGCGAAGAAGCCGGTCAAGACGCGATCCTCAAACCCCTCGACGTCGATCTTGAGCGCGTCGACATGTGAGACATTTGCCTCTTCAAGGATGCGCTGCAGCCGCAGCGACGGCACCTTGATCGCCCGTCCCGAGCCCTCGCCCGAAACGATGTGGCTGGCGCCGAGATTGTCGCCGTCGGTTTCGATCATCAATTCGCCGTCGGCGGGACCGGCGGCGGCGGCGACCAGTCGCACCTGGGCGTAGCCGGAAGCTGCGTTGTTGAAGGCGAGCCGCGCATGGGTGACCGGATGCGGCTCGATCGCGATCACCTTGCCGGCAGCGCCGACATGATGCGCCAACGCAAGCGCATACGTGCCGACATTGGCGCCGACATCAACGAATAGGCCGCCGGTGGGCACATGCGCGCGCAGAAAATCCAGCTCCTCGATATTGTAGTCGGGATTGAACAGCGCGCCGCGCTCGGTGGCGCTGGCCTGGTGATAGAAGCGGAACGAGGCGCCCTGATATTGCACGTCGAGCGGGCCTGTGCGCAGCAGGTTCACCAGCCGCGACAGCCAGGGGCGAAACGCGCCGCGCTTCAGCCGCGAGCGATGGGCCAGCCGAATGATCGCGGCCTGTGCGGCATTCGGGGCAAAGGCGCCGAACGGCGCGGGCGAAGGATCGTTATCGGGCGTCAAACCAGGGGTCCTCGTTGAAGCGGCGCATGCATAGCCGGTTTTGCCTGCGACTCCAACGAGGCTGTGAGTGTTCGTCCCGCCGGATGTCATGCCCCGCGAAGGCGGGGCATCCAGTACGCCGCGGCCTACCGATTCAATCAATGGCGTCTCTGGAATACTGGATCACCCGCCTTCGCCTTCGTGGGTGATGACGGCTGAATATAATCTGCGCTCTCGTGGCGTGCTGTGCCCAGTGTTAGGCCGCCTTCTTGGTCCGCTTGCGAGAGCGCAGCAAGCGGCCGAGCAAGCGCTGTCTGCCCTTGCGCGGGATCAGGTTGACGTCGCTGACGAGCTTGGCGCCGCCCTTGCGCCGCTCCAGCACGATCTTGCGGCTATGGAACGCTTCCAGCTCGGCGCGATGGGCGACGCTGACGATGGTGGCGTTCGGCAGTTCGCCGATCACCATCTCCATCATCTTGTCCTGGCTCTTTTCGTCGAGCGCCGACGTCGCCTCGTCCAGCACCACGATGTCGGGGTTGTGCAGCAGGAGCCGCGCAAAGGCCAGCCGCTGCTTCTCGCCGCCCGACAAGGTCTGGTCCCACGGTCCTTCCTCCTCGATTTTGTCCTTGAGATGGTCGAGGCCGACCTTGTGCAGGGCCTCGCAAATCTGCTCGGTGAGCCAGTCATCAGCCGCGCCGGGATAGGCGACCGCGCGCCGCAGCGTGCCGGACGGAATGTAGGGTTTTTGCGGCAGCATGAAGAGCCGGCGGTCAGCGTGAAGGTTGACGCTGCCGCCGCCCCAGGGCCACAGCCCGGCCAGCGCCCGGATCAGCGTGCTCTTGCCGGTGCCGGATTCGCCGGCCACCAGCAGTCGCTCGCCGGGTTCAATCACAACCTCGGTCTCGCCCACCACCGCGGTGCCGTCGTCCAGCGTCACCGAGAGATCGTTGAGGCTCAGCATGGCACCGCCTTCGGTCTCGCCACGCTTGATGCGGCCGATGCCGTCGCCCTGCTCGGCGCGCTCGAGCGCGTCCAGCGACATCATCAGCGAGGCGATGCGGCGCGCGCAGGCATTCCAGTCGGCCAGTCGGGGATAATTGTCGACCAGCCAGCCGAACGCGGTCTGCACGATGGTGAAGGCGGACGCCGCCTGCATCACCTGCCCGAGCGTCATGCTGCCGTCGAGAAATTTGGGTGCGCACAACAGGAGCGGAACGACGGGCGCGATCAGACCCGAGCCCTGCGACACCAGCGTGGTGCGCATGTGCTGGCCAGCAAGCCGCGCCCACTGACGAAGCACCTTTGAAAGCGTCTTGTCGATGCCGTCGCGCTCTTCCTGCTCGCCGCCGAGCAGCGCGATGCTTTCGCCGTTCTCGCGCACGCGGGTGAGGATGTAGCGGTACTCGGCCTCGGCCTGGTTCTTGTCCTCGGACACCTGCACGAAGCTGCGCCCGATCGCCGTGATCGAGCCGGAGGCGATCGCGGCGTAGACGATCGCGGCGATCACGAGGAAGCCGGGAATCGTGATGGTGGATCCGCCCGCTGTCAGCGTCAGCGCACCGCCGATAGTCCACAGCACGACAATGAAAGTGGCGGCCGAGAGAAATGCCGATGTGACGCCGGCAACGAAATCCACCGGCGAGTCGGTCGCGATCCTCAAATCCTCGGCGATGCGATACTCCGGATTCTGGTGATCGCCGCCGACGAGGTTGAGTTGATAGTAGCGTCCATTGGCCAGCCAGCGCGAGATCACCGCGCTCGTCAGCCAGGCGCGCCAGCGGCGCTGAATGCCCATGCGCGCAAACACCTGCGCGACGCCGAGCAGCACGCTGCCGATCGCGAGGGGAAAGAACACGGCAGACAGGTAGTACACGGTAGCCGAATCGCGCTTCTCGATGGCGTCGAAGATCGCGCGGTTCCAGACATTGATGCCGTATTGAAAGACGACATGGCCGACGATCAGAAGCACGAGCCCGATCGTAAACAGCCAGGCCAGCCGGTCGCCATTGTTGCCCCAATAGCCGCGTGCGCTGATCCAGAACCGTGTCAGCAGATAATCCTTGCGGGCCTGCTCGGCCTCTTCCGGAGACATCTGCGGATCCGGCTCGACCACTTCCGGCGGCGGCGGTTCGACGGAATCGTCGTTGTTGGCGACTACCTCGACAAATTCCGATCCAGTTTCGAGTTCAGAGGACTTCTTCTTCGCGTCGGATTCCTTGTCGTGCGGTTTGGACTTGATGCTGGATTTGGCCATGAGCGATAACGCAAGGGAAATCAGCCGGTTCCTGAATGGTTGCGCAGAACCGGAATTTTCCGCCCGACATTGCGACGAGCGAAGCGATGACCGCATCCGCCAATTTCAGCGAGCGAAGGCGCATGCAATCCAAGCGAGCGATTCAACTCACTTCGTTGGCGCGCTTCACCTTCCGCGGGCCGATCCGGTGCAGCACGCGGGAGAGCTGCTCGATCGAATAGGGCTTTTGTAGTAATTCGAAGCCGTAGCTGCCATGTTCCGACAGCACGTGGCTGTAGCCGCTGGTCAGCACGACCGGCAGGTCGGGATGGCAGCGGCGGATTTCCTGGGCCAGTTCAATGCCGGACATGCCGGGCATGACGACATCGGTGAACACGGCGTCGAATTGCTCAGCGCCAGCTTCCAGCTCTTCGAGTGCATGCGTGGCGTTGCCGACGAGTTTGGTGGCGTAGCCGAGCTCGGCCAGCGCGTCGGTTGCGAATTGCCCGACCTCGGCATTGTCCTCGACCACAAGCACCGACATCCCGCTGCCGTCAACCGCTTGGGTATCTGCCGCGGGCCGCTGTCGCAATTTCCCGCTGCCGGCGGTGCGCGGCAGATACAGTGTGAAAATGCTGCCTTTGCCGACTTCGCTGGCGACGACCACTTCGCCGCCGGACTGCTTGGCGAAACCGAACACCTGCGACAGGCCGAGCCCGGTGCCATGGCCGGCCTGCTTGGTCGTGAAGAAGGGTTCGAAGATGCGTTCGAGTTGATCCGGTGGAATCCCGCTGCCGGTGTCAGCGACGGAGACGGCAACATAGCCATATGGATTTTGCGATAGCGGCGCGGCGTTGGGCAGGCTGGCGGCCATTCCCACCGCAATCGTCAGCCGTCCACGGCCCTCGATGGCGTCCCGCGCATTCACGGCCATGTTGATGATGGCGGTTTCGAACTGGCCGGCGTCGGCGTTGACGAAGCACGGCTCTTCGGGCCCCAGAATGACAATCTCGATGCGCGAGCCGATCAGGGTTGCGATCATTTCGCTCAGCGTCTGCAGGTTTCGGCCGACGTCGAATATCTCCGGCTTCAGCGTCTGCCGCCGCGCGAAAGCGAGCAATTGCCCCGTGAGCTTGGCGGCGCGGGTCACCGTATCTGAGATCGCCTCGATGTAGCGCAGCCGCCGCGCCTCCGGCAGATCGGGCCGCCGCAACAGGTCCACGGAAGCGCGGATCACCGTGAGCAGATTATTGAAGTCGTGCGCGACGCCGCCGGTCAACCGGCCGAGCGCCTCCAACCGCTGGCCGTGCTTCAGCGCTTCCTCGGCTTGCCGCCGCTTCTCGGCCTCGAAGTGAAGGTGGCGTGTCCGGCGCAGGGCCAGCCCTAGCAGCGCAAACAGCAGCGCGGTGGCCGGCGCGCCGAAGATCAGGTGCTGGCTCATGGTGGACAGCCAGCGCGCGTGTATCGCCGACGTGGCGAGGCCAGCGCTGACATAGATCGGGTATTCGGCGAGACGCTGATATCCAAGGCGCCGTTCGATGCCGTCGACCGGCGAGGTCACGGTGATGAGGCCGGCCTTGGGATCGGCTGCAATCAGTTTGCCGATCGGGCCGCCGCGGTCGAGGCGGATGTCGCGGCCGGTGGCGGGAAAACGCGCCAGCACGGTGCCGTCCGCGCGGCCGACCGCGAAGAAGCTGCCGGACTCGCGGCCAATGCGGGCGTAGTAGCTTTCGAAATATTCCGGTAGCACGGAGGTCTGGATCACGCCCGTGAAGCTGTCATCTTTGCTTGGCCGCCGCCGGCTGACGCCGAAGAATGCGGCTCCCTGATAGGGCGGCCGCGGCGTCAGCGCCTCGCCGATATAGGTTCCGACATCGCCGGCGACATGGGTCCTGAAATAATCGCGGTCGGAAAAATCGATTTCAGGCGCCGGAACGACGAGGCTGTTGACGAGCGCCCGGCCCCTGGCATCGAAGATCCACACCGACTTCACCTGCGGCAGCGAGGCGACGAGCTGCTTCAGCCGCAAATGCAGCGCCTGCTCGCGGGCCACGATATCGGCATCCGAAACGTGGCGGATGATCTCGGCGATCTCGGACAGGCTGCGGTCGATGGTCTCGAATACTTTCAGCGCATGCTCGTGCGCGACATCCAGCGCGCGCTCGATTTCGCGGTCGGCGGTTTCGTGAATCGATACCCAGGAAACGGCGGATGCAAATGCAAAGAGCGCCAACGGAAGCGCCAATGAGGCGACCATCATCCATTGCAGCAGTCTCAGCGAATTACGTTGCGCGGTCTGCACGCTCGCTCCGGCTCACGCGCCGAGCTTAACGCAAGACCCGGTCGTGAACAAAGTGCAGCGAAAATGGAACTCCTGGCAAAGGGCAGTCCATCCGCATCGGTAACAATCGATTCAAATCCGGCGGTTTGCGGTTTCAGTAGTCCCGTAGCCCGGACAAAGCGAGGCGTGACGGGCTACAGGTTGCGACGTCGCGCCTTAGATCTGCCGCTCGACCATCTTCAGTTTGAGCTCGGCAATGGCCTCCGACGGGTTCAGTCCCTTCGGGCAGGCCTTGGCGCAGTTCATGATGGTGTGGCAGCGGTAGAGCCGGAACGGGTCTTCGAGATTGTCGAGCCGTTCGCCGGTGGCTTCATCGCGGGAATCCGTCACCCAGCGCGTCGCCTGCAACAGCGCCGCCGGCCCCAGGAAGCGCTCGCTGTTCCACCAGTAGCTCGGACAGGAAGTCGAACAGCAGGCGCAGAGAATGCACTCATAGAGGCCGTCGAGCTTTTCGCGGTCCTCGTGGCTCTGCTTCCATTCCTTCTGCGGCGTCGGCGTGGTGGTCTTCAGCCACGGCTCGATCGAGGCATATTGCGCGTAGAAATTGGTGAGGTCGGGCACCAGGTCTTTCACCACCGGTTGGTGCGGCAGCGGGTTGACCTTGACCGCGCCGCCCGACGCCACATCGTGCATCGACTTGGTGCAGGCCAGCGTGTTCTGGCCGTCGATGTTCATGGCGCAGGAGCCGCATACGCCTTCGCGGCAGGAGCGGCGGAAGGTCAGCGTCGGGTCGATGTGGTTCTTGATCCAGATCAGGCCGTCCAGCACCATCGGCCCGCAGTCGTTGATGTCGACGTGATAGGTGTCGATGCTCGGGTTCTTGCCGTCGTCCGGGTTCCAGCGATAGACCCGGAACTCGCGCGTCTCCGTCGCGCCCGCCGGCTTCGGCCAGCTCTTGCCGCCGGTGATCTTCGAGTTTTTCGGAAGCGCGAATTCAGCCATTCTTCTAACCTTTCGTCATTCCGGGATGGTCCGAAGGACCAGACCCGGAATCTCGAGATTCTCTAGTGCGCAATTGCGCATTCGATGCTTCGCATCGCCCCGGAATGACCGGGCTGTTCCTCAATACACCCGCGCCTTCGGCGGGATGTACTGAACGTCGTTCGTCATCGTGTAGTCGTGCACCGGGCGGTAATCGATCGTGGTCTTGCCGCGCTCATCGATCCACGCCAACGTGTGCTTCATCCAGTTCTTGTCGTCGCGCTCGGCAAAGTCCTCGCGCGCGTGAGCGCCGCGGCTCTCGGTGCGGTTCGCCGCTGAGTCCATCGTCACCACCGCCTGCACGATCAAATTGTCGAATTCGAGCGTTTCGACCAGGTCGGAATTCCAGACCAGCGAGCGATCGGTGGTCGCGATGTCGCCGATGCCGCCATGCACCTTGTGGATCAGGTTCTGGCCTTCGTGAAGGATTTCGCCGGTGCGGAACACCGCGCAATTGTTCTGCATCACGTGCTGCATGCCTTCGCGCAGTTTTGCCGTCGGCGTGCCGCCGGACGCGTAGCGGAAATGGTCGAGCCGGCCGAGCGCCATCTCGGCGGAATCCTTCGGCAATTCGGCCTGCTTGCCATTGGGCGTCAGCTTGTCCGCAAGCCGCAACGCGGCGGCACGGCCGAACACGACAAGGTCGATCAGCGAGTTGGAGCCGAGCCGGTTGGCGCCGTGCACGGACACGCAGGCCGCTTCGCCGATCGCCATCAGGCCCGGTACCACGGCATTGTCGTCGCCGTTCTTCTTGGTCAGGACCTCGGCGTGATAGTTGGTGGGAATGCCGCCCATGTTGTAGTGCACGGTCGGCACGATCGGAATCGGCTCGCGGGTGACGTCGACATTGGCGAAGATCTTCGCCGATTCGGAAATGCCGGGCAGCCGTTCGTTCAGCACCTTCGGATCAAGATGATCGAGGTGCAGGTAGATGTGATCCTTCTTCTTGCCGACGCCGCGGCCTTCGCGAATCTCGATCGTCATCGAGCGCGAGACCACGTCGCGGGAGGCGAGGTCCTTGGCGGAGGGCGCATAGCGCTCCATGAAGCGCTCGCCCTCGGAATTGACAAGATAGCCGCCCTCGCCGCGCGCGCCCTCGGTGACGAGACAGCCGGCACCGTAAATCCCGGTCGGGTGGAACTGAACGAACTCCATGTCCTGCAGCGGCAGCCCCGCGCGCAGCACCATGCCGCCACCGTCGCCGGTGCAGGTATGCGCCGAGGTGCAGGAAGCGTAGGCGCGGCCGTAACCACCGGTGGCGAGGATCGTGGTCTGGGCGCGGAAGCGGTGCAACGTACCGTCGTCGAGCTTGAGTGCGATCACGCCGCGGCAGGCGCCCTGGTCGTCCATGATCAGGTCGATGGCGAAGAATTCGATGTAGAATTCGGCCGAGTGGCGCAGCGCCTGGCCGTACATCGTGTGCAGCATGGCGTGACCGGTGCGGTCGGCGGCGGCGCAGGTGCGCTGCGCCTGGCCCTTGCCGTAGTCCATGGTCATGCCGCCGAACGGGCGCTGGTAGATCCTGCCATCCTCGGTGCGCGAGAACGGCACGCCCCAATGTTCGAGCTCGTAGACGGCCTCCGGTGCGTTGCGCACCATGTATTCGATCGCGTCCTGGTCGCCGAGCCAGTCCGACCCCTTGACGGTGTCGTACATGTGCCAGCGCCAGTCGTCCGGATGCATGTTGCCGAGCGAAGCGGAGATGCCGCCTTGCGCCGCAACCGTGTGCGAGCGGGTCGGGAACACTTTTGTAATGCAGGCGGTGCGCAGCCCGGCCTCGGAGCAGCCGACCACGGCGCGCAGGCCGGCGCCGCCGGCGCCGACGACCACAACGTCGTAGGTGTGATCCTCGATCGGATAGGCTTTTCCGTTGGTGGCAGGACTACTTCCGTTTCCGCGACTGCCGTTGGCGGCCTTGCCGTTACCTTCAGCGGCCGAACCTTGAGAAGCCATGGGTTATACTCCCGATGACAATTTGAGGATCGCGTAGATCGACGACAACGCCACCGCGATACAAAAGAAATTATTGGCCATCACGCCGACGAGCTTCAGCGTCTCGTTGTGCACATAGTCTTCGATGATGATCTGCATGCCAATCTTCATGTGCCAGGCGCTGGCGATGATGAACAGAACCAGGATGATCGCGATCGGAATCGAGCCCAGGATCTGGGCGGCGCCAGCATGGTTGCGGCCGATCAGCATCAGCACGATCACGATGACCGGTACGATCAGGAGCGTCATCGCCACTGCCGTGAGACGCTGGCGCCAGAAATCCGTGGTGCCGGAATGCGAGGAACCGAGATTGCGGACGCGGCCGAGCGGCGTGCGCATCGAGGAAGGACGGCTCATCGTCCGCCTCCGACCGTGTAAGCGATGATCCAGACCAGGACCGTCAGCGAAATGCCCGCGATCAGCGCGCCCCAGGTGAGCGCCTCGCGCTCATTGGCCTTGAAACCGTAGCCGAGGTCCCAGAAGAAGTAGCGGATACCGCTGACCAGATGGTGCAGCAGCGCCCAAGTGTAGCCGAACACGATCAGCTTGCCGATGATGCTGCCGGTGAAGGCCTGGACATTGGCGTAGGCGCCGGGGCCGGAAGCTGCCGCAATCAGCCACCAGGCGAGCAGCAGCGTGCCGAAGTAGAGCGCGATCCCGGTGGCGCGGTGGACGATGGAAAGCGCCATCGTCAGGGTCACGCGATAGGTCTGCAAATGCGGCGATAGCGGTCGTTCGATCCTGGCGGTCATTCGGCAGCTTTATGTTGTGTGGGACCGCGGCCGGCCCATCGGGGAACGCGGTAGATGAATTCTATTTACGGAGTCGAATCAGTCCGCGCAACGATCAAATCGCTTCGAATCGAATCATCGTTCACTACTAGGAAGCTACGAAACGCGATTGTTCAGTGGCTTGGTATACCAGGCAGGTTGGCTCTGGCTGAAGAATTGAATTTTAATTCTATTCATTGGCGGGCGGCCGCGCGGTGAACGGATCGATGCCGCGCCACCGCTCCACGAGATAATCGGTGAAGGCCCGGATCTTCGGAGAAGCCAGCCGCGACGGCTGAAATATCAGGTGCAGCGGCGTTGGCGCCGGCTCATACCCGGTGAGCAGGCGCACCAGCCGGCCGGCGGCCAGATCGGCCTCCGCCTGCCATGAGGGGACGCGCACGATGCCGGCGCCTTCCTTGGCGGCGGCAGCCAAGGCCTCCAGGCTATTCATCCAGAGCCGACCGGATATGCGGATTTTGCGACCCGTTTTGCCATCGTCGGCGAAACGCCACTCGGCGCTGCCCGGCGCGTCCGAAAACACCAGGCAGTCATGATGCGCGAGATCGCCTGGTGTCGCGGGCACGCCGCGCGCCGCGACGTAGGCGGGCGAGGCGCAGACGATCATCCGCAAATCCGCAAGCTTGCGCGCGACCAGTTGCGAATCGCGCAGGCGGCCGACGCGAATGGCGAGATGGATATCTTCCTCGACCATGTCGACGGCGCGATCGACCAGCAGCAGGTCGACCGATAGTGCCGGATGGCGGCGCAGGAATTCCGCGAGCAGGGGCGCGATCACCAGCCGGCCCATCAGGCTTGGCGAGCTGACGCGGATACGTCCCGACGGCTGGTGGCGGTCGCGCGATAGCGCCGCCTCGATCTCCTTGACCTCGCCGAGGATCGCTTTCGCACGCTCGTACAGAACCCGGCCGTCATCGGTGAGCGCGAGCTGGCGCGTGGTGCGCAAGAGGAGGCGAGTCCCGAAATGCTCCTCCAGCGCCGAGATCTGCCGGCTGACCGACGTTAGCGAACTCGGCAGCGACCGCGCCGCTGCCGACAGGCTGCCGGTGTCCACTGCCCGGACAAAGGTCGCCATGGCTGACAATCGGTCCATCGATCCTTCCGCAGTTCGCAAGGGTGTCTGCAAAAGATAATGGATATTCCCGAATTTCAGAAGCCGATAAGTCTCGCGCATGGCCGGCGTGACGGTCGCCCCGCGGACGTGCAGCCAGGGCGGTCGCCGGCTGTGAAGGTGGGATGCGCAAGATATGATCGCCGGCCTCGATACAAAGGAGCTCATCGAACTCGCCCTGCTGCTGATCGTAGTGGGGGCGCTGGCGGGCTTTCTCGCCGGATTGTTCGGCATCGGCGGCGGCGCCATCCTGGTGCCGGTGTTCTATGAATGCTTCCGGCTCGCCGGCGTACCGCTGGAGGTGCGGATGCCGCTCTGCATCGGCACTTCGCTGGCGATCATCATTCCGACGTCGCTCGCCTCGTTTCGCGCCCATTACAACAGGGGCGCCGTCGACATGGGCATTCTCAGGCGCTGGTGGCTGCCGGTCGTGCTCGGCGTGATCGCCGGCAGCGTCACCGCGCGCTTCGCCCCGGAGCGCCTGTTCAAGATCGTGTTCGTGATGGTCGCATGGTCGGCCGCCGCCCGGCTGCTGTTCGCGCGCGACAGCTGGAAGTTCGGTGACGAAGTGCCGAAGGGCTTTCTGATGCGCGTCTACGGCTTCTTTATCGGGCTATTGTCGACGCTGATGGGCGTCGGCGGCGGCCTGTTCGCGAATTTGCTGATGACGTTCTACGGCCGGCCGATCCACCAGGCGGTTGCGACCTCATCGGCGCTGGCGGTATTGATCTCGATCCCCGGCGCGTTTGGCTATGTCTATGCCGGCTGGCCGGCGGCGGCGCGCTTTCCCGACGTCGCCGCGCTGCAGGTGCCATTCTCGATCGGTTACGTGTCGCTGATCGGTGCGCTATTGGTGATGCCGACCACCCTTGTTACGGCGCCGCTCGGGGTGAAGCTGGCGCATGCGCTGTCGAAACGCGCGCTGGAAATGGCGTTCGGCACGTATCTGTTCATCGTCGGCGGGCGGTTTGTGGTCAGCTTGGTGTAGGCAGGGACGACATCGAACTACTTCGTGTAAATCTTCGCGTACCTATCCCGCAAAATATTCTTCTGCACCTTGCCCATGGCGTTGCGCGGCAGTTCGTCGACCACGAACACGCGCTTGGGCATCTTGAACTTGGCGAGCCTCCCCTCAAGCGCCTTCAGCACGCCCGCCTCCGTGACCTCGGCGCCCTTGTTGCAGACCAGGACCGCGGTGACGCCTTCGCCGAAATCGGCATGCGGCACGCCGATCACGGCGGATTCGATCACGCCCGGCATGGCGTCGATCTCGCTTTCGATTTCCTTCGGGTAGACGTTGAAGCCGCCGGAGATCACGAGATCCTTGCCGCGGCCGAGGATGTGCACATAGCCCTTGTCGTCGATCTTGCCGAGATCGCCGGTGATGAAGAAGCCGTCGTCGCGGAATTCGGATTTTGTCTTCTCCGGCATCCGCCAGTAGCCCTTGAAGACGTTCGGGCCCTTCACCTCGATCATGCCGATTTCGTTGCGCGCAAGCTCGTTGCCGGTCTCGGGATCGGTGACGCGGACGGAGACGCCGGGCAGGGGATGGCCGACCGCGCCGGGCACGCGCTCGCCGTCATAGGGGTTTGACGTATTCATGTTGGTTTCGGTCATGCCGTAGCGTTCCAGCACGGCGTGGCCGGTGCGCGCGGACCATTCGCGGTGGGTGTCAGCAAGCAGCGGCGCGGAGCCCGAGATGAACAGCCGCATGTGGCTGGTCGATTGCTTCGACAGCGCGGGGTTTTGCAAGAGCCGCGTGTAGAAGGTCGGCACGCCCATCAGCACGGTGGCGCGCGCCATCAGCTTGATGATCAGGTCCGGATCGAATTTCGGCAGGAAGATCATCGAGGCGCGGGCGAACAGCGTCACGTTGCTCGCCACGAACAGGCCGTGGGTATGATAGATCGGCAGCGCGTGGATCAGCACGTCCTTGTCGGTGAAGCGCCAGTAATCGACCAGGCTGTAGGAGTTTGACGCGAGATTATTGTGCGTCAGCATCGCGCCTTTGGAGCGCCCGGTGGTGCCTGACGTGTAGAGGATGGCGGCGAGGTCATCATCGGTGCGGGAGACGGTCGCGAATGTCGCGTCGGCCTTCGCAGCGGCATCCGTCAGCGACCCGTTGCCGTCGGCACCAAGGGTTTCGACCCTGGCTTTCACCTTCGCCGCGATCGCGCCGATGCCTTCCGCCTTCGAAGGATCGCAGACGACCAACGAAGGCTCGGCGTCCGAGATGAAGTAGTCGAGCTCGTTGAGCGTATAGGCGGTGTTGAGCGGCAGATAGACCGCACCGGCACGTACGGTCGCGAGATAGAGGATCAGCGCCGGCACCGATTTCTCGGTCTGCGCCGCGACGCGGTGGCCGGGCTTGACGCCGCGCGATATTAGCACGTTTGCCATCTGGCCCGCGCGGGCGATCAGGTCGCCATAGCTGATGCGCGTGCCATCGAGCATTTCGATCGCGAGCCGGTTCGGATCGTCCAGCGTGTCGAACAGGCGGGAAAACAGGTTGGCGTTGGCGGTCGGGTTCATGCAAACTTCCCTAAGAGGGCGCTGGCCGGGAATTTCGCCGGCTGGAATAGCAAGAACGCCCTTCAAAAAGCAACGGAGACGGTTTGCATGACAAATAGCGGGAAACGCGTGGCCTGGGTAACTGGGGGTGGCAGCGGAATCGGCGCATCGGGCGCGGAATTCCTGGCCGCGGACGGCTGGACCGTGGTGGTTTCGGGACGGCGGCAGGACGCCCTCGACAAGGTCGTGGCCGATATCACCAAAAAAGGCGGCAAGGCCGAGGCGATCGCGCTCGACGTCAGCAGCAAGGCCGACGTGCACAAGGCGGCCGACCAGATTCTCGCCAGACACGGCCGGATTGACCTTCTCGTCAACAGTGCCGGCATCAATGTGCCGAAGCGAAGCTGGGCCGACATGGAACTGGAGGGCTGGGACAAGGTCGTCGATGTCAATCTGAACGGCGTGCTCTACTGCATGCGGGCGGTGCTGCCGGCGATGCGCAAGCAGAAGGACGGCTGCATCATCAACGTCGCGTCCTGGGCCGGCCGTCACGTCTCGAAAATGCCGGGCCCGGCCTACACCACGACGAAGCACGCCGTGCTAGCGCTGACCCATTCCTTCAACATGGATGAGTGCGTCAACGGCTTGCGCGCCTGCTGCCTCTCGCCCGGCGAGGTCGCAACGCCGATCCTGAAGTCGCGCCCCGTCGTGCCGTCGGAGGAGGAGCAGGCGAAAATGCTGCAGCCGGAGGATTGCGGCCGCACCATCGCCTTCGTCGCCAGCCTGCCGCCTCGCGTGTGCGTCAACGAGATCCTGATCAGCCCGACGCATAATCGCGGCTTCATCCAGACGCCGGCGAACAGGGATTAATCCCGGCAACGCCTTGCTTCGTCATTGCGAGGAGCGCCAGCGACGAAGCAATCCATCTATCCGGTATGCCGCGCGATGGATTGCTTCGCTGCGCTCGCAATGACGCCGCCGCACGGATCGCGTCCTCAAAAGTTTCAAGCATCACGATAAATTATTCGCCGAAACCGGCCCAAAAACCTCCCGTAGCTCGGGCCGACGACGACGCAATCAACCGGTCCACCGACCAGCGCCGTTGTTTTCGTCACCGGCGGATGACCCGCCGGCCATCGTAATCCTCGGGAGAAGATTCCATGTCCAAACGTATTGCACTGCTGTCCGCCGCAATGTTCAGCGCGCTGGCTTTCACCGCCACCATCACCGCGCCTGCGAGCGCGGAGGAAAAGACCGTGATGGTCGGCGGCGCCGCGATGTTCCCCTCCAAGAACATCATCCAGAACGCCGTCAACTCGAAGGACCACACCACGCTGGTAGCCGCGGTGAAGGCCGCCGGCCTGGTCGAAACGCTGGAGGGCAAGGGCCCGTTCACAGTGTTCGCGCCGACCAACACCGCCTTCAGCAAGCTGCCGGCCGGCACGGTCGAGACGCTGGTGAAGCCTGAGAACAAGGCGACCCTGACCAAGATCCTCACCTACCATGTCGTGCCGGGCAAGCTCGCCGCGTCCGACCTGAAGGACGGCATGAAGCTCAAGACCGCCGAAGGCGAACAGCTCTCGGTCAAGCTCCAGGACGGCAAGGTCTGGATCGTCGACGCCAAGGGCGGAACCTCGATGGTCACGATCTCGAACGTCAACCAGTCGAACGGCGTGATCCATGTGGTCGACACCGTGCTGATGCCGGCGTCCTGAAATTCCGCGCGCCCTTGATCTGGTCCCAACAGGGCGTGTGGATTGGCGAGCCGGGGCAGCCCGGCTCGCTTTTTTGTGAAACCCGATACGCACCAGGCATCGATCTGATAGCGTCTCGGCAGTAACGGAAAGCCGGTTCCAAGCGTATAATCGATAGCGAATTTTCAAGCGGGGAATAGCCATGTCGGCCGTAACAGTCAGCGACGAGCAGGCGGTGTCTACCAAACCAAAAGTCATTCAGCCGGCCTGGGTGCGGGCGCTGCACTGGACCAACGCCGTCGCGATGGTCCTGATGATCATGTCGGGATGGCAGATCTACAATGCCTCCCCGCTGTTCGGCTTCACATTCCCCCGTTCGATCACGCTGGGCGGCTGGCTCGCCGGAGGGCTGCTCTGGCATTTCGCCGCGATGTGGCTGCTGATGGTCAACGGCCTGATCTACCTGGTTCTGGGCTTTGTCACCGGCCGCTTCCGCAGGAAGCTGCTGCCGATCACGCCGGAGGGCGTGATTTCGGATACCAAGGCGGCGCTCACCGGCAAGCTGTCGCACGACGACCTCAGCAAATACAATTACGTGCAGAAGCTGCTCTACGCCGGCATCATCGTCGTTGGCATCCTCATCGTGCTGTCGGGGCTCGCAATCTGGAAGCCGGTGCAACTGCAATACCTGGCGGCGTTGTTCGGCGGCTATGAGGGCGCCCGTTACGTCCATTTCTTCTGCATGGCGGCGATCGTCGCCTTCATGGTGGTTCACGTCGCGCTGGCGCTTCTGGTGCCGAAGAGCCTGCGCGCCATGATCATCGGCCGCTAATCCGGGGAGAATGATCATGGCCCGCATGCGCAAGCTTCTGATTCCCGGGGTCGACAAGACCCTTCTCGTCCGTGACGCGATCAAGACCATGCCGGACCTGACGCGCCGGCGCTTCATCACCGGCGGCGCCAGCCTCGGCGCGCTGACGCTGCTGACCGGCTGCGACGTGACCGACAGCTTCTCCGCCGAGGAGATGTTGAAGCAGGTGTCGAAATTCAATGACGGCGTGCAGGCGCTGATCTTCAATCCCAACGCAATGGCGCCGACCTTCCCGGAAAGCGCCATCACCAAGCCGTTCCCGTTCAACGCCTATTATGATCTCGACGAGGCGCCCGAGGTCGACGGCAAGACCTGGAAACTGGAAGTGCGCGGTCTGGTCGAGAACAAGAAGTCCTGGACCCTGGACGAGCTGTATCAATTGCCGCAGGTCAAGCAGGTCACCCGTCATATCTGCGTCGAAGGCTGGAGCGCGATCGGAAGCTGGACCGGCACGCCGCTGCGCGATTTCCTGAAACTGATCGGCGCCGATACGCGCGCCAAATATGTCTGGTTCCAGTGTGCCGACAAGGACGGCTATAACTCGCCGCTCGACATGCCGACCGCGCTGCATGCGCAGACCCAGATGACGTTCAAGTTCGGCGACGAGATCCTGCCGCGCGCCTATGGATTCCCGATGAAGATCAGAGTGCCGACCAAGCTCGGCTTCAAGAATCCAAAATACGTGATCTCGATGGAAGTCACCAACGACTACAAGGGCGGCTTCTGGGAAGACCAGGGGTATAATTCGTTCAGCGGCAGTTAGCCTGTGTACTCGTAAGAGCGCGTTCGGATCAGGTGCGTCCTGATGTCCCGTGGTTCTGCAAAACCCGGCGCGAAATTGAACATCCCGTAGTCTGGATCGAGGCCAAAAGCCGCATTCTGTCGCCGGCGCCTGTCTCCTCGTTTCTTACCGATGAGACGAAGGCGGCATATCAAGCATGCGATCGCGCCAATCCAGCCAAGGCTCAGTTTGCCAATTATGCACGAAGCAACCGATTGGAAGGCCATCAATGACCAGATCGCAGCCAGACAGGCGCTGGAATCCGGTACCTTCAAGGAGAGGCGCAAAATGGTCCGGGTGGACCGAAACCACCACATAGAACCTTAAATTAGGTTCGGTGGCCCAAAGCGTGGAGTGGCACATCTGCAACGCATTCATCGCGGGGTTCAGTGCGCGCCTCTCGCCTTCGGGTATCGTGAATCTGGACATCAACGATGTTCTTGCTTCTTCCGGGTCGTGAAGTGCTTCGCCCAGCGCTCCCCGCACTGCATTCACCACCGGATCGACCGCCGCACTGCGGTCGTCCAGCTGGTCCAGCTGCAGAACCAGGGTCACACCACACACCTCACCGTCACGGTGGCGCGCCACCAGCGTGCGCGTCGCGCTGTGTCCGCGCCAATGATCGAATAACACGCGTTCGGCGGGTGGCAGAGCGGCATCACGCAAGCGCGCGATGCCACTCGCGTCAGCCTCCGTCGCTGAGCCGACAGTCATCTTACCCAGTGCGGAATAATCGAAGTAGCGCTGCATCAGCGGCGAATGGCGACCAAGGAACTGCAGTTCGACTGCGGTGCGCGAAATATCCTTACCCTCCTGAAGTCGCCGAATCAGATGCCGATTGATCGCGTGTTGAAGCGCTCGCCAACCTTGAGCATCTCGCCAACGCAGCTCTTCATCGATTGCCACCCGCACCAGCTCGTGCGGTTGAAGCCCGTGCGGGCTCGCCCTCACGTAGTTCTGCGCAGCCAGCCACTCGAACAATATCGTAGCGTTTGCCGCATCAACTACGTCCGAGAGCAACGCCACCGACGTCGTCAGCGCTTGCGCACAGGCCTCGAGCGCTGCCCGGTGCAGCGGGGTAGGGGCTTGGGCGACGCAACGGCGGGTCAGTTCGCTCACAAGATCCGGCCCCAATCCCTGCGGGACACGATCCGCGCGCCGCACTTCGGCGGCAAGCATAACAAGGGCCAGTGGATGTCCATGGCAGAGGTCAAGGATCGCCGCATGGGAGCCCTCGGCAACATCGTAGGCCGTCAACAGACGCGCGGATTCGGTGCGGGAAAGTGAATCCAGACTGATGCAATGCATTCCTGTGCACCACAAGGGATGCGCAGTCCAACGGGAGTCCGGCGGTTGACGTCCGGCCAGCACCACCGTCATTTGCAAAGGCAAGCTTGGGAGCAGCGTATCGCGCATCCAGCTGCTGATAGGCTCGAGGTGTTCAAACGAATCAATCACCAGCACGTTGCGGTCGGATGCCAGTCGGCCTGAAGCAAGTGCCTCGAGCCCGCGAGCCGTGCCATCCGGTTCAAACGTGTTTGTAACTGCGGCGATGACTGCGTCGTGTCTCGGCGGGATACCCGCGGCGTCAATCATGATAAATCCGATGCCGCACGCCACCGCCTCGGCGCGCAGGCGCTCCAACAATGTAGTCTTGCCGATACCGCCCGGTCCATGAATGAAGTACAGCGGCGTGCGCGGCTGATCCGGTGAAATTGCGCTTCGAAGATGGCCAAGTTCGGCGTCTCGTCCGACGAAACGTCGTAGGGCTTCGGTACGCAGGCGATCGCCCAGCAGGACGGAGCTTGTCTCCGCCGGACATCGCTGGGCATCGGCATCAGTAGCGCCGACCAGCATGTAGCCACGGCGCGGAAGAGTCCGCAGCGCCGTCCGACCGAATTTCCCGAGCGCGCGGCGGACGTCACCGATTGCCTGAACAAGCGAGTCCTCGGTGACCACGGAGCCGGCCCAGACCTGCTGCAAGAGTTCGTCCTTGCTGACCAGACAGCCGGCACGGAGTGCGAGAAGCTTAAGCACCTGCCAAGCCCGTGGTCGCAGCGGGACAGCCTCTCCGCGGACGTCGGTCAGCAGTTCGCGTGACAAGTCCACGGTGTAGTCACCGATCACGATCGTCTGTGGAGATGGCTTCACCAAAGTCGTCCCCGGGCGGTTTCGGAAAATTTCGTCTGTGTTTCGGGACTTGGCGCTACTTATACCGCATTATGAGCGGGCGGATCAAAAGCATGGAGCCTGACGTCCATGAAACGTTCTCTGGTTCTTGCGGGCTTATTGGCCGCAACACTCCATTCGCAGGCATTTCCGCAAAAAAGCTATGGCCCGGGGGTGACAGATACCGAAATCAGGATCGGGCAGACGGTACCCTATAGGGGCCCGCTCTCGGCGCTGGCCATCTTTGGCCGTGTCGAGGCGGCTTATCTCAGGAAAATCAATGAAGCTGGGGGGATCACTGGCCGCAAGGTCACATTGATTTCGCTCGACGACGCCTTCTCGCCGCCAAAGACCGTCGAGCAAACACGGAAGCTGGTCGAGGACAATGGCGTGCTTGCGATCGTGGGATCGACCGGCACGCCGACAAACCTCGCAATCGCCAAATATCTCAACGCCAACAAGGTCCCACAAATCCTGATCCTGGCCAGCTCGCCAAAACTTCATGATCCCGACAACCTGCCATGGACCACCACATTTTTCATGTCGCAGGCCATCGAGACGAAATTTTATGCCGACTATCTATTGAATTCGAAGCCCAACGCAAAGGTTGCCGTGCTCTATCAGAACGACGATCTGGGCAAAGGCAATCTCAGTGCGTTTCGGACGGCTCTCGGAGCCAAGGCTCCAACCATGATCGTCGGGGAAGCAGCCTATGACGTGGTAGACCCGACAGTCGACTCGCAGGTTGTGGCACTCAAGGCGTCAGGCGCTGACACGCTGTTCCATGCATCGTCGCCAAAATTTGCGGCGCAATCGATCCGAAAAGCCCACGAACTCGGCTGGAAGGTCGAACATATCCTGCTTTCGGGCGTCAGCGACATTCCGACTGTGCTTCGGCCCGCAGGCCTTGAGGCATCTCGGGGCGCAGTGACAGCACGCTGGGTCAAGTCGCTCGACGATCCCACATGGGCCGATGACCCGGACGTGAAGGATTACCTTGCCTTCCTGAAGCAATGGATGCCCGGGGAGACGAATGACGACCCGGGGGCGATCCTCGCCTATTCAACGGCGCAAATGATGGTGGAGGTGCTTAAGAACTGCGGTGACGACCTCTCGCGCGAGAATTTGCTCAAGCAGGCAACCAACGTTCGCGACCTTCAGCTTCCAATGTTCCTGCCCGGCGTGAAGGTGAATATCTCGCCCAACGACCGCATTCCGTGGCGTCAGGCGCGAATGGCGCGTTTTGACGGCACCCAATGGGTGTACTTCGGCGATATCGTCAGCGTTTCTACTTCCAGCGATTGAGGCATAGGATGATTTTTAAGGTTGAGGGAAACGGCCGGAAGGCCGGGGCCGGGCGGCGCATGGCGAAACGGGTGTGCTCACTCGTTGTTGCGGCGCTCTCCATCCCCTACACCTTTCTCTTCGCGAGCGAAGCCAGAGCTCAGTGCACGGCGCGAGACGTCTTGCAGAACCAACTCACGCTCAAGAAAATTCCGTCAGCAAATACGCGACAAACTCCAATTAGATCCGCCGTGAATGTTCCGGTATGGAAGACGATTACAGTTGGGACGTTTGCAAGTGCGTTCGCCCTTACCAACGCGCTGGATGCTGCAGGTTGCAGCATCGGAAGCTTGGCTGGGGAAGTCATCGCCCGACCGGCCTTTTTCATTAGCACTGCGAAACGCAATGTAGATCTGGTTGCAGTGACGGCAGTCGAACTAGGTTTTCAGACCGATACGGCGGCGCTAACGGAGATTTATGGCCGCGCTCAGCAGCTTGGTTTTGAATTGCCGGCAGCAGAGGTCGCTCTGCAACTGAGGCTTCAATATTTTGACCAGCCGATCGGTGAATTTCTTATCACCGGAATGGAGCCAATCAAGACATGGGGTGGGGAGCCTATCATTTTGACAGTAGCCAACGGCGGCGCGGGACTAATCGTCATTGGCCAAGATGGCAGTGCGCACGCACAAATTCCGGTGACATCCCGTTTTCTATTCGTACGGGCCAATGGAAATGTACCTTCCGATCGGGCCGAGGAGGCCAGAGCAATCCTCCCGCCCTGACAATCCAAGCTGGAATGCGGGATCATTCTATTCATGACGCAGAGCGTTTCTCTGGACGCAGAGACCACTCGGTCACTCAGCGCTCACCATATCCCGCCGCTCGAGCTGTGCTATGAGCCGCACGCTTGAAGTTGCTATCGCCGGCGCCGGAATAGGTGGATTGACGGCCGCCCTGGCGTTGCGGGCTCGGGGCTTGAACGTGACCGTCTTTGAACAGGCGCCTTCGTTCCGGGAAATTGGAGCCGGGCTAACGCTAGGCCGCAATGCCGTACGCTTGCTCAAAAGGATCGGACTGGCCGACAGAATCAAGAATATCGGTTCCGTTAATTTAGGTCTCACGCTGTTCACATCTCGTGGAGCACCCATCGCAACATCCCCGCCGTCCGCAAGACCACCGCATTCCGGCGAAGTGGACAGTTACTCCGTCCACAGGGCTGAATTTCTCAACCTCCTGGTAGAGGCGCAACCGCCGGGGACTCTCCATTTGGGTTGTCGATGCGTCAAGGTAGACGAGACGGGCGAGGGGGTGCGACTGAGTCTCGCGAACGGGGCCTCCGCCGAGGCAGACTTGTTCATTGGAGCCGATGGTATCCACTCCCTCAGCCAACGCGAGATCGGCGTCAATGCACAGCCAAGGAGCGGATGCACCATGGCCTACCGCGGAGTAGTCCCGGCCGAACGGCTGCCGTGGGCGAGCGATCTCCATTCATTGAAGATGTGGATCGGGTCAGGTCGAAGTGTCATCTGCTACCCGATCTCGCGGGGTCGCCTCATCAACATCGTAGCGTTTGTGCCTGCAGATCGGGATGCCGTAGAATCCTGGTCGGCGCCCGGTAACCTTGGGAAGCTGGCTGCGGAGTATGCGGGCTGGGACGCTCCCGTCTTGCAGATGATCGGCGCGCTCGACAAAGCATTTCTTTGGGGCATCTATGATCGGGCTCCGTTCCCTTACTGGTCAACCGCTCGAAGGACGCTGCTTGGCGATGCCGCCCATCCGATGCTCCCGCACTTTGGACAAGGCGCTGGACAGGCGATCGAAGATGGCTTTGCCCTTGCCGTCTTGCTGGAGAATATCGGCCCGGCTCAAATTCCAGAACGGCTGAAGGCCTATGAACGGCTGCGACTCGCCCACACGAGCCGGGTGCAGGCCGCCTCACGCGAAGCGGGCAGGTTCTTTCACTCCAAAGATGGAAATACCTCACAGAGAGAGCAGCAACTGGCAAGCTGGAGGTCGGCGGGACGGTGGATCTTCGAGTATGATGTCGAAAAAGCCGCTACGGAGCTGCTATCTGAAGTGGCGTAAGCTGGGAGCGTCCGGATCGGATCCAAGGCTCTCCTTCTATGATTTCCACACCACCTTTTTCTGAAACGCCGACCGTCCCGCACCCAGCGCGCCAGCATCGCGGCCGAGACGTTCAGCGCGAACGACAGGCTGCCCACCGCGTCCGTAATCGCGCCGACCACGATCGGGCCCAGCGTCTGCCCGATGCCGAATGAGATCGTCAGCGCCGCTATCGCCGTCGGAAGCTGGACCGGCACGCCGCTGCGCGATTTCCTGAAACTGATCGGCGCCGATACGCGCGCCAAATATGTCTGGTTCCAGTGTGCTGACAAGGACGGCTACAACTCGCCGCTCGACATGCCGACCGCGCTGCATGCGCAGACCCAGATGACGTTCAAGTTCGGCGACGAGATCCTGCCGCGCGCCTGTGGATTCCCGATGAAGATCAGAGTGCCGACCAAGCTCGGCTTCAAGAATCCAAAATACGTGATCTCGATGGAAGTCACCAACGACTACAAGGGCGGCTTCTGGGAAGACCAGGGGTATAATTCGTTCAGCGGCAGTTAGTCGCCCCGGCGTCATTGCGCGACACCGGGTCGCGCGAATGCGTGCCCGATGACAGGCTCCGCGAAGCAATCCACTTCTCCGCTTGCCAACGCCTGGACTGCTTCGTCGCCTCGCCCTCAGCGTGGAACCTCAGGATGATCCAGCCTCTTGATGCAGCTCACCACCCCGCATTAAGCGGCGGGCGATGTCGGCTGTCTGCAGTGAGGCGCGCTCCGTCGGTGAATGCGCCGCCAGATAGCGGGCAACAGCAATGAGGATGTGTCGGCCCTCGTCCGTGTCGCCCCACGCGCCGAACTGCCGGACTCCCGCCTCTAGCATCTGATACGCATGGAACCCTGCATCTTCTCGCAGCACCGCATGCGCGAGCGTAGCGATCAGCGCCTGCGGCGAATGGCCGAGCGTGAGATGCCGTGCCACCAGGCGTGCGGCTAGATCGACCTGTCTCTGTCGGTCGAAGGCATCGAGCAAGGCGGTGCTGATCGTCTCTGGATCCGCAGGCAGCTCATCGAGCTGCTCGCCGCTGTCGCCCGGGATGCGCGCCGGCGGCACATTGAGATAGCGAGCAAGGTAGAGCGCCATCGCTCCGTGCAATACGCCGCGCACGGCCGTGACGTGAGTATCGATGTTGGCAGTCCCGATGCGCGTCAGCATCTGGTGGACCGCGTTGGCGTAGGTGAAGACGTGATGCGCCGTCTCCCAGTCGGCGTGCTCGTTGGCATTGCCGAAGCGCGCCACCCGGACCGCGGCCGCGTAGGCGAGGGATTGGCCAAGGTCGGCAGGGGCGGCACCGCCGCGGATCGCCACCTTGAGCGCGTCAACGATCCTGACCGGATCGTCACCGAGCAGCTCGTGAGCCAGTGCGGCGTAGCCCGACCAGTTACGCGAGCCGCGTCCGGCAGCGAACAGCTCCGCGAGTTCGCTGGTTGATTCTTCACATAACGCAACGAGGTCGACGGGCTGGCGCCAGGCAGTCGATTCCTCGGCGCCACGGGCCGCTACCATCTGACCGACGATAGTCGGCAGCAGAGCCGACGCGTGTTGCCAGCCGATCAGGTCGAGGCACTCGAACACCTTGTTGATGAAGTCGAGCGAGTGTCCGGTGTCGGCGAAAGCCCGCTCGGTCTCGGCGGTGAACAGAACATCAGCGAGTTCGGCCGGGGAGAGGCCGGCCGCAATCGCCGTGAGCAGGGTGCGCTCGGCCGCCTCGCGATGGCGCACGTTTGTCCAACGCCGCAGCCAGCGCTTGAGCGCGGTCGGATCCGGCCGGCTTCCAAGCGGCGAGCGTTCCCGCCGCGGCACCTCGCCGTCGCAGTCGGCCGCCACGCGGCGCGCGCCGTGGAATAGAGCGAGATAGGCTTCCTCCTCCGGCAGCAAAGGCAGGATATTGGCGAGTGCCGTAAGGATCGTAAGACCGACGCCCCAGCCGTCGCGATTTTGCGCCCCGAACAGCGCCACCTCCCGCACGATTTCGGTCTGCGGTACGCCCGCCGCGAGCTGACCATGTATGGCCTTGGCAATGACGAGACCAAGATTGTGGGCGAGGCCGTTCGCAAGCCGCTGATGCCAGTGCGCAGCGAGATCGGCATGCATGAAGGTGGTCTTCACCCAGACGTCACCATTGCGCACCTCGACCGGACAGATCGGCACGTCGTCCGCCCACAGGTCGAAGGTGCAGCCGCTTTCGAGATTGAAGCGCGCGTGGTGCCAGTGACAGGTCAGGATGCCGTCCTCGACGCTGCCGCGCTCGAGCGGAAAGCCCATGTGCGGGCACCGATTGTCGAGAGCGAATATGCGTCCGCGGTCGTAGATGACGAGGATCGGACGATGGTCACCGTGCACAACGAGCCGCCCGTTGAGCTTCAGCTCCTCAAGGCTGCCCGCCAGCGCAAATTCCTTGCTCGGCGCGTCCATGGGCATACCTCCCATTGTCGCGTTGGGGGCGCTGCAGGTACTCCGCAACATAGGCATCCTCTCGCGCAAAGGCGAGAGGATGCGGTGATGTTGGGACTCGCGAAAAACCACCGCACTGGATCACGCGTTACCTCAACGCGCGCTGAAGGTGAGGCCGGCGCGCTCCGTCAGACGCTTACGCAACCCCGGGCCCATCAGCGCGCCCGGCGTCCAGATGCCGCCCTCGCCCTGCACGTCGCGCACGACGCACAGAGCGCTCTCGGCGATCATCTTGCTGGTCGAGCCGTAACCCGGATCGCGGTCGCCCCTGACGACCGTCTCGACCCGTCCGCCATCCGGCAGCTCGCCCAGGAAGAGGATATCGTAGAAGCCCTTCTCGCGCTCTTCCCGGGTCGGGCCTGCGCCGGGTTTGAGACCGCCAGTCCTGAACAAGGAGAACACCGTGGCGAATGTCTCCGTCGTCACGCCGGCGATTTCCCCCAATCCCGGCGCGACCATCATCTCGTCGTAGACGAAATCCCTGCCGTAGGGATGACCCAACAGGAAATTCGTGCGGTGCACGTTCTTGGTGTTGACCGGCGCCATGGGGAACGGCACGAGCCACGCGTTCATGTGCCGGTCATATTCGGGGATGAGGCCCGACGGCTGAGACGGCCCGGTGAACCCCGGTGTCAATGCGAAGGGGTCGGTCAGCAACCCGATCAGGGCCGGGTCGCGCGCGGCGGCGGCCAACGTCGCCTGGGCGCTCGCCGCAGTGCCGCCAGACATGCCGCCTTTCACCTTGCGCAGGCGGGCTTTGACCCGCTGCGCCGGGCGTCCGAATTTCTCGCGCGCCTTCTCCTGCAGCGTGAGCACGCCGAGGTCGAACGGGATCGAATCGAAGCCGCAGGAGAAGACGATGCGCGCGCCGGTCCGTTTCGCCTCTTCGTGATGGGCGTCGATCATGCGCCGCATCCAAGCCGGTTCGCCGCAGAGATCAACATAGGCCGTTCCCGTGGCTGCGCAGGCCGCCACCAGTCCGGGACCGTGGAGCTGATAGGGCCCGACAGTCGTGATGATCACGGCCGCACGCTCGCACATCGAACGCAGGCTGGCCCGTTCGTCGGCATCCGCCTTGATCAACGGCAAATCGTCCGGTGCGCCGATGTCGGCGCGCACCTTCTGGAGCTTGTCGGTCGAGCGTCCCGCGATCGCCCACGCCGGAGCGTCGTCACCGCGATAGGACGTCGCCAGATATTCGGCGATGAGACGGCCGGTATAACCCGTCGCGCCATAGACGATGAGGTCGAACTCCCGCTTCACGACGTCCTCCTCGAAACCCGGGGAGAGCTACCGCCCCATGGCGTTTGATGGAGGATATCACAGTTGCCGGCTGGGCGCGCAACGTCCGGTTGGGGTCAAAGCAACGTGACGAGAGCGCGGCGCGATCTTCGCTCTACTGCTGACAACCGACGCGACCGCGGCTGATTGGATTCGGCAATACCAAACCCAACTGGCGCCGCGAAATGCCTACGCGGCCGCCATGTCCATCCGGCGGCAGAAGCAGGATGCCTTGATCGGAATCTCCGCCCGCGCCTGCGCCAGCTCAAGCCGTTGCCTGATCAGGGTAGCCTCGACCTTCTCTCCGCGACGGACCAGGCATTCATGCAGCCCGTGCAGTGACCAGAGATTATCGGGATGCTGGCAGGCGCGGCTCAGTTTGCCATCAAGTCCGAGATCGGAGCGGTATACCGCCTCGGCTTCCTCGATGCGTCCCTGTTCGAGGAGCAGCGCGCCGAGCGCGTGGCGGGTCGGCTGCATCCATCCCCACGGCTCGTCATAGGGCAGGCTGTCGCTGAGCTCGACCGACTTGCGCAAATGCGCGAACGCCGCGTCGTGATGGCCTTTGCGGTACTCCAGCTCTCCATCCAGCATCGCTTCTGCGACATCAAGCAGATTGACGATCCTGTTGTTGTGGACGCGGCGGCTCTCGGGCACTTGCATCTTCGCAGCCATGAACAGGACTTTCTCGATCTCCGCCTCGGCGATATTGCCGAGCGCCGAATGCGCGACCGCCTTGGCGTAGTGAATCATCGCGACGTTCGAGCAATAGAGCTCGCGATCCTTTGGCAGTTCCTGAGCAATGATTTCGTGCCATTTGCCGAAGCGTACGAGCACGTGCTGCTTCATCGTCAGATAGCCCTCGAGAAAGTCCGCCATCGGCGGCGATTGAATGCGCAGCACCGCCTCAGGGATCGTCGCGATCAGTTCCTCGGCCAATGCGATCGCGGGCGTGTACTGGCCAAGGAACATGGCGCCGTAGATCGCGAAGTGGAAGTTATGAATGACGTAGACGAGATAGACGCCGGGATCGTCGGAATAGGCGAGGAATTTGCGGTCGGTCGCGAGAGCCTTCTGATTGTAGACAAGGACGTCCCTGTAGTGTCCGCACAGCACATCGAGATGCGTCGACATGTGGATGAGGTGACCGGAGTCCGGGACGATCTCGCGCAGCCGATCGCCGGCCCGCAGTGCCCGCTGCGGGAAAGGCGACATCTCCATCAGATGGACATAGAGATGCAGCAGCCCCGGGTGATCCCATGCCGCCGGAATTTGTTCGAGCGCATATTCCAGCAGTGCCCTGCATTCCTCGGTGCCCGCACCCTCGGCCGGTTTGCCGGAAGGCAGATCCCACATCTGCCACGGCGTCTCGTTCATCAGCGACTCCGCAAACACTGCCCGCACTTCGAGATCATCGGGAAACGCCACGAAGATGTTGCGCATCTCGTCGGTGTAGGCCTTGTCCCAGGGCGACATGTCCTCGACCGCTTCGCGCTGCGGATAGCGCGCGGTCAAAGCCTGGATCATCGCTTGCTCGACCGGGCTTGCCTTTCCGGCATGCGCAAGCGCTGCCTGCATGGCGTCGTAAGATGCCGACAGCGCCATTTGCCGTCCCAGCGGGTCGTAGCGAACCCAGGGCAAATTGTAGTTGGGACCCGAGGCATAGCTGATGCCCCAGTGCGCCATGGCGCATTCGGGATCGTGCCCCAGCGCCTTCTGAAAGCACTTGATCGCTTCGCTGTGGTTGAATCCGAACAGCCAATTGAGGCCCCGGTCGAACCAAATCTGGGCCTCCGGTGACGACGTGGTGATTTTGCGGCTGTATGGCCCAAGATCAAAATAGGTCATGCCCCTTCGTCTCCCTGACCGCTTGTCGTTTTCCGCCGCTTGCGGGTCGCGCGGGACACGCATCTTATCACAAGGCTGCGTCGCTTGAGGCTGCAATCTGCCGCAGGCGATTGTCACGCCACCTACGGCTTGTGCGCGACCTTCCTCTGAAACGCCGACAGCACCGCGCCCAGCGCCAGCATCGCGGCCGAGACGTTCAAGGCGAACGACAGGCTGCCCACCGCATCCGTGATCGCGCCCACCACGATCGGGCCCAGCGTCTGGCCGATGCCGAAGGAGATCGTCAGCGCCGCAATCGCCGTCGGCCATGCCTGCGGCGGGTAGTTGAAGCGGACGAAGGCGGTGGTGGAACCGACGACGGCGAAAAAGGCGACGCCGAATACCAGCGCCGACGTTGCGAGCAGCCACACCGAGTGACCGAAGATCGGCATCGCCGCACCGATGGCGTTGACGCCGAGAATGATCGTGGTGGCGAGCCCGCCGCGGTCGAGCGCCAGCACGCGCCGCCATACCCACGGCGTGACAAAAGCGCTGATGCCGATCAGGCTCCAGAACGCACTTTGTGCTGCCGCGCCGCCGCCGGCATCGCGCACATAGGCGATCATGAAGGTCATGTAGGCGATGTAGCCGGCGCCGAACAGGAAATAGCCGGTGAGATAGATCAAGACCGGCGCGACCGCGAATTTGGCGGTTGCGGCTTCGGTCGGAGCTACACCGGGTTGAAGCGGCGCGAGCAGGACGGGAATCGTCATGATGATGGCAAGCCCTGTCATCGCCCACCAGACGATCCACCACGAGCCCGACCCAAAAACCTGCAGCACGAATGGCGCCACCAGCCCCGAGGCTAGAATGCCAATTCCGGGTCCGGCGTAGAACAGGCTCAGCAGGAAGTTTGCGCGGTCGGGGCGCGACTGAGCGATGATGGCTGCCAGCGTGCCGCCGCCGATGAATCCGGCCGCGGCACCGACGCCCGCCAGTAGGCGGGCGAAACTCAGGACGTAAAAGTTGCCTGACACGGCGCAGAGCGCGAGCGAGAGCACACAGGCCAGCGTTCCCCACCGCACCGATGCCGCCAGCCCAAGGGCTCTAATCATCCGCGAGGCGAGCAGGGCGCCCGCAAGATAGCCGGCCGCGTTGATCGTGTTCATGAAACCGGCCGCGGAATAGCTCCACGCCAGCGTATCGCGCATGTCAGGCAGCACCAGCGCATAGGCAAAGCGGCCGATGCCGAGACCGACGGTCGGCGCGAGCGACAGGATGAGGATCAGCCGCGCGGGATGTGCATAAGCCGCGGGACGGTCTGGAGCGTGCAAGGAATTTCTCCGGCGGGTCCGGCATTGTGGCAGGGCAGCGGCGGATTGCACAGGCGCCGAGGCCGCAATGGTGTCTTGCCAATCGCGCAATGCCGCTCTAGCACTCCCGCCCGGATTTCACATTCTCCGTTATGCCCGGCCTTGTGCCGGGCATCCACGTCTTACTGCCAACGCACACAAGACGTGGATGGCCGGGACAAGCCCGGCCATGACGAATTGGAGGTAAAACGACATGGCGACCCATAAACTGCTGCTTCTTCCCGGCGACGGCATCGGCCCCGAAGTGATGGGTGAGGTGCAGCGCCTGATCGACTGGCTGAACAAGCAGGGAATTGCGAAATTCGAGACCGAGCAGGGTCTGGTCGGCGGCGCCGCCTACGACGCGCACAAAGTGTCGATCTCGGAAGGCGACATGGACAAGGCCAAGGCGGCCGACGCCATCATCTTCGGCGCGGTCGGCGGGCCGAAATGGGACAGCGTGCCCTATGAAGTCCGCCCCGAAGCGGGTCTTTTGCGCTTGCGCAAGGATCTCGGCCTGTTCGCCAATCTGCGACCTGCGGTGTGCTACCCGGCGCTGGCGGACGCCTCCAGCCTGAAGCGCGAAGCGGTCGAAGGCCTCGACATCATGATCGTGCGCGAGCTGACCGGCGGCGTTTATTTCGGCGAACCGAAGACCATTACCGATCTCGGCAACGGCCAGAAGCGCGCCATCGATACCCAGGTCTACGACACCTATGAGATCGAGCGCATCGGCCGTGTCGCGTTCGATCTAGCGCGCAAGCGCCGCAACAAGGTGACCTCGATGGAGAAGCGCAATGTCATGAAGTCGGGCGTGCTCTGGAACGAGGTCATGACGGCCGTGCACGCGCGCGAATACAAGGACGTCACGCTGGAGCATCAGCTCGCCGATTCCGGCGGCATGATGCTGGTGAAAGCGCCGAAGCAGTTCGATGTCATCGTCACCGACAACCTGTTCGGCGACATGCTGTCCGACATCGCGGCGATGCTGACCGGCTCGCTCGGCATGCTGCCCTCGGCCTCGCTCGGCGAGGTCGACGCCAAGACCAAAAAGCGCCGCTCGCTGTTCGAGCCGGTGCATGGCTCGGCGCCCGACATTGCCGGCAAGGGCCTCGCCAATCCGATCGCGATGATTTCATCGTTCGGGATGGCGCTGCGCTATTCCTTCGACATGGGCGCGCTTGCCGACAAGGTCGACGCGGCGATTGCGGCGGTGCTCGCGAGCGGTCTGCGCACCGCGGACATCAAGTCCGAGGGCACCACGGCCGCCTCAACCACGCAGATGGGCGAAGCGATTTTGAAGGAATTGCAGAAGCTGCACGCGTAAGCGCCGTTCGTCATGCCCGGGCTTGCCCCGGGCATCCACGTCTTTCTATCGGCCCAAAAAAGTGGATGGCCGGAACAAGCCCGGCCATGACGACGTCAATTGATCAAGGCCGTTATCAATACAGCGGGAAGCGCTGCGGGTAGCCACCCATGTCGGACGGCGGGTTGAGCGGCTGGCGATCGATCGGCCGGTTCAGGTTTTCACGTCCGAACGACGGATAGCCAAGATCCGGCGGGAAGGCGTAGTCCTGGAACTTGCGATCGCCCGGCAGCACTTCGGTGCCGGCATCGAGCCAGGAGCGCGTCGTGACATAGACGCGGGTGCGCGGGCCCTGCTGGTACACCCGGTTAGGACCGCTCGGGCCGTAATAGGGCCGGCCGTCCCGGTCATATTGCTGCCTGGTCTGGGCGCTGGCGGCGGTCGCGCCGACCGCGACGAGGGCAGCCGCAGCAAGCAACGTCGCGAGCTTGCTCGCAGCAGGGAATTTTCGGGTCATTGCATCCTCGTCATTTGCTACCCCAAAGGGGGCCTGGCGGATCGCCAAATCTATCTGAGGACATTGTAGTCACGGCGGGACCATGGTCGCTAGGTCAATTGCGCCACACCGCGCCGGAATAATGCGGTGCGAAGCGAAAAAGTTTCATGAAAACCAGTGTCTTGGCCGCATGTTGCCATAATTGTCAGGGGCGGCCGAAGGCTGCTCCCCGTGAATGACCGATTACAGGGCGCCGCGCAGCCTCGGATCGTCGGTCCCCATCACCCAATCCGCTGGCAGTGGCGGCGCGCCGGAAGCCGCGCAATCGCGCCGCCGAAGCTCGGCACGGGCGAACAATTCGGCGAGTTTGGTATCGTTGCCCGCTGTCAGGAGGACCAGCCGGTTCAGCATGCAACCGATCTCGGCACGGCGGGCCGGCATGTCTTCGCCCAGGCATGACCAGCCGGAGAGACGGAATTTCGGCTCATCGAGGTGCTTGTAGAATCGCAGGCAGGCGTGGGCGGCCGCCGCGCCACCGATCCGGCGAAACAGGGTCACGGCGCCGAACTTGCTGTCGATGATTCCGGCAGCCTCCAGCTCGCGCGCGCCAGCCGGGTCCATTCTGGCGGCAAGGTAGCCGGCGGCCGAGCCGACCTGATCGATTTCTTCACCCGGCCGATAGATTTCGAGCTCGGCGGCGGGTGCACCGCCGGCGCCGGTCCAGTGGAACACGTCCTTGCGGCCGCCCTCCGGGTGCCGAAGTATCTCGTAAGTCTCTGTCTTGCCTGGAAAAATGAATTGGCTTACGGCGAACGCCGGCGCTGTGCGCGCAGTTGGGCTCCAGGCTCCAGGCGAGGACTCCATCGCCGCGACATCGGGCAAATGCTGCCACAGCGCGATACCGCCAATGGCCATCAGTGCCAACGCCATCAGATAGGCGCAGAGCCGGGCCAAGGTACCGCAGACCTCGTCAACGAAGCTGACCAGCGCGGGGTGAATTTCCGCCCTATATTGGGAATCGGCCGTTCTGGCCGGAAACGAATGCATCAAACGCCCAAACGCAACCGTCACACGTTGTCATATCGGCGTTTCTCGCATAGAAGCGCTGCCTTCTCCCTTTCCGCTTGAGGCGGCGGGGCGGCATTTTTCCTCGGAGAGTGAATGATGGGTTACAAAGTCGCTGTCGTCGGTGCGACCGGCAATGTCGGGCGCGAAATGCTCAACATTCTCGACGAGCGCAAATTTCCCGCCGACGAGGTCGTGGCGCTGGCCTCGCGCCGTAGCGTCGGCGTCGAGGTGTCCTACGGCGACCGTACCCTGAAGGTCAAAGCGCTGGAGCACTACGATTTCTCCGACGTCGACATCTGCCTGATGTCGGCGGGCGGATCGGTGTCGAAGGAATGGTCGCCCAAGATCGGCGCCGCCGGCGCGGTCGTGATCGACAATTCCTCGGCCTGGCGGATGGACCCGGATGTGCCGTTGATCGTACCGGAAGTGAACGCGGAGGCGGCGAAGGACTTCACCAAGAAGAACATCATCGCCAATCCGAACTGCTCGACGGCGCAGCTCGTGGTGGCGCTGAAGCCGTTGCACGACAGGGCCACCATCAAGCGCGTCGTGGTCGCGACCTACCAGTCGGTGTCCGGCGCCGGCAAGGACGCGATGGACGAACTGTTTTCGCAGACCAAGGCCGTCTACACCAATGACGAGCTGGTCAACAAGAAATTCCCCAAGCGCATCGCCTTCAACGTCATTCCCCACATCGACGTCTTCATGGAGGACGGCTACACCAAGGAAGAGTGGAAGATGATGGCGGAGACCAAGAAGATTCTTGATCCCAAGATCAAGCTCTCCGCCACCTGCGTGCGCGTGCCGGTGTTCGTCGGCCACTCGGAAGCCGTCAACATCGAATTCGAGAATCCGATCACCGCCGACGAAGCCCGCAACATCCTGCGCAACGCGCCGGGCTGCCTCGTGATCGACAAGCAGGAGCCCGGCGGGTACGTCACGCCCTATGAGTCGGCCGGCGAGGACGCGACCTATATCAGCCGTATCCGCGAGGACGCGACGGTCGAAAACGGCCTGGCGCTATGGTGCGTGTCCGACAACTTACGCAAGGGCGCGGCGCTGAACGCGATCCAGATCGCCGAATGCCTGATCAACCGCAAGCTGATCAGCGCGAAGAAGAAGGCGGCGTGAGCTTGGATTCGTAGGGTGGGCGAAGGCGCGAAGCGCCATGCACACCAATCCCTGTTCGTTGCGTTGATAGATGATGGGCACGCTCCGCTTTGCCCAGCCTCAGACCGTAGATCAGAGGGCTGGAATCAATGACCGAACAATCGGCTTCCGATCGCACCGATCCCAATTTGAAGCGCATGGAGCGTGGCTTCGAAGGCCTTATCTTCAACAGCCGCTGGCTGATGGCGCCGTTCTATTTCGGCCTGGTCGTCAGCCTCGCCGTGCTGCTCTACAAGTTCGTCGTGCTGCTGGCCGAATTCGTGCTGCATGTGCCGTACGCAAAGGAGGCGGATATCATCCTCGGCGTGCTCAGCCTGATCGACGTCTGCCTCACCGGCAATCTGATCCTGATCGTGGTTTTTTCAGGCTACGAGAACTTTGTCTCGCGGATCGATCCGGCCGGACATCCGGACTGGCCGGAATGGATGACCAAGGTCGATTTCGGCGGACTGAAGCAAAAACTGCTCTCCTCGATCGTCGCGATTTCGGCGATCCAGGTGTTGAAGGCCTTCATGAACATTGACGTCATGTTCGACGCCCAGAAGTTGGCCTGGCTGGTCGGCATTCATCTGGTGTTCGTGCTCTCGACCTTGCTGCTCGCGCTGTCGGACCGCTGGAGCGGCGGGCATTGAGCGTGCGTCAGGATGAAGGCGTTGATTCCCGCACGCTGCGGAATTCCTTCGTCGCCTGATCGAGCACGAACAGCGAACCCTCGGCGACGCCGAAATAGGCGCCGTGCAATTCGATCTCGCCGCGCTCGACACGGCTGCGCACGAACGGGAATGTCATCAGGTTTTCGAGGCTGCGGAAGATCGCGGCCTTTTCGATCCTGATCGTGAAATCCTGCATCGTCTCGCGCTCGCGCTGCTCGACGATTTCGCCCGGCTTGATGAACATCGCCATCCAGCGGCCGATGAAATCGCCCGGCGACAACGGGTCGATCTTGTCGATGAAGGCTCGGATGCCGCCGCACTGGGCGTGACCGAGCACGACGATATGCTTGATGCGGAGCGCATTGACGGCATATTCCAGCGCCGCCGAGACGCCGTGGGCGCCGCCATCGGGCTGATAGACCGGCACCAGGTTGGCGACGTTGCGCACGACGAACAGCTCGCCCGGGCCGGCGTCGAAGATCACTTCCGGCGAGACGCGGGAATCGCAGCAGCCGATCACCATCACGGCGGGCGACTGGCCGCGTTCGGAAAGTTCCCGATAACGCGTCTGTTCGGTCGGGAGCCGTTGCGAGGCGAAGGCGCGGTAGCCGTCGAGCAGGTGTTGCGGGAAGGAAGTCATGGCGCATTGCCTAACCATAAGTGGATGACCGGAACAAGGCTTTCGGGCAGCTGCGTGAGGTGATATCGCGGGGGGTCCAAAAACTCCTCGAGGAAACCAGCCATGATCCGTCCGCGCCGCAGCCTGTTGTTCATGCCCGGATCGAACGCGCGGGCGCTGGAAAAGGCGCGCAACCTGCCCGCCGACGGCATCATTCTCGACCTCGAGGATTCGGTGGCGCCCGACGCCAAGGCGATGGCCCGCGACCAGATCGCCGGCGCCGTCACCGCCGGCGGATTCGGCAAGCGCGAGGTGCTGATCCGGGTCAACAGCCTCGACACGCCCTGGTGGGTCGACGACGTCACCATGGCCGGCAAGGTCCGCCCCGACGGCATTCTGGTTCCCAAGATCTCCACCGTGGACGATCTGAACGCCATCGCCAACCGCCTGAGCGACATCAATGCCGACATGTCGATCCGGGTCTGGGCGATGATCGAAACCGCCCGCGCCGTGCTCGATGCCGACAAGCTGGCGGCAGCGTCCAGGGATTCCGAAACCCGGCTCGCAGGCTTCGTATTCGGGCCCAATGATATCTCGCGGGAGACGCGGATCCGGATGCAGCCCGGCCGCGCGGCCATGATCCCGATGATCACGCACTGCATCCTGGCGACACGCGCGCACGGGCTCGAAATTCTCGACGGCCCCTACAGCGACATCAGCAATATCGACGGCTTTGCGACCGAATGCGCGCAGGGGCGTGATCTCGGCTTCGACGGCAAGACGCTGATCCATCCGAGCCACATCGAAGCCTGCAACGCGATCTTCACGCCGCCGGCCGAGGAAGTCGAGCAGGCGCGCAAGATCATCGCGGCGTTCGAGAGGCCGGAGAACGTCTCCCGCGGCGCCATCCAGCTCGAGGGGCGGATGGTGGAGCGGCTGCACGCCGACATGGCGCGGCGGACCATCGCGATCGCGGATGCGATCGCCGCGATGGGGAATTGATTTTCCGAGACTTCCCCTTCCCTTCCCCCCTTGTGGGAGAAGGTGGCGCGAAGCGCCGTATGAGGGGTTCTCTCCGCACGCACGACTCGCGGAGAGAACCCCCTCGCCCATCGCCGAACTTCGTTCGGCGCCACCCTCTCAGGCGAGGGTCAGCTACCTGCCAAACCTGTCGGCGGCCCAGGCATAAAGACTGCCCGGGATCGGCTTCTCGCCGCCGCGGCCCTTGGGCGAAATGTGCAATCCGATGATCTGCGGATCGGCGAGCAGGCCTGAAAAATCCGTCGGCTCGAAGAACCGCTTTGGCTCGGCATGCACCGCGTAGAACGACTGTCTCGGCAGCGCGTGCTGCAATTCGTTCGCGCGACGGGCAAGGGCGGTGAGCGCGGCCGGGCCGTAAATGGCGACGCGGATGTCGGAGAGACGGCTCGACCGGCGACGTAGCTGGCGCAGCATGAAGGTGAGGCGATGACGCAGCGCCAGCCAGTCCGGCGTCAGATCCTCCTGCTCCATCAGATCCTCAAACGCCCGCACGATCGGATCATTCGCAGGCAAGTACAGAACCGAGTTGCCGAGCTGGCGCCGGCGCTCCCACGCGAAGTAAGGCTTGGCAGGATCGATCTCGATTGGTTTCAACAGCAGCACGTCGGCGTCGAGCCATAGTCCGGCGCGCGCGGCCATCAGCCGCATCCGGAAGAAGTCGCTGAACTGCAAAATGGTCCAGTCGCGCCAGCTTCCATCCGGCTCGGGCGGGCGCAGCCGTTCGGCAAAGGAATGCGACAGGATGGCTTCCGCTTCGGCGTTGCCGACGCCATCGGGCAGACCGGGCAACGGATCGAAACTGTAGACGGTGACCTTGTGGCCTGCCGCCACCTGCGACCTGAGGCAGGTCAGCCGCAGCCCGTCGAGCGGGCCGTGCCAGAAAGTGACGACGTCAGGCAGCATCCGTGTCGCCTCTGCTTAACGAAAGAGCCCCGATGTGATCGGGGCTCTCGTAACACGATCAGGTCGCGCAATCAGGCCCAGGCGCGCTCTTTCTTCAGCTTCGCCTCATAATCGTCGATCGACGATTTCTTTTCCATGGTCAGCCCGATGTCGTCGAGGCCGTTCATCAGGCAGTGCTTGCGGAACGGATCGATCTCGAACTTCACCTTGCCACCGTCGGGACCGCGAATCTCCTGGTTGGGGAGGTCGATGGTCAGCGTGGCGTTGGCGCCGCGCTCGGCGTCGTCGAACAGCTTGTCGAGATCTTCCTGAGTGACGCGGATCGGCAGAATGCCGTTCTTGAAGCAGTTATTGTAGAAGATGTCGCCGAACGAGGTCGAGATCACGCAGCGAATGCCGAAATCCAACAACGCCCACGGCGCATGCTCGCGGCTCGAGCCACAGCCGAAATTGTCGCCGGCGACCAGCACCTTGGCGTTGCGATAGGCCGGCTGGTTGAGGACGAAGTCCGGGTTCTCGCTGCCGTCATCCTTGTAGCGCTGTTCCGAGAAAAGGCCCTTGCCAAGGCCGGTGCGCTTGATGGTCTTCAGGTACTGCTTCGGAATGATCATGTCGGTGTCGACATTGATGATCTTCAGGGGCGCCGCGACGCCTTCCAGCGTGGTGAACTTTTCCATCGATCGCACTTCCCGGTTGAAAAGGTGGAACGGGCCGTTGATTTATCCCGAATATGACCCCTGCAAAAGGCCAATTTGCGCATAGGCCGCCTGTTCTGGCGCGTTTCAGCCGAACCGGCCCGGTTCGCCCGACGAGACCCTAGTCGGCGGCAGCCTCGATCGCCTCCATATCCGCATCCGACAGGCCGAAATGGTGCCCGATCTCGTGAATCAGGACATGGCGGACGATGTGGCCGAGCGTCTCGTCATGCTCGGCCCAGTAATCAAGGATCGGCCGCCGGTAGAGCCAGATCATGTTGGGCAGGCGGGCGACGTCGCCGTGGCTCTGGTGTGGCAGCCCGATGCCCTGGAACAGGCCGAGCAGGTCGAATTCGCTTTGCGCCTGCATTTCATCGAGGACTTCGTCGGTCGGAAAATCATCGACGCGGATGATCACGCCCTCGCACAGGGTTCGAAACGTCTTTGGCAGACGCTCGAACACCTCATGCGCCATGGCTTCCATTTCGGCGAGCGAGGGGGCTTTTGCTTCGGTCCACATCAGGACGTATTTAGCGTGTGTTGTACCCTGGCGCATACAGGTTTTGCGAGTTGACCTTGGCGCGCCAATCGGAGACCGTACGGGCGTTATCAGGCGTGGGTGGACTTAAGATGAAACGGATTGTGACGGTCGCAGCTTGGGCTGCTTTTGCCGGGCTGCTGGCTCCCGCTGCGACAGCGCAGGCCCAGACGGCGGCGCCGGAACTGCTGGCCACCGCACCGTCGAAGGCGGTCGTCACGGACCTGTCCGCGCAGCGCCGGCGTCCGTTGCGTCGCGTGCCGATCTACAGCCAGGAGTGGGCGCCCTCCGTCTACCCGCGCTACAATCCGGGCCCCAATGCCGTGCGCGATTGCACCGCGCATTACGTGCAGGAGTACCGGCCGAGCGGCACGGTGATCACCCCACGCATGAACTGCTACTGGCGGCCCGGCTAGGCTTTCTTCCGCTGCATTTTTTGATCGCGGATGTCGTTGACGCGGGTTGGACGCGACTGCGCGGCACAGGCTGAGCTGGTTTGCGTGCGCAAGCGTTGCGGCGAACTGCGCCAGCATCCATTCATCTCGATGGCGAATTCATTCAGGGCTCATTCAAGTCGCAGGCACCAGATTGCGTGCAGCGTTGCGGCGAGCCATTCGGCGCAGACGTGAAGCCCGACCCCGAGGAGAGATTTCATGCAATTCACGAAAGTTCTGCGACTCACTGCCATCGGCGCGTTGCTCGCGCTCGCGGCACCAGTCGAACGTGCCAATGCCTTGTCGCTCAGCAATCCCGGCGCCGCCGTGGCGGTTCAGGAAGACGCCAGGCCGGCGACGACGGAAGTTCATTGGCGACACCACCACCATCATCGGTGGCATCGCTGGCACCATCATCGCCACCACCACCATCATCACCATCATCGCCACTGGCATCGCTGGTAGTGCGACAGCTTGGCGCAGCGATCGAGCAGGCCCGTTCATGCGGGCCTGTTTCGATTTTTAGCGTCGCCTTGAAACCGGCGACATTGCTGTCCGATATCTCTGGTATCGTGATCCGCAAGAGGAGTTCATCATGAAGAGCCTGATCGGCGCAGCCCTTGTCGCAGGCGCGCTCGTGGTTGCCGGACCGGCAGCGATCAATCCGGCCGCCGCGGCACCGCAGACCAAGGCGCAGAGTGCCGGCACTTCCGGCGCAACCGATTTCAGCGCGCACCGCAATCACCGCCTTTACTATCGTCACTACGGCCATTATCGGCCGTACTACCGTCCGTACTATCGCCCCTCTTATTACAGCCGGCCGGTCTACTATCGGCCGTATCCCTACTACGAGCCGGCGCCGTTCACCTTTGGCATCGGGTTTGGGCCGTTCTGGTGGTGAGACGTTAGGTCGCAAATCGCACGGCCTCTCTCGCCGACGCGTTCATCTTCGGCCCTGCGCATTCATGGCGCATTCACTTGGCCTTCTCTAACGTCAGAGCTGGGAGCGACCGCAAAGGGATGCGACGGGGCCAACCGCAGTGCGGCCCCAGGCGCCGTCGCCGGTTAGGGAGGATTCATCCATGTCGATATCGGATCCTGGACGCGGCCTTGTCCGCCGTCTGGGCGTAACGGCTGCGGCGATATTCGCGCTCGCAGCGGCATCACACCAGCGCGCCGAGGCGCTTTCGCTTGCGAGTCCCGGCACGGCGACTTCAGCGAAGTTTGCAACCGACGGATTGACGACCCAAGTTCAACACCGCGGTGGGATGGGCGGCGGCGGTTTTCGCGGCGGTGGCGGTTTCCATGGCGGTGGGTTCCGCGGCGGTGGCGGCGGCGGTTTCCATGGCGGCGGCTTCCGCGGCGGGGGAGCGGCATTTCATGGCGGCGGCTTCCGCGGCGGGGGAGCGGCATTTCATGGCGGCGGCTTCCGCGGTGGCGGCCCGGCCTTTCACGGCGGTGGCTTCAGAGGCGGTGGGATGGCGATCCACCATGGCGGTTTTCGTGCGGCACCCGTCTTCCATGGCGGCGGACACCGCTTCGTGCATCGTCACGCGTTCCACCGGCCGCACTTTTTCCATCGGCCGTTCTTCCACCACCGGCGTCACTTCCACAGCCGCTTCTACTACGCGCCGGCCTACTACACGTACCCGGCCTACTATTATCCACGTCGCTGCCGGATCATCTGGACCTATTATGGGCCACGCAAGATCTGCAGGCCGCCCTGGTGGTGGCGCCACCGCTACTACGCCTATTGGTGAGACAGGTTGAAATGAAAACAGGCGCCCGAAAGGACGCCTGTTTTCATCTGCGATGGCGAATCTCGCTGCTCAATCCCGATTCCAGAGCCCTATGAGATTAGGTTCAGTCAATCGCCTGCTACGCCGGCCGTTGACGGCTACTTTGCATGGGGTTGTTTTCGAAATTTTGTTTGGGCGGTCAACGCAGCATCGGGCCGAACCTGATCGCATCATGCTCTAGCCTTCCCGATCTAGCCTTCCCATGGCTTGATCTTCCACGGCGTGAGCTTCTCCATCCGCCACTGCTGCCAGTGCTCCGGCGGCCAGTGGCTGAGGCGCGAGGCTTCCTTGGTGGCGACGGTCTGCAGGTCGACGATACGCGGCGTGCGGCGGCGCACCTGCTTCGTCGCCTCGCTGATCATGTCGACATATTCAGGCTTGTTGGTCACGGCCAAGGTCCCTCGCGAAACGTCTCCGCAAGGGACCAGTCTGCGCTTTGCCTGTTAACGCAGTGTTGCTGGAACGCGTCGCTATCTAGACAAAGAAAGCGTTAACGCCATTCCCTGACGTCGACGAAGTGCCCGGCGATCGCGGCGGCCGCGGCCATGGCCGGCGAGACGAGGTGCGTGCGGCCCTTGAAACCCTGGCGGCCCTCGAAATTGCGGTTCGAGGTCGAGGCGCAACGCTCTTCCGGCTTCAGCTTGTCGGGGTTCATGGCAAGGCACATCGAGCAGCCCGGCTCGCGCCATTCGAAGCCGGCCTTGATGAAGATCTTGTCGAGACCTTCGGCTTCCGCCTGCTCCTTTACGATGCCGGAGCCCGGCACGATCATCGCACTGACGTTGGCGTTGACGGTCTTGCCCTCGGCGATCTTCGCCGCCGCCCGCAGGTCCTCGATGCGGCCGTTGGTGCAGGAGCCGATGAAGACGCGATCGAGCTTGATGTCGGTGATCTTGGTGCCCGCCGTTAGGCCCATATATTTCAGCGCGCGGTGCTTCGACAGCCGCTTGGCCTCGTCCTCGATCTTGTCGGGATCGGGCACGAAGCCGGTGATCGACACCACGTCCTCGGGCGAGGTGCCCCAGGTCACGATCGGCGGCAGCTTTGCCGCATCCAGCCGGATCTCGTGATCGAAATGCGCACCCTCATCCGAGCGCAGCTTTTCCCAATAGCGCATCGCGGCGTCCCAGTCGGCGCCCTTCGGCGATTTCGGCCGGCCTTTCAGGAATTCGAACGCCTTTTCATCCGGCGCGACCAGGCCGGCGCGGGCGCCGCCTTCGATCGACATGTTGCAGACCGTCATGCGGCCTTCCATGGTCAGTGCGCGGATCGCCTCGCCGGCATATTCCAGCACATAGCCGGTGCCGCCGGCGGTGCCGATCTCGCCGATGATCGCGAGGATGATGTCCTTGCCGGTGACGCCGTCGGGCAGTTTGCCGTCGACGACAGCGCGCATGTTCTTGGCCTTCTTCTGGATCAGCGTCTGGGTCGCCAGCACGTGCTCGACCTCCGACGTGCCGATGCCGTGCGCCAGCGCGCCGAACGCGCCATGGGTGGAGGTGTGGCTGTCGCCGCAGACGATGGTCGTGCCGGGCAGGGTGAAGCCCTGCTCGGGACCGATCACGTGGACGATGCCCTGGCGCTTGTCGAACTCGTTGTAATATTCGATGCCGAATTCCTTGGCGTTCTCCGCCAGCGCCTTGATCTGCTCGGCGCTTTCAGGATCGGGATTGGGTTTGGTGCGGTCCGTGGTCGGAACGTTGTGGTCGACGACGGCCAGCGTCTTCTCCGGCGCGCGAACCTTGCGCCCCGTGGCGCGCAGGCCTTCGAACGCCTGCGGTGAGGTCACCTCGTGCACCAAGTGACGGTCGATATACAAAAGGCAGGTTCCGTCCTCGGCTTCGTGCACCAGATGATCGTTCCAGATCTTGTCGTACAGGGTGGTCGGTTTGGACATGAGCGTGAGCTCCAAAGGAAGTTCTGTAAGCGGTAAGGCGCGGAAAACGCGCGCCAGCAACGGACGTCAGCGCAGCATCAAGCTGCGCGCGTAAGCGCTGACGTTGCCGACGTCGCGAACCTTCCGAAGAACCGGCCGGGCAGGCGCGAGCGATCGTCGATGACGATGCGCTGGGCAGTGCCAAAGGCGGCGCTGGTGCGATCTAGAACCATTCTGATTTCCTAACACAGGCGCCGTGGCTGCCACAATCGATCGATGGGCAGGTTAGGTAGTCGTCATTGCCGGGCTCGACCCGGCAATCCATCGCGCTTGCGAAAAAGTCCTTTGTTCCGATGGATGCGCGGGTCAAGGCTGACGAGCCATACTCATGTAGGTACGGCGCAACAAAAAAGCGCGGGGCAAAACCCCGCGCTTTTCGTCGTATCCCTTCCGGGAAAACTACTCGCCGACGGCGGCAGCGCGGTCCTGCTTCTCGACGATGCGGGCCGACTTGCCGCGCAGGCTGCGCAGGTAATACAGCTTGGCGCGGCGCACCTTGCCGCGTCGCACTACCTTGATCGAGTCGATCATCGGCGACATTACCGGGAACACGCGCTCCACGCCCTCGCCGTAGGAAATCTTGCGGACGGTGAAGCTCTCGTTGAGGCCGCCGCCGGAGCGGCCGATGCAGACGCCTTCATAGGCCTGCACGCGGGTGCGCTCGCCTTCGACCACCTTGACGTTGACGATCAGGGTGTCGCCGGGGGCGAAATCCGGGATCGACTTGGTCGCCGACAGTTTATCGAATTGCTCTTTTTCGAGCTGTTGAATGAGGTTCATTGAAATCTCCATCGGCGGCGCGCCCAGCCTTTCGGGGGCTGCGCAAACGTCCATCTATCCAGCGCGTGTGCGGATTTGGCGCCCGTATAAGGCATCGGGCCGCGCTTGTCACCCTTCCGTCTTGCTTTTTGTGCCTTTTTGGCCGCCCCGTGCCGCCCATAAATCCGGCCGCCGCGTCCGGGTCAGGGCCTCGGCCTCGGCCCGCCGCCAGCCCGCCACCTTGGCATGGTCCCCGGAGATCAGGATTTCGGGGATGGGTCGGCCCTCGAATTCCGGCGGGCGGGTATATTGGGGGTATTCCAGTAGGCCCTCGGAAAAACTCTCGTCTTCGCCGGAGGCCTGCTTGCCCATAACGCCCGGCAGCAGCCTGACGCAGGCGTCGATCAGCGCCATTGCGGCGATTTCGCCGCCGGATAGCACGTAGTCCCCGATCGAGACCTCCTGCAGGTTCCGCGCCTCGATCACCCGCTGATCGACTCCCTCGAACCGGCCGCAGACGATCAGGGGACCCGGCCCCTCGGCGAGCTCCGCCACCAGCGACTGGGTCAATGGCCGCCCCCGCGGGCTCATCAGCAGGCGAGGCCGATCCGGTCCGGCGTCCGCGGCATCGATCGCGGCGGCCAGCACGTCGGCCCGCAGCACCATGCCGGGGCCGCCGCCGGCCGGCGTGTCGTCGACGCTGCGGTGCTTGTCGGTGGCCGAAGCCCTGATATCGCGTGCCTCCAACTCCCACAGGCCGGACGCCAGCGCCTTGCCCGCCAGGCTGACGCCGAGCGGCCCGGGAAACATCTCGGGGAAGAGCGTGAGAACGGTGGTGCGCCAGGTCATATCAAACCCATCACGTGAGCGTCGGGGTTTCGTCGCCTTCGACTTCCTGCGGCAGTTCGATCACCACGCGGCCTTTAGCCAGATCGACCGTCGGCACCACGGCATTGGTGAACGGCAATAGCATGGTCGGGCCTTGGGCGGGCGCGATCTCGATGATGTCGCCGGCGCCGAAATTATGGATGGCGACGACGCGGCCGAGTGGTTCGTCATCGGCGTTGACGGCGGCCAGCCCGATCAGGTCGGCGTGGTAATATTCGTCGTCGTCGGTCTCGGGCAGCCGGTCCCGCGGAACATAGAGCTCGAGGCCGTTGAGCCGCTCCGCATCGTCGCGCGTGGCGATGCCCTTCAGCGTCACCACCAAATGGTCTTTCGCCTCGCGGACATGCGTCACCTCGAACTGGCGCGCGCCGTCTTTGGTCATCAGAGGGCCGTAATGTTTTACGGCCAGCGGATCCTCTGTGAAGGTCCACAGCTTGACCGCGCCGCGCACGCCGTGCGCAGCGCCGATGCGGGCGACGCAGATTTGCGAGGCCATTATCGGACCTCATCCGTCAAGACGCGGCGAAGACGCCGCTCCTCAGGATGCGGAGGTAGTAGTTCCTCATGCTGACGAGCACGGCGATAGCCGTGCGTCTCGAAGCACGAGGCCCGGATCATCTTTTACGCCTTCGCGGCGGCTTCGGCGGCCTTGCGCTCCTTGCGCGGCACGGCCTTTTCCGGGTTGTTGCGCGGCGTACGCTTGACGATGCCGGCGGCATCCAGGAAGCGGGTGACGCGATCCGACGGCTGGGCGCCCTTGGCGAGCCAGGACTTTACCTTGTCCATGTCGAGCTTCAGCCGCGCCTCATTGTCCTTCGGCAGGAGCGGATTGAAATAGCCGAGACGTTCGATGAAGCGGCCGTCACGGGGGAAACGCGAGTCGGCAACGACGACGTGATAGACCGGGCGCTTCTTGGTGCCTGCGCGAGCGAGGCGGATAACGACTGACATTTAGTTCTCCTGTTAAATACGATTGGATGGCTGAACTTGTACGTGCCGTCATTGCGAGCCAACGGGTCCGGCGTTTGGCCGGCCCGATGACAGGCTCCGCGAAGTAATCCATAGCGCCGCATCTGGCGGCATGGATTGCTTCGTCGCTACGCTCCTCGCAATGACGAAAGAGGTCATTTCTTCTTCCCGGGGAAGCCGCCGAGGCCCGTCAGGCCCGGCAGGTTCGGCAATCCCTGACGCAGCCCGGTGGGGAGATCCTTCGGCAGATTCGGCAGGCCGCCGCCGGCGCCGCCCTGCATCTTGTCGGCCAGCGCCTTCATCTCTTCCGGCGAAGGCGGCTTCATGCCGCCGCCAAAGCCCATGGCTTGCGCGATGCCGGCGAGCGGGCCGCGCTTACCCGAACCCATCGCCTTCATCATGTCGGCCATGTTCCGGTGCATTTTTAAGAGCTTGTTAACCTGCTCGACATTCTGGCCGGAGCCGGCGGCAATGCGCTTCTTGCGGCTGGCTTTCAGAATGTCCGGGTTCTTGCGCTCGGCCCGCGTCATCGAATCGATGATCGCGACCTGGCGCTTCAAAACCTTGTCGTCGATGCCGGCGGCCGCGATCTGGTTCTTCATCTTGGCAATGCCGGGCATCATGCCCATCAGGCCGCTGATGCCGCCCATATTCGCCATCTGCAGCAACTGCTCACGCATGTCGTTGAGGTCGAACTGACCCTTGCGCATGCGCTCGGCGGTGCGCGCGGCTTTCTCGGCATCGATATTGGCGGCCGCCTTTTCGACCAGCGACACCACGTCGCCCATGCCGAGGATGCGGCCCGCGATCCGGCTCGGGTGAAAATCTTCCAGCGCATCGGTCTTTTCGCCGGTACCGATCAGCTTGATCGGTTTTCCCGTGACCGCGCGCATCGACAGCGCCGCGCCGCCGCGGCCATCGCCGTCGACGCGCGTCAAGACGATGCCGGTGAGGCCAACGCGCTGGTCAAAGGAGCGCGCGAGGTTGACCGCGTCCTGGCCGGTCAGAGCATCCGCGACCAGCAGCACTTCATGCGGACTGGCCGCGGCTTTGATCTCGGCCGCCTCGCTCATCATCTCTTCGTCGAGCGTGGTGCGGCCTGCGGTGTCGAGCAGCACCACGTCGTACCCGCCGAGCTTGCCGGCTTCCACCGCGCGTTTTGCAATTTGCGCCGGCTTTTGCCCCGCCACGATCGGCAGCGTCGGAATATCGAGGTCGCGCCCCAGCACCGCCAACTGCTCCATCGCCGCCGGGCGGTAGATGTCGAGCGAGGCCATCAGCACCTTGCGCTTGTCGCGCTGGGTCATGCGGCGGGCGAGCTTTGCCGTGGTCGTGGTTTTGCCGGAACCCTGCAGGCCGACCATCATGATGGCGACCGGCGGCACCGCGTTGAGGTCGATGGTCTGGCCATCGGAGCCCAGCGTGGCGACCAGTTCGTCGTGGACGATCTTGACCACCATCTGGCCGGGCGTGACCGACTTGACGACGGTGGCGCCGACCGCCTGTTCGCGGACGCGCTCGGTAAAACTTCTGACGACCTCAAGCGCAACGTCGGCTTCGAGCAGCGCGCGGCGTACCTCGCGCATCGCGGCGTCGACGTCCTTTTCGGTCAGCGCACCGCGTCCCGTCAGACGATCGAGAATCCCACCAAGCCGTTCCGACAGATTGTCGAACAATGCCGTTTATCCTTTTGCCCTGCGGTTGCAGGCGCGCTGTTTCGATCCGTCCTCCTGTCATCGCCCGCGAAGAGCGGGCGACCCAGTATTCCAGAGCAGCTCGTCGTGACCCGAGAGGCTGCGGCGTACTGGATACCCCGCCTTCGCGGGGTATGACGTCCTAGATATGTCTCGGCGAAACACGCCAAAACGATATTCCAAACACCTTCGCGCCCGAGGGCGCATCGCGCTGTCGGGCGTTGGCCTCCGGTCTCAAGGGGCCGGGCGGCGGGTCGAAAAGAACATCTTTCCGAGAAAGTGGGCGGGTTAAACGCCGGGAAGGGGCGAAAGTCAAGGATAAAGTAGACCAATATGCCCGTGGCATATAGCATAAGACTTTGACGCAGCTTCCTTTTTGAACAAGTGGCCGACCAATGCGTCAGCTTCCTTTTTGCCGCAGTTCCAAGTTGCACCTGCACACGCCATATAACGGCCCATGTCCATCGTCGCCTACATTTCCTGACCGCCCGTGCCGATCACCCGCCGCCGCTTTCTGGGATTCTTTGCCGGTGCCGCCGCGGCCGTCGGCGTGCCCTCGATCTGGATTAACAAGATGAAGACCTATGACGGCCCCGTTTCCGATCATTTCGACGGCAGGCGATTCTTCGATCCTGATGGGGTGCCGCCAAAATCATTGGCGGAGGTGCTGCGCTGGCAGTTCGGCAGCGACCGCAAGCGCGCGAGCTGGCCGGACTGGGTGCCCAACGCGCACAGCGATACGCCGCCGCCGCGGGTTTCCGGCGACAAGGTGCGGCTGTCCTTTGTCGGTCATGTTTCCTGGCTGATCCAGACGCGGGATCTCAATATCCTGGTCGATCCCGTCTGGTCGCTGCGGGCCTCGCCGGTCTCCTTCGTCGGGCCGAGGCGGCACAACGATCCCGGCATCGCTTTCGATGCATTGCCGAAGATCGACGTCGTGCTGGTGTCGCACGGCCATTACGATCATCTCGACATCGCGACGCTGTCGAAACTTACGGAAAAATTCTCGCCGCGCGTGATCACGCCGCTCGGCAACGACGTCACCATGCGCGAGACCGACGCGGCGATCAAAGCCGAAGGGTTCGATTGGCAGGACCGCGTCGAACTCGGCAACGGCATCGCGGTGACGCTGGTGCCGACGCGGCACTGGTCGGCGCGCGGGCTGTTCGACCGCAACAAGGCGCTGTGGGCAAGTTTCGTCCTGGAGACGCCGGCCGGAAAACTCTACATCGTCTGCGATTCCGGTTATGGCGAGGGCAAGCACTTTCGCCGCGTCGCCGAGCAGCACGGCCCGCTGCGGCTGGCGATCCTGCCGATCGGCGCCTATGAGCCGCGCTGGTTCATGAAGGACCAGCACATGAATCCGTCAGACGCCGTGAAGGCCTTCACCGACTGCGGCGCGCAAGAAGCGCTCGCGCATCACCACGGCACGTTCCAGCTCACCGATGAGGCGATCGACGCGCCGGTAAATGCGCTGGCCGACGCGCTCAAGGAAGCAAAGATTCCGCCGGAGCGGTTCTGCGCGCTGAAGCCGGGGCAGGTGGTCGAGATTTAGAACGTCATTGCGAGCGCAGCGAAGCAATCCATCGATCTGCTTGTGGCGCTATGGATTGCTTCGCTGCGCTCGCAATGACGGTTATTACTCCTTCGGCTTGATCGCCCAGGATACGCCGACCGTTACCGAAAGTGTCTCTTCGCCGGGCGCGACCTGCGCGCCGGCGGCCATGGGGGCTGCCATCTTGCCGCGCAAGAGCGGCGTCGGCGTGCCTTCCTCGGAAATGCTGATCGGTTCCCCGAGCGTGACGCCGGCCGCCTTGGCATAGATCTCGGCCTTGCGGCGAGCATCCGCGATGGCCTTTTCGCGGACCTCGTCGAGATATTTGGAAGCCTGCGTCACGCTGAAGTGGATGTTGCCGATGTCGTTGGCGCCGGCGCCGACCATCACGTCGATCACGTTGGCCACCTTGGTCACGTCGCGGATCTTGACTGTGACGCGGTTCGTGGCGCGATAACCTGTGACCGGCGAGGGGCCCGAGCGGTTCGGCGCGTATTGCGGCTGCAGCGCCAGCCGCGAGGTCTGGTAGTCCTTCTCCTCGATGCCGGCGCCCTTGAGCGCCAGCAGCACCTTGCCCATCGCCGCGTTGTTGGCATCGGAGGCCTCCCGCGCCGTCTTGGCGTCTGACGTCACGCCGCCATCGATCTGCGCCTGATCGGGCGTCACCGACACGTTCGCTTCCCCGGTTACGGAGATCGCCGGCGGCGGCGTTGTCTGCGCCAGTGCGGGCGCCGCCAGCAGCACGGCGGCCACGGCGAGGCTGAACGGACGCTTCATGCCGATCACCTCAACGGCACGTAGACGTTGATCACCAGCTTGTCCTCCGCCGTCTTCAGCGGATCGGTGATGTATTCCTCGATAAAGGTATCCTTGGCTTCCAGTTTCTTGTCGTCGAGGTGGTTGGTGATCGCCTCATAGGTGTTGTCCATGTTGTCGTAGGAGCCGCGATGGACGAACTTCAGCGCCTTGCCCTCAGGCGACCTGCCCATGCTCATGTCTTTGGTCAGGTTCTTGACATCCTGATCGACCGGAATCTGCGCCAGGAAGGTGAAGCCGGTATCGTCGGTCGAGGTGTAGACGATCATCGAGTTGCCGGTGGCCTTGATGCCCTGCTTGTCGAGCAGCGCGGTCAGCGCCTTGAAGGAATCGATCAGGGTGTCGAACGCCGCATCCCAATTGGCGGTGCCCTTCATGATCACCACCTTCTTGGGCTCGAGCGTGAACTCTTCGCCGAAGGGATCAGCAGCCTGGACGCTGGGGGCAGGTGGAGGGGGCGCAGGCGCCGGGGCTTTCTCCGCCGTGGGGGCATCCGCCGGCGACTTGGTTTCGGCCGGCGGTGGGACAGGTGCCGGGCTGGGCGTTGCCGACGGGGTCGCGGGCGGGGAGGCCGAGGGCGCCGGCGATTGCGCCAGTGCAGCCCCGCCAAGTGCAACCATGGAGAGCGCGACCAAGGCCGCACGGAAAGTGCTGATAGGGTTCATTTCAGGTATTTCTCCATCCGCCCCACCCGGCCGCGGCATGTCCCCGGTCCGCGCCTGCCGGAATGGTGCCATTTCCTAACACGCAAGTGCCGTTTTCGTCCCATGACAGATGCGTCATATCCCCCTGCGCACCGGATCTGCTGCGACGCTTTTTCGAAAGTGTCACCGCAGCTCTATCGTTTTGTTTGAGCATGATCTTTCCGGAAAACCGGCCGCACATTTCCGGACCGTGCCCTAGGCAACGTGCCATCATTCGCCATATAAGACAGGCATAAATTGGGAAATTCCATGAGCGCGTTGGCCAACCATACGTTTGCCAAGATGAACGGCATCGGCAACGAGATCGTTGTCGTCGACCTGCGTGATTGCAAGGCTGCCGTGACCCCGGAAGACGCGCGTGCCGTGGCCTCGCCCGCGGGCGTCCCTTATGACCAGTTGATGGTATTGCAGCCGCCGCGGCTATCGGGCACCGAGGCCTTCATCCGCATCTACAACAATGATGGATCCGAAGCCGGCGCCTGCGGCAATGGCATGCGCTGCGTGGTGCGCCGCCTGTTCGAGGAGACCGGACAGACCTCGGCGACCTTCGAGACCCGCGCCGGCCTGTTGAATTGCTGGCAAGGCCCGGCCCCTGATCTCTATACCGTCGATATGGGCGCGCCAAAATTCGGCTGGCGGGATATTCCGCTGGCAGAAGAGTTTCGCGATACCCGCTATATCGAGCTGCAGGTCGGGCCAATCGATGCGCCGGTGCTGCATTCGCCGTCGGTGGTCTCGATGGGCAATCCGCATGCGATTTTCTGGGTCGACGACGTCAATGCCTACGATCTCGAACGCTTCGGGCCGCTATTGGAAAATCACCCGATCTTCCCGGATCGCGCCAACATCACGCTCGCCCACATCGTCGATCGCGATCACATCACGATCCGCACCTGGGAGCGCGGTGTCGGCCTGACCAAGGCCTGCGGCTCGGCGGCCTGCGCGACCGCGGTTGCTGCCGCCCGGCTGAAGCGCGCCAACCGCGCGGTCGAGGTCACGCTGCCCGGCGGCAAGCTTATGATCGAGTGGCGCGAGCACGATGACCACGTGCTGATGACGGGTACGGCCGATTTCGAATATGAAGGCCGCTTCGATCCCGCGCTGTTTGCCAACGTCGCTTGAGAATAATGAGCGTCGACGTCATCACGTTCGGCTGCCGCCTCAACGCGTTCGAGTCTGAGGTGATCGCGCGCGAGGCGGAGCGCGCGGGGCTTTCCGACACCGTCGTCATCAATAGCTGCGCGGTCACCAACGAGGCCGTGGCGCAGGCGCGGCAATCGATCCGCCGGCTGAAGCGCGAGCGGCCGGACCTGCGCATCGTCGTCACCGGCTGCGCGGCGCAGACGCAAGCAGAAATGTTCGCCGAAATGGCCGAGGTCGATCGCGTCGTCGGCAATGATGACAAGATGCGCGGCGAGGCGTGGCGCAGGGCACGAGCGGCGCTCGATGCCGGTTTCGGCATCGAGACAAGCGAAAAGATCGCGGTCGCCGATATCATGGCGGTCAAGCAGATGGCGCCGCATCTGCTCGACGGTTTCAAGGCCGGCCTGCCGCGGGTGTTCGTGCAGGTGCAGAACGGCTGCGACCATCGCTGCACCTTCTGCATCATTCCCTACGGCCGCGGCAATTCGCGCTCGGTGCCGATGGGCGCGGTGGTCGACCAGGTGCGCGCGCTGACCGAGCGTGGCCATGCCGAGATTGTGCTGACCGGTGTCGATCTGACGAGCTACGGCGCCGATCTGCCCGGCGCACCGACGCTCGGGCAACTGACAAGGCAGATTCTGCGCCACGTGCCGGAGCTGAAGCGGTTGCGGCTCTCGTCGATCGATTCGATCGAGGCCGATCGCGACCTGCTCGACGTCATCGCCGATGACGAACGGCTGATGCCGCATCTACACCTGTCGCTGCAGTCCGGCGACGACATGATCTTGAAGCGGATGAAGCGGCGGCATTCGCGGCAGAATGCGATCGAATTCTGCGCCCAGGTCCGTCGGCTACGCCCGGACATCACGTTCGGTGCGGATATCATCGCGGGCTTTCCGACCGAGACGGAAGAAATGTTCGTGCGTTCGCAGCACCTCGTCGACGAGTGCGATCTCACCTTCCTGCACGTGTTCCCCTATTCGAAGCGCCCGGGCACGCCGGCCGCGCGGATGCCGCAGGTGCCGGGTGAGGTGATCAAGTCGCGTGCGCGACGCCTGCGCGCGGCTGGGGACGTGGCGTTGCAGAAGCGACTCGCATCGGAAATTGGCGCGACTCGGCAGGTTTTGATCGAGAGCGCAACGCAGGGGCGCACCGAGCATTTCCTGCCGGTGGCGATCAATGGCGTAACACCGGGGGCGGTGATGCCGCTAGCGATAAACGGCCACGATGGCGCGCGGTTGACAGTGTGAAGTTGTCGCCTGACATCGGCTGTCATCGCCCGGCTTGACCGGGCGATCGAGTACGCCGCGGCTTCTCAGTTCATCACGGACGTCTGTGGAATACTGATCATCCGCTTCTCGCGGATGATGACAGCGTTGGTTGGGGCGCCGGTTGTGGCGGCGAACCACTATTCCCTATTCCACCCGCACTTCCGCAACCGCTCCCACATGTGCTCCGGCGCCGGCGCAATCACGCGTACCGGCTCCTTGTTCTTTGAAATCGGGACCACGATCTCGCGGGAATGCAGATGCAGGATCGGCTCACCGAACCTGGGGCCGTCGCCGTAAATATTGTCGCCGACGATCGGCCAGCCCATCGCCGAGGTGTGCACGCGCAATTGGTGGGTACGGCCAGTCACCGGTTCCAGCGCCAGCCAGGCCAGGCCGTCGCCGCGGCCGAGCACTTTCCAGGTGGTGATGGCCTTTTGACCGTCTGGATCCGGCTTCTGCCACCAGCCGCGCTCGGCATTCAGCCGGCCGAGTGGCATGTCGATAGTGCCTTCGTCCTCGGCCGGACCGCCCTCGACCACGGCCCAATAGGTCTTGCCTACTTTGCCGTGCTTGAACAACAGGCCAAGCGAGGCGGTGGCCTTGCGATGGCGTCCCAGCACGAGACAACCGGAAGTATCCTTGTCGAGCCGGTGGGCCAGCACCGGCGGCCGCGGCAGGCCGAACCGCAAGGCATCGAAGGACGCCTCCAGATTGGCGCCGCCCTTGGGGCCGCGATGCACCGGCAGCCCGGCCGGCTTGTCGATCACCAGCATCAGCCCGTCGCGGTGAAGCACGCGGGCCTGGATTTCATCCGCCGTTAAGCCCGGGACATCAAAGCCCGCCCGGGAGACATCGCGGGACGCTCCGGGAACATCGAAGGACAATCCGGGAACAGCGATAGGTTTGTTGTGACTTCCGCTCATGGCGCGAAACCGCTAACACGTCCCTGACATGAGCGATACCACTCCCGGAACTCCAAAACAGAGCTGGTGGCGGCGGCTTTCGAGCGGCCTGAAGCGCACGTCCAGCGCGCTCGGAACGGCGGTTGCCGATCTCGTCATCAAGCGCAAGCTCGACCGCGCCATGCTCGACGACATCGAGGATGTGCTGCTGCGCGCCGATCTCGGCACGACGGTTGCGGTCCGGATCGCGGACGCGGTCGGCGCCGGGCGTTACGACAAGGCGATTTCGGCGGATGAAGTGAAGACCGTCGTCGCCACCGAGGTCGAGAAGGTGCTGGCGCCAGTGGCGCAGCCGCTTCAGATCGACGCGGCGCAGAAGCCGTTCGTGGTTCTCGTGGTCGGCGTCAACGGCTCCGGCAAGACCACCACGATCGGCAAGCTCGCCGCGAAATTCAGTGCCGAGGGCCGCAAGGTGATGCTGGCGGCCGGCGATACATTCCGTGCCGCCGCGATCGAGCAGTTGAAGGTCTGGGGCGAGCGCACCAAGTCGCCGGTGATCGCGGGCGCACAGGGTTCGGATTCGGCGAGCCTCGCCTTCAACGCGCTGAGCGCGGCGAAGGAACAGAAGCTCGACGTGCTGCTGGTCGATACCGCCGGCCGCCTGCAGAACAAGGCCGAGCTGATGAACGAGCTGGAAAAGGTCGTTCGCGTCATCAAGAAGGTCGATGCGTCGGCGCCGCATGCGGTGCTGCTCGTGCTCGATGCCACGGTGGGGCAGAATGCGTTGTCGCAGGTCGAGGCGTTTCATCGTACCGCTGGCGTCACCGGCCTGGTGATGACGAAGCTCGACGGCACCGCGCGCGGCGGCATCCTGGTGGCGCTGGCGGAGAAGTTCAAGCTGCCAGTGCACTTCATCGGCGTCGGCGAAGGCGTCGACGATCTCGCGCCGTTCACCGCGCGCGATTTTGCCAACGCCATCGCAGGAATTGAAAGTTAGTGATGGACAAGACCCAGCCGCATCCGCTGTTCAAGCTCGCGACCGAACTCGGTCCGCTCATGGTGTTCTTCGTCGCCAACGCCAAGTTCAACCTGTTCGTCGCGACCGGCGCCTTCATGGTGGCGATCGTGGCCGCGATGATCGCCTCCTATGCGGTGGTGCGGCATGTGCCGATGATGGCGGTCGTCACCGCCGTCATCGTGCTGGTGTTCGGCACGCTGACGCTGGTGCTGCACGACGAGACGTTCATCAAGGTCAAGCCGACCATTGTCTACGGCCTGTTCGCAGTGATCCTCGGCGGCGGCCTTTTGTTCGGCCGCTCCTTCATCGCGATCCTGTTCGATCAGATGTTCAACCTGACGCCAAAAGGCTGGCGTATCCTGACTGCGCGCTGGGCGCTGTTCTTTCTCGGAATGGCGGTCCTGAACGAAATCATCTGGCGCACGCAGTCGACCGATTTCTGGGTCGGCTTCAAGGCGTTCGGCGCGATTCCGATCACCATGGTGTTCGCGATCGCCCAGATGCCGATCATCAAGCGCTATCACCTGGAGCCGGCTTCGCTGGAAGCAAGCGAAGCGGAAGCGGGGGATGTGAGCAAGGGGTGACTGCTGCCGCTTGCGCTGCCTGCTCACTCGCCCCGCTCTTGCGGGGAGAGGGGTTGGGGTGAGGGTCTCTCGTCGTCAAGATTGTCAGTTGTGGGAGAAGCCCGCCCGGTCCTCCACCCGTATTCTCGCTTTGCGGGAATTCGACCTCTCCCCGTAAAGAACGGGGAGAGGTTAAGCAAATGGCCTCAGCTCTTCTGCTTAGCAATGATCTTGTCCTTGATCTTGTCGTAGGTCGCCTGCGGCACGATGTTCTTCTGCACCAGCTCGTCCTTGCCCTTGTACGGGCGGCCCTTGATGATCTTCTCCGAATAGGCCTTGCCGATTCCCGGCAACGCATCGAGTTGCTCGGCGCTGGCGGAATTGATGTCGAGCAGCTCGGCCTTTGGCGCCGGCGCCATCTTCGACTCCGAGCCCTTCGGCGCGGGAGCCATCTTGCTGTCGGATTTGGGCGCGGGCTGCGCAGTCTGGGCCATCGACGGCGTGGCCGTCAGCATGCCCACGGTGAGCGCGGTGGCGAGAAGAGAAGCGAGCGTGAAATGACGCATGGATGTCCCTCCCAGGACGGTTCAAGTAACGCCATAAAGCTAGCTGCGATTTCATGGCGGCGCCATGGCTGTAAAATGAACGACAGATAAAAGAAGAATAATATTTGTCCCTCATGGAGAGGAGCGCGTCTTCGCGCGTCTCGAACCATGAGGCCTCGCTCTCGCCTGCGGCCACCCTTCGAGACGCCGCTTCGCGGCGCCTCAGGATGAGGGTTGTGATCAGCTCCCCGCTTTCAACGCCTTATCGATCTCGACCTTGAGCACGCTGTCGAGATTGGCCGGCGTCACTGGCCCGACCAGCTTGTAGCGGATGGTGCCGTCGCGGCCGACGACGAAGGTTTCGGGCACGCCGTAGACGCCCCATTCGATCGAGCCGCGGCCGTTGCTGTCGACGCCGACGGCGGTAAACGGATTGCCGTAGCGGCCGAGAAAGCGGCGGGCGTTGTCGGGCGAATCCTTGTAGTTGATGCCGACGATCTGGAACCGCGTGTCCTTGGCCAGCGCGGTCAACAGCGGCGCCTCGTCATGACAGGGCACGCACCAGGATGCCCAGACATTGACGACGGATACCCTGCCCTTGAACATCGCCGGATCGAGGCCGGGCACCGGCGCCCCGTTGTGGACGAGGCCATCCAGCGCCGGCAGCACGGTTTGCGGCGCCGGGCGGCCGATCAGGGCGGAGGGGATCTTGGAGGGATCACCGCCGTAAAGCCGCAGCAGGAGCAGTCCGGCGACGGCCACGAAACCGATCAGCGGCAGCGCCACCACCCAGCGACGCCGGCGCGAACGTTCATCCGATGTCGTAGGCGCGCTCATCAGATGTCCGTCGCCTGGCGGCCGGAGCGTCTGGTCACGCCGGAGGACTCGAGTTCGCGCAGCCGCGCCTTCTGATGGCGATAGTCGACGGCGATCCAGACGATGAGAACCAGCACGATCGCCGCCACCAGCGTGTAAGACGTCACGACAAAGGAGGCGTAAGGTCCGAGCGACATCGCGTCACGCGGCCTGGCTGGCTTGCATCATCTGCAAGCTGCGCACGCGGCGGCGCAGGATTTCGTTGCGCATCGCCGCCAGATGCAGCGTCACGAACAACAGCGAGAAGCCGATCGCCATCACGAGCAATGGAATCAGGAACGCCCTGTCGAGCGAAGGCCCGCCCATCCGCATCACCGAGGCAGGCTGGTGCAGTGTGTTCCACCAGTCGACCGAGAATTTGATGATCGGCAGGTTGATCGCGCCGACCAGTGTCAGCACGGCGGCGGCGCGAGCGGCCCGCGACGGATCCTCCACCGCGCGCCACAGCGCCATCAGGCCGAGATACATCAGAAACAGGATCAAGACCGAGGTCAGTCGCGCGTCCCATTCCCAGTAGGTGCCCCACATCGGCCTTCCCCACAGCGAACCGGTGACCAATGCCAGGAAGGTAAACGCCGCACCGATCGGCGCCGCGGCCTTGGCCGCGACATCGGCGAGCGGATGCCGCCACACCAGCGTGCCGAGCGCGGCGATGCTCATGACGCCCCAGACGAACATCGATAACCAGGCATTCGGCACGTGGACGAACATGATTTTCACGGTGGCGCCCTGCTGATAATCGTCGGGTGCCATCGCGGCCTGATAGAAGCCGACCAGCAGCAAGATCGCGGTCGCCCCTGTCAGCCATGGCAGCACGCGCGCGGTCAGCGCGAGAAATTTCGTCGGATTGGCGAGGTCGATCAGCGTCATGGCATCCTGATAGTCGTCAGCGGCAGGGCAGGCAATGCGGCTTCGTTTGTTTCAATTTGCCTCAGCGAGAGTTGATAGGCGTCAAGTTGCGGTCAGTCGAGCCCGTGCCGCAGGCTGGCCGCGGCGGCGAACGGTCCGATCACCAGACTGACCAACGACAGCGCGCACAAAATCGAAAACGGTGTTCCAAATGACAGCGGGCCCGTGATCGCGGCCTGCGAGGCCGCGACGCCGAAGATCAATACCGGAATCGACAGCGGCAGCACCAGCACGGCCAGCAGCAGCCCGCCGCGGTGCAGTGTCACGGCGAGCGCGGCGCCGATCATGCCGGTGAATGTCAGCGCCGGCGTTCCGACCAAAAGCGTCAGCGCTACGGCCGATGTGGCCGAGGCGTCGAGATTGAGCAGGAGCCCGAGCGCAGGCGTCGCCACGATCAGCGGCACGCCGGCGGCGAGCCAGTGCGCCAGGGCTTTGGCGGCGCAGGCAAGTTCCAGCGGTGTCTGGCCCATCACGATCAGGTCGAGCGAACCATCCTCGTGATCGGCCGTGAACAGCCGGTCGAGCGTCAGCAGGCTCGCCAGCAGCGCACCAAGCCAGAGGATCGCGGGTCCCAGCCGGGTCAACACCGCCAGGTCAGGCCCGATCGCGAACGGCATCAGCACCGTCACGGTGAGGAAAAACAGCACGCCGATCAGCGCCCCGCCGCCGACGCGCAGCGCGATTTTGATGTCCCGGCGAATCAATGCGGCGAGGGCGGTCATGCGGGGCCCCCCATCCGCAGTTCCCGCGCCTCGATTCCGAGCGGGGTGTGGGTGGCGGCGACAATGATGCCGCCGCTGGCGAGATGCTCCCGCATGATGCCCACGAACAGCTTATGCCCGGCTGTATCGAGTGCCGAGGTCGGCTCGTCCAAGAGCCAGACCGGCCGGCGCACCACGAGCAGCCGCGCGATCGACAGCCGCCGCCGCTGGCCGGCCGACAGGTAGGCCGCCGGCAGGTGCGTGGCATGGCCGAGTCCCACCGCGGTGAGGCATTGCTCGGCGTCGCCGGCCGCGCCACCGAGAAAATCCCGCCAGAACGAAAGGTTTTCGCGCACGCTCAGGGCCGGCTTCAGCGCGTCGCGATGGCCGAGATAATGGGCCTGTTCCGGTAACGTCCGCTCGGCCTCGCCGCCGTCGAGAAGCACCGACCCGGCCGCCGGGACCAGGAGGCCCGCGATCAGGCGCAGCAGCGACGTCTTGCCGGAGCCGTTCGGGCCGACCACCGCCAGCACATCGCCGGACGAGGCCTCGAAATCGAGGCCGGCGAACACGCCGCGGCCGCCCCTGATACAACTGATTTGGCGTCCCGAGAGCCGCATTTTACCTCGTCGCAGCCCTCTGAAATTGATGGGTACCGCGTCAGAATTTGTGGGTACCGCATTGCTGCAGCACGCTTGTCGGTGTGGCGGCGCTTCTAGAAAGATTCTATAAGCCCGGAACTTGATGCAGCACACAATCGGCGGCTGCAAGCCAGCAGGCCAAGACCCCGCTGGACCCAAGCCTCACGCTGAAGGTGTTTAAATACCCTCGCCGGGTATAACTTAGAATTTGGGATTTCCTGACATGACCTCGCTCGACAGCTTCAAATGCCGCAAGACCCTCAAGGTCGGCAGCAAGACCTACGTGTATTACAGCCTGCCTGCCGCGGAGAAGAACGGTCTGAAGGGAATTTCCAAGCTGCCCTATTCGATGAAGGTGCTGCTGGAAAACCTGCTGCGCAACGAGGACGGCCGTACTGTCACCAAGGACGACATCGTCGCGGTCTCGAAATGGCTCCGGAAGCGCAAGCTCGAGCATGAAGTGGCGTTCCGTCCGGCGCGCGTGCTGATGCAGGATTTCACCGGCGTGCCGGCGGTGGTCGACCTCGCCGCGATGCGCAACGCGATGCAGGCGCTCGGCGGCGACGCGGAGAAGATCAATCCGCTGGTGCCGGTCGACCTTGTCATCGACCACTCCGTGATCGTCAACTTCTTCGGTGACAACAAGGCGTTCGGCAAGAACGTGGTCGAGGAATACAAGCAGAACCAGGAACGCTACGAATTCCTGAAGTGGGGCCAGAAGGCGTTCTCGAACTTCTCGGTGGTGCCGCCCGGCACCGGCATCTGCCACCAGGTCAATCTCGAATATCTCGCGCAGACGGTGTGGACGAAGAAAGAGAAGATGACGGTCGGCAAGAAGACCGGCACCTTCGAAGTCGCCTATCCGGATTCGCTTGTCGGCACCGACTCGCACACCACCATGGTCAACGGCCTCGCCGTGCTCGGCTGGGGCGTCGGCGGCATCGAGGCGGAGGCCTGCATGCTCGGCCAGCCGCTGTCGATGCTGTTGCCGGAAGTGGTCGGCTTCAAGCTGAAGGGTCAGCTCAAGGAAGGCGTCACGGCGACCGACCTCGTGCTGACGGTAACGCAGATGCTGCGCAAGCAGGGCGTGGTCGGCAAGTTCGTCGAATTCTTCGGCCCCGGCCTCGACTATCTCTCGGTCGCGGACAAGGCGACGATCGGCAACATGGCGCCGGAATATGGCGCAACTTGCGGCTTCTTCCCGGTCGATGCCGCGACCATCGATTATCTCAAGACCTCGGGCCGCAAGGCTGACCGTGTCGCGCTGGTCGCGGCCTATGCCAAGGCGCAAGGCCTGTTCCGTACCGCGAAATCGACCGACCCTGTGTTCACGGAGACGTTGACGCTCGACCTCAAGGACGTCGTGCCGTCGATGGCCGGCCCGAAGCGTCCCGAGGGTCGTGTCGCGCTGCCTGCGGTTTCCACCGGCTTCGCGACTGCGCTTGCCGGCGAGTACAAGAAGGCCGAGGCGGCTGCGACCCGCTATCCGGTCGAGGGCCGCGACTTCGATCTCGGCCACGGCGACGTGGTGATTGCCGCGATCACCTCCTGCACCAACACCTCCAATCCGAGCGTCCTGATCGGGGCCGGCCTGTTGGCGCGCAACGCCGCAGCCAAGGGGCTGACGGCCAAGCCGTGGGTCAAGACCTCGCTCGCGCCGGGAAGCCAGGTGGTTGCGGAATATCTCGCCAATTCCGGGCTGCAGAAGGACCTCGACAAAGTCGGCTTCAACCTGGTCGGCTTCGGCTGCACCACCTGCATCGGCAATTCCGGCCCGCTGCCGGAGGAGATTTCGAAGTCGATCAACGACAACGGCATCGTCGCTGCGGCCGTGCTGTCAGGTAACCGCAACTTCGAGGGCCGCGTTTCGCCGGACGTGCAGGCGAATTATCTCGCGTCGCCACCATTGGTCGTGGCCTATGCGCTGGCCGGCACCGTGACCAAGGATCTCGCGGTCGAGCCGATCGGCACCGGCAAGGATGGCAAGCCGGTATATCTGAAGGACATCTGGCCGACCACGAAAGAAATCAACGCCTACATGAAGAAGTTCGTCACCGCGACGATCTTCAAGAAGCGCTACGCCGACGTCTTCAAGGGCGACACCAACTGGCGCAAGATCAAGACGGTCGAGAGCGAAACCTATCGCTGGAACATGAGCTCGACCTATGTGCAGAACCCGCCCTATTTCGAGGGCATGAAGAAGCAGCCCGATCCGATCTCAGACGTCGTCGATGCGCGGATCCTGGCGCTGTTCGGCGACAAGATCACCACCGACCACATCTCGCCGGCCGGCTCGATCAAGCTGACCTCTCCGGCCGGAAAATTCCTGAGCGAGCATCAGGTGCGCCCCGCCGATTTCAACCAATACGGCACGCGGCGCGGCAATCATGAAATCATGATGCGCGGCACCTTCGCCAACATCCGCATCAAGAACTTCATGCTGAAGGGCGCCGACGGCAATATTCCGGAGGGTGGACTTACCAAGCACTGGCCCGACGGCGAAGAGATGTCGATCTACGACGCAGCAATGAAGTACCAGCAGGAGAACGTGCCGCTGGTCGTGTTCGCTGGCGCCGAATACGGCAACGGCTCCTCGCGCGACTGGGCGGCGAAGGGCACCCGCCTGCTCGGCGTTCGCGCCGTGATCTGCCAGAGCTTCGAGCGCATCCACCGCTCCAACCTCGTCGGCATGGGCGTGTTGCCGCTCACCTTCGAGGACGGCACATCGTGGACGTCGCTTGGCCTGAAGGGCGACGAAAAGGTGACGATCCGGGGGCTCCAAGGTGATCTGAAGCCGCGTCAGACCCTGACGGCCGAGATCGTATCCGGCGATGGTTCGCTGCAGCGCGTGCCGCTGCTCTGCCGCATCGATACCCTCGATGAGCTCGAGTACTATCGAAACGGCGGCATTCTGCATTATGTACTGCGCAAACTTGCTGCCTAACGCAGATTTGTGATCGGTGCCTCACTTCGAAGTGAGTAGCGAGCAAGGAGAAGGCGGCCTATGACAAGGCCGCTTTCGCGCGTCTGGGGCACGCTTTGAGGATTATCACACCATGCCCCGTACAAATACGGATGGAAAACACGACCACCGGTTCGCACGATGACAGCGATGATGGCCTACAATTGCATTTCGCGGTGGTCCGGAGCGCTCGGTGTTTGCGCGATCATCGCCATCATCCGCCCGGCCCATGCCGATCCGCGCGCCGTGGTCGAGCTGTTCACCTCGCAAGGGTGCTCGTCGTGTCCGCCGGCTGACCGGATCGTCGGCGAGCTTGCCAAGGATCCGTCGGTGATCGCCCTCAGCATGCCGATCGACTATTGGGATTATCTCGGCTGGAAGGACACGCTGGCGGACTCGCGGTTTAGTGCGCGCCAGAAGGCCTATTCGCATGTGCGCGGCGACCGCAATCTCTACACGCCGCAGATGATCGTCAACGGCTCGGCCCAGGTGATCGGCAGCGATCGCGCCGCCATCGAAGGCGCCATCAAGAATACTAGCAAGGCCGAGGGCGTGATGTCGTTGCCGGTGACGATGACGCTATCGGGCAAGCTGCTCAACGTCTCGGTGGATGCGAGCAAGGTCTCGGCGACGACGGGTGGTCGTGGCGAAATCTGGATCTGCTCGATTTCGAAGGCGGTGCCGATTTCGATCGGGCGCGGCGAGAACCGCGGCCAGCAAGTCACCTATTACAACGTGGTGCGCAACCTCGTGAAGGTCGGCGATTGGAACGGCAGTTCGGGAAGCTGGAGCATTCCGCTCGAAAATATTTCCCGCGAAGGCGTCGATGCCGCAGTCGTTTATGTCCAGGACGGCAGCCGGGACAAGCCCGGCGCGATGCTCGGTGCTGCCTACACCGCACTGCGCTAGTTCTTCCCGGTATCATTGAAACGATGTCGCTGCTGCCGACGGCGGTTTAGGCGTGATCGCGGCAACTGAACCGCCGCGACCGACAAGGTCACCCCAAAACGAAAAAGGACCAACTTTCGTTGGCCCAGTATCGGGATTAACTCCCTCTGCGAACAGGCCCGATCCCGACGGCCCCGGGGGGCTGGGGGCTGAGGAATCCGGAACCGAAAGGACCGGGCCAACGCAGGATTTTCTTTTCGCAACTTAGCGGGGCGGGCGGTTGGCGGAAGTAGGGCAGCAATAAGATTCCGCTAACGATCCCGTGAATCGATGTTCCCGGCCGTGGGGGCGTTCGACGCAGTTTCCTACGTATTTACAACGCCCTTGCGGCATCCTGCGTTTAGCGCGATCATGTACGTTGGATGACAGGAGGCGCGCCATGAACCCGATATCGGAGGACACCGATCCGAGCGCGAGCCGTGCAGTGGCGCGCCCCGCCACTGCAGTCCCCCAGCCGAATCGCGTCACCTTCAACCGTATCGAACTTAACCGCATCCTCAATTTGTATGGGCGCATGGTCGCCGACGGCGAATGGCGCGACTACGCCATCGATTTTCTGAAGGACCGTGCGGTGTTTTCGGTATTCCGCCGCGCTTCCGAAGTTCCGCTGTACCGCATTGAGAAGGATCCGCGGCTCGCGCGCAAGCAGGGCATGTATAGCGTGATCTCGGCAACCGGGCTGATCCTGCGCCGTGGCCATGAACTTGAACGCGTGCTGCTGGTGATCGATCGCAAGCTGGCGCTGGTTTGACGAGGCGGCGCCCTTGCGCTGTGCCCACCATCTTGCCTAACGGGCGCAAGAACGGTGGGGCCGCCCTCATTCCCTCGGCAATGTCGTCGCGCCCTCGCCCAGTGCGCGCTGCATCATCACGGTGTCGAGCCAGCGGCCGAACTTGAAGCCGACGCTGGGATGCGTTCCGATCATCTGGAAGCCGCATTTGGTGTGAACGCCGATCGAGCCGGCATTGGCGGAGTCGCCGATCACCGCGATCATCTGCCGATAGCCGCGCGCCTCGCACTCGGTGATCAGACGCTGCATCAATTGCAGGCCGATGCCGCGCCGGTGGGTGGCCGGCTTTAGATAGACCGAATTCTCAACCGTGAAGCGGTAGGCCGGGCGTGGGCGGTAGGGGCCGGCATAGGCATATCCGATCACCGCGCCCTCAACGGCAGCGACCAAATAGGGAAAGCCGCCATCCGCCAGTACTCTGAACCGCCGAGTCATCTCGGCGAGATCGGGCGGGATCAACTCGAACGTTGCGGTGCCGTAGCGCACCGCGTGCTCGTAGATTTCGGTGATGGCGGGGAGGTCGGCCGCGGTGGCCGGCCGGATTTCGAGCGTAGACATGCGGGCACAATATTTTTGCGACGAGCAAAAGAAAAGCCCCGGCCGCGAGGCCGGGGCTTCTACGCTTGAACCTGGTCGATCGCGGCTAGTCGCGCTGGCCGAGGAGCTGCAGGAGCAGCGTGAACAGGTTGATGAAGTTCAGGTAGAGCGACAATGCGCCGGTGATCGCCGCACGCTCTTCAACGTCAGCGCCTCCCGAGGCGTAGCCATAGATGTACTCGTTCTTCAGCCGCTGGGTATCCCAGGCGGTCAGGCCCGCGAACACCAAGACGCCGACCACCGAGACGATGAACTGCAGCATCGAGCTCGCCAGGAACAGGTTGACCAGGCTCGCGATGATGACGCCGATCAGACCCATGAACAGGAACGATCCCATGCCGCTCATGTCACGCTTGGTGGTGTAGCCATAAAGGCTGAGCGCACCGAACGTTGCTGCGGTGATGAAGAACACCCGCACGATCGAGGTGTGGGTATACACCAGGAAGATCGACGACAGCGAAATGCCCATCAGCGCCGAGAACACCCAGAACAGCATCTGGGCGGTCGCGGGCCGCAGCCGGTCGATGCCGGCCGAGATCGCGAACACCATCGCAAGCGGCGCGAGGATGAACAGCCACTTCAGCGGGCTGACATACATCGCGTAGCCGAACGGCGTCAGGAAGGCGTTGCCGAACCGGGCGGCGGCGCCGGCCTGGTCGGTGGTCACCGCGGCCATGTAGACGCCGAGCGCCGCAAGGCCGGTGATGGCCAATCCGATGCTCATGTAGTTGTAGATGCGCAGCATGTAAGCGCGCAGACCGGCATCGACGGCCGCAGCGTCAACGCGTCCGGCGGCCCGGCCGAAAGGAGATACGTAGTTACGGTCTAGGTCCGACATGGTCGAATTCCCGTTGGTTGCCCGGCGGGACGCAAGGGTTTGCGGCGCCGGTTAGATTTCTATCTCAGATGTCCCGATCTGCCGACGTTAATTTTACGTCATGAACCCGGCCACTGATCTTGGCTGGTATGTGGGAAACTAACACATTCGCCGCAAGCTTCCACGCGCGGCTGAATGTCGCTTCTGGCGGCGATTCCTGCGTAAAGGCAGCGTTAACCCCGCCTTCCGCCGCTACAAATTGTCACAAATTCCGCAACACGCTTGCCGGCTTCTGGTTCAGGGCCAGCAACGTTCCGGCGAGCCCCAGGCCTACGGTGACGATCAGGGCGGCCGCGACCACGCCCGCGGCGCTGCCGGCCTGCCAGACGAAGCTCAGTGTCATCAGGCGGGTGACGATCAGCCAGGCCGCGATCGAGCCCGCGATCACACCGAACACGGCCGTGGCGAGACCGATCATCAGGTATTCGAGTGCGTAGGCGCCGAGCAATCGCGACCGGGTTGCGCCAAGCGTTTTCAGGATAACCGCGTCATAGACCCGGTGACGATGGCCGGCCGCCAGCGCGCCGCCGAGCACCAGGATCGCCGAGATCAAGGTCACGGCGCTGGCGCCGCGGATGGCGAGTACGAGGTTGGTGACGACGGTGCCGATGGTCTCCAGTGCTTCGCGGACCCGCACGCTGGTCACCATCGGGAAGGCATCCGCCACCTGCTTGATAATGCGGGCGTCACCGGCCGGGTCGGCATGGACCTCGGACAGGGTCGCGACATGGGTATGCGGCGCGCCTTTGAATGCGTTGGGCGAAAACACCAGCACGAAATTGATGCCGAGGCCCTGCCAGTCGATGTTGCGCAAATTGCTGATTTTGGCCGGGATGTCGCGGCCGAGCACGTTGACCACGATCTCGTCGCCGATTGTGAGCTTCAGGCCGTCTGCGATCTTCTTTTCCATCGAAACCAGCGGCGGGCCGCTATAGTCCGCGCTCCACCATTCGCCCTCGACGACCTTCGAGCCTTTGGGGATCTCGCCGGTATAGGTCAGGCCACGGTCGCTCTGCAGCACCCATTCGCTATCCTGCGACGGCTTGAGCTGGTCGGCCCTGAGGCCGCGCGCGGCGACGATGCGCCCGCGCAGCATCGGGACGTCCTCAACCGTCGACTGCGGCGCGACCTGCTTGAGGAAGGCGCCGAACCGGTCGGCATCGGCGGTCGGAATGTCGATGAAGTAGAACGAGGGGGCCCGCTCCGGCAGCGCCGCCAAAAATTGCCGGCGCAGATTGCCGTCGATCTGGGTGATGGTGACGAGCACGGCGAGCCCAAGTCCGAGCGACATCACGACCGAGGGCGTCAGCGCGCCGGGCCGGTAGATGTTGGCGACCGCCAGCCGCAGCATGGTGATGCGGCTTCGGGGCAACCGCCGGGCCAGCGCCATCAGGGCCGCGGCGACACCACGCAACAGCGCGAAGACTGCAACCGAAGAGACCACGAACACGGAGGCAATCCGCTTGTCGTAGGCAAGTCCGATGGCAACCGCGACCAACAGCGCGATTACCACGGCCATCAGCGCGAGGTAGCCCCAACGCGGGCGGTGCCATTCGCGGGCCACCTCCTCGCGGAACAGCGCCGCGACCGGCACGTCATGCACCCGGCCGAGCGGCCATAATCCGAACGCCAGCGCAGTGAGCAGGCCATAGATGAACGATAGCGCCAATTCGTCCGGATGCAGGGCAGGGATCACCGGCAGTGGCAGCAGCTTGCCGAACAGGCCGACAATGACGAACGGCAGGGCCGCACCGGCGGCGAGTCCGATCACCGAACCGATCCCGGCCAGGATAACCACCTGGGTCAGATAGATCGCGAAGACGTCGCGCCCCGTCGCACCCAGCGCCTTGAAGGAGGCGATGACGTCGCGACGACGGTCGATGTGGCTCTTGACCGCGTTGGCGACACCGACGCCGCCGACCAGGAGCGCGGCGAGGCCGACCAGCGTCAGGAACTGGGTGAAGCGGTTGATGGTGCGCTCAAGTTGTGGCGAAGCGTTGCCCCGGCTGCGGATTTCCCAGCCGGCTTCCGGCAGCGCGCTGCGCGCGCTCTCGATCAATTGGGTGGCGGCGCGCTCGTCGGCCGCGTTGTCCGGCAGCTTGAGCCGGTAGATCCAGCGCACCAGGCTGCCGGGCTGCAGCAGGCCGGTGGCGCGCAAGCTCGCTTCGCTGACCAGAACCCGCGGGCCCAGTCCGACATTGCCAGCGAGCTTGTCCGGCTCGGCGCCGACCGCGCTGCGGATCTGGAACGTGGCGTTGCCGATGGTAATGCGGTCGCCGATCTTGAGATCGAGCCGCGCCAGTAGCGTGGAATCGACCGCCGCGCCGAACGCGCCGTCCCGTTCCGCAAGCAGGTCCGCCATCGGCAGTTTGGGATCGAGCGTGACTTCCCCGAGCATCGGGTAGTTGCCGTCCACCGCCTTGAGCTCGACCAGCGCCAGCTTGCCGTCGTGGCTGCGGGCCATTCCACGCAGCGTCGCCGCGACCGAAACCTGGCCACGCGCGCGCAGGAAGGCGATTTCCTCCGGCCTGGCCTCGCGCTGGATCAGCGAAAATGCGACATCGCCGCCGAGCAGGGTGCGGCCCTCGCGCTCCAGACCCTCGCTGAGGCTTGCGGCGACCGAGCCGACGCCGGCAATGGCCAGCACGCCGAGTGCGATGCAGGCGATGAAGACGTAAAAGCCGCGCAAGCCGCCGCGCAATTCGCGCAGCGCGTAGCGCAGGGCAAGCGACGACACGGCGCTGCGGTAATCGGGTTCGGAAACGGTGGTCATGAATGGCCGTCGATCCGGCCCGAGCGCAGCCGCACCACGCGGTCGCAGCGCTGCGCCAGTGAACTGTCATGCGTCACCAGCACCAGCGTCATGCCGCGCTCGGCGTGCTTGGTGAACAAGAGGTCGACGATCTGCTTGCCGGTGGTTTCGTCGAGATTGCCGGTCGGCTCATCCGCGACGAGAATAGCGGGATCGGGCGCCAGCGCACGGGCCAGCGCCACGCGCTGCTGTTCGCCGCCGGACAATTGTGTCGGATAATGGTGGAGGCGCTCGCCGAGGCCGACGGACGCCAGTTCCCTGGCCGCGCGCTCCGCCGGGTCGGGACTACCGGCAAGCTCCAGCGGCACCGCGACGTTTTCCAGCGCCGTCATGGTCGGAATCAGGTGGAACGATTGGAACACGATGCCGACCTGGCGGCCACGGAAGCGGGCCAGCGTGTCCTCGTCGAGGGCATTGAACGGCGTGCCGTTGACCACCACCTCTCCGCTGTCAGGACGTTCCAACCCCGCCATCACCATCAGCAACGTCGATTTGCCCGAGCCGGAAGGTCCGATCAGCCCGATCGCCTCGCCCGATGCCACACGAAGGCTGATATCTTTCAGGATATGAACGCGGGCGGCACCGGTGCCGAGCGAGAGGTTGACGTTGGAGATGGAAATGGTGTCCGGCCCGAGATCGGCCAGTGAAGAGGGTTCGATGCGACTGTCCATGGCTCGGTCATATGGCACTTCCGCCGCTCGGGTCGAGGGCTTGAAGCGGATGTTTGCGCACATACGCGTGTTGATTGTGACTTTGATGACGGCCGGGGCGCTTTTGGCGCAATCCCAGGCAGCGGTCCCAGCCCAAACCCCGGCCAAACCGGTCAAGATGGTCGTCCTCGGCGATTCCTTGAGCGCCGGCCTTGGCCTGCCGGCCTCGGCGGCATTCCCCGCCCGCCTGCAAAAAGCGTTGAACGACAAAGGGATAAAGGTCGACGTGATCAATGCCGGGGTATCCGGTGATACCACGTCCGGCGGCCGTGACCGGCTGGATTGGTCGATTCCTGAGGGAACTGAGGCGGTCATCCTCGAACTCGGCGCCAACGACGCCCTGCGTGGAATCGATCCCGCCGTCACCCGCGCCGCCCTGACCGACATCCTGACCCGGCTGAAAGCGCGCAACATCGCCGTTCTCCTGTGCGGCATGCTGGCGCCGCCCAATTACGGCAGCGAATATGCCGCGCGCTTCAATGCGATTTATCCGGAGTTATCGAAATCGTTCGGCGTGCCGCTCTACCCGTTTTTCCTGGAGGGCGTCGCGAGCGAGGCGAAGCTCAACCAGGCCGACGGCATTCATCCGACCGCGGAGGGTGTCGATATCATCGTGAAGAAGATTCTGCCCATGGTGGAGGCACTTGTTGGCACGATCTCCGGGCAACGGAGTTGAAAATGCGGCAACGGATAAGGTTACTCGAGGTTTTCCCCGAAGGTTTCCAATCCGTAAATGGCTCACGCTTCGCAGAGTCACATAAGTCGAGTAGAAACGGACTATCGGTGATTCGTCGCCGGGCGCTGTTACAGGACATGGTCCTTTTTGAGGTCATGCCCAAGCATCGGGAGTCATGCGATGCCGCGTTTGTTTGCTGGACTGGAAATTCCGGCCGATCTCAGCCAGACCCTTTCCAATTTGCGTGGTGGCCTCCCCGGCGCACGCTGGATCGATCCCGAAAATTATCACGTTACCCTGCGCTTCATCGGCGACATCGACGGCATGTCGGCGAATGAAATCGCCTCGATGCTCTTTCGGGTCAACCGCAAGCCGTTCGAGGTCAAGGTGCAGGGCCTGCAGAGCTTCGGCGGCAAGAAGCCGCGCGCGGTGGTCGCCTCTGTCGAGCCGAGCCGGCCGCTGATCGAACTGCAGGCCGAGCTCGAACGGCTGATGCAGCGGCTCGGGCTCGATCCGGAGGGACGCAAATTCATTCCCCATGTAACATTGGCGCGGCTGCATGACGCCTCCAGCCAGGACGTTGCCGATTATCTCTCGGTGCGCGGCTACTTTCCGAGCCGCACGTTCTGGGCTTCGCGCTTCGTGCTGTTCTCGTCCCGTGCCTCCACCGGCGGCGGGCCCTATGTGGTCGAGGATTCCTACGCATTGAGTGCGTAGGGGCAGATATGCTGGCCGCAAATACCGCCGTCATCATCCGCCAACGGGTCGGCGCTTTGCGGGAAGCCAGGTTTGCATCCCCCACCAGCGATTCACGACTTGCAATTTTCGCGCGCTTGAGGCCGAAAGGGGGCCATGCTGTCGACCAACCTTGCCTCGTTCCACGCACATTATCAGGCTCTGGTGTCCTCCGGCGCAATCGAGGCCGATCCGGCGCAGGCGGAAGCCGCGGAGGCATTCGCCGCGCTCGAGGAGCGGCTGTCGAGCTACAAGCCGGCGCGCAAGCTCAGCCTGCTTGGCCGGCTGTTCGGCGACAAGAGTGAACAGCCGCCGCGCGGGCTTTATGTTCATGGCGAGGTCGGCCGCGGCAAGACCATGCTGATGGACCTGTTCTTTCAGCACTCGCCGGTCCAGCACAAGCGCCGCGCCCATTTCCACGAATTCATGGCCGAGGCGCATGAGAAGATCTACGCCTACCGCCAGAACATCGCGCGCGGTGAGATCGCCGACGGCGACGTGATCGAGCTGACGGCCAACGCCATCTTCGATGAGGCATGGCTGTTGTGTTTCGACGAATTCCACGTCACCGACATCGCCGACGCCATGATCCTCGGCCGGCTGTTCTCGAGGCTGTTCGAGCTCGGCACCGTTGTGGTCGCGACCTCGAACGTCGCGCCCGAAGACCTCTACAAGGGCGGCCTCAACCGTGCGCTGTTCCTGCCGTTCATCACCCAGATCGAAGATCGCATGGACGTGCTGCGCCTCGACGCGCGCACCGATTTTCGCCTGGAAAAACTCGCCGGCGTGAAGATGTGGCTGGTGCCGCCCGATGATGAAGCCGGCGCCGCGCTCGACCGCGCCTGGCGCAGGATGACCGGCAACGCACCGTGCAAGCCGCGCGACATCACCATCAAGGGCCGCGTGCTGCACGTGCCCTGTTCGGCACATGGCGTTGCGCGATTTTCCTTTGCCGATATTTGCGAAAAGCCACTCGCCGCGTCCGACTATCTGCGGTTGGCGCATGATTATCATACCATCCTGATCGACCGCATTCCGGTGATGGGTTACGCCGAGCGCAATGCCGCCAAGCGCTTCATCTCGCTGATCGATACGCTTTACGACAACGCTGTGAAGCTGATGGCCTCGGCCGAGGCCGATCCGGTGTCGCTGTACCTGGCGACCGAGGGCGTTGAGGCCAACGAATTCAAGCGTACGTCGTCGCGGCTGATCGAGATGAGTTCCGAGTCCTACTTGGCGCTGCCGCATGGCCGGAAGGACTCTGCGGCCAGTGGCTCGAGCACGGGGCTGGTGGAGACTTAATCCGTCATTCCGGGGCGCGCGAAGCGCGAACCCGGAATCGCGTGCCACAACTTCTGGATTCCGGGTTCGATGCTGCGCATCGCCCCCGGAATGACGATCGTTGGCATACCTGACCGAAATCGAGGCAGGGGTCAGAATTGGGCACGTCCCCGGCTTGAACCGGTCAATCGAAAGGGATAACCAGCCATCCGGCTGATTATCCACCCCTCACTCTCCGTCTCAGAAGGACAGATTTCCCATGGCGCGCGACAAGATTGCTTTGATTGGCTCCGGTCAGATCGGCGGAACGCTGGCTCACCTCATCGGCCTGAAGGAGCTCGGCGACGTCGTGATGTTCGACATCGCCGAAGGCGTGCCGCAGGGCAAGGCGCTCGATATCGCGCAGTCATCTCCGGTCGACGGTTTCGATGCCAGTCTCACTGGCGCCAATTCCTACGAGGCGCTCGATGGCGCCAAGGTCTGCATCGTCACCGCCGGCGTGCCGCGCAAGCCCGGCATGAGCCGCGACGACCTTCTGAGCATCAACCTCAAGGTCATGGAGCAGGTCGGCGCCGGCATCAAGAAGTATGCCCCCGACGCCTTCGTCATCTGCATCACCAACCCGCTGGATGCGATGGTATGGGCGCTGCAGAAGGCCTCCGGCCTGCCGCACAAGAAGGTGGTGGGCATGGCTGGCGTGCTCGATTCCGCGCGCTTCCGCTATTTCCTCGCCGACGAATTCAACGTTTCGGTCGAAGACGTCACCGCCTTCGTGCTTGGCGGCCACGGCGACACCATGGTGCCGCTGGTGCGCTACTCCACCGTCGCCGGCATTCCGCTGCCCGACCTCGTCAAGATGGGCTGGACCTCGCAGACCCGCATCGACGAGATCGTCGATCGCACCCGCAATGGCGGCGCCGAGATCGTCAACCTGCTGAAGACCGGCTCGGCGTTCTATGCGCCGGCTGCTTCGGCGATCGCGATGGCCGAGAGCTACCTGAAGGACAAGAAGCGCGTGCTGCCCTGCGCCGCCTATCTCAACGGCGAATACGCCGTGAAGGACATGTATGTCGGCGTTCCCGTCGTCATCGGCTCGAAGGGTGTCGAGCGCATCGTCGAGATCGAGCTGGCCGGCAAGGATCGCGAGGCCTTCGACAAGTCGGTGGGCGCGGTTCAGGGCTTGGTCGACGCCTGCAAGAAGATCGCGCCCGATTTGCTCGGCCGTTGATTTTGTTAAACTTTCGCCCCTTCGCGGGGCGAAACCGTTTTCAGGGTTGCAGTTCTCTTGGTATATGGTATGCCAACTACCAATGCCGGTGAACTGTAGAACTCGCCGCGAAGGGGTTTTGGGGAGCGTCCAGATGAATATCCATGAATACCAGGCCAAGGCTCTGCTGCATGAATTCGGCGTGCCGATTTCGCGTGGCGTGCCGGTGCTGAAGGCCTCGGATTCGGAAGCCGCCGCCAAGCAGCTCCCCGGCCCGATCTGGGTGGTGAAGAGCCAGATCCATGCCGGCGGCCGCGGCAAGGGCAAGTTCAAGGAAGCGTCCGCCGGCGACAAGGGCGGCGTCCGCATCGCCAAGTCCGTCGCCGAGGTCAACGAATTCGCCAAGCAGATGCTGGGCGCGACCCTCGTCACCGTGCAGACCGGCGCGCAGGGCAAGCAGGTCAACCGCCTCTACATCGAGGAAGGCTCCGACATCGACAAGGAGTTCTACCTCTCGATCCTGGTCAACCGCGAAACCAGCCAGGTCTCGTTCGTCGTCTCGACCGAGGGCGGCGTCAACATCGAGGACGTCGCGCACAACACGCCCGAGAAGATCGTCACCTTCTCGGTCGATCCGGCCACCGGCATCATGGCCCATCATGGCCGCACCGCTGCGAAGGCGCTTAACCTCACCGGCGACCTCGCCAGGCAGGCCGAAAGGCTGGTGGTGCAGCTCTACAACGCCTTCACCGCCAAGGACATGGCGATGCTGGAAATCAATCCGCTTGTCGTCACCAAGCAGGGTCAGCTCCGCGTGCTCGACGCCAAAGTGTCGTTCGATGACAACGCGTTGTTCCGCCATCCCGAGGTGGCGGTGCCGCTGCGCGATTTGACCGAAGAGGACCCCAAGGAAATCGAGGCGTCGAAATACGATCTCAACTACGTGACGCTCGACGGCTCGATCGGCTGCATGGTCAACGGCGCCGGCCTTGCCATGGCGACCATGGACATCATCAAGCTCTACGGCATGGAGCCCGCCAACTTCCTCGACGTCGGCGGCGGCGCCAGCAAGGAAAAGGTTGCGGCGGCATTCAAGATCATTACCGCCGACCCGAACGTGAAGGGCATCCTCGTCAACATCTTCGGCGGCATCATGAAGTGCGATATCATCGCCGAGGGCGTTGTCGCCGCCGTCAAGGAAGTCGGCCTCACGGTGCCGCTGGTCGTGCGGCTCGAGGGCACCAATGTGGAGCAGGGCAAGCAGATCATCCGCGAGTCCTGCCTCAACGTGGTGCCGGCCGACAATCTCGATGACGCCGCACAGAAAATCGTGAAAGCCGTCAAGGGAGGCTAGCGATGGCTGACCATCTCGCCGCACCGACACCGCTTCCGGAGCACCAGAAGCTCGCGGTATTCGCGGGCGAATGGGCCGGCGAGGAAATGGTCTATCCCTCGCGCTGGACCGCGGGCGGTCCGGCGACCTCTCATGTGGTCGCACGCATGGATCTCAATGGCTTCTATCTGATCCAGGATACCCGCCAGATGCGCGACGGCAAGGAGGCCTTCGCGACGCATGGCGTGTTCACCTACGATCGCGACGACCGGACCTACAAACTGTTCTGGCATGATTCGCTCGGCTACTACCCGCCGTCACCGGCTTCCGGTGCGTGGGTCGGCAACAAGCTGACCCTGGTGCGCGGCTCGCTGCGCGGCAACGCTCGCCATGTCTACGAAGTCGTCGACGACGACCGTTACAACATGAAGATTCAATTCTCGCCTGATGCCGAAGGCTGGGCCGATGTGCTCACCGGCGCCTACCGGCGGATTCACTAAACCCATCGTTCCCGGTCACCTACGAAAGCGTTCTCAACCATGTCCGTTCTGATCGACAAGAATACCAAAGTCATCTGCCAGGGTTTTACGGGTAAGAACGGAACGTTCCATTCGGAAGCTGCGATCGCTTACGGCACCCGGATGGTCGGCGGCACCTCGCCGGGCAAGGGAGGCTCGACGCATCTCGGCCTGCCGGTATTCGATACCGTTCGCGAGGCGCGCGAGAAGACCGGGGCGGATGCGTCCGTGATCTATGTGCCGCCGCCGGGCGCGGCGGACGCGATCTGCGAAGCGATTGACGCGGAAATCCCGCTGATCGTTTGCATCACCGAAGGCATTCCGGTGCTCGACATGGTGCGGGTCAAAAGATCGTTGAGCGGCTCGAAGTCGCGCCTGATCGGGCCGAACTGCCCGGGCGTGATGACTGCGGGCGAGTGCAAGATCGGCATCATGCCGGCCAACATTTTCTCGCCGGGCAGCGTCGGGATCGTTTCCCGCTCGGGCACGTTGACCTATGAGGCCGTGTTCCAGACCACCCAGGAGGGCCTCGGCCAGACCACCGCGGTCGGCATCGGCGGCGACCCGGTCAAAGGCACCGAGTTCATCGACGTGCTGGAAATGTTCCTCAAGGACGAGAAGACCACCTCGATCATCATGATCGGCGAAATCGGCGGCTCGGCCGAGGAAGATGCCGCCCAATTCATCAAGGACGAAGCCAAGCGCGGCCGCAAGAAGCCGATGGTCGGCTTCATCGCCGGCGTCACCGCCCCTCCCGGCCGCCGCATGGGCCATGCCGGCGCGATCATCTCTGGCGGCAAGGGCGACGCCGGATCCAAGACGGCGGCGATGGAGGCCGCCGGAATTACCGTCTCGCCATCCCCGGCACGGCTCGGGCATACGCTTGCCGAAAAATTGAAATCCTAATTCAGTCCTTCGTTCTTTTAAGCGCGAATATCCGTCCTAAATAGGGTAAAGCATCTTTACCGAGCTGGTTCGGGCCTCCCGGACCGGCTAGAGCGCCGTTTTCCCACGCGCAAAGCGAAAATTACCAGGACGCCACCATGTCTCGTCAGGACGCGAACGCAGCATTTGCCCTCTCCTCCTTTTTGCAGGGCACCAACGCCACCTACATCGACGAGCTCTATGCCCGCTACGAACAGAACCCCGGCTCCGTCGACAGCGAATGGCAGGAATTCTTCAAGAGCCTGAAAGATGCGCCCGCCGACGTTCAGAAGAATGCCGAAGGCCCCTCCTGGGGCCGTGACAACTGGCCGCTCACGCCGCGCGATGATCTGACCTCGGCGCTGGATGGCAATTGGGCGCAGGTCGAGAAGGCGGTCGGCGCCAAGCTCGCGGCCAAGGCGCAGGCCAAGGGCGCCGAACTGGTGCCGGCCGACGTCAACCAGGCGACGCGCGATTCCGTCCGCGCCCTGATGCTGATCCGCGCCTACCGCATGCGCGGTCATTTCCATGCCAAGCTCGATCCACTCGGCATCGAGGCGCCGCGCGATCGCGAAGAGCTCGATCCGCGCACCTATGGCTTCACCGAGGCCGATTTCGACCGCAAGATCTTCCTCGACCATGTGCTCAGCCTCGAATACGGGACTTTGCGCGAAATCGTCGCGATCTGCGAGCGTACCTATTGCCAGACGCTCGGCGTCGAGTTCATGCACATCACCAATGCGGCGCAGAAGGCCTGGATCCAGGAGCGCATCGAGGGGCCTGACAAGGAAATCAGCTTCACGCCCGAAGGCCGCCGCGCCATCCTCAACAAGCTGATCGAAGCCGAGGGTTTTGAAAAGTTCTGCGACCTCAAATTCACCGGCACCAAGCGCTTTGGTCTCGACGGCGCCGAATCGTTGATCCCGGCGCTGGAACAGATCATCAAGCGCGGCGGCAATCTCGGCGTGAAGGAGATCGTGCTCGGCATGCCGCATCGCGGCCGCCTCAACGTGCTGACCCAGGTTATGGGCAAGTCGCACCGCGCGCTGTTCCACGAATTCAAGGGCGGCTCCGCCAACCCCGAGGACGTCGAAGGCTCCGGCGACGTGAAGTATCACCTCGGCGCGTCAAGCGATCGCGAGTTCGACGGCAACAAGATACATCTGTCGCTGACCGCCAACCCGTCGCATCTGGAAATCGTCGATCCCGTCGTGCTCGGCAAGGTGCGCGCCAAGCAGGACCAGCATGGCGATCCGCCGGATATGCGCATCTCGGTGCTGCCGCTGCTGCTGCACGGCGACGCGGCGTTCGCAGGCCAGGGCGTGGTGGCGGAATGCTTCAGCCTGTCGGACCTGAAAGGCTACCGCACCGGCGGCTCGCTGCATTTCATCGTCAATAACCAGATCGGCTTCACCACCTATCCGCGTTACTCCCGCTCCTCGCCGTATCCGTCCGATGTGGCGAAGATGATCGACGCGCCGATCTTCCACGTCAACGGCGACGATCCGGAAGCGGTGGTGTTTGCGGCCAAGGTCGCGATTGAGTTCCGGCAGAAGTTCCACAAGCCGGTCGTGATCGACATGTTCTGCTATCGCCGGCACGGCCATAACGAGGGCGATGAGCCCGGGTTCACCCAGCCGGTAATGTACAAGCGCATTGCCTCGCATCCGTCGACGCTCGAACTCTACGCCAAGCGCCTGGTCGCCGACGGCGTGCTGACCGAAGGCGAGGTGGAGAAGGCCAAGGCCGACTGGCGCGCGCGGCTCGATGCCGAGCTCGAGGCGGGCACCGGCTACAAGCCCAACAAAGCGGATTGGCTGGACGGCAAGTGGGCCGGCTTCAAGGTCGCCGACCAGGAAGAGGATGCCCGTCGCGGCGTCACCGGCGTCGACATGAGCGTCCTCAAGGATATCGGACGCAAGATCACCAAGGTGCCGGACGGCTTCCGGGTTCACCGCACCATCCAGCGCTTCCTGGAAAACCGTGCGAAAGCGATCGACAACGGCGTCGGCATCGACTGGGCGACCGGCGAGGCGTTGGCGTTCTGCACGCTGTTGCAGGAAGGCCATCACGTCCGGCTGTCGGGACAGGATTCCGAACGCGGCACCTTCTCGCAGCGCCACTCGGTGCTGATCGACCAGGAGGACGAGAGCCGCTACACGCCATTCAACCATCTCGGCCACGACCAGGGCCATTACGAGGTCATCAACTCGCTGCTATCAGAAGAGGCGGTGCTCGGCTTCGAGTACGGCTATTCGCTGGCCGAGCCGAACGCCCTGGCGATGTGGGAAGCGCAGTTCGGCGACTTCGCCAACGGCGCGCAGGTGGTGTTCGACCAGTTCATCTCGTCGGGCGAACGCAAGTGGCTTCGCATGTCCGGCCTCGTCTGCCTCTTGCCGCATGGCTATGAAGGGCAGGGGCCGGAGCATTCCTCGGCCCGGCTCGAGCGTTATTTGCAGATGTGCGCCGAAGACAACATGCAGGTGGTCTATCCGACCACGCCGGCAAATTACTTCCACGTGCTGCGGCGCCAGCTCCATCGCGAGATCCGCAAGCCCCTGATCCTGATGACACCCAAGTCGCTGTTGCGCCACAAGCGCGCGGTCTCGCGGCTCGATGAACTCGGCAAGGGCACCACGTTCCATCGCATTCTGTATGATGACGCGCAGATGCTGCCGGACGAGAAGATCAAGCTGGCGCCCGACGACAAGATCCGCCGCGTCATCCTGTGCTCGGGCAAGGTCTATTACGATCTCTACGAGGAGCGGGAAAAGCGCGGCATCGATGACGTCTACATCCTGCGCGTCGAGCAGCTCTATCCGGTGCCGCTGAAGGCGCTGGTGCAGGAGCTCGGCCGCTTCAAGCATGCCGAAGTGGTCTGGTGCCAGGAAGAGCCGCGCAACATGGGTTCGTGGCACTTCATCGAGCCCTATCTCGAATGGGTGCTGAACCAGATCCATGCGCCGAACCGGCGGCCGCGCTACGTCGGCCGCGCGGCCTCGGCTGCAACCGCCACCGGCTTGATGTCGAAGCATCTGGCACAGCTCAAGGCGATGCTGGATGAGGCGCTGCACTAGGAAGCTCGTCATGCCCCGCGAAAGCGGGGCATCCAGTACGCCGCGCCGCCAAGATTCAATCACGACCGTTCCGGCGTACTGGATCGCCCGCCCCAGTGCGCAATTGCGCATAAGGCGGGCGATGACAACTTTGGAATTTGAGACTGCTAAAGGTTACTGAGGAAACCATACCATGACTGAAATTCGTGTTCCGACGCTCGGCGAGTCCGTGACGGAAGCAACCATCGGCCGCTGGTTCAAGAAGGCCGGCGATGCCGTGGCGGTGGACGAACCATTGGTGGAGCTCGAGACCGACAAGGTCACCATCGAGGTGCCTGCGCCGTCGGCGGGCGTGCTCGGCGAAATCTCGGCCAAGGACGGCGAGACGGTCGCCGTCGGCGCGCTGCTCGGACAGATCAATGACGGCGCGGCTGCGGCTCCGAAACCGGCGGCGGCTGCGCCTGCCAAGGCCGCCGCTCCTGCTACTGCGGCGCCCGCCGCCGCGCCTGCTGCGGCTCCGAAGGCTGTGGCAGCCGATGCGCCGCTGGCGCCCTCGGTCCGCAAGCTTTCCGCCGAGAGCGGCATCGACGCCGCGACCGTGCCCGGTTCCGGCAAGGATGGCCGCGTCACCAAGGGCGACATGCTGGCTGCGATCGAGAAAGCGGCGTCTGCGCCGACCCCGGTCAATCAGCCGGCGGCTTCCGTGCAGGTGCGCGCGCCATCTCCGGCCGACGACGCTGCGCGCGAGGAACGCGTGAAGATGACGCGGCTGCGCCAGACCATCGCGCGGCGGCTCAAGGACGTGCAGAACACCGCCGCGATGCTGACGACCTTCAACGAGGTCGACATGACCAACGTCATGGCGATGCGTTCGCAGTACAAGGACGTGTTCGAGAAGAAGCATGGCGCCAAGCTCGGCTTCATGGGCTTCTTCACCAAGGCTGTCGTGCAGGCGCTGAAGGACATCCCCGCGGTTAACGCCGAGATCGACGGCTCTGACCTGATCTACAAGAACTATTATCACATCGGTATCGCCGTCGGCACCGACAAGGGCCTGGTCGTGCCCGTGGTGCGCGATTGCGACCACAAGTCGATCTCCGACATCGAAAAGGGAATCGCCGATTTCGGCCGCCGCGCCCGCGACGGCCAGCTCAAGATCGACGAGATGCAGGGCGGCACCTTCACCATCACCAATGGCGGCATCTACGGTTCGCTGATGTCGACGCCGATCCTGAACGCGCCGCAGTCCGGCATTCTCGGCATGCACAAGATTCAGGAGCGGCCGATGGTGGTCGGCGGCAAGATCGAGGTGCGCCCGATGATGTATCTGGCGCTGTCCTACGATCACCGCGTGATCGACGGCAAGGAAGCGGTGACCTTCCTGGTCCGCGTCAAGGAGAGCCTTGAAGACCCGGCGCGGCTGGTGCTGGATCTCTAACGCCGCCTGCCTTGCCGGCTCCGGCGCGCAAGGCCGGCGCCGCGAGCCATGGATCAATGCACGCCGACTTGTGGGAGCTGATGTGACGGACAAGGTTGTTGTGATCACCGGCGGCAGCCGCGGCATCGGCCGCGCCGCCGCGCTCGCTGCCGCGGCGCGCGGTTTCCGTGTCGTGGTCGGCTATGCCAGCAACGAGGCGGCGGCGAAGGAAGTCGTCGCACAGATCGAGGGCAAGAACGGCAAGGCGATTGCCGTGAAGTGCGATGTCGGCAGCGAGGCGGATATTCTCGCGCTGTTCAAGGCGGCCGACGAATTCGGAACGCTCGGCGCGCTGGTCAACAATGCCGGCATCCTCGGCAAGAGTGGCGTGCGGGTCGACGAGATGTCGGCCGAGCGGATCCAGCAGATGATGGCGGTCAACGTCACCGGCAGCATCTTGTGCGCGCGCGAGGCGGTGAAGCGCATGTCGACCAGGCACGGCGGCAAGGGCGGCGTCATCGTCAATCTTTCCTCGGTCGCAGCCAGGCTCGGCGCGCCGAACACCTATGTCGATTACGCCGCCTCCAAGGGCGCGATCGATTCCTTCACGATCGGACTTGGCTATGAAGTCGCGGGCGAAGGCATCCGCGTCGCAGGCATCCGGCCCGGGCTGATTGACACGGAAATCCATGCCGCGGGCGGCGAGCCTGATCGCGCGCATCGGCTCGCGCATCTGGTGCCGATGAAGCGCGTCGGCTCCGCGGAAGAAATCGCCAATGCCATCGTCTGGCTGATCTCCGACGAGGCATCCTACGTCACCAGCGCCATCCTTGATGTCTCGGGTGGGCGGTAATACCTGACACGTTCCTTAAGCTACAGGACCTCATCATGGCTACCTACGATCTCGTCGTCATCGGCACCGGCCCGGGCGGATATGTCTGCGCGGTGCGCGCGGCGCAACTCGGCATGAAGGTCGCCGTGGTCGAGAAGAACGCGACGCTCGGCGGTACCTGCCTCAATGTCGGCTGCATGCCGTCGAAGGCGCTGCTGCATGCGTCCGAAATGTTCGAGGAGGCCGCGCACTCCTTCGCCAAGATGGGGGTCAGCGTCTCCGCGCCAAAGCTCGATCTGCCGGCGATGATGAATTTCAAGCAGCAGGGCATCGACGGCAACGTCAAGGGCGTCGAGTTCCTGATGAAGAAGAACAAGATCGACGTGCTCTACGGCGCGGGCAAGATTCTCGGCGCCGGCAAGGTCGAGGTCAGCGGCAACGGCAAGTCGCAGACCGTCGAGACCAAGAACATCGTCATCGCGACCGGCTCCGACATCGCGCGGCTGAAGGGCATCGAGATCGACGAAAAGCGCATCGTGTCCTCGACCGGTGCGCTGTCGCTGGGGAGGGTGCCGGAGAAGCTTCTGATCATCGGCGCCGGCGTGATCGGACTCGAACTTGGCTCGGTCTGGAAGCGGCTTGGCGCTGAGGTCATGGTCGTCGAATTCCTCGACCGCATCCTGCCTGGCATAGATGGCGAAGTGGCAAAGCAATTTCAGCGTATCCTCGAAAAGCAGGGCTTTGTGTTCAAGCTTGGCGCCAAGGTCACGGCCGTCGATTCTTCCGGCAAAACATTGAAAGCCACAGTCGAGCCTGCGGCGGGTGGCGTCGCGCAGACGATCGAGACGGACGTGGTGCTGGTCTGCATTGGCCGCGTGCCCTACACCGAAGGGCTCGGCTGCAAGGAAGCCGGCATCGCGCTCGACAATCGCGGCCGCGTGCAGATCGACGCGCATTTCTCAACGAGCGTGAAGGGCATCTATGCAATCGGTGACGTGGTGGCGGGGCCGATGCTCGCGCACAAGGCCGAGGACGAGGGCGTTGCCTGCGCTGAGATCATCGCGGGTCAGGCGGGGCACGTGAACTACGATGTCATCCCAGGCGTCGTGTATACCACGCCGGAAGTGTCGTCGGTCGGCAAGACCGAGGAAGAGCTGAAGCAGGCCGGCGTGGCCTATACGTCGGGCAAATTCCCGTTCACTGCCAACGGCCGCTCCAAAGTTAACCAGACCACTGACGGCTTCGTGAAGATTCTCGCAGATGCAAAAACCGACCGCGTGCTCGGCGTGCACATTGTCGGCCGCGAGGCCGGCGAAATGATTCACGAAGCGGCTGTTCTGATGGAATTTGGTGGCTCCGCCGAGGACTTGGCGCGCACATGCCACGCCCACCCGACGCGCTCGGAAGCGATCAAGGAAGCCGCGCTTGCGGTTGGCAAGCGCGCCATCCATATGTGATCGAAACCCGGTACATTCCGGGTAGAGCATGATCGAAGAAGCGGGTATCCGGCTTCTTGAAAAAACCATGCTTTGAACGAGGAATTAGAGCGGGGCGATCAATCAATGAACGTCATTCCGCTCTAGAGATCACGATCGATGATGCGCCGCCTGTTACAGCCGTTCTGGGTCCTGCTTGCGGTCATCTTCCTGATCGAAGCATGGCTGTGGGACCATCTTGAGCCAATCGTCGAGCGCATCGTTGCTCTGATCCCGCTTCGCGCCTTCAAGCAGTGGCTGTCCGAACGCATCGATGCGCTGTCGCCGGCAATGACGCTGATCGTATTCGCGGTGCCCGTCATCCCGCTGTTTCCGCTCAAGCTGGCCGGGCTCTGGCTATTGGCGCATCAATACTGGTTCAGCGCGGCGGTTGTGATCGTGTTCGGCAAATTGCTCGGCGTCGGCGTCACTGCGTTCATCTTCGACGTGACGCGCGCGAAGCTGTTGCAGATGGCGTGGTTCAGTAAAGTCTATGAATTCGTCATGACGATGCGCGCCAGGGCGGCCGCGCTGGTCAAGCCGATCAAGCAGCGTATCCGGGAAATCCTGCGTGGCGATGGCGATGGCTGGTCATCGCGCACGCTGCGGCTGATCGCGCGCTTCCGCAAGAGCGTGCACGAGGCGCGGTAGCCACCGTCATTGCCCGGCTCGACCGGGCAATCCAGTATTCCAGAGCAAGTAGTGCTTGAGCCGAGAGGCCGCAGCGTACTGGATGCCCCGCCGGAGCCTGTCGTCGGGCGGCCAATCGGCCGACCCGTTGGCGGGGCATGACAGCGAAAGCTATTCAATGCAAATGCAACACGTGCAGCAGATGCGGCCAGAACAAGCCAAATCCGGTCATCGCGAGTCCACCCAGCATCAGCAGTCCCGACGCCGCGGCGAGCCAGGCCATACCGGTGATGATGCTTGCCGATGCCAGCACGATGGCGATTTGGAACATCGCCGATGCGTATTCGTAGTGATGGTATTTGTCTGTCGCGACATCGCGCGCCGCTTCGGCCTCCTTGGCACGTTTGGCGAGCTGCTCTGTTCCTTCGCCGGTTTCCGGCTCGGAGCGGTAGCGCGCCGCGGTCTTTTCCCAAGTGTCGATCTGCTTGGTCAGCGCGGCCTTGACGGCATCATCCGTGGCGGCGCCGAGCGTGAGCTTGCCCTGTTCGGCTGCGGTCTGGATTTGGGTACGGCGGATACTTTTCGCCTGGAAGAACGCCCAGAGGTTTGAAGCCTCGACGTTCTTGCTGATCGATTCGGTCTGTGCGCTCTTGCCAAGCATCTCCGACAGCGCCAGGAACAGGGCGATCACGGCGATCAGCAACGCAATGTTCTTGTTCGAGCCCGACGCGTGCTCGGCATGCTCCGCGTGCTCCATGCTTTCATGTGCGCCCATGATTTCTCTCCTGGCAATGAATGGCGCACGATTGCCGAACCGCAATGCGAGCGCAAGGGGCTAGCTAAGAAGCCATCGATGTGACGGGAGTATGTCGGCGGGACGCGGCGGCATTCAGCCGCGCGGATGCGCGGCGCGGTAGACTTCCAGGAGCCGTTCGCTGTCGATCCCGGTATAGATCTGCGTGGTGGAAAGCGAGGCGTGGCCGAGCAATTCCTGGATCGCGCGGAGGTCACCGCCGCGGCTGAGCAGATGGGTTGCAAACGAATGGCGCAGCGCGTGGGGGGTGGCGCTGTCGGGCAGGCCGAGCGCGCCGCGCAACCGCTCCATGGTGAGCTGGATGATCCGAGGGCTGAGCGGCCCGCCGCGTGCGCCGACAAAGATCGGACCGGCCGGGGCCAGTGAGTACGGGCACATCGCGACGTAATCGGCGATCAGCGCCAGCACGTTCTGCAGCACCGGCACCATCCGGGTCTTGTTGCCCTTACCGGTGACAATAAGAACGTCGCCTTCGCCCGGTTGGGGTACGTCGCGCCGTTTCAGTCCCAGTGCCTCGGAGATGCGCAGGCCCGAACCGTAAAGCAGCGCCATCACCGCGGCGTCGCGTGCGAGAATCCAGGGGTCGCGTTCCTCACCGGCGCGCTCGTCGGCATCGGCAAAGCGCTTGGCGGCGGCCATCTGGATCGGCTTCGGCAGGCTTTTTGCAATTTTCGGCGCGCGGATGGCGGACAGAGCTCCGACCTTGCCCTTGCCCTCTCGTTCGAGGTAGCGGCCGAACGAACGCAGGCCAGCCAGCGCCCGCATCAGCGAGCGCCCGGCGATGTCGTCGGCACGGCGCATCGCCATGAAGGCCCTGACATCGGTGGCCTCCAGCGCGGCAAACCGTTTCAGCGTGACCTTCTCGCCCCAATGCTCGCCGAGGAAGGTGAGGCATTGGCGCAGGTCGCGGGCATACGCTTCGAGCGTCTTTGGCGACAGCCGCCGTTCGGCGCGCAGATGCGTCAGCCAGCGCGCCATCTCCTGCGCGAGGCCCTCGTCGGCGCAATCAAGCGCGATCGGTTGCAATGCCGGAACTTCCCTGGCCATCATCCCTGCCTTGGACAGCTTGCTCTGGATAGCTTGCCTTGGAGGCGGTGCTTCAACGCATTATATCGCACCTCTTTCGTTTACCGTTCGCTAACTCGCCGGCGCGGCGCTAGCCTCGCTCCAGATACCACAAGCCTGATTCCCCTGATGGACCACGCCACCCGCCAAACCAGCTTATCGGCATCGTTGACCCGCGTCGTCGATGTGTTGGTGCCGGTCGCGCTCAATCAGAACTATTCGTACCGCGTGCCGCGCGGCATGGAGCTGAAGCCCGGGGACGTTGTCTGCGTTCCGCTCGGCCCGCGCGAAGTGGTCGCGGTGGTGTGGGCGGAAAACGCCAATCCTGATCCACGGCTGCATAATCGCCTGAAAGATGTCGGCGAGAAGCTCGACGTGCCGCCGCTCAAGGAGGAACTGCGCAACCTGGTCGACTGGGTCGCCAATTACACGCTGTCCGCGCGCGGCATGGTGCTGCGCATGGCCTTGCGGATGGGCGAAAATCTCGGGCCCGAGCGAATGCGCCTCGGCGTGCGGCTGGTCGGCGAGCCGCCACGGCGTCTGACGCCGGCGCGGCGGCGCCTGATCGAGGTGCTGTCGGATGGCCTGTTGCACGGCAAGTCGGATGCGGCGCGGGAGGCCGGCGTCAGCGCCGGCGTGATCGACGGCCTGGTCGATGAGGGGACGCTCGTCACCGAAGCGATGCCGCCGCCTTTGGCGCCGCCGGCACCTGATCCGGCGTTCGCGCAGCCGGAATTTTCCCATCAGCAGCGCGCAGCGGTGGACATGATGCGGGCGCTTGCCGCGAACGGCACGTTCCATGTCGCGCTGCTCGACGGCGTCACCGGCTCGGGCAAGACCGAAGTCTATTTCGAGGCGATTGCGGAGGTCGTCCGGCGCGGCAGACAGTCGCTGATCCTGATGCCGGAGATCGCGCTGACCGGCCAATTCCTGGACCGCTTCGCGCAGCGCTTTGGCGTGCGTCCGCTTGAATGGCATTCCGAACTGACGCCGCGGACAAGGCAGCGCAATTGGGCCGCGATATCGGCCGGCGAAGCGCCGGTCGTGGTCGGCGCGCGCTCGGCGCTGTTTCTTCCCTATGCCGATCTCGGCCTCATCATCGTCGATGAAGAGCACGACCAGGCCTACAAGCAGGATGACGGCGCGCATTATCACGCCCGCGACATGGCGGTGGTGCGTGCGCACATTGCAAAGATTCCGATCGTGCTGGCGTCCGCGACGCCTTCCGTCGAAACCGAGGTCAATGCGCGCAAGGGCCGCTACCAGCGCGTCGCGCTGGCCTCGCGCTTCGGCGGCCAGCACATGCCGCATATCGAAGCGATCGATCTGCGCCGCGCGCCGCCGCCGCGTGGCCGCTTCATCTCGCCGCCGCTCGCCGAGCAAATCCGGTTCGCGATCGAGCGGCGCGAGCAGGCGCTGTTGTTCCTCAACCGCCGTGGCTATGCGCCGCTCACCCTTTGCCGGGCCTGCGGGCATCGCTTCGCCTGCACGATCTGCGATGCCTGGCTGGTCGATCATCGCTTCCGCCAGCGGCTGGTCTGCCACCATTGCGGCTTCTCGATGCCGCGACCGAACATCTGCCCGCATTGCCAGGCCGAGGAATCGCTGGTTGCCGTCGGCCCGGGCGTCGAGCGCCTGCAGGAGGAGGCGGCGTCGCTGTTTCCAGAAGCCCGCACCATGGTGTTGTCGAGCGACCTCATCACCTCGATCGAGACCATGCGCAGCGAACTGAACGAAATCGCGGAAGGCCGCGTCGACGTCATCATCGGCACGCAACTGGTGGCGAAGGGACATAATTTCCCGCGGCTCAATTTGGTCGGGGTGGTCGATGCCGATCTCGGCCTCGGCAATGGCGATCCGCGCGCTGCTGAACGGACGTTCCAGCTTCTCAACCAGGTGATCGGACGTGCGGGGCGCGATCAGGGCCGCGGGGTCGGCTATTTGCAGACCCACCAGCCCGAACATCCCGTGATGAAGGCATTGGTCGCCAGCGACCGCGAAGCCTTTTATGCCAGCGAAATCGAATCCCGCGAGCGCACCGGCTATCCGCCGTTTGGCCGGCTCGCGAGCCTGATCATTTCCGCCGGCGACCGGCCGACCGCGGAAGGCTTTGCGCGGCGCCTCGCCGCCGTGGCGCCGATCGACCAGCGCATCCAGGTGCTGGGGCCTGCGGAGGCGCCGCTGGCGGTCATCAAGGGCCGCTACCGGTTCCGTATCCTGGTGAAGTCGCTGCGCAACGTCGACCTCTCGGAATATTTGCGCTGTTGGCTCGCCGCAGGACCGAAGACCAAGGGCAACCTCAAGCTCGAGGTCGACGTCGACCCGCAGAGCTTTTTGTGAGCCCTGCTTCACCCTCCCCTGGAGGGGAGGGTCGACGCGCGTGTAACGCGCGGCGGGGTGGGATGACGGTCCATCCCCTCGATCAGTGCCCGAGTGGAGAGATCACCCCATCCCATCTCAGATTTCCCTGCGCTTCATGTGAGCCGACCCTCCCCTCCAGGGGAGGGTAAACAAAAAGCCTGCCGTCATTTGCGACGGCAGGCTTCGTTGCCGCGGAAGTTCCGCGACGGTTACGCAACGCAACGCCTACTGATCTCGTGGACCGGAAAACGGCGCGCAGAGTGCGCGTTAAGAGACGATCTCGGCGGTGACGTGGCCGACGCCGGCGCCGGTCAGGCCAATGGCACGGGCCGCGCCCTTGGAGAGGTCGAGCACGCGACCCCGGATGAACGGGCCACGGTCGTTGATCGTGACGATCACGCTCTGGCCGCGATGGGTCACGCGGAGCTTGGTGCCGAACGGCAGCGAGCGGTGGGCCGCGGTCATGGCGTTCTGGTTGAAGCGCTGACCGGAGGCGGTCTTGCTGCCGGATTCATTGCCGTAGAAGGAGGCCTTTCCCGAGAAGCCGCGCCCGGTGCTCTGCGAACCGATCGAGGCATTGGCGTCCAGCCAGCTACCGCCGGTCGTCTGGGCTCTGCTGGCGTGATGGGAATGGTGGTGGTGATGATGGTGGCGGTGATGCCTGGATTTCGCGGAGGCCTCAGAAACCGTGCCACCGACCAGGAGAGTTGCGGCGATCAGAGCGAGCGCCGTGCGCGACCGGGTTAGAGTTCCCGGCACCACATTATTGGTATGCAACATTAACTAGTCCCTCAGATAGTATTTGCCACAGATGTGACAAATGGAACCCCCGTCCCAACCTCAGAGGGCCGTTTGATGAGGCAATGAGGCATGAATTGGGCAGTAAATCGAGAATGTCTCGGGCTGACATATCTTGGTACCGTCGACGATATTCCGTAATCTTGCAGTTTAATAGATTTTTAACCAATTCAATACTCGTTATTACTTGACAATACAGTCATCACACATCGAGTAAAGATTTGCGCAAGTAATGATCAAATGGAGGCGGGGCGCAGGATTCGTTCCGAACGCTATCGGTCATAGCGGCCATGCAAATGCGGGTGGAACGAATTGGCTGGTCACGGACCGTTAGAGACTCTGCACCCGCGAGACTCAAAATTCCGGCGCGCTGAACCCCATCAAAGTGCATTCGACGGGGCCCGGAAATTGACATGCGACAAGGCATCGCCCATTGCGCGGTCATGTTGCACCTGCGCGCTCGCTATGTTAGCAAAGCCGCGATTTTAACGATCCCGGCACTTCGCGTGCCGGTCGAAAATCGAAGTCCCGCTTGAATTCCAAGGGCTTGGATCGCTAGGCGCCGCTACCCGTGGCGACGGTTTTTCCCTTGCGAGTTTGACAGCAATAAAGAGCGAGTCTGTGGCTGCTGAAGATCCGTCCGTTTCGGGAGTGTCCGGCCGTTATGCTACGGCCTTGTTCGAGTTGGCGCGCGAGGAGAAATCCGTCGACGCGGTAAAGGCCGATCTCGATAAATTCGAGGCGATGCTGAACGGAAGCGCCGATCTCAAGCGCCTCGTCCGCAGCCCGGTCTTCTCGGCCGATTCGCAGGCAAAGGCGCTCAATGCCGTGCTCGACAAGGCCGGAATTACCGGCACCTCCGCCAAATTCCTCAAAGTTCTGACTGCCAATCGGCGCCTGTTCGCCGTCGCCGATGTGATCCGCGCCTACCGCGCGCTGGTGGCGAAGTTCAAGGGCGAGGTGACCGCCGACGTCACCGTCGCCGAACAGCTCAATGACAAGAATCTCGACGCGCTGAAGACGGCACTGAAATCGGTGACGGGCAAGGACGTCGCGCTCAACGTGAAAATCGATCCCTCCATCATTGGCGGTCTTGTGGTCAAGCTCGGCAGCCGCATGGTGGATAGTTCGGTTCGCACCAAACTCAATTCGATCAAGCACGCGATGAAAGAGGCAGGCTGATGGACATCCGCGCCGCGGAAATTTCCGCGATCCTCAAGGACCAGATCAAGAATTTTGGCCAGGAGGCCGAGGTCACCGAAGTCGGGCAGGTGCTGTCCGTCGGCGACGGTATCGCCCGCGTCTACGGTCTGGATAACGTCCAGGCCGGTGAAATGGTCGAGTTCGAGAACGGCACCCGCGGCATGGCGCTGAACCTCGAAACCGACAACGTCGGTATCGTCATCTTCGGCGCCGACCGCGAGATCAAGGAAGGCCAGACCGTCAAGCGCACCCGTGCCATCGTGGACACGCCGGTCGGCAAGGGCCTGCTTGGGCGCGTGGTCGACGCGCTGGGCAACCCGATCGACGGCAAGGGTCCGATCAAGGCCGAGAAGCGCATGCGCGTCGACGTCAAGGCGCCCGGCATCATTCCGCGCAAGTCGGTGAGCGAGCCGATGGCGACCGGTCTCAAGGCGATTGACGCGCTGATCCCGGTCGGCCGCGGCCAGCGCGAGCTGATCATCGGCGACCGCCAGACCGGCAAGACCGCGATCGCGCTCGACACCATTCTGAACCAGAAGCCGCTCAACGCCCAGCCCGACGAGAACATCAAGCTGTATTGCGTCTACGTCGCGATCGGCCAGAAGCGCTCGACGGTTGCCCAGTTCGTCAAGGTGCTCGAAGAGCAGGGCGCGCTGGAATATTCGATCATCGTCGCCGCCACCGCTTCCGACCCGGCGCCGATGCAGTACATCGCCCCCTTCACCGGCTGCACCATGGGCGAGTACTTCCGCGACAACGGCATGCACGCCGTGATCATCTATGACGACCTCTCCAAGCAGGCCGTCGCTTACCGCCAGATGTCGCTGCTGCTGCGCCGCCCGCCGGGCCGCGAAGCCTATCCGGGCGACGTGTTCTACCTGCACTCCCGCCTGCTCGAGCGCGCCGCCAAGCTCAACAAGGATCAGGGCTCGGGCTCGCTCACCGCATTGCCCGTCATCGAAACCCAGGCCAACGACGTGTCGGCCTACATCCCGACCAACGTCATCTCGATCACCGACGGCCAGATCTTTCTGGAAACCGACCTGTTCTTCCAGGGTATCCGCCCCGCGGTGAACGTCGGTCTGTCGGTGTCGCGCGTCGGCTCCTCGGCGCAGACCAAGGCGATGAAGAAGGTCGCCGGCAAGATCAAGGGCGAGTTGGCGCAATACCGCGAAATGGCGGCGTTCGCGCAGTTCGGCTCCGATCTTGACGCCTCGACCCAGCGCCTCCTGAACCGCGGCTCGCGTCTCACCGAACTCCTGAAGCAGCCGCAGTTTTCGCCGCTGAAGATGGAAGAGCAGGTCTGCGTGATCTGGGCCGGCACCAATGGCTATCTCGATCCGCTGCCGCTCAACAAGGTGCGCGCGTTCGAGGACGGTCTCTTGTCGCTCCTGCGCGGCAAGAACGCCGACATTCTCAACGGCATCCGCGACAGCCGCGATCTCTCCGACGATCTCGCGGCCAAGCTGAAGATCGTGGTCGAAGGTTTCGCCAAGACGTTTTCTTAATGATTGCCGCCATGGCCCGGCATCTGGCCGGGCCCGGCGAAACAGTGGCTTGCGGTCGGGCCTGATGGCCAGATCGCCGGGGTGAACTGAGAATGGCTTCACTTAAAGACATGCGGGTGCGCATCGCCTCGACCAAGGCGACGCAGAAGATCACCAAGGCGATGCAGATGGTCGCGGCCTCCAAGCTGCGCCGCGCGCAGACCGCCGCCGAGGCGGCGCGGCCCTATGCCCAGAAGATGGATGCGGTGATTTCCAACATCGCGGCCGCCGCGGCGGGTTCGCCCGGCGCGCCGGCGCTCCTGGCCGGCACCGGCAGGGACCAGGTTCACCTGCTCCTGGTCTGCACCGGTGAGCGCGGCCTGTCCGGCGCCTTCAACTCTGCGATCGTGCGTCTCGCCCGCGAGCGCGCGCTGTCGCTGATGAACCAGGGCAAGGAAGTCAAGTTTTTCTGCGTCGGCCGCAAGGGCTACGAGCAGCTCCGCCGCACCTTCGAAAAGCAGATCATCGAACATCTCGATCTGCGCGGCGTGCGCCAGCTCGGCTTCGTCAATGCCGAAGACATTGCCAAGAAGGTGCTAGTCCGCTTCGAGGCCGGTGAGTTCGACGTCTGCACGCTGTTCTATTCGCAGTTCAAGTCGGTGATCGCGCAGATCCCGACCGCACAGCAGATCATTCCGCTTGTTGTCGAAGGTCAAAGCGGCAACGGCGCGGCAACGGCCTATGAGTACGAGCCGGAGGAGGACGAGATCCTCACCCGCCTGCTGCCGCGCAATCTTGCGGTGCAGATCTTCCGGGCACTTTTGGAAAACAACGCCTCGTTCTACGGCGCGCAGATGAGCGCGATGGACAATGCTACCCGCAACGCGGGCGAAATGATCCGCAAGCAGACGCTGGTCTACAATCGCACGCGTCAGGCCCAGATCACCAAGGAACTCATCGAAATCATCTCCGGCGCAGAAGCAGTCTGAGCGGGAAAGAAATTCGGATCGAAGGAGAGTGTAAATGGCTACAGCAGCCAACCAGATCGGTCGCGTCACCCAGGTCATGGGCGCCGTCGTCGACGTGCAGTTCGAAGGCCACCTGCCGGCCATTCTCAACTCGCTGGAAACCAAGAACGGCAACAACCGCCTGGTGCTCGAAGTCGCGCAGCACCTCGGCGAGTCCACCGTCCGCACGATCGCCATGGACGCCACCGAAGGTCTGGTGCGCGGCCAGGAAGTGAAAGACACCGGCCAGCCGATCGCGGTTCCCGTGGGTGACGGCACGCTCGGACGCATCATGAACGTGATCGGCGAGCCGATCGACGAAGCCGGTCCGATCAAGGCCGAAGGCACCCGCGCCATCCACCAGGAAGCGCCGACTTATACCGACCAGTCGACCGAGGCCGAAATTCTCGTCACCGGCATCAAGGTGGTCGACCTGCTCGCGCCCTACGCCAAGGGCGGCAAGATCGGCCTGTTCGGCGGCGCCGGCGTCGGCAAGACCGTGCTGATTCAGGAGCTGATCAACAACGTCGCCAAGGCGCATGGCGGTTACTCGGTGTTCGCCGGCGTCGGCGAGCGTACCCGCGAAGGCAACGACCTCTATCACGAGTTCATCGAATCCAAGGTCAATGCCGATCCGCACAATCCGGATCCGAGCGTGAAGTCGAAGTGCGCGCTGGTGTTCGGCCAGATGAACGAGCCGCCGGGCGCCCGCGCCCGGGTCGGCCTCACGGGTCTTACCGTGGCCGAGCACTTCCGCGACCAGGGCCAGGACGTGCTGTTCTTCGTCGACAACATTTTCCGCTTCACGCAGGCCGGCTCGGAAGTGTCGGCGCTCTTGGGCCGTATTCCTTCGGCGGTGGGCTATCAGCCGACGCTCGCCACCGACATGGGCGCGCTGCAGGAGCGCATCACCACCACCCAGAAGGGCTCGATTACCTCGGTGCAGGCGATTTACGTGCCCGCCGACGACTTGACCGATCCGGCGCCGGCGACCTCGTTCGCCCACTTGGACGCCACGACGGTGCTGAGCCGCGCGATCTCCGAAAAGGGCATCTACCCGGCGGTGGACCCGCTCGACTCGACCTCGCGCATGCTTTCGCCGCTCGTCGTCGGCGAAGAGCACTACCAGACAGCCCGCATGGTTCAGCAGGTGCTGCAGAAGTACAAGTCGCTGCAGGACATCATCGCCATTCTCGGCATGGACGAACTGTCCGAAGAGGATAAGCTCGCGGTGGCGCGCGCCCGCAAGATCGAGCGCTTCCTGTCGCAGCCGTTCCACGTCGCCGAAGTCTTCACCGGCTCGCCCGGCAAGTTCGTCGAGCTCGCGGACACCATCAAGGGTTTCCGCGGCCTCTGCGAAGGAAAGTACGACCACCTGCCGGAAGCGGCCTTCTACATGGTCGGCACCATCGAAGAAGCCGTCGAGAAGGGCAAGAAGCTCGCTGCTGAAGCAGCCTAGGGGCGAATGGCGAATAGGGAGTAGCGAATTGCGCTGCTCCCATTCCTCTCCACTCGTTATTCGCTACTCGCTACTCGCAGGTTCTCCATGGCTACCTTTCATTTCGATCTCGTCTCCCCCGAAAAGCTCGCCTTCTCCGGCGAGGTCGATCAGGTTGACGTCCCCGGCGTGGAAGGCGATTTCGGCGTGCTGGCCGGTCACGCGCCCGTCGTGGCGGCGGTTCGCCCGGGCATCCTGACCGTCACCGCCAATGGCGCGCATCAGAAGATCATCGTGCTCGGCGGCCTTGCCGAAATGTCGGAAAACGGACTGACGGTGCTCGCCGACGTCGCGACCTCGATGGCCGACGTTGATCGCGCGCAGTTCGCCGAGACCATCGCCGAGATGGAAGCCAAGCTCGCCGAGAAGGAAGGCTCCGAGCTCGATCATGCCATCGAGCGACTGGATCACTTCAAGAGTATCCAGATCGAGCTCAACGCGACGGCTATGCACTAAGCCCCGGGGTACCGCCCCGGGGCATTTGAAGGCCCTGATACCGCCAGTGCTCGTCACCCTGTGACGGGCGCTGAGCTTTTGAGGCAGCGTTCTCTAGCTAAGCGATCGCCATCGGCCCGCTTTCGACCGGCGCGAATTAGGGTCAACTATCGCGGTTGAGCGGAGCCCTGATTGCCGTTAGCGTCCGAGGCCGGCCCCACCGCCACGGTAACGTTTTGAGGCATTCCGGAACGCTCAACTGTCAAGCGGACCTGTTCGCCGATCCGGGCCAGGCCAATCCGGTTTCGCAGTTGCGCGGCGGAATGGATTGGGCGGTCATCCGCTTTCAGCACGATGTCGCCTTTGCGCAGCCCTGCCGCTTCCGCAGGCGAGCCGGGAGTAACGTCGGCGATCCGCGCACCCTCGCTGCGTCCACTGTCGGTAGATGGATTTAGTTCGCGCAAGGAAATGCCGATCCGGCCGCGTTCGACGCGTCCCTTCTCGACGATCTGTTCCATCACCCGTCGGGCCATGTTGACGGGAATGGCAAAGCCGATGCCGACATTGCCGCCGGCGGGCGAAATGATTGCGGAATTGATGCCGATCAATTCTCCCTTGAGATTGACCAGCGCGCCGCCTGAATTGCCGGGGTTGATCGCCGCGTCGGTCTGGATGAAATCCTCAAAGCCCTGCTTGCCGAGCCCGGTGCGGCCGAGTGCGCTGACGAGGCCCGAAGTTACCGTCTGGCCAAGCCCGAAGGGGTTGCCGATGGCGAGGACGAAATCGCCGACTTCGAGCGCGTCGCTGTCGCCGAACGCGATCGCCTTCAGCCCGCTCGGCGATTGAATGCGCAGTACGGCAATATCGGTGGCCGGATCGCGCCCAACGACCTTGGCCGAAAACGGCCGACCGTCTTTGGTTTTGATCTGGACAGTCGATACCTGATCGACAACGTGGTTGTTGGTCAGGACATAACCCTTCTGCGCGTCGACAATGACGCCGGAGCCGGTGGCGTTGATTTCCTTCTCTAACTGTTTGGGAACGTCAAAAAACTCCCGAAACAGCGGATCGCGGTAGAGGGGATTGTCCTGGCGGACCTTGCCGTGGACCGCGATGTTGACCACCGCGGGCGTGACCTCGCGAACCAGCGGCGCCAGCGTCGGCACAGCGCCACCGGTCCGCAGGTTCGGAATTTGTCCCAACGCCGGGGCCGCAACGGTCGCGGTGCCGACTAGGCTCGCCAGCACAATCGCAAGAAGTCGGTTCATGGTTCTTGTCTGCAGATTAGGACGGAATGGATCAGGAGCCTGCTTGCGGTGCCGCGCTCTGCTGCACGGCAAACCACGGCGCGGCCCACAAGGCAGCAGCGTGGTTGATCCATGTGATGACCAGAATGGCTGGCGTCAGCATGGTGAAAGCCCGCGGGTGACGGTCCTCCAACGCGGCCATCGACTGCCGATGCTGGTATGCTGTCCGGGTTCTTCATCGCCATCGAGCCGGCGCAATGCAGTCAGGATATCGACGAGCCGGATGGGATGGTCCATGCCGGGAATGTCGCGCAGGTCAGGACAGGATTCGACCGCGAACATGTCGGATGCCCAGGACGACAGGATCACGCGCTTCTCCGCGTCGGAAAGCTGCCGGTCGTCCAATACTTCATCTGGGGAATCATAATGTGCGGCGGGATGAAATAACGCAAAGTCAGCGGTGCTCAAATCGGCCTTGCTCATCGGCGGGGTCTCCTTACTCTCCTTCCATCGAGACGTGTTATGGCTTGGCGGCGGCGTGCCGCGCCGCCGCCAATGTCATCATTGATTACTGATCGGGATGCGCTTGACGGCCGAGCTGGCCTGCTCGGACTTCGGCAGCGTGATCGTCAGCACGCCGTCATGGAATTTGGCTTCGGCCTTGTCTTCCACGACGCCGTCGAGCGGAATCTGCCGCTCGAACGCACCGTAATAGCGCTCCGAGAAGTACCTGCCGCCATTGTCGGTTCGCTCGGACTTCTTCTCGCCGCGCAACGTCAGAACGCCGTTGGCGATCTCGACCTGAACGTCCTTTTCTGTCAGTCCGGGCAGTTCAGCGGATATCTTCAGCTCCTTGTCGGTCTCGTTCAGCTCGATGCTCGGCCATCCGAAGCGACCTTCCATCAGCGGGCTGCCAAAGCGAGCAGGCATCCCGAAGCCGCGGAAGACATCGTCGAACAGCCGGTTCACTTCCCGGTGCAGGGTGAAGAAGGGATCGAAGCTGTCGCGCGCGGACGTAAGCTCCTGGTTTCTCGACCACGGAATCAGATCACGAAAAGCCATAGTGTCCTCCTCATAAAGATCTGCATGTCGATAGTTGCTGCGCGGGCTCGCGCGCGGCTCGCGAGCCGCGCGACAAGCCGCTATTGCCGTTGCCGAAGTGGCCTAAGCCGCCTTCTGTTCGATCTGGCGCGAAGCGTCGGCGTTACCGATCGAGATGCGCCGCGGCTTCATCGCTTCGGGAATTTCGCGCATGAGATCGATGATCAGCAGCCCGTCCTTGAACGAGGCCTGCTTGACCTGCACGTAGTCGGCGAGGTTGAACACCCGACGGAACGGCCGTGCCGCGATGCCGTGATAGAGATATTCGCGCTGATCCGCGTTGGGCTTCCTGCCTTCAACGATCAGCGTGTCGCGTTCTGCGGTCACGGCAATGTCGTCGACGCCGAAACCGGCAACGGCAAGTGAGATCCGATAGGCGTCTTCGCCACACCGTTCGACGTTATAGGGTGGATAATTGTCGTCGGCCGACTGTCGCAGGCTGCTGTCGAGCAGCTCAGCCAAATGATCGAAGCCGATCGTGGAGCGCCACAAAGGCGAGAAGTCAAAGGTCCTCATAGCCAAGTCCTCCGAGGAGCAAGATGGATACGAAGGAGCGTCGGACACCGTCCGGCGCCCAATCAACTCGCCGGACCCGAGCTGGCATCCGGCGCCGCTGTCAGCGGCAAAAATCGAATTAGAAGAAGGTTGAAAAGTTTCAAGACCCGGATTGAAAATTTTTCAGCGGCGCCGCGCCTCGCGGCGGCAGACTTAATCCAGCGTAAATGGCCGGGCAGGGCGCTGAAGCTGCACGAGGTCGGACACCCCCTTGCGGCCGGTTAGCTGCTCGTTACGAAGCTTGGGCGTCCGCGGCTCGTGCGGCCTGGGGCCGATGGCCAACAGCATGAACAGGCACCGGTAACCTTGGTAGCGGGCAGCCGGACGGGTACGTTCGCGCCCGTGCATGATCAGCGCGCCCTCCTGGCTGTGTACCCGCCACTCCCAACTCCGGCGGCGCTTGGCTACAATTACTTCCATCATGGGAGGCACGACACCGTACGGAGCGGGTGGTTTTCAAGGCTGCGCCAGTTAGTCTGCGGCCGGTACAAAAAGGTTCGCTGATACCGAACCGCCGACGGCATCCGGCACTTTCTGCGAGATGGCCGGCCGAAAAATATTGAGCGACGAAATGCTGTCAAGCGCTGTCCGTCCTGCGGACGCGGTGCGTCATGCAATCTAGCGGGCGAATTCCGCAAATAGTCCTGCGACTGTCCGGTACACCTCGCGCCGGAACGGCACCACAAGATCGGCGACGCGATCGAGCCGCTCCCAGCGCCAGGAATCGAATTCGGCCGGCTGGCCGTTGCGCGGCGTCAGCGGGTCGATCTCGTCCTCACTGCCGGTGAAGCGTAGCGCGAACCATTTTTGCCGCTGGCCGCGGAATTGGGCGAGGCGATGCGTGGGCGGTCCGTCATAGGGCGGAAAGTCATATTTTATCCAATCGCTCTCGCCGAGATAATCGGCGCTGACCGCCCCGGTCTCCTCCCAGAGTTCGCGCATGACGGCGTCGCGCGGATTCTCGTCGGCGTCGATGCCGCCTTGCGGCATCTGCCACTCGAGCCCGGGGAGAATGATTTCCGGCCCGTCGTCACGGAAGCGTCGCCCGATCAGCACCTCGCCGGCGCTGTTGAACAGCGCGATACCTACATTGGGACGATAGGGTTTGTCGGGCATCTTCGGTCACACCCGAGATTGCGGGCTCATGTTTCGCATGTCCCGGAATGACGGCGCAGTGCGTGAAAGATGCGTCATGCTAGCCGCCAGCGAGGCTGGCGAATTCCTTGACCACGCGTTCATAGACCGGGCGCTTGAACGGAACGATGAGGTTCGGGAGATTCTTCATCGGCTCCCAGCGCCAGCTCACGAATTCGGCCTTGTGTCCGCCGCCGCCGGGGCTGGCGACGTTGATCTCGGCGTCCTTGCCGGTAAAGCGTACCGCGTACCATTTCTGCCGCTGCCCGCGGTAGCGGCCCTTCCAGGCGCGGCCGGCCACGGTACGCGGAATATCGTAGATCAGCCAGTCCGGGACCTCGCCGAGCTTCTCCACGGAGCGGACGCTGGTTTCCTCGTAAAGCTCGCGCTTGGCGGCCTCCCAGGTATCTTCGCCGGGATCGACCCCACCCTGCGGCATCTGCCAGACATGGGTTTCGTCGACATGCTCGATGCCACCGGCTCGGCGGCCAATGAAGACCAGCCCGGCTGCATTGATCAGCATCATGCCGACGCAAGTCCGGTAAGGCAGGTCCTCGTAGCGCGCCATTCCGTCAGCACTCCTTTGCTTGCATCAACTCCGCCCGCAATCGATCGGGTCGGCGCCGTCGGGAATAGCCCGGATTGTCGCCATCAGCTTGATCTCTAGCCTGATTTTGATTTCAGCATCGCCGTTGTCAATGGCACAAGCATGATGCCACGGTTGTCGAGGGTCTTGATCCAGACGGCAAGCCGCTCGATCGAAATCGGCAGGGCCGAGGCAACGCCCACGGCCATCCCGCGTTCCTTGGCGAGCGTCTCCAGCTTGACCAAGATCCGATCGATCTCGGCGGAGGTCGGCACCGCGTCGATGGTGAAATCGGCCTTGGCGAAGGGCATCGATTGGGCCGCCGTCAGGGCTGGTGCGGCGCTGCGCGGCGAGGAGCCGTCATCAAGATAGCCAAGGCCGCGCTTGGCCGCTTCGCGGATGATCGGCTGCATCACGGTGTCGGCGGCGGTGAAACGCGCTCCCATGAAATTGGCGATCCCGGCATAGCCCTGAAACCGGCTGAGATGCCAGTACAGCCGGTCGATGTTCTGGTCTGATGTCAGCGTGGTGAGCAGGGTCTGAGGGCCCGGATCGTTGTCCGGATAGTCGAACGGCTCCATCGGAACCTGCAGCAGGATCTCGTGACGCTGCGCGCGGGCCCGCTCGGCCAGCCTGGCGGGGTCTGCCCCGTAAGGCGTAAAGGCGAGCGTGACGGCCGGCGGCAGTTTCATGATGGCATCGGTGGTTTTGGCTGCGCCGACGCCGAGGCCGCCGACGACAATCGCGACCACCGGCATTCTCGCGGCCTTGGCGCGGTCGGCATCGGCCGCATAGACCGTGAAAGGCTTCAGGCCATCGGCCACCACCGGGATCATGCCGTGGCGCGACTTCTCCAGCAGCCGCTGATCGATGCCCGCCATTGCGGCGGCCGGCGCCGCCTCGGCGGGGGATTTGTCGGCGGTGTCGCTGCCGATCACGATGTCCTGGCGCTTGCCGCTGGAGCCGTCGATGATGGTGACGGTCTTGTTGTCGCCGGCCGGGGCCTGATGGGCCGCGGATTTGGGCGCCTGTTCGGGGGGGCCGGAAGCGGCTGCGGACTGCTTTTCGTCGGCCGGCTTGCGCAACGCGACGCGGGCGATCGGCTCGCCGCCGAGCGGATTGTCGGTAAAGAGCGCTACGGTCAGGAAAGCGACCAGGAACAAGCCAAGCAGCACGGCCAGCGCCTGCATCGCCGTGAACGGCAGCCGAAACCAGCGCTTCTTGCGCTCTGCTTTCTGCCCGAGCGGCGTACTCAGTTCGTCGGCCGTTTCCGTCATGAACCTTCCCGAATCACCCGGCCCGACGATACCACGATGGCCCGGATTCAAGCGCCTGCGCCGACCCGCAAAAAGCACCGTTCGGGGGCCAGCGGCCGGAACAGCAACGGAAAAGGGGCGGCCCGCTGGGCCGCCCCTTTTATTGCGACGAACATCCCGTTCCCAAGATCAGGCTGCGATCAGTTTGCCGCCTTGTTCGCCGGCTTGTCGACCGCCGCCTTGTCGCCGGTTGTCGGGCCGCTCGCGGTCGACTTGATGCCGTGCAGCAGGTCGGCCGCCGTTTTCAGCGCCTTGTCGTCCTTGGCGTCCGGCGGCACGTAGGATTGCGAGCCGGTCTTCTCGTCACCGTCGTTTGTCTTCAGGTGGCCGCGCAGCGAGGCTTCGCCCTTGGTGTCGGTGCGCGCCTTCAGCTCGTCCGGCACGTCCTGCAGCACCTCGATATCGGGCACGATGCCCTTGGCCTGGATCGACTTGCCCGACGGCGTGTAATAGCGCGCGGTGGTCAGGCGCAGCGCGCCATTGCCGCTGCCGAGCGGGATGATGGTCTGCACCGAGCCCTTGCCGAACGACCGCGTGCCGACCAGCGTGGCGCGCTTGTGGTCCTGCAGCGCGCCGGCGACGATTTCGGAGGCCGAGGCCGAGCCGCCATTGACCAGCACGATGATCGGCTTGCCCTTGGTCAGGTCGCCCGCATGCGCCGCGCGGCGCTGGGTCTCCTCGGCGTTGCGGCCGCGGGTTGAGACGATCTCGCCGCGCTCAAGGAAGGTGTCGGAAACGGTGACCGCTTCCTCCAGCAGGCCGCCGGGATTGTTTCTGAGGTCGATGATGTAGCCCTTCAGCTTGTCGCCGAGCTGGTTCGAGAGATTGGTGATCTCGCGCTTGAGGCCCTCGGTGGTCTGTTCGTTGAAGGTGGTGATGCGGATATAGGCGATGTCGTCCTGTTCGACGCGGGCGCGCACCGAGCGGACGCGGATGTTGTCGCGCACCAGCGTGACTTCGATCGGATTGTCCTGGCCCTTGCGGATGATCTTGAGGCGGATCTTGGTGTTGACCGGCCCGCGCATCTTCTCGACGGCCTGATTGAGGGTCAGACCCTGCACGGCTTCGTCGTCGAGATTGGTGATGATGTCGTTGGCCATGATACCGGCCTTTGACGCCGGCGTGTCGTCGATTGGCGAGACGACCTTGATCAGGCCGTCTTCCATCGTGACCTCGATGCCGAGTCCGCCGAATTCACCGCGTGTCTGCACCTGCATGTCGCGAAAGCTCTTCGCGTCCATGTAGCTGGAATGCGGATCGAGGCCGGCCAGCATGCCCGAGATCGCAGATTCGACCAGCTTGGAGTCGTCCGGCTTCTCGACATAATCGCTGCGCACGCGCTCGAATACGTCGCCGAACAGATTGAGCTGGCGGTAGGTGTCGGAGGTCGCCGCACGCGCGCTCGATCCCATCAGTACGGAACGAGGCTGCGTGACGAAGAGCGTCAAAGCCGCACCGGTGGCGGCGCTGAGAAGAATTACAGAAGTCTTGCGCATCATCCGCGAACCTTTTCGCCTTCACTTGCGGCCCACCATGGGCCTGAGTCGATTGGAGTGCCGTCCTTACGGAACTCGACATAGAGCACCGGCTGGCTCGCGGTCGTCGCGAGAATGGATGCAACCTGGGACGTTGTCCCCATAGTCGCGACCGGCTCTCCCGTAAGTACAAACTGGCCGATGTTTACCGAAATGCGCTCCATCCCGGCGATCAGGACATGATACCCGCCCCCGGCATTGAGGATCAAGAGTTGTCCGTAGCTGCGGAAGGGCCCGGCGTAAACAACCCAGCCGTCACACGGTGTTGTGACCTGAGCCCCGGCCCGGGTTGCCAAAGAAATGCCTTTTTCGACGCCCCCTGCGCCATCGGAACTGCCAAAATCGCGAATCTTGCGGCCGTTGACCGGAAAGGCAAACAGCCCTTTGGCGGAGGCAAAGGCGATCGCGGGGCTTAACCGGGCGGGGTCCTTCAACGCCCCCAGATTGGGCTTGCCGCCTGGGGCCGGCGGAGCGCCCTGCAGGCTGGCGGTCGCGGCTGCCTTGGCGGCGCTCTTCAGATCCTGCTCCATTTTCGTGATCAGGCCTTGCAGGCCGTCGACCTGCTTGGACAGGCTGATGGCGCGCGCGCCTTCGGCCTCCATGTCCTTCTCGATCGCGCTTTGTTTGCGCTGCCGCTCGTCGACCAGCGCAGCCAGCCTGATCTGATCGTCCTTCAGCTTGTCGCGGTCCCGCGCCAGGATGTCGCGCTCGGTAGCAATGGTCTTGCGCAGGCTCACGAGCTCGCCGAGATCATTGGCGAGTTTCTCGGCACGGCCGCGCAGTTCGGGGACGACCGCGCCGAGCAGCATGGCGGTGCGCAGCGACTGCAGCGCATCCTCAGGCCGCACCAGCAGCGCCGGCGGCGTGCGCCGCCCGGCACGCTGCAAGGCCGCCAGCACCTCGACGATTTCAGCGCGGCGCGAATCGAGCGAAGCACGGATCTGCTGCTCGCGAGCATCGAGCGGACGCAGCCGTCCCTCGGTCTCGCCGATGCGGGTTTCGATGCCGCGCACCTGGGTCGCGATGTCGATCAGTTGCTGGTTGAGCTTGGAGCGGTCCTGCCCGATCGCGGCGATGTCGGCCTTCAGCTTCTGTTGCAGCTCGGCCGCCTTGCGCTGCTCCTCGCGCGCAGCCTCCAATTCCTGCTCGCGCTGCTTGAGGGCATCCGGCGAAACGGCGGTCGCTTGCTGCGCGGCTGGCGCGGGTTGCGCTACCGCCGGCAAAAGCGACGTCACGGCAAAGCTTGCGGACAGCAGGATCAGGGGAAGCGAGACGGCTGATATCAGCGGCGCGCCGCGACGTGCGGTGCCAGGATAGGAATGAATGTGCTGCGTTGAATGCATCCGGCCTATTCAGCGTTGTCTGTATTCACGTCACCGTGCCTTAAGCGCGATGATAGGGGTGACCGGCAAGAATGGTCGCGGCCCGATAAATCTGTTCAAGAAGCATGACGCGGACCATTTGATGCGGCCAGGTCGCCGAGCCGAACGCAATGCGTAGCTTAGCCTTGCGCTGCAAATCGGGCGAAAGTCCGTCCGCGCCTCCGATTGCGAAAATTGTGTTGGCGATACCTTCGTCCCGCCATTGGCCAAGCTGCCTGGCGAAGCTCGCGCTGTCGATGCTCTTGCCGTGCTCGTCGAGCGCCACCAGCACGGATTTCTCCGGTATTGCCGCCGCGATCACCGCGGCTTCCTCAGCGATCCGTGTCGCGGTATCGCGGGCGCGGCTTTCGGGAATTTCCTGGATCGAAAGGCCGCGAAAGCCGAGCTTGCGGCCGAGGTCCTCGAAGCGCTCGCGATAGCGCTCGGCCAATTCCTGCTCTGGCCCCTGCTTCAGCCGGCCGATTGAGACAACGACAAGACGCATGAATGGACAAGACGCATGAATGCTGTTTCTGGCGTGCACTTTCCGGCACGCGCGGTTTGCGCGCGAGCAAACAGACTACATGCGCCTCAGCCGATTCGCACGGCTGAGGAACTCAGATCGCCGCCGCCGCCGGGTTTTGCGCCCACAACCTTTCTAGATTGTAGAATTCGCGCACCTCGGGCCTGAATACGTGCAGGACCACATCGCCGGAATCGATCAGCACCCAGTCGCAATTGGGCAAGCCCTCGACATGGATGTTGCTGATGCCGTTTTCCTTCAGGGCTTTGGTGACGTTTTCCGCGATCGCGCCGACGTGCCGGTTGACCCGGCCGGTGGTGACGATCATGTAGTCGGAAAATGCAGATTTGCCGCGAAGGTCGATGGTGACCGTTTCTTCCGCCTTCATATCGTCGAGGCGGGAGAGGATCATATTCAGCGTCTTGTCGGCGTCGGGTTGCGCCTTCAAGGCCGCAGCTTGTGTCGATGTTTTACGCGCGGTCTTGGCAGACTTGCTGGGAACCTTGGGTAAAACAGACTTGGACTTGGACAATACAGATGTGGCCAGGGACCATTCCTTTCACTGTATCGCGAACGCCGAATCCCGGCGTCGCGGACCATATTAGGCATGTGGGGTTAACGGTTTCAATATTCCAGTGGCCCCACATGCCGGTACGAACCGGACTGTCACTTCTTTGCCTTCCAGCTTCCATCGGAGTTCCGGAGGCCGGTGGAAGACAGGTTCAGTTTCATGCCGGTCAGGAAGGCCCAGGCGGGAGCCTGCTGATCGGCTAGCCGGGCGGCTTGGTTTTCGGGCACCCGGAAGCGTGCCAGCGCCTGGGCGGCGGGCGCGGCGAGGGCCCGGAAACTCTGCGGCGGACGGTCGATCACGGCGATCGGCACCTCGGAGGCGATGCGCCGCCAGTCCTTCCAGCGATGGAACTGCGCGAGATTGTCGGCGCCCATGATCCAGACGAAACGCACGCCGGACACGCGGCGGCGCAAATGAATGATCGTGTCCACAGTGTATCTGGTGCCGATGACAGCTTCGAGACAGCTTACATCGATGCGCGGATCGGCGGCGACTTCGTGTGCGGCACGCGCGCGGTCGGCAAGATCCTGCAGGTGACCGGTGTCCTTGAGCGGATTGCCCGGCGTCAGCAGCCACCAGACGCGATCGAGCTTGAGGCGCTTCATCGCAAACAGGCTGATGGCGCGATGCGCAGCGTGCGGCGGATTGAACGAGCCGCCGAGCAGGCCGATGCGCATGCCGTTGGTGTGGAAGGGAATGGCTTGCGCGGCGGATTGCAATTGCATCAGCCGGGTCACGGCGTGCGCGAGGCTACATTCACGGCCGCGTCTGCCCGGTGCCGTGAACGCGATATTTGAAGCTCGTCAGTTGCTCGGCGCCGACCGGACCGCGGGCGTGGAATTTGCCGGTGGCGATCCCGATTTCCGCGCCGAAACCGAATTCCCCGCCATCGGCGAACTGCGTCGAGGCATTGTGCAGCACGATCGCGGAATCCACTTCGCTGAGGAATTTTTCCGCTGCCCTTGCGTCCTCGGCCACGATCGCATCGGTATGGCGCGAGCCGTGGTTCTGGATATGCGCGATGGCCGCGTCGACGCCGTCGACCACGCGCGCGGCGATGATCGCGTCGAGATACTCGGTGTCCCAGTCGTCCTCGGTCGCCGGCTTCACGCGCGCGTCGATCTTCTGCACGGCATCATCGCCGCGCACCTCGCAGCCCGATGCGATCAGCATCTCGACCAGCGGTTTCAGAGTAGTCGCGGCGCCGGCGCGATCGACCAGCAGGGTCTCGGCGGCGCCGCAGACGCCGGTGCGGCGCATCTTGGCGTTCAGCACGATCGACTTGGCCATCTCGAGATTGGCGGTGCGATCGACATAGACGTGGTTGACGCCTTCGAGATGCGCAAACACCGGCACGCGCGCTTCCGCCTCGACGCGCGCGACCAGGCTCTTGCCGCCGCGTGGCACGATCACGTCGATGCCGCCGTTCAATCCCGAGAGCATCAGCCCGACAGCGGCGCGGTCGCGCGTCGGCACCAGCGTGATTGCGGCTTCCGGCAGGTCCGCTTCGCGCAGGCCCTGCACCAGGCAGTCATGGATCGCGCGGCAGGAGCGAAAGCTGTCGGAGCCGCCGCGCAGGATCACCGCATTGCCGGACTTCAGGCACAGTACGCCGGCGTCGGCTGCGACATTGGGACGGCTCTCGAAGATCACGCCGATGACGCCAAGCGGCACCCGCACGCGCTCGATGGTCATGCCGTTCGGCCGTTGCCAGCTCTCGGTGACGGCGCCAACCGGATCGGGAATGGCGCGCACCGTGGCTACGCCATCGGCCATGGAATCGATCCGGGCAGGCGTCAGGGTCAGGCGGTCGATGAAGGCCGCGGTCGCGCCGCCTGCGCGCACTTCCGCGACGTCCTCGGCATTGGCGGCGAGAATCTTGGCTGCATTGGCGCGGATCGCCCGCTCAATCGCCTCCAGCGCCCGGTCCTTCTGCTCCGGCGGCGCCAGCGCCAGCACCCGCGCGGCGGTTCGTGCCCGGGCAGCGAGGTCGGTCATCAAAGCGGGCAAATCGGCGTTGCCATCGATTGCCTTCAGGGGGGCGGTCATCGCAGGTCTCGTCTTGAGTTAAGGTTATGTCCTAGCACGTAAATCCCGCTTTTGCGAGGTCCGGAACCGGCCTGGCCGAATCGCGGTACAGCTCGGCCAATGGCCTATTTGGCCGGAATGGCCCCGGCCGGCCCCACCACCAGATCGTCGCGATGGATCATTTCGGCCCGGCCGCTGATGCCCAAGATAGCCATTACATCCGGCGAGGAGCGGCCCTTGATCTTCTCGGCATCCTCGGCGTCGTAGGCGACGAGGCCGCGGCCGATCTCATGGGTGTCGGGGCCGCGCACCACGACCGCGTCGCCGCGGGCGAACTGGCCGTCGATCCGGATGACACCGGCCGGCAGCAGGCTTTTGCCTGCACGGAGTGCCGCGACAGCGCCGGCATCGATGGTCAGCGTGCCCCTGGGCTCCAGCGAGCCCGCAATCCAGCGCTTTCGCGCGGTGACAGGATTGGCTGGAGTCAGGAACCAGGTGCAGCGCCCACCATCGGCGATCGCCTGCAGCGGATGCTCGATCTTGCCGGAGGCGATCAGCATATGCGTGCCTGATGTCGTCGCGATCTTCGCCGCCTCGATCTTGGTGAACATGCCGCCGCGCGACAATTCGGATTCGGCCGCGCCCGCCATGCCCTCGATCTCCGAGGTGACGGACTCGACGATCGGAATAAGCTTCGCATTGGGATTGGCGCCCGGCGGCGCGTCGTAAAGGCCGTCGATGTCGGATAACAGGATCAAGAGATCGGCGCTCGCCATGGTGGCGACGCGTGCGGCGAGACGGTCATTGTCGCCATAGCGGATTTCGTTGGTGGCGACCGTGTCGTTCTCGTTGATTACGGGCACCGCACGCCATTCCAGTAGTTTTGCAATGGTCGAGCGGGCGTTGAGATAGCGGCGGCGCTCCTCGGTGTCCTGCAGTGTCACCAGGATCTGACCGGCGCCGATGCCGTGCGCCCCCAGCACTTCCGACCAGATCCGCGCCAATGCGATCTGTCCCACGGCCGCGGCGCCCTGGCTTTCCTCGAGCTTTAAGGGGCCACGCGGCAATTTCAAACGGCTGCGCCCGAGCGCGATCGACCCTGAGGAAACCACCAGGACATCGCGGCCTTCGCCGTGGAGCTTTGCGATGTCGGCCGCCAGCGCCGAGAGCCAGGCCGAACGCACCTCGCCCGCGTTGGAATCGATCAGGAGCGAGGAGCCGACCTTGACGACGATGCGGCGGAAGTTTTTGAGCGCGGGGCGTTTCATGGTGCGGTCGAATGGTGCCGATGATGGGAAGCAATACGCGCCAGTTCCCTGATTTGGAAGTGGCGCGACAGGGGCAAGCTTTAAGTTTGTCTCAGCCCTGCGGCGGCGTCACCGGCGCCCACGGGTCCTGGCCGCTCTTGGCCTTGAGCGAAACCGGGGCTTCGCCGATCACCTCGACCAACGCCGTGAGCGCTTCCTGCACCCCTTCGCCGGTGGCGGCGGAGAGCAACAGCGGCGTCTTCTTCGCGGCGCGTTTCAGCCGGTCTTTCTGCTTCTTCAATTCATCGGGCGCGACGGCATCGATCTTGTTCAGCGCGACGATCTCGATCTTCTCGGCCAGATGTCCCTCATAGGCCTCGAGTTCGGTTCGCACCGTCTTGTAGGCTTTGCCGGCATGTTCGCAGGTCGCATCGATCAGGTGCAGCAGCACGCGGCAGCGCTCGACATGGCCCAGGAAACGGTCACCAAGGCCGGCGCCTTCATGCGCGCCTTCGATCAATCCCGGAATGTCGGCGAGCACGAATTCGCGGCCCTGGGCGTTCACGACACCGAGCTGCGGATGCAGTGTGGTGAAGGGATAGTCGGCGATCTTCGGCTTGGCCGCGCTGACGACGGAGAGAAAGGTCGACTTGCCCGCATTAGGCAGCCCGACGAGGCCGGCGTCCGCAATCAGCTTCAGCCGCAGCCAGATCCAGCGCTCTTCGCCTTCCTGGCCCGGATTGGCATTGCGCGGCGCGCGATTGGTGGAGGATTTGAAATGCGCGTTGCCAAAGCCGCCATTGCCGCCTTCGGCAAGCACGAACTTTTCACCGAGCTCTGTGAAGTCGTGGATCAGCGTCTCGCGATCCTCGTCGAAGATCTGCGTGCCGACCGGCACTTTGAGCACGATCGATTTGCCGTTGGCGCCATGGCGGTCCTTGCCCATGCCATTGGTGCCCTTCTGTGCCTTGAAGTGCTGCTGGTAGCGATAATCGATCAGCGTGTTCAGCCCATCGACTGCCTCGACGATGACGTCGCCGCCGCGGCCGCCATTGCCGCCGGAGGGCCCACCGAACTCGATGAACTTCTCGCGGCGAAACGCCACGCAGCCGTTGCCGCCGTCGCCGGAGCGGATATAGACCTTTGCCTCGTCAAGGAATTTCATGATTTGTACTAGTTAGGGCAGGGGCCCCCGCGCGGCAACCCTCAAGGCGCGCAACATTGGCGAAAAGCCTTAATTTTCGGGCCTTTTTCGGAACCGAAGCCACGGCCTCCTATGAGGCCGGTCGCCGGCGAACCAGGAATTTCTGCATTCCTTCCAGCACAAGCTCCTTGCGCTGGTTGAACACCGTCGAGCGCAGCGTCACCACGCCTGTGGTGCGGCCGGGGACGAGTTCGATCACCTCGAGCGCCGGGTAAATGGTATCGCCGGCATAGACCGGTTTCAGGAACTTGCTCGATTGCTCGAGGAAGCCGACCAGCGATTCCTCGACGAGATAGGGAAACAAGCCTGCACCCGGCGCGGTGTGGACCAGGGTCTGGAAGCCGTGTGCGAGCAGGTCGGGCATGCCGCGGGCGCGGCAATATTCGACATCGTAGTGGATCGGATGGGTGTCGCCGCTGGCGGTCTGGAATGCGGCGAACACCGCCGAGGTCTGGGTCCTGCCCGGGATCACGAACCGCTCGCCAAGCACGAAGTCTTCGAACCAGCGCTGTTCGCTCACCATGCGATGCGTTGTCGGGTCGAAGCCGGTCATATCGGATTTCCTGTCGTTTTCTGAAGAGAATACCGGTATCGCGGCGCAGCGGCTGCGGCAATCGATCCGTCCAATTCGATATTTCCGGGCTTGTCCCGGACATCCACGTCATTACAAGTGCTGCGCAAAAGACGTGGATGGCCGGAACACGCTGGCCATGACGAAGAGCAAGAAGCAGGAAACGTCATGAGCCTGTTCGCCAAGATCTCCACCTATGACGAGCGTTCCGCGCGGCTGGCCGGCATCGGGCTGATGCTGCTGTCGATCTTCATGTTCTCGTTCGGCGATGCGCTCGGAAAATTCATGGTCGCGACCTACTCGGTCGGGCAGTTGCTGTGGCTGCGCGCCTGCGCGGCGCTTTTGGTGCTGTTGCCGGTGATCTGGAAGCAGCGCGCCGAGTTCTCGCGCCTGGAGCGGCCGTGGCTGCAATTGCTTCGCGTTACGCTGTCGACGCTGGAAGTCGCGGCATTCTTTCTCGCCACCGTCTATCTGCCGCTTGCCGACGTCATCACCTATTACCTGGCCTCGCCGATCTTCGTCACCGCGCTCTCCGGCATCGTGCTCGGCGAGCGGGTCGGCTGGCGGCGCTGGAGCGCGATCCTGGTTGGATTCTGCGGCGTCCTGATTGCGCTGCGCCCGTCCACGCAGACGGTAAGCTGGCCCGCGATGATCGCGCTCGGCGGCAGCCTGTCGTTTGCATTGCTGATGCTGATCACGCGCTCGCTGCGGGCGACGCCGGATATCGTCCTGACGACGTCGCAGTTCGGCGGCACGTTCCTGCTCGGCGCGCTGATGTCACCGATTGGCTGGGTCACGCCGACGCTTGGCAGTCTCGGCCTGTTTGCCGCGGCCGGAGTGACTTCCGTCGTCGCGCTGCTGTGCATCAACCGTTCGCTGAAACTGGCGCCGGCCAGCGTCGTGGTGCCGTATCAATATTCGATGATCGTCTGGGCCGTGATCTTCGGCTTCGTCGTGTTCGGCGACGTGCCGTCGATCTCGACGCTGATCGGCGCCGCCATCATCATCGGCGCCGGCTTCTATATCTTCCTGCGCGAGCAGAAGCTCGGGCGCGACGGGGCGGTGGTCAATCCGCCGGCGTGAAGCTTACCCTCCCCTGCAGGGGAGGGTACGAACTACCGTCCCCTTCGTGTCGAGCTCCCCCAGTTCTTCAACGAAGCCCACACGCCGCGCGTCAGGCGGAAGCGGTCGACCGGGGTGGAGGATCCCAGCGCCTCGAAGCGGTGCAACTCGACTCCGTACCACTGGAAGCCGCATTTCTCGAGGATGTTCCGCGATGCCGGGTTGGCAACGCGGGCGCCCGAAATAAGATGCTCGGCATCGAATTCCTCGAAGAAGAAATCGATCACGGCGCGCGCGGCTTCGGTGCCGAAACCCTGGCCCCAATGCGCCACACCGAGCCAGTAGCCAAGCTCCGGCATGTCCGGCTTGCTACGGTCGATGCCGACCATGCCGATCGGCGAATAATTGTGTTCGATCAGAAACACCGTCTCGCTGTTGTCGGCAGCCTTTGCGCGCACGAATTCGATCGCATGATTCTGCAGATAGGGGTGCGGCAGCCGGCGGGTATTCTCTGCAATGCGGCGATCATTGGCGAGGTGCGCAATCGCTTTTACGTCCGCGAGCGTCGGCCGGCGCAATGTCAGCCGTTCCGTCTCGAGGACGCAGCTACTCGGCTGACGCAAGGACGAGGTCTGGATCGGGATGTCCTGCAACATGTCGGGCTCCTGATTGCGAAAATGCGCAAAATGAAAAGGGGAGGCCGGTTTCCCGCCTCCCCTGGAGCCCATTTCGACTCCGCCGGTTCAACAGGATCCGGCGGACTCAAGTGTATCCACCGTCTACTCAGCCGCCTCCGTCATCGGGACTACCGATACGAAAGTGCGACCATTGGTTTTTGCACGGAACTCGACGTGACCTTCGACCTTGGCAAAGAGAGTATGGTCGGTGCCCATGCCGACATTAAGGCCGGGATGCCAAGTGGTGCCGCGCTGACGCGCGATAATGTTGCCGGGAATCACGTGTTCGCCGCCGAAGGCCTTGATGCCGAGGCGCTTGCCCTTTGAATCGCGACCGTTTCGCGATGAACCGCCTGCTTTTTTGTGAGCCATGGCCCGTCTCCGACTTCGCTATTATCTCTAGATCAATTCCTTGACGGAATCATTTCACTTTTATCGCGCTTCAACTTTTCGTCGAAGCGCATCACTTCTTGCCGCTCTAGGCCTATGCGGCTGATGCGGCGACCTTTTCCTTCTTCGGCCGCGGGCCGATCGAAGGTTTGGCGTTATCGGTCAGGATCTCGGTGACGCGGAGCACCGTGATCTCGTCGCGATAGCCGCGCTTGCGGCGCGAATTCTTGCGGCGACGCTTTTTGAACGCGATCACCTTGGGGCCGCGCTTGTGGTCCAGCACCTCGGCCGCAACGGAAGCGCCTGCCACCGTCGGGGTGCCCAGCACCGGCGTGTCACCGCCGACGACCAGGACTTCACCAAGCTGCACGATCGTGCCGACTTCGCCGGCGATCTTGCCTATCTCGAGCACATCATTCGGAACGACGCGGTACTGCCGGCCGCCGGTTTTGATGACTGCGAACATCGTTTTTTTTCCTTCGTGTTCGATCCCGGCCTCGGACGTATTCCCGAAAGGGCTGTCCGGGTCGGCTTTTTGGTCAGTCGTTGTGGGTACGATTTTCGCGCGGCCGGGGAGCAGGCCCCTCAGAATTCACGCAAAAACAAGCGGCGCGAGAAATCCCGCGCCGGATGCGGGGACTTATAGCCGCAGAACGCCGTGAGTCAAGGCGAAACGGCCGGAAAACCGGCCAAAAGTGAAGGATTTGGCCGGAAACGGCGAATAGCGAGTAGCGAATGGCGAATAGCGCCCCCAATTTGCCGCCCCCATTCGCCATTCGCCACCCGCCTCGTTTGAAACCAATGAGTTCCCCGCCCGTTGTCGCCAGCGAGATCCGGCAGGGCTTGGGCAATATGGCAGAAGACATCATCGCGACCACGGGCATCGCCCGGCACGGGGCCACCCGCTTGCCGTCGGTCGACGTTGACAGTTTCAACGTGGAACTGAAAGACGACGAGGGCTTTCTCGGCGATCGTGCCAGCAAAGGGGCTTTTCGCAAGATACTGGACGGCTTGCGCAAGCCGCTGAGGAAGAACGGCGACGATCCACTGGGCAAAAAATCGGCCGGCGAAATCGCCAAGGGCGACCTCGACGAGGCGCTGATCGGCGCCGATGTCACCGCCGCCGCGCTCGTGCACGGCGCGATCGAGGAATTTGCCCAGGAACTGGCGTATGTGACGCAGCGGTTTCTCAAGACCAAGGCATGGGAAGATACCGAGCGCATCGTGGTTGGCGGCGGTTTTCGGCAGAGCCGGGTCGGCGAACTCGCGATTGCCCGCACCGACATCATCCTCAAGGCGGAAGGGTTCGAGGTCGATCTGCTGCCGATCCGCTTTCATCCCGATGACGCCGGCTTGATCGGCACGCTACATCTGGCGCCGTCATGGATCTTCGAGGGCCACGACAGCATCCTCGCGGTCGACATCGGCGGCACCAACATCCGATGCGGTGTCGTAGAAACGCGTTGGAAGAAGGCGCCCGATCTATCCAAGGCCGACGTCTGGCAGTCCGAGCTGTGGCGGCATGCCGATGATGAGCCGACGCGCGAAGCCGCAGTCAAGCGGCTGGTGAAGATGCTGAAGGATCTGATCGCCACGGCGGAAAGCGACGGCCTGAAGCTGGCGCCGTTCATCGGCATCGCCTGTCCCGGCGTGATCGAGGAGGACGGCTCGATCGAAAAGGGCGCGCAGAACCTGCCCGGCAATTGGGAAAGCTCGAAGTTTAATCTGCCGGCAAGCCTGGTGGAAGCGATCCCGCAGATCGGCGAGCATGACACCGCCGTGCTGATGCATAATGACGGCGTGGTGCAGGGCCTTTCCGAAGTTCCCTTCATGCAGGATGTCGAGCGCTGGGGCGTATTGACCATCGGTACCGGCCTTGGCAACGCCCGCTTCACCAACCGGCGCAAGGACAATGGCAAGGACGAGAAGAAGGCGAGGAAAGCCAAAGATTAGCACTTGGATTAACCTTTGGCGCGGGTAGTAAGGTTGACTGGTTAGGTTAAAACCCACTTCGCGTTGCTGTTTCCGCGGCCGTTGCTACCGTCGGCCGTGTCGCTCCGGCTGGCCGGCGAAGCCGCACTTCCCGGCCAGAATTTCAAAGCAGCGGCACGGGACCGCCGGTTTTTGTCGCGTCTGGCGGTCCCACCCATTTTTTTCCCGAAATCCCTTTTTCCTGAAATCCCTCGGGTTCGCCGTTTGGGGGCGAATTTCTCCGCGCTTGCGCCTTGTCTGCCCCGGCTTCCTCGCCTAGAACACGCCCCGACCGCGGGGCCGAATCCGCCCCCTTGGCGCCTGGAGAGGTGGCAGAGTGGTTGAATGCACCGCACTCGAAATGCGGCATAGGTGCAAGCCTATCGGGGGTTCGAATCCCTCCCTCTCCGCCAGTGGCGCCGTGTGTCCGGCGCCTTCGTAGATCGAAAGAAGGCTGGCCGCGCATCTCGGGAAAAGCAATGCCGCTCAATGCGCGCATGCATGACAGCCATCTTGGCCGACACGATAGGGCTGTGTCGCGCCAGTATCCACGTTGGCTCATCGTGTCGATCCTGAACTTGATCTTGCGCCCGTTGGCGCCGGCGGCCTAGGGTTGCTAGCGACAAGCTTCATGCTGCTACCCTTCTCGACGACGCTCTGCTTGTTGCCCATTTTGCCAGGCTGCGCCACAGGCTGGAGGAAGATGAAGCACGCGCACTCCAATATCGGATATTTCCTCGTTCTCGTGCTCGGCCTGGTTGCGTTGCTTCCGCGCACAATGCAAGCTGTCGAGTATCCTGTGCGACCGGTGCGCCTGCTCGTCGGCCTAGCGGCCGGTGGCGGCACGGACGCGGTCGCGCGGATCGTGGCAGACAAGCTGTCGGAGCAACTCGCTCAGCGATTCGTCGTCGAAAATCGAACCGGCATGGGTGGAAATCTGGCGAACGAAGCGGTTATCAATTCGGCGCCGGACGGCTACACGCTTTTGTTCACTGGCTCGAACAGCACCATCAGCATGTCAGCCTACAAGAGGCTTCCGTTCAACTTTCAGCGTGATACGACGCCCGTCGCCGGCATTATGCGCTTCCCCAATATGATGGTGGTGCCACCATCGCTGACTGTGACGACGGTCCAGGAGTTCATAGACTACGCCAAGGCAAATCCCGGTAAATTGTCGATGGCCTCCTCGGGATACGGTACCTCGGTACATTTGTCCGGCGAGTTGTTCAAGGCAATGACTAAGATCGACATGGTCCATGTACCTTACCGAGGCGCAGCAGCCGCCTATCCGGACCTGATGACGGGCAAAGTGCATGTGTTGTTCGATAACATCACGGGAGTAATCGAAGCCGTGCGGTCGGGCAGGTTGCGCGGGCTCGGGGTGACCACACCGACGCGTTGGCCGTCGCTGCCGGACATTCCCGCAATAGCCGAGACCGTTCCTGGGTTCGAAGCTAGCATCTGGTACGGCATATTCGCGCCGAAAGGCACGCCGCCCGAGATCATCGACGTGCTTAACAAGGCGGTCAACGCCGCACTGGCAGATCCTGGTGTGCTGGCGCGGTTCGAAGCGCTTCAAGGCCTGCCAATGCCGATGAGCTCGCGAGAGTTCGGCGAATTTGTCAGCGACGACGTGGAGAGGTGGCGCAAAGCCGTCGAGTTTGCCGGAGTGTCCATCGAGTAGAATCTGACTACCACCTCGACAGATCACTTGCCGAGCAGGGCGAGCAAGCTACGGGCGGAAATCAAATCGCGCATGTTCGCGCCTTCCATAAACCAACCACAGATCGGCGCAAGCAGCGCATGCGCGCGGTCCTTATCTCCTTTTTTCCGCCATAGCTCTCCCAAGCTTGTTGCAGTTCGCAATTGCCAGAGCATTGCCCCCTGGGATGTCGCCATCCCAAGGCTGGCCTGCAGCAATGTCAGTTTCTCGTCCTCGTCGCGCGCGCTGAAGAGTGCCCGTAGGCGGGTAATTTCCGCGGCACACCATTCCTCTCCGGTATTTTCGACGAGCTGGGACGCCCGATCGAGCAAAGCCGCAGCGCCGGCACGATCGCCGACCTGGCCTCGCAACTCTGCTGCGGAGGTCATGAAGAACGGCAGCATCGCCCAGTGCTTTGTATTGTCGAAATGTTCGATCGTCGCCTGCATCGTATCGAGAAGGGAGGGATCGCGATTGGCGTGAAATTGTCCCCAGCAGTGGAGAATGATGCCATCGCGTGCGCCCTTGAACGTTTCGTATTCCGACGTGATCTTGAAAATTCGATCGGCAAGATCGCGTACGCCTTCGTCGTCCCTTTGCATGATGCGTTGCACGCACGCGCGCCGCAGTCCGAGAATTAAGCTGACCTGGTGATTCAGCATCTCGGCATGCTCTACCCCTTCGGCGCTCATGGCCGCACCCGAATCTGGATAGCCCATCGCAGTGAGACAGATTCCGAGAATGGTGCAGACAGAGACCTTTGGATCGCGTGTTGTTAGCGCCGCCTCCGGCCCGTCGCGTGTAGCGTCGTACATGTCGAGGAACGATCTCAGGTCGTCGTTCGCCATTGCAAATCGACCCGAAAGCAAATGCGCGAATCCGCTCGAACGCTTGGCGATCAGTCGAGCCTGCCGACTGCCCGCTCTGTGGCCGGCTTCGAGCAACTCCTCGGAGTACCGAAGTATTGCATCGAAAGCTGAATGCGTGAAATGGAAATTGACCAGCCCGTCGTGTACGCGAATCATCTCATTGGTATCATCGAGCTCGAGACAGAGTCGGAGCGCGTACTCGAATGTCGTGCGGACCTCCTCGCTGCCTGAGCCTTCGTGATCGATCAGTGCGCGTCCGAGCGCGACTTGTATCGGGAGTTCGCGACGGCGCCTGTCGATCGAATCGGGCAGGAGCTCAAGCTGACGCAGAGCGTTGCGGAGATGACTCACCATCTCTGCGAGGGCAAAACGCCCAGTGGCCTGATCCGCCGCCTTCAGATAGTGTGTCACAGCCTTGTCGGGCATGCCGGCTTCGGCGAAATGCCAGGCCGTTAGCTGCGGGTGCGCCGCTTCGAGATTGGCAGGATCCTTCTCGAGAACCTCTGCAAGCTTCCGATGAATGGCAGAGCGTCGCTCACGCAAAAGCGATGCGTAAGCGGCTTCCTGCACCAGGGCGTGCTTGAAGACGTAGACGGCCTCGGGCGGTTGCCCGTGTGGAATAATCAGTTGGGCCTCCACCAATTCCCTCAGCGAGTCCTCAATTTGGACAGAGGGCTTGCCGGAAATCGTTTGAAGCATATCAAAGGAAAATTCCCGCCCGACGACGGAGCCGGTCTGGGCGATCTCCTTTCCAACTGGAAGCCGGTCAAGCCGACTCATGAGAGAAGCATGCAGCGATGTCGGCACGGTGCCAAAGGTGAACTGCCCATCCGCCGAATTATCCAAATTGTCTTTCTGTTCCTGGTCTCTTTCCAGCACCAACCTGGTCAGCTCCTCGATGAAAAGTGGCACGCCGTCCGAGTTGGTCACGATGCGATCGACGACCTCTTGAGGCAGGTGCTGGTTGCCGGCAACTTCCTTGACAAGCGCGGCCGCCAGCCGACGATTGAGCGCGTTCAGCAGGCGAACCGTGACGTGCGGGCGTGACGACCACACTGGATGAAGGTCCACGCGACGCGATGTGATGACGAGCAGTATCGGGGCATGCTCGGCCAGCTCTACCAACCGCACCAACAAATCGAGCGTCGTGGGGTCGGCCCAATGCAGGTCCTCGAAGATCAACGCGATCGGCGACTGTCGGGCCAGACTTTCAAATTGGCGGAGTATCGCGGCGAATGTCATTTCTTTCTTTGTCGGCGGGGGTACGACGGTAGTCGGCTGCCCTCCAATATCGGGAATCGAGAGCAGGTCAGCGAAGTGCATGATGTCTTCGGGCGAGGCATCAGCAGCCAGAGAGCGCTTGAGCTTGTCGCGCTTCGTCTCGGGAGAGTCGGCGCGCTGAAAGTTTGCGACGCGCTTTAGCTGGCGGATAATCGGATATAGCGGTGTGTGCTGGTGCAGCGGCGAGCAGGAAAGCCGAAAACTGAGGTGTTCGGCCTCGCGGACCATCTGCTCCAGCGAGGTGGCCAGGCGCGACTTTCCTATTCCGGGGTCGCCGCAGATGAATACGACCCGTCCTTCACCACTATTGACCTGTTCCCATCGTCGCCGAAGTAACTCGACTTCTTCGTCACGGCCGACCAGTCGAAGCTGCCACGGATGTAGCGCCTCGAAGCGACTGTCAATCGAGCTTTGGCCTAGCACGAGCCAAGCGGGCTCTCCAGGCGGCCGGCCTTTCAGCATTCCTGCATTGAACTGTTGGTACTCGAACAAGCCACCGGCGAGACGCTTGGTTGACTCGGAAATGAGAACTGTGCCGGGTTCTGCAGCCGACTGGAGGCGGGCCGCGAGATTGGGAGTATCGCCGATTGCCGCTGCCTCCCGCGACGCGCCGGTGCCGATAAGATCGCCGATAACGACTAGACCACTGGCGATTCCAACCCGTGCACTCAAAGTACCGGCAGGGCCGGCCGCGCTGGGCAGACCGCCAATCGCGCTGACGACTGCAAGTCCCGCGCTGATCGCGCGCTCCGCGTCGGCCTCGTGCGCGTGGGGATAACCGAAATATGCAAGAACGCCATCGCCCATATAGCGAGCGACAAAGCCGTCGAACTGCTTGATCGCGCCTGTAACGGCATTGTTGAAAGCGGCAATGACGTGCCTCAGATCCTCGGGATCCAGCCGCCTGCCCAATAGCGTCGACCCGACCAGATCGACAAACATGATAGTTATATGACGTCGCTCCAGGCCAATATCGGGCGAGGCGACCACCGGCAGCTCGGACGCTACGTCCGCCGAGGCAGTGCCGCAATTGCCACAGAATCGCTTGTCGGGCGCGTTTTCCGAACCGCAAATCCGGCACTGCCAAGGCAGCGGCGCTCCACACTCCCCGCAGAATTTCTTACCTTCCTCGGCGGAAGCCCTACAGCGTACGCAGATCATGCGAGTCCCCACGGGCAAGCCAGTGACAGGTTGTATCCCGCTGGGGCAGCACCAGCAAGCCACACGCGCTGGCGATGGCTGACAATCGGACAATCACCTGCTCGGTCAGGCAAACTTGCCCAGATCAAAAAAAGGGCGCCAGCCCCGCCCCGGGGCAACACAACCATGCCGTCATCGTTTGCGATTTCGGTTGGCGGCCGCCGGGCCTTCGATTAACATGTCGTGAGCACGCGAGTTGATTGGGGTAACGCGAGTTGATGGGTTTTTATCAATTTTTGTCGGGAGGCTCTGATGTGTTTTGTTCCGGTCGAGGGGAAGGACGAGACCTATAGGCACGTGCATTCGAGGTTCATCGTCACGATACCGTCCGACCCAAAGATGATTGCAGCTCTTGCGGAATGCCTCGGAATTGCGCCGAAGCAGTTCGCCGCTTTTGGGCGCGGCAAGATCCTGATTGTGAATGACCAAGGCCGCAGCGCCGCAAAGAAGAAGAAGAAGAAGTAACACAGCGCTGTGCCCGTTGGTGCCATGCAAGCCGCGCAACTTGCTCCAGACACTAAACGAACATCGGTCCTGCGGCGACTGCCGCCATTGGAGTCTGCATACTGTGTAGCTGTCGCTGGTCTGGAAGGCGATGTTTGCGCCTTCCAGTTGCCAGCCGAGGCGTCACCGATCGTGGTAGAGGGCGTCTCGGGCCGATCACTGATGTTGGCCCCCGGCGACATCTTCCTTGCAACACCAGGACATCGTGAGTCTACCCGCTGGGTCGTCGGCGGGATTCCGGCTGGAGGCTTGGTTCCGAGCGAGAGCTACTGGGTGTTGGCGCAAGCCGGAATCATTGGCAATTTTGTGGGCGACTCGCCCGGCAGCAAGGGGCATCTGGGTGAGGTCAAATACCTCGGTGCCGTGCGCATAGGCGACGACCAGAATCTCAACATGCGAGACTTCGTGGTCAGCTCCAAAAATGGCAAGTCGGACAAAGCGGCACTGCTTTACGTCGTGCTCGGGACCTCGGCAGAGGTCGGCAAAACCACCGCCGGGATCGGAATCATCCGTTCTCTGCTTCAAAGCGGCCACCGGACCATCGTCACTCTGAAGGCCACTGGCACCTCATCGGTCAGTGAATTGCTGGCCTACCGTGATTTCGGAGCCGCACATGCATTCGATTGTGTCGATTTCGGAATGCCTACAACTTATCCGTCCGATCGCGCCGGCGTGGAGGACATGTTTGACCGGGCGCTCGACTTCTGCCTCTGCATGCCCGCCGACGCAGTGATCATCGAATGCGGCGGCGACTTTCTAGGAGCTAACGTGCCGGTCTTCCTGCAGCGTCTCAAGGGGAGACGCTCCAACGGCAAGTTCATTCTGGCGGCGGCGGACGCCTTGGCGGCACTGGGCGGAAAGCTCATGTTGCATGACATGGGCTTTTCGGTCGACCTTATTACCGGGTTGTGCACGGACACGCCGACGCTGCGACAACGAACCGAAAGCCTGTGCGGCATACCCGCCTTCAACATGGCGCGCGGGGGAAACAAGGGCCTGCGCTTTTAAATTGCTTTCGGTGAGCGGACCAATCAGCGGCGTACGCGTGCGCTGATAGTCCAGAATTCGCGAAGCCGCGTCACGACGATATCGTCGCAAACGTCCGAGAACGTATCAATCAGTTCTTCGTCGCTTGGGTAGTTCTTGATGATTTCGTATTTTGCGCCGTTGGAGAGTGTTCGTACGGTATAAAAGTTGTCCCATTCGTCCTTGCGCGAAATGGGACTGCTGACACCATCAATGTAGAATTGATCCAGCATCAGGACCAATGCGCCCGGCGCCAATCTGCTCGTGAAGTGACGCAGGAACTCGCGACGCCGCTGCTTCTGGACGTGCGACCACCAGAGCATCGCCATCCCCATATCGAAGGTGCCTGGGAGTTTGGGCAGTCGGTAGGCGTCTGCCACCGTCAACGTGACGTGAGAGCCGAGGCGCCGCTGCGCCGCTATGGCCAGTGTTTCGGGATTGTAATCGGTTGCTGTTATGGCTTTGGCGACCGGCGCCGCTACTTCCGTCCAATATCCGGTACCGGCAGCGACCTCGAGAATCATTCCGCCCCGAGCCCGCTCGACGAGCCAGGATCCTAGCGCGACAAGGTCATCTTTGCGTCGTCCGACCTGATAAAATTCATCGTACACCGTGGCACGTTCACGGTAATACGCTTCCATACATTCAGAATCGATTTTTTTGTCCTGGGACACGAGTGAGCCGGATACTGTTGGGACAGGTCTAGTCACGAATAGCCGATCTGTGAACTACATCACAGACGCGACCGTAAGCCCGTAATACCTTAGCTTAGCGATAATTGCATCCTCCAGTTCAATTGACGGCGATCACCCGCGCGGTCATTCCGTTTGCGCCGCCGCATCGCACAGCTCATGCAAAGCAATTGGATTGTAAGTTAGCATAAATGCAATCGGGGAGGGAGTCATGTTCGAAGAATTCGATGCCCGCTCTCAAACCAAAATCCTGCGTGATGCCGACGGTGTTGCGCGCACGCTTTCTCACCCGCGCTACGTTGCCACCGATGCGCGAACGCCGCAGCTTGCAGCACGCGAATATCTCGCTCGGTACGGCGAATTGCTGGGGCTGCGAGAGCAGGAATTGAAGCATCTCTTTGCACCAACCGAACAGGAACCCACCGCTGACAAAGTCGAGTATCGCCTGCTCAGCGAAAAGCATCAGTTCGACCTGACTACCGTCGCGTTCTACCAAACTCACTTCGGACTGCCGGTCTGGGAAGCAGGTCTCTCGATCACGATGAAGGAAAACCCGTTGCGTATTATCGGGGCGCAAACGACCCGGCATCCCGATCCAAAGATCAAGCGGCCATCGGCGCAGGCGGTCGCCCGATCCAGGGCCATCGACTTGCAAATGTTGGCCAAGAGCCTTGGTCTCGATTCCGAACCGGCGCGAGACACGTCGTTTGGCATCGATCGCCAACGGTTGATGGTCTATCGGTACGAACGCGCCCGACGCGCTCGCTCGCCGGATCAACAGCCGAAAGATGGTGTCGCCCTGCAGGCAAGCGACCCCACTCTCCCGCTTCCGGCGGTCGATCGTTCAATCCGCGAGGGTGAGCACTACGTCGTTTCCGCGGTCTACTTCCGGCTCGATGTCAAGCCGTTTCGGCCGCTGCACTGGGTCGCACTCATCGAGGTGGAGACTTTGTCGGTTCTGTTGCTGTCTCCATTTGTGGACAGTGTTACCGGCATGGTGTTCCAATCCGACCCGGTCACGGTCGCGGGCGGTCCCATGCCGGGGGCCGGCACCGCGGCGCTCAACCCAGTCCGCAGCACCGTCACACTCGCTGGACTTGTCCCCCCGGTGAACGGCACGCAGGCGCTTAGTGGGGACAATGTCGTGATTGCCGAAATCGAAACTCCGGTCGTGGCGGCTCCTCAGCTCAACACTGGCATGAGCTTCGACTTCGATGTGCGCACTAACGATTTCGCCGCGGTCAATGCCTACTACAATTGTGACCGCTTTTATCGTCAGTTGGAAGACCTGGGATTCGACCGTGCCAGTTATCTGCCTGGCACGATCTTTCCGAGTCCAGTGGACCACCGCGGCCATATTGACCCAAATCACCCTCAAGGCGACGAAATCAATGCACACTGCGTCGGCACCGCAGGCGGAACGGGAATCGAATACACCAGCTTCGCGCTTGCTCACCTTGGCGATCTCGCCAATCCGATTGGTATTGCTTGCGATTGTCGCGTGGCAATGCATGAGCTGTTTGGCCATGGCGTTTTGTTCAACCATGTCGGCTCGCGCAATCTCCCATTCTCTCATAGCGCCGGTGACAGCTTCGCTGCGATTCTGAACGATCCGGGCAGCCAAGCCCCGGATCGTTTTGAGACCTTTCCATGGATCACGGTTGCCAACCGCCGGCACGACCGGGCTGTGGCGGCGGGCTTCGGTTGGAGCGGCAACATCGCGCTACATCCGTTCACAGCGGTGGATCCGAAAGGTTACGAGAACGAGCAGATCCTTTCGACCACAATGTTTCGCATCTATCGATCGATCGGAGGCGATTCCTCCGACATCGCGATGAAGCGCTTCGCAGCGCGCGTGACGTGTTACCTGATGCTCAATGCCATCGGCTCAATGACCCCGGCCACCAGTCCACCCGATGCCGAGCGCTTTGCGCAAGCGCTGATGACCGCCGACGCGGGGAATTGGGTATCCGAGGGACTATTGGGCCACGCCTATGGCAAGGTAATCCGCTGGGCATTCGAAAAGCAGGGCATGTACCAGCCTGCGGGCACGGCGAAACCCAACGATAACGAAGGTGCTCCACCGCTGGTTGATGTTTACATCGAAGATGGCCGGAGCGGCGAGTACCAGTTCCAGTCAAATCACTGGAGCTGCCAGGCGATTTGGAACCGACGCCAGAGCGATGGCGGCGCCGTTCACGAAGAGCCGATAGTAGGCGTCACCAACTACGCCTACGTCAGGATCAAGAACCGCGGTACCCAGCTCGCCACCAACGTGACCGTGCGGGCCTTTCATTGCAGGCCGTCGGCCGGGCTCGTCTATCCTGATGATTGGCAACCGATGACGACGGCGCAGCTCTCGGCTGCGGATGTGCAACCCAATTCGGCTGCAGAAGTTCTGGTCGGACCGTTCGACTGGGTGCCGTCGCAGGTCGGGCATGAGTGCATGTTTATGGTCGTGTCTGCACCGAACGACACGAGCAACATCGACAACTTTACTGCAAACGACTCGATGGAGGAATGGCGGCTGGTGCCGAACGATAACAATATCGGGCAACGCAATGTCTCTCCGGTCGCGAGCTCCACCGGCAAGCGGCTGGTAGCTGGATTTGACCGCTTGAGTTTTTACTTGAAGAACCCGTTCCGGAGCCGAGCCCGTATGACCATCAGGGCAGTTCTGCCAGCGTTTCTGGCCGAGCGCGGCTGGCGGGTCGCATTCTCCAGTGCCGGCGTCGATGCATTCACGCTCGAGCCGAGTAACGGCCGGAAGGTGACCATGCGAATGTTGCCTGGCCGGGACTTCACCGCCAGCGACCTTCTCAAGGCTAACGATAGCGTCATCCAAATCGAAGCGTGTGCCGACGGGATACTGGTAGGCGGAATGTCCTACCCGCTCACGGCCGATCGCAAGAAACCGGTTAGGTCCGCGCGCCGCGCCAACGGCGCGGCAAAGTCGCGGAAGTCGGCAAAGAAATCAAAGCGTTGAGTCGGCCCAGGGCAGTAGGATGCGCTTAGGTGCTGCGCGTTTTGAGATCCCGGTCATGTATACGGCAGTCGTGCCTGCCTCTTTGAATTTTCATCAGCGCGAAAGTGCTTGACGCGGCGTGCTGTCAGGACCCCTCATCGAACTAGCCTGTCTTCAAGAAGGGGTTCTCAGTGATTTTATTGATTTGCTGAAGATGCGCGGCAATCCCTCCCTCTCCGCCGGCTTCTAACTCACCCCCTCACAAACCAACTCGCCGCCATCACGCATGGCAATCTCCGCGATCTTGCCATCGACGATATGGATGCGGCGGTCGGCGCGGGCGGCGAGTGCCGGGTCGTGGGTCACTACGATCACGGTCTGGCCGTGGTCCGCGATGTCGCGGAGGATCGAGAACACCTGTTCGGTCGATTTCGTATCGAGGGCGCCCGTCGGCTCGTCGGCCACGATGATCTCGGGGCGGTTGGCAAGCGCGCGGGCGATCGCGACGCGCTGGCGCTGGCCGCCGGAGAGCTGGTTGGGGCGCTTGTTCGCGTGTTCGGCGAGCCCGAGCGAGCTTAACAGCGCAAGACCACGCTCGCGCATCTCACCTTCGGCCATCTTGCCCGCGGCGCGCATCGGCAGCAGCACATTGTCGAGCGAGGTGAACTCCGGCAGCAGGAAGTGGAACTGGAATACGAAGCCGCATCTGGTCAGGCGGACATCGGCTCGCTCCGATTCCGACAGTTTCGACGTTGGCTGGCCGCAGATCATGACCTCGCCCTCGCTAGGAGCATCGAGCAGGCCCAGCAGATAAAGCAGCGAAGATTTGCCCGATCCCGACGGCCCGGTAATCGCGACGAATTCGCCCTTGTTCACCGCAAGATCAATGCCGTTGACGAGGGTGTGCGCGACATCGCCCTCGATGCGCCGAACCAGCTCCACCGCTTGCAAAGCAACCTCGGTCATGACGCTCCCCGGATAATTTCAACTGGATGAACCCGCGTGGCCTTGCGTGCCGGGAAGTAAGCTGCACCTGCGCAGCAGAGGAGGGATATTCCGCCCGCGACCACATAGTGCATCGCAGAGTAATAGATCTGCAGCGGAACGGTGGTGCCCGTCAGCGGATTGAAGATCGTGATCTTCGACCAGCCATAGCAGAGCAGGTAACCGAGGATCCACCCGAACAGGATGCCGACCACGCCGATGATGACGGACTCGATGATGAAGATCCGCCGCACGGCATATTCGCGCATGCCCAGCGATTTCATGATTGCGATGTCCTGGCGCTTCTCGTGCGTGATCGTCGAGATGATGTTGTAGGTGGCAAAGGACGATGTCAGCAGCATCGCGCCCATCACGGTGAGCACGATGAAATCGCGCACGGTGAAGGTCGACAGCAGATCGGCGTTGGCTTCCTGCCAGGACACCGACTTGTAGCCGGTCTGCGCTTCGACTTGGGCGGCGACCTTTTGGGCCGCCATCGGATCGTTCAACCGCAGCCGCAACTGGTTGATGACCCCGTTTTGCCCCATCATGACCTGCGCCGGCCCGGCCAGCGAATAGATCTGGCTTTCGTCGACGCGCTTCAAGCCGGAGCGAAACAGCCCGGCCACGGTCGAATTCAGTTGCGTGCCCTGGCCGCCGACCAGGAGGACGGTGTTGCCGGTCTTCACGCCGAGTTTTTCCGCGAGCGCCTCGCCGATGATGATGGCGTTCGGCGCGCGCGAAAGGTCGTCGAGCTTTCCCTCGCGCATTTGCGCCGCGAGCTTCGAGACATGAACCTCGCGGCGGGGATCGATGCCGGTCAAGGTGATGCCGATGCGCGCGCCGCCGTGATCGATGATTGCGGTGGTCTTCACCGAGGGCGCCACGTCACCCGGTATCCACGAGCGCAGCGAACTCATCACCGATTCCGGATACTTAATGCCGGGGCGTTTGCCGACATTGGCGATATCAGCCATCTGGACCGCCGCATATTCCTGCTCGGCCGGCTGCGTCGGTACGGAGCGCCGCTCATCCTCGATCGTGATATGCGGCATGGTGTCGACGAGCTGCCGCAGGAAGTCGATCTGCGAGCCCTGCATCAGGCCAGCCATCATGATGGTGAAGCCGACGCCCATGGCGACGCCGGCCATGCCGACCAGGGTTTGCCGCACCCTGGTGCTGACGTGAGTCCATGCGATATTGAACAGAAGCTTCACGGGTGATTACCGGCTGTTGCTGATGAGGCTGCGGCGCGCATCGTTGACAACGGAATCGATGTGGGCGGTCATGGCCGCAGAAATCACCGCATCATCGGGATCTGAAGAAGTTGGGGCGGCCGCCGCCACCACGGTCGCGGCGGGGGGAGCGCCTGGCGGATCAGCCGGTTCTCCCGCGGCCGCGGGCTCCACTGCCCTGGTCAAGCTGTTGTCGATGCGAATCCTGGCTCCGTCAGCGAGATCCATGCGGGCGGGCGAAAGCACGGGGATGCCTTTGGATACGTCACCGATGATCTCGACGTTGCGGTTGCCGCGGATGCCGACCGTTACCGGCACCCGTTTGATCCTGTTGTCATCGACCATCTGAACCGAATTGCCGGCGACGGCCTCTGCCGGTACGACGATGGCTGCCTGCTTCTCGCGGAAGATGATGTTGACCTCGACCGACATGCCGATCCGCAGCGGCGTATCCTGTGGCAGCCGCAAATAGACCCGGAAGGTCTTGCGGGTCGGGTCGCCCTTGGGCGTGATCTGGGAGACCGTGGCGCGCAGCGCCCTGCCGGGGAAAGCCTCGCTCCGCAGCAGCGCCTTCTGGCCACCGGCGATGCGGTTGATCTCCTCCTCGTTGATTTCAGCCACGACCTGCATCGGCGCAGGCGGTCCAACCCAGAACAAAACATCGGTAGGACCGGCGATCTCGCCGACCTCGCCGTCGCGCCGCAAGACCATGCCGTCGAGCGGAGCTCTCAGCACCAGCGAGTCGAGGCGCACCTTCTGCGCGGCGATCCGCGATTTTGTTTCCTCCAGCTTGGTCCAGCGCTGCTCGTATTCAGTGCGCGCGGCGTCGTTCTTGTCGCGATCTTTCTCGGCGCGCGCCAGATCGCGTTCGAGCTGGCCTCGATTGATTTCCATCTGCTCCAGCGCGCTGCGTTCCTCGGCGTCGTCCTGGCGGCCGAGGATCTGGCCGGCCTTCACCACCTGTCCTTCGCATTTGCAAAGCTCGATCAACCGGCGGCGCTGCAGCGGCACCACTTTGGCCCAGCGCTCGGGCTCGACGGTGCCCGTTCCGTAAACGGCTTCGGAAACCGGCGCGACGCTCGCAATGCTGGTGGTCACCAGCGGCGAATGAAGCAGGCGGGAATAGGAATAATAGCCCGCTCCCAGCGCGGCGATGCCCAGAATGCCGGTTGCGGCGAGATGCTGCAGTTTCATGACGTACCCCGTGATTCAGAAGCCAAACCGCTTGCGCAGGCCCTGTGGAACCTGGTCGAGCAGGTCGCGAACATCGTCCTTCCTTGCACTCTTCACCGGAGGTGCCGACGCGACCCTGGGAGGTGCCGGCAATGCCGTGACACTGGAGGACGCCGGCTGCGAGGTTGCAGACGACGGCTGGGCTGCCGGCGCTGGTTGCACGACCGCGGGTGCAGGCGCCGCCGCAACCGGCGCGGGTTGGTCCGACGAGCTGTCTTCAGCTCTTTCGATCCGCGAAGTCTTGTCCGAACTGGCAGGCGCGCCTGCGGCTCGAACGGCGCGCCAGGCCCTCGCGGCCACCACGGCATGACCGATTTCGTCGCTTGTCATCTTCTTCATGAGCAGCGACATCAGTTGCCGCGCGCCGTTGCGGTATTCCTCGACTTTGCTCGCCGAGGCGACGATGTGGGCCCAGCTATAGGCCTTCACATTGTCTTTCGTCGTGCCGCGCCCGCTGGCGTAGAGGCCGGCAATGATCAGCATGGCGTGGCCGTGCCCCTGATCGGCAGCGCGCGAGAACCAGCGAAAAGCCTCCTGGTCGTTGCGCGGACGACCGACGCCCGCGGAATAGAGCGCCCCAAGATAGAACTGGCCATCATCATCGCCGTCTTGCGCCGCCTGCTCGTAGTGATTGGCCATTTTCTGGTCGGCCGCAGAGTCGGCAAATGCAGCGCGGAGATCGATTAGGACGGCGAGGCAGCAAGCAATAACGAGAATAGCTCGCTTGATGGCCTCCGGCATCGCGTCACTAAATGCCGGCCGCGATGATCGGTTTGAGATCGGGTCGATTGATCGGAAATGTGGAATGGGCCGCATTGCTTGTCCACGCTTTCAGCTTTGCTGTTTCACGCCGGAAAGGCACCGAGCGGCTGATGCGGGAAGTCTCTCCACAGCGCCTCTCGTGAGCAGAACCTTAGCCCACCGGCGCGCCGACAAATGTGCGACCCATCACATATCCAGCGCGCTGCAGCCGGAACTCACCGAGGCCAAGGCAAATGCGCTAGTTCTACTGCGTCACAGGCTCTTACTGGCGCGCCAATGCCGGAAGGATGTGATAGCGGCCGATCTCATGAGAAATTTCGCCGCGGTTCGCCAGGAAAAGCAGCCCGATTCTTTTCGCCGGCACCATGCCCAGATAGGCTGACGCATTGTTGAGGCCGCCCGGTTTGTCGACCATGGCATCTTCGCCAAGGTTTATATTTTCCCACGCCATCGCTTGTCCAAATTGCTGATCAAAATGGAATGCCTCGCGCTGGGTCATTCGCAGCGCCTCGCGCAACTGCGGATCGGCCACGTTGCCGTCGATGCAGGCTGCCATGAAGGTGGCGAGATCCCGCGCGGTGGAGAACATCTGTCCAGTGCCCGGAAAATCAAAATAGCTCTGCTGGTTTCCGGGCGGGCCGATTGGCATGCCCTGGTCGGAGTAACCCTGCACGGTCTTCCGCAATAGCTCCGGAGGCATGATCGCGCGGTTGTCCCGTCCGCGTTCCGGGATCAGGGTGTAATGCATGCCGAGCGGCGCCAGGATACGGCTTTCGACAAGTTGTCCGATCGGAACGCCATAGCGACGCTCGAGGGCGAGCTGGAGCAGGACGTAGCCGGCGTGAGTATAGATGCGCTGCTTGCCGGGCTCGTCGCCGGCATGCGGCGTCCAGGCATTCAGCATGTCGAAAAATTCGGCCAGGGAGTACGAAGCGTTTGGCCACGGCGGATGATCCGTCGGCAGCAACAGACCGGATGTGTGGGTAGCGAGCTGGCCAATGGTGACCCGGCCGATATAGTCGCCGTGCAATTCGGGGACGTATTTGCTGACGGGATCCTCCAGTCTCAATTCGCCGCGTAGCACGCCGAGCGCGACCAGTGCGGCCTCGAACAACTTTCGCACCGAAGCAACATTGAACAGCGTGTCCGGCGTGACCGGCCGCTTACCGGCCTCATCAGCGAATCCGAAATTGAAGAACTGGATCCGGCCGGCGACGTAAGTGGCGGCCGCAATGCCGCCAGCATGGCCGGCCGTCACCGGCGCAAGGTTCTCGATCACGATCTCTCTGACGTGCGCGTCCATCTCTGGATCCGCAAGAATGGCTGGCGCCCCGCCGAGCAGAAATGTGAGCGAGAGGCATAGGGTTTTGCTTAAGCGGCAGAGCCGCGACCTCGTTGAACTCGCCGCCATTCGGACTCGTATGCGAAATCGCCGAACGCGGGCAAGCGAGCCGGCGATCTGAAGGTTGCTTATTCTTAGCCTGCGCACGGCAAGCTAAAAAACCGCAGTGCATGAGCCTAATCACTTCAACTGGAGACCCGAGCACGATTGCTTGATGATGCCGGGATTCACCGGCGGAGAATCTGTGGCATAGGCGCAGCAGAGGATCTCAGCGTGCAATTTCTGCAAGTTGCGGCGCAAGCTCGTGCACAATACCAGTACGCACGACGCATACTTCTCGTTCGTCGAGATCGCTAGAAGTTCGCCCGAGCGCTCGGCCCGGGCGAATTTTCTTCGTTTTTAGTTAGTAGACGTCGCAGACGTTGATCCTGCCGTACGGGGTCCATTTCCAGCAGCTATTGTAGACGAAGAACGGGCGATGGTGATGGTGATGGCCCCAGAAATGGCCGTGGCCATGGCCATGCCAGAAGCCATGGCCATGCCCATGACCGTGACCGTGGCCATGGCCGTGACCACCGCCGGCGAAAGCCGGGGCTGGGATCGTCAAAGATGCCGCGGCAAGCGCGAGAGCGCCGACGGCGGCCGGGATGATCTTCTTGATGCTAATCATGGAGTCCTCCTGACGTGCAGCGCGGGGATCGCCCTGCGATGCTGCAACCTAAAGGCCCCGATTTTGGTACGATGTGATCAACATCACCCAGCCGGGATGGTCGGACATCGCGTAACGTCCGATGATTTGCCGAACCTGAATCGCGTTCCTAAGGCTAGCACCATGCGCATCGGAGAACTCTTCATCCTCGGTTTCTTCGGCAACACCGTTCCGGATTGGCTGAAGGAATTCGCGGCCCGCTACGGCCTCGGCGGCGTGATCCTGTTCGATTACTCCTGCCGGACGCAGGCCTACGACAACAACATCGAATCGCCCGAGCAGGTGCAGCGTCTCTGCGCGGAGATATCGGCGCTGCCGTCGGGCCCGATGGTATTCATCGACCAGGAGGGCGGTCTGGTGCGGCGACTGAAGGAAAGCCGTGGCTTTGCGCCGCTTCCCAGTGCGAAGGAGTTCAACCATCTCGCGCCAGATGAAAAGCGGGCGATCCTCGCCGCGAGCTTTGCCGAGATGCGGCGGCTCGGCATCCATTATGATTTCGCCCCGGTCATCGACGTCGATTACAACCCCGACAATCCCAATATCGGCAGGATCAAGCGTTCCTACTCCGCCGACATTGCCGAGGTGAAAGGCAATGCGCTGCTGGCAAGCGAGGTGGCGCGGGCGCAGCGCATTGGATTGTGCCTGAAGCATTTCCCCGGCATTGGCGGCGCGGTTGTCGATTCGCATCACGAATTCATGGACATTTCCGATGCGCTGCGAGCCGAACAGGAAGAGCTGTTCTATTCGCTCGCGCCCAAGATGTTCGGCAATGCGGTGCTGGTCAGCCACGCCATCGTCAGGCAATGGGACCAGGAGCATCCGATGACCCTGTCTGCGACAGGCCTTGGACGTTTGCGCGGGCGCCTTCCGGATACGCTGCTGATCACCGACGACATGCAGATGCAGGGATTGCAGAAGGCCTTGGGCACGCGGCAGGCCAGCCTGCAATCGCTGAAAGCAGGCATGGACATGCTCTGCATCGGCAACAACCTGTTCGATCAGGAACAGGAAATGATCGGGACAGCCGAATACATCAGACAAAGCCTGCGCGACGGAATCCTGTCCAGTTCAGCGATAGAGCAATCCAGCGCGCGGATCGTCCAGCGGAAGGCGCTGTTGACGGCCTGACGCTTACTGCTGCTGTGCCTTTTCGTGCGCAGCAACGCCGATCGCCTTGTAGTCATAGGTCGGGTAGAACTCGGTGCGGTAGCTGCCCCAGGCGGTGTTCTCGATGATACGGTTGACCTCGCGCAACCGCGAAGCCGGCAGGCGCAACGTCACGACCTGTCCGATTCCCATCATGACATACCAGCTCACGACTTCGACGCCTTCCGGCGGAAAAGCCTTGTAATAGCCCTGGCGCTGGAGCTGGGCATTGAGCTCGCTCAGCGGCCGGGACTGGTCGTGCTTCAGGAACACGGTGAGCATCACGGCATTGTCGGCGGTCGGCGGCGCGTTTTCCGCCGGCGCCGGTGCGGTTTGCGCCGCCACGCCCGAACTGAACGCGAGGGCACCGGCCAGCACGACCATCGTCATCCATGATCCCTTCGCTTGCGACATCGCCGTCTCCCTTTTGGATTCGTTGCGGGATGATTTTGCGTCCCGATCATTGCGGGGCGACCCGAGCCTGTAAATCGGAAACAGCGCGGTCGCACGATCGATCGGTCGAAACGAAAGTCCGGCGCCGGGCTGATTGCGGTGGCGTAGAGCTCGCCGGGTTGGAAGCGGCGGGTCCGGAAATCGAGACGCGGGTCGGTTGAGTCCCATTAACAAAGTAAATGCAATTTGCGGGAAAGTACGGGGGTGGCGGGCCGCCGCGTTTACGTTTGGGTCATCCATTCCGACCCGGAACGGCCGATTGGTAATTCATTTCGATAGATTTTGAGCCAGTTTTGGCCTCCAGTTGCCAAGTCGGACAGGTCTCTCCGTATTCTTACCGGCCAGGAAATTAACCATGAAAGAGGGTGGAACCGATAAAATAGTTATATGTCAGGACAAGACCAAAGAGCCGCTGATTCGCATTTCACGACGTGGATGGACAGCATCACGCCTCTCGAAGAGAACCTTGAGATCATCCAGCTCTCCGTTGCGCGCTCGCGTGCGGCGGAGGAGGCGGGCGCTGCGATCGCCCGGCAGTTGAATGGTCCGCTGACGGCGCTCTTGCTCTACATGAACGAGATCAAGCAGCACAGCCACCAGTTTTCGCAAGGACCCGGTAATCGGCTCTATCTGCAGCAGGTGGTGGAGAACGCGCTTCAGCAAACCGAACGCGTCTGCGCGCTCGTGAAGCAGATGTCGGACAATCATCTGGCCCTGGGCCTTGAAGCCGTTTGCAGGCGGCTAGGCGAGGGCCAGGCCGGCCGCTCCGCGGACGGCGTCCACAAGGCAGGCCTGAGGCCCGCCCCCGGGCCCGGCCAGAAGCCGCTGACCAAGCGCGAGCGCGAGGTGCTGAGCCTGATCAGCGAAGGTTGCTCCAACAAGCAGGGCGCCTTGCGCATGAATATCAGCCCACGGACATTCGAGAGCCACCGTGCCGAGGCCATGCGCAAGCTCGGCGCGCGCAACACCGCGGATCTGGTACGCAAGGCGCTGCTGCTGCCCGCCTGACTTTCCTGAAGCGAAGCTTGCGATGCGTGGCCCAGACTTGGCCATTGTTTGCGGTGAGACGCCAGGTGCGTCGATCGACCGGCAGCAATGCGAAGCGCAGCACGCGAATTTCGGTCGCAGTCATCAAGCGCCCTGCGGCCGGCCACGCGTGTTGGTAACTGCCACTTTCCATTTTCCCCGGCGATCGCGCACGAGGCTGACGCTGTCGATGCGGATATGGCTGCCCAGGAAGTCGATGAACGCGCGCACCCGGGCGGGCAGGGGGCCGCCCTGGCCTAGATAGACGGCATGAACATCCTCGCAATCACCCGGGTTGAAATCCTCCAGAACAGGCACGAGACGGCCCGCCTCGATATCGGGACCGATATGGAACAGGGCAAGGCGCGCAAGTCCGGCGCCGCCGAGGGCGAGAAGACGCGCGGCCTCGCCATCGCTTGCCCGCGCAACAGGCGGCGGTGACAGCGACTCGATGCCGCTGCCCTTGCGAAACGGCCAGCCCTCGACGATGCGCGAGAAGGTCCAGCCGATGCCTTTATGGCGCGCAAGGTCGCCTGGACTGCGAGGAGCCGCGTGCCGCGCAAGGTAGTCCGGTGATGCCACAACGGCCATTCGGCTCGTGCCGAGCTTGCGCGCCACGAGGCTCGATTCCCGAAGCGGGCCCACGCGTATGGCGATGTCGGCGCGCTCTTCCAGCAGGTCGATGACGGTGTCCGAGAGCATGATGTCAAGCGTGACCTCGGGATTCTGCGCAAGGAACAGAGGCGCTAGCGGCATCATGTGACGCATCCCGAACGGGACGTTGCTATTGACCCGGAGATGGCCGCGGGGACAGGCGCCTGCCGATGCCTCGCGCTCGGCCTCGTCCATATCGGCCAGAATGCGCATGGCCCGGTCGTAAAAGGCTTGTCCCTCCGGCGTGAGCTGCAGCTTACGCGTTGAGCGGTTGATAAGGCGTGTGCTCAGCCGCGCTTCGAGCCGCGACACAAGCTTGCTGACGCCCGAAGGCGTCAGCTTGAACTCGCGCGCCGCCGCGGTGAACCCGCCGAGGTCGACGACCCGCACGAACACTTCCATCTCGGCGGCGCGGTTGGTGTCGAAGCGAGGCATGATGAATTCATCTCATAAATGAATGGAATTGTCGCCCTCTAGTTACAGATGACGCGACGCACCATTGTTGGGCCCAGTCACTGCTGATCGGGAGCCGAAACCATGCCTGTTGCCGTCCTCGCCCTTACCGCTGGCGCCTTCGGCATCGGCACGACCGAGTTCATCATTATGGGTCTGCTGCTACAGGTCGCTGCCGACATGCAGGTCTCCGTCTCGACCGCCGGCCTGCTGATTTCCGGCTACGCGCTCGGGGTTTTCGCCGGCGCACCGATCCTGACGCTCGCGACACGCCGAATGCCGAGAAAGGCGGTGCTGCTGGCGTTGATGGCGATCTTCACGCTCGGAAATGCCGCCTGCGCCGTCGCGCCCAGCTACGCCGCGCTGATGGCGGCGCGCGTTCTGACCGCGCTCGCCCACGGTACCTTCTTCGGGGTCGGATCGGTTGTGGGGACCGGGCTTGTCGCACAAGATAAGCGGGCTTCGGCGATCGCGATGATGTTTACGGGTTTGACGGCCGCCACGCTGCTTGGGGTGCCGTTCGGTGCCTGGTTCGGCCTGTCGTTCGGCTGGCGATCCGCGTTCTGGGCCGTGGCGGCGATCGGCGTCGTCGCGTTCGTCGTGCTTGCCCTGCTGGTGCCGAACCATGTGGGCCGCAACGGTGAGAACACATCGCTGCGCGAAGAGCTGACGGTGCTCGCCCGGCCGCAGGTGCAGCTCGGGTTGGCGATGACCGTGCTCGGCTTCGCCGGTCTTTTCACGGTATTCACCTACATTCAGCCGATCCTCACCAAGGTCACCGGGTTTCCGGAAGGCGCGGTCTCGCCGATCCTTCTCGTATTCGGCGTCGGGCTGTCGATCGGCAACATCGCCGGGGGACGGCTTGCAGATAGTGGCTTGCCGCGTGCTCTGATCGGAACCCTTGCCGGTCTCGTCACCGTCCTCGCCGTGCTTGCGCTCGCGGTCTCTGCCAAGGCGCCAGCCGTGCTGCTGGTCGGCCTGCTCGGTGCGGCAGCGTTCGCCACGGTCGCGCCGCTTCAGATTCGCGTGATCGAGAAGGCGGGAGCGGCCGGGCGGAGCCTTGCTTCCAGTTTGAACATCGCCGCCTTCAACCTTGGCAACGCGCTCGGCGCCTGGGCTGGCGGCGTGACCATCGATCGCGGTCTCGGCCTCGCCGCCTTGCCGGTGGTCGCAGCGGTTATCACGGCCCTCGGTCTCGCGCTGGCGTTCTGGAGCCTGCGGCTCGATCGGGTGTCCGCAATGTCGATCACGTGTCCCGCAGAATAGGAGTGGTAGATCATGGAACATCGCAATCTCGGTGCCTCCGGCTTGAAGGTGCCGGTCCTGAGCTTCGGCGCGGGTACGTTCGGCGGCCAAGGCCCGCTCTTCTCCGCCTGGGGCCGCTCGGATGCCGAGGAAGCACGGCGGTTCATTGACATTTGTCTCGACGCCGGCGTTACGCTGTTCGACACGGCCGATGTCTATTCGAACGGTGCGTCCGAAGAGATACTGGGTGCAGCGATTAAAGGCCGCCGCGACAAGCTATTGATCTCGACCAAGACAAGCCTGCCGATGGGGGATGGTCCGCTTGACGCCGGCTCATCTCATCACCGCCTGCTCGGCGCCATCGATGCGTCCCTGCGAAGACTGGGCACGGACTACATCGACCTGCTGCAGCTCCACGCGTTTGATGCGGGCACACCCATTCCAGAAGTGCTCTACGCGCTCGACGTGTTGGTGCGTGCCGGCAAGGTACGCTACGTCGGCGTCTCCAACTTCTCCGGCTGGCAGGTGATGAAATCACTCGATCTTGCCAAGCGTCACGGCTGGCCGCGCTATGTGGCGCATCAGGTCTACTATTCCCTTGTTGGACGTGACTACGAATGGGAGCTGATGCCGCTCGGGCTCGACCAGGGCGTGGGTGCCCTGGTGTGGAGTCCGCTCGGTTGGGGCCGGCTTACCGGCAAGCTCAGGCGCGGTCAGCCACTGCCGAAGGACAGTCGCCTTCACGAGACGGCGCAATGGGGCCCGCCAGTCGAGGACGAGCGGCTCTATCGCGTGGTTGATGTCTTGGACGAAGTCGCGGACGAAACCGGGAAGAGTGTGCCGCAGATTGCGATCGCCTGGCTCCTGACTCGGCCGACCGTTTGCTCGGTGATCATCGGCGCCCGGAACGAGGCGCAGCTCCGCGACAATCTCGGTGCGGTTGGCTGGTCGCTGAGCGAGGAGCAGATACGGCGGCTGGACGCGGCCAGTGACGTCATGCCGGCCTATCCCTACTATCCGTACCGGACTCAGGCCGGGTTCGCCCGCCTCAATCCTAAGCCCGTATGAACTGTTCGCGATTTGGACGATGGTCCGGTCCGATCAATCACAGGCCCGGCCGGCGTCTTCCTTCTCGGCGATCGGCCGTTCTGCCGTTCAGCATAAATCTTCGATGAAGGAGCGCGTGCGCGATGCGGATCGTATCGAGGACGCCGGCTTCGGCTCTTCCGGGATAATCGTGATTGTCCAGGCCGCCGGAATGCTCGATTTGTTTTCCACGATCGATCGAACGTGCCCGGTGACCACTGCTCCGGCCGAACGCGCGGTTGCGGTTCTGCCATTGAACTGGGCGATACGGAAACGCCGCACTTCCTTCTGATCGCTCGTTTCAAACCTGAACATGAGGGCACTCCCTTGATCCAGGCAACTATCCTCTGTCAGCGTTATCCGGAAGTGAAAATTTCAAACCGTAGAAGTACGGCTAAGGTGCATCTGCAGGGAAGTGAACCAGGTCGGCTCTTCAGAAGAATTCTCGTGCGCCTCGCGCATTTCGTTGCATCAGCGTCGCGCGGATGGCCGGATACGGGCGCGGCTTTGAGCGCGACGGCGCTCGCGGCGCGATGTCAACCGGCAGCGTCGGGAAACACGGCTTCCATCTTGGTCTTCAGCGTTGCGGCGTTGAACGGCTTGACGATGTAATTGTTGACGCCGGCCTTCTTCGCGGCGATGACGTTCTCAGTCTTGGATTCCGCCGTGATCATGATGAAGGGCGTCTTGGAGAATTCCGGGCTGGCGCGGACTTCCTTGAGCAGCTCGTAGCCGGTCATCGGCTCCATATTCCAGTCGGAAATCACGAGGCCATATCGCTTGGTCTGCATCTTGGCGAGTGCCGCCGATCCGTCGCTGGCCTCGTCGACATTCTCGAATCCGAGTTGCTTGAGAAGGTTGCGGATGATGCGGATCATGGTGCTGTAATCATCGACCACCAGGATCGGCATCGACAAGTCAAAAGCCATGTTTGTTACTCCGCGCAAGCAGCACGCCGCCGAACACAGGTGAATGCGCGTGGCGCGCGAAAGATTCTCGATTGCTTCTACTCGAGCCCGCACCCGTCAGCACTGCGACAACTATCAGGGCTCGTTGAACAGCGCGTTAATTCGAGCCGGTTGAGATGCCGCAGCCGCCACATTTAGCCGTATTAATACGGTGAAGTGCCGGGAACGTGGCACAATTCTCGCGCGCAACGGCGATGCGATGCATATCAGAGATCGGGTTGCGGGTCGCCGTCGACGGCGCGGAAAGCGGTCATGCGGCCGCGCTGTGCATGCGCGGATGCAGCAGCCTAGTATACTGCGCCGTGACCGTCGCGTAGCACTCGCAGGACGTTTTGATCAGGCCGTCCACGTTGGTGATTTCGATATGCCCGCGGCTGTAGTGAATGAAGTTCGCCTGCTGCAGCGTGTTGGCCACCAGTGAAACGCTGTTGCGGCGCGCCCCTATCATCTGGGCCATGGCTTCCTGGGTCAGGACGATCTTGTCGCTGCCGGAAAGGTCGCGCGTATGCAGCAGGCATCGCGCCAGCCGGGATTCCACCGTATGCGAAGCATTGCAGCCGGCAGTCTGCTGGATTTGCGCATAGACGGCGAGGCCGTGCCGCACCAGCGCGGTACGCAACGTTGTGCTCTGGTCTGCGGCAATACGAAGCTGGTCGAGATCGATCGTTGAGGCTGCGCCCGGCACCAGCACGACGGCGCTGTTCAGCGCGACCGCATCGCCGAGCGCGGCGAATGCACCGAAGATGCTGTCGCGGCCGATCATCGCGATCTGGACGTGCTCGCCGCGCGCAAGCTTGACGACGAGCGAGATCACGCCCTTGTGCGGGAGATATGCACGTTTGAGCGTTTCGTCGACTTCGACCAGCACCATATCCTGGCTGAGATCGGCGGGACGCAGATGCGGACGGATCAGTTCGAAGTCGTCCGCGGTCAGCGATGACAAAAATCCATTCGGAGAACGAGGGGCTGAATCCAAAGCAGCCTCCTGCCTTACGGGCCAAGCCGGTCTCTTGCGTCTGCTGCGCACAATCCGAAATGTAGGATGATCCTTGCACATTTCATTGGCAAGAAAAATTGGCAAATGGACGCACGCGATAGGGGCCGGATCGGCTTCGCTGCATATGGCATGCGCCATCAGGCCGGCCCATCGACGCAACCGCCGCGCCGGCGGACATTTTGAAGTGAACGGCTCGGTCTTGGCAGCGCGAAACCGATAATGTGCCGCCGCGCCCGGCGTTACGGCAAACGCATTGGCCTCCGCTGTCTGTCGCAGCTTCCGAACTTGCCCAACCGGCAGGGCCATCATCACCGATGCGCCGCCATGGGCAAGATGAAATGGTGCGCTGAAGCGCCGGCTCCGGCCAGGGCGGGCCGCTCGCCAATTCGACATTTCGAGAGGCAGGCATTAGCGACGTGGACTCAGGGGAAGATCAGCAACAGTCCCGTGCGCTTGATCGAGTACGGATTTGCTGGGTCCTGCCGGCAAGGTTGTGGAACCTGATTTGTACACCGTGGAGGGCAGACAGGGCGGCGCTCTTGGGGCGGAAATCCCCGACGCGCTGATTCGCAGGGCGGAACTTTCACGCGAATCTAAGCGAGGTGTTCCGCTTGTGGAACCGGCCGGCAGAAAGCCCCGCTTCGCTTGCGACGGAGGAATGGTGGATTGAAGAGTCCGTTATCTGCTTCGGGGGCCGACATGACACGCGTTCTCATCGTCGATGATGATCCTCTGGTCTGCACGGCCATCGAGCTCTGTCTCGAACGTCACGGCTTCGAAGTCACGATAGCCGATGGCGGCGACACGGGGCTTCGCGCGCTGGAAGACTCCGGCTTCGACCTGATGCTTGTCGACATCTTCATGCCGCATATGCGCGGCTTCGAATCCATCAGGATATTCCACGAGCGCGCGCCGACCATCCCGCTGATTGCCATGTCGGGATACGCCTTTGCCAAACTCGACTCGCCGGCGCCGGACTTTTTGCGCATGGCGCTCGAACTCGGCGCCACCCGCTGCCTGCGCAAGCCGTTCACGCCGACTGCACTGCTTGCGGCGGTCAACGAATGCCTTGCTGAAGCGCGATCCCGTTTCAGCGGCGCGGCCCGGTCGAACTAGCGCATGATGATTTTTTGGTTCGATCAAGTTCGCCGCACACCCGCTTCACCTCTCCCGTTTGCGGGGGAGGCGTAGGCCACCTTTGGTGGCCGTCCTCTGAGACGCCGAGGCAAAGCCTCGGCTATGGCGAAGCGCCGGGTGGGCGCTCTCTCCACTCTGTCAGTGTCGCCCGCGGAGACACCCTCACCCCAACCCTCCCCCGCAAGCGGGAGAGGGAGCGCACCTTCTTCGTGCTCGCGATCAAATCTAATTTCATCATGCTTTTGGCGGCTGGCGAATTTCTCGCCGCAGCCATCGACAGAACATCTGCGAGCCGCGGTCATAGCCGCTTAACCGTACTTTTACGGTTTGCTGCTTAGGTCCGCTTTAACCATCGGCAGTGCAGTGTCCGATTGCTGCAAATCAGAGCCGTCAAGTTGAGGCATTGTTAAATCTCGCTCTGTACTGCTGGCAGGGCCAAAGAAATGGCTTCGAAACCAGAAGGAAATAGACATGTCAGGCATTGTCCTCTCCGCGTCGGTTCGTCAGAACCTCCTCTCCCTCCAGTCGACCGCTGATCTGCTCGCCACCACGCAGAACCGCCTTGCCACCGGCAAGAAGGTCAACACGGCCCTCGACAACCCAACCAACTTCTTCACCGCGCAGTCTCTCGATTCGCGCGCTTCCGACATCAACAATCTGCTGGATGGCATCGGCAACGGCGTGCAGGTGCTGCAGGCCGCCAACACCGGCATCACTTCGCTGCAGAAGCTGGTCGACACCGCGAAATCGATCGCCAACCAGGCGCTGCAGAGCGCGGTCGGCTATTCCACCAAGTCGAACGTCTCCGCGACGATCACCGGCGCCACCGCCGCTGACTTGCGCGGCACGACGACCTACACGAACGCTGTCGCAACCAGCAACGCCCTGTATTCCGGCGCCGCTGGCGGCACCACCGCCGCTGTGGCCGGCACGACCCTTGGCGCCGCGGTCGGAACGCTGGTAGGTTCGGGTGCAGTTTCGGACAACGCCACCGCTCCTGCACAAATCACGACTGCCACCAAGCTTTACGGTCCGGGCGGCGGCGGCACTGCAGGTCTCACGACTCAGGCTGCGACATCATTCCGCGATGGCGACGTCTTCACCGTCAATGGCAAGACGATCACGATCAAGGGGGCTGCTGTTCCGGCTACCACTGCGCTTTCCGCCGGACAAAGCAGAGTGGGTAACGTTGTCACCGATGGAAACGGCAACTCGACCGTCTACCTCGGCGACCCCGCCACAACGAACTCGGCCGCGGATGTCGGCGACCTCCTCAATGCCTTCGATCTCGCGAGCGGTGCGCAGTACGTCGATTCGGTCTCGGCCGGCACGGCTACCTTGGCCGGTACGGCGAGCAACATCACCGGCGGCGTCGTGACTCTCCGGAGCTCAACCGGTGCCGATCTTTCGATCACGGGCAAGGCTGACAGCCTCGCCGCACTCAAGGTTACGACTGCCGTTGGTTCCGGCAACACGACGCTTACGGCCGCTCGTGCGACCGGCGCCGCCAGTCTCGGCAACCTGATCACGGACGGCTCGACCCTGATCGTCAATGGCAAGACCATCACGTTCAAGAATCAGAACGCCGCCGCTGAGGGTGCGGTTCCGACCGGTTCGGGCGTCTTCAATACCAACGCTATCACCGACGGCAACGGCAATTCCACCATCTTCCTGCAGGGTGGTACCGTCGCCGACGTCCTGACCGCGATCGATCTGGCGACTGGCACCAAGACCGCGAGCATTTCGGGCGGCAATGCGACCATCACCACCGCGGCCGGAGGAACGGCTTCGACGATCGCGGCGAACGGCACCCTGAAGATCAGCACGGGTACGGCGAACGATCTGTCAATCACGGGCACCGGCAATGCGCTGGCTTCCCTGGGCTTGACCGGCGCGACCGGAACGGACACCAGCTTCACCGCGGGCCGCACGGCGGTGCCCGGCAGCCTTTCCGGCAAGACCTTGACGTTCTCCTCCTTCAATGGCGGCACGGCGGTCAACGTCACCTTCGGCGACGGCAGCAACGGCACGGTCAAGACGCTCGACCAGCTCAACGCCGCGCTTCTGGCCAACAACCTGAACGCAACACTGGACTCGACCGGCAAGCTGACGATCTCCGCCACCAACGACTATGCATCGACCACGATCGGTTCGGCGACGTCGGGCGGCGCGATCGGCGGCACGGTCACCAGCGCGATCAGCTTCACGACCGCGACGGCTCCAGTGGTCGACGTTACGGCGCAGACGGTTCGCAGCGGTCTGGTCAACCAGTTCAACGGCATCCTGGCCCAGATCACCACCACTGCACAGGACGCGTCGTTCAACGGCGTCAACCTGCTGGGCGGCGATCAGCTCAAGCTGACGTTCAACGAAACCGGCAAGTCGACCCTGAGCATCACCGGCGTCAACTTTGATGCCGCGGGTCTCGGCCTGGCGAACCTGACGAGCGGCGTCGACTTCATCGACAATGCCGCCACCAACAAGGTTATCACCAACCTGAGCTCGGCCTCGACGCTGCTGCGCTCCCAGGCTTCTGCCTTGGGTTCGAACTTGTCGATCGTGCAGATCCGTCAGGACTTCTCGAAGAACCTGATCAACGTGCTGCAGACCGGCTCGTCGAACCTGACGCTGGCCGACACCAACGAGGAAGCGGCGAACAGCCAGGCGCTGTCGACCCGCCAGTCGATCGCGGTGTCCGCGCTGGCGCTGGCCAACCAGAGCCAGCAGAGCGTGCTGCAGTTGCTCCGCTAATAAGCGCCAGATACAAGATCAAAACGGCGGGGATATCCCCGCCGTTTTTTTATGAGCGTTCAATATTTGTCATCCCGCACGAGATGCGCGTCGTCGATCGTCTCTCGATCGCGCAGTCGCATCAGCGCAAACGCACAGCTCACGAAATTATTCACCATATCCGTATTAGCACGGACGGTGAAATTAACGCAGCCGTGAAAACCCAAGGGGTATTTCTGGAGAAGACCAGTATCTGAATTTCTAGAAGGCGTGCTCATATGGATGACCTGTTGCGGGAGTTCCTGACGGAGACCAGCGAGAGCCTGGACACGGTCGACAATCAGTTGGTGCGGTTCGAGCAGGACCCGAGCGACGCGAAGATCCTGGATAACATCTTCCGCCTGGTCCACACCATCAAGGGCACCTGCGGCTTCCTAGGCCTGCCGCGGCTGGAAGCGCTGGCCCATGCCGGCGAGACCCTGATGGGCAAATTCCGCGACGGCATGCCGGTCAAGGCCGAAGCCGTGACGCTGATCCTGTCGAGCATTGACCGCATCAAGGAAATCCTCGCCGGCCTGGAAGCGACCGAGACCGAGCCCGAGGGCACCGACGAAGACCTGATCGAGAAGCTGCATGCGATGGCCGAAAGTGGTCACCATGCGGCGGAAGCGCCCCCTGAACCCGCGCCTGCGCCCGTCGTGGCGGCGCCGCCGGTCGCGCCCGCGATGGCCCAAGAAGTTGTCAGGGGCACGCTGGTCGATCAGGTGTTGGAACGCCCGTTGCGTCCGGGCGAAGTTTCGCTCGACGACCTCGAGCGCGCCTTCCGCGAGACCGCGACCGAAGTGGCGCCGGCACCTGTCACCAAGGCTGCGCCGGCGCCGGACGCCAAGGAAGTAAAGGCAAAGCCGGTCCGGAAGCCGCTTGCCATGGATGCCGACGGCGAGGTCGCCGACAAGATCGCCAACCAGTCGATCCGCGTCAACGTCGACACGCTCGAACACCTGATGACCATGGTCTCCGAGCTGGTGTTGACCCGCAACCAGCTCCTGGAAATCTCCCGCCGCAACGAGGACACCGAGTTCAAGGTGCCGCTGCAGCGGCTCTCCAACGTCACCGCCGAGCTGCAGGAAGGCGTCATGAAGACGCGGATGCAGCCGATCGGCAATGCCTGGCAGAAGCTGCCGCGCATCGTCCGCGACCTCTCCGGCGAACTCGGCAAGCAGATCGAGCTGGAGATGCACGGCGCCGACACCGAGCTCGACCGCCAGGTGCTCGATCTGATCAAGGACCCCTTGACCCACATGGTGCGCAACTCCGCCGACCACGGCCTGGAGACCCCGGCCGAGCGGCTCGCCGCCGGCAAGGGCGAGCAGGGCACCATCCGGTTGTCGGCCTATCACGAGGGCGGCCACATCATCATCTGCATCGCCGACAACGGTCGAGGTCTGAACACCGAGCGGATCAAGGCCAAGGCGCTGCAGAACGGTCTCGTCACCGAGGCCGAGCTGGAGAAGATGACCGAAGCCCAGATCCACAAGTTCATCTTCGCGCCGGGCTTCTCCACCGCCGCGCAGGTCACCTCGGTCTCCGGCCGCGGCGTCGGCATGGACGTGGTGCGCACCAATATCGACCAGATCGGCGGCACCATCGACATCAAGAGCGTCGCCGGCGAGGGCTCTTCGGTCACCATCAAGATCCCGCTGACCTTGGCGATCGTCTCGGCGCTGATCGTCGAAGCCGGCGGCGACCGCTTTGCGATCCCGCAATTGTCTGTTGTCGAGCTGGTCCGGGCGCGGGCCAATTCCGAGCACCGCATCGAGCGCATCAAGGACACCGCGGTCTTGCGGCTGCGCAACAAGCTGCTGCCGCTGATGCACCTGAAGAAGCTCTTGAAGATCGACGACGGCTCGTCCTCGGACCCCGAGAACGGCTTCATCGTGGTCACCCAGGTCGGCAGCCAGACCTTCGGCATCGTGGTCGACGGCGTGTTCCACACCGAGGAGATCGTGGTCAAGCCGATGTCGACCAAGCTGCGGCACATCGACATGTTCTCCGGCAACACCATTCTGGGCGATGGCGCGGTGATCATGATCATCGACCCCAACGGCATTGCCAAGGCGCTCGGCGCCTCCGGCGCCTCGGCCCATGAGATGGCCGATGAGGCCGCCGCGGCGCACGCGATGTCCGGCGAACAGCTGACCTCGCTGTTGGTGTTCCGCGCCGGCTCCGCGCAGCCCAAGGCGGTGCCGCTCGGCCTCGTTACCCGGCTGGAGGAGATCGCCACCGACAAGATCGAGCTCTCCAACGGCCGCTACATGGTGCAGTACCGCGACCAGCTGATGCCGTTGGTGCAGATGGCCGGGGTCAGCGTGCAGACCTCCGGCGCGCAGCCGATCCTGGTGTTCGCCGACGATGGCCGCTCGATGGGGCTCGTGGTCGACGAGATCATCGATATCGTCGAGGAGCGGCTGCACATCGAGGTCGCCGGCCAGGCCGACGGCATCCTGGGCTCGGCCGTGATCAAGGGCCAGGCCACCGAGGTGATCGACGTCGGCCACTTCCTGCCGATGGCGTTTGCCGACTGGTTCTCGCGCAAGGAGATGCGGGCGTCCTCCACCGCGCAGTCGGTGCTGTTGGTCGACGACTCCGCATTCTTCCGCAACATGCTGGCGCCGGTGTTGAAGGCCGCCGGCTACAAGGTGCGGGTTGCCGTCAACGCCCAGGAGGGGCTCACCGCGCTGCGCTCCGGCCAGAGCTTTGACGTGGTGCTGACCGACATCGAGATGCCGGACATGAACGGCTTCGAGTTCGCCGAGACGATCCGCTCCGACAACAATCTGAGCCAACTGCCGATCATCGCTTTGTCCTCGCTGGTGTCGCCGGCGGCGATCGAGCGCGGCCGGCAGGCCGGCTTCCACGATTACGTCGCCAAGTTCGACCGGCCCGGCCTGATCGCGGCGCTCAAGGAACAAACCGCCGACACCCGGAAAGCGGCCTAGGGCATCAGCGTGCTCAAACAAGGTAACTGCATATGACAACCAAGACCGAGACCATCGAGGGCACCGTGGCCGAATACGTCACCGCCGTGATCGGCGGCCAATTGTTCGGGCTGCCGATCTCCCGCGTCCAGGACGTGTTCATGCCGGAACGGCTGACGCGGGTGCCGCTGTCGTCTGCCGAGATCGCCGGCGTGCTCAATCTGCGCGGCCGCATCGTCAC
>NZ_JAAVLW010000011.1 GCF_013114835.1 Bradyrhizobium archetypum | reverse complement strand
GGGCGGCCTCTTCGCGCGCGGCGTCCAGGCAGGGGAGTTCAAAACCCTCTTTATCGACTTATCGACGGCAAGCTCGTCGCCGGCGCGGATATCGAAATAGTAGCGGCTCATACGCTGCAAATGCGCCTGACAAATCGGGGTTCCTTAAAAATCGAATCTGGACATAACAAAAGTTAAGCGCGGTGTTTTTGTCCGTCGAAATAAATAGTACCTTGGCAGCATAGACCGGCGCGAACGGCCGACATTTCTGGTCACGCAACAAAGAAATCGGTCTCACAAGCTAGACGCCTTCTCTACGCGAAAAGGGTCTCAGCGGGGACAGCTGAGACCCTTCACGGGCTGAGGTGTCGCTCAACGGGGGGACGGTGCGACGCGCCTCAACCCACTTTCCTCATTTGCGTTCCTAACGTCCAAGCCGGCGCTCAACACGCTTGCGGCTGTTGCCCACCTTTTTAACCGCCTTCTTCACCGCAGCTGCCGACTCCCGGTCGGCACGATGTAGCCGCTGAACGCTCGTTCATGAACCTAACAGCACGTTTCCGCGTTCTGTTCGTTGCAGGGCGACAAGCAAGACCAACATGGGACAACTCAGATGCGCAACTTAATCTTTGGTGCAGCAAGTGCACTAGCTCTTGCCTCTCCGGCAATGGCCTCCGATCTGCCCGTAACTAGTTACAGCGAAAGCTATGCGCGGTCGTACGAGTACCGGGCTTCTCCGCCGGTTGTTGTCGAGGAGACGGCTCCTGTCGTTTTCGAGACGATCGTGGTACGCCGCCCCGTCGTTGTCGCCCCGCCGCGGGTGGTAGTTGAGGAGTACCCGGTCTATGCTGCACGGCGAGTGTATGCGGCACCTCCCGTGTATGCGTACGCGGGTCCGGGTTGGCGTGGCGGATGGGGCCACCGGCGTCACTTCCACGGTGGTTGGTAAGGTCTCGGAGTTAGTTGCGCTGCCGCTGCGATCTGCAGATGCGCGAACTGTCGGCCGCGATCTCTGATTTTGCCGTGCGACGCGAGAGCCGAGATCGCGGCGGTTGATTCTTGGGTTGGTCTGGTTGGACTCGCATTTTCGCGTGCGGTTGCCTATTTATCCCGCATGCGTACGTCTGCATTTGATCCCTGCATTCCGACGCCGGGGACCAAGGTTCCTAACCGGCCGGAATGGCTCCACGAGATCAAGCACGACGGCTATCGGCTCATCATTGTGAAGGCAAGCGCGTTCGGCTGTTCACGCGCAACGGGTACGACTGGAGCCACCGGTATCCCCTCATTGTCGAAGCCGCTCTGAGAAATCGCCAGAGCTCCTTTGTGATCGACGGAGAAGCCGTGCTACTCGGCGTATATGGCAGATCCGACTTTAACGGCCTGCACTCGCGCCAGCACGACGAAGAAGTCCAGTTCTATGCCTTCGACATGTTGGTGAGCGACGGCGAAGATATCCGTAACCTGCCGCTCACCATGCGAAAGTCGAACCTAGCGAGACTCCTCGCGCGGCGAGTTGGTGGCATCTTCCTGAGTGAGTTTGAACAGGGAGAGATTGGCCCTGACTTGTTCAGGCATGCCTGCCTAATGGGGCTTGAGGGGCTTGTGTCCAAGCGCGCTGACAGCCGCTATCGTGGCGGCCGCCCGCCAGACTGGATCAAGGTCAAGAATCGCCAGCATCCGGCGCTGCAACGAGTCATGGAGGCAATGTCATGACAGTCTGGGTCAATGTCGATACGTCGCGCCAGGTTGGAGACGTCGACCACCTGAAGATTTTCAGGCCGAAGCCGCCGACGCTTGGTTCAAGGACAATGATCCGGAAGGCGTTGCCTTCGAATATCCGGTGGCTAAGCCAATGACAGCGGTTCTGCCTTTTTTCCGATGGCTGAGGTGGTAGCGTGAAGTTGCAACCGCGAAGGGGAGGACGCGATGAATTTCGCTCTCGTTCTGGCGGCACCACTGCTGTTAATTCTGACTGGCACGAGTTTCACTAGTTCACCAGCGCAGGCGCAGGTTTCCATCAGTAGACCACCCAGTCCACCTACCTGGTCCTTGTTGGACCGTTTTCCCGCTTAAAGAATACGAAGGCAAACGCTGGTTCGAGGCTCCTTCGTGCCAGGCCGGGTGGGCTCCCAAATGCGCCAGGCAAGCTGGTGTGTGCGTCACCCAGTTAGGTGAACAAGCGGCCCTCTGCAGGGAATGGCGATGCGTGCTTGTGGACACGAGAAAAGCCCCTCCCGAGATAAAGAAACCACGGTCGTCGGGCGGGTGAACGGGTGATGGCGCTGCTTCGGCGGCTCTACGGCAAGCTGCACTTTGAGGTCAAAGAGACCAAGAAGAACTCCCTCGTCCCCCGTTTCCGTGTGAACCTTCAAGTGCCCCTTCCCGTGGTAAAGCCACCACGTTCGGAGAGAAGCCCGAAATTATTTACCGAGGACGGTTTTGACACCGAGCCAGACCGCGCCGCAGAAGCAAGTAACGATCATGGTCAGCACCACCTTGAAGGTGAGGCCCTGGGCCTGCTCAACGCTCTTGCGCCATTTCCGCAGGTGAGCGAGATCTGCGCGCAACTCCTTGCCGTCCCCCTTCTTCCAGGATAGCGGAACGTCCATCCTCCCTACCCGCTTGCAAAGCACCTTGGAAACATTCAGCTTCCCTGCTCGGCGACCAATCATGGTGCACAAACCCACGGTCGAAAGCTACGGCGGAAGGTATTACACAAGCCCGATCTCATGACCAAACTCTCGGAAGGAAAGATGCGGGCGACGAGACTTTGCTGACGCGATATGGTCACCGGGTCAAATCCGGAAATGACCACCTGGGGCACTCCCTACCGCCAGCATCGCGTCTGTGCAGGATGTCAGGCAGGGCCTATGTCACCTTGCATCCGATCGCGGTGCAGTTGCAGCAGCGTTGGTGGAAAACCCGAAACAGGCGCCATGCGCTCGGCGATGAAGGCCACCGGAAATGGTCGCGGGTCACTCCGCACGACGTTTGGGTCGACGCGTTTTCGTGGCGTGACGCACCGAAGCTGATATCCGCTTTGTTCCTAAAGCGACGCGGCTGCTGCGCAGCAGCGAAATGACGCGATGGGCCAAGTCCGGACATGCCTTGGCACCGACATAGGCGCCACGGTCGATGAAGATGGGCACCATTGCTTCGCTGTGACCCTATGAGATTGCCTCCCGCGCCGCGCGCATAATTTGCGAGGCCGCTCGATCCAATGCGACCCTAGGTCACGGATGTAAGTGCAGGCGCTTCACACTGGATAATGCAAAGGTGATGAACTTCCTGACACGCGCCGCCACGAATTTCTGGGCGGGGTAGGCGAAATAGAGTCCTGTCAGCGGTGAGCGAAGATCTGGCAACACGCGCACTAGCCGAAGTTGGTCTGCGAGAAAGGCCGGGAGAAATCCAATCCCGAGCCCCATGGCGACAAACGTCCTGATCGTCAGCAGGTCGTCGCAGGTCAGGCCGCCCGACAAATCGACGCTGACCTTCCGGTTTCTCATCAGCATGGGCAGAGGTTGGGCCCAAGGCTTGCCGAATCCAATCAGGTCATGGTGCTTGAGATCATCCACGTAAGCGGGGACGCCGCGTCGGTTGAGATAGTGTTGGCTTGCGAACAGTCCCGAGGGGCCCGTTACAAAAGACCTTGTCATCAGACTTGAATCCCGCAATGGACCGACGCGAATAGCGAGATCGATGCCTTCTGCGATCATGTCAACGATCCGGTCGGTGACGATCAACTCGACTTTCACCGTCGGGAAGGCTTCGCGAAACGCGCTGATGATGGGCGGCAGCAGGCTTTGCGCGATATCGACGGCCGCTGTGAGCCGAAGCAGCCCGGTCAGGCCGCCCGCCTCTGCCGTAACCGCGGCTTCCGCTGCCTCGATCTCACGAAGCCCAATACGGCATCGTTCAAAAAAGATCTGGCCCGCTGGCGTGATGCGGAGCTTGCGGGTCGTGCGCTGGATCAGGCTGACGCCGAGGCGCCGCTCCAACGCCGCAACCTTAGCGCTCACTGTGCTTGCGGGCATGCGGAGCCTCCGAGCGGCGCTGGTAAAGCTGCCCGCCTCCAGCACCTGGACAAAGACACTGATCTCATCGATGCGCATCGTTCTATTATGCAGATTTGTGGATAATAAATCCAGATTATGCTATCTTGAGGAAAAACGGCTTCTGAGCAATCTGCTCTATCAGAGAAGGGCAATGCCGAGGAGCTGGAAGATGAATGGACTGATCACGCCGCCGGCCATCGCGACCGATAGCGCGCCGATCGACCCGCGCGTCCGCGTCGGACATGTCCATCTGAAGGTTGCCGACCTGGAGCGATCGCTCCAGTTCTATTGCGGGGTGCTTGGCTTCGGCCTCACCGGGCGGCTTGGTGACCAAGCAGCGTTCCTCGCGGCCGGCAGTTATCATCACCACCTTGCGATCAACACATGGGAAAGTCGGGGCGGTTCGCCGCCGGCACAAGGATCGACGGGCCTCCACCATGTTGCCTTCGTCTACCCCACGCGGGCCGCGCTCGGGGGCGCACTCTGCCGCCTTCGTGCAGCGGCCGTACCGCTCAGCGGCGCCAGCGACCACGGTGGTTCGGAAGCGATCTATCTCCGCGACCCAGACGGCAACGGCGTCGAGCTTTATTGGGATCGACCAGAGAAGGAATGGCCGCGCAATCCTGACGGTTCATTGAAGATTGTCAGCAAGCCGCTCGATCTCGAGGATTTGGCCGCGGACGGATCGTCCGCCCCGCCTGTCCAGCAAGGATAATCTGCGTTTGGTGAAAGAGGCCTTGGCCGATCTAGGCCGTGTACTCATTAAGCGGCTGGCCGCCTGATGTCCGCTCCCTCCAAAACCGGACATTAGAACGTCGTCAGCGTTGCCCTACTTGCAAACCGAAGTTTGAACCTCGCTTTCGACAGATCCATCTCCGAAACTCCCGGACGGATGGCGATGGTTCAGACACTGGATGCTCCACCGCCTTCGACAGGACAACTCGGCGTCAAAGCGAAGGCAATCCAAACAGATGGACATGCTCCGATTTTCGATATCACGGAATGCACTCTCGGCCGCTGTAGTGTCTCGGTCCGGCAGCATTGACGCCGTTGCGGCCGTTTGCAAACTCCCCTAAGTTTTCAAGCGAGGAAGGGAGACTTGCATGACGGAATCGTCCGGTTTCTTCGGTTTTGGCGAGGGCAGAACGTATCAGCTGGGAAGCGCCAGGTTAGCCTTCAAGCCCGTGAAGGGATTGGGGGACTATAGTGTGTGGGAGGCCACTGGTCCGGCCGGCTCTGGCGCAGGTCTTCATCGCCATCGTTATGATGAGTGGCATGTTATCATTGAAGGTCGATTCGAATCCAAGTCGGCGATGAGGTTCGCGTTCTCGGCCCGGGGGAGATGATGTTTGCCCCCGGCGGCACGCCGCACTCCATTAAGAGTGTCGGCCCAGGCGAAGGACGACAGTTGGGGATCAGTTCGCCCGCCGGCGCATTTGAGGCGTTTGTCGCCGATGTGGTCAATCTGCAGGTCGATAGCGGCAATCCGTCGAAAAAAGGATCGACGTCCTTTAGGGACATAGCTGCCAAACACGGGGTCGAGTTCATCGATGCTTAAGGCTTTGCGCTAAGTCCGGGTCGTGCCGACTGAGCACCTTGGAAGAACGTCTGCTGAGGGTCACAAGCGGCGGTCCGGCCACTCATCTCGTCAGGTCCGGTTGACCTCTGAGAGCGGCCTTTGCGGCGGCTCAAGGGCAGTTCGGCTGAGGGCCAAGTCCGGACATCCCACACCCAAGAAACCGGGGCTATTGACCCCCTATGCCGCCAAAAATTTGCGGAGCACGCGAACGCCCACACAGCTTGCCAGAACGCATGGCGTCACGAACGCGGTGCGCCAGAAACCACGCGCTCTTGTGCGCAATCGCCAGACCACATTCGGGTGTGAACTAAGCCACAGGTAGTTGCGCGTTCTGCGAGTATACTAGAACGGCGTTTCAGAGGTGCGAGAACTCAGGCCTCTTGAAGCCGTTAGCACTAGGAGGACAAAATGACGACCACGGCCACCAAGTACGAGGGATCGTCCGAGCCTTCGAACAGCTCCACGATAAGGATACTGCCACCCGTCGACGGTAAGCGCTTCGAGCCGGCAGATGATCCTGGTATTGTCCGTTCTTCCGCTTGGTTTGCGGTGATCAGGGCCCGCTGGAACTTCATTCAGCAGATTAGAATCCCCTGCAACCATAACAGCGTTGTCATGGCGAGCATTACCGAACTGCGACCAAATCCGGCCACCGGCCTTCTTGACCTCCCTTTTATCGGAGCTGCCCATATGTCCGTTCGATCGGTTGCGCCGCAGGACGGGAGCGTATTCGTGAACGGATATATCGATTGGGATAGGGATCTCGATATACGGATCAGTATGTTCATTGCCTGACGCACCCCGCTGATACCAGAGTGGCGAATTAGGAAAAAGCCCTCTGTCAGGGAGGCCGCAAGTGGAATCCGTCGACATGCCGACAGCGGTCCGGCGGCCGACTAAAATTCAGACTCGCCCTGAGCGGCGGTCCGAATAAGGTCAAGCCAACGTTTGCTTGCAGCCGGTGATGGATTCCACTGTCGTGGTGTCGTATTATTGCAATCTCGGTTGCATCTTTGCAGCGCTGAGCGCGTGGCGAGCGTTTACCCACATCGCGCGAGCCAACGCGTCGGGGCGGAGAAATCGGCGGACGCCAATACAACGACTTCCGAATGCTGAGAAAGTATCGGCGCACATCGGATCGCGCGCCGCCGCCGAGAACGTTAAGCGTTCGAGGAAGTTGAATGGGCGTCCCGTCGAGAAGTCCTCGATCAGAAACTGATGTCCAGCCAGTTCGGACCGATGCCGTTTTGCATAAGCCGACAGCCGGCGATCGAGATCCGTCGGACTCGTCCATGCACGGCCGACGGCGCCCGCCAGCCACTCGGCGGACTGCAACGCCCAGCCGCATCCGATTCCCCACAACGGATCGAGCGATAGGGCCGCGTCTCCGATCAATGCCAAGCCGGGTTTGGACACGCTGCGGTGAAGGTTCGGATAGTCGATGCATCCCATGAATGGGGTCACTCGCTGCGCCTGCGGCAGGTACGGCGCGCGCGGCAAGCGCTCAAACAGGCGCGTCATGGCCGCTTCCGGATCCGCCTTCCATTCCGCAGCCTTAGCACGTGCGGGCATGGCAGCCACAAGCGTTACACCGTCGTCGTTGGGAAAGGTGTAAGCGACGTCCGGCTCCAGGAACCAGAGTTGCGACCGTGTGCCACTCGCTAGCTGCAAATTGCGGTAGTGCGCGAAATAGAAAATGCGACCGTTTGCAGTCTCTTTGGCAGCCAAGCCGGCAAGCTCCGCGACGTTCGAATTCCGCCCGTCCGCGCCAACGACCAGCTTCGCTTCAATATCCAGTTTGGCGTCGCCTCCTCCTTGTGCCGACACGCCGTAAATTCGTCCTTGTTTGATCAGCAATTCGCGAGCCGAGAACCCCGGCAAATATTCGACACCGGCTGTTTGCGCCGCTGTCTTCCGCAGCATCGGGTCGAGTGTGGATCGCCGGATGTTGTACCCATAGGCGGGCCGACGGATCGTCTGTTCGGAGGGTGCAACGATCCATCCCCATCGCGTGAACACTTCCGCATCGTTTCGCACGCCACCGGCTTCTTCGATTGCCCTCGCAAGTCCGAGCCTTTCCAAGGTCGGGGTGGCGCTTGCCTGGATGTAGTGCGTGCAGAGCCTCTTGTAACCCGCGGGATCGCGATCACGCTCGATCAGCGCGACGCGGGCGCCGGTGCGGCCAAAGAATATCGCCGCCGCGCATCCGGCAATACTCGCTCCGACGATTGCGACATCGTATTGGGGGTGTGAAGGCATGATTCCTCCGAAATCCCAGTTGGGCACGAGGGGATTGCCACGAAGGCCAGGGCATTTGAGCGCGCAATGTGCGCTATTTCCCTGAAATTACACCAAAGGGTTTTTACTCCTGCAAAAGGGTATCCAATGTGATCAGATTCACATATGCGAGAATCTCCCGCGCCTGCGTAGTCTCGAGCGCGTCCTCCTGCCCCGCCAGCGATTGAGGTTGGCAAGGGCGCCAAAGACAGCACGCCATCTATAACAGTTCGATTGCTGTCGTTCGGCAAGAACTCCTTCCATGTGATCGGCCCGGATCAGCGCGGCGCAATTGTGCTGCGCCAAAAGGGGTTGCGCAGCCAGATCGAAGCCCAGGTTTACCAATATGCCGCCATGCCTAGTCGGAGGACCTGTGTTGAGGCGCATCATCTACCGGCGCGGAATGCTCGGTCAGCTTCGACTTCCGCTATAAGGGGAAGTCCGCTCTTCCCTTAAGACCAGACCTGGTCAGCCGGTACTGTCAGGTCCGTCGGCGCCTAACACAACGAAAAGCCCGGCTCTAGCGAGCCGGGCCAATCGCGAACTAAATACACGTGCTGAAAACGCCAACATTGAAGCATTGATCGATTCTGATGTCGGGTCGAACTACGACTCACGACAGGGATTTTCGGGACAAAATGGCAATTGATCGAGCGGGGACTCGCGGAGCCCCCAGCTCCCGGCGCTGGAGCTGAGGCCCTTGGAGGCCAGGCCCTTCACCCACAAAGGGGCGCGCCCAATCACAGCAGCGGACGACCATCATCGCTACAACAAAAGTTAGCCGCGCTATTATCGCCTGGAACGCGGTGACTGCATGAACATTTTCGTCGCGGAGGGTGCAGGTTGATGCGCTACTGCCGTAGGTGCGACAATACGCGGTGGGTTTGCGAAAACCTGGCGTGCTTACGTCGGCGGGCTACCCAATGACGCCCTTACCCTCGTCAAGCGCGCCTTCAACTGGCCCCTTCGCATAGTGATGCTCGGCACCAATCGAACTACTCGAAGTCGTGCGCGTACGGCGCCCGTGCGCAGACGGTCATTGCCGGGACGGCTGCTTAGCCGGCGGTCCGCTCTTGTTACCAGGCATGCCTTGGATATTCGAAGGGTCCTGCTGGCGCACCGTCGGATTTACCTGGTTCGGGGTAGAGCTGGAGCCAACAGTATCGGATTTCGCTGCAGGACCGCTCTCCGTCCCAGGCGTGCCGGGTATTCCGGCGCCCGAACTTTTTGCGCTCGGGCTGGTCGAAACCTCGGGCGTGGTGGTCTGTGCCAGGGCTGCGGGTGCGACGGCAAACAGTAGGAGCGTAGCGCTAATTGCAATCCGCCTCATGGCTGAACTCCCTTAAAACTCTTCTCGAAAGATTCGCTTCCGCCATGGCAATAGCCTTTCCGATGCCTTGGTTCCTAAATGGCGGCTGCGTATCCGAACGGGTCGTCGGTTTTATGATTGACGATACTAGAGTTTATTCTCAGCAGTTGCCCGGCACTAACATCTTAGGCAGAGCGCTGGCTTTGGGCGCCAGGGGGCGGGGAGGAAATGGGTTGATCTCACATCGTACGGTCGCTCACTGCGATGCTCAACCTGAAAGCGGATCTTTGGCTAGCTGCCAAAATGCTAGTTGCACCGAGCGCGTCGACAGCTCTGTGGCGCTATAGGAACTAATCGTTGCGCGAAGCCTAAACAGAGCAGCAATCACGTTGCGCTAACGGGGAGAAAAAACATGAGTTCTGATTCGAAGAGCCCTCTAAAGCCCGACGACTTCCCTGTGGATGTTGAAGGGCAGAAGATAACGAAGCAGGACGGCATTCCCATCGCAGATGCGGAGAATCCCGCCTTGGCCGTTGAAATCGCAGATCGCCTCAATGAAGTCGAGGCCAGCCGCGAAGAAGACAGGTGGTCAGCCTGAAGGCATGAAGGCCGCCAGCATTGAGTTGCGCTCACACTCAATTCCACTGAAAGCGCGAAGGGCCTCAAGCGGCGGCGCTGAGGCCCTTCTTGGAGCAGGTATCGCACGGGGGACGGAGTGCGATGTCGCTTCAACCCACCACCGTCACTTGCGTTCCTAACGTGCAAGCCGGCGCTCGACACGCTTCGTGAGAGTATGCGTTGCGCCCTAGCTCCAAAAGCCCCAGCTCAAGGCCAGCCCTTCACCCATAAAGGCCACGCCAAAATCACAGCACCGCACAGCCGTCTCTCGCTACAACAAAAGTTAGCCGCGCTATCGGCGCCGGAACCCAGGCTGCATCATCGAGCCGATTGACGACCCGTCGTTCGGAGTTGCTGACGAAGAACGACAGCGGTCGCATCATTTAGGGTGAACACGGCTCGCCGTTCTCACGTCGGCCAGCCGGTGGATCGATCACTGAAGCAAATGCGCCCCGCCGCATAGTCGACTCCATTTTGAAGCTTCGAAATTGCTAGGAGGTGGCATCAGATGTCGAGTCGCTCCGCAGAAAGCGATAGCGAGTAGGACGGCTAGCGATTCCAGCCATCGCTCGGAGCAACCTGCCAAGTGTGCCAAATGGTGTCGTTCGAAGCGATGCCGAACACCTCTATACGTCCGTCGGCGTTCTGGCCCACATCCAAGTTCCGCAGCCGGTCGCCCGGTACGTAGAACATCAACCAGCTACCGTTCCATCCGTTGCTGGGACCGACCTGCCATGTATGCCAGATCGTGTCGTCCGGAGCGACGCCGAAGAGCTCCAAACGGCCGTCACCGTTGCGCCCGACATCTAAGCTTCTCAGCTGGTCGCCCGACGAGTAAAGGATGTTCCAGCTGCCGTTCCAGCCGTTGCTGGGAGCGACCTGCCATGTGTTCCAGATCGTGTTATCCGGAGCAACGCCGAAGATCTCCAAACGGCCGTCCGCATTCTGACCTACCTCCAAGCTCCGCAGCCGGTCGCTTGACGAGTAGAGGATTTCCCAGCTGCCATTCCATCCGTTGCTGGGAGCCACTTGCCACGTGTGCCAGATCGTGTCGTCCGGAGCGACGCCGAAGACCTCCAGACGGCCATCCAGGTTGCGCGCCACGCGAAGATCCCTCAGCTGGTCGCCCGACGAGTAAAGCATGTTCCAGCTGCCGTTCCAGCCGTTGCTGGGAGCGACCTGCCATGTGTTCCAGATCGTGTTATCCGGAGCGACGCCGAAGACCTCCAAACGGCCGTCCGCATTCTGACCTACCTCCAAGCTCCGCAACCGGTCGCTTGACGAGTAGAGGATTTCCCAGCTGCCATTCCAGCCGTTGCTGGGAGCCACTTGCCACGTGTGCCAGATCGTGTCGTCCGGAGCGACGCCGAAGACCTCCAGACGGCCATCCAGGTTGCGCGCCACGCGAAGATCCCTCAGCTGGTCGCCCGACGAGTAAAGCATGTTCCAGCTGCCGTTCCAGCCGTTGCTGGGAGCGACCTGCCAGGTGTTCCAGATCGTATTGTCCGGAGCGACGCCGAAGACCTCCAAACGGCCGTCGCCGTTGCGCCCGACATCCAAGTTCCGCAGTCGGTCGCCCGTCGAGTGGAAAACGCGCCACCCACTTTGGGTCCCCGGCAGAGCTGTCCAAAGGGCGGCGTTGCGAAAACTAGTTCCCGCATTGGTTCCACCGCTAACAGCGCATCCCGCGTTGGTGTGGATGCCGATCGCGATATTGCCACCCTCGACGATCACCGGGCTGCCGGAGTTGCCACCTTGGGTATCGGTGTCGTACCGTAAGACACCTGAGGTCGCACCCCCCGTGTTTTGCGACAGCGTGCCGACATGGGTCTGCTGAGTCTGGCTCTGAGCGTTGCGCGCTCCACCACCCGCACCGAAGTTCGGGGCCGGCCCGTCGACGCCGTAACCGGTGACCCGGACTTGCGCCGGGTTGTCTGTGTTTGACAATTGGAAGGTCGCGCCTTGGGCAGCGGCGGGCATGAGACCGGTCTGAGTATTAGGCAAGACTTGGAACACCGCCCAGTCATTCCCGACGCCACCGTCCTGGCTGACAATCGAACCAGCGATAATGCGATACTGGTCGCGGACCGGCGGCGCGACCGTAGTGCCGTTGGCTAGCGAAGCCGGCACGTTGAATTCGACGGTTTGAAAAGTCGTGCCGACGCAGTGTCCGGCACTCAATAAATTACCGCCTTCAATCAGCCAGCCAGTGCAGCCTACCGGCATGATCCTTCCCGCCCGCGGATTGGCCGAGGCGACCCGGTCATCGGTCGATCCGCATATCGATTCAGTGTCGACGCCCTCGCGCGGCGCCACGCCTTCTTTCCGCAATTCGCGTCGCAGGTCACCGGGAATGAAGCGCTTGAAATCGGGGCCGAGCAGGTTGCGTAACGGCCGCGGTACCACAACCTCAGCTCGGCTGAGGACACCAGCGGGCAGGCCGATGATAATTTCCTTGATGCTGGCCGAGACAGGCTCCGTCGCGCCCTTAACCAAGCTGACGCGGAGTTCCGATCCGTTAAACACCGCAGTCAACCCGCCCCAGGCGTCGATCTGTGCCTGCGAAAACCGCTGGGACTCGCCCGAGGCGCCGGTGATCGTTAGCACGCCGTCGGGGCCGAGGCGTACCTCTGAGAACTGCAGTTGCAGCCACGCCGCCCCTGGCACAGAAATTGTTCTTTCGCCAGCGCCGAGTTTGGCAAACAACTGTGACATAGCCTCGGGCGCGGCATCGGCCGACACTACCGCGCGCATGGCTGGCGCAGGCTGGCCCCAGGCTGGCCGCTGCAGGGCTGACGCAGAGACGCCTACAAATGCTGCTACTAGCAAGCGGGTGATCTTGTTCAGAGTGCGCATGGAACGTCTCCAGAGTGTAACTCAGCGAAAAAGTTGCCGGCCCCATGGAGTAGTCCGGTTGGAACGTTAGCGCGGGGATTGTATTTGCGCCAGCGGTATTGCGGCGGGCCAAACGAGTGCTTCTGGTGCCGAGGGCTGATATCCCCAACCACGAGTGGGGCGGACGGTATTGTAGTGACGCCGCCAGTTTTCAATCGGGATATGGGCCTTCTTGAATTTGTAGAAGATCTCCCCGTTGAGCAGTTCGTCACGCAGTTTACCATCGAAGCTTTCGCAAGAGCCGTTCTCCCATGGGCGTCCGGGTTCGAGGTAGGCGGTCTTTGCTCCGACCGAAGCAATCCAATCCCGGACCGCCTAAGCGACAAGCTCAGGGCCGTTGTCGGAACGTATATGCGGAGGAATGCCCCGCCAGACGAACAGCTCTGACGTCGGTGGCCTTGAGCCTCCTTGCCACACGGATAGCTAGACTCTCACGGGTGAACTCATCGATGACGCACACTGGCCGCAAAGACCTCACCAGCGATTCTCTATGTGGCCGTTTGGATCCGCCCTAGCTCAGCCAATGACCGCACCGACATTGATTTTCCTTTGCTACCGGGCGAAATTCGATGCGGTACTGTCCTCGGTGTGACAACACTCGGTGGGTTTGTGAAAATCACCTCGATCGGCCGTTCTTGGGAGAAAGGGCGTGCGGTTGCGGCGGCGCCGGCGCGCGCCTCCAATTCGCGCTGTGTCGCCTCCCTTGCCGCGGCCTCTTGGTCGCGCTCTGCCGTCAGGCGGCCGAGATCGCGATGAGTCTGCTCTGCTCGCTTGCTGCCTGGCTGGCGCTGAACGTTGTCCCGAAGGCCTCAAGAAAGACCTTCAGGACAGGCGCAAATACCGCGTCAGCGGGCTATAGCGATGGGGATGTGTCGAAATGATCGCTCTGGGTCACAAACGGTGGTCGCGGAAGCGAGGTCCGGACTGCCCTCAATACCAGACCCGGCCGCAGGCGATGAAGTTGGTCGGCTTGGGCCAATTTCGGACATAGCGAGGCGCGACGCGCTCCGGATTGGGCTCTCATTTATGCCCAAACGGGAGTATGGTTTTCCAGTCATCTTCATGTCAGCAAGCGTCCAGCCGCGCGCTGCGCCTCTCGGAGGCCCTTGTCGAGGCGGCCAACTGATGAGTTGCGGTCGTAAGCCATTCCCTCTCAGCGTCGGTGTGGTGCACGAGGCCCCCGAAGCGCGCGCCGCTGCCGGCTGCGGTCCATTGCAGCATCTGCCAGACGAAAGATTTGGCGGCGGCCGATGCGCATCTGGATGCCAACCGGCCTTCCAGTCTTATCGTCTACAAAATCGAGTTCGGGCAGCTTCGTCAGTACGGGCTTGCCGTCACGTTGTTCAAATTTCAACTTGCCGCTGCTGCCGACGATCTGATGAAGCGGAATGCCACACAGCGAGCCGAGATGGGGGTGTTGTTCCCCGCACGTCGCTGGATGATCTGATCAAGCTGCTCAACGAGCGCAGATCGCGCGCACATCCGGGAACGAGGATCGGTGTGATTACTCACTCGCGGTTTCTGACGGAGTCCGAAGCCGCTTCACCAAAAATGTTCTGCGGGACAACACGATCCTGGCAAATACCTAAGATCCCAGTACTTGCTATTTCGCGACCTGCTCTTCCCCCTTCTTGCTCACGTGCCAAATGTGGATGTGATAATGGGGCTTATCGAGTCCAGGGTGACCGGAATTAAAGTAGAAGGTTACGTGATCGCCCTTTCCGGCGAGGCCTTCAAGATCGAACTGTTTCCGGTTCTCAAGGTCCTCGATGGGAAGCATGTAGATCGTGCTGCTCAGTCTACCCCGGCGGTCGAACGCACGGTACGGTCCGTTCGGGAGTTTTTCGGGCTGAACGTAAAGCACGCCAATACCGGGGAAGAAGGGCGGAAAATTCACGAGCGAGCTCACCTTCTTGTATCCTATACGCTCACTCTTCCTTCTGTCGCTTATGTGCATCGCCATTCGTTTCGGCCTGCGCGTGTGCATGTAGCGCGCGCGCATGTAGATCGTGCTGCTCAGTCTGCCCCTAGGGTCGAACGCACTGAACGGTCCGTCCGGGGGCGTTTTGGGCCGAATGTAGAGCGCGCCGGTACCAGAGAAGAAGGGCGGAAAGTTCACGAGCGAGCTCACCTTCTTATATCCTGTGCGCTCGCTCTGCGCGCTCGCCGCAAGAGGCATGGCGAGGATGGCAAGAAAGCCGATGGAACAAGCACGCATTATCATTGTCATGACCCTTCCATTGCTGCTCGAAGACTGCCCTGTAGCGGATGTGAGATCGATCAGCGGCCTTTCCCCTCCCGCCACCAGCGTAGGAAACCCTGAAACAAGCGTTCGCGCTCGGTGGCGGACGGAACGTTGCCCGACTGATCCAGGTACCGCTCAAACTCCGCCCGCGCGTCGGCATCGGGTGCCCCTAATCGGCGCTGCTTCAGCCAGCGTTCCGCGGGAGCGAAGCGGCTCCAGCCGGGCAACACTGCCGCAACATTGATCTCTTTCCATTTCGGGTGCCGCGCTGGACTCTCGAACTCTGAAATACGCGAAAAGAACGCGTTCACGAACGTCTCCAGGCGTTGGTAGCGCTCACTTGTCCGAGGCGAGTTGGAAGCAATGAGGACCGAACCAACCGCAAGCGTGGCGATGCGCTCGTCAGGGATCAGGTTCGGGTAATCCTGGTGGGTGAAAGTCGCCGGCAGATAGTCCTCTTCCAAGGATGATGTGTATGGCACCGGAATGAGATGGAAGCCGTCCTCGCGCGCGTATCGTTCGAGCCAACGGGCGGGTTTGCCCGTGATGAACACGGTGGCCGCGATGTCGCCGTTCCGCATGCCTTCCGCAGCTGCATTCTGATCAACATTAACTTCGGTCACTTTCAGGCCCAGTCGACTGAGGATGTCCCGCGCCAGGATTTCCGTGCCGCTATCCTCCTCACCAAGGTTGACACGTCTTCCAGCGAGATCGGCAAGGTTGCGGATCTCTGGGCGCGCAAGGATGTGGAGTTCTTCATGGAACAGCGGGGCGATGTAGACCAAGCTCTTCGAGATATCGCCCAACTCCTTGCTGGCGCGCAGGCGGTCGAGCAAAATTTTGGGCGCAATGCCCATGTCGGCGCCCGGTAGGGTTAGCACGTCACGAACGTTCTGAATGCCGCCCTTGCCGATCATCGGCACAATCCGCAATGCCACCTCCCCTCTCGGACCAGTCTCCTGTCCGTTCGCGAGAACCGTCGAAATCTCCTGAGCGATTGCGAAATCAGTCCCGTTTGGGCGGCCCGTCACGATCCCAACCGTGTTTGGGTTAGGAGAGCGCTTGGCTTGTGCCAGTCGAAGCATGGGCTGCATTGGATAGGGCTGCACCTGTGGTGCAGCTTCAGGCGCATTCGTTCGCGCGATCGATGGCACAGCCTGATGAAACAGGCAGGCCAATAGCAAGAAAGCGACGGTCGCCAACCGCATAGGCACAAGCTTGCCATGCGGTCTACAAGCTGTCTCCCGGTTCTCGACGATGGCAGTAAACATGTCTCTGAATCCTATGTTCATCGTAGCCTCCGCCTAGCCCAGTCGCGCCGCATGTAGCACTCTTCTGCAGGCCGGCCATCCGCCCTGGCCTCGCACTCGCGATCCGAGCGGCAGCGGCAGTGAACGGCAGATCGGGATCAAGCCGTCAGCCTGGGCCTTCGCCGAGCTGACTTCGCTGCTGCTTCGGCGAGCCGGATCTGCTCTTTGAGTTTCTGTATTTCGGCGAACTGTTTGGAAAGAGTTTGGCTGCGCAATATTGCTTTGGCTTTGGCTATTCGGACCTTCTGTCCCATTTACAATGCCCTCCAGCTACGCAATGAACCGAATACTAAAGCAGCCGCTCTATGTCAGCCATCTATCAATCGGGCTAGATGGCGATCACAAGTTATGACTTATCGAAATGCTGGATTACTCGCGTGACGCATCACTTTACGCCTTCTTCACCGCAGCTGCCGACTTCCGAGTTTTCCCAGTGCAATACCTCCGCTTGCAAGGCGTAACGCATCATGATGCACCAAAGTTCCTGAGCGACGGGCTCTGCCGGAACGATTTCGCAAAAGCCCGTTTGAGCCGCTTTCCATGTGGCGTGGAGTTCTCAAATGCGTAGGTCCAATTGGACGCCATCGATTGTCCCGAACGACGAAGATCAGACGGTCTACCTGGTGGCAGATGATTTCGGTCGATTAGGCCGCGCCTGGACGGAAGCCGATTACGACGCGACGGACCTTGAAACGGTCATCCAAGATCTTCTGACTGGCCAATACACCAACCCGATCCGCGTGATCGCCTTCAACACCGCCGAGCGATGGTCGCAAGACGTTTCCGAAGACGTCGCTCGCGAATTGCGCCGGCGCTGCGATCTGCAGATGCGCGAGATACCCGTTTCGATCTCTGATTTTGTGGAGAGGCATGAGGGGCCGGACCGGCGCCAGTTGACGCTTCGGCTAGTCTGAATCCGACTCGCAGGATTGCCTATTTATCCCGTATGCGTGCGTCTGCGTTCAACCCTTGCATTCCGACGCGGGACCAAGGTTCCTAGCCGGCCGGAATGGCTCCACGAGATCAAGCACGACGGCTATCGGCTCATTTCAACGTGAAGGCAAGCGCGTTCGGCTGTTCACGCGCAACGGGTACGATTGGAGCTACCGTTCGGATCGAGGATCCGCCGGGCAGCGCTGGGGGGAGCAACGTGCCCGGCGGCCCTGCAAGGGCAGCGCCATGATCGAAGCGGTACCAGCCGTCGCATCGTTACCATCGGTATTTTGGTTTGATCGGGGCCGCGCCTACGGACGAATTTGGTGGAGAGGCGATTACGCGAACTAGCAAGGCAGCTACTCTGCCTTTTTGCTGGTCGCTGAAGTTGCAACGGCAAAAGAGAAAGAGGACGCGATGAATTTCGCTCCCGTTCTGGCGGCATCACTGCTATTGATTCTGACTGGCACGAGTTTCACTAGTTCACCAGCGCAGGCGCAGGTCCGACCGGACTTCATTGCTAGACCACCCAGTCATTGTTGGACGGTTCTCCCGCTTAAAAATTTCGAAGGCAGCCTCTGGTTCGAGGTGCCATGGTGCCCGTCCGGGTGGACGCCCCGCTGCGCTAAACAGTCTGGTAAGTGCGTCACTCAGTTTGGTGAAACAGCAAACGTGTGCAGGGAATGGCGATGTGCCCGGACAGGTCTGGGCATCATCCGAGATGTTAAACGCGACGAGAGCAAGTGTGAGCCTCCTGCATGCCCGCTTCGATGTGATATTGAGCCTTTCAAGTGCAATCCGCCGCGCCCCTTCCTCTTTCGTTAAGAGCGGCAGCTCCGGCACCTGCAAACTGATGCGATCGCTACGTTTGGAGAGATGGCCCGAAATTATTTGCCGAGAACGGTTTTGACACCGAGCCAGACAGCGCCGCAGAAGCCGGTAACAATCATGGTCAGCACCACCTTGAAGGTGAGACCTTTCCATTTCCGCGGATGTGCGAGATCTGCGCGCCGCTAGAATCCTTGTCGTGGTTCACCCGCAATTGACAGCTCAGCAGCAGCGTTCCCTGTCACGCATCGTCCGGAAACATGAACCGGACGTTCACAGGCCAAAGCGCAGCGTGGCTCTGCCCCCACTCTGCCCCGGGGCTCAGACCGTGGCTTTTGAGTTGACGGAGCAAAGTCTGGGAGCAATTTCAATGGGATTGACAGGACACCCCTTTCCGCCATTACAGTGTTCTCCGTTGTTCTCCACTGTTCGGAATCCCCAGTAAATTCAGCGCTTTCGTCGGCAAGCTATCTTCCTTCGTTCGCCGTCGTTCCTCACAATGAGAGCGCAAACCGTAGCTTGGGCCCGTAGGTTCGGAGGACGGTTTTGATTGGAGGAACACATTGCTGGACGCCTGAAGCCGCTGGATGTCGAACGCGAAACGAAGCCGGGCAAGTATGCCGACGGTGACGGTCTCTACCTGATCGTCACAGGACCCGCGGCGAAGAGTTGGTCTTATCGTTATTGGAAGGACGGCAAAGAGCGTTGGCACGGCCTGGGTTCCTTTAAGACGTATCCCTCAAAAACGCGCGACTCGCCCGCGACGCGGCCCGCCTACGCGTGAAGGGTGATCGCAGCACTGCCGGCGTGGACATCGTGCAGGAGCGCCGCGAGACGCGGCAGGAGGCCAAGGCGGTAGAGGCGCGGCGCGCAGCACCGACGTTCGAGGAATGCGCCGAGGCCTATATACGCGCGCAGTGTCGACCTGGAGCGAGAAGCACCGCGACCAATGGCCCGCCTCGCTTAAGCGCTACGCCTACCCCACCATTGGAAAGCTGACGATCGCGGAGATCAGGCCGAGCCACATCCACGAATTGCTCGAGCCCATCTGGCTGACCAAGCGCGAGACCGCGAAACCGGGTGCGAGGCCGCATCGAGACAATCATCGCCAAGAACGCGAATATCGACGATCCCGATTTCCGCAATCCAGCCGAGCTGACAAAGCAGCTCCGCGAGAAGCTTCCGAAGCGGCCCAAGCGCGTCATTCGTCACCATCCTGCCCTGCCCTATGCGGCGCAGTTTATGAGCGATCTCTGCATGGCCGAGGGCCGCGCCGCGCTGGCGCTGCGCTTTCTCATCTTCACCGTGTGCCGCACCAACGAAATCGTCGGCGCTAAATGGACCGAGATCGATCGGACCTTTTCAACGGGTCCGGTGTGGCGGATCCCCGGCGTGCGGATGAAGATGGACCAGGACCGCTGCGTCCCGCTCGCTCAGCCGGCGCTCGATGTGCTTGACCAACTCAGCAAAGGCCAACAGAGCGACCTGATCTTCACCAACCCGGACGGCCAGGAGTTTTCCGAGAACGCGATGCTCGCTGTCCTCGATCGTATGGGCTACGGGCACGTTACCGTGCACGGCTTCCGCGCGACGTTCGCGACCTGGGCCGAAGAATGCACAGACTACCCGGATGGCGTGCGCGAGGCGGCTCTGGCGCACAAATACAAAAACGAAACGACCGCTGCGTACCAGCGCGGCGCTACACTTGAGAAACGGCGGACGCTCATGAACGACTGGGCTAACTTCATTGGCGCGCCGTCGAAGATTATCCAGTTAACCGCGGTTAGACATTAGGCGTGTACTCAATACAAACATCGCCATGTCCATAGTGATGTCCGCATTACGCTCAAGCGGCGGTCCAAGGATCGCTGACGCGAAGTCCGGACTGCCCTCAATACCAGACCAGCCCTAGGCGATGAAGTTGGTCGGCTTAGGGCCAAGAGGGTGCATCGGCGCGAGAGCCAGCAGCTGGTGTTAAGTTGTCCGCTCTATGATACAATTTCACCATGGCACGGCTTGCGACATCACTCTACGACCTCAGCGTTCCGACCTTCCTGCAGACGGCAAGGGCCGTCGGAGGCTTTCTCGACCGCACGACCAAACATTGCGCCGAGACCGGGGCCGGCCTGGAAGAAGTTGTGAAGGCCCGTCTCTTCCCCGACATGGCACCTTTTCACTTCCAGATCGAAGCCCTGACGCATCATGCAGTATGGGGGATGGAGGCTGTGAAGACCGGCGTGTTCGCCCCACCGCCCCTGGTCGGCGCGATGCCGTTTGCCGATCTACAAAAGATGGCCGGCCACGCAATAGTGGCGCTGGAAGCGTTCTCTCCCGATGAGGTCAATAGTTGGTCCGGCAAGAATCTGGATATCGAAATCTATCAGCCGCTCGACGTGGACAATCCCACAACTTCGGGCTGGGTCCCGCGGACATTGGCCCTCACGCCAGAGACTTTCCTCCTCTCGTACTCACTACCCAACTTCTATTTCCATGCTGTGACCGCGTACAACATCCTGCGCACGCGGGGCGTGCCGCTTGGAAAATACCATTTCCAGGGACAGTTACGCACCAGACCGATCTAAGCCACGCATTCACTCTGATGGAGGCGAGTAGTCGGCTAGCAGACCATGCATCTTGCCGACGGCACGCGCGACAGCGACCTGATTGTTCGCTCACGCGAAATGATGCGACAGGAGATGAAAAAGCCGTTCTCGCGCGTACTTCCTTATCGTTTGTTTCTCAAAGGCACTTCTGTGAGCGTTAGCTGGTGAGCCTTCCCGTCCTTCCATCCGTCTGCTCCGGGGTCTGGCTGAGTTGCAGATTTTGCTAAGTCTTCGCGTGACCTGCGAATGTCAGCCGTGCTGACACTCAGCTCCTTATCGCGGCTCTGTATCAATTCTGGCTTGATTTGACCGTCAGCCGTGAACCCCATCATGAGCTGCGGAATGCCAATTGGAAGTGCGGAATCCCTATCAATTTGCCACGTGTGCCAAGTCTTTCCATACGTGTTGACGAGCATTGCTATTGCAGTGTGCTCAACTGTTTGAGGAATGCCGGGCATCGTAAGCTCTCCCGCCGTCGTCTCATGGCGATGGCTGTGCCAGAGAGCTTTCTCGTCGTCCGGCAACGTTTTGAAAATGCGTTCTGAAACGATGTATTCGATACCGATAAGCCGAGAGTCTGACTTGTTTCCATCATAAATGACGCACTGAAAGAACTCCTCGTTGATGTGAGTGCAATAATGGTGCGCTTCGATCTGCCGTCCCATATCGTCCGCGTAGAAGTGAAAACCATTCAGATACATATTAATTGAATTGATAGGGCTGTGCCTTTGGAGCATATCGGCACCCATGCCAAGCATCGTGCTCTTGGTGGATTTCTCTGCACCGGGAATTGCGCCTCCTTTTTCGGAAGGTTGCTGAGCGTGGACAGAGCGACCGCAGAAACAGGAAAGAACGGCTGCTCCCGATCCGACTAGGCCAACAAACCCTCTCCGGTCAAATTTCGGATATTTCAATGCCATGCACCACGCTCCTTCCTGGGTCGATGCGACGGCAAATCGCGGATTACCTTGTTGGTTCCTATCAGTTGCCCGCTTCAGCTATGGGTCATTCGCGTCGGTTTGACCGGACCACGGCGAATTCCGGTATACCCGCGTGAACAGACATTCTCAGGATAGGCGGGCATGTCTTAAAGGGGCCAGAAGCGGGCCTGCTACGCGGATAGTCCAGGAGTGAGCGTGCGCGGATGCGTGGGCCAGCGCGCCTCTAGAGACCCTTCGAAAGCCCTCGCAATCGGCCTCACTTTGCAGAATCCGCAATGATGCGGTTATCCCGGCGCAAGGTGATACGGCGCTGCGGATGGTCACCCTGCGCCGCCTTGAAGATCGCACGGGCGAGCTGAGCATTGGCGGCGCGGGCAAGGATGCGTTCGACGGCATCGTGGCCGCCGTCGTGCCACAACTCCACGCGAAAAGGGAGCTCTTCCGTTGGCGCGGAAGTCCCCTCATTCTTCGCTGCTTTATCCTTGCTCTGCCTCATTGTTCGAGCGGACCGTGCCGCAGGCTTTTCAATGCTGCGGAGGGTTGGAGCGGGATACAATGCTATTCTTGTGACGCAAGGTGACGTAACGGTCAGGGTATTCCCGCGTTGCAGCATAGTAGGCGGCGTATCCGATGCTGCCATTGGCGGTGACGGCCAGCACCTGCTCGACCCTAGTCCGGCTCTCGTCCCAGAGTTCCACCTTGTAAGGCAGATCCTCGCGGCCGGCGGTCGACTGGCCGGACCACGGCAACCGGTGGGCAGGGTCACTGGGCCCCTCATCCGGAACAAAGCGGTAACGGGCCGTCGCAGCAAGATGGCCGGGAGGAAGATCGGAGAGGAGAAGTTCGGAACGGATGTTCATGATGATTCATTTATTGTAAAAGCGGAACTGGCGCTTTTTCAACGCGTCAGTCGGGTACGCGCGAGAGGGCGGCGTCTGTGAATATAACGGCCCCGCAAGGCTCTTCAATGGAAAACAGGCGGCTCGAACTGCTGCTTGATGCCGTCGCCGACTACGCCATTTACATGCTCGATCCGGAGGGGTTCATCACGACCTGGAATGCCGGTGCCGAGCGAGTCAAGGGCTACCAGGCCGTCGAGATCATAGGCCAACATTTTTCAAGGTTCTTCACGCCGGAGGATCGGGCCAGCGGCCTGCCGGAAAAAATCCTCGAGCAGGCCCGCACTAATGGCCGGCACGAAGCGGAAGGCTGGCGCGTTCGCAAGGACGGCAGTCGCTTTTGTGCCAACGCAATCTGCCAGCCGGTGCGCGACGATCAGGGGGCCTTGGTTGGTTTTGCCAAAGTCACGCGCGACATCACCGAGCGCGTGCAGGCGCAGCACGCCATTCTGGAATCCGAGCGGCGCTTTCGGATTCTGGTCGAGGGCGTGATCGACTATGCGATCTACATGCTGGACCCCAGTGGGATGATCACCAACTGGAATAAGGGAGCCGAGCGCCTCAAGGGCTATTCCGCCGAAGAGATCATCGGCCAGCATTTCTCAAAATTCTATACCAAGGAAGACCGGAACTCGGGCTTGCCTATTGACGTGCTGGAGACGGCTGCGCGCGAAGGCCGCTATGAAGCCGAGGGGTGGCGCGTGCGCAAGGATGGCAGCCGCTTCTGGGCATCGGTCGTGGTGGACGCCATCCGCGACGACACCGGTAGAATCGTCGGTTTTGCCAAGGTGACACGCGATATCACCGAGCGCCGCGTTGCGCTGGAGGCCCTGCGCGAAAGCGAGCGTCAATTTCGCCTTCTCATTACGGGCGTGACGGACTACGCGATCTTCATGCTGGATCCGAACGGAAACGTTGCAAGCTGGAATGCGGGCGCGCAACGGATCAAAGGCTACACCGCCGATGAAATCATCGGCCTTCATTTCTCGCGCTTCTATACCGAGGCCGAGCGTTCTGCGGGAGCGCCGGCGCGCGCTCTTTATACGGCCTCACGGGAAGGCCGCTTCGAGGCGGAAGGCTGGCGCCTGCGCAAAGATGGATCGGTCTTCTGGGCCAATGCAGTCATTGATGCGATCCATGACGAGGCCGGCGAGCTGATCGGGTTTGCCAAAATCACGCGCGACATCACCGAGCGCCGGAACGCGCAGCTCGAACTGCAGGAAGCGCAGCGGCAGCGTGCTCATGCCCAGCGCATGGATGCCTTGGGACAACTGACGGGCGGTGTGGCGCACGACTTCAACAATCTTCTGATGGTGGTGAGCGGGCATATCCGTACGCTTCAAAAAGCTGTGGCCCACGACACCAAGCTTGCGCGGGCAGCCAACGCCATTTCTTACGCGGCGGAGCGCGGAGCGGCCCTGACGCGTCAGCTTCTCACTTTCTCTCGCCGGCAGACGCTCAATCCGAAGATTCTTCAGATTGCCGAAAGCGTCAACGCCTGCCGCACGATGCTCGAAAGTTCAGCGGGTTCTGCGGTGCGATTGAATTTCGCTATCGCGGCCGACCTTTGGCCGGTCAATGTCGATCAAAGCGAGCTGGAGCTGGCACTGGTCAACGTCACGCTGAATGCGCGCGATGCAATGCCGGCTGGTGGCGCGCTCCTTATTGCCGCAGACAATGTGACCCTCATCGGCTCTGAGACCGACGCTAGGATCGCGGGCGAGTTCGTCGCGGTCCGCCTTATGGATACCGGCTCGGGCATTGCCCCGGACGTGCTGCCGAAGATTTTTGATCCGTTTTTCACGACCAAGGAAGTTGGCAAGGGAAGCGGGCTTGGTCTGTCCCAGGTGCACGGATTTGCGCATCAGTCTGGCGGTACGGTGCACATCGAAAGCCAAGTGGGCCGTGGGACGACGGTCACAATCTATCTGCCGCGATCCGATGGGATGCCGCATGCCGTGGCTCACGAGAGCCAGGAAGAGAGTTCAGCCGGCGGGACGGTGCTGGTCGTCGAGGATAATCCCGAGGTGCTGTCGGTCTGCATCTCGATGCTCGAACAGCTTGGTTATGAGACTTACGCGGTGTCGGGCGCCCCCGCCGCGCTGGAGGTGCTCGTGCAAAAGGATTTCGATCTCGTGCTGAGCGATATCGTGATGCCGGGCGGCATGGACGGGGCGGCGCTGGCCAACGCGATCCGCGCGCGCAAGCCGGGACTTCCCGTCTTGCTGGTAACCGGCTTCAGTCCATCGGGCAGCCACTCGGATTTTCCTATCCTACGCAAGCCCTTCGATCTTTCGGAGCTGAGCCGGACCGTCGCGCGGCTGATTGCCGAAGCCAGGCAGCCTCCCGGCAGCAATCTGGTGCGACTGAGCGAGGCCCGGCGCTCTCCGGTCCGTAAACCTGATTAAGCGGGCCGCTTCTCCGTTGCGTCTGCTCGACTCAGGATGTCTGAGCAGGCATTTGCGCCTTAACGAGCCGACATCGAGACAAATGTCAGCTTCGGGTCAATCGCGTCGGTTTAGACTTCTGCCGGTCGCTTCCGGTCCACCCTTAATTCCGGACATGCCGCTGCATCGCACCAAGTGAAGCGATGGGCCACAAGCTGAAATTTCTAATTTGATGAAAATTTCGCTGTTGAGTTGGTGTTAGGACGCTTCTGATATCGGAATGCCTCACTTTCTTTGAGCAATGCTTGCAATGTGAATGCTCCGTACTCTACGCGCATGAACGGACAGGTCATGAACGTTCGAACGAAGACAGTCATTGTCACCTACCTGACGATCTGGACCACGACGGTGGCATATCTGGCTGTGGTGACGATGCGGCCACTATATCCCGGCCCGGTGCAAGTTTTTATCGGCGCGCTGGGGTTGATTCCGGCACTGACTCCAATCATCGCATTCTTCCTCGCTTTCGGCCAGGCAATGAGCGTGACACGGAAGCGCAATGCAATTGATCAATGGATGCTCGCCTGCTACTTCGTCGGAGCCCCTATCCGCATCTTTCTAACGCTTCTGACCATAATCTCTTTGCTCACGTTTACCCTCGCTCCAATCACCTTTGTCGCTGGGCTCACCTACGGCGCTCTTCCTCTCCTGGTCGGGACAGCAATTCACTTGTTCGGAATGTTGCCGGTGTACTTTCTCGATAGATGGCTGCGACCGCCCGCCTTGCCTCTCGCCCCGTCGGATGTCTGCTGAGGGTAAAATGCGAAAAGCTCAACCTGAGCAAATCCAGTCCGCCATGCCCCATTGAACGGACCTCAACGAGGCGTACCGCCACTTCGCTGAAGGGCCACAATCAGACAAGTGTATGCCGAGACGAGAGGGTCGTCATCGGGTGACGGCGCAACCAAATTGCTTTAGTTCTTCGGAAGAACGTGAGGCGAGGAATGGTGATGTGCGGTGCACCACTCATTTCCTTGCTTGGTGACGAGCATCGTGAAGCGCGACGGACCCGGTACTGGCTTGCCATCCACCATGCGAGTGAACGTGTAGAAGCCGGTGACCACGGCGGCGCTGTCGTTAATTATTATCGTGCGTCGCTCTTCGATCGCATTCGTGTTGCCACTCCGTTTTATGGGTGTGAAGTAGTTTATTATCGCTTGCGTCCCTTCGGAGATGACCGGACTAACAGTTCCGAGAAGGACTGCGGTCGGACAATAGGTCTTAGCAATAGTTTCTGGCTCATTGGCGCCATACGCAGCTGACCAACGGTCCACTGCAGCGTTTGCATCTTCCGACGGGCCAGCCAAGGCCTGATTGGGAGCCATCAGTATCAATTGCGAGGGATGCGAGTTTGACTGTTCGTGTCATTACTTTTCCCCACTTACTACAGGCACGACCTCTTGTAAGGGCAGCATAACAAACACGGTTGCGTTAAGCCACTGCGCAGCAAGACCGCTTGGGTCAATCGCGTCGGCTCAGCTCTCTGCCAGTAACCCCCGGTGTACCCCAAATTCCGGACATGCCGCCGGATCGCACTAAGTGAAGCGATGGGCCAGAAGCGGGCGCATTCACCGCAAATGGGCGGCCTTTGCCAGCCGCTCCGCTATGCGGGTGTCTTCGTTTCGAACATTTCCGTCGACAGAGCTGGCGATTTACTGAAGAATTGCCGCCACCAGTGAGCGTGCTGGGAGCGGTCTGATGGGCGGCTTATGTTTTGAAGACGTAGAAGTCGGCAACAGGTATACAGCCGGACCTCATAGCGTCACGAAGAGCGAAATCATTCGGTTCGCTCAACAGTACGATCCGGTGCTCGAAAAAATAGATGAGGAGGCTGCAGCCCATTCGATTTTCGGGGGCCTGACAGCCAGCGGTCCCCTTATTTTCTCAATTTATATTTTGCTGACCTCTCAGCTTCAGCCACGCCTCCACTTTCTTGGGGGACTGGGCTGGGATGAACTGCGGATGCCAAATCCGGTACACCCGAGCGATGAACTCGATCTCGAATTGATAGTTCTAGAAAAGCGCGAGTCGAAGTCCAAAGCCGACAGAGGAATTCTTCGCCTCCGCATCATCTTGCGCAACCAAAGGCGAGAAACAGTGCTGGAATGTCTCGTCGCTGTTCTGATCGCTCGGCGACCGGACGCGAAGGCGTCGGGGTAAGCCACGTGCATGACGAGCGAGGTCCGCCATGGGTCATTTTCGACCGATCCAGCGGTCGCGCCTGCCATTTGGGCTCCGCTTTGATCGGAACGCGACCTGATTGTTGCGCGCACGCGAAATGACACGAATTGAAAGAAACCGAAATTGCGGGATTCCTGCGAAGTCTTGAACAAGCGCATGCTGGCATTTCCCAGCGAGCTTTGCACGCGGCTCGATATGTACGCATATCGCTGGCATCGGCTAGGCCTGTCATGTCGGAGGACAGTCCCTCCTCCCTACTCGTCTGCAAAGCACCCTGTGAACATTCAGCTTTTGTGCGCGGCAAATCAATCATAGTTCACAAAGCCACGATCGAAAGCTACGGCCACGGTATGCGGCCTCTCGCGACCCAAAGGATATGCGATGACAAGACAGGATCCGCCCTCCTCCGCACCACTGCGTTCAACAAGGGGTTAGAATCTTTTCCGTATGTCGGTGATCACTTATTTAACCGTCTCGCATGAATCGTCGAAAACATTCTCACTCACCCGCATCACCATCCATGTGCCGACAATCCACCTCCATGCCGCGGAATCCTCGGCCACATAATTTGACGATATCTGTCTCATGGTTGAATCTTGATCCATGTTGTTGTCCTCCCTGGGCTCATGGCCATCTCGGATCACTGACGCACGGCGGCTTTCCCGGAGCCTTGGCGGCAGGAGATCTTCGAGCTCAGACAAGAGGCCAATTTTTCGCAATGTGTGAACTGCTTCACCGATCGCAACACGCGACTGCGGTATCTAACGGAAGAAGCCGCACCGGCAGGACGGAACTTCTAGCTATAAGGAGGGAACCATGGCTATCGAGTTACGGGCTCTTCCGCGATTTACGTTCCCCTCGAAAACAGGCGGTCCCCAAAACCAAGCCCTAACCGTCGGATTCTCTACACTCCCGCGGAGTGCAGTGGCCGCGATAAATGGTTTCAGTATTGGTTACACGAAGAGCGACCACCATTTGCTTCGAGAAGAGATCGATGTTGGTACGCAAATACAGAATGGCACCGAAGGCCCCGAGGTTAGGGTAGGAGTCAATTTCTCACTGCGCGATAGTTCCGGGACTTTCGATGACGCGTACAGTGGTTTTGTTGATGTAGTGCTTATTGTGGATCGCCCCTAGATCGAGACGATTTCACCCACGGGTGACGATGTCGGCGGTCGCGCCGTTGTGGCTGATGCTCGCGTTGGATGCGCCCGACCCATTGTTCCACGGGTGGTCCGAGTTCATCGCAGCCTAACTTACGGCGCGAACCCGTGCGCGGCTCGATGATGTTATGGCACTCGGGGCAGACCACCTGAAGATTTGCCGGTTCGAGTGCCATCGCGGTCGCCACCGGCTTGCGATGGTGCACATGCAACTCACGAAAGGGCCAATTATGGTCGAGCTGCTTGTCCACTCGCTCGCATCGCTTCACTTCCACGCCGGATTGCGCGGTCGGGCGTATCTCTCGCGCCAAACAGTGCCACGACGAGCAGCAGCGCTCGTCTCGGAAAGGGGGCGCCGTTATTTCTCACTTCTGCGTGAGAGTCTTGAACGGAAAGGAAATCGCCGCAGTCTCGCCTGCTCTCATACCCGACGCGATCACGTCCCGGTGTCCCGTTAGTATGCGGATCGTGCGCACGGGGTCCTCTGATTGTATTGTCGTCAAGCCACGCACGATGAGCCCACACCGCTCTCGCGGTTGCAGTGCAGGTTTTGAAGAGTAAAGGTTGCGACTATTGGCATGGGCTTCCCTTCTCATGTTTGCGGACTGATGGTTGACATCGGTCTAGCCATGCAATGGCGTGCCCCACGCCATGGGAAATGTTAGCCCGGCTGCTGCGCCCGAACGGCGAGCGGCCACGCGGCAGCCTTGCTGCCAAGCGTCACAACGAATTCTCGCCGTCTGATGTGGGTTGCGATGCGACCTCCCGCGGGGGCCATGTCCACGCAACGGAGGGACGATATCACGCGTTACAGAAGGAACGAGCGAAGTCGCCCTCGATCATTAATGAGGCCTGGTTGGCCCGGTTCACAGATCAGCTCCGGCAAACACCCGTCCGGTCGACGTGTTCCGGTACCTAGGCTTGTTAGGCAGGTTGTCCGCGAGCCTCGCTGCAGTTGTAGGCTCCTCCTCCCGGACATAGCGGTCACGATAGTAGTATCGTCCCGCGTCCTCGTCCTCCTTGATTTTGACGAGTTGGTATTTGGCGATCTTCAGTAGGCCCGCTATCTGCAGCCGACCAAATTCGTGCGGCGACAGCTCGAATGAAGCAGCGGCTAGTTTCGCCACCTTCAAGTCACCCTCCAAGAAGTTCGTCTCGTAGTTGGCAATGGCAACTGCAACGATCTTTTGCTTCCGGGCCACGACCGCCGCCTCCACCTGCTCGTCGGTCGGGATGATTCCCTGCGCAGCGAATTCGTCGAGGACCTCGCTCCGGATGATCGGGTCCTGTGCCTCGGCTGCAGCTTCGGCCGTCGCTCTGACCTCGCCAATTAGGCGGTTGTGCTGCTCGTTGATCTCACGAGTGCTAAGCACAAGCATGTTCGCGACCTCGTTTCCGATATATTCGACCGCCTGGACCTCATACGTCACGCTTCCGTCCAACTCCTTTGCCTCAATGCGCGCGATGGCATCATCCACCGCGAGCTGAAATAATTCCGGGTCTGTGTTGGGATCGGGTTGAGTAGAGGGACCGCGGTGCATGCCCGGTGCAACGGCCTCGAGATATTTGGAGCCCGCTAGTCCCTGCACTCGGTAAATAAGATCCGTGGCTTTGCCCTCTGGGTCGCGCACTGCTTCGCGGATGACGATTGACTTAGCAGGGTCAACGGCGCGCGCTAGCGCTGCCGTTCCCCATAATGCCAAACCCTGTTCGGTGATCAGCGTGGCGCCTGGCCGCAGCCCGATCTGGTGTCTGGTCGTGAAGAAGGGATCCCATCGCCGGCTGACGATCGTGAAGCGATTGGGGGCGACGTCGAGAAGGGCTGCGTCAACCTTCTTGTCCGTCCTCTCCTCGACGACCCATTCCGCAAGCGCAGCCTGAGTGATGTATTTCGCTTCCTCTAGCGCAAACAAAACCAGCAGCGAATAGGGGCCTAATATTGGAACGGTAGCGAGTGCGATTACGCCGATGATTATGTCAGCGAGGACGCTCGCCTCAACATCGGCATCCGAAGCCCAGGACATTATTCCGTCCGCGTCGACATCTTCGAGGACGTATATGTGCACTGTGAAATTGGGGTCGGGCAGGTAGCTGAGCTCGTATTCGCCCTCGACCGACACTCTCAGCCTCTGCTCACCACCCAAGATCTCCTCGGGCCCGGCATCAATCATGACGACGTCGAAGACCTTTTCTTCGTTCTTCATGACCGGGTGGTGGTATCCAGACCCCTTCCGCCGCGCCATCCGGTGATAGGCGTCGGTCGCGAAGTCGCCGTAGATGCCGGCCCTCGTCGCGAAGGTTACGTCGGCGCCCGGTTCGAGTATGTTCTGAGCGAGGGCAAGCTGGCCGTGCGGCCCGAGGACGTTGTCCTCTTGCGGACCGGCGCGAAGGATCAGATTGATGTAAAGCCCCAGCGCTGCCTCGACATGCCGCTGCGCATCCGCCGCCAGCTTTTTAAAATGAATCAACGCGATCCGGCCACCGGTGCCGAGGTCGGCCATCGAAAGGTCTCGATTAATCACCGGTTGCAGCTTCGCGAGCAGCTCCGATTTCGGCACGGGGGGTGTTTGGCTTGCCGCAACATTGACCAGGTTTCCGTCGATATCGAGTAGCTCGAGCTTGAGGGTAATCGACCCGAGTCCAATCCCGTCGGTGTCCGGTTCAGAGTCGATCGTAATGCCGATGAACAGACCCATGTCCACGTTCGCCACTTGCGCGCCGCGCGTGAGGCGCACGAACAACGTGACCTTTACGTCTGCCGCCTGAGCCGGCAGGACCTCCACCATAAATGGATCGTTAGTGGACCATCGAGGCGGCTCGGGAGCACCATCATCGAGGGCGTAGGTCCGGCCCTTTGCGATTTTTGAGCTTGGATCCGGCTCGAGATCCTCCGGCACCAACAGCTCAACTTTGATCGGGTTGCCCCCGCCGTCAGGCGTGAATGTGGCTTCCGTTGGGAGTTCTCCGGTCTCGAGGGCCAATAGCAGCAGGTACTGCAGGTACCTGCCGCCCATGGCTACTTCGACGTCGTATCCGCTTGTTACGCGCGTCTGGTCCATGACAGCCCTCCATTCCGGCCATCAGCAGAAGCGTCAAATGCGAGATTCGGCTCCTATGCCGCACCGATAGATTGTAAACCCCGGGCAGATCAGACCAGCGTGATCTGGTTCACAGTACGCTGAGGAATGTCCGATATGGGGTAAAAGCCGGCTGCAGGATTTGGTTGCTACGGGGCCTAGCGAACATCGATCAAACCGCACCAATCAAGCTCCGTTTAGGCGTGCGCGCCGGCGCTGCGGTGAGCGAAGCAAAGCGGAACGGCGCGATCTTCGATCGCACCGAAATGCCCTGTCGCACTGGCGATGGCCATGCGGTCGGAACGTGGAGCTGGCGGCTAGTCACATATAACCACTGCCTGAATCGCAAGACTTAACCGACTCAAACAAGCAACCTGAACGATGAGACGGCGCGCGCTCGGTGCGTCGCCGGTGACGCTGACGCTTGCGTCGCCTCCCCTGAAATGGCTTGTGATCGCCTCGCCGGTGCAACGAGATTGCAATCTTAACGTGATTGATCTATCCTCTTGGGTTGAATCCCTGGACTGCTCTGATGCCGTGTGGCCGGAGCCGGGAGGGCGGGAGCGTCGCGTGTTCCCAAGAGGAAGGGAGCGTCATGACCTTTCCTGCAAATACGGGGTTGCTTTCGTCGACATCGCGTTTCGGCAGGTTGCTAGTGCGCTGCGGACTTGCTGTCATTACGCTCCTGGCGGTGCAAATGATTGCATCCTCGGGCGCGCTGAGCCAGGCGCCGTCAACAATGCCACAGGCAGGCCAGAGCGGGATCATCGTCAAGGTCCGTTTCGACGGCGACTACCTCCAGGTCGACGAATTCCTGAAGCGATTTGCCGCCAGCGTGCTGCGCCATGATCCCCCATTTCTTTTCCTGCAGCTCGATACCGGGCGGCTGGCGGAGCTCCGCAACGTCGGCTACGAGCCCCAGGTCGTGGAGCCGGCCGACTTCATCCAGAAAGTCGTCCGCGTCGACAAACCAAGCGAGGACATGATCGCCCGCATCCGGGCGATCGGGGCCGAACTCATCCTACGCGAGCCCGATTACATCGTCGTCCAGGCGATCGAGCGACAGCTCGACGCGATGAAGCGCCAGCAGATCGATTATCGCCTCATTCAGGAGAGTGATCTCACTCCACGCTTCGTGCGGATTGCGGCACCGGACCGCGGCTCGGTCGCCCTGGTAGTCGGGGCCGGCATCGACATCTTCGAGATTCACGAAGGGATTGTTACGGGGCGAGCTTTCGACTCTCAGATCGAAACATTGCGCCGACAAGGGCTCAAGGTGGACATCTCTCCGCCGCCATCGGTCCGGCAGCCATAGGGCGCGCCGGTCGACCAGCAAGGCTCGCGCCGTCGCAGCGACACGGACGAACGACCATGGCACGCAACGGATTGTTGTTGCCCTTCGCTTTACTGACCGCGTTCATCGGCGGCGGACCGGCCATGGCGACGCATCCTCCGGATCTCGGCGCCTACCATACCTACGACGAGCTCACGACCGAGCTCGCGAGCCTGGCTGCAGCTTATCCCACCCGCGCCCAGCGCATCTCGATCGGGCACGGATGGGAGATGCTTGGCGAATTCGGGCAGCGGCAGATCTGGGCTCTCAAGATCTCCAGCGACGTGGACAAGACTGAAGCAAAGCCGGAGATCGTACTGGTCGGCAACCATCACGCGCGGGAATGGATCTCCGTCGAGGTGCCGCTGGCCATCGGACGTCATCTTCTCGACAATTACGCAACGAACCCGGCCGTGCGGGAAGTGGTCGACAGCAAGGTCGTCTGGATCATCCCCATGCTTAATCCTGATGGTCACGCCTACTCGGCGACCACGAACCGCTGCTGGCGGAAGAACCGGCGCAATAACGGCGATGGCACGTTCGGTGTCGACCCCAATCGCAATTATGGATACCAGTGGGGGCTTGCCAGCGGGTCGAGTGGCACGACATCCGTCGACAGCTATCGCGGGCCGTTCGCCTTTTCGGAGCCCGAAACTCAAGCATTCAGGGACTTTCTGCGCAGCCGCAGCAACCTGCGCGCAGTCATCAGCTATCACAGCTACACCCAGGCTTTCCTTCGCCCCTGGTCTTATACCCTCGATTTCGCACCCGGCAATCCGCCGCCTCCTGCCGAGCCGCTGCTCAAGGACCTGAGCGACGAACTGCGTTCCCGTCTGCAGTCGGTGCATGGCCAGGTGTACAAGGACTGTCTCTTTCAGGCCGATCGCGAGCCGAGCGGCGCATGTCGCTCGCCGCCTCATTATGAGGCGTCAGGCGAGATGGCGGACTGGATCCACCACGAATTCAACATTCCTGCGTTCACGATCGAGGTGCGGCCGCTGAGCTCTTCAACGTGGCCGGCTTCGCATTCGTGCCCCGGGTTTGAGCTGCCGGAGTCGGAGATCACGCCGACCGTCGAGGAAAACCTCGCGGCCGCGATGCGGCTCATCCACTACGCGCAACCCGGCGACATCATGATCCGCGATCACGCTGGCGACACCGGAGCGGTCCCCTCGTCAACCCTGACTCCCTCAGGGTGGAGCCCGGTCTTCTGGCTCAGCCCGGACATCTGGAGCGATCCGCCCGTTCCCATTCGCGGCGACCCCGCAACTGTCACCGCGCGGGTCCATAACCTGTCGAGTTCGCCCATTGCCGGCGTGACCGTGCAGATCTGGTACACCGACCCGAGCATCACGACCGAATTCCCGTCGCCATATGCCACGTTGCTGGGACAGGGCGTGATCGCGCTCCCTGCGAGCGGGACCGCCGAGTTCAGCGTGCCATGGAGCGTGCCGAGCACGCCCAACTCGGTGGGCGAGCATCACTGGTGCGTCGGCGTCGTCATCAAGCATCCGACCGACCTGCCGCTGAGCACGCAGGCCATCTATTCGAACAACGTGGCATTCCACAACTTCGTGCCGGCCGAGTTGACCATTTCGCCGCAGGCCTTGCGCTTCGAGGCGCGTAACACCGCAACCATCGACATGGATTTCGACGTCCGCGTGACGACCGACCGCCTGCCGCCCAGCTGGCGGGTCGTACTCGATCCAGGGCGGCCGAAAGTGCTCAAACCCGGCCAGCGCTATCTCGGTTTCGCCCAGGTCGCCATCCCGGCCGGCGCGAGCGCCGGCGAGGGCACTGTTTCGATCCACGGCGTCCTGACGCCGCACCACCCTGGCGTGCGTCGCCCGATTGGGAGCGGCGTCACTTATCGGGTGCGCTATGTGCCGCCCGACCGGCTTCCCGCCGAAGAGCTGGGACTGATCCGCAGCCATGAAGACCTGCTCAAGGGTCAGCAGCGCCTACTCGAAAAGCTCGGCACCGTCTACACGGAGGTCCTGACGACACGAGGAATGTCTGATGATCGTGCCGTCAAGCTCGCCGAGGAGTTGCAGACACTGGTTCGCCGGCAAGCCGACCGCATCGACAGCTTCGAAGACTTCCTGCGGCGGGCTGAAAAGCCGCGGCCCAAGCAGCCATAGGCGATCGCCTCCGGCACTATATAGGGACAGCCGAGGGCAGCAACGTAGCGGTCGAATACTGGTGGCGGAGGTCACCACGATCGGTTCGCAAACGTTTTCTATGTGCTTGGGCGCAAAAAAGAGCAGCCTGTACCACGGGCGATCTTGCCTTCGCTTTGGCCTGGCGCACCCCTACCGGCCTCAGAGACTTTCGTAGCTGAAACCGTAGCTTCAGTGGCTCCCCATTCGAGAAATATGCTTACTATCAACGCAGTTGACAGGACACCCCTTCCGACGAGGGCATCGTGGCCGGCGAACCCGTCGAGTGCTTCAACCCGAACTCGGCGGTCATGAAGGCCGAAGCCCTGGTACGGAAGCCCGGCTACGTGGGCGCCATCGCCTTCAGCCGCAGCGGAGACCCCGCCACCGGCGACTTCGGCGACGCCAAGCTGATCCGGAAGTTCGGCGAGGTGCCGAGCGATCTGAGCGCGCTCTGACTAACGGCAATCTCGTTCACTCGTCACTCGGGCTGACGACCTCTCGCGGTGCGAGGCGGCTCGGCAGAGATCAAGTGCGACGCCTGCAACGGCACGGGCGGCCAGCCGGCGCGCGAGACCGCGCCCGGCCGCAGGATCTTTCCGGGCCGCTGCGCGAAGTGCGGCGGCAAGGGGTGCCTACCCAAGGCGAGGTGAAATTCTGCCGGGACCCGGCCGCTGTCACTCCCGTGCGCGGCGCAGAGCGCCATCCAGCTTCGCCTTCTGCTTTTCCCACCGGGTCTCTTCGGCTTCCGCGCGTTCGTCCAGAGCGGCGCGTTCGGCCTCGAGGGCGCTCACCTTCCCTTCGTGCTCCCGCCGGGCCTTATCCAGCGCCGCCTGCGCCTTGGCAACCACCTTCTCGCGCCGCTCTCGCTCCTTCTCCCTCGCGGCCTCCTCTTTGCGACGTTCGCTATCGCGCCGTGCCTGCTCCCTTTCGAAGGCCAGCGCCGCCTTGCGATCCGTCTTGTCGTCGCTCTTCCGAGGCGGATGCTTCTTCGGCCTTGACTTGGCGCGGACCTTCCCTGGTCGGCGGGCGTCGTGACCGGCTAGGTCCGTTGGCAACTCCGCGCTTTCCTTGAAGGGCCCGTCCGACCCGACAGGCCGCCTGAGCACTACGCCCGGTTTCGCCATCGTCGCAGCGACGATCTCGGGATCGTCGGTTTCCGTAGCCACACCCTGATGAAACAGATTGCTGTCGGCACCCCACGCCTCCAGAGCCGCCTTCATCGAAGGCGCCGCGATGGCCTGGTCGAAGAAGCCCAGCGAGGTTTGGTAGGTCTTCAGTTTTCTCGGCATCGCGCCCGCGAGGTAGCTGCAACCACCTAGTTATAACCGAGCCCGTGCACTCACGTCTCGCCCCGGGTTGCGGCTTCCAAGACCTTCGAGCGACATCCGTGCTCGGCAACCGACCTCTCGCGCCTTCTCGGCGGATCTGTCCGTGAACTAACGGTCGCCCTTGACGTTGTGCTGCATCCGAGTAGCCACGATGAGCGCGTCCAGGGCAACCATGAGGACCAACGCGCGACAGCATCTCGATTCGATCAGCGAGGGGGACCGGACCTATCTCGAGTCGCTGATCCGCGAGGATTTCGAGCGATGCCATCCCGGCGAAACACTGGAGGATCTCAAGCGGCGAGCGTCCTTTTCAAAGGAGGACAGAGGCCTGCTGCGGGACTGGATGGCGGTAGCGGCCGGTCGCGCCGCAGCCGCGTGCGAGGCCAAGGCATCCCCACCGCGCCCGATCACATCCGCAGTTTTCGCTGGTCCATCGCCCGATGTCGCAGACTCGATCGAAGGATCGCCCCCTCACCGCGATCCCCCTTCAGCCAGGCGGGGTGCCGGTGTCAAGTAGCTGCGACACGGCCGTCGCCAATTGCGCCGGCGCAAACGGCTTCTCGATCAGGATGCTGCCAACGACGCCCTGGGATTTCCATTCTCCCGCTTTGGCACCCGGTCATGTAGACCACCAGAAACCCAGGCGTGATCTCCCTGGTCTGCCGCGCCAGCTCCCATCCGCTGATGCCATCACCTAGGTTGACGTCAGTCAGCAGCGCCCGACACTGCTCGCGGCCATCGCGAAAAGTGGACAGGGCCGCCTCCCCCGAACGAACCGTGCAGGCTTCGAAACCTCCGGCCAATCGAGCATCCTCGATGAAGCCGCTGATCGGAGCCTCATCCTCCACGACCAGACACAAACGGCCTCGCTCACTTCCAACTCTCCTTTCCCGGCGCTGCGGCCTGCACCGTTCGCGGCGGGCCAAGCCTCAGACACATCGTGCCGCCTCAAGCCACCGGCACACCGTAGTAGGCGTTCACGGCGCGCGCGGTCGCGGGGTCGCTCCAATTCCAACTGCTCTCGTCGGCGTATTTGGGGGGCGCCCCTCCCGTCCCCCTCATCGCCTGTGAGGCCCGCGCGCCTGAAGCGCGCGGCCTCGGTCTGAATGTTGCCGGGGCCCTGATTAATATAGAGGTAGGGTGGGATTCCCTACCTAGGCTAATAGATGGATTTGCCCACCATGGGAACCGGCCTCCACAGGATGGGTTTGCCCGCCCGGTACAGGGTGGGTTTCCCCCATGAGTTGTGTTTTTTCGGGCGACGCTTTTTGACTTACGGACTGCGCTCTCATCCTTGGCTGCTCGGGCCACCCGAGCAATTTCGCGGGCCGCATCCATCGTCTTAATGCGTCGCCACTCGTGCGTGTTGTGGGGCGAGCTCTTGCTGTTGATCCAGGTGATCCGAAACAGGTTCGGCACCCGGATATCGCCAGCGCTGTGTCGGCCCTTCGCTGTGACCTCGACAAATCCGAGCGCGACAAGCTCGCGTATGGCTGGAGGGATGGCCTGCCGCTCGACCCCGTACTCGACCAGCTGCTCAGCACGCGGCCGACGAGCGATCACCATGTCGAAGTCCGCTTTGGGTTCACAAGCGCCATTCGGAAGATCGTCTGGCTACTTCCGGTTCGCCTCGATAAGCCGACAGTCAAAGAGCCAGAATGGACTTCGCTTTCGGGCCAATTGGCGACTAATGCAGTGCAACAAATAGCGTCCTATTCGATCACTTCTTCGGCGCGGGCGGGAGTTTTGCCGGATCGTATGTACCCCTGCGACCCGATGCCGGCGTTCCTCAGCGGCCCAGGCCCGCACCCGACGCCCACGCCAGCCTGCTGAAGCTGCCACCCCCTCAAATTATTTTTTGTGCCGCGACCCCGGCGCCGGGTTTGCGCCCTCTTGTCTAAATGAATGCGCCATAGCGGCGTGTCACGAACCGGAGCACAGAACCATGTGGTATAGGAAGAACGTTGGCGGTTGGGAGCGCGCGGCTAGGCTGATCGGCGGGGGCTTGATGCTCATCTGCGGCGTGGTCGCGCTGCACGCTTCGCCGCTCGGGCTACTACTCAGCGGTGCGGGTGTGGTGACGCTTGTCACTGGCGTGTTCGGCTATTGTCCTGCCTGCGCCGTCGCCGGGCGCGAGCCACTGAAGGGGTGACCGCCTTGGCGCGCGTATCAGACGATCTCTTGCTCGCGGCACAGTCGGGCGACCGGCACGCGCTCACACAGCTCTTGGTGGCGCTGCAGCCGGACATTCGACGCTACGCCCAGCGCCTTTGCTACCGCACCTCGGTCATCGAAGATGTGGTGCAAGAAGCACTCATCGTCGTGTACCGGCGCATGGGCACGATCCGCAGTCCAGCCGCACTCGCTGGCTGGCTGCTGACCGTCATCGCGCGCCTTTGCATGCTGCCGGCGCTGATGCTCATGCGCGGAGTCGAGGAGCTCGCCAGCCTGGAAGAGTCACGCGAGCTCGCGAAGGTCCCGCCGGACGAGCTACGCATGGACTTGGTCAATGCGATCGAGTCGCTTTCGCCATCCCATCGCGAAGTGCTGCTGCTGCGAGATCTCGAAGATCTGACGATTGGGGAAATCGCCGGGCGGCTCGGCGTGACGCGCGAAGCGGCCAAAAGCCGCCTGCGCCGCGCCCGCACACTGGTGCGCGAATACCTGCTCGGCACAAAGGACAGCGGACGAGAGAGCACATGAATTACTTTCGTGGAGTCGGCATGTTCGGGAGCGCCTTCCTGGGCGCACACCTGATGCGCGGCGCAGCTGCGGCGGCGCTACTCGCTTGGGCCATCGTCCACCAGACCGCGCACCCTTGGCTATCCTTGGGCGCGGGCGTTGCCGCCCTCGTCGCGCTACGCGGATGCCCGATGTGCTGGACTGTGGGCTTGGTCGAGACCCTTTCGCAGGGCCGTCGCGATTCAACGATAAGATAGTTGTTGGCGTGCGTGAGCCGGCGCCTCGATGTCGGGGCTGGCGCGCCGTGGCCGATGAAGATGGGCACTACGTGTTCGCCGTGGCGCCATGATGCAACGGTTCAATTTTTGCCGACCGCCTTGCGACAGGACGGGAAGGAGGTGCCATGCCAAAAACGATCGCGGTATTGGGCTCTGCCCTCTTCTTTGCGGTTGCGCCCACGACGGTGGCCGGTGTCGTGCCGTGGTGGATTTCGCGATGGCGGCTGCAAGCGCCGTTCTTCGATCTCCAGCTTATCCGATGGTTCGGCGTGGTTCTGATCCTGCTCGGCATTCCGGTGTTGGTCGAAACCTTCACACGATTTGCGCTGCAAGGCGGCGGCACGCCAGCGCCGGTCGCACCACCGCAACATTTGGTGATCACCGGCCCCAATCGCTATGTCCGCAATCCGATCTATCTTGCCCTAGTGGCGATTGTACTTGGCCAAGGACTGATCCTCGGAAACGCAGGGCTTCTGGTCTACGGCGCGCTACTGTGGATCGGCTTCCACATCTTCGTACTGGCTTATGAGGAGCCGACGCTGCGTAGGACATTTGGAGCGGAGTACGACACCTATTGCGCCAACGTGTTGCGCTGGTTGCCACGCTTGCCCGGCTCTACGTCGGCGGGGTTATGACCGGGCAACCCCAGATCAGGGCGCGTAGCGCCTATCTCGCATTGCGGGATTTCGTCCGGCTAATGTCTCTTGTGGGTCATGAGCGCCGTTTTGGCGGCCAAGCGGTCACTGCCGGTCTACCCGGAGCAGCAGACGTTGTGACCGGCTGTTTGGAGGTCCCTGAAGGCCCATCAACGGACACTTGCCTAAGCAACTAACTGCGTCAATCGTGACCTCAAATAGTTCAGTCACGCCTGAGGAGGACATCAAGGGCCGGCGTAAACTTATTAAAATCCCGGATCCGATTCCGCAGAGCATCTCTTTGCGAGACGAGGAACGGTAGTCGCGCTTCAAGACCACGAGTTACGGGATCTTTTGTCATCTCAATGACAGCACCGCGCCAGTGAACGTTCTGGCCAAAGACCTGATCGAGACAAGACATCCCTTCCGCCCGTTCACTCCCCGAGCGGGCACTGTGTTTGCGCTGCCGTTCGCTACGAGCGTCTGAAGCAGCCGCGACTTCGATCCCATGATGCGGACCTCGCCTTTGGCGACCTCGAAGCGCCGCCGGTCATCGCGCGGCTTGCCACGCAATGCAGAGTATCCGGATCCAGGTTTAGAATGGATTAGATCGTATGAGCGAACTGATCGTTTGGACCTATGATTGGGTGCCCGAGGGCCCCCGTGGTTTTGTGCGCGACATACGGCTGAGATGGGCGTGCGAGGAAGCTGGGTTTGGCTATTCCGTGCGAACAGTCCCTTTCAACGGCCCGGGGGCCGACCATTTGGCGCGTCAACCTTTCGGCCAGGTCCCGTTCCTGAGCGATGGCGAGCTTGAAATATTCGAGAGCGGAGCGGGGCTGCTGCATCTCGCCCGAAAAAGCGAAAAACTAATGCCACGCGATCCTGTCGGAGAAGCTCAAACGCTGCAATGGACGATCGCCGCGCTCAACTCGATCGAGATGGTTACAGTTCCCTGGTGGTTTCTGGAAGTGACGGGCGCTGAGGACAACCATCTGACCGGCTGGTTGGAAAGCCGCCTCGACCACATGGAGAGCGTCCTGAAGGAGCGCGAATGGCTGGCCGCCGACCGCTTCACTGTCGCAGACCTGCTGATGGCCGATGCTCTCCGCGTGGCAAGAGTTCGTTCTTTCGGAGATCGAACGGCGACGGAATCCTATGTGACGCGGATTACCCAGCCCTCCTCATTCAAGAAAGCCCATGCCGATCAGATGGCGCACTTCGCGGCAGCCGATAAGATACGCTCGTAGCCCTATTTGGGCAGATATGGGAATGGTCGAACGATCGTTTCTACGCATGCGGCATTGCCGCAAGCACGCTTCATGAACCGTCCGGCAGCCCTGGCTGAGATTGCACCAAAAGACCAAACCGTAATCTTTACCCTCATCGCTGCTATAACGCCTCGGCGAAGCGCTCAAGGCCGTCGTCGAGCTGCTGAACGCCAAAGTCCGGCAGTTGAAAAAGGGGCGGCCTAGCGTCGCCTGCTTGCCGGTCTTAACGGGCGGCACCCAATCCGATCGCAGGTGCTTTCCCAGACGGCGCCTGTCCCTCGTTCAATGCAACGGGCGCGGTTGCACCTGAACCCGCTGTTCGTCTGCCGTAGCATCCGTCGCTTTTCTCGCGCGCTGAGACGACCGACAACACCACCCAACTGGCGGCAGCCAGTGGCATCGCAGGCTGACTGGGTATAGTCCCCGGTCCGTGGGTCGATGCAGCTCAGCGATGAGCATTGAAGCTGCGGCCGAACATCGTCGGAAAGGTCTGCCTTGGCGGGTCCGGTACCTATAAGCGCCAGCAGCAGCAAGAACGCGAGAGCTATTCGCTCCATGGTCAATAATATCGCTGGCGTGAAGGTCGGAGCGGTCGGCAGCCACCGTAGTCGCAGGTGCTTTCCCACACCCTGCCGCTGGCCATATCGATGCAGCGGGTCGGACTGCAGTCAAACTGGCCATACTGATTGCTGGGATACCTTGGCTGGTCATAACCACCAGGACCAAGACGGCCGACCGCGCCGCCAAGCGGCCGGCAGCCATATCGGTCACAAGTTGATTGCGTGTAGACGCCCGTCTGCAGGTCGATGCAGCTATTCGGGGTGCAGCGGAATTGGATTTCTAGTACCGGCCCTGCGACCAAAGGGGCAGGTACGAACGCCGCAGTTGCCGCCGCCGCAGGCGCACTTATCATGGCCGAAATGATCGCAATACCCAGCCCCTTCATAGCCCGTCCTCCTGATTACCAGCATAACATAACTAACGTGTTCGCGGTTCCCGCGCCAGCGTCGCAGTCAGGTCGCTTTTTGAACCCGTGAAGATGATGCTAAGGGGTCCGCCCCACCCTTCGGGCGTTTTTGTTTCAGATGGCAAGCTCCTTGCTCCCGCGAGTTCATCCTCGGCGGCGCCACCAGGAGCCTGTTGTCCAAGCCGCCGCTTCCGATTCTGATGTCGCCTTGACGGCCCGCTGACGACCGCGTGCGGCTGCGCCGCGCTTGAGGATGGCTAGAGCGCCAGCCTGACGTTGCAGATATCGTGCTCCTGCGGGTCCGACTTCACCTCGAAGCCGAGGCTGCGGCACATCGCCAGCATCACGGTATTGTCGGCCAGGACGTCGCCGGAGATCGCCTTCAGGCCTTCCGACCTCGCATATTCGATGATCATCTGCATCAAGGCCCAGCCGAGCCCCCTGCCCTTGAGGTCGGAGCGCAACAAGATCGCGTATTCGCCGCTCTCGTAGATCGAGTCCGAATGGATTCTGACCACGCCGACGAGATCGTTCGTCGCCTCATCGAAGGCGACGAAGGCCATCGCTCGGGCGTAATCGAGCTGGGTCAGGCGGGCAATGAATTCGTGGGAAAACTCCTTCATCGGGGCGAAGAACCGCAGCCGCAGGTCATGCATCGTGACGTGCTTCAACATCTCGTGGATCTCCGGCTCGTCCTCGGGCCGGATCGGACGGACAAACACGCGCCAGCCGTCCTTGACCTCGATGTGCCGCTGCCATTGCGAAGGGTACGGCCGTACGGCGAAATTCGCAGGCCCTGAACCGCGGAACTTGCGCTCCACGCGCCCGATCACGACGCGCGCGTCGACCGCGAGGACGCCAGCCTCGTCTGCCAAGAGCGGGTTGATATCGAGGCCGCGGATCTCGGGAATGTCGGCGGCCATCTGCGCCAGCTTGACCAGAACCATCGCGACGGCGTCCTGCTTCACGGCCGGCACGTCGCGATAGGCGCGGAGCAGCCGGGAGACGCGGGTCCGTTCGATCAGGCTGCGCGCCAGTTGCAGGTCGAGCGGCGGCAGCGCCAGCGCCTTGTCGTTGATGATCTCGACCGCCGTCCCGCCACGGCCAAACACGACTACCGTGCCGAAGGTCGGGTCGTCGGCGAGGCCGAGAATGAGCTCGCGGGCCTTCGCCCGCACCACCATCGCCTGCACCATTACGCCTGAGATCCGCGCCTGCGGCCGCAGCGATCGTGCCCGCGCAAGAATCTCGGCGGTTGCCTTACGTACCGCGTCGGCACTGGTGAGGTTGAGCACGACGCCGCCAACGTCGGACTTGTGCACGATGTCGCGCGACATGATCTTGAGCACGACGGTCGAACCTTGCGCAAAGATTGCATCCGCATGCGCAACCGCCTCGTCGGCATCGGCGGCGGCAAAGGTCGGTACGGCGGCGATGTCATAGGCATCAAGCAGCCGCTTGACCTCGATCGGATCGAGCCACGAACGGCCATCGGCGAGCGCTGCGGCAACGATCCGGCGTGCCGCGTCGACATCGGGCACGAAGTCGCTCGGCATCGCAGGCGGGACCTGTGCCAGCGCCTCGACCAACTCACGATGGCGAACCAGATGCATGAAGCCGCGCACCGCGTCATCTTCGGTCGGATAATTTGGAATGCCGGCCCCGCTCAAGAGATCGCCGATCGACGGCTCCGCGCCGACCCAGGCCGCGAGAACGGGCTTCGGCGACATGCGATGCCGGGCGCGATATTTCTGCACCACCCCGGTCACAGCTACGGCGATCTCATCGGCCCGCGCGATCGCCGTCTGCACGTTCACGACGAGTACGGCGTCGTTTTCGGGATCGGCCAGCAACGCTTCGAGCGCTGCGGCGTAGCGCGCGGGATCGGCATCGCCGACGATATCGACCGGGTTCGATTTCGACCATGTCGGCGGCAATGCCGCGTCCAGCTTGTCGCGGATGGCTGGCGAAAGGGCTGCAGGAATGCCACCCAGTTCGACCAGCCGGTCGACAGCGAGCACCCCGATGCCGCCGCCATTGGTGAGGATCGCAAGCCGCTTTCCGGGCGGCGATTTGACCCGCCCCAGCGTCTCGGCGCAGTCGAACAATTCGCGCAAATCGGATACGCGCAGGATGCCGGCGCGCTGAAATGCGGCGTCGTAGACGGCGTCGGCTCCGGCAAGCGCGCCGGTATGGGTCGCAGCCGCCCGCGCGCCTTGCGTCATCCGGCCTGACTTGACGACCACGACCGGCTTGATTCTGGCAGCCGCGCGCGCCGCCGACATGAACTTGCGGGCATCCTTGATCGCCTCGATGTAAAGCAGGATGGCGTGAGTCTTTTCATCCAGTGCGAAGTAATCGAGCAGATCGGCGATATCGACATCGAGCTGGTCGCCGATCGAAACAATGCCGGAAAACCCGACGGCCCGTTGTGCCGCCCAATCCACCATGCCGGCCGCAATGGCGCCGGACTGCGAGATCAACGCGAGATGTCCGGCGGCCGGCATATGCGCGGAGAAGCTCGCATTGAGGCTGACGCCCGGGATCATGATGCCTAGGCAATTCGGCCCGATCAGCCGCATGCCGTACTTTTGCGCGGACCGCTCCGCGGCTTCCGCCAGAGAGCCCGGACCGTGGCCAAGCCCGGCACTGACAATGACTGCACCGGCCGCTCCGCGGCGGCCCGCCTCGTCGATCAGATCCGGGATGGTGCGGGCCGGTGCCGTAAGCACAACGAGTTCCGGCGCAAACGCCAGCTTTGCGATGCTGCCGGCGGTCGTGACGCCATCGATCTCATGATAGCGCGGATTGACGAGACCGAATTCGCCCTTGAATTGAGCTTTGCGAATATTGTTGAGAATGGCGCGGCCGACCGAGCTATGGCGCGGACTGGCCCCGACCAGCGCGACGGAATGCGGCGACAGTAGGTTCTTCAGGCGATAGGTGGACATCGTTCTCCGGTATCGGCAGGTCCCAGCCTACTGCGAGTCCAGGCGGATGTTCCGCGCAATGCGAGGTTTGTGCGACAGGGTAGCAGGGAACCATTCAGGTACGATGACAAATCGCATCGCCACTCTCTGCCGACAGGGAGACGTGCGATTCGATCGGCACAGCCGGGTTGCCTGCCCTCGCCCTGACGCGCGCCACGAGGGCGAAGCGGCAAGACGACAGCTTCCGCCATCGGCAGAGGCGATTTCCGGTGCATGCTACTCGGCCGATCAGTTCATGGAACGGCCGTTGATCAGGTTCGAGGTGGCCGCGATCATCCGTTCGCCATGCCTGAACAGCCGTTCGGAGTCGCGGCGGAAGAAGTCGAGCTGATGCTGGCCGCATTCCTGGCACATCGTCTGGACGTCCCGAACTGAATGCGCCGCCGCCATCTTCGCGACGAACTCCGTGAACAGTTCCATCTCGGTCCGCGTTCGCTCCAGCATCTCTTCACTGAGAAATACCCATTCCTCGAACATCATTTTCTGCGCACCGAGCATAAGCTCCAGCGCACCCTGGTTTAGCCTGGTGGCTTCCGCTTCTGCGTTTGCGACTGCTGGGAAGGAACCGGAAGCGGCCCGTGCAGATGACGACTCTGACATGACAATCTCCGATTTCTGAATTTCTGCCGAAATGATAGTGACACGCGCCAGACCGAACATTGAGCCGCATCAAACAGGCGTGATTGCGACCGCAGCTACAGCAAGAGGAGCCAGGCGCAAGGAACTCCCCGGGACGAAAGGTCACATCCCCTACCCGCGCGAAGTCAGTGCGACATCAGCACCGGCACCGTCATGCACTCGAACATGCTGCGCGTGACACCGCCCAGAATTCGCTCCTGCAATCGCGAATGGCCGTAGCCGCCCATTACCAGCAGGCCCATATTGCTTTCGGCCGCGACCGACAGAATGGCTCCCTGAACGTCGCGATGCTCCGTGATCAGCCGCTGCACCCGTGCCGCAATGCCGCGCCGCCCGAGATGAGCGACGAGTCGGTCGGAGGAGGCTTCACTCGCCTCCTCATTGATTGCAATCACGGTTACAGCCTTCGCGCCCATCAGAAATGGCATCGAATCGTGCAGCGCGCGAGCTGCAGAACGGCTGCCGTCCCAGGCGATCCCGACGTGATGGGCATCGAGCGGCCCCTTGTGGATATGGGGGACCATCAACATCGGCCCGCCGGAATTGAAGAGGATCTGCTGCGGGATCTCGTTGTCGTAGCTGACCCTCGAGGAGTCCGGCTGCAGCACGATCGTCATGTCGTAAAGCCGGGCAAGTGCCCCCATCGTCTGGCCGGCCTCGGCAGGAAGCGCCGCGAGGGTCCTGGTGCCGTAGGCGATCTTGGCGAGCTTGGCCTCAATCTCGAACACGGCGATCGCGGCATCCGCCCTTTCCCGGGCACGTTCCTGTTCCGCCCCCATCACCGCGGCAACCGCGGCGCCGCCACCCTCCACGATCATCGCGGCGGCGCTCATCGATTCATAGCCGATGGCTACAGCATCGAGATGTGACCTGCGCGCAATGGTCAGCGCGACAGCGACATCAATCACGGGCCTGACTGGACGCTCGGAGGCAATATGAACCAGAATGTTCCTGAACATCGCCATTCTCCCACGTATTCGCGGCGACTACCGTTCCTGTTCCGGGCTTTTCCCGACAAAGGTAACCGATGGATGCAGGCGGAAATTGACGCACATCAAACCCGGGTACCGATGGGCGACACCCCTGCGAATGCCGACGTCACGAAGCGCCGCAGTGCTCAAGGTCGCGATGCGCCGCAATGGCAGCGTCGAACAGCTTTTGCCGTCGATGACCATAGCCCGGCGGACGCTTCTTGGCTCGTTTGCCGCTATCGGTCTGCGGTGATCCATCGGCCAAGCCGGCGAATCGCCTGAGATCACGGAGGTCACCCAATGCGCGCTGCAGCCGCTTTGCCGGCCGGTGCCGCTCGTCCTGCTCCCGCAAAATGCCAGTCTCCGCCAGTGCTTCAAGCATGTAGCGGAGGCGTTTGGCCTTGATCCGCAGCCGGTGACGGGGCGACGCTCCCAACGTCTTCAATTGCCGGCCTCTACGGACCAGCCGTCTGTGCCAGCGGTCGAGTTCGCGCGTGCAATAGCTTTGCAGAGCCTCCGCATTCCTACGCTGATTGTGGCGTTCCAGCCAGGATCCGTGCCTGATCCAGTCTGCCAGCGCTACCAGCAGGCGCTGCGTTCGCACAGAGCGCAGGCAGCGAACCAGGGCGCGATGATTCTGCATCTGGCGCTGATCGAGGCGCTCGCCAATCATGCGCTGCGCCCATGCGCCGTACCGCTTGCGGCGCGCATATTCGACAACGACATCGCTGTCGCGGGCGGCGCCGAGCGGGCCATTCAGCCAGGCAATCTCCTTCTTCAGGCGCAGCCATTCCGCATCGGCTACGATCGGCGCGAAGAACGCCACGGCGGCGCGCAACCGCGTGATCGCGATCCGGATCTGATGCACGGCCTCGACGTCGCCGGCACATGCGCTGCTGTGATGGGCCTTGATGGCGGCGAGGCAGTCGAGCGCCAACGTCTGGAATGCGCTTGCACAGTCGAGGTTAGCCGCGGAGGCCCTATGCCGGCCGGATGTTCTGGTGGGTCGGTGGCTCATTATCAGGGTTCGTCCGGCACCACAGGCAGGAGAACGCGGGCGCGGCGCAGCGACTGATCCGGCGTCCCCGAGGCGTCGATCATATGCCATTTTACCATGCCGATCGCGAAAGTCTCCTGCTTCAGAGCAACGTTTCGTGTCGCGTCGGACGCATCATCCTTGCGTTGCTCGATCCGTGCCAGCCGCGTCGCGAGATCGGTCGTCAGAAACAGGCCGACGAAACGCACGCCATCGCTCGCCGCAAGCCTCTCGATTGCCGTCCGCTCCGCCTCCTGCAGGTAAGTGGCATCGAGCACAACCGAGCAACCCTGCGTGAGGATACGCCGCGCGGTGCTCAAAAGCGCATCATATACTCGCTCCGTCGTGACGGACTGATAGGCAGATTCCGGCAGCGTGGTGGTATTACTGGTGCCGAACAGGTGCTTGCGAACAGCATCCGAACGGACAATGACTGCGCCGGGCGGCGGCTCAATCAGGCCGGCGAGCCCGCGCGCGAGCACCGACTTTCCCGTACCCGACAGCCCGCCGACGGCTACCAGCAGGGGTCTCCTGGGCGTGATGAAACGTCGTGCCAGATCGAAGTAGCGCTGGGCTTCCTGCCAGATAGCGGCGTTCTGTCCGGCATGTTCGCTCTTCACGAACAGCACATGCGCCCGGATCGCCGCCCGCATCGACAGAAACAACGGCAGGAGCTGCAGGCCATCGAGACCATCTTCCGTGGTTCCCGCCAGATAACGATTGAAGACTGTGTTTGCCGCCGCTCCCTGATTGAAGTGGATCAGATCCATCAGCGTAAATGCAAGATCGTAAAGAACGTCGGTCGTGGCAATGACGGAATCGAACTCGATGGCATCGAACAACAGGGGCCGGCCGTCCGCCAATGCTATGTTGGCGAGATGCAGATCGCCGTGACAACGACGCACGAACCCTCGTTCGGCGCGCTGCCGAAGCAGCGATTGCAATGTTATCGCAAAGTTGCGGCTGGCGGCATCGAGTTGATCGATGGCGCCGACATCAAGTCCGCGCACGGTGCGAAACTTTGCGGTATTGCGTTCGATAATGGGCAGGATGGACGCCAGCCAGCTTTCGCCTTCGGCGGGTGGCGCCCTGTCGTGGGATCGAAGAATCGCGTCGGCTACGGCCGTCGCTAGAGACGGATCAATTGTCTTCGATGCTGCAACATGATCGAGCGACTGGTTCTCGTCGAACCGCGCCATTTCGACCGCCCACTCGACCGGAGCGCCCTCGCCGCCGATTTCGAAAGCGCCATCGGAATTGCGCGTGATGGCAATAACGCGCCGGTAGAGCTCAGGGGCGTTGCCGGCGTTGACGTTCAGTTCCTCCTCACAGGCACGCTTGCGCTTCTCCAGTGTCGAATAGTCGAGAAACGGTAAGCGCACGGCGCGCTTGATCTTCAATGCGCGATCGGCTCCGAGAAAAACCATGGAGGCGTGCGTGTCGATCCGCTTGCCGCCGGTGGCCGGACCGAACTCGGAATTGTCAAGGAAAGCAAGCACCTGCTGCTGCAGGTCGGCATCAGTGGCGGCTGTGTCGGCAGGCGGTCGCGCGGTCATGGCTGCAGCACGGCGGCGCCGGTGATCTCTCCGGCCCGCAGCTTCGCAAGGACTTCATTTGCTTCGCGTAACGGAAACACGCTGGTGTGCGTCCTGATGCCCGCTTGCGCGGCCACCTTGAAGAATGCGATGCCGTCATTGCGCGTGAGGTTGGCGACCGAAAGCAGTTGCCGCTCCTCCCAGAGAATGGAGTAAGGAAACGACGGAATGTCCGACATGTGAATGCCGGCACAGACCACGCGCCCGCCTTTGCGCACGGCGCGTAACGCGAGCGGAACAAGATCGCCTACGGGTGCGAAAATGATTGCGGCATCGAGCGGCGCCGGAGGTTGATCCTCCGACCCGCCCGCCCACTCGGCGCCAAGCGATTCTGCAAGACGCTGCGCCTCGACATCGCCGGCGCGCGTGAATGCATAGACGGAACGCCCCTGCCAACGGGCGACCTGCGCAATGATATGACCGGCCGCACCAAAGCCGAAGATGCCGAGACGCCGTCCATCACCGGCCATCACCAGCGAGCGCCAGCCGATCAGCCCTGCGCAAAGCAAAGGCGCGACGGCGACATCGTCGCCGGCGTCGCCGAGCGGAAAGCAATAGCGGGCGTCCGCGACGAGATGGGTGGCAAAGCCGCCGTCACGCGTGTAGCCGGTGAAGCGCGGGCGGTCGCACAGGTTTTCTCGTCCGCTCCGGCAATAAGGACATTCGCCGCAAGTGTAACCCAACCAGGGAACGCCTGCGCGTTGGCCGATTTTCAAGGCCGCAACGCCGGCGCCAAGCGCATCTATCCGGCCAACCACTTCATGACCGGGAATGATCGGATAGGCAATGTTGGGCAATTCTCCGTCAACGACATGCAGATCGGTGCGGCACACCGCGCAGGCGCCGACCTTGATGCGCACATCGCCGGGACCAGGTACCGGATCCTCTCGCGATTCAAGCCGCAACGGCGCGCCGGGCGCTGTCAGGACCATGGCGTGCATTTCGTCCGTTATCCTCACGCAGGCGTGTGCAGCCTATCCGGTGCGACCGGATCATGGTTGATCCGCATCAATCGAACCCGGGCGCACTTTCCCTAACATGGGTACGTCGGCAGTACTGCGCCAGTCGGGCGTTCTGCCATTGTTGGGTTTACGGAGCTTGCTGCCTTGCGTTCCTCTCGCCTAATGATTGGACGCCATCAATTCCCAGTTAACTGCGAGTGCAGCCAGGCCAGATGGCCTTTGGCGCGCGAAACCGGTAGAATGGTCGATAGGCCGCGGCCTTTGCCCGCTCGCGTTTTTGCCAATCCGTTTCGGAGCAACCGTTGAACGTTCGCCGCCGCATTGCCTTCGCTGCCCTCCTCGCTTTTGCATCGCCGGCCGTCCCGCGCGTCGCCGTCGCACAAAGTGCGATGGCCGCAGCCGTCGCCAAGCCGGTCTCTCTGCCGGACATTGCTGTCGGATCCGAGAAAGCACCAATCACTATCACCGAATATTCTTCGATGAGCTGCCCGCATTGCGCAGCCTTCGGCCAGAATGTGTTCCCGATGTTGCGCTCTAAATATATCGATACCGGCAAGGTACGTTTCGTGTTCCGCGAATTTCCGCTCGACATCAAGGCCGCTGCGGCCTCGATACTGGCGCGGTGCATCGGCAAGGGCGATTCCGAAAAATACCTCGGCGCAGTCGAGATGCTGTTCAAGCTGCAGGACCGGCTAATGGCGCAGACCAAGGATACGCTGCTCTATGTCGGGAAGCAGCACGGCATGAGCGAGCAGGACGTCAAGACCTGCGAGGAAGACCAGGCGCAGTTCGATAAGCTGAACGCCGACCAGCAGTACGCCGTTCGCGAGTTGAAGGTCAGGTCCACGCCTACGTTCTTCCTCAACGGTGTGCGGCTGCAAGGCTCAATGTCGTTCGAAGAACTGGAAGAGCGGATCAAGCCGCTGCTCAGGAAATAACGCCGCCCCAGCCTCTTGTCCGGCGCCGCCGCCTCGCCGATGATGGCCCCAACAAACATATTGGGGAGAGCGCCATGGCCGCGGCTTTACGCGTATTGTTGGCAGCGACATGGCTTTGGTCCGGCGTCGTTGCGTCCGCGGCGCAGGGCTATCCGAGCAAGCCGGTGCGGGTCGTGGTCGGCTTTCCCGCCGGCGGACCGACCGATGCCATCGCCCGCATCATCGCGCAGAAGCTGACCGACAATCTCGGCCAGCAATTCTTCGTCGAGAACATTGGCGGAGCTGGCGGCAATACCGCGGCCGGCCAGGTAGCACGCGTGACGCCGGACGGCTACACCATCATGGCCGTCAGCACCGGCTTTGTCGTCAATCCCAGTCTTTACGCCAAGGTGCCGTATGATCCGATCAAGGATTTCGCGCCGGTGACATTGGTCGCGGTTTCGCCGAACGTCGTGGTGGTCAACCCGCAGGTTGCGGCCAAAACGCTGCCCGAACTGGTGCAGTTGATCAGGGATAATCCAGGCAAGTACAGCTTTGCCGGGCCGGGCGTCGGATCGACGCCGCATCTGGGCGGCGAACTGTTCCGGCTCGCCTTCAAGCTTGATCTGGTGCATGTGCCTTTCACCGGCGCTGGTCCGGCGATTCAGGCAACCGTCGGAGGCCACACGCCGATCGCGTTTACGGCGCTGCCGCCTGCCCTGTCCGCGGTGCAGAGCGGACAATTGCGCGCACTCGGCGTTGCGTCGGCCGAGCGCGCAGCAGGCCTGCCTGATGTGCCGACCTTTGCTGAACAGGGGATAAGCAATCAGGACGCCGACACGCTGACCGGCATTGTTGCGCCGGCCGGAACGCCGAAATCAATCATCGAGCTGCTTCATCGCGAGATCGCCGCGATCGTCGCCCAGCCGGACGTCAAGGAGCGCCTCACGACGCTCGGCTTCAAGGCCGTTGCAAATACGCCGGATCAGTTCGGCGCGCGGATCAGGCTGGAGATGGACAAATGGGGCAACGTGGTGCGCGATGCGAAGCTGCGGATCGAGTAGCGGGCGGTTCGAAGGCGATCGTTACGAGCCCATGTCGGAGCTCATGAAAGTCAACCCGACACGATTCTTCTGGATCCAGGCGACCCGGCACTCGTGCACGATCGAGGGATCCTTTGCCATCACCAGGCGAAAGCGCGGCGGGACGAAGGCCGGGTTGTCGACATCGATCGCCGCTCCCTCGCGCGAGATGTTTCGCACCACGCAACGCATGACGGAACCGCCCGACGAAACATAGGCAGGCTCGTCGATCTCCGCGCGCGGATATTTGCGCTTCTCTTTCATCCCGTCCGTCCCGTTCTGGATGCCGGCCGATCGCAAAGCTATCGCAAGACCTTAAACAAACACGTCGACGCGTGCGCTGCACCGTCCGCCGGGAAGCCGTAACAGGCGCGGCCTGCCGGGATGTGGCATCGATGTGCGTGGTGAAGTGATGGTCTTCAGGCTCCATTGTGCAGAGCGGCACGCCACCCAACCGCTCTCATGCAGAGATGCTCCGCGTTGCCATGGACTTGCCGATCGCCGCGATGGCGCGATAGCCTTTGGCGCCAATACAGCGATGACTGACGCGCGAACGCCAGGGACCGGCAGACATGGCCTTGACTATACCGATCCCAAACTCTGCCGATCTTGCCGGCGACCAGACGGTGGTCGCCCGCGCCGAGGCGGTACGCCTTGATGTCGCGGCAGCCTCCGACGACATCGAGACAACGCGCCGGCTGCCGCCCGCTCTGCTCGACAAACTGCACGAAGCACAATTGTTCCGCCTGTTGTTGCCCCGCTCGACCAACGGCATCGAAACCGATCCCGTCACGTTTTTCCACGTCATCGAAACCATTGCCAAGGCGGATGCTTCCACCGCCTGGTGCCTCAGCCAGGCCGGCGGTTGCGCGATATCGGCGGCCTACCTCGATCTTCCGGTGGCGCAAGCGATTTTCAGCGATCCGCGCGCGGTTTTGGCGTGGGGGCCCGGCCCCAAGGTTCGCGCGGTCGAATGCGAGGGCGGCTACCGGGTGACCGGCGTGTGGTCCTTTGCATCCGGCGGCCGGCACGCGACCTGGCTCGGCGCGCATTGCCCGATCTTTGCCGCCGACGGCTCGCCCAAATACGATGCGAACGGAGTTCCGCTCGAGCGCACCATGCTGGTACGCGCCGAGGACGTCGAGTGGACCGACATCTGGAACACCGTCGGCCTGCGCGGCACCGCCAGCGACCAGTTCGCGCTCAACGACTTCTTCGTGCGCGCGGACCATTCGATTACCCGCGAGTTCGACCGGGAATGCCGCGAGAGCGGCCCGCTCTACCGCATGAGCAACCACACCTGTTACCAGGTCGGTTTTGCCGCCGTTGCCTGCGGCATCGCCCGCACCGCGCTCGATAACTTCGTCGAGACGATGCGCAACAAGATTCCGCGTGGCGCGAAAATGTCGTTGCGGGACAATGCCGTGGTTCAGAGCAACCTCGCCCAGGCGGAAGTCAATCTCCGCGCCGCCCGTGGCTACGTGCTGCAGTCGATGGCGGACACCTGGAAGGATCTCACGGCGGGAGCCACGATTACGGTGGCGCAGCGCATGAATATCCGCATGGCCTCGACCCACGCCATCCATAAGGCGCGCGAGGCGGTCGACTTCGCCTACAATGCCGCAGGCGCCACGGCGATCTTCGAAGACCATCCGCTGGAACGGCGCTTCCGCGATATTCACACCGTGACCCAGCAGTTGCAGGGCCAGCTCCGGCATTTTGAAACCGTCGGCGCCTGGATGATGGGCGTCGATACCGACCTCAGTTTCGTCTAGGAGAACGACGATGGGACTTGGCGCGCTGCAACACTTTACGATCGAGCCTTCTGACCTTGAGCGCTCCAAGGATTTCTATTGTGACGTGCTCGGGCTGGAGAATGGCGACCGCCCGCCGCTCGGTTTCCCCGCTATTGGCTCTATTTCGGCGGCACCGCCACAGTGCATCTGATGGGCACGCGCACGCCACGCGAAGGAATCATGGTGCGCGGCACCGAGAAGAAGTACGAAGATACCGGTCGGCTCGACCACATCGCCTTTGCGGCGACCGACGTCGACGGTATGCGCAAGCGCCTGCAGTCGAAAGGCGTCAAATTCCGCGAGAGCATCGTGCCGCGCACCGGAGACACGCAATTCTTCCTCTACGTCCCTGACGGCGTCGGCGTTGAACTGAACTTTCCAAAGGCCTGAGCTCAATTCGGCTCGTCTCGGCCGAAGTGGCGCCGGTAGGACAGACCGCGTCCGGGGGACGTGATGTTGTGGTGCAACACCGTCCCTCAAAGATTGAAGTTCCCGACAACGCCGCAAGTCAGCCACGACTAAGGCACTAGTTCGTCAGGGTTTCTTCATCATTGCAATGAGATTGGAGCAGCCGCGCCGCTGCGGCAGAATAGCCGGGTGCCGCGCCTTTCAACCTACCCCAGGGCACGCGTACCCGGCTATTCATCCCGCGCGGAGCCGCTAGTCGAGGCCGCGCTCGTGGCTCAGCTTGACCATTTCCTGAATAAAGACCGCCTTTTGCTTGTCGTCCAGACTGGCAAATAACGGCTCGGCCGCGTCGGCCACGTTGCGCTGATCGACCGCGCGGTCGTTGAGGAATTGGGCCTCGTTCCGCATCTGCTCAATGATGTCGTCGGGGGGATCACGCTTGGCCCGGGCAATCCGGAGATTGAGGCGATCGGCACCATTATTGCCGAGATAATGCATCGCACTGTTGAAGCCCGCCCAATGCTTCTCCTGTTCGGGTGTCAGGTTCAGCTCTTTCTTGATCCGCTCGATATTGGCATCGCTGTTGGCCACGATCTGTTCGGCCGTCAGTTGCGGCGCACCGGTCTGGGTGAGCACAGCCGGCTGCTGCGGTTGCTGTGACTGCTGCTTGGCAATCTTCGTCGCCTTGTTTCCCTTCGGAGGCTTCGAAGCATCGCCTTGCTTGGCGGCAGTCTCGCCTTGTTTGGTTTCCTTTGTGGCAGGTGCCTGACCACCCTTGTTATTGTTGCCGCCGGTCAGGACGCCGGTAACACCGCTGACCACGCCGACGACGCCTCCGATCGCGCCGCCCAGTACGCCGCCGACCGGTCCGGCGGCCCTGTTGCCCTCGCGAGCTCCCTGCTGCACGCCCTGCACTAAACCCTGCGCGTTCGCGGTGGCAGATGCGCCAAAAACCAGCATGGCAGCGGCGCCAAGCACAACAAGCAATCGCGACGGTATCGGCGGCGCAATTTGCTGAGGACGGGTCATTATCTGGTCTCCATCGTGGATCGAGAAATTTGCCGCGCGCGATCTCCAAGGCGCGCGCAGAATCCATCTCTGCCTAAGTTATCGTTTTCGCCCCAAACTCGTCCACCGTGCGCCCGGATGGTTCCACGGCAGGAACGCCCTCGGGCAAGCAGCCTCAACGCGCTGCGGCGTGATCGCAGCCCATCGTCCGAACCCGCAGCGGGATCGCAGCCAATATGTGCGGCGCAATATTGCGGCGCCCACAATTTGCGATCCCGCAGCGATGACATCGTCGCTCCCGCTGCCCGGAATTTCCACGCAACGTTAGTCCAATGACAGCGGCCGATGTGTTTTCTCGACAGATGCAAACAATTCTGGTCTGATCCAATGACATAATCTCCGCTGGCCGCCGCGCCGATGCGGCGCTCCTCCAAACGGAGAAGAAAAACAAGAAGCAAAATCTGGCTCAGCAAAGAGGAAACCCCATGTCACGCAGGAAGCTTTCTCGCCGCCAATTCGTTGCTGCGACAGCGCTATCATCCGCAGCTCTCATCACCGCACCCTATGTGCGCGGCGCCTATGCCGCCGGCTCGGTGTCGATCGGGTTCTGGGACCACTGGGTTCCCGGCGCCAACAAGGCCAGCACCGACCTCGTCAATGAATGGGCTGAGAAGGAGAAGGTCGAAGTCAAGATCGACTACATCACCAGCAACGGCAGGAAGAACGAGATCACGATAGCCGCCGAGGCGCAGGCCAAGTCCGGGCACGACATACTGGCCATGCCGACCTGGTGGCCGCACGCCCAAACCGAGCTGCTCGAGCCGATGAACGACGTCATGACGGCGCTCATTGCGCAGAACGGCGCGGTCAACGACACGGTGAAATATCTCGGCCAACTTGATGGCAAATGGCACGCCGTTCCGTTCTGCATCGGCAGCCAGATCAAGGGGCCCTGCACCCGCATCGACCTGATGAAGAAATTCGCCAATATCGACGTGCAGGAGATGTATCCGGCGGGCTCCGAGCCCAAAGCGGACAACTGGACGATGGACACATTCCTGAAGGCCGCGGAAGCCTGCCACAAGGGCGGCGTCCCCTTCGGAATTGGCCTGGGCGAAACATCGGACTCGGTCGACACGGCCGGCGCGATCTTCCAGTCCTTCGGTGCGCAGCTTGTCGATGCCAAGGGCAACCTCACGGTCAAGACCGACGAGGTGCGGCAGGCGCTCGAATACTACAAGAAGCTGATCGCCTTCCTGCCGCCTGACGCCGGGGCATGGGACGATGCGTCGAACAACAGGTGGTTGGTGTCCGGCAAGGGCGCCCTGATCATGAACCCGCCGAGCGCATGGGCTGTCGCAAAACGCGACGCGCCGCAGGTGGCCGAGCAATGCTGGACCCATGGCTTCCCGAAAGGGCCGAAGGGCCGCTTTGCGCCGCACCTTCCCTACTTCCTGGCAGTGTGGAAATTCTCCAAGAACAGGGAAGCCGCGAAGAGCCTCATTACCCATCTGTCGCAGTCGAAGTCGATCGAGAAGCTCGTTGCAGCCAGCGGCGGCTATGACCTGCCGGCATACGAGAAATTGACGACGCTGAAGACCTGGGCCGAGGAAGGGCCGCCAAAGGGCACGCTCTACCATTACCCGAACCCCTACAACCATCAGATCCTGTCGATCGCTGCTTCGCCGGCCCCGCCGAAGGTCGCCCAGCAGATCTACGTGCAGGCCACATTGACCAAGATGTGCCTGCGCTACGGCCAGGGCGAGAAGATGGAGAGCACGCTCGCCTGGGCCGAAGGCGAGTGTGAAGGCTTCATGCGAAGCTGAGACGAACGATAACAATCCGGCGGTCTGCCGAAAGCGGATCGCCGGTTGCATCACAGGCTCCCTCATCCCAATGCGGATTCCGGCCATAAGCCGGCTCCGCGGCGAACGATCCTGCAAGGACGATGCATCATGGTCGACGTTGCATTTCAGCGCACCGCCCCCGCGAAGGCCACGAGCGCCCGCACGAGTCTGCACCGCGCGCTCAAACGCAAGTCGACCATGGCGTTCTTCCTGACATTGCCGCTCATCCTCCTGGTGGCGGGTCTGGTCATTTATCCGGCCTTCTATGCTATTCACCTCGCGACGCTCAACAAGGCCATGACCAAATTTGTCGGGCTCGGCAATTTCGAGTTTCTGTTCAAGCGCGACACTTTCTGGCTGGTGGTCAAGCAGTCCTGTATCTTTGCCATTACCGCCGTGATCTTTAAGGCGCTGATCGGCTTCATCGTCGCGCATTTCGTCCACAACGTTCCCGCCAACAAGCAACGCCGATGGCGCGGCATGCTGCTGGTGCCATGGGTGATCCCGCCGGCAATGAGCACGCTTGCCTGGCTGTGGCTGTTCGATCCCTCCTATAGTGCCTTCAATTATACTCTGTCGTTTTTCGGGATCGGGCCGATCCCCTGGACCGGAGATGCGGCGTGGGCGCGCTTCTCGGTGATTCTGGTGAACGTCTGGTACGGCGCGCCGTTCTTCATGATCATGTATCTGGCGGCGCTGAAATCGGTGCCCGAACAACTCTATGAAGCAGCCGCGATCGACGGCGCCAACTGGTGGCAGCGCATCTGGTATGTCACGCTGCCGATGATGCGAAACATCATTGCAATTACGACGCTGTTCTCGCTGATCGTGACATTCGCGAATTTCGACATCGTCCGCATCCTCACCGCGGGCGGGCCGCTCGACCGCACCCATATCTTTGCAACCTGGGCATTCCGGGTCGGCATCGAAGGCAGCGATATTCCGCTTGGCGCCAGCGTCTCGCTGTTCATGGCGCCGATTCTTGCGATTGCGGCAATATTCATCCTTCGCGATATCTCGAAGCGCGGAAACGAAGCATGAGCACGCTCACCGTCGACAAGGCCGGCCCGACCCGCAAAGTCAAATACGGCAGCATGAGCCGCGACCGCGCCTGGGCATTGCGTTGGTCCTATTTCTTCCTGATTCTGTTTGCGATCTTCTCGCTGGTGCCGCCGCTTTACATGCTCATCACCTCGCTGAAGAGCAGCGCCGAGATTTCGGCCGCAACCAATCCCTGGTGGGTCTTCCACCCAACGCTGTCGAACTACATCGAGCTGCTGACCTCCAATCAGTTCCTTCGGTTCTTCTGGAATTCGGCGATGGTGGCGATCATCGTGGTGACAATTACCATGCTGATCAGCGTGCCGGCGGCGTTTGCGCTGGCGCGAATGAAATTCTGGGGTTCGGCGACGCTGGCGACCGGCGTGTTTCTGACCTACCTGATTCCGGACTCGCTCCTGTTCATCCCCCTGTTCAAGATGCTGGTGATGGTCGGCGACTGGACCGGTATCCAGCTCATCAACCGCTGGTACGTTCTGCTGTTCATTTATCCGACACTGACGGTGCCGTTCTGCACCTGGATCATGATCGGCTATTTCGCTTCGATCCCCAAGGAGCTCGACGAAGCGGCCATCATCGACGGTGCGTCCTGGTTTCAGACGCTGACGCGGATCTTCATTCCGGTGGCGCTGCCGGGAATCATCGCGGCGACCATCTTCGCCTTCACGGTGTCATGGGCGCAATTCCTCTATCCGCTCGTGTTCACCACCTCCACGGACCAGCTCGTGTTGCCGGTCGGCATCATCACGACGCTGATCAAGGGCGATGTGTTCAACTGGGGTCAGATCATGACCGGCGCCCTGCTCGGCGCTGCACCCCCGCTCATCATCTACGCGTTCCTGATGGACTATTACATTGCCGGCCTGACCGCCGGTGCGACGAAGGGTTGATCTCATGGCTGACGTGACGTTGCGTAAGGTTGTTAAGCGCTATGACGAGGTCGAGGCGGTGCGCGGCATCGATCTCGACATCGCCGACCATGAGTTCGTCGTGCTGGTCGGCCCCTCGGGCTGCGGCAAGTCGACCACGCTGCGGATGATCGCGGGTTTGGAGGATATCTCCGACGGAGACATCATGATCGGCGGCGATGTCGTCAACGACGTTCCCCCGAAGGATCGCGATATCGCGATGGTATTTCAGAACTACGCGCTCTACCCGCACATGACGGTTGCCGAAAACATGTCGTTCGGACTGCGGCTCAAGCGCTATCCGAAGGCCGAGATCAAGAGCCGGGTCGACGAGGCGGCGCGCATGCTCGATATCGTCGAGCTCGTCGACCGCAAGCCGAAGCAACTGTCCGGCGGCCAGCGCCAGCGCGTCGCGATGGGCCGAGCCATCGTGCGCAATCCGAAGGTATTTCTGTTCGACGAGCCGCTGTCCAACCTTGACGCCAAACTGCGCGTGCAGATGCGGATCGAGATCAAGAAGGTGCACCAGAAGGTCCGTACCACGACGGTCTACGTGACCCACGACCAGGTAGAGGCGATGACGCTGGCCGATCGCGTCGTGGTGATGAACCATGGCCGGATCGAGCAGATCGGCACGCCGAACGAGCTCTATCACAAGCCGGCAACGAAGTTCGTCGCCAGCTTCATCGGGTCGCCGGCGATGAATTTCATTCCCTGCCGGCTGGAGGAGCTCGCCGGCAAGTTGCACGTCCGACTCACCGATCGCATTGCCTTTCCGCTGCCGCCGGCCCGCGCTGCCCGCTATCAACGCATTCCGCGTGACGACAAATTATTGTTGGGGCTGCGGCCCGAGCACATCGCCGAGGCCAGGCCGCATCCCGCGCCGGGCGTCGAGACCTTCGACACCGTGCTCGACGTCACCGAGCCGATGGGAATGGAGACGCTGATCTATTTTACGCTCGAAGGCGCGCAGGTCTGCGGCAGGGTCAATCCCAATGCCGGCGCACAGGATGGCGCCCCCCTCCGATTGGCTGTGGACCTCAACAATATGCACCTGCTAAACGAGGTAACCGGCGTCGTGCTTTGACGGCGCACCAGGAGACCCAAGGGCAGGAAATGGCTACCAATAAGAAGAAAATCTTCATCACGGAATCGATGTCACAGCAGGGAAGAGCGCTGCTTCATGCGCGAGACGACATCGAGCTCGTCGAATTTCCCAACATGATTTCGCAGGAAGATTTCAACATCAAGCTGAAGGAGCACGCGCCGGTCCATGGCGTCGCGCTGGGCGGCACCCGCTTCGGCGAGCCCGAGCTGGAATCCTCCAAGAACATGCTGGTGGTGACCCGGATCGGGGTCGGCTTCGACGCGGTCGACGTCCCCGCCCTCAGCCGCCGCAAGGTGCCGCTGATGGTGGCGGGCACCGCCAATTCGCCATCGGTCGCCGAACATGCGCTGTTCATGATGCTGACGCTCGCCAAACGCGCAACCGAAATGCATTCGCTGGTCCGGGACGACAAATGGGCTGATAGGCTCGGGATGCTGCCCTACGACCTCTTCGGCAAGACGGTCCTGATCGTCGGTTTCGGGCGCATCGGCACTCGAACCGCCAAGCGCTGTCTGGCGATGGAAATGCATGTTCTGGTCTTCGACCCCTACAAACCCGCCGCCGACATCAAGGCCGCGGGCTGCGAGCCGGTCGCCGATCTCAATGCGGCGCTGCCGCGCGCTGACTTCGTCAGCATCCACTGCCCAAAAAATCCGGAGACGGTCGGCATGTTCGATGCCGACAGGCTGAACCGGATGAAGCCGACCGCCTATCTGATCAACACGGCGCGCGGCGGAATCGTCGACGAGGCCGCCCTGCATGCCGCGCTGGTATCCGGCAAGCTGGCCGGCGCAGGCCTCGACGTTTTCGAGCAGGAGCCTCCGCCGGCCGGCCAAGCCTTGCTTGCCCTGCCGAACGTCATCATGGCGCCGCATGTCGCCGGTGTCACGGTGGAAGCGGTGGATCGGATGAGCGAACAGACTGCCCGCAACATTCTGAGCGTGCTGGATGGCGATCCGCTGCGCCAGAACGTGATCAATCAGGACGTGCTCGGCTGAATCGTCCACCACCGGCGCGGCCGGCATCGACCGGCCGGCTAGTGAGGTAGTGCATGGCGTTCAAGGAATACGGCAATTACGACGCGGTTGGCCTCGCCGAACTGGTTCGAGAGAAACAGGTCTCGCCTAAGGAATTGCTCGACGAGGCCGTCGCCCGCACAGCGAAAATAGATCCGCAGATCAACGCGGTCGTCGTCAAACATTACGACTATGCCGAGCGTCAGATCGCGAATGGCCTGATCGACGGCCCTTTCACCGGCGTGCCGTTCCTCCTGAAGGACCTCGACCTCCTGGAAGGCACGCGCACGACCTCGGGCGCGACGGTCCTGATGGATTTTGTGGCTGACCATACCGGGACGCTGGCGCAGCGTTTCATCGATACCGGCGTATCCATCTTCGGCAAGAGCTCCAGTCCCGAATTCGGCCTGATGCCGACGACGGAGTCACGCCTGTTCGGGCCGACCCGCAACCCCTGGAATCTCGCGCATTCCTCCGGCGGCTCGTCGGGCGGAGCCGCGGCTGCCGTTGCCGCCCGCATTCTTCCCGTTGCCCATGCCAGCGATGGCGGCGGTTCGATCCGGATCCCCGCCTCGGCCTGCGGCGTGTTCGGCCTGAAGCCGACCCGGGCGCGCAATCCGCTGGGGCCCGATCGCGGCGAAGGCTGGGGTGGATTTTCCTGCGGCCACGTCGTGAGCATCAGCGTGCGCGATAGCGCGGTGATGCTGGATGCGATCCACGGTCCTGAAGCGTCGAGCCCCTATGTCGCGCCGCCGCCGGAACGGCCGTTCTCGCAGGAAGTCGGTCGCGACCCCGGCCGGCTTCGCATCGCCTTCACCGACAAGTCGCCGTATGGCGACGCCATCGACCCGGAAATCGCGGCCGCCGTGCGCGAGATCGCAAGCCTTCTGGCCGGGCTCGGCCACCACGTCGAGGAACGGGCGCCGGAGCTCGCGGCCGATCCTGCCGCTGTCATGACCACCATTGTCGGCGGCAACACCGCGCTGACAGTGCGGCTACTCGAGCAGAGGCTCGGCCGGGAAATGACGGACAGAGATATCGAGGCGTTGACGCTGGCGCATTCCCACAACGCGAAGAAGGTCACCGCGACCGACTATGTCGCCGCCCAGCTCGCTGCTTTCCAGATCTCCCGCTCGCTGGCGGCCTTCTTCGCAGGCTGCGACGTCTTCCTGTCTCCCACATTGTGCGCACCACCGCTCCGCATCGGCGAGCTCAACACAATGTCGAACGATCTGTCGCACATTGCCCCGATCCTGCGACGCTACATGCCCGGGACGTCCATGTTCAACATGTCCGGACAGCCGGCGATGTCGGTGCCATTGGCGTGGAACAAGGCCGGGCTGCCGCTCGGCATGATGTTCTCGGCCAGATTCGGCGACGAGGCGACCCTGTTCCGGCTGGCCGGTCAGCTTGAACAGGTGCGCCCGTGGAAGAACAAATTACCGCCAGTATGCGCCTAGCCGCGCCGCAAAAAAGCCACGGATTGACAAAACCCAGCTTTATTCGGAAGCAAGGAGGGAGCCCGGGCGGCAACTGACACCGATTCTGCAAGCGGGCTCGATCCGGGAGGCCGAATCGTGACGCCAAGCGACCCAACCGATCATGCCCTGGCGACCATCGCCAGCATTCTTGACCCGCCGCAAGCCCATCGCGAATCCACCGAGCAAAGGCCCGTGGCCCCTCCTCCGCTCCCCGCCGCGCCTCTGCCGATCGAGGCTCATGGCTACTGCAAATTCGGTCCTGGGCCGATGGCGGCGATCCGTTTCAAATGGACCGTCCGGCTCGAGAACGGCGACTACTATGTCGACGAGACCATCGGCGAGAATTCCGCTCCGATCATCATCGGGCCGATGTCGAGGGAGGCCGCGATCCAGATGGTCGATAATCGCGAGAGCGCCGCGCGCCGCCGCTTCGAGCAATTGAAGAGCGAGATGGTCGGACGCAGCGCGGTCGCCAATCCGGTCCGCAACGGTGAGGAGTAATCTTCCGCGATGGCCTGACGGCTATCTTGGCGCCTCCAGAAAGTCCTTCTTGGCGAGGTCGACACCGGCATGGCGCAAGATGTCGTACGCCGTCGTGGCATGAAAGAAGAACTGCGGAACGCTGAAGGTCAGCAGCAACGATTTTCCGGTGAATTTCCGCTGGTTGCCATTCTTGAAGGTGAACGCGACTTCCTTGTCGGCCGCGGCGTCGATCTCGGCGCGCGGCAGAGCTTGCACGAACTCGACCGCCGCGGATATCCGTGTCTTGAGCTCGGCGATATCGGGCTCTGCGTCTGAAAACGTGAGAGGTGCGCGTCCGGCCAGGAGCGCGCTGGCAACGATTGCATGCCGGCTTGCTTCTCCGACCTGCTGCTTCAAATTGTACATGGTGGGCGAGAGCCGCATGTTCAGGAGCACGGCGGGATCGATGTTCCAGGTTTCGGCATGCGCCGAAGCCTTGTCGAGAAGACCGGACAGATTTCCGAGATACGGCACAAACACGCCGACGGAAGCCTCATGAAGCGAGATGGTCACGTTTCGATTTCTCCGGCTGGCACGGCGTGGCGATCTGGTCTAAATCCGCGCCATCGCTTTGAGGATGTCATCTAAATTGCCGTTGGAGAAGACGTGATGTTTCGGGTGTTGGTCAGTCTTGCAATCGCCGTGCTGTGGACGGTTTCGGCCCACGCGCAGCAGGTCGGGAATTCCCGCCTCGACGATATCATCAAGCGCGGCACGCTGCGGGTCGGCATGACCGGCGACTATCTGCCGTTCACCTACTACGACAAGGACACCTCGAAATTCCGCGGCTTCGACGTCGACATGGCGGAAGCACTTGGCAAGGCGATCGGCGTCAAGGTCGAGTTCGTGAAGACGGCTTGGCCGCAACTGATAAAGGATTTTGAAGCCGACAATTTCGACATCGCGATGGGCGGCGTCTCGATCACGCTCGACCGGCAGAAAAAGGGGCTGTTCTCGGCGCCGATCATGCGCGAGGGCAAGACGCCGATCGCGCGCTGCGCCGACAAGGACAAATATGAGACCATTGCAGATATCGACAGGGCCGGCACGCGCGTCATCGTCAATCCCGGCGGCACCAATGAACGATTCGCCAAGGCGAACATCAAGAATGCCGAGATCAAAGTGTGGATTGACAACGTCACGATTTTCGAGGAGATCGCCAAAGGCAATGCCGATCTGATGATGACGGACGCTTCCGAAACCCGCTACCAGCAGAAGCAGCACGCGGGCGTGCTCTGCGCGGTGCATCCGGAAAAGCCGTTCGACTTTTCCGAAAAGGCCTATTGGCTGCAGCGCGACGTGGCGCTGAAGGCCTTTGTGGACCAGTGGCTCCACATCACCACCCAGGACGGAAGCTTCAAGAAAATCTATGCTGTCTGGTTCGATTGATTCCGGAAAGACTCGCTTTCCGCCGGAAATTTGACCGTCAATTGAGCTCTATTTAATCTGCAAATTCGAATTTGAACCGAAGCCGCTAGTACACGACTTATAGTTTGAAAGTGATCTGGATCACGTTGGGTGGAGCTACCGATGCGTAGTAGCTTCGAGGAACGGGGTTCCTGCCAGGAGGTCATCAGAATGAAGAAGTGTCTCGCTATCGCCGCGCTTTTGCTGGCGAGCACCGTCACCGCCGCGCAGGCGCAGTACACCTTCGAGTATAACGGCCGCACCATTACGATCGATCCTGATCGCGGCACCGTTTCCATTCCGGGCGTCTACGACAATACCGGCAAGAAGAAGCGCGCGCGTGGCGAGGAAGGCGATCTTGATCGTCCGAGCAGGAAGGTCCCGCAGCAGGCGAAGACCGCTCCGCAGGCCGCACCCGAAACAGCGCCGGCGCCGGCGGCGCCGCCAGCAACAGAACAAGCGGCTGCCCCTGCGGCGCCGGCACCTGCCGCCCCTGCTCCGAGCGCTCCTGCCGCTGCGACGGCTACGCCGTCAACCGCGACCGCAGCCGTTGCGCCGACCGATGCTGCTGCGCCTGCGCCGGCAGCGCCTGTTGCGCCTCAAGCGCCACAAAACGCTGCTCCGGCAATCGAGCCGCCCGCCCCCGTAGCCGCGCCGCCGCAGCCGCAACAGAAACAGGCCGCGGCCCCCGCCGCTTCGATGGCTCCGCCCGCGAACTCACCGATCGGCGTGTGGCTGACGGAAGAAAAGGAAGGCAAGGTGCGGATTGAACAGTGCGGCGCCAACCTCTGCGGCTATTCCGTCGACAAGAAGTCGAACCAGAACGGCGAGCAGGTCTTGATCAACATGAAACCCGGCAAGGACAAGTGGAGCGGCCGGATTCTCGATCCGACCACCGGCAGCACCTACGATTCCACGATCGCCCTCAAGGGTACCGACAGCCTGCGCGTTCAGGGCTGCGCCTTCGGCGGCATGTTCTGCGGCGGCCAGACCTGGACCCGCGTCAACTGATCGGCGAGCATTGCTGCGCACGCGAACCAAGCCCTGCCATCCCGCGGGGCTTTTTCACGGATTCGCCGCGTGACGACAATCACTGTCGTCAGGGAAGCGCTGTGAGAGCATGACCGTGTCCAAACCAAAGGGGCACGTCATGCTAAAGTCTCGGAAATCCGTGGTCGCCGTTTCGCTGCTTGCTGCACTAGGCCTCGCGACACCATCTGCAGCCGCAACATTTGACGGCGACTGGAATGTGCAGATCGCCTCGTCGAACGCCGCCTGCAGCAGCGTCGCTTCGGTCTCGATCGGAATCAGCAACGGTCAGGTCGCCTCCCACAACGCCGCCATCACGGCCTCCGGCCGCGTAGCCGAAGCCGGCTCCATCCGCGTCACCCTTGCCAGCGGCATGAAGCGCGCGGTCGGCTCCGGCGTTCTCACTGCTACGTCAGGATCAGGCACATGGCGCGCAGCGCTGTGCTCCGGCACCTGGACCGCGCAGCGGATGTGAAGCAACGGCCCGCTCAGCCGACCTTCTCGGCGTACTCCGCGTCGGTCACGTGCTCCATCCAGGTGACATAGCTGCCGTCGAGCGCTTCCTGCATGGCGATGTGGGTCATGCTGTTGGTCGGCGAAGCCCCGTGCCAATGCTTCTCGCCCGGCGGAATCCAGACGACATCGCCGGGCCGGATTTCCCTGACAGGTCCGCCCTTGGCCTGCACCCGGCCAATGCCTGAGATCACATACAGCGTCTGCCCGAGCGGGTGGGTATGCCACGCCGTGCGGGCGCCCGGCTCAAACGAGACGCGCGTTGAAGCCAGCCGCGCCGGCGCCTCGGTCTGGATGATCGGATCCTGCAGCACCGTGCCCGTAAAATAGTCTGACGGCGCCCGGCGTGTCGGCCGGGACCCAGCGAGATGGATTTCCATAGGGTTGCCTCTGCCTGTTGACGTTACTTCTTCGTAGCGGCGTAGCGCGCCTTGGTCTCGGCGTTCATCGGATAGAGACCGGGCAATACCGCGCCGTTGTTCACCTCGTTGACGATCCAGGCTTCCATCCGCTCCTGCTCCGGCCCCTCGGCCAACACGTGATCGAGCAGCGCCTGCGGGATCAGCACGGCGCCGTCCTGGTCGGCAACCACGATGTCGTTTGGAAATACCGCAACCCCGCCGCAGCCGATCGGCTCGCCCCAACCGACGAAGGTCAGCCCGGCCACGGAAGGCGGTGCGGCGAAGCCATTGCACCAGACCGGAAGATTGGTGCCGAGCACGCCTTCGACGTCGCGCACCACGCCATCGGTGATCAGCGCGGCAACGCCGCGCTTGACCATGCGCGCGCACAGGATGTCGCCGAAGATGCCGGCGTCCGCGACGCCCATGGCGTCGACCACGGCAATGCAGCCGGCCGGCATGGCTTCGATCGCGGTGCGGGTCGAAATCGGTGACGACCAGGATTCCGGCGTGGCCAGATCCTCGCGCGCAGGCACGAAGCGCAGCGTAAAGGCCGGTCCCACCAGTCGAGGCTGGCCGGGCCGCAGCGGTTTGGTGCCGCGCATCCAGACGTTTCGCAAACCCTTCTTGAGCAGCACGGTGGTGATGGTGGCGGTGGATACGCCGGACAGGGTTGCGATGGCTTCAGGGGACAGGGACATCTGGAATGCAGGCTCCGCAGGGTGAGAAAGGTAGCGCATCTTGCGAAGCGCTGACATCGCGTCAAGGGGCCTTGGAGGGAGGCGCGATCACAACAATTTATCATCGGCATGCAGATTAATTTATTGAACTTACTGGCGGATTTCGCGCGAAGCGAATTCCACTCTCGTCCAAAACACGCTACAGATTGAGGTCAGCACAAGAGCTCTAGAGGCCATGGTCGCCACGCCACCCCCGCCCCGCCTTTTGCCGAGTGGCGACAGCGCCATCACGGTGGAATTCAGCCGCAACATCGACGATGCCGCCAACCGGCGGGTGCTGGCGCTCGACCGCGCGCTCGCTGCCGAACCCATTGCGGGCGTTGTCGAGACCGTGCCGACCTACCGTTCGCTGCTGGTCCATTACGACCCCGTCCAGATCGATTTCGACAGGCTCGGCAAAGAGATTCTCGCCTTCGCGCAACGGCCGGTACCGGCAACGACAAAGTCCCGGCGTTGGCGCATTCCGGTCGTCTATGGCGGCGAGCACGGCATCGATCTGGAGGATGTCGCCAAAACCCTCAACACCACGCCGGACGAGATCGTGGCGCGGCATGTCGCCGGCGACTACCGGGTCGCCATGATCGGCTTTACCCCCGGCTGGTCCTATCTCAGCGGGCTCGCGGACTCCCTGCACATGCCGCGGCGGCAGAACCCGCGTTTGCTGACGCCGGCCGGCACCATCTCGATCGGTGGCGTGCAGACCGGTGTGCAATGCCTCGCCGGCCCGAGCGGCTGGCATCTTTTGGGACGAACCGCGGTCCGCACCTACCAGCTCCATCGCGATCCGATCTTCCTGCTCGAGCCGGGCGATAACGTCATCTTTACGCCGGTCGACGCCAAGACGTTTGCGGAGCAGGATCGTGCTGCCGAAGCCGGTGAAATCATCGCCGAGCAGATCGCCTTATGAGCAAGCTCGTCATCGCATCGATCGGCCCGGCAAGTTCAGTGCAGGACGGCGGACGTCCCGGCGCCCAGCGCTATGGCCTGGTGCCGAGCGGCGCGATGGACCGGCTGGCGCTGGCGGCTGCGAATACGCTGGTTGGGAATGAACCGTTCACGGCGGCCGTCGAAGTCGGCCCGTTCGGCGCAAAATTCACCGCGCGGGGCGGCGCAGTGCGCGTCGCGCTGGCGGGAGCGCCGCGCAATGCCGACATCGCCGGTCGCGCAGTGGCATCGGATGCCTCCGCATCGCTTGCCGATGGCGAGACGCTGACGCTCGGCTTTACCCGCGGCGGCTCGTTTAGTTATCTCGCGGTCGAAGGCGGCATTGCCGGCGAGCCGATGTTCGGCAGCCTCGCCGTCAACGCACGCGCGGGCCTCGGCAGCCCCTATCCGCGCCCGCTGCAGGCCGGTGACGAGTTGCAGACGAAGGCGGCAAGCGGCGCGCCGGAACGGCGGATCGAACTGCCGGCGGCGACCGACGCGCCGATCCGCGTGCTCTGGGGTCCGCAGGACGATGAATTCGCCGACGAGACCAAAAAGCTGTTCATCGACAGCGAATGGAAGATATCGGCAACCAGCGACCGCATGGGCTACCGACTCGAGGGCCCCGTGCTCAAGCACCTCCACGGCCACAACATCGTGTCCGATGGCACCGTCAACGGAAGCCTCCAGGTGCCCGGCAATGGGCAGCCGATCGTTCTGATGCCGGATCGCGGCACCAGCGGCGGCTATCCAAAGATTGCAACCGTGATTTCGGCCGATCTCGGCCGATTGGCGCAGATCCCCGCCGGACGCGCCTTTCGCTTTCGCGCCGTCAGCATGGCGGAAGCGCAGGCGGAAGCACGCAAATTTGCCGAGTTGCTGCGCGCCCTGCCCGAGCGTCTGCGGGAAGCCGAAAGCGTTGATCTCAACGTCGATGCGCTGCACGATGCCAATGTCGCGGGCCACGCTGTCAGCGCAGTCGACGCCGGAACCTGGCACGCGGTATTCCCGGCCGACGCGGCAGGCCCGGACTGAGCACCAATCCACTCACGAGAAGCGGACCAGCACCATGACCTCTATCGATCTCAATTGCGATCTCGGCGAAGGATTTGGCGCGTGGGAGATGGGCAATGACGCTGCGATGATCGAGCTTGCAACGTCGGTGAACGTCGCCTGCGGCTTTCATGCCGGCGATCCCGACATCATGCGACGCACCGTTGAGCTTGCGAAGGCGCGCGGCGTCAGTGTTGGCGCCCACCCGGGCTATCGCGACCTGCACGGTTTCGGCCGGCGTCCAATTCCAGGCTTGAAATCTTCGGAGATCGAGAACCTGATCGCCTACCAGATCGGCGCGTTGCAGGCGATTGCGACTGCGGCCGGCTACAAGGTCACCCACGTCAAGGCGCACGGCGCGCTCTCCAACGTCGCCTGCGAGGACGACATGACCGCCAAGGCCATTGCCAATGGCATCAAGGCCGTCGATCCCAATCTGATCTTCGTGGTGCTCGCCAATTCCAAGCTGGTGCAGGCGGGCGAAGCCGCCAACCTGCCGATGGTACACGAGGTGTTTGCCGATCGCGCCTATGAGGACAATGGTTCGCTGGTATCGCGCAAGAAGCCCGGCGCCGTACTGCATGATGCCAAGGCTATCGCCGATCGCGTGGTGCGAATGGTGCAGGATGGCGCGGTCGTGTCTGTCACCGGCAAGGTCATCAAGATGCGCACCGATACGGTATGCATTCACGGCGACACGCCGGGCGCCGTCGACATCGCCCGCGGCGTGCGTCAAGCGCTAAAGGATGCCGGCATTATGGTGGCGCCGTTCAAGACGGCTTCAGCCTAGAACGGATGGACCGAGAGCGTGCCAAACAGGATGGCGGCGATGAGCGCGAACGCGCTGTAGAGCGCAGCGGTATGAAAGCCGGTGCCGGAACGGCGGGACACCGAACGTGCGTAAAGATGCAGGCGGGCTTCCGCCGATAGTTCGCGCATAATCGATCTCCAACGCGGCATGACTGCATATGGAATATCGATCGCGCCCGGATGCAAGATGTCCGCCGAAATAGCGATATGGGCGCTCCGGCGAACTCCCTTTCAAGCGGAAAATTCTCTCGGTCCCGACCGGGGCGAGAATTTTATTCGGGCCGATTTGAGCCAGCCGGAACCCGAATTGGTAAATATCCAGCAGAAGCTGGCCGCCCTGAAGGGCGGCCCAAACGTTAGACCCTCGGATATCGGGAGTGGTTAGGGCTTCCAATGCCCAATCGTAAAGGCCGAAAGGTGCCCGGCGATGTCCCCGGGGTCGAACGCGGGACCGGCAAAAGCGCCGATCGCGCTGGAAGCGGACGTGGCCCCCGGACGTCCCATGGCGTCGTCGTAGAGATCGGGCCTGAACACCGCCATGGCGGTTCGAAGCGCATCCGGCCGCATCTCTGTCTGCCCCCAGCGCACCATCTGGGCGTAGAGCCAGGCGGCCTGCGCGGGATCGGGCCGGCCCGCCCCTTCGCGCCCGACCAGGAGATAGCGGCTGCTCTCGCGCCGCGCCCCGTCGGGCGAAACCTTCAGCCGGCCATCGAGGGTGCGCTGGATCACCTCGGCGCCGACGCCGAGCCGTTCGGGCCGCGCCAGGACGTGGGCGGCCTCGGCACGGTTCCCGGGATCCTCGATGTACTCGGCAGCGTGGGCAGCCGCGCGGATCAGGGCTGCCAGCACCTCGGGGTTCTTTTCCGACCACTTTTGCCTGACCGCCAGAACCTTTTCTGCCGCGCGCACCAGGATATCGGAGACGAAATGCAGAATGTGGCCGACGCCGAGATCGACGGCGACCGAGTTCCAGGGCGCGCCGACACAGAAGGCATCGACATGACCGTTGGCGAGGCTGTCCACCATGTAGGGCGGTGGCAGCACGACGAGGCGAACGTCCTCGTCGGGATCGACCCCACCTGCCGCCATCCAGAAGCGGAGCTGATAATTGTGGGTGGAGAACGGGAACGTCATGCCAAAGGTCAGCGGTTCGGCGCCGCTCTTGCGCCTGGCGGCCACGACGCGGGCGAGCGCCAGTGCGGTCGCCATGGGGTCGACGGCGTCGCCCTCGATCTCGCTCATGATCGCTGCGTGCAGTGCCGGCGACACCGTGATCGCATTGCCGTTGAGGCCCAGATTGAACGGCGCCGCGATCGGCACCTTGACGTGGCCTAAGCCCAGGCTCGAGGCAATCGCGACCGGCGCCAGCAGATGCGCCGCATCGAACAGGCCGATATTGAGCTTGTCGCGGACATTGGACCATGACACTTCCCGCACCAAGGTGACGTCGAGCCCTTCGGCGGCGGTAAACCCCTTGTCGACGGCGATGATCAGCGCGGCGGCATCGACCAGCGGAATGAAGCCGATATGCAGCGGTGTTTTCATTTCAAAAGCTCCGACGCGGTCAGGATCGACTGCGCGATCTCGCCGATTTTCTTTTTCTCGCGCATCGCGGTGGAGCGCATCAGCACGTAGGCCTCGTCTTCGGTGAGGCCCTTCACCTTCATCAGGATTCCCTTGGCGCGGTCGATCACCTTGCGTTCCTCCAGCGCAGACTTGGTGCGGTCGAGTTCGTCCTGCAGCTTCGAGAAGGCGTTGAAGCGGGAAATGCAGAGATCGAGGATCGGCTTGATCCTCTCCTTCTTCAGGCCGTCCACGATATAAGCGGAGACGCCGGCATCGACGGAGGCCTGGATCGAGGCTGCGTCGCTCTGGTCGACGAACATCGCGATCGGCCGCCGCACCGCCCGGCTGACCTGGAACATCTGTTCCAGAACATCGCGGCTGGGGTTTTCCAGGTCGATCAGGATGACGTCGGGATCGAGGGCATAGATTCGCGCCAAAAGGCTCTGCATTTCGCTGATATGCACGACGCCGGTAAAGCCCGCCTCCCGCAGTCCCTCTTCCAGGATTGCGGCCCGGATCGGGCTTTCGTCGACAATGACGATTTTCGGCGACGACTCAGCGCTCATCGATCAACTCTTTAGCCCGGCAGGGCTTCATAGCACGTCAGAAGCCGGCGCAAAGCCTTGTAATTATGGACAATTGGGACTAGTTCGTGCACATCAATCAGGCAGATTTAGATATGCAACAGGCCGCTGCGCCCAAAGTCAGCTTTGTTTCACTTGGGTGCCCCAAGGCGCTGGTGGATTCCGAGCGCATCATTACCCGGCTGCGCGCCGAAGGCTATGAGTTGGCGCGCAAACATGACGGCGCCGACATCGTCATCGTCAACACCTGCGGCTTCCTCGATAGCGCCAAGCAGGAATCGCTCGGCGCCATCGGCGAGGCGATGGCCGAGAATGGCAAGGTCATCGTCACCGGCTGCATGGGCGCGGAACCCGAGCAGATCGAGGCGGCCTATCCCGGTGTGCTCTCGATATCGGGCCCGCAGCAATATGAGAGCGTGCTGGAGGCTGTGCACCGCGCGTTGCCGCCGGTCCATAACCCGCATCTCGATCTGGTCCCGCCGCAGGGCGTCAAGCTGACGCCGCGGCACTACGCTTACTTGAAGATTTCCGAAGGCTGCAACAACCGCTGCAGCTTTTGCATCATCCCCAAGCTGCGTGGCGACCTGGTGTCGCGGCCGGCCAACGACGTGCTGCGCGAGGCAGAGAGGCTGGTCGCAGCAGGCGTCAAGGAACTGCTGGTCATCTCACAGGATACGTCGGCTTATGGCGTTGACGTGAAGTATGCGGAAAGTCCCTGGAAGGACCGCCAGGTCCGCGCAAAATTCTTCGACCTCGCCAAAGAGCTCGGCGAGCTCGGCGCCTGGGTGCGGCTGCAATATGTCTACCCCTACCCGCATGTCGACGAAGTCATCGGGCTGATGACCGAAGGCAAGGTCCTGCCCTATCTCGACATTCCCTTCCAGCACGCGAGCCCCGACGTCCTGAAGGCGATGAAGCGTCCCGCCGCGCAGGAAAAGACACTGGCGCGGATCAAAAAGTGGCGCGAGGAATGTCCTGACCTGACGCTGCGCTCGACCTTCATCGTCGGCTTCCCCGGCGAGACCGATTCCGACTTCGCCTATTTGCTCGATTGGCTCGAAGAAGCCGAGATCGATCGTCTCGGCTGCTTCAAATACGAACCGGTAGCGGGCGCCGCCTCGAATGCGATCGAGAATGTCGTGCCCGACGAGGTCAAGCAGGAGCGCTGGAATGCGCTGATGGCCCGGCAGCAGAAGATTTCCGCCCGCCGCCTCAAGCGCAAGGTTGGCACAAGGCAGCAGGTCATCGTCGACGAGGTCGGCCCGACGGTCGCGAAGGGTCGTTCAAAGGCCGACGCGCCGCAGATCGATGGCGCAGTCTATCTCAGCAGCCGGCGCCCGCTGAAGGTCGGCGAGATCGTCACCGCGAAGATCGAGCGGTCCGACCAATATGATCTGCACGGCAGCGTTGCGGGGTTCTGAGCCAACCAACGCCGCTTGACACGGCCCGCCGTTCGGCTGTATGGGCCATCGCATGAAACTGAACCGGACCAACCGCCGCGCCTGCCTGCGTCGTCGCTCCCGCGACGATGATGGGTTGCGCCGTGTCCGACGACAATGCTGATTAGCTAATTTCAGCCAAGTTGCGAGAAGGCCGCACCCTCAAAGTGCGGCCTTCTTGCGTTTCGGCATCACCTTTCACCCCAGCACCACCCAGAGGAGATCGACATGACTGACGCCACCCATCCGTTCGACGCGCTGATGGAGATTACCGCTCGCCCGCCGGTGGTGTTCGTCCGCGGTGCGGGCTCCTATCTCTGGGACGATTCCCGCAAGCGCTATCTCGACTTCGTGCAGGGCTGGGCTGTCAACGCGCTCGGCCATTCGCCGCCGGCCGTTGCGGAAGCGCTTGCCGCACAGGCCAAGCGGCTGTTGACGCCGAGTCCAGCCTTCTACAACGGCCCCAGCCTGCAACTCGCCAAGGCGCTGGTCGAGAAGAGTTGCTTCGATCAGGTCTTCTTCGCCAATTCCGGCGCGGAGGCCAACGAAGGCGCCATCAAGCTCGCGCGGAAATACGGCACGAAATACAAGAACGGCGCCTTCGAAATCATCACCTTCGCAGGCGGCTTTCACGGCCGCACGCTCGCGACCATGTCGGCATCGGGCAAGAAGGCGTTCGAGCCCTTGTTTGAGCCGAAAGTATCCGGCTTTAGGAAGGCCAAGCTCAACGACTTCGATTCAGTGAAGGCGCTGATGTCGGATAACACGGTTGCCGTGATGCTGGAGCCGATCCAGGGCGAGGCCGGCGTCTGGCCCGCGACCGATCAATTCTTGACGGAGTTGCGGACGCTCACCAAGGAGCACGGCCTGCTGCTGATCGTCGACGAGATCCAGACCGGCATGGGGCGGACCGGCAAGCTGTTCCACTACGAGCATGCCGGCATCGAGCCTGACATCATGACGCTCGGCAAGGGCATCGGCGGCGGCGTGCCGCTGGCCGCCCTGCTCGCGACCAAGGAAGCGTCGTGCTTCGAGCACGGCGACCAGGGCGGCACCTTCAACGGCAATCCGTTGATGTGCGCTGCCGGGCTTGCGGTGCTCGAGGCGGTTTCGAAGCCGCAATTCTTGAAGGCGGCCGCGGATGCCGGCCTGTTTCTGGAAAGCGAATTGCAGAAGCTGTCGGCGCGGCATGGTCTCGGCGAGGTCCGTGGCCGCGGGCTGCTGCTGGCGCTCGATCTCAAACTGCCGATCGGCCCTGCGATCGTGGCCGAGGCGCTTGCGGACGGCGTGCTCATCAACTCGCCGCAGCCCGACGCGCTGCGCTTCATGCCGGCGCTCAATGTCACGCGCGAGGAGATCTCGCTGATGGTTGATTGCCTGGACGCGATTTTGGTGAAGACAGGGGCGGCGCGGCGGGTGGCGTAGTCTCTCCTGTCATTCCGGGGCGATGCGCAGCATCGAACCCGGAATCTCGAAATTCCGGGTCTGGTGCTAGCGCACCATCCCGGAATGACCACGACAACGTCCGGCCGCAAGATCGCAGCCGACGAAGGCAAGGTTCCGTAGCTCAATGGATAGAGCATCGCGTTGCGGGTGCGAAGGTTCGAGGTTCGAGTCGTCGCGGGACTACCACTTTGCTGGTTAACTAGAGCGCGGACTAATTAGCACGCAAGCAGATGCGGATTGCCAGGTAGTTGGCCGCTATCTCGTATCGTGTCGCGACACGCCGACATTGCTTGATCTTGTTGAAGAACCGTTTGAATTTACTTCTGCTCTCGGCGCGACAAGGGACCCGGCCGGGCTTGCTGCCGGATCGAGCCCGTCGCGAATGACCCAACGCGGATATCCGAGTCGCTGGTTTGGCCGGATTGTTTGTGCGACATTCTGGCCAACATGGACGTCTTTTGAAAGGGCGTGGGATCTTGTAGGCTTCTTTGCAGCTGCTTTCGAGACGTGCCGACGTCTCCGTTCGCGTCGAATGGCAGCAGGGAATGCCGTCGGCTGGCATCGCACTCTCAATAAACCGACAGTCCTATTGTGCCGGTCTCTCACCGAGCGCTAGCCGTGCGCGCGGGCAACGAGATGCTTCAATTGAGCGCAACAAGGGAGTGCTGCTCATGATCAGAAAAACACATCCCGAACTAGGCGATCCGGCGGCGGGCAATGGAATTCTAAGCCGTCGCGTCTTTCTTGAAGGCACGCTCGTTGTCGGTGCGACTGGTGCGGGCTTATCCTGCGGATCGGCAGAACCCCTTGCGGTGCAGCCATGGATGAAGGTGCCGGGTCCTGGATTTGCGGGCTATGGCCAGCCGTCACCGTTCGAGAGTAAGGTGGTCAAAGTGTTTCCGCCGCCCCCGAACCCGCCCGGGGTCGGCGCGTCACGCACGCCGCTGCACATGCTCGAAGGAATGATCACGCCATCCGGGCTGCATTTCGAACGTAGCCATTCCGGCGTCCCAGAAATAGATCCCGATCAACACCGGCTGGTGATCCATGGACTTGTGAAGCGCCCGCTTGTGTTTACGGTCGAAGCGCTGTCGCGCTATCCGATGCAATCGCGCATCGCCTTCATCGAGTGTGGCGGCAATAGCCTAGCGCTCAACGCGCCTCAGGCCCAGCCGCTCAATGTGGCGGCTATTCACGGCCTGCTGGGTTGCTCGGAATGGACCGGCGTGCGGCTCTCCACTTTGCTCGATGAAGCCGGCATCGAACCTGAGGCGCGCTGGGTGATCGCTGAGGGCGCTGATGCTGCCGCCATGAGCCGTAGCATCCCCCTCACCAAGGCGATGGATGATGCGCTGCTCTGTCTCTATCAGAACGGAGAGCGAGTGCGGCCTTCGAACGGCTATCCGGTGCGGCTGTTGCTGCCTGGTTTCGAGGGCAACATGAATGTGAAGTGGCTGCGCCGGCTCAAGCTGACTGCCGGCCCCGCCATGACCAAAGACGAAACATCGAAATACACGATCCTGCTCAAAGACGAAAAGGCCTGGCAGTTCGTGTTTCCGATCGAAGTCAAATCCGTCATCACGCGGCCGTCGCCGGGGCTCGCGCTGAGGGGACCGGGATTCTACGAGATTTCCGGGCTTGCCTGGTCGGGCAACGGCAGCATCCGGCAGGTCGACGTGTCGGCTGACGGCGGACGAAGCTGGGCGCCGGCGGCTTTGCAGGGCCCGATCCTGCCAAAGGCGCCCGTGCGCTTCCGCACAGCGTGGCAATGGAACGGCGGTCCCGCCGTGCTGCAGAGTCGCGCCACTGACGATACCGGCATGGTGCAGCCAACGCGCGCGCAGTTCGCGGCTGAGCGCGGCTTTCGTGGGGTCTACCACTACAACGCCATCGCAAGCTGGCGAATTGACGAGATGGGGGAGGCCAGCAATGTTTACGCTTAAACCCATTGCAGTCTGTGTATCCATGCTGACCATCGCACCGGCGGCGCTGGCCCAAGCCCCGCAGCTCGGGCAACCGATCGCGCCGGCCGATATTGCCCCGTGGGACATCAGCATCGGACCGGATGGCGCAGGTCTGCCGCCTGGCCAAGGTACCGCAATCGAGGGTGAGGCCATCTATGTAGCGAAATGTCAGGCCTGTCACGGCGAGAAGGGAGTCAGGCCCAATGTCGCGCTCGCTGGAGCGCTCGTCGGCGGCATGGGCACACTGGCGCCGGATAAAACACCGATAAAAACTGTGGGAAGTTTCTGGCCGTATGCAACAACCCTGTTTGACTATGTCCGTCGTGCAATGCCATTCCAAGAGTCAAAATCGCTCACCGCGGACGAAGTCTACGCAGTGTCGGCCTACATCCTCAATCTCAACGGGATCATTGGGCCGAACGATGTAATCGATGCGCACTCGCTGCCGAAGGTGAGAATGCCGAACCGGGACGGGTTTATCCCGTTCCCGCGCAATCCGAAGTAGCTGCGGAGCCGGACCTTTCTCCGATTATGGCCCATCGCGACGGGTTTGGCAGGTCTCGCTCAGGTCGCCTTTCGCAGGCAGAGCTGACATGATTTGCTCGCCGGGAGCATTACGGCTTGTGACCCAAAGGCGACGATCAACGCCTCTTCGGAGCCTGCATGCCGACTTTGCGACATTACTAGCTTATAGTACCTTCTATGAGAGGGGCGGCGACGTTCTTGATGTGCCGCGCAGGATCGGCAGCCAGCCAGGCCATTGCAGCGGGCCCAACCCAGAGCGAATTGTCGGGCTTGCCAACATTTGCAGAGCTGGACGGGTTGGCCGGTGCTTTGGGAGATCTCGAATAGCGCCACCTGACAATAGAGTTGCGATAGGTATTCTTGATCGCACGAGAAAGCACTTTGTATCGACCCTCGACGCTCTCTGTGGTCTTCTTGTCCGCCAGTCCGGTCCCGATCGCAAGACGGCCGTCTGTTATCGCCGTATCGGTGATCGAGCTTCTTAGGAACTGAATGGTTGCGTACTCTGATCTGCAATACCAATCGTTGGCAGTGGGCATGAAATCGGCAGCAAGCTGCCGCAGGTCCTCAGGGGACCAAATTATGCAGTAGCTACCGACAGCGAAGATATCTCGAGTTGTTAAGGGAGTGGCAGACTTCCAACGCGGACCGTCTATGAACAGGACCGCCGGGTCCCGCAGCAGCTCGCTGACCAGAACAGCCTCGTCATCCGGGTGCATCACGAACCGTAGCTGGCTTCTCACAGCTTTTGATCTCTAACGTCCATGTTGAACAATGCTCGATCCCCACTGATCAGCCAAGCGGCCATTGAGACCGCTCAGGCCAATGTCGGCACCCGAGAGAAAATCAGACATCGCGTGGGCTTGCCGCCAAATCGCCTGTTGGCCCATCGCGTCAATTCGCGGTAACGCGGCAATTCGTTCGCTATTGGTGCATAGCGGACTCAGGCAAGCCACCCGCTCGGCAGATTTATGGGTTCACGGGTAGCGTCATGGCCGCAAAATCGCGGCCCCCGTCGTCGCCCTGCTCTCCAGCTCGGTATGCGCCTTCGCGGCATCCTTCAGCGCATAGGCGTGGTTGATCGGCACGTGGAGCTTGCCATTGATGACGGCGGCAAACAGCGTGTCGGCGCCTTCGAGCAACTCCTTGCGGGTCGAGACGTAGTCGTTGAGCTTCGGCCTCGTCGCAAACAGCGAGCCGTGATTGTTGAGCTCGGCGAGCGGGAACGGCGGCACCGGACCGGAGGCATTACCGAAGCTGACGAACAGGCCGCGTGGCCTGAGGCACGACAGCGAACCCGGGAAGGTGGTCTTGCCGACACCGTCATAGACGACGTCGCAGAGTTCGTTGCGGCTGATCTGTTTCACACGCGCGACGAAATCTTCCTCGTTATAGAGGATGACGTGATCGCAGCCATTGGCGAGCGCGAGATCGGCCTTGGCCTTGGAGCCGACAGTGCCGATCACATGCGCGCCGAGCGCCTTGGCCCATTGGCAGGCCAGCAGGCCGATGCCGCCCGCGGCGGCATGGATCAGCACGCGATGGCCGGGCTCGACCTGGAAGGTCTTGTGCAGGAGGTACCAGACCGTCAGCCCTTTGAGCATCAGCACCGCGCCCTGCTCATAGGTGATGTGGTCGGGCAGCTTGACCAGCTTGTCCGCCGGGATCACCCGCTCCGAGGCATAGCCGCCAAGCGTGAAATAATAGGCGACGCGGTCGCCGGGATGAAAATTGGTGACGCCCGGGCCGACGGCCAGGACCTCGCCCGCGGCCTCGTTGCCGGCGATGAACGGCAGCCCCGGCGCCTTGTAGAGCCCGGTGCGGAAATAGACGTCGATGAAGTTCAGGCCGACGGCATGCTGACGGATGCGAACCTCGCCCGGTCCCGGTGCCGGGACCTCGACGTCCTCATATACCAGGGCCTCCGGTCCGCCCACCTTGTGCACACGCACGGCCTTGGTCATGACAGTCTCCCTCGGTATTTGCTCACGCGCCCGACTTGAGCGCGCAACGAAAGCCATCGCCGCCCGCTTGTCAACTGACCGGCCGTCTGGCGGCCTTCCTGCGGTTGCGCCTGGCGAGCACGTTGAACAGCTCGACGGCGGCCGCGAACAACATGGCGAAGTAGATATAGCCGCGCGGAATGTGGAATTTGAATCCGTCCGCCACCAGCGCGACGCCGATCAACACCAGGAAGGCCAATGCCAGCATCTTGGTGGTCGGGTGATTGGCGACGAACCTCGCCACCGGGCCCGAGGAGACGTACATGATGACGCAGGCGATCACGACGGCGGCGATCATGATTTCGAGATCCTGCGCCATGCCGATCGCGGTGATGATCGAGTCCAGCGAGAACACCATGTCGATGACGATGATCTGCATGATCACCCAGAAGAATGCACTGGCGCTGGGTCTGGCATCGGCCTCGCCCTCGCGCGCCTCGACTTCGCCATGAATCTCATGGGTTGCCTTGGCGATCAGGAACGCCCCGCCGGCGATCAGGATGATGTCGCGCCAGGACAGTTCGACGTTCTTCACGGTAACAACAGGCTCGGTAAGGCCGATCAGCCACACCAGCAGGCTGAGCAGCACGATGCGGAACACCAGCGCCAGGAAGAGGCCGATCTGGCGCGCGCGCTTGGCCTGCACCGGCGGGATGCGCGACACAATCACCGAAATGAAGATGACGTTGTCGATGCCGAGCACAATCTCCAGCGCCGTCAAGGTCAGCAGCGCCGCCCAGGCCTCCGGGCTCGTCAACAATTCCATCATGCTCTGAACGACTTGATTTGGCGGATCACCGCGTCGCTTCCGACGATATAGGCCGCAATGGCGCAAAGCCCGGCGACGATCGGCGCACCTACGTCGAAGTCGCGGACCAGCGCATACATTGCAAGCACGGCCCAGACGGCGACCAGCCACAGGGTGAGCCAGCGCAGGCGCACCACGCGGACCGGGTGCAGCACGTGAAATGGGGCGAATGTCAGTGCGATCAGGATTGCGATTCCGAGAGTGGACAGGACTGGCGGCAGATGCAGCAAGAACAAATAAAACGCCGCCGCGTTCCACAGCGCCGGAAAGCCGCGGAAGTGATTATCTGACGCCTTCATGCGTCGGTCCGCAAAATAGAGCGCGCTGGATACCACGATGCCGATGCCGAGCAGCGGCGCCGCCACCGGCAGCAGCATCCCGCTTGCGGTGATCGCATAGGCCGGCACGAAGACGTAGGTTACGAAATCGACGACGAGATCGAGCACCTCGCCCGACCAGTTTGGCTGCAGCCGCACGACATCCAGCTTGCGCGCCAGCGGGCCGTCGATCGCATCGATGATGAGGGCGACGCCGAGCCAGCCGAACATGTTGGCCCAATGCTCGCGCACGGCTTCCAGCATCGCCAGCAGGGCGACGCCCGCGCCGAGTGCCGTAAAGATGTGTACGGCGAATGCTGCGGTCAGCATTCGGCCGGTCGCCGGGACGGAATCTGGCTCTGTGTTCTGGTCCATTGCTCCGGCAGTGCTATCAGGAATCGCTCCGATTTGCATATCGGCGCTTGCGGCGTTCCGCCGCGCGATTGGGCGGAAACATTTCGGCCGGTTGATGGCTTGAAAATGCCGGCCCGAACGTCAATTGTCCCAATATGAACGATGCATCGCAAGTTTATGACGCCACCGTGATAGGCGGCGGGCCGGCGGGGTTGACCGCGGCAATCGCACTGGCCGTGACCGGCGCGAAGACCGCCCTGCTCGCACGCCGCGCCCCCTATGCCGACAACCGCACCACGGCGCTGCTGGGGGCTTCCACCGATCTGCTCGAACGTCTGGACGTCTGGCCCCGCTGCCGGGACAAGGCCGCCGCCTTGCGGACCATGCGCCTCGTCGACGACACCGGCCGGCTGATCCGTGCACCCGAGGTGCGCTTCACCTCGGACGAGATCGGGCTCGAACAGTTCGGCTACAACATCGACAACCGTTCGCTGATGGTCGCCCTGGAAGAACGCGCCGCCGAGGTTTCGAACCTGATCCGGCTGGACGATGAGGCGGCAACGATCGATCCGCAGGACGATTTCGTTACCGTCAGCACCAGCAAGCGCGAGAAGCTTGGCGCCCGACTGGTGATCGGCGCCGACGGCCGGCGATCGCCGTCCCGCGAAGCGGCCGGCATCAGGACCAGCCGGCGCGACCTGCATCAGTCGGCGCTGACGTTCAACGTCGCCCATTCGCGGCCGCACAACGGCGTCTCCACCGAGTTTCACACCACGCAAGGCCCCTGCGTATTTGTCCCGCTGCCGGGCGATCGCTGCAGCGTGGTGTGGGTTTCGGCGACCAGGGAAGCCGAGCGGCTGATGTCGCTCAGCGATGATGAATTGTCCGAAGCCGCAGAAAAGCAGTCACACTCCATTCTCGGCCGCGTTCAGGTCGAAGCCGGCCGCAACCTGTTTCCGCTAACGATCGAGCGTCCCGAGCAATTCGCCAGCCATCGTGTCGCGCTGGTCGGTGAGTCCGCCCATGTAGTGCCGCCGATCGGCGCGCAGGGGCTCAACATGGGGTTGCGCGATGCGGCTGACATCGCCGAGATCGCCGGCGATGCGATCTCGCGCGGCGAAGATCCGGGTTCGCCGGTGGTACTGGCGCGCTATCAATCCGCCCGCCGTGCCGACGTCGCAAGCCGCCTGATCGCCATCGATGTCGCCAACCGCTCCCTGCTCAGCGATTTCCTGCCCATGCAATCGCTGCGCGCGGCGGGCATGCACCTGCTCGGCTCGTTCGGCCCGCTGCGGCGGCTCGCGATGCGCGAAGGGCTGGCGCCGACCTGGAGGCGCGTGAGCTAGCTCGGGACGCCAGCGTGAGGGCTGCGACCTCTTCCAACTCTACTTTGCATGGGGTTGTTTTCGCGATTTTGTATCTCCGCGCCACACTTACGGAAACGCCAGCCGTCCGCTCTGGATGAACCACATCACGCAGGTCAGCGTGACCACGGAGGCGAAGGTTCCGATCAGAACCGCCACCGACGCCGGCTCGATCCAGGTGTTGTTCTGCCGGGCCATCACGAACACGTTCAGCGCGGGCGGCAGCGCGGCCATCAGCACCGCGGTCGCAGCCCACGGCTGCGCGAACGGGCCGAACAGCAGCATCAGCCCGAATACGATGAGCGGATGGATCAAGAGCTTGATCGCGATCACGCCGGGCACTTCCCAGGGCACCCGATCGAAGGGCCGCAGTGCCACGGTGACGCCGAGCACGAACAGCGCGGTCGGGGCCGCAGCGTTCTGCAGAAACAGCAGCGTCCTGTCGACGGCGACCGGCAACTGAATGTGCAATGCCGCGACAAGCGCCCCTGCGGCGGCCGACATGATCAGCGGGTTGAGCACGATCTGCCGCGCGGCGACGCCGATGGCGTGCACGAACGACGGATGCTTGCGATCAGTCAGCGCCATCAATAGCGGCACGATCGTGAACAGGAAAATGCTGTCGCAGCAGAAGATCAGCGCGGTCGGCGCCGCCGCCTTGGCGCCGAGCACCGCCAGCGCCAGTCCCGGTCCCATATAGCCGATATTGCCGTAAGCACCAGCAAGGCCTGCGATCGTAGCCTTGCGCAGCGACAACTCGCCGATGATGCGGCCTGCCACCATGGCAAGCACGAAGGCGCTCACGGTCGCCAGCGTGGTCGCGATCAGGAATGGCGGGTTGTTCAGTTCGGAAAACGGCGTCTCCGACATGATGCGAAACAACAGCGCCGGCAGCGAGACGTAGAGCAGGAAGAAGTTCATCCAGGCGAGGCCCGATTCCGGCAAGCCCCGCGTCTTGCCGCAGGCGAAGCCGATGAAGATTAGGCCGAAATAGGGAAGCGCGAGGTTGAGGATGTCGGCCATCTCGAAAACGTCTTTTCATCAGTAATTTCACGGGCATGGCGGCGGATGCGGCCACCACATGTAAAGGTTAATTCGTTCTAATGCCTCTAGCATCGGCCACAATCATGGTCTATTCGACGGGACATGATCAAAGCGCGCACCGCCAAATTTCAGATCGGGCAGATCGTCCGCCACCGGGTGTTCTCATTCCGGGGCGTGATTTTCGATATCGATCCGGAATTCAACAATACCGAGGAATGGTGGCTGTCGATCCCCGAGGAAGTTCGGCCTCACAAGGATCAGCCGTTCTATCATTTGCTCGCGGAAAACTCGGAGTCCGAATACGTCGCCTATGTCTCCGAGCAAAACCTGCTGCCGGACGATTCGGGCGAACCGATCCGGCATTCGCAGGTCGCCGAGATCTTCGTGAAGGACAAGTCCGGCGGCTATCGCCCGCGAAATCCGTCGCTGAATTAGTTATTTCTGCCCGCAACAAAAAAGGCGCCCTGGTCGGGCGCCTTTTGTGTTTTCTCGCTCTGTGCGAGGGCTTACTTCGCCGCTGGATTGGCAGCGGCACCCGCGCCCTCGAGCTTCTTGCGCTGCTCTTCGGCGCGCTTTTGCAGCTCTTCCTGCAGCTTCTTCTGATTCTCTTCGAACTGCTTCGGATCGGTCGGCGGGCCGTCATAGGCCTTGGCGAATTCACCGGAGAGCGGCAGCGGCAGCGTCAGCGGCGCACCGTTGGAATTGATCGCCTGAACAATGAGATTCTGGCCCTTCTTCAGGTTGGCGATCAGCTCGGGGGTTGCTTCGTAATCGGACATGCAACCGTTTTGGAAGCAGATGACGTAGGGGCTCTGCTGCGGCGGGTTGCTGTCAACGATGATCCGGGTTCCGTGCACGAGCTGCATGCCGAGCGGAAGGGTCACGCGCAGGAGCTTCTTCGGCTCGCCTTCCGGCTCGATGATGACGGCGGCGATGACGGGCTGACCCGACTCGATGCGGCCGTCCTTGCCGGTGAAGCAAACCTGCTTGGCGCCGGCTTCCTGGCCCTTGAGGCAGAACTTGGTCCAGGGGGCATAGATCAACTGGACCTGCTGTTCCTGCGGCGGCGGCGCGCCGGCGGGAGCGCCAGCCGGCGGGGCTTGTGCAGCGGGGGGACTGGCGGGAGCCTTGGGAGCGGCCTTCGGAGCCGCCTTCGGAGCGCCAGGCGCCGGCGCAGTCTGCTGGGCTTGTGCGCCCGAAGCGATCAAACCTGCCGACAATGCCGAGGCCGCCAACAAGGCCAAAATCTGCCCACGCGGCCGGACTGACCCAGCCAAGACACGGAAATTCATTGCGGAAAACCCTTTCTGAACGGAGCGCCCGAAACCGCTACAGGCACCGACACCTCTACCCGCGCTGAGGCGGCTGTCTCGTTGGCAATTGAGGCGGATACGTGACAGGCGTTCCCGCCGCTTTCAATCGCCCGCCTTCAATACAGCGGCAGGCGAAAAGATCAATGCCGACAAGCATCTTTGACATTCCCCGCAGGCCGAGGCCAGAGCCTATGGTAAAGCTTTCCTCGTGCGAATTTTCGAATCAAATCGCCGCCCGCCTATGCCCGTCCACGGGCCTATCCGGCTGCGTGTGCTGGCCGGCATGTCCCTCGCTTTGGGTGTGATGCTGGCCGCCCCAGCCAGCGAGGCAAAGGCGGCCGAAAGCCATGCGCTGGCGATGCATGGCGGGCCCGCCCTACCCGCCGGTTTCGCGCATATGCCCTACGCCAACCCCGATGCGCCGAAGGGCGGGCGGCTGATATGGGGCGCCCTCGGAACCTTCGACAGCCTCAATCCCCTGATCGTCCGCGGCCTTGCGATACAGCAAATCAGGGGCTTTGTGGTCGAGAGCCTGATGACGCGCGGCAATGACGAGGCTTTCACGCTCTATGGCCTGCTGGCCAGGAGCGTCGAGACTGACGATGCGCGAAGCTATGTCACCTTCCATCTCGATCCCAGAGCGCGCTTCGCCGATGGCAAGTCTGTTACGGCCGATGACGTCCTATTCTCGTGGGCCTTGCTGCGCGACAAGGGCCGTCCCAATCACCGCCAGTATTATTCCAAGGTCGCAAAGGCCGAGGCGCCCGACCCGCTCACCGTGCGGTTCGATTTCGGCGGTGCCAATGACCGCGAACTTCCCCTGATCCTCGGCCTGATGCCGGTCTTGCCGCGCCACGCGGTCGATTCCGCGACATTCGAAGAAACCACAATGACCGGACCGGTCGGTTCCGGGCCGTATCGCGTCAGCGCGGTCAAGCCGGGGGCCAGCGTCACGCTGACCCGCAATCCCGATTATTGGGGCCGCGACCTGCCGGTAAATCGGGGCCTATGGAACTTCGACGAGATCAGGCTCGACTTCTACCGCGAGTCCAACGGGCAGTTCGAGGCGTTCAAGCGCGGCCTCTACGACTTTCGCGTCGAGCACGAACCGCTGCGCTGGCACGACGGCTATGATTTCCCGGCGGCCCGCAACGGCGAAGTAATCCGCGACACCATCAGGACCGGCATGCCGCAGCCGTCGGAATTCCTGGTCTTCAACACGCGGCGGCCGGTGTTCTCAGACATCCGCGTGCGGCAGGCGCTGACGTTGCTGTTCGATTTCGAGTGGATCAACCGCAATTATTTTTTCGGGCTCTACACACGCGCGGCGGGTTTCTTCGCAGGGTCCGAACTTTCCGCCTATGGCCGTCCCGCCGACGAGCACGAGCGCGAGCTCTTGAAGCCGTTCGCCGATCGCATTCGGTCTGACATTCTCGACGGCAGCTATCGCCTGCCCGTCACCGACGGATCGGGTCGCGACCGCACGACGTTACGCCAAGCGCTGGGCCTGCTGTCGGAGGCGGGCTACGACCTCGACGGCGCCGTGCTGCGACAGCGTTCGACCAAGGCGCCGCTAACTTTCGAGATCCTGGTGACGACGCGCGACCAGGAGCGCATCGCGCTGGCCTATCAGCGCGACCTCAGGCGCGCCGGCATCGAGGCCAGCGTGCGCGCGGTCGATCCCGTGCAGTTTGACCAGCGCCGGCTCGGCTACGAATTCGACATGCTGCAGAACCGCTGGGATCAATCGCTGTCCCCCGGTAACGAGCAATCGTTTTACTGGGGCAGCCAGGCCGCCGACATTCCTGGCACGCGGAATTACATGGGCGCCAAGGAGCCCACCATCGACGCCCTGATTGCGGCGCTGCTCGAGGCGCGCGAGCGCCCGGCCTTCGTCTCCGCCGTGCGGGCACTCGACCGCGTCCTGATGTCAGGTTTCTACGCGATCCCTGTGTTTAACGTGCAGGAACAATGGATTGCCCGGTGGAATCGGATAGAAACACCTGCATCGACTGCGCTATCAGGCTACCTGCCGGAAACCTGGTGGCAGAAGCCGCAAGCCAAGTGAACTCGCCAAGTGGTGCGACCCTCGTGACAGAGCCAAGGTAACCGTGACCCAGCCCACCGCTTCGCCAACGCTCGATACGTTGTTCAAACGGAACCTGGCACGGCAGCCGGATGCGCTGGCGCTGGTCGATCCGCTCAACAAGCAGCGCATCACCGGCCAGCCGCCGAAGCGCCTGACCTTCGCACAGGCCGATCGCATGATCTCGTCGCTGGCGGCGCACTTCATCGAATCCGGCTTGCCGTCGAATTCGGTGATCGCGGTCCAACTGCCGAACACCATTGAATTCGCGCTCACCGTGCTCGCCGCGTTCCGCGCCGGCCTCGTCGTCGCGGTGCTGCCGCTGCTCTGGCGGCAATCGGAATTAACCATGGCGCTCAATCGCACCGCCGCGCGGGCGATCGTGACCATGAGCAAGATCGACGGCGTGATCTATTCGGATCTCGCGATGAACGCCGCCGCCGAAGCGTTCTCGATCCGCCACGTCTGCGGCTTCGGCAGCGACCTGCCGGAAGGCATGGCCTCGCTCGACAATGCCATCTTCCGAGAATCCCCGACCGCGCGCGCCGTGATCCAGGACGGCCGCAAGGCAGCGCTGATTTCGTTCGACGTCACCGCGGACGGTTTCCGGCCGGTCCCGCGCGCCCATCTCGGCCTGATTGCCGGTGGTCTTGCCATGACACTCGAAAGCGACGTGCCGCAGGGCGCAACCGTCCTGTCGGCGTTCTCGCCGATGTCGTTTGCCGGCCTCGCCTCTTCTCTGGCGGTGTGGCTGCTGTCCGGTGGAACACTGGTCCTGCACCATCCGTTCGATGAGGAAGTGCTGGAACAGCAGATCAACGAACAGGCCTGTGACACGCTGATGGCGCCCGCTCAACTGGCGCTGCGGCTGGATGAAATGGACCTCGCCGCGCGGATGCCAAGTCTGCGCAACGTCGTCGGCCTGTGGCGCACGCCGGAGCAGGTCGGCTCCAGCGCATGCTGGACGGCGAAACAGGCGACGCTGACGGACGTCTATCTGTTCGGCGAGGCCGGCTTGTTCGGCGCGCGCCGGATCGCGGAAGATGGCTCGCCGGCCCTCATCAAGCCTGGTCCCCATGGGGCACCACGCGAACTGCCGGGATCCTCGATCGCCGGCGAGATCCTGTTGACGCCGCGCGGCACGCTGGGATTGCGCGGGCCGATGGTGCCGGTCGCGGCCTATGCGCCACCTCCGCCGCCGAGCGACTCTATGGTCGCGTCACCGCCGCGGGACTTCGTCGATACGGATTATGCGGCGCGCATCGACCGCGCAACCGGCGCGATCAATATCACCGCGCCGCCCTCTGGCGTCATGGCCGTCGGCGGCTACCGGTTCCTCGCGCAGGACTTGCAAGAATGGGCGCGGCGGCTCGGCCAGGGCGCGCTCCTGACCGCGCTGCCCGACCGCCTGAGCGGCCACCGGCTCGCCGGCCGCGCGCTTGACAACGCACGCGCCCGGGACGCGCTGGCAGAACTCGGCCTCAACCCATTGATGGTGGAAGCATTTCGGGATCGAAGCAGCGCCGCCTGAGAGGCCGCCGGCGGGCGCCCGTTGACGGCGCATTAAGTGCCGCAAACTAGGATCGTGGCTCCAGACGCGCCTGATCCGAGTTCTCAAGATGTCCCAGCAAGGTCCGATCCTCATCGTATCGACCGTGAGACGGTCGTCCTTTGCCGCCACGCTCGACGTTGCGAAGCTGTTTCCGGTGATCGAGACCGAGTGGGCGGATGCGCCGCGCGCGGTCGAACAGGTGCAGCCGGCCGCCGTGCTGGCCGCTGCCTCCACGACAGATCAAGCCGGACTGGCGGCGCTGGCAGCGCGGGTCGCGTCGCGGCAGCCCTATCTGCCGCTGATTGCGGTCGATCCAGTGAGTTCAGTTCCGGACAACGTCATTCCGTTCTTTCAGAGCCAAATCTCGCATACGCAAGTCTCGCAAGCCCAAATCTCGCAAACTCGAGGCGGCGCCGACCGGCTGGCGGCGCGGCTGCGGGCAGCGCTGCGCGTGCGCTCGTTGCATGCGACCGTGATGCGTCGACTGGTGCCGGCGATGCCGATGGCGCTGTCGCAGATCGATCCGGCGCGCGACGCGACCGTGCTGCTGATCGGCCGCGGCGGAGCCTATCCGGCGCTGTCGGTCGCGCTTGGCGAGCGCACCGGCGTGGTCGGCGCGCTGTCGATCGAGGCAGCCGCCAAGCATCTCAACAGCCGTGACATCGACGGCGTCGTGCTCGGCGAAGGTTTCAGTCTGCGCGTGATCGACGCATTCCTCACCGTTCTGACGGAGGACGCCCGCTTCCGCAATCTTCCGGTCGTGGTGACGGCAGGCGACCTGGCGCCCGCCTACGACCTGCCGAACCTCGAGATCATCTCCGGCGACGCCGCGCAGGTGGCTGCGACGGCGCTGCCGTTGATACGCCAGCACGCCTTTGAGGCCCATCTGAGCCGCACACTGAAGGCCATCGACGCCGATGGCCTGATCGACGCGCGGACCGGCCTGCTCACCCCGGAAGTCTTCGAGCGCGACTTTGCCCGCGCCATCTACCAGACGCAGCAGCGCGGCGGCGGATTGTCGGTGGCACGCTTTGCGTTTGATCCCGAACATCCCCGCGCGCAATTCGACGGCGCGCGGATCATCAGCCGCCTGATGCGGCGGATGGATTTCGGCGCCGCCCAGGACGACGGCTCGGTCGTCGTGGTCTTTGCCGAGGCCGACCTGAAAACCGCCCACACCATCGCGCGACGGCTGTCGAGCGTGATGCGTCATACCAGCCACGGCAATCGCGACACGCGGTCGGAGCCGATGGTTACCGTCGCAACGCTGCTGCCAAACGATTCCGCAAAGTCGCTGCGGTCGCGACTATACGAAGGTGCGGAGCGCGCGGCTTCCTGACGTACTGCACGCTCCATCCCCGTCATTGCGAGGAGCGAAAGCGACGAAGCAATCCATTGGCACCGCACACGTGGACAGATGGATTGCTTCGCTTCGCCCGCAATGACCTGGACAGAGCAGCGCTACGCCGCCTTCTTGCTCTCCGCGAGATTGGCGAGCTGGCGCAAGATCTCCGTGGTGCCCATCAGCCGCTCTTCCGGCGTCTTCCATGTCTGCAGGAACACCACCTTCATGTCGGGCCGCACCTTCGCGGCCTGGCCGTGCTGGCGGATGAAGGCGACGAGGCGATCCGGCTGAGCAAAGCTGTTGTCGCGGAACGAGATCACCGCGCCCTTCGGCCCGGCATCGACCTTCTCGACATTGGCTCTGCGGCAATAGGCCTTGATCGCCGCCACCTTGAAGAGGTAGCGCACCTCGGCCGGCAGCACGCCGAAGCGGTCGCGCATCTCGGCGGCGAAATTGTCGATCTCCTCGTCGGTGTCGAGATCGGCGAGCCGCCGGTAGAGCGACAGGCGCACGGCGAGATCGTTGACGTAGTCCTCGGGGATCAGCACCGGCATGCCGATGGTGATCTGCGGCGACCAGCGGTCGGCGGCAGGCTCCGCCACGCCGGCCTTGAGGTTGAGGATCGCCTCCTCCAGCATCGATTGATAGAGCTCGAAGCCGACTTCCTTGATGTGGCCGGACTGCTCCTCACCGAGCAGGTTGCCGGCGCCGCGGATGTCGAGGTCATGCGAGGCGAGTTGGAAGCCCGCACCCAGCGTTTCCAGCGACTGCAGTACTTTCAGCCGCCGCTCGGCTTGCGCTGTGATCTTCTGCTGTGCCGGCAGCGTGAACAGCGCATAGGCCCGCAGCTTCGAGCGCCCGACCCGGCCGCGCAACTGATAGAGCTGCGCCAGCCCGAACATGTCGGCGCGGTGCACGATCAGCGTATTGGCATTCGGGATATCGAGGCCGGACTCGATGATGGTGGTCGAGAGCAGGATGTCGTACTTGCCGTCGTAGAACGCCGACATGATGTCCTCGATCACGGTCGGCGGCATCTGGCCATGGGCGACCGCGATTTTCATCTCCGGTACGTTCTTGTCGAGGAAGTCCTTGACGCTGGCGAGGTCCTCGATCCGCGGCACCACATAGAACGCCTGCCCGCCGCGGTAGCGCTCGCGCAGCAGCGCCTCGCGGATCATCAAGGGATCATGGGGCGCCACGAAGGTGCGCACCGCGAGGCGATCGACCGGGGGTGAGGCGATGATCGAGAGGTCGCGCACACCGGTCAGCGCAAGCTGCAGCGTGCGCGGGATCGGGGTCGCGCTCAGCGTCAGTACATGCACCTGCGCCCGCAGCTGCTTCAGCCGCTCCTTGTGGCTGACGCCAAAATGCTGCTCCTCATCGACGATCAAAAGGCCGAGATCCTTGAACTTGATCGACTTGCCGAGCAGCGCATGGGTGCCGACCACGATATCGACGTTGCCATCCGTCAGTCCCTTCTTGACCTGCGTCAGCTCCTTGGCCGGAATCAGGCGGGAGGCCTGCGCGACGTTGACCGGGAAGCCGCGGAAGCGTTCGGCAAAGTTCTTGCTGTGCTGCCGCGCCAACAGCGTGGTCGGCACGACGACGGCAACCTGCTTGCCTTCGAGCGCCACGGCAAAGGCGGCGCGCAACGCCACCTCCGTCTTGCCGAAGCCGACATCGCCGCAGATCAGCCGGTCCATTGGACGGCCACTTTCGAGGTCCTTCAGCGTCGAGGTGATCGCACCTAACTGGTCTTCGGTCTCCTCATAGGGGAAGCGCGCGCAGAATTCATCATAGACATGCGGCTGCACCGGCATCTTCGGTGCTTCATGCAACTGCCGCTCGGCCGCGATCTTGATCAGTTCGCCGGCGATCTCGCGGATGCGGTTCTTGAGCTTGGCCTTGCGCGCCTGCCAGCCGCTGCCGCCCAGCCGGTCGAGTTCGACATTGGTCTGGTCGGAACCGTAGCGCGACAACAGCTCGATGTTCTCAACCGGCAGAAACAGCTTGGTCTCAGCGGCATAATGCAGTTCGAGACAATCATGTGGCGCGCCGCCGACCTCGATCGTCTGCAACCCGACAAAGCGCCCGATACCGTGCTCGACATGGACCACGAGATCGCCAGTCGAAAGGCTCGTGACTTCGGATATGAAATTGTCGAGCTTGCGGCTTGATTTGCGCTGGCGCACCAAACGGTCGCCGAGGATGTCCTGCTCGCTGATAATGGCGAATTCGCCGGTCTCGAAGCCGCTCTCCATGCCGACCACCGCCAGCATGGCCTCGTTGCGCGGCGTTGCCTGCACCGTGCGCCAGGTATTGACGCTGGTGATATTGGCGAGCTTGTGATCCCTGAGCATGCTCGCCATGCGGTCGCGCGAGCCTTCGCTCCACAACGCGATCACCACCTTTTTGCGCTGCGCCTGCAATGCCAGCACATGCGCCACCACGGCTTCGAACACGTTGACGGAAGTATCGGCACGCTCGGGCGTAAAGTTGCGGCCTTGCCGCGCGCCGGCGTCGAATACATCGGCGGCGCCGTCGGGCACCGCAAACGGCGTGAGCCGCGCCACGGCCGCCTCGGCCAGCCGCGTCGTCCACTCCGTTTCCGTCAGATAGAGCCGGTCCGGCGGCAGCGGCTTGTAGACCGCGCCTGACCCCGGGTGCTCCAACGCCTCGCGCCTTGCCTCATAATAGTCCGCGATCTGCTTGAAGCGTTCGCGCGCGGCGTCCTCGCTCTGCGGCTCGATCGCAACCGGCGCGCCATCGAGATAGTCGAACAGCGTATCCATCCGTTCCTGGAACAGCGGCAGCCAGTGCTCCATGCCGGGGTGGCGGCGGCCTTCGCTGACCGCCTCATAGAGCGGATCGTCACGCTCGGGCGCGCCGAAGGTCGCGACATAGCCCATGCGGAAGCGGCGAATCGTTTCGGTGACGAGTTGGAATTCCGAGATCGGAACCAGATCGAGCGCGCGCATGTCGAGCAGCGTGCGCTGGGTTTCCGCATCGAAGGTGCGGATCGATTCGAGGCTGTCGCCGAAAAAGTCGAACCGTACCGGCTGATCGAGCCCGGCCGGAAACAGATCGAGGATACCGCCGCGCACGGCGTATTCACCGGGTTCTCGCACGGTCGACGAACGGTTGTAGCCATTGTGCTCCAGCCAGGCCACGATCGAATCCATCGGCACGACATGGCCAGGCGCGACCGACAGCGCCTGCGCCGCCACCACCTCGCGTGCCGGCACGCGCTGCACGATCGCGTTGACGGTGGTGAGCACGATCAGCGGCTTGTCGCTGCCCTGCAGGCGCGACAGCCGCGCCAGCGTCGTCAGACGCTGGGCCAGGATGCCGCCATGCGGCGACACCCGGTCATAAGGCTGGCAGTCCCAGGCCGGAAACTGCATCACCGGCAGATCGGGCGCAAAGAACTCCAGCGCCCGTGCCAACTGCTGCATGCGCGGACCATCGCGGCAGACCACGGCAAGGCTGACCGCCGGCGGTTTCGGCTTGGCTGCGACCGCACGCGCGAGATCGGAGATGACAAGCCCCTCCGCGCCCTCGGCGACGTTGGCAAAGGTCAGCGCGCGGCCGGGAGCCAGCAGCGCAGCGGGCGATTTGACGGGCGTCTTCATGCGTCGTGATCCACGGCGCGAAATGCCTTGATGCGGTCGAACAGCGGGCCGGCATATTCGCCCGCCAGCGGCTTCTCGCCAGTCAGCGCGGCATAGAGATCGGGATCAGGCACCTCGATCAGGCGTTCGAGCGCAGCCAGCTCGTCATCACGCATGGCGGATATCTCGGCATCCGCAAAGCGGCCGAGGATGAGGTCCATCTCGCGGGTGCCGCGATGCCAACAGCGGAACAAAAGCCGCTTACGGCGGTCATCAAGGCCGCCGCTTGATCGTGTCGTACCCGTCATTGCCCCTATTCCATGTCGAACGCCAAAAGCCCGGACGTGCCGGGCGGGGTTGATATAGCGAGCGGGATCGCCGATGTCAGCCCCAACAGTTCGGTGAATTACCACTACGGTGTCATTGCCGGGCTTGACCCGGCAATCCATCCTCTTGAAGAGGGATGGATGCGCGGATCAAGTCTGCGCATGACGGATCGTGAGCGACGAGCGACCTGATGCGCCCCACCCTGCTTAATCCCTTGTTTGCGCCGGTCACGAGCCTTCCGGGTGTCGGGCCGAAGCAGGACAAGCTGCTGCGCTACCTGCTCGACCGCGATGAGACGCCGCGGCTGGTCGATCTCTTGCTGCATCTGCCGGCAAGCGTGATCGACCGCCGGGCGCGGCCGAAGGTCCGCGAGGCAACGCCGGGAACCGTGGTGACGCTGGAAGTCACGATCGACCGTCACCGGCCGCCCCCGCCGCGCAATTCCCGCGCGCCCTACCTCGTCTATGCCTCTGACGATACCGGCGACGTGGTGCTGACGTTTTTCCGCGCCAAGCCCGGCTATGTCGAAAAGCTGTTGCCGGTCGGCGAGAAGCGCTACGTGTCCGGCACGCTGCAGATGTACGACGGCGTCCCGCAGATCGTGCATCCAGACCGCGTCGTGGACGAGGCGGGGTTTTCCAAACTGTCCGGCATCGACCCGGTCTATCCGCTGACGGAAGGTCTGGCATTGGGGTCGCTGCGCCGCGCGATCGCGCAGGCGCTGCAGAAGTTGCCGGAACTGCCGGAGTGGATCAGTCCGGAGGTGCTTCGCCGCTGCAGCTTTCCACCGGTCCGGGAAGCGCTCAATCGCGTGCATGTGCCGCTCGAACTCACCGACATCCTGCCCGACGGCCCGTTCTGGTCGCGGCTTGCCTTCGACGAGCTCTTGGCCGGTCAATTGGCGCTGGCGCTGGTGCGCGCGCAACTGCGGCGTCCGGCCGGTGACCGCAATGCCGGCGACGGTCATCTGCGCCACAAGATCATCGACGCGCTTCCGTACGCGCTCACCGCCTCGCAGCGCGCGGCGATCGCCGCCATCACCGAGGATCTGCGCCAGCCGGTGCGGATGCTGCGGCTGCTGCAGGGCGACGTCGGGTCTGGCAAGACGGTCGTGGCACTGCTTGCCGCGGCTGCGGTCGTCGAAGCCGGCAAGCAGGCCGCGCTGATGGCGCCGACCGAAATCCTCGCGCGCCAGCATATCAAGACCGTCGCGCCGCTCGCCGAACGCGCCGGGCTGCGGGTCGCGATCCTGACCGGCCGCGAGAAAGGCAAGGAGCGGCGCGAAATTTTGGCGCGGCTCGAAGCCGGCGAGATCGATTTCCTGGTCGGCACCCACGCACTGATCCAGGACGACGTGATCTTCAAGGCGCTGGCGCTGGCCGTGGTCGACGAGCAGCATCGCTTCGGCGTGCGCGAGCGGCTGGCGCTGACCAACAAGGGTGAAGCCGTCGACGTGCTGGTGCTGAGCGCAACGCCGATCCCCCGGACGCTGGTGCTCACCTATTTCGGCGACATGGACGTCTCGGAGCTCCGCGAGAAACCGGCCGGCCGGCAGCCGATCGACACCCGCGCGGTTCCGGCGAGCCGGCTCGACGAAGTCGTCGACGCCGTGGGGCGCGCGTTGAAAGCAGGCAAGCTGGTCTACTGGATCTGCCCGCTGGTCGAGGAGTCCGAGGCCGAGGGCACCGAGCATCTGACCAACGCCACGGAGCGTTTTGAGAAGCTGCAGCAACGCTTCCGGGACAAGGTTGGTCTCATCCACGGCCAGATGAAGGGTGCGGACAAGGACCGCGTGATGGCGCAGTTCGCCGCGCACGAGATCGGGCTCCTGGTCGCGACCACCGTGGTCGAGGTTGGCGTCGACGTGCCCGCCGCGACCATCATGGTGATCGAGAATGCCGAGCGCTTCGGGCTCGCACAATTGCACCAGCTCCGCGGCCGGATCGGGCGCGGGTCGGACGCCTCCACCTGCCTCCTGCTCTACAAGGAGCCGCTCGGCGAAATGTCGGCGGCACGGCTGAAGGTGATCAGGGAGACCACCGACGGCTTCCGGATCGCCGAGGAGGACCTGAAGCTCCGCGGCGAAGGCGACGTGCTCGGCATCCGCCAGAGCGGCCTGCCCGGCTATCGCATCGCCCGCTCCGACGTGCACGCCCAACTGATCACGCAGGCGCGCGACGAGGCGCTGCGCATCATGAAGGACAATCCAAAACTCAAGGGCGAGCGCGGCGAGGCGCTGCGCTGCCTGCTCTACCTGTATGAGCGCGATGAAGCCGTGCCACTGATCGGCGCGGGATAGGTCTTGCTCGCCTCAACGGCGGCAATGCGGCGGCGGTAGTGCTCGGTGCCCTCGACGATCTTGTCGAGCAACGCGTCCAGCGCCCAGAACTTCTCATGGATATCGAAGGTGACCGCGCGGCTGTCGGTGCAGGCGAACGTGCCGAGACGCTGGTGATAGAGCTTTGCAAGCTTCGGATAGCCCATCGGCTCGGCCATCGCTGATAGCGCGAGGTACACCGAAAGTTCATCCGCCAGCGCCGGATGGTCGGCATGTTCGGTCATCAGCCATTTGTAAAGATCAGGATGAAAGTTGGTGAACACGCCGGTAAAACCGCGCGAACCGGCCTTCATCGCCGCAAAGGCAATCGCCGCATTGGCATTGACGATGGCAAGCGGCGTGCCCCTGGTCAGCGTCACCCGCCGCTTCACCGTTTCGAGCTCGCAGGAGACGTCCTTCAGGATGACGAAGCGGCCGCTACTAGCACAGAACTTCAACTCGTCATCGGTCAGCAGGCGGCGATAGGGTGCCGGGCACTCGTAGAGACCGAGCGGAACTTGTTTCGGCAGCCGGTCCAGCAGCCAGGTCAGATCGTCGATGAACTTGGCCCCGCCTTCCCGCTTCGCATCGAGCCGGTTGGTGACCAGCACCATGGCGTCGACGCCGGTCGCGGCAATCGCAGTCAGCTCGGCAAGCTGGTCCTCCAGGCTTTCGCTGACGTGACCGGAGGCGATGACGGGCACGCGGCCTGCCGCCGCCTTCTTGACGAAGGCGGCAAGCGCAACCCGCTCGTCGAGACTGAGAAACTGCATCTCGCTGGACTGGCAGACCGCAAACAACGCGTCCGAGCCGTTGTCGATGTACCATTCCACCAGCCGGCCAAGGCCCGGATAATCGATCACACCGTTTGCCGTGAACGGCGTGATCATCACGGGAATGATGCCTTCGATCTTCTTGGTCATGATATCAGGCCGGTCCAGCATTTGAGGATCGAGGAGACGTTAGCGTGATTGCCGTCATTCCGGGATGCGCGAAGCGCAGACCCGGAATCTCGAGATTCTCAGGTGCGCACTTGCGCACCGGAGTTCGCATCTTCGATGCGCGCCGGAATGACGACTCCAAATCACTCCACCTTCACCTTTGCCGGAGCCGGCTTCAGCCCGGCGGCCGAATTCGCGACGCGCGCCGCGTTCGCCATGCCGGCCAGCGCACCATTGCGTTTCTGCGGATCGGAGCCGGGCTGCACCACGCCGGCGGACATGATCAGCGTCGCGGCATCCTCGGTCGTCATGTCGACTTCGATGATCTTGCTCTTCGGCACGTAGAAGAAGAAGCCCGTGGTCGGGTTCGGTGCGCAGGGCAGGAAAACCGAGATGTGCTCCTCCTCGCCGGGCAACTGGCTCGCGACATTCTCGCTCGGCGACTGAGAGATCAGGACGATCGACCACATGCCGGGCGAAGGAAATTCGACCAGGCCAACCCGGCGAAAGCTCGATCCCTTGCCTGAGAACAGCGTCTCGAACACCTGCTTGAGGCCGCGATAGATCGCGCGCACCACCGGCATGCGGCCGAGCAACCGTTCGCCGAGATCGACCAGCGTCCGCCCGATCAAATTGGCGGTGAGGAAGCCGAGCAGCGTCAGCGCGATCACCGCGACGATCAGTCCCGACCCCGGCAAGCCGAACGGCAGGTAGGTCTCGGGACGGTAGACCGTCGGCACGAAGGGGCGAACCAGATTGTCGACCCAGTTCACGAACCACCAGGTCAAATAGAGCGTGATCGCGACCGGCCCTGCGACAATCAGTCCGGTCAGAAAATAGTTCCGAAAACGGGCCATCAGCCCGGCGTGATGGCCTTCCGGCACGGATTCGTCCGGGGGCGCGGTCGGGGGCAGTTCTTCGCGGTTCATCGTGGTTCCAGGTCAGGGCGGCCGAACTCGACATTCGGGCGCGATGGACGCAAAACCGGGGTCCACTTTTGCTGATCGCGCCTATGCCAGCTAAGCCATCCTAGCAGGTTTTTGAAGGGCCAGCGTGACAGCCGATGGTCTTGACTATTCGACAGTTACCGATTTGGCGAGATTTCGCGGCTGATCCACGTCGGTGCCCATCACCACGGCGGTATGATAGGCCAGGAGCTGCACCGGGATGGCATAGACCATCGGGCTGAAGGTCGACGCCATGTCGGGCAGCACGATGGTGACCAGGGAATCGACGGTGGCTTCCGCCGCCCCCTTGGCGTCGGTCATCAGGATGATGTTGCCGCCGCGGGCTGCGACTTCCTGCATGTTGGAGACGGTCTTCTCGAACACCCGGTCGTGGGGTGCGATCACCACGACCGGCATGTTCTCGTCGATCAGGGCGATCGGTCCGTGCTTGAGCTCGCCGGCGGCGTAGCCCTCGGCGTGGATGTAGGAAATCTCCTTCAGCTTCAGCGCGCCCTCCAGCGCCAGCGGATAGCTGGTGCCACGGCCGAGATAGAGCACGTCCTTCGATTTCGAGATGTCGCGTGCCAGCTTCTCGATCTGCGGCTCCGCGATCAGCGTCGCCGCCATCAGGCGCGGAATCTCGACGAGGCCGTGGACCAGCTTGGTCTCGTCCTCGTCAGACAATTCGCCGCGCGCCTTGCCGGCCGCAACCGCGAGCGAGGCCAGCACCATCAACTGGCAGGTGAAGGCCTTGGTCGAGGCGACGCCGATCTCGGGGCCGGCAAGCGTCTGCAGCACGGTTTCGCTTTCGCGCGCAATCGTCGACGTCGGCACGTTGACGACCGAGAGCGTATGAACGCCCTCGGCTTTGGCGTAGCGCAGCGCGGCCAGCGTGTCGGCGGTCTCGCCGGATTGCGAAATGAAGATCGCAAGATCGCCCTTGCGCAGCGGAGCCTCGCGGTAGCGGAATTCGGAGGCGATATCGATTTCGACCGGAATGCGCGCCAGCCGCTCGAACCAGTATTTGGCGACATAGCCGGCATAGTTCGCGGTGCCGCAGGCCGTGATCGAAATGCGCTGGATGTCCTTGAAATCGAACGGCAGCTTGACCGGCAGCATGACGCGCTCGGTCGCCATGTCGACATACCTGGCAAGCGTGTGCCCGACCACTTCCGGCTGCTCGTGGATTTCCTTGGCCATGAAATGGCGGTAGTTCGCCTTGTCGACCAGCGAGGTCGAGGCGCTGTGCTTGACCGCCTCGCGCTGCACGATCGCGTTGTTCCTGTCGTAGATGACCGCGCCCTTGCGCGTCAGCACCACCCAGTCGCCGTCTTCGAGATAGCTGATCGTATCGGTGAACGGCCCTAGCGCGATCGCATCCGACCCCAGATACATCTCGCCGTCGCCGTGACCGATCGCCAGCGGCGGGCCATTGCGGGCGCCGATCATCAGATCGTCATCGCCGGCGAAGATGAAGCCCAGCGCGAAGGCGCCGCGCAACTCCGAGAGCGCCGCCCTCACCGCCTCGACCGGCTTGATGCCCTTTTGCAGAAAGCTGTCGACGAGGTGAAGAACGATCTCGGTATCGGTCTCGGTCTTGAAGGCCGCGCCCTTCTTCTCCAGCGCTTCGCGCAGCTCGCGGAAATTCTCGATGATGCCGTTGTGAACCACGGCGACGCGATCGGTCGCATGCGGATGGGCGTTGTTCTCGGTCGGCTTGCCGTGGGTTGCCCAGCGGGTGTGCCCGATGCCGGTGTGTCCCTGGAGCGGTTCGGCATCGAGCCGCTTTTCGAGATTCTTCAGCTTGCCCTCGGCGCGGCGGCGCGCGAGGTGATCGCCTTCCAGCGTGGCGACGCCTGCGGAATCATAACCGCGATATTCAAGCCGCTTGAGTGAATCAACCAGGAGCTCCGCGACCGGAGCTTTCCCAAGAATGCCGACAATGCCGCACATGCGGTTCAATATCCCCAAATCGACGACGAGTGGCGTCGCAACCCGCTAGTCTCATAGCGGCAATGGCGGGCACACAGATAGTCAATAATTGTTGCGTATTGAGACAGCCTTAAGCGGGAAGCTTAACGGACCGCCTGACTATTGACCTGTTACACCTGCAAAGGCGCGCGGAACAAGGGTCCGCGATCTCGCGGCATATCTGCCCGAGGCTTGCATCTCGTTTGCCCTCCTCTCCAATCAGAGGGCGCAGGGAAGACCGGGTGCGCGCCGCACCCGCGGTCTCGTGTGCGGTTGCGCATAGCAAGAGATGCACACGAGCATACAGGTTCGGCGGAAGCATCCCGGCCTTCCCTGCGCAATGGCTTTACGGCTTATAACGTGCTCTCCCCGGCGAACGGCTTTTTTGCCACCGTCGCCCCCAAGAAGCTTGGCCTGAAGCTTCGCTTCTGTTGGGAACTTAATGCCAGCACCGCGACATCAGGACCACACGACTTCACCGTACGCTTCCGGCGCGCAACGTCATCAGCGCCATCCGCGTCCATCGCATCCACCGCGCGTTCGTGACGTTCGCGAGCGCCCCTCATCTTGCGGTGAGACGGGCGGAGTTATGCCGCTGATTTGGCTCGGAACGAAAGCGGAATATTTTTGATTCGTGGGCTTGACATGATTTCGGATAATCCGAAGTGATTTGCCCGTCGGGCGGCAGTCAAGGTGCAATGAGTGCACTGTCAGCATAATTTAGCCAACCAACTCGCACGGGAGAAAGAAAGGGTTAGACACGGCGCGGATCGTTTTCAATCTCCTTGAATTTACCTTGATGGCTTGCCGGCCCCGCAGCCGATGATCTTTGCCAGAAGGAGCCCCACGATGACCATCACCATTACCGCCTTTGAACGGTCACCCGATGGCGGCAAGGGACTGGCGCGTGACACGCGCGTTCGCTGGGCGCTTGAAGAAGTGCGCCAACCTTACGAGGTTCGCCTTGTTTCATTTCGTGCGATGAAGGAACCCGCGCATCTGGCGCTTCATCCTTTCGGTCAGATTCCAACTTATGAGGAAGGCGATCTCGCCCTGTTCGAGACAGGATCGATCGTCTTGCATATCGCCGAGCGCCATGCGGGCCTGCTGCCTGATGATGCCAATGCCCGGGCGCGCGCGATCACCTGGATGTTTGCCGCGGTCAACACGGTGGAGCCGCCGATCCTTGAACTTGCAACCGCCACATTGCTGGAAAGCGACAAGCCCTGGTATGCGGCGCGTCTGCCGCTTGTCGAGGATCGCGTGCGCGACCGGCTGAATCAGCTTTCCGCCCGCCTGGGCGATGCCGACTGGCTCGACGGTGCGTTCACCGCGGGCGACCTGATGATGGTATCCGTGCTGCTCAGACTGAGATCATCGGGCATTCTGGACGAATTTCCGAACCTGGCAGCCTATGTCACCCGCGGCGAAGCGCGGCCTGCGTACAAACGGGCTTTCGCCGCTCAATTGGCGGTTAATACCGGCAAGCCGCCGACCGGCCAATGAGTCCGTTCTGGGGCTGGAAGTCGTCATCCGAGTTTTTCGTTCAGGGTATGGGTCCTGACCCTGGCTCCCGCAGCGAGAACGACAAATTGAATGAACTGTCACTGTAATACGAGGTCTGGCGCAGACGGACCGAAGCGCATCGGCCTGTTGCCAACTCTAATGGCGAAAGACAGACTCTCGGCCTTTTCCCCCTGGGTTGCAGGTCTCCCAATTCCAACCAGCGGAGAGCGAAATGGCTGAAAAGATCGATGTTGAGGTTACCGGCAAATCGCAGTTTGAAGTCGCCTACGACATGGCGAGGTTCATTCTGGTCAATATGGAAGGTCGTCGGGTGAAAGGCGTAAAGCGCGAAGAGCTCCTGCATTTGGTAGCTGACTGCATCGAGGCCTTGCGCGGCATCAAGGTCAAGCAGATTATCAGCTAAAAAGGTGAGGCTGGCACCCCGTCCAGCCTCCTCTTGTCCGCAAGGGATTTGCGCGGCGGCATAGCTTCCTAAATTTGCTCCTGCAAGCAGGTCGGCGACGTCGATCGCATCAAGTGTTCGCGGACGTGGACGCCGCCGAAAGATGTTCGAGGAAAGCGGTGTTACGGTGACAGTGCACCTAACTGCACTGCGCGAGTAATCCTCAGCCGGATTAAGCGCTCTGGCCTCGTGATTTCCGCATTAAGTGCACCGTCACTGTAATTCGGACGCATCCAAAATTGCGGTGCCAGCGAACTTAATCTGGCGCGCTGGTGTGAAGTGCAGTTGAGTACACTGTCACCGCAATTGGAAGTAATTGAGCCCGCCAAGGCAGCTTCTGAAGTTACGGTGCTAGTCCAGCACCGTCACCGCAATTCCATAATTCTCCGGATGGATGACTGAGCAAGGTTATCGGGATTTGTTGCAAAGCGGCACCTGATGACCGCGACGTTTGCCTTTGGCTAAATCCCTCGATCACGTCGGTAGGAGATCGGCCACGACGGCACTGTTAGTATTTGCTGTAAATTTTCGAAATCAGTTCATAGATGTGAGCGCCGACCGTCACCTCCTCAAAAGAAGCCGAGTTGGGGTGACCAGCTGTATTGCGTCTGTCCAGGCAGCTTTGAAGCTCCTTATGCTCGGCCTTCGTCAAAACGCCAATGTGCTCAAGCATGTTCAGAAATTCGGCTTCCCTCAGTGAGGCAAGATCGTCCACGCTTACTTTATCTTTCCACTCTTTCTTTTGGATCTTTTCGTTCTTCTGGTTCTTTTCGGATCGTCGTCGTCCTTCTTGGTTGAACTCAGCAAGCTTGTTATTGAGGACGTGTTGATACAGCAAGTAGACTGCACCGACCCAAATCAGCACAATGGCTGACCGATAGGCCTTGTTCTTCACACACTGAATGGCCTCTTCAATAAACCGAGCTCTGTCCGGATCGTGAACATCAGTCAGATACCTTTCGAGTGCGTGGGTGACTGGTGTGAGCACCCCGGCGGGATTTAACAGTCCTCGATCAGCGAGACTTTTTTTGCACGCCTCGGTGACTGTCCAACCATTTGGAAGGTAGATCGCGTTCTTCGTCTGTCTGAGAAAATTACCCGGGAGACTACCAGACCCGTCCTTCCACCCATTTTGCCGCGCAACCGCCCTTATGTCATTAGCCTTCATCGGACCGTCGTGCATGGCGATGATCAGGAGGTACTTATCGGTTTTAGAAACGTCCCGGCGAGCTAAACTTTCGCGGAGTAGCGTCATGAGCTAAGCTTCTCGACAAATTTTTCGTATGCAGCGTGTGACAGGGCGTAGTTGCCGCTGGATGGCTCGTTGATTTCCCCGCGGGAGAGCAAACCTTCAATTGTCTGCGTAAGGTTCTTACCCATATTGGGGTTGTAGAACCTTGCGGCATTTTTCATTTCGTCGTGGATCTTGTCTCGGCTTGCCGGCTCTATTCCATCGCTGATCTGAAGCTTTGCTAGAGCGATCTTGAAGAGCTCGGGCCCCGATCCAGCTTGCATTTTTGCTGCAGCCGAAGCGGTCGTGAATGTCTTGGTCTGTGATGTCGTAGGAACCTCGTCGGCGTTTTCATCATTGCCTGCGCCACCAATCGCTTGGATGATTGAGGCAATGAGATCCGGCACCTCGGATTTGAGGAATTCGACTTCACCTTCCCACTCGATCTCAATTCCCTTGGTTTTGATACGCAATTTGGCTGACACATGTGCCCCCTGGACCGATCTAAAGGGTGTCAGTAACAACCTCCAATAGTGATTCGGGAAAGAGACTGCCGCCTGTAATCCCCATATTCCCCAGCGAATTACCTTCCGCTCTCCAGGGGGCGCAAGCGCGCAGCGCGGCCGCTAGCGTTACGGTGACAGTGCACTTAAATGCGCTACGCCTGCGATGGCGTTGCGGAGGGTTTGGCGAGTGTCCGCCGATTGAGAAGTCTGAAGCGGAAAGCTCAACAATCCCACCCCCTAACCCTCTTTCGCCTTCGCCCGCAGCTTCATCTCGCGGTACCTTGCCGCCCCGCCCTCGCGGTTGGTCTGCGGGCTGCGCTCCACGGCCATCGCGTCGTCGGGCACGTCCTTGGTGATGACGGAGCCCGAGCCGATATAGGCGCCGTTGCCGATTTTCACCGGCGCCACCAGTGAGGCGTGGGTGCCGATGAAGGCGCCCTCGCCGATCGTGGTCTTGTGCTTGAAGAAGCCGTCATAGTTGCAGGTGATGGTGCCGGCGCCGAGATTGGCCTTGGCGCCGACATGGGCGTCGCCGACATAGGAGAGATGGTTGATCTTGGCGCCGGCTTCGATCGTCGCGGCCTTGGTCTCGACGAAGTTGCCGATCTTGGCGCCCTCGCCGAGCGATGAGCCCGGGCGCATGCGGGCAAAGGGACCGACCAGTGCGTTCTTGCCGATCGAAGACAGCACGATGTGCGAGAACGAATGGATCACCGCGCCGTCGCCGATGGTGACGCCGGGGCCGATCACGACAAACGGCTCGATGGTGACGTCGCTGCCGAACTTCGTATCGGCGGCGAGATAAACCGTCTCCGGCGCGACCAGCGTCACGCCGGCATCGAGCGCCGCCTGGCGCAGCCGCGCCTGCATGACGGCTTCCGCCTCCGCAAGCTGGGTCTTGTTGTTGATGCCGCGCACTTCATCCTCGCTGGTTTCGATCACGACGGCCTCCAATCCCATTTCCCTGACGATTTCGACGGCATCGACCAGATAATATTCGCCCTTGCTGTTGGCATTGCCGATCCGGTCGAGAATTTCCAGTGCTCGGCGGCCGTCGAACGCCATCACGCCGGCATTGCACAGCGTGACCTTGCGCTCCTCTGCCGTGGCATCGGCATGCTCGCGGATCGCCACCAGGCGATCGCCGTCGAGCAGCAGCCGGCCATAGCCGGTCGGATCGGCGGCGCGGAAGCCGAGCACTGCGAGCGCCGCGCGCTGTTCCAGCGGCGCGCGGAGCCGGGCAAACGTCTCCGCCGAAATCAGCGGCGTGTCGCCGAACGCCACCAGGAGATCGTCGGCGCCGCGGGCGATCGCCTCGCGGGCCGCCAGCACGGCATGCGCCGTGCCAAGCCGCTCGGCCTGAACGAAGGTCGCCGCATCGGCGCGCACCCGCCTGACCTCGTCGGCCACCGCCTTGTGATCCGGCCCGATCACGACGGCGAGCGAAGCGCCGGTTCCGTGCGGGGCCGCATCCAGCACATGGGCCAGCAGCGATTGGCCGGCGACCTGGTGCAGCACCTTGGGCAGCGCGGATCGCATGCGCGTGCCCTCGCCGGCGGCAAGCACGACAGTCAGGCTGGATCGAGCGGTCATTCTGGTCCTCAAGGCCAACACGGTTGCGCCGGCCGTCTTTAATTGTTTTCCACTGGAGATCAAACCGATTCGCTGCCCCGAAAATGTCCGGATTCAGGTGGGCCGCGCATTTCCTGTTAGTGTTTAATCCGTGATTCGGCGGGCCTTGAGGAGGGCCGAGGGCGTTTGGCCAAAAAACCTGACCATCTCGCAGACTTCGAGGCGGATGACAGCGGCGGCGTGCTGAGCAACCTGTTGGCCGACGAAGACGAGCTCGACCGCCGCGCGCTCTGGCGCATCGGATCCTGGGGCGTCGCCGCGACGGCTGCGGTGATTCTGGCGGTGATGGCCAACCAGTCCTCGCTCGGCCTGAAGCGGGACCAGGTCGCCGCGGCCGATCTGACCCGGCAGGCGCAGCAGATCCAGACGGTCGCCAGGGAAACCCAGAACGAGGCACGGCGGCTTGCTGCGGCGATCGAGACACTGAATACCGACCGCGACAGGCTGTATGCGCGTGTCACCAGCCTGGAACAAGGGCTCGATTCGGTTACCGGCGCCATTGGAAGGCAAGGGCCGGCGTCCGCCTCGCCGCCGGCGCCGAGTGCGGAACCGCCGGCCGTGCAAAGCCCGCCGCCTTCGCCGACCGCCGGGCCGGTGGCAGCCGCTCCGCCCACAGCGCCCGTCCCCAACAAGTCCGCGGCCGGTATCGCCGCGGCCGAGCCCGGCCCGGCGACGGTCTCCTCCGCTGCAAAGGATACCGCGAAGCCCGACCCTGCCAAAGCGGACAACGGCAAGCCGGAAACTGCAAAAGCCGACACGGTCAAGCAGGACGCCGCAAAAGCTTCGCCCGCCACGCCGCTGATGGCGTCCCAGTCGATGATGGCCCCACCCGATCCGGCAGCCGCCAGACTGATCGAGCCGGGCAAAGCCTCTGGTCCGGTGATCGCGAGCCCGCTCCCGGATGTCGTGGCGTCGGCGTCGAGCGATTCGGATGCAGAAGATGCCGGGCCACAGGTCTCGCTGCAGCGGACCGAATTCGGGGTTGATCTCGGCACCGCCAATTCCGTGAACGGCCTGCGCGCGTTGTGGCGCGGGCTGTTGAAATCGAGATCGAACGCGCCGCTCGCGCCACTGCGTCCAATCATCGTCATCAAGGAAGGCACCAACGGGCTCGGCATGCAGCTTCGCCTGGTCGCCGGTCCGCTGAACGACGCCGGCGCTGCCGCCAGGATCTGCGCCGTGCTGATGGAAAACAACCGGCCGTGCGAGACCGCGATCTTCGATGGCCAGCGGCTGTCGTTGAACGATCCGCCGCCTACTGCCGCCAAGCCCGGCCCGCGCCGGCGCGGCATCGCCAAGCAGTCGGCGGCGACAGTCGTTGAGGAGCCGCCGAAGAAGCCGGAGCCGCCGCCGGAGCCAACGCAGACGACATTTTCGTCCATCTTCGGCAAGAAGAATTCACAATAGGCTTTTGGCTACAGCGCGTTACGGCGCATTTCTGACTTGCGTTCTCACGGGAGTTGAACGCTTGTCCCAACAGCCAATCCCGACCATATTGCGCGCATGAAAAAATCCCCGTTCCGGCTCACGCCCTATCAAGTGCAATTCCTGTTGGTGATCGGCTTCGTCACCGTCGGTTATGCGCTCTATCTTCGCTACCTTGCGATCGAGTTCTCCACTGTCGCGCTGGCCTGCGACGCCGGCCTGCAAACCATGCTGTGCAAGTCGCGCACGCTCGCCACCTACCTGTTCAAGAATTCGGTGTTCGGCATCACCGCGCTTGTGATCGCGACGCTTCACGTCATGCGGCCGTCGATCGTGCTCTTGACCGGCGGCCTGATCGCGGCGGGACTCGGAATCGTGCTCTACAATATCGTGCTGTCGGGAATTGCGATCGGCCTGCTTATTTTGGGATTTGCACGGCCCGCGCCCGCCACAGCGTGAGCGCGAGCAACAGATAGATCGCGCAGGTCCACATCGACTGCCAGTTCTGGTTGCCTTCGTTGATACCGGTGAAGAGCGCGGCTGCGAGCAGCAATCCGGCAAACGCCGACTCGGCGATCGGACGCACGCCGTCTTTCGGCCGGTTGAGCAGCATCAAGGCCGCAAACGGCACCACCGCCATGGTCAGCGAAGCGAATGGAAAATCGCGGTAGCGGGGGTCGAACGCAAAGCCGAGCGCGGTTTGCGCCGCGATCACCGTGGTGACGCCCAACACAATGCCGAGCAGCACTGCGAGCGCCGACTTGGTCCGGAAATCGCGCGGCCCGAGCAGTTCGAGAAAGGTCGGCAGCGGCCGTCCCGACATCGCCGCGTTCGCGCACAATAGCGGTGAGGCGATGGCGGCCGCCAGCAGCGCCCCCCATTGCAGCCAGCCTCCGGCCCCATAGCTTTCGTAATACATCTTGTCCGCGGCAACCCCGAGCAGCATGCCGGCGGTCGTCGCCGACGTGCCGACCGCGATCCATGCTGCGAGCCCTGGCTTCCACGGCCGCCGCCGCATCGTCAGCCAGCCCACCAGGAACACGAGGGCGCTGAGCGCCATGCCGCATCCCATCTGCAGCTTCCAGGACGGATAATTGCTGATCGGCTCGCCGGGCGGATATTTCACCGCCCGCTGCGCATCATCGATCATGCCCCAGTAGCCGCCGACGGTGCCTTCGAGCTGGCGCTTCCACGGCTGGTCGTAGGCCTCGATCAGGTTGACGCGAAATTTTTCGCGCTTGGCGAGGTCGAGAATTTCGGACACGACGCGCGCCTGGTTGGTGCGCGACGGCAGCGCGCCTTCGCGCATCCTTCCCGCGCTCGGCCAACCGGTCTCGCCGATCAGGATTTCCTTGTTCGGAAATGCCACCGCCATTCGCTTGCGGATATCGTCGACATGGCTGGCGGCGTGTTTCGCGCGTACCGGCATGTCTTCCCAGTACGGCAGGATGTGGATCGTGACGAAGTCGACCGCGTCATAGATTTCGCGGTTGCGCAGCCAGAATTCCCAGACATCGGCATAGGTCACGGGCACGGTGACGCGCGACTTCACCGAGCGGATATGGGCTGCGAGGTCCGATGTCGTCATCTCGCCGCGCAGCAGCACCTCGTTGCCGACCACCAGCGCGATGATGACGTCGGGATGTTCCTTGGTCAGCTCGATCGCAACCGAGATCTGCGCGAGGTTCTTGGTGCGGCTGCTCGAGAGCCAGATGCCCTGGATCACCTTCAGGCCGACCTTGGCGGCCTGTGCCGGAACCTGATCGAGCCCGTTCTCGATCGAATAGGTCCGCACGCAGTCGGTGATCTTGGCGAGCTGCGCCAGATCCTGCGCGATCTGTTCAGGCGGGATTTGCGTGGTCGGTATCAGCGGCGTCTGCGCGCCCCGGAACGGGGCGTATGACACGCATTGCAGCTTGGCGGTGGGGTCGATCGGCGCGCGCGCAAGCGTGATCGGCGTGGCGAGCCACCACCACAGGGCCGCAATCATACCTAGCGATGACAGGAGAAGCGCCAGCGGCGTACGAAGAGAAATCGGTTCCATCCTCCGGGCGGGGACCGTCGATTACCCGTTCATCGGCGTTCTGCCAAGATGCACGATGGCCCTATTGCGCCCCATCCCCTGCGGCAGTTTTACCACCGCGTCGATAAAGTTGTGACTTTGCTGGACAAAATCCGAAATACCCGTCATGTGAATCGCCAACGTGTCCGCCGCATTGGGGACCTATTTGGGCGGCAACAAGCCAAAACCACCACACCGGCCAAGCGGCTGGAAACTGATCGGGGAATGTATGCGTCGACGGGTGCTTGATCCAAGAGTTGCGATTTTGAGGCGCTTTGCCGCTGCCGGCCTGGCCCTCCTGATCGGATCGGCTGGCGCGTTGGCCCAGAGCGGCACCCCGGCCCCCCAGGATCAGCAAGGCAAGCCGCCGGCCAACGCCGCTGATGCCAGCAAGGACAATCAGCGCAAGGCCGACGAATTCGTCGAGGCGGCCCAGGCCATCAACGGCCCGGCCGGAAATCCCGAATGCGTCTGGCTCGGCCGCCGGGTGGTAAGCCTGATGTGGCGGGACGATCTCGATACGGCATTCCGGCATCTCGACCTTTACGACCGGTTCGGCTGCCCGGGCGGCCATGTCCAGGCCGCCTTCCGCTGCCTGACGCGCTTTGGCGGCCAGATCGACCCGAAAGTGGCGGAAACCCTTTCCAGCCGCATCCAGGCCTGCTGGATCAATCCGGGTGCGCAGCCTCAGGCCGCCGCGGCAAGCCCGGCGCCAGCGGCGCCGGCGACCGCCGGCAACGCAACACCGGCGCCGGCCGCCTCGCCCTCGCCGGCCCCCAGCGCCGCGCCTGCCCCGGCGAAATAGACATCCGCCATTCAGGATGCGTTCAGAGGAACGATCCTATTGGTCCGGTGTTTGGATTGCTCGCGCCCGGAAAACGCCGTCCTTAAAAAAGTCATGGCGTCATACCAGTTGTGAAAACGCAGGGCAGGACTATCCTTATGACGCCGCCGTGCCGGTCGAACCTAGGGGACAGGTTCGCTTCCCATAAATTGCAGCCCCGTATGGTTTAGCCCTCGATGCGTGCCGTCGTTGCCGTTCTGCTGTTTGTAACCGCAGCTCACGCCGGGCTGTGGGGCTTGTTCCAGGACAAGCAGCCCGCCCCCGATTTCCGGGGCATCCTGCCCAGCGTCTCCTACGCGCCGTTCGAAGGAAGCGCCCACCCCGACGTCGACAATATTCCGCAGATCGAGAAAATCCGCGCGGACTTGAAGAAGCTGTCGACGATCACGCGCGCGATTCGTCTCTACTCTTCCACGGGCGGCGTCGAACTGGTGCCGCCGATCGCCGCCGAGTTCGGCCTCAAGGTCACCGTCGGCGCCTGGATCGACAAGAATGCCGACCGCAACGAACGCGAGATCGACGCGGCGATCACGCTCGCCAAGCGCAACAGCAACGTCAACGGCATCGTCGTAGGCAACGAAACCATCTACCGCGGCGAGCAGAAGGTCGAAGACCTGGTCGACCTGATCAAGCGGGTGAAGAAGGCGGTCAATGTCCCCGTCACCACAGGCGAAATCTGGAACATCTGGCGCGACAATCCGGAACTGGCGTCTTCCGTCGATTTCATCGCCGCGCACGTGCTGCCCTATTGGGAAAATTTCACCGACAAGCAGGCGGTCGATCAGGCCGTCTATCTTTACGGGCTGTTGCGTGAAAAATTCCCCGGCAAGCGCATCGTCATTGCCGAATTCGGCTGGCCCAGCGCCGGCTATAATTTGAAGAACGCCGAACCCGGCCCGTTCGAGCAGGCCTCGGTGCTGCGCAACTTCGTCACCCGTGCCGAAGCGATCGGCATGGAATACAACATCGTCGAGGCGATCGATCAGCCCTGGAAATTCTTCGAAGGCGGTGTCGGCCCCTACTGGGGCATCCTTGACGCCAACCGCGAGCCGAAATTCGCCTGGACCGGCCCGATCGTAAACGAGAACTACTGGAAGCTGGCCGCGATTGCGCTGCTCGTCGGCATCCTGATGTCGCTGCCGATCCTGCGGATCGAGCGGCCGACCGTCATGCAGGCCCTGGTGCTTTCCGCAGCCGCCAATGGCGTCGGCGCCTGGGTTTCCACCGTGTTCGCCTACTGGGCCGGGCATTATTTCGTGTTCGGCTCGGCGTTTGCGCTGACGCTCGGCCTGATCCTATTGGTTCCGCTGATCCTGATCGCAATGGCGCGCATCGACGAGATCGCGGCGATCGCCTTCGGCCGCGGCCCGCGCCGGCTGATTACCAAGAGCGCGGCAGTGGCGCCTGCCACCATCGGCGAGAACGTCGCCTTTCCAAAGGTGTCGATTCACATCCCGGCTTATTACGAGCCGGTCGAGATGCTGAAGCAGACGCTGGATGCGGTGTCGCGGCTCGACTACCCGAACTTCGAATGCGTCTGCATCATCAATAACACGCCCGACCCGGAGTTCTGGCGTCCGATCCAGGATCACTGCCGCGCGCTCGGCGAACGCTTCAAGTTCATCAATGCCGAGAAGGTGCAGGGCTTCAAGGCCGGCGCGCTTCGCATCGCCATGGAGCGCACCGCGGCCGATGCCGAGATCATCGGCATCATCGACGCCGACTATGTCGTGCATCCGGACTGGCTGAAGGATCTGGTCCCGGTGTTCGCCGACCCGCGCGTCGGCCTGGTGCAGGCGCCGCAGGAGCATCGCGACGGCGATCTCTCGCTGATGCACTACATCATGAACGGCGAATATGCCGGTTTCTTCGACATCGGCATGGTCCAGCGCAACGAGTTCAACGCGATCATCGTGCACGGCACGATGTGCCTGATCCGCCGCGCCGCGATGGACATGGCCGGCGGCTGGTCCAGCGACACCATCTGCGAGGACACCGACCTCGGCCTGACCATCCAGCAGCAGGGCTGGCTGACGCACTACACCAACGTTCGCTATGGCGAGGGTCTGCTGCCCGACACCTATGAGGCGTTCAAGAAGCAGCGCCACCGCTGGGCCTATGGCGGCTTCCAGATCGTCAAGAAGCACTGGCGGCGGTTCCTGCCCGGCGCCAGCCGGCTGACGCCGGACCAGCGCCGCGAGTTCTCGCTGGGCTGGCTGAACTGGCTAGGCGCCGAAAGCCTCGGCGTGGTGGTCGCAATCCTCAATCTGGTCTGGGTGCCGATCGTGGCGTTTGCCGACATCGCCATTCCCGACAAGATCCTGACGCTGCCGATCATCGCCTCCTTCGTGGTCTCGCTGGTGCATTTCGTCGCGCTCTATCGTCTAAGGGTGAAGATCAAGGCCGGCCAGATGCTCGGCGCGATGGTCGCGGCGATGAGCGTGCAGTGGACGGTGTCGCGCGCCGTGGCGCAGGGCCTGATCACCGAGCATCTCGCCTTCGCCCGCACCTCCAAGGGAGGCCTGTCGCGGATGTCGATCGAATTCCAGGCGTTCTGGGAAGCCGTAATCGGCGTGCTGCTCTTGATCGGCGCCGCCGTCCTGGTCGTCACCAACGGCTACAAGGAAGTGCGCGAGATCTACATCTTCGCGGGCGTGCTGGTGCTGCAAAGCCTGCCGTTCCTCGCGGCGGTCTCGATCGCGCTGTTGGAAAACTCCCGCGCCAATTCCTTCGCCTTCTGGCGCAACAGCGCGGTGCGGACGGCGGAACTGATCGGGCTGCGGCCCGTCAGCCTGCCGACGGTTTCCACCCAGTCCCAGCCGGTCGCCTCGGAAGTTCGCCGGGAGATCAATTGACCGCCCTGGATCGATTGGCGCCAGGCGGTTGAAGAAGCCGAACTAACCTTTAGCTATCCAAAGAGAATTAGAACCAGCCAAACCACGAATTTGCCGCGCCGGCGCTATTGACCCGTAACGGTCCGCCCCCTACACAGCGCGGCGAGTGAGCGCGTAGCTCAGGCGGTAGAGCACGTGACTTTTAATCATGGGGTCGAGGGTTCGAGTCCCTCCGCGCTCACCAAACGATTTCAAGCATTTAAGCCAGAAAATCTCTTCTCGAAAAGAAGATATCTTTTCATGTGCACACTCCCTGCGCACACTAGGCGGGGTGTGCCATGGACACCGATTCAGTCGGCCTTATCGCTACCATCGTTGCCGTGGTCCCGGTCCTAATTGCGGGGAAGGTGCAGGAGTGCAGGCAACGAAAAAGCCGCTAATAAGCGGCCCTAGCGATCGCCGGATGCGCCAAGGCCGCCAACCCTTTTTGGACAGGTTTTCTTCCGGCTGGAGCTATTCAGCGACACAAACCGGAAGCTTCGAATCTACTCGTCAGAAACGTGATTGTTCCTAAAATTGGAGCGCACGCGGTTCACGGCACGTCGCCAGCCTTCCTGGCAGCAGTAACCCTCGCGCGCAGACCGTTGACGCACTTCAGCGAGCGCCCTAAGCCACGGCGAGCTTTCCGCCTTCTCGTCATACCATTTCAGCGGCTCGCCCATTACCAACTCCGGCCGCCCAGCGCCCCTTCGTCGGACCGCCCTCTTCTTTCTTAAGCCCGGTCTCGCTCGGCGCACAGCCCATTGGGGCAGGCGCAAGCTGAAGAGAGACCAATGACTGTTCTTGTCTACGTCAACAGGAGCAAGCAGGTCGGCGATGCCTAGCACATCAAGGTGTTCGCCAATGTCGACGCTGCAGAAAAATGGTTCGAGGAGAACGACCCGAAGGGGTGGCGTTCGAGTATGAGGTTCTGGAGTGAAGGGCCGGCCAATGCCGCAGTAACTTAGAACCAGCCCTTATACAGGCAGAATCCAACCCAGACGACGACGGCCGCGATGGCTGTGATGTTCAAGTCTCGTTGTGACATTCACTGACGGCCTCGCGGACGTACTAACTTGGTGCTGATGCCGGTCAATCTCGAACGTAAACCTCACCTGTAGAGCCGGCCCGTTGTCGTCACTGACTTCGATCGCCATCCGGTGTCTCGGCCCGTCGTGGTTCTTTCTGACCGCGTCCCGCGCCATGTCGGCTAGTGCGCGGGCCGGGAAGTTCCAACCCTTCCTCGTGAGGGGCGACGTCACCCTCCTCAAGTCAAAGTAGTACCGTCGCATCGTCACCGGCCTTCGCACAATGGTAGAACTATGAAGCTCAGAGGTTGTCGCGGAAACAATAGGAACGAAGTCCGTTTTCCTGAATTTGAGTCGCGCTCAGTAAGGCGCGTACCATGAACACCCCGGATCAGGACGTTGTACTGCAGGCTATGGAGGATGCCAGGCGCATCCTTGGGGAATACATCGCGCTCCGCCCAAACGATGCCACGAGAACGGTGCACCGGCTAATTGCTGTTCTCGATCGAGAGGAAGTCGTCCACGCCCTGAATCGGATGAAGCTGCGCCGCACCATTCGGCTTGTGGAATGAAGCGACCCCGGCAATACGCAACGCACCGGGGCCGCCTGTCACTGGAGATTGCCCCGGCCGGGGACGCAGCCAGGCAACCAGACACTAGCCCGCCCCCCGGGCCTCGTCTGTACGGCCGCTGACAAAGGGGGGCAGCCCGCCAACGTGAACCGGCGGGCCTGAGTGTGCCTAGGACGCAGTATTCGGAAGGTGCGGTTCAAGGCACTCTCGTGCGCCAGCCATTACGTTGAATAGCTCGTCCAGGAATTCGAACGCGTTGTCTGGCTTCACGGCCCATCCGTCACACCTTCGATGTAAGACAGCAGCGCCAGCAAACCAGCCAGAGTAGTTGGACCCGTGCTCGTCAGCGTCCACCGAACATCGTTCTCTCGATCGCCGTCGCCTTCCGGCGGTCTTTTTGTCTGGATTGGCAGACCTCTTGCTCTCGCATGGCACTACCACGCAACTCAATCAGGCCTTGTGCCATCGCGGAGCGACAGATGACCCGGCAGTACCATCTTGAGACAGGAGTTCAGCGATCCAACGCCGCAGAGACCAAAAAGCGCGCCATCGAGGAACGCAAGCGCCTCGCCACGATCGACGCGCTTCAGCGGACCCGGCGACAAGCGGAAGCAGTAGTGAGGGATTTGAACAACGTCGCGAGCCTGCTTGATCAGAGCATCGAGGCCGAACTGCAGAGCAGTCCCACGCGCGACCCCGGCCACTTTGCATTTCCAATGACCGCACGTGCCCTGATGGCGCGGCGCGACAATTTGCGAGCAACCATTGCCGCGCTTTGCGACGAGTTCGCCAAGCATGATCGGTCCGAATGGGCCCCGGCATAAGCCTTGGCACGCAGTGAAAGCTGATCGCTGTTCGCGATCGACCCGCCATTGTCGGTTGGCCTTGGATCCGGCCCGCCGTGCGACCATCAAAAGCCCGGCGGTCATTGGCGGCCGCCGGGCGATACGGAAATACAATTTGACGCTGAAAGTCGATATTGCATCGGGAAAAAGCGGCAATGTCTGTTCAAAAGTGAACAGACTGAAAGGATTGTAGGAGGCGTAATCATTTCCTTGCGGCCGGTTGTTTCCTTGTACGCCTCGGTTCCTAAGTACCAAGCTAACAGAGGACCGCTCGGAAGACCGTATGCTGAATCGTTGCGTTCCTTAAACGGGGGCTGACAATGCGACGGAAACTCCGCGTCGTGAAAGAGAAGCCAAAAGCGCTAGGGACACCGCGAAGTCTGTCGGAGCGAATGACAGAGATTAACAGCCTCAGGCAGCAACTGCGCTTGGCCGAGGCTGCTCAACGACCGAAGACGTCGCGATCGGTAAGGTTGACCGGTTAGGTTAAATTGCGAGTTCGATTGCAGCGCTCCAGGCGCAATGCCTACGATCAGCCACCGGACATTCCCCAAGTGTCCGGCCCCACGCCAGCAAAGTCGTCAGGCGATCATACTCCGCCTGACGGCTTTGTCTTTGAGGATGAGCGGCGCGTTGCCGATAGCGAACGTGAATTACGTGGTCGCCATCATGAAAGGGGGCCGGGTTACTGTTCCTCATCGTCTGGATCATGCAGCAGCTCATGCTCTGCCTTTTTTCATCCAGCTCGCTGTACTCGCCGTCGAGTTCCAGACCGATGCGTGAAACAAACGGCTGTGTTCCCAGTTGTCACCAACAGGGATGCTACCATGCAAGCTCTTCCCTGATCTCATTTGGAACCGGTCGCGCGGCAGATTCCTCGCTGCAATCGGTCACCGGGAGGGACAAACAATGATCGAACTCTCAGCAGGGGTCCTCGCCCTGATCAGTGTGGGGATCTTCGCCGCCCACGCGCTGGACGCCTACCGCACCCACAACTAGCTGGCGTCATAACTGACTATATTGGACGAAACGTTGCCTCAAGCGCGGCGGTGATGCTGCATTGAGATTTTCGAACGAAGTCTACCGCTGGTCGATTTCCCTCCAATCGAAGTCCATCGAGGGCGGATCGATAGCTGCGCGCGCAGTCCTGAGGAAACCCTAGCCTGGTAAGCTTGAGGACACTCCAGCCGTGCCATCCCTTTCTGTCCCTTCGCGCGCGAAAGTCGGGAACAAACGGCAAGCTCCGGCCTACGTTCCGAGCTACGACTGGCGCAATAGCGCGAGAGCTTCGGCAACCACCGATACCAGCGACGGCATGGTATAGGGCTTCCGCAACCATCCGAGAGGTGCATAGGGCTCGGCGCGCCCGCGCGTATGCGCATCATCATGCGCGGTTGCAAAGATGCAGCGGATGGCAAAGTCCTGGTACAATTGGCGAGCGGCATCGATGCCATCGCGGGTGCTGGCGAGGCGAATATCCATCACGGCGAGCGTCGGCTGCGCGGCACGGGCCAGGGCGACGGCCTCGTCGGCCGTCGTGGCCGGGCCCACGACCTCATAGCCGGCCGCCCTGAGCGCGATGTCGGTTTGCATGGCGATCAGGAAATCATCCTCGACAACGAGAACGCACGATCGTTCTTGCTTGCTTTCCATCCGTCCGGTCTCTTGCGCAGGCGGCGGCGCCTTCCGGTCCGGCTCGGACGGCAACGCAAAATGCCCTACGCTATCCTCAGACGTCATTCGATCGCGCTCTAGCTTTTCGCAGCGGGGAAATCGAGACATGCCCGCGACGGGTTTTTCGTGACGCAAAACGTTCCACGTAGCTGGCGTGCAAGGCCAAGCACGAGCTGGAGTCCGGACGAGGTCTGGCGCACCTCTTCCAGGTCGAAGCCCTCCCCGTCATCCTCGACACAGAGCGTCAAGTGCCCGTCCCGCTCGGCCAGGCTGACCCGGACGCCATGCCGTGCGTGGTCCTTGATGCCGTGCTTCACCGCATTCGTCAGCAGCTCGTTCAATATCAGCGCGAGCGGCATCGCCACGTCGTTGGAAAGCACGCCGCGGGCGGCGCCACATTCAATGCGTGCCTCCGGCGGCAGCGATTGCCGGATGGTCTCGCAGACCGCCGGCAGAAACTCTTCCGCCGCGAAGCGGCTGGCATCGCTTCGGCCGTACAGCACGCGCTGCGCCGCCGCCATGGCCGCGATGCGGGCGCTGGCTTCATTGAGGACTTTCCGCGCCTCCTCGCTGTGCGCGGTCCTTGCCGCGGAGAACAGCAGCGATTGCAGCATCTGCATGTTGTTCTTGGTGCGATGATTGAGTTCGTCGAGCAGAAGCCGCTGCTGGGTTTCGGCCTGCCGCCGCTCGCTGATATCCACCAGCATATTGATGGCGCCGATGACCTTGCCGGAAGAGTCTCGCAGCGGCGTCGGAAACGGAATGAAGGGCACCCGCGTCCCATCCGGCCTCTCGGCGACCGCCTCGGCGCCACGGACCGCCCGCCCCTCCTTCAACGCCACCGCCATCGGGCACTGGTCGTGCGGCAGCGGCGTGCCGTCCGGATTGAACAGCTTCCACGTGACGCACCATTCATCGCTGCCGAGAACGGGCGTCCGGCCTGAGAATTCGACGGCGGCCTGGTTAAAATAGGTGATCTTGCCTTGCGCGTCGGTCGTGTAGATCGCCGCCGGAATCGCGGCGAGCAATTCCGAAAGACGCTGCTCGCTCTCCTGCAGCTTGCGTTCGGCTTCCTTGCGATCGGTGATGTCGCGCGCGATCTTCGACGCGCCGGTGATTTTCCCGGTGCTGTCGCGCACCGGCGAAACGGTCAGCGAAATATCCAACAGGGTTCCGTCCTTGCGTCGGCGCACGGTTTCATAGTGATGGATGCGCTCGCCGCGCCTGATCCGCGCCAGGATTGCGGGCTCCTCATCTTCGCGTCCAGGCGGAAAAAGAATGGTCACCGGCTTGCCGATGGCCTCGCGCGCGCTATAGCCGAACAGCCGTTCGGCGCCTGAATTCCAGGTTCGGATGATCCCGTCCAGGTCTTTGCTGATGATCGCATCGTCGGAGGATTCCACGATGGAGGCGAGTAGCTGCGCGCGTTCTTCGGCGGCGCATCGCGCCTGTTCGGCTTCCTTGCGGGCACTGATGTCGTGCTGAACGCGGACCGCATAGAGGAAATTCCCCGACGCATCGCGAACGCTTGAGGACGTTACCTCCGCCCAGAAATGCGAACCGTCCTTGCGGGTGAAACGCTTTTCGATGGTGTAGCGATCGATTTCGCCGGCGACCTGTCGCCTGAACTGATCAAGATCCTGCGCGACGTCGAGCGGCGAGGTCTCCTCAAAGATGGAGCGGCCAAGCAGATCGGCCGCGTCGCGTCCCATCAGGTCGCAGGCCTCCTGATTGACGCGCAATATCCGCCCAGTCTGATCGATGTCGACGATGCCCACGCCGACATGATCGTAGGTGACAGCCAGCCTGTCTTCGTGCGCACGCAACAATTCTTCGGCGGGTACTCGCGTGGCGTCCGGGGACGCGGACCGGCCCGGCTGGGAAAGAGTCTTGGCCGTCCGTTGCTGGATATTCATTCCTGTCATCCCGGCCTCAAGGGCCATCGTGCCACGCGCGAAACTCGGCGCCGGCACATGCAGGGATCAGCACGCAACACACCGCTGAGTTTAACCGTGACCAAGTCCGGCGAGAGAAAAATGTTCCTGACGATGGCCGGACCGCTGACGCCCGCCGTCTTGCATGCCTCCATATTTTCCCGGCCTTCGCGGCGTGGATCGCAACTTGACCGCTAACATCCCCGGCAGATGCCGGTGAACGTGCTGACCTCCGCGCGTCCCCGGCGCCGAACCGGCGGCTTGCGTGGATGAGCTTGGCGCGCGCTGATGATCCGCTGCGAAGCGCCGGTATAGGGCGGTGTCGCCACGCGTGCGCGCGGCGCCGGCGTATCGACCGAGCCGTAGGAGGCGACCGGCGGCGGAGGATTGGGCCTCAGCGGCGGGGTTTGCGCGGCATTGCCGATGCCGCTGGGATCGGAGAGTGCGCGGGGGTTGGCTGGCCCGAACGGCACGCCTGATATGGGCGAATTTCCGGCGCCCGCCGAGCCGGCCGGCGGCGTCAATTGTGCGAAAGCTTTCGCGGGAACGAGCAGGCCGAGTGCGACGAAGAAAGCAAGCACCGGATTGCGGGACATCGAAAGTCTCTCCACGAGGCAGTCACCCAACGATCATGTAGGGCCGCGTGTTCCGCGCTTCCAGGAGTGTCTTTTTGTCCTCCGTCACGGAGTAGGCATCGGCGAAAGAATCAGGCCTAATCGTGGCGCGATCCCATTTGAGATTCCAGCGGTATGAACCAGCCTGAGGTCCTCGAATCCGATATCCGCGCCCTGCAGCAATGGCTGCGCGACGCCTGGCGCCAGCTTGGCGATCCCTCGCTCACCACCTTCGGCCGGCGCGAGTTGCGCAACCAGATGAAGCAATGCAGCGCCGACCTGCGGGCGTGCCTGCAAAGAGCCACCGAACAGCCGCCCGAACCGGCCACGCAGCCGCCTTCGTCGCGCACGAGGCCAGAGCTTCGAATCCTGTCCTGGTAATCGTTGATCAGCGTCGTACAATCGATGCAGCAACGTGGCTGGAGCGGCGGCGCCGGTTGCAGCCAATCCGCTTCTGCCCGATCATTCGTGAAAAGGCCCGCCCCTACCCTAGCTCTGTCAAGGCTCGCCATCCTCGCCCACCCTGTTGATAACCCAAAAGCCCGGGATCCAGCGTCGAAACAGCCCGCCATGCTGTGCTATCGGCATACCGGCCTGGCTAACGACGGACGGAACACATGCGGATTACCCTGGTCGGTTCCCGCCATTTCGGCGTGACGACATTGAACACACTGCGCCAACACGGGGTCGATGTCGTCCGCGTCGTTGTCCACGATGGTGAGGATCGCCTCGCCGCAGCCGCGCGAGCCATCGGGATCGAGGTCGTGGTGCAGGCCGATCCAAAGCGCGTGATCGTATCGGAGATCGCCCCCAATACCGACCTGATCGTCACCGCCCACAGCCATGCCCGCGTCACCAGGGAGGCGCTGGCCGCAGCCAAGCTTGGCGGCATCGGCTATCATCCTTCGCTCCTGCCCCGGCACCGCGGCATCGCCGCGGTCGAATGGACCGTCAAGGAAGGCGATCCGATCGCGGGCGGCACCGTCTACCATCTTGCCGACCGGATGGATGCCGGCGCGATCGCCGCGCAGGAATGGGTGTTCGTCAAGAAAGGCGAGACAGCGCGAGAGCTCTGGGAACGTGCGCTGGCTCCGCTCGGTCAGAAATTATTGGCCGATGTCATCTACCACGCCAAGGCCCACGGCAGCCTGCCGGCGACGCCCCAGGACGAGGAATTTGCCACCAAGGCGCCGAGTCTGCCCGACGCCAAGCATTAGCTTACCTAAATACCTCCATGGCGCAGAATTCGTCCAGAATTGCGGTGAAAATGCCAATTTTCGGTTCCGCTGCCGGAACCCCGATTCACCTTGATGTGTTTGAGATCGCGGGAACTTTCCTCAGTGCTGCGGCGCACCCAAGTTTGGACACATTGTGACCAGATAAGGCCAGCCATCACACACATCGCAAGGATTTGATTCATGCGCGCCAATCGCATTCGCAACCTGCTTTTCGTTTCGTTTCTTGCCTCCGCAGCAACGCTGACAGCCGGCTCCGCCTCCGCCCAGAACCCCTACGACGGTCTTTGGCAGGTCACTGTTGTCACAAAAACGGGCAATTGCGATGCGCAGACTACCTCCACCGTGAATGTCACCGACGGCAAGATTTCGGGCGGTCCGGTTTCCGGCAGTGTCGGCAGCGGAGGACTTGTGCGAGTCTCGATCAATGGTGCATATGCGAACGGTCAACTCAGTGGCAACTCCGGATCGGGGAAATGGAATGGGGCTTCAGCGGGTGTCGCATGTAGCGGTCGATGGGAAGCGTCCCGTCAGTAAAGCAAGCCATACTTCAGAATTTTTCGCCAAAGCGCGGCGGCTGACATTCGCAGCCGTCGCTTTTTTTATGACCGCATCCGCAGCCTCCACGAGCCATGCGCAGTCCAGCGCCTTCGCCGGCATGGCCGGCACCTGGTCCGGCGGCGGCACGGTGACGCTCGACGATGGTTCGAGCGAACGGATTCGTTGCCGCGCAACTTACAAAGTAATCGGCCCCAGCATGGAGATGGTCCTCACCTGCGCCAGCGACGCCTATAAGTTCAACCTCTCGGCAGCGGTCGTTGCAGCCGGCAGCGAAGTCAGCGGCACCTGGACCGAGTCCAGCCGCAATATCGGCGGCACCATCCAGGGCCGCGGCGGCGGCGGCAGCTTCCAGGTGGTCGCCCAAGCGGCCGGATTCGCCGCCAACATCTCGCTGAGGACCACCGGCAACAAGCAGCAGATCGCCCTTCGGGCGGACAGCCAGTTCCGCGCCGCGAATATTTCGCTGTCGAAGTAATTCCCGGTCGTCATCCCCGCGAAGGCGGGATCCAGTACGCCGCTTCTCGGCTCAATTACCGGCGTCTCTGGGATACTGGATCGCCCGCTTTCGCTTTCGCGGGCGATGACACTGAGCGCGTTGCTGTCCGCAGCTCAACTCGTCTTCGGCTTCTCGAGCTTTGCCGCGGTTTCCTTGATCGTCTTCGCGATCAGCAAGGCCTGTTCCTTGTTGAACGCAAAATCCTGCACGCCCTTATGCGTGGTCAGCGACAGCACCATGATGTCAGGTTGGTGCTCGGGCCAGCCGGTTGCGAAGGCGGTGACGAAGTCTGCCGTGGTCGATCGAGAAGTGGTCATGGTCGTAAATTTCCCTTGTTGTTGACGGCGCGTTTCTCGCGCGAGCGCCTCAGCCCTTGAAGCGTCAGCCCTTGGGCACGTAGGCGGTGACTTCGATTTCGACTTTCGCCCGCTGATCAACCAGTCCGCTGATGTAGAGCAGCGTCGAGGGCGGGAAATTGCGCCCGAGCGTCTCCTTCCAGGCCGCGCCGATACCTGCGCCTGCGGCTTCGTATTCGCTGCGGCTGGTCAGGTACCAGATCAGACGGACAATGTGCTCAGGCCCGGCGCCGGCTTCGCCGAGCAGCTTGACGATGCGCTTCAGCGCCGTGCCGACCTGGGCGGCCAAGTCGGGGGCATAATCGCCCTTCTCGTCGCCGCCGGTCTGGCCGGCCAGCACGATCCATTTGCCGGGGCCGTCGAATTCGACGCCGTGTGAGAAGCCGCGGGGTTTCGACCATTCGGCCGGTTGCAAGATGCGCATGGGTAATTTCCTCCTCGTTGGTCATTCCGGGCGGTCCGCAGGACCGAACCCGGAATCTCGAGATTCTCCGATGTGCGATAGCACATCGTAGTTCGATGCTTCGCATCGCCCGGAATGACGAGGCTGCTTAGCACCGAACGGCCGAGCAGTCTCAACCGAGAGCGTGCATCGCTGCCCCCGCGCATTTGCGCGTTGCAAATTGTGGCGTGCTCGCCGATACCGGCCTGCCCTCAAACGCTTGCCTCACACATGGACCGTACGCCCTCCAAAACCCTGGCCGCGCTCTGGATGGCCGGCTGGCTCGCCCTGATGCTCATCATCGCGATCGCCGGGCGCGAGGCGACGCGCGAGATGAACGTGTTCCAACTGATGGAAGCGCGCTCGGTTCTCGGCTTCCTGATGCTGTACCCGCTGATCCGCGCCGGCGGTGGATTTCGCACGATGAAGACGAAGCGACTGCCGCAGCACGTGGCGCGCAATCTCATCCACTATGGTGCACAACTCGGCTGGTTCTTTGCGCTCACGCTGATTCCGATCGGACAGGTGGTCGCGATCGAATTCACCATGCCGATCTGGACCGCAATCCTTGCCGCAGCTTTCCTCGGGGAGCGCATCACCCGTTGGAAAATCGCCGCGATCGTGCTCGGAATCGTCGGGGTCTTCGTGATCGTTCGTCCCGCAGCCGGCGAAGCCAATCCGGGCCAGTTGATCGCGCTGGCGGCAGCCGTCGGCTTCGGCATTTCGATTGCGATGGTGAAGTCACTGACCCGGACCGAACAGACGCTCGCGATCCTGTTCTGGATGCTGGTGGTGCAATCGGCGGCCGGCTTCTTGCCCGCGCTGTATACATGGACATGGCCACCCGTCCATATCTGGGGCTGGGTCGTCGTGATCGCGTTTTGCGGCACCTTCTCGCATTACTGCATGGCCCGCGCCATGCTGTATGCCGACGCCACCGTGGTGATCCCGATGGACTTTCTTCGGGTTCCGCTCACCGCCGCTGCCGGCTGGCTGATCTATTCGGAGCGGCTTGACGTGTTCACGGTCCTCGGCGCCGCGCTGATCCTCACCGGCAATCTTTTGAACCTGAAATCGGCTCCGTCACCGCCCAAGCGCGCCCAAGGCTGAATTTTATTTCTCGGGCTGTGATCTAGATCACGCCGCGGCGCGTGTCGTGACGGTAACGGATGGCTCCGGATTTGGCCGTTCGCCCGCTTTTTTGTGGTGCGAAGCGGGCGATTCTTTGTAATGTCCAGCCAGCGTTACAGCCAAATCTTTTGTTGATTCTGCAGGGGGATTTCCTATGCGTTACCAAACCCTCATTTTGTCCGTCATATGCACGGTCTTTGCCGCCGGGACCGCCCAGGCCGACAAGCGTGTCGCTTTCGTCGTCGGCAACGGCACTTACAAGAACGTCGCGCCGCTTCCGAATCCCTCCGTCGACGCCAAGGCAATGGCCGCCGCGCTGCGCAATGTCGGATTCGAGGTGGTCGAGGGTTCCAATCTCACGCGCGACAAGATGACCGAACGGCTGCTCGATTTCGGCAAGAAGGCGCAGGGCGCCGATGTTGCGCTGTTCTTCTATGCCGGCCATGGCATTGCCATCTCGGGCACGAACTATCTGCTGCCGATCGACGCCGACATCAAATCCGAAATGGACGTCAAGCTCGGCGCCGCCATCAATATCGATCTCACCCTTGAGCAGACCATGGGCGACGCCAAGGTCAAGCTCGTGTTCCTCGACGCCTGCCGCGACAATCCGTTCGCCGCCAAGATCAAGTCGAACTCCGCGACCCGCAGCGTCAATGTGCAGACGGGCCTGGCTGAAATGAAGTCCGGCGAAGGCACGCTGATCGCGTTCGCGACCGGCCCCGGCCAGACCGCGCTCGACGGCCAGGAAGGTGGCAACAGCCCGTTCACGCGCGCCCTGCTCGCCAACCTCACCCAGCCCGGAGTCGAGATCCAGCAGGCGATGACCAAGGTCCGCGCCCAGGTCAATGAGGAGACCAACAAGGGACAATTGCCCTGGGGTCACACCAACCTGATCGGCGCGGTCTACCTGAACGGCGCGCCTGCGCCCGGCGCCGTGGCGGCCGCAACGCCGGCGGCGACGGCAGGTGCAAAGCCGGGGTCCGACGTCGAACTGGAATTCTGGCGCTCGATCAAGGATTCCAACAAGCCGGAAGAGTTCAATGCCTATCTGACCAGCTATCCGAACGGTCAGTTCCGCTCGCTGGCCTTGGCGCGGATCGCTTCGCTTGAGAGCGGTGCGAAGGACGCAACCGCAACCCGCAATCTGAGCGCCGGCATTGATCCCGCGACCTTCAAGGAGGAAGCGAACCAGACCACCGAGGACCAGATCGGTCTCGACAAGGGCCAGCGCCGCGACGTGCAGCGTCGTCTGACCGGGCTCGGCTTCGATACCAAGATCACCGGCCAGTTCGATGCGCCGACCCGTGCGGTGATCACGCGCTGGCAAGCCGCGCGCGGCTATCCCAAGAGCGGCTATCTCAACAAGCTGCAGCACAAGGCGCTACTGACGGAGATCGTGGCGGCTGCGCCAACGGCGAGTTCCGACGATGAACGTCCCGCTCCCAAGCGCCGCGCTCCCAGCACCGTTCAGGCCCAGCCGCAGCCGCAGCCGCAGCAGGCGCCGCCGCCGCGCCAATATAGCGCGCCGCCCGGTCCCGATCCGGCTGGTGCCGGCCGTTTCATCGGCGGCGTCGTCGGCGGCATGCTGCGCTGATCGCCAGCAGACCGAATTACAAAAACAGATTTACAAAAAGAAGGCCCGGGAACGATCCCCGGCCTTTCATTTTGCGCTTCGCAAAATCGACTTCGACAATGGCGCGCTGCTTGGGCGTGCTACTTGCCCGCGGCCTTTCGCAAGGCCTCGTTGATGCGATCCTGCCAGCCCGGACCGCCCTCCTGAAACCATTCGAGCACGTCCTGGTCGATGCGCAACGTGACCTGCTCGCGGACGCTGGGCACGGCCACCTTCTTTGGCGGCGCTTCCGCCACCTTCGCAGTGGCGCGCTTGAAGGCCGCCTCGGCTTCGGTGCGCGCATCGTTCAGGGTTCTCGGCCGGCGAGGCTGGTCTGCCATAGCTGGATTCCTTGGCTAGATTCCTTCAAATAGCGCGGTGGAAAGATAACGCTCGGAGAATGACGGCACCACCGCGAGGATGGTCTTGCCGGCGCTCTCGGGGCGCTTGCCGATCGAAAGCGCCGCCGCGATCGCGGCGCCCGATGAAATGCCGCCGGGAATGCCCTCCACGCGCGCCAGCGCGCGCGAGGTCTCGATCGCCGTCGGGCCATTGACCTTGACGATCTCGTCGATCACCGATCGATCCAGGATCTCCGGAACGAAGCCGGCACCGATGCCCTGGATCTTGTGCGGCGTATGCTGACCGCCCGACAGCACCGGGCTTTCCTCCGGTTCGACGGCAACGATCCGCAACGACGGCTTGCGGGGCTTCAGCACTTGTCCGACGCCGGTAATGGTGCCGCCGGTGCCGACGCCCGCGACGAAGATGTCGATGTTGCCGCCGGTGTCGTTCCAGATCTCCTCGGCCGTGGTGCGGCGGTGAATTTCGGGATTGGCAAGATTCTTGAACTGCTGCGGCATCACGGCGTTCGGCGTGGTCCGCACCAGTTCCTCCGCGGTCGCGATCGAGCCCTTCATGCCTTGCGCGGCCGGCGTCAGGATGATCTCGGCGCCGAGAAACGCCAGCATCTTGCGCCGCTCGATCGACATCGATTCCGGCATCACCAGCTTCAGCCGATAGCCGCGCGACGCCGCGACGAACGCGAGCGCAATGCCGGTGTTGCCGGAGGTCGGCTCGATCAGCACGGTGTCGGCGTTGATCACGCCAGCCTTCTCCATCGCAATCACCATCGCCGCGCCGATGCGGTCTTTCACGCTCGCGGCGGGATTGAAATATTCGAGCTTGGCCAAGATGGTTGCGCTAACGCCGTGCGCCTCCGGCAATTTGTGCAAGCGCACGATCGGGGTGTCGCCGATCGCATCGACGATGGAATCGAAAACCCGACCACGCCCCGGACGGTGCACTGCACTCGTGGTTGACGACGCATCCATCTCGACACTCCTATCGGCGATCATGTGCGGGGAACTGGAAGCACTACTTAGGAGGCCGTCGCGCCGATGCGCAAGGCGGAATTGCGGGTGCGAGGAATTCGCTGCATTGCAAAACAAGAACGTCGCAAAATATCGCGAAATCAACGCATTTGTGTTGCGACATCGTCAAAGATTTCTGTTTATACTTTGGTCGCGGCCTGAGCCAGAAGGCTCAGATCGCATGGAGGTCACGATGCCAGCTTTTGCTGAAGTCCGGTCGACCGTAGCAATAGGCCCGGATCCGCGTGGATGCGATCTGCCGACGTGCCCAGTGTGTGCCGACACCATGGTGGCGGCGGAAGCTTCGGCCTACCTCAACGACAACGTGATCAGCTATCTCTGGACCTGCGACACCTGCGGTTACGGGTTCGTGACCAAGCACTCGGTCAAGCGGTTCGCCTGTAACTGAGACCTGCTATCTCGGAGCAATGTCACCGCGCGCCCATCCGGCGCGCGTTTGCTGTTGGAACATTTCGAACGTGCCGCTTGAAATCGCCTCGCGCATGCCCCGCATCAGGTGCTGGTAATAGGCCACGTTGATTTCCGACAGCAGCATCGCGCCGAGCGTTTCGCCTGATCTCACCAGATGATGCAGATAGGCGCGCGAGATGTTGTGCGCCGCGGGCCATTCGCTTTCCTCATCCAGTGGCCGCGGATCGTCGGCATGGCGAGCGTTGCGCAGATTGATCTGGCCGAAACGCGTGAACGCCATGCCATGCCGCCCGTTCCGGGTCGGCAGCACACAATCAAACATGTCGATGCCGCGCGACACCGCTTCCAGCAAATCCTCGGGCGTGCCGACGCCCATCAGGTAGCGCGGACGATCGATCGGCAGCAGCGGCGCGGTTTCCTCGATCATCGCAAGCATCACGGCCTGCGGCTCGCCGACGGCAAGCCCACCGATCGCATAGCCGTGGAAACCGATGTCGACCAGTTCGCGTGCACTCGTTCGGCGCATCTCGGGGATGTCGCCACCCTGCACGATGCCGCATAGCATGTAGCCTGCGGGCGCGGTCTCGAACGCGCGCTTGCTGCGCTCGGCCCAGCGCAGTGACAGCCGCATCGCGCGTTCGATGTCGGAGCGCTCAGCCGGCAGCCGCACGCACTCGTCCATCTGCATGGCGATGTCAGAACCCAAGAGACGCTGTACCTCGATCGAACGCTCCGGCGACAATTCGACCTTGGCGCCGTCGATATGGGAGCGAAAGGTCACGGCTTTTTCGTTGACCTTGCGCAAGTCGGAGAGCGACATCACCTGGAAGCCGCCGGAATCCGTCAGCATCGGTCCGTTCCAGCCCGTGAAGGCCTGCAAGCCTCCGAGCGTGGCGATCCGCTCGGCGCCCGGCCGCAGCATCAGGTGATAAGTATTGCCAAGCACGATGTCAGCGCCGGCATCGCGCACCTCGCGCCAGTGCATGCCCTTCATCGCCCCCGCGGTGCCGACCGGCATGAACGCAGGAGTACGCACCACGCCGTGGGGCGTAGTGAGGCGCCCGGTGCGCGCAGTACCATCGGTAGCGAGCAATTCGAAATGATTGGGAAGACTCATGGTGCTGCTTATTGCGTGCTGAGGACGGGCGATCAACCCGTCCCATACGCATGCCGAGCAGCCCGCCCGCACACGGAACACATTTGAGGCCGCCTCGAGCGACGTTTTCGTCTTGTTAAATAAAACGATACCGTATAGTTTTATACGCGAGGGATGGGGCGGTGGGGCGATGAGGCTACGGCGACCTGCGCGGAGCGTTGGACGATATGGCCAATTTGGCCAGATTCGCGATGACGCCCCTCTAACTGCGCGTTATAGAGCAAATGATGACTATCATGATCGCGCAGGAATCAATGGGCATGGGATTGACTGCGACCAAGGCCAGACCGGCAAGACGAGACGTCCAGAAGTCGCGCGGCGGCCGGCCGACAAAAAGCGCCGCCATCGAGCGCGATCAGCGGCTGATCGAAGTTGCTACCCGTCTGTTTTTAGATCGCGGTTACGATGCGACCTCGCTCGATGCGGTTGCGGAAGCAGCGCGGGTCAGCAAGCCCACCGTCTATGCGCGCTACGGCGACAAGCGCGGGCTGTTTGCCGAGGTGCTGAGGCGCGAGATTGCGCGCTGGCTTGCGCCGCTGGCTGAAGCGGCGGAAATGGAGCTTGCGCGCTCCTCGGACATTTCGGTCGAGCAGCGCCTGATAGAGGTCGGGCGCGAGATGCTGAGTTTCACCTGCGGACCCGATGCCGTCGCCTTCAGCCGCATGATGACGTCACAGGCCATCAACTTTCCCGACATTGCCAAACTCGGCAAGGAAGAGGGCTGGTTGAAGGCCGTTTCCACGACCGCGCGCTTCTTCGACCATCTGGTCGCGCAGGGCGCGATGGACGTCGAGGACACCGGCATCGCGGCCGAGGTCTTTCTCGACGTGGTCGTCGGTCACACCCACCGGATGGCGACGTTCGGAACGCCGCTCGAGATGAAGTCCGCCGAGAAACGCATGCGCGCGGCGATCAGGCTGTTCCTGGCCGGCGCGCTCGGGCCAGCGGACCGCGTTCAGCCCAAGGGCACCAATCGGCGGCGCCCTTCCCGCTGACAATTCCGTGAGAACGGCATTTTCCGTCGGGGACGTCGTTGACCAAAACAAAACGATACGGTATGGTTTTGTTATAAGCGAAGTGCGCGAGTTTCCCGCTTTCACTGGTCCCGGTGGGGCTTGCCGCTTCGATCGCCGCAAATGGGGGTACCCGTTTGCGGCGCTCCGCGGCCGGCCCCGTTTGCCTCCAAAGGGTCGGCCGCGCGTTGTACGAGACGATCCGGCCCGTCCGCCGGCAGAGACGGCCTCAAGGATGGAGACTGCAAACATGCGTACGCCGAGATGTTTCACGCAGTTGCTTGCGGTCGTCCTGCTGGCGATCATCCTCCCTGCCCCGGTCTACGCCACCGCGTCGTCGACCGGCGAGCCGGCCTCGCTCCGCAATGAGGTCGACGACGATGCCGCGTCCGACCAGCAGGCAATCAATCGTGAGCTCGAGCTCTTCCGTGGGTCAGCGGTCTCACTGAGCCAGGCGATGGCGATTGCTGAAGCCCTGCATGCCGGCGCGACAACCGCTGATGTCAGTTTCGACGGCGCGCCGGATTCACCGGTCTACCGGGTAAAGACCCTTCACAACGACCGCGTCTGGCAACACGTCATCGACGCCACGACCGGCAAGATCGTCGGCGGCGAGGCCGCCCTGCCCTTGAAAGAGCTCGATGCCGAGGACCGCAGCAACCTCGCAGCCCTCAAAACGATCCGGCACCGCTTGGCCGACGCCGTTCGTGTGGCCGAGCAGGCGGCGTCCGGCAAGGCCATCAGTGGTGGCCTGGTCCGCCAACGCAGCCGGCTAAATTTCGCGATCGTTGTCATGAGCGGCAGCGACCTGAAGGAGGTGATCCTTGAGCCTCCTGGCGCCGCAAGGCGGCGATGACGGTGTATCTGTTGCAGCCCGGATCGGGCTAAAAGCCGTTGACGACAGCACCAAGCTGCCGCATAAGTCCGCGCCATGACGACTTCGACCAAAGCGACCGCGAAAACCAAAGCACCCTCCGGGGGCTGGGGAGCCGTGCGCGCGTAGTCGAACGACCGCATCATCCAAACCGCAGCCCCGCCTGAAAAGGACCGGGGCTTTTTTATTGCCCGCAAAATGCTCGAACCAGGAGGATAGACCCGTGAGCCACGAACCCGTTGTAGCCATTGCCGGCGTGACCGGCGCGGTCGGCGCCGAATTCATCGCCACCATGGACAGGCGCAACTTTCCCGTCCGCAGGCTCAAGGCGCTGGCCAGCGCCCGCTCCGCCGGCAAGACCATCGAATTCCGCGGCGAGCGGATCGTGATCGAGGAGCTCACGGAAAAGTCGTTCGAAGGCGTCGACATCGCGCTGTTCTCGGCCGGTGGCAGCATCTCACGCAAGTTCACGCCCGCAGCCGTGAAGGCCGGCGCCGTCGTGGTCGACAATTCCTCTGCCTTCCGGATGGACCCGAACGTCCCGTTGGTGATCCCCGAGATCAACGCGGGCCGCATCCGCGACCACAAGGGCATCATCGCCAACCCGAACTGCTCGGCCATCACCGCGCTGGTGCCGCTGTGGCCGATCCACCGCCAGAACCGCATCAAGCGCATGATCGTCTCGACCTATCAGGCGGCGAGCGGCGCGGGTGCGGCCGCCATGGAAGAGCTCGTGGAGTCGACTCGCGCCTATCTCGACGGCCGGCCGTTCACGCCCAAGGTGATCCCGCTCCCCTACGCCTTCAACGTCTTCAGCCACAACACGGCGATCGATCCCGAGACGGGCTACAATGACGAAGAGAACAAGGTCATCAAGGAGACCCGCAAGATCTTCGAGGACGATCAAATCGCGATCGGCGTCACCTGCGTGCGCGTGCCGGTGTTGCGCGCCCATTGCGAGGCGATCACCTTTGAATGCGAAAAGCCGATCACCGAGCATGATGTCCGCGCCATCCTGTCGGAAGCGCCGGGCGTCAGGATCGTCGACGATCGCGCCAACAACTACTTCCCGATGCCGATCGATGCGTCAGGCCAGGACGACGTTCTGGTCGGCCGCATCCGCCAGGATCTCAGCGACGCTAGTGGTCATTCGATCTCGATGTTCGTCTCTGCCGACCAACTGCTGAAGGGCGCTGCGCTGAATGCGATCCAGATCGCGGAGCTATTGCCACAGCGCGCGATGGCGTGAAGGTGACGACTAAGACCCTCATGGTGAGGAGGCGCGTAGCGCCGTCTCGAACCACGAGGCCCGGTCAATGCCATTCATCCTTCGAGACGCCGCTACGCGGCTCCTCAGGTATGAGGTCTGACGGAAGTGAATGGTGGGCACGGCGCTTGCGCGCCTTTGCCCACCCTCTGGCACCTACGCTCCCGTCACGCGCCAGATGACGTTGCCGACATCGTCGGCCACCAGCAGCGAACGATCAGGCCCGAGTGTGACGGCGACCGGCCTTCCGTACGAGACCTTCTCGTCGGGCGCGAGAAAGCCCGTCAGGATATCGCGCGGCGGGCCGGAGGGACGGCCGTTCTCGAACGGCACGAAGACGACGGCGTAGCCGCTCAGCGTGCTGCGATTCCAGGAGCCGTGCTGGCCGATCACCATGCCGTCAGGAAAACCGGGCAGCGTGCCGGCTGGCATCCAGCACAGGCCGAGCGAAGCCGTATGGCCGCCGAGCGCATAGTCCGGCGTAATCGCCTTCGCGACCATGGCCGCATCCTGCGGCACGCGGTCGTCCACCGTCTGCCCCCAGTAGCAGTATGGCCAGCCGTAGAAGCCGCCGTCGCGCACTGAGGTCAGATAGTCCGGCGGCGTCTCGTCGCCGAGGCCGTCGCGTTCGTTGACAACGGTCCAGAGCACGGTTGTGCTCGGCTCCCACGCAAGGCCCACGGGGTTGCGCAAGCCGCTGGCGAAGATGCGGCTGGTGCCGCTGGCGAGATCGAGTTCGTAGATCGCGGCGCGGCCTTCTTCAACGTCCATGCCCATCTCCGCGATGTTGCTGAGCGAGCCGACGCCGGCATAGAGTTTTTTGCCGTCCACGCTCGGCAGCAGGCTCCGCGTCCAATGCCCGCCGGGCTTGAACGTCACGAGTTTCCGCCCCTCGGCAGTGATGCGATCCGCTCCCGCGGCGTAGGGAAAAGCGACCACGCCGTCGGTGTTGCCGACATAGAAGGTGTCGCCGACCAGCGCCATGCCGAACGGCTGGCTCAACCCTTCCATGAAAATCTCGCGCCCCTCCGCGATGCCGTCGCCATCGCGATCGCGCAGCAGCGTGATGCGGTCGGCGCTGACGCCGAGCGCCGCGGCACGCCGCATGGTCGCCTGCATCGCATAGTGGAATACGCTCCGGGGCGGTCCGGCGATCTGCGTCGCCTCCGCGACGAGGACGTCGCCATTGGGCCGCACGTTGATCCAGCGCGGGTGGTCGAGATCTTTCGCAAATGCGTTGACCTTGAGCCCGGGCGCCGCGGTTGGCATCTGCCCGTCGCTCCAACCCTGGGCCGTCGGCATCTTGAGCGTCGGGATGGCGCCCTGCGGTTTCGCCGCCGGAATAGCCGGCGCATGGCCCCAGGCCGGTTTGGGCGCGGCCCCCTGCAGGCGGCGCCACAGCAGCGCAACGGCGCCGACCAGCGCGACCATTCGCGCAAAAATCCCGGAAAAGCTCATGCAAGACCCCTGTTATTCCCACGCACCGATGCGCCGAGACGGTATTTATACGATCTTGGCGGCATCAGCCGAATCAAAGAAACAGATGGTGCGCTTCATTGTCAGAGCGCTTCCTCCCTGAACCTTTGCCCGCCCAATTGGCGGGCCTCTTTTTCAAGCGAAGACGGTCGGCTTGGTCTCAATCCGGCGCACGAAACAGCAGGCAGGCATCCCCGTAGGAATAGAACCGGTAGCCGGCGGCGATCGCATGCGCATAGGCGCGCTTCATGGTCTCCAGCCCCGAGAAAGCCGACACCAGCATGAACAGTGTCGAGCGCGGCAAATGGAAATTGGTCATGAGGATGTCGACCGCGCGAAAGCGGTAGCCCGGCGTGATGAAAATCGAAGTCTCGCCATCGAACGTCTGGATCGTGCCATCTTCCGTCGTGGCGCTCTCGAGTAGCCGTAGCGACGTGGTGCCGACCGCAACGATACGGCCACCGCTGGTGCGCGCGGCATTCAGCGCCGCCGCGGTATCGGGCGAGATCGAACCCCATTCGGCGTGCATCTTGTGCTCGGAAGTTTCCTCCACCTTGACCGGCAGGAAGGTCCCGGCCCCGACATGCAGGGTCAGCCGATGCAGTCCGACGCCGTGGCGGCGCAGCGCCGCTTCGAGCTCAGGCGTGAAATGCAGTCCCGCCGTCGGCGCCGCGACGGCGCCCTCATTCGCGGCAAACATGGTCTGGTAGTCGGCGGCATCGCGATCGTCGGGCGTGCGCTTGGAGGCGATGTAAGGCGGCAGCGGCGGCGTGCCGAGATTGGCGATCGCTTGATCCAGCGCCGGGCCATGAAACGAGAACGACAGCGTGATCTCGCCCTCCTCGCCCTTGGCCTCGACCTCGGCGTCGAGATGGCCAAGCAGGCAAACCTTGCCTTCGTTGCCGAAGCGGACGATGTCGCCGGGTGCGAGCTTCTTCGCGGGCTTCACCAGCGCGCGCCAGCGCGAGCCGTCCAGCCGCTTGATCAGCGTCGCCTCGATCTTCGGCTCGGTCTCCCGGCCGATACGGCGTCCCTTGAGTTGAGCGGAGATTACCTTGGTGTCGTTGACGACGAGCTGATCGCCTGGCTCCAGCCACTGCGGCAGTTCGCCGACGGTACGGTCGCGCAGCACGCCGTCAGGCTGCACCACCAGCATGCGCGCGGCATCGCGCGGGCTGGCGGGCCGGAGCGCAATGCTCGTGGCGGGAAGTTCGAAGTCGAAGAGATCGGTGCGCATGGCGCCGGTGCGCCTCACTTGGCGTCATTCCGGGGCGCATCGAAGATGCGAACCCGGAATCTCGATATTCCGGGTTCACGCTTCGCGTGCCCCGGAATAACAGGGTGAAGTCAAGCTGCGTCGAGCGCCATCCGCGCCTTGACGATCTTGTCCGGGTTCTGCACCGGCTCGCCGCGCTTGATCTTGTCGACATTCTCCATGCCCGAGGTGACCTTGCCCCAGACCGTGTACTGGCCATTGAGGAAGGAGGCATCATCGAAGCAGATGAAGAACTGGCTGTCGCCGGAATCCGGATTGGCGGCGCGGGCCATCGAGACGGTACCGCGCACATGCGGTTCCTTGTTGAACTCCGCCTTCAGCTTGTTGCCGGAACCGCCGGTGCCGGTGCCGTGCGGGCAGCCGGTCTGCGCCATGAAACCCTCGATCACGCGATGGAACACGATGCCGTCGTAAAATCCGTCACGTACCAGCTTCTTGATCTGCGCGACGTGGCCCGGCGCCAGATCGGGGCGCATTTCGATGGTGACGGGACCCTGCGTGGTTTCAAGGATCAAAGTATTTTCTGTATCAGCCATGCTCTTTTCTCTTCTGGTTTGGGTGAACGTTTGCGGGTTCTGAAAGTGACCGCGAAGGGCCGGCCGGCAACCGCACCGCCCAGTCCCTCGGTAAATGGCAACGGCGTACAGCGTTGCAATGTTTCCATGACGGCAATCCGGTACTGGACCCGGTCATTATCGCTGGGGTTTCCGGATTCATAGGTAATCCTGGGTTGCCCGAGAATGGCACCTTCGCGGTTGAAGCTCACGACAACGGTGATGTCCATCGGGTTGGCGCGCGAGTAAGGCGGCGGCTGCCAGCACGAATACAGTTTGGCAAAGACATCCTTGAGGGTATCCAGTTGCTGCGGCTGGGCCGAGGCGTGCGGCGCCGAGGCCAGCCACATCAGAACGGCGGCAAACCAAAGCGATGGCTTGCTGCGCGCGGCCGTCATGACCTCACTTGATGTCGGATGCGACCTGCACCTTCACCATCTTGTCGGGGTCGACGACCGGTTCGCCGCGCTTGATCTTGTCGACGACATGCATGCCCGACACCACTTCGCCGATCACGGTGTACTTGCCGTTCAGCGACGCGCCTTCGGCGAACATGATGAAAAACTGCGAATTCGCCGAGTTGGGATCGCTCGTTCGCGCCATGCCGACGATACCGCGCTTGTACGGCACGTTGGAGAACTCGGCCGGCAGGTTCGGATATTTCGATCCGCCGGTGCCGTTGAAATTCTTGCCGTCGCCGGTCTGCGCCATGAATCCTTCGATCACGCGATGGAACGGCACGTTGTTGTAGTAGCCCTCGCGCGCCAAAAGCTTGATGCGCTCGGCATGCTGGGGCGCGATGTCGGTCCGCAGCTTGATCACGATGCGGCCCTTGGTGGTGTCGATCACGATCGCATTCGCCTTGTCGAGACCAGCGGGCAGTGGCTGCGCGATCGCTGGAGCCACAACAAACAGCGCGGCGAGAACGGCGAGAATTCGGATCATGAAAGCTCCGGTCATGTCATGTGAAAACAGGATGGCGCGCATGAAGCGCGTTAAGCCGCGAACTTGGCCTTCAGCCTCGCGGCAATCTGGGGCGGCACGAAGGCGGAGAAGTCGCCGCCCATGCCGGCGATCTGGCGCACCAGCGTGGCGGTGATCGGGCGGACCGCGGGGGAGGCCGGGACGAATACGGTGTGCACCTCTGGCGCCATCACCTCGTTCATGCCGGCAAGCTGCATTTCGTAGTCCATATCGGTTCCGTCGCGCAGGCCGCGAATCATGATGGTCGCGCCGACCTGCCGCGCCGCGGCTACGGTGAGGTTGTCGTAGGTGGTGCAGTCGAAAGCGCAGCCGGCATCTTTCGCAATCGGCTCACATACCTCCCGAACCATGTCGAGCCGCTCCTCGGTCGAAAACAGCGGCTTTTTGCCCGAATGAACGCCAATGGCGACAATCAGGCGGTCGCACAGCGCCACGGCATGCCGCAGCACGTCCAGGTGGCCGTTGGTGATGGGATCGAATGAACCGGGATAAAGGGCGATACGGGACATAGTCTCCTCCTACCGCGGCCCGGCCGGCCCGGCAAGCCGAACCGGTTCCCGTATCCGCGCCAGCGGCCCCATGGTCGGCCAATGGCCGGTTCCAACTTCGGCGCGTCCCGCAAGATGGATTGTTTCATCCCGCTCGCGCCGACGAAACAAAACCCGGCCGGGAAGAAACCATTTTCCGCGCCCGCGAAGACGGCCGGAAACTTGCGCTCCCTACAAGTTCGCCCAACGAAACGACGGGCCACGAAGGCCCACGACAGGGGACCGTCATGATCAAGGCTTTTTCTGCCATCGCTGCTGCCGCGTTCATTGCCGCCGCGCTGACCGTACTGCCCGGCTTTGCCCCGCAGGTCGAAGCCAGCGTGCCGCAGGCGCTTGCCAAGGGTGACCGCCTGGACATCCGCACCGTCGGCAAGGATTGCTCGCAGCAGGCTTGGCCGAATTTCGAAGCCTCCTGCCTGCGCACCGCCGGCTCCAGGTCCGTGGTGAAGGAAGCTCGCCTGGTTACCGCCGACCGTACCCCGTAACGGCGCAATTTTCGTTCCGACCGCACCTCCAAGGAACGCTCTCGTGGCGAGCAGGGATGCCCCCCTGCTCGCCACCGGCGTTTTCCGGCCCGTGCAGTTCTCGCACTCCCTTGACTGGAGTACGAAGTCTCCACGGCCGCGCTTGACGGATTTGTACATGTCACTCAGATGGCCGGACATACCAACAGGAAGGAAACCAGCGCGTGGCCAGCACGATGTTCGACAACGCCCTTTATCGCGACGTGTTCTCGACGCCGGCGATGCGGGCGGTGTTTTCCGACGACGCGCAGCTCCGGGCCTATGTGCAGGCCGAAGTGGCGCTTGCCACCGCGCAAGGCGAAACCGGCGTGATTCCGTCCGAGGCAGCCGAGACGATCGCGCGCCAGGCGCCTGCGATCGCGCTCGACATCGAACAGTTGAAGTGCGACACCGAGAATGTCGGCTACCCAATCGTAGGCCTGGTCCGCCAGCTATCGGAGCAACTCGGCGAGGCCGGCCGCTATTTGCATTGGGGCGCGACCACCCAGGACATCATGGATACCGCGACCGTGCTGCAACTGCGCGAAGCGGTTGTGCTGATCGATGTCCAGCTCGCCGAGGTCATGACGACGCTCGCCAATCTCGCCCGCCTCCACCGCGATACGGTGATGGCCGGACGAACCCATCTGCAGCAGGCGCTGCCGATCACGTTCGGCCACAAGGCGGCGGTCTGGCTGTCGGCGCTGCAGCGCTCGGCCGAACGGCTCGCGCAGGCCAAACCACGCGCGCTTCAGGCGCAGCTCGGCGGCGCAGCGGGCACGCTGGCCTCACTCGGCGAGCGCGGCCTGGAGGTGCGTGCGGCTTACGCGCGAGCGCTCGATCTGGCTGAACCCGATATCACCTGGCACGTCGCCCGCGATGGGCTGGTGGAGCTGGCCCAGGCGCTGGCGGTGATCTGCGGCGCGCTCGGCAAGATCGGCTACGACGTCATGATCCTGATGGCGACCGAGATCGGCGAGGTGTTCGAGCCGTTCTCCTCGCATCGCGGCGCCTCCTCGACCATGCCACAGAAGCGCAACCCGATCTCCTCGGAAATCCTGCTGGCCAACGCGAAGGCATCCCGCGACGCCGCTTCGCTCATGCTCGACGCGATGGTTCAGGATCTCGAGCGCGCCACCGGCCCCTGGCATTGCGAGTGGCTCGCTTTGCCCCGGGTCTGTCTGCTGACCGCCGGCTCGCTGGCGCAGGCGCAATTCATGCTGTCCGGCCTGATCGTCGATCCCGCAGCGATGCAGCGAAATCTCGATTCCACGCGCGGCCTGATCGTCGCCGAAGCTGTGATGATGGGGCTTGCGCCCGCACTTGGCCGCCAGACCGCGCATGACGAGGTCTATGCTGCCTGCCGCTACGCGTTCGACCATGGCGACGCGCTGCTCGATGCCTTGCTGCGACGCCCGGCCATCGCGTCCGCCCTGCCGCGCGATCGGCTCGCCGCCTTGTGCGAGCCGTCGAACTATCTCGGCACGGCCGGAGCGATGGTGGATCGCGTGCTCGCGCGTCAAAGCAAACGATAGATGGCCGCGACAACCACCCGACGACAAAGCGAGAAGACGCTGCAGTAACGGGCAGCGTTGCGTATGCGACCCGTGTGACGCTATATATATTTCCATGTCCCGCGATTTTCGTCTTGATCGCTCTCCCGTCGACGTTCTCGACTATGAGATCGCCCAGGAGCAGGCCGTTGCCCTCGGACGGATGGGAAGAGCGTTGGAAGCAGCCCTCGCCAGGCTGCGGCAGTTCGATGCCGCCCATCCGCGCTCGGACGCGCCGGCGTCAGCGCGGCAGGCACGGCGCATCCTGGTGAATGAGGCCGGCCACGCGCTTTGGATGTTCGTGGTGCAGCGAGAGGCGTGTGGCTTGCGCGACAGCCGCACTGTCATGCGCGACTATGACGTGCCGGGCGAGGTGCAGCAGTGCATGGGAGCGGTCTCCGCCACATCGATGCTGTCAGCAACATGACTTACCGAGACGGGTAAGAAGCCACTCGGACACCTTTTGCGCGGCTGCAAGGACCGGAACCGGGCTCCACATTCTCGTTTCCGGGCCAGAATGAATCCACCGCCTTGCCGGATTTGAGTCGCATTGTGACCTAGGTCGCGGCCAAAGGTGGCGCCGGGTGGGGCGTAACAACGGGGGTCCCATGTCCGGTCATTTGCGATCTTGCGTCGCCGCCTTTGTCCTTCTCGCAGGTCTCCCGACTTCGCCTGCGTCCTCGACTCCTCTTACTGACTTGTTCAACGTCTCCCCTACCCCGACGATCACCGAGGCGCCGGCTGCCAAGGAAAGCGAAAGGGAATGCTTGCCGCGGCCCGGTACGTCGACGGCGGAGGGGCAGCGCTGGGTCTATCGTTCCGAGGGGCGCCGCAAATGCTGGTTCCAGGCTGCCGAGGGGACCGCGACGGTGAAGCAGGCCCGTCACCGCATCGCGAAGCATCGTGTTGCGGCTGCCGAGGAGAATGAGGCCACCGCGCGGCGCAAGCAGAAGGCGGTCATGGATGCGCGTGCGGAGCTTTTGCGCTCCCAACCCGCGGAAACGTCTCAGCCGACTCGGCCCGTGCCCGAGCCCAAGGTGGTTGATGCGGTTTCCGCCCCAGTTTCGGCGGCGGCGGCCTTCGCGCCGTCGGTCGCCAACCGCGCGACCGATCAGCTCACGCCTGACCAGCCCACCCCGCGGCGGCTCGACGCGGAAACGCTTCTGGCAGCCGCTCCGGTGCAAAGCGACGTGGTTGCCAGCTCCGCGCCTGCGGCCGCGCCGGTCGCCGCTCCTATCGCCGAGGCGGCCGATGACGGGTGGGGCTCGATGGCAACCTGGCTTGGCGTGCTGCTGATGGCGTTGGGCCTCGCCGCTGTCCTGGGCGCGAGCCAGCCCCTTCGGGAGGCCGTGCTGTTGCGCCGCCATTGATGGATACGCTGAGGGTCAAACAGCTCTCAGCGCGACACGTCGGCAAGCCAGTTCAATTCTGCGACTGGGCTATCGGGCCGGCGCTCTCGCGAGGGCTGGAGGCGACCTGTGGCAGGGCAAGGGTGAAGGCATCGACCAGCCGGCGGCGCCAAGGTTGCGTCAGCATCGATAGCTTGCCTTCGAGCAGAGCTGCCCTCTCCCGGGCTCCGACGCTTTCCGTGCTGACCTTCAGCAGTTCGGCCAGGAGCTTGTTGGTGCGTTCGCATTCTCTTTCAAAGTCGCCGCGATGGCCGGCGGCGATCACCTTCATCTCTGCCAGCTCGGCCTGCAAGGTCTCGATTTGCTGCTTCAGGGCGGTGACCACCTGGTGACCGGCCTGCGTTTGCGGCGGACGGGATATCGGAGAGTGGCTGAACTCGCTGAGATCGACCTGGACAAGCGTCTTGCCGTCGTTGGAGCGCGAGCGCGGCCAGCGGTGTCGTTTCACCAGTGCACGCGCGGCCTCCGGGGAAATTTTGAGCCTCTCTCCCAGGTCGGCATACGTCAGCATCTCGACGGGCATGACATTCGCTCCCGTTTGGCCGGACGGTCACCACCCGGACTGAGCAGATGGTATCGAGCTATGGTTAATGTCTGGTTTACCGCGAGCGGAGCCTGACGCAGCGCGCCGGTGTGAATGTCCAGCTCGTAACCCAGGTTTCGCTTCCGCTCCACCTGGGCTACACATGCACGGCGCTAACCGCCGTTCCCGTTTACACCGTTCTCGCCGTCTTCGCCGATATGCTCGACGGACACCACGTGCTCGTCTTCTGCCGTATCGAACACGATGACGCCCTGCGTCGAGCGGCCGGCGATGCGGATGTCCTCGACCGGGCAGCGGATGAGCTGGCCCTTGTCGGTGACCAGCATGATCTGGTCGGCATGCTCCACCGGGAATGACGCCACCAGCTTGCCGTTGCGATTGTTGACGCTCATCGCAACGATGCCTTTGCCGCCGCGGCCGGTCGTACGATATTCGTAGGACGAGGTGCGCTTGCCGTAGCCATTGACGGAAACCGTCAGCACCACCTGCTCCTGCGCCGACATTTCGGCGTAGCGCTCCTGCGAGAGCTGGAGCGAGCCCGACGTCTCCTCGCCCTCCGTATCAACAGGCTCTTCCGCCGCGGTTTCGCCGGCGACCGCGCGGCGCATCTTCAGGTAGGCCGTCCGCTCCTCCGAAGTGGCCTCGACATGGCGCAGGATCGCCAGCGAGATCAGCTTGTCGCCCTCGGCGAGCGCAATGCCGCGCACGCCCATCGAGGTGCGGCCGGTGAAGACGCGCACGTCGGCGACGGGGAAGCGAATGCACTGGCCGCCGGCCGCGGTCAGCAGCACATCGTCGTGTTCGGTGCAGATCTGCACGTCGACGATCTGTTCGCCCTCCCCGAGCTTCATGGCGATGATGCCGGAGCGGCGGACGTCTACGAAGTCGGAAAGCTTATTGCGGCGGACGGTGCCGCCGGTGGTGGCGAACATCACGTCGAAATTGCCCCAGGAGGATTCGTCCTCCGGCAGCGGCATGATGGTGGTGATGCGCTCGCCCTGCTCCAGCGGCAGGATGTTGATCAGCGCCTTGCCGCGCGCGTTGGGCGCCGCCATCGGCAGCCGCCAGACCTTTTCCTTGTAGACCTGGCCGCGCGAGGAGAAGAACAGCACCGGCGTGTGCGTCGAAGCCACGAACAGGCGGCTGACAAAATCCTCATCGCGGGTCTGCATGCCGGAGCGGCCCTTGCCGCCGCGCCGCTGCGCCCGATAGGTCGAGAGCGGCACGCGCTTGACGTAGCCGGCGTGGGAGACCGTGACCACCATGTCCTCGCGCTGGATCAGGTCCTCGTCCTCGACCTCGCCTTCCTGCTCGACGATCACGGTCTTGCGTGGCGTGGCGAATTCGTCCTTCACAGCGCCGAGCTCGCTCTTGACGATGGCCTGCACACGCGCGCGCGAGCGCAGGATATCGAGATAGTCAGCGATCTCGACCGCGAGCCTATCGAGATCTGCGGAAATTTCGTCGCGGCCGAGCGCGGTCAGGCGCTGCAGGCGCAAATCGAGAATCGCCCTGGCCTGCTCGAGCGACAGCCGCGCAGTGCCGTCGGGCGACATCCGATGCCGGGGATCGTCGATCAGCGTGATCATCGCTTCCACATCGCGGGCCGGCCAGTCTCGCGACATCAGCGTGTCGCGCGCGGTGTTGGGATCGGGCGAGGTCCTGATGACGCGAATGATCTCGTCGATATTGGCAACCGCAATCGCGAGGCCGACCAGGATGTGGGCACGATCTCTGGCCTTGCTGAGCAGAAACTTGGTCCGGCGGGTGATGACCTGCTCGCGGAATGCGATGAACAGCGTCAGCAGGTCCTTCAGGTTCATCGTCTGCGGGCGGCCGTTATCCAGCGCCAGCATGTTGGCCGGGAAGTTCGTCTGCAGCGGCGTAAAGCGATAAAGCTGATTCAGCACGACGTCCGCCATCGCCTCGCGCTTCAACTCGATGACGACCCGAAAGCCGTCGCGGTCGGATTCATCGCGCAGGTCGGCGACGCCGTCGATCTTCTTTTCGCGCACCAATTCGGCGATGCGCTCGACCATGGTGGCCTTGTTTATCTGATAGGGAATTTCCGTGATGATGATCGCTTCGCGATCCTTGCGAAGGGTGTCGATCGTGACCTTGCCGCGCATCACGATCGAGCCGCGGCCGAGGTGATAGGCCGAGCGGATGCCCTGGCGGCCGAGGATGATGCCGCCGGTCGGGAAATCCGGCCCCGGAATGATGTTGATGAGATCATCGATGCCGAGGGCGGGATTGTCGATCAGCGCCACGCAGGCGTCGATGACTTCGCCGAGATTATGCGGCGGGATGTTGGTCGCCATGCCGACCGCGATGCCGCCGGCACCGTTCACCAGCAGGTTCGGGAACCTCGCCGGCAGAACCGACGGTTCCTTCTCGGAATTGTCGTAGTTCGGCTGGAAATCGACGGTGTCCTTGTCGATATCGCCAAGAACTTCCAGTGCCGACCGGGTCAGACGGGCTTCGGTATATCGATAGGCCGCGGGCGGATCGCCGTCGACCGAGCCGAAATTGCCCTGGCCGTCGATCAGCGGCACGCGCATGGAGAAATCCTGCGCCATCCGTACCATCGCGTCGTAAATCGACTGGTCGCCGTGCGGATGGTATTTACCGATCACGTCACCGACAACGCGCGCGGATTTGACGTACTTCTTATCTGGCGTGTGCCCCTGCTCGTACATCGAATACAGGATGCGGCGATGCACGGGCTTGAGCCCGTCGCGCGCATCCGGCAGCGCCCGCGCCACGATCACGCTCATGGCGTAATCGAGATAGGAGCGCTTCATCTCGTCGAGGATGGAAACGGGACGGATGTCGGAGGGCTCCGGCGGCTCGCCGGGCTTGTCGTCTTCGTGGTCGGACAAAGGGGAATCCAGTCAGTTCTCAGGTGAGAATCATATAGCGCATCGAGGCCCCGATCACCACCCCGAAGAGCTCAAGGGAAGACGTTTTTCCGCTCGTTTTTTCATAGACTTACAGGATCGGCGAGAGATCCGCGGAGCTGTGGTTTGAGGGCTCGAAACAGCGTCGCCGGAGGCCTCTTTCCGCAACCCGCTACTGGCCAAAAAGCACGGCGTGCATGATCCGCCCCGGGACGAACGTGAACAGCCCGGCGATGACCAATCCGCCGGCAAAAATGCCGATCATCGTCTTGCGATGGCGGTTCACATTGTGCCGGCGTGCCGCGATGACGGCGATCGGCAGCATCACCAGAACCACGACTGATAGGAGATGGATCGGGCTCCAGGGGCCGAGCAGCCGGATCTGGTGGATCCAGAACGAGCTGGCGGCGACGACGAGCATCAGGCCTACCCAGATCCAACCGACCATCCGGTGCGGCAGCGTCCCCTTTGGCGCGCCCAATTGAACGATGCCGAGCACAAACGCGGCCATCGCGGCAAAGGCATGAACCGGTATGGCGGGAGCGGCATCCAGCAGTGGTGCGAGCGACATCTGGAACTCCCGGCGATCGCGGTGTCCGATGCAGCGCTCCTGCACCATGTAACGAGTATTTACATCAATGTTTCCACTGTCAAGTTCTGACGCGTGAAGGCGTTCGGTGCGAAATAAGTCGAAGCATTGACGCTCTACTGGAAATGCGATCCGCCGGCCGACTTCGCGCTCAGAACGGGATATCGTCGTCCATGTCGCTGTTGCGGCTGCCGGCCGCCACCGGCCGCCGCGGCGCGGAGCTGACCGGACCGCTGGAGCCGAAATCGCCTGTTTCGTCGGAACCGAAGCTGCCGCCGCCGCGTCCGTCGAGCATGGTCAGGTTCGAGTTGAAGCCCTGCAGCACGACTTCGGTCGAGTATTTGTCGACGCCGCTCTGGTCGGTCCATTTGCGCGTCTGCAACTGGCCCTCGATGTAAACTTTGGCGCCCTTCTTCAGATACTGCTCAGCGACCTTGCACAGCCCCTCGTTGAAGATCACGACGCGGTGCCACTCGGTCTTTTCCTTGCGCTCGCCGGTGGCCTTGTCGCGCCAGGTTTCCGAGGTGGCGATGCTCAGATTGGCAATCGGCCGCCCATCCTGTGTCCGCCGGATTTCAGGATCCTTGCCGAGATTGCCGACCAGAATCACCTTGTTCACGCTTCCCGCCATCGCCGCTCTCCACTCAATATCGCCGGCAAAAATCCCTGATCCGGCCGCTTCCGCGCCGGTAGGCTTCAATTCTTGACCTGTCGCTTGTCCGCCATTCGTCCGTTTCCGGACATCTGAGCCGACCCTATACGCTCGCAGGCCCCGCTGACTTGGCGATCCCTCGGCAAGTCGGCGGTTATCCACATATAGCAGCGCCCCGGCACATGTTCCAGCTTTGTTCCGGCCGACGCCTCCTGTGTGCCCCAGCCGAAGCTTTGCAACCTCTAAGCGATCCCCGGGAACCCACGGGGAACCCGAAAGTCGAAGGGATGGAACCCGAAAGTTCCCGGCCTGGTTCCAATTATACCAAGCAAATCATCGGCTTGGGCTCATACATTTGGCTCGCCACTGTTGCATTCGGGAGACGCTATTTCCACGCGAGTCGCGATATAGAAATTGAGCAACGGCGCGGCGCTCGCGTCACCCACCAAACGCTTCGGGGACCCACGGGAAGCGGACGAAGTTGGAGATAGTCCATGAGGAAGTTTCTGCTGAGTACAGTTGCTCTCATCGCGTTCGCTGCTCCCGCGGCGGCCGCCGACCTTGCGGCGCGTCCTTACACCAAGGCGCCGCCTGCCCCGGTTGCCGCCGTGTACGACTGGAGCGGCTTCTACATCGGCGCCAACGGCGGCTGGGGTTCGAGCCACAAGTGCTGGGATCTCACCGCCGACGTCATCGGTCCTTTCGTTTCGCCCTTGGCCGAGGGCTGCCATGACGCAACGGGCGCCACCGCCGGCGGTCAACTCGGCTACCGCTGGCAAGCCGGCACCTGGGTGTTTGGTCTGGAAGGGCAAGGCAACTGGGCTGACTTCAAGGGCTCCAATACAAGTCTGGCCTTTTTCACCCCTTTCAGCACCATCCAGAATGAGTCGAAGATCAACGCGTTCGGACTGATCACCGGTCAGGTCGGCTATGCCTGGAACAACGTCCTGCTCTACGTAAAGGGCGGCGCGGCCGTGACCAGCGACAAGTACAGGGGTATCGAAACCGCGACCGGGCTTCTTGTCGACAGCGCCAAGGAAACGCGTTGGGGCGGCGTCGTTGGCGCCGGTCTCGAGTTCGGCTTCGCCCCGAACTGGTCGATTGGATTTGAATACAACCACCTGTTCATGGGTGACCGCGACGTCGACTTTGCTGCATCCGGCAACTTTGCTGGTGCTCCGGCCGGCTCATTCTCGAGGACTAGTCGCATCGACCAGGACGTGGATCTCGCCACTGTCCGCATCAACTACCGCTGGGGCGGCCCGGTCGTCGCGAGGTACTGATCGCTGCGACAGCAAAGCGGAATACGGAAAGGCCGGCCTTGCGCCGGCCTTTTTGTTTGGTTGCAGCACGGCACGACCACCACTCGCAGCGGTTGCATTGTACCTACATTTGCCGCCTATGTGGTTTTTCAGCGACAGCATTTTGCAGGAACTTCGCGCTATATGCCGCGGCAACCTCAAATTGACGGCTGAGGAAGTTTGCGTTGGAGAGCCGCGAAAGGAAAAACAAAGTGAAGAAAATTCTGCTGACCACCACTTGCTTGATCGCGCTTGGGATGGCGCCCGCGATCGCCGCCGATCTTGCTGCAAGGCCCTATACCAAGGCGCCGGCCGCTCCTGTTGCCGTCTATAATTGGACCGGCTTCTACATCGGCGGCTTCGGTGGCTATGCCAGCGAGAATAGCGACGCGACGCCAAAGATGAGCGGCGGCTTCGCCGGGGGCACGATCGGCTACAACTGGCAGACTAACAACTTCGTGTTCGGCCTTGAGGCCGACGGCGGCTGGGCCGACGTCAATGCCTCGGCCACCGGTGTGGTGGCGATTGGCGGCCTCCTTATTCCGGTGACCACCACATCGCGGATCGACGCGCTCGGGACCGTGCGCGGCCGCCTAGGCTTCGCGGTCGACAAGGTCCTGTTCTACGGCACCGGCGGCTATGCCTGGATCGACAACAAGATCAGCGTCGCCACGCTCGGCGTGACGGCGTCTGAGAGCCACTTCCACTCTGGCTGGACCGTCGGCGCGGGTATCGAAGCATTCTTCGCTCCGCAGTGGTCAGTCAAGGGCGAATACCTGTTCCGCAGCCTCGGCAGCGAGAACTATTTCGGTGTTCCCTCTGGAACGCTCGAGCTGCACAGCGTCCAGGTCGGCGTGAACTATCACTTCGGTGGCCCGATCGTCGCCAAGTACTGATCGCCGCTCCGTCATCGAGTCTCGAAGGGCCGGCCTCGCGCCGGCCTTTCTGTTTGGCGAACGTTCTGCTGCGCCCGCTCGCCCTGCTGACGCCTGCTGCCATCGGCAAAACAATCCGTTGATGATTCGCGCGCGGCACTGGAAATTCGCTACCGTTCTTCCTATGTTCCGGCTTTCAATCATCGGCGCCTGATCGGGGTTTCTCGCCTGGCCATGCGCGCCCAACTTGGTGCGCGACCTGCGCGCCTGGAAATGCCGATATGGATGAAGTGCTAAGGGCGAAGCGCCAACAGAACGTCGGCTCCGCATCGCGTGCGATCACCATCCGCGGGGCACGCGAGCACAATCTCAAGAACGTCGATCTTGAGATTCCGCGTGACAAGCTCGTCGTGTTCACCGGCCTCTCCGGCTCCGGCAAATCCTCGCTCGCCTTCGACACAATCTATGCCGAGGGACAGCGCCGCTACGTCGAATCGCTCTCCGCCTATGCGCGCCAATTCCTGGAGATGATGCAGAAGCCGGACGTCGACCAGATCGACGGCCTGTCGCCTGCGATCTCGATCGAGCAGAAGACGACCTCGAAGAATCCGCGCTCCACCGTCGGCACCGTCACCGAGATCTACGACTACATGCGCTTGCTCTGGGCGCGCGTCGGCGTGCCCTATTCGCCCGCCACGGGACTACCGATCGAAAGCCAGGTCGTCTCGCAGATGGTCGACCGCGTGCTGGCGCTGCCCGAGGGCACCCGCCTCTATCTGCTGGCGCCGGTCGTGCGCGGCCGCAAGGGCGAGTACAAGAAAGAGCTCGCCGAATGGCTCAAGAAGGGCTTTCAGCGCGTCAAGATCGACGGCACATTCTACGAATTGTCGGAGGCGCCGACGCTCGACAAGAAATTCCCGCATGACATCGACGTCGTGGTCGACCGCATCGTGGTCCGTCCCGATCTCGGCCAGCGCCTCGCTGAAAGCTTTGAGACCGCGCTGAAGCTCGCCGAGGGGCTCGCCGTCATCGAATACGCCGATCCCCCGGCGGGCGCTGCAGAAGAGAAGAAATCCGACAAGAAGACTGCAAAAATCCACGACAAGAGCGGGCCGGAGCGGATTCTGTTCTCGGAGAAATTTGCCTGTCCGGTGTCCGGCTTCACGATCCCAGAGATCGAGCCGCGGCTGTTCTCGTTCAACAATCCCTACGGCGCCTGCCCCGCCTGCGGCGGCCTCGGCGTCGAGCAGCACATCGACGAGGACCTCGTCATCCCCGACAAGGAACTGACCTTGCGCAAGGGCGCGATCGCGCCCTGGGCCAAGTCGTCCTCGCCCTATTACATCCAGACGCTGACCGCGCTCGGCAAATTCTACAAGTTCACGCTCGACACCAAATGGAAGGACCTGCCGAAGAAGACGCAGGCCGCACTGTTGCATGGCTCAGGCGACGACGAGATCAAGTTCTCCTATGAAGATGGGGTGCGCTCCTACGACACCAAGAAACCGTTCGAGGGCATCATCACCAACCTCGAGCGCCGCTACCGCGAGACCGAAAGCGAATGGGCGCGCGAGGAACTCGCAAAGTATTTCTCCGATATTCCCTGCGAGGCCTGCAAGGGCCATCGGCTCAAGCCGGAGGCGCTCTGCGTCAAGATCGACGGCAAGCATATCGGCGAGATTTCCGAGCTCTCGGTGAAGCGCGCCGGCGAATGGTTCGAAAGCGTGCCGAAGGCGCTCAACGCCCAGCAGAACGAGATCGCCGCGCGCGTCCTGAAGGAGATCCGCGAGCGGCTGTCCTTCCTGCTCGATGTCGGCCTGAACTATCTCACGCTCTCGCGCTCCTCCGGCACGCTGTCCGGCGGCGAGAGCCAGCGCATCCGCCTCGCCTCCCAGATCGGCTCCGGGCTGACCGGCGTGCTCTACGTGCTGGACGAGCCTTCGATCGGCCTGCACCAGCGCGACAATGCGCGGCTACTCGATACGCTGAAGCGGCTGCGCGACCTCGGCAATACCGTGATCGTGGTCGAGCACGACGAGGACGCCATTCGGCTGGCCGACCACGTGCTCGACATCGGCCCCGGCGCCGGCATGCACGGTGGCAATATCGTGGCCCAAGGCACGCCCGCCGACATCATGCGCAATCCGAAATCGCTGACCGGCAAATATCTCACGGGCGAATTGTCGGTGCCGATCCCCGAGCGCCGGCCACCGAACCACAGGCGCACCATCAAGGTCGTCAACGCCCGCGGCAATAATTTGAAAAATGTCTCGGCCGAAATCCCGCTGGGGCTGTTCACCTGCGTGACGGGAGTCTCCGGCGGCGGCAAGTCGACGCTGCTGATCGACACGCTCTACCGCGCGATCGCCCGCAAGCTCAACAATGCCAGCGAGGGCGCCGCGCCCCACGATCGCATCGAGGGGCTGGAGCATATCGACAAGATCATCGACATTGACCAGTCGCCGATCGGCCGCACGCCGCGCTCCAACCCCGCGACCTATACCGGCGCCTTCACCCCGATCCGCGAATGGTTCGCCGGCCTGCCCGAAGCCAAGGCGCGCGGCTACGAGCCCGGCCGGTTCTCCTTCAACGTCAAGGGCGGCCGCTGCGAGGCTTGCCAGGGCGACGGCGTCATCAAGATCGAGATGCACTTTTTGCCCGACGTCTACGTCACCTGCGACACCTGCAAGGGCAAGCGCTACAACCGCGAGACCCTCGAAGTCCTGTTCAAGGGCAAGTCGATCTCGGATGTGCTCGACATGACGGTCGAGGAAGCGGCCGAATTCTTCAAGGCCGTCCCGCGCGTTCGCGAGACTTTTAAAACGCTGCACCGCGTCGGCTTGGATTACATCCATGTCGGCCAGCAGGCGACGACGCTGTCCGGCGGCGAAGCCCAGCGCGTCAAGCTGGCAAAAGAATTGTCAAAGCGCGCCACCGGCCGCACGCTCTATATCCTCGACGAGCCAACGACGGGCCTGCACTTCCACGACGTCGCAAAACTGCTCGAAGTGCTGCACGAGCTGGTCGCCCAAGGCAACACGGTGGTCGTGATCGAGCACAATCTGGAGGTCATCAAGACCGCTGACTGGGTGATCGATCTCGGCCCCGAAGGCGGCGACGGCGGCGGCGAAATCGTCGCCTGGGGCCCGCCGGAGGATATCGTCAAGGCGCCGCGAAGCTATACGGGCAAGTTCCTGGCCCCGGTGCTGAAGAAGGCGGAGGGCAAGCCAAGAAAGAGCGGAGCTGCGAGCGAGGCGGCGGAGTAACGACGTCGACGTGGGATGGGTGCAGCAAAGCGATGCCGGATTAGCGAAGCGTAATCCGCCACTTCTTTCGGCCCGAGCAGCGGGCGACGCCGTCGGCTCACCTGCCATACGCGCCTCCACGAAATCTACCGCCGCAAGAACGCCCCGAACGCCCGCGGTCCGTCGCCGACCTTGATCTCGCCGGTCACCTTCAGCTCAACCGCATCGATCACGCTGATCGAGTTGCTCTCCCAATTGGCCACGATGATCTGCCTGCCGTCCGCTGTCGCCGCAATCCCTTCCGGATAGTCGCCCACGGTGATGCGCTTCACCTGTGCCAGCGTGGCGAGATCGAACACGGTGACGGTGCCGTCATACTGGTCGGAGACGAAGCCGCGGCCCTCGGCGAGTGCCACCGCATAGGGGCGCAGCCCCGTCTTCACGCGCCCGATCTCCCTGTTATCGGCGATATCGATCACGGAGACGTCGTTCGAGCCGACATTGGCGGTGTAAGCGCGCCGCCCCTCCGCATCGATGGTGATGCCGAACGGCCGCGTCCCGACCTTGATGGTGGCCCGCCGCTCGCGCGTTGCGGTATCGATGACGGACACGCTGTCGGCATCGCGGTCCGCCGAGAGCAGGAGCCGTCCGTCCGGCGTTACGGCCAGCCCCGAGGGCGACGCGCCAACCGTGATATCGGCGATCACGCGCTGCTGTTTCGGATCGATCATCCGTACCGCCGCACCATACCAGTCGGCGACATAGACCGCAGCGCCATCCGGCGCCACGGCGACACCGAGCGGGCCACCGCCGACGGTGATCTTGCCGACGACCCGGCGTGCGGCGGCATCGACCACGGTAACCGCCTTGGCGTCTGGGCTCGTCACAAAGGCGAAGCGTCCATCCAGCGTGAGGGCGACACCCGCCGGCTTGCCGCCAATCGCGATGGTCGCGACCGGCCGCGATGTCGCGATATCAACGATGGTGAGATTTTCGCTGAGTTGATTGGTGATGAACGCCTCCTCGGCCCGGGCGGTCCAAGCCGTGCCAATGCTGGCGACCGCGGCCGCCAGCACGATGGCCCGCACGATCAGCTTCCGCTCTCGATCTTCTTCTTCAGCGCCTCGAGGCCACCGCGATAAAGCCCGCTCACCGCCTTTACGGCGGCTTCATCGCTCAGTTCCGGCGGCGGGTCGTTGTTCGGAAAGCCGCGATAGAACGCGCCGGCCCATTCTAGGACGCTGCCCTTGCCGTCGGCGCTCGGCGACACTGTCAGCGTGGAGGAGTAGTTGGTGACCGGCAGCACCTTCACGTCGACGGCGGTGATCCGGTAGGAATAAGTCATCTTCTCGGCATCGTATTTGTAGAGCTCCTCGTCGATGGTCGCGCCATCAGCCAGCGTCAAGCGCCGTGTCGCCTCGATCTCGTTGCCTTTCGTGCCCTCGGTCTTGCTGACCGGCTGCAACCAGCTCATGTCCTGGAAATTACCGATTGCCGCCCACACCTTGGCCGGCGCGGCGTTGATCTCGATCGATTCCCGCACCTTCTGCCGGGTCGGCCCGTGCGCCCAGGCGGCCCCCATTACCGCCAGCGCCATCACCACAGCGCTCACCCTTGCAATCGTCACTCGCATGTCGTTTCCCCACGGTTTCATTGGCCCCGCGCCGGCGCGCGGTGGCGATATCGCTTCCGCATTTTCGTGCCAAAGAAGGCTGGTTCGTGGCATCGCGGGAAAGGGTCGCGACGTTGGCCGGCCTGTTCCTCGGCAGCCACGCGGGTCCTACGCCGAGGAAAACGCTGCCGTGACGTGGCGCGCTGCTACACCGTCCAGTAGTGCGGATGCGGTCGCGAGCGGTCGCCCCAGTCGAAGGCGTCGTCGTCGAGCTCGCACGGGCCCTTGTGCAGATCGTCCAGCGTCACGTCGGTCTGGTAGGCCTGACGGGCGGGATCAAACCGGAGCGCGTCCCACCGGATCGGACAATGATGGTGGCTGCCGAGCAGCCCGCCGGTCTTGATCACGGCGTAGGCAACCGTTCCGCTCACCTTGTCGAGCATCAGCCGCTCGATCGAGCCGAGCTTTGCGCCGTCGCGTCCATAGACACTCACGCGCTCGACGCGATCGCTGGGCACCAGGGTATGAGGCATGGTGACCTCCCTGCTTTCCATTATTCGTTCGGCATAATAGCACAACTGCGTCCGGCTTGGGTGATCCAACCTGCGACAAAAGTCTGCAGCAGTGCGGGATGGGTGGAGCGCTTGCGCTCTACCCACCCAAAGTACCCTCACTCCTCGATCGCCGCTTCCACAAACCCGTCCGGATCGTCGCAAAATTCGCGCAGCACCTTGTAGTGATCGGTCTCGCGCACCGTCACCGGCTCCAGCCCGTGCTTTGTCAGCCGCAGCAGCGTCGCGTTCGGATAGGCCATCAGGACAGGTGAATGCGTGGCCATGATGATCTGGCAATGGCCGATATTCTCCATCCGCCGCATCAGTTTCAAAAACTCCATCTGCCGCGCCGGTGAGAGCGCCGATTCCGGTTCGTCGAAGATGAAGATGCCCTGCTTCTGGCAGCGTTCCTCGAAGAAGCGCAAAAAACCTTCGCCATGGGAATGGGAGAGGAAGTCGGGCGGCGGGCCTCCCAGCGGATATTGCTGGGCCATCTGGTCCAGGTAGCGGGCGACTGAGAAAAAGCTTTCGGCACGGAAGAACCAACCATTGGTGATTTTGGGTAGCCAACTCGCCCGCAACGCGCTCGACAACTGGCCCCCCATCTTTTCCAGCGCCCATGAATGGTCGACCGGCATGTATCCCTTGCCACCGCCGGCCTCGTCATAGCCGGCCAGCGCCGCGATGCCTTCCAGCAGCGTCGATTTGCCGGTGCCGTTCTCGCCGACGATGATGGTAATGGCGCGGTCGAAGCTCAGGTCGAAATCGTCGCGCAGCAACGGCAGGCAGAACGGATACGCCTCGCGATCGGTGATACGCGCTGGCTCCAGCCAGATACGCCTCAGGTACGGCGCCGGCAGGTTGATCGCACGGTTACGTTTGAAGGCCATTGGGTTCAAATCTCTCGGAAACAAAGCCGTTCGTTCTGGTTATACAGGGAATACCATACAATCCTAAATCGTACGCGCCAATGCCGAGCGACACCTACACGCTCTTCCGCAACGCCATCCTCGGCGCGCAGCAGGTGGTCTGCCTTTATGACGGCCGCTTGCGCGAGCTCTGCCCGCACATCCTCGGCACCAACAAGAGCGGCGAAGAGGTCGTGCTGGCCTGGCAGTTCGCCGGCGAAAGTAGTGGCCCGCTGCCGCAATGGCGCTGCCTGAAATTGGCCAATGTCAGAAATGCACACGCGCGCGAGGGCCGCTGCCACGAAGGCGGCTCGCATCGCACGACGCAGAGGTGCGTCAGCGATATCGATCTCGACATCAACGTTCACGTTCGCAAGCTACGGTGAGGCAAGCGTCGATCGCCGGTGAGCACCGAACAGTCGCATGCACAAACACAAACATCCTCGATCAAACGAACACAATCGTCTCACCTCTCGCGCAAATCGAGAACGTATTCCGCACCACTCGTCGCCGCACTGCCGTCGAAATAGCAACCTGCCCGCGCCAATGCGCGGTCGTGCTTCGGTCCAATTTTTGCCGGCATAGATGTCGTATGGTCAACCTGCGAGCGACGTTCTCACATCCGCGCAAACGTCGCTAGCGGACGGCTCTTTGGGGGCGCATTCGCGCCCGCTTTTTCGAAAACGATACGTCACCGTGCCGGTGCAATCGGTCCGCCATCGGGCCTGCAGGGGGTTATACGAGTGTTCAACTTCAGGGGACAAGAAATGAAACGACTACTTTTAGCTGGTGCGGCCTTTTCGGTCGCGACCGCGGCCTCGGCTGCCGACATGGCGGCGCGGCCCTACGCCAAGGCGCCCCCGGCGGCGGTAGTTGCGGCGTATAACTGGTCCGGCTTCTATATCGGCGCGATGGGCGGCTATGGCTGGGACAGCGAGAACAGTAGCGGCGGCTTCGGTGGCGGCACCGTCGGCTACAACTGGCAATTCCCGGGCAGTCAGTTTGTTTTCGGTGTCGAAGTGGATGCTGCCGGCTCCGGCATCAAGGACAGCCTCACCGCAGACATCGGCGGCGGCGTCCTGGCCACGGAGGAAATCAAGATCAACTCGTTCGGCAGTGTGACCGGGCGCGCCGGCTTCGCGATGGATGCGGCCCTGATCTACGCCAAGGGTGGTTTTGCGTGGGCCAACAGAAAGGACTCCGTTTCAGCGCTCGGCATGACGATTTCGGATAGCCAGACTCATACCGGCTACACCATCGGCGGTGGCCTCGAATATTTGTTCACGCCGAACTGGTCGGCCAAAGGCGAATACATGTACACCAGCCTCGGCAGCAAGACCTACAATCTGGGCGGTGACGTGTTTGACTCCGGCACCGTCGACTTCCACACCATCAAGGTTGGCGTGAACTATCACTTCAGGTGAAGAATGTAGAGGTGGGCAGAGCGCAAGCGTGCCCACCCTTCAGCAAACGAACCGGAGAGATGGTGGGCACGGCGCGTTGCGCCTTCACCCACCCTATTGCCGTCACACCACCTCCAGCACCAGCTCCATCGTCATCAGAACCGGATTGTCGCCGCGCATTAGCTGGCCCTCGGCGATGCCGCCGAGATAGTCGACGAGCGCGGCATCGAGCTCGGCGTGCAGCGTGCCGTCCGCGCCGGGCGCAATGTTGCCGGCCTTGATTGCAAGCTCGGTCGCAAACGGCACGACGGTTCGGCCGTCGGTGAAACGCGCGCCGATGGTGGAGCCGACGCCGCCGTGAATGCGCGCGCGCAGAATGCCGTGCTGCCGGCAAAAGGTCTCCAGCGCTGCGGCAAAATCCTGATTCGGCCGCAGCCGCAGCGCGAAGGCGCGGCTCTCCGCCTTCACGTCTGTGCCGGCGCGGGCGACCGGACCGAACAATTTGAAATTGGTTTCGGGATCGGGCTCGGCGACAAACATCGCGCCATCGATGCCGAACGCTTCCACCGTAGACGATTCGGCGACGATGCTCTCCTCGGGCAGGATGTGGCCGCCATGCAGATGGCCGTCCGTCTCGGTCCACAGCCCGTGGCAATGGAAGAACGGCGCGCCGTCGCGCTGGCCGACCGTCATCGCACCACACTTCAGCCGCGTGATGCCGGCAGGCCGAAATGTGTCGCTGTAGAACGCCGCGTTGGCGCCGGTCTTCGACAGCGCCGGCATCACATAGGCAAACGGCCCGAGCGCCCCGTCCCGCATGCTCAGCACGCCGCCTGAAAATCCGGCTTCGACAAAACCACGGCGCGCGGCTTCGAGCAGCGGCAAGCCAGCCTGCAGCGTGAACGAAAACGCCCGGCCGCGCGCCTCGACCCATTGGATGCGCTCGGGCGCGGGCGGCCCGGGCTGCGCGATGCTGCGCATCGGCTCAGCTATCCGTTTTGGCGACAAGCTCAAGCAATCCTCGTGCTTCCAGTTCATCGCGGACCAGCCGCTTCGGAATCTTGCCATAGCCGGACTTCGGCAGCGCCTCCCAGAAGAAGAAGCGCTTCGGCATCTTGTAGCGCGGCACCTTCGGCGCCAGGAACGCGGTGAGCTCCGCCTCGCTCACGGCGGCGGCGCCCTCGCGCGCGACGCAGACGGCAACGCCGACCTCGCCCCAGAACGGGTCGGGCACGCCGAGCACGGCGACCTCGCCGATCGCGGGATGAGTGAGAATCTTCTCCTCGACCTCGCGCGGATAGATGTTGGAGCCGCCGGAGATATACATGTCCGAGGCGCGGCCGGTAATGTAGACAAAGCCCTCCTCGTCCATGTGGCCGAGATCGCCGGTGCGAAACCAGCCGTCGCGGAACGCCTTCGCGTTGGCTTCGGGATTATCGTAGTAGCCGGCGAATACGGCAGGCCCGATCACGCAGATCTCGCCGGTCTCGAACGGCCTGAGTTCGCGCCCGTCGTCGTCCTGGATCGAGACCTGCATGCCTGTGCGCTCGAATCCGCAGGTGCCGATGCGGGCCTGCGGGCCGTCCTCTGCGTCGTGCAGGATCGCCGGCATCACCGTAATGTTGCCGGTGACCTCGCCGAGCCCGAAATACTGCACCAGCACCTTGCCGAGCTTAGCGAGCGCCGCCTTCTGATCCTCACGGTACATCGGCGCGCCGGCATAGATCACGAAGCGCAGCGAGGAATGGTCGTATTTATCGACCGCGGGATGTTCGACCATCATCTTCAGGATGGTCGGCACCGTGAACATGTTGCTGACGCGATGCGTCTCGATCAGCCGGAAGGCCTCCGCGATGTCGAATTTTTCCGTAGGCAGCAAGATGGTCGGCGCGCCGCGCGCGGCCTGCACGAGCTGGTGCACGCCGGCGCCATGCGACAGCGGCGCGACCACCAGCGAGGCATCCGTCTCCGTCGTGCCTGGCATCAGGTCGGCGAGATGGTTGGTGACGACGAAGGCCATCTGGCCGTGGGTGAGGACTGCCGCCTTGGAGCGCCCGGTAGTACCCGAGGTGAAAAAGAACCAGCAGGGATCGTCATAGTCGACCGCGACATTCTCGACCCTGGCGCCCGCGCACGCGGCGATCACCTCACTCACTGCCCGCTCGCCAAGGGCGCCCTCGCCAACCCGCCAGATGAATTCGAGCGCCGGATTGGCTGCCGCCGTCGCATGATCGGGGAAATCGCCATGGCACAGAAACGCCTTGGCGCCGGAGGCACTGGCGAGATAGGCGACCTCGTCCGGCATCAGGCGGAAGTTGGTCGGCACCCAGACCGCGCCGAGCCGGAAGGCTGCGAACATCGACCAGAACATCTCGTCGCAGTTTTTCGAATGAACCAGGATGCGGTCGCCCTTGACGACCCCGCGCGCGGCAAGACCGGCCGCCAGCGCCGAGACGGCAGCATCGATCTCGCGCCAGGCCCAGGATTTGTCGCCCCAGATGAAGCCGAGACGATCGCCATGGCGGCGGGCATTCTGGGTCAGCATATGCGCCAGGTTCATCACCCGGCGCGACATCCGCGCCAGACCGCCGCGCGGGGTGGGGATAGTCACGGTTTCAGCCACAGGGAATCAACCATTACGCTTGCAAAAACACGGATCGAACAACGATAGCAGAAAGCGCTGCGCTTGCTCAAATGCGCAGCCGGGCGTTGCCCGCGATGGTCTCACGGCAGGCATACGATTCGTTGGGATCCGCCCCGTTGAAGTACTAGGCATTGGAGCTCACCGGCTACAGGCGCGGCCGGCGGGCCCTTGCCGAATTACTGCGGATGGTTGGCCAGATCCTGGTCGCTCAGACGCCAGTCCTGCCAGAGCTGGAGCGCCCCCAAAAGTGCGACGATCGCACCGAGGGCGACATGCCAGGCCCGAAGCATGTCGTCGCCGGAGTAGCCGAGGATAAACGGAGAAGCCATCAGCCAGAAGCCGAGCGCGATCTCGCCCACCTCCTCCCAACGCTGCAGTGCGACATACTCAAGCTGGGCCAGACCGAACACCAGCATGCCCACCACGAACGTGTTGAGGATCATGGTGCTGCGTTCGGCGTCCATCACATCGTGGCTGGAAAAAGGAAACCACGGCGACACCACGATCAGCACGCCAAGCAGCATGCCGAACCAGTCTTCCCAGGTGCGATGCTTGCTGAAGAAACCAAAGCCCGACATTGTAGACCTCCCCTTGAAAAAAGAGGCATACGTCGGCGGCCGCGATCACAGCATTCCGGATATCCCAGACCCGGCCGCCTCAGCGGCGTATGTCATTAGAGTGACCTAGGAACCCTGTAACCCATTGCAAGGCGTTGGATGCAAAGATCTTGCGATGCAAGATCCTGCGGGGCGAACGGCGCGCTCTCTTGCCAGCCTCCCATCGCCGGTTTGCATGGGCGGGTTCATGTCCCTAAATGGAACGTTAATCATCGGGGAATCGCCGTATGGCCGCCGTCCGCGACAACAAGGCTCAAAGCCGCTTCGAACTGGACGTCGAGGGCGCCGTGGCGTTTGCGAATTATCGCGTCACGCCTTCGGCGGTCATCATCACTCATACCGAAACGCCACGCACGCTGCGCGGGCGCGGCATCGCCTCCGAACTGGTCAGGGGCGCACTTGAGCTGATCCGGGCCGACGGACGCAAGGTCATCGCCGGCTGCGGCTTTGTCGTGGATTACTTGCGCAGAAATCCGGAATTTGCCGATCTGACGGGGTGACGCGCACACATCGCAAGCCGCCGCCGTCCCTGCGCGCGCAGTACCCATACGCCATGCAGTCAATTGCCGAACTCGATGAAAGACAACGCGGGCGATCTTCTCAGCTATCACTGGCTTCCGTGGTTATGAGCCCCTGCTTTAGCAGGGGCGACGGCTACAGGTGGCACTCTCACGTGATCCGTATCGACATATCCGGCAGGCCCTCGATCTTGCACAGGATCACGTCGCCCTTGACGACCGGGCCGACGTTCTCCGGCGTGCCGGAATAGATAATGTCGCCTGCCTTGAGCTCGAAGGCTTCCGACAGTTTGGAAATCTGCTCGGCCACGCTCCAGATCATGTTCTGCAGATTGGAGTTCTGCTTGATCGTGCCATTCACCGCCAGCGAGATCGCGCCCTTGGTGAAATGTCCCGTCTTGGCAGCGGGATGGATCGGTCCGAGCACCGCGGAGCGATCAAAGCTCTTGCCGATCTCCCATGGCTTTTTCTCGTCGCCCATCGCTCGCTGCAGGTCGCGCCGCGTCATGTCGAGGCCGAGCGCGTAGCCGTAAACGTGGTCAAGTGCCTGCTCCGCCGAAATATTGGTACCGCCCGATTTCAGCGCCGCCACCAGCTCAACCTCATAGTGATAGTTCTTGGTGAGTGAGGGATACGGGTGATCGGCGACCGTGCCGATTGCGACATTTTGGACCGCATCGGTCGGCTTCTGAAAGAAGAACGGCGGCTCGCGGTTCGGGTCCGAGCCCATTTCGCGGGCATGCGCGGCATAGTTGCGTCCGATACAATAGATCCGCCGCACCGGAAACACGTCGGTCTCGCCCACGATGGGAATGGTCGTCGTACCGACCGGGAAAATCGACTTCGGGCCGGCCTGCGCCGCGGCAGAACCGCCTTGAACGGCCGTACCGGCAAGCGCCAGCGCACCGGTGGCCAGAATGGTCCTGCGATCGACGTTGCTCATTGGCATCCTCCTTGTTTTTCTTGGCGAGCTGTCTCTACAGCGTTTTCCATACGAAGTGGATACAGTTTCAGCCTTGCTGCATTGCAATCGCACTAAAAAGAAGGCCCGCATCGCTGCGAGCCTTCGCATGTGAGAGCCGAGCGAAATGTCAGTGCTTGATATCCGGCGGCAACTTGCCGCCATTGGCGGCCAGCTTGGCCATCACCTGCTTGTGCAGCCAGATGTTCATGCTGGCGGAGTCGTTGGTGTCGCCGGTGTAGCCGAACTCCTTTGCGAGATCCTTCCGCGCGGCGAAGCTGGAATCGATGTCGAGCGCTTTCATCAGGTCGACGATCGAGGTGCGCCACTCCAGCTTCTCACCCTTGGCCCTGACCGCCTGATCAAGGATCGGCGCGACGTCGACAGTCGCTGTGGCCGAGGCCGCGGTGCCGCCGGACGATCCGGCGCCCGCGGCCGCCCCGCCGCCAGCCGGCGCAGCGTCTGCCTTGGTGCCGAAGATCGCGCTCATGATTTTTCCGAAAATGCTCATCGTTCGCTCCCAATGAGTTGAGGATGGGGTGAGTCTTTGGCGGCACTGTTTGACCGGCAGCACCTCGCCGGGATCGCGGCAAGTCTAGCTACCACCGCGAGGCTTGCCAATGAAACATTCACCTAAGCGTGAGTGCGTTTGTCGCTGTTTGGGAGTACGCTTTCGCAACAGTTCGCGACATGGCCAGTTCCGTTATCTTGTCTTCGCATCTGGCACGATCGTGATCGTTTTATGAAGGCCGCGTTTGCGTCTTTCGGTTGGCGCAATGCGACCGCGAGGGAGGCGACGACCATGGCCACATCTCACGGCAATGTCACATCGATCGCGCAAAGCGCAGCAGACACCGCTGCCGCGCCGATCATCCGAACCATCGGCTTGGCCGAACTCGGCCGCGCCTTGCGACGCGGCTGGGACGATTTCAAAGCGGTGCCAACCCACGCCATCATCCTGTGCATTATCTATCCCGTGCTTGGACTGATGCTGGCGCGTGCCGTTCTCGGCTATTCAGTCATGCCGCTGCTGTTTCCGCTGGCCGCCGGCTTTGCACTGATCGGGCCGTTCGCGGCACTCGGCCTCTACGAGATGAGCCGCCGTCGCGAGCACGGCGAGGAGCCAACTGCCTGGGATGCGCTCGAAGTCGTACGTTCGCCGTCATTCAGCGCGATGCTCGGCCTTGGCGTGCTGTTGCTGGCGCTGTTCGTGACCTGGGTGGCCACCGCGCAGGCGATCTATATTGCCGCATTCGGCTACGCAGGTGCGACCGGCATTTCTGATTTCGTAACCCGCGTGCTAACGACGACACAAGGATGGTGGCTGATCGTGGTTGGCTGTGGCGTCGGGTTCCTGTTCGCTCTTGTCGCCCTTTGCATCAGCGTGGTCTCCTTCCCATTGATGCTCGATCGTCATGCCGGCGCGGGCGATGCGATGGTGAGCTCGCTGCGCGCGGTCGCACGCAATCCCGTGCCGATGGCAGCCTGGGGATTGATCGTCGCGGCGCTCTTGGTCGCGGGAACGCTGCCGTGCTTCGTCGGCCTTGCCATCGTCATCCCCCTGCTCGGACACGCGACCTGGCATCTCTATCGGGAGACGATCGAGCCGGAACTCAATCCACAGCCACTTCCGCCCCGCGCCCATCGCGAACGCAAGCCCGCCGCCGATTTCCCGGCCAATCTGTTCCCCTGGCGCCAAAAAGGATAGCGCATAGGCTGCAGGGAACCTGACGACTCGAGCCCGCCGGTCGAATCCGACCGGCGTTTGGCTGTTCACTGCTGACTAACGATGAATTGAGCATGTTCAACGGAATAGCATTGACGGCACCCATATAAGCCTTGTTTTGGCCGATCTTGCTTCGAACATTCGGCGTGGCGTTGCCACTAACGTCGATAACGCACCGATCGTGGAGCGAACGGCACGATGATCTCTCGCCTCTCTATGCGCGCCTTGGCTCTGGCCGCTCTATTGCTGACTTCCGCAGCGCCTGTGCTCGCGGCGCCCTGTGGCACGGGCCCGTTCGAAACGTGGCTGGAAGATTTCAAGAAGGAAGCTGCCGCCAAAGGGATATCGGCATCCGCGATCCAGGCTGGCTTGAGCGGTGTCACGCTCGATAAAAGCGTGTTGGCCCGCGACCAATCGCAAAAAGTCTTCAGTCAGAGTTTCGAAGAATTCTCCGGTCGCATGATTCCGCCCCGGCTGACGCGCGGGTCCAACATGCTCAAGCAATACGGCTCGGTGCTCGGGCGCATTGAGCAGGCTTACGGCGTACCCGGCGAAGTGCTGGTGGCGATCTGGGGCCTGGAAACCGATTTCGGCGTCAATATCGGAAAGTTTCCGACGCTGCGCGCGCTCGCGACGTTGGCCTATGATTGCCGCCGCGCCGACATGTTCAAGGCCGAGTTGATGGATGCGCTGCGTATCGTCGAGCGCGGCGATATTGCGCCCCAGGATTTACGCGGCGCATGGGCCGGCGAAATCGGCCAGACCCAGTTCATGCCTTCCTCCTACGTCAAGTTCGCGGTTGATTTCGACGGCAATGGCCGGCGTGATCTCCTGCGCAGCCCGCCGGATGTGCTGGCTTCAACCGCCAACTTTCTCGCAAACCACGGCTGGCAGCGCGGCAAGGACTGGGAGCCCGGCAGCGCGAATTTTGCCGTGATCAAGGAGTGGAACAAGAGCGAGGTCTACGCCAAGACGATCGCCTCTTTCGCGACGCAGCTTTCGCGGGCGCCTTAGCAAGAACGCAAGGGGGCCAGCCGCAGCTACAATGTCCGCGGATCAAACGCGCTCTCGCTTCAACGCAAGGGGCGGGGCGATCAGCGAGTGCGTCACGGTGTTCGCTCATCTGCGAAAGCAGGAAGCGCATTATGCTTCGCGTTCGCGCGAACCGTGCCGACGCGATTGCCCGTCATGCAGGTTTGGTGTTTCCCCGACCGCGAAACCAAAATCCGAACCTTCGTAAAAATGAATATATATTCATTTACGTTCAATTCACGACATGCGATTCTGCATAAGAAAGTTCCAAAATACCTGCCTTTGAAGCACGCTTTGTCCACCGCAGATGACCGCTGGCTTGGGGGAACTATCCCGAACGCCACTTCGAGGTTAACCCGGACATTTCGATAATTCCGCAAATTTGCGGTATTGTTTCTATTGAAGAGGCACTGCTCGGGCGTGCGAGAGACCCGATCCGGCAGACATGCTGAAAGGTTAAATGGGGCTTACCACTGCCATGCGTTTTAGGATTAGCTGCATCGCAACATCGGAACTTCTGCACTGCAAAATCTAAGCTATATTCATTTCAACGATGAGGCCACCCTCCAAGGGCTGAATCGTAACTGCAAGGAGACTACCATGTTGCTCTCGCTCATCCGCATGATCCAGGCTTTCCGGGATTATCAGCGCAATGTCAGCGAACTGTCCCAGCTCAGCGATCGCGAACTGGCCGACATCGGCCTCGATCGTTCGGACATTCCGCGCGTTGCCGCAGGGAACTATAACGGCTAATCGCTGTTCACCCGCCTGATGAACGGATAACGCCCGCCCTGCTGCGGGCGTTCTCGTTTGGACTTTGACCTTGATGCGCTTTCTTCACGCGAACCGGCATCCATTCCGGATCAAGTTCTGATCAAGTCCTGGGCAGGCTTCATCTGAAGCCGCTATAGCAGGTGCGCTAGGCGCGAAAACGCGCTAACCCTGCGCGCATGATTTCCTCCACTTCTCAAACTGACACCGTCCATGTGATTGGCGGAGGCCTCGCCGGCTCGGAAGCCGCCTGGCAGGTCGCCAATGCGGGCATTCGCGTCATCCTGCACGAGATGCGACCGCTACGGATGACCGAGGCGCATCGCACCGAGGGCCTGGCCGAACTGGTCTGCTCCAACTCGTTCCGCTCTGATGATGCCGCCAACAATGCCGTGGGCCTGTTGCATGCCGAGATGCGCCGGCTGGGCTCGCTGATCATGCGCGCCGCGGACGCCAACCAGGTGCCCGCCGGCGGGGCGCTGGCGGTCGACCGCGACGGCTTTTCCGCAGCCGTCACCAAGGCCCTCCACGACCATCCGCTGATCGAGATCGATCGTGGCGAGATCGCCGGCCTGCCGCCGGCCGAATGGGGCAATGTGATCGTCGCGACGGGCCCTCTCACTTCGGCGCCACTGGCCGACGCCATTCGCGAGCTGACGGATGAGAACGCGCTGGCGTTCTTCGATGCCATTGCGCCGATCGTGCACAAGGATTCCATCGACATGTCGGTGGCGTGGTTTCAGTCCCGCTACGACAAGGTCGGGCCCGGCGGCACCGGCGCCGATTACATCAACTGCCCGATGACAAAGGACCAGTATGACGCCTTCGTCGCCGCGCTCCTCGCAGGCGACAAGGTTGATTTCAAGGAGTGGGAAACCAATACGCCCTATTTCGACGGCTGCCTGCCGGTCGAAGTCATGGCCGAGCGCGGCCACGAGACCCTGCGGCACGGACCGATGAAGCCGGTCGGGCTGACCAATCCGCACAACCCGACGGTCAAGCCCTATGCCATCGTGCAGTTGCGGCAGGACAACAAGCTCGGCACGCTCTACAACATGGTCGGCTTCCAGACCAAACTAAACTATGGTGCGCAACAGCGTGTTTTCCGCACCATTCCAGGCCTGGAGAACGCTGAATTCGCCCGGCTCGGCGGGCTGCACCGCAACACCTTCCTGAACTCGCCAAAGCTTTTGGATGGCCAGCTGCGCTTGAAAGCGCAGCCGCGGCTGCGCTTTGCCGGTCAGATGACCGGCTGCGAGGGCTATGTGGAATCCGCCAGCATCGGCCTGATCGCCGGCCTCTACGCGGCGGCGAATGCGCGGGCGCAGTCGCTCGAACCGCCACCGGCGACCACGGCGCTGGGCGCGCTGCTCGGCCACATCACCGGGGGACATATCGAGACGATCGAGGCCGGAACACGATCATTCCAGCCGATGAACATCAATTTCGGCCTGTTCCCGCCGCTTGCCAGCTTGCCAACCAAAAAGGCTGATGGCACCCGGCTGCGCGGCAACGAAAAGAGCGTCGCCAAGAAGCAGGCGCTCAGTGCACGCGCGCTTGCCGATCTCGATCGCTGGATCGCCGATCGCCTGCGCGTAGCAGCGGCGGCGTAATCCGATGGGCTTGCCGAAAGACGACGCCGCCACGCTATCGGCGCGATGGACCGAAGGTGTGCTATTAAAGCGCGACGTCTTTTCGACTGTCGAGCGCGGCCGCTTTCGCGATGACGCGGGCGAGGTCGATGCCGTGCTGCGCCGGCTCGATCAGGTGCCGGTGTGGTCCTATCCGCTCGCCCGCCATCTATTCGTCCGCGAGCGCCGCGCGCTGACGCTGGCGCGCGAGCTTGATGTCGGCCCGAGGCTGCTATGGGCCGGACGGCGGGCGCTGGTGCGCGGCTTCATCGACGGCGTCGCGCTGCATCTGGCAAAGCCTCATGGCGACCTAGCCTATTTCCGTTCCGCCAAAACTGCGCTTCGCAAACTGCATCGCGCCGGCATCTGCCACAACGATCTTGCCAAAGAACAGAATTGGCTGGTGGGCCGCGACGGCCGCGCCTACCTTACCGATTTTCAACTGGCCGCCTGTTTCAAGACTCGCAGCCGGCTATTCCGGATCGCGGCTTACGAAGATCTGCGGCACATGCTGAAGCACAAGCGCAGCTACGCGCCGGCGGCACTGACCCCGATGGAGCGCAAGATCCTGGCACGCAAATCCGTCGTCGCCAGCATCTGGCTCAAGACCGGCAAGAAGGTCTACCAGGCCATCACCCGCGGCCTGTTCAACTTCACCGACCGCGAAGGCGGCGGCCGCCGGCTGGTCAACGACGCACCTGTCCTGAGCGCCCTGATCAGGAAAAACCCTGAAGTACGCGATACCGCCATTGTCGCCTTCGCCGACCGCCGTACCGGCGTGGGTTTGTACGCCTTTGTCGAGGCCGAGAGCACGGCTCTGGAAAAGCAGTTGCGCAGCGAATTAGCCGCGGCCAAGGGGGTCAGGCCGCCCGAGCATATCCAGGTGGTGCATGCCCTGCCCCGCGATGCCGCCGGCAAGCCGCGCACCGAGATCTTGCAGCTGGTTGCCATGAACCAGGTCGACCTGATCGAGCCCCTGATCACGAGCGATGCCGACCGCGCGTTCATGAAAGACATTCTGGAGAGCCGAAAGAATTTGCGGGACCGGTTCAACTTTGAGAGCGCCGATATGGATCGGCGGTGAAATTGATTCCGAACTGGGTCACCCGCCAACGGGTCGCGCGAATGCGCGCCCGATGACAGGCTCCGGCGGGTGACCCCAGTATTCCAGAGACGTTCGTAAAGATGGCAAGGCCGCGGCGTACTGCGTACCCCGCTTTCGCGGGGTATGACGGCCCTATATGTGACGAGCTTCTTACCCGCCAAATTCCCGCGTCCGCGAGGCGCGCCATAGTGTCCATAGCGTGCGCAACCGTGACGTCACTTGCGGCACGAACGGATCGGCGTCGGCCCGTGACATGCGCTGCAGATCGCGGCGGACCATCGCCAGCGGCAAAAATACCGGCCGCACCTGCGGCGGCACATGCGCGAGCAGCTCGAAGGCCGTGCGAAGATGTTTTTGCCCCTCCCCGACCAACTGGTCGATCGCCGCACGGGCCTGCGGCGTCTGCTTCCCCGAAAAGACCTGCTCGATCCCGCTGCCGTGCTGCTGCAGCAATTGCAGCGGCAGGAATAGCTGCCGCCGTGCGGCATCGAGCGGGAGTGCAGCGATCACCTGTGCCATGCCTTGGGCGAGGCCGGCATGGCGGGAGAGATGATCGATCGCGGCCGACGGTTGTGCCGCGATCCGTGCGCCAAGCGAGAACAGCGCCGAGCAAGTGTCGGTGACATAGCCTTCCAACGCCGCCATCGACGGCATCGGATCGTTGTAGAGGTCGAACTGATGCTCCTCGATCAGCCGCGACAGTGGCTCGATCGGCAGGCGGAATTCGCCGATGGTCTGCAGGAGTTCGGCCGCGACCGGATTGCCCTCGACCTCGCCATGGCCGGCGCCTTCCAGCATATCGGTCCACCATTGCAGCCGGATTTCGCCCGGCAATGGCTGACTGACCTGCTCGCGCACGCGTAAAATCTCGACGTTGAAGGCATAGATCGACAGCAGTGCGCGGCGCTCGACCTGAGGCAGGAACAGCGTCGAGGCATAGCGGACGAAGTCGTGCGTGCGCACCAGATCGGCGCAGAACGCGGCGGAATCCTTCGACGCCGCCCCGCTCATGGCACCGCGATCAGCGCCGCCGCGACGCGCCGTCGCTCGCCCAGCATGATGTTGTAGGTGCGGATTGCGGGTCCGGTCTGCATCGCATCGAGCACCACGCGCACCGCGCGCAGCGCCTCGCGGAGACCGCGCGGCGGCACCCAGACTTCCTTGCCGGTGCCGACGATCAGCGTATCGATCGCGTTGGCAGCCTTGAAGACACGCGCCAATGAATACTCGTCGATTTCGGAAGGCCTGGTCACCGGCCAGGCCCAGATCGCATCCGGCAGGCACAACAGCGAGCCGCGATGCGACATGTCGGCGAAGGCGAAGCCGCCCTTGCCGTAGGCTTCGATCGGCGCCGACCTCGGAAGATGCGGAGCGTCCGAGGATGAACTTGCTTGATTGGGCATGATCTTTTCCGAAAACCGGTTCCCACCCTCGGGGTCCAGCCCGAGGGCATGCTTTTCGGATTATGCGCTATTTCTTCGCAGGCGTATCCGGTGCGTCGCGGTGCTCACCAACGCCGAGATAGATCAGGATCGGCGCGGCGATGAAGATCGAGGTGTAGGTGCCGACCAGCACCACGCCGAACATCATGACCGCCGTGAAGCTGTGGATCGCATGACCGCCGAACAGCAACAGTGCCAGCAGCGCCAGCGTCACCGTGACGTGGGTGATGATCGAGCGCGACAGCGTCGAATTGATGGACTCGTTGAGCAGTTGCGGCATCGGCATTTTCTTGTAGCGCCGCAGCATTTCCCGGATGCGGTCGTAGATCACGACCGTGTCGTTCAGCGAGTAGCCGAGAATGGTCAGCAGCGCCGCGATGCTGGTCAGGTCGAAATCGACCTGCGAGATCGACATGAAGCCGATCGTCAGCACGATGTCGTGAACGTTGGCGATCATGGCGCCGAGCGCGAACTGCCATTCAAACCGGAACCAGAGATAGATCAGGATCGCGATAATCGCGAGCATCAGGCCGATCATGCCGTAGGCCAGGAGCTCGCCCGAAACGCGCGGGCCCACGACCTCGACGCGGCGGTAATCGACGCTGTCACCGAGCGCGCCGCGGACCTTCGTCACCGCCTCTTGCTGCGCCTTGTCGCCTCCCGGCTGCTCCGCGACGCGGATCAGGACGTCGGCCGGACCGCCAAACTGCTGGAGCTGGACCTCGCCGAGGCCCAGCGTGCTTAGCTTCGCACGCATCGCGGCGATGTCCGCGGAGCCGGACTTGGACTGCACTTCCAGCAACGTGCCGCCCCGGAAGTCGATGCCGAAATTCAGCCCATGGGTGAAGAACAGCACGATCGCGACGATCGAGAGCGCCGCCGAAATCGGAAAGCTGATGCGGCGAAAGCGCGTGAAATCGAAATGCGTGTCGTCGGGCACGATGCGCAGCGGCGGCAGCAGGTCGAATACCGCGACCACGGTCAGCACGGCAATCAGAATGCCCAGCCCGATGAGAACGAATTGTGTCAAAGCCGGCTCCGCAGTCTCAGATTGGCACGGTCTTCGGCCGCTTCCATCGTACCCACCCTGCGACGATCAGGCTGGTCAGCGTAAACGCGGTGAACACTGTGGTGATGATGCCGATGCCGAGCGTGACGGCGAAGCCGCGAACCGGCCCAGTGCCGATGTAGAACAGCACCGCAGCGGCAATGAAGGTGGTGATGTTGGAGTCCAGAATGGTCGCCAGCGCGCGCCTGAATCCGGCGTCGATCGCCGAAATCGCGTTGCGGCCGTGGCGGAGCTCTTCGCGAATGCGCTCATAGATCAGCACGTTGGAGTCGACGGCGATGCCGACCGTCAGCACGATGCCGGCGATGCCCGGCAGCGTCAGCGTGGCATTGAGCAGCGACAGCAGGCCAAAGATCATCGCGACGTTGATGGCGACCGCGATGTTGGCGAACACGCCGAACAGCCGGTAGGTCACCAGCATGAACACGATGACCATGATCGAGCCGACATAGGCCGCCAGCTCGCCCTTCTCGATCGAGTCCTGGCCGAGGCCCGGGCCGACGGTGCGCTCTTCGACCACGGTCAGAGGCGCCGGCAGGGCGCCGGCCCGCAACAGGATCGCGAGGTCGTTGGCGGCCTGAACGGTAAAGTTGCCGGAGATTTGCCCCGAACCACCGGTGATCGGCTCGCGGATCACGGGCGCGGAAATCACTTCATTGTCGAGCACGATCGCAAACGGCAAACCGACGTTTTCCGACGTCGCCTGCGCAAACTTGCGCGCGCCCGACGTATTGAAGCGGAAACTGACGATCGGCTCGTTGGTGCGCTGGTCGAAGCCCGGCTGGGCGTCGATCAGGTCGCCGCCGGAGACCAACACCTGCCGCTTGATGACATAGGGGACCTTCGGCGAGGTCGAGCTCATCAGCACTTCGGATTCCGGCGGCACCCGGCCCTGCTGCGCCTGGTCCGGCGACACCGAGGTGTCGACCATGCGAAATTCCATCTTCGCGGTCTTGCCGAGCAATTCCTTCAGGTGCGTCGGATCCTGCAGGCCCGGCACCTGCACCAGGATGCGGTCGGTGCCCTGGCGCTGAATGATCGGCTCGACGGTGCCGAGCTCGTTGACGCGCTTCTCGACGATCTGGATCGATTGCTCGATGGTCTTCCGCATGCGGTCGAGCATGGCAGCCTGCGGAATCGTGATGCGAAACAGTCCGCCGCCGGCATCGGTCACCTCGAGGTCGCGCTGCCCGCTCCCGCCCAGAAGCCCGCCGATCGGTTGCGACAGGTCGCGCAGCTTGGACAGCCCGGTCGCCTGATCGGCCTCGCGGCTGATTCGTACCTCGACCGCATCGTTGCGGACAGCAAGGCCGGTATAGGCGACCTTGGCGTCGCGGAGCACGCGACGGGCTTCATCGCGGACCTGATCGAGCTTCTCCTTCTTCACGTAATTGGCGTCGACTTCGAGCAGCAGATACGAGCCGCCTTGCAGATCGAGGCCAAGCACGATGTGGCGCTGCGCCCATACCGGCCAGGTCTTCACCCGCTCCTGGGAGAAGAAGTTCGGCACCGCGAACAGGCAGACGATCAGCGCGGTCAGAATGATCGCCAGCGCCTTCCACCGCGAGAAATAAAGCATCGAGTAGACCCGTCAGATCCAGGAAAATGCGCCGCGGCAAGCGGCGCGGAAAACTCAGCTCGCGGACGTCTCGTCCTTGGCCTCACTCTTTTCCTTGGCCGGCTCGCCCTTGGCGCGAACGCCCGAAATCATCTGCCGCATCTGGCGCACGCGGACGCCTTCGGAAATTTCGAACTCGATCTGGTCGTCGTCGACCACCTTGGTCACCTTGCCGACCAGGCCGCCCGAGGTTACCACGGTATCGCCGCGGCGGATGTTTTTGACCAGTTCCTGGTGATCCTTGATCTTCTTCTGCTGCGGCCGCAGAATCAGGAAGTACATGATCACGAAGATCAGTGCGAACGGCAGCAGCGACATCAACATGCTGTTGGCATCGCCGCCGGCTGCAGCCTGGGCGTACGCAGGGGTTATCAGCATTCGAACAATCCTCGTAAGACGGAAAAGAACCGGCCATGCCTGGGCATCACGGCCTGGGCATGTCGCCGGTCCGGGCAAATTCGCGCGGACTATAGCGGCGGCGGGCCCAATTGCAACGTTGGCCGCCCCCTCATTTAGGCCGCTTGCGAGACCTTCCAAGGCCCGTTAAGGCTGCGCCGTCAGGAACTCCGGAAATGTCGAAAAAAGCCAGGAAAACTGGGGCTCAAACTGCGCCCCGCGCCACCCCCAAGGCCGCCTCGCGGGCATCAGCAAAAACCGCGACAAAAGGTCCGGCAAACGCGCTCAACGGCACCACCGCCGAGCGGATTGCCACCGCGCTGGAAGCCATCGCCGGCCACCTTTCCGCGGCCGCGCCGGCGGCGACCAGCCCCGAGTCGTTCGGCGCGGCCGACGCCTTCGTCTGGCACCCGGATGGGCGCCTGTCGCCGGTGCCGCGCGTCAGCCGCGTCGAGCTCGGCCTGCTCAAGGGCATCGACCGGATGCGCGACATCCTGATCGAAAACACCGAGCGCTTTGCCGACGGCCTGCCGGCCAACAATGCGCTGCTGTGGGGCGCGCGCGGCATGGGCAAGTCCTCGCTGGTGAAGGCCGCGCATGCCAGCATCAATATCGAGCGCAAGCCGGCCGACCGGCTCAAGCTGATCGAGATTCACCGCGAGGACATCGAGAGCCTGCCCGGCCTGATGGACCTCCTGCGCAGCTCCGATTTCCGCTTCATCGTGTTCTGCGACGACCTCTCCTTCGATGGCAACGACGCCTCCTACAAATCGCTCAAGGCGGTGCTGGAAGGCGGGATCGAGGGACGGCCCGACAACGTGATCCTCTACGCCACCTCGAACCGGCGGCATCTCCTGGCGCGCGAGATGATCGAGAACGAACGCTCGACCGCGATCAATCCGGGCGAAGCGGTCGAAGAGAAAGTATCGCTGTCGGACCGGTTTGGCCTCTGGCTCGGCTTTCACCGTTGCAGTCAGGACGAGTATCTCGCCATGGTGCGCGGCTATTGCGGCCATTTCGGCATCAAGATCGGCGACGAAGAGCTGGAGCGCGAAGCGCTGGAGTGGTCGACGACCCGCGGCTCCCGCTCGGGACGCGTCGCCTGGCAGTTCACACAGGAGCTGGCGGGGCGGTTAGGCGTGAGGCTGGCGGGGAAGTAGGACTGAGGCGCGCAGGACGCCAAACGCTCCGCTGTCGTCCCCCGCGAAGGCGGGGACCCAGTACGCCGCGGCTTCACGGTGTAACCGTAACTGCTCTGGAATACTGGATCGCCCGGAGTTGTAGGTGTGGCGAGCGCTTACGCCCCATTCAGGAATTGCAGCGGGTCAACCGGCGACGAACCCTTGCGGATCTCGAAGTGGAGCTGCGGCGACCCCACCTCGCCCGATTGACCCGACTTGGCAATGATCTGGCCGCGCTTGATCGTATCGCCGCGTTTCACCAGCAGTTCACTCGCATGGGCATATGCGGTGACATAACCGTTGGAGTGCCGCACCAGAACCAGGTTGCCATAACCCTTGAGCTCGTTGCCGGAATAGGCGACCACGCCATCTTCCGCCGCCTTCACCGGCGTGCCTTCCGGCACGGCCAGATTGATCCCGTCATTCGATTTGCCGTTGGTCTTGGCGCCATAGCTGGTGATCACCTTGCCCCGCACCGGCCAGCGGAAGGTCGGTAGCGCGCCGGTGGCTTCGCTGGGCTTGACGGCGGCGGGTTCGGCAGCAGGCTTCTCCTCGGCAACATTGGTGGTCGGTTGCGCGAGCCGCGCGCTCTGCTGCGGGCCGCCGGCCGCGGCCACCTTGGTGGCGGGCGCTGCAACCGGTGCAACCGGCTGGGCGGGGGCTGCGGCGACAGGCTGCACCGCCGGAGCAGCGGCCGCGGTGGATTTCGAACCAGGGACCGTAAGCTTCATGCCAAGGCTGAGCTTGGCGGACTGGTCGAGATTGTTGGCGCGGGCGAGTTCGGAGACCGAAATCTGATTGCGCCGCGCGATGCTCATCAGCGTATCGCCGCGATTGACGACGTGGACGCTCGGCGCTGCCGCCGCAGCGGTGACAGGCTTGCTGGCCGCGGGCGCGAGTGCCGGCGCGGGCGCCACCGCCGTCTGCCGCGGAATGATCAGTTGCTGGCCGGGCGACAGCGTGCGCGGGCCCTTGTAGCCGTTGGCCTGCAGGATCGCTGCGGCCGAAACGTTGTAGCGCTTCGCCAGAATATCGAGCGTGTCGCTGGTGCCCACGATGATCGTGGTGCCGGCCTGCGGAGCCGGACGCGAAGCCGCGACCGAGCGCGGCGGCACTGCGGCAGTCGTTTCGATGGGCGGATGGGACGGCGGCGCGTAGGACGAAATCCCGCGCCCTCCCCCCGACACCCCGCCTGAACTGGTGGGGTAAGCGGGCGGCGCAGCCACCGCGGGCGGCGGAAGGGCCTGCGACTGGTATTGCGGGACCTGGGCCTGCGGCCGCTCATGGCGTTCGGCAGCGGGAGTGCGGACCGAACCGGTCGCTTCGGGTTGAGAGGCAAAGGGATTGGAGAACGAGCTGTCGGAAAAGCGCGTCTGCATATCGGCGCTGCAGCCGGCAAAGCCGACCGACATCAGCGCCAGCACCGCGACTTGCGGCACCCGACGCGAGCGAAGCAACTCGGCGAGACGGGACATGGTTACTCACTCGTACGCAACAAAATACTGTTTTGAGTAAACACGTACCGAGTAAATAACCGCTTAACCCTTGGAATAAGATGTTGGCAGGAACCGCCAATCCGGGATTCTACAGCTCGCGCGCAATTCCCGGCAGGGCCGGGACGAAGCGGACGTCGACCAGTTCCTTGCGGTCGAAACCGCTGTCGGTCCGGGTCATCCGGACCAGGGTCTGGGTGCCGTGATGGGGGCCAACCGGTGCGATCAGGATGCCGCCTGGTAGCAGCCGCTGCAGCAGCTTTTCGGGAATTTGCTCCATTGCAGCCGTCACGATGATGCGGTCGAAATCGCCGGCGCCCGCCGGGATGTCGAAGCCGTCGCCGAGCATCACCTCAATGTTGTAGTAACCGAGCTGCTCAAGCCGGGCGCGAGCCGTATCCGCCAGCGTCCGGTAGCGCTCGATGGTCAGGACATGGGCGCACAGCCGCGATAGCACCGCGGCCTGGTAGCCGGAGCCGGTGCCGATCTCGAGCACCTTGTGGTGCTTCTGTAACTGCAACTGCTCGGTCATGTAGGCGACCACGAAGGGCTGGCTGATGGTCTGCCCGCAGGCGATGCCGAGCGCGCTGTCGCGGTAGGCATGACCACGATCGCCGGCCGCCACAAAGGCCTCGCGCGGCACCTCTTCCATGGTGCGCAGCACCGCCTGGTCGCTGATCCCGCGCCGCCGCAGGGTGAGCTGAAACATCATCTTCTCGGGCGGTTCTTGCGACATCGCGGTCTCGTGGCGGGCTTTCCGCCCGTCCAATGCTCAGGCTTCGCCGAGATGTAATAGCCTCTTTGCACTTAAGGAAGAATTTCCTCAAAATTTTGGTTCCAGCCCTCGGAACTGCCATGACATTCCGGCGTTACGGAAAATCCTTCACCGGGGAATCCTTGCTGGGCCGGCGAGCCCAAGCCGACATTGCGCCACGGGACGTTTTTTGCGAACCTGACATTCGGAAGGGCAAGGAATCCATCATGGTAGCGACACGGCCGGCGGGCTGTTCTGTTTTCCTCGTTGAAGACGAGGTGATGATCCGCATGATGGTCGCTGACATGCTGGAAGAGCTGGGCCATAGCGTAGCTGCCGAGGCCGGCGAAATCGGCGAAGCGGTCAAACTGGTGCAGTCGACCGACTTCGATCTCGCCATTCTCGACGTCAACGTCAACGGCAAGGTAATCACGCCGGTGGCCGAGCTGATCACGGCGCGCAACCGTCCGTTCATCTTTGCGACCGGGTACGGTTCCTCCGGCCTGCCCCAGGAATATCGCGATCGCCCCGCGCTACAGAAGCCATTCCAGCTCGAAACGCTGGCCCAAGTGATCGCATCGACGCTGAAGAGCGCACCGGTTTAGGTCCGTCCACAAACTCAGCCGTCATCCCTCGCGAAAGCGGATGATCCAGTATCCCAGAGACCTGTGAAAGAACCGAGAAGCCGCGGCGTACTGGATACCCGCATTCGCGGGTATGACGCTTCGCGTCACTTCAGCGTCGTCGTCAATTCTTCCGAGAACGCCTCGTCCGTACGGTCCAGCCGCAGCGGCGTGACCGACACGTAGCGCGCCGCAAGCGCGGCGAGATCGGTGCCTTCGGCCGGCGCATCCATCGTCGCGGCACGTTCAAAGCCGATCCAGAAATAGGGATTGCCGCGACCGTCGTGGCGCTTGTCGACCTTGAGGAAGCCGAGGTTACGCTTGCCCTGGCGCGTCACACGGACGCCCTTGACCTGCTCGGGCGTACAGGCGGGAAAATTGACGTTGATCACGGTGTTCTTCGGCACGCCGGCGTCGATCACCTTGCGCAGGATGTCGGGCCCGAATTTCAGCGCGGTGTCCCACAGCGGCGCGTGGCGAGTCTCGACGGAAAATTCCTGGCTCAGCGCGAATGACGGGATTCCGAGAATCGTGCCCTCGAGCGCGCCCGCGATGGTGCCGGAATAGACGACGTCCTCGGCGACGTTGCGGCCCTTGTTGACGCCGGACAGCACGAGATCGGGCAACTTCTCGCCGAGGATGTAGCGCGAGCCCATGATCACGCAATCGGTCGGCGTGCCCCGCACCGCGAAATGACGCGGGCCAACTTCGCGCAAGCGCAAAGGATCGTTCAGCGACAGCGAATGCGAGACGCCAGACTGATCGAGCTCCGGCGCCACGATCCAGACGTCGTCAGACAACGCGCGGGCGATCTCCTCGACGATCTTCAGACCCGGCGCATGGATGCCGTCGTCATTGGTGCAGAGAATTCGCATCCGTCAAAATGCCTTCTGGTTCGGATCGAGGCGGGCTCTTGCCTTTGGGCGTCGTCTTATCCGGCTATCGCGGCTGAGGCAAACCGGCGCATTTCCTTATGTTTTCTTCATCCAGACACGCCAGGGGCGCACGAATCTGGCGCCGCCATCGATTTTCATCCGCAGGTCTGGCGCGGCCTGTCCTGCCGATTCGAAAGGCGGCGGCGACGAACTCGGCCCGATCGCCGAAACCGGCGCCGCTACGGCTGCCGATCCCGCCTCCGGCCGCTTATGCCGCGTTCGCGCAATGGCCAGGCCCTTGTCGAAATCGGCGGCATTGAGCCACTCCCTGGCATGCATGCGCGCGATCAGATCGTCATCCCACAGGCGGGCTACTTCGATATCGAAGGCGCCCATCAGGCGCTGATCGATCAATTGCATTCCATGGCCGGTAACAGCCCATTGCCTCCCGATCCAAAGAATGTCGCGGTGCAGGGGCATTGGTTGCTCCAGCTATTTGTCGTGCTCGATCACCTTGATGCCGCCCATATAGGGCTGCAGCACATCGGGCACGGCGATTGAGCCGCCTTGCTGCTGATAGGTTTCCATCACCGCAATCAGGGCGCGGCCGACCGCGGTGCCGGAGCCGTTCAGCGTATGCACGAAACGCGGCTTGCCGTCGGAAGCGCGATAGCGCGCATCCATGCGGCGCGCCTGGAAATCGCCGCACACCGAGCAGCTCGAGATTTCGCGGTAAGCCCCGCCCTCGCCCTGCCCCGGCATCCAGACCTCGATGTCGTAGGTCTTTTGCGCGGAAAAGCCCATGTCGCCGGAGCACAGCGTCATCACGCGGTAATGCAAGTCGAGCCGGCGCAGCACTTCCTCGGCGCAGGACAGCATGCGCTCATGCTCGTCGCGGCTGGTTTCGGGCGTTGCAATCGAGACCAGCTCGACCTTGGTAAATTGATGCTGCCGGATCATGCCGCGGGTATCGCGGCCCGCGGCGCCCGCTTCGGCGCGGAAACAGGGCGTCAGCGCGGTGAGCCGCATCGGCAGTTCTTTTTCATCGACGATGGATTCGCGGACGAGGTTGGTCAGCGAGACTTCGGCGGTGGGAATAAGACCGAGACGTTCGGTCTTCAGGCGTTCGTCGGGAGCTGCAAGCAGTTCGCCCTTGATGGCCCAGAATTGGTCGTCCTCGAATTTCGGCAATTGGCCGGTGCCGAACATGACGTCGTTGCGCACCAGGAGCGGCGGGTTGACCTCCGTGTAGCCGTGCTCGCCTGTATGGAGATCAAGCATGAACTGGCCGATCGCGCGCTCCAGCCGCGCGAGACCTTTCTTCAGCACCACAAAGCGCGCGCCGCTCAGTTTTGCGGCAGCCTCGAAATCCATGTAGCCGAGCGCGTCGCCGAGATCGTCATGCGGCTTCGGCGTAAAGGCGTAGTTGCGGATCTTGCCATAGACGTGGCGCTGCACGTTGCCATGCTCATCGGTGCCTTCGGGCACGTCGTCGAACGGCAGGTTCGGAATCGCGGCCAGTTCGTTCGCCAGTTGCTCGTCGGCCCTCTTCGCCGCCAGCTCGAGCTCCGGCATCGTGGTCTTGAGTTCGGCGACTTCGGCCATCAGCTTGTTGGCGCGTGCCTCATCCTTGGCCTTCTTGGCCTCGCCGATTTCCTTCGAAGCTGCATTGCGCCGCGCCTGCGCCTGCTCGGACACCAGGATCGCCGCACGGCGTTTTTCATCGATCGCCAGCAGCGTGGCCGACAACGGCGCCAGCCCGCGGCGCTTCAGTGCGGCATCGAAGGCTTGCGGGTTATCGCGGATCGATTTGATGTCGTGCATGAGGGTTCGGGTCCTGAGATCATCATCCCGTAAACATTCAACACTTATGTTGATTGTTTACAGCGCGCCCCAAGTACCACACTCGTCATCACCCGCGAAAGCGGTTGATCCAGCATTCCAGAGCCGTTCGAGATAGATCCGCTAAGCCGCGGCGTACTGGATTCCCCGCTTTCGCGGGGAATGTCCGTCAGTTGCGGGAGCACGATAAGCGCCCTACTCTGCCGGATTGGCTTCCGGAGGTGGACTGGTGGACGTGGTCGAGGCCTGCACGGCGCTGGCCTTCTTCTCCACCATCCGGACCGCGATGATTGCGCCCTCATAGAGCGCCAGCAGTGGGATCGCGAGGGAGGCCTGGCTGATGACGTCGGGCGGCGTCAGCACGGCCGCGATGACGAAGGCGATGACGATAAAATAGCGCCGCTTCTCGCGCAGCATCTGGGAGGTGATGATGCCGATCCGCCCCAGCAGCGTCAGGATGACCGGCAGTTGGAATGCGACGCCGAAGGCGAAGATCAAGGACATCATCAGCGACAGATATTCGCCGACCTTGGGCAATAGCTGGATCTGTGCGCTCTCCTCGCCGCCCATCTGCTGCATGCCGAGCGAGAACCGCACCAGCATCGGCAGCACCACGAAATAAACCAGCAGCGAGCCGAGCACGAAGAAGAACGGGGTTGCGATCAGATACGGCAGGAACGCGCCGCGCTCGTGCTTATAGAGGCCGGGCGCCACGAATTTGTAGATCTGCGTGGCCACGATTGGGAACGAGATGAAGGCGGCGCCGAACAGCGCGAGCTTCAACTGCGTGAGGAAATATTCCAGCAGCGCGGTGTAGATGAATTTCGAATTCTCGGCGCCCGCAACCCAGACGAACGGCCAAACCAGCACGTTGTAGATCTGCTTGGCGAAGAAGAAGCAGAAGATGAACGCAATGCCGAAGCCGAGCAGTGCCTTGATCAGCCGCGAGCGCAGCTCGATCAAATGATCCATCAATGGCGCCTTGCTGGCCTCGATGTCTTCGATGGTCATGACGCTTTGGCGTCCTTGAGAACGTCAGGTGCCGCAGGCGCAACGTTCTGGTGAACCGGCGCGTGAACTTCGCGCGTGATCGCCAGCGGCTCGGAAGCGGCCCTATGCGCCTCGGCTTCTACGAAGGTTTCGGGCATCGGGGCGGCCGGCGTCGTCGGCGTAACCGGCTCGCCGATTGCGGACGCCACCTGCGCGTCGTTGGCTTGTGTGGCGGGCTTGTCGATGTCGCCGATCTGCAGGGCGTCGTCGACATCCTTCTGCAATGAAGTCATGAGGTTGCCGGGCGAAAGCGCGGTCGCGGTGTCCTTGACCTCTTCAAAGCTTTTCTTGAGGTCGGCCATTTCGGCCTCGCGCATGGCTTCCTGGAACTGGCCCTGGAATTCGGCGGCCATTTTGCGCGCCTTGCCCATCCATTGCCCGACCATGCGCAGCACGCCCGGCAGCTCTTTCGGGCCGATGGCAATCAGCGCGACAACCGCGATGACGACCAGTTCACTCCACCCGATGTCGAACATGAATTCTTCCGCTTGCGCGAGACGTCCGCGCCCCAATCCATCAATAGCAAGATCTGGAGCCGTCCGCGCCTCGTCTCAACCGGCGTCTTTCAGGCGACGCCTGGTTCAAGATGCCTGGTTCAGACGGCCTTGCTGCCGACATCCGTCCGCGCTGCCGTCGGCGCCGGTGCCGAATTGTGATCGATGGTCTTCACCGGCTCGGCGGGTTTTTCGGCTTCCTTGCTGTCGTCCTGCATGCCCTTCTTGAAGGCCTTGATACCCTGCGCGACATCGCCCATCAGGTCCGAAATCTTGCCGCGGCCGAACAGCAGCAGGACCACTGCGATCACCACGATCCAGTGCCAAATGCTAAGCGAACCCATCCTGCAACCCTCCAAAAGAGACGGCCGGCTTCCGGCCAAGCTTTCGCGGAAGGTAGGCCCGCGGGGTGTCAAAAACAAGGACCCATCCCGCGGCAAATCGCTGTCGGGGCTACGTATTATGGCTATTATTAACCCCGCCTCAGCGAATAATCGGCGAAGCCATCGGAACTAGCTGCCGCCGCCTTCTTCAGGCTCGGCAGCCGGCGCCAGCAGCAGTTCCAGATTGTCGCCGGCCTCCAGCGGATCTTCATCTTCGCGGAGTGCCACGTCGTCCGATGGCGTCGGAACGCTGAAGCCGGAAGGCAGCCGCGAATCCAGTAGCCCCGTACCCTTCAGCTCTTCCAGGCCCGGCAGGTCGCTCAACGCCTCCAGGCTGAATTGCGACAGGAACGCTTCGGTGGTGCCGAATGTCAGGGGCCGGCCCGGCGTCTTGCGACGGCCGCGGGGGCGGATCCAGCCGGTTTCGAGCAGCACATCCAGCGTTCCCTTTGATGTGACCACGCCCCGGATCTCTTCGATCTCCGCGCGGGTCACGGGCTGGTGATAGGCAATGATCGCGAGCACCTCGATCGCCGCGCGCGACAGCCGCCGCGTCTCCGTGCTCTCGCGCGTCATCAGCCAGGACAGATCGCCGGCGGTGCGGAACGTCCATTTGTTGGCGACGCGCACCAGATTGACGCCACGAGGGGCATATTCGGCCTGCAGTTGCGCCAGCGCCGCCTTGACGTCGACGCCGTCGGGCATTCGCTTGGCCAACGTTGCCTGATCGATCGGCTCGGCGGAGGCAAACAGCAGCGCTTCGAGCAACCGCAATTCCTCGGGCCGCGCCGCCTGATCGGTATTCTGATTCTGGTCGATGGGATGGTCCTCGGCATCTTCCATGCGTTTTTCCGCCAGGCTTGCCATGGCTAGATCTCCTTCCACTTACTCGACCGTCATATTCGGCGAAGGCATTGCTGCCTGCGGCGGACGCTTCCGAAAATACAGCGGCGCGAACGCCTCTTTCTGGTTCAGTTCCATCTCACCCTCGCGCACCAGTTCGAGTGCGGCGGCAAAGCTCGACGCGAACACGGTGGCTCTCTGCGAGGGGTCGACCACATAGGTGAGCAGGTAATCGTCGAGGCAGCTCCAGTCCTCGGACTCGGCCATGCCGACCAGTCGCTCCAGCGAGGCGCGCGCTTCGGCAAGCGACCACACGGTGCGCTTGGCGAGATGCACGGTCGCCAGCACGCGCTGCTGCCGCTGCGTGGCATAGGCGGTCAGTAAGTCGAACAGCGTCGCGGTGAATTTCGGGTGCTTGATTTCGGCGATCGTTTCCGGATTGCCGCGCGGGAAGATATCGCGCTGGAACTGCGGCCGGTTCATCAGCCGGTTGGCGGCCTCGCGAATGGCTTCGAGCCGGCGCAGCCGGTTGGCGAGCGCCGTGGCCATCTCCTCGGCGCTCGGCCCGTCCGGCGTCGCCGGTTCGGGCAGCAGCAGCCGCGACTTCAGAAACGCGAGCCAGGCGGCCATTACGAGGTAGTCGGCCGCGAGTTCGAGGCGGATCTTTCGCGCCGCCTCGATGAAGTTCAGATACTGGTCGGCCAGCGCCAGGATCGAAATCTTGGCGAGATCGACCTTCTGCTGCCGCGCCAGCGTGAGCAGCAGGTCGAGCGGGCCCTCATAGCCCTCGACGTCGACGACCAGCGCCGGCTCGCCTTCGGTGATCTCGGCGGGCCGTCCGGTTTCAAACGATAGAATCTCAGCCGTCATGCCGTCCCTATCCGATCCATCAACGCTTCAAGTTCGGCCCGTGCCGCCTGCCGGTCGAAGGGCTCGGGCGGCTTGCGCGAGGCCTGCGCCCGCTTGGCGCGTGCCAAGGCCTCGCCTGCCAGTTCCGGCGTCTCGCGCGCCACGTCGCGCATCTCGTCGAGCTTGCCGTTGCAATGCAGGACCATGTCGCAGCCGGCATCGAGGATGGCGCGGGTCCGGTCAGTGATCGATCCCGCCAGGGCATTCATCGACACGTCATCACTCATCAACAATCCCTGGAACCCAATTCCGGCGCGAATCACCTCTCCGATGATTGTCGCAGATGTCGTCGCGGGTTGGACCGGGTCAATCGCACTAAACACAACATGCGCGGTCATCGCCATTGGCAGGTCCGCCAGCGGTTGAAAGGCCGCGAAATCGGTCCGTTCCAGCTCTTCCCGCGAGGTATCAACGGTCGGCAGCCGAAAATGGCTATCCGCGGTGGCCCGGCCGTGGCCAGGAATGTGCTTCAGGATGGGCAGCACGCCGCCCCGCTTCAGGCCACCGGTGACAGCGCGAGCGATCGCCGCGACCTTGCCCGGTTCGGTTCCATAGGCTCGATTGCCGATCACGGCGTCGGCGCCCGCCACCGGCACGTCCGCCAGCGGCAGGCAATCGACGGTAATCCCGAGGTCGCTCAGGTCCGCCGCGATCAGGCGCGAGCTCAGCCACGCCGCCCGTAGCCCAAGCGCCTTGTCGAGCTCGTAGAGCGCACCGAAGGTCGCGCCGGGCGGATAGACGGGCCAGTGCGGCGGTCCGAGCCGGGCCACCCGGCCGCCTTCCTGGTCGATCAGGACGGGGGCGTCCGCCTCGCCTACGAGGCTCCGGAATTCATCAACAAGCGCAGATACTTGATCCGGCGCCTCGACGTTTCGTTTGAACAGGATCAAGCCCCATGGCAACTCGCCACGGATGAATTCGCGCTCCGCAGCGGTCAGCTCCAGTCCCGATACGCCCGTGATGAATGCGCGGCTTGTCATGGGGGCCGATTAGGCCCCTCGCAGCCCCCGGGTCAAGGAAACCGCCGTTAATTCCTTTGGACGAAGCACTGCCCGCCGGCGGATTTCAGGTTGTTGCAGACCTGCGCTGCCTCTTCCGACGACCCGAACGGACCGGCGAAAGCGCGGTAATAGACGCCCTTTTCGCCGAGATCGACGCGTTTCACCATCGACGAATGCTGCCCCAACACGCTCGGGAACTTGCTCTGCAGCGCGCGATAGGACGCCTGCGCGTCAGCCTCGTTCTTTTGCGAGGAGACCTGGACCAGATAGCCGCCACCGGAGGGGGCTGCCGGCTGGGTCGGATTGGTCGCGGCCACCCGCGTTGGCGGCGGTGAGGGTGACGGAGCGGGTTCGCCCTGCGGCGCCAGCGACATCGGCGCGTTGGCGCTGGCATTGGCGGAGGCAGGATTACGCGCCGGCGGTGCGGCCGGAGCCGGCGGCGGGGCAGCCGCGGCGCTGCGGGTCGTCGGCGCTGGCCTCGGCGGCGGCGCGCTGGCGCCTGCCGGGACGCCGCCATTGTCGGCGGGGTCGCCCTTGACCGCGAGCGTCTTGATCCGGCGCGGCTCGTTGTTTGACATGGTGCCGTTCGCGCCGTTTGCGAGCGGCAGACCGGACGGAGACACGCTCGCGACCGGCGGCGGGCTATTGTTCTGGTTCAAGGGCGGAAATACCACGCGGGGACCGCCGGACCGCGAATTGACGTCGACCGGCGTCTCTTCGCGCGACACCAGCTTCTCGCCGCCATCGCCGGGCAGCATGCGATCCGGGCTCTTGGCAGCGCCGCCATCGGACGGCGCCGGCACCACCTTGGTCGGGCTGTTGTCGGCCCTGATGATCGGTGGCTCGCCGGAGCGGGGCGAACCGACATAGGTGCGATAGGCAAACGCGGCGCCCGTTCCGACCACGGCCAGCGTCAGGACCGCTGCGACCGTGATCAGGCCGCTAGAGCGCTTTTTCGGCGCCGGCTCTTCTTCCTCGTATTCGCCCTGATACGCATAGGGATCGTCCGGATAGGCCGGATCGCGTTGATAGTCGTGCTCGCCGTTTTCCAGCCGCCCATACAGCGCCTCGTCGTAGCGTGACGGATCCTGCTGCGGCTCGTCGGCATATTGCTGCGGAGTATCGTCATAATCCTGCGAGTCCGAGTGCTGCGCGGACGCTTGATGCTGGGCCGTGTAGCGGTGCAACGGATGCACCGGCTGCGGCTGGTAAGCCGGTTCGTCCTCGAACCCCTGCTCCTGCGGCAAGGGCGGAGGCACCGGCGGCAGCGGGGTTTCGTGGCGCGCACGCTGCATCCATGACGGCGGGCTCGGCGGCGCGTCGAGCTGGTGTTCCGGCGGATCATACTGCTGCGCCCGCACGTTGGCCCGCGACTGCAGCGGGCGCGGCGCAGGCTTGGGAGCGGCGGCTCCGTACGGATCGTTCTGCCCGATCAGCCTTGCGAGCTCCGCAAGCGGATCGCTCTCGCCGCGACCCTGGTCGGCGGTGGGAAAAGGTCGGTCCTGATATCGATCAGCCATCGTGATGATGCATCCCCTACGGGACAGCGCCAACCCGCCATGTCAAACAAACCATGACGAGCGGCTCCTGCCAGATACCCCCACGAACCCCCATCCGTGAAGGCCTTCGCCCCTGCCTACCGCATCTCGGTCGGAGCGTGGACGCCGAGAACGGCTAAGCCCGATGCCAGAACCGAGACGACGCCCTGGACCATAGCCAGTCGCGCCCTCGTGATCTCTGCATCATTAGTCATAATGAAGCGTAAATAGGGCAGGTCCCGCCCCTTCGTCCATAACGCATGAAATTCACTGGCTAAATCATATAGATAAAAAGCGATTCGGTGCGGCTCATGTGCGGCGGCCGCCGCCTCGATTATTCTGGGATAAAGCGCCAGCCGTTTCAAAAGGTCCATTTCGGCCGGATCAGTCAGCCGTTCGACCAGAGCGGAGCCCAGCCAGGCGCGCCGCTCCTCATCGTCCTCGGGCAGCTCGGGAACGACCTCGCGGGCATTCTTGAAAATCGAATGCCCACGGGCATGCCCGTACTGGACGTAGAAGACGGGATTGTCCTTCGATTGCTCGAGCACCTTGGCAAGGTCGAAATCGAGCAACGCGTCGTTCTTGCGGAACAGCATCATGAACCGCACCGCGTCGGACCCCACCTCGTCGACCACCTCGCGCAGCGTGACGAAGTCGCCGGAACGTTTTGACATCCGCACCTGTTCGCCGGCACGCAGCAGTCGCACGAGCTGCACCACCTTAATGTCGAGCGCGGCCTTGCCGCCGCTGACGCCCTTCACCGCCGCCTGCATGCGCTTGATGTAGCCGCCGTGGTCGGCGCCGAAGACGTCGATCATGTCGAGGAAGCCACGATCGACCTTGTTCTTGTGATAGGCGATGTCGGAGGCGAAATAGGTGTAGGAGCCGTCCGACTTGATCAAGGGACGATCGACGTCGTCGCCATAGGCGGTGGCGCGGAACAGCGTCTGGATGCGGTCTTCGTAATCCTCGACCGGCTTGCCCTTCGGCGGCGGCAGGCGCCCCTCGTAGATGTCGCCCTTGGCGCGCAGGAAATCGATGGTCTCGGTGACCTTGTTGTTGCCGGTCTCGATCAGCGACCGTTCCGAGAAAAATACGTCATGCCTGATGTTGAGCGCGGCGAGGTCGCCCTTGATCATGTCCATCATCATGGCGATCGCCTTGGCGCGCACGGTCGGGAGCCACGCAGTGTCCGGCATCGCCTTGAGTTTGTCGCCATGCTCGGCGGCAAGCGCCTGCCCGACCGGAACGAGATAGTCGCCGGGGTAAAGCCCTTCCGGAATCTCACCGATGATGTCGCCGAGCGCTTCGAGATAACGCAGGAATGCGGAGCGCGCGAGCACGTCGACCTGCGCGCCGGCGTCGTTGATGTAGTATTCGCGCGTAACGTCGTAGCCCGCAAACTCCAAGAGACCGCACAGCGCGTCACCGAACACCGCACCCCGGCAATGGCCGACATGCATCGGCCCGGTCGGATTGGCCGAGACGTATTCGACATTGACCTTTGCGCCGCGGCCGAGGGTGCTCTTGCCGTAGGATACGCCTTCACGCAGCATCGTGAGCAGCTCGTTCGCCCAGACCTGCGGCTTGAGGGTGAGATTGATGAAGCCCGGGCCCGCGACCCCGACGGCATCCACCAGATCGTCAGCGCGCAATTTTTCCGCGATTTTATCGGCGAGATCGCGCGGTTTGACCTTGGCGTCCTTGGCCAGCACCATCGCGGCATTGGTCGCCATGTCCCCATGGCTGGCATCGCGCGGCGGCTCGACCACGATGCGCGAGAAATCGACGCCGGCAGGCCATTGGCCTTCGGCCGCGAGTGCGGCACAGATCGCCTGCACGCGCACCAGCGCGTCGGCAAACAGGTGTTGTGAAGCTGGCTTATCGGACTTATCGGACATGGGGCGCCGCCTAACGCAAATCCGGGGTCGAGTCAAAAAGCCTTTGGTGCTCCATCAGGGCGTAGCGATCGGTCATTCCGGCGATGAAATTACCGATCCGGCGCGCCCGCTCGCCGTCCGTGACGCGCTCGGTATCCTCCACCCATTCCGCCGGCAGGTCACCCGGCGAATTCTGGTAGCGCGCGAACAGGTCGAACAGGATGCCTTCCGCCTCGCCCATCACCCGCATCACCCGGTGATGGCGGTACATGTGCTGCTTCAGGAACGCCTTGATGGCGGCCTCCTCTTCCTCGACGTGAGCCGGAAACGCGATCAGCGGCAGATGGTGGTGGCGGACGTCATGCGCCGATTGCGGTTTCGCCGCCGCAAGCCGCCGGCCCGCTTCCGACATGACCGCCCCGATCATGTAGGAAATCAATTCGCGCACCAATTCCGCGCCGCGCCTGGCGTCGTCGAGATTGGGATAATGCCGGTCGATCTCGGCGATGATCGCTTCCGTCAGCGGCATCACTTTGAGGTCGTCGACGGCAAACAATCCGGCGCGCAAGCCGTCGTCGATGTCGTGCGCGTCATAGGCGATGTCATCGGCGAACGCCGCGACCTGCGCTTCCAGCGAGGCGTAGCTCCATAGCTCCAGATCGAATTTTTCGTTGAAGTCGGCAATGCCGACGGGAATGCCGCTGTCGCGGTAAGGCCCGGCCGCGGCCCCGTCCCGCGCCGTCAGTGGACCATTGTGCTTGACGATGCCTTCGAGCGATTCCCAGGTCAGGTTCAGCCCGTCGAATTCGGGATAGCGGTGCTCCAGCGAGGTCACCACCCGCAGCGCCTGTGCGTTGTGATCGAAGCCGCCATGGGCTTTCAAGCATTTGTCGAGCGCCCGCTCGCCGGCATGGCCGAACGGGGGATGGCCGAGGTCGTGGGCCAGCGCCAGCGTTTCGGTCAGGTCCTCGTCCAAGCCAAGCTGGCGGGCCAGAGCGCGGGCAATCTGCGCCACTTCCAGCGAATGGGTCAGCCGCGTGCGGTAATGGTCGCCCTCGTGGAACACGAACACCTGGGTTTTGTGCTTCAGCCGCCGGAACGCGGTGGAATGGATCACGCGGTCGCAATCGCGCCGGAACGGGCTGCGGGTCCGGCTCGGCGGCTCCGCGAACAGCCGGCCGCGGCTGGAATCGGGGTCGCAGCCATAAGGCGCACGGGGGGCAGCCATTCCGACCGACACGATTTTTTAGTCCTTATCCATTTGATTCCGCGACATTACGCACTTAACTATGCTTGAGCCGCCATACCAAATGAATTGGGTATGACGGGCCGGAGACGATTGTCATGACTGCTGCGATCACCGTCAGCGAGCGGGCCGCCCGCCGCATCGGCGAAATCCTCAAGTCCGAAGGCCACGGCGCAATGCTGCGCATCTCGGTCGAGGGCGGCGGCTGCTCCGGCTTCCAGTACAAGTTCGACGTCGACCACGCCAAGGCCGAGGACGATCTCGTGATCGCCCGCGAGGGCGCGGTGGTGCTAGTCGACCCGGCCTCGGTGCCGTTCCTCGCCGGCTCCGAAGTCGATTTCGTCGACGACCTGATCGGCGCCTCCTTCCGCGTCGTCAACCCGAATGCCACGGCGTCGTGCGGCTGCGGAACCAGCTTTTCGATCTGAGAAGAGACTGCGTCTCATCACATTGACTGTCATACCCCGCGAAGGCGGGGTATCAAGTACGCCGCGGCTTGTCCGTTCAATCATTCCGGCCTCTGGAATACTGGATCGTCGCCTTTCGCGGACGATGATGGGAGCGGCTAAGCCTCGCGCGCGTAGCGCGGCAGGTCGGCTTTCAGCATCGCCAATACGTCATCCCTGACCGGATCGCGCGTGCCGCGGGTCCAGGCGGCGGCGAGCGGCAGCTTGTTCATGTCGGAAGCCGCAAGGCGGATGAAGCGCACGCCGCGGGTTGCCATGCGCGACGTCCAGCGCGGAACGATGGCAACGCCGAGGCCGGCGGAGACCAGATTGACGATGGTCTGCTTCTCATCGGCAATTTGGGCTATGCGCGCCTCGCGCCCGGCTTCCGCGAACAGCTTCATGGTGAGGTCGTGGCTGTGCGGACGGGAACGGCGTTCGGGGACGATCAACGGCGTCTCCTCGAGATCGGCGATGGTGACGCGCATGCGCTGTGACAGCGGATGACGCTCCGCGACCGCGACGACCGCCGTCTCGTGCAACAGAAACAGAAACTCCAGCCGCTTGTCGGGCCGCTGCGGCGGACGCACGAAGGCGAGATCGAGCCGGCCGGACAACAGGCGTGGCAAAAGGCGCACGGTCTTGTCCTCGACCAGTTGCACGGTGACGTCGGGCCGGCGCTTCCGGAAATCGTGCAGCAGCCGCGGCAACAGCCCCGCGGCGGCACTGTCGATCGCGCCCACGCGGATGCTCGGGGCGCGATTCCGCCCGCGCGTGCGGAATTTGCCGGCGAGCGCATCGGCCTGCGCCAGCAGTGCCCTCGCCTCCTTCAGCAGCAGGGCGCCGTCGTCGGTCAGCGCGACGCTTCGCGTCGTGCGCGTCATCAGCCGCGTGCCCAGATCTTCTTCAAGAAGCCGGATGAAGCGGCCAAGCGCCGACGGCAGCATGTCTAACCGCTGCGCCGCCCGCCCAAAATGCAGTTCCTCGGCGGTCGCCACGAAGCAGCGCAAGTGATGCAGGTCCATCGGCCCTCCCGCGGCGATTATATCAATTTTTTGTATAAATGCGAGGTGGTTGCCTGGCGACTGCGGCGGCCGCAGGATGCTCCGAGAGTAAGACCCGCAAGCGCCCGCCCCGCCATTGCGAGCGCAGCGAAGCAATCCATCGCGCCGCAAATGGAGAGATGGATTGCTTCGTCGCCTTGCTCCTCGCAATGACGGGGATAGAGCGCGGGCGACGGCCATTCCTTAAGGAGATTTCGATGCGTGAATATTCAATCGCAGCCATCCCTGCCGATGGCATCGGCCCCGAGGTGATCGCCGCCGGCGTGCAGGCACTCGAGGCTCTTCAGAAGCGGCTCGGCGATGTGAAGTTCAACGTCGATACCTTCGATTGGGGCTCCGACTACTACCGCAAGCACGGCGTGATGATGCCGACCGATGCGCTCGCCACACTGAAGAAATTCGACGCGATCTATTTCGGCGCGGTCGGCGCGCCCGACGTGCCCGATCACATCACGCTGTGGGGCCTGCGCCTGCCGATCTGCCAGGGCTTTGATCAATACGCCAATGTCCGGCCGACCCGGATCCTGCCCGGCATCACCTCGCCGCTGCGCCATGCCGGGCCCGGCGACCTCGACTGGGTGATCGTGCGTGAAAACTCCGAAGGCGAATATGCCGGCTGCGGCGGCCGGGTGCATCGCGGCCTGCCGGAGGAAGTCGGCACGGAAGTCGCCGTCTTCACCCGCGTCGGCGTCCAGCGCATCATGCGCTACGCGTTCCGCCTCGCGCAGTCGCGGCCGCGAAAACTCCTCACCGTCGTCACCAAATCGAACGCGCAGCGGCATGGCATGGTGATGTGGGACGAGATCGCAGGCGAGGTCTCGAAGGAATTTCCAGACGTCGCCTGGGACAAGATGCTGGTCGACGCGATGACGGTGCGGATGACGCTGAAGCCGCAGAGCCTCGACACCATCGTCGCCACCAACCTTCACGCCGACATCCTGTCCGATCTCGCCGGTGCACTGGCCGGCAGCCTCGGCGTGGCGCCGACTGCGAACATCGATCCGGAACGGCGCTTTCCGTCGATGTTCGAGCCGATCCACGGCTCGGCGTTCGACATCACCGGCAAGGGCATCGCCAATCCGGTCGCCAGCTTCTGGACGGCATCGCAGATGCTCGAACATCTCGGCGAGACTGAAGCCGCGGCGCGGCTGATGCGCGCGGTGGAGAAGGTGACGGGCGCCGGCATCACCACGCCTGACGTCGGCGGCACCGCGACGACCAAGGATGTCACAGACGCTGTCGTGGAGGCGATCCATAGCTCCAACGTGTGACAGGCAGTCACACGCCATGACGGATCGGTCGCGAGGCAAAAAGCCCGCGAGATAAATCAGAACAAGGGAGGTGCAAATGAAAATGAACAAGACAATCGCCATAGCGCTGGCGTTCGCAATGATCAGTTCGGGTAGCCTCGCGCAGACCTACCCGAACCGGCCGATCACGCTGTTGGTCCCCTTCGCTGCCGGCGGCGCCACCGACACGGCGGCGCGGGTGACGGCGCAATCGATGTCGAAAATCCTGGGTCAGACCATCGTCATCGAAAACGCAACCGGCGCCGGCGGCACGATCGCCGCAACCCGGGCCTCGCGCGCAGAGCCGGACGGCTATACACTCCTGATCCACCACATCGGCATCTCGACGGCCGCCACGCTTTACCGCAAGCTGGCCTACGATACCAAGACGGCGTTCGCGCCTGTCGGACTCGTCACCAACGCGCCGATGACGATCATCGGCCGCCCCGATTTGCCGCCGAATACGCTGGCCGAGCTCGTCACCTACATCAAGGCCAACGGCGACAAGATGACGTTTGGCAATGCAGGGCTTGGCGCCGCGTCGCATCTCTGTGGCATGCTGTTCATGACGGCCGTCGGCAAGGAAATCCTCACCGTGCCCTACAAGGGCAACGCGCCCGTGATGAACGACCTGATTGCCAAGCAGATCGACCTCTCCTGCGACCAGACCACCAACACGACCAGTCCGATCGCGTCCAAATTGGTAAAGGCCTACGCCATCACGACGAAGACACGGCTGGCGGCGATGCCCGATCTGCCGGCTGCCGACGAAGCCGGCCTGAAGGGTTTTGAAGTCGGTGCCTGGCACGGCATCTACGCGCCAAAGGGAACGCCCGACGAGATCGTTCAAAAGCTGTCCAAGACGCTGCAGGAGGCGCTGCGCGACCCTGATCTGGTCAAGCGGTTCAACGACATCAACACGGAGCCCGTGCCGCAGAACGAGGCGACGCCCGAGGCCTTGAAAGCGAAACTGATCAGTGAGGTCGATCGCTGGGCGCCGATCATCAAGGCGGCGGGTCAGTTCGCGGATTGAGCGCCCGCCGCTATACGTAGGTCCTTCGAGACGGTACGGACTTAACTGCTCCGTCACTGCTTCGAGCTGGGCAGACTGTATGCGCCGCTCGGGCCTGGTGAAACGACGTGATTGCCTACAAGGAACTTTCGGTCCTCAGCGGCGTCATAAGTGACGCGGCCAAGGCTTGGCACGGGAGATGCCATGTCGAAGTTCGGCGTTACAGTGATCGCTGTCGTACTGGTGACCGCGCTGTCGAGCGCCGCCACGGCGAAAGGGCGCGGACATTTTGGTCTCGGCCCGCTTGGCGGCGTGAAATCCGCGTTTGCCCGCCTGCTTGCGCCAGGGCTGTTTCTTAGCCGCCCCGCGCATCACCGCCGGGCGCACGTCCGCCGGATCCGAAACGCGCCCGTCGCCTTACAAAGCATCCCCTCACAAAACAGCCCGTCACAAACCAGCGCGTCACACAATATCCCCTCCGCGACGAACCAGCCCCCCGGCGACGAGGGATTGGTTGTTGGCAAGCTATTCACTGACCCTGCGGCACGCAGGCAGATTGCCGCGACGGCCGCGCTTGCTCACTGGCAAGGTGACCGTAACACGACCGACGGATGGTGGTCGCATGGCCATGGCGGATATGGCTGGGTTGGGCCGCTGTTCTGGCCGTTCGCCTACAATGATATTTATGGCTATGCCATCCTCGCCGATGGCATGGGCTTCTGGGACTACGGCTACCCCGACATCTATGCCGGAATCTTTGGGCCTTACGGCCGTGACGAACTAGCGGCCTACATGGCGCCGGGCCCTTCCGGCCGAAGAGAACAAAGGATCCCGTCGCTGCAGCAGCTCTGCGGTGATGCCGGCCGCGAGACCACCAGTCTAGCCATTGATCGGATTCAGCGGGCGATTCAGCCGACCGAGGCGCAACGGGGCGCGCTGGACCGTCTTGCCGATGCGTCGAACTCGGCCGCTCAGATCATTCAGGCATCTTGTCCGATGCAGCCCGCATCAACGGCGCCGGCCCGATTGGCTCTGATGCAGCAGCGCATTGCGGCCATTCTCAGTGCAGTGATATCCCTGGAGCCGCCGCTGGCGGAACTTTATGATCTGCTGAATGACGAGCAGAAAACCCAATTCAACGCACTCGCTGATGATCAGCTCAAGACGGCATCCGCAAATGGGGCCATGAAGGCGCCGGCCGCGGGCTGCGAAACGTCGCTACCAGCGGCGTTGCAATGGCCGGCTGGCGAGATCGAGGCCAGGCTGCGCCCGACCGATGCGCAACGCGACGCGCTTGGGCGGATGCAACGTGCCAGCGCCAGAGCTGTCGAAATGCTGAGCTATGAATGTAAGCCGAACGATGCGATCACGCCCCCCGCTCGCCTCGCCGCAGTGGATGGTCGACTGGGTACCCTGCAACAAGCCATCAACCTGGTGAGTGACGCGCTGGAAGACTTCTATGCGACCCTGAGTGATGAGCAGAAGTTTCAATTCGAGCTGATCGGACCAGAACGGGCGCCGTGAACGTCCGGTTATGAGTACACGGGGCTAGTGGCCAGGACCGAACAGCGCCTTTGCGTTGCCGTTGGCGATCTGTGCCGCGATCTTCGGCGGCAATTGCGCGAGCCAGCCGCGGTAGGCGGCCATGATCTCGCCGTAGCTCTCCCAGCGCTCGTTGATCCAGGTATCGGAACCGAGCAGGAAGCGGTCCGGGAAACGTTCGAAGAGCGCGCGCCATTCGGCCGTCAGCTTGCCGCTGCCATTGGTGATGCCGCTGCGATAGGACAATTCGCCCCAGAGCTTCGGATATTTTGAAAACATTTCGGCAACGCGATCGGTCGAGAGACTGAAGCCGGTATGGGCCCAGATGATGCGGGCGCGTGGGTTGTGGCGCATCAGAATTTCGACGGCAGCATCATCGGCATGGGCGTGCAAATAGAGGTCGTGCGCGACCGCGAAATCGACGGTCTTCTTGACCCATTCGGTATCAGCCGCCTTGCCCGAGATATGGAATTCGCCGATGCCGCGGTAATAGCCGCGTTTGAACTCGTCCTGCACCAGATCGAAGATTAAGGGATCGCCGAACCAGGTCTGGATGTCGGCGCGAACCCGGTACGGCCGGATGAACGGCACGATCCAAAGCCCCTGCGGCTTGGCATCCATGAGCGCATGCGTACCGGTGTTGGGGCGGCTGGTGGCGAGGATGCCGGTGACGCGGTGCTTTTTGAACAGCGCCAGCACCTCGTCGACGCTGAAATAGGGCCTTGGCTCCCAATTGTAGTGCAGATGCGCGTCGAAGATTTCGATCGGCTCGTTGGCGCGCGCCGGACCGCCGAAAGCGATGCATGCGAGCGCGATCAGGAAGGCGGCGCCCCGCGCAGCCCAACGCAACGTCCGCCCGAAGCGCGTCATTCGGCGGCGACCACGTGCGGCCGCTCGGCTTCTCCGGCTTCCTGCAGCTGCGGTTCGAGCTTGCGCCGCAGGCGGCGGTCGATACGGTCGAGATAGATGTAGACGACCGGCGTGATGTAGAGGGTCAGGAGTTGCGACAGGCAGAGGCCGCCGACCACGGCAATGCCGAGCGGCTGGCGCAATTCGGCCCCGGCGCCCGCGCCGAGCGCGATCGGCAGCGTGCCGAAGATCGCGGCAAAGGTCGTCATCATGATCGGGCGGAAACGGAGCAGCGCCGCTTCCCGGATCGCGTGCTCGGCGCTCAAGCCGACGCGGCGGCGCTCCAGCGCGAAGTCGACCATCATGATGGCGTTCTTCTTGACGATGCCGACCAGCATCACGATGCCTATCATGGCAATCACAGACATTTCCATCCCGAACAGCATCAGGGTGAGGATCGCGCCGATGCCGGCCGACGGCAGGCCCGAGATGATGGTGATCGGATGGATGAAGCTCTCGTAGAGGATGCCGAGGATGACGAAGGCGGCGAACACGGCGGCGAGGATCAGGACGCCCTGCCCGCGCAGCGAATCCTGGAACACCTGCGCCGTGCCGGAGAACCCGGTGGCGATCGTCGCCGGCAGGTTCGAGGCCTGCTCGAGCTCGGTGATCTTGTCGACCGCGTAGCCCAGCGAATAGCCGGGCGCGAGGTTGAACGAGATCGTCACCGCCGGCTGCTGCGCCTGGTGGTTGATCTGCAGCGGACCGACGGTCGGAACCAGTCTTGCCACCGCCGATAGCGGGATGGTCTGGTTGTTCTGCGTCTTCATGTAGAGCTTGGAGAGGTCGGACGGGTCGATGCGGAACTGCGGCTGGACCTCCAGGATGATCTGGTAGTCGTTCGACGGCATGTAGATGGTGCCGACCTGGCGCGAGCCGTAGGCGTTGTAGAGCTGGTTGCGCACCTGATCGACGGTGACGCCGTAGACCGCCGCCTTCTCGCGGTCGATATCGACCGTCATCTGCGGGTTCTTGATGTAGAGGTCGGTGGTGACGTCGAGCAGGCCCGGCAGCTTCTCGATCTTGTCGCGCATCTCGGGCGCCAGCCGGTACAGCGACTCGGTGTCGCCGCTCTGCATCACGTATTGATACTGGCTCTTGGAAATCCGGCCGCCGATGTTGAGATTCTGGATCGGCTGGAAGAACGCCTGCATGCCCGGAATCTGCCGCGCCTTGCCGCGCAGCCGGCCGATGATCGAATTGAGGTTGTCGCGTTCCTTCTTCGGCTTCAGCGCGATGAAGAGGCGGCCGTAATTCGCCGTGGTGTTGGGCCCGCCGGCACCGACGGTGGAGTTGATGTATTCGATCGCAGGATCAGCTTTCAGCACGTCGACCAGCGCCTGCTGCCGCTCCTTCATCGCCTCGAAGGAGGTGTCGGTAGCAGCCTCCGTCACGCCGATCAGGAAGCCGGTGTCCTCCTGCGGGAAAAAGCCCTTCGGCACGATCATGTAGAGGTAGACGGTGCCGCCGAGGGTGGCCAGCGTAACCAGCAGCATCAGAAATTTTCGAGCCAACACCCAGTCCAGTGTCCATTCGTAGACCCGCAGCCAGGACTCGAACATTGACTCGAATACGCGAAGCACGATGTTGGGCTTCTTGGTCGCGTCGTGCGCGCGCAGCACCCGTGCGCACAGCATCGGGGTCAGCGTCAGCGACACGAACCCGGACACGATGATCGCGGCCGATACCGTCACCGCAAATTCGCGGAACACCCGGCCGACGATGCCGCCCATCAGCAGCACCGGAATGAACACGGCGATCAGCGAGAACGTGATCGAGATGATGGTGAAGCCGATCTCGCGCGCGCCCTTCAATGCGGCCTCGAACGGCCGCATGCCGTGCTCGATGTGACGGACGATGTTTTCCAGCATGACGATGGCGTCGTCGACCACGAAGCCGACCGAAAGCGTCAGCGCCAGCAGCGTCATGTTGTTGATGGAGTAGTCGAGCGCGTACATCACGGCGCAGGTGCCGAACAGCGAGATCGGAACCGCCAGCGCCGGGATGAAGGTCGCGGACGCCGAGCGCAGGAACAGGAAGATGACGAGGATCACCAACCCGATCGCGATCAAAAGCGTCTCTTCGACATCGGCCACCGCCTGACGAATGGAGATCGAGCGGTCCATCAGGACGTTGATCGAGACCGATGGTGGGATCTGCGCCCGCAGCGCCGGAAACTTGGCCAGGATGGAATCGACCACCGCCACCGTGTTGGCGTCCGGCTGCTTCTGGATGCCGAGCACGATGGCGCGCTCGTTGTTGAGCCAGCTCGCGATCCGCTCGTTCTCGACGCTGTCGTAGATCCGCGCGACCTCATCGAGCTTGACCGGAGAGCCATTACGCCAGGCCACCACGATCTGGCGATAATCCATCGCCTTATCCATCTGGCTTGAGGCCTGCAGCGCCACGTCCTGTTTCGGGCCGTTCAGCGTGCCGACCGGGGTCGAGGAATTGGCGCGCGACACTGCTGTCCTAATGTCCTCGAGCGACAGCCCGCGCGCTGCGGCGGCCTCGGGGTCGGCCTGGACGCGAATGGCGAATTTCTGCGCACCGTAGACGCTGACCTGGGCGACACCCGGGATCTGCGAGAGCGTCTGGCCGATGGTGATGTCGCCATATTCGTGGACCGCCGACAGCGGCAGGGTCGACGAGGTGAGCACGACGAACAGAACGGGGAAATCGGCCGGGTTCACTTTGCGGAAGCTCGGCGGGATGATCATCTCGACCGGCAACCGGCGCTGCGCGATCGTCAGCGCGGTCTGCACGTCGAGCGCCGCGGCGTCGATGTTGCGGTTGAGATCGAACTGGATGGTAATGGTGCTGGTGCCCTGCGACGAGTTTGACGACATCGAGGAGATGCCGGCGACCGTCGAGAGCTGGCGCTCGATAACGCCGGCCACAGAGGCTGCCATGGTGTCCGCGCTCGCGCCCGGCAGCGTTGCGGTCACGGCAATCGTCGGGAAATCGACCCGCGGCAGCGCCGATACCGGCAGCAGGCGGAAACCGAAGATACCGAACGCGATGATCGACGCCGTGATCAGCGTCGTCATGACCGGCCGGCGGATGCAGAGTTCGGAGAGCGTCATCGGCTACGCCCCGGCCTTTTTGGTCCGCGGCTCGACCCGCGATCCGTCCGACAGCAGCAATTGCCCATCGACCACGACGTTCTCGTCCCCGGCAAGCCCTTCCGAGATCACCGACATGCCCTGTGCGGTGCGGTCGACCTTGACCGCCTGGACCTTGGCGACACCGTCCTTGACCACGAAAACGAAATTGCCGCTCTGACTGCGCTGCACGGCGACCGTCGGCACCACGACCGAGTCTTCGCTGCGGATAATGAGCTTGGTCGCGACCAGTGTTCCCGGCCACAACGTCTCGTTCTCGTTAGCCATGATGCCGCGCACCGTGACCATGCCGGTGGTCTGATCGACGGTGTTTTCGACCATCGCGACCTTGCCGCTCTCGGAGCGCTGATGACCCGGAATGGTCGCGGTGACGCCGGAGACCCCCTTGGCCATGGCCTCGCGCAGGTCCGCCAGCACGCGCTGCGGAACCGAGAAGGTCACGTAAACCGGCGCCATCTGGTTGATCACCGCAAGCGGCGTGGTATCGGCCGGGCGGACGAAATTGCCGACCTTCACATTGGCGACGCCGATGCGCCCTGAGAACGGCGCCCGGATCGTGGTGTAGCTCTTCTGAACCTTCAGATTGTCGAGCGCGGCCTGGTCGGCCTTGATCGTACCGGTCAGGATGTCGGACTGGGTTCTCGCATTATCGACATTGACCTGCGTGGTGGCGCCCTTGGCGACGAGATCGTTGAAGCGCCGCAGGTCGCGCTGCGCGCCCTCGAGCTGGGCCTGGTCCTTGGCGAGCACGCCCTCAGCCTGCTCGATCTGCGCGTCAATCTGGCGGCTGTCCAGCGTAAACAGCAAATCGCCTTCGTTGACCTTGGCGCCGTCCTCGAAATGCACCGCGACGATGGTGGTCTCAAGCCGCGACTTCAGCGCCACGCTGGAGATCGGCGTCACCATGCCGATCGCGTCGACGTCGACGGGCATGGATTTGCGCTCCGCCTTGGCCAGCTCGACGGAAACCATCCGCGGGCGCTGCGGGCCCTGGGCGCTGCTGCTGCCGCCCATCCAGGAAGAGCGGGTGATAAAGCCGGCCGCCGTGGCAATGGCGATAGCGCCGACAAGAACTATCAAGGTACGCTTTTTCATAATTTTCACGCTCGCCCGGTCCTTCAACAAAGGACGGGACGATTTCCTTCTGCCCCTTGACGGCGACTTTTGCGCCTTATTTCTAAACGGTTATCACAGCCTTCCTGCACATGGTATGCCACTGCCGGAAAATGTGTAGTTACTAGTTCTTGTTCGAGCATGAAAAACCGGATTTCCGGGGCCATGCTCCAGCCCGGGCACCCTTTCATGCGTATTGCCACCTGGAACGTCAATTCGATCCGGCAGCGGATCGAGCATCTCCTGACCTGGCTCAGGGAATGCTCGCCCGACATCGTCTGTCTGCAGGAAATCAAATGCGTCGACGAGGCGTTCCCGCGGCTGGAAATCGAGGCACTTGGCTACAACGTGGTCACCCACGGCCAGAAGACCTTCAACGGCGTCGCGCTCCTGTCCAAGCTGCCGTTCGACGAGACCAAATCGGGGCTGGCCGGCGACGACGAGGACGCCCACGCCCGGTTCCTCGAAGGCGTGGTGACGCTGAAGACCGGGGTGATGCGGATCGCCTGTCTTTACCTGCCCAACGGCAACCCGCCGGACACCGACAAATATCCGTATAAACTCAAATGGATGTCGCGGCTTCTTGAGTACTCGAAAGAGCGGCTTAAGGCGGAGGAGCCGCTGGTGCTCGCGGGCGACTTCAACGTCATTCCGGCGGCGGCCGACGTCTATAATCCCGCCGCCTGGGCCAATGACGCATTGTTCCGACCGCAAACCCGCGAGGCCTTCCAGTCCCTGCTCGGCCTCGGGCTGACGGATGCGCTGCGCGCAGTCACCGACGAACAGGGCTTGTACACCTTCTGGGACTACCAGGCGGGCGCGTGGCAGAAGAACTGGGGCCTTCGGATCGACCATCTCCTGCTGTCGCCCCAGGCGAGCGACCGCCTCGCCCATGTCGGCATCGACAGCTATGTCCGCGCCTGGGAAAAGCCGTCCGACCACGTTCCGGTGTGGGCGGATTTCGATCTGGAAGCGGCTTGAGCGGGACAGGCGCGGCGAAGGTCGAGATTCGGGACGCGACGCCCGAAGACGCCGCGGCAGCCTGTCATGTTCTCCGGGAATCGATATCGCAACTGTGCGTTGCTGATCACGGCAACGATCCGGTGATGCTGAACGCCTGGCTGGCCAACAAGACGCCGGCGATCGTGGCTGGATGGACGAGGCAGAAGGCAAACTCGCTCCTGCTCGCCGTCGAGGGCAACGCTGTCCTGGCCGTGGGGTCGGTGACTGATGCAGGCGAGATCACGCTGAACTATGTCGCACCTGAAGCGCGGTTTCGCGGTGTCAGTCGTGCCTTGCTAAGGGCGCTCGAGGCCAGAGCCGCCGAGCGAGGCAATTGCCGCTGCACGTTGACCAGCACCGAGACGGCGCATCGCTTCTATCAGTCGGCCGGCTACATCGATGACGGTGCACCGACTAGAAAATTCGGCACGAGCTCCGGCTATCCGATGTCGAAGGAGATTGTCGCGGAATCGTAGGATGGATATAGCGCAGCGAAACCCATCACCATCGCGAACAAGATTGATGGGTATCGCTTCGCTCCACCCATCCTACGGCAGCGCCGCTACGGCGGCGCCGCGTCAGTCGCGCTTGCCCTGCACCCAGTGCTCGAGCATCTGCAGCGCCGTGGCGCGATCGTCGTCGGAGGCCTTGGCGAAGGCGCGGTTGTAGCTCTCGCGGATCCAGGTCTCGTCCGGGGCCGCGTTGTCGCGCGCCAGCGTCAGCCACATCAGGCCGCGCGCTGCCTGCCGCGGCAGCCGGTCGCCGTTGAACAGCATCTGGCCGAGCATGGCCTGCGCCTGATGCTGGCCTTTCTGGGCCGCCAGCCCAAGCCAGCGCGCGCCATAGCGGAAATCGTCACGCGAGGCGTCCGGCGTCTTCAGGTAAAGCCGCGCCAGATCGTATTGTGCATCGGCATTGCCGAAATAGGACGCGGCATAGGAGAACATCTCCCGCGCCCGCTCGGTGTCGGCCTTGATCTTCGAATTCGGGATGCCGTTCAGATAATAGCGTCCCAGCGCCACGAACGCGTTGGCGACGATCGTCGCCTGCGGCGCCGACGGGCTGTCCTCGGCATGCGCGTTGGCGATGCGGCTGAAATATTCAAAGGCGCGCAGATCGTCCTGGATCACGCCATCGCCATCGGCATACATCCGGCCGAGCTTCCACTGCGCGACGGGATGGCCGCCCTCGGCGGCATATTGCAGCGATGTCAGCGAAGGCGCGGCCACTGGCGTTGCTGTGGCGGACGCAGGCGGCACCTTCTTCAGGGCCTGGGCCGTGACGGCCTGCGCCGCGGCAGGCTGATTCATCACGGGCAGCGTGGCGTCCGGCTTCACCGGTGCGCCATCAAATGCGAATCCCGGAGCCGCCACTGGCGCGGCACCCAACATCAACGCAAGAATGATACGCCTAGATGTCCGCATAACACTGTTTCTCGTGCGCACCGCCCGGATGGGTCACAGCCCCGTCCACCGCCGGCCCAACCTGTTGGGCATATTTCCACAGCGCACCCGACGTATGGTTAGTCTGTCGAGGCGCCCATTTGGTTTTACGTTCGGCGAGTTCGGCGTCGGTCAATTTTACGTTAAGAGTGCCGGCCTCGGCGTCGATCTCGATAATGTCACCATTTTGCAACAGGGCGATCGGACCGCCGACGGCCGCCTCGGGTCCGACATGGCCGATGCAGAAGCCGCGGGTGGCGCCGGAGAACCGGCCGTCGGTGATCAGGGCGACCTTGCCGCCCATCCCCTGCCCGGTCAGTGCTGCAGTGGTCGAGAGCATCTCCCGCATGCCGGGACCGCCACGCGGCCCCTCATAGCGGATCACGATGACCTCGCCTTCCTTGTAGGTTTTCTTCTGGACCGATTCGAAGGCGTCTTCCTCGCGGTCGAAGCAGCGGGCCGGACCAGTAAATTTCAGCTTCGACATTCCCGCGACCTTCACGATCGCACCCTCCGGCGCGAGATTACCCTTCAGCCCGACAACGCCTCCCGTGACGGTGATCGGGTTGTCGGCGGACCGCACCACATCCTGATGCGGATTCCATTTCACGCTCTTGAGGTTTTCGGCGATCGTACGGCCCGTGACGGTTATGCAATCCCCGTGCAGGTAGCCATTGTCGAGCAGCGTCTTCATCAGAAGCGGAATGCCACCAACCTCGAACATGTCTTTGGCAACATAACGGCCCCCTGGCTTCAAATCCGCGACATAAGGAGTCTTTTTGAAGATTTCGGCGACGTCGAATAAGTCAAATTTAATCCCGCACTCATGCGCGATGGCCGGCAGGTGCAACGCAGCATTGGTCGACCCGCCGGAGGCGGCAACCACGGCGGCGGCGTTTTCCAGCGCGCGGCGGGTGACGATATCGCGCGGGCGAATATTGGCTGCGATCAGCTCCAGAACCTTCTCGCCGGCAGCCGCACAAAACGCGTCGCGAATCTCATAAGGAGCTGGCGCGCCGGCCGAATATGGCAGCGCGAGGCCGATCGCCTCCGACACGGTGGCCATGGTGTTGGCGGTGAATTGTGCGCCGCACGCGCCGGCCGAGGGGCAGGCCACCCGCTCGATTTCGTCGAGATCGGCATCCGACATTTCGCCGACAGAATGCTTGCCGACGGCCTCGAACATATCCTGGACCGTGACCTGCTGACCGCGGAAATTGCCCGGCAAGATCGAGCCGCCATAGATGAAGATCGATGGCACGTTGAGCCGGACCATTGCCATCATCATCCCCGGCAGCGACTTGTCGCAGCCGGCAAGCCCGACGAGGGCGTCATAGGCATGGCCGCGAACCGTTAGCTCGACCGAATCGGCGATGCATTCCCTTGAAGGCAGCGACGAGCGCATGCCGTCATGGCCCATGGCGATGCCGTCGGTCACGGTGATGGTGCAGAATTCGCGCGGGGTGCCGCCGGCGGCCGCGACCCCCTTCTTGACCGCCTGTGCCTGGCGCATCAGGGAGATGTTGCAGGGCGCGGCTTCATTCCAGCAGGACGCGACGCCGACGAAGGGCTGGTGGATCTGCTCGGTGGTCAGCCCCATCGCGTAGAGATAGGACCGATGGGGGGCACGCTCCGGCCCCTCCGTCACATGACGGCTCGGCAATCTCTTCTTGATATCGGTCTTGGCGTCCATCCGCGCAAACCTGTTTCCTCAGCCATCTCCTTGTCGGGTCTCGGGAGCAAATCCCGTCGCCTTCCCTGGCGCTGAGGCTAATCAGCTTAAGAAAGAAATGGTTTCATCGAGGGGTGTGGCTAAAAAGCGGCGTAAGCAAGAGGCGGGCGCGCCCACCAAGCCAAATGTTGCCCTGCTGTTGCGGTCCCGCAACAATCGTGGCCCGGCGGCAACCATTTTTTGGACTTAATCGGCTCGGCCCCGCGGTTCCCCTTCCCGGCCGGCCTCCGATTTCGTGGGCTGGCGCCGGCCAGTAACAACCTGAGGGCGATCTGTCGGGGAAATTCTCCCGGCGCAGCCTCGCTTCGCCTCATCGCGCGAGCAACTTGATTTGCGCGAGCCTACGACTCGCCGGGAATCGAACAGCGCAACGCGAACCACATCCTCAGCGCCATCTTCGATCGCCTCCGTCATGCACACTGAACGTTGCATCGCGTTCGAGAGATCGCGTCATTTTTGTGCGGCCGGCACTTTTTGCGCCAGTTTTCGTCACGCGATGACTTGGCCCGCGACGCGCGCGCGCTCGGCGCTTGTCGTTCATATGCGAGGGAGAACAACGCAGTACGCGGTTCGCCGCAGATGTTTTGATCGCTACTTGAAATGAGGCGCCTACAGAAGGATCGGCCGCACGAACGCCTTTCGCGTCACCATATTGCCCATACGAAGCGCAAAACCGCCGCGCACAGGTCCAGCCCCCGGCCCGTTTTGCTGTTTTTCCTTCGATGCGGGTGAGGGAATCCTGCCTCACGTTCTCCCCGCGCGCATCACCTCGCATTCCCAAAATCCAGGGTGGTCGTTAGTAGTCTCGTGAGGCCTCCGAGTAAGAGGTTTGAATAATGGCACGCTTCAATCTGAACAGATTCTTCGACAACGACCGCTTCGAAGATTTTTTCGCCAGGTTCGGCGGCGGCAGCTCCGACCATGATCATCTGAACGGGACCACAGCCAACAACGTCTTGTTCGGAGGCGCCAAGGAAGACACGCTCGCCGGGATGGCCGGAAACGACACGCTCAACGGCGGCTCCGGCGCCGACAAGATCTGGGGCGGCTCGGGTAACGACAACCTCTCGGGCGGCTCCGGCGCCGACCTTCTCGTCGGCGGCTTCGGCGCCGACCGGATGGATGGCGGCACCGGCAACGACGTCCTGCTCAGCCGGTCGGATGCCGGCGAGATGGTCGCGGCCCAGGACGGCAAGACGCAGATCTTCGCCGACGAAACCGCCGCGTTCAAGGCGGTCAACGACACGCTTACCGGCGGCGCCGGCGGCGATACCTTCCGCTTCGAAGGCATGGTGAACGCCAAGGATGAGATCGTCGCCAAGCATGTCAACGCTGACGGCACGATCGACTGGGTCGGCGTCACCGGCGAGAACGGCGCGGTTCATGACCACTGGGTCGACGGCTTCGGCAACGACGTGATCCGCGATTTCAATCGCGCCCAGGGTGACAAGATCGAAATCTCGGCGCACACCGCCGAGGTCAAGTCGATCGAGCACAAGGACAGCAACGGCGACGGCAAGAACGACTACAGCGTGATCACCGTCATCAGCCAGCAAGGCAATGCTGGTGCGCATGACGAGGATCTGCTCGGCACCATCACTGTCTACGGCAACCTGGTGAAGCAGAGCGACATCAACGTGACCCAGACCGTGTATGGCGCCTACGAGAAGGTCGGTGAACTCGGCGGCGCGCACTTCGATCTGGAGGACGATGGCGTGCTGGCCGGTGGCGGCACTGACGGCGGCCACCACAACGAAGCGACGGCGATGGCCGCGATGCACGGTTAAGCCGAAAACAACAGGCACAATCACGGACAAGGGCCGCCTCCCGGCCCTTGTTCTCCGGCGTCCGGCTCCGATTCAATCGGCACCGGGCGCTGGACCGCGTCGAGCACAGATCAAGTTGCCTGCATGAGCCGGGCTACGCAGCGTTGCGTCGTTCAATCCACCTTGACGTTGGCGGCCTTGATCATCGGCCACCATTTTTCGATCTCGGCTTTTTGCCAGGCGCCGAGCGCTTCTGGCGTGCGCTTGTCCTTTGGCGGCATCTGCAGGCCGAGATTTTCGAGCTGCTTTCGCACGGCCGAATCGTTCAACGCTTCCACCGTCGCGGCGTTCAGCTTCGCGATGACATCCTTCGGCGTATCCTTGGGCACCCAGAGGCCGGACCACAGCGTCATGTGAAATCCAGGCAGCCCCGCCTCGTCCACGGTCGGAATGTCGGCGGCCGACTCGACGCGCTTGGAGTCGGTGATGGCATAGGCGCGGATGTTGCCGGCACGCACCTGCCCGATCGAGTTGGAGGTCTGGTCGACGATCATGTCGATCTGGCCCGCGACGAGATCGTTCATCGCGGGGCCGGTGCCGCGATACGGTACATATTGCAGCTTGATCCCGGTGACACTCTCGAAATAGAGCCCCGCGATATGGCTGCCGGAGCCGGCGCCTGCGGTGCCCGCCGTCGGTGCCGCCGGTTGCGCCTTGAGCCAGGCCACAAACTCCTTCAGCGAGGTGGCCGGGACCGCCTTCTTGCTGACGATGATCATCGGATTGCTCGGCAACAGCGCCACCGGTTCGAGATCGGTGACGAGGTCGTAGCCGAGCTTGTAGATCGCGCCATTGGCGACGTGGGTGCCGAGATGGCCGAAGCTGACCGTGTAGCCGTCAGGCGGTGAGCGCACCGCGCGGCCGACGCCAACCGAGCCACCCGCCCCGGTCACGTTTTCGACCAGCACAGTTTCGCCGAGCGTGAGCTTCATGCGCTCGGCGAGGATCCGCGCCATCGCATCCGACGGACCGCCGGCGGAGAACGGCACGATGATGGTGATGGGACGTGAGGGGAAGCTTTGGGCAAGGGCGGAGCCGGCAAATGCCAGCGTTGCAAACACGGCGGCCAAAACCATTCTACGCATCTGCTTCCTCCAACGCGCCATTTCAATCCTCATGGTGAGGAGCGCGGCAACGCCGCGCGTCTCGAACCATGAAGCCACCGGCCTCGCGGCCATCCTTCGAGACGACCGCTGCGCGGTCTCCTTGCGATGAGGACCCTACAGCTTCGCGTAGTCGATCGGCTGGTGGCGATCGAGCGTGCGCGTGACCGGCGGCAGGGGATATTTAAGTCCTGTCGCGCAATTAAACAGCATCACGCGATCGTTCTTTGCAACACGACCTTCGGCGAGGCTCTGCTTGTAGGCTGCGTAGGTGGCAGCGCCCTCGGGACACAGCAAAAGCCCCTCCTCGCGCGCCACTTCGTTGAGCGCAGCAGAAATCTTCTCGTCCGGGACCGCAATGGCGAACCCCTTGCTCTCGCGGACCGCGCGCAGGATCAGAAAATCTCCGACCGCCTGCGGCACGCGAATGCCGGACGCGATGGTGTGCGCATCTTCCCAGCGCGGCGCATGCTCGGTGCCTGCTTCAAAAGCACGCACCATCGGCGCGCAGCCCGACGCCTGCACCGCGACCATCCGCGGCCGCTTCGGGCCGATGAAGCCGATGGCTTCGAGCTCGGCGAACGCCTTCCACATGCCGATCAGGCCGGTGCCGCCGCCGGTCGGGTAGAAGATCACGTCGGGCATCTCCCAGCCGAGCTGCTCGGCGAGCTCCAGCCCCATCGTCTTCTTGCCTTCGATCCGGTAGGGCTCCTTGAGCGTCGAGGTATCGAACCAGCCGGCCTTGGCCTTGCCCTCGCCGACGATCTTGCCGCAATCGTCGATCAGGCCGTTGACGCGGTAGACGGTGGCGCCCTGCAGCTCGATTTCGCTGACGTTCACCTCCGGCGTGTCGGCCGGGCAGAAAATCGTGGTCTTGATGCCGCAGGACGTCGCGTAGGCCGCGAGCGCGGCGCCAGCATTGCCGTTCGTCGGCATCGCCATGTGCTTGATGCCGAGCGCCTTGCCCATCGACACCGCCATCACGAGGCCTCTGGCCTTGAACGAGCCGGTCGGCAGCCGGCCCTCGTCCTTCACGATGATCTCGCCGCCGCCGAGCTTCTTGGCAAGCTTCGGCAGCCGAATGAGCGGCGTCGTGATCTCGCCGAGGCTGACGATGTCGGAGACCTTCCGCACCGGCAGGAGCTCGCGATAACGCCACATGTCGGCGGGCCGCTCGGCCAGCGCCGCCTTGGTCAGCGCCTTCTTCACGCCTGCGAGATCATAGCGCACCAGCAGCGGCTTGCCGGCCTTGGACAGGTTGTGGATCTGGTCAGCGGGATAATGATCGCCTTCCATCGCGCATTCGAGATGGGTCACGAAGGTCGGGCGTTCGATGGTGAGATTGTCGTTGTCTTTCACGCTTGATTTTCTTTCTTGTTTACGCGGTCTTGAATTCGTCATTGCGAGTAAAGCGAAGCAATCCATCTATCCGCTTGCGGCACAACGGATTGCTTCGTCGCTGTCGCTCCTCGCAATGACGGGACTTAAATATTCAACACCCGGCCATAGGCATCCAGCACGGCTTCCTTCATCATCTCGGACAACGTCGGGTGCGGGAACACCGTGTGCATCAGCTCTTCTTCCGTGGTCTCCAGGTTCATCGCGACCACATAGCCCTGGATCAGCTCGGTCACCTCGGCGCCGATCATATGCGCCCCGAGCAACTGGCCGGTCTTCTTGTCAAAGATCACCTTGACCAGGCCCTGGTCCTCGCCGAGCGCGATCGCCTTGCCGTTGCCGACGAAGGGGAAGCGGCCGACGCGGATCTCGCGCCCAGCCTCCTTCGCTTTCGCTTCCGTCAAGCCGACGGAGGCAATCTGCGGGTGGCAATAGGTGCAGCCGGGAATGAGGTTCTTGTCCATGGCATGCGGATGCAGGCCCTTGATCGCTTCGATGCAGACGACGCCTTCATGCTCGGCCTTGTGCGCCAGCATCGGGGGACCTGCGACGTCGCCGATGGCGTAGATGCCGGGCACGTTGGTCTTGCCGTAGCCGTCGATCACGACGACGCCACGGTCGGTCTTGACGCCGACCTTCTCCAGCCCAAGCCCCTCGACATTGCCGACCACGCCGACCGCCGAAATCACCCGCTCGAACTCGACGGTCTGCGGTTTCTTGCCGTCGTCGATGGTGGCGACCACGCTGTCGGCCTTCTTCTCGAGCTTCGTGACCTTGGTGTTGGAAAGGATCTTAATGCCCTGCTTCTCGAACCGCTTGCGCGCCAGGCCTGCGATCTCGGCGTCCTCGACGGGAAGAATCTGCGGCAGCACCTCGACCACGGTGACGTCGGCACCCATGGTGTGGAAGAAGGATGCGAACTCGATGCCGATCGCGCCGGAGCCGACCACCAGCAGCGATTTCGGCATCCGGTCCGGCACCATCGCCTCGAAATAGGTCCAGACCAGCTTCTTGTCGGGCTCGAGTCCCGGCAGCACGCGCGGGCGCGCGCCGGTGGCGAGGATGATGTGCTTGGCCTGATAGGCGCCGTCGCCTAGCGCGCCTTTTGGCGCCTCGGCAGCGGATTTCTTCACCGTGACCTTGCCGGGCGCTTCGATCGAGGCATCGCCCCAGATCACCGTCACCTTGTTCTTCTTCATCAGGAAGCCGACGCCGTCGTTCAGCCGCTTCGAGACGCCGCGCGAGCGCTGCACCACGGCCTTCGGGTCAAACGAGATCTTCTCGGCGGACAGCCCGTAATCCTTGGCGTGCTGCATGTAGTGAAAGATCTCGGCAGAGCGCAAGAGCGCCTTGGTCGGGATGCAGCCCCAGTTCAGGCAGATGCCGCCGAGATAGGACTTTTCAATGATGGCTGTCTTGAAACCGAGTTGCGCCGAGCGGATCGCGGTGACGTAGCCGCCGGGGCCGGAGCCGATGATGATGACGTCAAAGGAATTGTCGGCCATTGCTTACTCGCTCGCTGTCGTCGTGCGACCGTCACGGTTCTTCCGTCATTGCGAGGAGCCCTTGCGACGCAGCAATCCACCTTGTCGCCGGTGAAAATGGATTGCTTCGCTGCGCTCGCAATGACGGGGGCTATGTCATACGATGGTCACACCATCATCATCACGGGGTTTTCGATCAACTGCTTGAAGGCGCCGATCAGCTCGGCGCCGAGCGCGCCGTCGATGGCGCGGTGATCGCAGGACAGCGTCACGCTCATCATCTGCGCGATCTCGATCTTGCCGTTGCGAACGACCGGGCGCTCCTCGCTGGTGCCGACCGCGAGGATCGTCGCGTGCGGCGGATTGATCACGGCGGTGAAGTGGTTGATGCCGTACATGCCGAGGTTCGACACTGCCGTAGTGCCGCCCTGATATTCCTCCGGCTTGAGTTTTCGCGAGCGCGCCCGCGCGGCAAAATCCTTCATCTCGTTGGAGATCGCCGACAGCGTCTTGGTCTCAGCCTTGCGGATGATCGGCGTGATCAGGCCGCCCGGCATCGCCACCGCGACGCCGACGTCAGAATGCTTGTGCTTGACCATGCCGCTTTCGGTCCAGCTCACGTTGCAGTTCGGGATCTTCTGCAGCGCCACTGCCATCGCCTTGATGACGAAATCATTGACCGAGATCTTGTAGAGCGGCTTCTTTTCCTTGTCCTTCGGCGCCGCCGCATTGATCTCCTCGCGCGCAACCAAAAGCTTGCCGATGTCGCAGTCGATCGTGAGATAGAAATGCGGCACGGTCTGCACGGATGCGGTGAGACGCTGCGCGATGGTGCGGCGCATTCCGTCATGCGGCACGATCTCGTAGGAGCCCTCCTCGAACAGCGCGAGGATCTGCTTGTCCGACATCGACGGCGCGATGCTCGGGCCCGCTGCGGGTGCGGCGGCCGGAGCCTTCAGGCCCTTGCCCGATTTCGCATCTTCGACGTCACGAGCGACGACGCGGCCATGCGGGCCGGAGCCGTTGATGCGCGCAAGATCGATGCCGGCCTCTTTGGCGAGACGGCGGGCGAGTGGCGACGAGAAGATGCGGGCGTGACCATTGCCCTTGGCGGGCGCCGCCGTGGCTTGAGCCGCCGGCGCGGGTGCTGTGGCCGGAGCTGGCGCGGGTGATGGAGCCGGTGCCGCGGCAGGCTTTGGTGCCTCCTTCGGCGCCTCGGCGGGCTTGGATGCAGGCGCGGCGCCCGCGCTGGCGCTGGCCGCCTTCACGTCCTCGCCATCGCCAGCCATGACCGCAATCACGTCGTTGACCGGTACGTCCTGCGTGCCCTCCGGCACCAGGATCTTCGCGATGGTGCCCTCGTCGACCGCCTCGACTTCCATGGTCGCCTTGTCGGTCTCGATCTCCGCGATCACGTCGCCGGACTTGACCTTGTCGCCCTCTTTCTTGAGCCACTTGGCAAGGTTGCCCTTTTCCATCGTCGGCGACAGCGCGGGCATCAGAATGTTGATCGGCATCGTCAGTGACCTTGTTGCGACCGCGGCGTCGTGGAGCCCATGTCGGTCGGCCGGTTGATTTCGGCTTCGAACATATCGACGATGCGCGCCAGCGCCTCGTCCTCGGTATACTCGCTCTCGCGCGCATAGGCGCGGGAGGCGTGGCGGGCGATATCGACCAGCAGGAGGCCCCACATGTCGGGCTCCTCGAAGGCGCGCTGGAACGCGATCGACAGCCCGCCGTCGACCACGAAGGCGCGCAGGACTTCGACGGCGTCGTCGCGGCCGATGACGTCGGGCGGCAGCGGCTGCTCGTTGGGACCGGCCATGGGGACCTACCGATAGGAAACGGCCTTGGCGGCCGCGACCACCTCGGCGACTGACGGCAATGCAAGCTTTTCGAGATTGGCCGCGTAAGGCATCGGCACATCCTTGCCGGAGACACGCGCGACCGGCGCATCCAGATAATCGAAGGCGTGCTCCATGATGCGGGCAGCGACTTCAGCGCCGACGCCGGACTGCTGCCAGCCCTCCTCCACCGTCACGGCGCGGCCGGTCTTCTGCACGGACGCGATGATGGTCTCGGTGTCCATCGGGCGCAGCGTGCGCAGATCGATCACCTCAGCCTCGATACCTTCCTTGGCGAGCTCTTCCGCGGCCTTGAGGGCATAGGTCATGCCCATCGACCAGGAGATGATGGTGACGTCCTTGCCCTTGCGCACCACGCGGGCCTTGCCGATCGGCACGACATAGTCGTCGAGCTTCGGCACCTCGCCGGTGTGGCCGTAGAGCACCTCGTTCTCGAGGAAGATGACGGGGTTGGGATCGCGGATCGCGGCCTTGAGCAGGCCCTTGTAGTCAGCGGCCGAGAACGGCGCGATCACCTTCAGGCCGGGGATTTGCGAGTACCAGGCCGAATAGTCCTGGCTGTGCTGGGCGGCGACGCGGGCGGCGGCGCCGTTCGGACCGCGGAATACGATCGAGCAGCCCATCTGGCCGCCGGACATATAGAGCGTCTTGGCCGCGGAGTTGATAATCTGGTCGATCGCCTGCATGGCGAAGTTGAAGGTCATGAACTCGACGACCGGCTTCAATCCTGCCATTGCAGCGCCGACGCCGACGCCGGCAAAACCGTGCTCGGTAATGGGCGTGTCGATCACGCGGCGTGCGCCGAATTCCTGCAGCAGGCCCTGCGTCACCTTGTAGGCGCCCTGATATTCGGCGACCTCCTCGCCCATGATGAAGACGTCGCCGTCGCGGCGCATCTCTTCGGCCATCGCATCGCGCAGCGCTTCGCGGATGGTCTGGGTGATGAACTCGGTGCCCTCAGGCACTTCCGGCTCGGGCTCGCTCACAGCGGCCGGCGCGGTTGGATGGGCTGCGGCCTTGGGCTGCGGTGCTTCCGCCTTAGCTTCTGCGGGCGGCGCGGACTCCGCGGCCTTGGCAGCGGGCGCCGGCGCCTTCGCGAGATCGGCGGCGTTCTCGCCGTCGGCGAGGATCATCGCGATCGGCGTATTGACGGCGACGTCGGCGGTGCCTTCCGGAATCAAGATCCTGCCGAGCGTGCCCTCATCGGTCGCCTCGACTTCCATCGTCGCCTTGTCAGTCTCGATCTCGGCGATGACGTCGCCGGACTTGATCGGTTCGCCTTCCTTTTTCAGCCATTTGGCGAGGTTGCCCTTTTCCATCGTGGGCGACAGCGCAGGCATCAGAACTTGAATGGGCATGGGGGCTCCGGAAACTTAATCCTCTTGTTGAGCATGATCTTGTCCGAAAACCGGTTTCCACTTTGCACTGACGTGGCCCTCCGGGTGGGGATCATGCTCTGGCTTGCGCTTAGCGGTAGATGTCGGTCCAGAGCTCGGACGGATCGGGCTCGGGATCGCGCTGGGCGAAATCGGCCGACGCGTTGACGATCTCGCGGACCTCGGCGTCGATCTTCTTGAGTTCATCCTCACCGACCTTGGCGGCCAGCAGACGATTGCGCACCTGCTCGATGGGGTCGGACTCGTGGCGGACCTTTTCGACCTCATCACGGGTGCGATACTTCGCAGGATCCGACATCGAGTGGCCGCGGTAGCGGTAGGTCTGCATCTCCAGGATAAAGGGACCGTTGCCGGCGCGGCACCAGGCGACCGCCTCATCCGCAGCGGCCTTGACCGCGCGGACGTCCATGCCATCGACCTGCTTGCCGGGTATGTTGAAGGAGGCGCCACGCTTGGAGAAGTCGGACTGCGCGGACGCGCGCGATACCGAGGTGCCCATGGCGTAGCGGTTGTTCTCGATGACGTAGACGACCGGCAGCTTCCACAACTCCGCCATGTTGAAGCTCTCGTAGACCTGGCCCTGGTTGGCGGCGCCGTCGCCGAAATAGGCGAGCGCGACGTTGTCATTGCCGCGGTAGCGGTTGGCGAACGCCAGGCCCGTGCCGAGCGAGACCTGGGCGCCCACGATGCCGTGGCCGCCGTAGAAATTCTTCTCCATGCTGAACATGTGCATGGAGCCGCCCTTGCCCTTGGAATAGCCGCCGCGACGGCCGGTAAGCTCGGCCATCACGCCTTTGGCGTCCATCCCACAGGCCAGCATGTGGCCATGGTCGCGGTACCCCGTTATGACCTGGTCGCCCTGCTTCAGCGCCATCTGCATCCCGACCACCACGGCCTCCTGGCCGATATAGAGATGGCAGAAGCCGCCAATCGCGCCCATGCCGTAGAGCTGGCCGGCCTTTTCCTCGAAGCGGCGGATCAGCAGCATGTCCCGGAGCGCGGCCAGTTCCTGCGCCTTGGTGAATTCCGGTGGGGACCCGTTTGCCTTCTCCTGCCCTGATTCCTTCACGACGACGCTTTTCTTGGGTGCAGCCATGGCATTTCCGGGTGAGAAAGAGAGATGGATCAGCCCTCTTAGCCCAACTCAAACCGCCGTGAAAGGATTGCGTGCGCTGGAGAAAATATTGCTATGCCGCAGTGCAATGTGGCCCCGACATTTTCGAAATTGATTTCGCGCTTTTTTGAAATTTGCGGACCGACGCCGGCGTCATTGTCCGGCCGACATCGCCGTTTGTGACGGTTAGCTGAATCAGTTCGGCTTGACGATCCGGATCAGATCGCGCGGATTGGCGTAGTCGAGCTGGAAGCGCGCGCGCTCGTCTAGCATGTCGGGATCGACCCGGTCGGAGCGCAACAGCGATACCCGCTGCTCGCCCTGCGCCCGCTCCCGCTTCAGCCGCGCCAATTCCGAAGTCAGGGAAATGATTTCCTGATCGAGCTCCTGGCGCGCGTTCAGACCGTATTTGCCGGTATAGGCATTGACGCCGAAATAGCCGACCATCAGCGCCGCCACCGTGTACAGGGCAAGGCCGGTCAGAATGGATTTCAGTCGGGTGCGGGAGACCATGCGGCCAAGATGCGACGGCCGAGTTAATGGATTCCTAAAGCGGCCAGCATGACCAGCCTCGCCTTCATTGCGAGGAGCGAAAGCGACGAAGCAATCCATCTATCCGCTCTGCCGCGCTGGATTGCTTCGCTTCGCTCGCAATGACGGGGGTGAGAGCGGTTACTTATTCTGCTTCTCAATAAAGGCTGCAAACGCGTCGATATATTGCTGCAGCACCTTCTGCACTGGTTCCTTCACGAGCTCGCCCTTTTCGTTAAAGGCATCGCCGACGCCGTTCAGGTAGATCTCGGGCTGGCCAAGGATCGGACCGGAGATGCCGGGCAGGATGTTCTGCAGATGCTTGGCCGCGTTGACGCCACCGAGCGCGCCCGGGGAATTGCTCACGATACCAACCGGCTTGCCGAGGAATGAGCTCTTGCCATAGGGGCGCGAGCCGACGTCGATTGCGTTCTTCAACACGCCCGGGATCGAGCGGTTGTATTCCGGCGTTATGAACAACACGCCGTTCGATTTTTGCAGCTTCTCGCGGAACGCCAGCCAGTCGGCCGGCGGATTGGCTTCAAGATCCTGGTTGAAGAAGGAAATGCTCTCCAGCGTGGTCACGTCGAGCTTCAGCGAAGCCGGCGCCAGTTTGGCGAGCGCGTTGGCGGTCTTGAGCGAAAAGCCCTCCTTGCGAAGACTGCCGACGATCGTGACGATGGTGTAGGTGGCCATTTATGTATCCCTGTTGCAGCGGAAGCGCCTGCTAACCCTTACGCCAGATTGCCAGAAAGATGCAAGTGCATGGAATAGGCTTGTGGCACCGCTCCAGTCCCTTCGGGGCTCGAAGTGGACGGTTGCCTGAGGTGGGAGCCGGCCTACGGCAAGCAGAACCAGTCATTGCTTGATCCGCGGGCCGGTTGCCTCGCACGCGACGCGCCGCTTGCGCAGGTGCAAAATCCCTTCGAGTTCCTTAAGTCGGAACCGCACGCTTTGCGTCATAGAGCGTACAGACGAAGCCGAGCAACAGGGCTAAGCTTGACGGTCCACGGAGGGCTGGTCATGCGACAGCGAATATCAGCGGAGACGCCAAAGACTCGGTTCGACCTTGCGAAGGCCTATTTGGAATTGCAAAGGATGAGGCGCGCCCTCGAGCTCGAGGAAGCGGCTGTGCATCCAACACGAATACTGCATGCAAAACGAAAGGCGAAGGACTCTCAATCGAAATCACGCCGATAGTTTCGCCTTCGAAAATTCTTTCATAACGCAGGACAGGCCGCACGATAGGGCGGCCTGTTTTATTGAGCATCGCAAACTTCATCCCTTGTTCGGGTTGATCAGGAATTTCTCGCCGGTGGCGCGCTTGTTGTAGACGGCGATGTTGGCAAGCTGCAGCGCTTCCTGCAGCGACACCGTTTGCGTGTAGTGGCTGGCAAAGGTGGTCTTGAGTTCGGAAGCCACGCGCTGGCGCAGGCGGCCGATTTCAGCCGGCCCAATCTTCTGCAGGAACGGCGTCAACAGCCAGCCGCCGACGCCCCAGGTCAGGCCGAACGCCCGGCTCAGTTCGGTCGGACGGTTGTCGAGGCTGCCGTAAATATAGACCTGCTTGTACACATTCGAGCCGTAGCGGCTGTATTCCTTCGCGGTCTTGTTGGCGGCCATCTCCATGGCGGTCAGGATCTGGCTGGCGAGCTTGCCGCCGCCGATGGCATCGAAGGCGATGGTGGCGCCGGTTTCCACCAGCGCGTTGGTCAGATCGTCCATGAACGTGTCGGTCGTGGAATCCACGACATATTTGGCGCCGACCTTCTTCAGGATATCCGCCTGCTCCCTGCTGCGCACGATGTTGACGAGACCGATGCCGTCCTTGATGCAGATCTTGTTGAGCATCTGGCCGAGGTTGGAGGCCGCAGCGGTATGGACCAGCGCCTTGTGATTTTCACGCCGCATGGTTTCGGTCATGCCGAGCGCGGTCAAAGGATTGACGAACCATGACGCGCCGTCGGCAGGCGTGGTGCCGGCCGGCAGTTCCATCACATCCCTCACCTTGATGGTGCGATACTGCGCATACATTGCGCCGCCGATCATCGACACGGTCTTGCCCATCAGCGCCTTGGCCGCGTCCGACGATCCGGTCCGGATCACCACGCCGGCGCCTTCGTTGCCGACCGGCATCGACTGATCGAGCCGCGCCGCCATCATCCGCATCGCCGCATCCGGCATCTTCGCGGTGACGACAGGCGCCTCCGCGGTGCCCGATACCTTGGCGGTTGACATGTCGGCCGGGCCGATCAGAAGGCCGAGATCGGAGGGGTTGATCGGGGTGGCCTCGACACGGACCACGACTTCATCCTCGGCAGGCTCCGGAGTCGGGACATTCACCAGCGAAAGTTCGAGTTCGCCGCTCTGCTTGAGCAGCGAACGCAGTTGAAGACCGCTCGTGCCGTCACTCATCGCTATCCTCCCCCTTGTGCTCGCATCTATCTGGATGCACCGACGCGTTACGCCAAGGCCTTCAATGCCGATTTGCCGGCATATTTCGCCTGCGCGCCAAGCTGCTGCTCGATGCGCAGGAGCTGGTTGTACTTGGCGGTACGGTCGGAGCGGGCCAGCGATCCGGTCTTGATCTGGCCGCAATTGGTGGCGACCGCGAGATCGGCGATGGTGGAATCTTCGGTCTCGCCGGAACGGTGCGACATCACGGAGGTGTAGCCGTATTTGTGCGCGAGCTCGACGGCGGCGAGCGTTTCGGTGAGCGTGCCGATCTGGTTGACCTTGATGAGGATCGAATTGGCGCGGCCGTTCTTGATGCCGTCGGCAAGCCGCTTCACGTTGGTGACAAAGAGATCGTCGCCGACGAGTTGGCACTTCTTGCCGATCAGGTCGGTCAGTTCCTTCCAACCTTCCATGTCGTCTTCCGACATGCCGTCCTCGATGGTCACGATCGGATAGCGCGAGACGAGATCGGCGAGGTATTTCGCCTGCTCGGAACGCGAGCGGGTCTTGTTCTCGCCGCCATAGACGTAAGCGCCGTCCTTGAAGAACTCGGTCGCCGCGCAGTCGAGTCCAAGCATCACGTCGCTGCCCGCCTCGTAGCCGGCTTTGCCGATCGCGCCCATCACGAAATCAAGCGCGGCATCCGCCGACGGCAGGTTCGGCGCAAAGCCGCCCTCGTCGCCGACATTGGTGTTGTGGCCGGCCTTCTTCAATTCGCTCTTCAAGGTGTGAAAGACCTCCGCGCCGCAGCGTAGCGCTTCGGCAAAGGTCGCGGCGCCCACGGGAAGGATCATGAATTCCTGGAAGTCGATCGGATTGTCGGCATGCACGCCGCCATTGATGATGTTCATCATCGGCACCGGCAGCGTCCGCGCCGAGGTGCCGCCGACGTAACGATAGAGCGGCATGTCGAAGGATTCCGCCGCCGCCTTGGCGCAGGCCAGCGAGACGCCGAGGATGGCGTTGGCGCCGAGCCGGCTCTTGTTCGGCGTGCCGTCGAGATCGATCATGATCTGGTCGATGTGGACCTGGTCCTCGACGGCCTGATCGCTGAGCGCTTCGAAGATTTCGCCGTTGACGGCTTCGACCGCTTTGTGCACGCCCTTGCCGAGATAGCGCGCCTTGTCGCCGTCCCGGAGTTCGACGGCCTCATGCGCGCCGGTGGAGGCGCCCGACGGCACCGCCGCACGGCCGATCGAGCCGTCTTCCAGCACCACGTCGACTTCAACGGTGGGATTGCCCCGGCTGTCGAGAATTTCACGGCCAATGATGTCGACGATGGCGGTCATGTCTGCACTTTCCTCAAGTGATAGGTTCGATTTCGGGGGCGTCTTACACGGCAAGCAAGCAAATGTGAACGCTTGACCGCCGGGCTTTTCCGCACCGGCAGCGCTGGTCGGGATAGACTTGCTTCAAGGTTGATATCAGCGTCCAAACCTTCACGTTCACAGGCTGAGGTAACGCAATGAATCGCCGTCAGTTTCTCAGGAACTCCGCCGCCGGAATCCTCGCCGCGCCCGTGCTGCTGCGAAACGCCGCCGCGCAGGAAGGCCCGTTCCGCGTCAAATATTTTCCGATCGAGGCCGGCGTCGGCCTGCATGACGTCACGCCCGCTCGCGATGGCGCGATCTGGTTCACCGGACAGCGCAGTGGAACGCTGGGGCGATTAGACCCACGGGACGGCACGTTCAAGCTGATCAACCTCGGCAAGGGCGCGTCGCCGCATGGTGTCGTCGTCGGACCCGACGGCGCGCCATGGATTACCGAGGGTGGACAGAACGCGATTGCGCGCGTCGACCCCGGCGATCATAAGGTGACGCTGTTCCGCCTGCCCGAAAAGGAGGCTTACGCCAATCTCAACACCGGCGTATTCGACAAGAGCGGCATCTACTGGTTCACCGGCCAGTCCGGCATCTATGGCCGGCTCGATCCGAAATCGGGCGAAATGAAAGTATTCAAGGCGCCGCGCGGCGTCGGCCCTTACGGGATCACGGCCACCCCGAAGGGCGAAGTCTGGTATGCCTCGCTCGCCGGCAATCACATTGCCAAAATCGATCTGTCGAGCGGCCAGGCGACTATAGTCGAACCGTCAACGCCGAAGCAGGGCGCGCGGCGGGTGTGGTCGGACTCGAAGAGCCGGATCTGGGTCAGCGAATGGAACAGCGGCCAAGCGTCGGTGCACGACCCCGCCGACGGCTCCTGGAAGGCATGGAAGCTGCCCGGAAGCAATCCGCGCGCCTATGCGGTCTATGTCGACGACAAGGACAAGGTCTGGCTCACCGATTTCGGCGCCAACGCCATCGTGCGTTTCGATCCCGTGACGGAGAAATTCAACGCATTCCCGAGCGACAAATCGGGCGCGAATGTGCGCCAGCTCGACGGCCGGCCCGGCGAGACCTGGGGCGCTGAATCCGGCAATGACCGCCTGGTCATGATCCAGACGGTTGCCTGAAGTCCTTCTGCGTCCGGTGCTTGCGGACGATGCTTGGCATCGCCGAGGCTGCCCCGCGTCCGGAACACGCCGTCGCCTGGTTGACGAGCGCACCTCGTTGCGGCCATGTCGGCGTTCGCAAAGGACGATTATGATGGCCAAAAAATCTTCATCGAAATCATTGCCTACATCATTGCAGCTCGGCCGCGCCGTGGAATGGCCCGACAGCCCCGAGAAGGCAAAGCTCGACCGCGTGCCCAATCCGCAAGCCGGCACCAATTACCTGGTTCGCTTCACCGCGCCGGAATTTACCTCGATTTGTCCGGTCACGGGCCAGCCGGATTTCGCGCATCTGGTGATCGACTACGTGCCGGGGCAATGGCTCTTGGAATCCAAATCGCTAAAACTCTATGTCGCGAGTTTTCGCAATCACGGCGCCTTTCACGAGGATTGCACCGTCATGATCGGTAAGCGCATATCAGCCGAGATCAAGTCGAAATGGCTTCGCATCGGCGGCTACTGGTATCCGCGTGGCGGCATCCCGATCGACGTGTTCTGGCAGACTGGCAAATTGCCGAAGGACGTGTGGGTGCCAGACCAGGGCGTCGCGCCCTATCGCGGGCGGGGTTGATTCATCGCATGTCTGGCCCTTGAGATCCCATCGGCACCTCGCAACAGCGCCGCTGGTCGATCAAAGGCCAGGATCGAACCAGAAATCATCGGGCAAATCAGTCAGGTTATCCGTGACGCTGGCTGCGCCCGTGAAATCGTCGTCTCGAAAGTACAAGCTGCGCGTAATCAGGACTGGGACGCCGGCAGAGGCCGCTGCAACGAGACCGTTGCGGGAGTCCTCGATGGCCAGGCAAGACACCGCAGGCAGGCCGAGCGCCTCGAGCGCCGCGTGATAGGCATCCGGCTCCGGCTTTTTGTTAGGCACGTCTTCCCCGGCAACGATCACGTCGAAATCCCGATTCCAATCTGGCCCCAGATTTTGCTTCAGCAACGCATCAATATTGTCCCGCGACGTGGTCGTGACGATCGCCAGCCGCAATCGCCCGTCGCGGGCTCGAAGGATCAGGTCGGCTACTCCCGGTCGCAGTCCGCAAGCGCCGCTGGCAATCAGTTCCGCATATCTGCGCGTCTTGAACCGGTGCAGTTCGTTGATGTGGCCGTCCGACAGATCGAACCCCTCCGCCAGCGACTTCCAAAAATACCTGATACGCTCTCTTCCGCCTGCGATCCGCAACAGCTTGCCGTAAGTCGCGACATCCCAGCTCCACGGCAGATCGAAATAGCTGAAAGCTTCATTGAATGCGCGTCGATGAAATTCCTCGGTCTCCGCCATGGTTCCGTCGACGTCGAACATGATGGCTCTGAATCTGTTCAAGCGGGCCTCGCTCCCAGTCGCCGCGTCGCATAAGGCGAAGTATCCGTGCCGGCGTCCATTCGACATCACGAAGCAAAATTGACCCGCGTGCCCCGGAATTGCGACTTTGAAATTCTAATGGGCAGCAAAATTCTTGCTGATGGTGTCCGGCACGCCGAGGGGCTGTTGTCGGCATTGAACGCACGCTCAGGTAGCTCGCTCGGCGCCGCGGCTACATCGGCGCCGCATCCGCCGGTCGCGTCTGGCGCAGCAGTCCGGCACAGACAAGGCCCAACACGATCATCACGGCGCCCGCGGCAAGTAAGGTCGGGACCTTGCCGGCGTGCTGAATGCCGAAGCCATAGGCGATCGGGCCGACGGTCTGGCCCATGAAGAAAAAGAACGCGTGTAGCGATAATGCACTCGCGCGCGCTTCTGCCGACAACTCGCTGGCGAATACCTGGAGGCTGCCGTGGATCATGTAGAATCCCCAGCCCATGAAAATCAGGCTGAGCGTTTGCAGCTTCCATTCCGGCCCCATCGCCACCGCGATGAGCTGTACACCGACCAGCGCCGCTCCTCCGATCATCATGCCGTTGACGCCGATCCTCGGCAGGAGGCGGGACACCGTCAGGGTGTAGAACAGGCCGCCGACGGCGAAGCCCGCGATGACGAAGCCGGCGACCGACAGCGAGGTTTCGCCGAGCTCGAACAGGAACGCCGCAATGAAAGGAAACAGCCCGAGCACACAGCAGCCTTCGATAAAGACCGCCCCATAGCAGATGCGCGCATTCGGATTGCTGAAGATGGTGCGATAGCCTTTGCGGAGCTGTGCAAAGCTGGTCCGCGGCGGGCGCGTCAACGCAGCGCCGCGGAATCCGGCCGCCACCGCGACTGACGATAGCACCACCAATCCCCCGAGCACGGCGAGCACGCCGCGCCAGCCGAGAAAGTCGCCGATCAGGCCCGCCGCCGATGCCCCCAGGATATTGCCGGTCATGGCGCCGGCCAACGTGCGGCCGATTGCGACCTGGCGCTTGTCAGGACCGACGAGATCGCTGGTCAGGCTGAGCGCCACCGGAAACACGCCGCCGGAGCCGATGCCGGCGAGAATCCGCGAGGCGAACAGCATCGAAAACGACGTCGACTTCGAGCCCAGGATGTGGGCGAAGCCAAGCAGCACCAGGCAGACGATCATCAACCGCGCCTTGCCGAACAGATCGGCCATGGCGCCGAGCACCGGCTGGATGATGGCAAAGGTGAAGGCGAAGGCGGCTGAGAAACTCGCGGCGGTCGCGATGCTGACGGAGAATTCCTCGGCGACATGCGGCAACACCGGATCGAGCGCGCGGGCGGACAGGCTTGCCGAAAAGGTCGCGAGCGCAATGATATTGAGCGCCGGCGGCATGCCGCTGCCGGCGATCACGGCGCGGCGTTCTTGGCCAGCGCGTCAAAACCCATCAGCCGCTTCACCAGGACTTCGAACTCGCGCAGCGGCACCATGTTGGGGCCGTCCGACGGGGCATGATCGGGATCGGGATGGGTCTCGATGAACACGCCGGCAACGCCGACCGCGACCGCGGCGCGCGCCAGCACGGGGACGAATTCGCGCTGGCCTCCGGAGGAGGTGCCCTTCCCGCCCGGCTGCTGGACGGAATGGGTGGCGTCGAAAATGACGGGCGCGCCTGTCGTCTGCGCCATGATCGGCAGCGCACGCATGTCCGACACCAGCGTATTGTAACCGAACGACGCGCCGCGTTCGGTGACCAGCACATTGGGATTACCGCTGCCGGTGATCTTGCCGACGACATTGGCCATGTCCCATGGCGCGAGGAACTGCCCCTTCTTGACGTTGACCGCCTTCCCCGTCGCAGCGGCCGCGAGCAGCAGGTCGGTCTGCCGGCACAGGAACGCCGGGATCTGCAGCACGTCCACCGCCTGCGCGGCTTCCGCGCATTGCGCCGGCTCGTGCACGTCGGTGAGCACGGGAAGACCGAGCGAGGAACGTATCTCGGCGAAAACGGGCAACGCCTGTTCCAGGCCAACGCCGCGCGCCGCCGAGCCCGAGGTGCGGTTGGCCTTGTCGAAGGAGGTCTTGTAGACGAGGCCCACGCCGAGGCGGCCGGCGATCTCCTTCAGCGCGCTCGCCACTTCGAGCGCATGCGCCCGGCTTTCGAGCTGACAGGGACCGGCAATGATCGACATCGGCAGGTCGTTGCCGAATTTGACCGGCCCTACCGAGACCACCGGGGCTGCTTTGAGGTTCGCGTTCAAGGGATTTTCCTTTACGTCAGGCGCGGACCATGCCGGTCCGCGCCGTCAGGATCAACCCCGTTTAACCCCTGAATATCTGGGTTGCGCGAGTGGCTATTTTACCGCGGAGAACGGCGTCGGCACGAGGAGCTGGCTGACGATGTTGTCGATGATCTGACCGTCCTCTTCGCTTTTGGCGCGGCCGGCGATCCAGTCCGGATCGCTCTGGAACGCAGTCCATTTCTTCTCGCGCTCGGCTAGCGAATCCCAGGCGATGAAATAGGTCAGTTCCTGATTGGATGTGCCGATCAGCGTGGTGTAGAAGCCCGCCTGCTTGATGCCGTGCTTGTCCCACAGCTTCAGCGTCAGCGTATCGAACCGCTTCATCAGCGCCGGCAACCGGCCCGGCAGACAGCGATAGACGCGCATTTCCATGATCATCGACTTTGCTCCCAAAAGATATTGTTCTTGCAGGTCACGGGAGCGGTTTGTCGCAACAATTGGCGCGTTCGTCAAAGGCCGCAGCCGCAGCAGGTCTACACCAGCCGGCTCTGCGCCATCGCCGCCTGAATGAATGACGCAAACAGAGGATGCGGTTCAAAAGGCCGCGACTTCAGCTCGGGATGGAATTGCACGCCGATGAACCAGGGATGGTCCTCGTATTCGACGATTTCGGGCAGCACGCCGTCGGGCGACAATCCCGAGAAGCGCAGCCCGTGCTGTTCGAGGCGGTCCTTGTAGGCCGTATTGACCTCGTAGCGGTGGCGATGGCGCTCGGAAATCTCGAGCGCGCCGCCATAGACTTCGGAGACGCGGCTGCCGCGCTTCAGCGTGGCCGGATACGCGCCGAGTCGCATCGTGCCGCCGAGATCGCCGCCCCTGGTGCGCTTCTCCAGCTCGTTGCCGCGCAGCCATTCCGTCATCAGGCCGACCAGCGGCTCCTTCGTCGGGCCGAACTCGGTGGAGTTGGCGTCCTCGATGCCGACGAGATTGCGGGCGGCCTCGATCACCGCCATCTGCATTCCGAAGCAGATGCCGAAATACGGCACGTCGCGCTCGCGCGCGAATTGCGCCGCGCGGATCTTGCCTTCGGCGCCGCGCTGGCCGAAGCCGCCGGGCACCAGGATGCCGTTGACGTGTTCGAGGAACGGCGCCGGGTCCTCGTTCTCGAACACCTCGCTCTCGATCCAGTCGAGATTGACCTTCACCTTGTTGGCGATGCCACCATGCGAGAGCGCCTCGATCAGCGATTTATAGGCGTCCTTCATGCCGGTATATTTGCCGACGATGGCAATGGTCACCGCGCCTTCCGGGTTGCGCACCCGCTCGTTGATGACGTTCCAGCTCTGCAGCGCCGGCGGAATTTTTGGCTGAATGCCAAACGCGGCCAGCACCTCGTCGTCGAGGCCGGCGGCATGATAGGCCTCCGGCACGGCGTAGATGTTGTCGACGTCCCTCGCCTCGATCACGGCGCTTTCGCGCACGTTACAGAACAGGCCGAGCTTGCGCCGTTCTTCCTTCGGGATCTCGCGATCGGTGCGGCAGAGCAAAATATCCGGCTGGATGCCGATCGAACGCAGCTCCTTCACCGAGTGTTGGGTCGGCTTGGTCTTCAGTTCACCGGCGCTTGGAATGTAAGGCAGCAGTGTTAGATGGATGTAGACGGCATGATCGCGCGGCAGTTCGTTCTTGAGCTGGCGGATCGCCTCGAAGAACGGCAGGCCCTCGATGTCGCCGACGGTGCCGCCGATTTCGACCAGTACGAAATCAAATTCGTCGTTGCCGGAGAGAACGAATTCCTTGATCGCGTTGGTGACGTGCGGAACGACCTGGATGGTCGCGCCGAGATAGTCGCCGCGGCGCTCCTTGCTGATGATGTCCTGGTAGATGCGCCCGGTGGTGATGTTGTCGGCCTTGGTGGCCGGACGCCCGGTGAACCGCTCGTAATGACCGAGATCGAGATCGGTCTCGGCGCCGTCATCGGTCACGAATACCTCGCCGTGCTGATACGGCGACATCGTTCCGGGATCCAGGTTGAGATAGGGATCGAGTTTGCGGAGACGGACCTTGTACCCGCGAGCCTGCAGCAGGGCACCGAGTGCCGCTGAAGCCAGACCCTTGCCGAGCGAAGAAACCACGCCGCCGGTGATGAATATGTACCGCGCCATGGGATTCTACCTTTAAGGCCACTGCCCCGATTCTCCAAAACGAATCGCATGCGCGGGCAAACATTTTGCCAGGCTGTGGGTGACGTTAAATTTTAAGCGATTTCAGAGCATTGATGGGAAGTTCTGATGCAGGACGGTAGAGGCCGCCCTGCATGGCCACCCTGCTTTATTGCGAACGCGGCGCCTGCGGGCCCGACTGGCCCTGCTGTTCATCCACCTTCTTGAGCGTATCAAGCACGCCGCCGGAGGTCGGAGGGGCGACCGGCGTCGCGCCGCCCGGCTGCGACTGCGTCGCCGGCGCGGTGCCGAGGATCGAAGCCGGCTTGCGATCGATGCCCGCCATCCATGCCAGTGCCATGCTGGTCAGAAAGAAAAGTCCCGCCAGGACCGCCGTGGTCCGCGTCAGCAGATTGGCGGTGCCGCGGCTCGACATGAAGCCGGCGCCGCCGCCCATGCCGAGCCCGCCGCCTTCTGATTTCTGCAGCAGCACGGCGCCGATCAGCACGGCGACGATCATGAGGTGAACGACGATAATGACGGTCTGCATCTCAAAACCTTCCGTCACAAGCGAAGAGCGCCGGGCTTCGGCTGCAGCAAGAGCTTGCGGGTTTTCCTGAAGTTGCGCGGTGTTACACGATCGGACGGGGCATTGTCACCCCCAACCGCTGCCACGGAGATAATTGCCGCAGGCCTAAGGACAAGGCTAGCCCACCTCTCGCCGGACCGTTCACATCCGGACTTGAGGTTACGCCAGTTTCTCATATAATAGACGAATGGATACTTTAGTAGACGACCTGAGTACCCGGCTCGCCCTCCGTCTGCGGCTTGAGCGGGACAGCCGCGGCTGGTCGCTGGCCGACCTCGCCGAACGCTCCGGGGTTTCCAAGGCGACCATCAGCAAGATCGAGCGCGCCGAGGTCAGTCCGACCGCGGTGGTGCTGGTACGCCTCGCCAGCGCCTTCGATCTCACCCTCGCCGGCCTGATGCTGCGCGCCGAAGGCCTGGGCGACCGCCTTTCGCGCGCGGCCGATCAGCCGGAGTGGCGCGATCCCGAAACCGGCTATCTGCGCCGCCAGGTGTTCAACCGTCCCGATCACCCGATCGAGATCATCAAGGTCGAGATGCCGGCAAAGCAGCGCGTGACGCTGCCAGCCTCGTCCTACGCCCACATCCGCCAGGTGCTCTGGGTGTTGTCAGGCGCGCTCGTGCTGATCGATGGCGGCGAGCGCCACGAACTGCGCGCCGGCGACTGCCTCGGCTTCGGGCCGCCGGCCGAAGTGACGTTTGCCAACGAGAGCGCCGCGCCCTGCACCTACGTCGTGGCGCTTGCCCGGAGCTGAGCCGATGCTGGATATCGCCCGCAACAACGCCGCGACCGAACCAGCAAGCGCCGACGATCCGATGCCCGCCGGCCATAATGGCGGTCCGCCCCTCGAGGAGGAGCACACGCCGGAATGGGGTCATGGCGGCATCGGCAATTACTTCTACTGGAAGGCGGCGCATCGCGCGGCCTGGCACAATCCCTCGCCAGGCATCGTCGCGTTTCGCATCCAAAAAGCCGAGCGGCTGGGCCTCAGCTACGAAGAATACACGCTGGAAATTCTCGAACGCGGGCGGCACCTGCAGATCGAGGATGTCGAACGCATCGCAGAGATCAAGCGGGCGCGCGTCCGCCGCGCCGTCCATCAACGAAGCTGAACCTTACGGAAGCCATCCTCATGCTCGCGTCGCATATTCAGATCAAAGCCTTGAAGCCTTCGCCCGAAAATTGCGCGATGCTCAGCGACTTACTGATTGAAACCGTGGCGAATGGCGGCTCCGTCAGCTTCATGCATCCGCTGTCCGAGAAGGCTGCCGAAGCGTTCTGGTCCAACTCGCTCAACGCAGCAGACCGCGGCGAGCGGATCATCCTCGGCGCCTTCGACGGCGAGAGGCTGATCGGGACGGTCACGCTTTTGCTCGATCTTCCGCCGAACCAGCCGCACCGCGCCGAGATCGCCAAGATGATGACCCGCGTCAGCCATCGCCACCGCGGCGTCGCCACGGCACTATTGCGCGAGGCCGAGCGGCTCGCGATCGCGCATAAGCGCTGGCTATTGGTGCTCGATACTGCCGAGGATGAGGGCGCGGCGGGACTGTACGAGCGGGTGGGATTCAAGCTGACCGGCGTGATACCGGACTACGCATTCAAACCCCGTGGCGGGCTGACGGGCACGCTGATCTACTGGAAGCGGTTGCAGCAGAGCGTGCCCGCTTGAGAGCTTTAAAGTGACGCGTTTTCTTGACGCGAACCGGTCCCCACTTCGCTCGCAAACGCTCTAACACGCCTCCGCAATCGCCAGGAAATCCACAGCCTTCAGGCTGGCGCCGCCGACCAGCGCGCCGTTGACGTCGGTAACCGCCATCAGTTCCGCCGCGTTCGAGGGCTTGACCGATCCGCCATAGAGGATCCGGATTTGGCTACCTGCCGCCTTAAATCGGCTGGCGAGAACCCCGCGGATAAAGCGGTGAACTTGCTCGACATCCTTCGGGGTCGGCGTCAGCCCGGTGCCGATCGCCCAGACCGGCTCATAGGCCACCACGAGATTGGCCGCCGTTGCACCGTCCGGCAACGAGCCTGCGAGCTGTGTGCCGCAGACGTCCAGCGTCTGGCCGGCATCGCGCTGCTTCTGGGTCTCGCCGATGCAGACGATCGCGGTCAGCCCCGCCCGCCAAACTGCTTCCGCCTTCTGGCGGACCACCGCGTCGGTCTCGCCATGATCGGCACGCCGCTCCGAATGGCCGACGATGATGGCGCTGGCGCCGGCATCCGCCAGCATTTCCGCCGACAGATCGCCGGTATGGGCGCCGGAGGCCTTGGCGTGGCAATCCTGGGCTCCGACGGCGAGCTTTGAACCGAGCGCCTTGTCGGCGAAACCGGCAATCAAGGTCGCGGGGGGGCAGACCAGCAGGTCGGCCTTGCCGACCAGCGCCCCCGCGCCAGCGATCATGGCTTCGAATTCACCCAGGGAAGACTTCAGGCCGTTCATTTTCCAGTTGCCGGCGATCAGCGGCCGGATGGCGTCGGTCATGTCGATTGTCCCGCAAATGTCAGCGTTCTAGCTGGGCTAGCAGAGGCCCGCGGCCAGTTCCAGATACCGGTGCGGCGATCCCCAGCCGTTAACCGCTTCAATTGGCCCGCGCGGGCGAGGTTGCGACGGGGGCGCGGCCACTTTATGATGCGTTTTCAACTCGGTGACGCCTTGTTGTGGAATTCGGTACGAAATCGAATTCCCCTGGGCACGACCCGGTTCCCCTCTCCTGAAAAACAAGTTGGACCCATGCTTCGAGGAATGCGGAAAGCCTCATCAAACTGGCTCGGCAAGATTGTCATGGCCACCGTGATGGGCGTTTTGATTGTCAGTTTCGCAGTGTGGGGCATTGCCGACATCTTCAAGGGGTTTGGCCAGTCGTCGCTCGCAAAGGTTGGCCGCACCGAGATTTCGACCGACCAGTTCCGCCAGATCTACACGGAAAAGCTGCAGCAGCTCGGCCGCACGTTCGGCCGTCCCGTGACCTCGGAACAGGCCCGCGCTTTCGGGATCGACCGGCAGGTGCTGCAACAGACCATCGCCGAAGCTGCGCTGGATGAGGAAGCCCGGCGCATGGGGCTTGCCCAGTCGCAGGAAGAGACGATGCGGCTGATATACAGCGATCCCAATTTCAAGGGCCTGGGCGGCAATTTCGACCCGGCGCGCTTTCAGGCCACGATCCGCCAGTTCGGCTACACCGAGCAGCGCTATCTCAACGAGCAGCGGCGCGTCGGCCTGCGGCGCCAGATCGCCGGCACCGTGTCGGCCGGGGTGGAGCCGCCGAAGGTCATGGTCGACGTCCTAACCCGTTTCCAGAACGAGCAGCGTTCGATGGAGTACGTCAAGCTCGACGCCGCGCAGGCCGGCACGATTGATCCGCCCTCGCCCGAGGCACTGGCAGCCTATTTCGAGGACCGCAAGATCCAGTTCCGCGCGCCCGAATACCGCAAGCTGTCCTTTGTCGTGATCAGCCCCGAAGAGATCGGCAAATGGACCGAGGTCTCCGACGAGGACGCGAAGAAGATTTTCGAGCAGCGCCGCGACCAGCTCGGCACCCCGGAAAAACGCGAAGTATCGCAGATGTTTTTTCCGAACGAAGGCGAGGCGCAGGCTGCGCGCAGCCGCATCACGTCGGGCACGTCGTTCGACGACGTCGCCAAGGAACGCAATCTCAATCTGGCCGACGTCGATCTCGGCATGATCACAAAGAACGCGATCATCGATCCGGCGATTGCTGATGCGGCGTTCTCGCTGCAGTCGGGCGAAGTCAGCCAACCGGTGCAGGGCCGCTTCGGCGTCGCCCTGGTCAAGGTCGGCAAGATCGAGCCGGGCGTGACGCCGACCTATGAAAGTGTCGCAGCCCAAGTGAAGAAGCAAATCGCGACCGAGCGCGCGCGTGCCAAGATGACCGAAATCCAGAACAAGATGGAAGACGAGCGCAGCGGCGGTGCCAATGTCGTCGAGGCTTCGCAGAAGCTCGGTCTGACCCCGATCACGATCGAGGCTGTCGATCGCTCCGGCCGCGCGCCCGACGGCCAGCCGGTGGCAAACATTCCGCGCGGCCTCGACGTGGTCTCGCAGGCCTTCAACAGCGATGTCGGCGTCGACAACGAACCGATCCAGTTTGCCGGCGGCTATGTCTGGTACGACGTGCTCGGCATCACGCCCTCGCGCGAGCGGCCGCTCGACGAAGTCCGCAGCCAGGTCGAGGCGAAATGGCGCGAAGACCAGATTTCGAACCGGCTGCGCGCGAAGGCGACCGAGATGGTGCAGAAGGTCGAGCAAGGCAGCAGCCTCGCCACCGAGGCGGCAGCGGTCGGATCGAAGGTCGAGACCGCGACCGGTTTCCGCCG
>NZ_JAAVLW010000002.1 GCF_013114835.1 Bradyrhizobium archetypum | reverse complement strand
TGCCGGGGCCGCGGCCACCCAGGGCGCGCGGACGTCGAGATGGAAGAACATCGCACTGCAAAGTCGTACGGCGCGCAACACATCGGACAGGGCATCCGCCCCCATAGTCGCAGCTCCAATCGGACGCTCGGTCACGCTTCTCGGACGGACGGCAAAAATAGGGAAAATTCAGACGCTCAGTCAAGCCATCCGGCAGCCTGGTCATTTGCCGCGCCTCCGCGAGGACCTATGTCCATCTCGCCAAAGGAGGCAGCAATGAACATGATAGTCAGAGAATTGAACGAGCAGAAGCTGGAAGGATTTGTTACGCGGATATTGGACGATCTCGGCGGCGCCATGATTGCACCGCTGGTGCGCATTGGTGACGAACTCGGCCTATACACTACGCTCGCCGCGTCGGGACCGGTGACGCCGGAAGAGCTGGCACGCCGTACCGGGACAGTCGAGCGCCTTGTGCGCGAATGGCTGAGCGCCCACGCCGCCGCCGGCTATCTGGACTATGACGCGACGACCCAGCGCTTCTGCATGAATCCCGAGCAGGCCATGGTGTTCGGCAATCCTGACAGCCCGGTCTACATGCTGGGCTCGTTCGAGGTCTGCCAGGCCGTGATGGTTGACCAACCCAAGGTGAGCAAGGCGTTCCGCAACCGCGGCGCCGCCGGCTATCACGAACGGTGCAATTGCCTGTTCAGCGGCATGTCGCGCTTCTTCGGCGTGAGCTACAAGGCCCATCTGGTGCAAGAATGGCTTCCTGCGCTGGAGGGCGTGGTCGAAAAACTCGCGCGCGGAGCGCGGGTCGCCGATATCGGCTGCGGTCATGGCTTTTCGACCATCCTCATGGCGCAAGCGTTCGAACGATCGAGATTTCTCGGGGTCGACAACCACGAAGATTCCATCGCCTGCGCCCGGGACGCCGCGAAACGCGATGGCGTAGCAGCCCGGATTGAATTTGACGTCGCCACGGCCAAGAATTTTGTTGGCGCCAATTTCGACCTGATCTGTTGTTTCGACGCGCTGCATGACCTTGGTGACCCCGTTGGCGCGGCAAGCCGCATTCTGCAGGCTCTTGCCCCCGACGGCTCGTTCATGGCCGTGGAGCCGCGCGCGGGAGGACCGGCTGGAGGACAATATCAATCCGGTTGGCCGGCTCTACTATGCCGGCTCCACCATGATCTGCACGCCGGTGTCGCTGGCGCAGGACGTCGGGCTCGCGCTTGGTGGGCAGGCGGGGCCGGCCCGGTTGGAGGCAGTGCTCCGCGAAGCCGGATTTAGCCGTATCCGGATCGCAGCCGAGACGCCCTTCAACATCGTGCTCGAAGCGCGGCGATAAGCCCAGACAGTGCCGTTACTTCTTGAGCCACCGGGAGCACTTGCTCACCGGTGGCAGGGGTGCCTAGTCATGACGCGGGCGTTACAAGCAAAACAAGGCAACCGAGAACTTGGTCATGCCGGTCGGGTGCTGGATCAATTGGTCGTCACTTTCCTCGCGGCGGTGGCGCGCGCCATCCGTCATCAAGGCACGAAGCATGGTCGTCACGTCGCGCCAAAAGCGGACGTGACCCGGGTTAGGTCGTTGCGCGAGGCCCGATAACGACAAGCTGCCGCTCGGAATCGAGAATGATCCTTGTTCCGAACTGCTGACATCTCGCATCCAGCGTCTGCTGGATCCATTCGACGTCCCGCCATGCTGGAATAGAGAGACGAAAGTTCTTGATCTGCAGGGGAACCAGTTTGAGCGCATGGAGGCTTCCGCTGGTCGGATCCAGATCGGCGAAATACATCAAGACAAGGTCGTCACGGTAGCGCTCGTAACCACTGATGCCTTCATAGTCGTTCAGGAAATCACCGCAGCCATAGAGAATGAGGCGGTCTCGATAAATTTCGATCGCTCGCGGATGATGCGAAGAATGTCCGTGAACGATCGATACGCCTGCCTTGTCGATGAGCGCCCGGGCCAGAATTCTCTGCTCGTGGGGAATGTGATATCCCCAGTTAGATCCCCAATGGATTGAAACGACGACGAGATCGTCCGGCCTCCTGAGCGCCATGACCTGGTCGGCGACCTCCCACGCATTCGCCTCGGAGAGGTCGGGCAGCAAGTTGACGCCTGGCGCGTCTGAGGTCGCAGCCCATTCGAGCGGAATGCCGCTCGATGTCGATCCAAACGAAAAGACCGAGACGCGCGCTTCGCCAAGGTTCAGCACCGCGGGTGCGCGCGCTTCACGATCGTTGCGTCCTGCGCCCGTCGCCTTGACGTTGAGTTTCTGCAGGGTAGTCAGCGTCTCCAGCAAGCCGGCGCGGCCCCAATCGAGCACATGGTTGTTGGCCAATACGCAGCAGTCGATCCCGGCCGCCACGAGACATTCTGCATTCTCGGGGCTCATGCGGTAGTTGATGCCCTTGTTTACGCGTTCGTTGCTGCGGGTCACTGCCGTTTCGAGATTGATGATCCGCGCGTCCGGCCGCATGCGCTCCAACTGGCCCAGTGCAGCGCCCCAAATGTAGGCTGGCCCGTTGCGCCGCGGGACGGGTCCATTAGCCTGCTCCGCGAGCAGCACGTATTCCTCCGCCGATCGCAGGTAGTGTTCGCAAATCTCCGGGCTGCAGGGCTGTGCCAACACCTGGTCGATGCCGCGGCCGCACATGACATCTCCGCATAGAAAGAGCCGCGCCAAATTCCGATGCTCAGCCGGCAAATGTCTTTCCTCGGGCATGAAATACCGCTCAGGTTTTTGCGCCAGATGCGGGACCCCCGAACGCTGCCATCACCTCGGCCAGCATCCGTTCCTGCTCTCCCGTATAGCGCGGAGAGAAGTGAAACGGCTCGACGCGACACACATTGGCTTCCCGCGCAATTTCTCCGGCAGCCATCGTTGTAAGGTGAGCCCGCTCCCTCGCCAGTGCGGCATCCGTGCCCGCAAAAGCTGCCTCAATGAAGAGGATGTCCGCATTTTGAACGAGCGCCACGATGGCGGCGCGATTGGCCGGCGTGTCGGCAACATCGGTAATATAAGCAATTTTCTGGCCAGCGGTGACGGTCAGGAGGTCACGCAGCCTGCCGAGCGGCTCGAGTCGACCGTCCGAAGCTGCCGTCCCATCGATCCGTATCAAATGATCGTCCGGACGGCCTTCCACAACCGCCTGCTTGAGCCACTGCAACCACGGACCTACCGGAAGCCCGCGCTCGAACAATCGATTCTTCCAAATGTTGACATGGGCCGCTTCCTGCAGGGCAAAGCCGAGACAGGGCGTGCCATGCTCGAGGATGGCGGCAGAGACGCGGCAGGTCCGCTCGTCAGACAGGACGCCGTCGGGAATTGTCTTCGACACCGGCGGTTCCGCGGCAAAAGCCCGCTTCAACCGAAACTGCCTGGTCGAAATCGAGTTCGACGTCTCAAGTTCGCTGACAACGAAGACAAGATCGGCACCGTAACTCTCGACCAGGTTCCATCGATAGGCCTGAAGCTTGTGGAAGACGTGCTCGGCAAAGCCGGCCGGGCCGTAAAGATGTACGGTTTTCTCCCGTCCTACGAGCAAACGGAGCAAATGATCGAAGCCCACGAAATGATCGATATGCGCATGCGAGACGAAGATCTGATCGACGCGTCGTATCTTCCGCGGGGACAGTGAAGCGATTTCACCGAGATCGAACAGCACACTGCGCGTTTTGAACAGTGTCTCCACATAGACCGTCGGATCGCCGTAGCGACCGTTGACCAGCCTCGGATGAAAGATCGGTCGCATGACAAATCATTCTGCAGCAGATTTTTCGCGCCGCTTGTGTGTCACTCTATCGATGTTTGCTCGCTGCATCGAGCCGGATCTCGAAGGGCGGCCGCGCCGATGTCTCCTGCACCTGATGGGAGAGGCATGAAACCCGTAGCGATCCGCGCGCGAATTGCGACGCCATCGGCGCCATGAATCTCACGCCATGATGGTGAACATGCGTTCAAGAAAGTTTCTCGCTGTTCCCTGCAACAGTCCAAGGCGGCATTCGTTTTTCCTCAGGCAACAACGAGTGGAGAGGAAGAATGAGGAAGCTTTCTTACGTGCTGGCCGCTTTGGCGACCCTTGCCATCGGTCTACCCACGGCAGCAAGCGCAGGCGGATTCGGTGTTTATGTGGGCGGTGATCGCGACTATTACGGCGACCGCTACTACGGTGGTCCCCGCTTCGGGTTCTATGGACACGATCGCGGCCTGCATCGCGGATGGTACCACCATCACCACCATTATGGCGACCGAGACGTCGTGATCCGGCGTCATTACTGGGACGACTAATGAAGACGCCTGAGGCGCGAAATGGCCCCTTCAAGGGGCCATTTCTTCGTTGGTGCGGAGCGGCTGCCCTGCTAGTTCGTGATCTTGTAGCCCGTCGCCTTCACGATCGGCTGCCAGAATGCGTGGTCGGCCGCGAGCCGCTGCGTCAACTGCTCCGGCGTCGAGCCAACCGGGATCAGCATGACCGCGAGCAGCTTTTCCCTCACCTCGGGTTTCGCTAGCACCTCGGCGACGGCCGTGCTCAGCTTCTTGGCGAAGTCCGGCGAACTGCCGGCTGGCAGCCACATGCCGTACCAACCGTCTGCCTCCAGATTGACGCCGCTCTCTTTCAGAGTCGGGATGTCCGGCAAGAACGAAGAACGGGTCTCGCTGGCGACGGCAACAATCCGCAAACCGCCGGCGCGGTGCTGTGTAATCGTATCGGAAACCGTCGTGATGCCAAACGGGAGGTGGCCCGCAATCAGATCGTTCACCATCAGCGCCGAACCACGATACGGCACCTTGGTCATCGACAGGCCCAGTGCCTGCTCGAGCTGCCAGCCGGTGAAATGCGGGATGTTGCCGCTGCCCGGGGTGCCATAAGTCGCCCTGCCGGGATTCGCCTTCAACCAGGCTACCAATTCCTTGAAGTCCTTGACTTCGATCGCGGGGCTTGCAACGACGGCGAATTCGAAGCGGGTGAGCTGCGAGACCGGCACAAAATCCTTGGCAGAGTCGAAGCTCGGCTGGTTCTCCACCATGGGCAGCAGGTACATGGTCGGACCTGTCGTCATCAGGATCGTGGCGCCGTCGGGGTTCGCGCCCTTCACTGCCCGGATTCCGATCAGTCCATCGCCGCCGGTGCGGTTCTCCACGATGAAATTGCGATCAAGAAGCGCGGGCAGGTATTGCGCCAGTTGGCGGCATAGCAGGTCGCCGCTTCCGCCTGCCGCAAACGGGAAGATGATCTTGGTCAGCGGCCCCGCCTGCGCAAATGCCTTGCCTGTCATCGCGGCCAGCGAACATGCGGCGCTTCCGGCAAGAAAATCGCGGCGTTTCATTCTGTTTCCTCCAATTGCTCTTGTAGTTGTTTCCGGCCGCAGCGCCGAGGCGGCCTGCGTCAGGCCGAGACCGTCTCGACCACGGTCATAATTCCGATCGCGACGGTGGCAAGCCCCACAGCCCCCTGCAAGGCACGATTGGCCCAGGTGAGCGAGCGGGCAGAGACGGCCAGCGGCACGGCGATCACCATCGACAGCGCGCCCATGCCGATCATCGAGCCGACCCCGAACAGCGCGATATAGCCGAGCCCGACGGCGGGGCTGGAGGCCTGCGTCACCGCAAGCACCAGGAGCGCGGCCGAGCCGGCCATGCCGTGCATCAGGCCGACCAGGAGCGTCCGCCAGCGGAAGCCATGATCGTGCGCATGAACGCTGCGGGCATGCGGCGCGGTCTCGCCGGCATGGCTGTGGGCATGGAAATGCACGGTGCCGTCGGCGTGGCCGTGCTGGTGAAAATGCACGCGGTCACGCCGCAGCCGCCACAGCACATGGATACCAAGAGCGACCAGCATCAGGCCGACGCCGGTCTCGATCGGTCTGGCGACCGTTTCAGGAATCGCCTGACCAAGCAGGATCGCGGCGCCCGCGAAGACGAACAAGGTAAGCGTGTGGCCGAGCCCCCAGGTCAGCCCGTGCTTGACGATATCGGCCACGTGGCTGCGGCGGACGGCAATGCTGGAGACGGCGGCAATGTGATCGGCCTCGAGCGCATGCTGCATGCCCAGCAAAAACCCCAGCCCCAGAATTCCGAACATACGCCCCCTGCTCTTCCTATGATTCGATCAGATACCAAGCCGAAGCCTTTGTCAGGTCAAGACTTCACGCTAGGCGCAACGGCTTTGTCTGCACCCGGCACCTGGTTCCGCGGCGACGACGGCCGGCGGCATGTCTGCCAGTGAGGCAAGCAGAATGCGAAAAGGCGGCCAAAAGGCCGCCTTTTCCACGCACCTGATCGGGTAGAGGGATGCGGGGTTCTGGCCCTTTGCTCGCAAGTCTGATATTTCGAGCCGCGAAGATCGGGAGCTAAGGGGCGATGGAAAATCTGGCGTTCCGACTCTTTAATTCGCCGGCTTAGCTCAGCGGTAGAGCAGCGGTTTTGTAAACCGAAGGTCGGGGGTTCAATCCCCTCAGCCGGCACCACGATTTCTCGATTCGTCGCACGCTTGATCAGGGCCGGGAAACTCACCGCGCCACGCGTGATTCGCGGAAGCAGGCCTCAAAATTAAAAACCTCCGGCAGGGCATTGCCGGAGGTTTTGGAGGTTTATCATAAAGTAGTGATCGTCTCCTCTGAGACTAAGAGGCCGCCAAAGAATTTGCCGGCTACCTGGGAAGTAAGGTACCTTAGAAAAATACATTAGTAAATAAGGTTTCTGCGATTTTCCCGCCTTTTCCAGGGTTCTCCAGCGGGATCAACTGCCGCGCTGAAGCACCTCCTCGGGGCCGCCTCAAATCCTTAGTGAGAGGGCTTCTTCCGTTTATTCGAAGCGACGCCCGCCTGATTCACGCGAACGCCGAGGAATGGATTCGCATCGCAGTAGGCGCCAGCACGCCCCGATGCCTCCGCCAGACACTGCTGGTATGTCGCGAAGCTGCAGTCGCCAGTGAAGCTTGGCCAGAATTCGCCCTTGATGCAGAACGGATATTCCTGCGCCTGACCCGCCGTCGTTAGTGCCGCGATCGAAGCCAGCACCGTCACCGCCGCAACAGCGAGATAACACCTGCGCATTTGATCATCTCCCTTGATGCAATGTCTGCTTGAAAAAAAATCGTGACCCGCGTGGTCCTTCGCCGCGCTCGTTTTCGAGCGGCGGAGCACTTCTGAAGCGGCAATCAAAATAAATCCCCCAGCGGTTTGCCGCTGGGGGACGTGGTTGAAGAGCGACCGGATGGTCAGGATCAGAAGTTGCGCTGAGCGCGGACCTGCAGATAAACGGTGCTCTGGTCCTTGTACTCGTAGACGGTGGTCGGCTTGGGAGCCGTAGCCGCCAGAACCGCAGCACCCGTGAACTTCTGGTCGAGGAAGAACGCGCCGACTTCAGCCGAGAACGTCAGGTTCCTGACGGGGGTCCAGCGGGTGGTCAGAGCAACCTGAGCAACGTTGTAGTCGGGGTTGCAGGTGTAGTCTGCACTAAGCGTTGCACCTCCGGGCGCACCCTTGCCCAAGTTGTAGGCGGCACACCACGCACCCTTCGCCGTGGTAATGTCGGCGGCGCTGCCGCCGTAGCGAACCTGCGAATAGCTGCCGAACAGGGTGGACGACCAGTAGGGATCCCAGTTGTGGTTATACGCTGCGCGCAAACCCCAGGCATCCACCAGCTTGATACCGTCAGTGAAACCCGGCAGATACACAGCGTCAGCCGTTTGACCGAAGCCGATGCTCTGATAAGCGCCCGCTCGGCTGGTTCCACCGAACATCGCGAAGCTCGGCGAGTTTGTGGTACCTGAAATCACTTGCTTGGTGTCACCCGTAGCGAAGGTGGCGTCGATCTTGATATCGTCGCCTGCTCCGGTCGGAATGTTCTTGATGTTCAAGGAAGCCATGACCGCGCCGCCCCACTTCGAGTCGGGGTGACCGGAGATTTCCGACAGAGCAGTCGGAGCGCCGCTAGCGCCCAGTGTGTTGTACGAAGCATTCACTTCATGCAACGCGCCTGAAAGCTGGAACAGACCCCAAGCCTGGTCGACGCGGATGTTGCCGACGATGTCCGGGGCGTGGGTGCCGGCGTAAGCGTTAGCACCAGCGCCGGTAACAGCGAGACCGGCAATTGGAACACTGAGGTTCAGAACAGCAGTACGGTTGTAAGAACTCGGATCATCGAGACCGATGGTGGCCGACACGCCGTTGCCGAACTGCGCGGTGTACTGGATGTTGTTCACACCCGTCGTGTAATCGCCGCCGCCCAACAAAGCCGCCGTAGTGCCGTGATTACCGTTCCAAGGGTTAGAGAAGGCCGACAATGATTTACCGAAGGTGAACCCGGCGAACTGGATGAAGAGCTGGTCAACCGAGACGTATCCACCGCCCACAGTCAGGTTGAGGCCGTTCGAGGAGGAAGCCGGGAACGTTGCGAGAGTGGTCGGGTTGTTCGTGCCAAGGTTATTGAAACTGAAGTTACCCTGTCCGAAGGTACGCACTACGCCGTATTCCGTGGCCGTGCGGGTATCAACCGTGAGCGCCATACGGGAGCGGCTGGCGAAGTAGTCTCGGTAACGGTTCTGCTGGCCGAGATCACTGCTCCAGGCCGGCGTACCGTAATTGCCGCCGTTGAACGTGGTGTCAACGCGCAAATAACCACCCAGCTTGATGCAGGTATCGGTGCCCGGGATATAGAAGAAACCCGCACCATACAGGGAGCAGATCTTGACGTACTCGACCGCTTTGGCCTTGACGGGAAGATCTGCAGCCTGGGCTCCGCTCACGGCGATGAGACCCGCCGCTGAGCCGAGAATAAGGCCCTTGATCATATTCATGTTAAACCTCCAAGTTGCTCTGCCAGGACGGGTTGGACCTGTGGTGTTCCCCCCAGAAAGGTCCGCCCTCGCCTTTGAAAACCGCTCAGCCGCTTCGCGTCTTCGGACACACCCGCATCAACGCGAGGGACTTAAGCGAACCACCAAAACGGAACGATCGAGGACCCCCCTCCATCGTCGCAAGGACTATGCATGGGCAACTTACTTAATCAAAATACTTTATGAACTCAGCTATCCTAACGCTCACTGAGTGTGTCGCTGCAGCAACACCGCCACAGTCGCGACATTGTGTCCTGCAAAAGCGCCTTAGCAGTGCCCAAACCGATGGTTTTGTTATTAAATCAGGTAAGCTGCATCACTCGACGCGGGGCTAGAGACACACGATGGGACAGGAGATCCGTAAGGGATCCGACACGTCGCGCCGCACCGGCCGCGGCGGCTTGAATGAATTCGGGGGGAAGAATCAGGACGTTGCCAGACAACTGGCTTGGGAGATCGCCGCTATCAACGTGCACTTCCAGGAGATTCGCTACTTTTGGGCAAAGACCCTTGGTATCAGCGGCCCGCAATGGATGATCCTGATGGCTTTGGCCGATTTGGATCAGGGCGAAGGCGTCCCGGTAAAGGTCGTGTCAAAGATGCTCCATGTTGACCCGTCCTTTGTGACGACTCAGTCCAAGATGCTTGAGAAAAAAGGCTTCATGCGCCGCAAGACGTCGGAGGAAGATGCCCGAGTCGTACAGATGTCCTTGACCGACAAAACCTATAAGCACATCGCAGGCTTGGCTTCCGAGCAGGAGGAGCTCAACAACTTCATCTTTGCCGAATTCAGCGACCGCGAGCTCAGTGACCTTGCCGACAAACTCGCCGCGCTCAAGAATCGCCTCGAGAAGGCCAGTCTTAAAGTCGCGATGGGCCTTTGAGTTCCGAGGCCGTATCGGCCGATATCGATTCGAGACGATCGGCGAGCCAGTCAAAAATGAACTCATTGGCGAGCGTCGGATTGTCGCGATGCCCCTGTGCGGCAGCCGTTTCAGAGCTCTCGAACATTTTCAGGGAAATGTCGGGATGATGGCTCTTGAGTTGGTCGAACAGACCGATCACCTGCTCGCTTTCGAGCCAGCCCTGCTCACCCATGGTGATCAGAACGGGGCAGCCGAATCTCGGCCCGCGCCAGCCGCCCTCAATTGGCTTACCTCCGGCATGGTTGGGCGAGAGGCGATTCAACAGGTACGCGCGCTCGTGTGCATCCCAGATTCCGCCGTCGCAAACCGCGGCGGCGAAACGACCGTCGAGCACCACGCCGCGCGCAACAAAGGACGATCCCGAACCATCGCTCAGAATTGCGATCCTGCGTTCGTCGATATCATTCCTCGTCGTGAGATAATCCATCACGTGACCCACCGACGTTTCCAGATCGGGACGGCCGACCACGTCATCGAATTTTACGCTGGCGCCCGAACCAAGGAGATCCACCGCCAACAGTGACATTCCTCGCTCGCGGGCGTGCCGCGCCACCTTGGAAAGATATTCTTCCTTCCGATGTCCGGGGTCGCCCATGCAGACGACTACCGGCGCGCGATTGAAACCAGGGGCAGGCAAAAAATAGCCTTCCAAAGCATGGTCTTCCAGCCACGGTATTTCGACAACCTCGCCGGCGGGACTCGAATACGCAATGTAGCTGCGCGCGCAGGTTCGCATGGCCCTGAGCACGCGCTGGTGCTTCTTGTCCGCGGCGTCAAATTCGAAGGTCGACGCTTGATAGTAGTTGATGGCGCGAAGCCAATTACCCTGTGCAGTCAGCAGATGACCGCGCTCAAAGGCGGCATTGGCGCGCTCCCTGCTGACATCGGCGATCCTTGTCCATTCCCGATACCAGGACTCACCGCCATCCTTCAGATTAATCCGGCTCGCGGCAAGAAAGCATTCGGAAATCATCGAACCGCCGTCCTGGGCAGCGCCGAGCAGCCTAGCGAACTCGATCGAGAACTCCTCGCTATCGGGCCATTGAACCCAGCCTCCCGGACCAAAATGAGCATTCATGTCGAAATCAGGCCGCCTGCTCAAGTTAGTCAATTGAGGTAATAATTTATTTTATATAACTTATGTTATGCATACCTGTCGCGTATACACAAGTATGCGCCAGTCCTGCCCGCGATCCGAAGCAGGGCTGAACGCCTGCTCCACGCCACTATCACGAGGATGACGGTGCGACCGCTATGTATGACACCGGGCAGAGTAGGCGAAAAGGGTCCGTCGGCCCTTCGCGTCGCCGATCGGTGCTGTATTTTCAGGCTATCCGCACACTTACAGGGCAATTATCCGTAGTTTTGCGGCACATAACGCGGCATTTCGCGTGTTTATCGGCGCCGGGGGTTTACGGCTGAAATCGATGAGAAGGCAGATTTAAGAGTAGTATTCTGCCATGTTCAACCTGCGCGGGCCCTGCCCTTTTCGGCTCTTTGACCCGGTATCGGTGCGATTTGCCGCGCTTCCGGCAAGCAACTCACGCGCGACGCAGTGGGGCGTCCGCAGCTGGTCGGAACGGTCAAGGCGGGCATCCGGTCCTGCCTCCCGCGAGCGAAACCCTGCGCACCCCTATGCGACGGGAACCATCCCTCAGATGCCCTATTTTCCCTGCATGAGAATTCGGGAGGAAAACTGCAACATGGTTCTACTCGCGGTGGTCGCCTGCGTCAGCGTGGCCGTTGCAGGGGGAGCCAGTTTGTTGGGATTCGACGGCACCAAAGCGGTCCGATTCACGGACCGGACGACCGGCCGTGTTGATCGGACACCGTTACCCGACAAGCGAATCAGCAACATCAGCGATCAGCCGCCGGTCCGCATGATCGGCGCGCCCTTTGTCCCGAATACTAATCCCCGCGAGCGCTGACACCTGAAAGCATCGAAACACCATCGTCGTCTCTCCGCGTGTGCACGTTGACAGCCACGGACTGTCACCGTTTTGTCACCTTGCGCGCAAAATCGCGGAAGTTATCCACCGCGACCTCAGCCCCGGCTTGATTCCACAAAAGCCGTTTGATGGAGTGGATTCGGCCGAGGGGCTCTTTCCATGAAATGGATGAGGGAACGCGATCTCCTGATCGCGCAAACGATGGCGTTCGTTCAATCGGTAACCGGCAAGCCGCCGGAAGCCGTGAAAACGATGACGACATCGGCTGCCGTCGCGACGATCGAGACATCCGAATCAATCGCCGAGCCCGCGCCGCTTGCCCAGATCGCTGCCCTGCTGGCAGAAAAGATGCCGGCTTCCATCGCTCCCGCCCCAGCCCCGGCGACAACGGAAGCGCCGCGGGAGCCATCGAGGCCAACCACTCTCCCGCGACTCGACCTGCGCGAGGATTTCCAATCCGAGATCCGGGCGCGGGTCGCCAATTTCCGCGCCCACCAGGAGCGGTTCAACCGCGAGCGCGAGGCCTATTGCAGCGCGACTATGGCCAAGGTCCACGCCTCCCTTAGGGAAGAAGGCGGGCAGCCAAAGCGGCCGCCGACGAAGTAGAGCCGAATACCGAGCCGCCGCACTCCCGCCTCCGGCATCACGTTCAGAGCCAAGCATAGACCAGCGCCATGTTGGCCGCGCAGGCGACCAGCAGACAGACGGTCAGCGTGAGCTGGACACGCTCGCACGAGGTTTCGAGGCTCGGTCTCATGGCCGGGAACATCCAGCGATTCTGGCTGATGAGTCTCGGGGATTCTTTTTTCGGGAATTTACGGCTCGTTAAAGACTCAGAGACTCCACGAAAATGGGCCGAAACGAGCCAATTTGCACCCGAAATAGCCTTTGGAATGCCGGCATGGCAGCCACGTCTGAAACCCGGACCCCGCTTCCGCGTTGACCGTTTTTACCGGAGCTAGCAATGCCCTACGCACTGTTCTCGAACGATGCCAAGCTGAGCAAGGCCTATCCTACCGCCGCCGATGTCTGGAAGATCGCGAAGAAGAGTGGCCTCGTGGTCGATGTCGTCTCCGGGCAAGACCACTCCGCCCCCCGGCCGGTGCTGGACCATGATTATGAGATCAGGCCGTGTCAGCTTGAGCCGCATGAAGATCCTGCCCGCAACAAGGCCGATGCCGAGCGCGAAGCGCAGACGGAATTGCAGTTGGCGTCGTAGGGAGGGCAGCGCGGCCGAGCGGGCAAACGGACACCGTTCGGATGTGAGCCCCGTTGGCTGGGGCGGCATCCGAGGGAGCAACCCAGCGTCTATGGCATCGCCGAGACCAGCGACGCCTGTTCCGAAGCAAGGGTAACGCAGGCCTTGCGCCGCTGCAGTCCCCTGATCGCACCGGTTACCTTGCGCACCTTGCCGACCCCGCACGAGGGATCCTGCACGAAGGCGACTTCATACGGAGCAAGGATAAGCGGTTCAGATTTCAGGACAGTTTGAGCAAGGCACGGAAACGCTGCTGCGGAAATGATCAGCCCTAACGCAAAAGCACGCATGTTCGTTGTCCCACCAGCCGGCCGGACCATAATATGGGATCGTGACGAAAAGTTGCATGCAGCGCGAAAATTTTTTCGCACTCGCCAAATAAATCGAGCCCAGCAGCCTCGACGCGAATTCCCAAAACAAAAGGCCGGCAGTGAAGCCGGCCTTTTTTCGTTCGATACCGAAGCCGGTATCAATATTTGGCGGCCGCGGGGCCACCCCAGCCAAACCGGTAGTTCACGCCGACCTTGGCGGTGTGCTCGTCGTTGCGGAAGCTGCGGCCGGTGATGTCGGCGGGACCTGACGTGAAGGTGGTGTCGCCGAAATTGTAATACTGGTATTCGGCCTTGGCCGACCAGTTCGGGGCGAACATGTATTCGAGACCGCCGCCGACGGTGTAGCCGTCCTTGTGGTTGCCGTTGGTGGTGAAGGCCTGCGGCACGCCGGCCGCCGTCACCCCGAGATTGTTGCCGTCGCGCCAGGCGTAACCGCCCTTGGCGTAGAGCAGCGCCGGACCCCAGGTGTAGCCGAGCCGGCCGGTCACGGAGCCGAGCTGGTCGGTGTTGGAGGTCACCAGCGTCCCGCCCGGAAACAGCACGCCATTATCATTGCCGCCGGACAGCCAACTGTACTGGGCCTCGGCGCCCATCACCCAGTTCGGCGCGAACTGGTAGTCGAAGCCGCCCTGGACGCCGCCGAGGAAGCGGGCGTCGCTGCCTTGCAGGGAGTTGTTGCCTGCAAACGCGCCGCCGACATGACCGCCGATATAGAAGCCGGTCCAGTTATAGACGACTTGAGGTGCGGTATAGGCAGGCGCCTTCGTATACGGCCGCGGCGGCATGTCGGCCGCAAAGGCTGGAGCCGTCAGAGCGGCCAGCGCGGCAGTGCCGAGCAGAATTTTCTTCATACTAATCCCCGTTACAGACGTTGCGGATACCAATCCAAACAACGTGACCTCATTTAGGTTGCTTTGCGGCAATTGCCTGCGACCCGACGGCGCGCCCGCCGTGACGGCAGGGCAACAAAGCGTTCCAGTTCCTCGCATATAAGGTTTTTTCGACGGTTAAATCGCGCGGTCCACCGCTTTGCGGATGTCCGCGCCGGTTAAGGCGAGGTTCAAGCCTCGCCGAAAAGTGATCTGATTTCATTCACAGTTCCGTCCCGGGAACAGCACGAAAAAGCCGCCGCCGGCGGGCGGCACCGCCCGCCGGCGAAGACTCGCGCTCAAAAGCGCGCCACGTCGATGACGGCGCCGGCAAAGGCCTGCGGCGCTTCCTGCGGCAGGTTGTGTCCAATCCCGCCGGCGATGAGGCGGTGGGCATATTTGCCGGAAAACTTCTTGGCATAGACCTCGGGGTCCGGATGCGGCGCGCCGTTGGCGTCGCCTTCCAGGGTGATCGCCGGGACCGTGATGACAGGAAACTGGGCGAGCCGCTTTTCCAGCTCGTCATACTTTGCCTCACCCGGCGCGAGGCCAAGCCGCCAGCGATAGTTGTGGATAACGATGGCGACATGGTCCGGGTTGTCGAAGGAAGCCGCGCTGCGCTCGAAGGTGGCGTCATCGAAATTCCACTTCGGCGAGGCGAGCTGCCAGATCAGCTTTGAAAATTCGCGCCGGTACTTCTCGTAGCCCAGACGGCCCCGCTCGGTCGCGAAATAGTACTGGTACCACCATTGCAGCTCGGCCGATGGCGGCAACGGCTTCGCGTTGGCTTGCTGGCTGCCGATCAGATAACCGCTGACCGAGACCAGCGCCTTGACGCGCTCCGGCCAGATCGCTGCGACGATGTCGGCGGTCCGCGCCCCCCAGTCGAAACCGGCCACGATCGCCTTGTCGATCTTCAGCGCATCCATCAGGGCGATGACATCGGTGGCAAGCGCGCCCTGCTGGCCGTTTCGCGGCGTGTCCGCCGAAAGGAAGCGCGTCGTGCCATAGCCGCGCAGCCAGGGTGTGATCACCCGGAAGCCGGCCGATGCCAGCAGCGGCACCACGTCGACGAAGGCGTAGATGTCATAGGGCCAGCCGTGCAGGAGAATCACGGAGGGACCGTCGGCGGATCCGGCTTCGGCGTAACCGACGCTGAGAACGCCGGCCTCGATCTGTTTCAGCGCGGCAAACGAGGTGTGAGTCCCCGGCCTGATCGCACCCGCCGCGGGCTTCGCGTCGCCGGACTGCGCAAGGACAGCGCCGCTCGTGGCGAATGGTATGGCCGCCAGGGCTGCGGCGGCGAGCAAGCGGCGCCGGTCGGGATTGATGTGCGGGGACATGGATCTCACTCCGAGTTTATCCTATACGATAAGATCGTATACGATTTAAATGGCTCATCGGCCGGGATGTCAATGCTTACGACTTAATCGCATACGATAGATGGGTGGAGGCGATCACACTCTCGTGTGGAAAATTCGTCCAACACCCAAGCTGGCCGACCCAGTCATTCTCCGTCTTACGGCAACACGCGTAAGACCTAACGGGTCATTTTCTCCAGATCCGGAAATGGCGCGTAGGCCAGCCCGGCGCAGGGCTCGACAGCATTTTCGAGGATGCGATCGAGCCGGCCGTCGACAAAGAGGATAGCATGTTCGCGCGGCGCGCGATAACTGCCGTCGGATTCGCGCGGCGAGAACCGGAGACAGGCGACATAGCGCAGCCGTCCGCCGATCACGCGCTCGACCGGCTCGGCCATCCCGGCGTCGCGCACGCCGACCGGATCGTTGAGATAGGTCTTCAGAAACGCCAGTACTTCGGCGCGATAATTTTTTGGGAAGGGTTGGGTGGAGACGCCGCGATCCTCGGTAAAGGTGATCGGCTTGGTGTCATCGCTGGCAGCACATGCCGAAAGCATGATCGGCAGCAACACCGTCGCCGTAATTTTGACCAAACGCCCCAAGCGAACTCATCCCCTGCCCGTCCGCCGTCTCTTAGACCGCCTCGCGGCGGAATGGAATTCGCAACTCGGTTATCAACTGCCGTCGCTCTCGAAAAGTTGAGCATGCGCCAGCCCACGGCCATTAGCGAAGCAAATGGCGCGTGGGCTGGCCTGACATTCGCAGGCGCGGGGCAATGGGGGGCGAAACGCGCGCCGGCGAATTAGATTCAGCTACGTTTTGCGGCGGGCGCCGCGTGCTTGGTCGCGACGTGCGGCTTCGCATTCGTCTTCAGCATGCCCATCTGCTTGTGTTGGCGATGGTGCCGGTAGTGCTTGTGATGGCGGCCCATCTTTGCATTTGCATTCAGCGCCTTGGTCTTGCCCTGCTCCTGCTTGATGGCGGGCGCCTCTGCGGCCTTGTTGGCCGGAGCCTGCGTGGTCTTGTTCACCGGCGCCTGCGCGGTCTTGCCCGGCGTGCCGGCAAGTGCAGGTACGGCGAGAACGGAAACGGCAACGAGCGCTGCGGAAACGGTCTTGAGCATGGTTGTCTCCTCTTCCATGGGGACCCGCGGGCATTTTCCGGTCGAAAGCCGGGCTCGCCGATCATGCAGACGACGCTAGCGGCGGCGCACTGAACCCGTCCTGAATCGAACTTTTCTATTCCGTTCATCTGAATGACATCTTCGTCATGTCGGTTGGCGACGAACCGTCGACGAATATCGGCGGAATCGCGGTAGCGGCGCGGGGAATGTTCTCGGCCGCCGGGGGTTCAACTCAACGGGCTTCGGTATAGGATCGCCGAACCGGCCATCAGGAGATATGCATGAATAAGTTAGCGATCAGGCTTTTGACTCTTGTGATGTTGTCGCTCACGCTTGCGGCAGCTCCTGTCGTTAGCGTGGCCTACGCAGCGCCCGACAATGATCCGCCGCCGCCACCGAAGAAGAAGAAATCCAGCGAAGCCCGCCCGGGCAGCGAGCAGACCGCATTCGCCGACGGCTATCGTGCCGCCTATGCCGCGATCTACGACCGCCACGAATATGCGTCGGCGATCGAGCAGCTCAAAGCGCTCGGGCGCGACGACTCGGCCGCCGTCGCCAACCTGATCGGCTATTCCTATCGCAAGCTCGGCGACTACAAGGTCTCGCAGATCTGGTATGAGCGCGCGCTCAAGGCCGATCCGAACCACGTCAAGACCTGGCAGTATTACGGCCTGTGGCAGGTCGAACAGGGCAACCGCGATCAGGCGCAATATCACCTGAACCGGATCGCTCAGCTCGCGGGCACGACAAGCGAGGAATATCGCTCGCTCGCCGCGGCACTCGAAAAGCCGCCGGGAACGGGATTGGTCTATTGAGGCCGTAAACTTTCCGCGTCATTGCGAGGAGCGAAAGCGACGAAGCAATCCATCCATCTGTTATGTTGCGACATGGATTGCTTCGCTTCGCTCGCAATGACGAACGACAACGGCGCGGCCACACGACCGCGCCGGTTTCTTTTGACTACTTCATCACCGCCTCAACTTCCGCCCGGAACGCCTTCCGCGCACTTTCGCGCGAGTAGAACATGTGGCCGCCAGGATAGACGACGAGCTTGACGCGATCGGGGCTGGCATAGGCCGGCAACTGGTCGAGAAGGACCTTGGACGCGAAATAGGGCGTCGCGAGATCGAACATTCCGTGACCAACCAGCAGTTTCATCTTCGGGTCGAGCGCGAGAATCTGGCGTAGCTGTGAAATCGATTCGGCCGGCCCGCGGCCAAAATCCCACGAACGGTTCACGCTCTCGCTCAGTAGCTGGTACGAACCATCCGGCCGCCAGTTGAGTTTGCGGGTAGTGAGTTCGACCGCGGCACTGGTCAATGGCGCCATCAGCGAATCGCCGGATGGATCGCCGAAATGCGCTGAATTCGAATCAGGATAGGGATCGAAGCCCATGACCGAGGCGTCGTAGCGCCCGGTTACCCTGCCGTTGCGGCGGTCGAATTCCCTGCGGAATTCGCCGATTTCGAAACGACCCGCGAGCCGGCGGCTCACGGCCTGATCGATGCCGGTCAGCGCCGCCACTTTGTCCGCGAGCCGCGTGGCGGCTTGAGTGTCCGCCTGCCCCTTGATGAGGTCGGTGAGAAATTCACCCTGCGCGTAGCGTTCGACATCGGCGAGATCGGCGCGTGTCAGCGGTGTCCTGCCGGCTTCCCTCACCTCACGCGCCACCGCCGCCATGGTCGGCAGCGTGTAACTGTATTGCAGCAGGCTAGAGCCGGAAAAATCACGGAAATCAAGCAAGGGTGAAACCAGAATCAGCCCGCGCACGCCAACGCCCTGCTGCGTCTGCAGATTGCGGACGATCTTCGGCCCGCGAATGCCGCCATAGCTCTCGCCGGTGACGAATTTCGGCGACGATAGACGGTCGTATTTCTCCAGCCAGCGCCGGATCACGAGCGCAATCGAATTGACATCGCCATCGACGGAAAGGAATCGCTTGCGCACGTCCTCGCCGGACGCGACGAAGCGGCTGTAGCCGGTGCCGACGGGATCGATGAAGACGAGATCCGTGAAGTCGAGCCAGGTCTCAGCGTTGGGCAACAGATCGGGAGTGGCTGACGATACCGCGCCATCGCCGCCGATCTGGAGTCGCCACGGCCCGGCGGCGCCCAGTTGCAGCCAGGCCGAGGAGGCGCCGGGGCCGCCGTTGAACAGAAACGTTATCGGCCGGCTTACGCGATCGGCGCCGTCAAGCTGATACGAGGTATAGGCGATATCCGCCTGCGGCTCGCCCTTGTCGTCGAACAACCGGATCGAGCCTGCAGTGGCGGTGAAGTTGAGCGTGCGGCCGGGCAGCGTCAGCGTCTGCGTGGTGGTGGAATCCGGCGGCAGGCGATGTTGCTCGGCTGGCGGCGACGGCGTTGCGGCGCTGCCCCGCCCTGCTCCGCCCTGCTGGCCCGAGGGAGATGGCGATGGCGTCGCGGCGGCGGGCTGCTGCGAGGTCGGCGAACCCACCTCCTCGGCGCGTGCGCCGGTCGCGCAGCACAGGATCAGAATCGCGGCAGCGAGGCGCATGGTACGCGTTGCCATCAAGCCAAAAGCCATGCCGTCTACTCCCGGCGCTCGCAATCAGTCAGGGCCTGCCAATCAGCCCGGAACATTGCGACAACGCGCTGTTGGTACACAAGGGCAAGAAATCTGCGGAAATCACAATCCCGACAGTATCGCGTGAGAAAGGTGATATCCGTTGGTTCCACTGGTCGCCGGCCAATCATATTTTTGATCCATCCATGAAACCATTCGGGCGCTGGCGCGACTAACGAACCTGCGCTTTTTATGGGGTCCTTAGAATGAAACGTTCGATTGCTGTCTGTCTCGGCCTGCTGGCGCTGGCTTCTCCGGTGGCCGCAGATTCGCCGGCCGCCGTGGTCGAAGACGTTCAGGGCAAGGTCACCGGCGCCGAATTCATGGACTACGTGACTCCCAAAGCGGTCATCAAGATCGGCGATGGCGGCTCCATCGTTCTCAGCTACCTGAAGTCATGCCGGCGCGAGACCATCAGCGGGACCGGGACAGTCGTCGTCGGCACCGAGGAGAGCGCCGTCCACCTCGCCGAGGTCAAGGCCGAGAAGACCAATTGCGATTCCAACCAAACCAACGTGACCACACGGGAGACCAGCGGCGTCGCCGCCACCGTGTTGCGCAGCGTCGACAACAAGGCCGCTTCCCTGCCGAAGCCGCAGCTGATCCTTTACGGCGCCTCACCGCTGGTGGAGGCCAAGGGACGCGGCAAGCTGATCATTCGACGCCTGGACGTGGCGGGCGAGCGTCAGCAGATCGACCTGGGCGGCACCCAGCTCAAGGGGCGGTTCTTCGATTTCGCCGCCGAGAACGTTGCGCTGGCTCCCGGCGGCCTCTACGCCGCCAGCTTCAAGTCATCGCAAATCGTATTCCGGGTCGACGAGCAGGCACAACCCGGCGCGACACCGATCGTCGGCCGGTTGCTACGGCTGGAATAGGCGTGCCGGGCCATCCCGCTTGAGAATAAGGCGCAGCACGCGCGATAGGATCGCAATCGCCGCCATCGCGCTGGTGTGCGCTGCAGCCTCGGTGTCTCCCGCCGCCCGGCCGATCCGCGGACTGTCCCTCGATATTCTCACCGCCTTGCGCTGGGAGGTGTTCGGCCGAAGGCAGGATCCCGCCGCTTCGCCGGCGGTCGTCGTCGCGATGGACGAGGAGAGCCTGCGCACTCCACCGTTCAGGGGCGCGCCGATGCTGACCTGGACCGGGGAGATCGGCCGCGTGCTGTCGGCGACGCTGGAAGGCGGCGCCAAGGTAGCCGGCTTCGACATCGTGATCCCGGCGTCGATCGAGCAGTCGGAGATTCCATTCGGCGACGGCATGCTGGGAGAGAAAGTTCGCGGATTTGACCGCGACTTTCTTCGCGCACTTGCTGGGGCTGCGGCGAACCGGAAGGTGGTGCTCGGCGAAATCCTGGGCGGCAACCAGCCGGTCCGGCCGTCGCCGGGACAGCGCGTCGCGGTCCGCCAGCAACTGAACATCCGCCCGCTCAACGTCCATATCGATAGTGACGATATCCTGCGGCGCCTGCCGCTGAGCTTCACGGTCAATGGGACGAGGGTGCCATCGATGGCGGTCGAGCTTGCCTCGCGGGCGCTCGGCGCCGCACCCGAATTCGACGAGCGCGGCAGGCTGACGCTTGCCGGCTATCGGGTTCCCGGCCGCGTGCCGAACACGATGACGCTGAATTTCGAGGGCGGTGCCGACGACATTCCGACCTTCTCGTTTGCCGATTTGCGCGCCTGTGCGGTCAAGAACGACGAGGACTATTTCCGGCGCTGGTTTGCCGGCAAAGTCGTCATCTTCGGCAGCGTGCTCGATATCGAGGATCGCCAGCAAACGTCCAAGCGTTTTGCGACCGGCATCGAAGGCGCGCGTGCCCCGCGCTGCACGGCTGAGAGTACGCCGGTTACCGCGGGCTTCAAGAAAAGCACGATCGCGGGCGTCTATATCCATGCCACCGCCGTCAACAACCTGATCGCGCGCAATGGCGTGGTCGAACCCGGACCGCTTTCCCGCTTGCTGATCGCGGCCTTCATTGCGGCGCTCGCCGCGGCCGCCGCCTGGCTGTTCCGGCCCGTTATCGCATTCGCTGCCTGGACGGCCATGACCGTGCTTGGCGTAGCCGGCGCGACCATAGCCTTCAACCACGCGCTGGCACTTCCGATCGTCGAGCCGTTGCTGGCCAGCCTGATCGCCCTTGCCGCCACGATCGGCTTCCGCTTCGTCGTCGCCGACAAGGACCGCCGCCTGCTGCAGAAGAGCTTTGCGCTCTATCTCGCCCCGCACGTCATCAACCGCATGCTGTCGTCGAGCAAATTGCCTGAGCTCGGCGGCGAAACCCGCAACGTGACGGTGTTCTTCTCCGACATCGAAGGATTTTCGCTGATCGCGGAAAAGATGTCGCCGGACGGCCTGATGGAGCTGATGAACGAATACCTTTCGGCGATGACGGACGTGATCGAGCGCCATGGCGGATATGTCGACAAATATATCGGGGATTCCATCGTCGCGGTGTTCGGCGCACCGGCCGACGATCCCGATCATGCCGCCAATGCGGCGCACGCCGCGCTGGATTGCTGCACGCAACTGGCCGAACTCAACGCTTCTTCGCCCATGTTCCAGGAGTACAAGCTGGCGCAGCGGATCGGCATCAATTCCGGCGAAGCGCTGGTCGGCAATTTCGGATCGCAGCGGCGCTTCAACTACTCCGTGATGAGCGACGCGGTGAACCTGGCGTCACGGCTGGAGGGCGCCAACAAGTTTTACGGCACCACCGTCATCGCGTCCGAGACAACGGTGGCGCTGGCCGGCGAGGCCTTTGCCTGGCGCGAGCTTGACGCCATCAGGGTCAAGGGACGCACCGGGGCACTGAAGATCTACCAATTGCTGGCGCTCTCGGCCGGTCTGACCTCCTCGCAAGCGACATTGATCGCGAACTACGCCGAGGGTTTGGCGCACTGGCGGGCCCGCGAATTCGAGCGCGCCGCGCAGAGTTTCGGCCGCTCGGCCGAGATCGACCGGCCGGCGTCGCTGTTTGCCGCGCGGGCCCGGGAATTGTCCCAAAACCCGCCCGGCGCGGAATGGGACCCGATCCGGACATTGCAGGAAAAATGACGCCCCGATGACGACCGGTTTAGGTTACCGGCGCGAAACAGCGGCCCAACCATCTCGACAAGCCTGCCCAAGGTGTATAGACGAGCGCGGCGCAATCCGGCGCCACTCATGAGTTCGTCGTCCGATGGCCACCCCCAAGCGATACGAACGGATCGCCTTTGTCGCGAGCGCAGTCGCCGAGGCACAGACCGCGCTGGCGCAGCTCACCAAACTTTACGGCAATCACGACGCCGCCGACGCCGACGTCGTGGTGGCGCTCGGCGGCGATGGCCTGATGCTGCAGACGCTGCACGCCCACATGCGCACGGGAAAGCCGATCTACGGCATGCATCGTGGCACCGTCGGCTTCCTGATGAACGAATTCACCACCCACGACCTCCATACGCGGTTGGCGGCCGCGCGAGAATCCCTGATCAATCCGCTCCTGATGCGCGCGACCGACGTGCATGGCGCCGTGCATCTGCATCACGCCATCAACGAGGTCGCGCTGTTCCGCCAGACCAACCAGGCCGCGCATTTGCGCATCCTGATCGACGAACACGAGCGCATGCCCGAACTGATCGCCGACGGCATCCTGGTGGCGACGCCGGCCGGCTCCACCGCCTATAACCTCTCGGCGCAGGGACCGATCCTGCCGATCAACGCCGCGCTGCTGGCGCTGACGCCGATCAGTGCGTTCCGGCCGCGGCGCTGGCGCGGCGCCCTGCTGCCCAACTCGGCCTTCGTCGTGATCGAGGTGCTCGAAGGCGAAAAGCGTCCGGTCGCGGCCGCCGCCGACCATGACGACGTGCGCGACGTCCGCCGCGTCGAGGTGCTGTCCGACAAGACGATCTCGATGCGGATGCTGTTCGATCCTGGCCACAGCCTCGAGGAACGCATCCTGCGCGAGCAGTTCGGGTACTGACCCCGTCGCTTTCGCAAGCGACGACGCGTTCAGGAGCCGGTTTTGCAACCATTCCTTAACGGGCGCCGCGATATGGTTAACGGCAGTATACCGTTTAGCTTGGCCGGGCCGGACCATGTATCGCATCGACTTCAACAAGCTGCGATTTCTGATTTGCGACGACAATCCGCATATGCGCCGTATCCTGCGGACGCTGCTGCATTCGTTCGGCGCGCGCGAGGTCTATGAGGCCGAAGACGGCGCCACCGCGCTTGAAATGTACAGCCATTACGTGCCCGACATCGTCATCACCGACTGGGCGATGCCGATCTTCGACGGCCTCGAGCTCGCTCAGATGATCCGCCAGCCGGAATCCAAGGGCAACCCCTACGCGCCAATCATCATGCTGACCGGGCATTCGGAGAAGCGGCGCGTGACGGTTGCGCGCGACGCCGGCGTCACCGAGTTCCTGGCCAAGCCGATCTCGGCCAAGGGGCTTTACCAGCGGATCCTCAACGTCGTCGCCAATCCCCGCCCTTTCATCAAGACCAAGACCTATTTCGGTCCGGACCGCCGGCGCAACACCAACAATGCCTATATCGGCCCCGAACGCCGCGTCGGCGGCGAGATGGAAGTGCTGCAGCAGCCGTCGCTGCTCGACAAGGCGCGGTCGGGCATCTGAGCGCATCCGGAGATATCATCATGGCGAAAGAGAAGCCCGCGACGCTGCAGGTCAAGTCGTTTGCCGATCATCACGTGATCACGCAGCCCAATCCGCTGCGCAAGGTGCTGCTGCGCGTTCCCGAATCCGACCTCGACGATCCCGTCGGACGCGCAGAAAAGGCGCTTGCAGAATTATCCGGCGAATTCAAGAACTGGATGACGATCGAGGCGGACCGGCTCTCGGCCGCACATGCGGCCGTGCTCCGCGACGGATTTACCACCGACAACCGCGAAGAGCTGTTTCGGGCTGCCCACGACATCAAGGGCGATGCCGCGACGTTCGGCTTTCCGTCCGCAGGCGCCGCCGCCGAAAGCCTGTGCCGCATCATCGAGCATGCGCCCGACCTCGACCAGGTTCCGGTTGACCTGATCACCCACCACATCAACGCCATCCAGGCGATCGCGCGCGAACGCACCAAGCTCGATACTGCCGTGATGGCGAGCAAACTGAGCAAACAGCTGCGCGGCGTCACCGACGAATTCCTGCTCAAGGTAAACCGCGACCGCCCCGAGCACCTCGAAGCGATCCTGGCGCCGAGCATCGTGCCGGCGGAGTAGTCTCACCGTCATTGCGAGGAGCTCGTCGGGTGGGCAAAATGCGCGACAGCGCCGTGCCCACCAACGCTCGCGCACCATATGCGGAAGGATGGTGGGCACGCTTCGCTTTTGCACACGCTACAAAATCTCGAACTTTACGCTGCGATCAGATCGCGCACGGCAGGCACGAAGGCTTCGTCGGCGACCAGTTCCTCGCAGAATGCGCGGGCTTCCTCGCGCGCGGATTCGGTTGCGAAGCGCCGAAGCAGGATGAGTAACGGCTCGGCGGCCTCGTGGTCGGTCGCGCAATGGGTCAGCACGCGCTCGACCATGCGGCGGCGCAGCCGCGCGGCTCCACCCAGCGTATCGACGTAGCCGGTTTCGCGACAGGCCTCGAGCGCCACACGAAACGCCGCGAAGGTGGATTCCGGAAGGCCCGCGCGGATCAGAAGCGCCTGCAGGCTGCCGCCGCCGCGCTCGTGCAGGAGCGCCGTCACCCGCGCCAGCGGCAGGTCGGCCAGTTCGGCAAGCGCGGCATCGAACAATTCGAGATTGCCCGACAACAGCGCGCGCAGGATCAGGCCTGCGGTCAATTGCCCGGTGGCGCGCAGGTGCCGAACCAGGCCTTTCATGTCGTCGCCGCGCGTGCGCGCCGCGATGTTGATGGTCGAGCGCTCGCGCGCTTCGCTCGCCAGCCGCCCTGCCCGGTCGGCGCTGAGCCAGTTGCGGGCGACGACGAATTGCGCCAGCGTCTCGGAGAGCTTGGCGACCAAGGCCGCACGGGTGGCGGCCGGCAGGCCTTCGAGTACCAGCATCGCTTCCCTGATCGCGGCGAGATGGCCGTGACGTTCGACGATGCGGTCCCAGGAGAATGGCGCCAGCTCGGCGTAGGCGTTTTCGATCAGTTCAAGCGCTGCGGCGGCTGAACCAACTTCGGCGATCGCGGCGGAGACCGAGGGCGGCAGATTGATGCGGCGCGCGATGGCGCATTGCATGTCGCTATTGCCGGTCGCGACGATGTCGACGAGGTCGGCATCGATCAGAAGCGGCGAATGTTCGAGCACGGGAAGCGCGATCGTGGGCTGGTCGAGCGCGAGCGCCTGCACGATCGCGGCCGGCGCGTCCGAACTGTGCGCGAAGACTTCCGACATCGCCTGGCGAACCAGCGGCGATGGATCGTCGAGCAGCATCAGCAGCGCGCCTTCGGCGGCGATGCGATCGTCTTCCGATAGATCTGAAATCAACCAGGCCCGCGCCAACGCCCGGGTCGCCTCTGCCCGCTCGCCTGCCGAAGCGGTACGAATCCAACTGATGAACTGCCGAACGATCATGGTCCTGGCTTACGCAACCTGAAACGACACCGTGACGCGGTGCCACTATTAGAAAAAATAAACCATGACGCTTAACAAAGGGTTCACTATAAACGGCTGGTTTTATTGACGTTTTGTTAAGGGTGGGAGGACGGAGCTTCTCACTCCTCATCTCAGGAATAAGCGCGCTTGCGCTTATTCCGAAGGAGCTCGAAGGATGAAGGCCCAACCGGGGCCACATGGTTCGAGACGCCGCTGATGCGGCTCCTCACCATGAGGGGCAACGGCCGAGCATGCCGCTATACGTTCAGCTACCGAACGTGCCGCTGCGGTCGCTGAAGAGGTCGAGCCTTCCGGGCGCGCGGACCTCCGGAGTCGCGGAGGCGATCTTGCCCCACAATTCCTGAACCGTCGGCGAGATCGGCTGCGTGCGCTCGCCGGCCTGGAACAGCGAGCGGAAGATCGGCTCCGGCGGCACGGAGGCGGTCTGCGCCATTGCCACCACCGGCGTCACGGCACGCTGATCCGGAAAGCTCGAGAGATAGGCGGCATTGTCGATCACGCTCGCCGCCGGCGTTGCGCTCGCGACGGTAACACGTCTTGGCAGTTCGCCCGCAGCCGCCATCGCCGTGCGCGTCACCTGTGAATTCGCGGCGGCGGCATAGCGCGTGCTCAGCATCGAATAGACCTGGGAGACGCTCCGCTCCCGCCCGGATCGATCATAGAAGATCGACTGGTTGGCCGCGGCGGCGTTCGGAAACATCCGCGCGGCTGATACGTTCGGATTGTCTTCGGCGTTCTGGATCAGCTTGCCGGCGCCGCCGACGCCCATGAAATGCGCCATATAGAGTTCAGCGTCGGTCGGGCGGCGGCCGATCTTGCCGGTCAGCTTGAAACTGTTGGATTGGGTCAGCACCGCCGCCATCGACGAGGCCGCATCCGGATCGTCGCGCAGCCGCATGATCGCGCCGCGCGCGGTGGGATCGCTGACCGAATAGCGGCCGTCGGAATCCCGGGTGATGGCGTCGGCATATTTTCCGTACCCGAGATGGGGCCCCGCCTCCTTCACCGTTCCGAGCCAGGTCTGGTCGATGAACTGAAACAGCCCGCGCGCCGACGAGGTCGTGGCGGCGGCCTTCGGATTGAAATTGGATTCCATCTTCGCGGTGGCGAGCAGATATTCGAAGCTGGCGCCGGTGGTCGAGGCAGCCTGCCTGATGGAGCCTGCGATCTTCGCGCGCGTGGGATCGACACCTGCCGCAGCCGTGGCGCTTGTTGTGTCGACCGCCATGTCTCTGGTGCCCCGCTCCTCGCGAACCCCGCGCGGTGCTCTCAAGGCACTGGCAATCAGTGCCTAATGAGGCCGAGACTGCCGCAATTATGGTTAAGAGCGCGTTAAAGGCCCCACGACGTCATTCCGGGGCAGCCGCAGGCTGAACCCGGAATCGCGAGATTCTCTGGTGCGCAAGTGCGCACCAGAGCCCTGCGGGCCGCCCCGGAACGACGGAATCATTTCCGATACACCTTCTCCGGATCGAACTGCCTTTCGGCATCCACAAACGAGACCCGTGTGCCGCCATCGGCCGCCTCGATCTTTCGATAGAAACAGGAGTGCCGGCCGGTGTGGCACGCAGCACCGTGCTGTTCGACGCGGATCCAGATCGCATCCTGATCGCAATCCATCCGCATCTCGACCACGCGCTGGGTCTGACCCGAGCTCTCACCTTTTCGCCATAACGCGTTGCGGGAGCGGCTGAAGTACCAGGCCTCGCCGCTCTCGATCGTCTTGCGCAACGCTTCATCGTTCATATGGGCGACCATCAGCACGTCGCCGGTCGCAGCATCGGTCGCCACGCAGGTGACGAGACCGGACGCGTCGAATTTGGGCCGGAAGGCCAGCCCTTCCTCGCGGTCATTGGTCGTTGCGGATGTGGACACGACAGAGCCTCGCGGAGAAATTTCGGCGAGGCTACCGGTTCGGGCCTCGCACCAGGGTCAGGAAGCGCTGCTGCTCCGCCGGATTATCGCGGAACATGCCGGTAAAGCGGCTGGTGAAGGTCATCGCGCCATGCTTGGCGACGCCGCGGACCGACATGCAGGTATGCTCGGCCTCGATCAGCACGGCCACACCGCGGGGCTTTAACACCTCGTCGATGGCCGCTGCGATCTGGGCCGTCAGATGCTCCTGGGTCTGCAGGCGGCGGGCGAAGATGTCGGTGAGCCGCGCCAGCTTGGACAAGCCCACCACCCGCTCCACCGGCGTATAGGCGATATGCGCCTTGCCGTAGAACGGCATCATGTGATGCTCGCATTGCGAGGTGAATTCGATGTCGCGAACGAGGACGAAATCGTCATAGCCCGCGGTTTCGCCGAAGGTGCGGTCCAGTACTTCGGCCGGGCACTGGTGGTAGCCCTGATAAAGTTCGTCGAAGGCTTCGACCACTCGGCGCGGCGTATCGAGGAGGCCCTCGCGGCCGGGGTTCTCGCCGATATAGCTGAGCAGCGTTTGCACGGCGTGCTCCGCCTCCGCGCGCGAGGGGCGCGGCAGATCGGCACGGACAGCGGCAGCCAGGAACTCGGCCGGATCCAGCTCGGCCGGGCGGGTATCCGGCGCAACATCGGGCGACTTGACTTCGGAAGGCTTGACCTCAGAAGGCTTTACTTCGGAAGGCTTGGCGGGGCGGAGGGATTTGATCAATGCGTCCATGTCTTCTCCGTTCGACCGGCCCGAAGGACCGGAGTGTCACCGGGCAGACGGGGCGGTTCGCCGCCGGGCGCCTGAGTCCCATCCACAACACATTATAGGCGAACCGGTTCGCTCGCCGGTTCGCCTTCGGCAAACGGCCAGGCTGTTTTTCCGCCGTTCCTGTCCATATATAGGACGATGAAACCCAGCCGCCAAGGGCGCGCGGACCGCTGCCCGGGACACCGATTCACATGCTGAATGACATCTACAACAAGCGGATCATCGAACTGGCGGGCAATATCCCCCGCCTCGGCCGCCTGCCCGACCCCCACGCCAGCGCCACCGCCCACTCCAAGCTGTGCGGCTCGACCGTCAAGGTCGACCTCAAGATGGACGGGCCCGTGGTCACCGATTTCGCGCATGACGTGAAGGCCTGCGCGCTGGGACAGGCCTCCTCCTCGATCATGGCAAGCCATGTGGTCGGCTCGACGGCCAGCGAGTTACGTGAATTGCGAGAAACCGTGCGCAAGATGCTGAAGGAAAACGGCAGTCCACCGCAGGGCAAATGGGCTGACATTGCCCTGCTTGAACCGGTGCGCGACTACAAGGCCCGCCATGCCTCGACCATGCTGACCTTCGACGCCGTGGTCGACGCTATCGGCCAGATCGAAGCCCGGAGCAGGCAGACGGCGCAGGCGTAAGCGTAGGTCCCGGCTCAGCCCAATCCTGTCATACCCGCGAAGGCGGGCATCCAGTACGCCGGGAACTCTCGAATTATCACGGCGGCTGCGGCGTACTGGATCATCCGCTCCGGTGCGCAATCGCGCACAAGGCAGATGATGACACCGCAGCCCGGTTCTGCCGATGCAGCTTACTGCTGAGGTTGCGGCTGGGCCGGCTGTGCCGGCGTGGTCGCATTGCCGCCGGTCGGAGCCGCGGCTTCGGCGGTCTTGGTCGACTTGCCCGGCTGTGGCTGCGCCTCGCCCTCCATGGCGGAGCTGAGGAAGCGATCCTGCGGCTTGGACGGCTTCGCCTCGGCCATCGGCACCGACGCATTGTCCTGCGGGAACACGTCGGCAGGCGAATCGGTCGTGACCAGATTCGCCAGGCGCAATTCACCGCGCGATAATTCGTGCAGATCTTCCCACGGCGGCACGCTCAGTGCGAGCGACAAGAGATCGCCCGTTCCGCCCATCTCGAAGGTGTATTTCGTGAGGCGGCCGATGTCGCGTTGCACGATCATCAGATCCTGCGCGCTGTAGCTTGCAGCCTTGGCATCGTCGGCGCGGTCGCCCATCCAGATCTGGTGCACGCGGACATGCGCGACCGGTGGCACGTAACGGGTCTTGCCGGCGAGCAGCAGGAACACACACATCGACTCGCAATAGGCTTCGGGCGTCACGCTGACACGTTCCCCTAGAGGGGTTTTCGTGCGCACGGTGGCGCCGACCGTGGTCAGCGCACCGAGGCTGCGGAACCGGCGGCCAAGCGCGATGGAATCGTTGACCGAGCCGCCGCTGGAATCCAGCACGATGGTCGCGCCAGCAAGCTGGCGGCCTTTGGCGAATTCGTCGAACTGCCTGGGGCTATCGGCCGTGACAATGCCGACGGCTGAGACCCAGCCCTTGCAATCCGGCTGGCATGCATTCCACCTGAAATGCATCGGCTGCTTGCGTTCTTCGAGCGTGCCGCCGGCGTGGGCCGAATTCCCGGGCGTCGTGATCGCGCCGGGCAATGCGAGACAGAAGGCGGTGGCGCCGAGAAGCGCCAAGCCGCGAAATTTGAGCGACGTCACAAACCTCAATTTGGTTCCTTCCCCCAAGCCCCGACTACGATGAGCGGTAACGGCTCCGGTTTAGCGCAAGATGATTCTGTCATCGATCCGTATCAAAACGGTAACTGTGCTGACCTGTGTCGTCCATAATACCTTGGCTTGCTCCCCCGCTTTGCAGTGCGATAATTCTGAACTGTGGCGTAAATATCTGCATGTGTTGAGTTCCTAGCTTGGGAACTCCCGCAAAACTACGTACATAGTTCAACATGGCGCCTGCAGATCATTCATCATCACCGCAAAAACGATGCATAGACTATGCCAGCATGACCCGTCGTCTGCCGCGCAACGCGGGACGCGCGCTGATTTGGATCTACCGGCACACGCTGTCACCGCTGGTCGGCTATAACTGCCGGCATCTGCCGACATGCTCAGTGTATGGCGATGAAGCGATCGAGCGCTTCGGCTTGTGGGGCGGCGGATGGATGACGCTGGCGCGGCTGTTGCGCTGCCACCCCTGGGGAACATCGGGCATCGACAATGTGCCGCTCACGGCGCCACCGGGAGCGCGGTGGTATCTGCCGTGGCGCTACGGACGCTGGCGCGGCGTCAACGCGCCGTGAATGCGGCGCTTACGGTGGAGGCGGAGCTCCATCGCTCAGCGCCAGAAGAAAAATCCGCCTCCCGGCTGCGGCCCGATATCCGCCGGCGGTCGCAGCCTGCGCGGCCGCGGCGGTGGCGGCGCTGCCTCCGCCGACGATGTGGCATCGATGGCGGGCGATCCATCGTCAGGCAATCTCACCGACAGCAGCACATTCGTTTCAGGCGTGCGCCATCGGTAGCCGATCCCGAAATCGATCGGCTGCGCGCGCCGGAACAATTCGGCATAGGACGGCTGATAATGTTGCGGGAATTTGTCGATTGGCCCGAGGTAGCGGCCGAACGGAAAAAGGCGCCACTTCTTCGTGCTGTAATAGGCCAGCGGAATTCCTGAATCATCCTGGATGATGGTGGCGCTGTTGTTGAGCAGGAAGTTGCGCACGGTGGTGAAGTTGCCGGAATGCAGGAGATAGGACGCGCTCTTGAGCAGGCTGTTGCCAGGCGCCAGCGTCGCGCAGAATTTCAGGAAGCCGCTCGCCTTCACGCCGGAATTGGAAAGATCGGTCGAGAAGTAATAGAGCGTCTTCTCCTGACCGTCGCTGCCGGTGAAGACGATGCGCACGCCGCGAACGGCATTCGGCCCCGGATTTTCGCCGGCGAAATGCGCCGCGCCCGTGTTGTCCAGCGAGATCGGGCCCACGCTCTTCACCGTCATGCCCGAACGCGCCAGGAATACGTAGAGGATCGGCAACGTGCCGCTGATCTGGCCGGCCTGCAGATCGGTCTTCATGTCCTTGGTGATGAAGAAGCTGAAGCTCAGGATCGAACCGAGCGAGCGCTCGACGTTGTAGAGCGCCGACACCATGCCGCCGCGCGGCAGTCTCGTCAGGTCGGGAACCGAACCGACCGGCTCGAGCGCGCTCAGCACGTAGGTCGAAGCCTTCGAGTGAAAGGCATTGGCATAGAGAAAGTCAGGACCCGAGAACATGTAGAACATGGTCGGCTTCGGCGCCGCCAGATTGGTATCGGCCCAGGCGCGGATCCGTGACAGCTGGCGCTGCTCGAGTTGCCCGAATGCGGTGTCGAAGAATTTGGCGTGACGCTGCCAGGCCGGATCGTTGGTGAGTGGCACAAGTGGCGAAGCCGCCGACGGCATCATGCCCGCCAGGAATTTTGCGGTGTCATCGGCCGTTGCGGTTTGGGCATGAACGGTAGCCGCGGCCGCCAGCAGCATCAGCGCAGCAAGCGTCACCATTCTCAGGGAATGCAGCATATTCATTCCCGACTCGGAGACGCGGCCGCAGGGACATGATCTTCGCGCTTGCGGAAGACGGCGTAAATCAACAACCCCGAAAACATGATCAAAAGACCCAGCAGCGACTGCAAGGGACGTTCGGTCAAAAGGTAGTACATCATGAATCCGGTCACGAGCAGGAAAACCACAGGGGTTAGCGGGTATCCCCAGGCGCGGTACGGCCGCGGCATATCCGGATGCGTGATGCGCAGCTTGATCACCCCGAGCACGGTGAAGAACGAGCAGAACAGAAGCGCGAACTGGATGAAGTCGAGCACGGCCTCGAAGCTGCGCGTAAACAGCATCAGGCTTGCGACCGTGAGCTGAAACAGAATGGCATGGGCCGGCGCGCCGCCGGTCGACCTTCGGGCAAACGTCCGCAGCACCGGAAGGTCCTCGCCCATCGTCATCATGACGCGCGGCCCGATCCACATCATCGCGCTGATCGAGGAGATCAGCCCGACACAGATCATCGCGCCGACGATGCGGCCGCCGAGCTCGCCGAAAATGTAGCTGCCGGAAATGCGGGCGACGTCGAGCTGGCCCGCCAGCTTGTCGATCGGCGCGGTGTGCAGGAACACCGCGTTGAGTGCGACATACAACACCAGCACGATCAGCGTTCCGATCAGCATCGCTCGCGGCACGTTGCGTTCGGGCAATCTCACCTCGCCGATGATGTAGGTCGCCGCGTTCCACCCCGAGAACGAATACATTACGAACACAAGGCTGATCGCGAACGGTGCGCTGATGATGTGGGTGAAGTCTGAAGCTGAAGGCGCAAAGGATATCGGCTGCGCCGTGCCGATCACGAAGCCGCAGACCAGGAAGGCCACGATCAGCACCACCTTCAGGATGGTGGCGATGAGCTGAAAGGTTGACGAATGCCGGATGCCGGCGAGTTGCACCAGCGACACCAGCCAGACCACGCCGACCGCGAGCATCAGCGGCGGCGCATCAGGCAGCACCGACTTGCCATACTCACCGAATGCCATGGCGGCCAGCGCAACCGGCGCGGCGAAGCCGACGGTTGCCGACACCCAGCCCGCGACAAAGCCGAAGGCCGGATGATAGGCCCGGCCGAGCAAATTGTACTCGCCGCTCGAGCGCGGAAACATTGCGCCGAGCTCGCCGTAGGAAAACACGCCGCACAACGCGACGATGCCACCGACGGCCCACAGCAACAGGATCGAAAAGCCGGAGGGGATATCGTTGACCTGAAAGCCGAGGCTGGTGAAGACGCCGACGCCAACCATGTCGGCAACGACGATTGCAACCGCCACCAGAACCGAAACGGTGGAGCCGCTGCTGGAGAGCGAGCCGGGCCAAGCCGGGGTTCCCGTTTCTGATGCCGCCATCTTGGACCGTACCTTCAAGCGCCCCAGCCAAGAGTCGCATGGTGCAGGCTGGCGTCCCCCAATTCAAGCAGTGTTAACAAGGGTTTAAATTGAAGTGCAAAATAGGTCTTATAGTACCGCGACCGGCTACCGTGCCACTACTGGATTGCGAAAAGACGTGACGGTCCCACAATCGCGACACGATTGAATGGTCTCCTCAGGCTTCCGGATGTGGGGAGTTTTTCCGGACGCTTAGTGTCGCCTAACCGCGTGCGAGCTTGACCCCGGTTGATGGTGGATCTTGGGGAATTGGGGTGGATGGTCGGAGCTAATCCGAAATTCCAGGCAATTGATCGGGCCATCCGGCTGGCGTCAGCGGCCGTGCTCCGCCGCGCCTTGCCGCTCCGATGGCACTGGGTCGCGCTGGCTGCGCTGATCGTGCCGCTCTCCTTTGTAATCATTCAGTGCGGCAAGGCACCCGACGCCGGCATAGTGGCGGCGAACACGGAAGGCGCCAAATCCAAGGCCGCCGGGGCCTCGGTTGACGCTTTCGACGACCATGTCCCGGCACCGCAATTCGCCGACCGTTTTCCGAGCGCCAGTGAACGCCTGCCACAGATCGAGCACCAGGTGGCGCTCGCGCCGCAAGCGGAGCCGCGCACGGTGCGTACCGAGCCGGTGAGGGTCGCGTCGCTGACGCCCACGCTGACCCTGCCCCGCACCGAACGCGAAGAACTGACCAAGCTGGTCAGCATGAAGTCATCCGCCTTTCCCTATTTCGGCACCAATCCGCGCTCGGAAGAGCCGTTTCTCAACATCACCAAGGGCGATCGCAAGGGCCACCGCAGCCATAGCGGCCGGGTCTATTGGCAGGACGAGACCTACAACGACAGCCGCGTGCTGGTGCACGTCCCCGAGACGTTCGATGTCAAGAAGCCCGGCGCGATCGTGGTGTTCTTCCACGGCAACGGTGCGACGCTGGAACGCGACGTCCGCGACCGGCAACTGGTGCCGCAGCAGATCTCCGATTCCGGCACCAACACCGTGCTGCTGGCGCCGCAAATGGCGGTCGATGCCGCCGACTCCTCGGCTGGCAAGTTCTGGCAGCCGGGTGGCTTCAAGCGCTTTATCGAGGAATCGGCCAGCCACCTCGCCCGTCTCTACGGCGATCCGAAGTCCGCGCAGGCGTTCGCGAACATGCCGATCGTGATCGTCGGCTATAGCGGCGGTTTTCTGCCGACCGCCTGGAGCCTCGAGGTCGGCGGCCTTTCCAATCGCGTCCGCGGCGTGTTCCTGCTCGACGCCGTCTATGGCGAGCTCGACAAGTTCGCGTCCTGGATCGAGAAAAACCGGACCGGCTTCTTCGTCAGCTCGTACACCCGTTACACCAAGCGGCATGATCTGGAGCTGATGCAAATGCTCCGTGACCGGGGCATCACGTTTACCGAGAGCATGGACGAGCCGCTGCGTCCCGGCAGCGTCGTGTTCGTGCAGACGCCTGACGGCGTCACCCATCGCGATTACGTAACGCAAGCCTGGACCGAGCATCCGGTCAAGGATGTGCTGGTCAAGATGGCGGCAACCCCGGCGCTGACCAGGATCGCCAGCACGCCCTACGCAAACCAATAACCGGCCGCTCCGTCCCCGCTAGGCCTTCCTCGGTTTGGTCAGAATCACCGTCACCACCGCCAGCGCGACGAAGGCGGTGGCGACATAGCCCGAGGCGTGGAGCAGATCGCGCGCATAGAGAAAGCCGCCGGTCGCCGAGCCGATGGCCTGCCCGATGTAGAGCACTGAAGTGTTGAGCGACACCGAGGCCGACGCCAGCATAGGTGCGGCACCGACAAGCCTCACCTGCTGCATCGAATTGGTGGAAGCGAATCCAATGCCCCAGACCGCAACGGAAACAGCCATCAACGGATAGATGCCGGCGCTGAGCGCCCAGCCGCCGAGGCCGGCCAACAGCACCGACGTGAACAGCATGGACGTCTTCCAGGCCCCCCAGGAATCGACGATGCGGGTCGCGATCACCGTGCCGATCACGCCGCACACGCCGTAGGTCGCAAACACCAGGGCGATCGGGTCCGGGCCTGCTCCCGTCAACCGCGCCAGCAACGGACCCATATAGGTGAACACCACGAACTGGCCGGACATCTGCAGCGTCGTGATCAGCAGCAGCAGCAGGATCATCGGATTGCGGCCGATCGCTGCCCAGGTCTTGAGGTCGACCGGCGCGCCCATCAGCCCGCGCGGCAGGCGCCAGGCCAGCAACAGGAAGCTAACGCAGCTTGTCGCACCGATCGCAGCATAGACCCCCTGCCACCCATAGCGGCTGGCGATGAACGTGATCGCCGGCAGGCCAACTGCAGCCGCCAGCGACCAGCCGAGAAAGATGTAGGCGATGGTGCTGCCGCGTTTTTCTTCCGGCACGATCAGCGCAGCCGTTCCCGCCGCCTGCGGCGTGTAAAGCGCGCCGACCGCCAGCATGACCAGGCGAATGGCGAGCAGGCTCGCGTAGTCAGGCGCGAAGGCGGAAGCGATGTTGGTGAGCGCCAGCACAGCGAGGGTAGCGGTAAGCAGCGTGCGGCGCTCGATCCTGGAAGTCAGCCACGCCGTGACAGGCGAACCGATGCAGAGCACGATCGCGCCGAAGGTGATCAGGAGACCCGCGGTGCGGACCGAGACGTCAAGACCGGCGGACAATTCAACCAGCATGCCCGCCGGCGCCAGCACCGAGCAACCGGTGACGAGATTGCCGAGCATCAGGGCGGTGGGAGCGAAGCGGCGTTCGATTTGGACGGGCACGGGTACATGTTTCATGCACATGCATGTACGGTCCGCGCAGTGCCAAGAAAAGGACGCGATGCCGGATTATTTGTCATCGCTGTCATGAGTTTTATTGATTTGACGGCGCTGATATCCGTGCGCAGCCGTGACGGAGAACCGGTCTTCTTTTCCGTGCGATTGGGCCAGATGTAGCTCCCGCAGCCGCCCCCATCACGGCTATTTGGCGAAATTGCCCGATTGCAGGAGCCGAATCGCCTGCTATACCGCTGTTTCCCGCTTACCTGCGCTCGTTCGCAGGAGTGAGCTCAAGGAGATGCCAATGCCTGACAGCAATGCACCCGCATCGGGATTCCAATTTGGCCTTGCGAATTTGAAACCGGCCGAACCCGTGCACAAAGTCACCCTCACCTTCCCCGACGGCGCCAAGCGCGAATACGCCAAGGGGACCACCGGCTTCGATATCGCCAAGGGCATCTCGCCGTCGCTTGCCAAGCGCACGGTGGCAATGGCGCTCGACGGCGTACTCGCCGATCTCAACGATCCGATCTTGCACGATGCGAGGCTCGAACTCATTAGCCGCGAAGATCCCCGCGCGCTGGAACTGATCCGGCATGACTGCGCGCATGTATTGGCGGAGGCCGTGCAGTCGCTGTGGCCGGGCACTCAGGTGACCATCGGCCCGGTGATCGAGAACGGCTTCTATTACGACTTCTTCCGCAACGAGCCGTTCACGCCGGAAGACTTTGCCGCGATCGAGAAGCGGATGCGCGAGATCATCGCGCGCGACAAGCCCTTCACCAAGCAGGTGTGGGACCGCGAAAAAACCAAGCAGGTGTTCCGCGACAAGGGCGAGGCGTTCAAGGTCGAGCTGGTCGACGCCATTCCCGGCGACGAGCCGATCAAGATCTATTTCCAGGGCGACTGGTTCGATCTTTGCCGCGGCCCGCACATGAACTCGACGGGCAAGATCGGCAACGCGTTCAAGCTGATGAAGGTGGCGGGCGCCTACTGGCGCGGCGATGCCAACAACCCGATGCTGACGCGGATCTACGGCACGGCGTTCGCCAAGCAGGAGGAACTCGACGCCTACCTCAAGCAGATCGAGGAAGCCGAGAAGCGCGACCACCGCAAGCTCGGCCGCGAGCTCGACCTGTTCCACTTCCAGGAAGAGGGGCCCGGCGTGGTGTTCTGGCACCCGAAGGGCTGGACCATCTTCCAGGCGCTGATCGCCTATATGCGCCGCCGCCTGGCCGGCGACTACGACGAGGTCAACGCGCCGCAGATCCTCGACAAGGTATTGTGGGAAACCTCGGGCCATTGGGACTGGTACCGCGAGAACATGTTCGCGGCGCAATCGGCCGGCGACGAAGCCGAGGACAAGCGCTGGTTTGCGCTGAAGCCGATGAACTGCCCCGGCCATGTGCAGATCTTCAAGCATGGCCTGAAGAGCTATCGCGACCTGCCCTTGCGCCTTGCCGAATTCGGCGTGGTGCATCGCTACGAGGCGTCGGGTGCCATGCACGGCCTGATGCGCGTGCGCGGCTTCACCCAGGACGATGCGCATGTGTTCTGCACCGAAGCGCAGCTGGCGGAAGAGTGCCTCAAGATCAACGAGTTGATCCTGTCGACCTATGCCGATTTCGGCTTCGACGGCGAGCTGACGGTGAAACTCTCGACCCGGCCGGAGAAGCGCGTCGGCACCGACGAGATGTGGGAGCATGCCGAGCGCGTGATGGCGACGGTGCTTGCGGAAATTCAGGCCAGCGGCAGCAACCGTATCAAGACCGCGATCAATCCGGGCGAAGGCGCGTTCTACGGGCCGAAATTCGAATATGTGCTGCGTGACGCCATCGGCCGCGACTGGCAATGCGGCACCACGCAGGTCGACTTCAACCTGCCGGAACGGTTCGGCGCGTTCTACATCGATACCGACGGCTCCAAGAAGACGCCGGTGATGGTCCATCGCGCGATCTGCGGCTCGATGGAGCGCTTCATCGGCATCCTGATCGAGCACTTCGCCGGCAACTTCCCGCTGTGGCTGGCGCCGACCCAGGTGGTGGTCACGACGATCACTTCCGAAGGCGACGAATACGCCAAGGTGGTCGCGGCTGCCGCGCGGCGCGCCGGCCTGCGCGTCGAGATCGACCTGCGCAACGAGAAGATCAACTACAAGGTCCGCGAGCACTCGCTGGCGAAGATCCCTGCTCTTCTCGTCGTCGGCAAGAAGGAAGCCGAAACCCATTCGGTCTCGATCCGCCGGCTTGGCAGCGAAGGCCAAACCGTGATGCCGACCGACGAGGCGCTCGCCGCGCTGGTCGAGGAAGCGACCCCGCCGGACGTGAAGCGGGCGCGGGCGGCTGTCTGATCATAATCGGTCTAAATCGGCTTCCGCTGGACCGGCTGTGCCACTATCTGTGCCGCAGCCATCTCCGACGAACGAGAACGTTGTGCCCGACGCCATTGAACTTCTGAAGATCCGCCGCTCGGTCAAGCCCCGCGATATGAGCGGCCCCGGCCCTTCGGCTTCCGAGCTCGATACCATCCTGACGATAGGGGCGCGGGTGCCGGACCACGGCAAGCTGACGCCGTGGCGCTTCATCGTGTTCGAGGGCGATGCCCGGGCGCGGGCCGGCGACGTCATCGCGCGGGTGTTTGCGAAGAAGAACCCGTCGGCACCGGCCGCCGACATCGAGGTGGAGAAACGCCGGCTGATGGATGCGCCGTTGGTGATCGCCGTGGTCAGCTTCACCCGGCCGCATCCGAAGGTGCCGGCCTGGGAGCAGGAACTGTCCGCCGGCGCCAGCGCGATGAACATCGTCACTGCCGCGACCGCGCTCGGCTATGGCGCCGCCTGGCTGACCGGCTGGTTCGCGTTCGACCGCGACGTGCTGGACGGGCTGGGATTGAAGGCGGATGAAAAACTCGTGGGCTTCATTCACATCGGCACGGCGTCGAAGCCCGCCGAAGACCGCCCGCGCCCGGCGCTGTCCGATATCGTGACGCGGTTTTAGTCCCGTGACCGTCATTGCCGGGCTTGACCCGGCAATCCATCGACCCTGAGAAAACTCCTGCGAAGAGGATGGATGCCCGGGTCAAGCCCGGGCATGCCGATCGCGCGAAAACTCAGCGCGCGATGACCTCGACCTCGGCGTCGACGCCGTTGACAACGTTGAAGGGCCGCTCGAATACCTTGCCCTCGTTCTTGGCGATCGCGCGGTATTCGCCCTCGGACAGCACCACGCGCGGAAACGCGCCGATCGATTCCTTGATGACGTCGCCACCCGGCGTGATCACCGACCAGGCGGTATTGGCAAGCGCTTCCCCGCCCCGATCGCTGACGAGTTTCAGCGTAATCACCGCGGCACGGTGCGAAACCGTCACGTCCGTGAGCTTGCCGGCCTGGACGCGGATGTCAGAGCGTACGACCGAATTGGCATCGCCATAGTTGGAGATGATGTAGTAGGTCCCCTCCGGCAGCAGCGCGACATCGCCGGCGGGGACGTTCGGAAGCAGCGGGCTACGTTCGGAGCCCTCGAACTGGCTGCCCTTGTAGATCGCGAACGAAATCTGGTTCGGCGGAATCTTGCTGGAGCCGACGCGGCCTTCGATGCGCAGTCCGCCGGCGGGCAGCACGAAGGCCACGCGATCCGTCTCGGCCTTCAGGCTGACCGTGCGTACCGCGCTGACCAGGCCGAGCGCGACGTGGACGACGTAATTGCCGGGCGGCAACACGATGTTCGGGGTCGCGCCGCGTTCCTCGCGGACCAGCTTGAACGTGCCGGTATCGTCGGGCTTGTCGGCGAACACCCGCCATACCAGCCCGCCATTGATGACCGGCAGATCCTTGCCGTAGCGCGCCGTCAGCGACAGCACCGCCTGGTTTGCCGGTGAGGCGCCTGGCGGCGGCGCCACCGGTGGCACGGTTGTGAGCTGCGGCTGAACGAGGGTGGGCTGGGTCAGCGGCCCGGGAAGCGGCGGGATCGCTCCCGCTCCGGACGGCGGCGCCAGATTCATGGCGGGCCCGGTCTGGGCGTCCGGAACCGCGGCGGGCGGTACCGGTGGTGGCCGGTCCGAGAACCACTGGGCCGAGAGCGGGGCCGGAAGCAGCGTGACCAGCACCAAGGCGAGCATCAGCGCCGGGAAAGGCCATCCGCCCCGCCCGTATCTGCCGATACCGTCACCCCGCGCAATCATCGGCATGCTTTTCACCGAAAACGCGGCAAATTCAAGCCACCAACGGCCGGCTCGGCCCCCGGAAGGTTACGGAACCGGGAGTAACACTCGATATGTTGATCCCGAGGTCGCGGCCCGGTCATAATGCCTGTCTAGGCCGTCTTGGCGGGGCATAAACCATGCTTCCCAATCGGAATGGAATTTCTGGCGCGGCCACGCCGCGGCGAATATCCTTGCAGCCGCAGGAGACTTTGCGTGTTGGATAGTTGGATGGGCCGCGGCCAAAAGAGCTCCGATGCCGACGACAAGGTGGGGCTCGGTACTATCCGCCGGCCGGTGATCGGGCTGGCGCTGGGCGGCGGCGCCGCGCGCGGCTTTGCCCATATCGGCATCGTCCGGACGCTGGTGGCCCACGGCATCGTACCCAACGTCGTGGTCGGAACCTCGATCGGAGCCGTCGTCGGCGGGGCCTATGCCGCCGGACATCTCGATACGCTGGAAGAATGGGCGCGCAGCCTGCAGCCGCGAACCGTCCTCTCCTATCTCGATATCCGCCTGAACGGCTCGGGCCTGATCGGCGGCGCCAAGCTTGCGACCCAATTGGAGGCCGCGCTCGGCCAGAGCCTGATCGAGGACCTGCCGGTGAAATTCGCCACGGTGGCGACCGAAGTGCGCACCGGCCACGAGATCTGGCTGACCCACGGCCCGATGGTGGATGCGATGCGTGCCTCCTACGCGCTGCCGGGCATATTCTCGCCGATACTGGTTGGCGACCGCTGGCTGGTCGACGGTGCCCTGGTCAATCCGGTGCCGGTGTCGGCAGCCCGCGCGCTCGGCGCGGAGATCGTCATCGCCGCCAACCTTTCCAGCGACGTCTTCGCGCATTCCACGACGATCTATTCCCACGGCCCGACACCCGGCGTTTCGGTCACGGTGATGCCGGAAGCGGTGCCCGAACCCGAGCCACGGAAGCGCGGCATCGGAAAGTTCTTTTCCGCCGAGCGTACCATGAAGCGTGAGTTCTTCGGCGGCGGCGGACGGCCGGGCATCTCCTCGGTCATGGTCGATGCCTTCAACATCATGCAGGACCGCATCACCCGCGCACGGCTTGCCGGTGATCCGCCGGATCTCCTGATCTCGCCCCGCGTCGGCAAGATCGGCTGGTTCGATTTTCATCGCGCCGACGATCTGATCGCCCACGGCGTCAAGGCGGCCGAGCGCGCGATCGATTCAATCCAGGAGGCGATCCACATTCTGGCGCCGCCACCGGCAGGCAAAGCCGTCGGAGCGGTCGAAAAGGCCGAGAAGGAATAGTGAAACAGGGCCACCGCGGGATCGCACCTACGGTCGGTCACCGCGAATGCATCGTCAGGCCGTCTTGATGTAGTCGCGCAGCGCTTCCTGCTCGGCCTCGTATTCCTGGACGCGGCGCTTGACGATATCGCCGATCGAAATCAGGCCCACCACCTTGCCATCCTCGACCACGGGCAAATGGCGGAACTTGCCGAGCGTCATCATCTCCATGATCGCAGCGACGGTGTCGGCCTCCCGGCAACTCACGACCTTGCGCGTCATCACGGCGCTGACCGGCTCCTCGATCACCCTGGCGCCGCGCTCGCCCAATGCCCGAACGATATCGCGCTCCGACAGAATGCCCTCGAGACGTCCCTGATTCATCACCAGCACGGCGCCGATCTTGCGTTCGCCGAGGATCTTGATCGCAGCCGAAAGCTTGGCATCCGGCTCGATGCTCGTGATCTCGTGGCCTTTGGTGTCGAGAATCGAACGTACCGTCATTGTCGCCTCCCTGAATCCGTGCGTGCCACCAGGGCCCGACTTGTTCGCGAGTCTTCAATCAACAGTTCCGCGCCGGTTTCGTTTCAGGACGCGGTCTACAAGCGCGGCTGGCGTGGCACGGCAGCGGCGTTGGCTTGCGCTACAACTTGTGGGGATGATGAATTAAATCAACGCTCGCCGCAAGCGGCGATCAGACGCGGCCAGGTTCATCGGGCGATGAAGCATCCGCCGCATGCGGTATCCCGCGCCGCACCGGATCGAACAGCGAAAACAGCATCAGGCCGGCGAGAAATCCGCCGATATGCGCCTGCCAAGCGACGGTGGCGCCTTCAGCGCCGATCGAAATCGAGCCGAGGCCGAAAATGATGTTGACGCCAAACCACACCGCCAGAAATCCGAGCACGCGCGTGTTGCGCAGCGCCCGGCCAAGCGACAGCGCCGGAACCTTGGCAGCAGCGTCCGCATCGCCGCGTCTGAATGACAGAAAACTTCCCCGCACGAAGGCGAAGCGGATGGCGGCAGCCATGGCGCCCGATACCGAGGCCGAGGCGCCGATCATCGGCGCGATCGCATGCTCGTGGGTAACGAGATGCGCCAATGCGCCCGCCGCCGCTGTTACCGCCATGAACAAAAAAAACCTGATAGGGCCGAACCGGCGCGCCAGCGCGCTGCCAAACGGCAGCAGCCACAGCACGTTGAAGCCGATATGGCTGAGATTGGCATGCAGCAGCGAATAGGTGACGAAGGTCCAGACCTTGGCCCCGGTCCCGCCTGGAAACGCGATCTTGAGCAGCGTGGAATCGTAGCGTTTCGGAATGAAGCCGAAGACGTCGATGGTCCAGTTCTCCACCTCCACCGGCAGCAGCACCCGCAAATGAATCACAGCGATCAGCGCGATATAGGCAGTTAGCGCGCCCGGCAGCGTCAGGATCGGCTCACGCGGGGTGTCCGGCGGCTCGACCCGGTATGAGTAGGACTGGGATTCCAAAGGGTCCAGGACCTTGGCTGGCAGCTTCGCGGCGTATGGGCCCAGATAGGCGGCTTTACCCACCCTGTGCAAGTGCACAATCGTACCTATTCGCGTGTCCCGGACGCGGCGCGGCGCGGAGTGACGCGACGCTGAGCCGGGACCCAGGCGGCTGCAGTGAGTCCCGGCTCTGCGTCGCAACGCTTATGCGTTGCGCGTCCGGGACACGAAATCTGCACAATCAGCAACGAAACAATCAACAACGAAAAGGGAGAGCTCTGAGAAAGCTCTCCCTTGTCCTGCTGATCTTTTCGCGCCCCTGGAGGCAGGATCACATCCCCGCCCCTCCCCGCGCGATGACCAAACTGTTTGACGCCATCCGTGTACCAACTGCGCCGAGAACTCGGAGATAAACCGGCGCCGTCCGATGCGTTCCACACTATCCACGCCGCTCGGTCCTCGCCAACCTCATAGTTAATTTAAGGTTAACAACGCAAAGCCGCGCCGCGCGCGGCCAAAACGCGTTGGCGGCATGGACGCTGCAAAGCCTGTCCTGCACAACACGCCAGGGAAGGCGTGTTGCGCAAAAGCGGGACAGAAATGTCTCGCCAGGCAACCCGGGGGCGAGGATTAAGAGATGAAACACCCATCGAGCCGCGAGTTCTACGCCTATTGGGATGCGAAGCGCGGCGATGCGCGGGCGCCGGACCGCAGCGAGATCGAACCCGGTGCGGTGCGCGAACTGCTCGGCGATATTTTCGTGCTGTCCTACGATAGCGACGCCGGCTACCCGTTTCGCGTCGCCGGGACGCGGGTCTGCGCCCTGCTCGGCCGCGACCTGAAGGACACCAGCTTCTCCGCCCTCTTCACCCCGGACAACCGCCGCGAGATCGAAGACATCGTCACTTACGTCGCGGAAGAAATGCTGGCGGCGATTGCCGGTATCACCGCAACTTCGGAGGACGGAACGACGGCGCATCTGGAGTTGCTATTGCTGCCATTCAACAACCGCGCGCATGCGCCGATCAGCCTGACCGGATTGCTGGCGCCGTTTGAAGACGACCTCGGCGCGATCAGGGATTTCAAGATAACGTCGTGGCGCTATCTGCACCGCCCGCAAAAGCTGGTTCCTCGCGCCTTGCGCAAGCTCGCCATCGCGCGCGGCTTCATGGTGTATGAGGGTCTGCGGTAGTTACAAACCGCCGAGTATATCGAGCGCGGCGGCACAACGCATGGTCGCGTGATCATGCTCGAAAACGACCCACAAAAAGCCTCCAAAAAAAGCACGACCAAGCATTGCCTAAATGCGAGGCGTCAGGCAGGGTCGCTCCACGACGTGGAGCCGGGCCACATCAGGCGAATGAGACGCACCGAGAGAAATCCCGGAGGCGCGTATTTGCCGTAACCTCGGAGACCTAAGTATGCTGTTCAAGAGACTAATGCTTGCCGCCGCAATTGCCACTGCTGCGGTGGCGACGCAGGCCCATGCCGATGCGCTCGATTCGATCATGAAGTCCAAGGTGATCAAGATCGCGGTGCCGCAGGATTTTGCGCCGTTCGGTTCGGCCGGGCTCGACCTCAAGCCGCAGGGCTACGACATCGACATGGCGAACCTGATCGGCAAGGAGCTCGGGGTGAAGACCGAGATTATTCCGGTGACCAGCGCGAACCGCATTCCCTATTTGCAGACCAACAAGGCCGACCTCGTGATCTCCAGCCTCGGCAAGAACGAGGAGCGTGAAAAGGTCATCGACTTCTCGATCGCCTACGCGCCGTTCTTCTCCGGCGTGTTCGGTACCAAGGAGATCGCGGTTGCGAGCGCCGCCGACCTCAAGGGCAAGACCATCGGCGCCACCCGCGGCGCGATCGAGGAGCAGGCGTTGACCGCCATGGCACCGGACGCCACCGTCAAACGTTTCGAGGACAACAACGCCACCATTGCTGCCTTCGTGTCCGGGCAGGTCGATCTGATTGCCACCGGCAACACGGTCGCCGCCGCGATCGCCGAAAAAGTCCCGGCCCGCGCCCCAGCGCTGAAATTCGTGATCAAGGACAGCCCCTGCTATGTTGGGCTCAACAAGAACGAGCCGGCGCTGCTCGCCAAGGTCAACGAGATCATCACCAAGGCCAAGGCATCCGGCGAGATCGGCAAACTGTCGGAGAAGTGGCTGAAGGCACCGTTGCCCCCCGGCTTCTAATGTAACGCTGGGACGCCCGCAGTGTCTTACAAGCTGCAATTCGCCGAGCTGCTTCCCTACTGGAGCGTGCTTCTGTACGGGCTGGTCTTCACGATCGTGTTGACGATCGTGTCGACGGTGGCCGGCGTCGCCGTTGGCACGGCGGGCGCCGCGGCGCGCACCTTCGGTCCCGGCTGGCTCGGCCGCATCGTTGCGGTGTATGTCGAGCTGATCCGCAACACGCCGTTCATCGTGCAGTTGTTCTTCATCTTCTTCGGCCTGCCGGCTCTGGGGTTGAAGCTGAGCGAGACCACGGCCGCCTTCCTCGCCATGGTGATCAATCTCGGCGCCTACTCGACCGAGATCATCCGCGCCGGCATCGAGGCGGTCCCCAAAGGCCATATCGAAGCCGGGCTCAGCCTTGCCATGACCAAATGGGAAGTGTTGCGCCACGTCGTGCTCAACCAGGCTTTTCGCAAGATCTACCCGGCGCTGTCGTCGCAGATCATCATCGTCATGCTCGGCTCGGCGGTGGTGTCGCAGATCTCGGCGGAAGACCTCACCTACGCCGCAAACTATGTAGCGTCGCGAAACTTCCGCAACTTCGAGGTCTATCTGCTGGTCGCGCTGGCCTACCTCGCTCTGGCGATGCTGACGCGCTCGGCCTTGCGCGCGCTCGGCCGCGTCATCTTCAAGGCGAGGTGAACCGTGCTGCAGTTCAGCTTCTGGGACATCCTGTCGAACCTGCTGGTCGCCACGCAGTGGACCATCGTGCTGTCGCTGATCGCGTTCTTCTGCGGCGGCATCGTCGGGGTGATCCTGTTGTTCATGCGCACCTCGCGGATCGCGCCGCTGGAATGGTTCACCAAGATCTACATCGAATTCTTCCAGGGCACGCCGCTGTTGATGCAACTCTTCCTGTTCTTCTTCGGCATTGCGCTGTTCGGCGTCGAGGTCTCGCCGTGGATGGCCGCGACGCTGGCGCTGACGTTCTGGACCAGCGCGTTCCTCACGGAGATCTGGCGCGGCTGCGTGGAATCGATCCCCAAAGGCCAGTGGGAAGCTTCCTCCAGCCTTGCGCTGAGTTACATCGAGCAGATGCGCTACGTCATCCTGCCGCAGGCCTCGCGGATCGCGGTCGCGCCGACGGTGGGTTTTTCGGTGCAGGTCATCAAGGGCACAGCGCTCGCCTCCATCATCGGCTTCGTCGAGCTGACCAAGGCCGGCACGATGCTCAACAACGCGACCTTCCGGCCGTTCCTGGTCTACTCGCTGGTCGCGCTGATCTATTTCTGCCTGTGTTTCCCGCTGTCGTGGTGGGCGAAGAAAATCGAAGGCCGCCTCAATGTCGCTCGTTAGCATCCGTGACGTCAGGAAGAGTTTTGGCCAGAACGAGGTACTGAAAGGCGTCTCGCTCGACATTGCCAAAGGCGACGTGGTGGCGATCATCGGCCGCTCCGGCTCGGGCAAGAGCACCCTGCTCCGCTGCATCAACGGCCTGGAGACCTATCAGTCCGGCAGCATCGTTGCGGACGGCATCGAGGTCGGCGGCGCGGCTACCAATCTGCGCGAGCTGCGCCGCCATGTCGGCATGGTGTTCCAGCAGTTCAACCTGTTTCCGCATCTGACAGCGGCCGAAAACGTCATGCTGGCGCCGACCGTCGTCAACAAGGTGTCGAAGGCGGAAGCTCGCATCACTGCCGCCGAAGTGCTGGCCAAGGTGGGACTGTCGGAAAAGATGGACGCCTATCCGAGCGAGCTTTCCGGTGGCCAGCAGCAGCGCGTCGCCATTGCCCGGTCGCTGGCGATGCGGCCGAAGGTCATGCTGTGCGATGAAATCACCTCGGCGCTCGATCCCGAACTGGTCAATGAGGTGCTGCGTGTGGTCGAGCAATTGGCGCGCGAGGGCATGACGCTCATTCTGGTCACGCACGAAATGCGCTTCGCGCGCGACGTCGGCACCAAGCTCGTCTTCATGCACCACGGCAAGGTGCATGAGGAAGGCGTGCCGAAAGAGGTGTTCGCCGCCCCGCGAACCCCAGAGCTGCAGCAGTTCGTCGGCCAGGTCGGCTGATAGCGCGAGGGATTTGTCCGGACGCCTTGTCGTATCGCCATAGCGGAATGCGGCGATACGACCAATCCGCGGTGAATACCCGCTCTGCTGCAACCGCCGCTAACACATCGTTAACCCTGTCAGCCTTAGGGTCTTTCCGACGCCGAAAGACCGGCTGTCTGGTGGCGAAGATGTCGTTTGCGCAAAAGAAAACAGTTACTGTCCCGTCCGCAGAGGAGCGGCGGCGCTTTCAGCGCGTCAAGGTGCACCTGCTCGGCCGCTACATGCTGCCGGATCGGCGCGAATTTCCTTGCCAGATTATTAACATGTCGCCGGGCGGACTCGCGCTGCTGGCGCCCGGTATCGGCAATGTCGGCGATCGCGTGATCGCCTATCTCGACCATATCGGCCGCGTCGAGGGCAAGATCACCCGCATCATCGACAACGGCTTTGCCATGACGGTCGGCGCGACCGCGCGCAAGCGCGACAAGCTCGCCGCTCAGCTCACCTGGCTCGCCAACCGCGATATCCTCAACCTGCCGGAAGACCGCCGCCACGACCGTATCGTGCCGCGCAACCCGATTGCGCTGCTGACCCTCGAGGACGGCAGCAAGATGACCTGCCGCATCATCGACCTGTCGCTGTCGGGCGCCGCAATCGCCGCGGAGAACCGCCCGCCGCTGAAATCGCTTGTCATGCTCGGCAAGGTACAGGCCCGCGTGGTGCGAAACCTCGAGGAAGGTTTCGCGCTCGAGTTCGTCCACGAGCAGATTGCCGAGACGCTCGAAGAAGCAGTTACCGCGCGGTAAAGCGCCGACCGGCAAAAATCCCCGATTTTTCAGCCTCAAGAGGCGGTATCTGCATTGCCGGATGCCGCCTTTCGCCGTTCGGCGCCGGCCAAACTCGGTTAACGCGGGGCGTTTTTGTCGGCACATCCGCTGCGATTGCAGTGCCACACAGATTAATCGATAAAATTTGAATCGATTGCAGTTGTTTCAAATTTTATTCGAGTTCTATTCAAGTATAGATCGAATTAGCCGCAAGCTTTACTAGCATTCACCTCAAATGTACTTGCCTGACTTAGCTGCAGCGCAAATCCTTTGTGCGAAACGTGGTCCCAACAAGAAACGGGGGCCGCAATGTTGTTCAGGGGACAGGGAAAGGGACTGGCTGTTATTGCCGTCCTGTTGGGGATGAACGCTTCGATGAGCGTTTCGGCGAAAGCCGGTGACGCTCTCTACGCCAGCCTTGGCGAGGCCGCACGTTCGCCGATCGGCTGGGTCGAATTCTGCGCCGAGAACGCAAGCGAGTGCCGCGGCGGCGCCTCTCAGCCGCGCGACATCGTGATGTCGCAGACAGCTTGGCGGGATCTGCTGCGCGTCAACAAGTGGGTCAACGAGACGATCAAGCCGATCACCGACATGGATCATTGGGGTGTGATCGAGAAATGGTCGTTGCCGACGGACGGTTACGGTGACTGCGAGGATTATGTGCTTTTGAAGCGCAAGATGCTGATTGATGCCGGATGGCCGCGCGAGGCGCTGCTGATTACGGTGGTGCGCGACAAGAAGGGCGAAGGCCACGCGGTGCTGACGGTGAAGACCGACAAGGGCGAGTTCGTTCTCGACAACCAGAACGAAAACGTCCTGGCCTGGACCGAGACCGGTTACCGCTTCGTCAAGCGCCAGTCGCAGAGCGATCCTAATGTCTGGGTCTCGCTCGGTGATAGACGCCCCGCGGTAGCCACCGCCTCGTCACGCGACCGATAACGAGAGAAGGAATTTAGGAACCCGCGACCCGGTCACATCCCCACCCCTCCCCGTCCCAGACCGGTTCGCGCGCGGCCAGGCTTCCCCCAAAGCCTGGCCGCAACGTTTTTGGATAGGGGTAGCTTCAAGCCTACGCGGCGAGCGCCACGCGCGATGTCGATTTTTGCCGCATCGGCTTGCCGCCGGGCGGTCCGGGCGGTTTATGGTCGAGCATCGAGAGCGCGTCGAGCACCTCGTCGATCGTCACGATGCGTCTTGTGCCAGCCAGTTCGCGCAACGCGGGATTGGACGTCACCGCCGCCGCATCCGACGCCCAGGACGCCAGGATCGCGCGCTTTTCGGCGAGCGAAAGCGCAGCATCGGCGACCACGTCGCGCGGATGGTCGAACACGGTCGCTGGATGCAGCACAGCATTCAGATCAAAGACATTGTCTGCATCATCGATCATCATCTTTATCCTCCGCAAAGCTGGAAACGCTGCTCTTCTCCCTCGCCCCCATTGCGGAACAACCTTCTCCCCGTGAAGAACGGGGAGAAGGAGAAGAGCAACCTCTCACCTTGGTGCCTTTACGCGAGCAACGTGCTTACGCCGCCTTCGCCTCGATCTGCTGGACGTTGCTCGGCGTGACGCCGTTGATCGCGATCTGGCGCGGCTTCATGGCCTCCGGGACCTCCCGGAACAGCTCGATGCGCAAGAGGCCATCCTCGAACGAGGCGCCCTTCACCTGCACATGGTCGGCAAGGCTGAACTGGCGCTTGAACGGGCGCGCCGAGATGCCCTGATAGAGATATTCGCGCTGGCCCTTGTCGGCCTTGCGGCCTTCAATCGTCACCGTGTTCTGCTCGGCGGTGACGGAAATCTCATCGACCGAGAAGCCGGCGACGGCGAGCGAAATCTGATAGCGGTCTTCGCCCAGCCGTTCGATGTTGTAGGGAGGGTAGTTATCCTCGCCCATGCGTTGCGCAGTTTCAGCGAGGTCGAAAAGGCGGTCGAAGCCGATGGTCGAGCGCCAGAGGGGTGAGAAGTCGTATGTGCGCATAGCCAAATCCTCCAGAGAGCAAGTTGGTTACGAGCGGCACCGGACACGACCGGTGCCCGTCTCCCGACCGGGCCCATCAGGCGCCCGGACCGCTTTAGCGGCGGCAGCAAAAAAATTGGAAAACCGCGATTTGGTTTCAAGGGCATCCAAAAAATTTTTGCGCTTGCCTCGTCGCCGCTGCTTTTTGCACTGCAGGAACGATGCGATGATGGACGGCTTCATGGGAGGGAGGGCTGTGCCTTGGCCTACAGCGAAATCGACGCCATCCGCGCATTACTGGGCTCGAAGCCGCGACCGGTCGGCTGGTCGGAGCGGCGGCAGCGCCTCGACGAAGTCGGATCGACGTGGCCGGTCGCACCCGACGTAACCTGCGAAGCCATCGATTGCGACGGCGTACCGGGCGAATGGTCGGCCGTTCCCGGCAGCGAGCTTTCGCGCGTGCTGCTGTATTTCCATGGCGGAGGATACTGCTCCGGCTCGATTGTCAGCCACCGCCGCCTAGTGACGGAGGCCGGCCGGGCGGCACGCATGCGAACGCTTGCGATCGATTACCGGCTTGCCCCCGAACATCCCTACCCCGCCGCCCACGAAGACGCGCTCACCGCGTGGCGCTTTCTGCGCCGGCAGGGCGTTGCGGCGACAAGCATTGCGGTCGGCGGCGACAGCGCCGGCGGCAACCTGACGCTCGCGCTGATCAACCGGCTGCGGGCGTTGGGCGAGCCACTGCCGGCCTGCGCGTGGCTCGTCTCGCCCTGGACCGATCTCACAATGTCAGGCCGCACGCTCGCGACCAAGGACGCAGTCGACCCGCTGATTCACAAGACGTATCTCGCCGAACTGGCCGACGCCTATGCGCCAGCATCCATCGATCGCCGGGACCCGCTGATCTCACCGCTATTCGCCGATCTCGCAGGTCTGCCGCCGGTCCTGATCCAGGTCGGATCGGCCGAAACCTTGCTGGCCGATGCCGTGCGGCTTGCCGAGGCCGCGGGGTCGGCCGACGTCGATGTAACGCTGCAGATCTGGCCGCACATGATTCACGCCTGGCCGGTCTGGAATGCAAATCTCGAGGACGGCCGTCGCGCGCTGGCCTGCGCCGGGCAATTCATCTGCACCCACATCCGTTAGCCCGGCGTCCCGCCGGGCCTTTCAGTAGCTAACCCCCCGGCCGAGAAGCGGTTTTGCCCGCGATCCCAGGCTTAGGCCGGCAAATCCCCGGTTTTAGCAGCAGCGCGGCTGTGCTATCTGGGAACCCTTGGAATCACGTCCGGATTTGGAGTCGCATGATCGAACTCGCCCCCCGGAGTGCCAGCCCCATCGCGCGTCTCGGCGGACAGCCGATTGCGATCGCCGCTGCGGCCCTCGTCATTGTCGTGCTTGGAGTAAGCTCTATTGCCCTGTGGCGCGCCTATACCGGCAGCGCGCCTGAGACCGATCGCGCGGTCGCGGCCCGGCAGTTGCAGGCACGGGCCGCGCAGGCGTCCGAACAACTGGTCGAGAAGACCAAGGGCCTGGAAGCGACGCAGCAGGAATCGATCGATCAGCTGCAGCAGGTGCAGGATCAATTGCTGGCGGTGCGCCGCCTGCTCGCCACACAGCAGGCCGACACCAAAAAGCTTGCCGAGCAGGTCGGAACGCTGACGGAAGCGATCGACGGCCTGCGGCATTCCTTTGCCAGCGCGCAGGCCTCCGACTCCGCAGCCGATTCCGCCCCACGTAAGCGGTCAGGCAAGGCACAACCCCGCTCGAACAGGGCGGCAAACCGCGGCCGCGCCAGGACACGCGGCTAATCGGTCTGACGATGCTGGACGATCATCCCGTTCGGCGGGCTGATGCGGCTGACCGATGATCCGGGGGCGCCGGGCCTCCATAGATGGGAGCCCACAAATTCCGCCCCGCGGTGCGGCTTGGATTCCGGGATATTTTCCACCGTTGCGAGGCGGCTTGCCGCAACTTTTTTCCGTGTTTGTGAACTGGTTCACAAATGCCCGCGAGAATCCCGGGCATCCTGTAGTTCACCGGATGGCGTGAGCCGATTTCAATATCCGGGGCTGGCAAGGTCGTTGACGGTATACTGCGTCGACGGCCTTGTTTTTTTGTGCCCGATTTGGGATCTTGCCCGGCCCCGACCGGCCGGCACCCCAACGAGGTGATTTGCGTTCGTGCCGGCTTGCAAGTTGAAGAAGATACGCGATCGATGCTTGGCAGGCCGCGCGGGACATGAGCGCGTGATACTGTCGAAATCTGACTTATCCGACGCGATTGCTCTTGCGGTACGGCCTGGACACCTAGTGCAGCTTGGACATTCTCTGTTCGATCTCCCAGAACATCCAGACGAAGGCCGCACCCAAACCAACCACGATACAGATGAATAGCAACGTCAATGCCGGGACTGTGAGCATGTTCGACATCCCGTGATGCGATGCCAGCGCGGCATACCAGCGGAGGGGAATACGACTTCGGTTCTGGAGCGTATCGCCCCCGTGATTTGCCCTCGAAGTGCTCGACGCTTTCGGCGTCAGATCCTCGAGGATCCCGGCTCAAATCTAGAACGAGTTCTCGGAGATGGCTGGTGCTATTTTGCCCGCTGCCCTGCGACCGGACGTCGCTCGGACATGACCGTCAGCAGCCGCGGCAAATGCCCTTTATCTTGCGGTCGACGGTCTTGTTTTCTTCGTTGATCGCAGCGTCATCACCTGTTCTGCCCGATCTTGCAGAGCCCGTCGTCACTCCCCCGCCTGACGACTGGGCGGTGCCGGCAGAGTTGGTGCCGGGCGGAGGCGGCGCCGCAAGCCTGGACGGGTTCGCCCCGCCGCTTTGATCTCCGCCGGCATTGTTCAACCCGCGCGGACTAGTGGTATCGGACGGCGCGCCAGTAATGCCTTGCGCGCCCGTGCCTGCCGAGCCCGCGCCCGGAGAACCGGCGGTGCCGCCGCTGCTGGACGACCCGCCCGCGCTCTGCGCAAACGAAGTGACCGGGCATGTCAGGATTGTGATCGCCGTAAGTGCGGCGGCTGCTGTAGACGCCAGCTTCATCGGAAATCTCCTTTTCGAAGCAACGACAGCGCTCAGACCTTGTTCCTGCCGGAACGATTCCCCTGCCAGATCATTCAATCACATCCGCTCGATGCACGGAGTGGTCAAGCTTGCGCAAATTGATCGCCTTCGACGACGACACGCTCGACAAGCTGACCCAGCTTGCACGCGACCGGATGGCGACATTTCAGGAACTAGCCGACGAAGCCTTTGCCGACCTGCTCAAGAAGCACGGCATTCCCATCGACCTCAAGGATGCGCTGCGAAAGAGTGCAAGGGTTTCGAAGGACGCGACTTCGAAGAACACAAGATCGAAAACCGCAAGGGCGCCATCATGAATTCCGACCCGGATCCTTTCGAGCAAGGCCAGCGCGCCGCACGCGAGAATATTCCGGCGGAAGCCAATCCGTATCAGGCTGGCAGCGAGGAGTATGCGCTCTGGGCCGCCGGTCATGAAAAGGTCGCCGGCCCGCGCGAGGCGAATGAGAGCGGCCGATAGGGAACCAGAAGAAGGCTTGTGATTTCAGCCGATCTTCTTCAGCCCTTTTTTGAATCGGGGCCCGTTGAGCGCGTAGAATTTCGCGGCACTTCCCATCGCCGTCACCTGTTCGGGCGACAATGTGCGGATCACGCGCGCAGGCGAGCCGATGATCAGAGAATATTCGGGATACTCCTTGCCTTCGGTGATGACCGATCCCGCGCCGACAATGCTGCCGCGGCGTATCCGGGCGCCGTTCATCACGATCGAGCCCATCCCGACCAGCGCGTCGTCCTCGAGCGTACAGCCATGCAAGATGACGTTGTGGCCGACCGTGCAGTTCTTGCCAATCGTGAGCGGAAAGCCGCGGTCGGTATGGCAGGTGGAATTGTCCTGCACGTTGGAGCCCTCGCCGAGCTCGATCCACTCATTGTCGCCGCGCAGCACCGCACCGAACCACACGCTGGCCGAGTCCAGAAGGCGCACCTTCCCGATCACGACGGCGGTATCTGCGATGAAGTAGTTTCCGTTCGCGGGGAGTTCAGGGCCCTGCCCGTCGAGTTCGTAGATCGCCATGATACACAGGTCTCCGTTGGCGGAGACCTTGGCACAGCCGCTGGTACGGGATCAAGCGAGCAGGCTCGCCTTCTCAGACCAGCAAGCCCGCCGCACGCAGCGTCATCAGGAAGAACGTGCCGGACATCATGCTCCAGAAGCCGGAGAGCACGGTCGCCATCATCACGAATTCGAAGCGCCGGCGCTCGATCTTCGCGCCACGCAGGGTGTTGCGCATGATGATGAACGGTGCGGCGAAAACCAGAAACGGCACGGCCGCAAACGTCTTCGGCGCCACGCCTTCCCCGAGGAGCCCGAATCCCGCCGGTCGCTCTGCCATCGCCTGATAGCCGCTGGCGAGCGCGCCTGCGAACGCAAAGCCGATGCAAAGGGCAAACAGGGAATTCAACGCATCGGGCGACATGACACTTCCGCTACTCGACAAACCGAGCCCTGCCTTCGCAAAATTGGCCGGTGGCCGCCACAGCATCCTTAAGGAAGGGTTAACAACCGCGCGCCGGGACCTCGTTTGCGCATGGCTTTCTCGGCCGAACAACCGCGATATCATGCGGAAATCATCCGCCCCGTGGCATATTCGCGGGATGATTCGCCCAGTTCCTTCCTCGGAAACGATCCCGTCCGAAAGCGTCAGTCTGTCTTTCGGGATCGTGCCCGAGCCTCGAACTCGACTGATGCTTCGTTCATGACCTTGCTTTCGACCGCCCAGCACCTCGCCCGCGATACCCGCAGGGATCCGCGCTCGCACATGATCCTGATCATGGCAGCGGTTGCTATCGCCGCGGCCGCCATTGCACTGGTCGCTTATTTGCTGTGGCCGACCTGGGTCGCGCTTCCCGCAAGCGCTCCAGACAGGTTGCCGGTCAGCGTCGGCGCCACGCTCTTCAACGTGCCTACGGCCGCGATCCGCCGCAAGATCCAGCGCCACTCCGGTCCGCAGGAAAGGGTCGATCTCAGTTTCATCTTCCCGTCGCTTGAACCGCCGGATGCGCCGAAACACGTCAGCGCGGATACGATCGAGGAGAAGGCACAACCGATCGACCGGATCTTCATCTCGATATCAGCTCACCACGACGCACTGGCGCCGGACATGCGGACCCGCACGATCTATCCGCGCTACCTCGAGCAGGCCGCGACACCGATGGATGACGGATTGACGATGCGCGCCTTTCGCGACGGCTCGCCTTACGCCAACGAAGACCTGTTCTCCGCCCCGTCGCCGGGTCTCAACGCGCGCTGCACGCGCGATGGCCTGACGCCCGGCATGTGCCTGAGCGAGCGTCGCGTCGACGGCGCCGACCTGACATTTCGCTTTCCGCGGAGCTGGCTGTCGCAATGGCGCGACGTTGCGAATGCGATGGACCGCCTGACGGCGCAGATGCGCGGGCCGAGGGGATAGGCCCGATTCTGTGGGTGGGCAAAGGCGCGTTTGCGCCGTGTCCACCCCAACAACTCATAATACGGGAAAGACATTGGTGGGCACGATTGCTTTGCCCACCCTACGGCATCGTGGGGTGCGCCTTAGCCGATGTCCGCCAGATCTTCCTCGAGGATCGCCATCTGAAACTGGAACGAGCGATCGTCGTCCTCGTCATCGACGAACAGCACGCCAACGAACTCCTCACCGATATAGACCTCGGCGGAGTCGTCCTTTTTCGGCCGCGGCACGACGCGGATCTTGGGATTGCCGAATACACGCTTGAGATAAGCGTCGAGCTTCCTGACTTCCTGAACGTCCACGGCGGTCTCCAATCGGATTCTTTGAATTGCCGGGGGGTTTTTAGGACGAGACGGCGCAGACTACCAGCCGTAACTTCACAAATACGACTGGGAGAATGTGAGGAGAATCAAAGCCCGTGGAAAATCAAAGCCCGATTGCGCCGAGCATCTGATCCATGGTGCGCGATGGCTCCGCACAACCGGCTTCGCCGACGATCTTGGCGGGAACGCCGGCCACCGTGACGTTGTGAGGCACCGGCTTGACCACCACCGAGCCCGCGGCGATGCGCGCGCAATGGCCGATCTCGATATTGCCGAGAATCTTTGCGCCCGCCCCGATCAACACGCCGTGGCGAATTTTCGGATGACGGTCTTCGTTCTCCTTGCCGGTGCCGCCGAGCGTAACGCCGTGCAGGATCGAAACGTCGTCCTCAATCACGGCGGTCTCGCCGCAGACAAAGCCGGTCGCGTGATCGAGGAATATGCCGCGGCCGATCCTGGCAGCGGGGTTGATGTCGGTCTGAAACACCGCCGACGAGCGGCTCTGCAGATAGTAGGCGAAATCCTTGCGGCCCTTTTGATAGAGCCAGTGCGCCAGACGATGCGTCTGCAGCGCATGAAAACCCTTGAAGTAGAGCAACGGATCGATGAAGCGCGAGGTTGCGGGATCGCGATCGTAGACCGCGACCAGGTCGGCACGGAACGCATTGCCCATATCAGGCTCGTCGCGCAGCGCCTCATCATAGGTCTGGCGGATCAAGTCGCCCGATAGCGCCGAATGATCGAGCCGCTCGGCGAGACGATGCACGACCGACTCTTCGAGGCGATCGTGATGCAGCACGGTCGAATAGATGAAGGATGCGAGCTCTGGTTCGCGGCGCACGATGTCCTCCGCCTCGCTGCGGATGCGGTCCCAGATCGGATCGAGTGCGGCGAGCTTCGACGCTTGCGGATTGACTTGATGCACTGCCATGATTGCTCTCGCAAATTCACTGATGTAGTTGCTCTTATAGCACGGCGGGCGGACGGCTGTCCCCGGCAGGCTTCGGCAACGTACCCCCCGCCGGACGCCCCGTGGGGTCAAGGTGGTCAGCGAATTCGGGAAATCAAGCCGGCCGGCGTCCAACTATCGGTGAATTCGGCGGCCCCGCCGTTCGGTGGATGCTGCCCTGATGGGGGAAAGCCACAGCAGCACGCAAATATTGCGGGCGCGGACCGCTGCGGACTCGCGGTCTGCGTGGATCGCCGCCATCGCCATCCCATTGATGTTGCTGGCCCCCGCCCTGTGGAATGGCTATCCCCTGCTCCAGTGGGACACCGGCGGCTACCTGGCGCGGTGGTACGAAGGCTACCTGGTGCCGAGCCGCTCCACGACGTTCGGCCTCTATCTTCACTTCGGCGAGGATTCCAGCTTCTGGATCAACCTCGGCTTCCAGGCGCTGACAACTCTGTGGATCCTGCAGTTGACGCTGCGCGTGCTCGGCATGCCGCAGCCGTTGCGCTCCTGGCCATGAGCGCCGTGCTGGCCTGACCACCGCGCTGCCCTGGCTGGCCAGCATGCTGCTGACCGATATTTTCGCCGGCCTGTCGGTGCTTTCGCTTGTCATCCTGGTCGCGCATGGGAAATGGACTTCGATCCCGGACAAATGCCTGTTGTTCGGCCTCACCGCTTTCGCCGCAGCCACGCACAGCGCGACGCTCGCGGTGCTGCTCGGACTATGCTGCCTCGGCCGGATCGCACGTCCCTTTCTGCGCGGGCGAATTTCGGTTTCCGGACTGACGCAGGGCAGCCTCACGCTCGTCGCCGGAGCCGTGCTGCTGCTATCGAGCAATTTCGCGCTGTCCGGGAAACTGGCGTGGAGGCCCGGCGGTTACGGCGTCGCCTTCGGACGGATGCTGCACGGCCACGTCAGCCATACTCGGCAACGCGTTCATCTGCGCCGTGATATCAGGCCCACATGATCGCTACGGCGCGCGGATGGCGTGGCTTGCGACCATGGTGGTGCTGATCGCGGCGATCTGGCTCTTCACCGGCGAGCGCGATCGCTCATTGCCGGCGTGACAGGAAATCGGTGACGCCGACCTTATAAACCTTGTCGCCGACCGCGCGCATGTGATCGCGGTTCGGAATATCGAGCACTTCGGAGCCCGGAATGATCTTCCCCAGCGCGGCCGCGGAGCCTGCGATTTCATCCTTGGTGCCGACCGCGATCAAGACCGGCACGCCGATCCCGGCGGCCTCTTCCGTTGTCATCAGCCGCCGCGAGCCGCGCAGGCAGGCGGCAAGGGCGCGGCGGTCGGAGCGGGTCTGATCGGCAAATGCACGGAAGGTGCGCCCGACCGGATCGGTAACGTCCTCCAGCGACGGCGCTTCCAGCGCGATGGCCACGTTTTCGCCGGGGCCGCCGCCTTCGATCAGTCCGATCCCGATGCCGCCGAGAATAGCCGAGCGCAGGCGCTGTGGCTGCTCGCGCGCCAGTATCGCCGTCATGCGCGAGCCCAGCGAATAGCCCATGATGTCGGCGCGCTCGATTTCCAGATGATCCAGTAGTGCGATGACGTCACTTGCCATCGTCGCAATTTCGTAAGCGGCGGAATCATAGAGTTTTGCGGAATCGCCGTGGCCGCGATTGTCCAGCGCAATCACGCGGCGGCCGTCTTTCCTCAAGTCGGAAACCCAGGTCGGATACACCCAATTGACGTTCTTGCTGGAGGCAAAGCCGTGCACGAGAACGATCGGATCACCCTCGCCTTCGTCGAGATAGGCAATTTCGACAGCGCCGTTGTGAAAACTCGGCATCATCACTTCCACTTTTTCGGGGATCGGAACCGGCGGGCTTGCAATAACGGCAAGTCTAGCCCTGCGCTAGGGCACCTGCCAGAGCGGGACTGGGCGGCAGGCATGCCGCCGCCTGTGTTCTCAAACGCCGCGCCTTCTTGCGACGCAGCCACGCTTCGGTGGCGCGCTCGGTGGTCGCCTTGATCGATGAGAGAAAACCGAACAGCGCCAATATCGCTGCGAACACCCACATTGTCAGATTGAAGGCGCCGGCTGCCAGCAGCAGTGCGCCGCGGCCGAGCACCTTCAGAATGGCGCGGGTCTGGCCGCCCTTGGATTCGGCAAGCCGCGCGGCGCGGGCGACATCCTTGGGCCCCTGGGCGATGCGCAGCGTGTCGAGGGCTCCGCGTGTGCCGGCCTTCTCGCCGACACGCCCAACGTCTTTCGCCAGCCGTACCAGCGCGCCGGCCTTCTCAGCGCGGAACGCCGCCTTGATCGCGCTGATGGTCTCGCCAGGCCGCAACACCGAGCCCTTCGCGACCGCCTGCTGCAGCACCGGCGCATCGACGACCTCGCGCGCGGAACGGCCGGCCCATTTCGTCAGCCCCTCGCCCAGCCGCCCGACCTTGCGGGCATCCTTGACCACGGAAAGCCCGGCGCGCACCGGTCCGAGACCGCCGACGGATACGTAGGTCGCGGCGGTGACCGCAAGCCCGACTGTGGCCAGGCCCAGCACCAGCCGGTCCACCTCCTCGCCGGTCGCCATGTGCTTGCCTTCACGCACGACGTCCCTGATGTCGCCAAACACAAAGAGATCGCCGGCAACCGTGCCCGACAGGCTCGCGACGTCGTCAGCATTGCCGGTCACCAGACCGGCGGCAAAGCGCTTGGCAAAATGCGACGCCGAGCCTGCGTCGGCAACGGCATCGCCGACACGCTTCGCAAGTTCGTCGCTGATGGGAATGCCCTTGTCGCGGGCGAGCTCGACGAAGCTATTGGCGAGATCGGAATCGCCCTCCGCGAGTGCGGCCTCGATGTTGTCAGCCACCAGCGCCTGATTGCTCCGCAGGGCGGAATTGATGTGGAGATCGGACAGCACGGCCGGGTCGTCCTGCGCCGCCAGAATAGCGCCGGCCTCGCGGGCATGCGGCCACAGCGCGGCGGATACCGCCACGCTGAGCGCCAGGCACCCCAACGCGCCTGCCAGGGCCGAACCGAACCGCAATCGCCTCATCCAAAAAAGCCTAATGTTTTCGTCATTCTCAAGATGGTATGCCGTTTTTAAGACACAACTGCCCCGACGAAAGAAGGGCTTTTCTCCGACGACAAGATTGTGTCGAATTTGCATGAGCAAATGTGCGGCGGGGACATCCCGAATCGGCTCTAGGAATCATCGGCACCCCCCACTATGGTGCGCGGCATTTCGAAGCTGCTGCGTCGCGTTGATTGCGTGCGCCTATCGTTGCTATCCAAGGTGAAACTGATGTCCGACCATGTCGTCCCGCATTTTCAGAACGACGCCGGAGTCTCGGTAATCGAGATCGGCTCGCAGGAATTCATGTGTGTGGGCGCCAACCCTCCGTTCGACCATCCGCACGTGTTCCTTGACCTCGGCAACGACAACGAAATCATCTGCCCGTATTGCTCGACGCTGTACCGCTTTGCCCCCGACCTCGCCGCGGGCGAGGCCCGGCCGCCCGAATGTGTCCTGAGGGACAAGGTCGCCTGATCTTTCGGTGGCTGCCGCGCGCACCATCATCGTTGCTGGTGCCGGGATCGGGGGATTGACGGCGGCGCTTTCGCTCGCAGCGAAGGGTTTTCGCGTCATCATCCTTGAAAAGGCTGAACGGCTGGAAGAAGCCGGTGCCGGTCTGCAGCTCTCGCCCAACGCCAGCCGCATCCTGATCGATCTCGGCCTGCGGCCGCGGCTCACCCCGCGCGCCGTGACGCCTGAGGCCATCAACATCATGAGCGCGCGTGCAGGCGGCGAGATCGCTCGCATACCGCTCGGCGAAGCTGCCGGCCTTCGCGCCGGGGCGCCCTATTGGGTGATGCACCGCGCCGACCTGCAAAGCGCGCTGCAGGCAGCAGTCAATGATCATCCGGACATCGACCTGCGGCTCGGCTGTCAGTTTGAGGACGTGACCTCGCACGCCAAGGGGCTGACGGTGCTGCAGCGTCGCGGCAATGCACGGCAACAGGAGCTGGCGGCGGCGCTGGTCGGCGCCGACGGCATCTGGTCCGCAGTGCGGAACCATTTGTTCCCGGAGGTGCAGCCGCAGTTTTCCGGCCTGATCGCCTGGCGCGGAACCCTCGACGCAACGACGTTGCCGCGCGAATATACCGCACCGCGGGTCCAGCTCTGGATGGGACCGGGTGCCCATCTGGTCGCCTACCCGATCTCGGCGGCGCGGCAAATCAATGTGGTCGCGATCGTGCCGGGAACCTGGAACAGGCCGGGCTGGAGCGCGCCCGGCGACGCCAACGAACTCAAGACCGCGTTCGCCTCGCGGCGCTGGCCTGCGACCGCGCGGATGCTGATCGGCGCCGTGGACGAGTGGCGGCGCTGGGCGCTGTTCACGCTGCCCGATATCGGCGAATGGACCGAGGGCGCCGTCGCCCTGCTTGGCGACGCCGCGCATGCGATGCTGCCGTTTGCCGCGCAAGGCGCCGGCATGGCGATCGAGGACGCCGCCGTACTCGCCAAATGTCTGAGCGAGGCCCCGAGCAACAATATCGCGGGCATCCCGGCAGCGCTGAAGCGCTATGGCCGGCTGCGGCGCGGCCGCGTGCTTCGGGTGCAGCGCACCGCGCGCCAACAGGGACACATCTATCACCTCACCGGACCGCTGGCGCTGGCGCGCGACCTCGCCATCAAGATGATGGGCCCGCAGCGCATGCTGGCACGGCAGGACTGGATCTATGATTGGCGGGTGTGAGCCGGAATTTTGTAACCCCGCGACACCCTATTATTTTAGTATTTTAGCATGTTTCGGAAAACCGCTTCACACTTTTCCGGATCATGCTCTGGAGCATGATGAGATCAGGTTCGGCCCGCTGCTGCATTGAGCCCAAACAAAATATCAAAACAACCCCATGCAAAGTAGCCGTCAAGGGCCGGCGTAGCAGGCGATCGACTGAACCTAATCTCGTTGAACTCTAATTCGCCGCCCGCTTCGCCTTCGCGCGGCCGGCCTTGCCGGCCGGAGCCGCAGCGGTCGGTGGCGCCTCCGGCTTCGATTCCACGCACCTGTTCTTCTGCCAGGCTTCATCGGCCAGCTTCGATTGCCCTCGCAATGCAATGTATTCGTTGCGGTAGGCGAGTTCCGCCACCACGGGGCCGGCGACGCCGGTCTCGGCCTTCGTCATCAATCCCTGCAATTCCGCCGTACGGCCGGCGAGCGTCTTGCGCTCTGTTTCAAGCTGCTTGCAATCGTAGAGGTCGTATTTGGCGGGATCGGCGAAGGCGGGCGCGATCGTGTCGCTCATCCCGGCGCAGCCGGACAGGCCCGCCCCAAGCGCAACCAGCGTCAGCGCGGCAAGGCTCCGCGAAAATAACCGTCGATGGGACAGCGAGTTGGGCATCGGACCTTCGTTAAGTGGATAATCTTGAGATTGCCTAAAGCCCGCCGCAGGTAAACACCCCAAGTGTCCGCATTGAGGCTTTGCTTCTGAACCCGCGCTCACTTAAAGGTGGGGAGCGTTTCGGCCGGAGATCATCGCCAATTCCACTTCTCCGGAAAACGCGCTAAGTATCTGATCTTCTGAGACTAAGCGGACGTGGCGGAACTGGTAGACGCAAGGGACTTAAAATCCCTCGATGGCAACGTCGTGTGGGTTCGAGTCCCACCGCCCGCACCAGCCTTCGCGAAGCGCGTGAAGGCTGCCGCGCCGAAGTCCCCAGGGCGGAGGCGAGCCTGAGGCCGCGAGCTACGGCTGGGCAAGCAACGGGTCATCGCGTTTCGCAAATTGACAGACGTTGGTGGCCGCTTGCCTGTCCATCCCGGACGCAACAACGAAACCCGCCATTGTCGGCCAGTTCAATCCCATCCGACGCACTCGATGTACCAAAAAGGCAGCACGCACATCACGGTTTACATGCCATAAGTGTTCACTAATGATTAGTCATGGCTAATAACAATCAGAGAGCTATCACCGCGCTTGCCGATCCAACACGGCGTCAGATCTTTGAGCTTGTTGCCAAACGCCCGCAATCCGTTGCCGACCTAACGCGGGCGCTGCCCGTCAGCCAGTCCGCGGTCTCGCAACACCTCAAGATTCTCAAATCGGCGAAGTTGGTTCGCGCAGAAGCGGCTGGAGCGCGCAACATCTATCGCGTTGACCCGGCAGGGCTGGGCCAAATGCGGGCGTGGCTTGATCGCCAGTGGCGGGATGCACTGGACGCCCTCAAGATCGAAATCGACGATTAAGGAGCAAGAGTGATGCCGAAGATAAAGCCTCCGCCTGTTTGCCGTTCGGTGACCGTCACTGTTCCTCCGCACCAACCATTCAAGGTGTTTACGTCGGATATCGGCCTATGGTGGCCAGCGTCGCACAAGATCGGCAAAGCACCCCTCAAATCGGCCGTGATCGAACCAAGGACGGGCGGATGCTGGTACGAGGTGGGAGAAGACGGCAGCGAATGTTTGTGGGACGACGTGCTGGGCTGGGAGCCGCCCCTCACGGCTTGTGCTGGCGTGGCGTATCGGAGCTGACTGGCAATTTGATTCCTTGTTGCTGACCGAGGTGGAGGTGAAGTTCGTGCCAACAGAGAACGGCGGCACGAGGATAGAGCTGGAACATAGACTGCTCGAGAATATAGGAGAGAAAGCAGAAAGTATCCGGGATCGGTTTGAATCGGAGCATGGCTGGGCCGGCATTCTTGGTCGCTATGCAGCCGCCACCAAATCGGGCCATTGAAAACGCTGGGGACCCAAAATGCATTCCTATTTCCATGTTGCGATCGTCACACTATTGACAGCGCTGCTTTGCTTCGGAATGGCGGCACAAGTCGCCCGCACACGGGTCAAGGTTGGCATATTCGCGCCTGCCATGACCGGCGATCCACTGCTCGAGCGCACCATTCGCGCGCACCTCAACACGCTCGAATGGATGCCGATATTCCTTCCGTCCCTGTGGCTTTTCGCGCTGTACTGGAGCCCGCTGGGAGCGACCATTCTGGGAACAGTTTGGATCGTCGGCCGGATTGTGTATTTCATTGGCTATCGAAGTGCCGCAAAGAGCCGCTCTCCAGGCTTCTTTATCCAGGCCCTTGCCGCATTTGCGCTGCTGCTTGGCGCGCTCGGCCGCATTGTCTACCTTGCAGCGACGACCTAGATGAACGCCATAGTGGCTGCGACCAGACGTTCGCTTGGTCGCTGAACCGTCCGTACCCGGGGTGCATTTGCCGCAGATCGGCCTTTTCGAGATGCGTCGGCTGGAGATGCTGAGCAACACCATCTTCGGCGTTGCGATGACGCTGCTCGCCTATGATCTGCCGAAAGCCAGCAGCTTTGCCGGTGCGCCCGACTGGCACGATGTGGTTCGGGTCTATGCTCAGCCGGTGATCGCACTGACCATCAGCTTCGTCGTCGCCGGGCTGTTCTGGTTCAGCCATCACCGGCGGTTGGCGGTGGCGCCGGAAGCCGGACGCGGCGTGGTGTTTCTCAACCTGTTCTTTCTGCTCTCGATCATCCTCCTGCCTGTGACCAACGGTCTCTATGGCGCGTACCGGCTCGACGACGTGGTCGCGGTGATCTACGGCTTTCACCTGCTGGTGATTGCAACGCTGAACGCGGTGCTGTGGGTTCTGGCGCTACGCGGCCGCCACCATCCACAATTGTTGGCGCCGGCGCTGTTTCCCGTTTTCGTGTTTGCGCTCGGTATCTTTGCGGCGTTCGCCGCGCCGCAAATTGCGCAGTTTGTCTGGTGCCTGGCCTTTCTCGCGCCCTTTGCCGGCTGGCTCGCCGCGCGTCGCTCCGGCTAGCGCACCTTTGCTTGGCTGACCGTGAGCAGCCGGCTCGCCTCCTCCGCAATCATGCGCTCCATCTTTTCCTGAAATTCCTTGCGCGGCAGGCCCGGCGCGATTGGCGGCAGGAACGAAAGCGTGACAGTACCTGAATGCATGATCAGGGTCTTCTTGCCCCAGAACAGGCCAGAATTACATGCTGCCGGCACCACAGGGGTTTCGAGATTGGTGTAGAGCGCGGAGATGCCGGCCGACTGGAACGTCACGGGCTCATCGATCGCCTGCCGCGTGCCTTGCGGAAACAGCAGCACCTTGCGCCTCTCCCCGATCGCGCGCCTTGCTTCGTCGACCATCTGGCGCAGCGCATGGCGGCCCGCCGAGCGATCGACCAGGATCATCGGATAGCGCTCAAGAAACCACCCGACCAACGGCAGCTTCCTCAGCTCCTTCTTGGCGACGATACTGGCATCGGGGAAAATCGCGCACAGCGCCGCGGTCTCCCACAGCGATTGATGATTGCACGCAATGATGCAAGGGCCGTCGGGAACATGCTCACGCCCCTCGACGCGATAGTCCAGCCCGATCACGTACTTCATCAGAAACATGATGCCGTTGGCCCATATCTGAGAGACCGCACGCACCGTCGCGCTGCTGGCATTGAACAGCGCCATGAACGGCACCGACAACGAAACGACGACCGTCAGGATCACGACGGCGGCATCGAATAATATAGACCTCAGATAATGCAAACGTCCGTTCCCTCGGGGCCTCAGGTACGGGCTTCCAATAAGCACTTTTCCCGGGTTGCACAATTCCGCTCGTCGCGCCGAAATAGCTTCACCATGGATCGGCCCGATTGCCCCGTTCAGGATCGCCGCATGCCCGCCAGCGAACAAGTCGCGATTCCACCGCATCTCGTCTTTGATGCCATCACCGCCGGCCCGCCGGGAGCGCCGCTGGTGTTGTTGCTGCACGGTTTCGCGGAATCGATGCATTGCTGGCGCGCGCAGCCCACGGCGCTTGGTGTCTGGGGCGATGCCGACGATACCGTCGGCCGTACCGCCGCCGAAGGCACCGTCGATTTCATCGCCGCGCCCTATCGCTTCGAAGTATTGCGCGGCGTCGGCCATTTTGCAGCGGATCAGGTGCCGGAGCGGGTGTGCGAATTACTGTTAGAACATCTCGCAACGCATCCGGCGTGAGGAACGCATTCCGCTCGAAAATGTTGTCATGCACAAAATGGAGTATGACTGATGGCCAGTGAAGAAGCCTTGGACAAGCCTGCCGCAAACGGGCGCGAACCAACCCGAAATGAACACTCAGAGCAATCGCAGCCGCCACAGATCCAGCCGCCGCTGCTGAACGAAGGGCCGGAACTGGAGCGCGACAGCCACTGCTAAACGCCGACAGCCACTGCTGACGATGGAAACAAAAGCGCGACGGAGAGACAAACCTCCGTCGCGCCTTTTTGTTGCCTGAACCGCGCTCTACTCGCTCTTGTCGATGTTCCAGAACACCGGCGTTGCCGGGCCGTCGACGACGCCGGTGAGCGATTTGCGCCAGCCGCTCGGGATCAGGTACTGGCCGAGCGGGATGTAGATCACCTGTTCATAGGCCTGCTTCTGGATCTCGGCAGCGATCTTCTTCTGCTCGTCCGCAGAGGCCGAGCGCGCGAACTTGTCGCGGAGCTCTTCGATCTTGGCGTCTTCTGCCCAGCCGAACCAGCCACCGTTCTTGCCGCGGCCGCCGACTGAAGCGTTGGCCACGGGATTGGAGACGTCGGCGGCGACCCAGTTGGTGAAGAACATGTTCCAGCCACCTTCCTTCGGCGGCTTCTGACTGGCGCGACGGGTCACCACCGTCTGCCAGTCGGTGGCTTGCACGTCGACCTTGAAGCCGGCTTCACGGAGCAACTGCGCCGCGACGATCGGCTGCGCCTTCAGCGTCACCACGTCGCCGGGCGCCATGATCACGATCGGCGTGCCGTCATAGCCGGACTCGGCGAGCAGCTTCTTCGCCTCCGCCATGCCATTGCCCTTGACCAGGGTCTCGGCACCGACGTCGGTCTCCAGCGGCGTATCGCAGACAAAGATCGCGCCGCAGACCTTCTGATATTTGGCATTGCCGACCAGCGCGTCGAGCACGTCCTTCTGCTTCATGGCCAGGAAGGCCGCGCGGCGAACCTTGACATTATCGAAGGGCGGATAGAGGAAGTTCATCCGACCCAGCGTCTGGAAGCCGAACTTGTTCAGGACGTCGATCTTGATGTCCTTGTTCGCCTCCAGCACCGGCAGCAGGTCGAAAGGCAGATTCTCCATGAAGTCGATATCGCCCGACTGCAGCGCGTTCACCGCGGTCTGCGCGTCCGGCATCGTGATCCATTCGACACGATCGACCTTCACCACCTTGCCACCCGCGGTCCAGCTCGGCGGCTCCTTGCGCGGCACATAGTCCGGATTCTTTTCATAGACCGCCTTGACGCCCGGCTGGAATTCGGCCTGCACGAACTTGAACGGACCGGATCCGACCTGCTCCTTGATCTGCTGGCCCGCGGGGGTTTCGGCGAGCCGCTTCGGCATCATGAACGGGGTGTAGGACGACGGCTTGCCGATCGATTCCAGCACCAGGCCGTAGGGCTCCTTCAGCTTGAGCGCAAAGCTCTTGGCGTCGATCGGCTCGATGCTGGCGGTGAAGTCCATCAGCTTCTGGCCCATCGTGTCGTTGCGGCCCCAGCGCTTTAGCGAGGCGACGCAGTCCTCTGCCGTCACCGGCTGGCCGTCATGCCACTTCAAGCCGTCGCGCAGGGTAAAGGTATAGGTCAGCTTGTCATCGCTGACTTTCCAATCCGCCATCTGCGGCTGGATCTTGAAATTGGAATCGGTCGCCAGCAGCGTGTCGTAGACCATGTAGCCATGGTCGCGGGTGATGTAGGCGGTGGTGAAACCGGGATCGATGACGCGAAGGTCGGAATGCATCACCGCGGTGATGGTCTTCTTTCCGGCGGCAACCGCCTGCGAGCTAAGAGCTAGCGACGTCAGCGCCGCCGATAGCGCAAGCGCCGACAAAGCCGACACTATCGTGGGACGTTTCCAACGCATGATGTGGAACATTCGATCTCTCCTGACGTGAAACTGGTCAAAGTCCGCTGATTCATTATGCATGCGGTTCGTTATTTGGGCGAACTAACACGCTGTAAATCCTGACTATTTGAAGACTTGCATCAAGCGCGCGGCGCGTCAATCGGCTTTGACAGCGCAACACCCTGCGGATCCGACTCCGCCATGCGCTCATGTTTCACTTTACAAATCCGCGGCAGATCATTCTCGTAACGACACCGGGCCACGCCGGCTGTTCGATAATCAACCTAAGAACCCTCAAGAGAAATCCATGAACCCAGCCAATCTTCCCTTTGATTCCGAGGCCATGCTGCAGGGGCTGCGTAGCTGGGTGGAATGCGAAAGCCCGACCTGGGACAAGAGCGCGGTTGAGCGCATGCTGGACCTCGCCGCACGCGACATGGCAATCATGGGTGCGACCATCGAGCGCATCGCCGGCCGCCAGGGTTTTGCCGGCTGCGTCCGTGCCCGCTTCCCTCACCCCCGGCAAGGCGAGCCCGGCATCCTGATCGCCGGCCACATGGATACCGTGCATCCCGTCGGCACGATCGAGAAGCTGCAATGGCGGCGCGAGGGCAACAAATGCTTCGGCCCGGGCATCTTCGACATGAAGGGCGGCAATTACCTTTCGCTGGAAGCGATCCGGCAGCTGGCGCGCGCCGCTTTCACGACGCCGCTGCCGATCACCGTGCTGTTCACGCCCGACGAGGAAGTCGGCACGCCATCAACCCGCGACATCATCGAGGCGGAAGCGGCGCGCAACAAATATGTGCTGGTGCCGGAGCCCGGCCGCCCCAATAACGGCGTCGTCACCGGCCGCTACGCGATCGCGCGCTTCAATCTGGAAGCGATCGGCCGGCCGAGCCACGCCGGCGCGACGCTCTCCTCCGGCCGCTCCGCGATCCGCGAAATGGCACGCCAGATTATAGCGATCGACGGCATGACGACCGAAGATTGTACGTTCTCGGTCGGCATCGTGCATGGCGGCCAATGGGTCAATTGCGTCGCCACCACCTGCACCGGCGAGGCGCTGAGCATGGCCAAGCGCCAAGCCGATCTCGACCGCGGCATCGAGCGGATGCTGGCGCTATCGGGCACCAGCAACGACGTGACCTTCACGGTCACGCGCGGCGTGACCCGCCCGGTCTGGGAACCCGACGCCGGCACCATGGCGTTGTATGAAAAGGCGCGTGGGATTGCGGCAGAGATGGGCCTCAGTTTATCCCATGGCAGCGCCGGCGGCGGCTCCGACGGCAATTTTACCGGCGCGATGGGCATCCCGACGCTCGACGGGCTCGGCGTCCGCGGCGCCGACGCCCATACGCTGAACGAGCATATTGAGGTCGATAGCCTCGCCGAACGCGGCCGGTTGATGGCGGGACTCTTGGCGACGCTGGAGTAAGGATGGTCTATCTGCCGTCATTGCGAGGAGCGAAGCGACGAAGCAATCCATAGTCCCGCAAAGGAAGAATGGATTGCCGCGCTGCGCTCGCAATGACGGCTCCACTTTCCCCACCGCCTAGCTGCATCGCAAAAAACGCAGGCGCAATGGCACGGGACTTGCTGAAATGTTACGCTGGTGGCGCGGACATCACGTTTAGAACCGGCGCTGCCCAATTCACTTAACAACTAACGGATCAAGATGCTCGGATATCTGCTTCGCCGCATTCTCGCCGCCATTCCCGTGATGGGCGTGGTCGCGCTGTTTGTGTTTCTCCTGCTGCGGCTGACGCCTGGCGATCCCGCTGCGATTCTGGCCGGCGACAATGCGACGCCCGAACAACTCGAGCGTATCCGCACCACGCTCGGCCTCAATGAGCCGCTCTATACCCAGTTCTTCACCTGGATCGGCAAGCTGTTGCAGGGAGATCTCGGCACGTCGCTGATTTCCAACGTACCGGTGCTGACGATGATCAGCCGGCGTATCGAGCCCTCGATCTCAATCGCGCTTTCCACCATCGTCCTCGCCATTCTGGTTGCGGTGCCGCTCGGCGTGATCGCGGCGTGGAAGCACGGCACCTGGATCGACCGCTTCGTCATGGGCCTGTCGGTGGTCGGCTTCTCCGTGCCGGTGTTTGTGATCGGCTATCTGCTGATCCAGATCTTCGCGATCGACCTGCGCTGGGTGCCGGTGCAGGGTTTCCGCAGCATCACTGCGGGCTTTGGCCCGTTCTTCGAGCGCATCATCCTGCCGACCTGCACGCTCTCCTTCATCTACGTCGCGCTGATCGCACGCATGACGCGGGCGGCAATGCTGGACGTGCTGGGTGAGGATTATGTCCGCACGGCGCGCGCCAAGGGCATCAGCGAGACCGGCGTGCTCTTGCACCATGCGCTACGCAACGCCGCCGTTCCCGTCATCACCGTGATCGGCACCGGCTTTGCGCTGCTGATCTCCGGCGTCGTCGTCACCGAGAGCGTGTTCAACCTGCCGGGCATCGGCCGCCTCACTGTCGATGCGGTGCTGGCGCGCGATTATCCCGTGATCCAGGCGATGATCCTTCTGACGTCGCTGATCTATGTCACCGTCAATCTCCTGATCGACCTCGCCTACACCCTGCTTGACCCCAGAATCCGCTATTGAGGCCCGCTACTGATGGCGATCGAAACCCTTCCCGAACCGTCAATCCCGGTCACCACGCCGTTCCGGCCACGATTGGGATTCCTCACGGCGACGCCGATCATCGCGGTGGCGACCATTTGCCTTGGGCTGATCATCGCCATGGCGATCGCAGCCCCCCTGCTCGCGCCGCATGATCCGCAATTGCTGGCGCCGGCGCAGCGGCTGAAACCATCCAGCGTGCAATTCCTGCTCGGCACCGATGCCTATGGCCGTGACCTGCTGTCACGCATCATCTATGGCGGCCGGATTTCGCTTCTGATCGGCCTGGGAGCTGCGATCTTCTCGATCAGCATCGGGCTTGTGATCGGCCTCGTCTCCGGCTTCTTCAAATGGGTCGATGCCGTTATGATGCGGGTGATGGACGGCCTGATGGCGATTCCATCCATCCTGCTTGCGATCGCCGTGGTGTCGCTGTCCGGCGCCAGCCTGATGACGGTGATGGTGGCGATCACCATTCCCGAGATCCCGCGTGTGGCGCGGCTGGTGCGCTCCGTCGTGCTGTCGGCACGCGAGGAGCCTTATGTCGAGGCCGCGATCTCGGTCGGCACCAGCCTGCCGAAAATCATGTGGCGGCATTTGATGCCGAACACGGTGGCACCGCTGATCGTGCAAGGCACTTACGTCGCCGCCTCCGCCATTCTAACCGAGGCGATCCTGTCGTTCCTCGGCGCCGGCATCAGCCCGGAAACGCCGACCTGGGGCAACATCATGGCCGAGGGCCGCGCCTACTTCCAGGTCAAGCCGTCGCTGATCTTCTGGCCGGGCCTGTTGCTGTCGATCGCAATTCTGAGCGTCAATCTGATCGGCGACGCCGCCCGCGATGCGCTCGATCCGCGCATGAAGCAGCGGGAGGCGGGCAAATGACCAAGACCTCACCCCGTCCTTGCGAGCGAAGCGAAGCAATCCATCTCGCCGCACTGAGAAAGATTGGATTGCTTCGTCGCTGCGCTCCTCGCAATGACGCCTGAAAGAGCAGCAGCATGACCAACATCATCCTCGACATCGACAACCTCGTCGTTAGCCTGGGCAAAAATCCATCCGGCCAGCGCATCATCGACGGCGTCTCCTTGCAGGTGCGCGAAGGTGAGACGCTGTGCGTGGTCGGCGAAAGCGGCTCCGGCAAATCGGTGACCTCGCTGACCGTGATGGGCCTCCTGCAAAAGGGCGCGCTGGTGCCGACCGGCGGCAGCGTCAAGCTGGTCGGCGAGGAACTGCTCATCGCCACCGAACGGCGCCTGCGGCAATTGCGCGCCACAAGGATGGCGATGATCTTCCAGGAGCCGATGACCGCGCTCAACCCGGTCGTCCCTGTGGGGCGCCAGATCGACGAGGTGTTGCGCGCCCACACCGATCTCGACGCCCGCGCGCGGCGTCAGAAGATCCTGGCGATGATGGAGCATGTCCGGCTGCCCGACGTGGAGCGAATCTTTGCCTCCTACCCGCACCGATTATCCGGCGGACAGCGCCAGCGCATCATGATCGCGATGGCCTTGGTGCTCGAACCGAAACTCCTGATCGCGGACGAGCCGACGACTGCGCTCGACGTCACCACGCAGAAGCAGATCCTGACCCTGATCCGCGACCTGCAGCGGGATCACGGCACCGCGGTGCTGTTCATCACCCACGACATGGGCGTGGTGGCTGAAATCGCCGACCGCGTCGCGGTGATGCGCCACGGCCGGCTGGTCGAGACCGGCACGCTCGACACCATCCTGCGCACGCCGACGATGGAATATACCCGCAATCTGCTCTCGTCGGTGCCGAGCCTGGTGCCACGGGCGCCACGCGCGGAGACCGATGAGCCGGTTGTGCTGGAAGCCAACGAGCTCGGCAAGGTCTACCGCGAGCGTTCCTTCTTCGGAAAGGCGCGCGAAGTCGCCGCCGCCAAGGATGTTACCCTCACGCTGCGCAAGGGCCGCACGCTCGGCATCGTCGGCGAAAGCGGTTCGGGCAAATCGACAGTGGCACGTTGCATCGTCCGCCTGATCGATCCGACTTCCGGCGGCGTGCGGCTGGCAGGCCGCGAAATCTCCGACCTGTCGCGGCGGCTATTGCAGCCGCACCGCAAGAAGATCCAGATCATCTTCCAGGACCCTTATCGTTCGCTCAATCCGCGCGTCACCGTCGGCGAGACCATTGCCGAGGGCCCGATCAATTACGGCATGCCGCGTGCGGAGGCGCTGGCGAAGGCGCGCGAACTGCTCGAACTGGTTGATCTGCCGGCGGATGCGGTCTCGCGCTATCCGCATCAATTCTCCGGCGGCCAGCGCCAGCGCATCGCGATTGCACGCGCACTTGCGCTCGATCCTGACGTTCTGGTTGCGGACGAAGCGGTATCCGCGCTCGACGTCTCCGTGCAGGCGCAGGTGCTCGAACTGCTCGACGAAATCCAGAAGCGGCTCGGCATCGCGCTTCTGTTCATCACCCACGATCTTCGCGTCGCGGCGCAAATCTGCGACGACGTCGCTGTGATGCAGCATGGCCGGATCGTGGAACAGGGCCCGGCCGCGCAGGTGCTGACCCACCCGCAACAGGCCTATACCAAGGCGCTGCTCGATGCGGCCCCGGGTCGGGGCTGGGATTTTGCCAATTTCCGGCCGGTGGAAGTGGCGGCGGATTAGCGCGAAGGCTCTCCCCGTCATTGCTGAGGAGCGAATGCGACGAAGCAATCCATCTATCCGTTATGCCGAGAGATGGATTGCTTCGCTTTCGCTCGCAATGACAGGGCTAATTGCAGTGCAAGACAATTACTAACGCCCACGCGGCATGCAAAACGGAATTGCTTCAATCCTTGCACTTGCCACGATGTCCCGCTTAACGTCCCCCAACCAAAACACTGGCTGAGACACTATGACCCGCATCGCCGTCGGCGGCTTTCTGCACGAGACCAACACGTTCGCGCCGACCAAGGCGACCTACCAGGATTTCGTTCACGGCGGCGGTTGGCCGGCCATGGCGCATGGGCCTGACGTCCTCAAGGTCATGCGCAAGATCAACGTTGGCCTCGCCGGCTTCGTCGAGGCGGCGGAGGCCAATGGCTGGGAGCTGGTCCCGACCATCTCCGCAGCCGCCAGCCCTTCGGCGCACGTCACGAAGGATGCGTTCGAACGCGTCATGAAGGAGATGATCGACGGCATCGCCAATGCCGGGCCTATCGATGCCGTCTATCTCGATCTGCACGGCGCCATGGTGACCGAACACTACGACGATGGCGAAGGCGAAATCCTCGCCCGCGTGCGCAAGCTGATCGGCAACGACCTGCCGCTGGTCGCAAGCCTCGATCTCCATGCCAATGTTTCGCCCGAGATGATCGCCCATGCCGATGCGCTGATCGCCTACCGCACCTACCCTCACATCGACATGGCCGACACCGGCCGCGCCTGCGCCAGGCACCTCGCGCTGTTGTTGAAGAGCGGGCAGCGCTTTGCCAAGGCGTTCCGGCAATTGCCGTTCCTGATCCCGATCAGTTGGCAGTGCACCAGCGACCAGCCGACCAGGGGCATCTATGAAAAGCTCGCGGCGCTCGAAAATGATGCGGTGCCGACACTGTCGTTCGCGCCCGGTTTCCCGGCAGCGGATTTTCCCCATTGCGGGCCCAGCGTGTTTGCCTATGGAAGGACGCAGGCCGATGCCGATGCGGCAGCCGACGGGATCGTCGCGCTCGTCGAGGGCCATGAGGACGATTTCGACGGCCGCATCTATGCGCCGGACGACGGCGTGCGTCTGGCGATGGAGCTGGCGAAGGCCGCGCGCAAACCGATCGTCATCGCCGACACCCAGGACAACCCTGGCGCAGGCGGCGATTCCGATACCACGGGCATGCTGCGCGCGCTGGTGCGCAACAAGGCTTCCGCCGCAACCGGCGTGATCTACGATCCGGAATCAGCCAGGGCCGCGCATGCGGCGGGCGCCGGCGCCACGGTGACCCTGTCGCTGGGCGGCAAGTCAGGCATAGCGGGCGATGCGCCTTACAAGGAAACGTTCGTCGTCGAACAACTGTCCGACGGCAAGTTCGTGGCGCCCGGTCCCTATTACGGCGGCCGCGACATGGACATGGGCCCCTCGGCCTGCCTGCGCATCGGTGACGTCAGGGTCGTCGTCGGCTCCTACAAGGCGCAGCTCGCCGATCAAGCGATGTATCGCTATGTCGGCATCGAACCGACTGAACAGAAAATCCTGGTCAACAAGAGCTCGGTGCATTTTCGCGCCGATTTCGAACCGATCGCCGAAAAGCTTTTGATCTGCGCGGCGCCCGGCGCGATGCCGGCCGATACCGCGGCCCTTCCCTGGACGCGGCTGCGTCCGGGCATCCGCATCAAGCCCAACGGCCCGGCCTTCATGCCTTCAACCCAATCATTCAAATCGTCAGTCACGGGATAACAGACATGCCCACCATCGAACGCATCGACGGCTACGCCGAGGAACTCACCGCCATCAGGCGGGATCTGCATGCCCATCCCGAGATCGGCTTCGAGGAAGTGCGCACCTCCGGCATCGTCGCGGAGAAGCTGAAGGGATGGGGCATCGAGGTGCATCGCGGCCTCGGCGGCACCGGCGTGATCGGCGTGCTCAAGGGCAAGGGCAATGGCGGCAAGCGCATCGGGCTGCGCGCCGACATGGACGCGCTGCCGATGGAAGAGAATACCAACCTGAAATGGCGCTCGACCATTCCCGGCCGCTTCCACGGCTGCGGCCATGACGGCCACACCACCATGCTGCTCGGCACCGCGCGCTACCTGGCCGAGACCAGGAATTTCGACGGCACGGTGCATTTCATCTTCCAGCCCGCCGAGGAAGGGCTAGGCGGCGCGCGCGCCATGATCAAGGACGGCCTGTTCCAGAAGTTTCCCTGCGATGAGGTCTACGGCCTGCACAACGCGCCGGACCTGAACCACGGCGAGATCGCCATCCTGCCCGGGCCTGCGATGGCCGGCGCCGACTTCTTCGATATCACCATCCAGGGCTACGGCGCGCATGGCGCGATGCCGGAGCGCTCCAAGGACGCGGTGGTCATCGCGACCACGCTGGCGCAGGCGCTGCAGACCATTGTCAGCCGCAACGTCGATCCCTTGAAGGCGGCGGTGCTGTCGGTCACGCAGATCCATGCCGGCTCCGCCAACAACGTGATCCCTGGCGAGGCGAGGCTCGGCGGCACGGTGCGCGCCTTCGACGACGGCGTGCGCGCGCTGGTCCGCGACCGCATGCGCAAGATTTGCGCCGGCGTTGCCGCGACGTTCGAATGCGAAATAACCATCGACATCCGCGACACGTTCAGTGTCCTCGTCAACCAGGAAGAACAATCCAGGGTGGTCGAAGCGGCGGCCAAGACGATCGTCGATCCCGCCAGCGTCTTCACGCGCTCGATGCCGAAGATGGGCAGCGAGGACTTTGCCGACATGATGCAGGAGGTACCCGGCGCCTATTTCTGGATCGGCCATGACGGCTCGGTGCCGGTGCACAATCCCGGCTACGTCCTCGACGACAAGATCCTGCCGATCGGCGCCAGCGTATTCGCCCGCATCATCGAAACCCGTTTGCCGGTAGGTTCGCATGCATAAACCAGCATCCGAAGAAGAGATCACCTCGCTGCATGACCTTTCCGCGGTCGACCTGATCGCCGGCTATCGCGCCAAGCAGTTCTCGCCCTCGGAAGTGCTGGAGGAAGTCATCGAGCACGTCGCGGCGTGGGAGCCGCACATCAAGGCGCTCTATCTGTTCGACCCCGACGGCGCGCGTGCGGCCGCAACGGCATCGACCGACCGCTGGCAGCGGGGCGAGCCGACCGGCACGCTCGACGGCGTGCCTGTTACCATCAAGGACAACATCGCTACCAAGGGCCAGCCGATTCCGCTCGGCACCGCCAGTATCCGGCTGGTACCGGCTGAGCGGGATGCCCCGCCCGCCGCGCGCTTGCGCGAGTCCGGCGCGATCATCTTCTCCAAGACGACCATGCCGGATTACGGCATGCTGTCGTCGGGTCTTTCGAGCTTCCATCCCCTCACCCGCAATCCCTGGGACCTCACCAAAAATCCTGGCGGCTCTTCCGCCGGCGCGGGCGCCGCCGGCGCGGCCGGTTATGGCCCGCTGCATCTTGGCACCGACATCGGCGGCTCGGTGCGGCTGCCGGCCTGCTGGTGTGGCCTCGTCGCGCTGAAACCCAGCCTCGGGCGGGTTCCGATCGATCCGCCCTATGTCGGCCGCGTCGCAGGTCCGATGACCCGCACCGTCGACGATGCGGCGCTGATGATGTGCGTATTGTCGAAGCCGGATCGCCGCGACGGCATGAGCCTGCCGGCCGACAGTACCATTCCCTGGAAAGCGCTCGACAAGTCACCACGCAAGCTTCGCATCGGCCTGATGCTTGATGCCGGCACCGGTCAGGCGCTGGAAAGCGAAGTGCGAAGCGTTGCCGTCAATGCGGCCAAGGCGTTCGAATCAGCCGGCGCCGTCGTGACCGAAGTCGACGGCATCCTGACGCGCGAGATGCTCGACGGGCTCGATAATTTCTGGCGGGCGCGGCTGTGGGACGACCTCTCAAAACTTTCGCCCGAGGAGCGCGCCAAGACACTGCCCTACATCCACAAATGGGCGGAAGCCGGCGCAAGACTTTCCGGCGTCGACGTCATCAGGGGCTTTAACGCCACGATGGCGATCCGCGCCGCGGCTGCAAAGCTATTCCACGAACTCGATTACGTGATCTCGCCAGTATCGCCGGTGGTGAACTTTCCGGCCGAGTTTGCATCCCCCATCAACGATCCCGACAGACCGTTCGAGCACATCTGCTATACCGTGCCGTGGAATATGTCGGAGAATCCGGCCATCTCGATCAATGGCGGCTACGACAAGAACGGCTTCCCGATCGGCGTGCAGATCATTGGCCGACGCTTCGATGATCTCGGCGTGCTCGGCATGGCCAAGGCGTTCGAAGGCCTCCGCGGTGCGCAGCGGCCGTGGCCGTCGCCGCCGGGGAAGTAAATTCGCCTTGTCTCCGTCATGGCCGGGCTTGTCCCGGCCATCCACGTCTTTACGCTCGATGGACAAGAAAGACGTGGATGCCCGGCCCAAGGCCGGACATGACGATGCGTTAAGCAGCCAAACAAGAACACACAGAGGAAACCCAGTCCATGGCGTATGAGACCATCAAGTACGAGGTCGACGACCAGATTCTTACCATCACGCTGAACCGGCCCGACAAGCTCAACGCTTTCAACGCCACCATGCAACAGGAGCTGATCGCCGCTTTCGATGCCGCCGACAGGGACGACAACATTCGCGCCATCATCGTGACCGGCGCAGGCCGCGGCTTCTGCGCGGGAGCAGACCTCTCCTCCGGCGCCAATACGTTTGACCGCGACGCGCGACGTGGGCCGGTGAAGCGGCTTGCCAGCGGCGCGGTCGACTACAGCGATCCGCAGGTGCGCGACGGTGGCGGCCAGGTGACGCTGCGCATCTTCAAGTGCCTCAAACCCGTCATCGCCGCGGTCAACGGCCCGGCGGTCGGCATCGGTGTCACCATGCAGCTTGCGATGGATATCCGCATCGCCTCGGAAGCCGCGCGCTTCGGCTTTGTGTTCTCCCAGCGCGGTATCGTGCCGGAAGCCGCCTCGAGCTGGTTTCTGCCGCGCATTGTCGGCATCTCGCAGGCGCTGGAATGGTGCTATTCGGGCCGCGTCTTCCCGGCGCAGGAAGCGCTCGCCGGCCGCCTCGTCAGCAAGGTCGTGCCGCCGGATGATCTCCTGCCGACCGCCCGCGCGCTCGCCAGGGAATTCGCCGCCAAGACCGCACCGGTCTCGGTCGCGCTGATCCGGCAGATGATGTGGCGCATGCTGGGCGCCGACGATCCGATGGAGGCTCACAAGGTCGACAGCCGCGGCATCTATGCCCGCGGCCGCTCGGAGGATGTCAAGGAGGGCGTGGTCGCGTTCCTGGAAAAGCGCCCGGCGCAGTTCAAGAACAAGGTTTCCACCGATATGCCCGACTATTTCCCGTGGTGGACGGAGCGGCAGTATAAATAAGCGCGGTCATCCCACCTGACGCTGTCGTCACCCGCGAAGGCGAAGGCGGGTGACCCAGTAATCCGAGACCAGCGTGATTGAACCGATGAGCCGCCGCGTACTGGATGCCCCGCCTCGCGGGGCATGACGGGAAACTACCCCATCACCAACGCCACGCGCCCGATTGCCTTGCGCTCGATCAACAGCCGCATCGCCTTCGCATAATCTTCCAGCGGCAGGCGATGCGAGACGTTGGGGCGGATTTTTCCGGCTTCCGCCCATTCCGTCAGCGCCTTGATCCTGATCTCGCCGAGCGCGGGATTTCTCCGCACGGCTTCACCGGCGCGAACACCAAGTACGCTTGCGCCCTTGATCATCAAGAGGTTGGTTTTCGCAACACCGATGCCGCCGGTGAAGCCGATGATCAAGAGCCGCGCGCCCCAATTGATGCAGCGCATCGAGCTCTCGAACACCTCGCCACCGACGGGATCGAACACGACGTCGGCCCCTCGCCCATCGGTGACGCGCTTGACGGCTTCGCGAAACGGCTCGCGGTCGTAGCGGATGAGGTGATCGGCGCCCCTTGTCTTGGCGATCGCCAGCTTCTCATCGCTCGAAGCGGTGGCAATGACGGTCGCGCCCAGCAGCTTGCCGAGTTCGACGGCGGCAAGGCCAACGCCGCCGGCGGCGCCATGCACCAGCAGCACCTCGCCGGCTTGAAGCTGCCCGCGGTCGATCAGCGCGTGATAGGCTGTGCCGTGACCCGCCAAAAACGTCGCGCCCTCGGCATAGTCGAACGTCGATGGCAACTTCACGAGCTGCGAGGGTGTAACGACCACTTCATCGCAATAGGCGCCGTGGCGCATCTTGACGATCACCCTGTCGCCGACCGCAACGCCCTGCGCCTCACTCACTTCGATCACGTCGCCGGCGGCTTCGACGCCCGGCGTGAAAGGCAGCGGCGGCTTGAGCTGATATTCGCCCGCCGCCATCAATATATCCGGGAAATTGATCCCGGCGGCACGGATGGCGACGCGCACCTGCCCTGGCGCCAGCGGCACGGAAGCAAATGTTTCCAGGCGCAGCTTCTCCGGCGGGCCAAGTTCGCGGCAGACGACGGCCTTCGGCATCAGGCAGCCTGCGCCTTCAGACGCTCCAGCGCCTCGCGGATCAAGGGCATCCGGTCGTTGCCGAAATACATATCGGTCTTGCCGACGAAGATGGTGGGCGAACCAAAACCGCCGCGCGCCATCACCTCGTCCGTATTGGCCTTGAGCTGGTCCTTGATCGTCTGCTGACCGATGCCGTCGAAAAGCTTGACGTGATCGATGCCGACCTTCTTGCAGATCTCCGTCAGTACCGAATCCTGCGAGATGTCCTTGTCCTCGCCCCAATAGGCCTCGAACACCGCGCGCGCGAACGGCACCATATCCTTGCTACCGAGCCAAATGCAGCCACGCATTGCTTTGACGCTGTTCACCGGAAATACCGTCGGCGGCATCTTGATCGTGAGCCCGGCGGAGCGCGCCCAGTCGGCTAGGTCCTTCTTCATGTATCGCGCCTTCAACGGCACCGGCGTCTCGCGCGCGGCGTAGACGCTGGGGTTCACGGTATTGAAGATGCCGCCCACCAGTATCGGCCGCCAGATGATCTCGACGCCGAGCTCTTTGGCGAGCGGCTGGATGTTGTGAAAGGCGAGATAGGTCCAGGGGCTGGAGCAGTCGAAGAAGAATTCAAGCATGAGGTTTTCCTTTGCGTTGCCCCTGATCCTGAGGAGCCGCGCGGCGGCGTCTCGAAAAATGCAGGCCCGTCTTTGGCCTCATGGTTCGAGACGTGCTTTGCGCTCCTCACCATGAGGGGATAGATTATTTCCTTCCCTAGGGAAGCTCGAGATCTTTCAGTCGTTCGGCGTCAGCGCGTAGTGCAGGTCGATCATGGCTTCCCCAGCTGCCGAAGTGCGGGATATCCCCGGCAGTGGCGACTTTCGTTGTTCTGTACCTTGACCATAAGACATGGCAAACAGGCGCTCAATCAGAACCCATCGGGAGGCTCCCATGCTGTTTCCAACCACCATTGCAGGCTCTCTGCCGAAGCCGGAATGGCTGGCCGAGCCCAACATGCTGTGGGCGCCCTGGAAGTCGAAGGGCGATGAGCTGGCCCGCGCCAAGCGCGACGCGACCATGCTGGCGGTAAAGCTGCAGGAGGATGCCGGCGTCGATATCGTCACCGAGGGCGAGCAGGCCCGCCAACATTTCGTCCACGGCTTCCTGGAGAAGGTCGAGGGCATCGATTTCGCCCACAAGGTCGAGATGGGCATCCGGAACGACCGCTACAAGGCGATGGTGCCGCAGGTGACAGCGCCGCTGACGCTGAAGGGCCGCGTCCATGCGGACGAGGCCCGCGTCGCCCGCACCCACACCACCCGCAAGCTGAAATTCACCCTGCCCGGCCCGATGACCATCGCCGATACCGTCGCGGACAAATATTACGGCGACAAGGTCAAGATGGCGTTCGCCTTCGCCGAACTGCTCAACACCGAGGCCAAGGCGTTGCAGGCCGACGGTGTCGATGTGATCCAGTTCGACGAGCCAGCCTTCAACGTTTTCATGGACGAGGTCTCCGACTGGGGCATCAAGGCGCTCGAGCGCGCCGCCGAAGGGCTGACCTGCACCACCGCCGTGCACATCTGTTACGGCTACGGCATCAAGGCCAATACTGACTGGAAGCAGACGCTCGGCAACGAGTGGCGGCAATATGAGGACATCTTCCCGGCGATTGCGAAAAGCCCGATCCAGCAGGTGGCGATCGAGTGCCGCAACTCGAAAGTGCCGCTGGATCTCCTGGCGCTGCTGCCCGGCAAGGTCGTGCAGGCCGGCGTGATCGACGTCGCCAGCGACACGGTGGAGACGGCCGAGGATGTCGTGAAGGTGATCGAGCAGGTCGCGAAATTCGTGCCGCTCAGCAACATCGTCGCAACAACCAATTGCGGCATGGCGCCAATGCGGCGGGATATTGCGGAAGCGAAGCTGGCGGCGCTCGGCGCGGGGGCGAAACTCGCGAGGGAGCGGCTGGGGTGATGCTTCCATTCCCTCTCTCGCTTGCGTGGGAGAAGGCAGACCGTGCGAGCCGCATCGCCTCACTAGACTAACTGGCAGTCGGATGGAGTATCGGACGATATCCGGCGCCAAGCGCGCGCAGCGTTGACGGCGGCGTCAGCAGCATTACGTCCCCGATTGTGCCTTCAGCCTCGCGATAACCGGCCACAGACCACTGCAGCGCCCTGCCCTGCACGATCAGAAATGTCTCTTCGCCCCGTAGCACCATCGCGCCATCGGGCAATTGCGCGACCGGCATCGGCAGCGGATGCAGCCGTTTTCTGCCACCCTCCAGCCGCTCGCGGTGCAGGATGTTATCCATCTCTCGCGCGCGAATGTCCGCAACGCCGTTGCCCTTTTCCCAGCAGCTACGAAATCGGTTGGCGTCGTCGCGGCGGCAGAAGAAGCATGGGCGGTGGCCGGCGGCGAAGGCCGTGGCTTCATCGAGAAAGAACAGTTCGGTCCAGCTCCGCCGCTCCATCACCGGCCGCCGCCAGCCCCTGAACTCGCAGAGGCAGGTGATCCAGGCCGGGCTCGACCAGCGCCTTTTAAGCAGGGTCTTGGTCGCGGGATCGTGGATGATGCCGCGGTTGCCGGTGAACAGGCCGCGATGCGCCGTTGCGATGATGTCGCCGGTGGGGGTGACGCGGTTTTGCAGGGGCATGTGAACGTTTCATCACACTCCGTCATTCCGGGATGGTCCGAAGGACCAGACCCGCAATCTCGAGATTCCGGGTTCGCTTCGCGCCCCGGAATGACGAGGCAGTCACGGCCGGATCGGCGGTTGGTACGAGAGCGCGGTGTCCCAGGGGAAATGGATCCAGGTGTCCTGCGACACTTCGGTGATGAACGTGTCGACCAGCGGCTTGCCCTTCGGCTTGGCGTAGACCGTGGCGAAATGCGCATCGGGAAGCATCTGGCGCACCATCCGCCCGGTGGCGCCGGTGTCGACGAGGTCGTCGACGATCAACAGTCCCTTGCCGGTACCGCCGCCGAGTCTGGCGACATCGGCGGACACGCCCTTGAGTACCTGCAGGTCGCCCTGGCTGGTATGGTCATAGCTCGCAATGCAGACGGTATCGATCACGCGCAGGCCGAGCTCGCGCGCCACGATCGCCGCCGGCACGAGACCACCGCGGGTGATCGCGACCACCGCGTGAAACGGCCCGACCTCGTTGAGCCGCCAGGTCAACGCCCGGCAATCCCGGTGAAACTGATCCCAGGAGACCGGAAAGGGCCGGCCCGCCTTCGCCTCGGCGCTCGGTTCGGAATTGTTGTCTGCCACCTTGCTTCGCCTCGTTTTGCCGGTCTGCTACCGCGCCACGTTCAATCCCGCCAGCATTTCCTTCACCGCGGCCATCGCGGCGTTGAGCTTTTCGGGATCGCGGGAGCGGACGACGAGATTGGTGTTCGGCCTCTTGTCCTCGTCCATGAACGGGTAACTGCCGATGATGGTGTCGGGGTGAGCTTTGGCAATCTCCCGCAGTGGCCCGCCGATATCGCCCTCTCGCGCATTGGCCGTCACCGAGTCGGAGAGCATCCGCACGCCCGACTTCAGCTTGGGGGCGACGATGTCCATCATCGCCTGCATGATCGATGGGATACCGGCCATCACGATGACATTACCGAGCTTGAAGCCGGGCGCCAGGATGGTGGCGCTCTGGATCAGCTCCGCGCCGTCGGGCACCCGCGCCATGCGCAGCCGCGCCTCGTTCAGATCCTGCTCGCTCCAACGCTCGCGGAAACGCGCCACCACCTCCGGATGATGGTCGATCTTGACGCCGAAGGCCTTGGCGACGCTGTCGGCGGTGATGTCGTCATGAGTCGGCCCGATGCCGCCGGTGGTAAAGACGTAAGTGTAGCGATTCCGCAGTGCATTAAGAGCGTCGACAATGTCGCTCTCGTCATCGGCGACGATGCGGACTTCCTTGAGGTCGATCCCGATGTTGGTCAGGTATTCGGCGATGAAGCCGATATTCTTGTCCTTGGTCCGGCCGGACAGGATCTCGTCGCCAATGACCAGAATACCCGCCGTGACGATCTCGCTCATGACTTCTCCCCACCTGTCCCCGTACCTTGCGCAAGCAACGCATTGATGTCACGGGATTTGCTGCCGAAATAAGCACCCGGCAGCCCTTTTTTAGGGCAGCGCGGCGGGCTACCCACACGAAATGCCGCCAGCCAATGCATATCGCGCTGGCCCGAGCCTTGCTACCATCCCGTGAAGTCATGCACTGTGCCGCATGGCGTCGAGAGATAGTCAGGGTTTATGGCAGTTGCCTTTGATGAAATGAACGGGCCCGGCGGCGACCTCCGTCCGGCCTATCGGGAGCTCTCCCGCTGGCTGAAGGAGACGCCTCCGGACGCCCTGGAATATCGCCGGCAGGAGGCGGAACTCCTGTTCCGCCGGATCGGCATCACCTTCGCCGTCTATGGCGACGCGGAAGCGCAGGAGCGGCTGATCCCGTTCGATGTGATCCCGCGGATCATATCGGCCAAGGAATGGGCCACGCTGGAAAAGGGCCTCAAGCAGCGGGTCCGCGCACTCAACATGTTCCTGCGCGACATCTACCACGGCCGCGACATCCTGCGGGCCAACCTCATCCCCGACGACCTGATCTTCCAGAACCCGGTCTTCCGCCCCGAAATGAACGGCCAGAGCGTGCCGCACGACGTCTACGTGCACATCGCCGGCATCGATATCGTCCGGGTCGACGCCGACAATTTCATCGTGCTGGAGGATAATGCCCGCACGCCGTCCGGCGTCTCCTACATGCTGGAAAACCGCGAAATCATGATGCGGTTATTTCCGGATTTGTTCGCCCGCCACCGCGTCGCTCCGGTCGAACGGTATCCCGACGAACTGCTCGCCGCGTTACGCTCGGTGGCGCCACTGTCCGCCTCGGCGGAGCCGACGGTCGCGCTGATGACGCCCGGCGTCTACAATTCCGCTTACTACGAACACTCCTTCCTTGCCGACAAGCTCGGCATTGAACTCGTCGAAGGGCGCGACCTCATCGTCAAGAACGACGAGGTGTTCATGCGCACTACCGAGGGCTTGAAGCGCATCGACGTGATCTACCGCCGCGTCGACGACGACTTTCTTGACCCCCTCACCTTCCGCCCCGACTCGGCGCTCGGCGTGCCCGGGCTGATGTCGGCCTATGCCGCCGGCAACATCACGCTGGCGAACGCGGTCGGCACCGGCATTGCCGACGACAAGGCGATCTACTCCTACATGCCCGAAATCGTGAAATTCTATCTCGGCGAAGAGCCGATCCTGAAGAACGTGCCGACCTGGCGCTGCCGCGAGCCGAAGGACCTGTCCTACGTGCTCGATAATTTGAGCGACCTGGTGGTCAAGGAAGTGCATGGCTCCGGCGGCTATGGCATGCTGATCGGCCCCGCCGCGACAAAAGCAACGATCGAGGCGTTCCGCGACAAGCTCAAGCGCGAGCCGCAAGGTTTTATTGCCCAGCCGACGCTGGCGCTCTCGACCTGTCCGACCTGCACCGCGTCCGGCCTCGCGCCGCGCCATGTCGACCTGCGGCCGTTCGTGCTGACGGGAAGCAAGCACGTCACCATCGTGCCGGGCGGGCTGACGCGGGTGGCGCTGAAGGAAGGCTCGCTCGTGGTCAATTCCAGCCAGGGCGGCGGCACCAAGGACACCTGGATACTGGACGAATAGAGAGCGTAACCTTCGCATGCTGTCGCGCACCGCCGAGAACCTGTACTGGCTGGCCCGCTATGTCGAGCGCGCCGAATATATTGCGCGCACCATCGACGCGACCTTGCGCGTCACCGCGTTGCCCGCCGCCTATATCGGCAAGACCAATGAGTGGGAATCGGCGCTTTTGACGGCCGGCGTCAGCACGAGCTTCTACGAGGTCTATCCGGAAGCCAGCGAGCAGAACGTCGTCGAATATCTGGCGTTCTCGCCGGCGAACCCCTCCTCGATCAAGAACTGCATCGAGGCGGCGCGGCTCAATTCGCGTTCGGTGCGAACCGCGCTGACGTCGGAGATGTGGGACACCATCAATTCGGCCTGGCTCGAATTGCAGGAAGTCTGGGGCAAGGGCACGTCGAGCCGAGAGGAATTGGCGCGCTTCCTGCGCTTCGTGCAGGAGACCTCGCTGCGCTTCGACGGCTCGGCCTACCGCACCATGCTGCGCAACGACGCCTACTGGTTCTCGCGGCTCGGGCTGCATCTGGAACGCGCCGACAACACCGCCCGCATTCTCGACGTCAAATATCATGTGCTGCTGCCGGAGGAGGAGCACGTCGGCGGCCCGCTGGACTATTATCAATGGACCTCGATCCTGCGCTCGGTGTCGGCGCTGACTGCCTATCACTGGGTTTATCGCGAGACGCTGAAGCCGTGGCTGATCGCCGACCTCCTGATCCTGAACGATACGCTGCCGCGGTCGCTGATGAGCTGCTACAGCAACCTCGTGCGCAACCTCGACCAGATCGGCGTCGCCTATGGCCGCCAGGGCGCCGCCCAGCGCCACGCCCGCGGGGTACGCAACCGGTTGGAACACAGCCATATGGACGATATCTTCCAGCACGGCGTCCACGAGTTCATCCAGGAATTCATCGCGGACAATTCAAGGCTGGGCGAGATCATCACCAGGCAGTATTTGATTTGAGATTGCGGACGAACGAAACCAAACGCCGTCATGGCCGGGCTTGTCCCGGCCATCCACGTCTTGTTATGCCGATCCAGCAAAAGACGTGGATGCCCGGGACGAGCCCGGGCATGACGATCCGAAGCACTATCCGGGTACCCCATGCGCCTGCGAATTGCCCATACCACGAGCTATCGCTACGAGCCGCCGGCCACGGGCGTGATCCAGGTCCTGCGCATGACGCCGGGCAGCCATGACGGGCAATACGTCGCCGAATGGCAGATCGACGTCTCGACCGACTCGCGCCTCGACATGCACCAGGACGCCTTCGGCAACGTCACCCATGTTCTCACCCACGGCCCGATCGCCGATCTCACCATCAAGGTCGAGGGGCTGATCGAGACCCACGATACCGGCGGCGTGCTGCGCGGCACCGACGAGCGGTTCCCCGCGAGCCTGTTCCTAAGGTCGACCGCGCTCACTGCCGTCAACCCGGCGATGGCGACATTCGCCCGCGAGCTGCGTTCGGAATCCGACGGCGACGTGCTCGGCTTCCTGCATGCGCTGATGGTGCAGATCAACGAGCACATGACGTTCGATGAGGATCCCACCAACTCGGGCACGTCGGCGGCCGAAGCCTTTGCTCTGAAGCGCGGCGTCTGCCAGGACTATGCGCACATCTTCATCGCCTGCGCCCGCTCCGGCGGCGTGCCGGCGCGTTTCGTCTCCGGACACTTCCTGCGCTCTGACGGCTTGATACACCAGCAGGCCGGCCACGCCTGGGCCGAGGCCTTCGTGCCTGACCTCGGCTGGGTCGGCTTCGATGCCGCCAACGGCATCTGCACCACCGACGCCCATGCCCGCGTCGCCATCGGGCTCGACTATCTCGGCGCAGCTCCGGTGCGCGGCACCCGCTATGGCGGGGGCGCGGAAACGTTGACGGTCGCGGTGAGGGTCGAACAGGCCGGGCGGCCGGGCCAGTGGCAGAGCCAGTCGCAGTAGAACCCGCAAGCTCGACCTCATCCTGAGGAGCCGCGAAGCGCGTCTCGAAGGATGGGCCGCGGGTACATCGGGGCCACGTGGTTCGAGACGCGCGAAGACGCGCTCCTCACCATGAGTGGTGAGATTTATTTATCCAGCCACACCTCCTCGAACCGCAGATTGTTGTACTGGCTGTTGGCGTGGGGCCGGAAATTCTTCACGTAGGGCTGCCAGCAATTGCCGGCCGACGAGTGCAGGATGATCGGCCGCGCCGCGTCCTCGACCAACAGCCGCTCGATCTCCCAGACCATCTTCTTGCGCTTTTCCTTGTCGAGCTCGCTCGATTGCGCCGCCAGCAGCCGGTCGACCTCGGCGTTGCAGTATTGGGTATAGTTACGCTCCGACTTGCAGGAATAATTCTCGACGATGTTGCCGTCGGGGTCATCGACGCTGACGCCGGTCAAGTTCAGCCCGATCGTGTAGTCCTTCTTTGCCAGCCGCGCGTACCAGCGCGGCGTGTCGAGGATGTCGAGTTCGCCTGTGATGTAGATCTTCTTGAGCTGGTCGGTCAGGATCACGGCGGGATCGCGATAGGTCGGCAGGTTCCTGGTCTGGATCTTGATCTGCAGCGGCTTGGCGTCGCTATAGCCGAGCTTCTGCATGATCGCCTGCGCCTCGGCGATGTTCTTCTCTGTATCAGGACCGTAGCCCGTGAGCTGCGACACCATTTCCGGCGGCATGCCCCACTCGCCCTCGGGCTTGGCCAGCATCGCACCGCCCATGCGCGCCAAGCCCTCCATCAGGATCGTGTTGAAAGGTTTTCGGTCCAGCACGAGCGACATCGCTTTGCGGATCTCCGGATTGTCGAACGGCGGATTGACGCGGTTGACCATCAGGTTGATCTGCACTCCCGTGGTCGTCATCTCGCAGATCGCGTGCGGCGCCCGCGCCTTCATGTCCTTCATCAGGGGAACGCTGACGTCGGAGGGAAAGGTGATGTCGTATTCGCCGGTCGCAAATGCCAGCATGCGCGTGGCGCGGCTGTCGATCATCCGGAACGTGATCTCGTCGAGATAGGGGCGATCTTTCTTCCAGTAATCGGGATTGCGTACGAGACGGACGGATTCGCCGCGCCTGAATTCGACGAATTTGAACGGCCCGGTGCCGATGGGCTTGGTGCGCATTACCTGCTGCGGCACATGGCAGGGATAAACCGGCGAAAACGCGCTCGCCAGCAGCACCGGCAGACTCGGCTGCGGCTCGCTCAGCTCGAACGTCGCTTCGTAGTCGCCGTTGATGGAAACATCCTGCAGCTTGCTGTACCAGACCTTGCGCGGGTTGCGGTGAAAGTCCTTGGTCTCGCCGCCCTTCCCGATCAGCATCCGCCAGGTGCACTGCACGTCCTTGGCCGTGAACGGCTGGCCGTCGTGCCATTTCACGCCCTGCCTGAGTTTGAAGGTCAGCTTGGTGTTGGTGGAATCCCACGACCAGCTTTCGGCCAGATCCGGGATGACTGTATCGATACTCTCATGGACCTTGGCCGGATCGAACACCACGAGGTTGTTGAAGATGGCCGCAAACGGCGTCACCGAGGCAATCGTCGCTTCCTCATGCAGCGAGGTCGAGGGCGGATTGTCGTTGTGATAGAGCCTGAGCGTGCCGCCCTTCTTCTGCGCCATGGCGGGGAACGCGGAAACTGCGATGAGGCAAATTAGCGCGATGGCTGCGGCTGGTTTGAACAGTGACCGCGTGGCGCGCATGCTAGCCTCCCAGACTTGTTGTTCTTGCTTTTTGTTCTTGTCGAACAGCCAGAGTGCCGGAGGCCGCCGGCTTAATCAATACTCGCAGTTTCGGTAGTTCGGAGCTTCGCAGCCTTGCTCGGCAACCACATGACCGCGACGGACCCGATTCCGCGCCGATTTCCGCATGCGTTCCCCATCCGGCGGGCGCATGCCGCGCCACGGGGAATGGGGGTTGGATGCCCCCCCGAAATTGGCTACTAGTTTGGCCGCCGAAAACGGATGCGTTCGGGGACTTTGAATGACCTATTGTTGCGGAATTCTGGTGCGGGACGGTCTCGTCATGATCGCGGATACCCGCACCAATGCCGGCCTCGACAATGTGTCGACCTTTCGCAAGCTGCATATTTTCTCAAACCCCGGCGAGCGCATCATGGCGATTGCCAGCGCCGGCAATCTGGCGATCAGCCAGTCCGTGCTGTCGACCCTGACCGAGGGCTTCGCAGATCCCAACACCGGCGAGGTCGAGACGCTGATGAACGCGCCGACCATGTTCCAGGCGGCGCAGCGTATCGGGCGAGCGATCCGCCTGGTCCATGCCACCGAAGGCCCGGCGCTGCGGTCCGAAGATGTCTCCTTCGACGTCTCCTTCCTGTTCGGCGGGCAGATCAAGGGCTCGCGGATGCGGCTGTTCATGGTCTACACCGCCGGCAATTTCATCGAATGCACCACGGATACGCCCTATTTGCAGATCGGCGAGCACAAATACGGCAAGCCGGTGCTTGACCGCGCGATGCATTACGATGTCGAGCTCTATGAGGCGCTGAAGACCGGCCTGATCTCGATGGATTCGACCATGCGCTCCAACCTCGGCGTCGGCCTGCCGATCGACATTCTGGTGGTGCGCACCGATGCCTGCGAGGCCGATCTCAACCACCGCATCGAGGCGGGCGAACCCTATTTCCACGATCTGCGCTCGCGCTGGTCGGCGGCCTTGCGGGCGGCCCACCAGAATATTCCAAGACCCCCCTACAAATCCGAAACAGAAACCAAAAACTGAAGGCGAGGAAACAATGGCCGACGCAACCAACAAGATCGCACTCGTGACCGGTGCCGGCACCGGCGTCGGACGCGCCGCATCACTGGCGCTGATGAATGCCGGCTACATCGTCGTGCTCGCCGGGCGCCGCATGGAGATGCTGGAGGAAACCAAGAGGCTCGGCGACAACGTCGGCAAGAGCATGTGCGTTTCCGCTGACATGACCAAGCCCGATTCGATCGCGGCGCTGTTCGCCAAGGTGAAGGATACCTACGGCCGGCTCGACGTGCTCTTCAACAATGCCGGCATGGGCGCGCCGCCGGTCAATTTCGAGGACCTCAGCCTCGAGCAGTGGCAGGCGGTGGTGAACACCAACCTCACGGGCCCCTTCCTGTGCACCCAGCACGCCTTCCGTATTATGAAGGACCAGAACCCGCGCGGCGGCCGCATCATCAATAACGGCTCGATCTCCGCGCATGCGCCGCGGCCGTTCTCCGCGGCCTATACTTCGACCAAGCACGCAATCACCGGCCTGACCAAGGCCTCCAACCTCGATGGCCGCATGTACGACATCGCGGTCGGCCAGGTCGATATCGGCAATGCCGCAACCCCGATGACCGACCGCATGGTCGCCGGCCCCGGCGTGATGCAGCCCGACGGCACGATGAAGCACGAGCCGCGCATGGACGCGAAGGCGGTCGGCGACGCCGTCGCCTACATGGCGAGCCTGCCGCTCGATGCCAACGTGCTGTTCATGACGGTCATGGCGACCAAGATGCCATTCGTGGGACGGGGCTGATCGAATCCACCCGCGTCGTCCCTGCGAACACGCGGACCCATACTCCGCAGCGCTGGCTGGGTTTTCACAACTCGGCAAGGCTGGCATAATCGCTGCCGGGTTTGGGGGATTCATGCTGCAACTGCAATCGGCTTTTGGCGTGCTGGCGTTGCTGGCGATCGCATGGGCCTGCGGCGAGAACCGCCGCGCCGTGTCGCTCCGTCAAGTGGCGATCGGGCTGGCGGTCACCATCGTCACCGCGCTGGTGCTGCTCAAGCTGCCGCCGGTGGCAAAGGCGTTCGGCGCCATCAACGATGCCGTCAACACCATCGCGGCGGCGACGCGCGCCGGCACCTCCTTCGTGTTCGGCTATGTCGGCGGCGGCGCATTGCCGTTCGATCTCAAGGCGCCGGGCGCGGATTTCGTGCTGGCGTTCCAGGCGCTGCCGATCGTGCTGGTCATGAGCGTTCTGACGACCTTGTTGTTCTATTGGCGCGTCTTGCCGCCGATTGTGCGCGGCATGGCGCGGCTGCTGGAGCGCACGCTCGGCGTCGGCGGCGCGGTTGGGCTGTCGACTGCGGCCAATATCTTTCTCGGCATGGTCGAGGCGCCGCTGTTCATCCGGCCCTATCTCGCGCAGCTCACGCGCAGCGAATTGTTCCTAGTGATGACCGGCGGCATGGCCGGCATCGCCGGCACCGTGCTGGTGCTCTACGCCACCTTCCTCGCGCCGCTGATCCTGGACGCGGCTGCGCATTTTGTCATCGCATCCGTGCTGGGCGCGCCGGCCGCTATCCTCGTCAGCCTGATCATGGTGCCGGAGACTTCCGATAAACGCACCGGCGGCTCGCTTGAAGATCCCGACATGCACGCATCCTCGACCATGGACGCCATCGCCAAGGGCACTGCGGCGGGGCTCGAATTGCTGCTCAACATCGTCGCGATGCTGCTGGTGCTGGTGGCGCTGGTCTATCTCGTCAATGCAATCCTCGGACTGTTGCCCGAGATCGGCGGTGCAAAAATTTCGCTGCAGCGACTGCTCGGCTACCTGATGGCGCCGGTGTGCTGGCTGATGGGCCTGCCCTGGGGGCAGGCCGTCACGGCCGGAAGCCTGATGGGTACCAAGACCGTGCTGAACGAGCTGATCGCCTATCTTGAGCTTTCAAAGCTCGGCGCCGATGCGCTCGACCCGCGCTCGCGGCTGATCATGCTTTATGCGATGTGCGGTTTTGCCAACTTCGCCAGCCTCGGCATCATGATCGGCGGTCTCGGCACCATGGCACCGGAGCGGCGCGAGGAGATCAATGCGCTCGGGCTGAAGTCGATCGTCTCGGGCACGATCACGACGTGCCTGATGGGGGCGGTGGTGGGGGTGATGACGTGACGCTCTCTCCGTCGTTCCGGGGCGACCGTCAGCGTCGAACCCGGAACCTCGAGACCGGGTTCGATGCTTCGCATTCGCCCCGGAATGACGCCGAAGGTTACGACGCCAACTCCACCGTCTTGAAATCCGCCGGCAAGATCACTTCCAGCAGTTCGACGTCGTCGGAATAATCCATAATCAGGTGCTTGATGCGCGGCGGCTGGGTCCAGGCGCTGCCTTCCTTCATCAGCGTCTCGCCCTGCCCTTCCATGTAGGTCTTCACCCAGCCCTTGAGCACGTAGACCATCTGAAATTCGACGTCGTGGTAGTGCAGTTTTGAAACTTCCGCGGGATTGCAGGGCCCCTGCAGGCGGATCACATGCGCCTGCGCCAGACCATGCGTCGCATCCTTGATGCCGAGGTCGCGGTATTTTGCGTAAGCGCGCAGGCCGTCGGCCTTGAAATCTTCTTCGCGGTGATGGCTGATGGCGATGGTCTGCTTCGGCCGCGCCTTTCTTGCCGGCTTGGCCTTCGACACGCGTCCTTTGGATTTGATGGTCTTGCGGACTGCGGATTTTGCGGCTGCGTTGTGACCCGACCATTTCTTCTTCACGGCGGGCTGCGCCGCGGGTCGTGATGCCACTTTCCTTTTGGCCATGGGTGCCTCCCTTTTTTGATTATCGCGGGAGGCTAACACGAATTCGATTCGATCGGGTGGGCAAAGGCGCATCGCGCCATGCCCGCCATCCTCTGTCAGACCTTATCCTGAGAAGCCTGCGCGGCAGGCGTCTCGAAGGATGAATGGCACCACCAGGGCTGCATGGTTCGAGACGGCACTGGCGCGCCTCCTCACCATGAGGGTTGACTTCAATGCAGCCTGAATACGCCGTCGACCGCGCGCAGCTCAGCCGGCTTGATCAGCTTGGAATGCGCAACCGTTACGGAAAACAGCGGGCCATCAAGCTTTTCCTGCCAGAAAGCGAGGAAATCCTTCAGCGCGGGGAATTTCGGAAACAGATCGTAATCCTGCCAGACATAGGTCTGCAGCAATGAAGGGTGATCCGGCATCCGATACAGGATTTGCGCCGTCGTCAGCCCGTAACCCAGCACCTGTTTCCGGAAGTCGTCGGAAACAACTCCAACCCGCGAGACCATGCCAATACCTCCATTTCAGGAGCGCATTGTCGTGGTGGCCACACACCGAGCCACCCCGGCGGAGATGCGCTCACATGAGAGAAATGTGACGCACGATACCAACCTATCACAAGCCTAAATGTTTAATGATGTGTTGAAAATTCGCGCGTTAGCAGCAGCTTACCGCACGTGCTAATAGGGGCATGGGAGCGCCCGCCACCGGGATTAATCATGCCGAACAAAATTGGCAGGCGGTGTGCCTGAGTGCTAATTTTTCTGCTAGAAGCCCTTGTCCCCCGAACAAGTCTGGCCTAAATCACCCGCAGCCGCGCTGGCACTCGCTGGCACGGACTGCCAAAATTCCAAAATTCGACAACATTCCCAAATGTTTAGGAGGACTGCATGAACTTCCGTCCGCTTCACGACCGCGTCGTCGTCAAACGCATCGACGCAGAAGAGAAGACCGCTGGCGGCATCATCATTCCGGACACTGCCAAGGAAAAGCCCTCCCAGGGCGAAATCGTCGCCGTCGGCCCCGGCGGCCGTGACGAAACCGGCAAGCTGATCCCGATCGATCTCAAGGTCGGCGACCGCGTGCTGTTCGGCAAGTGGTCGGGCACCGAGGTCAAGATCGACGGCCAGGAGCTCCTGATCATGAAGGAGTCCGACATCATGGGCGTGCTCGACGTCTCCGCCACGAAGAAAAAGGCCGCCTAAGCTAGTCGCCTGCCACGCTCACCCTGAGGAGCGCCCGCAAGGCGCCTCCCCGACAGGGTGAGAAACAAGCATCAACTCAGGGAAACCAGATATGTCCGCTAAAGAAGTTAAATTCGGCGTCGACGCCCGCGACCGCATGCTGCGCGGCGTCGACATTCTCGCCAACGCCGTCAAGGTGACGCTCGGTCCGAAGGGCCGCAACGTCGTGCTCGACAAGTCGTTCGGCGCTCCCCGCATCACCAAGGACGGCGTCACCGTCGCCAAGGAGATCGAGCTCGACGACAAGTTCGAGAACATGGGCGCCCAGATGGTGCGCGAAGTCGCCTCCAAGTCCGCTGACGCGGCCGGCGACGGCACCACCACCGCGACCGTTCTGGCAGCCGCGATCGTCCGTGAAGGCGCCAAGTCGGTTGCTGCCGGCATGAACCCGATGGATCTGAAGCGCGGTATCGACCTCGCGGTGGAAGCCGTGGTCGCCGACCTCGAGAAGAACTCCAAGAAGGTCACCTCGAACGACGAAATCGCCCAGGTCGGCACCATCTCCGCCAACGGCGACGCCGAGATCGGCAAGTTCCTCGCCGACGCCATGAAGAAGGTCGGCAACGAGGGCGTCATCACGGTTGAGGAAGCCAAGTCGCTCGAAACCGAACTCGACGTCGTCGAGGGCATGCAGTTCGACCGCGGCTACATCTCGCCCTACTTCGTCACCAACGCCGACAAGATGCGCGTTGAAATGGACGACGCCTACATCCTGATCAACGAGAAGAAGCTCTCTTCGCTCAACGAGCTGCTACCGCTGCTGGAGGCCGTGGTGCAGACCGGCAAGCCGCTGCTCATCGTCGCCGAAGATGTCGAAGGCGAAGCGCTCGCCACCCTCGTCGTCAACCGTCTGCGCGGTGGCTTGAAGGTCGCGGCCGTCAAGGCTCCGGGCTTCGGCGATCGCCGCAAGGCCATGCTGCAGGACATCGCGGTTCTGACCGGCGGTCAGGCGATCTCCGAAGATCTCGGCATCAAGCTCGAGAACGTCACGCTGCAGATGCTCGGCCGCGCCAAGAAGGTGATGATCGACAAGGAGAACACCACGATCGTCAACGGCGCCGGCAAGAAGGCCGACATCGAGGCCCGCGTGCAGCAGATCAAGGCACAGATCGAGGAAACCACCTCGGACTATGACCGTGAGAAGCTGCAGGAGCGTCTGGCCAAGCTCGCGGGCGGCGTCGCGGTGATCCGCGTCGGCGGCGCGACCGAAGTCGAGGTGAAGGAGCGCAAGGATCGCGTGGATGACGCGATGCATGCGACCCGCGCGGCGGTCGAGGAAGGCATCGTGCCGGGCGGCGGCGTCGCCCTGCTCCGCGCCACCGAGCAGCTCAAGCGCATCAGGACCGCCAACGACGACCAGAAGACCGGCGTCGAGATCGTGCGCAAGGCGCTGTCTGCGCCGGCCCGCCAGATCGCGGTCAACGCCGGTGAAGACGGCTCGGTCATCGTCGGCAAGATCCTCGAGAAGGACCAGTACAACTACGGCTTCGACTCGCAGACCGGCGAGTACGGCAACCTGGTCTCCAAGGGCATCATCGACCCGACCAAGGTGGTCCGCACCGCGATCCAGAACGCGGCTTCCGTCGCGGCTCTCCTGATCACGACCGAGGCCATGATCGCCGAACTGCCGAAGAAGAACGCTCCGGCAGCCGGCATGCCCCCCGGCGGCGGCATGGGCGGCATGGACTTCTAAGGTCCGGTAAGGTCCGGCCTCGCAAGGCGAATACAAGAAACGCAAAACCCCGGCAGAAATGCCGGGGTTTTTGTTTTGCAGAGGGTTTTGGTGCTCGCCCTAACGCGAGTGAACGTCGTTTTTCTTGCAACGCTACGCTGAAGTGAAGTCTGCCTGCTCTCTGAGATATCCTTGTTATGCACAACACGCCACAAATATACGTTCGTTTGTATTGACAAACCCCGAAAAAATTTTTCGCGAGAGTCGCAATTCGAACCGACGCTCTCGTTCTCTTAGCGCAAAGTCGTAGTGGGTAAGGGGCTAAATCAAAGCTCATCCAAAATCTGAATCAACACGGAGCGCGAGCTCTCGTGACGCAAGCGAGCGTTGCGGAGAATGCTTTCGCTTGGGAAAGGTAATGCTGCGTGAGTGAAAGCGAAATGAAAGCGACGAACGGAACCAATGCCTTCTTCGGGATGCCGCTGCTGGACTTCTCGAAGATCGCCTTGCCTGGCATCGGCGGCAACGAGCAGGTCCTCGCCCGCGCACAGGAAGGCTTCGAGAAGATCAGGACCGCCTCGGACGAGATGACCGAAGCGCTGCGCGAGACCTGGTCAAGCAATGCCAGAAGTGCGACCGACTACGGGATGAAGGTGTTTGAACTCTCAAACGCCAATGCCGCCTCGGCGCTCGATTTCCTGATCCATCTCTGCGCTAGCAAATCGGCGGCCGACGTTTTTACGTTGTCAGCCGCGCAAACCCGCAAGGCGTTCGAAACCGCTTCCGACCAGAACAGGGAATTATGGACGCTTGCCCAGAAGCTTGCGACCGAAACGGGTGAGCCGGTCAGGAAGCACTTCAGCAAGGTTCTTCACAAGGCAGGCTAAAAAGCCCGCAGATTTCACAACCAGGAAACGTTTTGAGGAGAGATCCGGCCGGTTGGACCAAGCCAGGTGAGCATAGGAGGCCCCCCACCAGCCCCTGCTCTACCGAACGAGGTGCGCGGATGCCCCCAAGTCACCTGCACCGACGACAGGCGCACTCCAACCGGCCGGTGCTTTTCGCACCAACACAATGGGCAATCGCAAGGAGGGCGACATGGGTATGGTGATGGTCAAATGTCCGGAAACCGGACATCCGATTCCCACAGGTATCAAGACTGATCGCGAGAGCTTCGGCCGGCGTCCCGTGTTTTTCTCTCGCACGCGTTGCGTGATCTGCCACACCGATCATCCCTGGTTTGCGCGCGAAGCGTGGGTCGACGAGCCGAGCATCCGGGTGCGGCATCGGGGCGCAGCCTCGCCGTCGTAATCCTTGACGCCGATCAGCCGATGACTGCGATGAGGGGGACACGATGCCGCGCATGCAAATCTCAAACGAGACATCCGCCGAGACATCCACCTGGCTGCTGCAGGCCAAGGACATCCTTGATGAGGCACGACGGCTAAAGCCGGGTCCGGAGCGCAAGGAGTTGCGCGAGACGGCGAAGGTGCTGCGAGAAATTGCGAAGCTCGAGGCACGATCCGCGCAACCGGACGAACGTGACTGGCCGCGGGATACCTGACTTCGGGACGCACACTGACCTTATCTTGGGACGGCTGCCACGCAGCCGTCTCGAAGGACGGGCGGCGATGGGTTACGCGCGTCAGCTAGCCCCTTCCCCTCCACGGAGCTTTTCGGGAACGCCGCAGCGGAAGATACGAGGTCAAGGGATCGCGCGAGCGCTCACCGGACACCACCCGACTTTCTTCCAGGGGTGCGCCCGTCTTCGAACGGAATCGGCGCGCGAGATTGGTCCGAATTCGCCGAGAAAATCTCCTCGACCTCAAGACGCATGACCCGATGGCATTCGCAAGCTACCGCGGCGAGCCGCACCCGATCGATCTCGATCAGGCCTCGCCGATCGGATCTGATCGCCCCGCGCGCGCGCAGATTGCGCATCACCAGCGTCACGGTCGTACGCCGCACGCCAAGCATTTGCGACAACGCGTGCTGGGTTAGCGGGAGCACATCTTGATCGACGCGGTCCCGCAGTTGAAGCAGCCACCGTGCCATGCGCATTTCGACCGGATGCAGCGCATTGCAGGCCAACCCGAGCTGGAACTGTATCAACATCGCCTTGATGTGATTTTGAACCATGCGTCGGATCGCGGGGCTGCGGTTAAAGACGCCGTAAAACCGCGATGCAGGGATGCGAGACGCGGTGCCGGCCGCGCGAACGACGGCCGTCGTGGCCGAAGGTGATGGCCCGAGCACCGAAAGCATGCCGACGGCTCCCTCACGCCCGATTGCCGCGGTGGCGACCGTGTGCCCGTCCGCCATGTCGATCATCAGCGTGATGGCGCCGCTGTGGGGGAAAACCACGTACTCGATATCGTCACCCGCCCGCGAAAGGACCGCGTCCTGATCGAGTGCGACCAACTCAAGTTCGGGCTCTAGCAGATCGTGGTCCAGCGTCGGCAAAGCTGCAAGAAGGCGATTGCCCGTGCCGCGGCGAGACATCACTGCGGAGAACCCGCGGCGATGCGTCTGCGGCGTTCTCCATTTGGAGTGTCGCGAAACGACCGTCTCAACATAGATAAAATCTGCATTCTGTACGCGTATTCACAACGCGCTCTCATCCCTAAAATAAACTCCAAACGCTCGGTGCCGACGCGAACCTTCTGCCCGCTATGCTCTGAGAAATTAGATGCAAATGGGCCGCCGGACGCAACCGCAAAAAACGCATGGGTAACACCGTAAGCTTACGGGAGACACGCGGTTCCAATTCCATTGCGGGCCGGCATTATAATGCAGCGAAGGTAATGCAGCCACTGTGTTGCGCTATTGCACCGCCGTTCCGATCGATACGTCAAGCGCCACCCCTCGGTGGCCTTCCACGCAGCGAGGAGTGAAGCGACGAACAATCCATGCTTCGGCTAAGCGGCGCTGTGGATTGCTTCGCTTCGCTCGATGACGTGGAGAGGGTTCGCTTTCGCAGACGATTGACGATTACTGAATCTTCGCGAGCACCGCGAGGCGGCGGATGCCCTTGTTGCGATAGGCGTCGAGGAAAGCGTAGTAGTCCTTGAAGGAGACGCAGCCGTTGGACTGTCCGCTCGGCCCAAGCATATAGGTGTGGGCGAGCAGTCCGTCGCGGTTGAAGATCTTGTCCTGGCCGCCGATCGGCGTCAGCCGCAGCGCCGGCACGCCGTGAAACAGCGCCTCGCGCGGCTTCAGTTCGTAGATGTGCGGCGGCGTTACGCCCTGCATCCGCACATGCGCGGAGCGAACGTCATCCATCTTGGAGCCCAAACCGGAATGGGCCTCCAGCCTGGTGCCATCGGGGAGGTAGACCGTTTTCGCGGAAATATCATAGACCGCTGTCTGCCGATCATAGGGCGGTGAGCCGCCGAGCATCGGGTTCTGGCTGCGGGTATCGATGATGCTTCCGGTGACGCTGGCGTCGGCAGAGGCATAGGCCAACAGCGCGTTCGACGGCTGCTTACCCCACAGCTTCTCGACCATGTTCGACCTGTCGGTCGAGCCGATCGACATCACCGCCGCCTTGGCGCGTTGCGCCATGTCGCGAAGCGGGTTGGTCGGCGCCTTCGCGGGCTCCTGCGCTGCCGGTGCCGGGACATTGAGCGCAAGCTGGGTCGCCGGGGCCGCAACCTTCGGCTTGGGTGTTTCGGCGCGCTTGGGCGTCTCGACGGCCTTTGGCGCTTCTGTCGGCGGCTGGGCTTCCGCCAGTTTCGCTGTTTCGACGGGCTTGAACTCGGCTGCCCGCGAGAGCTCGCCTTGTGCGGCCGCGGCAGCGAACCTTTCGCTGAACATCAGCGAACTCGCGACGTTCTCCGGCGCCGGCATCACCAACGGGCGTTGCTCCAGCGATGCGAAGATTTCGTTGAAGGCCGGCTGCATTGGGTGGATCGCGACCACACTGGAATTCTTGACCGCGGGCGCCTCGAAAGCCGCGCTGTTCACGGACGGATAGATGCTCGCGCCGATCACGTTGCTGTAAACGGTCCAGGCGCAGCCCAGCACGAGGCCTGCAACCGCGACACCGCCGAGGAAGTATTGGGGAATGGCTTTACGGGAGGATTTCCTGCGGTTTTGAGCCGCAGGGCCGAACGCACGCGTACGCTTACTCATTCACACAACGCCCAGAACAATTCCACCAAGTCCCCAATTGATGCTGCGTCCGGAGACGTCCCTGCAGCATCTCGCAGAGGCACCGAGCGTCATTAAGGCGAATTTTAGTTAAATCCGGCTTAAACGCAGGCGGATGTAAGGCAGGTGCAAATCCATGGAACTATTGGGGAAATTGTCCCCGTAATGATCCGGAATTTGGACCCAAACAGGGACATCCGGCGTCGGCTCGCACCGGGTGTCCCATATCGGGCCAAGTTAGGCCTCAATCCGTGGAACGGGCCGAATTCATTCTCGCCGGCGCCATCGCCACCACGGACGAACGCAGCGTGTGCTCACCTTGATCGAACCGGCGTGTTCGGCCAGCACCTCCGGCGGTAGGCCATCGGACTTTCATCAAGGTCCACCTCAGCGCGTCGTGAGCGCTGGTAGCTCAGCCGCGGATACCAATCCTTGCCGCGCCCTTCCGGCGTGGTGTCGAGAATGGTCCACAGCGGATCGATGTCGGGTGCGCCGCGCGGATCCTGTCCGGGGTCGGCGGTCGAAGAACCCATTTCGCCGGACCAGAAATGGCGGATGCTGCCGTCGCGGCGCGTGAACACGTTATAGCCGGGCGCGTCCGCATCGGTCGCACTGACATAGTCGCGCGTGTAATCGCCCGACACATCGGAATAGATCCGGTGCCGCGTCCAGCCGCGTGCCTTCTTCGCCGCGGTCAACCGCGCAATCGGGGAGCGTGCCACGAACACGAAGGCGATGCGCTGCTCGACATCGGGCAGCTTGCTTTCCCAGGTGCTCATGAACGAGGTGCACATCGGGCACGGCTGCTCGCGCTGCGGGCCGAACATGTAGCTGTAGATCACGAGTGTCTGCTTGTCGCCGAACAGGTCCGACAAGGTTGCCTTGCCGCTCTCGCCTTCGAATTCATAGTTCTTTGTTACCGCGCCTCCAGGCGGGAGCGCACGGCGCAATGCGGCTACGCGCTCGATGTGGCGGCGCAATTCGATCTCTTCCGCCAGCAATTGCTCGCGGGCGCGGCGATATTCGGCGCTCTCGTTGGGAAAGCGCACGTTGTTTGCGCGTGCAAGCTCGGCGGCTGGTTTCAGTGCGGAACCGGACATGGCGATACCTCCTGTTGGACTGGACCATTGGAAGACGTTCCACGCCTTGCCGGACCGACAGCACGAAAAAAACGGCGCTAAACCGGCGGTTTCATCTCGTTTTGGCGGATTTTTTGGCCTGTTTCACGCATTGCAGCTATCCCCGAACCTTAATCGCGGCGCGTAGACACATTATCGCCGGCCATCGGCTTTGCACTGGAGGGCGTGATACGGTACCGTATCACCCTTATTCGCTATATTCGCCCGTACCCAAGGGGAAGCTGCCATGACCATGATGCTGGCACGCGTTGGATCGATCGCCTTGGCAGGTGCGCTGCTGCTACTTGCCGGGCCTGCGGCGGCCCAGCCGGCAGCATCAGGCTGCACGTCCGCACCGACGGCTCAGGGAACACAGACCTTGCGTTGTGAGAGGGCGATCACGATCGTGGCCGAGAGCGGTGCCAAGTTCGAGCTGAGTGATCGCAACCGCGACGGCCAGGTCGATTCTGTCGAACTCAGTAACAAGGCGCTGCTGCTCGAGGTGCCGAAGAAGCCGGGCCGCACCCGGTTTGACGTGATCACGCCACAGGCGATTGCCGCCGTGCGCGGGACCAAATGGACGGTCGATGCCGAAGGCGGAAAAACTTCCGTCTTTGTTGTCGATGGCCGGGTAAGCGTCGCGCGCCCTGGCGGCCGAGGCAGTGTCGTGCTTGGCGCCGGCGACGGCGTCGACGTCGAGACAACGGGCGACCTGATCGTAAAGCGCTGGCCGCCGGCGCGCGTTAGCGCCCTGATGGCAAGATTGGGACAATAGAAGCCAGGCAAAATGAGCCGTCGACGTCTTCATATTCTGGTTGCATTGCTCTGCACGGGATTATGGGCAGGCGCGATATGGCTCGGCCATTCGAGCGGCCATATGCGGTTTCTCGACCGGCTCGAGTCGGCATTGACCGATGTACGAACGCTGGCGCGCGGCGTAAAGGCGCCGCCGGACCTCGTCACGATCGTCGCGATCGACGATACCCTCGTCAAGCTCGGCGGCACTTATCCGTTGCCGCGAACGGAGATCGCCAGGATCGTCGAGGCGATCGCGCGGCTGGAGCCGAAGGTCATTGCCGTCGACCTGCTGCTGATCGACAAGGGACCCGCCGATGGCGATGCGGCGCTCGCGAAATCGTTCGCGGCGCGACCGACCGTGCTTGCCGCGGCGGCAGTATTTTCCAACACCGTTCAGCCGTCTGCGGAGAGCGACGGTCCACTGACCCGCCTGCCGAAGGCCAACCGCTTCCTGTTGCCGCTCCCGGCATTTGCCGAACACGCGGAAGTCGGCATTGCCAACGTGGCGACGGGCCAGACCGGCACGCCTTTATCGGTGCCGATGCTGTTCCGGACGCGCGACAATATCGAATTGTCGTTTCCGCTTCGCGTCGCCTCCGTCGCGATCGGCCAGAAGCTGACCATTGAGCCCGACCGCCTGCTGTTCGGCGACCGGCCGATTCCAACGGCTTCCGGTTACACCCTGCCGATTTCCTATTATGGCCCGCGTCAGACCATTCGCACCATCAGCGCCGCCAACCTGATCGACGGCGATGTCGACAAGGAAGCCATTGCGGGCCGGATCGTCGTGCTCGGCGCGACCGCAATCGGCGCCGGCGACTTTTTTCCGACGCCGTTCGATTCGCTGATGCCGGGGGTGGAAATCATCGCTACCGCGATCACGCATCTGGTCGCAGGAGACGGCATCGTTCGTGACCGGCCGGTCCGCATCGCCGACGCCATCACCACGATCCTGCTGCCGGTGCTGCTGGTCGGATTGTTGGCCTGGCGGCGAAACGCGATCGGTCTGGTTACGGTCAGCGCGGTGATTCTGGCATGGGCGGCCGCGAACACAATTGCTTTCGCGCACGGCATCTGGCTTGACGCCGCGACGACCATCGCCGCCGTAGCGCCGCCGCTGATGCTGTTCGGCGGGATCCAGCTATGGTCGGGCCGGCGCAGCGCCCAGCATCTCGCCACGCAAAACAAGCTGCTCGAACAATTCCATACACCGGGCTTGCAGCAATGGCTGAAGCGCGATCCTGACTTCCTGCTGGCGCCGGTCCGGCAGAATGCCGCCGTCGTGTTCGTCGACCTGTCCGGGTTTACCTCGCTCAGCGAGACGCTCGATCCCGATGCTACCCGGGGTCTGCTGAAGGAGTTTCACGCCCTGGTCGACAAGGAAGCGACGCGCTGCGGCGGCGTGATCACAAGCTTCCTCGGCGATGGAGCCATGATTCTGTTCGGCCTGCCGGAGGCGGCGCCCGACGATGCCGCGCGCGCGGGGCAATGTTCGATCGCGCTCTGCGTGAAGACCGAACGCTGGATCAAGGCATTGCCGCCGGCGATCGCCGCTCGGATCGGATTCAAGATCGGTGCGCATTTCGGACCGATCGTCGCCTCCCGGCTCGGCGGCCGAAACCATCAGCACATCACTGCGACCGGCGACACCGTGAACGTGGCAAGCCGGCTGATGGAAGTAGCGGCCCGCCACGATGTCCGGCTGGCGCTGAGCGACACGTTGCGCATCGCGGCGGAAGGCGCCGGCGCGCGGCTGAAAACCGGCAGCCTCGCCGGTCCTGTCGATGCGCAGATCCGCGGCAGGTCCGGCTCGCTCAAGGTCTGGCTGTGGCGGAACGAACATTCCAGGCCGGATCAACGCGCGCATCCCGACGCCGCCGAGTGATTGATGCGCCGCCTTATTGCAGTTCCGGCGGAGGCGTGCGGTCGAATACCTCACCCTTCGGCCCCTGCAGGAGATGGAGCGCGTAGGTTTCGACCACCAGGGGACCGCGCTTGCGCTCGACTTCGCCGACCTTCCCGACGCGGGCGAACCTGTCCTTTAACGGTGCGTCGCCCGGCCAGAGCTCGCGTACATAAAGCAGCGGTCCGGCGAGCTGCGCTGCGTCGGGCTCGGGCATGTTGATCCAGCGGATACGCTGGCTCTGCTGCGCGACGCACGTCCCCTTCGGCAGGTGGAAGGCGAGCCAGCCGGTGGTGCCGTAATCCGAGGCCAGCACGCAGGTGGCGCCCGTTTGCGCCCTCGCCGCTTCGATCGCGGCGGCCGTCTCGCGCCAGCCGATGCCGATGCTGCGCACTGTGGCGTCGCGACGATAGCCCGACAGCAGTCCAGTATCGGCCTGCACGACGAGCAGCACGAACATCACGACGCCGCCCGGCGCCGCCCAGCGCCGGCAGAAATCAACAAGGTGCTGCCAGTGCGGCGCCCATTCGACGAGATGCGCGGCGACGGCGGCAGCAATGGCAAACGCCGGATAGACCGGCGCAAACCAGTTGGCCTCGACGCGGGCATGCAGCGAATGCCAGACGAAATAGGCGACGATGATCCAGAACATCACATTGAGGAGCGCACGCGCCGGCGGCGCGCCGACCCGGCGGCGGAGCAGCGCGTAAAGCCCCATCGCGCCGAGGATCCATACCAGCGGCGTCGCAAACGCGATCTGCGTCGGAAGCAGTTCGGCGATGTAGACCGGGCGGAAATCCTCGATCCGCGCCCGTCCCATTTGCTTGATGAAGGAGACCCAGTGGTGCTCGGCGTTCCAGAGAATGACCGGCGCGAACAGCAGGAGCGCGACGAGCCCGCCGAGATAAAGCCAGGGCGAGATCAGCCAGTGCCGCAGCTTCGGAACGGCGATCAGCCAGATCAGGATGGCGGGCCCGAAGAACAGCGCGGTGTATTTCGACAACAACGCGCAACCCGCGGCGGCACCGACCGCGAGCCACCACGCGCCTTGGCCGGTGTGCAGCACCTTGGCGAGCGCAAACATTAGCAGACTGGAAGCCACCAAGAGCGGCGCGTCAGGCGTGACGATCATGGTGCCGACCGCGGCCATCAGCGTAATGTTCAAGAGAATAGCCGACGAGGCGGCCACGCGCCGGCTGCCGAATAGGATGGCGGCCGCCTGATAGATCGCCCAGCTCATCGGCAGCGCTAGCAGGATCGAAACCAATCGGACGCCGAACTCGGTATCGCCTGCGATCATCGTGCCGAGCCGGATCACCACCGCGACCATGGGCGGATGATCGTAATAGCCGCCGGCGAGGTGCTTCGACCACATCCAGTAATAGGCTTCGTCGAAGGTGATCGGCGTGAACGCCGCGGCGATCAGGCGCAGGCCAACCAGCGCCAGGATCGCAAGACCCGTGTTGAGGGCAATCCGCGCCTCGTTCGGGGTCATTTTGGAGCCCTCTCCATTCTGATCAGATCAGAACCGGGCTCCAGTGTATCGTTCTGACGCGTTTTCTTCACGCGAACCGGTATCCACTTCGCTTGAAAACGCTATCGGTTATCGCCTGCGCCAGACGAACAGGCCGGACATCGCATAGTTCCAGACCACGCCCATCAGCGCGCCGGCAAGGCCCGCGAGCCACCAGATCGGCTCCTGGTCGAATACCGCGAAGGCAACACCGACATTGGCGAGCAGCCCGACGCCGCAGACCAGATAAAACAGCAACAGGCCGCGCAGGATCGCAAATCCCTTCAGCCGCTGGTCGCGATAGGTGAGGAAATTGTTCAGGATGAAATTGCTGGTCATCGCGACCAGCGCACCGGCGGCTTGCGCCTCGGCAAACGGCTCCCTGAAGAGTTCGTGCGCGATGAACAGCGCCACCAGATGCACGACAAGGCCGGTGCCGCCGACCATCGCGAACAACAGGAAACGCAGCGACACCAGATCGTGCGTCAGCTTGGCCAGCACCAGACCGAGGAAATCCAGCGCCACCATGGAATCGAGCTTGCTCTCGCCATGCTGGCGCGAACCGAACGTATAGGGAATTTCGACGGTGCGCAGCTTGCCCTGCGCGGTCGCGATGATGTCGAGCAGGATCTTGAAGCCCTGGGTCGAGAGCTGCGGCGCCAACTGCTCGAAGCGGTCGCGCCGAATCATGAAGAAGCCGCTCATGGGATCGGCGATCTCGACCTTCAGCGTGCGCTTGGCGACCTCGGTCGCAAGCTGACTGGCCCCTGCCCGCTGCTTGTTGAAGCTGTCGGCGCTGCCGCCCTCGATATAGCGGCTGCCGACCACGAGTTCGGCCTCGCCGCTGCGCAATAGCGCCACCATCTTCGGTAGCTGCGTTTCGTCGTGCTGCAGGTCGGCGTCGATGACGGCGGCATAGGGCGCGCTGGAGGCCAGGATGCCCTCGATGCAAGCGCCCGATAGTCCGCGCCGCCCGATCCGGCGGATACAGCGGACACGGGAATCCTTGCACGCCAAGGCCCGTACCACTTCCCAGGTCCCGTCAGGGGAATTGTCGTCGACAAAGACCACTTCCCAGGCAATGCCGGCCAACGTGGCTCCCAGCCGCCGATACAGCACGGTCACATTGTCGCGCTCGTTGAAGGTCGGGACAACGACGGAAAGCTCAGGCAAACCGGCCTGCGACGGGGTTTCGGAGCCCGGTTTGATGGCGTCATTCATGACCGGCAGCGTATATCCGCAGCCGGTTGACATGCCAAGGCGAGCTTCAGGAACGAGGTGACTGAACGATGAAGCGGAGGCGAGATCGTCCCGGTACCTGTCCGACGCGGGGCGAATCAATAGCCGCTGCCGGATTGGAATCCAGGGCCCACTTCGCTTGAAAATGCTCTGAAAATGCCAACGACCACGAACAGAGGGTGCGCGTACATCCGGCGCAGCCAAACTATTCATGGTCGTCCCAGCGCCGGAGCTCTAACGCATCAACGTCGCCGTTAGGCACCAGATAGGAATGCCTGGGGCCTTCCGCAAGGGCACTAGTTCGGCACCTCGCGAATCACCGGCCCGCGCGGGGCCGGCGTCGCGGGAACCGGCTGCAGCGCCGGCGCGGGTTGCTGGAGGCTGGCCGGCTTGGCGGGCTTGCCATATTGGCCGATCGGCCCGTAGGCGATCGCAACCACCATCACGATCGACGCGACAATGGCTCCCAAAAGGCCGGCGACTGACTGCGAATTCATACTCAATTATCCCCTACGCCTGACCGGGAACTGATATCATGGAAAAAGCGCGCGGAGGAATAGTCTCGGTATCAGCGGCCGCCAATACCGGCCCCGGGGCCAACGTCCAAAATCTCACCACGCGAGCGCCCTGCAACGGACAAGCAAGAACCGCGATTCCATCGTAAACATGGCGGAGTCTCGGCCTTTGGGTTGAAAGGGAATAGGGGAAAAAGATGTCGAATACAGATCAGGGCAAAGCGCCCGGGAAATCCGGACGGCGCAATCGGAAGGGAGAGCGGGGCAAGAAAGCCGCTCCCCAGGAAAGCCCGACCGTGAGCCCGGCGCCGGTTGAATTGCAAAGCCCGGATCAGGATCGTCAGCCGAAGCCGGCTCGCGCGGAGAGTCCTCAGGTGGATCAGCCGGCCGTCGACGAGTCAGTCGATGCCGTTGCCGTCTCGCCCGAGCCGCAGCCGCCGGCCGAGGCGCCCTCGCCGACGGAGCCCGAGCCGGCCGAGCCCGCGCCAACCGAGGCCGCATTGGCCCAGCCAGCGCCGGCCGAGGCCGCCGCATCGGCCCCGCCAGCGGCAGCCGAATCCCCGGCCGAGCCCGCGCCGGTGAGCCTGCAGACGATTGCCAACGCCTATCGGGACTACACCAGGAAATCGATCGAGGAGTTCGGGTCCTTTGTCGAGCAGCTCAGCGGCGCTCGCTCGCTCGACAAGGCGATGACGGTTCAAAGCGAATTCATGAAGCGGGCTTACGAGACCTCGGTCGCGGAGTCGCAGAAGATCTGCGAACTTCACAATCGGCTCGCCAGGCAGACCCTCGACCCATTCAAGGGGCTGGCAGGCAAGCCGCCGGCGACGCACGGCAAGTCGCAAAGCTCGCGCTAACGGCTTGGCGCAATTGAACGAGGCAAAAGGCTCCGATTTCCGGAGCCTTTTTTGTTCAAGGGCTAAGTCCATCGGTCGGCGCCCTGGCAAACTGGCCAATCAGGGCCGCTTTGGCTAACATCGGTCCGAGCCTCCCCCTCAATTTTCCGACGAGTCTCCCGTGAGCAAGCCTGCCAAATCGACCGCAAAAAACAGCGGCAGCATCTATATCGGCATCGGCGGCTGGACCTTCGAGCCGTGGCGCGGGGTCTTCTATCCGGAGAAGCTTGCGCAGGCGAAGGAGCTATCCTACGCCGCATCGAAGCTGACCTCGATCGAAATCAACGGCACCTATTACGGATCGCAGAAGCCGGAGAGTTTTCGCAAATGGGCGCGTGAGGTGCCCGACGGGTTCGTGTTTTCGTTGAAGGGACCGCGCTTCGCGACCAACCGCCGTGTGCTGGCCGAGGCCGGCGACTCCGTAAAGCGCTTCTATGATTCCGGCGTGATGGAACTTGGCGACCGGCTCGGTCCGGTGCTGTGGCAATTCGCCCCGACCAAAAAATTCGACGGGGCCGACTTCGGCAAGTTTCTCGAACTCCTGCCGCGCAAGCTCGAGGGACGCGCGCTGCGTCATGTGGTCGAGGTGCGGCACGACAGTTTCTGCGTGCCGGAGTTCATCGCCCTGCTACGCGAGTTCGAAACGCCCGTCGTGTTTGCCGAGCACGGCAAATATCCGGCGATCGCCGACGTTGTCAGCGACTTCGTCTATGCGCGGCTGCAGAAGGGCAATGACGAACTCAAGACCTGCTATCCGCCGAAGCAGCTCGACGCCTGGGCCAAGCGTTTCCAGGCGTGGGCCAGTGGCGGCGAGCCTGACGATCTGCCGCGGGTCGACAAGGCCAAGCCGAAGAAGATGCCGCGCGACGTGTTCGCCTATGTGATCCACGAGGGCAAGATCCGCGCGCCGGCGGGCGCGATGGAGCTGATCGAGCGCGTCAAGTAGCCCGAGCTCAGTCGAGCCTGATGCCGGCCTCGCGGATCAGTTTCGTCCAGCTCTCGTATTCGGACGCGACGAAGGCATCGAGCCTGTCGTCCGGCAGATCCCACGCCTCCCCGCCGCTCTTCTCAAAACGCTCCTTCAGTTCCGGCAGCGCGGCGCGGATTTCGCGACGCAGTTTGGCGATGGCCTCCGGCGGCGTCCTGGCGGGCGCGAAGATGCCGAGCCAGGAATCGACATCAAGGCCGGAGACGCCGGCCTCCGACATGGTCGGCACATCGGGCGCCAGCGGGCTGCGCTTCGACGACAGCACCGCGATGCCCTTCGCCTGTCCCGATTGCACGTAAGGCAATCCGGCGGCGATCGAATCGAAAAACAGGTCGATGCGGCCCGCCAGCAGATCGGTAAAGGCCGGCGGCGAACCCTTGTATGGTATCTCCTGGAATTTCACGCCGGCCGCCTTCATGAATGCGGCGGCGACCAGATGCTGGCCCGTGCCGACGCCGGCCGTCGCAACCGAAATCGAGCCCGGGCTGGCTTTCGCGGCTGCAACGATGTCCTGCAGCTTGCCATGCGGCAGATCCTTGCGGCCGACCATCACGTAACCGAACTTGTAGATCAGCGCGACCGGCACGAAGTCCTTGCGCGGATCGTAGCCGAGCTTGGAGTAAAGCGCCGAATTGAAGGCCATGTTGGAGAGCCCGCCGACCACCAGCGTGTAGCCGTCCGGCTCGCTCTGGCTTGCCGCCTGCGTGCCGACCACGGTGCCGGCGCCTGGCTTGTTCTCGACCACGAAAGCCTGCCCCATCCGCTTCGACAGCGCGTCCGCAAGCTGGCGGCCGACCAGATCGTAGCTGCCGCCGGGGCCGATCGGGACGATGATTTTCACCGGGCGATCGGGATAACCGGACTGGGCGTGCGCTGCGGCACCACCCAACACGATGAGCGCGAGCATCCATGCTAGCGAGCGGCAAATTCGATTCATCGCATCCCCCCGTGACGACGGCCATCGACTGGCTCTTTCCGGGAACTATGCGATATGAGGCCTCTGTCGGCAACGCGGATGTAGCAATCGACCGACCGTTACAATAGCCTTGCGCAGCGACATAACGTCTGGATCGAGATGGCCCGCAGGACCAAACGCCTCTTCACCATCGGCTACGAGCAGACCCCGGCAAAGGCGGTGCTCGATGAGCTCGAGGCCGCCGGCGTCAAGCTTTTGGTGGACGTGCGCGCCGTCGCCTCCTCGCGGCGGCCCGGCTTCTCCAAGAATCAGCTCGCCGCGGGTCTCGATGAGCGCGGCATTTCCTATCTGCACCTCAAGGGCCTCGGCACGCCGAAGTCCGGCCGCGAGGCCGCGCGCAGCGGCAAGTTCGATCTGCTCCACCGGATTTATTCCAAGCATTTGAACACCGTGCAAGCCAAGGAGGAGCTCGACGAGCTGTCGGCGCTGGTGAAGCAAGCGGGCCCGGTGTGCATTCTCTGTTATGAGCGCGACCATACCCATTGCCACCGGCAATGGATCGCCGAGATCATCGAGGAGCGCGACGGCGTGAAGGTGGAGAATCTGGTCGCGCCGTTGCAGTGATAGGGTCATTCCGGGATGGTGCGTCAGCACCAGACCCGGAATCTCGAGATTCCGGGTTCGATGCTTACGCATCGGCCCGGAATGACACGCCATCACCCCTTGCCCTCAAACCGGAACGTTCCCTCCATCATCTTCACGCAAGCGCCGCCGACATGGATGGAAACGACCTTGCCATTCTCTTTGCGGACGCGCGTCAGCAACAGGCTCGGCCGGCCCATGTCGACGCCCTGCCCGATCGTCAATTTCAGTTCGCCGTCCTTGGTATCGTCGAGATCGGCGAGCAGCGCGGCTGATGCCGCCGTCGCGCTGCCGGTGGCTGGGTCCTCGGATAATCCACTCGAGCCGGGATGGAACATCCGCGCCTGCAGGTCGCATGGCTTTTCGCCTGCAGGCACGTCGCGCGTATAGAAGTAGACCGCATCGCTGCCGTCACAGGGGAAGGTTTTTGCGAACGCTTCGGCATTCGGTTGCGCGCGGCGCAGCGCATCCCGCGAAGCAACTTCCACCGCGAGGAAGGCAAGGCCGACCGAGATGATCTGCGGCGGATGGCGATCGGTCTTGACGTCGCCAGCCGACAGCGAGAGACAGGCGGCCGCCTGTTCGACACTGACATGCGACATCCGTTTCAACGGCTGCGGCGCGGTGAATTCGGTGCTGACGACCCTGCCTTGCTCCGTCATGATCTCGACCGGCACGAGCCCTGCCTTTTCCTCGAACAGCAACCGTGCCGGCGGCTTTTCCGCCAGCGTGGCCAGCACGAAGGCGGTACCGACATTGGGATGGCCGGCGAAGGGGATCTCGCGGTTCACGGTGAAGATACGAACCTGCGCGTCGTGGGCGCGATCGGCCACCGGCAACACGAAAGTCGTCTCGGAATAATTGAACTCGGCGGCAATCGCCTGCATCTGTTCGGTCGACAGGCCGCCGGCATCGAGCACCACGGCGAGCGGATTGCCGCCGAAGGGGCGATCGGTGAAAACGTCGACAGTGATATAACGCCGCTGCATTCCGCTACTCCCTTATCCCAACCGCCACACAGCCATCGGCCGCTCATAGCCCCTGACCTCGACCTCGCCGAGCGAGACGGCGTCGCCGCAGGCTTCGCCAAGCGCGTTGCGAACCGCCTCTGAGATCAGGAATTGCGAATCGAAATCCTTGTTGAGCGCTTCGAGCCGCGAGGCAAAGTTCACGGTGTCGCCGATCACGGTGTATTCCTTGCGCCGGGGTGAGCCGATATTGCCGGCGACGACCTCGCCGAGGTGAATGCCGATGCCGATGCGCAGCGGCCAGCTCGTCTCCTCGTTGATCCGCGCATTGGCTTCCAGCATCTCGCGCGCCGCGGCGACCGCCCGGTGCGCCGGGTCCGGCGCTTCCAGCGGCGCGCCGAACAGCGCCAAAAATCCATCGCCCAGGAATTTGTTCACGATGCCGCCGTGGCGGTCGAGAATGTCGACCAGCACCGCGAAGGCGCCATCAAGCCGAGTCACGACCTCCTGCGGCGTGCGGCTGCGCGCACCTGCCGTGAAGCTGCGGAAGTCAACGAACATGACGGCGACACGGCGGATGTCGCTATCCGTCTTGGTGCGCTCGGCCATCAGACGCTCGACCACCTGCGGTGAGACGTGCTGGCCGAACAAATTGGTGATGCGGTCGCGCGCGGTCGCCGCCATGATGCTTGCCTCGAACTGCCGCCGCAGTTGCATGCCGACTGCGCCGGCGAGCATACCTCCGACCAGGAGTATCAGGCTGCGTGCGGCATGATAGAAGACGCTGGCCTCCTGGCTGGGATCCGGATGATAGAAAATCGCCATCGCAAGCAGCTCCGCCGCGGCGACGAAGCCGGTGAAGGTGGAAAGCCAGAAATCCAGCCTCAACGTCGAAAGGATGATGAAGATGAAATAAGTCATCGGGACCACGAATCCGAGCGCGGCCACAGATCCCATGCTGTTGATATGCAGCGCCAGCGCAACCGTCGGCATCGAGGTCTCGATCAGCGCGCCGAGATAACGCCGGAATATCGGGAGGTCGCGGCCCTGCTGCCTATGCCGGGTGATCGCCCCGTGCACCCAAAGCTCGAACAGGATGAACGGCAGCATAACCGAATAGAGATAGTGTGGCTTCAGATTGCCGTGCCAGACCTGACTCACCTTCTCAGGCGCTAAAAAGTAGACGGTCCAGAGAATCGCGAACAACAGGAGGGTCGTTCCGATCAGCGCCTTGATGCGGAGCAGCTCGGTCGCCATCACTTCCTGCATCAGCGCGCGCTGGAAATCAGCCGATACGCCTGAGTCTTGCTCTTTGTTCTTCCTGCCCAAGAACGCTGCCATTCTAGCCCCTTGTCATTCCGGGGCGCCTCGAAGAGGCGAACCCGGAATCTCGAGATTCCGGGTCTGGTCCTTCGGACCATCCCGGAATGACCGCAAGATATAACCTCAATCAAGCGTGCGACGGAAGCGTGTCACCGCGATCGTCATTGCCACCAGCATCAGTACAAAGAGTGCAATCGTGTCGTACTGCAGGTTGGAGGGCTCCGCACCCTTCAGCATGATGGCGCGGACGATGCGGATGTAATGGGTCAGCGGCAGTCCTTCGCCGAGATATTGCGCCCAGACCGGCATGCCCGCGAACGGAAACATGAATCCGGACAGCAGAATGCTGGGCAGAAAGAACATCATCGACATCTGCATCGCCTGCAACTGATTCTGCACGAGTGTGGAGAAGGTGTAGCCGATCGACAGGTTGGTGGTGATGAACAGCGTCGTCAGCGCCGCCAGCAGCAGCACGCTGCCGAGAATCGGCACCCCGAACAGCAAGACTCCGATGCTGACGATCAGCGAAGCCTGGATGAAGCCGACGATGACATAGGGGATGATCTTGCCGAACATCACCTCCACCGGCTTGATCGGCATCGACAAGAGATTCTCCATGGTGCCGCGTTCGACTTCGCGTGTCACCGACAACGCGGTGAAGATCAGCATGGTCATGGTGAGGATGGTGCCGACGAGGCCCGGCACGATGTTGAGCCGCGATTCCGCGGCCGGGTTGTAGCGGGCATGCGCCCTGATCTCGAACGGCATCGCGGGCGGATCCCCGATATGGAGATCATGGGCGAGCGCGGTCTGCATCACCATGCCGAGCGCGCCGAGCGCCGAGCCGGCTGCGACCGGATCCGTGGCGTCGGCCGCGACCAAGAGCGCCGGACGGTCGCCGCGCCGCACCGCACGCTCGAAGCCACGCGGGATCTCGACCCCGAACAGCACCTTGCCGGACTGCAGGAGATCGTCGAATTCGGCGACGCTGTGCACTTCGCGGGTGAAGCGGAAATAGCTGGTGTTCTCCAGCGCCTTCAGCACCGAGCGCGCCAGGTCGCTGTCCTCCTGGATCAATACCGCCGTCGGCAGATGGCGCGGCGTGGTGTTGATGGCGTAGCCGAACAGCAACAGTTGCATGACCGGAATCATCACGATCATCGCGAACGAGACGCGGTCGCGGCGGAGCTGGATGAATTCCTTGACCAGCATGGCGTAGCTGCGCCGCCAGAAGCCGAAGGAAGGCTCCCTCGCCTCGCCAGCGGCATGAACGGTGTCGGTTGCACTCATTGGAAATTATCCTTTGAGCGGTTCATGAGATCGATGAACACGTCTTCCAGCGACGGCTCGCTGGCCTCCCAGCGCCATCCGCTCTTATCGCGGTAAGGAGCAATGGTCGCTTCAAGCGCGGACTTGTCGCGCCCCGAGACGTGCAGGCTGGTGCCGAATGGCGCCACCATGTCGATGCCGGGCTTGCCGGCGAGCTCGGCCGCAAGTCCGTTGAGATCGTCGCCGGAGACCGTCCAGGTCGACAACGCCGACTTCGCGATCACCTCGTCCACCGTGCCGTGCGCCAGCAGGTGACCGTAGGCGATGTAAGCGATCTCATGGCAACGTTCGGCCTCGTCCATGTAATGGGTGGAGACCAGGACCGTCAGCCCTTCGGCGGCGAGCGCGTGGATCTCATTCCAGAAATCGCGCCGCGCCTTGGGATCGACGCCGGCGGTCGGCTCGTCCAACAGCAGCAATCGCGGATTGGGCAGCGTGCAGGCACCGAGCGCCAGCCGCTGCTTCCAGCCGCCCGAGAGCTCGCCGGCGAGTTGCTCCTCGCGGCCGTTCAGGCCGATGCGCTGGATCATCTCGCGTGCCGCGCCCCGTGCGTCGCGCAGCCCGTACAGCCGCGCGACGAATTCGAGATTCTCGCGCACCGAGAGGTCCTGATACAGGCTGAAGCGCTGCGTCATGTAGCCGACCTGGCGCTTGATCTTGTCGGCGTCGCGGCGGATGTCGTAGCCGAGACAGGTGCCCTCGCCGGCATCCGGCGTCAGCAGCCCGCAGAGCATTCGGATGGTGGTAGTCTTGCCGGAGCCGTTGGGCCCGAGGAAGCCATAGATTGAGCCGCGTTTCACCTGCATCGAGAGGTCATGCACGACCTCGCGGCCGCCGAACGACTTCGAAAGGCCTTCGACATTGATGGCAATGTCGGGGGTTGATGCGGGCGCTGCATTCATCGCTTGTCCGCCACCGGCGTTCTTGGATTGAGGAACACGCTGATCGGCTGGCCGACGCGCAAGACGTCGGGCCGGCTCGGCCGCGCCTGGATCAGGTAGACCAGCTTGTTGCGCTCATCGAGGCTGTAGATGACTGGCGGGGTATATTCCGCCGTCGTCGCGATGAAGTAGATTTTCGCGGTGAGATCGGCCGCGCAATTGTCGCAGGTCACCCTCACCTCGTCGCCGATCGCAAGCTTCGGCAGTTCCGTCTCCGGCACAAAGAAGCGAATCTTCATGTTGCCGGGCGGCATGATCGACAGTACCGGCCGCTGCGCCGGCACCATCTCGCCTTCGCGGAAATAGATCTGCTGAACGGTGCCGCCGACCGGCGCAAAGCCGCTCCGCCGCGCCAGCCGGGTCTGGGACGTGTTGACGCGGGCTTCCGCGACGCGCAGCGCCGAGGTTGCCGAGTCGAGATTGGCCTGCGTGCCGGAGCCCGTCTTGCTCAGCGACGCCGCGCGGTCATAGGTCTGCTGCGCGTTGGCAAGCGTCGCTTTGTTCTGGTTGAGGTCGGCCTGCTGCAGATCGTCGTCGACCGAATAGAGCTGCATGCCGGGCTTGACCTCGTCGCCCTCGCGCACGTTGAGTTTGATGACACGGCCGCTTTCGTCGGGGCTGACGAAGATCATGTCGGCCTCCACCCAGCCCTGAAAGCCCGGATCCCTGCGCTCCTTGCAGCCCGCGAGCACGGCGGCGAGTGCCAGCGCGGCCAGGATCGTTATCGTTCGCGACGAAGTCATGCTGTTCTCCGTTCGCCAAAAATCAGATCGAGATGCACCCGGAACATCGCGATCGCGTCCAGTGGCGCGTGCTTGCTGAAAAGGCTCTGCCAGATCACAGCGATCAGCGCGGGCGCCACCAGGATTTGGGGAAACTGTGCCAGCTTCTTCTGCTTGATTTCGCCGCGGGCGATGCCGAGCTCGATCATGGCCCGCATCCCGGCGAGACCGCGTGTGATGACCTCGCGGTAGTAGAAGTCTGCAACCGCCGGAAATCGCGGCCCTTCGGCCACGATCAACCGGATAAGATCGCCGCGGCGGGTGGATGCCACCTCCGCGATGAAGGTGCGGGCGAAGGCCTCGACCATGTCACGCACCGACGCGCCGGGCGCAGGCGGCGTCGAACTGAGCCGGATGACAAGCGGAACGATGGCGGTGCGGATCAGTTCCTCGAACATCGATTCCTTGTCCTTGAAATGCAGATAGATCGTGCCCTTGGCGACGCCGGCGCGTTTGGCGATGTCATCGAGCCGCGTCGCCGCAAATCCGCGCGCGATGAACTCGTCCATCGCCGCCTCGATGATGGCCCCGCGCCGCTCGGCAGCGCGTTCGGCGCGATTGGAGGGCAGTTTCGACCGTGAGGGCGCCAGATCGGTTGATGCCCTCGCCCGGGCCCGACGATGGGCAGGCTTGGGGGCTGATTTCCGGGAGGCTTTGGCGGCTTCATTTGTCATGTCGCATTTATGACTGACCGGTCAGTCATTGTCAATTCGAAACTCGCTGCCCCGCCGCTCACTTGGGCGTGACTGACGTCAGCGAAACGCAGATCGCCCTGCAAGTACCGGAACATTCTGCGCCTCGCCCACGTGCCGTCATATCCCATGCATGCGGGATGTCGCCGTCGCCCATCCACGCATTGCGAGCGCCAGCGAAGCAATCCATTTCGCCGCTTGCTGAGGCATGGATTGCTTCGTCGCTTCGCTCCTCGCAATGACGCCAAGGTGCCTACCTCGCGCGAAGTCGTCATACCCTCGAATGCGGGTATCCAGTACGCCGGGACTGATCGGTTCAATCATTGACGTCTCTGGAATACTGAATCGCCCGGTCAAGCCGGGCGATGACCGGTGAATGTGCGTCGGCGTTCTCGCGGCGCCTGGCACCGGACTTTGCCAGTCTCACCCTCGAAATGGAGGGTGCAGGGAACGCCGGGTGCCGGCTAGCACCCGCGGTCTCGTGTCAATAAGCGCTGGGAGATGCGCACACGAGCATACAGCCGAAGCAGTCCAGCACTCCCTGAGTGATGGGTTGACGGCTTATGCCGTGCTCTCCCTGGAGATTGCATACCATCCGGACACGCTATCGGACTTGAATTGGCCGCGATCGCATCCGCATTATTTGTTCATGGGCGCCATAGCCAGAGCGCTCTCTTGGGAGGAATGAGATGAAAGCATTCACATTGGGTGCGGCGATCGCGCTCGCGTTTTCCGCCGCGGCTTACGCGCAAGCACCGAGCTGGACGGTACCGTCCGAGAGCCAACGCTGTCCGTCGAAATGGGGCGCGGCCGACGAGCGCGGTTCGGCCAATCACCAGAAGCCCGCGGCCGTGCTGAACGCTGCCAAGCTCATCAAGACAGGCGAAGTGATCGAGCTGGCGCACGTGCTCGGTCCCAACATGGCGTTCTTCGGAACACGGCGCTTCGACATGCACACCAAGCGCACATTCATGAACCAGTTTTCCAACATGCGCGGCTCGAACGAAGAGATCATCATCACCGAGCTCGGACAGGTCGGCACGCAGTTCGACGGCTTTGCGCACCAGACCCATCTCAATAGCTGGTACAATTGCCAGAAGGTCGACGAGAACACCGACCGCACCGGCTTCAAGAAGTTCGGCATCCACAATGTCGGCGCGCTGTTCACGCGCGGCGTCCTGATCGACGTCGCCGCCTTCAAGGGCGTCGAGATGCTGGACGACAATTACGAGATCAGCGTGGGCGATCTGGAAGGCGCTCTGAAAAAGCAGAATCTGACGCTGCAGCCCGGCGATGCCGTCATCATCCACACCGGCTGGGGCAAGCTCTACGGCAAGGACAATCCGCGTTACGTGAAATCCTGCCCGGGCATCGGCGTACAGGCCGCGCTTTGGCTTGCCACCAAGGACCCGATGCTGCTCGGCGCCGACAACTGGCCGGTCGAGGTCGCGCCCAACCCGGACAAGCAACTGTCGCTTCCCGTGCACCAGATCGCACTCGTGGTGAACGGCATCCACCTCCTGGAGAATCTCAAGCTTGATGAGCTAGCGCAAAAAGGCGTCGGAGAATTTGCCTTCGTGATGCAGCCGCTCAAGATTCAGGGCGGCAGCGGCTCCACGGTATCGCCGATCGCGGTGAGATAGCGGTGGTGTTTACGTAGCGGGTAAGACCCGGATGTCGCTTCCGCCTTCCTCTTTGAGCTACGGCGGACAAGCCGTTCATCCGGGCTACGCTGCTGGCTGTTTCGGCGCGTCCTGCTCACGCCAACCACGCTACTCCTCGGTCGGGCCGCGAAGCAGGCGGCGAAGCTGCTGGGCTTCGTGCCACGTCGCGTAGGCCTCCTTGCCGAAGCGGCCGAGCGTGGTTGCGAGTTGCACGATGATGAGCGTGATCATGGCTGACGGCCTCCGCTCGCGAGCAGGCGCCCGATCTCGCGCTCTGCGTCGTCGGTCAGAGTGAATCCGCGGGCGGCAAGATACTGCTCGACAAGACGGTCGGCGCGACGCTGCCGGGCTTCGAGTTGAACGCGCAACAATCGGGAGAGAAATGAGGGCTTTTTGGTCGGGGTAGAAAACCAGGCCCCAGTGGTGAGTACGTTCGCCATGGATAGCTCCCTTGTCGGAGTTGTCCTTGGGCGAATTTCCTTCCTGACGGGGAGATGAGTATTGGTGCCGGCGAATGCGAGATCGATTAGCCCGCATAGCAGCAACATCAAATACGCATGGTCCGCCGAGCCCACGCGAATCATCGACGCCCGGAGATTGCCGCTTAGGTGAATCCAAACCGCTCACTTCGCGAACGGATTGACCCAACCTCCCCTTCCCGCCGGCGCGCGCGGCGGATAGGCCGCCTCCAAGTAGTTCAGGACCGTGTCGCGGTCCTTCTCATCGAGCGGCGGCATGCCGTGGCGGCGGACCATCAGGTTGATCGAATCCTCCCACTGCGCGCGCGTCATGCCCTGCTGCGCGACCAGGCGAAAACCGTGGCAGGCGGTGCAGGCGTAGAAGGTCTCATTGCGGCCTGCGCCCGCGACGAAGTCCTCCGGACTTTCATCCCGCGGCGCGAAGGCCGTTTGCGCCATCGCCGGCGCAGTCCAGAGCGCACCGGCGACAACCAACCACACCAAGCCGAGCCATGCAAAACGCTGCATCATCCGACCAGCACCGCGATGCGGTGCATGGCATTGCCGCCATAGCCTTGCGGATTCCAGAAGCCGGCCTGGTGCGGCTGCATGACGCCCTTGGAATCGGTGGCGCGCGCCCAGATCTCGAAATAGCCGTCGGTCGGCAATTTGATGGTCGCCGTCCAGCGCTGCCAGTCATATCTGTTCTTCGGCTTTTGCAGCGTGGCGCGCTGCCAGCTCGCCCCGAAATCGGTCGAGAGATCGACCTGCTTGACGGTGAGATCGCCGGCCCACGAGGCGCCGCGCAGTTTCAGCTCCTTGGTTCCGGCCGCGAACTTCGCGCCGTTGGCCGGATTGGTGATGATCGAGCGCACCGGCATCGATTCCACAATGCGGAAATTCGCCGGATCGGCCTTGCCGCCGGGCACCATCGGCTTGATCGCGGTGCGGTAGGAAAACTCGGTCATGCCGGGACCATCGTGCTCGCGGTCGCGAATGGTGATACGCGTCAGCCATTTCTGCGAGGCCGAGCCCGCCCAGCCCGGCACGATCAGGCGCACCGGCCCGCCATGGATGTTCGGCAGCGGTTGGCCGTTCATGGCCCACACGATCATGGTATTCGGGTCCATCGCCTTCTCGATGCGCACGCCGCGCGAGAGGCTCGGCTTGTCGGGGTCGCCGGACAGATGCAGGTCGGCGGCATAATGCGCGGTATACTTGGCTGTCGGCTTCAGCCCGGACTTTTTGAGCAGATCGGCAAGCGGCACGCCGGTCCATTCGGCGCAGCCCGCGCCGCCATTGGTCCACTGATTGCCGCGCGCCGGCGGTGAAAACCCGGAGCGGCCATTGCCCCCGCATTCCAGCACCATGCGCCGCGTCACCGCCTTGTACTTCGATTTCAATTCGCCGAGGGTGATCTCGATCTTGTTGTTGACCTCGCCGTCGATGGTGATCTTCCAGGCGTCGGGCTCCTTGGTTTCCTCGGGGATTTGGCCGTTGTTGCGGATGTAGAATTTTTCGATCGGCGTGGTGTCGTCGTCGAGCAGGCCTTCCGGCGTCTCCGCGACCAGCGGCTTTTCGCCGAGCACCACGAGCCCCTCATGCTTGCCGGGATATTTCAGGTATTGCGGTCCCTTAGCAGGTCCAGGTGCGGCAGGCGGAGCCGCTTGCGCGTGGGCCTGGGGCATGCCGAGGCCGCCGCGCCAGAGCGGTAGCGTACCGCCGACGGCCGCGCCGAGCGCCGCCAGGCCTGAACTGCCCAAAAATCTGCGCCGGCTGGTATCGAGGTTGTTGCCGCCAGCCCCATTGCCCACGGTTTGCCGCGCCATGACGTCCTCCCTTGTCGCCCGCTTCCGGGCTTTCTTGGTCGGGCTTCCCACCGGAAGCCCGACTGGAAGGAGTATTTGCGTTTTGCGCGCGCACCGCAAGATGCGCCGGGGGCGCAGGCTGACACTTCTGCAATGGCTTGCTGGCCCAAACCAGCAAGCCATTTCCACTCTCGCGGCCTAGCGAGCTCAGCTCTTGCGCGTTTTGCTGAGGAGATAGTTGTCGTAATAGTTTTCCGCGATCTGCGTATAGAACAGCACTTCCTTCATGTACGCGTCGTGGCTCTCCTTTGTCTTCTTGAAGAGCGGGCTCTTCTCGGCGATCTCGTTCAGATGGTCCTGGGTCGCCCTGTAGCAGGCTTCCAGGACCGGCTGCGGGAACGCGCGCAGCTCCGCCCCGTTGGCGACCAGCCGCTTCAGGGAGGTTGGATTGACGCTGTCGTATTTTTCGATCATCCACGCGCCGGCCGCTGCGCCGGCCTGGTTGAGCACCGCCTGGTACGACTTCGGAAGCGCGTTCCACTTGTCCTCGTTCACGGCCATGTGCAGCATGGCGCCGCCTTCCCACCAGCCGGGGAAGTAATAGTATTTGGCCACCTTGTAGAAGCCGAGCTTCTCGTCGTCGTATGGACCGACGAATTCCGCGGCATCGATGGTGCCGCGCTCAAGCGCCGGATAGACGTCACCGCCCGCGATCTGCTGCGGCACCACGCCGAGCTTGGCGAGCACATGGCCGCCCATGCCGGCGATGCGGAATTTGAGGCCCTTGAGATCGTCGACCGTTTTGATCTCCTTGCGGAACCAGCCGCCCATCTGCGTGCCGGAATTGCCGCACAGGATCGCATGCGCCTTGAACGGCTTCAGCGCCTCGTTGCAGAGCTCGGCGCCGCCGCCGAACGACCACCAGGAATGCTGATGCCGATGGTTCATGCCGAAGGGCGCGCCGGTCGCATAGGCCAGCGCCGGCTCCTTGCCGATGTAGAAATAGAGCGGCGTCTGCGCGATCTCGACGGAGGCGGTGCTCACGGCATCGAGCGCCTGCAGGCCAGGCACGATCTCGCCGGCCGCAAAGGTCTGGATCTGAAACTTGTTGTCGGTAGCGTCGGCGACATATTTCGCGAAGGTCTGCGCCGTGCCGAAGATGGTCTCGAGCGATTTCGGGAAGCTCGAGGTCAGGCGCCACCTGATCTCGGGCGAGACTTGCGCAATCGCAGGGGCCGCCACCAGCGTCGTCGCGCCGACCACGGCGCTGCCCTTGAGGAACGTACGGCGTTTCATGTGTGCTCACTCCATTCGATTGCAGGTCAGTGGCGCAGGGCGCGCGCAAAGCGCCTTCCGGGACCATTCGGCCCCGATCATAGCGAACTTCGCCGCGGGCGTGGAAGCGCGACGTTGCCTCTGACATGGCGAAAACCCGGCTTGGCGGAAGCATTCGCATTTGCGGCCTTGGCGCAGGGCGGATCGGAGAAGCCGCCAGGACAATCCGCCCGGCATCGGCGTCAATTTATCGCTCGACACCGCGCGCAAACCTTGCGAAAATTTTCAAAGTGCAACCGCCCCACAAGGCAGGCGGACATGCTTGTCGCTCCAGCACTGTTCGCCACCTGGGGTGTTGCGTTGGCCGGCGATGTACTGGCAGCAATCATAATCGCCGTGCGCTGAGAGACCCGTATCGATGTCTATCGAGGCATCGCCCGATCGCTGCCATGTCAACGCAGGAAACGGCGGAGACCAGCCATGATCAGTATCGAAGAAGCCCCGAGCAAGCTCGTTCTGCGAAGAGGCGCAGAAGCGGGGTAAACAAGATCTCATCCAGGGAGCAACAACATGACCCCACATACCCACGAGGACCCTTCCACTGGGTTGATAGAGCGGAATCCCTTCGTCATCGCGGAGGATACGATGCCGCCGCGAGACCCTGAAGAAGACGATGACGACGAAGAGGAAGAGGACGAGGACGAGGACGAAGAAGAGGACGAGGACGAAGCGCCGGTCGTACGCGAGCCGGACGAAGACGAAGCAAGATACGTTGACGCATGACTACCACGCGGTTGGCGTCATGCGTGGTTCCTGACCATCATGGCCGAAGCACGCTTCAACAGAAGCCACGCCGCGCTCAGGCGCGGCGCACGCCTAGTGTGGATCGATCTTGTACGCCACAACAGTGCCATCCATCATCATCGGGATGATGACGATGCCATCCGGCCCCATCCCGAGATCGGCGCTCCCCTTCGCGAGCGGAAGGAGGCGCGTCGCTGTGCCATTGCTCGCGATGCGGAACAGCCCGCCGGTCATCCAGTCGGTGACGAGATAGCCGCCCTTGCCATCGGGTTCGACGCCGTCGAGATTGCCGACTGGTGCCGAGCTTCCAAGATCGGACACTTTCTTCGTCGCGAGATCGACCGTCTTCATGTGGCCGGGCACCTTGGTCGCGAAGTCGGGAGCCATTTTGCCCCACGATGCGACCACAAGCCGGCCCTCCTCGACGAGAAGCCCGTTCGGATTTTCGAGCGCGTCATCCTGCGTCAGGAGGGACAGCTTGCCGCCGTCGAGCACCCAAATGCTGTTTGACACCATATCGGAAGCGTAAATCCGTCCACTCTTGTCAGCCGCAAGGTCATTCAAAAATTTGGATCCGGGTGCCTCGAAGCGGTTCACGACTTCGGCCTTGGCGAGGTCGATTTCCGCGATCCGGTCCACGTCTGCGACGTAGAGCTTGCCATTGGCAAGCGCCAGCCCGGTCGGACTGTCGAGTCCCTTGACCCATTCCATTGTAACGACCTTTCCATCTGACCCGAGCCTTGAAACGAAGCCGTTGCCATCCTTTTTCATCGGATCGCCGTTGACGTTCGACACATAGATAGCCCCCGCAGCTCGGTCGAAGATCGCCGATTCGGGGTTCTTGAAACCACTCGCCTCCCACAGCTTCTGAGGTTCCGCGGCGCCGGCACTGAAGGTAAGAACAGCTAACATTAATGCGGAGAGCTGAGGTGTCCTCATGGTAGCCTCCTCGTGCTGCCCCGACGAACGAACAAGCCTGTTACGGCAGATGTTCCTCGCTCTTTTTGAAATTGCGCAGCCGCCGGGCCAACAGTTCTGGGTTTGCTCGAACGCCTGGCTGGGAAGCTTCAGGCATCCGCGATCTTGTCGATCACCTTGCTCTCGGCGCTACGCCGAGTTTCGTAGTGACACCTGCAAAGCCTGGGCGTAGTTTTTCCGGTGCGCCAAGCAGCGGGCAAAAGCACCGGGCAAAACGCCCTGATCGAAGCGTCCCGAATGGCTTTGGGACGGCGACCGGTCGGTCAACCGAAGCCGGCGTTGGGCGCCAGATATCATCTGCACGACGGCGAGCTTGACGCAGGAGCCCAATCGCAAAGTCGCGCAGGCCGCTACAAGCAAGCGCAAATGGGGGCCTCGAAGAGGAGGAACTTCCATGAACCTTCGCACAACTTTGTTTCTTGCGGCCGCACTTGCCGGCGCTGCCGTCCTGGCCGCTTCGACGCGTCTCGCGGCGGCTGAGCCCACCGCCCAGATCACGATCCTCTATGACGCTTTCGGCACCGATGCGGCGATGAAGAAGGATTGGGGCTTCTCAGCGCTGGTGGAAATCTCCGGCAAACGAATCCTGTTCGACACAGGCAACGATGCGGACACCTTCGCAGCGAACGTCAAGGCGAAGAACATTGACCTCACCAGCATCGACTTCGTGGTGCTGTCACACCGCCACTCCGATCACATGGCTGGCCTGAACCATGTTCTAAGCGCAAATCCGACGGTGAAGATCTATGCGCCCAAGGAAGGGTTCGGGATCTATGGTTCGTCGCTGCCATCGACCTTTTACCGGAAGGACGAATCCTTACCATCGGAGATGCGCTACTACGACGGCAGGCCGCCGGAGGTCATGAAATTCGGCGCCGCCTGGCAGCGAGCCAATATCGAGCTTATCGACAAGATAACGGAAATCGCCCCCGGCATTACGTTGCTAGCGCTTGTGTCCGACGTCCCTGGCACGAGGGAGCTCAAGGAGCTGTCCCTGGCCGTGAATACACCAGACGGCGTCGTGCTGGTGGTCGGCTGCTCGCACCCTGGAATCGAAAAGATCGTCGAGGCGGCGACAGCCATCAATCCAAAAATTCGTTTGATCGCCGGCGGCTTCCATCTCGTCGTCGCAACGGACGAGGTCATTGCCAAGGCCGTGGCAACGCTCAAGGACACGTTCAAGGTAGAGAACATTGCTCCGGGCCACTGCACCGGTGAGCCGACCTTCGCGGCGTTGAAGCAGGCTTACGGTGATCGATACCTCTATGCGGGTGTTGGCACCTCTCTGCCGTTGTCGGGACCCGGCATGGGCGCTGGCGGACGACGTGGCGAGGGACCGGTGTTCCAAGAGGATGATCTGGCGAACTATCGGAAGCTGGCCCAACGAGAGAACCCATTTGGCGTTCTAAAGGCACGGAATTTACGAGCAGAGCTTTCGCGCCCATGAAGGCCCGTAACCGCCTGAGGACCTCGCGCTGAAATATCACGCGCTAGCCGTGAAACTTCAGTCCGTCGACGATCTTGTCGATCACCTTGCGCTCGGCGCGGACAGCTAGCCCGACCAGATTGAGCTCGGCGCGGATCACGCGCCTAACCACCTCGCGGTTCGCGGCGTCATGCGTGGTCTTGAACATGTCCTCGGTATAGACCGCAGGCATGACGTTGCGCGCCAATGCCCGTTCCAACGCGCGGGATAGCGCCGCCCGGTCGGCGCCGTAGATCAGGATCGGCTGGCCGATCAACGACAGATATCTCGTGCCCGATGCGTCGCCATAGGGCTCGCCGATGCATTCCGGAAACGCCGCGGCGATGCCGCCGGCGAGGAAGGATGCTACGTTGAGCTTCTGCCACGCTTCGAGATCGGTCCGGATCACGACCGCGATCTTGGTGTCGAATTGCATGAATTTCCCCAAAGATGTCATTTGCGGAATGCGCCAAGAGGCACAAACCCCGGACGCACGATTGCGCAGCCTTCCGTTCGGCCGACATTCTATGTCGACCGAACACAACCTCTATCTTTATCGCCATTCACTGCTGTCTGCGATATTCGGCCGGCGTGATGTTCATGTGCCGGCGAAAGACCCGGTTGAGATGGCTCTGATCGGCAAAGCCGCTCAGAAGGGCGATCTCCTTGAGCGGCAGACGATCTTGACGCAGATGCTGGCACGCACGTTCCACCTTGCGTTTCAAGACATAGGCATGCGGCCGGGTTCCGTAGTGCGCCTGGAATTTGCGCGCGAACTGAACCGACGTGCAGTTGCAGATGCTGGCCAATTCCTCGAGCGTGATGTTCCGGAAGATGTTTTGTTCGATGTACTCTTCGATCAGCCGCGCATGGGCTGGCCTGAAACGTCCCTGCGAGCAGGGCAACTTGAACTGTACAGAGGCGTATTTCCGCAAGATGTGCACGTTGGCCTGAAGCGCCAGCGCATCGTAGCAGAGCCGCCCGCCCGGCCCGCCGGCGGTCACCTCCTGAACCATTTGATCGCTGATCCAAGCCAATACCGGGTCTTCTGCGCGCACCAGATCATGGAGTTCAACGCGCTCCGCGTCGCGGTCGAAGGCTTCGCTTGCCGTCTTCATCATGAGTGCGGGCGAGATGTAGAAATGAGACACTTCGATATCGTGTCGCCATACCCAGTTCGAAGGCTCCGCACGCGTCAGCAATGTCGTCACGCCACGGCCGACGTGATCCTGCTTCCATGGTCCGCTAACGCGACGGTTCATGGATGTCGCGCCTTCCCGATAGTTGACGATCAGGTAATTCTCCGCTCCCGGGACCAGGATCTCGGACGGGGCGTAGCGGAACACCCTCAGGCGAAACTCCGGCATGCCCGTCGCCGCGCTGTCCAACTTGAGTTCGCCGCCGGCATATTGCGGAAGCTCCTCCACCGTGATCAATCGGCCCATCGCGTACCTCCCCGCGTCTGGAAGTTTTGGGGCGGTTGACCGCTCTATTCTTTAGCCAGACAGCACCGGCGAGCATAGGACCGTTTTGCAATTTGCCAAGGGCCAATGCAGACGGCGCTCCAACTCCCCGCCATTTCGTTCAAAGGAATGCGGAATTCATCCAAGCCGCGAACGCTGGACGGCCACTAGCTTCCCCATCCAGCACGGGCAAAGCAGCGAGCAATCCAGAAGAGACGCAGATCCGAGCGTCCGGCCGTCTGTTCTGCCGTGAACGATACCAGGCGACGCGTGCGCCGTCCGTCTCACGACGGGCGAACGAGGTCGCGCGTCTATCAACAACGAATGCCAATGGAGGGAAGCATGACCCAAGCAGCAATGGAGTCACGGAGAGGTAACGGGAAGCAGATGACGGCGACCTTCGATGCCGTGGTCATCGGAGCCGGTGTCGCCGGGCTTTACCAATTGTACCGTCTGCGCGAGCAGGGATTGAACGTGAGAGTAATCGAATCCGCCTCCGGCGTCGGCGGCACATGGTATTGGAATCGCTACCCTGGCGCGCGCTTCGATTCGGAAGCCTATATTTATCAATACCTGTTCTCCGAACAGCTCTACAAAGGATGGAGCTGGAGCGAGAAATTCCCTGGTCAACCCGAAATCGAACGTTGGCTGAATTACGTCGCCGACCGCCTCGATCTCCGCAAGGATATTCAGTTCGACACGACCGTCGAGCGCGCGCATTTCGACGAGGCAACACAGCGTTGGACGGTTTTGACCAACAGCGGCGATACGATCGACGCCCAATTCCTCATCACCTGCTGCGGCATGCTCTCGGCACCGCTGGCATCGAGGTTTCCGGGGCAAGAGACGTTCAAGGGTGAGCTATTCCATACGGCGCGCTGGCCCAAGGAGGGCGTCAGCCTTGCCGGCAAGCGGGTCGGCGTGGTGGGCAACGGGGCGACCGGCATCCAGGTCATCCAAACGATCGCCGGTGACGCCGGCCATCTGAAGGTCTTCATCCGCACGCCGCAATACGTCATCCCGATGAAAAATCCCAAATACAGTGCTGCGGACGTCGATGCCTACAAGGCACGATTCCAGTTTTTCACCAAGCAGCTGCCGAGCACGTTCACCGGCTTCGAGTATGATTTCGAGCACGCCTGGGCCGATCTCAAGCCCGAGCAGCGCCGCGAGGTATTGGAGGAATGCTGGAATGATGGCTCGCTGAAGCTGTGGCTGGCCTCCTTCGGCGAAATGTTCTTCGACGAGGAGATCAACCGGCAGATATCGGAATTCGTGCGGGAGAAGATGCGTGCGCGGCTGCAGGATCCGAAGCTGTGCGAGCTGCTCATTCCGTCCGGGTCCGACTACGGGTTCGGAACGCATCGCGTGCCGCTGGAACAGAACTTCCTGGAGACCTTCCATCGTCCCAATGTCGAGATCGTCAGCGTCAGGGCCAATCCGATCGAGCGCGCGATCCCCGTCGGGCTGCAGACGGCAGACGGGACGGTCCACGAACTCGACGTCATCATTCTGGCAACCGGGTTCGACGCCGGAACAGGCGCGTTGACGCGCATCGACATCCGCGGCCGGGGCGGAAGGGCATTGAAGGACGAATGGAGCACGGATATCCGCACCACCATGGGCCTGCAGATTCACGGCTACCCGAATCTGTTCACGACTGCCGTGCCGCTCGCTCCCTCGGCTGCCCTGTGCAACATGACAACCTGCCTCCAGAAGCAGGTCGAATGGATCGACCATTGTATCAAGTACCTGCGCAGCAGGAATCTGAAAGTCATCGAGCCGACCAAGGATGCGCAAGACCAATGGGTGGCGCATCACGATGAGACCGCCAATGCGACGCTCATTGCCAAGACCAACTCCTGGTATCTCGGCTCGAACGTTGAAGGCAAGCCGCGGCGGGTGCTGTCCTACACTGGCGGTGTAGGCACCTATCACCAGAAATGCAACGAGGTCGCCGCGAGCGGCTATCCGGGCTTCACCATAAAATGAGCGCGGCGCCCCGGGCGCCGTGACAACGGTGCTGTCGCGCGCGGCCGCCACGGTTGCGCGTGCGGCCGGGCGCAAGCTCCGGGTGGCGCGATGTGTCGATCGAAAGCATTCATAGGAACAACGGAGAATGAGGATGAGCACCCATTTCAATGTGACGGCAAACGCCGTTCTCGAGGAGGTCGTTGCGTCAAACCCGGGCGTCCCCGGCGTGGTCGCGATGGTCACGGACCGCCATCGCAACATCTACGAAGGCGCGGCCGGCAAGCGTCGTCTCGATCAGGCGGCCGATATGACGACGGACAGCGTTTTCGCCATCTTCTCGACGACCAAGGCGATCACCGGCACGGCGATCCTGCAGCTCGTCGAACAGGGTGAGCTTGATCTCGATGCCCCTGCCAGGACGTACACGCCCGACATCGGCAAGCTTCAGGTCATCGAAGGCTTCGATGCCAACGGCGAACCAAGATTGCGTCCCCCGAAGCGCGATGTGACCACGCGCATGCTGATGGTCCACACCGGCGGCTTTGGTTACGACTTCTTCAGTCAAACCTACAACCGCTTGGCACAGGAGAAGGGCCAGCCCAGCGTCATCACCTCGTCCAAGGCGTCGCTGATGACGCCGCTGCTGTTTGATCCCGGCGACAAATGGGAATACGGAACCAATCTCGACTGGTGCGGTCAAATCGTCGAGGCCATCACCGGAAAACGGCTCGGCGAGGTGTTCAAGGCGCGCATATTCGAACCTCTCGGGATGAGCAACACGGCGTTCGACCTCACCGAGGCGATGCGCGGAAAGCTGGCCGGGATGCATGCACGGGGCGCCGATGGCTCGCTCACGCCGATGGACTTCGAGCTTCCCGCCGATCCGGAAGTTCACATGGGCGGGCATGGCCTTTATGCCACCGTCGGCGACTACATGCGCTTCATCCGCATGTGGCTCAACGATGGTGCGGGCGAGAATGGTCGCGTGCTAAGGCCTGAGACCGTACGCATGGCGGCGCAGAACCACTTGGGCGACAAGAAGGTGACGGCCCTACCCGGAGTAATCCCCTCGCTGTCCAATGACGCCGAGTTCTTCCCGGGCCAGTCGAAGTCGTGGGCGCTGACGTTCATGATCAACGACGAACAGGCGCCGACCGGACGTCCGCCCGGTGCGCTCGGCTGGGCCGGCCTTGCCAATCTCTTCTACTGGATCGACAGGGCGAATGGGTTCGGCGGATTCTGGGCCACGCAAATTCTGCCGTTCGGCGATCCGGCTTCGTTCGTCGGTTACATGAACTTCGAAACAGCGTTCTACGACAGCCTGAAGCTGCGAAAGGCAGGCTAGCTTCGCTAGTTGGATGGATGCATCAGGTTGCGTCGCTTAACGTGAGCGACGCAGCATTCTCATGTCGTCGGCTTTTTGAGTGCACGCCTCTTGACGCTACCCCTTGGCGTCGCAGGCCCAGGCGCGGATGACGCATTCCTTGCCGCCGAATTCGTAGCACTTTTTGGTCGCAGCGTTGAGCGAGCTCGAAATACTCGGCTTGACGGCGTAGCCGTGGGGACCGCAGGGATTGGTCATGTCGACGGCGAAGGCGGCGCAGGCGCGCCTCATGGTGAGGGCCGTGCAGGCGCCCTTGCATTGCTTCAGCGCGGCGGCGCGTGCCGTTTCCACGACGGGATAGTCATAGGCCTGGCCGTAGGCGCCGCATTTGCCCACGGCGAAGGCGCCGGCCGCCCATGTCCTGTTGATATAACTCGAGACGGCCAATATCAGCGTCAATGCAACGACGAATAGCGCGCGGCGCCGCGCCGCGACGGTCGAAACAATCAAGATCCCCTCCCCCGAGGTAACGGGAAGAATGTAAGTCGGGGCAGTTTCAACTTGGTGAATGGAGGATTGAGAAAGGAAGGCGGCAGTCTTTCCAGGGTGTCGTCCCGGCGAATGCCGGGATCCATAACCCCAGGAGGTCATTTTGCGAAGACTGGTGCTCCAGCTTGCTCCAACAACTCGATCCTGCGGTTATAGGTCCCGGCTCAAGGCCAGGACGACAGCGGTGTTTGCTTACGACCGTCGCGCCGCTTCCAGCGCCTGGGGCGTATCGATATCGAGAAACGCGCTTGGGCCTTCGACCGGGACTTCGGCGACAGCCTCGGTGTGCTTGGCGATCAAATGGCGGGCGCCGACGTCGCCTTCGAGCGTCATCAACTCCTTAAAGAAACGCCGCGACCACAGCACGGGATTGCCGCGGCGGCCGTCGGCGACGGGGACTGCGATCAGGTGGCCGCGGTCCGGCGCAAAAATTTCGATGAGCTGGTCGATCAGCTTGGCATCGATCAGCGGCATGTCGCCGAGGCAGACGATCGCGCCGTCGGCCTTGTCTGAGACCGCCGCGATGCCGGCCTTGACGGAGGAAGCGAGGCCGCCGGCGAAATCCGCATTGCGGACGAATTTTAGGTTGAGGCCCGCCAGCGCTTGCTCGACCAGATCGGCCTGATGGCCGGTGACGACGATCACTTCGGATGCCTTCGAGGCCAGCGCCTGCTCGGCGACGATCCGTACCAGCTTCTTGCCGTCGATTTCGGCGAGCAGCTTGTTTGGACCGCCCATCCGGGTCGAACGGCCGGCGGCGAGCACGATGGCCGTGATATTGCGGTTGGCCTCGGCGTCGATATTGGTGCGCGGCTGCGGCCGCGTCACGATTTCCATCAGGAGGCCGCCGACACCCATGCCGGTGAGCTCGGCCCGCGTCACCTTCAGCCCGGCGAGCAGCCGCATCAACACCCAGTCAAAGCCGTTCTCCACCGGCGAGCGCGCGCAGCCAGGCGCACCCAGCACCGGCACGCCGCCGGCGCTGCCGATCAGGAGCAGATTGCCGGGATCGACCGGCATGCCGAAATGCTCGACCGCACCGCCGATTTCGGTGATCGCAGCCGGAATCACGTCGCGGCGGTCGGCGATCGCGGAGGCGCCGAACACGATGACGAGCTCGGCGCCGAGGCCGAGCAATTCCTTGATGGAGGCGGCCAGCGCCGCCTCGTCATGCGGCACGCGCCGTTCGGCGATGATAGTCGCGCCGGCCGGCGCCAGCCGCTCCGCCGTCACACGCAACGTCTTGTCGATGACTTTTGCCGCGAGCCCGGGCAGCAGGGTTGAGACCACACCCACACGCTTGATCACGTAGGGCGCAATCCGCAGCGTATCCTTGCCCGCCACCGCCACGGCCGCATCGCGCAGCCTTGCCTCGACGCCGAACGGGATCAGCTTGACGGTCGCGATCATCTCCCCTTCGACCACCGGCTTGAAGGCCGAGAGCGTCGCAAAAGTGATGGCCTCGTCGACGCCGTTGATGCGGTCGACCGCGGCGCGGTCCACCACCAGGACGCCGGCTTGCGCCGCGAATAGATTGGCGCGGCCGGTGAAGGCGCGCTCGACGGTGACGCCCTCGCCGGCAACGGCCTGCGCGATGCTGGCGGCGGCTTCGTCCTCGGAGACGTCGCCCTCCTCCAGGCGCACCACGACAATTTCCTTGACGCCGGCCTTGTTGAGCGCCTCGACCTCTGCGGGGCCGATCGTGGTGCCCTTCTTGAGCACCAGCGAACCCTGCCGCAGCGTGTGCACGGTGACGCCGCCAATCGCGTCGGCCGGACTGGCGGGACCGAACTTCATGCCGCCTGCACCTTCGCGGTTTGCTTCTCGCCTTGCTTCAGGCCTTCTTTGGGCAGCCGCAGCTCGGCGGTGATTTCGGCCATGATCGCGACCGCGATCTCGGACGGCGATACCGCGCCAATCGAAAGCCCGATCGGGGCATGGATGCGCGCGATGTCGGCGTCATCAGCGCCCTGCGCCTTCAGCCGCTCCGCGCGCTTGGCGTGAGTCTTTCGCGAGCCGAGCGCGCCGATATAGAAGCAGTCGCGCTCGAATGCATGCAGCAACGCCGGGTCGTCGATCTTGGGATCATGCGTCAGCGCGACAAACGCCGTGTAGTGATCGATGTTGAGCGGCGGCAGCGCCACATCGGGCCATTCGGCGATCAGCGGCACGTCGGGGAAGCGCTCGGGGCTTGCGAACGCCGTGCGCGGATCGACCACCGTCACGTCGTAGTCAAGCGAGCGAGCCAGCGGCGCCAGTGCCTGGCTGATATGGACCGCGCCGACGACGACGAGCCGCGCGGTCGGCGCGTAGACATTGAGGAACAGCTTCTTGCCGCCACTCTCGATCATGCCGCTCTTGCCCATGCGGAGCTGCTTGGAAAGTTCGGCGCCCAGCGGATCGGTGGCGATGTCCTTGGCTTTGACCAGCCGCTGATCGCCAGTGGCGACATCGGTGACAACGATGACCGGGCGGCGTGCGGCGCGCTCGGCATTGAGCTGTGTGAGGGTTTCGAGCTTCACGATTGCCCCACCTTTTCGACGAAGACGCGGATGGTGCCGCCGCAGGACAGGCCGACATTCCAGGCGGTCTCGTCGGCCACGCCGAACTCCAGCATCTTGGGCTTGCCGCTGGCGATCACGTCCAGCGCCTCGGTCACGACAGCGCCCTCGACGCAGCCGCCGGAGACCGAGCCCAAGAACGTGCCGTCATCGTTGATGACGAGGCTGGAGCCGGCCGGCCGCGGTGCCGAGCCCCAGGTCTCGACCACGGTCGCGAGCGCCACGCCGTGGCCGGCCTTCTGCCAGTTCTCGGCGGCCTGCAGAATGTCTTCGTCGCGGTTGAGCATGGGATGCCCTTTCAAGCTGCTGAGCGGATGCGGCTCATGTGGTGCGGCGGGGGCGGCGCCGAAAGCGCCTCGATCAGCCCTTCCATCGACGTCAAGTTATGCACCGGGCGGAATTCGTCAACGTGCGGCAGCATCATTTTGATGCCCTGTGCCTTGGCCTCAAACCCGCTGTAGCGCAACAATGGATTGAGCCAGATCAGGCGGCGGCAGGAGCGGTGCAGACGGTCCATCTCGAAGGCGAGCTTGGCGTCGGCCTCGCGCTCGAGCCCGTCGGAGATCAAGAGCACGATGGCGCCCTGCCCGAGCACGCGCCGGCCCCATAACTTGTTGAAAGAGTGCAGCGAGGTGGCGATCCGAGTGCCGCCGGCCCAGTCCTCGACCGACGACGAACAGCTCGCCAGCGCCTCGTCCGGATCCTTGGCCCGCAGCGCGCGCGTCACATTAGTCAGCCGGGTGCCGAACAGGAATACCGAGACGCGCTTGCGCGCATCGGTGATAGCGTGGAGGAAATGCAGGAACAGGCGGGTATATTCGCTCATCGAGCCCGAGATATCCAGGAGCGCCACGATCGGCGCCGGCTTCTCGATCCGCCCGAGCTTTCTGATCTCGATGATCTCGCCACCCGTGCGCAAGGAGCTGCGGAGTGTGCGGCGCATGTCGAGCCGCAGCCCTTTGGCGTCGGGCTGGTAACGGCGGGTGCGCAGCTCGGCCTGCGGCAGCTTCATGTTGGCAATGGCGCGGGTGACCTCGGCAATCTCCGCCGCGCTCATCTGCGCAAAATCCTTTTTCTGCAGGATCTCCTTGTCGGAGACGGAGAGCCGCAGTTCCTGCTGCTCGACCTCCTGCGTCTCATCGCGCATCGAAGGCTGCGCCAATGCCTCCTGCACGCGGCGTGAGGCCGGCGGCGGCTTCTTCTTGGCATGGTCCGGCAGCGGCACCGAATCCAGCATGTGCTTCCAGTCTTCGGCGGCGCGGAAGAACAGGTCGAAGGCCTGCGCAAAGATCAGCGCATGCTCGTGGCGCTTGACGAAGATCGCCTCCAGCGTGGCGTAGACGTCGGCGCGGCTGCCGATCTCGATCATTTGCAGCGCGTCGAGCGCGTCGATGACGGCACCGGGGCCGACCGGAATGCCGGCCGCGCGGAGCGCGCGGGCGAAGCCGATGACGTTGTCGGCCATGTGCCCGGTCGGGGGATTGAGGTGGTCGATGGTCGTCATGGTGCAACTAACCTCCGCCGTCATTCCGGGCACGCGAAGCGTGAACCCGGAATCTCGAGATTCCGGGTTCACGCTTCGCGTGCCCCGGAATGACGACGGCTACGTCTCGCTCGTCGCTTCCTTCAAAACCTTCTGCAGCGTGTCGCCCTGCATGCGCGCGATGTCGTCCTGGTATTTCAACAGCGCGCCCAGGGTATCTCCGACCAGTTGTGGCGTGAGCGAGCGGGCGTCGAGCTCGGTCAGCGCGGTGGCCCAGTCGATGGTCTCGGCGACGCCCGGCGACTTGTAGAAGTCTTGGTCGCGCAGCGCCTGCACGAAGTGGACGACCTGCTGCGACAGCTTTGCGGAAATGCCTGGTACCCGCGACTTGACGATCGCCAGTTCGCGCTCGGCTTCGGGATAATCGACCCAGTGATAGAGGCAGCGGCGCTTCAGCGCGTCGTGGATCTCGCGCGTGCGGTTCGAGGTGATGATGACGATTGGCGGATGCGGCGCCTTGATGGTACCGAATTCGGGGATCGTGACCTGGAAGTCGCTGAGGATTTCCAAGAGGTACGCCTCGAACGCCTCGTCGGCGCGGTCGAGCTCGTCGATCAACAGCACCGGCGCGCCGGCCACATCTGGCTCCAAGGCCTGCAGCAGCGGGCGCTTGATCAGAAACCGCTCGGCAAAGATGTCCGACGACAATTGCTCGCGGTCGGTATCGCCGGCGGCTTCGGCGAGTCGGATCGCGATCATCTGCGCCGCGCTGCTCCACTCATACACGGCGGAAGCGACGTCGAGCCCCTCATAGCATTGTAGGCGGATCAGCTTGCGCCCGAGCGCCGCCGACAGGACCTTTGCGATCTCGGTCTTGCCGACGCCGGCCTCGCCTTCGAGAAACAGCGGCCGACCCATGCGCAGCGACAGATAGGTCACCGTCGCCAGCGAGCGCTCCGCGAGGTAGCCGCGCGAGGTCAGGAGTTCGAGCATCCCATCGACGGATTTGGGCGGCGCCGATGCACTCATGGGATAGCCAATCTTGATGAGCCGGAAACAGGCAAACGGGTCGGCAAACCTACTTCGCCGTCGCGGCTTCGACGGCGCGCCGTGTCAGCACGCCAATGAGGTGCGCGCGGTATTCGGCGCTGCCGTGCAGATCGCTGTTCAGCCCTTCGGGCGACGCCGAAATGCCTTCGAGCACCTTGTGCGAGAAGCGCTTCTTCAAAGCCTCCTCGAACGCGGTGGCGCGGAACACGCCGTCCGAACCCGCGCCGGTTACCGCCACGCGTACGTCCGACGGCCGCCTGGCGACGAACACACCGACCAACGCATAACGCGAGGCCTGGTTGCGGAATTTGATATAGGCCGCCTTCTTCGGCAGCGGGAACATCACCCTGGTGATGATCTCGTCGTTCTCCAGCGCCGTCGAGAACAGGCCCTGAAAGAATTCCTCCGCTTTCAGCCGGCGCTTGTTGGTGACGATGGTGGCGCCGAGCGCGAGCACCGCGGCCGGGTAATCCGCGGTCGGGTCGTTGTTGGCGAGCGATCCGCCGATCGTGCCCTTGTGCCGCACCGCGGGATCGCCGATTCCGCTGGCGAGTTCGGCGAGTGCGGGAATCGCTTCGCGCACCGTGGCGGAATTCGCGACGTCGGCATGCGTGGCGGTCGCGCCGATCACCAGCGAGCGGCCCTTCATCTCGATGGCGTTGAGCCCTTCGATATGGGAGAGGTCCACCAGATGCGGCGGGCTGGCGAGCCTTTGCTTCATGACCGGCACCAGCGTATGGCCGCCGGCGATCACCTTGGCGTCCTCGTTCTTCACCAGCAGGTTGGCGGCCTGCCGCACGGTCGCCGGACGATGATATTTGAATTCGTACATGAGAACTTCCTGATCGCTACTCGCGATGAAATCGATTGAGCGAAGTTACGCGGATTTGGCCATCGCCTTGGCGCCGGCGGCGATCGACGTCACGATGTTCTGATAGCCGGTGCAGCGGCACAGATTGCCCTCAAGCTCCTCGCGAATGACATCGTCCGAAAGGTCGTGGCCCTTGCGATTGACCAGGTCGACCGCGGTCATGATCATGCCGGGGGTGCAGAAGCCGCACTGCAAGCCGTGATGCTCGCGGAAGGCTTCCTGCATCGGATGCAGCGGCGCGCCGTCGGCGGCGAGGCCTTCGATGGTCCGGACCTCGTGCCCATCGGCCATCACCGCAAGCGTGGTGCACGACTTGACCGCCTTGCCGTCGAGATGCACGACGCAAGCGCCGCATTGCGAGGTATCGCAGCCGACATGGGTGCCCGTCAGCCGGAGATTTTCCCGCAGAAACTGGACCAGCAGGGTACGGGGATCGATATTGGCGTTTACGGGATTACCGTTCACGATCAAGGAAATCTTGGCCATCAGCACTCTCTTGGGCTGCACCGCCGCAGTATCGGCCGCGCAGGCGTTTATAGTCATTCCAAAGGTCATAATATGGGCCCTCCCGGTAATGAGCAACCTCAGGAGCCCCTCGTCTGGGGCATGGCCTGAGCGACTTGACGGGACTAGCCGACACGGCCCGCGGGATTGGGACGAGCCAGAATCAGCCCTGCACGGCCTTGCCGAAATTGGCAAAGAATTCGTCGGCCAGTTTCTTGGCTGCGCCGTTGATCAGGCGCTGTCCGAGCTGGGCCAGCTTGCCGCCAATCTGCGCCTCGACATTGTAGCTCAGGAGCGTACCGCCATCCTTTTCGGTGAGCGCGACCGTCGCACCACCCTTGGCAAAGCCGGCGACGCCGCCCTCGCCTTCGCCCGAGATCTTGTAGCCGTTGGGCGGGTCGAGATCGCTGAGCGTGACCTTGCCCTTGAAGCGGGCCGAGACCGGGCCGACCTTCATCTTGGCAGTGGCGCGAAAGCTGGTTTCATCAGTCTTTTCCAGCTCCTCGCAGCCGGGGATACAGGCCTTCAGCACTTCCGGATCATTTAGTTTGTCCCACACGGCCTCGCGCGATGCCGCAAGCTGGACTTCGCCGTTCATCGTCATGGCCATGGGAGTGCCTCCTAGGATCGCGTCAGCCTGATATTCCCCCCAAGTAAAGCACGCCCGGGCCAAAAGGAAGGGCAATGAGCGAAACAACTTCGCACGTGCAACAAGGACAAGCGACAAGGGCATTGGCATTGACTGGCCGGAATGGTTAGGTCGCATGCAAATGAGCACGTCCCTTTCCCCCTTGCTTGCTCCGATGCTGTCGAGCGCTGCGATGCGCGCGGTGTGCGACGATGCCGCGGCCCTGCAAAACATGCTGGATTTCGAGGCCGCGCTGGCGCGGGCCGAAGCCGCGCTGGGGGTCATTCCGGCTGATGCGGCGGCAGCGATCACGAATGCGTGCAAAGCCGAATCATTCGACCTCGCCGCACTGGCTGATGCGGCGACCAGGTCCGGCAATCTCGCGATCCCCCTCGTCAAGACGTTGACATCCAACGTCGCCAGGACGGACGCCGCGGCGGCGCGTTACGTGCATTGGGGCGCGACCAGCCAGGATGTCATCGATACCGGCACCATGCTCGGCCTGCGCGCCGGGATCGATGTGCTGCTCGCCGACGTCGCGCGCGCAATCACAGGCTTTGCGGGGCTGGCGCGCCAGCATCGCCATACTCCGGTGGTTGCCCGCACCTGGCTGCAGCATGCGCTGCCGATGCCATTCGGCCTGAAGCTCGCCGAATATGCCGCAGCCCTGCACCGCTCACGGGCGCGGCTCGAGCGCTTGCGCGAAGAGGCGCTGGCGCTGCAATTCGGCGGCGCGGCCGGCACCCTCGCTGCCCTCGGCGACAAGGGATTGCAGGTGGCAGACCGGCTGGCTGGAGAGCTGAAGCTGCCCTTGCCTGACGCGCCCTGGCACACCCACCGCGACCGCATCGCGGAAGCGGCCTCGGTATTCGCGATTCTTGCCGGCACCTGCGGCAAGATCGCGCGTGACGTTTCGCTGATGATGCAGACTGATGTCGGCGAAGCGTTCGAACCATCGGGTGAAGGCCGCGGCGGCTCCTCCACCATGCCGCACAAGCGCAATCCTGTGGCGGCGGCCAGCGCGCTTGCCGCGGCCGCCATGGCCCCCAATCTCGCCGCGACGATATTTGCTGCTCAGGTGCAGGAGCACGAGCGCAGCGCCGGCCCCTGGCACGCCGAATGGCCGACGCTGCCGACGCTGATGCTTGTCACCTCGGGCGCGCTCGCCGCGATCGTCGATATCGCCGAAGGGTTGGAAGTCGACGCCGCGCGCATGCGCAAAAATCTCGGCGCGACCGACGGGCTGATCATGGCGGAAGCGGTGGCAATGCGGCTCGCCGAAAAGATCGGCAAGAGCGACGCGCATCACCTGGTCGAGGCCGCGAGCAAGCAGGCGGTCAAGGACAAGAAGCATCTGCGCGAGGTGCTCGCCGCGGATTCGAAAATTACCGCGCGGCTCGGCACTGATGAAATCGCTGAACTTTTCGAGCCGATGGCCTATCAGGGCGCCTCGCAGGCGCTGATCGACCGTTTGCTGGCTTCGCTGGACGAAGCGTGATGTTGCTGACGAATCTCTCCGATGTCGTTGCCGGGCTTGACCAGGCAATCCATCATCCAGGATAGATTCAATTCTTGAGATGGATGCGCGGATCAAGTCTGCGCATGACAGCGGAGACTAGACCCATGCCGATGATCGACGCCGACGGATGCCTGCTCAACGTATCCGTCGAAGGCCGCGACGGCGGACCGACGCTGATGCTGTCGAATTCGCTGGGCTCCACCATGCAGATGTGGGAGCCGCAGATGAAGGCGTTGACGCAAGTGTTCCGCGTCATCCGTTACGACCGGCGCGGCCACGGCAAATCGAGCGTGCCGCCCGGACCCTACTCGCTGGAACGCTTCGGTCGCGACGTGCTGGCAATCCTCGACGACCTTAACATCGCGAAAACGCATTGGTGCGGCCTGTCGATGGGCGGCATGGTCGGGCAATGGCTCGGCGCCAACGCGCCCGACAGGTTCGGCAAGATCATCCTAGCCAACACCACCTGCCATTACCCGGACCCGACGCGCTGGCACGAGCGCATCAAGGCGGTGAAGGAAGATGGCATCGCCGCGGTCGCCGACACCGTGCTGGCAGGCTGGCTGACGGCGGATTTTCGCGAGCGGCAGCCGCAAGTCGCCGCCAACATGAAGGCGATGATGCTAACCACGCCGGTCGAGGGCTACATCGCCTGCTGCGAGGCGCTGTCGACGCTCGACCAGCGCGAGCTGCTGCCGAAGATCAAGAGCCCGACGCTCGTCATCGCCGGCCGCCACGACATGTCGACGACGATCGCCGACGGCGAATTCATGCGCAGCCGGATTCCCGTCGCCAGCATGACCATTCTCGATGCCGCGCATATTTCAAATGTCGAGCAACCGCACGCCTTCACCGACGCGGTGATCGGGTTCTTGACGCAACGGTAGAAGATCGCAACCAGGGCCGCCATTGCGAGCGAAGCGAAGCACTCCATTTCACCACTTGCGGATTGCTTCGTCGCTTCGCTCCTCGCAAGGACGGGAGGAGACATCAATGGACGACAACCAACGCCGCGACGACGGCATGGCGCAGCGCCGCAAGGTGCTCGGCAATGAATGGGTCGACAAGTCGATCAAGAACCGCAACGCCTTCAATACCGACTTCCAGGATCTGATCACCCGCTATGCCTGGGGCGACATCTGGACCCGGCCGCATTTCGACCACCGCACCCGCCGCGTGCTGGTCATCGGCACCATGGTGGCGCTCGGACAGTGGGATGAATTCCGCCTGCATGTCCGTGCGGCGCTCGCGGAAGGCGGCTTCACGCCCGACGACATCAAGGAAATCCTCTTGCAGCAGGCGATCTATTGCGGCGTGCCGGCGGCCAACCACGCCGTCAAGGAAGCGGGCGCGATCATCGCCGAACTGGGTTTGCTGAAGAGCTAGCCGGGCGCCATTCCCGCGTCCGGGACACGAAGTTGGCAGCGCACAAAAGAAAAGCCCCACCTTTTCGGCGGGGCCTTTTCTGTTCTGGCATGTGCCCTTTTACTCTGGCATCTGCCGTGGATCCTGACTGGGCTTTTGTCCCTGACGTCCCGGATCCTGCTGCTGCTGGCCGGGCTTCTGGCCGCCGCCCTGCTGCTGCTGTCCGGGCTTCTGACCCGGGTTCTGGTTCTGCTGACCCGGGTTCTGGTTCATCTTACTCATCGAGGGATCTCCGTTGTTGAGACCGTAGCCTGAATTAACGGAGAGTCACAGGGTTGGTTGCAGCGGAACAGCGGTTCCGATGCGATCATCGGACGGCAAAGCCGTGTCCGGACTGTGGCGCTGGAACCGCTGCGCAAAAACTAGCTCTGTACAAGCCAATTAAGCCGCAGCCGGTGCTGTTGCCGGCCCCGGTTCCCACCTGTTAGAAAACGACACGACGCGTCGTCATGGGCTGCCGGAGCTCTCGCCGCGTCCTCGTGCAAAAAACGGCAGCGCATGGATTATTTCGCCCAGCAACTGATCAACGGCCTCGTGCTCGGCTCGATCTACGGCCTGATCGCGATTGGCTACACCATGGTTTACGGCATCGTCGGCATGATCAATTTCGCCCATGGCGATATTTTCATGATCGGCGGCTTCATCGCCCTGATCACCTTTCTGATCCTGGTCTCGTTCGGACTGACCGCCATCCCCCTGATCTTGCTGGTGGTGCTGCTGGTCTCGATGGCTATCACAGCGCTCTATGGCTGGACGGTGGAACGCATCGCCTACCGGCCACTGCGGCACTCGTTCCGCCTGGCGCCGATGCTCTCGGCGATCGGTATGTCATTTGTGCTGACAAATTATTCGCAGGTCGCCCAGGGCGCGCGGGTCAAGCCGGTGCCGCCGATCATCACCGGCGGCTACACCCTGCATGAGGGCGCCGAAGGCTTTGTCGTGCAGCTTTCCAACATCCAGATCATCGTCGTCGTCACCACCGTGGTGCTGCTGGCGCTGTTCACCTGGTTGGTCTCGAGCACGCGGCTTGGCCGCGACATGCGCGCCTGCGAGCAGGACCAGACCATGGCCTCTCTCCTCGGCGTCGACGTCGACCGCACCATCTCCATGACCTTCGTGATCGGCGCCGCGCTCGCCGCGGTCGCCGGTATGATGTATCTGCTCTATTACGGGCTGGTCGATTTCTTCATGGGCTTCGTCGCCGGCATCAAGGCGTTCACCGCCGCCGTGCTCGGCGGCATCGGCTCGCTGCCGGGCGCGATGCTGGGCGGACTTCTGATCGGCCTGATCGAGACGCTGTGGTCGGCGTATTTCTCGGTCGAGTACAAGGACGTCGCCGCGTTCTCGATCCTGATCGTGGTCCTGATCTTCCTTCCGACCGGCCTGCTCGGCCGGCCCGAAGTCGAAAAAGTCTGACGGGCCGTAGCGTGAGCGCGAACCCCGCCGTCCAAACATCGCGCGCTCCGGGCGCCGCCTTCATCCTCAAGAAAGCGCTGGTCAGCGCCTTCGTGGCGCTGGTGCTGTTCTCGCTGATGATTGGCGTCCGCACCGAGGCAGGTCCGCAAGGGCAACTGGTCTACTGGACGCGCTTCGGCGACCTCGCCGCCATGGTCGGAGCCGTGTTCGGCGGCAGCATCATCATCGAGTTGTTGCGGCAATGGTGGGGACCGGTCGACACAGTCAAAGTGGTGCCGGCTTCTGTACAACGTGGGCTTTCGCTCGCTGGACGCCTGCTCCCGCCGGTGCTGCTGGTGTTCACTTTTCTGGTGCCGGTGCTGTTCTATAACGAGCGCTACATTCTCGACCTCGCGATCCTCGTGCTGACCTATGTCATGCTCGGATGGGGGCTGAACGTGGTGGTCGGCCTCGCCGGCCTGCTCGATCTCGGCTATGTCGCCTTCTACGCGGTCGGCGCCTATTCCTACGCGCTGCTCGCCACTAATTTCGGCCTGTCGTTCTGGATCTGCCTGCCGCTGGCCGGCATTCTCGCCGCGTTCTGGGGCGTGCTGCTCGGCTTTCCCGTGCTGCGGCTGCGCGGCGATTATCTCGCCATTGTGACGCTGGCCTTCGGCGAGATCATCCGCCTGGTCCTGATCAACTGGCAGAGCCTCACCGGCGGCCCGAACGGGGTTACCGGCATTCCCCGCCCGACGCTGTTCGGCATTCCGCTTTCGCCCGCCGACGACGGGCTTGCCGCCCTGCTCGGCATCGAGTTCTCGCCGACGCACCGTATCGTATTTCTGTTTTACATCATCCTGGCGCTGGCGCTGCTCACCAATTGGGTCACGATCCGCCTGCGCCGTCTGCCGATCGGCCGCGCCTGGGAGGCGCTGCGCGAGGACGAAGTCGCCTGCCGCGCGCTCGGCATCAACACCACGACGACCAAGCTGACGGCGTTTGCAACCGGGGCGATGTTCGGCGGTTTTGCCGGCGCGTTCTTTGCGACCAGACAGGGTTTCATCAGCCCGGAATCCTTCACCTTCCATGAATCGGCGCTGGTGCTGGCGATCGTCGTGCTCGGCGGCATGGGTTCGCAGCTCGGCGTCGCGCTCGCAGCCCTCACCATGATCGGCGGCTTCGAGCTGTTCCGCGGGCTCGACCAGTACCGCATGCTGGTGTTCGGCATGGCGATGGTGCTGTTGATGATCTGGCGGCCGCGCGGCCTGATCGGCCATCGCGCGCCGACCGTGTTTCTTAAACACAGCCAGGCGATCTCGTCCGACCTCGTCAAGGAGGGCCACGGATGAGCGGCAATCCCATCCTCGGCGTCGATCGCCTGTCGATGCGCTTCGGCGGCATCGTCGCGGTCAACGACCTCACCTTCAATGCCGAGCGGCGTAAGATCACCGCGCTGATCGGGCCGAACGGCGCCGGCAAGACCACGGTCTTCAACTGCATCACCGGCTTCTACAAGCCGACCTCCGGCGCGATGCGGCTCACGCATGAGGATGGCCGCGCCATCCAGCTCGAACGTCTCAACGATTTCCGGATTTCCAAGCTGGCCAAGGTCGCGCGCACCTTCCAGAACATTCGCCTGTTTCCCGGCATGACGGCGCTGGAGAATCTCATGGTGGCGCAGCACAATGCGCTGATGCGCGCCTCCGGGCTGACGTTCCTCGGCCTGATCGGCGCGCCGTCCTGGCGCAACGCCGAACTGGCCGCGATCGACCTGGCGCGGACCTGGCTCGACCGCGTCGGGCTGCTGGATCGCGCCGACGATGCCGCCGGTAACCTGCCCTATGGGGACCAGCGGCGCCTCGAAATCGCGCGCGCGATGTGCACCCAGCCGGCGCTGCTCTGTCTCGACGAACCGGCGGCCGGATTGAATGCACGCGAAAGCGCTGCTTTGAGCGAATTGCTGCTCTCGATCCGCGCCGAACATGGCACCTCGATCCTGTTGATCGAGCACGACATGAGCGTGGTGATGCAAATCTCCGACCACGTCGTGGTGATGGACCATGGCGTGAAGATCGCCGAAGGCACGCCGCGCGAGATCCGCGACGATCCCAAGGTGATCGCCGCCTATCTCGGCGCCGACGAGGAGGAAGCGATCGCGGTGATGGAGAGCGGAACGTGAGCGCCTCACGCGATAAACCCACCTCCCCCTGCAAGCCCCTTTCAGGGGGAGGAAGGACCGAGGCATTCGCGCCGAACGGCAAAGGGGGTGCAACATGACTGCCCCCCTGCTCGCGATCCGTTCGTTGCGCGCGGCCTACGGCAAGATCGAGGCGCTGAAGGGCGTCGATCTTGACATCAAGGCCGGCGAGATCGTCGCGCTGATCGGCGCCAATGGCGCCGGCAAGTCGACGCTGATGATGACGATCTTCGGCCGGCCGCGCGCCCGCGCGGGCCGCATCGAGTTTGACGGCCAGGACATCACCGGCGTGCCGACGCATGAGATTGCGCGGCTGCGCATCGCGCAATCCCCGGAGGGGCGCCGCATTTTCCCGCGCATGACCGTGGCGGAAAACCTGCAGATGGGGGCGGATGCGACCGATAGCAGCGAAGCCGACCGGGCGAGCGGGCTGGAGCGTGTCTTCGCGCTGTTCCCGCGGCTCAAGGAACGCATGACGCAGCGCGGCGGCACGTTGTCCGGCGGCGAGCAGCAGATGCTGGCGATCGGCCGGGCCCTGATGAGCCGGCCGCGCCTGTTGATGCTGGACGAACCGTCGCTCGGCCTCGCCCCCCTGATCGCGCGGCAGATTTTTGATGCGATAAAGACCCTGAACCGGCAGGACGGCCTGACGGTTCTGATCGTCGAACAGAACGCCAACCACGCACTGAAGCTGGCCCATCGCGGCTATGTCATGGTCAACGGCCTGATCACGCTCTCCGGAACCGGCAGCGAATTGCTGCAGCGCCCGGAAATCCGCGCTGCCTATCTGGAAGGCGGCCGGCGGGAGTAACGGTGGATGCGTTCCGCTGCACCGCATCCGGGACACCGCAAACTGCGGCAAGATGCGGCGAACGGACGGTCGATTTGCCCGAAAATTGCCGATGACTTCGCGGTAAAATCAGCCGACAATGGGCCTGATTTTCGTACCCGGCCCGCCGGGTATTTCCCGAAATCGACTGAACTGCGAGGATACCTCATGAAATCACTGAAACTCATCGGCCTGGCTTTGGGCGCATCGTTGGCGCTGTCGACAACCGCGCTGGCGCAGGACATCTCCATCGCAGTTGCGGGCCCGATGACGGGCGGCGAATCCGCATTCGGCCGGCAGATGAAGAACGGCGCCGAACAGGCGGTGGCCGACATCAACGCCGCCGGCGGCGTGCTCGGCAAGAAGCTGGCGCTGCAGGTCGGCGACGACGCCTGCGATCCCAAGCAGGCGCGCTCGGTGGCGGAAAAGTTCGCCAGCGCCAAGATCCCGTTCGTGGCCGGCCACTTCTGCTCGTCCTCGTCAATCCCGGCCTCCGAAGCCTACGCCGACGGCAACGTGCTGCAGATTACGCCGGCCTCGACCAACCCGCTGTTCACCGAGCGCAAGCTGTGGAACGTGGCGCGCGTCTGCGGCCGTGACGATCAGCAGGGCCTGGTCGCTGCCGACTACATCGTCAAGAACTACAAGGGCAAGAACGTCGCCATCCTCAACGACAAGACGACGTATGGCAAAGGCCTCGCCGACGAGACCAAGAAGGCGCTCAACAAGGCCGGCTTCACCGAAAAGATGTTCGAGTCCTACAACAAGGGCGACAAGGACTTTAACTCGATCGTGTCGCGGCTGAAGCGCGACAATATCGATCTCGTCTTTGTCGGCGGCTACCATCAGGAAGCCGGCCTGATCCTGCGCCAGATGCGCGACCAGGGCCTCAAGACGGTGTTGATGGCGGGCGACGCCATGAACGACAAGGAGTTCGCCTCCATCACCGGTCCGGCCGCCGAAGGCACGCTGTTCACCTTCGGTCCCGATCCGCGCAACAAGGCGAGCGCCAAGGCGATCGTCGAGAAGTTCAAGTCCAAGAACATCGATCCCGAGGGCTACACCCTCTACACCTATGCCGCGATGCAGGTCTGGACGCAGGCGGTGGCGAAGGCGAAGACCACCGAGCCGAAGAAGGTGATGGAGACCATCAAGGCCGGTGAATGGGACACCGTGCTCGGCAAGCTGGGCTTCGACGCCAAGGGCGACATCAAGGTGATCGACTACGTCGTCTACAAGTGGGACGCCAAGGGCAACTACGCCGAGATCAATCCGAAGGGGTCTTGATCACTCACGGAAATCATATCGCATGATCGATGCGCCCCGGTTCTAGCCGGGGCGTTTTCGTCTCCGGTTCCAAATAATTTTTAACCGACTGGAACAATCAGGTTCCCGGCGCATTGAGGAACCCGGGCTGAGTTCCATGTCATTGATTTCACGACCTTAACCGTTATTCCGGCTTGATCTGCCGATGGGGCAGCGGTCTATTTGTGAAATCGCATCTCAGCCAATGGGATTCGAGCGAACTGGCCAAGGAAACACCATGAGTGATCTTTCCCCTGGAGCATCACCCTCCGTTCGCCGCGTCAACAAGCCCAAACCACCATCCACCAACGGCACCTCCGACCCGATGCAGGATCTCCTGCACGCCCTGCAGGCAATGCGCGCGGGCGACTTTTCGGTCCGGATGACCGGCGATCATCTCGGGATCGAGGGCAAGATTGCCGACACCTTCAATGAGATCGTCGCCGCCAACCAGCGCATGGCGCAGCAACTGGAGCGCGTCGGCCAGGTCGTCGGCCGCGAGGGCAAGACGCGCCAGCGCGTCAAGTTCGACCTCACCAGCGGCTCGTGGGCGGAGATGGAGGGCTCCGTCAACACCCTGATCGACGACTTGCTGTGGCCGACCCGTGAAGTCACGCGCGCGGTTGCCGCGGTCGCGCAGGGCGATCTGTTGCAGACCGTGCAGCTCGACGTCGACGGCCGCCCGCTGGGCGGCGAATTCCTGCAATCGGCCAACATCGTCAATACGATGATCAAGCAGCTCGGCGTCTTCACGTCCGAAGTGACGCGCGTGGCGCGCGAGGTCGGCACCGAGGGCAAGCTCGGCGGTCAGGCCCAGGTGCCGGAAGTGACCGGCGTCTGGAAGGACCTCACCGAGAGCGTCAACTCGATGGCTAACAACCTCACCGGCCAGGTGCGCAACATCGCCGAGGTCACCATCGCAGTCGCCAATGGCGACCTGTCGAAAAAGATCACGGTGGACGTCCGCGGCGAGATCCTGCAGCTCAAGGAAGCCATCAACACGATGGTGGACCAGCTCCGCTCCTTCGCCTCCGAGGTGACGCGCGTGGCGCGCGAGGTCGGCACCGACGGCAAGCTCGGCGGCCAGGCGATCGTCCCCGGCGTCGCCGGCACCTGGAAGGACCTGACCGATTCCGTCAACGCGATGTGCGGCAACCTCACCGCCCAGGTGCGCAACATCGCCAACGTCACCACCGCGGTCGCCCGCGGCGACCTCTCGCGCAAGATCACGGTCGACGTCCGCGGCGAAATCCTGGAGCTAAAGGACACCATCAACACGATGGTCGACCAGCTCAACTCGTTCGCCTCCGAAGTGACGCGTGTCGCCCGCGAGGTTGGCACCGAAGGCAAGCTCGGCGGTCAGGCCCAGGTCCCCGGCGTTGCCGGCACCTGGAAGGACCTCACCGACAACGTCAACTTCATGGCCTCCAACCTGACGGCGCAGGTCCGCAATATCGCCGACGTCGCCACCGCGATCGCCGGCGGCGACCTGTCGAAGAAGATCACTGTGAACGTCTCGGGCGAAATCCTGCAGTTGAAGGAAACGCTCAACACGATGGTCGACCAGCTCAACGCCTTTGCCGGCGAAGTGACGCGCGTCGCCCGCGAAGTCGGCACCGAGGGACGGCTCGGCGGCCAGGCCAACGTGCTCGGCGTCGCCGGCACCTGGAAGGACCTCACCGAAAGCGTCAACTCGATGGCCTCGAACCTGACGGCGCAGGTCCGCAACATCGCCGAGGTGACGACCGCGGTCGCCAACGGCGACCTCTCAAAGAAGATCACGGTGGACGTCCGCGGCGAAATTTTGGAGCTAAAGGACACCATCAATACGATGGTGGACCAGCTCAACGCATTCGCCGGCGAAGTGACGCGCGTCGCGCGCGAAGTCGGCACCGAAGGCAAGCTCGGCGGCCAGGCCAACGTGCGCGGCGTCGCCGGCACCTGGAAGGACCTCACCGACAACGTCAATTCGATGGCCGGCAACCTCACCGCCCAAGTCCGCAACATCGCCGAAGTCGCAACCGCGGTGGCCAAGGGCGACCTGTCGAAGAAGATCACGGTCAACGTATCGGGCGAAATCCTGCAGTTGAAGGAAACGCTCAACACGATGGTCGACCAGCTCAACGCCTTTGCGTCCGAAGTGACGCGCGTGGCGCGCGAAGTTGGCACCGATGGCAAGCTTGGCGGTCAGGCCCAGGTGACCGGCGTCGCCGGCACCTGGAAAGACCTGACCGACTCGGTGAACTCGATGGCGGGCAACCTCACCGCCCAGGTCCGCAACATCGCCGAAGTCGCGACCGCGATCGCCGGCGGCGACCTGTCGCGCAAGATCACGGTCGACGTGCGCGGCGAGATCCTGCAGCTCAAGGAAACGCTCAACACGATGGTCGACCAGCTCAACCGTTTCGCGGGCGAAGTGACCCGCGTGGCGCGCGAGGTCGGCACCGAGGGCCGGTTGGGCGGTCAGGCCAACGTGCCCGGCGTCGCCGGCACCTGGAAGGACCTCACCGACAACGTCAATTCGATGGCTGGCAACCTCACCGGCCAGGTCCGCAACATCGCCGAAGTCACGACGGCGGTGGCGAAGGGCGACCTGTCGAAGAAGATCACCGTCGACGTTAAGGGCGAGATTCTCGAATTGAAGAACACCGTCAACACGATGGTGGACCAGCTCAACGCCTTCGCCTCCGAAGTTACGCGCGTGGCGCGCGAGGTCGGCACCGAAGGCAAGCTCGGCGGCCAGGCCCAGGTACCTGAAGTCGCCGGCACCTGGAAGGACCTCACCGACAACGTCAACTTCATGGCCTCGAACCTGACGGCGCAGGTCCGCAACATCGCCGAGGTGGCGACCGCGATTGCCGGCGGCGACCTTTCCAAGAAGATCACGGTGGACGTCCGCGGCGAAATCCTGCTGCTCAAGGACACCCTGAACACGATGGTCGAGCAGCTTCGCTCCTTTGCCGCTGAAGTGACGCGCGTGGCGCGCGAAGTCGGCACCGAGGGCCGGCTCGGCGGCCAGGCCGTGGTGCCAGGCGTCGGCGGCACCTGGAAGGACCTGACCGACAACGTCAACCTTTTGGCGGCCAACCTGACCACCCAGGTCCGCAACATCGCCGAAGTCACCACCGCGGTGGCGCGCGGCGACCTGTCGCGCAAGATCACGGTCGACGTGAAGGGCGAAATCCTCGAACTGAAGAACACCATCAACACGATGGTCGACCAGCTCAACGCCTTTGCCGGCGAAGTGACGCGCGTGGCGCGCGAGGTCGGCACCGAGGGCAAGCTCGGCGGTCAGGCACAGGTCCCGGGCGTCGCCGGCACCTGGAAGGACCTCACCGACACCGTCAACTTCATGGCTGCCAACCTGACCGAACAGGTCCGCGGCATCGTCAAGGTCGTGACTGCGGTCGCCAACGGCGACCTGAAGCAGAACCTGACCGTGAAATCCAAGGGCGAAGTTGCGGCCCTTGCCGACACCATCAACAACATGACCGAGACGCTCGCGACCTTCGCCGACCAGGTGACCAGCGTGGCGCGCGAGGTCGGCGTCGAGGGCCGGCTCGGCGGCCAGGCCAACGTGCCTGGCGCCGCCGGCACCTGGAAGGACCTCACCGGCAACGTCAACCTGCTCGCCGCCAACCTGACCTCGCAGGTGCGCGCGATCGCCGAAGTCGCAACCGCCGTGACCAAGGGCGACCTGACCCGGTCGATCCAGGTCGACGCCCGCGGCGAAGTCGCCGAACTCAAGGACAACATCAATACGATGATCGGTAATCTGCGCCTCACCACGCAGGTCAATACCGAGCAGGACTGGCTGAAGACCAACCTCGCCCGCTTCACCAACATGCTGCAGGGCCAGCGCGAACTTTCCACCGTCGGCCGGCTGCTGCTGACCGAGCTGGCGCCGCTCGTCAACGCGCATATGGGCGCGATCTACCAGGTGGAGAACGCCGAAACCGCGCAATTGCGCCTGCTGTCCTCCTATGCCGGCGATGGCGCCAATCCGCATCCGCAGGTCGTGCAGTTCGGCGAAGGCTTGATCGGCCAATGCGCCATGGACAAGCGGCAACGGCTGGTATCGGATATCCCGAGCGATACCGCGCCGATCAATTCGGCGCTGCTACGCGTGATCCCGAAGAATATCGTCGTGCTTCCGGTGCTGTTCGAGAACCAGGTGAAGGCGGTGATCGAGCTTTCCTCGATCGGCTCTTTCACGACGTCGCAAATGACCTTCCTCGAACAACTGACCGACAGCATCGGCATCGTGCTCAACTCGATCGAGGCCACGATGCAGACCGAAGGCCTGCTGAAGCAATCGCAGCAGCTCGCCGGCGAATTGCAGACGCAGCAGAAGGAACTGCAGCAGACCAACGAGCAGCTCGAACAGAAGGCCCAGCAGCTCGCCGAGCGCAACGTCGAGGTGGAAAGAAAGAACCAGGAAATCGAACAGGCGCGGCGCGCACTTGAGGAAAAGGCAACCGAACTCGCGCTGACCTCGAAGTACAAGTCCGAATTCCTCGCCAACATGTCGCACGAGCTGCGCACGCCACTCAATAGCATCCTGATCCTCGGCCAGCAGCTCACCGAAAACCCCGACGGCAACCTGTCGCCGAAACAGGTCGAGTTCGCCCGCACCATCCACGGCGCCGGCACCGACCTGCTCAACCTGATCAGCGACATCCTCGACCTGTCGAAGATCGAGTCCGGCACGGTCACCGTCGACGCCGAGGAGATCTTGACGTCGAGCCTGTTGGAGACCGTCGGGCGGCCGTTCAAGCACGAGGCCGAGAACCGCCACCTCTCCTTCAACGTCAATGTCGACGAGAATCTGCCCCGCAGCATGGTGACCGACTCCAAGCGCCTGCAGCAGGTTCTGAAGAACCTCTTGTCGAACGCGTTCAAGTTCACCGCGGAAGGCGGCGTGAAGTTGAACGTGTCGGCGGCCGTCGGCGGCTGGAGCGCCGAGCATCCGATCCTCAATCATGCACCCGCCGTGGTCGCGTTCGAGGTGACCGACACCGGCATCGGCATTCCCTTGGAGAAGCAGAAACTGATCTTCGAGGCGTTCCAGCAAGCGGACGCCGGCACCAGCCGCAAATACGGCGGCACCGGTCTCGGTCTTGCTATCAGCCGCGAGCTTGCGAGCCTGCTCGGCGGCGAAATCCATCTGCGCAGCGCGCCCGGCAAGGGCAGCACCTTCGTGCTTTATCTGCCGTTGAAATATTCCGGTCCCACCATTGCACCGCGTCCCCCTGCCCCGTCGCCGTTCGCGCCCGCGCCGCCGCCGGCGTTGCAGGCCGCCACGACGCAGGAGCGGATCATCGAGCAATTGCCGGACGATCGCCTCAACCTCGCGCCGGGCGATACGATCCTGCTGATTGTCGAGGACGATCCGCATTATGCGCGGGTACTGATCGATCTGGCCCGCGACAAGGGCTTCAAGGTGCTGGTCGCCAGCCGCGGCGCCGAAGCGCTCGATCTCGCCAAGCAGTTCCAGCCGGCCGCAGTTTCGCTCGACGTGTTCCTGCCGGACATGCTGGGCTGGACCGTATTGAGCCAGCTCAAGCACAATCCGCTGACGCGGCACATTCCGGTGCAGATCATCACGCTCGATGAGGATCGTCAGCACGCGCTGGCGCGCGGCGCGTTTTCCTTCGTCAACAAGCCGACAACGCCAGAGGGCGTCAGCGCGGCGCTGTCGCAGATCAAGGAATATGCCAAGCCGCGCCGCAAGCGCCTCCTGATCGTGGAGGACAATGCCGCCGAGCAGATGAGCATCACCGAATTGCTCGGTCACGACGACATCGAGATTCTCACCGCCGACACCGGCGCGGATGCGTTGTCGACGATGCGAAACCAGCCGTGTGACTGCGTCGTGCTGGATCTGCGCCTGCCCGACATGAGCGGCTTCGAGGTTCTCGACAAGCTGCGCAACGACGAAACGCTGTCGAACGTGCCGGTCGTGGTGTTCACAGGGCGGGAACTTTCAGCCGAGGAAGACGCGGAACTTCACACCATGGCGAGGAGCATCGTGGTGAAGGGCGTCGAGTCGCCGGAACGCCTGCTCGACGAAACGTCGCTGTTTTTGCACCGTGTGATCACGGAATTGCCGGTCGAGAAGCAGAGAATGCTCGAAAAGCTCAATAGCTCCGACGAGGACCTGGTTGGCAAGACCGCGCTTCTGGTTGATGACGACGCCCGCAACATCTTCGCGCTGTCGAGTGTGCTCGAACGGCGCGGCATGAAGGTGCTGACCGCGACGACGGGCCACGAGGCCATCGCGCTGGTCAAGTCTAATCCGAACATCGCAATCGTGTTGATGGATATCATGATGCCGCAAATGGACGGCTATCAGACGATGGGCGTTATTCGAGAAAATCCGTCGTTCAGCCGCCTGCCGATCATCGCGCTGACGGCCAAGGCGATGAAGGGCGACCGCGAGAAATGCCTCGAAGCCGGCGCTTCGGACTATCTCGCCAAGCCCGTCAATACCGAGCAGTTGCTGCTCGCTATCCGAATGTGGTTGCACCGCTGACCGGCGTAAGCAGATGATGGACCAAGAGAAGGTAAACATTCTTCTGGTTGACGATCAGCCGGCGAAGCTGCTCGCCTATGAGGTCATCCTGAAGGAACTCGGCGAGAACCTGGTCAAGGCCTCGTCGGGGCGCGAAGCGCTCGAGTTTCTGCTCAAGAACGACGTTGCCATCATCCTAGTCGACGTCTGCATGCCGGAACTCGACGGCTTCGAGCTCGCCGCCATGATCCGCGAGCATCCCCGCTTCCAGAAGACGGCGATGATCTTCATTTCTGCGATCCAGGTCAGCGACATCGACCGGCTGCGCGGCTATGAGATGGGCGCGGTCGACTACGTCCCGGTGCCGGTTGTGCCGGAGGTGCTGCGCGCCAAGATCAAGGTGTTCGCGGAGCTCTATCGCAAGACACGCCAGCTCGAGCGCCTTAATGCCGAACTTGAGGATCGCGTACGCGCCCGCACCGCTGAATTGGAGGAGTCGCACGCCCGGCTTCTGGAAAGCGAGCAGCGCCGCAGCCTGGCGATCGCCGCCGGAAAGATGGGATCCTGGGATTGGGACTGGGTCAATGGCGACTGGATGTGGGACGAAGGCCAGTATCAGATCCTGGGCGTCGATCCCGAAAGCTTCGAGCTGACCCCGGCCAATATCCAGGCGCTGTTTCATCCCGACGATGTTCATGAATTGCACGAGGCGTGGGCCAGCTTCGCCAAGGGTGCAAAGTCGTACGAAGCGGAATTTCGCATCATCCGACCGAATGGCGAGATGCGCTGGTGCGCCGGAACGGCGGCGGCGAGTGCCGACAAGGACGGCCGGGTCATTCGCGTCAGCGGGGTGACCGTTGACATCACCGAGCGCAAACAGGCCGAAGAGCGTCAGACCCTGCTCGCACGCGAAGTCGATCATCGCGCCAAGAACGCGCTGGCGCTGGCGCAATCCATCGTCCGGCTGACGCGGGGCGAGAACGTGAAGACCTACATCCGTTCGGTCGAAGGACGGATCAATGCCCTTGCGCGCGTGCACACCGTGCTGTCGCTGTCGAGCTGGCAAGGCGCCGAAATACGCAAGCTGATCGACGAGGAGCTGGCGCCCTATTCGACCGGCGAGCAGATCAACTTGTCCGGACCGGAGGTTCAGCTCGAACCGGCGACGGCCCAGACGATCGCGCTCGCGCTGCACGAACTCGTCACCAATTCCGCAAAATACGGTGCCTTGTCGGCGCTGTCGGGCCGGCTGGCCGTGAGCTGGGAAAACCAGGCGGGCCTGCTCAAGATCACCTGGACAGAGACCGGCGGGCCGCCGGTCGGGAAGCCGATATCGCGAGGGTTCGGGACCAGAAGCGTGATTGCCAGCATCGAGTCGCAGCTCGGCGGCCGGGCCGAATTCGATTGGCGCCTGGAGGGCCTGGTTTGCCGCCTCTCGGTGCCGTTGACGCGACGGCAGTTCACCGCCGATCCGGTTCCGATCCGCGACGTTGCCGCCCTCGACGGCAATGGTCTGCTACGCGCCGAGCGGTAGCGGCGGCTCGCGGATCAGCCGCAATCAAGCACGATCTTCAACGACCTATCGTGCCAATGCTGCGACGGCACCGGCCGACGGCTGCAGCGATCCCTGCGCCGCTTCGATCGCACGTATCAGATCCGGCGGCCGAAACGGCTTCTGCAGACAGACCACGTTGGAGAGCTCGGGCGTTTCGGACAGAAATTCCAGCGCGGTCATTCCTGAAATCGCAATGACAGGCAGCCCCGGCACGCGGGCGCGCAACGCTGTAATCAGATCAGAGCCGCTGGTGCCCTGCAGAAAGACGTCCACGATGGCAAGGTCGAAGCTTGATCCCTCGAACAGCTTCAATGCGGACTCGGCGCTGGCCGCTTCGACAATTTCGAAATGATGGATGCGCAGCACGATAGAAATCATCGCACGAACGTCGGCTTGGTCGTCAACAACAAGCACGCGGGGCATGGGAGCCTCCCGGATCGGTCGTGCCAACAGCTTACGATGGAATTGGTGGATTTGAGCGGTTCCGCGGGCATTATTCAGCCAGTCGGTAAAGAGGCGGTTACCCTCATCGGCGCGCTGCTGTTCCCTTCATACCCTGGGTTGATTCCTGCCGAGGCGCCGCTAGCCTAGGCTGATAGGTCGGATTCCCGCGCGGGGTATGTCGCCGGGACGTTCGACCGCATCGGATAGATTGTTTATGCGTGTTTGAAGCCTTTGGCGCGTTCGCTGCCAGTTTGCCGGAGCCGATTGTTGGGTGACGAGCGCAACATCTTTCTTTCCACGATGCCGGCGACCCGCAACGATTGCACGTTCGCGCTTGTCGTGGTCGTCATCTCGGCGGTGCTGTTCGCCTCCGCGGTGCCGTTTGCCGGTGTGCCGCTTACCCCGATCCCGGCGTTCGTTGCCAGCTATCAGTCCGCGCTCGCCATCAACGACCTGATCACCGCCGTCCTCCTGTATTCGCAATTTACGATTTCTCGTTCGCGGGGACTGCTGCTGCTCGCGAGCGGTTATCTGTTCACGGCGACGGCGGCGGTCGTCCACGCCCTCACCTTTCCCGGCCTGTTTGCGCCGGGCGGGCTGCTGGGTTCGGGAACGCAGACCACCGTTTGGCTCTACATGGTCTGGCACGGCGTATTCCCGCTCATGGTGCTCGCCTATGCGCTGCTCAAGGCCAGGGACGGCGAACCCAAGGTAGGAGGCTCGGCGCGAACGGCGGTTGTTGCAAGCATCGTTGCGGTCGGTGCCGCAATGGCTCTGTTCACCTGGGTCGTCACCGCGCAACACGACCGTCTGCCGATCCTTCTGAGTGGCGGTCACTACACGCCTATCATGCTCGGCGTCGTCTCGACGGTATGGGGCCTCAGCCTCGCTGCACTCGCGGTGCTGTGGCTGCGCAGGCCGTATTCCGTCCTCGACGTCTGGCTGATGGTCGTGATGAGCGCCTGGCTGTTCGACATCGCTCTGTCCGCAATCCTGAACGTGGCGCGCTTCGATGTCGGCTTCTATCTCGGCCGCATCTACGGCCTCTGCGCCGCAAGCTTCGTGCTCGCCGTGTTGCTGGTCGACAATGTCGGACTGCAGGCAAAGCTCGCGCGCCTGCTCGGAACATCGCGTACGGAAAGCAGGCGCACGGAGCAGGCGCTTAGCCAGGAGATGGAAGAGCGGCGGCGCATATTCGAATCTTCGAACGACCTCATCCTGGTAAGCGATTCCGTGGGAAATCTGATCCAGGTCAGCCCGAGTGTCACCGATATCCTCGGCTATCAGCCGTCGGAAATGGTCGGACACAACGCGATCAAGTTCATACACCCGGACGATCTCGAACACACCCGCAAGGAGATGCGGGCGGGGCGCCGGGGAAAGAACAAGCGCAATTTCGAGACGCGCTATATCAGCAAGGACGGCAAGCCCGTCGCGCTGAACTGGACCGGAACGTGGTCGGAGCCGGTGCGCCGCCACTTCTTCATCGGCCGCGACCTGACCGAGAAGCAGGCTGCGGAAGCCCAATTGCGGCATGCGCAGAAGATGGACGCGGTCGGCCAGCTCACCGGCGGCGTCGCGCACGACTTCAACAACATCCTGACCGTGATCACCGGCACCATCGGCATTCTGGAGGAAGCGGTCGCCGATCAGCCGCAGCTCGCCGCCGTCGCGAAAATGATCGACGAGGCGGCCGAACGCGGGGCCAATTTGACCAAACATCTCCTCGCCTTTGCCCGCAAGCAGCCGCTGCAACCCGTCGAAGTCGACGTCAACGCGCTGGTGCTGGAGGCGGCGAAGCTCTTGCACCCCACGCTTGGCGAACAAATCGAAATCACGCCGCTGCTGGCCGATGATGCATGGACCGCGCTGGCCGATCCGAGCCAGCTCACCACGGCCGTCCTCAACCTCGCGATCAACGCGCGCGACGCTATGCCGGGCGGCGGCAAGCTTGCGCTCGAGACCAGCAACGTCTATCTCGACGAGAGCTATGCCGGCATGCACAGCGAGGTCACGCCCGGCCACTATGTCATGATCGCCGTCAGCGATACCGGCAGCGGCATCCCGCCCGCGCTGCTCGACCGTGTATTCGAGCCCTTCTTCACGACCAAGGAAGTCGGCAGGGGCACCGGCCTTGGGCTGAGCATGGTGTTCGGCTTCGTCAAGCAGTCGGGCGGACACATCAAGATCTACAGCGAGCAAGGCCACGGCACTTCCGTCAAGATCTACCTGCCGCGGGCAACTGGATTGCAGCAGACTGCTGCGGAAGCGCAGGTCGCGGCTAACCTCGAGGGCGGCAACGAAACAGTGCTCGTCGTCGAGGACGATGCGCTGGTGCGCCGCTATGTGATGACCCAGATCGAGAGCCTGGGTTACAAAACGCTGGAGGCGGCCAACGCTTCCGATGCCTTGCGCATCATCGAGGGTATCAGCACCGTCGATCTGCTTTTCACCGACGTGATCATGCCCGGCCCGATGAACGGCCGCCAGCTCGTCGACGAGGCGCTGAAGCGGCGGCCGGGCCTCAAGACGCTCTATACGTCGGGCTATACCGAGAACGCCATCGTCCATCACGGCCGGCTGGATTCCGGCGTGCTGCTGTTGGCAAAGCCCTATCGTAAAGCAGAGCTTGCCCGGATGATCAGGCTGGCGCTTGCCAGTTGAAGCAAGCGCTCCGGCTGATATATCCGTGGAAGGCCTTAGTCCTCTGCGTCACCAGCCCCTCATGGTGAGGAGCGCGAAGCGCGTCTCGAACCATGAGGCCCCGTCTGTGGCCCACATCTTCGAGACGCCGCTCCGCGGCTCCTCAGGATGAGGGTTTGAACGGGTTTAACGCGGTAGAATTAGGGTGGATCCAGCCCACGGACCGGCGCTTTGAAAAACCTGCTCACCGATATTGCCGGCGTTCATGTCGGCCACGCCCACGACGCAAGCGCCGCTTCCGGCGTCACCGCGATCCTGTTCGATTCTCCCGCCGTCGCCTCGATCGACGTGCGCGGCGGTGGGCCCGGCACCCGTGAGGATGCGCTGCTCAAGCCCGAGAGCACCGTCGAGGCGATCGACGGCATCGCGCTTTCCGGCGGTTCGGCGCTCGGGCTTGATGCCGCGGGCGGCGTGCAGGCATGGCTTGCCGAACAGGGGCGCGGCTTTCGCATCCGCGACGCGATCATTCCGATCGTTCCGGGCGCGATCTGCTTCGATCTGCTCAACGGCGGCAACAAGGCATGGGGACGCTTCCCGCCCTATCGCGATCTCGGCTACGCTGCGGCGAAGGCGGCGGGCGCCGATTTCGCGCTCGGCAGCGTCGGCGCCGGGCTCGGCGCGACCACGGCCAATTTCAAGGGTGGGCTTGGCTCGGCTTCCGCACAGACCGAAGGCGGCGTCACCGTCGGCGCGCTCGCGGTGGTCAACGCGGTCGGCAGCGTGACGATCGGCGATGGTCCCTGGTTCTGGGCAGCCCCGTTCGAAGAGGGCAACGAGTTTGGCGGGCGCGGACTGCCGCCTTCGTTCACGCCCGGCATGCTGCGAGCCCGCCTCAAGGGTGGGCCGTCAGCGACGCCTGCGGAGAACACCACGCTGGCGGTGGTGGTCACCGATGCCGCGTTGACCAAGACGCAGGCCAGACGGCTGGCGATGATCGCGCAGACCGGCATGGCGCGCGCCATCTATCCGGTGCATGCGCCGCTGGACGGCGACGTGGTGTTCGCTGCCGCGACCGGCAAGAAGCCGATCGATCCGCTGTTCGGCCTCACCGAACTCGGCATGTTGGCCGCCAACACGTTGGCGCGCGCAATCGCGCGCGGCGTTCACGCCGCGACCGCTCTGTCCTTCGCCGGCGCGCTACCCGCCTGGAAGGATCGTTTTGGCTAGCAACGAAGCTGCGATGATGGCGTTGTTGCTGAGGATCGACTCGGGATGCCGCCATGCCTTCCACGGTGATACGCAATTATCGCTATGATGCCGCCCGGCGCGCCTTGCAGGTGACCTTCGTCACCGGGCGCCGCTACGTCTATGAAGGCGTTCCGCCTGACGTGTTCGAGGCGTTCAGGGCGGCCTTCGCAAAAGGCAGCTTTTTCAACCGCGAGATTCGCGACCGCTACCCGTATCGAGAGATCGCCAATGAACGCTCGGCGTAACGGCCGACAGTCAGGCGCTGAGCGAGAGCGATGCGGTGGCTGCGGACGAAATCGCCTTCGCCTCGCGCTGGATCATCTGCTCGATGAAATTATAGGACGACGTCGCGGCGCTGGACGAGCTTGCCGACGCCGGCGACGTCATCGTCACCTTCGATCCGTCGGCATAGGTCAGCGACGTCGTCACCGAACCGTCGGTGTTGGTCACGGTCGTGGTGGTCGCGCCTTGTCGTGCCTGCGAGATTGGATCGGAGCCTGATCCGTCGCTACCGCTTGCCTCATCCGGACGACGGTGCCCCTTGTTAGGCCGCAGCGCCGATGCCAGTTCCTTGAGGCTGACCGAGCCGTCGCCGTCCTGGTCGAGCTTGCCGAACACGCTGTCGGCCTGCGCGAGGTTGCTGCCGCCGGCGCCAAGCGCCTCCTCGAATTCCGCCTTGGTGATCTTGCCGTCGCCGTCGCCATCGATCTGCCCGAACAGGTCCTTCAGCGCGGCGTGGCGGCTCTTCGAAGCCATCGTTGATCCGCCCGAGGACTGGCTTTGCGCGTCGAGCAGCGCACTCATGGTTTCCGGCGATATCGGCGAGCAGCCGCTGCCGCCCGAACCAGCTCCCTGGCCGATCGAAGCCGACGTGTTCGAGGACAGGAAGGCGAACGGGCTTTCGGAATTCTGGCTGACGCCGGCGGTTTGCGCCGACGATTTCGACGACGTCAGCGCCTTGAGGGCATCGATCGCCGACGATGCGGCGCCCAGAGCAAAGAACATGGCGGAACTCCAACAATGCCGCGCGGACCGCGGCCCACAATTCGTGTTCCGCTTTCCTCAGCAAGTGCCGTGCCATCCGAAAAACCCAATAAAACCGGCCATTGTCGCATCGCGTTCGAATCCGCAGACCCGGCAATAGCTGCCTGTCACGGCAGATTTTTCCGTCCACAGCCAGGCCTTCCCGCACTTATTGCTCCCGGCCACCCTGCGTGTTACGCGGAGCCGTTCCGAAGAAGTTTGGGAAAGACCGCATGTCCCAGCAATTTGCGCCACGTCCCCTCGTCATCGCACCGTCGATCCTGGCGGCGGATTTCGCCAAGCTCGGTGACGAAGTTCGCGCCGTGGACGCAGCCGGCGCCGACTGGATCCATCTCGACGTGATGGACGGGCATTTCGTGCCGAACATTTCCTACGGCCCCGACGTCATCAAGGCGATGCGTCCGCACACCAAGAAGATTTTTGACGCGCATCTGATGATCTCGCCCTGCGATCCCTATCTCGAGGCGTTTGCAAAAGCCGGCTGCGATCACATTACCGTCCATGCCGAAGCCGGCCCGCATCTGCATCGCTCGCTGCAGGCGATCCGCGCGCTCGGCAAGAAGGCCGGCGTCTCGCTCAACCCGGGCACGCCGGCGAGCGCGATCGAATATGTCATCGACCTGATCGATCTGGTGCTGGTGATGTCGGTCAATCCCGGCTTCGGCGGCCAGGCCTTCATCAAGTCCGCGCTCGGCAAGGTCAGCGACGTCAGGGCGATGGCCGCGGGCCGGCCGATCGACATCGAGGTGGACGGCGGCGTGGCGCCCGACGTCGCCGGCCGGCTAGTCGCCGCCGGCGCCAATGCGCTGGTGGCGGGCTCCGCGGTGTTCAAGGGCGGCACCATGGAAGCCTACAAGGCCAATATTTCCGCGATCCGTAACGCGGCAGCGCTGGCGCGCGGCGAAGCGATCTGACCAAGACTGCCCTGAAGCGAGGCCGAGCCAAGCCGCGATCACCGAGTTCGCGGCGGTCCGAACCAGGTGGCTAGCGCATCAGTGAGCCCGAGTTCAGTTCGGTCTCCGACCCAGGCGACATATCCGTCCGGCCTGATCAACACGGCGCTCGGCGCAGCAACCTCGCCGATGGCCGGCAACTCCCACGCACCGACATATTCGGCGGTGATCAGGTCGACCCGATCCGCCCAGGGTGCGATGTCGAGACGGCCGGGATGGCCGAGGTCGAGCAGCACGGGCCGCCCGCCGTGCAGCAGGGTGAATACCCGCAACGGGCCGCCGGCCGTGATCAGGTCGAGGTCGGGCATGCGGCGTCCGAGCAGCTTGTGTCCCTCGCCGAGGTCGTACCGGATGTCCAGACCCGATATCATCGCGGCGAAACGCTTGCGCGGCTCGTCCATGCCGAGGAGTTCGGACATGGTGTCCTTCAACGCGTTGATGCGGTCGTCCGGGCGGCGCATCAGCGCGGCTTGCGCCATCGTATTGCGCAGCACGCGGGCAGCGACCGGGTGGCGCTCGGCATGATAGGTGTCGAGCAGGCTTTCCGGTGACGTCTGCTTGACCACCTGGGCCAGCTTCCATCCGAGATTCACGGCATCCTGCACCCCGGTGTTGAGGCCCTGTCCTCCCGCGGGGTAATGCACATGTGCGGCGTCGCCGGCCAGCAGCACGCGCCCCTTGCGATAGGACGCCGCCTGCCGGGTCATATCGGTAAATCTGGAGATCGAGGTCGGGCTGTGGATCCCATAGTCGGTCCCGAAGACGGCGATCAGCGCCTCGCTGAGATCGTGCAGGGTGGGTTCGCCGGTGGATCCAAGATGCTGCTCGGTCACCATCAGCCGCACCGACCCGCCGTCCTCCAACCGGCTCAGTCCATGGATGCCGCGAGCATCGTGGTGGATACCCCATTTCGGCTCCTCCGCGATCTCGACCTCCGCGATGAGATGGCTCGTTGTCGGATCCCAGCCGGGAAACGCGATGCCGGCTGCTTTGCGGATCAGGCTGCGTCCACCGTCGCAGCCGACGAGATATTTCGCCCGCAGCGTCTGGCCGTCGGACAGTTCGACGTCAGCGCCGGTGTCATCCTGAGCGAAACCAGTGACCTCACATCCGCGATAGATCGGCACCGCCAGCTCGTCGACCCAGCCGGCGAGGATGCGCTCGATGTGGTTCTGCCAAAGCGCAAGCCCGTAATTGTGTCGCGTAGGAAAGTCGCTGATGTCCAACCGGATCATGGCGAATCCTGCAACCTGCGCCACCTGTCCCTGCGACAGGAACCGATCAGCGATCCCGCGTTGATCGAGAATCTCGATGGTGCGTGAGTGCAGGCCGCCGGCACGCGAGCCGGCGAGTTCCTGGTTGTGGCGCCGCTCGACGATGGCAACGTCGACGCCGGCCAACGCCAACTCGCCTGCCAACATCAGCCCTGTCGGACCGCCTCCGACGATCACTACCGCGTGGCCGCTCCCGTCGGCAGCGGCGGCAAGGCTCATCTCGGCCGCACGCGGCCCGCTCGTCGACGACAACACACTCATTTGGTGACTCCCGTAGGTTGTGGCTTCGGCCGGCGGCTCTACGGGATGACCGAGGTCTTGAAGCAAGCCCCTTGCGCGATACATATTGAGCTGGGAGAGGTGATGTCCGCCTTTCCGCTTCGTCTGCGATGGAGCGCATCGCCCAAACGCGAAAGTCAGCGGCAGGAAAGCCACACCAGCCGCGCGACAGGGCACGGAACCCGAAAGCTCCACGCTGCGGCCACAAAACGTCACGCATCTCGCCATAAAGCCAGATCAGCATCCCGCCTTTCACGGATGGGACACAAGTATGATCAAGGCCTTCACCACAGCTGCATTGCTCCTGGTCCTCGCGCCCTCTGCCGCGGTTGCGCAGCGTGCAGGCGACGCCGCGCTGGGTGCGGTGGCCGGCGCCGTCGTGCTAGGTCCGGTCGGGGCCGTTGCCGGTGCCTTCGTCGGCTATACCGCGGGGCCTTCGATCTCGCGCTCGTGGGGACTCGACGGCCCGCGCTCGTCGCGGCACCGCCGGCAGTCATCGCGTGACAGCGTGCGAGGTGCGAGGGCGGAAGCTGTCGGCCCAGGTCCCACATCTCCCGCATCCGCCGGTCCAGCCGAACGAAGCAGCAGCGTCACGAGCTATCCCGTGCCGAACCCGCCGCGCTCAAAGGCGCCGCCGGTCCAAACGCTTGAGTGAGTGCATTCGACGGCCGATCCGGCGTTACCCTGTGCTATCTTCTTCTGCCGGCGTCGCCGCCGATCGCGGCGGCCGCACCACCGTCACCGTGCAGTCGGCCTCAGTCGCAACCTTGGCTGAAACGCTGCCGAGCAGCGTGCGGAGCATCGAATTCTGCCGTGCGCCGATCACGATGTGATCGACATGATTGGCCCTGGTGAATTCCAGGATCGCGGCCGCGGGATCGACCGCCTCCAGCACATGTACCGTGAGCCTGCTTTCATCGAGCTCAAGCGGCCGCGCCCAGTGGCGCAGCGCGACCATGCGGTCGATGTGCTTGTTGTTGCCCTGTTCGTCGAGCGTGCGATCGATGGTGATGCGCCCGAGCTTGAGCACATTCAGGCAGGCGAGCCGCGCCGACGGCAAGGTCGAGAGCAACTGCGCGGCGGTCCGGCGCAGGCATTCGTTGAGCGTTCTTGCTCCCTCCTCGGTATCGATCGCCACGACCACGATCGGCCCCGACGCCAGTTGCGCGGCCACGCTGGATTTCGGCTTCGGCAGCGTCAAGCCGCGGTTGAAGCGGCGCCGCCACACCGTGCTGAGCGGATCGCGCTGCAGCCGCTCCGACCGCGCCGTCAGCTTGACCTGTTCGGGATGGGCCAGTTCGAACGCCAGTTGGGACGCCGTCGGATGCCGCCACACCGGCTCGATCTCAAGACAGCGCAGCACGATTTCCTGCAGCCATGGCGGATAGTCTATCTTAAGCTTGCGCGGCGGATAGGGATCGCGCCACAGCCGCCGGCGCATGCCGCGCAGCGTCTCGCTCTCGCCGAACGGCCGCTCGCCGGTGGTGAAAAAATAGAGCAGCACGCCCAGCGAAAACAGGTCGCTGCGCGGATCGTCGCGCACGCCGAGCAGGCGCTCCGGCGCCATATACGGCGCGGTGCCGTAGGGCAGACGAAACTCCTCCTGCAGCAGGTCCGGCAATTGGTTGTGGTGCGACAGGCCGAAATCGATCAGTACGCATTCGCCGGAGGGGCGAAACATGATGCTGCTCGGCTTGATGTCGTGATGGATGACGTTCTGGCCGTGCAGGTCGGCAAGCGCAGTGGCGACCTTGCCGCCCAGTACCCTCGCCTCTTCGTACGGGATCGGCAACTTGTCGATGCGGCTATAGAGCGTCTTGCCGCCAATGCGCTCCATGACGACGTAAGCCTGCCGGTCGAAATCGCCGGTGCCGAAACAGCCCGGCACATGCGCACCCGACAGCCGCGGCAGAATCATTTGTTCCATTTCGAAAGAGACGATGGCCGCCGGGTCTTCGCCCTCGGCAACCCGCGGGACCTTCATCAACAGCGGCATGGAGATGCCAGGATGGGTAACCGTCCATAGCGTCGCCATGCCGCCGTGATGGACGCATTCCCCGATCGTGAAGCCATCGAGTTCGGCGCCGGGCGCGATTGCAGGCCTCGCCATCGCCCCTCACCTCCCGTCCAAAAGACGGTCGGCCAGCCAGCGCGGCAGGCCGTTGGCGCGGATTCGGTCGGCAGCGGTCTCCACGTCGTAAGGCACGCGGCAATAGGTGATCTCGCGCGAGGCGGTATCGAGCATTGCGAACGAGGCCGCCGGATCGCCGTCGCGCGGTTGGCCGACGGAGCCGAGAACGGCGAGCCAGCGCCGGCCGCCGAGCAATTGCACCGGCACGTCGGTCGTCGGGATGAAGCTCGTCATCTTTGCCGCCGAGGACATCGAATAGAGCGCCGGCCGGTGGATGTGTCCGCAAAACGTGACGTGCGCATCGGTCGCCTCGAGGCTGCGCGCCGCATGCGGCGTGTCGCGCACATAGCGCCATTGCGAGGGCTGCGAGGCTTCGGAATGCACGTAGAGGCGATCGTCCTCGCGCAGGGTCAGCGGCAACTCCGCCAGAAAACGCCGCTGCGCCAAGCTCAGCCTGCCGCGCGTCCACTCGATCGCGATCTGGGCCGCGGCATTCATGGTTTCCGACGGCGTGCCGATGGCCTGATCGTGATTGCCGATCACGGCAATCGCGCCATCATTGACGAGATCCATCACCGTGTCGACGGCCCATTCCGGATCGGCGCCATAGCCGACGATATCGCCGAGGCAGACGATCCGCTCCGCGCCGCGGGCGCGCGCAAAGTCGAGGCACGCGCTGAAGGCCTGCCGGTTGGCGTGGATATCGGCAAACAGCGCCAGCCGCACGTTTTCCTCCCAATCCATTATCGCGCCCGTGTTGGCGCGTGCCTTGATGGATATCAAACAACAGGCGGCGCCCAGGCCGCAATCATGCCGGATGCCTGCAGGCCGCCAGACGACCAGAATCTCGTTGCCCGATAAACTTTTTTTCCGGTATGGCGCAACACAATGCCAGCCGTCTGAGTCGAGTCCACCGTGCCACATGGCCGTGCTTCGGAGCACGGCTACCGTGTTTTATCTGCGACGGCAGCCAGCGGATGTGGTACGTTGATTTTTGCGTCTGCAAGTGCCGCATGGAATGCCCTGCGCGCCGGGTGTAATTGCCGCTCACCACAGGTCGTTCGCGACCACGCCTTTTGCGGTTTCAAGTCAAAAATACCGCGGCGCCGTCTAGGCTCCGGTTTTTCCGATCTGGATTGGCTGACCGATGGGCAGTCAGAAACCATCTATGGGAGGAAATATCATGATCTCACGTCGTCTTGTGATCGGACTGCTTTGGGCAGGAGTGACAGCGTTTGCGCTCTATGCCACCCCAGTTGCATTGGCGTTCTCGCCCGAGGCGCGCAACGCAAAACTCGATGAAACCCTTCGGGGATTGGTCGAAGGTCGCAGCACTCCGGGTATTGTGGTGCTGATCCTCGAAAATGGACGCCCGGTCTACAGCCGCAGCGTCGGCATTCGAGAGGTCGGCAGCAACTCGCTGATCGGCGAGAAAGACATGTTCCGCCTCGCCTCAATGACGAAGGCCGTCACTTCAGTGGCAGCAATGATCCTTGTCGAGCAGGACAAGATCGGCCTGGATGATCCGGTCAGCCGTTTTCTCCCCGAGTTCGCTAACCTGCGGGTGCGTGGGCCGGACGGCGCCGAAGTTCCGGCGAGCAGGCCCCCGACGATCCGAGAGCTGCTGAGCCACACCGCCGGGTTCTCCTACAACTTCATCAACAATCCCCGACTCGTTGATGCATACCGCGAAGCGCGCGTGACCGACGGCCTGGACCAGCCCCAGGTAACCACGGCCGAAGCGATGCAGCGCCTTGCTTCCGTTCCGCTTGGCTATCAGCCCGGTACGAGCTGGGAATACTCGCTCGCCACTGACGTGCTCGGGGCCATCATCGAAAAGGTGACGGGAGCCAGCCTGGAAGCTTTCGTAATCGAGCGAATCGCAAAGCCTCTGAGGATCCAGAGCTTTGTGTTCAACGTACCTGAAACCATCCGCTCGAGCTTCGTGCAGGTGACCCGGCCCGCACAGGTTACGGGTGCACTCGGCACGGGCTATGTTCCTGTGACGGGACCCGAGGCTGTGCCGTTCCCGCCCACCAAGGGCACTATCAATCTCGACCCGGACCGCGCCTTCGCTCCGACCGCCTATAACTCTGGAGGCGCCGGCATGAGCGGCACCATCGGGGATTACGCGCGATTCCTGCAGATGCTGCTGAACCAAGGCGAGCTCGACGGAGTGCGGGTGCTCCGCGCGGAAACGGTCCGACAGATGACGCAGAACGCGACCGGCGATATGCGGACACTTCGCGGGCCCGGCTGGGGCTTCACGCTCGGATTTGGGATAGTGACCGACCCGGCTGCGGCCAAGAGCCGTCTTCCGGCCGGCAGCTATGGGTGGGGCGGCGTGTATGGCACGCAGTTTTGGATCGATCCGGCAAACCGCGTCGTCGGCCTGGTCCTGACGCAGACGGCGATTATCGGCTCCGGCCCGATCGCGAATCTTGTTCGAGAAGCGTTCTACACGGCCGATTGAGGTTCAATACCCAGCATTGGCCGCATAGCTCCAGGTGCCCGCCGACACCTGGGTACAGCTCTTGTTGTCGTGCTCAGGACAAACGAGGCGCGTCAGTGCTTGCGCGGCGCTTCCAAACCCTTGAGCAGGAGCGCCAGCAGCGCATCGATCCGGGCCGGGGCGCCCGGCTCGTTCCATTCCTCGGCATGAGCGGGGTGGTGGAAACGGCTGGTGGCATCGAAAATGGCGCGTGCCGATGCCTTAATGTCGGCGATCTCGAAAGCGCCCTGCTTGACGCCGTCGGACAGGATCAGCGCGATCTGATCGACAAGGCAGTCTTTGTGGCAACTCACGGATCTGCAGGCCTCGCGCGCCAGCGCCAGATAGGTCGCAAACATCTCGGGATCGTCGCTAAGCCGCTTGTGCTTGATCGTAAACATGGTGCGCAGCCAGCTCTCCAGCCGCGCTGGCGCCGGGCCGGAAGCTTCCGCAATCTTCAACAAGGGCGCGCTGAGGCGGTCGAGCCAGCGCTTGGCCACCGCCTCGCGCAGCGAGGCCTTGCTGGGGAAATGGCGGTAGACACTGCCGTGGCTCACATCGAGCGCGCGGGCCACGTCCACCACGGTTGCCTTGGCGAGGCCATAGCGGCGCAACACATCCTCGGTGACCTCCAGAATGCGTTCAGGGGTGAGAACCACGACTTCGTTCATGCGCACACCTGCGAAACGATCGGATGGGTGGTCATTTAATCCCCGTGCAGCGCCCTAGGCGAGATCAATGTTTTGCCGGCTCCAGCCGCTCGGCCTGGGCAGCCAGATGGCGGGCGACGCTCTGGTCCAGCCAGCGCTGGATCTGGGCGGCCAGATGAATGAGATGGGTCGTCATAAGGGTAGTCCTTTGCAAGTCCCCGGCCCCAGAGCCAACGAGCCGGGTGACGCCCGAGTACCGGCGTCGGCAATGAATATAGCATGTCTCGCTGACAGATTTCAATATCTGTCATTCAATAATCCGTGAGTGACGAAGCAACTCAGGGCGCCCTGGTGCCCTTGCCTAAACGCTACTGCTCGTCCTTCGGCGGCATTCGCGGCGCCAGCAGCGGGGTAAACGACACCCCGTCGCCGTCGCGGGGTGCCGCGACCAATCCGCCGCCGGTCGAGGGGTCGCCGCCCGACGTGTCCAGGATGTACTCACGGGCGGCTGAAGCAGGTTGCCCCCGCCACCGCCAAAATCGGCGGCGCGGCCGCCCTGCGGCCGGCCGGCGGCGATCTCGGAAGCCGCCTTGTCGGTCTTTTGCGCGCGGCTATCGGTATATGCCAGGCGGTAGGCCCGCGGGACGCCGCTCGGCCGATTGCCGTCATCGAGTGCCTCGACCCAGAGATAGATCGAGCCCGGATGCCCTCCAGCGAATGCGGCTCCACGATACGGACCTGCAGCAGCTTGAAGCTGGCCGGCAGCCGGTCGATGGTCGCCCAGCCCAGCAGCCCGCGCGCGCCGACGAAGCTCGCAATGTAGAACGCGCTGGTCACGACCACCGCGGCTTGGCCTGCCACGGCAGCCGCGCATAGACCAGCACGATCAAGAGCAGCGCGCCGATCAGCGCGTAGCTGATGGAGAGGATGAGGACGACCGATTGCAGGCTATTCACGGCGCGGCATCCGGACGCCGGTTTTCGGATCGATGTCCGCGCCATTGGCGCGGACGTTGCGGAACGTCTCCATCAGCGATTTGTGCCGCTGCTGGACGTCGACCACCTTGCCTTTGGCATCGAGCCAGAAGCGTAGCGCGGTCTTTTCGTGGCCGGTATGGTCGACCGTCAGCTTGTTGTCGAAGATCACCTGCGCGGTCGGATTGAGCTTCTGGACCTTCACATTCACCTCGACGGGCTGGCCGGTCGTGGCCTGAAAGTGCGAGACGTTGACAGTGTATTCGCCCGGGACGATGCCACGCAGGGTGACGATCTCCTCCCGGATCGGCGAAGGAATTTTCTTGCCGTTGACGACGATGAAATCGTTGGCGCCGCCACGGTCGTCGCGGTCGAGCGTGAGGAATCCGGCCTCGCGGCGGCGATACCAGGCGATGTTGCCGGCGGGGTCCTGCACGAACAGGTCGAGGTCATCAGGGTGGTTGTCGGGCCAGTCCATGGTGATGATGAACTCGGCCTTGCAATCGATCCGTTCGATCGTCCGCGGCGAGCAGGCGATCAGCGACGACATCGCCCGCGTGCTGGCGATGGAAAGCCTCTCCCCTTCGGCCTCGGTGCTCGATCAGTTGAGAGAACGCGAGATCGAGATCCTAAGGCAACTGGCGGCCGGCGCGACCACGGAACAGATCGCCGCAAACCTCAATCTCAGCATGAAGATCGTGCAGAACTACCACTACCTGATCAAGACCAAGACCGGCATGCGGACGGACGCCCAGCTTGTCCGGCTGGCCGTGGAGTGCGGATTGGCCAGCCTGTAGCGGCGGCCGCTCGGGCGGCTATGCGCCCTGCCCGGAGTACCCGGTTTTCCCGTCTCGACCGCCCCGTATGGGTGGCCTCTCCCGGCCCGATTTGCTAAAGCGCGGCGTAAAACCAATCGGCCGGGGACAGCCTCGCGCCCGCCCCTGCTCGTCCGGAGTTTTCGATGATCCCCCGCTATACCCGCCCGGAAATGGCCTCCATCTGGGAGCCGCAGACCCGCTTCAAGATCTGGTTTGAGATCGAGGCGCATGCGGCGGACGCGCTGGCGGAACTCGGCGTGATCCCCAAGGAAGCCGCCAGGACGATATGGGCCAAGGCCAAGGACGCTACCTTCGACGTGGCGCGGATCGACGAAATCGAGCGCGAGACCAAGCATGACGTCATCGCCTTCCTGACCCATCTGGCCGAAATCGTCGGCCCCGAGGCGCGCTTCGTCCACCAGGGCATGACCTCCTCCGACGTACTCGACACCTGCCTGAACGTGCAGCTCACCCGCGCCGCGGACCTGTTGATCTCGGATATCGACAAGGTTCTGGCCGCGCTGAAGAAGCGCGCCTTTGAGCACAAGATGACGCCGACCATCGGCCGCTCCCACGGCATCCATGCCGAGCCGGTGACGTTCGGGCTCAAGCTGGCTTACGCCCATGCGGAATTTTCCCGCGCCCGCGAGCGCCTGGTCGCCGCACGCAAGGAAGTCGCGACCTGCGCGATCTCGGGCGCCGTCGGCACCTTTGCGCAGATCGATCCGCGCGTCGAAGCGCATGTTGCCAAGGCGATGGGGCTTGAGCCCGAACCGATCTCGACCCAGGTGATCCCGCGCGACCGCCATGCGATGTATTTTGCCACGCTTGGCGTGATCGCCTCTTCCGTGGAGCGGCTCGCCATCGAAATCCGCCATCTGCAACGCACCGAGGTGCTGGAAGCCGAGGAATTCTTCTCCGAAGGCCAGAAGGGCTCGTCGGCGATGCCGCACAAGCGCAATCCGGTGCTGTCGGAAAACCTCACGGGCCTGTCGCGCATGGTGCGGGCCTACGTGACGCCGGCGCTGGAGAATGTCGCGCTCTGGCACGAGCGCGACATCTCGCACTCTTCCGCCGAACGCATGATCGGGCCCGATGCCACCGTGACGCTCGATTTCGCGCTGATGCGGCTTGCCGGCCTGATCGACAAGCTCCTGATCTATCCCGCCAACATGCAAAAGAACCTCGAACGCCTCGGCGGGCTCGTGCATTCGCAGCGGCTCCTGATCGCGCTGACGCAGAAGGGCGCCAGCCGCGAGGACGCCTATAAATACGTCCAGCGTAACGCCATGCCGGTCTGGCGCGGCGAAGGCGACTTCCAGACGCTGCTCAAGAAAGACGCGGACGTAAAGAAGCACCTGACCGATGCCGAAATCGAGGAGCAGTTCGACCTCGGCTATCACTTCAAGCACGTCGACACGATCTTCAGGCGGGTGTTCGGCGAGAGCTGATTATTCCGCCGGCGCGGGCGTTGCTGTCTTCGCCGGCGCTCCGTAGAGGCGCATCAGCACAAAGGTCACGGCGAGGATCGCCAGATAGACGGTGAGTTGCATCGCGGTCGGCTGATCGGTGTAGCCGATCAGCGTGTGCAGCGCCTTGCCGAGCAGGCTTGAGTCGGAAAGCAGCCAGCTCGAATCCCAGACCACGCTGTCGAGCGCGGTCAGCCAGTTCGCCCGCTCGAGGAACGCCGTCGCCTGCGCCGCCATGCCGGCCGCAAGCAGCGCGATCAGCACGGTCGTGGTCGTGAACAGCGCACGCGGCGGGATCCTGAGCAGCCCGACATAAGTCAGCCAGCAGACCAGCGCGCCGAGCACCAGTCCGGCGAAACCGCCCAGCGCCACGCCCCATGTCGTGTCGCTGCCGGTCGCCAGCACGCCGTAGAGGAACAGCACGACCTCGCTGCCCTCGCGCAGCACGGCAACGCCGACCACGATTGCAAGTGCCAGCAGCGATTTCTCGCCTGTGACCACCGCCTGACCCGCGGCGCGCAACTCGCCCGCAAGCTCCTTGCCGTGGCGGGCCATCCAGACATTGTGCCAGGTGAGCATCACCACAGCGAGCGCGAGGATGGCCGCGTTGAAGACCTCCTGCCCCATGCCGGCAAACAGGTTCGACAATGCGCCCGCGAAGACGGCGACCAGGCAAGCCGCCAGCACGCCTGCGAGCACGCCACCGGCGATCCAGCCGTTGCGGTGCGGCACCGTGCGCGTGACCGCCAGCACGATGCCGATGATCAGACCGGCCTCGAAGACTTCACGGAATACGATGATCAGTGCGGCAATCACGATCGGCTTTGTTCTTTCTATTTCACGACCAATGCGCCGCGGGCCACCTTCTCGTTATATTCGTCGAAGAATTCATAGCGGCCCGGCTTCTGCGCGCGGACATTGATGGTCGCATCGGTGGAGCCGGCGACCACCTTCTCCACCTTCAAGGTCTTGCTTTCGAATTCCATCGCCTTGGCATCGAGATTCTTCAGCTTGATCACGATTGGTGTATTGGCGGGGGCGCTGATCTCGGCCGGATCGAACTTCTTGTCCTTGTAGCTGAGCTGAATTTCGGTCGCGCTCTGCGCGCTGGCTGCGCCGGCGGCTGAAACAAGCGCGATGGCGGCGAACAGGGTGAGCTTCGAAAGCGGACGCGAGAAAGACATGCTGGATTTTCCATATGGCTGGCGTTATCCGGCGTTGCATACGCTGGCGGAACGCCAGGCGTGAAGGGGCAAAACGCCATTCCAAATTGGAGGACTTCTAAACGGCGTAAGCACTTGGCAGGACTTCCGTTTCGCAGTTCGGTCCACCCCGCCTGTGGAAGGTCTTGGACGAGCGGTCCCGGCAGTTTTCCGGCCTTGCCAAGCCCGTTTAAATCATTCCAAATCGCCAAAATCGCCGTCGACAACTCCATGACCCCGCCGGCACCCTCGAAGCAACCTAACGGTAACCGCAGATCGGCTAGGCTCGCAGCGTGTCGTCCCCGCCTAAAATTCTCGTCTTCGACTCCGGCCTCGGCGGCCTCTCGGTCCTGCGCGAGATCGTGGGCGCCCGGCCCGATGCGCATTACGTCTATGTCGCCGACGACGCGTTCTTTCCCTACGGCCATCACAGCGAGGAGCAGATCATTGCCCGCGTGGTGCCGCTGATCGGCGAGTTGATCGCGCGCCACGCCCCCGCGCTGGTGGTGATCGCCTGCAACACCGCATCCACGCTCGTGATGTCGCATCTGCGCAGCACCTATAGCGTGCCGTTCGTTGGCACCGTACCGGCGATCAAGCCGGCCTGCGCCGCCTCCAAGACCAAGCGCGTCTCGGTGCTCGGTACCAAGGGCACGGTAAAGCGCGAATACACCAAGCGCCTGATCGAGGATTTTGCGCAAGGCTGCGAAGTGACGCTGGTGGGATCCGCCGAACTCGCCTCTCTCGCCGAATCCGCCCTCAGCGGCGATGACGTCCGTGACGAGGATATTGCGGCGGAGCTCGCCCCCTGCTTTGTCGGCAGTGGCGAGGATCGCACCGACACCATCGTGCTGGCCTGCACCCACTATCCGCTGCTGCTCGAGCGCCTGATGCGGCTTGCGCCGTGGCCGGTCGACTGGATCGATCCGGCGCCCGCGATCGCCCGGCGCGTCTCCGCCCTGCTCGGCTCGCCCGGCCGCGAAAGCCACGCCGGCGCCGAGATGATATTTACCTCCCAGCGTCCGCACACGCTGAGCCGCGCACTGATGCCGTTTTTCGGCGGCCGCGTGCCGGCGTAGGCGCTAACCTGATCGCCGACTGACCATCGGTTTGATGTCTGCAAGGAGGCCGGCCGCTTATTTTTCATCGATCATTTCATGAGGGAGTTTCCCGCCGTGACCTCCGAGAAGCCTGCGCCGCTCAACCGTCTCCGCCAATTATGGCGCGAGGGACGGCCGACCTTCGGCGCGATCGCGACCATTCCCTCGATCCAGACCGTGCAGATCATGGGCCGTTGCGGGATCGACTGGATCATCATCGATCTCGAGCATGGGCCGATCGATCTCGGCTCGGCCCATGCGATGATTACAGCGACATCAGGCACGCCTTGCGTGCCGATGGTGCGGATCGCGGCCAACGAACCGTGGCTTGCGAAAGCGCCGATGGATCTCGGCGCGCTCGGCATCAATTTTCCGATGATCTGCAGCCGTGAAGACGCCGAAAAGGCCGTGCGCAGCGTGCGCTATCCGCCGAAGGGCGACCGGCTGTGGGGCCCGTTCCACGCCCCGTTCCGCTGGGGCGTCTCGATGCCGGACTACATGTCGGGCGCCGACGACGACATGATCTGCATGATCACCATCGAGCATGTCGAGGCGGTGAACCGCATCGACGAGATCATGGCAACGCCTGGCATCGACCTCGCGGTGATCGGCCCCGGCGACCTCGCCACCTCCATCGACAAGCGCGGCCTGCCCGACGATCCCGAGGTGGTCGCGCTGATGAAGCGGGCCGAGGAAGGCATCCTTAAAAGCGGCGTGCCGATCGGCGGCGTCGCCCGCACCGCCGAGCAGGCCAATGCGATGATCGCGCGCGGTTACGTGGCGCTGGCGCTCGGCTTCGACTGGTCGCTGTTCCAGCGCGGCATCGCGGCGAGTTTTGAAGGGGATCAAGCGATAGGTGTCGAGAGGGCGGCAAGCCCTTCACAGTCCTTGGGGTTTTACGTCGTCTGCGACGGCCACGCCACCGACATTGGCCGCTCGGGGTGCGAACCTTCTGGCGTCAAAACGCCTTGTTCGTGCTAGATGAGAGGCTTGGCGGGTTGCCGAAGCGGCCTGCCGGCTTTCTGATTTGCCTACCTTCGGAAACCCGGGCGGAGCGATGCGCGGAACGGTTCGAAAAATCACACTGCCGCGCCGCCTCGTCGCCGACCTCATGCACGCCTCGATCCGCGTGCCCTTTGTCTCGTTGAGCCGCCCCCTGCATCTCCGCGGCCTCTTGGAGGCCCGTGCGCAAGCCGTCCAACGGCCGGGCTGGGCCGCGATCTTCGCCAAGGCGTTCGCGCTGGTCGCGAAGGAACAGCCGATCCTGCGCACCCTCTACGTCAAATGGCCACTGCCGGCTTTCTACGAGCTGCCGCGCAGCGTCGCGATGGTGGCGATCGCCCGGGTCGAGGACGACCAGGACTGTGTGCTGCCGCAAAAGGTCACAGCACCCGATGAAATGTCGTTAGCCGAGGTCGACGCCCTGATCCGGCATGCCAAAACGGCGCCGATCAACGAGGTGCCGGCGTTCCGCAAGATCCTGCGCACCACCCGCCTCGCGCTGCCCCTGCGCCGCCTGTTCTGGGCGATCGGCCTCAATTTCGGCCGCCAGCGGGCTAATTATTTCGGCAGTTTCGGCGTGACCTCGGTGGCCGCCTATGGTGCCGGGCAGCTCCATGCCATCAGCCCGGGGCCCTTTGTCCTGAGCTACGGGGTGGAAAAGCCCGACCAGACCATCGACGTGGTGCTGCGCTGGGACCACCGGGTTACCGACGCCGCCCCCATGGCCAAGGCCCTGAGCCGGCTGGAACAGGTGCTGAACGGGGAGATTGCCGCCGAATTGCGCGCAAACCGGCAGCAAACTGAGCCCAAACCGGTCCGGGCGGTCGCGACCTGACGGCCTACAGGCCGTCATTCCGAACTTTTAGCCGGTCATTCCGGGGCGCCACGAAACTATGGTGCGCAATTGCGCCCCTGGGAATCTCGAGATTCCGGGTCTCGTGCTGCGGACCATCCCGGAATGACAGTGCCTTCTCGAAGAGGCCCCTTTTCATTGACACAACCGCGGTTTCTCCCTAAGAACCCGCTTGCTCGCGGGCCGGTTTCGGCCCGCGATGCGTTTCGCGACCCGTGGTCCTCCCCGAGCTTTCGAGGCGGACCTGTCGGCCCCGGCCTAGCCGGTGCACAGGAGGGCGCGTTTCCTCAAAACTCAAACTCTTATGCAGAGGACGCGATGACAAAGCGCAGTGAGGCGAAATACAAGATCGATCGCCGGATGGGCCAGAATATCTGGGGCCGCCCGAAGAGCCCCGTGAACCGCCGTGAATACGGCCCCGGCCAGCACGGCCAGCGCCGCAAGGGCAAGCTGTCCGACTTCGGCGTCCAGCTCCGCGCCAAGCAGAAGCTCAAAGGTTACTACGCCAACATTTCCGAGCGTCAGTTCCACGGCATCTATGTCGAGGCCGGCCGGATGAAGGGCGACACCGGTGAGAACCTGATCGGCCTGTTGGAGCGCCGCCTCGACACCGTGGTCTATCGCGCCAAGTTCGTCGCCACGATGTTTGCCGCGCGCCAGTTCATCAACCACGGCCACATCAAGGTGAACGGCCGCCGCGTCAATATTCCGAGCTATAAGCTCAGGCCCGGCGACGTCGTCGAGGTCAAGGAGTCCTCCAAGCAGCTCACTCCCGTTCTGGAAGCAAGCCAGCTCGCCGAGCGCGACGTGCCCGACTTCATCGAGGCCGATCACTCCAAGATGACGGCGAAGTTCACCCGCATTCCGGCGCTGTCGGACGTGCCGTTCGCAGTGCAGATGGAGCCGCATCTGATCGTCGAATTCTATTCGCGCTGATCGGACGACAGTTCCGAGATATCGAAGGCCCCGGTTTCGCCGGGGCCTTTTTGTTTGAGCGCGAATGGCTGTTCCGTGATGCGCGGGCTTGTCCCGGGCATCCACGCCTTTATGGTCACCGCGGAAGTCGTGGATGGCCGGGACAAGCCCGGCCATGATGCAAGATTGTGAGCCCTCCCCATGCACTACACCCCTGCCCCGCGCGATCCCAAGGCCGATCCCATCCGCATCAACCTGTTGTCGGACACGCAGACGCGGCCGACGCCGGCGATGCGCGAGGCGATGGCGCGGGCGGAGGTCGGCGACGAGCAGATCGGCGACGATCCCACGGTGAACCTGTTGTGCGCGCGGGTCGCCGACCTGCTCGGCAAGGAAGCCGCCGTGTTCATGCCCTCGGGCACCATGTGCAATGTCGCGGCGACGCTGGCCCATTGCCGGCCGGGCGATGAAATTCTCGCCCACGCCAGCGCGCATATCATCGCGCGCGAAGGCGGCGCGCATGCAGCGCTCGGCGGCTTTCAGATCACGCAATTGCCGGGCGATGACGGGCAGTTCACGCCGGAAACATTGCGCGCCGCGCTGCATCCGCGCTCGCGCTACCAGCCGCCGCAGACCCTCGTCAGCGTCGAGCAGACCGCCAATATCGGCGGCGGCACGATCTGGAACAAGGCGGCGCTCGACGAAGTCGTCGCGATCGCCGAGGCGAACGGGCTGATCACCCACATGGACGGCGCGCGGCTGTTGAACGCCTGCGTCGCCACGAAAATATCGGCGCGCGACATGGCCGCGGGGTGGGATTCGGCCTGGATCGATTTCTCCAAAGGCCTCGGCGCGCCGATCGGGGGCGTGATCGCAGGTACCCGCGCCTTCATCGACGATGTCTGGCGCTGGAAGCAGCGGCTCGGCGGATCGATGCGGCAGGCCGGCATTTGCGCCGCGGCCTGCATCTATGCGCTCGACCATCACGTCGACCGCCTCGCCGACGATCACGCCAATGCGCGGGCTCTGGCGCGGGGGCTGTCGCAGATCAACGGCATCCAGGTGCAGGAGCCCGAAACCAATCTGGTGTTCTTCAGGCCCGACGGCGCGGGTGTCGCCGGCGACAAAATGGTCGAGGCCTTGCGCAAGCGCGGCGTTCTGCTCGCCATGATGGACGGCCGCATCCGGGCCTGCACGCATCTCGACGTCAGCGCCGACATGATCGAAGAGACGGTCGGCATCGTGCGCGAGATTGTGCGCGCGGCGTGAGACTTCAAATGCCGTGAATTGATCCGAACTCAGGCTGTGGCGGGCATGCGCGCCCGCCACAGCGTGCTGCCGAGCAGCAGATACGTCGCGCCGGTCCACATCGCCTGCCAGTTCTCAAATCCTTCGTTGAGGACGACATAGACCGCGGCAAGGGCGAACAATCCGGCAAACACGGCCTCCGAGAGCGGCCGCTTGCCGGATTTCGAACTGTTGAGGAAGGCCAGCGCCCAGAATGGCACCACGGCCATGGTCAAGGCAGCGAACGGGAAATCGCGCCAGCGCGCATCGAAGATCAGGCTCAATGCGCTCTGCGTGGCAATGAGCGTCGTTGCAATCAGCGTGATGCCCAGCATGTTGGTCATGAACAGCGGCGTCAGGCCCTTGGGCGGCCCCAGCACTTCAACAAACGACGGAAGCGCCCGCCCCGACATCAGCGCGTAGGTGGACAGCAGCGGCGCTGTCACGGCCGTCACCAGCAGAAAGCCTTGAAGCAGCCAGCCGCCGAGCCCGTAGCTTTCGTGGAACATCTTGTCGAAGCTGATGCCCAGCAAAACGCCGCCGACGGTTGCCGATACGGTGACTGCGCTCCACGATGCCAATGCTGGCGACGCCGGCCGCCGCTTCGGCATGAACATGGCGACGGCGAATACGCAGATGCACAGAAGAAGGCCGCCTGCCATCTGCAGCTTCCAGAACGGGTAGTTGCTGATGGCCACCCCTGCCGGATATTTCAGCTTGCGTTCGACGCCGTCGAACAGCCCCCAATAGCCGCCCACCGTGCCTTCCCAGCGGCGTTTCCACGGCTCGTCATAGGCCTCGAACAGATTGACGCGAAATTTGTCACGTCGCGCCCGCTCGAGAATCTCGGAAATGAAGCGCGCCTGATTGACGCGGGAAGCCAGCGCGCCGTCGCGCATCCGCCCCTGGCTCGGCCAGCCGGTCTCGCCGATCAGGATCTCCTTGCCCGGAAACGCTGCGACCACCTGTTTTCGGATATCATCGACATGCGCAGCGGCCTCTTCGGCACGCGGCGGAACGTCTTCCCAATAGGGCAAGAAATGGGCGGTGACGAAATCGACATCGGCGCCCACTTCGCGGTAACGCATCCAGAACTCCCAGACATCGGCATAGGTTACCGGAACATCCACGCGCGGCTTGACCGACTGGATGGTTTGGCGAAGGTCGCCCACCGTCATGTCGCCGCGCAGCAGCACTTCGCTGCCGACGATGAGCGCCGCGACGGTGTCGGGATGATTCTTCACCAGCGAGACCGCAATGTCGCAGAGCTGCGCGTTCTTCGCACGATCGCGTCCGAGCCACACGCCGAGCAGAACCTTCAATCCGACCCGGGACGCAAGCTCGGGCACCTTGTCGAGCCCGTTGTCGATGGAATAGGTGCGGATGCATTTGGAGACCTTGGCCAATTCGGCCAGATCTTCCGCAATCTGCTCCGGGCCCACGATGAGCGTCGGATCATGCGGCGTCTGATCGTTGCGGAACGGCGCGTAGGAAACGCATTCCAGCTTCGCCGCATGATCGATCGGCGCGCGCGTCAGTGCTACGGGAGTGGCGAGCCACCACCACACCGCGACAACAATGGAAAGCGACAGAAATAATAGCGCCAGCGGCGTGCGAATGCCGATTGTCCTGCTCCCCAAGGTAGGTAGATGGGCCTATTTAGCGGCGCGCGACAGCTATGTCGACCGCCGATGCAACCGCGTGCACAATTGCGCCGCAATACGGAAGCGGCGATATTAAGCTGCTTCCAATGCGGAGCATCAAAAGTGAGCCTAGTTCGCTCAAAATTGATTCCGTCCCAGCGAGTGAAATGATGTCATTGAAGAGATTTTCCCGCCGCCAGTTTGGCAGGATTGCCGGCTGGTCGGCACTTGGAATGCCGATGCTGTCGGCCAGCTCCGGACTCGCGCAATCAGATCAAGCGACCGGGATCAGGAATCAAGGGGCCTCGTCCGGTTTTCCAAACGGCTTTCTCTGGGGCACGGCGACTTCGGCCTATCAGGTCGAGGGCGCCGTCAGCGAAGACGGCCGCGGTCCATCGATCTGGGACCGTTTTTGCCAGACGCCCGGCGCCATCGCAGATCGCAGCAATGGCGACACCGCGACCGATCATTATCGCCGCTACAAGGAAGACATCCAGATCATGAAGTCGCTGGGCACAAAGGCCTATCGATTTTCGGTCGCGTGGCCGCGCGTCTTCCCGGAAGGAACCGGCTCGCCAAATCCAAAAGGCCTCGATTTTTACAATCGCCTCGTCGACGAATTGTCGGCGAACGGCATCACGCCGTTTGCCACCCTGTATCACTGGGATCTGCCGCAGGCGCTGCAGGATCGCTTCGGCGGCTGGACCTCGCGCGATACGTCGAAGGCCTTTGCGGATTACGCCGCCCATGTCACCGAACGCTTGAGTGACCGCGTGAAGCATTTCTTCACGATCAACGAATGTTCCAGGCTGGTTCATCTCGGCCACGGAATCGGCGCGGATGCGCCGGGCCTCAAACTGCCTCAATCAGGCCTGAATCAGGTCCGTCACCACGTCGCGCTGGGACACGGTCTGGCGGTTCAGGCCATCCGCGCGCACGGAAGCGCGGCAACGAAAGTCGGTCCGGCGGAAAATGCCGTAAGTTGCATCCCCGCCATCGAGACATCAGCCGATATCCGCGCCGCCGAGACCGCGACGCGCGAACTCAACGCCGGCTATTTGACTGTCATGATGGAGGGAAAATATACCGACGCATATCTAACGCGGGCCGGCCGGGACGCACCGAAATTCACCGCCGAAGAGCTGCGCATCATTTCGTCTCCGATCGATTTTGTCGGACTGAACGTCTACACGCCCGATCACTACGTCGTGGCCGCCGACAACGAACGCGGCTTCACGCTCTTGCCGTTTCCTCCCTCGTTTCCGCACATGCAAGCCGCCTGGCTCAGGCCTGGCCCCGAGGCGATCTATTGGGTGCCGCGTCATGTGGCCAAGCTGTGGAACGTAAAGTCGATCTACATCACCGAGAACGGAACGTCAGGGAGCGACCAGCCGGCGGCAGATGGGACCGTCTACGACGTCGACCGCATCATGTACTTGCGCAACTATCTGACCCAGTTGCAGCGCGCGACATCCGAAGGCGTGCCCGTGCTCGGATATTTCTTGTGGAGCCTGATGGACAATTTCGAATGGTCTGATGGCTATGAGCAGCGCTTCGGCATCTACCACGTCGACTTCGATTCCAAGCGTCGTACGCCCAAGCTGAGTGCGGCGTTCTATCGAGAGACGATCGCGAAAAACGCCGTGGCGTAATCAGCGGTTGTCAATCTTTGCGCAGACCTTTCCCAAGCGCCTCGTACATGATCGTCTTCAGCGCCAGTTGGATTCGCCCGCCTTGCGTCGGAGCCTGCACCATGAAGACAACGAGCAAATCATCCTGCGGATCGACAAAATAGAAACTTCCGCCTGCGCCATCCCACCGGTATTCGCCGAGCGGCCATGTCGTGTTTGGCGGCGATGAGGTGCGCACGGCAAAGCCAAGCCCGAAGCCGCTGGACGGACCCGGGAAATAGAAGGGATCGTGGATGATCTTGGTCTCGGGCCCGATCTGATCCGACGTCATCAGCGCGACCGTCTCGGGCTTGAGATACCGCCTGCCGTCCAGCTCGCCGCCGTTCAGCAGCATTTGCAGGAAGCGGGCGTAGTCCCGGGCCGTCGATACCAGGCCGGCGCCGCCGGATTCCCAGCGCCGCGGCACTGTTGGATCCCCGATTCCGGCCACCCGAAAGCGATCGACGGGAAATGCCTGGGCGATGCGCGGCCACTTCGCTCTATCAGCGACGTAGTATTCGGTCTCCGACATCCCGAGCGGATCGAACAGTCTCTGCTTCTCGAATTGAAACAGCGTTTGCCCTGACACCACCTCGATGACACGGCCAAGCACGTCTGTTGAATGACTGTAGTTCCAACGCGTTGCCGGCTGATCGGCGAGCGGCAGCGTCGCGATCCGGTCGGCGAATTCGGCATTGTCGAAATCGCCGGCGTACAGCTTGGGATCTGCATAGAGTTTCTGCACCGCGGTTTCGCCGAAGAAGCCATAAGTGATACCCGAAGTGTGCCGCAGCAGATCCCTGATCGTGATTGGACGCTTCAGCGGCTCGAGTTTGAGCGGATACTTTCCTGCTTCATCGGAAAGATCGACGCCAACCTTTGCATCCGCAAAGGCGTGAATGTATTTCGATATGGGATCATCGAGGGCCAGCTTGCCGTCGTCAACCAGCATCATCGCGGCAACCGAGGTGATGGCCTTCGACATCGAATAGATTTGGAAAATGGTGTCCGGCGTCATCGGCTGACTGGACGCAGGGTCGCGCACGCCGAAACATTCGAGATGGACCGGCTTGCCGTGCTGCTGAATCAACAGAACTGCGCCGGGAATCTTGCCGGTCGTAACTTCGTTGCGGACGTAGTTACCAATCCGGTCGAGGGCCGCGCGTGAAAAAGTTGGCGCGTCGGGCGCCTTCTCGCTTCCCGACGCTTGCGGTGAGCTACCGAAAAAAAGCAGCGCGAGCGCGACCGCAACAAGGCAGCGCCCGACGGCGCCGTTAGTTCTCGAGCGCTTCATAGACCAACTGCTTCAGCGTCCGCTGGATGCGCTGACGTTCCGTCGGCGTCTGCTCGAGCAGCACGAAGAACATGTCCTGCTTGCGGTCGACCACAAAATAGCAGCCGCTGGCGCCGTCCCACTTCAATTCGCCGAGCGATCCCGGCGGCGGCGGCTTGGCGTTGCCGGGATCGGTGCGCACCGCAAGCCCAAGGCCGAACCCGAAGCCGTCGCCGGGGAAATAGAAATAGTCCCGCTCGACCCCCGAGCCCGGCCCGACATGGTCTGATGTCATCAGCTTGAACGTCTCCGGCTTCAGGTAGGTCTTGCCCTCGAACGTGCCGCCATTGAGCAGCATCTGCGTAAAGCGTCGGTAGTCCGCCATGGTCGAATACATGCCGCCGCTGGCGAACTGGATTTTCTTGAAGTTGGTCGGATTGGTGTCGCGGCCAACGCGGAAATTGCTGTCGTTCGGCACCGGCAGCGCGATCAGCTTCTGCTTCTCCGGATCGATGACGTAAAAGCCGGTGTCGATCATGCCCAGCGGATCGAGCAGCCTCTCACGCATGATCGTGAGCAGCGGTTTGCCGGCCGCGACTTCCATGACCCGCGCCAGGACGTCGGTAGAATGACCGTATTGCCAGAGTGCGCCAGGATGATTGTGCAGCGGCAGCTTTGCGATCCGCTCCGCGAATTCGGCGAGATCAAAATCGCCCTCATAGATGTTGGCGGCGGCATAGGCCTTGCGGACCAGGCTATCGCCGTAGAAGCCATAGGTGATCCCCGACGTATGCAGCATCAGGTCGCGGACGATCATCGGCCGGTTTGGCGGCACCAGCTCCAGCGTCTTCTTGCCATCCTCAGTCTTTGTCTCGACGCCGACCTTCACATTCGCGAAGGATGGAATGTATTTCGAGACGGGGTCGTCGAGCTTGATCGTGCCGTCCTCGACCAGTTGCATGGCCACGACCGAGGTGATCGCCTTCGTCATCGAGAACAGGCGAAAGATTGTCTGGTCCGTGATCGGTTTCCTGGACTCCACGTCCTGCACGCCGAAGGTCTGATGATAGACCTCCTTGCCGTGCTGCTGGATCAGGACGTTGGCCCCGGCGATCTTGCCGGTCGTCACCTCGTTATTGAAGAACTCGGTGATCTTCGCGAGTTTGTCCTGGTTGAAATGCGCGCCGGCTGGAATATCGAAAGTTCCTTCGGCGCGGACCGGCGCTGCCGCGAGCAACAGCGCGCCGCAGATGAGCGCGCGCAGGATATGGCGTGAATTCATTGGACCCCTCTCCCCGGAATTCACGGGAGAGTGTAGCGGAGGCACGGTCAGGGACAAGGGCTGCCGAAGCCGGCCATTGCCTCTTCATGCAGCCGGCCGCTGTCAGCGGAGAAGCAGCAGAAGATGACCCTTGTCACGTGGGGCGCCGCCGCCAACGCATCGACGACGCTGGCGACCGCAATGCCGGCGGCGCGGTCGGGGGGAAAGCGATAGACGCCGGTGGAAATTGCAGGAAAAGCCACTGAGGCCAGGCCGTGCTTCTCGCAGAGTTCGATCGAGCGACGGTAGCAGGAACCAAGCAGACCGTCCTCGCCGCGATTGCCACCATTCCACACCGGCCCAACCGTGTGGATCACATGCTTGGCTGGAAGCCGATAGCCTTTGGTGATCTTGGCGTCGCCCGTGGCGCAGCCGTTCAGCGTGCGACATTCGGCAAGCAGCTCAGGACCGGCCGCGCGATGAATCGCCCCGTCGACACCGCCCCCGCCAAGCAGCGACGTATTCGCCGCGTTGACGATGGCGTCAACGCGCAGTGTCGTAATGTCGGCAACGATGACTTGGAGCCGCGCCTGGCCGATCTGGCGCGCGGAGCCGCTCAGGCGGAAGCCGCCGCGTTGACGGTGACACCCTTGTCGGCAAAGAGCTGCTGCAATTCACCGGCCTGGAACATCTCGCGGACGATGTCGCAGCCGCCGATGAACTCGCCCTTGACGTAGAGCTGCGGGATCGTCGGCCAGTTGGAATATTCCTTGATGCCGTTGCGCAATTCGGCGGATTCCAGGACGTTCAGGCCCTTGTAACCGACGCCGACGTGGTCGAGGATCTGCACGACCTGTCCGGAGAAACCGCACTGCGGAAACTGCGGCGTCCCCTTCATGAACAGTACGACGTCGTTCGACTTCACTTCGTTGTCGATGAATTGCTCGATGCTCATATTTGCTTCCTTTTGGGGCGCACGGCCCTCGCGGCTTCGCCTGGTGGCCGGTTCGTCCATCTAACCCGGTTGCTTCTCATATATGTAGCCCAAACCGTTGTGCATCCAAAGTAAAATGGCGAGGAGCCGGTATGCGGAGGGCTGGCTTAGGGGCCCAAGAGCGACCGCCACCCATAGTCTGACGATATCAATATCATAGCGGGGGAAGGCTTTTTTCCTGGACGGGAACCCCTATCTAGGACGGACCGCCCGCCGGGAACCAGTTTGCCAGACCAACGTTCTCCCCGCTAATCGGAGACCCCTGTGACGAAACCAGTATCCGCCGCGTCGCTTGCCAGCCCCGCCCCGTCACTCTTCTCCGATTCCGGCACCATCGTCCAGAATTTGGTGGAAGCCTACCTCGCCGTCCGCGACGAGACCGAGCGGCGGGCCGCTCCCTTGAGCGCTGAGGACCAACTCATCCAGTCGATGCCGGACGCAAGCCCGGCTAAATGGCATCGCGCCCATACCACCTGGTTTTTCGAGCAATTCCTGCTTGGCGAGCACTGCGAGGGTTACCAACCCTTCCACCCTGACTACGCGTTTCTATTCAATTCCTATTACGTCAGCGCCGGGCCGCGGCATGCCCGCCACCAGCGCGGCCACCTGACCCGCCCCAGCGCGGACGAGGTCACCGCCTATCGCCGCCATGTCGATGCTGCCGTGGTGAAGTTCTTTCAGACCGCCGGCGAGGAGCGCCTCGCCAGCCTTGTCCCGCTGGTCGAGACCGGCCTCAACCATGAGCAGCAGCATCAGGAATTGATGCTGACCGACATCCTGCACGCCTTCGCCCAGAACCCGATCCCGCCGGCCTACGACCCATCCTGGCGCTTGCCGGTATCGCATCGCGACGGCGACGAATGGGTCGTCCTTAACGAGGGTATCCATACCGTCGGGCACACCGACGACAGCTTCCATTTCGACAATGAAAAGCCCGCGCACCGCGCTCTTGTCGGCCCGGTGAGGCTCGCCCGCAACCTCGTGACCAATGCCGAATGGCTGGCTTTCATGGAGGATGGCGGCTACAGCACCGCCACGCTGTGGTTGATGGACGGTTTTGCCACGGCGACTAACGAGGGCTGGCAGGCGCCCGGCCACTGGCGCCAGATCGACGGCGATTGGCGGATCATGACGCTCGGCGGGTTGCAGCCGATCGACCCTTCGGCCCCGGTCTGCCATGTCAGCTATTACGAGGCGGACGCCTTCGCACGCTGGGCCGGCCGCCATCTGCCGACCGAAATGGAGTGGGAGGTCGCCGCCCGCGCCGGCCAGCTCAACGACGCCTTCGGCATCGTCTGGCAGTGGACCCGCAGCGCTTATTCCCCCTACCCCGGCTACCGGGCCATCGAGGGGGCGCTCGGCGAATACAACGGCAAGTTCATGGTCAACCAGCTAGTGCTGCGCGGCTCCTCGCTTGCAACTCCACCCGGCCACAGCCGTATCACGTACCGCAACTTCTTCTACCCGCACCACCGCTGGCAATTCACGGGGGTGCGCCTCGCCGACTACGCCTGACGTTTTTCGATCATCGAAGCGCGCCGGAAAGCGCGTTCAGGAGAGTATCATGAATGTGCATGCCGCCGCTTTGGCCCACACGCACCCGTTCGACGAGCAGACCACGGTATTCGCGAGCGACGTGATCGGCGGTCTCTCGCAATTTCCCAAGCGCCTGTCGCCGAAATATTTCTACGATGCCGCGGGTTCGGAGCTGTTCGAGCAGATCACGGTTCTGCCGGAATACTACCCGACCCGCACCGAGCTCGGCATCCTGCGCAGCCGCGGCAATGAGATCGCCGCGCGCATGCCGAAAGGCGCGGCGCTGGTCGAATTCGGCGCCGGCGCGACCACCAAGGTCCGCCTGCTGCTAGAGCGCTGCGATTTTTCCGCCTATGTCCCGGTCGACATTTCCGGCGACTTCCTGAACGCGCAGGCCAGCGGCTTGCGCAAGGATTTTCCCGATCTCGGCGTCTATCCGGTTGCCGCCGATTTCACCACGCCGTTCGAGCTGCCGGCTGAAATCGCCGAGATGCCCAAGGTCGGCTTCTTTCCGGGATCGACGCTCGGCAATTTCGAGCCGCATGAAGCGCGCGCCTTTCTGCGCAGCGCGCGCGACATCCTGGGCGAAAGCGCGCAGATGATCATCGGCGTCGACCTCGAGAAGAACGAGCGGGTGCTGTACGACGCCTATAACGACGCCGCCGGCGTCACCGCGAAGTTCAATCTCAACGTCCTGGTCCGCATCAACCGCGAGCTCGGCGGCAATTTCGATGTTTCCGCCTTCATGCACCGTTCGGTCTATAATCGCGAGCGCCATCGCATCGAGATGCACTTGATTTCAAAGAAAGCGCAGAGCGTGCGCATCCTGGGGCGGAACTTTTCATTCCGTCCCGGCGAGAGCATCCATACCGAGTCGAGCTACAAATACAGCCTTGACCGCTTCACCGCCTTGGCGCGCGAGTCGGGCTGGGCTGTGCGGGAATCCTGGACCGACCGCGACCAGATGTTTTCGGTTCACGCCCTGGTGGCGTCCGCCTGAAAGTTGGTCGCGGGCGTGCCGTTCACGTCTTGCAGACCGACCGCTTGCGGTCCGGCCGCGGCCGTCGCGTCGGGGCGATCCTGGGAGAAACAGATATCCAGTCGTCGGACAATCGGTCTGCGCCCAAGAGCCACGCATGAATGATCCGCCACTTGTCCTGTCCACGAGACTGGAAATCCAGTAGCGGCGATGCGGCGTCCTGCAGTTCGTGATAGAATTTCAGCGAGTCTTTTCCAGTCGGTCCGTGCGGCTCGATCGTCTGCGTCACGACCCAGCGGTCCCACTCTTGAATGATCCGTACTCTTGCTTCGCTCTGTTTCATAGGCGCGTATTCCCGGCCACGGCACCCCCGTGGGCACTGAGTGATCGCGCTGGTCAAGGTTTGATGGAAAGGTGCTTACGCCGCCGCGCGTCCCCACACCTTTGCCGGGAGCCAACTATAACCAAACTTCTTAACAAGTGTTCATCTTTATTACCCCGCCCGCAAAAGGGTCCATCTGCGCTTCCGTTTACCCATCGAAACGTCCAAATTTTGACGCGGACTCAGCCGAGTTTCTCCTGCAGCATGGCTTCGGGGTGAGTTCGTGCGAGGGGATGTCAGCATGGGGAACGCCTATCCAGCGTCCAGCAATCACGGACAACGTTCCGGATCGTCGTCTGTTCACGATGATGCGGATACCGGCTGGGATGAGGAAGCAGACACCGAGCGGGCAGCGCTTCGCGAGGAAAATGCGAGGCTTCGGGCGCTCGTCGTCCAACTGTCAACTCTCGTTCTCAGAAACGTCGTCGATCAGAACAGTCAGCCGCAACTGATGCCGGTCAGGCCGCCAAGGTTCGATTAGGCCAGCTTCGACTAGGCTAAGGCCGGACTAGGCCAGGACTGGACTAAAGCTACTATTCTTTCGGGCTCGACCGCAGCGACGTCGTCTCCCACACCGCGACCATAATCATGATCGCGGTGGTCAGGATCGACAGCGTCAGCGGCGACAACTCGCTTGCGAACCAGGCGAGCCCGCAAAGCACGATGATGCCTGCCCCATGTGAGAGTTGCAGGAAGCCGCGAAAGCTGTGCTTGAACAAGAGAGTCCCTAACAGAAACAGCAGGGGGCCGCCGATCGCACTCGTTACCGTCTTGAGATCGGAATGACCGCCCGGGTGTTTCAGCACCAGTTCGTCAGCCACCGCCGAGACGATGATGCCGGCGACGATCGGCATGTGCAGATACGTGTAGGCAAGCCGCGCCAGCCTGCCCGGCTCGCTCGATTTTGAAAGCTGCTCGGAGCCGGCCTCGGCGCCGATATGGAAATAGACCCACCACATCGCGATGCTGCCGACGAGCGCCGAGACGAACGCCAGAACGTTTTCGCTCGTCCAGGTGAGTTCGGCGAACGTCGCCCCGATGACGACGATGGATTCGCCAAGGGCGATGATGATGAACAGCGCGCAGCGCTCGGCCATGTGGCCGCCTTCGATCATCCAGTCCGCGACCGAGGACGCGCCGTAGCCGGGAATCCAGAACCGTACCGCCGGCGAAATATATTCGATGACCAGCGCAACGGCCCACAGCGTCAACCGCTGCTGACCTTCGAGCATCCCGCCGGCGATCCAGAAGACGGCGGAGACCGACAGCCAGGCAGCAATCCGGATTGCATTCATGCGTGTCCGCGGCCGCGAGGCCGGCGTCGACAACCACAGAAATATCGTCTTGCCGACCTGCATCGCCGCATAGGCGATGGCAAACCACAAGCCGCGCTCGTCAAACGCCTTTGGGATCGAGGTCGACAGCACCAGCCCGCCCAGCATCATCGCAAACAGCAGCAGCCGGACCGGCGTCTTTTCGGGATTGAGCCAGTTGGTGATCCAGGAGGTGAAGACCCACACCCACCAGACCGCGAGAAACAGCAGCGTGACCTGCAGCGCGCCGGAAAGCGTAAAATGCGCGAGCAGCGTGTGCGAGACTTGCGTGACCGCAAAGACGAAGACGAGGTCGAAGAACAGCTCCGCATAGGTGACGCGGCTGTGCTGGTGCGGCACGATCGCGCGAAACATCGCGCCGTGCGGATTGTCCGTCATCGGTGCTCCCGCGCGCGTGGTCGGGACTAACCGTCAGGTACGCCGGGGTCCGTCAGGTACCCCGGTTTGCAGCGCCAGCGCATGCAGCAGGCCGCCCATCTGCCCTTTGAGCGACTGATAAACGATCTGGTGCTGCTGTACGCGCGACTTGCCACGGAACGATTCCGAGATCACGGTCGCGGCGTAGTGGTCGCCATCGCCTGCGAGATCGCGGATCGTCACCTCGGCATCGGGGATAGCTGCCTTGATCATCGACTCGATATCGTGGGCATCCATCGGCATTCCAGCATGTCTCCGTCAGGTGTTTCGAATCACGGCCCGCTCGCGCGACCGTGACGGCCAAACCTAGCGCTTACGGTCTTCTAGGTCACGCCTCGTGGCACTATATTCCGGGCCGAACCGTTTGACACCGCGAGATCGCGTCGCGCCCGATCATTTCGGGCTGACCGCAAAAAGAGGCTCAGAATCATGAAATTGCCCGGTCCCGACCATCCGATCACGATTACCGCGAACCCCAAGCGTGTCCGCGTCCTGGCCGATGGCGTGGTCGTCGCCGATACCACCCACGCGCTGACCCTGAAGGAAGCCAGCTATCCGGCGGTGCAATATGTGCCGCGCGAGGACGCCAATATGGCGCTTCTGGCCCGCACCGAGCGAACCACGCACTGCCCCTACAAGGGGGATGCGAACTACTTCAGCATCAATGCCAACGGCAAAAGCATCGAAAATTCGATCTGGACCTACGAGACGCCCTTCCCGGCCATGGCCGAGATCGCAGGCCATCTGGCGTTCTACCCGGACAAGGTGACGATCGAGGAAGTGGCATAGCAGGGACAACGTCATTCCTGGATGCCGCAAAGCGCCAGACCTCAGATGCGCAATTGCGCATCGGGGAATCTCGAGATTCTCAGGTGCGCAATTGCGCACCATAGTTCGCGTCTTCGACGCGCCGCGGAATGACGACGTCGGGCTAAGCCCTGAATATTGTTAGCCCGAGGATCAGGAGCACCAGGAAGATCACGACGAAAACATAGAACAGAAAGCGGGCGATGTCGGCAGAGGCCTCCGAAATGCCGGTGAAGCCGAGAATGCCGGCGACAACAGACACCAGAAAGAAGATCAGCGCCCATTTGAGAATTGTCATTGCTTGCTCCGCAACCTCTGCGCGCCGCGCCCATGGCGGCCGACTTCAGCTAACGGCGGCTCGCGCCGGGGGTTCCGAAGCAGCCCGGGGATGCGGTCGCCAGCGCCCAGAATGGGCCTTGCTGAATCAGGTTCCCGGCGGCAACATTTGTCCATTAGCCTGGCTGGGAGGCGCGCATGACATCGATTTCCGCCGTGGGGCATGCCGACGTGAGCGCGGTGCCCAAAGCCAAATCGCGAAACCTTTCGCTTGATCGCGCCCGCAGCTTCCTGACGCTGGTGGTGCTGCTCCACCATGCCGTTATCCCCTATACGTATTTTGGTCACACTGATCCGAAGTACTTCTTCGGCTTCGACATGATCGTGCTCGCCACCGACAGTTTCTTCATGGCGATGTTCTTTTTCCTGTCGGGCTTGTTTGCGTGGTCGGGCATCGCACGCAAGGGACCGCTGAGCTATCTGACAGATCGCTTGCTTCGGCTTGGCCTGCCCTTCGTGATCTGCGCCTTCACGGTCATTCCGCTCGCCTATTACGCCATCTCGCTGCGGCACCATCCCGAGATCGGCTTTTCGGAATACTGGTGTAATATGGTCACGAAGGGCCCGTGGCCGAGCGGACCGATCTGGTTCCTCTGGGTCCTGCTCAGTTTCGACGTGGTGGCCTGCATCTTGTATCGGCTGTCTCGCAACTTGCTCGATCCGATCAACCGCCTCTCGCTGTACGGTCGTCGCCGGCCCGCCCTGTTCTTCGCGGTCATGCTTGCCGTCACCGCTGCATTCTATGTCCCCGGGCTGATGCGTTATGGACCAAGCAACTGGTTCGAGTTCGGGCCGTTCTCGGTGCAGCACGGGCGCGTGATGCTCTATGCGAGCTACTTCTTTTTCGGTGCCGGCATCGGCGTCGCGCAAATGGATCGCGGGCTGCTCGCGGCAGACGGCCGCATGGCGAAGGTCAGCTGGGACTGGATGGTGCTGGCGATCGTTCCGTATTGCCTCTTGTGGGTGCTGATCTTCATCAAGCGCCAGATACTGGGCAACCCGTCGCCGCTGCCGAACTGGTATGAAGCGCTCTACGCCGTCTGCTTCACCGTCTTCAGCGTGGCCATCATGTTTCTGATCCTGGCCTTGTTCCAGAGGTTCAGGCAATCAGGCTCAGCCAAGCTGCTCGATCCGATGCAACCGGACGCCTACGGCATGTTCCTGGTGCACTATCCGATCGCGCTTTGGCTGCAATACTGGCTGTTCGACTATGACCTGCCAGCGATCGTCAAGGCCACGATCGGGTTCGTGCTGACAGTCGCGGCGAGCTGGGCGCTGACACGAGCGTTGCGGCAGATCCCAGGCGCGACAAGGGTGCTGTGATCTAAGCGGCGGTCATTCCGGGGCGATGCGTCAGCATCGAACCCGGAAACTCGAGATTCCGGGTCTGGTCCTTCGGACCATCCCGGAATGACGACCAGCCTACGACGCCTTCCCGCTCATATAGGCGGGCAGCCAATGCTCGAACGCAGTGTTGAGCGCGCTTACCGCCACCTGCCCCTCGCCGGCCACTGCGAGCGTATCGCCGCCGGTGGTGCCGATCCGCGCGCACGGCACGCCTGCGCCCTTCATCTTGGCCAGCACCAGGCCGGCGTCTGCCGCCGATACCGTCACGATGTAGCGCGCCTGATCCTCACCGAACCAGTAAGCTTGCGGCACGATCGATGTTGGCGCCGCCAGTAGCTGCGCGCCGATACCACCGGCGATTGCCATTTCGGCCAGCGCGATCAAGAGGCCGCCGTCGGAGACGTCATGCACGGCCGTGGCCGTGCCGGCATGGATCATGCCGCGCACCACGTTGCCGTTGCGCTTTTCGGCTGCAAGGTCGACCGGCGGCGGCGCGCCCTCTTCGCGGCCGCAGATGTCGCGCAGATACACCGATTGTCCGAGCCAGCCTTGGGTGTCGCCGATCAGGAGGATCGCTTCGCCCGCCGCCTTGAACGCCAGCGTGGCCGACTTGGTGAAGTCGTCGAGCAGACCGACGCCGCCGATCGAGGGCGTCGGCAGAATGCCGCGGCCGTTGGTTTCGTTGTAGAGCGAGACGTTGCCGGACACGACCGGGAAGTCCAGCGCGCGGCAGGCTTCGCCGATGCCCTTCAAGCAGCCGACGAACTGGCCCATGATCTCGGGCCGTTCCGGATTGCCGAAATTGAGGTTATCCGTGATCGCGAGCGGACGGCCGCCGACCGCCGTGATATTGCGCCAGGCTTCCGCCACCGCCTGCTTGCCGCCTTCGAACGGATCGGCCTCGCAATAGCGCGGCGTCACATCGACGGTGAGCGCAAGCCCCTTCGGCCCGTTCTCGACACGCACCACGGCGGCATCTCCGCCCGGGCGCTGCACGGTATTGCCTAAAATGACGTGGTCGTATTGCTCCCACACCCAACGCCTCGAGCACAATTCGGGCGTGCCGATCAGCTTCTCCAGCGCCGGAATGATTCCGATCGGCGGCGTCACCTCGCGCGCATGCACCACCGGCAGCGGCTCAGAGGCGACATGCGGCCGATCGTAGACCGGCGCCTCGTCGCCCAATTCCTTGATCGGCAGATCGGCCATGATGTCGCCGCCATGCTTGACCACGAAGCGCTTGCTCGGCGTGGTGTAGCCAACCACGGCGAAATCGAGGCCCCACTTCGTGAAGATCGCCTCGGCCTCTTTTTCCTTCTCGGGCTTGAGCACCATGAGCATGCGCTCCTGACTTTCCGAGAGCATCATCTCGTAGGCGCTCATGCCGCTCTCGCGCGTCGGCACATGATCGAGGATCAGGTCGACGCCGAGATCGCCCTTGGCGCCCATTTCGACCGCTGAGCAGGTCAGGCCCGCCGCGCCCATGTCCTGGATCGCGATGACGCAGCCTTTTTCCATGATCTCGAGACAGGCCTCGAGCAAAAGCTTTTCGGCGAAGGGATCGCCAACCTGCACTGTCGGGCGCTTCTCCTCGGAATTGTCGTCGAACTCGGCCGAGGCCATCGAGGCGCCGTGGATGCCGTCGCGGCCGGTCTTGGAGCCGAGATAGACGATCGGCATGTTCACGCCGGAGGCCGCCGCGTAGAAGATCTTGCTGGATTCGGCCAGCCCAACCGCCATCGCATTGACCAGGATGTTGCCGTCGTAGCGGGTATGGAAACGCACCTGGCCGCCGACCGTCGGCACGCCGAAGGAATTGCCGTAGCCGCCGACGCCGGCCACCACGCCCGACACCAGATGGCGCGTCTTGGGATGTTCCGGCGCGCCGAAAGACAGCGCATTAAGACAGGCGATCGGCCGCGCGCCCATCGTGAAGACGTCGCGCAGGATGCCGCCGACGCCGGTTGTCGCGCCCTGATAGGGCTCGATGTAGCTCGGGTGGTTATGGCTCTCCATCTTGAACACGACCGCCTGGCCGTCGCCGATGTCGATCACGCCCGCGTTCTCGCCCGGGCCCTGGATCACCCACGGCGCCTTGGTCGGCAGGCCGCGTAGATGGATGCGCGAGGATTTGTACGAGCAGTGCTCGTTCCACATCGCCGAGAAAATCCCGAGCTCGGTGAAGGTCGGCACCCGCCCGATCAGCTTGAGGATGCGCTCATACTCATCCGGCTTCAGGCCGTGGCTGGCGACGATTTCGGGGGTGATCTGGGGCTCGTTCATAGGTGCCTTCATAGGAAGATCGACGGGAGGCGAAAAGGCCTTTTATGACGCATTTCGGCCCTGTCCAGAGCTTTGCGAAGAGCGCCTTGCAGGATCGGCGTTTGCACATCGTTCCCGGATCGGATTTAAGGGCTGAAACATCCAATTGAAGGCCATTTTTAGTGAACGAACTCCCCCAAAATGCATTCCACCGCCGCCCCGATCTGCATGTCGAAACCGAGGGCGAATTTGCGGGCTGGCGGACCTGGACCCGCGACAGTTTTGAGACCCATAACGGCCCCTTCTGGCACCGGATGGACGAGAACGGCAAGGTGCAGTGCGCATTCCGGGTCGAGAAGAAGCATCTCAACGGACAGCGTAACGTCCATGGCGGCTGCTTCATGTCGTTCGCCGACTATTGCCTGTTTGCGATCGCCTCGTCCGTGCTGGAGGGTCCCGGCGTGACGGTTTCCTTCGCCTGCGAATTTCTCGACGCTGCACGCGAGGGCGAACTGGTCGAATGCGACGGTGAAATCACGCGCGCCGGCGGCTCGCTGATCTTCCTGCGCGGCGTGCTGAAATCGGGCGAGCGGCCGCTGTTCACCTTCTCAGGCACCATCAAGCGGATGAAGTGGAAGAAGCCGGCAGGCGCCGCCGCCATTGTCACCTGATGCGCCACAGGCCCGTCGCGGCTGGCGCGATTATGCGTTGCTGCTCGCGCCGGCGGGCGCTTCATCTCGACGCGATCACCGATTGCGGACGTCGGAAGCTGTTCGCGCAGCAGTGAACCATTGCCTCGCCAATCCCGGTCCTGTTGATCACCTGGGCGCAGCAGGATCTATCGCATGATGAAGACACGCCTCTGCTCTTCCAGCAGCTTGTCCACTTCACGTCTCGGCCGCGAAATTCTCTCCGGGGAACAGCAACGATCTGTGATTGGCCGGACAGGAACGCATCCGAGCGCATGGTGTTGCGCCGTTATGCAACCAGAGCAGGAGCAATCATGAAACTCGCAACAATCGGATTGGCGATGGCGATGACATTGACGAGCACGTTCGCGCTGGCGCAGGCCGGCGGCAGCGGCGCGGGCGGAAGTTCGGGCACCGGCGGCGCAGCGGCAGGTGGTACGGCTGCGGGCGGTGCGGCAGGATCCTCCACCAGCGGAACGACCGCCGGAAGTGGAACGGGCGGTGGTTCCACCACCGGCATGAGCAACGACGCCGGCAGCGCCGCGGCCGCACGCAACAGCACCGTGAATCCGTCCGGGAACACGCACATCAATCCCTCGCCCAGCGGTTCGACGCTCGGACCGTCAGGACCCGGCTCGCCGACCGGCAGATAACAACGGCAGACAACAAAAGCCCCGCAATGCGGGGCTTTTTCATTCATGTGATCGCTGAGCGCTATTTGTTTTCTTCCAGCAGCTTGCGGTACTTCTCGACGTCGCGCGTCACCAGTTGGCCAAGCACCTCGCTGGCGTGCTCGTTGGCGTCGGGCGCGACAGTGGAGAGATCGTGAAAGCGCTTCTTCACCGCTTCGCTCTCGACGGCGGCTTTCGCCGCGGCATTCAGTTTCGCGATGATCGCCGGCGGCGTGCCCTTCGGCGCAAACAGGCCGTTCCAGCCCTGTGCTTCGAAGTCAGGAAGCCCGGCGTCCGCCGAGGTCGGCAGGTCCGGCAAGGTCGCAAGCCGCACAGTCGAGCCCACTACGAGACCTTTCACCAGCTTGTCGTCGATCGCCTGCGACACCGAGGCAGCGGAGTCGCAGACACCATCGATCTGGCCACCGATCGCATCCGTGAGCGCCGGCGCCGCGCCGCGATAGCCGACGAGCTGGACGTCAATGCCGGCAGCCTGCACAAAGCTCTTGCAGATCAGGTAATTCGATGAGCCGACGCCGGCATGGCCGAGATTGACCTTGCCGGGATTCTTCTTCGCGTAGGCGATGAAGTCCTGCAGGTTCTTGGCCGGGAAATCCTTGCGCACCGCGACAATGCCGAAGGTTTTCGCAACGACCGCGATCGGCACAAAGGATTCCGGCGTGAACGGCAGTTTCGGATAGATCGTATAGGTTGCGGCGCTGGTGCCGGCATTGCCGATCGCGATGGTGTAGCCGTCGGCTTCCGCGCGCGCAGCACGCGCCAGCGCGGTCGAGCCGCCGGCGCCCGCGACATTCTCGATCACGATCGGCTGCCCGAGCGACTTGCTCATCTCCTCGGCGACTACCCGGGCGATCACGTCGGAAGTGCCGCCGGCCGCGAACGGCACGATCATGCTGATGGGACGCTTTGGATAGTCCTGCGCATACGCGGCCGTCGCCAGAGACAGCGCCGCCACCGTGCCCGCCAATTTCGAGATGAACGACTTCACGCCGCTTTTTCCAGATGCGCGGCAAGCCCTGCGAACAGCCCGCGGCCGTCGGTGCAGCCCATGATGTCTTCGACGTGATTTTCCGGGTGCGGCATCATGCCGAGCACATTGCCACGCTCGTTGACGATGCCGGCGATCGACTGCGCGGCGCCGTTGATGTTGGACTCCTCGTCGACGACGCCCTCAGGGGTGCAGTAGCGATAGAGCACCCGCCCCTCGCCTTCGAGCCGCTTCACCGTCTCCTCGTCAGCCTCGTAGTTGCCCTCGCCATGTGCAACGGGCACGCGGATGACTTGGCCGGCATTATAGCCGCGCGTGAACGGCGAATCCGAGCGCTCCACCCGCAGATGGACATCCTTGCAGATGAATTTCAGCCGCGCATTGCGCATCAAGACGCCGGGCAGCAGCCCCGCTTCGCACAGGATCTGAAAACCGTTGCAAACGCCGAGCACCAGCCCGCCACCGGCCGCATATTTGCGCACCGCGTCCATCACCGGTGCGCGCGCCGCAATGGCGCCGCAGCGCAGATAGTCGCCGTAGGAAAAACCGCCGGGCACGACGACGAGATCGGTACCCTTCGGCAACTCGGTCTCGGCATGCCACACCATCGCGGCCTCCTGGCCGGAGACGAGCTTGAGCGCCCGCGCCATGTCGCGCTCGCGATTGATTCCGGGAAAGACGAGAACGGCTGATTTCATGGCGGTTCCGGCAGGAAAGGAGATTCGTCGGCAGGCCGCCGACCAGCCCAGACATAACCATTTGACGCGGTTTTTTCCAGTGCTAGCGTCGCCAAAACGGCCTGCGTGGAAGCCGCACTCAACAACAATCGCTCAGGGATGGAAGCCATGAATGTCCCGTCGCGGGCGACATCTGCAACCGAACCGATGACCTCCGATGGCGTCGTCGCGGCCGGTGTTTACGTCGATGGCCGCCGCATCGCCAATATCGCCATAGAGGAGGCGTCGAGCTGGCGCAGCAAGCCCGGTCACGTCGTCTGGATCGGTCTCTACGAGCCGGATCTCGCGCTCCTGAGAAGCGTGCAGCAGCAATTCGACCTGCACGATCTCGCAATCGAGGACGCCAATCACGCCCATCAGCGCCCCAAGATCGAGCAATATGGCGACGGCCTGTTCATCGTGGCGCGGACGGCACAACTGATCAAGGGCCGGATTGCGTTCGGCGAGACCCATTTGTTCGTCGGCGAAGGCTATCTGGTCTCGGTGCGCCACGGCGCATCGACGTCATATGCGGCGGTGCGCGAGCGCTGCGAGAGCTGTCCCCGCGCGCTGGCGCGCGGCGAGGACTATATTCTCTACGCCATCCTCGATTTCATCGTCGACAATTACTCCCCGGTGCTGGATGCGATCCACGAAGAGGTCGAGGAGATCGAAGACTACGTGCTCGCCAACGCCATCACGCGCACCGAGGTCGAGCGGCTCTATATGCTGCGCCGGGATCTGTTGCGGCTGCGCAACGCGATCGGGCCGCTGGTGGAAGTGTGCCGCCGGCTTGAACACGACAATTTGCCAATGGTGCGCTCGACCATGCGGCCGCTGTTTCGCGATGTCACCGACCATGTCAGGACGATTCAGGAGCGCACCGATTCAATGCGCGAGGTGCTGGCGTTCGCGTTCGAGGCAAGCCTTTTGGTTGGCCAGGCGCAGGAGACCGCGGTCTCCAAGAAGCTGGCCTCATGGCTCGCCATCATCGCCGTGCCGACGGCGCTCGCCGGAATCTACGGCATGAATTTCAAGCACATGCCCGAACTGGATTGGGACTACGGCTACTTCATGGTGCTGGGATTGATGCTCGCCGCCTGCAGCGCACTGTACTGGCGATTCCGCCGTGCCGGATGGCTGTGAGCGGCCGGCAGGTCTTACAACGTCGGCGCGTCATTCAATTCGAGGCGGTGCTCGATACGATCCAGACGGCCTTCGTGCCGGACCAATGTCGCATGAATTCCAGAGATCTCCTGGAATACGCCGGTGATCTCCTGCCTAATGCCATTCTGAGACGTGCGCGACGCCTGCATCTCCTGCTTGAGTTCATCGACCTTGCCGTCGACCTGGGCCAAGCGAGCCTGGACCGACCTCAACACCTCAAACATCAACTCCATCGTCACGTCGGCCATTTAACCCACCCTCAAGCCTTCACCTCGATAGCGTAATTCTCGATCACGGTGTTCGCCAACAGCTTGTCGGCGGCATCCTTCAATGCCGCCTCGGCCTTGGCCTTGTCCGAACCCGACAGCTCGATGTCGAACACCTTGCCCTGACGGACGCTGGCAACGCCATCGACGCCGAGCGATTTCAGCGCGCCTTCGATGGCCTTGCCCTGCGGGTCGAGAATGCCGGACTTCAACGTAACGGTAACGCGTGCCTTCACGAGACTTGCCCCAGTTCTTCTTCAGCTCTTCACCAGCACCGGGCCGGTGCCGGCCGGGCGCTCGTTCTCCATCAGAATGCCCAGCCGTTTCGCCACTTCGGTATAGGCTTCAAGCAAACCGCCGAGATCCCTGCGGAAACGATCCTTGTCGAGCTTCTCGTTCGACTTGATGTCCCACAGCCGGCACGAGTCGGGCGAGATCTCGTCGGCGACGATGATCCGCATCATCTCGTTCTCGAACAGCCGGCCACATTCCATCTTGAAATCGACCAGACGGATACCGATGCCGAGGAAGAGACCGGTGAGGAAGTCGTTGACGCGGATGGCGAGCGCCATGATGTCGTCGATTTCCTGCGGCGTCGCCCAGCCGAACGCGGTGATGTGCTCTTCCGACACCATGGGGTCGTTGAGCTGGTCGTTCTTGTAGTAGAACTCGATGATCGAGCGCGGTAGTTGGGTGCCCTCCTCGATGCCGAGGCGCTGCGACAGCGAGCCGGCCGCGACGTTGCGCACCACGACCTCCAGCGGCACAATCTCGACCTCGCGAATCAACTGCTCGCGCATGTTGAGGCGGCGGATGAAATGGGTCGGCACCCCGATGTCGTTGAGGTGCTGAAACAGATATTCCGAAATCCGGTTGTTGAGGACGCCCTTGCCCTCGATCACCTGGTGTTTCTTGGCATTAAACGCGGTCGCATCATCCTTGAAGTGCTGAATGAGGGTTCCGGGCTCCGGGCCTTCATACAGGACCTTGGCCTTGCCTTCATAAATTCGGCGTCGACGGCTCATTGGGATGTACCGTGTTTTGTTGAAATCCATGAAATTGGTGTGCTCCGGATGACAAGGGTTTGCGACCACGACGGAGCTGCCGTGAAGGCCAGATCCTGAACTAACACGACCGGAAACAGAACAAGAACCTCGCCTACGGGCAACCTATCCGATTGGCCCACCCAGCACAATCGACCCGGCTCGATTGGGCCCAACTTATCCCGGTCGCCTGCGGCCGAACGGCCTGTTGTTTTACCGAATCGCCCCCTCTATCTAGGTAGGCGATCGGGCCGCGACAACACGGCCTTGTTTACCATTTGCGGGGATTGGAACCGAAGAATGACCACTTTCGACAAGCGCGAGGAAGGTTTTGAGAAGAAATTCGCCCTCGACGAGGAGCAGAAGTTCAAGGCTGAGGTTCGCCGCAACAAGCTGCTCGGTCTTTGGGCAGCGGAAAAGCTGGGATTAACCGGCGATGCCGCCACAGCCTATTCCAAGGAAGTGGTCGCGGCCGATTTCGAACAGGCGGGCGATCAGGATGTCCAGAACAAGGTGGTGAAGGATTTTGCCGCCAAGGGCGTCGCCGTCACCGCGCAAGAAGTTCGCGTCAAGATGGACGAGTTGATGGCGGTGGCTGCCGCCCAGGTAAAGGCGGGGAACTGACCCCAACGTCATTCCGGACGACGCGAAGGGGCGATCCGGAATCTCGAGATTCCGGGTCTGGTCCTTCGGACCATCCCGGAATGACGGCGCTAACGTCCTAGCGCCCTGGTCTCCCGATATTCCTTCCGGACAATCTCGAGCAACCGTCGCGCCGCCGCGCTCAGGAAGCCGCCGCGGCGCGTCACCGTCACCACATCGTGGCTCGCCTTCAGATCGCGCACGCCGATGGTTGCGATCGTCTTTTGTCGCAGCTCCTCGGCTGCGTTGCTCTCAGACAGTAGCGCGATGCCGAGTCCGGCCTCGACCAGCCGCTTCTGCGCCGTCAGACTGTCGACCGGCGTCCACGCGATTTCACCCAGACCATGGGTGTGAAACAGCGCAAAGACATGCGCGGCCGTGATTTCGCGCCGTCCCGGCACGACCGGAAAGGCGATCCAGCGCTCGCCGCGCAGCTCGGCGAGCTTTGCGACCCGGCGGCCGGCGCGCGGATGGTCCAGCGCGCACACCACCTGCAGCCGCTCTGAGGCCAGCAATTCGCAATCGAGGTCGCGCGAGCCGTCGCGGTCGTAACGGAGCCCAATGGTCACCTCGCCGCGCCGGACCATGTCGCTGACCTCCGCACTGGTCGCGGTGCGCAAGCTCAATTCAACCTGCGGATGGGTGGCCGCAAACCGCTTGAGAACCGCCGACAGTCGCCCGCCGGCGAGCGTGCCAACCACGGCCAACGCGATGGGTCCTGAATTCGGCCGCGCCAATGCGCGCACCGCATTCTCTGCATCCTGGGCTGCGGCGACCGCGCGCTCGGCGTAAGGCACCAACACCCTCCCCGCGTCGCTCAACATGGTGCGGCCCGCGATCCGCTCAAACAGCGGCACGGCGAGCTCCTGTTCAAGCAGGGCAATGCGCCGCGAGATCGCCGGCTGGGAACGGTGCAGCGCCTTTGCGGCGCTCGAAATGCCGCCGCGGCGATGTACCGTCAGGAAAGTGAGAAGCGCATCGCTATCCAATTTGGCGTCCATGCAAAAAGCTGATGATATCTAGAGAAATAACAAATTTGGCTGATGGAGGATAGCCCGCTAGTTTCGTCGCCAGCCGGACAAGGCCAACAAACGAAGCGGAGATTGCCGATGCGAAGTCAGATGGAAAGAGCCGAAGCGTTTCGCGAGCTGCATGCGCGGCCCGGCGCGTTCATCATCCCCAATCCGTGGGACGCCGGCACCGCAAAGCTGCTCGGCGCGATGGGATTTGAGGCGCTTGCGACCACGAGCCTCGGCCTCGCCAACACGCTCGGCAGCGTCACCGTCAGCCTGGATGCCATCATCGAGAACTGCCGGGTGATCGCGGAAGCGACCGATCTGCCCGTCAATGCCGATCTGGAGAATTGCGGCGCCGACGATCCGAAGACTGCGGCAAGAGCGATCACGCGCGCGGCGGAAGCAGGCGTCGTCGGCGGCTCAATCGAGGATTTTTCCGGCGATCCGCGGCGGCCGATCTATGATTTCTCGCTCGCGGTCGAGCGTGTGCAGGCGGCGGTTGAAGCAGCGCGCGCGCTGCCCTTCCCGTTCACGCTGACCGCGCGGGCGGAAAACTTCCTGCACGGCCGCAAGGATCTCGACGACACCATCAAGCGGCTGCAGGCGTTCGAGGCCGCAGGCGCCGACGTCCTGTATTCACCCGGCCTCTACGACCTCGCCACGATCCGCACCGTGGTGTCGTCGGTGGGCAAACCGTTCAATTTGGTGATGGGCTTTGCCGATCCGACGCTGACGCTTCCACAGCTCGCCGACGCCGGCGTCAAGCGCATCAGCGTCGGCGGCGCGATGGAGCGCTACGCGCTGGCGGCGTTCCTGAAATGCGCCCGCGAGATGAAGGAGCGTGGCGCGTTCACCTATGTACGCGACATGGCGCCGATCGCCGAAGTGCGGGCGGCGTTTAGGTGATGCTCTCTCCCCGTCATTGCGAGCGCAGCGAAGCAATCCATTCCTCAACGCGGGGATAGATGGATTGCCTCGTCGCTTCGCTCGTCGCAATGACGGGTGGAGAGATGCCTCACCCGTCCTTGAACCCATATTCCGGCACATTGCCGCTGGCGCCGTAATATTTGTACGGCAGGAACTTGCCGGACATCGTGATCTTGACGCGATCGCCCTTCGGATTGGGCAGGCGCTCCATCACCATGTCGAAATCGATCGCCGACATGATGCCGTCGCCATACTCTTCCTCGATCAGCGCCTTCCAGGCCGGGCCGTTGACCATCACCAGCTCGTAGAAGCGATAGATCAAAGGATCGGTCGGCGGCATCGGCGTGCCGGTGCCGCGCATCGGCACCTCGTTGAGCATCGCGATTTCCGCTTTCGACAGCCCGAACAATTCGCCGGCATTGGCGGCCTGCGGTTTGGTCAGCTTCATCTGGCCGAGGATGGCCCCGACGATCAGCACCTCCGAATAGCCGCCGATCTTTTCGCAGATGTGCTTCCAGCTCCAGCCCTTCTCGCGCTTGATGTCGAGCAGCTTTTCGGTGAGGTCTTCACGTTTCATGGATGGTCTCCTTATGTATTCGTCATGCCCGGGCTTGTCCCGGGCATCCACGTCTTGTTTCGCACAGCCTAAGAAGACGTGGATGGCCGGGCCAAGCCCGGCCATGACGCCTCTGTGAAATCCTCGCCTGTCGATGTCACGATGAGCTCCGGCTTGCCCGGCCGCACCACAGGCACATTGCGCGGATCATGATCGGTCACGGTGGCGGCAAACGTCTTGCTGCGGCTGACCAGGAAATCGACGATGTGGTTGCGCACCGCGTAATAGAGCGGATGGCGGTGCAGATCGATGCGGCCGCGATCCTTCGGCAGTGGATTTTCCACGATCTCCGCCAGCACAGCGCCGGGGCCGTTGGTCATCAGAAAAATCTTGTCGGCGAGATAGATCGCCTCATCGACATCATGGGTAATCATGAACGCCGTCTGCCCCGTTTCGAGACAAATGCGCCGCACCTCGTCTTGCAGTGTTCCGCGCGTCAGCGCGTCCAGCGCCGAGAACGGCTCGTCCATCAGCATGATCTTTGGCGTGATCGAGAGCGCCCGCGCAATCCCGACGCGCTGCTTCATGCCGCCCGACAGTTCCGACGGCCGTTTGTGCTCGGAGCCGGTCAGCCCGACCAGATCGATGAACTTCTGCGCATGCGCCTTTACCTTGACGCGATCCCAGTTGCGCCACTTCGAGGTCACGGCATAGGCGACGTTGCCGAGCACCGTGCGCCATGGCAAGAGCGCGTGGCTCTGGAAGATCACGGCGCGGTCGAGGCTCGTGCCTTCGATCGCCTGCCCGTCGACGATCACGGCGCCCTCGCTCGGCTCGTCGAGCCCGGCCAGGATGTTGAGCACCGTGGTCTTGCCGCAGCCGGAATGGCCGATCACGCAGCCGAACTCGCCGCGCTTCATCGACAGCCAGAGATTCTCGAAAATCGTGGTCCCGCCGCCACCCGCGTCCGGATAGCGCCGCGCGATACCCTCGATGGAAATGAATTTGTCGGTCATCGCCATCACTCCGGAAACGTGACCATGCGCGTAAACCGCGCCAGGATCTGGTCCAGCAGCATGCCGACGATGCCGATCATGAGGATGGCGATGATGACGTTGGTGATCGAGAGATTGTTCCACTCGTTCCAGACGAAGTAGCCAATGCCGGTGCCGCCCACCAACATCTCGGCCGCGACGATCACGAGCCAGGCGATGCCGATCGAGATGCGCATGCCGGTCAGGATCGTCGGCGCGGCGGCCGGCAGGATCACGGTGAAGGCACGCCTGACGGTGCCGACTTCCAGCGTGCGCGCGACGTTGATCCATTCCTTGCGTACCGCGGCGACGCCAAACGCGGTATTGAGCAGCATCGGCCACACCGAGCAGATGAAGATCACGAAGATCGCGGAGATCGAGGAATCCTTGATGGTGTAGAGCGCGAGCGGCATCCAGGCCAGCGGCGAAATCGGCTTCAGCACCTGGATGAAGGGATCGAGCGCCTTGCTGATCAACGGCGACATCCCGATCAGGAATCCAAGCGGAATGGCGACGATCACCGCGAGCAGATAGCCGAGGCCGACGCGCGCGATGGAATAGCCGAGCTGGATGCCCAGCCCCTTGTCGTTCGGGCCATTGTCGTAGAACGGTTGCCTGAGGTGCTCCCACAATTTCGCGCCGACATCGAGCGGCCCCGGCATCGCCGATTTGCCCTGGGTTGCTGTCAGCCCCATCAGCTTGGCGTATTCCGGCGACATGGTGGTGGTCGCAGCCGTCGGGCGCGTGGCGAGATGCCAGATACCGAGGAACGCCGCAAACAGCGCGATCGAGACGACAGCCGCACGGATACGAAGGGAGGCGGTCATCGGGGACAGTCCTTCCGTATGTCGTCCCGGCGAACGCCGGGACCCATACGCCGTGCCGGCTCTGTGAGGCACGATGTTGGAGACCTTCCTTCATTACCAGCGCCGCGGAGTATGGGTCCCGGCATTCGCCGGGACCACAGCTGCAAATGGAGGTGCGAGCCTACCATCACGACGCCTTCCTGATCTTGAAGCTTGAGAGATAATCCTCGGGCTTGGCCGGATCGAACATCTTGCCCATCACCGAAAAGCTCTTGGTCGTCGCCGTGGGCGGCGTCAGGCCGGCTTCCTTCATCAGCCGCGTCGCGTCGGTGGCGAGATAGACCTGCGCGGCGATGCCGGCATAATCGATGTCGCCCTTGATCTGACCCCAGCGCTTCATCTGGGTCATGATCCACACCGCAAAGGATTGCCACGGGAACGGATCGAAATCGACACGGTTCGGCTGCTGGACGATGTTGCCGAGCCCGTCGGCAAAGGTACCGGTCAAAATCTGCTCCAGCACGATCGGCGGCTGGTTGAGATAGTTGGCCGGTGCGATCGCCGCGGCAATCTCCTTGCGGTTCTCCGCCTTGTGCGCATACGCGGTCGCCTCGATGATCGATTTGAGCAGCGCGCCATAGGTGTTCGGCATTGCCGTGACGAATTCCTTCGACGCGGCGAAGGCACAGCACGGGTGCCCTTCCCAGATGTCCTTGGTGAGGATGTGGATGAAGCCGACGCCGTCAAACACCGCACGCTGGTTCATCGGATCGGGGCCGAGATAGCCGTCGATATTGTCGGCGCGCAGGTTGGCGACCATTTCCGGCGGCGGCACCGCGCGGATCTGCACGTCGGTATCGGGATCGAGGCCGTGCTCGGCAAGATAATAGCGCAAGAGGTAATTGTGCATCGAATAGTCGAAGGGCACGGCGAACTTGAAACCCTTCCAGCTCTTCGGATCGCGCCTGTCCTTGTGCTTGATCGACAGCGTGATCGCCTGGCCATTGATGTTCTCCACCGCCGGCATGGTGTAGGGAATCGGATTGGAGCCGGCGCCCATGGTGATGGCGAGCGGCATCGGCGACAGCATGTGGGCGGCGTCGTATTCCTTGTTGATGGTCTTGTCGCGAATGACCGCCCAGCCGGCGGTCTTGATTACTTCGACGTTCAAGCCGTTCTTGGCATAGAACCCCATCGGCGCCGCCATGATGATCGGGGTGGCGCAAGTGATCGGAATGAAGCCGACCTTGAGGTCTTTTTTCTCGAGCGGCCCGCCTTGCGCGAAGGCCTCGGTTGCCGTCTTGAGCGGAATGAATTGCGACACCGCTGCCAACGCCGTCGCAGCTCCCACCGATTTCAGGAACGCGCGCCGTGCGGCATCCTGCGGAAACATCGCGCGCATCACGGCGGAGGCGACCACGCCCTCATAGCGCTTTTGCTCGCTCTCGGTGACGGACTGGACCTGTAGTTGCGCCGCCTGATGCTCGGCTTCGCTGAGGTGCCGGCCGCATGAGCAGCCACCGGCATGAAGACGACGATCGGGATCGAATGGATTGTCGAAGGTAGACATCAGCCCTCCTGCGCGACGTTGCCCCCTAATTAAGCAAGGCACATGCCAGCGCGGCGCGCGGGCGACAGCGCTGATATCGCGGGGATTTTGCTGACATTGGCGATTACGAAAATTCGTGATACACGAAAATTCGTAGCTCGATTACGAATTTTCGGAGTACCGCCGATGGATCTCGCGCTCGGTTCAACCGCCCCGCCGCAGGACGCCGAACTGCGCGCCGCCGCATTCGAATTCGCGATCGAGCCGACGCTGCTGATCGATCCGCATGCCGACCAGATCCTGGATGCCAATCCAGCCGCCTGCACCCTGCTCGGCTACGACCGCGCCTTGCTGCGGCAAACCAAGGCCAGCACGCTTCATGCCGGACAATTGCCAGCGCTGATCGTGTTCACGCAGGCCGTGCTCGACAAGGCCGCGTACTGGACCAACGCGTTGACCCCGCGGCATGCGACGGGACAAAGCCTGCGTCTGGAATATGCCGGCACGCTCTTGCCAAGCGAGGGCCGCTCGCTGGTGCTGCTCACCATGAGCGATCTCGATGCGCGCCGCCGCCGCTATGTCGATGCGGCGGCCGAAGATCACATGCGCGGCGGCATCGCCACCTGGCAGCGGGTCGAGCGGGTGTTCCAGGATATCGAGCGAGAAAATCAGTTGATCCTGCGCGCCGCCGGCGAAGGCATTTACGGCGTCAACGCCGAAGGCAAGACCACCTTCGTCAATCCCGCAGCCGAACGGATGCTGGGCTGGAGCGCGGAAGAGCTGGTCGGCAAGGCAATCCATCCGATCGTGCATCACACCCATCACGACGGGCGGCACTATCCCGATCACGACTGCCCGATTTACGCGGCGTTTCGCGATGGCGCCGTGCACCAGGTCGATGGCGAGGTGTTCTGGCGCAAAGACGGCACGGCGGTCTGGGTCGAATACACCTCAACCCCGATCCGCGACCGTGGCGTGGTGGTCGGCGCCGTGATCGTGTTTCGCGATGTGAGCCAGCGGCGCGAGGCCGACGAGAAGCTTCATGCGGCGCTGGCCGAAGTCGATCGCCTGCGCGAGCGGCTCGAACTCGAAAACGCCTATTTGCAGGAAGAAATCCGCATCGAAACCAACCCGCAGGGCATTATCGGCCAGAGCGAGGCGATCCAGAAGACGCTGCGGCAGGTCAAGCTGGTGGCGCCGACCACGGCCGCCGTGATGATCACCGGCGAGTCGGGTACCGGCAAGGAACTGATCGCGCGCGCGATCCATGAGGCAAGCAGCCGCCGCGACCGGCCGCTGATCCGCGTCAACTGCGCGGCGATCCCGCGTGAACTGTTCGAGAGCGAGTTCTTCGGCCATATCAGGGGCGCCTTCACCGGCGCAATGCGCGACCGCATCGGACGCTTCCAGCTCGCCGATGGCGGCACGCTGTTTCTCGACGAGGTCGGCGAAATCCCGCTGGAGTTGCAGGGCAAGCTGCTCCGCGTGCTGCAGGAGGGCAATTTCGAGCGAGTCGGCGAGGAGCGCACCCGCGCGGTCGATGTGCGCGTGATCGCCGCCACCAACCGCGACCTCAAGCAGGAGGTGCAGCGCGGCCGGTTTCGCGAGGACCTCTATTTCCGCCTCAACGTCTTTCCGGTGGAGTCGGTGCCGCTGCGCGAGCGGCGCGACGACATTCCGCTCTTGGCGCAGCACTTTTTGACGCGCGAAAGCAAGGCGCTGAAATCCGAGCTGCGATTATCGGAAGGCGACGCGCGCCGCCTTTCACGCTACGACTGGCCCGGCAACGTCCGCGAACTGCAGAACGTGATCGAGCGCGCGGCGATCCTCGCGCAGAACGGCCGGCTGCGTATCGACCTGCCGGATGTGCCGGGCGGCCCGCCCTCCTCCGGCGCGCCGCGCGTGAAAGCGGATAGCCGCCCGGCCGTCATGACATCAACGGAAATGCGCGCGCACGAACGCGCCAATATCCTCGCCGCGCTGCAAGCCTGCTCCGGAAAAGTGTTCGGCCCCGGCGGCGCGGCGGAAATGCTCGACATCAAGCCGACCACACTGGCCTCACGGATCAAGGCGCTGGGAATTGCGAATGCGCGCGGCTCGGCGGGCTAACGTTTTCCCCTCCACCAGTCGTGCCAATGCCCATACTGGCACTGCAAGTACAGCACCCCAAAGAATGCTGTTTCCAAGAACGACCGCCCACTGCAGCGGCGACGATAACCCTTCGTTCGGTACGCGTGAGATGGGTGAAAGGAGGGCGTCCGAAAGCGCCGTGGCTATACTTTCGAGTTGGCTCATATCGCCACCCGAGTCGAAGCGGCCCGTTCCCAAGGAAAAACTGACGAGAAGAAAGCTCAACGCCAACAATAGATGAACAGTTGCCAAAACTGCGGCAATCGTGAGGTATCTCAGGCGATTCATGCCGCCTTCTAACGCCCTGGTTGACCGGCGGCAGAGCCGTCAGTGTCGAACTGCAAACTAAACGGGCTCATGAACATTCGTACCTTTCCTTGTTTGCGGCAGTCGATCGTACAACTTGTCTCCGCCGATCACATCACGCCGTTCAATCAATCGTGGGCGGACGAGAACGACTGCCTTGGAGAAAAGGCTCGAACTCCTGTTTCAGGCACAACGGCGACATGCATCAATGTTGGCTTGATAATCGCCTTCCGAGAGTAGAGCGGACCTGACTTGATTACGGGCCCATGCCCTAGTAGCGGCGGCCGCCGACCGAGAACGACGAAGCGCCGGGCAGCGAGTTGAATTCGCTGTCGAGCCGCCCCGACTGCTGGACGTAGCCGACGCCGAGCGACAGGCTGAGATTCGATGTCGCCTGGAATTCGACGCCGGCATTCACGCTGGACATCGGCAGCGTGCCGGACTTGGAGTCGAATGGCGCGAACGGGCCGCCGATGCCGGTATTGTATTTCAGCGTGTCGAAACCGGCATAGAAGGTGACGGGCAAGCCGCTGTTCTTCAAGCTGTAGCCGACTTGCATGCCTTCGCTATAGACCGAGCCGAAATTGCCAAACGCACTCTGGCTGATGCCGCTCAAGCCCATGCTGCTGCGCTGGCTGCCGACAAAAAAGCCGTTCGAAAAATTGTAGCGCGCATAGGAAGAGCCGTTTCCGGCGTCGCGAAAGTCGAAGCTCGGAAAATTGCCGTAAGCGTTCGGGCTCTCGCCCGCTTCCCCGCTGAAACCCATCGGCCAGCCCGGGATCCAGTAATTCACCGGCGAGGCCTGGGCGTGAGCGGCGCGAGCGCCAAGGCACAGCATCGCCGCGACGAATACGAGACCGAATTTGCGTGAAAACATTGACATCCGCGACTTCCCGACTGCGCCAGAATTATACGCAGCGGATCGCGGAAACGCCAGAGCGACGCGATGGCGCGGTTCCATCATGTTGCGATGTGGAGCCGAGATCGATGCGGCGTGGTTGCAGTCTGATTTTTCAAGAATCAGACTGCAACATCGGACGCGCCGTCACGCCGCCCTGGTGGTGAGCTTCGCCTCCGTCGGCAATCCCTCCTCGATCGGCAGCGCGGGATCGCGCGACCATTCGTTCCAGGAACCGAAATACATCCGCACGTCCTTCACGCCGGCATTCTTCAATGCCAGGAACGTATTCGAGGCGCGCGCGCCCTTGAAGCAGTAGAGATAGACCGGCGTATTCTCTGTGATGCCGACGGTGGCGCATTCCGCCAGGATTTCGTTCTTGGACTTGAAGCGCGGTCCTTCGGCGGTCGGCTTCATCATGCGGTACCATTCGAGCCAGACGGCGCCGGGGATGCGTCCCTTGCGCGGGCAGAAATCCTTGCCGTAGGGTGAAGAGCTTTCGCCGATCCACTCGTCGATGTCGCGCACGTCGAGGATCGCGATGCCGGGCTTGCCGACCGCGGCGAGCATGGTCTTGGCGTCGATCAGGATATCGCCCGCTTCCGGCAGAACCGCAAACGAGGCCTTCACCGGCGACGGCACGTCCGTGGTTACCGGCAGGCCCGCGGCCATCCAGGCGTCGTAACCGCCATGCAGCACCTTGACTTTGGGATAGCCGAGCATGGTGAGAAGGTAATAACCGCGGCAGGACTGGCCGAAGCCGGAATTCATCGACTGTTCATAGATTACGGCGGTTTCCTTGCCGGAGAGCCCTGCGGCACCGAACGCATCGGCGAATTTTGTCTTGAGCTCGTGAATGCCTTCCGGCGTCGATGTCGCGAGGTAAGTGAAGATTTCGTGGACGTTGACGGCGCCGGGAAGATGTGCCGCGCCGTAAGCCTCGGGGTTGCGGGTGTCGATGATGACACATGGCTCTTGCTTGACGAATTCCGCGAGTTCGCCGGCAGTAATCAGAACGTCCGTCATGGCAGGCCTCTCCTGTTTTCGTGGTTGCGGGTTGGGGTCAGTGCTCGTCGCCGGCCAGCATCTTGCGAAGCTGCTTGGTGGCGGGGGTGACGATGGCGACGAAATAGGCTTCGCGCAGCCGGCGCTGGGCGCGATGGCTCTTCAGATAGCCGCGCGCACCGCAATGGAGCATCGCCGCATGCGCGGCCGCGACGCTGGCGTCGCCAAGCCGCAGCCGCAGCGCAACCACGCGCCGCCAATAGCTGTCGTCGGAGTTGTAGGGATCGCGCGCCAGTGCCATCGTCTCCTTCTCGAACTCGGCGTGAAGCTCGCGGAACTGTACTGGCTGCTGCGGCAGATAGCGGTTGACGTGGCCGAGCGGCGCCTCGACCTCGTCCATGATCTGGATGCAGTCCTTGATGAGTCCGAGCGCCATGCCCGCCTGCAGCAGGATGAAGCCGGCGCGGATTTTCTTGACGAACGGCCCCGCCGGCTCGGCGAGGATGAGTTCATCTGATACGAACATGTCGCGGAACTGCACGGCATAAGTGCCGGTGCCATCCATCGCCAAAAACGGCTTGCACGGCTGCAGCGTGATCGCGGGATTGGCGCAATCGGCGAGAAACATCACGATCCCGCCGCCCTCGTCCTCGCGCTCGAAGATGGTGCCGAAGAAATGATCGGCGCCGAGATTGGAGACCCAGGGCAACGCGCCGCGCACAATATAACCGCCCTCGACCTTGCGTCCCTTCAGTTTCAGCTTCTCGATGCCGAAGAAGTTCTTCATCGGGTTGGAGAGTCCGGTGCCGCCGAGCATCTCACCGCTGGCAAATTTGCCGGCGAATTTGGCGACAAGCTTTGGATTGCTCGAATTCGAGGCGTACCAGACCAGCGTGCTCTGGCACCACGCCATGAAAGCGGTGGCGCCGCAGACTTCGCCGAGCGCCGCGATCGATTGAATGGCGCAGCGCAGATCGGCGGTGCCATTGATGGGCTGATGGCTGCCCCAGGCGCCGGCGTCGCCGAGCCGCTTCAGCAGCACATCCGGGTAAGTCGTCCCCTCATCGATCTCCAGCACGAGGGGAGCGAGCTCTTTACGCGCGATGGCCGCGACCTGATCGGCGATCGACGCCGACGGGAGATCATCGATCGCGGGCCGGGATACCGCCAATGAAGCCATGAAACCCTCCACCCCAGTGCCTGCTGCGGCAACTTCAAGCGCTGACTTCGAGATTGACCGGCCGCGTGAACGTGTTGGCGACCGGCGACCACCTCTGGACGTGCGCTACCAGCGCGTCGATCTCGGCCTTGGAAATGCCTTCGCATTCCAAGTCGACCTTGACGCGAACGTCGGTGAAGCCGACCGGCTTCTCGCTGACGTCGCCAGTGCCCCACACCGCGGTGATGTTGAGATCGCCTTCGAGCTCGAGCTCGAGCTTGTTGACGATCCAGCCGCGGTGAACGGCGTTGGCATGCAGGCCGACGGCCAGGCACGAGCCGAGCGCAGCCAGTGACGCCTCCGACGGGTTGGGCGCGGTGTCGTCGCCCAACAGTCCCGGCGGCTCGTCGACGATGTAGGGGGCGAGGTTGCGGATGTAATTGGCGTGGCGGAATTTGCCTTCCGCCACCGTCTTGCACTTCAAGGTCTTTATGACCTTCGGATTGGCCTTGCCGTTGGCGATGAGCTGCTCGAGCCCGCCTTTGTCGATCGGCGCAAGGCAGCCGGTGAGCGCTGTTTTTTGAGCGAGGGCGGTCATCATTTCTCTCCCTTGGTAGGATACCGAACGTTCTGTTTCCTGCATCAAGCGTGCCAGAACCGGCCGAAATCAAAAGCCGAATATCTCTCGTCGCTTAAGACTGCCTGCCCGGAAGTTGATCAGCGCCGTGCTGCTCATGCGCGATGCAGTTGCTGCGTGCTTGCGATTATTTTCGGCGCAAAGATGCGGCTTGATGATTGCGCCCCGGTTCGATTAACTGGCGCGCATGGGCAAATCGGTTCCGAAGAAAAAGCAGTTCGCCGCGGGCGACGAGGAATCCGCGCGCAGCCGCCTGCTCGGCGCGGCGACGCATCTGTTCTGCAAGAACGGCATCAACGCCACCGGCATCGATGCCATCATCGACGAGGCCGGCACCGCCAAGACCACGCTCTACAAATTGTTCGGCTCCAAGACCAACCTCGTCAACGCCGTGCTGGAAAGCGAAGGCAAGGCGTGGCGCGAATGGTTCATCGGCGCGATGGAGGACGGCGGCGGCGACGCGCTGGCAAAACTGAAGCGGATTTTTCCGGCGCTGAAGCGCTGGTTTGCCGAGGAGCGCTTCTACGGCTGCCCCTTCATCAATGCGGTCGCCGAGCACGACAAGGACGCCAAGCAGTTCCGCGCCATCGCGATGCGCCACAAGAAGGTGGTGCTGGCGCATATCGAAAAACTCGCCGGTGAAATGGGCGCGGCCGAGCCGCAAATGCTCGCGCATCAACTTGCATTGTTGATCGACGGCGCCATCGTCGCCGCCATGGTGTCGCGCGATCCCGCTGTCGCCGACACCGCAGGCCTTGCCGCGGCCCCCCTGCTTGGGCCAGCCCAGGCGAAAAAGCCGAAGCGAATGGGTAGCCCCGCAGAGCTGGCCACCGTTTGAGGCCACACGGTCGGCAAGGCGGGCGGCCATCGCTACAACGCCGCGGGCGCCATGTCGAGCAGACCGCGCGCCAGGACAATCCCGCCTGCTGCGATCAGGCCCACGCCCGCGGCGCGGCTGAGCCATGGGCTGCGGGCCACTAGCTTCTCGAACCCGACATAGATGGCGACCAGCGCGATCCAGACCAGATTCATGACGCCGGCAACGAACAGCAGCGCCATCAGGAACCAGCAGCATCCGACGCAATAGCTGCCGTGCCGGAAGCCCATGCGCAGCGCGCCGATCGCTCCAGGCTGCCAGTATCGGCTCAGAAACAGCACCGGGCTCTGACAGTAGCGCAGGCAGGCGCGCTTGATCGGCGTCAACTGATAGAGCCCGGCGGCCAAGAGGATGCTTCCGGCGAGCACGGTGCTGGTGCTCGCCATCATGCCGGACAGCAGTCCCGCCTGATCGAGCCCCCACTGCGCGGCGACCGCGACCAGGCTGAAGCCCGCCCATATCGCGAGATAGCCGGCCAGAAACAGCCAGGCTGAAGCGAGCGGACGATCTGCCGCCTGCCTGCGCTTGATCGCCGCGAACAGCAGCACCATTGGCGCAGCGCTCGGCGTCATCATCGCGACCATCATCACCCACCACATCGCGAACATCAGCGATGCCTGGGCGAGCGACCATGGCTCGGGGTCCATCGGCATGTCGGCCATGCTCATGTCGATGCCGGCACCCGCGATCAGATAGCTCCAGGACAATGCGACCACGCCGGCTATTCCGATCGCAACGATCAGGCGGTCGTGACGCAAGGCGTGTTCGAGCGCCGAGGTCGCGGTCATGGCCTCTACCTCCGCCATGGAAACAGCCTGTCGAAAGCTGCCTGCAGCGTTACGCCGCGACACCCTCCGGCGTCTGGACCACGTTGGCCAATGAGCTGTGCGTGCCTTCGGTGTCGAACCGGATGGCGCCGGTCGAGCGGATGTTGGACGAGGCGACCTCCGCCGCCCGATGTTCGAAGCCCTCGGGCATCACGACCTGGACGCGGTGAGGCTCTCCGGTCACCGGATTCTTGATCGGCTCGACCTCGGTCTCAAGCACGCCCCTGGCCACCATGCGCGCGACGCGTCCATCCCTGTCGAATGAAAACTCGATCGGTACAAACAACGGCTCATGCATCTTGCTCACGATCAGGCTGAGGATCTGGAACAGCGTGCCTTCGGCGGAGTTCTGGCCCGACATGATCTTGAAAAGCGCGTCGCGTTGTTCGGGTGTGGCGCGCTCGTCGATGATCGGCTGTAGCTGGCCGTTGCCCTCATGCAGCGCTCCGGGAAAATGAACCGTCGCCGCGAAAACCAGGCCTTCGAGGTTTGTGTTTTCGAAATGCCCCTTGGTGATCCTCATGCCGACCAGGCCCTTGCAATAGCCGTGGGTCGGCCGCGCATTAAAATCGCACGGACAGCCAAACGCGCAATTGCAGTTCTTGATCCATTCGCCTTCGAGACGCCAGTCAGATGTAGCCATCGCACACCTCCCGTTGCGTTTTCGATTGCACTGCAGCCGCTTGAATTGCTCCTTGGGCGTTAACGGTCGATGGCGAGCTTACTCCGTTTGTGCCCGCGGGGACAGCGATCGTACTTTCTCCAGCCGCTCCAGCTCGGTCGCCAGATCCCGTTCGACATCGGCGACCCGCATCTCGATCACGCGGTAATCCCGTGCCTCCAGCCAGCCCTTCCGGGTGGCGCGGTCGGCGACGATGGCATCCGACTCGTTCGGATTGACCAGTTCGATGGCGATGCGATGCACGAAGGAGACGAAATCGGGGATGTGACGGCCGACCGGGGTCTGGCGCTTGAACTGGCCGGCGAAGCGGCGGTCGCGGGTCAGCGCCTGCCACAGGATGCGCTCGGCGTCGGTCGGGTTGCGGCGAAGCAGACGGGCGAGCCCGCGCACGGTCGAGCTGTCGCCGGGCACCGCCGGCCCCTGCCCGTGCTCGGCCAACAGCGCGCGCAGCCGCGTCGCCTGTTCGCCGTCCAGTACCCCGCCCTTGGCAGGGCCCTTGCGGCCTTCTGCGATCGCCATGATCACCCCGTGCAAGGTGTGCATGTCCTGCTTGGTCGGGTCCATCCGGGTGAAGATGTTGCGCAGGTTCACCAGCATGGTGTCGCGCTTCTCGCGCGGGCGAAGGAATTCGACCTTGTCGAGTTCCCGGACCAAATTGTCGAAGAAGGCCTGCATCTGGTGCTGCGAGGCCGGCTCGGAGCGCTCGGGCATTGCGAACGGCAGCGCGCCGCCGGTCGAGTGCTTGAACCATTCGTAGCCCACCAGCAGCACTGCCTGCGCCAGGTTCAGCGAGGCAAAGCCCGGATTGACCGGGAAGGTGATGATCCGGTTGGCAAGCGCGACCTCTTCGTTCTGGAGCCCCCAGCGCTCCCGGCCGAACAGAATGCCGGCCCCGCCGCCGGTGGCGACATGGGCCACGATCTCGGCGGCCGCCTTTTCCGGGCCGACCACCGGCTTGGCCTGATCATGCGCGCGGGCGGTGGTGGCAAACAGCAGCGTCAGGTCGGCAACCGCCTGCTCGACGGTATCGAACAGTTCGGCCCGCTCCAGAATGTGATCGGCGCCCGCCGCCGCCCGCTGCGCCGCGATGTTCGGCCAGCCGTCGCGCGGATTGACGATCCGCAAGTGTGACAGCGCGAAATTGCCCATCGCGCGCGCAGCCATGCCGATATTCTCGCCGAGCTGCGGCTCGACGAGGATCACAATTGGCCCGGCTAAGTCCAAACCAGCCTTGGTTTTATCGGTGCCGGACATGTCTCGACTTCACTTTCTGCTTCAGCTTGCCGCGTTCGTTCAACGTCTGGAGATTTTGAACGGGCCTCGCGATAAGCGCGCGCCGGTCAAAAGGTTTTTCGGAAGACGGCCGGAATTCTCCAGTCCGATAGCCGGGTTAGTAGCGTTTCCGCTGGCTCGCTCAAAGCCTCAATAATGCCCCGCGCGGGACGCCGCTTGCGGGCATTCGACTTTCGGATAGGCTAACAATCACAAACAAAGCGAAGCTGCAAACCAGCCCGAACGCCGAGCTCAACGGCGACGGAATCCAGGGAGGCGTCCATGCGCGGCAGGTGGTCGTTGGCGATGCTGGGCGTGCTCCTGATCCTGGCGGGCGGCCTGCTTGCCCATTTCACGCAGACCGCAGGTGGCATCCGGATTGAAGACATCCGTTTCAAGGGCGCCAAGGGCAATACCATGAGCGGGTTGCTCTACATCCCGCCGAACGCCACGCCGCAGATCCCGGCCCCCGGCATTCTCGCTGTCCACGGCTACATCAATTCGCGGGAGACCCAGGACGGCTTTACCATTGAATTCGCCCGCCGCGGCTACGTCGTGCTGGCTCTCGACCAGACCGGCCACGGCTATAGCGACCCACCGGCCTTCGCCAACGGTTTCGGCGGCCCCGACGGGCTTGCCTATCTGCGCAGTCTCGAAATCGTCGACAAGACCAATATCGGGCTCGAGGGCCATTCGATGGGCGGCTGGACCGTGCTGGCGGCGGCGATTGCAGCACCCAACGATTACAAGTCGATGGTGCTGGAGGGGTCTTCGACCGGCAAGCCGTTCGCCGCCGAGGGTAACCCGAACTGGCCGCGAAACGTGGCGCTGGTGTTCGCCCAGTACGAGGAGTTTTCGACCCTGATGTGGGACGTCGACAATGCCCGCGATGTCGTCAAAAGCCCGAAACTGTGGGCCCTGTTCGGGACGCAAGGCCCGGTGGAACCGGGCAAGGTCTATGGCGACATCGCCCAAGGCAACGCGCGGGTGCTCTATACCCCCGCCATCACCCATCCGGCCGAGCACATCTCCCATGAAGCCATCGGCTACAGCCTCGACTGGTTTGCCAGGACGCTGCAGGGCGGCACGCCCCGCCCGGTCGATGACCAGATCTGGTTCCGCAAGGAAATCGGCACGCTGATCGCGCTGATCGGCTTTGTCGCGCTCCTGATCGGCGCTTTCGACGCGCTTCTGAAAGCGCCGATGTATTCGCACCTGCGACTGCCCGAAATCGCTGACGGCACCATGCCGGAGCCCGCGGCGGCGACCGGCCGCCGCTGGACGGCGGCGTTCATCCTGTCCGCCTTCATACCGGCACTGACCTATTACCCGGCGTTTGCCTTGGGCGGCACGTTCGTAAAACCTTCCGCCGTCCTGCCGCAGGGCATCACCAACCAGATCCTGGTCTGGGCCGTCATCAACGGCCTGATCGCGCTCGCATTGATCCGGTTCGCACCCAAGCGCGCCAGCCGGTCCGGCATCGTCCTGCCGTCAGTCGTGATCGCGATCGCAACGGTTGCGATCGGCTATGCGGCGCTCTGGCTTACCGACCTCGGCTTCAAGATCGACTTCCGGTTCTGGATCGTCGCGGTGAAGCTGATGAGCGCGAAGCAGTTCTTGATCTTTCTGATCTATCTCCTGCCGTTCACGGCGTTTTTCGTGATCGCGCTGCACGTCCTGCACCGCAATTTCTCCACCATGGCGGCCGGCCGGGCCGCGCTTTACCTGACCAATATCCTGGCCCTGACGCTGGGCTTCATCGTGCTGGTCGGCGGGCAGTACGCGATCCTGTGGCTCACCGGAAAGCTGTTCAACCCGCTGCCCGATCCCGGCTTCGTGCCGCTCTCGACCATCGTCGCCATCCAGTTCATCCCGCTGCTCGCGATCTGCGCCGTCATCGCGACCTTCACCTGGCGGCGGACCGGCTCCAGCCTGCCGGGCGCCCTGATCTGCGGCCTGTTCATGACCTGGTACGTGGTGGCGGGAACGGCGACCCAGGCAGCGTTCTAATCCCAAAAATGGGCTGAAAGTGCACAACGGCTCGGCTTCCGCCGGCCGGTTTGCGGTGCTATAGGCCCGCCTGTAATCACCCACCCCGCCCGTATCAGCGGTTTTCCAAAAAAGGCCCGTTCCGTCATGGCAAAAATCAAGGTGACCAACCCCGTCGTCGAGCTCGATGGCGACGAGATGACCCGGATCATCTGGCAGTACATCAAGGATAAGCTGATCACCCCCTTCCTGGATGTCGAGCTTTTGTATTTTGACCTCGGAATGGAGTACCGCGACCAGACCAACGACCAGGTCACGATCGACGCCGCCAACGCCATCAAGAAGGTCGGCGTCGGCGTCAAATGCGCGACCATCACTCCGGATGAAGCCCGGGTGAAGGAATTCGGCCTGAAGGAGATGTGGAAGTCGCCGAACGGCACCATCCGCAACATCTTGGGCGGCGTGATCTTCCGCGAGCCGATCATCTGCAAGAACGTGCCGCGCCTGGTTCCCGGCTGGACCAAGCCGATCATCATCGGCCGCCATGCCTATGGCGACCAGTACCGCGCCACCGACATCAAGTTCCCCGGCAAGGGCACGCTGAGCCTGAAATTCGTCGGCGAGGACGGCACCGTCATCGAGAAGGAAGTGTTCAAGACGCCGGGCCCCGGCGTTGCGATGGAAATGTACAACCTCGACGATTCCATCATCGACTTCGCCCGCGCCTCCTTCAACTACGGCCTGCTGCGCGGCTACCCGGTCTATCTCTCGACCAAGAACACGATCCTCAAGGTCTATGACGGCCGCTTCAAGGACATCTTCCAGGACATCTATGACCGCGAGTTCAAGAAGGAATTCGAGGCCAAGCGGCTGACCTACGAACACCGCCTGATCGACGACATGGTGGCTTCCGCGCTGAAATGGTCCGGCGGCTATGTCTGGGCCTGCAAGAACTATGACGGCGACGTGCAGTCGGACACGGTCGCGCAGGGCTACGGCTCGCTCGGCCTAATGACCTCGGTGCTGCTGACGCCCGACGGCAAGACGGTGGAAGCCGAAGCCGCCCACGGCACGGTGACCCGCCACTACCGCGAGCACCAGAAGGGCAAGGAGACCTCGACCAACTCGATCGCGTCGATCTTCGCCTGGACCAGAGGCCTCGCCCACCGCGCCAAGCTCGACAACAATCCGCAGCTCGCGAAATTCGCCGAGACGCTGGAAAAGGTCTGCGTCGCGACCGTCGAGGAAGGCTACATGACCAAGGACCTCGCGCTGCTGGTCGGCGCCGACCAGCGCTGGCTGTCGACCACCGGCTTCCTCGACAAGGTCGCCGGCAACCTCGAAAAGGCGATGGCGGCCTAAGCCCCTTCGCGAAAGCTCTATCCCCGTCATTGCGAGGAGCAAAGCGACGAAGCAATCCATCAAGCCGTTGTGCCGCGCTATGGATTGCTTCGCTGCGCTCGCAATGACGACGGCGCCGACGACGGAGAACCACCATGTCGTTGCTTGAGTACACTGCGCTCGCGGTCGTCTGTTTATCCGCCTCGCTCCTCCCTGCCTCCGCCCAGACGCCACTTCCCGACGCCATCGCCGCGCCGGGCGAGACCGTCGTCCTCACCCTCCACGCCGAGGGCGCCCAGATCTACGAATGCAAGGCTGCCGCCGACGGCAAGCTCGCCTGGACGTTCCGCGAACCGATCGCAACGCTCATGCTCGATGGCAAGACCGTCGGCCGGCACTACACCGGTCCGAACTGGGAGCACATTGACTCCAGCGCCGTCGTTGGCAAAGCGGTCGGCAATGCCCCCGGCGCGACGGCGAACGACATTCCCTGGCTAAAACTGACGGTCACCGCCGGCCGCGGCACCGGCATCCTCTCCGGCGTCACCACGGTGCAGCGGATCAACACCTCAGGCGGCAAGCTCGAGGGCGACTGCGACAAGGCAGGGACCTGGCGCAATGTACCCTACTCGGCGGACTACGTGTTCCTCCGCAAGGTCTGAACTCTCCACGTCATTGCTGTCGCGTGCTTAGCCCATCGCCACCTTGTCGCCGCGGTGCTCGCGTTGGTCGAGCCACATCGTGCCGAGCGCGAACGCCAGCCAGCCGACATTGTAGACAAGCCCAATTGTCAGAACGACCCAGCCTGGAATCGGTCCAACCGCGGCGCGATCGATAAATTCCGCCAAGGTCGACGCGGGCGTCGGATGGATTGCGATCTTGCCGTAATAGGCAATCACCTGGACGGCGAGAATCCAGACGTAGTTGCGACGCAGCCGCCGCCCCGCCGCGCGGACAAACGAAATGTGGTGGCGAGGCGCGGTGTAGTCGCGCCCGAGCGTCACCTGCCAGCTATCGTCGCGGGCTTCACCGGTGAATATCGGCGCGTAGAAATTTGTCTCCATCCATCGAGCTCGGGCGCGCCAGACATTGAAGTAGCGATAACGTCGCGCCTCCATGCCGAGAAAGACGGCAATGAGCAGGCCTACGAGCAGGAGCGGCAGCGGTGAAGCTTCCGGGCTCGAAAACGTCGTCGACAGGGCGATGCCCATTGTGACGATCGCCCAGTTAGTTGTGTTGTCGAGCCGCGTTCTCCAGATTGTCGAACGGTAGACTTCGCCCCGGTAGAGATGAGCGATGGCGCCCATTTCGGCAGAACTGAAGCTATGTTCGCGCTGTGTTTCGCTGTGAGCCGTAACAGACATGGCGGGACTCCGGTTGTCCGAACCGCGCATCACCGGAGTTGACCAGGAGCGTCCACATCATCAACGCCGATGAACCTATCCGGAATTGTGACGCCGCAACTATGCTCGCCCCGAGGCCGAATTACCACAGGGCGAACAACAGAACGATGCACCGCACTATCGCGGCCTGGCGTCCGCATTGGGTCGCGGGTTGTGGCTATGCTACACCTCAGCGGAGAGAGACCGTCGTCGTCCCGGCCATGCCAAGCTCACGAGCGGCCCCGGTGGACAGGTCGATGCACCGTCCCTTCACGAATGGACCCCGATCATTGATCCGGACGGTGACACTTCGCCCGGTCGAATGTGAGGTGACTGTGACGTGAGAGCCGAACGGTCTGGCGCGATGGGCCGCGGTCATCACATTTGGATTCATCCGCTCTCCCGATGCAGTTCGGCCGCCGCTGTAGCCATAGCGTGAAGCAATGCAGGTTTCGGCAAATACCGGCGCAGATAGACAGGTAAGCGCCAAGGCGGCGCATATCGGGCGGATCATCACGCTTCCAAGTCCGAGGCTCAATTGGCCAACTGCCAACTCTTACCGCACCTCCAAGTTCCGATAAGGCGTCAAAGCGACACAGCATCGGGCGGTAACGGGATCGTCTGAGCGCAGGAGAAACGGCCGTAGCAGCCGGCGCAGCACCATGGTTCGATCGATTGGTAGATGCCTGAGCCGCCCTACCTCTTGGCCGCAAGATACGTCGTCCATACGGCGCTGGCTAAAGTCTGTGATGTTTTGCGAGCGCATGTCTTTTCGACTTCCGCAACGATCGAAGACACACGGATTTTCGGCTGTGTTTGGCCACTGGCCGCTGCAACGTAATTGAGTCCCGTCCAGAAACCGTGAATCCAGACAGTCCCCTCCAACACATGCTCTTCGTTGGATCGCCAGTGAGCGCAACTCATGCTCCCCACTCCGACCATGTCGACTGAAACCTTGTCGTCTTGCGCCGACGCCACGCAGACCAAGGCGCCAAAGGCGATCGACGCAAATAGAGATGACTTTATCATCCACCGAGTCATGCTGGATCCTCTCGAACGCCAAAGTCGGCTGCTGCGTATGTCCAGCGATCGGGCTGTTCACCGGAATGCCGTACCAATGATGGCCGCAAGCTCAGCGGCACCATCGAGAGTTCGATCAACGTGGATGCGCTACAGCATCACCACGAATTAGGCCGCAGCGTGACGATTGAAGCTGACGCGATGCGCGACGCCGAAGGTCACATCTGCCCGGCAGTTGGCAAATCTGCCATTGCAATCGCCACTATCGTGCTGGCGATCGCTGAGACGTCCGGCTTACCCGCGCCTCACGCGCTCGCCATAGCCTGCTCGATCGCCGACAGCGCCGCGTTGGCCTTGGCACCATCGGGGCCGCCGGCCTGGGCCATGTCTGGCCGGCCGCCGCCGCCCTTGCCGCCGAGTACTTCGGAGCCCTTGCGCACCAGCTCCACCGCGTTGAAGCGCGCGGTGAGATCGCTCGTGACGCCGACCACGATGCCGGCCTTGCCGTCTTCGGTGACGCCGACGATCGCGACCACGCCGGAGCCGATCTGCTTCTTGCCGTCGTCGACGAGGCTCTTCAGATCCTTGGTCTCGACGCCCTCGACCGCGCGGGCGAGCAGCTTGACGCCGCCGGCTTCGCGCACGCCGCCGGCTGCGCCCCCGCCATTGGTTGCGCCGCCGCCCATCGCGAGCTTCTTGCGCGCGTCCGACAGATCGCGTTCCAGCTTCTTGCGCTCTTCCATCAGGGCCGCGATGCGCGAGGGCATCTCATCGATCGAGGTGCGCAGCTCCAGCGCCGCGCTCCTCGCAATCGCCATCGTGTCGTTGGCGTGCTTGCGCGCGTGACGCCCGGTCAGCGCTTCGATGCGGCGCACGCCGGAAGCCACAGCGCTTTCGCTGGTCACCGAGATCAGCCCGATGTCGCCGGTGCGGCGCACATGAGTGCCGCCGCACAGCTCGACCGACCAGCCGAGCGCGTTCTGGCCCTGCTCGCGCGGGCCCTTGCCCATCGAGACGACGCGGACCTCGTCGCCGTATTTTTCGCCGAACAGCGCGCGCGCGCCGGCCTCGCGGGCGTCGTCGACCGCCATCAGCCGCGTCGTCACCTCGTCGTTTTCCAGCACCACCTCGTTGGCGATGTCCTCGACGCGGGCGAGTTCTTCCGGTGTGATCGGCTTCGGATGCACGAAGTCGAAGCGGAGCCGGTCCGGCGCCACCAGCGATCCACGCTGGGCGATGTGGTCGCCGAGCACCTGGCGCAGCGCCTCATGCAGCAGATGAGTCGCCGAGTGATGCGCGCGGATCGACGAACGGCGCGAATGATCGACCTCGAGCTGGAGCGCGGTGCCCGCCTTCAGCGTGCCCTGCTCCACCTTGCCGGTATGGACGAAGAGATCGCCGGCCTTCTTCTGCGTATCGGTGACGCGGAATTTGATGCCGCCCTCGCCGGCCAGTATGCCGGTGTCGCCGACCTGGCCGCCGGACTCCGCATAGAACGGGGTCTGGTTCAGCACGATCGAGCCGGTCTCGCCGGCCTTCAGGCTGTCGACCTCCTTGCCATCTTTCACCAGCGCCGTCACGACGCCTTCCGCGCTTTCGGTCTCGTAGCCCAGGAATTCCGTCGCGCCGAGCTTCTCGCGCAGCGGGAACCAGACCGATTCATCCGCAGCCTCGCCCGAGCCCGCCCAAGAGGCACGCGCCTTCTCGCGCTGCCGCTCCATCGCGTCGTTGAACGACGCCTGATCGACGCTGATGCCGCGCGACTTCAGCGCGTCCTGCGTCAGGTCGAGCGGGAAGCCATAGGTGTCGTACAGCGTGAATGCGGTATCGCCATCGAACATGTCGCCCTTCTTCAGGCTGGCACTCTTCTCGTCGAGGATCGCAAGGCCCCGCGCTAGCGTCTTGCGGAAACGGGTCTCTTCCAGCCGCAGCGTTTCCTCGATCAGCTTCTCGGCGCGCACCAGATCCGGATAGGCCTGGCCCATCTCGCGAACCAACGCCCAGACCAGACGATGCATCAGCGGCTCGCGCGCGCCGAGGAGCTGCGCGTGGCGCATCGCGCGGCGCATGATCCGGCGCAGCACATAGCCGCGGCCTTCATTCGACGGCAGCACGCCATCGGCCACGAGGAAGGCCGACGAGCGCAAATGGTCCGCGATGACCCGGAACGAGGCGACGGTCTGCTCCTCCGGCCCATGCCCGAGGGCGGACGCGGTGGCATCGATCAGATGGCGGAACAGGTCGGTCTCGAAGACGCTGTCGACGCCCTGCAGAATGCAGGCCATGCGCTCCAGCCCCATGCCGGTGTCGATCGACGGCCGCGGCAGCGCGACCCGCTCGTCCTTCGTCACCTGCTCGAACTGCATGAAGACCAGGTTCCAGAATTCGAGGAAGCGATCGCCGTCCTCCTCCGGGCTGCCCGGAGGCCCGCCCCAGATGTGCTCGCCGCGGTCGATGAAGATCTCCGAGCACGGGCCGCACGGGCCGGTATCGCCCATCGCCCAGAAATTGTCCGAGGTCGCGATCCGGATGATGCGGTCGTCCGAGAAGCCGGCGATGCTCTTCCAGTGGCGCGCCGCCTCCTCGTCGTCGTGATAGACGGTGACAAGCAGCTTATCCTTCTTCAGCCCAAATTCCTTCGTGATCAGCTTCCAGGCGAGCTCGATCGCACGCTCCTTGAAGTAGTCGCCGAAGGAAAAATTGCCGAGCATCTCGAAGAAGGTGAGATGGCGCGCGGTATAGCCGACATTGTCGAGATCGTTGTGCTTGCCGCCGGCACGCACGCATTTCTGTGAGGTTGTGGCGCGCTGATACGGGCGCTTCTCGACGCCGGTGAAGACGTTCTTGAACTGCACCATGCCGGCATTGGTGAACATCAAGGTCGGGTCGTTGCGCGGCACGAGCGGCGACGAGGCCACGGCCTCGTGGCCGTTCTCCGCGAAGAAATCCAGGAATTTCGACCTGATCTCGTTGACGCCACTCGTGTTCGTCTTACCGCCGCTCATGTTCATTCCAATCGGAAAAGGGCCGGGCCAGGTCGGAACTAACCTTAATCTTCCGGCGGAACGCTTTTAGACAAGGCGGCCTGCGCTGTCCAGAAACTGTGCAGGCGGATCATAGGCTTGCCGCAGCACACAAGATGGCCACGCAACTCCCGTTGATAATGCTGGGGCTGCGTTGACAGGCTTGGCAGGGCTGTGTTTCCCTCTTATTTGTAAGACGTCACGTCGGGAGAGATCGGCTTCAGCGCCGGCGCCGAAGGAGCAACCGCCCCGGAAACTCTCAGGCAAACGGACCGCGTGACGAAATAGCATCTGGAAAGAGACGCCGGGCGGCGTGCGCCCAGGGTGTCCGCCGACGGGATAATACTCTCAGGCACAGCGACAGATGGGGCTTTCTTGGGGTTTTCGGAGGCTGGTCTCCGGAACCCATGAGGGCCTGACGGATGCTGGCGAGCGACAAATCCTCCCTAAAACGCACCCCATTGCACGCGCTCCATGTGGCGCGTGGCGGCAAGATGGTTCCGTTTGCGGGTTATGAGATGCCGGTGCAATTTCCGGCCGGCGTGCTGAAGGAGCACCTCCATACCCGCAGCGCCGTCGGCCTGTTCGACGTCTCGCATATGGGCCAGCTCGTACTGCGCCCCAAATCCGGCCGGGTCGAGGATGCGGCACTGGCGCTGGAGCGGCTGGTGCCACAGGACATCGTGGCGGTTGCGCCGGGACGGCAGCGCTACGCCCAGTTCACCAATGAAGACGGCGGCATTCTCGACGATCTGATGGTAGCAAATTTCGGCGACCACCTATTCCTGGTCGTCAATGCCGCCTGCAAGGCCGAGGACGAGGCGCATTTGCGCGCGCATCTCTCCGATAGCTGCGTCATCGATGCGCTCAGCGACCGCGCGCTGATCGCGCTCCAGGGGCCGAAAGTGGAATCCGCGCTGGCGAGGCTTGGCGCCGACGTCACGGCGATGAAGTTCATGGATGCCGGCCCGCGCAAGGTGGCTGGCTTCGACTGCTTCGTCTCGCGCTCCGGCTATACCGGCGAGGACGGCTTTGAGATTTCGGTACCGGCCGCACAGGCCGAAGCACTGGTGACGATGCTGCTGCAAAACCCCGACGTGCTGCCGATCGGCTTAGGTGCGCGCGACAGCCTGCGGTTGGAGGCCGGCCTCTGCCTTTACGGCCACGACATCGACACCACGACGACGCCGGTCGAGGGCGCGCTGGAATGGTCGGTGCAGAAGAGCCGCCGCAGCGGCGGCGCCCGCGCCGGCGGATTTCCGGGCGCGGACAAGATTCTCTCACAGTTCGAAAAAGGCGCCGCCCGCCGTCGCGTCGGCCTGCGCGCCGAAGGTCGCGCGCCGGTGCGCGAAGGCGCGCTGTTGTTTGCGGATGCGGTTTCCAGCGAGGCGATCGGCACGGTGACCTCGGGCGGCTTCGGCCCGAGCCTCAATGCGCCGGTGGCGATGGGCTATCTGCCAACCGCACTCGCCAAGAACGGCACGCAGGTCTTTGCCGAGGTGCGCGGCCAGCGCCTGCCGCTGCAGGTCGCGCCGATGCCTTTCGTTCCCAACACCTACAAACGCTGATTCACCAGAGGACTCTTCATGACGACGCTGTTCACCTCCGACCACGAATGGATCCGCATCGAGGGCGATGTCGCCACTATCGGGGTCACGGACTATGCGCAATCGCAGCTCGGCGATGTCGTGTTCGTCGAACTGCCCAAGGTCGGCCGCAGCTTGAAGAAGGCCGAAGCCGCTGCCGTGGTGGAATCGGTGAAGGCCGCCTCCGACGTCTACGCGCCGATCTCGGGCGAAGTGATCGAAGTCAACGAGGCGCTCGCCGCCGAACCGGCTCTGGTGAATTCCGACGCCGGCGGCAAGGCGTGGTTTTTCAAGCTGAAGATTGCGGACAAAAGCGAACTCGGCGGCCTGATGGATGAGGCCGCGTACAAGGCACACACGGCGTGAGGATGATGAACTCCGCCACCACACACTCACTGTCGTCGCCCGGCAAAAGCGCGAAGCGCGTCTTCACGCAGGAGACCGGGCGACCCAGTACGCCGCGGCCTGTCGGTTCATTGCAGGCTTCCCGGCGTACTGGATGCCCCGCCTTCGCGGGGCATGACGACGAATAAAGAGGAAGGACCCATGAACGCGCCGCTCAAGACCACTGCTGAGGCCGCCACCGATTTCGTGCGCCGGCATATCGGCCCCTCGCCCAGCGACATCGCTGCGATGCTGGACAACATCGGCGCGAAGAGCCTTGACGAATTGATGAGCCAGACGCTGCCGTCCTCGATCCGGCAGAAGCAGCCGCTCGATCTGGGTCCGGCGCTGAGCGAAACCGAGGCGCTGTCGCATATGCGCGAGCTCGCCGCGCAGAACCAGGTATTCACCTCGCTGATTGGCCAGGGCTATTCCGGCACCATCCTGCCCGCGGTGATCCAGCGCAACATCCTGGAGAACCCGGCCTGGTACACGGCCTATACGCCGTATCAGCCGGAGATCAGCCAGGGGCGGCTGGAGGCGCTGTTCAACTTCCAGACCATGATCTGCGACCTCACCGGCCTCGACGTCGCCAACGCTTCGCTGCTCGATGAAGGCACTGCCGCCGCGGAAGCGATGGCGCTCGCCGAGCGCGCCTCGCAGGTCAAGACAAAGTCGTTCTTCGTCGATGCCGAGGTGCATCCGCAGACGCTCGCGGTCTTACGCACCCGCGCCGAGCCGCTCGGCTGGAACCTGATCATCGGCGATCCCCTCACCGATCTCGAAAGCGCCGACGTGTTCGGCGGGCTGCTGCAGTATCCGGGAACGTCAGGCGCGGTGCGCGACTTGCGGCCGGCTATTTCGGCGCTCCACACCAAGGGTGCGCTGGCGGTCATGGCGGCCGATCTGCTGGCGCTGACCCTGATCGCCTCGCCGGGCGAGCTCGGCGCCGACATCGCGGTCGGATCGGCGCAGCGGTTCGGCGTGCCGATGGGCTATGGCGGCCCGCACGCGGCCTATATGTCGGTGCGCGATGCGCTAAAGCGTTCGCTGCCCGGCCGCATCGTCGGGCTGTCCCTGGATTCGCGGGGCGCGCCGGCCTATCGGCTCGCGCTGCAGACCCGCGAGCAGCACATTCGCCGCGAAAAGGCCACCTCCAACATCTGCACCGCGCAGGTGCTATTGGCAGTGATCGCCTCGATGTACGCGGTCTATCATGGCCCGGAGGGGCTGACGCATATCGCGCGCACCGTGCACCGGCGCGCCGTGGTGCTGGCCGCGGGCCTAACCAAGCTCGGCTTTGCGGCGGCCTCACAGGCGTTCTTCGATACGATCACGGTCGCGGTCGGCGCCAGGCAGGGCGAAATCGTGGCACGCGCGCTGGCTGAGAAGATCAATCTGCGGATCGGTGGCGGCACACTCGGCATCGCGGTGGACGAAACGACCACGCCTGCGACGGTGGAAGCGGTGTGGCGCGCCTTCGGCGGCAAGCTGTCCTATGCAGATGTCGAGTTGGGCGCACGCGAAACGTTGCCCGCCGAACTGAAGCGCGACAGCGCCTTCCTCACCCATCCCGTATTCCACGCGCACCGCTCCGAGACCGAGCTGCTGCGCTACATGCGTAAGCTCAGCGATCGCGATCTCGCCCTCGACCGGGCGATGATCCCGCTCGGCTCCTGCACCATGAAGCTGAACGCGACCACGGAGATGATCCCGCTGACCTGGCCCGAATTCGGCTCGCTGCATCCGTTCGCGCCGCGCGAGCAGGCGGCGGGCTATCACGCATTGTTCAAGCGGCTGGAACAATGGCTGTGCGACATCACTGGCTATGACGCGATCTCGCTGCAGCCGAATTCCGGCGCGCAGGGCGAATATGCCGGCCTGCTGGCGATCCGCGCCTATCACGCGGCGCGCGGCGAGCCGCACCGCAGGGTGTGCCTGATCCCCTCCTCCGCGCACGGCACCAATCCGGCCTCCGCCCACATGGCCGGCATGGAGGTGGTGGTGACCGCTTGCGATGCTCGCGGCGACGTCGACGTCGACGACCTTCGCGCCAAGGCGGAGAAGCATTCGAAGAATCTTGCCGCGGTGATGATCACCTATCCCTCGACGCATGGCGTGTTCGAGGAGCACATCACCGAAATCTGCGACATCGTGCATAGCCATGGCGGCCAGGTCTATCTCGACGGGGCCAATATGAATGCGCAGGTCGGTCTCGCCCGGCCCGGCGATTACGGCGCCGACGTCTCGCATCTCAACCTGCACAAGACGTTCTGCATCCCGCATGGCGGCGGCGGCCCGGGCATGGGGCCGATCGGCGTCAAGGCGCATCTGGCGCCCTATCTCCCCGGCCACCCCGCAACCGACGGCGCCACGCCGCATCCGATCGGGCCGGTATCAGCGGCGCCGTTCGGCTCTGCGTCAATCCTGACCATCTCCTACCTCTACATCCTGATGATGTCCGGCGAAGGCTTGCAGCGCGCCACCGAGGTCGCGATTTTGAACGCGAACTACATCGCCACCCGACTCGATCCGCATTTCCCGGTGCTCTACCGAAATGCCAAGGGCCGCGTCGCGCATGAATGCATCGTCGATCCCCGGCCCTTGAAGACGACCAGCGGCGTCACCGTCGACGATATTGCAAAACGCCTGATCGACTACGGCTTCCATGCCCCGACCATGAGTTTCCCGGTCGCGGGCACGCTGATGATCGAGCCGACTGAATCGGAATCGAAGGCCGAACTCGACCGCTTCTGCGATGCTATGATCGCGATCCGAAGCGAGATCACGGAGATCGAGATCGGCCGCTGGAAGGTCGAAGCCTCGCCGCTCCGCCATGCCCCGCACACCGTGCACGACATTGTCGATGATGCATGGAATCGCCCGTATAGCCGCGCCACCGGCTGCTTCCCCGACGGCGTCTCGCGCACCGACAAATATTGGAGCCCGGTCGGCCGCGTCGACAATGTCTATGGCGACCGCAATTTGGTGTGCTCGTGCCCGCCGATCGCGGACTACGCGCAGGCTGCGGAGTGATAGTTGAGAGAGCAGTCATTCCGGGATGGTCCGAAGGACCAGACCAGAATCTCGAGATTCTCAGGTGCGCAATTGCGCACCATAGTTCGCATCTCCGATGCGCCCTGGAATGACAGCAAGGCAACGCGAGTAGGATGGGCAGAGCGAAAGCGAAACCATCACTTGCCACCCGCGGATGCGGGCCGATGATGGGTTTCGCTCCCGCGCTACCCATTTTGCGGCAACTCCGCTACGGCACGAGCAGGACCGGGTCCCAGCGCCACAGCCGGTCGTTGGTCAGGTGCGTGCCGCCCCACCATCGGTCGATTGGATTGTGGCGGCTGAAATCCTCCAGGCCCGCCAGGATCGCCTTGCCGAGCGGAGTGAGCGACAGCCGGCTTTCTTTGTACCGCGCGAGGCGCTTATAGTCGTCGTGCATCTCAAGGGAGAACGGCCATTCCGCGAGACCAGAAACAGCAGGCGCCGGCGCCAGCGCAAGCCCTTCGAGGAGAGCACCGGCTTCCCAATAGTCGAACACGCGGCGTTGGAAGCGCGCTTTGTGATGCGAAAATACGTCGAACGGATGCAGGTAGCCCGCCGAGATCAATTCGAGCATCCGCATTTCCGACGCGCCGAGCCCGGTTGCGCGCCCCGGTAGTTCTTCGAGCATCTCCAGAACGCATCGCCGAAGCTGCGGCAGGATGCTGAGATCCTTCGCCAGCAGATCGAACCACGCATGGGGCGTCGGCGCCCGGAGGGCCTGCCACGCAAGGCTTGCGATCTCGAGATGATCGTCGTTGATCGCTACGCCCGCAAATTTCATTTTGGCAAGCCGCGCCGGTTCTGTCTCGCCAAGAGCGGCATCCACATGTCACAGCGTAAGTCCCAAGCTTTTCGCGCGTGGGCCGAGATAGTCGAGCAGCCAGATCAGTACCAGTTGGGCGTTCGGATCCGTATTCATCCAGAGCTCAACCGTTTCAGCCCGCTGGCACGCCTCGACCAGTCCGAGATCATTCGTCTCGAATTTCTGCAGCCGCTGCGGCGGCATCGAATCGAGCCAATGGCCGTCCGGCTCTTGGCTCCTTCGTGGCGCCAGAAATGCTGCAAGCTCCGAATCTGAGCGTGGCAGTCCCCAGACCATCCGAAGCTTGATCGCGACAGCCAGATCGGCGTGACCGGCCGATACAATGCTGCCTGCGCTGGAGGAATCGGCCGTCAAGATCAGACGCGTCATGGTGCACCCCGTTTGGACTGCTTGCGGGAGGGCGCGATCAGCACCGGATTCCAGCGCCAGAGGTTATCGTTGGTCAGGTGCGTCCCGCCCCACCAGCGGTCGATCGGATTGTGCCGACTGAAGTCTTCCTTGTGGGCGAGAACAGCCTTGCCGAATTCGGTGAGCGACAACCGGCTGCGCAGGTAAGCCGGCCCCCGGTCCCGCAAATTCTTACGGTCGAGTGTGCGCAGTTCCTCATCGAGGCCGGCCACAGCCGGTCGCGGGCCATGCGCAAGCCCATCCAGCAAGTAGCCGTATTCCCACTCGCTGAAGATGCGCGTTTGCCGCAGTTGGTACAGATGGAAGAGCGCATTCGTCAGCGAGTATCCCCGCGCAATCAGCTCGAGCATCCGCATTTCCGAGGCGCCAAGCCCTGTCGAATTCGACGGCAGTTCTTCGAGCAGATCGACCAAAACGGGTTTGAGAAGCGGCAAGGCACTCAAATCCTTGCTGAGCAAATCGAAGCAAGCTTCCGGTGTCGCCACGCCTGCCAGGCGGCGCTCGCCGTCGCCAATTCCTTTTCCGTAACCTGAACGGCCGGCGGATCCCACCGGCCAAACTTGTCAAGCGCTCTCATCTCCAGATCGACAAGACGCAGCTTCAACCTGCCAACGGTTTGCGGATAAGAGCAGAAATAATCCAGCAGCCAGATCAATTTCATCTGCGCTTTCGGCCGCACGTCAAACCATAGTTCGACGGTTTCATAGTGCTGGCAGAATTCGGCCAGGCTGAGATCCCGGTGCTTCCTGCTTTTGCTGTGTTTCCACTGGCTACCGCCCCAGTCCGACCAGTGTGTAGCTCTGTCGTGGCTGTGGCTTGCGGTGCGCGGGCCAAGATGGGCTGCGAGTTCATCCGACGAGGGCTGCGGTCCCCAGACGAAATCGAAAAAAGCTAAATCCAGCGCGAGGTCGGCCAAACCATTCTTTGTAAAGTCTGACATCAACCAGTCGGTCAGAATCAGAGGCTTCATCACGACTCATCCATATCCATCAAACAAAACGGGCGCTGAGAACGTCGGCAACTCAACGTCCGCAGCGCCCGTGCACGTTTCAGGCCTTAACCCCTGAAGCGTTTCTGAAATTTACTCGTCCGCCGGCTCCTCACCGTCGGCATCGCGCTCGGCGGGACCGGCCAGAATCTGCTCGGCGATCAGGCCGGAGTTCTGGCGGATTGCAGTCTCGATCTTGGCGGTCATGTCGGGGTTGGCCTTGAGGAACGCTTTCGCGTTCTCGCGTCCCTGCCCCAGACGCTGGCTGTCATAGGAGAACCAGGCGCCGGATTTTTCGACGATGCCGGCCTTGACGCCGAGGTCGAGGATCTCGCCCATCTTGGAGACGCCCTCGCCATACATGATGTCGAACTCGACCTGCTTGAAGGGCGGCGCCAGCTTGTTCTTCACCACCTTGACACGGGTGGTGTTGCCGACGACCTCGTCGCGCTCCTTGATCGCGCCGATGCGGCGTATGTCGAGGCGGACGGAGGCGTAAAATTTCAGCGCATTGCCGCCGGTCGTGGTTTCCGGCGAGCCGTACATCACGCCGATCTTCATGCGGATCTGGTTGATGAAGATCACCATGGTGTTGGATTTGTTGATCGAGGCGGTGAGCTTGCGCAGCGCCTGGCTCATCAGCCGCGCCTGCAGGCCCGGCAGCGCATCGCCCATCTCGCCCTCGAGTTCGGCCTTCGGCACCAGGGCTGCCACCGAATCGACCACCAGCACGTCGATCGCGCCGGAGCGCACCAGCGTATCGCAGATTTCCAGTGCCTGCTCGCCGGTGTCGGGCTGCGAGATCAAGAGCTCGTCGATGTTGACGCCGAGCTTACGCGCATAAACCGGATCGAGCGCGTGTTCGGCGTCGATGAATGCGCAGATGCCGCCCTTCTTCTGTCCCTCGGCCACGCAGTGCAGCGCCAGCGTGGTTTTGCCCGACGATTCCGGCCCGTAGATTTCGACCACCCGCCCCTTTGGCAGGCCGCCGACGCCAAGCGCGATGTCGAGCCCGAGCGAGCCCGAGGACACCGTCTCGACGTCCATCGAACGGTCGTTCTTGCCCAGCTTCATCACCGAGCCCTTGCCGAACTGGCGCTCGATCTGGGAGAGCGCGGCAGAGAGGGCCTTGGTCTTATCCATGGAGGATCCTTCAACAATACGCAGGGCAGTGGCGGACATAATACGTGCTCCTTATGGCGGGGATTCGCGAGCGGGACAAACGGCGGAGAGCGGCTTTTTTGGATCCGATTTCGATGAGGAACCTGTACCACGTTTGTTCTATGTTCGCAATATGTTCTTTTTACCAGCGGCCGTATCGGTCTGTTTCCGACATCAATCGACCTCATGAATAGCCGTGCCGCTTTGAAAAAAGACTCGGAACCGGAACTCCAGCGGCGTAGTCTATTAGTATCACCGTGCGGTCCCCCGGCAGTTAACGGTGATGAGAACGCAAGTTGCGCTCCCGCCCTAACACAACAGGGAGCAGCGCCATGCAGAAGCGGCGCCGTTTCAAACCAATCGATCCCCTCGATAAGCGCCTTTCAGAGGAAGCTGAGCGTCTAAGGAAAGAAGCCAGAGAGACGCCTCCGGGCGTTGAGCGCGAGGAACTTTTACGCAGAGCACGGCAGGTGGAAACCGCCTCGCACATCACGGAGTGGTTGAAGTCGGGCGGTCTACAAACCCCAACCTAAGGGTAAGGTCGCCTTTGCCGGTGCGCCCGTTCTCTTGAAGTTGATCGTCAACCCGGACGGCTCTGTCCGCACGCGCAATCCTGTATGTTCAGCACGCATCGAGGGCTCCACGATGATCGGCGTGATCATTGCCGCAATCCTGTATGCCTCGCTGATTTATATATGCGGGCGCTACACTGCGAAATATGCGGCGCAGAGGGGGACGCTCCGAAGCTGTCTGGTTCGTCCTGGGCGGCCTGCTTTATCCTTTTCTGTATATCTTCCTCGCTTTGTTGCCGCCGCGGCGTAGAGAGGCGCTAGTCTAGCGGCGGCCAAAATTCCCTCGGCCGTATTGCGCAAAATAAAAGGGCCGCCTCTCAGCGGCCCCTGCCGGTACAAAATTGGATCGGGATGAAAAGCAGCCCCGGCGGCAGCCAGCATAAGGTTTTTTGCACCGGCTTTTGGAGTCCGTAGTACCACGGTGTTTCGATACCGGAACCGAGAATCTCCGGTCGATACGTCTCCAGGCGCACCTCCCCGAGTGATGGTCGCCTCCTCGCCTTTACTGACTGGGCAGCCGCCAACCACGCTGCCTTCTAAGTACACTTTTGTACTTCTCCCCGGAACGGATTCCGCCGCAGTGCGTAATCGGGTGCGGGGGCGGCGGATAGTCTCACGGGTAGTAACGGGGAACCAGGATTGTGCCGGGCAAGAAATATCTAACCGAACAAGCGGCAACCTTTCTCAAATTTGCAATGGCCACCACGGATCCGGACATCGCTGCAGGCTTTCTCGACAAGGCCGCCGACCTTTCGGCCAAGAGTGCAGAGGCGCCCGACGCCAGCCCCCGGGCGCCTGATGTAGAGCAGCCAGAAAGCTAGCTCTCGCGATGAGGCCGCCAAAGAGCGGCCTCATCGTTTTAAGGCGCCATCTTCAAGTGAAACACCAGACCGCATCGCCTACAATTTTAGACGTGCTTGCAGTTCGATCTGAACCGTCCGTCAAACTGCTCCCGGTAGGTCTTGCAGTATGCATACACAGGCTGTCTTCCTTGAACCCACCCTGCCAACGCTTCAACAGCATGGCACCGATCTCCTCACCTGGCTCCTCAGCCTCGGCCGCACACCCGAACCTTCGCGGGTGCCGCCACCGGTGCGGCCGGACGCGCCGTCGCGCACCCACATTCCGCCGCGGCAGCCTTATCCGTCGCGCCAGGAATAACCGGCCGGCACAGTCAGGCGCCGGCCGCGGGTCCGGCACGCCGGCAGCGCCATGGCGAGAACCGCGGCCGGCCCAGGCAGCCAAACGACCCCGCCGCATAGCCGATGGGGGCGAAAAATTCGCCTCGGAGCGTTGAACTTTTTTCATGCCGTCCAGACAAAACCTTGCCTGGGATATTGCATCACTCGGGGAATAGGCCTGCGCCGCCAAGCGATCATACTCCGCTTGCGCGGCGCAGCGCTTTTTTGCGCGCGGCCGCGGCCGGGAATTCGGCCGTGCTCCCGGGGATTGAAGCGAGGGGAAGAAGAAATTCCACCGCCCCTGCTATTGCGCGCAGCTGGAATATGGAACCTTTGCGGTTCCGCCGCCGTTAGTGCGGTGGAATGCGGGAGATTTCCATGAATCACAAAGGCGTAGAATATACGCTTGTCAGGTCGGAAACCCCGGGAATCTGGAAGTGGCAGTTTCGGATCGGCGACTTGGTCAGGTCGGGAAAGACCGAGGCAAGGCTTGCCCTGTTGGCCATGCGCCGCGTTCAATTGAAGATCGATCGCGAGCTGAAGCATCCGGCGCGCAAACTGACGTCCTGATTGGGCCCACTTGAAATTCCCGGCCCTGCCCGCGCCCTTCGCTTGGCGTCTAAACCGGCGCTGATCGATCCTGCTCAGTTGTATTCTAAGTATTTGCAATTTTAAGTATGAGATCTGAATTTCACGCGGTGGGGGCCGCAGCGGGATTTTTTGTAATGATTCACAAGGGCGTTGAATACACCGTGACCGCGGTCGCTCCGGGCGTCTGGAAATGGCAATTTCGCATCGGCGACAGGATCGTCACCGGCAAGACCGAGGCCAAGCTCAACCTGCTTGCCATCCGGCGCGTCCAGCTCCGGATCGATCGGGAGCTGAAAAAAGCCGAACGAGAATAGGTCTAAACCCGACCGGCTTCTTGCGCAGCCCCTGCATGGGAGAAATTATAAGTAATTACCTCGTTTTAGCGCCAAAACATCATTCGGTTTATATGCCCGGCAACGTGCATGGGCCCGTAAAAACCCGGAGTTGATCTTTCGGTACGGCAGAAGTCCACTCCACGGCCTTTGGTATCTCCGGGCCAACGGCGGCTCCTTTTAGCATCTGGTCAGCTTGCCATGCCGATCTACTTCTTCAGCGTTCGCCATGGCGAGGATGCGTGCGTAAGTAACGATGGCGCTGAGTTTCCTGATCACAACGCCGCCTGGAAGGAAATGACCGGGGTCTGCGGCGACATGATCGCGGACGTTTCCCGAAAGCTTTCCGAAAACGCCGAGTGGCAGATGGAACTGCTGGATGAAGGCAAAAAGCCGGTATTCCGGATACGCCTCGTCGCGGAGACGCTGCGGGAGAACGATTAAAGCCGCGCTAGCGCTCAAATCCTCATCCCCTGAGGAGCCTGCGAAGCAGGCGGCTCGAAGGTGGCCGCGCGGATAAGCTAGGGGCCTCATGGTTCGAGACGCGTGGAGCCTGTCATCGGGCCGCGCTACGCGCGGACCCGGTGGCGCTCCTCACCATAAGCGGCTTATGACACGGTAGAATTAGTCCGCGTGCACTTTTCGGAAAGCCTCTTCCGGTTCGGCCGCCGGCGCATTGCCCTGCCGCAGCTCTCGGGCGGAGACGAAGCGGACGCCGACCAGCTCGCCGCGCCGCCAGATCAAGGTGCAGACCCGCCGCACCTCGCCGCCCGCGGTGAGCGACAGGCCGAACATCTTCGGCACGGCGAGATCGCCGACATCCAGACAGGCACCATTATCGGAAATGTCGAGGATGTAGCACTCGATCCACGGTGCGTCCGGCGCCGGTATCAGGAATCCCGGCTTGTGCAAGTCGACCCGAACGAACTTGCGGGCACCGAGGTCTTTGCGGTCTCTCGCCATGATTTCTCCTGTCCGTAGAAATACTAGGCGGAACACCTGAATACCGAGTTATCGGTATCAGGCAAAAATCAGGGTATCGGCGTCAATCGCAGCGGCCCGGCGGAAACGCCGTTGCCTAATCGGCGCTGGCAAGCCGGCGCATCGTGAATTCGATCTCCCCACTGGGAAGCTCGCGCCAGCTTTCGACCGAACTCATATAGGCCGCTTTGGGATAGCGGTTGAGGAAGTCGCGCGCCCGGGCCCTCGCTTCCTCGCGCGGCAGCGTAAAAGTCTCGCGCAGAAAGCCATCGCCCGGCTTGCGCCGGCCGGCCATCCGACTCGCGAGATCGCGCGGACGAAAGACCATGTCGCAACTCCAGACAGATGACGACAGGTCAAAATATAGGGCTGCCGGCGAACGAATCCTACCCGCAGCCTGGCAGGATTAGTGGCTGCTGCTGCCGGTCTTGGTCTTCGGCTGCTTGGCGGGCGCCGCGGCCTTCGGCGGCTCATTGCTGCGCACAGTGCCCCAGGGATCGGAGGACGCCTTGGAGTCGGGAATCTTCCTCAAGGATTCCTTGTAGGCCTTCTCCTTGATCGCATCCTGCTCCTTTTCCTCCGGCGTCTTGGACTGCATTTCCGGCATCAGGTTGATATTGGGGGTCTGCGCGTGGGCCGGCACCGTCAACAACACCACCACCGCGGCCGCGCTCAGCATTCTCATGACGCTCTCTCCTTTGGGACGCTTTCAGCGTTTCGTTGGATAGATACCATCGGCCCAACGGCATCGCCAAGCACAAGCGCCCTCGCCTGTGGTTCGACGCACCCTGCGGCCGTCGGATGCGCAGCATTTTGGGCGATTACGTCCCAATCGCGACGGATCGGCCACATTTGGCGCACAGCGCCGCTGTTCCCTTCGCCGCCATGACCACTACAATGCGGGCAAGAACACTATCGGATGAGGAAACGGTCGTTCATGCAACAACAGCCACAAGCGGCAGAATTCGGCATCGCAGACGCAAGGCGCGTGCTCGGCGAGGTATTTGCGCCGTGGGTGATGGATCTCAATTTGTCGATCGAGCGCTTCGATTGCGCGCCATCAGGCGATGCCGCCGACTGGCAGCCGGGCGCGATCCTGCGCATGCCGTTCGCGGAGCGGCTTTGCCGCAACGGCGGCACCGTCTCCGGCCAGGCATTGATGGCTTTTGCCGACACCGCGATGGTGATCGCCAACCTCGCCGCCAACCGCGGCTATCGCGCGATGACCACGGTCGATCAGACCACGCATTTCATGCGCGCCATTTCCGCCTCCGACGTGCTCGCCGATGCGCGCGTAGTCCGTCTTGGACGCACCATGAGTTTTGGCCGTGTGACGCTGCTTTCCGCCTCGGACAACAAGCCGGTCGCGATGGTCTCGAGCGCGTTCGCGATGCTCTAGAAAATTGGGTGGCGGGCAAAAGCACGACCTGCGCCGTGCCCGATATTCACAGCGATGAGCCGGCCCCCGTAATTCCCTCGTCTTGCCAGAACATGATTCGTCTGGCGTCCTAGTGTCAAAATTGTTCGGAGGGAACAATGCTCAAAATTATCCTTGTGATGGCAACCATCACCATCATCGGTTGCGCAGCGGTGATCGCTATTTCTGAACTCGTGACCCGTGCGCGCCATCCACACCCCGCCCCGCCGCCGCTACGCCGCCGGGCGTTCTAGACGAGAGGGGTCGTCCGCAGCCTTCGCAGACCGGGCATGCAACCCGCTGATTTGCCGCGTGCCAAAAGTGCAGTTTCATGCCGCGGCGCGCGACACGATGGCGTGACGTGCAAATCACTTCTGATTTTCAGAAATCGTGTCAAGCCCACCCGGTCTTCCCCGCGCCCTCTGAATTGGAGAGGGCGGGAAGTTGAAAGCAAAGCTCGGACGCAAAGCGTCGCGAGATCGTTGCCTGATATTCAGTTGTCATCGTCCGCCAACGGGTCGCGCGAATGCGCGCCAGCGATTGAACGGAGAAGCCGCGGCGTACTGGATCCCCGCCTTCGCGGGGATGACGGCGGTGTGTGTGTCGCTAATCTCTCAAGTCATTGCGGCTGCACTACGCTGATGGAGACTCACATTCCTCTCGCCCTGCGCCGCCGCCAGCGCCAGACCGCAATCACCATCAGCAGCACCACCAGCCCGGCCGCGATCGCGCCGCTCGTGAATCGCCCGCCAGGCCGATCGATCGTGCGCGACATCAGAGAGGGCGCCTCGCCCGGCCGCGCCAGGCGGAACGCCACCACACTATCGCCAATGGTCGTGCCCGACTCCGAATGACCGCCGGCGCCGATCGCGACATATTGTTCGCCCTTCCACATGTAGGTCATGGGATTGGCGACACCCGGGACCGGCAGGCGTCCCTGCCACAGCTCGCGCCCCGATTGGGCGTCGAAGGCGCGCAAATACGCATCCATCGCGCCCGTGAAGACGAGACCGCCGGCGGTAATCGCAACGCCGCTGACCAGCGGCGTGCCAAACGGCAAGGCGATGCCGAGCGGGGCGCGATCCTCCGTGGTGCCGACGCGCGAACGCCAGAGAATCCTGCCCGCCTTCAGGTCGACCGCGACCATCTCGCCCCAGGGCGGCTTGTTGCAGAGCAGCCCCAAGGGCGACAGCGCCACCGTCCGTGTCATCGCAAACGGCGCGCCTTGCTGCCGTCCGAAGTCGTGGCCGGGCGGCGGATTGAACCCATCCGCCACAGCCGCGCGCGGAAGCAGCTTGACGATGTGGATCGCCCGCGTCGTGTTGGCGTAGAGAATTTGGTGGACCGGATCGAACGCCGCCCCGCCCCAGTTCACGCCGCCGCCGGTCATCGGAAACACCACAGTGCCTTGCGTCGACGGCGGCGTGTAGAGTCCGTCATTGCGGGCCGAGGCGACCTGCGCACGGCAGGCTTCCCGGTCCCAGAACGGAACGAGGCCGAACACGTCATCGGACGAAATCTGTTGCGGCAGCAGCGCCGGCACATGAGTCGGAAATGGCTGCGTCGGCGAAAGCTGCTCGCCTTCTGCGCCGCCTTGCGGCACGGCGCGCTCCTCCACCCTCCATATTGGCTTGCCCGTATCGCGGTCGAGCACGAAGACAAAGCCTTGCTTGGTCGGCTGGATCACGACGTCGCGCGGGCCGTCGCCGGTCTCAATGCGCGCCAACGTCGGCTGCGCCGGCAGGTCGTAGTCCCAGACATCGTGATGCACGGTCTGAAACGACCAGACGCGCTCGCCGGTCTCGGCGCGCAGCGCGACCACCGAATTGGCGTAGTCGTTGTTGCCGGGTCGCTTGCCGCCCCAAAAGTCGGGGCTTGGCGAGGATGTCGGCAACAACACGAGGCCCTTCTCCTCGTCCGCCGACATCGGTGCCCACACATTGGCGTGACCTGCGGTGATACCGTCATGCAGCAGTGGGTCGAAGACCCAGCGCGGCCGCCCCGTTCGCGCATCGAAGGCACGCACCGTGCCGGGTGGCGCCTCGACCTTGCGGTTGTCGGAGATCGCCGAGCCGACGATGACGATATCGCGGGCAATCACCGGAGCCGACGTGATCTGGAATTCGCCGGGCCATTCCAGTGGAATGCCGGTGTCGATTTTGATCTCGCCATTGCCGCTGAAATCGGCGCAGCGCATTCCGGTCCTCGCGTCGAGCGCGATCACGCGCGCATCGTTGGTGGCCATGAAGATCCGCGCGCGGCAGGCGGCATTTTCAGCCGCGCGCGCGTCGACCCAGTAAGCCACGCCGCGGCAATTGTAGCGGTTGGCCGGCCGTTGATCGGTCGAGATTTTCGGATCGTGTCGCCACTTCTGCACGCCGCTGCCGGGATCAAGCGCGATGACCTCGTTGAAGGGCGAGCAGAAGATCAGGCTGTCCTCGACGAAAAGCGGGGTGGCCTGAAACTTGGTTCGCCGCATCACCTCGCCCGCGCGGCTGTCGAGATCGCCGGTGCGAAACTCCCAGGCGCGGACGAGACGATCGACATTGAGAGGCGTGATCTGCGCGAGCGGCGAAAATCGCGATCCACCGCGATCGCCGCCCCAGTGCTCCCAGGCGCAGGCCGGAAGCGAGAAACAGAGGATGACAACGAAGGAAGTGAATAGACGAACCGGATTTCGCATTCCGCCCCCCGCAAGCGCCATGCAACGCTTGCGGGATGGATTATCCTATCGCCACCTCAGTATCCACCCCTGCGATAACCGTCGCCATAGTGGCCACCGCGGCCGCCGCCGAACCCGCCGAGACCAATGCCGATGCCGATGCTGACCGGCGGCGGTGGCGGCGCAGGCTCGTACACCTCGCGCGGCGGCGGACGGCGCACGACCACGACGTCGTCATCTACCTCACGCGCGCGCCGCGGTGGCTTGCGATCGACCCGCTTCGGCGGATCCGGCTCGACGCGCCGGACCGGCGCATTGACCTTGATCGGCTGCTGCGGCGGCTGCACGTTGCAGGGGCACATCGGTGCGGCGAGCGCGACGTTCTGCGGCACGGCTGCGGCGGCGGCCGAAACAGCCGGGGTGAAGTCGGGACGGTTGCGCAGCCGCTCCTCCAGCTTGCGCGCGGTGGCGCTGAGATCGCTGTCGGGGAATCGCGCCAGGAACGAGCGATATCCGGCGGCCGTATTGGTGAGCACGGCGTTGTTCCACGCCACCATGCGCCGGTGACGAACCAGCCAATCCCGCGCCAGCCGCCCGAGCGAGGTCTGCGGGTAGAGGCCGGCAAAGGCCTCATAGGCCTCGTCGGTGCCGTCGGCCACGATCAACGCGTTCGCCGCTTCGACCGGCTTGCCGTTCAGATCGCGCGTCCATTCGGCGACCGTCTTCTTCGGAGCGGCGGCAGGCTTGGGTCCTGCGACCAGTGCGCCGGAAAAGCGGAAATCCTCGGTCAGCGACGAGCTGTCCCACGGCGTCTGCCGCCCTTCGGTGACCTTGTTCACCGCGAGCCGCACCCGCTTGAAGGTCTCCTCGATCGGAATTCCCTGCTCCCTGCCCGCCGCGAGCAGCGCGGTCGTATAGGGGCTGTTGGAGCCGGAGCCGTCTTCCGCGACGGCACCCGGCGAGGTCGAGAACGACAGGAACGTGCCGGGCGCGCCGACCTTCGCATCGACAAGGGCAAGCCCGCTGCCGGCAGTCTTCAGGTCAGGGAACGGATTATTGCGGCAGGCATCGAGCATCAGGATTCGCATCCTGCTCGGCACCGAGGTCAGCGTGTTGAGGATGTCGTTGAGGCGCACCGCCTGAATCGGAATGTCGGCTTCGCGCTTGGCATCAATGTCGACCGGAATGAGAAAATTCTCGCCGTCGATCTGCAGCCCGTGGCCGGCGTAAAACACCAGGGCGACGGTATCGGCACCCTTCGCGGCCACCTTGCCGGCGAACTCGCTGACCGCCTCACGCATTTGATTTTGCGACAGATCGGCCGCGGTCGAAACGTCGAAGCCGGAATCGGTCAGCAATTGCGTGACCGCCCTGGCGTCATTGGCCGGATTGGGCAGCGCCGGTACAGAGCGATAGGCGGATTGGCCGATCACCAGTGCGAGGCGATTTTCGGCGGAAGCCGACTGCGAACCCAGAAGCAACGCGGCGGGAACCATCAATCCAAACAGCGTGTGACGGAGCATGATGCCACCTCCCGAGAATGCAGGCTACGCATTGGTCAAGGCCTCGGAGCCAAAGGTTCAAGCCGCCCGCGCCATGCGAGGCGTGACCACGCCGCGGTTCGCCGGCGATCTTGTCGCAGGTCCGATTTCCCGCGCAGTGATGTGAATCACAGTCTCGGAATCGTTATGTTGTCTGGGCCGCAATGCCGCTGTCCGGAACGGTGGCTCTACGGTAATACAACCTCCGATGCGGCGGATCGTGGTTCACTTTGCGCTGGTGGCAGGCGCAGCGTTGACGCTTGCGGGTTGCGGCTTTGCCGACATCCGCTCGCCGGTGCCGGAGCTCATGCGCGCCAAGGCACCCGAGCCGCCCGCGTTGGGCGCGCCGCCGGACGTCAAGATGCTGCTGAGGCAGAAACTGGACTCGGTATTCACGGCGGCCTCGCAGCCGACCCAGGTTCGCGTCTCCGAGCCGCGCCCCAACCTCCGCGGACCCGGCTGGACCGCATGCGTCAAGGCCGAAGTCGTGTCCGTGACCGGCAAACCGCTGGGCACGCAGACCTACCGCATCGAGTTTGCCGACGGCGCAATCGCCGACCGGCAGAAGGTCGAGCCCGAAGATACCTGCTCGACCGAGAGCTACGAGCCGGTCTAGCCCTACAAACACCGCGTCGTCGCCCGCACCGGGCAGAGCTTCAGCGCGCCGGTCAGCGAGAGCAGCACCCGCGCCCCGCGACCTGGGTTGTCAGGCGAACGATAGCTGAGCGGCGCGGCGGCGCCGATATCGGCTTGCAGGCCTTCGGCGAGGAAGAAGCGGACGCCACCGCCGGCGGACGTCAACGAAAGGCCCTCGCTGAGCCGATAGCCATCATTCCAAGCGACGCCGCTGTCGACGAAGGCGTAGAGCTGGTAGCCGCTCAGATATTTCAGGTTGGTCTTCTGGTCGAAGCGCAGTTCGACGGTGCCCGCAAGGCCGTTGTCGCCGCTGATCTCGGCGCTGCCATAGCCGCGGCCGAAGGCGATGCCGCCGAGATAGAATTGCTGCGAGGTGAAGAGCGGGCCGGACGCCGTCTGGCCAGCCGCGGCCAATTTCAACGACCACGCATCCGTCAGCGTCTGGTAGCGCGCGTACCAGAAGTTCAGCGCGGAGAATGTGCCGGAGGCGCCGACGCGCGACAGGTCATCATCGCCACGATGCGACGCGCCGAAGATGTCGAGGCCGTGGCGATAGTTCACCGTCAGATAATTGGTGCCGCCGAAATTGTCCTGCAGGCGGTAGTCCGAGGTCAGGCTCGCGGTGCGGATGCGATCGGCATAGATCGGGCCGAACACGTCGTTTTCGGACGCATTGGTGAATCCGGCGGCCGCGGTCAGCGTCAGGCTGGATCTCTGCGATTGCAGCGGCGCGATGCTGCCGCGGACCTCGAACGACTCTGTCTTGATGTTGTCGCTGTAGAGATGGCGGTAGTCGCCGGGCCAGACTTCGCTGTAATAGCCGGAGGCGCCGATGCGGGCACCATCGGTGCCGACGGGCACCTCGTAGGACAGCCGGCCGAATGCGAGCTGCCTGGGGTCGCCGGGCGTCGTCGAAAGATTCACCACGAAAGAATCGCCGGGCGCGAGATAGGAGTTGAACGCCGCCGTCCCGTAGCTTTGCCACGGCCCGACCGACGACGACCCCAGATTGTCGACGCCGAACGAGGTGAACACGTGCCAGGTCTTCAGCGACAGGATCAGGCGGAACTGGCCGCTCGCGGTGCCGATCTCTTCGATCGCGGTGTCCTCGATCCGCACGCCCGGGCGGCCGTTGATCAGGAGCAATTGCCGTTCGAGCGTTGCAAGCCGCGAGGGCCGCTCCGCCAGCACGGCAGCGAGCATCGGCCGGACGCCGAACTGGTCGGCGCCCTCTCCCTTCAGCGTCAGATCGGTAATGTTGCCTTCGATGACCTGAATGCGAAGCTCGCCGCTCTGCACATCCTGCGGCGGAACGATCGCGCGGCTGAGATGAAAGCCGGCCGCACGATAGGCGTCGCTCACCGCGCTGGCGATCGCCGCGAGATCGGCTTGCGACACTTTTTTCCCAACATAGGGTTGATACGCCGTCACCAGCCGATCCGGCGGAACTGCGACGGCGCCGCTGATCGTGACATGCCGCAGCACGAACAGCGACTTGGAATCTCCCTGCCCCTCCGTTGCCCCGAATTGCGGCGATGGCAGGCGGGGTCGTCCGTTGGCGCCTTGGCTCGATTGTTGATCCTCGAAGCGTTTTTCGATCTGCCTTGGATCATAGCCCGGCTGGCTCGCGTGCTCCGCGTGCGCCGGAAAACCGGTGATAGTCCACAGGCCGACGCTGATCGTCAGCAGGCAATTCCGGACATTGGCTGCTCGAACCGTGCATCTCCGTACATCTACGGAGAGGAACCGATGCACGTTGATGAAAGCGCTAGCCATATGATTTTTATTAGAAATTTATGGTAAACGAATGGTTAACGCCTCTCCGAAAGAGCACGGCTTTCGCTCACTCAATGTTGAAACATTTCCGATAGCGTCCCGGGACAAAGCGGCAATCGGAGAAAGTTTCATGGGTGCGCTTCCTCACCTCTCGAGAACACTCGCGGCGATGTTCTTCCTGGCGACGGCTTCCGTCGCCTACGCCGCCGATGGGGGCGACTGGACAGTCAGCAAATCCTCCGGCGAGGTCTGGCTCACCGGCAACGGCGTGCAGCAGGCATCGCTGAAACAGGAAGACGTATTGAAGCCAGGCGATACGGTTCGCACCGGCCGTCACGGCCGCGTTCTGTTGACGCGCGGCGAGGAGGTGATTCTGGTTGCGCCAAATTCGGTGGTCGGCCTTCCCGTCGAGAAGAAGGAAGGGCTTTCGACGACGATCATGCAGCAAGCCGGTTCGATCCTGCTCGATGTCGAAAAGCGCAATGTCAAGCATTTCGAAGTCGAGACGCCTTACCTCGCCGCGGTGGTGAAGGGCACGCAATTCCGCGTCACCGTCAACGCAGGAAAAACCACCGTCGACGTGATCCGCGGCCAGGTCGAAGTCGCAGACTTCAAATCGGGCCAGATCGCCCAGGTGATGGCCGGCCAACACGCGACGGCTTTCGCGAACGGCAAGGCCGGCCTGTCGCTGGGCGGGGCCGGCGTTCTCGCCCCGATCGAGCCCGGCAAACCCCGCGCGCCTTTGATCGAGCGGGTGCCGGTGCCGCGCAATGGTCTCTCCGCACCGCGCCATGCGGCCAACGGCCTGAACAAGCATGCGAGCGTCCATCCCGCCGGGCATGGCGTGACCCGCATCTCCTCATCGATCGGCGAAGTTCGGGTGAACTTCCACCGCGTCACCAACGGCCTTGCCCATGGCAGTTCTGCTTCGGCCGGAGCGGCGCGCGGCGCGTCTAAATCCAATACAGTCTGGAGTTCATCCACTCCAGGCACGGACACGGCCGCCGCCAACAATGGCCAAGGGGATAACGGCGACGGCGCCGCCGCCAGTGCCGCCGGTCGAGCCAATGGAAGCGCGGTAGCGGCTGTCGGCGGCGGTAACGCCAATAGTGGCAACGGCAATAGCGGCGACGGCAACAGCGGCAATGGCAACGGCAATGGCGGCAACGGCAATAGCGGTAGTGAAATTGCCTCCAATCGAGGCGGCAACGGAGCTAACGGTAGTGGCCGCGGCAACAGCGGACATGGAAGAGGCCGCTAGCGGAGGATCAACCGCAAGAGGCTGACGACCTTTCGACCCGACACACCAGAACGGTGACCAAGTGAAACGATATCGGTCGCATATTTTCGTGATGATTGCGTTGGCGATCGTCCTGGCGGGCGGCTGGCACAGCTCGCTTCGCAACGCGCTGGCCGACCTGCGGTTCGCCTGGCAGTCGCGACAGGTCTCTGGCAACATCGTGGTGATCGCGATCGACGCATCGTCGATCGACAGGATCGGCGTGTGGCCCTGGCCGCGCGTTCTCCATGCCGAGCTGATCCGTCAGTTGCAGAAGGCGGACGTCCAGGACATCGCGCTCGATGTCGACTTCTCCACGCCGTCGGATGCATCGTCGGACCGAAACTTTGCCGAAGCCCTGCAGAATGCCGGCGGATCGGTGGTGCTGCCTTCCTTCCAGCAGCCTCGCACCGACAGGACAACACTTCACATCAATCGCCCGCTGCAGCAATTCGCCGAACATTCCTGGCCCGCGGTGGTCAATGTCGAGGTTGGACGCGACGGCCTCGTCCGCCACTACCCATTTGGTGAGAAGCTGGACGGCAAATTCGTGCCCTCCATGGCTGCCGTACTCGCCGGCCAATACGCCGAAAAGCGCACGCCCTTTCTGATCGACTTCAGCATCAGAACGGCTGGAATCCCCAAAGTATCCTTTGCCGACGTCCTGCGCGGCGATCCGGCGACACTGCAAAAGCTTCAGAGCAAGAAGGTCATCGTCGGCGGCACGGCGCTCGAACTCGGCGATCGCTTCAGCGTCCCGAACGGCGTGATCCTGTCCGGCCCGGTGCTGCAAACCCTCGCTGCGGAATCGCTGTTGCAGAACCGGGCGCTGCAATGGACTTCGGGTGTCGTTACGGCGACCGGCCTGGCCCTGCTCGCCCTGCTGATGCTGTTCTCTTGGCGCCGCCTTTCCGCCGGCACGAGAGTGGCGCTGCTCGCCGCAACGGCGATCGCGATCGAGGCAGGCGCATTTGCGCTGCAGGCGGTGTTCCCGCTCATGCTCGACACGTCGCTGTTTCACATCGCCATCATCGTCTACATCGCGGCTACCGGCCTCGACGAAATCGACATCCGGGACCTGCTCGGCCGGGTCGCCGAGAGCCGCTTCCAGCGCGTAGCCATGTCGCTAGGCGACGGGCTGATCTGCACCGATTCCAACTACCTGATTACGGTGTGGAATCCGGGCGCCACCGCAATCTTCGGCTATTTGCCCGAAGAGATGATCGGTCGATCGTTCGACAAGATTTGCGCACGTGACGGCACCACTGCCACATCGCCTTTTTCCATCAGCGACGCCGCACGGCTTGCTGCGGGATCGGTGATCGAGTTCGACGGACGCCGCAGCAATGGCGAGGTGTTTCCGGTCGAAGCCTCCTTCTCCGGCTGGCAAGGCACCGACGGCTTTCAGTTCGGCGCGATCCTGCGTGACATCTCGGTACGCAAGCGCGAAGCAGCGAGAATCAAATATCTGGCGGAATACGACACGCTGACAGGGCTCATCAACCGAAACACGCTTCACGGCGAACTCGAAGCGAAAATCTCCGCGGCCGAAGCAAACGGCCACAAGGTTGCACTGCTGGTGATCGGCATCGACGGCTTCCAGCAGATCAACGACATGCTAGGCCACACCTGTGGCGATCTCGTGCTTCGCGCCATTTCGCAGCGCCTGACGGCGGCCATTCCGCCGGCGGGTCAGGTCGCGCGTTTGAGCGGAGACGAATTCGCCATCGCCGTTCCGACCAGCGACATCGGAGAAAGCCTCGGACGCTTTGCCGAACAGATCGGCGACGGCTTCGACACACCACTGTTGGCCGGAAATCGTCACCTCCGCGTCAAGGTCAGCATTGGAGCCGCCGTTTTCCCGGGCGATGGACGAACGGCGGACGAACTCCTCAGTAATGCGCATCTGGCGCTGAGCCGCGCCAAGGCGACCAACCGCGGCGGCTACGTGCTGTTCGAGGACTCGATCCGCCGCGAACTGGAGAAGCGCCTGACACTGGAAGCGGAGCTGGCGCTGGCTGCGGAACGCAACGAGTTCGAACTGTTCTACCAACCACAATTGCATCTGGCCGACGGCCGGTTGATCGGCGCCGAAGCCTTGATCCGCTGGCGTCATCCTGAGCGGGGCCTGGTTTCGCCTGGGGAATTCATGCCGGTAGTCAACACCTCGCCGATTTCCGATCGCATCGCCGAATGGGTCCTTCAAACCGCCTGCGCCAAGGGCGCCGCCTGGGAACGTGCGGGACACAAGCTCCGGATCGGTGTCAACCTTTCGCCCTCCCAAATGGTGTCTGGTGATCTCGCAATCTCAGTCGCGCAGGTGCTTGCCAACACCGGTTTGAGTCCAACTAGCCTGGAGCTCGAGGTCACCGAAGACATCCTGCTTCACGATGAGCAGGGCGCGCTGAATACGTTCCTCGAGATTCAGGAGCTTGGCGTTCGCCTCGTCTTCGACGATTTCGGCACCGGCTTTGCCAGCCTGAGCTATCTGAAGAAATTCCCGCTCGACGGGCTGAAGATCGATCGCTCGTTCGTGCTGGGCTTGCTGACCAACCCTGACGATGCGGCGATTGTTAGTTCGACCATTGGCCTTTCCAAGCAGCTCGGCCTGTCCGTCATCGCCGAAGGCATCGAGGACCGCTCCACGGCCGATCTCCTGGCCAGGATGGGCTGCGAGGAAGGACAGGGCTATTGCTTTGGGCGGCCGATGCCGGCAACCGAATTCGAAGCCAAATTCCTGGCGGCCCCTACCGCCGTCGAGGTGGCGTAACAGCTTCAATCGCTCGATCAGGCTGAACGACCCGTTAATGCGATCGCTCAAATCCGAGCGTCGCGACAACGCTATTTTCCACCTCTTTTCACTACGCTCGGCCGTGAACGCGATGGCCCAAGCGGCGCCTTGAGGCGTCGTGGTCACATGAATCGCGCACGGGGATACGGGGAAGTGGCCGACATTGCCGACATATCGACGGTGCATCGCGCATCGAGCAAGAACGCGAATGCACCGGGCTCCGGCGGGGCGTTGATGCCGCTGGCCGGCGTTTCCGCGACCCAGTGGCGCGCGCTTTCCGAGCGCGCCGCCGAACCGAACGGCTATTACCTGCCCGGATGGGAATTGGCGGTGAACGCATCGGCACGGGGGCGCGTCGATGCCGCCGCGCTCGGCGCGTGGGAGGATGCGTCCCGCCTGATCGGCCTAGCGCCCGTAATTTCGATGTGGCGTGCCTACAGGATCCCCCTGCCTGCCCTGGTCAGCGCCGATCCCTACGGCACGCTTTGTACGCCGCTGCTCGACGCTGATATGGCGGAGGAAGCCGTAACCAGCATGCTGCGTCGGGCGCGGCGGAGCGGCGCGCATGCGCTGATCTTCCGCGCCACCTCGCTCAATGGCGCCGCCATGAAAGCCTTTACCGACGTGCTGCGTCGCGGCGGCATGCAGCCGCTGGTGCTGCAATCGCATGTCCGCGCCTGCCTCGATGCCACCGGTGACGCCGATACGGTGCTGCGCGACGCGCTCGGCGCAAAGAAGCAGAAAGAGCTGCGTCGCCAGCGCAATCGCCTCGCCGAACACGGCCCTGTCCATTTCGACGTGGCGCGAACGCCCGAAGAGATTTCTGCCGCTGTCGAAACGTTCCTGATGCTGGAAGCCAGTGGCTGGAAAGGTCAACGCGGCACCGCGCTCGGCCAGCACGAGGGCGATGCAGCCTTCGTTCGCCGCGCCACGTCGGCGCTGGCCGAGACCGGCCAGTGTGAAATCGTGACCTTGCGCGCCAGCGAGATGCCGGTGGCATCCGCTATCGTGCTGCGCCATCTGGACCGCGCCTTCTACTTCAAGCTCGGCGTCGACGAGCGCTTCGCGAAGTTTTCGCCGGGCGTGCAACTGACACTGGAATTGACCCGGCATCTCTGCGCCGACCCGGCCATCTCGACGGTGGATTCCACCGCGAGCCCCGATCATTCCATGATCAACCCGATCTGGCGCGGTCGCCTTGCGATCGGCGATGTCCTGATTCCGCTACGGCGGAACGATCCCGTCGTGTCGCTGATCCGCGCAGCGCTCCGCTTGCGCGGCGCGATCCGCGAGCCGGCGCGCCGCATCGTTCAATTCGTCAGAGCACGGCAAGAAAAATCCTAACAGGAAAAATCCTAGATGAATACGCTCACAGCCATTGCGCCGGTGATCACGGCCGATCATGACGCGCTTCGCCGCGACTTTCCGCTAAAGCCGTTCGCGATCCGCCACAAGCTCGCCGGTCATCCGCTTCTGGCGCTACCGCGCATCGCGCAGTTGGCCTCTGAGCTGCCGCGCGATCTGATCGAATATAATTCTGGCAAGGTCGCAATCAGCCAGGATCCGGACGCGATTCCCACCGTCGACCTCGACCCCGTCGAAATCGTGAAAAGCATCGAAACCGCCGGCGCCTGGATGGTGCTCAAGCGTGTGGAGAATTCGCCCGAATATCGCCGTCTGCTGGAAGACACGCTGCTATCGGTCGCCCGCGCCCGCGGCTTCAACAGCTTAGCTGATGCCGGTTTCGAGCAGGTCGAAGGCTTTCTGTTCGTGTCCTCGCCGAACTCGACCACACCGTTTCATCTCGACAGCGAAGACAATTTCTTCGTCCACATCCACGGCGAAAAATTCTTCACGATCTTCGACAATACCGACCGTTCGATTGTTTCCGACGACGAGATCGAACGCTCGATGACCAAGCATCGTAACATCAAATACGATGAGAGCATTGCGACGCGGGGTACGGAATTCCACCTGTTCGCCGGTGACGGCTGCTACGTGCCCTATCAATGGCCGCACTGGGTGCGCACCGCAGGCTCGTACTCGATTTCGATGGCGATCACCTGGAAGACGCGCGAAGTGCGGCGGATGAACGATCTGCATTTCTTCAATTCGATGCTGCGCGGCATTGGCCTGCCGCAGCAGCCGCCCGGCAAGCAGCCAGCGCTCGACGTGCTGAAGCTCGCGTTCTATCGGACGGTGACGACGGCGATCAAGCCGCTGCGCGCCTCCATGGCGATGCGCCGCGTGTTGCGGCGGATCGCGCTCGGTAGACGGGCGAACTATTATTTGAAGGGAGCGTAGCCATCTCACTGCAGCGGCGAATGCGGCGCGGGCAGCATGATGGTCGAGTGCATTTCCTCGAGGAAGCCCGGACCCTTGCCGAGGAATTCCTGCCAGGCCGGGTCCTTCATCGCGCTTCCGCGGGCTTCGGCGCGGGCGTTGAGGCTGGGATAGGCCCAGATGTGGCAGGCTTCGTTCGGTTGGCCTGCTTCAGTCGTCCAGAGGCCGACGATCTTTGAATATTTCTCGCGTTCCGGCAGCACCGCGGTGAACGCATCGAGCCACTGCTTGAGACCGCCCGCGGCCTTGGCGCGGTAGTTACGGAGTTCGTAGACATTGCCCGTCGATGCCGGGGCAATTGGCGGCCGCACCGCGTTCATCAGGCGGACGTCCTGACGGACCAGCAAGGGACGGATCAGCGGCACGTATTCCCCGCCCCAGCGCGAGTTCTTCGCAAGCTCGGCCCGCAGCCGCGTGCGCTCGTCGAAACTGTTGTAGCTCCACATGTGCAAGACCTGGTTGAGCGGACCGATCTCGGTAAACCAGTAGCCCTCGAGCTTGCCGTAATCGTCCTTGCGGATCGCGCGCGAGATGGTACTCGCGGCCTTGATCATGTCGCCTAGCGTGCCGGGCCTTACGGTGTAGGTTCGCAGTTCATAGATCATGACGTCTCCCCAGGTTTTCTTGTTTTATTGATGGGGCGATACCCGCTGTCAAATGCCACACTGCGCCGTCCGGAAAGAGCCTCTCACCCCGACCCTCTCCCCGCAAAAGCGGGCGAGGGTGAAGAAAGCCAGGCCGTTATTCCGCCGCCTGCGCGTTGATTTCGCCGGACACTTGCCGGATGGCGCGGGCGAGTTGTTCGGCGGGCTGGGCGCCGGAAACGGCGTATTTCTGAGCGAACACGAAAGTGGGCACGCCGGAGATGCCCTTGTCGGAGGCCTCCTGTGCCTGGCCGGAGATCAGCGCGACATCCTCGTCGGTTGCCAGCCGCTTGCGCACGTCGTCGGCGTCGAGGCCGACATCGGCCGCGGCCTGCACCAGCACGTCGATATCGGTGAGATCGCCGCCATCGCGGAAATACAATTCCATCAGGCGCTGCTTCATCTCGGCAGCCTTCCCTTGCGCGTCCGCCCAGTGGATAAGGCGATGGCAATCGATGGTGTTGGGCTGGCGCTTCACCAGTTCGGGCCGATAGGTCAGCCCCACTTCGCCCGCTGCCGCCACGACGCGGCCGGCGATGCCCTTGTAGGCTTCGACCGAGCCGAATTTCGCGGTGAGATATTCGTCACGGCTGATGCCCTCGCGCGGCACCCAGGAATTGAGGAAGAACGGCCGCCAGCGCACTTCGACCGGAATATCCGGCACCAGCGCCAACGCATTCTCGATCCGGCGCTTGCCGATGTAGCACCAGGGGCAGACCACGTCGGAGACGATGTCGATCTTGAGGGGTTTCAGGGTGCTCATCGGACGTCCTCGCAAAATGATGCCCGGAAGGTAGTCCGATCCGACGGAGAGACAAGGGCAATATCAGCATGTCTCGTATCACTTCACCTCTGCGGTTATTGTGGCGCCCGGCCGGCTTTTCTAGAACTCCGTGCGTCGATTTGAACCGCGGAGCGCGATAGATGACCGCCATTTTCCAGCCGGAAGGCCCCCTGTTTCGTGCCACTGAACATGCCGGCGGGCCGTGGTCGCCGGATATGCTGCAGGGCAGCGCGACGACCGCACTGATGACGCGCGAGGTCGAGCGGCTGGCCAAGGCTTCCGGCTTTGCGGTGCGCCGCCTCACCTTCGATCTATGGCGGCCGGCCGGGCTGCGCGCGTTCGGTCTTGCGACAGACATGCTGCGCGACGGCCGCAAGGCGAAGACCATGCAGGTTCGGCTACTGGACGGCGACGTCGAGATCGGCCGCTGCACAGCGCTATTGACCGTGCAAGGAGGCGAGTCCCCGGCCGATCCATTCTCGAAGGACGCCGATGACGCGGCACCGGAGACGGGAGCGCCGCCGCCTGCCTTTGCGCAGAAATGGAGCCGCTATTTTCAGAACGTCTCCGTACGGTTGATCGACGGCGCGCTGGAAAAGCCCGGTCCCGCCGCGGCCTGGATGCGGCTCGACGTGCCCATGGTGGAAGGTGAAACAAACACGCCACTTCTGCAGGCGGTACAGGCGGCGGATTTTGCCAGCGGCGTCGGCCAGATCGTTGACATGCGCGAATGGACCTTCATCAATCCCGAGATCAGCCTGTATTTCTTCCGTCCGCCCGAAGGCGACTGGATGCTGATCCGCTCGCGCACCCGCGCCGGTGCGCATGGCGCAGGGCTGACCATGGCGAGCTTAAGCGATCGCGGAGGTCCGTTTGCCGAGGTGCTGCAGGCCATGACGTTTGAGCGGCGCGTCGCGCAGGCTCAGGCGTCCTGAGCGGCAAGCGCGGTGAGCACTGCCTCGGAAGCGGTGTCCGCCGGCATGAACATCTCCATCCGCAATTCCTGCAGCGTAACGTCCTGCGGCGTGCCGAGCGTCAGCACCGCGCCGATCAGGCCGATGCTGATCTCGCCCTTTCTCAGGCGTATCTCGCAGAGCGGCCCGGGTACGTCGGTTTCGTTGAGCTGCGGCGTCGGAATATCTGATAGCTTCAACAGGTCGCGCCAGGTCGATTGCAGCGCCAGATCGAGCGGCGCGGCCATTGCCTCGTGACGGGCGCGAGCGAGCAGCGCTGCGGCAACCTCCGGCCAATCCACCACGAACGGGCGCAGCTCGTCCGGCGCGAGAAACATCCGCATATGATTGAGCGGCCGCGCCATGCGCGCCTCGCCCAGCAGCATCGTCATCAGCCGCGCGGCGGCGCGATTGGCCTGCATCACGTTCCAGCGCCGGTCGGTGACGATGGCGGGAAACGGCTCGTGCCGGCACAACAGCAGATCGATGGCGCGTTTGGCGTCGGCGACTTCGGGCGCGGAGAGATCGCGCTCGCCATATTGCCGGGCGAAGCCGCCGGCCTCGAGCAGCGCATTGCGGTCGCGCAAGGACAGAGCGAGCGCGGACGCCAGTTGCAGCAGGATGTCGCGACTGCCCGCGGCCTTGCCGGTTTCGACGTAGCTTAGATGCTTGATCGAGATGCCGGCCTCGAACGCCAGATCGGCCTGGCTCATGGCGCGGCGGTTGCGCCAGCCGCGCAGGAGATCGCCGACCGGATTGATCCGCAGCGGCGCATGTTGGCGAGAGTCCATGCGGTGATTATGCGGAGGGGGAGCGGCGGTGTAAACCACAAGGATGTGGGTAGAGCGACTTGTCCGACGGAGCTCTATTCATCCTACAACTTATGTCAAAGCCGCTGCGATCTGCCGCATCCGCTCGGCGGTCAGATCGTCCGCGGGGAAAAAGGTTTCCAGCGCCAGTTCCTGCAGCGTGATGTCGACCGGCGTGCCGAACACCATGGTGGTGGAGATGAAGCTCAGCACGTCATTCCCATGCCGCAGCTTGAAGGGGATCGCGACGTTATCGGCCGAGACCGGCCCGGACCGCGCCGGCATCCGATAGGCTTTCAGCTCCTGATAGAGCTTGAGCAGTTCGGGATCGGCCGTCGCCTCGCACTGCCGGTGCAGCCGCTCCAACAGATGGGCGCTCCATTCGGCGAGATTGACCGTGCGCGGCGCAAGCCCCTCGGGATGAAAGGCAAGCCGCAGGATGTTGAAGGGTTGCCCGAGCAGATGCGGCGGCAAGCCTTCGAGCAGCGGCGCCACGATCCGGTTGGCCGTCACCAGATTCCAGTGCCGGTCGTAGGCCAGCGCCGGATTGGGCTCATGCGCCTTCAGCACCAGATCGATCGCCTGCCGGGCCGATTTCAGCGCGGGATCATCGAGCGAGCGTTGCGGAAAGGCCGGTGCAAAGCCGGCAGCGACCAGGAGCACATTGCGTTCACGCAAGGGAACCTCCAATCGCTCGGCGAGCTTGAGCACCATTTCACGCGACGGCGCGGCGCGGCCCGTCTCGACAAAACTGAGGTGACGGGCGGATATCTCGGCGTCCCCCGCCAGATCGAGCTGGCTCAGATGGCGCCGCTGGCGCCATTCGCGCAGGTGATCACCGACGTGGAGAGGTCTGGCTCGTTCGGCTCGCGCCGTGGCAGCATGTGCGTTCATGGTGGAAAACCTACCATGCGAATTTCATCCATTCCATTACGTCCGAGGTAATGGATTTTGACGTACAACTACTTGTACTAACAGGAATTTCTTTTTAGCCCTCCCCACCGATACCAACACAAATACCAACATCCCGAACTCACACACCGCCAATAAAAAATATTGACGAGCCGATTATTGGCGAGCCCTGCCCCAAGTTTTTTCAGGCCCGAGTTCGAAAGTGATCCAGCACGTGCGCGAGAAGTTCGTCTGCCGAGCCTGCCAAGCAATCACCGAACCCGCCGGGCCATCGCGCCCGATTGCACGTGTACGTGCGGGGCCGAAGCTGTTCGCCCCTATGAGTGCTGAGGCCGGCGTGAAGGCGGCGCTGAGCAAGTCGCCGACGACCAGGTAAAATGCCTTGCTGAAGCGTACCCTTCTTCGGCCTTTCCCAGACGGCGATGGAATGTGGCTCCTTGCGAGAAGTTCGATCATTCCGGGCTTGGGCGGGAAGCCAGGTTTCTCGCTGCGCTTCCGTACAGGTCAGGAGTGGGCCCGCGCGCGTGGGCTTCTGGGCTGCAGCTGGTCCACCTAGTGGTTCATCACAGTGATTTTGACTCTTTGGCGGTGGCTGGATAAGGGCGCGAGCCTTGTCGGTTGTGAACATCCATTGTGATGCGGGCTGGCTTTATTTCGCCGCCGTTGCCATGGTGCGATCTCTTTCGGAGCTTTTTGGGTCGTCGATGCGGCGGCCGAGACACTGGCGGTGCAGCACGCTGATCTCGCACTCGACCATGTTGAGCCAACTGGCATGTTTCGGGGTGTGGTGGAATTCGAGGCGGCGCAGGATGCGCCGGGCCTCGGCGGGCGCGAAGGCCTCATACAGCGCTCCAGGCTTGTGGGTCGACAAATTGTTCCTGCACGACACGGATACAAATGGCGCCGGGATAATGGACGTCGACGAGTTCACGCATGCATTGGGCGTAGTCCACGGCGGCGCGGCGGTCGGTGACCTTGACGTTGCGCCAGCCGCGATGCGGATCGAAGGTGACGAAGAGATTGACGGTGCCGTTGCGGCGATACTCGTAATCGTAGCGCTCGCGCTGTCCCGGCTCGGCTGGAATCGGCTGACGGACCTCGCCGATCAGCTGGACGGGGGTCTCGTCGAAGCAGACCAGAGGCCGCGCGGGATCCGGCGCTTCAGCGTAGAGATCGAGCACGTCCTCCATGCGGGCGACGTATTCGCCATCGACCTGGGGGATGCACCACATGTCTCGGCGCCACGGCTTGAGATCGTTCTCGGCCAGCCGGCGGCGCACCGTCCCGCCCGACAGGCTGTCGTGATCGGTGAGCTTGACCATCATGTCGGCCAAAAGCGTCAGCGTCCAGCGTTTGCGGCCGGCGGGTGGCTTGGCGCATGCGATCGCCACCAGCAGGGCCTCCTCCTTGCCGGTCAGCTTGCGCTCCGCGCCCGGACGCGGCTCCGCGATTAAAGAACGGACGACTAAGTAAAATGCGAACGTGATCGGATTTGTCGAGGGTGTCCGCTATGGCACCAGAAGCGCCTTGAAATGGACCTGCTAAAGAATCCCGTTCTTCTGCGGGCTGGTGCGGCGGCGGTTTGGCGCTTTGTCCAGTAGGCCGGCAAGCCGCAGACTTTCCAGGATGCCTTCCAGCCGCTGCACACGGATCATCGAAGCAACCATTGAAACTGCGTCCTGCTGCTGGATCGTGAAGTGCACATCCGGAAGTTGCTCAGACATCGCCTCCAACAATGTCTGCGGGTTGGTAACGTGATCTCGGACCGCATGCGCCGCTTCCTCAGCGAGGTAGGTCGCAAAATCGCCGTCGACGACGAACCCGACGAAATTGAAGTCATTGCGGGTACGCTCCTTGATCGATTGCCGAATCAGCTCGCTTTGGTGTTTTGCCTCAACGAAGAGCATAAAGACCGCATCAGGCAGGTTGTCGCGCGGCACGTTCTTCAAATCAGCGATTCGGGCGTAAATGTCCTTCCCTGCGCCCTCGTTCCGCTCGAATCGGGCTTGAACCTCCTGGGTCTCGTGCTTCCGCAGCATTTTCTTCTTCTTTCCGAACATCGCACATCCTCCTAAGACTAGGCCGCGAAGCGCCTCCAGAAGCGAAGGTGCTTGCGTTTCGGTGAACGCCTCTCAAGCGAGCATCATCTCACTCTGCTGGCCATGGGGCGCATGACGGACCTCTCCCTAGGCTCTCTTCGGGACGAATCACCACTCAATGACTCTGCGTGAATCTTGAGGAGAATGGAGGTCACTGACTACAACGAGAGTTGTCCTCTGAGAGGTCATATAGACAAGATGCATCTTGATGTGAGCCCGCGCAGCCCTCGCGATAAATCCCGATCAGGGGCAACCTGCTTATAATACGCTCGCATCCCCGTATACCAATGTGTACTCGAGCTAGCCACCGGGATGATTGGCACCAAGGGTGGGCGCAATCATTATGGCCTTATATTGTCCAGACAATTCGAGGGGCTATGAACAGTCAAATCTACTCCCTGTTTGGGGAGGCGCAGGAACGCACAGCTGCAGGTCGTGCACCTACGCTATATTCCAGTTTGATCGATGACCTGGGTCAGTTGAATTTCGCGGACGCGGATGACCGTCGAGCATTCCCTCCGACCCTACACAGCACATTAGCAAGGCATGGACTGTTCGGGCTCACTACACCAGCAGAGCACGGCGGATTAGCTCTTCCGTTGCAAGAGGCCATCGACCTCATCTCCGCCACCGCATCGTTCGATGTCTCGGCTGCCTCTACCCTCGTCATCCATAACTTCCTGGCCTTGCCCTGCATCGAAGCTGCACCGCACATCCCTGAACAAAGGCATGTCATGCGGGGTGCAACACGCGGTGACCTTTGCGCTTTCGCTTTGACGGAGCCTGGAGCTGGCTCTGACCCGCGGCATATACAGGCTTCGGCTTTCATGCACGAAGATAGAGTTCGTATCTCCGGCCGCAAAATTTGGATCGGCCTCGCTGACTGGGCTCGTTGGATCGTTTGCTTTGCGCGAGCCTCCGGTCCTTATGCGAAAGGTCGGTTCGTTTGTGTACTAGTTGATAGGCAGGCTCCGGGCCTAAAGGTCACGCACGAGCATCGCACACTCGGTCTACGTGGCATTATTCAAAATACTCTAGAGTTCCAGGATGTCGAGGTGCCGAGTGCCTACGTGCTCTCTCGCGATCAAGACGGCTGGGGAGCAGCAGCATCTAGTATGAACCGCGGGCGTATCGGTGTGGCTGCTATGGGCCTTGGAGCCCTTGAGCGCGCTATCCAGGTCGCAGCCTCATATGCAAGCCATCGTCGACTAGGTAAGCTGCGCATGATTGAGAACAGCTATGTCGAGCAGTTATTTGAACGGATGGTACTCCGGCGGGAAGTAGTGAAGGCAATGCTGGGCGCATCCTGCCGACTTATCTCAGCGCAGGGCGCGCCGAACGTCCACCTTGCGTCGGCAACGAAGGTGTTGTCGTCAGAGTGGTGCGGCCTCGTCGCTGATCAATGCGTCCAACTATTGGGTGGCCGTGGTTACGATGAGAGAACGCCTGTAGCTAAAATCTATCGAGACGCTCGCATTCTCCGCATCTTCGAGGGTCCGACTGAGACGCTCCTATCGCACCTCGGCCGCTGCCTTCTCTCTAGAGCCACACGTGACGAAATAGCCGATCTTTTTCTGTCTCTTGGTGCGGCGCCAGTCCATGCTGCTGCAATTGAGGAACTCTCTGGGCTCAATGAGACAGACGGTGCCGTGCTAATCTATGCAGGTTGGCTCACTACACTAGGACTAGCACAAGCTGTCATGTCTGCTGGTTGCTTCTCCGCCTCAGATTGTGCCGCAGCCGCGGCTGACCTAATCAGTTCCGAATTAGCAACTCTCCGTAGTCGCGCGCCGGCACGGCCATCTTTCGAACGCCGCATTAACGCTAGTCGGATTCTGAATACCTTCCTTCAAGACGCAGCTTCTTCCATCCGGTCACCTGTCCTCACAGACGATTACCTCAAATTGGCTCAGTATGTCTGACAGCTAGCCGTTCTTATGCATGGGAGGGATGATGAGGGTTGGCGAGTGTAGCTTAAGCACTGGAAGCAGTGTAGGGGGTTGCTTGAAGCCGATCCTCCTCACCGTTCTAACTGCCACACCCGCCTGCCGGACCGTACAAGCGCGCCACTCCTATCCCAGCCGTTGGCCGCAAGAACATCACCGCCCGCTTTCCGAGTAGTCGGAACTTCCTGCCGCTGCGCCGATTCTCGAAGCGCTGAAATGGGAGCGCTCGATGTCGGCTATACCGGCGATCTGTCTTCCTCACCGTCTGTGCCACTGACGCGCTCGGCGGCACCAGCTCTGATGCCCGCGCGCAAACGATCCTGGTTCAGGCTTCTGAGGCGGCGATGATCCCAATCCCGAGCGGCGTCAGAGTGCGGTTCGCCACCGGCACACGGACATGCGCCGCGGCATGCAGAGCCTGGCTCTTGCGGTTCAGGAGAGCTTGAAGCGCGATCCTCATACAAGCGACGCCATTTCGTGGCGCTGCGGCCCGCTAACGATCCGCCGTCAACGTGGTGGCCGGGCGACCGCTAGGGTGCGCGCGCCCGGACCAGGTAACAAGCCAACACGATAATCCGCAACTAGATTGGTTCGGACGAGGCCAATTCCACGCGAAAATCCGGGAAGCCGGAAATTCGAAATCCCTGTCCCGCGCTAAGCGCAGGAACGATGACGAGACCTAGGATTCGTCCCGGCAGGAGCGATCCCGATTCTGATGACCAACGAGCTGGCCGGCGAACCTTCGCCATGTTGGCCAGCCTAATGGGAAGGCGATTGCTAATGGCTAAAACGTTCGTCAAGACCTTAGAACCGCCCAGATAGAAAGCGAACGCATCGGCATGCCTCCCCAGATGTAGAGACAGTGTGCAGAGGATGAAGGGAGCTCGCTCCCTGACAGCGTACTCCTATTCCGATCCGCAAACTGGATCGGCTTTGTCGTTATAAACCGGACTCCAGTGCAATGTGATCGAGCAATGGTAATTGTATTCGGCCACCGAATTCATGAAGCCCGTGCGGCGTGACTCCTCTCTCGATCTTACGTCATCAACCAGATGAGGTTGGTTGCCCAGACCTCGGCTCGCGATCACGCCGTTTGTGAACTCCGAGCAAAAGGCCCCTTGGTTATACCCGCCGCCCCGCCACCCACTTGTCCCTTGAACCGTCATCTGATTGGCCCATCCCTTAATTCCGAACGCTGGATTCTGGCAGGTTTTGTAAGTTGGAGCCTTGATACACACCTGGTCCATCGCCGCCTTGGCCATCTGAATGCCGCATTGTCTGACATTTACCAATTCGCCGGCGAGTTGCTCGCGCAGGACATTTTCGTAGGCAGTGATTTCCGTCTGCCCTTGGAGCGTGCCGCCAGCGGACCCAAGAAACTGCTTGATCAGTCCCTTCGCCTCAGCCGTCAACTCGCCGTTCGCACTTACGAGACTCGAACTCCCGCGCGTTTTCACTTCTCCGCAAATTCGCTGCGCGAAATCCGCCGCTTCCGCCAGACAGCTTGCTGAGGCGTGTTGAACATTTGAGAACGTCAACAGTGACACTACAACAGGAAAGAAAAGGGAACGCATGCTCTTGCTCCGCCGGAATTGGAGAAAAACTTAGAACGCTAGCAACATACTTGGCCTACTCCTCCAGCTCGACTGCGAGCGCCCCATCAGCCACTCGCGACTTGACTGGACCAGCGTTTGGGTTGGCTCCTGAAACGGTCCAGCGATTCAGCACTTCGTCACCCTGGGTCTTCTGTATTGTGGCCTCATATTCATATTGGGCCTGATCTCCCGCCGGTGGGAATGAGAATGACCACGATCGATCCGTGACAGATGGAGCCACTTCGATGTTGGCACTGCCCGCTTCCACGCGAGACTTCGTTGTCACCATCAACGTAAGGTCGTAGTTCAGCCAACCTCGGCCTTTGCAGCCAAGCCACGTGTGGAATGGTCCTCGATCGGCACCGCATCCTTGAACATGGCCTGGAACCGAAACGCAGCGTGGTCCCGAAGGCTGAGGAGCTCCAGCTGAGGAGCCGCAATTGGCGCTGGTTATGCTCAGCGTTCCAGTGGTTCGAACGGCATTCTCGTCAGCGGCGCAGTATGAGGTCGTAACGTCGAAGGTGTCGTCGCAGTGGTCGTTTCCGGTGCGAGAAAACTTACGAACCGGCTCGGCTCTACTGCTTTCGATGAGATGGGTAGAACGTATCTTACCGGATACTGACCATTTAATTTGAGGTCGGATCGTAATTGCCGCAGCAACGGGAGCCTGTGATACAGATTTCTCACGACACACCAAGCCGAACCACAATGTGCGATCAAGCGCGGCCAATCCCGCCACTTGGACGCTTGCCGCTCGAACTCTGTTCAGCGTTGGAGAAGCGATCGTGTCAGGTAGCTCGACCTTTATCGAATGATCCAGCCGCTCAACGATTCTGGCGGCTTTGCCGTCCACTGACGCGGTGAGCGTGCTGCCTTGTGTCAGATAATTGCCTCTCAGCGTCATGACTGGTTGGCCCTGAGATGCGACGATCTCGCCGGGGAATGCCGCAACGATCCTTGGACGTAAGTCCCGGCACGGGAGGGAGAAAAGAGCGTCGTATGCGGAAATATCCGCCTCTACTATTGTTTGTCGCGCCTCATCTCCGGCTCTTTTTAGCAGAGCTTCCGTTGCCTTCTGTACTTGCCGTGTCAGCGCCTCGGCGTCTTCCACTATTCGACGCTCCTGAACATCAAGAGAACTAACCGCTTGATCCATCCGGTCCTTCATAATCTTGTTCATGTCTTGAAGGACGTTTTGTGCGTTTGCCTGAAGCGAATTCCCAAGACCACGTAGTTCATCTCCCGCCTGCGCAATCGCCGCCTTGAATTGGTCTAACGCGGCCGATAGTGCCGCCGATGCAGCACCTACTGTTAAGATGCCCGCCTGCGCGGAGGCTGGAGCTGTCCCCATTGGCGAGTAAGGGGCATACGGAAGAAGCGCACTAGCACTGGCGATCAAGCCGGCGAGACCTAGTCGACCAATTCTACAGGTAAGCGTTTTCATGTTCTCACCGATCAACAGATGTGTGCCCTTAATCAAATCGCGCTACCGGTTTTAACGCTGCCACCACGCTCGACCTCTCAAGCTACACCCGGCGCAGGCACGAGCTGGATGCGGAGGGCAAGGCGTGTGGAAGGAATGCCCTGGCTCAACACCAGGGGACGCAGACTCGGTGGCCACCGACCTTGCCAATTTCGATCGGTGGAGGAGCGGACGGCAACTGCGGCAGGGGCGGCAGTTGCGGCAACTGGCCGATCGGCGGGATATTCAGCCCGCCGATCGGAACGCCGGGCATCAAGCTCGGCACCCAAGGCGCGCGGATGGGTCCCTGCGCGGTCACCTGCAACGGATTACGAATGAAATCGGCAGCACTCCCGCCAATCCCAAGGCGCGCCATGATGTACTCGCGCGCTTGCGGTACCAGCGCATTCGGTCCGCCAAATGGCGTTCCCGCGAGCAATCGACCCGCATCAATCTGCCGGGCGCCCTCGGGGATGACTTCTTGCATGCCGCCGAACAGGAAATAGCTTCCAACGTCAACGATCCTTTGATAGGGCGCGACATTGTTCCGGCATTCCTCGAATGCCTGGAAAATGGCCGCGATGCCTTCATCTCGTTTGGCCGAAATTCTTTCGATCGTGTCGATCAGATCGACCGCCGTGATGTTCCCGCTATTGTCGGCCTGCGGAAACCTGCGCGGATCGAAGCCCTTGGACTGGGCCGAGGCCGCGATCTTCATGAAATAGTCGATGGTGTGCTGATATTGCTCGCGGATTAGGGCATCGCGCTGCCCGGCGGCATCGCTGCACATGTCTGCCCTGGCCGATCCAATCGCAAGAACGGACGCAAGCAGTGACAGGACGATGGACCTCAACATCTCGGCCTCCCATCTAACAGCCGCCGAAGATCTTCTTGGGATCGCGGATGATGCAAGCCACATCCCCGCCGATGCCCAGTCCGTTCAGCACGTCGTCCCGCAACTTCGGGATCAGGGCGTTTGGACCGCCGAACGGCGTTCCGGACAGCAATTGGGAAACGTCAACATGGGTCATCCTGTCCGGAAGAACGGCTGACAATCCGCCTGTTGCAAAGAATACCGCGGCATCGGCGATCTTTTGCGGAACGGCGAAGCCCTTGTTGCACTCGTCTACGGCCTGCGCGACCTGCTTGTAGCCGCTGGCTTTCTGGATCGCGAGCTTCGTCACCAAATCAACCAGATCCACCGGCTCCACTCCGCCCTGCGGAGTTACGTAGGGATATCTTTTGGGATCGAATCCCTTCTCTTTCAGAGCCCCGCTGATCTTCATGAAGAGGTCGAGCTTTGGATCGTACACGCTGTTGATTTGCTGGTACCCCCTGTCGCCGGTTTCGACGCATTTGTCCGCCGCGAACGCAGCTGGAGCAGCAAGTTGAACGAGGGCGATCAGGGCCAGGCCAGAAACACGAAGCGATGTCATTGCATCCTCCTTTGTCAGCATCCCGTTACGGTGATTTTGATTCCAATCTGGTTCAGAAACTTGATCACGTCGTTGCTAGGTCCCGGCCCGCAGCGAAGGTCGTTGTTGATGTTGGTGAGGATCTTCAAGAGATCGTTATTCGGCCCTGGGCCATGCTTGAGATCGTTGAGCATGGTGTTGATCGCCTTCACCAGGTCGTTGTTCTTGCCGAACGGATCATCCTTGCCCAGCTCGACCGCGATCTGCGCGAGGGCCATGATGATGAGTCCGGTCGCCGGGTCGATATCGCCGCAGGCGTTGGCTGCGCAAACTTGCGCGGCGATTGCAACCTTCTTGGCGACGTCTTGAGAGAATGACTGGGAAAAAGAGAGCAGAAGGAATCCCAGCGCAAAGCCCGATATTCTGCGAATGAATTTCATTGCCGCCTCCACGAGACATATTGATTTCTTGTCCAGATGGAATTTCACCGGGCGGAGCGGAGGTGCTGCACCCGATCGACATTGACTGTCGATCGAAAGCAAGCACCTTCGTCCTTCAGGGCCCGACGTCGTATGGCGCCACCACCAGATCGTAGATCCTGCCCGTGGAGTTTTGGCGAATCCCGCTGAGGTAGACTTGCTCACCTTTGGTCGCCATGTCGCTCAGCGAATAGATCCTGCTGCTGCCGTCTGCTTGGCACAGCAATTTGACGTCCAACGCGACATTGGGAAACTCTACGGAGAATGCCTTGCCGTAAGCGAGAGCAACGCTTCCATTGGATCGCCGTTCAAATCCCGCAATGATCTTCGCCTTGCTTCCGGTGACCCAGACCGTCGCGCTATCGGAATTGTTGCTCGGATTCCAGTCCATCGATTTGTCCTGAATCGTCCAACTCCAGGGAGCTTCCGCAGTTGGAATGACGAAGGCGCAGGGGTTGTCACCTGCGTTCTTCTGACAATGCTTTTGAACATTTCCGAGTTTGTAACCGTCGGGCGCTTCAAGGTGCAGAAGAGCCGACTTCGGCCCTCCGCCGCTTATGTCCGTGCCGCCCGTTGAGATCGACTCGGGTGGACCAAGGGTATCCTGACCGTTCTTGATTTCCTCGACAACCGCACAGGTTCCGTACGGGCCAGAGAGCGGAAATCTGATGGCACTGTACGGCAACGAATTGTCCGGGATGATCTTGGTCTTTGAAGTCAGGAGGATTGTGCCGGCGCTGCCATTACTGCGCGTGCAGCGGACGACAGTGGTCACGTTGCTTGGCACCGAAACCGTCTGATCATTGCCTACTTTACACTGGAGCCCCTGTCCGGCGCCCAGCGTCACCTTGGCTTTCTGCGTCTGGTCGATGGGCTGAAAGGCGAGGCTGAGGAGGAGGTCGCGGGGATCGCCCGTAAATTTTAGCGAGGCGTGAATACCGCCTCCTTGTGCATTCATGCAATCCGCCCAGGCTTTGGCGATCACCGGGCTGGCGGTCTTGACGAAATTGATGACGGAGGAGTCGTACTGTTTGTATCCGGAATTGAGCGTATCGAGCTGCGAAAAGAATTGATCATTTTGCTGCCGATCATTGCTCAGGCCGAGCTTGACGGGGGCGCCGTCGTAGACGATCCCACTGTCCAGCGTTTGTTTCTTTGAAAGCGAGTTCGAGCCCGAGTTTGTTGATTTATACCAATTTAGGAACGCCGAGACGTTCTGTACGTCGGATTGGCCAAAGCTGTATTCCCAAATTCCGTTCGCGAGAATGTTCTTGCAACGGTCATCTTCAGCTTGCGCGGTTGCGGCAGAGACCGTGACGAGCGCTGCAGCAAGAAACCCCATCCTTGTCATCGGTAGCCTCCTAATGTGCGTGACCGACGTCGACCGTGACGGAGTCGGCGCCATTGGCGGTCATCACCAGCCTGTACTGGCGCCCGGGAGGGCGCTCCTCGTATCTCAGGGGAATCGTCGTGACCATCTCGCCGGCCTTGTCGTGCGGCCTCTCCGAGGTGACGTCGAGAATCAGGATGTTGGGATCGATTCCTTGCGGCGAGCGGCGCGTGAGCCTGACGTGCCAGCCCGCGGTCGGCACCTGCACCTCGCCGATCACGATCAGCTTCGGGCCACCGTCCGGCACGTGATCGATCCAGGCCCTGAACGTGTCTTCCAAAAGAACCGGCATTGATGAACCCTTCTTCCAAATTGCAGGGCGGGACGTGCCGAAACGGTCCCGCGCTTGCTGCGTGGCCGATACGGTTGCGCAGCAAAACGCCGGTCGATGGATCCAAGTCCAGCCTGTCCCGGGCACCTCGGAAGCCGACAGATCCAGCCCCGTGGCTTCCCTGGGTGCGCGGTGAAAACTGGCATCGGGGCTGTTCGCGCGACGCGACCCCTGCGTTCGAGAATTGAAAAAAAAGCGTGAAAGTTGCGTCTAGTCCGTTATCATCGGGGCGGGGATGATCGGCGAATGTTGGCCTTGACGTCGAAATTCAAGCTGCGTCTTCTGGGTCCGTTCAGCCTCATGGACCCGGAAGGACGCCGGATTGCGATCCCAAGTCGCAAGGGAGCAGCGCTGATTGCCATGCTTGCCGTCTCGAAGGACGGCGAGAGAGCTCGAGGCTGGCTGCAGACTCAACTGTGGGGCAGCCGTGAGCCGAAGGAGGCGAACGGAAGCTTGCGGCGCGAGCTGTCGGACTTGCGGAGACGGATCAATCAACACTCCTGGGCGCCCCTCGTCTGCGAGCGGGACAGGGTGCGGCTCGACCTCAGCATGATCAGCATCGACGTGCTCAAGCCCGACGAAGAAACGCTCGACTCCGGCCAGCGGGGCGAGTTTCTCGAGGGGTTCGATATCCCCGGGGAGGACGCGTTCGAGGATTGGCTCCGCGAACAGCGCATCCGACTGGCGAGCTCCGAGGCAGGCCACGCCCGGAGCGAGACGGCTCCGAAGCCTTCGGATGCCATCGCGATCGTCCAGCCCGACTTTAACTGGTCGGCACAGGGCCCGAATGACGGCCCCTCGCTGGCCGTCCTGCGTTTTTCAAACCTGACGGGCAATCCGGAGGAAGCCTATTTCGCAGAGGGCTTCAAGCAGGAGCTGATCAACCGGTTATCGCGCGTGCGCTGGCTAGCCGTTATCGCCGGCGATTCCGGTGGTCCACGCGTCTCGACGATCACCGCCCAGGAAGCACGATCGCTGGGCGCCAAATATCTCGTCGACGGGACCATCCGGACTTCGAGCGATCTGACGCTGATCGACGTCACGCTCTACGAAGCGGCACGCCTCCAGGCGGTCTGGTCCAAGCGACTGCAGATCGTACGATCGGTGATTGCGACCGCTCTCGACGAATGCCTGCAGGAGCTGGTCGCACATCTCGGCGCCAAGATCGATCATGGAGAGCAGTCGAGCGCGCGGGACCGGTTGCCGTCGGGAGCGAATATCACCGATCTCATCTGGCGGGGCCGATGGCACCTCTACCGCCTGCAGCGCGCGGATTCGGATGAGGCGCAGGAGCTTTTCGCCAAAGCCCTGGCGCTCGATCCTCACTCCGCGGAAGCCTTGATCAATGTCACCCACGGACTGGCCTGGTCGATCTGGACCGGACGACAGCCGGCGCATCGCGTGTTGGAAATGCGACGCCTCGCACAGCAGTCGATGCGCGCCGATCCCTCCGATGGCCGGGCGTACTGGTTGGCGGGCACCGCGGAGACATGGTTACGGCATATGCAGCCTGCGCTCGACCTTCTGTTCCAGGCGGTTGAACTGACGCCGAGCTTGGCCATCGCTCACGCCCAGATCGGCAGCACCCTGAATCTTGCGGGCAGGCCTGAGCAGGCGGGCGAGCCCCTCCAACTGGCAAGGCGGCTTAGCCCGTTCGACGTGCATCTCTTCTTCGTCCTTGGCGAGCTGGCGATGAGGTCCAGTCTGCTCGGCGATTACCGCGAAGCGATATCCTATGCGGACCTCGCCATCGTCCGCCGGGAGCAATATTGGTACGCCCACATGGTCAAGATCGATGCCCTCGTGAAGCTGAGGGAACGGCAACAGGCCGTGGCGGCATTTGAAGAGCTTCGGAGCCTCAAGCCCCGCTTTTCGAGCACATATATTGACTGGATCCCATTTGAGAATCGCGCGCTGAACCGGCGATTTGCCGAGTCAGTCGATTCGGTCGCGGCAGGCCAAGCCCGTCTGGCCACCGGGAGCAACAATTCGCGACGTTAGGACGTTGAGATTATTTCAGAACCAAGGGGGCGTTATGGGGGACGCGAGGGCGGCAGGTGGATTTTTCGCCGGGTGGACGCTTAAATATTTCGACAAAATTGCCGCGGCCAAGGCGATATCCAAGCAAGAGAACGCATCTGCGGAAGATGCCTTTGACTTCAATGACCTTGGCCCTGACAGGCGGTGGTCGCCGGTCCTGAGACGGCTTTGGTTGTGGTCGTCGCGGGTGGCATTCGCCTTCTTCCGGATATTCTGGCCGTTCCCGAAGTTCGGCCGCCTCATCATCATCACCCGCAATGCCGACGCGCGAGCCGTGCTTTCCAAACCCGAGATCTTCGCCGTGCCCTATGGCGAGGAGATGAGGGAGCTTGGCGGAGAAAAGGCAACATTCGTGCTCGGCCTCGAAGGTGCGGAGCAGCGTTGTCAGCACGAACTCATTCGCCGCCTGATAGAGCCGCAGGACGCAGACTGGCTTGTCGAGCGGACGCGGCAAATCGCCGATACACTGATCGATGCCTCCCAGGGGCGCATCGACGTCATGAAGGATCTCATCACGCGTGTGGCTGCCGAGACCTGCGCCGAGTATTTCGGGCTGAGTATCGACGATCCCGATGCTTTCGCCGAATGGTCGATGGCGATATCAGCGTTGCTGTTCGCCGATCCGTTCGGCAATCCGGCCACCCGCAAGCTCGGGCTGGCCGGAGCGTTGCGCGTGCGCTCCGTGATCGACGCCGCCAAGGAGAGGCTTTCGGTCGCCCCGCCGGTGCCGCCCGAGGGATTGGGCAAGACGATCCTTCAGCGCCTCGTCGAGACCGGCATCTCGGACAATGAAATTCGCGCGATCATGGTGGGCATGATCACGGGATTCATCCCGACCACGACGCTGGCAGCCGGCAACATCATCGAGCAGTTATTGTGGGGTGGATTCGACGAGGCGGTCGCGGCGGCGAGGAAGGCGAGCCGCGGCGAAGAGGCCGCGCGCAAACGGCTGGAACAGCTTCTGTTCGAGGCCGCGCGATTGAATCCGGCGCTCAACCCCGGCCAATGGCGCCATGCCGTCCAGGACGGCACCGTCCCGACCCGCTGGGGTTCGCATCGAATTCCGGCCGGATCGATCCTGCTGGTGGCAACGGCGTCTGCAATGCGCGACGACAGTTCCCGAAACAACGAATTGGTGTTCGGATCTGGCGCTCACGCGTGCCTCGGCAAGACGCTCGCGATGGCCCAGATCACCGCGATCTTCGAGTCGTTGCTATCCAGGGAAGGAGTGCGCGCCAGCAAGGGGCGGTGGGGACGCATGTTCCGGGTCGGCGTGTTTCCCCGGCGGCTCGACATGGAGTTCAAGCCGGCGTTTGGCTCGCAAGCCCAGAGCATGGTCACCGTGCTGACCCCGCTCGCAAAAGAAGCCGACCTCGAAGCCTGGCAGAGCGCGATTCACAACCTCATGAAGCCGGGCGCGCCTGATCTCCATAGCGCGCTTCGCGGCACGAATATCATCCATTTCGCCTCGCTCAACGCCGTCGATCTTGGCGATGCGGCGGCACCCGCGCCGCACCTGCTGCTGGAAATCAATGGCGATGGTGATCCCGACGACCTGATCGATGCGATCGATGCCTCCGCCAGTCCATGGCTGCGGCCACTCTTCAGCGCCGCAGAGAGCGGCGAGGCGGTGCCAAAGCCGACGGTGGGCAACGGTCAATCGCTGCGAGAGCTGTTGACGGCCCGCAAGATTGACCTGCAGGCCCGGCCATGGGGAACGACCGGATTGTGCTTTTACGGCCTGCCCGGCCTGTCGATCGCCAGCATCCGGCAGCAGGAGGAACTGGCAAATTTCTGCCGCGATGCCGTCGACTATTTCGTCACGCTTCACGCTGGCCTCGGCAGCCATGCGGCAGCCGCCCTGCAATTCGTTCGACGCCTCATCCACGGTGATGCCGAACTGAGCCGAATGGGCGAGAAGGATGCGGGCAAAGACATAAAGAAGCTGATTGAACGCGGCAGCGCATTTCGTCGCTCGCTGATGATCCCGAGCCGTCAGGAGCCGCCGACCATCTGCTGGAAGGAGCCGGATAGCCGCCTCGGTGCCGTCCTTTCCTCGCCGACACTGTTTCCGCTCTATGGCTTTCTGGCGCTGGCGGCGGTTATCGTGAGCGTGCTGTGCTTCTACTGGTTCGGATTTACGCTGTCGCTTGCGTGGAGGGATCTTCCGATCACCGCCGGGCAGATCGCGATCGCCCTGGTGTCGGGAGGGATCGGTACCGCCACCCTCGCCGGCATCGTCGTCGGCGCTTTTGCCATAAAGCTGCGCCGGGCCGAAGCCACCGACAAGCCGGAGGATTTCGATCCCGACCTTATCAAGGTCGGCGAGGTCGCAAGGCGAGAAAACGATCCCGGCTTCGCGCAAAACCATTTCCTGTCGGTGTCACCGCTCAAGCCCGGTCCGTTCCGCAAGTTCACGCTCGGCATGGCGCTGTGGGGAATCGAACTCGTCGTCTCGCGTGCCTTCCGTCCCGGCTTTATCGTGAACATGGGGACGATACATTTCGCACGCTGGTTCCGGCCGTCGGGTTCGCAGCGGCTGGTGTTCCTTTCCAACTACGACGGCAGTTGGGAGAGCTATCTCGAGGACTTCATCACCAAGGCCTACCCCGGCCAGAACGCGGCCTGGAGCAACGCCGTCGGCTTTCCGCGGACAAACTGGCTGATATACGACGGCGCGCAGGACGGCGACCGGTTCAAGCGATGGGTACGCCGCCAGCAACAACCGACGCAGTTCTGGTTCAACCACTTCCCGCACCTCACGGCGGATCAGATGCGCGACAACGCAGTGATCTCGTGGGAATTGGCGCGCGCAACGACAGACTCGCAAGCGCGCGCGTGGCTCAGCTATTTCGGCTCGATGCCGAGGACCGACACCGTGATCGAGACGCAGGAGGTCCAGGCGCTCGTGTTCCGCGGCTTCAAGCGGCTTCCGTTCATGAAGTTCGCTGCAATCAGCCTTCCCGCAGATCGCGCGGTTTGCCGCGACTGGCTGAAGTCGCTGGCGAATGGGCGCAATCCGCACGAATTGCGGACCTTGGAAACGGAAGACAGGCTTCTTGAAATCACTTTCGGCGACAGACCGCTGTTCGGCGAAGACGAACGGTCGGCAACCTGCGTCGCCTTCACGGCGGCCGGCTTCTCCCATCTTGGCTTTCCCGAGGGCGACGAGCCCGGCACGATGGCAACGTTTCCCACTGTGTTCAATCTCGGAATGTCGTCGCGACAGCGTATCCTCGGCGATTATTCGGAATCTGACCCGTTGAAGTGGCGCTGGTCGGACGTCGCGAGCGAAAAGCCCATTCACGTCGCACTTTTCGTATATGGAAAATCCAAGGCCGAGTGCGACAAACTGCTTGGGCTGCATCGTGCCAAGCTGACCGGTGCAAGCTTCATCGTCCACGAACTTGATACCCAGCCTACGGACAAGGGTATCGACTACGAACACTTCGGCTTCCGCGATGGCATCTCGCAGCCCGTCATCCGCGGCACCGAGCGTTTCGCGCGGGGCGCGCAGCCCAGGGACATCATGGCGCCTGGCGAGTTCATTCTCGGCTACAAGAGCAACCAGGGCTACTTCCCGCCCACGCCGGTGGTCACCCGCAAAAGCGACGTCCGCAATCACCTGGCTTCCGTCCCGACACCGGCGGAAAGCCGTTTCTCGGCGTTTCAGGATCCTCGCCCGCAGGTGCGCGACTTCGGGCGAAACGGCACGTTTCTAGCTATCCGGCAATTCGAGCAGCACGTTGACGCGTTTCATGAGTACGCCAAGCGCGCCGCTAAGAAATTGACAGACGATCTGGTTGACGAGGCGCGTGTGCCAAACCTGATCGGCGGCGCGCTGACGTCGGACTGGATCGAAGCCAAAATGATGGGACGCTGGCAAGACGGCGTACCACTGATCGACCGTCCGATCTGGATGACGCCCGCGGAGCACGCTGCCGAGCTATCCACCTGTGAAGTCGGCCGCGAACATGCGCATGCCAAGCATCCGCACCGCAAGAGCCGCATGCGCACGGATACCGATCTGGATTTCGGGGTTAACGATCCCCAGGGCCTTCATTGTCCGTTCGGCGCGCATATCCGTCGCGCCAATCCTCGCGGCAGCCTAGCTCCGGGGGACGACTCGCAATTGGCCATCACCAACCGGCATCGTCTGCTGCGGCGCGGCAGACCGTATAAGAAAGGAGATGAAAAAGGGCTTCTGTTTGTGGGCCTGTGCGCCGATCTCGAGCGCCAGTTCGAGTTCATCCAGCAGTCGTGGATCGGAGCCGCCGGTTTCGCGGGACTGACCAACGAGCCGGATCCAATCGTATCGGTGAAGCCCACCGCTGCGTCCACGCGGTTCACGATCCCGACTTCGGCCGGCTCGCTTGCACTGGAAGGAGGCGAGAGCTTCGTGACCGTTCGTGGCGGAGGATATTTCTTCCTGCCCAGTCGTTCCGCGCTGTTGTTCTTGGCGGAGCTTAAGTAGCCCCGCGCTCCAAACTAAGGCGCCCAAGCAGTGTTTCCGAAACAGACAAGCTTCTAATAGATGGGGTGATTGCGGTTGCTGCTCGAAAGGCTCAGCCTGGAAGGGAAGCCGGCGAGCCGGCGGCAGCAGGAGCGGGAACATGAAGCACTATGTCGGTCTGGATGTTTCGCTAAAGGAGACGGCTATCTGTGTTGTGGACGAGAATGGCGTCGTCATTCGCGAGGGCAAAGCACTTTCGGAACCGGAGGCCATTGTTGCCTGGCTCAACGAAAGCGGATTGCCCATTGTCAAGATCGGGATTGAGATAGGTGGTCTCGCTCGTTGGCTGTACAGCGAACTGCGTGCTGCCGGTTTACACGCAGTCTGCATCGATCCCCGAAGGCTGCGTGGCGTGACCAAGACAATGCCGATTAAGACCGATCGAAACGACGCCCGCGCTATTGCACAGGTAATGCGGGTCGGCTGGTACACCGTTGTCCATATCAAGGGTGACCTGAGCCAAGAGCTACGAATGCTTCTCAACAATCGCAAGACGCTTCTGATCAAGCAGATCGATATCGAGAATGAAATTCGCGGCGTCTTGCGCGTCTTCGGCCTAAAGCTGTCTGGTCGTATATCTCAAGTGACGTTTGAGCAGCAAACTAATGAACTCACAGATGGCCATCCACGACTCGCGGCGATGCTGCGCCCAATGCTTGTGGCTCGAGCCGCGCTGCGTGAACAGTACGGCGTCCTACACAAGATGGTACTTGAAATAGTACGCCGCGAACCGACATGTCAGCGGCTCATGACGATACCAGGCGTTGGTGCACTGACGGCAATCACGTTTCTAACAACATTGATGACCCGGATCGCTTTCAACGCTCCCGCGACGTTGGCGCCCATCTCGGCCTCACACCACGCAAATACGCATCTGGGGAAACCGATCGGAATGGCGCTATTTCGAGGTGCGGCGATGTGATGCTCAGAACCATACTTTATCAGGCCGCGCTTGCACTTCTAACCCGCACCCAGCGTTGGTCCGCATTAAAAGCCTGGGGTGTAAGGGTGGCCAAGCGACGCGGCCTTCGCCGAGCAGTCGTGGCAGTCGCACGAAAATTAGCGATCGTGATGCATCGAATCTGGGCAGATGGAAGTGAGTTCCGATGGACCAGCGAGGAGGCGACCGCATGATCAACTAGCAGTTCAGCGGATCCGACGAAAAGCCGGGACGACGTCCTGCGAGGACGAGGTCGGGATGACTGCGCTGCAACCTCTGTGCCTGCAGCACGCCCCTAGTAGATAGCAGCTCCCGATCTTCGGACTACCATCGTGAGGCGGCTATGAACGTCGACCTCGTAGACAAGAGCGAGCCTCGCAGGCTGTCGGTAACGAGCTGAACCCTTGTGCCAGCAACCGCAATCAGACAAGAGATTGCACATGCCCCAAGACCCGCTTCAGGAGCCGGCCCACGAAAGGCTGGGCAAGGCATAATAACGAGGCACAGACCTACGACATTTAGTGGGCGAGCTCAGTCGAGAACGCAAGATCATGCGCGTCCGGCCAATCGACTCTTGAATTTGATACTTGTCTAAAATCGACTCAAGATTCCTTGCTTCTTCGATTCGGGAATTTTTGTCACCCCCGTTGAAAATCAATAAGTTAAGCGACTCGCCTTTGATTGGTCCCGACAGAGACTGCTTCTGCGAAACATCATTGCGCAATCTTCCCTTTACTTCTGTCGCAACTCTACTGACGTGTGACGGCCTTTACGCGCAAGAAGTGCTCAGCAAAGGCCGTGACTAAGGAATTCGGCCGCGTTTCCACTTTGCATCAAATTTGCATCCGTTTCAGACGGTTTTATCAAGATCTACGGGAGCGGTCATATCTCATCACAGGGCAAAGACCATCGTTTAGTATTGAGAATCAACGGTGATGCGGGAAATTATCAAAGCTACGTCTGATGAGTGCACATGCCAGCGCAGGTGAATGGGACAATTCCGGCGTCTATCTTGGCCGAGTGGGTTAGGGGCAAGACGCAGATTTCTCAACGGAGATCACTATTGCAGCTAATTCGAAAAGTCAGAAGGTTAACGTTACCGCGCTTGGCGCAGCGCCTTGACGAGATCGCTCTCGATAGTTGCGTCCCCACCCCAATCAGTGTCGCCAGAGCGACGCCCTTGAGCATCTGCCAGGTATGTAAATCAACCTCATCCTCGAGGCCGACGTAACCGGCAACGTCGGTAGCCGGGAGGTTTTCGATTACGATCGAGTTTCCGTTCGGCAGGATGAGGGTTCAGACAACCAGAGCACGCTTCTGGCCAAACGCCACGACGCTATCGTATTTGCCCACGAGCGCGCTCGAACCTATCATCAAGAATGTTAACTCTTACTCTGAAAACAACCCGACGGATCCATACTCACGCCGACAAATGAGGGCAGTTCCTCAGTCACATGTGGACGCTCTACTCTCGCTAATTCGATTGCGTTGAACCTCAAGTACACATCGCCCCTCGGAGCCATTGCTCAGATTAGCCGTCGATAGATTTTTTCTAGACCTCTCGGTGCACACATCGTGCACACGCCGCCCTTTAACCAATTGGAAAACTTAAACTCTCGGCCCAACCATCATGGCAAGTTTGAGCTAACTCCAGCACCGAGCGTCAAAATGATCGCCTCTAGGTAGGCTTCACTGGCCTTAGGGGTCGATCTGACTATTATCAATCATCAAGCCGTGCCTCTGGCGCGCGGGAGCGGAACACTGATTTCCGCAAGCCTGAGCGCATCCTCATTGCGGTCAACCGCGACATATTGCCCCTGCCAATAGGCCAGCGCCGCGGTGCGTCTCGAAACCGATACATCCAACACCCGGCCGATCAGGATCGCGTGCGAATTCCGTTCGATCGTTTCCTCGATCTCGCAATCGATCGCGGCCAGTGCACTGGTCAATAGCGGCACGCCCGAGACCCCCGTCGTCCATTCGACGCGGGCAAAGCGCTCGGCACCCTTGAGCCCGTCCTTACCGGCAAAGCGCTCGGCGACGTCGATCTGATCGGATGTCAGGACGTTGACGCCAAAGAAGCCGTAGCGCTTCAGCAGCGGCCAGGAGGAGGCGCTCCGGTTGACGCTGACGATCAATGCCGGCGGGTCGACCGACAGCGACGATACCGAAGTCACCGTCATCCCCGAGATATCACGGCCCCGCCCGGCCGTGATAACGCTCACGCCGCCCGTCAACTGGCGCATGGCGCCGCGAAAATCACCAGATGAAACGTGACGGTTGATCGCGATATCTCGGATAACGGAGTTCATGACGGCCTCACAGGTCGGAAGTGTCCTCGGTGCCTTGCAGAAGGCTTTTCAGGATTGAGCCTTCCAGCGCGGCGAGTTCCGCCGAGCCCCGGCGCCTCGGGCGCGGGATGTCGACGTCGATGTCGTGCGCGATACGGCCGTCCTCGATCACCAGCACACGATCGGCGAGTGCAACCGCCTCCGCCACGTCGTGCGTCACCAGGATCGCGGTAAAACCCTGATCATGCCAGACCCGCTCCAGCAGCCGCTGCATCGAGATGCGCGTCAACGCATCCAGCGCACCGAGCGGCTCGTCGAAAGCCAGCACGCGGGGGTGGCTGACCAGCGCCCGCGCCAGCGCCACGCGCTGTTTCTGTCCGCCGGAAAGCACCGCCGGCCATTGCGCCCGCTTGTCGTCAAGACCGACCTCCGTCAAGGCGCTCTCGGCACGCGCCTGGGCATCTGGCGACGCCCGGTCGCGGCCGAGGCCGACTTCGACATTGGAGAGCACCCGCGCCCACGGCAGCAGCCGCGGTTCCTGGAACATGACCCTGATGTCTTCAGTTCGCGCCGCTTCGCCGAAATCGATGCTGCCGGCAGTTGCGGTTTCGAGGCCCGCGATTAATCGCAGCAACGTACTCTTGCCGCAGCCGCTGCGTCCGACGATGGCGACGGACTGGCCTGCCGGAATGTGCAGGTCGATGCCGCGCAACACCTCGTTGTCGCCGAATGATTTGCGCAAACCCCGGATGGTCAGCGAGAGACCGCGGGACGCAATTCTCCGGCCGCGGCGCCTAGACCGCGCCTGTTCGATGATCTCCGCGCGCCCCAAAGGCTCGGCTTCCGACAGACGAAAACGAAGGGCTTCCTGCATTGCAATCCTCAATGTTTCTGGAAAGCGGGGTGCCAGGACAGGGTCAGCCGCTCCAGCGCACGCGAGGCGCTGTCGGCCAGCTTTCCGAGCAAGGCGTAGATCAGGATGGAGAGAACCACGACATCGATCAGCATGAACTCGCGCGCTTGCATCGCCATGTAACCGAGCCCGGATGAGGCCGCGATGGTCTCGGCCACGATCAAGGTCAGCCACATGATGCCGAGGGCGAAGCGCAGGCCGACGAAGATCGACGGCAACGCGCCCGGAAAAATCACCCGGCGGAACAACTCGCCGTCGGTCATCCCGTAGATACGCCCCATCTCGATCAGATGCGGATCGACGGTGCGGATGCCATGCAGCGTGTTGAGGTAGATCGGGAAGAACACCCCGAGCGCCACCAGGAACAGCTTTGCCGACTCATCGATGCCGAACCACAGGATCACCAGCGGGATCAGCGCCAGATGCGGAATGTTGCGCACCATCTGCAGGGTCGTATCGGTCAGTCGGCTGGAAAGCTGCGACAGGCCGTTGGCGAGGCCGAAGGCAAAGCCGATGCTGCCGCCGATCAGGAAGCCGACGCTGGCGCGCCAGAAGCTTACCCAGATATTGCGCACGAGTTCGCCGGATAGCAGCAGCTTCCATCCCGCCAGCGCAACGTCGCTTGGCGCCGGCAGCACCCGCGCCGAAACGAAGCCGGTGACGCAGGCGACTTGCCAGATCAGGATGATCACAAGCGGCACGATCCAGGCAATGAGCCCATCAGCGCGCGGCATGCGCAGGCTTCGAACACGCGGAAGACTTTCGATCAGACTCATGATTGCGATGCCTTGACGGGGGGACGATGTTCGTTGGCGATGGCCTCGCCGAACGGTCCGGTGTTGACGCGGATCTGCGTCACATTGTTCGGCTGTTTGAGCGACAGCAGCGGAAACACCAGTTCGGCGAAGCGATAAGCCTCTTCTAGGTGCGGATAGCCCGATATGATGAAGGTATCGATGCCGACCTCCTGGTATTCACGAATCCGCGCCGCCACCGTGGCGGGATCGCCGACCAGCGCGGTCCCTGCCCCGCCGCGCACCAGTCCGACTCCGGCCCAGAGGTTCGGGCTGATCTCGAGCTTGTCGCGGCGACCGCCATGCAGTTGCGCCATGCGCTGCTGGCCGACCGAATCCATCCGCGAGAAGATTTTTTGCGCCGAAGCGACGGTCTCGTCGGTGACATGCTGGATCAGCTCGTCCGCGGCCTTCCAGGCTTCCGCATTGGTTTCGCGAACGATCACATGCAGCCGGATGCCAAACGAGAGTTTCCGTCTGCGCGTATCCGCAATCGCCTTCACGCGATTGATCTTCTCGGCCACCTGCGCCGGCGGTTCACCCCAGGTCAGATATTTGTCGACGGTATCGACGGCGACATCGATGCCGGCGTCCGACGATCCACCGAAATAGAGCGGCGGACGCGGCGACTGCACCGGCGGAAACAGCAGGCGGCCATCCTCGATGCGGATGTGCTTGCCTTCCACGTTGACCGTCTTGCCGGCCAGCAGGTCGCCATAGACGTTGAGGAACTCACGCGTCACGGCGTAGCGCGCGTCGTGATCGAGAAAAATCCCGTCGCCCTTGTTCTCGACCGGGTCGCCGCCGGTGACGACGTTGACCAGGAGCCGCCCGTTCGACAGGCGGTCGAGCGTCGCGGTCATGCGTGCGGCGACGCTCGGCGATTGCAGGCCGGGCCGCACCGCCACGAGATAACGCAGCCGCTCGGTCCAGGGCGCGATGGCTGACGCCACCACCCAGGAATCCTCGCAGCTTCGCCCCGTGGGCAGCAGCACGCCGAAATAGCCGAGCTGGTCCGCGGCTTGCGCGATCTGGCGCAGATAATTGAAGTTCACTTCACGTCCGCCGGTGGTGGTACCTAGATAGCGGCCGTCGCCGTGGGTCGGCAGGAACCAGAGGATGTCAGCGTTTAGTGACGAATGATTGCTCATGAGCCCGGCCTCCGCGCCGCGTCGGAAATCCTGATCTGCTTGGGAATGAGGCCAAGCGCAAAGAACGCATCGGCGACCTGCTGCTGGTCGGCGATCACGCTGTCCGTGATCGGCTTGATGCCATAGGACTGCCGCTTCAACGCGACCTCGACGACCGGGACCGGGAGACCGATTGCGGGCGCCAGTTGCTCGGCGACGGTGCGGATGTCACCCTTGGCCCAGTCATCGACCTCGCTGAGTTGGGCGAGCACGAGATCGACGATCTTCGGATCGGCCGCGAGGAACTTCTTCGAGGCGAAGTAGAATTGATAATTCGACACGAGGCCCGAACCGTCGGCGAGCGTCCGCGCGCCGGTGGCGGCTTCGGCGGCAGCCTCGAACGGATCCCAGATCACCCAGGCATCCACCGCGCCGCGTTCGAACGCCGCGCGTGCATCGGCCGGAGCGAGAAACACCGGCTCTATTTCGGAATATTTGACGCCGGCCTTCTCCAGCGCCTTCACCAGGAGATAATGGACGTTGGAGCCTTTGTTGAGCGCGACCTTCTTGCCTTTCAGCTCGGCAACGGATGTGATCTTGCTATCCTTCGGCACCAGGATGGCTTCACCCTTGGGCGCCGGGGGCTCGTAGGCGACATACTGGATCGGGGTGCCAGCGGCCTGCGCGAAGATCGGCGGCGCTTCGCCGGTATTGCCAAAATCGATGCCACCGACATTGAGCGCCTCCAGCAGCGGCGGGCCGGACGGAAACTCCGTCCATATCACCTGATAGCCGGCGACCTTCAGCCTGCCTTCCAGCGTGCCCTTGCTCTTGAGCAAAACGAGCTTGCCGTATTTCTGGAAGCCGATGCGCACGACCTTGTCCTGGCCGTAGCTGGCGCCGACCATGGCGCCGACGATGCTGAGAGAGAGCATGGCGCTCGCGATCAGGCGTTTGATGAAACGCATCATGATGACGTCCTCCGCGTTGAATGGGGTTGCTCTTGGAAACTCACGTCTGCGTGTTACGCCAGACGATGTCCCGGATGGTGATCTTCTTCGGGATCAGGCCGAGCTTGAAGAACCGGTCAGCGACGGCTTGCTGAGTACCGATCATCTCCTCGGTCACCGGACCGATCACGAACGACGAGCGGTTGGCGGCGACGGTCTGCACCTCCAGCGGCACGCCCGTGACCGCGGCGAGCGCATTGGCCACCGCATCGCGGTGCGCCTCTGCCCACCGGGCAGCTTCCGCCAGGCCCGCGATGATGTCTCGGGTGTGCTGAAAGTTGTTGTTCGCAAAATCGCGGTTGGCGAGATAGAACGAGTTGGTCTTCGCGACCTCGGAAGCGTTGACGAGGATGCGGCCGTTCTGCCGCTTCTCGCCGATCGCGAAGTATGGATCCCAGATCGCCCAAGCCTCGATGCTGCCGTTCGCAAACGCCGGGCCCGCATCGGGCGGCGACAGATAGACCGGCGTGATGTCCTCGTAGGTGAGACCGGCTTTTTCCAGCGTCGCGATCAGGACATTATGCGCGCTGGTACCCTTGGCGAATCCGATGCGCCTTCCTTTCAAGTCGGCAATGGTGCGAATGCCGGAATTGGCCGAAACCAGAATGCCCTGCCCGTTGGTGATCGGCGATCCCGCCACGTAGACAATGTTCGCATTCGCGGCCTGGGCAAAGATCGGCGGCGTATCGCCGACGGCGCCAAGATCGACACTGTTCGTGCTCATTGCCTCCAGCAACGGCGGGCCTGACGTAAATTCGATCCATTTGATGGAAGTTTGTTTTTCCGCGAAGCGCTTCTCCAGAATAGCTTGCTGTCGGGCGATCACGAGCACGCCGGTCTTCTGATAGCCGATGCGGATTTCCTTCACCGGCGCTTGCGCAACTGCCCGTGACGACAGCGCGGCAACCGCCCCGCCAACCGACCACCCAAGAAAATCCCGACGCTTCATCACATTCTCCTGAACGATCACGGCCGCAACACTGCGCGATCATGCGATGCGGGAGATGATGGTGTTGCTTCCGAAAGGTGTCGAGTGTTCTGCAAAAATAGCAATGACACCACTGTTGGATTGGCTCGCGACGACGCGTTTATTGTCGAAACATGATTGGGCAACGACGCATTTTTCCTGGACCTCGCGCCACGTGAATTTGTTCATCATGAATTAGGCAGCGGAACCGGCGCACTCGGAGTCAAAGAACGCCCGCCGATGAAATCGACGGGCGTCAAGACGTTCAGCAAGCCGGCAGAGTTAAAGACCCGCACCCTTGCCGATGGGCCCGGAAAACGAACGGTCGACGATATCGGCGGCGCTGAGCTTCTGCTTGATCAGGCCGGAGCGGAAATAGAGATCGATCGTTTGCTGCTCGTCGGCCACGACGCTCTCGTCGATCGGTGCCACGCGGATTTTCGCGCGGCTCAGCCAGTTCAGCGGTACGGCGGGCGGGATGCCCATCAGCCTACCCCATGTCTCGGCATAGGCGCTGACATTGGTTTGCGACCACGCCCGCGCCGCCGTCAGGCGCCGAATGAAATCTTCCAGTTCTGGCCGCTTGTCGCGGATCGCACTCGGCGTCGCGACCTGGAAACCAAGCCCCGGGGTGAGGCCCTCGGCCGTTATCACCCGCCGCGAATGGAACAGGACCTCTTCCTGGCTGACATAGGGCTCCCATGTCGACCACGCGTCGACGGAGCCTTGCGTATACGCGACCTTGGCATCGGACGGCGCGAGGAATACGATTTGGACATCGCTCGTCGACCAGCCCTTTGATTCCAGCGCGGCAAGAATCAACTGATGGCCGATCGAGCCGCGGCCGGTCGCGATCTTCTTTCCCCTCAAGCTCTCGAAATCGCGCACGGCTGAGTCCTTCCGGACCAGCACCGCGAGACCCTCGCGACTCTGCCGGATCGCAGCGATCGCTTTGACGGGAATGTTGGCGGCCGCGGCGAACGTCAACGGCGCGTCGCCGACCAGGCCGGTCTCGATCGCGCCCGCGCTCAACGCTTCCAGCAGCGGCGCCGCAGCCGGGAATTCCTTCCACTCGATCTTGTAGGGAACATCCTTCAGCATGCCGGCCGCCTCCATCACCGCCTGCGAATTGCCCTTTTGATCGCCGACCCGCAATGTGGTCTGCGCTTGCGCCGAGGCCATCGCACCCAGCAGCAGGCCCGCAATGAGAACAGCGCGTATCATTCCGCCGCCACTTCCCGCGCTACGCCACGCGCGGCGATCAGCTGGCGCGTCAGCGGAATCAGTTCGCGGCCATAGTGGATGGCGTCGATCAGGGGATCGAAACCGCGAATCAGGAAATGGCTGATGCCGAGATCGTAATAGTCGCCGAACACTTCGGCGACCTGCTCGGGCGTCCCGACCAGCGCCGTGGTGTTGCTGTTGGCGCCGGTGAGCTTTGCGATCTCAGTCCATAGCCGCTTGTCGATCCTTGTGCCCTGCTCGGCCAGTGCCAGCAGCCGCCGCGCACCGGCGGTGGCATGGCCATCCGCGGGTTTGCGATAGCCGGTCTTGTCCTGCAGCGCGGTGGCGCGCGCCAGGATTTCATCGGCCTTGGCCCAGGCCTTCTCCTCGGTGTCAGCGAGGATCGGGCGTACCGAGAGGCTGAAGCGCGGCGTGGGCCGGCCGTGCTTTGCGGCAGCGGCGCGAACCCGCGACGTCACATCGCGCACCTGAGCGTAGGATTCGCCCCACAGCGCGAACGTATCGGCATGCTTGCCCGCCACCTCGATCGCCGCGTCCGAGCCGCCGCCGACGAAGATCGGAATGCCCTCTCTGCGGTACGGCTTCAGCTGCGAGAATCCGTTCTGCACCTGATAATATTTTCCCTCATAGGAGAACGGCTTTTCGCTGCTCCATTCGGCGCGGACCACATCCAGGAACTCACTGGTCCGGGCATAGCGTTCGTCCTTGTCGTCAATGACGTTGCCGTCCTGCTTCAGTTCGGTCGCGTTGCCGCCGGTGATGACGTGCAGCGCGACGCGACCGCCGGAGAGCTGATCGACGGTCGCGAACTGCCGGGCGAGCAGCGTCGGCGCGGTGAAGCCGGGGCGCTGCGCGATCAGGACATTGAGCCTGTCGGTAATCCCGAGCACGTGCTGGCCGATCTGCAATCCGTCCGGCGTGGTGGAATGGAATGCCAGAAGGACGCGATCGAAGCCGGCGTTCTCATGCGCCTTCGCCACGGCCTCGATGTGATAGCGGTCGAGGACCGGACCGCTCCGCACGATGATTTCGGACGAATTGTTGTTGCCGATGTATCCGATGAATTCCACGGACATGGGGTGCTCCAGATTTTGGGATTGTTCGTTGCTGTTCAGAGACCGAGCGCCAGGCGCCCGGCATTGACGCGCGTGGCATCGTCTTGCGGGGTGTGAACCAGCCCGCACAGCACGTCGCGAAAATGTCGCTCCAGCGGGTTGGCGCGGGTCAGGCCGTGATTGCTGGTCAGCGACAACGCGTCTTCAATGATGGCGACCGCATTGTGGGTGACGGTGAGTTTGACGATGCTGGATTCGGACGCGCTCAGCAGCACGCCATCGTCGAAATCGCCGGCGAAACTGTCGATCAGCCGTGCGTTGACGGCAAGCCGCGCTTCGATACCGCCGACGACCTCCTGCACTCTCGGCAATGTCGCGAGCGACGCGCCGAGATTGGATGGCTTGCGGTTCTTCAGGAATTCGACCAGCCAGTCGCGGGCGGCACGGGCGACGCCGTCATAGATCGCGGCGACGAAGATCGCATGCACCACGGACTGGGTGAAATCCGGCACCCGCCATTCTTCGGGCGCACGAACATCGATCTCATGGTCGAGCGGGAACACGACGTCTTCGAAGACGATGTCATGACTGCCACTGGCGCGCAGGCCAAGATGATTCCAGGTCTCGATGATCTTCGCGCCCGGCAATCCCGCAGGCACCAGGAACAGCCCGACCCGCGTCTCCGGCTCGTCGGTCTTTGCCCACACCGCATACCATTTCAGGATCGGCGCGCCCGTTGAATAGATCTTTCGGCCAGAGAGCCGCCATCCCGTCTCAGTCCGCCGCGCTGTTGTCGCCGGCAGGCCGCCGCGCGCGGGAGAACCGAGATCAGGCTCGACCCGCAGCGCATTGATCAGCGCCACGCCGTCGACCGCCTCCCGCGCCAGTTTGCGCGACAGACGCTCCGGCCAGCGCGTACTGCGCGCCATCACCAGATGCTGGATGTAATGCATGACAGCACCAGCGCCGTCGATGGATCGGCCTTGCCGAAGATGCCGAGGATGCGCGCCGTGTCGAGTGCGCCCGCGCCGTGGCCGCCCAGCGCCGCCGGTACGGTCAGCGCCAACAGTCCCGCCTCCGCAAGCTCCCTGAAATTTTCGTGCGGAAAGCTGGCGTCGCGATCATGCTGCGCCGCGCGCGCCGCAAACTCGGATGCCAACGCCCGCGCGCAATCGTACGGCACGGATGCAGCAACTACCGCAGACTCTCTTCGTACCGAACTGCTGTTCACGCTCACCATGTCGCGTCCAATCCAAGCAGACCAAGGATGTTACGCCGCAACTCCGCCAGTTTTGGATCGCCGCGGTGCCGGGGATAGGGACGGTCGACCGCGATGTCGGCCTTGATGCGCGCCGGGCGATTGCTGAACACGATGACACGGTTGGCGAGGAACAGGGCCTCCTCGACGTCATGCGTCACCAATAGCGTCGTAAATCCCTTGCGCTGCCACAGCGCCACGATCTCGGCCTGCATCGTGATCCGGGTCAGCGAATCCAACTTGCCGAGCGGCTCATCGAGGATGAGGATCTTTGGGTCGTTCACCAGCGCCCGCGCCAGCGCGACGCGTTGCGCCATGCCGCCGGACAATAGGTGCGGATAGGCATTGCGAAACTGCGACAGGCCGACTAGGTCGAGTGCGGCATCGACACGTTGACGCTGGCTCTCCAGGATGCCCTGCGCCTCCAGCCCGAGTGCGACGTTGTTCCAGACCGTTCGCCACGGAAACAGCGTTGGGTCCTGAAACACTACGACGCGGGACGGAAACGGTCCGGTGACGGGATCGCCATCCTCGCGGAGCACGCCGGAGCGCGGCGCTCCGAGCCCCGCGACCAGCCTCAGCAAGGTCGACTTGCCGCAGCCGGATGGGCCGAGTAACGCGATGAACTCGCCGGGCTTGACGCTGAAACTGACGTCTTCGAGCACCGGCAAGGCATTGCCGTCGATGTCGAAGGCGTGGCTGATGCGTTCGACATCGAGCGAAGCACCGACGGCGGGATAAGCAACCGCTTCGGCAAGGGCATGCGCTACCATTTGACGACTCCCTTCTGCCAGATCAGCAGGCGGTCGCGCGTCCGGAACAGCAGCGTGATCGCGCCGGAGCAGAGTAGCGACATCACGATCAATGCGGCATACATGTTGGCGTATGCCGCCCAGCCCTGCGCCCATTGCAGATACCACCCGAGCCCGGCCTTGACGCCGATCATTTCGGCGACCACCAATACCGCGAACGACGAGCCGAGGCCCATGAACAGGCCGACGAATACGTGCGGCAATGCGGCGGGAATGGCGACCTTCCGCACCAGGAAGAACGGCTTTGCGCCGAGCGTCCGCGCCACGTCGTAATAGGCATTGCTGACGCTCGCGACCCCGGACCAGGTCAGCACCGTGACCGGAAAGCCGGTCGCGAGCGCAATCAGGAACGTAGAGGCGCTCCAGCTCGACGGGAAGGTGAAGAACGCGATCGGCAACCATGCCGTCGCCGGCAGCGGGCCTATGAACCGCAGCACAGGATGCACCCAGTAACCCACGCTGCGCGACCAGCCGATCGAGACGCCAGTCAGGAAGCCGACGGTGGCGCCGATGAGATATCCGCCAAGCTGGAGTTTTACGGAAGCAAGGATGCTGTCCAGCAATTTTGGCAGATCATCGGTGTAAACCTCGATGATCGACTGCGGCGGCGGGAAGAACGGCAGCGGCAACCACGCGAATTTTGCGGTCGCGACCTCCCACAACGTCAGGAACAATGCCGATGCCAGCAGCCACGGCGCACGCCGCTGCAGGCCGGCATTGAAACGCCCGAGCCGGTTGCCCGCCACGCTCGCCAGGAAAATGGCCCCTGCGATGACGAGGGCAGCCGCCGCGAGCTGATGGGTGCGCGGCCAGTCGCCGATATCCGGCCACCAAAGGCACGATATACCGAAACCGACCCACGCCAGGCTTGCGAACACGCCGGTCCCGCCTGACGGAAGGGAGACCGCCAGCGAGGGCGGCCGCCCCGAAAGTGCGGCACCCTCCTCCGCCGATTGCTTCAGAGCGACCGTTTTAGACGCCGAATACGTCGACATAGATCCGCTCCGCAAATTTTGCCGTATCGGTGCTGGCCTTGAACACCGAAACGCTTTTGAGATCGTCCGCGTAGGCCTTCAGTTCCCGCTTCAACACTTCGCCGACGGGATGGTGATGATGGGTGTGGTAGCGCACCATGGCTTGCAGGTCCTGCAAGCTCGCCGCCTTGGGCGCGTAAGGCTGGAAGGAGGCCGCAGCGACATCGGGATTCTGCGCCGTGTACATCGCGGCATCGAGCAGCGCCTGCGTGATGGCGCGCGCGACCTGCGGTTCTTCGCGAACCAGGCTGCCGCGCAATCCGAGGATGCAGCACGTCTTGTCCTTGTATTCACCGTCCAGATTGGAAGCGACTTCCTTGTAGGTGCTGTCCTTCAGCCAGATATGGGCGATCGGGTCGGACGCCAGGAACGCCTGAACCTCGCCCTTTTCGACCGCAAGCTGCAGCAGATTGCCGGGATAGGCGCGCCAGTCGATATCCTTGTTGGGATCGATGCCTTGCTTGGCAAGCTGGATCGAGAAGAAATTCTTGTCCGGGCCGCCGAGATCGCCGACCGCGACGATCTTGCCCTTGAGGTCGGCCAGCTTGTCGACATCGGAATTGGTGCGCGACAACACCCGCATGCAGCCGCCATGGGTTCCAGCCGCGATCTTGACGTCAAATCCCTGCTCCAGCGGCTTCAGCCAGCGCAGCGCCATGCCGAGGCCCGCGTCGCTCTTGCCGGTCGCGATCGCCTCCAGCAACTGGTCGGTCGAGCCACTGTAGTTGATTAGTTCGACGTCGAGATTGTGCTTCTTAAAGAATCCGTGGTCGATGGCCACCGGAACCGGCACGAGGCAGACCGCGCCGGCATTCCACGACAGTTTTAGCTTTCGCGGTGCCCCGGTCAGCGCCGGCGCGTCGGATGCGGTCTTGCAGATCAGAAATTGCGAGAAGTCGATGCGCGGCGACGCCGCACGGAACGGGAAGGCTTGCGCGCCGAACACGCCTAACGGTACGGCAAAGGCTGCGGCAGCCCCGCCGCGCAACAAGGTGCGGCGATCCAGCCCCGCCCTGTCGTTCTTTTCTTCTCGTGACATCCTGCACTCCTGCTTTAGAACGGCATAGCGCCGCCGTCGGCGCAGCACCTGCGTGCTGCGGCCCGTTATGTTTCACACTGGCGATCGGTTATTCGGTTGAACTCTGGCGAGATTCCCATCTCGCCTTGCTGATTTGACGCTCAAATGATGCGCGGCAGCAACGTCATCGTCAATGAAATGGAATTTTGAAAGTGAAAGCGAACGGAGAGTTTATCTCCACGTTGATATCGTCGCGCGATGAACGATTTTTGCGCTCGCAAAATGTACAGTGATCGTACATCGATTCAATTCTGATGCACTCAGATCGATTCAACTCACATAGCAGACACCTTTCCGCGAGTGAGTCACGAGACGATCATTGCCGGCGCATTTTTCATTCAACGTACCGGATGGCTCATTCCACCTGTTACCGCCAGGCGAACAAAATCGAAAAGATCGTAGTTGGGCGAGGACAATCGGTCATACGCGGTAGCGGGGGAGCGCTACGGACGGTCACCCACCCAATTTGAGCATTTGTTTTCAAAGACTTACCGGGCTGCCTAACCCTCTAATCGAGGTTTGGCTAAGCAGCCTTGAACCCGCGAATGACCCATCGGACCACGGCAACCGCCAACCACACTGCGAGCCACATCAACGGGAGCGGCAGCAGTGCACCAACTAGCGCGTTGCTCGGGCCAGGGTCCATGCTCTGGTAGGCTTTCGAGGCCTTCTCGCTGCACTCCTTCAAGTCAAAGTTCTTCGCCGCAGCTTTGGCGTTGGAACACGTCGAGTATGCAAGGCTTGAGAAATTCTGCGCGCTCTTCATGTCGCTGTTCCTGACATAGAAGAAGGCGACCAGCACCCAAATGACCGACAGCACTAACCCGAGCCGAATCCATCCTCGCATGCGCAACCCCCTATCTCGGAAAAGGTGATTGTAGCCCCTTGGTCGGAGTGCCTGCACGCTCAAGAGCCTTCTTCGCCGTGTCGAATATCATCTGCTCTTGCGGGTCCGCACTATCAAACCAATGGCCGGGAGCGTACGCAGCAATGCGACGCGCAAAGAGTGAAGCTGGCCGCCAGTCTTCCTTTGCGCGCTTGTCGAAGAGAACCGCCCCACCACGGGTGAAATAGGTGGGACCGGGAATATCGCAGTCCACCTGCAACTGAATGTGCCAGTAGTCACCAAGCTCAGGCTGCTTGAAATTCGACGGCACGTAGGTCACGTGAACCGGATCATTGGTGACACTACATCGGCCGCGCCTGAGCACCTCGCCAAGCTTCCCTTGCGCAGTCGTGACGAAGTTAAAGTTGGACAGGTCGCGCATAAAGCGAACGTTCACGCCTTCCTCTTGGTCCGTAACTTCACTGTCGATTAGAGAAAGCGCGAACGCCTGCCAGCCTAATTCCATCGGCCTCGCATATTCCGGGTAGAGCCACACGGCCCCATCCCGGTCCGGTTCAAAACTGATCGTATATTCGTCGCCTTCTTGATCGCTCGCGTGCCTAGCCCACGAGAAGGTCACCACGTCATGGTTGCCCGCCTTGCTAACCTTCCACCCTCTCGGGATGAAGTGCGCTACTTTCGAGACATTGGCGAAGATTTGTTCGGCGGTCTGACCGTCCTGCGCTCGCCATGTGCTCGCGACTTTGGCGATGGTGGTCTTGTCGTCAGCATTCGCAGGGACAACTAATAGCGACAAGCTTAGTCCAACTATGGTCCGAGTCAGCGAGGTCACTCTTCTTTCTCCCTGCAAAAAAGATCCCGCGACCCAGCGACTAGAACCCAAACTTTATGTAATCGCATCGAGCGTAGATGTCGCGTGATTGCCAAACGAACCTATATTCGCCTTGCTCGATCATATCGGAGCACTTCATGTTCCCCAACATACTGGCAGAAGGGATAGTGACGACCTTTTTCTGAACGTAGTTGTAGAAGGTTGGGTACTTCGCGTCCGGCTCCAGGCGCGCAACGGTCACTACCCCACAATGGCCATCAGGACCGTTGTTAGAGGCCCACGTTTGCGAACCAGACACGCGCTTAAACTGCAATGCAAAATTGTTTGTACCGACGATACAGGTTCGCGATTCTCTGTCGAAGTTCAGCGTAGTCAGCTTCACCATCGCCTGCTCGCTCGGATTCTTGCAGAACTCTATCACTGCGGAGACCGACTTAAGCAAGTCTTGCTTTGCCGGTGGCTCCATGGCGCTGAGCTGGGTATAGCCCTCATCGCCGGGTTTCGGATTCTTTATCTTCTCAACGGTCTGCTCCCACTGTGCGCACTCTTCGGCCTTCAATGGCTTCTCCGTTTTGAGTTGAGCAACAGACTTCGCGATCTCTTCCTGTAGCTTCTTGCCTCCACTTTCGCGACGCACGGAGGCCTGCGTCATATTGCAGTTCAAGGTGCCATCGGTTTGAAGATGACACTCGTAGTGTAGGCTGGACCATTCGGACGTGTTGTAGATAATGCCTGTCGTTGGGCGGTTCTGCGCATGCGCAAATACGGGCAGCAGCACTGATACAACCACCCAGCAAACCAATTTGCCAATCAGATTGAAGCCCCGCATCATTGCCCCCTAAGACTTACTCTCAACCCTCCGCTAGCGCAGCGGCATCATTGAAGAAAGGAGTCGACTAAAAACATTGTTATGACGGCCCCAACTAAGAAGTAGAAGCCACTCGACACTAACGACGCACTGCTTCGCGGCATCCTTGCGCTAATGAAAGACGTGACCCCATCGTCCGCTACATTCAGGTCCTGCATCAGTGCTTTTCGAAGCGCTCCCCGTAATCCACGGCCGCTATCAGCATTTTGTAATAGTAGCGCCTATCCAAGAACCAAAGCGCCAATAACAGGACGAAACTCACCATCATCAAAATGGTTGGCAGACCGACAGGTGAGATCAGGTCAAAGGGAACCGAAAATTTGGTATTCTCTCTTGCTGCTACTGCCGCAGCCGCGAACAGTGTAGCAATGGCGGTAAGGCCAAGCCAGCGCGTGCGGATGCACATGTCATTGAAGTGCATTTGTATGGACGCGATTTGCTTCCAGTATTCAACACGACCTCGCAGCCTCTCACTCGACAATTTATCGTCCAAACCCGTCAACCGGTCCCCTGCTCGTCCGCAACACTTTATGGGTGTGCGTTGGCGTCGTCCGAGCAGTCGCTCGGCTTTCCGCCCTGATTGACGCATGCCCTATAGAACCAAGGAGCAACGTAGCTTCCCGCCCATACGCCGCGCCCGATATGATTCGCCTTGCGCTGCGCCTTTTCGTACTTCCCCTTAGAGTATTTCGGCCAATCAAACGCAAGCCCACTGTCCACTAGCCATTCGGCCAAATCGACGCCATCAACTGAGCACTTTGCCACTGTGCGCCCATAGGCGTCCAGGCTGACAGGCGTACAGCTAACCGGCCGCCGAGCTATGAAGGCGTCCAGCTCATTGGCTGCCTTCGTTCCGCAACGATAAGGCAGGCTGTCCTCACCCCGGCAGAGCTGCGAGCTTTCGGGGGCATCGATGCCCCACAACCGAATGCGCGTGCCGTGAATTTCGAGCGTGTCGCCATCAATGACGCTCACCTGACCGCTTAAGTCATCAGCGAAGGCGACAGTGCAAAATGCCATGAGAATCAGCAGAGCGCTGCTGCTTAATTGCATTTTAGGTGACCTCCAACAATCGCCCTGCATCTCTCAACGATGGAGGTCACGTCACTTTCATCTACGTAGTCCTGACTCTGAGCTACACCTTCCGCGATATTCTCTACCGCTTTCTTGAACTCACGGTCTTTTTGTAGCTCCTTTGCGACATAGACGGGGCGGGCGGGAGCTACAATCTGGCGAACCAACATCGCGGCGTTTGCCAGCGTAACGAAGACCGCCACGGCCAAAACCGCCATGATCCATTTTGAAGTTTCCACCGTCACCCCTCAATTCAATTAAGCCTCGCCTTTCATTTCCGCTGCTCTGCCTCAGCTTTCTTTAGCTCGGCATCGGCATCTTTCCACTCCTTGGAACCAGGACGCATCTTGTCTCTGGCTTCGCGCCACGCTTGAACGCTTGATTGGTGCGCCTGATCTGTCATCGCCTGCCTCCTTCGAGCCCTTTCGGCAATCTTGACTCGTTTAGAACGAAATGCGAACATTTCCTAGCCCGCTGTTTGGATTTCCCCATGTCTGAAGCTGTCGCTCCCAACCTGCAAACCAAAAACGCGCAGGCATTGGAAGCGGCTGCCGATCAGGCAATAGCAGCTTGCGGGGGTGACGCGCGCGAGGCCGTGAAGGCGCTGTTGATTGCGAATGAATTTCTAGAACAGGAGATGGAAGCGCAGGTTTCGCGCGGGTATATTCGCGGCGTGAGGCACGGGCGATTCAACACGTATTCGGGCTAAGTGCGGAAGCTACAAATGGTGAAGTGGGTCTATAGAACGCGCGCTGGACAGGCTCAAATTGTACCGACACCAAAAGGTTATGCTCTGGTGTTCGATGGCGAGCCATTAGGGCACTATGCCTCACCAGCTTCGGCGGCGGAGGAACTGGCTAACGGTACGTGCCATTGGCCCTCTGCGGGCAATCCCTCCGACATGGGCATTCCCGAAGAACTCGATGAATGGATTCGGGTCGGGTAGGCAGAAGCGGCTTTGAAAGCAATATCGTTAAGCGCCGCTGATGGAAACGGATTCAAGCCGCCCTGTTTTGCCCAATTGAAGCGATACCAGGAAAAATTCCATCTGCGAGATGAGCTGCCACACCCCATAAGCACGTTCAATCATTCATGGTCGGAAGTCATATCCGCTTTTGACACGTGCTTCCGGGGTATAGAAGCTGTGCGCAACGCAGTTCCTTCGCCCAACGGAGTCCCACCGAAAACTGCAAGTGATCGCCAAACAGCGCTGATGGAGGCAACGCGAAATCTGTATTATCGAGCGACAGAGTTCGTCGAAAATGTCGACGATTGCACGTCGAAGAGCCTTAGCGCCGATCCGAAACGGCCTATAAAGATTTCGGGTGCGAGCGCGCTGCGGAAAAGGGTCTCCATCCCATGCAACAAACTCAAGCACAACCACAACCGGATTCACTACGTTGAAGCCGCGTTAGTTGCCTTTGTAGTCCCTGGATTTGCGATCTACCAGGTGAGAGGTGCTGCGATTGAGCCGAATCCAGAAATCCATAAAAAGCGCCAAGCGTTCTCGTTCAGTGTCGAACTCCGTCGAATTTTTGCATCGCTTTACCTATATGCATCTGAAGTTGGACAAAACATCTCGCGAGTGTGCGGCGCCTTCGATGGGAGCCGAGTGGCAGAAGACCCTGACGCTCGAACAATCGAGGTTATAAACAGGTTGGTCGCCTTTCCCCCGTTTTGTTTCCCGAACGAATCGTCCCGGCTGATGCCGTCAATTTCGTTCGACGGTCAAACTCTCGATATATCGGATGAGGGTGGCATTGCTTTCCCCGCTCCGCCGGGCTCTCGAATTATGTCGATGTACGTAGGTGACGGCTACACCAGGACCTTTAGCGTACCGTTTGGGTATTCAGCTAGGTAGATTGGTGGGAGCGGCCTTCGAGGCTTCGATGAAGGCGCGCCCCACGTCGCCCAGTTCAGGACTAAACTCAACTGCTAGCCGTCCGTCTTCCTTTCGACGGACGGCAACAAGGTGGCGACGATCTTCATCGAGCGCAGCGGCAAGCTTCTCTTGCATCTGTTCAGGAGATAGTCCCCAGCCCCACACATGCCGAGTGACTACCAGCTCCATGAGACGATTTGGGTCGTCGCGTATAGGTTTGTCGGTCAAGCGGTGCTCTCGCGTCCGTGAATCACCGTGCGTTCGATCTGCCACGAAAACTCTCTCAGCCACATAAATACGGCTGAGAGACTGTATGGAATTTCGGCTTCAGGATCGCCCGGCCGATCCGAGCTTTCGATCAGAACGAACTTGCCGTCTGGGCGTCTAACCAAGCGATCTACACATGGGTAATCGGTCGACGTGGACGGGCAAAACCCCATGTAACGACGCGTTGCGATTGTTCGCGAAGGTGGGTGAGATGACAAAGATTCTTACTCTCACAGTCCTGACAGAATTTCGGCCTTTGCGTATCGCTCCGACAGCTCCCGCGCTCGCTGTTTTCCCAGGCACCGCTTTAGATACTCCTGTCCGCAGTACTTCACTAACGTTTGGACCGCGATAGGCGGAATGTACCTCTTGCTTGATGCCGCCCAGGCAAGCGCTGGTAGAATGATGTCCGGCAACGAGTCGACGAGCACTAAGGTCTTCAGGCTGTCTTCACACTTGCGCAGGCGCATCAGCGCAGGAATGAGAACGTCAATCGGTGCCTCATAGGTCGCGCCCTCCCTCGGGGCGTATTGAATGCGGTCCGGCAGTCCTTGCATGTTACAGGTCCACAGTCCGAGGCGACCCAACACCGTCTGCCTTCTCGCCTGTTATTGAATGCGACGATGCGGGCAAAAGGGCTGCTCATTCTGCTGAGTGTCACGGCGCTAGGGGCTTACACTGTAGGCCGCCACAGCAGTCCCGTGAATAATGCACCAGTTGCGGCGGCCACGCAGCCGCAGCCTCACGTGGCCAAGCCCGTTGCTTTCGCAAGCCCTGCATCACCTCCTATCGCAGCGGCCGCGACCTCAAACGCTACTAGCAATCCGGTCTCCGGCGTCAGAGCCCAACCCGAGAAGGTCGCGACCGCCCACGCCCCCGAAAAGCCCGCACCGCCTGAGATCAAGCGCAAGGCCGAGATCGTACTGACTGCCGCGGCTATAGCTGCGATCCTGATCAAGGCAAGTCGGGACCAATATCACGCAACTGGCAGACCGTGCGCTTGTCCTGGCGACACCATGCGCAACGGCAGAGCGTGCGGTTCGCGGAGCGCCTATTCTCGACCGGGCGGCGCGGCACCGCTCTGCTACGCCCATGACGTTACACCTGCGATGATAGATACTTATCGAAAGACCGCTTCAGCTCAGCGCTGAGGGACGCGCCTGAACCCGTGGGGATAAGGGGATCTGACTTCAGTTGGAATGGACGTCCATCAGTGGTCAACCACCTTCGGCCACTTTCTTGTAAACCGTATCAGTGATTTGCATTGCTTGGTCGAACGTTGAGGGCGTCAGATGAAAGTAACCCCAGCCTCCCGACATCTCCACGAAGCCAGGAGTGCGAGCCTCTTCGGAGGTCAGCCTGAAGTCGAGCCGTATCCACTCCCGTTTAGGAAAAACGGCCACAAAATTCTGTCTCTTGTACTGAAAACCGATATAGTTTTGCGGCTGATAGTTCACCGAGACATTCGGGAGCTTTTTCAAAGCATCCTCGTACTTAGCGTACAAGTTCGCCAGCTGTTCCGAGAGCTTCTTTAAATGCTGTTCCTTACTCTTTGGTGGCTGCGTCTCCTTTGTAGAAAGGGTACCAGCCGTGTCGATCTCAATTCTCGGAACAAGCAAGGTCTTGTCGGTATCTTCATGCATGGCATATGAGATCAACTGCACGTCGAATTCTAAACTACGAGCAGCTCTCTTTATGCGCTCGTCGAACGCAGCAGCAACAACGATGATGCGGATGTTTTCGGTGATAGGCTTTGTGTGGCCTAAGGTACGAACGGTCTTTTCCAACCATGATGAGCTTTCGCTACACCAAACTGCGTAGTCCATAGCTTGGATCAGAGCTTCATAAGAGGAGCCACCTTCGCGCTTGAACTCAACGATGACAGGGTTCCCCTCGTCGTCCAGAGCCAATGAGTCCATAATCCCTACGCTCGTCGCGATAAACGAGCCAACATGCTTAAGCCCGGGCTCGAGTTTGTCATAGTCCCTTTCAAATACTTCTTGTATCTCCTTCTCCAGTACGGTCCGCGAAGTAGACGAAAGTCCAATTAGTTGCATCGGCATTCTTCTCTTACGCCCCAAGTTATGACGTTTCCTGACCCTAACATCCGAAACATTAAGATGAGAGATGATATTGAGCAAGCCGAAGACAGAACGCGAGTGATCCGACGATGACGGCCGATGAAATTGGTTGTGCTGCCGCAGCAGACGCGAGCGGCACTTGCGTCAACGTTGAGAAACGCTGGGCTGTTTAGCAGGACGGCTTCTACCTGCCGCTCGGCAAAGATCGCTGTCCACTGAACAGCTTCAGACCAAACCGCTAGAGTGGTCCCGCCTGTATCAGCACCATGGACGCGGCAGCGTTGGACAGCTCGTAGCGCCGCACGTGAAAAGAACTGCCAAACCCTCGCGGACCAAGATCGATCCCACACATCCACACCGTTCACCTGCAGCGCGCCGTAGCGACGACCGAGTTTGCGACTGTTGGCGCCCTCTGTCCCCGGCGGACACGAGCAGGCAACCAGATGGAAGTCCGGGCGGCCATCGCTGACGAGTTCGCGAAGTGGCCGTTTTCGCTGCCACACCCTTTTGACGTTCGGTCTCGCACCGCGCCCGGCGGGCGCAGCCGCGTGGACTACCGGTTTCGCTGGTGCGAAGCGGGTGCCGCAGCGTGTTCACCGGCAATCTTGGTCGCGACTTGAGCAGCAGCGAACCCGATGAAAACGCACACAGCTATCAACCGCGAGAATAGAGAGGTTGCTAGATATCGCTCTGTATCCAAGGAAATCGCGCAGGCCCGCGCGGGGAGCACATCGTCTGACTGTCGAAAGTATGCTGTCCAAGCGGTTGAGACAAAAAGGTTTTTGGGGGTATCCGCTGTTATTCGCGAGGCGGACTTAGGCCGGACCGGACGTCACCTCCGCTAAGAGCCATGGGCATCGATTTGCGGGCTTGACGCTTTGCGATTGCTCTTCACAGCACTGCACTTATCCGAGAATTCGAGTGGTTGTTGCTGTCCGGATACAGACTCTCTGGTTGCACTCTGTAAACTGGTTGTCCTCCGTACTTTGCGCGGATTACCAATTAAGACTTTTAGGCACGCCTCCATGCGTCGTCTTTTTTTTGCTTTCTTAGTTTTTGCGCTAACCGGCGGCTGTTCAATTAGGCCGCTGCCTCAGGACGTTGCGGGCGCAAAGTATGACACGTGGGACATTGTTCGGCGCATCCGATGCGAGATGCGCGAAGCGATCATTACCTATATCGACCGCGCGCTAGTAGCCCGGAACCTCGGTCATATCCCGCCTTTCGGGCAGCGCCGACCCGGCTTGTTCAAGGAGATGTACGACCAGAGGGACAAGCTTGGCCCAGATATGAAAAAGGTAATCGAAAGGTATGATGGCGCGCTTATCACTTACGACTTCACCTTCGACATTACCGAGAACAACAATCTATTGGCCACCGCCAATGTTGGCAAAGCAATTACGCGCGGTACGTTCGGGATTAGCTTGACGGGAGAGAATAACCGGGAACGGCACAATACGCGGACTTTCCGAATATCCGATAACTTCATAAAGCTTGTTGTGGAAAAGGACGAACAGGATTTCTGCGTGAAGTGGGACATCCGAAAGCAGGATGTTTACGCAGCCAATTACATTTATCCAATCACAGGAAATCTCAACCTCGCCGAAATGACGGGAACATTCCTAGACTTGAATCAGTCCGGCAATTTGACCGGCAAAGACAATACTCCCCCCGCGCTCTCGGATAACATTCAGTTCGTAACACGGTTCTCGGGCAGTATTAATCCAGCTTTTGAGATCAGCCCGTTGGGATCGAACTTCGAAGTTGCGAGGGCCGGGATCACGGCAACGGGTATCCGCGAAGACAAACACTCCGTCATTATTGTGCTCACCCTTCCGCCCGAAAACACCAGTAAAGCCGTGGCGCGGAATAGCCAGATTGAAATCGCGGAGGAACATATCGCGCGTCAGCGCGTCATCAAACAGAACAGCGATCTAGGTGATATCGCGCGTGAACTGCGCGGCGTCGGGCGATAATTTGCAAGAGGAGACTTCCCATGCCTGTGAGCGCTGAGGACAAGGCTTTAAGAAACCATCCTGTTACCTCTGAACAGTTACTCCATGCAATGAAGGCGATCATCGAGTCGCAGATGGAGACCCGTTTTCTGAGGGAATTCGAAAAGGCGTTCGTGCTCGCGAGCGACAAGGACATCGCGGATTTACAAAAATTCATTAGTAGCCACGGCGACCCTAGTAATCTGTCGGTCCAGAGAGTAGGACGCGAGCGATGCTAGCGAGGTAAGAACGCCAACTTCGAATTGCAATTGGAGATATAACCTCAGCAAAGGCCGCATTGGCGGGGTTGGCTGAAGGCGGAAAGCCGTTGCCTAGTGCCGTTCAACAGCTTCGCTGAGTATTCGCCGGAGCCGAACCCAGAAACCAAAAAGAAGGACGTGGTCTGGTTCGCAATCAACGATGACCGGCCGCTGACCTGCTTCGCGGGCATCTGGACCGAGTTCAAGGGCTATCGTGGGACGAAGTCGAAGCCGGTGCCGGGACCGCACAATTTCTACGGCTTCTTGACCACGACGCCGAACGCGGTCGTTGAGCCGATCCATCCGACGGCCATGCCCGTCATCCTGAGAACCGATCATGAGCGTGATGTTTGGATGAGGGCGCTGTGGGACGAAGCGAAGGCGCTGCAGCGGCCGTTGCCGGACGATGCGCTGAAGATTGTCATGCGGGGAGCGGACAAGGAAGACGTCCCCAGCGCAGCATGAAACGCTTGCCTCAACCGATACGTATGATCGGGCAAAACGTTCTTCAGCTCTCCTTGCACTGCGCCTCACTTATCCAGTTGCCCCGAAATGGGTCCTCGTATTCGAGGTTTGAATCCTCTAGTCGAGAATGCCAGCAAGCCTAGCTTTGGCGTAGGTAAGAGTGATGTCTTCGAAGCAGCTAGGAAACCTCACAACGGCTGCTTCAAACGTATGGTCGAGCAATCCAAGTCGCTTATGAAGCTCCTCCGAATGAGTGGACACCTGTAGTAGGCTCATTGAGCCCGGAGGTGTCGAATGGAACGTCAACGTCGGTCGTTTACCGAAGAGTACAAGCGTCAAGCCGTCGAACTGGTGGTGTCGAGCCGTCGTTCGGTCACGTCGGTGGCCAAGGAGCTCGGCCTGCGCGACTCTGCGGCGCTGGGTCGACAAGTTCCGCCAGGAGCCGGCATCGGCGGCGTGGCGCCCCACCACGCAGGCGACGCCAATGTCGGCGGACCAGGCTTCGGAGATCGCCCGGCTGCGCCAGGAGAACCGAACGGCTGCGCATGGAGCGCGACATTTTAAAAAAGTCGATCGCGATCTTCGCCGGAACCCGGACATGAGCTTCCGCTTCATCGAGGACCACCGCGACGCCTATCCGGTACGATTGATGTGCGCCGTGCTCGAGGTCTCGCCGGCCGGCTACTATGCCTGGCGCGAGCGCCGAGCGAGCGAGCGGACAAAATCCAATGCCACGCTCTTGGCTGCGATCCGGCAGGCCTGTCGAGACAGCAGCGGACGCTGCGGCAGCCCCCGCGTCCATGCCGTCCTGCGGACGCAGGGCCGTGGCGCCAGCCGCGGCCGGATCGAGCGGATGATGCGCCGGCACGGTATCCGCGCCATCATGGCACTGCCGCGCCGTGTGCGCACCACCGATAGCCGTCACGACCTGCCGATCGCGCCGAACCTGATCGCACGCGACTTCACGGCCCCAGCCCCGAACCGGGTCTGGCTCGCCGATATCACCTACATCCCGACCGCGGAGGGTTGGCTGTATCTGGCGGCCGTCATGGATCTCTTCAGCCGAAAGATCGTTGGCTGGGCCATGCGGGATCATATGCAGGTCGAACTTGCATCCGCGGCGCTGACGATGGCCATCCAGCAGCAACGGCCGCAGGCCGGACTGATCCACCACTCCGATCGCGGCGTGCAGTATGCCTCACACGCCTATCGCGACGCTCTCTCGGGCGCCGGCATAACCGCTTCGATGAGCCGCAAGGCCGATTGCTACGACAATGCCCCGATGGAGAGCTTCTTCCATACGTTGAAGGCAGAGCTCATATCATTGCAACTACACCACGCGCGCCGAGGCCCAGCGCGATATCTTCGCCTTCATCGAGGGCTTCTACAACCGAACCCGCCTCCATTCCGCAATCGGATATATCGCCCCGATCGAGATGGAGCTAAAAGCTGCTTAACCTGTCCACTTTTTTCGGGGGAAGATCAGATCGTTAGTAGCGGGGAAGCGCTACCTAGCCTAGCCACACTACAAGAGCTGTTCGTTCTCAGCTGGATCAGCGAAGTTGTCCGAATGCGCGGTGAAGGAATGACGTTTGCCACCTCCCTCAACTGAGGCTCATCGTCAGCACTCACCTACTTCCCAGCCCTCAAAAAAGTGGTTGTGCTCATCTGACGACCGAGGCGGTGCACCCACAACGTCTGCTCACGTTGGCTGTGATGAGATTTTTCTTGATCTCCCGGTGCACACATCGTGCACACGCGGCCATCTACCTTATTGAAAAACCTAAACTCTCGCTCCAATCCACCATGGGCGCAACGGAGAGGCGTTACCGATATTCTTCATCGCCCCGTTATACTATTTCCGTGAAAATAGTATAGCCGCCGGGCGCGCGTGATCGCCAAAGCCGTCCGCAATGCGGCAATATCCTCCACAGGGAACTCCTAGCCATATGAGCCAACTCCTCAGAAATGTCGCTGGGCACATCGCCATTCGCGATGCATCTGGCATCACCGCCGCGCTTGACGTCATTATGGAGGAGCGGCAATCAAAAGGGCGGTGTCGATTAGTAGCGAAACGGATTTCGACACCCCCGGACTTCTTCTCAACCTGACCTAATTAGCGCGTAAGCAAATGCGTAAGCGCGCAAGGATTCTGGAACTACAATCCTATCGTTGCCCGATACCGCCAATTCCGAGCGAGATTCCCTGGCGAGCGCGCGCCGTAAATGCTCCGCGATTCCTCTGTCGCTGCACGTGCGCCAATGAACATTTTAAGGAGGGCCTGCCGTAGTAGGAATGAACCGGACTTCTGAGGCCAGCCAGCCCCCGACGCGTGAGGCGTCAGATCGCGTCGTCGACGATCAAATGTGGCTTGCCCTGCGAGCAGGATTCGACACGTGCCCTAATGCGAAAGGTTGCGGCAAGGTTTTCCGGCGTCAGGACGCCAGCCGCCGTGCCGAAATCGTGCAACGTTCCATTGTAAAGGATAGCGACCTTGTCGGCGAATTTCAGCGCGAGGTCGAGATGGTGCAGCGCGATCAGCACGAGCATGCCGTCGTCATGCGCAAGGCTGCGCACCTGCCGCATCGCTTCAAGCTGGCGATGCATGTCCAGCGCGCTGGTCGGCTCATCCAAGAGTAGCACCTGCGGTTCGCGCACGAGACATTGGGCAAGCCCACAGCGTCGAATTCGTAGCCGCCGAAAGCACCACGCAGTCCCACTAGGTGCTACGGCAGCCCAGTGGGGCATGGTCGCTCTTCTCGCGAGCGGACGCGGTCCTCCTGTTTCACCAGGAAAACGTCGTTCGCGTGGATCGAACTTGGGAGGTTCGTTGAACATATTTGCTTTATCTCCGCCCGGCAGCCACCTGCGGTCACTGTGCAGCGGCCTTCGCGTTCGGCATGGGGCGAGATGGCCACTCAGCTAGCTTCCGATCTCTGGCACACGAAACGTGAACCGGCCGTCGAAGAAGCTACCGCACCATCTCATGACACGAGCTAAACACTGTTACCCTGGAAACTGGCCAAATAGCGTTTGCAACGCAGACAACCGAAGCTTTAGCCCAGCAGCTTGCCGTTCGTGATGGCGGGCTATCAACACCCGCCGCTAGCAAGTGCCGACAACGGCTCCGTCGAACAGCAACGCAAACTCCGAGGGACCCACTGAGATCTTTGAAAGAGCGATCTCTCCCTGCATTCGGCGACGCCGGTCAATCCATTCAGCCCGCCTTGACAACGCTGGCTGCCATAGGATTTTCCTTGATCTCCCGGTGCACACGTCGCGCACACGCGACCTTCTATGTGACTGAAAGACTTGAACTCTCACTCCAATCCATCATGAGCCAATTTGAGCTAATTACAGCCCAGAAGATCGAGGCCGATCAAGGATGGTCCGTTTGCGCCATAAGCTGCCCGCGACAAAATCCGCCGCTCTCATTGCGGTCAACCCAAAGGCCGGTGACCACACGTCAACCCTTCAGGTGTCGATCTGGAACCCGAAACACACCTTTGATCATATCAGGATTGCAAACACAGATTTGGACATGCGTCTTCTCGAAAAACCCTGACGTTGGGTACACACGATCACCTTCAATGAATATGCCTCGAACCGAATCGACAGGATCCACGCCACTTTCCTTTCGAATGCGATGAAACATTTCAATTACAGCGCAGTCGAGGTTGCGCCGTAGCCCATCGCTGTGGTTGCGAGGCAATGCGAAGTTGGCCTTCTTTGATATCGACACCAGCTCATTGTAGGCTATCTTAAGCTGTGCGATACCCGCAGCCGTCGTTAGATCAAGGCAAAGCCCGAGATCGATAGCTGCCCCTACCACAGCGGGTTTGCGTATTCTCTTTCGCCCCCGCTTAGTAGATCGCAGCTCTTCGGCGAACTGTATCCCCCGGACTGGATTGGACTCCCAGAAGTAAATCCCGGGTCCCAACCAGTCGTATTTGTTCGTACTCTTCTTGAAGTCCGTGCCGCCGACTAATCTACCCGCCACGGAAGCGCCGCAACCGTGATAGCCCAGAACGAACGACGTCGCCAACGTGTGCACAGATCTCTACCGATACCGCTTCGTAAGCTTACCTGCTTTCGTGCTAATCCCCAAATCGATCAGCGTTTTGCGCGCGGCACCCTTCGTTAGCGTTGCTTTACCGCTGAACGTCTTGGCTGCCTTCGCAAACGTCTTTACGTCTGCGCCGCCACTCGACTTCCAACCTGACGCCTGGCCGCGCTTGGGCGAAGTTTTCTTTTCCATTCTGGACCCTTTCAACTCTGCAACCGCTTCCGAAATTCCCGCAAGAACTCGTGAGAGAAGTCGTGACCAGGCTCCTCATCTCGGCGCGCCGCTTCACGCGCAGATCTTAAATGGGGGTGATCGTGCAGTATCTTTTCCATTATAGCTTCTACCTGCGCTGCGACCTTACCGTTACCGCTCTCATCCGAATCAGGCATCCGTTGCTCCCTCTGAAACGTCGACCCGTTGCTCCTTAGATCTCTGGAAATTGCTGAAGTAGTGCGGATTGAGTTCTGGTTTGAAGTAGTGCTTGCGCTCGATCCAGATAAATCCGTCACCCTTAGAAATCACCGCTACATCGACTGGCCCACCAACAGTCTCTGGACCAAGCGACATTCGCTTTTGGAAAGAATTCAAATTCACGAGCGATTGAGCCACGTGCGCCAGCTCATCGATCGGCAGATTTATGATCGCCTGAAGGATCGGACCACGGTGACGTTCAATCCTTTGCTTCTCAAGTTCCCGAACAAACGCACCAATTGGCTCGGCCGCCGTCGGCAAAATGTGGTCTTTCCACTTCGACTTTTGCTCATCTGAGAGATCGGAGATCGCGTCAATCACCTCATTGGGTAGCCGAACGACGAGATTCACAAATTCCTCAATCATACGCAATTCGAACACCGAGTTTACCCCTCGCAAGAAGGTGTCCACCATCTCCGAATGCGCAAATGGCTTCACCAGCGAAGGAGTTTCAGCACTGATACGTTCGACTGCAGCCTTCCGATGCTTCAGCCGCCCCGAATAAACTTCTCCCAGCTCGTACATCTGCATTGCCGGGAAGTAGTCCTTTCGACCAAATCCGGCGACGACGAGACCAGAGTGGGACTCGATTAAAATGTCGTCCTTTGACACGAGCAAGATCGCGATCTCGCGCAGAGCGTTCGTTGCCTCGGAGCCGATGGAGGCGGAAAACTGCCCGAATACCTTTGCTATGGATTGCTGAATCTCTCCGGATAACTTTCCAGCCAATACTCTGCCGACATCTCCACCTTCGCCTAAGAAGCAAGTAGCATTCTTCTTCGAACGCCACTCCTCAAGAGATTCGAAGATCACGCGCTTCGCAATTTCTGTCAGCTCCACTTCACTAAACGAAGCTCCTCGCGGCATTCGAAGCACATGCTCTTCGATTTGTTGCGTGATGGCGGTGTTGATGCCTTCGTAGAGGGTCTCGACCAAGCCAATGTAGGAGCGATGCTGAGCTTCCTCCGGGAACAGATAGTCATTTTTGTCTAGGAAGGCGATCAGCGCCTCACCGTACTCCTCCAATCGATCGTACTCCTTGGTTCCTAGTTCCTGCCTGAACATTTTCAGGATGGTTTCCCACGGTATCCCAAGTAGCGAGGAGTTGTTGTACACCATCACTCCTACAGGGTGGTGCTTGGACAACATAAAGAGCTTGTTCGCGGAGTTGTAGACTTTGTTATCTCGGCCGTTAGTAACCGTCGCTGCACTGTCCGCGGCAAGCGCGACAGCCAAGCTGTTCATCACGACGACCTCGGAAGTCACTGCTCACGCTCCTTGCGAACGACGGTGTCGGAAAGAATTACTTCTTCTTCGAAGATGAGAAGAAGCCTCGCTGCACGAGCTTTCGCAGGAGAACCGAGACTTCCTGGTTGCTTAACCTCTTGCCGGCTCCATACGCCATTCGCACCTCGCGAGGCATGGTTGATGTATTTCTCATCAATATCTCGAGGAGCAGACGGCGATCACCCGCGTTTGACGGTATTGGCGTAACAAGCTTTTCTTGGTGGATCGCCAAACGCGTCTCTATCAAAGCACGGACCTTCTTAGCAGCCTCGCCCGCCCCTCTTCCCGACAGGATTTCGGCATCTTTGGCGGCCACAACACTACCTTCGACGCCAGACAAAATCCTATCTAGTTGCGCGTAGTTGTCGCTCAATTTCCTTGCTCCTCGAGTATCCTGGAGATTCGTCTCCGTATTCGCTTCTGGGCGCTCGCATAGCGTCTTGCATTCATGTCGCTGCGCCTTTGGATTTCTTCCGGACCGAGCGCATCTGCTAACCCCTTCAGAACGGCAAGCGCATCACTATCATCTTCGAACGCACGAAAAATGCCTGTTAACATGCTGCGAGCAATTACCTCCCTTTCGGGACCGGGACGCTGATCGTGTACATCGATTTCGGAGTCCATATCGGGACCGATCGGCGTCACGCTCACATTAACCTTTTGCCTCCCCTCTCGCCAAATATCACCAGAGATGCTTCGTATTGTCCCGCACATAAACTCAACCATGGATATCGATCGAGGCCATTTCCGCAATCCACTCAGCGCTCGATCAATAGCTTCATGCAAGAGATCTTCCCATTCCCAACCTGGAAGCCCTGCTGAACGCAACCGCGCAAATCGCTCAAGCCGCACCCTATCGGCACTAGTCATCGTGCGTAGGGCATCTGCAACCTCCGCTGGTGTAGCCGTCTCGTCTGGATCACGTCGCGTCTTGCTCATGAGTCTTTGTACTATGCGGGCGAGCGTTCGCCTCTCGGACGCGAACAACAAAAAATTATTTCCTTGTCCGAGACACCGAGGCTGAGCCGCAAACGGCAGTGAAGCCCCCCAATCCATCGGAGTTTTCGCAATGTCACCAGACGACCCCTCCCAGAGAGTTGCGCAAGATACTGATTCTAAAAGGGAAAAGCCAGAGATCTACAAGGTTCAGATCGATAAATCGGTATTTGAACTCAATAATCCCACGCCCACCGGTCGCGACCTGTTGAAGCTCGCCGGAAAAGCTCCTGCCGAGCAGTTTGCCATCTACGAAAAAACGCAGGGAGGTGGACAGCCGATCCGAATCGGGCTCGACCAACACGTCGATCTTCGTAAGCCAGGTGTCGAGCGTTTCGTCACGCTTCCTCTCGACCAGACTGAAGGCCTCGCATCGCGTCGGCAATTTTCGCTTCCCACCGACGATGCGGCTTGGCTCGAAAACTCCGGCCTAGAATACGAACTGGTATCGGAGGGCGGCGTCCTGCGGGTCGTCATCTACGACCTTCCGATTCCGCCTGGCTACCAGGTATCGAAGGTGGACGTAAATGTGAGAATCGAACCTGGTTATCCTGACGCGCAGATCGATATGGTCTACTTCCATCCAAGGCTCTGTCGAAACGATGGCCGTGCGATTGCTGCGATTTGTGACGACCCATTCGACGGTAAGACTTGGCAGCGTTGGAGTAGACATCGCACGCCCGCTAACCCCTGGCGACCAGGCATTGACAACATTTCCACCCATTTTGCTCTCGTCGAAAGTTGGCTCGCCCGTGAACTGAATAAGGCCTGAACTAAGATGCTCGTCAGCCTGACCTTGACCAGCTCGCAGCATGGCGAATTGATGCGCCACCTGTTTCCCGACGACGGCTGTGAGGCGGTAGCGATCGCTCTTTGTGGCCGATGCGAGGGCGATCAGCGGCACCGGTTGCTTGTTCAGCAACTAGTCTTGGTGCCCTATGAATGCTGCACGGTTAGAGCACCTGATAGAGTAACCTGGCCGACAGATATCCTCGTTCCTCTCATCCATGAGGCAGACAAGCGTCGGCTTGCAATTGTCAAGATCCATGGACATCGTGGATACGATCGGTTTTCGGACGTTGACGACATGTCAGACAAAGCTCTTTTCCCTTCCATACACGCATGGATCGGGGATGGCCTTCCTCACGCGAGCGCGGTCGTCCTCGATGATGGACGCATGTTTGGACGCGCGGTCGATGAGGCTGGTGAATTCGTTGATCTCACCTCAATCAACGTGGTAGGCGACGATTTGATGTTTTGGCATCAAGCCGCGTCAAATCATAATCTGCCCGACTATGGTTATCGAATTTCCCAGACTTTTGGAGCACGTACTTATGACAGTCTACGAAAGCTCAAGATTGCCGTAGTCGGTTGCTCAGGGACTGGAAGCCATGTGATCGAGCAACTCGCGCGCAATTGCGTCGGCGCCTTAGTACTCGTGGATCCGGACCATATCGAAGAAAAAAACCTAAACCGCGTGCTAAATAGCGGTATGAGCGACGCATTGGCGCGCGCGAGCAAGGTCTCTGTCGCTAAAGCTGCCGTGGAGAGGATGGGATTAGGAACTCAGGTACTCGCGCTGGAGAATAACCTTTTCACGGAGCAGGCCGTAAAGGCAGTTGCCGAATGCGATATCGTGTTCGGTTGCGTTGACACGGTCGATGCGCGACATCTACTGAATAAGCTGAGCACGTTCTACCTGCTACCGTACTTCGACTTGGGTGTTCGGATAGATGCCGACGGCTTTGGCGGCGTCGACCAGGTTTGCGGTAGCGTGCACTACGTCCAGCCGGGCGGGTCTAGTCTTTTCAGCCGCGGCGTCTACAATATGGAACAGGTTCGTGCCGCAGGTTTATACAGAACGGACCCGGAGACTTACCGGTCGCTCCTGAAAGACGGCTATATCAAGGGTGTGCGCGAAGATCGCCCCGCGGTTGTCCAATTGAATGGCATCATCGCCAGCCTAGCAATTAGCGAGCTCTTGGCCAGACTCCATCCTTTCAGAGATGATCCGAATGAATCGTTCGCTGTTCATCGGATGAGCCTTAGTCATGGTATCTACGAGCACGAGCATGAAGGGCCGATGTGTCAAATGCTTGCTCGTCATGCCGGTCGCGGCGACGTCCAACCGTTGTTGGACTGGGCGGAACTCAGTTCGATCAACGAGGCAGCATGAATTGGCTTTGGCGGAAGCTTCGGCAATGGATCGGACTGAGACAGTTCGTAGTACCGGTCGAGGTGGAAGATTTGCCTGACTCACTAGAGCCGAACAAGCTCTATCTAATTGGTTCGCCTACGCAGCCCTGGTCGGCTGCTTTCATCTGCCCGTGCGGCTGCCGCACCGTCATTCAACTAAGCTTGATTCAGAACGACGACCCGAGATGGGCGTTGAGTTACGACGAGAGCCGCTCAGCAACGCTTCACCCGTCGATTTGGCGATTAAAGGGATGCAAAAGCCACTTCTTTGTGCGTCGGAATGAGATAATTTGGACAAAGGACCGTCGATGAACCTGGCGGTCGATGACAAGCGTTAGTCTAGGTTTAACCAGTGTAGCCCAACACCGCCGTCATCTCGCCAAGCGAAGGGAACCTCGACTTAATCACACGAGCGCTCCGATGCGACGGCTTGTGCTAAGCGATGAGTTGCTCACCCCTCGATAGTTCGAGTCAGTGGAGCGCTACCAACTCCCGCTTCCGCGATTCTTTGTTTCAAGTTGAACCATCGGAGCTGGGCAAAAGAGGCGACGCTCTTCGCCTCCGACAACAGCGGTCGCTCGTCCGGACACATCTAGCCCCCTGGCCTGGCGAATCTTCGTCGCGCAGGTCGCCCAAATTCACATGCCCTGCCCAATGAGGACCCGCTCATATTGGCTGTCGCAAGATTTTTCTTGATCTCCCGGTGCACACGTCGTGCACACGCCGCCTCCTAACCGATTGAAACATCTGAACTCTCGTTCCAATCCATCATCGGAGCCACAGAAAAGCGATACTCTTGATATTCCAATTACTTATCCTATCCCTTCAATGGACTAGATCAGGAACAAGTGCACACGTGTGCACTCCAAACTAGCCAAAATTGCACACGTTTGTACCGCATTTGATCTCCCGGTGCACACGTAGCGCACACGAATTCGCGACGGAGTGCACACGCAAATGCCGACCTTTACAAAGCTGAAGTCTGGTAGTTGGCGCGTTCAGGTCAGAAGAAAACGCCAGTACGTCGCGAACACCTTTATCCGACGCCGTGATGCCGAAGAGTGGGCATTTAAAGCGGAGCGCTCGATTGATCGAGGCGTTCCAATTCGACGCTCCCGTGCCCATGAGCAGCCGCGCATCTTCGCCGATCTGATCGCGTTGCATCTCGATGACCTTGCGCAGGTTGGCAAGCCCGTTCGACGGTCGAAGTCCATTGACCTTGCCCCACGGGCTTAATCCAGTTTGAAGTTCGTTCTGGCCCACAACAAGGACCAGAGCATGAAGCGCAGCCGCTTTTCGGAAGAGCAGAATCATCGGGATTTTGAAGGAGCATGAGGCCGGCGTGTCGGTTGCCGATCTGTGCCGCAAGCATGGCCTCAGCGACGCCAGCATCTACAAATGAAAGGCCAAGTTCGGTGGGATGGAGGTGTCGGAGGCCAAGCGGCTGAAGACGCTGGAGGACGAGAACACACGGCTGAAGCGGCTCTTGGCCGACGCCATGCTCGACAATGCTGCCTTGAAGGATCTCGTGGGAAAGAAATGGTGACGCCCGCGGCCAAGCGGAAAGCTGTCGCCCATCTCCGAGGCGCCTTCGGGATGAGCGAACGGCGGGCGTGTAAAACCATCGGCTGCTGCCGCATGACCATTAGATACCAAACGACCCGGGCGGACGAAGCCGGCCTTCGCCAGCGCATGCGGGCAATCGCCCAGGAACGTCGCCGCTTCGGTTATCGGCGCCTGCACGTGCTGCTCAAGCGGGAGGGATATCTGGTCAACCACAAGAAGCTGTTCCGGCTGTACCGGGAAGAGAGGCTCGCGGTGCGCCGCCGTGGCGGCCGCAAGCGGGCGATCGGGACCCGGGCGCCGATGACGGTACCGATGGCGCCGAACGACCGCTGGTCGCTCGATTTCGTGTCGGATCAGCTCACTGACGGCCGCCGCTTCCGTATCCTCACCGTGGTCGATGATTGCACCCGCGAGTGCCTGGCGCTGGTGGCCGATACCTCGCTCTCCGGCACCCGTGTGGCGCGGGAGCTGGACCGGCTGGTGATAGAGCGGCAAGCCCAAGACGGTGGTCAGCGACAACGGCACCGAACTCACCAGCAACGCCATCCTGACATGGGCCGATCAGAGCCGCGTCGCCTGGCACTATATCGCGCCGGGCAAACCCATGCAGAATGCCTTCATCGAGAGCTTCAACGGCCGGCTGCGGGATGAACTGTTGAACGAGACGCTGTTTTACCTCGTTGGGCCAAGCCCGCGTCGCGCTCCGGTGCTGGCGCGCCGATTACAACGATGCACGCCCACACTCGCGGCTCGGATGGAAGACGCCGTCCGAGTTCGCCTTCACCTGCCATCCGCGACGGGATCCGGCGCTGCGCTATGCCGAGGGCTCCGCGCCAGCTCCCGTCGCTGCCACCGCCCATCCGGGCAAATCCAATGGCCGGAACGAACTCAGGATTGGATAAAACTTGGGGGCAACGTCACCATGGTGCTTAAAGCCGTCAAGGTTTCGCTCGGTCGTGTGAATCTCAAGGACATAACCCGCGACAGATTGATCGAGTTCTCCTTCGGAAGGAAGCGAGCCGCGCAAGGCGCTGGACCGGCAACCCTTGCAATCGATTTCTCGTTCATTCGAGCGGTCCTACTCCACGCTGCTGCGGTCCATGGCATCGATGTCTGTGTCGACAGTGTTCAGATGGCACGAGCTGCGCTCAAACACTTAGCGTCGAGAAATTTCCGACGTGGTGCACCTTCCGCTGTTCGTACAATGCTACGATTGGCTCAGCACGCACCACCTTTCCGCGGCTCGCGTGCACCGATTTGAAGCTAACCAGCGCATCCAGGGCTCGGATTGTTGCCTTAACCATCGCTCCGCCATTGTTGGTTTCCGCGATGATCCGAGCGGTGCGTACCGGCCCGACAAATCTTCCGGAATGTAAACTTGCCGGTTGGTCCTGTCGGCTGCGAACTACGGGATGAAACGAATAGGACGAGGACGTCTACTCCGCTATCGCGCTAGCGGCCGTGAAAATCCTCTCACAAGGCAGACTCAGCATCGGCGCTTCGGGTGTGGCGCCATGATCCCCACCCTGCCCGCCTTATTGCATCCTTCGATCGCCGATTCCCGAGGTTTCGAGCGGCTGATGGCGCCGCTGGAGCTTGCTGCTTGGCGACAGGCCTGTTCTGCGCCGAGGTGCCCGGCGGCCGCGCGGTTCATCTACTCGGGTCTATACTTCCCTCGCCGCATCGACGATTACCCTGAAGGACCCTGTCTTCTACCAAGTCGTCGCTGTCGTCCGCGGCCGGGCGATCGATTGGACGAGCCGGCAGCTCGACCCGCGCGCACCACATCCCTTCATCCAACCAGCCACGGAACTTCGCCGTGACCGGACCAAGATCGGGCGCTCGCCCGAAGAACTGGGCTTTGACATGAGATGGAATTGGGACTCCCCCGCAGCCGCCGCACCGACGCTTCAGCAACGGAGATCGCCGCCGAGACGAGCCGGCGGACAAGAGGATCATGGTCAACGGCCAAGTCCGCGAGTCCAGGGCGCCGATCTATCCGTATGGAAGCGGCCGGCCGAGTTCGGATGCTATCCAGAGGCCAACTCGACCACGAGTCAGTGTGCACCCTCGCCCGCGATAAGTCCGTTTTTCTGAATTTGAGTCCGCGCTCAATAAGGCGCGTACCATGAACGCCCCGGATCAGGACATCGTACTGCACGCGATGGAGGACGCCAGGTGCATCCTCGCTGAGTACATCGCACCCGGTCCGCGCGATGCCACGCGAACGGTGCACCGGCTAAATGCCGTTCTCGATCGAGACGAAGTTGTCCACGCCATCGATCGAATGAAGCGGCGCCGCACAATTCGGGTTGTGGAGTAGCCGACCACGCCGATCACTTTCCAAGCACGAACTGAAGCTTGCCAGCTCTTCTTGGCTATCATGCTTGGTAGGGGTTACGCTACTTTCGGCGGCGGCGGGACTTCTTCGCCGTGCCGCCGGTCCCCATTTTGCGTAGCCGCCTTGCGTTGGCGGTCACGAGCCTCTGGTATTGACTGATTATCTGCTCTGCTGAAGCGCCGCCCATCAGGCTCGCGGTCGCCTTGGCCGCGGCATCAATCTTTTCGCTCACCATTAGACGGGCCTCTCGCCGCGCCGCCCGTTTTCCGCCCAGCATGAGTTTTGTCATGCGCAGCGCAATGACGCCGCTCGCCTCGACCGCCAACCTTGTCATGGAATCCAATGGCGCGAGTATTGTCCCGTGCTGCCAATGGGGCTACGGTTGCCGATTTGCCTTTTTAGGCCGGAGCGAGGTCGATCTCGATCTGCTCAGCCCGTTTTGCTTGCGCATCGTAAACCTTGATCTGAAGGTTGGGAAAACGCGTCTTCAAGCCTTTGGCTGCTTGGATAGCAGAACTTTGGGTTTTAAACTCTCGCTTCGCGTGGCCATCCACGATGAGGGCGTAACCACTCGTCGGAAGGTCGGTCGGCGCTTTGGTCGTTGTCGCTGGCGCCGCCACAGGCGATCGTTGCGTGCGCTGTTGTCGCATGGGAAGCTCCGCTTTGGGGGATTGCGCTTACAACGTTCGTGCAGCGCCAGGGTTCCTAAGAACTACAGCACCGGAGGCGGAGCGCCGTCCGATGCGAGCTCAGGGTTCGGTCCGTCTATCATCGGAGGAGAGAGACGCTTTACCACTCGTGCGCCGCACCGAAGCTCCGCCGGCCGCTGATCCATTAGCTGCTTCGTCCACTCGATGGCTTGTTCGTCCGTATAGCACGAGAACGCGCGATGGCTCGTGAAATGCCCGTCCGAACCTACAAAGTACGCTTGATACTTGACCACTAAATACTCCCTACTTGGCAGGCTGAAGTCGTGGCGAGCGAAGCAGCTCGCAAACGTGAGTGGCAGCCTCGTTCTGTTGGATCCTCTGAATGATGTGCTCCCTCGCGGCACCGTCCGGCAGCACTTTAGCTTGCTCAACTAGTTGCGCTGTATCTTGGGCAAGACGTTCCTCAAGGGAATGAGTTTGCTTGAAACGACGACGTTTGATGACCATGAACTGCTCTCTGTTGGAAGAAGGGCTTGGAGCGCTTACTGCGCGTCCTCGTCACCGCTGGTGCGATTGGCGGCAATATGCACTTTGCACCGAGCGTGCCCCGAACAATTGTTAGGTTATTTCAAAACTTAAGCGGTTATATACGTGCCGCTATGTCGGCTATCGGGCCGACACGCAGTATGAGGCCCTCGGCTCATACACTTTGCCGCGAGCCGCCGCCCGAGCTCGTCCGCCGGCCGAGCTTGACAGTCTCATTGCCAACCTCGCGCGGATCCGAGCGGACATGAGTCCTCCTGTGTCTGCCGACGCGCCGATCGGCAAACGAATTGAAGCTGTCCGAGATCCAGGTTGGTACGCGCCGCCACCCGAGATCACTCCGGGGATGGCCGTCCTAGTGATTAGGCATCCGGGACTGGGTTGGCTCAGTTTTGCCTTTCCGAAGCAAGAAGCTCGAAAGGTCGGAAACTATCTGGCAGCGCAGTCGCTTAATTAGCTAGCCAGGCCCGCCAGCGTGAACCGCCGGGCCGAGCTGCTGGCCTCAGTACTTGCCCCTGCAAAGGCGGATTGCCGCACGTACGCGGGGCCGCCGTGCTCTTTACTTCGATGGTTGTTGCCCGGCTGGTGGCGTCGCTGGTGCCGGTGTCTCACCCCCGAACCAGCCACCAGTCCAACCAAGCAGCGCAAGAACAATGATAACGGCCGCAACAACACCGGCTATGACCCGATTGTCCATTTCCCGTTACCTCCCTATTTGCTGGCTGCATCTACGGTAACGCATCATGCAGGTGATCGTTCGTTCAGAGTGCGGACGGCATCACGCCATCACCGTGAACTGGTTGTCGCACCAGCCAACTTGCTCGAGGCTTCCGTGGTCACCAATGCCGGACGGCTCGCTATCCTCTGCCGGGTCGTCGCCCTACCTGTCGGCGTCGTGTTGCTCGGCATCGACCGCGGGGAAGGCCCAGCGGTGCTGGCGCTACCACGCCTTGTTTTGATTGGTCATCCGCTCGAACGAACCTAGGCTTGGCTCGTCGTCGGAATCGTCCCCCCTCGTCGTCCGGTTCGGCCTCCTGCGCGTTGCGTTCAATGATCTTGTCTAGTTCGCCGCGGTCGAGCCAGACCCCCGGCACAGCGGGCAATATTCTATTTCCACGGCCTGTCAGTCGGTCATCATCGGGCAACGTGACACACTGGACATTTCATCCTTGATGTGTTGCCATCTTCTTGCTGCCGTCCTCTCAACAGAAGCTAGTCGTCGGCCAAGCGTTCCTGATCGAAAATGTCGCACACAGTGCGGCCCCCGGGCATAGCGCGATGTGACCGCCCCGCCTACCACACGCGAAGAGCTGGTTATCCCGTTAGGAACCTAGTTACGCAAATCCAGTTTGAGGTTCAACACCGAACGGGAGATGCATAATGACAATGACAGCACGAGATGTTTTTGTAGTAGGCCTCCGCAACGCTCATGCGATGGAGGTGCAAGCCCGAGAACTTATGGAAAGGCAGTTTGAGCGCCTGGATGAATATCCGGACGTACAAGCCAAAGTGAGAGATCATCTGGCCGAGACTAACGAGCAGCTCAAGAGACTGGAGCAATGCCTCGAAGCGTGCGGTGAGACGTCTTCAACGATAAAGGATACTACCTCATCGGTGATGGCCAACACGACAGCCATGGCCAATGCGATGGCCGGTGACGAGATCCTGAAAAACACCTTCGCAAACGACGCCTTCGAGCATTTTGAAATCGCTGCTTACAAATCGTTGCTGACGTTGTGCAGCCCGGCGAGCCAGGAGAGTGCACGTCCCCTCCTAGAAGCGAACCTCCAGGAAAAAGAGCGGATGGCAGCCTGGCTCGATGCCAATGTGGGCAAGGTGACGCAAGATTATCTCGCGGTCGAGCAGCGCAAGGCCGCCTAGATTTCATAGGCTCCGTCGGGATGGCTCTGCAGAAGCCCTGCATCGTGCTGAGGAACGGTCCCGGCGCGCGGCGAGCTCTCGTCGGAGCCGTCTGACCAGGCTTCCCGCCGGGCAGGGTTCGCCTGAGTTGAGGCATGGCTCGGCCACAGAAATCTCCTTCGGCGAAATGCGCGAATCTGGCGCTCGCCCCATCGTTATCTTTTGCTCAGACTACAAATGCGGCCACTCGGCCCTGATGGATGCTGACTGCTGGCCGGCTAACCTCAGGCTGTCCGACATTGAACAGTTGTTCGTTTGCCAGGTTTGCGGAAAACGCGGCGCCGACGTACGGCCGAGCTTTCCTAACGCTCGCATGGGCCACTAGCGGCGCATGAGATTCGCCGCCAGTGGTGGTCGCTTCTGACCGCATCAGCTGCATAGCTATTTGGCGAAGGAGAAAAGGTTGGAGGCAAATTCTTCTCACAAGTAGTTGGGCCATAAAAATGGCCCCGCGCGAGCCATGCGCCGAGGCAATTCAAGCGGCGTCCTTCTCAGCCAGATAAATGAGCCTATCGGCAAAACAACGTCTCAGAGCCTCCTGAACTCAGGAGTTGCGTTTCTCCCGCGCGTAGAGGTCTTTTGTTGCCTCTTCGGTGATCTGCTTTTCGGCGCGCGTTCTACGCCTGTTCCGCATGATGCCGTAGGCCAACGCCAAGCCCAGAACAGCCGCTCCGATGAACCACAACGCCACCGGCAGGTGAGAGGCGGTTTCGACAGGCTGTCCTTGCGCCGCCAGCTTGCCCGGAAAGAGCGTGAGCAGCATCAAAATGGCGGGAAGTTTCCGTTCAACGTACGAAATCGAAGACATGTCATGATCCTCGCGCACTCTTGAGGATCAATTTCGGCCTTCAGCTATCGTTCCTACCTTCCTAGCGGGCCGCAGGACGCCTAGCCTTCTAGAGTCCGAGCCCGCGCTCGATCCGCTTGCGGCTGGTGCCGACTTTCTTGACGGCCTTCTTCACCGCAAACGCCGACCTTCCCGTCTTCTTCGCCTCGTACCGCACCTCGTAGTTTTGCCTGCCTGTCGCCCGAGGCCAGTGTTCACATGCGAAATGGCCAAGTCGATCGGTGCGCCAACGCTTCTGTGGCGAGCGAAGTCCCAAATTCTTCTATCGAATTGTCGACCAGCTAGAGACCTGCCTACCAAACCGCGAGAGGATCATCATTGCCGGAACTTCGCACACCGTGCCTGCAGAAGCTCCTGACGCGTACGATCAGGCTGTCCTTACGTTTATGGGCAAACATTAACGCCGTAAGTCCGCTTGGGGGTCACAAGCTGCTCTCGAAGGATCACTGATGCGAAGTCCGGACTTTCCTCAGTATGAGACGGCGACGAAGTTAGTCGGCTTGGGGCCCTGACACAGCCAAGACCATAAGCGGAAACTTGATGGAAAAATGTGTGCACCAGAAATTGGCCGACGGGTGACCTCTACTTAACCAGGAATCCCGTCTACGTTTACCGGGTCATTAGACTGCATTTCGCGCGATAAGCCTCGTTGAAGCTTAATACTGTTCACGTCGTTTGCCACTTCGTTGATCGCAGACACGACCCGGGTCGCAGTCTGATGGACCATGTGACCTGCTCCGCGAACGCGGTGAAAACTGCTTTGGGGAATGTCGAGATGCAACCGTGTAGATTGCGCATTGATATCAACAAGTCGGTCTTCATTACCAGCGACGATGACAACCGGCATCGTCAATTTTGCGTATTCATTGCGGAGGTGGACTGCATCCGGAATCAAAAGTGCCGACTCCGCCGCTGACGCGCGAATCTGAGAAGGACGGAGGGCCATCTCTTTCGGAAAGGCGTCAAACTTCTTCGGTACGGACCGCGGGTCGAAGATCTCCTCTACTAAGAGTGGCCATATCACCCGACCTATAATCGGTGCGAGCGTATGGCCCAAGACATCACCCACTATAGGTACTGCTGGGACGGAGAAAGCGACCACGTCAGCGCGCCAAGTCGGATAGTAATATCCCGAGGCAAGCACCAGACCCTGGACCAGTTTCGGGTATTTGAGTGCCAATGCGACCGCGACAGAAGCACCCCATGAGTGCCCCAAGACTATTGCTTGTGAGACGCCCAGGCGACGGAGAGCGCTGTTAATCAGCTCAGCCTGTGCTGCCGGCGTCCAGACAACGTTGCGTGGCCGCTCACTATGGCCGAAGCCAGGACGATCGAAAACAATAACGCGGTGGTTCTTGGCGGCTAAATCGATCAGACCGCTGGACTCGAAATCTTGGATCATGCTGCCATTGCCGTGCAGCAGGACCAATGGCGTGCCTGATCCGCGTTCGACATAGTGGAGCCGCAAGCCGTTCACTTCCAGGAACAGACCAGAGGGGGGATTGCGGGTCTCGGCTTTCTTGGCGAGGTAGCGATTTATCAGGGCTGATATGGCCAAAGCTCCGACGGCGACGGCCGCGGCCACTAAGTAAGGATGCGCTCCGGCCATCGTATGGCCTTTACCGTGGTGGGATGTAGGCGACCGTGTTTTGAGATGAGCTGCGGACATTCTACGCACTCCAGGTGGCATGCAAGAAATCCGGACAACCCAGGAAGTGTTGCAGCGCAGAATGAACGACCAAAACCGTCACCCGTTCCTAAAGCAAATCATAGCACCATGTCCGAAATGGGCGCAGGAAGGCGGCTTCATGGCCATCGCCAAGCCAATCTGGAATGAGACGGCATACCATTGCCTGTAGGCAGACTACCAGTATGGGTCAAAAAGCGCCGTTCGGAAGATTTTCGGCTGCTTCCGGTTTGCCCTGATAAGCCCGTCAATCAAAGAACCCGACCGGACTTCGTTTTTGGGGCCAGACTTTGGGCAAAGCGCCTCTTGGTCCTAAAGCCAAATAGTCGCTCCCTAATCCTGTTCGATCACCCGTCGGCGCGGCGAAACACGCCGCGAGGTTCTTGGTTGGATCCAATCCGCCGATTTTGGAGCGCGACGTCTGGATGCGCGCGCCGTGGGATGAGGCCAAGGCACTTCCGCGGCCTTTGCCCGACAATGCCATCAGGATTGTCGCCCGCCGCGCTGATAAGGAAGACAAGATCGCGGCATGAAATACGCCAGCGCACGCCCCTACGCTGACCCGGAAAAAGCTGCGCGCCGGATCCTCGAAATCGCAAACGCCGTCGAGCCGGTGCAGGGCTCACATCTACATCGAAAAAGTCAACGGGCCCTTTCTGTTTCGCGATGGCGCCTGTCCGGCGGAATACGGCGCCGGCTTAGACCTCGCTCTTTCGCTTGGCTGGCTGGAATTGCACGAGAGCGGAACGTTCGTGAAGTTAACACAGAGCGGAGCTGATCTATTTGCGTAGTGCGTGGACTCGTAAATCCGCGAGGTCCGCTTATCCCCCGACAGCGGCGGAGAAGCGGACATTGCCCGAGGTACGAGAAGGGCCACTACGAGACATCCCTAGAAATGAAAGAGGCCGCCAATAGAGACGGCCTTCAGCTCTCCATCATGATCGGCCTTTTGCTTGTCGTCCCGGACCACCCCGCTTGACCACACTCCGCGTCCAGTGGTGAGTTTACTGCACGTCAGCGATAATAGCGGCCACGCGCCGGGAGTTCCGATCAACGACAATCAGGTTGCTGCCGGCGATCATGTACTGGCTGCCTGCGTGACCGTTGAGCACCTGGGCGGCCTGCGGCGGCAGATCCGCCAGTTCGGTCTGGCGAGGGACCGATGTTCCGATCATCATCTCGAAGTTTGGATGATCTGTCTTCGGTCCTCTTGCGGCGGAGAATATGGTCCGCAGCTCATCGCGCTGCTCTTTGCTGAGTGAGAGCGACTGAGAGCTCTCCTTAATTTTCCGCGCCCGGCCTCCGGTGCTGTCTTCGGCGCCGCTGGGGTCATTCTTTGCATGCGCGCTCTCGGCTTCACGCTGCGTTGGCACGCCGGTGCCCACCGTCGTGCTGGCTGTTCCCTTGTCGGCGCCTGTTGGGGGACGGCCTAAATAATCGGTTATGCCGGTGAGTTGCGGCACCGCAAACCAGGCGAACAGCCCTATGAACAATACGCCCGCGATCACCGAGCTGATCATGAACAGCTTCCGGGTGCCCGCTCTCTCTTCCTCACGAGATAGATTCATCTGCACTCCCCCGTGTTCTTCGCTGCGAGCACTTTAGTTCGTTCTTGCTGTCTTCCTCTTCGCCGGTCCCCTCGCCCCCAAAATCGCAGTCGGGCTCTTGCTCGGCGCTTCCGTCGTCTCGCGCCAGTGTCGCCGTTTTCGCAGCTGTCAAACTGATTGGTTTGAGCCTTATCGCCTACAGTCGTGCCGGCGACACCACGCACTGCCCGGGTCACCTTGGTCTCCGCCGGCTGTCGTCCGCCCCTCGAGCTTTGGGCGACCGCGAAAGAGTAGCTGCCCATCAACAGACCGACGATCACCGCAGCGAGCTCCATGGTGCCTCTGTCAAGAAAACCGACAAAGCACGATCTGCGCGATCGTTCCTATTGGCGTGCGTACAGCAAGCGCGAGTCACCGCTCGACGTCAGCTGATCTGAACTGGCTGGGTTCTGGCATCACATTGCTCCAAGCTGGAGAACGGCCGGAATTTCAAGGGCGCCCGCGCTCAGCCAGCTTCCTCGGGTTTTGAATGAGTGGAGGCAACGTTTGCGGCCTGCCGCAGCTGAAAGTTAGCGCCGGGGCCCGTCAATTGATGCCCTTGTACCACCGCCGCCTTCCCTAGTAGGCACCGGTGGCTTACCAGCCCCGTTGTCGCCTTTTCCACAGCGTGTTTGGTCCACCAGAGATCGCCTGCAAATGTCCTGCCACGCCCGGATGAATGATCCTCTTTGTGACTATGCGGCCGACCGAAACTTTCGCGCCGTGCCTTGGTTGTCACGTATGGGTAACAGCAATTACAACAATCGCGCATCGAGCTCTTCTCCCTCGGCACCTGCTGAGTTCAGCGCAAAGGCTCCTATTGAAACCACCGAGCAGCTCCGCATTGCAATCGATCAGGGGCACGCAGGTGATAAGGTCGACGCTGGGGACCCAGCGGCCGCTCCGCTGGGAACTGACGACGAGGCTGGCGGGAATCCGAACAGTACTGTCCAGGTTCGACTAGCAGCCGCCGAAGAGGTACGTGCGCGCACTACCAAAAATAGACAAAGAAGGCGGGGGATCGGACAAGCGTGGTGGCTAATTGGTTTGTCCCTGGTCCTGGGTATCATGATCGTAGCGTCTGCGCTTTGGGTGCTGCCATAGGCGTGGAACGGAGCAGGTTCGTTGCTTACAAGCATCGCGAATCCTCACCCGGCAATCGAGCGGCACGCGATCTCTCTCGGGCGGCATGGTTGGAGAGCGGCAAGTCACAACGGCGGAATCCGACTTTATGTTAGCTGCGCCGAACGAACAGCCAGACCGTTCGTCGATCCGACTAGCTGATCAGGCGAGCTCCGCGTTGGAATGTGATATATTCCCAAACCCAGTTGATCGCCACGACCGCGCGGTTTCGTGCCCCGATTAAGAAGTAGATATGAGCGACGCTCCAAACGAGCCATCCAAGAAAGCCCCTTAGTTTCGTCCTGCTGAACGCAACAACAGCGGCCTTACGGCCGATTGTGGCCAAATCGCCCTGATGGCGATAGACGAACGATTGGCGGGGCTTGGCGCCCGCCACGATGGCGGTAATATGCCTTCCGACATGTCGGCCCATTTGCTTTGCCGCGGGCGCCAGGCCGGGCACAGGCTCGCCCCCGCCGCGAACTGATGCGGTGTCTCCGATGACAAACACGTTTGAAGACCCGGGAATCAGAAGGAATTCATTCACGGGGACCCTGCCGGCTCGATCGCCTTCAACGCCCAGCCATTCCGCCGCCGGCGACGCCTTGACTCCGGCAGCCCACAGCACGCAAGCCGTTTCGATCCGCTCGCCGCCAGCGAGCGAGACGCCCTGCTCGTCGCAGCTAGTAACCGCGCGTCCCGTTATCACTTCGACGCCGACATCCGTGAGGGTCTTTTCGGTGTAGTCAGACAGATCGGTCGGAAAGGTGGACAGAATACGAGGGCCGGCCTCGGCCAGCACAATCCTCGCCGATTGCGGGTTGATCCTCCTGAAATCCCGAACCAGCACGCTTCGCGCGATCTCCGCAATCGAACCGGCCAATTCAACCCCGGTTGGACCACCTCCGACCACGACGAATGTCATGAACTTCTGGATCTCGGCTTCAGAAGTGCCCTTTTCGGCACGCTCAAAGCCGATCAGAATTTTTGCGCGGATCCGCGTGGCATCCTCGATCGTCTTGAGCCCCGGCGCATATTGCGCCCATTCGGGATGGTTGAAGTAAGAGCTGTAGGCGCCCGTTGCGATCACGAGATAATCGTAATGAAAACTATCGCCCTCCTTCGTCCTGACGATCTTCGAGGTGGTATCCACCGCGCAGACGTCTGCCATAATGACAATGACATTGTCCTGGTCCGAGACGATGGACCGAATCGGCCACGCCACATCGGCCGGCGAAAGTGCGGCGGTTGCTACCTGATACAGAAGCGGCTGAAAGCAATGATGGTTCTTCCTGTCGAGCAGGACCACGTCCACCTCGGCCCCTGACAGAGCTCGAGCCGTTTCGAGACCGGCGAATCCCGCACCGATGATGACCACCCTCGGGCGAGTTTCCCCCGATGTAATCTGCTTATGGTTTGCTGGATTGGCAGCAATGTTGGTCGGGACCGACGCCCGCAACATGGCCTTCCGCGGCGCCGGCCGGCGTTTGGTCCTGTAGTAGGAGTACATGCAAACTGAATGAGCTGTAAGCGTACTGGTTCCTACGGAATTCCTATGATGACGAAGCGCAAACTGGCCTTTATGGTTCTCAGCTTCTCTGGCGCGAACCGCAGCTCCACGCTGAGGCTGGCCGCTCACCTTCACACCTGGAGGTGATCTACGACCTCACCTTTCAAGCCGGCTCCTTAGTGTCTGGAGAGCACATCGCCCGAGCCAGTTGCAGGCTCTTGTGAAAGCCCGTTCCCCGCGCTTAACTTACGTTGGCGGTATGCTGGTTCAGGGCGGCACTTCCTTGTAGGAACATTTTAGATTCGCTGTCGTTTTCGCCGGATGAGTGACAACGAACTTTTTGAGCAATCCTTCACCATTGCTTGGAATGTCCTCGAAAGGACAGGTGAACTGGGTGAACCAATCGACACTTCGCGAATCCTGTCAGATACTATAATCGGCATGATGAGGCGCGGCGAGAAGCGCAGGCTGCTGCTTTCAAATGTCGCAATAGACGAGTACAGGCGTCGTCCGATCAGACCTGTGCAATGACTGACCCGCCTATCCCTCAACACCGTTGCATGACACTGGTCCTCAATCGATCTCGGCGGTACGCCAGCATCGCTGAACGATATGCCCGCTGAATGCGAGCGGCCGTTTCCAGCAGCTTGGCTTTCTACGATCTCAGGGACGGCAGCACTTCTTGGCCGAATGCTTCGATGAACTCGCTTTGGTTGACGCCGACCTGATGCAGGTACAGTTCGTCGAAGCCAAGCTCGACGTATTCCTGCAGCCATGCTGCGTGCCTGCTCAGGTCAGCCGAGATCAACAGCGATTGTCGCATGTCTTCCGGACGAACGAACCTCGTTGCGGTTTCGAAATCCTGCGGGGACCGCAACTCCCAATTCACCTCGCCACCGAGTACGTTGTAGTGCCACTGCTCGTACGCTCCTCGAAGCGCATCCTGCTCGGTTCTGGACCAGTTCAAGCCGACCTGCATCAACAGCGGCTTTCCCTGCCCGCCTCCGCGATGGAACGCCTCAATAACTTTGCTGACCTGGTCGGGTGGTCCATTCACCGTCAGCAGTCCGTCCGCCCACGCTCCGGCGAGTTCAGCCGTGGCTTCCGTCACTGCTGCTGCAAGCAGCCGAGGCGGCTGTTTGGGCAAAGAGTAGAGCCGCGCGTCGACAACGACGACCCTCCCGCGATGAGAAACGGTTTCGCCGCGGAACAATGCCCTGATGATGTCAGCACATTCCCGCATACGAGCGTTCCGCTCGGCTTTCTCCGGCCAAGGCAGGCCAGTGATGTCTTCATTCAGCCGTTGCCCGCTTCCAAGCGCGAGCCACAACCGCTCGGGAAACATCTCAGACAGGGTTGCAGCCGCCTGGGCAAGGATGGCCGGATGATAGCGGTAGCCTGGGGCGGAGATGATGCCGAAAGGGAGCGTCGTTGCTTGGAGCGCAGCCCCGAGCCATGCCCAGGCGAATCCGGATTGCCCCTGCGATCCTCCCCAAGGTCGGAAATGGTCAGATGACATTGCACAATCGAAGCCGGCAGACTCAACCTGATGCACCAGACTGAGAAGTTCAGAGGGGGCAAACTGCTCATGCGATGCATGAAATCCTATTCTTGGCATGAAGATTCTCCTCGGGCGTGCGATTGAACCAACGCGACCGAGAGGCGGTTCTATCAGGGGTCGCTACGGAACTGGTGGAAGCCATTCGATCCGACCGCGGGACTACCGCTTATATTTTCCGTCCCAGCAGCTTCAGTCTTATTTCGGCAATAGCCTGCGATGGATTCAGTCCTTTCGGGCACGCCTTTGCGCAATTCAGAATGATATGGCAGCGGTATAGCCGAAACGGGTCCTCCAGAATATCGAGGCGCTCGCCGGTCGCTTCGTCCCGGCTATCGTTGATCCATCTTGCTGCCTGCAGCAGCGCGGCTGGGCCCAAAAAGCGCTCGCTGTTCCACCAGTAGCTCGGGCACGACGTCGAGCAACAGGCGCAAAGGATGCATTCGTACAGCCCGTTCAGCTTCTCCCGGTCCTCGTGGCTTTGCCGCCATTCCTTTTGCGGCGTCGGTGTCTTGGTCTGCAGCCACGGTTCGATAATCGCGAGCTGCGCATAAAAGTTCGATAGATCAGGTACTAGGTCCTTGATGACGGGCTGGTGTGGCAGCGGATTTATCCGCACCAGATCGTCGTCCAGATCCATAGCCCTGGTACAGGCGAGCGTATTCTGCCCGTTGATGTTCATCGCGCAGGATCCGCAGATCCCTTCGCGACAAGATCGACGGAAAGTCAGTGTGGGATCGATGTTGTTCTTGATCCAGATCAGTCCATCGAGCACCATCGGGCCGCAATCAGTTGCGTCGACAAAGTAAGTGTCGGTCCGAGGATTTCTGCCGTCGTCCGGATTCCAGCGATAAATCCGAAACTCCCGCAAGGCTGCTGACTCCGGTCTGGGCCAAGTCCTTCCGGTTCCAACCTTCGAGTTTCGCGGAAGCGCGAATTGCACCATCTAATATCCTTGTCGAGCCCCGAGGCCATTGGGGCCGCTCGGCACCTGAATGCCCGCCGGTAATCATCGTTCCTATTTGCCGTGATGTTCAGAGCTTGCCGGCAGGTCTCAGGGTAGACCGGAAGCGGCGGCTTGGCCGCCAAAACGGCGCTCATAACCCGTATGTATGGTCCGGCCGTGCGGTGCAAGAAGATTTCGACGATCCGGTAGATACGGTCTTGCATCAATGTATCCGGCCTCTGATTGGAGCGTGTTGTGCTCCGGGCCATCATGGTTATCAGCGCACATGCGATCTGGTTAGCGGACAGGGCTCGTACGGGCCATTTGGGTCACCAGTGTTCGCATGCGCCGGGAAGACCGATCCTCCATCGTCGTTTCATCCTCTCGCAGACCTCGGCGGGTAAGGGTGTTGTTAGGTCATCGATGGCTCCTCATTTAGCGCTGTTCCTTTGTTCGTGCCTGGCGGTCGTTCCTTCGTCCCGGCCTGCGCGCGCCGACGCGCCGCGCGCAGGGATCGTCAAGGCCGGCCGTCGTGTGTCCTGACGTCTTGCTCTCCTGCCGCCAGGCCGCGCCTTGACGGCCCCGCGCACGGCGCGAGGATCAAGCAGGTCGGGACGCCGTCTTCTCCGTCTTGACGCACGCGAAGGCGCGTCCCTTGTTGAGGACCGTCCAGGCGATCCGCGCGAGCTTGTTGGCGAGCGCAATCGCCAGCACGTTGTGGTGCAATCGCTTCTTGGCGGCTTCGATTTAAGAGTTGAGGCCATAGCGCGCTCCCAACACTTGACCTTGACCAGCACAACCCATGCGGCTTGCACGAACAGCGCGCGCAGGTAGCGATTGCCGCGCCTCGATGTGCTGCCGAGGATCGTGCGATCGCCGGTCGATATCTGCTTCGGCACCAGTCCAAGCCAGGCGCCGAAGTCGCGGCCTTTCGAGAACACGTCTCCAGTGCCAATCGCAGCTACCATTGCGCTCGAAATGATCGGGCCAATGCCGGGCACCGTCATCAGTCGCTCGCAAGCCTTATCTTGACGGGCCAGCGTTTCGATCTCGCTAGATAGCCCCTCGATCCGTTCATCCAGCCGGCGCCAGTCTTCCGCCAGACCCTCGATGATGGGCAACATGCGAGGCGAGAGCACATCGGTGCGTGTCGCCAAGATATCCGGCAGCTCGAACCGCAGGGAATGCAGGCCTTGCCGCACGCGATGCCCCGCTCCAGCAGGAACGCGCGGATCTGATTGATGACGCCGGTACGCTGACCAACCAATCGATCGCGGACGCGGTGCGTGCCTGAAGGTCAAGCTGATCGGCGGTCTTGGTCGCGACGAACTTCATGGTCGGGCGTTGGACAGCCTCGGCGACGGCTTCCGCATCCCGGAAGTCATTTTTCTGTCCCTTCGAGTACGGGCGCACGTATTTCGCCGGCATCAGGCGGGCGTCGTGGCCAAGCATTTGAAGTTTGCGGCTGAGATGATGGGCGCCGACGCAGGCCTCCATACCGATCAAGCACGGCGGCAGGTTGGCGAGCCGCGTTTCCACCTGGTCGCGTGACCACTTCTGCCGCAGCACGATGACACCGCGGTGATCATGACCGACGATGTGGAACGAGTTCTTGCCGATATCGATGCCGATTACGGCGATCGCTGCGTTGAGTTTCTGAGACATGGCGTGCTCCTTGTCTTGAGCGCCCCTTGCCAGCTTCTCGTGCTGGCAGGGCCGGAGCACGGCGGGACCATCCCATTAGCGGACCTCAGCTCTCTCCTGCGATCTCATGCGCAACCATCCGGAGGAGAAGCGAAACCGCCGCGTGTGCGATCCTAGACTGTTGCAGCCTCGAACTGCTGCAGTGCCTCGATCAGGAGTTCTGGCGCTTCCTGAGCCTGATTTGCCAGATAGAGCGAGCGCCTGTTGCAACGCCGCCGATTCCTAGTCCCGGCCCAGGAATGCCTAAACCGCTATGCCTCTTGTGAGAGGACGAGGGCTGGGTCTGTGAACCCCACCGGGACCAGCTGGGGCCGCCCGCCGGCCGCTGCGGCGCCGCGGGGAATACGCTAGGAACACAGGGTCATTTTTCGCGTTAGAGGCTTTTGGCGGAGCTTTGTGCCTCATCCGATACTTTCGCACCCGGACCGTCGTCACCTGCTGGCAAGCCGTGCCGACCGTCCAAAGGGAAATACAGATGTCAAATGTGGAAGAATTCCCTCTTTCCGCGCGTAAATTAACGGAATATCAAGCATTTTTGGCCGCCGGACCGGCTGCTTTCGACGCGATCCCAGGCGCCGTCTACCTTTGCGATCGCGACGGTCGGCTAGTCGGTTACAACAGCGAAGCTGCGGTCCTTTGGGGCCGAAAGCCCGATCTGGAAGCACACGAACTCTTCTGCGGTTCGCATCGCTTGTTTCTGCCCGATGGAAAGGCCCTCGCCCACGCCGACTGCCCGATGGCCACCGCGGTAAAGTTGGGCATACCCACCCGAAATGCCGAAGTCGTCATTGAGCGCCCAGACGGATCCAGGCTTACCGCCCTCGTCAACATTCGGCCCCTTCGCGACCACGCCGGCCGTATCGAAGGCGCAATAAACTGCTTCCAGGACATTACTAGCCGTAAGCAGATCGAAGCCGAGGTCCAGCGCAAGACCAGGGAACTTGAGGACTTCTTCGAAAACAGCGCGATCGGTCTTCATATCGTCAGCGGCGAGGGCATCATCCAGCGCGCCAATAAGGCAGAACTCGATTTGCTTGGATACCGGCCCGACGAATACATTGGACACCATATCGCAGAATTTCATGCCGACGCCCCGGTGATCGGCGACATCCTTCAACGCCTGTCCTGCGGTGAGAAACTTAACCGCTATCGCGCGCGCCTGCGCGCCAAGGACGGCTCGATCAAGCACGTTCTCATCACCTCGAATAGTCGCATTGAGGATGGAAAATTCATAAATACACGCTGTTTTACCACTGACATCACCGAGTTGCGTGCAGCGGAAGTGGCTCGGGAGTCCAGCGAGGTCCGCCTTGCCGCAACCTACGAAGCCGCCAGCGTCGGAATAGCTGAAGCTGACGAGAGCGGGAAGCTGCTGCGCGTCAATGACGCATTGTGTAGAATTACTGGTCGCTCTCACAAAGAGCTAATTGGCCTGAATTTCAATGATTATACTCATCCTGAAGATCGCTCCAGGGACGCCGAACTTTATGCAAGACAGGTAAGCGGCGAGATTCAAAACTATTCTTATCGCAAGCGCGCAGTACGGCCCGACGGCACAGTTCGCTATCTCGATATCTTCAGCTCATCAGTGCGCGACGCGGCCGGACACTTTCAGTATGGAGTCCGTGTTAGCCAAGATGTCACTGAAGCCAAACAACTGCAGGATCGCATCCGAGAAAGCGAGCAGCGGATGCGTGATTTGCTAGAAGCCCTGCCTGCCGCCGTTTACACGACCGATGCCGCGGGCCGCATCAATTTCTTCAACAAGGCTGCGGTAGAGATGGCCGGCAGAACTCCCCTGCCTGATGATCAATGGTGCGTGACTTGGAAGCTCTATTGGCCAGACGGCACCCCCTTGCCTCACAACGAATGCCCCATGGCAGTCACGCTCAGAGAAAACCGTCCGGTTCGCGGCGCAGAAGCCACGGCCGAGCGTCCGGACGGCACGCGTGTGCCATTCATTCCTTATCCTACACCTCTACGAGACGCTGACGGCAACCTGGTAGGTGCCATCAACATGCTGGTGGACATCACCGAACGCAAGCGGGCCGAGAATGCACAGAAAGTGCTAATCGATGAACTTAATCACCGCGTCAAAAATACCCTCGCAACCGTTCAGTCCTTGGCAAACCAGACGGCACGCCATTCCAAGAGCCTGAGCGAATTCACCAAGACTTTTGAAGGAAGGATTCTGGCACTCGCTCATGCCCACGACCTGCTTTCTAAACGAAACTGGCAGGACGCACCTTTGGAGACGCTCATTCACGACATCATCGCGCCGGTGGCGGGCGAAGGCCGGGTTCTCACGGCCGGCCCTCACGTCGAACTCAGTCCTCGAATAGCGCTGAATGTCACAATGGTTTTGAACGAGCTTCTGACGAACGCCAGCAAGTACGGGGCTCTGTCTTCGTCGCAAGGGTCAGTTTCAGTACGATGGAACCTTCGCAATGAGCCGTCACGCATGATCCTCGAGTGCGATTGGCGCGAAAGCGGTGGGCCGGAGGTCCGGCCGCCCAAGCGCCGCGGATTTGGCAGCCGCTTGATGGAGCGCTGCATCGAGCGTGATCTCAGCGGTGAATTCGACTTGGTGTTAGAACCCGACGGGGCCCGATGCCACATGGTGATCCCGCTCCAAGGTGCCGCGGGTGATGCCTGAACTTCATGGCTTGAATGCACTACTAGTTGAAGACGAAGGCGCGGTGGCCCTGCTCATAGAGGATATGCTGGTCGAACTTGGCGTGAATATTGTAGCGTCGGTCGGGCGCCTTAGAGACGCCTGCGAAGTAGCACGGACAGCCGCGCTGGATTTCGCATTGTTAGACGTGAACCTCGGCGGCGAGATGGTTTTTCCAGCGGCGGATATTCTTCGCGAACGACAGATTCCATTCATCTTCAGTACTGGATATGGGGGCGCCGGCCCGACCAAACAGTTCGATGACGTCCCCGTAATCGGCAAACCCTTCGCCATTAGAGACTTAGATCTGACCCTTCGAACACTCCTCAAAGGAGAGCCCGGCGGAACAACCCCCAGAACGCCGGGATAGCGTTCTTCGGAGTGCGCGCCCAAATTAAACGCGAACTGGCGACAATTGCCGCCGATTCAGCTCGATATCTAAAATAGTGAAGTCGTGTCGTTGGTGACCGGTCAGCTTGCCGGCTGAGCCGGAAACAGCCGGGCAAGCCGAGACCGGAAAAAGCGCGCATCGCCACGGTGTCCAACCTGAAACGCCACGATGAGACGATCGCGCCAGCGCTGCTATATATGGAACGGCATGGCGAAGATCTGACCATGCTCGACGTCGTCAAGGTCGCGCTGTACTACACCGGCAAGATCAGCGAGGCGATCCGTTTTGGCCAGCGCGCGCTGGACCTCCACGATGCCGAGGCGGCAGCAATGCACCGCTGGTCGTTCTGACCGGTTCCGGCCGCCCGCCCTCGGGACCGAACATCAAATGAACGACGACACGGATCGAACCACCGTGCGCCTCGACTATCTCGCGCGCGTATTCTCTATAAAACCGGCGGTGCCAACGGCATCCTGAACGTAAAGCGTGTTTCATCCTGTACAGACGTCACCGCGAGCGTGCCGCCATGTGCTTTCGCGATCTCCGACGCAATATACAGTCCCAAGCCGAGCCCCTGCTGGGCCGGACGAACCTCCCCGCGATAGAAAGGCTGAAACAGCCGCTCCATGGCCTTTTCCGAGATTGGCTGACCGGCGTTCGCAACGGACAATTGAAAGCTTTGATTCCGCACCTGACCCTCGACCCGGATAGGCGCATCCGGGGCGCCGTGGCTAATGGCATTGCCGAGCAGGTTTGAGAACAACTGCGCGATGCGTGGGGCGTCGCAGTAGACCGGCGTTCCAAGCTCAAAATGCGTTTCGATGGCGCGCTCCGGATGCGCTGAGGCCAACTCGGCTACCACTTGGTCGAGCACAGGTTCGAGGGCCTGGAACACGCGTTCGCCAAGAGTGAGGCCGCCACCCAAGCGGCCCCGTGCAAAATCCATCACGCTGTCGATCAATTTTGCCATTCGCGCGACGCTGTTTTGCATCATGGCTTCGAATTTGACCGCCTCCTCTGGCGATTTGACCTTCAACATCATGCGAGCCCCTGCCGACAGCGAGGCAAGCGGGTTACGAAGGTCATGGCCCAGTACGGCAATGAACTGTTCGCGCAGTTCGGCCGTTTCACGCTCGGCCTTGAGGCTTGCTTCCGTCAGCACTCTGAGCTGTTCGCTCTGCTGACGCGCGGCTTCAGCAGCGGCGCGTGCGTTCAGCAACTCGCGTTCGAAACGTCGCCTATCGATCGCCCGGAAAATCGTGAGACGCGTGAAGAGAGCTCCGCCCGCTTCGTCGCGCCTTTCAACCGCATTGGCAAGCACAGGAATGCGATTTCCCGTTTTCGTCATCATGTCGATGGCAAATTCGTTGAAGAAGCCTTGCATGCGCAGCAGGGGGCGGACGTGAGTTTCGAAGAAGATGCGTCCTGCCATGCTGAGCAGATCGGTCATCAGCTTGCCGGGTAGTTCCGCCGGCTCATACTCCAGCCATGTCGCCAGGGTCCGGTTGGCCTTGGCGATCCGCGCGTCGGGAAGCAGGGAAAGGTAGCCGCAGGGCGCGTTCTCGTAGAGGTCGTTGAGGTCTTCGACCGGAATTATTGAGCGATTGTGGCTCGGATCAGACAAATGCACGGATCGCAGCGACAACTTCGTCAGGGGCGCTCAGGTTCGGGCAATGTCCGGTTGCGTTGAGTAACACCAGTTCGCTGCGCGGGATGTGTTTATGCACGTATTCGCCAACCTGTTGGCAGGCGATGACGTCCTCTCTGCACTGAAGCACAAGGGTTCTCGCCGATACTCTCGGCAGATCGGCACGGTTATCGGACATGAAGGTCACGCGGGCGAAGGCCCTGGCAATCTCTGGATCGGTGCGGCAAAAACTGTTAGTCAGTTCCTCGCCGAGCTCCGGGCGGTCAGGATTTCCCATGATCATCGGCGCCATCTGTGCGGACCAGCCCATATAGTTTTCCTCCAGGAAGGACAGTAATTCTTCGATCTGTTGCGCGCTAAACCCACCCTTGTAAGTGTCGTCGTCGATGTAGCGGGGAGAAGGTCCCACCATGATGAGGCTTTCGAACATGGCAGGATGCTGGAGCGAAGCCAGAGCGCCGATCATCGCACTCACCGAATGGCCAACGAATACTGCGTTCTCTAGACGCAGTTCGCGACCAATTTCGAGCAAATCGTCCGCATACCCCTGCAGACTTGCGTATTTGACGGGATCGTAGGCGTTCAAGTCGGAATGCCCGGCCCCGACATGATCGAACAGAACGGTTCTATAGTCGCGCTCAAATTCCGGAGCGACGAAGCGCCACATGTTCTGGTCGCATCCAAAGCCATGAGCAAACACCATAGCTCTTGGACCGCTACCGCGAACCTGGACGTTGTTTCGCTTTGCAACAGACATGGATGTTCCTAGCTAGGAGCCCCGGCGGTGCTGGATGAATGTTTTTGGACAAGATGTCGAACGTGATCTGATTTTCGTCCTTCGAAACTTCCCATAGGTCCTAAGCGCTTCATCCATGGTGATGACGTCAGTGTCAACGTTCCAAGACCACAAAGCCACGCCTGCAGCGCGGATTGCGGCCCGCAAGTGCTTTCGCACCACGCCGGCATGGAAACGTCGTCAGAAGACATCCGGCTTTGCTTCATTTGCTTCCTCACGGTTTCTGTCAGCCGACGCGGACCTCGCGATCGCCACTTCGTCGATTGCAGACATGACTACATCGGCTGCGGTCTGATGGATCATGTGGCCGGTTCCCGGAACGCGGTGAAAACTGCTTCGGGGAATATCGCGGTGCAACCGCGCCGATTGCGCATCAATGTCAACCAATCGGTCTCCCTCCCCTGCGACGATGACCACGGGCATCTTCAAATTTGCGTACTCGTCGTGAAAGTAAAATGCGTCTGGAATCATAAGCGCTGACTCCGCAGCCGATGCGCGAATCTGAGAAGGACGAAGGGCCATCTCTTTCGGAAAGCCCTGAAACTTCTTAGGCACAGACCGTGGACCAAAGATTTTTGCCATCAAGAGCGGCCACATAACCCGGCTTAGAATCGGTGAGATAGTGTGCCCCAGGACATCGCCCACTAAAGGCACCGCTGGAGCGGATAACGCAACCACGTCAGGACGCAACGTCGGATAGTAATATCCCGAGGCAAGAACCAGGCCTTGGACCAGGTCCGGATATTTGAGCGCCAGCGCGACTGCGACAGAAGCGCCCCACGAGTGCCCCAATACGATTGCATCTGAGACGCCCAGCCGTCGGAGGGCGCCGTTAACCAGTTCAGCCTGTGCCGCTGGAGTCCAGACAACATTGCGCGGCCGATCGCTATGACCGAAGCCGGGACGATCGAAAACGATGACGCGATAGTTCTTGGCGGCTAAATCGATCAAACCGCTGGACTCGAAATCCTGTATCATGCTGCCATTGCCATGCAGCAGGACCAGCGGCGTGCCTGAGCCACGTTCGACATAGTGTAGCCGGACGCCGTTTACCTCAAGGAATTGGCCAGCGGGGCGATTGTCGTTTTCAGCATTATTGGCCAGGCGGCGGTTCACCAAGGCCAATATAGCCAAAGCTCCTGCGGTCGCGGCTGCAGCTGCTACATAAGGATGCGCCTGCGCGATCATGCGGCCTTTATGGGCAAGGGATCTTAGCGAGCGTGTCTGAAGGTAGGCGGCGGTCATCGTATGCACTCAAAGGGGCGTGCACGAAATCCGGGAGAATCCAAGAAGTGTTGCAGCGCAGAATGAACAGTCAACACTCAGGTTCGTTCCTCGCCACCAGGGCTAATCTGATGCCGGATTGAGCAACTAACAACACCGCAGCTCATTGACCGGGGACATGGCCCCACGGCCTGAATTGGGTTGTGAGCGGACGTCTTGCGGCTCACCCGCTACGGCCGGTGCTGCAGAGCGGGTCGACGAGCCGACGGTAGTGCCGGGACTGGTATTGGCAGTGCGAGCATCGTTCCTCTCCACGGAGCCCGTCGCCGCGACCAACCGCGATCTGCAAGCGGAGGTGGACGCACAACGTTTCCACAAGGACCTGTTCTACCGGCTGGCTGTCGTCCCCGTCGACATACCGCCGCTGCGGGAGCGCTGCGAGGACATTCCGCTGCTGGTCGATCACTTCGTCGCCCAGGCAGCGGCGCGCTATGGTCTTGCCGATCGCCGTTTTGCGTCAGAGACGCTCGCGCACCTCCAGCGCCATGACTGGCCCGGCAACGTCCGCGGACTGCGCAATCTGGTCGAGAGTCTCATGCTGACCGGCAACGGCGACACGATCGAACCTTCGGACCTGCCCGAGACCATCCGGGGGACAGAACGACTAAGCGAGCGCGATCCGGGTCTGTCTCTCGCCGAGTCTTCCGAACGTGACTTGATCTCGCGTACGCTGCGGTCTTGCAACGGCAACGTGACAGCCACCGCCTCCGCGCTCGGTCTTGCCAAGAGCACCGTCTATGCGAAGCTGCATCGTTATGACATTCACGTCGACTTGGGCTCCGTAAGATCTTCTCGATGAGATCGGGTCGCCCCTCTCCGGTACCGAAGGAGAAGGCACTTGGGCCGGATTGTTGCAGCAGCACAGTTTCTCTTAGATGAAACTTCAAAGCTCAGGAGTTCCAATCATCCCTGAACCTACCGGCTGCTTTTCGTTGCTAGTCTTAGCAGCGGCCTCCCGCTCGTTTGGCATCGTCACCATTTCCGGAACCTCACGGCCGCTTGGGCATGGCCTAGGTCTGCGGTGGCGGGAAAGCAATGAAGCTAATCCAATATTCTGCCGCTTATAACGGTCTGGATGCAGCATTGGGCTAACACGATCGTAAGCAGGCTGGCGTACAGAATCGTAGGTTTGGTAGCGGGGGAGCACTCGCCCCCGACATCAGTATTTTTCATGACACGCTGACCAACAGTCCCTACCCCACCAGCGTCCCAACGCGGGTCCGCCATGGGCGGTGGGTTCGGTAAAACTCTGTAGATCGGCGCGCCGGCGGCGAGGTGGCTCACGGCGAATCGGCGCCTGGCGTGGTCGTCGTGGTGCCGGCATGGATGCTTGATCCGGCCGTATGCGCAGGGATGGCGCTTGGGGAGCCGCGCGTGTCCCTATCAGCGCTGGCTGAGCTGCATCAGCTACTGATCGAGCACGGATTTGGCGAAGCTTCCTGAGCCATTTGACCATCGTCCAGGAGGCGCAAAATGGGACGCCAGTCGTTACTCCGACCCTGCCGCTGGCAGCGTCGCGTCAACTCATCATTCCGTTCGAATCCGGAAGGCTTCGGGGGTCAGCGCCTCGGGCCGATGGACGGCCCTCCTTGTTAACCACCTCCTGCTGGAGGCCAACGGCGTAGCGGCGGAGGAGCGTGACAATGACGAGCGCTGATCCCTGCCCGCTTCGCTGCTGAAGCGCAAAGCGCTATGTTCGGCAATCCACTCCGGCCCAGGTCCTGAACAATAGCGAGAAGCAGCGCGCCAGTGACATCAACATAAGAGCCCGCTTAGCCCCTGGCGCGTCGGGCGTCAGATCGCGTCGTCGACGATCAAATGTGGCTTGCCCTGCGAGCAGGGTTCGACACGTGCCCTAATGCGAAATGTTGCGGCGAGGTTTTCTGGCGTCAGGACATCAGCCGCCGTGCCGAAATCGTGCAACGTTCCATCATGGAGGATGGCGACCTTGTCGGCGAATTTCAGTGCCAGGTCGAGATGGTGCAGCGCGATCAGCACGAGCATACCGTCGTCATGCGCAAGGCTGCGCACCTGCCGCATCGCTTCCAACTGGCGGTGCATGTCGAGCGCGCTGGTCGGCTCGTCCAACAGCAGCACCTGCGGTTCGCGCACGAGACATTGGGCAAGCCCGACGAGCTGGCGCTGTCCACCGCTGAGCTCGGAAAGGATTTCACTGGCAAGATCACCCATATCGAGTGCTGCCAGCGCCTGGTCGACCGCCATCAGATCAGACCTCTCCAGACGCCAGCCGCTGACCTGCTTGCGCGCAAGAAGGACGGATTCGAATACAGTCAGCACTGCGCTTGCCGTTGGGTCCTGAGGCATGTAGGCGATGGCGCGATCTGCGTCCCGCACATCTTCCAACCGGCACTCGCCGGGCCCCGGAAGAATGGCTGCCAGGCGCCGGAACAGCGTCGACTTGCCCGCAGCATTCGGCCCAATGACCGCCACCACCTCGCCGCTATGACAGGGCGGTAGCGTCACATCACGTAGTACCTGGCGTGATCCGAAACGGGCGCCGAGGCGATGCGTGCTCAGCACTACCATATGTCTCGTCCGCTTCTCAGGATCAAATAGAGGAAGACCGGCAATCCGATCGCTGAGGTGACGATGCCGATCGGCAGGACGGCGCCGGGTACCGCGATTTTGGTCAGGATCGAGCTCAACGACATGATCAGCGCGCCAGTCAGCGCGCTCGCGGGCAGCAGGAAGCGCTGGTCTTCGCCGACCATCATGCGGGCGATGTGCGGACCTACCAGGCCGATAAAACCGATCGTGCCGACAAACGCGACGGGGATCGCCGACAAAAGGGAGACGAGGATCAGGGTTTCGAGCCGGAGACGCCGCACGGGAATGCCGAAGCTCGCCGCGCGCGCCTCGCCAAGACGTAAGGCCGTCAATTGCCACCGGCGACGCAGAAAGACTGGCAGGGTTACAGCTACGACGAGCGCGGTGATGGCAAGCTTGGGCCATGTTGCCTTGGTGAGGCTGCCCATGGTCCAGAAGACGATGGCCGCGACCGCCTGCTCGGCAGCGAAATATTGGGTGATAGCGAGCGCCGTATTGAAACTGAAAACCAGCGCTATGCCCAAAAGCACGATCATCTGGATCGAGGCGCCGCGCCTGAGGCTGGCCAGATGGATCAGGAAGGCGGTCGCCATGGCGACGACGAAAGCATTGGCCGCGACGATGTAGTCGCCTGCCATCGGAATCAGCGCGACACCGAAGGCGAGCGCCAGGGCCGCGCCGAAGCTTGCACCGGCGGAAATTCCCAGCGTGAACGGGCTCGCCAGCGGATTGTTCAAGATGGTCTGCATTTGAGCGCCGCCGATGGCGAGCGCCATACCAACCACGACGCCCATGAGGGCCGAGGGCATGCGGATCGACCAGACGATGACGCGCATCTGCGCATCCGCCTCTGCCGGCAGGGCGAGCGTCCGCACAACGTCTCTAAGCCCGTAGCTCGCCGGTCCAGTCGAAAGGTCGCCGACCAATGCGACGCAAACCCCGACCACCAGCACAAGGAGAACGATCCACCGCCTGACGCTGAGCGCCTGATAGGCATCGCGTCCGGCCAAGGTCAGTGCTTCGGTATGGAGATCTGTCATCGCTGGCTGTCGGAAAGGCTGATGCTGTAGCCGGGCCGGTAATCTATCGGCAGGAAGCGACGATGGTATTCAGCAAACGTTGCATTGGGATCCAGATCGGCAAACAGGTCAGGGTGGAACCACTTCGCCATTTGTTGGACGGCAAAAAATTCATATGGGCTATTGTAGAACTGGTGCCAAATGCCGTGAAAATTTCGCGCCTTCTTTGCCGCGATACCGGTATAGGCATCGCGCGTCGTGAACCATTCGAGCTTCTTGCGCGTCAGGCGAGGATCCGCCCCTGGCCCGAGCGGAATCCAGTGGCCGCCGGGCACATAGGCCTGCCAGTCGGCGCTGGTAACCACCACATGCGCGGGATTGGCGACGATGACCTGTTCGGGGCTGATCTGCCCGAAGGTCGAAGGAATGATATCGCTGCCGATGTTATGGCCGCCGGCGAGTTCGACATATTTGCCGAAATTATCTGCGCCGAAGGACAGGCAGCAATCTTGCGAGTAGCCGCCGATCCGCTCGACGAACACATTGGGACGTTTCGGTTGTTTGGCGGCAAGGACGTCGGTAACCGCGGCCATGGCCTGGCGGCGGAACGCGATGATCTCCTCCGCACGCGTCTCGCGCCCCATGATCCTGCCCAGGAGACGAATGGTCGGCTCGGTGTTTTCCAGGGGGCGGTGGCGGAAATCGATATAAAGAACCGGTATGTTCAGTGCCGCGAGCTTCTCGATGTAGTTGGCGTCCTTGTTGGCCTGCATGGCTTCAAGATTGAGCAGCACCACATCAGGCTTCTGGATGATCGCCGATTCGATATCGATCAAGCTGTCCTCCTGGCCCTTGAAGGCAGGAAGCTTCGCCAATTCGGGAAACGCTTTGAGATACTGCGCATAAGTGGCCGGGTCGGCCGCGATCAGATCGGTGCGCCAGGCAACGACATGGGCGAGAGGATCTTTGGGTTCGAGCGATGCGACGAGATACAGCTGTCGGCCTTCGCCAAGAAGCATGCGCTTGACCGGCGCGTTAAGCGTTACCTGGCGGCCCGCGATATCAGTGAGGGTGAGCGGCCCCGATGTCTGTGCCGGTTTCGGGTCGACGGCAAATGCTGCTGGCGGAAGCAAAGCGAACAGAACAAGAGCCGTCACCGTGGCATGCAGCAGCGATCGGCGTTCCGTCATGGCCGGCTTCCTTTTTGAGTGGCGCGCGCAGTTTTGAGCCATATGCCGAGGGCCGACACAAATGACAAGGCGTAAAGCGCGGCAACCAGCGGGAAAGCGGCTTCGAGACCAAAGAGCTGGGTCACCGCGACGCCCGCAATGATGCCGCTCGCGGAAGCACCTTGCTGGGAAGCTTGCGCAACGCCCAGAACCGAACCTTGCCGATCATTGGCCGCGGCTGCCGAAATGAGGGCAAGAAGGACCGGCGTCGTTCCCCCGAGAAGCGCGCCCCAGATAAAATACAGGAACGCGAACACGGCAGCGGAGCCCGTGCTTCCCGCCAGATGCGTAACCAAAACGCACGCGGCCGAAATCAGCACGTTCCCGCCCAGCACATAGGATGGCGTTCGATTCTCGAACAGCCGCGCCCATAGCGGCGCGGCCACGACAAAGCCGCACGCCAGCAGCCCGTAAGTGAGGCCGGCGACCCAATGACGGGCGCCAAATACCTGGGTCATGTACAACGAGAAAGGAACCTGCAGGACCATGCGGCTGGCAAGCAGCATCCCCATCAAGACAAGAAGAGCTGCGATCGGAGCACCTGTCGGTGCCCTGGGCTTTGCGGCACCCGCATTTTCGAAATTGGGTGCAACAGCGCCTAACATCGGTACGGGCAGGCTCAACCAGGCAGCGGCAGCGCACAGCGCACAAATGGCCCCGGCGGTCAGATTGATTGCGGCAAATGGAAAGCTATCGAGAATGAGCCCGCCCAGGAAGGCGCCGCCCAGCGAGCCCACATTGGTAGCGACCTGAAGCCACGCGAACAGGCTGGCGCGATCCTTGCCGCCGGTAATCTGCACGCCGTAGGCCTGCGCCGGGGCGATATAACCGGCGCAGGCGCCCTGCACGAAACGCAGCGCCATGATTGTCCAGACGTCCTGGGCAACAGCCACAAACAGCTGCGTGACGGCAAGACCGCCGAGCGCCCGGACCATCATCAGCCGATTGCCATAGCGATCGCCCATTCGTCCCCAAAAGGTGCTGGTCAGCGACATGCCGATCATCGGACACACGTAGACACCAACACCTGCGAGCCCAAAAATGCTGTCGGATGGGCTCAGCGCTTTGATCTGGATCGGCCAGAACGGACCACTCATTTCCATGGCCCCCATGGAAATGAATTGCAGGGCGAACAGCAGAACGAAAACAGGTCCGAAGCCGCGAACCGCGGCAGCCGCGTGTGTCATTCCGCTACCGCCATTGGATTTGGCAGCTTATGCTCAAGGCGATAGTCGCGATACCGCTCCAGATGCATCCGTAGCACCGAGCGGGTCGGCCAAGGTTTCTCAAGAAAGGCCTGGCGTTCTTCCAGCCAGAACGCGTCTGACAACATGCGCGGCCTGAGCGCGCCGAAAACCGCCTCGGTCTCTTCCCGCAGGATGCGCCAAAGGCTTGTGCCCGGCAGAGCATAATGTTCGTGAACGCACAGCGCGACCTCATGAAGGTGGCAGAAGAAGCAGGCATCGATGACGAATGAACGTACGAGACTGATATCGTCATCAAATGTAGTGGGCAAGATTCCCGCGCGACTGAACGGCTTGAGGTGGTGTCCGCGCTCCCTGAACAGCGGCGCAAAACTGCGGCTGTCGCCGAAATCACGGATCAACAGCTTTCGCGGGCTGCCGGTTTCATCGAACAGGATCGTGCTGTTCTGCTGATGCGCTTCAAAGGCGATCCCGTAAAGCAGATACGTCGCAAGCGTTGGCCCGATGACGGTCTGCGCATAGGCACGGAAGAACGCCGATACCGCTGCTTCGCTTTCATCGTGGTTTCTCGCAATCAATTCGCAAATGAGCGGGCGGCCATCGATCGGGCTTGCCGTCAAGAGCGCCGCAACGGTAACCGGCAACAATCCATCGTTTCGCGCGAGGGCGTCGGAATTGCGGTAGACAACCGAAAGAAAGCGGCCCGGATGCTCGTCGCCCGTTGCGGGGTGGTGCAGGATGGCGCCCAGCTCTTCGGTGAAGATCTCCAATCTGTCAGAAATATCCCTCTCCTCTGACAGAATATCGGAAATCAGGGTGCTGAGACGCGGCCCCATGTGAATCGACTTCGCCTGCAGCGTGCGCTGTTCGCTGGTCATCCAGATCGCCACCGGCAGTTTGATAAAGGGCCGCGGCTCCTGTGTGTCCGGCAGCATGGTGCGGAACGACATTGACGGCAGCGTCACGACCTCCGGGCCGTCCGGGTCGAGAACTCCGGAAGCGATCTCGGACGCGAATTCACGGCGCACGAAGTTGTCAAGGTGCCAGATATGGATAGGCAGAGGCAGCCAGTCCTCCGGAGACTTACCACGTTTATTCAATCCTTTGGCCCAGTCGCGCCAGAGCTCGGGAAAGTTTTGTGAGAACCATTCCGAATAGCTGCCGACATGCGGCATCTTCTCCACGTAAGACCATTCTTTGCGCAGCGCCGCTAGCCGGACGCGCACGCGAGCACCGAATTCAGGCGACAAAGCCGTGACATCCTCGGGCGACAGGTCGGGTTTGGCCTTCCATGTCGGATAAAAGGGGTGACCTTCCAACGCGCCCCATTGATCGAGAGTCATGGCCGCCAGATGCGGCGGCAGGCTCTCTTCGAGATATGCGAGGAATCCCTGTGCGCCTGCTTCGGCTACTTTCCCTCGCAGCTCGGCGCTCCAGTGCTCCCGGTGACGGCGCGCCAAGACGTCGTTGCGCATGCTGTCCTCGATATCGCGTATGAGATGCTCAACGCCATCAGATGCGGGCGCTATCGCCAGGGCGGGTGCGATCTGTCGGATGAGGTCGGAGGGATCATCGATCCGATGCCGGCCGCCGGTCTCGTCCAGTACTTCGATAGAACCACGATTTTGCAATGTTGCGGCAGGCGCACGGCACAGGTCGGTGAAATGCAGGACCCGGCGTGACTGCCAAAGGGGAAGCCATGCCTGGTTGCGGTCGCGTGTCCACAATAACGCATCCGGCTCAAGAAGCCGCTCGGCAAACAGACAGCGGACCAACCGGTTCAGCGCGTTGCGCGATGCGGCCGACCGAAGCCGTTCCGCACGCGCCTGAGTTTCGGCATCTGCCGACGAAGACATCCGCGTGTCCATTACGCTTCCTCCGGCCAGTTGGCGGGCAAACAGGCCGGCGCGTCTGCTGTGAACCCGCCGTGGTAGTTGAGTGCCCAGTTGTAGGTCTTCGTGATGGTGGGAGTTGCCACTTCAAGCCGCGCGGCCAATTCCACCAGCAGCGCCTGCCCGAAGGCTATGTCTTCGTGGAAAGCGCGGCTTGCGCGATCGATGACAAGGCCGGGCCCGTCCGGATTGGGAACAAGTGGCGCGTGAATGCCCGCGTAAGCACGGTTTGTCCGCAACAGCGTATACATGGTCCGGTTGTCCTCGATCTGGCTCCCATAAGCCTCGATCAATTCCTGTCGGAGCGGCTTCACCGAACTCAGGTCAATGCGAAGGCGCGACTCGGCCGCATGGCGGATGGCCTGGTTTTCCGCATCGCAGGCCTCCAGCAATTCGGCGCCGGCGCGCGGGCAATCGCTCCACCAGCAAAAGGGGCGGTCAAATGGCTTGTTTTCCCAGGGCGCGCCAGGGCCGATCAAGGCATAGAGCACCGCTGGATGCATCAGTGCGTTGCCCGGCGTCAGCGTGATTTCCAGATAGTCCTGCAGCAGGGTGACGGGAGCATCATAAAGATGACTCAGCATCGCCTGGAGCTCGGCGCGGCTCGCTGCGGTCCCGCGGCGATGAAGCGCCGCGAAGAGCTGAGCCTTGGCGCCCCCCATGCGCACCCGCTCGCCCGGGACCAGGTCAAATGCCGTATGGGGCACGTCCTTCATGCCCCAGATCACCACATTGTCCATGCCCGAAAAGCTTTTGGCTGCAAGCCAGTTGAAGCCGCAAAAGCCAGGAATCGCGCCGACATAGACGCGCCAATCCCGGGGGAGATGCCGCGCGAGGTTGTGTAGAAGCGCGGGCCGCGCGTTGGCCGGCTGCGTCACGATCACCATGTCCGTGTTTATGAGTGCCTCGCTCGGATCGGTGCCGACATAGTCGGGTCGCCCGCTCAAAACATGGCCGTCCGGCGTCTGGGCCCGCCAAACACCGTCTCCGCTCCTCCACCAATCGACAACGGCAACCGCTCCCGTCAGCACGGCAACCGTGATGCCTGGACGCTGCTTGAAGAGCACGGCATTCAAATGCCCAGTGCGCCCTGCCCCGCAGATCGTCACCTTCATGCTGCGCGCGCCCTTCCGGGCAGCCAGGCGTCGAGCTGTGCGGCGATTGTCGGATCCAACAAGTCCCGCTTAGCCATCCATTCATCGTCGAAGACTGAGCTGAGATATTTCTCGCCGCCGTCGGCAACGGGCGTGACCACCGTGCCGGACAGCTTGCCGGCCGCAATGAATTCCAGCGCTTTGTAGATGGTGCCCCCGGTCGAGCCCCCGACCAGAACCCCATAGCGCCGCGCGATAAAACGTGCTGTTTCGAAGGCCTGGGTATCGGTGACCTGTACCCCTTCATCGATGCATCCATAATCGAGCACCTTGCCGATCTCATCGCCGGCAGGCGTTCCCGTGCCCGACTGGTAGTAGGGGTGGCCGGGTTTGCCGAAGACGATCGAGCCGGCCGGTTCCACGGCGATAGTTCGAACAGCAGGATTGATCCGCTTCAGACGTTGGGCGATACCGGTCATTGACCCGCCAGTGCCGACACAGCCGACATAGGCGTCGACGCCGTCTGGAAGTTGTGCCAGGAGCTCCTCGACGAAACCGGCATAGCCTTCCGGGTTTGCGGGATTGTCGGACTGGTTCATGAACAACGCATCAGGAAGCTGGGCACCGAGTTGGGCGGCCAGCCGTTGGCGCTCCACCACCGCCACCTCATCCTCTCGATAATCGCCTTCGACATAACGAATTTCCGCGCCCAGCGCGCGCATCATGCGGATCTTGTCCGGCGCGGCGTGATGATCGACCACGGCAATGAAGCGCAGGCCCAATTCCAATGCGACCAGCGCCAGTCCGATCCCGGTATTTCCGGACGACGATTCGACGATCGTGCCGCCCGGCGGGAGCCGCCCGTCCTCAAGCGCCGCAAGCACCATGCTGCGCGCCATGCGGTCCTTCATGGAGCCACCCGGATTGTTCTTTTCAAGCTTCAATACCAGCGTGGCATCGCTGTTGGGTACGGCAATCGGCATCACCGGCGTTTGGCCGATCAACTGGCTTACGGTCGTGCAGAGCATTGTGCCTCTCCTATGTGTCGGGAACGAGCGTTGGCTGTCCTTTTGCATCCTGAACCACGCAAAGGCGGCTCGGCATCGGGTGGCGATGGAATTCGTTTTCAAGGAGATCCATCTGGTAACCGCCGGTGTTGGCGTAAACCAGAAGGTCTCCCGCTCGCGGAGCGATCGGAAAGGTGAGCCATCGATTGCAAAGGACGTCCTCGTCCAGGCAGCTATGGCCCGCCAGATAAGCTCGGATCGGTTTTGCGGCGACCGGCGGCGATATGGCCGGAACCAGGATGGGATCGACCAGGAATTCGGAGCCAAACCAGGTTTCGCACGCGCTGAAGCTAGAGCCTTCGACGAAGACGACATGGGCATCAGGGCCAACGGCTTTCACGCGCAACACCCGGAAGACGGAAATCGCGGCCTGATCGGCCAGTGCTCGCCCGGGCTCCATCCCCAGCACCAGTCCCTCATGGACGAGATAGTTTGCGAAGCTGCGGCCATCGGCCATCGGCGCACGCAGCAGGCAGCGCAACCACTCGGCCGCGGAAAGCCCTCCCCCGTAGGGATAGAAGGAGGCCGGCACCTTCCCGGTGCGATAGTCCTCAGGCATCTGTGAGTCGAGATGCACCTGATAGGCGCGCTGATCGACATATTGGATCGGCAGCCCGCCGCCAATGTCGATCATGCATGGCGCAAAACCTTGTGCGCGGGATTCACTGATCAAGCCCGCGGCTTCTCCAACCGCTTGCGCGCGAGATTCCCAACTATAGCCACTCAGATGGAAGTGCAGGCCGTCAAAGCGCAACCTGCTTTCGCCAGCAATGCGCGACAGACAATGCCGGATGGCCGCCGCCGGCATACCGAAGCGACTGCGCGCCTGGTTGGTGGGGCGCAAACGCAGCAGCACGGCCTGAACCGGTCCGCCGCCTGCTGGCAGCAAGCGGATCAGATCCTCGAGCTCTTCCGGTGAATCCACCGATATCAGCGCATTGCAGTCGATGAGCTCGATGTGGAACGCCGCCGTCTTCGCCGGTCCTGTCGCCACAAGTTGCGTGCCGTCGGCGCCAAGCCGTCGGGCATCTCGCAACTCATAAAGGCTCGAGACGTCAATGCCGGCCCCAGCGCACAGAGCTGCGGCCAACAGCCCGGGCGACTTGTTGACCTTGGCTCCGTAGTAGAGCGCGTGCGCAACACCGCTCTCCCGCAAGACGCCTGTGAGTACCGCAAGATTCCTCTGCAGCTCATCGGGCCAGATCAGATTGACCGGAGACCCATGTCGGGCAACCCACTCGATCAGCAGCGGGCCCTTGCCAGCCACGAGCTCCGCCGTGCCTGGCCGCAGAATCGGTGAAAGGGCCGCGCCAGGCTTGTGGCAATGCATGGTCATGACCTCGCCCTCGCAGCAGAGGCTATGGCGCGTCCTGTCGGAGCAAGGTAGCGCAAGCTGTCCAACGGCAGATTGCAATTGGGCAGGCCTTGATCAAAAATATGCCGCGTCGTCTTGCAGGGAAATTTTCGACCACTGCGCGCCATCGCGAGGATGCACGCAGGCGTAATCGTCTGCCCCGGGCGCCAGCTCTCCACCCGCACGGTGGTGTAGTCCAGGAGAATTACCGGCACGACCGGCAGTTGCAGGCGGTGCGCAACGGTCAGCCGATGATGGCCGTCCATCACGAAGAGAGCGTCTTTCTCCACCGTGATCGGAACAGTCCAGCAGCCAGCGCAAAGGATTTGCGCGTGCAGCTCCGCTACCCTGTCGGGATCCACCTCTTCGGTCGGGATCAAGCATGTTGGCGAAAGAAGGCAAACTTGCATATCGAACAGCCTGATTTTTGTCAGCAGGAACGGTTCGTGAAGCGCCTTCAGGGTGGAACTGCTGCGTCGCTCCCGATCCACCAAGGAGAACAGAGCGTTTGCCGAAACGCGTGCTGCTGCAGAGTGAACGGCGCGGTCAGCGCCGCCGGCTGCGCGGCCAGCGCTCGAACAAATGCACCGACCATGCTTCCAGGAACCGAACTGTCACAAGCATTCATGACGCGTCTCACCGAACTGGAAGAGCAGCGGCTACATGTCGACGGTCATCGACAAGAGATATGTGCGCGGCGCCCCCAGGAAGAATGTTCCGAACGAGGCCACGCTGGACCAGTAATTCTCACCGGTCACATTCTGAATGTTGGCGCGGAAGACCGTCTTCCTGCCGTTGATCGCCGTGGTGTAGCGGGCGCCGAGATCGAGCCGGGTCCAATCCGGAATCGGCTGCTTGTTATCCGCATCGACGAACTGCCGGCCCGTGTAGATGACGGCTCCATTCAGCGTGAGCCCGCTTACCCATGGCAGATCCCACTCGGCGCCGATATTGGCCTGCACGTTCGGAACGCCGATAGGCGTATTACCCACGCGTGACGCGATGGCTGATTTCGTCAGGGTGCCATCCAGCAGTGAAACGCCTCCGAGGATGCGAACGTCGGGCCTGAGTTCGCCGAAGACGTTGAACTCGAGGCCACGGACCTGTGTTTCGGCGGTCGCACCGAAGCGTCCGCCCAACGTTTCGCCGCTCGGCTTGGATATCTCGAAGGCGCTGAAGGTGGTCGCGATCCGGCCGAAGTCCACCTTGATGCCGGCCTCGTACTGCTTGGCGATGTAGGGCGCGAGCACTTCGCCGACATTGGAAGTGCCCTGCGGCGCGACGTCGCCGCGGCTCAGACCTTCGACGTAGTTCGCGTACAGCGAGACGTTGTCCCACGGCCGGACGACGAGGCCGACAACGGGAGTGGTTGCGCTCTTGTCGTAGGAGTTCAGCAGGGTTCCGACATTGGAGACATAGTTGTTCGCCTCGACGCCCTGGCGCCGGACACCCAGCGTCAACAGGACACGCTCATCGAGCACGGACAAAGTGTCGGCAATCGAGAGCCCAGTGAGTTGACTGTCCGAGAGCCGGGGGCGCCCAGGGATCTCGTTTGCGAACTGAGTTGGCGCCACGGTCGGGCTATAGATGTTCGATGAGACCGGACTGCCATTGGTGAGCCGCCGGTACAGCGCGTCATGATAGACCGAAGCCTGGAAAGTGACGGCATGACGAACGAAGCCGGTATCGAAGCGGGCGCGGACGCCACCATCATACGTATGCCGATCGATGCTGAGCCCAAAGAATTGCGGCGTCGAGGTGGTGTTGCCGCTGGCGCTGGTAATCGTCGGAAGACCGAAGAACCGCTCGACATTGGTATGCGATCCGCCGACATCGGCGAACAGCGTCACCTGATCGGTGAGATCATACTCGTTGCGCCACAGGACGGATTGATCGTTGATGCGCGACCATTCCCATGGCTGCATCACATTGAGCCGTCCGTCCGGCGCCTTTGGCACTTGCAGCCCGGGGGCCATGAGGAACGGCCGTTGCGGCGCGGTAAACCGGTCGGTCTGCGCGAGGAGGTAGAGCCAGGACCGGTACCGTTCGCCCTGATAGTCGAGGGCCAGAGCCCCCACGCCTGTCGTCTCCGACTGGCGATCGATCGGCGTATCGCCGCCGCGCACGCTGCCGCTGGCGCGCACGCCCCATTCCCTGCCCTCGCCGTAGCGCCGCGCGACGTCCCAATGACCGCCGAACCGCGCGGTCGAACCGTAACTCGCGGTGAGGCGGGTCAAGTCCTCCCCTGCACGCTTGGGCACGACATTGATGACGCCGCCGACGCCGCCATTGGGCGCGATGCCCGACAGCGCGGCCGAGGGACCCTTGAGCACCTCGATGCGCTCGACGTAATCGGTGAAGATGCGGTAGCTCGGCGCGATCCCGTAAAGGCCCTCGAAGGCGAACTCGCCATTGTTGCCTTCGTTGATCGGGAAGCCGCGAATGTTGAAGGAATCAACGATGCCGCCCGTCGGATGGGAACTGCGCACGGAAGGATCCAGGATCAAGGCATCCGCACCGGTCGCGGCCTGCTGGTCCCGGATGAACTTGTCCGTGTAACCAGTCACATTGAACGGCGACTTCATTGAGTTGGCGTTGCCGAGCATTCCCAATCGCGCGCCTTGAGCGACCTGGCCACCCGCAAAGGCAGGCACGACACCCGGCGGCGACGGCGGCGGTTGGGCCGCGACAGTTTCGGCTGGCGGGGCAGCAGGCACCGTGGCGCGCCGCGAGGCCGATCGGACCCTGGCGTCACTTCGTTTGGTTGACGCGCGGCGGACCGACTGTTGCGCTGGAGCATCGACCGTAACAGGTGGAAGGGAGTTGCCGCCCGGCGATGTTTGGGATCTAGCGGGCGATTCGAGCAACGCCAGCAACGCCACTCCACCCAGCAGCTTCGTAGCAGAACGAGCCACCGTCCCAACCGCACCTGCACGTCGCATTTCCAGAACGTCCCTTAACAACAGCACGTCGCCCGACGTGACATGACTCTACGCCCGGCCCGGCAAGGACCACGGATCAACGATCCGCACTCCCGGTCCGAGTTCCACCGACACGTGTTGCCCTGTGAATCAGTTCTCCGCAGACCCGCATTTGCGGCTGATTGCCTGCGCCTTTGTCAGCAACCTCCGAGCGATAGCGATCTGCACCGCTTCTTAGAGAGACGCTTTGCCAATCGCAACGCAAATGCGCGCGCAGCAACTTAGAATGCTTCGATAATCGACAACTCGGCTCAAATGACGACGTGCTTAGAAAAATTCCAAACGTGCTTGGACGATTCCAAGTGCTCTTGAAACTTTCAGGAAAAATGGAGAGAGCAAGTGCGAGCTGATATCGCGACGGATGATGACGAGGGCTGAAGTCGCGCACTTCTGAAGCGGAGCCTTTCCGCCTCGTGACATTGCCAATGCGGCGGGTAGATTTTGTCGTCGGTCCAGTCCGCGCAAATTCGCATACGTCTTCACGGAGGATGGACAATTGCATCGATGAGACGTTATCGCTGGAGAGATTGATGGATCGCCACGAGTAACCGAGCCCTATTCCATGGGCGGTCATTGGAATGATCCGCGACCGCGGTTGGCAGTCGCTGATGACAAAATCGTAGTCACTGATCCGTCAAGAGGCGTCGTTGTCGATGCAACGAGCCTCACGAAAACAGCGTCAAGTGCGAATGAGTCGACAAGAGAGATGATCCGTTGCGGTCGAGATTGCACCTTCTGAAGATCGCCGGCCTCGGCATCATAACCATCTTGTCCAGTTCAGGCCCGGCTTTTGCGGCGGAGCAATCGCCGACCCAGCGCGCTTTATCTGAAAAAAGTGCGTGATGGTGCGGTCAGAAGTCGCTGCTACTTCGCCATCGATGCCACGCGGCCCAATTATGCAAGTGAAGGCACATTGGGGCGCCGGTTTTACATTATCTGCGAAGCCGACCGGCCGTTCCGGGCAATTTTGCGGGTCACGGCAGCGGTCACGATTTGAAAGGCATCGTGGATTTTGCAAATGGGAGGCGCTGCGCGAAGAACCTCGGCAATGCGATCGATTCCAATCTGACCGCCGGTAGTGCGTATGTGACGGTCGAGACGAAAACATCCTTCAAAGGATATTACCGGGTTTCGACAAGGCGAGACGCCGCTTTGGTATGCTCGTTCGTTCGCTATACTTACCTTTTTGTATTTCGCATTCATCCGCACTAAGGCGCCACGGAGCAGCGAACGAAGCATCGCAGACTTTCGCAAAATGATCACTTCACCCATCATATCGATGACCAATAAGTGACTTCGGACCTACCAACTGTGCGCGAGGGAGTAAGGGAGTAACCAATGATAACGGACCGAAACGCGCGGTCGGTTCGGATTGAATACGTTTTCGATCAAACCGGCAAAAAAACAGTCCTAGTTGTAGAAACAGATTTGCAACTTGATCCCGCTGAAATTGATTTTGCACCCGATCAGGTAGAGGCACTCTGCACAGAACTAGAACGGCACCGGGAGAGCATTGCGTATGTTGATGCCGTTCGCTTGGTGCGCAGGTGCAATGCACCGACAAACGAGCCCGTCGAGATGACGGGGACGTTCGGTGCCGCTCAAATGAAAATTCCCCTGAAACCGACCTAGTTTTGGCGCCCTAGGTCAGAATCTGTTTTGGGTCAAAACGCGAAAAGCTCAGCGTGAGCAAATCTAGTGCGCTAGGGTGTCGTCCGTTAAGAAGCCCGATTGAGCGTGGCTTGGCGGGCGAGGTCGGGCCATAGCGGGAACAGGAGTAAGCACAAGAGTTCTCTGAGCCAGGCGAGGATGCGGCGGAAGTTGTGGCCCACAGCTGAGAGGAGGACGTTGCAGCATCGCCGGCGCGGCCTTTTAGGTAGCAGCGGCCGAGGTGACCTTCGGCCTTCAGGTGTCCGATGATGGGCTCGATGGCGGAGCGGCGGCGCAGCTCGCGCTTGATGGCACCGAAGACGCCGCGTTTCTGGCCGGAGATATAGACGCGACGGGGATTTTGCGCGTCGTGGCCGCGGTATCCCCTGTCGACATAGGCCCGCTCGATCGCACAGCCGGTGAGGGTCTCGGTGCAGTCGATGACGTCCCGCAAGGTGTGGCCGTCGTACGGGTTATCGGGCAGCGCCCTGGCATGCAGCACGAACAGGCCGCCGGGAGCCCGGCGGTTGTTGGTGACGATGGAGGCCTTGACTCCGAACTCGTAAGGCGCGGCGGCCTTGCCCTTGCCAATGCACTCCACCTCCGGGGCATGGAAGGAATAAAGCTTCCAGCCGCGGTGGCGCTGCTGCTGCGAGCGGATCTGCGTGGCCCGGCCAAGCGGGAGGGCGAACGCCTCCTCCAGTGCTGGCTGGCCATCGATCTTGCGGCGGATATCGCGGATGATCCGGCCCAGCCGGGAGCGCAGGATGCGCAACTGCGCCGATGCCGCCTGAACTGTTTGGCATGGGCGTAGCGGCCCGCCATCATCGCGGCGACCTTGGCCACGCGGGAATAGGATTGCCGCAGCTTGAGGCCGTGCCTTCTCGCCAGGCGGTTGAGCCCCTTGATCGCCGCGTGCAGCAGCTTGGCATCGGTCGGAAAGGTGATGGCCCTCGGCTGCACCGTGGTGTCGACCGTGACCCGCTTGAGGTCCTGGCTGCGTAACGCGCCCGGCCTCGTGCGCCACCCGCAGGGTCTCGGCCAACAGCAGCTCCAGCTTGTCGCCGAGGCGCTTGCGCCAATGGCTCAGGTCCGAGCGCTCGTGCGGGAAGGCATGCTGGAAGAACTCTTCGCCAGTAAAGAACTGGAAATACGGGTCGTGGACCCAGCGCTCGCACACCGCCTCATCGGACAGCCCGTAAATGTGCTTGAGCAACAACAGCCCGATCATGAAGCGGGTCTCAATCCCCGGCCGGCCGTTCTCGCTATGGAGCGGTGCGATCTCGCCGTCGATCCAGTCCCAATCGACCTTCCCGGAAAGCAGAATCAGCTCGTGCTTCAGATTGATGATCTGGTCCAGCCGTGCCCGGAACAGATCGTTCGATCCCGTCGTCTTGTGCTTCTTCGGCCGCATGGTCCCCTCCGATGCACCACAGAATCATGATCCGCAGCGAAAGGGAATCCACAAACGAAATTGCAAGGTTTAGGGTCCTCAAGCTCCCAATCCCTGCAATCTCAAATGCCTCCGCATCCGAAAAACAGACTCTTGCTCAATCGCTTAGAGGCTTTTTCACGGACGACTAGGGTCCACTAAGCGGACCTCCATGGCAGGTCTCACCGCTTCTCTGATGGGCCAAGTGCGGAATTGAGAGGGCCCAAGACCAGTATGTCACCCCGGCACTTGTCCGCTGACTGCGTGCGCCCGCGCAGAGTACTCAACGGTGCCGTCGGCGAGAAGAACCTTAGCCCGAACAGCATCGATCAATCTCGTGCGCTCGCTCATCTCCAACTCGGCAATCTTCTTGGCAACGGGATTGAAGCTTGGGGTTTGCGTTGCCCAAAAATCATCAAAATTGGCGAACCGCATTGTCACGTCGATCGAGCTGGTTACGACCCCTTCCAATCCGGCACGCTCGAACAATGTCTTGAGCGCAGTGAGGCCGGTGTTTTCAGCGCCCGGCGTCGGGGCGACCGAAGCGCCGAGTTGGCGCAGTCCAAGGCGCAGCGGCCAGGACGGGGAACGTTCGGCAGCGAAATCCCAGACATAGCCGCCAACGGCCCCGCCTCTGCGCGCAACTCGTATCATTTCCGATAGGGCCCGGGCCGGATCCGGGATGAAGTTCAGAACAAGACCGGAGGCAACAATGTCGAACGTACAATCGGTAAAGGGCAGCACCCGGGCGTCTCCGACCTTGAAATGGGCTCGATCAGCCACACGGTCATTGCGCGCGTGATCGATCTGTGCCTGCTCTGGATCGATCGCAACGACCGACGCAGGCGAGCACGTATCGACGATCAATTTCGTGAAGCTGCCGGTGCCGCAACCAACGTCGAGCCAGCGCGCACCCGGAGGCGGCGCAATCCATTCGAGGAACACCTTACCCGCGGCACGACTCCACCGGCCCATGAAGCGCTCATAGCCGGCTCCATCGTCGAATCGATATGCAGCCTCTATCTCGGGTATGGTCAAACTTGCCTTCCGATCGCTGTCGTCGTTCCTTATTCAGCCTTGATGCCGATGGCTTTGACCAGCGTAGCATTGACCGCGATTTCCTTCCGGACATAGGCGTCGAACTCCGATGGCGTCATGGAGATCGGGTCGACTCCCAGTGCGGACAGCTTTGCGGCCACTTTTGAGCTCTGCAGCGCTGCGAGCGTCTCGGTGGACAATTTGTCAACGATGTCGCGCGGCGTATTCGCCGGCAGGAAAACGCCGATCCAGATCGGATATTCAGCATCGACAAAGCCGACTTCCAGCGTCGTTGGCACGTCTGGCAGCGCAGCCGATCGCTTGACACCATTCACTGCGAGCGCAGTGAGCTTGCCGTCCCGAACGAGCGGCAGCACAAGCCCGACCGGACCGAAAAAGAAGTCGACTCGACCGGCCATCACCTCAGACATGGCTTCCGCGCCGCCTCGGAACGGAATGTGCAATGCATCGACGCCCGCGCTGATACGGAACCGTTCGGCGCTAAGGTGGGTTGCGGTGCCAACACCCACCGACGAAAACGTCAAGGCGCCGGGCTTCGCTTTGGCGGCCGCCACGAGATCACCAGCTGTCTTGAAGCCCTTTTCCGGCGATACAACCAGCACGCCCGCCAAACTACCCAAGGAGATCACGGCAGCAAAATCGCGTGCCGGATCGTAGCTGAGGTTCGGATAAAGGGACGGTGCGATCGTGTGGGCGTTTGAGTTAACGAGCAGGGTGTAGCCGTCGGGATCAGCCTTGGCGACAAAACCGGCTCCGATCGTTCCTCCCGCGCCACTGCGGTTTTCGACGACGATCCCATGCCCGAGCTGAGAGGAGAGCTGCTCGAACACCACGCGCGGAATGATATCGGTCGTGCTGCCGGCACCGAAGGGGACAATGGCCCGCAATGGCTTGGTCGGCCAAGGCTGGGCATCGACAGCGGATACGAACGCCAAGCTCATTCCTGCAACGAGTACGGGCCAGATCGGCTTCATGCACCCCTCCGTAGGCGCGAGGATTAAGGGACGGCGTGACCGCGATCTGGTCACTGTGCCGAAAGACCTTGCCGGCCGTCCAATATTAGTTTCCACTAGCCATCTATGCCGAACCGGCATAAGCAGACGGAATGGATCTGCGACACGCACGAACCTTCGTAGTCGTCGCCGAGCTCGGCACCGTATCGAGAGCCGCGCTGCGGTTGCATATCGCCCAGCCCGCGCTCTCCCGGCAAATCACCGCCCTCGAACAGGAACTCGGCCTAAAGCTGTTTGACCGGGTCGGCCGCCGGCTGGTGTTGACCGGCGAAGGAGAACAGCTGCTCAGTGATTGCCGAGGTCTCCTGAACTACGCCAGTGCAATCGACGAGCGCGCCCAATTGCTCCAGCGCGGCGACACCGGCGTGCTCAAGGTTGGTGCCTCACCCCAGCACATCGAGAGTGTGCTATCGACGTTTCTGCATCTATATGCCCAGCGCTATCCGAACGTGCAAATCAAGCTGATCGAGGCTGCCGGCCTTGATACGATGAAAATGCTGGAGCGCGGCGAGATCCATCTCGGACAGAATCTCGCTTACATCGTCGACCCCAATGATCAACGGTTAGCCAGCCTGTCGCTGCAGCATGTTGATCTGCTCGCGGCATGCCATCCTTCGGTGATGCTAAGCGAGACGCGCACGATCGAGATCAGTAAACTTGCGCCCCATCCGTTGCTGCTTCTGGATTCGAGTTTCGTAGTCCGGAAATCCTTTGATGCTGCATGCCGCCTTGCCAATCTCAAACCAAACATATTCCTGGAAAGCCACACGCCACACACCTTGCTTGCGTTGGCCGAAGCCGGACACGGGGTCGCGATCATTCCGTCACAGTTGAGAATTCGGCACCACAAACTGCGGATCGTCAGCGTGACGTACCGGGGCAAACCACTACGTGAAGGAATGGTGATCGTATGGGACAGACGGCGTCCGCTTCCGGGATATGCCAAGGCCTATTGTGAGATGCTCGCAAACCATGTGCGGGAGATATTCCCGATTACGCGACCGTCCAATCCGCCTTCTGAAGCAAAGCATGTTCCAGTGTCACATAACACCAGGCGCAAGCCCCCCTGAAAATGATTGTCGGCGGAATGTCTGCCGTGGCTCAAATTCGGACGTATCTAGTCGTGTGAAATTCCATCCGCTTCTCCTCAAGGAGCTGACCTAGGCGCCGCTTCGCAGATGGACGGCTTAGGGCCAACAGGCGACATCGCGCCTGTGCCGGAATGAAGAAAGAGGCCGCCGATTGACTCGGCCTCTTAATCACTCATGCTTCGGCCGCTTCGTTTTTACTTCTTGCGCGGATCGTCGGCTCGATCGATGAACTCGATGCCCCCGGCCCAGTGAACACAATTTGGACGATCGTTTCTTCGTTTGTCGTCCAAACATAATGGGGGTGCTTCGCCGGCAGCGCGAAGACGGAGCCCGGCTTCAATGTCTCGCCTTTCGAGGGATCAAACTTTTCCCCCATGGCGTTCCCAAAGCTGCCACTCATCACGGTGACGACCTCGGAATAGGGATGAGTGTGCGGCGGAATTTTATAATTCGGCGGGAGTTTCACCCGCTGGACGATCGTCTCGGCTTTTGTTGGGTCGCCGATCAGGATGGCGGTTTGCGCGCCCCTGAAGACCGGATGCTCTTTCCACGTCAGCCCATCGGGCTTGACCACCTTCATCGCATCTTGAGCCATCGCAGAACTTGCCAACGCGATCAAAGTGGCGGCGACAAAGGACTTGTTCATCCTAACCTCCTCTCACATGTTGCGAAGAAGGCCCAATAGGATACAGCAAGAACTCAAACTGAGGCACTTAAATTCATTTTCGGGTCGCCTTGAACCGTCCATCGCAACCCGAGTCCGAATTGGGTCAATCGCGCCGGTTTAGGCTTCTGCCGGTCGCTTCCGATCCACCCTTAATTCCGGACATGCCGCTGCATCGCACCAAGTGAAGCGATGGGCCATATCCAGACATCAGCCGCGAGCCACTGACCTCACAAGCGCGACCTTCTCGACGCGATCAGCCTGTCAGAAGGTCAGTGCAATCTACTGACGCTCCAATTCGCATGCTGAGTTGGAGCAAGACAAGTCCGACGGCGAAGATGATCAGGATAGCTGTCAATAACTGCCAGGCCGAATTCGACGCGCTTTGTCGGCTCTCTCGGTGCTCTCCAGTCTATCGGCTGTCTCTTGGCTAGGCCCGAGGTGCGCTCTTTCTGGCGTGCGCACAGCCCGCCAGCCAAGCCCGCCATGCTTTGTCGATCGTGGGTTCGACATAGCCGTCGCCGAACTGCGACCAGCCTTCTTTTGTGATCGACTGCTGCTTCTCGATCCACCGCTCGAAGGCTTCGCGGTCTCGGAGCCGCATGCTGTTGTCAAAGTTTATTGGCATTGATCGGCATCGGGCGGCTCGTCGGATAGGCGAAGCCACCCGCGATAACGTGATGTGCGCGCATAACGGCTCCTTCGGTTGCGAATGCTCTGAATGCGGGTGCCAGCGGCATCCGCGATACAAATCCCTTTATCCTGCTGTTCTGGGAGCGGCCGCCCAACAGAGGCGGCCTTACTCTGGCTGGTCGATCCATGTTTGCTGGCCGCATTCGCATTTGTACATGCGTAGGCTGCCGCCGGTTCGGACATTCAGAATTTTGTGTACGAGTCGAGGCACGGCATTACATTGCCTGCACAGGGCTTCATGAGATTCTTTGCGGGGTTCGGCTTGTGCCTTGTTGAGGGCCATTGCTTCTCGCTCCGGCATTGGGCGGGAGCACAATAGCGTCTCTCTGCCACCGATGGATTACCAACTGGCCGCGCGGTGATTAGCGAACCTTAGACCTTTTGTCCGGTTCCCGACAGATCAAATTAGGCCATTGTTTATTACCGGATCAGGCCAGTACCCACCTTCGGACCTAGCGGCGTTTCCTGCCTGCCCCACCTCTATGTCGGCTACCTGAGGAGGACATGCCGTGAACCTTTGCCCAATTATGACGCTCCCAAATTCAAGTTACGAAACAGTACCGGCCGCGTAAAGGTTCTAAGATTGGCCATCCAGATGGTTTTCGACGCGGTCGGCAAGTGGCCAAAAGCAATTGCTTGACCATCATCAAGCGGCGGCAGGAACTCACATCCCGATCCAGCTACTTGTACGCGACCGAACCGCCCGACAGGCCCCTCAGTGAGCGGAATCTTACGATCACCGATCATGGTTGGGTACCCATTCCTCCGCGGTTGAGTCCCAACGGTGGGTGTCGTCGAATTGTTTCCAGAGTGGCCGCCTTAGTGTGCTTTCACCCTTCTGTCGTTTTGCATTAAGTGCGCTGAGTTGGACGACGAGCGCCCCAGCCATCATCACCCATTCGCGAGCGTTATATCGGGAGGTCCATTTGATTGTCGCGAGCATCGGATGCCTCCTTCAAAGCAAGAAGCCTTCTCCATCTTAGCCCAAGCCAAGAACACAGGGATGTAAAGTACTTCACAGTCAGCCACCATCTTCGATATAGCCGCGGGCAATCCTACGAGGGTATGCGTCTGGCGGAGACTCGGGGAAATCGAATTGCTAATATAGCAGATATGTGCGCCGATGTCCGGCTATGGCCATGTTCGAAATGCGTCATTAGATCACCTAGCGCTGTTTGCTGCCCGTCGAGGAAATGCCATCGCAAGATTTGGGCAGACATGCTGCCTTGTAACGGACCCAAACCTGACGGAGGGTTAATCGCTTCCGATATGATTTGACGGTCTGCGCGATATCGCGCGCCAGAGTGAAGGTAAATCGCCTGCATTTGGGGCCATATGGGCCGCGACTTCGCGAACGAACATCGACCGCCAAAATTCAAAACAGTGGGGGGCCTGCCACTTTTTTGGAGGCTCAGAACGATGTCTTACAGAGCACAAATCGTCACGTTGCTGACGGCCGCGGCTTTGGCCACGTTCGCAGCGCTCTCATCCGGCAGAGCGGCCGACCAGACTCCGAAACTCTTGACCGAGCACCTCATGATCGACGCAGTCGATCCGGGGATAAAGCTGTACGTCAGAAACAAGCGCCCGGAGGGCATGACGCAATTTACAGCACAGAAGACGTTGCTGTTTGTCCACGGTGCGACTTCGCCAAGCGAGGCGATATTCGATTATCCGCTTGAAGGACTATCCTGGATGGACTTCATCGCCCAGCGAGGCTGGGATGTCTATCTGGTCGACGTGCGCGGCTACGGTCGATCGACGCGGCCGCCCGAAATGGATCAGCCGGCCGCCAGCAATTCTCCCATCGTCACGACCGATGTCGCGATAAGGGATGTCCAATCCGCCATCGATTTCATCCTTCAGCGGCGAGGCGTCTCCAAGCTCAGTCTGCTCGGCTGGTCATGGGGGACCGTCATCATCAGCGCCTATACCGGCGACCACAATGACAAGGTTGATAACCTCGTGCTCTTTGCGCCTGTATGGCTGCAACCCCCTCCACAAACTGCGGCCCCGCCGCTGGGCGCTTATATTGCAGCCCCGCCCTTGCGGGCGCGCCTCCAGGCCGGTGCACCCGACGATCGAAAGAACGATTTGATGCCGCAATTCGAGACGTGGGCCGCGGCAGCAATAGCCACCGATCCGGTCGGGTCCAAGCAGGCGCCCCCAGTGCTGCGCAGTCCATCCGGCGTATTTCAGGACACCCGGAATTACTGGCAGGCGGGCAAGCCATATTATGATCCCGCGAACATCAAGGTCCCCACGCTGGTGATCGTCGCGGAATGGGATGCGCTTGCCCCTCCCGATTGCGCGCAAGCGGTTTTCCGCAAGCTGCCGAGCGGCCCCGACAAGCGATTTGTCATGCTTGGCGAGGGCACCCACATCGTCATGCTGGAGAAGAATCGGATTCAACTTTTTCATGAGGTGCAGCTCTTCCTTGATAGGGCGCGCCTGACAAACTGAAGCTCTTCGCCCTGTTCGCGGAGCAGTGTCGCATTTCGATCGCGACGGTTGCGGGCGTCGTTGGGGCACCGGCTACTTGGCGATGCGCCACTAACAAGCTGCGCAGACGAGAGTCCGATATGGGTCCAACAGCGCCATTCGATAGGTCGGCCAATCACTTCCGGTCCACCCCGATAAGCGGGCCATCTCACAGCCCGCCTGGACTTCGCAAAAGGGCCATAACCTAACCTGGGGTGATCCACCCTGACCTCACCCGCGGAGAAATGCCAGGCTTTCGCCAAATGTCAGCCCGATCACGTCCGAACCAATGGGCAAGCGCGGCTTACCCGGCGGGCCAGCTTCGGCTAGACTGGCCCGGTAGCGGGCCGGAAACATGAACGACCCTTCGATCACGAGGCGCTTGGCTGCGATCTTGGCGGCAGATGTTGTCGGCTACAGCCGCCTGATGTCAGCGGATGAAGAAGCGACGTTGCGAACTTTGGATGGGTATCGTCGCACGATCACCGATCTCATATCCGAACATGCGGGCAGGATTTTTGGGACCGCCGGCGACAGCGTGATTGCGGAGTTCAGCAGCGCGGTGCAGGCGGTGCGCGCCGCCGTGGCGATCCAGCGCTCTCTTGATCGCCACAATACCGATCTTCCTCGGGACCGCCGGATGGATTTTCGGATTGGTATCAATCTTGGCGACGTGATGGCTGACGGCAATAACCTGCTCGGCGATGGTGTAAATGTAGCTGCGCGGCTCGAAGGGGTTGCCGAACCAGGCGGAATTTGCATCTCAGGTGCGGTGCGTGAACAGATCGAGGGCAAGCTGAAATTTGCACTCACCCCACTGGGACAGCGCTCACTGAAGAATATTAGTCGTCCGGTCTCTGTTTACTCGGTGGATTGGCAACCGCAGCATCCGGTCACCACCGGCGTTCTGGGCGGTTCGCTCGCGCTTCCCGACAAGCCTTCCATAGCCGTACTTCCGTTCTCGAACATGAGCGGAGATCCAGAGCAGGAGTATTTCGCGGACGGCATCACAGAGGACATCATTACCGCTCTGTCGCATCACCGCTGGTTCTTCGTCATCGCCCGCAATTCTACATTTGTCTACAAGGGGCGAGCGGTTGACGTGAAACAAGTCGCTCGCGAACTTGGCGTACGATATGTCCTTGAGGGCAGTGTACGACGGGCGGGGCAACGCGTGCGGATTACGGGACAGCTAATCGAAGCAGAAACAGGAAACCACCTATGGGCCGAGAGATTCGACCGTGATTTGGCTGACATATTCGCTATTCAGGACGAGATCACGCAGAGCGTAGTCGGTGCAATCGAGCCTGAGATGCTGCTGATCGAAGGGAAACGAGCCTTTCGAAAAAATGTCGGCAATCTGGACGCCTTCGACTGCTGTATGCGCGCGATGTGGCACTTCTCGCAGCTCGCACCTGAAGAGCACGAACAGGCGGTAACTCTTATAAGACAGGCGCTAACGCTTGATCCGAACCTTGCCCAGGCGCACATGACACTTGCCCGGACACTGAATGCCCGCATTTGGTACGGTTGGAGCGGCGACCTCGTGCAAGATGTGTCAGATATCTATGCCGCGGCCGAGCGTTCAGTCTCGCTTGACGACCGCGATCCCTACTGCCACTACGCTTTTTGTTGGGCCAGCTTGTTACGGCAGAAGCACACCCAAGCGCTTGCCGAGGCGCAACGTTCAATTGATCTTAATCCAAACTTCGCATTGGGCTTTTTCTCCCTCGGCTTGGTTCGCGTCCATATTGGGCATTTCACCGAAGCTCTGGGCTCGTTATTTCGCAGCCTCCGCCTGAATCCGAACGATCCGCAGGCGGGAAGCTTTTTAAGCTTCGTTGCGCTGGCTCATTACCATCAGGAGAACTATGAGGAGGCGGTACATTACGGTGAACTAGCGATCCGCGCACGACGTCCTTATCTCGCCCTGAGAGCCCTCCTCGCGAGCCTAGGCCAACTTGGACGCGCCGAGGAAGCTCAGCCCTTGTTGCAGGAGTACATCGCCCGACAACCGAAGGACCCGCAACGGCATTTCGAAGTTACAACGCCCTACCTCGATTTGAGGTACCGCGAACACCTCGCCGATGGTTTACGTCGGGCGGGGGTGACGACCGTACTCTAAAGTGAGAACTCCATGATGGCGTGATGGCGTCAGCTTCGGGTCTTGGTCGTGTAAAAACACGGTTCCCTGGAAAGTCGGTGAAAAGCCGGGACCGGCTCGGTCTCAGGCCACGATCGCAGCCATCAGCTGCTTGCTCCCGACGATGTTCATGACTCGCGTCAGATTATAGGCGAGGACCGAGAGTGCCATCTCGGCGGCTACTTTTGGGAGCGTTTTGGTGAGGAAGTGTGTCGCTCCCATGCGAGCCTTCATCGTACCGAACGTATGCTCGACTATCTCGCGACGCTGGCGCATGGCTTGTGGGCTTGCATCAAGTCGCTGCTGCACGCCCTCGAGCAGATGCTGATGTTCCCATCGCGTAATCCGCCGCTCTGACCGGTCGTGCGAACAATTTTGACAGGCTGTGGTCCAGTAACGCCGCAGCATCTTGCCGTCTTCTTCGTTTGTGTAGCGATACGGCAATCGCTCCCCAGCTGGACAGCGATAGGCGTCCTCCCCTGGCAAATACGCAAAGTCCTGCTTACCGAAGCGCCCCTCGGATTTGGCGCCCGACGTCTGCGGCTTAGGCAGCGTTACCGTGATGCCGGCCTCGTGGCACGCGAGGATCTCCGGGCTGTTGAAGTAGCCGCGATCGGCTACAGCTTCGAGTGTCTCGGTCTTTACAACAGCCTTCGCCTGCTTGGCCATATTGGCGAGTTGTGCCCGATCTGAACCGCTGTTCGTCACCTCGTGCGTCACGATCAAATGATGTCCTGTGTCGACGGCGACCTGCACGTTGTAGCCGACAACGCCGGAGCCGCGGCCGCTCGTGGCTATCGAACGGCTGTCGGGATCAGTCAGGGAGATTTGCTGATCTGGCGAAGCAAGCATCTGCTTCTCGTAGACAGCAAGCTTGCCCATTTCTTCCTTCAGCTTCGTCAGCTTCTCGGTCAGCCTCGTCACCTTGGCGGCCAGCGCCTCCGTCGGCTCCTGCCGGTCGGCCGCGTCAAGTTGGCTCAGATAGCGCGCGACGCTCTCCTCCAGCTGGGCGCGCCGCCGCTCCACCTTCGCCCGTGTGAAGTTCTTGTCCCGGTTGTTCACCGCTTTGAACTTGCTGCCATCGATGGCGACGCTCGATGTCGCGAGGAGACCCACTTCACGGCAGAGTTCGACGAAGCGTGCACATACCTTGCGGAGCGCCAGGCCGTTGTCTTTGCGGAAGTCCGCGATCGTCTTGTGATCGGGAGTGAGCCGGCCCAGCAGCCACATGGCCTCGACGTTGCGTCCGGCCTCTCGTTCGAGCCGTCGGCTCGACTGCACCCGGTTCAGATAGCCGTAGATGTAAAGCTTCAGGAGAACCGAGGGATGGTATGACGGCCGACCGGTCGCCGCCGGCTCCAGCCCCTCGAAGCTTAACTCGGCCAAATCGAGCGCATCGACGAACACGTCGATCACCCGAACAGGGTTGCTCTCGTCAATGAAATCATCGAGGCATTCGGGCAATAACGTCGACTGCCCACGATCCGCCTCCGCAACGAAGCGCTTCATTCCAGCCCCCCGCAAATCGTGCGGGAAGCATATCGCGCGAATCACATCAAGCGCAGCGTTTTCACACAGCCAGGGTCATTCTCGACTGAGCCAACCGGCGCTGCCTGCCATCTGACGTCCGCTCCGCTCCGAAAGCGACCGAAGCGTTGCATGGACGCGAAATGACGCGATGGGCCAACAGCCGACTCATACGCCGCGGCAAATCGCGCCCCTATAGATCAGCCTGTCGATGCGGACGAGCACAGATTCATTCGGTCAATCCCGCTTTCCGAAAACCCTCAATCATCAGCTTCGCATTCTTTGATAGCCAACTCCGAGCGATCCACGCCGATATTGTGAAAGTGGGGTCGATCTCAAGCATACGAGCCGCCGCCTCACGGGCCTCAGCGTCGCGTCCGAGATGGGCGAAAGCGGACGCGAGGCAGCGGTATGGTCCTGGATAGGAAGGGTTCTGACGCAGGGCTTTCTTCCCTGCAACGATGGCCTCATCAAAGCGACGAAGCTCAATAAGGGCAAATCCCATCCCGGTTAAGGCTGAGTATTGATGCGGGTCTAACGGGCTCATTCGCATGGCACGTTCAAAGCTCCGGATCGCTTCCTCCGACTGCCCCGCAATCTTATAGACCCAGCCTCTGCGGCTCCATGCGTAATTTGAATTTGGGTTGAGCGCGACCGCCCGATCGGCCATATCGATCTCAGCCTCACAATCGCCGACTAACATAGCCGAGATTAATGCAGCAGTTGCTAACGTGTCTGGATCATGATCGTCGAGGCTCAATGCCAAGCGCATAAGCCGAGCGGCTTCCTTGCGTTCGAATTGTGGGTCGATCGCATAGCTCCTAATCACGTTTTCCATATGACAGGCACCTGCCAAAGCTGCCGCAGCAGCAAACCCAGGGTCAAGCTCCAAGGCGCGCTGGACCACTCGGAGTGCCTCGGCCAAGCTTTCGCGGGTCGATCGGACGGCTTGCTGTATAGCCCGGAGATAAAGATCATACGCGGTGAGGTCTTCCGGTCGCCGCCGCGTCGTCAGTGCAATTTCTGATTGAAATAACTTTGGCTGAATAGCTGATATAACGGCGAGCGTGACTTCGTCCTGCAGCGCGAAAATATCTGTCATGTCACGCTCGAACTTGTCCGCCCAAATGTGTGCGTCCGTAGCCGCTTCAATCAACTGGCCCGTGATGCGAACTTTGCCCGACGCTTTGCGCACCGCCCCCTGAAGGACATAGCGCACGCCAAGCCTGCGCCCGACTTCCTTGATGTCGACGGCTTTGCCCTTGAAGGTGAAACTCGAATTTCGAGCGATCACGAACAACCAACCGAACCGCGAAAGCGCGGTAGTGATCTCCTCAACCATCCCATCCGCGAAGTACTCCTGCTCGGGATCGCCAGACATGTTCGCGAACGGCAGCACGGCGATGGAGGGCTTGTCGGGAACTGCAGGAGCGCTCTCGGGCGCATCGCCCGGATTTGGGCCTGCAACTTCTCGCGCTTCCCGCACCTGTCCGACGAAGCGGAAGCCCTTGCGCGGTAGTGTTTTGATGAAGCGCTGTTCCTCGCCGGAATCGCCGATTGCACCCCGGGCGGCATTCAGACGCGTTGTCACCGCCGCGTCAGATACGCTGCGCCCATTCCAAATGGCTTTGATGAGGTCGTCCTTGCTGACAACCCGATCCTTGTTGCGGATCAGGTAATCGAGCAGGTCAAACACCTGCGGTGTGATCGACACCGCATCGGTCCCCCGATGCAGCTCGCGCCGGTCGGTGTCGAATGTGTAATCCTCGAAAAGATAGCGCAAGCTACCAGTCCTTCTCGGGGCGCCTCTGTAGTACCCCTAGCACGCGAAGAATAAGCCACCGGTAAGGGAAATGTAAGCCACCAGTTAAGCGCGCGGGCCCATCTTGCGGCAACTTCGCCTAGTGAACAGTCCAGACAGGACACACCGCAATGAACACGATCCATGGGACCACCGAGCCGGGACCGGCAACCGCAAGGCGACAGGTCTACAGTCCCCTCGAAACATATTGGAATGCATTTCAGGAGTGGCGCAAACGCCAGAGGTTACGAGCCAACTTGTCCGACCTAAGTGACAGGGAGCTAATGGATATCGGTACTACGCGCAGCGAAATCGACTACGTCGCCTTGCACCGAAGTAGCGAACCGCGAGGCATCCGATCCGTCGAATGAATGTGGATACCTGGCAGCGCTGGACGGTCGGAATTGGCACGACCAGACCAGACGCCTCGTGGCGCAGATGCCGACTTCCGGCATGGGTCACAACTGACGTCCTGTCCGCTAACTGCGGCCAGGCAAACCTTCGTTGAGTCCGCCATGTGAACTAGTTCACAGTAGTACATCCGTGGGCTAGGCTAACCTCGGGTCTAAACTGAAAATGAAATCCGCCAAAGCGCACGGCAACCCTCCTGCTTAGGGAGAGCTCAATGAGTGACGAACGTTGGCCGTACCTCGCTTCCATCGCATCAATCATCTTAGTGATATCCGTCGTCTATGTCGTTGAGCGCGAGTGCCAAAGAAAGCTTGCATTTCAACGTTCGTTTCCATCCGCTTTATCCGAGCTAATTGTGGGAAGTGAACCGATTAAGTGTTGGTTCAGTAATTAATTAACGTTGCCGTGTGGGTGCCGACTTCCGTTCTGGGGTCAAAACGCGAAGTCGCGGCAGGTATGGGCCGCTTCCGATCTGCCCCCGATACCTGACATTCCATGGCGCATTCGGCATGTCTCAGAAGGTCCATGATCGGAACAGCGGAGGGTCTGCGCCTCAGGAACTTATCCCTCGGTCAATGTCGCCTTTTGCGCAAACTAGTGACGATTTCCGCAGCTGCGGCTTGAAGCTCCGACAAGTAGCGCGCGGCGAATGCCTCAACCGTAGACGCCGTGCGAAGCCAGAGCATGTTGATGGCCCCGATCACCCGCCGGCCATCGCGCAGCGGAACCGCAATTGAGAGCAGGCCATCCGCATGCGGAGGGCCACCATAATAACCGCCCACATGCGCGGCGTCTCGCGTCGCATAGCCCAGTGCTCGCACCTCGGCCAGGATCGCGTTCAGACGCTCAGGTTCGCGTGCCAGCCTATCCTCCGGCTTGGTCGAATGAACCAACAGCCCAATGATGCGCTGACGCTCGCTGGCGGGACAGTAAGCCAGATAAGCTCTTCCCACCGCGGACCGCAGCCAATTGATCGGCAAACCTATCCGTTCCTGCTGCAGGAGAATCGGACTCCGTGTCCGGTTGGTTTCCCTGATTTCCATGTGATCGCCAGCCGGTACCATCAGATCGGATGGCCAGGATACCCGCGCACATAGCCGCTCCAGGACCGGCGCGGCGGCCTCAGCGATGCGATCACCGTGCTCCCGGCGGGAAGGCGCGTGCGAAAGTGTAGCACCGATCCTGTAGCATCCATCCCCAAGCCGCCTTGTCACGAGCCCCGCCCGCGCGAGCGTATGAAGAACTCGCAGCAAGCTAGGCTTCGAAATAGCCGTCAGCATATGCAGTTCGTGCAGCGAAGAGTCCGGCTGCATTTGCAGGGCCTGAAGCACCCTTAGCCCCCGCTCCAGAGCCTTGATGACCTGCGTCAATTCATTCGCTCCAGCATTCCGCAATCCGGAACCTAGCATTCCACAATGCGGAATGCACGTCGATTATTCTGGCAGTTACAATGATTGACTCAGAAGATGGCGACACATCAGCCGCGCTTTTGAAGCTGAGGGTCAGATTTCATGGAGAACTTTCATGTATAGGCAGAATATTGGCCACATAAGCCGCCACCTTGGCTTGATGATCGCGTTAATGACCCCTGGATTTTCTGCCCACGCGGAGACCGTGTTCCCGACGGGTACCATCCGCTTCGTAGCCCCCAACACCGGAGGTACGCCACCCGACATCATCAGCCGGATCATTGCGAAGGAGCTATCCGAAAGCGAGCAATGGCGCGTGATCGTGGAGAACCGGCCCGGTGGAATCACGACGATTGCCGCCAACGACGTGCTCACGCATCCAGCCGACGGGCACAGCTTGTTCAGCATGTCGGTCCCGTCCGTTGCCGCGCCCGCACTGGTGCCAGGCATTTCCTACGGCTTCGAAAACGATTTCGAACCGGTCATCAAGGCGTCGGTCTCTTATAATGTGCTGGTGGTCAATCCATCGGTACCCGCCGCCTCGGTTGCTGAACTTGTCGCGCTTCTCAAGAGCCAGCCGGACAAGCTAACCTTTTCATCCGGCGGATTTGGCACGCCGGCCCACCTGATTGGCGAACAGTTCAAACTGCAGACGGGCACGCGGGCGCAACATGTTCCTTACGCGCAATTTCCGCAGGCCATCGGCGACCTCCTCAATGGCACGAACGCATTCATGTTTGTAACGATGTTGCCGGTCGTCGATCTGATCAAGACGGGCAAGCTGCGTGCGCTTGCTGTCACAGGTCCAAAGCGTGTGGCGGCGCTTCCAGATGTTCCAACGATCGTCGAAGCCGGCTACCCGTCGCTTGTGGTGGAGGACTGGGTGGGATTCGAGGCCCGGCGCGGCGTATCGAAGGACACCATCGCGCGACTCAATGAGGCCATCAACAGAGCGCTACAAAAGCCGTCCGTGCGCGAGGCATTCGCCAAGCTTGGTGCGGAGCCGGTCGGCGGCCCGCCCGACGCGTTTGGCGAATTGGTCAAATCACAGGTTCAGCATTGGAAGAAGGTGGTCGCCGACGCCGGGATCAAAGTGCAGTGATGACCTCGCTTTTCCGCGTCACATTACTCGGGACCGGGGTTCCGATCCCCCGACCCGAGCGCTTCGGCCCCAGTACGCTGATCGAAGCGGGCGACCAAAGAGTCCTCATCGATGCGGGCCGTGGCGCGACAATTCGATTATTCCAGCTCGGCGTTCCCATGGGTCGAATTGATGCCCTGCTGCTGACCCACTTCCATTCCGACCATACGGTCGGAATTCCTGACCTCTGGTTGACCGGTTGGCTAAGCTCGTATTTTGCGGCTCGCAAACGGCCCTTCCACGTCATTGGTCCGATTGGCACCCAAACCCTGATGCGGCATCTCGAAGCCGCCTACGCCCGCGACATCGAAATTCGCATCGCGGATGAGAAGCTCGCCAGAGAACACGCCGCAATCACCGTCAAGGAATTCGCTGGTGATGGCCCCGTTTATGAAAGCGGCGACCTCCGCATCATTGCGTTCACGGTAGATCACGGCGACGCCATCAAGCCCGCCTACGGCTACCGGATCGAATATCAAGACCGCCTGGCGGTCGTGTCCGGCGACACCCGATATAACGAGAACGTGGTTCGCTACGGCGAGGGAGCCGATCTGCTGATTCATGAAGTGGCGATGGCACGACTGGAACTGCTCAAGGAGCCCCACATCCGGCGCATCGTGGACCATCATACGTCGCCGCAAGAAGCCGGACGGGTATTCGCCCGCACACGACCGAAGCTGGCCGTATTCACTCACCTGGTTATGTTGGCGAGCGAGACCGTCAGCCCGCCATCCGTCGAAGAATTGGTCGCGGCGACCAGAGAGACCTATGCTGGGCCATTGGAGGTTGGGGAAGACCTGATGACTCTCGAAATTGGCGACGAAATATTTGTGAAGCGCTTGCTTGGAGTTTAGCAGGCCGATGCGGGCTCAAACGAAGCGCGCTAAATCATCCATTCCGAGTCCGCTAATGGGATGGTCCGGCCGTGCTCCGGCCCTGCCAGCACGAGAAGCTGGCAAGGGGCGCCTCAAGACAAGGAGCACGCCATGTCTCAGAAACTCAACGCAGCGATCGCCGTAATCGGCATCGATATCGGCAAGAACTCGTTCCACATCGTGGGTCATGATCACCGCGGTGCCATCGTGCTGCGGCAGAAGTGGTCACGCGGCCAGGTGGAAACGCGGCTCGCCAACCTGCCGCCGTGCTTGATCGGTATGGAGGCCTGCGTCGGCGCCCATCATCTCAGCCGCAAACTTCAAATGCTTGGCCACGACGCCCGCCTGATGCCGGCGAAATACGTGCGCCCGTACTCGAAGGGACAGAAAAATGACTTCCGGGATGCGGAAGCCATCGCCGAGGCTGTCCAACGCCCGACCATGAAGTTCGTCGCGACCAAGACCGCCGATCAGCTTGACCTTCAGGCACGCACCGCGTCCGCGATCGATTGGTTGGTCAGCGTACCGGCGTCATCAATCAGATCCGTGCGTTCCTGCTGGAGCGGGGCATCGCCGTGCGGCGGCCTGCGTTCCCTGCGGTTCGAGTTGCCGGATATCTTGGCAACACGCACCGATGTGCTCTCGCCCCGCATGTTGCGCATCATCGAGGGTCTGGCGGAAGACTGGCGCCGGCTGGATGAACGGATCGAGGGGCTATCTAGCGAGATCGAAACGCTGGCCCTTCAAGATAAGGCTTGCGAGCGACTGATGACGGTGCCCGGCATTGGCCCGATCATCTCGAGCGCAATGGTGGCTGCGATTGGCACTGGAGACGTGTTCTCGAAAGGCCGCGACTTCGGCGCCTGGCTTGGACTTGTACCGAAGCAGATATCGACCGGCGATCGCACGATCCTCGGCAGCATATCAAGGCGCGGCAATCGCTACCTGCGCGCGCTGTTCGTGCAAGCTGCGTGGGTCGTTCTGGTCAAGGTCAGGTGTTGGGAGCGCTATGGCCTCAAATCTTGGATCAAGCCGCCAAGAAACGATTGCACCACAACGTGCTGGCGATTGCGCTCGCCAACAAGCTCGCCCGGATCGCCTGGGCGGTCCTCAACAAGGGACGCGCCTTCGCGTGCGTCAAGACGGAGGAGACGGCGTCCCGACCTGCTTGATCCTCGCGCTGTGCTCGGGGCCGTCAAGGCGCGGCCTGGCAGCAGGAGAGCAAGCAAGACGTCAGGACAGCACGACGGCCGGCCTTGACGACCCCTGCGCGCGGCGCGTCTGCGCGCGCAGGCCGGGACGAAGGAACGACCGCCAGGCACGAACAAAGGAACAGCGCTAAGTGAGGAGCCATCGATGACGTAAAAACACCCTTACCCGCCGAGGTCTGCGAGAGGATGAGACGACGATGGAGGATCGGTCTTCCCGGCGCATGCGAACACTGGTGACCCGAATGGCCCGTACGAGGCCTGTCCGCTAATCAGCTCGAATGCGCGCTGATATCCATGATGGCCCGGAGCACAACACGCTCCAATCAGAGGCCGGATACATTGATGCAAGACCGTATCTACCGGATCGTCGAAATCTTCTTGCACCGCACGGCCGGACCATACATTCGGGTCACAAGCGGCGGTCGAAGGATCGCTGATGCGAAGTCCGAACTGCCCTCAACACCAGACCAGCTGCAGGCGACGAAGTTGGTCGCCTGAGGGGCCAACAGGCGACACTCAAACTCGATAGAGACCCGCGACTGGCGTAGTGCCGATTTTAACATCGGGGCTGCTAGGGTGTGCCTCCTTTGAACGATGGCACTTTACGTGGCAGGACCCAACAGCCTCTCGTAATGGCGCTTAACCGTGCTGTAGCACTCACATGCGCCGTCTTGCAGACCATCCGCATCGAGAATTTGGATCTTTCCGCGAGCGTACTTTATTAGACCGGCAGATTGCAGGGTGTGCGCGACGATTGTCACGCTCGTTCGCTGGACCGCGAGCATTTCGGCCAGATATTCTTGCGTGAAAAGCAGGGTATCGCTGCCCGACAGATCCCTTGCCCGCAGTAGCCACCGGCAAAGGCGTGCTTGAACATGGTGTGCTGCAAGACAAGCCGCTGATTGTTGTGCCTGCGCATAGACCGTCTGCTCATGACGAATGAGCAGAGACAATAGTTTGGGGCTCTGCAATGCGGTTGATTTCAATCCGTCGATGCTACAGATGATGATGTCGCCGGCCAGTTGGACAATCCCGCGGCTAAGCGAAATGCGTCCGTCAAGCGCCGCCGAGGCCCCAACGACGCCGTCAGCGCCGACCATGGCAGCCTCGACCGTTTCCCCTGACGCGAGCGTCACGACCAAAGACACAACTGCGCCCGTCGGAAAGTAGACGTGCTTGATTTCCTGTTCTGCTTCGAACAACACCGAGTGCTGTTTGAAAGATGTGACCTTGAGATAAGGCTCAAGTCGTTTGAAGTCGCCTTGGCTGAGTTGGCTGAGTAAAAGGTTCATCATCGTGCGCTCCTGAGGACAGGCGGGAGCGCAAAGAACTCTCAGCTATCGGTGCCATAGTGGATATCCGATAATTTCAACATAGTACGTGTTTTACCCGACATAGCCAGCATTAAATGCCGTTATGTAAGGTATCATACAGACAGTATTCATGCGCGGACTTCACATTGGTCGGCCACCAGCCCGGATCAATGCCGCGCGATGAAACGTAATCGGCCAAAGCCGCACTCATTTGAAGATCAGCTTGCTGAAGCAGCAGCCAAGTTCAACGCGCAGGCCAGCAAGTTGCGGCCGGGAAAACAACGCGACGAATTGTTGCGGAAGGCTCGCCAAATAGACGCGGCTGCGCACCTAAATGCGTGGTTGAAATCTCCCGGCCTTCGACCACCGAAGTAAAGCGATGCAAAGGAGGATCATATGATCACTGATACCTTCAATTCCCGGACTTTAGCTAACATGGAAGTCGCCCTTGAGCGTGCGTGTTTACTGCTTCCAACGGGCGGCGAGAAACACCGTGCTCGTCGGATCATCGCGGGCAAAATAATTGAATGTGCCAACCGTGGTGAGATCACTCTGAGCAGGCTTACAGAGGTCGGATACGCCGCTGCGATGCAACTCGGTGCTCCCGCGCAGCCCGTCAGGGAGAAAGAGGCCGCGGACTAATGAGTTCTTACTCGGGCAACGGGCAGCCCACATTCAAGGCTCAATATCCGCTCGGGGTCACGAGCGGCGGTCGAACGATCGCTGATGCGAAGTCCGGACTACCCCAAATACCGGACTAGCGGCAGGCGACGAAGTTGGTCGGCTGCGGGGCCAAAAGCGGACCTCTACAAGCCGGTCGTGGTGGCTCTCCAAAACCTATCCATCGCTGAGCAATGCTCTCTGGACTTCGGCCCCAGGAAGCCTATCACCGACCTGAAATCGAATGCCTTTGTGCTATCTGCATGCTGTAGTGATTCAAGAAAGCCGATTGATAAAGCGGCACGTTCTTGAGCAGAGCCATTTTCGAGCGCTTGTTCGCAGAGTTCAAAGACGGAGTGTATTGTGCTGTTTGGTAGTCGATTGAAATGCTCGACAAGAGCCTCCGCCAATGCGGTACCCACGAGGGTTACAGGCACCATTTCAGGCGACCATTCGGCCTTTAGCTTAGCGAGCACCTCTTATTGAGGTGCAAGACCAGCAATTCTCTCAAGATGTCTCTCATCCCTGGGCATGCAGCCAATATGTCCGGCATTCGGTAGCAAAGACCACCAAACGACAGGTAAGTGTCTGAATAAAGGAGGGTCCTCCCGGCTGTGACTATGAGAATTTTGGTGTCAGTGGGTGTAAGCTGATGCCTCAGGTGACACCAGCCTGCCTATCAGCGTCGGGTTAGAACCATGCTGGAGCTTGGGCCATTCCCCTACTGTTCTGGTTCTCGGAAGCTCTGTGGGGGTGATCGAACCGTTCACGCTGCCAGGAAGCTACGCGATACGCGCTGCCCGCAAACCTGTGGTATGTTCCATTCCCGATCAAGGGAGGATGGCAAGCCATGGAAACCGCACTTCGATACAATTGGGCTGATCCCGACGTATACGAGACTTTCATGGGGCGTTGGAGCGAATATCTGGCAAGCCAACTTCTCACTTGTGTCAATATCGCTCCAGGCAGTCGCGTGCTCGATGTAGCCTGCGGGACAGGGGTGTTGACCAGAGCGCTGGCCCAAGCGGGTGCGCATGTGGTCGGTGTTGATGCATCGGAGGGATACCTGGAAGGAGCTCGTCTTCGTCGATCCCACCCCAACATCGCGTATGAACACGGTGACGTCCGGCAAATGCGGTTCGAGAATGCTGTATTCGATGCGGCCGTTTCCACGTTGGCCCTGGACGTTATTCCGGAAATTGAAGAGGTGGTTGCCGAGATGAAGCGCGTGACCCGTCCAGGCGGTGTGGTCGCGTCCGCTGTTACTCAGTTCCTTGGGGGCATGCCCGCCTGGGATCTCGTCATTAACACCGGTGCTGCACTTGAGGCCGACTTCGCCACGCTCAGGTCCATGCGGGCGGGGCGCCAAGTCTTCTGGCCTGACGGTCAGGCGGCGTTGTGGCGGAAGATTGGCCTCACCGACGTGACGGAGGTTCCCCTTGTCGTGGATTGCGAGTATTCGTCCTTCGCGGATTATTGGGCTACGTTCACCGATGGCCCGGGCAGCGTCACGGGCTTATTGATGGCACTTTCAGATGACGCCCGCGGTTCAATCGAACAGCATGTCCGTACCGGATATCTTGTTGGCTTGCCAGATGGACCCCGGTCATTTCCCATGGTGTTCCGTGTGGTGCGTGGCTTGGTCCCAGCTTGATCCTGGATAGCACGCAATGGAGCGGCATTCGGTAGAAAGAACCACCAGAATTTAAGTCGCTGAACTTCTGCGACCCCTGCGGTCCAGACCGCTGCAATCAGTTTCCGCTCCACACCCGACAGCCGACGCCCCACCGAGCATTCCGCTGGGCAGCGATGGGCCACAAGCGGCTCTTCAACATCCTAACTACGACGGGCCTCATCGATCAGCCAAGAGCGGACGTGGGTGCCGATAGGGCTTGGTCGCCCAAACGCCGACATGTCCTAAGTTAAAATATCCCACGACGCCGTCAGCTGGCGCATCGGCGATCATTCTTTCCTCCAGCGTATCGATCTGGATTTCAGCCTCTGTGGCTGCTCCACTCGCCACAATAGCCGGGATCTGGGATCGGACCACGGAAACAAGCGTGGTAAAAAGCGCACCATCCGGCCCCTCTTGGATGGGAACCAGCATTTCGATTTCAGTGGAGGGGGTCAGGCCGGCTTTGCGCATCAATCCAAACAATCGCATACCCATTCGTGAATGAACGCCTGCGTGTTTGAATCCGGCTCGGAACCACTCGGCGGCCCTAGCGGCTAAACAATCGAGCGGCTCGATGAATACCGGGCCCTCATAGTCGATGATCGATTCTTGGAGTGCAATTATGCCGCCCGATTTAAGATTTCGAAGAGCGCGCAGTATCGCGTCGAGTGGGTCTGCCGCATACATGAGAACGAGCCGGCCAACAATTGCGTCTACGGCCGGAGTGAATTCGATTTCCCGAAAATCGCCCGCGACAAAGTGAACGTTTGTGAGCCCTTGCGTCTTGGCGCGTCGCTCGGCGTATTCGACTTGGGCGGGATCGCGGTCAATACCGGTGACCTCACCCGTAGGCCCCACCAAGTGGGCCGCCAACAACGCGACATCGCCCGATCCTGAGCCGATGTCGAGAACACGCATCCCAGCCGTGATGCCGGCTCTTTCAAACAGCCGCCGTGTCAACGGGGCCACCAATCCGCTTTGGGCGATAAGCCTTTTCCGTTCGTCGTCCGAACTCTGAAATGGGTAGACTTCTTTCATTCGGTGTCTTTGCCTCTCCCCGAGGCTCAGGGTAAGGCATCGTAGCCATTCAAACAATCACTCCGGAAGGGATAGGACGGGACATCAGCCACGTCCGCTCAGGGTCAAATGGCGCCATTCGGAAGATCGTTCGGCTGCTTCCGGTTTACCCCGACAAGCCGACGTTCAAAGAGCCAGACCGGACTTCACTTTCGGGCCAGATGCGGAAATTCGAGCGTTTGCCACCAAATTGGAATAGACATCACAAGTTTGGGATGCGTTGACGTGTTCTTCCTGTTAGCTACATCACGTTACCTGCCGGTAAATTGGACTAGGTTGGCCTGATCGGCCGTGCATATGGGAATGTCTCAACTTTCCACTAATTGCTGGAGGCAGACACATGTCCAATCTCCGCACTATCCGTCAAACCACGACTATCCGGCCGGATGGCGGGGCGCAACTCGCCGCGCATGGCGTCTTGATTCAGCCCGATCGGCACACATTCGCCAACTTCGATGAGCTCAATGCCTACCTTCATCAGGTCCTCGGCGCGAAGCTAGACGGCAGAGGCATCCGCGGAACGATGTCTCGAAGGGGTACGTATTCGCGGCAAGCCGCTGACGGCACACCTGCCGTGACTTTCGGGGACCCCGTCCTCGATGCGATTTCCTCGGCGAATGGCGTGCTCGTTGTCGGTGACCAAACGATCGATCTTAAAGAGGCCGGCGGAATACGAAATGCGAGCGGCTCAGCAAGCGATACCGTCGTCTTCTCTAGGCCCAATCTGAAGTTCACTGGTATCGTGAATGACGCCGAAAGATGGGCCACCGACGATGGCTCCATGGTCGAGTACCGGCTTGGCGTGGGAAAACTAATCTTCCATGCCTGGAAGAAGCACACCTTGTACGGTTACTGGTCAATGGGCGGAGAGATCAGCGTCTTGTACACTCCCGCCAAGTTTCAGGCTGCCGACATCCTCACGAACGATTTCATGTCGATTACCGCTCCTTGCCAGGCGTACCCGGGTCACGACGACGACATTAATGACACTTACCTCGACCAGTATTCTTTTGGCTGGAACGCACAACAGCCAGAAAGGACTGCGGCGCTGTGTAAGGCGAAATGGCACAACATGAAGTTCGCTGACCTTGTCACGGCAGGCGAAGGCTGCATGAACTACCTCGACGAGCGCTATTGGACACCGGGCTTTCCTGTCAACTGGGACCCCGTTAACACCTTCTTGAATCTGAATGGCGATTGGAGCGATGGAAGTTCGCGAAGCGCCGCAATTTCCGTCGAATTCCCGTCGTCTCTGAAGGTCGATATGTCGTCCTTCGATCGGCCAACGGCCCGCGGCTCGATTGATAATTCGGATACGATCACAGTAAAGTTTCCCGACGACAGGACGTATACGGGCCACCTTGAGGCACCGAACAAAATTCGGTGGTCGAACGGTTCAGTCTGGGTCAAGGTTGTGAATACTGTAATGGATTTAAATGGCAACTGGACCGATGGGAGTGCCCGAAGTGCAGTCATTTGGGAGGGATCCAAGTCGATCAAGATTGACATGTCGGACTTTGATCGACACGAGGCCAGCGGCTCGATTGTCGACGCAACCAATATCAAGATAACATTCCCGGACGATCGTACGTATACTGCCCAGCTTCTATCTCCAAACAAGATCAAATGGTCTAACGGCTCAGTTTGGACTAAGAAGCCTGATTGAGTGAGCACGCTGGATCAGACAACAACTTAAATAACGTACTCTTAGCTGCAGCGATTGAAGTTGAATGCTTGTCAATGGCTGCTTCGGGTCAACAGGCGACCTCGCCAATCATCAGGTGCTAGTCCGCTCCACCCCATAAACCGGACATCTGCGCGCTGGTCACGCAGGTCGGCAACGGGCCAAGAAGAGACTCATGCGCCGCATCAATTATTCGATCTGTAATCAGTTGATTTGCCGGCGCAACATTAACCGCACTCAGCGATAAGATTAGCAGAACAAGCCGCCGCCGGGTTAGGAGCGGCGACGGCGTTCTTTACGCGCTCACATGGCCGCGACTATCGCCTGATAAAGAAGCAGTCAGCGATAGCGCCAGCTTTCGACGCCCTCAATGAGACGACGCTCCTGCTTGCGCAATTCATCAACTAGGCGTTCGAGTAAGGCGGCAGAGGCTAGGCTTCGAGAGCTAAGTCCAGCCGCAATCGGTCACCCACCTCGTCACAGATCGACCGGGCAGTCTTGTGTTCGATGTGTTCGGACATTCGCCTGGAGGGTTCCATTTCGCGCTATCTCGATTTGCCCCGATCCACTAAAGTTCCAGGCTTGGAGATTGTTTCGCGCTTACTTGGACGATGGCGATGGTTCCATTTATTGGAACGAAGGCCTTAGAGGTCATTGACTGCTAGCCACAACTCTCCAGGCGCGAAGGGTTCGCTGCCAACGTTTACACTTGACCGGTCTTTGCAGGCCTTCAGAACGTTGGTTTTAGCAGTTGATCATGCCGGGTGCCCGCGGCGAGTTGCCCAGCTTCTCGAGGTGCTCGTTGGGACCGACGGCCTCGACCCGAGCCAACCGGCGGGACTGCGGACGGAAGCTCATACAAGCAGTTCACCGGAGACAAATTCCTTGACCACCCGAAACACGCCCTACAGAATGAGAAAAGCCCCAGCTCGTTAGGCAAATGAGCAATGGCCCGCTCAAGCTCGAAGCCTAGGCAAGCTATTCTGGGCGCCGCGGGAGTGCTTGGCGCTGTCGTGGCGACTACGTTATGTCTTTTCGCCGTTGGCGATGGGGAGCGGGCTGTCGTCACGTCGTTCGGCAGGCCTGTGCAGGTAGTCACCACGCCGGGCCTTGGCGTGAAGCTGCCTTACGAAAGCGTTACCAAGTTCGACGGAAGGCTTTTTGTTTACCAGCCCCCACTCAGCGAATTCCTGACGCTTGAGAAGACTGCCGTGACGGCAGCGGGCGCCGTCATGTGGCGCATAGCCGAGCCCAAACGGTTCTTTGAGACGGTTCTCAACAAGGCGGGTGCGGAATCGCGCTTGGGCGACATCCTCTCTGCGGAGCTTGGCGCCGCCATTGGCCAAAGTCCGCTCGCTGCCTTTGTCTCGACCGAAGCCTATCGAGCAGAGGCTTTGCTCGCCGAAGTCGCAGCAAAGTGCCGGAATGTTGCGCTTCGGGACTACGGCATCGAGATCCTTGACGTGCAGCTGTTGCGCTTTGATTTCCCTAAGCGCAACCGGCTCACGGTCTACGCTCGCATGCGCTCCGAGCGTGCCGCAATTAGCATGCGCTACCGCTCCGAGGGCGAGGAGGAAGGCCTCAAGATCCGTTCCGCGGCTCAGGGTGAGAAGACGAGCATTCTAACCGAGGCCTTCAAGGTGGCCCAGCGGCACCGCGGCGCTGGCGAAGCAGAGGCCGCCCGCATCTACGCCGACTCGCTTCGCGAGGCACCGCAGTTCTACGCGCTGCGGCGGACGCTCGACGCGTCGCGCAAGTTCGTCAAGGAGGGCACGACGATGGTGTTGCCGGCGAACTCCGATCTCTTCGGCCTTCTGTATGACAGCGGCTTCTATGAGCGCGCCAAGCCGCCGGCAAGCTTGGCCGACAGTGCGAGGAAGGAAACGCCCCATGAGATGACGAGCGGAACTCTTACGCCGCCTCCGTAGCAACAATCTACGCTGCCAACACAGGAGGAATTTCTATGAGTCGAATGAACGAGCAGTCGGTACGAGCGGCCATCGTGGCTCTATCCTCGGCACTCATAGTTATTGGGGTCGCGCCTGCCTCGGCCGCGGAAGTCCGCTATGACCCGGGAGACACTGTTTACTTCACCTATTGCCATGCACATCCGCCGGCGATCCGCATCAGGCCAGGCGACACGGTGATCACAAGGACCAAGGACGCGGCGAACGACGTCTTCCAGCCGACCGACAAGACGGTGTTTCCGAGACTCGACCTTACCAGAGTAAACCCGCAGACCGGGCCATTCTATATCGAGGGCGCCGAGCCAGGCGATACGCTCGTCGTGCGTATCGACAGGATCGGCCTCAACAGAGACTGGGGGTGGGGAGCTTCTATCCCCTACTTCGGAGCATTGGCCCCCGAATACAAGACGGCGATGATAACCGACCCGGTGCCGGACAGGCTCTTTATCTGGCGGCTCGACAGATCGAGAATGCTCGGTGTCCTCGACCTCCCCAACAGCAAGATCGGCAAAGTCGAGGTCCCGTTGCGGCCATTCTTCGGGACAATCGGCACCGCACCTGCTGGCAAGGAATGCATCAGCTCGCTGATACCCGGCCCTCATGGCGCGAACATGGACTTCAATGAGGTCGTTGAGGGTGTGACGATGTCTTTCCCGGTTTTCGAACCGGGTGCGCTCTTCATGCTAGGCGACGGGCACGCTGCGCAGGGTGACGGCGAGATAGACGGCGCCGCTATCGAGACCTCGTTTGACGTCACCTTCACGGTGAATCTCATTAAGGGAAAAAAGATCAACTGGCCCCGGCTCGAGAACGACAGAATGATCATGTCGATCGGCAGCACGCGGCCGTTGATCGATGCGCTGCGGATCGCCTGCGTCGATCTCGTCAACTGGCTGGTGCAGGATCACGGCTACGACAAGATCGAAGCGCTTCAGCTTCTAGGCCAAGCAGCGCATCTCGAGATCGCCAACGTTGTCGATCCGCAGTACTCCGTGGCTTGTCAACTCGACAAGCGCTACCTGCCGCGGTGAGGTTGCACTGGAGACTTCAGGAAGCGTAGGGCTCTGAACATGGGCGTAGCCTGTTGCGGAGAAGGCGCCACCTTCGAAGGCCTGTCGGCTGATTACAAGCGGCGGCTTTGGATCGTCATTGCGATCAACGCCGGGATGTTCCTGGTGGAGATAGGAGCCGGCGCACTCGCCGGCTCGCAGGCGCTGCAGGCCGATGCTCTGGACTTCCTGGGCGACGCGGCGACCTACGGTATCAGCCTCGCGGTCATCGGTGCATCCGTTCGGGTCCGGGCGCGTGCGGCCTTTGTGAAAGGCGTCAGCCTCACGCTGATGGGCTTGTGGGTGTTTGGGGCGACCGCTTATCACGTGCTGGTGCTCGGTGTGCCCCGCGCCGAGATCATGGGCGCCATCGGCTTCCTGGCTCTCGCTGCCAACGTGGCTAGCGTCGTCATCCTCATACGCTACAAGGATGGCGACGCCAACGTGCGGTCCGTGTGGCTTTGCTCGCGTAACGATGCGATTGGCAACGTCGCCGTGATGCTCGCTGCGCTCGGCGTTTGGGCAACGGCGACCAAGTGGCCCGACCTGATCGTGGCGGCCATCATGGCGGGATTGTTCCTGTGGTCATCCGCTCAAATCCTCCGACAGGCCGTGCGTGAGCTCCGGACCGGGGAAATCTCGCTCCACACGCACGTGCCGCGCACGCACGCGCCGTCGAGGTGGGTCCGGCTGCGCGACAGGTTTGCGGCCGCGATCCGCGTGTTTGTTACTGACACCCGCGTTAAGATCGCGGCAATGGCAAGCCTGGTCCTCCTCTGGCTCGCAAGCGGCTTCTTTACGATCCAGTCCGGGGAGATCGGCCTGCGCCTCCGGTTTGCTCGCATCGTCGCGGCCGACCTCGGCCCAGGCCTACACTACCGCCCTCCCTGGCCAATCGAGACGCACCGTCTCGTCGAAACCGAACGCACGAGGAGTGCAGAGCTCGGTTTCCGCAGTCTGGCGGACGAGAGCTTGACGATGCGCACACTCGCCCGCGAGCGGCTCACAACGGGCGGCCCCTCGAATCCAGTGCCGGAGGCGATCAAGGCCAAGGGCTCCTGGTTCCAGCGCGAGGTGTTGGAGGGCGAGTCCTTCCTCCTGACCGGTGATGCCAACCTCATCGATCTTCGATCAACCGTGCAGTACCGCGTCAAGGATCCGGTGGCCTACGTCACAAATCTGGCGGAGCCTGACGCGCTCGTCCGGAGCGTTACTCGAGCAGCGCTGCGTAGCGTTATTGCCACTCAGCGAATCGACGCGTTGCTAACAAACGCCCGAGCCGAGGTGGAGGCGCGACTGCATGAGTTCGTTCAGGCGCGCCTAGACGGTCTGAACGCCGGCATCGCGCTCGTCTCGGTGTGCTTGGTCTACGTCCATGCGCCCCAGGAAGCACACGACGCCGAGCGAGACGTGGCTAGTGCACAGGAGGACAAGCTACGCACGATCAACCGCGCCAAGGGGTTCGCCGCCGAGGAGGTAAACGAAGCGAAAGGAGAGGCCGCGGCGACGGTCGAGGGTGCACTCGCCGTCCAGGAGGAACAGGTCCGCCGAGCTCGCGGCGAGGCCCTAGCGTTCAGCCTACAAGTCGAGGCGTTTCGGCAAGCGCCCGAATTGGCTGCATTCCGCTTGCAGATCGAGACGATCGAGGACGTGTTGCCGAAGGTGCACAAGCTTGTCCGGCCAAAGGCGAGTGCCATCAAGGACTTCGACTTTTGGCTCCTTGAGCCTCCGATCAGCGCGGGCGGCAACCGATGAAAGGCAGCTCATCCTGGAGTTGGCAGATAAGCCGCTCGGGCGGCAGGCGGAGGGCAGCGCTTTGGGTGCTGACGCCTGCCGCTATCGCCGTGCTCGTGCTGTCGGCCTTTGCGAGCCTCTTCACGTTGGATATCACTGAGCACGGGATGGTCACGCGCTTCGGCCGGATCGTGCAACTCGTTGAAGTGCCGGGCTTAGGCTTCAAGCTGCCCTTCGAGCGTGTGCAGCGATTCGACAAGCGCCTCCTATACTTGAGCACTCGGCCCGTTGAGTACGTCACGGCGGACAGGAAGAACGTGTCCGTTGCCATGCTCGCTACCTGGCGCATCGCCGAGCCGACGCGCTTCCTCGCGACGCTTGCCACGCGCGGCGATGCCGAGCAGCGGCTGACGGAGGCTATCGTCGGTGAAGTCGGTGCAGTGCTCGGCCGCCACAGCTTCGCCTCCCTGATCGCGCCGCATGGTTCACAGAACAGGTTCGGGGCAATAGTCGCGGAGGTACGTGCCAGCGTTCAGGCTCTTGTTGCGCCCGCCTACGGTATCGAGGTGATCGATCTCGGTGTGCGTGAACTCGCCCTGCCTCAGCAGAACCGGCAGAGCGTCTTTGAGCGGATGAAGGCAGAGCGAGCCCGCATCACCATGCAACTGCGCTCCGACGGGAAGGCCGAGTCGAGGCGGATCATCGCCGAAGCCGATCGACAGAAGGCACGCATCCTCGCCGAGGCCAACGAACAAGCAAGGCGACTCGACGGCGAGGGAGAGGCTGAGGCGATGAGAATCTACGCGCGCGAGTTTGGTGCCGATCTACCCTTTTTCAAGCTCGTCCGCACACTCGAGGCCTATGATCGTATCCTCGACGACAAGACGACCCTGTTCCTGCCGCCCGAGTCCGAACTCCTGCAAATGCTGCAGCCGAGCGCATCAGTCGCGCTTGATCTTAACCCGCCGCCCAAGGCTCGTCCCAGGAACGGCGAGACCGTGGGCGCTGGTGTCGAAGGTCAGCGGCCACCGTCACGCGGGGAATCGCCATGACGACCAGCCACGAAGACGTGGTGCCGCAGGACCGGGCGGAAAGCGCCCCCAGGCATCCGCGCTGGCGCGCGCACGTGCTCCGGGGCGGTATCATCTTCTTGCTCCTGCTGATCGCGGCCTACTTCGCCACGGGCTTCCATCTCGTCGCAACGGACGAGCAAGCTTTGGCGCGCCGCCTCGGCGCGCCCCATGCCCGCCTGGGCCCCGGCATGCACTGGCGTTTCCCCTGGCCCATCGACCGGGTCGACGTGGTTAAGACCACAAGTGTCTCGAAGGTCGGCGTGGGCTTCGAGTTGCCCGAGCGAGAGCAGGAGACCGCGATTGGGATGGAGCTGCTGACCGGCGACACGAACATCCTAAGCATCGCGCTCGTGCTACAATACGTGATACGCGATCCTGCCGACTTCCTGCTGCATGTCGAGGACACAAAGGAGCTGATCGGCGGGCTCGCCGAAAGTGTGCTCACCCAAGTTTTGGCCGGCATGTCGGTTGATGAGGTCTTGACCACAGGCAGGCTTGCCATCCAGGACAGGGTGAAGATACGGACTCAGGAGCTCCTCGATCGCTACCGAAGCGGCGTTCAGATCACGGCTTCCAGCATCATGGCCATGACACTTGACGCGGCGGTAGCACAGGCCTTTCAAGATGTGGCGGACGCCATGGCTGATCGCGAGCGCTCGCGCAACGAGGCGCGGGTCTATGCGGCCAACCTACTGCCTAAGGCTCGCGGGGAGGCGCACACATTGGTCCAGGCAGCGCAGAGTCGGCGTGAGCAGCGCATCGCGCAAGCCGTAGGCACGACCACCCGCCTCAAAGCTTTACAGCAAGAGTATGCGAAGGCCCCCGAGCTCACGCGCACCCGCCTCTATCTTGAAGCCATGGAGAAGACTCTACCCAGAGTGAAAGCCTACATCCTGGACACGGAGGATGGACAGGCTCCGGTGAATTTGCGAGTGAGAGGGCGATAGCTTCTGTTCAGCGAACAGCATCATCCCCACCGGGTGCCCTTTCGGCCCAGCTCTAGCCGCTCGACCAGAACCGGTCGAGCTGTGACTCCTGCCACAGCTTCAGCGAGGTTGCCAGGCAGCGGTTTAACAGCCTGAGTTCCTGATGAGCGCAGTTCTCGTCTGGCAAGATCGATTTCCCATCCCGCGCATACGTAGGCGGGGCGCTGGCCTTGCCCAACCATCATTGGGATAGCCCCAAGCAGTTTCTAAGTTTTCTGGCAGTACCATCCGCCCTCAAATAGAAAAAGCAATTCGCCCAAAGGCAAAGGTGACCTGCAATCCGGCACAGATTTGCCGGACGACATGCCGAGCCAAGAAGTGTGGCCAAGAGTCGAGCCAGTAACCGCCCTGCAGGCCTTCGCTTCGCGCCCACGATGTTCAGCGACAGCCCCGCATTCATGATCGATAGCTAGAAGGTCGCCAAGCGACGAGCGCCGGTCAACGCACACAATCCGCTTTCTTCAACAGCCGCGGCAGATAGATCCTTCGAGCATCTTCTCAAGCCGTGCGTCGTCCTTGTCGATGGTAGGATCCGTGCCGAGCAGCGGCCCCTTCATGGCGTGACCACCGATGCCGGATGACGGCAGTGCGGTGCCCAGGGAATTCGTTCCCGGCGCAGCGGCGCTCGTACCGAGCGCACCGCCGCTCGCCATCGACATGTGCGATCCCCCGCCGCCGCGGGCAGACGCCGCGCTCGAGAGCGCAAGGCAGGCGGCGATGCAAAGAAACGAAAGCGGCCTCATGGCTCATACTCCACGTGTTACGGTTACCTGGACTTAGAGCTAGGCGCCTCACGCGTTTTGACCATGCACAATCACGCGAGCGGATCATTACAACGGAGACAGGATTCTGTTTCGAAGCAGCGCAAAACCCTCTTCACCGTCGATGACGCATACCCTTCGGCCGATATTCCGCGAGCTTCTCGTAAGAGTGATGCACACGCACCGACGCTTTCCAACCGGAATGCCTATCCACTATGGAAACGAAGCCCCACCGACCGAGCAGCGATCATCGCTTGTCGGGGCGAAACGTACTCGTGATGCGGAGGTCGATGAGGGCCTCAGAGCGTTAGCATCGTTATCGAGAATGCGCTTCGATCGGCACGCTGAGACCGAACTAGGGCAAAATCAGTGCACATGATCGACGTGGACGGCGACCTCGCCAGCTACGACATCGGCCAGCTACTCGCGCTGCGCGGCGGTCAGCAGGCCCAGCGCCCGAACGGCCTCCAGCATATTTGCGCGGCGCCGAGCGCTCAGCGCCGAATTGACGGGAACGGCAACCTGCGAGGGCAGAGACGCGAGCGAACCCGTTCGAGGCTTGGAGGCTCTTCAAACGAGTCCGCAACCGCCACCGCTGCCTTCCCCCTCGAAGAAATGCAATTCATTCTGTTGCCCGCGCGTGTCTGCACGCTGCTTGACACATGCCGGCGGAATCCGGTTTGCTGTGGCGACTTAGTTACACTGATCCGTTTCGGGCACTACCAAGCCCGCATTCCGGCGGCTGCGCCGCCGAATAACGGGATCTAATGATCGATGGAGAAGGCACGCCCGTTAGGTGCCGACATAATTCGGTGGACGGCCTTCCGCCTCCGCTTTGCGCCCCTCAAGAAAATCGTTCGTGCGGTATAGCGCGCCATATTGTGCATCGAGTTCGCAGTAGGCTGCGTCCTCCCCCGCATCTATCGCGAGGTGGGCTAATGCGAGGGTCGTCCGGATGCCGAGCGGCGCGCAGCGGGCGACCCGTCCCGCGATCTCGATACCAAGAGCAAGCGCCTTCTCGCGGTCAGACGCGATCTCCTGAACGACACCAATGCGGCGCGCTTCGTCCGCTCCCCAATGGTCGCCCGTCAACATGTATCTCATCGCGTTCGCCCAGCCTGCCTCGCGGACGAACCTCACGGTCGCACCACCACCCGAAAAGCGACCATGAGTGTTTTCATCCTGGCCGAACCGGACATCGGCGGCAGCGATCCGGACATCCGCGGTGAGCAGGAGTTCATGCCCCATGTTCCATGTATCACCATGCGCGACCACAATGAGCGGTTTGCTCAAGCGCTTGATCTTTCCGAGAGGATCCAGCTCTCCTTCGACGAGTTCAGTCGGCTTTCCGGTCTTGGCAAGCTCGGTGAATGCGTCGACATCAACGCCGCGCGAGAAGTTCTCACCCTGGCCAAAAAGTACGGCTGCTCTCAGCGAACTTTCGTGATCGTAGTCGTAATAGACTTTCGCGAGTGCATGATACGCCTCGGGGTCAATACGATTGTGGATGTAAGGTCGGTTGATCCCGATCAGAAGGATATGTCCTTGACGTTCGATCGTAATCTTGGCGCCGCTTTCGGTGGATTCATCGTCCATAGTTGTGTCCTTTAACTTCACATTGCGACTATTGCTGCCGCTCCAATTGCTGCTGCGGCATTCTCCGGCTCGCGCCAGAGGTCTTCGACCCCAACCCCGGTCAGGAGAACCACTGCCGTGAGTCCAGGCTCAGGCCTTCATATGCGAGCGCTCTGACGACCGAAGGCCTCGTCTTCATCCGCGCGAGATAGCCGCTGAGCCGCTTTGGTACTTCGATCTCAACCTTGCCAGCCCACATCAGCATCACGACGAGATATGGGTCTGCGATGACAAGCTGGGCGGTAAGCCCGGTCGGCGAAAACGAGCTGGTCGAGCTGCAAAGCCCCGGAGCAACACTCGGGACTTGGCTACCTCTCACACCGGGAGAAGAGCGGGTCGCAAATTCCTGGTGGCCGCGCGCCTGACCTTTTCGAAGGCCACGGTTTCGATTTGCCGCACGCGCTCGCCGGAAATGGACAGCTCACGCCCGAGTTCCTCAAGGCTCGGCGGATCCTCGCTGAGCCGCCGCGCCGCGAACACACGACGTTCACGCGCCGTCAGCACGTCAAGGGCTGACTGGAGTGCTCTTGCCTTTCGCGCGCTTTCATCCTGCTCGGTGACGATCGCCTCGGCATTCGGCGATTGATCGACCAGTGTTGCCTCCCATTCGGTCGCCCCATCGTCATTGACGGGCCTGTTCAGGGAAAGGTCCCCTGTCAGGCGGCTGCTCATCTCGATCACTTCGCGAAGCGGGACCGCGAGCTCACGCGCGACGGCCTCGGCCACCTCCTGCGTGAGCCCCGTCTTGTCGCCTCCGAACTTGCGCATGGCGCGCCTAAAGCCAAAGAACAGCTTCCGCTGGGCGGCCGTGGTCCCCATCTTGACCAGCGAGCGCGACCGCAGAATGTAATCGTGGATGGCGGCCTTGATCCACCACAGGGCATAGGTGGAAAACCTTGCACCGTGGCCAGGCTCAAAATGCGAGGCCGCGATGACGAGACCGAGATTGGCCTCGCCGATCAGATCGGCAAGCGGAAGGTCGTATCGCTGATAGCGCCGCGCGACCTTTGCCGCCAGGCGTAGATGGCTGATCACAAGCGTATCGGTCGCCCGGCGGTCCCGATGCTCCTGCCAGCGCCGTGCAAGCTGCTGCTCACGCGGCTGTTCGAGCAGAGCGTATCGCTTGATCAGGGAGACGTATTCATCGGCGAGATCCCGCGATCTGTCGCCGGTCAACATCTCTCGCCTGTCTATGGTCGTGCTGTGCGCGTTCATGGGTAGCTCCAATCCATCGGGTCCGGCAGCTGAACCCTAGGAGACGACACCACAGCGCATCTATTAAATTGGGATTCAGGATTCTAAATTCGCCGTTAGCGTGCGCGCCATTCCGGTCTCGAATTTCAAAATTGCACGATCCGTCTGGACAGCAACTTCGAAGCAACCGCTTCCCGTGCGACGCCCCCCGATAAGGCTCAAGATTGGTTGAGCTTTGTAAAAGGCAATTTAGTGGGGTGACGCCGCCCTCGCCCTACATCTCCACCATGCATCCGCTCTCCGGGTGCAGTTTCAAACGAGCAGTTCGCGTTCGAAGAACGCACGTCCCTTGCGGCGCGCGGCCGCGCTTGCGCGTCCAGCGAATTCCCGCATCGACAAACATGGAGAAAGACAATGATCTCGATCAAGACAATCGCCGTCGCGGGACTGCTGTCGATGATGGCAGCAGCCCCCGCTTTCGCGCAGGAAGCCATCCAGGAGCCTGGTGCTTTCGCATTCTTTTACCCGAACCTGGACGTCCTGAATGGTGGTGCGCCCACGCCGGCCTACAGGATGGAAGGGCTGCCGCCCTCGGTGATGCAATCCTATAATGAGCGGGAAAGCGGCTTGGCCGGTCCAAACGTCTGGCAGCACAGCCGGGTCCATCACGCGTCCGGCACCGTGCATGATGGCCGCCGGCATGGATGACCCTGGCCGAACAGCTCGCCGCCCCCTATCTCCGGCCGGCTTGCTCATCGGGGCAAATGATCTCCACCCGGCCCCCCGGGCCGGAGTGGATGATCAAACGAAATCCGTGCAACTTCACGATGGCCGAAACCAGGTTGAGTCCGAGGCCGACGCCTGGCGTGTTGCGAATCTTGTCCGATCGATAGAATCGGCGCAGAACGGCGTCGTGTTCCTGATCGCTGATCCCCGGCCCCGTGTCCGTCACGCGCAGGATGGTTTCTCCCTGGCCGCGCAGCAGATCCAGCCTGACCGCGCCGTTTTCAGGCGTGAACTTGATGGCGTTGTCGACGAGATTGGCGACCGCCTCCAGCAGCAGATCCCTATCGCCGTGCACATAAAGCTTGCCTGACGTATCCACGTTCAGCGCGATGTGCTTGTCTTCTGCGATCGGCTCGTACATGTCGCAGACCTCACGCAGCATTTCGTCGAGCGCCACCCTTCCGAATGCAGACGACCGGCGGCTGCTTTCGATTTCGGCCAGGCGCAGCAGCGCCGTGACAATCGACAGTGACTGGTCAATGCCAGCAATGGCCTTGTCGGTGGTCTCCTGAAGCCGCTCCAGCGAGGTCGCATTGGTACGGCCGCGTTCGAGCGTCAGGCGTGCGCGCGTCAGCGGCGTTCTGAGATCGTGGGCGATGTCGTTGCCGACGCCCGCCAGCGCGTTGATGGTGGTCTCCAGCTCATCGAGCATGCCGTTGACGATGGCCGCTAGCCTCGAGAACGGTTCATCGATGTTCCCGTGTGGCAATCGCTCGCGCAGGTCGCCTGCGATGATGCGCTGGACCCGCAAGTTGACCTCTTCGACACGTCTCTGCGCGCGAACGCTCAGCCACGCGCCTGCCAGCAGCCAAAAGCAGAATGCGGGCAGCAATCCAAACGCGAGGGCCCCTCCGACAACCCTGGATATCTCCCCTGTTTCGTCGACGTTGCGTCCAATTACCAATACATTGCCGTGATCAAGCGCCCGCGCGACGGCTCTGACCAATGGCACATTGACCTCCTTGTCATCAACTCGCGAGAGCCGCACGCTTTTTACCGGAGCACCGATCTCGAGCCCGCCCGGCAGGCCTGCGACATTGCCGGCAAGCCGACTTCCCTTCGCATCGAAGACGCCGGCAAACTGGACGCCGCGGGAGTCCTGCCCCAGATGATCGTCGAGAGCGGCGATCAGACGATCGAGCGGCAACGCCGCAAAAAAATTGACCTGCGTCGTGATCATCCGATCTGAACGCGCGATCAGGTAGCTGTCTATTTTGAAGTAAATGAACCCGAACAGGATGGTGACAAAAGCTGCAAACAGGCCTGCCAGTGCTGCGGCCCAGTGAAACGTGTTGGAGCGCACGAATTGCATCTGACGCTTCGGGACCTGCCGCCCAATTGCCTCACCGGGCCCGCGCGGGTGCCCGCCACGATCGCTAAAATTGCTCAGGGTACTGCGCGCAGAATGAACCCTGCGCCGCGGACATTGTGAATCATCGGGGTGTCGCCCGGGCCGTCCACCTTGTGCCGCACGCGGCCCATATGCACGTCAACCAGGTTGGTTGCCGGAACGAACTTGTAATTCCACACCTCTTCGAGCAGCATCGCCCGCGTCAACAACTGATCGCACCGTCGCATCATGTACTCGAGCAGCCGAAACTCGCGCGGCAACAGATCGATGTTGCGATCGCCACGCCTCGCCGTGCGCTCGATCAGATCGAGTTCAAGTTGCCCTACCCGCAAGATGGTTTCCCGCGTTTCCAGCGGGCGACGAAGTAACGCCTCTATGCGCGCGACGAGTTCGACGATCGCAAACGGCTTGGTGAGGTAATCGTCGCCGCCCATCCGCAATCCGCGCACTCGGTCATCGACCGCGCCAAGCGCGCTCAGCACGAGCACAGGCGTCCGCACCTGATCTTTCCGCAGCGACTCGATCACGGTGAGACCATCCATTCCCGGCAGCAGGCGGTCGACTATCATGGCGTCCGGCCGCAGATTACGCGCCTTGGCAAGCCCGTCCAGCCCGTCCGAGGACCATTCCACGTCGAAGCCGCGATCAGCCAGTTCGGCGGTGATTTCTCCCGCCGTCTCTTTGTCATCTTCTATGAGGAGAACCTTCGTCATCTGATCAGTCCGATTGCCCTCAAGATGCGCACTCGCGGCGGTTATAATGATACGCTGGCCAGCCGACAAAGCCATGGCGAGGCCCGCACATCTCACGTTCAGGGAACCAGACGGCGCCGCCATCCCTTAGGGGATCCGGCAGGCACCATCCGCCCGGCAGCCATTCCGCCGCCTCGGGACGAGCACAGCAGGACCGTCCCAAACAGGTAGCCCTTGTCGGCGAGTAGCACCAATAAATAGAGATTTAATCAATCGGCACGCCTGCACTATCACTTCAGCCGCCGCGATTTCGGGCAGATCGAGGCCTGCGTCATCCTCACGTCGAGTTGAAAGCGCGTGAAGCGATATTCGCTTTGGACGAGGACAGGCGAGCCGCACGTCAGACGAAGAAGCCAACCCGGCTTCCCCTCACCGAATGGAGAATACCATGCGCAAAGTGAAACTCCTGTCGGCTGCGCTGCTCGCCGCGGCCGCCCTCGCCACACCGGCGCGCGCCGCCACGCACAGCACGCGGCATGTCGTAACCAACGACTATGCGAATATGGCATCCGTCACGCGTTCGGCCGATCGCGGTAGCTGCGTCCGCGCACCGGACGTCGGTGCGTATGCCACTGCACCTTGGACCGTGCCGCCTTGCGAGCCCAACACGGGTTACTGATCCACGCGCTGCGATTGACGACGCATGATGGGCTGGCGGGATTTCCGCCAGCCCGTTTCTTTACCGCGCGCACGGCGCTCGCCTTTTATGCCCGTCTGGCGCTGCGCTCTTCGTGAACGCGACTAACGCCGAATTTAATGGATGCGTTGTGCATCGCACCTACCTGTCACCCATCCGACGTTGGCTCGCGCAGCTCGCTGAAAGTTAGCGCGTCACGGCGCCGAGCAATCTGACTGAAAAGGAGTGTCACGATGAAACGGATGATTGCGATATTGGCAACAGCTCTTCTTGCTTCGAGCCTGCTGGCGGGCGCCGCCGAAGCCCGCGGTGGTGGCGGTGGTCACGGCGGAGGTTTTGGAGGCGGCTTCGGTGGCGGAGGCCATATGGGCGGCGGCTTTGGTGGCGGAGGCCACATCGGAGGCTTTGGCGGCGGCGCCCATATCGGCGGCATGGGTGCCGGGGAACACGTGGGAGGCCTCGGCTATGGCCACATCGGCAGCGTCGGTCACATTGGCGCGCATGGCTTCGGACTCCACCAGCACGCTCTGCATCGCTTCGGCGCATACGGGCCAGGATACGGTTACGGATACTACTACGGTTATCCCGACTGCTACGACTGGTACTACCTGCACCCAACACCCCCTTGCCGCTGAGCTGTAGCTGAACTCGCCGCGCAAACCTCTGCGTGCGCGGGCCGTCGGTTCGGAGGACGTTTTTCCGGTCTTCTTGGCGTCCTCCGGACCGATCTTCCCCCAACAGCCGGGCAGATGTCGCGTGGACTTCGCTCCACGCGTTCGTCGTGCCGACTGAACGACACTGGAGAGCAACATGAAACGCTTCCTGATGATCACGGCAGCCTCGGCCTTGCTGTGCGGCCGAGCCTTCGCGCAGCAGGCTGCGGTGATGCCGACGCCTTCGCTCTCGGCCACATCGCCGCTTGGCATGGTGCCAAACGCGCCGGTCGGCGGCACCGGGATCCCGCTCGGCGCAACGGAAATCGCATCCCCCGGCGTAAGTCCGGCGCCGACCGGCACGATCGGTAGCACCGTATGCTCGACCATCGGTACGGCACCCTCGACGATGTTCGGATCGACAGCCACCTTCGACGGGGGCGGCGTGGCAGTCGGGACCGTCACGCCGCAGAGCACGATGTCCACGATGCCGATGGCGGGAGCGCCAATGTCGTCGGCAATGTCGTCATCGGGCATTCCGCCGACATCGGCCCTGATCGACACGTCCGGGATGTCGAGCATGTGCGGCGCGGGATCGGGCAACCTTGCCGCATCATCGATGCCGACCTCTCCGGTGGCGCCCGGCGGCGTGATGCGGACCGGCATTCCAATGGGCTCGACTGAGATCGGCAATCTCGGGATCAGCTCCGCCGCGGCGGTGCCGACCATTACCGTGACACCCACCGTCAGCACCATCGCGCCAGCGATCCCGACGGTGCCCGCTGTCACACTTCCGACCCCGAACACGACAGCCGTCGCTGCGCCCACGGACCCCATCACAGGGGCGCCGAACACGATACCCGGCCTTTCAGCCGCCGCTACGATGCTCCGTTGATCGGAAACCCACTCGCGAGAAGCAGCCATGAAAATGAAAGTCGCAATACCAGCAGTCGTGTTCGGCGTCGCCGCCTCAGGCGGCCTTCTCTATCTGACGCACGCCAATACGTTCAAAGCCGCCGCCGCCGCGGCGGCGGCGCCAGCTCCGGTGCCCGTCGTTGCCGGCGTAGTCGCCGAGCATGACGTGCCAATTTACCAGAACGGCGTCGGCACCGTGATCGCCTACAACACCGACGTCGTGCGCGCCCAGATCCAGGGCCAGATCATCAGCATCAACTTCACCGAAGGACAGACCGTCCATGCGGGTGACCTGCTCGCGCAAATCGATCCGCGTCCCTACCAGGCGCAGATCGACCAGTTCGAAGGAAATCTGCAGCGCGATCAGGCTCAATTGACCAATGCCCGCGCCAATCTCACGCGTTACAGCCAACTTGGCGACAAGGGCTGGGCCACGCCACAATTGATCGAAACGCAGAAAGCGCAGGTCGGCCAGTTGGAAGCCGCGATCAAGACTGACCAGGCGCTGATCGACGCTGCCAAGGTGCAACTCAGCTACACCCGCCTGACCTCGCCGATCGACGGCGTGGTGGGCATTCGCCAGATCGACGTTGGCAACATCATCAGCCCGACGACGACCAACGGCCTTGTCGTCGTGACGCAGCTCGATCCCGTCTCGCTGATCTTCACCCTGCCGGAAGGGGTGCTGCCGCAGATCGTAACGCAACAGCAGGCCAGTAGCACGCCGCTGCCGGTGCTCGCCTATGATCAGGCCAATTCGGTCCAGCTCGGACAGGGCAAGCTCGCGCTGGTCAACAACGAGATCCTGCAGACCACCGGCTCGATCCAGCTCAAGGCCAACTTTCCCAACAAGTCCCGCGAGCTGTGGCCGGGTGAGCTGGTAAATGCGCGGCTGCTAGTTACGACCCGGCACAACGGCCTGACCGTTTCCGCCAACGTCGTGCAGCAGGGGCCGAACGGCGCCTATGCCTATGTCATCAGGCAGGACAATACCGTGGCGATGCGGCCCATCAAAGTCGCGCAGATCACCGACGGTGAAGCACTGATCGATTCCGGCCTGAAGGCGGGCGAGCAGGTGGTGGTCGACGGACAATACCGGCTGCAGCCGGGCACACACATCACGATCCTGCACGGCGAAGCGGCCGAGGAAGCGACGGCACAGCAGGCACAACAGGCGATGATCCCATGAACATTTCCGCGCCGTTCATTCAGCGGCCGATCGCGACCGCGCTCCTGATGGTCGGCCTGTTGGTCGGCGGCCTCGTCGCCTACCCGCTGCTGCCGGTCGCGGCATTGCCAAACGTCAACTATCCGACGCTTCAGGTCACGGCGCAGCTACCGGGCGCCGATCCGCAGACCATGGCAGCGTCAGTGGCGACGCCGCTCGAACTTCAGTTCGGCCAGATTCCGGGTCTCACCCAGATGACCTCGGCGAGCGCCCTCGGCTTCACCCAGATCACGCTGCAGTTCGATCTGAACCGCCAGATCGACGGAACGGTCAGCGACACGCTGTCGGCGATCAACGCCGCGAGCCCGTTCCTGCCGGCAGGCATCCCCTATCCGCCGACGATCCGCAAGGTCAATCCGGCCGATACGCCGATCCTCGTGCTCGGCCTGACCTCGGACAGTCTGCCGCTGACCACAGTGGATGCGTACGCGGAAAACATCCTGCTGCAGAAGATATCGCAGATACCGGGCGTCGGTCTCGTCGGCATCGGCGGCCAGCAAAAGCCCGCCGTGCGCGTGCAGCTCGATCCGCAGGCGCTTGCCGCGCGCGGCATCAATCTGGAGGACGTCCGCACGGCGCTCGGCCAGGCCAATGTCGATATGCCGAAAGGCACGCTCAACAGCCCGCGCCAGACTTTCACGCTAAACACCAACGACCAGCTCTTGAAGGCGGAGGACTACGCCAATCTCGTGATCGCCTATCGAAACGGCTCGCCGGTCCGTATCCGCGACGTCGGCCGCGCCGTCAGCGCGCCGGAAAACGACCTGATCGCCGGCTGGTACAACAACCGGCGCGCCATCATCCTGGCGATCCAGCGCCAGCCCGGCGCCAACGTCATCGACACCGTCGAGCGGATCAAGGCGGAAATGCCGGTGCTACAGGCCTCGATCCCGCCCGCGATCAAGGTCAATGTCATCTCCGATCGCACCGATACGGTCCGCGCATCCATCCACGACGTTCAGTTCACGCTGATGCTGACGGTTGCGCTGGTGGTGATGGTGATCTTCATCTTCCTGAGAAACTTCTGGGCAACAGTCATCCCGGCGGTTACCGTTCCACTGTCGCTGATCGGCACGCTCGCTGTCCTCTACGAACTCGGCTACAGCCTCGACAACCTATCGCTGATGGCGCTGTCGATCGCCGTCGGCTTCGTGGTCGACGACGCCGTGGTCGTGATCGAGAACATCGTACGGCACATGGAAGGCGGCGCCACGCCATTCGAGGCGGCGCTGAAGGGCGCCGGCGAGATCGGATTCACCATCATGTCGATCACGCTGTCGCTGATCGCGGTGTTCATTCCGCTGTTCCTGATGGGCGGATATGTCGGGCTGCTGTTCCGCGAATTTGCCGTCACCGTCAGCGTAGCCCTGGTGCTGTCGCTCCTGATCTCGCTGACTTTGACGCCGATGATGTGCGCGCGGCTGCTCAAGCCGGAAAACAGGACGCACGGACGGCTGTTCAGCATCCTCGAAGGTGGCTTCAATTCACTACTCGAAGTCTATGTGGCCGGTCTCAAGATCGTGCTTCGTCACCGCTTCATCACCTTGCTGACGATGTTTGCGACCATCGGGCTGACCGGCTATCTCTACGTCGTCATCCCCAAAGGCTTCTTTCCGCAGCAGGACACCGGGCTGATCATCGGCCTGTCCGAAGCAGCTCAGGACATTTCCTATTCTGCGATGGCCGAGCGTCAGCAGGCGCTGCTCAACGCCATCATGCAGGATCCGGCGGTCGCATCGGTCGGCTCGGCGATCGGTGCCGGCGGCGGCAATACCACTGTCAACAATGGTCGCGTCTACATTGCGCTCAAGCCCTACAAGCAACGCGACAGCATGGAGACGGTGCTCGCTCGCTTGCGGAAAAATCTGGCGAATATCCAGGGCGTCACGCTCTACATGCAGGCCGCGCAGGACATCACCATCGGCGGCCGCGTTTCGAAAACGCAATATCAGTACACGCTGGGCGACGCCGATCCAGGCGAGTTGAACCACTGGGCGGCCTTGTTCCTGGAGCAGATCAAGAAGGTTCCCGGCATTACGGACATCGCGACCGACCAGCTCAATTCCGGTCCTCTGCTCGACATCGCCATCAAGCGAGAGGTGGCCTCAAGCTACGGCATCCTGCCGTTCACGATCGACAACACGCTCGACGACGCCTTTGGCCAACGCATCGTGTCGACCATGTATACGACCCTGAATCAGTATCATGTGATCATGGAGGTCGATCCGAAATTCCAGTACTCTCCAGAGGCGCTGACCGGAATCTATGTGAAATCCTCCACCGGACAGGAAGTGCCGCTATCGACGCTGGTCGACAGCGTGGTCAAGGTCGCCCCGCTCGTTATCAACCATCAGGGGCAGTTCCCGTCGGTGACGATCTCCTTCAACCTGTTACCGGGAACCGCGATTGGCCAGGCGACCACCGCAATCCAGACCATCGAGAAGCAGCTCGGAAAGCCGCTCTCGCTGCAAACGAGCTTCCAGGGCAACGCGCAGGCGTTCGGGGACTCGCTGTCCACCACGCCAATCCTGATCGTGGCCGCGCTGTTCGTGATCTATCTGATCCTCGGCATCCTGTACGAGAGCCTGATCCACCCCATCACCATCATCTCGACGCTGCCATCGGCGGGGCTCGGCGCGCTGCTGCTGCTGATGGCGGTTCACCTCGATCTCAGCGTGATCGCGATCGTCGGCATCATTCTCCTGATCGGCATCGTCAAGAAGAATGGCATCATGCTGGTCGATTTCGCCCTGCATGTGGGCCAGCAGGAGGGACTATCGGCCGAAGACGCGATCTATCGCGCCTGCATCATGCGATTCCGGCCGATCCTGATGACCACAATGGCCGCCATGCTCGGCGGCGTTCCGATGATGCTTGGCACCGGTGCCGGCTCCGAGATTCGCCAGCCGCTCGGCTACGCCATCGTCGGGGGACTCACGGTGTCGCAGCTCCTCACGCTGTATACGACGCCCGTGGTCTACATCTACCTCGACAGGCTGCAGAGCTGGATATTCGGCAAGAAGAAGTCGGCGACGGAGGGAGACGGCAAGCTGATGGCGGCGGAATGACGGGAGAAATGGCGGACTCGCTGAGACGCGGTCCTGGTCGATACGTCCCTGACGGTAGATCAGTGCAACGCTCTCGCCGACGCCATTGTAGCGAGCCGGCGGTTATTTCCGTCGAGGATCCCTTGGAAGGCAACGAGATCGATTTGGAAGGAAACAAACTGGTCGTTATCGGGGTCGGCCATACCGACACCGACGATACGAGATGTCTACACATCACATCGATCGGATTGGTCCTCGCGGGCGATGCCGCGTGACCAGCCGGTCATCCGCGGACGCTCGTTCGGCTACCGGCCTTGTCGGTAAGGACCGACCCACTCGACCGACGGCCATGGACCGCACGAGCTTCGTACCAGAACAACCTTAACAAAGCACGACGAACGCGATCAAGACTAAACCAAAACACGTTAGGATCAACGAAGCCGACAATTGTCCTGCGCTCATATTGATCTGGTCGCAGGTTAGAGTCCTGCCCGCCCACCAGCAAATCAACGGCTTATGCTGGTCGACATACTCGGTGCCGAGGATGCCGGCGCCGGCTTCAATGCGAGCGCGCGTTCTCAAATCAATGCCATCCAAGGTCGCTAGCCCGAGACCGCGAAGCGTCGCGCCGACCTCGGATGCGCGCAAGGGCTGCCTCCAGCCGCGCGACGGCAAAAGGGTGCGAGCGTTCCTTTGTTGCTGTCATGACACCGTTTGGCGAGACGAATCAGGAGACGACTGGCAGGACGTCGACGTCGTAGCTATGGGTCAGGGAGCGGTTAAGGACCGGATCCTTCAGCTCAATCTCAAAACGCGTCTCCGGCCGAATGCCTCCGATCGCGCCCGGCGTCCCGCAGAACATCAGTGTGCCTGCGGACAGCGTGTCCGTTTCGGTGTAGCGACGAATGAGATCGCGCGGCGTCCTCAGCGAGGACACAGGGCTCTCTTGGTAGAGTACCCGTTTCCCGTCGATCGTCGCGCAGGAGCGAAGGACCAGTTCATCCCAATGCCCCTCGACTTCTGAATTGGACCAGAGCTGTGGGCCGATGGGCATGCCGCATAGTTGCTTTGAAAGGGCGATGCCCGAAGCTTCCGCCTTGCGGTCGGTATGGTCGGATGCGATGCCGACCCAAAGACCGTCAGCCATGGCGACAATCACTGACTCGACCTCGCCGGAAGTGTCCGGGCCAAGGATGGAAGGACAAGCAAGGGCGAGCCTGCGCCGAGGAGCCAGGTTCTGCTCTCTGCCTTCGCTGATTGCAGCACGGACGAGTTGGCTGGCGATCTCCATCTCAAACGAGACCTCTGCCAATGCCTCACGAAAACGCGCAGTCAAAGGTAGCGACCTGGTCGGACACACCGTCCTCAGCTGGCTGCAACCGCTGGCGACGGCCAGGATTGTGCGCTGTTACGAATGGACCGAGCTGGGCAACGGCACCATCGATCCGCTTCAAGGTATCAGAGCTTACCACACGGTCTCCGTCAAAATCCCGAGCCGATGCGTAGATCGCCGTCGGCATCGCATGCGCCATGAAGAATCCGAACAGCGGGCGCATAGATTGTTCGACGACCAGAGCATGCCGGTCACCTCCGCCGGTCGCGGTGATCACCACGGGCATGCCGCTCAGCGCGTTCGGATCCACGAGGTCGAACAGATGCTTGAAGAGGCCCGAGTACGATCCTTTGTAGACCGGCGATCCGACGACGAGAATGTCGGCCGTCTCGATCAATTCGATCACGCGCGCGAGACCATGCTTGATGGCATCGCGCTCGAAAGCCAGCCCCAGCTCCGGCAGGGCATCCGAAAGATCGAGATGGATGCCATCAACGCCGTAGCGCAGACTGATCGCTTCCAGCACCTGCCCGACAAGCGCATGAGTTTTCGATGGGCGTTTTAAATTACCGCTCAGTCCGATGAGCTTGACGGTCCCGCGTGGCCCAAGCATGTGATGCTCTTACCTCAGGCCGGTTTGCAGGAGCAGCGGATAGGTCTCGCGCTTGAACTCCTCCATGCCCGCGATGTATTTTGGCCACGACAGCAGGACACCGTCGAGTCCCATCTCCGACAGCTTCTCTAGGCCGTCGACGATCTGGTCCTTGGTTCCGATCAAGGGGTAGCCGCTCCAGCCGGCGATGAACCTCTCCTTCATCGCCTGCAGACGCTCCGGCGGTATCGTCTTGGCGTTCAGCCCCATCGTGTCGATCACGTTGCCGGCTGCTTCCCAGTCGCCCTTCACGTTGACGTAGTCGTTGTAGAAGGACTTCGCCTCCGCTTCGGTGCGCGCCTGCACGATATAGGCAAGGCTCCAGACCTTGAGGTCGCGGCCGAATTCCCGATGGGCCAAGTCGCGGTACGCTTTGATGCTGGCCTTGCAATCGTCGAAATTGGTCGAGGTCAGGACTGTATAAACGATGTCGCAGTGCTGTGCAGCGAAGCGCCGACCGCGTTCCGAACCACCGGCATTCATCACCGCCGGGAACGGCTTCTGAATGGGCTTCGGCTCCATATAGCCCCGCCGGATCTGGTAGTAGCGGCCCTCGTGATCGAACTCCTCTTCGCTCGACCAGAGCTTGCGCACGACTTCGAGCCATTCTTCGGCGCAGTCGTAACGCTCGTCGTGTCCCAGCATCGGAGTGCCAAACATGTCGATCTCGGGCTTATTCCAGCCGGTGACGATGTTGAGCGTGAATCGACCCTTAGTGATGTGATCGATGGTCATCGATTGCTTCGCAGCTACGATCGGATGATTGATGGTGACATGCGAAGTCGAGACAACGCCGGCGCGGGTCATCGCAGCACCGATGCCCGCAGCCCAGGTATAGGTTTCCAGCCCCGGGCCCTGAGGGTTGGTCGCACCTCCAAAACCGCGCCAACGCGCCACCGGCACAATCGCTTCGAAGTCCATCTCGTCGGCAAGCTTTGCGAGTGCCAGGGTATTGGGCCAGGAGATTTGCAGGCGCCCGTCGAGCGCCGACATCACGCAGCCGCTGTCCATATTGCTCTGGAACGTACCGAGCTTCAGTTTGCGCAAACCGAAGACGGGATTGGTCGCCGAACGCTGGTCCTGGGGAGTCATCATTTCATTGTTCTCCATTCGGCCGGGCCCTGGTCGCGGCCCTTTTTTTCAACAGGTTCACTTCGAAGCGTCTCCGCTTCGCCGGACCATCCGGTTGCGGAAGAATTGCGGATGAATGCCGAGATCCTCGGGTCCATGACCGGCCACGACGGCCGCGGAAAGCGCGCTGAGGATGCCCGAAGCCATCGGCATGGCTACGCCATTAACTGATCCAGTCGTCACCGCGTTGAGCACATCCTTGCGAAGGGCAGCCAGATCGAGCGTCAGCGTCGCCGGTCCTCCGAGCAGAACCGGCCTCTTGGTCGCCAGCCACGGATTGGCCGTGGGCGCCTGCCCGAGAACGTCGAGCATCTGGGGGATTGTCAGTCCCTCCTCCGCACCGAGTGCCAATCCCTCCGCCAGCGTCTGCAGATAAGCAGCCATCGACAGATTGACGATTAGTTTCATCGCGTTGCCCGCGCCAAGTGGGCCAAGATGAAGGACTTCCCGGGCCAGATGCGCCAGCACCGTCCTCGACCGTTCGATGTCTTCCTGAGCGCCGCCGGCAAGGACGAAAAGCTTGCCTTCCTCGACCGACGGGATCGTCCCAAGAACGGGCGCGCCGAGGAGACGCCCGCTGGCGCTCTCCACGCTCCGCGCAACCCGGCGGATCGTCTCCGGCTGCACCGTGCTCATTTCGACAAACAACTTGCCCGAGACCGGCGAGGAAAGAAGTCCGTCCGGATTTTCAAACAACCATCGGACCGCCGCGTCGTCGGTGACGATCGAAAGAATCACATCGGAATTGGCAACTACTTCGGCCGGACGCGCACACCACCGCGCGCCCACGCCAGCGAGGCTTTGCTCGCGCATATCGTCGACATCCCAGCCGCTGACTTCCAAGCCGCGGCTGACCAGCCGCCTGGCCACCGCCAGTCCCATGCGGCCAACGCCTATGACGCCTACTTTCATTTACCCACCTTTGTAGCCGGATTAAGCCGGCCGTTTGCGGCCGATACGCTGAAGTTCATAAAACCGCATTCTCAGGTGCTCGGCGTCCGCAAGCGCCACCGCAAAGAGAACAATGCCGGTGCCCAAATCTTGCGCGAACGGCGGGATGCCGACCGCTGACATGCCCGTCCGCAACATGCTCAGCAGCAGAACGCCTCCGGCGATTCCAAGCGGCGTGCCGCGCCCGCCGCTCAACGAAACACCGCCTATTATTGCCGCAGCCACGGCAGGAATCAGCGTGTTCGTCAACGCTGCGGGCGAGGCGGCGGCGATGCTGTAGCTGACCAGAGCGCCGCCCGTTGCCGCCAAAAAACCGGAAACGGCAAAGACACCGACAACCATCAAGCCGGCTCGGACGCCGGCGACGCGCGCCGCCTGCGGGTCGCTGCCCGTCGCGATGAGATCGCGACCGATGCGCGTGTAGGCAAGGATCAGTGCAGCGGCAACGAAAGTTGTGAGAGCGAAGATGCTGCGCAACGAAAAAATGGCGAGCACCGGTGAATTCACCATCAGCGCGACGTCCATCCGAGGATAGCCGACGGTCGCATTTCCGGTGATGACGTACCCTGCACCGGCAAGAGTCAGCAGTCCCCCCAGCGTCGCCGCCACCGAACTCAATCGCAGCGCGATAGTCAGAAAGCCTTGCGCTGCTCCTACTACCAGGCCCATGCAGCCTGCCGCCAGAATTCCCAGAAGCGGATCCTGCACCCCGCACAACACCGCCACGCATCCCGCGAAGTTGGTCATGCCCGCAACAGAGAGATCGAACTCCCGCGCGATCATGGTTAGTCCGAGGGCAAGCGCCGTCGGTCCGATCGTAGCGAACTGTTGCAGGACGCTGAAGGCGCTGCTGAGCGTGAGCACACGGCCTTGGCCATGGTCGATCGCCAGAACTGCGAGAAGGATCGGCACCGCCACCAGATAGGGACGGGCATCCCGCGACTTTAGAACGCCGCTCAGGCGAGCATCCATCATCTCTCTCCCGCTGCCTGCAGCACAATCGCCAGCAGCACTGCCACGCCGACGACGAGATATTGCAGCTGCGTGCTCAGCCCCCAGAGAACCAGCAGCGACTGGATCGTGGCGATGCCGAGCGCGCCAACGACTGCACGCAAGGGAGAGCCCGCACCGCCCTGTATGGCGTTGCCGCCGACAAGCAGCGCGCTGATGGCTGCATAGTCGTAACCGTTGCCAAGTTCGAAATCGCCCGAGCGATAACGCGCCGAAATCAGGATAGCCGCGACCCCGGTCGCCACTCCGGAAAGCAGGTAGGCGCCGACAGTCGTGGAGGCTGGCCGCGCGCCGACGATTTCTGCCGCCTTGCGATTGCTGCCGACCATGATCAGGCGCCGTCCGAACGAGGTCCGCGTAACAATCAACTGACCAACCAGCATCAGCCCCACGCAAACCATGACGGGGACCGGCAGATAGCCGATCGTGCCGGACAGGATTTCGCCTCCGCTGCCGGTCGGGTAAACCCCCTGCCCCCCCGTGATCCAGGTTCCCGCGCCGGTGATTATCGAGAGCGCGGCCAGCGAGACGATGATCGGATTGGCCCCGAGGTAGCCGACGAGCCAACCTTGCGCCGCCATCACTGCCGCGCTGAAGGCAAGGGCGGCAAAGATCGCGGCGAAAAGGCCAAAGGGCAGTGACGCGGTAAAGATGATTGTCGTTGCCGACAGCGTCACCCCCAAGCTGAACGAAACAACGTTGCCGCCCAGCGTGATGAACGTCATGCCGATTGCAACACATCCGGTAAAGGCCGCGGCGGTGAGAATCGAAAAAATGCTGATTTGGGTGAGGAAACCCGGGGTCAGCAGACCGACGGCGGCGACAGCCACCAGCGCGAGCAGCCGTACAGCGTCCTGCAACGATACGCGGGCCGCCGGCGAGACCGCCGACCGATTACAGGATGACAATGTCACGAGAGCAGACCATTTCCTTCAGGCGATGGGTGGGTGATGTCGCGGACGATGCGGGCGCTATCAGCTTCACCGCGGCGATATCGACCGACAACCTCGCCGCGATACATCGTCACCACGGAATCGCTGATGCCGACGACCTCCTCGACGTCAGTCGACGTCGCTAGGATGGCATAGCCTTCGTCGCAGAACGAACGCATCAATCCGTAGATGTCGGCGCGCGCCCCGACGTCGATGCCGCGCGTCGGCTCATTCATGACCAGAACGCGTATCCCCTTGCATCCAACCAGCCGGCCGAACGCCAGCTTCTGCTGATTGCCGCCACTGAACTGCCAGGCGCGCGCCTTCAGGCGGTCAACGTCGATCCCGACCTTCTGACCGCTGGCCCGGGCGAACTTGACCAGTTCCGCCTGGCGCAGCATGCCGCCACGCGAGAGGCCCGACAGGTTCGCCGCGACGAGATTGTCGAGCACACTGAGATTCAGGAAGATTCCATCGGTTGCGCGATCGCCGGAGACGAGGATGACGCCAGCGCCAAGCGATCGCTCCACGGAACCGAGGGCAAGGCGCTTGCCGCCGACCTCGACCTCGCCGGAGGCATCGTAGGCGCGGCCTGCAATAGCTTCGATGACATCGATCGCGCCAGATCCGATCTGTCCTGCAATACACATGATCTCGCCAGCCGCAACGCGAGCGCTGAAATCACGGATCCTTTCCGGCACGTTCAGCCGACCGATCGTCAGTGCCGCCTCCCTACCGGTCTTTCCGAGAGGAGGAAACATCTCGGAAGAAGGGCGGCCCAGCATATGCCTAATCAGATCTTCGCGGCTTAGCGCAGAAGTCGGCCCCGTGTAAGCGAGTCTGCCGTTGCGAAGCACCGTGGTCGTCGAGCACAAGGCATAGATTTCGTTCAGCCGGTGACTGATGTAGACGACCGCACATCCCTCGGCTCGAGCGCTTTCGATCGCCTTGAAGAGCAGGCCGATCTCTCCGTCCGACAGCGTTGCAGTCGGCTCATCAAGGATAAGGGTGTGGGCGTTTCGTACCAGCGCCCTTGCGATCTCGATGAGCTGCCGATGACCGAGACTCAGCGAACGAACGGGCGTGTCGAGCGACAGATCGGATTGGCCGAGCTGGGAGAGAACCTTCCTCGCCCGAGCGCGCAATGTCGAACGCTTGTGAAAGAACGGCGTCTCGACCGAGCCAAGCCAGATGTTGTCGTAGACAGACAGATCGGGACAAACGCTGAGTTCCTGCGCAACCACCGAGATGCCAAACTGCTGCGCGGCTCGGCTACTGGGGATTGCGACGGGAGAGCCTTGATACAGAATGGAACCGGCCGTCGCGGCAAACTGGCCGGACAGAATCTTGACCAGGGTGCTCTTCCCCGCTCCGTTTTCTCCACAGATTGCATGGACGATCCCGGGCTCGAACGATAAGGAAACCTCGGACAGTGCGAGCACCGCTCCGAACGACTTGGATACCCGATCAAGCTGGAGCACGGCGATCCTCGATTGCGTCAGATTTGCGACGAAGACCTAGCTAGTACGTGCACGGCTTCTCGAACGCTGCGACGTTCGCGGAGGTGATCGGCTCGGCAGGCGTCAGGTAATAAGCCTTGTCGAGCTTGGCGCCGTTGAAGTAGTCGGCGGCCTTATCGACGGCCAACTTGCCTTCATCTACTGGATTGTCGAACAACGTAGCGGCCATTTTGCCGTTCTTGATGTTCTCAATACCGACGCCTTGGCAATTGCCGCCGACCACAATGATATTGCCCGGCTTGGTGCCGGGCTTGAGGCCGGCTGCGACGATCGCCTGGATGCTGGCATTGGCGAGCGTGTCGTTCATGCCATAGATGCCGGCGATGCCCTTGGAGGCAAAGCGAGCCAGTAGTTGGCCAGCCATCGTTTCGGCGGTCACTGGATTCCACTTCGTGTCTTCCGTCGCAACGACCTTGAAGCCGGGGTGAGATTCGAGGGCAGCAACAAATGCCTTCTGGCGGATCGGCGCCTTTCCTTCATCCATTGAACCCGCGACGATCACTACGTTCGCCTCCTTGTGACCGGCGTCAGTGAGCTGCTTGGCCATCGTCTCTCCGGCAAGACTGCCCAAAGCGCGATCGTCGTACCCGGCGTACGACAGATAGAGGTCCTGCGAACTCGCGTCAGTGAGCGGTACGACCACCAGGACAACCGGAATATTAGCCGCCTTGGCTCTTGTCAGAGGCGGCACGACGGCTTTCTGGCTGATGGGCTGGAGGATCAGCATGTCGAATTTCTGCGCAACAGCGTCATCGATCTGCTGGGCTTGAAGCGTGGGATCGAACGGGCTGGAGAAAACCGTGACCTTCATGCCTTTGGCGGCAGCTGCGTCGGTCACGCCCCTGGTGATACCTCCGAGGAATTTGTCCTGGGTTGGCCCTATGAAGAGGGCGATACGTTTACCTTCGGGCCCGGCATAGGCCGGCACGCCCGACTGAGCGCAGACGGCAATGATGGCAAGTGCAAGGACAGCTGCTTTGCACAGGGCGCGCATAAATTCCTCCCAAATCCAATATTGGACGGGGCCGAAGCTCCCGCTTGCAGCTCTCTCCGGAGCCGACTGGATCAGATTTCCCCACAAGGCCATGACCGTAAAGGCCTTGCGGAGGGTTTGGGGGTCTAGAGCACTGTAACGAAAGCGACTGTGCGCTGTGGCTAAATTCGGGGGCTAAACGTCGATCTCCCGAGCCGCAAGTCGGTCGGCGTTGACTCGAACGCCCGGCGAAAGGCGGTACAGAAGTGCGCTTGGCTGCGAAAGCCGAAGCGGAACGCAACCTCCTTGACGGGCAACGTTGGCGAGGCAAGCAGCGCCTCGTAGCTGCGCGCCAGCCGTCGCTCCATCACCACGCGGCCGACGCTGCGATCCGCCTCAGCGAATATCCGGTGGAGGTAGCGGACCGAGATCCCGATGCCGGCCGCGACGCGCGCAGGATTGAGCCCGGGATCACTGAGGTGATTGTCGACGAAGGCTAGCGCCCGCCGATACAGCGCCGAGCGGCTCGCCGATTCGCCTACGGGCAGATCGCCGTCTCCGGCTTCCAATCCAATTGCAATCAAGTCGATGATGCGATTCGTCAGGTGCGCGCCCATAGGTTCGGGAATGGATGCGGACTCGCGGGAAAGACTTGCCAGCGAGTCTCGGATGACTCTGCCGAGGCCGCGCTTTGCATCGCGCAACGTAACCAGCCGGCTATCGATGCCGCTCAAGCGCGAGCGCAGGGCGTTGCCCGGTATCTTCACGCTGAGGACTTCCGACCAGTCGGAATGGACATAACGGTAAGGCCGCTGCAAATCGAACAGGACAAACGAACCGGACGTGGCCAGGCACTCGCGACCCGCTTGCCGGATGGTAACCGAGCCCCTCTCAATAAACGCTAGGACATGGAAATTCCTCTCGTCGTTCGAAATGTGCTGCGGCCTCCGCCAAGCATCCTCGCCGGAACTCGATATATGAGTGACATCGACTTCACCGAACGACGCTACCTTGGCACGGCCGGAAAAGGTTGTCCGGTCGTGGGTATTCATTTCGACCGCCCCGAACAGCTGCCAAATGGCGTCATCCCAGCGGCGTCTGACAGCGGGTCCCGCCGTCGTCTCGACATTAATGCAAGTTGGCTCCATGTTCGACCTCCCGCTCGACAAAACCGCCACCATCGCAAATGCAACAAATGCTCAGGTCGCTGAGGCCGTCGAGTCCCGCTACCCGACTGGTCCGATTTGCTCAACCGTCCCACGGCCGTTCGGCTTTCGCCTTCCGGTCGGCTTCCTCCTTCGGGCAATTTTTTCCGCCAATAAATGCCACTAGTTAAGTCGTCACAGCGATTCTACGCGGAAGCAAATTCGGTTCTTTCAGCCGTACCTCTCCAGCACGACGCCGCTTCAAAGGCCGCGGAATGGATCCGGAACAGCTCTACCGCTGCGGCCGATCCCACCCACGCCCGACAGCTCACCTCCGCAATTGAACTTGCGTGCCTCATGGGCGTCTTTCCTGCAATTCATTGCCTGTTCACTGCAGCTCGAACACCTTCTTCTCGGTCCGGTGCAAGCAAGGGCCGGGCCCGTCTGCCCCCACCAAGTAGTTGTCGCAGATGACAGCGAAAATCGACTCCGTCTCGTAACCGGGATGGACTGCGAGATGCATGCCGGCAGCGATGGTCATCGTCTCGTCGCGGCGGATGAGCGGCCGCTCGACCATGTCGTAGCCCTGGCTGTGAGCGTAGAGGCGGATTTCCGGCGGAAGGCCGCGGCCGGTCATGAAATCGTCGTGAGCCGCCGCGATATCGCTGGCCTTTACACCCGGCTTGAGCCAGGACAGCGTGTGCTCCTGCGCCGCCCTTACGGCGGCGAAGCCCTCAAGCAGTTCGGCCGACGCCTTGCCCAATACCAAGGTGCGGGCAATTTCGCAGAAGAATCCGCCAGGACCGTTCACCTCGATCAAGAGCGACAGGTGATCTCCTTGCGCAAGAGTCCGCCCCTGGAAGTGCCGTCCCATGAAGGGCGAGCGGACGCCCACTCTCGCGGACGCGCCGAGGAAGATGCCCTGCTCGCTGCCAAGCTGCTGGGCCTTCATCTGCGCCGCCGAGGTAACGTCGATGTCGCGCAGACCGGGACGGATCACGGAACAGACGTGGCTGAAGACGTCGTCCTGGAGCGCGGCTGCACGGCGGATCAGATCCTGCTCTTCGTCACTTTTGATCGCCTTCAGGACATCGAGCTCCTCAGTGATATCGACAATCTCGAAATTGCCGAGACCATCGCGCAGCACCTGGCTGAAACCGGCGAGAAAGCCCGTGCCATTCGCAAGGCCGACCCTGCGCACACCATGCGCACGCAAATCGGCAAGAGCGAGATCGGCATCGTAGCGGACGGTGTAATCGATCGACGGGAAAGACGGCGTCGTCAGAATCGTGCCGACGCCGCGATGGATCGGGTCCTCACCCCTGAGCGTCCGACGGCCATCGAACACGCCCATTTCGACGACGGTCATCAAATCATCGGCATAGAACAGCACCGTTCGCGGATAACCGTTGTTGGCCGGAATATCCGTCAGCCATTTCACGTTTCCGCCGAGCCAGTCATTGGTAGCCTGAACGATGGCGGCGTCGACGGCGTGCGCCTTCATCAGCGCGCGGAGCGCCGACCAGCGCCGCGCCAGCTCCTGGTCGCTGATCCGGACGGGAATGCGCTCGTGACTGCTCATGCTCTGGCTCCGGTCGGCGCGATGGAAATTCGATTCTGCATCCGCACGAACTCTCCCGCGGCGAAGGCACGCAGGTTGTGAACGACCAGCGGCAAGAGTTGCTGTGCGTAGCTGTCGCTCATGCCGCCCAGATGCGGCGTCACCAGCACGTTGTCGAGACGCCACAACGGGCTGTCGGCGGGAAGTGGCTCAATATTGAAAACGTCCAGACCGGCACCGGCGAAGCGCCGGGACTGGAGCCGTTCGATCAGCGCGGCTTCGTCCACCACGGGGCCGCGCGCCAGGTTGATCAAAAAGGCATGCGCAGGCAGCGCATCCAGCACGTCGGCATTGATCAGGTGTCGCGTTTGCGGCGTGGAAGCCGCCATCACGATCAGAAAATCGGCTTCGGCAGCCGACGCGACCAGGTCGCGCCGGGTGCGGATCTCATCGAACCCGTTTCCTGTCGTTCGGGCATCGCTGATTCCGATCACACGCATGCCGAACACCTTGCAGCGATGCGCCAGTTCCTCGCTGATAGCGCCGACGCCGACCAGCACGACGGTCTTGCCGAGCAGCAGGCGCTGCGGCCAGCGATCCCAACTCTGACGATGCTGATTGACGACCATGCGCGGAAGATCGCGCGCCAGCGCCAGCATGTGCGTGAAAGCCATTTCGGACATTTGGGGGCCGTGCACACCGCGAGCGGAGGTCACGATCACCTCTTCCGACAGATCGAGCGACAGAAGCGGATCGACACCGGTGGTCAGCGCCTGGATCCAACGAAGCCCAGGCGTGGCAGCAACCAGTGCCGGCGTGATCGTCTGCGCAAGGCCGATGAGCACGCTCGCACCTCGTGCGTCGTTCAGCACATCGCAGGCGGTGCCGCCCGCATGAAGCCGAACCGTCGGGCAAGCCTGAGCGAGCCCTTCGGCGAGGCCCGGCACATCCTGCGTGATGACCACAATCTCAAGTGAGGCTTCAGCCATAGAGCACCTTCGGCAGCCACAGCGCGAGCTGCGGGAACAACAACAACAGCGCCAGCAGCACGAAAGGCGCGACCAGGAACGGAAGAATGCCGCGATAGATGCTGCCGAGCCTGATGTCAGGCGCCTGGGCCTGAATCACGAACAGGTTCATGCCGACCGGTGGATGGATCAGGCCGAGTTCGACGACGATGACCACGATGATGGAGAACCACACCGGATCATAGCCATACTGCACGACCAGCGGCAGGAAGACCGGCACGGTGATCAGCACCATGCCGATGCCTTCGAGGAAGCAGCCGATCACCACATAGGCGATGATGATCAGCAACATGACCGCGAGGCCAGGAAGATGAAGCGACTTGGCGCCGGTTGCCAACATATTCGGCAGCTGCGTCTGCACAACGAAATTCGCAAAATAGGTCGCACCGATCACGATCGCGAATAGCAGCGCCGAGGTGATGACCGCGCCTTCGGTGGCTGAGACCAGTTGCGTCCAGCCGATTCGCCGGCCCACGACACCGAGCAGGATGGCGCCAGCCGCACCGATCGCTGCCGCTTCGGTGGGACTGAAGATGCCGCCATAGATGCCGCCGATCGTCACGACGAAGAGAAGGATGAACTGCCATGGCTTACGCATGGCCTCGAGGCGCTCGCGCCACGGCACCCGGGGCGACTCCGGTGCGAAATCCGGCTTCAGATAAGCCGTGACCAAAGCCACGACCGTGTAGAGCGCAGTCAACACGAGACCAGGAATCAACGCGGCAGCGAAAAGCTTCGGCACCGACTGTTCTGCGATTGCCGCGTAGATGACCAGGATAATCGATGGCGGAATCAGAATGCCGAGGCTACCTCCAGCAGCGATGGCGCCCGCCGCGAAGCCATCGTTGTATTTGGCTGTCCGCATTTCTGGCAGCGCGATACGGGTCATGGTCGCTGCTGTGGCGATCGACGAGCCGCAAACGGCTCCAAAGCAGGCCGAGGCGCCAATCGCCGCCACGGCGAGGCCACCGCGCAGCCCTGAGAGCAGCACGCGCGAAGCGTTGAATAGATCCGCCGAAAGCTTCGTGCTTGAGGCAACATCGCCCATCAGGATGAATAGCGGCACCACCGACAAGGCATAGGAGTTGGCGACGTCGAACGGAGTGGTGCCGAGCGTGGTGAACGCGACCGACCAGCCGTTGATCGACGCATTGCCGACCAAACCAACGATGACAAGCGCGGCCCATACCGGAACGCGGAAGAACAGCAGCACAAACAAGGCGACAACGCCGAGCGCGCCGATCCATTGCACGCTCATAGACCGTCTCCACTGATTTCCGCGTGGCTTCTCGGCGGAGCGACAGGGCGAAACAGCGGTCCTAGGGCGCACAGCAACGTTCCGATCAGGCCGGCGATCGCGAGCATCCATAGCACCCAGAGCTTGAGGCCGAGTTCGAGCTTGCGATCTCCATAATCATAGGCCTGCATCGCCGGCGCGATCATCGTGACCACGATCAACGCCAATAATGTCACGGTCAGGATATCGGACAGCCGCACTAGAACGCGCTGAACTGCCGGCGGCACCATGGAGTCGATGATGTCGATGACGATATTCTTGCGCGCCAGAAAGCAGACAGACAGGCCGTGAAACACGAACACCACTAGGCAGGCCTCGACCACGTCGTAGGCGCCGTGGATCGGCTTGTCGAATAGAAAGCGCATCGCCACGTCGAGACAGGTTATGCCCATCATCACAACCAGCGCGACCATGGCCAGCTTGAGCTGCACGTTCTTCAGGCGAATGGAAAATTTGTCGAGGGAAGCACCCGGCATCGTGATCTCCCGATGCGGCATGCAACTCGGGAACGACATGTTCACGGGCCGCAGCGCAACGCGTGATGGTTACTGGATATAGGCGTCGAGGAAGGCCTTGCCCGGCTTGCCGGCCTTTTCCAGTTCGGCGAGCGCCTTACCCCTGAGCGGGCTGAGAATTTCCTTCACACGCGCGAGCTCGGCCGCGGGCAACTGGGAGATTTGCACCCCCTTGCCGATCATGTATTCGCGCCCGCCTTTTTCGCTGGTGTCGAACGATGCGCCGAAGCGCTCTGCCCGGTCCGGGCCGGTGGATTTCTCGATCAGCGCCTTCAACTCGGGGGACAGCGAAGTGAATTTGGCCGGGTTCATCGCCACCGCGAAGGTCGCGGTGCTGACGCCCGGCTCGAGGGAATATTTGACCACGGTACCGAGGTCGAAGCTGTGACAGGCCTCGTAGGGAAATGTCGCCGCATCGACGATGCCCTTGGCAAGACTATCGGCGGTCTCCGCAGGAGGCACCGCGAGCGGCGACGCGCCGAGCAAAGGGATAATCTGGGCGAACTGCTCGCCGGCGTAACGCACCCGCAAGCCCTTGAAATCCTCGAGCCTCGTGATCGGCCGCTTGCTGGTGTGAAACATCAGCGGGTTGGTGACGGCCATCCAGAGAATCTTCAGTCCGGCGTGCTCGGTGGAGAGATAGGTCTGCGCCAGTTCAGTCAGCCGCCGCGAGGTTACGCTACTATTGTTGCCCGCCTTCGGCGATGAATAGGGCAGCGACACCAGATCAGTCATCGGGAAGCGGCCGGGCGTAGCGCCATGCAGGCCAACGGCGATATCAACCGCGCCGTTGCGCACGAGGTCAAATTGCCGGTTGACCGGACCAAGCTGAGAGGCCGGGAAGATGTTGAGCGCGAGTTGGCCCTGGGACTGCTCGGTCAGGTACTCGCCCCATTTCACCATCTCGCGGTGGAAGGTGTGGTTGGGCGGCAGATAGTGCGAGACCTTTAGCGTGACCGGCTCGGCCTTGGCGCGACTGACACCTAGCCCTGCAATCGCAACTCCTGACATCGCGCCGAACAGGGCGCCACGACGTGTGATCATCCGTGCTTTCCTCCTGGTTCGCGGAGAGCCACCCCTCCGCTGCAGTCCGGAAGCCTCTTGCGGGCGCCTCGTACTGCCATACGATACTTCTGTACTGTATCATGGGCAGTGCTGCAAGTGCGGCCTTGGCCGCTTCGCGATCTTTAGCGCGAGAGGACGCCCTCGACCCGACGCCGGAAACCGAGCAGCCGCTCCGCAAGACCATCGCGATGCTCGAGAAAACGCTGCGTCGGCACCGGGATCGATACCGCGACCGGGCGACCAAAATGATCGATCACCGCGGTACCAATGGCACTGATGCCGGTGCCGTGCTCTTCGAGATCGTATGCCAAGTGGGTGCGACGAATGTCGCTGAGCTCGTCCATCAGACGCTTGCGGTTCGCGAGCGGAAAGTCCGGATGCTCGGCGAGACTCTTCTCGATCAGTTCGCTACTTTCCTCCGGCGAAAAGCAGGCCAGGACGGCCTTGCCGTTCGCCGTACAATGCAGGGGAAAACGCTCGCCCACGGCCGAGAGCGCCGTCAGCCGATGTCGGCCAGGGATTTGGTCGACGAACACCGCCGAGCCGCCCGACAGCACCGATAGGTCGACAGTTTCCCCAACATCCTCGCCAAGCGCGATCAGATGCGGACGAATGATGTCTGTAGAGTTGGCGCCGACGGATGCTGCGATACGCAGCAATCCCATCCCGATTCTCACCTCGCCTGGCCCGGTTGACGTGAGGAAATCCTCCGCTATCAGCGCAGCGACAATGCGCTGCACGGTCGAGCGGGCGAGATTCACGGACTTGGCGATCTGGCCAAGGCTGAGGCCGTTGGGATGGCTTTCCAGCGTGCGCAATATCTTGCCAGCGCGCGCCAACACCTGAATTCCGTTGCTGATGCGCTCATCCTCTGGTCGGGGCTCGGATGATCGCGGCTTCAATGCCCGCGATGTGGCTTTCGGCATCGGCGCTTTTTCCTTCAATTGATCCGATCAGTGATCGGCGCTCAGTCCGTCAGGCCGGGGGGACGCCGTGGGCGCCCATCAGTGACAACACGATCGGTGTACCACATCGCGGTTCGAAAGTTCAGCATTGCTGGCCTATTTATCTCGGTCTGCACAGTCCGACGACGGACCACTCTGGTGGAGCGCGGAAGATCGACCCTGAGATGAAAAGATCTCTAACTTGTCCCGGCGCTCAAACTTGTCTCCCGAATAGAAGGGGTTGATCAGAACCTTACGTGGCTTTTGCCAACTCGGACCCTCACTGCCCTGCCACTTAAAGTTTGAAACGCCAAATCCAAATTCGATTGACGTCATCCGCATTATGGTACAAGTGTATCACAAAGCGGAGCAGATAGCTACGGCGAAGCCGCTCCCTCGCTGCTGCCAGGACACGACCGGCCGGCGGACACAGAAACCGTTCAATGGAGGAAGCATGTCTATCAAGGTGCGCGGCATCGAATTCCAGAGCAACACGGACAACGCCATGGGGCTGAGGTTCACCAACCTCTCCCATCGATGGGGCTACCAGTGCCCGAACTGGCCCTACTTTGAAGACGTCAAGATCGAGCGCATCCACTACATGGCGAAGTCGGGCGTGCTGTCGCAGCGCATCACCACCTCGATGCATTCCACCACGCATATCGATGCGCCGGCGCATGTGGTGCAAGGCACGCCGTTCATCGACGAAGTGCCGCTGCCGCATTTCTTCGGCTCAGGACTCGTGGTCTCGATTCCGAAGAAGAAATGGGAATCGATCACCGCAGATGATCTGGAGAAGGCCTGCGGTTATGCAATCCGCCCGCATGATGTGCTGATCATCAACACCGGCTGGCACAAGATCTATGAGGATGGCGATTATTTCGCCTACTGCCCGGGCCTCGTGCCCTCCGCAGCCGACTGGATGGTCGACAAGCAGGTCAAGGTCGTCGGTCACGACACCCAGGCCAACGATCATCCGCTGGCGACCGCGATCGGTCAGCACCGCAATGGGCCGCTGCTGCCGCACCTCAAGGAAGAATACCGCGTCTGGTCCGGCGGCCGCGATTGGGCCGACGATTTCCCGGAATGGGAGCCGGTGCACAACAAGCTGTTCAAGCACGGCATTCTCGGCATCGAAAATGTCGGCGGCGATCTCGACGAGGTCACCGGCAAGCGTTGCACCTTCGCCTTCTTCCCCTGGAACTGGGAGCGCGGCGATGGTTGCATCATCCGTCTCGTCGCCATCACCGATCCCAAGCAGGCGTATCGGATCGAGAAGGGCGAGGCATTCTGATGCACGTCAAACGCTTTGCGGCCGCGAAGCCCTATGATGCACCCAACCACCGCGGTGTGGTTGGCCTGCGTCTCCAGGGGTTTGAACCGGGCGGCCCAGCCAACCAATGGGTCGGCCTGTCGCAATTCCTGCCTGGCGGCGGCGCCGGGCCAGACTCTACCCCCTTCGAGAAGGTCTATGTGGTGATCGAGGGGGAAATGACAGTGATCGTCGGCGGTCAGGAGATCGTCCTTGGCCGCTACGACAGCTGCACTATCGCGCCCGGCGAAATACGCGAGATCGTCAACCGCCGCAACGATGTCTGCACCATGCTGGTCGTCATTCCCTATCCCCCAGGAGTGAAGCCGTGAGCGCATCCATCGACTTCCTCAAGAATCCACTTTCGCTGTTTGACATCCGCGGCAAGGTGGCCATCGTCACGGGCGCGTCCGGCGCCTTTGGCGCGCTGGCCGTGCAGGTGCTGGCTGGTGCCGGTGCCAAAATCGTTGCGGTCGCAGGCAACGCTCAGGCGCTCGACGAGACAGCCGCCTCCGCGCGCGAACTCGGTGCCGAGGTCGTGGCCGTCAAGGCACGCCCCACCGACGAGGCTGCTTGCGAGGATATCGTCGCGCAGGCGGTGAAGGCTTTCGGCGGCGTCGACATTCTCGTCGTGGCGTCCGGCAAGAATGACGTCAGCAAGATCGTCGACATGGCCCCGTCACGATTCCTCGACGTCATGGACGCCAATGTCACGCAGTCCTGGCTGATGGCGAAAGCCACAGGCAAGCAGATGCTGGCCCAAGGCCGCGGCGGCAAGGTCGTGCTGATGTCCTCGGCTCGCGGCAAGCTCGGCCATCCCGCGGGTTACTCGGCCTACTGCGCATCGAAGGCGGCCGTCGACGGCATCACCCGCGCACTCGGCTGCGAATGGGGTGAGACGGGCATCACCGTCAATGCTATCGCACCGACAGTTTTCCGCTCCCCTCTCACCGCCTGGATGTTCGAGGATACCGAGCGCGCCCGTGAGGTGCGTAAGGGCTTTCTGGCGCGCGTGCCCAAGGGTCGTCTCGGCGAGCCGCAAGATCTTGCCGGTCCCTTGCTGTTCCTGGCATCCAAAGCCTCGGATTTCTACACCGGCCACATCCTCGACACCGACGGCGGCTACACCGCGGGCTGACGTCCGCGGTGCCTTCTCTTTCGAACCGCGGAGGCCCGCATGTTGCAACGAATTGGCGTCATCGGCGGCGGCACCATGGGGCACGGCATCGCCGCCGCGTTCGCTTTGCACGATCTGTCCGTGCATCTATACGAGCCGTCGGCTGTGACGCGGGCGGACATCGTGCCGTCGATCAAGGCGGCCTATGACCTGCTGATCGAGGAAGACTTCATCACGCAGGCTGAGATTCCACCGGCATTGAACCGGATCCAGGTCTTCGATGAGCTCGCGCCCGCAGTGAACGACCGAGACTTCATCGTGGAGGCGATCCCGGAACGCATGGAGTTGAAGCAAGCGCTGTTCACCGAGCTCGACCGGCTGTGCTCTCCGGCAACCATATTCGCGACCAACACATCGAGCCTACCGCTCGCGCCGATGATTGCGGCACTTCCGGACGCAAGACGCGGACGAACCTTGGTGACCCACTGGTACAATCCGCCATTGATCATGCCGCTGGTCGAGATATCGGCGTTTGGCAATACCGCGGCGGAGGTCTTTGAGGCCGTCGCATCTCTGCACCAGAAGATCGGCAAACGCACCGCGAAGATCCTGAAGGATGTTCCGGGTCTCGTCGCCAACCGCATCCAGCAGGCTGTGGCGCGCGAAGTGTTCTCATTGATCGAGCAGGGCGTCGCCGATGCCGCGGACATCGACGCGGCATTGAAATTCGGGCCTGCATTCCGCTACGCCACCACAGGGCAGCTCGAAGTGGCCGACTTTGGCGGTCTCGATATCTGGCTCACCGTCGGCGACAACCTCCTCGCGGTCATGGACGCCTCGCGCGAAGCGAGCCCGCTGCTGAGGCAAAAGGTTGCTGAAGGCAAGCTCGGCGTGAAGAACGGCGCCGGATTCTACCGCTACGACGCCGCTGCCATTCCGACCATACGCCGGGCATTTCTGACGCGACTGGTGAATCAACTCAAAGCGTCGCGCGCCTATTCTTGAAGATTCGGACGCGAAGATACCAATCAAGAGGAAACTCTCTCATGGCCGATACCATCATCACTGTCGCACCGACCGGCGCGTTTCCAACCAAGGAGCACAATCCCGCCATTCCCCTGACGCCGCGTGAGATCGCCGACGATGTGTACGAATGCTGGCAGGCCGGCGCGGGCATCGCGCACCTGCACATGCGTGACGACGCCGGCAAGGGCACCATGGACAAGGGCCGCTTCATCGAAACTGTCGGCCGCATCCGCGAGCGCTGCGATATCGTGCTCAACCTGACGACCTCAGGCGATCTCAACGCCACCGACGAGACGCGCATGGCGCACCTCATCGAGCTCAAACCGGAGCTTGCCTCCTTCGATGCCGGTTCGATGAACTGGATGCATTCGACGTTGTTCATCAATCATCCGGCGTTCCTTGAAAAGCTCGCCGGGGTGATGAACGAGAACGGCGTCATGCCGGAGATCGAGGTGTTCGACCCGGGCATGTTCTACAACGCGACCCATTACATGAAGAAGGGCATCCTGCGCGGCCCCGGCTACTTCCAGTTCGTGCTCGGCGCCGCTGGCGGCATCGCGGCCACGGTGGAGAACCTCGTCTTTCTCAAGAGCCTGCTGCCGCCCGACGCCGCCTGGTCGGCGTTCGGCATCGGCGCCGGCCACCTGCCGATCCTGTTCGCGACGCTCGCACTCGGCGGTCACATCCGGGTCGGCATGGAGGACAACGTGCTCTACGCCAAGGGCCGGCTCGCCAAGAACAATGCGGAGTTCGTCGCCCGTGCCGCGCGTCTCGTGCGCGAGGCCAACGGTAGCGTCGCGACACCGGCGAGCGCGCGGCAGATCCTCGCCTTGCCCGCCCGCCCGTCGCTGGCCGCCTGACCGAACACGCCGCATCCCCGCAGGCGGTGCGGCCCACCGATCCGACAGAGATCGTCGCGACGTCGATGAGGAGGACACCATGGAGTTCGAAGACTGCAACCTGCTGCTCGATCCCGGCTACCTGCCATTCGAGTCGGGCTACAAGGATCTCGCGGCCGGCAAGAAGCTGGTCGCCGCCCTCACTCGCATGCCCGACTGCCGCGCCAGGATGGTGCATTGGTGGTTCGGCTGGCTCGGCGGCATCGAGCAATACAAGCTCTGGCATCCGCGCGACCACGTCGCCAGCGCCTGGGTCAATCGCGTCGACGGCAACTATATCGGCGCCTCCCACGTGGTGAGCGAGTATCTCGCCGGACCCACAGGTCCGGTCTACGATCTGAGCATCGACTTCCACCATCCGCACGAGATCTTCGACGCGAAACGCTACGACCGCTCGGGCGCGGTTGCCATCTGCGCGCGCATCGGCGACCAGGATGCGCCGGTTCATGTCGGCCGCATGACTCATTTCGTACGCGATACCGACTACGGCTGCGAGATGCGCTCGCGGTTCTGGCTCGGCATCCTTGCCGACAAGAAAACCGGTGAGCCGGTGCCCGAAAACGTCGCCGTCGAGGCGCGCAAGCGCCAGCTCAATGACGACTTCACGCGGCGCCTGCACCAGCACGCCACCGAAGAGATGGGCTATCTCGCCGAGATTCTGCCGGTGCTGTACCGCCGCTACACCGGCGACACCACGTTCTAACGCCGCGCCACAGCCGCGGCGGCACGACCGCCGAGCCATCGGGATGGCCAAGACACCGAGACGACAAACGCATCGGGATCACGATGCCAACCAGGCCGCGAACGGCCATACGGATCATCATGGAGGAACGCATGACGACGACATCGTTGCACCAGTGGCTATCCAGACGCGCCCCGCTTGCCCGGCGCCTTGTCCCGATCGCGCTATTGTCCCTGGCCGCGGCGTTCGCCACAGCGCCTGCGCGCGCCGCCGACGAGATCGTCATCGGCGCATCGATCCCGCTCAGCGGGCCGCTCGCGGGGTTCGGCAGCTTCCAGAAGTGGGGCTACAGCCGCGCCGTCGACGAGGTCAACAAGGCCGGCGGCATCGCCATCGACGGCAAGAAGATGCCGGTGCGCCTTGTGCTGCGCGACGACAAGACCGATCCGAACGCCACCGCTGCCAACACCGAGAGCCTCTTGTCGCGCGACAAGGCCGTCGCCCTGCTCGGCTCCTGCACGCCTGCGCTGGTGAATGCCGGCGCACTGGTCGCCGAACGGAAGAAGATTCCGCTGGTGACAGCCTGCAATCCACTCGAGGCATTCAAGTCGGTGCGCAAGTGGACTTACGTCTGGGACCTGTTCTTCCACGAGCCAGAGCTGGCCGCGATCCCGTTCAAGGCATTGCGCGACCTCAAGCTCGAGACCAACAAGAAGGTGGCGATCTTCCACGACAACGGCCCCGACGGCCAGGTGGTCGGAGGCACGCTGTGGCCCAACATGGCCAAGGACGCCGGCTATGACGTGGTGCAGAACGCGTCCTTCCCGATCGACAACACCCAGTTCACCTCAATCGTCGCCGAGGCCAAGGCGAAGGGTGCCGATATCGTGCTGATCGACGCCATCACGCCGCAGGCGGTCTCGATCCGCAAGCAGATCGCCTCCGCCGGCTATACGCCGAAGCTGCTGGTGATCGAAAAGGGCGCCGAGCCGGTGCAGTTCGCCGAGGCGCTCGGCAAGCTCGCCGACGGCGTCGTGGTCGGCGGCTACTGGGATCCCAGTTTCCCCTATCCCGGCGCGAAAGAGCTGGCGACAGCGTTCGAGAGCGAAACCAAGCTGACCTCCAGCCAGCACATCGCCGACAGCTACGCCGCGGCGCAGATCCTGCTCGACGCCATCGTGGCGGCCGGCTCGCTCGATCCCGAGAAGATCAACACCGCGATTTCGCGCACCGACAAGACCTATGTGGTCGGCCCAATCAAGTTCGACGAGAACCACACCGCGAAGCTGCCGCTGGTGATGCTGCAGTGGCAGTCGGGCAAGACACCGATCGTCTGGCCGGCGGACCGCGCCAACGGCAAGATCCTGTTCCCGGTGCCTTGAGTTCACTTGCCTCGGCCCGGTCGGCTTCGGCGTCCGGGCCGTCCTGTCCTGTTCGGAACGACCGCCATGCCCGCTCTCGATGTGATCCTCAACGCGCTGATCTCGGGTGTCCTTTTGGGCGGCATGCTGGCGCTCACGGCGCTCGGCCTGTCGATCATCCTCGGCGTGATGCGCCTGGTGAACCTAGCCCACGGCGAGTTCCTGGTCGCGGGCGCCTATGCCGGCTTGTTCCTGCTGCAATGGACCGGCATCGATCCCCTCGCCGGTCTCGCTCTGATCGGTCTCGTGCTGGCGCTGATCGGGTATCCGATCCATCGCTTCCTGCTGGTCCCGCTGGCGGGCAAGGGACCGGAGGCCTCGATGATGACGATGTTCGGCCTCTCGATCATCCTGCAGAACCTGTTCATCCTGCTGTTCAGCGCCGACACCCGCGCCATCGACCGCAGCTATGCTACCGTGCCGCTCGAGCTCGGCCCGATCAGCGTGCCGCAGATCTTTGTCATCGGTTTCGTCATCTCGGTCGTGCTGATCGTCGCGGTGCATCTCTTGATCGCGCGCAGCCGCTTCGGCAGGGACCTGCGCGCCAGCGCCGACCAGCCGCAGGCCGCCGCCATGATCGGCATCAATGTCAGCCGTGTTCATGCCTTCACCTTCTGCCTCGGCGCCGCCTGCGCCGGAATCGGAGGCACTCTGATCGGGGTCGCGCTGTCCTTCACGCCGACCAGCGGCGCCTCCTATCTGCTCACCGATTTCGCAGTCATCGTCCTCGGCGGGCTGGGTAACGTGCTGGGCACGCTGGTGGGCGGCATCGTGCTCGGCGTGCTGCAGAGCATCGGCGGGCTCACGCTCGGGGACGGCTACCGCGATCTCGTCGGCCTGGTGCTGTTTCTCGCCATGCTGTCCGTGCGGCCGCAGGGCTTTCTCGGACACCGCGCATGACCGTCCTGACCTCGCAGAGCACACCGCAGCGCACGATCTCGATCCGCAGCCCCGCCATACGCATCGTCATCGCATGCATTGCATTCGCCGCACTGCTGGCTGCGCCGATCGTGCTGCCGACCTATTTCGTCGAGATCGGCTTCAAGCTCCTGATCTACATCGTGCTGGCGGAAGCCTGGAACCTGCTGGCCGGCTATGGCGGCCTGGTCTCGCTCGGCACCTCGTCTTTCTTCGGGCTCGGTGCCTATGTCACAGTCGGCCTGATCAATCAGGCCGGGGCCGGGCCGCTGCAGGCACTGGCCGCCTCCGCGCTCGCCGGCACCGCTGTCGCGATTGTGATGTCGCGCGGCCTGTTCCGCCTACGCGGCCTCTATTTCACCGTCGGAACGCTGGCGCTCGCCGAAGCGCTGCGGCTGTTCGTCATCAACGTGCCATGGTTCGGCGGCGCCACCGGCTTGTTCGTCACGGTCGACCTGCCGGAGATCGCGGCGCTGTTCCGCTACGCCACACTGCTGCTCGCGCTCGCCGCGCTGGTCATGGCGCTCGCGACCGGCTCACGCTTCTCAGTCCTGCTGCGCGCGGTGCGCGACGACGAAGACGCAGCGAGCCAGGTCGGCGTGCGGGCCTTCCGCATCAAGCTTGCCGCCTTCATCGTCGCCAGCGCGCTGATCGCCTCCGCCGGCGGCCTGCAGGCGATCAAGCTCGGCGCCATCGAGCCCTATGGCAGCTTCGGTCTGCAATGGTCGGTCGATCCGCTCGCCATCGTCATCATCGGCGGCCTCGGCATGCGTTTCGGCGCGATGGTCGGCGCGGTGTTCTTCGTGGCGATCGGTGAGCTGCTTGCCGATTATCCCGAGCTCCATGTCGCCATCACCGGCGTCACGCTCATCCTGTTGATCCGCTTCGCCCCGCGCGGAATCTGCGGTCTCGCCGAGGCTGCCCTCCGGCGCCGCGGCGCTGCGCCGCAGGAGGCCCACCCATGACGGCGGCCGCACACAGCGCTCCCCTGCTCGATGCCGCCGGTCTCGGCAAGCGCTATGGCGGCGTCGTCGCCAATGACGGCATCGACATCCGCCTCGACAAGGGCCGCGTGCTCGGCGTCATCGGCCCCAACGGCGCCGGCAAGTCGACCCTGATCGGCCTGCTCGGCGGCGCCATTGCGCCGAGCGCAGGCCGCATCCGCTTCGAGGGCGACGACATCACGGCGCTGCCGGCCTCCGAACGGGCGCGGCGCGGCATCGGACGGACTTACCAGATCCCCCGGCCATTCCTCGACATGACGGTCGCCGAGAACCTCGCGGTCGGCCAGTTCTCGCTGTCGCCGTTCATTTCCGCCGCGACCGCCACGGCCGAACGCCGCGACATCCTCGAGCGCTGCGGCCTCGCGGACGCCACCGACGTCAAGGCGCGCGACCTGCCGCTCTTGCGACGCAAGCGCCTCGAGGTGGCGCGCGCGCTGGCGCTCAAGCCCAAATTGCTGCTGCTTGACGAGGTCGGCGCCGGGCTGATCGACAGCGAGGTCAGCGAGCTGATCGCGCTGATCCGCTCGCTGCAGGACGGCGAGCGCTCCATCATCATCATCGAGCACGTCATCCGGATCGTGAAGGAATGCTGCGAAGACCTGGTGGTGATCAATTTCGGCAAGGTCCTGACCAAGGGCCCGACCGCCGAGGTGCTGGCAAGCGACGAGGTCAGCGCGGTCTATCTCGGCACCAGTCACGGCGGCGCGGCCAACGCGTCCCCTATCGCGGCGCCGTCCACGACGGCCGATCCGGCGCCGTCCGCCTCGGCAACGGCCGCGCCGCTGCTCGCGCTCGAAGGCGTCTCGGCGGGTTACGGCCAGGCCCGAGTCATCCATGACCTCAGCCTCTCGGTGATGCCCGGGCAGGTGGTCGGCATTCTCGGCACCAACGGCGCCGGCAAGACTACCCTCGCCCACGTCATCAGCCGCGCGCTGCCGGTCACCGCCGGCCGCATCCGCTTCGCGGGCGACGACATCACCGCCCTGCCGCCCCACGCGGCGGCGGCCCGCGGCATTGCCCATTGCATGGAAGGTCGGCGGATCTTCGCCTCGCTCTCGGTGGAGGAAAATCTGCTGGTCTCCGCCCGTAACGTCGCCACCGCGCAATGCAAGGAACGGCTGGAGCGCATCTATGCCCTGTTTCCGGTGCTCGCCGAGCGGCGCCACGCCGCCGGCACCTCGATTTCCGGCGGCCAGCAGCAGGCGCTGGCGATCGGGCGTGCGCTGATGGCGAAGCCGCGCCTCGTCATCTTCGACGAGATCAGCCTCGGGCTCGCGCCGGTGATGATGGATCGCCTCTACGAGGCGCTGGCCGAGCTCAAGCGCGAAGGCCTGACCATGCTGGTGGTCGAGCAGGACGTCGAGCGTGCGCTCGACGTTGCCGATGTCGCCCATATCATCAACAAGGGGCGCATCACCTTGTCGGGCTCGGCCGCCGTGGTGCGCGCCGACGAACGGCTGCGCCACCTCTATTTCGGCATTGAAGACTAACCTGCAGACGAAGATTAAGGAGCACAAGATGAAGCGGATCGCAATCGAGGAAGCGTTCGTCACGGCAGAAATCGCCGCAGAATGGAAGAAGGCCCTGGCGCGCCCGGATGTCGAGCCTGGCTTTGCCAAGATGGGCGAGAGCATTCTGGCTGAGACACCGGGCAACGCGCTGCTGCATTCCCGCTTACTCGACATCGGCAAGGGACGCATCGCCCATATGGACGAGGTTGGCATTGACATGCAGGTGCTGTCGCTGACCTCGCCGGGCGTCCAGGTCTTCGCGCCCGACCTCGCCACCCGCCTCGCTGCCGAGGCGAACGACATTCTGGCTGCGGCGGTTCGCGCCGCGCCATCCCGTCTTGCGGGGCTGGGCGCCATCGCGCCGCAAGCCCCCGCGGCCGCCGCGCGGGAAATCGACCGCATCAAGACGCTCGGGCTCTGCGGATTGATCGTCAATTCCCATACCTTCGGTGAATATCTCGACGCGGCTCGCTACTTCCCAATCTTTGAGGCCATGGAGGCGACCGGACTGCCGATGTATCTGCACCCGCGCGAACCGGCTCCGAGCCTGGTGACGCCGTTTCTCGACTACGGCCTCTATTTCGCCGGCTGGGGTTTCGCGGTAGAGACGGGGTTGCACGCAATGCGGCTCATCATGTCCGGCACCTTCGCGCGGTACCCGAAACTGAAGATCATCCTCGGCCACATGGGCGAAGGCATTCCGTTCTGGCTTCAGCGCATCGACAATCGCTATTTGCTTCAGGTCAAGATCGGTGCCGTAACCAAGTTGCCGCGCCTTCCCAGCGAATACTTTCTGGACAATTTCGTGATCACGACAGCTGGAGTCACTTCGATGCCGGCACTGCGGCTCAGCATTGATGTTCTCGGGGCCGACCGCATTCTGTTCGCAGCGGACTACCCATATGAAGACGACGCAGAGGCTGTGCGCTTCCTCAAAGGCGCCGCACTTACGCAGCAGGAGCGCAATCTCATCTCGCACCAGAACGCCGAACGATTGTTTGGAAAATCTTTACCGGAATAAACACGAACGATCTCCTGAACCTCCGTGAAGCAAGCCTCGAACCTAAATCATGCACCCCTTTTCGAACTCGCTACCTTACCTGCTCCTACGTCTCAGCACTCGGATGGCTAACTCCTTGGAGCGGCAATTGAAGGAAAAGGGATTGACGCTGCTAAAGTATCGCGTGCTGGCCATTCTGACCGAAAACGATCGGCCACTGCACATGGGCGAATTGGCCACACTGACATCTGTCGATCTATCAACGTTGTCACGATTGATCGCCAATATGCACGAGCATGGTATAGTGCATCGCGCACGTGTTGAAAGCAATCAGCGCCGAGTGCAGGTGACCCTCACCGAAATCGGCCACCAGGTTTATGCGCGGATCAAGCCAGTTACGGCGCAATACGAAAAATTGGCGACTGCACCTCTACCTGGAAAGGACGTCGAAGGTCTCAAGATAGCCCTCCGGTCGATCTGCAATCGTATCGACAAACTGGAGATCTAAGAAATCGGTCGACGCTACCGCCTCGAGTAGTTCGGCAGCGCAAAAAGGATGTCGTCCTCACAACAGCAACAAACTCGTGGGACGGACGCCAGTCCGCGGGTCAGGCGCACGCCTTGCGAAACCGTTCGGCAATTCGGAATGCCGACCCTTCCGAAGCTTTCTGATCTGGCGTAGGCTCGACGCCTTGGCCGGCAACGACGTCAACGATCCATTAGAGCCTTGCCCCTAGGATCGAAGCGGTTCGAGAATTCGTCTTCGGGACCACTGGCGCAGAAAGACCCGCAAGATTAAGAACCACGACGAGCGCGGCGATGGAGATCTTGGGCTGGATTGCCTTGGTCAGGCTACCTATGGAGTACGGATTAAGGCCTTTGGCGGCTCTAGTGGGAGCCGAAGTGTCGGTTGTACAAATGGTAGCGGGGGAGCTTTACCAACCCACGCCGACATTGCCTCCAATCTTCCCGCGTGAAGTTCGCGGCAAGCTCGACCCGCTAGATTAGCAGATCCCAATACAACGCTCAGCGGCCACCGAACGCCGCCAGAAGCCGAATCCTGCCTACTGAGAGAACGCGTCAGCCGGGGCGGTACAGCATTTGGTACAGCATGGCGCAAGGCGACCGTCCCTTAAGTGCTGATGATGCATCGCTTTTCGAGATGTCCCGGTCCAATCCATCATCGGCAAATTTGAACTACCGTGAACCAGCGACGTCCAACGAGTTGGATTCAGCTCGTTGTTGAGCATTGGCAATTTGTCCTGGCTATACAATACCACCGTCCTCTCGGCTCCTCGCGGTCTGGTTCCCTGGTTCGCCGGGCTCTGCAGTGGCTAGAAGGCTCCGAACGGTGGGGACGCCGCCAAGGCGTCGATGGTCTCGAGCTCAGCTAAGCATGACCAAACGGTCTGACGATCCGGTCTTCGTCAGTTGGACGGCCTGTCAGCACCCATGAAACGTTACGTCAGCCACCTGGACCGGGAGAGTCGCTGAAGAATTGATCGAACTTTCCCTCGGCGCCTTGAAATTCTTCCGCGTCGGCAGGTGGTTCTTTCTTGTTGGAGATGTTCGGCCAAACCGCAGCAAACCTGGCATTCAAAACTAGCCATTTTTCCAGGCCCGGTTCCGTGTCAGCCTTGATGGCGTCGGCGGGACACTCAGGTTCACAGACACCGCAATCGATGCATTCCTCGGGATGGATAACAAGCATATTGTCCCCCTCGTAGAAGCAATCGACCGGGCAAACCTCAACGCAATCGGTATACTTGCACTTGATGCAGGCTTCGGTGACGACATACGTCATCTCAGTCTCTGAATCATCTTCCGACCTGTTACCACGCCGACGGACGGCAACCACAGAGCTAGGAACTCGTCTTTGCTTTCCTGGCAGCGATCTGCTGCAGCGCCCAGCGTGCGTTTTTTCTCACTTCGGGATCGTGATCATTCGCGACCAGGGCGAGAAACGGCTCCGCGGCTGGATCGGCAATCTCGCCCAGCGCTGCTGCAGCTTCCTTGCGCAAATTTGCCTGCTCGTGCGTGATGCACTTGCCAATCGGACGAACCGCCCGATCGAGCTTCATCTTGCCAAGGCTTCTGATCGCCTTGAGCCGCACCTGCCAGAAATCGTCCGTCAACGCGGCAATCAGTTGATCCGCCGCGATCATGCCGTTGGCGTTCTGGCCCAGCGTCTCCGCCGCCATCTCGCGGACCATCCAGTCTTCATCCCCTAGCGTACGGGTGATCGATTCAGCCGCTGGCCGCATCTGCGAAAACGCCAGCGCGCTAACCGCCGCCCGCCTGACGTGGGCATCGGGATCGCCGGTGGACGCAGTCAGCGCAGGTATCGACTCCTCGAGCTTCAAAAAGCCGATGACGCCGATCGCCTGCACACGGACGGCGGCATCGCTATCCCTGAGCGCCTCGAGCGCCGGCTTGAGCGTGTCCTTGCGCCGCAACTCCTTCAGCGCACGGAGGGCGCTCATGCGGACGAACGCGTGGCCGTGCTTGACCAGGGGAAGTATCGCGTCGGCACATGCCGGGTCCTTGAACTCAGCCATGCTGTCGGCCGCTGCGGAAGCGACCGTCTGTTCGGGATCGAGCAGCAGTTTCGCCAAAGCAGACGCCGAATCCGGCCCGTCGAATTCCCCGAGCGCCATTGCCACCTGCTGACGCACCCCGGCGTCGGGATCCGCGACCATGGCGCTCAGATGCCCAACGGCCGCAGGATCCCCGGAATGGCCAAGCGCAATGATCGCGACGCGGCGCTCGCCCGGATCGGCGGCCCCGAGCCGCTCCTCGGCGTCCTCCAGATCGTCGTAGGATTCGAAAGGACCCGACATGATCACCTCAGGAGGTAGGGAATGTTGACGGTAACGGCTCCGGTCGGGCAATCGGCCTCGCACGGCATGCAATACCAGCACTCGTCGTAGGCCATGAATGCCTTTCCGGTCATGTCACTGATGCGAAGCACGTCGAGCGGACAAACATCGACACAAACGGTGCATCCCTTGTCCGCGATACACTTGGCATCGTCCACGACGACCGGCACGGACGTCTGATAACTGGCGAGAGGCATTGCTGAGAGTCTCCTGTTGCTTCGTTGCGGGGCCGTTACGCGCTGGCGCGGATACGTTGCTTGTCGTAGAGATCCTTCTCTTCATCAGCGATCGGGACGACGTACGGTTCCACATCCCGCTTCTCGCTGGTCATCTTGCCGTTCTTGTTGCTGAGAAGTGTGTGGCAGAACCAGTTCTCGTTGTCCTTCTCGGGGAAATCGGTGCGGAGGTGATACAGACCCCAGCGGCTTTCCTCGCGGTAGAGCGAGGCATGGGCGGCCATGTCGGCACAGTCCAGTATCGACTGGGTCTCCAATGCGCGCAGCAGTTCGTGCGAATTGCGTGCGATCATTTGCTTCTCCATGTCCTCACGAGCCTCCGCCAACCTGCGCTGACCAAGTTCGAACTTGCGCGTGACCTTCGGCGGCTGCAGATAGTCGTTCACGAGGCGACGGACCTTGTATTCAATCTGGTTCGGCGGGATGCCGTCTTCCCGCCTGGTCGGCGCCATCACGCGGTCGCGCTCCTTGACCACGTCAGCGGCATCGAAGGCGGCGAAGTCGTGGTTGTCCGCGAACTCCATCGCGTCGGTGCCCGCGACCGAGCCGTTGGTAAAAGCGCCGAGCATGTAGTTATGAGGCACGCTGGCCATGTCGCCGGCGGCGTAGAGGCCGGGCACGGTCGTGCGCGCAAAATCATCGACGAACACACCGGACGCGCTATGCCCTGAACAGAACCCGATTTCGGAAATGTGCATCTCGATCGATTCGGTCCGATAGTCGGTACCCCGCCCCTTCTGGAACAGCCCGCGCGTCGGCCGCTCGACCTTGTGGAGCGTGGACTCGATTTCCTCGATGGTTTTCTCGTGAAGATGCGACAATTGAAGGAAAACCGGACCCTTGCCCGACGACAATTCGTTGTAGAACTCAAGCATCATCTGGCCCGACCAGTAATCGCATTCGATGAAGCGCGATCCTTCGTTGTTGGCGGTGAATGCACCGAAGGGACCAGCGACATAGGCGCAGGCCGGACCGTTGTAATCCTTGATCAGCGGGTTGATCTGGAAGCATTCGAGGTTCGCGAGTGCCGCGCCGGCATGATAGGCCATCGCATAGCCGTCGCCTGAATTCGCAGCATTCTCGTAGGTACCGAACATGTAGCCGGAGGTCGGTAGGCCGAGGCGTCCCGCCGCGCCCATGCAGAGGATGACAGCCTTGGCCTTGATGACCAGGATTTCGGCTGTACGGGTATTGACGCTGATAGTCCCCGCCACGCGCCCGTTGCTCGACGTCAGGAGACGTGTTGCCATATGCCGGTTCGAGATCAGGATTCTCGCGCGCCGGAGCTGCCGGTAGATCGCCTTCTTCACCGTCTCGCCGTTCGGCATCGGCAGCACATAGGTGCCGATGTGGTGCACCTTCTTGACCGCGTAGTCGCCGTTTTCGTTCTTCAGGAAGCGGATGCCGAAGCTGTCGAGCTCCTCGATGATCTTGTAGCAATTCTGTGCATACTTGTAGACCGCCTTCTGATCGACAATGCCGTCGTTCGCGATGGTTATTTCCTTGGTGTATTGCTCCGGCGTCGCGTAACCGGGAATGACGGCGTTGTTCAGTCCGTCCATGCCCATCGAGATCGCGCCCGACCGCTTGACGTTGGCCTTCTCGAGCAAAACGACATTCGCTTTGGGATTCTTCAGCTTGGCCTTGAGTGCAGCCATCGGCCCGGCCGTACCGCCGCCGATAACGAGCACATCGCACGAAACTTCCGAAAGCCCGTCAACGATCTCATCCATTGCCATTACTCGCTCCTGGTTCGGCGTGTTCGCCATCTTGGTGCTAGATTTGTTCGGCGGGCCTTTCGGCGATAGCAATTAGTTGTCGCCGGTGAGAGAAACCCAATGTTTGGGCCTACTGCCGAATCGAGGTCAGTTATTGAACAATAAATGGGCAGACGCGGCATTATCGTTCGACGAAAGCTTTCTCGATCACGAAGTGCCCCGGCTCACTTTGATTGCCTTCGACAAATCCGCGCTCCGTGAACATCACGCGGAGTTCCTCCAGCATGCCGGGACTGCCGCACAACATGACTCGGTCCGTCTCCCGGTCCAGCACGGGTAGTCCGACGTCGTCAAAGAGTTGGCCAGATCCGATCAGGTCGGTGATGCGACCGCGGTTGCGGAACGGTTCGCGGGTCACGGTCGGGTAATAGATCAGCTTGTCAGCGAGCAGCGGTCCGAACAGTTCGTCCTGCTGAAGCTTTTCCACCAGGCGTTCGCCATAGGCCAATTCAGAAACCTGGCGGCAGCCATGGGCAAGGATGATCGCCTCATAGGACTCGTAGACGTCGGGGTCCTTGATGAGGCTGGCGAACGGCGCGATCCCGGTACCAGTCGAAAGCAGCAGCAGCCGCTTTCCCGGGATGAGATTTGCGGTGATGAGCGTGCCAGTTGGCTTGCGGCCAACCAGAATGACGTCGCCCTCCTTGATCTTCTGCAGGCGCGACGTCAGCGGTCCATCGGCAACCTTGATGCTGAAGAATTCGAGGGCGTCCTCGTGATTGGCGCTGGCCATGCTGTAGGCGCGAACGAGCGGCCGCCCATCGACTTCCAGTCCGATCATGGCGAACTGCCCGTTCTGGAAGCGAAAGGCGGGATCGCGCGTCGCCCTGAAGCTGAACAGGGAATCGGTCCAATGTTTCACCGAGAGAACCGTTTCCTTCTGAAATGCGCTCATCGTCCTTCTCCTCCTTCGATCATTCGATCGCCAAAAAAGCGCATGTCTGCGCGACGATGGGGCGTTGGGTGAGAAGCTTGAACTTCGCAACGATGGACTTCAGTTGTTGGTCGATTAGTTTCAAATTTCCTCGGGCTTCATCAGGACGAATGACATTTGACGTACGTTAATGACAACCCGATCAGGATTACGGAAAGAATCAACAGAAGTACGATGGGTCTTGCGCCGAAGGCACGGAAGCTCCTCCAGGGTAACGTCAATCCGATTGCGGCCATCGACGTGACAAGGCAGAACCGCGAAAGCGGAGTTGTCACCTGAGATAGCTCGCGCGGGACAAGCCCCGAAGCATTGAGCATTGCCGCCACGACAAAGCCGATCAGGAAGACTGGCGGCAACGGCAAGGATGGGTTTTGCGACCGCCCCCTACCCATTGTAGCGAAGGGTACAGCGATGCAGGTCGGTGCGAGGAGCGCCACGCGGAAAAGCTTTGCCACCGTGGCCATATCGCCAGTCTCGGGATTGACGCTGTAGCCAGCCGCAACCGCATGGGCCACCTCGTGAATACTGCCACCGAGAAAGATGCCGCCTGCGGTCGAACCCAGCCCTGCCATGTGAACCATGAGCGGATAAAGGATTACCGCCACCGACGATATGACGCTGACAGCGCCGATCGTGCAGGCCACATCCCTGTTAGTCGAATCATTACGCATGACCACACATGCAACGGCCGCCGCAGCCGAGGCGCCGCAAATGGCGACGGAAGCGGCGGTGACCAGCGACAACTCCCTTGTGATCCCGAGCATTGGCCCCAGGAACCAACCTGCTGCCAGCACGATCGCCACATTGACCGCGAGGGCGGCAAGGTCGGTCACGTCAAGGATCTGCAGGGTCGCGAGCGAAATCTGAAATCCAAGCAGCGCGACGCCGATGCGCATCACCTGCCTGGCAGCAAACGAAATGCCCGTTTGAAACATTGCCGAAGGCGACCAGATCGCGGCGAGAACGAGGCCGAGGATCAAGCCCCAGATAACGGCAGACCCGGCCAGAAGCGCCATCCAGGTCGCCGCGCTGGCGACAAGCGCGCAGAGGGCGATACCCGGGATGTCCTTCCAGAGCCGGTTCGGCTCGATGATCCCTCCCGACCGGTGCAACATTTTCCTACCCCCGCGCGATGTTCGCGAAGTGGTGTTCGCGATGCTGACGCGGGACAAGCAAGTAATTTCCAAAACGGGGATTCGGCGCAGCCCGGCAATTAGTTGCTATCCGTGCAACCACTCGCAAAGTAACCTGCCCCGAGGATGGATTTGCCGATGTCGATGCTACCACCGCTTGCCGTAGAACGACCGAGTTGCGAGGTAAGCGCCGATCTCGCCTCGATATCCCTGATCGCAAACGGCGGATCGCGGGCGACCGTTACGGCGGAGAAGCTTCGGCTATCCTGCAAATGCGCGCATTGTACGCGCGCGCGCTTCGACGAACGCTTCCCCGATGGTTTCCCGGGGATCGCCATCGTGGAGGTCGCAGACCTCGGCTACGGGCTCAATATTTCCTTCTCAGACGGACACAATCGGGGAATCTACCCCAAGAGCTATTTGGCCAACTTGGCCGAGCCTTGATCTTGTTCGGGTTTTCGCCCGCGTTTGCCGGCAAGAATGAATCTGGCACGAAGATTGCTGCTTTTTAGATCGGTTCTTAGATGATCTGGAGAGCGGCAATGTTGCTGCAGGCTGGGAATGGGGTGCGCGGCGGCTCGCCTGCGGCTGCGGTAACGAAACCAACCTCGTCCCTGCTTCTCACCGAGAATGAGCAATTGATCGGTGGTCCGCCGTCCCTGATGGACAGGCTGACGATGCGCGAGCGGGAGATCGTCCTGAAACAGGGGCGCCGAAAGGTCCTCAGTCGCGGGCAGACGATCTTCAATCAGGGCGCGAAGCATGACGGCATTTTCCTGATCGAAAGCGGCCGGATCCGCGTGTTCTATTCCTCACCGCTCGGGCGCGAGATCACCCTCGCCTATTGGCATGCCGGCAATTTCGTGGGCGGGCCGGAAGTCTTCGACAGCGGCATTCATCAGTGGTCCGGCGTCGCCTCCACCAACTGCAGCGTCGTTCAGCTTCCCGGGAAAGAGCTGCGAACGCTGGCAACTGAAATTCCCAATCTCGCCATCGGGCTGATCGAGGGGCTCGCGTTCAAGGGAAAGTGTTATTCAGCGCTGGCGCAGATGCTGGGAACGCGCTCGATCACGCAGCGGCTGGCTCACCTTTTGTTGCAACTGATGGATCTATACGGCGTCGAGGATCCAGACGGCGTCGTCATCGCCACGGCTTTTACCCATGCCGACCTGGCCCACATGGTAGGCGCAACCCGGCAATGGGTGACGATCAGTCTCAAGCGAATGCAAGAAAAACGGATCGTGCTGGCGAAGCGCACCCAGATCGTCATTTGCCTGCCGAATATTCTGGAAGAAATGCGCGGTCAGGCGTCGGATTGAGTTTGGATGCACACCGAAGCGGCTTTGCACAGCAAAACTGCCCAACGAGTATGCAACCGATCTTTAACGGCAACTAATCTACTCCGATGGCCAGTCCGCATTTGCCTGGAACGTTGACCCAACCAATCATGGGGGCAGCGCTTCCAACCGAATGGGGATGAACATGGTCCGCCAAGTCCGATCACTCTCGATAGCGACCTCCGCTGCCTCTGTGGCCTTGGCGCTCGCCGAGCCGGCCTTCGGCGAAACAATCAAAATTGGTATCGGTACCCAGGACACCACGACCAACACCGTGACGACCGGGATCGTCATCCGCCAACTGCGCCTGCTGGAGAAGTTCCTTCCGACGGACGGCAAGTATGCCAACGTCAGGTTCGAACTCGAATGGCAAAACTTCACCTCTGGTCCACCCGTCACCAACGGCATGATGGCGAACAAGCTGCAATTCGGCGCCATGGGAGACTATCCGCTGGTCGTCAACGGGTTCACATTCCAGAACAATCCTGAAAGCAAGAGTCGCCTGATCGCGGTCGCGGCTTATAGCCTGTCCGGTTCCGGCAATGGCCTCGTCGTCCATAAGGACTCCCCGTATTACGAGCTCGCGGATCTCAAGGGTAAGCTGGTCAGCGTTCCCTTCGGATCGGCCGCCCATGGCATGGTTCTGAAGGCGATGCAGGACCGGGGGTATCCGGCGGACTTCTTCCAGCTGGTCAGTCAAAGTCCCGAAGTCGGTTCGACCAACCTCCAGGAGAAGAAGATCGACGGCCACGCCGACTTTGTCCCGTTCGCCGAGCTGCTGCCGTTTCGCGGATTTGCCCGCAAGATTTTCGACGGCGTGGAGACCAACCTGCCGACCTGGCACGGCGTCGTCGTCCGCACCGACTTCGCCGAAAAGTATCCCGAGGTCGTCCTCGCCTACACGAAAGCAATCATTGCCGCCAACCAGTGGCTTCGGGCCGATCCCAAACTGGCGGCAGAGAAGATCGCGGAGTGGACCGGCATCAACAAGGAAGTCGTCTACATCTTCCTCGGTCCGAGCGGCAACATGACGACCGATCCGACCATCAAGCCAGCCCTGATCGATGCGGCGGAAGTCGATGTCAAGGTGCTACAGAATCTTGGACGGATGAAGGAATTTGATCCGAAGAAATGGGTCGACGATTCCTTCATCCGCAAAGCCTATGCCGACATGAAACTGGACTACGACGCCCAGCTCGCCAGCACCACGAACTATGAGATTTCCGGCGACGACAAGTTCTGCAAGAAGCCGATTTCGGATCCGCGCAAGTCCGGCGAAGTGTGGGTCGAGGGTGAAGGCATCCTTCCGTTCAGCAGCGCCACCTGCACACTCGGCGCTTATGCCGAATTCAAGACCAAGGGAAAGAAGATCAACGTCGCCTACGTCTTCGACACGGCGCGCGGCATCAAATTGTTCGCCGACCAAGCCTTCTTTGCAGTCGCCGGCGGCGACATCACCCCATTCTTGCTGAAGAAGGACGCCGAGGCTTACGCAGCCAAGAACAGCGGCAAGGTCCTTAGTTTCGAAGAGGCGGTGAAGTCTGCCGTGAGCGGAGGCAGGACATGAGCAGCAGTCCTGCGCATGCGCTGCATCCAAAAGAGCACGAAGCACCCAAGGTTGCCGCCGAACCGCCGCCCGCCGCCGCGGCCGTCCGCGAGCCCGCAACCGTCGCGATCATCGCGCGCTGGTACCGGCTCAACAAGGGCCGCCTGCGGGCTGCGCTGATCGGGGCCGTATCCCTGGTCGCATTTCTGGTGGTCTGGCACCTCCTGACAAAATACCGAGTGGTGTTCTTCGTGCGCTTCACCAACGTGCCCTCGCCGCTCGATGTCTACAACAGTTCTACGAAGGCAATGCGCGACCCCAAGTTCCTGATGCACGTCCTCTTGAGCTGTCGCCGGATCATCTTCGGCTTCGCGTTGGCGAGCCTTATCGCGGTGCCGCTCGGTCTGATCATGGGCCGCTTCAAGCTGATCCATGAAGTGGTGTTTCCGGTTTCCGAAGTGCTTCGTCCGATCCCCGCCATCGCCTGGGTGCCGATGGCGATCATGCTGTGGCCAACAAACGAACAGAGCATCGTCTTCATTACCTTCCTCGGCTCGTTCTTTCCGATCCTGGTCAACACCCTGCACGGCATGGCGCTGGTCGATCCGGTTCTTGTTCGCGCCGCGCGATGCCTCGGGGCTAGGGAAACCTCGATCTTTCGCGAGGTGTATTTTCCCGCCTCGCTTCCGCACATCTTCACCGGGCTTACTGTCGGGATGGGCGTTGCGTGGGTTTCGCTGATCGCGGCCGAGATGATCTCCGGCCAATACGGGATCGGCTATTTCACCTGGGAGGCCTATTCGCTGGTCCAGTATGCCGACATCGCGCTCGGCATGATCGCGATCGGCGTACTCGGCCTGACGTCCAGCCTGCTGATCCGCTCCGCCGGAAGGCTTGCGATGCCGTGGGGACGCACATGAGTGTGATTGAGGCGACGGCCGCGGCCGGCCGCATTGAGGTCAAGAACTTCGCACTGAGCTACGAGACCATCGACGGGTCCGTGGCCGCCGTTACCGATACGCAGATCTACGTCAAGCCGGGCGAATTCGTCTCGATCGTCGGCCCGTCCGGCTGCGGCAAATCCACGTTGTTAAACGCGGTAGCGGGCTTCCTGAAGCCAACCGCGGGGATGGTCACGGTCGATGGCGAAGAGGTAAAGAGCCCGAGCGCCGAGCGTGGGATGGTCTTTCAACAATATTCGCTTTTTCCCTGGAAGACGGTCCGGGAAAACGTCGAATTCGGACTGAAGATGCGCGGCATGGATCGGTCCCGTCGCGAGAGAGCCGCGCGCACCTTGCTCGGACTCGCCGGCCTCGAAGCGTTCGAAAAGCACTATCCCGACCGTCTTTCCGGCGGCATGAAGCAACGCGTCGGCATTGTGCGCGCCCTAGCCACAGGGCCGAAAGTGCTTCTGCTCGATGAGCCCTTCGGCGCCCTGGATGCGCAGACTCGGGTCATCATGCAGCAAATCCTCACCAACATGTGGCAACGGCTGAAAATCTCGGTCTTGTTCGTGACCCACGACATCGACGAGGCGATTTTCCTTTCCGACCGCGTCTACTGCATGACAGCCCGGCCCGGCTCAATCAAAGCGGAAATTCCCATTCCGCTTGAGCGCCCTCGCCAGCAATCGATGATGATGTCGTCAGAATTCCTTGCTCTGAGACGCGGTCTGATGTCGTTGATCCGCGAGGAAAGCCTGAAAGCAATGGGAGGCGAAATCAGCGACCAAGGCTTGCAGGGGCTCAACATAAACCTGCACGGCCAATCCTTGGCCGACGTGCTTTGACCAACCAATTCTGAAAGGAAAACAGTCAGCGGAAGCGCGATATTCGTCCTTGCGCGGCGCTAGGGACGTCGGGATGTATGGCGCGCTGGCTCAAGCGTCAGACCAAATAGCGGTCCCCTTTTTCGATCGCGGCAGCCTCGAGAATCGCGGTGAACTTTGCGCAATAGTTTCATCGAGCGGCGTGTCGATGACGTCACCGTATGTACCCAAGAAGTCGCGGATTGGCTGATGGGATAGATTCTTGATCGCCTTGGCGATGTCCTCCTACCGACCGATTTTTTCCTAGTATTCTTCCTCGCACCAATTGTCTGGGTCTCGGCTCATGGAACGCTCGCTGGAGCGTGTAACCGGCTACAGTAGCACGTTACCCAGAGAGCAGCATCCCGATCGGCCACAGCGCCGGAGCCGGAAGCGAAGGTTCATGCAGAGACCGACGTCGTCCCGGAAAGGGAAACTGGGTAACCACACCAGTTTCGCACCAGAAACAACCTGAACGAACCAAGACAAACGCGATCGAAACCAAACAAAAGCACAGAAAAACCAACAAAGCTGATCGATATTCTGCCGCTCATAACGGTCTGGTTGCAGCTTCGAGTCCTGCCGGTGCGGGAGGGCGCTTAGTTGCTTTTATTGTGGGGCAGCGGCTTCATATTTGTGGGGTCATGCCCCTCAGGAGTTTATTCCGTGCCGCAAGCTATCTTATCCGCGCAGAGTCGACCTCTACGTTCGGCTGCCGAGTTAGCCTCCATCATCACAACCGTCTATGAGCGCATCGAAGGGGACCGGCACCGCAACTGTTGGATCTATGTGCGGCCCATAGAAGAAGCGCTGGCCGAGGCTGATGCCCTCCTACAGCGAGCGGAGGAGGGTGAAGTCCTGCCGCTCCTTGGCGTGCCATTCGGCGTCAAGGACAATATTGACGTTGAGGACATGCCGACGACAGCAGCCTGTCCGTCATTCGAATATGTGGCTGCGCAATCGGCTAGATGCGTCGAGAGATTAACGGCCGCAGGTGCGATCTGTCTTGGCAAAACCAACCTGGATCAATTCGCAACCGGACTGTCCGGCACCCGCTCCCCCTATGGCACCTGTTCCAGCGCTGCTAACGATCTGTACATTGCCGGCGGTTCGAGTTCCGGCTCGGCTGCTGCTGTAGCATCCGGCCATATTGCCTTCGCTCTCGGCACGGATACCGGCGGCTCGGGCCGGATTCCCGCAGGCTTCAATGGGATCGTTGGGATCAAGCCGACCGTCGGCCTCGTCTCATCCCGCGGGCTTGTGCCGAACTGTCCGACGCTCGATTGCCCCTCCATTTTCTGCAATTCCATTGCCGAAGGTCGAATTCTGCTCGAGCTGATCGAAGGATTCGACGACACCGATCCTTTTAGCCGCCAACGGATTGCCTCGTCCTCCCCATCTCCTCGCAAATTCCAGTTCGGCCAGGTCTCAGCTGGTCATCTGAATTCATTCGGCATGCCGGAATGCAATGACCTTTACACGCAGGCCTGCATGAGGCTTTCGGGACTGGGAGGCCAAGCCAGGCAAATTGACTTCTCGCCTTTCGCCGAAGCCGGTGAAATGCTCTTTTCAGGGCCTTGGATTGCCGAACGTCATGCGGCGATCAGCAAGCTCCTGGACATCGATCATGGCGAACTGCTTGACGTCATCCGCAACGTGCTGAGCGCAGCTGCCCGGTTTTCCGCAATAGATGCGTTCGCCGCGCAACATCGGCTTTTGAAGCTGCGACGCCAGATCCGATCGCTTTTCGAGGAGATCGATGTCCTGGTGGTACCGACCGCGCCACGCCCCTTCACGATCTCGGAGATGATGGAAGATCCCATCACGCTCAACAGCCGCCTCGGTTACTACTCCTATTTTGCCAATCTCGTGGACTTGTGCGCGGTGGCAGTTCCCAACGCAACGCTCGGCAACGGTATGCCGATGGGCATCACTTTGCTGGCGCCTGCGTGGCGTGACCATGCCCTTCTCGACCTTGCCGAGCGATGGCTGCCCGATGCGAAGGCCGGACTGTTCGATCTAAAAGTATATCCGCAGGCCGCGTCCTAGACGACTTCGAGATCGAGAGCGCGCAGATTGAGGATCACAATCAGGCCCCGGTGATAACGGATGACGCCCCTTGCTTGCATGCGGGAAAGCTGCACCGTCACCCATTGGCGGGTTGAGCCGATCAGATTGGCGAGATCACCATGCGTGAACGGGATCCCGATCACGATCTCGCGGCCCTGCTGCGAACCGTAGATTTTCGAGAGGAAGACCAACAGACGATGCAACCGCTCGGTCACCGAGCGGGTCCCCAGCATTTGCGCCATGGCCGAGTAGCATCGTGCTTTGAAGGCGAGCGCATCCAGCAGCGCGACCGCGATACTGGCCGATTGGAGCGCCAGCGCGCGCAGGGCCGCGCCGGGCAAGAACGTCACCTGGCTCCGCTCCACCGCAACCGAAGACCATACGTGGGCACCAGTACCGAACAGATCCGGGCCGCCGACGAAATTGCCGGCGAACCAGTAGGCCAGCGTCACCTCGCGTCCGGAAGGGGCCGCGTAGTAGCTGCGAATACGCCCCTCTTCGATCAGATAAATGCCGTTCTGCAGATCGCCCTGCCGCCAGACATGCTTGCCTGCCTGCAGGACCTCCTCGCGGCCGATCGCGAGGACACGACGCCGGTCAGCCTCACACAGCGGATCCAACAAGCTGGGTAGCGACCCGACCAGAGCATCCGATCCCGCCAGCATGATGCCGGTCGTATTCCTGAGGCTTGCCGCTGACATCTGCTCGCTCCCTTGCCGCCGCAAGGGAAAACCATTCAAGAGTCATGCCAGACCTGTCGTCAGGCGCTTATGTCCTGATCTCCATTTGCTCGAAGGCCCTGCGGCCTTCCGAGCGGATCAGATCGAGGCAATCTCGCTTGAGGGCGAGATAGGCAGCCTCCGCAACGATGGCGCTGGAGCGCGGTCGCGGCAGGCTCACCTGAAGATCTTTGAGGATGCGGCCTGGTCCCGCGCTCATGATCAGCACACGGTCAGAGAGAAGGATCGCTTCATCGATGTCGTGTGTGACGAAGACGATTGTTGCGTTTATCCGCTCGCGGAGCTCGAGCAGGTTGTCCTGCATGACCGCCCGGGTCTGCGCATCCAGCGCTCCGAAAGGCTCGTCCATCAACAGTACGCGCGGCTGATTAGCTAGGGCACGGGCAATCGCAACCCGCTGCTGCATGCCTCCCGATAGCGTGTGCGGATATGCCGACGCAAATTTGGTAAGTCCGATCATCGCGATGAGGTCGTCGGCAATCCGCAGCGCCTCCGCTTTCGACTTGCCTAGGGCGCGCGGCCCGTGCGCGATGTTCCGGCGCACCGATTTCCACGGAAACAGATGTGGCTGCTGGAAGACCATCCCGATCTCGGGCCGTGGCGCGAGCATTGCTTCGCCGGCTATCAGCACCTGGCCTTCGAACGGCCGCTCGAGGCCGGCCATCGCATTCAGGAGCGTGGACTTGCCGCAGCCGGATGGACCGACGATCGAGACGAATTCCCCCTGAGTTACCGCCAGGGATACGCGGTCGACCGCGATGACGTGTCCGCTCGGCACATCGAAGACGATGCTCAAATCCTCGACCCGGATGATCGCCTGACGCGCCGAGGCGGAAGGCGAGTGCGTATCCACGAGCCTGAGCGGCTGGTCTGGACAAAGCAAGCTCGGGATCATCGCCACCACACGGCACGTTCGGCAAGAATCGCGAAGGAACGGTCGGCGACGAAGGAAAGCAGCCCGAGAGCCGCCAACCCGCCCATGACCTGACCCGTTTGCATGTTCTGTTGCGCAATTTCGATACGGTAGACGATACCGGCGAACGATCCCGCCAACTCGGCGGCGACCAGCGTGTAGAAAGAGATACTCACCGCCGTCCGAAGACCGACTGTGACATAGGGCAGCGCGCCAAGAAGGACGATCTCCCACAGCATCTGCGGCTGCGGCGTGCCGAGCATCTGGGCGGCACGGATAAGTCCATGGTCGACTTTCTGCACCCCTATGTGGGTCGCGAGCCATACCGTGAAGAACACGCCCCATACGACCAGGAAAAGCTTGCCTGTCTCCGAGAGGCCAAACCAAAGGATGACGATCGGCACGAAGGCGATGGGAGGAATTGGACGCAGGATGTGAAACAAGGGTGAAAGCAGGCTAGACACCAGCCGGACCCGGCCAGTCAGGACGCCGAGCACGATCCCGCCCGCGGCCCCGACCGCAAATCCCCCGGCCACGCGCGAGAGGCTCGCCATCAGGTCTCCGAAAAATTGTCCGGTGCGGATCCATTCGAGAATGGCGACAGCGACGGTCGATGGCGGCGGAAACAGCACGGCGTTCACGATGCCGGAGCGCGCAATCAGCTCCCACACGCCTGTGAAGGCGGGCACGGAGAGGACGGCGACCAGTACGCTCAGCCGTGCGGTCGCGCTCGCACTGCTGCGTCCCCCAACGCTCACGGGCGCGAATCCAGTATGACGCGAGCTGGATCGAGCGCCTTCAGCGGCGCCGTCACCAAGACTTTCGAGAAATCGGGCATGCTCGCTCCAGGGGGATGATTGCCGGTCTCGAGCCGCCAGCCGGCATGGGTTTTAAGAGTCACGAGAAGCTTGTCGTCGAGGCGCACATGGTAAACATAGTCCGGCCAGATCGCAGCCAATTCATCGCGTTTCATTCCGGTCGCTGCGGCGATGACGTCGATCGCTTCATCCGGATGCGCCTTGAGCCAACCCTCGGCTTCGATGAGGGACGCCAGGAACTTACTGACGATCGCCGGGTTGGCCGCGAGGTAAGACTGCGTAACAACAATATTGAAGGTCTCTGAGTAGAGACCTTTGGTCTCAAGCGGGATCGCGCCTTCGCCAAGAGCCTTCTTCGCGTTCGCGACATGCGGCTCCCAGGTATCGAACGCGTCGATGCTGCCGGCCGCCATGGCGGGAAGCATCTCCTGCGGTCGTAGGTTGACGAGCGTCACGTCCTTCGACGTCAGGCCCGCCGCTTTCAACAGAACCGACGTGTAAACTTCGCTGCCGGTTCCGGCCGTAAAGCCGATTCGCTTTCCACGCAGATCGGCCTTCGTCTTGATCCCGGCAGAAGCCGCGGTCATGGTCTTGAGATCCGAATATTCCATCCCCGCCACGAAGGCGATTGGCTGTTGCGCCATCGCGGCCGCCGTGACCGGCGCCTCGGCGGTTGTCGCGATATCCGCCCCTCCCCCAAGCACCGTATCGAGGCACTGCTTCCCGCTGGTGAAATTGGAGACCGAGATGTCGAGCCCCTGCTTGGCGAAAATGCCCTTCGCACTGGCGACGATCGCCAGTCCGGAGATCGGCCCAAGATTCTGGGCGAGCCGCGCCTTCAGCAATTCTTCGGCTGTCGCGCGCTCAGGCGTCGCAAACAGAAAGCACGCAGATAGCACGAACACGGCAGAGCGAAGAGCGGTTGTTGATCGCATGCCAAACCCCTGTGTTGCGGGCGATCGGAGTGATCGACCGTGACGAGAGGGTCGTCTGAAGACCGGAGACAGTGAAGCAATTAATCGACAAGGCCCGTCGCTGACCAATTTTTGCGCAAGCAGACCAGCTTCTGACTGAGACGGGCCAATAAGTTCATCAAGCTGCCCACACCTTGGGCGCATCGCAACTGAGGCTGATTTATTCGGGCCCAGAACGGCCTCCGAAGAAATCGGTCTATTACACGTTGGCCTGCGGATGAGATCAAACACTCCCCGGACATCGATTTGAATCGCGCCGTAGTCCCAGCCATCGCGGTAGCAGTTGCCGGCTGCGGCAACGGCACCCTGCTGGCTTTCGTCGAGCCCTGATCCCGATTCAATCAGAACCGATCGGGCTTTCGATGCCGTTGCGTGCGCGGCGAAACCAGGCCCACGTCTGCCGCGTCACTGCGATGTAGCCCGGGCCTCGGTAGACGATCTGATCGGCGACGATCCGGTTCAGTTTCGGCAGCGCATGGAACGGAATCGAAGGATAGGCATGGTGCTCGACATGATAGGGCATGTTCCATGCAAACCAGCGCACGAACATGGCGGTATATGTGGTGCGCGTATTTTGGAAGGCGCTGCGCGTGCGATCGCAACCGGTGTGTTCGGCAAGGAGATACGGACGCAGAAACAATTGACCGACGATCACGGGGACGACCCAGATCCACAACAGGGTCAAGGTTTGCAGCGCGACCGATGCCAGCAGCAGCACGATGTAGCCCGCGAGATAGAGGCGCGCTTCCCTCACGACAATGTGGCGTTTGCTTTCCGGAATCCAGGGCGACGTGGCGTTGCCGGTCAACGCATGGCGAAGCATCAGCCGCGCCCGGAATGCTACCTGCCGCAAGCCGCTGTAGACGATCACCAGTTGCGCGTCCGAGGTCGGGATCGGAACTGACAGCAGTTCCGGATCCCTCTTTGGATCCTGCGTATAGCGATGATGATCCCAGTGGAACAAGCAGTAATATTCGTAAGGCAAGCCGACCGCGAACGAGGAGAGATGACCGAAGGCGAGATTAAGCGCGCGACTGCGAAACGCCGTCTTGTGGGCGGTCTCGTGTACCACCATGAACAGGAATGCGACAAAGTAACCTTGGACGACGACCAGCGGCAACGCCCAGACGATTCCGTATCGCCACGAGACCAGCCAGATCAGCGCGCCGACAACAACAATGACGCCGTAGTGGCTGGCCGCACGGACCAGACCTTGCCAATCGGACCGCACCGACAACTCGCGCAGCATGGCCGGAGTCAGCGGCTTCTCTCCGGTGGCAGTGATGGCATTGCTCATGATCGTAGTCGCCTCTTTCCGGGATCACGCACTTCACCGTGCTCGTGCGGACGCTGGAATTCGTCAAGCACAGACCGATCCTAGGGAGCGACGCCGCAATGCAGAAGCAATTAATTTACGCAACGAACGCGATCGAAATCAAACGAAAGCGCTGCAAAATCAACGAACGCGTCCTTTATCCTCCCGCTCATAACGGTCTGGTTGCAGGTTCAAGTCCCGCCGGGCCCTTAACCCACCCCCTCGCGCAAACGGCGGTTGTGCCGCCGCACACTTTAACGAAGGCGAACAGGCGCCGTTTCGAGGGCGTCGCGTCCCAGCGTGGAGTCTTTCAGTTCAACTGCTCACGATGGTCGTTCCTAGATTCTCTTTGATCTCTCAGTGCACACACCGTGCACACGCGATCATCCAACTATTTGAAATACTTCGACTCTCGCTCCAATCCATCATAGGCGCGACGGAAAATCGGTGATCCAACATATTGATTCTGCTGATTTTTCCTGCTGAGCCTGTATTCGGCTGATAAGGTCGTGTCTTGAATCTGATCTACAGCTTATTTGCCCATCATTCAAATGGCCGCGCCGATCCGATAGCCTCAGTCTGCCTCGGCTTTCGCGTTTGACAGGGATCTCGGCATTTATCTGATCCGAACCCAGGCGCCATTGCTTGCGGATGAGTTCACCGCGGCTTCGATGAACTTCACACCGGCAAGGCCATCCTCGACGGTCGGGAAGATCACCGCCGGATCCGGAGCCTGGCCGGCCTGTACTGCGCGGATGGCGCGTGCTGCCTCAGCATAGATCGTTGCGAAACCCTCGAGATAACCCTCGGGATGCCCCGATGGCACGCGGGTGATGCGGCCCGCCTCGACCAAGGCGCCGGCACCCCCGCGGGTCAGGAGTTGCTTGGGCTGCCCATAGCGGGTGAACCAGAGACAGTTCGGATTTTCCTGTACCCATTCGAGACCGCCCTTGGTCCCATAGACGCGCAGCGTCAGGCCGTTCTCATTGCCGACTGCGACCTGGCTCGCCCAAAGCATGCCTTTGGCACCTCCCTTCCACTTGAGGAGGATCTGGACGTCGTCATCGAGACGCCGACCGCTGACGAAGGTCGAGAGCTGGGCGAGCAGTTCATCAAGCTGAAGTCCAGTGACAAAGCAGGCGAGATTGTAGGCGTGTGTGCCGATGTCGCCGATGCATCCACCAGGGCCGGATCGGGTCGGGTCCGTGCGCCACGCAGCCTGCTTATGCCCGCTTGCTTCCAACCGCTCCGTCAACCAATCCTGCAGGTATTCGGCCTGGACGAGCCGGATCTCGCCGAGCTCGCCGTTCGCGACCATGGCGCGGGCCTGTCGGACCATGGGATAGCCCGTGTAGTTGTAGGTCACGGCGAAGACCTTGCCCGTCTTCCTGACCAGTTCGACCAATTCCTCTGCCTCGGCGACGGTCGTCGTCAGCGGTTTGTCGCAGATGACGTGGATGCCGGCTTCAAGGAAGGCCCTGGCGACCAGGCCGTGCAGGTGGTTGGGGGTCACGATCGAGACCACCTCGATGCCGTCGGGACGCGCGGCTTCCGCCTTCGCCATCTCTTCGAAGGAGCTATAGGCGCGGTCGTTGGCGATACCGAACTCCCTCGCCGAGGCCTTGGCTCGGACCGAATCCGACGCCAACGCGCCGGCCGTCAGCTCGAACTGATCGTCGATACGCGCAGCAGTGCGGTGGACGGCGCCAATGAAAGATCCTTGGCCGCCGCCAACCATCCCTAGCCGGATACGACCATGACCACCAGCTTCCCTGCTTGCCTCGATCGCCATTCTTCTTCCTCGCTCAGGAGATGCCAAGCATCTTGCGATTCATCTGCTCGTCGGTCCCGGAACCTGCGAAATCGTCGAAGGCTTTCTCCGTGATCCGAATGATATGTCTTTTGATGAACTCGGCGCCCTCGCGCGCGCCTTGCTCAGGATGCTTCAGCGCGCATTCCCATTCCATCACCGCCCAGCCGCCGTAACCGTACTGGGTAAGCTTGGAGAAGATCGCGCCGAAATCTACCTGACCATCGCCCAGTGAGCGGAAGCGGCCGGCACGATCGACCCAGCTCTGGAACCCGCCATAGACACCCTGGCGGCCCGTCGGGTTGAACTCCGCGTCCTTGACGTGGAAGGCCTTGATGCGTTGGTGATAGATATCGATGTAGTCGAGATAGTCGAGCTGCTGCAGCAGGAAGTGCGACGGGTCGTAGAGCAAGTTCGCCCGCGTGTGGCCATTCACCCGCTCGAGAAACATCTCATAGGAGACGCCGTCGTGCAGGTCCTCGCCCGGATGGATCTCATAAGCGAGATCAACGCCGTGCTCATCCGCATAGTCAAGGATCGGCCGCCAGCGTCTGGCGAGCTCGTCGAAGGCGGCCTCGATGAGGCCGGCCGGACGCTGCGGCCAGGGATAGACGTAGGGCCAGGCCAATGCGCCGGAGAAGGTCGCCTGCGCCGCGAGCCCGAGGCGTCTTGAGGCGCGGATTGCGCGCCTGATCTGGTCGACGGCCCACTCGGTGCGCGCCCTGGGATTGTCCCGCACCTCCGGCACGGCGAAGCCGTCGAATGCTGCGTCATAGGCCGGGTGAACCGCGACGAGCTGGCCCTGGAGATGGGTCGAGAGTTCGGTGATGGAAAGGCCGTGACCGGCTGCAATCCCCGTCACCTCATCGGCATAGTCCTGGGACTCCGAGGCCTTGTTGAGGTCGAAGAGTCGCCCGTCCCAGCTCGGGATCTGAATCCCCTTGTAGCCGAGCGAAGCGGCCCATGCACAGATCGTGCCGAAGGAGTTGAACGGCGCGGTGTCGGCAGCGAACTGAGCGAGGAATATCGCGGGTCCCTTGATCATCTTCATGAAATGCTCCTTCTCCCCTGGATGCTCCCGCAGCGCGTGCCTGCTGAGCTCGGATCTACCAACTCGAAAACCGCTCCGCGCACACATCGTGCGCACGCTGCCGTCTAGAGCATTGCGCTCCCGCTCCAATCCATCATGGGCTCAATTTGAGCTGGTTTCCGTCGAACAGCAACAACCGAGGCGCGCTCAATATGGATTCCAACCAAACGCCTGATCCCGGAATATTCTCGCGAAAAATGATCTCGCTGCGCGGTGTCGCCGGGCTTGGTCGCGCACTCGACGGCATCCTGCAAGCGACCCGCCTGCAGCGGGCGGTGCTGGCCGGCGGCGATACTTCCGGCCACGCGCTCCAGGCCATGGCCGTCTATGCTCTCAGTGCGATCGCGCCGCTGGTTTCCGGGGCGCCGCTTTGCCGTGCCGCATCGGACCGCGAGCACGCAAACCTCGAGATCGCGCTCAAGGGCGGACAGGCCGGCGGCGACGACCTGTTCTGCCTGGCGAGAGACGGCATGGCGATTTGAGCGGCTAGCTTGCGCCGGAAGCCGCCACTGACAGGAAGACTGCTTCTGACTCCATCGGTCAGTGCCTCTGCAGAAAGTCGGCACGAACCGGTGCAGCGCCTAACGGGGGCACGTCAAGACGCACCGCAATGCCCTCCAGCGCCGGGCTCGGCGCCGGATAAAGCTTCATCACCAGCGGGTCGTGCCCCGGAACGATATGGCTTTCGTCCGGCGCGAGCGCGATCAGTTTTTCGAAACCCTCCAGCATCTCTCCGATATGCAGAGCGGTCGTAAACGGCCGCCCGCTCGCCATGTTCTCGTAGAAATGGCTGACGTCGGAGGCAAGCACGACGAAGCCGCGGCGGGTCCTGACACGGACAAACTGAAGTCCGGCCGAATGGCCGCCTGCCGCGTGAATCGTCAGACCGGGAGCGATCTCGGCATCGCCATTGTAGAACAACACCCTGCGGGCATAGTTGAGACGCACAATCCCGCAGATATCCTCGACCTCGAAGGAATGCGACAGCCTTGGGTATCGCATGAAGCGACCGGTGGCGTAAGCCAGCTCGCGTTCCTGAAGATGGAAGCGCGCATTCGGAAACCGGTCGAAATTGCCAGCGTGGTCGTAATGCAAATGCGTGAGGATCACGTCCTGAACCGCGCCTGCATCAATACCGAACGCGCCGAGCGTCGCTACTGGACAACGCAGGAACGTTCGCTTTCGCCTCGCCGATACTTCCGCATTGAAGCCCGTGTCGATGACAAATGTGCGTCCCCCTGCTCTCGCCAGCCACATGAAGTAGTCCATCGGCATCGGGCCGTCGTGCGGGTCGCCGCCGATGAAATGATCGCTGCGCCGCGCATCGCGGGTCGCATAGCGGATGGCGAACAGTTCGTATTCCTGCTCAGCCATGCGTTCTCCCGATCTTTCGGCGCTTCATCACTTTGCGTCTACTTCATTGAATGCCTCGCGCGCGTTGCGGAAGGCGTCAATGCCGGCAGGCACGCCGCAATAAACCGCTACCTGCAGCAGAATTTCCTTGATCTCATCCTTGGTAAGGCCGTTCTTCAGCGCGCCCTTGACATGAAGCTTCAGCTCATGTGGCCGGTTCAGCGCGCCGAGCATGGCTAGATTGACAATGCTGCGGGTTCTCCGGTCCATTCCCGGCCGCGTCCACAGTGCGCCCCAGCAGAACTCGGTCGACCATTCGGCCATCGTGCGCGTGAATTCGTCCGCGCCCGCGATCGACCTGTTGACATAGTCCTCGCCGAGAACTTCCTTGCGGACCTTGAGGCCCTTTTCGAACAGTTCGCTTTTGCTCATGGATTGTCCTTTCGGGTTTGTAGGCACTACTGCTTGATGGATAGCGCGAGGCTTTCGTTGCGCGCACTTTGCAACAGACCGGTGATATCGTCGCATGTGTCGAGCTGCCAGACCGCCTCTATGATGCGTTCGGCATCCCAACTGCTGCCGCCAGTGCGCGCACCGTCACGCAGCTTGGCTTCGATGTCGCAATCTTCCAGCGGGTCGGCAAGGCCGCCTCGCGGAGACATCACGGTTTCGGAAATCGTCTCTCCCGACGCCAGACGGATGCTGACGCGCGCAGCACCATCAGGCATGGAGCTGTCGAGCTCCGCCCTCGCCTTCTCACGGAATTTTGCAATGTCCGGTCGGAACACCGCTTCTCGCGCAAATTCAGAGACCCCGGCGGCACCGATCAACAGCGCGCAGGCAACGCAATGATGAATGCTCACGCGCGCATCGCGCTCGTTCCGGACCGGCCGATCTCCGCGCGCAAGTAGCAGCGCAGACCCATGTACCGTCACTGCCTCGATCTGATCGATACGCTCGATGCGGCTACGGAGCGCAAGACAGGCGTCGATGACGGCATGAAACACGATGCCCGCCGGATAAGGTTTGTAGGTATTCATGGAGATTTGCCAAGTCTGACCGAGGCCGCCAAGCAGGCGTTCGAGATCGGGCTCATCACCCATCACCCGCGCCCAACCGAGCGGTCCCTCGATCGCCCGCGGCGCCGCCTCATATCCCTGCTGAGCGAGCAATGCCGCAAATAGCCCGTTGCGCGCTGCATTGCCAACGCTGACATTCTTCGCTGCGGTCGGAAGATTCTCGACAATGCCCGCCGATTGGCTCGCGGCAATGCCGATTGCATTGGCAATGCCGTCCACAGACAATCCGAGTAGTTTCGCACAGGCCGCCGCCGCGCCGAATATCCCGCACGTTGAGGTAATGTGCCAGCCGCGCGCATAATGGTGCGGAGACACCGCGTTGCCGATGCGGCACTCGACCTCCACTCCCAGGATGAACGCCGTCAATACCTCGCGGCCGGACAGCTTGCGTGCTTCCGCAAGAGCGAGTGCAGGAGCCGCAACCGGCGCTGCGGGATGGATGATGGTCTCGGGATGAGTGTCGTCGAAATCGAGCAGGTTCGCCGAGACCGCATTCACGAACGCCGCGCCCATCGCATCGAGCCGTTCGGTCCGGCCGATGATTGCCGAGGTCGCAGAGCCGCTGAATGGCGATAAGGTTCGCAAGGCGATGGTGACCGTCGGATCATAGGCCGAGCCGAGGGCCGTTGCGAAAAAATTCAGAATCGATCGCTTGGCCTCATGTTGCAGTGCCGCGACATCTGCCCATGACGTGGCAGCAACCAAGTCAGCCAGCGTCCGGCTGACGCTTGAAACTTCGCTTTGCGGCACTGGACGCATTCCTCGTTTTTCCGAACCTTAAGCCGACCTCCAGCCAACTGTCGACTCAAAATCTTCAGCTTGACAGATTGACTGACAATCTGAACAAATGTGACGGGTGGCGCCGAACCGGTGCTGCGACAGCAACGATCGAACAGCGACGACAAGTCGAACAACAACAGCGCGCTCGCCTTGAGAGACGCGCGACAGGGAGCAAACGATGGCGGGAGAGACGCTCGGCGTAATCGGCACGGGCCGCATGGGCGGACCTATGGCAGGGCGGCTGCTGGATGCCGGCTATTCGCTGGTCATCTACGATACCCAGAGCGAGGCGATGCAGCCGCTGCTCAGGCGCGGCGCGCAACAGGCCAAATCTCCCGCCGACGTCGCTTCGCGCGCAGAGATCGTGCTCGCCAGCCTGCCGACACCTGACATCGTGAAGGCGGTTGCACTCGGTGCCGACGGCATCAGCAGCGGCAATAGGGCGCGCATCGTGGTCGATTTGTCGACCACCGGCCCCGGCGCGGCCAAGCTGGTGGCGGAAGGCCTGAAGGCGCGGGGCATGACGCTGGTCGATGCGCCTGTCAGCGGCGGAATCAAGGGCGCTATCAACGGCACGCTCGCCGTGATGGTGTCATGCCCGCAGGGCACCTACGACACCGTGCAGCCGATCCTGAAGAATTTCGGCAAGCTGTTCTATACCGGCGACAAGCCCGGCGTGGCGCAGACGGCCAAGCTTGCCAACAATCTGATGGCGGCCGCCGCGCTGGTGATCACCTCGGAAGCGGTGGCGATGGGCGTCAAGGGCGGCGTCAACGCCAAGGTCCTGATCGACATCATCAATGCGAGCAGCGGCCGCAACAGCGCGTCCGAGGACAAATTTCCGCGCGCAGTGCTGCCCGGCACCTTCGATTTCGGATTTGCGACCGGGCTTTCCTACAAGGATGTGCGGCTGTGTGTCGACGAGGCCGAGGCGATGGGTGTGCCGATGGTCTGCGGCGCGGTGGTGCGCCAGATGCTTGCGATCACCAATGCCAAATATGGCGCGGCATCCGATTTCACATCGATCGCCAAGGTCGTCGAGGAATGGGCCGGCGTGCAAATGCGCGGCTGATCGGGAGCAGCGGGTGCGATGGTGATCGGCGTGACGGGATCCGGCAATGAACCGTTGGCACGGCGAATGGCGCATTCGGCGCTTGCCGTCGAGTTCGCGGATTTCAGTCCGGATGTGGTCGCGAAGGCCAAACTCTGCCTGATCGATTTCCTCTCCTGCGCATTTGAGGCCGGAGATCGTCCCTGGAGCCGACAGGCCATTGCTGCGGCCTGTCCTGTCAGCAGTGGCGCAACCATGATCGGAACCTCACTGCTTGCTTCCCCCGCGGATACGGCCTTTGCCAACGCGGTGATGGGGCACGGCCTGGTGCGCGAGGACATGCATGCGGCCAGCATCTCGCACCATGGTGTCGTGATCTGGCCGACCCTGCTCGCGCTCTCCGAACAGGCTCCCTTGCGCGGCACCACCCTGCTTGCCGCTGCGATCATCGGCTACGAGGCCGGCGCGCGCATTGGCCGCGCCTTGTTCAACTCCGACCTCGCCCGCCTGCACCGGCCAACCGGACTGGTGGCGCCGCTCGGTGCGGCGCTCGCTGGAAGCTTCGCGATTGGACTTTCCGAACAAGGCGCGACCAGCGCAATCGCGATCGCCGCCAACACCTCCAGCGGTCTCAACGAGTGGCCGCATGGCGGCGGCTCGGAAATGTACTTTCATCCCGGCTTCGCAGCCGCCAATGCGTTGAAAGCCATCGCCCTTGCGGCCGGCGGCGCTACTGCCTCGGAGACCATCCTGGAAGGCGAAGCCGGCCTGTTTGCCGCCTACCGGCGGCAACGCGCGCCTGACGATATTCAACTGTTCGCGGGCGGCGAGGCCGAGATCATGGCCGTCTACAACAAGCCGGCGCCGGCCTGCAATTTCGCGCAGACCGCATCGCAAGCCGCGCTCCGTGTCACGCATGAGCTTGCTGAAAGCCGATCGGTCGAGCGCATCATCATTCGCGCGCCTGATGCGGCGATTCGCTATCCCGGCTGCGATGCCAAAGGGCCCTACCGGAATGCGTTGCAGGCAAAGATGAGCATTCCGTTCAGTGTGGCGGCCACAATTGCCCGGGGCGAGATTGACGAAGAGAATTACGCATCCCTCGAGGATCCGGAAATTCTCCGCCTCATCGCCGCAACCGATCTTGAGAGTGACGCCGCCTTCACGGCCGCCTTCCCTGCCAAACAAGGCGCTGATGTCACCGTCCACCTGCGTGATGGCAAGACGATCCGGCACAGCCTTGCCGACGTCGTCGCCGCGAGCCCGGCGGAAATCCGCACCCGCTTTCGCGCCGCGGCGGCGCACGTGATCGGCGAGAATCGCGCACGTCGGCTGGAAGAGGCCATTGATGGTTGCGAGTGGCTTGGCGATGCCGGCGTCATCGCCGCGGCATGCCGACTGGAGCCGCCGGAGCTGATTTTGCGAACAGCGCCTTAAGCGAATGTCGGGGGAATCGTGAACCAGGAAACCAGCGTGGCAAGAACCGGGAGCGGCTGCTGATGGAGGGCTTTCTGCAAGCACTCACCGCCGGCCTGTTGATCGGGGCGGTCTATGGCCTGATGTGCGTAGGCCTTGGTCTGATCTTCGGCGTCATGCGCGTGATCAACTTCGCCCATGGCGACTTCATGATGCTCGGCATGTATGTCGCCTTCTATCTGTTCACCGCCGCCGGTGTTCAGGCGTTCTTCGGCAACGCCGTTGGACCATTTGTCGCAATCCTGCTCGCCGGCCCGGCCCTCGCGCTCTTCGGCTACTTCGTCCACCTCACCCTGATCTCCCACGTATCGGGCACGCGCACCGCCTCGCTCGAGGGCGAGGGCCATTATGCCCAGCTCATTCTCACGCTCGGCATCGCGCTGATCCTGCAGAACGGCGGCCTCATCATCTTCGGATCCGTGCTGGCCTCGATCCGCACGCCGCTCTCGAGTTCGGCCTGGGAGCTCGCTCTATTCTCCGACGTCAGCGTGTTCATCAACAAGGCGCGCGGCGTCGACGCCATCGTCTCGCTCGTGATCATGACATTACTCAGCCTTCTGATCACGCATTCGCGGATCGGCAAGTCGCTCCGCGCCGCCGCCGACAATCCGACCGCCGCGACCTATATGGGGATCGACGTCGACCGCGCGCACCGTGTCGCCTTTGCGCTCGGCTGCGGCATCACCGCGATCGCAGGCGGCCTGCTTGCCACCAACTACCCGTTCCATCCCTTCGTCGGCCTTGAGTATGTGATCGTGATGTATGCCGGCGTCGTGCTTGGCGGCATGGGCAGCATCATCGGCGCTTTCTGGGGCGGCATGACGATCGGCTTGGTCCAGCAGATGTCGACGCTGATCCTCCCCACGCAGCTTCAGAACGCGGCGATCTTTGTCGTCTTTCTCCTGATCATCTTCTTCCGCCCGCAGGGATTCTTCGGGCGCATGGTCGAGAGGACGTGACATGCACAAGTTCCGCTCGCTGCTGCCTGCAGTTCTCTTCACCATGGCCTATGCGCTGGTCTCGCTCAGCGTCACCAATTCCTATTACCAGTTGGTATTGACGCTGGTGCCGGTATGGGCCGTGTTCGGCCTGTCCTGGAATTTGCTCAGCGGCTACACCGGCCTGATCTCATTCGGCCACGCGGCCTTCTTCGGAATCGGCGCCTACACGACCGCCCTCGGCCAGATCTATTTCGATCTGTCCCCCTGGCTCTTGATTCCGGTCGCAGCGATGCTCGGCGGCATTGCCGGGCTTCTGATCGGCTTTCCGACTTTTCGGCTGCAGGGCCACTACTTCGCGTTGGCGATGCTCGCCTATCCGCTCGCCATCCTCTACGTCTTCGAGTGGCTCGGTTTCCAGGAAGTCACGCTTCCGATGAAACGCGATGCGCCAATCGCCTATATGCAGTTCGGCGATCCCCGGATCTACACGCTGTTGGCGCTGACCATCATGCTGGCCACGATCGTCCTGACGCGGATCATCGAGCAATCCCGCTTCGGCATGGCGCTGCTCGCCATCAAGCAGAACGAGGCGGCCGCCGAGGCCGCTGGCATCAATACGCTCGCCTGGAAGCTGCGGGCGATCACGCTGAGCGGCGCTATCGCTGCCGCGATTGGCGCCTTCTACGCGCAGGTCCTTCTGGTCGTGACCCCACAATCCGTGTTCGGCATGCTGGTGTCGGCACAGGCGCTCACCGTCGCCATGTTCGGCGGCGTCGGCACGGTATGGGGGCCGGTGATCGGTTCGGTCATCCTGATCCCGCTCGCCGAAACCCTGCACGCGGAGGCCGGTGCACGCTTTCCTGGCATCCAGGGCGTGATCTTCGGCTTCGCGATCATCTGCGTAATCCTGGTTGCCCCGGAGGGGCTGTTCTGGAAGCTGCGCGATCTCCTGCGCAAGCGGTTTGCAAGAGCGACGACCACAGAAGTAACTGCTGCGCCGCATACTGAGCAGCCGGGCACTGCTATTGTAACTCCCTTACCCGTCGCTCGGAAGCGCGCCACGTCCGAAGTCGTGCTCGAGGTACGCAATCTGTCACGCTCGTTCGGCGGCCTGAAGGCTGTTCAGAATGTCAGCTTCAAGCTGCACAAGAACGAGATTCTCGGCATCATCGGTCCAAACGGCGCCGGCAAGACGACACTGTTCAATCTCCTGAACGGTTTCCTGCGGCCTGACCAGGGCGAAGTACTGATCGACGGCCGCAACATGTCCGGCGAGCGGCCGCATACGATCTGCGAGGCCGGGATCGGTCGTACTTTCCAGGTCATGCGCCCGTTCCTACGTATGTCAATTCTCGACAATGTCGTGGTCGGCGCCTATGTGCGCGCGAAGACCGAGGACGAAGCGCGGAAGCTCGCTGCCGACGCCGTCGCACGCGTCGGCCTGTCTGACGTGGCCGATCGCGTCGCCGGCGAACTGTCGACCAAGGAATTGCGTCTAATGGAGCTCGCGCGCGCCCTTGCCGGCCAGCCGCGAATTTTGCTGCTCGATGAGACGCTCGCCGGCCTTGGCCATGGTGAGGCGGACGAAGTCGTCGCTGTCATTCAGCAGCTCGCCCGCGACGGTATCACGATCGCAATCATCGAGCATACGATGCAGGCGATGGTCCGTCTCGTCGACAGTTTTGTTGTTCTCGACCATGGCGCCGTCATCACAGAAGGAGAGCCGGAGGTGGTCACGCGCGATAACCGCGTAATCGAGGCCTATCTCGGCAAGAAGTGGGTGGCCCATGCTCCGCATTGACGGATTGAGCGCGGGCTACTCGGCCAAGCCCGTTCTGAACGGCATCTCGATCAATGTCGAGGCAGGCCAGTTCGTCGCGATCGTCGGGCCGAACGGCGCCGGCAAGACGACGCTGTTCAAGACCATTTCCGGCATCCTGCAGCCGAGCGGCGGCCAGATCGTGTTCGGCGAGGCCGACCTGCTGACGGTGCCGCCGGCGCAGCGCGCCCACCTCGGCATCGCCCATGTGCCCGAAGGCCGCCAGGTTTTTCCGTCGCTTACGGTGATGGAAAACCTGGAAATGGGCGCGATGACCGAAAGCGGCCGGCGCGACTGGAAACAGAATATCGAGCGCATCTTCGAATGGCTGCCGGTGCTTGCCGAGCGGCGCGGCCAGTTCGCCGGCACGCTGTCTGGCGGTCAACAGCAGATGCTGGCGATCGGCCGCGGCCTCGCCTCCTCGCCCAAGCTACTGATGCTGGACGAGCCATCGATGGGGCTCGCGCCGTCGACCGCGGACTTCATCTTTGAGCGGCTGATCGATATCCGCAAGCAATCTGGATTGACCATGTTGCTGGTCGAGCAACGCGTCGCGGAAGCGCTGGAATCCGCCGATCACGGCTACGTCCTCGAAGCCGGGCGGGTTGTGCTCGAGGGCAACAATGAAACGCTGCGCGCCGACGATCGAGTCCGCAAGGCCTATCTCGGCATGTGACAAGTTCCAAAAACAAGAAACAGGGAGAAGCAGGATGACCAAAAACACCCAAGGATTGACGCGCCGCACCGTGCTTTCGGGTGCCGCCGCTGTCGGCTTCTCAGGACTGGCCCATGCGCAGCAGCCGGCCGAGGTCAAAGTCGGACTGATCGTGCCGCTGTCCGGCATTTACACCCGTCCCGGCCAGGTGATGAAGATGGGCGCCGAGATGGGCATCGATCACATCAACAAGCAGGGCGGCATCAAGGCGCTCGGCGGCGCCAGGATGAAGCTCGTGGTGATCGATTGCGGCGACACCACCGAAAAGGCGAAGAACGCGGCACAGCGAATGGTGGCGCAAGAGACCGACCTCGTTGCCGCAACCGGTGCCTATCTCTCCTCCTTCACGCTTGCGGTGACCGAAGTCACCGAGCGCGCCGAATTGCCGGTGCTGACGCTTTCCTATTCGGACCTCCTGACCGAGCGTGGCTTCAAGTGCATTTTCCAGACCGCGGCTCCTGCTAGCCGGCAGTCCGAGCTCGGCTTGCCGACGCTGATGAAGCTTGCCGAATCCGCATCCGGCAAGCGGCCGAAGACCGTGGCGATGCTGATGGATAACACGGCGACTTCGATCGCGACAGCGAAGGCGCTGAAGGAAAAGCTGTTCGCGCAGGAAGGGCTGCAGCTCGTCGTCGAAGAAATCTGGACGCCGCCGCTATCGGATGCCACCCCGCTGATCCAGAAAGTCCGCTCCGCGCGGCCCGATCTGCTGCTGTTCATGCCGAACGCCGTATCCGACGCCAAGCTCGGGCTGGAGAAGATCAACGAGTTCGGCCTCGGCCAGGGCAAAATCCCGACCGTCTCCTTCAGCATCACGATCGCCGAGCCCGACATGCTGCAAAGCGTCAGCACCGAGGCCGTGCAGGGCATCATGACGATCGTCGCCAACTGGGGCTCGAAAGGCCAGGAAGAGCTGATCGCGGAGCTGAAGGCGAAGTACAAGGAGCCCTGGGCGACACAGAATGTCGTGTCGACCTATGGCGACATGTGGCTGATGAAGGAGGCGCTGGAGAAGGCCGGCAAGGCGGACCGCCTTGCCGTCGCGCAGGCATTCCGCACCATGGATGCCGGACTGTCGAAATATTACCCAGGCGGCCAGCTCAAGTTCGACGAGAAAGGTCGCCGCGTCGGCGCCGGCGTCGTCATCGTGCAATGGCAAAACGGCGTGCCGGTCACCGTTTATCCGCCCGAACTCGCACAGGCCGCACCGTTCTGGCCCAAGAAATCCTGACGAGAACATTTCATCACAATCGAGGGAGGATCGTCATGACTGGGGATATCTCGACCAAGGTGACCAGGCGAACATTGCTCGCAGGCGCATCCAGCGCACTGATTGCATCCCGCGCCTGGGCGCAGCAGCCTTCTGAGGTCAAGGTCGGCCTGTTAGTGCCGATATCAGGCATGTATGCGCGCCCCGGAACCGTGATGCGGCACGGTGCCGAAATGGCGATCGATCACATCAACGCCCAGGGCGGCATCAAAGCACTCGGCGGCGCCAAGATGAAGCTGGTGGTGCTCGACTCCGGCGACAGCACCGAGAAGGCCAAGAATGCCGCGCAGCGCATGGTCGCGCAGGAGGCAGATCTGGTGGCGGCGAGCGGAGCCTATCTCTCTTCCTTCACGCTCGCGGTTACCGAAGTTACCGAACGCGCCAATCTGCCCATCCTCACCCTCTCCTATTCCGATCTCATTACCGACCGCGGTTTCAAATACGTATTCCAGACCTCGGCGACCGCGGGCTCCCAGGCACGGCAGGCTCTGCCGCAGATTGTCAAGCTTGCCGAGAGCGCTTCCGGCAAGCGACCGAAAACGGTCGCGATCCTGACCGACAATACCGCTGCTTCGGTTGCCTCGGCCAAATCGATGCGCGAGGGCCTTCTGGCAGAGAACCAGCTCCAACTGATCGTCGACGAGACCTTTACACCTCCGCTCGCCGACGCCACGTCGCTAGTGCAGAAGATCCGCTCGGCCAAGCCCGACCTGCTGTTCTTCCTGCCGACCGTGATCTCCGATGCGAAACTGCTGCTCGAGAAGATGAACGAGTTCGGCCTCGGCCAAGGGAAGATCCCCACCATCTCCTTCGGAATCGCAATCGCCGAGCCAGACATGTTGCAGACCGTCAGCCCTGAGCTGCTGCAGGGCGTGTTGACCTGCGTCGCAAGCTGGGGCGCGAAAGGACATGAGGTTCTCATCACGGAACTCAAGGCACGCTACAAGGAGCCGTGGATGACACAGAATGCGATCTCCACCTATGGCGACATGTGGGTGATCAAGGAAGCGCTCGAGAAGGCCGGCAAGGCCGACCGCGTTGCGGTTGCCGAGGCGTTGCGCAGCATGGATGCCGGGCCCTCCAAGTACTACCCGCTCGGCGAGATCAAGTTTGACGAGAAGGGACGCCGCGTCGGTGCCGGCATGACCATCGTGCAGTGGCAATCGGGCGTGCCGGTCACGGTGTTCCCGCCGCAACTGGCGCTGGCGCAACCATTCTGGCCGAAGAGCTGACATCGCCGCAAGAAACGGAGAACAACATGGACAAGGCGACTTATGACCGCGGTCTCGAAATCCGCAAGAGCGTGCTCGGCAGCGAGTTCGTCGACCAGGCATTGGCATCGGCGGATGACTTCAACCGGCCGATGCAGGATCTGACGACAGAATATTGCTGGGGTTACGTCTGGAGCCGCGACGGCCTGACGCGAAAGACCCGCAGCTTTCTCAATCTCGCAATGCTCTGTGCACTCAATCGCCCGCACGAACTCAAGACGCATGTCCGCGGCGCGCTTGCTAATGGTGCTACCCGCGAGGAAATCCGCGAGGTCTTCATGCAGGTGGCGATCTATTGCGGCGTGCCCGCCGGCGTGGACGCGTTCCGCAACGCCAAGGAAGTCTTCGCCGAGCTTGACAAGAAGTAACCGGAATCGCAGCGCGATGTTGAAGGACAAATGGGCCCTCGTTACCGGAGCAGCCGCCGGCCTCGGTTTGGCCGTGGCGGAGAACCTGGCCGGCGCCGGGGCCAATATTGTCCTGCATGATCTTGTCGCGCCCAACGAGGCCGCCGATCGCCTCGTCGCGCGCTTTGGTGTCACCGTCATTGCCGCCGAAGCGGACTTGTCGCAGCGGCCCGTCATCGAGGCCATGATGGCGGACCTGCTCGGCCGCTGCGGCGCCATCGATATCCTCGTCAACAATGCCGTGGTCCGGCATTTCGCCGCCGTGGAGCATTTTCCGCCGGAGGAATGGGACCGCGCGCTGGCAGTGAACCTGTCCGCGCCCTTTCACCTGATCCGCCTTGCGCTGCCCGCCATGAAGCACCGCGGCTGGGGCCGCATCATCAACATGGCTTCGATCTATTCGACCCGAGCCGTCGAGGATCGCATCGACTATGTCACCACCAAAACGGCGATCCTTGGCATTACCCGCGCCGTCGCGCTGGAGACCGCGCGCACGGGGATCACCTGCAACGCGGTGGCGCCGGGCACGCTGCCGACACCCGCCATCCAGGGCAAGATCGCGTCCATCGCTACAAAGGCCGGCGAGAGCCTGGAAAGCGCCACCGAAAGCTATCTGGCCGAGCGCCAGCCGTCGCGCCGGTTCATCGGAATGGAGGCTGTCGGCGCCCTGGTGGCTTTCCTCTGCAGCGCCGCCGCGCAAGACATCACCGGGGCCAACCTGCCCATCGACGGAGGCTGGTCGATCACATGAGCAAACCTGTTTTTCAGGCCAAGCCGTCCCATCTACAAATTGCGGAAATGCTGATTCTGCCGGTAAATCGCTGGTGAGACCGGGATAGAACGAAGGCACCTCCCAAATGGATCGACGCGCTCAACTGCAGTCTACGCTTCGTATCGAAGATGTCCCGACCATCCGGGCGATGGTCGCACAGAAGCTGCGCGAGGCCATCATGTCCGGCACGCTGAAACCCGGTCAGCGGCTGGTCGAGCGCGAGCTTTGCGAAATGATGGGCGTCAGCCGTCCCTCGATTCGCGAGGCGTTGCGGCTTTTGGAGGCCGACGGGCTCGTCAACACGGTCCCGCACCGCGGCCCCGTCGTCAGCACGATCAGCCTCGAGGAAGCCAAGCAGCTCTACGCGGCACGGGCGGTACTGGAAGGATATGCGGGCCGGGAATGCGCCCGCCTCCACGATCCGGATGTGGTGCACCGAATCGGCAATGCGTTGACGCGGCTGAAGGCAGCCGCTTCCAAGCAGGACCTTGTTGGCTGCCTCGAGGCCAAAACCGATTTTTACGCAGCACTGATCGGCGGCTGCCGCAACAGTTTCGTCGAACGGATGCTCAAGCCGCTGCATGACAGGATCACCCTATTGCGGATCACCTCGATGTCGCAGCCGAAGCGGATCAATAAGAGCCTGCGTGAGGTGACCGCGATCTGGCGCGCAATCCAGAGCGGGGACGAGGAGCTCGCCGAACGCTGCTGCGTCGATCATGTCAAGGCCGCAGCGATGGCCGCCCTCGACATGATCCAGCGGATGTCGGGCAAGGAGAACTCGCTTCCCGACGAATAGGATAAGCGGATGTGAGGATGCAATGATGTTTCTAGTGCGATCGCTGGCGCTGTTTCTCCTGTTGTCTGCCCCGAACGCCATGGCGTCCGCGCAGGACTACCCCTCTCGCCCGATCACGATGGTCGTGCCCTTCTCTGCCGGTGGCCCCGGTGACGTTATCGCTCGAATTCTCGGAACTGCGATGAGCGCTACGCTCAAGCAGTCGTTTGTGATCGAAAACGTGGTCGGCGCCGGAGGCACGCTCGGCACCAATCGTGTCGCGAAGGCGCCGCCCGATGGCTATACGCTGCTCTTGATGCATGTCGGCCAGGCGACTGCTCCGGCCCTTTACGCCAAATTACCGTTCGATCCGGTCGGCGATTTCTCGATGATCGGCCTCGTCACCGATGTGCCGATGATCCTCGTGGCGCGGCCGAACTTTCCGGCAAAGGACCTGAACGAACTGGTCGCCCGAATCCGCAGCAATGGTGACAAGACGACATTTGGGAATGTCGGATTAGGCTCCGCTTCGCAGCTTTGCGGATTGATGTTCATGAGCACGACCGACACCAAGCTTACGTCGGTCTATTACAAGGGCGGCGGCCCTGCGCTGAATGACATCATCGCCGGTCATATCGATGTCTATTGCGATCCAGCTACCGGACCGACGCCCCATATCCAGTCCGGTACGATCAAGGGATACGCAATCACCAGCAAAAAGCGTGTTGCAACGCTGCCGAACGTGCCAACCGCCGCCGAAGCCGGCCTGCCCGCATTCGATGTCACCACGTGGTATGGTCTTTATGCGCCACGTGGCACACCGAAAGCCGTGGTCACCATGTTGGTCGCTGCACTGCAGACCGCGCTCAAGGAACCAGCGCTCGTCAGTCGCTTCGCCGAACTCAGCATGGCTCCGGTCGAAGAAGAGCGCGCGACCCCAGAAGCGCTCGAGTCCTTCCTCAGGGCGGAAGTCGACAAATGGGGGCGAATTATCAAGGCGGCCGGAATCGAACCTCAATAGAGTGCCCATCTACCGTCGCTGTCAGGACACGTCTGAGCAACGGGGCCAATGCCAGGATGACAGGCCGACTCCTGCCAGCATTCGCGGCCGCACTCGTGTGCAAGGCCCGCTGCTTGAAGGGAGCCGTGTTGATGCTAATGGCTGCTTCGAATGAGACCTAGTCCGGCCCTTCGGTCTCAGATCCGGCGCGACGGCGGTTAGGCACTTCGTTCAATAACCCGGCAAGTCGCAACCCTTCCAGAATTCCGTCCAGACGCTCCACACGTATCATCGCGGCAACCATCGAAACGGCGTCCTGCTGCTGGATCGTGAAATGTACATCAGGCAATTGCTCAGACATCGCTTCGAAGAATGTCTGCGTATTTGTGACGTGATCCCGGAGCGCGTGCGCCGCGTCCTGGGCAAGGTAAGTCGCGAGATCGCCCTCGGTCGTGCCGCCGAAATTGAAGTCATAGTGGGTACGCTCGCTTATCGATCGCCGAATCAGCTCGCTCTGCTGCTTTGCCTCCATGAAAAGCAGGAACACCGCATCCGGCAGATTTTCTCGCGGTACTTTCTTCAAATCAGCGATACGGGCGTAAATGGCCTTGCCGGCGCGCTTGTTCCGCTCGAATCGCGCCTGAGCCTCCTCGGCTTCATGATTGCGCCGAATCGCTTCTCGCCGCCTGCTTCCAAACATCTTGCGTCCTCCGGGGGTGCGATATAGTTCGGTTCTCGCACCCTAGGGAAGATCAAAAAATCACTTTAGCGGGTGCGAAGAGCTCGGCTGGATGCAGGATCGCGCCGGTCAGCAGTCCGAGACGCGCCGGGATCCCCGGGTGACCTTAGACGGTCGTGAGAATGTCAGAGATCCAGCCGCAGTCTTCCCTTCGGAGATGTCCCTGAAGAGCGCACTGCTCAGTGCGGCCAGGCGTCGCCCGGCCGCATAGCGCCGCATGCTGTCGAGCAGTCGAAAGCGAAGGCTCAGCCCCCCTCGAGGTTCTATGGTGAAAGGCTCTAGGCCTCGACAGGCGGGGCCGTCCTTGATCCTAGGCCTGTCACTCGCTTTAGAATTGCTTCCTGATCGACTTCGCCATTGTTGGACGTCCACGCGACGAACTGATCCGGCCGTACAAGCATTAGCGCCGCCTCGTAACGCGCACGTTCGCCGGTACGGCGGTCCTCGATCACCGTGAGGGGCACATTTAGCGCCTGCGCTGCCGTTGCAAACGCCTTCACCGCAGCATCATCAACATCTAACGCCAACAGCGTGAAGCCCTTTCCCAGTTCATCATAGACATTGCGCCCGCTCGACAATGATGCGGGAGCCAGATGATGCCCGGCCCGCGCCCTGAATGTATGTGCGCCGATCGCGCTGCAATCGGCGTCAGTGAGACCCCATACGATCGGCGAGCCCTCGTAATTTGGCTCGAATGCGTTGACTTCGGAGGCGGCACCCGAGCGGCGCGCGTCCCACATTCGTTCAAATGTGTCCTTGTTCAGCTCCGGACTGTACTCCGCCAGGAAGGACCTGTCCGTCTCAATAGCTTTCTCGATGAAATCCCGCGCCGTCGACTCGAAGACCGGCCTTCTCTCTTCATCGTAGGAATCAAGAAGTTTTTCTCCGCCCCATCCCTCAAACACGGCAGCGAGCTTCCAGCCGAGGTTCCTCGCGTCTTCCAGGCCAGTATTGACCCCATAGCCGCCGTAGGGCGGGTGGCTGTGAGCCGCATCGCCCGCGATGAAAATCCGCCCCTTCCGATAGGAATCTGCGATGGCAATCCGCAGCTCCCAAAAGCCGATGTGCTCGAACTCGACCTCAAATTCGGCGCCGACGGCGGAATGGAGGTATTCGCGAAAATTGAAGTTGTCTTTCGTCGTGCCTGACGGCACGGGCGCGTGGAAGAACCAGGTGGTTCCCAGATCGACACGTCCGAAGAACTTCCAGTAACCCTTGAGCTCGGGATCGAGAACGCTGTAGTAGGACTTGCCGGGGTAGCGCTCCAATAGTCGGTGCAGATCGTGCGACTTGAAGACCAGAAGCACCATGAGCCTGTCATGCTCTGAGCGGGTTTGACTGATACCCGCATGTTCTCTGACAAGCGAACGGCTGCCGTCGCAACCAACCACGTAGTCAGCCCTTAGTGTCCGGCGTTCGCCTCCTTCTCGCTCGGCGACCACGACATCGACGCCGCCGCTATCCTGGGCGACGCTTTCGGCGGTCCAACCGTACAGGGTCTGGATTGCGGGTATCTCGCTGGCGCGCCGGCGCAGAACGGCTTCCGTAGCGTATTGTGGCAACCTCTCATTATCAGTGAAGTAGAACGGCCGGACGAGTTCTCGCTGCATCCAATCATACGAATATTGGCCGAGAAGTGTTTTGTAGGCAGTCAGCCCGCCGATTCCGTATTCACGCGGAATTGTTCGGGCAGCCCGGAGCTGATCCTCGCTACCCCAGAAGTGGAAATGCTCCATGGTGCGCTGCGTAAGATTTTGACCCTTCGGAATGCGTTGCGGCTGCTTGTAGCGCTCGACGACGATGCATTTGATGCCTCTCTGACCAAGCTCGATGCCGAGTCCCATTCCGACGGGACCGCCACCAATAATAACAACAGGCTCGTTGCTCATCGGTGAAACCTTAGGCGTTGCTGCAGACGATTGTCGGCGACAGCCGTCATTCGACGGTTCTTCGGTGGTAATCGCTCAATGTACTCCCCATCGCTTTGTAAGGGACCCTTACCGCTTGACACCATGCGACCGGCTCCTCAATCTGCTAAAACATGAGCTTAATGTCCACTATGCGGACGTCGTCATCCAGTCAAGCCGAAGTGGCGTGAACCCGTATCGGACCCCGTCCAGTTCTTTCCGACGGCGAAAGCGCGGCGCGTTCGATCGATACCAAGGGAGCGATGGGATGGATGCGGAACGCACACAACATTCGCTTGGGTCAGGCGCTGACAGAAAAGCCGACCGAGAAAGCGGATCCGACTTTCTATCGGGTGCCGAGGCATTCCTTTCGCAATTGAAAGCAAGCGGGGTCGAGTATCTGTTCTCGAACGCGGGGACAGATTTTCCGCCCATCATCGAAGCCTTTGCCCGTGCGTCGACGACACAATTGTCGTTTCCCACACCACTTCTCGTGTCGCACGAAGCTGTTGCCATGGGTATGGCGCATGGCTTCTATCTCGTCACAGGTCGCCTCCAAGCCGTCATGGTTCACGTCAACGTTGGTCTTGCGAATGCGACCATGGGAATCATCAACGCCGCGTCAGATAACGTCCCGGTCATCGTCTGCTCAGGACGGACACCGATCACGGAGACAGGACGGGCCGGCAGCCGCACAACCCCGATCCACTGGGGGCAGGAAATGCGCGACCAGGCCGCGATGGTGAGGGAGATCGTCAAGTGGGACTATGAGCTGCGCTACGGAGACCAAGCCATTGATGTCGTTTCACGCGCCGTTTCACTGGCTACCAGCGATCCGCCGGGCCCGGTATATCTCAGCCTCCCGAGGGAAGCACTGGCGGAGGTCTCTACTTCCGATGTTCGAACCCGCAAGCCTGTTGCCGCAGAGTTAGGCCGGCCGCTCAAGGACGCTATCGAGAAAGCCGCAGAACTGCTTGCGAACGCGAAGTTTCCTCTCGTCATTGCGCAGCGAGGCACCGGTTCCGGCGACTTCGAGCCGCTATCAGAATTTGTGGATCGATATGCCTTGCCGACGTGCGAATTCTGGGCAACGCGTAACTCGCTTTCGACCAGCCATCCCATGCACCTTGGCCGGGATCCGACTGACTGGCTGCGCGGAGCCGACGTCGTGCTGGTGATGGACTCGATGGTGCCGTGGATTCCCGATCAGGTGGCGCCGCCCTCGGGCTGTAAAGCCATCGCGATCGGCTCCGATCCGCTGTTTTCCCGCGTTCCAATGCGGGGTTACCCTTTCGATGTCTTGCTGACGGGCAGCCCCGCAGAGGCGGTAAGGGCCCTCGACGAGGCGCTGGCCACGCACAAGGACCTGGACAGGGCGCAGATCAGCGAAAGGCGTCGTGGTGTCCATGCTCGCCGCGACGCCATCCGGCAGCAGATTCGAAGCCGGATTGAGGCAGGTAGCGGCTCGCCAATGAGTCCAGCCTGGGTGAGCCACTGCATTTCGCAAGCCAAAGCTCCTTCAGCGGTCGTATTTTCCGAGCTGGCGTGCGAGCCTGCCGCGATGACGTTCGAGAAGCCTCGAACCCTTTTTACCGTTCCACAAGCGGGTGGCCTTGGATGGGCGCTGCCGGCCGCCCTCGGCGCGCAGCTTGCTGATCCGATCAGCGAAGTCATTGCCTGCGTGGGCGATGGGTCATACATATTCTCGAACCCGGTCGCCTGCCATCATATGGCATCGGCACACCGCTTGCCCGTCCTCACCATCGTGTTCAATAACGGCATCTGGAACGCCGTCCGGCGCGCTACAGTCGGCATGTATCCGGACGGTGCGGCCGCTCAGGCGAACAAGATGCCGCTTACGTCGCTAGAACCGTCTCCCGACTGTTGCGGCATTGCGCGCGCGCACGGCGCATACGCCGAGCGGGTCGAGCAAGGCGAAGAATTGCCCGGCGCGCTGGAACGTGCGCTCGAACAGGTGCGGACCTCTCGGCTGCAAGCGTTGCTCGAGGTCATGGTGTCATACTGAAGGGGAACTTCCTTCCAAAGCCCTACGGCAGTCATCATTGATCGAGCTGAACATTCGCCGATTTGGCGACAGCGTTCCACGATTCTAGCTCCGACGTGATCCTCGCGGCGAACTCCTGCGATGTGCTGCTTGCCGCCTCCGTGGCGACGGTTCGCAGACGTTGGCGCACCTCGTCGTCCTGCATCACTTTGTGCACTTCGGCTTCAAGGCGAGCCGTGATGTCCTTCGGCGTGCCTTTGGGGGCGAACAGGCCCGACCAAAAGATGGCTTCGGCACCGGCAACATCCGCTTCTGCGACCGTCGGGACATCTGGTAGCTGCGGCAATCTGGCTGACGCTGTCACCGCCAAGGCACGAAGCTTACCGTCTTTAATTAGCGGCATGGCAGGCAGGGTGTCCGTCATCGCCGCGGTCACCTGCTTGGACAGAACCGCTACCACCGCATCATTGGTGCCTCGGTATGAAACGCGCTGCAGCGTAGCGCCGGTCTTGAGTTTCAGGAGTTCAAAGGCGAGCGTAAATGTTGGGGAGGCGCTTGCGTAATTTGCGCTGGACGAATTTTTCTTCGTCCATTCGATGAATTCAGGCAGCGACTTGAACGACGCATCCGCCGAGACGACCAACACGAGGGGGAAAGTCGCCAGTATGCTGATCGGCTCGAAATCGCGTTTGGTGTCATAGGGCGTTTGCGCCGAGACGGCTGGTCCTACGACCATCGCGCCGCTCGCGCCGACCATCAGCGTGTATCCGTCCGGCTCCTGGCTCTTGACGAAGCTTGCCGCAGTGGCCCCGCCCGCTCCTGGCTTATTCTCCACGATCACTGGTTGGCCAAGGGCTTTGTGCAATTTCTCCGCCAGCACCCGCGCCAAGATGTCGTTGCTGCCGCCGGGCGCAAAACCAACGACGAGGCGAACCGGCCGGTTTGGATAACCGGAGGACGCCTGCGGCTGAGCACTGGCAATCAACGGCGAAAAGGCGACGGCTACTGTTACGAGGCGCAGCAGCGCCCAGATGCGACGACATCCATTCATGGTGCTCTCCAAGTGTTGACCAGCGACCGCCATGCGAATGGTCGGCTGCGGTCAGTTTGCTGGCAGAACCGGCTTCTCAGTTATTCGCGCCTGTCGTTTCAGCCCGAACGGACCAGATCGCGCATCTTGGCTGACTGGCTCTGGAGAAACGCCGAGAAATCCGACGAGTCGAGATAGGCATCGACGCAAGAAATCTGCCGCACCCGCTCACGCACCATGGAATCAGCGAGTGAGGTCTTGATATGTTCAGACACCCGCACGACGATATCGTTCGGAATGCCCGCCGGCCCAAGCATGCCAAGCCAAGCTGAGACTTCGACGTTCGGCACACCCTGTTCTGCGAACGTTGGAATATCGGGGACAAAATCAACCCGCCGGGCCGACATGATCGCAAGCGGCACAACTTTTCCCGCCTTGATATGCGGATGCGCCGAGGTTAGGTCGACGGAGCACAGCGGGATTTGGCCGCCGAGAACGTCGGTCATGGCGGGAGCACTCCCGCGATAAGGCACATGAACAAGGTTTGCTTTGGTTGCTTTCTTAACAAGCTCGATCGCAAGATGCTGCGAGGAGTTCACGCCCGTCGAGCCGTAGGAAAACCCGTCCGTCTTTTGTTGTGAGCGATCGATCAGTTCCTTGAGCGATCTCACGCCGGCGCCCGGATTGGCAACCAGCACCAGGGGAATATCGACGAGCTTTGCGATTGGCGTTAGCTCGCGAAGAGGTTCGAAGTTCGCGCTAGCTTCGGGTACATGGGGATTGATAACGAGCGCACCCGTCGCCCCGATTCCAATTGTATGACCGTCGGCACTCGACCGCGCCAAAGCGATTAGTCCCGTGGTTCCCCCTGCTCCAGGCCGATTCTCAACAACAAAAGGCTGCCCAAGAAGCTGTGCGAGCTTTTCGCCCATGATACGCGCCACCCCATCACTGGACGCGCCGGGAGCGAACGGCGTGATGATCGTGACAGGACGAGAGGGAAAATGCTGACCATAGGCAATCGTCGGAGCAAGCAAGCCGGTTAGCAAAACCGTCCGACGCGAGATCGCGCTCATCCGTTTCTCTCCCTGTCGTTTCTTTGATGGCCGGCCTTGCGCCGGATGTGTCCATTGGATGGACATCGTGTTCATTGTGAAGGCTAGAGGGTCGGTTGCGGACCGTCAAGATGGTCCAACCCTGCTGGGAGGAACCTTTCGAAAACGGTTCGTTCGAGAGCTTGCCGCCCGCGGCGGCATCGATCCCAAGACACGCCTGCGGAAATACATCCGGCGGTTTGACCGGCGCTGAGACGGCCGGTACAAGGAACATCCATCAGTTCGTGACCGTCCGTGAAACGTAAGCCCGGAAAAGCCGCCTCATCTTCCGACGCGAACAGTGCAGTTCGTGAACGCCGCCGCGCGGAGAAGTCCGGCGGCGGCGAATCCCTGTCGACAGTCAGGGCTGTCGATCGAGCCATCGCGGTTTTGCAGTGCTTTACGGCCGAAACGCCCGTGATGAGCGTTCTCGAAATCCAGCGTCTCGTGGGACTGAGTCGACCGACCCTCTACCGGCTACTGCAAACCCTCGCAGGCACGGGGCTGATCACTGCCGAAGGCGATCCTCAACGCTTCAGACTCGGCCATGGCGTGATGCACCTCGCCCATGCGTGGCTATCTGGAATCAAGCTCATCGACGTGGCAAGACCAATCGTCGCGAGCCTTCGCGAAAAAACCGGCGAAACCGCCGCGCTGTTTGTTCTGCAGGACGACCATCGGATCTGCGTTCTCGAGCTAGAGAGCCATCATGTCTTGCATATTGCACGCGGCATTGGAGATAGAGGCGGCCTGGTCGTCGGGGCAACCGGCAAGGCCATCCTTGCCTTTCTTGACGAGGATAGGCAGACCGCAACGATCTGCAAGGCGCTCAGCAAGGCCCGGCAAAGTGAGTTCGTCAGCGCGCTGAAGGCCATTCGCGCCCAAGGATACGCAACGAGCCGAAGCGAAGTCATTCTTGGCGCGGTCGCGGTCGCCGCTCCCTTTTTCAATCACAACGGCGAGGTCACCGGATCGATTGGCGTTTTCGGGCCGACCGCACGCGTGAACGACGCTGACGTTCCGAAGATTGCCAGGTTAGTTGTGGATGCGGCCGGCACGCTTTCAACTCAGCTCGGATACAGACCAAAACGCTCTGGGATCGCAGCATCTGCGATTGAAAGTCCCCGCAAGGTTCGCCAGCAGCCATAGATAACTCGCTGCGAACATCAAGCTAACGAGCTAGAATCGTCGAACTAGAAAGTCGTCCGTGAACTCCCCAAGAGAAATCTTGACGGGAATCTCATCTTCCGCGCCCAATTCGATGATCTCGGATCCCGATTTGTTGTTGGCGGCGGCAAGAAGCTCAATACGTCGGGCGATCTCTTCAGCCTGCCAAGCATTGAGGCCCCAGCGGAAACTGCCCGGCCCATCGGGCCTTAGTCCGTAGTTGCCGGTGCTTCCTTGTTCCGGAACAAGAGTCAATTTCGCTTTCGAACGGGCAGCCGGCAGTTGCTCACCGATGTTGAGAGGTTTCTGCCTCTCGGCAAACATACGAAGGAGACCAGCTAACGCAGTCAGGTCTTCGCTCTCACCCAAAAACAGGAACAGCGGGTGGAAGTCACTTGGCAGGTAATCGAAACGCAGCATAGGTCGATCCCACAGCCCTCGACATTTTCAGGTCACATTCAAAAGCTTTGCAATATCCTGCGCGTGGCAGAGCTCAATGGCGCCCACCTCTGCAGGATTCCGCGGCACCTCGAGGTAGCGGACCTGAATCCACATGCCGTCTTCCATGTTCTCGAGAACCTCAGCGATCGTTCCATCTTCAAGCAAAAGGCGGTCGCCAGGTCTGAGGGTCAGCACATTGATCATTGCCGCCCCTTAGAAAAACACCGACAGGTTCTTTGCAAGGAGGACATTCTGGTCAAGGATGATCTCGCGCCGCGCAATCTTCCAGCCGTCATCCGTCATGCGAAGCACATCTGTGCGCTTCCCGACGAACATATATGTCTCGTACTCGACTCGGTTCTGATAGATCATGAAACAGCACCGCGTTTCGATCTCACGCGGATCGCCCAGGGATGGCAAGACTTTCTTGATCTGGACGTTACTCACCATATGGCAGACACGCGACAGCGGCTCCTCGGCGAAGTGAACGCCGGTCAGGATCTGGTCAACTCGTTTCGTCAGCGTCCACTTGTCCTCATCAAACCAGCTAATCCCGATTCCTGTGCGGGTATTCTCTCGCTCGCCATGCTGCCCGAATTTGACGTTGCGGCGGATCGGCATGAAATAGGAAATGTCGTCCGTAAGGAGATTGAGCCAGTCGCGAAACCGGCGCTCATCGAGCAGTTCAGCTTCCGCATAGAGGAATTCTTCGATATCCGCCCTGAGCCGATAGTAAGCATCGTTGCGCGGAAGTTCGGCGGATCCGGTCGGCGACGGGGCGTTGGTTTCAAGCACGGCGGCCATGCTGTTCTCCTTGAGGGCCTAGACGGTATGGGTCGCGGACTTCGCTGGTACGGGGCCGCCCTGATGGGCAAAGCAACCCACGTCGATGATTGTTCCGGAGATCGTCTCCGCCTCCGGCGATATCAGGAAGGCAACAACGTTGGCGACGTCTTCCCCATTCACGGAACGGCCGGCTGCGGTGCCGGGCGCGCCCTGACCGAACCGCGACGGATCGCCGCCCACCCGACCGAGACTCATTCCGGTTACAATGCCGCCGCCGCCAGGCACTACCGTGTTGACGCGAACACGATGGTGCAAGAAATCGTAGGCAGTCGCTGCCCCGAGCGCAACGAGCCCGCCCTTGCTCGCGCTGTAAACTGCCATGTTTGGCTTTCCCCAGCCGGCGCCCGAGCCTACGTTGATGATTGCACCACCGCCGGCCTTGACCATGTGCGGAAGCACCGCGCGGCTGCATAGATACGGCCCCTTCAAGTTCACGGCCATAATGCGATCGAACAAGGCCTCGTCGGTGTCGAGCACGGTGCCGAGCGGGCCAATTGCGGCATTGTTCACGAGCGCGTCGATTCGACCGTGCTTCTCCAGTGCTTTATCGACGACCCGGGTGACATCCTCTGCCCTGGAAACGTCTGCCTCCATCAGGACGGCCTGCAGACCGCGCTGTTCGAGTTCAGCCTTCAAGCTCGGAATAGCATTGGCAGCGGTGCTTGAAACCTGTGCTGTCTCAAGACCGAACGCCACCACCGAATGCCCGCGTGCTGCAAGACTGAGAGTGATGTCGCGGCCAATCCCGAAGGTCCCGCCCGTCACGATGACTACGCGCGATGGATTCACTCGGCTGCCCTCTGAGGTAAGTTTCCACCAACACCAAGGAGTTCATCCCAAGCGGCCCCTCTCAGGTACGACTTCCAGCGCGCGTAGTAGCCGCGCGCAATCTCCTCGGTAATCTGGAGACTGACAGTGCCACCGAGAGCATGATCTTTCGTCCAGGCGCCAAGCGACTGCTGATAGTTGAACGGATAGCGGCGAGCGACCGTCCCCATGCTGGCAGCGGTGGCATAGAGCCAGTTCTCCATGTCGTCCTGCTCGGTCATTCCGGCCGGACCCGAGTAGCGCATGTAGTAGCGACGCAGATAGTCCTTGGCCTCCTGCGGCGCATCAGCGTCGACCAGGAAGAACCGCCACCCCTCGGTGGAGGTCGGGCTGTGCGGGTGCCACGCACAAAGCCCTCGAGGCTGACGCCCATGATAGGACGTGTTGGGGAAAATCGTGCCGACGAATGGCAACAGCCTCGCCTGCTCTCCTAGCCGCCGTTTCCGCTCCTCGAAGCAGTGACGGAAATATTGCTCCAGCACCGGGTTATCGAGAAACGATTCGATATACTCATTCTCCTCAGGCTGAATCGCGCTGTGAACGCCATGTCCTTCCGGAAAGCTGATCCAAACGTGCTGCGCTTTTTCCAGCTCGTCGTCACGGCGCCCCTTCTTTCCTGCCGCGGCGCTCGGCCCAATGCCGATCAGATCGACCGAGCGGTGACTCGGGTTGTGGTAGGTATCGCCGAGGAAGTTCTCCGCGGCGAACTTCCAGTTCGCCGGGAAAATCCACTTGTGTACGCCGACCACCTCCGAACCCCCGCTCCGGCCGTCACGGCAATCAAGCGCCTGGTCGAGATGAATCTTCGCGTCGCCGAGATAGGTGATGAAATCGGGAGCATCCTTGTCCCAGGTAGCCCAGATCGTTCCCTTGTAGATTGCGAGCTTGGCAACCGAGACGAGCGAATTTGCCTCTCGATCAAGCCCCTCGTAGAGGGTTCTAAAATGCGGCACACCCTGAAGCTTGCCATCCGTTGTGTATGTCCAACTGTGATATGGGCAGGTAAAGAGCGAGGTATTCCCGGACTCGTAGCGGCACACTTTCATGCCGCGATGACGGCATGAATTGAGAAACGCGTGCACGATGCCCTGCTTGTCCCGGCACAGGATCACCGACTCCTCGCCCATCCGGGTTGTGTAGAAGTCGCCGGGTTTTGGGATGAGGCTCTCGTGTCCGATGAACAGCCAGGCACGCGTGAAGACTTTCTCCAATTCCTCCTTGTAGAGATCGGGATCAACGAAGATTTCGCGGCTGACGAAGCCCCTATCCGTATCAACGAGCTTATCCGGATCATCAAAACGGCTGTTCGGGGGCATGATCGTGTTCTCCACGTAGTTGGTCGAATGGGATCGGCACTATCGAGCTTAGCCGGCAGAACGAGGCTAGTCCGTCGAGAGCTTGGCGTCCGTGACGACACGGCTCCACTTCGCGAGGTCCTGAACAATGTTGCCCGCATATTTCTCCGGCGTTTCAGCAACGGGCCTCAATCCCTGTTTTGCCAATCTCTCCGCCACATCGGGGGACCGAAGAATTTCGCCGATCTCCGAATTGTAGCGGGCGACGACGGCAGGCGGCATGTCCGGGGGCCCGAGAACTCCGTAGCGGATATCCGCATCAAAGCCGGAGAACCCGAGCTCGTCCAACGTGGGTTGATCCGGAAGCTGAGGCGCTCGCGCTTTCGTCGCCACGGCAAGAATCCTTATCTTGTCCGACGCTAGCGGAAGCGCCACGTGAACCGGCAAGAACATCGCGCTGATATGGCCGCCAACAAGATTGGAGATCGCGCCGGCAGAGTCTCGAAACGGCACGTGCATCAAATCTATCTTTGCCGTGAGCTTGAAGAATTCCATCGCGAGATGGTGCGGTGTGCCGACTCCAGGCGAAGCATAGTTGATCTCTCCAGGACGACTCCTCGCGTACGCAACCAGCTCCTTGATTGAATTTGCCGGCACAGATGGATGAACGACGAGAGCAAGCGTCCCGACCGCGGCTTCAATGATGGGCGTGAAGCCCTTAACGGGGTCATAGATCACCGGTTTCGTTAGGCTGATATTGGCCGTGAACGGCGGGTCAGCAGTCATGACCAGCGTATGACCATCCGGCGTAGCGCGCGTGACCATTTGCGATCCAATGCCGCCGCTCGCGCCCGTCTTGTTGTCGACGATAACGGCCTGACCGAGCTTCGGCTGGAGCTTTTCAGCAATTATTCGCGCGATGATGTCGGGGCCGGTTCCGGGCGAAAACGGCACAACGATGGTGACGGATCGCCGCGACTCCTGCGCCATGCCCTGCGAGCTGGCCAGAACAGTGAACAGGGTCGCCAACAGACCCATGAGGGTTCGCCGCAACGACGACCGCCATGCCAAGCTGAATAGCGTTCGAGCGAAGTCATCGCGACAAGTTTCCAATGGACCCAGCGCCATCATCCCACGTCCTCGCGCTCTCCTAAGTTGTCCATCTGGTGGACATTGTGTTCAATTCTAGTGGCGCCAAAGAAGCGGGTCAAGTAGCCCGGCAGCGTTCGAAGGAACGGCTCAATGCAAGCCCGAGATGGCGGTGGAACTCGGAAAGGAATCGCGAATGAGCCAGAGCTTCGCCTCCTGCGAAGACGACTGAGCTATGATTGCATCGCTGACCAAATCTTGCTCCGGCCCGCGAGAAATGACGGCTTCCAATTTTTCGGACGGGTCGTCCTGGCCGGCCAGGCGCACGAGTACGTACCATTCGCGATCGAGCCTGATTGGAGGCACTGAGCCGAGAATCTGCCGGCAGACCCGATCAATCCCCATTCGGGGAAGCAGTTCGATCGCCGATAAGCGCCCGTCCGCAAGCTCGATCGCGAGGTCTGCGCACTCGCCGGCGGATTGCAAGGACTGCACCGCAAGGACCGCGGAGCGGCTCTCAATGTCCGCCGGGTGAAGCTTCAAGTGAGGCCGCCGCTACGATGCCGAGAATCCCCTCCCCGCCAATGAAGAGATGCCTGATATCAACGCCCGAGTTGTCCTTGCGCCAGACCGACAGCGTTTCCTCGGCACCACTCCCTGAAATCGATGGTCGCCGTATTCACGATTGGGGGGCGGAGATGAGGAGACCGGGCCGAGTGAGGTCGCCTTCAGTGTGCTCAACGTGTCCATGCGATTTCCTTCGAGGCCTTGCCGCCATTCCGTTCAATGTTCGGAGAGTGGACATCTGTCTCATGGCAACATAACGTCCTCGACGTTTGTCGAAGGGTACTGGAGTCGATTGAATGGAACAGACCGGCGGAGACGCTCTTGCGCGTCAACTCGCGTTGCAGGGTGTCACTGAAATCTTTGGTGTGCCGGGCGTTCAGCTCGACTGGGCTGTCGATGGGCTGCGCAAGATGCAGGACAGAATTCGCTACCTTGTGACGAAACACGAGCAAGCGGCCTCGTATATGGCCGACGGTTATGCTCGTTCAACGAACGGTATCGGCGTTTGTATGGTGGTACCGGGCCCCGGCATTCTAAACGCAATGGCGGGGCTCGCCACCGCCTATGCCTGCAATTCACGCGTACTCTGCATCGCCGGCGACATCCATTCGTCGGCGGTCGGGAAGGGACTTGGGCTGCTTCATGAGGTTCGCAGCCAATCGAAAATATTAGGCACGGTGACCAAGTGGACCGGACGTGCATCCCGCGCCGAGGATATCCCCAACCTGGTCAGGCAAGCATTTCAGCAACTAAAGAATGGACTCCCTCAGCCAGTCGGGATCGAGATCTCGCAGGATCTTTTGAGCACAACTGCCGATATATCGCTGGTCGATCCTGCGGAACCGACCGAGACAGATTCTGTTCCGTTTGCGGAGATCGAACGCGCCGCCGAGGCGCTTTCGACTTGCAGCTTTCCTGTACTGTATGTGGGGGGTGGCGCGATCGCAGCGGGCGCCTCCCTCGAACTGCAGGCCCTCGCTGAAAAACTTCAAATGCCGATCGTGATGGGCGAGAACGGCAAGGGCGCCGTATCTGACCGGCATCCCCTGGCATTCAACACGCTTGAAGGCCGCGAACTCTTTGCTCTAGCCGACGTAGTCCTCATCGTTGGCAGCCGCTTTGTCGATACTGCGATGGGCAAGCCGGCTTGGCCGCCCGATGACAAGACCTACATTTTCATCAACCTCGACGAAAACGCGTTCGGAGCGCCGCGACGGGCGGATATCGCGATAAAGGCCGACTGTCGGGCGGCGCTTGCCGCACTCGATGCGGGCTGCTCAAAACGCCACGCTTCCAACGTCGACTTTGGCAAGCTAAGGGCTTCCGCACGTGAGCAGATGCTCGGGATCGAACCCCAGGGGGCCTGGGTTCGGGCTCTCAGAGCGGGAATTCCCGATGATGGAGTGTTGGTGAACGAACTCACGCAAGTTGGTTATTTCGCGCGGCTGGCCTATCCGGTTTATCAGCCGCGCACCTTCCTTACACCCGGCTATCAAGGCACGCTTGGATACGGATTTCCGACCGCTCTCGGGGTCGCCGCTGCAAATCCCAAGCGCATGGTCGTGAGCATCGATGGCGATGGCGGGTTTGGCTGGGGACTACAGGAGCTGTCGACCGCGAGGAAGTACGATCTCAACGTGACGATTGTGGTCTTCAACGATGGTCACTTCGGAAATGTGCGCAAGATGCAGCAAGATCAGTTCGGAGAAGAATTCGGCGTTCAGCTATACAATCCCAGATATGACCGGCTCGCCGCCGCCTTCGACATTCCGTACAAGCTTGCTGAAGGGCCAGCCGATCTGGAGCGCCTCCTTGTCGCACGCCCTTCAGATCCCGGACCGATCTTGATCGAGGCCAAAGTCGGCCCCATGCCGAGTCCCTGGCATCTGCTTCGCCTGGTCCCCCCGCCCTTTGCCAATAGGTAGTCCCCTCATGCTGGCTGAAGCCGCATCGTTTGATGTACTTATCGTGGGGGCCGGTCCAGTCGGACTCACGCTGGCGCTCGATTTGGCTTCCCGCGGGATTGACGTCGCGATCCTCGAGAGACGCCCCGCTGGCGAACCGCCGAGCGTGAAATGCAATCACGTCTCCGCCCGCTCCATGGAGATCTTTCGGCGCCTCAAAGTTTCGCAGGATTTGCGAAATGCCGGATTGCCGGAGGACTATCCCAATGATGTCAGTTATCGTACAACGACGCTCGGCATCGAGATCGCAAGAATCAAGATCCCCGCCAGGAAGTACCGCTACTCCGACAAATCCGGACCTGATGGTTGGTGGCCTACTCCCGAACCGCCACACCGCATCAATCAGATATTCCTTGAGCCCATCCTGTTTCAGCGGGCAGCTAGCACGGATGGCATCACTATTTTCAGTGAAACTACCTATTCAGAATTCAGGGAAGATCAATCCGGTATAACTGCGTTTGCTACATCGTTATCTGGCGACGAGCGGCAATTCCGCGCAAAGTTCCTCGTTGGATGTGACGGTGGCAGTTCCGTGGTGCGTAAGCAGATTGGCGCCACGTTCAAAGGCGACCCGGTCGTTCAACGCGTTCAGTCTACGTACATAGAGGCGCCAGATCTTATCGGAAGGATGACGGTGCCGCCGGCTTGGGCAATGTTTTCACTCAACCCAAGGCGCAGCGGAAACGTGTATGCGATCGACGGCAAGGAGCGCTGGCTCGTTCATAACTATCTCAAGCCTGACGAAACTGACTTCGACAGTGTGGATCGGCACGCATCCATACGTCGCATTTTGGGCGTGGGCCCGGACTTTCAGTACACGGTACTCAAAAAGGAGGATTGGATCGGGCGAAGATTGGTCGCGGATCGATTCCGGCAAGGTCGCGCCTTCATATGCGGCGACGCCGGTCACATCTGGGTACCCTATGCAGGTTATGGCATGAACGCTGGAATCGCGGACGCCGAGAACCTGGCGTGGCTTCTTGCCGCGCATCTGAAGGGGTGGGCCAGCGATGCAATACTCGACGCCTACGAGGCCGAACGCATGCCTATCACGGCTCAAGTGTCTTACTTCGCCATGAACCACGCGCACGCGATGTTTGAGCAAAGAAGTGCCGTACCGGATGACATTGAGGCAAGCGGGCAGCGGGGCGACCAACTCAGGGAAGCCCTGGGCAAGGCCGCGTACGAGCTCAATGTTCAACAATACTGCTGCGCTGGCCTGAACTTCGGATATTTCTACGCCAACTCCCCCATCATCGCATATGACGGCGCAACAGCGCCGGAATACACGATGGGAAGCTTCACCCCCTCGACGGTGCCCGGGGCCCGACTGCCGCATTTCTGGCTATCGGAGGGCGAGTCTGTCTACGACAGGTTGGGTCCTTACTACACGCTGCTCCGATCGGATCCCAAGGTGGAGGTGACTCCCCTATTGAAAAGCGCGGAGGCGCACAACGTGCCGCTTGCGCTTCTCGACATTGGAGAACCATCTGAGCTGGATTACAAGCTGATTGTTGTTCGCTCTGACCGGCACGTCGCGTGGCGGTCCAATACATCGCCCGCAGATTCATCAGGCCTAATTAGAACGTTAGCGGCCAGCACTTAGTCAACGCATCTCGACCCGCTCCGCCGGCTCAGCCAAAATGGCGAACTCGATATCGCCTGATCGTTTCCCGACGTTGCGCGCTGCGGATCGGAGGTTAGCACTCCAGATGTGCTAAGACGCTCCGGCGGCGAGCCTTGTATCGATTTTAATGTGGGGGATCGCTTAGACGAGCTCGCGCGTGTAGTCGGTCTTCGGATTGTCGAACAGCGCCCGACTTCCCCCTGCTCGACGATCGCGCCATTGCGCAGTACGATCGTGCGCTCGCAGATCATGCGAACGACGTTCAGGTCATGGCTGACGAACAGCAAGGCCAGATTGTCCTCGCGCCGCAACCGGTCGAGGAGCTGCAGCACCACCGCCTGCGCGGAGACATCGAGCGCGGCCGTCGGTTCGTCCAACACCAGGAGGCGCGGCCGACAGGCGATGGCACGGGCGATACCGACGCGAGCCTTCTGGCCACCCGAGAGCTGGTGTGGGAAGCGCGGCAGCAGGTCCAACGGCAGTCCCACCCGCTGCGCGCATTCTTCCACCCGCTGCCGCAGGGCATCGTCCTCCCGCAGACCTCCAAGCCGCTTCAGCGGATGGGCAATGCAGTCAAAGGCGGTGAAGCGCGGATTTAGACTTTTGTTCGGGTCCTGGAAAACCATCTGGATGTCCTTGCGGAACGGCGAGCGGCGAAAATCCCGTGCCGGGACATGGCTGATCGATTGGCCGTCAAACACGATATCGCCTTCGCTCGGGTCGAAGGCTTGTGAGTGAATCTGCGTTGAACGCGGAACCAGGCAGATCGAGATTGACGACTTTCACAGTCGGTCTTAGTCGAACTTGATCATTAGAATTTTCCGTTCGCTGGGAGTCAATTCCGCCTCACCCTTGGATCACCAAGCGGGCCCGGCACTTCCGGCAGCGATTCGAGATGACACGCCACCCACTCGCCGTCTCCGGCCGACCGAAGCATCGGCTCCTCTGTGCGGCAGCGAGCGAACACGAATGGGCAGCGGGTATGGAAGCGGCATCCGCTGGGTGGATTGATCGGGCTCGGCACGTCGCCTTTGAGAATAATGGGATTGCGGTCGGCGCCGGGCTCCGGCAGCGGTACCGCCGAGAGCAACGCCTTGGTGTAGGGATGCTTCGGTGCCGTGAAGATCTGCCGTCTGGGCGCCATCTCAACGATCTTGCCGAGATACATGACTGCGACACGGCGCGTCATATGTTCGACGATAGCGAGGTCGTGGCTGATGAAGAGCAACGCGAGGCCGAACTCCTGCTGCAAGTCCTGCAGCAAATTGATGATCTGCGCCTTGACTGAAACGTCGAGCGCCGAAACTGCCTCATCGCAAACGATCAGTTCGGGTTCCGCGGCGAGTGCACGGGCGATGCCGATCCGCTGGCGTTGACCGCCTGAGAATTCGTGCGGTCGGCGGTTTAACGCATCATGCGGCAGGCGCACGGTATCCATCAGCGCCGCAACGCGTGCCTCGAGTTCGGCGGAAGATTTGGCGAGGCCGAAATTGCGGATTGGCTCGGCCAGGATATCGCGCACGCGCATCCGCGGATTGAGACTGGAGAACGGATCCTGGAATACCACCTGCACGCGGCGGCGCATGCTGCGCAGCGCTCCGGGTGAGAGATCGTCGATCCGCTGGCCGTCCAGCACCACCTGACCCGCCGTGATATCGAACAGTCGCAGGATGGCCCGGCCGACCGTCGACTTGCCGCAGCCGGACTCGCCTACGAGCGACAGGGTTTCGCCGCGCTCGACTTCGAAGGACACGCCGTCCACGGCATAGACCCAATTGGTTGTGCGGCTGAACAGCCCGCCACGGACCGGAAAATGCTTCTTGAGGTCGTTGACCTGGAGCAGCGCACTCATGCGGCAGCCGCTCCTTTAGACGCGTAATGGCAAGCAGTGAAGTGGCGGGGCGTCTTCTCCTCCAGACCCGGCGCGAATTCACGACAGAGATCTGTCGCGATAGGACATCGCCCCACAAAGACGCATCCCTCGATCCGCTGCTTGAGGCTCGGCACTTGCCCTGGGATTTCAGCGAGGCGGCGCGCTGCGCCCGTAAGGGAGGAGCCGAGCCTCGGCAACGCGCCAAGCAGGCCCTGCGTATAGGGATGGCGGGGGGAGCGGAACAGCTCAGCTACCGGCGCCTCCTCAACTTTGCGGCCGGCATACATGACCATGACGCGCTCGGCGATTTCCGCGACCACGCCGAGATCATGGGTGATCAGAACGATCGCCGCACCGACGCGGCGCTTGAGATCCAGCATCAGTTGCAGGATCTGCGCCTGGATCGTTACGTCCAGTGCCGTGGTCGGCTCGTCGGCGATCAGGAGCTTTGGGTTGCAGGCAAGCGCGATGGCGATCATCACGCGCTGGCGCATGCCGCCGGAAAGCTGATGCGGGTATTCGCGCACGCGCCGCGCCGGCTCCGGGATGCCGACCAATGCCAGCATCTCGACGGCGCGCGCCAGTGCCGCCTGCTTGTCGAGCCCTTGATGCATCCGCAGCGTCTCCCCGATCTGACGGCCGACGGTCAGCACCGGATTGAGGCTCGTCATCGGCTCCTGGAAAATCATCGAGATGTCGTTGCCGCGGATGGCGCGCATCTCATGCTCGGAGAGCTGCAGCAGATTCTTTCCCTGGAAGCGGATAGAGCCCGCGATTTTTCCGGGAGGCTCGGGGATCAGCCGCATGAGCGACATCGACGTGACCGACTTGCCGCAGCCGGATTCACCGACAATGGCCAGCGTCTCGCCTTCATCGACGTGGAATGAGACGCCGTCAACGGCGCGATTGACCCCCTCCGGGGTGCGGAAATGTGTCTGCAGGTTCTGAACGTCGAGCAACGCCATGCTCTACAGGCCCTTAGCCATTCGCGGATCGAGAGCATCACGCAGGCCGTCGCCGAGCAGGTTGACGGCGAGCACGGTCACAGACAGAAAGGCGGCGGGAAAGAACACGATGAACGGCTTTACCTGCCACAGCGCCCTGCCCTCGGCCATGATGTTGCCCCAGGATGGAATGGTAGGCGGCGTTCCGGCCCCGATGAAGGAGAGGATGGACTCCACAATCATGGCGCTGGCGCAGATATAAGTTGCCTGGACCAGCATCGGCGCAACCGTGTTGGGCAGGATGTGGCGCAAGATGATCATCGGCGTTCGCGTACCGGAGGCGACCGCAGCGTCCACATAGGGCTGCTCGCGCAGCGACAGCACCACACCGCGCACAAGGCGTGAAACGCGCGGGATTTCGGCGACGGTGATGGCAAGGATGACGTTGCCGACGCTGCCGCGCGTCAACGCCATCAGCGCGACGGCGAGCAGAATCGGCGGTATCGACATCAGCCCGTCCATGAAGCGCATCACGATGCCGTCTGCCCATCGCACGAAACCCGAGACGAGACCGATAGCAAGGCCGGCGAGCGAGGCACATAGCGCCACCGAAAGGCCTACGGTGAGCGAGACCCGTGCCCCATACAGAACGCGTGAATAGATGTCTCGGCCCAACGCGTCGGTGCCAAACCAGAAGTCTGCGGATGGCGCGCGCGTACGCTTGGCGGGAGCCAGCGCGGTCGGATCAACGGTCCCGAGATAGGGCGCGAAGATCCCGACCAATATGAGGCAGAGGAGTAAAGTGCAGCCGATCGCGACCGTCGGATGGTTGCGCAGGAAGCCGAGGACACCGCGCCGGACTTTCACCGACGGCAGCAGGTCCGGCAGTTGCGGCGCGACAACCAGGTCCGCCGGCAGGCGCGCTGTATTGGCGGTCGAAACGGTCAATAGCGGATCCTCGGATCAACCAGGGTGTAGGTGACGTCGACCATCAGATTGACCAGCACATAGAGAAAGCTGAACAACAGCACGATCCCCTGGATAACCGGATAGTCGCGGCGCAGAATCGCATCGATCGTCAGCCGTCCAAGACCCGGGATGGCGAACACGCTTTCAGTCACCACCGCGCCGCCGATGAGAAGCGCGATACCTATGCCGATTACCGTTACGATCGGAACGGCTGCGTTTTTCAGCGCATGAATGAACAGGATGCTATTCTGCCCCAAGCCCTTGGCGCGAGCGGTCCGGACATAATCCTGCTGCAGCACTTCCAGCATGGCGGCCCGGGTGATGCGCGCAATCAACGCGATGTAGACGCAGCCGAGCGCGACGGCGGGAAGGATCAGGTTCACCAGCCATGGCCAGAAGCCTTCGGCCAGTGGCGTATAACCCTGCACGGGAAGCCATTCGAGATGAAGCGCGAACACATAGGCCAGGATGTATCCGACAACAAAGACGGGAATCGAGAATCCGAACACGGCAAACGCCATGATGGTGCGATCCAGCCATGTTCCTGCCTTCCACGCCGCTACCACGCCGAGAGGTACGGCGATCAGAATCGTCAGCACGAGCGTCATCGCCATCAGCGAGAGCGTCGGCTCCAGGCGCTGCGCGATCAGCGAGCTGACCGGCAGGTTGGTGAAAATCGAGGTGCCGAGATCGCCATGCAGGATGCGCCAGACCCAGCTCCCGAACTGGATCAGAAACGGCCGGTCGAGGCCGAGGGCCTGGCGAATACGCTCCACGTCGGCAGGACTCGCCTGGTCACCGGCGATTACCGCGGCCGGATCGCCCGGCGCGATATAGAGCAGACTGAAGACGAACAGCGCGACGACCGCCATCACGGGCATGGTCGCGACAATTCTCCGGAGAATATACGAGATCATGTGAGCTCACCGCACCGTCATGCGGTCTTCGACACGCCCCAGAAGAAGGGCAAGGGCCCCTTCGCCACACCGGAGACGTTCTTGCGCCACGCGGTGTAGCTCAGGAAGAATCCGGTCGGCGCATAAATCACGTCTTCGAGCGCCGCCTTGTTGAGACGTTTGACCGCAGCCTTCTCCTCATCGAGAGTCTTGGCTTCGAACCATGCCGTGACTTCCTTTTCCACAGTCGTGCTGGTGGGCCAGCCAAACCACGCCTTGTCGCCATTGCCGCGAATGGCATTGTAGGCGGCGGGACTGATGCAGTCGGCGCCCGCGTGCCAGGTATGAAACATTTGCCAGCCTCCCTGGCCCGGCGGCGTCTTCTGGGCGCGGCGCGAACCGACCGTTCCCCAATCGGTTGCGACGAAATCGACATTCATGCCCATCTTCTTGAGCAGGTCCGCCGTGACATCGCCCTGCGCCTTGGTAATCGGCTGATCTTGCGCCACGACGCAGGTGACCGGCTGGTCTGTATAGCCGCTCTCGGCCAACAGCTTTTTCGCTGCCGCGATATCGCGCTTGCCCTTCAGGATCTCGCCGCCCTCCTCAGTGTAGAGCGGCGTATCCGGCGTGAAGAAGCCCGGCAGCGGTTTCCAGAGCGCGGTATCGTCTCCGACCAGCGCCCGCATGTAGTCCTCCTGGCTCAGCGCCGTGAGCAACGCACGTCGCGCCCTTACGTCATTGAAAGGCGGGTGCAGGTGGTTCATCCTGAAGGCACCGATGTTGCCGAGCGGATCGGCGATGTCGACGCTGATGTTGCGATTCTTCTTGAGCACCGGTACGAGATCGGGAATCGGATTCTCCCACCAATCGACCTCGCCGTTCTGCAACGCGGCCGCCGCGGTGGCAGGATCCGGGATCACCACCCATTCAATGCGGTCGATCAGCATTTGCTTGCCGCCGGCGAGCCAGGACGCCTTCTCCTGCCGCGGCACGTAATCGGAAAACTTCTCAAACACCGCCTTGGCGCCGGGCACCCACTCGCCTTTCGCGAACTTCATCGGGCCTGAGCCGATATATTCGGCGATCTGCTTGAATGGGTCGGTCTGGGCCATGCGCTCCGGCATGATGAAGGCACAAGGTGTGCTGTTCTTGCCCAGTGCCAGCATCATCTTCGGATAAGGCTGTTTCAGCACCCATTTGAAAGTCTTGTCGTCGACGGCGGTAAGCTCGTTCTGGATCGCCTTGATCATCTGGCCCATGGGATCGCGGACCGACCAGCGCGCGAGGCTCGCGACCACGTCTTTGCTCAGTACTGGCTCACCGTCATGAAATTTCAGTCCCGGCCGGAGGCGAAAGGTCCAGGTCAGACCGTCATCGGTTACTTCCTCGGACTCGACCATCTGGCGCTGCGGCTGCAGCGTGGCATCGAGGCCATAGAGAGTATCCCATACCATCGCGGCCGCGTTGCGCACCACATACTGGGTCCCCCAGATCGGATCGAAATTCGCGAGATTGGCCTGGGGCACAAAACGCAAGGTACGCGCCGCGGCGCCTTGGGAAAGCGCCGGCATCGAAAGCCCGCCGGTTGCCGCCAGGCTGCCTACCCCGGCTATTCCTTTCAACAGAGTCCTGCGATCCATAGAGCTCTCCCAGTCTCGAATTGTTGTGGCGGTTTTCTTCGGCCGAAGCTTCTGCCCCAATTGAGGCGAAACGGGGCAGTTAAACCGATGGCGATCAGCCCCCTTGTGCTTGCAAGCGGTATGCCAGCGCCCCGCTGAGATCGTCGGCCACGAACGGGGATGGGTTTTCGAGCAATGACATCGAGTTAGCCTGCGATCTGCTTGAATTTCGGCGATGGTTTCGGGTGCCACCAGCGGCCGCCAATCACGACGCCTTCGGATACGATCTTGCGGTCGCCGATCAGATGCTCGCCGACAACATCGACGTAGTCGAACTTACCTCGCGCGACCGAGAGCAAGGTGGCGTCTCCAACGCTTCCCGGCTTCAGGCTGCCAAGCTCGGGACGTCGTAGCGCCATCGCGGCATTGACGGTCGAAGCCGCGATCACATCCGGAAGCGGCATTCCCATGCACAGGAACTTGGACATGGTCGTCACCTGATCGAAGGCTGGGCCATCGATGCACAGGAGATGGACATCCGAAGAGATGGTGTCCGGATAAAAGCCGTTGGCGAGCATCGCCCGCGCGGTCCTGAAAGCAAATGAGCCTTTGCCGTGGCCAATGTCGAACAACACGCCGCGTTCGCGCGCCTCCAGCACCAGCTTTTTCACCGTGCCCTGGGCGGTGGCAGGCGTATTGGGAAACGGCCGGAACGCATGGGTAAGGACATCGCCTGGACGCAGTCGGGCGACCACCTCCTCGTAGCTAGGCGGTGGATGATCGATATGCGCCATCAGCGGCATGCCAACCTGCCCGGCGACCTCGAGCGCGATATCCAGCGGCGCGATCCCCGAGGTGCCGGAGGCGTGGAGCCCTACCCGCACCTTGATGCCGACAACGAGGTCGCGGTTGGCCTCTGCCACCGCGACTGCGTCGATCGGGTTCATCAGCCGCATCTCCTCGCTCTCGCCGACCATGACGCGATGCGAGAAGCCATAAATGCCGGCATGCGAGACATGCAGATAGGCGAGAATGCGGACCTCGCTGCGCTCAATCACATGCTTCCTAAAGCCTGCAAAATTACCCGGGCCGGCGCTGCCGGTATCGACTGCTGTCGTGACGCCGGAGGTGCGACAGAACTCTTCGGCGTCGATGCCAAGCGAGGTGCCGCCCCAATAGACGTGGGTGTGCAGGTCGATAAGCCCCGGAGAAACGATGTAGCCCGACACGTCGCGTACGTCGGTTCCTGGATCCGCCTTGATCTCGCTCCCGACCATGGCCACCTTGCCGCTGGCGAATGCAACATCCATGACTGCGTCGAGCTTCTGGGAGGGGTCTATCACCCGGCCGCCGCGCAGGATCAAATCGAAAGCCATCGTCAACCCCTAACATGACAGTGAAGAAAACGGCGAGAGCCGCCTGTCCAGTGAAGCGGATGGATAGACCAGCCGTCAACCATTGAAGGCCGCGTGCGCTTCCGGCGAATCCCAGATCTTGCCGATCGCTGCGGTTGCGGCCGATATTATCGCGGCCTCATCCCCATGAATGTACCGGCCGGCATCGATCAGCACGCGTCCGTCAAACCTGGTCAATATTGGCGCGGTTCGCGAGCGCGACCAGTCCGCGCCTCGGATCGAACAACGGTTGCAGATGCGGATGAGTCAAGTCGACGACAGTGAGATCGGCAGTTGCGCCCGGGGCGATCGCCCCGAGGTCCGGCCGCTTGATCAATGACGCCGCGGTTGCAGTGACCGACTCGATCAGGTCAGGTACGCTTGCCACGTCGGCGCGTCCGGACGCGATCTTCGAGATCATCGAAGCGGCGTTCAGTTCGCCGAGCAGATCCATGTTGTAGCCGTCGGTTGCGACCATCGTCCTGATGCCGTGCCCCTGGGATGGTGTTTCGAAACGGCTCCATCACCGTGGTGGCGCCGCCCTTCAACAACTGAAGTATGCCGAGCCGCGCGATCGCAAGTCGTTCCGCCGGCGACATAGAAGCCGACGCCGAGCGCGCGGGCGCGATCGAACAAGGGCTGCACAGCCGGATTCAGCATGCCGCGTTCGTAGTAATGATCGAGCGCCGCGCCCTCGATGAACCAGCGCGGGAAGAAAGTCGTGAACGCCAGCTCGGGAATACCACCAGGTTTGCGCCAGACGCGGCAGCCTGCTCAAGGAGCTTCAGCATCCGATCGAGCGTGTGCTCTCGCGTATCCGGCTTTTGCGTCGGCCCCATCTGGGCGGCGGCGCGACGGACACGGATCAAAATTCGCCTCCAATCTATGCGGGTTGCTGCCTCAATAGGCGGACGATCCCGACCAGAACTGCACGCAACTACAGGCGCCATTACGCAAATGCGCGACGCCAAATGCAATCACTCGTGCTATGATATTTTCGGTGAGACAATAACCCGTGCTTATATGAACTTGCGCCAACTCGAGATCCTGCGTGCGGTCATCCGCCACCGGACGACAGTCGCGGCCGCGGACGAACTGGCGCTATCGCAGCCGGCGCACCGTTTCAGCCGACTGTCGAAGTACGATACTGCAACACGGCCTGTGTGCTCGCGGCCGCCGGCGTGGGCGCTGCCGTCGTCGACCCGTTCTCGCCAAACCAGGGCGGCAGCCATGATCTCATCGTCCGGCCTTTTGCGCTAAACACTCGCGGTGGCCTACATGCTATGGTCGCAAGCAGAACCGCTGTCACGTCTGGCCAAGGCATTCCCGGACGAAGTCCGGCATGTGAGCCCGCTTTTGGGCCGGGAAGGTTTCTGACCCGACTCTCAACGGCGGGGCCAGAATTGCCGACATGTGGCTGGACATTGATGGTGAGGCAGATGGTCGACGTTTTGGCGCTGAGCTCCTCGGAACTCGATGAGCATTTCCTACGGCTGTCATTTGCGGTTGCCCGCCGCGCCGTCAGCCATGGCAATCATCCGTTCGGCGCGGTTCTGGTCGATCAGGGCCGCAATGTTTTGATCGAGACCGAAAATAGTTACATGCCGTCGCATGACAGCACCGCGCATGCCGAACGGCTGCTGGCCACACAGGCCTGTACGACGGTCGCGCCTGATATTTTGCGCAACGCCACGCTCTACTCGTCCGCCGAGCCCTGCGCGATGTGCGCCGGCGCGATCTACTGGGCCGGCATCGGCCGGGTCGTCTACGGCCTGAGCGAAGTTCGGCTGCGCCGTCTGACCGGCAACCACCCGCAGAACCCGACCCTCGATCTGCCCTGCCGCGCCGTATTCGGCAGCGGCCAGCGCCCGACGGAGGTGGTTGGGCCATTGCTGGAAGACGAGGCCGCCGCGGTGCATGAAGGCGTCTGGGGGAAGTAACCGCTTGCCGAAGGGTTATGCAGGGCTAACGCTTTTCCCCACTTACGCGCGCGCCCAAACTAGACCAATATTGAGGCACCCTCTTCTCCTACGCGTGACGACGAATGCCAGATTCGACGCCTGCCGTTCCGCACGGCGACCCCAAGCCACTGCTGCAGACCATTGGTTTGACAAAGCGCTACGGTGACTTTCTGGCGAACGACCGGATCGATCTCGATGTCTGGCCGCGGCAGATCCACGCCCTGCTCGGCGAGAACGGCGCAGGCAAATCCACCCTCGTCAAAGCCATCTATGGACTGATCCAGCCGAGCGATGGCGAAATGCGCTGGCAAGGCGACACAATGGTTCTCTCCGGACCGTCGGAAGCACGTAGCCGCGGCATCGGCATGGTGTTTCAGCATTTTTCGCTGTTCGACAACCTCACCGTCGCCGAAAACGTTGCGTTGGGTCTCGACGGCAGCGAATCCTTCAAAGATATGTCGGCACGTCTTGAGGAGGTATCCAGGGTTTACGGGCTTCCGCTCGATCCCCGGCGCGAGGTCTGGCAACTATCGGTGGGCGAGCGTCAGCGCATCGAGATCGTGCGCGCGCTGATGCAGAACCCGAAATTCCTGATCCTCGATGAGCCGACTGCCGTGCTGACGCCGCAGGAAGCCGACCAGCTCTTCACCGTGCTCGACCGCCTCAAGGCCGAAGGCCGCGCGATCCTCTACATCAGCCATAAGCTCGAAGAGGTAAAGCGGCTATGCGACACCGCCACCATCCTGCGCCTCGGCAAGAAGGTCTCGACCTGCAATCCCAGGAAGGAGACCGCGGCTTCGCTGGCCCGCCTGATGGTCGGCGGCGAGATCAAGGAGGTGAAGGTGGCTGCCAACCGCAAGACCACGGTGCCGCGCCTCGTGGTCAACGACCTCAGCCTCGAGCCCGGCGATCCGCACGGCGTCCGGCTTCAGCACATCTCCTTCGAACTCAAGGGTGGTGAAATCCTGGGCATCGCCGGCGTTGCCGGCAACGGTCAGGACGAGCTTTTTGCCGCCCTGTCGGGCGAGTGGCTGGCCCCGGACCCCGGCATGATCGTGATCGACGGAATCGCCGCGGGCCAACTTTCGATCACGCGACGGCGCCAGCTTGGCGCGGCGTTCGTGCCCGAAGAGCGGCTCGGCCACGGCACGGCGCCACGCATGAAATTGTCGGAGAATGCATTGCTGACTGGGCATGCCGCGAGCAACATGGTTCAGCATGGCTTCGTGAAAACCGCGGCGATGCTCAAAACCGTTGATCGCGCGACCGAAGCCTTCGACGTCCGCAAGGCCAACCGCGATCCCGAAGCTGCCAGTCTTTCGGGAGGCAACTTGCAAAAATTCATCGTCGGCCGGGAAATCCTGCGTAATCCGGCCGTGCTCGTCGTGAGCCAGCCGACCTGGGGCGTCGACGCCGGCGCTGCCGCCGTGATCCGGCAGGCGCTGCTCGACCTCGCCGCCGGTGGCGCCGCGGTCCTGGTCACGAGCCAGGACCTCGACGAACTCGCCGAAATAACCGACCGCATCGCCGTGATGTTCCATGGCCATTTGTCGGAGCCGGTGGCGACACAGGGTGCCAGCCGCGAGAAACTCGGCTTGTTGATGGGCGGCAGCAGTCTCGAGCAAGAGGAACCGGCACATGCATCTGGTGCTTGAAAGGCGCACCGAACAGTCGAGAACGATCGCGCTGGTCTCGCCGTTGATCGCCATTGGCCTGACGCTCGTGACCATGAGCATCCTCGTTGCGATCCTTGGAACAAATCCGATCTCTGCGCTCGGCGTTTACTTCATTGATCCATTAACCGATGGATATTCCCTGCAGGAGATCGCGGTGAAAGCGACGCCGCTGGTGATGATCGCCATCGGCCTCTCGCTCTGCTATCTCGCCAATGCCTGGAACATCGGCGCCGAGGGCCAATTCCTGATCGGCGCCGTCGCCGGAAGCTGGCTTGCGGTGAAAACACACGGCACCGACGCCGGACCCTGGGTGCTGCCGGCGATGCTCCTGCTCGGCGCAGCGGGCGGCGCGCTTTATTCGCTGATCCCGGCGATCTGCAAGGTCAGGTTCGCCGCCAGCGAGATCCTGACCAGCCTGATGCTGGTCTATGTCGCCGACCTTGTTCTCGACTATCTCGTGCGCGGTCCGTGGCGGGACCCGGCGGGCTTCAACTTTCCAACCACCGCAGCATTCGATCCGGTCGCGACGGTGCCGGTCCTGATTGAGGCTGGCCGCCTGCACCTCGGCGCTGTTATCGCGCTCGTTGTCGTGGCGGCCGGCATGGTGCTGCTCGGGAAGACCATCAAGGGCTTCGAAATCCGCGTCGTCGGCGCCGCTCCGCGTGCCGCGCGGTTCGGTGGCTTCAACTCCAACCAGTTGGTCCTTTTGACCTTCGCGATATCTGGCGCGCTGGCAGGCCTGGCCGGCATCATCGAGGTGGCCGGACCAGTCGGAAATCTGCGGCCCGGCATCTCGCCGGGCTACGGCTTCACCGCGATCATCGTCGCATTTCTGGGGCGGCTGAACCCGGTTGGAATACTAATTGCAGGTCTTTTCCTTGCACTCACCTTCATTGGCGGCGAGCAGGCCCAGATCGCAATGAAAATTCCGCTGGACGTAACCAAGGTATTTCAGGGGATTCTGCTGTTCTACGTGCTCGCTTGTGACTCCCTCATTCTGTACCGCTTCCGGTTGATTTTCGCATCGCCAAAGGTGTCCCGTGGGGCTGCTTGAAGCAATCAGTCTTGCCGTGCTCGCGGCATCGACGCCGCTGCTGATCGCCGCTACCGGCGAATTGGTGGCCGAACGTGCCGGCGTCCTCAACCTCGGCGTTGAGGGCATGATGATCGTGGGAGCGGCTTGCGGATTCGGCGGCGCCTGGCTCACCGGCTCAACCATGATCGGCGCCCTTTGCGGGATCGCCGCTGGCACGTTGCTCTCGCTGATCTTCGCCATGATGACGTTGGGCCTGGCAGTCAACCAGGTGGCGACGGGTCTCGCACTCACGATCCTTGGCGTCGGCCTGTCCGGCCTGATCGGCGCCCGCTTCGTCGGCGAACGGATAGCGACGGCCCCGCATCTTCACATCCCGGGCCTCACCGACATTCCGCTGGTCGGACGCATTCTGTTCGGCGAGGACGCCTTCGTCTATTTCTCGCTGGCGCTGGTCGTCGGCGTCTGGTGGTTTCTCTACCGGACGCGGGCCGGATTGGTGTTGCGGGCCGTCGGTGACAATCATGCTTCGGCGCACGCGCTGGGACATCCGGTACTCCGGATACGACTGTTCGCCGTCATGTTTGGCGGCGCATGCGCGGGGCTGGCCGGCGCATATCTTCCCCTCGCCTACACGCCGTTCTTCATTCCGGGCATGACGGCCGGGCGCGGCTGGATCGCGCTCGCGCTGGTCGTGTTCGCGTCATGGCGGCCAGTCCGTCTCGTGATCGGCGCGTATCTGTTCGGCGCGGTCACCATCCTGCAGCTTCACGCACAGGGTTGGGGCGTCGGGATTCCATCGCAGTTCATGTCGGCATTGCCGTATCTCGCAACAATCATCGTCCTGGTTCTGATTTCGCGGGCGCGAACCGGGGGCTCGACCACACCCGCAGCTCTGGGCACGGTTTTCGTACCCGATCGATAAACATGGTCGAAACGCGCGATGGGGCGTGCGCGCTTCGGCAGTGACTGGCTACCCCTTTTACGAACCGGAGAAACCCATGAGGAAAATTCTCATCGCGACCACAGCGGCGATGCTCGCCGCCGGCGTAAGTCTGGTCGGCGCTTCCGCTGCCGAAAAGCTCAAGGTCGGCTTTATCTATATCGGTCCGATCGGCGATCTCGGCTGGACCTACCAGCACGATTTGGGCCGTCTGGCCGTGGTCAAGGAATTCGGCGACAAGGTCGAAACGACGTATCTCGAAAATGTCAGCGAAGGGCCGGATTCGGAACGTTCAATCGAGCAATTGGCGCGTGCCGGCAACAAGCTGATCTTCACGACTTCGTTCGGTTACATGGATCCGACGCTGAAGGTCGCGAAGAAATATCCCAACGTGCATTTCGAGCACGCGACCGGCTACAAGCGCGACAAGAACGTGTCGACCTATTCCGGCCGGTTCTATGAAGGTCGCTATATCCAGGGCATCATTGCCGCCAAAATGTCGAAGGCTGGCGTGCTCGGGTATGTTGCTTCGTTCCCGATTCCGGAGGTCATTTCGGGCATCAACGCCACGATGCTGGGCGCGCAAACGATCAACCCCAACATCAAGGTCAAGATCATCTGGGCCAACACCTGGTTCGATCCCGGCAAGGAAGCCGACGCGGCCAAGGCACTCTTGGATCAGGGGGCCGACATCATCATGCAGCACACCGACAGCCCGGCGCCGATGCAGATCGCGTCGGAGCGCGGCAAGCTGGCGTTCGGCCAGGATTCCGAGATGATCAAGTTCGGACCGAAGTCGCAGCTCACCTCGATCATCGACAATTGGGGACCCTACTACATCGAGCGGGTCAGGGCCGAACTCGAAGGCACCTGGAAGTCGGAAGATTTCTGGGGCGGTCTGAAGACGAAAATGGTCGTCATGGCGCCCTACACCAACATGCCCGACGACGTAAAGAAGCTGGCGATGGAAACGGAAGCAGCCATCACCGAAGGCAAGCTGCACGCGTTCAAGTGCCCGGTCTTCGCACAGGATGGCAAGGAAGTAGAATGCAAGGGCGGCACTCACCTCGATGACGGCCAAATCCTTGGCATGAACTTCTACGTCAAGGGCGTCGACGACAAGATCCCCGGCAAATAAGGGGGGACCAGCGCGAACAGGGGTTGGGGCGGCAGCGCCCGAACCCTCATCCCGCATGCATGGTGCGCGCCGCTGCACTGTGACGGCGGATCAGGTCGGCCACATCCAGTCCGGGGATTGCACCGTCGACCACCACCCAGTTTCCGCCGACCATGACCCGGTCGGCGCGGTGCGCGCCGCACAGAACCAGCGCGGCCAGCGGATCGCCATGGCCGGAGAAGCGCAACTCGTCGAGCTTGAACAGCGCGAGATCGGCGGCTTGCCCGACTGCGATCTCGCCGAGCTCGGGACGGCCGATGCAAGCCGCCGATCCCTTGGTGGCCCAGCGCAGCGCATCCTTGTGGCTGACGCGGCCGACGCCGTAGCGCGCGCGCTGCAACAGGAACGCGGCGCGGACTTCCTGCATCAGATTGGATTCATCGTTCGAAGCCGAGCCGTCGACGCCGAGGCCGATCGGAACCCCGGCCTCCTCCATCTCGCAGACCGGGCAGCAGCCGGATGCCAGAACCTGGTTGCTGCAGGCGCAATGGCTGATGGCCGTCCTGGCCCGGCCCAGCCGCTTCATCTCGTCCGGATTGAAAAAGATGCCGTGGGCCAGCCAGGTCCGCGCGTTGAGCCAACCACATTGCTCGAGATAATCCAGCGGACGACAGCGATACATCTGCTCGCAGAATTTGTTCTCGTCCTCGGTTTCGGCGAGATGGGTATGCAAACGAACGTCTAGCCTGTCCGCCAGCGCTGCGGTTGCGCGCATCAACGAGGTCGTTACCGAAAACGGCGAGCATGGCGCTAGCGCGATCTGCACCATGGCGTCCTCGCCGCGCTGGTGATGCTTTGCCACGACGCGCTCGCAATCGTCCAGGATCGTATCCTCGTCCTGAACCACGACATCGGGTGGCAAGCCTCCGTCCTTCTGCGACAGGTTCATCGATCCGCGCGTCAACAGCACGCGGATGCCTAGCCGGCCGGCAGCGGCAACTTCGATATCGACGGCGTCCTCGAGCCCGGCTGGAAATACATAGTGATGGTCCGTCGTGGTGGTGCAGCCCGACAACAACAATTCGGACATCGCTACGGTGGCGCCGAGGTGAAGGGATTCCGGCGTCAGCCGCGCCCAGACCGGATAAAGCGCCTGCAGCCACGGGAACAGTTCGCGGTCGAGCGCCGCCGGCAGCGACCGGGTCAACGTCTGGTAAAAATGATGATGGGTGTTGATCAAGCCCGGCAACACAACGTGCGCGCCGGCGGCAAATATGGAAGTATTGGCAGTTGCCGGTTCCCGGCCGCGCGGCACCAACTCGACGATCCTGCCGCCGCGAACCACAATGCCGCGTTCTGCGCCCTCGGCCAGAATGGAGAGAGGATCCCTGATCCATGTCGCCTGTGCTTGGTCCATGATCCCACTTTCTTTCGAACGAGGCGCCGTTAGCAAACGCCGCTTCGACACTGCACAGACCGTCCCAACGGCATTGGCAATTGGCGCTGGTCTTGCAAGGCTTCATAATCGGAGATGCATCCGGTTGAAAGCGTTAGCGTATCAATGGACCTGAACACCATAACCGCGGTTGCGCGTCCCAGGAGCCGGGATCAATTGCCCGTTTGGACGGCAGGCGACGCTTGGCTTGCGGGCGGCACCTGGCTGTTCTCCGAACCGCAGGCCCATCTGCGCAGGCTGATCGATCTTGCCGCCCTGGAATGGCCGGCGCTGACCGTCAACGAGGCCGGGCTGTCGATCTCGGCGACCTGCACGGTTGCACAGCTTGATGCGCTGGCCTGCCCAACGGAATGGGTCGCCTCACCCCTGATCGGCCAATGCTGCCGGGCGTTTCTCGCCTCCTTCAAGATTTGGAAGACCGCAACCGTCGGCGGCAATATCTGCATGTCGCTGCCGGCCGGGCCCATGATCTCGCTGACGTCGGCACTCGACGGCATCTGTGCGATCTGGCCGGCCAATGGCGGCGAACGCAGGATCGCGGTGGCGGACTTCGTCACCGGCGATGGACGCAACTTGCTCGAGCCCGGCGATCTGCTGCGACAGATCGATATTCCGCTCGCGGCATTGAAGCGGCGGTCGGCATTTCGCCAGATATCGCTGACGCCGGTTGGCCGTTCGGCGGCGTTGCTGATCGGCAGCGTTACCAACGAGGGTGCATTGGCGCTGACGGTCACGGCGTCGACCGCCAGACCCGTGCCGCTCTCTTTTGACCGCATTCCGGCAGCGGAAGAGCTGCGCAAGGCTATCCTGCAACGCATCCCCGATGATCTCTATCACGCCGACGTTCACGGCAAGCCCGAGTGGCGCAAGCACATGACACTGCGGCTAGCCGAAGAAATCCGCCGCGAATTGCAGACGTTGCCATGAGTTTCGAGATCAATGGCAGATCATTCGCGCAATCCCCGCAGGCCGGACAGTGTCTGCGGACGTTCTTGCGCGAGCTAGGTCATTTCGGCGTCAAGAAGGGCTGCGATGCCGGCGATTGCGGCACTTGCACCGTGCTTCTCGACGGCGAGCCCGTGCATAGCTGCCTGATCCCGGCCTTCCGCGCCGATGGCCATGCCATCACCACCATCGAAGGCTTCGCGCCGGATGGCGGCATTGATCCCATGCAACAAGCGTTTCTGGATGCGCAGGGCTTTCAGTGCGGGTTCTGCACCGCGGGCATGATCCTGACCTGCGCGTCGCTAAACCAGGCGCAACGTCGGGATCTCGGCGCCGCGCTGAAAGGGAATATCTGCCGCTGCACCGGCTATCGGCCGATCGAGGACGCGCTCAACGGCAAGACCAATATCGAAGACGCCGCCGCAGGCCACGCATTCGGCCGCAGCATTCCCGCCCCTGCCGGCCCAGAGGTCGTAAGCGGCACGGCGCGCTATACCTTCGACACGGTGATCGAAGGTCTGCTGCACATCAAGATGCTGCGCTCGCCGCACCCACACGCAAAAATAATCGCGATCGACACCAGCGCGGCGCTCTCCATTCCCGGTGTCCATACGGTGCTCACCTTCGAGGACGCTCCGGATCGCCTGTTCTCGACCGCGCGGCACGAGTGGGACTGGATGGACCCGGACGATACGCGCGTGCTCGACAATGTCGTCCGCTTCATTGGCCAGAAGGTCGCGGCTGTCATCGCCGACACTGAGGCTGCCGCTGAGGAAGGGTGCCGGCGCCTGGAGGTCGCGTATGAGATCCTGCCCGCGCTGATCGATCCCGTTGAGGCGATCGCACCGGGTGCGCCGGTGATCCATGGCGACAAGACAGTGGAGCATCGCGTTACCAACGCCCGACGCAATATCGTTGCGGAAACCCACGGTGAATTCGGCGATGTCGCCAAAGCGCTGGCAGAGGCGGCGGCAACTTATGAAGGCACGTTCACCACCCAGCGGGTCCAGCACGCCGCGCTGGAGACCCATGGCGGCCTTGCCTGGATCGATGCCGACGGTGTCCTGACCGTTCGCTCGAGCACGCAGGTGCCTTTCCTGACGCGGCGCACATTGTCGGACCTCTTCAATCTGCCGCTCGATAAGATCCGGGTGTTTTGCGAGCGCGTCGGCGGAGGCTTTGGCGGCAAGCAGGAAATGTTCGTTGAGGACATTCTGGCGCTGGCGGCACTCAAGACCGGACGGCCAGTCAAGTTCGAGCTCACCCGCGAGGAACAATTCATCTCGACTTCGACGCGCCATCCGATGCGCGTCGCCGTCAAAGCGGGTGCCAACAAGGATGGCAGGCTGACGGCGCTGCAGCTCGACGTGCTCTCCAACACCGGGGCCTATGGCAATCATGCCGGCCCGGTGCTGTTTCATTCCGTCGCCGAGAGTCTCGGCGTCTATAACTGCCCGAACAAGAAAGTCGACGCCGTCGCCGCCTATACCAATACGGTACCCTCAGGCGCGTTCCGCGGTTACGGCCTGCCGCAGACCTTGATTGCGGTGGAAGCCGCGATCGACGAACTGGCAAAACAGCTCGGTATCAGTCCTTTCGACATGCGCCGACGCAATGTGGTCAAACCCGGGGAGTCCATGCTGTCGCCGCCGGGCTCGAAATATCATGATGTGATTTACGGCTCTTACGGTCTTGACCAATGCCTCGACCTGGTCGAGCGCGCGATGGCCGTGCAAACGCCGACGCCTCCGCTTTCCGCGGACTGGCTGACCGGCGACGGCATTGCGCTGACCATGATCGACACCGTGCCACCAGCCGGCCATTTCGCCGACTGCAAAATTTCGCTGCGGGCTGACGGCGGCTTTGACCTCACGGTCGGAACGGCGGAATTTGGCAACGGCACCTCGACCGTGCATTTGCAGATCGCGGCCACTACGTTGGCGACGACGGTCGAGCGTATTCGCCTGACACAATCCGACACCGCCCATGGCGGCCACGACACCGGCGCTTACGGCAGTGCCGGTACCTTCGTCGCCGGACGCGCCACGCAGCTAGCCGCCGAGGCGCTGGCCGATCAGCTCAAGAATTTCGCAGCATCGCTGATCGGCGAAAATAAGGATGCGTGCTCGCTCGACGGTGACGCGGTAGTCTGCGCCGGCCGCCGTACCTCCTACGCCGCGATCGCCGCTTCAGCGCAGGCGCTCGGCAAGATTTTCACGGCAACCGGCAGTTCGGCAGGCACGCCACGGTCGGTCGCCTTCAATGTCCAAGGCTTCCGGGTCGCCGTAAATAAAGCCACCGGAGAGATCAAAATTCTGAAAAGCGTGCATGCCGCCGATGCCGGCAGCGTCGCCAACCCGATGCAGTGCCGCGGACAGATCGAAGGCGGCGTCGCGCAGTCGCTGGGGGCCGCGCTTTATGAGGAAATGGTCATCGACGAGGACGGCCGCGTGGTCAATCCCAAGTTCCGCGACTACCACGTGCCGTCCTTTGCCGATATTCCCCGCACCGAGGTGCTGTTTGCAGACACGTGGGATACGCTCGGACCAATGGGTGCGAAATCGATGAGCGAAAGCCCCTATAATCCGGTCGCTGCCGCACTCGGGAATGCCATTGCCGACGCCACCGGCATTCGCTTTACCGATGTGCCGTTCAAGCCCGACCGGCTGCATCCGCGCCTGCACGAGAAGTATGGAAGCTAGCTAGAGGTCCTTTTCGGCAAGTTTGCGAAACTCATCAGGCACTGAACGAGAAATGCCCAGCATTACCGAACCGTATCCGATCGCATCGCGCCCGAAGCGATCGCGGATCTTGTCGACGGCACAGTCCGCCGCCCAACGCGCGATGCCCAGTCTGCTGCCGGGACGGCGCGATTCATCTTGAAGGCCGAGCGGAAGCTCCAGCTCCAGATCCCAATGCTTCTCGAGGTGCGACACGGAGATCGCCAGCAGCGAGATGATCTTCTCATTCGGGTGGTCCGCGAGGACCGCGCGCACCAGTTCCTCGGCAAGCTCTGCGAGGATTACGGTCGCGGAGATCGGCGCATCGAGCGTTACCGAGCGCGTAACGGAGTTCAGGTCGGCAAAGCGAACGCGGACCGTCACCGTTCGTCCAGGCCTGCATGTCGCCCGGAGCCGAGTGGCAATGCGGTCCGCAAGGTGAAGCAGGGTCGGTCGAATGATCCGCTCTTCGGCCGGTTTCCTGCCAATTGCCGATTGCGCACCCGCCGATCGGGCCCGGCCGCCAGATCTAATGCGCCGCGGATCGCGATTCCACGCGAGGTTTGCGAGTTTCTCCCCTGCCGCAGGACCGAGCAACCGCTCCAGCGACCACCCGGGTGTTGCTGCAAGCTGCCCAATGGTCAGCACGCCGATCTCGGCCAGCCGCGCCTTCGTGACCGGCCCCACTCCCCACATCAACTCGACGGACAGCCGGTGAAGGAATTCAAGTTCGCCTTCAGGATCGACAACCACAAGCCCGTCGGGCTTGGCCACCTGCGAGGCGATTTTCGCCAAATGTTTGGTGCGCGCCACGCCTACCGAGATGGGGAGGCCAAGCTCGGCGCGCACGCGCTGGCGGATTGCCTTCGCAATTTCGGCGGGCATGCCAAAAAGATGGGTGCAGCCTGCAACGTCCGCGAAGGCCTCGTCGATGGAAATCCGTTCCACGAGGGGTGTGAAGTCGCCGATCACTTTGATCGCGGCGTCGCCTAATCGTTGGTATTCCGCAAAATGTCCGCCGACAAAAATGATCTGGGGACAGAGGTTGCGCGCTTGTCGTCCCGGCATACCCCCACGCACGCCGAAGGCCTTGGCTTCGTAGGAAGCGGCCAGCACAACCCCGCCACCGACAGCGACGGGTTTGCCGCGCAATGAAGGATCGAGCAGTTGCTCGACCGAGGCATAAAAGGCGTCCAGGTCTGCATGAAGGATCGTGGCCGCCGTTGCCATCCCGACCGTTCACCTGCAAATCTGAAGTTCGATGCTGCGCCTTCCACGGCACATCTCGTGAGAACAGAATAAGAACATTAGGCAAGCCCGTCAACCCGGAAATTCGCAGGCCGAAGGCCCGTATCCACGGCTTCGTCATCACGATGATCAAGAGCCGAGGCGATATCCATCCACCGCCAGCGCGGGGAAACTGATGGCTTCGCCATAGGGCGACATGCGGTACGCATGGAAGAACAGTTCGACCAGTCGCCCTCGCTTGCCCGCGAGGGAAAAGATGTATTCCGGCAACTCCGCTTCCATCTCGGCAATCAGGACCTTCGCGATGCGGTCAACGCGGCTCGAGCCATGCTCCCAGCCAAAGCCGACGCCGAGCTTGTTGGCTACTGCCTCCAGCATCCCTTCCCGCGTATTGACGACGATCGCAGGCGTCGGGCGCAGCCCGGCCAGCCGAAAGGCTTTGTCCACCGTGCGCTGCGCCGAGGAGTCGCGGGAGCGAAACACCAGCGGGTGATCCATCAGGTTCGCAATCGCAACCGGCGCCTGGCTGGCCAGTGCGTAGGCCGGATGGCACATTGCCACTACGCGCTGCTGGATGCAGGCTTCGCGGCGAAAACGGCCGTCGTCGGGGACTTCGGGCAACACGGCAACATCGACCCGCTGATCCACCACCCCGGCGACAATCGTGGACCAGCTCCCGATCTCAATGCTGATCTGGACCTTCGGGAACAGCTTTCGAAAGGTCGCAATCAGCAACATGCCGGGCATGGCGTTCCCAAGCCCAACGCGCAACTCACCGCCCGACAATTCGTCACGCTGCTGCAGGATCGCGAGCGCTTCGGCTTCGATCGATTGCACCTTGTTGGTCGCAGCATAGAGCCTGCGACAAAGCGTCGTCGCAATCAGCGTGTGTCCGTGGCGGTCGAACAACGCCACCTCGTATTCGGCCTCCAGCTCGCGCACGAGCTGGGCCACCGCCGGCTGCGAAACTCCTAGCCGGCGTGCTGCCGCGGCAAATGTGCCGGTCTCGAATACCGCATTGACCGCGCGCACGCGGGACCAAGTCAACGCCACAGCGCACATTCCCAGGTTGCGGCCGACGTTCCGACGTTTCAAACATGGCCAAAAGGACTTCTTGGGTCCAGCATAAGATTGGCCTTTGAACGTTATGTGACTGTCAGACCGTCCGCCTAACCCTGTGCGCAACGCAATGCAGCCCGGCACACGGGGACAGGTACGGGAAATGGCGCGGATTGAACTCACCGGCATCCGAAAGTCCTTCGACGCCACCGAAGTGCTCAAAGGCATCGATCTCACCATCGAAAATGGCGAATTCCTTTCGCTGGTCGGGCCCTCGGGCTGCGGCAAGTCGACCCTGTTGCGTGTCATCGCCGGCCTTGAGCCGCAGAGCGCGGGCCAGGTGACGATCGACGGCAGCATCGTGGATGGCATCCGTCCGAGCGCGCGCAATCTTGCGATGGTGTTCCAGTCCTATGCGCTCTATCCGCACTTGAGCGCCTTCGACAACATGGCGGTGCCGCTGCGCATGCGCCGTCTGTCGACCGTCGAGCGCCTGCCACTGCTCGGTTCGCTATTGCCCAGCCGACGCCGCCGGGAGCGGAGCATTCGCGCAGATATCGAGAAGGTCGCGGTGCAGCTTGAAATCTCCCACCTCTTGCAGCGCAAGCCCGCACAACTGTCGGGCGGTCAGCGCCAGCGCGTCGCAGTCGGGCGCGCCATGGTGCGCCAGCCCGAGGCATTCCTGTTCGACGAGCCGCTTTCGAACCTCGACGCCAAATTGCGCGTTCACATGCGCGCCGAGTTGGCGGAGCTGCACCGCAGCCTGAGAAGCACCTTCATTTACGTGACGCACGACCAAGCCGAGGCGATGACCATGTCGAGCCGGCTTGCCGTGATGATCAGCGGCGAGCTGGTGCAGGTCGGCAGGCCTGCCGAGATCTACGATAATCCTCGTGACATCAGGGTCGCCGAGTTCGTCGGCAGCCCAAAAATCAACGTGATGCCGGGCCGAATCCGCGACGACGGCCGGATCGAGGTTCTTGGCAACATCCTTCGGCTGACCAGCTCCCAGCCGCCGGGCAACTGCCGCATCGGAGTCCGCTCGGAGCGGATCGAGCTCGGCAGTGGCCCCTTCTCGGGCGACGTAATCCATGTCGAGAACATGGGTGCGGAGGCTTTCGTGCATCTCAGCCTGAACGGCACCGATATGCGGCTGATCGCCCGTGTCAATGACGTCAGGCGGCTACCCGATATCGGAAGCCACGTCCCCTTCAACTTCGCGGCCGACGCGGTGCTGGCCTTCAACAGCGCGGGCCAACGCATCGCCGTCACGGCGGAGCAGGCCGAGCGGATCAGGGAACGCGCCGTTGTCTGACAGCGCGGCCACCATATCCGTGCGTATTCCGGTTCGGGCGACGGCGCAGCGCCGCAGCCGCCCGTCCTTAACACCCTATGCGCTGGTGGCGCCCGCGCTGACACTAATGCTGATGATGCTGCTCGGTCCGCTGGCCGGCGTGATCGCGCTTTCCTTTACCGACTATCAGCTCGGCGCGCCGAGCCTGTCCTGGATCGGGCTTGCAAACTACCATGAGATGTTCGCCGACAAGGTGTTCTGGATCTCGCTGCGCAACACGCTCGTTTATGTCGGCATCGTGGTTCCTGGCGCGGTCACCGCGGGCCTTGCGATCGCGCTGCTGATCCAGAGCGGCACCAGCCTGCGCAGCCTCTATCGCACCATTTACTTCCTGCCGGTCATGGCGACGCTGATCGCGATGGCCGTGGTGTGGGAGTTCATGCTGCACCCGCAGTTCGGGCTGGTGAACGGAGTGTTGCGTGAGGTCGGCATTAGTGGCCCGAGCTGGTTGCAGGGCCGCAGCACGGCGCTCTATGCGCTGTGCGCGATCGGCATCTGGCAGGCGGCGGGCTTCAATATGGTGCTGTTCCTGGCTGGACTGGTTTCGATCCCGAAGCAGCTCTATGAAGCCGCCGAGATCGACGGCGCTTCCAGCGCCTGGGCACGCTTCCGACTTGTGACTTGGCCGCTGCTGCGGCCAGTGACTACCTTCGTGGTCGTGATATCGGGCATCCGCTCCTTCCAGGTATTCGACACCGTGCATGTGCTGACCAAGGGCGGACCGTCGAAATCCTCCGAGGTGCTGATCCACACAATGTACACGGAAGGATTCGAATTCTTCCGCTCCGGCTACGCCGCGGCGCTCGCCGTGGTGTTCCTGACCTTCATCCTGCTGCTCACGCTCATCAAGTCGAGGCTCGCCGACCGCGGCGCGCAATACGCATGACGGGATCTGCGAAAATCTCGCTCTGGTCGGTGGTCCGCCACATCCTGCTGATCGCCGGCGCGATCGTAATCCTGCTGCCGTTTGTCTGGATGATTTCCACGGCGTCGAAGCCGCCATCGGAAGTGTTTTCCAGCGAGCTGCGCCTCATTCCCCGGGATTTCGCGCTGTGGGAGAATTTGCGGACGGCGTTCGCGAAGGCCAATCTCTGGCGCTTCCTGCTTAACGGCGTGATCGTTACGATCTCGATCTTCGTCCTCCAGGTGCTGGTCGCGTTGCCGGCGGCCTATGCTCTGGCAAAATTGCGCTTCATCGGCCGCAACGCGCTGTTTGCGCTGGTGCTGTTCGGCATCCTGATTCCGCCGCAGGCGACCGCCATTCCGGTGTTCCTGCTGTTGCACAAGCTCGGGATACTCGACAGCTACGCCGCGCTGGTGCTGCCCTTCACCATTTCCGTGTTCGGCATCTTCCTGATGCGCCAGTTCTTCCGCAACGTGCCCGACGATCTCGTGGATGCGGCGCGGATCGACGGCATCTCCGAGTTCGGCATCGTCTGGCGGGTGATGCTGCCGGCGGCGATCCCGGCTGTGACCGCCTTCGGCATCTTCTCCGTGGTGGCGCACTGGAACGACTATTTCTGGCCGCTGATCGTGCTCAACAGCGAGCATTTGCGCACTCCGCCGCTGGCGGTGGCGCATTTCCGCAATGCCGAGGCCGGCACCGATTATGGGGCGCTGATGGCCGCCGCGATGGTGGTCGTCGCGCCGCTGCTGGTCGCCTTCCTGTTCGCCCAGCGCCGCTTTGTCGAGGGCATCGCACTCACCGGAATCAAGTAACGCGTCATCTCAAACAGAGGGGGAGTTTTCAATGCTGAAATCGTGGATCGCGGCGGCCGCGCTGTCGCTGGCGGCAAGTGCGTCGCTCGCACAGACGCAGACCGAAATCATGATGCAATATCCTTATCCGGAGCTCTTCACCGAGACCCACAAGAAGATCTCGGAGGAATTTGCGAAGGTTCAGCCGAACATCAAGGTCACGATGCGCGCCCCGTATGAATCCTATGAGGACGGCACGCAAAAAGTCCTGCGCGAGGCCGTCACCAACCAGATGCCCGACGTCAGCTTCCAGGGTCTCAACCGCATCCGCGTGCTGGTCGACAAGAACATTCCGGCCCAACTCGACGACTACATCGCGGCCGAGAAGGATTTCGACAAGCAGGGATTTCACCAGGCGATGTTCGATATCGGCACGGCGAGCGGCAAGGTCTATGCCCTGCCCTTCGCGATCTCGCTGCCGATCGTCTATGTCAACCTCGACCTGGTGAAGCAGGCCGGCGGCGATCCCGCCAACCTGCCGAAAACCTGGGATGAGCTGATCGCGCTGGCAAGGAAGATCAAGGCCCTCGGCAACGACATCAACGGCGTTACCTATGCCTGGGACATCACCGGCAACTGGCTGTGGCAAGCGCCGGTGTTCTCGCGCGGCGGCACCATGCTTAACGCGGATGAGACCCGTGTCGCGTTCAACGGACCGGAGGGACAATTCGCGATGCGCATCCTAGCCCGCCTTGTGACCGAGGGCGGCATGCCCAATCTCGATCAACCCGCGATGCGCGCAGCCTTCGCCGCCGGAAAGACGGGCTTCCACGTCACCTCGACGTCCGACCTGAACAAGGTCACGCAGATGGTCGCCGGCAAGTTCGCGCTGAAGACTCACACGTTTCCCGACGTCGTGTCGCCGAACGGCCGTCTGCCGGCAGGCGGCAACGTCGTCCTCATCCTGTCGAAGGACAAGGCGAAGCGCGATGCAGCCTGGGAGGTGGTGAAGTTCTGGACCGGGCCGAAGGGCGCGGCCATCATGGCGGAGACCACCGGCTACATGCCCCCGAACAAGCTCGCCAACGAGGTCTATCTCAAGGACTTCTACGTCAAGAACCCGAACAACTACACAGCCGTCAGCCAGCTCGCGCTGCTCACCAAATGGTATGCCTTCCCCGGCGACAATGGGCTGAAGATCACCGACGTGATCAAGGATCACCTCAACTCGATCGTCACAGGCGCGCGGGCGAAGGAGCCGGATGCCGTGCTGGCCGACATGGCGGCCGATGTGCAGAAGCTGCTGCCGAAGACCACCGGCATGGCCCGCTGAGTTGATACGATGAAATTCGTTGTCCTCACCGATACTCACTTTGTCGCGCGCGGGCGCAAGATCTACGGCCTCGATCCGGTCGAACGGCTCGCGGCTGCGGTCGGCTGCATCAACCGCGACCATCGCGACATCGCCTTCGTCATCATCACCGGCGACCTCGCCCATTGGGGCGAGGACGCGGCTTACGAAAATCTCGCCGACGTGCTCTCCCGGCTCAACGCACCGACTATCCTGCTGATGGGCAATCACGATCGGCGCGAAGCCTTCGCACGCTACTTTCCCGGCGTGAAGCGCGATGCCAACGGGTTCGTGCAAGCCATGCAGGTGTTCGACGAGGCGACGATCGTCACGCTGGACACGTTGAACGAGGCTGCGCCCAATCATGAGGGGCTGCTCTGTGCCGACCGCCTCGACTACCTCGAGCATGCGTTGCGGTCTGCGCCGACCGACCGGCCGCTGCTACTGTTCCAGCACCATCCGCCCCTCGATACCGGCTTGCGCTATATGGACACCATCCGGCTTGCCAATCCCGAGGCGGAATGGGAAGTGATCGCGCGGACCAGGCGACCGGACTATTTGTTCATGGGCCATCTGCATCGGCCGATCGCAGGTCTCTGGAACGGCATCCCCTTCCACATCCAGCGTGCGCTCGCGCATCAGGTTGCGTTCGATCTCGAGAGCGAAGGCCACATACCTGGCTCGCACGAGGCGCCGGACTATTCCCACGTCAGCGTGACAGGCGGGCAGATCGTGATCCACCAATGCTCGTTCCTCTACGCCGGCCCGCGCTTCTCGCTGCACGACAAGGCCGCGCTCGACGGCATGCTCGACTGACGCGCAGTCTCGCCTTACTCTGTAGGCTTCGATCGCCCACGCGATAGTTCGGCATTCAACCGTGATAGGCGAACAGCTCGATTGGATCGCTGAAACCACGCACCGGATATTCGCCGACGCGTTCGAGTTCGAATTCGCTTTCGACAATCTCGGCGAACGCGCGCGAGAGCAGCACCGTTCTTCCCAACTGTTTGGTGAGAGCTTCGAGTCGCGACGCCATGTTGACCGCGGGACCGATCACGGTGAAGTCGAGCCGGGTGCGCGACCCGATATTGCCGTACATAACGTCTCCGACGTGGACGCCGATGCCGTAATTTAGCGGCGCACGAGCGGTGTCGCTGTTCCTTTCATTCAGAGCCGCCATGGCCTGTCTGGCTTCGGCCACGGCATGCAGCAGATTTGCGCAGGCGGTGGGCTGGCTGAGCGGAAAAATAGCAAGCAACCCGTCGCCCATGAACTTCAATATTTCCCCGCCATGCCGCACGATCGGCTCCGACATCGCATCGAAATAGCCGTTCAGAAGATCAATGACGTCATCGCGCGGCCAGTTATCGGAGATCCTGGTGAAATCGCGCAGATCGCAGATCATGATCGCGGCGCGTACCGTTGTCCCGCTTCCGCGCCTGGTGGCGCCGGCCAGAATGAGCTCGCCGGCATGGGACCCGACATAGGTTTCCAGCAGGGTTCGCGCCAGCCGGTTCTTGACACGGATCTCGCTGACCAGCGCCAGCACCGGCAACAGTTTCAACAGGCCGGCGATGTGCGCCTCGTCGAAACCACCGGTGCGGTCGGTGGCAAAGGTCACGATATGCCGCTTGCCGAGCGTATGGTACAGCGGCCACGCCACATAGTCGGTGAGGCCTTTCGCCCGCATGTCGTCAAAGACGGCGTGCGTGCGGCCCAGTGACGGGTCCCGTTCGAGATTCTCGCGCACTTCGGCGGCACCGTCATGGATTTCGTTGGCCGGACTGCCGATGTATTCGGATCGCTCCCTGACATCGTAGTCGACCCTCGCGATTTCTGCCTCGCGCATCCCGTCGACCCACATGATCCGGGCGCCAAGCCATTGCGGATGGTGGATCAATATATGAAGCGACGCCCGCTTGACAGGCACGCCCGCTCGCTGGAGGCGAAAGCACAGCTCAGCGAAAATGTTGTCGATGAAACGCTCATCGCGCGTCTCATTGGTCAGCCAATGCAAAACGTCGCTGTCAGAAGGCGCGGTGACGTGATCGGTTTTTGGCAGCATGTCCATATCTTGCTCCTGAGCGGTGAGCTCGAATCCGCGCTACAGGACAGGTTCGTTCCCGCTCGACGGCGTCAATGGAGGCCGCCGCAATCCTGTGCGCATCAGGTTGTCGGCGGTTGCCACCTGTCTCGCGCGAGAGAAGACGCAGCGATAGCACCGCCACCTCGCATTCAACCCATCCTAGCATAGGCATCATTCGACGCCATGTCCTGCAGCGAATGGGCGATCTTTCGGGAACAGCGGCTGTAAGCGATTGCTCCGCCGACAAGATCGACCTAACGTGCAGTAAAAGAAACCGGGTGGAAGCACAATGGCACTCATCAGGACAACCGAGACCGGACTCTACCGGATCCCCCTGCCCGTTACCCTCTCCGACAGCACGCACGGCCAACTCACAGCCTTCGAACTGGTGACTTGCCGTATCCGCGATTCCGATGGAGCGGAAGGTGTCGGATATACATACACTGTCGGCCGCAATGGCGGCGCGATTGCCGACATTCTCCGGCGGGAGATCCCTGAACTGATCGAGGGCCGCGACGCCGATGACACCGAGGCCGTCTGGCATCACGTCTGGTGGGGCTTGCATTACGGCGGGCGCGGCGGACCAGCGGTGCTTGCGCTTTCGGCGCTCGATATCGCCCTGTGGGACCTGAAGTCCCGCCGCGCCAATCTGCCGTTGTTTCGCATGCTCGGCGGCTTCGACGCCCGCATACCCTGCTACGCCGGCGGCATCGACCTTGACCTCTCCGTCGAGCGGCTTTTGAAACAGACTGACGACAATCTCGCCAGGGGCTTTCGTGCGATCAAGATGAAGGTTGGGCGCCCCGATCTCGCATCCGACGTTGCGCGCGTGCAGGCGATGCGCAAACATCTTGGCGACGGCTTTCCGCTGATGGCGGACGCCAACATGAAATGGACGGTCGAGGAAGCCATCCGCGCGGCGCGCGCGTTGCAACGCTACGATCTCACCTGGCTCGAAGAACCGATCACGCCCGACGATATTGCCGGTCACGTCCGCATCATGGCAGCCGGCGGCGTTCCGATTGCGGCCGGCGAAAACCTGCGCTCGCTCTGGGAGTTCAAGAACTATATCTCGGCTGGTGCGGTGTCCTATCCCGAACCCGACGCCACAAATTGCGGCGGGGTTACAGCCTTCATGAAGATCGCGCGGCTGGCAGAAGCCTTCAATCTGCCCGTGACCAGCCACGGCGCACATGACGTGACCGTCCATTTGCTCGCGGCCTGTCCGAACCGCTCCTATCTCGAGGCACACGGATTTGGACTCGAAAGGTACATCGAGCACCCGCTTGTCCTGAATGAAGGTATGGCATTGGCGCCGATGCGGCCTGGCCACGGCATCGCATTCGACTGGAACGGTTTGGTCCAGCTCGCGCAGTAGCAGAAAAATCTAGCCGGGCAACGCCTGCCGAGCGCCTGCGCCTTCCCGCAAGCCTCAGAACGGCTGCCGGGAAGGTTTGGCAACGCCGCCAGGGCGGCCCAGCTTTCGTCCAAATAGAATGCAAAGACAACACGTTGTGAACTCGATCCGGCGCGCTTTTCTGATAGCGTTCTCAAGCGCCCGTCTCGTCGCGCAGTCCTGCAAAAAAGACAAATATTTGGACAGGAGGGTGGCTGCACACGAAAATTCAAAGCAAATCGTACGATTCAGCCTGCAGTTTCCAGGCAAGGCCGGCTCTGCGCCGGCCATTGCGATCAAACTCGTAAAGCACGGCGTTGAGCGGCTAGGAAAAATGTTCGCGCTCGCGTCAACAAGACATCGGCAGCTTATGAAGAGCGAGGAACGATCATGATCAAGGTGAAGATCAATAGCCAGGAGCATAGCTGGGACGGCGACCCGGATCTTCCACTACTCTGGTTTCTGCGCGATGAGGCCGGCTTGACCGGCACGAAATACGGCTGCGGTCAGGCTTTGTGCGGTGCATGCACCGTGATCGTCGACAAGCAGGCCGTTCGCGCCTGCATCACCTCGGTTTCCGATGTGGTCGGCCGGGAGGTCACGACGATCGAAGGCCTTCATCCCACTGGAGATCACGCGGTTCAGAAGGCCTGGCGTCAGCTCAATGTCCCGCAATGCGGTTTTTGCCAGGTTGGCCAGATCATGCAGGCCGCGGCGCTGCTGATGGAAAATCCAAAGCCCAACCACGACCAGATACGCGAAGCAATGGCAGGTAACATCTGCCGCTGCGGCTGCTATCAGCGCATCGAAAACGCGGTCCACCTCGCTTCGACGGGGGTCTGATCATGAACATTCTTACCAATCCCAAAAAGCTCCGTGGCTTTGAGCGATACGTCAAGGTCGACAACGTTTCACGCCGCAGCATTCTGAAGGGGCTCGGGCTGGCCGGCGGTTTCGTTTTGGCCGCCCCCGTGATGTCGCGCCCCAGCCTTGCCGCGTACCAAACCGGCGCGGACAAGATGCCGCATGGTACCGTGGTGGACCCCCGCGTGTTCGTCTCAATCGCACCGGACGGCATGGTCACGATCATCGCCCACCGCGCCGAGATGGGAACCGGCGTTCGCACCAGCCTGCCAATGATCGTTGCCGAAGAAATGGAGGCCGACTGGTCGCGCGTTCGCGTCCAGCAGGCGCATGGCGACGAGGTCAAGTTCGGCAACCAGGACACCGACGGATCGCGCAGCACGCGTCACTACCTGATGCCGATGCGTCAGATCGGCGCTTCGGCCCGCACCATGCTCGAAGCCGCAGCTGCAAAGCGCTGGGGGGTGCCGGCGACCGAGGTGAAAGCGGTCAATCACGAGGTCGTCCACAGTGCCAGCGGACGCCGGATAGGCTTTGGCGATCTGGCAGCGGATGCCGCCAAGGAATCGGTTCCGAGCGTCGAAGGCCTGAAGCTGAAGGAGCCGAAGGATTTCCGATATCTCGGCAAGGGTCAGATCAGCATGGTCGACCTTCGCGATATCACGGTGGGAGCCGCGCGTTACGGTGCCGACGTCCGCCTGCCCGGCATGAAATATGCCGTCATTGCCCGGCCGCCGGTGACCGGCGGCAAGGTCGCCTCGTTTGACGGCGCGGAAGCGATGAAGGTTTCCGGCGTCGAGAAGGTCATGGAGGTGAAGGGCTGGCCATGGCCGTCAAAATTCCAGCCGCTCGGCGGGGTCGCGGTGATCGCGCGCAACACCGGCGCCGCAATCAAGGGCCGCGATGCGCTGAAGATCGTCTGGGACGATGGCGCCAACGGCAAATACGACTCGGTCACCTACCGGACCCAGCTCGAGGAGGCGGCCCGCAAGCCCGGCCTCGTGGTGCGCAAGGAGGGTGACGTCGAAGCCGCCTTGAAGGGCGCCGACAAGGTGATCGTCGGTGAGTACTATTTGCCGCATCTCGCCCATGCCGCCATGGAGCCGCCGGCTGCGGTCGCCGACGTCAAGGGCGACAAGGCGGAGATCTGGGGACCGGTGCAAAGCGCGGGCGGAACGCGCGAGGACGTCGCCAAGACGCTCGGCATTCCTGAGGAGAACGTCACTGTCAACGTCACCCTGCTCGGCGGCGGCTTCGGGCGCAAGTCGAAGTGCGATTTCGCCATCGAAGCGGCCCTGCTCTCAAAGGAGCTCGGCGCTCCCGTCAAGGTGCAGTGGACGCGGGAGGACGATATTCGCAACGGCTTCCTGCACACCGTCTCGGTGGAACGCATCGAGGCCGGTCTCGACAAGAGCGGCAAGGTCACGGCGTGGCGGCATCGCAGCGTAGCACCGAGCATCGCCTCGACATTTGCCGCCAATACGGTGCATCAGGCGCCGTTTGAACTCGGCATGGGGCTCGTCGATATGCCCTTCGAGATCGCCAACGTGCAGTGCGAGAATCCGGCAGCAGCCGCGCATACCCGCATCGGCTGGTTCCGCTCGGTGTCGAACATTCCGCGCGCCTTCGCGGTACAGTCGATGGTGGCCGAACTCGCAAACGCCACCAAACGCGATCCAAAGGACATGCTGCTGGAGCTGATCGGCTCTCCCCGGATGGTCAAGCTCGATTCGGTGAAAGATCTCTGGAACTATGGCGAGCCCTATGACAGCTATCCGATCGACACCGGGCGTCTTCGCACGGTCGTCGAACTGGTCGCGGACAAGGGCGGCTGGGGGCGATCCGTCCCCAAAGGTCACGGGCTCGGCATTGCCGCGCATCGCAGCTTCGTCAGCTATATCGCGACGATCGTCGAGGTGGCCGTTGACGACAAGGGCAAGCTCACCGTACCCCGGGTCGACACCGCAATCGATTGCGGAACCTACGTCAATCCGGAGCGGATCCAGTCGCAAATCGAGGGAGCCGCGATCATGGGCCTGAGCCTTGCCAAACATGGCTCGATTACCTTCAAGGACGGCAAGGTACAGCAGGGTAACTTTGACGACTTCCCGTTGCTCCGGATCGATGAATCCCCCTTGGTCACCAATGTCTACATCGTACCGCCCGGTCCTGACACGCCACCGAGCGGCGTCGGTGAGCCGGGCGTGCCGCCCTTTGCGCCGGCGCTCATCAACGCGATCTTCGCCGCGACCGGCAAGCGCATCCGCGCGCTGCCGATCGGCAAGCAGCTTGAAGCGTGAGGCGGAACGGGGGATCGTCCAGATCGTTTCATTGATCTGGAACAGGAGACGGATCAATGAAACCTAATCCAACGGCGCTCGCGTTATCGCTATTGGTGGGCGCCCTTCTTTTGAACGCGCAGGCGGCGAGCGGGCAGGCAAACCCGCCGCCTGCCACCGCCACACGGCCGGCCAAGAATCCCGCCGAGCAAAGCTCTATGCCCAGCAATGCTCCGTCGGCCACGACGACCCAGACCACGGGGGAAGCCAGCCGCGATCCGACGGTGAAGAAGATGAATGAGGATGAGAAAGCGAAGGTCGAGACGAAGGGCAAATAGATGCGGAAGCGGCGGACCGCCGCTTCTCGCATCGAGGCTTCACCCGGCTAATTTATTTCTTGACGGCGAACACCCAAACCACGCCGCCCTGTGGCACGTTGTTTTCCACCCCGACGTTCTGGGTGACAAGCGCATCCTGGATGCGTTGCGCGTCGACGCCCCAGCCGGACTGGATCGCAATGTATTGCGTGCCGTCGACCTCATAGGAAACTGGCATGCCCATGATGCCGGAGTTGGTCTTCTGCTCCCATAATAGTTCGCCGCTCTTGGCGTCGAAGGCGCGGAAGTAGCGATCGTTGGTGCCGCCGACAAAGACGAGATCGCCCGCAGTCGCCAGCACCGAACCGAACAATTGCGACTTCGGGAAGTTGTGCGACCAGACTTTCTTGCCGGTTGCGGGATCCCAAGCCTGCAATTCGCCAATGTGTTTCGCGCCGGGACGTAGTGTCAGACCGATGTCCTCCGGCTTGGTGCCAAGCCAGAGCTGGCCTGGGACCAGCGGCACCTTCTCGCCGGAGAAGCCGCCGCAGGTGTTCTCGTTGGCCGGAACGTAGACATATTTGGTCTTCTGGCTGTAGGCCGCCGAGGGCCAGTCCTTGCCGCCCCACAGCGAGGGGCAGAACTCGACTCGCTTGCCAACCACCGGCTTATGCGCGGGATCGACAATCGGCTTGCCGGTCTCCGGTTCAATGCCTTTCCAGACATCGGTGTGAACGTAGGGCCAGCCGGCGACATAGCTGATCTTGTCCGGCTTGCGCTCCAGGACCCAGAAGATCGCGTTCCGTCCGGGGTGAATCAGGCTCTTGACGGTCCGGCCATCCCTTTGCACGTCGACCAGCATCGGCGCCTCCACCTCGTCCCAATCCCAGGAGTCGTTCTGATGGTATTGGAAATGTGTCTTGATCTTGCCAGTCTCGGGATCGAGGCCGAGTACGGAGGTCGTGTAGAGGTTGTCACCGGGGTGAGCGTCCCCGGGCCACGGCGCAGCATTGCCGACGCCCCAATAAATGGTCTTGGTATCCTTGTCGTAGTTGCCGGTCATCCAGGCCGATCCGCCGCCGGTCTTCCAATCGTCGCCCGTCCAGGTCTCACTGCCGGGTTCACCTGGCGCTGGGATGGTGAAGGTGCGCCACAATTCCTTGCCGCTGTTGGCGTCATAGGCCACCACGTAGCCACGGACGCCGAACTCGCCGCCGGAGCCGCCGACGATGACCTTACCGTCGATGACCAGGGGCATCAGCGTGAGATACTGACCCTTCTTGTAGTCCTGGACTTTGGTGTCCCAGAGCACCTTGCCCGTCTTCGCGTCGAGCGCAACCAGGTGATCATCGGTCGTGGCGAGATAGAGCTTGTCCTGCCACAGGCCGACGCCGCGGTTAGTCGGATGCAGCTGGAACAAATCTTCCGGTAGCTGCCGCTTGTAGCGCCAATATTCTTCGCCGGTCTTGGCATTCAGCGCGATCACCTGGCCCATCGGTGTGGTGACGAACATCACACCGTTGTTGACGATCGGCGGCGCCTCATGGCCCTCGATGACGCCGGTGGAGAAGGTCCACACGGGGGTGAGATTCTTGACGTTGGAGGTGTTGATCTGCTCGAGCGGACTGTAGCCCTGCCCGTCATAGGTCCGCCGATACAGCATCCAGTTGCCGGGTTCGGGATTTTCCAGACGGGCTTGCGTCACCGGGCTGTAATTTTCGATCGGTCCGGCGACAGCAGCGGTTGAAATAAGGGTTGTGCACGCAACACAACACGATAATAGCCATTGCTTTCTGGTCATGGACGTCATCTCCCTACCTCTTTCTCTCTGCCCATCCCTGGTGGTGCTGGGGCATGGGAATCCGATGCGACCGCGCCATCACCCTGGTTGAGCACCTACCTTTCCAACGAATGTTGCAGCTATGGTGAGCGAGCCGTCGGCTATTGCCAGCGGCAGTGCCGGCAGACGCCGGGGTGCGGGCCCGAACACGACTTGCGCGCCTTCCCGCGGATTGAATTCGGAATTGTGACAGAAGCACTTGAGAACGTCTTTGTCGCCCGTCTCGGACTTCAGCCAGCCAGTGACAGAACATCCGGCGTGAGTACAGATGGCCGAATAGGCTGCGATGCCCTCAGCAGAGCGCGAGCGGGTCTCCTCATCCATTTCGCCGGGATCAAGCCTTATGATCAGGATCTCGTTCAACCGCGAGCCGTTGCGGATGACCGAAGTCTTGGGGTCCTTTGGCCAGGCGTGTAGCGGCGGTTCGCCGAGCTTCACGTCATCGGGCCCGATGACGGCGCCGACGCGCTCGCCTTCGGAGACAACAAGGAGATCGCCCTTCTTCGGCCGGTCGCTGCTGCCGGGCTGATCTTCTTGTGCCGCAGCGAACCTCCGCCCCGTCAGAAACGCTCCGGTGGCGAGCGTCGTCAAAAGAAGCGAGCGTCGCGTCTGCTTCGGACACCGCATTTGTCTTCTCCAGCTCCGCTATGAGCCTGGATCTCAGTCGGGTGTAAGCTCGGCGCTTGACGGCAAGGGTATTCTCCGCGTCAAGAAGAGTACGCTCAGTCGCGCTACACCTCCAGAAGGCTCAGCGCGGCTTTTCACCGCTGCCTGTCGCCCCGGTCGAGGTGCCCGTGGCTGAGCCCGTTGTCGGCGGAACGTCAGTCTTTCCAGGGGCGCGGGCGGCAGCACCGGGTTTTTCCTGCTCGCCGACATACCCCGACTCACCGGACTGGCGAGTCTTGGCGCCCTTGTCAGCCTCCTCCTGCATTTGTGGGTTTGGTGCCGGCTGCTGCTGCTGCGCCAGCACCGGCAGGGTGATCATGACTCCGCTCGCGACAAGCATCGCGATCATTGTGGTTCGCATGGAAGTCCTCCCCATCGTAGCGTTACTTATAGTAATACCAACGCGCCGGCTCGCGATGGTTTCCTAGTTCATCCTCCTATTTTCACGAAGAGATGCGGCAAGGCGCGCAGCCGCGCAGTGACAAAAAGGCGCCGAACATTAATTCGGCGCCCTTTTCTCATCTTGAGTCGATATCGAGTGACGTCCGCCAATCACTTCCTGACGGCGAACACCCAGACAACGCCGCCCTGCGGCACGTTGTTCTCGATGCCGACATTGTTCTGGGTTGCCAGAGCATCTTGGATGCGTTGCCCGTCAACGCCCCATCCGGACTGCACCGCGATATACTGCGTGCCGTCCACTTCGTAAGCGACCGGCATGCCCATGATGCCGGAGTTGGTCTTTTGCTCCCACAGTAGTTCGCCCGTCTTCGCGTGAAACGCACGGAACATCCGGTCATTGGTGCCGCCGACCAATACCAGGTCGCCGGCGGTCGCCGTCACCGAGCCGAACAGCTGCGACTTGGGGAAGTTGTGCGACCAAACCTTCTTGCCCGTCGCGGGATCCCATGCCTGCAGTTCGCCAAAATGCGTGGCGCCGGGCCGGACCTTCAGCCCGATATCTTCCGGCTTGGTCCCGAGCCAGAGCTGGCCTGGCACCAACGGCACTTTTTCGCCGGTAAAACCGCCGCAGAAATTGTCGTTGGCGGGAACGTAGACGAGGCGGGTGTTCTGGCTGTAGGCCGCCGACGGCCAGTCCTTGCCACCCCACAATGACGGACAGAATTCGACGCGCTTGCCCATCACCGGTTTGTGGGCCGGATCGACGATAGGCCGGCCTGTCTCGGGTTCAATGCCTTTCCAGACGTCGGTATGAACAAAAGGCCAGCCAGCCACATAGCTGATCTTGTCCGGCTTGCGCTCGAGCACCCAGAATATCGCGTTGCGGCCAGGATGGATCAGACTCTTGAAGGTGCGACCGTCTCGCTGCAGGTCGACCAGCATCGGCGCATCCACCTCGTCCCAGTCCCAGGCGTCATTCTGATGATACTGGAAATGGGTTTTGATCTTGCCGGTGTCCGGGTCGAGCGCCAGTACCGAGGTGGTGTAGAGGTTATCGCCGGGGTGAGTATCTCCCGGCCACGGCGCCGCGTTACCGACGCCCCAATAGATCGTCCTCGTCTCGGGATCGTAGTTGCCCGTCATCCACGCCGATCCGCCACCCGACTTCCAGTCGTCGCCGGTCCATGTTTCATGGCCCGGCTCGCCCGGACCCGGTATGGTGAAGGTTCGCCATAATTCCTTGCCCGTATCGGCGTCGAACGCTACGACATAGCCGCGCACTCCGAACTCGCCGCCCGAGCCGCCGACGATCACCTTGCCGTCGACCACCAGCGGCATCAGGGTCAGGTATTGCCCCTTCTTGTAATCCTGGACCTTGGTATCCCAGAGCACTTTTCCAGTCTTGGCATCGAGTGCCACGACGTGATCGTCCGTCGTCGCCAGATACAGCTTGTCCTGCCACAAGCCGACTCCGCGATTCGTTGGGTGCAGTTGGAAGAGATCGTCGGGAAGCTGCCGCTTGTATCGCCAATACTCATCACCCGTCTTGGCGTTGAGCGCGATCACCTGGCCCTGCGGGGTTGTGATGAACATAACGCCATTGTTGACGATGGGAGGGGACTCGTGCCCTTCCACCACGCCGGTCGAGAACGTCCACACCGGCACCATGTCTTTGACGTTCGAAGTGTTGATCTGGTTAAGCGGGCTGTATCCCTGTCCGTCGTAAGTCCGGCGATAAAGCATCCAGTTGCCGGGTTCCGGATTCTTGAGGCGGTCGGCGGTCACCGCGCTGTAATTCTCGATCGGGCCCGCGCTGGCGGTAATTGAGAAAAGGCATGTTGACGCGAGCAAGCTCGGCAACAGCCATTGCTTCATGGTCATAGACGCTACCTCCCTGTTTGTCTTCTTCATCTCTTTTTAGTTGTGCGCATCCGACGCAGGCCGCGATCACCCTCCTTGCTGAGCTCCTGCTTTTCCGACGAATGTTCCAGCCACCGTGAGCGCGCCGTCAACCATCGCCAAGGGAAGTGCTGCGAGGCGCCGCGGCGCCGGTCCAAACACCACCTGCGCGCTTTGCCGGGGATCGAACTCGGAATTGTGGCAAACGCATTTAAGAACGTCTTTTTCGCCCTGCGCTGCCTTTACCCAGGCCGTGATGGGGCAGCCGGCGTGGGAACAAATCGCCGAGTAGGCAACGATGCCGTCCGCCGAGCGCGGGCGCGTGTCGTCATCTAGTTCGGCCGGATCGAGCTTGACGATCACGACCTCATTCAACCGCGAACCTTTGCGGACCACCGAGGTCTTGGGATCCTTTGGCCAAGCGCGCACGGGTGGTCCGCCGGGTTTCAGGTCCTGCGGCTTGATCACTTCACCCGCCTGATCCCCTTCGGCAAAGACCAGCAGGTCCGCTTTTTGAGGTCGCAGATCGCTTCCCGGGCCATCTTCCTCGGCGGCGGCCGATCGAGGCGCCGAAGCGTGCACCGCAGTAGCGAAGGCCGTCAGGATGATCGTGCGCCGTGTCTGATCTGAAGGCGATGACATTTTCGTCTCGCTTCTGCACTGATGCCATAGGGGTGATGGCGAATGCGCGAAAGTTTGACAAACTGAAAGGCTGAACTCGGCCAAAAAGAGGCGGCGGACAAATTTTGTGACATGCTGTCTCCATCTTTCTCCACTGCGCTCTAGATTTGCCTGACGCAGTCGCAGCAATTGCATGATGTCGGCACGCCCTCGTCGCAGACATTGGCACGCGCTTCCTACGCGTCTTCCGCATTCACAATAGCTCTGGAAACCATCGCCCTCGTTGTGGGGAAGGGGAACACAAGGAGGATGGCTCATGCGAACCTCAGTTCCCGCGATGACGGTCGCTTTTGGAACCGCCCTCGCCGTACCGGCACTGGCTCAGCAGTCCACGACGGCGCCTGGCCAGCAGCAGATACAATCTGACAAACAGATGCAGGAGGAAGCCGATAAGGGAATCAAGACGCGCGATTCCGGACACTCAGGACTTGTGAGCGAACAGGAAAGGCCGGGCGCTTCCGCGGATCCGCCCGGGCGCCTAATCCGAGCAGCGGCCAGACGACGGGGTCGGGCGCTGTTGGCGGTCAAGGGTCGGAGACTGGTCGCAGCCCTCGCTAGCTCGGAGTTTCAGCGCGACAGCACGAAGACATGCGGCTTCGCCGTCGCATGGCGAAACTCTTCGGCGCGTCGCGCGGCCGTCCGAGCGGCCGGCGTCACGCCGCCAGAATCGTTTCCGGCGCCGCCGCAGGCAAATTCTGGCTCTCGGCGACCGCCCGGTTGGTGATCTGTCCGCGGTGCACGTTGAGTCCCGCGCGCAGATGCGGATCCTCGACCAGCGCGCGAATGCCCTTTTCGGCCAGCGCCAGGCCGAACGGCAGGGTGGCATTGTTGAGCGCGTGGCTGGACGTCACTGGCACCGCGCCCGGCATGTTGGCGACGCAATAATGCACGATCTCGTCGACGAGGTAGGTCGGCGTCTGATGGGTGGTCGGCCGCGAGGTCTCGAAGCAGCCGCCCTGGTCGATCGCGACGTCGACCAGCACCGCGCGGCGCTTCATGCGCGAGAGCAACTCGCGCGAGACGAGTTTTGGCGCGCTGGCGCCCGGCACCAACACGGCGCCGATCACGACGTCGGCCCCGATCACCTCCTCCTCGATCGCCTCAAGCGTCGCGTAGCGGGTGCGAACGCGTCCCTGGAACATCTCGTCGAGAACACGCAGACGCGGCAGCGAACGGTCCAGGATAGCGATATCGGCACCGAGACCGGCGGCCATTCGCGCCGCATGCGTGCCGACTACGCCGCCGCCGATTACCGCGATCCGGCTCGGCGCCACGCCGGGCACGCCGCCGATCAGCTTGCCCATGCCGTCCGCCGACTTTCGCAGGGCGGCCCCCGCGGCCTCGATCGCCAGCCGTCCCGCCACTTCGCTCATCGGCGCCAGCAGGGGCAGCCCGCCATGGGCATCCGTCACCGTCTCGTAGGCGATCGCGGTGCAGCCCGATGCGAGAAGCCCTCCGGTCTGCGCCACGTCCGGCGCCAGGTGCAAATAAGTGAAAAGAATCTGATTTTCGCGAAGCTGGCGCCATTCGCTCGCTTGCGGCTCCTTGACCTTGACCACCATGTCGGCGGTCGCGAAGATTTCCGCGGCCGTATCCACGATCGCAGCACCAGCCGAACGGTACACATCGTCGCTTGCCCCGACGGCGTCCCCGGCGCCCTGCTCGACGATCACCTCGTGCCCCCGCGTCACATATTCCCGCACTGAAGCCGGCGTCAGGCCGACGCGATATTCCTCGACCTTGATTTCCTTGGGCACCCCGATCCGCATGCGTTTTGCTCCTTCTTCCGAGGTTGTCCGGCTGAGGAGAAAATTACGCCCGAACAAACACCGCTTCTCTGCGAATTGCGGCTTGCCGGAAGTATTTTGCGCATATACCCTGCGCTTCAGCTGCATAAATTAGTGATTTATAGCGTGGCTGAGCTGGATCGTATTGATTTGCGGATTCTCACGGAATTGCTCGCGGATGCCCGGGCGAGCCAGATCGAGCTGGCTGAAAAGGTCGGGCTGTCGCCAACGGCCTGCGCGCGCCGTATCCGGCAACTCGAGGAAGGCGGGATCATCAGGGGCTATCGCGCCGATCTCGAGCCGACCGCGCTCGGGCTTGTCACGACCGTCGTCGTCACCATCACGCTGGAAAAACAGAGCGAGGATTACCTGGCCGCGTTCGAAGCAGCGATCGCCCGCTGCCCGGATGTCGTGTCCTGCCACCTGATGTCGGGCAGTGACGACTATCATCTGCAGGTGATCGCGCGTGACATCGCCGACTTCGAGCGCATCCACAAGCAGCATCTTTCACGAATGCCGGGGGTCGCGCGCATCCATTCGAGCTTTGCGATGCGCGAGGTGGTGCGCAGGGCCATCCCTGAAACCGCCTTGCGGCGCTAGTCCTTTAGGTCAGCTCAACGCGATCGCCGGCGCGCAGCCGCCCATCCTTGCCTCACTAGCGCCGTGGTAACGCGCGGCCATGGCCTGCGCGATCTCCGCCATCTTCTCGCGCAACTCGGCCGGCTTCAGCACCTCTGCCTCGGCACCGAAACGCAACAGTTCGGTGGCCGCGTGCCATGCCGTCTTTCCGACCGGCAGCACGGCGATGCGCCAGCCGGCGGCATCAGCCGCGTCTTCGAGACGCATGCGCGCCTTCACATAAGGCGGGCTCAAGGCGTTGAGCAGTTTGACGCCAAACGGCGACAGCCGCAGTGTGACGGTGTTTGGATGGAGTTCGGCTTCAAGCCGCAGCGTCGCGGCCTGCCAATACGCGGTAAGGTCGAAATCGGCAGGACGGACGAAATTCTCATCCAGAACGCTGCAATCCAGGATCCGAGCAACACGATAGGTGCGCACGCTACCGTCGACGCTGCCGGCGAGATACCAACTGCCGCCCTTCAGGACGAGACCGAGCGGCCCGACGCGGCGCTGCTTTTCCGCCCTCCAGCTCCGATAGCGGATCTTGATCAGCCTGTCGCGCAACAGTGCTCCGGCAATCGGGCGCAGTGCACGGGCTCTTCCGATTCGCCGAACCAGTTCGGCGCGTCCAGATGAAAGCGCTCCTGCATTCGGCCGGCGTTTTCGCGCAAGTTGGCCGGCAACGCCGCCATCAGCTTGTTCTGCGCGGCCATCATCGCAGCATCGAGGCCGAGCGCGGCCGCTGGACCTGGCAGTCCCGCCATGAACAGCGCTTCGGCCTCCGGCGGCGACAATCCGTTCAGCCTCACGCGATAGCCATCGAGCAGGCGGTAGCCGCCTTCCGCGCCGCGTTCCGCGTAGACCGGGATGCCGGCGGCCGCGAGCGCATCGATGTCGCGATAGATGGTGCGCACCGACACCTCGCAGGCTTCCGCAAGTTCGGGCGCAGTAATTCGTCCCCTGGCCTGCAGGGTGGTGAGGATTGACAGCAATCGGCTCGCGCGCATGCCCCCTTAAATCATACCTGACACAGGATGTCAGGTATGGTCAGGCATAGAAGTGTTCGTGACCAAAGAAGGAGATCTGCCGATGACCAAATCCGACCGCATCACCCTTTATTATTCGCCGCAGACGCGCGCCACGGGCACGCGGGTGTTGCTGGAGGAGCTGGGGGCTCCCTACGATCTCCACGTTCTGAATATGAAGGCGGGCGAGCAGCGCCAGCCCGCCTATCTCGCCGTCAATCCGCTCGGAAAAGTCCCGGCGATCCGTCACGGCGAGGCGCTGGTGACCGAGCAGGTCGCGATTTACATCTATCTTGCCGACCTGTTTCCCGAAGCCGGCCTGACCCCTGCGCTCGACGATGCCAGGCGCGGGCCGTATCTGCGCTGGATCGCCTATTATGGCGCGTCCTTCGAGCCTGCATTGATCGACAAGTTCATGAACCATGAGCCGGCGCCGGTGACGCAATCGCCCTACTCCGACTACGAGTCCATGCTCGGAGCGCTCGAGGCGCAGCTTTGCAGGGGACCCTACCTGCTCGGTGACCACATGACCGCAGCCGACATTCTCTGGGGCATTGCCTTCAGCTGGACGATGATGTTCGGGCTCGTGCCGAAGAAAGACGTGTTCGCGCGCTACGCTGAGCGCATCACCTCGCGCCCCGCCTTCCAGCGCATCAACGCGGCGGACGATGAGATGGCCGGCCGGCATGCCGCGGCTGCCGGCGTGTGACGTGCTGAGGACGAAGTTTCTTCACATGCCGATTGCTTGATTGCCTGCCAGCAATGCTATGGATTCTGCGGCGCCAGGACGATGCGCCATTCGGTGCGGTGGCTGATTTTCGCGACTGCGGATCTTACTGCAGTCGCGAATCCCAGCCGAGTCAATGAAAGCAACTAGTTTTCAGCGGCTTCCCTCCCTCTCGCGAACACCCGGCTCGCGAGCACGTCAGACGCTTCGATCGACCTGATATCGTCCACCGTCATGACATGATCGAGATCGGCGACCAGGCGATTGGCCTGGCGCAACCGCAAGCGATCCAGTGCATTGCGGATTGAGCGCGCGTTGGAGAACAGCGGCTGGCTCTTTCGCAACGCAATGTAGCGGATGAACTCCGCGCGCGCATCCCGGCTGAATTTATAATTCATCTCGCGCAACATCAGCTCGGCGATCTCAAGCAACTCTCCGTCGGCATAGTCAGGAAAATCGATATGATGGGCGATCCGTGACCGGAACCCTGGATTGCTCGCGAAAAACTTGTCCATGCGATCGCCATAGCCGGCCAGGATCACCACCAGATCGTCACGCTGCGATTCCATCACCTGCAGCAGGATCTCGATCGCTTCCTGGCCGTAGTCGCGCTCGTTGTCCGGCCGGTATAGATAGTAGGCTTCGTCGATGAACAGCACGCCGCCCATCGCCTTCTTCAGTATCTCCTTGGTCTTCGGCGCGGTGTGGCCGATATATTGTCCAACCAGTTCGTCGCGCGTCACCGACACCACCTGGCCGCGACGTACATAGCCGAGCCTGTGCAGGATGCTGGCGATCCGCAGCGCCACCGTAGTCTTGCCGGTTCCGGGGTTGCCCGTGAACGACATATGCAGCGTCGGGGCTTCCGAAGTCAGGCCCATGCGCTTGCGGATGCGTTCGATCAGCAACAGCGAAGCAATCTCGCGAATTCGCGTCTTGACCGGCTTCAGACCGATCAGCTCGCGATCGAGTTGCGCAAGGACATCCTCTATGCCGACGGCTTCGAGTTCCTCACGAATGCTTACAGTTTCAGTCGTCGTTGGCGCATCCAAATCCATCTGCCGAACCCTCAGCGCGCCTTGCGCATATTTCGGAGAACAAAAGCTCCGTCGCCGCTTCCACAGCGACGGAGCAGTAAGTCCGGCGAACGCAGAAGCGATCAGGGAGAACTCGTCCGCCGGACCTAGGAGTTGTTCAACCGTAGCGCCGCCCTTCGGGGCGGTCGACGGCATAGGATGTCGTGGTGTACCGTACGCTGCGGCCGGCCACCTCATGACGTTCGAGGCGGAAGCCGGGCTCGTCCTTGGGCCGGTTGACGATGAACGACAGCCGCAGCGACTCCCAGCCATGACTGGAATCGTAGGCCGACATGCGGATATATCGGTCGCCATAGACCTTGCGGCATTCATTGAGCTCCATCATGACGCCAGCGGCATCGCGCAGATCGAACATCGGCAAGCCCCACATATCCCAGAAACTGTTGCGCGGGTGCGGGTCGTCGGTGAATTCGATGTTCACCGCCCAGCCGTTGCCAAGGCAGTATTGCACCTGCCGCGTGATCTGATCGTCGGTGAGATCAGGCAGAAACGAAAAGCATCCCTGAGTGATACGCATGATCTGGCTCCTTACATTGCGACGCTGGCGGTCGGCACATAGTCCGGCGTGTCTGTCGATTCGTAGTTGAAGGTGACGTCTTTCCAGACCTCGAGCGCTGCCTTCAGCGGCGTGCAGGTTGCCGCCGCCTTGGCGAGAATCTCGGGCCCCTCGTGCACGTAGTCGCGACCTTCGTTGCGCGCGAGAATCATCGCTTCCAGCGCCACCCGGTTGGCGGTGGCACCCGCCTGGATACCCATCGGATGGCCGATGGTGCCGCCGCCGAACTGCAGCACGACATCCTCGCCGAGATGGTCCAGTAATTGGTGCATCTGGCCGGCATGGATGCCGCCCGATGCGACGGGCATCACCTTGTTGAGGCTCGCCCAATGCTGGTCGAAGAACACGCCGTGCTGGAGCCGTGTCGGGTTAAAGTCTTCGCGGCAGATGTCGTAATAGCCGCGCGTGGTCGCTGGATCACCTTCCAGCTTGCCGACCACCGTGCCGGCATGAATGTGATCCACGCCAGCGAGCCGCATCCATTTCGCAATGACACGGAACGAAACGCCGTGACTGCGCTGCCTTGTGTAGGTGGAATGCCCTGCCCGGTGCAGATGCAGGATCATGTCGTTCCGCCGCGCCCATTTCGCCATCGACTGGATCGCGGTGTAACCGATCACGAGGTCGATCATGATGATGACCGAACCTAGTTCCTTGGCGAACTCGGCGCGCTCGTACATATCCTCCATGGTGCCTGCAGTGACGTTGAGATACGTGCCCTTGATCTCTCCGGAGGCAGCCTGCGCCTTGTTGACAGCCTCCATGCAATACAGAAACCGCTCGCGCCAGTGCATGAACGGCTGCGAGTTGATGTTCTCGTCGTCCTTGGTGAAGTCGAGCCCGCCCTTGAGCGCCTCATACACCACGCGGCCGTAGTTGCGACCGGACAGGCCGAGTTTCGGCTTCACGGTCGCGCCAAGCAATGGACGCCCGAACTTGTCCATGCGTTCGCGCTCGACGACAATGCCGGTGGCCGGTCCCTGGAATGTCTTGACGTAGGCAACCGGCAGCCGCATGTCCTCCAGCCGCAACGCCTTGAGCGGCTTGAACCCGAACACGTTGCCGATGATCGAAGCCGAGAGGTTCGCAATCGAACCCGGCTCGAACAAATCGAGATCGTAGGCGATGTAGGCAAAATACTGTCCCGGCGCGTTCGGCACGGGATCGACGCGGAAGCATTTGGCGCGATACTTTTCCGCCGCGGTCAGCCGATCGGTCCATACCACCGTCCAGGTCGCGGTCGAGGATTCGCCGGCGACTGCCGCCGAGGCCTCGATCGGATCGACCCCGTCCTGCGGCGTAACGCGGAACAGGGCGATGATGTCGGTATCCTTGGGCTCGTAGTCGGGCTCCCAATAGCCCATCTTCTTGTATTCGAGGACGCCGGATTTGTAGCGATCCCTGCCACGAATGGTCATTGAGTGCATGTTCATGTCGGTCTCCTTGGCTGTTGTGCGGCGACTGGCCGGGATCGAACTCGTCTTCAGCTCATTCGGCGGCATCGGCCATCCCTCCAATGCGTGGATCGAGTGCGCCGGAGCGGTAGCGCCTGGCCATTTCGGCCAGTGGAATGACCTTGATTTGCGACGCGTGGCCCGCGGTACCGAATTGCTCGAACCGGTCGCGGCAAAGGTCGCGCAACGCATCCATTGCTGGCTTGAGGAACTTGCGCGGATCGAACTCGTTTCTGCTTTGCGTTGCGACTTTGCGGAATGCCGCTGCCATCGCCAAGCGGCAATCGGTGTCGATATTGACCTTGCGGACTCCGTGTCTGATGCCGCGGGCGATTTCCTCGACCGGCACCCCCCAGGTCTGCGGCATCTCGCCGCCGAATGCATTGAAGGCGTCCTGCAGCGGCTGCGGCACCGACGATGAGCCGTGCATCACCAGATGCGTGTTAGGGAGCCGGCGATGGATTTCTTCCACCACCCTCATGGCAAGGATGTCGCCATCCGGCTTGCGCGAGAATTTATACGCGCCATGCGAGGTGCCCATCGCAATCGCCAGTGCGTCAACCTTGGTGGCACGAACAAAATCGACGGCCTGATCCGGATCGGTCAGCAGTTGATCGTGGCTGACCTTGCCTTCGACGCCATGGCCGTCCTCCTGCTCGCCGCCGCCATGTTCGAGTGAGCCCAGCACGCCGAGCTCTCCCTCGACCGAGGCGCCGATCCAGTGTGCCATCTCGACGACACGGCGGGTAATCTCGACATTGTAGTCGTATTCCGCCGCAGTCTTGGCATCCGCCTTCAGCGAACCGTCCATCATGACGGACGTGAAGCCGTGCTGGAGCGCGGTAGCGCAGGTCGATTCCTCGTTGCCATGGTCCTGATGCAGGCAGAGCGGAATCTGCGGATGCATCTTCTCCAGCGCGTCGATCATCTTCGACAGCATGATGTCGTTGGCATAGGAACGCGCGCCCCGCGAGGCCTGGATGATCACGGGGGCATCGACGGCCGCCGCCGCTTCCATGATCGCGAGCCCCTGCTCCATGTTGTTGATGTTGAATGCCGGCACGCCGTAGCCATGCTCGGCGGCATGGTCCAGCAATTGCCTCAACGTAATTCTGGCCATTGGCGCCTCCTTTGGTTCTTTCGACGTTGCGTCCGGCGTCAAGCGATGCGAGCGAGGCAACGCATGGCGGCGGTCGCAACCGCCTCCGGCGTGATGCCGAACTCGCGATAGAGCGTTTCGGCCGGCGCAGACGCTCCGAAGCCGGTCATGCCGACGAACTCGCTGCTATCGCCAAGCCAGCGCGCCCAGTCGCCTTCGACCGCGGCCTCGACGCCGACCCGCGGAACGCGTCCGAGAACGGCGGTCCGGTATTCGCAGGGCTGCTTGAGAAACAGCTCAAAGCACGGCGCCGAGACGACCGCGGCGCGGACATGGTCTTTCTCCAGCAACCTGGCCGCATCGAGCGCGATCGATACCTCGGAGCCCGTTGCGATCAAAGTGACGTCACGGCCGTCCTCCGGCTCGACGACGACATAGGCGCCAAGCGCGACCAAATTGGTTTCGCTAGCGTCGTCGCGAAACGCCGGCAGCGCCTGTCGCGACAGGCAGAGCACCGACGGGCTTGTGTCCGCGCGCAATGCGCAATCCCAGGCCTCCGCCGTCTCGACCGCGTCGGCCGGGCGGAATACCAGCAGGTTCGGAATCGCCCGCAGCGAGACCAGATGCTCGACCGGCTGATGCGTCGGTCCGTCTTCGCCGAGGCCGATCGAGTCATGTGTCATCACATGGATCACGCGGATCCCCATCAATGCAGCCAGCCGGATCGCAGGACGGCTGTAGTCGGCAAAGCTGAGAAACGTGCCACCATAGGGGATGAAGCCGCCATGCAATGCGACACCATTCATCGCAGCAGCCATGGCATGCTCGCGGACACCGTAATGGATATAGCTGCCATCGAGGGACTCGGGCCGCACCGGTTGTTGCGTCTTGGCGCGCGTCAGGTTCGAATGGGTCAGGTCGGCCGAGCCACCCAGGAGATTGGGCAGCGCTTCGGCGATCGCATCGATCACCAGTTGCGACGCCTGCCGGGTGGCGATCTTCGGCCGTTCGCTGCCGAACCGCGTCCGTAGCCGCGCCATGACGTCGGCATAGATGCAGGGCAAATTCCGGTTCAGCGCATCATGAAACGGCGATCGTCCCGTCGAATTGACGCGCCGGCTCCGTTCGATCCAGGCGCGCCGCGCAAAATGACCCTGCGCGCCTATTTCGCGCCACGCTTCGATGACGGCTTCCGGAACCTGGAACGGCGCATGCGGCCAGTTCAGCGTACCGCGTGTTCTCTCGACTTCGTCAGCACCGAGCGGCGCGCCATGCGCCTTTTCGGTGCCCTGACGGTTCGGTGAACCGAAGCCGATCACGGTGCGGCAAGCAATCAGGGATGGCCAGTCATTGTGCCGGGCGCGCCGGATCGCTGCGGCAATCGCTTCGGGGTCATGGCCGTCGATCCGGATCGCCGACCAGCCGGAGGCCTTGAAGCGCGCAAGCTGGTCGTCCGAGCATGACAACGAGGTCGATCCGTCAATCGAGATTTCGTTGTCGTCGTAAAGCACGATCAAGCGGCCGAGCTTGAGATGTCCGGCCAGCGAAATCGCTTCCTGGCTGATGCCCTCCATCAGACAACCATCGCCGGCGATCACATAGGTATAGTGATCGACGAGATCGTCGCCGAAGCGCGCATTCATCAGCCGCTCCGCCAGCGCCATGCCGACTGCGGTGGCAATGCCCTGCCCCAGCGGGCCAGTCGTCGTCTCGATACCCGGCGTATGTCCGTACTCGGGGTGGCCCGGCGTCTTCGATCCCCATTGCCTGAACGCCTTCAATTCGTCCGCCGTCACGCCCTTGTAGCCGGTCAAATACAATAGCGCATACAGCAGCATCGAGCCGTGACCGGCCGACAGCACGAACCGGTCGCGATCCGGCCACGCCGGATCGGCGGCATCGAATTTGAGGAAGCGCGAAAACAGCACCGTGGCAACGTCGGCCATGCCCATCGGCATACCGGGATGACCGGATTTCGCGCTCTCGACGGCGTCGATTGCCAGAAAGCGGATCGCGTTCGCCATTTCGGCATGCGAAACGGCTGAATGGTCGGCAACGCGCGACAGAGCTGCTATATCGGTCATATCATGCGCCTCTTACGTTCCATCAGTTGCAGGATCAGCGGGGTGAGGATGAGCTGCATCGCCAGGTCGAGCTTCGAGCCGTGGATCACGATCGAATTGGCGCGCGACATGAAGCTGTTTGGAATCATCGACAGCAGATAGGGAAAATCGATGCCACGCGGATTTTTCAGGCGGATCACCACCATCGATTCGTCCGGCGTCGGTATCCAGCGTGCGATGAAGGGATTCGACGTATCGACCGTCGGCACCCGCTGGAAATTGATGTCGGTCTCGGTGAACTGCGGACAGATGTAGTTCACGTAATCCGGCATTCGCCGCAGGATGGTGTCGGTCACTGCCTCTGCGGTGTAACCGCGGTCGCGACGGTCGCGATGCAGCTTTTGGATCCATTCCAGATTGATGACGGGCACGACGCCGATCTTGAGATCGGCATGCTGGGCGATGTTGACCTTGTCGGTGACGACAGCGCCATGCAGGCCTTCATAGAACAATAGGTCGGAATTTTCCGGCAGCGGCGCCCACGCGGTAAAGGTGCCCGGTTTTGCACCGTACAGCCTTGCTTCTTCCTCATCGTGGACGTAGTGCCGGGTGGTGCCGGTCCCGGACTCGCCATAGTCGCGGAACAGTTTTTCCAACTCCTCGAACAGGTTGGTTTCCGGGCTGAAATGGCTGAAATGCTTGTTGCCGCGCTCAGCCTCCTCCGCCATTTTCGCGCGCATCTCAAAGCGGTTATAGCGATGGAAGGCGTCGCCCTCGACATAGGCGGCGGCGACGTTCTCACGGCGGAAGATGTTCTCAAACGTCTTCTTCACCGAGGTCGTGCCGGCGCCGGATGAACCCGTAATCGATATGATCGGATAGCTGCGTGACATATGCTCTTCCCGATCAGCGAAACAGGCCGCGCCTGGCGAACAGCGGCGCGTCACTGTTGTCGAACATCGGTTCAACGGCCTCGTGCATCGCGGTGACATCGCGGACGCCGCGCACCGATCCCATGATCAACGGTACCCGCTGATGCGGCGTTCTCGCCGACAGTTCGAGAATGCGCCGGCGGCCGGTGGTCGCGGCTCCGCCCGCCCACTCCATCACCAGCGCCATCGGATGCGCCTCGTACAGCAGGCGAAGACGTCCCTCGCGATAGGCTGGGCGTGCATCCGCCGGGTACAGGAACACGCCGCCGCGGACCAGAATGCGGAGCGCCTCCGCAACCAGCGAGCCAATCCAACGCATGTTGAAATCGGCGGCGCAACTGCCGTTGGTGCCGGCAAGGCATTCGTCGATATAGGTGCGCACCGGTCCGTGCCAGTGTCGGCGGTTCGACGCGTTGATGGCAAATTCGGGCGTGTCGGGGGCTATCCTGACGCGGCGCGCGATCAGCAGGAATTCCCGGGCGCGCCTGTCCAGAATGAAGATATCGACGCGCTCGTCGAACGCCAGGACCAGCGTCGTCTGCGGGCCGTAGACCACGAAGCCTGCCGCACACTGCGCCGTGCCAGGTTCGAAGAAGGTGGAGATGATGTCGTTGCTCCGCAGACGAATCGAAAAGATCGTTCCGACCGAGATGTTGTTTTGGAGGTTGGCAGACCCGTCCAGCGGATCGATCGCGACGCAGAGCGAAGCCTCGGCATTGAATACTTCCGGCAATTCCGATTCCTCGGACAGGACAGCCGCGACCGGGGTCTTGCGTAGCGCCGCACGCATGATCGCATCTGCTGCGAGATCGATATCCCGCTGAAAGTCGCCGTCGGAATTGACGCCGTCGGTTTTCCCGGTAATCCCCGCCAACGGTCCGTCCATAATGAGTTCGGCAAGGTCGATCGCTGCAACGGCGATCGTCTCAATCACGGCGGACACCGCGGGGCCGTTCGGCGTCTCTGATCCCGTATGGTCGAGATGCGAGCACAAGGTCACTCGTGCGCCCATGGCCGTTCCTCAAGTGGCGCCCGCTTCGGGGCGATTGCAACGCTTCATGCCGATCGGCAGTGCGCGCCTAACAACAACCCAATTTGCAAAATTAGTGAAATTTTCTTATCTTTGGCTTTGCCAAAGTTTTCCTTATGTCTTGGGCAGACCATGCCAAACAGGTTTCCGCGGGAATTGACCATTCGCCAGTTGCGCGCGCTGGCCGCCGTTCACAGCGACCGTTCGGTTACCGCGGCCGCCAAGCGGCTGCACCTGACGCAGCCGGCGGTCACGTTGCAGATCCGCAATCTGCAGGACCTTGCAGGCCTGCCCCTGATCCAGCGCAGCAATGACGGCATGCTGCTGACCGACGCAGGACGCGAGGTGCTGGCGCTTTCGGAGCGCATTGAAGCGGCGATCGCGGATTGCCAAACCTCGCTCGAGATGATCGCAGGGAAGACGGCGGGGCGCATCTCGATCGGTGCGGTCAGCACTGCGAAATATTTCGTGCCTTTCATGATCTCGGGATTCTCGAAACGGCATCCGAACATCGATGTCACGCTCTCGATCGGAAACCGCCAGGAGATCGGCACGGCGCTACGCGGTTACGATCTCGACTTCGCGATCATGGGCCGACCGCCGGCCGACATCGACATGGACGTTCACCCGATCGGCGATCATCCGCACGTCATTATCGCGCCGACCAGCCATCGCCTGGCGCGTAAATCCCGCATCGCGCTGAGCGACCTCGCCAACGAGACGTTCCTGATGCGCGAACCCGGTTCGGGGACCCGGGGCCTGATGGAGCAATTGTTCGAGACGGCAAGGATTCGGCCGAACATCGGCATGGCGATGAGCAGCAACGAGACGATCAAGCAGGCGGTGATCGCCGGACTTGGAATTGCGTTTATTTCTGCGCATACGGTCGCCACCGAACTCGACGAGCGACGGCTGGTGACGCTGGATGTGGTCGGCCTCCCCGTTGTACGGCAATGGTTCGTTCTCTCCCGAAAGGACAAGATCCTGCTGCCGCCGGCGCGCGCCATGCTGGAATTCCTCAGCGCCCGCGGCGCGCAATTCCTGCCGCGAACCCACGGCAGAATCAGACTCACCCGGACGTCGGTGCGCGCCAGACGGCGGTGACGTGATGGGCCTACGCGGATGTACAGGTTGACATCCTGCCAGCTTCTCCAAATACTTGACGGAAAAGCCCGGACAAACCAGTCCCCGGCGACAAAGGGAGGACGTGATGCCGACTTCACGCAGAACGCTGCTGAAGACTTCTGCGGCTGCCGCCGCTGCATTCACCTTCGATTGGACCCGCGCACAGGCACAAGCCGAGACGGTACGCATCGGCCTGATCTATGATCTGACCGGCCCCTTTGCCGCCGGCGGGTCCGTCGCCTCCTCGATCGGCGCGCAGATCGCCATCGACCTCGTCAACGAGAAAGGCGGCATCGGCGGCAAGTACAAGGTTGCCCCTGTCGCCGCCGATTCCCAGAGCAAGCCGGATGTCGCGATCAATGAGGCCAATCGCCTGATCGACCAGGAGAAGATCGACATCATCAACGGCGTCTATGCGAGTTCACACGCCGTCCCGCTCGCGGCCAAGGTCGAGCAGCAAAAGAAGATCCTCTGGATCACGACTGCAGTTTCGACTGCTGTGTTCAAGGACAAGAACCTGCAATACGTGTTTCGCGCGCAGATCCATTCCGACCAGTATGGCCAGGCTTTTGCGAGCTTCATCGGCGAGCACGCCAAAGCGAAGCTCGGCACGGAGCCCAAGGACGTCAAGGTTGCGCTGATTCACGAGGATGGCCCATATGGCGTCGGCGTTGCCGCTGCCGACGAGGCCTATGCGAAGGAAGCCGGCCTGCAGGTCGTGCTCAAGGAAGGCTATTCCGCGTCCGCTCCCGACCTCTCGGTTCTGGTAACCAAGATCAAGCGGGCCCGGGCCGACGTGATTTCGCACGCCGGCTACAATCCTGACATCACCCTGTTCCTGCGCCAGGCGCGCGAGAACGGACTCAAGTTCAAAATGCTGTTCGGCGCCGGCGCGGGCTACAGCCAGCTCGACAAGCTGCGCGCAACATTCGGCGCGGATATCGACAATTTCTGCAACATCGATCCGGTCCCGGCGCAGTTGCTCGACCCTGCGAAACTCGCGCCCGGGATCGGCGATCTCACCAAGATCATGGTCGCGCGCTACAAGGAGAAAACCAACGCGACCGACGTTCCGCCGCACTGCTCGATGGGCTTCAACCAGACCTGGATTCTGCTCAACAACGTGCTGCCGGTGGCAAAGGAGAAATACGGCGGTTTCGACCCCGAAGCGGTTCGCAAGGCGGCGCTCGACGTGGATATCCCGCCGGGTGGCACCATTCAGGGCTATGGCGTCAAATTCTATCGGCCCGGTACACCGCTCTCCGGCCAGAACGAGCGCTCGACCCCCGTGGTGATGCAGAATGCCGGCGAGCATATTTCGGTGGTCTGGCCGACCAACATCAGGACGCAGGATCCAGTGTTCCCGCTGCCGAAATCGTCGGTGTATGCGGCCTAGCGCTTTCGGGCTTCATCCTTCGAGACGCGCGCGTTGCGCGCTCCTCAGGATGAGGTCTCGCAGCGCGCAAGCTGCCAGACCCTCTGATGAGGAGCGCGGCGACGCCGCGCGTCTCGAACCATGAGGCCACCGGCGACGTACCTCACAGCGTCACCCTCCTACCCTCCTCCGCAGCCCAATAGCCGGCGTAGTTGACCTTGATGGTCTCAAAGGCCAGCGCCAGATCCGAAAGCGGTTGCCGGCCGGTGGCAACGCATTCCATGAAATCCTGGATTTCCTGCGTATAGCCGCGCGTCCATTCTTCCTCGAGGCAGATGTATTGCCAGCCGGTCTTCCGGTCGACCTTCTCGGTAATGTAGACGCTTGCGAGCTTCTCTTCGCTGGTCTGATAGCTCATCATGTGCGTATTCGGCGTGATGTTGGCGAACAGCGCGCCGCCGCTGGTATAGGTTTCGATCAGGTTGCGCACTCCGCCCGCGATCATGTCGCCGGAAAAAACGGTCGCCTTGGTGCCGTCGGAGAAGGTAACCGTCAGCACGCCCCAGTCCTCAACGTCGACGGGATTTGACTTGATGACGCCGCGTTCGTCCGGGCGCAGGCATGCCGCAACGTTGCCGACATCGCAGGTCACTCCGGCAACCGCGATGGTTTCGTCTCGCGCCTTCGCCTCGACCTGTTTGAGATAGAGCACGGCCGAAAGCGGATGGCATCCCATCCTTATCAGCGAGCCGCCGCCGGTCATCGCCCATTGCGCGGCGTGCGCGGCATGCGAACCGGAGTGGCTCTCCTCCCCCTTCATGAAAAGGATCTTGTCCTTGGTGGCCTTGAGGATCTCCGCGGTCTTGGTTACCGCCGGCGCGTAGATCCAGTCCTCCGCATACATGAAGAGCCTACCGGTCTTGTTGATCGCCGCGCGGGTCTCTTCCATTTCTTCCAGCACCCGCTCATACATCCATGCCTTCGGCACATGTCTTCCGATCGGCAGCTCGTCACCCTCGCGCCCGAAATAGCCGGCGAACGGTTTTTCGCAGATCACATGTTTGCCGGCCTGCATGGCATCGACGATCATCGACGCATGCAGATTGGGCGGCGTGCAGATGTCGATGACATCAATATCGGCGTCGGCGATCAGGTCGCGGAAGCTGCGATATACCGTCGGGATCTGGTGGCGACGGGCAAATTCGACGACATGATCGCCTCTCGCCGCTACCGCCCGGACTTCGATATTCACGCCGTAAACCCGGCGGTAGGCGTGCATGTGCAACTCGGACACAAAGCCGCATCCGGCCAGACCGATCCTGATTTTCGCCATTGCGGAGCGTCTCCCGGCTATCGTTGGCCAAGGCCGTATTGCTGGCGCGGCCCGAGGCTAGCTTCGGCCGACACCCTTGCGGCGCATCAACGCGGCGAAGAGATCTGCAATTCCGAACTGCCAGGGCTCGCAATCGCCGCTGTGGCGCATGCGATTGGTCAGCCGGCCAAGTTTCGGCGTGGCGACCGTCACCAGATCGCCTTCGACGTGCGTGAACCCCTGTCCCTTCGCGAAACGGTCCTGGATCGGAGCGAACATCGTACCGAGGAACAGCACGAAGCCGTCGGGATATTGGTGGTTCTCGTTGATGGTCTGCCCGACGATGTCGGCCGGGTCCCGGCTGATCTGGGTCAGCGAGGACGCGCCGTGCAGCACGAACCCCTCGGGCCCCCTCACCTTTAGCGAGATGTCCATCTTCCTGACGTCGTCGAGCGTGAAGTCCGCGTCGAAGAACCGCACGAACGGTCCGATGGCGCAGGACGCGTTGTTGTCCTTTGCCTTGGACAGGAGCAGCGCCGAGCGTCCCTCGAAGTCGCGCAAATTGACGTCGTTGCCAAGCGTGGCGCCGACGATACGGCCGTCGCTCGTCACCACCAGCACCACCTCGGGCTCCGGATTATTCCAGGTCGATTTCGGATGCAGGCCCGCGTCCACGCATGTGCCGACCGCCGAGAGGACCGGTGCCTTGGTAAACACCTCGGCGTCCGGCCCGATGCCGACCTCGAGATACTGGCTCCAGGCATTCTGGGAAACCAGCACGTCCTTCACATGCTGCGCTTCGGCCGACCCCGGCTTCAGTTGCGACAGATCGGTACCGACGATCCGCGTCACCTCGGCCCGGATCGCCGCCGCCGAATCCGGGTTACCCCGCGCCCGCTCCTCGATCACCCGCTCCAGCATCGAGATCGCGAAGGTGACGCCGGCTGCCTTGATCACCTGCAGGTCGATCGGCGCCAGCAGCCATGGCTTGGTCGGGTCACGGCCATCCGGCGGCGTGTTGTTCAGGAGGTCTTGCAGCGCGCCGACCCGCTCGCCAGGCGCGGCACGCAACGCTTGGGCCGGATCGGCCGCGGCGGCAAGCTGGCTGGCGGTTGGAAAGTCGTCGGTGACGTCGAACACACCATCCTGGCGGATCGCAACCACCGACGGGCCGGCGAGATCGGGACGCCAGATCCGGCCCATCAGCGCGGCGCCGGCGAAATCGTCAGGCAGAATGAAGGCGGCGTCGGTGGCGATCGGCATCGTAGGAATCCTCGCAAGGTGGCATCTGTGCGGTCGGGCGACCCCGTGCATAGAAGGGAACCGCGCGACCGGTCAACACCCACCACCGACCATATCGCGGCGCAACATGCACAATCAGACAATGGTCAAGTGAAGCGGATTACACGCGCTGCCTCGCCGCGAATGGCGAGGCGAAGGGCATGGAGCGCGGAGGACTTGGCGCAGGACTTGGATCGCAGCAATTGCGCGAAAGGTAAGGCCGGAGAGCGCCGTCTCACGGCGGCTGCGCGGTCCCGTTGCCGGCAGGCGTTTTCACCTACGCAACGGAGGAATGGCGCAATTGGGAGCACCGATGGCCGAGGCCATCGGTGCGCGGTCGGGCGCGGAAGATCGGACCTGCGCCTGTCTTTGAGACGCCTCGTCAAGCCGCCCTTTCAGGCCGCTTTGGCCTTGCTCTTTGCCACGTGGCTCGAGATCGCATCCATCAAGGGCGGCGACAGACAGTCATAGGGCTCCAGTCCGAGCTCTTTGAGCCGGGCCCTGATTCCAGCCATCTCGCCGGGCTGGACGCCAGACTCCAGCACGGACGACACGAACGCGGCAAACCCCGGCGCGGCCCATCCGCCTTCCTGGAACAGTTCGGGATGGATGAAGTCGAGGCCGTAGAAGGGATGCCCCGTGTTCTCGATCCGGCCGTACATGTGCGTGCCACAGGCCTTACAGGCATAGCGCTGGATCGCCGCGGCGGAGTCGACAATCTGCAGCTTGTCGCCATTTTCGAGCACTTTCACATTGTCGCGCGGGACGACGGCGACGACCGAGAAAATTGCTCCCTCGGGCTTCCAGCATTTGGTGCAGCCGCAGGCGTGGTTGTGAGCGACGTCGCCTTTGATGGCGACCTTGACCGGCCTGTCCGTGCATTTGCAGACAAGGGTACCGCCGGCGAAATTGCCCGTCCCCTGCTTTACGCCGCTGTCGACCAATGGGTGGATATGAACAGTCATGGGCCTATCCTCCTGTGTTTGACGTTCCTTTATTCAGAACACGACTACCGAGCGGATCGACTTGCCCTGGTGCATGAGATCGAATCCCCGGTTGATCTCTTCCAGCTTGAGCACATGCGTGATCATCGGATCGATCTCGATCTTTCCGTTCATGTACCAGTCGACGATCTTCGGCACGTCGGTGCGGCCGCGCGCGCCGCCGAATGCCGTTCCCTTCCAGACACGGCCGGTCACGAGCTGGAACGGCCTGGTGGCGATTTCCTTGCCCGACTCCGCAACCCCGATCACCACGGAGACGCCCCAGCCGCGATGACAGGCTTCGAGCGCCTGCCGCATCACGGTGGTATTGCCGGTGCAGTCGAAGGTGAAGTCGGCTCCGCCATCGGTGAGCCCGACCAGATGCTGGACGATGTCGCTGACCTTGGTCGGGTTGACGAAATGGGTCATGCCGAAACGGCGACCCCAGTCTTCCTTGGCATCGTTGATGTCAACGCCGACGATCTTGTCGGCACCCACCATCTTCGCGCCCTGGATGACGTTGAGCCCGATGCCGCCGAGACCGAAGACGACGACGTTGGCACCCGGCGTCACCTTGGCGGTATTGACCACGGCGCCAACGCCCGTCGTCACCCCGCAGCCGATATAGCAGCTCTTGTCGAAGGGCGCGTCCTCGCGAATCTTTGCCACCGCAATTTCCGGCAGCACGGTGAAGTTCGAGAAGGTCGAACAGCCCATATAATGGTAGATCGTCTTGCCCTGATAGCTGAACCGCGAGGTGCCGTCCGGCATCACCCCCTTGCCCTGGGTCGCGCGGATCGCGGTGCAAAGATTGGTCTTGCCGCTCAGGCAGCTCTTACACTGGCGACATTCCGGCGTGTAGAGTGGAATCACGTGATCGCCTGGCTTGACCGACGTTACGCCCGCTCCGACTTCGCGGACGATGCCTGCACCCTCATGGCCGAGAATCGAAGGAAAGATTCCTTCGCTGTCGAATCCATCGAGCGTGTAAGCGTCGGTGTGGCAGATTCCGGTCGCCTTTATCTCGACCAGAACCTCACCTGCCTTCGGCCCTTCAAGATCGAGTTCGACGATTTCAAGAGGCTTCTTTGCCTCAAAAGCGACAGCAGCGCGGGTCTTCATCTTAGGCTCCACATTCTCTTTTCAAGCCGCTGCACCAGGGCATTGAAACGCACAGCGCGGGTGTTCGGCATGATCATTTGGCTCCCATGCAGGCTTTTTCCGCCTCAGTGTAGGCGTCGGGTTTGTCTTCACGCTTGCCAGGCCGCACGCGACCGACCGCGTCATATGCGCGGGCCCGCAGGTAGACGTAGAGGTCGTCCATGTAGCAGGCGACATTCGGATTATCGCCGAACGCCGGCATCACGCTCTCCTGCGCGGTATTGACGTTCTTGCGGCCGCTCGCGACCACTCCGAGGAAATCGCCGTAGCTCATCGTCTTGAGCGACTGCTGCAATGCCGGCGCGTAGGTCGATCCCATCCCGTCAGGACCGTGGCAGACATGGCATTCGGAGTGATAGCGACGGTATCCGGAATAGGTGTACCAATCGACCGTCCCGTCGGCCGCGACCTTGAAGGTCGGATTCCCCTCCTTGTCGAGATATTTGCCATCCTCGGACTTGACGGCGGCCGGATCGGTCGCCTCCGCAAAAGCAGTTCCTCCCGGCGCCGCCAGCATGAGAGTGGCCGCAATCAACCAAATTGTACGCAAGAGCTCATCCTCGATATTCGATCTAGACTAACCGGCGCGTGGAGCAAGCCACGCGCCGGACGAGGTGGTCCTGCTTTACTGCGGCAGCGCAAACACGGTGAGCGTGCCGCCCAGCGCGGTATAGTTGCTCAGCGCGGCGTAGCCACCGACGGCGCCCAGGCCCGCAGTCGGATCGGTCAGGCCTGCGGCAAGGCCGATACCCGCCCAGCCACCGACGCCGGACAGCACAGCCACGTACTGCCTGCCGCCCTGCTCATAGGTCGTGACGTTGCCGATGATACCGGAGGGAGTCTTGAACTTGTAGAGTTCCTTGCCGGTCTTGGCGTCGACCGCCTTCAGATAGCCTTCAAGCGTTCCGTAGAACACTACGCCGCCGGCCGTCGCGAGCGCTCCCGACCACACCGAGAACTGCTCCTTGTTCGACCAGACGATCTTGCCGGTCTTGTTGTCCCAGGCGATGAAGTTGCCCATATGGCTTTCGCCTGGAGGCGGATACATCGACAGCGTCGCACCGACATAAGGCTGACCGGCGGTGTAGCTCACCTTGAACGGCTCATAGTCCATGCAGACGTGGTTCGTCGGCACATAGAACAGTTGGGTGTCGGGCGAATAGGCCGCCGGCTGCTCATCCTTGGTGCCGAGCGCGGCCGGGCAGATACCCTTGGTGTTCTTGTCCTCGCCACCCTTTTCGGTCGAGTACTGATCGACGACCTTGGGACGTCCGTAGGTCGGCGAGCTCTTGTTCATGTCGACGCCGGTGGTCCAGTTCACCTTCGGATCATACTTCTCGGCGACCAGGAGTTCGCCGGTTGCACGGTCCATCGTGTAAGCCAAACCGTTGCGATCGAAATGCGTCAGCAGCTTGCGGTCTTGGCCGTTGATCTGCTGGTCGCTGAGGATCATTTCGTTGACGCCGTCATAGTCCCACTCATCATGGGGCGTCATCTGATAGACCCACTTGGCCTTTCCGTCGTCGGGATTGCGCGCGAAGATGGTCATTGACCACTTATTGTCGCCCGGACGCTGTTTCGGATTCCAGGTCGAGGGGTTACCGGAGCCGTAATAGACGAGGTTCAGGCTCGGGTCATAGGACATCCAACCCCATGTGCAGCCGCCACCAATCTTCCACTGGTCGCCCTGCCAGGTCTTGACGCTCGAGTCCTTGCCGACCGGCTTGCCGTGCTCGGTGGTCTTGTCCGGATCGAACAAGATCTGATCGTCCGGCCCTTCAGAGAACGCGCGCCACACCTGCTTGCCACTCTTCAGGTCATAGGCCGTGACATGGCACTGCACGCCGAATTCGCCGCCGGAAATGCCGATCAGAACCTTGTCCTTGACGACGAGCGGCGCGGAGGTGCCGGTGGCGCCCTTGCCGGGATCCCCATTCTTGGTGCTCCACACAACCTGGCCGGTCTTGGCATCGAGCGCGACCAGCGTTGTGTCTGCCTGGTGCAGGAATATCTTGCCGTCGCCATAGGCCACGCCGCGATTGACCGTATCGCAGCACATCACCGGAATGACGTTTGGATCCTGCTTCGGCTCATACTTCCAGACGATCTTGTTGTCCTGCGAAAGGTCAAGAGCATAGACCTTGTTAGGGAACGGGGTATGGACATACATGATGTTGCCGATGATAAGCGGTCCGCCCTCATGGCCGCGCAGCACGCCGGTCGAGAAGGTCCAGGCGACCTGGAGCTTGCCGACGTTGGATGCGTTGATCTGGTTAAGCTTCGAGTAGCGCGTATTGGCGTAGTCGCCGGCCGGCTGCACCCAATCCTTTGGGTTCTGCGACATCTTGATCAGTTCTTCGTTGGCGTATGCGACGCCGACGACGAATGTCGCCATAGCGCCAAGACAGGTCGCGGATAGCACCTTGCGCATAATGGTTTCCTCCAGGTACGAGTTTTGGGTTTCCGCCGAAACGGCCCATTTCTTCCATTGTTGGTCCTTCTTCCTATCCCGTTCCGAAATAGGAAACTTGCCCAAGAGTGAAGCGCGTTTGCTCAATAGCGAAACTCAATTGAATTTTTTAATTTCAGGTCCTGTACGACGTTCTGACTCTGCCGCGATGCTGCGAAGCATCATTTCATGGGCATGTCCCACGGTTTCGCTGGGCGATTCCGGCCGAGGTTTCCCTTGACGCCGCCAAAACTAAGTTGGAGGATTGTCAAAGGGATATTGGGAAGAATCTGCGCAACTTCCCTGACGACTGCCTAAATTGGGTCCAAATGTCGCGACCATCTGACGGACGTCGAGGCAGAGGTTGCAGCCCGTTCTCAAATCGGTGGCTGGGCAATGTCTGATATAGTTCGTTCACTCAGCACTTCTGGGTTGGCGCCGAAAAAGCAGATCCAAACTTGGTCAGATGCCCTGACCGATCTCTGTGGCCAGTTTGATGTCGATCCGTTGGAAGGTACCTCGCTCGAGGGCCGGATAAATTACACCACCGTCTCGCAGTTGAAACTGTGCCAGATCGAAGCAAGCCAGCATCGCATCGCCCATACGGTCTCAAGCACAAAGCTGAGCGAACATCCCTACGTCAAGATTCTTTTCCAGACCTACGGCATCTCGCATTTTGAACAGGCCGGCCGTCGCATGGACATCATGCCTGGCGACTGCCTCGCCTATGACGTCTCCTGTCCGCACACGATCGTCAGCCCCTCATTGACCCGTCACGAGGTCGTGATCGTCCCAAAGGAGTTGCTTCACGAACGTGGTTTTCGCACCGCGAAGATGTTGCCGTGCAAGCTCTCCGCGCGTAACGGCACCGGCCGCATCGCCTACGACTTCGTGCACACCGCGTTTGACGAAGCGAACAGGTTGTCGCCCTACAACGCTATCGGCGTCGCCGATTCGCTGATCGATCTCTTGCTGTTGCCGCTGCGCGAGGCCGACACGATGTTCGATCGCGTCGGTCCCGAAGCGATGTACATTCGCGCTCAAGCGTTTATCCGCGAGCATTTGCGCGACCCGGAGCTGTGCATCGATCAGATCTCGGCGGCGCTGGGCTGCACCAAGCGCTATCTGCACATGCTGTTCAGCGACAAGGGCATGACCGTTAGCGATTATATCTGGCGGGCGAGACTGCTGCACTGCCGGCAAGAGCTGGAGACGCAGCACGGAAAAACGATTACGGACGTCGCATTTTCCTGGGGCTTTTCCAGTTCGTCGCACTTCAGCCGCGTGTTCCGGAAGCATTTCGGGGTCGTTCCGTCTGCGATTCACAAGGCGCATGCGGTCGATCCGTCGCTCGACGCTTCCTGAACGGAATACCGGCCAGCCGATATTCTGCCGCGCATCGTCGCAGAGACGCCCTCTCCTGCAATCAAGCTCTGGCGCTAGAAGGTTGCCTTCAGGCCCGCGTAAAAGGCGCGCGGCCGCGCCGGGCTGACCGAGCGCGGATCGGTAAAATCCGCCCCGCCATTGGTGAAATTGGGCACGTCACTGGTATCGAAGAATGTTCCGTAAGTCGCATAGCGCTTATCGAAGACATTATCGACGCGGCCGTAGATCTGGAACATCTTGTTGATCTGATACGCGGCGTGCAGGTTGAAAACCGAGTATCCTGGCAGCCTCGCCGCCTGATTGGATTCATCGCCAACAAAATACTGGCTGCCGACGAACAACGCGTCACCGCCGATTTTGAACGCCTCGGTGACCGAATAATCAATGCCGAATTTGACCCGGTTGCGCGGGATCGCCGGAATCCGGTTGCCCGGAAGCACCTGGATGATGCCGTCGACGGCGAACGGGCTGTGAGAGTTGACCTGCAGGGCATCGAGGAAGCGCGCATCCACCAGGGCATAGCTGGCATAGAGTTGCAGCGTCTTCGACGTCAGATTGAGCTGGGCCTCGATACCCTGGCGCCGCGTGCTACCCACGTTCTGGAAGTAGCCAAAGCCCGGCAGCTCGCTGGGAAGCGCCAGGATGTCATCGGCATTGGTTGCGCGAAACGCGCCGACCTTCCACCCGAGCGTTCCGATATTCAGCTCCCTGGTGCCGCGGAATCCCGCCTCGACGGTACGGGAGACGACCTGCTTCAGCGGCGGATCCGCGATCAGGAAGGCCCCGATGATACAGGGACGCGCAGGATCGGCGCATGCGAGCTCCAATGGGGTCGGCGCGCGATTGGCTTCAGAATATCCGGCATAGGCGGTCAGTTCGGGCGTAATCTTGTAGGTACCACCGATCATCGGATTGAAGCGGCTGAACGTATGACTGCCATTAAGATCGGTGCCGATCAGATCTTGAAGGTTGACGCTTGCAAAATTGAACCGGCCGCCGCCTGAGATTGAGAATTTGTCCGTCACGTCAAACGTGTCGAGCGCATAGAGGCCGGTGTAGCGGTTGGTCGCCCGAAGCGAGACTGGACCGATCGAAATCGGCGCGCCGGATGGGCCGAGGAATATGCCGCTGCCGCTGACAACGTAGTTAGGACCGATCGTGCCCAATTCCGCGCTGGCACCGAAACGGGTGACGCCGGAGTCGAAGCTGGTACCGACCATGAACTGGTTATTGTGTCCGAACAACTGGTCGGTGTTGGTCGCCTGCAGGGTTGCCCCGGTCGTCGTCGAACGGGTCGTCGTCCGATCGATCTGCCCCAGCACTGCGGTGTCGGGGAACGGATTTGCTAGCTGAACTCCGTTGAGCCCGTTGGCCGGCGCTCCCGGTGCTGCGTCCTCGTTGAAGCAAAGCAGCCCCGCATCGGCGGCACATGGCTCCGTCTCGGTAGGGTTTCCGTCCACCGTCTTCTGACGGAACGCGCGGACGCGCGCCGAGCCTTCGATCGTCCAGGTCGGCGTCACATCGACCTTTCCGCTCAGATTGGCGTAGGCAACGCGGTTGTCGTGGGTCTGCGGCGTCGTGTACGTCGCCCCCCAATATTTCTGGAGCAGCTCGACCGGCACCGCCGCTGTCGCCCCGAAATTGTTCTTGGCGACGCCCACGTTGAGGTGAAATTCGCTGCTGTCGGTCCGGTAACCGACGTCGCCGTAAAACCGGCGGATCGCCGACTCCGAAAAATTGCGGTAGCCGTTGTCGCGCACGCCTTCGAGCGCGCCGTAGACGGAAACATTATCGATCTGCTTGCCATACTGCGCCGAACTCTGGATGCGTCCGAACGAGCCGCCCATCGTGTTGATTTCGCCGCCGTGATAGTTGAAGCCGTCCTTCATCTGCACGTTGACGGCGCCACCCAGCGCATTGAGGCCGAACGCGGGATTGTTGGTGACGACCGTGACCGACCTGATCGCGGCAGTCGGAATCAGGTCCCAATTGACGGTGTCGCCGAACGCTTCGTTAATACGTACTCCGTTCTGGTAAACCGCCAGGCCCTGGGGAGTACCGGCGACCGGAGATGCGACAAAACCGCGAAACTGGATGTCCGGCTGAAATGAATTTCCGGTCGTATCGCTGATGATGATACCCGGCACCTGCTGCTGTAATGTATCCGCGATGTTCAGCGACCCAGTGCGCGCGATCTGCCCGGCCCCGACGGCATTGACCGCTGCCGCTACCTTGTCGACATCCGTTCCCGAGCCGACCGTCGGCGTAGGCGCGGTCGGATAGACATAGACCCTGCGCATATTTCTTGTGGCCGCCCGGGCTGCACCCCGGCTGCGGGCCGGTTTGGCGCTCGTCGCAGGAGCGACGACCTCGATGGCGGGCAAGACCTCGCTATCGCTGGATGCAGTCTGAGCCTCGGCACGATCGATCGCGGGAATCAGGCATAGCGAGATTGTCCCGATTACCAGTACGCGCGCGCCCATATGCCCACCCCACCTACATACCGGCCGCATTGTCCCCTGCCGGTTGGATGCAGATAGTAGTGAGAAGGCAACGAGCCGCGCTAGCCGCAAAAGGTCGGAATCCCCGCGTGCATTCCTCCCGAACAGACCGGGAAAAATTCCCGCATGCCCTGCGCGATCGCTCAAGCGTGCGATCCGTGGGGAACGACCGCCTCCACCGTGACCCCGCCGTTGCCGGATACGACATTCAGCGTACCGCCCAATGCCAGTATTCTCTCGCGCATGCCGATCAGGCCAAAACCGAGCTTGTGATCCGGCGCCAGGCCACGGCCGTTGTCGCTGACGCGCACCAGGGCGCTGCCGCGATTTCCGTCCGTTCCCGCGGCCTGTTCGACCGTAACGCTGACCGAGGTCGCATCGGCGTGCCGGAAGGCGTTCGTCAGGGCTTCCTGGACGATGCGGTAGACTGTCAAGTCCGCGACGTCTCCGGTCCCGCCGGGCGCACAGGCAATGTTTGCGTCGATGGTGACGTCCGGACGCGACTCACGCCACAGGCGCAAGAGGACGCCAAGTGCCTCGCGAAGCCCAAGCTCCGCGAGGCCGACCGGCCGCAGCTTCTCCAGTATCCGGCGGTTGAACTGCTGCAGCGCGTTGATCTGCTCCATGATGGCGGCGGCATGCTTGCGCAGTGCATCCACAGCGGGCGCACGCCCGTCTTCCGAAAGCCGCATCAGGGCGCCAGTGTGGGCTCGCAGCGTAAAGAGATACGGCCCAAACTCGTCATGCAGTTCGCGCGCGATCTCCTTGCGTTCCACGTCCTGCAGCGAGACCGTGCGTTCGGCGAGCCGCCGCTTGTCCTCGACGGCCTCGCCGAGGGTACCAGCAAGATGGTTCAGCTTGGCACAGATGGCCGCCAGTTCGGGCGCGCCGCCGGGCTCGACACGTGCCCCATATTGCCCAGCCTCGATGTTTGCCATGGTCTGCGAAAGCGCCTGTAGCGGCGCCAGCGCACGGCCAACCACCATCATCGTCACCAGAAAGAGCGCGATGGCGAGGGTGGAACCGACCGCAAGCTGGGTCACGATGCCATCCCAAATCTCGGCCGTTTCATCGTTCGGATGCGAGGTGATCAGGAGCGACTGCGGCTTTCCGTGGATCGTGATCGGTACGCTCACGGTCGTCGTTGCCGGATGAACGAGCGCGATGAACCATGCCGGCGGCGACCGCGCCGCATCGTCGCCGTTGCCGGGGCGTTCGCCCATGGCAGCATCACCCTGCCGTGTGATACTGACGTGCCGCAGCCGGCTGAGGTCGCGAACGATCTGGTTCAGTCGCGCATCCGGGTCCGGCGCTTCGTTGAGGCTGGGGACGATCGTCTCCACAAATTCGCGCGCCAGCCGTATGACGCTTTGATCTTCGGCCCGAACACGCGGCGCCGCCTCCACCACCAGCCGCGCAATATTGATCGCCAACCCAAGCGTCAGACCCAGCGCCAGCAGCAAATTGATCCGTCCGCGCAACGATAATTTCTGCCACATGACGTTTGCCCCAATCGCGTCGCAATCTGTCCCCGTTGAGAGGACCGTTGACAGTAGAAAAACCGACGATCAGATTGAAGCGTACAGCAATCTCGCGGATGTTGCATGGCGGCCTGGCGCCGGTGCAGCGTGACGCGATGCAACAACGGGACGGAAAGCAGCTCGGGGATCGATGCAATGCGTGTTCTGATCGTCGACGATCATCCCATCGTTGCTTCCGGCTGCCGTACCGTGTTTGCCGACGAGCCGGAGGTCGTGCTACTGGAGGCGGCCGATGCGGAAAGTGGCGAGCGCGTGTTCGTCGCTGAACGCCCCGACATCTGCGTGATCGATATCAACCTGCCGACCGTGTCGGGGTTCGAATTGGCGCGGCGTATTCTTGCGCGCGCTGCCTCCGCACGAATCATCATGTTCAGCATGAACGACGATCCGGTCTTCGCCGCACGCGCCATCGAGATCGGCGCCAAGGGCTATGTTGCCAAGACAGGCGATCCGCAGGATCTGGTCGAAGCCATCCGTGAAGTCGGCAAGGGCGGAGTTTACTTGCCCTCCGCGATCGCGCGCAGCATCGCGTTCGCCGGACCTGCATTCGCCCGCAGCCCGCTTTCCAAACTCACGTCGCGGGAGATGGAAATCCTGCGCCTGCTCAGCGCCGGCAAGAGCCTTTCCGAGATCGCGTGGCTGGTTCATTCCTCGTACAAGACCGTTGCCAACACATCATCGATCATGCGCCAGAAGCTCGGCGTGCGAACTTCCGCCGAGCTGGTGCGTTTGGCAATCGAAAGCGGTGTGGCGTGACGACGCGCCCCCGGTAGGAGTTGCAAGACATGACCATGCAGACTGTTTCGCTGAACAAATCCTATGGCGGAACACAGGGTGTCTATCGACACGCCAGCCGCGAAACCCAGACCGACATGACCTTTTCGGTCTATGTCCCGCCACACGCCGGCGGCGCCAGGCTGCCGGCGGTCTGGTATCTCTCCGGCTTGACCTGCACCCATGCCAACGTGACCGAAAAGGGCGAATTCCGCAGCGCCTGTGCCGAACTTGGACTGATCTTCATTGCGCCCGATACCAGCCCGCGTGGCGAAGGCGTGCCCGGCGATCCAGCCAATGCCTATGATTTCGGGCTTGGCGCCGGCTTCTACGTCGATGCGACGCAGGAGCCGTTCGCCCGCAATTACCGTATGTGGAGCTATGTTACGGAAGAACTGCCGAAGCTGGTCACCGAAAACTTTCCCGTCGACGCGAATCGGCAATCCATCCTTGGCCACTCCATGGGCGGTCACGGCGCGCTGACAGTCGCGCTGCGCAATCCCGACCGCTATCGCGCGGCCAGTGCATTTGCGCCGATCGTTGCTCCCTCGCAGGTGCCATGGGGCATCAAGGCGCTCGGCGGCTATCTCGGCAATAACAGGCAGGCATGGCGCAAGCACGATGGGGTGGCCCTGATTGAGGATGGTGCCAGATTGTCCGACCTACTGGTCGACTACGGCGATGCCGATAACTTTCTGACGGAACAGCTCCGCCCGGAGCTGCTGCAAGCCGCCTGCGAGAAAGCCAAAATCCCCCTCACCTTGCGCCGGCAGCCCGGCTACGACCATAGCTACTACTTCATCTCAACCTTCATGGCCGACCATTTGCGCTGGCACGCCGAGCGGCTGAAGGGCTGAAGCGGCGTGATGCCGCCCCAACGGAGAATTGGGTTGCAAGCCAAGACAATTCGGTCATGGTTCAAGCCGAGAGCTTTCCACGCGGCGGCGTGAAGAAGGCCTGTCAGGGAGGAGCCATGATCCGATGGTTGGTCGCCGTGATCGGCTTGAGCATCGCGGCTACCTCCGTGCGCGCGGCCGACGCACCGGAGATCGGCATTGGCTACCTCGGCCGCGCCGGCGTCAAGGCGAAATTATCCCTTGTCGAACTGCCGGCCGAAAACGACGGGTTCGCGGGTGCGCGCCTTGCCATCGAGGATAACAACACCACGGGCAAGTTTCTCAATCAGCGCTTCACGCTGGAAGAAGTCCGGCTGAAGGACAATGAGGACGCTGCGAAGGCTGCGGCGATGCTTGCCGAGCGCACCAGCTTTATCATCGCCGATCTTTCGGCGGACGATCTCTTGAAGGCGGCCGACGCAGTCCGCGATCGCGGAACGCTGCTGTTGAATGCCGGCGCCATCGACGATCGGTTGCGCGAGCAGGACTGTCGGGCCAACGTCATCCATATCGCGCCGACGCGCTCGATGCTCGCGGATGCGCTGGCCCAGTATCTGGTCTGGAAGCAGTGGAAGCGCTGGCTGTTCGTCGTCGGCTCGCATGATCAGGACAAACTGTATGCCGACGCCTTGCGCCGCGCGGCGACGCGCTTCGGCGCCAAGATCGTTCAGGAACGAACTTTTGAGGATACCGGCGGCGCCCGCCGCACTGATAGCGGCGTCACCTTGGTCCAGCGGCAGATGCCGGTTTTCACCCAGCAGGCGCCGGCCTATGACGTCCTCGTTGCAGCCGACGAAAGCGAGGTGTTCGCGTCCTACCTGCCCTACCGCACCTGGGATCCGCGGCCGGTCGCAGGCTCCGCGGGACTGGTTGCGACCAGTTGGCACGCCGCACAGGATCAGTGGGGCGCAATCCAGATCCAGAACCGGTTTGTAAAACTGAACTCACGCCATATGACGGCATTGGACATGCAAGCCTGGACGGCAGCGCGCATGATCGGTGAAGCGACGTCGCGCACGAAGTCCGGCGAGCCAAAGGCCGTCTCGGATTTCCTGAAAGGGCCCGACTTTTCCGTTGCCGCGTTCAAGGGCCGGCGGCTCACGCTGCGGGACTGGAATCTGCAGCTTCGTCAGCCGATCCTGCTCGTCGACGGACGCATGGTGGTCTCGGTTTCACCGCAGGAGGGGTTCCTGCATCAAGTGTCGGAACTCGACACGCTTGGGGTCGATCGGCCGGAAACCAAATGCAAGCTGCATTGAAGGAGGATGGATTGCGTATGTGGCGTCATTGCCTGCTTTCCGGATTGGTTGCCTGGCTCGCGACGGCGGCCCCCGCTTCGGCCTTCATCGCCTATGTCTCCAACGAGAAGAGCAACACCGTATCGGTGATCGATACGAACAATTGGACGGTCACCAAGACCATCAAAGTCGGGCAAAGGCCGCGCGGCATCGAGTTCACGAGGGATGGCAAGTTTGTATTTGTCGCCGTCGGCGACGACGACAGCATTCAGGTGATCGACGTTGCCAAACAGGAAGTCGTGGACACCCTGCCCTCCGGCCCAGACCCCGAACTGTTCGCCCTCGATGCGGACGGCAAGATCCTTTACGTCGCCAACGAGAACGACAACACGGTGACCATCATCGACGTCGAGAAGCGCAGCCGTCTCGGCGAGATCCAGGTGGGGGTCGAGCCGGAGGGCATGGCCATCAGCCCGGACGGCAAGATCCTGATCAATACGTCCGAGACCACCAACATGGCGCATTTCATCGACACCACGACGCGCCAGATCGTTGCCAACATCCTGGTCGATGCGCGCCCCCGCTTCGCCGAGTTCAAGCGTGACAATTCCGAAGTGTGGGTATCGTCGGAGATCGGCGGCACGGTTTCGGTGATCGATCCGGCCAAGCGCGAGGTGACCAAGAAGATTACATTCGAGATTCCGGGCTTGCGGAGCGAAGCCATCCAGCCGGTCGGCATCGGCATGACCAAGGACGGCAAAACCGCTTTCGTCGCACTCGGGCCGGCCAACCGCATCGCCGTCGTCGATGCCACCACCCACAAGGTCACCAAATATCTTTTGGTCGGCCAGCGCGTCTGGCACATGGCATTCACACCGGACGAGAAATATCTGCTGGTTACCAATGGCGTATCGAACGACGTCTCGGTGATCGACGTCGCCGCGCAGAAGGTCATCAAGACGATCCAGGTCGGCGAGCTGCCCTGGGGAATAACGATTGCACAGCCATGACGGCCGCTGACGCATTTTCCGCCGGTATCTCCTCCCGGCCCGAGGCCGCGGAAGCGCCTGCCTTGTCGATCGACGGCGTCAGCCATTCCTATGGGCCGCGACAGGCGCTGATCGATGTCGACTTCAGCGTCGCACCGGCACGGTTCACGGCGCTGCTTGGCCTGAACGGCGCCGGCAAGAGCACGTTGTTTTCGCTGATCACGCGGCTTTTCGGGATTCAGCGCGGGCATATCGGCATTTTCGGCCACGATATTGCCCAAGCACCTGGCGAAGCGCTGCGATTGCTCGGCGTGGTGTTTCAGCCCCGCACGCTCGATCTCGACCTCTCGGTGACGCAGAATCTACTGTATCACGCCGCCCTGCACGGCATCGGCCGGCGCGATGCCCGTACGCGAAGCGGCGAGGTGCTGGCGCGCATCGGCTTGGCCGACCGCGCCGGCAGCAAGGTGCGCGACCTCTCCGGTGGCCAGATGCGGCGACTGGAGATCGCACGGGCGCTGCTGCACCGGCCGCGACTTCTCCTGCTTGACGAAGCCACCGTCGGCCTCGACGTCAAAGCGCGCGCCGACATCCTCAACCATGTCCGCCAGCTCGTTTCCGAACAGGGAATAAGCGTGCTGTGGGCGACGCACCTGTTCGACGAGATCGGTGCGAGCGACGATCTCGTTGTGCTGCACCAGGGCCGGGTATTGGCCCGGGGCAAGGTGACGCAGGTGATCGCCGACGCCGGCGGCAGCGATATCAATACGGCTTTCATGCGGCTGACCGGCTCCACCGCGCAGAACGGGAGCCCAACGCCGTGACGTCCGCAACCACCACGCCAGTCCGGCGCGGCTTCTCGGCGGCCGAATATCTCACCTGCCTGAGCGGCATCGTGTGGCGCGAGGCGCTTCGCTTCCTGCATCAGCGCGAGCGCTTCATCTCGGCGCTGGTGCGGCCCCTGGTGTGGCTGTTCATCTTCGCCGCCGGCTTCCGCCAGGTGCTCGGCCTCTCCATCATCCCACCCTATGAAACCTACATTCTGTACGAGGTCTACATCGCGCCCGGCCTGATGGCGATGATCCAGCTCTTCAACGGTATGCAGTCCTCGCTCTCCATGGTGTATGACCGCGAGATGGGCAATATGCGGACCTTGCTGGTGAGCCCGCTGCCGCGATGGTTCCTCCTGTCCTGCAAGCTTCTGGCGGGAACCGCGGTCTCGCTGCTCCAGGTATATGCCTTCCTGTTGATCGCCTGGTTCTGGGATATCGCTCCCCCGCCGGCCGGCTATCTCACGGTGCTGCCGGCGCTGGTCCTGTCCGGCCTGATGCTGGGCGCGCTGGGGATGTTGATCTCGTCGGGCATCAAGCAGCTCGAGAACTTCGCGGGCGTGATGAACTTTGTCATCTTCCCGATGTTCTTCGCTTCGTCGGCGCTCTATCCTCTGTGGCGTATCCTGGAGAGCAGCCCAATGCTCTACTACGTCTGCCTGTTCAATCCGTTCACGCATGCCGTGGAGCTGATACGTTTCGCGCTGTATGGACAGGTGAACTGGATCGCGCTCACCGTGGTTGGAGGCTACACGATCGCCTTCCTGATCGGTGCAATTCTGGCTTACGATCCATCGCGCGGCCTGATCCGCCGTGGGCCGGCCGGAGGCGAGACATGAGATATCGGACCGTGATCGTAATATCGCTGGCCATTACGGCGACGATCAGGCTCGCCCATGCCGCCGATCCGCGCTATCCGGACTGGCCGTGCACGCAGGCCAAGGTGCCGGAGATTTCGCTTGCCGCGGTATGGGCCGGCCCACCGCTCGATGATGTCATGGGCAAGTGGAAGGATGATGCCAAGGTCAGCGCGCTAGTCGCGAAACTGGCGGCAAGACGAACCCCTCTCGAGGAAGCGCAAAAGGCGATCACGGAATATCTGAACGGTGCATCCGACAAGACCGCAAGCGGAAAGCTGCTGTTTGCCGGCCTGTTCGAATCCCTCAATGCCCAGCGCTCCCAGGTTATGAACGGGCTGGAGCGCATCACCCGCAAGCAGCGCGAGGCAGCGGACAAGATCCGCAGCGACACGCTTGCCCTACAGGCCCTTCAGGGCGAAGCGTCACGTGACCAAGCGAAGATCGACGAACTCGGCAATCAGCTCGTCTGGGAGACGCGCATCTTCGAAGACCGGCGGGGGGTCATCAAATTCGTCTGCGAGGTGCCGACAGCGATCGACCAGCGCCTGTTCGCGCTCGCACGAATGATTCAGCAGGAGATCGAATAGCCGCTAACGCGTCGACGAAGTCTCCTCAACCGTCCGCGGCTCCGGCTGCGACTCCATCAAATCCAAGCCAGCACGTTGCCAGCCGTCGGTTCCTTCCGGGTACCACGCCACATTGGAATAGCCATAGGTCCGGATTCGCCTGGCCGCATTCCAGGACATCCAGCAATCAGCCTGGCAGTAAATCACCACCAGTGCGGCATCGTTGCCTGCCGTCGCGCGAACGAGCCCGCGCCGCAGATACTCTTCCGTCGCCGCCGCGAGCTTTCCGTAGCCGGTGTCCGGCAGCCACATGCTGCCGGGAATGTTGAGCCGCGGCTGGTCGCGCCATATCGTGCCCTGGGGAAGGTTTTCCGGCTTCGGTGCGCGAGGCATGACGTCGATGAACACGCCGGTCTTGGCTCGCCAGATCGACGCGGCCTCCGCAGTGGTCAGAACACGCACGCCGGCAAGGGTCGCCGGAACGGGCGCACGGTAATCTTCCGTACGGTACCCATCGGGCTCCGGAGGCTTGTCCTGTGCAAGGACGGAGACGATGAACGTGAATGCCGCAAGGATCAGGCCTGCGAGCGATTGCCTCATTGCACTTTCGTTGCCGTCTCCGCGCCGATCGGCCGGTCGTTCTCGTCGAGCAAGGGAACGCCGAAGTCCAGCAGGATCTTGTTAATGGCAGGCTGGTTCTCCTGGATCAGGCGGTTGAGCGACCGCTTCCAGTTCTGATCGGCCGCGCGCACCCCCATGCCGATGCGATATGCCAGCCGCGGACCTGTCTTTTCCTTCACAAGCGGCGTGACGTGAAGCGGCGGGTTCGCCTTCTTCGCATAGAAGCCTGCCATCGGCCCCCAGAGAATGCCGGCGTCGATCTGACCGGACATCAGGTCGGCGATCATCGCCTCTGCCGAGGAGTCCAGGCGGGTATCGACCATCAACTGATATGGCTTGGCGTTGGCCATCAAGCCATTGACCGCCATGTTCGTGGCAGGCGGCGTGCCGGCGACGATGCCGATATGCTTGCCCTTCAGGCGCTCGTCTTCCAGCGTCGCGACGTCTTCGAGGCCGCTGCCCTGCTTGGCAACCAGCGCATAGGCGGTGCGGTAATAGGGATTGGTCCCCTGCACGAGATCGTCGCCCTGCGGGAAACCCATGATGACGTCACATCGATGGGCGCCAAGCGTCATCCGTACGAAGCCCGTGGCCTGCGGAAAGTACACGTAGTCCAGCTTCTTTTGCAGCTTCTCGGCGAACAGCTCGGCGAGCTTGTTCTCGAATCCCTCGCCCTTTTCGTTGGAGAACGGCAAATTGTGCGGATCGGCGCAGACCCGCAGCACCTTGGGATCGACGAGTTCAATCGACAGATCGCCGCCTTCCTTGATCTGCGCGTACGCAAGATCGCGCGCGAGGAGCACGGCAAGAATCGCCGCGAGGGAAATCGCCAGCCAGCGTTTCTGTCTGGCATGTGTTATCGAAAGCTGCACTTCCGGCTCGCCATTGTTGTCGATTTCCAAAACGATCTGCGACCTCGACGAACGAAGTTCCGTCGAAGCTGCAAACACGGAAAATGCTATGCTTGTCAATTGGGCCGCGCAACAGGAATAATCCCGTCGCGAACCACCCGTCGCCCGTGCTGCGACGCAAACCCAGCCGCGACGAAATCGGACTCGGCGATCGCCGCGTCGTGTGAGACGGAGGCCGAAATATGGCTTATCGCGCATTGATCCTTGCCGTGCTCGCGACGATCGCTGCGCCAACCGTCTCGTTCGCGCAGGAACAGACGTTAGCCGTCAATTCCATTGCGGATGGCTTATTCGTACACAATGGCCAAACCGCACACATGACGCGCGAGAATGACGGCGCGATTGCCAATGTCGGTTTCATCATCGGCGAAGATGCGGTCGCGGTGATCGATACGGGCGGCAGTCTCCGCGAGGGACGACAATTGATGGCGGCTATTCGCGCGCGGACCGACAAACCGATTCGCTACGTCATCAATACCCACGGCCATCCCGATCACGTTTTCGGCAACGGCGCCTTCGTGCAGAAGGGAACGACCTTTGTCGGCCATGCCAACCTGCCGCGTATGTTGGCCGCACGCGGGCAATTCTATCTCGATGCATTTCGCCGCACCATGGGAGACCAGTTAATCGACGAAATACGCATCGTGTCGCCAACGTTGCTCGTCAGCGGCACGCTCAACCTGGATCTCGGCGGGCGAAGGCTGGTCTTGCGTGCGTGGCCGGCCGCGCACAGCGATTGCGATCTCACGGTGCTGGATGAAAAATCCGGAACCCTGTTTGCAGGCGATCTGCTGTTTCTGGCTCACACGCCGGTGCTGGACGGCAGCATTCGCGGCTGGCTCGGTGTCATCGGCGAGCTTGGCTTCCTGCCCGCGCAACGCGTGGTTCCCGGTCACGGCGCCGTGAGCGAATGGCCCGGCGCCCTCGCCGACGAGCGCCGCTACCTTGAAACGCTGGCTTCAGACATCCGTGGCCTCATCAACCGCGGCGAGCCGATAGCAGCGGCGGCAGCAAAAGCCGCGGGCTCCGAGCGATCGCGATGGGAATTGTTCGACGACTACAACGCCCGCAACGCAACCGCAGCATTCTCGGAAATTGAGTGGGAATAGCGCGCGCATTGCCCTACGTGCACGCGTTGCCCTATATTGCGCTCGTTGCTTCCCTCCTCGCGAAAGGTGGTGCATGCCCGGATATCTTTTCCGCCTGCTCGGTATCGCCGGCCTGCTGCTGTTCGGCGCGCCGCTGGCGTTCGCGGCAACGCCGGCTGCCACCGACCCCTGGCCCGGCCTGGTCCAGGACATCTTCAACAACCGCGCCATAAGCGACGGCAGCGACGTGATTGCCATCGAAATGCCGGCGCGTGCCGAGGATGCCGCCATCGTCCCGGTGATCTTGCGAACCAAGCTTTCGGCCAGTGACAGCCGGCAGGTGCTGAGCATTACCCTGGTCATCGACCAGAACCCCGCGCCGATGGCGGCAAAATTTCAGCTCGGGCCGGACGCGAAGGTGTCGGAAATCTCCACCCGTGTCCGCGTCAACAATTACACCGATGTTCATGCGGTCGCCGAACTCAGCGATGGTCAACTTTACATGGTCAAGACCTATGTGAAAGCGTCCGGCGGCTGTTCGGCGCCCGCCGCCAAGAACGCCGACGAGGCCAAGGCCAGGCTCGGCCAGATGCGCTACCGGCAATTCGCAAAAGCCGGTGAAGGTCCCGCCAGCGGCGTCCGCGAGGCCCAGATCATGATCGGGCATCCCAACAATTCCGGCCTGCAGATGGACCAAGTCACGCAGCTCTATGTCCCGGCGTTTTTCGTCAACGAACTGCGGCTCTGGCAGGACGACAGCCTGGTGTTGACGATGGAAGGCGGCATTTCGATTTCGGAGGACCCCAATATCAGGTTTACCTACGTGTCGAATGGCGCAAAACGCTTCCGCGCCGAGGCAAAGGATACCGAAGGACACGTCTTCCAGCGCGACTGGAAAATCGACGATTCGGGCATTTGACTATCGGGCGTCAGCTATTTCTCTCGTGCCTCGGACGCAGCGCAGCACGCGAGTGATGCGCTGCAGAGCCGGGGCCCATGTCACCAGCGCGTGCAATGTCCGCGATGGGTCCCGGCTATGCCGAGCAGCGCTGTCGCGCTGCACCGGGTCCGGGACGCAGGTGCTACTCTGTCCCGGGTCGCGTCTCGGAAGCGGCGACCGCTCCGCTTCAGAAGCAGCGTACCTCCGCTTCGGCCTGCGCGCGCCTGAGCTCATTGAGCGCGCTTGCCGCCTGCTCCGACGTGCGGAACTGCTCGCCCAGATTTCCCCGAACCTGCGACATACTGAGCACGGTTTCGGCCGTGACATAGCGCGCATAGGGCACGAGCGAAGCGACAACATCAACCGAACAGGAGCATTGCTCGATCGCCTGGCGTGTCTCGCCATTCGCCTTCAGACAGCCGAAAACGTATTCGACGCGCGCCGATGTCGGATAATCATTGACGTCCTCGGCGTGCGCGATCACTACCATCGTCGTCAGCGGCATCCACACGGCGACAATACGTCGTACCGATCCGACAAGCGTCATCGTCTTCCTCCCGCGGCTAACCATGCAAGCTATGCTATGACTTGTCTCCTGAAAAGCAGACGTTCGCGGAAACGGTTCAAGGTACAATGACGCATTTTGTTCGCATGCTACTTGCTGTGGTTGTCTTCGTCTCACTTGGCACGTGCTGCTATGCCGAGGCCTTGCGCGTTGCGGTGCAGAAGACCGGAACATTCGCCTGGGAACTGGCCGTGATCCGTGCGCACGGCCTCGACAAGCAGGCCAACCTTTCGGTTGAGGTTCTCGAGCTGGCGAGCCCTGAGGCAGGCAAGATCGCGCTTCGCGCCGGGAATGCCGACATTGTCGTCACCGACTGGCTTTGGGTGTCGCGCGAACGCGGACTTGGCGCCAAGCTGACGTTCTACCCCTATTCGAGCGCGCTCGGCGCCGTAATGGTCCCTGCCTCATCGCCGATCCAGACCCTCGCCGATCTCAAGGGACGCAAGCTCGCCGTCGCGGGCGGGCCGATCGATAAGAACTGGCTGCTGCTGCTGGCATGGTTGAAGCAAGGCGGCATCGATCTGAAATCGGACGCGAAAATCGCCTACGGCGCGCCACCGCTACTGGCCGCTAAGACGCTCAGCGGCGAAATGGATGCAACCTTGAACTACTGGAATTTCTGCGCGGCGCTGGAAGCGAAAGGCTTCCGCCGCCTCGCCGGCATTGAGGATCTCTTGCCGAAACTGGGCGCCAAAGGCCGTACCGCGATGATCGGCTATGTCTTCGACGAAAAATGGGCGAACGCGAACCGGGACAAAATTGCCCGCTTCATCGCCATGACCCGCGTGGCGAAAGAGATCCTGTCGACCTCGGATGCGGAGTGGGAGAAAATTGCGTCGCTGACCGGCGCTCCCGACGCCGCAACGTTGCGTGCCTACCGCGATCGCTACCGGGAGGGAATTCCGCGTCGTCCGGTCGCCGACGAGGAAGCCGACGCACGCATTCTCTACCGCGTGCTCGCTGAAATCGGCGGGCCCGAACTTGTCGGATCGGCGCCTGAACTCGATTCCGGAACATTCTATCACGCGATACCGGGAGGTTGAGGATGCCGCGCCTGCTGTCATTCGCTGTGTTTCTCGCGATCTGGTGGATCGCCGCGCTGCTGGCCGGCGACGCGAAGCTGCCACCTCCCCCCGCCGTGCTCGGGGTGATGGCTGCGGAAGCCAGGTCGGGCGACCTGTTTTTCCATCTCGGCGCGACATTGGCGCGCGTTGCGCTCGCCTTCACGCTGGCGATGGCGCTGGGCGCGGCCATCGGATACCTGATGGGCCGGGTACGGCTCGCCGATCGGCTGGGCGATCCATGGCTGATCTTGCTGCTCAATCTGCCGGCGCTCGTGGTCATCGTGCTCGCCTACATCTGGGCCGGATTGACTGAAGTCGCCGCCATTGCGGCAATCGCCATCAACAAGCTCCCGACCGCCGTCGTTACGCTGCGTGAAGGGGCGCGGGCCCTCGACGCGGCACTTGATGAAATGGCATCCGTGTTTGCGTTGCCGCCCTGGAGCAAATTCCGACACGTCGTTCTGCCGCAACTATCGCCCTACGTCGCAGCCGCCGCACGATCAGGGCTTTCGCTGGTCTGGAAGATCGTGCTTGTTGCGGAATTACTTGGGCGCCCCAATGGCGTTGGTTTCGAGATTGGCGTGGCGTTCCAACTATTCGACATTCCGCTATTGCTGGCTTACTCGCTGAGCTTCGCGGCGATCGTGCTCCTCATTGAAACCTTGCTGGTGCAGCCATTTGAGGCCCGGGCATCCCGGTGGCGTCCCCGTGCGGCTTGAAGTCGATATCGCCGGCAAGACGTTCAAGAGCGCGGCGGGCGAACAGCACGACGTGATCGCCGGCGTGACCTTTGCGCTTAATGCGGGAGAGGCTGGCGTATTGGTCGGTCCATCCGGCTGCGGCAAGAGCACGATGCTGCGGATTCTCGCCGGCCTCGACCCCGACTTTCAAGGGCGCATCGCGCGTCCTGCCGGCGCGCGGATCGGCTTCGTGTTCCAGGAGCCGCGACTATTGCCGTGGCGGTCGGTTGAGGACAATGTCCGAATCGCCGCGCCGCTCGCCGATGACGCGAAGCTTTCAGCACTCTTCGAAATTCTTGAGCTGAAAGCACACCGCAACCATTTTCCCGGCGAGCTGTCGCTCGGCCTCGCCCGGCGCGTCGCCCTCGCCCGCGCATTTGCCGTTGAGCCGCAATTGCTCATTCTCGACGAGCCGCTCGCCTCGCTCGATGCCGCCCTCGCCGCCCGTCTACGTGACGAGATTGCCATCTTGATGGACGGCCGCTCCATGATAACGCTGCTGGTCACCCACGACGTGGACGACGCGGTTCGCCTCGGGGATCGCGTGATCCTGCTGTCGCCGCGGCCGGCCCGGATTCTCGCCGACGTGCCTATCCGCACGCCGCGCAGCGCACGTGGGGACGCCGAGACTGCTGCGATCAAGTCGGAAATCATGCGGCGGATCAATGGATCTCCCGCCAAGCAGGATGCCTCATAGGCAGTGCCGGCGGCCGGTGCTAGGATGCGTCATCGATTGAGGTTGACGATGAAACGCTCGATCGGGATTGCAGCGCTTGGCCTTGCGCTTGTGGCTGTAACGGCGGCGGCGCAGGACATGATGCGTCATGTTGACCTGTCGTCGCCCGATATGGCCTCGGCCGAACTGAGCCGCGGAGAGGTCGAGGCCGCGCTCGCTGCGGCGACCAGCACGGCGCCCGCCGATTTCACGGGAAAGAGATTGTCCGGCCTCGACCTCTCCGGGCTCGACCTGTCCGGCGCAATTTTCCGCGCGGCCAAGCTCAACAAGACAAAGCTCGCCGGGGCCAAACTCGACCGCACCATCCTCGATCAGGCATGGCTGCTCGACGCCGACCTGACCGGCGCAAGCCTCAGGAGCGCAAACCTGTTCGCCTCGCAGATGGTTCGCGCCCGCCTTGACGGCGCCGATCTCTCGGGCGCACGTGTCGCTGCCGATCTCACCGGCGCGAGTCTTGTCGGAGCTTCGATCGCCAACGCCAATTTGGGCGCCGACATGCGTAACCAATCGATGGGCCTGATGCGCGCGGTGCTGAAGTCCGCTAATCTGGAGCGATTGAACGCGCGAGGTGCCGACCTGTCTCGCGTCGATCTCGAATTTGCCGTGCTGAAGGGCGGCGACCTCACCGGCGCTTCCCTCAAGGGAGCCCAGCTCGGCGGAGCCGACCTGACGGGCATCACCGTTATCGACGCCGATTTCGATGGCGCCGATCTCGATTCGGCCCGGTTGATCGCTCCAATCGGCCTCGACCAGGCGAGAAACTTCAATAAAGTAAAAAATCGAGACCGCCTGATAAGGCAATGACGGCTTAAGACGCCCCGCAATGAAAGGATTACCGGATGCGATGGGTATTGGCTTTGGTGGCACTGCTGTCAACGGCCGCCAATGAAGCGGCCGCGCAGGGAAAAGGCATCCGATTGTGGAATCTGACCACGGCGACCATTTCGGAGTTTCAGCTTTCCCCGTCCGGGAAAAATGAGTGGGGCCCCAACCAGACCCTGAACGACAAGGACAAGGAAGTCGACCACGACGAGCGCCTGCGCATCAAGGGCGTGGAGCCGGGACGCTATGATGCCAAGGTTGGCTATCGTGGCGCCAGGCACTGCTTCGTTCGCGATATCGAAATCAAGGCGGATGCCGTATTCTCAATCGCGGACAAGGATCTGAAGGACTGCAACAAATAGCCGCGTCGCAGACCGCGTTCAGCCCACGGACCACACTGGCTCACCAGAGGCCTTCTGGTTGTTGCGGGGATATTCGCAACGCCACTTGACCGCGGTCCATTTCGGATGTTCGCCCACCCATTGCGCGATGTAAGGCTGCGCAGCCATGACGCATTGCCGCAACGAAACGTCTGAAGAAAAGACCAAATGGGTTTCCTCGCAGGTGGTTGGCGAGAGCACTGCGCAGACGGTCACGATCAAGTCTATCGGGGTCATTGCCTGATATCCCTTGAATTGTTCTCCAACAGATAACGCAACAAGCTATCGTAGTCGGTGGCGTAAAGTTTCACTACACCGTGAAAAGCCGGAACTTAGGCCGAGCGAGGGGCCCTAAAAGTTAACGCCAAAGACCAGCCGCGCCTGGTGGCGCTCGAAATTGACGAGATCAAGGCTGCCGGCTGCCCCCGCCGGACGCCCCCACGCCTGAATGCTGTAGCTGGCGGTCAGCCGCGCGAGTTTCGACAGTTGGAAATATGCCGTTGGGCCGATAAACAGCGCCTGCCCCGCAAGCTCTCCCAAGCCGATCCCTTCGTATTTGCGCAAGTATCGCGCCTCTCCACCCAGGAGGAAACCCGGTCGCACCTGCGCCAGCACGCCAAGTGCCGCGCCGGCGGTGGATTCCCTTTCCATCACATCGCTGCCGATAACGCGCGTCCACTCAGGCTCGTAGAGCAAGTTGAAAGCCGCGATAATCCGGTCTGGCACAAGCTCCCGATCGAACGCCAGCCTGAATTCGGTCCCAAAGCTCCGGACAGATTCAGCCGTCGTCTCATCGAAGCGATGCGCGTGCAGTTCCGTCGCGAAGGTAAGGCCGAATGGTCCGGTTTCGCGATCGAGAACGCGATAGCGCAAATCAAGCGACCCGCCCTGCCATGACAGCCGGCGCTGATCGTCAAGACCCGGCACGCCGCTGATCAGATGGGATGCAAACGTGCTGCCCACCTCGATGCGAAAATTGCGGACAGGCACGAACTCCAATTCGAACTCCTGACCGACGGCACGATAACGCCCGCCATTCTTGCCGAAGGTTCCGGTGGTTTCGGTTTGAAATTCTCGCTCGCCGACTGCGCCGACATCGGCGCCAATCATGAAGCCGAATATGTGTTCGGTATCGAAACCCTCTGCATCCGCGCAGGCCGGCAGCAGCGCAGCAAGAGACACGACCGCCACCTGGAGGGTCTTTGCACGCGTCAGCATTCGTATTCAGCGGGTCCTGAGGGATAATGGGTCAGCCAAGAACGCACCCTAGCATGATGCAGGGACCGTCGGCGAGCTATGCGACGGGTGAAATCCAAGCAGGACGGAAAAAGATCATGGCCTCGCTGGCCATTTCGGCGCCACTTAACCGCTTCCTCCGCACGGTCGCGAGATCCGGATCGTGCGCGCAGCAAACGGTGGAAAACTTCCCACGGGGCATACAGCTTGCGGGCATACAACTTGCCCGGCCCACGGCAACAGGCCGTTGCCGGAGCCGGGCAGACCGTTTCGACGCGTCTATTTACGCGCCGCGCAGGCGTACATGTTGATCTCCATGCCCACCGGCACTTCGACAATCTTCGGAGTCTTCCAACTCATCAGGGTCCTCCCAAGCAATTTTGGCACGATGCTCGTGCCGGCATGAAAACTAGGTTGACCTCGCACAGAGCGCAAGCTCGGAAGATCATTCCGTGAAGAGATCCGCAGCACGTCTGACGCACCACTTCTCTCTTGGACAAGCTTACTTCGCTCTTGGACAAGACGGCCGAACGGATCGCCGCGCTATCGCGTCAACCGCGGCAGCGCAGCACTCACCCGCCATCACGTCAGCTTCGCACCTCAGCAATCCTTGTCTGCACTCTTATCTGCAGTCTTGCTGTCCGTCTTGGCACCTTCGGCCTGCTGTGCAGCCGTCGGCTCGCCCTGCATCTGCCGCTGCGTATCCTGAGAGGACGCGGCAACGTCGCCTGTCGATCGATTCATCGTATCCGTCGGCGGATGCTGACCGGTATCCTTAGCCATGCCGGTCGTCTGGCTGTCGCCCGTCTTGGCCGGCCCGGAGCCTGCATCCTTCAGACTGGCGGAGCGGCCTGTGTCACAGGGACCCGCCAATGCTGCGCCGGTGCTCAAAACCAGGACGGAGCAACCAGCAATAACGAGCTGTTTCATTTTCATCTGTCTCTCCTGCTCTCGTGAAGCACGCACCACGTGATGAGAAGCAACCGACTCTTCGTCAGCAGGTTCCGGGTGGCGGCGTGAAATCGATAGGTTTATCTGGCGAACGGATTTTGGTGAGGACACCAGATGGAACCGGTTTATCAAGGGCTGATCAGTTTTCTTCTCGCGCTGTGCGTCGCATCGGGAGCGCTTGCGCAGGACAGGCAGACTGACCAAATCGCACCGAGTGCGGAGACAGCTCTGCCCGCCGGCGGGCCGTCGCTGACCGGAAAAGAGCGGATGGGCAGGAAATGGATGGACGAGCAGCGGATCGACAATTGCAACGTGCCGATCGACAAGCGTGGCAGCAAACCACGGTCGAGCACCTGCCCGCATGTTCCACCGGGATGATCGGCGACGTGGCTCTCACACCATCTGCAGCACTGAACCTGTCCGGAATTTTCTCAAAATGCGCGGAAAGAGTGATCCGCTACGCCTGACCACAGGCGCTCGGCAGGCCCTCATTCCGCCAGCGCTTCCTTCCGCGTTCTCACGATTTCCGGCGACAGCATCGCCAGCAGCAGAACGGCGACGACGCCGAGGATCACCGCGCTGATCGGCCGCGACACAAAGACGGTGAAATCGCCGTCCGCGAGCAGCATTGCGCGCCGGAAATTTTCCTCGAGTTGCGGGCCGAGCACGAGGCCGAGCAGCAGCGGCGCCGGCTCGACGCCGATCTTGATGAAGAAATAGCCGATCATGGCGCAGCCCATCATCAGCCAGACATTGAACAGGCTGTTGGCGATCCCGTAGGTGCCGATGCAGCAGAACAGCACGATGGCCGGAAACAGCAGCCGATAGGGAATCTTCAGCATCGAGACCCACAGGCCAACCAGCGGCAGATTGATGACCAGCAGCATCAGGTTGCCCACCCACATGCTTGCGATGACGCCCCAGACGAGCTTGGGCTGCTCGGTCATGATCTGCGGGCCGGGTTGGATGCCCTGCATCATCAGCGCGCCGATCATCAGCGCCATCAGCGCGTTGGCGGGAATGCCGAGCGTCAAGAGCGGAATGAAGCTGGTCTGGGCGCCGGCATTGTTGGCGGCCTCCGGGCCGGCGACGCCCTCGATGGCGCCCTTGCCGAAGCGCGATGGATCGCGCGCGAGTTTCTTCTCCAGCGCGTAGGAGGAGAACGGCGGGAGCGCGGCGCCGCCGCCGGGCAGCACCCCGAGCACGGAGCCCAGTGTCGTGCCGCGCACCATGGCTGGAAAAGCGGCGCGAAAATCCGCGCGCCTCGGGATCAGGCTGCGGATCGATTGGCTGACGACGCGCCTTTCAGCGGGCCGTTCCAGGTTGGCGATGATTTCGCCGAGCCCGAACATCCCCATCGCGATCGGCACGAAGTCGAGACCGTCCGACAGCGCGGCAATGCCGAAGGTCATGCGCGCGACCCCCGACGAGACGTCGATCCCGACGAGGCCGAGCAACAGCCCCAACAGCACCATCGCCAGCGATTTGGCGACCGAACCATGCGCGAGGACGACCGCGGCGATGAGGCCAAGCACAAGCAGACTGAAATATTCGACCGCGGTGAATTTGAGCGCCAGCACCGACAACGGCACGCTGAGTACCGCGATCACGATCGTCGCGATCGTGCCGGCGAAGAACGAGGCGATGGCGGCAATGGCGAGCGCGGTTCCCGCTCGGCCCTGCTTGGCCATCTCATGACCATCGATACAGGTGACGACCGATGACGTCTCGCCCGGCACATTGACCAGGATGGCGGTGGTCGAGCCGCCATATTGCGCGCCGTAGAAGATGCCGGCCAGCATGATCATGGCGCTGGCAGGCGACAGGCCGAAGGTGAAGGGCAAGAGCAGCGCCACAGTCGGAATCGGTCCGATGCCCGGCAGTACGCCGATCGCGGTGCCGATCACGACGCCAATCAGGCAGAACACGAGGTTGTTGAGTTCGAGGGCCGTTGAAAGGCCCATCAGCAGATTATTGAAGAGTTCCATATGCGTCTGCCTGCGAAGCGCACCGCCCTAGCGGGGCCAGATCGGGATCGGCAAGCCCAGCAACTTGACGAACAGAAGGACCGCAGCCCCTGACAGCAGAAGAGCAAACGCGACCGTCTCGACGAGCCGCCCTTCCCGCGTCGCGAAGCTCGCGAGCATCACGGCGGCGACGGAGGCGATCGCCAGGCCGAGGCGCTCGGCCGTCAGCGCGAAAACGCCGACGGAAGCCAGAATTGCAAGCAGCGGCCGCCACTGAACGGGCGCGATGCCGACACGCATGCGCCAGAGCCCGCGTCCGGTAAAGAAGATGCCGAAGCCCATCAGCGCGAGTGCGACCACGCGGGGCATGTAGCCCGGCCCCATATCGGCAGCGTGGCCGACCGTCAGGTTGCGCGTGGCGACGAGGGTAGCTGCCGCGACGGCCACGAGGAACAGGCCGAAGAGCAGATCCTGGAGATCGATCCGGGAACGGGTCATCGGGTCGCCTTCAGCTACCCTTGATGCCGGCCTCGCGGATGATCGTGCCCCAGCGGGTCGTCGCATCCTTGAGCCAGTTGCGGAATTCCTCCGGCGACTGGGCGCGCACCACGCCACCCTGCTCGGCAATCTTCTGCTGAATTTCCGGTAGCTCCAGGATCTTGCGGATTTCGGCGTTCAGCCGCGCGACCATGGCGGGCGGCGTGCCGCCCGTCGTCAGGATGCCCTGCCAGGTCCCGGCGTCGCCGCCGGGCAGGCCCGCCTCCTTGAAGGTCGGCAAATCGGGAGCCGACGCGATCCGCTGCTCGCCGGTGACGGCCAGTCCGGTGAGCTGCTTGTTCACCACGAACGGCAAGGTCGCAGGGGCGCCGTTGATGATCACATTGCTTTCCCCGGATACGACGGCGCGCGACGCGGCCGCCCCGCCCTTGTAGGGAACGTTCTTCCACTGGATCCCGAGCTGCTTTGCCATCGCTACGGCCGTTATGTGGGTGGCGCCTCCGACGCCGGAATTGGCGATGCTCAGCTTGTTCGGATTGGCCTTGGCATAGTCGATCAGCTCCTTCGGCGACTTGGCCGGGATGGATTCGTGGACGGCCAGGACGTAAGGGCCGAACATCACCATGGAAATCGGGGCAAGATCCTTCTCAACGTCGAATGTGAGATCGGAAAACAGGCTGGGCGCCGTTGCCAACGAACCGACGTCCATCAGCAACAGGGTGTGGCCGTCGGGCTGTGCCTTGGCGACGGCGTCGGCCCCGAGATTGCCGGCCGCGCCGGGTTTGTTCTCGACCACGACCGACTGGCCGATCGCGGCCGACAGTTTCGGGCTGATCAGGCGGGCGAGAATGTCCGAGGTGCCGCCCGGAGCAAACGGCACGATCAGCCGCACAGGCCGTTCGAAATTCTGGGCCCCAGCCCCGCTTGGCGCCAGCGCGCAAACCGAAAGGATTGCGGCAGCAACGACCCGGGCGAGAGATGGCAAAGACATCGGACTTCCTCCATTTCAAAGCGCAATTCAGCGCGTTCCTGCCGTTTCACCGGCAGGCTGCAGGCCTCCGAGGCCGCGTTGGCAGGAATGATAGGTCACGGGACAGCCGCTCATGAATTAGTCTGCGGATAGGTCGATACCTTTTTTGGATGGATCGGCGACGCGTCAGCCGATAGAAGGCGGACATCCGGCCGGTCACCGGCCTCTCGTCTCAGGTTGAAGATACAGATTTCATGTTTGAGTTGAGCCAGTTGCGCTGCTTTGTTGCAGTTGCGGAAGAACTGCATTTCGGGCGCGCGGCGCAGCGGCTGAACATGACACAGCCGCCGCTCAGCCGGCAGATCCAGATCCTCGAACGCGTCCTCGATGTGACGCTCCTGGAACGCAGCAACCGGGCGGTCCGGCTGACGCCGGCCGGCCAGCGTTTTCTGATCGATGCGCGGCATCTTCTCAAGCTCGCGGAAAGCGCGGCCGTGCTGGCCCGGCGAATGGCGGCCGGCAAGGCCGGATCGATCAACGTCGGCTTCACGGCGACGTCCGCCTACAGCTACGTGCCGGCGCTGGTCGCGGCCTGCCGGCGCGAACTGCCCGACATCGATATCTCGCTGAAGGAAATGGTCTCCAGCGACCAGCTTAAACGGCTCGATTCCGGTGAGATCGATGTCGGCCTGCTCCGCCCGCCGATTCCGCGCGGCAATCTTGACGTCTTCCGCGTGACGGCGGAGCCGCTGGTCGCAGCACTACCGGCCGGCCACCCCTTGGTAGAGGCAGCTCAATTATGTCTGGAAAATCTCGCGAGCGAGCCCTTCATCATGTACCAGCCCTATGAAGCCCGCTATTTCCACGATCTTGTGGTCGAGCTGTTTTCCCGCGCGAGCCTGGTGCCGAATTACACCCAGCATCTCGCCCAGATCCATTCGATCCTCGCCATGGTTCATTCCGGTGTCGGCGTGGCGCTGGTCCCTGAGGCGGCACTGAATCTCCATTTCAGCGGCGTGGTGCTGCGTCCGGTCGTGACGCAGTGGCAGCGGCCCGCCGAGTTGTTCTTTGTCTGGCGCGGCGACAACGACAATCCGCTAATTCCGGCCATTGCAGGCATCGCCCGAGACCTTGCCGCCCAACCCGGCTCAATCCAATCAATGGATCGATCGATACAGTGATTGGTCTCCATCTCCGGCCATCTTGCATTAATCCTTCAGCGTAAGCCGCTGAAGGATCAGAGCATGAGCAGGATGACCCCCAAGGAGATGGCCAGCCGGATCGGCGATGGCCTGTTGTCGTTCCCCGTCACACCGTTTCGACCCGACAACGCGTTCGACGAAACCCGCTACCGCTCCAATCTCGACTGGCTGTGCGGCTATGAGGTGGCAGGACTGTTCGCCGCTGGCGGCACTGGCGAGTTCTTTTCGCTCGGTGCTGCCGAGGTCCTGAAGGTGGTTGCGACGGCGGTGGCCGAGACCAGGGGACGCGTGCCGGTGCTCGCCGGGATCGGCCATGGCACGGCGATGGCGACGCAGCTTGCCATCGCGGTCGAGGGTGCCGGGGCCGACGGCGTGCTGCTCCTGCCGCCTTATCTGGTCTTCTCCGAACAGGAAGGGCTGGCGGCCCATATCGAGGCGGTCTGCAATGCCACCAAGCTCGGCGTCATCGTCTACAACCGCGATAATGCGATCCTGAACGAGGATACGCTCGAAAAGCTGTGCCAGCGCTGCCCCAATCTGGTCGGCTACAAGGACGGCATCGGCGACATCGAGCTGATGACCCGCATCCATCTGCGCATGGGCGCCCGCCTGACCTATATCGGCGGGCTGCCGACGGCCGAGACCTTTGCGCTGCCCTATCTGGAGATGGGCGTCACCACCTATTCCTCCGCCGTTTTCAACTTCGTTCCGGAGTTCTCGACCAAGTTCTACGCTGCCGTGCGGCGCCGCGACCGCGATACGGTGCAGGCCGGCTTGCGCGATTTCATCCTGCCGCTGATCGCGATCCGCAACCGCAAACGCGGCTATGCCGTCTCGATCATCAAGGCCGGCATGAAGGTGATCGGCCGCGACAGCGGCCATGTGCGCTCGCCGCTGACGGATCTGACACCGGCCGAGACTGAGGAACTGGCCGCACTCGTCGCGCGCCTCGAGACATCCGAGTTCGCAAAGCGCGAGCTGGCGGCGGCCTAGGGGCCGCTGCCTTACCGCCGCTGGTTGTATACGTCCAGGCAGACCGCGCCGAGCAGCACCAGGCCCTTGATCACCTGCTGGTAATCGATGCCGATGCCGAGGATCGACATGCCGTTGTTCATCACGCCCATGATCATGGCCCCGATCACGGCGCCGCCGACCTTGCCGACGCCGCCATAGGCGGACGCGCCGCCGATGAAACAGGCGGCGATGACGTCGAGCTCGAAGCCGGCGCCGGCTTTCGGGGTTGCCGTATTGAGCCGCGCGGCGAATACGAGGCCGGCGAGTGCCGCCAGCACGCCCATGTTGACGAAGGTCAGAAACGTCAGCCGCTCGGTCTTGATGCCGGACAAGCTCGCAGCCCTGGCGTTGCCGCCGATGGCATAGATGTGGCGGCCGACCACGGTGCGGGTGGTGACGAAGGCATAGAGCGCGATCAGCGCGGTCATGATCACAAGCACGTTGGGCAGGCCGCGGTGCGACGCGATCAGGCCGGCGAAGAACACGATCACGGCGAACAGCACCGCGCTTTTGGCGACGAAGAAGGCAAAGGGCTCGACCTCGATGCCATGGGAGGCCTGCCGCGCCCGGCTCTTGGCGCTGGTGTAGACCAGCGCCACCGCCAAGACGGCGCCGATCAACAGCGACGTCGGATAGAGCGTGCCGGCGCCGGGAAACAGTTCGGGAATGAAGCCCGAGGACAGTTTCTGGAAGGTTGGTGGAAACGGCCCGACCGACTGGCCCGCGAGGATCGCTAGCGCGAGCCCCTTGAACACCAGCATGCCGGCCAGTGTCACGATGAAGGACGGAATCTTGAAATAGGCAACCCAATAGCCCTGCGCGGCGCCGATCAGCGCCCCCACCAGCAGGCAGGCGAGGAAGGCCAGCGGATAGGCAACGTGATAGCGCACCATCAGCACGGCAGCGACAGCGCCGACGAAGCCCGCCACCGAGCCGACCGACAGGTCGATATGGCCGGTGACGATGATCAAGAGCATGCCAAGCGCCATGATCACGATGTAGCTGTTCTGCAGTACCAGATTGGTCAGGTTCAGTGGCTGCAGCAGCGTGCCGTCGGTCATGACCTGGAAGAACAGCATGATCGCAAACAGCGACAGCAACATGCCGTAGTTGCGCAGATTGTTCTTGATAAAGCCGGTGTGCCCGGGCAGCGCAACGGTCTTGTCGGTCATGACCGCAATTCTCCTTGAAGTACCTTCTTGTCGATTTCCTTGTTGCGCATGATGGCGCGCATGATCCTTTCCTGCGTGGCCTCTGCGGCAGCGAATTCTCCGACAAAGGCGCCGTCATTCATCACGCAGATGCGGTCGCAGACGCCGAGCAGCTCCGGCATTTCCGACGAGATCATCACCACGCCCTTCCCCGCCTCGGCAAGCTCGTTGATGATACAATAGATTTCGTATTTTGCCCCGACATCGATGCCGCGCGTCGGCTCGTCGAGGATTAATACTTTCGGATCGGTCATCAGCCATTTCGACAGCACCACCTTCTGCTGGTTGCCACCGGAGAGCTGGCCGGTCTCCTGATAGACGTCGGAACAGCGAATCCGCATCCGGCTGCGATACTCGCTTGCCACGCGCAGCTCGGACATGTCGTCGATCCTGCCTTGCCGCGACACGCGGCCAAGACTTGCCAGCGTGATGTTCTTGCGGACGTCGCTGTCCAGGATCAGGCCGAGTTGCTTGCGATCCTCGGTGACATATGCAAGCCCGGCATCAATCGCCGCGGACACGCTCGACAGGTTGACCTCCCTTCCATCGAGCCAGACACGTCCGCTGATGCGGTCGCCCCAGGCGCGGCCGAAAAGGCTCATGGCGAATTCGGTGCGGCCGGCGCCCATCAGACCGGCAATCCCGACCACCTCGCCGCACCGGACCTCGAAATCGACGGCCTTGATTACCCGGCGCTCCGGATGCTGCGGGTGATGCACCGTCCAGTCCTGAACGGCGAACACCGGCTCGCCGAGAGTTGCGGTGCGCTGCGGAAAGCGATGCGCCAGGTCGCGATTGACCATGCTGCGGATGATCCGGTCCTCTTCCACCGGCTCGGCCCGACAATCGATGCTGTCGACCGTGCGGCCGTCGCGCAGCACCGTGATTCGGTCGGCGACGCGGGCGACCTCGGATAATTTGTGCGAGATCAGGATCGAGGCGATGCCCTGGGCGCGGAACGCCAGCAGACGGTCGAGGAGCGCCGCGCTGTCGTTCTCGTTCAGACTGGCGGTCGGCTCATCGAGGATGAGTAGCCGCACCCGCTTCGAGAGGGCCTTGGCGATTTCCACCAATTGCTGCTTGCCGACGCCGAGGTCCGTAACCAGCGTATCGGGCATCTCGGTGAGGCCGACCTGGGCAAGCAGCTCCTGGGTTCGGCGATAGACCGTATCGCGGTCGATCACGCCGAGGCGCGAAGGCGGATGCGACAAAAAGATGTTCTCCGCAATCGACATCAGCGGAATCAGCGCCAGCTCCTGGTGGATGATGATGATGCCGAGCGCCTCGGAATCGTTGACGTCGCGGAAGCGCCGCTCCTCGCCGTCAAATATGATGCTGCCTTCATAGTCCCCGTACGGGTAGACGCCGCTGAGAACCTTCATCAGGGTCGACTTGCCGGCGCCGTTCTCGCCGACCAGCGCATGGATCTCCCCGGCCTCCACCGTAAAGTTGACGTCACGCAGGGCCTGCACGCCGGCAAAGCTCTTGCTCACACCGCGCATTTCCAGAATTGCGGTCATCGCGCCATCATATCCTTTATCTCTCTGCTCGCCGCGCAGGCGGGCAAGTGGCGACGCCGGTTATGGCCGGCGCCGCCGTCCTGACTCAGTCGATCTGCGACTTCTTGTAATAGCCGCTGTCGATCAGCACCTTCTCCCAGTTGCTCTTGTCGACGACGACAGGCTTCAGCAGATAGGACGGTACCACCTTGACGCCGTTGTTGTAGGTCTTGGTGTCGTTGACAGTGACCTCCTTGCCGCTAAGGGCGGCGTCCACCATGTCGGCGGTGACGCGGGCAAGATCGCGGGTATCCTTGAAGATGGTCGAATACTGCTCGCCGCGCAGCATCGACTTGATCGACGGGACCTCGGCATCCTGGCCGGTCACGATGGGCATCGGCATGTTGCCGCTGCCATAGCCGACGCCCTTCAGCGACGACAGAATTCCGATGGAGAGGCCGTCATAGGGGGAGAGCACCGCATCCACCCGCTTGCGGCCGTAGAACGCGCTCAAGAGGTTGTCCATGCGGGCCTGGGCGGTGGCACCATCCCAGCGCAGGGTCGAGACCTTGTCCATGCCCATCTGGCCGCTGCCGACGACGAGCTTGCCCTTGTCGATATAGGGCTGCAGCACCGACATCGAGCCGTTGTAAAAGAAGTAGGCGTTGTTATCGTCCGGCGAGCCGCCGAACAGTTCGATGTTGAAGGGCCCCTTGCCTTCCTTCAAGCCGAGCGCCTGCTCGATCGATTGCGCCTGCAGGACGCCGACCTGGAAGTTGTCGAAGGTGGCGTAGTAGTCGACATTTGGCGTATCGCGGATCAGCCGGTCATAGGCGATGACGATGATGCCCTTGGCCTTGGCCTGCTTCAGCACGTCCGACAGCGTGGTGCCGTCGATCGCCGCGATCACCAGCACCTTGGCGCCCTTGGTCACCATGTTTTCGACCTGGGAGAGCTGGTTCGGAATGTCGTCCTCGGCATATTGCAGGTCGGTGCCGTAGCCGCGCTCCTTCAGGATCTTGACGATGTTGTTGCCATCGTCGATCCAGCGTGCCGACGATTTGGTCGGCATGGCGATGCCAACGGTCCCCTTGCTTTGGGCGAACGCCGCGGTGACCCCCGTGGCGGCCATGGTTGCTGCCAGCGCCAGGGCCGACAAGGTTGTCTTCAGATTAGTCATGCTTCTCTCCCTTGATCATCGAGGATCGGTGGTTTCTGGATCGTCAGGCCGCTCAAGGCGGTTCTTCAACTCAAATCATCTCACGCGTTTGGCTGCGCGCCTGGTCTTCCTCCGTCAAGCGGTTGCAAGTTTTACGTCCGGGTCAGCGCGGCCACGCACGGCGACATCGAGCACGAAGGTCCGGCCGTGATCGGGATCGGCGCGTTTTGCATCCTCGGCCATTCCCTGCCAGGCCGAGGTGACCAGCAGACGTGAGAAATCCCGCCCAATGAAGGCAGGACAGCTCGATTGCCGAGCCGGGACGCGCAGCGTGCGCAGATGCTCGCCTTCGGGGCTATAGACATCGATGCAGCCGCCGCCCCAGCGCGCGTTCCAGATCAGCCCGTCGGCATCAACCACTGCGCCGTCGATGCCGCCACCGGTCCGCCGCGTGACCAGTGCGGCAGGCTCGCTGCGCGGCAGGCCGGTCGCCGCATCGAGTTCGACACGAAACAGCACATTCTCGCCTGTGTCGGCGAAGTAGCCGATCGTGCCATCCGGCGAGAAGCAGATCGCGTTTGGGATCGTGACATGGTCATAGAGCCGCGACAGCTCGCCGCGATGCAACGCATAGATGGCGCCGAGCCCCCGCTCCGCCTTGCGTCCCATGGTGCCGATCCAGAAGGTGCCGGATGGATGAACCCTGGCATCGTTCGAGCGCGTCGCGGCATTATCGGCTTCAAGCGAACGGAATAGCGACATTCGTCCATCCGCCGGCTCGCGGATATAGAGGCCGTCGTCGGCGACGAGGAGCTGGCGATGCGCGTCGATCCGCCCAAGTGCGCTGCCCATCACGCCGAGCGAATGGATAGAGATCTGTCCGGTGTCGAGCCGCGCCTCGAACAGCCGGCGCTCAATGATGTCGAACCACCAGGCCGTATCGGTGGCGGCGTCGTAGGTCGGCCCCTCGCCAAGATGGCACCGCTCGCCGCAGAGAACGGTCGTCGGCACCTGTTCTATCCTGGGACCACCAATCATCGTCCGCTCCCTCTGGGCGAATCTACCTCGGATTGTGTCCCGATTGCGCCCTGAATTGCGTGCGTGAAGCGGTACGACGTGGTGTGACGATAGATCTCGCCCGGTGCAAGCCGCGCAGTCGGGAAGTCCGGACGATTGGGCGTATCGGGCCAGGCGTGCGGCTCCAGGCAGATGGCGTCGGATTGACGATAGAGGCGCCCGCCCTTTCCGGCGGTGGTACCATCGAGGAAGTTTCCGGAATAAACCTGCAGGCCGGGCTGGTTGGTGAACAGTTCGAGCACGCGGCCTGATGCTGGCGCGACGAGCCGCGCGGCGAAACGAGGCTCGGCACCTGCCGGCCCGAGACAGAAATTGTGATCATAGCCGCGGCCCACCCGCAATTGTGGATGGTCGTTACGGATCCGCGCTCCAATCTCGACACCGGCGCGGAAGTCGAACGGCGTCCCGTCCACGGCGCTGGGCGGCTGCGGCAACGGGATCGCGCCGGCATCGATGGCGACGAAATGATCCGCTGCCACGGTGAGGCGATGATCGAGAATGTCCCGGCCCGAACGGGCGCCGGAGAGATTGAAGAAGCTGTGATTGGTGAGATTGACGATGGTCAGACGATCGGTTCGCGCCGTCATCTCGAGCGATAGTTCCATCGGCCCCGCAACGCGCCAGGTGACCTCCACGTCCAGCGTGCCGGGATATCCCTCTTCGCCATCGGCGCTGGTATAGGCGAGCGTCACCGCCGGATGATCTCCGTCCTCGATCGCAACGATCCGCCAATTGCGGCGATCAAAACCCTCCGGCCCGCCATGCAACGCATTGGGCCCGTTGTTGGCGGCAAGCTGCACCTCGGCGCCATCGAGCACAAAACGCCCCCCGGCGATGCGGTTGGCGTAACGCCCGACGGTTGCGCCGAAGAACTGCCGGCGGGCGAGATATCCCTCGAAAGTATCATGACCGAGCACGATGTCATCGCGATGTCCGGCGGCATCCGGCACCAGCAACGCCTGCAGGCTTGCGCCATAGGTGATGATGCGCGCTTCCAGTCCGTCCGCGGCCTGCAACGTTACGCGTTCGACCTCGGTGCCATCAGGCAGGACACCGAAGCGGGATCGCACCACGCGAGGGACAGAAGGCATGTTCATGTCTCGTCCTCGAATGGTTCGACCATGCGACGTCGTCCCAGCAGGAACGCGTCGGCGACGAGCTGCAGCGGCGCGAGATCGATGTCGCTTTCGCCGGTCGCGGCGAGCTCGCGGAAACGGCGATAGAGCCCGGCATATTCGGCATCTGGGGCATCGACGAGCTGCTTGTCCCCGGCTTCCAACTTGGCGCCGCCAAGCGAAAGCGTCACGGGCCCGCCGTCGGTGTCGAGATCGATGTCCCAGCTCTGCGGGCCGGTCTGGCGGAAGTCGAATTCGGCCGCAATCCTCAGCCCTTGCGCATCGCTGAGCGCAAGATTGGCGGCGATCGGTGCGTCGCGGTTGGCGGGAAACGCGAGATCGGCCGATGTCACGAACAATGGCTGCGGCACAATCCGCGTCAGGATCGAGAGCGCGTTGATGCCGGGATCGAACACGCCGAGTCCGCCTGCTTCAAAGATCCAGGCCTGTCCGGGATGCCAGACCCGCACGTCTTCCTTCCAGGTGATCTTGACCGATGTGATCTTTCGACCAGCCAGCAACTGCCGCGCCGGCTCGACGGCCGGCGCAAACCGCGAGTGCCAAGTGGCGAACAGCGTGCGCTGCGCGGCCGTGGCCGCGATCATCAGCGGCTTGATTTCGGCCACCGTGGCGCCCGGTGGCTTTTCCAGCATCACATGCTTGCCGGCGGCCAACGCCGTCGTCGCCTGGGCATGGCGGACCTGCGGCGGCGTACACAGCGCCACCGCATCGATCGGCGGACCGTCGCGCAGGAGTTCGTCGAGCGTCGCCGCATGTGGCACGCCCGGAAGCGAGGCATTGCGGCTGGCGACGGCAACGAGCTCCACGCCGTCGGTCGCTGCGATCGCCGGCACGTGCTGGTCGCGCGCGATCTTGCCGAAGCCGACGATGGCGACGCGAAGCGGATTCATGATTGCTCTCCAGATTCAACCGCTGCCGCCGCAGCGCCTGACGACGGCGAAACATCCTCATGGCGCCGCAATCCATTATGGATCACCTCCGTCATGGCGGCGGTGGCCGCCTCGGCATCGCCGCTTGCGATCGCATCGACGATGCGTTGGTGCCACAACAGCACCGTCTCGCGGTCCTGCGTTTCGACCGGCGCGCTGAGCAGGAAGGAGGCGCGGAGTGCCGCTTCGATGACGTTGCCGATCGAACGCATGAACAGATTGCCGGACGCATTGGCGACGGCCAGGTGCAGCGCAAGGTCGCCGTCGGCAAAACCGACGGAGTCGGAAGCCTCACGCCGCATCCGCTCCATGCTCCGGTTCAGTTCGGCGATGTCGGCCTCCGAGCGGCGGCTGGCGGCAAGCGCCGCCGCCCGCGGTTCGACCGCGAGGCGGATCTCGGCGAGATCGTTGAGAAAGCGCCGGTCGATGCCGGCATCGAGATGCCAGGCCAGCACGTCGGCATCGAACATGTTCCAGGCACCGCGCTCGCGCACCACGGTGCCGACCCGCGCCTTGGTGGTGAGTAGCCCCTTCGCGACCAGCGTTTTGACGCTCTCGCGCAACACCGGCCGCGAGACGCCGAACATCGCCGTGAGCTCGGCATCGCCCGGCAGGCGGACACCTTCGGCATAACGGCCGGCGATGATATCGACACCGATGCTGCGGGCGACCTCGGCGTGGTTGGAATGCGCGCGCCGCGTCGGGATGACGACAAGCCGGGACGTCATGATTTGAGGACTCCTGCCTTACGGGGGCCGCTGCGGCGGGCGATGCCCAGCATGGCCTGCTGCAGCGCGATGAAGGCGAACAGTAGGATACCGGTCACGATCTTGGTCCACCAGCTCGACAAGGTTCCATCGAAATTGATGTAGGTCTGGATCAAGCCCTGAATCAGCACACCAAGCAAGGTGCCGACCACAGAGCCCTGGCCGCCGGTCAGCAAGGTGCCGCCGATCACCACGGCCGCGATGGAATCGAGCTCGACGCCGACGGCGGACAGCGAGTAACCCGCCGCGGTGTAGAACGAGAACACGATTCCGGCGAGCCCGGCCAGGACGCTCGACAGCATATAGATGCGCACCGTCATCGATCCGACCGGGATGCCCATCAGCGCCGTGGTCGTGCGGCTGCCACCAAGCGCATAGACGTTGGCGCCAAAGCGGGTGAAATGCAGCAGCACGGCGCCAGCCGCGACCACCGCGAGCATGATGAGGGCGATGGCGGTGAGCCGCCCTCCTCCGGGCAGCCGCAGCGCGAAATCCGACACCGTCGAATAGAGCGGCGCTGATATCGGCGTTGATTCCGTCGACATCAGGAAGCTGGCGCCGCGGGCGAGGAACATCCCTGCCAGCGTGACGATGAAAGGCGGCATGTCGAAGACGTGGATGATGGCGCCCATCGCTGCTCCGAAGGCGGCGCACAGCAGGAGGATCGCGGCAAAGGCGATCAGCGGCGGCACACCGAGCCGCTCGATCGCCAGCGCGACGAACACGGTGGTGAATCCGATCACCGAGCCGACCGAGAGATCGATGCCGCCGGAAATGATCACGAAGGTCATGCCGGTGGCGACTATGCCGAGAAAGGCGTTGTCGGTCAGCAGATTGGCCACCACGCGGGTCGAAGCGAAATTGGGAAATTGCGCCGTGCAGAGCGCAAACCCGGCGACGAAGACGAGGGCTGTGATCGCGACTGGCGGCAGACCCCTCATTGGCGGGCCCTCCCCAGCACGGCACCGACGCTGGCGAGCCACGGCGATTGCAGCAGCAGGACGATCAGCACGACGGCCGCCTTCACCAGCAGATTGAACTCCGGCGGATAGCCCGACAGCAGGATGCCCGTGTTCATGGCCTGGATGATCAGCGCCCCGACCATCGCCAGCACCAGGCTGAAGCGCCCGCCGAACAGCGAGGTGCCGCCGATCACCACCGCAAGGATCGCGTCGAGTTCGAGCCAGAGCCCGGCATTGTTGGCATCCGCGCCCATGATGTCAGCGGCGGCGATGACGCCGGCGAGCGCCGCGCACAGGCCGCACCACACATAGACCGCAAGGATCATGGCGCGCGTGCCGATCCCGGCCAATTCGCTCGCCCTGGCATTGCCGCCGGTCGCCTCGATCAGCAGGCCGAGCGCGGAGCCACGGACCACCGCGCCTGTGACGATCAACATGCCGAGGACGACGGCTACCGGCGTCGGGGCGCCGAACACGGCGCCGTTGCCGAGCCAGACTAGATCCGGCGCGGTGAAGGTGACGATGCGGCCCTCCGTGATGAGCTGCGCGACGCCGCGGCCCGCCACCATCAGGATCAAGGTGGCAACGATCGGCTGGATGCCGAGCACCGCAACAAGAAAGCCATTCCATAGTCCGCACAACAGCCCAGCCCCGAGCGCAGCCGCGAGCGCGATCGGCAGGCCATGCTGGTCGGCGAGACTCGCGGCGATCGCGCCTGATATCGCCATGACCGCCCCCACCGACAGATCGATGCCGCGCGTGGCGATAACGAGCACCATGCCCAGGGAAAGCAGCGCGACCGGCGCGCCGCGGTTCAGGACATCGATCAGGCTGCCGAACAGCCGCCCGTCCAGCATCCGCAGATCAAAGAATTGCGGCGAGACGGCGCGGTCGATCACAAGGATCACCAACAGGGCGATGATCTGGGGAAGGCCCCGGCTTTGCAGCAGTCTTTGCATCATGGCTACCCGGCCTCCGCACCGGCCGTGCCAGCCACCGCAATCGCTGCAAGGATATTGGTGACGTCGACGGCTTCCCCTTCCAGCTCATCGACATGGGCGCGATCGCGCAGCACGACCACCCGGTCCGAATAGGTCACGATCTCGTCGAGCTCGGACGAGATCACGAGCAGCGCCAGGCCGTCATCGCAGAGTTCGCGAATCAATCGAATGATCTCGGCATGGGCGCCGACATCAATGCCGCGGGTCGGCTCGTCGAGCACCAAAAGACGCGGCGCAGTGGCGAGCCAGCGGGCGAGCAGCACCTTCTGCTGGTTGCCGCCGGACAATAACCCGATCGAGCGTTCCGGCTCGGGCGGGCGGATGTCGAGCAGGCGAATGAAACCCATCGCGATCTCATCCTGCTCGGCGCGAGACAGCGGCTTTGCCAGGCCGCGCTTGGCCTGCAGCGCCAGCACGATGTTTTCCCGCACGGTAAGATCGGCAATGATGCCCTCGGTCTTGCGCTCTTCGGGACAATAGCCGAAGCCATGGGCGACGGCATCGCGCGGCGAAAGCAGCCGGACCGGCTTGCCTTCGACGGTGACGCTGCCGCTGTCGGCGCGCTCGGCGCCGAATACCAGGCGCGCGGTTTCGGTGCGGCCCGAGCCGAGCAGGCCGGCGAGCCCGACCACCTCGCCGCGGCGAAGCGAAAGATTGAACGGCGCGACATAGCCGGCCTTGCCATAGCCGTCGAAGCGCGCGCATACGTCTCCCGCCTTCCGATCCTGCGCCGCTGCGCGCTCGCGGGTCGTCTCGGCGAGTTCGCGGCCGAGCATCATGCGGATCAGTTCGATCCGCGGCAGCTCGGCGGTCGTCCGCTCGCCGATCAATCGGCCGTTGCGCAGCACCGTGATGCGGTCAGAGATCTCATAGACCTGATCGAGAAAATGCGTGACGAAGATGACGCCGATGCCACGCTGCGCCAGCTTGCGCATCACCGCGAACAGGACTTCGACCTCGTGGCGATCGAGGCTCGCGGTCGGTTCGTCGAGGATCAGCACGCGCGCCGACTGGTCGACGGCGCGGGCTATCGCGGTGATGTGCTGGACAGCGACCGAATAGTTCCCGAGCGGCTCGGCGACATCGATATGAAGGTCGAACTCAGCAAGCAGCGCAGCGGCGTGGCGGCGCATCTCGGCCTCGCGCACCAGGCCGAACCGCGTCGGCTGCCTGCCGAGATAGAGGTTTTGCGCCACCGACAAGTTAAGGAGCAGGTTGACCTCCTGATAGACGGTGGCGATCCCCGCATCGAGCGCGGCCTTGGCCGTGCGCGGCGCGACTTCGGCACCGTCCAGCCTGACAATGCCGGCATCGCGCGGAAAGACGCCGGTCACCGCCTTGATCAGGGTCGATTTGCCTGCGCCGTTCTCGCCGAGCAGCGCGTGAATTTCGCCGGCCCGCAAGGTGAAATCCACCTGCTGCAGGGCGCGCAGCGTGCCAAAACTCTTGCTCAAGGCCCGTACCTCGAGCAGCGCATGGCCAGGGTCGGAATGTGCATTCATGCCGACATCACTCCCACCGACATTCGCGTCGAACGCGAATGCCGGCATGTTCGCCTTGAGGCGGATTCATCGAGAACGCTTGGGCCGCCGGGCCGGTCCTTAAACCTCCCGGCGGCGCAAAGGCGGCCGGTCAGTAGCCGAGCCCTTTCTTGCTGTCATAGATCTTCTGCGGATCATCAGCCGCCGTGTAGAGCTTCGATTCCGTTTGGATCCACTTTGGCGGTACCGCTCCCTTCGCCTTGTAGGCCATGATGGCGTCGAGCGCGGGGCCTGCCATGTTCGGCGTCAGCTCCACGGTGGCGTTGGCTTCTCCGGCGGCGATCGCCTTGAAGATGTCGGGCACGGCATCGATCGACACCGTCAGGATGTCCTTGCCCGGCTTGAGGCCGGCCTCCTTCATCGCCTGGATCGCACCGACCATCATGTCGTCGTTGTGAGCATAGACCGCACAGATGTTCTTCCCGCCGCCTTCGGCCTTGATGAAGCTCTCCATCACTTCCTTGCCCTTGGCGCGGGTGAAGTCGCCGGTCTGGCTGCGCACCACCTTGAGATTGGCGTTCTTGGCGACGACACTGTCAAAGCCCTTCTTGCGGTTGGTTGCGACGCTGGCGCCGACCGTGCCCTGCAGCTCGACGACATTGCACGGCTTTCCGCTCACGGCCTTCGCCAGCCATTCGCCGGCGACCGCACCTTCGTGCACGCTGTCCGAGGTGACTGCGGTGAGATAGAGCTCCTTGCCCGACGGATCGATGTCGCGGTCGAGCAGCACGACCGGGATCTTGGCTTCCTTGGCCTCCTTCAGCACCGCATCCCAGCCGCTCGACACGACAGGCGCGAGGAAGATGGCATCGACACCCTGGGCGATGAAGGAGCGGATCGCCTGATCTGGTTCTCCTGCTTCTGCTGGGCATCGGCGATCTTCAGGGTGACCTTGCGCTTGGCGGCCTCCGATTTGGCGACGGAAGTCTCCGCTGCCCGCCAGCCGGATTCGGATCCGATCTGGGAGAAGCCGACAGTAAGTTCAGCGGCGGTTGCGGGAAGCGAGAGCGTGATGGCGGCCAGGGCGGTGGCCGCAAGGAGGGCTTTGGAGGTCATAGGCGCGTTCTCCCAAAATGATTGCTCAGGGTGCCTGCATCTCCGAATTCGGTATCAAGGCACCTTTGGCGCTGTCCGTTGGCGGCAGCGCGGGGAATATTCCACGTAAGGACGGCCCTGACTAGTCATATTATTTTACTATTGGTTCCTCAATGACCGTGCTCGCGTGGCCGAAGGCCGAATCCGAACCGTGACTTCTGCGCGAGGGACCGCTTGATCGGAGGCCTGGTTTGACCTTGATTGCCCCGCTCCTGATGCCGCCAGCGAATAAGGATTCAACATGCAGCGCGCCACCGCGAAACCGCTCTATATCCGCATGCATGCGGACGATAACGTCGCGATCGTCGCGAACCGCGCAGGGCTGCATCCGGGCGCCGAGTTCTCGTGCGGCTTGCGGCTTGTCGAACAGATCCCGCAAGGCCACAAGGTTGCCCTCGCCGATATAAGAGAAGGCGAAGCCATTCGCCGCTACGGCGAGGTCATCGGCTATGCCGATGCGCCAATCGCGAAGGGAAGTTGGGTCAGGGAATCGCTGGTGCGGATGCCCAACGCGCCATCGTTTGACAATCTGCCGAAATCCAATGGCGCTGCGATCAGGCTGCCGCCGCTGGAAGGCTACACGTTCGAAGGCTATCGCAATGCCGATGGCTCGGTCGGCACCCGCAACATCCTCGCGATCTCGACCAGCGTGCAATGCGTCGCCGGCACGGTCGAGTTTGCGCTGGAGCGGATTCGAAAGGAGCTGTTGCCGAAATATCCCAATGTCGACGGCGTGGTGGCGATCACGCATGCCTATGGCTGCGGCGTCGCTATCAACGCGCCGGGTGCCGCTGTTCCGATCCGCACGCTGCAGAACCTGGCGCGCAATCCCAATTTTGGCAGCGAGGTGATGATTGTCGGCCTCGGCTGCGAGAAGCTGCAGCCCGAGCTGCTGCTGCCCGAGGGCATGAGCGCCGACGACGAGATCATGCGCATGCAGGACGAAGGCCTCACCGGCTTCGGCGAAATCGTCGACGAGATCGTGCAGATGGCGGATGCGCGTCTCAAGGTGCTGAACGAGCGGCGCCGCGAAACCTGCCCGGCATCGGCGCTGGTGGTCGGCATGCAATGCGGCGGCAGCGATGCGTTCTCGGGTGTGACCGCCAATCCGGCGCTTGGATTCGCTGCTGATCTTCTGGTCCGCGCCGGCGCCACCGTGATGTTCTCCGAAGTGACCGAGGTACGCGATGCCATCCACCTCCTGACGCCGCGCGCGGCCAACCAGGAGGTTGCGGACGCGCTGGTGCGTGAGATGGCCTGGTATGACCGTTACCTCGCCGGCGGCGAGGCCGATCGCAGCGCCAACACCACGCCGGGCAACAAGGAGGGCGGCCTGTCCAACATCGTCGAGAAGGCGATGGGTTCGGTGATCAAGTCCGGTACCAGCCCGATCGCGGGCGTGCTCGCCCCTGGCGAGCGCGCCAGCCAGAAAGGACTGATTTTTGCGGCGACGCCGGCCAGCGATTTCGTTTGCGGCACGCTGCAGCTCGCCTCGGGCATGACGCTGCACGTCTTCACCACCGGCCGCGGCACGCCCTATGGACTTGCCGCCGTGCCGGTCATCAAGGTCTCCACGCGCAGCGAGCTGAAGCAACGCTGGCACGATCTGATCGATGTCGACGCCGGCAGCATTGCAACCGGCGACGCCACGATCGAAGACGTCGGCTGGGAGATCTTCCGCCTCATTCTCGACGTGGCAAGCGGCCGCGAGACCTGGGCAGAGCACTGGAAGCTGACCAACGCGCTCGCGCTGTTCAACCCCGGTCCGGTGACCTGACCGCGATACAAGGCAAGAGGCGCAGGCCTGGCCGCCGCGACCGGCGGCGGCCATCAGCGGCTAGGCCGCCATCAGCCGTTCGATATCGGGTATCGGATGGGACGTTAGCTCCTTCGGAATCTCGCCCACGATCCGCTCGGTCACTTCGGCATGAAAGGCCTGCCGAAGATTGCCGAGCACCTTCGCGGGCGCCACAACGACGAGCTTTTCGAAGCGGTTGCCATGGGCAAGGCGATAGAGCGCCTCGGCAATGGCGTCGGCGAACCGCTCCTCTGCGATATAATGCCAGTCGGCTTGCTCCATGGCACTTCGAGCCGAGCCGACGCTCCCGATCGACCGCCCGGGACGGTCGGTTCCCTGCTCGCGTGTTGCCGGATTATCCTGCTCGAGAACGTGCTCTACCTCAAGGTTGAGCTGCTGGGGGGTACCTTTGTTGCGGAGAAAGAGGGCCTTTTTTCCATCGCCGATGAGGACGAGCGTATTGTGGGATATGCGGGGTTTCACTTCCGTGGCCATTATTGTTGCTCCATGTGGCCCCAACGCATGAACGCCGCGTGAGTTGCCTGTGCGACGGTGAAACCTCGCAAGCCGGCGTCAGCGCCCGATATCGCTGAACTTTAACCTCTTCCGCTGCATGGAAAACAAGGAAGCACCACGATCGATCGCGGAGACACGACGGCGGAGAGAGGCAAGGACCGCCTCCCTCCTCCACTGGCTTACGTGTCAGTCGTCGATTTCCTCGATGATCCGACGCTCGCCGGGCTCGATGATATACATCCGATCGTCGCGCTCGATGTAGCGATACTCACGCAGCCGAGGCGATTCCCGATAAACCTCATCCGGGAATGACCTGATCTCGACCGAGTCCGGCAAGCGATCGCCGACGCGCACGCGCGTGGACGTGGCGCTGCCCGTGGTGCGCTGCTCGGTTCTGGTCGAACGCTGCTCCGTCCTGGACGAGCGCGCATGTTTGCGGACAACCTCCCTGTCGCGATCCGAGAAGGTCTCCTTGCGTGGTGTCGGGGCAGCCGCGGTCGATTGGCCGCCGCGCGGCAGCACATCGACGATCTTGTAGGTCGCGGGATCGACAATCACGATATCCTCGCGAACCAGGATGAAGTTGTAGCCGCGGTATTGCGGCATCACCTCGACGACTTCGGCTGGCAGCGGCTCGAAATGCACATCGCGCGGTACCACGGTGCCCACCGACAAGGAGAAGTTGACGTTGGTCACCGGCTTGACATTCAGCCGGCTGATCGACGTGCTTACGCGGGTACGCTGACTCTCAGTCAGATTGGCCGAGACGTTGACGTTCGTCCGCGATTGCGCGGTGTTGGTCTGCGTGTTTGAAGGTTGAGCCGCCGTATTGGCCGAAGGCTGTGCAGACCCGCTGTTGGTCGTATTGGCCGGACCGGTCGATTGCTGCGTGCTGGTCGACTGGTTGCTGGCCGGCGGCGCTGTATTGGTCTGCGCTTGCGAGGGCTGTGAAGACGCGCCCGGTTGCTGAGCCTGTGATGGTTGCTGCGACGGCTGCTGAGCCTGCTGCTGTTGCGCCGGCGGGTTGGCCGCATTGCCGTCGGATCTCGTCTGCGACGCCGCGCCGGATTGAGAGGCAGCAGGCTGGTTTGACTGAGCCTGCGGACGCGGCGAGTCAGCCGTGGCATTTGTCGGCTGTTGCTGTGTGTCCGACCTGCCGCTTGGGGTATCTGGCGGTGTCGCAGGCGATGGCGCCGCCTTGGGTGACTGGTTTTGCGCCGACGGCGCATTGGTTCTTTGCTGATCACTCGGTGATTGGGCGAATGCGCTTGTGCCTAGCATCAGCCCGGCGATGGCGCCGGCTAACAGGCTGTTTTTCATGTTCCGCTCCTCGTTCCGTTCTTGGAAGATTGGGTCTTCCGACGGAACGATAACTCTGCGCTTCTTGACGCTGTTCCTTCCTCTATGCAGTGCGCCTATTCACGGAACCTCCACCTCGTTGGTTTCTGCGATCGGAACCAAAGCGGATGCGGCGCTTTGAGCCCCGGGCAGCATTCGAACAAGGAGGAACTTATGCGGAAGATTGCAATCGGCTTGTTGGCCGGCGCGGGAACGCTCGTGATCGGCAGCGCAAATGCATCTGACGTCTATACCGAGAGTGAATATACGAACTCCGATCTGATACAGCAGGTCCGCATGGTCTGTGACGACAATGGACGCTGCTATCGCACGCGCGGCGGCAGCCGAGTGATCGTACGGGATTCATACGCCTATGCGCCGCGCGAGCGATATATCGAACATCGGCGCTATCGCGATTGGGATGACGGACCTCGGGCCGGCGTCGGAATCCGCGCTCCTGGCGTGAGCGTGGGTGTTGGCGTCGACAACGACCGCTGGTAGCAGATCCAGGAGAGATTTCGGCAGAGATTTCAGCTCGGCTGAAGTCTCTCCTTATCACATCTGGAAAATTTCATGTGGCCGCAGGAACGGCGGTCGGCGATGCCTGTTAGCGGGTGAAGCAACGGACAGATGGAGAGATTCCCATGAAAGTTTCCGATGCGATGACGCCAGAGGTTCAACTCTGTACTCCCGACGATACGTTGAAGGACGCCGCGCAGGCCATGGCAGCGCTCGGCGTCGGGTTGTTGCCGGTGACCGACAACAACCGCCTGGTCGGCATGATCTCCGATCGCGATATCGCGATCCGCGGTATCGGCATGGGCCGAGGACCCGAGGCACGGGTCGGCGATGCAATGACGGCCGATGTGAAATACTGCTACGAAGATCAGGATCTCGACGAGGTGAGTGCGAACATGGGCGACATTCAGGTTCGCCGTCTGCCGGTCCTCAATCGCAACAAACAGCTTGTCGGCATCATTGCGTTGGGCGATATCGCGCTGGTGCAAGGCGGTAACGGCACGGGAGCAGCGTTGGGCCGAATTTCACGCCCGGGCGGCCAGCATGCACAGGTTTGATCTGCGCGAAGCCGATCGGACAGCGCTGTCCTGGAATAAGCGGCCATGAAGCGCTTTGAAGGAAAGGTCGCGATCATCACCGGCGCGGCCTCCGGCATTGGCGAAGCCACCGCGCGGCGCTTCTCGTCGGAAGGCGCGCGCGTCGCCCTGGTGGATCGCAACGAAATGTTGCTGGCCAATGTCGCGAAGGATATGCCGGCGCAACTCACTATGGCGCATCTCGCTGACGTCTCCGATAGCGACGCTGTCGACGCCATGGTGACGACCGTCGCGAAGCGCTTTGGACGGCTGGATGTCCTGGTCAACAATGCCGGCGTGTACGAAGGCGGCGACCCCGCCGAAATCAGCAACGATCAGTGGCGTACCGTGATGGCGACCGACCTCGACGGCGTCTTCTACGGCTGCCGCGCCGCCCTGCCGCATCTCGAAAAGACAAGGGGTTCGATCGTCAATACCGCCTCGGTATCCGGAACCGGGGGCGACTGGGCAACCAGTCCCTACAACGCCGCCAAGGGCGCCGTCGTCAACCTGACGCGGTCGCTGGCGCTGGACCTCGGCAGGAAAGGCATTCGGGTCAATTCCGTCTGTCCCAGCCTGACGCGGACCGGCATGACCGCCGACATGATGGAAGATGAGGAGCTGATGGCCAAGTTCCGGGAGCGAATTCCGCTCGGACGAGTTTGCGAGCCGCACGAAGTTGCCGCCGTCATTGCGTTTCTCGCCAGCGACGAGGCCAGTTTCGTAACGGGGGCAAATGTGGCCGTGGACGGCGGCGTTTCCGCTTCCAACGGCCAGCCGCCGCTGGCGTAGTAGCGCTGCCCCGCTTTTTCATGAGGTCACGGGAACCCCCGTCAGCCGCCCGCCGTTCTATCTCTGCCCATCATGCGGACAGGGGGGGACGCGGGCGGAGCGGCGAACATCGATGACACCAAGACTGACATTCCCTCGAAACCGCAAAATCTCCTCGCCCCGAAATCCCGAGCGCTACCGGTTTCGCGCACTCGATGACTTCGGAGATGAATTGCTGGACGACTGGATGGTGGCCTATCCGGCCGCCGATCTGACCCGGTCGGACTGAGTCCTTCAAGACTTCGCTGCACGCTTCTTCGAGCGTTTCTTTGACCCCTTCTTGGGCACCTTGGCGCCTTTCTTCCGCGCTTGCGACAGGCCGATCGCGATCGCCTGCTTCCTGCTTTTCACCTTCTTGCCGGATCGGCCGCTCTTCAGCGTGCCGGATTTGCGCTTCTTCATGGCGCGGCCGACCTTCTTTGCCGCTCCCTTTGAATATCTTCGTTTCTTTGCCTTCTTCGCCATCTTACTCATCCTCGCTGTTCAACAGATCGCGCGGGCGTTGCCTTGCAGGCACTCTAAGTGCCCGCTACCAATGCGCGGCCGCGCATTTTAGTGCTTCCCGACCGTCTTTCCCGCAGCCAACTCCTGCGCCATTTGGAAATGGTGGCGCAGCGTCGGAAGCATCTTGTTCGCCCACTCCTTCAGTTTCGGATGATCGCCGCCCTTGGCGTAGCGCTCGAACAGCGATACGGCGTCCTTGTGACCGCTCACCTGATCGAGCTGATAGCGGGCGCTGAAATCGCCGCTCTTGAGCGCTTTCAATTTGTCGATCTTGCTCTGGTGCGTACTGTCGAGCTCGGTCGGCAACGTCACCTTCACGTCACCGCTCGAAACCATTGCTTTCAAATCGCTTGCCGTCTTCTCATGATCCTTGATCATGGTGGCGGCAAAAGATTTATCGGCCGCATCGCCGCGCTGCTGCGCGAGCTGGCTGGACTGGATCTCGAACATGTCGCTGATCGCAGCCTGTTTCACGAAATCTTCCGTTGCCGGAGTGATTCCGAGAGTTGAGTTAATCCCGGTCTTCTCTCCGACCGACTGCGCCATGGTGGGTGTCGCCAGAAGAACGAGCGCAAAGCATGAGGCAAGATATTTCATTTCGAGTCCCTCTTCTCTAGCTGGGCTAATTCCGGCAGCTTCCGTATCAATCTGCGATATTCTCGATCGTTCCCTTGCGCGGTTGCCGGTCGGGCCGGCTGCCGGCCCCGGTTCTTGCCGCGCGGGACTCCCCTGCCCGACAGTGGTCAGCGTTTCGAACCATATTTCCGGATACTATGTGTCAGGGATCGGACAGACGACGAACGGCCTGCAGGCTATTTTTGCAGGGGCTGCCGGACGTTCTCGAAATCCGATTCGTTACGGCGCTCTTCGATTGCAGAGATCTCGATCGTTTAACGGATAAGATCGGGCCACCGGCATGAGCCTAACTGTCATTCGGATTGCAATGCGGATCGGAATGTCCAGCGCACTCATCACCCTCGGCGCCGTCAACCTCTTCCTTGTCATCAGACATATGGCCTGGGTCGGATGACGCTGCCGCCTCCGATTTTTACCCTGGATATCGCTGGAAAACCCATTCTGGCTTTCGAAGCCAAGAACTTGCGAGAATCTCAGCAACTTTGTCATGAGCGCTGGCTGCGTCAGGACATCGCGGACCTGATGTCGAATGGCGTATCGCTGTGGGACGGCAAGGCGCGCCTCCGGGTGCGCCGCTCGACCGAGCGCGAAATTGCCATGTACCGCGAAGCCGCGCGGGATGCCGCGCAGCCGCAGGGCGACCTGCTGCTGGCCTATCTCGTGGAGCTCGACGACCTTCGAGAGAAGTCCGGCCGGGCGTGATCCTCACGTACCTACCATCGTCGAATGGCTGCCTTCGCTCGGTAGTCAGCGCGATCGCTCGGCAATGGCATCCAATCCACTCGAAGCTACAGGCGGTGCTTCCCGATGCAGGAACAACTCCCTGTCTCCGATCATTTTCATGCTGATCGGATAGCGGAGGATTTCGACGATGAGAGCATGGGCGCGGCATGGCGAGGACAATATCCGCTGCATCAAGGTCGTTCTGAAGCCGTGATGCCATGCCCCGGGTACTGATTGGCACGTCGGGCTGGCACTACGATTCCTGGCGCGGGCCGTTCTTTCCCAAGGGCCTGCCGCTCAAGCAGCAATTGCCATTTTATGCCGGTCAGTTTCCGACGACCGAATTGAACGGCGTGTTTTACCGGACGCCAACTCCGGAGGCCGTAAAGAGCTGGCGAGCCCAGACCGGGCGTGATTTCGTTTTCGCCTGGAAGGCATCCAAATTCATCACCCACTGGAAGCGCCTGTCGGAGAATTCGGTCAACAGCCTCGAACTGCTTGAAAGCCGCCTCTCCCTGCTCGGCAGGAAAGCAGGGCCGGTGCTGTTTCAGCTACCTCCGAACTTCCACGCCAATGCCGATCGCCTTGCCTCCTTCTTTAAACTACTCTCGAGGAAGCGCCGCTACAGTTTCGAATTCAGGCATCCGAGCTGGTACGAGCCCGGAATAATCCGGCTGCTGCGCGAGCAAAACATCTCGCTTTGCATCTCCGACCATCATGACGCACCGGCACCCTGGAAGCGCACCGCCGATTTCGTCTACGTCCGCGGGCACGGTCCTGGGGGCCGCTACAAGGACCACTACGGCGAGGCCGCTCTTGCCGATTGGGCCCGTCGCATCAGATCCTGGAAAAGGCAGGGCTGCGACGTGTTCGTCTACTTCGACAATGACCAGAAAAGCGCTGCTCCGGCTGATGCCCGGCGCCTGATGGAGCTGATGTGACACAACTGATCGCGGCGGAACCCGGGAACCAACGGGTCGATCCGCTGTTGGTCTTCGACTATTATTCAGTTACCGGGTTTTTGGATGAGCCATTTCGCCGATCGCCGCAGCAGGTCGCTATGGATGGAGGTCGCAGTCGCCCCCAACGCAGCACCGCTGCAAAGCGACAGCGAGTGCGACGTCGTCGTGATTGGCACGGGGATCGCAGGAATTTCTACCGCCTACGAGCTCACCATCGAGGGATTACGCGTCACGCTGATCGACCGCAGTGATATCGCCGGCGGCATGACGGCGCGAACCACGGCGCATCTCGGCTCACCTTGCGACGACCTGATCTCGGCGCTGATCAGACTTCGCGGCGAAGACGTTTCGCGTCTTTTCCATGAAAGCCAGTCGGCTGCGATCGATCGCATCGAAGAGGTGCAGAACAGGGAATCCATCGAATGCGATTTCCGGCGGCTCGACGGCTATCTCTTTCAGGCGCTCAATACCGATTCAAAAATCATCGATGACGAATTGGAAGCAGCTCGCAAGGTGGGCGCGCATGTCCATCGGCTCGTTGGCGTCCCATTCTCACACTGCGAGCAACAACACGTGCTGCGCTACCCGCGGCAGGGTACGTTTCATCCTCTGAAATATCTCAAAGCGCTTGCCGCGATCGTCGAAGCGAAGGGTGGGACGTTCCACGCCGGCACGGTGGTCGAGTCCATCGAAGAGCGCGACGACGGCAAGGTGGTCGTCTCAACCGGCGGCGGCAAGGTCGTGGCGCGCGCGGCGGTGGTGGCGACGAACTCGCCGATTGTGGATCGATTTGCCTTGCACACCAAGATGGCGCCCTATCGCACTTATGCGATGGCGTTTTCGATCCGGAAGGATGCTATTCCTGATGCCCTGTACTGGGACACGCTGGATCCCTATCACTATGTGCGGCTGCAACCGGGCGAAGGGCAGACCGACTACGTGATCGTCGGCGGCGCCGATCACAAGAGCGGTGAAGCCGACGATGCCGAGGTGCGTTTTCAGAGCCTCGAAGCCTGGGCCCGCAACCTGATCCCTCACGTCCAGGACGTCACCCACCGGTGGTCGGGGCAAGTTCTAGAGACCATCGATTATGCGGGCTTCATCGGCAGGAATCCAGGGAACGACAATATCTACGTGCATACCGGCGATTCCGGCCAGGGCATGACCCACGGCGTGGTGGGTGCTATGATCAACTCAGCATTGATCCTCGGCCGCGACGCAAAGTGGGCCGAGGTTTACGAGCCCTCGCGCAAGACCCCTGCGGCCGTCGGCAATTTCATCAAGGAGAACCTGACCCCCTTGAAGAATTTCGCCGAATATCTCGCGCCTGGCGAGCTGAGCGCAGTGGGCGATTTGAAAGCCGGCCATGGCGCCATCATCCGGCACGGCCTCAGCAAGATCGCCGCCTATCGCGATGAGGCCGGCAAGCTCTACGCCCGTTCCGCAGCCTGCACGCATATCGGCTGCCACCTGCACTGGAATTCGTTCGAGACATGCTGGGACTGCCCGTGCCACGGGTCTCACTTCGCATTCGACGGCACGCCGCTCAACGCTCCCGCGGTCAGCCCGCTGGCCGGGGCTGACATCGCGGATCAGCCATAACCTCCCATGCTGCCGTCAGCGGAAATTGCGCGGCAGGCTGTTATGGATATCGGTGGCGGCGACGGCAGCGTGACCAGTCGCGACCGCGATCTGGTGCAGGTCTGAAACGGCGTCTCCGATGGCGTAGAGTCCGGCTACGTTTGTGCGTTGACGTGCGTCGACTTCGAGGCAGCCGGTATCATTGTGGCGGGCGCCGAGTTTCCGCCCCAGCTCGGAGCGGACCTCGCAGCCCAAAACGGGATAGATCACGTCGAATGCCTCGACCGTCCCGTCACTCAAGGATACCGTCATGTGGCCGTTCTGCTTGCGGAAGGCCACGGCGCGCGCCTTGGGAAAGCGTATGCCGGCTTGCGACAGCTCGCGGGCGAGCTGGTCGCAGCAGCCCTCGCCATCCAGCGTCAGCAGCGTGACGTCCTTGGAATAGGTGCGCAGAAACAGCGCCTTCGTGCCCGCCTCATTGGCGTTTCCCAGTACCGCGATGCGCCGGTCTGAGGCCTCGAATCCGTCGCAGATCGGACAATATCGAACCAGCCCGTTGCCAACCGCCTGCTGAAGCTCGGGATTGCCGAGGTCGTGATCGATCAATCCGCTCGCCATCACAACCCGCTTTGATCCGATGATCCCCCGGGAACACGTTGCCTCGAAGCCGTCCTCCACGCGCAGCAATGCCGTAATCCGATCACCGATGATCTCGACGCCGTAGGCCTTTGCCTGTGAGGTGAGCGCCTCAAGCAGGCGCGGGCCGGCAATTCCATCCGCAAAGCCCGGATAGTTGTGCGTCTCCGGAATCAGCGCCGCCCGGCTTTCCCCGCTATCAACGACGACGACCTGGCGCCGGTACCGCGCCAGATAGATCGCGCAGGTCAACCCTGCCGGCCCGCCGCCGATGATCAGCGCATCAAGATCTTTCGGTTCAAATCGTGGCATCGGCTTCACCGCCCTTCCCGGCGAACCAAGCGCGACGAGCATCGCAACGTTCCCCGCGGGCGGCGGGCATTGGGGGCGCCGGCATGGCAGGGCCGCACAGGAACGAAGACGTCGGTCGGACATTGACTTTGTCCAAGCTGCAATACGCGCAGGTCAACACCATGAGTAAGATCAAACGAACGGCGCGCCAGGCTAAAGGGAAAGCCAAGGAAGCGATTGCCGAGGTGCTTGGCGACGGCAAGCTGCAAGAAGAAGCCAAGACCGAGCAACGCGAGGGCGAGGAAGAGGACAAGGAACCCAGCAGCCTCAACCCATTTGGAAACCTCCATCGCCTGACCTAGCCGCGGCACGAATGCTGCGGCGCCGGCGCCGTGCTTTTCGGAGAAACACAATGCTGCACTATCCGCGCCCGCCCTTTCCCAGCCAGCACCAGCCGATGCCGGGCAAGACCGGCGCGATGCAGCCGCTGCCCGACCATGGCGAAACTTCCTACAAAGGCAGCGGCCGGCTCATCGGCAAAAAGGCGGTCATCACGGGTGGCGATAGCGGCATCGGGCGCGCGGTGGCCATTGCGTTCTCCAGGGAGGGAGCAGATGTCCTGATCTCCTATCTGGATGAGCACGACGACGCCCGCGAGACCGAACGGCTGGTGACCGAGGCAGGCCGCAAGGCCGTTCTTGTGTCGGGTGACATCCAGCACCCCGATCATTGCCGCGCACTCATCGCCAAAGCCGTATCGGAGCTCGGCGGCATCGACATCCTTGTCAATAATGCGGCGCACCAGGCCAGCTTCAAGTCGATCGACGAGATCAGCGACGAAGAATGGGAGTTGACCTTCAAGGTCAACATCCACGCGATGTTCTATCTCACCAAGGCCGCCGTCCCCCACATGAAGCCGGGAAGCTGCATCATCAATACCGCGTCGATCAATTCGGATGTGCCCAACCCGAGCCTGCTGGCCTATGCGACCACCAAGGGAGCGATCCATAACTTCACGGCAGGGCTGGCGCAAATGCTGGCTGAGAAAGGCATTCGCGCCAATGCGGTGGCCCCGGGGCCGATCTGGACACCGCTCATTCCCTCCACCCTGCCTGAGGACTCCGTCGAGAACTTTGGCAAGCAGGTCCCGATGAAGCGCCCGGGCCAGCCCGTCGAGCTGGCGACCGCTTACGTCATGCTGGCCGATCCGCTTTCCAGCTATGTCTCCGGCGCCACCATCGCGGTCACCGGCGGAAAGCCGTTCCTGTGACGGATTGAATGGCCGCCGGACTGCGGCGGCCGGTGCCGATCGCTAGCTGCAAGCGGCAGCCTGCATGCGATCACGCAGATACTGGATGAGGACGACCGTCTTTGCGTCAACGATTTCGCCAGTTGCGACCATCGCAGCAGCCTGCTCCAGGGTAGTCTCGACCACCTCGATATCTTCTCCCTCCTCCTTGAGCCCGCCGCCGCCGGACACCTTGTCGGCCGGCGAATAGGCGCAGGTGAAGAAGACGATCTTTTCCATGATCGCGGCGGGACTCACATAGAGTTCGAACAGCCGTTGCAGTTTCGAGACCTGGTAACCAAGCTCCTCCTTCATCTCCTTGATGATGCGCCGTTCGGCATCCTCGCCGTCGAGCTTGCCGGCGCAAGCCTCCACGGTCCGCTCGATGCCGTCCTGGAGAAAAATCGGCAACCGCAATTGCCGGGTGAGAAGCACGGTCTTCCGATCGGGATCGTAGGGAAGGATAACGGCCGAGTTGCCGTTGTCGTAGATCTCGCGCTTGCGCCGTTGCTGTTCGCCGTCTCGCCTGCGCTGCTCGTAACTCACGCTGAGCAGCTTGCCCTTGCCGTGGGCAATGGTTTCGATGTCGTGGATGTGTACGCTCTCGCCTTCCATCTTCATGGGTACTAAACGCCGTTGGTTAGACTTTGGTCCCTCCTGGCTCGTGCGTCGAATGCCGCCGCCCGTCATCCATGCAGCAGGACCGGAACGAGCCTCCGCCATTCACGTTGGTTCAGAGCACGGAGGTCGCCATGGTATTGAACGCACATACTGATCCGATGACGGAAGAGCAGAGGCAAGAACTCAAGCGCCTCTGCGACGCGGCTGACATTCCCGACAAATCCGGCGAATTGCTGACCCGTTCAGGTGCCCAGCAGATGATCGAGGAGCTTCGGCGGAAAGCCGCCGAGCAGCGGGCATGATCGACGCCTGCTGAGCTGGACAAGCCTATTGTCCGAGACGAACGCCGCCATCCGCAGACAACGGCATTCATCAGCGACTAACGTCTACCGGGCTGCGGACTGGAATTATTTGTTGGTGCCGGGTCCGACATTGCCGCTGCTGGACGAACCGCCGGCTTTCATTTTGCCGCTGGACATACCCGTCGTGGTCCCCTTCTTCGTGTGGGTGCTCTTCATGCTCTTGCTCTTGGTCGCGCCGGGGCCGACGTCACCGTGGGCTGCCCCGCCCGGAGCCGGCTGCATTTGTGCGAACACGCCGCCGGTCGACAGTAACAGGGCGCAGGCGCAAGCCAGGATCGTTTTCTTCATGGGAAACTCCTTTGGTTGAAGCGATTCTTCAACCGGCACTCGCGCAAAGCGTTCCGACAGGAACACGGAACTGTCATCAGGCCGAGGCCAGGATCGGATGCTCAGATTGTCGCCTGTATTGCTGATAGGCCGCAATTGCCTTGTTGGCGAGCATCAACCGCCGCCGCTCGCCACGGCGCACCATCAACTCTATCGTGTCGCTGAGGAAGCGGCCGGCCACCATGGCATCGCCCAACTCCCCGGTGCGCTCGAGATAGTCCCAGGCGATTGCGATCGAACTCTCTATCAGCAAGGGCAACGGTTCCGTCATCATTGTATCCAACCATTTTGGAGAAAACGCCCCGCAGCAATCCCCGTTCCTGTCACGGTCCGCCGGCGACAGCTCCCGCAATCACCATCGTCAGATCGTCCAGATCGATCTTGCCCTTGACGACGAGGCCTTCGGATTCCTCGATGCTCAGCGACTGCGGATTATTCGCCGCTTGCCGTTTCAGCTCCTCGACAATCGCTTCCTTCAGTTTCTCTTCAAGCATCTGTTGCGTCTCCATTCATCCCGCGGTGCCGGGCTAATGGGTGTTGGTCTCATGCCATTTTTCCAGGTCGGGTTTCGACGACGACCGTTGCTCTTTCTCCGGCTTCTCCTTCCACGGCTTGTCGCTCTGCTTATGCGATCCCCAATCGGTCTGCTGACGCGGATCATCGGTAGGTTTTTCCTTGCTCATTGGGACACCTCCATGATGGGGAAGCCGACAGCGCAGGGTTTGGTTCCGATAAATCGATGAACTTCGGGTTCCAACGTTGGGAATCGTACAGACAGCCGGCGATTCCGCCTCCTAAGCTTTTTGGATGGACAAGAAGCAGGTCGAAGAGCGGTCCCAGCGGGACCTGCATATGGAAGCGCTGGCAGCGCTGGAGTACGCCCGGACGCTGCCTCATGGTCCGGCACGAAGCGAAGCTTTGAAGCGCGCTGGTCTTCTTCAGAAGGCGGCCGACATGCAGGGGCTGACATTCGCCAAGCGCGGACGTCCGCCGAAAACTTGAACCACTTTTCCAACTGGCCAGTGCCCCGCGCTGCAGGCGCGTGACGCGGCAACCAAGCGACAGGCGATCGGAACCCGCCAACGGGTCACTACGTTGCCTTGCCAAGCAGCAAGGAGGCTTCGATGGGATTGGCCGAATACATGATCGTCTCCAAGCCGGACGGCTGGACGGTCCTGCACGACGGAACCGCGCAGCATAACTACGAAGGAAGCGGCTTTCGAGGCGGCCGTCGCGGCCGCGTCACTGGCCATCCGGCAAGGGCATGAAGTGCATGTCAGCGTCCCGGGACGCGACGCCGGCTGGAAAACCGCAACCGGTGCCAAGGACTCCCAAAGCGTGCCGTGATGCAGTCTATCCCATAGCTTCGCAGTGACATCCGGGACAGCGCCGAAGACAACCCGGATGCCGCTGACGCGGGTCACGAAGCAATTACTGCTCGTCTTTCGGCCTCAGCCCTGATTCTGTCGATATCGCTCCCGTACGATTTCATCGCCAGCCTGCGTCGCTGCCCGGTTGCGGTAATGGTAGCTCAGTGTTCCGTAGATCAGCGCCGTAAGCAGCACGAAGGCTCCGATGAAATAGAGGGCTTCGAGTCCCATCATATTCTCCCATATTCCTATGGCGTGCCTGCCTTACGCCTTTGCTTCGTCGCGGCCATGCACTTGCGCTGGCGGCGCGGTCGCCTCCACGGCCGTAAATGGCTCAAGAATGCGATAGCTATGCTCGGCATGCGCTGGCACCAGCCAGGAGTCACCCGGCTCCAGCTTTATCGTCTGGCCTTCGATGACAAGTTCGGCGCGCCCATTCATGACGTATCCCACCGTTTCATAATCCCTCCGGTTGGACACGTCGGTTTGCGGCTTCTCGTTTTGCCATAAGCGCATCGAGACGCGCTTGCCGGAAACAAGATAGGTTTGACCCATCTCGCCCTTGGGCGCCGTCTTGCTGGATACCTTCTTGACGGTGCTGTCGCTCATCTGCCGCTCCATCTTGCGGTTACCTGGAGTCAATCGGGCGTGGCGCTGGCGGTTCCATCCGGTGCTTCAATTTGACCGGCCCGACACAGCAGGCGGAACACGCTTCTCCGGCTCGCGTTTCTTCCGAGCGTGGAGATTGATGAACGTCGAGATAGTTTCATGAGCGACTTCAGGGACATTCAGCACGGCGTCAACGACCCCGTCAGTGGCGTCGACGTAAAGCGAAGATTCAACGCCAACCAGACTCCGCATGAACGCGCCCAGGTCGCAGCAGACGTGCGCTCCGACCCCGAGCCCGCGGCGGATGAGAAGTTCCTGCCGGAAGCGCTGAGGCGCCGGCCTACCGCCCCGCTTAATCCCCGGACCGGTCGCCGTCCTACCCCGTAGGCAAGATCGGTTCGGCGCGCAATTCGCAAAGGTGCCGCCGATTCAATCGGGGTAAAACACTTTGCGGGGGCAATTCAATTCAGCATGAAGTGGTGCGCCGCCGTCCCCTGCGCTACTTCCGCGCGTGTCACATCAGCTTAAGGTGAGCCAGTCGCGCCAACGGGAATCCGCTCAACTGTTAAAAACAAGATCGTGATAGGTGACGCAGGCCACATTCGCGCGTGGCCGTTGGCCGTAATGCGGTGGTGCAAGCCACACCTGCATTTCGAACCAACGGAGTTTTCGATGAAGCGTCTGTTGATTTCCGGATTCGTGGCAGTCGCCCTGCTCGCGGTCGCAACCACGATGCGCTCTTACTCGATTTCCCATGAACGTTCTACCGTAACCACCGGCGTGGCGCTGTCGAACAAATCTCCGGCCATCGCGGGCGTCACCAGGATTCCGATGGACGAATACGAGGATATGTCGCTGGTCTTCTCGAAGCCCGTGAAACATTGACGCAACCGGAATAGCGCCGCGCGTTCTATTGCTTGGTCGCCCGCTCGAGGAATCGCACCAGCGCGGCACGGTCCTGCTCCGAGCCGATACGCTGCTCCGGCATCTTGGTGCCGGGCGTGTAGGCCTGCGGCCCGACCTCGAACAGTTTGGAAATCGTCTCCGGCGTCCAGATGATGTCGAGGTGCTTGAGCGCTTCGGAGAAATTATATCCAGGCGCTGTTGCTATCCGTCGGCCGAAGATGCCGGCGAGTGTCGGGCCTGCGCGGTTGGCCTGATCGGCGCCAAGCGTGTGGCAGGCGACGCAGGCGCGAAAAACCTCCGCGCCGCGATCGCCGGCATAGGCGGCGAGCGGGTCTCCCGCCGTTTCCACGAGAATCGGATCGACGGGCTCGCCTGTCGCCGCGTTCCAGCGCCGGATGATGTTGTCCGCGCCGCCGGTGAGAAGCGTGCGGCTATCAGGCGAGAATACGACCGACCAGACCGGCAGGCCCGGCCCTACCAGCGTGCGCGTGAGCGCGCGCGCCTTGCGGTCGATCACGGCCACCGTGCCGCCGATGCCCGCGGCCGCAACCAGCGCTCCGTCAGGCGAAATCGCAACCGAGATCACCGGCCTTGGCCCCGCCACAAGCTCGCCGGCGCGCGCGCCACCTGCTGTCAGGAAATAGACCTTGCCGTCGGCGCCGCCGACGGCAATTTCACCGTCAGCGCCGGCGGCCACAGCGTTGAGCGGTGTCGGCATCGCCACGACCGTCGGCGTTTGCGCGCCTGACAGCGGCCAGATGCGAACGCTGAGGTCGTAGCTGACGCTCACCAGGGCGCGGCCGTCCGCCGTAAACGCCACGCCGTTGACGTTCTGGGTGTGCTCATCGAGCACGCGCGGTGCGCCGCCCGCGAGCGGCCAGAGCCGTACCGTGTGATCCCACGAGGCCGATGCGAGCGTTGCGCCGTCGGGCGAAACGGTCAGCGCCACGATCGGCGCCGTATGGCCTTCGAGCACCGCGTCGGGCTCTGCCTTGCCGAAGGTCCAGAGGGCGATACGGCCATCGGCGCCGGCGGTCGCCGCACGTCCCTGGCCGAGCAGCGCCACCGCATTGACGGCGTCGGAATGGAAGCGAAGCACCTGCTCGGCCGCATTGCGCGTCAGCGACCAGCGGATCGCAGTCGAATCGAAGCTGCCGGAAATCGCGCTTTGTCCGTCGGCCGAAATCGCCAGCGCCCGCACCGGCCCGCCATGCCCGCGCAGTTGCGCAAACCCGGCCGTTGTGCCGATCGGCAGAGCGATCAACGCGGCCGCGAGCGCCAGAAGCGCCGATCGGGCCCTGTTGCGACGGGGAGTTTGCGCCGAATTCCTTGGTGCCATTGCGCCGGCCTCAGCGCGTGCCCGGCCTGTCGCGGTCGAGCCCCTTGGCCTGCAGGTCGTCGAGGTAATCCTGAAATCGCCGTTCGGCATTGACGCCGAGATCGCGCAGGAACGCCCAGGAGTAGATGCCGGTCGTGTGCATGTCGTCGAACCCTATTCTGATGGCATAATTGCCGACAGGATCGACCGAAAGAATGGTGACATTGCGTTTGCCGCCGACCGTCTTGCGCTCGGCTTCGGAATGCCCCTGCACTTCCGCGGAGGGGCTGGTTACCCGGAGCAATTCGGCAGAGAGTTCGAAGGTGCGGCCGTCATCGAAGACAATCCGCAATGAGCGGCGATCCTTCGGCAAGCGGATTTCGACCGGCCATGCCAGCGTGACTTCAGGCGTGCCCACCGGCGGGGTCAGCTCGGGCCAATGAGATTATGGCCGGGATCGCCGACCCTGGCGCCGCTGGTGGTAAAGGTGACTGAGCTCGACTGCTGAATGGTGTTGAGCACCATCGCGACGCCCACCGCAGCGACGACCGCGAATGCCAGAGCCGCAACAAAGGATTTCATGTCAGTCCCTCACGTTTGACCTGAGCCGAACCGGATCATTCGGCCGGCACGGCGCGGGCCGTGCCGTTCGACGGCGCTTCGCCCTTTGCCTGCTGTTCTTCGACCCAGAGCGAGTGATGCTCCTTGGCCCAGTTGAGGTCCACCTCGCCGGTCCCCATCGCGTCGAACGCACCTTCCATGCCGATCGAGCCGATATAGATGTGCGCGAGCATGGCGGCGATGAAGAGCATCGCGATCACGGCGTGGATCACGGTCCAGAGCTGCAGCGCCGTGACGTTGCCGGGCAGATACGGGAACAGCAGGAACCAGCCGGACACCGACATCAGCGCGCCGCCGACGATCACGATCCAGAAAACGCCCTTTTGTCCGGCGTTGAAACGTTTGGCCGGCGTATGACCACCACCCTTGGAAAAAAGGCCACCGCCGTGCTTGATCCACTCAATGTCGAGCTTGCCGGGGATGTTGTCCCTGACCCAGATCAGGAACATGATCACCAGGCCCAGCATGAACGGGAACGCCAAATAGTTGTGCGCAAGCTTGGCCCAGGCCGACATGGTCGCAAACGCTTCCGGCCCGAACACCGGCAAGATCAGGGTGCGGCCAAAGCTGACGTTGAGGCCAGAGAGTGCCAGCACGATGAAGCAGCTTGCCGTGAGCCAGTGCGTGAACCGCTCGAAACTGGCGAAGCGCAACATCGTCTTGCCCGAGAAACCTTGCTCGATGCGAATCCGGCCGCGCACCATCAGGAAGACCGCAAGCGCTGCCAGCATGCCGAGAATGGCGATGCCGCCGATCCAAGGCAGCTTGCTGCGGTGGAAGTCACGCCAGTCGCGGCCGGCGGGCTGGATCAGATTGGCAGCATTTCCATCGGGAATCGATACGCGACCCGAGATCTTGTCGCCCTCCTTCAGCGCGTTCAGGAGCTTGTCTTCCTGAACGGCCTCCGCGGTCGGCTTGAAGGAAATCTGCGCCGCAGCGGGCTGGGCGAGAACGAACAGCAGCGCCAATGCAGCGAACAAAGTCTTGAAAGGGGCGAAGCTGAGAATTGAAAGTGAGCCTGGCATTTGCACAACGCCTTTCGATGATCGGAATTACGTTGCCGCCGCGCCTGACAGGCGCAGCGGCCGTTGCATCAGCCGGTCGGTGAATCGCTATAGGCCGTCTTCCAGCCCCACATGCCGGACCCGTAACCGCGCTTCATCACCCGCTCCTTGTAAATCTCGGCGATGATCGCGCCGTCTCCGGCGAGCAGCGATTTGGTCGAGCACATCTCGGCACAGATCGGCAGCTTGCCTTCGGCCAGGCGGTTGGCGCCGTATTTGGCATATTCGGCCGGCGTCGAGTCGGCTTCCGGCCCACCCGCGCAGTAGGTGCACTTGTCCATCTTGCCGCGCGATCCGAAATTGCCGACTTTGGGATATTGCGGCGCGCCGAACGGACAGGCGTAGAAGCAGTAGCCGCAGCCGATGCAGAGGTCCTTGGAGTGTAGCACGACCCCGTCGGCGGTGGTGTAGAAGCACGACACCGGGCAAACCGCAGCGCACGGCGCATCCGTGCAGTGCATGCAGGCCATGGAGACCGAGCGCTCGCCGGGCTTGCCGTCATTGATCGTGACGACGCGGCGGCGATTGATGCCCCACGGCACTTCATGTTCGTTCTTGCAGGCCGTGACGCAGGCATTGCATTCGATGCAACGGTCGGCATCACAAAGAAATTTGACGCGAGCCATGATCTATTCTCCTCTCACGCCGCTTGGATCTGGCAGAGGGTCACCTTGCCCTCGTGCATGCCTGTGACCGGGTCGTAGCCGTAGGACGTGATCGTGTTGACGCTTTCGCCGAGCACGATCGGGTCGTTGCCCTTCGGATACTTGCCGCGCTGGTCGACGCCCTGGAACCAGCCGGAGAAGTGGAATGGCATGAATGCCACTCCCTTGCCGACGCGGTCGGTAACCAGCGCCTTGACGCGCGCCTTCGAGCCGTTCTCCGGACCGAACACCCAGACCCAGCCGCCGTCCTTGATGCCGCGCTCGGCGGCATCGACTGTGTTGACCTCGACAAACATGTCCTGCTGCAATTCAGCGAGCCATTTGTTCGACCGGGTTTCCTCGCCGCCGCCTTCGTATTCGACGAGGCGTCCCGAGGTCAGGATGATCGGGAATTGCTTGGCCAGTCCCTTCTCCACCGCGGCCTTCTGGATCGAGAAGCCGAGATTGGGCATGCGGAACTGGCGCCCGTCCGGACGCGTCGGATACTTCGCGACGAGATCGGGCCGCGCCGTGTAGATCGGCTCGCGGTGCACCGGCACGGGATCGGGCAGATTCCACGCCACCGCGCGGGCCTTGCCGTTGCCATAGGCCATCACGCCATGCTCCAGCGTGACGCGAATGATGCCGCCGGACAGGTCGACCGCCCAGCCGACGCTATCAGGGTTGTTGCCGCCGATCTTGTTGATGGTGGCAAGTTCGTCCGCGGTAAGATCCTTGTCCCAGCCGAGCTTCTTGAGCACGCCATAGGTGAACTCGGGATAGCCGTCGGTCAGCTCGGATCCCTTGCTGTAGGAGCCTTCGGCCAGCATGTTGACGTTCTTCACCGAACCGTCCGGCTGCTTCTCCTCGTAGACCACGCCGAAACGGGCGCGGAATGTGCCGCCGCCGTCCTTGGCGTGCAGGTTGGTGTTGTAGAGCGTGTGCGTCCCCGGGTGCCGGATCTGCGGCGTGCCCCAGCACGGCCAGGGCAGGCCGTAATAGTCGCCGCCGATCTCGGGCTCGTCCGCCTTGGCGCGCAAGGTCACCAGGTCGAACTTGCCCTGGTTCTTCATGTGCGCCTTCAATCTTTCCGGCGACTGGCCGGAATAGCCGGTCGAGAAGCCGCCGCGGTTGATTTCGCGCAGCAGGTCTTCGGGCGACGGCCGCTTGTCCTCGACCTTGATGTTCTTGAACATCTTGTCGGCGAAGCCGAGCTTTTCCGACAGCCGGTAGATGATCTCGTAATCGTCCTTCGCTTCGAAGATCGGCTTGACGATCTGCTCGCCCCACTGCAGCGAGCGGTTGGAGGCCGTGCGCGAGCCCGAGGTCTCGAACTGCGTGCAGGCCGGCAAGAGGTAGGTGCCGTTCTTGCGCTCGGAAATCGCGGCGAAGGTCGTCGGATGCGGATCGGCGACCACGAGCAGCTCGAGCTTTTCGAGGCCCTTCACCATCTCCGTCATGCGCGGCACGGTGTTGCCGCCATGGCCCATGATGACCACGCCCTTCACGGCGTCGCGTTGATCGACGTCATCAGGGTTGGCGAGCGTCGCATCGAACCAGCGGGTCCACGGAATGCCCGGCAGTTCCATGTTCTGCTTGCGGGTGCGCGCCGGACGGCCCGCCTTCGCCGGGACTTCATCGAAACGCGACTGCAGGTAATCATATTCGACCTCCCAGACGCGCGCCCAGTGCTTCCAGGCGCCTTCGACAAGGCCGTAGTAGAGCGGCAGCGTCACGATATCGAGGCCGATATCGGTTGCGCCCTGCACGTTGCAATGGCCGCGGAAGATGTTAGCGCCTGAACCGAAGCCGCCGACATTGCCCGTCGCCAGCAGCAGGTTGCAATAAGCGCGAACGTTGGCGGTGCCGACGGTGTGCTGGGTACCGCCCATGCACCAGACAAAGGCCGACGGCTTCTGCTTGGCAAAGGTCTCGGCGACCTTCTTGAGCTGCTCGCCGGGAATGCCGGTGACGCGTTCGACCTCTTCGGGCGTCCATTTCGCGACTTCGGCGCGGATCTGGTCCATGCCATAGACGCGCTGCTGGATGAACTGTTTGTCTTCCCAGCCATTGGCGAAGATGTGATGCAGCATGCCCCAGATCACGGCGATATCGGTGCCGCCGCGGAAGCGGACATATTCGGTGGCATGCGCCGCGGTGCGGGTGAAGCGCGGATCAAGCACGAACACGTTGGCGCGGTTGAGTTCCTTGCCGGACAGGATGTGCTGCAACGACACCGGATGCGCCTCTGCCGCATTCGACCCCATGAAGACGATCGTCTTCGAGTTGCGCATGTCATTGTAGGAATTCGTCATCGCGCCGTAGCCCCAGGTATTGGCGACGCCGGCGACGGTGGTCGAATGACAGATGCGGGCCTGGTGATCGATCGAGTTGGTGCCCCAGAACGCCGCGAATTTGCGGAACAGATAGCCGCCCTCGTTGGAGAACTTTGCGGAGCCGAGCAGATAGACGGAATCGGCGCCGGACTTGGCGCGGATTTCCATCATCTTGTCGCCGATCTCGTTGATGGCCTGGTCCCACGAGATCTTCTGCCACTCGCCGTTGACGAGCTTCATCGGATATTTCAGCCGACGGTCGCCGTGCACGAGTTCGCGCACCGCCGCGCCCTTGGCGCAATGCGAGCCGCGATTGATCGGGCTGTCCCAGGCCGGCTCCTGGCCGACCCAGACGCCGTTCTGCACTTCGGCGACCACCGTGCAGCCGACCGAGCAATGCGTGCAGATGTTCTTCCTGATTTCGGTTGGCGCGCCGACCTTTTCAGGCCCCGCCTGCGCCTTGCGCACCGAGCCGAGCGGCATCAGGCCGATCGCGGCGCCCGCACCGGCCGCCAGACCGGACCGCCGCAGGAACGTACGGCGGTCGAGAACTCCCGACGCGAGGCCGGCAGCGATACCCTGCAAACGCGCCCTGCCTGCGGATCCGTCTCTTCGCTTCATCAACATGTGCGTGGTCCCATCAATAGCGATTGACGCGATAGTAGTTCTTGACGTGATCGGTTTCCTTGTAGCGCGCCTTGACGCGCTCGGCCTGCGACTCGTCCGCGGCCGCCTCGCCGCCCGTGAGCGGCACAACGGCTGCTGCCGCGACCGCCGAACCACCCATCAGAAACAGGCTGCGCCGATCCATCCCTGTGGCCCGTGACTTGCCTTTATCATCAGATGGCTTGCTCATTGCGTTCTCCCATTATCACGTCGCCTCACCGCCGTCGTCAGGACAGCGTGAAGGCCTCGGATTCCAATTCCATAAAGACACGGCCGGTGCGGCCGACGGCGCGGTAGAAGCGCGCCGCTTGCGACATTTCCAGATCGGCGAACATCCGCGCCGCCCACGGCTTGAGATGACGCTCGAAAAAGCGCACCTGTTCGGCGAACTCGGCCTCGAAGTCGCCGCGCGCAAGGCCAGCCATGACTTCGAGCAGGATAGCGATGTGATCTTCCGGCTCCCGCGAGGTGCCCGCACGCTCGATTCCGAGCGCCCGCAGATCCTCGCGCACCCGCGCCAGCGGACGCTCGTGAAGAAAGCCGGTCAGGTAATAGGAAGCATAGGGCAGCAGTTCGCCACGGCCGACCCCGATGAAGAGATCGAAGAACTCCTTGCTTGCGGCCCGGTCATCCGTCGCCGCAGCGGCGGAAGCGAGTTCGACATGGGCCATGCCGAGATCGGATGCATCACCCTTCAGTGTCGCAACGCGCTTGAGCGTCTCGGCGTCAGGCGCTTTGCCGAGCAGCAACGACAACAGGCCGTATTCCGCGGCGCGGAGCTGATCGATCTGGTCGATTTCGGATTTCGATGTCACCTGATCTTCTGATGATCCGTAGAGATCGGGGCGCAGCACAAAGCGGTCGACCCGTGTCAGCGCCTCGATGGCGAGAACGCGTTCTGCGGGAATGCGCGACCATGCCGAAACTGACGGCTGAGCAATGCCCAAGCCCCGCGCCAGCGATCCGACGCCACCTGCTGCCTTGATAGCTAGTTCCAGTCCGGCATCACGCATGGTGCTACCGACTTCTCCCCTGCCCCGCGCCCAAGTGCCTCTTATTGAGGCACACATCTTAGAACTGGAATTATTCCAAGCAGGGAATCTCTAACATAGGAGGGGCCTATGTCCGCAAATACTTTTGTCTAAACAATCGGTTTTGCGGTGCCATGACGTCGCACCGGTTGCTGCGATGCAACAGGTTTTGCTGCCTCGGATTCGTCCAACGCCACGGGTTCCCTGGCATCCTGTTTCGCCTCTGAAGCGCGTTCTATTTCCGTCGCCGGGTTGTCCGACCGTCGTAAAGCCTCCTCGGGAAGCTCCTCCTGTGGCCTTGCCAGGAGTTCGCGGTCAGCCGGCTGTGGCGAAGCGCCTACCGCCTCTATTCTGGAATTCGCATTGGAACTCGTGGTTTCCGCCGCAGGCTCACCCATGATCTGCGACACCATCCGGGCCACATCCACGCTTGCGCCAAGCTCACCGCCGCCGGGAACGCCGCCCGGCGCATTCCAGTCATAGGCATATTCGAGAGCGGGACTGACGTAATTGCGAATCGCGGGATCGAGCGCCCAGGATTTTCGCAAGGCCGCATTCCGCAAATGCTCGGGAACGCCCTTGCGGAAAAAGGCGGTGATATCAGTGCTTCCTGTCAGCTCCTCAAGCTTTGGCAAGGTCGAGAGATCGAACTCGGGCTTGGCGGCTCCGGGTGGCGTTGCCGGTTGCTCTACCGACCTGACGATTTGCTCAGCTTGCGTCTCCCGCTTCGGCTCGGCCTGTTTTGCCTCCTGCTTGCGCTGCGACCATCGCGCCAGAAAGCCAATGTCCCGATCGGTTTCGTCCGGACCACTCATCTGCGTCCCTCATCCGGTCGATCTCCCGGCACGCGCGGCCGGTCGCCGCTAGCGCGATCCCGCTTGCGCTTGTGAAAGACGCGCTCGACGTGGAATTGATCGACAAAGGCCGCAATCCATGCGGCGATTTCAGGGGGCATCGGTACGGTGCCGATCACCTCACAACCACTTTCGAACAGCGCTTCCCCTTCGGTCGGGTCGGCGGTGACTTTCGTCAATTCGAGTTCGGCGCCGCCGTGCTGCCGTCGCAACGCAACCCAGATGCGCGGCGTGCCATCGGCAAGGTTATCGCGATAATTCGCAGTGTCCGAGCTGAACAGATCGATGCTGGCCGGGCCCGCATAATACGTCGTCGCGTCCGCGTCGGTGGAGAGCACGGTCCACGGCGCGGCCGCGGGCACATCGTCCAGGATCATCGCCGGCGACCACACCTGGTCGATCCAGGGATTGTCGATCGAACGGCGCCGCACCACCACACCGACCTCGCGGGATGCCTCCATCATCGACCATCCTCCCTTCGGCGGCTCACGTGACACTCGCGGCTGCCGCAAGCGGCAACCCCGCGACCAGATTTTGCGGCTTCAACTTCACCAGCTTGTCGGCGCCCATGGCAAGGATGAGGTAGACCGGCTTGTCGCCGACCCGCTCATCCACCACACGCGTATCGTCGAAGGTCAGCCGCATCAAGGCGACGATTCGTTCGGCAATGCCGTTCTCCAGCCGCTCGCCCCGCCACAGCGCGTTGCCGATCCGCGTCGCCTCGCTGTCGAGACCGATGAACCAGCGCCAGTCGCGATCCTCGATCGTGGGGATATTTTCGACGCTGACGGCAATGCCGAGCAGATGCGCGATCCAGCGCTCGACGACCCGGCACAGCGCGGCGCGCGCCTTGGCGTTGCCGCCGAGATTCATGACCATTGCATGCGCGTCCGATCGCGACCAGTAGGTCCAGGCGTTTTCATCGTCCATCACGTCCATCTCGCCGAACGACTTCGGCCGCTGCAGCATGGCCGTCAGCGGCGACGAATGCAGGTCGTGCTCGGCGTGCTGCTCCGCCTCGATCACTTCGGCATCGGCAAGCAACAACGTGCCCTCGTGAACGGCGGCCAGTTGACTGCGATAGAACAGCTCCGCGGCGCGCAATATGTAAGGATCGTCGCAGCCTTCGAGCGCGTTGCGCAGGATCAGATGGCACAATTGCGACAGGAAGATCGGTGGCAGATCGCCGGCCCCTTTGCGCGCCAGAGCGACATAGACCGCCTCCAGCGACGGCGCCGCCAGCAGCCGGTCACGAAAATTCATCATGAAGGACCAGTTTTCGCGCGCGTCGGCATCGGCGAGCGCGGCAATATCCGCGCTCGACACCGGGCGCAGCGGATCGGTCATCAGGCTCGCATGCAGACGGCGCTCGGCCTCGCAGGCGTCGGCCGGCGGCATCAATTCGGGCCGCGCCAGATAGGCCATGATCAGTTCGGGCGTCGCGACGAGACCGCCGTGGTCGGCGCGGCGCGTGAGGTGGTGGCCCGAGGCGACCCAGAATTCTCTCATGTACGATCCGTCATGTACGATCCGTTTTGGCGTTGGTCCTGATCAGCCCGCGAAGATCGACCTCTTCAGCGGGTTCAACATCGCCTTCCACTTCATGGTAGGTAAAGGCGCTGGCATGGGTGTGCAACCGGTCGGCGTCCGCGGCGACGGGACGGGCTTTTAGGGTTCGAAAGCGTTCGCGGATTTCGCCACCTTCAACGTTGCGCTGAACGGCAAGCAGGGTCTGCGGCGGATGATCGCAGAGCGATGCCGCGAACGCGATCTCCTCCTCGGCGGCAAGCCGCGCGGCCTCCGCATCAGGCGCACCGAATTTCTCCAGCAACTGGGTTGCGAGCCGCTCGATCATAGCCTGCCGCTCCGCTTCGCTCGCTTCGGTAACAATGGCAAGCGTCGACCATCCAAGGCTGTTGATCCCAAGAAAGCCCGAGCGCAGCGCCACGCGCTGCTTGGAGCCGAGCGTCGCTGGATTCTGGTTCCAGAAAACGAACGCGCCGGAAACCGCCCATTCACCGGGTTCCGCCGCCCGCTCGAAAACAAAGGTATCCGACGGGTCCAGCCTGATGGTCCGCGGAAACTTTAGCATATCCGCCTCATCCGAATTTTGGACCGCGTGCCTGCGGATCATACCAAGCCGCGCGTCCAAGCGCATCCACAAGACTGCTCCTCTCCGGCGGTCCCCCACCCGCCGGCAGGCTGACCAGAAGATCGCCGTTGACGTCGATGCCCCGGCGCTCGCCGGCCTTGCTCTTGGGAAGCCGCTCCAGATAGTCACGCGCGATCGTCTCAAAACCGCGTTCCTTCCAGCGATCGAACGCGGCCATCAGGTGGCGGCTAAAACTTTCGATGATCGCGTCGGTATCGACCATCTCGAAACCTTCGCTCAGCAACGACACGCCTGCAGCCGCCTGCACCTCCGGAACATGCGCCATGGCGGCCGCCCGCAGGATCACACCGAAAACGAGCCATGATGGTATGTCGTCTTCGGTGCATTCAGCGGGCCAGCCAAGCCGCCCGCCGCCAAGCAATCCCGCGTCGAACCTGACCGCGTCAGGCCAGTCGAACATGACCTCCCGCTCCGGCGGACAATGGGCGGCAATCGCATCCGCCAGCGCATTCATGCCGGCAAACAACGCCCGGCGCGCCGATCTCAGCGGCTCGTCGGGTTCGAGCACCACGGCGAACTCGACCAGATCGTAACGGCGCACCCATACCAGCGTCCCCGCCCCCGCTTCCGCCGCGATCTCGCAAGCATGGGCAAAGGCGTCGCCGAGCTCGCGCAACGCGACCAAAGTATAACCGGGTGGCAAATCGAGCGTCTGTTCCATATCTGTTGGATGAAGGATCACGAGCGGCTAATCCCTAATTGCTCCATCGGTCGCCTGTGTAAGCTATTCCGTGCAAGTCGACCACGCGAGCGGGCTTTGTATCTTGCAGATATCCGTCCGAGCGGTTACCGCAGAACCGCAGGATGAAGCAACAACCCGCTTGATGCTCCGGGTTCAAGGTATTTCAAAATGAGTGCGGCGAAATCTCGCCTCCTGATTTGCAGTTGCGAGAAGACCGTGCCGGTCGACGCGGACGCGATCGGCCGTGGCTGCGCGGGGAAGATCACGCAGGCCAACCAGCTTTGCGGCCTCGATCTCGACCGCTTCAAGGAGGCACTTGCCGAGGGCGCGGCGATCACGGTTACCTGCACGCAGGAAGCGCCGTTGTTTCGAGAGGTCGCGGAGGATTCGCCGCAAGCCGAGCTCACCTTCGTCAACATCCGCGAAACCGGCGGCTGGTCGAAAGATGCCGCGGCAGCCGGCCCGAAAGCCGCTGCGCTGATTGCCGCGGCGGGCGAAGAGATGCCGCCCCTTTCGCTGGTGACGCTTGAAAGCAGCGGAGTTGCGCTGATCTATGGCCGCGACGAGGTCGCCGTCGAAGCGGCGCAGCGTCTCGCCGATCGTTTGGACATTACCGTGCTTCTGACCAGGCCCGGCGATGTGACGCCGCGCCGGACCAACGAGTTTCCCGTGCTGAAGGGTACGATCCGCAATGCACGCGGGCATCTCGGCGCGTTCGAACTTGCGATCGACGATTACGCGCTGCCTTCGCCCTCATCGCGTGCGAAGCTCGTGTTCGGCGCTTCGCGCGACGGCGCAAAATCCACCTGCGATCTGATCCTCGACCTCTCCGGCGGCACCCCGTTATTTCCCGCGCATGAATTGCGCCCGGGCTATCTGCGCGCCGATCCGCGCGACAAGGCCGCCGTCGAGCGTGCGATTGCGGAGGCAGGGAACCTTGTCGGCACGTTCGACAAGCCGCGCTTTGTCAATTTCGAGCCGTCGCTTTGCGCACATTCGCGCTCGTCCATCACCGGCTGCACGCGTTGCCTCGACCTGTGCCCGACCGGCGCGATCACACCGAACGGCAACGCCGTCGCGATAGATGCCAATACCTGCGCCGGCTGCGGCTCCTGCGCATCCGTATGTCCGACCGGCGCAGCCTCCTATGCGCTGCCGAGCGTCGACGCGCTGATGCGGCGCCTTCGGACGCTGCTGCAGACTTACCGCAAGGCCGGCGGCAGCGAGGCGGTGGTGTTGTTTCATGACGGCGAGCATGGCGAGGACATTATCGACGCGCTGGCGCGGTTCGGCGATGGCTTGCCGGCCAACGTACTGCCACTGCACGTCAACGAAGTAACGCAAGTTGGGCCGGAAATCATTGCGTCCGTCTTCGCCTATGGCGGCAGCGGTGCCGCGATGCTGACGCGGGCCAAGCCACGCCACGACATCACGGCGCTTCGCCGCGCGGTCGAAACATCAGATCAAATCGTCTCGGCGCTCGGCTTCGGTGCCGGCGTGATCCGGATCCTCGAGACCGACGATCCGGAGCAACTGCGCGCCATGTTGGATGCCGCGCCGCGCGGAATCGCGACGCAAAAGCCGGCCGGCTTCATGCCGCGTGGCGCCAAACGCGGCGTGCTGGAGACGACGTTCCGCGAGTTGCACCTCGCCGCGCCTGCGCCAGTCGATGTCGTGCCCCTGGCGCCGGGCGCGCCGTTCGGTACCGTGAAGCTGAATGTCGAGGGATGCACGCTGTGCCATGCCTGCGTCACCGCGTGTCCGAGCGGCGCGCTGTCAGATAATCCCGATCGCGCGATGCTGCGGTTCACCGAAAGCCTCTGCGTGCAGTGCGGGCTTTGCGAGGCGACCTGCCCCGAGAAGGTCATCACCATCGAGCCGCGCCTCGACTTCCAGGCCTGGAACACGCCGCACCGCGTATTGAAGGAAGAAGAGCCTTTCAACTGCATCGCCTGCGGCAAACCGTTTGGCACCAAGAGCTCGATCGAGCGGGTGCTGTCCAAGCTCGGCGGCGAGAAGCATTGGATGTTCCAGGGCGCCAACGCAAGGCGGCTCGACGTCATCAAGATGTGCGCGGATTGCCGCGTCGAAGCTGTCGTGAACGAGAGCTTCGATCCGCACGCAGCGCCGCAGCGCCCGCCCGTGATGTCGACGGAAGATTATCTGCGCGCGCGCAACGTAAAGAAGGACGATCCGCTTGGATCGTAAGCCATCCGTGTCCTCTACCGATCTCAAGGCCCGCGCGACGTCGAAAGCATCAGGCATTCCCGGCGTCAAGCACATCGTCGCGGTCGGCTCTGGCAAGGGCGGCGTCGGCAAGTCCACCACCTCCTGCAATCTCGCGCTCGGTTTTGCCGCGCTCGGACTGAAAACCGGCATTCTCGACGCCGACATTTACGGTCCGTCGCAACAAAAACTGTTCGGGCTGCGCGGCAAACCGCGGCAGCTCGGGCCGCGGATGCTGGAGCCGATGGAACGGTTCGGCGTCAAGGTGATGTCGATCGGCTTTCTGGTCGAGGAAGACAGCGCCATGATATGGCGCGGGCCGATGGTGATCTCGGCGATCACGCAGATGCTGCGCGAAGTCGCATGGGACGACCTCGACATTCTCGTCGTCGACCTGCCGCCCGGAACCGGCGACGCGCAGCTCACCATGGCACAGCAGGCGCCGCTCGCCGGCGCGATCATTGTCTCGACGCCGCAGGACATCGCGTTGATCGACGCGCGGCGCGGCATCGCGATGTTTCAGAAGGTGAGCATCCCGATCCTGGGCTTGATCGAGAACATGTCGAGCTTCTGCTGTCCGACCTGCAACCACGTCACGCCGATCTTCGGCCATGGCGGCGCGCGGACGGAAGCCGAACGCCGCGGCATTCCCTATCTCGGCGAGATCCCGCTCGATATGCAGATCCGTCAGACCTCCGACGATGGCCGTCCCATCGTCGCGGTCGAGCCTGATGGTATTCACGCGAAGCGTTACATCGGCATCGCCCGCGACATCTGGACTTCGATCATCACCAGCGCGGTGCACCGGCCGCCGCCGCGTATCGTCATCGAGTAGACTCGGCTGGGCAGCTCACGGGCTCATGAAGACCGGATCAATCCGCTCTGCCCCGCCGACGAGGCCGAGCGCCTGCAATTCCTCGCGGTGCCGATCGACGAGCAGAATCGACAGGATCGCGAAAAGCGACGCGACGACGTAAACCAGAAGTGGCGAAGCCGGTCGATCGGTCGCATCGACTTGCGCAGCCATGCGCTCCCGGGACAAGCTCCGCAACGGAGCCAGCAACCCCCGCAAAGCAAAGAGCATTCGGACCGTTCTTCGGTGCATCGTGCCTTGAGCTTAGATCGGCCGGCAAGCGATGTCGAGATTTGGGCATCAGCACATCGTGCCACACCTGCGAGCCGTCATGGCACGCCCATACGCGTGGACCAAAGCACGACGAGATCAGGTTCGGCCCGATGCAGCGTTGACCGCCAAACAAAATATCGAAAACAACCCCATGCAAAGTAGCCGTCAACGGCCAGCGTAGCAGGCGATCGACTGAACCTAACCTCATTGCTAACGCGCCTCTTCGAACCCACCAAGCACAGCGGTGAGATTGGCGCCAAGAATATCGGACAAGTAACCTCCCTCCTGCACGAAGACGGTCGGAAGGCCCAATTGGGCAATCGCCGCTCCGATGCGCCGGAAACCGGCCGTGGTCACGGCAAGGCCGGCGAGCGGGTCGTGCTCCGAGGCATCGAGGCCGAGCGCCACTACCAGCGCGCCCGGCGCAAAGGCGCGGATGGTTTTTTCCGCTTCCCCAATTGCCTTGATGTAGTCGTCGTCCCCGGTGCCTCGGGCTAAGGGAATGTTGAGGTTGGCGCCAAGGCCCCGACCGGCGCCGCGCTCATGCGCATAGCCCCACACAAAGGGATAGAAGAAGACGGGATCGGCATGGATCGACACCGTGAGTACGTCCGGTCGTTCGTAGAAGATGCCCTGCGTGCCGTTGCCGTGGTGCACGTCGACATCGAGGATCGCGACGCGCTCATGCTTCAGCCGCAGGTGGGCGGCTGCGACCGCGCTGTTGTTAAGGAAGCAGAAGCCGCCGGACATGTCGGCATAGGCGTGGTGACCCGGCGGCCGGCACAGCGCATAGACAGCGTCTTCTCCGTCCATGACGAGTTGCGCCGCAGTCGTGGCGACGTCGGTGGCGGCACAGGCGGCGGCGTAAGTGCCCTTGCCGATCGGAGCCGCCGTATCCGCCGCGTGCCAGCCGAGACGGCCGACGATATGGGTTGGATAGGTCGCGCCATAGCGAACGGGATGGATGTTGGCGATCATCTCCGAACCCGAATCACCAAGCGCGACCCAGGCGTCCCACGCTTCCTCCAGAAAACGCAGATATTCGGCGCTGTGGACGCGGGCGCGCGGCCCCTGGCCGAACACCGTTGGCTCCACAAGGGTGTGCTTGCCGGCTTTCAATCCCGCCAGCAAGCGGTCGGCGCGTTCGGGCTGCTCGGTGGTGCGCTTGACGACACCGCGCACCAGAAAGAATTGCGGATCGTGGCTTCGATGCAGTTCGGTATAGACGGCCTTCACACGGACACTCCGTTGGTTGGAAACAGGATGCCGCCCGGCGGCTCGGTGGCATTGCCGCTGGGCGTGGTGAGCTCGCGCACCAGCCTGCCGACTTCGCGCCAGGCATGGCCGATGTGGTAGTCGACATGGGCGGTGATGCGCTCGGGATGACCGGCTTCGATCGCAGCCAGCAGCGGCTCGTGCGTCCGCGCGATCTCGTGCGGATCATCGTAGAGGCGGCCGATCAGGCCGATGACCATGCGCAGCTCGGCTGCGAGATCATCGAACAGCCGTAGCAGGCGGCGATTGTCGGCGATTTCAAAGATCAGCCGATGGAAACGGTAATCCTCTTCCACCTGCCGGGCCGGGTCGTCGAGATCGGCGGTCCGATGCAGCACGTCGATTTGCCGCCGCAATATATTGCGCGATTCCGGAGAGAGACGCCGCGCCGCCAGCACGCTGGCGTGCCGCTCGATGCACAGACGCAAGTCGTAGATCTCGTCGATGTTTCTGATTTCGAGCTTGCGGACGAAAAAGCCGCGTCGCGGGCTCGCGACCAGGAGCCCCTGTTTTTCCAGGAGGCGCGCCGCCTCGCGCACTGGCGCGCGGCTGACGCCTAGTTCCCGGGCAATGCCGGCTTCCACCACTTTGGAGCCTGGTGGCAGCCGCCCCTGAACAATGGCCTGCATCAGGATGCGCGCGATCTGGCCGACCAGATCGCTGTCCGCAAGGGCCGGTAGTCCAACCGGAAGAGACATAGGCCGCATCGGCTAAACCCGCGCCAGTCTTTGGTCATTTTTTAATCGTCGATTGTCGACAGTTTAATCTTGCCCAAGTGCTGCACCGCACGCAAGCTGAAAAGGTCGAAATTCAGAAGGTGGAAATGACAAGCGCAGCCCACACCGCCGCGAAGGCCTGGCCGGCGGCGGACGACACGACCCTCCAATTCCGGATCGACCTTGCGGCCGCCTATCGGCTGATTCATCGGCTCGGTCTCGACGACAGCATCTACACCCACATCTCCGTTCGCCTTCCAGGCCGGCAGGACCGCTTCCTCATCAACCCCTACGGCCTGCGTTTCGAGGAAGTGACGGCGTCAAACCTCGTGACGGTCGACCTCGATGGCAACGTCATCAACGATCCGCTGGGGCTCGGCATCAATCCGGCCGGTTTTACTATTCACAGCGCGATCCATGCCGCGCGGCATGATGCGATCTGCGTCCTGCACACGCACACGGTCGCGGGCATCGCCATCGCCTGCCAGAAGCAGGGGCTGCTGCCGCTCAATCAATGGTCGCTGCAGTTCACCGGCTGCCTCGCCTACCACGACTATGAGGGCATCGCGCTCGATCTCGATGAGCGGTCGCGCCTGGTCGCCGATCTCGGCGACAAGTTCGTGATGGTCTTGCGCAATCACGGCATGCTGACCTGCGGACGCTCGGTCGCCGAAGCGTTCAAGCTGATGCACAATCTGGAACGCTCCTGCCGCGCGCAACTCGCCATCCAGTCATCTGGCGCCGAGATCGTCGAGCTCTCCGACGCGGTGGCCCGCAAGACCGCCGGCCAATACGCGACCTTCTACGACGCGATCGAACTCAATGGCGTGCCCGACAGCGAATGGGCCGCCTTCAAGCGGATGCTCGAGCGAACCGATCCCGACTTTGCGAACTGAAGACGCGCCTTCGATGGTGAGAGTGCGGAAGCTTTTTCTTAAACGAGGTATGCAATGTCCAAGCGTAAGATCTTGATCAGCCTCGCCACGACCTTCCTGCTGAGCACCGCGGCAGTGGCCGAGGGACCGAAGGCAGGCGGCGTCGTCAATGCCGTAATCCAGCCCGAGCCGCCGAGCCTGATGATGGGGCTGGTGCAGAACGGCCCGACGCAGATGGTGGCCGGCAACATCTATGAAGGGCTTTTGCGTTACAGCCCCAAGCTCGATCCGCTGCCCGGCCTCGCCGAAAGCTGGTCGGTCAGCGAGGACGGCAAGGTCTACACCTTCAAGCTCGTGAAGGGCGTCACCTGGCATGACGGTAAGCCATTCACCTCGGCCGACGTCCTGTTCTCGATCGAGTTCCTGAAACAGACGCACGCGCGCGCACGCGGCAATCTCGCGCAGCTCGACAAGGTCGAGGCACCGGACGAATCGACCGTCGTCTTCACGCTGAAGCAGCCGTTCGGCCCCTTCATCGGCATCTTCGAGGTCGGCTCGTTGCCGATGATCCCGAAGCACATCTATGAAGGCACCGATTTCAAGACCAACCCCGCCAACAATACGCCCATCGGCACCGGTCCCTTCATGTTCAGGGAATGGCAGAAGGGCTCGTTCATCCGTCTCGTCAAGAATCCGAGCTATCACGTCAAGGGCAAGCCGAATATCGACGATATCTATTGGCACGTGATCCCGGACGCCGCTGCGCGTTCCGTCGCCTACGAGACCGGCAAGGTCGACGTGCTGCCGGGCGGCTCGGTGGAAAATTTCGACGTGCCGCGCTTGAGCAAGCTGAAAAACACCTGCGTCACCGGTGCGGGCTGGGAATTCTTCAGCCCGCATTCCTGGCTTTGGCTCAACAACCGATCGGGTCCCACCGCGAACAAGAAATTCCGCCAGGCGCTGATGTTTGCGATCGATCGCAACATGGCCAAGGACGTGGTCTGGAACGGGCTCGGCAAGGTCGCCACGGGTCCATCAGGCTCGGCGATCAAGTACTACACCAGTGCCGTGCCGAAATACGATTACGATCCGGCCAAGGCGAAGGCCCTGCTCAAGGAAGCCGGCTATGCCGGCGAGAAGGTGCGCATGCTGCCGCTGCCCTATGGCGAGACGTGGCAGCGCTGGGCCGAGATGGTTCGCCAGAACCTGCAGGACGTCGGCATCAACGTCGAGATGATCGCGACCGACGTGCCCGGCTGGAACCAGAAGGTCAGCGAGTGGGACTACGACATCGCCTTCACCTATCTCTACCAATACGGCGATCCCGCCCTCGGCGTCGGCCGCAACTATGTCTCCACCCAGATCGCCAAGGGCTCGCCGTTCAACAATGTCGAAGGCTATTCGAATCCCGAAATCGATAAGCTGTTCGCCGACGGCGCGGTCGCCTTCCCCGATTCAGCGCGTGAAGAAATCTATGCCAAGGCGCAGAAGATCTTGGTCGAGGACGTGCCGGTAGCGTGGATGCTGGAGCTGCAGTTCCCGACCATCACCCGCTGCAGCGTCAAGAACCTGATCACGACCGGCATCGGCGTCAACGACGGTTTCCGCGACGCCTGGATCGAGAAGTAATCGCCCAATCGTCGGGCGTCAGGCTTCAGCTCTGACGTCCGCATAGCGCGCCTCCAACGCAAGCGACAGCCCATGATCTCCTTCATCGCCCAGCGGATCGCGAAGGCCATCATCGTCCTTCTCGCCCTCGTCGTCATGAACTTCTTCCTGATCCGGATGGCGCCGGGCGATCCCGCGGTGGTGATGGCGGGCGAAGCCGGCGCCGGCGACCAGCTCTTCATCGCCCAGCTCCGCGAAAAGTTCGGCCTCAACCAGCCGCTGCCGGTGCAACTGTTCCTGTACGTCAAGGGCATCGTCAGCCTCGACCTCGGATTCTCGTTTCGCCAGCAGATGCCGGTCGCAAAGCTGATCCTCGATCGCCTGCCGGCAACGCTGTTGCTGACGGGCACCGCATTTGCGATCTCGCTCGCCTTCGGCATCCTGTTCGGCGCATTGGCGGCGCGCTTTGCCGGCACTTGGGCCGACACCGCGATTACGGTGGCGGCGCTTATCTTCTATGCCACACCGCTGTTCTGGGTCGCGCTGATGGCGATCCTGTTGTTTTCGGTCACGATGGATTGGCTGCCGAGCTTCGGCTACGAGACGGTCGGCGCAGGCTACACGGGGCTGGCGCATGTGCTCGACGTCGCCGCCCATCTGATTCTGCCCGCGACGACGATCGGGCTATTTTTCATGGCGACCTACGCTCGGATGACGCGCGCGTCGATGCTGGAGGTTAACCGGCTCGACTTCGTCAAGACCGCGCGCGCCAAGGGTCTCTCGGATGCCGTGATCCAGCGCCGCCACGTGCTGCGCAACGCGCTGTTGCCGGTGGTCACGTTGGCGGGCCTGCAGGCCGGCACGCTGGTCGGCGGCGCCGTGCTGACCGAAACCGTGTTCGCCTGGCCCGGCATCGGCCGCCTGATGTATGAGGCGCTGCTGCAGCGCGACTACAATCTCCTGCTCGGCGTCTTCGTCGTCTGCTCGGCGATGGTATTGGCCTTCAACCTGATCACGGACCTCGTCTATCGTTCCGTCGACCCCCGCATCGAGTTCGCGTCATGAAACAGGCTTCGCGCGTGCTGCTGCGCAACCCCGGCGGCCTGATCGGCGTCACGATCCTCATCATTGCCGTCGCTGTGGCTTTATTCGGTCCCCTGCTGTTTCCGGCCTCGCCGTGGCGCATGGTGCAGCGGCCATTCCTGCCGCCGTTCACGCTTGCCGGCTTTCCGCTCGGCACCGACGCGCTCGGCCGCGACGTCATGGCGGGAATCATCTATGGCGCGCGTATCTCGCTGCTGGTCGGGCTGATCTCGACGCTGGCTTCGCTAGCGGTCGGCATCCCGCTCGGCGCGATCGCTGGATATTTCGGCGGCAAGATCGACGATGCCCTGATGCGATTCACCGAGTTCTTCCAGACCGTGCCGAGCTTTGCGCTAGCCATCGTGCTCGTCGCGATCATGCAGCCTTCGATCGTTTCCATTGTGGCGGCGATAGCCATCGTGAGTTGGCCGCCGGTCGCCCGGCTGGTGCGCGGCGAAGTGCTGTCGTTGCGGACGCGCGAATACGTCCAGGCAGCGGTGGTGACGGGCCAAACCAACTGGTGGATCATCTGGCGCGAAATCCTGCCGAACGCGCTGTCGCCGGTCATTGTCCTGGCCTCGCTGATGGTCGCGACCGCGATCCTGCTGGAATCCTCGCTCTCCTTCCTCGGGCTCGGCGATCCCAACCTGATGTCGTGGGGTTATATGGTCGGCGCCGGCCGCACCGTGATCCGTCAGGCCTGGTGGATCACCGTATTCCCCGGCATCGCCATTCTGGTCTCGGTGCTGGCGCTGAACCTGATCGGCGAAGGCCTCAACGACGCGCTCAACCCTCGCCTCGCCAAGGGAGGGCGCTGAGCATGACCGTCGTCGTCAAGAACCTGAAGCTGGCGCTGCCGCCCGGTGGTGATCGTGCTTACGCCGTGGACGACGTGTCGTTCGAACTTACAGCCGGAAAAATCCTCTGCATGGTCGGCGAATCTGGATCCGGCAAGTCGATGTGCGCGCACGCGCTGATGGGCCTGCTTCCGGATACGGTGATGGCCGAATCCGGAGAGATCCTGTTCGAAGGAAAGAACTTGCTCGCGCTCGGCCCCGCGGAATGGCTGGCGCTCCGTGGCCGCGGCATTGCGATGGTGTTCCAGGAGCCGATGACGGCGCTCAATCCGTTGATGCGGATCGGCGAGCAGATCGCCGAGATGTTCGAAGCGCACGATCGGTTGACGCCGAAGGAGCGGCAGCAAAAGGCCCTCGCTTTGATCCGCGAGGTTGGCCTGCCCGACCCCGAGCGCGCGGTGCGCGCCTATCCCCATCAACTGTCCGGCGGCCAGCGCCAGCGCGCCATGATCGCGATGGCGCTGGCGCTCGAGCCGGCCGTGCTGGTAGCCGACGAGCCGACCACCGCGCTCGATGTCACGACGCAGGCGCAGATCCTGAAGCTGATCCGCGACCTGCAGCGCCGCCGCAAGATGGCCGTCATGTTCATCACCCATGATTTCGGCGTCGTCGCCGAGATTGCCGATCGTGTGGTCGTGCTTCAGCACGGCAAGGTCGTCGAGCAAGGCACCGCCGACGACGTGCTGCGCCGCGCGCAACATCCCTACACCCGCGCCTTGCTGGCGGCCGTTCCCACCTTGCAGCCGCCGCAGCGGGCGCCGCTGCCCGATCGCAGCAAGGCGGTGGAAGTGATCGGCCTCGGCAAGACCTATGTCAGCGGCGGCGGCTGGTTTCGCAGCGAACGCCGCGTGCAGGCGGCCAAGGATGTCAGCTTCAACATCTTCCGCGGCGAGACGCTCGGCCTGGTCGGCGAATCCGGCTCGGGAAAGTCCTCGGTGGCGCGGCTTGTGATGCGGCTGATCGAGCCCGACGCCGGCACCATCCGCATCGGCGACGTCGATCTCACCCGGATCGGCGGCAAGGCGTTGCGCGAGCAGCGCCGCCGCATCCAGATGGTATTTCAGGATCCGTTCGCTTCCCTCAACCCGCGCCGCAAGGTCGGCAACATCATCATCGACGGGCCGATTGCGCATGGCGTCGATCCGGCGGCGGCCCGGAAGCGCGCCGGTGAACTGCTCAGCCTGGTCGGCCTCAATACGAGCGCGATGGAACGCTTCCCGCATGAATTCTCCGGCGGGCAACGGCAGCGCATCGGAATTGCGCGGGCGCTGGCGCTCGACCCCGAAATCCTGGTCGCCGACGAAGCGGTCTCAGCGCTTGATGTTTCCGTGCAGGCGCAGGTTCTGGAACTCCTGGAGGATTTGAAGGCCCGCCTAGGCCTGTCGATGCTGTTCATTACGCACGATCTGCGCGTCGCCGCACAGATTTGCGACCGCATCGCCGTGATGCAGCACGGCGCGATCGTCGAGCTTAAATCCGCGTCCCTGTTATTCGCGGCGCCCGAGCACGCCTATACGCGCGAGCTGCTTTCCGCCGTGCCCGGCCAGACGGCATCGTCCAAGGCGGCATGAACGGGATCATCGACGATGCGCTGCGTGCTGGTTAGCAAAAGCCTCGATCTTCGTGGCTATCTCGGCCCGCAATTCCTCCGCGATGCCGACCGGATCGAGATCGTCAGCCATCCCCTTGACGGCCCGGCAACGGACATCCGGCTGGCGGTGGCCTGGCATCCGCCGGACGACGCGTTCGAACGCTATCCCAACCTGCAGGCGGTCTGCTCGATCGGCGCGGGCGTCGACAATATTCTGGCGTGTCCCAGCCTGCGTCCCGATGTCGATGTGATCCGTGTCGTCGATCCGGCACAGGCGCAGATGATGTCGGGCTTTGTCGCCTGGCACGTCATCGGACACCAGCGGCGCTTTGCGACCTATCAGGCGCAGCAGCGCGAGGAACACTGGCAGCGTCTCGGTCAGCGCCGGGCACAGGATGTGGCGGTCGGCATCTTGGGCTTTGGCGAAATCGGCCGCCGGGTAGCAACTGACCTCGCTCTGCTTGGTTTCCCGGCCATGGCGTGGAGCCGGACGCCGAAGGCTGCGCCGCAGGGCATCCGTGGCTTCAATGGCGCGCCAGGCCTCGACGCCATGCTCGGACAGACAGAGGTCCTCGTGAACCTGCTGCCGCTGACGCCGGAAACCAGGGGTATCCTCAATCGCGCGACATTCGCCCGCATGTGTCGCGGGGGCTACCTGATCCAGGTCGGCCGTGGCGAGCATCTCGTTGAAGCTGACCTGCTCGCCGCGCTGGAGAGCGGCCAGCTTGCCGGTGCCGCGCTCGATGTGTTCGCAAACGAACCATTGGCGCCTCGCCACCCGTTCTGGCGGCATTCCCGCATTGTCGTCACCCCACACGATGCCTGCGAGGTGAGCGTGGATGCGATTGGCGCGACGTTTCGTGCGACCGCGGAAGCGATACGCGCCGGCCGGCGCCCACCGCACTCCATCGACCGCGCACGCGGCTACTGAGTGAGAAGTTAGACGTGCTGTCGGAGCAGCAAGGAGCCGCGCGCCTAAGCGCCGGCAGCCGGCAGGCTGGCGGCCGCGATGGCGACGATTTGGGAAAGCCGGCGGCCGATCCGGGAGGAAGCGCTGCTCAGCAATGTACGAACCTGTCGCATCTCTTGGTCTTCCATGTGCGCCGGGGGGGCAAGGCGCACAGGGAAAATGGCCTTAAGGCCCTAACTAGTCGAGATGTCAGGGAAAATAGCAATGCGTGCTTTGTCCACGCGCCCTCTGGCAGTGGGTTTATTGCCGCGAACAGGCCGCGGGCGGATAAAATTTTCTCCGCGGATTCCGTCCCTTAAAGCCCGGTGATGCCGCTGTGGGACACCGTGCTTGAGCTCGCAGCCCGCGCATCGAGGAACCGTCGGAGCACTGCCAGAACCACGTCGAGCCGGTCATGATGAAGCCAATGCCCGGCGCCCGCGATCTTCTGCAGTTCGGCGCCCTTGAAGTGTGCGAGCAGGCCGGCGGCTTCGGGATCGGGCAGAAAGCTTTCGTCGCCCCACATCAACAGGGTTGGACAGGTGATGCGCGACCACAGCGCGGCATAATCGTCCGGCGAAAGTCGATATGGCGCCCTCGCCCGCTGATAATGGTCGAACTTCCAGCGATACAGGCCGTCGGCGCCTTTCCGAACGCCGTGGCTGGCAAGATGCAGCGCCTGCGCCGCCGTCAGCCGCTTGTTGCGTGTGGACAGCCGCTTCGCCGCCTCCTCGATTGTCCGAAACGTGCTCTCCTGATGCTCGTCGATACGGTCGAGCTGATCGATCCAGCGCGACATCTGCTCGGCGATCGGCGCAGCTTGCGAGCCCGCGAGAAACGCGCCATCCAGCACGACGAGGCGCGATACCCTTTCCGGATAGGTGCCGGCATAGGCCAACGCGACCATGCCGCCCATCGAGTGGCCGACGATCGCCGCATCCTTAAGCGCCGCAAAGCGCATCAACCGGGTCAGGTCATAGACATTGTCGGCCAGACTATAGCTGCTTCCCTTCGCCCACTCGGAATCGCCGTGGCCGCGCAGGTCCGGCGCCATGATGTGAAAATGCGGCTGCAGCTCTCGCGCGATCGCGTCCCAGTTGCGGCAATGGTCGAGCCCGCCATGGACCAGGATCATAGGCGGCGCTGATACATTGCCCCAGTCAACATAGTGCAGCCGCAGCCCCTGTGACTCGTAAAAGCGATCTGCCGGCTCGGTCATCGTGGAAGCGTCTCTCGCGAACCGCCTATTTCGGTGCAAACCCGAACACGCGTTCGAAGCGCTTGACGTAATCGGGCCACACGTCGGGATTGACGATACGCGGCGGCCGCTTGCCGTCGAGCGCATCGAGAAGCTGCTCGGCGGCGATTCTTCCCATGTTGATGCGCGCTTCCTTGGTCACACCGGCCGTGTGCGGGCTCGCCAGCACATTGTCGAACTGCAGCAGCGGATGTTCCGGCGGCGGCGGCTCCCTGTCCCAGACGTCGAGGCCGGCCCCCGCGATCCGCTTGTCGCGCAACGCTTGATACAGCGCCTCCTCGTCGTGAATGAAACCGCGCGCAGTGGTGATGAAGAAGGCATGCGGCTGCATCAGTGCGAATTCGCGCGCGCCGATCATCCGCCGATTGTCCTTGGTCAAGGGGCAAGAAATTGAAACGAAATCCGAGCGGCGCATCAGATCGTGAAGCTCGACCTTTTCGCCGCCGCGGGCGGCGATTTCTTCCGCGGTCAGATAGGGATCGTAGGCAATCACCTTCATGCGCAACAGGCCGTTGCAGAGCTCGGCGATGCGGCGGCCGACATTGCCGATCCCGACGATGCCGACGGTCTTTCCCTGCACCTCGTTGCCGATCAGCGCGTTGCGATTGACGTTGGCCTGGCGGCGCAACGCGCGATCGGATTCGAGAATGCGCTTGGATAGTGTCAGCATCATCCCGAGCGCATGCTCGGCGACCGAATTGGCGTTGCCGCCGGATTGGTTGACGACGAGCACGCCGGCCGCCGTGCAGGCATCGACGTCGACGGGATCGAAGCCCGCACCGTTCGAGGAGACGATCAGGAGATTGGGGGCCCGCCGCAACAGATCCTGATCGACATGGAAATGCCTGGCGATCTCGTCGCGCGCCGCGCCGACCTGATAGGCATGCGCCGCCGCCAAGATCGGCGCGGCGATCGTATCGGGACTGTCATTCTCCAGCCGGTCGAGCCGCACATCGGCGCGTGCCTTTAGAATATCGACATAGATCTCGTGAGCGAGATATTTGACGTAGAATACGCGCTTGTTGTTGACGGTCATTTCCTTGGCAACTTTCAGTTCCGGCGGGGCGAAAAGCTGGTTCGGCGGGAGCCGATCAGGGAATAGGTTTCGGCGGAAGGATGGGCGGCGTCGATGCGGCAACCGACGCCACGGCGTCTGCAGCAGTCCGGATATATCCAGCCATGGCCTCTCCCCAAAATCTTTTCTTGCTTATCTCACATCGTCGTATGCCAGCAGTAGCGGCGCGAAGCGCAGAGCCGGATACGATCGGAACATGTTGACAATCCCGCTCACGGCGTCAAGTTTCGCCGCTCCAAGGATGAACGCCGGCAAAAAATGGCGCGGCAAAGGGAGACCAAAATGGCGGTTGCAGAGGAACTAACCTCGCCAGGTACTTCCGAGAAAAGCACTTCCGAAAGGAGCTGGCACGGCATCGTGCTGCAGACTCTCAAACGTAACGATGTCCGACTGATCCCCTACGTGCCTGACCGCGTGCTGACGCCGCTGATCAAGAGCCTGCACGCCGACCCGTTTTTCACGACATTCCCCGCCGCCCGAGAGGAGGAAGCGGTCGGCATCGTCGCCGGCGCCTGGATGGGCGGCATGCGCGGTGCGGTGCTGATGCAGACATCAGGGTTTGCCACGCTGGCGAATGTGCTGGCGTCGCTGGCGATCCCCTACCAGATCCCGCTGATCATGTTCGTCTCCGAGCGCGGCACGCTCGGCGAGTTCAACTATGGCCAGTCGCTGGTATGCCGCACCATGCGTCCTGTGCTGGATTCGCTGGCGATGGAGCACCACACCGCGACACGGCTCGACGAGTTCGAGTTCATCGTCGACCGCTCCATCAAGCAGGCCGTCACCACGCAGGCGCCGGTGGCCCTGATCCTTTCGCCGCTGCTGACCGGCGGCAAGGTGTTTGACAAGTGAGCGTTGCCATGAACAGCGATAGCCCCGCCCGCAACACCAAAGTCATGAACCGCTTCGATCTCACCTCGCGGCTGATCGCGAAGCTGAAGAACGAGGAAGCCGTGATCGGCGGCATCGGCAATACCAATTTCGACCTCTGGGCCGCCGGCCACCGGCCGCAGAATTTCTACATGCTCGGCAGCATGGGCCTCGCCTTCCCGATCGCACTCGGCGTTGCGCTGGCGCAACCGGACCGGCCCGTGTTCGCGCTGGAGGGCGACGGCTCGCTGCTGATGCAACTGGGTTCACTGACGACGATCGCGACGCTGGCCCCGAAAAACCTCACCATGGTGGTGATGGACAACGGCATCTACCAGATCACCGGCGCGCAGCCGACGCCAGCCGCCGCCGTCGCCGACATCGTCGCCATTGCGGTTGCAAGCGGGCTCACCAACAGCAGTTGGGCCGCCGACGAAGAGGATTTCGAGCGCCTGATCGAGGAGTCCCTGTCGGCCGCTGGCCCGACGCTGATCGGCGTCCGCATCGACGACAAGCCGGGCGTCGGAACCACCCGTCGCGATCCCGTGCAGATCCGGGAGCGCTTCATGCACGGTATGGGCGTACGGGAGCTGCTCTGAAGCCCGCAACCGTCATTTCGGGGCGATGCGAAGCATCGAACCCTGAATCTCGAGATTCTCAGGGCGCAGAGGCGCCCTTGAGTTCGCCCTGCGGGCGCCCCGGAATGACGCGGCTGGCCAATTAACCACAGACGCCCGCAGTTCCGCCTGCATGGGATGGCCAGCGCAGAATTTGTGCTATGCAGTGCCGATGACGATCATCCTTCGACTTATCGCCTTGGGCCTTGCCGCCGCCATTGCCTTCGCGACGCTCGGGCCGGCGGGACAGCGGCCTCACCTAAACCTGGGACAGAACGGCGAGCACGCGCTTGCCTTCGTGCTGCTCGGGATCGCCTTCGGGCTAGCCTACACGCGCAACCGGTCACGCACGGCGACCTTCGTCATTGCCTTCACCGGCCTGATCGAAATTCTGCAATTCTGGGCGCCCGGCCGGCACGCACGGTTGGAAGACTTTGTGGTCGACGCGCTGGCGGCATCCCTTGGTCTTGCGCTTGCTGCAGCGCTCGACTGGAAGATCAGACGATCGACGCCATAGCCCATCGTGACAGGAAAAATCCCCGCGGGCCCATGACCCGCGAGGATTGTTCGGTAAACCGCACCCGTTAGTCGAGGATCCTGACGACCCTGCGCGTGCGCGGCTCCACGATCACGCGGCGATCATTGACGACCGCATAGCGGTATTCGGTGTATTGCGGCACCGCACGCAGTTCAACGCTCGGCGGCAGCGGCTCTCCCACCACCACCCGTTCACGAACTACGACAGAGTGGTCGCGCGGGACCGAATTTATCACGGCGTTCGGAATTTCAACGGCCGCCCCGACCGCGGCGCCCACGGTGCCGCCGACGATCGCGCCGACCGGACCTGCGGCTTCACCGCCCCGCGCGGCGCCTTCCGCCGCACCCTGCGCGGTGGTCGATTGAGCAAAGGCTGCGCCCGACATCAGCAGCGAGGCGGCAAGCACAGAAATGGCCAAACGATTATTCATTGCATCCTCCAGTAAATCGATGATGCATCTCAACCACCGGGCGCGCAGGAAAGTTCCGGTTCCATTGCCAGCAGAAAAAGCCCGCGTCGAAGCTTCGACGCGGGGTTCCAGTCAGGGAGTAACCAGAGATCAGGCTTTAGCGATGTCGTGGCTTGCCATCATTTCGAGCGCGCGCACCATGCCTGAGTGATCCCACGCCTTGCCGCCATGGGCAGCGCAGGAAGAGAACAATTGCTGGGCGACCGCCGTGCTGGGTAGCGAAATGCCGAGCGCACGCGCGCCCTCCAGCGCCAAATTGAGATCCTTCTGGTGCAGCTCGATGCGAAAGCCCGGTTCGAAATTGCGCTTCACCATGCGCTCGCCATGCACCTCGAGAATTCGCGACGATGCAAAGCCGCCCATCAGCGCCTTGCGCACCAGTGCCGGATCCGCACCGGCTTTCGATGCAAACAACAGTGCCTCGCCGACCGCCTCGATAGTCAGCGCCACGATGATCTGGTTGGCGACCTTGGTGGTCTGGCCGTCGCCATTGCCGCCGACCAGGGTAACGTTCTTGCCCATCTTGTCGAACACTGGCTTCACGGCGTTGAACGCGCGTTCCGGTCCGCCGACCATGATGGTCAGGCTCGCCGCCTTGGCGCCCACCTCGCCGCCGGAAACCGGCGCGTCGAGATAGTCGGCGCCGAGCGCCTCGACCTTCTTGGCAAACTCCTTGGTGGCGAGCGGCGAGATCGAACTCATGTCGACGACGATCTGCCCCTTGGATAGCCCCTCGGCGACACCGCCCGGGCCGAACAGCACCGCCTCCACATGCGGCGTATCCGGCACCATGATGATCACGACGTCGGACTGCTCGGCGACCTCCTTGCCCGATTTGCAGACCACGCCGCCGGCCGCGACCAGCTCCGGTGCGATCGGCCCGACGTCATGCAGGAACAGGCGGTGGCCGGCAGCCTGAAGATGACCCGCCATCGGACGCCCCATGGTGCCGAGGCCGATAAAGCCGATATCGATCATTTCAACTCCCCTAATTTGTTTCTTGTTTCAGGTATCGGCCGTCAGCGCGGCGTGCCAACCGAGGCCCTCGAGCGTCGTCGTCCTCGGCTTGTATTCGCAGCCGATCCAGCCGCGATAACCAATAGCGTCGAGATGGCGGAACAGGAAGGGATAGTTGATCTCGCCCGTCCCCGGCTCATTGCGGCCGGGATTGTCGGCGAGCTGCACATGGGCGATGCGCGGCAGATGCTTTTGCAGGGTGCGCGCAAGATCACCTTCCATCACCTGCATGTGGTAGATGTCATACTGCACGAACAGATTGCTCGAGCGCACCTCCGAAATGATTTGAAGCGCCTGCGCAGTCTTGTTCATGAAGAAGCCGGGAATATCGATCGTGTTGATCGGTTCGATCAGGAGCCTGATCTGCTCCTTCGCGAGCGCACCGGCTGCGAAGCGCAGATTGCCGATCAATGTCTCGTTGAGATCGGTCGCATCGGCGCCTTCGGGCGCGATGCCGACCAGGCAGTTGAGCTGACGGCAATCGAGCGCTTTTGCGTAATCGATGGCGCGGCCGACGCCGTCACGAAATTCGTCGACGCGGTCGGGCAGGATGGCGATGCCGCGCTCGCCGGCGGCCCAATTGCCCGCGGGCAGATTGTGCAGCACCTGGGTCAGGCCGTGCTGGTGCAATTGCTCGCGCAGCTCGGTCTTGTCGAAATCATACGGGAACAGATATTCGACCCCGTTGAAACCGGCGGCCTTGGCAGCGGCGAAGCGGTCGAGGAACGGCTGCTCGCCGAACAGCATGGTGAGATTGGCGGCAAATTTCGGCACGATCAGATTCTCCCCTTATGCCGGCAACAGCTTGCCGGATTGCGGCGCGCTCGACTTGGCCGGCGTGTCGTCCAGCGGCAGATCGAGCACCTCCTCGAATTCGATGACGTTGTCGATCTCAGTGCCCATCGAGATGTTGGTGACCCGCTCGAGAATGAACTCGACCACAACCGGCACCTTGAACTCTTCCATCCATTCGCGCGCGGTGGCGAACGCCGCCTGCGCGTGGTTCGGATCGGTGACGCGGATAGCCTTGCAGCCAAGCCCCTCGGCGACAGCGACATGGTCGACGCCATAGACCCCGATCTCGGGCGCGTTGATGTTCTCGAAGGAAAGCTGGACATGGTAATCCATGTCAAAGCCGCGCTGCGCCTGGCGGATCAGCCCGAGATAGGAGTTGTTCACGACGACGTGGATGTAGGGCAGCTTGAACTGGGCGCCGACCGCGAGCTCTTCGATCAGAAACTGGAAATCATAGTCGCCCGACAGCGCAACGATCTCGCGGTTCGGATCGGCCGCGCGGACGCCAAGTGCCGCCGGCAGCGTCCAGCCGAGCGGACCGGCCTGCCCCGCATTGATCCAGTTGCGGGGGCCGTAGACGCCCAAAAACTGCGCGCCAGCGATCTGCGACAGGCCGATCACGCTGACGTAACAGGTGTCGCGTCCGAACGCCCTGTTCATCTCTTCATAGACGCGCTGCGGCTTGATCGGCATGTCGTCGAAATGGCTCTTGCGTAGCATCGTGCGCTTGCGGTCCTGGCACGCCGCCGGCCACGCCTGCCTCTCCTTCAGTTTGCCGGCCTTGCGCCACTCCTTGGCGACCGTGACGAACAATTCCAGTGCCGCCTTGGCGTCGGAGACAATGCCGAAATCCGGATTGAAAACCCGCCCGATCTGCGTCGGCTCGATGTCGACATGCACGAACTTGCGGCCCTTGGTGTAGGTCTCGACCGAGCCGGTGTGCCGGTTGGCCCAGCGATTGCCGATCCCGAGCACGAAGTCGGATTGCAGCATGGTCGCGTTGCCGTAGCGGTGGCTGGTCTGCAAGCCCACCATGCCTGCCATCAGCACGTGATCGTCGGGGATGGCGCCCCACCCCATCAAGGTCGGAACCACGGGAACGTTGACCGTCTCGGCGAACGCCACCAGCAGGTCGGACGCGTCGGCGTTGATGACGCCGCCGCCCGCCACGATCAGCGGCCGCTCCGCGGCGTTGAGCATCCCAAGCGCCTTCTCGATCTGCTTGCGCGTCGCCGCGGGCTTGTAGACCGGAAGCGGCTCGTAGGTCTCGTCGTCGAACTCGATCTCGGCAAGCTGCACGTCAAGCGGCAAATCGATCAGAACCGGGCCCGGGCGCCCGGAACGCATGATATGGAACGCCTGGCTGAACACCCGCGGCACCAGCGCCGGCTCACGCACGGTGACCGCCCATTTCGTCACCGGCTTGGCAATCGATTCGATATCGATCGCCTGAAAATCTTCCTTGTAGAGTCGCGCGCGCGGCGCCTGCCCGGTGATGCAGAGGATCGGAATCGAATCCGCGATCGCGGAGTACAGTCCGGTGATCATGTCGGTGCCGGCCGGCCCCGACGTGCCGATACAAACGCCGATATTGCCGGCCCTGGCGCGGGTATAGCCCTCGGCCATATGTGAAGCGCCCTCGACATGACGCGCCAGGATGTGGCCGATCGAGCCGCGCTTCTTCAGCGCGGAGTAGAGCGGATTGATCGCAGCACCCGGAACGCCGAAGGCGACGCTGACCCCTTCCCTTTCCAGAATCCGCACCGCCGCATCGACCGCTCGCATCTTCGCCATATCGCGCCTCGCTCAAACTGGGTTGGCTCTGGCGGCGATCTTGGCTGACGGCGAGAGGCGATCTCAACGCGGGCGATTTTATTTCCCGCAGCGTGGGAGCCGCCAGAGAAAGCCGAGATAAATCAGTCGGTTGGTCCGGCTATTCAATGGAAACCAAAAATCGTCATTGCGAGCGAGGCGAAGCAATCCATCTCTCCGCGCACGCGAAACATGGATTGCTTCGTCGCTTGCTCCTCGCATGACGGTGGATAGGTCGTCGCGTCGAACTTGCCACATAGCCGTCTTCAATTCAGCCGCAGCTCCGTGATGTGTCGCGGATCGGGGCTGAGCTCTCCGCGCTCCACGCGCTTGACGATATCGGTCAGCGCGGCATTTGCCGCACACGGCAGTCCGAGCTTCTCGCCTTCGCGCACCACAAGACCGTTGAGGAATTCGATCTCCGTGCGCCTACCCTTCTGCATGTCCTGCCCCATCGAGGGACGTTGCTGCGAAGAGGTGCGTTTGCTGTCCTTGAAACGCTGCTCGTCGCAGGCGCGCATCGCCGTCTCATCGCCCTCGCCGGCCCGCGCGATCGTCTCCGGCGGCAGGTGCAATATCTCTTCCAGTTGATAGCCGTGCGCCTGTCCGATGCGGATCGCCTCGCTGCCGAGCCGGGTGGAGAACCGGCGCAGCGGCTCGCTCTGCAACACCTCTCCGCCCGGCAACCCGGTACAGGCAGAGAGCCCATTGCCCATGACGTTGGCGACCAGTTTCGACCAGCGCTCGCCCCACAGGTTCTCCGTCACCTTGGCGCTGTCCGAATAGCCGACCAGCCGGCGGACCTCTTCGATCCGCGGCGTGATACGGCCGTGCACCTCGCCGGCGCGAAACACGGTGTGTGCCGCCCCGCCCTTGCCCGCGCCGCGGTGGATACGGCCGGGCTCCGGCAGATTCACCGTGATGCTGCTGGCGATGCAGCCCAGCGTCTTGCCCCAGCCGACAATGCCGGCAATCGTCTCCTCGTTCATGCAGTTCTGCAGCGACACGACATAGCCGTCGCCCGCCAGATATTGCTGGATCAGCATGGTGGCCCAGGCCGTGTCGTAGGACTTCATGCAAATGAAGGCGACGTCGACCGGCTTCTCCTTGGCGAGCTGCTGCGCATCGGTGACATGCAGCGCGCGCACCGGCACCGAGAATTCCGCGACATCCATCGCGTGGGTGACGCGCACCCCATGCTTTCGCATTAGCTCGACATGCTCGGGCCAGGGATCGATGAAGGTGACGTCCTCCCCCGCCTGCGCCATATGCGCACCGACATAGCCGCCAACGGCGCCCGCTCCGACGATCGCGATTCTGCGCGCCATGCTTCCTCCCGGATCTTGTTTCCGTTGGAGGACAGTCTAGCGGACCGGATATTTCGGCCAAGTGGCGGCTCTGTATCAAAAGCGGAGTCGTGCCATGCGGCCATGGATTGCTTGTGGCTGCGCCACTCGCGGTCAACGCTCAGCCGGCCTTTGCCTCCGGCATCACGCCGCCCAGTGCTACCGTCAGCTCAGCCGCCACCTCCCGCACCGTCCGCCCCAACATCGGCAGGCGCTCATCCGTCAGTCGGCCCGTCATGCCCGAGACTGAAATGGCAGCCAGCGGCTCGGCGCAGTCGTTATAGATGACGGCGGCGATGCAGCGCAGGCCCATGCAGGCCTCCTCGTCGTCAACAGCAAAACCCTGGCGGCGGATTTTTTCGAGTTCCTTGAACAAATCGCTCGGTCGTATGATCGACTTTTCCGTCAGCCGCGGCATGCCGTGATGCTGGATGATGGCGCTGACGTCCTCGTTCGAATAGGTCGCGAGCACCGCCTTGCCGACGCCGGAGGCGACCATCGCGACGCGGCCGCCGACCTTGGTCAGCGAACGCATGATCTCGCGGCTTTCCATCCGGGTCAGCACGATGATGAACTCGTCATCGACGACGGCGAGATTGGCGGTTTCCCGCGTCAGGTCGCGCAGCTTGCGCAAGTATGGCATCGCCTGCGCCGTGAAATTGCGGCGGCGGGCGAAAGTTGCGCCCACCGTGAAGGCGCGCGCGCCGACATGCCATTTCGATTCGGTGCGGTCGAACTGCACGAAGCGGCGGCTTTCCAGCGTCCCGAGCAGGCGATGCACGGTCGACGTCGAAAGCCCGGTGCGGATGGCGAGATCGCTGAGGCGATAGCCTTCGTCGTCTTCCGCCAGTGTCTCGATGATCGACAGCGCGCGATCGACCGACTGGACGCCGCCGTCGCGCGCCTCGGTGTCCTGCTCCGCGGTGGATCGGGGTTCGGTCGCCTTGCGCCGGATCACGTCTTTTCTCATCGCGACCTGCATCCGTCCGTTAGACAAAAGCGCTGGCGCGCTCCCCTCCCCGTTCTTCACGGGGAGAGGGTCGGGGTGAGGGGCTGCCTCGGCAAATTCGAAAGAGGTGAGTACGCGGAGACCCCCCCTCACCCGGATCGCATCTGCGATGCGATCCGACCTCTCCCCGCACGCGGGGAGAGGTTCGCAAGCGATCTCAGAGCAGGCCCGCGCCGCGCGCCCATTTGTACTTGGCGCCCAGCACCTCGACCGGCAATTCGGTCGAATAGGCATAGGCCGGAATGCCGTTCTGATAGAGATATTCGGCGGCTTCCTCGACCTCGACGTCGCCGGCGAGCGAAGCGACGATCGGCTTCACGAAGCCCTTGGCCTCCATCTCCTTCTTCACCTCGACCATGTTGCGGGCGAACACCATCGGCGGGGTGACGATCGTGTGCCAGTAGCCGAGGATCAGCGAATGGATGCGCTCGTCCGACAGGCCGAGCTTGACCGTGTTGATGTAGGTGATCGGCGGCTCGCCGCCGGTGATATCCACAGGATTTCCAGCCGCGCCGAACGGCGGGATGAACTTACGGAACGCGGCGTCGAGATCCGGCGGCATCGACATGAGCGACAGGCCGTTATCCACACAGGAATCCGACAGCAGCACGCCCGAGCCGCCGGCCCCGGTGATGATCAGCACGTTCTCGCCCTTCGGCGTCGGCAGCACCGGCACCCCGCGCGCGAATTCGAGCAATTGCCGCAAGGACCGGGCGCGGATCACGCCCGACTGCTTGAACACGTCCTCATAGATCTTGTCGTTGCCGGCGAGCGCGCCGGTGTGCGACGAAGCCGCCTTCGCACCAGCCGACGTGCGGCCCGCCTTCAGCACCACCACCGGCTTCTTCTTGGAGACGCGCTTGGCGGCTTCCGCAAAGGCACGGCCGTCTTTTAGGTCTTCGCAGTGCTGGGCGATCAGGTTGGTGTTGGGGTCCTGCTCGAAGAACGCCAGCAGATCGTCCTCGTCGATGTCGGACTTGTTGCCGAGGCCGACGATCGCCGACACCCCCATTTTCGCCGAGCGCGAGAAACCGATGATCGCCATGCCGATGCCGCCGGACTGCGACGACAAGGCCGCATGGCCCTTGACGTCGTAGGCGGTGCAGAACGTGGCGCAGAGGTTGGACCAGGTATAGTAGAAGCCGTAGATGTTCGGGCCCATCAGGCGGATGTTGTACTTCTTGCCGACCTCGACGATCTCGGCCTGCAATTCAGGCGCGCCAGCTTCGGCAAAGCCCGACGGAATCAGCACGGCACCCGGGATTTTCTTCTCGCCACATTCGGCCAGCGCGCCGGCGACGAACTTTGCGGGGATCGCAAACACCGCGGTGTCGATCACGCCGGGCACGTCCTTGACGCTCTTGTAGGCCTTGTAGCCGAGAATATCGGCCGCCTTCGGGTGGATCGGATAGATCTCGCCCTTGTAGCCGCCGTTGATCAGGTTCTTCATCACGGAATTGCCGATCTTGCCGTCCTCGGCGGAGGCGCCGATCACGGCGACCGCTTTCGGCTGCATGATGCGGTTCATGGCCGCCACGATTTCCTCGGTCGGGCGCGGCGCCGGACGGGGCTTGTAATCGAAATCGACGACGATGCGCACGTCGGCAGCGATCGCGTCCTTCTTGGTCGCGAACACCGGGTTGAGGTCGAGTTCGATTATTTCGGGGAAGTCGCTGACGAGCTGCGACACTTTGACGATGACGTCCGCCAGCGCTTCGCGGCTGACCGGATCGCCGCCGCGCACGCCCTTTAGCATGTCGTGGGCCTGGATGCCGTCGAGCATCGACAGGGCATCTTCCTTGGTGGCAGGCGCGAGGCGGAAGGTGATGTCCTTCAGTACTTCGACCAGCACGCCGCCCAGGCCAAACGCCACCAGCTTGCCGAACGAGCCGTCGGTGATGGAGCCGACAATCACCTCGGTGCCGCCGGCCAGCATCTGCTGGACCTGGATACCCTCGATCTTGGCGTCAGCCTTGTACTTCTTCGCGTTGGCGAGAATGGTCTCATAGGCCTTCTCGGCCTCAGCCGCCGTCTTGACGCCGACCACGACGCCGCCGGCTTCGGTCTTGTGGAGAATGTCCGGCGAGACGATCTTCATCACCACCGGGAAGCCCATGCTGGATGCGATCTTGGATGCGTCAGCGGCCGATTTCGCCAGCCCCTCCTTCGGAACCGGGATGCCATAGGCATCGCACACCACTTTGCCTTCCGGTGCCGTGAGGCTGGTGCGCTTCTCAGCTTTCACCGTATCGAGCACCCGGCGGACAGCCTGTTGGGCGTTGGGCTCGGCGATCTTGCGGGCCGCATCTGCAGAATTTGACATTGGCTTCCTCCTGGGGCTAGTTTTATGGCATTTGGTATGCCAGAGATTAGATTGTCAAGACAAACTATCGCGCAGAATCAGCGAAAACACGGGCATCTTGACATTCTGGTATTTGGTATGCCAAAAACTTCGGGTATTTCTTCTGCTAAGAAGACGTCTCCAACAGGGAGGAGACGAGTCGTGCCCGCACCTAGAGAAACCAAGGCGCCGCCAGTTATGGCTGAGGCAGATATCGCAATCGTCCGGATCGCGCCGGAGACGAGCTTCAAGAACAAGGCCTACGAGGCCTTGAAGGAAGCTATTCTCAAGATGGACATCTACGCGACGCCCGAGCCGGTGATGCTCGACGAGCGCGCATTGTCCGAGCGCCTCGGCGTCAGCCGCACCCCTATTCGCGAAGCCATCGCGATGCTTGAACAGGATGGCTTCGTCAAAACCGTGCCGCGTCGCGGCATCGTCGTGGTCCGCCGCACCAAGGCCGAGATCGTCGACATGATCCGCGCCTGGGCTGCGCTCGAGAGCATGGCCGCGCGCCTGATCACGACGACGGCGCGCAAGAAGGACATCACGGCGCTGCGCGACTTCTTCAAGGATTTTGGCAAGGACCGGCTGCCGCAGGATCATGTCGAGGAATACTCCAAGGCCAACATTGCGTTCCATCAGGCGCTGATCTCGCTTTCGGAATCGCCGGTGCTGGTCGATTTGACCAACGACCTGCTGCTGCATGTGCGCGGCTACCGGCAACTGACCATCGGGCGGAAGGACCGCACTGCGACCTCGCTGCCCGAGCATCTCGCCATCATCGAAGCGCTGGAGGCGCGCGACACGGAACTTGCCGAGAAGCGCGCGCGCGACCACACGCTGGGCCTTGCCGCCTACGTCGAGGCGCACGGGCAGGAACTTTTTACTTAAAGACCACCTTCGCACCAGAAGACGACCAAAAATCGTCCGAAACTAACGATCAGGGATCAGGGAGATGAAGCCCATGCTGAATACCGCGACCAAGTCCGAAGCACCGGGCACCGAGCAAGAGCTGACCGATGGCTTTCATCTCGTCATCGATGCGCTCAAGCTCAACGGCATCAACACCATCTATAATGTGCCGGGCATCCCGATCACGGATTTGGGCCGCATGGCGCAGGCCGCCGGTATTCGCGTGATCTCCTTCCGTCACGAGCAGAACGCCGGCTATGCCGCGGGTATCGCCGGCTTTCTCACCAAGAAGCCCGGCGTGTGTCTCACCGTCTCGGCACCCGGCTTCCTGAACGGTCTCACCGCGCTCGCCCACGCCACCACCAACTGCTATCCGATGATCCTGATCTCCGGCTCCTCCGAGCGCGAGATCGTCGACCTCCAGCAGGGCGATTACGAAGAAATGGATCAGCTCGCGATCGCCAAGCCGCTGTGCAAGGCGGCCTATCGCGTGCTGCACGCCCAGGACATCGGCATCGGTCTTGCCCGCGCGATCCGTGCCGCCGTCTCGGGGCGTCCGGGCGGCGTCTATCTCGATCTGCCGGCCAAGCTTTTTGGTCAGGTAATGAATGCCGACGCCGGCCAGCGGTCGCTGGTGAAGGTGATCGATGCGGCTCCGGCGCAGATCCCCTCCCCCGCCGCGGTCAAGCGTGCGCTCGACGTGCTGAAGAGCGCGAAACGCCCGCTTATCATCCTCGGCAAGGGCGCGGCCTATGCGCAGGCCGACGAGGAAATCAAAAACTTCGTCGAGAAGAGTGGCGTGCCCTTCCTGCCGATGAGCATGGCTAAGGGCCTCTTGCCCGACACCCATCCGCAATGCGCCGGCGCGGCTCGCTCCACGGTGCTCAAAGAATCCGACGTCGTGATGCTGATCGGCGCGCGGCTCAATTGGCTGTTGTCGCACGGCAAGGGCAAGACCTGGGGCGAAGCGCCGAAGAAATTCATCCAGGTCGACATCGAGCCGAAGGAAATGGATTCGAACGTCGAGATTGTCGCCCCCGTGGTCGGCGATATCGGCTCCTGCGTCTCCGCCTTTGTTCAAGCCATGAGTTCCGGCTGGACCGCCCCACCCGCCGACTGGACCAAGGCAGTGCAGTCGAAGCGCGAGGACAACGTCGCCAAGATGGCGCCGAAGCTGATGAACAACAAGTCGCCGATGGATTATCACGGCGCGCTCGGCGTCTTGAAGAACGTCATCAAGGAGCGTCCCGACGCCATCCTCGTCAATGAAGGCGCCAACACGCTCGACCTCGCCCGCGGCGTCATCGACATGTACAAGCCGCGCAAGCGCCTCGACGTCGGCACCTGGGGCGTGATGGGCATCGGCATGGGCCAGGCGATCGCGGCTGCGCTCGAGACCGGCAACCCCGTGCTCGCGGTGGAAGGCGACAGCGCGTTCGGCTTCTCCGGCATGGAGGTCGAGACGATCTGCCGCTACAACCTTCCGATCTGTGTCGTCATCTTCAACAATGACGGCATCTATCGCGGCACCGACGTCAACAACGCCAATTCCGATCCCGCCACGACCGTGTTCGTCAAGGGCGCGCGCTACGACAAGATGATGGAAGCCTTCGGCGGCGTCGGCGTCAACGCCACCTCGCCCGACGAATTGAAGCGCGCCGTCAACGAGGCGATGGATTCCGGCAAGCCGACACTGATCAACGCCGTGATCGATCCAGCCGCCGGTTCGGAGAGCGGCCGCATCGGCAACCTCAACCCGCAAAGCGTTTTGAAGAAGAAATAACCGCCTTCAACCCATTCATCCTGCACACGCAGCGCAGATACAGTACGGAGCAAAGACGATGACAAAGGCGCTTACGGGCGTTCGTATTCTCGATTTCACCCACGTTCAGTCGGGCCCGACCTGCACGCAATTGCTGGCGTGGTTCGGCGCCGACGTGATCAAGGTCGAGCGCCCCGGCGTCGGCGACATCACCCGCGGTCAGTTGCAGGACATCCCCAATGTGGACAGCCTGTATTTCACCATGCTCAACCACAACAAGCGTTCGATCACGCTCGACACCAAGAACCCGAAGGGCAAGGAAGTCCTCACCGCGCTGATCAAGAGTTGCGATGTGCTGGTGGAAAACTTCGGCCCCGGCGTACTCGACCGCATGGGCTTTCCCTGGGAGAAGATCCACGCCATCAACCCGAAAATGATCGTGGCCTCGATCAAGGGCTTTGGCCCCGGCCCCTACGAAGACTGCAAGGTCTATGAGAATGTCGCGCAGTGCACCGGCGGCGCGGCCTCGACCACCGGCTTTCGCGACGGGCTGCCGCTCGTCACCGGCGCGCAGATCGGCGACAGCGGCACCGGCCTGCATCTGGCGCTCGGCATCGTCACTGCGCTTTATCAGCGCACCCATACCGGCAAGGGCCAGAAAGTCACCGCCGCGATGCAGGACGGCGTGTTGAATCTTGCCCGCGTCAAGTTGCGCGACCAGCAGCGCCTCGCCCATGGTCCGCTCAAGGAATACAGCCAGTACGGCGAAGGCATTCCGTTCGGCGATGCCGTGCCGCGCGCCGGCAACGATTCCGGCGGCGGCCAGCCCGGCCGCATCCTGAAGTGCAAGGGCTGGGAGACCGACCCGAACGCCTATATCTATTTCATCACTCAGGCGCCGGTCTGGGAGAAGATCTGCGACGTGATCGGCGAGCCCGGCTGGAAGACCCATCCGGATTACGCCAAGCCGGCGGCCCGGCTGCCGCGGCTAAACGAGATCTTCGCCCGCATCGAGCAATGGACGATGACCAAGACAAAATTCGAGGCGATGGAGATCCTCAACAAGGACGACATCCCCTGCGGCCCGATCCTGTCGATGAAGGAATTGGCGGAAGACCAGTCGCTGCGCGCCACCGGCACCGTGGTCGAGGTCGATCACCCGACCCGCGGCAAGTATCTGTCGGTCGGCAATCCGATCAAGCTGTCGGACTCACCGAGCGAGGTGACCCGCTCGCCCCTCCTCGGCGAGCATACCGACGAGATCCTGCGCCAGGTGCTCGGCTTCTCCGACCACCAGGTCGCCGAAATCCACGATTCCGGCGCGCTCGACCCGCCGCGCAAGCAGGCGGCGGAATAGGTTTTCGTGTATCCAGAATGCAAAGGCCGCCGGTTTCCGGCGGCCTTTTTGCTTGGGCGGGTGGAAGTCATGTTCAGTCGGCAGGGCGGCCACCCGCTGCGCCTCTCCCGCTCGCGGAGAGTTCGCATCTCAAGTGGCGCCGTCGGCGTCTGGATCCAGGACACCGGAGAGTGGAGCAACGTGATACTATCGGCCTATTATTTTATCGGTGTGATTGTACGGGTACTGGAGCATGATTGCCCAATATCGGTTTCGCGGCCTTTTCCAGAAGTACTTGCTCGCGCTGTTCATGGCTGTCGCGATTCCACTCGCGATCAACGGCGTTATTGAAGCCTGGTTCGGCTATCGCGACCAGCGCGCGAGGCTCGACCAGTTACTTGGCGTGCAAGCGACGTCGGCTGCCGCCGAGATCCATGATTTCATCTATGGTATCACAAACCAACTTGGCTGGCTGGTCCAGCTTCCATGGACCGACGAGCCGGACGAGCGGCGGCGGACTGACGCGTTGCGCCTGCTTCGGCAGGCGCCTGCCATCGTTAGTCTGACGCTCATCGACAACAAGGGTTTAGAGCGTCTCCATGTCTCGCGGATCGGCCTCAATCGCATTGAAAGTCGTACGGACCGATCAAACGATCCTGCATTAGCCGGCGCCCGTGCGACCCAGGTCTGGTTTAGCGACATAAGCTACAACCGAGGCTCGGAACCATATCTGACGGTTGCGATCGCGGGTAATCGACTTGCCGTTGGGGCTGTCATCGCCGAGGTCAATCTGAAGCTGATTTGGGATGTGATATCGGCGATCAAGGTGGGCAAGACCGGTATCGCCTTCGTCCTGGACCGGCCGGGCCGCCTCATTGCCCATCCCGACCTCAGCCTCGTCCTCCGCGGGGCGGAAGAAGCAACTTCGAAGCCGTTTCGTGCCGTACGCGACGCGATCGGTCCGAGTGCAGGTTTCGCAACGATCCGAGATGCACATGGACATGGCGTTGCAGCCAGCGCAGCTCCCGTACAGGGTCCCGATTGGACGGTAGTGGCGGAACAGCCCTTGGCCGAAGCTTATGCGCCGATCTATGCGGCCCTGTGGCGGACCGCAATGCTTCTCGCAATCAGCACAATATTCGCAGGCTTTCTCGCCTATGCATTGGCGCACCGGATGACGGAGCCGATAAGGCTCCTTGAGGAAGGGACGGAACGTATCGGTGCGGGATCCTTCGACCACCGCATTTCCATCCAGACTGGAGATGAATTTGAGCGTCTCGCCAATAGTTTTAACCGGATGGCTGCCGAGTTGGGGCTCGCGCAGCAGCACCAGGAGCGCATAGCAAGGCTGAAGCGATTCCTCGCGCCCCAGGTCGCCGATCTGGTCGAGCGGGCCGGCGACGAAAGCGTGTTGGACGGCCGCCGTACGAACGTCGTCGTTGTATTCTGCGATTTGCGAGGCTTCACCGCATTTTCTGCAGGCGTTGCACCTGAGGAAGTCATGAGTGTGCTGTCAGAATACTATGAGATCCTCGGCAGGGTTATTGCGCAGTTCGAGGCAACGCTCATCAGTTTCTCCGGCGACGGCCTCATGGTTCTGGTGAATGCGCCCGTTCCGGTGCAAGAACCAGCATTAAGGGCCGTCGATCTTGCGATCGAAATGCAGAAGCGCGTGCAAGCACTGATCGCCGACTGGCGCTCGCGGGGCTACCACGTTGGCTTCGGAGTCGGTCTCGCCAGCGGACCGGCAACTGTCGGCCGGATTGGTTACGAGGATCGGCTCGACTACACGGCGATCGGCAGTGTTGTGAATCTCGCGGCCCGCCTGTGCGCATCTGCCGCAGACCGGGAAATCTTGCTGGACGCCGAACTTGCCGCGGGCGTCGATGGCAAGCGCCCCCTGGAAGATCTTGGGGGGCGCCGAATCAAGGGCTTTGACGAAGCAATTCCGGTATTCGGAATTTCCTTTATTCCGCACCAGCGATGCTGACCTGCGGATGCTTGACGCAATCTCTTGACGCAGTCCCGTGGCGACTTGTTGAGCATCATGCGATATGATCGAGCAAGTGGCAGATGGCAGCAGGTTGATAGATGAGGTACACGAGCCCTCGATCAGCGACGCCTCACGGACGCGGCAGGCGGCGTGACTTCCTCTTATTGATGGCAGGCGCTGCTACGTGGACGACCTCCTCGTATGCGCAGATCAGGTCCCTGCCGGTCATCGGATATCTTTGCGCGGAATCACCGGAGCTGTTTGCCAGTCGACTTAAGGCCTTCCACGAGGGACTTGGCGAAGCTGGCTTTGTCGAGGGCCGCAATGTGACGATCGACTATCAATGGGCCAACGGACAATATGCCAGATTGCCCGGCCTTGCTGCCGAACTGGCCTCTCGGAATGTAGATGTCGTTGTTGCGCCCGGGGGAGCTCCCGTGGCGCTCGCCGCCAAAGCTGCCGGCACGGCCAAGACCATCGTATTTGAAATGGGCGGCGACCCCGTCCAGCTAGGCGTGGTGGACAGCTTGTCGCGGCCAGGTGGCAATATCACGGGAGTTTCGAGCCTGAGCGTCGACGTGTCGCCGAAACGGCTCGAGCTGATGCACGAATTTCTGCCGACAGGAAGTAAAATTGCGGTCGTCGCCAACCCAACAAGTCCGACCGCAAATTCACAATTGAAGAAGCTTCGTTCGGCTGCCGAAACCCTGGGGATCCACCTGCAGATCCTGAATGCGAGCAAGGAAGATGAATTTGAATCTGTGTTCGCTTCGATGATCGGGGAGCCGGCAGGTGGACTTGTTTTCACCTCTGACCCCTACTTCGCGTTTCGCAGCCGACGATTGGCCGATCTCGCGATGAAATTTCGCGTGCCCGCAATTACGCAAACGCGAGACTTTCCCCTGGCTGGCGGTTTGATGAGCTATGGCGGAGATTTTATGCAATCGCACCGACGCGCGGGAGTCTATGCCGGACGGATCCTGTTGGGCGAGAAACCTTCCGATCTTCCGGTCCAGCTCGTCACCAAGCTGGAGCTCGTTATCAATCTGAAGGCCGCCAAATTCCTGGGTTACGAGTTCTCGCCTTCGGTTGTTAGCGGTGCGGATGAGGTAATCGAGTAAACTATCTGTCAGCGGACGGAGATACGCACGGGAAGACAGGGTTTTCGTTCGATAAAGCTGAATGTCCCGTTGAACGCGAAGCCAGCCAAGCGGTAGCCAAGATCGCCGGAGGCCACGCATTCCAACCTCCTCGAAGCTACACTCGACTTACATTCTGGCTTGAGGCGGCTTCGCGGCATGCTGTCAGAAGCCGAGCACGCGGAGCTGTTGCTTGCTGACCCGGTCGGTCGAGTCGATCGATTGCGCCTTGCGGAAGTCGGCGACCGCATCGGCACGCCGGCCCAGCACTTCATGGGAGAGGCCGCGGTTGCTGTAGGCCTCGACATAGGAGGGATCGAACTGGATCGCTTTCGTGAAATCCGCAATCGCGCGGTTGCTGTCGCCCTTTGCGACATAGGCTTTTCCGCGCGAGTTGAAGGAGTTGAAGTCCTTGGGGTTTATTGCGATCGCCCGGTCATAGTCGGCGATCGCGTCATCGATCTTTCGCAGCGCCATATAGGCATTGCCGCGATTCCAATACGCCACGCCGTTCTTTTGATTGATGCTGATCGACTGATCATAGTCGGCGATCGCGCGGCGATAGTCCTTCAAGCCTTCGTAAGCGACGCCGCGGCAATTGTGCCCGGCGGAATTGTTGGGTTCGCGCTTGATGACCTCGCTGCAATCCGCAACGGCAAGGTCGTATTGGCGATCGTTGCTGTAGGCAACGCCGCGTGAGCTGTACAGCCAAAGCAGACTTGGATCGAGCTTGATTGCCTCGCTGTAATCTGCGATCGCGGGCTCCCATCCGCCTTTTTTCGTGATCAACTTCTTCCTGAAGCGCGCCTGCCCCCTTTGGCCAAAACCAAAGGCGTATTTCGGATCGATTGTAACCGCCTGGGTGATATCGGCAATCGCCTGATCGAATTCACCCTTTTCCGTCCACGCCATGCCGCGGCGGGTGTAGGCCCAGGCGTCTCTGGAATTGATCCTGATCGCCTCGGCGTGGTCGGCCAGCGCCGCGTCGTATTCATGCACGCCGTAGTAGGCGACACCACGGTTGTTGTAGGCCCAACCATATTTCGGATCGATCTTGATGGCCTCGGTGCAATCCGCAATGGCCGCGTCGTGGTCCTCTTTGCTCTCGTAAGCCTCGCATCGGTGCGCAAAGGCCCAGGCGTCCTTCGGGCTGAGCTTGATGGCCTCGCCGTAGTCGGCAATCGCGCGGTCGTAATCCTTGCTGTTGAAGGAGCCGCGGCCCCGGTTCTTGAAGGCCTTGATGCGTTCTGCCACCGACACGCTTGCATCGTCGATAATGCGGCTGCATGCCGCGAAGCCAAGGTCGGGCTTGTCGGCGCTGGCGGCGCACTCGCCCCGGTCGGTCGACGTGGCGGCCAGCGCCGGCGTCGCAAGCAGGAGACCCATGCAAAGGAGCAGTCCACCAGATCCATGCGCTGCCATGCTCTTCCCCTCCGCCTGGCGCTCCGACGCGGCACGTCCGGACGTGAGAACTTTAGCGCCAACGGCAGGCCATCTGCCATCGGCAACCGATGCACGAGATGGGTCAACAGGCGACATTCCCGGCTTGGCCTGATATGAAAGAGGCCGCCAAGCCGCATACGACGACTTCCGCTCCCCTATAAACAGACATCGTTACTGTGCGTCGGCAAGTCTCAAACAGGCCATAACCGGATTCATGCGCCGCAGCAGAGTGCCGCCATCGATCACCCCATGGGCATTGGAGAGCTATTCGGGCAACCCCGCTTTCCGAAGGCCCTCAATCAACAGCTTCGAATTTGACTGTCCGCCTCGACCGATCCACGCAGAAATTGTAAAGGCGGGATCGGTCTCAAGCAGACGCGCCGCCGCCTCACGCGCCTCAGCGTCGCGTCCGAGATGAGCGAAAGCGGACGCGAGACAACGGTAAGCTGCCGAATAGGAGGCGTTCTGACGTCGGCATTTCTTCCCTGCGACGATGGCCTCGTCAAAGCGACGAAGCTCAATAAAGGCCATCCCCATCCCAACAAACGTAAAGTGTAGCCGCGGGTCTACCGGGCTGAGGCGGATGGCGCGTTCAAAACTCCGGAGCGCTTCCTCCGGAAGCCCCGCAATTCTATAGACCTGGCCTCTGCAGTTCCATGCGCTAAATGAATTTGGGTTGAGCGCGACCGCCCGGTCAGCCATTTCGATCTCACTTTCACTATCGCCGACCATAAACGCCGAGGTTAAGGCAGCCCATGCTAACGTATCTGGATCACTATCGTCGATACTCAATGCCAAGCGCATAAGCCGAACTGCTTCCTTGCGGTCGAATTGAGGATCGATAGCATGACCCCAAGCGACGTTCTGCATGTGACAGAGACCTGCCAGAGCAGCGACAAAGCCGAACCGAGGGTCCAGCTCCAAAGCGCGATGCGCCAGCCTGATCGACTCGGCCAACCCTTCGGGGGTCGTTAGGTAATGCTGCTGCATAGCGCGGAGATAGCAATCATAGGCGGTGAGGTTCTCTGGTCGCCGCCGTACCGACAGGCCGATTTCTGTTTGAAGCAATTTTGGTTGAATGGCCGAGACAACGGCGACTGTCACCTCGTCTTGTAGAGCAAATACGTCCGTCAGGTCACGCTCGAACCTGTCCGCCCAAATGTGCGCCCCTGTAATCGCGTCAATTAATTGCCCTGTGATGCGAACCTTCCCCGACGCCTTGCGTACGGACCCCTCAAGGACATAGCGCACGCCGAGCCTACGTCCGACTTCCTTTACATCGCCGGCATGACCTTTGAACGTAAAGCTCGAATTGCGAGCAATCACGAACAACCATTTGAACCGCGAGAGCGCGGTGGTGATTTCTTCAACCATCCCATCGGCAAAATACTCCTGCTCCGGATCGCCGCTCATGTTCTCAAACGGCAGCACGGCGATGGAGGGCTTGTCCGGGAGCGGCGGAGCCGCACTCAGCCTATCGATCCGCGCGCTATACGTCCCTGCGCGTACAGCGTAAGCATGGATCGGCTTGGAGATGTTCTTGGGCTGCTGTTCGCCCCGGTCCTCGAAGCCAACGTTCAGCTTGCCCTCGACCTCGCTGTACACCTTTTCGGAAAGCAAGATACCGCCCGGATCGGCGACCCCTTCTAGCCGGACAGCGATGTTGATCCCGTCGCCAAAAAGATCGCCGTCAACCGCGACTATAACCTCTCCGAGATTGACCCCAATGCGTAGCTTAAGGGGGCTTCGGCCTGACGCGATGCCTTCCTGTATTTCCACCGCGCATCGCACCGCAGCCGACGGACTTGCGAACTCGGCCAACGCGCCATCTCCCGTGGTCTTGATCAGTCGCCCGTCGTGGCGGGAGAGGCTAGGCTCGATTACCTCGCGCTTGAGCCGCTCGAACTCGGCGTAGGTGGCTTCCTCAGCGCGTTGCATGAGCGCGGAATACCCAACCACGTCGGCGGCAAAGATCGCGGCCAATCGCCTTTGAACCCGCTGCTCCGTCACGGCGCTCTCCGAACGACCAAGCAAACACGTCGCTGGAACAACAGAAGCCTAGCACTTTGTTGGGACCTGTGGGCGGTAATTGCGAGAGGGCCCTATTGCTCCAAGCAGCATTTGCTAGGCTCGTGGCGCACCGGCAATGAGTGTGCGTCAACCCGGGAGGTCCGAGTTGGGTCACAAACGGCGTTAGAGGTCCGCGCGGGAGAGGTCCGGTCTATCCCCTGACAGCGGACCTGCCGCACCTTTCGAGCCTCTTCGCCTTGGGTCAGTAGGCGATATCGCCCTTCCACGATCTCAGGAATAGCAATAGGGTATTCGCGCCCGTTCGCATCGCCGCGGAGGGACTGCAATGAAACTTCCCCACCGAAGGCAGTTTCTGCATTTGGCTGCGGCCACTGCCGCGCTACCGGTGCTCTCGGCCATCGCGCGAGCGCAAGCCTATCCGACGCGGCCGGTTCGCATCATCGTCGGCTTTGCCGCTGGCGGCTCGGGAGACTTTCACGCTCGTCTAATGGGTCAGTGGTTATCGGAGCGGCTCGGCCAGCAATTCGTCATCGAGAACCGGCCGGGTGCCGGCGGCAATATCGGCACAGAGGCAGTCGTCCGTGCACCGGCCGACGGCTATACGCTCCTCTTGGCCTTAACACCGAACGCAATCAACGCAACGCTCTACGACAGGCTTAGCTTCAACTTCATCCGGGACATTGCGCCGGTCGCCGGGATCGTGCATGGCCCCCAAGTCATGGTGATGCATCCTGCTCATCCCACCAGAACCGTTCCGGACTTCTTCGCCTACGCCAAGGCCAATCCCGGCAAGATCAGCATGGCATCGGGCGGCGTCGGGACGCCGGGCCATCTGGCCGGCGAGCTGTTCAAGATCATGACTGGCGTCAACCTCGTTCACGTACCCTATCGCGGCGAGGCACCTGCGCTCACCGACGCAATCAGCGGTCAAGTCCAACTCTTGTTCGTTAGTGTGACCCCGTCGCTCGAATTTATCAGGGCGGGAAAGCTTCGTGCGCTGGCGGTGACCACCACCGCGCGGTCACCCGCAATGCCGGACCTGCCGACCATTGCCGAAACGGTCCCTGGATACGAGGCGAACGGATGGGCAGGGATGGGTGCGCCGAAGGGCACACCGTCCGAGATCATCCAGAAGCTCAACGATCATATCAATGCCGGACTAGCAAGTCCCGGCATAAAGGCGCGATACGCCGATCTGGGCCTTACGCCTCTTGTTCTCTCGCCCTCTGACTTCGAAAAATTCGTCGTTGACGAGACGCAAAGATGGGCGAAGGTGATCCGCGCGGCCAACATCAAGCCGGAATAATTCGACCCGCCGATTCCACAACTGCCGATCCGCGAAAGCCGAGCAAGCAAAGTGCGGGGTCCGATTCTTGACGGAGAGCCGACATCGGACCAAGGCCGATGAGTCTGGGACACATCGGGAACAGGATTTGAATTAGCCGCCGGACTGCACTCGTCCGCGTTACGCGCAACAGGCAAGATGACCAGGACCACCAGTTCGAGGCGATGGAAATCCTCAACGAGGACGACATCCCCTGCCGTCCGATCCTGTCGATGAAGGAGATCGCGGAAGACCAATCGCTGCGCACCATCGGCACCGTGATCGAGGTCGATCATCCGACGCGCGGCAAGTACATCTCGGTTGGCAACCCGCTCAAGCTGTCGGATGGCCCGAGCGAAGCGACCCGCTCACTCCTGTTCAGCGAGCACCCGGATGAGATCCTGAGCCAGGTGCTCGTTTCTCCATCCCAAAGGACCGAATTATCCGGCGCGCTCGGAGCGCCGCAGAGGCAGGGCGGACCGCATTTCCTTGTACCCGGAATGCAAAGGCCGCCGGCCCCCGGCGGCCTTTTTCGGTCTGGAATGCCAGTTTCGTTAATTTTGCTGCAATGCAGCGGGACAATTGCTGCTATGCAAACAAGCCTGTTGTAGCTGGCATCTGGTATACATAATCTGTCTCCAGATTACGAAGCGGAATGGTTCCGCCTCCAAGAAAGGGGACATACATGTCCAAGACTGCATCGATCGGCCTCCTGCCCTCCAGCACCCTGTTTGGCCGCCTGATGGCCTCCATTGACCGCCTGCTGATCGCCTCCAGCCGCATTGCCGTCCGCAACGGCGACCAGCCCCGTTTCGGTCTCTGAGCCGCGAAAACACGGGGTTTCCGCGCATACGCGCGATCCGGCGAATAGCCCGCCCCTCGATGACTTGAAAAAAGGCCCTGGTTTTCCAGGGCCATTTTTTTGCTTGCGGCGGGCAGTCGCCTTTACCAACCTCTGCGACAAATCAGCCCGAACGCCCATCGGCTTCAATAAAGATTTGCGTCCTGGCATATCGCATACAAAAATGCCTCTATACCACGCGCCGACTAAATAACAGCGTGTTTGGGGGACGGCCTTGCGTTACGGGGACAGGCAGCCCGGTCTGGCATGGAACACGGGTGCGTCCCGTGACTTCCCTTCGCGGCGTATTGCAATTCCACAATTGGCCGAAAGAAGCGGGTGCCGCGCCAACGGGCCTCTCTTACTATCCCACCCGACGATCGTTCGGAGACGACAACCGCCGCGGCATTACAACAAAGAGAAGCCGGCAAAGACCGGCGCAACCATAAATCGATGGGAGTGAAACAACATGAAGCACACAGCACAAACGGCGTTGGGCGCAATCGCTGCCTTGTGCGCGGTCGGGATTTCCGTTCCTGCAACCGCGGCATGGGAGCCGGTGCGTCCGGTCGAATTCATCGTTCCTGCCGGCACCGGCGGTGGCGCCGATCAGATGGCGCGGACGATCCAGGGCATCGTCACCAAGCACAATCTGATGAAGCAGCCGCTCGTCGTCATCAACAAGGCGGGCGGGGCCGGCGGCGAAGGTTTCCTTGACCTCAAGACGTCGGGCGGCAACCCGCACAAGATCATCATCACGCTCTCCAACCTCTTCACCACCCCGCTCGCCACCGGCATTCCATTCTCCTGGAAGGACCTCACGCCGGTCGCGATGCTGGCGCTCGACGAGTTCGTGCTGTGGGTGAATGCGGAGAAGCCCTACAAGACGGCGAAGGAGTATGTCGACGCCGTGAAAGCGGCGCCTCCGGGATCCATGAAGATGGGCGGCACCGGCTCCAAGCAGGAAGACCAGATCATCACGGTCGCGGTCGAAAAGGCCACCGGCGCCAAGTTCACCTACATTCCCTACAAGGGCGGCGGCGAAGTCGCCGTGCAGCTCGTCGGCAACCACCTCGATTCGACTGTCAACAATCCGATCGAGGCGGTGGCGCAATGGCGCGGCGGCAAGCTGCGTCCGCTCTGCGTGTTCGACGCGCAGCCGATGGCCTATGACGAGCAGATCGCGGACGGCAAGAGCTGGAAAGATATTCCCACCTGCAAGTCGCAGGGCCTCGACATGGAATATCTGATGCTGCGCGGCATCTTCATGCCGCCGAGAGCGACCAAGGACCAGATCGAATATTACGTCGAGCTGTTCAAGAAGGTCCGCGCCACGCCCGAATGGCAGGACTTCATGAAGAGCGGCGCCTTCAACACGACCTTCCTGACCGGGGCCGACTACGCCAAGTGGGTCGAGGCCGAGGAAAAGCGTCACGAAACGCTGATGAAGGATGCAGGTTTCCTCGCCTCGACGGGCAACTGATCGGGGCTTCGGCTGCAGCCGGGATCGCAACATAGATGCCCGGCCTCGAGCATGATCCGGAAAGCGGGTACCGCTTTCCCGAAGAGATCATGCTCAAATCAAAGGGATACAGCGCGATGATGCTTCGAAAGAATAGTCATCGCGCTCCAGCACCGCAGGCCCGGCCTCGCAGGGAGTTTTGATGACAACAGGCAGTTCAAGCAAGTCCGGCCCCGCCCACAAACTGGTGGAGACAGGGATTACGTTGCTGATCACCCTCTTCGGCGTGATCGTTATCATCGGCAGCCTTAAGGCCGGCATCAACTGGGGCGCGGAAGGTCCGCGCGCCGGGTTCTTCCCCTTCTACATCGGCATCTTCATTGTCGCCTCCAGCGCGATAAACCTGTGGAACGGGCTTCGCGAAAACAATGACGAACTGTTCGCGGAATGGGGACAGCTTCGCCAGGTCATGAGCGTCGTCATTCCGACCGCGATCTATGTCGGCGCCATGCCGTTCACCGGGCTGTACCTCGCCTCAATGATCTTCATCGCATGGTTCATGCGATGGCTCGGCAAGTATCCCTGGCTCACCGTGCTGGCGGTGGCGCTTGGCATGCCCATTGTCACCTATCTCATTTTCGAGCGCTGGTTTCTGGTCCCGCTTCCCAAGGGACCGGTCGAAGAGTGGCTCGGTCTGTAATTTCATCGCAAGGTTGGGATCACGGGGATGGAAGAACTCGTCAATCTGTTTCACGGCTTTGCGGTCGCGCTGCAGCCCTTCAACATAATGGTGATGATCGTCGGCATCGTGCTCGGCGTCGTGATCGGTGTGCTGCCCGGACTGGGCGGCGCCAACGGCGTGGCGATCCTGTTGCCACTGACCTTCAGCATGCCGCCGACATCGGCCATCATCATGCTGTCGTGCATCTACTGGGGCGCGCTGTTCGGCGGGGCGATCACCTCGATCCTGTTCAACATACCCGGCGAGCCGTGGTCGGTCGCGACGACGTTCGACGGCTACCCGATGGCGCAGAAGGGCAAGGCCGGCGAAGCCTTGACCGCGGCGTTCACCTCGTCGTTCGTCGGCGCCTTGTTCGCGGTCGCCATGATCACGCTGGTTGCGCCGCTGGTCGCGAGCTTTGCGCTGCAATTCGGGCCGGCGGAAAAATTTGCCGTCTATTTCCTGGCGTTCTGCAGCTTCGTCGGATTGAGCAAGGAGCCGCCGTTCAAGACCATTGCGGCGATGATGATCGGCTTTGCGCTTGCTGCCGTCGGTCTCGACTCCATCACCGGACAGTTGCGGCTGACGTTCGGCTTTACCGAATTGCTGAACGGCTTCGACTTCCTGATCGCCGTTATCGGATTGTTCGGCATCGGTGAGATCCTGCTGACGATGGAAGAGGGGCTCGCCTTCCGCGGCGGCAACGCCAAGATCAATCTGCGGGTCGTGCTGCAGACGTGGAAGGAGCTGCCGGCCTACTGGATCACATCGCTGCGTTCCTGCCTGATCGGCTGCTGGATGGGTGTCACGCCCGCGGGCGCAACGCCCGCCTCGTTCATGAGCTACGGCATCGCCAAGCGCGTAGCGAAGAACGGCAGCAATTTCGGCAAGGGAGAAATCGAAGGCGTGGTCGCGCCGGAGACTGCGGCGCACGCGGCGGGCACATCGGCCTTGCTGCCGATGCTTTCGCTCGGCGTGCCGGGCTCGCCGACCGCCGCGGTGCTGCTCGGCGGCCTCCTGATCTGGGGCCTGCAGCCCGGACCGATGTTGTTCGTCGAGCAGAAGGAATTCGTCTGGGGACTGATCGCCTCAATGTATCTCGGCAATATCGTCGGCCTGCTCGTCGTCTTGACCTGCGTGCCGATCTTCGCGGCCATCCTCCGCGTCCCCTTCAGCATTATCGCGCCGCTGATCCTGGTGCTGTGCGCGATCGGCGCCTATTCGGTGCACAGTTCTACGTTCGACGTGATGCTGATGCTGGTGTTCGGCGTGATCGGTTACCTGCTCAAGAAGTGTAACTATCCGCTCGCGCCGCTGGTGCTCGCCATCGTGCTCGGCGACAAGGCGGAAGAGGCCTTCCGGCAATCATTGCTGGGATCCCAGGGCTCGCTCGGCGTGTTCTTCTCCAACACGCTGGTCAGCGCGATCATGGTCCTCGGATTGATTGCGTTGTTCTGGTCGGTGATCCAGCAGGGCTATAGCCGCTTGCGTGGCGCAGTCGCCTAGCGCGAAAGAAGAGGTCTATCGCCATAAAATCAAACACATTTTTGGATTGTCTAAGGGCCGTGCGATCAAACGCACGGCCCTTCGTTCGCGCGCGCAGCATTTTCTGCGCGCAAACGATTTGTGGTAACCCACCAACATTTCTCTTGTCTACTGGCATAACATATACCAAACTCCGCCCTTGAGCTGTCGGGTATTGATAGAACAGCCTATGGAGGGAAGATGACGGACACTGTGCACGGAGCGGCGGCCCCTGTGGCGGCCCGCGTCAGCGACACCTACCGCTGGACGCAATTGGCCATCGGCGTGCTCGCGATGGTGATGATCGCCAATTACCAATATGGCTGGACTTTCTTCGTCCCCGACATCCAGAAGAAATTCGGATGGGATCGCGCGTCGATCCAGTGGGCATTTACGCTGTTCGTGCTGTTCGAGACCTGGCTGGTGCCGGTCGAAGGTTGGTTCGTCGATAAATACGGCCCGCGCATCGTCGTCCTCATCGGCGGCATTCTCTGCGCCATCGGATGGGCCATCAACGCACACGCAACCACGCTCAACGGCTACTATCTCGGCATGATCATCGCAGGCATCGGCGCCGGTGGCGTGTACGGCACCTGCGTCGGCAACGCGCTGAAATGGTTCCCCGACAAGCGCGGCCTTGCCGCCGGCATCACGGCGGCCGGCTTTGGCGCGGGCTCGGCGCTGACGGTGGCGCCGATCCAGGCGATGATCAAGGATTCCGGATTCCAGACCACCTTCCTCTATTTCGGTCTCGGGCAAGGCATCATCATCGTCATCCTCGCCTTCCTGATGTTCTCGCCGAAGGCCGGACAAGTGCCGGCGGTGGCCCAGAACGCCAACGTGATCCAGAGCCGGCGCAACTATCAGCCGACGGAGGTGATCCGTCAGCCGATCTTCTGGCTGATGTATTTCATGTTCGTGATCGTCGGCGCCGGCGGATTGATGGTGACCGCCAACCTCAAGCCGATCGCCGTCGACTGGAAGGTCGACAGCGTGCCGGTGACGCTGATGGCGGTGACGATGACAGCGGTGACGTTCGCAGCCACCATCGACCGCGTGCTCAATGGCCTGACCCGTCCGTTCTTCGGCTGGATCTCCGACATGATCGGCCGCGAGAACACCATGTTCATCGCGTTCGGCATGGAAGGCATCGGCATCTGGGGCCTGTACATGCTGGGCCACGATCCCGTCTGGTTCGTGCTCTTGTCAGGCTTCGTGTTCTTCGCCTGGGGTGAGATCTATTCCCTCTTCCCGTCGACCTGCACCGACACCTTCGGCGCAAAGTTCGCAGCCACCAATGCCGGCCTGCTCTACACGGCCAAGGGCACCGCGGCGCTCTTGGTGCCCGTCGCGAACTACATGCAGCAATCGTCGGGCACCTGGGACACCGTGTTCATCGTCGCGGCCGGTGCCAACATTCTGGCCTCGCTGCTGGCGATCGCGGTGCTCAAACCCTGGCGCAAAGTCGTGGTCGCCAAGTCGCAGATTGCAAGCTGACCTCAGCGATCCACCGTAAGAACAAGGCGCGCTCACCTCTCCGGGGTGGGCGCGTTTTCTTTTGGCGATCGGGGCTTCTGGTATACCTGACACAACTTCTAACCGGCAAAATCGAGATCCTCTTTCGGGAATGCCGCCGCCTTCTTCCAAGAAACGTCAGTAATACTGCCTATTTATCTCGATCTCTCGCACGAGAATTCCACGTTCCGCATGTTGACAATTGGCATTATGTATACCAGACTTCATGCAAGAATTCACCCAAGGAGGTTGCCATGCAAGTCGGAGATATCCTGCGCAAGAAAGCCGCCCGTGTCGCAACGGTCCGCATGAACGAGACCGTCGCCATTGCCGCGCAACTGATGCGCTCGGGCAATATCAGCGCGCTTGTCGTCAAGGATGTCGTCCGCACCGAAGGCAATACCGCCGTCGGGATGTTCACCGAGCGTGATGTGGTTCGCGCGATTGCCCAGTATGGCGCCGCCGGCGTGAACATGCGCGTTTCGCAATTCATTTCGGTGCAGCAGCTCGTCTCCTGCACCTCGACGGATACGCTCGAGCATGTCCGTCACCTCATGAGCAAGCATCACATCCGCCATGTGCCGGTGATCGACAATTACAGCCTGATCGGTGTCATCAGCATTCGCGACATCACGACCGCGTTTGACGACGAAGCGACGCCCTTCAAGCTGGCCGCGTCGGCCTGACCGGTCGCCTCGAACTTCGCCGGCATTCCCCGGGCGCACTCCCAGGGAAGGCGGGGTCACACCGCAATATTCGGCTTAACTCCTGTCGCAAAGCAGGCGCTGGCAAATCCGCGCCCGAATAGTGGCGCGCCGGAAAACATCATCTGTGGGAGGGCGCATGGCGCGCAACATTCTGATCCTTGGAGCCTCGTATGGCTCATTGCTGGCGACTAAGCTCTTGATGGCGGCTCACAACGTGACCCTGGTGTGCCGGAAGCAGACGGCAGAGCTTATCAATCGCGACGGCACCGAAGTTCGCATCAAGCTGCGCGGCGAGGCGGCCCACCGTCCGATCTTGTCGCGCGACCTGCCTGGGATTTTGGACGCGGTCGAGCCCGCCGACGTCGATCCTTCCCGCTATGATCTGGTTGGTCTAGCGATGCAGGAGCCGCAATACACCAACCATGCGATCCAGCTTCTGATGATCAAAATCGCCGAGGCGAAGCTGCCTTGCCTTTCGATCATGAACATGCCGCCCCTGCCCTATCTCAAACGGATTCCGGCGCTGGCGAAAATGGATCTGGAGGAGGCCTATACCAACGCCGAGGTATGGGAACGGTTCGAGCCGGGCCTCGTGTCGCTCTGCTCTCCCGATCCGCAGGCGTTCCGTCCACCGGAAGAGGCGGCAAATGTTCTTCATGTCGGCCTGCCGACCAACTTCAAGGCAGCGCCTTTTGCGGATGACAAACACAACCTGCTGCTTCGGGAGCTGGAAGCCGATATCGATGCCGTGAAGCTGGAGGGCCAGGACGTCCCGGTGAAGCTCAAAGTGTTCGATTCGATGTTCGTCCCTCTGGCCAAATGGTCGATGCTGTTGACCGGCAATTACCGCTGCATCACGCCGGAGGAGCCGCGATCGATCCGCGACGCGGTGCACGGCGATATCATTCTCTCGCAATCTATCTATGACCATGTCGATGGCATCGCCCAGCGTCTGGGCGCCGATCCCACGGATCAGGTGCCTTTCGAGAAATACGCCAAGGCAGCCGAAAGCCTTCTCAGGCCCTCCTCGGCGGCGCGGGCGGTCGCGGGTGGCGCGGCTTCCATCGAGCGCGTCGATCTCCTGGTGAAGCTGATTTCGCATCAGCTTGGCGTCCCCAATGCCGAAATCGACCGCACGGTCCAGATCGTCAATCAGAAACTGAACAAGAGCAACGTGGCGGACCAATCCAGCGTGCCTCGAGGTGCGCCAATCGCAGTGACGTAACGCCTGCCCAGTTCTGGTTGAATCAAACGGCGGCTCCAGGCCCTCGTTTCGACGGCTTTCTCTACGCGAAGGGGGGTCCGCTTCGCGTAGAGAACGCGCGAGATCATTGACCTGGTCAATTCGAGACTATCCCCCGCATTTGCACACGGCCCACGGCCGCGGCGCGGCCTGGGCGTTTAACAACAGTTAAGACTTTTGCGCAAATGATAGACAACCAGCGCAACATTTAAGATCGCCGCAAGAACTGCGAGCGGACCTCAGGCCCCTTTTATGAGGGATTAGCATGAGAACGCTTCTAATGGGTGTTCTGGCTGCGACCCTGGTTGGCTGTAGCTGCCTTTTACCGCCGCAAGCGAGCATGGAAGCATGCACGGATCCGCGTGGGTCCGGCTGTCCCATCGGGATGGCGGCCGGCCGGCCGATTGAACCGGCACCAGCGTCATCCAAGACCCATTCCGCGACAACAAAGCTCAAGTCATCCATCGCGACGAAGACGCAAGAGCCGTCGATTGCCCACATCCGCGACAGGCCCCCACCCGCTGAGAAAAAGCCGAAGTCCGCCATGATCGAAGCGAACGTCGAAGCTCCGGCCTCCGGTCGGCCCGCCGAGACATCCGATCCGGTCATGGCCAAGGCGAAGACCACGATTGCTGCGAAATTGGAAGACCCCGCGTCCGCCGAGTTCTCCGAGATGAAACGGGCCACCCGCAAAAATACGCTCGGGCAGTCCGTCGATACCATTTGCGGCCGGGTCAAAGGAAGAAAGCCGTCGGGCGAAGGTACCGGAGACAGGCCGTTTCTGTATCTCGTGACGGAAGATGAAGCATACGTCGTCGATGGTCCCGCCAATTCAGCGGCGGCGAGCGCGTACCGGAATATTTGCAGCAGCTAGCCTGGAACGACAGAACCGCTGCCAAGATTTATTGCGGAGGACCAGAAGGTCTTCTGACGACGTTCCTTCGAACCAACTCGAAAATCGGAAGCAACGTCGCGATCACCAGCAATTGCAAGAGCATGGTGGGGCAGATTCGCTCCATGGAATGGAAATCAAAACGTGTGGAGTGACAGCCAATTTCTGAATTCGGGGACATCATGGACGATTTTTCTAATCCCGCGGAACTAGCCTTGGTATCACAAAATTCGCCGGTGCTCGTGATCATCGAGCAACATGTCCTGGCGCGTACGTGCATTCTCAATATACTCAAGAAGGAGCTCACTGGATTCGAGATCGTCGAGATGGCAACGACGAGTGGCCTGAACTGGCTATCCGGCAGAGACATCCGCTTGATTGCGCTGAACATCGGGCACAAGCCGATCACTGACCCTTCGATCGAGGAGAGCCTCGCCCTCCTTGCAGAAACCTGCCCGAAGGCGTCGATTGCCGTATTGTCAAATCGCGACGACGATGCAACGGCTTCGGCCGCGATGCAGCGCGGCGTGCGCGGTTTCTTTCCGACATCGATCCCGGTCGAAGTCGCTATTGCCGGATTACGCCTGGTCCTTGCCGGTGGGGTCTACCGACCGTTACCGATCGTTGGACAAAATGGAGCCTCGGGCCACAAGGCGGGATGCCCCGACGCATCCGACCTGTTCGGCACTAACGAGGGCAACGGCGACGGCAGGATTGTGCCGGAGAAGCCGATGGTCGACCTTACGCCACGCGAACAACACGTGCTCGAGGCGCTGCAGCTTGGCCTTCCCAACAAGTTGATTGCCGTCCGGCTCAACCTGTCGGAAAACACCGTAAAAATGCATATTCAACGTATCATGCGAAAATGCTCCGCGCATAACCGCACCGAGGCGGTCGTTCGCTGGAGCCGGCGAGCCAACGGTCATGCCTAGCCCTCATGCGTGCGATCATCTTGCGAGTTGCCCGAACTCGCCGTTCGGATCGCAGCCTAATCCTCGCGGAAAGCGCCGTGGAAGCTGTCGAGCAGAGGCTTGAGCGCGTAGAGCGCCACGGTGCCGCGACCCGTCTTGATGAATACCTGGGCCGGCATTCCCGGAACGATCTGGACACCGTCGATCCCGGTGCTTGCCGGATCGTGCACTCGAATCTTCGTGGCGTAATAGGGCTGATCGGTGCGCTTGTCGGTTAATCGATCGGCAGAAACGTGCGTCACAATCCCATTGAGCCTTGGTACGCGGCGCTGATTATAGGGCAGAAGATTCACCTCGGCGCTCAGTCCGGGACGAACCACATCGATGTCCTCGGGCCTGACGCGCGCAATCACGATCAGCCGATCCTGCCGGGGAACCAAATCCATGAGCGGTGCGCCGGCGCCAATGACGCCGCCCGGAGTATGGACCTTCAGGTCGGTTACAACCCCATCCTCGGGTGCCTTGACCGCCGTTCGCGAGAGTTGGTCACTGGCCGTCTGCAATCGCTCCCATATCTGAAAGATCTGGTTCTGTACCTCGCGCAGCGACTGCGCGATCTCATTTTGACGGTCATGCTCCAGTTTGAGAAGAACCGCCTCGGATTCGCTGATCACCTGTCCCGCGCGCGATATTTGCGCGACAATCTCCCCTCGCCGCCCCTCGATGTCAGCGATCTCCCGCTCGAGGTTCAGAAGCCGCGGGCGCCGCTCAAGCCCCTTGCTAACGAGCGTGGCGACGGTTGCCGCTTCCTCGCGGACGATGTCGATGCGCCTTGCGGCCGCGCTTTCCTGCGCCCTGAGGCCCTCGATCTCTTTCTCCACCTGCGATCTTTTTTCCCGGTTTACGGCCGCCTGCGATTGAAAGACCTGCCGGCGCGTTTCGAAAATGGCTTGCTGACCCGCAAGCACATCCGCGACTGAGGGACTCGCCATCTGTGCCATCTCCAACCTGGCCGGAAACGACACCCGTTCTTCTCCGCGCTGTTCTGCCTGCAGCCGCGCTTCGCGTGCCGTCGCCTCCCACAATTGGCCCTGCAGACTCTGGGCGTCGGCACGGGCCTTGGTGTCCTCCAACGAGATCAGCGTTTGTCCAGCACGGACAATGTCACCGTCTGCGACCAGAATCTCCCTGATGATGCCGCCTTCAAGATGCTGAATCGTCTTGCGGCTGGACTCGGATTCGACGGTGCCGACAGCAATCGCAGCGCTCTCGAGCGGTGCGTAAGTCGACCACGCACCGAGACCGATGACGAAGCCGCAAACCAGCAGGTTTCCAGTCCAGGTGACGCCCCGAAGTCGCTCGCGGAGCGCTGGCGGCGCCGATCTCAGCCAGCGTGGCACCTCCCAGATCTCCACGTGAGCGAATGCGGTTTTCAGATGATTCCGTCCCCGGGCAAAGCGACGGTGAAGCCGTTTGATGCCGATCCAGGTGACATCACGCAGCCAGCCGCGGAGCACCGGTGCCGCCAATCTCAGCCACCGTGCAACTTTCCGGGCGTCGGTGTGAGCGAGTGAAATCTTCATGGGACAAGTCCGCGCGAAGCAACTTGCGGTCTTGCCAAACATCTTTCGAAAACTTCCCTGCTTTCGCCGAATGCGCTGACCGCGCCGCCTTGCATGATGGCAAGCTTGTCCGTCGCGCCGAGGATCCCGATCCGATGGGTGATGATGATCACGGTCGTGTTGGCCGCCTTCATCCGCTCAATGGCATCGAAGAGCATGCGCTCGCCGAGTGCGTCCAGGCTGGAGTTCGGCTCGTCGAGCACCACAAGGTGCGGATCGCCAAAGAACGCCCGTGCAAGGCCGAGGCGCTGGCGAAACCCACGTGGCAGATTGGCCGCTCCGCCATTGACGACCGTATCGTACGCCTGCGGTAGTCGAATGATCGTTTCGTGAAGGCCGGCCAGCTTCGCTGCTTCAATGACCTCCTGCAGATCGGCGTCGTCCAGCCGTGCAATGATGTCCTTTATGGTTTCTCCGACAATATCGATATCCTGCGGCAGATATCCGAGGCGCCCGCCGCCGCGCGAATCGTGCAGAGCTAGAATATTGACGCCGTCGAGCAGGACCGAACCTGCCGTCGGCGCGGAGATTCCGGTGATGATCCTGCCGAGCGTGGATTTGCCGGAGCCGGATGGACCAATGATGCCCAGGCATTCACCGGGTGCGAGACTGAATGACACATCCTTCAGCACCCAATGGTCCGATCCTGGCACGGCGACGCCCACACTGTTGACGATGAGGCAGCCCTTCGGCCTTCCCGCGAGGGGCCGGACGTTCGCAACCGTGGTGACAGCGGACATGACGTCGTTGAGCCGACGGTAGGCGGCCAATGCCATCGCGAATGCCTTCCAGCCTGCAACCGCTCCTTCAACGGGCGCGAGCGCACGTCCGAACAACAGCGTCGTGGCAAAGATGACGCCGGGATTTCGGCCTTGTTCCAGGACCAGCCAGGCGGCAGTGCCCATGATCAGGACCTGCGCCAGCGCCCGCGCGGGCTTGGAGATCAGCATGATGGTTTCGTGGCGGCGCTGGGCCAGCTCGTGCTCCCTTCTCGCATCCTGCGCAGTCTGGCAGATCAGGCGCGAGGCGCCGTCGAGCATCCCCATCGCCCTGATCACGTGGAGGTTTCCGACGGCCATGCCGAACCATCCCTGGCTCCTCGTCACCGCGGCAGCCGACCGCGTCCGCGGCGCTTCTGTGAACCAGTCTTCGGCAAGCCCGAGCCCAAGCAGGAAGAGCACGCTGAGCACACCTATCGCTCCGAGCAAGGGATGCACGAGGAAGAGAACGCCAAGGAAGAGCGGCATCCAGAGCGCGTCAAACAGGGTAGAGCAGGCTCCCGACTGGGCGAGCTGACGCAGGATCGCAAGGTCGCGATAGGCTTCCGATGCCCGCGCCCGATCAAGATGGGCGCATTTGAGGCATGCGGAGAGCGCTGCCGGATGGAGTTCTTGTTCAAGCCACTCGCCCATCCGGCCCAACGCGGCGCGGCGCAGTGCATCGAGCACTCCGCCGATCACGACGGTAAACGCGACGATGATCGTCAACATCAGGAGCGTATCGCCGCTGCGGCTCGACAGCACGCGATCATAGATCTGAAGCAGATAGATGGAAGGCGCGAGAAGAAGCAGATTGTAGCTGCAGCTATACGCGAAAACGAGTCCGAACGATCCCGCGCAGGCCCGCAACGCCGACTTCAACGGCATCCGGGGTGGTGACATCGTCTGCAGCCCAAGCGGTGGCATCAGCATTGCTGTCTCGCCAGAGATCTGAACTCCGAACCTTCCGCGCGCCATTCTTCGTCGACTGCGCGACGAATTGAGAACCGGCGGCCACTCGGCCGCCGGTCCCACCCCTCACAGGCATTGATCAGCTGAACATGCCCGAATCGTCGATATGGAAGTACTTGGAATCGTTGAGCACGTCGTTCAGGTTTACGGATTCGATGCTGGCCTTGAAGTAGATATCTCCGCCTTCGGCCTTGTTGTTGTTTCCGCCATCGCCGCCGACGCCGGCCATCACGGTCTGACTCTGGTCCGCAGCGAGCCAATTGTCCTGATAGGCCTTCGTGTTGGCATCCACGTTGGATTTGTTATGGCCGCTGTCGGATTCCTGGTCGCCATTCGAGACGGCTTTCCCGCCCTCTGCCTTGGAATGCTTCTCCGCCTTCGCATTCGCGCCTCCGGCGTCCCAGTATGCCTTCTGATAGACGTCATCGCCGTTCTTGACGTGGACATCGGCGCCTTCCGCCTTGTTGGTCGGGTTGAAGTGGATAGTCGGGTTGCTGATGATATTACCCTCGTTGTAGCCGTTTCCACCGTTCCCTGCGCTGCTGCCGCCGGTCGATGCCTTGAACACGATCGTGTCGGAAGGAAATGATGCCTTTGCCATGTGAATCTCCCTGACTTGGTTTGCGCACTGTGCGTCCCAATGTGGACAGCAACGATTTTGGATTTGGGGACCGGCGCGGTCCAGCCGCCAAAGCTGATGCCACCCAGTAGCAACGGTGTACGCCCGAAATGCTGCCGGTCGCGCCGCCGAGATCTGGGCAGCTCAACTGCCGCTCGAGCATTTTCGAGCAAAGCGAAGAGGTTCGCACCTGGAAGACGCGTCAAAGCAAGACCTGGAGTCGCGTTTCGATTCTATCGAGACGGAAAAGCTCTAGGCATGATCGAGCAAGTGAAGGTCCGACAACAGATGCATGGCGAAATCGCCGCCAAGCGCAGCATTGCCGTGGCCGCCGTCGCCACCGATTCCGGCAATCTGGATCGCGCTCTGGTCGAACAGGACATTATTGCTCTGATGAGCCTCGGCGGTTGAATTGTAGCCGGCGACCGCAATGTTGATCGGGGCGTAGATCGCCACGTCGATGTCGACCATGCTTCCCGCGAAATGGCCGTTGCCGCCGTTGCCGGCGCCGTTGTTGCCGGTCGCTATTGCGTCAGAGCCGATCAATTCGAAGATGGAAGAGAAAAAAATGTCTGCAGCTCCGCCAGCCGCGTGATTACCGTTCCCGCCATCACCCCCCATCCCCGCCATCTGAAAAGCCGATTGATCGAACACCACATTGTTTGTCTGATCGGCGTTGGCGGTGGAATTGTATCCCGCCACCGCGATGTTGATCGGATAGTAGAGCGCAAAGGTCGCGTGAACGATGCCCCCGTAGGCGTATCCGTCGCCACCATTGCCGGCGCTGTTCTCGTCGGTGCCGAGCGCGTCGGAGCCGGTAGACCCGATGGCACTGACATTTCCACCCGATGCGGCATTTCCGGTGCCGCCATTGCCGCCAACCCCCGCGATCTGAGTCGCGGATTGATCGAACACCACGTTGTTCGTCTGATGAGCGTCGGCCGTCGCATGGGGACCCGCCACGGCAATATTGATCGGGTTATAGACCGCGACAGGAGCATGAACCATTGCTCCGAAAAAATAGCCATCGCCGCCATTGCCGGCGCTGTTGTCGCCGGTCCCGATCGCGACAGAGCCGATAGACCCGAACGCGCCGACATTTCCGCCCGATGCGGCGTTCCAATGGCCGCCATCACCGCCAACTCCCGCGGTCTGGGTTGCGGACTGATCAAAATAGGCGATGTTCGTCTGATGGGCGAAGGCTGTCGCATGGACGCCCGGCCATGCCACGTTGAGCGGCTCGAAACCGGCGTAGCTGCTAGGGATCAGGCTCCCGGCAAAATAACCTTTGCCGCCATTGCCGACGCTGTTGTCTCCCGTGTGGATCGGGAAGCGTGGCAATGAATCCTCGGACAGCCACCACGGGCCTGGCAGATCGTGTCCGAGCGGATCCTTGCGGCCGAGGGGAACGCCGTGAACAGGGTCCGGTACATTGCAATGATTCATGACCGTTGTCCTACCGAAATTGTTTCGCGCCGACCGGACGGACGCCTCCCGCACTCAAGAGAGAATGTCACCTCGGCAAGCCAAAAGCCGAGTCGTCAATTCGGATCGCAGACGTTCGGGCGCTAGACACGATATCAGTTACACCCGTTCGGGTATGGCTGGTACCTGGCGTGAATCTAGGCCGTGTACTCATAAACCGGCGGCGAAGTCCGCTTCGCTCCGATACCGACCTCCTTTGCGCAACCGCGGCAAATGTTGCGATGGGCCAAAAGCAGAAGAATTTAGTTGGACAAAGGTCCGCCTTCTTTGGCCGGCCTCGTCGCGCAAGAGGCAGCCCTGCTCGAGTGCTATTCAAGCCCGCCAGAAGGGCTTTTTGATTTCCAGAGCGATGTCCGTCCAGGACAGCCCGACATCATGCAAGTCGCGGTCAGTCCATTGCGCCAATTCGCGGCGCTGCCGAACCCGCTCGCGCCAAACTTGCAGTGTGACAAACGCGCGCTTCACTGCATAAGAAAGCTGCGAACCGTCCGGGCCCACGGTCTTTCGACATCCGGGCACCATACGAGGTCGATCTGCCCCTTCCTTCATCGTCAGTCCTTTGCTCGGCCAAGCCAGATCGCGACCGCACCGGCGAGCAACACAGCGGCCGAAATGAGCAGCGAGGCATGTGCGCCCGCAATGAACACGTTGTTGCCTCCGACCAGCGAGCCGAATAGGGCAACGCCAAGCACGCTGCCGGTCTGCCGCGTTGCGTTCAATACGCCCGCAGCGATGCCGGATCGCGACTTCTCGACACTGCCGAGCAGCGTCGAGGTCAAGGACGGCACGAGCAGGCCGAGCCCGCCGCCGAGGACCATGAGCTGAGCGCCGATCGCCCCGTAGCTGGTGCCTGAGGCCATAGGCAGCAGCGCAACGCAGCCCGCGGCAGTGATCACACAAGCCAGTGCAATGGTTTGCGGCGCGCCGAGGCGCTCGCTGACCGATGCGGTGACGAGGTTGGCGGGCAGCACCATGCCCATCATGGGCACGAAGGCGAGGCCTGTTGCGAACGGCGACCAGCCGTTGACCTTCTGGAAGTAGAGACTGAGCACGAAGATAAGGCCGTAGAAAGCGATGTTGAAGAGGAGCCCGACCAGAGCGGTCAGCGCAAACATGCGGTGGCGGAACAGCGAGAGCGGCAGCATCGGTTGCGGCGCGCGCGCCTCGCGCCATACGAACAGGAGTCCGATCACGGCCGCTGCCACGAAGCCCATGATGACGAGCGGATGGCTCCAGCCGAGCACGCCGCCTTCGATCAGGGCGCCGGCCAGCGTGCCGAGGGTTGCAATCGCCGCGATCTGTCCCGGCAGATCGATCTCGCGCTGCGCGAGCCGCGGCGTCTCCTCGGCATAACGCCAGGCAAGCCAAAGGCCGGCGGCGCCAATCGGCAGGTTGACGAGAAAGATCGCGCGCCAGCCGACCAGCGCGATCAGCGCGCCGCCGACGAACGGCCCCGAAGTCAGTGCGACGCTCGCACCTGCGGCCCAGAAGCCGACCGCGCGGCCGCGCGCCTTCGGATCGGTATAGGCATGATTGAGCAGCGTCAGCGAGTTCGGCACCAGGATCGCTGCAGCCAGGCCCTGCACGGAGCGTGCGGCGATCAGGAATATCGCCGACGGCGCCAGCGCGCAGGCGAGCGAAGCCACCGTGAATATCGCAAAGCCCGCGATGAATATCCGTTTGGCGCCAACGCGGTCACCGAGCGCGCCGGCGGTCAAAATGAAGGCCGCGAATGCGATGGTATAGGCGGTCACCACCCATTGCAGCTCGGCCACGCTACCGCCGAGCGAGGTGCCGATGCTGCTCAGCGCAGTATTGACGATGGTGATATCGAGCTGCACCACGCCAAGGCCGAGGCTCGTGGCGGCAAGTGCCAGCGCCGTCGCGAGAGGCGAACGGGATGACGTGTTGTCGGAGTGGGCTAGTTCCGGCTGCCTTGTGTTGAACGAAGTTGTTTGCATTGATCACACTCAGTTGCCTGTGAGAATTTGACGGCCCAGATCAGCGCGCTTTGCGATGGTCATTCGATACCAATCGAATATTCGGAGCCGCGGGAGATCTTTCGCGTCATGCGGCAGTTCCCTCGCCGGGCTTATTGGCGTCCAGGCAACCTAAGTCCCCTGATCGAACCGGTCTCGCAGAAACACTACGGTCTTGACCGAAGTATTTGTGCTTGGCACTGCGCCCTCGTCGGCGTACGAGAAAGACATGGACACGGGACCCAAGATCGCCCAGGTCGCGGCACTCATCGGCGATCCAGCGCGCGCGAACATGCTTAGCGCCCTGATGGATGGCCGAACGTTGACCGCCTCGGAGCTCGCCTATGTGTCTGGCGTGGCGCCGCAGACAGCGAGTGGCCATCTTGCGAAACTCAGCGACGCCGGATTGCTCGCGCTCGCAAAACAGGGCCGACGACGATATTTCCGCCTGGCCTCTCCGCACGTCGCGCGCGTGCTGGAAGGCCTCATGGTCGTGGCGCAGGAAGGCCCCGCCCGGCAGCGCAATCTCTGGCGCGGCGGAGAAACGCTCCGACACGCGCGCACGTGTTATGACCACATGGCCGGCCGCATCGCCGTCGCAATCGCCGACCGGCTGGTGCAACAGTCGTTCATTCTGCTCGACGAGGATGGCGGACAACTCACCGATGCCGGTCGGTCATTCTTCGATGAGTTGGGCGTCGATCTTCGCCTCGCCTCCAAGCGCCGGGTGTTCTGTCGCCCCTGTCTCGACTGGAGCGAGCGCCGGCCGCATCTGGCCGGGGCGGTCGGCGCCGCCATTCTTGATCACGCTCTCGAGCACGATTGGGTCGAGCACGTCAGGGATAGCCGAGCGCTCGTCGTAACCCCAGTTGGCGTTAGAGAACTCGCCACAACGTTCGGCATCGAGGGCGCACCCCCGATGGACGGTCACGATAGGCGTGTTGGATCGCTCTCCGGAGGCCGGGTATCAGCTATAGCGGTCGAATCAGCGTCCCCCGGACGGAGATAGTAGCGCGATTGGCCACTTTCGGCTGTGGGGACCCGAGCTGAGCCCGAAATGTTGCGATTGGCCAGACCCCTGTGATTCAAACTCAACTGGGGGGCTCGAATCATGCGCTACGAACTCGCTTGAATGGGTTGCCATCAAGCCCATGCTGCCGAATAACCTCGTGGCGTTCCTCGGCTAAACGACCGACGTGTGCTCAATGGCATCTTCTGGGTCTTGCGATCCGGGGCACCTTGGCGCGATTAGCGGCGGCTTGACGAGCAAAATTCATGCTGTGGTCGATAGCAATGGTCTGCCGGTACGGCTGGCATTGAGCCCCGGCGAGGCACACGACGTTCGACTTGCGGGAAAGCTGCGGTCTCGCCTCAAATCTGGGTCAATGCTGCTGGCCGACCGCCGCTATGACACGGACTGGATCAGAGAGCTCGCCATGCAGAAGGGCGCGTGGGCCAACATCCCGCCGAGAAGGAATCGGAGCGATCCGATCTGCTTCAGCCCGTATCTCTATCGCGCTCGCAACCAAGTCGAGCGGTTCTTCAACAGGATCAAACAATGTCGTCGGGTGGCGACGCGCTACGACAGGCTCGCTGCCAACTACCTTGCCTTCGTTCAACTCGCGTCAATCAGGCTATGGCTGCGTCTCTGTGAGTCCGCGTCCTAGACACTTCCGCGGAAATGAATTGTACCGGGAAATTAGAAGGCAGAGATGGTCAAGACGCGATTCACCGAGTTCGTCGGCGTCGAGTCCCTATCGTCCAGGGCGGCATGACTGATTATCCGCCCGGTTACCGGAATAACCCCGAGCTTTCGAGAAGGTCATTTGCGGAACCTAAAGGAACCTCGGACGTTCTGGTTCGCGAATGAGCAGCGCCGTCGCCCCGGCGCAGCAAGCGCAGACGCCGAGGCGTTGCGCTGCGCTGGTCGGAGGAAACGCTCATGAGACTCACTCTTTCGGTCATCAAGGCTGACATAGGCTCCGTCGGCGGCCACACCAAACCGTCTACACGCATGATGGCAGCTGTCGAGGGCGAGGTCGCGAAGGCGATCTGCGATGGCCTATTGATCGACGGTTTCGTCAGCCACACCGGCGACGACATTGCGATCATCATGACGCACACACGGGGCGAAGGGAGCTCCGAGGTGCATCAACTTGCCTGGAAGGCATTCCTCGCGGCCACCTCGGTCGCGAAGACCTCCGGGCTTTATGGCGCCGGCCAGGATCTTCTCGTCGACGCACCGTCCGGAAACGTGCGCGGTGCCGGCCCAGGCGTCGCCGAGCTCAGCTTCGACCACAGCCTCTCGGGCACGCGACCTGCGGAGTCCTTCATGGTGTTCGCCGCCGACAAATGCGGCCCCGGCGCCTACAACCTGCCGCTCTACCTCGCCTTTGCCGATCCCATGTATTGTGCCGGGCTAATGCTGCCCCCAATGATCAAGGGATTCCGTTTCCATGTCATCGACATGGACAACACGGCCGGCGACAGCGTGATCGAACTCGACGCGCCCGCGGATGGCTATCACATTGCCGCACTGCTCCGCGACAACGAGCGCTTTGGCATTGATCGCATCGTTTCCCGGACCCATGGCGAGGTCGCCGTCGCCATTTCGGCGCAGCGTCTTCACGCGATCGCAGGCAAGTATACCGGCAAGGACGATCCGGTCGCGATCGTCAGGAACCAGGGGATTTTCCCCGCACCTGAAGAAATCGTCTCGCCGTTCGCGAAGGCGCACTTCGTAGGCGGCGATGCGCGCGGCTCGCACGTGATGCCGCTCATGCCCGTGCCAATTAACACACCGGTGACAGGCATGTACTGCCTCCCGATCGTTTCCTGCACCGGCTTTTCGATCGACAAGGACGGCCGTTTTTCGGAGTCCTTCACCGACTTCTTCGACAACCCGGCGTGGGACGAGGTCCGCCGGCGCGCCCAGCGCAAGGCAATCGAGATGCGCAGCCAGGGCTGGTCCGGTGCCGCGATGCTGCCCTATTCCGAGCTGGAGTATGGCGGCTTCCGCGATACCGTGTCCTCACTGCTGAAGCGCTTTCAGATGCGCAAGGAGCGCAAGCCGGAAGCGGCCGAGTAAGAGATCGCCTGCGAGGTAGGTATGGCAAAAAGGCGTATCGGCATTCTCACGGGCGGCGGCGACGTTCCCGGCCTCAACGCGGTCATCAAGAGCGTGACATATCGCAGCAGCGAGAATGACATCGAGGTCGTCGGCCTCCGCCGTGGTTGGGAGGCCCTCACGCACGTAAATCTCGAGGACCCGGCCAGCAGGTCCCACTACATCATCCCGCTGAACCGTGACAACACGCGTACCATAGACCGGAGCGGCGGCACCGTGCTGCACTCGAGTCGCACCAATCCGTCCAAGATGAAGAAGCTGCCGGATCATCTCGTCAGCAGCGACTTTCCAGCCTCGCTTAGCACCAAGGGCGGCATCGCAACCAGGACGTGGGACGTTACTGCCCAGGTGCTGGCGAACCTTTCGGGGCTCGGCATCGACCATCTGATCGCCATCGGCGGCGACGATACGCTCAGCTACGCAGCCAAGCTCAACGACCTCGGCGTCAAGATCATCGCCATTCCGAAGACGATGGACAACGACGTCCGCAACACCGAGTACTGCATCGGCTTCTCGACCGCGATCACCCGCGCCAGCGACGCCATCCAGCGGCAGCGCACCACTGTCGGATCGCACGAGCGAATCGGCATTTTTCGCGTCTTTGGCCGCGATGCCGGATTTACGGCGCTCTACACCGCGTACGCCACCTCGATACGGTGCGTCATACCGGAGTACAAGTTCGATCTCGACAAGCTGATCCAGTTGCTCGTGGAGGAGAAGCGCGCCAACCCAAGCAACTACGCGCTTGTCGTACTCAGCGAGGGCGCCGCATGGGAAGGCTACGAGGTGCAGGAATACGGCGAGCCCGATGCCTACGGTCATCGCAAGAAGGCGAGCGTGGCGGAATCGTTCGCCGACGAGATCAAGCGGCGCGTCGGCGAGGAGACGATCACATCTGACCTCACCTACGACCTGCGATCGGGCAATCCGGACTTCATGGACAAGCTCGTGGCCCTGACTTTCGGTAACATGGCCTACGATGCCATCCTGGAAGGCAAGACCGGCCGCATGTCGGCGCTGGTGGAGGGGCGCTATGACCTCGTGCCCATCCCTGACGCCAAGCTCGGGCCGCGCAAATTGGACGTCGCCACTACGTACAACACGGAGCGCTACCGCCCCATCTACGGCAACAAGCGAGGGCTGCCGATCTTTCTCACCCGCGCGTCATAGGATGGCAGTGGTAATCCGGGTGGGTGATCTCGGAAATGCCGGACTCCATGCGGAATGTTCGCATTGCGGAAACAAGCCCCCTCTTTTGCATGATGGAGTTGCCCTGACCAGCGCCCGCTCCCGGTAGACTTTTCGAGGGGCGGACGGCATCCTGCCCCCGAAATCTCAAAAAAGACGTGCGGGCCGTCCCGCCGGGGAAACAGAGGGCAGATATGATCAAGACGCGATTCACCGAGCTCGTCGGCGTCGAGCACCCGATTGTCCAGGGCGGCATGCAATGGGTCGGCCGCGCCGAGCTGGTCGCGGCCGTCGCCAATGCCGGTGCGCTCGGGCTGATCACCGCGCTGACGCAGCCGACGCCTGAGGATCTGACCAAGGAAATCGCGCGCTGCCGCGACCTGACAGACAGGCCGTTCGGCGTCAACCTCACCATCCTGCCCGCGATCAAGCCGCCGCCTTATGCCGAATACCGCCAGGCCATCATCGAGGCCGGCATCAAGATCGTCGAGACCGCCGGCAACAAGCCGCAGGAACATGTCACCGAATTCAAGAAGCACGGCATCAAGATCATCCATAAATGCACCAGCGTCCGCCACGCGCTGTCGGCGGAACGGATGGGCGTCGACGCGATCTCGATCGACGGCTTTGAGTGCGCCGGCCATCCCGGCGAGGACGACACGCCCGGCCTGATCCTGATCCCGGCCGCAGCCGACAAGGTCAAGATTCCGATGATCGCCTCGGGCGGCTTTGGCGACGGCCGCGGCCTGGTCGCAGCGCTCGCGCTCGGCGCCGAGGGCATCAACATGGGCACGCGCTTCATGTGCACCAGGGAAAGCCCGATCCATCAGCTCGTGAAGGAGCGCATCGTCGCCAATGACGAGCGCGAGACCGACCTGATCTTCCGCACCATGCGCAACACCTCGCGCGTCGCCAAGAACGCGATCTCGACCAAGGTCGTGCAAATGGAGAAGGAAGGCGCAAAATTCGAGGACGTGCGCGAGCTCGTCGCCGGCGCCCGCGGCAAGATGGTCTACGCGACGGGCGATGCCGACGAGGGCATCTGGTCGGCCGGCCAGGTGCAGGGCCTGATCCACGACATCCCGACCTGCGCCGAGCTGGTGTCCCGCATCGTGCGCGAGGCGGAAGCGATCATCCGCAGCCGGTTCGAGGGCATGCTGTCGGGCGCGCAGCGGCAGGCGGCCGAATAGGCCGCCTGTGCGCGCCGCAAACTCGCTTCAGCTCTCCCGCTTGCGGGGGGAGGTCGGATCGCATCAGAAGATGCGATCCGGGTGGGGGGAACTCTCTCCACACGAACAGTGTAACTCGCGGCGCCACCCCCACCCCAGCCCTCCCCCGCAAGCGGGAGAGGGAGCAGAAAACGAGAAGAGCCCATGAAAGCCTATGTCTACGGCGCCAACGGCGCCGAAATATCAGATGTTGCAAAACCCTCGCCAAAGGGCACGCAGGTGCTGGTCAAGGTGCATGCCTGCGGCCTCAACCGCGCCGATCTCGGCATGACCAAGGGCCATGTCCACGGCTCGGCCGGCGGCATCGGCACCGTACTCGGCATGGAATGGGCGGGCGAAGTCGCCGAGCTTGGGCCTGATGCCAAGGGCGTCAAGGTCGGCGACAAGATCATGGGCTCAGGCGGCGCGGCGTTCGCCGAATATACGCTGGCCGATCACGGCCGGCTGTTCCGCGCGCCCTCGAACATGAACTTCGAGGAAGCCGCCACCCTCCCCGTCGCGCTCGCCACCATGCACAATGCCGTCGTCACCAACGGCGCGCTGCAACCGGGCCAGAGCGTGCTGATCCAGGGCGCGAGCTCCGGCGTCGGGCTAATGGCGATGCAGATCGCGAAGCTGAAGGGCGCCAGGCTCGTCATCGGCTCCTCGACGGACGCGATGCGCCGCGGCCGGCTGAAGGAATTCGGCGCCGATCTCGCAATCGACTCCAGCGATCCAGGCTGGGTCGATCAGGTGCTCAACGCAACCAACGGCGAAGGCGTCGACCTGATCGTCGACCAGGTGTCCGGCAGTGTCGCCAACCAGAACCTCGCCGCTACCAAGGTCAAGGGCCGCATCGTCAATGTCGGCCGGCTCGGCGGCACCCATGCCGATTTCAATTTCGACCTGCACGCCGCGCGCCGCATTCACTATATCGGCGTCACCTTCCGCACCCGAACCATCGAGGAAATTCGCGAGATTTTTGACGAGGTCCGCAAAGATATCTGGGGCGCCGTGGAATCGCGAAAACTGCAACTGCCGATCGACAAGATCTATCCCTTCGCCGAGATCGGCAAGGCGTTCGAGCACATGGAAGCCAACAAGCACCTCGGCAAGATCGTGGTGACGTTGTAGCCAATGAAGCTGCGCTGCGTGCTCGATGGCGGTCGCTATTACGAGGGGCCGCGCTGGCATGCGGGCCGGCTCTGGTTCGTCGACTGCATGGCGCGGACGCTGCTCAGCCTCTCCCCCTCCGGCGCGTGCGAGCAGCATGCGAAAGTCGACGACGATACGCCCTGCGGCCTCGGCGTGCTGCCGGACGGCACGCTGATCGTGCTGACGATGTTCCGCAAGCGCCTGCTGGCCTTTCGCGACGGCGCGCTTTCGCTCTATGCCGAGCTTTCCGGCATAGCCAAAGGCACGATCGACGACATGATCGTGGACGATCTGGGCCGTGCCTATGTCGGCGATCTCGGTTTCGATCTGCCGCCGCCGCCCGATCGCGGTGCCGTCGGCCGCATCCTTCTGGTGATGCCCGACGGCGCGGCGCGCGTCGTGGCCGAGGGCCTGCGGTTTCCCAATGGCATCGCGGTCTCGGCCGATCACGGTCGGCTCGTGGTGGCCGAAATGGACGGCGGCTGCCTCGCCGATTACGCCATCGACCCCAACGGCGACCTGAAGCTGCGTGGCCGTTTCGGGAGCATGAAGTCTCCCGATGGCATCTGCCTCGACGGCGACGGCGCGGTGTGGGTCGCGGCCTTTGAGGAAGACGCCTTCATTCGTCTCGATGCCGAGGGACGCGAATTGCAGCGAATAGAAGTCCCCGGCCGCCGCGCCCTCGCCTGCGCCCTCGGCGGACCGGAGCGGAAGACGCTGTTCTGCCTGAGCGCGGCGACGTCCTACGAAGAACTCCGGCAACGCAAATCGTCCGCGCGCATTGACGCAGTCGATGTCGAGGTCGCCGGCGCCGGTTATCCCTGACGTCTGACGTTCGCTGAACGCACCTGAAATATCCCGTCATCGCGCTTCGCCGGCGAATGCCTGCCTCAACTCCGACAGCCGGTCGAGCGCAGCTTGCGGCGGTGGGCCTCTCTCCACCGCGGCGAGCGCGTCCTCGAATTGCTGCGGCGTCGCTATGCCGACCAGAATCGTGCCCATCGCCGGGTGTGAGATCGCAAACCGCGTGGCGGCTTCGGTCAGGCTGGCGGCGAACCCCTCGTCGATCAGCGGCACCAGGCGGCGCGCGCGATCGATATCGGCATCATAGCTCTTCGCCGAGCCGATCGGCTCCGGCGCCGGTCCCGCGATCGGATGGCGCTCGGCCGAGCCCGACAGGGCGCCGCCGGCCAGCACGCGAATGCCAACGATGCCAACGCCAGCGCCCTCTGTGCGGTCGAACAATCGTCCGTAATCCTGGGCCGGATAGTTCGTCGGCAATTCGGCGGCCGCAGATGGATTGAGCATGTTGTAGACGACCTGGGCGCTGTCGAAGACGCCGGCATTGATCACCTGATGCAGCGCCGCCGTGTCGCCGAGTGCCGTCATCCCGAGGAACCGGATCTTGCCCTGCTGCCGCAGCCGTTCGAACGCCGGCACGACCTCGTCGAGCACCTGCCCAACGCTCAGCGCCGGTCCGCCGCCCTGCCCGGTGATCGGATTGTGCAGATGAAGAATGTCGACCCGCTCCAGACGCAACCGCGCCAGGCTGCCTTCGAGCGACAGCCTCACCGCTTCATCAATGCGGCCACGCTCGCTTGGCGGCAACCGCACCTTGGTGCCCACCACCACGCCGGCCGGTTTCAGCTTCTGCAACACGCGGCCAAGGTTCTTTTCCGATTCGCCATCGCCGTACTGCACCGCCGTGTCGAAGTAGTTGACGCCGGCGGCGATCGCCCGCGCGATGGCGCGCTCCTGGTCGGCAGCGTCGCCGCGCACCATCAACCCGCCCACCGCGCCGCAGCCGAAGCCCAGCACCGAGAGCTGCATGCCCGTGCGCCCAAACACCCGCATCTGCATCGCCGGTTCCTCCGCGCCCAATCCGGTAACGCGCCTTACTGCGGCGGCCGCAGCTCGATGCCGTAGCGCGCATAGATCCGCGCGATAGTGCCGTCGGCCAGCAGCGCCTCGATCGCCGCATCGACACGTGTGCGCAGCTTGTCGTCGGGGCGAAGCAGCCCGGCGGCAATATTCCAGTTCAGATCCTCGTCATTGTCGAACGCCGGAATCAGGCGCAGAGGCTTGTCGGCATGCTGCAGGTTGAACCAGCCGACCGTCATCGGCGTGACGGCGGCTGCCTCGATCTCGCGATTGGCCAGCGCCGCGACAATGTCGTTCTCGAACACGAACGGGGAGGTGGTAGCGCCGCCCTTGGCGAGCGTCATGGACACTAGCGAGCCGACCTGTACTCCGACCCGTTGATAGGGGTCGAGGCTTGCCAGCGAAGACGCCTTCGAATCGCTGCGTACCGCGAGCACGACACCGCTGCGATGATAAGGGCGCGTAACCCGCACACCGCCCGGCGGCGATGTATCCTTGCGGGAGATAACGTCGAGCACGAGATCGCAATCGGCGCGGCGATACTGGACGGCACTGACCACCCACTCCCGCGTCAGCTTGACGCCGAGTTGCTCGGCAATCTTCTCACCGAGTTCGATCTGAAATCCCGGGACCGGTCCGGACTTGCTGGCAAACGGTAGCGCATTGGGACTAGCGCAGAGTGTTAAAGCGCCGCGTTCGATGACGTTTTCAAGCGAGCGGGCATCCACCGGTGCGTTCCAGAATATCAGCAGCGACAGGCTTGCCGCGTATCGGGTGAGGCGACATCGCGGCTTCCATGCTGCAGAAGGCGCCCTAATCATCCAGCCCTCGAATGTAGGCCAGAAGCGCGCCGATCTGGGCGTCATTGAATACCCCTTCAAAGGCAGGCATTGAGCCCGTCTTGCCCTTCTTGATACGCTCGATGATGAATTCGTCGCTGCGCTCGGACTTCGAAAGCTTCGGACCCCGGCCGGCATGGCGGCCGCCGTTCTGGTGACAAAAGCCGCAGTTGCTAGAGAACATTTTTCGGCCATCGAGTTCGTTCGGCGAGGCTTCGGCTTGCGCCGGCGGACTTGCAGAGCCCGCTGCGTTGGGCTGCTGGGCGAACGAGACGGTCGACAGCCATGGCCAGATGATGGCCATGGAAGCAGCAGTTACAAACGGTATTCGCATTCCAGCATCCGTATTAGAACCGGCAGGGGCGGCAGGGAGAGATCAGTCCTTGCCGCCCACGCCATCATCATTGTCTGAGCGCGTAGACAATCAAGGCGCCGGTATTCTTCGACATGCTCTTGAAGGGTTCGCCATAGAGCGCGACGTACTCATCGGCCACCAGACTGCCCCAGCCCGCCGGTACGGCGATGTACTGCTTGCCGCCGGCCATGTAGCTGATGATGCCGGCATTATGTCCCATGCCGTTGTTGCGCGACCAGAGCTCTTGACCGTTTTCCGCATTGTAGGCGTGCACGATGCCTTCGGCATCAGGCACGAATACTAGATTGCCCGCGGTGGCGAGAACGCTGGCGAGCGGCGGCTGCTTGTAATTGACCTCCCACTTTTTTTCGCCGGTGACCGGATCGCGGCCGCTGAGATGACCACGGGCCGGTCCGTCCGGAGGCGGGATGAACTTGAATGTGGCGCCGAGGTTGAGCTGGGCCATCGGCTCCAGGACCGGCGTGGTTTTCTCGACGGTCAGCTCCATGCACCACTCTTGCCCAATCCGGTAGAAGAGCCCGGTTTTGGGGCTATAGGCGCCGGAGTTCCAGCTGATGCCGCCGGCGATGGCCGGGCACAATGGCGGGTCCACCTTGCCTTCCGAGAGGTCGCGGCGACCGATCAGTTCGCCGGTCTTCGGATCAATGCTCTTGACGAAGTTGATATTCTTGACCAGCGGCCAGACGTTCTCGACCTTGGCGTTGGAACGATCGTAGACGAAGATGTATCCGCTCTTGTTGGCGTGCACCACGAGCTTCTTGCCGCCGCGGTCGATCATGACGAACTCGCCGACCGAAGAGTCGAAGTCCCAGGCATCGTGCGGCAGCTCCTGATGGTAGAATTTGAGCTTGCCGGTATCGGGATCGAGCGCGATGACTGATGTCGTGTAGAGGTTTTCGCCCGGCCGTGGTCCGCTCTTCTTCCAGTCCGCGCCGGCCCAGTCATAGAGCGGCGCCGGGTTGGCGGTTCCCCACCATACCGTATTGGTTTCCGGGTCGTAGGTTCCGGGCATCCAGCCGCCACCACCACCGGTTCGCCAGGAGTCACCACCCCAGGTCTTCATGGCCTCTTCAGTACCGGCAACCGTGAAGAATTCCCATTTCTTCGCTCCGGTCTTGCCTTCCACGCCGAAGATCGGTCCGCGATAGGGCCATTCGCCGCCCTGGGCGCCGATGATCACCTTGTCCTTTACGACCAGCGGCGCGCCGGTAAAGCCGACCGTCATCTTCTTGGAATCCAGCAGCTTGGTGTCCCATACCGGTTTGCCGGTCTTCAGATCGAGCGCGATCAGGCGGCCATCGACCGTGCCGACGTAGAGATTACCGTGTCCGATGGCGATGCCGCGGTTGTACGGCGAGTGCGTCTGCTTGGAGACCAGGTCCTCGTCGAGCTCCGGCACGTAAGTCCAGATTGTCTTGCCGGTCGCGCCGTCCAGCGCGTAGATGCGGCTGTAGGAGCCCGAATAGTACAGCACTCCGTCAAGGGCCAGCGGCGTTGACTGAATGCCCCGGGTAGCGCGCTCCGGAAAATGCATCCAGGCAACTTCGAGATTCTTGACGTTGCCGGTGTTGATCTGGTCGAGGCCGCTGTAGTGGTAGGACTTGTAGGTGCCGTGATAGGTCGGCCAGTCGTTCTGGGCCGCCTCGGCGTTCAGGGCCGCTTCCTGCGGCTGAGTCGGCGCTTGAGCACGCGTCGGCGAGGCAGTGACCAGGGCGGCCACCGCCAGCGCAGCGCAGCCGGCGAGATATCGTTCTTGGAAACTCATCTGCATCCTCCCTTTTTCGTTTGTTTGTCAGGCCGAATTTTTCTCGCCCCCTTGCAGGATGATGTTCTGGCGTCAGTACCTCACAGGGTCAGGCGTTTGCAATAGATGGCATGAAGCGGCGGGATATCAGTGGCGCGGCGACGGCAGCCTTTGCTGCCGCCTGAACGAGAAGCCGTCAGAGATTTGCGCCTGGCATTGTTTTCAAGGAGGGCGCCATTCCGTGCACAGCGGCGCACGCCGTCATTGCCGCGGCTTGCCTGCTCCATGGTGCCTTCGGCGATGTCGGTGCAGTGCACCATGACATGTCCCTCGATGCGCCCGCCCATTAGTTGACCGGATTGTTGTTTTTTTGTGGAGCGCGCACGGATGTGCCGACTTACCCTTTCTTCGGCGACCAGCCATAGGCCTTGATGCAGGCGCCGCCCATCAGCATGGCGCGCTCGCTATCGCTCAGGCGGCTGGTCTTGAGGAACGGCTCAACCGCCTGCTCGTAGTTGACGACGGCGAACGCGCGCGTCCAGTCCGTGCCCCACAGGCAGCGCTCGAAGCCCCAGGCGTCGAATACGCGCGCGAGCGGGTCCCAGATGTCGGGATAAGGAAACGGCTCGCGCGACAGCGTGCAGGCGCCGCTGACCTTGATCACGGCGTTCGCCCGTTTGGCGAGTTCCAGCACCTTCGGCAACGCAGCCCAAGGCTCGGGCGGCGCCGGCGGCACCCGCGGCTGCAGGATGCCGAGATGATCGATGATGAACCGCGTGTCGGAATGGCGATCGACCAGCGCCGTGCCCGCGTCCAGATTGTCCCAGCAGTGCAGGTTGACCGGAAAATCATGACGCACCGCCGCGCGCGCAATCCGGTCGAGGCCGGGATCGTCAGGCGCGCGCCGCGCCTCCTTGGTCAGCATGATGCGGATTGCGACCGTGCCCGGCGTCTTCTTCCAGTCGGCGACGACGTCAGCGACATTGGGATCATCGGGGTCGACCGGCTTGACGATCCCGAACCGGCCGGGATGCGCCCGCTGCACCTCCACGGCGTAGCTGGCGTCGTAGCGGTACAGCGAAAACGCGGAGATGAAGATCGCGCCGTCGACGCCAACCTTGTCCATCGCCGCCACCATCTCGTCGCCCGTGACGTGATCGGGCCAGTTCGGCACACTGTGCCAGGGCCGGTTCGGACTGTTCGCCTCGTAGGCATGGACCTGGGAATCGATGATCGGCATCGGCGCCTCCGCTCTGTGCGAGCCGATTTTGGACAATGCGCAAGGCCCCTGTCCAGATGCCACGACGCGGCGCGGCAATGCGTCTCGCGGCATCGCTGGATCAGCGCCTCATCCGCGGCATCTTAGCAGCGCGATGACGAACGGCGCGATCAATGAAGCTCAGCGAGCAAGGCCTTGGCCTTTCGCAGATCGCTTGTGTCAAATCCTTCGGTGAACCACTCGTGGATGGGCGCGAGAACGTCACGTGCCATCTTCCGTTTGCCCTGACAGCTCAACAGCCGCGCCCAGCTGGTGGCTGCACGCAATTCCCACGACTTTGCATGCTGCGCTCGCGCAATCGTCAGCGAATGCTCGAAATGCGCTTGCGCTCTCGCCTCGTCCCGCTGCGGCCACCTGAGCGCGATTTCACCGGCAACGCGATGAACCTCGGCCTCGCACCATTTTTCCCTGGTTGCTTGCATCGCCGCCATTGCCTTGCCGATGCAGCGCCAGCCTTCATCCAATTGGCCTGAATCCGCGTGCGCAATTGCCAGCATGAATTCCTGCTCCGGCGTGAATATCGTCGATCCGGCCGACCGCCATAAATCAATACCTTCCGTGACGGTCTCGACGGCTTTCGCGGCGCCGGTGAGCGTCAGGATATAGCCCCGCCGAAGCACGGCTTCCGCTTTTCGGAACGGGGCGCCTTTCTCTTCGGCCAGCGCGACAAGCTCTTTGAGATGCTCATTTGCGGCGTGGTAATTCCCGCAGTAGGTATTAACAAGAATCGGGAAATTCAGTGTAAACATCAAAGTGGCAGCATGCTCGATCTGGCGCGCTTCCATCAGCGCGCTGTCTGCGTCGTTCAACGCAGCTTGGGGATAGCCGAGCAGCCACGAGGCCATTGAACGAAAGGCCAGACACGTTACCCGGAGGTCCTGACCAAATCGCGTCATCAGTCGCCGGTGCTCGGCGGGGCGATAGAGGCCGAGGGCTTCATTGTAGTGCGCTATGGCCTCCACGAGGTCCCCCCTCAATGCGAGCGTACTCGCCATGGTGCGGTGTCCAATCATGAGCGGGACCGCCGCTCCCTCCTTCTCGCCAAGCTCGAGAAACCGCGCCGCGAGTTCGCGCGCAACGTCGCCATTGAAGTTTATGAAATTGACGATCCACTGGCCAAAGAGGGCTGAGAGGAGCAACGAAGGGTCATCGGGAGACTCGCCAAGCTGTTCCGCCTGTTCGATAAACGCCCTCGCCTGCGCCACGGCCGTCTTGGTTTCGGGAGCGCCATATCCTTTGACATGCATCAGCGTGTTCAGGAGCGCGACTTGCAGGACGATCTGCTCGCGCCGCAGGTCGGGCGCGCTGGGCAAGGTCGCTATTTGCGCCAGAGCCTGGTCGAGCTGCTCTGCTGCTTCGACCAGCGCGGAGCGTTCCTGTGACCGCAGTCCCGCCCTGCCCCACAGACGCGCTGACTTCTCGATCAGGTCGGCCTTTGTGTAGTGACGCGCGAGCAGCTCGGGTTGGCTCTCGGCTATTTCCGGGAACTGGCTTTCAAGGATCTCGGCGATACGCGCATGCAGCGCGCGCCGCGGCTCTCGCAGCAGCGTGCTGTAGGCTGCGTCCTGCACAAGCGCATGCTTGAACAGGTAGCTCGCATGTGGCGGCACACCCTGCCGAAACAACAAGCCCGCCGCAATGAGCCGGTTGAGGTCGGCATCCAATTCCGCTTCCGGCTTTCGCGCGACCGCGGCCAGCAACATGTGAGGAAACTCCCGGCCGATCGCCGCGCCGACCTGCGCGATGTCTTTCGCCTGGCCGAGCCGGTCGAGCCGCGACATCAGCGAAGCCTGCAGGCTCGCCGGAACCGTCACGACAGGCGTCGGCGCCCCTGCGGAAGACCGCTGCACATCGCTCTCACCCTCTGCGTCCAGCACCGCCTTGGTGATCTCCTCGGCAAACAGTGGAATGCCGTCGGTGCGCTCGATGATGTCCTGGCGGATGCCGGCCGGCAACGATCGGTTGCCGACGACTCCCTCGATCAGCGAGTTGATATCGCACGGCGCCAGCCGATTTAAGTTCAGCTCACTCACGTGCGGCCGTCCGATCCAGGGCGGGCTGAATTCCGGCCTGAAAGTAACAAGTATCAAGAGCCGTCGGCTCACGGCCAGATCCACCGCCCGGGCGAAGAACTCGAGGCTGGTAGGATCGGTCCAATGCGCATCTTCGAAAATCATCAGCACCGGATGGATCCGCGCCAGCGCCTCGATATGCGAACCAAGAGCTTTCAGCGTTTTCTGACGGCGGAGCTGCGGCTCAACTTCAACCGGAGGGTAGCGTCCGTCGCCGGGTAGCGACAGCATTTCGGCAAACAGCGCCGCATCCTCTGAAGGCGTGGCGCTTTGCGCCAGCAGCGCGTCAAGCTTGTCCGCTTTCGCTTGTTGGCTGTCATCGTGAGCAAAGCCGGCGGCGCGCCACATCTCGCCGATCACCGGATAGAGCGTGCTGTCGGTATGCTGCGGCGAGCAGAAATACTGCAGGCGAATGTGCGGCTCGCGAGCAAGCTGTTCCAGCAGCGCCACGGTGAGCCGTGATTTTCCGATTCCCGCCTCGCCAGAGAGCAGCACCACCTGACCTTCGCCACTCCTGGCCCGCTTCCATCGGCTCAGGATTAGCTCCATTTCCTCGTCACGACCGATCAGCGGCAGCACATCGCAGCTCTGCAGAGCGTGCGATCGGCTGGTCACTGTTGTCTTGCCGGCGACCTGCCAGGCCGCGACCGGTTTTGCGAATCCCTTGATCTCGACTTTGCCGAGGTCGAGATACTCGAATTGCGGTCCCGCGATCATCTTTGTACGACCCGAGATAACGACGCCGCCAGGTTGTGCAAGCGATTGCAGTCGAGCGGCAAGATTCGGGGTGTCGCCAAGGATGTCATGCTCCTCGGAAATCGCGCTATCGGACATGTCGCCGACAATCGCTATGCCCGTTGCAACACCGATACGCGCGCTCAATTTCTCTTTCGCCGGCAGGGCAGCGATCGCCTGCACCAGCGCGAGGGCGGCTTGAACGGCGCGCTCCGCGTCGTCTTCGTGCGCCTGAGGGTAGCCAAAACATACAACCGCGCCGTCCCCGTGATGTCGCGCGACAAAGCCGTCGAAGCAGGCAACGGTTTCAGTAATGCAGCGGCGGTAGCGGGCGATGATTGCGCTGAAGTCTTCCGGATCGAGCCTCGCGGAGAGCGCGGTCGACCCGACCAGGTCACAAAACAGCACCGTAAGCTGCCGGCGCTCGATCGGGCGCGCGTCCCGGGCCATCGGCACAGGAGAATCCACGCGCAATATGGTCCCGCAGTCGCCGCAGAACTTGCTTGCGGCTGGGTTTGCGGCACGGCAGGCCGGACAGCGCCGTGCTACCGCCGCTCCGCACTGATTACAAAATTTACTTTGCTCCGGGACTTCGGCTGCGCAATTCGTGCAGTGCATCCGGACCTCAAGGGATATCCGTGACGCCGCGAGAATGCGCCGGAACCTCAATCGGACCATATGATATTGGTCACAACTCCGGGTATTCGTCTCAAGGTTCCATAGTGATTCTAAAGCGGTGGTTCTCCCGGCGATGCGGAGCATCGTCCGGAGACGCCCGGAGCCTGTCACCGGGCTGCGCTAGGCGCGAACCCGATGGCACCCCCTCAGCACGAGGGGCATGACGCGGCAAGGCTAATCCGCCTTGCGTGCTTAGGCGGCCCGAACGTAGCCGTAGCGCAGGTTCGATGGCTGCTTGGCGGCCGACGCATATTCGTTCTTGAGCGCCGCGAGGCGGTCCTCGGAAAAGGTCGGCATTCTGGTGTTGTCGGCTGCCTTCAGCCTGATCTTGTAGAACTTGGTGGCGTTGCCGCCAAAGATCAGTTGCTTGGTGACGCTGTTGGCATCGCCGAGCGGCGCAAAACCGTATTTCTTCTGCATGTCCTCCGGAATTTCGAGGCGGCGCAGCGCTTCGATCTGCCACTGCGGCGAGCCGTACCAGACCGAATCGGTTCCCCACATCACGTGATCGACTCCCATGCCCTTGATCAACGTGCCGACCAGCGCGGCGCAGAATTTCGGATGGGCCACCGCCGAGTTGGCAAAGGATGTGCCGAGCTCGGCATAGACATTGGTGACGCCGAACTTCTGCGGGATCTCCGCAAGATCGGTGGCCCACTGGATGCGGCCGGTCTGCTCGAACTCCGTCCAGGCCTTGTCGGGTAATTCGAGGAACGCCCGCAGCGCCGAGTGGTAGATCACAAAATTCATCTGCGGCCAGTCCTTCGCCGCCTTTCCGATGTCCCACGCAGTTGCGTATTCCCACACGCCGGCGAACGACTTCTCGTAGTCGGGCGGCAGCAGCCCCTTGTGGATGCACAGGGTGTTGATGCCGGCCTTCACCGCTTTTTCGTAGAACGGATACATCACCTGCTCATCGTCGAGCCGCCATGGGAACTTGGACGGTGCCAGCGGGTCGCCGATCGTGTAGGACTTCCAGGAATCGGGCTTGTAGACCTCGATCGCCTTGTCGACCTCCTCCATCCAGCCGGGCTGCTTGGGCGTGATGACGCTGTGCGCCAGCAGGCGGCGCGAGCCGGCGAAATCGTTGATCAGTTCGCGCGCCTTGACGATCTGCTCGTTGGAGAGAAGCCACCAGCTCGGATCGTCGAACGGCGCGCCGCTCAACAGCGCCATGTTAGTGTCGCTGTCGTAGTAGATCTCTTTCACATAGTTCTGGAACTTATAGCGGGCGAGCGAGGAGACACCCTCCTCCTTCATCTTCGGGTTCCAGTGCTGGCTCGCAAAGTCCGCCAGCCCCAACAGCTCCTTGTGATCGAAATCGTCGCGGACGAAATGGGTCTGGACGTCGAAGATGAACTGGCCGGCGAGGCCTTGCGCGCGCGCCTGCATCAGCTCGGGCTCGCGGGCCTCGGCGGGCGCAACCTGGAAGACATTGCCGTAAACGTCGTTCATCGCAAGGAACGCTGCCGCCATGCCGCAGCTCGTGTGCAGAAACTGCCTGCGGCTCAAGCCAAGATGCTTGCCGTTCAGGTCAGCGAGCTCGTTGATCCGCGCCTCGACCTTCTTCTGCGTGCCGCTCTGCGGCGGCGGCAGATACTCGCCGTTGGAGACGATCTGGGTCGGAATCGGCGTCGCCGCCGATGCCGCCTCCGCGCCCGCGACCAGGCGCTGCTCTCGTTCACTAAGCCAACTGCTCATCGTTCTCCTCCCTGGCTGGGTCGATCAGAGTTGAGCGCACGCGCTTGACCGCTTCAGATCCGTTGAGTGGACCGAGCCGGTGTACCTCCCCGTCTTGCCCGAAAGTTATATCGATGATCAGGCCTTGCGGCCGCGGCGCATCAACGCGGCGAATTCAACGCCGAAATTTTTCCGGGCGCAACTGAAAGTAATCTGGCAGCCAAGCTGTCTTAACGCGCTGTCGCAATCTGTCGTTATCGCTCGTAGGCGGATCAGCGAACGGGGGCGCCGCGAATGCGCGCCGGAGGCAAACCCCGCGTAATCCGCCATCTGGCTTGAAACGCAGCGGCGGATTACGCTTGACTTACGCCCACCCCGAAATCCCGCGTGGGCTTCCGATCGGTCTTGAACAGCCGTTGTGCGGCCTCGGCGTTGTTGGCGCAGCGCTCGAGCCAGCGAGCCACGAGAAAATCAACCCGCGCGGCAAATCGCAGTTGAGCCGCTGCCAGCATAGGCCCCGCGTCCAACTTCTGATCGGATGGTCTCTTGACGTCGTTGCGGGCGTTCATCTTGCCCTCCTGCCAGTTCGGCGGAGGGAGCTGCCCTGCGCCGGGAGTTACACTCTTGCTTTGCGGATCAGCTCAGCTTCGAGCTGAAAATTCGGACCCCAATTCATCACGGACATGCACGACCAATCGGCCAGCCGAATAAGTGGCCGGACGCAGGCGGCAGTCTCTGCGATGGGTGTGCGTGCGTTGCGCATTACGGTCCTCAAGAGTGCAGGCAATTTCACCCGCGACGAGTGTCATGATCTAAACACAGAGAAAATTCAGCGCGTCAAATCTTTTGTGTCACGAGGTGCGAAATTTGTTACGTGCCAGTAATTTTCGAACGCCAGCCGAGCCGGCTGGGTTCAAAAATTTCAGGCCGTGGCCATTGGCGGATGTGGCGGTTTACTTCGCCATGTCCAGCCTATCCGCCCGGAAGCAGACACACCAATCGGAAGGGTCGGCACGTCCACCGAGACCAGCAGCGGAAATCGATGCCCAATTGAGCAGCTTACCTTGGAGGCGCAGCGCTCCCCATAGTCGGCTTGTCCGGAATCTTGTACTCGCCGCGGAGTTCATCCCACAAGGCCGTGTCGCTGATCAGGACGACATGATAATCGCCGCTGCCTGTGATCCCCGCATACTTACCTGTGCCGCCGGTGAACTGGAATGTCCCGCGAAACTCCCGGGGCTTCGCGTCTTTCAGGACGTACTTGGCAAAGACCTTGGATCCATCGGCCTCTGTGAAGGTCTTGTAGCCGCCGCTCGATACGCCGGCATCCGTTTGATCAACCACCTGATAGCGGGCCTTGTCGAGGAAGGGCTTGCCGTCGGCATTGAATACGGCGCCGTCGTATTCAGTGAGCGACATCGTATGGTCAGCCCGGTGCTCCAGCTTCACGCTCTTGCTCGACAGCGTGACCAGAACGGCTCGACCGAACCATTGGCCGGTTTCTTCCGCCACGGCCGGGACAGTGGCCGCCGGGACTGTCAAAGCAAGCACAACACAACCCCACATCCGCGATGAGTTGAGATGATACCTCATGGTTTCCTCCCAGATGGGTTGCAGGTTACAATTTTGTTCGAGCAAATACCTCCATGACTGCCCTCTCAGAACTCTTACCCGCCCTGTTGGTTGCCCATCTACTCGAACAAACGCCTCCGTTTGTTGACTAGCAATCACATGCGAACGCTCGCCGTCTTCAACGACCCGACCGTCGACCATCAAGCCCAGCAAGCCGTCTTTGGCAACCGGCTCGTGGCTTACCGCCATACCAGCAATCCGGACGAGGAGTGTGGACTTACGCGCTGATATCGGCCGCGCCGCCAGTCACGTCTGCAACAGGCCCAATTTCAGACCAAGCGCGCGTCCGAGCGGCCGTGGAAACACGGCGAGGGCAATGGTACCGTTGAGCGGTGCAGTTGCGGGTCGCGGCGGGAGCTTCAGCAATGGTCGAACAAGAAATTCTATTCGATGACGGCGCCGCCTATGAGCAGATGATGGGAGTCTGGAGCCGGCTCGTTGGTCAACTCTTCCTTGATTGGTTGGCGCCATCCCCGGGCTTGCGGTGGATCGACATCGGCTGCGGCAACGGGGCCTTCACCGAGCTATTGGTCAAGCGATGTAGCCCCGTGGAGGTCCAAGGTATTGATCCATCTGAAGCGCAGCTCGCTTTTGCACGCACACGAACCGCGTCAGACCTGGCAAAGTACTGCAAGGGCGACGCCATGGCGCTTCCCTTCGGCGATGGCAGCTTCGATGCGGCCGTGATGGCCTTGGTGCTTGTGTTCGTTCCGGAGCCCGCGAAGGGCGTTAGCGAGATGGTTCGAGTAGTTCGCCCGGGCGGTGCAGTCGCGACCTACATGTGGGACATGCTGGGTGGCGGGTTTCCACTAGATCCAATCCTCCTTGAAATGCAGGCAATGGGCATTGCGCCGCCGCGCCCACCACGGATGGACGCGTCTCGAATGGAAGCGTTACGCGACTTGTGGATCGGTGCAGGTCTCGAGGACGTGCAAACGCGGGAGATCACTGTAAGCCGGACCTTTGCAAATTTTGACGATTTCTGGACAACAAATCTCAAGTCCCCTGCGCTTGGGCCCACGGTTGCCGCCATGCAATCTGAAGACGTTGATACGCTCAAGTTACGGGTGCGTGCCCGCTTACCAGCAGACGCCGATGACCACATAATATGTGATGCACGCGCGCATGCGATTAGCGGATGCCGGCCGAAGTAGCGCGTAGGGCCGATTAGCGCAGCGCAATACCATCTTCGGATGCAGCGGCGGATTACGCCTGCGGCCAATCCGCCGCCCTACGCGCTGCCTTGGGTCCAGACCAGATATTGATCGAAGTCACATAAAGTCCGCTAAGCGCCATAAGCGACGTCGGCAGGTATTATCCCCCTCAAAACGCGTTTGGCATAAGTCCTTGATGCGTCATAGAGTGTGATTTAGGTCGGGGCTGTGTGCCATGCCGAAAGACAGGCCAAACCGGATCGAGCGCAGATTGTCGGCGATACTGGCTGCCGACGTCGCTGGCTATTCGCGGCTTATGCACAATGACGAAGAGGCTACGCATTCCAGACTGACGACGCTGCTAGCGGCCGCTATCGAGCCCACGATTGGGGAGCACGGCGGTCGCATCGTCAAGAACACTGGGGATGGATTCTTGGCGGAGTTTCCGAGTGCGGTCCGAGCGGTTCGGGCTGCGATGGAATTCCAGACCCGTATCAGAGAACTGACAACCGCAGATGCGGAAGACAGGCGTATTGCGTTTCGTGTGGGAGTCAATATCGGTGACGTCATCGTCGAGCCGCATGACGTCTTTGGCGATGGCGTAAACATTGCGGCGCGGCTTGAAGGCATCGCAGAACCCGGCGGTATCTGCATCTCGTCATCAGCCTACGATCAAGTTGTGGGAAAGATCGCGGCTGAATTCGTCGAACTTGGCGAACAGCGCCTTAAGAATATTGCGCGGCCGGTCCGCATTTTCAAAGTCATGGATCGCGTTACAGTAAGACAAAGACCTGTGTTGGCTCTCCCAGATAAGCCATCAATTGCGGTGCTTCCCTTTCAGAACCTCAGTGCAGATCCGGAGCAGGAGTATTTCGCAGATGGCGTGGTGGAGGACATCACGATGGCGCTATCGCGTTTCCCTTGGCTGTTTGTAATCGCCCGCAACTCGAGCTTCACTTACAAGGGCCGCGTGGTGGATGTGAAGCAGGTCGGCCGCGAACTGGGGATTCGGTACCTCCTTGAAGGTAGCGTGCGCAAGGCTGGGAATCGCATTCGTATCGCGGGGCAGCTAATCGATGCTGAAACGGGAGCACACCTGTGGGTGGATCGTTTTGACGGAGCGCTCGCAGACATATTCGAACTACAGGACCATGTGACTTCCAGCGTTGTGGGTGCAATCGCTCCTAAGTTGCAAGATGCGGAGATCAAGCGAGCCATGCACAAACCAACTGAAAATCTCGATGCATACGACTACTATCTGCGCGGTTTACCGAAGGCTCGTCGACATACCGTGGAGGCGAACGATAAGGCGCTCCAGCTCTTTGGCAAGGCGACCGCGCTGGACCCACGGCTGGCCTGCGCCTACGGCATGGCCGCATGGTGCTACACGCAACGAAAGGCACGTGGGTGGATGGTCGAGGATACTCAGGAGAGTGCCGAAGCTACGCGTCTGGCCCGGAAGGCTGTGCATTTGGGCGGAGATGATCCAGTCGCGCTATGTATGGGTGGATACGCACTCGCATTTGTCGCCCACGAGTTCGACGATGCGGCTGCATTTATGGATCGGGGATTAGTGGTCAATCCCAACTTGGCGCAAGCTTGGATGCTCAGCAGCTGGTTGAGAATTTGGAGAGGTGAGCCCGATCTCGCACTTGATCACGTCGCGCAGGCCATGCGGCTGAGCCCGGTTGATCCATCGCAGTACGGCATGCTGGGAGCCGCGGCTTATGCTCATTTCCTTGCGGGCCGCTATGACGTGGCATCGTCATACGCCGAGCAGTCAATGCGGGACAATCCGACTTTCCTGTTATCGATTTGCAGTTTTGCAGCTAGCAGTGCGCTCGCCGGGCGGCATGGGCAAGCACAGAGGGGTTTGACACAAGCGCTCGAATGCAATCCCAATTTGCGCGCCTCTAATCTCAAAGATTTGGCACCATTTCGCCGAACAGAGGACCTAGCCACGTTCGCCGAGGGGCTCCGTCAAGCGGGTCTTCCCGAGTGACCACAGGGGCTCCTTGACCACACGCGAGCCTACATACCGCATCAGATGTCCGAAATGGGTCTCCATTCAGCGACATCGGCATCAGGAAGGTTCGGAAGTGCCGGTTCATGGCGTCGCAAAATCGATTTTTCTCGAATAATCAATTTTCACCAACAACTTCAAGGTGATTTACTCGTCCAGTCGTCGCATCAAAGATATTCCGCTTCGCGAGAGACCCAAATGACCCGTACAACTCGCCCCATCCCGCCCCGACAAGAGGGGCGTTGGCCATCGTCACGAACGTGGGGCGGGATGCTATGGACGCGGCAGCGTCGGTGAGAGAGGTGTTCGCAGGGCGGCTACGGCCGCCATTGCGCAGGGATGCCCGCGTGCCGCGGCTGTACCTGTATGCTCGTGTGCGTTTCTTTTCGACATTTGCACACGAGACCGCGGGTGCAGCAAGCACCCGGCATTCCCTGCGCCCTCTTACCTGTAGGGCGAAACGAATTTGCAAAGCTCGGGCGCAATGCGTCGCGAGAACGTCGCCCCACACTCAAATGTCATCGCCCCATGCCGTCGATGTGTTACCCATGTCTCCAAGCAGTGTTACCCATGTCCCCCCGGTCCGCACACTGACTGGGCGACCCAATATCCCAGAGGCAGTAGCGACTGAACCGAGAAGCCGCGGCGTACTGGATTCCCGCCTTCGCAGGGGACGACGATCGAGTGTTGCGTCGCCATCTCCGCCCTTCAACTCAGAACAATTCGCAACAGATCGCTTCTGCAAGTGAGTTGCGATAGCGGCTTCGCCCCTGGGCTTTCATGTTGAGAACCCCCCTGCTAAACCGCCGGCCATGACCAATACCCCCACCCTCAAAACCAACGTCGCGGCGATCTCGATCTTTGCCAGCGCCGGCATGGCGGCGACCAAGTTCGTGGTCGGCGTCACGATCGGCTCGCTGGCGCTGATCTCGGAGGCGCTGCACTCTTCCGTCGACGTCATCGCAACTGTCATCACCTGGCTGGTGGTGCGGGTATCGGACCAGCCGGCCGACGCGGAACACCATTACGGCCACGGCAAGTTCGAGAGCCTCTCGGCGCTCGGCGTGATTGCGCTGCTCTATGTGCTGGCCGGCGGCATCCTGGTCGAATCCTGGAGCCGTCTGCGCGAAGGTGCAGCGCCACCGACGGTATCGGCTGTCCCTTTCGTGGTGCTGGTAATCGATATCGCGGTGAATTTCTGGCGCGCCCGGGCGCTGCATCGCACCGCGCGCGAGACGCAAAGCCAGGCGCTGGCGGCGGATGCGCTGCATTTCGCTTCCGACGTGCTCGGCTCCCTTGCCGTCATCGCCGGCCTCGTGCTGACCGCCCTCGGTTTTGCCTGGGGCGATTCGGTCGCGGCGATCGCGGTTGCCGTGATGATATCGATCCTCGGCCTGCGGCTCGGGCGCTCCACCGTCGAGACGCTGCTCGACCGCGCGCCGGAAGGCTCTTCCGAAAAGGCGACCGCAGCGATCCGCGCGGTACCTGGCGTGGTCGGCGTCGAGCGCGTGCGGGTGCGCATGGTCGGACCGACGCACTTCATCGACGCCATTGCCAAGGTGCCACGCACCTACCCGATCGATCGCGTCGAGGCGATCAAGAAAACCGCGCAGGCGGCAGTCACCGAGGCGCTCGGCGATGCCGACCTCACCTTTACCGCGGTGCCGGTCGCGCGTGACAATGAGAGTGTGCGCGAGCGCATCATGGTGATCGCCCGCAATTCCGGACTCGCGGTGCACCACGTCACCGTGCATGATCTCGGCGACCGGCTGATTGTTAGCATCGATCTTGAAGTCGACGGCGACATGGAACTCAAGGCCGCACATGACATCGCCCATGGGCTCGAGCGCAGCATCCGCGAGGATTTCGGCGAGGACGTCGAGGTCGACACCCACATCGAGCCGCTCGAGCCGGAATTACCGCACGGCACGGATGCCGCGCCCGAACGCGTCGAGACCGTCAAGGCCGCGCTCACGCGCTTTGCCGGCAGCAGCGCGATCCATGACATCCACAATGTGCGGGTGCGCGACACCGAGGCCGGCGAAATCGTTAACTTCCACTGCCGCGCTGCACCGTCGATGAGCGTGATCAAGGTGCATGAGAACGTCGACGAGATCGAGCGCGCGCTGCGCCGCGCGTTCCCTTCGATCAAGCGCGTGATCAGTCATGCCGAGCCGCCGCGCGCGTAGGTTTGTGGGACTCGTTCCCGTTTCGGACTCGCTTTGCCGTGCCTCAATTCGCGTTGGACAAGATTTATTTCGAATTAACGAATCGTTGACTCTCGACAGCCTGAAAAAAGTGGATTCAAATCGGCATGATTCGGAAGCTACGGGGTGCTTCCGGACAGTGTGCAAAAGAGCCTTCGGCGGGGGTCTAAAGCATGGCGCGAGCGCATGCGGCGAACGTGCGCGTCCAGTCCGATTCCATCAAAGGATTGGCGCAATCGATCGCGAAGCCTGCCTATCACCGTTTGCTCACGGCCGAGCCGGCGCTCCGCCGCGCCGTGCCGACGCTGATCATCGCCTTCCTCATCACCATCTGTCTCGGCGCCTTCGTGCAGGTGATCGACCAAAGCCGGCAGAAGCGCGCCGCGATGAAGCGTGATCTCTCCGCGCTCGCCGACCTGCTCGCCGACCGCCTCGACCGCGTTGCCTCGGTCCGGCAGGACCGCGCCGCCAGCATCGAGCGGCTGCAGAGCCTGCTGCCCGATCTGATTCCGGCCTGGGGCGTTGCCAACGGCCGCCATGTCATCATCACCGGCTCCGATCACCGCATTCTGGCCCGCGTCCCGGTCGAAGACGGCCTCGGCGGCAACGATAGCATCCTCGACATCATCAGCACGGCGCAACTGCTCGCCGGCCCGGGCCAGCAGGGCATCATCAGCGACCTGACGCTGCCGAACGGCAACGGCGCCATGGCGATCTCGAAGCTGGTCAAGGCGCTGCCCGGCCAGGTCATCGTCATCCAGGAAAAGAACGAGCCGCTGTGGGGTTCGGATGCCGCGCTGTCGGTGACGCTGTCGGCGACCACCGGCTTCGTCGTGCTGATCCTCGGCTTCGCCTTCCACTGGCAATCGACCCGCGCCCGCGAAGGCGACCTGATCAACGACGCAGTCCGCGGCCGGATCGACACCGCGCTCAATCGCGGCCGTTGCGGATTGTGGGACTGGGACCTCTCGCGCGGCCGGATCTTCTGGTCGGCTTCGATGTTCACGATGCTCGGCCTCGACTCGCGCAACGACCTCCTCACCTTCGGCGAGGTCAATGCGCTGGTGAAATCCGACGATATCGACCTGTTCGAGATCGCCGACCAGATGATCGCCGGCAAGATCGACCATATCGATCAGAGCTTCCGCATGCAGCACGTCGGCGGCCACTGGATCTGGCTGCGGGTGCGCTGCGAGCTCAGCCACACCTCGGCCGACGGCGGGCTGCACCTGATCGGCATCGCAGTCGACATCACCGAACAGAAGAGCCTTGCCGAGAAGACTGTGGAGGCCGACCTGAGGCTGCGCGACGCGATCGAGACCATCCCGGAAGCGTTCGTGCTGTGGGACGCCGAAGATCGCCTCGTGCTCTGCAATTCGCACTTCCAGCGGCTGCACAAGCTGCCGGACACGGCGGTGACCCCCGGCACGTCGTACGAGACCGTGATCGAGGTCGGCAGCATGCCGGAAGTGCGCACCAGACTGCAGGAGACCGGCGCGCAAGCGCCGGGAGCCCGCACCTTCGAAGCGCAGCTCGACGATGGCAGTTGGCTGCACATCTCCGAGCGCCGCACCAAGGACGGCGGCTACGTCTCGGTCGGCACCGACATCACCCGGATCAAGGAGCACGAGCAGAAGCTGATCGAGAACGATGCGCGCCTGCGCGCCAACGTGCTCGACCTGAAGCGCTCGAAGGCCGAACTGGCCGACCTCGCCGAAAAATATTCGCAGGAAAAGAACCGCGCCGAGGAAGCCAACCAGGCCAAGTCGAAATTCCTCGCCAATATGAGCCACGAGCTGCGCACACCGCTCAACGCCATCATCGGCTTCTCCGAGATCATGGGCAGCGGCATGTTCGGCGTCCTCGGCTCCGACAAGTATCAGGAGTACTGCCACGACATCCTGACATCAGGCAAATACCTGCTCGAAGTCATCAACGACATCCTCGACATGTCGAAGATCGAGGCCGGCCGGATGAAGCTCGACATGGAGCAGCTCGACCTGTCGAAGCTCCTGGCGGAGTCGCTGCGCGTGGTCTCCGGGCGCGCCGAGGACAAGAACCTGACGCTCGACGCCGACATCGAAAGCACCATCTCGGTGGTGGCCGACCGCCGCGCCGTCAAGCAGGTCTTCGTCAACCTGTTGTCCAATGCCGTGAAGTTCACCCCCGACAACGGCAAGGTCACCGTGCGCAGCCACCTGCTGCCCGACGCGATCGTGCTGATGATCGCCGATACCGGCATCGGCATCGCGCCCGACTCGCTCCGGCGGCTGGGCAAGCCGTTCGAACAGGTCGAGAGCCAGCTCACCAAGACCTACCAGGGTTCGGGTCTCGGGCTTGCCATCGCGCGTTCGCTGACCAGCCTGCATGGCGGCAAGATGCGGCTGCGCTCCAAGCTCGGCACCGGCACGGTGGTGCGCATCGTCCTGCCGCGCGAGCCGCAACAGCCGATGGCCAAGCCCGTGGTCGAGGCCGCTGCCGCGTAGTCCTTACGCCAGCGTCGGCGCCACTTCGCGGGCGACCTGCACCAGCGCCGCGATCAAGGGCGTCATCGGGTCGCGCTGCGGGATCACCATGCCGATGCTGTAGTCGACGACGGGATCGACGATCGGAATGCTGCGGACGGAATCGGCAAGGCCCAGCGTCTCGGCGAGCTTGGCCGGCATCACGCTCGCCCAGCGCCCCGTCTTCACATGCGTGTAGAGCACCAGCAGCGAGTTCGAGGTCAGCGTCGGCGTCGCCTCGGCGCCGACGGAAGCCAGCGCGCGATCGATGATGCGGCGGTTCTGCATGTCCGGCGTCAACAGGCACAGCGGCACCTGCCCGACCTCCTTCCAGGTCACCTGGTCGCGATCGCCGAACATGCCGTCGGGCGATGTCAGCAGCCGATAATTCTCGTTGTAAAGCGGAATGGTGCGGACCTTGCCGATCGGTTCATTCTCGATATAGGTCAGCCCGGCATCGACCTCGAGATTTTCCAACAGGCCAAGCACGTCCGCCGAGGTGCAGGACTGGATGCGAAAGCGCACGTCGGGATAGCGCGCGCGGTATGGTGTCGTGAGCTGCGCCACCATGCCGAGCACGGTCGGGATCGCGGCGATCCGGATCTCGCCCGAGAGCTTGTCCTTGAGGCTGTTGATCTCCTGCCGCATGGCACGCGCATCACCGACGATACGCCGCGCCCAGTCGAGCGTGCGTTCGCCCTCCGGGGTAAAGCCCTGGAAGCGGGAACCGCGCTGCACCAGCATTACGCCGAGTATTTCCTCAAGCTGCTTGAGGCTGGTCGACATGGTCGGCTGCGTAACGCCGCAAGCTTCCGCGGCCCGTCCGAAATGCCGCTCCTTTGCCAGCGCCAGCAGAAGTTCAAGCTTGTCGATCACCGAGAAAATCCTACGAAATTTGGCCGTATGGGCGGTCGCCCGCGCGTCACAAATAGCACGGCCGCCAGAGAGCCAATACTTCAAAACGGCGTTCGCGGGACGGAAATTCGATGTTCATATTGTCCAGTTTTTCAGCCCTATCGAGCGGGGCGGGTCGTAAGCGCTGCATATGTGTTCATCCCGCTTATGCAAGGAGACGCGCCGTCGCGCTTGTCGACCAAACGCCCGTCCGCTTGCCGTGCCGGTCATAGGCCTTGCCTATGTCTCACCTCGCGCGCGGATCCATCGCGTTTTGAAATCGCAAACATGAGACAGCTTTATTGATATTCCGCGCGATTGCCCTACTCATCGGAGCACACAACCTCTGGTGAGAACGCGGAAAATGACATCGGATACGAACGCTGGAATGAAGCGCGCGGCGCCGAGATCATCGCCGAGCACGACAAGCTCGAAGGCGCGACGCTGGTGATCCTGCACGCGATGCAGGAGGCGTTCGGTTGCGTACCGGAGCCCGCAATTCCGATGATCGCATCCGCGCTCAATCTTTCCCGCGCCGAGGTGCATGGCGTGTTCACCTTCTATCACGACTTCCGCCGCGAACCCGCCGGCCGCCACGTGCCGAAACTGTGCCGCGCCGAGGCGTGCCAGGCGGCGGGAGGCGATGCGCTCGCGGCGCGCGCGGAAGCGACGCTTGGCATATCGATCGGAAGCAGAACCGGATCGCGCGGGCTCTACTGGCTCGAGCCGATGGTCGAGGTCGCGACACCCAGGGCCGCATCACGTTCGGTCCGGTCACCGCAGCGGATGCACCATCGGTATTCGATGCCATGGCCACCGGTGGCCCGCATAAGCTCCTGCTCGGCGTCACCGCCGGTATCACGCTTGCGGCGATTGCCCGGTCGGACGGGTCTGAAATCTTCACGCATCCGGAGCGGATTGCGACCACACACAACGGCATTGTTGCGGAGGCTGCCCATGTCGCCTGATCGATTGATTAGCCAGAGCCACGACAAGGCCGTGCCTGGTCTTGCCGAGCACATCAGGAAGTTCTGGGATCCACGGATGCGCAACGCGATCTCGCGCATCTGGACAATAGCGGCACAGGGCTGGACCCGTATGTCCGCGATGCGCTCGAGTCATTGAAGGAGGCGTAGCGTCCGTCCGGCCGGGACGAACACGAGTAGTTTCAATTCGAGCCTCAAACAGCCCGCGGAGGATGGCTAGCGCGAAGCGAAAACTATCCTACGAACCATGACGGAAAGTGGCTGGCCGCCGGTTTCAACACCAGCCCTTCTTCCAGTGACCGGGCGGGCAGCCATGCCCGCGCCAACCGACCTTTCGGCCCCGGCTCCAACCAAACGGCCGGTAACCGTGCCCGCGGCCCCAGCCATGCCCGCGGCCGTGTCCGCCCTTCACCTCAATCAAGTCGGCCTTGACCAGAGAACCGTGGATCTTGGTATGCCCGCCGGGCAGCGCCGTGGCCGCCGGGGACACAAAAGCAGCTGGCAGCGCGACCACGATTCCGAATAGTAGTTTGCGCATGGCCCACCGGCTCCAGGTTTGAACGAACCGACGTCAGAACAGGAAAAAATGGCAATAGTTCCACGCGATTGAGGCCCACTGCAGAAGCGCGTAGATTCTTCTCACAAGAATGGAGGCCGCCGGTGAGCATTCCCGTCATCCAACAGGCCAAGATCCAGGCCCAGGTTCTGGTCCCTCTCGTGAAGGCGCTTCAGGCCGATCTGGGCGAGGAACGTGCCAACAAGCTCGTACGAACGGCGCTCCGCGGCCTCTATCGCCGCTTCGGCGAAGAGTTCTGGCGGACGAAGAACGAGACGAATTTGGGCAAGGCCATCGCATCCGCGTTCACGACCTATGCTCGTGACGACGCCCTGAACTACGATGTGATCGAACAATCGCAGGACGCCTTCGCGTTCAACGTCACCCGATGCCGGTACGCCGAGTTCTACAAGGAGCTGGGCGAGCCGGAGCTTGGGTTCCTGGTGGTCTGTGCGGCGGATTTCGATACGGCCGAAGGGTTCGGCCCCGACATCGAACTCAAGCGTACGCAGACCATTATGCAGGGTGCCGGCCATTGCGACTTTCGCTACAGGCGCACGGGTGGAGCCGGTACATCGTAGGACCTACTAGGACACCTGCGCGATTTTTTGAAAAGCCGGGAACAAGATTGCCCCCCGCGCGTTGCAGGCACGAGCAGGTAGCTCAGGAAGGAGAAATCCAACCGGAAATATCAGCTCAAAAGCCCCGTCAGTTATTGCGATAGCTGGCGGGGTTTTGATTTGGGAGGGTCCGTGCCCTACGCGCTTTTCGATGGCGACAGGCAGATCGGTCCCGGCCTGCCAACCGAGCCGGAAGTCTGGAAGCATGCGCTCCGTTCCGGCCTGATTTCTGACGTTCCCGTTGCCGACGAGGCAGGCGGACAGGTGCTGCCCGCGGGCTATCATGTGAAGGAAATCAGGGAAGAATGCTGCGCGCCGGATCCTGCCTGGAAACTTCCGCGCGAAATCTCCTGACGCTCTCCGGCTAACCCCTTATGCCACCCTAGCGAGCTTGCTTGACGAAAGTCAGGCCGCTCACGGTCAATCGTTCCTCGCTGATTTCGCCCTCAGCTACGAGCCCTTCCAGATAGGTTTCGAGTTCCGGTAGCTTGCGGTCGAAGTCGGCGTCAAGCCCCATCAGCTCGCAGGTCTTCCTGATGCGTTGGATCGGTTTTTCGAAAATGTTGATCTCGGTATGCATCCCAGCCTCCTGTTCCCGCGACAATTCCTAGTGGCTCCAGGAGTTCCAAGGCGAACGCCCTCCCGCAGCCCCGATCAATCGGAAAAGTTGGTTCGACGGCGCGCTCAGGAACGTCACCGGCAAGCGACCGTTGTCGAACGAGAGCCAAAGCCCATCAGCCGTTCCATTCCCGGAGTACCCAGCATGAAAGTCGGCGATTTCATTGTGGAGCGGCTTCATGCTTGGGGTGTCCGCCGTATCTATGGATATCCTGGCGACGGCATCAACGGCGTGACCGGTGCATTGCAGCGTGCCGGCACCATCGAATTCATCCAGGCCCGCCACGAGGAAATGGCGGCCTTCATGGCCGTGGCGCACGCCAAGTTCACCGGCGAACTGGGCGTCTGCTTTTCGACCGGGGGACCCGGTGCCACCCATATGATCACCGGCCTCTACGACGCCAAGCTCGACCACGTGCCCGTGCTGGCGATCTGCGGCCAGGCCGAGGCGACCGTGCGCGGTGCCAGCTACCAGCAGGAACTCAACCTCGATCGCATGTTTGCCGATGTCGCCGGCTTCGCGCAGGAGGCCTCGGCGCCTGCGCAAGTGCGGCACCTGATCGACCGCAGCATACGCGTGGCGCTGGCCCGCAACTGTCCGTCGGTGCTGATCTTTCCAAAAGACATCCAGGATGAGGCGTACGAAGAACCTGCGGTCGCCCACGGCTTCACACGATCGGGCCTCGGATATCGCCGTCCGAAGATCGTGCCGGATGATGCCGAGCTCGCGCAGGCGGCGGAGATCCTCAATGCCGGCAGCAAGGTTGCGATCTTGATCGGAGCAGGGGCCCGTGGCGCGGCCCCCCAGGTGATCGAGACAGCTCAACTGCTCGGCGCCGGTGTTGCCAAGGCGCTGCTTGGCAAGGACGTGCTGTCCGATGACCTGCCTTTCGTCACCGGCGCGATCGGATTGCTCGGCACCGAACCGAGCTGGGACCTCATGCAGGGGTGCGATACGCTGCTGATGGTCGGGACAGGTTTCCCCTGGTCGGAATTCCTGCCCAAGGACGGCAGCGCCCGCGCCATCCAGATCGATATCGATGCGTCGATGCTTTCCTTGCGCTATCCGGCCGACCTTAACCTGCATGGCGACGCCGCGATCACCCTGAACGCGCTGATCCCCCTGCTCAAGCGCAAGGAGGACCGGGGCTGGTCGAACTCCATCGAAATCAATATCGCATCCTGGTGGAAGAAACTCGAGGGGCGCGCCCTGGCGGATGCCGCGCCGGTAAATCCACAGCGCGTCATCTGGGAAATGTCGCCTTTGTTGCCGGCAAACGCGATCGTCACTAGCGACAGCGGTTCGTGCGCCAACTGGTTCGCCCGCGACTACCGCGTGCAGAACGGCCAATTGGCTTCGCTCTCCGGCGGGCTTGCGTCGATGGGCGCTGCGGTACCCTACGCGATCGGCGCCAAGTTCGCGCATCCCGACCGGCCGGTGATTGCGCTCGTCGGCGACGGCGCCATGCAGATGAACAATATGGCCGAACTGATCACGGTGCAGAAATACTGGAAACGCTGGACCGATCCCCGCTGGATCGTCTGCGTCTTCAACAACCAGGACCTCAACGAGGTGACGTGGGAGCAGCGGGTGATGGAGGGCAACCCAAAATTCGAAGCCTCTCAGGACATTCCCGATTTTCCATATTCGAGGTTCGGCGAGATGCTCGGCTTCAAAGGCATCTTCGTGGACACCCCAGACCGGCTGAGCTCGGCCTGGCAGGAAGCCCTCACGAGCGACCGGCCGGCGGTGATCGAGGTCAAGACCGACCCGGAGGTCGTGCCGCTTCCGCCGCACGTGACGCTGCAGCAAGCCCGCGGCTTCATGTCCTCAATGATCAAGGGAGACGAGGCGACGGGGCATATAATCGGTGAAACCGCGAAACAGGTCTTCAATGGCCTGTTCGGCAAGAAGGAATGAGCTGTGCCCCTACGCGCTAGCCGTCGCCGACAAGCGCCCGGAACACCCGCCTCACCTCTGTCTGCGTTTCGCGCACGCGTGCTTCCAATGTCGAGAAATCCGGCGTATCGCCGGCGCGCGCCATCACGCGCAAGAGGTCCTCGCCCGCCGTCTCCGGATTAAACCTGCCGCTGACGCAGAGCCGCAGGATTTGCGTGAGATCGTGATAGAGCCGCGCCGCCTGGCGCAAGATCTCGGCGTCGGATTGCGCCAGGACGCCGAGCCGCGCGGCGTTGTCGAGCACCTGCAGGGTCGAGACACTGAGGATATCCGGCTTTTCCGCGGCATGAACGAGCTGCAGATACTGCGCGATGAAGTCGATGTCGACCAGACCGCCGGCGGCGAGCTTGAGGTCCCAGACCTCGTCCTCGCCCTTCTCCTGCGCAATTGCCCGACGCATGTCGGCGACGTCGCCGGCCGTGGATGCCGCATCGCGCGGCCGCATCAGCACGCTGCGGATGATGTGCTCGACCTGTTGCCGAAACCCCGGTGAAGCCGAAATCACCCGTGCCCGCGTCAACGCCATGTGTTCCCAGGTCCAGGCCTCGCGCTCCTGGTAGGCGGCAAATGCATCGATGCGCGACGCCAGCGGGCCCGCGCGGCCCGAGGGGCGCAGCCGCATGTCGATTTCATAGAGCACGCCGTAATTGGTGCGCGTCGTGAACGCCGAGATCAGCCGCTGGGTCAGCCGCGCGAAATATTGCGCGCCGTGCAGTGATCGCTCGCCGTCGGAATCAGGATTGTCCGAATCGAAATCATACAGCAGGATCAGATCGAGGTCGGAGGATGCCGTCATCTCGCGGCTGCCGAGCCGGCCCATCGCCAGGATCGCGGTCTCCTGCCCTTTGATGCGGCCGTATTGGGCGGCGAACTGATCCCTGACCAGATCATGCACGGTGTGCACGATGCCCTCGGCGACGTCGGCAAAGGCGACGCTGGCCTGCTGGGCCGACACCGTGCCCGACAGAATGCGCGTGCCGATCAGGAACAGGCTCTCCTGTCCAAACAACCGCAGACGATCGAGAAAGTCTTCGTAAGATTCCGCGTCCTTCAGCGTCGTCGCCAGCCGCGCCGACAATTCCTGCTGGTCCGGCATCGCGCCGAAGAAACGCGGATCGATCAGGCCGTCCATGATCTGCGGCTGGCGCGCCAGCATATCGCCGAGCCGCGGCGCCGCGCCGAGGATCAAGGCCACCAGCGCGACCAGATCGCGGTTCTGGCTAAGAAGCGAAATCAGCCGGCCGCCGCGCTGCAATGCGCCGAGAAACCGATCGAACGCGATTACGGCATCGTCGGGGTCTTCGGCATGCGCGAGGCCGTCGATCAGGCCGGGCACGAATTCGATGAAGGCGGCCTTGGTCGTTTCATTGCGCAGCGCGCGATAGTTGCCCTGCATCCAGAGCTGCAGCGTGCCGGCGACTGCGACCGGCTTCTTGAAGCCGAGCGTCGCCAGATGATCGAGCAGGCGCGCATCCTCCGGACCTGCAGCGTAATTGTGCTGCGGCAGCCTCGCCGTTCCTGTCGGATCGCCCTCGAACAGTTTGCCGTAATGTCCCTGCACGATGTTGAGATGGCCGAGCAGATCCTTTGCAAAGGCCGCGCGACTTTCATAGCCGAAGAAGTTCGCAAAGCGCTTCACGGCCTCCGGGTCGTCCGGCAGCGCATGGGTCTGTTCGTCGCACATCATCTGCAGCCGGTGCTCGACACAACGCAGGAACTCATAGGCTGCCGTCAACTCATCGCAGGCCTGAAAGCTGATCCAGTTGCTGGTAGCCAGCACCTGTAATGCATGCAGCGTGGGACGCACGCGCAATTCCGGATGGCGGCCGCCGGCAATGAGCTGCTGCGTCTGGGCGAAAAACTCGATCTCGCGGATGCCGCCGCGGCCGACCTTGACGTTATGGCCCTCGACTGAGATCTCGCTCTGGCCGCGATAGGTCTGCATCTGGCGCTTCATGTCATGGACGTCGGCGAGCGCGGCAAAATCCAGATGCTTGCGCCAGACGAACGGCGACAATTCCGCAAGCAGCGCCTCACCGACTTTGACGTCTCCAGCGCAGACGCGCGCCTTGATCATCGCGGCGCGTTCCCAGGTCCGCCCTTCCCGCTCGTAATAGTGCAGCGCCGCTTCGGTCGAAATCGCGACCTGCGTCGACGCTGGATCGGGTCGCAGGCGCAGATCGACGCGGAATACGTAGCCATCGCCGGAGCGCTGCTGCAAGATGCGGGTCAGCGCCTGTGTCACGCGCACGAAGAATGGTGCGGGCTCGATGTCTGCTGCAAGCGATGTCGCCGCGGGATCAAAAAACACGATCAGGTCGATGTCGCTGGAATAGTTCAGTTCTCCGGCGCCCATCTTGCCCATCGCAAGCACGATGAGGCCAGAGCCTTCCTCCGGCCTATCATGATTGAAGGTGGTCATGCGGCCGCGCGCGACTTCCTGGCGCAGTAGGAAGCGCAAGGCCGTCTGCACCGAGACGGTCGCCAGATCGGTCAGCGCCGCCGTCACCCGCATCACCGGCCAGACCTCGCCGATGTCGCAGAGCGCGATCAACAGCGCGGCCTCCGACTTCATGCGGCGAAGCAGATGCATCACGTCGGCCTCGTTGGCAGCCGCAAGCACCTCGCGTGAAGTCTTCTCGATCAGCGCGGCCAGATGCTGTTCCGGGTCGGATGCCAGTAGGCGGATCAGCCGCGCGGCATCGGCGCGGATCAGGTCGAACAGGTATGGCGAGAACTCGGCAACGCCGTGCAGGACGGCCTTGGCAAGCGGGCGATCCAGCCACACGCCGATCTCGGCCGCCTGCTCCGGCTCCAGTTCGGCGAGCCAGTCTCTGAGGCGCTGTTCGGCGTTGCTGCTGGCCGTGATGTACGGTCCGCTGACGAACCGCTCGGCCAAGGCGGAAGCATTCATGCCACCTTCTGTGGCACATCCGGCGTTTGCGCGGCAAGCCTGTCGCCCGCGGCAGATAGCGCCGGGATCACCAGCGTTGCAGTCAGGCCGGGATCGGAATCGCCGAGCCTGAGTTCGCCGCCGTGCAGCGTGGCGACGGCGTTGGCCAGACTGAGGCCGAGGCCGGAACCGGGCAGCGTCCGGCTTGCCTCGAGCCGCACGAACCGCTCTACCGCATGCTTGCGGTCGCCTTCGGGAATGCCAGGCCCATGGTCGGTAACGCTGAGCAGCACGCGGTCGCCCTCGCGCCGCGCCTCGATCAGTATCTCCCGGGTACGCGCGGCGGCGGCCGGATCCAGCGGCTGCACCACCGACGACGGCTTGCCGTATTTGATCGCGTTCTCGACCAGATTGGCAAGCGCCTGGCTGATCAGCTCCCGGTTACCGTGCAGCCGCGTAGGTGCGGTCTTGACGCGCAACGTCATGCCGTCGTCTTCGGCCAGCGGCTCGTACAATTCGTGGATGCCCTTGGCGACGTCGGCCGCATCGAAATCATCCATGTTGCCACGCGCCTGCCCGGACTCGGCGCGCGCGATCATCAGCAGCGCGTTGAAGGTGCGGATCAGGCCGTCGGATTCCTCGATGGTCCGTTCCAGCGCTGCGCGATATTCGGCTTCGCTGCCGGAACTCGCCAGCGCCTCCTCGGCGCGGTTACGCAGGCGTGTCAGCGGCGTCTTGAGATCATGCGCGATGTTGTCGGAGACCTCCTTCAGCCCCATCATCAGCGCTTCGATGCGCTCCAGCATGACGTTGAGGTTTTCCGCAAGCCGATCGAGCTCGTCGCCGGAGCGCCCGACCGGCAGGCGACCCGAGAGGTCGCCGGCCATGATGCGCCTGGTGGTGCCGGTCATCGCGTCGATCCGCTGCAGCACCCGCCGCGCCACGAAGATGCCGCCGCCGATGCCGAGCACGATGACCACGAGCAGCGACCATTGCGCGGCGTGGGCGACGATGCCGAACAGCCGGCGCCGCTCCTCAAGATCGCGGCCGACCAGGAGACGGAAGCCGTTGGTGAGTTCGGTGACGCGCACCAGCGCGCGGTGGTCCGCGGTGTCCTGTTCGTCGAGCCGGCGATAGGCGGTCTCGGACCAGCCGATCGAGGCCATCACGCCGGGCGCCAGCGAACCGACATTGCCGCCGATCGCCGTCCCCGTCGGCGTGGTGACGAGATAGAGATTGGCCCCCGGCCGCAGCGCGCGGTTGCCAAGCGTGAAGACGAGGCCACGCAGGCCGCGACGGTTGTAGATATCGGTGATCTCGGCCGTTTCGGCATTCACGGTGGCCGTGATCTGCTCGTTGATCAGCCGCCGTGTATTCCAGGCGAAATAGCCGAGTAGCGATGCGGCAAACAGCGCAAACAGGAACAGATAGACCAGCGTCAGCCGGAACGCCGTGGTGCGGATCAGCTTACCGAAGGCCGTCACGGATCATGTATCCGGCGCCGCGGATCGTGTGCAGCAAGGGCCGGTCAAAGCCCTTGTCGATCTTGGAGCGCAGCCGCGAAATATGCACATCGATCACGTTGGTCTGCGGATCGAAATGATAGTCCCAGACGTTTTCGAGCAGCATGGTGCGGGTCACCACCTGGCCCGCATGCTTCATCAGATATTCGAGCAGGCGGAATTCGCGCGGCTGCAGCGTCAATTCCTCCCTGCCGCGAACGACGCGGTGCGAAAGACGATCAAGCTCGAGATCGCCAACGCGATAGGTGGTCTCTTCGGCAGGGCCGACGTTGCGGCGCGACAGTACCTCGACGCGTGCCTGCAGTTCAGCGAACGAATAGGGTTTTGGCAGATAGTCGTCGCCGCCGGCGCGCAGGCCCTTGATGCGGTCATCGACCTGGCCGAGCGCGGAGAGGATCAGAACCGGCGTGCGATTGCCCTTCTCGCGCAGCGCGCCGATCACCGACAGGCCATCGCGCTTGGGCAGCATGCGATCCACCACAAGCACGTCGTAGTCGCCGCCATCGGCCATCGACAGGCCTTCCTCGCCATCGCTGGCGAGATCGGCGACGTGGCCGACTTCACGGAACGCCTTGACCAGATAGTCGGCGGACTCGCGGTCATCTTCGATGATCAGCAGGCGCATTTGCGGGGCAGTTGAGGTCACGGGAATTGGCTTTCTCTCACCATGGCGCGACCGCCCTGCACATGCAAGGCGGCCGCGGATGCTCTCGATCAAGTGAAAAAAGCGGGCGGTGAAGCTGGGGGACCTCACCGCCCTTAGGCCCTTCCGACGGAGGGGGGCGTATTCCGAAGGAAGGTTGCCAGAGGGAGCGAGTATTGGACCCGCTCCCCGGAAGGAGACGTCGGCGGGGGCGACGAATGCCGGCGTAACCCTCCATCTTGTATTTAATCCTCGTTTAGCCCTTCGCCAGCGGCAGCGCTACGAAGCGCGACGAACCGCCGCTCTTCACGCGCATGAGAACGCTGTTCTTGTTCTCGGTCCGCGCGGCATCGATCGCCTCGCGCACCTCGCCAGCTGTTCCAACGCTCTTCCCGGCGACCTCCAGAATGACGTCGCCTTCCTTGAAGCCGCGCTCGGCCGCCGCGCTCTTCGGGTCGACCTCGGTGACCACGACGCCTTCCTTGCCGGCGCCGGCCACGCTGTTGGCAGGAGCAACCGTCAGGCCGAGCTTGGGCACGCCGGTTCCCTTGGTTGCGCCGCTCCGGTCTTCCTTCTCGGTGTCGGCCTTGGCCTCGATCGTGTTCGGCAATTGGCCGAGCGTGAGGTTGATGACCTTGTCCTGCCCCTTCTGCAGGACGTTGAGCTTGACGGTATTGCCGGGCGCGAGGCCGCCAATGGTGCGGGCGAGCTCACGGGCATCCTTGACCGGCTCGCCATTGACGGCGGTGATGACGTCACCGGACTGGATGCCGGCCTTCGCCGCCGGACTGTTCGGCTGCGGTTCCGCCACCAAAGCGCCTTCCGCCTTCTTCATGCCAAGGCTGTCGGCGATTTCAGGCGTCACCGGCTGAATCTGGACGCCGATCCAGCCGCGGCTGACCGAGCCCTTGTCCTTGAGCTGGGCAATCACGTTCTTGACCGTCGAAGCGGGGATCGAGAACGCGATGCCGACGCTGCCGCCGGATGGCGAATAGATCGCGGTGTTGACGCCCATCACCTCGCCATTGGTGTCGAACGCCGGACCGCCGGAATTACCCTTGTTCACGGGCGCGTCGATCTGGATGAAGTCGTCATACGGGCCGTTGCCGATGTCGCGGCCGGAGGCCGAGACGATGCCGGCGGTCACGGTGCCGCCGAGGCCGAACGGGTTACCGACCGCCAGAACCCAGTCGCCGATCCGCGGCTTGCTATCGGACAGCTTGGCGAACGGGAAATCCTTGCGGCCTTCAACCTTGATCAGCGCCAGATCCGTGCGCGGATCGGTGCCGATCACGTTCGCCGTATAGGTCTTGCCGTCGTCCGTGGTGATCTCGACCTTATCGGCGCCGTCGACCACATGGTTGTTGGTTACGGCATAACCATCAGGCGAGATGAAGAAGCCGGAACCCTGACCCGTTACCGGGCCACGGCCGCCACGCGGTCCGCCGCGCAGGCCGGGCGGCAAGCCATCCGGACCGCCGAAGCGGCGGAAGAAGCGCTCCATCGGCGAACCCGGCGGGAACGGCGAGTCCTCGTCCTTATTGACGCTGTCATCCTTGGAACTCTTGGCGCCGATGTTGATCTTGACCGAGATCACCGACGGCTTCACGCGCTCGACAATGTCAGCAAAGCCGATCGGCCGCTCGACCTTGCGGACCTCGTTATTGACCTGCGCGTGCGCCGCGCTGGTGAAGACATCGAGCGGGTCCTGCTGTGGCGAGAAGCCATACACGGCGGCGCCGAGGCCGGCGACGACGGAAGCCATCAGCGCGAACTTGCGCGCGGAGAACAGCGAACGGCGGGCTGCGCCGTGGGACGGCAGTGAGGAAAGATCGACGGGACGTTCGGTCATGCTTAAATTCTCCAGAGCCTGAATTCTTCGATGGTGCGATGGTGCGGGGGGCCGGGCACCTGTCGGAGTCCAAGATGGGGTTTGCCGCCTTACCGTGCGCTGGCTAGGGAATTAAAGTTTTGTAATGCGACGGCTTAGAGATGCGGCAGAATAGCGCACGCAATCAATGGCTTAGCTCCGGCTGGAAAACAACTTTCAAAGGGCGACGCAGCGCTCGTCCGCGCGCCGGAAAGCATGGTCGCCGGGCTTCCTTTGGTGATGATGGGCAAATCGAACGTGGCCAACGGACACGGAAAATATGCCCGCCTGGCTTCGTCCCGAAGCCGCTCAGCTCTTCAGCTTCAGCCGGCCCATGAAATCGCGCTTGCCGAGCGGTACGCCGTTGATGCGCAAAATGTCGTAGGCGGTGGTGGCGTGGAAATAGAAATTGGGCAGCGAGAACGACATCAGAAAGTCCTCCGCCGCGAATAGCAATTGGCGCTCGCCGATGTGAAAGACGACATCGCGGCCGCCGAGCGCGTTGACCGCTTCCGGCGTCCACGCCGACAAGGTCTCGCGGGTTTGCGTAACCAGCCCCTGCAGCCCTGCATAATCGTACGGCGTCTTGGATGCGGGCGGACGAAACTCTCCGTTCTGCACGCCCTCGATGGCGCCGCGGGAATGCTGGGCGACGGAGATGATCTGGAAGCGCAGCGGCAGCATGTCGGGCGCCAGCCGCGCCTCGACGATCGTTTCTGGATCAATGTTCTTTTCGCGGAAATAGACCAGGCCGCGCTCAAGGAAGCCGCTGACGGCCCCAAGCGTCTGCAGGTAGTTCGCCACGCTGGCGTCGTAGAGTGAAAAGGCCATGTCCGGTTTCCCCCTAGGTTACGTTTATTCTGACAGGGGATGTCATAGCCGAAACCCGTCCGCTTGCAATGGCGGGCTTAAGACTTGTCCGGCGCTTCGGCGGCAAGCAGGCGCTCCAGCCTCGCCTCTTCCTCCTCCGTCAAATGTAATAGCGAAGGATCGGTCGCGCGGCCGGCGCTCGAGCGGCGACGGCCAAAGACCCACAGCGCCAGTCCACCTCCAACCAACGCGAGCGGCGGCAACAGCCATAGCAACAGCGTGTGCGGCGACAGGCGCGGCTTCAGCAGCACGAACTCGCCATAACGCGCGACCAGGAAATCGATCACCTGCTTGTCACTGTCGCCGCTCGCGATCCGCTCGCGCACCAGAAGCCGCAGGTCACGTGCCAGCGGCGCGTCGGAATCGTCGATCGACTGGTTCTGGCACACCATGCAGCGCAGCTCGCGCGATAGGTCGCGCGCGCGGGCTTCCTTCGCCGGATCCTTCATAATCTCGTCGGGCCGCACGGCGTGAGCGGCCGGCGCCCCTGACATCATGGCAGCAACAAACAGGCTGGCGAGGATCTTCTTCACGGCTCACTCCGCCGGCTGGAGTGCACGGGCAGCCTTGGCCGGCTTCGGCGCGCCGACGCGCAAGCGCCGGTCGGAGAGCGACAACAGGCCGCCAAACGCCATCAGCACCGGCCCCCACCAGATCAGGAGCACCAGCGGCTTGTGATAGATGCGGACCGCGATGGCGCCGTCGGCATTGGTGTCGCCGAGCGAAATATAGAGTTGGCTCGCGCCGCGGGTCAGCAGCGCGGCCTCGGTGGTCGAAGAACTGCGCGTGGTGAAATTACGTTTCGAGGGCGTCATCACCTGGATCGTCTCGCCGTCTCTGCTGACCGTGAACTGCGCGATCATCTCGCGGAAATTGGGACCCTGACGTTGCGCGATGTCGTCGAGCTTCAACTGATAGCCGGCGACATTTGCGACGTCGCTCGGCTTCATCATCCCGATATATTCACTATTCCAGGTGGTTTCGCAGACGATGCCGATCAGCGCGATGCCGACACCGGCATGCGCGAAGGCCGTGCCCCAGGTCGCGCGCGGAAACCCGCGCGCACGGGCGATGGCGCTTGCGAGCGCTACGCGGAACAAACCCGCGCGCTCCGCAAGATCCGTCAGCGCTCCAGCAATGACGAAGACCGCAAGCCCGATTGCCAGCGGCGCAAGCGTGGCGCCGCCGTGAATCCACGCCCACAGCACCGCAACGGCGACCAGCGCGGTGACCCCGGCCGCCATCAGCCGTTGCGCCGCGCCGAAGAGATCGCCACGCTTCCATGCCAACAGCGGGCCGAACGGAACGGCAAGCAATAACGGCACGAACAGGGGCCCGAAGGTCAGGTTGAAGAACGGCGCACCAACGGAGATCTTGTCACCGGTCAGAACCTCCAGCCCCAGCGGATACAACGTTCCGATGAATACGGTAGCGCAGGCCGTGGTGAGGAATAGATTGTTGAGCACCAGCGCGCCTTCGCGCGAGATCGGTGCAAACAGCCCGCCCTGCTTCAGCGTCGATGCGCGCCACGCATAGAGCGATAGACTGCCGCCGATGAACAGGCACAGGATCAACAGGATGAACACGCCGCGCGCCGGGTCGGTCGCGAATGCATGCACGGAGGTCAATACGCCCGAACGCACCAGGAACGTTCCCAGCAACGACAGCGAGAAGGTCAGGATCGACAAAAGGATGGTCCAGACCTTCAGCGCGTTGCGCTTTTCCATCACGACCGCGGAATGCAACAGCGCGGTGCCGGCGAGCCAGGGCATCAGCGAAGCATTTTCGACCGGATCCCAGAACCACCAGCCGCCCCAGCCGAGTTCGTAATAGGCCCAGTAAGAACCCATGGCGATGCCGAGTGTGAGGAAGATCCACGCCATCAATGTCCACGGGCGCACCCAGCGCGCCCAGGCGGCGTCAATGCGGCCTTCGATCAGGGCGGCAACCGCAAAGGAAAACGAGATCGAGAACCCGACATAGCCGAGGTAGAGCATCGGCGGATGTACCGCGAGGCCGATATCCTGCAGTACCGGATTGAGATCGCGGCCCTCGATCGGGGGGGTGGCGATGCGCAGGAACGGGTTCGAGGTGACCAGGATGAAGAGATAGAAAGCGGCGGCGATCCAGCCCTGCACCGCGAGCACGTGCGCGCGCAGCGACAGCGGCAGATTGTTGCCGAAAGCGGCGACCAGGCCGCCGAACAGCGCCAGGATCAACACCCAAAGCAGCATCGACCCTTCGTGATTTCCCCACACGCCGGTGATCTTGTAGAGCAGCGGCTTCATCGAATGCGAGTTCTCGAACACGTTGACGACGGAGAAATCCGAGACGACGTGCAGCATCGTCAGCGCCGTGAACGAGCACCCCACGAACAACAATTGCGCCAGCGCCGTGGAGCGCGCGACATTCATCAAGGCATGATCGCTCCAGCGCGCGCCAAGGATCGGCACGGTGGACTGGATCAGCGCCAATCCCAGAGCCAGCACCAGCGCGTAGTGTCCGGCTTCCGCGATCACTTCAAAGTTCCCTGGACCGGCGACGGCGCGACGCCCTGCTTGGCGTAATCGTCCTTCCAGTGCCCCTGCTTCTTCAGGGCGTCGGCGACATCTTTGGGCATGTACGTCTCGTCATGCTTGGCGAGTACCGTGTCGGCCTTGAACACGCCGGAGGCATCCAGCGCCCCCTCGGCGACGACGCCCTGCCCTTCACGGAACAGGTCCGGCAAAATTCCCTTGTAGGCGACCGGCAGCGTGGCGCTGCCATCAGCGATGCTGAAATTTACCGCGAGATTGTCGCCGCGCATCAGCGAGCCCGGCTGCACCAGTCCACCGAGGCGAAACCGCTTGCCGGGAGGGATCTGCTTTTCCGCTGCCATCGTCGGCGTGGAGAAGAACACGATGGAATCGCGCATGGCGTTCAGCACCAGTGCCGCAGCAATCGCGAGCACCAGAAGCGAACCGCCGATCATGGTCAAACGCCGCTGCCTGCGCGTCATCCTTGTCCTCTACCTTTGCCGTTGCGCATGATGCCGATCCGGGAACCGTCTCCGCCTTGCCGCCCGCTCATCCATCAAGCCCGAGCTTTTTCAAGCCTTCATTGAGCTGGCGCAAGTGTTCCGCATCGCCCGCGACCGCCTGCCGCGCCTCGGCCAGCGCGCTCACAGCCTTGTCGCGCTCCCCCATCACCATATAGGCGCGCACCAGGCGCAACCATCCCTCGACGTCGTTGCCATTCTGCTTCAGCCGCGTCGCGAGGCGGTCGACCATGGCGCGGATCATCGCGCTCCGGTCATCTTCATTCGTGTCCCTGGCCGCGGCCATTGCGTCACCGGAGACAGCCGGTGCGGCAGTCTCGTCAACCCTCGCCAGCGCCGCCTGGAGCAGCGGGCGCCATGGCGCGTCGGCCGGCGCCTTGGCGAGCATGCCACGCCAGATCGCGGCGGCGTCGGCCTGGCGGCCGTCCTGTTCGGCCGCGAGCCCGAGGAAATAATTGGCCTTGGGCTCTTCGGCGTTTTGCGCCACCGCCCGTTCGAATTCAGCCTTGGCTTCTGCTGTGACGACCCCGCCCGCCGCGCCTGCAAGGACCTCGCCGAGGTCGGAGCGGCGCTCGGCGCTATCGCCGGCGTAGGTAATGACGTTGCGATAGGCCCTGACAGCATCGTCGTAACGGCCGAGCCGCGCCAGCACCGGCGCCAGCACAGTCCAGCCGCGGCCATCGGCCGGATTCTTTTCCAGATGCGCTTCGACCTGCGCCACCATGTTCTCGATCGGCTGATTGACGTCTGCCGTGCGCGTGCGCGAGGCCAACGGAAAATCGCCGAGGCGCGGCGAGCCCAGCGACAGGTAGAACGTCACTGCCGCGATCGGCAGTCCCACCAGCGCCACAATCGCCGAGGCGCGGCGCAGGCCAAGGTTCGCGCGTGACGGCCGGTCGCGCTGGCCGTCTGCCGTGGCGAGCAGGCGCCGGCCGATTTCGACACGCGCGGCCTCGGCCTCGGCCACGCCGATCAACCCGGCCGCCGCATCGCGCTCGACTTCGGCGAGCTGATCCTTGTAGACCGCCGCTTCATCGCCGCCGGCGGGCGCAGAAGAGCCGCGGCTCAACGGCCAGAGCACGGCGAAGATCGCCGCGACCGTCATCAGCGCGAACATAAACCACAGCGTCATCAGCGGGTCCCGGGGGTGGAACGGCGCATCTCTGGCGAGCGCCGATGCGCCGCTTTACACCACCGGCAGCAAGCCCGGCAATTGACAATTGCGGCAGAAAAACGGGGAGGCCGGCCCTTGACGCCGGGGAAACGCCGGGTTCCTCGGCGCAACGGAGCTTCGCTTCCTCGGCCCGATCAGGCGCCGCACTTCATCGACGTGCAATTGCGGCGGAAGCGCCATGCACGGGGCCACGGAGCATAGCGTTTGCACCAAGACGTAGGCGATGCTACACAATGAGGCCAAGGCATTAAATTACGCTTCGGAGGCAGATCGATGCGATCCTGGAAGGCATTTCGGCGTGGCGCTGTTCCATTCAGCCTCGGCAAAACTGCGTCTGGCCTGAGATTCGGCTTTGCCGCTCCGCTTCTGTCGCTTCCATTGGCATTGCTAACCCTTCCAGCCGCCGCTCAGGATGCACCGGAGAGAACGACGATCGCGGCAGCAGCGCTACCCCGCGATCTCAGCCCCTGGGGCATGTTCATGCAGGCCGACATCGTCGTCAAAGCGGTGATGGTCGGCCTGATATTTGCGACCGCCGTGACCTGGACGGTATGGCTCGCAAAGACGATCGAACTGCTCAAGGCGCGACGCAACGTAAGAACCGCCTTGCGCGAACTCGCCAACGCCCGGAACATCGAAGACGCCCTGCGCCAGGTGCCCGAAGGTCCGGTTGCCAGGCTTCTCGAAGGCGCCATGGCAGAGCTCAGCTTGAGCACCGATCGTATGGACAGGGAGGGGATCAAAGCGAGGATCGCCTCCCGTCTGCAGCAGACAGAGGCGGCGGCCAGCCGTCGCGTCGCCTTCGGCACCGGCGTGCTCGCGACGATCGGATCGACCGGCCCGTTCGTCGGCCTGTTCGGCACGGTCTGGGGCATCATGAACAGCTTTATCGGAATCTCGAGGTCGCAAACCACCAACCTTGCGGTGGTCGCGCCCGGAATCGCCGAGGCGCTGTTGGCGACGGCGCTTGGGCTGGTGGCAGCGATCCCCGCTGTCGTGATCTACAATCTGTTCGCGCGTCAGATCAGCTCGTACCGGGCGCTGCTCGGAGACGGATCCGCAGAGATCACGCGGCTCGTTGGCCGCGATCTCGACAGCGGGACCGTGCTGGTGCAGCGCCATCTCGCAGCGGCGGAGTAGCCGTCATGGCCGCCACGCTGAACCAGGGCAATGGAGACCTCTCCGAGGTTCATGAGATCAATGTGACGCCGTTCATCGACGTCATTCTCGTTCTGCTCATCATCTTCATGGTCGCCGCGCCGCTGGCGACCGTTGATATCGCCGTCGATCTCCCGGCGTCGAACGCGCAGCCACAACCGCGGCCGGACAAGCCGGTCTATCTGACCGTCAAGCCGGATCTCTCGCTTTCGGTCGGCAACGAAACCGTGGGGCGTAGCACGCTGCCCGGCGCGCTCGACGCCAGCACCAACGGCCAGAAGGATACCCGCATTTTCCTGCGCGCCGACAAGCTCGTCCCCTATGGCGAGGTGATGCAGGTGATGAACATGCTGCGCGCGGCTGGCTATCTCAAGGTCGCCCTGGTCGGCATGGAGCAAGCCTCATCGCCATGAGGATGCAGTTTGCGGCCGAAGATCGTTCCGACCTGCGGCGATGGATGTTCAGCAGCTTTGCGGTGCTGTGCGTCTACGCCGGACTGACCGCCACACTCGCGACCTGGCGCGAGGCGGACGATAACGCGGTCGCCGAACCTTCCGGCGCGGTCGTGGTCGACCTGGCGCCGTTGCCGGCAGCACCCGCGACAACGCCGACCGAGATCGCGCCAGGCCCGGAACAGGTGATGTCGGAGTCGCAGCCGGTGGCGAAGCCCGAGGAGACGCCACCCGACGAAACGGCCGACCTGCCGCCTGCTCCCAATCCGGACGCCGCCGTGGCGCTGCCGACCAAGCCGCAGCCTGATGTAGCGCCGCAGCAGCAGGCAGCGGCCAGCACCACGTCCGCTCCGCCGGCGATCAACGAACGGATCGCGCCGGTAGCGGTGGCGCCGACCCAAGGCGTGCCGAATGAAAAAAATTCGGAAGCCGTGGTGACATGGCGAACCCAGGTCCTCGCATTGATCGAAAAGAACAAGCGATATCCGGAGGCCGCACGGCCGCGGCGCGAGCAAGGAACCGCGCAAGTGTCGTTTACGCTTGATCGCAAGGGAATGGTGGCCAATGCGCGGCTAGTTCAAAGTTCGGGCTCGAGCGCCCTCGACGCGGAAGCCATCGCGCTGCTCAAGCGCGCACAGCCCTTCCCTGCGCCACCGGCGAGCTTTCCCGGCGAATTCGTGATCGTGAGGCAGCCAATCCGCTTCACCGTCAAATAGCGGACGCAGGGCCTGACGGGTTGTTTCGTCGTCGGGCATCGGCACGACGACATCAATCCGCAACGATCGCGCCGCCGAAACTGTAATTCATCCCGATCCTGATACTGTCGCTGGTGACCCGCGTATTGGCGTCGAACACAAGTGCCGTGTTGGCGTCGGTGGGCGGTGTGGAACGCACCGAACCGAAATCCATGTGAAGATATTCGAGCTTCGCGGTCCAGTTGCGCGTCAGGCGCTTCTCGAAACCGGCACCGGCAGCCCAGCCGAAGCGATACAAGTGCCGATCCAGAGATGCCGCGGTCGCGACACCTGCGTTGTCGAAACCTGCGACAGAGGTTGAGGTCGTTATCTTGCCGAACGGAACGCCCGCTGTGGCGTAGCCAAGCAAGTCCGGCGTCACCAGCGTTCCGACGCGACCGCGAACCGAGGCGACCCAACCCAGACGATAATCCAGGCTTGCCACCGTCGCGTCGAGCGGAGCCAGCGCTGGGTTGCAGATATTGCCGGGGCAAGTGGTGGCGCTGCTTCCGCGCTGGTTGCGATATTCAAAATCGCCTTCAATGCCTGTCAGCATTCGTCCCGATGTCCAGTTATAGCCAGCCTGTCCGCCGATACTGGCGGTGTCGTGCTTGGCCGACAGACGGGCTCCGGAAAGCGATGCACCGGTTGCAGCGTCGTTGAACGCGGCATTGGTGACGCCCTCGCCCCTCAAATATCCGATACGGCCGCCCGCATAGATGCCCCCCCAGTTCCAGGCCGCCACATCGGGTGCAGGGCTCTTGTAGAAGTCGGGCGCGGACCGTTTCGCAGCACCGATCCAGGTGCCCGGCGGTCCGCTCGGCCGGTCGGCACCATATTTGACGCTGAGAAACAGCTTGAAGCCCCGGCCCGGCTGCAGGATCTCGTCCTTGTGGAATTGAACGGAGTTGCGAATGTTGGCGTTGAGCAGATTGTCGCCGATCAGCCCGGTGGCAACCTCAACCGCGCCCCACGGCGAATCCCTCCAGAATTTCCGATGCTCGAGCTGCACTTTGACCAGGTCGTATCCAGCAGTCGGCGTATCGAATTGCGGAATGTCGTTCTGCGCAAACGCGTGCAACACGCCGACGCGGGCAAACCAGTTGTCGTTGCGCCAGTAGATGCCGCCGCCGACACGCATCGGAGGAATGCGCGGCACGTTGCTGCCGTCGGCAAATGTGGCCCGCACGAGATCATATTGGCCGTCGAGGCCAAAGGTGCCATCGGCAAGTTTTGCGGCGTCCCACTGCCACGCCAGTTCGCCGCCGCGGAAAGTCGCGCCACGCTGATCGTAATTGACCTGGATGTAGTCGGTGCCGGCGCCGCATGAAGCAAACGTTTCCTGACAGAAGATGCCGGTGGCGCGTGAGAAGATGAATTTGTCATACGACGTGTAGTAGGCATTTGCAGCAAACCTGAAATCGCCATCCGTGCGCTTCAAGCCGATTTCCGCCGTCTGCGCGGTTTCGATTCCGAGATTCGGGTTGCCGATCTTGAATGTCTTCTCCGAACCGTCCGGCCCCTGCGCGAACAATTCAAGCGCACGCGGCGCGCGTTCGATCCGTTGCAGCGTCAGGCTCCCGACCAGCGAGAATGGCAGATCCTTGATGATGCCGAAACTGACGCTCTTCGGCATGAAGTCGAGCTTGGCTGGGGCGTGGCCCGGCACATCCGGCGGTGGGAGAAAGTTCGGCGGAAACGTGAACGCCGTTCCCGCGACATTGACTCCCTCGATGCGTCCCGCCAATTGCGTGCGCAGCGTGTCCGTGTGCCTGACTTCATTGAGGAAGTAGGCCGCCGCCGTTCTGGTTTGGGCTGGAAGCAAGATCGCCTGGCCCGCCGTATCCAGTTGCTGGTAAGCGCCTTGCGCGCCGAAGATACTGGTCAGCGGACCTACCGGGGTGGCGAACGGCGCGAGTTCGAACTCGAGCTTGCCCTCGGTCTGCCGGTTCTTGAAGGTGGCTGTAATTTCCTGGAATCCGGTGGTGGCGAGCACGGTCTCGTCGTGCCGGTACTCCGAATATCCGGTCCAGTACCTGATGGCCGCAAGTGCGGTGGCGTCAGGGCGATATTCGCCCTTGGAGTTGATCTTGGTCTGCTCGAGGTCGTTGTGCTGACGGGCCGCCGCGGTGGCGATACCAGGCACGTAATAGTCGCTGGTGAAGCGCGAGACAGCGACGCCGGCGTAGCCGCCATCGAAAAGATAGGAGCCGCCGACGGCCGCGCCGGCGCTCGTCGAGGCGGAATTCGGCTGCTTGCCGTTGAAGGAAGGCGCAGGGACAGGCGGCACGAGGTAAGGGTAACTCGGGATGCTGTAATCGCCGGAGGATCGCCCATAGATGTCGGCGTGAACGGCGGCGTTGCGGCTGCCTGCATCGAGCAGGAGCCCGCTCTCCCATCCTCTGTTGACGCTCGTCACGCCAGTTCTCAATTCCGCAGCCACTCCCCCAAGCGGCGCAGCGGTCGGAATCCGGTTGTTGTTGACGTCAACGACGCCGCCAACGGCTTGCGAACCGAAGCGGAGAGCGCCTGGTCCGCGAACGACGTCAACCTGCTGAATGGCGAGAGGGTCGATCGGCACAGCGTGGTCCTGCGCGATGTCGGACACGTCAACGGCGCCGACGCCGTTCTCCTGAATGCGGACCTTTGCGTCTGTCAATCCGCGCAGAACGGGGCGCGAGGATTCGGTGGCGAGGCCTGCGGACGTCGCGCCGGGCATATTGGCGAACAGGCTGCCGAATCCACCATTGCTGCTGCCGCTCTGGATCTGATTGCTGCCGATGATCGACGGCGCAAATGGCGGATTGAAGGGCGATGCCGGCGCGGTCGTCGGCGCGGGAGCCGCCACCGGGGCTGCGACAGTCGTCGAACGTCGGGTCGGCTCACCGCGCGCGGCCCGCCGCGCGGGTTTGGGCTGACGCCCCTCCACCGTGACTTGCGGCATCTCGATTTCCGTGGCAGCGCCCGGCGAGCCTTGCGATCCACCGGACGTGGCCGACTGCGGCGCCGCGGTCGGCGATGGAGCCGCCTCCGCCGGAGCTTGGCCTGCAGGGGGCGATGCTGGGGCGGCGGGCTCGGCGGGCGTCGCGGGCGGTGTTTGGGCGAGCGCGGCGGCGTAGCTCAAGCAAACCAACGCCAGTACCGATGTGCCCACAAGGGCCATTCGCGTCGCGCGCATATTCATCCCCAAACCGATCGCGCTTCAGCAACAGCTACTTGATAAGCCGCGCCATCAAAACGTAGGTTAGGCTACATTAGTGCTGGGCCTTTGGCTGTCAAGATGATGCGAACGAGTCGCAAAGTGCGAGCGCCGGCCTGTTGCAGATCGGCGACAAGCCGCCAACTTGCAATGTGGTCGGCAGCACGCCATGGTCTCGCTCGATGGATTCGCCGGGAAGGTGTGGAGTTGCGTAAGCCCTCAACAGATCGGGCCAAACCGATGCAGCCGCTGCCCGCGGAGCAGACGCAGGCGCGCCGCTTTGGCAAGGCGAGATCAGCGCGCTCGACCGCGGTTCTGGAAGATTATGTCGAGCTGATCTCCGATCTGCTCGGAACTACCGGCGAGGCACGGCCTACCGACATCGCGCGCAGGCTGGGCGTGTCGCACCCGACGGCGATCGACACCATTGCGCGATTGAAGCGCGAAGATTTGGTGACGGCCCGCCCCTATCGCGGGGTGTTCCTGACTGAAAAGGGCGAGACTCTCGCCAAGCGCGTCCGTGCGCGTCACCGGCTGGTGGTGGATGTTTTGCTGGCCCTCGGCGTTCCCCAGGAAGCAGCGGAGGCCGATGCCGAGGGCATCGAACACCATGTTTCAGATGTGACGCTGAAAGCCTTCGCCGAATTTATTCGGGACGCCAAGGACCGGCGCAAGGCGTGATACGCGCCGGCCGAACGAGGCCGGTCTAGCTCGCCCGCGTCTTTTTGCGCTCGCCGGTGACGGCATTTTCGGCGGCGCGGCTCATCAGCGATGCATAGTCGTGGCCGAACAGGATTTCGCAGAACCGGATCGCCGCCTTGGCCTGCATCTGCCGGTAGGCACGCGCCTTGGCATCGCCGCCGCGCAGCGCCTGCACCAGGCTCTCGGTGGAATGCTCGACGTAATGCTGCAGGTCGGAATAGGTGCGCAGCGTCACCTCGTTGATGGCGAGTTCGCTGGCATAGGTACGGCACACCGCCACGAAGTCGATCAGCCCGGCGATTTCCTCGACCTCCACGGCATCGATCTTGGGCGCTGAAGCGATATCCTTGTCGGCGCGCTGACGCAGGATGCGGCGGACCCGGCCGGGCACGCTCTCGATTTCCGACTGCAGCGAATTGGAAATATCGGCGCGGATCGATGTGAGCTGGCGGCCCCACGCGGAATCGTTGCGCAGATCGAGCTCGGTGCGCAGCCCGCGCACGCCATCGTGCAAGGCTTTTAGCTGGTCACCGACATTATCGAAATGGCTGCGCCTGATGTCCGTGCGCAGGCAGGCGGTGAGGAACGAGAGATCGTGCAGCGCGATTGTGACGGCGATGCCATAGGGCGTCGCGGCGACGCGAATTTCGTCGTCGGACGCCGCCATCTTGATCGCAAGACGGATGATCTGCCACGGCGACGCCAGCCGCTGCATGATCAGCGACAGCGCGAACGGCAGCAATTGCGGTGTCTGCAACGACGGGACGTTAAGAGCTGAAATCACCATCTCGAGCTGGGAGGGCGTCAGCGCCCTGATCTGGCCGGGAAGCCGGCTGCCGAGCGTCTCCATCGCCTCACGGGCCCGCAGCACCGCGCCGATCGACAGCAAATCCTCGACGACGTTGGGCGGACCGATTCGGGAGAGCACGCGTTGCCTGTCGTCGCCCTGCACCGGCGTTGCGACCTGGACGATGGCCTCGGCCGCGGCGAGCTGGAATTTGCGGGTGGCGGCTTCCAGACCTGCGGTCGAGCCGCTCTGCCTGATGGCGGCGAGCGCAGCCTCGAATGCCGCTGCCGCCTGGGACGCGCCGTCGCGGCCAAGCCACTGCCAGACCGGCAGCAGTGAGGTGCGCCTGATCTGCCCGGCCCGGATCGGAAAATTGCTTTCGACCAGAAAAGGCTCGAGCGGACGGAATAGCAGGCGCGCCGGATCGTCGGTCCGCGGGCGCGTCTCATCGTCTTCCTCGGTGCCGCGCACGACCTGACGAAGCTGTTCGAGCACGAAATTGGCGACGGCGACGTCCTCCCCGCGCTCGATGGCACGCTCGAACTCGCGCATCAGCAGCGCCTGTGATTGGGGTGGGAGCTGGGCGAGATATTCCCTCAGCCGCTCGGTCGATGTCTGGCTCATTCGCCTGGTGTGGATATAGGTGTGTCATGCATGCGGACGGCAGGGACGTCCGCACGCCGATCTTAGAAGTGCGCGCGTTAAGAAGGCGTTTAGGAATAACGAAATCGATCCCGGGTGTCTGGCTGGCCGCTGCCGTCAACCTGAGGTACCGCCGTGGCGTTCAGATTCCCGGCAGCACCAATTCCGCCCGCAGCCCGCCGATCGGCGCGTCGCCGAGGACGAGGCTGCCGCCATAGAGGGCGGCGAGATCGACCACGATCGAAAGCCCGAGCCCGGACCCCGGTTTGGATTCATCCAGCCGCTGGCCGCGCCGGGAGACTTGCGCGCGCTCGGCGGCGGACAGTCCGCGACCGTCGTCATCGACGACGATCCGAAGCCGCGGTCCGATACCCGGCTGCGCCGGCCGTTCGACCAGCACCTCGATCAAGACCTGCGAGGCCGCCCATTTGCACGCATTGTCGACCAGATTGCCGGCCATTTCCTCCAGGTCCTGGCGCTCGCCGCGGAACCTTGCCGACGGATCGGCCTTCAGCACGATGGTGATGCCGCGGTCCCGGTGGATCTTTTCCATGGTTCGCCGCAGCGCCTCGATCGCCGGCGCGACTTCGGTGACGGTGGCGACAATGGTGACGCGCGCGGCAATGCGCGCGCGCTCAAGGTGATGGGCGACTTGATTCCGCATCACATCGGCTTGCTCCAGGACCTTGCTGGCGAAGGGATTTACCGCGTTGGCCGATGCCTCGTTGACGATGACGGAGAGTGGCGTCTTGATCGCGTGCGCCAGATTGCCGACATGGGTGCGCGCGCGCTCGACGATCTCACGGTTGGCATCGATCAACGCGTTGGTCTCGCGCGCCAGGGGCGCGATCTCGACGGGAAACTCGCCTTCGAGCCGTTCGGCTCGGCCGGAGCGGATGTCGGCGATCGATTCCGAAATCCGCTTGAGCGGCGCCAGCCCGAAACGGACCTGGAAGATCGTGGTCAGGAGCAGCACGATACCGAGCGCCGCGAAAGTGCCGCCGAGATAATAGTCAAAGGCGCGGATTTCATCGAAAATCTCGGATGCATCGCCCGCCACACTGACCAGAAATTTGCCGTCGGCGCCGAGATCGATCGGCCGCTCGACCACCCGCAGGCTTTGGCCTTCAGGGCCATCGATATAGCCGAGGCGGATGCCGGCGGCCGTCAGCTCGGCGCCCTGATCTTCCATTTTCGGCAGCTTCTTGTCCCACAGCGAACGCGACGCCTTGGTCTCGGCCTTCTCATCGGTGCGGACGATCTGCCAGTACCAGCCGGACAGCGGCAATTCGAACAGCGGCTCGCCGAGCGACTGGAACTGGTGATCCGGCGGCTCGTCCGGGGTCGCGACCTCAGCGATCAGGGTGCGGAGATAGAGGTTGAGACGGCGATCGAAGGCGCGCTCGGTCGCGTTGCGGTAGACCGACGACAGGATCACGCCGGTGATCAAGAGGATCACGACCACCCACGCGGTCGCCGACAGGAACAACCGCGTGGCGAGCGAGCTTCCGCGCATCAGAGCAAGATCCCGAAAAGCATATCCCCAGGCTCCGATCCGACGGATCGAGGCCTGTTTTCGGATAAGATCATGCTCGAATAAAAGAGCAAGGCTCATCAGGTGCCGGGCGATGGCGGCGTCAAGAGATAGCCGAGGCCGCGCACGGTCTGGATAATGTCGACGTCGAGCTTCTTGCGGATACGGCCGACGAATACCTCGATGGTATTGGAGTCGCGATCGAAGTCCTGGTCATAGAGATGCTCGACCAGTTCGGTGCGCGACACCACGCGGCCGGTGTGATGCATCAGATAGGCCAACAGCCGGTATTCGTGCGACGTCATCTTGATCGGGTTGCCGGAGACGCTGACGCGGCCGGTGCGTGTATCCAGCGAGACCGGGCCGCAGGTCAGTTCCGACTGGGCATGGCCGGTGGAGCGGCGCAGCAACGCGCGAATTCGCGCCAGCACCTCTTCGAGGTGAAAGGGCTTTGCGACATAATCGTCGGCGCCGGCGTCGAAGCCCTGCACCTTGTCGCTCCAGCGGTCGCGCGCGGTGAGGATCAGGACCGGCATGGCGCGGCCGTTGCGGCGCCAAGCCTCCAGGACCGAGATACCGTCCATCTTGGGCAGCCCGATGTCGAGCACGACGGCATCATATGGTTCGCTGTCACCGAGGTAATGCCCCTCCTCGCCATCGAACGCGCGATCGACCACATAGCCGGCATCCGTCAGAGCCGTCGTAAGCTGACGGTTGAGATCCGGATCGTCCTCAACGACAAGCAGGCGCAAGCTGGCCTCCAAAAATGAGCCCTACGATATCAGATCTCAAGATGAGGGTGGACCGCGTGAACGGGCCATGAACGAGCCACACGGCACAGGGTTACTTTTTCGTCATATGCGGTCCGCGACCAAAATCGTGGGTCGACGGCCTAGCACGCACGATACAACGCCAAAAAGGCGCGGCGGACTGCTCGGGCCGACCACTCGGAAGAAATCCTGTCCGCGGCGGACCGGCAAGCCCGATCATGCCGCCCGCTCAATCTGTCAGGTACGGAAGAATATGAACCAGACGATACCCAGGATTAGAATCGCAAGCCCGGTCGAAACCGACAGGAGCGCGAGCACCGACGGGCCTGGTTCGGCCTGGCGCGCCTCGTTCGGGGTTTCGACGATCTGGCCATGTCGTTGCGTTGCCATGGTGACCTCTTCGAGTAAGTGCCTGTAAATGCCAGCGAATGCTTCGACACCGCCTGTCCAAGCAACGCCTGATCGGAGATGATGTTCCGCGCCCTTGAGGTGCGGCTATGGCGTTCCTAAGAGGTCGCAGGCAGGCTGCGCGTCACGGTCCGGATTAACGCCGTTCCGCGATTCCCCATCCGGCCGTGTTTGAGGTGGAGCGATCCGGTGGTATCCTTGGCGGTTGTCTGTTGCGTTTTCTGGAGTAGCCCATGGCCCCCCGCGCCAATTGGAAGGGTTTTCTGCGCCTGTCGCTGGTGACCTGTCCGGTCGCCCTTTATCCGGCGACGTCGGACACCGAGAAGGTCTCCTTCAACCAGATCAACCGCAAGACCGGCCATCGCATCAAATACGCCAAGGTCGACGCCGAGACGGGCGAGGAAGTCGCCAACGAAGACATCATGAAAGGCTACAAGATCGACACCGATACCTACATCGAGGTGTCGAAGGACGAACTCGACGACATCGCGCTGGAATCAACCCGCACCATCGAGATCGACGAATTCGTTCCGAAATCCGATATCGACGGCCGCTATCTGATCCGTCCGTATTACCTCGTGCCGGATGGCAAGGTCGGCCACGATGCGTTTGCGGTGATCCGCGAAACCATCCGCAGCATGGATAAGGTTGCGATCGGACGCGTGGTGCTGACCAACCGCGAGCACATCATCGCGCTGGAGCCGCTCGACAAGGGGCTGATGGGAACGCTGCTGCGCTATCCTTACGAGGTCCGCAGCGAAACGGAATATTTCGAAGACATCCAGGACGTGAAGATCACCAAGGATATGCTTGATCTGGCAAAGCATATCGTCGAACAGAAATCGGCATCATTCGAACCCGAGCAGTTCGAGGACCGCTACGAGCAGGCGCTGATCGACCTGATCAACCAGAAACGCAATGGCCTGAGCACCAAGGCCAAGGCGGCCCCCAAGACTACCGGCAACGTCATCAACCTGATGGACGCGCTCAAGCGCAGCCTCGCCAGCGAAACGCAAGCCGCCCCTGCCGCCGCCAAAACCAAGGGCAAAAAACCCAAGAAGGCCGCCACCGGCCAGCGCGAAATGCTGTTGCCGATCAGCGGCAGCGGCAAGCGCGCCGGCAAGGAGACGGCAAAGGAAGCGCCGAAGAAGGCGGAAAAACCGGTGCGCACAGCCGCCCGCACCAAGAAGGCCGGATGACCGGGCAAGGAGCGCGATAGATAGCACCATCTAGCGCGCGATGCCGTGGTCGAGCTCGTTTGATAACCCAATACCGCTTCGCGGTGGCCGCAAGCTCGCCACGCTGCAGCAGGCCGCCGACTATGTGATGGCGTTGCCGGAGAAAGTGCAGCACGAGGCGCACTGGCAGGTCGCGGTGGAAAATCTGATCAACGCGGCGGAAACCGGCGGTGGTTGGCTGATGTTCGCGCGGATTGCGATGCTGCGGGCACTCAATGCGGACCGGAAAGAAGACTAGCTGCCGGCTTCAATAGCCGCCAGCTTCTCCCCTGCTATTTCAGCGAGGTTCCGACCTCGTTGAATTTCGTGCTGAGCGCGCTGCCAATGCCGTTGACGGCGGTGACGATCATGATGCTGATGCCGGCCGCAATCATGCAATATTCGATGGCGGTAGCACCGCGCTCATCGTCGACAAATCGTGCAAGTAATCGACGCATAGACAAACTCCTGTCGACCCCCCCGAAATTCTCCCGCGCCATATCTGTTAGACTCTAGGTGGGAACGGTTGAAGCGGCCTTGAGGAACAGACTGAACGATTGATTAAGGCGAACAAGGAATTGCGCCCCGGAATCGTACAGCACAGAAAATTTACCATCGATTGCGCATGGTCCTCCATCGTCGTCCGGCGGCTTGCCGAGTGATCGCGCATGACCGCGCAAAAGCGCGTTAGGGAAGGAATTACATCGGCCTCCCGCACGAGGAGACCGAGGAGCAGCGCATCGCCTATCGGCGGCCGCGAAGCACCGCATCGTTGATCACATAGTCGGCCTGATGGCGGCGATGCTCCGCCGCCGCAGCGATGCGAGATAGTTACGTTGCCCGCCTCGGGCGTTGAACAAGGGACCGGGCCATGGCCCGATCCCTCGAATCCTTCCTTAGAAGTTACGCTGGGCGCGGAACTGCAGCAGGACCGTATCCTGATCCTTGAACTCGTACAGCGCGTTCGGCTTCGGCGCAGTCGCCGTAAATATCGAAGAGCCCGACATCTTCTGGTCGAGATGGAACCACTGGACTTCGCCCGAGAAGGTCAGGTTCTTGACCGGGGTCCAGCGGGTAACGACGCCGAGCTGCGAGACGTTGAAGTCGGGGTTACAAGTATAGTTGCCCGCCGCATTCCCGACCAACGCCTGACCCGGGTGGCTGGCGTTGAAAGCGGCGCAGTAAGCGCCCTTGGCCGTCGAGGTCCCCGCACCGAGCAGGTTGTCGTTCGCGCCACCATCATACCTGACGGCAGAATAGCTGCCGAACAGGCTGGTCGACCAGTACGGGTTCCAGTTGTGATTGAACGCGCCTCGGACACCCCAGGACGTGGTCAGGACGAGACCTCCGGTACCGCCTGCGCCGGGCATATAGACGCCGTCGGTGGTCGCGCCGAAGCCGACGCTCTGATAGGCGAAGCCGCTATCGCCGAACATGGCGAAGCTCGGTGAGGTGCCGCTGGTGGCGATGACGTACTTGGTGGCACCCTTGGCGTAAGAGGCGTCGATCTTAATGTCGTCGCCCGCACCGGTCGGAATGTTCTTGATCTGCAACGCCGCCATCACCGCGCCGCCCCACTTGGACTCGGGATGGCCGCTGATTTCAGAGCCCGCCGTCGGGACGCCGCCGGCGCCGAGCGTGTTGTACGAGCCGCTCACTTCATGCGCAGCGGCCGAGAACTGCAGCAGACCCCAGGCCTGATCGATCCGGATGTTGCCCACGATGTCGGGCGCGTGCGTACCGGCATAGGCGTTCGATCCGGTACCGTTGGCGCCGATCGCGCTCGGTATGCCAAGGTTGTAGACAGCGGTGCGATCCCACACGGTCGGGTCGTCGAGACCAATCGAGGCCGACACGCCGTTGCCGAACTGGGCGGTGTACTGGATGTTGTTGACGCCGGTATCGGTGTTCTGACCACCGAGCAAGGAGGAGTTGATGTTGCCCGGGAAACCCTGCCACGGCGTGGCATAGGCGGATGCGGACTTACCGAAGGTGAAGCCGGCGAACTGAATGAAGAGAAATTCGGTCGCGACGTAACCGCCACCGGCCTGGGATAGCGAGTTAGCGATGCCGCCCGGGAACGCGGAAAGCGTCGTCGGGTTGGAGCTGCCGAAATTGTTGAACTGGATGTCAGCCTGGCCGAAGGTGCGAACCACGCCGTACTCGGTCGCGGTACGGGTATCGACCGTCAGCGCCATACGGGAGCGGGCGACGAAGTAATCGCGGTAGCGATTCTGCTGGCCGAGGTCGCTATTCCAGGCCGGCGCGCCATGGGCGCCGCCGTTGAAGGTGACGTCCGCACGCAGATAACCGCCAAGCTTGATGCAGGTGTCGGTGCCCGGGATGTAGAAGAAGCCGGCGCCGTAAAGCGAACAGATCCTCACATATTCGACTGCCTTGGCCTTGACCGGAAGGTCGGCCGCCTGTGCGCCGCTCAGGGCCATCAGGCCTGCCGCCGAGCTGAGAATGAGTGTCCGCGCCGTAATCATTTAAGTCTCCTGTCCCGCGATTCATGCAGTTGCATGCTGCACAGGTAATACAAAAATCCTTACTGTGAATGACAAGCCCGTGATGCCGTTTCACTTGGGTCGCGGCTGTGATGTTTTCGCAACGCAATCGCGTGGGGTCGATGCAAACGGCCTACTTTCACCTCTCGTTTGAGGCGTTGGCAGCAAGAACATTCTTCGCGGGTTTGCTTCCGGGTATTTGAATGAATCTCTCATGCGGCGAAACGCATATCAGCACTTCCGCAGCCACGCGCCGCACGCGCTTTACCGCGCAGTAAAATCCTGCTCCAACTGCCTCAAATCGGCCGGACCGAACCGGCCTGCCATCCAGGGGGAGAGACCGTCATGAAGCTCGGCGCTGCCATCGCGGAAATCATGAAGCGGGAGGGGATCGAAATCCTCTGCGGCTATCCGGTCAATCATCTCATCGAATATGCCGCCAATGCCGACATCCGCCCGGTGATGGTGCGCCAGGAACGCATCGGCATTCACATGGCGGACGCGATCTCCCGCGTCACCTCGGGCCGATCGATCGGCGCGTTTTGCATGCAGCATGGGCCCGGCGCCGAGAACGCGATGGGCGGCGTGGCCCAATGCTACGGCGAATCCGTGCCCGTGCTGGTGCTGCCGATGGGCTATGCGCGCCGGCTCGCCAATATCGACCCGAATTTCAACTCCAGCCAGGCGATGAAGGCGTTTTCGAAATCGTCCGAGCCGATCAACATCGCGGCCGAGGTCTGCAATATCTTCCGCAGAGCCTTCACCAAGTTGAAAAACGGCCGCGGCGGGCCGGTGATCGTCGAAATCCCCGCCGACATGTGGAACGAGGAAGTGCCGGAGCCCTTGAACTACACGCCGGTGCTGCGCACGCGCTACGGCGCGGATCCCGTGCATGTGAAGGAAGCCGCCGACCTCCTCGTCGCTGCGAAGCGCCCGGTGATCTATGCCGGCCAAGGCGTGCACTATGCCAGGGCCTGGCCGCAGCTCAGACGGCTGGCCGAGCGTCTCGCCATCCCTGTTACGACGAGCCTCGGCGGCAAGTCGTCCTTTCCGGAAACGCATCCCTTATCGCTGGGTTCGGGCGGTCTCGCCGTGCCGCGCGCGGTCCCGAAATTCCTGGGTGAAGCCGACGTGATCTTCGGCATCGGCTGTTCCTTCACCGAGACTTCGTTCGGCATCGCCATGCCGAAGGGCAAGACCGTGATTCATTCGACGCTCGACCCGAATCACCTCAACAAGGACGTCGAGGCGAAAGTCGGTCTGGTCGGCGATGCCGGACTCGTGCTCGACGCACTATTGGAAGAAATCGGCAGGAGCGTCACGGCGGATCGCGACGCCAGCGCCGTTGCCGCCGAGATCGCCGCCTCCCACAAGGAGTGGCTGGCGAAATGGATGCCGAAGCTCACGCATAACGAGGCGCCGCTGAACCCCTATCGCGTGCTATGGGATCTGCAGCACACCGTCGACATCAACAATACCATCATCACCCACGATGCCGGCAGCCCGCGCGACCAGCTCTCTCCGTTCTGGAAATCAGTCGAACCGCTCTCCTATATCGGCTGGGGCAAGACCACGCAGCTCGGGTACGGCCTCGGGCTCGCGATGGGCGCCAAACTTGCCAAGCCCGACAAGCTCTGCATCAACGTCTGGGGCGATGCCGCGATCGGCTTCACCGGCATGGACTTCGAAACGGCTGTGCGCGAGCGCATCCCAATCATGTCGATCCTGTTGAACAATTTTTCGATGGCGATCGAACTCAAGGTGATGCCAATCTCGACCGAGAAATACCGCTCGACCGATATCTCCGGCGATTACGCCGCGATGGCGCGCGCCTTCGGCGGCTATGGCGAGCGGGTGACGAAGCCGGAAGATATCATTCCCGCCATCAAGCGCGGCATTGCCAAGACGCAGGAAGGCGTACCCGTGCTGCTGGAGTTCATCACCAGCAAGGAGACCGAGGTGTCGCGGCCGGGGACCTGAGGCAGAAACAACCGACCAGACAGCCACCAATGCCGCGCGTTACCATCATCGAAACCGGGCTCGTCAGCCTCAGAAATCGCGAACTCCACGGATCCTATCCGCAGATGTTCGAGCGGATGATCGGCGCCGCCGACACCACCGTCACCTTCAACACCGTCAGCATTCCTGCCGGCGAGCCGCTTCCGGATGTCGAAAGGCTGGAGGCGATCCTCATCACCGGCTCCTCGGCCGGCGTTTATGACGGGCTCGAGTGGATCGCTCCGCTCGAGCAATTCGTGCGCGCGGTCCACGAGAACAAGGTGCCGATCGTCGGCGTCTGCTTCGGCCATCAATTGATCGCGCAAGCGCTGGGCGGCTCAGTGCGCAAGTCCGAGAAAGGCTGGGGCATCGGGCGGCACGTCTACACCGTGATGCCGGGCAACGGCCTGATCGAGGGCACGCATATCGCGCTTGCGTGCTCGCATCAGGATCAAGTCATCGCGCCGCCGCCCGGCGCCACGACCATCCTGTCCTCGGACTTCACGCCCTATGCCGGTCTGCTCTACGCCGGCGGCAGCACGTTCTCGGTGCAGCCACATCCGGAGTTTTCCGTCGGCTTCGCCCTGGCCTGCTGCGAGATCGCGCACGCCAAAGGCCATGCACCTGACAGCCTCGTCGCAGCCGCAAAGACCTCGCTCGCCGAGCCGATGGAAAACGACCGGCTCGGGGGCGTGATCACGCGCTTCCTCACGCGATCAAGGTGACGTGAGACGGGCGACCGTGCGAGAAAAGGCTGCCTTTAGGCCTCCATCTGCGCTGGCTCTAACGCTTCCGGGATGAAATAATCCGACTGGAACCGCGGCGAGACGGCCGAATTGGCCCTGCCCGCGCCCGGACGCAACGGATCGTTGAATGGCGACGCTTCCCGAGAGCATGTCGGTCGCGATCGGTGAGCTGGAATCAGCCATCGCAGAGATGGAGTCGCGCCTCGAATCTACCCGTGCCGAACGCGACGAGGCGAAGGCGCGCCAGGTCGAGCTCGAAATCGAGAATGCGAATCTGCGCCGGGAACTGAACCTCGCGCGTGAGCAGCAGAAGGCTTCCGCCGGCATCCTCAGTGTCATCAGCAGTTCGGTGGCCGATACCAAACCGGTATTCGAAAGCATCCTCTCCAGCATCAAGCATCTCTTTGACGGCGAGGAGAGCCTGATCTTTCTCACCGATGAGGACGGCCTGCTGCGGATTGCGGCCACGCGTGGCGCAAGCGCCGAGGCCGCGCGCGAGCGGTTTCCAATTCCGGTTGAAGGAACCGCAAGCGCGCTTGCGATTCGCGAGCGACGGCTGGTGCGTTCTGACGACGTCCAGAACGATCCGGACGTGCCGATCGACCTGCGCGAGACTGCTCGCAGGATCGGGCAAAACTATTCGATGGCCATCGCACCCATGCTCTGGGAAGACAAGGCAATCGGCACGATCTTCGTGGGCCGCACTTCCATGGTGCCGTTTACGGACAGGGAGTGCGAACTGCTGAACAGTTTCGCCGACCAGGCAGTCATTGCAATCCAGAACGCGCGGCTGGTCAACGACACCCGCGAATCGCTGGAGCGGCAGACGGCAACCGCCGACATCCTGAAGGTGATCGCCTCCTCGCCCTCCGACGTACAGCCGGTATTCGAAGCCATCGCCGAAAGCGCCAAGCGTTTGCTGGGCGGGTTCTCGACCACGGTGCTGCATTTTGTCGACGACGAGCTTCATCTGGTCGCCTATACGCCAACCAGTCCCGAAGCTGATAAAGCGTTGAGAGCCTCCTTCCCGCGCAAGCTCGCGGAATTCCCGACCTTTGCACTGGTTCGCAACGGCGAGACCATCCAGTTTTCCGATACCGAAGCCGAAGAGGTGCCCGACGCGAACCGTGAGTTGGCCCGCCTGCGCGGCTTCCGCAGCGTGCTGTTCACGCCACTGATGAACCGCGGCACTCCGGTCGGCATGATCAGCGTGACGCGCGAGCAACCTGGCGCGTTCGTGCCGCATCACGTTCAGCTGCTGCAGACCTTCGCCGACCAGGCGGTGATCGCGATCGAGAACGCCCGGCTGTTCAATGAGACCCGCGAGGCACTGGAAAGGCAGACCGCCACCGCCGACATCCTGAAAGCCATCGCCTCCTCGCCCTCAGACGTGCAGCCGGTGTTTGATGCTATCGCCGACCGCGCCAACCGCCTGATCGGCGGCTTCTCAGCCGCTTTGTTCCGCTACATGGATGGCAAGATCCAGCTGGCTGCGTTTACGCCGACCGACCCGGCCGGCGATGCCGTCCTGCAAGCCTCCTTCCCGGTTCCGCTGGACGAGTTTCCGCCCTACCACCTGACACGCGAAGGCGTGCCGGCGGAACTGCCCGATACTGATCTCGAGCCGGCAGCGCGGGATATCGCGCGAGCGCGCGGCTATCGCAGCATGCTGTTCGCGCCGATGATGAATAACGGCGAGGCCGTCGGCATCATCACGGTCACCCGCGTCGCGACCGGCCCGTTCGGCGAACAGAATACCCGCCTACTGCAGATGTTCGCCGACCAGGCCGTGATCGCGATCAAGAATGTCGGGCTGTTCAACCAAGTGAAAGCGCGCACGGACGAGCTCTCCGAGGCCCTGCAACAGCAGACGGCGACAGCCGAGGTGCTCAAGGTGATCAGCCGTTCGGCATTCGATTTACAGACTGTGCTCGACACGCTGGTGGAATCGGCGGCGCGCCTCTGCGAAGCCGATATGGCCGCAATCACCCGCAAGGCCGGCGAGGTGTATTTCAGGGCTGGTTCCTATGGTCTCCCATCCGAATTCACCGACTACGTGAAGGATCTCCCGGTTGTGCCGGACAAGCGCACAATCACCGGCCGGACATTGCTCGGCGGCAACATAGTCCATATCGCCGACATACTTGACGATCCCGACTATGAATTCGAGGGCCAGGAGCTCAGCGGCAATCCCCGCTCCTTTCTCGGCGTGCCGCTGCTACGTGAAGGAAGTCCGGTCGGGGCCATCGTGCTCACACGCCGTACTGTCCGGCCCTTCAGCGAGAAGCAGATCGAGCTGGTCACGACCTTCGCCGACCAGGCGGTCATTGCCATTGAGAATGTGCGCCTATTTGATGAAGTCCAGGCTAGGACGCGCGAGCTTTCCGAGTCCCTCACCTACCAGACCGGCAGCGCCAATATTCTCAAGGTCATCGCGTCATCACCAACCGACGTCGGGCCGGTGCTCAACGCAATTGTTGAGAGTGCCTGCGAACTTTGCGACGCCAATGATGCCATCGTGTACATGAAAGAAGGCGATCACCTTACTTATGAAGCACATCATGGGCCAATACCCGTCATTTTTGGCGAGAAACGCGCCATCAACCGGGGCTATGTCGCCGGCCGCTCGATTGTTGACCGGATGCCGATACATGTGGGCGACGTGTTTTCGGAAGAAGGCGCCGAGTTTCCGGAAGCCCGGGAATTGTCGCACAGCGAGGGAATTCGCAGCATTTTGAGCGTGCCCATGCTGCGCGAGAACGAGAGCATCGGCGCAATCCTGCTCAGGCGCACGGAGGTGCAGCCGTTCACCGACAAGCAGATCAGCCTGCTGCAGACCTTTGCCGATCAGGCCGTGATCGCCATCGGCAATGTCCGGCTGTTCGAGGAGGTGCAGGCCAAGACGCGTGATCTCGAGGAATCACTGCAGCAGCAGACCGCGACCGCGGACGTACTCAGGGTGATCAGCGCTTCCCCCGGCGAACTAGAGCCGGTGTTCCAGGCCATGCTGGAAAACGCCGTGCGCCTGTGCGAGGCGAAATTTGCGATGATGCGCCTGCTGGAGGGCGATCAATTTCGTGGAGTCGGCACGTGGAATTTGCCTCCCGCCTTCAGCGAATTTCTTGCGCAGAATCCGATCCGCATCGACCCCAAGCTTCCGCTGGGCCGCGTCGCGAGCACGAAGCAGCCGGTTCACGTCCATGATGTCCTGCAGCATGAGGCATATCTCGAGGGCTTTCCGGGCATGATCGCCGTTGCGGAGCTCGGAGGCGCCCGCACGCTGCTGCAGGTGCCCATGCTCAAGGAGGATCACCTCGTCGGAACCATCGGCATCTACCGTCAGGAGGTCCGCCCGTTCACCGAAAAGCAGATCGCATTGGTGCAGAACTTTGCTGCCCAGGCCGTGATCGCCATCGAGAATGCGCGCCTGCTCAACGAACTGCGCCAGCGTACCCGCGAGCTCTCCAAATCCCTCGACGACCTCCGCACCGCGCAGGACCGCCTGGTGCAGACCGAAAAACTCGCTTCGCTCGGCCAGCTCACCGCGGGCGTCGCGCATGAGATCAAGAACCCGCTCAATTTCGTCAACAATTTCGCCGCCGTGTCAGCCGAGTTGACCGAGGAGTTGCAAGAGGCGCTCGGGCAAGCCCAGGTGGGCGAGAAGATCCGTGCCGAAGTGGATGAGCTTACGGAACTCTTGAAGGGCAATCTCGAAAAAGTCGTGCAGCACGGCAAGCGCGCCGATTCCATCGTCAAGAACATGCTCTTGCATTCGCGCGAAGGCGGCGGCGAGCATCGACCATCCGACATCAATGCGCTGGTCGACGAGAGCCTCAACCTCGCCTATCACGGCGCCCGCGCCGAGAAGCCGGGCTTCAACGTCACACTCGAGCGCGATTTCGATCCGGCCGCCGGCCAGATCGACCTATTCCCGCAGGAGATCACCCGCGTCCTCCTCAATCTCGTCTCGAACGGGTTCTATGCCGTCACCAAGCGCCGAAAGGAAAGCGGCGAACCCGGCTTCGAGCCGACGCTGCGGGCGAGCACGAAGAACCTGGGCGATGCTGTCGAAATCCGCATCCGCGACAACGGTACCGGCATTCCGCCCGAGGTAAAGGAGAAGATGTTCAACCCGTTCTTCACCACCAAGCCGGCCGGCGAAGGGACCGGGTTGGGCCTATCGATGAGCCACGACATCATCGTGAAACAACATGGCGGCACCATTGACGCGGATACTGAACAAGGCCATTTCACAGAATTCCGCATCGTGTTGCCGCGACAAAGCAATTTTGCAGAGAAATCCAGAGGATAGCCGTGAGTGTTCTGGTTCTGGTTGTGGATGATGAACCCGACATCGAAGCGTTGTTCCGCCAGCAATTCCGCCGCGACCTGCGCGCGCAGCGATTCGTTATGGACTTCGCCACTTCCGCGCCGGATGCGCTGGCACGCGTTGGCTCTCCCATCGAGCATTCGCTGATTCTGATCCTGTCCGACATCAACATGCCTGGCATGACCGGACTGGAAATGCTGCCGAAGGTCAAGGAAATGCGGCCGGATGTGCCGGTCATCATGATTACGGCCTATGGCGATGCCGATACCAGGCGCAAGGCGCTCGAGAGCGGCGCGACTGACCTTCTGACAAAACCGATCGATTTCGTGACGCTGCGTCAGGAGATCGATGCCAGACTCGAGCAAGCCGCATGACCGCAACCATCCTCGTGGTCGATGATGAGCCGGATCTGGAGGCATTGATCCTTCAGAAATTCCGACGGCAGGTTCGCGAGGGTTTGGTCAGTTTCATGTTTGCGCGTGATGGGCTAGAGGCGTTGCAGTCGCTGGAAGAGCATCCGCACGTCGACTTGGTGGTCTCCGATATCAACATGCCACGAATGGACGGCCTGTCGCTGCTCGCCAAGCTGCAAGAAGCCGAGGACAAGAAATCGACCATCATCGTGTCGGCTTACAGCGACATGAGCAACATCCGCACCGCGATGAATCGCGGCGCATTCGACTTCGTGACCAAGCCGATCGACTTCGCCGATCTCGAAGTGACGATCGACAAGACCCTGCGGCACATAGAAACGCTGCGCCAGGCACGTCGCCGTCAGGCGGAAGCCGAGCGCGCCCATGCTTCGCTCTCCCGCTATTTCTCGCCCGCGCTCGCCAAGCGGCTTGCGGCCAGCGTGGGCGACAGCACGGAGGTAACCTGGCGTGACGTTGCGGTCATCTTCACCGACATAACCGGCTTCACCTCGCTCGTGGAGGCTGCCGCGCCTGAACTCCTTGGGGAGCTACTTAACGAATATGTGGCCGGAATGACCGATGTTGTCTTCGCGCATGAGGGGACCGTGGCAAAGGTGATCGGCGATGCGATCGAAGTACTGTTCAATGCGCCCAGCGACCAGCCCGACTATGCGACGCGCGCAGTTGCCTGTGCGCGGGAGCTCGATGCTTGGGGGGAGGCGTTTCGCGAACGATGGAGGGCGAGAGATGTGAATTTCGGCGCCACCCGCATCGGCGTTCACGCCGGTCCTGCACTGGTCGGCAATTTCGGGGGCAGCCGCTTCTTTGACTACACTGCTTACGGCGACACCATCAACACGGCGGCCCGGCTTGAAGTGGCGAACAAGTTTCTCGGCACCCGGATCTGCGTCAGCGCGACAGTTGTAAACGCAGTGGAGAATTTCATGGGCCGACCGGTCGGCGATCTCGTGCTGCGTGGGCGCAGCGAACCATTGCGTGCCTACGAGCCCTTATCGGCATCGAGTTTCGGGGCTCCGGCGACCTCGCAGTATGGCGACGCTTTCGCCAAGCTTGAGCCCGGCGATGCGAATGCAATGCCGGCCTTTGCCGCCCTCGTGGGCTCGCACGCCGAGGATCCTCTGGCCAACTTTCATCTAAAGCGGCTCCTCAACGGCGCGAAGGGTGTCCGCATACAGCTTGAGTAGGCCGCCAGATCGCCCTACTCCGCCATCTCGGCCGGTGTCGACGGGCCGGCCAGTGGCCGCTCCTCCATAAGGACGATGCACAGCGCGGCGCAGGCCAGCAGCGCGGTGGCGGCGCCGAACACGTAATGGAACGCGGTGACCATGTCGGACACCGGTATCGCATTTGCCTGTCCCCGGTGTTCGCCGAGCGAGATGCCTGCGCCCAGCGCCATCAGGAGGATTGCGCTGAAGGCGGCAACCGTGAACGACGACATCAGCGCACGGAAGAAGTTCATCGCCCCCGTGACGGTGCCGATCTGCGGACGCGCCACCGAGTTCTGCAGCGAAACCACGCTGACCGGGAATGTGGTGCCGAGCCCGAGCGCGAACAGCGACAGAACGACCAGCAATGCCCACAGCGGCAGCGTCGTGACGGTCAGCACCGTACCGAAGATCGTCGCCGCCGAGGTTCCCACGACCGCTACGCGCTTGTAGTGCTTGGCGCGTGCCATGGTCCGTCCGGCGATCGCCGCACCGCAGGTGGAGATCGCGGCGAGCGGGATCAGCGCCAGCCCCGCCTCGCTTGCCGTCAAATGATAGACGACCTCGTAATAGAGCGGCAGATGCACAGTCAGTCCCGTGATCGCGCCGAGAGCGCAGCCACCGGCGACCATAGCGTAGGGTACGACCGTTCCGCCCAACAGCGGCAGCGGCAGGAACGGCTCTTCGGCATTGCGCGCATGCCAGACGAAGGCAAGCGCCAGCGCCACGGAGGCGCCGATCATCGCCATGATCGCCGGCGACAGCCAAGGGTAACGGTTTCCGCCCCAGGTGAGCACCAGCATGACCACGACGGCAGAAGCCATCAGCAACAGCCCGCCGAGCCAGTCGACCTTGCGCCTGCGGTGGAACACCGGGATCTTACCCATCTTGGGCAGCAGCAGAAACAGCGCCCCGACCGCGAGCGGAACGTTGATCCAGAAGATCATCGACCAGTGCAGATGCTCGGCGAACACGCCGCCGAGCACGGGCCCCATCAGGCCTGCCGCCATCCAGACGCCACTGAAATAGGCCTGATACTTGCCACGCTCGCGCGGGCTGACGACGTCGGATATCACGGTCTGCACAACCGGCATGATGCCGCCGCCGCCGAGCCCCTGCAGGCCCCGCGCCACGATCAATACCGGCATGTTTGGCGCCACCGCGCAGAGAATCGAGCCCAGCGTGAACAGGGCAAGCGAGACGGTGATCATGACGCGGCGGCCGTAGATGTCGCTCAGCGTGCCGAACACCGGCGCAACCGCGGTCGAAGCCAGAAGATAGGCCGTAATGACCCAGGACAGGCTGCCGACGTCGTTGAACTGGCGGCCGATCGTCGGCAGCGCCGTCGCCACGATGGTCTGGTCGAGGGCCGCCAGGAACATCGTGAGCAAGAGGCTCATCAGGATGGTGCGGACCTCATCCTGGCTCAGCGGCGCGGGCGGCGCGATCGGCGGCGCGTCGCTGACATCGATCACCTCAGTCGTGATGCGCGAGAGTTCTTCGCCGATGTCGTCGGGCAATGTCGTCTGGTCGGCAGGTTCACCGCCCTGCCGTTGGTGCTTGTTCATGTCGGACGTAATATTGTTCTGCGCGGCCAACGCCGCTGAGATGGAATCGCCATATGGCCAGCACCTTAGAGGGCAAATTGCTCCTGCGGCAGACGTTTGCGCGCATGGGTGCATCCCGCAGGAGGCGCCATCGCATCTGTGTGGTCGCTCACAGCCGAAGCAACGCGAGAGTTCAGCGATTGACGCTCAGACCTTGGGCCGCTTTTTCAGGCGCGCCCGCTTTGGCAACAGCGCCGGCCATTGCACGATGTGGTCTTCGAGATCGTCATCGGGAATCTCGTCCTCGGTGCCTTGCACCCGGCCGCGCACGGATACGCCGGCTTCATGCACGGTGTTGGGGTCGCCGGAAATCAGCGGGTGCCACCAATAGAGATCGCGGCCCTCCGCAACCAGCTTGTAGCCGCAACTCGGCGGCAGCCAGTTGAGGGTGCGGACGTTCTCGGGCGTGAGGCGAACGCAATCCGGCACCTTGTCGGAACGGTTCGGGTAGTCCTTGCAGGCGCACAGCCCCGAATCGAGCAGCTTGCAGGAAACATGGGTGAAGTAGATCTTGCCGGTATCCTCGTCTTCGAGCTTTTCGAGGCAGCAGCGCGCGCAGCCGTCGCACAGGCTTTCCCATTCGGCGTTGGACATCTCCTCCAACGTCTTGGTTTTCCAGAAGAATCCCTCCTGGCCGGAAGCTCGCTTGGACGGTGCGGTCATAAAATCCGATGGTTTCCGGGTCACGTTCGGCCTGCAGCCCTTCTAGGGGGTCCGCCAACCAGGGCGCAAGCGGGCCGAGGACGGGCGCAAACGGCCTAGAACGCGTTAGGGCTGACCACCAAAATAGTGAGCGAGAGCATTGGTTTATAGTCCCCGCTCGGATAGAACAATTGCGAGTCCCCAAGCGTCCTAAAAGCGCCTTGGGTTTGCCGCAACATCAATCAAGACGTCTCGACAGCGCCCGGCCGGGCGCGCGCGAGCGTTTCGAACCGACCAAGGTACTAGTGCCGCCGATTTGAAGTTCCTGTACCGCCCGCGGCAGCACCGTCAGGAACTCCAAATCGACAGCGGCACTAGAATCTCAATTTTGCTAGTGCCCTTTGTTTTCCGAAGTTCGTACAAGGGGCGCGGCAAAGTACTACGAACTGCGGAAAACGGGCACTAGTGCGCCAGATCGTACCTCCAGATTTGAAGCAGAAGATCCGGAACTTCTTTCTGGATCTGGACGCGCGCATCGACTCGACCCTGTTCTCGTCGGGCAAGGGCCTGCGCGAGCTGTACGAGCGCTACTCCACCTTCATGGACCGATTCTATGTCGGCCGCTGGAAGCGCTGGGTCTTCATCGAGCCGTTTTCGGAGGCTGCTACGCTCGGGCTCGGCGGCCTGATCATGATGCTGGCACTGGCTATCCCGGCGTTTCGCGAAACAGCTGACGACGACTGGCTGAAGAAATCGGATCTCGCGGTGTCGTTCCTGGACCGCTACGGCAATCCGATCGGCAGCCGCGGCATCAAGCACAACGATTCGATTCCGCTCGAAGACTTTCCCGATAACCTGATTAAGGCGACGCTCGCCACCGAAGACCGCCGCTTCTACGATCATTTCGGCATCGACTTTCCAGGCCTGGCGCGCGCGCTCGTCACCAACGCGCAGGCCGGCGGCGTCCGCCAGGGCGGTTCGTCGATTACCCAGCAGCTCGCAAAGAACCTGTTCCTCAACAACGAGCGCACCATCGAGCGCAAGGTGAAGGAAGCGTTCCTAGCGATCTGGCTCGAGACGCGGCTGACCAAGAACGAAATCCTGAAGCTCTATCTCGATCGCGCCTATATGGGCGGCGGCACCTTCGGCGTCGACGGCGCGGCGCATTTCTACTTCAACAAGTCGGCGCGCGACGTCAATCTGGCGGAATCCGCCATGCTCGCCGGCCTGTTCAAGGCGCCGACCAAGTACGCTCCGCACATCAACCTGCCCGCCGCCCGCGCCCGCGCCAACGTCGTGCTCGATAACCTCGTCGATGCCGGCTTCATGACCGAGGGCCAGGTGTTTGGTGCCCGCCGCAACCCGGCGGTTGCCGTCGACCGCCGCGACGAGAACTCACCGAACTACTATCTCGACTACGCCTTCGACGAGATGCGCAAGCTGGTCGATACGTTCCCGAAATCCTATACCGAGCGCGTCTTCGTGGTCCGCACCGCGATCGACATGAACGTGCAGCGCGCCGCCGAGGATACGGTCGAGAACCAGCTCCGCCAGTTCGGCCGCGATTATCACGCGACCCAGGCATCGGTGGTCGTGGCCGACCTCGATGGCGGCGTCCGAGCCATGGTGGGCGGACGGGACTATGGCGCGAGCCAGTTCAACCGCGCGACCGACGCCTACCGGCAGCCGGGTTCCTCGTTCAAGCCCTACGTCTACACCACGGCGCTTCTGAACGGGTACAAGCCGACCTCGATCGTGGTCGACGGCCCGGTCTGCATCGGCAACTGGTGCCCGCAGAACTATGGCCATTCCTATTCCGGCTCGGTGACGCTGACTCAGGCGATCACCCGCTCGATCAACGTCGTGCCGGTGAAGCTGTCGATTGCGCTCGGCGGCAAATCGCCGAACCCCGCCAAGGCCGGCCGTGCGAAGATTACCGAGGTGGCACGCCGCTTCGGCCTCACCGCCCCGCTACCGGATACGCCGTCGATGCCGATCGGCTCCGACGAAGTTACCGTGCTCGAACACGCGGTCGCTTATGCGACTTTCCCGAACAAGGGCAAGGCGCCGAAACCTCACGCGGTGCTGGAAGTGCGCACCGGCGCCGGCGACCTGGTTTGGCGCTTCGATCGCGACGGCAAGAAGCCGGTGCAGGCGATTCCGGCCTCCGTCGCCGCCGACATGGCGGAGATGATGAGCCATGTCGTCAGCGAAGGCACCGCCCGCCGCGCCGCGCTCGACGGCATTCCGACCGCGGGCAAGACCGGCACCACCAATGCCTACCGCGACGCCTGGTTCGTCGGCTATACCGGCAACTTCACCTGCGCGGTCTGGTACGGCAATGACGACTATTCGCCGACCAACCGCATGACCGGCGGTTCGCTGCCGGCGCAGACCTGGCACGACATCATGGTGGTCGCGCACCAAGGCGTCGAGGTGAAGGAAATCCCCGGCATCGGCATGGGCACGAAACTGCCGCAGCCCGCGCAGCCCGCCAACGTCGCAGGCGCCGGCGCGGCGCGGGTGTTGGAGACCAAGCCGGGACCGCCGCCGGTATTGACCAAGCGTGGCGCGGATATTCTGGTGCGTGTCGAGCGACTGCTCGACGAGGCCGGCAAGGCCGCGGGCAAGACCTCGTCCAACGACCAGAAGCAGCCCGCCAAGCCGGTCACATCAGGCGCGCTGGCTTTTCCGGAGAACCATGTCGCGGCCGCTGGCGAACAGGCTGCGCCGCCGGCCCAGCGGAAGAATTAAAAGGCATGATCCGGCAGAATGTTAACCGGTGCTCTTCGGAACAGATGCGAAGCGTCCGCCCTGACTTGCTCAGGCGAACCGAAACGCTTCAGGTTTCGAATGAAGCCGGTTCAACCGGAATCTGATGCCGTGAGATTGCGGAGCACCGGCCCGTGCGGCTGATCTTCATCACCCTGCTGGCGTTGGCGCTTGCCGCGGCCGTCGGCCTCGGCTCGACCTATGTGACGTCGACGCGCGGCACTGATCTCGGCACGCTCACGATCGGCGCCTGGACCGCCCGGCCCAAGGCCGGCTCTTCCGAGATCGATCCCTATTCGCGCGCCTCGATCGCCCGCAGCGGCGAATTGCCGATCGGCACCGGCGACGGCATCGCCTTCACCGCCACTACCGATGACAAGAAGAAACCGCTCGACGGGCGCTGTGACGTGGTCGTCAGCGGGGTGACGCCGGCGGCCCGGTTCTGGACGCTGACGCTGTTCGACCGCAAAGGACACCTGGTTGCCAATTCGCTGCAGCGCTACGGCTTCACCAGCCAGGAGATCGTGCGCGGCTCCGATGGCGCATTCGAGATCCGCGTCGCGGCGCGCTCCCGCGCCGGCAACTGGCTGCCGACCGGCGGCATCGAGCGGTACACGCTGATGCTGCGGCTCTATGATACGCCGGTGGGCGTCGCGACGCGGACGCAGCGCGACGCGCCGATGCCCGCCATCACCACGGTGAACTGCCCATGATCCGGCTGGCCTTCACCATCATCGCGGGCGTGCTGCTGGGCGGCGTGGTGCATCTCGTCAGCGTGCTGGCGCTGCCGCGCATCGCGACGCAAGACGCCTATTCGCGGCTGACGCCGATGACCAAGGAGAACGCCGTCACGGCGCTGCCGCTCCCAGAGCCGAACAATGCGCCGATGCCGTTCATGGACCCGGCCTTCGCGGTCGCGATCTGCCGCTATGATCTCTCCGGCGGCCCGCTCAAGCTGACGGTGCCGGTCAGCCAAGCCTATACCTCGGTGTCGTTCTACACCCGCAACGAGGTCGCCTACTACGCCATCAACGACCGCTCGGCCGGCCGCAAGGTGATCGAGCTCGACCTGATGACGGAAGAGCAGCATTCCGCGCTGCCGGAGGACGAGGAAGTCACCGCCGCCGACCGGCTGATCATCGACTCCCCCAGCACGACCGGCCTGATCGTGCTGAAGGCCCTCGCCCCGGAGCCCGGCCTGATGCCGCAGGCGCAGGCCTCGCTCGCCGCGTCGCGCTGCACCGTGGAGACCGAGCCGCCGCCGGCCAAGCAGCCCGAGCCGCCGCCTGCGCCGGCCCCCACGCCTGCCTCGAAGGGCAAGCGCTGAATTACGGGCTGCTGTGGGCCGACACGAAAAGTCTGCCTTTCTTGTTTTTGTACTGCCGGGCAACTGGCATTAATTTGACGCCGCCGTCTTAGCCAACGACTTGATAAACAACTGCATCGGCTCGGAGAGCGACGTATCCATCGTGTTCAGTCCATAAATCTCCGACATGTGGCTTTGGCCGGTGAGGACTGCGAAGCTTGGGCATCTGCTTTCGTTGCACAGGCGGTCCTTCAGCGTATCAGCCTGGCTGATGTAGTACGGGACATCCAGCTCTCCATGAGCGACAAGGAGCGGAATTTTCATCTTGGTCAGGCCGCCGATGGATGACCGTACCGGCCACAACGACGTATCGGAACCGAAATATGATCGCTGACCCGGCACTTCGATCTCGGGCTTGAGCTCGTACGTGCCGGAAATGAGAATGGCCCCGGCGCCGACGGGATCGTCGCTGTTGATCTCGGGATGGGCCAGATAGGATGAAACGTGGGTGGCGCCGGCCGAATGTCCCATCAGGATAATCCGATCGGGGTCCCCTCCAAATTGAGCAATGTTGGCACGCGTCCATGCGACCGCCGATCCGATGTCCTTGACCGCGGCGGGCCAGGGATTTGCCGGCGCTAGACGGTACGTCATGTTCACGCCCACCATCTGATGCTCGATGGCCCATAGCATGACGTTGTCGTAGAACGGGCTGCCGGCCGCTCGCTTGTCGCCCCTCTCATATGCGCCTCCGTGAACGAACAGCAATACTGGAAGCTTGGAGGAGCGATCATTGGGCCGGAACACATCAAGGCGATTGCGCTCGTCTGCTCCGTACCGTTCGTCGCGCGCGACGGTTACGCCGGCATAGGGCTCCTTCCGTTGCAATGGCGCCAGGAGTTTCGCGGTCTCCGGAGCGTTGATGACAGGTCCGATCTTCCGGATCGCCTCCCTGATTTCTTGAGGCAGTTCGCCGGCTACTGCGTTGGCCGACATCAGGATGAGGAGTAAGGCTAAAAAATTGCGCATCGACTATTCCTTCATCAGGATGTCGGAAAGCTTACTCCGCATTGGGCCGCGGGATTCATGCTTTCCTCTCACTTCAATCGTGCGAATTACTCATGTATGTAGCCTTGGCCTGACGTTTGCAGGAGGGGCGATGGACAAGATTCGGCGGTTGGAAATGGTCGTTCGCGCCGCCGACCTTGGCGGCTTCGCAGCCGCTGCCAAGCAAATGCATGTCACACCGTCTGCCCGCGTATGTCGATGGATTGAGCTGGTTACAGCTGCCTCAGCCCAAAGCTGACTCGCTGAGGGTCGGCCCAGATGTCCGCTTCCGAGCCGAAATCCGGACAACGCTCAACGCATGGCTCTTTCCAGATGTATGAGTAACGTCCTGGTTCAGCCCTTTACCGTCACCGCACGCCCGATCACGGGCTGCGAAGTGACCGGCGGGTTGGCGGTTTGCGCGGCGAGTTCGCCGATCAGGCGATCGGCATCGGCGGCGATGCCATCGGGCGCCTGGATCACCAGCCGCTCCAGCGCCCAGCGATAGGAAGAAATGCGCTGCTCCAGGCATTGCTGGACCCATTGCACAATCAGCGTGTTCTCTTCCATGCGGGCGATCGCATCGGCCTGTTCGCGCGGCGACAGTTCCGACACCATCTTCAGGCTGGCGCTGCGCTTGCGGTCGAGTTCGATGACGCGCACGGCCGAGGCAAAGAACGGCTCGAAACGCGTGATGTCGTTGCGGACGTCCTCGATCAACTGCTGATAGCGCGAGGTGTGCGAGCGGTGCGGCTCGTCGATCAAGGCGCGTCCATAGGTGGTGCGATCGAACACCACCTTCTGCCGCCATGGCGAGGGCAGCGGCTGATAATCGCCGAACACGCTTTTCCAGGCCGGCCGCGAATGCGGCGGTTCGATCAGCGGATAGGCGAGATCGCGAAGCTGGCGCTCGTTTTCGGTGAGCTGGAAGTGCGAGTGCTTTAGGCCGACGCTGGCGGTCGCCTCGGCGCCCAGCCAGCGGTGCATGTCGTCGTTGCGCATGTCGGCGCGGGTGCGGCCGAAATCGCCGCCGCTGCAGCCGCCGAGCGCAGCACCTGCCACGAGTATGAGAGCCGCGAGTGACCGAAGCCCGGTGGTCCGGATCGGGAGGCACGTCTCCGGCATGTCAAACGTCCGTCGTTCAGGGGCGCCGACGGCGACGGCGACCAGGCGCCGTCCCCTCTTCCGGCCCGCGTCCGTCGCCGGTTCCGCCGCCTTCGCGTTCGATGCGGACAACGGGAAGGATCAGCACGGTTCCCAGGCCATCGCGTGGAGCGCCATCCATAGCTGAGCCCGGCCGCCGCGAGGCCGCATCCGCCGGAAATTCAATGATGGTGCCCATATTCCGTTCTCTCTGGTTGCCGCACGGACGCGATCAGGCCAGCGACATGCCATTATTCAGAGCAGAACGTGGTTAACGGCTTCTTAATTTGCATAGCCGGTACAGTTACGGGTTTCGGGGTCCATACCTCTCCGAATACTCGCATTTTATCGGATTTCTTCAGGGGCTATTTTCCTTAACCAACTCTTAAAACGCCCTGCGTAGGCTGACGCGAAGGATTACCGAAGTCGCGTACACCTGACATGACAGCAGCTCCATTGTTTCCGGGTTTCGACGGGCTGATGACGCTCTCGCGGCGCGAGGGCGTCGATATCAGGCCGACCTTGCTGCGCGTGCTGACCGATCTTTACGTCCAGGCCAGCGCCCATTCGGCGGATGAGGAACGGCAGTTCGTCGAACTGACGTCCCGCCTGATCGATCAGGTCGACGACGCCACCCGTGCCGCGGTGCGGGCGCGGCTCGCCATCTATCCGGCAACGCCGGCCGAGATCATGGTCAAACTCGGGTTGCGGCCTTCACATCCCGATCGGCCGCTGCCGCTCGCCGCTGCGATTACCGCGGCTGCGGCCGACGTGCCGGCGGTGAAGGCGCCGACCGAGGCGCAGCTGCGGATGGCCTCCACTCTGTCGATGCGGCCCAATGATGCCGCCGAAATCACCGACATGTTCTTCGCGGCCGGCGCCAGCGAACGCGCGCTGATCCTGCACAATCTCGCCGACACGCCGCTGAAAGCCTCGCCGCGCATTCCCGCAGCCCGCGCCGCCCGCGCGCTCCATATCCTGGAGATGGCCGCGTTCGCCGAGGACGCCGAAAACTTCACGCTCGAACTCGGCGAGGCGCTGATCCTGCCGCAGCGGATCGCAGCGCAGGTCGTGGACGATCCCGGCGGCGAACCGCTGGCATGCGCGGCGAAAGCGCTCGACATGCCGAGCGAGATATTCCAGCGCGTGCTGCTGTTCCTCAATCCGGAATTCGGTTCGTCGGTGCACAACGTCTATCGCCTGTCGCGACTTTACGACCGTCTGAGCGAACGATCCGCACTCGTGATGGTAGCCGCGTGGCGCGGCTCGACCATGGCAGTCACCCGCGCCAAATATCGCGCCGCGCTGTACGACGACGAACGTCACCGTGCGCGTGCGGCGAGCTCGCAAACCCGTCCCGCGGTGCAGCCGGGTACCGCGCCGGCGGTTCGCACCGGCACCGACGGCTCGAATCGCTAACCTTTCGCCAGATCCAGAAAATGCCGCCCGGCGCGGTCTTCGGTCTCGACGATCCAGGCGTCGGGATCGAAACGGAGTTCCTTGGCCAGACGCTCCTCCACCGATTGTTCCGGCACCGGTTGCGGAGACGCCGGCGCGAACAGCCGCTCGGCCGGGCGACTCTCGTCATAGACGGTCTGCGGCGCGGGGGCATACAGCATGGCGTTGCCGTCGAGTAGCGCCACCTTGACGAATACCGCCCCCGCCTCCTCCGCCCCACGCTTGCGCACGGCGCCAAAGATTCCCTCATTCTGGCAGCGGCGCAGGTAAGCGGCCACCCAGATGGATGATTTCAATCGCATGTGACGGACGATAGGCCAGCGGCCGGGCCGACGCTAGTCGATCGGATGGCCGATCATGGCGGTGAGTTCGCGCACCAGGCGGTCGGACATCTGGCCGGTCACGGGGAGCTTGCGATCGCGCTCGAATTTTGCGATCGCCGCCTGGGTATCCGAGCCCACCGCACCGGTCGGCTTCAACTGACCATAGCCATATTGGGTCAGCGCGCGCTGCACCGCCGCCACGCGACGCGCACCGCTGCTTTGCGTGGTGGCTGGTATCGGCGCGGGCGGACGCGCCACATTCGCAGGCGCAGCCGGAGGCGGCGTTGTCGACTTGACCACCAGATTGGCCATCGGATCGGCGTTCCTGGAATCGGAACTCTTGGAATCCGAATTCTTGGGATCAGCGCTCTTGATCTCGAGATGTTTGGGATCGGCGCCCCTCACCTCGACAGGCCTGATCTCGGGCGGTTCGGCGTCGATCGATCTTGTCGTCAGTTCGACCGGGCGCGGACGCGGCAACGGGCTCACGACGGCGGCTTGCGGGGCCGACAGCGTCACGACCGAGCCGAACATCGGCGACGGATGGCGACCGGCCTGCAGGAACAGCGCATTGGCGACGATGGCGCAGATCGCGGCGGCGGCGAGCAGGCCCGCGACCATGTCTTTCGGACTGTGCAGGAGGATGCGCATCACCAGACTGCGCTCTTCCTCCACCGCAATCGCAGCCGCTTTCGCGCCGCGACGGCGGCGGCGCGGCATCTCGTCATCGTCGTCAATACGCCTAGGCACGCTTCTTCACCTGATGGACTTGATCCTGTGATTCGGATCGCGGCGCCGGTATCAGCGTCGCGACGTTGTTTGAAGGCGTCGGCAACGGCGCAAAGTCGAGCGGCAACGCAACAGTCACCGTGGTGCCCTCGCCAACCATACTCTGCACATTCATCTCGCCATTGTGAAGTCCGACCAGGCCCTTCACGATCGACAGACCGAGGCCGGTGCCTTCGTGCTTGCGCTGATAGGTCTTGCCGGCCTGGAAGAACGGATCGCCGATCCGCGCGAGATCCTCGGCGGCGATGCCCACGCCGGTGTCGGTGACGCGCAGCATCAACCGCGATCCCTCGACCGCGGCGGAAACGGTTACGCTGCCGCCGCGCTCGGTGAACTTGATGGCGTTGGTGATCAGGTTCAGCGCAATCTGCTTAAAGGCGCGGGGATCGCCGTTCATCACGGGCAAATCCTCCGCTGCACGGGTGATCAGATCGACGCCGTTATCGCGCGCCTTCAGCGCCAGCAAATTGCAACAGTGCAACAGTGCCGCGCGCGGCGCGAACGGTTCCGGTGAAATTTCGAAATTGCCGGTTTCCATCTTGGACATATCGAGGATGCCGTTGACCACCGACAACAGATGTTGGCCGGAATCGTTGATCAACTGCGCATATTCCCTGCGCCGTGCGGCATCCAGCATCATCGCCTCTTCGTGCACGATCATCTCGGAGAAGCCTATGATGGCATTCAGCGGCGTGCGCAGCTCGTGACTCATGGTGGCGAGGAAGCGCGTCTTCGAGGCATCCGCCTGCTCGGCAGCGGTGCGCGCCAGTTCGAGCGCCTGCTCCTGGATCTTGCGGTCGGTGATGTCGCGCATCACGGCGACGACCTCCGCCTCGGGCGAATTCTGTTCGAGGGGCCGGCAACGCATTTCGACCCAGATAAAGTCGGCAGAAGCGCTCTGAGCGCGCGCTGCATCGCGGCGCAGACGGAATTCAACGCTGCGCTGCTCGCTGCCGCGCGCGGCCTCCGACAGCGCCGTGAGATAGGCCGGACGATCGGCGACATGCACGCGATCGAACAGGCCGTGGCCGGTGAGCCGGGCGCAGGGCGTGCCGAGCATGGCTTCCGCCGCCGGCGAGATGAACTCCACGGCGCCGGTGCGATTATGACGCGAAATCACGTCGCTCATGTTTCGCGCCAGCAACCGGTAACGGCCTTCCTCGACATTAAGCAGCGACACAGACGTGCGCGCCAGCGATTCCGCGCTGACGGCCAGTCCCGCCGCATAGAGCGTCGCCGAAGCAACGCCGGCTCCCATCAGGACACTATGCAGGGCGGCATTCGGCCCTGCCGCCGGCAGGAGCTGAAAATACCCAAGCGCGATCAGCAGGGCGGCGCATGACAGCGCCAGCGCGGAAGCGAATGCGACCACGCGGCGCGAGGCCGACAGCGCCGCTTCCAGGGGGACGACGATGAGCCAGACCGCGGCGAAGGATTCGATGCCGCCGGTGGTCACAGCGACCATCGCAACAAGGCTCGCCAGCGCCAGCGCCGATAGGATATGCGCGCCTTCGTAGCGGCCGGTGCGCGACAGGAACCAGGATAACAGAATGGGCGCGATCAGCCAGGCGAAGGCCATGACCTCGACCGCGGTAGGCGCCCCCCGCATCGCCAAATAAATCGGAAAAGCCGCAAGCGCCACTAAGCTGCCGAGCAGCCGCGGCGCCATGAAAGCGCGATGACGCGCGCGCGTCAGCGCATCATATCGTGCCGAGGGATGCAACGACGCATCGAGACAATCGCGGATGATACTCAAAACAGTCACGGCTCTCGCGCTTCGGCTTGTTCGTCAGACAGACGCGCCACAACGCCCCCTTGTCTTAACGCCACCGTGTCAGAGCGAACTTAAGCGAACACTAAGGCGCGACGGATTGGTGCCCGACATCATGTCTGCGCGATGGTTTCGCGCCTCGTGCAGCCTCCATTCGGCGCGGATGGTGAACGACAGGTTTCCAGCACGGCCGATCCATGGTTTCGAAAAGGTGGATGCGTCGCCGGCGGCTGCCTTTCCTGCACGCAAGCGCCGTCAATCGAAAATTTACGCCGAATCCAATCTTTGGAATTTTCTGCAAGTTTTCGCCGAATTTACTTCAACGAAAACACTTACGATTTATCCACGACTGTTAGTCAGAAACGAAGCTGCGAGTTAACCGCAGTACAACCAAAAGATGACCGGGGTCGCGATATGTCTTTTCTACTTCGCATGGCATTCTGGCTTGGGCTGGTGCTCGTGCTGTTGCCCAGGGAAAAGACGCCTGAATCGGACAAGGTGCCGCAGATTGGCGCATCCGAAGCCGTATCGGCCGCGACCGCCGCCGTCTCCGACATGAGCCAGTTCTGCAAGCGGCAGCCGGCGGCCTGCGAGGTCGGCGGTCAGGCGGCGACTGCGATCGGCCAGCGCGCCCAGGACGGCGCCCGCCAGTTGTACAAGATCATCACCGACAAAAAGCCCGAGCAACCCAGTACCCCCGAGAAGAAGCCCGACCATACCAGTTCGATCGATGGCGATGTCGATGCCGTGGTCGCAGCCACAGCGTCCGCCGACGCGCTGACGGAGGACGACATGGGGATCGAATGGCGGCTGCCACGGACCTCGTCGGCCTCAAAATAAGGCCGCGGAACCCGTTCCATTTCCGTCGCTTTCGTTCGATCCGCATCCTATATAGGGCCTTAAGGAAACGGATGCGGGCCACGATGACGATCGACGAAATCAGGGACAATTTCGAGCTGCTGGAGGAATGGGACGACCGCTACCGGTATGTCATCGAGCTCGGCCGCACGCTCGAGCCAATGCCGGAGGCCGAGCATTCCGCCGAGAACAAGGTCAATGGCTGCGTCAGCCAGGTTTGGCTGTCGAAGCAGATCGATCGCAGCGGCAATGGCGAGCCGCGGCTGAAATATCTGGGCGATAGCGACGCCCACATCGTGCGCGGCCTGATCGCCATCCTGCTCACGCTTTATTCCGGCCGCTCGCCGCAGCAGATCCTTGCAACGGATGCGCTTGCCGTCTTCGATGAATTCGGATTTCGCGAGCACCTGACGCCGCAGCGTTCCAACGGCCTGCGCTCGATGGTCGAGCGCATCCGCTCCGACGCACGCGAGGCGCTGGCCGCGGCTTCGTAATAGATAGGCTTATATTGGACGCGTTTTCTTAACGCGAACCGGTTCCCACCCTCGGATCGCGTCCGAGGGCATGCTTCGCTTGAAAACGCTTTGGTCTATTTCCGCTTCCGCGCCTGCTGGCCAAGACCCATTTTCTTGGCGAGTTGCGAGCGCGCCACGGCGTAGTTCGGCGCCACCATAGGGTAGTCCGGCGGCAGACCCCATTTGTCGCGGTATTGCTCCGGCGTCATGTTGTACTGCGTGCGCAGATGGCGCTTCAGCGACTTGAAGCGCTTGCCGTCCTCCAGACAGACCAGATATTCGGGCGTCATCGACTTCTTCACCGACACGGCCGGCTTGGTCGGTTCGAGTGGCGTCTCGGGCCGGCCGCTCGATACCCGCATCAGCGCTGCGTGGACCTGACTGATCAGGTTCGGAATTTCCGAGGCCTGGGTCGGATTGTTGCTGAGATAGGCCGATACGATATTGGCGGTCAGTTCGACGGGCGTTTTGCCGGCGGAATCGGTCATGGCTCAACCTTCTGGAATCACGAATGCATCTGTCGGCCGCGCGGTTCGGACAGTATCCAACCCTGCCTATACAGCAGCGGAATCTGACACGACTTGGCGAATATGAACGAAGTGCCGGGAAACTGACAAGAACGGGCGCTTCATTTTCCCGCAGCAAGTATTGCCGGTCTTTAGGACCGCTGATCGAGATGCGCGCGCAGTTCATCGATTGATGCGAAGCGCATCATCCCCTCCGGCATCTGTGCCTCGATCGATCCATCGGAATAGAGCGAATAGGCCATGCCATCGACAACGCCCGACTTCAGCACCGTCACCGCCGATTGATCCTCGGTGCGCGGCGTTCCGCCATTGGGCTCTGCGAGCGGCGGAGGCATCCGGCCACCGTGCCGCTGCAGCGGATGCTCGGCCGCCTTGGCGCGCTCCGCCTTCGGCCAAGCATCTTCGAACGATGCCCGCGGCGGTTCGGCCGGCTCGACCGGCGGTGTGGGGCGAAGGTCCGATGACAACAGATCCGGTGGCAGCGGCTCGCTCGCCCGCCCCTGGGCACGCTCCCGTTCTTTTCGCGACGTCGAAGAAAACAGCAAATTGCGCTTCGACTTCGGAGCCGATGGTGTGGGCTCGGGGTGTGTCGGCTCCGGGATCGGGTGATCGCGCAGAACAGCTTCGTTCTGCCATGGCGGTGGCGAAAATGATCCGGGAGAAGCGGGCTGCTCAGCGGCTGCCAAGCCGCCTGCGGCCGGTGCGGAATCCCGCGTTGCGCCGAGCGGAAGCGCCGGCCGCATGGTGTCCTCGCCGGGCGCTTCAGGCGCGGCTGCACTGAGTTTCCGTGCGATGTTCTTCAGCTCGCGGACCGTCATCCAGAGCGCCAGCATGATCGCGCCGGTGCAGACGGCGATCACGCCGGCGATGATCAGCGTGTTGCCGGTGCTGAATTCCTTGATCGGGATACCGGAGCCGATCGCCAGCAGACCCGCCAAAACGAGGCCGATCCCGGCGACCCACATCACAATCATCATTGAACTAACCCCTCAGCCGCGCCTTAAACGCTCGCAAGCCGCCCCACGCCACGATACCGTCATATTGTGCGCACCGCCAACGTCAATTGCGCCCGGGTTCCGCAATTGGCGTCACCCGGTTGCAGAACTCCGTTCGGACCAACCTTGCCATTCAGGTATCGTTCAGCCCGCCGACAGTAGTTTTACTGCCTACCAATTGCTGCCCTTTTGTTGCATCGCATCAGGGATTTACGCCACAATTCCCAATTACTTGGAAATGGAACTGCGCTATATGGGTACCCGGGGAATGAGGCTCAACGATAGCCAAGCTGGGCCATAGGGGACGCTGGGTTACCAATCGCCATGTCATCCATCACGACTTCTGCCCTCGATACGCCCGCGCGGCGCTCGGTGGAGCGGACCTGTGACGACCTCGCCATCTTCGTGCTGGCCGTCGTCGCCCTCGTCGCAGGTCTGACCTTCCGGGATTACGGCCTGGGCTGGGACGACTACACGCACGCCGAATATGCCGACCTGCTGCTCAGGATGTACGGTTCCGGCTTCAAGGACACCGGCGCGCTGTCCTTCGCCAACCTCTATATGTATGGCGGCGGCTTCGACATGGCGGCAGCCCTGCTGCACAAGGTCATCCCGCTCGAACTGTTTGAAACGCGGCGCCTGCTCGGCGCCGTCGTCGGGCTGATCGGACTTGCCGTGACCTGGCGGCTGGCGCGGCGTGTCGGCGGCCCGCTTGCCGGACTGGCAGCGCTGCTGCTGCTCGCATTGTGCCCGACCTTCTACGGCCACATGTTCATGAACCCGAAGGACGCGCCGTTTGCCGTCTCGATGGTGATCCTGATCCTGGGTCTGGTGCGCCTTGCCGAGGAATATCCTACGCCCTCGCCGCGAACCATCCTGATCGTCGGCCTCGGCGCCGGCCTCTCGATCGGGTGCCGAATTCTCGGCGGGCTGGCGCTGGTCTATGCGATGGTGGGCTTCGTCCCGCTGCTGATCGAGGAAGTTCGTAGCCAAGGCCCACGCGAAGCAATCCGCCGCTTCGCCCATGTCGTATATGTACTGCTGCCCGGCCTCGTGGTCGGATACCTGATCATGGGCCTGGTGTGGCCATGGTCGATCATGGAGGCGGACCATCCCTTCAAGGCGTTGACTTATTTTTCGCACTTCTTCGAGAAGCCCTGGAAGGAAATGTTCGACGGCGCGCTGGTTTCGGTGCCTGATATGCCGTGGTCCTACCTGCCGACGCTGTTCGCGCTGCAGCTTCCCGAAGTGCTGCTCGCGCTTCTGCTTGCCGGGATCGTTGGCGCCTTGATGTCGCTGTCGCGCGCGGACGTGGCGGCCCGCCGCAAGACCGTCTTCCTGATGCTGACGTTGGCGGCGACATTGCCGCTGGTGATCGCCATGGTGAAGCGGCCGGCGCTCTACAATGGCATCCGGCATTTCGTTTTCGTCATCCCGCCGATGGTCGTGCTTGCCGGCGTGTCGTTCGCCTGGAGCATGAGCTGGCTCAAGGAGAACCACCGTCGCTGGCAGCCCGCCGCACTGGCAGTGTTCACGTTCGGCCTGCTGTTGCCGCTCAGCGAAATGGTCCGCCTGCATCCCTACGAGTATACGCACTTTAACCACATCGCCGGCACGGTTCGCGCCGCCGACAACTACTTCATGCTGGACTATTGGGGGCTGGCGCTGAAGCAGGCTTCCGATGGTCTGCGCGAAGAGCTGGTCGAGCGGCAGGAAGTGCCGCCGCTGGGCCGCAAATGGAAGGTCGCGGTGTGCGGTCCGCAGCGCCCGGCGCAGGTAGCGCTCGGCCCCGACTTCACGATCGGGTGGGACAGCCAATCCGCCGACTTCGCGATGACACTCGGCGAGTTCTACTGCAAGGGCCTCACCGCGCCAGTCATGGTGGAAATCAAGCGCGACGATGTCGTGTTTGCGCGCGTCTATGATATCCGCGGCCGCGCCATCTCGACGCTGCTGGCGATTCCTGCGCCCTAATGAGCTAGCTGCGATGGCATGACTGCCGCGCAGGATCATCGCCTTGCCGCCCGTTCGGCACAGGGCTAGGTTCGGCTCGACGATCAACCATTTTCCTTAAGAAGGCGCTCCGCATCGCCAGCCGAAGCTCACCTGCGGCAGGTTCCCGCCGGCATGACGGACGCGACGCGTAGAAGGTTGTGGCGGCGTGACGGTGTTGGTGACCGGCAGTTCCGGCCATTTGGGCGAGGCGCTGATGCGGACGCTGCAGGCGCAGCGGCGCGAAGCCATCGGCATCGATGTTCTACCGGGCGCATTTACGCACCAGGTAGGCTCCATCACCGACCGCGCTTTCGTGCACCGTTGCATGAAGCACATCAGGACCGTGCTGCACGCCGCGACGTTGCACAAGCCGCATGTGGCGACCCACAGCCGTCAGGACTTCATCGACGTCAACATTTCAGGCACGCTCACGCTACTCGAGGAAGCCGCGGCGGCCGGCGCCGCGGCGTTCGTCTACACCAGCACCACAAGCGTCTTTGGCGACGCGCTGGTGCCACCGCCGGGCGCGCCGGCGGCCTGGATCACCGAAGATGTCACGGCGGTGTCGAAGAATATCTACGGCGTCACCAAGGCGGCTGCGGAGGATCTCTGCCAGCTGTTTGCGCGCAATCATTCGCTTCGCACCATCGTGCTGCGCACCTCGCGTTTCTTTCCCGAAGAGGACGACAACGGCGCGATACGCGAGACGTACGCTGACGCCAACATCAAGGCCAACGAGTTTCTCTATCGCCGCGTCGATATCGAGGACGTCGTCAGCGCGCACCTGCTCGCGGCCCGGCACGCGCCATCGGCCAGCTTTGCGAAATACATCATCAGCGCGACCACGCCATTCTCACGCCGGGACACTGCCGAACTGCGCAACAACGCGCCGCGGGTCGTCCGCCGCTACGTGCCGGACTATGAGGCCGAATTTGCTCACCGCGGCTGGACAATGGTGCCAGGCATCGATCGCGTCTACGACAATGAGCGGGCGCGCATCGAACTCGGATGGCGGCCGCGCCACGATTTTCGCGCGCTGATCGCTCGGCTCAAGGCGGGCGAAGACATCCGTAGCCCACTGGCGCGCCAAGTCGGCAGCAAAGGCTATCACAACCGCGCTTTTCGCGAGGGGCCCTATCCGGTCGAGTGAGGTGCGGGGGTGGACGCGTCGCGTGGATGTGCTAAAATGCCGACCGTATACCTCTACACGTTAGAAATCCAAACGCCGCCCAATCCCGGGCGGCGTTTTTGTTTGCATAGGGTGGCTACTTCGTCTCCGCGAGCGCTCCCAAAATCCGCGCCCAGGAGCGGATGCCCTTGTGATAGCTCTTGAGATCGTACTTTTCGTTCGGCGAATGGATGTTGTCGTCATCGAGACCGAAACCGATCAGCAGGCTGTCGAGGCCGAGCGTACGCTTGAAATCCGCGACGATCGGAATCGAGGCGCCGGAGCCGACCAGCAGCGCCTCCTTGCCCCATTCCTCGGTCAGCGCGCGCTTGGCAGCCGCCAGCGGCTTCATGTTCCAGTCGAGCGCGATGGCCGCCCCGCTGGAGTGCTCGGTGAAGACGGCCGTGCAGTCGCCCGGAAGCCGCGCGGTGACATAGTCGCGGAACGCCTTCTTGATCTTCTGCGGGTCCTGGCCTTCGACCAGACGGAAGGAGATCTTCGCGGAAGCTTCCGCCGGGATCACGGTTTTCGAGCCCTCGCCGGTATAGCCGCCGATGATGCCGTTGATGTCGCAGGTCGGACGCGAGGACACTTGCTCGATCAACAGGCGGTCCTTCTCGCCGGCGGGAATCGAGAGACCGATTGGCTTAAGGAACGACTCAGGCGTGAGGTTCAGATTCTTCCACTGCGCCAAGACATCCGGCGGCAGATCCTTCACGCCGTCGTAGAAGCCGGGAATGGTGATGCGGCCGTTGTCGTCAAACAGGCCGCCGAGGATGTTGGTCAGCACGCGGATCGGGTTGCGTGCGCCGCCGCCGAACACACCGGAATGCAAGTCGCGGTTGGCAGCCTTGATGGTGACCTCGTCATACATCAAGCCGCGCAGCGAGGTTGTGATGGCGGGCGTGTCCGGGTCCCACATGCCGGTGTCGCAGACCAGCGCGAAGTCGGCCTTCAACTCATCCTTGATCGCCTCGATAAACGGCACGAAATTCTTCGAGCCAACTTCTTCTTCGCCTTCGATCAGGATCGTGACATCGACCGGGAGCGATCCCGTGACCTTCTTCCAGGCGCGGCAGGCCTCGACGAAGGTCATCAACTGTCCCTTGTCGTCCTCCGCGCCGCGCGCCACGATGATCTTGCGGCCATCGGCATGGTCGGTGACGACGGGCTCGAACGGCGGCCGGTGCCACAGATTGAGCGGATCGACCGGCTGCACGTCATAGTGGCCGTAGAACAAGACGTGCGGCCGGCCGTCGGTGCTGCCATTGAGCTTGGCGACGATCGCGGGATGTCCCGCCGTCGGCCTCACCTCGGCCTTGAAGCCGAGCGTCGCGATATCCTTCGCCAGATGATCAGCGGCCGCCTTGCAATCGTCGGCGAAGGCCGGGTCGGCCGAGATCGACTTGATCCGCAACAGCGCGAACAGCCGCTCGAGGCTGTTGTCGAAATCGGCGTCGATGTGATCGAGGACCGGCTGGACCTTGGCATTGGACATGGCTGATTATCCCTGGCTGTGAGCCTTGTTATTGGCATCAAGTTGTAGCTTGCCTGCGGGCTGAGGCAAGGCGGCATCCGCAGCAGGCGGATGGCGCAGGTGCCAGACGAGCCCCGCTGCGAGCACGATCGTAGCGGCAAGATTGTTGCCATAGGCCTGCAGATCAACCGGAAACAGCGGCAGCGACAGGCACAGCAAGCCGCCCGCAATGGCAAGCAACGTCCAGGTTCCGGTTTTAACCGCCGGGCGCGGATCATAAGCGGCGCGGTGGAGCAACACGGTGATCGGAAAAAACAGCCACAGAAAGTAATACTGGCGAGCGAGCGGCGAAGCCACGGTGATCAGGCAAAACAGGATGCCGAGCTCTTCGGCATCCGAACGTTCCGTGCGACGCGACGCCGGTGGCATCACCGCAAGATAGCCGAACCCGACCGCAAGCGAGATCGCCAGCACGATCCAGTTCGCCGTTCTGAAATCAAGATCGACTACGTTCATGGTTCGCACCGGCTTGGCCGGATTGTCCTGATTGTAGTTCACGGGCCGCGTCAGCCGGTGCGTCACCGCGATGATCGACTGGTTGACCCACGACCAGTTCTGCTCGTCGCGCTGGCCGAATCCCTTCTCCGAACTCGACCCAACCATGCCCTGGTACCAGGTCTTCAGCTCCGTGAAATTGTGCTGGAAGCCGCGAAACGGCGCCGGCAGCACGAACAGAAACAGGCCGATGAAGATCAACATGCTGGCCGCCGCCGCCCACTGCCGGCGCCACACGAGATACGGCAACACCGCCACCGGAAACACCTTGATGGCGGTGGCGAGCGCAAACATGCTGCCTGCCATCCAGCCGCGCTGGTCCCGCAACAGCCAGAAACCGTAGAGCATCAGCGCCAGCAGCACGAGGTTCGGCTGGCCGAGATCGAACATGTCGAACACGAAGGTGATGGTGACGAAGCCCGGCAGCGCTTCCAGCCAGGGCCCGGGCTTGTGCCCCGATCCCGCCATCGCGTGCGAGAACTGTGCCGTCGTCCACCACGCAACGATGTTGAGGAACGAGAGGCAGAGATAGAGCGGGATCTTGCCGAACCAGCTCGGGATCGCAAGCAGCACCGCAGATAGCGGCGGATAGATGAACTCGAAATAGCTTGCGGGATTTTCGGGGTAGAGATTCCTGCCCTGCAGCACCTGCTGGCCGGCCCAGAACCACAGCGGGTAGTCCTTGGTCTTGCCGTTGCCCCAGATTTCCGGGACCAGCACGTCGGCCGTCAAGGCGATGCAGCAGACCAGAAACAGGATATCGAGCGGCCTTCGTAACGACGGATATCTCAGCACGCGCTCGTTCCGGATTCAGAGGAGACTAAGCCGCAATTCTTCACGCGCACTGGCTGCCACTTCCCTTTCATTGCTTATCGCCGCAGCAATCCGCCGAGCGCACCGCGCACCAACGCGCGTCCGACCGAACTGCCGAGCGATCCGCCGACCGACTTGCCGAGATCGGCCACGATGCCGCCGACCACCTTGTTGGTGACGGACCGCGTCACGTCCCTCGCGATGACCTGGCCTGTCGAGAGCCGGCCGCGCTTGACGTTGGTGCCGAAGATCGTGCCGACAATCGAACCGATCTGGCCGAGGATTCCCCCGCCGCCTCCGCCGCCCTCCGTTCCATTGGCAGGCGCGGCCGTTCCGGCCACGCGCTTCTGCAGCATCTCATAGGCGGATTCGGCATCGACCGCGGTGTCGTATTTGCCCTTGACCGGGCTCTTGCTCATGATCGCCTTGCGCTCTTCCGGCGTGATCGGCCCGATCCGTGCCGTCGGCGGCCGGATCATGACGCGCTCGACCATAGTCGGCGTGCCGCCGCCTTCGAGGAACGACACCAGCGCTTCGCCCTTGCCAAGTTCCATGATGACGCGCGCGGTATCGAGCTTGGGATTGGGCCGGAAGGTCTGCGCTGCAGCGTTCACCGCCTTTTGGTCGCGCGGTGTGAAGGCGCGCAGTGCGTGCTGTACGCGGTTGCCCAATTGGGCGAGCACCTTGTCTGGCACGTCGATCGGGTTTTGCGTAACGAAATAGACGCCGATGCCCTTGGAGCGGATCAGCCGGACGACCTGCTCGATCTTGTCCAACAGCGCCTTCGGCGCATCGTTGAACAACAAATGCGCCTCATCGAAGAAGAACACCAGTTTCGGCTTCGGCAGGTCTCCGGCCTCAGGCAATTCCTCAAACAATTCCGACAGCATCCACAGCAGGAAGGTCGCGTAGAGTCTCGGGTTCTGCATCAGCTTGTCGGCGACCAGAATATTGACCACTCCCCGGCCATCGCTGTCGGTCTTCATGAAATCCTTCAGCAACAGCGCCGGCTCGCCAAAGAATTTCGTTCCGCCCTGGTTTTCCAGCACCAGTAGCTGACGCTGAATGGTCCCGATCGTCGCCTTGCTGACATTGCCATAGGTCTGCGCCGCCTTTCGGATTTCGGCGAGTTCATCCACCTCGTCGTCCGGTCCCTTCTTGCCGCCGGCAGGCGCGATCGCATCCAGGAGTGACCGCAAGTCCTTCATGTCGATCAGCGTCAGACCATTTTCATCCGCCACACGAAATGCGACGTTGAGAACCCCTTCCTGCACGTCGTTCAAATCGAGCATCCGCGACAGCAAGAGCGGACCCATTTCCGTAACCGTGGCGCGAACCGGATGGCCCTGCTCGCCGAACACGTCCCAGAACACGGTCGAGAACTGATCGGGCTGGAAGTTGAGGCCCATCTCACCGGCGCGCTTGAGGATGAAGTCCTTGGCCTCGCCGACTTCAGAAATACCGGACAGATCGCCCTTGATGTCGGCCGCAAACACAGGAACGCCTGCGCGGGCAAAACCCTCCGCCATTACCTGTAACGATACGGTCTTGCCGGTTCCGGTCGCACCGGTGATAAGGCCATGCCGATTGGCCAGCGCCAGCGTCAGCCAGGCCGTCTCATCGCCCTTTCCGATGAAAATCTTCTCGTCGGTATCGGCTGTCTTGTTATCGGTCGTCGCCATCGCATCGCCTCTTCGCGCATCGGGAGGTTTGGTTCGCAATCATATCGCATACTGCCCGTCGATTGAAACCATCAGCGGTGCACATGTGAGCGTTCGCTCGCCTCGTTGCTCGCGTTTCTCATACTTATTCCAGTCTTTTGGCGGGAAGCCGCGAGCGCAGCGCAATAAGTTCGTGTGAATGGGGCATTCACTCTTGCATTGCTGCAACACTCGCAGCGCGATGTAGAACCAAAACCGTGTTGGTCGCTTGTAATTCAGAGCGCAGGCGATCAAGATCAATCCACAAGCAAGCGACCGGGTAAACCCGGTTGGGGACGGGGCAAATATGGACGAACTGATTGGGCGGCTGGCCTCCAAGGCCGGCATCGACAGTGTTGTCGCTGAAAAAACCATCGGAATCGTTCTGGCCTTTCTGCGTAACGAGGGGCCCTCCGAGAAAGTTGAGGCTCTGATCGACCAAATTCCGGGTGCTGAAGCTGCGATTGCCGCCTCCGGCAGCAATGGTGGTTTCTCGAAATTGATGGGCGGAGGCCTGATGGCGGTCGGCACCAGGCTGATGGCGCTCGGGCTGGGCATGAGCGAGATTCAAAGCGTGGCGCGTGAACTTTTCAGGTTCGGCCGCGACAAAATCGGAGCTGATCACATGGGCGAAATCATTTCAGGGACGCCGGGCCTCAGCCAGTTCGCATAGCACGCACACTGGTGAGCACATTCGGCCTGGGCACATTCTTTTTTCATCCGGTATCATGACCTATCCCCTTTCCGAGATCGAAGGCTTGACCGCCTACTCTGCCTCGAAACTCAAATCGTTGGGCATTCGTACCACGGATGCGCTGCTGGAAGCGGCGCGCACAGTGAAGGGGCGCAAGGCGCTGTCGGCGAAGACCGGCATCAGCGAGCAGCAACTGCTCGAATGGGCCAATTTTTCCGACTACATGCGCATTCCCGGAATGGGCAAGGCCAAGGTGGGCTTGGTACGCGCGGCCGGCGTCACCACGGTACGCGAGCTCGCCCACCGCAATCCGGCGCGGCTCGCCCAGAACATGAAAGACGTGAACATAAAACGTAAACTCGTTCGGGTTCTGCCCTCCGAAAGATCGGTCGAGCAACTGATCGAGCAGGCGCGCAAGCTTCCGCCCAAGATCAGTTATTGAAGATCAACCTTTAGAGCCGCTGGAGCCGGCGCGGGGCCACACTCCCGCCTTGACTCCCTGCCGCGGACCGCGCAAAGCGACCGCATGATCGCAGCCAAGCCCAGACCTCCCGCCGTGACCGGTTCGGCCGGTCGTCCGGTGCTGCCTGCGCTGCTGTCCAAGCCCTATCCGGCGGTGATGGGCGTACTGAACGTGACACCCGATTCATTCTCAGACGGCGGACAGTTCGCCGCCCCCGAGCGCGCGCTGGCCCAGGCCCGGCGGATGATCGCCGAGGGCGCCGACATCATCGACATCGGCGCGGAATCTACCCGGCCCTACGGCTCGGAACCGGTCTCGGCTGAAGAAGAATTGAAGCGCCTGCAGCCGGTGCTGGCTGATGTCGTGGCGCTCGGCGTCCCCGTTTCGATCGACAGCATGAAATCGGCCGTCGTTGCCTGGGCGCTCGACCAGGGCGCGGCCATCGCCAATGACGTCTGGGGCCTACAGCGCGATTCCGGCATGGCCGGACTGGTCGGCGAGCGCGGCGCGCCGATCATCGTCATGCATAACCGCGAGCACGCTGATCCTGCGATCGACATCATGCAGGATATCGCCGCCTTCTTTGCGAAATCGCTCGACATCGCGGCCAAGGGCGGAATTTCATCCGACAGAATTGTGCTCGACCCCGGTATCGGCTTCGGCAAGACGCCCGAGCAGAGCATGACCGCGCTGGCGCGGCTCGGCGAACTGCAGTCGTTCGGACTGCCGTTATTGGTCGGCGCCTCGCGCAAGCGTTTCATCAGCACGGTGACGCCATCGGAACCGGATCAACGCCTTGGCGGCTCGATCGCAGCCCATCTGCTGGCGGCCCAGAACGGCGCGCGAATTATCCGGGCGCATGACGTCGCCGAAACCGTACAGGCGCTGCGCGTGGCGGCGGCAATCAGGGAATGTCAATGAGCGATACGATCTTCATCACTGGCGTCGTGATCCACGCCCGCCACGGCGTGATGGAGCACGAGACCAAAGTCGGACAACGGTTCGTGATCGATCTCGAACTCTCGGTCGATTTGTCAGAATCTTCGCACTCGGATCGCCTGTCCGACACCGTGTCTTATGCCAGCGTCGTCGAGACCGCGACCGCCGCGTTTACGAACACCAATTACAAGCTTTTGGAGCGCGCCGCCGGCGCCGTTTCGGACTCGATTTTCGCGGCGTTCCCACGCGTCCATGCGGTCAAGGTTACGGTCCACAAGCCGCATGCGCCGATCGCCGAAATCTTCGAGGATGTCGGTGTCGTGCTCATGCGCAAGCGGCCATCGCCCTGACATGGCAAATGTGCTGATCGCGCTCGGCGGCAATGTCGGCGATGTCCGCACGACATTCCGGAAAGCCATCGCCAACATCTGCGGCATGACTCAAGCCGCCCTGCTCGCGCGATCCGCTGACTACACCACCCCGCCCTGGGGCGACGAAGACCAAGCGCCCTTTACCAACGCCTGCATCGAGATCGAGACTACGCTCGATCCACATGCGTTGCTATTCACGCTGCACAAGATCGAGAAAAAATTCGGCCGCGACCGCGCGCACGAGACCCGCTGGGGACCGCGCACCCTCGACCTCGACCTGATCGCCTATGATGACGTCAGGCTCGACAAGCCGGAACTGACGCTGCCGCATCCGAGGGTTTTCGAGCGCGCGTTCGTGCTGGTGCCACTGGCCGAGATCGCACCAGATCGTGTCATTGCAGGACGCCGCGTCAACGACGCGCTGGCGCAGCTTTCAACCGCGGGTATCCAGCGGCTGCCCGACCTCGACTGAGCCCAAAAGACCAAAACAACCGTTTGGCTTGGCGGCCGCCCCGTGGCAATTTCCGGCCAATCAAGCGACGACCATGGGAATAATGGGCCGGATGACCAATACCGACGAGCTGACATTGGCCGGGGAATTTCCGCAGGCGACCTACGAGGACTGGCGCAAGCTGGTCGACGGGGTGCTGAAAGGCGCGCCGTTCGAAAAGCTGGTCAGCAAGACGTCCGACGGGCTGAAAATCGATCCGATCTATCGCCGCGCCCAAGGCGCCATGCCGGTCGCCGGCCGAGCCGCCGCTGCGCCCTGGCAGATCATGCAACGGATCGACCATCCCGATGCGAAAGTGGCGAACGCGCAGGCGCTGCACGACCTGGAGAATGGTGCGACGGGACTGACGCTGGTGTTCGCCGGCGCCAATGGCGCCCGTGGTTTCGGGATCGATCCGTCGGCGGAGGCGGTCGCACAAGTCCTTGATGGCGTCTATCTCGACGCCGGCATCGGCGTCGAGCTGCAGATCGGTCCCCAGTCGCGAATGGCCGCTAACCACGTCGCCGAATATATCAAGCGCAGGGGTCTCGATCCTGCAGCCTGCGACATCCGCTTCGGCCTCGATCCGCTCGGATCCGCTGCGGTGTGGGGGTTCAGTCCCTATAGCTGGGATGAGATCGTGCCCGCGGTCACCGGCGCGATCCAGGGCCTCGCCGTGATGGGCTTCAAGGGGCCGCTCGCCGCGGCAGATGGACGGGTGATCCATGATGCCGGCGGATCGGAAGTCCAGGAATTGGCGTTCGCGCTGGCTTGCGGTGTCGCTTACTTGCGCGCGATCGAAGAGACGGGCATTTCGCTCGAAGACGCACAAGGCATGGTCTATGCGCGGCTTGCCGCCGACGCCGACCAGTTTTTGACGCTGGCAAAATTCCGTGCGCTGCGGTTGCTCTGGGCGCGGATCGAACAGGCCTGCGGATTGACGTCCAAGCCGCTGTTCGTCACGGCCGATACCGCTTGGCGCATGCTGACGCAGCGCGACGCCTATGTGAACATGCTGCGCGCCACGATGGCGACCTTCTCCGCGGGTCTCGGCGGTGCCAACGCCATCACCGTGTTGCCGCATACGCTGGCGCTGGGCCTGCCCGATCCGTTCGCGCGGCGCATCGCGCGCAACACGCAACTGGTGCTGTTGGAAGAGTCCAACCTCGCCAAGGTAACCGATCCCGCGGCCGGCTCCGGCGGCATCGAAACATTGACGGGGCAACTCTGCGAAACCGCATGGTCGCTGTTTCAGGAGATCGAACGGGCCGGCGGTATCTTCGCCGCGCTCCAGCAGAACCTGATCCAGAAAAAGGTCGCGTCGACGCGGGCTGCACGCGAGGCCAATATCGCCAAGCGCAGACACGTGCTGACCGGCGCCAGCGAATTCCCGAACCTGCATGAAGACGAGATCGCCGTGCTCGACGCCACGCCGGTCGTGCTGCCGCCCTATGGCGAGGCGAAATTCAAGTTCGATCCGCTGCCACCCATCCGGCTCGCCGCACCGTTCGAGGCGCTGCGCGAAAAATCGGACGAAAAGCTCAAGACGTCAGGCGCTCGGCCAACAATCTTCCTTGCCAATCTCGGCACACCCGCCGATTTCACCGCCCGCGCCACTTTCGCCAAAAGCTTCTTCGAGACCGGGGGCATCGAGGCGCTCGACACGCAAGGTTTTGCCGATCCTGCGGCGCTCGCCGCTGCGTTCAAGGCATCGGGCGCCGTGATCGCCTGCCTATGTTCGTCCGACAAGGTCTATGCGGAACACGCGGGGGAGGCCGCCAAGGCCCTTCAAGCTGCCGGCGCGAAACATATCTATCTGGCAGGGCGGCCCGGCGAGCAGGAGGCCGCGCTGCGCGCGGCCGGCGTTGGCGATTTCATTTCTGCCGGCGGCGACGCGCTGGCGATGCTGCAGGAAGCCTGGCGGAGGATGGAGCAAGCATGACAGAAAACAACCACAAGACGGTCCTGACTGGCGGTTGCCAGTGCGGCGCCATCCGCTTTGCGATGTCGAAAGTACCGACCAAGGTCAGCATTTGCCATTGCCGGATGTGCCAGAAGGCATCGGGCGCGCCCTTTGCCTCCCTCGCTGATATCGAGCACGAGCATTTCACCTGGACCCGCGGCAAGCCGGCGTCATTCCAGTCCTCCTCCATCGCCGAACGCGATTTTTGCGCGGCCTGCGGCACGCCGCTGACCTACCGGCTAATCGGCGGCCCGCGGATCGAGATCATGACCGGCACGTTCGACCGCCCCGACCGGGTGGTGCCCACGCGCCAATATGGAACCGAATCCCGGCTCGGCTGGGTAGTCGGCATCGCCAACCTGCCGAGCCAGACCACGATGCAGAATTACGGGCCGGAGAAGATGGCGACCATCGTCAGCCACCAGCATCCGGACCACGATTAGGGGTGGAGCATCCCCGACTTCATATGTGCTACAATGGGAACCATGAGCCGCATACCGAATTTCGCAGAAATCGCCTTTGAAACCGTCGCGCCCGCTCCACCCGCCGGCAGCGCCGAGTCTTGGCTGACGCCCGAGGGAATTCCGGTAAAGCCGGTTTACAGCGAGGCCGATCTCGAAGGCATCGACTTCCTTGAGACCTGGCCGGGCATTGCGCCCTATCTGCGCGGCCCCTACCCGACGATGTACGTCAACCAGCCCTGGACCATCAGGCAATATGCCGGCTTCTCCACGGCGGAAGATTCCAACGCGTTCTATCGCCGCAACCTCGCCGCCGGCCAAAAGGGTCTTTCGGTCGCCTTCGACCTTGCGACCCACCGCGGCTACGATTCCGATCATCCGCGCGTTTCCGGCGACGTCGGCATGGCGGGTGTGGCGATCGATTCCATCTACGACATGCGCACGCTGTTTGCGGGCATTCCGCTCGACCAGATGAGCGTGTCGATGACCATGAACGGCGCAGTGCTGCCGATCCTCGCGCTGTTCGTTGCGGCCGCCGAAGAACAGGGCGTTCCGCCGGAGAAACTGTCGGGCACCATTCAGAACGACATTCTGAAAGAGTTCATGGTGCGCAATACCTACATCTATCCGCCCGCGCCCTCGATGCGGATCATCTCCGACATTTTTGCGTACACCTCGCAAAAAATGCCGAAGTACAACTCCATTTCTATTTCCGGCTATCACATGCAGGAAGCCGGAGCTACGCAGGACCTCGAGCTCGCCTATACGCTGGCCGACGGCGTCGAGTATCTGCGCGCCGGCCTTGCCGCTGGTCTCGACGTCGACCGCTTCGCGCCGCGGCTGTCGTTCTTCTGGGCGATCGGCATGAACTTCTTCATGGAAGTCGCCAAGATGCGCGCCGCACGGCTGCTATGGGCCAAGCTGTTGAAGCAGTTCAACCCCAAGGACCCGCGCTCGCTGTCGCTGCGCACGCATTGCCAGACCTCCGGCTGGTCGCTAACTGCGCAGGACGTCTTCAACAATGTGATGCGCACCACCATCGAAGCGATGGCGGCCACCCAAGGCCACACGCAGTCGCTACACACCAACGCGCTCGACGAGGCGCTGGCGCTGCCGACCGATTTCTCGGCCCGCATCGCGCGCAACACGCAATTATTCCTGCAGCAGGAGAGCGGCACCAACCGCATCATCGATCCCTGGGGCGGCTCCCACTATGTCGAACGGCTGACCCGGGATCTCGCGGTAAAAGCGTGGGGACACATCCAGGAAGTCGAGGCGCTCGGCGGTATGGCCAAGGCGATCGAAGCCGGCGTGCCGAAGCTGCGCATCGAGGAGGCCTCCGCCAAGACGCAGGCGCGGATCGATGCCGGACGGCAGGCCGTGATCGGCGTCAACAAGTACAAACCGGTCGACGAAGCGCCCATCGACGTGCTCAAGGTAGATAATTCCAACGTGCGACGGCTGCAGATCGACAAGCTGAAGCGGCTGCGCTCCGAGCGCGACCAGAAGGAAGTGGATCAGGCGCTCGCCGCGCTGACGCGCAGCGCCGGCGAAGGTAACGGCAATTTGCTCGCGCTCGCCATCGACGCGGCGCGCGCGAAAGCAACCGTCGGGGAAATTTCGGACGCGATGGAGAAGGTGTTCGGGCGTCACCGTGCCGAAATCAAATCCATCACCGGCGTCTACAAGCGGGAGGCGTCCGCCATGTCCAACCGGGTCGAAAAGGTGCAGGAACTGATCGATGCGTTCGAGAACGCCGAAGGCCGCCGCCCCCGCATCCTCGTCGCCAAGATCGGGCAGGACGGACACGACCGTGGCCAGAAGGTGATTGCGTCCGCCTTCGCCGATGTCGGCTTCGACGTCGATATCGGACCGCTGTTTGCCACCGCCGACGAGGCGGCGCGGCAGGCGGTGGAGAACGACGTGCATATTCTCGGCGTCTCCTCGCTGGCGGCCGCCCATCTCACCGCGGTGCCGGAGCTCAAGGCAGCGCTGAAGAAGCACGGCCGCGAGGACATCATGATCATTATCGGCGGCGTGGTGCCGCCGCAGGATTATGAAGCCCTCTACAAGGCCGGCGCAGAAGCGATCTTCCCGCCCGGCACCGTGATCTCGGACGCCGCCGAAGAGCTGATCCACAAGCTCAACGCCCGGCTCGGCCATAGCGAGGCGGCGGAATAGTTTTCCGCCGGGCTCCACTTCTTCCCAAAGGATTGCCCTTGCGCGGCATGGCGTTGCTCACACTCACCCGGACCATCGGCCTGGCGGGCGCGATCGCGTGTACTGCGACGCTGGCCTTTGCCGCCGATCTCCAGCCGGACTTTTCCATCAAGGCCAAATGGGTGGAAGCGACAGTCTTCCTCGACGCGATGATCAAGGCCGACCCGGCGCTGGCGGCGAACTGCCTGGCCGAGGGAAAGGCATGGGCCACAAGGAATCGTGCCGATGCCGACAAGGAACGCAAGCAGGATCCGGGATTGTTCCGCAATGCGTGGTCGTATGAACGGAAATATGAGACGCGATCGGTGATCGATGGTCGCTACGTTTCCGTCGTCAGGGCCGACTACGAATATACGGGTGGCGCGCATCCCAACAGCTCTTCCGACACGATCCTGTGGGACAAGTCCGCCGGCAAGCGCATCAGCATCCGTCCGTTCTTCATCGAAACCGCCGACAATGGCCCGACGATGAAAGCGATGCGGCAAGGCGTCATTGCAGCTCTTGAGGCCGAGAAGAAGAAGCGCGGCGCGGAAGGCACCGATGCCAACGCCATCGAAGCCATCGAGCCCAAGCTGCTCAAGATCGGGCCGATCTCGCTGGCGCCGTCGACCGAGGAGGGCAAGAGCTCGGGACTGACTTTCCACTACGCGCCTTACGCGGTCGGCTCCTATGCCGAAGGCGAGTATGTCGCCTTCGTGCCGTGGGAGACGCTAAAGCCCTATCTGACGCCGGAGGGCACCAGGATTTTTGGCGGCGCGCGGCCGAAGGGTGACGAAGACCGGCCGCAATGAGGGCTGCGCCGTCAAGCAAACCGGCGGTCGAGTGCCCGCTCGAGCGAGTGGGCCCAGTCCGGAATCCAGGACTGGAACAACGCTTGCCAGCGATCCGCGTCGCGTGGCGTGGTGTCAAGCTTCACGAACCACTCGATGAACGTCCTGTTGCCTTCGACGACCGGAAGCAGATGCATCGTCCCCTCATAGTACGTCGGCGCCGGCGCGTCCGGAACAAGCCCGTCGGGAAACGGCAGCGGCTCGGTGCCGGCATAGGTCAGCGAGTGCGCTTCGTCTGAGTGGCCGGCAAGCCGCTGCCTGATCCAGTTGCCGAGATAGCAAAAGCGCCTGATAGCGCCGACTTCATCGCCGCCCTTATCGTCCTCGATCACGCTTTCGCTCACCCCCTCAATATAGGCCGGGTAGTTGTTGAAATCGCGAATCAGCGCCCAGACGGTTTCCAGGGGATGGTTCAGCACGGTGCTGTAATAGGCTGTGGTCATGGTTTCTCTCCGCAATCGATCGCGGCCCGATGACCGGGCTGCACATGGATACCTATTTCGGGTAGCCTGATCGCCGCCACCCGATTTCCGGATGTGGCGGGATACCCACCGGCGACGATCCCCTTGATGAGCCAATGCCTTGCGAGCCCAACGCAAAGCCGCCTAGAATGTCGCATCACAAGAGCGTCCGGCTCACGGACGCCGCAGGGAGGATCACCAATGTCGAAAAAGATCACGCGCCGCGCCTTTGCGGCTTCATCCGCTGCTGCCGCGGCCGTCGCGGGCCTTGGTCTCAAGCCGGCGTTGGCGCAGGCCTATCCGGCACGGCCGGTGACCGTGATCGTGCCCTGGGGTGCCGGCGGCGGTACGGACGCAACTGCCCGCATTGTTGCCGCGCTTCTGGAAAAAGACCTCGGCCAGCCGTTCAACGTCGTCAACCGGACCGGCGGCTCCGGCGTGGTCGGCCATTCCGCCATCGCAACTGCGCCGCCCGATGGCTACACCATCGGCATGCTGACGGTGGAAATCTCGATGATGCATTGGCAGGGGCTCACCGAACTCGGGCCGAAGAGCTACACGCCGCTCGCGCTGATGAACGAGGACCCGCCCGGCATTCAGGTCAGTTCCACCTCGCCGTACAAAACGGTGAAGGAATTGGCCGACGCCATCAAGGCCGCGCCCGCCGGCAAGTTCAAGGCCTCCGGCACCGGCCAGGGCGGCATCTGGCATCTCGCGCTGGTCGGCTGGATGCAAGCTATGGGACTTGCCCCCAATCACGTTGCATGGGTGCCATCGAACGGCGCCGCTCCTGCAATGCAGGATCTTGCTGCCGGTGGTCTCGACCTCACCACCTGTTCGGTGCCGGAAGCCCGCGCGATCATCGAGGCTGGCAAGGCGCGCAGCCTTGCGGTGATGGCCGCGAAGCGTAACCCGGCCTTCCCCGACGTGCCAACGCTGAAGGAGGCAATGGACATCGACTATTCGACCGGAGCGTGGCGCGGCATTGCCGGCCCGAAGGGCATGCCCGCGGATGTCGCAAGCAAGCTCACTGCGGCGCTGAAGAAGGTTTATGACTCCAAGGAGTTCAAGGAGTTCATGAGCAACCGCGGCTTCGGAACGGTCTGGGGCGACGCCACCGAATTCGCCGCCTTCATGGACAAGGGCGATGCCCAGATGGGCGTGGCGATGAAGGCCGCCGGCCTGTCGAAGGCCTGATCTTCATCGGTTGACCTCGCCCGATATCTGCGGAGCCAGTTCATGCGTCTTCCCGATCGCGTCACGGGATTGTTTCTCGTTGGCCTCGGTGCAGCCGCCGCCTATGGCGGCTGGCGGCTGCCGCCGGTGCCCGGCCAGCCGGTCGGGCCGAACGTCTTTCCGCTCGTGATCGGAACGGGCCTTGCGCTGTGCGGGCTCGCGATCGCGTTCGGGATTGGTCGCAGCTTCGAAGAAGAAGAGCACCTCATTCCGGTCGAGGGCGGCCAGCCGCCACCGCCGACCGGAAAGTTTTACGGCCTGCGCGCCCTGCTCCCTCCTGCGTTACTACTGTTCTACGTCGCCGTGGCCGACCGGCTCGGCTTCATCATCACGGCGGCGCTGATCGTCTTCGTCACATCGACCGCACTCGGCGCCCGCTGGAAGCTGTCGCTGCCGCTCGCCGCGCTGGCGCCGATCGCCATCCATCTGATTTTCTCGAAATTGCTGCGCGTGCCGCTGCCGGCCGGGCTGCTGCCGATGCCCTGGTGATCGATGCTCAACACGCTTGCCCAAGCCTTCTCGCTCATCTGCACCTGGGAAGTCATCGTCTCGATGCTGGCGGCATCGGTCTATGGCCTCGTCATCGGCTCGCTCCCGGGGCTGTCGGCGACGATGGCGACCGCCCTGCTGGTCCCCGTCACATTCTATCTGTCGCCGATCGCCGCGATCGCCACGATCGTGGCGGCGTCCTCGATGGCGATCTTTTCCGGTGACATTCCGGGTGCCCTCCTGCGCATTCCCGGCACCCCGGCCTCCGCTGCCTATGCGGACGAAGCCTATGCCATGACCCGCAAGGGCGAAGCGGAGCTCGCGCTTGGCGCCGGTGTCTGGTTCTCTGCCGTCGGCGGTATCGCGGGCACGCTCTCGCTGATGATCCTGGCGCCGCCGCTCGCCGAAATCGCGCTGTCGTTCTCGACGTTCGAGTATTTCTGGCTGGCCTTGCTCGGCCTGATGTGCGCCACGCTGGTCGCGCGCTCATCGCCAGTGAAGGCGATCGCCGGCATGTTCATCGGCCTGCTCGTCTCCTGCATCGGCATCGAAAATCCCGGCGGCATACCGCGCTTCACATTTGGCATCACCGACCTGTTCGGCGGCATCGAGCCGATCCCGGCGCTGGTCGGCGTCTTTGCCGTGGCGCAGGTGATGCGCGCAATGCTGACGCCGGAACCGCCGCCGATCCCGCGGCGCAAGTTCGGAAGCATCATGGCGGGCCAATGGCGGCTGACCAGAAAATATCACTGGCAGATGACGCGCGGGAACATCATCGGCATCATCATCGGCGTGCTGCCTGGTGCCGGCGCCGACATGGCAGCCTGGGTCAGCTACGCGATGTCCAAGCGGTTTTCGAAAGAGCCCGAGAAGTTCGGCACCGGCCATGTCGAGGGCCTGGTAGAGGCCGGCGCCAGCAACAACGCCAGCATCGCCTCAGGCTGGGTGCCCTCGCTGCTGTTCGGCATTCCCGGCGACACCATCGCGGCGATTGCCATCGGCGTGCTCTACATGAAGGGGCTCAATCCGGGCCCGACGCTGTTCACCGAAAAAGCGTCGAGCATGTATGCGATTTACCTTATGTTCATCATCGCCAACATCATCATGATCCCATTCGGCATCGTCATGATCCGGCTCGCAAGCTACGTGCTGCGCGCGCCACGCGCCAGCGTGATGCCGGTCATTATGCTGTGCTGCGCGGTCGGCTCGTTTGCGATCGGCAACAACATGTTCGGCGTCGTGACCGTCGCGACCTTCGGCGTCATCGGCTATGTCATGGAAGAAAACGGCTATCCGGTTGCCGCGATGGTGCTTGGCATCGTGATGGGAACCATGATCGAGCAGAGCTTTGTGACCTCTCTGATCAAGTCCGATGGCAGCGTGCTGCCGTTCTTCGAGCGGCCGATCGCCGCGATCCTGGCTGCCATGGCGATCGGCGCGCTGATCTGGCCGGTGCTGGTCTGGCTATGGCGGAAGCTCAAGCGCGAGCCCATTCCGGCCACATCGCCCCGGTGAACGAACCGTGCAGGCCCCTCGCCTGCACGACACAGCCGTTGTAAACCACCGGCATGACCCTGCCGAAGAATACCTCCCTCGATATCAAGAAGCTCGCCAAGGACCTCCGGTCCGGCCAGCGCGCGGCGCTGGCGCGTGCGATTACCCTGATCGAGAGCCGCCGTGCCGATCACCAGGCTACCGCCCGCGACCTGGTACAGGCGCTGTTGTCAGACACCGGCAAGGCGTTCCGCGTCGGCATCACTGGCTCGCCCGGGGTCGGCAAATCGACCACCATCGACGCGCTCGGCATGTTCCTGATCGAGCGCGGCCATAAGATCGCGGTGCTGGCAGTGGACCCTTCCTCGGCCCGCACCGGCGGCTCGATCCTCGGCGACAAGACGCGGATGGCGCGGCTGGCGAATTCCGAAGCAGCCTTCATCCGGCCCTCACCCTCGTCGGGCACGCTCGGCGGCGTCGCCGGGAAAACCCGCGAGGCGATGCTGCTCTGCGAGGCCGCCGGATTCGATGTGGTGCTAGTGGAGACTGTCGGCATCGGTCAGTCCGAAACCGCCGTCTGCGACATGACAGATTTTTTTCTAGCCCTGATGCTGCCCGGCGCCGGCGACGAATTGCAAGGCATCAAGAAAGGCCTGGTCGAACTCGCCGATATGATCGCGATCAACAAGGCCGACGGCGACAATATCAAGCGCGCCAACCTGGCGGCGGCCGAGTATCGCTCCGCGCTACATATTCTGAGCCCCCGCTCCGAGCACTGGCATCCGCCGGTCGTGACCTATTCGGCATTGACCGGCGCCGGCATGGATACGCTGTGGCAAAAGATTCTGGACCATCGCACCGCCATGAACGCGTCGGGGGAGTTCGCCGGCCGCCGGCGCGAGCAGCAGGTGAAATGGATGTGGTCGATGCTGGAGCAGCGCATGATGGCACGCCTGCGTTCCGACGCCGCGCTCCGCTCGAAGGTGAAGAAGACCGAGGCCGATGTCGCCGAGGGCCGCATCACGCCGGCCGTCGCCGCCGAACAGATCGCGGAGTGGCTGCGGTGAGCGAAAAGCTTCGCATTCTCATCACCGGCTTCGGTCCGTTTCCCGGCGCGCCCTTTAATCCGACGCAGCCGCTGGTGGGCCGGCTGACACGGCTGCGCCGTCCTGCCTTCGCCGATGTCGAGCTCTCCAGCCACATATTCCCCGTCACCTACAGCGCGGTCGATCGCGATTTGCCAATCGCGCTGCAGAAACACCAGCCACATGCGCTGTTGATGTTCGGCCTCGCCTCCCGCACCGCGTACCTGCGGATCGAGACCCGCGCCCGCAACGCTGTCACCGTGCTGTGGCCCGATGCCGCGCAGACACACGCCCGCAAATGCTCGATCGCTGACGGGGCCGATGCGCAAAGATTCGGTCCGCATACCGCAAAGCTGTTGCGTGCTGCCAAGGGCACGGGCCTCGATGCGCGCGCCTCGCGCGACGCCGGCAGCTATCTCTGCAATTACCTGAGCTGGCGCGCGGTCGAGGCGGTCAACGCGGACAACGGCCCCCGCCTCGCCGCCTTCGTTCACATCCCGCCGCTCGCGCGCAGTGGCGCAGCGCGACGAAAGGGTTTTTCGCGGATCACGCTGGAAGAGCTGGTCGACGCCGGCGAAGCGATGCTGCTGGAGATGGTGCGGCTGGCGCGACGGGTTTCATAGTCTTGTAGGGGGCAAAGCGCAGCGTGCCCATCATCTTTCCTCGCCCGCACCTAACATTAACCCTACCCCCAACATTCGTCTTCTCCCGTCCCTGTCTTCATGATGCGGAGCCGCATTTCCGCGATACCTAGGGAAAACGCGAATGCCGTGACCTGCATTGCGCGAGGGTCATCAACCATGGACATGAACCGCCGCCATCTCATTGGAGCCTCCGCCGCTGGCGTCGCCGGCGCGCTCGCGATGTCGCCTGAGCCTGCGCGCACCGCACCCCTCACCTCCACGTTTGGGCGCGACGTCACGCAATATGGCGTGCGTCCCGGCAGCCCCGACGATCAGACTGCGAAACTGCAGCGCGCGATCGACGAGGCTGCGCGCGCGCAAGTGCCGCTGGCGCTGCCGCCGGGGGTTTATCGCACCGGCATGCTGCGGCTTTCGAACGGCACGCAACTGGTCGGCGTCCGCGGCGCCAGCAAGCTTGTGTTCACCGGCGGCGCCTCGATGCTGCAGGGCGAAAGTGCTGATAGCGTCGGCCTGACCGGCCTGACGCTCGACGGCGGCAGCATTCCGTTGCCGACGCGCCGCGGGCTCATTCATTGCCTCGGCGGCCGCGACGTCCGCATCACCGGCTGCGAAATAACAGGCAGCGGCGGCAACGGCATCTGGCTCGAGCAGGTCTCCGGCGACATCTCCGGCAACATCTTCACGAAAATCGCGACCACGGCGGTCGTGTCGTTCGACGCGAAGGGCCTGATTGTGTCGCGCAACACCATTATCGACACCAACGACAATGGCATCGAGATCCTGCGCACCGCGATCGGTGACGACGGCACGCTGGTCGTAGACAACCGCATCGAGGACATCAAGGCCGGTCCCGGCGGCTCCGGCCAGTATGGCAACGCCATCAACGCCTTCCGCGCCGGCAACGTGATCGTGCGCGGCAACCGCATCAGGAATTGCGACTATTCGGCGGTGCGCGGCAATTCGGCTTCCAACATCCAGATCATAGGCAACAGCGTCAGCGATGTCCGTGAGGTCGCGCTCTATTCCGAATTCGCGTTCGAAGCCGCGGTGATCGCCAACAACACGGTGGATGGCGCCGCCGTCGGCGTCTCCGTGTGCAATTTCAACGAGGGCGGCCGCATCGCGGTCGTGCAGGGCAACATCATCCGTAATCTCTTGCCGAAGCGGCCGATCGGCACCGCGCCCGACGATGACGCCGGGATCGGCATCTATGTCGAGGCGGATTCGACTGTCACAGGCAATGTGATCGAGAATGCGCCCTCGTTCGGCATCATCGCCGGCTGGGGCAAGTATCTCCGCGATGTCGCGATATCAGGCAATGTGATCCGCAAGGCCTTCGTCGGCGTCGGCGTTTCGGTATTGCATGGCGCCGGAACGGCGCTGGTCAACAACAACATGATTTCGGAAACCCCGCGCGGCGCCGTGGTCGGGCTCGACCACGCCCGCACGATTACGACCGATCTTTCGGCCGATGGCGCGCAACGCTATGCGCAGGTGGTGGTTGGAGGCAATGCGGTACGGCGCTAATTTGCGCCCTGTTCGCCCGCCTACAGCGCGTTGCGCAGCAGCGGATAGCGCTCCTTCATCGCGTCGAAATCGATCGCCTGGAATGGCAGCCCCTGCAGCGCGGGCGCGTCGGGCACCGCCGGCGCCTCGTCTGCAACGGCGAGCTGGCTTTCACGCGCGACCAGAACATCAGCGGGAATCGGGCGCGCCGGGGCGGCGACTGGCGGCGCCTGTTGCGGCTGAAGCTGCACAACCGGCTCACGATAGCCCTCATCGCGCGGCAGTGGCGTCAATGGCAGCGGCGTCGTTCGACGGCGGCCGAGCCAGGCCAGGTCGATCGTCGTGTTGTCGAGCGAGGCTTCGCGGCTCAACAGATCACGCCACGTTGCGACGGCGGTCTTGGCTTCCTGAATGTTTTCAAGGAATTCGCGCTCGCTGTGAAAGCGGCGCCAGCGCCCGGTCTCGAACAATTCAGTGAGATATTCCAACCGTTGCTCAGCAAGGCTGCACCAGCGCGCAACAATGTTGCGGCCACGTGCCACGTCTGCGGGATGTGCCATAAATTAGCCCGTAAGAGAGAGACGGACGCAGACGCAACCGAGACGAATCAGTAGGATGTGACGGGCTTATTCTGTGGAAAACTTTTTCATTGTCCAGTGGCGTGAGGCTACGGGACCTCCTGCGATCGACAAAACCCGCACAATTGCGGAGTCGGCCACCCATCAAACCGTGCAGCAGCAGGGCTCCGCTGCGAAGCACTGGTCGATTTTTTCGTTTGAGAGGGCACACGCAAAAACTGCACGCCTCGCATGCGGACGGAAAACTTGTGGTCGGCAAGTCGCACGACACCGCATGCAGCGCCGCTGCTTTGAAAACATGTGCCGAAAATGAAAGACCCGTCCGGGGGGACAACCGGACGGGTCAAAGCCATATGGGGCGCTTGGGGTGGATGGGCGCTCGCGCCGAATATAGCTGGGGAGGGATTACCGCTCCCACATACATAAGTCGCCGCACCTCCCCAGGACGTTCAAAACGGCGAACGATTTTTTTAACCCTGTGTTCGAGGACGATCGTCGAAAAATCGCCGTCCGGAGGCTATTTTGCTGCGTTTGCGGTCGATTTGTCGGACGCTATCGACGGCGGGCCGTCATTCAGCGCCCGGCTCACGGAAGTGTTATCCGCTGTCGGATCGGGCGTCGGCGTCTTCTCTCCGGCCGGCTTATCGGAAACGGAGGCCAGCGGAACCGCAGGTGCGGCGGCCGCAGCGGTAACCGCGGCGAAGGCGTCGGCCTCGCCTGCCCCGAACTGATCGTCGCGGCCGGGGGTGCCGAGATCGCGGGCGGTCTTGGTCAGGATTGTGCGAACATCACCGGGCTTCAATGCAGGATTGCGCTCCAGCATCAGTGCCGCAACACCACTGACATAGGCGGCGGAGAACGAGGTGCCCGACGTGATCTGATACTTGTCATCCGGCGCCGGCAGGAAAATATCCGCGCCCGGCGCGGCAACCGCGATGTGGTTGCCGCGGTTGGACGCGGCAAACAATTTTTCCTGCGCGTCAGTGCCGCTCACCGCGATCACGTTTGGGTTGGCGGCAGGATAGAGCGGCTGCGATTTCGCGCCGGCATTGCCTGCCGCAGCCACCATCAGAATGCCGCGGGCCGCCGTCGCCGCAATGCCTCGCTCGATCAGCGGATCCTTCGGGCCGGCAAAGCTCATATTGATGATCTGCGCGCCATGCTCGGCCGCATAGTCCAATCCCCGGAGGATCACATAGGACGTACTCTCCGCGCCCTTGGAACTCGCGCCAAACGCGCGGATCGCGATCAGCCTCGCCTCCGGCGCGCTGCCCATCAGCTTGGCATGCGCGACGATCGCGCCGGCAATGCCGGTGCCGTGGGTATGCGGACCTTCCTTGCTGACGAGCGCGTCGAAAGTATCGGCAACCGAATTGGCGAGTTCGGGATGTTTGGCGTCGACGCCTGAATCGATCACCGCAATGGTGACATTCATGCCGCGGGCAAGCGCGTGCGCCTGCGGCAGGCGAAGCTGGGCGACCGCGTATTGCGCAGCATCGCCCTCGGTCGAAGCCTTCGTCTGATCCTGCAGGAAGTAACGAAAATTGAGCTGCACCGAACGCACGCTGCCCTCGGCCGCAAGCTCGCGGCGCACCGTATCCACCGGGCGGTTATCAACGATGCGAAACAGGCCGATGGTGCCGCCGAGCAGCCGGAAGCTCTGCGACGCGATGCGCTCCAGGCCGTGACGCCGCGCCAGTTCGTCGGCCTCGGCGATGGATAACGCGCCGTCGATTTCGGCAACGAGTTCATTCTTGACCGCACGCAGGTCGACCGCCGCCTGCGCATTGTTCTTGCCCGCCCCGCCATTGCCCTTCTTGGCCGAAGCGCCGTTGCCGCCGCCGGCCGACTTGACCGGACGATCGAAGCATTCGCCGTCGGGACCGCGAAACGCATATTGGCAAGCCGGATAGAGGTTGGGCGAAAACCGCGCATGGGGCAGCGTCGACGGTACGCCGACTCCCGGGCGCACGCGCAGCGTCGAGCTCATGGTGTCGATCCGGGACGGCGGCGTCCGCGCCACCCTGTCGACGCTGACGCTTGGCCGGGCTCCGACGCCTGGATTGATCCGTGGGCCTACTGTCGGGTTGATGGTAGGTACCCGCGAGCCGACGTTCACACTGGGGGTGCGCATGATGCTTTGCGCATGCACAACCGAGGGTCCGAAAGCGATCAGCGGCAACAGCGCAGCCGACAACACCCACGCTGCACGCTGGGTTCTTGCCCGCCAACTCACGCCATCATGAACCATGGGACCTCAGCTTGCCCGGCCCACGCCAAGCGATGCTATGGCGTTGCCACCGCCAGGCTGACGATCTTCTCGCGCTGCAGCCTGCTGATCAGGCCAGCGGCCTCGTCCTTGCTCATCGCCTTGCCGAACTGCAGGCGGAACATGCCGCTCTTGGCGCCGTCAACGATCGAGGCCTGGTAATTGTCGAGCAGCGCAGTGATGTCAGAGATGCGTGCTTCGGGCGTAAAGCGCACCAGCGCGCGCGTCGGCGCGGCGCCGCTTCCGAGATCGCGCGTAATCGGCGCCGCCGACGGCTCGTTCAGGCTCAGCGACGCGGTCTGGAACGAAGCGGTCTGGTTCTTCATCAGCACGGCGCCGATCACGCCGGCCTGCAACACGAGCGCTACCGCGCCGAGGCTCGCCGACCAGGCGAGCGTACGCGGCGACAGACCTGCGAAAAATTCCGATACGCGTGCAGACAGGCTCACCGATCGCGAGGGCTCGCGTGCAGGCTCCGCATCGATCGCCGCAAACAGTTTCTGCATGGCGCGGGCGGACGGCGCGCCCAGGCTTTCGTTGAGGCTGATCGTCTCGGCATATTCTTCGCGGATGACGGCATACTGCCGGGCCAGTTCGGGATCGCCGGCGAGCGCTTCCTCGACGCGGCGGCTATCACGCGCGTTGAGGGTGCCGGCCGCATGGAACGGCAACAGCATCTCGATTTCGCTGGGCTCTTGATCCAGCATTTGTCTGCTCGCTGCCATCATGGCCAACCTCGCTCTATGCCTGCTGCCTTGAGCAACTCGGCCAATTTCTTGCGCGCATAAAACAGGCGCGTCTTGACGGTGTTCTCGGGAATTCCGACGATTTCGGCCACCTCTTCCACGGACTTCTCGTGGTAGTAGACGAGATCGACGATCTCCCGATGCTCTGACGAAAGCGCCGTCAGGCACTTGCGCAACGCTTCACCCGTATCCTTCTTCTGCACCACCACTTCCGGATCGTCGGACGTATCTTCGATCGCGTTGGCGGTTTCTTCATCCAGTCCAACATCCTTGCGGCGCCGAAGTGCCGAAAGGGCCTTGAATCGCGTGATCGCCAGGAGCCAGGTAGTAACGGCGGATCGGCCTTCGAACTTGCCGGCCTGACGCCACACATCGAGAAACACCTCGCTGATGAGGTCCTCCGCGATCTGTTCGTCCCTTACGAGTCGAAGCCCGAAACGGAACACCCTGACATGGTGCCTTCCGTAAAGCACCTGCATGGCGAGCCGGTCGCCTTGAGCGATCCGTGCGATCAGAATTTCGTCTGAAGCCGCCTGTGTCGCGCTCAATCGCCGTCTCGCAAGGTTGGTCGGACGGGGGTGGCCGGCGGTTCGATGTGAACAGTGAGATTCTTCACATTACGGCAATGTCCGAATTGCATGTGTGACCTACCCCACAGACGGTCATCCCCGGACCATCGCGCGGGTGAAAACGGGTTGATGCCCAAAACTGGTACCATAATACGGAAACACTTTCCTAAAAGACGTGTCGTCCTGCGACCTTAGCAAGGCTTTGCCGGCCGGGCAGCATCTGCGTGGACGCGGAAGGGTTCCCCGGAAGCTGGCTCCGCACTATCGGAATTCGGCAGATTTCCATTGCAAAAACAGTGCAATGGCAGGGTTTTAACGGACCCGATTCGACTCCAAAAGATACCAAACCTAAAGGCTTTATTCCCTAAAGTTTCGTCCGGCATACTCCAACAGCGACGGGACATGAGCAGCGCGGCTTCATTGCTTCAGGGGCAAGGCTCCCATAATGCGACCGCGCGCGTCACCCGCCTGCCGCCGGAAGTATTGAAACGCCGGACCGGCCAGCGCCGCCAGATGCTGGCCGTGCAAGGCGTCAGCTATTTGCTCATCACCTCGGTCCTGCTGGTCTATTGCTACGCCGGCACCGTCCCGATCATCATTCCATCGACCTATTTCCTTTCCGGCGTCGGATTGGTGTCAGTCTTCGTCGTGTTGTCGGAAGCCCATTTCAACGACCGGTTCGAGGACCACTATCTCACGATCTTCCAGGTCGCCGGGCACGTCGCGCTTCAGCTCTGTTTTCTGCTGGCCGCGCCACAGATTGGATTTGCCTTCCTGAGCGTCGTATTCCTCATTTTTGGATTTGGCGCGCTGCGAATGACCTCCCGGCAGGCGATCATCTCCTGGACCCTCACCATGATCGGCCTGGCGCCGATTTTCCTCTTCAGCGGCACCCCGATCGGCCTGCCGATTACCACCCAGACCGAACGCGTCGCCGCCATGCTTTCCTTTGTCCTGACGATCGGACAATGCGCCTTCGTTGGGCTGTATGGCTCTACCATGCGCAAGATGCTCTATGACCGCAGCTTCGAACTGAAGGCGGCGTACAAGCGGATCGAAGAACTTGCCGAACTCGACGAACTGACCGGGGCATCCAATCGCCGCAGCATCATGCGAATGCTGGAGGAGGAAATCGCACGGTCCAGGCGCGGCGGTTCACGTTGTTCCATTGCGCTGATCGACCTCGACTGGTTCAAACGCATCAACGACGCCTACGGCCACCCGACCGGCGACGAGGTGCTGCGGACATTCTCGATCACCATGTTTGCCAACATCCGCAGTATCGACCGGTTTGGCCGATATGGCGGTGAGGAATTCCTGCTGGTGCTGCCCGACATGGATGTCGATCAAGCCATGCAGGCGCTCGACCGGTTGCGCGCCATTATTGCCGATCTCGACTGGAGCGCGTTCTCGCCCGGCATGAAGGTGACGATGTCGGCAGGCGTTGCCGCGCTGAACCCGAACGAAACATCAGACACATTCCTCGCGCGCGCCGATAGCGCGCTTTATGCAGCCAAGGCGCAGGGACGTAACCGGATTACCAGCGCCTGATCCGACATATTTCAGCTCCGGCGGCGAAGAACCCGCCGCTTTTGCTCCAGGACAGAGTCATGATTTCGAAGACCGCCACCGCTCCTTCTCCCGGAAACCTGCTCGACGAGTTGCAGTCCACGCTTGCGCACGGAACCGTCGCTCGCCGGGTAGAGACCCTGCGCCGGGTAACCGACCTCTTCATCAACGGCGCCGTAGACTATTCGGACGAGCAGGTCGGGTTGTTTGATGACGTCTTCCAATGCCTGATCGATCACATCGAAACTTCGGCCAAGATGCTGCTGGCCAACCGTCTCGCTCCGGTTGACACTGCGCCCCCGCTCACCATCCGGGCGCTCGCCTTCGACGATGTCATCGAGGTGGCGGGCCCCGTGCTGTCGCAATCGATGCGGCTCGACGATAGGACGCTGATCGAGAATGCACGCAGCAAGAGCCAGGCGCATTTGATGGCGATTTCGACCCGCAAGACGCTGAGCGGCGCGGTCACCGACGTGCTGGTCCAGCGCGGCAATGATCAGGTGATCCAGTCGACCGTCAACAATCCCGGCGCGGAATTCACCGAGCGCGGCTTTACCCGACTCGTCGACCGCGCCGAAGGCAACGACGATCTCACATCCTCGCTCGGCCGGCGTCCGTCCGTGCCGCGGCATCTCTATCTGAAATTGCTCGCCAAGGCGTCCGATACGGTGCGGCAGCGGCTGGAGGCCGCCAATCCGCAGCAGGCGGCCGAGGTGCCGACGGTAGTCAAGGAGGCGACATGGCGCGCGCGCTCGGCGACCTCGACCATCACCCAGAACACCGCGATTGCGCATGCGCTGGTCAAATCGCTGTACGAGGACGGCCGGCTCGACGAGTCCGAGGTGGCCTCGTTCGCCGAGGCCGGGAAATTCGATGAGGCCAACGCCTCGATTGCGGCGCTTGCCAATGTGCCGGTGGCAATCGCCGAGAACATGATGGTCGAAAGCCGGGCCGAAGGCGTAATGATCCTGGCGAAGGTCGCGGGCCTGTCGTGGTCGACGGTCAGATCCATCATCAAGATGCGCGACGAACTATCCGGCACCGAGCCGACCGATCTTGCCGCCTGCAAGGACACTTATGAGCGGTTGCGGCCTTCGACGGCGCAGCAGGTGCTGCGCTTCCACCGCATGCAGCAGAACGTGCCGATGGCATGAGCTTCTTACCCTCCAGGGGAGGCTGACAGCTTCAATATTTCAGCACTTTCGCTCCGGCGAGCGCGCCGATCGCCGCGACCAGCGCGGTCGCGATCGTGTACCAGGCCGCTACGAACAGCGGTGAATCGTCCGTGCAATGCGAAGCGTAGAGCGTCGCCGCCAATCCGGCCGACAATAGCCCGGCGATGGCGCCAGCCACAGCGGGCCGCGACGGCGCCCCGTGACGCAGTCCGATCAGTGCGCCCGCCAGGAGCGGCAGCGACATCAGCGGGATTGCCGTCAGACAGACCCACGAATTCTTGCCGACCAGCCGCGTCATCATCGGCATCCGCTGCGGCATCATCATTTCGCCGCCGATCGCGGCGGTCAAAATCCCCACCGGCGCCAGCAGCAGCCAGCCGAAGCCGCGCAGCGAGACTTCGGGCCGGGACAAATGCAGGCTGACGGCAATCGCCGAAATCGCCAACGCCAGCGTCACCGCGAATTTCAGGTCGAAGAACGGATTGCGCATCGCAACCATCACGTCGGGCCTGACGCCGAGTTCCGTGAAGAACATCAATAGCGAAACCGGCGCAGCGGCCAGGAGCGCCAGCATCAGCGCGAATCCGACGGGGCGCGCGCGGTGCGCGTTGTCGGCCGCCAGCGTTCGAATAAGCTGATCGGTATCCATTTTCATCGTTCCCGTAGCTTGGCCGTCAGGCTCGTCAGCCCCCGGTGCAACGCCACCCGCACCGCACCCTCGCTCATCGAAAATTTCGCAGCAGTATCCTTGATCGAGGCGCTGTCGACCGCGATCGACTGCAGCACCTCGCGCTGGCGCGCCGGCAGCGTCTGCAACTGGGCGGCAACTTCGCTCGCCGAGGCGGTCTCGGCCGGCGTCTCGCCCGCCAACGTCTCGGCGAAATCGTCGATATCGACGAAGATGCGACGGCCGCGGCGGCGCAATGCATCGATCAGCTTGTTGCGGGCGATCGCAAACAGCCATGGGCCAAAGGGCGCGGTGACATCCCAGGTATGCCGCTTGAGATGGACCGCCAGTAAAATGTCCTGCACGATGTCCTCGGATTGATCGACCGGTTGCCCGGCCCGCGCCAGACCACGGCGCGCCGCAGCCCGGAGCACCGGCGTGACGGCCTTGAGCAGGCGATGATACGCCGTACTGTCACCTGCAATGGCCGACCGCATCAGGCCGGTCCATTCATCATCCCGTTCGCGCACCGGCGCTCCTACCCTGCAATTCGGTCGATCTTTCAAATTGTTACGTCAGGACCATGTGATCACGAAGTCGTGATCTGATCCCCGACGTAAAAAGCTCCGGCTTGGCGATCCTCATCCAGGAATCGAACCGCCCGCTGCCCGGACGGCAGGCTCATAACATCGATTGCGCAGGCTCGCATCCAGCCCTCGCGTTCCCTTCCGGTTGTCGGCGCCCGGCAGCGTGGGCGGCCGGCATCTGTTCGCCGCGATCATTGCCCTGCTTTTGCCCGGTGTTGCCCGAAGATTCCCTTTTTCCGCCGTGCTGTGGACACTGGCAGGGTCTCATTTCGCCGCTGGGCGGCGGCTAATGGGGAGATTCCATATGACGATCAAAGCCAGCGCGCGGTCGGCCTTGATTTTCGCGGCAGGACTTTGGGTAGGTTTCGCGGGGTCACTGCCGGCGATGGCTGCCGGTACGGATACGGACAGCGCCACTGTCTCCAACGCGGAGAGCGCGACGACCGGCAAGTCTTCCAGGCAAGGTTCGCATTCGCAGAAAAAGCAGTCCGCCCATCGCAAATCTACGCGCGCGGCATCGAAATCTGCCGAGAGCCAGAAAACCGAGGAAAAACAGGTCGCTGACGCGAACGGCGGCGCATCGCCAGCGACTCCCAGCGGCACCTCGCCAGCGATTCCGGAATGGCTAGCCAACGCCAACGCGCAAATGACTGCAGCCGATGCGCCCTCCGATAGCGCCAAGGCGATGTCGGCGGCAATGTCGGAGAAGGCCAACACTGTCCTGCAGTCGGCGGCAGACAAGCCCGCCGACACGGAAGCGCAGGCTGATGCCGGGGTGGTTGCCTCCGACCAGCTCAACGACGTCGATCGAGCGCTGCAGGAAACGCCCTCCTCTGAGACGCCTGCGACGCGAACGGTCGCCATAGCCTCGACCTCCAGAGCGGCGTCGGAGATCGCCACGCAGGCAGCCAGCAACGACAGTTCCACGCTGGACAAGACCTCACTGATCGGAAAGATCTTTATCGCTTTTGGCGCCCTGCTGACGGTGGCATCAGCCGCGCGCATGTTCATGGCCTAGCGGTTCGGGCGCCGGGCGCGGCAACGCCGCGTCCGGCCGATGCCGCCCCACTTGAAGCCCACCCTCGCAGCGGGCACATTGCGCGCAAATCGGTTACGCGGGGTGGATCATGGCGACGTTCGAATACATCATTGTCGAGAACAAAGGGCCGGTCGGCATCATCACGCTGAACCGGCCGAAAATGCTCAATGCGCTGTCGTTCGGCGTATTTCGCGAAATCGCGGCGGCCGTCGATGACCTCGAGGCGGACGATAAGATCGGCTGCATCCTGCTCACCGGCAGCGAAAAGGCGTTCGCCGCCGGCGCCGACATCAAGGAGATGCAGCCGAAGAGCTTCATCGACATGTTCTCCAGCGATTTCACCGCGATCGGCGGCGACCGCGTCGCAACCTGCCGTAAACCGACGATCGCGGCCGTCAGCGGCTACGCGCTGGGCGGCGGCTGCGAGCTCGCCATGATGTGCGACATCATCATCGCCGCCGACACCGCCAAATTCGGCCAGCCTGAAATTACGCTCGGCACCATCCCCGGCATCGGCGGCACCCAGCGCCTGACTCGCGCGATCGGCAAGTCCAAGGCGATGGATCTCTGCCTCACCGGACGCATGATGGATGCGGCGGAAGCCGAGCGCTCCGGCCTCGTCAGCCGCGTTGTGCCGGCGGACAAATTGATGGAGGAAGCGCTGTCGGCGGCCGAGAAGATCGCTGCGATGTCGCGTCCCGCCGCTGTCATGGCCAAGGAAGCCATCAACCGCGCCTTCGAGACGCCGCTGTCGGAGGGCATGAACGTCGAGCGCAACCTGTTCCACTCGACCTTCGCGCTGGAAGACCGCGCCGAGGGCATGGCCGCGTTCATCGAGAAGCGCAAGCCGGTGAACAAGAACAGATAGCGCCGAGCTCTCTCCGCATGTCGTCCCTGCGAACGCATGCGAACGCAGGGACCCATACGCCGCGGCCGTCGTGTTGATGCCCTGGTGCATTCGGAGGGACGACGTTGGTTATAGTGTGCCACTCCGCGCCAGCGCCGCGTTGACCAGCGCGCGGTAGGCCCACTCGGCAAACGTCTTCGGCTGACCGAGACCCAGTCGCGCCAGGCATTCGCGCTTTGAGGCATCTGGCGGCTGTGTCATCCCCTGCCACAGCAATCCGGGAAGAAGCAGCGGCGTCCGCTGCGCTTCCCGTAGCAACTGCAGCGCCGGGATCAGCCGCTGCTCGACCTCGGTGAAGTCGCTGCCGAACGGGAATGACGGCAAGAGCCCGGCCTCGCGCGCGGGTTTCAAGGCATCCGCGATCCGCTCCGGAAAGTTCTCGCGATGGCCGCGCGAAATTTCGAACTCCTTCGGCAGCTTGCCCGCATCCTTGGCGATCCTGGCAAGCTCGTCCTGGAACCGGGAGTCCGTGACCTGCAACATCGCGGCAATGGTCTCGGCGTCCGATTTGCCTCTGATATCGGCAACGCCGTATTCGGTGATGAAGACATCGCGCAAATGCCGCGGGATAGTCTCGTGACCGTAGCTCCAGCGGATATTCGAGTGCGTCCGCCTGCCCGCCTGGCGCGTTGCGTCCAGCGTCAGAACTGAGCGCGCGCCGGAAAGTGCGAAAGCCTGCGCGACGAAATTGTACTGGCCGCCCACGCCGCTGACGACGTGGCCGTTGTCGAGCCCATCGGAGACCGCCGCCCCCATCAGGGTTGCCATCATCGCATTGTTGACGAAGCGGGCACCAACGCGTGCACGGCGCTTGGCCTCCTCCTCGCCATAGAGCTGGTTGGTGAAGGACACCGGCATCATCTGGATGCGCGCGAGTTGTTCTTCCGGCATCTCGCGCAGCGCGCGATAGAGCGATTTCGGACCGAGGAAGAACGCGCCGTGCAGCGCCACGCCATCGACCTCGCGCTTGAGAATACCGGAGTCGATCAGGCCGAGAAATGCCTCGATCAGCATTTCGCTGACGCCGTAGAGTCCCTTCTCGAATGGCGCCGTCTGCACGGGCTCGGCTGCCGGCGCGAGCCGCTTCATGATCGCGCGAAACTGCGCATTGTCACGGTGGCGAACGATCAGCCCCTGCGCCAGCGCATCGCCGACCTGCCCGATGCCGATCTGCAGCGTGCCGCCATCAGGGACGAGGCTCGCGGCATGAAGACCGATTGCGTATTTGGTGTCGCTGACAGGCTCGGCCGGCGGTGCAAACAGCGGAAAATCAGTGGCGGGACTATCGAGCACGGCGGAAAATTCATCTGCCGGCAAATCGCCTGGACCCGGCATGAAAGGCAGCTCTGAATTGACCTGGCCGATCAGCTTGAACGATGCTCGTCCCTCGCCGCGGGCACGCAAGATGTCAAGCGTGGTGTCGGTATTGCAGCTCAAGCTATAGCGTGTCACGCCTTCGACCACACGTTTGGCCACCAGTTGGGTAACGACGTTCAGCCCGCGCGTCAGCAGGTAGGACGATGCGTGGGTATAATTCGCGGAGATGTAATGCTGTTGCGCGTATGGCACCTGCAACCATTTGCCGGCCAGGAAGAAAAACTCGATCACCTGGATGTTGGGCGGCAGTTCGCCGGCATGCAGAGCATTCGCATAGGACAAGTCGGGATAGCCGCCAAACAGCCGATCGATCACCGGGTCGATGAAGCGGCGTTCGAGCAGGCTTGAGGGTCGGGGCTTTTCCAGCGTCAGCGCCGAAAACAGGGTGAGCTTGATCGAACGATCGGCGGCAGCGCGCGCGTACAGCGCGTTGACGACATGATTGGCTTTGCCTAGCCCGAGCGGCAAACCGACCACGAGGTCGGTTCCAACATCGCGGATGATGTCCTCCGCAATCGATTCGGGATCGGAAAACAGCTTTGGCATCAGTTGCAGATCCGGGGCATAGCTGGAGAACCAACCGCCCTGAATCGGACGCCAGCCACCAGAGCATAGCGCATTTGCCGCGAAGTGTTGTCTGTGACGAACCGGCAACAGCCAAGCACGGATTTCACCGAATTAATGTACTGATGTCGCGCGGCAGTTTGCCTGTGGCGTCGGTGGCCCCTAAACAGGTAGACGAACCGCGGCTGCCGGGGGCGGACGGGCAGTGCGTGATCCGGAATGACGGGTAGCCGTCGTTCCTGAAGATCATGCTCAAACAAGAAGATGGAGCGGGATGGCTCGATGCAGGGTTATCGCGTTCTCGTGTCGACTACGGGATCAAATGGCTAGGCGCACCGCAAGGGTTGGCCGCATTGAAAGACGGTTGCTTCGAGCAGGCATTTGCCTTGCGGCAGCTTGTCTCGCGTTTGCCGCGCCGGCCGCGCATGGCGAAAGCCTGCCCGAGGCGCTGGCCAAAGCCTACCAAACCAATCCCGCGCTCAATGCCGAACGCGCCCGCCAGCGCGCCACGGACGAGAACGTGCCGCAGGCGCTTTCGGGTTATCGGCCGCAGATCGTCGCTACGCTGTCCGCCGGCTTTCAGGCGGTGCGCAACCTCTTGCCCGACAACACGGTCCAGTCGGCAAACCTGAAGCCCTGGACGATCGGAGTGACCGTCTCCCAGACGTTGTTCAACGGATTCAAAACCGCCAACAGCGTGCGCGTGGCGGAACTACAGGTTCGGTCCGGCCGCGAGGCGCTACGCAATGTCGGTCAGGGCGTGCTGCTCGATGCGGTTACGGTCTATACCAACGTTCTCGCCAACCAATCACTGGTCGAAGCCCAGCGCGCCAACGTGGCGTTCCTGCAGGAAACGCTGAGCATTACCCAGAAGCGCCTGAATGCCGGCGACGTCACCCCAACCGACGCCGCGCAGGCCGAGGCACGTCTGAGCCGCGGCCGCGCCGATTTGAATGCCGCCGAGGTCAATCTGGCTGTCAGCCAGGCGACATATACCCAGGTGATCGGCAACGCGCCCAGCCAGCTCCGCCCCGCTGACGCCGTGGATCGCCTGCTGCCGCGCAGCCGCGATGACGCCACCGGGCTTGCCTTTCGCGAGCATCCGGCGGTGATGGCGGCAAGCTTCGATTTCGATGTCGCCTCGACTTCAATCCGCGTCGCCGAAAGCAGCCTGATGCCGACCATCACGCTGCAGGGCAGCGCCAGTCGCAGCAAGGACTCCGATCCAACCCTCGGCACCTTCGGCACCGACCAGGCCTCAATAACCACCCAACTCACCCAGCCAATCTATGATGGCGGTATGGCCGCCTCGCAGACCCGGCAGGCCAAGGAAATTGCAGCACAAAGCCGGCAGGTGCTGGACCAGGTCCGCAACCAGGCCCGCACCGCCGCGGTCGGCGCCTGGGTCGCCAATGAAGGCGCCAAGATTGCAGTCACCGCTTCCGAAGCCGAAGTCCGCGCCGCCACCGTCGCGCTGCAGGGCGTGCAGCGGGAGGCGACCGGCGGCCAGCGCACCACGGTCGACGTGCTGAACGCGCAGCAGGACCTGATTCTGGCGAAGGCCCGGCTGATCGGCGCACAGCGCGACCGCGTGATCGCCTCCTACACTTTGCTCAGCGCCATCGGCCGGCTCGATGTCAGGAATCTCGGTCTCAACACACCGGACTATCTGCCGGAGGTGCACTACCATCAAGTGCGCGACGCCTGGCACGGCCTGCGGACGCCGTCCGGGCAGTAGGTTGTGTTTCCTGTCGTTCCGGGCGATGCGAAGCATGCGCAATTTGCGCACCTGGGAATTTATCGAAACGCCTATGCGAACCTGGAAGTCCCTGTCGGGATCCTGTGGGGCGATGAGGACACCATCAATCCGGTCGAGCAGGCCCGCGACGCTGCTGCCATCCGATACGGACCTGACCTTGCTGCCGGGGCTCGGCCACATTCCACAGATCGAAGACCCCGGCATGTTCAACGATGCCCTGCTCAAGACGCTTGCAAGACTCTAGACTGGGCAGAGATTCGAATTGGCCGGAGACATCATGGACCTCATCAGACTGTGCGGCTGGGGCTATGCAGCCCTGCTCGGCTTTGTGATTCTCACCGGCTACATCCCGGCCTTCATCGACGCCAACGACATGATCTTCGGCCTGTTTCGCCGCACCTGGTATGCCGACGGACTGCATCTGGTCTCAGCGCTATGGGCGGCAACGGCGGCGATGACCTCGCGCCGCGCTTCGGAATTGTTCTTTCAACTATTCGGCGTGTTCTATTTCGCCGACGGCATGCTCGGCCTGCTCACCGGCAGCGGCTATCTCGATTTCGGCATCCTGATCAACGGCGTTCTCAACCTGCCGCTCTCGACACGGTTTTTCGCCAACGCCCCACATCTCGCTCTCGGCGGCGTCGCAATCCTGATCGGCTATCTGCTTGCGCCGCGGACGCGGACCGCCGTTCATGCTTAAATGGCTGCGACGCATCCTTGCTGCTGTCGCGATCCTGATTGTGCTGACGGTGCTTGCACCACTGGCCTATATCGAGGGGACATGCCGGCCGTCTTCCGGCGCGACGGCTGCAAGTGCACCGGCCGCCGCTCTGCCGGCGATCGAGGAGCCGGGTTACCGGCGCAAGCTGAACAATACGTTCTTCACATTCCCCGAATGGTACATCGTCTATTCCTTCGAGGATTTCGGCCGCTTCCTCGACCGCTCCAGCGAGAGCCATTTCAACTATCTCGGACATATCTTCGGCTTCTGGCAGAGCTTCTGCACGATCAACCGCGCCGTGCCCGCGAAGGGAGAATCGCTCGCCGAAGTGAAGACGATGATTTACGTGATCGGCATCAGTTATTCCGTCGAATACGCCATCAAGGGATTCTACGAGAAGACCATTGGCCGCGTGTTCGAATGGATCAGGGGCGAGAAGCGCACGCCGCAGGATGAATTCGGCCGCGCGGTGCTGCAGGACTATGCCGCGTTCCTCTACACCATCCCCTGGTACAAATATCCGTTCCAGGAGAAGCTCGACGGACTGATGGCGATCTCGGTCCCGACACCGAGTAATTTGCGCAGTTTGGAGCGCGAGTTCGCGCTCGGTGCCGAATATTTCGTCAAGATCGGTTACGCCTCGCTGATCCAGAAGGCGCTCGACGCCAGCAATGACAACGAGCCGCGCGACATTATGTTCGCGGTCGCGACATTGCCGCCTGAGGTGCTGGCGAAGGAACCTCGCATCAAGCCGATCCGTGCGCTCAGCGCCCAATGGCAGCTGGTGCAAACGCCACGCTACAAGGCCTTTACCGATATCCTGCGGGATCTGCTGGATCAGGGTTATGGGGTTGCCGAAATCGCCGGCAATCACGACATCCTCATCACGGTGGTTGCACCCGATGCGGCCAAGCTCGACATCAATGGCACGACCGAGTTGTTCTCACTGGAACTGGATGCGCGGCCCGGCTTTCGCCGGGCGGGCCTGAAGGTCAGGATCGACCGCCTCGTGGATATCAACCGTGACCTCAAGGCCAGGGGTGCTGCGATTGAACATTTCTATGACTACTAACAAGTCTTTGCCGGCCAGAGCGACGGAATTGGGCCGGATCGCCGGCGTCATCGCCATCGTGATCTGCGGCTGGCTTGTGGTGGTCACCACGTTGACCTTCGGCTCGGCCCCCGGCAAGTCGATCGCCGTCATTGGTCCGCCGTCCCAGGCGCTGGCTGCGATCGCCAGGGCCAATGGCCGCATTCTTGCATCGAACAACTTCGTCACCATCGCGCGTTCCGACGATGTCGATTTCGTCGGCCGTCTTTACGCGGCCGGGGCGCTATTGGTGCTCGACGCCGAGCAGGCGGGCGGCTGCAGCGGCCTGCCGCCCAGGCGATTCGCCGCGCAGCTTTGATGGACCAGAGCTCCAGCCCCCCTGACCGGCCTACCTGGAACGGCTTAATCCTTTTGTACTTGCGGCGTGTCTCACTGCTTGACCCGCCCTTCGGCAACCTTGTCCACGACGATCGGGCTATCCCGGTTAACGAGTACCCATTTCGACCGAAATCGCTGTATAGTGGCGGCGGGCTGACGTTCCGGCCGATGGGAAGACCATGATCAAGACATCAATGAACCGCGTGGTCCTGCCCGTGATCGGGCTTGTTATGGCGAGCGGCATCGCGACGGCGGTCGCCGTCCACTACATCTGGCGCGAGCCCGTTGTTGACCGGAGCGGCACAAGTGTCGCGCCAAAGCCGGTCGCCGACGAGCGAACCAAGGGTCCGGCGGCGCTTGCAGCCGCGCAGAGCGAGGCAAACGCGGTCGCAGCCGCGCTGGCCGGATCGACGGCGCCCGAGAGCGGCGACGGCAATCCGGCGTTCGATGTCGCCCGCATCGAACCGACTGGCGAAGCGGTGATCGCGGGACGCGCGACGCCGGGCGTGACGGTGGAATTGCTGCGCAATGGCGAATTGCATGATCGCGTGATCGCGGATCAATCCGGGCAATTCGCCATGGTCCCGCCCCTGCTTCCGCCAGGCACTTACGACCTGACGCTGCGCGCCAAACAGCCGGACGGCAGAGTGACCACGTCCAAACAGAGCGTGACGGTGGCGCTCGAGCCGAATCTGAGGGAGCAGCCGGTCGTGGCGCTGATGACGCCAAACAAGCCCACCGTCGTGTTGTCCCAGCCGGCCCAGCCAAAGCAGGAAACCGCTGCAGTGGTGGTGGAGGCGGTCGAGATCGAGGCCGGCGGAAAGTTCCACGTGAGTGGCCGCGCGCGCTCCGGCGCTCCGGTGAGGCTCTATCTGAACGACAGCTTCATTGCGTCGGTGACGGCGGGAGCGGACGGACGCTTTGCCGTCACGGTCAATGAAGGCATCGGGCCCGGGAACTACCGCGTGAGGCTGGACGAGGTGGATTCGAAGTCCGGTACAGTGCGTGGGCGCGCCGAAGTGCCGTTCAATGCTCCCGACCCCGTGGTAACCGCGTCGGTGCCCCCGCGGACCTCACCGACCAAACAGCCAGACTCCGGCGCCCTACCGCAGTCCAAGGTGGCGGATGCCGCAGGCGCCCCCCTCCCCGACGTCACGAACGCCTCCACCGTGGTAGTGCCGAAGATCACGACTACCACGGTATCGCGCGGCGACAGCCTGTGGCGCATCAGCCAGGCCACCTATGGCGCGGGCACACGCTACGCCACGATCTACAAGGCGAACCGAGAGCAAATCCGCAATCCCAACCTCATCTACCCCGGCCAGATCTTTGTCATTCCCAACCGAGAAGCAAATCCTTAGGGAGCACCTTCAAACGGACTTCTCCGCTTCTGCCGTTTTAAAAAAGTGGCCTTCGAAAAACAACGAGCGCGTCAAGGATACTGCTTGGCCCATCCCGTACTCCATCCTTGATGGCACCTTGGACGAATGTATCACCAAGTTCTTGGAGCTGCCGCTGCGCCAGCGTCATCTCTACGAGATTCATACTGCCCCGCAGGGCGAGTTGATTCCCCGAGTCATCTCCGCCGAACTGGTCGTTGAACTCGCGAGGCTGCGCGATTTTTTGTGATGCCCAGGATCATCATTTCGCTTTGCCGCGCGATGGACGCTCGGTATGGCCGATAGGCGTCATGACGCGTACCTCTGGTAGAACGTGTTGGTGAACAGCTCGCCCGGATCGTACTTCCGCTTCGCTGCGAAGAAGTCATTGATCTGCGGGTACGAGCGCTGCAGCTGATCCTTCGAATAATGGAGCTGGTAGGGCAGGAAAAACCGGCCCTTGTGCGCGATGGTGAGGTCGATCAGTTCTTCCGTCGCCTTCTTCATGCGCCGGTTGCCCTCTTCATCGGTGGTCTGGTTGATATAGAGCACCAGCGAGAACGCCGGCTCCGGCGAATAGGTCAGGAAGTTGTTCTCCTGATGCACGACACGCACCGACGCGTTCAGCAGATTGGTCCTGTTGTCGGTCAGCACCTTGCGCATGCCGTCGACGAACGAGACGAACTGGCTACGCGGGATGAAATATTCGTGCAGGATGTCGGTATCGTTGGGCAGCGAATTGCGCAAGTAGGGCACCGAATCGTGCATCGGGTCGTTGCGGTTGACGAGGCAGGCCTCCGCCGATCCGATGGCCTGCGCCCGCGTCACGGTGCAGTTCTCCATGCGGTGCTCGATGTGCTTTTCCGACAGCCATTTCATTTCCTGAAACAGGGGGCCCTGCTTGGAGAGATTGACCGTCAGCCGGCGCAGCCTGACGCCGGAAACTTCCCCCAGCGGCTGCCGCTTGAAGTCGCTGCCATCCACCTTGGTATAAGTATAGAGCAGCAACTCCTTCAGAAAGCTGCTCGGCGCGGTCGAGAGGTGACCGTACATCAGTCCGATATCGGCATTCTTCTCGATCTCGCCTGCGAACAGCGCCGGAAACTCCTTGTAGTCCATCACGCGGCGCCCGGTCTGGTAGACCAGATTGTCGGCAATTTCGAGCTCGGCCTCGACGATCACGCCGAACAGGCCATAGCCGCCGACCACAAGGTTGAACAGGTCTGCATTCTCGGCCGCCGAGACAGTCTGAAGCGAGCCATCGGCCAGCATCACCTTCATTGACTTGATCGATTTCGCGAGCGCGCCGGCCTGATGGTCCATGCCGTGGGCATTGACCGAGATCGAGCCACCGACGGTGAAGATGTCGGTCGACTGCATGGCGCGGACGGCAAAGCGCGGATGCAGCACGTTCTGTATATCGTGCCAGGTTGCGCCCGGCTGTACTGTGACCGATCGCGAACGCTCATTGAGCACGATCTTGTTGAAGCCGCGCATGTCGAGCATGATACCGCCCTTGCGGAAGGCGTGCCCACCCATGCTGTGGCGCACGCCGGCGCTGGTAACCGCGAGCTTGTTGTCGCGCGCAAAGGCCAGCGTCTTCGCGATATCCTCGACGCTGCGAACCTCGACCACGCCGTAGATTTCGGTCTTGTTGAGACAGCTCGCATCGTTGATGCTGCCGCCAAGCTGCGACCATTTCACATCCTTGAGCGGCGCAATCGCCTTGATCCGCTCCAGATCGATTTTCGCCTGCTCGCCGCTGCCAACTGCGGGACCGCAATCCTTGTCGGCTGCAGGATCGGCCGCCAGCGCCTGAAGCTTGCGATAGCTGTAGACGCCGAGCAACACGACGACCACGGCAACGACCGACGCACCGGTTTTGAAGTTTTGTGAAAATTTTCGCATGAATTGATTCCGGGGATGGGGGATAGTCCGGGCAGGCGGATATTTAGTCAAATTTGGGCAGCTTCGGGTTCGATAGACCGGTTGCATTACCGAAGCGATAAGCCGGAGCGAACAGATGAAGGGCTGCCGAATACATGTGATGGGGGCATCGGGTGCGGGCGTCACCAGCCTCGGCCGCGCCCTCGCCAGTGCGCTGGCCGTCCCGCATCATGACACCGACGATTACTTCTGGCTGCCGACAGAGCCGCCCTACCGGGACAAGCGCGACGTCGGCGAGCGCCTGAAGCTGATGCAGGATATCTTCCTGCCGCGCGCCGCCTGGGTATTGAGCGGATCGCTAATCGGTTGGGGCGACGTGCTGATCCCAAATTTCGACATGGTGATCTTCCTCACCACCCCTCGCGAGATACGATTGCAGCGCCTGCGCGCCCGCGAGGCCACCCGATTTGGCACCGAGGCGGTGGCGCCCGGCGGCTGGCGGCATGCGGAGACCGAGCAATTCATCGAATGGGCGTCGGGCTATGAGGAGGGCAACGTGAGCCGTACTCAGGCAAAGCATCAGGCCTGGCTCGCGAAACTACCCTGTCCGGTGCTGCGAATGGATGGATCGCGGCCGCTGCCCGAGCTGGTCGCGGAAGCGCGCCGGGTGATTGGTGGCCAAGCGGCCCCTGCATGATGGAAGCCTTTCCGCGGCTCGCTTCTCCCGATAATCTGCCGCTCACTGCGGGCGAGACAACGCTCCGCGCCGGACGAGAGGACGCTTGAATTGACGGGCTTGACGCCCTGTACCTCCACCGACAATCAACAACATTATCCAGGGAGAACGCCAATGCTGACCCGACGCAGTATGATGCTTGCCTCTATCGCCGCCGGAGTAATCATGAACAACAGAACCGCCTCTGCCAAAGCGGCGCAGCCATCGACGCCGGTCAATTTCGACGTGCCCGCGGGCGCCTGCGATTGCCACACCCATATCCATCCCGATCCCGAAAAATTTCCGTTCTTCTCCGGCCGCGTCTATACGCCCGAGCTGGCCTCGCCCGAGGAAATGACCGCCCTGCACAAGGCGCTGCACATGGAGCGCGTGGTGATCGTCACGCCCTCGATCTACGGCACCGACAATTCGGCCACGCTGTTCGGCATGGCGGCGCGTGGGCCGACCGCGCGCGGGGTTGCCGTAATCGATGACAAGACTTCCGACAGCGATCTCGACCTCATGGGCAAGGCAGGCATTCGCGGCGTGCGCCTCAACCTCGCAACCGGCGGCGTCAATGATCCGAGCGTCGCGCGGCCGCGATTTACGGCCGCCGTCGAGCGGATGAAAGCGCGCGGCTGGCACGTCCAGATCTATACCAATCTGCCGATGATCACGGCGGTCAAGGATCTGGTCATGGCTTCGCCGGTGCCGGTCGTGTTCGATCATTTCGGCGGCGCGCAGGCCTCGCTTGGCGTCGAGCAGCCCGGCTTTGCCGACCTCGTCGATCTCGTCAAATCGGGCAAGGCCTATGTGAAGATTTCCGGTGCCTACCGCGCCTCGAAACTCGGCCCCGACTTCACCGACTGTGTCCCGCTCGCCAAGGCGTTGATCGGAGCCAATCCCGACCGCATCGTGTGGGGCACCGACTGGCCGCATCCGAATTCGGTCACGCCGCCCGACAAGAAGGTCACCGATGTGACGCCGCTGTTCCAGATCGACGACGGCCGGCTGTTGAACCAGCTTCCGGTGTGGGCGCCGGATGCGGCAGTCCGCAAGAAGATCCTGGTCGACAATCCGGCGCAGCTTTACGGGTTCTGAAGCCTCACCGGTGAGGCCGCGACGCGATCCGCAGGCCGGAGCGGGTCGTGGTCGTAGTCGCGCAGCCAGTTGCCGACCTTGCGCAGGCCGCCGAACGGGAACAGGTGAAATCCGGCACATCGCGCGACGGGCTCTTGGCTGCCGCCACATCGCCGGCGATCAGGACGATACGCGACCGTGGCCGGGCTGATGCGGTGCGCCAGTTCTCGGCGAGGAAGCTTTCGAGCTCGCCCGACGATCCCTGGCGTTCCTCGATACGCATGGCTTGCTCCTGCGGTTATCCCTGCCGGCATCAAGGGATGGTCACTGGAGCGCGTCAACCCGGCTATAACCGCGCGCGGCGCGAGAACACCGAGATCAGCACCGGCAGCGTCACCAGGATGACGAGCGGCGCCAGCATCATGCCGGTGACGACGACGATCGCCAGCGGCCTTTGCACCTGCGAACCGATCCCTTCCGATATCGCCGCCGGCAGCAGTCCGACGCCCGCCACCACGCAAGTCATCAGCACCGGCCGCAATTGCAGCTCGCCGGTACGGATCACCGCGCGCATCCGCTCGTAGCCTTCGTCGATTAGCTGATTGTACTGCGACAGGATGATGATGCCGTCCATCACGGCGATGCCGAACAGCGCGATAAATCCGATCGCGGCCGAGACGCTGAAAGGAATGTCCGAGATCAGCAATCCGAGCACGCCGCCGAAGATCGCCATCGGGATCACGCTCATCGCGAGCAGCGTGTCGACCATCGAACCGAAATTGAAAAACAACAATACGCCGATCAGCGCGAGGCTGATCGGCACCACGATCGACAGCCGCCGGATGGCGTCCTTCAGGTTGCCGAACTCGCCGACCCATTCGATCCGCGATCCCGGCGGAAGCTGGACCTGCTCGGCGACCTTGTCCTGCGCTTCATGGATCGCGCTGCCGAGGTCGCGATTGCGCACCGAGAACTTGATCGGCAAATAGCGCTCCTGCCCTTCGCGGTAGATATAGGCGGCGCCCGAGATCAGGTTGATCGAGGCAACTTCGCTGAGCGGGATCTGGGTGATCGACCCGCCCTGCCCCGCCACGCCGATGCGCAGGTTATGGATCGCCTCCGCGCTCTTGCGGTATTCGGGCGCGAGGCGAACGATGATCGGGAAATGCCGGTCGCTGCCGGGCTCATAGAGATCGCCGGCACTGTCGCCGCCGACCGCGACCTTGATGGTGGCGTTGATATCGCCGGGCGAGAGGCCGTAACGCGCCGCCCGCGCGCGGTCGATATCGATCTGGATCGTCGGCTGGCCGAGCGAGGTGAACACGGCGAGATCCGTGACGCCGGCCACCGTGCCGAGCACGGATTTGATCTTGTTGGCCGTATCGGTCAGCGCTTGTAGATCGTTGCCGTAGAGCTTGATCGAGTTCTCGCCCTTGACGCCCGACACCGCCTCCGAGACGTTGTCCTGCAGATATTGCGAGAAGTTGAATTCGACGCCCGGGAATTTGTCCTGCAACTGCCCGAGCAGTTGCGCTGTCAGCTCGTCCTTGTCGCGGGTGCCGGGCCACTCGCTGCTGGGCTTTAGCGGCGCGAAGAATTCGGCATTGAAGAGGCCGGCGGCGTCGGTGCCATCGTCCGGGCGGCCGTGCTGCGACACCACAGATTCCACCTCGGGCCGCGCGCGGATCATCCGGCGCATCTCGTTGACGTAGGCGTTGCCTTCCTGCAGCGAGATGGTCGGCGGCAGCGTGGCGCGGATCCACAAATTGCCCTCTTCCAGCTTGGGCAGGAATTCCAGTCCGAGCATCCGCGCGAACACGATGGTCAGCAGGACGAGACCGGCGGCGCCGGTGAGCACGATCCTGCGGTTGCTAATCGCCCACTTCAGCACCGGCACGTACAGCCGGTCGAGCTGCTTCACGATCCAGGTCTCGGCTTCCTCCAGATGCGAGGGCAGGATGATCGCGCTCAACGCCGGAGTGATCGTGAACGTCGCGAGCAAACCTCCCGCTAGCGCGTAGGCGTAGGTGCGCGCCATCGGCCCGAAGATATTGCCTTCGACGCCGCTCAGCGTGAACAGCGGCAGGAAGGCGGCGATGATGATGGCGGCGGCGAAGAAGATCGAGCGCGACACATCGGCGGCCGCCGACAGGATGGCGTGGCTCTTCATCCCCATGGTGGTTTCGAAGGAGATGTGGCTCCGCTCGGCTTCCGACAGCGCCGTCGTCTGGGTCAGCCGCCGGAAGATCGCCTCCACCATGATCACGGTCGCGTCTACGATCAGGCCGAAATCGATCGCGCCGACCGAAAGCAGGTTGGCGGATTCGCCGCGCAGCACCAGGATGATGACGGCGAAAAACAGCGCGAACGGGATCGTCGCGCCGACGATCAGCGCGCTGCGGAGGTCACCGAGGAACACCCACTGCAGCAGCACGATCAGGATGATCCCGACCACCATATTGTGCAGCACGGTGTGGGTGGTGAGGTCGATCAGATCCTTGCGGTCGTAGATCCGCTCGATTTTCACGCCCGGCGGCAGGATCGAGGAATTGTTGATGTCGTGAACCAGTTTTTCGACGCGAGCAATCGTCGGCGAACTCTGCTCGCCGCGCCGCATCAGAACGATGCCCTGCACGATGTCGTCGTCCTGGTCGAGGCCGGCGATGCCGAGCCGCGGCTTCTCCCCGATTGTGACCTGGGCGATGTCGCGCACCAGCACCGGATTGCCGCCGGACTGCGACACCATCGTGTTGTTGAGATCGTCAATCGAGCGGATCAGGCCGACGCCGCGTACCACGGCGGACTGCGCGCCGATATTGACGGTGTTGCCGCCGACATTGATGTTGGCGTTGCCGACGGCCTGCAGCACCTGCGGCAGCGTCAGCCCGTTGGCGACCAGTCTGTTGAAGTCGACCTGCAGCTCATAGGTCTTGGTCTTGCCGCCCCAGCCGGTGACGTCGATCACGCCCGGCACAGCGCGGAAGCGGCGCTGCAGCACCCAGTCCTGCAGCGTCTTGAGATCGAGCACGCTGTAATTCGGCGGGCCTTTCAGGCGGTAGCGAAAGATCTCACCGATCGGGCTGAGCGGCGAGATGGTCGGCTGCACATTGCCCGGCAGCGGCGGCAGTTGCGCCAGGCGGTTCAGGACCTGCTGCAGCGCCTCTTCATAGGTGTAGTCGAAGGAGAATTGCAGTTTGACGTCGGACAGGCCGTACAGCGAGATGGTGCGGATGGTGCGCAGGTTCTTGATGCCGGCAACCTGGGTCTCGATCGGGATCGTGATGTAGCGTTCGATCTCCTCCGACGACAGGCCCGGGCTTTGCGTCACGATGTCGACCATCGGCGGGGTCGGATCGGGATAGGCCTCGATGTTGAGCTGCTTGAACGCGATCAGGCCGCCGACCAGCACCGCGACGAACATGCCGACCATCAAATAACGGCGGCTGATTGCTAGGGCGACCAGGCGATCCATTCAGATCGAAGCTTTCAATGAGCGAGGCATCAGCTACCGGATGCGGCCCGGTCGATGAATAGGGCGCCCTTGGTGACGATCTGCTCGCCGGGCTTCAAATTGCCGACCACCTCGACGAGATCGCCATTGGTTAGGCCGGGCTTGATCTGACGCAGTTCAATGGTCTTGTCCGCATGCGCGACCCAGATGCGAACCTGGTCGCCTTCGTAGATCAGCGCCTGTTTCGGCACACCGACCGCCGGACGGTCGCCAGCCGAATAGATCGTCACATTGGCGAACATCTCCGGCTTCAGCGTGCCGTTCTTGTTGTCGATGGTGGCGCGGACCAGCAGCCGCCGCGTCGCCGGATCGATCGCGGTGGCGACGTAATTGATCCGCGCCGAAAGCGAGCGGCCCGGCAACGCCAGCACGTTGAAGGTCACGTCCTGCCCGACCGCGACGTTGGCGCAATCGCTCTCGCGGACAAAGGCCGTCAGCCAGACGGTGGAGAGATCGCCGATCACGTAGACGGGATCGCTGGCGCCGGCATTGATAAACTGGCCGGGGCCGATCTTGCGCTGGACGACGGTGCCGCCGATCGGCGCGAAGATGGTGGTCTCGGGATTGATGCGGCCCTTTTCCTGAAAGGTCGCGATATCTTCATCGGTGAGGCCGAGAATGCGCAGCTTGTTGCGCGCCGCTTCCATCGCCGTCTGCGCAGCGCGCATGTCGTTCTGCGCCTGGATCAGCGTTGCCTGGCTCTGCTGATAATCCTTCAGCGGAACCGCCTTGCCCTCGAACAGATCCTTGGCGCGTTGTCCCTGCAACTCGGCCAGCTCAAGCGCGGATTTCGCCTTGTTCATCGCGCTCATCGCGGCAATGAAGTCGTTTTGCGCCTGAATGTTGTCGGCGGCCTCGATCACGAACAGCGGCTGGCCCTTGACGACAGTGTCGCCCGGTTTGGCCAGTAGCCTGGTGACGCGTCCCGCGTAAGGCGAGAACACCGGCGTCGAACGATCTTCGTCGATTGCGATCTTGCCTTCGGTGACGTGTTCGGCGCGGAAGCCGCGTTCGGTGACGGGTTGAATGGTCAGACTGGCCCATTCAGCTGCGCTCGGCGTGTAGCGCTGCAGCCCCTTGCGCGACTGGCTCGAGATTTCCGAATGCCCGCGCTTGGGACCGCCGATCTGGGCGTAGCCATAAGCGCCCGCGCCGATGACGGTCAACAGGCCGGCGACCAACGCCAGCCGCCTCCGGGTAACCATCTGCAATTGCTTGGAAAACACGTTCAGCATCCGGGCCCGGAACCACTCAGCGACGATTTGTCTCACTTACCCGCTAATAGTGCCCAATTGACCTTTTAGACAACCTAAAAATCGAAAATCGGCCTGGCGGCGAGGTTAAAGTTTGGCGAACCGGAGTTGATCGGGGCCGACCGCCTCATTCGCGCACCGGCCATTGCGGCGGATGGGTGCCGAGCGGCATGGCCGGACGGGCCCAAAATGCCGGCGTTTTCGACAAAATCGCGGAATGCCGGACCACCCCCAGCGCACCAAAACCTGAATCGACTTCCTCAATGAACGGCATCACCGCCTCCCCCGTAAGATCACGGGTGCCGAGCCCGCCCATGACCCGGCCGAGATTCCACAGCCAGCGTCCGGTCTGCGCCAGCGACACCTGGACGTGCCAACTGCCGCCTTCACGCGCTTGCCGTGCCTTGGCCATCATGGCGCCGAACGCCATGAAGTAACCGGTGGCGTGGTCAAGCATCTGCGCCGGCAATTCCTTCGGTCCACCGATGCCGGCGGCCTGCCCCTCGGCATGGTTGAAACCGGTCGCGGTCTGCACCAGCGAGTCGAAGCCGCGCCGCTCCGCCCACGGACCAGCGGCACCATAGGCCGACAACGTGACATAAATGATGCCGGGATTGATGCGCGCCGCATCTTCCGGCGCGAAGCCGAGGCCGGCGATCGCATACGGCCGGTAGCCTTGCGAGAAAATATCCGCCTCCCTTAGCAGGCCGCGCAAGGTCGCTCGCCCCTGCTCGTCCTTCAGTTCGACAAAGCTCGTCAGCTTGCCGCGCCCGGTATCGATGGTCAGCCACGGGATCGCCGGCAGCTCGGGGCCGGAGATCAGCAGCACGTCGGCGCCATGCGCGGCAAGCGTTCGCCCCGCGACGGGACCCGCGATCACCCGCGACAGATCGAGCACGCGGATGCCGGCGAGCGGCCGCTCGCCCGCGGGCCACGGCTTTGATGCGGCCTCGCCGATCTTCGTGATCGAGACCAGCGGTAATCCGGCGAGCGCCTTGGCGTGCAGTGTCTCCGACCATTCGGCATGGGAGCGCATGAAGGCGACGACGGCGCCGCTCGCATAGGCCGCGGTCTCGAACGCCTCGCCATCCCATTGCATCAGCGCGGCCTGAACCGCCTCGCGCTCCGGCTCGCAGTTCAGCACCTTGCAGACGGCGTCGCGGTGATGCGGAAAATTGGTGTGCAGCCGCACGAAGCCATCGCGGGTCTTGTAAACGCCAGCGATCGCATCCCAGGCCGGCGGCGGCGGCTTGCCGTCGACGCGAAGGTAACGCTCGCTCCGGCATTCGACCACGGCATGGCGCATGTCAACCGCAACCTCTTGCGCCTCGCCGCTGCGCATTTTCCAGATCTCGGCCGCGGCGAGCGCGCTGGCGGCAATGCTGACCTGCGCGGCGGCAGCAACGCGAAACGAGGACGGCAATTGCGGCTCCGCGCCGGTGAGCATCAGCGCGTCGGGCGCGGACGCCTCGCCGCCGGCAGAGGTCCAGATATCAGAAAGGATTTCGCGGGGGCTTTGCATCGGCGTGTCGCTTCCGTAACGTTTCCTTTTCAATCGCACGCAACGTACCCGGATGGAGCGCAAGCGAAATCCGAGCACGATCTCGCAAGCGGACAGGCCGCTCCCGGATTGCGCTTCGCTTCATGCGGGCTACGTCCTCGCCCACGGAAGGAGTTGCAATGGCCGCCATCGATCCCTTGACGGCGGGAGCCGTTTTCCTTGCGACCGCGGCAACGGATGCGGTCTATGTCATGTTCACCTCGGCGGTGGTCGCACGCAAGCGCGTGCCGGCGGCGACCTGGAGCAGCGTCTGGTATCTGCTTTCCTCCTACGCCGTCATCAGCTACACCGAGAACTGGATGTATGTTGCCTTCGCCGCGTTCGGTTCGTGGGTAGGCGCCTACGCGACGATCACCTTCCTGCACAGCCCACCCGGAGGCCCGCCCGTGGGGGCTGCTCCGGAGTAGGTAATCTCTCCCTCCGCGCCGCCTAGATCCGACACGCTGCGGCCCATCCGCGTCCTTGCGAGCGCAGCGAAGCAATCCATGTCTCGGCGCGGGGATCGATGGATTGCTTCGCTGCGCTCGCAATGACGCTGGATACAGTTTTGCGATCTCGCGACGCGTGGCGTCCGAGCGTATGGGCAAAGCGATCGCGTGCCTACCCATCCGGCAGCGTGGGCGGATGGATGGTGGGTACGGCGCTATCGCGCCCTTGCCTAACCTACGCAGCGCCCTTCGCACTTTGAGCTTTCTCACGCGTTACCTTCACCGCTACAATGCACTGCGGACCAACAAGGAAAAACAAAAAATGGATTTGGGCTTGAAAGGCAGAAACGCCGTCGTGCTCGGCGGCACGCGCGGTATCGGGCGGGCGATTGCGGAAACGCTTGCCGGTGAAGGCTCGGGTATTGCCGTCTGCGCCCGCAACGCCGATCAGGTCGCGGGCACCGTTAGCGAGCTGAAAGCGCTTGGCGCGCGCGCCGCCGGCTCATCGGTCGACATCACCGACCCGGCCGCGCTGAAATCCTGGATAGTGGACGCGGCCCGCGAGCTCGGCAGCATCGACATGGTGTTTTCCAATGCCGGCGCGATGGCGCAAGGGTTCGATCCTGCCTCCTGGGAGCAAAACTTTCGGCTCGACGTGCTCGGCGCCGTCAACGCGTTCGAGGCCGCGCAGCCCTTCCTCGAGGCCAGCGGCGGCAAAACCGGCGATGCGGCGTTCATTATCATCTCATCGGTTTCCGCCGCACAGGCCGACGCGGCCAGCTCATACGGCCCGATCAAGGCGGCACTGATCCACATGGCCAAGGGGCTGGCGCGGCAACATGCGGGCAAGAAAATCCGCGTCAACGTAGTGTCGCCGGGCACGGTCTATTTCAAGGGCGGCATCTGGAACATGGTCGAGCAGGACATGCCGAAACGCTACCAGGATGCGCTGGCGCGCAACCCGACCGGCCGGATGGCAACGCCGCAGGAAATCGCCAATGCGGCCGTGTTCCTGGCAAGCCCCGCGTCCTCGTTCACCACCGGCTCAAACCTCGTCGTCGACGGCGCGATCTCGAACCGGGTGAATTTTTGACGACGGGGTGCCGTCAAACAGCCCGCAGGGCTGAAGCCGGAATCCATTTCACGGCTGAGATGCGGCTCAAGATTCCGGGTTCGCGCTTCGCGCGCCCCGGAATGACGGAGAGAGCACGCGGCCTCGCCTACTTGATCGTATCAGCGCCGGCCTTGCATGCCACACCATCCTGGTCGCCGGTCGCGCCGCTGCAACCGACCGCGCCGATGATCTTGCCGCCCTCGACAAGCGGGAAGCCGCCGGGAGATGCGGCCGGGGAAGGCGCCTCCAGCGTGGCGATATAGGCTCCCGCAGGCGTCTGCATCGCGTTGTTGAAGATCTGCGTCGGGCGCCGATAGCGCGCCGCGGTGCGGGCTTTGTTCTGCGAGATCGTCACCGACGCCTGCTGCGTGTTGTCCATCTTGTAGAAATAAACCAGATCGCCATGTGTATCGACGACGGAGATCGCGAGCTTCCAGTTGCGGGGAGATTTCGTCGCTTCGGCGACGACCGCCTTCACGACGTCGGCAGCGCGATCGGCGGTGATCGAATTTCCATAGGGATGTCGAACGGCATCTGGTCCGGCACCGTCGCCGGCGTGGCTGCTGGCTGTTGGGCACGAGCCGCGCCGTAGAACGCCACGGCCGCGCACGCTGCAAGGATCGCCAAAGTATTCTGACGCATGTCTTCCTCCCCAAGGGGTATTGATTATGTTGCGCCGGGCCTTCCCTGGCGTTGCCCGGCTGACATCAACACTAGGCGTTTTTCGGCATGGTTGAAACTCGCTTTGCGCGTGCGCATGCCGCGCCGGTTTGCTGCGGTCGCGAAAACAGTAATGGATTTCCCCAACGCGCTGCCAGCCGCGGCTGGTTGCGCGAACTCGGCTTGCAACTCGCGACCTAAACCGGTCAATTTGAATCGAAAAGCTAAGGGAACTTTACGAAGTTACCTTCACAGTGGCGCCCGCTTCGATGACCCGGCCGACTGGGTCTAATGACGGATGACCACGATGATTGTCGACGAGCAAAGGACAAAAGTGCAGCGCGAACCACGTCGCCAACTGCGCAAACGGCCAACATGGATGACGATCGACAATGGGATGACCAAGATCGAATGCGTCGTGCTGGACGTCTCGCCCGGCGGGGCCAAGATCGCGACTGACGCGGCGTTCGATGTCAGGGACAGTTTTGAATTGGCGCTGGTGCCCGAACACTCGACGCGCCAATCGTGCGAAGTAGTCTGGCGCCGCGGCAAGACCTATGGCGTGAAGTTCTTGTCTTGAGAGTCTGACCGCTCTGAGTTGGCTTTATTTTGTCGTGATGGCCGGGACGAGCCCGGGCATGACGAATTCGCGGCAAGGCCTCGCTTAATCGCCTGTACCTCTGAAGTCGCGGGCTCAATGGGCTCAATCGGCCCGGCTGTCATAATCCCCTTGTCCGCCGCCCTACTCTTGTCGTGATTGGCCTTGACGTATGACTGTATTATTACAGTCAGATGTCAGTTCGATTACGGCGGAGCGGCGGATGAGCTTGGAATGGCAGGCGCGGTCAGGTTCCCTGGCCTGGTCGAATCCCGTGTCCTGGTGGTGGGGCCTGTTGACGGTGGTGAGCGGCGTCAATATCGCCGCCTGGTTCGTGCTGTACCGCGAGCTTCCCGTCCAGTCCGGCAATGCTGGCAGCAGCGGCGCATCCAGTATCGGAATCATGCTGCTGTTCTGCGCGGCCTATGTGTTCGGCTGCGCCTTCAGGTCGTTTCTGCCACGCGCGGATGTGCAGCGGATCTGCTTGGTCGACACCTGGCTGTCGAGCGTCATGGTCGGACGTTCCGTGGCGACCGTTGCCGAGGTCTGCTTCGTCGTCCAGTGGGCGATCATCCTCCACCATCTCGGCACGATGACCGGCGCGGATACGGTCCTGAACGTTGCGTGGATAATCGTGCCGCTGATCCTGATCGCGGAATGTCTGTCATGGTATGCGGTGCTGACCCGAAACTATCTCGGCAATGCGATCGAGAATTCGCTGTGGGCAGTTGCCTTCTTCGCCATCGGCGTCGCGCTTTGCCGCCTGCTTCCGGAATTCAACGGTGTCGTTCGCGTAATCCTCATCGTCGCCATCGGGGGCATTGCATGCTTTCTGGCATTTCTCATGACGATCGACGTCCCGATGTATTTCAAGCGCTGGCGGACCGGAGATGCTGATGGAGACAAGCGTCTGACGCCGCGCGAGGGCCTGCGCGATGTCAGCACGCGCTGGGTCGTGACGCATGATATCGCCGAATGGAAGGAAGAGATGACCTGGATGGCGCTTTATTTCAGCCTGGCGGTCTGGTCCAGCCTGGCGCTGTGCGTGTTTTACTCGCTCGAGCATCATCTGCCGCAATACCGCACGCAGGCTGCGATCACGAGCAGAGCATCGAGCGCGCCGATCGCCGGCAGCCCGCGGTAACACCAGCCTCTCCTGAAACTTTGCGCCGTCGTGCAGGAGAGCCGGAGATTGACCCTTTCTCCGTAACGCTCAGTGAGGCGCGGGCAATCTGTCGCGGCCAGCCTCTACGGTTCCGCTGGTTTTCTGACTTGCGGTAAACCGAAATCAGGAATCTCATCTGGTCTGAAGCGTGATCGGAGGAGGAGGTTATGCAGCTATCGACAGACGATCTGCTGATACGCCAGATCAGTGCGCTGATATCAGCGACTGCTGATGCGGCATCCGCCAGCAAGGAACACGTCCCTTTCATGGAGGCAAAGTTCTACGATGCTCTGGCTGCGCATTGCGCCGAAAAGCAGCGGTTCGCAGCTATGTTTACGAGAAGTGGAGCCGGAACGGCGACAAGTGGATTGATCTACTGGTAGGCCGAAAGCAAGGGATCGGCGGGCTCTAGATTCTTGTTTTGACGCATTTTCTTGACGCGAACCGGTGTCCACTTCGCTTGAAAACGCTCTAATGAAAATCCCGTGACGGCGGCAATATCCGGACGTCGCGCGGGTGGCGGATTTTCTGTGCGGGCGTCTCAATATGATCGCGGCGATCATCGTTGAGCGGCTCGGCCAGCGCAGGCCCTGCGGGCACCGGATGCTTGCGGCTCAGCGCCTCATTGGCGAGGCCGATCAGGTCGTGGGAGCGGTCGAACATCCGTTGCGCCACCAGATGCGTCACGTTCTCCGGGCTGCTCTGGATATAGCCCTCGACCAGGATTAGGCGCGCGCCCATCACCTCTTTCCGGTACTGCTCCATCACCTTGGGCCACACCACGATATTAGCGATGCCGGTCTCGTCCTCCAGAGTCATGAAGACGACGCCCTTGGCGCTGCCCGGACGCTGCCGCACCAGCACCACGCCGGCACAGCGGACGCGGCGCTTCTCGTTCTTATGGTTGACGTCCCTGCAGGCGACGACGCGCTCTTTGGTAAACCGCTCGCGCAAGAATTCCATCGGGTGGCCCTTCAGCGATAGCCGGACTGTCTGGTAGTCGGCGACCACCTGCTCCGGCAGCGGCATCTCCGGCAGCGGCTTGGCATTCTCGTCGGGCTGCTCGCGGGCGACCGCGGCCTGAAACAGCGGCAGCGGCACGTCGTCGGGCAGCCGCCGCACCGCCCACAGCGCCGCGCGGCGGTCGAGCCCGATCGAGCGGAAGGCGTCGGCGTCGGCGAGCAGGATCAGCGCGCGCTTGGGCAGGCCGGTGTCGCGCGCGAACTCCTCCAGCGAGGTGAAGGGACGGCGGTTGCGCGCGGCGACGATGCGATCGGCCCAGTCTTTTGTTTCCACAGTGGCTGATCCACGGGCACCCCTCACCTCTCCCGCTTGCGGGGGAGGTCGGATCGCATCGATAGATGCGATCCGGGTGGGGGCTCTCTCCATACGAGCCGCGTGACTCGTGGAGGCACCCCCACCCCAACCCTCCCCCGCAAGCGGGAGAGGGAGCACTGTCCCCGTGCGGCTGGCCAAGGAGACTTCTGGCTTTAACGCATCCCGAAACGATATCTGCATTCCTTTCAACCGCTCCTCATCCTCATCGAGCCAGTGAAAGCCGTCGATCTGGCGGAAGCCGAGGCGCACGGCGCAGTACTTCCCCTCACCCTCCTCCAGCGTGTTCTGGGCAAAGCTAAAGGACACGTCGATCTCGCGGACCTCGACGCCGTTCTTGCGGGCGTCGCCGACGATCTGCGCTGGGGCATAGAAGCCCATCGGTTGCGAATTGAGCAGGCCGCAGCAGAAGGCGTCGGGATGCCAATGTTTCAGCCATGACGAGATATAGACGAGTTGCGCAAAGCTTGCGGCGTGGCTTTCCGGAAAGCCGTAAGAGCCAAACCCCTTGATCTGGTCAAAGCAGCTTTTGGCGAATTCAGGATCGTAGCCGCGCGCGACCATGTTGCCGATCAGCTTGCTCTCGTACGTGCCGATGGTACCGAGGTTGCGGAACGTCGCCATCGAACGGCGCAGGCCGTTGGCCTCTTCGGATGTGAACTTGGCCGCCTCGATTGCGATCCGCATCGCCTGTTCCTGGAACAGGGGCACGCCGAGCGTCTTGTGCAGCACGCGATACAATTCATCGGCCGGGCCCTGGTCGGGCGCCGGCGACGGGTAGCTGACCTTTTCCTGGCCGTTCCGCCGCCGCAGATACGGATGCACCATGTCGCCCTGGATCGGGCCGGGACGCACGATCGCCACTTCAATGACGAGATCGTAGAAGGTGCGCGGCTTCAGCCGCGGCAGCATGTTCATTTGCGCGCGGCTTTCGACCTGGAACACGCCGAGCGATTCCCCGCGACACAGCATGTCGTAAACCGGTTTCTCATCCTGCGGGACGGTGGCGAGCTCCCAGCGCTCGCCCTTGTGGTCGGCGATCAGGTCGAAGCATTTGCGGATGCAGGTCAGCATGCCCAGCGCCAGCACGTCGACCTTCATCATACTGAGCGCATCGACGTCGTCCTTGTCCCATTCGATGAAGGTGCGATCGTCCATCGCTGCGTTGCCGATCGGCACATAGGTGTCGAGCCGATCCTGCGTCAGCACATAGCCGCCGACATGCTGCGACAGATGGCGGGGGAATTCGATCAATTCGGTGGCCAGTTCGACGGCGAGCTCGACCATTGCATTTTGCGGATCGAGCCCGGCCTGGCGGATCTGCATCTCGTTGAGGCCCTTGCCCCAGCTTCCCCACACGGTATCGGCGAGCGCCGCGGTGACGTCTTCCGTCAGCCCCAGAGCCTTGCCGACATCGCGGATCGCGCTGCGCGGACGGTAATGGATGACGGTGGCAATGATCGCGGCGCGATGGCGGCCGTAGCGGCGGTAGACATATTGCATCACCTCCTCGCGCCGCGAATGCTCGAAATCGACGTCGATATCGGGCGGCTCCAGCCGTTCCTTGGAGATGAAGCGTTCGAACAACAGATCGACCTTGGTCGGATCGACCGAGGTGATGCCGAGCACGTAGCAGACGGCGGAGTTCGCCGCCGAGCCCCGCCCCTGGCAGAGGATGTGCTGGCTGCGCGCGTAGTGGACGATATCGTGCACGGTCAGGAAGTAATGCGCGTATTTCAATTCGGCGATCAGATCGAGCTCCTTGCGCAAGGTGGCGCGCAGCGTCTCGCTGATCACGCCGCCGAAATATTTGTCGACGCCGGCCCAGGTGAGGTCTTCGAGGTGCTCCTGCGCGGTCTTGCCCGGCGGCACCGGCTCGTCCGGATACTGGTATTTGAGCTGGTCGAGCGAAAATGAAATGCGAGAAGCAAAGCGCATGGTTTCGGTGATTGCCTCAGGCAAATCGCGAAACAGCCGCGCCATTTCATGGGCCGGCTTCAGGTAGCGCTCGGCATTGGCCTCGAGCCGCCGGCCGATCGCATCGATGGTGGTCTTCTCCCGGATGCAGGTCAGCACGTCCTGCAGCCGGCGGCGGGCGGGATGGTGGTACAGCACCTCATTGGTCGCAAGCAGCGGGATTTTTGCTGTTAGCGCGATGCGATGCAGCCGCGAGAGGCGACGCCGGTCGTCGCCGCGGTAAAGCAGACTTGCGGCGAGCCAGACGCCATCAGCCTTGGAATTTTTCAGGCGTTCGAGAATTTTCTGCGCGCCTTCCGCGTCGAAGCGGTGCGGCAGGGAAAGCACCAGAAGCTGACCCTCGGTGAAATCAAGGAGATCAGCGAACCTCAGATGGCACTCGCCCTTCTCGATCCGCGTGATGTCGTCACCGCGCTTGCCACGGGTCAGCAATTGGCAGAGCCGGCCGTAAGCGGCGCGGTCGCGCGGATAGACCAGGATGTCGGGCGTGCCGTCGATGAAGACGATCCGCGCCCCGATCAGGAGCTTTGGCTCGTGCTTGACCTCGGGATTGTCGAGCTCCTTGTAGGCGCGCACCACGCCGGCCAGCGTGTTGTGGTCGGCGATGCCGATCGCAGGGATACCGAGTTCGCTTGCCTGATGCACATAGGCGCGCGGATCGGAGCCGCCACGCAGAAACGAGAAATTGGTGGTGATGCCGATCTCGGCATAACCGGGAATGGTCACCGGGGCGTTCATGCGAACAGCCCGTGCACGAACCATCGGGGCGGAACGGCTTCGTCTTCCGCCTCCGCCGGTTCGCCGTCATAGAGCCCATCGCGAAAGATCCAGAAGCGCAGGCCCGCTTCATCCTCGATGCGGAAGTAATCCCGCGTCGGGCCGTCGCCGTTTTGTTTCCACCATTCCATCGCGATGCGTTCGGGACCCTCCACCCGCACCACCGCGTGGGTGACGCGGCGCCAGGTGAACTGGTGCGGCGGGCCGTCGGGCACGGTTGCGAACGGCACCTTGATCGGCTCCGGCTTATCGAACAGCCGCAACGGGCGCAGCGGCGGCTCGCCCTCGATACGCTCGGGCCATGCGGCCTGCGCGGCGGCCGCTAGATGATGCTGCGCCGCCACCGCCTGCACGGCGCTTTCAGGGATGTGGGTATCCTCGGGCAGATGCACGACGACGCGTTTTCCGCCGATGCGCGCAGCAATGCGGTCGATCAGCGCGGACAGCTCGTCATTATCATGGACGTTGGCGTCGAGGTCGCGCTGCTGCTGCACCACGATTTCGGTGCGGCTGGCGGAGAGTCTGATTAGATCGAAGCCGAAGCCGGGGTCGAGGGGATCGCTCAGCGCCTCTAGCCGCTCGCGAAACAGACGGTCGATCACTTCCGGCTTCGTTACCGGGCGTCCGGCCTCGACCGTAATCGTGCGCACCGCGCCGTCGGTGCGGAAAAAACTTGCTTCCAGCTTTCGTGCGCCCTTGCCCTGCTTGTCCATCGCCGTGACCAGCATGTGGGCGAGCGCGGACAGATTGAGCGCGATTACGGTATCGGTGGCGACCGGATCGGGAAAGCGCTTTTCGACGATGTAATCCGGCAGCGGCTTTCGCGGACTGATCGGGCCATCGCCCTGCCCCAGCGCCTGCTGCAACAGTGCCGTGAAGGACGCGCCGAACCGCGCGGTGATTTCGTGGTGACCTCGCGAGGCGACGTCACCGATGGTCTTTAGCCCGGCGCGGCGCAGGCCGGCGGTGATGGCATCATCCGCGCCGAGTGCCGATACCGGCAATGGGCTGACCGCTTCCGCCTCCCCGCCATCGGCGACGATCTTTCCGGAGGCGTGGCGCGTCAGCGTGCGGGCGCAGATCGCGGTGGGGGCAATCGCGGCGCTGACCGCGAAGCCGCGGCGGCCGAGCGCGCCGCTCACGATCTGCAGCAGCGCGCGCTCGCCGCCGAACAGATGGGCGCAGCCGGTGATGTCGAGATAGAGCCCATACGGCGGATCGAGCGCCACCAGCGGCGTGAAGCGGTCGCACCAGTCGGCGATGTCCTCGAGCGTCTTGCGATCGGCGACTTCGTCCGCGTCGTACACCGTCAGCTCGGGGCAGATCGCGCGGGCATTGGCGAGCGGCAGGCCGATCGAGAGGCCGGCGCGAACGGCGGCCTCATCGAGCGAATGGATCAGGATGGCGTTGTGCTGCTTGGCGACGACGACGGAGGGGAAGACTTGTTTCACCTCCCCCGCTTGCGGGGGAGGTCGCATCGCATCGCAAGATGTGATGCGGGTGGGGGCTCTCTCCACACGAACAGTGTCATTTGCGCCGACACTCCCATCCCAATCCTCCCCTGCAAGCGGGAGAGGGAGCCCGTCCAGTCTTTGCGCGTCAGCTTGCGCGGCGCTGACCTGCATAAGCCGCCGCGTGATGCGGTCGATGGGCAGGCGTGGCAGCCACAGGCTGAGGATGCGACGCCGGTTCACTGAATAGGCACTCATCGCAATTCCATTCCATGATCCAACGGCCGACCGGGCCATGACGGTTACGAACGAGCTGCGCGTCGAACACTGGCGCGCCCCATGCATTCCATGGAGCTGAAGGCGGCGAATGCGCCGCGCGGACGATCCATCTTGTCTCCGCCGTCGAAGGCCGCGGCTCCGCCGCCATCCGCAATAGCAATGCGGTGACGCCGAAGGCTGCAGCGGCCAGTGTGAGCTTGCGGCTGGCGACGAGATCGAGTTGGCGCGCCTGGCCCCAGACTTCGAGCACGACGGCACCGAGCGCATCGCAGGCCAGCGCGTCGGCGGCGGTCCGCAGCGCTGCATCGGTATCGGGTGCGCGCACGGTCACGAGCAGCCGCGGATCAAGACCCAATTCGCATAGTCCGCTGATCGACAGCGCGCCGGATTCAATTGCCGAAAAATCCTGCCGTACCCAGACCAGCGGCCGGCGCGGCGATACCCTCCCCGCGAGGCCTGCGATGAAGCCGGTTGCCGATGCGCTCTGGTGGCCTTCGGCGAACACTTCATGCACCGCTGATAGCGCAAGCCCGCCTTGCAACACAGAATCCGCTGCGTCATGGCCGAGTGTGACCTTGTTAAGGTCATGCGCACCGCCCTGCTCCAGGCGCTCGATGCTCCCGCGCAAAGTCGCAAGCGTGCTCATGCGTGCGGTGCTCATGCGCCGCTCCTTCAGGATTTGGCCTTTGCCGCTTCTTCCCTAAGTGAACTCGCGGCTGGCCCATTTGTTCATGGTATGTTCTAATATAAAGCTAACAGCACCGGCAGAGTCAATCGAGATCGACACTTTGTGGATTCATGAGTGGAATCAAAGGGATTCGAATGGCTGGATTTTGAAAACGAGAACGAAGAGTATGACATGCGCATCATCACCCTCAACAGCGAAACCGATTTCGACGGCTGGCGCACAGCGGCCCGCGCACTGGCGCTGAACGATGTCAAACCGTCCGACGTGACCTGGCGCGTGGCGGACGATGCGCCCGAACTGTTCGAGCCCACGAATCTGCCGCTTGAACCGCCCCATGGCACGTTCAACGTACCGGCCAAATTCATCGAACTGGCTGAAATCGCGATCCTGCACCGCAACCGGGAGCGGTTCGCCCTGCTCTATCGCCTGCTGTGGCGGCTGCGGCAAAACCACGACCTGCTCGCGATCGCCACCGATCCCGACGTGGCTGAGGCTACCGCCATGGCAAAAGCGGCGCGCTGCGACGAGCACAGGATGCACGCCTTGGTCCGCTTTCGCGAAGTCGGCCGCGAGCAGAAATCGCACTTCGTTGCCTGGTTCGAGCCGGAGCACCACATCGTCGAACTGGCCGCGCCGTTCTTTGCGCGCCGTTTCGCCGACATGCCCTGGTCGATCCTGACGCCTGACGTCTGCGCGCATTGGGATGGCTACATCGTCTCGATCACGCCGGGCGTCGCCACGGGCGAAGCCCCGCCCCCGGACCGGCTGGAGGAAACCTGGCGGCGCTACTGCGCCTGCATTTTCAATCCAGCCCGGCTGAAAGTGCAGGCGATGCGGAACGAGATGCCGCGGAAATACTGGCGGAACCCACCAGAGGCTTCATCGATTAACCCCCTGCTCGAATGTACCGGACGTACCGCCAGCGCGATGATCGTAAATGCGGCGACAGAACCGCAGAAACGGCGGGAACCGATCGGAGCCAGCGACAAGGCAAACGAAATGCCCCGCAAACAAGCCGACGATATCGAGACACTGCGCGAGGAAGCCGCCGATTGCCGCGCCTGCCATCTCTACAAGCATGCGACCCAGACCGTGTTCGGCGAAGGCCGGCAAACGGCGCGGATCATGTTGGTTGGCGAGCAGCCCGGCGACAAGGAAGACATCGCCGGAAAACCCTTCGTCGGTCCGGCGGGACAAATGCTCGACCGTGCGCTGGAAGAAGCCGGCATCGACCGCCGCAAGGTCTACGTCACCAACGCGGTGAAGCATTTCAAGTTCGTGCCGCGCGGAAAGATCCGCCTGCACCAGAAGCCGAACACGCCGGAAATCAAGGCATGCCGGCAATGGTATGAGCGCGAGCTGGCCGCGATCAAACCCGACCTGGTGGTGGCGATGGGCGCCACTGCGGCGCAAAGCGTGTTTGGGAAAATTACCCCGATCAACAAGAACCGCGGTCGCACGATCGGTCTCGATGACGGAACACAGGCGCTGGTGACGGTACACCCGTCCTATCTATTGCGATTGCCAGATGCGGAATCCAAGGCGCGGGAATACCAGCGCTTTGTGCAGGATCTCAAAATAGCCGCCGAGGCGCTGCGAAAATCGGCACGTGCGGCCTGAAATCCGCCAATCCGGTAGCCGCAATTTCTGGTGAAATATCACGGGAAAAATTGATAATTTCACTTGCAACCATTAATTGATAGAGGGCACAATCGCATTCTCAAGGGATGTGGGACGTTTGTCACGCTACGACGCTCCCGCATGGTCGACGCGCTGCGCGGTTCCCTACCTCCAGCCCCGGCGCCGTGCAGCGCGCGACCCACGTCATCCAGTGCCTCCTGACGGTGCACTGCACTGCACGGACCGCGCTGGCGTTTCTACCCGCTCGCCACGGCCTCCAATTCCGCAATATTGAACTTGACCATCTTCAGCATGGCCTCCGAAACGCGCTTGGCTTTGGCGGGATCGGGATCGTTCATTAATTCGACGAGCCGTTTGGGCGCAATCTGCCAGAAGAGCCCCCAGCGGTCCTGTAGCCAGCCGCATTGCTCGATCCTGCCGCCCTCTCGCAAGGCATCCCACAAGCGATCGATCTCGGCCTGCGTGTCGCATTCGATCATGATCGAAAAACTGTGGTTGAACGGGTCGAGAGGACCCGCCTCGATCGCCATGTAGCGCTGGTCGCCCAGGTTGAAGGCCGCGATCTTGACGCTGCCGGCGGGGCCGCTCGGGCTCTCGGCAGGCAGCGACGAGACCCATTGGATTGACGAGCCGCTGATCAGCGAGGTGTAGAAGCCGATCGCGGCCTCCATGTCCTTCTCGAACCAGAGATGCTGTGTAACCTTCATCGACGCTCCTTTGTCAAATAGCAGCCGCGCACACGGCTGCTTTCGTTCCAAAGACGGATGAAAAGGATGGCTCCCGACATCTGCGATGAAATTTTCCGAGGTTCGCGATGATGTCTAACGATTCCAAGGGGAAGCGGCCGACATAACCAGCACATAGCCGTTGCCGCGCCAACGCTCCCAGTGTCGGACCCACCAGCTACCGCCACCCTGTCATCTAACCTTCAAGTGCGTCGGTCAAAAATACCACCTCTCATCGTATTCTTTTGACGGGGGTCAGAATGACCGATCTTGCACTCAACTCATCGATGGGCGACGCGCCGTCTGTCCAGCCGGCTTCGCGACCGAACCTCGACAAGGGTTTCAATCCGCTGACCCTGATCCTTTTCAGCGGCATCCTCGCCGCCGGGATGCTGTATGTCGCTTACAGCATCTACGTCGACATTGACGCGACTGGCATGCGCGTCACCACTTACCTGCCCTACATTCTCCTGTTCGTGGCGCTCCTGATCGCGCTCGGCTTCGAGTTCGTCAACGGCTTCCATGACACCGCCAATGCGGTCGCGACCGTGATCTACACCCATTCGCTGCCGGCGGAATTCGCCGTGATGTGGTCGGGCTTCTTCAATTTCCTTGGCGTGCTGCTCTCTTCCGGCGCGGTTGCGTTCGGCATCGTCTCGCTATTGCCGGTGGAATTGATCCTGCAGGTCGGAAGCAGCGCCGGCTTCGCGATGGTGTTCGCGCTGCTGATCGCCGCCATCATGTGGAATCTCGGCACCTGGTATTTCGGCCTGCCGGCATCCTCTTCGCACACGCTGATCGGCTCGATCATCGGCGTCGGCATCGCCAATGCGCTGATGCGCGGCCGCGACGGCACCTCGGGGGTCGACTGGAGCAAGGCGACCGAGATCGGCTACGCGCTGCTGCTCTCGCCACTGTTCGGCTTCTGCATGGCGGCGATCCTGCTGCTGGCATTGAAGTTCATCGTCCGCAATCCCGCGCTGTACGCCGCGCCCGAAGGCAACAAGGCTCCGCCGCTGTGGATCCGCGGCATCCTGATCGCAACCTGCACTGGCGTCAGCTTTGCGCACGGCTCCAACGACGGCCAGAAGGGCATGGGCCTGATCATGCTGATCCTGATCGGCACGGTCCCGACCGCCTACGCGCTGAACCGCGCGCTGCCGGAATCCCAGGTGGCACAGTTCCAGAAGACCTCGGACGCCGCCTCCAAGGTGATCGCCGCCAAGGGCGCCGGCCACAGCATCATCGGCGATCCGCGACCGGCGGTGACGCAATACGTCTCCGCTCGCAAGATCAGCGAAGGCACCTACCCTTCGCTGGCCGTGCTGGTGAAGGACGTCGGCGATCAGGTCCAGAAATACGGTACGCTGAACAAGGTGCCGGCGGAGGCCGTCGGCAACACCCGCAACGACATGTACCTGACGTCGGAAGCCATCCGCTTCCTGATGAAGGACAAGGAAAACGACCTGAGCAAGGAAGAAGTCGACACCCTCAAGGCCTATAAGGGCTCGCTCGACAGCGCGACCAAGTTCATCCCGATCTGGGTCAAGATCGCGGTCGCGATCGCGCTCGGCCTCGGCACCATGATCGGCTGGAAGCGGATCGTCATCACCGTCGGCGAGAAGATCGGCAAGTCGCATCTGACCTATGCGCAAGGCGCATCCGCTGAGATGGTTGCCGCCTCCACGATCGGCGTCGCCGATGTGTTCGGCCTGCCCGTATCCACCACCCATGTGTTGTCTTCCGGCGTCGCCGGCACGATGGCGGCCAACGGCTCTGGTCTGCAGATGGCGACGGTTCGCAATCTCCTGATGGCATGGGTGCTGACGCTGCCGGCCGCGATCTGCCTGTCGGCAAGCCTGTACGTGCTGTTCTCGAATCTGTTCTGAACACTACCGAGCCGCCCGGAAACGGAAGGTGTTCGATGCAGGATCAACCGGCCGCCGCGCTTTCTCCATCCCGGGACGGCACGGCGCGGTCATCGCCGATCGCGGGGCTGGTCTGGGCATTCCGCATCCATGCGGACGGCGTGCCGGAATCGCTTCCGGTCGACCGGCCCATTCCATTTTCCCAGGATGGGCTGCTCTGGCTGCATTTCAATCTGGCTGACGCCCGCGCGCTGCAGTGGCTGACGCCGGCCAACCTCGGAGTTCCGGCGCCAGCGCGGGCACTGCTGCTCTCAAAGGACAATTACCAGCAACTTCACACCGTCGAGGACTGCGTCTATGGCGTGATCTCGGATCTGTTGCGCGACGTCGGCGAGGCAACCGAGGACACCGGATATCTCCGGTTCGTCATGACCGAGCAGATCCTGGTCAGCGGCCGGCATCATGCACTGTGCGCGGTCGACGCCACCCGGCGCGCGCTCGAGGCGGGCCATCGCGTCGACAGCGCCGCCGCGCTGCTTGAGACGATCGTCGAGCACGTCGCCGACACCATGGACGGCATCGCAGATCGCGTGGCACAGGCCCTTGACGGCGTCGAGGAAAAGGTGTTGTCGGACTCTACGGCAGACCAGCGCCAAGAGCTCGGCCGCCTGCGCCGTACCTGCGGCCGCCTGCATCGGCAGTTGTCGGGCCTGCGGATCGTCCTCCACCGGTTCGAGCACAAGCATCTCGACGATCTGAAGCCTGCGCTGCGGCTGCGCGCCGGCAAGCTCGCCCAGCGCCTCGACGGCCTCGATCACACCATTGTCGAGATGCGCGAGCGCAGCCGGCTCTTGCAGGAGGAGCTTCATCTGAAGATCGAGGAGCAGGGCAACGACAATATCAGAGTGCTCTCGATCCTGACGGCGCTGCTGCTGCCACCGACGCTCGTCACCGGCGTTTTCGGCATGAACACCAAGGGGCTGCCGTTCAGCGATCTCGAAACGGCCTTCCTGTGGGCGGCCTTGCTGATCGTTCTCTCCTCGCTTGCCGCCTATCTCATCATGAAGCGCGTCGGCATCATCAGGTAGCGGCGGGATCACCGCAGATGTTCGCGTTGCGTAGATTGGCGATATCGGCAGCCTATCTTGCAGCCGCCATGGCAAGTTCAGGCGCGTCCGCCGGCGCCAAGGATGAATCCGCCGCCGAATGGCTCGCGCCAAAATGGTACAATGAATGGCATGACGGGCTTGCCTCCAAGGGACTGAATTTCGGCGCAATCTGGATCGGCGACAACATTACAAATGTCTCGGGAGGATCGCGCCGCGGCGCCATCCATTTCGGCCGCTTTGACCTCTCGGCCGACGGCGATCTGGAGAAACTAGCCGGCTGGACCGGCGGCAGGTTCTACGTCAATGCGCTCGGCATCTACGGCCGCGGATTGTCGCGCAACTACGTCCACAACCTCGCCACCATCAGCGAGATCGAGGCGCTGCCCGAGGCACGCCTCTACAACGCCTATTTCGAGCAAAGCTTCTACAGCAATGCGCTCAGCATCAGGATCGGGCAACAGGCGGCGGACGTCGAGTTCTTCGACAGCCAAACCGACGATCTCTTCATCAATGGAACGTTCGGCTGGCCCGCCAACAAGGCCAATAACCTTCCGGCCGGCGGTCCGGCACCGCCGATCGCAGTGCCCGGCATTCGCGTCAAGGCGACCCTCTCGGACCAGGTCACCCTGTTCGGCGCGGTGTTCAACGGCAATGCCGCACGGTCGGGCGAAGGTGATCCGCAGCTTCGCGATAACCATGGCATGGCGTTTCGGGTGAACGACCCGCCATGGTTCATCGGACAGGTGCGCTTAAGCTATGACCTCGACTTTGCGGGAAGGACTCTCCCCGGCAATTTCACCCCGGGAGCCTGGCGCCACACCGGGCAATTCGACGACCAGCGTTTCACAGCACAGGGGTTGTCGATCGCGGACCCCAACGGCTCCGGTATCGCCGCCAAACTTCGCGGCAATTTCGGCATCTTCGCCGTCGTCGAGCAGACGCTCTACCGCCCGCCGGGCGCAACCGAAAAGGGTGCGTCAGCTTCGCTGCCGGGAGTGACGGCGTTCGCGCGGATCGCCTATAGCCCGCCCGATCGAAACCTGATCGACCTTTATGCCGACGGCGGCATCGGCGTCAGCGGCCTGATCGCCGGCCGTCCGGTCGATCGGCTCGGGATGGCGGTGGCCTACATGCGGATTTCCCACTCCACACGAAATCTAGACCGTGACGTCAGGTTATTTTCCGGCTTGCCAAGCCTAGTGCGCAGCAATGAGACGCTGCTTGAGTTGATCTACGAGGCCCACCTCAAGCCCGGTTGGCTACTCGCTCCGTATTTCCAATATGTGTTCCGTCCCTCCGGCGGCATCCCGAGTCCGAACGCTCCGACCGGCCTGTCGCGGATCGGCGACGCCGCCGTGTTCGGCGTGACCACGACGGTCAGGTATTGAGCGCGGCGAGTTGCCTTACCATGCCAGCCGCTCACGAAGAAGGTGCGCTCCCTCTCCCGCTCGCGAGGGAGGGTCGGGGTGGGGTGTCTCCACGGGCGACACTGCCCGAGTGGAGAGAACTCCCACCAGGCGCTTCGCCATAGCCGAGGCTTTGCCTCGGCGTCTCAGAGGACGGCCACCGAAGGTGGCCTAAGCCTCCCCCCGCAACCGGGAGAGGTGAAGCGCGCCTGCGGCCAACTTATCTGACCAAGAATCATCATACTCTAGCGGCAAATAGAGAAGGCCTGCACTGAAGATACAGGCCTTCCTTGATGCGTCGTCGAACTTCAGGTGCAATCGCAGTTGAAGTGGCTACGCCGCCGCCAGCTTGTTCTCGACCAGTTTGATCCAATACGAGGTGCCGTACACGATCGCCTCGTCGTTGAAATCATAGGCGGGGTGATGCAGCCCAGCGCTGTCGCCGTTGCCGCAGAAGATGAACGCGCCCGGCCGCGCCTCCAGCATGTAGGAAAAATCCTCCGCGCCCATCAGCGGCGGCATCTCGTGAACGTTCTGGGCGCCGGCCACCTCCTTGGCCACCCGCGTGGCGAATTCGGTCTGCTCGGCGTGGTTATTGGTGACGGGGTAGCCGCGCTCGTAAGTAAGGTCGATCTTCGCGCCGGTCATGCGGGCTACGCCCTCGCAAACTTCACGGACCCGCTTCTCGACGGTTTCGCGCACTTCCGGCGTCAGCGTCCGCACGGTGCCGCGGAGTTCGGCGGTCTGCGGGATCACGTTGCGCGCGTTGCCGGCGTGGAACTCGCAGATCGAGACCACTGCGGAGTCCAGCGGATCGATGGTCCGCGACACGATCGACTGCAGGGCGGTGATGAGCTGTGAGCCGACCAGCACGGAATCGATGCACTTGTTCGGGCGCGCGGCATGGCCGCCGAGCCCTTCGATTTTGATGTCGATTGAGTCGGTCGCGGCCATCACCGGGCCGGTTCTAATGGCGAAGGAGCCGATCGGAATTCCCGGCCCGTTATGCATGCCGTAGACCTGCTCGATGCCGAACCGGTCCATCAGCCCGTCCTTGATCATGGCGGCGGCGCCCGCCCCGCCCTCCTCGGCCGGCTGGAAGATCACGACCGCGTCGCCGGCGAAATTCCTGGTCTCGGCGAGATACCGCGCTGCCCCCAAAAGCATCGCGGTGTGACCGTCATGGCCGCAGGCGTGCATCTTGCCGGGCGTCTTGGAAGTGTGAGGAAGATTGGTCTGTTCCTCGATCGGCAGTGCATCCATGTCGGCGCGAAGCCCGATCACCTTGATCTCGCCCCTGCCGGGCTGTTTGCCCTTGATGACGCCGACGACACCCGTGCGGCCGAGGCCGGTGACGACCTCATCGCAGCCGAATTCGCGCAGCCGGTCTGCCACCAATGCTGCAGTGCGGTGGACATCGTAGAGCAATTCGGGATTTTCATGAATATCGCGGCGCCAGGCCTGAATATCGGGTTGCAGATCGGCGACGCGGTTGACGATGGGCATGGGATTTCTCGAACCTCAGTTGGAACGCTAAGGCTTTTGTAGCATGCAAGCCGCGGTCCACCCAAGACGCACAAGGAACACGCTGCCCCGGCAAGAATGCCGGGCTTGTCCCAGCCTTCCACGTCTGACTATTAGGACAGAGAGGTGGACGGGCGGAAACGAACAATGCCGAAACGGCTTGAGGGCGATTTCGATTACATCGTGGTGGGCGCCGGCACCGCCGGCTGCATCATGGCCAACCGGCTGTCGGCCGACCCGAAGAACCGCGTACTGATCCTGGAGGCCGGCGGCAACGACAACTGGATCTGGTTTCACATCCCGGTCGGCTATCTCTTCGCGATTGGCAATCCGCGTTCAGACTGGATGTTCCGGACCGAGCCGGAGCCCGGGCTCAATGGGCGATCCCTTGCCTATCCGCGTGGCAAGGTGATCGGCGGCTGCTCCGCCATCAACGCCATGATCTCGATGCGCGGGCAATCCGCCGATTACGATCACTGGCGCCAGCTCGGCCTGACCGGCTGGGGCTATGACGACGTCAAGCCGCTGTTCAAGCGGCTGGAGGACCACTTCCTCGGCGAAAGCGAACATCACGGCATTGGCGGCGGCTGGCGCATCGAGGCGCCGCGGCTGTCCTGGGAAGTGCTCGATGCGGTGGGCGACGCCGCCGAAGAAATGGGCATCAAGCGCATTCCTGATTTCAACACCGGCGACAATGAAGGTGTGAGCTATTTCCACGTCAACCAGAAGCGCGGCCGGCGCTGGTCGTCCGCGCGCGGCTTCCTCAAGCCGGTGCTGAACCGTCCCAACCTGCGGCTGGAAAAGCACGTGCTGGTCGAGCGGCTGATCGTCGAGAACGGCCGTGCGGTGGGCGTGCGTTTCCTGCAAGGCAATGAAGTGGTCGAGGTGCGTAGCAAAGGCGAAGTCGTGTTGTGCGCGGGATCGATCGGCTCCACGCAGGTGCTGCACCGCTCCGGCATCGGACCCGCCGACTGGCTGTCGCCGATCGGCATCGATGTTGTGCTCGACAGACCGGGCGTGGGGCGCAATCTGCAGGACCATCTGCAGCAGCGCGCGATCTACAAGGTCGAGGGCGTCCGCACGTTGAACGAAACCTACTGGTCACTGGTCCGACGCGGCATCATGGGCCTCGACTATGCCTTCCGCCGCCGCGGGCCGCTGACCATGGCGCCCTCACAGCTCGGCATCTTCACCCGCTCCGATCCGCGTCGCGCGCGCGCCAACATCCAGTTTCATGTGCAGCCGCTGTCGCTCGACAAGTTCGGAGATCCGCTGCACCGCTTTCCCGCGATCACGGTGAGCGCCTGCAACCTGCAGCCGACCTCGCGCGGCACCGTGCGCATCCGCTCGGCAAGACCCGACGAAGCGCCGTCGATCGCGCCAAATTATCTTTCGACCGACGACGACCGTCAGGTCGCAGCCGATGCCATCAGAACCACGCGGCGGCTGATGAAGCAGAAGCGGCTCGAACGCTATCATCCAGTCGAATATCTGCCCGGCCCCAGCGTCGGCGACGATGATGAGTCACTGGCAAAGGCCGCCGGCGATATCGGCACCACGATCTTCCACCCCGTCGGCACCGCAAAGATGGGCACCGCCAACGACCCGATGGCTGTCGTCGACGAGCGGCTGCGCTTTTACGGCATCGGCGGTTTGCGTGTCGTCGACGCTTCGGTGATGCCGACAATCACGTCGGGAAATACCAACACACCGACGGCGATGATCGCGGAGAAAGGGGCGACGATGATTTTGGAGGATGCGAATAGCCGCTTCCTCTAACGAAGCGCGAAATTTCCCGCGCTACTGCGCCCTGCGATGGTGCCTCATCGATCTCTGCCGCAGTCGCGGCTCGGGCGTGGTCACCCCCTCGCCGTAATAGGCATTGGAATTGTAGTAGGCATTCGATTGATCGAATGACCGATAGGAGCCGCGGCCCCCGAGCACATCGGCATTGGGGTGATAGAAGGAATAGGCGCCGGGCTCCTGGATCGCGGCTTGCGCGAACACGGGCGTTGCGATCGCGGTCATCAGAAACGCGGCGGCGAGTGTCGGGATAGACTTGGTCATTGGCGAGATCCTCTTTTGTCATGAAGTCATTCCACCAATTGGGTATCGCACCGTGAAAGCGGATAGTTGTCACCGTGATTTGAAAAGCCGTGCGTGATGATGCGCGATCGCGTGAACGTGCGGAAATATCGATTGCCGGCAAATGCGCAGAATATTCGCCTACAAATGAAGCGATCGGAGCAATGCTTTCGCTATTGCGCGACAGTGGTGTAGTGCGGATTAGCGAAAGCGTAGTCCGCCCTACGAATCTCGCATGCTACGTCTGCGGCGGATAGCGCTCGAAGGTCGGCAGCTCGTGCGCGCGCTCCATCCAATGAATGCGCTCTGCCGTCTGGATGTGCATCATCGCCGGCACGGCGTCGGGATCGTCATAGGTCGCGCTCTGGATGTCGACGATGCCGGGCATGATATTCGCATTGGTGTAGAACAGACCGGTGCCGCAGTCGGCGCAGAATTGCCGCCGGCCGTGTTCGGAAGACTTGTAGAGCTTCGGCGTTCCCTTCGTCACCTTGAGCGCATCCTCCGCATACATCGACCAGCCGACCATCGGCGCGCCGGCGTGGCGGCGGCAATCGGTGCAGTGACACAATGCATGAACGATGGGTTCGCCCGCGATCTCGTAGCGAATTGCGCCGCAATGACAGCCGCCGGTGACGTTGACCATGCTCTCCTCCGATCGATGCAGCCCGGCCCGCTCGATAATTTTGGAGTTGGCGGCTTCAACGCAATGGACTTGGCATTGCGTCGTACTGTCGCGACTACGCCGACTTCCTGACCGCGTTGTCGACCAGCGTCTTGCCGAGCGACCAGATCGCGCCGGGGACCTTGTGGCTGGCGGCAATGACGTCGTCGAACGCCTTCTCGATCCAACTGCAGTCTTCTTCCGTGATCACGAGCGGGGGCAGCAGCTTGATGGTGTGGCTGCCGTGGCCGGAGACCTGCGTCAGGATCTTGTGATCCTTGAATAGCGGCACGGTGATGAGCTGGCAGAACAGGCCCTTGTTGGCGGTCTCCAGGATATTCCACGACGCCTTCAGCTTCAGCGATTTCGGCGGACCGAACTCGATGCCGATCATCAGGCCCTTGCCGCGCACTTCCTTCAGCAGTTCATAGCCGGGCACCATGCGGGTCAGCGCAAGCCGAAGCTCGGCGCCGCGCCTGGCGGCCTGCTCGACCAGCTTTTCCTGCTTGATCACATCGAGGGTTGCGATACCGGCCGCCATCGCGAGATCGTTCTTCGAAAACGTCGAGCCGTGCACGACCGCGCGGTCCATCTGGCTGAAGATCTTGTCGAAGATCGACTTGCGCGTGAGCAGCGCGCCGACCGGAACGTGGCCGCCCGATAGCGCTTTCGAGAGCAGCACCATGTCGGGCTCGACATTCCAGTGCTCGACCGCGAGGAATTTTCCGGTGCGGCCGATGCCGGTCTGGATCTCGTCGGCGACAAAGATCGTGCCGTATTTTTTGCACAGCGCGTGCGCGCCGGGAAGGAATTCATCCGTCGGCAGATTGACGCCCTTGCCCTGGATCGGCTCGACGATGAAGGCCGCGACCTGGCGCGACGACAAGGCTTGTTCAAGCGCTGCGAGATCGTTGAACGGAATCTGCGTGCATCCCGGCAGCAGAGGCTCGAAACCGCTGCGGAAATTCGCGTCGTCCATCAGCGACAGCGCGCCATAGGACAGGCCATGGAATGAATGCGAGCAGGACACGATGCCCGGACGGCCGGTCGCACCGCGCGCGAACTTGATCGCGGCCTCGACGGTCTCGGCGCCGGAATTGGCAAAGAACACCTTGTCCAGATATGGCACATGCTCGAGCAGGCGTTCCGCCAGGACGCCGGCGAGCGTCGAGATGTCGAGTTGCACCAGATTGGGAAAATCGGCATCGAGCACGCTTTTCAGCGCGTAACGCAGTGCCGGATGATTGCGGCCAATCGCAAAAACGCCAAATCCGCTGAGTAGATCGAGATAGCGGGCCCCGTCACGATCGAACAGGTATTGACCTTGACCCTTCTGAAAGCCCACATCGTAGCCGATGGTCTTCAGCACCCGGACGAGTTGCTCATTCAGGTGGCGTGCATGCAGGGAACTGCGCTGCGCCTGCCGCTCTACAAACAGCTCGGAAACGTCTAGATATGAATCTGGCATTGGCTACATACGTCGGTTGATGGCCGTTTCGTCAACTGAAAACGCTGAATGCGGCGTTTTGACCCCCGCTCTGGATCATCTACTTAAACACAGGTTTGGACCATGTTGCACTGCCCAAGAACTGTCGCGCGCACAATAGTGTATTCGGGAATCTTTTTGGCCACAGGTATTACTACGGCGTTGGCCGCCGACCCGACCGGCGACTGGAAGGTGGCAGATGGTGTGGCCAATATCCGCGTCGCCCAGTGCAACGGTAACATGTGGGGCGTCGTTTCCTGGGAAAAGACGCCGGGCGGCAAGGACAAGAACAATCCGGATGTCGCCAAGCAGAGCCGGCCGACCTTGGGCATGCCGATTCTGATCGACATGAAGAAAAAACCCGGCGTCGATGCCTGGGAGGGCCAAGTCTACAACGCCAAGGACGGACAGCTCTACTCTTCGACGATCAAGCCTGTCGGTGCCGACCAGCTCGAGATTCAGGGCTGCGTGCTGGGCTTCCTCTGCGGCGGAGAGACCTGGACCCGGGTCGGACCGCCGATTCCCTCGAGCCCTGCCAACAGCATGGCCAAGGGCGCGCCGAAGGCTGGACCGGGCGCTGCACCGAAGGGTACGGCTTCGACGAATCCGGCACCGACGACTGCGGCACCGGCTGCTCAGCCGGCAGCGCCGAAGACCACGGGCACGGCAAATCCGGCGCCCCCGCCGAAGGCCGCGCCTGGTCAGAAGCAGACGGCCGCCGCCCAGCCGAGCGATATCGGCGATATCTGCCTACTTCCCGATATCGCGCGGTTTGCCCATTAGCGCGGGCTGGAACAACAGCACCGCGGCCAGTGTGATGACGAACGACAGTGCCAGCAGTTTTCCCATGCTGGCGGTGCCGGGATGGCTGGATAGCCACAGGCTTCCGAACGCGGTCGCCGTCGTCAGCGCGGAGAAGAAGATCGCGCGCGTCAGGCTCGACTGCAGCAGGTTGGTCCGGCCTTCGCGCCATGCCGTGACGTAATAGATCTTGAAGGCGACGCCGACGCCGAGCAGCAGCGGCAGTGCGACGATGTTGGCGAAGTTGAGCGGCAGTTCGATCAGCACGCAGAGTTCCAGCGTCACGGCGCCGGCTACCAATAGCGGCACCATCGTCATCAGCACGTCGGTGATCCGCCGCAGCGTCAGCCAGAGCAACAGGCTGATCACCACCAGCGCCCAGATGCCGGCGTGAATGAACGCCTTGACGATGGTGTCGCCGGATTTGAGGATCGACACCGGCCCGCCGATCGCGTTGGGCTCGGCGGCCAGCACCGCATCGGCAAAGCGCCGCAGATTGTCGTTGTCGTTGGGATCGCCCTTCGGCAACGCCTCAACGCGGATCAACCCGTCCTTCGACTTCCAGCTGTTCAATAGTTCCGGCGGCAGCGTCTTCAGCGTGACCGGGCCCGCCTGCATCGTATTCCTGAGCTGATCGAACACGATCTTCAGCGGCGTAACGAAGATGTTCTGCGCCTTGTCGCGCGTCGCCTGGTCGCTTCCGGCGAGCTTCGACAGCGCATCGGCCAGCCTTCGCGAGGCCACCGCGCCCGGCCCCTTGCCCTCGCCCGCGGTCCTGCGCAGGCTGTCGACCGAACTCTTCAGCGCCTCAACATTCTCTTCATCGGTGGGCGCAGCATCGACCGAGTCGGGATTGAGCGCCGGACCCACCACCTTCGCCGCCTTGGCGATCAACTGAAGCTTTGCCGGCTGATCCCCAGGCACGAAACTGTCGATCGACATCACGCGCAGCACTTCCGGCAGCTTTTCCAGCCGCGCCTCGATCTTCTTGGCTTCAGCTTCCGAATTGGTCAGCACGTTGATGGCGTTGGCGCCGGTGTTGGGGTCCTTGCGCAGGTCGAGGAAGGTCGCAATCGATTCGGCCTTCGGATTGCGCAGGTTGATCGGATTGAAGTCGAACTTCATATAATAGAGCAGCGGCAAGCCGGCCACGACGAGAAGCAGCGTGCCGACGACGATGATGACGCGGTGCCTTTCGAGGAATTCGTCCACGGGCGCCAGAAACGCGTAGCCGACCGGCTCGCTTTCGCCGGGCGGATGCAGCAGCTTCAGCATGGCCGGCAGCACCGTGATGCTGGAGAAGAACGCGATCAGCATGCCGGCGCCGGCGATCTTGCCGAGCTCGGAAATGCCTTTGTAGTCGGTCGGCAGGAAACACAGGAAGCCGGCCGCGGTCGCCATCGCCGCGAGCGACAGCGGGACCGCCGAACGGCTGGCTGCGCTCTCCAGCGCCACGGCCAAATCTTCGTTGTTCTTGAAACGCTCGGAACGGTAGCGGACGCTGAATTGAATGCCGAAATCGACGCCGAGGCCGACGAACAGCACGGCAAAGGCGATCGACAACAGGTTCAGCGATCCCACCATCATCAGGCCGACGGCGGTGGTGATGGCAAGACCGATGAACAGATTGACGAACACCGCGAAGATGATCTTGCCCGAGTGCAGCGCCATCCAGAGGATCACGAGAACGATGAGGACGGTTGCGATGCCGTTGAGGATCGCGCCGTCCTGCACGGTCGAATATTCCTCGTTGGCGATCGGAACCGGGCCGGTCAGCCGCACGCGCGCGCCGTACTGACCGGCAAAATTGAGGTCGACCGCGGCCTGCCGGATCGCGTCGGTCGCATCCTTGCCGGGTTCGAGCGCGTTGTAATCGAGCTTCGGCTTGAACTCGATAAAGGCGCGGCGGTCGGCATCGGTCAGCGGCTTGTCGCTGACGAGTTCGCGCCAGGAGAAGGTCGCCGTCCCCTTGTTCAGGATGTCCTCGACCGTCTGGCTGATCAGGTTGAACGGACGCTCGGCGTTGTCGAGCTTGACCTGCCCGCGCTTAACGCCGGCAAGCCCGGTCTCCAGCGCGCCGGTCAGGCCGCGGATCGAGGGATCGCCAGCCATGATCTCGATCAGGGGGGCCGCTGCTTCGAGCTGCCCCGCAACCTTGCCGACTTCTTCCACCGGCAGGAACAACAGCCCGTTCTTTTCGAAGAACTCGCCGGAGCCGAGCGGCTGCACGGATTCGAAATGCTTGGTGTCGCCGGCGAGCTTTGTCGAAAGCGCCCGGCTCGCGGCGCTGGCGAGCTCGGGCGTCGGCGCCTCGACGACAGCGAGGATCAGTTTCTCGCGATCGAACGCGTGCTCGAACTGATTGTCGCGCTTTCGCCAGTCGAGGTCGGGCGAAATCAGCGTGTTGATGTCGGTGTTGATGGCGAAATGCCGGGCGGCGTAATAGCACGCCCCAACTGCCAGAAGCAGGGAGACGACGACAACGAGAGTGGCAAACCGCGTACAGGTTCTGACAATCGCGACAACAATGCTGGTCAGCACTTCGTTTCTTTCTGAATCTCAAAGGAGAGCTGGGCGAAAACGCCCGCTATCTAGCGGAGTTCCGGGAGCCGATCTAATGTTGTTTTGGTCACTTCCCGGAGGGTTCAAGCGAAGCCGCCGAACGGACCGGGACGCTGTTCGAAAGGCGGTATAGCCCGTTCCGGAGGGCGATAAAGTGACGAACCGGTGAGGAACCCGACGTCAGGAAGTAGGGTTATTGGTATTTCGTTACCAAAATCTTGGTAACCATTGCGCGATCCACCCTTTTCTATCTGCACGATTTTTGACACATAGTGCTGCGCTTCCATCTACTTGGGTGGGGATTACCTACGGGTTCCGGTCGCGGCGTGGATTTTGCAAAAATCCCGTGTGACCGGCTGCACGGAGACCTTCGGGCGAATTTGCGAATTCAATACCTCTTGCAACTTGCGTAATGGACATCCCATGGAAGTGTATCTAGCGCAGCCCCGCGGATTTTGTGCGGGCGTCGTGCGCGCCATCGAAATCGTTGAGCGTGCGCTCGAGAAATACGGTCCGCCGGTCTATGTCCGGCACGAGATCGTGCACAACAAATACGTCGTCGAAAGCCTAAAGGCCAAGGGTGCGATCTTTGTCGAGGACCTGACTGAGGTTCCGCCGCTCGCGGTAACCGTATTCAGCGCCCATGGCGTGGCCCGCAGCGTCGAGGAAGAGGCCGCCGCCCGCGGCCTGCCCGTCCTCAATGCCACCTGCCCGCTGGTCACCAAGGTCCATAATCAGGGCAAGCGGTATATGTCCAAGGGCCGGACCCTGGTCCTGATCGGGCATGCCGGCCATCCCGAAGTCGAGGGAACCATGGGCCAGGTTCCGGGTCCGGTTCTCCTGGTTCAGAGCGTCGAGGACGTGGCGGCCCTGACCCTGCCGACCGACGCCCCGGTGGCCTACATCACCCAGACCACCCTCAGCGTCGATGACACAAAGGACATAATCGCGGCCCTTCAGGCCAAATTTACAGATATTCAAGGTCCCGACATCCGGGATATCTGCTATGCGACACAGAACCGCCAATCTGCGGTAAGGGATCTGAGCAAACTGGTGGACGTCATCCTGGTGGTGGGGGCTGCCAATAGTTCCAATTCAAACCGGCTCCGCGAAATCGGCACCGAGGCCGGCGTCGCGAGTTATCTCATTGCCGACGGGAGCGAGCTGAACCCTGATTGGTTGAAGGATGCGAAAGCCGTCGGCATCACGGCGGGCGCCTCGGCGCCCGAAGTTTTGGTCGATGACGTAATCGAGGCTTTGAGGCGTATCGGACCCGTCAAGGTGTCGGTGCTTCCCGGGCGGGAGGAGAATATCGAGTTCCGGCTTCCGGCCGAACTGACTGCGGGTTGATTGACGTCACAGGTTCCAAGTCCGGGCCCCAAGCCCGGACCCCAAGTCCAGAAAGAAATCTCCAAAATGGCAATACCGTTCTTCAAGGAAATGCGTATCGGTGGCTACCTGCTCAAGCAGAAGCTGCTGGGCCGCAAGCGCTATCCGCTCGTCCTGATGCTGGAGCCGTTGTTCCGCTGTAACCTCGCTTGCGTCGGCTGCGGCAAGATCGATTATCCCGATGCGATCCTCAACCGCCGCATGACCGCGCAGGAATGCTGGGACGCGGCCGAGGAATGCGGCGCGCCGATGGTGGCGATCCCCGGCGGCGAGCCCTTGATCCACAAGGAGATCGGCGAGATCGTGCGCGGCCTGGTGGCGCGCAAGAAGTTCGTGTCGCTGTGCACCAACGCGCTGTTGCTGGAGAAGAAGCTCGACCTGTTCGAGCCCTCGCCCTACCTGTTCTTCTCGGTGCATCTCGACGGCCTGAAGGACCATCACGACAAGGCGGTGTCGCAGAAGGGCGTGTTCGACCGCGCAGTCTCCGCGATCAAGGCTGCAAAGGCGCGCGGCTTCACAGTCAACGTCAACGCCACGATCTTCGACGGTCATCCGGCGGAAGAGATCGCAAAGTTCCTCGACTTCACCACCGAACTCGGCGTCGGCGTCTCGATGTCGCCGGGCTACGCCTATGAGCGTGCGCCGGACCAGGAACACTTCCTCAACCGCACCAAGACCAAGAAGCTGTTCCGCGACGTGTTTGCGCTCGGCAAGGGCAAGAAGTGGAATTTCATGCATTCCGGCCTCTTCCTCGACTTCCTGGCCGGCAACCAGTCCTATGAATGCACCCCGTGGGGCATGCCGGCGCGCAATATCTTCGGCTGGCAGAAGCCGTGCTATCTGCTCGGCGAAGGCTATGCCAAGACCTTCAAGGAGCTGATGGAAACCACCGACTGGGATTCCTACGGCACCGGCCGCTACGAAAAGTGCGCCAACTGCATGGCGCATTGCGGCTACGAGCCGACCGCCGCCACTGCGGCGCTCCATAACCCGCTCAAAGCGATGTGGGTGGCGCTCAGGGGTGTGCGCACCTCGGGTCCGATGGCGCCCGAGATCGACCTCTCCAAGCAGCGCCCGGCGCAGTACATCTTCTCCGAACAGGTCCAGAAGAAGCTCTCGGAAATCCGTCGCGACGAGGCGGCTGCCGCTGCCGCCAAGCAGCAGGAAAAGGCCTCCACCGCCGCCTAAAGCGAATTGGCGAAAAAATCAGGGCCCCGGTTCTCAAGCGAACCGGGGCCCTTTTCTTTTGTTTGACGCCTTTCGAAATCCAACAATCGGCGCAGCGCGGATCAGATCTCCGCGGTGGCGAAAGCGCCCTCGCCGCTGTGCAAGAAACCGCGGCAGCCGCGGAGCGAGCGCAGCGCGCGGTTGAAGTCGAGTCCCGTGGAGACCAGCGCACGCAGTGATCGCGGATTGCGCGCCACCCCACGCAGTACCTTGCCGAGATCGATGTCGCCGTTCGGTTTGATGGCGTTCTTGGCGATCGCGGGAAGCGCGCGGCTGGCCGGATCGGAGATCACCCGCAGTGCCGCGAACGGCAAGCCAGCCTCGGCCGCGTAGGCTGCGGCAATATGGCTCTCCATATCGACAGCCGCCGCGCCTGTCTCCGAGTGCAGCGCGGCCTTGCAGGCGGTGGCCGCGATCACCTGTTCCACGCCCGAGAGAACGCCACGGACCACGCGCCGACGCCGCAATGCCGCACGTGCGATCATTTCCTCGTTCAGCGCCAGCCCTGCCAGAAAGCGGGTATCGCCTGCCAGAACCTCGGTCGCCACCACCACGTCGCCTGACTTCAGCGACGGATCCAGCCCACCGGCGACGCCAAACGAGATCACACCCCTGAAAGTGGTAGAATCAAGCGTTGCCAGCAACGCGCGCAATTGCTGCGGATCGCTGGAACTGCAGATGACGATCATGCCGGGCCCGGCCGCGATGCGGGCTTCCTGCACCAAACCTGTAACAATCAAAACCGGCCGCGAATCGATCGAATTGCGATCAACCAGATTGTCTGCCGCGGCGGCCGCCGCCCCCCAAGTCACATCCCGACCCCTACCACCCTGCTGTTGGTGCTTCTCAAATTCCGGTACCGCGCCAGCGCCCAGAGCGGAAAGAATTTCGAGTAGCCATGATACCGCAAATAAAACACCCGCGGAAAGCCTGTAGCCGTGTATCGCGCCTCATCCCACAGCCCTTTCTCGTTCTGTGTGGCTTTTAGGTACTCCACGCCTCGGACAACAGCCGGATTCTCCACCTCCCCGGCCGCCATCAGTCCAAGCAAGGCCCATGCCGTTTGCGAAGACGTCGATGGGGCGCCCTCGTATCCCTTGTAGTCCAGCCGATAGCTGACCGCGTCCTCGCCCCAGCCGCCATCCTTGTTCTGGATCGAAACCAGCCAGTTCGCCGCTTTGCGAATCATCGGGTCCTGGTGGTCGACGCCGGCGGCGTTGAGCGCACACAGCACCGACCAGGTTCCATAGATGTAATTGAGGCCCCAGCGGCCATACCACGACCCTTCTGCGAGCTGCGTGCGACGCAAATAGGCGATTCCATCCGCGACTGTCTTGCTCGTCTTGGCCGTCTCGCCGAGTTGCGCCAGCATCGAGATGCAGCGCGCGGTGACGTCCTCGGTCGGCGGATCGAGCAGCGCGCCGTGATCGGAGAACGGGATGTTGTTGAGATAGTATTCCAGATTGTTGACGTCGAAGGCGGCCCAGCCGCCGTCGCGGCTCTGCAGGCCTTCGATCCACTCGCGACCGCGCGCAATGGCCGAATCATAATCCTTGCTGCCGGTCTGCCGACGCTCGCGATCCATCGCCATCACCACAACAGCGGTATCGTCGAGATCGGGATAGTGCGCATTGTTGTACTGAAACGCCCAGCCGCCGGGCCGGACGTCCGGCGCCTTCACCGCCCAGTCGCCCTTGAGGTCGAGCACTTGTCTCGGCTTCAGCCAGTCAAGGCCCTGCTTCATCTTCTTCAGCGTGTCTTCGCCGCCCGCCTCCGCCAGCGCGTGGCAGGTCAGCGCGGTGTCCCACACCGGCGAGACGCAGGGCTGACAGTAGGCCTCGTGCTCGCCGATCACGAGCAGCTTGTCGATGCCTCGGCGAGTGACCGCACGCGGCGGATAGTCGGGACCCTTGCCGAGCGCGTCATACATCATGACGATGTTGGCCATCGGCGGATAGATCGCGCCCATGCCGTCCTCACCGTTCAGGCGCTCTTCGGTAAACGCAAGCGCAGCGTCGATGGCGCGCTGGCGCAGCTTCTTCGGAAACAACGGTTCGACGACACGCAGGATCTTGTCGAGCGTACTGAACAGCGCATACCAGCCCCAGCTCTGATGCGGCGCCTTCTTGTTCATGCCGACCGATTTTGGATCCTGCAGGAACAGCTCGTCGATGCCGACGCCCTTCGGGTTCTTCGCGAGCGGCTTCAGCGCCGCCATCACCATCAGCGGCACCATCGTGGTGCGCGCCCAATAGGAAATCTTGTTGATGTGGAACGGTGACCACATCGGCAGCAGCATGATCTCGACCGGCAACACCGGCACCGCGCGCCAGCTCAGCACACCGTAGAACGCGAGCAGGAATCGCGTGAAAACGTTGCTGCCGGCGGCGCCGCCGCGCGAGCGGATTGCCTCGCGCGCGCGCACCATGTGCGGCGCATCGACGGAATCGCCGATCATCTTCAGGGCGAAATAGGATTTGACGCTGGCACTCATGTCGAAGGCACCATCCTGCACCAGCGGCCAGCCGCCATGGTTGCCTTGCGTGCGGCGGAGATAATTCGCGATCTTGGCTTCAAGCGCACTGTCGATGGGTTCACCGAGATAGTGGCGCAGCAGGATATATTCCGCCGGAATCGTGCTGTCGGCTTCCAGCTCGAACACCCAGTGTCCGTCGGATTGCCGGTAGCCGAGCAGCGCTTCGGTTGCTGAAGAGATGCTCTTCTCCAGCGCGATGGGATCGACTGTCGCGACGGAATCGACTGCAATTTTTTTGTCTATGGAAAGCATTCGCTAGACATCCCTCTATTCGCGACCGGGCTCTGTGAAGCCGGTCACGCAACTCATCCTCAGGCTTAACGCCTCGCCAGGACCAGATCGGCGGCGCGGTCGCCGGACCGCACCGATCCCTCGATGGTTGCCGGCAAGCCGGTATCAGTCCAGTCGCCGGCGAGAAACAGGTTTTTGAACGACGTCACCGCCCCCGGCCGCAGCGCATTCTGCTCCGGCGTCGCTTCGAACGTCGCGCGGCGCTCGCGCACGATCTGCCAAAGCGGCAAAGGCGGTTCTCCCGGCAGGCCGGCTGCCTTGCAGACATCCCGCCAGATCGCCAGAGCGAGCTCTTCGCGCGGGATGTCGACCAGGCGGTCGCCATTGCTGATGGTCACGGAGAGCCGCTGCGGAAACGCAAACAGCCATTCCACGAGGCCACCGACGACGCCGAGAATGGGCGCGGCGTCCCGCGGCGGGTCGTAGCGGAAATGCGCATTGACGATCGCGCGGAATTTCGTCGGGGTCTTCAGCCCCGGCAATAGCGCCGCCGCAGGGCGCGGCGGCACCGCAAGCACCACGGCGTCGTCGGGCCCGAGCGCGATCGTGTCGCTGCCGAATCTCAGTTCGCCGACGACATCGCCGGTCATCGCGAATTCGCGCAACTCGTGGCCGAGCTGGATCGTGGCGCCCTTGTCCTGCAACAGCTTGATCGCCGGCTCCACCAGCACCGCGCTCAAGCCGTCGCGCGCGATCAGCGGCCGGCAGGCCTGCCCGCCTGCCAGCAGCGTCTCCCGCACGATTGCGCCGGCGAGGCCCGCCGAACCCTCGGGCGGATCGACATTGAGCGCAGCAAGCAGCAACGGCTGCACCAGCCGCTGGTACAGCGTGCCGTCGCACCGGATCGTGCTGCCGACCAACCTGTCGGTCCCTGCCCAGATCAGCGGCATCAAGCCGAGATAGTCGAGCAGTTTTGTATCGGGGACGCGGCGCGCCTCGTCGAGTACCCACAGCGGCAATTTGCCTTCGCCGAGGTCGAGCAGCCAGCGCTGGCCGGTCATGATGTCGACGAACGGAAACTGCGCGAGCTTTGGTCCGACCAGCCCCACCTCGGTGCCGATCGATCTGGCATAGGCCCGCGCATGGCGGTTGCCGGACAACAGCAAATGGTTGCCGTTATCGATGGTGAGATTGGTAGCGGCGTCGAAATAGGACCGGCAGCGGCCACCGGTGTGCTGCGTGGCCTCATGGACATGCACCCGGTAATTGGCGTTGGCGAGCCGCACCGCCGCCGAGAGGCCGGAAATGCCGGCGCCGATGATGTGAACGTTTTTCTGCATCAGATGATCGCGTAACGGAGAAGGATGGCGATCTTCGCCCATTTGTGGACGCGGACCGGCTCGCGCGGGGCGGCAAAGCCCCTGGCCAGCAACAAATCAAGGATCGTGCGGTAATATTTCGACATGATCCGCGGCGCGCGCACGGCGCGGCGCGAATTACGCTTCATGATCTCGTCGGATTTTTCGAAATGCTTTTTCGCCCGCTCGGCCAGTGGCAGGCAAACTTTCGGCAGCGCGCGATCGGCGATCACCTTCTGCGGATTGTCGCTGGTGATGCCGGCAAGCAGCAGGCTTTCGCGCGGCAGATACAGGCGGCCGAGGCCGGCATCTTCGTCGATGTCGCGCAGGATATTGGTCAATTGCAACGCGCGGCCGAGATGGTGGGCGAGCAGGATGCCGTCTTCCTCGGGCAGACCGAACACGCGCACCGACAAACGTCCGACGGCGCTGGCGACGCGATCGCAATAGAGATCGAGCGTGGCAAGATCCGGGGCGCGGATGTCCTGCGGCACGTCCATCTCCATGCCGTCGACGATCGCCAGAAAATCCTCGCGCTTGAGGCCGAAGGTCTTGACCGATGCAACATAATCCTGCAGGCGCGGCGGCGGATGGCCTTGGTAGAGAGCATCAATATCGTCTCGCCATTGCTGCAGCGCGGCCAGCCGTTCGGGCCGCGGCCCATCGGAATCGGCGATGTCGTCGACCTGCCGACAGAAGCTGTAGATCTGGAACATCGCCTCGCGCTGGCTGCGCGGCAGAATGCGCATCGCGGCATAGAACGAACTGCCGGACGCGGTGGTGCCGTAATCTGCGTTGGCCGCCGCCGTCTGCACCGTCATGCGCCGGCTGCCGGTCTTGTCAGCGGGCGACGTCCCATCGCTCGCCTGATGATTTCGCCAGCAACACCGCCGAAGGTGTAGCCAAGCAGCTCCAGCGGGCTCAGATGCACGCGTTCGCTGAGGGGATCGCGCACCTTCAGCATGCCGACAATCTTGTCCGCAAACGCCTGGATCACGGCAATGTCGAGCCCGAGCCGGAAATCCTTCACTTCGGCATTGAGCGATTTGCTCTCGTTGAGGAGGGTTTCGGTTCTGGCCGCGAGCGCGTGAAGACACTGCAGCAGCGCCGGCTGCGACTTCGCCTCGCCGAGCATCTCGACGGTGGCGGCGCTTGCGGCCAGCGCGTCGCGCGGCAGATAAACGCGGTTAAGGTTTTTGTAGTCCTTGCCGCAATCCTGCAAATGGTTGTTGATCTGCAGTCCCGCGCACAGCGCGTCGGATGCCGCCCAGGTCGCGGTGCTCTCGCCATGGACGTCGAGCATGAAACGCCCGACCGGCATCGCCGAATAGCGGCAATAATGAATGACTTCGTCCCAGTTTTCGTAGCGCAGCTTGGTGACGTCCATGCGGAACGCGACCAGCACGTCGAGCGCGTGGCGCGGCGCCATCGAACGCTCGGCGAGGGCTTGGCGCAGGCTGACCGCTTCCTTCTGCGTATCGCCCTTGCCCAAAAGTTCCGCCTCGAGCACGTCGAGGTAGCGCAGCTTCTCATCCGCGCCGAGGGACGCATGATCAGCGATGTCGTCGGCCGTCCTGACGAAATTGTAGAATGAGAGAATCAGCGCCCGGTGACGCGGATGAATGATCCACGACGCGACCGGAAAATTCTCGTCGCGGTCGGTCTTTCCGGATCGCAGGTCGCTCGCGCTGGTCATCAATAACTGGCTACATCAATCGGGATTGGCGGCATGCGCCGGTACTTCGGCGCATGCGAGAAGATCGCGAGCCCCATATAGGGGAATACGCCGCCAAAACCAATGCTATATGGGCGGATTAGCCCCGCCCGTGACCCACGTCATAGAGGCCGAAAATGGCTTCTCAGCGAGGGTTAACGGACGCTAGCCGCGTCTTATTGGCCGTTGTTCTTCAGAACCTGGTCGCAGGCGTTGCTGATCTTGGACCGATGCTCCTTGAGGCACGCCAGGATGGTGAGATCGCCTTGGTCGATAACCGGACGGCAGAACTTCTGCACGTCGCGGGTGCAAGCCTTTTGCTCCTCCGGCGTTCCGCTGCGCTGTTGCTGGGCGAACGCGACGGTCGACGAAACCGAGATCGACAACAAGGTGAGGGCTAGGAGAGATTTACGCATCGTATTCCTTCATTTTCGGCAGCAAGAAATCCTGTTCCCGATTTGCGTCTTGGCATCGCCGGAACGGATTTGTCTGGATGGCAGGCGCCGGGTAGCGCAGCAGCGAGCGCAGGACAAGCATGGTAAATGCGGCCAAATTTACGGCGATCCCAGCCTGCCAAATAATCAACTGATAGCTGCCAAATAACTGACTGATATCTAAAGTGTATTTTTGCCACAGCTGTTCCGCAATTGGCTGTTGCAGACAATGCGGCGCAAAGCTAGATGCTGCGCCGACGCAGCCGATGTGAATGGTTTGATTCCATTCGGCCGCTCGTACTTCTTTCGGCGGCAAAGGCCGGAAACAGCACGCTGCCATTTGAACCTAAGATACTGCGGGAACACTAAATCTTCGATGCGGCGAGACGTATCTTTGCAAGAGACGTCTAATTTGAGGGGAAACTCACTATGAAACTGTTTGGTTCCAGCTTGTTCGGTCAGGCTCTCGCAGCAGCCGGGGTCGGCGCCGCGCTCATGTTATCGGTCACCGCAAGCCATGCCCAGGCAGGAGGCCCGTTTGCCGGCTTTGACGGAAACTGGAGCGGCACCGGAACGGTCGCGCTTTCCAACGGCACCACCGAAAACATCCGCTGCAAGGCCGACTACAAGGTCAACGCCAACGGGCTCGGCCTGAAGCAAAACCTGCACTGCGCCAGCGACAGCTACAAGTTCGACCTGTCGAGCGACGTCACCAGCCAGGGTGACCGCATCTCCGGCAACTGGAGCGAAAAGAGCCGAAATATCTTCGGCAACCTTCAAGGCACCGCCGGCGGCGGCCAGATCGAGGTGTTCGTCGAAGCCTCGGGATTTGCCGCCAACCTCAATCTGCGCACCACCGGCAACAAGCAGATCGTGCAGATCGACTCCAAGGGCGAGATCCGCGGCGTCAAGATCACGATGACGAGGACCTGACGCAGTCTTTCGAAGCCTCGCGTTTTCGAACAGCTTGAAAGGCAGCGCCTCAGCGCTGCCTTTTTGTTTTGCGCACGACAACTGCCGGATCAGCCGAATTTCCAGCACCAGCAGGAATCGCCGCGATCCCGGCGTTCCGTCACTTCGACGCGCATGAAGCGGTCATGCGCCAGCGCGGCGCCCACCCACAATTCATTCCAGGCATCGAACACGGCGGGCGACAGCGCTTCACGCTCCGCCATCAGGCGCCACGAGGTCTGGCGCACGATGGCGCCTGAGCCTTCCACCTGCAATTCCGCATCGTCGTCCTGTCCGCGGGCAAGGCGGGCGAAGGCATTCGCAAAACCCACCGCTCCGGCTTCCACGCCGCCCAGCATCGCGGCGACTTCGTCGAAGGTGTGCATCCCGACCAGCCGCGCAGCCGCGCCCGCGAGATGGCCGCCCTCTTCCGGGCCGAGCACGTTGATCGTCTCCGGCACGATCGAGGTGATGTATTCCATCGCATAATTGCGCAGCACCTTCTGCAGCCGTTCCTCCGGCCATGTATTCGCCGGCAGTCGCGGCGCGAGATCGGCGCGGAATGGCGGACAGCGCTCGCCCGGCGAAAACTGCAGCCGCTCCTCAGGCGCGAGATCGCGGTCCCACTCCTTGTAGTACCCCTCAAGCCCCGGCTGGCCGTCGACGGTCTGGCCCGTGCAGACAAAACCGAGCCTCGGGTTGCCGAGCACGACGCCGTTGTTGGCGTGCCATCCGCGCAGCATCGCCCGGGATACTTCGGACGGGATGCCGCAGATCGCGGTGCCGGACCAGATCCAGCGCGGCGGCGGATAGCGCACCCAGGCCTTGGTGTCGCTCTCATGGACATATTCGACCTTCACGCCGCCGACCTGGTTGGAGAGATAATGATACTGCGCGCAGGCCACCGCATGCGGCAGGCGGTCGAGGCCGAGTTTCTTCAAGCCCGGCAGAAAGCGCGCCAGTTGCTGACGCCGGAAGGTGCGAAACACCACCTCGGCGGCGCGCGGGGCGCCGGCCCGCGAGGCCAGCATCAGGATCAGCCCGGTGAGATAGGAATGATAGATGCGTTCGACCGCACGGTAAGCGGCGGCGTCGGCCGCAAGGTTAGCGGCTAATCCTGCAGAGGTCATTCCTCAGCCTCCCTGCCGCTACCATTGGCCGGCGGCCGTTGTTACTAGCAGCGCTCGCTATTCCGCAGCCTTGTTCTCGACCGGCGCGGCGTGACTGACGCCGCGGATCCTTTCCGACAGATTGATCAGGAACATCGAGGTCGGCCGCAGGATGAAGAGGTCGGCAACCAGGGCCGCGATCATCGAGAACGCGCTGAGCCAGCCGAACAGCCGCAGCGATGGCAGGTCGGAGAATACGGTGACGCCGAGGCCGCAGGCCAGCACCACCGTGGTCAGAATCAGCGCCGGGCCGACCAGCACGGTGGCGCGCTCGACCGCCAGCCCCGCGGTCACGCCCGGCTTGCTCTCCAGCCGCAGGCGGTTGAGGAAGTGGATGGTGGCTGATAGCCCGAGGCCGAAGGACACGGTGAGCGCGACGACGCTCGCGAATTGCAGCCCCTCGCCCAATATCCAGAGCACCGTGCCCGACGCCACCACAGGGAATATGCCGGGCAGGATGCAGGAGAACATCACCACGACCGAGCGGAATGCAAGGCCGATGAAGATCGCAACCAGCAGGAATTCGACGGTTAGGCCGGCATTGAGCTTCGAGATCATGTTGGCGCTGTTGCGCGCGGCGATCGCCGACAGCCCGGTGACAGCAATCTCATAACCTGGATGCTCGGCGCGCACCTTGTCCAACGCCTTGTCGAGCTTGTCGACAACAGGAAGGATTTCGCTCGAATCGAGATCCGGTACGCGCCCCGAGACCACCACCGCATCCTGTTCGGCCGAGATGAAGCGGCGGACCAGATGTTCGGGAATGACGCTGACATATTCCTTCAGGGTTGCGACATCGGAGCTGCCTGCCTTCTCCGCGAGCCAGCGGCGCAGTGTTTCCAGCGACCAGACATTGCCGACGCCGGCCGATTTTTCGACCATGGAGTGAACGTCGGCGATCGTCTTCAAGGTGTCCGGCGCGTAGAGCGAGGCGCCCTTGGGGAATTCGATGAGCACGTCGATCGGATTGGCGCCGGTGAGCTTGGCGTCCAGCCGGCCTGATGCCGCAACCGCCTGCCGCTTGTCCGGCACCTGGTCGGCGAGCCGGTAACGCGGCTCCAAAGTGGCGTAGATGAAGCCCAGCGCGCCGACGAAGAGCAGCGCGATCAGGCTGAACATGCCGGGACGGCTCACCATGCGCACCGCAATCCAGTAGCAGAAATTGCGTAACGCCTGCACGCCGGCGTCGGCGCTCTGGAACTTGACGGCAAAAATCTTCTCGTTGCGGACGAACAGCACGCCGAATACGGGCACCAGCGACAATACGGCAACCAGCGCGATGATGGTGGCGGCAAGGCCGGCCTCACCGAATTTGCGGATCAGTTCGGAATCGGAGAACTGCAGCGCGATGAAGGAGATTCCGGCGGTTCCGTGCGTGAGCACGCAAGCCGGGCCCACCACCCGCACGGCGTTGGTGAAGGCGGTGATCTTGTCCTGCCCCGCAATCAGCCGGTCGCGCGCCGCAAACGTGAGCTGCATCGAGTCCGAGAAGCTGATCACCATGATGAGCGGTGTCATCACGTTCAGAAACATGTTGAGATTGAAGTTGGCCCAGCCAAGGCCGCCGAGCGCAAGCAGGATCGCAATGATCGGCGGGAACGCCGCCACCACCATGAACGATATCTTGCGGAAGAAAATAATCGCGATGATGCAGCCGGCCAGAATGCCGAGAATGTTGTAGGTCAGCCCGTCGCGCTTGACCGCGTTGCGGATCTCGAGCTGCATGACGGGAACGCCGGAAAGCTGCGCGTTGAGGCCGCTGCCGGAGAGATCCTCGGCCATGATCTTCCTGATCTCGCCGACCACCGTGCCGAGGTCGTTGGAGGAAACGACCTTTGGCTCCAGCGACAATACGATCAGCGCCAGTGTGCCGTCCTCCGACAACAGCTTGCCGCGAATGATCTCGTTGGATTTGACGGTCTCGGCGAATTTGTCATAGGCCGCGCCCTGCGGCAGCTCCGGCGGGAACAACGCTGCCGGCAGCTTGCCCGGCTCCGGCGCCTGTCGCGCGGAAAACAGCGAGACCAGACCGCGCACGCCCTCGACCAGTTGCAGGTCCGTGACCATGTCGCGAAGCTTTTCGAGATTCTCGCGGGCCAGGAGCGTCTTGCCCTCGACGACGACCAGCACGTCGAATTCGGTCGCAGGAAACCGCTTGGTCACGGCTTCGTATTGCCGGTAGTCCTTGGAATCGGAACGGAACAACTGGCTCAGCGAATCGTCGATTTTGATCCGCTCGATGCCGAAAAGCGCGGCCACGATCAGCACGGCGAGGACGATCATGGACACGATCGGCGCCCTGACCGCGATCAGGCCCATGCGCTCCAGCCCGAAGGCGATGCTCTTGCCCGGCGGCGGCTCCTCAATGGCTTGGACGTGGACGTGACTTTCGGAGTTCTTGTCGAGCATACCCTGTCCAGTTCTCACGTCGGCCTGTTTGTGCAGCTTAGTCTTATGCAGTTTGACGGCGCGATTGCGGCTTTGAGAACCCTGTCCGATCGGCACTAGCCATTGAAATCACGCGGTAAATTAACGGGCGCCGTTTTACAGGGCCGAACCCCATCCGGCAAGCATGCGCACCAGTGCAAATCGGCCCGAAGATGACGAAAATGCGCGTTAAGTCTCTGATTTGCCACACCGGCAGGCGCCGCTTGGTAGCGTTCCGGCTGGCAACGGCAACGCCGGCCGTAACGGCGCGGCGCAGCGACGGCCGGTCAATTTTCCGGGAAGCGGTGGAAGCCTGAGAAAATTGCGCCAGAAGTATCACCGCGATCAGTCTGTTTTCTCGTCCGCCTCCATCGCGGCGCGGAGTGCTGCGCTGAATGCAGCGTCGAACAGGCCGCGGTACTGGGCCGCATTGACGTTGGAAATGTGCGCGGTGTCGCGGAAATTGGCCTGCCCGTCCCGCACCAGGTAGCAATATCCCTGCTCGCAGACGACCGACAACGGATCCACCATCACGAGATGCGGATTATCGCGGTACCGACCAAGCACGCGCGCGATTTCGTTCCGGAAGGTGCTCATAGTCAGATCGGGACCGGCCTCGACCTTCCATTCGCCGATAGCCCTCCCTGCGCGGATCTGATTTTCGATCCACCGCTGCGGCAGGTCGAAGCCGATGTTCAGTAACGGCATGATCAGCACGACAGTCTTGCCCGCCGAAAGCAGCCTGTCCGCGAGCGCTGAAATTTCAGCCGCATTGCTCCAGTTGCTGCCGAGCACGACGATGCTCGGCTCCGCCTGCGCCAGCACGAAATCAAGCGTGCTGCGATTGAATTGCCGGCACGGCGGCTGATCGCTCGCATTGACGGCCGCATCATCGACAAAGGCCCTGCACCCGCTTTGCGTTGCGATCAGGCCGTGGATGCCGCTATCGAGCGCCGCCTGCGAAATCGGTTCGAGGTACTGGTTGGCAAAGGAATCGCCCCACAGGATCGCGGCCGGCCGGCCCGCGGCTGGCGCGCTGCCGAAACTGCAATAGGTCTCGGTGGCTTTCTTGGTGGAATTGGCATTCCTGAAACATTCATCGCGCGGCGTGTTGGTTCTTCGCGCGAGTTCAGCCGGCAACAGGTAGTCCGGCAGCCTCCCCGCGAAGCCATGATTCAGGAACGCGAGCGACACGAACCCGGCGAATACCGCAAATGAGACGCCCGAAGCGGTCAGCAGCCGCCGCGGTGTCCAGAATTCGCGCTGCGTTCGCACCGGCTGCTCGACGTAGCGGTAAGAGAGCGCGCCTGTTACCAGCGAGGCCAGGATCATCGTCGTCTTCTGCGCACCGCCGACCTCGTAGCCGCGCACCGCCAGCCAGCTCAGCGCGAATACCCAGATCGGCCAGTGCCACAGATAGATCGAGTAGGACCAGTCGCCGATGCGCTGAACCGGCGATAATCCGAGCAGGCTCCCCTCGCCTGCTCCCTGCCGCGCCGCGACGATCATCGCTGCGCCCAGGATCGGCAGGATGGTGAGCATGCCGGGCCAGCGCGCTTCGGGCAAAGGATAGACGGTGCAGCCCGTAACCAGCGCCCAGCCGGCGAGCGCGACGAGCGGCGATTCCAGCCATGACGCTTTCGCGCCTTCGGATCGGCGGCGGATTTCCGCGGCGGCGATCAATCCTCCCGCCAGCGGCTCCCAGGCTCGGGCGCGAAGGGAGAAGAATGACGATCCCATCGCATCATGCTGGCTCGCCGATAAACACCAGGCGAGCGACAGCGCGGCGAAGATTTGCAGCGCGAGTGTCACGGCGCTGAATGACGATTTGGTGCGGGAAGCCAGCCGCCAGACCAGCCACGCGATCAGCGGCATCCAGATGTAGAACTGCCACTCCAGCGAAAGCGACCAGGTGTGCAGCAAGGGCTTGGTCTGCGCGGCCATCGCGAAATAGCCGTTGTCGCTGTTGAAGGCGAAATTCGACACGAAGGCCAGCGCCGACAGCGCCTGCAGCAAATGCTTAAGATATTCGCCCGGCAAGGTCACGAACCAGCCGATGACGACGGAGACTGCGACTGCAACCGCCAGCGCGGGGTAGATCCGGCGCATCCGCATCATGGCGAAGGTCCATAGCGAAAAGCGGTCGAGCTTCAGGTCGTTCAGCACTTTCGTCGTCATGAGATAGCCGGTGATCACCAGGAAGATGTCGACGCCGACGAATCCTCCGGCAAATCCCGGTATCTGAAAGTGGAAGCCGACGACGGCGATCACCGACAGCGCACGAAGCGCGTTGATGTCCAGCCGGAACCCGTCCGGGCTCGCATGCTTGCCCCGCCCGTCTGTTGCCCCCGTCTTCTCCATCGCCTGTCTCTGCCCGCTCCGCGCCCGCTTATATCAGGCGCGAATTGGCGCACAGTGGCGACGCGGCCACAGGTTGGAACGTTTTCGACTTTCAATCGACCGGCTTGGCGGCGATGAGCGCCGTTCCGCTTTCGTCCTTCAGCGCCACGCCGGTGACCTGGCGCGCAATCCCCTCACGCACCAGCCAGGCGATCTTGAAGGCGGCTTCATCGTAACCGAGGCCGGCACCGTGGATGTTGGAGACGCAGTTGCGCTTCTCGTCGGTGAGGCCGATACGCGGCGCAAAGGTCAGGTAGGCACCGAGGCTGTCGGGCGCCGACAGGCCGGGCCGCTCGCCGATCAGCATCACCACCATCCGCGCGCCGAGCACCGCGCCGATCTCGTCGCCGAGCGCCACGCGCGCACCTGAGGCGACCACGACATCGCCGAAACGAACGCTCGCCTCCCTCAGGCGCCGGAGGAGATGGCGAACCAGTTCAACCGCATGACCATTGACGGCCGCCGGCGATAGCCCGTCGCCGATCACGACCACAAGCTCGCTTGCGCCACCACTTCGCTTCTCCAGCGCACGCCGCGAATCCGGATCGAGCATGCGTCCGAGATCAGGACGGCGCAGATAGTCGCGCCGGTCATGCGCCTGACTGGAAACCTCGCTCACCTCGAGGCCGAGACCGGCCAGTTCGGTGACGAGGCGCTTCGCGTCGAATGCGGCGTGAACGGCATCGCGCGCGCGTGCATGGTCGAGCGTGAAGGCGAGCAGCGCGTCGGTCGGCAAACTCGCGCCGGAGCGGCCGAGCCCGACGCGCGCCGGCGTCAGCTCCCGCAAGGCTTCGAGCGGGCGGGATGGCGGCGCCGGCGTTTTCATGGCTTGCTACTCGGCAGGGACCGAGGCCTCGCGCAGGCGGATCGAGTAGTTCGAGGCGTTCTGCTGGCCACCGGACGCCGCACGCGCGAACTTGATCAGGTGATGCGCGATCGTGGCTGAACCGATCAGCCCCTCGAGATCGCCGCGCCTGAGCCGCCCGATCGCGAACTTCCAGAACACGCGCCTGTAGTCGCTGAGCACGCCGACCTGCCAGAAGATGTTGCGCAGCATGATCAGCGCGCGCCTGATGTTGGGCCAGGTCTTCATTTCGGGCGCGACCGGTACCTTGATGCGGTTGGCGTAGGTGTAGTCGCATTGATACTGGTAACGCGCATAGAGCTTCTCGGGCTCGTAGGCGATCTCCATGCACCGTTTCCAGGAACTGATGACCTGGTCGTAGGGCATCAGGAATTCGACGTTGGAGTCGCGGCTGTCGTCGTCGTTGATCAGGCGGCCTTCGCGCTCCAGCCGGTCCCACAGCGGCGTCTTCGGCAGCGCCTGCAGCAGATTGATCGTCAGCAGCGGAATCCGCGAGTCATCGACGAACTTGAGCAGCGCATCCGCGGTGCCCGGCTTGTCGGTGTCGAGCCCCATAATGATGCCGGAGACGACCTCCATTCCGTAGGAATTGATGGTGTGGATGCCTTCGAGAATCGGGACCATCATGTTGTGGTCCTTGTGCATTGCGTGCAGCGCATCGGGATCCGGCGTCTCGATGCCGCAGAACACGGTGACAAACTGCGCCTCACGCATCTTCTCGAGGATCTCGGGCCGCTTGGCGATATTCAACGTCGCCTCGCAGGCGAGCCGCACGACATAGCCCGTCCTCTTTTGCCATTCGACCAGATGCGGCAGCAGTTCCGACGCGGCCTTTCGGTTGCCGATAAAATTGTCATCGACGAAATAGATCGTGTCGGTCATGCCGCATTCGCGCAGCCTGTCCAGTTCGGCGACGATCTGCTGCGGCGTCTTGAGGCGCGGGTTGCGTCCATAGAGTCCGGGGATATCGCAGAACTCGCACTGGTAGGGACAGCCGCTCGAAAACTGGATGCTGCCGAGCAGATATTTCTTCACTTCCGCCAGCTCATAAGCCGGAATCGGAAACTCGGTCATCGCCAGCCGATCCTTGGTGGTCAGCACTACCTGCTGCGCGGGCCGCGACGGATCGCGCGCCAGCCGCGCGATCAGCTCATTGGTGGCGTCGCCGAGTTCGCCGACATGCAGATAATCGAACGAGGGATAATAGTCCGGACAGGCGCTCACCGACGGCCCGCCGATCGCCACCGCGAGATCGAAGGCATGCGCGCGGCGGCAGATGTCGTTCATCTGCTGGCGCTGGATGTGCATGCCGCTGACGAACACCGCTTCCGCCCATTCGAAGTCTTCCTTGCTGGCGGGGCGGATGTTTTCGTCGATGAAGCGGACCGGCCAGTTCGCAGGAAGATAGGCCGCGATCAGCAATAGGCCCTGCGGCGGCATGAACGCCTGCACGCCGTCGGTCAGGGAATAGGCGTGCTCGAATGTACCGAAGGAAGACGTATAGCGCGGGAAGACGCACAGGATACGCCGTACCGTTGCAATGCCTTCAGCTCTCATCAAATTTCCTCAAGGCTGACACGAATTTAAGCACGACATTGAAAGCTGGGCCAGAAGTTCTTCCATATTATGACAATGACTCCTTGTGACAGTGACTTCTAACTCGTTGTGGGTTCAATTGGTTTCAGGAAAATGCGGGAAGCCGCCGGTTCTGGGGTCGGCCGGAATCAGGCGATCAGCCGGGAGGCAAATTCGGGGAGCAGACCCGCGTTGCTCGCAAGCCGGAAATCGCCATCCGCGAGGCCGGAGCGAACCAGCCAGTCGTCGAACTCCGGCGCCCGCTTCAATCCGAAGAGGTCCCGGATATAGAGCGCGTCGTGAAATGAGGTCGACTGATAGTTCAGCATGACGTCGTCGGCGCCCGGCACGCCCATGATGAAGGTGACGCCGGCGGCGGCCAACAGCGTCAGGAGATTGTCCATATCGTCCTGGTCGGCCTCGGCATGGTTGGTGTAGCAGACGTCGACGCCGAGCGGCAGGCCGAGCAGCTTACCACAGAAATGATCCTCCAGCCCGGCGCGGATGATTTCCTTGCCGTCATAGAGATATTCCGGGCCAATGAAACCGACCACGCTGTTGACGAGCAGCGGATCAAAAGCGCGCGCCACCGCGTAGGCCCGTGCCTCGCATGTCTGCTGGTCGAGATTGTGATGGGCGTTGGCCGACAGCGCCGAGCCCTGCCCGGTCTCGAAATACATCACATTGTCGCCGACCGTGCCGCGGCGCAGCGACAGTCCAGCCTCGCGCGCCGCGCGCAACAGCGCGAGATCGACGCCAAAGCTGCGGTTCGCGGCCTCGGTTCCCGCAATCGACTGGAATACCAGGTCGACCGGCGCGCCCTGCCCGATCAATCCAAGCGTCGTGGTCACATGGGTGAGCACGCAGCCTTGCGTCGGGACCTGCAGCCGCGTGATGATGCTGTCGAGCAGCCGCAGCAATTCTCCGATCACGGCCGGATCGTCGCTGGCCGGATTGATGCCGATGCAGGCATCGCCCGAGCCCAGCAGGATGCCGTCGAGGATCGATGCGGTAATGCCCTGGGTATCATCGAAGGGATGGTTGGGCTGCAGCCGCACGCTCATCCGCCCCTTGAGGCCGATCGTGTTGCGAAAGGCCGTGGTCACCGCGCATTTGCTGGCAACCAGGATCAGATCCTGGTTGCGCATCAGTTTCGAGACGCCGGCGGCCATTTCCGGCGTGATCCCGCGCGAAACCTTTGCCAACGACTCGCTTGTTGCCGCATCGGACAGCAGCCAGTCGCGGAAGCCGCCGACGGTCAGCGAGGAGATGGGCGCAAACGCCTGCGCCGCATGGCTATCGATGATCAGCCGGGTGACCTCGTCGTCCTCGTAGGGGATCACGGCCTCATTGAGAAATTGCTTGAGCGGCACGTTGGCGAGCGCCATCCGTGCCGCGATCATCTGTTCAGCGGTCTCGGCCGCGACGCCTGCGAGGCGGTCGCCCGACCGCGGCGGCGTCGCCTTGGCGAGCAGTTCGCGCAAGTCACCAAACAGGTAGGACGTTGCACCGATGGCGTGGCGGTAGACCATGCTGACTTTCCCGCGCCTGTATCCGCGCCCGGTTGTCTCGCTAGTCTATGCCGTGCGGACAGCCAAAGCTACAGGCCGCGATCCATGACAATATTGGCATCATCCGTACGGCGGACAGGACGGCTATCTGCGTCCCGCCTCCGACTAATCCAGCGTACCGAAATGGCGGATCGCAAAGCTTATTTCGTAGGCGACCGCGCCGAGCGCAAACAGCATGTGGAACTTTGGATTGCGCGTTCTCGCGGCGACAGCCGACATCAGGATGAACGCACCGGTCGCGACGAGATAGTCCAGTCCCAGCGATCGCAGATGCGCTTCACCCTTGATCCAGGTATCGACCACATCCAGCGCTTCCGTGAACGCCGCAAAGCCGAAGAACCAGCGGCGACGGGAGAGAAAATAGTCCTCGTATCCCTTATAGTCGTCCAGATCCTGAGGGAACAGCAGAACGCTGAGAAAATAGTACATCGAGGCGTACACGCAAACGAAGAAGTAAAGTCCATACGTCCAGTGCTGGATGGAGCTGAGCCGAAACTCCCACCACCAGAACGTAACCACATTCAACAGCGCCCAGGTGACCCAGCCGAGATGCACGGGCCAGATCGGGTAGCGACTGGGGTGCTGGACCAAAGCCGCGATGCCGCTGACCAAACGCGTAACACTGAGCCCAAGGATCAGGGCGATCAGGACACGCACGTGAAGATAGAGATCAAGATTGCCAGGCAAGGCAGCGCTTTGAGTCATGGGCCCCAATTCTCGCGCATAAGCGAGGCGATGCAGCGCCTTGCAGCAACCACCTGTCCTGCGCGCATGATGACGATGGCTTTGCGATTGCGTCTTGCCGGTCGCCGTTGGCCACCATCTAACTTGATTCGCTACAGCGGTCCGATGCGAATTGCGTTGGTTCTGAATGGTTGCGGCCGGCGGGACGAAGCACGTCGGGTTGCGAGCAGGCTGCGACGGATCAAGCGAACGCTGCATTCAAGATCGGACGGATGGCCCCCACAGGAGACGCTGGTTCCGCTTTAGACCGCCGCCGGGACCGGGCGTCGCCGCCAAAAATCGGCCACCTTCAATTGCAGTGGCATACCGAAGCTCGTTGCAGTCGCGCCGGTCTGCCGAAACTTGCCGGCAACGCAACCCATTCCAATGTTGTAATTATATGAAACTACAGATCATTTAGACTTAGTTGCAGCACCGTAAATTTCGCGCATTAAGACATTCTCCATCAAAATTCAGCACACTTTGCCTATGCTGGCGGCATTCACCGGTTACACACCGGCGCGCCGATGCGGCTGACCCGTAAAAACCCTATTCGCTCTCTGGTGGCGCCATGGCATCCCAGTTTTCGCTCGCAGCCAAGCTGTATTCGATCTTCGCGCTGTTCGCGCTGCTGGTCGCCGCCATCACGGCCTTGTCGGATTACAACACCCGGCAGAATGCCGAACTCACCGAAGCGGTCTCGGTCGCCAGCCGCGCCGCGCTCAATGTCGAGCGCATCAATTCGCTGGTCTATGCGGTCGTGATGGAATCGCGCGGCATCTACATGTCGAGCGAGCCGGCGGTGGTGAAGAAATACGGCGACGGACTGCTCAAGTTCAACGAGCGCATCCTCGATGTCGTGAAGAACTGGGAAGCGCTGGTCCAGGCCGACGACGCCCAGCAGTTCGCCACATTCAAGAAGCGCATCGAACAGTTCGTCGATTTTCGCAAGGAGCTGGTTCGCCGCGGCGTCGAAATCAATGGGGCTGCGGGGCGTGAATGGGGCGACAACGACGCCAACCGCCAAGTGCGCACCGCGCTGAACAAGGATCTCGAGGCACTTTCGAAGGTTTATGCCGAGCGCAGCAAGAAGCTGGCGCAACAGACCGACACCAACCACACCATGGCCTTTGTGCTGACGTGCCTCGGGGTCATGGCGCTGGCGGTGGTCGTGATCGGCGTCCTGATCATCGCACGCTCGATCGCGCGGCCGCTGTCGGCCATCACCTCGACCATCAAGCAGGTCGCCGATGGCGCTGAGGGCATCGAGGTTCCGCATACCGGACGTGCCGACGAGATCGGGGCGCTGGCCCGCGCCATCAAGATTTTCCAGGAGGCGATGGATCGCAACCGCAACCTCAATTCGCAGGTGCTGGAGGACTCCAAGGCGCGCGACGAGCGCACCCGCCACATCGAGGCCTCGGTCGATGCCTTCCGCGAAGCGATCGGCGGCGTGGTCCGCGCCGTCACCGACAATGCCACGGTGATGCGCGACACCGCCAAGACCATCGCCAGCGTTTCATCTGACGCCAGCGGGCGCGCCGTGGCGGCCTCGGGCGCGACCGAGCAGGCTTCCAGCAACGTCTCCGCCGTCGCCAGCGCCGCCGAAGAGCTCTCCGCCTCCGTCGAGGAAATCGGCCGTCAAGTGCGTCAATCGGCCGGCGCCGTCGAGCAGGCGGGCCATCGCACCGAGAAGTCGGTCGCGGAAATTGAGGGGCTTGCGGCCGCCACCCAGCGCATCGACGGCGTGCTCAGCCTGATCCAGGCGATCGCCGAGCAGACCAATCTTCTGGCGCTCAACGCGACCATCGAAGCGGCGCGCGCAGGCGATGCCGGCCGCGGCTTCGCCGTGGTCGCCCACGAGGTCAAGGCGCTGGCCGAGCAGACCGCGAAGGCGACCGCCGAGATCGGCCAGAATGTCGGCCTGATCCAGACCTCGACCAAAACCTCCGTCGAGGCCGTTCGCGAGATCGGCAACGCGGTGCGCGAGATCAACGAGGTAACCTCCATCATCGCCAGCGCGATCGAACAGCAGGATTCGGCGACCCGCGAGATCTCGTCGAACGCACAACTGGCGGCACAGGGCAACGGAACGCTGGTGGTCAACATCAGTTCGCTGAGCGAGGCGATCGGCACGACCAGCACGGCGGCAGCCTCTGTCCTCACCGCCTCCAGCGAGCTGACGGCGACCGCCGAGACGCTATCACGCGAGGTCGAGAAATTCTTCCGCAATCTGCGCGCGGATTCGTCCGAACAGGTGCGCAAGACCGGGACGTGATTGAGCGAACGCCAAGCATCGCGGTCACCCTGAGGAGGCCGCAACACGGCCGTCCCGAAAGCCGACGGCCGCCAGCCGGGTCGTGCATCCTTCGACGCTCGTTGCGCTCGCACCTCAAGGTGACGAAAGAGTGAAGCTAGCGCTTTCCTCGTCATTGCGAGCCCAGCGAAGCAATCCACGTCTCCGCGTTGGATGGATGGATTGCTTCGCTGCGCTCGCAATGACGAGTGGAGGGAGCCTAACAAACTCACGGGATGATGGAATCACGTTTCTTCCTCACTCCACCACCAGCCTTCGTCACTCCACCAACACCACATCCACGGCGACATTAAGCTTCTGCTTGCGCGATCCGACGATGATGCCGTCGACCGGTGAGACGTCGGAAAAGTCGCGTCCTACCGCCAGAATAATGTGATCATTCGCAATAGTGACATCGTTGGTCGGATCGAAACCAATCCAGCCAATCTCGGCGCCGCACCACACCGATACCCAGGCGTGGGTGGCGTCGGCGCCCTGCAGGCGCGGCTGGCCCGCCGGCGGGATGGTGCGCAGGTAGCCGCTGACATAGGCCGCCGGCAGTCCGAGCCCGCGCAGGCCCGCAATCATCACATGGGCAAAGTCCTGGCAGACGCCGTGACGCTTCTCGAATACTTCGCGCAGCGGCGTCGAAATCACCGTTGCCTTCGAATCATATCTGAAGTCATTGCGAATCCGGCGCATCAAATCGGCGGCGCCTGCGACAATGCCGCCGCGCGGCGGAAAGCTTGCGGCAGCATAAGCGGTGACGGGCGCCTGCACCGGCGCGAGCGAACTTGCGAAGACGTAGCCGACCGGCGAAGCAGGGCCGAGGCTGTTGGCTTCGAACGAGGCGTCGCGGATGTCTTCCCATGGCGGGCTCGGCAGGGAGCGGTCGAGCGCGTTGCGCGAGATCGAAACCCGCGACCTTGAATCGATCCGCAGGTTCCGGTGCGCGGTCTCGATCAGCACGCTCTCGGTATGCGTGCCGAAGAAATCCCGTCGCACCGCGCGCTCGGCCGGCCGGGGCCGGATCTCGACCGTATGGGATATCAATTGCTGTCCGTCGCCGCTGCGCGGCTCGAGCCGCAGCGAGCACCGCGCAAAACTTACCGGGCTTTCATAAGCGTAGGTTGTGACGTGACGGATGTCGTAGATCACGCAAGGCCCGTCAGCTTCTCCGGCCGGCTCGCATGCGGTCCGTGCGGGAAATAATGCAGGCCGATGGCGTCGGCTAGCGCGAGCAGGGACTGCTCGAGTGAGAACAGGGTTGCGACATCAAGCGCTGCGGCCTCCGCCGTTGTCAGCGTCGCCTGCAATGCAACAGCCAGCCGCTGCGGCCGCTCAATCAGGCCGTGCTCCTTCAGGCTCGGCAGCGCGGCGATATGGTCGTTGAGCGCTGCCACCTGAAACGCAACCGAGCGCGGATTGTAGGGGTCGAGCACTGCAAGATCGCGCACCGGCGCCAGTGCGGGTCCGACCAGATAGCGCGAACGATAAGTGATCTGGCAATCCACCAGCGTCAGCAGCATGTCGAGGTCTTCCTCGCCGGCTTCGTCATAGGCGAACTGCCGCGCGAATCGCGTGGTGTTGATGGCGCGCTCAACGCGGCGGCCCATGTCGAGGAAGCGCCAGCCGGCGGCGCGGTTCATATTCTCCTGCGCGAGGCCGGCGAGGCTCGCCAATTCCTGCAGCGTCAGTTCGGCGGCGCTGACGATGCTGTCGTCATCGTCGACCTGCAGCGCGAGGCGCTCCACCATCTCGGTGATGATCTGCCACGCATCCGGCGAAAGCCGCTCGCGCAACGAGCTCGCGGTCCGCTGCACTGATCGCACCAGCGAAAGCGCGGACCCGAACCTTTCCTCGCTCTGCAGCGCTTCGGCGATCACCCTTGCCGGATTGGTCCGCGTCGTTTGCGAGGTGGCGCCCCAGCTCACGAGAATGCGCTGGATGGGCTCGACCGAATGGGGCGCCGTGGCAGCGCCGCTAGCCGGATCGCGCGTCGAGGTGCCGAGCGCGCGGATCAGCCGCAGCGTCGCCTCGGCGCGCTCGAGATAGCGGCCAAGCCAGAACAGATTGTCCGCGGCGCGGCTCGGCACCACGCCGGCGATCCGCCTGATCCGTACGGTATCCGCGCCCGGCAACAGCGTCGCCGACGCTACCGCTTCGTCGGAGACCACCCAGACATCCGCCGACCGCGCGCCGTCACCCATCGACACCGCGCGGGCATCGGGTTGGTAGGCGATCCGGCAGAAGCCGCCCGGCAGGATGGTCCAGCCTTGCGGGGTGGCCGCGGCAAACACCCTGAGCACGAACGGCCGCGGCGCGAGCCGCCCGTCTTCCCACACCGGCGTCGTCGACAGCCGCACCAGTTCCTGACCGACATAGTCGATGCCGCGATCGGTGATCGCCTGCCGCAGCCGGTCGCGCTCTGCGGGCGGCAGCTCGCCGGCGACTACCGGTCCATGGTCGGAAAAGCCCGGAACGCCGCGGCCGTAGGCGCCCTCGATTACGAAATCCTCCAGCCGTGACAACACTTCCTCGCGGGCCGATTTCTGCCCGCACCACCAGGTCGCGATGTGCGGCATGATCAAATTCTCGCCGAGCAACCGCCGGCACAGGCTCGGCAGGAAGCCGAGCAGCGCCCTCGTCTCCAATACGCCCGAGCCCGGCATGTTGGCGACCACCACGCCGCCCTTGCGCAGCACGTCGATCAGGCCGGGCACGCCGAGATGCGAGGAAGCATCGAGCTCGAGCGGATCGAGGAAGTTGGAATCGACCCGGCGCAGCAGCACGTCGAGCCGCTTCAACCCGGCGACGGTGCGGATATGGATGCGGTCGCCGCTGACGGCGAGGTCGTCGCCTTCGACCAGAAGAAAACCGAGATAGCGCGCGAGCGTCGCGTGCTCGAAATAGGTTTCGCTGAAAGCGCCCGGCGTCAGTAGTCCAATCCGCGGCTCGTCCCGGTCCGCGCTGGCGCGAAGCGAGTCGCGGAACGCTTCGAAGAACGGCGCCACGCGTTCGACGTTCATCGACTTGTAGAGATTGGAAAAGGCACGCGACAGCACCAGACGATTTTCGAGGGCGTAGCCGGCACCCGATGGCGCCTGCGTGCGGTCCTTAAGCACCCACCAGCGTCCGTCGGGGCCACGGCCGACATCGGCCGCATAGAAATGCAGGTAACGGTTGCCCGGCGGTTTGACGCCGCAGACCGCCCGCAGATATTCGTTGCTTCCGGCAATCGCGGCCGCCGGTACCGCACCCTCGGTGATCAGCCGGCCATCGCCATAGAGATCGCGCAGCACCATTTCGAGCAATTGCGCGCGTTGCGCGATGCCCGCGGTGAGCTGCTGCCAATCGGCTTCGTCGATGATCAGCGGCAGATGGCTGAGCGGCCACAGCCGGTCGGCGGTCTCGCCCGGCGCGCGATAGGTGACGCCGGCTTCGCGCAGGTGGCGGTCGGCGGAGGCGAAGCGGCGCTCGATATCAACCGGCGAAAGCGCCGCAAAAGCATCGAAGAAGCGGGCCCAAACCGCCCGCGGCGCGCCATCAGATCCGATATATTCGTCGGGAATGCCGGGCAGCCGCGCATAGTCGCGGGTCCATTGCGCCATCCGGCGCTGGCCCGGACGGGCCCTGCTCTCCTGATTGTTCCCTTGGCCTGACATTCCGACTCCCCGAGACCGTCGCTTCCGATTAGATCAGGAGCGGCGTCCTCAAGTCGAGCGTCAAAGGGAATTCAATTGTGCGTTCCTCGGGCGGCGGGTCAATTCGGCCCGGGGTGTGGCCGTGATCCTGAAACCGCGCCAGCCGCCGCGCCTCCGCCTCATAGGAATTGACCGGCTTGGTGTCATAGTTGCGGCCGCCGGGATGGGCGACGTGGTAGACGCAGCCGCCGAGCGAGCGGCCGTTCCAGGTATCGAGCAGGTCGAATGTCAGGGGCGCATGGACTGGAATGGTCGGGTGCAGCCCCGAGGCCGGCTGCCACGCCTTGAAGCGGACGGCCGCGACCGCCTCGCCCGGACGGCCGGTCGGCGTCATCGGCAGCCGCCGGCCGTTGCAGGTCACGACATGGCGTCCCTCGACAAAGCCGGTCGCCTTGACCTGCAATCGTTCCACGGAAGAATCGACATAGCGCACGGTGCCGCCGGCCGAGCCTTCTTCGCCGAGCACATGCCAGGGCTCCAGCGCCTGGCGCAGTTCCAGCGCGACGCCACCATGGTGGACGCGACCGAACGCCGGAAAGCGGAATTCGAGCTGGGCCTGGTACCATTCCGGCGAGAACTCGTAACCGGATAGCCTGAGCTCATCCAGCACGCCTAGAAAATCCTCCCAGAGGAAATGCGGCAGCATGAAGCGGTCGTGCAGCGCGGTGCCCCAGCGCACGAATTTACCCTGCTGCGGCTCGCGCCAGAGCTTTGCGATCAGCGCGCGGATCAGGAGTTGCTGCGCCAGCGACATCCGCGGGTCCGGCGGCATTTCAAGCGCGCGGAATTCGACCAGCCCGAGACGGCCGGTCGGTCCATCGGGCGAATAGAGCTTGTCGATGCAGATTTCGGCGCGGTGGGTATTGCCGGTGATGTCGACCAGGATATGCCGGAACAGCCGGTCGGTCAGCCATAGCGGCGCCTCGATATCCGGCGGCGGGACATGCGCGAGCGCGATTTCGAGTTCATAGAGCCCGTCATGCCGCGCCTCGTCGATGCGCGGCGCCTGGCTGGTCGGGCCGATGAACATGCCGGAGAAGAAATAGGACAGCGATGGATGGCGCTGCCAGTACAGGACGAGACTCTTCAGCAGATCGGGACGCCGCAGGAACGGCGAATCCTGCGGCGTCGAGCCGCCGACCACGACATGGTTGCCGCCGCCGGTGCCGGTGTGACGGCCGTCGACCAGAAAGCGGTTGGCGCCGAGGCGGACTTTCGCGGCGTCTTCATAAAGGCCAAAGGTGATATCGACCGCCTCGCGCCAGCTCTGCGCCGGCTGGACGTTGATCTCGATCACGCCGGGATCGGGCGTGACCTTGATGATTTCGATGCGAGGATCATAAGGCGGTCCATAGCCCTCGACATGAACCGCGGTCTGCATCTCCTCGGCGGTCGCCTCCACTGCTGCGACGAGTTCGAGATAGTGTTCGACCTTCTCGACCGGCGGCATGAACACGCACAGCACGCCATCGCGGATCTCGACGGCCACCGCCGTGCGCACCGGCTTGGCTTTGCGCTTTGCCTTCGGCTCGTGCGCCAACTTCGACGCGCCCCCTGCTCCATGCTGCTCGTCCTCGGCCGCAAGCTCCAGCCGCGCTTCCATCGGGTCCTGTTCGACAACGTAAGGATATTCTTCCGGCGGAACGTGCGGCAACGACGCCATCGGCAGTCGTAGCCCGAGCGGGGAGTCGCCCGGGATCAGGAACAAATGGCTGCGCCGAAGCCGCCAGTGCTCGCTCATCCAGCCGGAGCTATCCGCGTCCACGTGCTGGATCGGCAGCACAAACCCTCTCGGCTTGTCGAGCCCCTGATCGAATACCCGCGCCATGCGTGATCGTTCTTCGGGATCGGCGAGCTTGGAATCGCTGGGGTCGACGTTGACAGGAAGTGCGGCCTCCTTTTGCAGCCAGTGCACGGGGTCTTCATAAGCCGGCATCAGATAATCACTATCGAGGCCGAGCCGCTTCGCGACACCTTCCATCATGCGCCGGGCGTCCGCGACATCGGCTTTGCGCGGGTTGTCGATCTTGGCGATCAGGTCGGCATTCTTCCAGACCGGCACGCCGTCCTTGCGCCAATAGAGACCGAAGGCCCAGCGCGGCAGGCTTTCGCCCGGATACCATTTGCCCTGCCCATAATGTAATAGCCCGCCCGGCGCAAAACGCGCACGCAGTTTGCGGATCAGCTCATCCGCCAGCGCCTGCTTGGTCGGGCCGATGGCGGCGATGTTCCATTCCGGCGATTCCAGGTCGTCGACGGACACGAAGGTCGGCTCGCCGCCCATGGTGAGGCGCACGTCATCACGCCTCAGATCGGCGTCGACCTGATCGCCGAGCGCATCGAGACGCGCCCAGGCTTCGTCGGAGAACGGTCGCGTGATCCGCGGCGCTTCGCGGATGCGCTTCACGCTCATCTCGACGCCGAAATCAACATTGGCGAAGCCGGCGCTGCCGGAGACCGGCGCCGCCGAGCGATAATGCGGCGTGGCGGCGACGGGAATGTGCCCCTCGCCCGTCAGCATGCCGGAGGTGACGTCGAACCCGATCCATCCTGCCCCGGGCAGATAGACCTCGGCCCAGGCGTGCAGATCGGTGAAATCATTCTCGACCTCGCGCGGGCCGTCGACCGGATCGATGTCTGGGCGCAATTGGATGAGATAGCCGGAGGCAAAGCGCGCGGCGAGGCCGAGATGCCGCAGGGCCTGGATCAACAGCCATGCGGAATCGCGGCACGATCCGGAGCCGCGCGCCAGCGTCTCCTCCGGCGTCTGAATGCCCGGCTCCATCCGGATAAGATATTTGACCTTCTTCGCAAGCTGCGCGTTGAGTTCGACCAGGAAATTGACTGAACTGTCGGCCTCCCGCGGCAGCTCCTTCAAGTACGCTGCGAACAGCGGCCCCTGCTCAGCAGTGACGAGATAGGGCGCCAGCTCGGTCTGGAGATCGGCGGGATACTGAAACGGAAAGGAATTGGCGTAAGGCTCGACAAAGAAATCGAAGGGATTGACCACCGTCATTTGCGCGGTGAAGTCGACTTCGATTCTGAGTTCGCTCGCCTTCTCCGGAAACACGAAGCGCGCGAGCCAATTGCCCTGCGGATCCTGCTGCCAGTTTACGAAATGGTTTGATGGCGTGACTTTAAGCGAATAGCTCAGGATGGGCGTGCGCGTATGCGGCGCCGGACGCAGCCGCACGGTTTGCGGGCCGAGATCGATCGGTCGGTCGTATTTGTAGTGCGTGACGTGATGCAGTGCGACGAAGATCGACACGGACCGGAGACTCCAGCGGCTTTTTTAAGCAGAACACCGGTTCCGGGTGGGATCAAGCACTAACAACGGGCACGGGGTGCCTGAAGTAAGGGCGACGCCGCCTCCCCGTCATTGCGAGGAGCGATAGCGACGAAGCAATCCATCGTCCCGCTTGCGGCGCTATGGATTGCTTCGTTGCGCTCGCAATGACGTCAAGGCAGCGTGCCTCCACTCACATCGTAGCCCCAAGCACCCACGGGGCGAACTCAGCGCTGCCGAAGTCGAAACTCTCGCTTTTCGTCGGCTGGCCCGACGCCGTTTTCAGCATCAGCTCGAAGATGCGCTGGCCGCATTGCTGCACGGTCTCCTCGCCGTCGAGGATGGTGCCGCAATTGACGTCCATGTCATCTTCCATGCGCTTGTACATCGGCGTGTTGGTGGCGAGCTTGATCGACGGCGCAGGCTTGCAGCCGAACACGCTGCCGCGGCCCGTGGTGAAGCAGACGAGGTTGGCGCCGCCCGCGACTTGGCCTGTCGCCGCAACCGGGTCGTAGCCGGGCGTGTCCATAAAGACAAAACCCTTCTTGGTGATGGGCTCGGCGTAATTGAGCACGTCGACCAGGTTGGTGCTGCCGGCCTTAGCCATCGCGCCGAGCGACTTCTCCAGGATCGTCGTGAGGCCGCCGGCCTTGTTACCGGGGCTCGGATTGGCGTTCATCTCGGCGCCTTCGCGCCTGGTGTATTCCTCCCACCAGCGCATCAGCCCGACGAGCTTCTCGCCGACCTCGCGGCTGACCGCGCGTCGGGTCAGGAGATGCTCGGCGCCATAGGTCTCCGGCGTTTCGGAAAGAATCACCGTGCCGCCGTGACGCACGAGCAGATCGCTCGCCGCTCCCAAGGCCGGGTTGGCCGACACGCCCGAGTAGCCGTCGGAGCCGCCGCATTGCAGGGCCACCGTCAATTCGCTCGCGGGCACGGGCTCGCGCTTCACTTTATTCGCATCCGTCAGCGCCTCCTTCACGAAGGCAATTCCGACCTCCACCGTCTTGCGGGTGCCGCCGACTTCCTGGATGTCCATTGCACGGAGCCGCCCGGCAAGCTTCTGCTCCTCCATCAGCCCGCCGATCTGGTTGACCTCGCAGCCAAGCCCCAGCACGATCACATGGGAGAAATTCGCGTGCCGCGCATAACCGCCGAGCGTCCGCCGCAACAACGCCAACGGCTCGTTCTGCGTCATGCCGCAGCCGGTCTTGTGGGTCAGCGCCACCACGCCGTCGACATTCGGGTAGTCGGCCAGCGGATTATCGCCGGTGAACGGATTCTTCTTGAACATGTCGGCCACGATGCCGGCGACATGGGCGCTGCAATTCACCGAGGTGAGGATGCCGATATAGTTGCGCGTCGCCACGCGGCCGTCGGCGCGGCGGATGCCGTCGAAGGTTGCCGGCAGATCGAAGTTCGGGACTGGCTTGACGTCGACCCCGTACGCATAGTCCTTGGCGAAATCGCCCATGCCGCAATTCTGCGTATGCACATGCTGGCCCGGCGCAATCGGCGCGATGGCAAAGCCGATGATCTGGCCGTAGCGGCGCACCGGCTCGCCCACGGCGATCGGCCTGATCGCGACCTTGTGGCCGGCCGGGATCCGCTCGGTCGTGGTGACGCCGTCCGCCACCACCATCCCCGGCGGCAGGCTCGCGCGCGCGATCAGCACGCCGTCGTCGGGATGTAGGCGGATAACGGGGGCCGGGGTGGTCATGGGGAAGTCTCCTGAAATCAGCGAATAGCGAATGGCGAGTAGCGAATAGTAGATACCGTTACGCCGCTCTCCATCCTCTATTCGCCATTCGCTACTCGCTATTCGCGTTGCTTACGCCTTGCCGGCTGAATCCTTGCGGGTCTGGTTGACCTGCATCCTGGCGTAGGTGGACATCAGGCCGACCTCGTTCGACAGCGTCACCAGTTTGAAGCCCATGTTGATCGCGCGCACCGCGCCTTCGGCGCCGGAGCAGTGGATGCCCGGATTGAGGCCGCGCTTGCCGCACTCCTTCACGATCTTCTCGTAGATCTGCAAAATCTCCGGCTCGTCGCGGTCGAGCTTCGGCACCAGGCCATAGGAGAAGCCAAGATCGGAGGGGCCGATATAGACGCCGTCGATACCCTCGACATCGAGGATCCCTTCCATGTTCTCCACCGCCGTCCTGGTCTCCATCATCGGCAGCAGCACGATCTCGTCATTCGCGGTCTTCTGGTACGAGCCGGCGGTGCCGTACATGCCGGCGCGGATCGGGCCGTTGGATCGGACGCCCTTCGGCGGATATTTGGCATAGGAGACGAGGTTCTTGGCTTCCTGCGGCGTGTTGACCATCGGGCAGATCACGCCATAGGCGCCGCCGTCGAGCACCTTGCCGATGATGCCGGGCTCGTTCCAGGGCACGCGGACCATCGGCGTCACCGGATGGGCATTCATCGCCTGGAAGCACTGGACCATCGAGAGGTAGTCCTGCACACCGTGCTGCATGTCGACGGTGACGCTGTCGAAGCCGCATTGCGCGATCACTTCGGCCGAAAAGCCGGACGGGATCGCGAGCCACGCGTTCACCACGGCCTTGCCGGAGGCCCATGCTTTTTTGACGTTGTTGGTTGTCATTGATCGCTTTTCCTTTGTGATCGTTGCAATTGCTGGATTCGTGGAGTGGATTAGCTGGTCGCGCGCTGGATCGCGGCCTCGCTGACGCCGACCTCGCGGGCGGTGTTCACGATCGCGGCCCAGGTATCGTCAGGCAGTGGCACGCCGTTCTTCGTCCGCTCGGCGCGCGTCTTGCGCTCGGGATCGCCTGGCACCAGCACGGACTCGACGCCGGCAATCGGCTTGGTCTGGCGGATAAAGTCGGTATAGCGTGAGACTTCGTCATCGAAGAAATTGCTTGTGTCGATCACCTTGGGATCGACATAAAAGGAGAGCATGCCGTTGGCGAATTGACGGCCGCCTGAAGTTGCGCCGGTGCCGGTCAGCGCGCCGCCGAGCAGTTCGCAGATGAAAGCGAGCCCCGAGCCCTTGTGCTCACCAAAGGCGCGGATCGCGCCCGTTCCCTTGGTGTGGTCGCGCGGCCCGTCCGGTGTGTAGGGACCGTAGAGCACGGACGGCTCCTCGCTCAGCGTGCCATCGGCGTCAACCAGCGCACCGGGCGGCAGCTTCTTGCCGCCGCGGCTGGCCACCAGCACCTTGCCCTCGGCGACAATGGAAGTGGCAAAATCGAGCACGATCGGATCCTGCTCCTGGCGCGGAATGCCGACGCAATAGGGCGCAGTCGAGAGCCGCTTCTGCACGCCGCCGAACGGCGCCACCAACAGCGAGCCCGCGGCGTTGACGAAGTGAACCGACACCAGCCCTTCGGCGGCGGCCATCTCGGCCCAGTCGCCGACGCGGCCGATATGCCCGGCATTGCGCAGCGCGATCGCCGACAGCCCGGCCTTCTTGCACTTCTCAATGCCGGTCCGCACCGCGAACGGCGTCACGGTCTGGCCGTAGCCGAACTTGCCATCGACTACCGCGAGCGACGGCGTATCGACAATGATCTCGGGGGTCTGGTTGGGAACGACATTGCCGGTCTTCTTCCAGCGGATATAGACCGGCACGCGGATCACGCCGTGGCTGTCATGGCCAGTGAGATTGGCGGTCGTCAGATAGGTCGCGATCCTTCTGGCTTCTTCGGGCGAGGATTCCGCATGCGAGAAAACCTCGGCAACGAAATCGATGAGATTGTTGACTTGTATGATGACCATATCTGGATTTTAGCCCTTGTCCTCGCGTCGGGAGGTCCGGTTGATCAGCGGCGAACCCCAAAACTCCCACGCCGGTTTTCATGACCGGCTTGGCTGGCACTTTGAGCTAAAAATCGCGCGCGTGTCTACCGCTTCAGTCGCATTTGACAAATGATTGCAATCATTTGCACGGCCGCTATGCATCGGGCCATTAGCATCATGCAAATTTGCGCTTACTCGTCGGCTTCGACCTCGCCCTCGCCTGCTACCTCCATCGCGGCGAGGCTGCGCTCCAGTTCGCCCAGCATGTCCTGCAGTTCGGCGAGCTTGCGCGCGCCATAGCGATGGGTGATCTCGGCGTAGATCGCCTCCGAGGTCGGCGCCACGGCCTCGATCAGCTTCAATCCCTTGGACGAAATCGACACCTCACCGCGCCGCAGATCGGCCTTGGCGATCCGCCGCTCGATCAGGTCGCGCGCTTCGAGATCGCGGAGAATGCGCGACAGGCTCGGTCCCAGCAGAAAGGCCACCCGCGCCAGCTCGGTTACCTCGATGGTGTCGACCGCGGTCAATGCGCGCAGGATCCGCCATTGCTGCTCGGTTAGGCCATGGCTGCGCAAGGAGGGACGGAACTGCCGCATCACCGCTTCACGGGCGCGCAAGAGCGACATCGGCAGCGAGCGGGAGAATTCGCGCATCGGCACGCGGCGGGGCTCGGGTGTTCCCTCCTGCTCCGAGCGCGATCCGTTCGGCGATTTCCTGCCTGCCATTTTCAGTGGTCCTGCCTTCGGGGAATCCTCGATCCAAGGGAAGGATAAAGTTTTGCGGCGCAACAAGCACCAAATCAGTTTGCGCCGGATAACTTAACATGTTAATCAAATTTCAGCACCTGCCTTTTGCTGATCGAGCCGGACGCCCATGGCCCTTTCCCGAGACAAAATCCGAAGTGCTGCCGAGCGGCTCGATCGCGCCGAAAAGACCCGCACGCAGATCCGCCAGCTTTCGCTCGAACATCCCGCCATAACGATCGAGGATGCCTACGCTATTCAGAAAGCCTGGGTCGAGATGAAGCTCGCGCGGGGACGCGTCGTGAAGGGCCACAAGATCGGCCTGACGTCGAAGGCGATGCAAAGCGCGCTTAATATCGACGAGCCCGACTCCGGCATCCTGCTCGACGACATGTTCTTTGCCGATGGTGGGCTGGTGCCGTCGGAGCGGTTTATCGCCACCCGCGTTGAGGCCGAACTGGCCTTTGTGATGAAGTCGCGGCTGGCCGGGCCGGACTGCACGATGTTCGATGTGCTCAACGCCACCGACTTCGTGGTTCCCGCGCTGGAGATTCTGGACACGCGGGTCGAGCGGATCGATCCGCAGACCAAGGCTAGCAGGAAGATCTTCGATACAATCGCTGACAATGCGGCGAATGCCGGCATCGTGCTCGGCGGGCGGCCGATCCGCCCGCTGGATGCCGATCTGCGCTGGATCGGCGCGCTCTGCTTCCGCAATGGCCAGCTCGAGGAAACCGGGCTTGCGGCCGGCGTTCTCAATCATCCCGCCACGCCGGTGGCCTGGCTTGCCAACAAGATCGCACCGAACGGACTGGCGCTGGAAGCCGGACAGGTGGTGCTGGCGGGGTCGTTCATCCGCCCGATCGAGGCCCGCAAGGGTGACACGATCCAGGCCGACTATGGCCCTTACGGCTCGGTGAGTTGCTACTTCGCCTGACGCTTCCAAGAGAGTTGGAGCCATCGCAACATGCCGCACTTCACGATTGAATATTCGGGCAATCTCGATCGCCATGTCGACATAGGCGCGGTGGTGGAACTGGTTCGCAAGGCGGCGGTCGAGACCGGCATCTTCCCGCTCGGCGGCATCAGAGTCCGTGCCATCAGATGCGAGCATTATGCGATCGCCGATGGCCGGCAGAATTATGGCTTCCTCGATATGGTGCTCCGCCTCGGCGAAGGCCGCGACCTCGCCATCCGCAAGAAGGCGGGCGAGCATATCTTCAACGCCTTGTCGGCCTATCTCGATCCGCTGTTTGCGAGCGAGAAGTTCGCGCTATCGTTCGACATGCAGATCAACGACAAGGAAACAAGCTGGAAACGCAACAACATCCACGAAGCTCTGAAGGTGGAGAGTATCAATGGATAAAGTGACACCTAAAGACGCCTTTCAGGCCAACCGCGACCGCGCAGCCCCCCTGCTCGCCAAGTTAAAGAGCGAGGGGATCGGGCACATGATCGACGGCAAGACTGTGCCGTCGGCATCTAGGCAGACGTTTGAGACCAAGTCGCCGGTCGACGGCGCGGTGCTGGCGTCCGTCGCGCGTGGCAATGCCGAAGACATTGACCGCGCTGCAGCCGCAGCCGCGACCGCCTTCAAATCCTGGCGCGAGGTCTCGGCGGCCACGCGGCGGAAGCTGCTGCATCGCGTCGCCGACGCGATCGAGGACCATGCCGACGATATCGCGGTGCTCGAATGCATCGACACCGGCCAGGCTCACCGCTTCATGGCCAAGGCCGCGATCCGGGCGGCAGAGAATTTCCGCTTCTTCGCCGACAAGTGCGGCGAAGCCCGCGACGGCCTCAACACGCCCTCCGAGGAGCACTGGAATATTTCGACCCGGGTGCCGATAGGGCCGGTCGGCGTGATCACGCCGTGGAACACGCCGTTCATGCTGTCGACCTGGAAGATTGCACCGGCGCTCGCGGCCGGCTGCACCGTCGTGCACAAGCCGGCGGAATGGTCGCCGGTCACGGCGGACCTGCTGGCGAAGCTTGCGAAACAGGCCGGCCTGCCCGACGGCGTGCTCAACACCGTCCACGGTTTTGGCGAGGAAGCCGGCAAGGCGCTGACCGAGCACCTCGCGATCAAGGCGATCGGCTTTGTCGGCGAGAGCACGACGGGTTCGGCGATCATGGCGCAGGGCGCCCCTACCCTGAAGCGCGTGCATTTCGAACTCGGCGGCAAGAATCCCGTGATCGTGTTCGAGGACGCCGATCTCGACCGCGCGCTCGATGCCGTCGTCTTCATGATTTATTCTCTGAACGGCGAGCGCTGCACTTCCTCCAGCCGGCTGCTGGTACAAGAGTCCATCGCCGGAAAATTCATCGAAAAGCTCGGCGCGCGGGTGAGGGCGCTGAAGATCGGCCATCCGCTCGATCCCGCCACCGAAATCGGGCCGCTGATCCATGAGCGGCATCTTGCCAAGGTCTGCAGCTATTTCGACATCGCACAGAAGGACGGCGCCACCATTGCAGTCGGCGGCCGGCCGCATGACGGTCCCGGCGGTGGCCATTACGTGCAGCCGACGCTCGTCACCGGCGCGCACTCGAAGATGCGGGTGGCGCAGGAGGAAGTGTTCGGCCCGTTCCTGACCGTGATCCCGTTCAACGACGAGAACGACGCGATCGAGATCGCCAACGGCGTGCAATATGGCCTGACCGGCTACGTCTGGACCGGCGACATGGGCCGCGCGCTGCGCGTCGCGGATGCTCTCGAAGCCGGCATGATCTGGCTGAACTCCGAAAACGTCCGCCACCTGCCCACCCCGTTCGGCGGCATGAAAGCCTCAGGCATCGGCCGCGACGGCGGTGACTACTCGTTCGACTTCTACATGGAAACCAAGCACGTCTCGCTCGCGCGCGGGACGCACAAGATTCAGAGATTGGGAATCTAATTCACCGTCGTTCCGGGGCGCGAAGCGAACCCGGAACCTCGGGATTCCGGGTTCGGTCCTGCGGACCGCCCCGCAGTGACAGCGAATCCGAGGAAACCACATGCCCGTTCCGACCCATATTTTCGACCCGCCTTTCAACATCATCCGCTGCAGCCATGCCGTGCTCGACGTTGTCGACCTCGGCAAAAGCCGAGCCTTCTACGAGAACACCGTCGGCCTCCATGTCGAGGACGCCGATGACAAGGCGGTGTACCTACGCGGCAGCGAGGAACATCAGCATCACTCGCTGGTGCTGCGGAAAGCCTCTACTGCCGCCTGCAGCCGGCTCGGCTTCAAGGTCGGCAATGACGGCGACCTCGACAAGGCTGCCAGCTTCTTTTCCGAGAACGGCATCGCTTACGGCTTCGTCGACCAGCCGTTCCAGGGCCGTACGCTGCAATTCACCGATCCCGCCGGCTTCCAGCTCGAGCTCTATGCATCGATGGAAAAACGCCCGCATCTGCTCCGGCGCTACGACCTCTACAAAGGCTGCCATCCGCAGCGGCTCGATCATTTCAACGTCTTTGCGCCGGAGGTGCAGAACACCGTCAACTTCTACGCACGGCTCGGCTTCCGGCTGACCGAATATGGTGAGGAGGACGGCCCGAACGGCCGCATTGCGGCTGCCTGGATGCATCGCAAGGGCAATGTCCATGACCTCGCCATCACCAATGGAAAGGGCCCTCGCCTGCACCATATCGCCTATTGGACGCCGACCGCGATGAACATCCTGCATCTCTGCGACGTCATGGCCTCCAGCGGCTATCTGAAGAACATCGAGCGCGGCCCTGGCCGCCACGGCATCTCGAACGCGTTCTTCCTCTATATCCGCGACCCCGACGGCCATCGCCTCGAACTCTACACCAGCGACTATTTCACCGGCGACCATGACCACGAGCCGCTGCGCTGGTCGCTGAAGGACCCGCGCCGGCAGACGCTGTGGGGCGCGCCCGCGCCACGCTCCTGGTTCGAGGAGGGTTCGCCTTTCGCCGGACAGGCGGTGCGCGAACCGGCCTTCGTCGCCGACGTCACGATTGCGGATTGATCGGATAGCGTATGGCTCATCCCCGCCTAGCCACCTACACCGTCAACGGCGCGCCGAAGTACGGCGCCGTGACCGACGCCGGCATCGTCGATCTCTCCGCGCGCTTCGGAAAGGAGTATCCGACACTGCGCGAGGTGATCGCGGCCGGCGCGCTGATGAAGCTCGCCGACGAAGGCGCGCGGCACGCGCCGGATCACGGGTTGGATGCGATCGCCTGGCAGCCGCCGATCCCCTCGCCGGAAAAGATCATCTGCATCGGCGTCAACTACCCGGATCGTAACGCCGAATACAAGGACGGGCAGGACGCGCCGAAATATCCGAGCATGTTCATGCGGACGCCGCGCTCCTTCGTCGGCCACAATGCGCCACTGGTCCGTCCGCGCGCTTCCACGCAGCTCGATTACGAGGGCGAAGTGGTGCTGGTCATCGGCAAGCCCGGCCGGCATATCAAGGAGGGTGACGCGCTGGACCACATCGCTGCCATCACGCTCTGCAACGAGGGCACGATCCGCGACTGGGTGCGGCACGCCAAGTTCAACGTCACGCAGGGCAAGAACTTCGATTCCACCGGCAGTCTCGGGCCGTGGATTGTGCCATACACCAGTGAGAGCCAGATCGCTGACATCCGTTTGACCACGAAGGTCAATGGCGAGACCCGGCAGGACGACCGCACCGGGCGGTTGATCTTCGGCTTCCGATACCTCATCAACTACCTCTCGACCTTCACCACGCTGGTGGCAGGCGACGTCATCGTGACGGGCACGCCGACCGGCGCCGGTGCGCGGTTCGACCCGCCGTGCTACCTCAAGCCTGGCGATGTCATCGAGATCGAAGCCGAGGGCGTCGGTGTGCTGAAGAACGGCGTGATCGACGAAGCCTAAACTGCAAGCGAGTGGATAGTGCAATGACCTCAACTTCCGGCGGCGAAGCAATCGTCAACGGCCTCGTCGCGCATGGCGTCGATACCGTGTTCGGCCTGCCCGGCGCGCAGATCTATGGCCTGTTCGACGCCTTCCATCAGGCGCAGTTGAAAGTGATCGGCGCACGGCACGAGCAGGCCTGCGGCTACATGGCCTTCGGCTATGCGCGCTCATCGGGCAAGCCGGGCGTATTCAGCGTGGTGCCCGGCCCCGGCGTGCTCAATGCGAGCGCGGCATTGCTCACCGCGTTCGGCTGCAACGAGCCGGTGCTCTGCCTTACCGGACAGGTGCCGACAGCGTTTCTCGGCAAGGGCCGCGGCCATCTGCACGAGATGCCGGATCAGCTCGCGACGTTGCGCACTTTCGTGAAATGGGCCGAGCGCATCGAGTATCCCGATGCGGCGCCTTCCGTGGTGTCGCGCGCGTTCCAGGAAATGCTGTCGGGACGCCGCGGCCCGGTATCGGTTGAGATGCCGTGGGACGTCTTTACGCAGCGCGCGCAGGTCGGCCCTTCAGAGGTGTTCGATCGCTTCCCCGCACCGCAGCCCGATCCCGACCGCATCAAGGCCGCCGCCACGCTGATCAAGGATGCGAAGCGGCCGATGATCTTTGTCGGCAGCGGCGCGATCCATGCACGTGAGGAAATCCTCGAACTTGCCGAGATGATCGACGCGCCGGTGGTGGCGTTCCGCAGCGGGCGCGGCATCGTCTCCAACGCGCACGAACTCGGACTGACCATGGCGGCGGCTTACAAGCTCTGGCCGAATACCGACTTGATGATCGCGATCGGAACCCGCGCCGAACTGCCGACATCCGGCTTCCGCTGGCCATATCAGCCGAAGGGACTGAAATCCGTCCGCATCGACATCGACCCGGCCGAGATGCGCCGGCTTGCATCCGATGTCGCTGTTGTCGCCGACGCCAAGGCCGGCACGGCCGATCTCGTCGCCGCCGTGAAGAAGGTGGGCTATGCGAGGACCAGCGGCCGGCGCGGCGAGATCCGCGAGGCGACCGCGGCGGCGCTTAGCGAGATCCAGAAGGTGCAGCCGCAGATGGCGTATCTCAACATCCTGCGCGAGGTGTTGCCGGCGAATACCATCGTGACCGACGAGCTGTCGCAGGTCGGCTTTGCCTCCTGGTACGGCTTTCCAGTCTATGAGCCGCGCACCTTCATCACCTCGGGCTATCAGGGCACGCTCGGCTCGGGCTTCCCGACCGCGCTCGGCGCCAAGGTTGCCAACCCCGACAGGCCGGTGGTCGCGATCACCGGCGATGGCGGCTTCATGTTCGGCGTGCAGGAACTGTCGACCGCCGTGCAGTTCAAGATCGGCGTGGTGACGCTGGTGTTCAACAACAACGCCTACGGCAATGTCCGCCGCGACCAGCGCCAGCATTTTGACGGCCGCGTGGTGGCTTCCGATCTGGTCAATCCGGATTTCGTGAGACTAGCGGAATCATTTGGCGTGGCGGCAGCGCGTGTTACTTCGCCGGATCAGTTCAAGCCCGCGCTGCAAAGGGCGCTGGCCGATGGCGGGCCGTATGTGATTTCGGTGGAAGTGCCGACGGATTCCGAAGTGAGCCCGTGGGCGTTCATTCACCCGCCGAAGCCGTGATTTAGGCACGCCGTTCCGGGGTTCTTCCCTTCTCCCCTTGTGGGAGAAGGAAGATCACCGCACCTTGCGGAATGTCAGATTGATCCGCTGCCGCCCCATGACGGGATGCTCGCCGTCGGCGAGCGGCGCGACGCCGTGGAAGAACAGCCGCGACGGGCCGCCCCAGACCACGACGTCGCCATGCTCAAGCCGATAGCGTGCAGTCTTGTCGGCACGCTTCGGGCCGCCAAACAGGAAGGTTGCCGGCAGCCCGAGCGAGACCGAGACGATGGGCGCACCAAAATCAAGCTCGTCCTTGTCCTGATGCAGCGACAGCTTCGCGCCTGATACATAGCGGTTGATCAGGCAGGCCTCCGGCCCGTAGCCGTCGAACCCGGCGTCCGCCGCAGCCTCGGCCGCTAGTCTGCGCAGCACAGGCGGCATCGCCGGCCACGGCTGTCCGGACCCCGGGTCGATGGCGTCATAGCGATAACCGGTGTGGTCCGACACCCAGCCGACACTGCCGCAATTGGTCATCGCGACCGACATGCGGTGCCCGCCCGGCGTGACCAGATGCCGGAACGGCGCCTGTTTGACGATCGAGCGCAGTGCCGGAAGCAGCTCGGCTTCGAACGGCCTGGCAAAACCGCGCAGCAGCACCGCGCCCTCCGCCATCGCCTCGCGCGATGCGCGCGTGTCGCCAACGCTCTCGAACAAATCCGCAGTCAATTCAGCCCGCACTCATTTGGCGTCGTGAAAGATCACGCCGAGGGTGTGGCGATGGCCGGAACGGATCCGGCTGACGCCGTGGCGCAGATTAACGCGATAGGGCCCGCGCGTCCCCTGCACCGGCCGATGATGCACAGCAAACGCTACGGCATCGCCCTGCCTCAGCGGCACGACCTCGGGTCGCGACTGCATTCGCGGCCGCTGTTCCGTCAGCACGAACTCACCGCCTTCGAAATCGCGCCCCGGTTCCGACAGCAGGATCGCGACCTGCAACGGAAACACGTGCTCGCCGTAGAGATCCTGATGCAGGCAGTTGTAGTCGCCTTCGCCATATTGCAGCAGCAGCGGCGTCGGCCGTGTCTGCCCGGCATCATGGCAGCGCTTCAGGAACGCTGCGTGCCGGTCAGGGTAACGGATGTCGATTCCCATCGTCTCGTTCCAGCGATTGGCAATGCCGCAAAGCCGCGCATAAAGCGCGGGCCGCAACTCCGCAATCAGCTTCGGCAGCGGATAGGCAAAGTATTTGTATTCGCCGCGGCCGAAGCCGTGGCTTCCCATCACGATTCGGCTGCGGAAATGCTTGTCGTCGGGATAGAGCGCCGCCAGCACGGCGCATTCGTCCGGCGACAATAATTCCTTCAGGACGGCGCAGCCCTGCGCGTCGAGCTCGGCATTTACCTGCGTCCAGTCGATGGCGTCGACGCGGCCGGCGATGTTGGGCGGATGGTCGATATTTCTGGCGGTTGCTCTCATGGCGGGCAGTCTCGCAGATGGCCTCGGAGCCAACCACCCGATTTCCGACGAGTTCCATCCCCGTCATTGCGAGCGCAGCGAAGCAATCCACACCTCAGTTCGGGAATAGCTGGATTGCTTCGTCGCTTCGCTCCTCGCAATGACGCGGTTAAAGCGGGCCGTCAGCCCAACACCGGCATCGTGATCACATCATAGCCGTGGCTGATCTTCCGCTTCAGCACGGGATCCTCCAGTTCGAACTCGAAGCGATCGGCTGGGCGGATGCCGCCCTTGGCCGCAAAGGTGCCACCGAACATGGCGCAGCCGTCTGGCAGGCCTTTGCCGCCGAAGCCGCGCGCGATCAGTTCCTTCACCGGCAGCATCGCATCCAGCGTGCCCTCCTGGTAGAGCACGCGGGCGCCGCCGATCGTGGCCCAGGAGCGCAGGATCAGCCGGTCCCAATGCGCGATGACTTCCTCCAGTTCCCACAGCACCGGGGCCACCGGCTTGTCGCACATCTGCTTGGAGACGGTGACGCTGTAACTCTCGACCTTGCGGTCGGTATGGTCGGAGCCGCAGCCGACGAAGATGCGGCCCTGCCAGCCGATCAGCACGAACTCGACCTCGCCGCTGGAGTTTTCGCCGGAAACCTCGATACGATCGTCCTGGGTGATCCGCCGCGCCGAACAGCGATAATAGATCGGCGTGGTCGCGGGGCGTGCGATGCCGATCGCTTCGAGCTCGGCGATGTGCTTGTCGCGCGCCACCGGATCGCGCCCGGTCCAGCCGGCAATCACCGCCTGATCGATCGCGAGCGTCAGCGGCGTCAGCATGCCCTTGTCGTCGACGTTGAAGGTCAGATCAAACACGGATGATGTCCTCCATTCCGGCTGCGAGTTCGAAGATGCGGCGGTCCGAACCGCCCGCAGCAGCCAGCATCAGCCCGACCGGCATCTCGCCTTCACGGTGCGCCGGCAGCGAGATCGCGCAGCCGTCGAGCATGTTGATCAGCGTGCAATTGCGCAAGGAGCGCAAATTCTGCGTGGCGAAGGCCTGATCGTCGGCGAGGTCGGCAATTTTGGGCGGCGTATTCGCGGTCGTCGGCAGCACCAGCGCGTCATAGGGCGCGATGCGCTGTTCGGTTCGCGCGATGAACGAGCGTCGCGCGCCTAGGATATCGATATAATCGGCCGCACCGATGCTTTCGCCGCGCAGGATGCGGACGCGGACACGGGGATCGTAGACGTCTCCCTTGTTCGCGAGCAAATAGCGGTGCCAGGCGTAGCTTTCGGCGGCGGCAAATCCGCCCTTGCTGTTCATCACCAGGACGTCATGGAACTCCGGCACCTCGATCCGCTCGATCAAGGCGCCCTGGCGCGACAGCGTCGTGAGCGCGCGCTCGAATGTTTTCGCAACCTCATCGTCGAGATCGTCGAGCGCAATGGTGGTCGGTACCGCGAGCCGCATGCCCTTGACCAGCCGCGGCCGTAACGATTGCACGGCTTCATCGGCCAGCACGGCATCGAGCGCCGCGCAGCAGGCAACGCTGCGCGCCAGCGGCCCGAAGCTGTCCAGCGAGGATGACAGCGGCACGCCACCATCGAGCGGCACGCGGCGCTGCGTCGGCTTATAGCCGACGATGCCATTATAGGCCGCCGGAATCCGGCAGGAGCCACCGGTATCGGTGCCGAGCGCGCCATAGGCCATGCGATCGGCGATCGATACCGCAGCCCCCGAGGACGAGCCACCGGGCACATGCCCGACGCTGCGATTGAAGGCGCTCTTCGGCGTGCCGTAATGCGGATTGATGCCGATGCCGGAATAGGCGAACTCGGTCATGTTGGTGCGGCCGATCACGATGAAGCCGGCCCGCCGCAGCCGCGCCACGACAGGCGCATCGGCTTCGGCCGGCGCGGAATCCTCAAGCGCCCGTGACCCTGCGCGCGTCACCTGCCCCTTGATGTCGAACAGATCCTTGATCGAGACGGGAATGCCGGCATAGGGCGACGGCGCCGCATTGGCTTTGCGTAAATGATCCATCGCATCGGCGGCTGATAGCGCGGCGTCCCTCTCGACGTGGATGAAGGTGCGCGCGCCCTCACCTGCAGGATCGGCAATGCGCGCGAGACATTCCTCGACTAGTCTGCGCGCGGTAGTGCGTCCGGCATTGAGATCGGCGGCGAGGCTCGCAAGCGTCGGATGGTCGGGCATGGCGCTCTTGTTTGACTGGACCGCTTCCGGAGTGGAAGCGATTTACCGTGGGGCGGACTATCTCCGATGACAGGCTGGCATACAAGCGCTCTCGGGCGCAGGAATGCGGCCATGCAGTCAACGCCGCCGCTGGACCGTTGACGGCGCACAGTCCATGTCGCATCAAGATTGCAACAGCTAAGCAAACGCTCGACTTCCCAAGGAGAAATTGCCGACATGGCCGAGCCCGCCCGCGCGAGACCGAAGCCTACACCCGAAACCCAACATTTCTGGGATGGAACGCAGGCCGGCGAATTGCGTCTGCAGCGTTGCGACGCCTGCGCCAATGTCTATTTCCCGCCGCGGCCGTTCTGCCCTTCCTGCGCCTCACGCAAGGTCAGCGTGTTCAAGGCGAGCGGCAAGGGCAAGCTTTACAGCTATGTCATTAACCACCGCCCGGCGGCGCCCGGCTTCACCCCGCCTTACGCCATCGCCGTCGTCGAACTCGACGAGGGCCCGCGCATGATGAGTAACATAATCGATTGCCCGCAGACGCCGGAGGCGCTGGAGCTCGATATGAAGCTCGAGGTCGCCTTCGAGAAGCTCGACGACAAGATCACCCTCCCGATGTTCCGTCCGGCGAAAGGGTAGGCATCATGCGAAAGAAACAAGTCGCCATCGTCGGCGCTGCCGAGACCACCGAACTCGGCGTCATCCCCAACATGTCGCAGATCCAGCTGCACGCCGATGCCGCACTCAACGCCATCGCGGACGCCGGGCTCAAACTGTCCGATATCGACGGTATCGCGACCGCTGTCGAAACGCCGCAGCAAATCGCGCACTACCTCGGCATCACACCGACCTGGGTCGACGGCACCTCCGTCGGCGGCTGCTCGTTCATGCTGCATGTCCGCCATGCCGCGGCCGCCATCGAGGCCGGCCTCTGCAAGACCGTGCTGATCACCCATGCCGAGAGCGGCAAGTCGATGATCGGCAAATTGCCGCGTTCGATCCCCGCCGATAGCCTGCAGGGCCAGTTCGAGGCGCCGTTCGGCGTGTACGGCCCGCCCAGCATGTTCCCGATTCCCGTGCTGCGCTTCATGAAGACCTACGGCATCACCCATGAGCAGCTTGCCATGGTCGCCGTCGTGCAGCGCGAATGGGCCGCGAAGAATCCGCGCGCGATGATGAAGGAGCCGATCACGGTCGCCGACGTGCTCAACTCGCGGATGATCGCCTACCCGTTCCGCCTGCTGCAATGCTGCCTCGTCACCGACGGCGGCGGCGCGCTCATTCTCACTTCGGCCGACCGCGCCAAGGACTTTCCGAACAAGCCGGTCTATATCCTGGGCACCGGCGAGAGCGTGGAAACGCCGATGGTCAGCCAGATGGAGACGTTCAACTCCTCGCGCGCCTTCAAGGTGGCAGGCCCCACCGCCTTCAAGGAGGCCGGCATCGCCCACAAGGACGTGGATCATGTGATGATCTATGATGCCTTTGCGCATCTGCCGCTGTATGGCCTCGGCGATCTCGGCTTCATGCCGCATGAAGAGACCGGCAAGTTCATTGCCGACGGCCACACCCGCCCCGGCGGCAAGCTGCCGCTCAATACCAATGGCGGCGGCCTCTCCTACATGCATTCGGGCATGTACGGCATGTACGCGCTGCAGGAGAGCGTGCGGCAGATGCGCGGCATCGCGCCGGCGCAGGTGCCGAATGCGAAGATCTCGGTCTGCCACGGCGTCGGCGGCATGTTCGCCGCCAGTGGCACGATCATCTTTACGAACGAACGCTAACCCCTCCGTCATTCCGGGGCGCGCGTCAGCGCGAACCCGGAATCTCGAGATTCCGGGTCTGGTGCTACGCACCATCCCGGAATGACGGAAATAACAGGAGCCTCCAATGGCAAAATCACTGCAAGACAAAGTCATCATCGTCACCGGCGCAGGCCGCGGCATCGGCCGGGAGATCGCGCTACTCTGTGCCGCGGAAGGCGCCAAGGTCGTGGTCAACGATCCCGGCAGCGCCGCCGACGGCGCCGGTTCGAGCGCGGCTCCCGCCGAGGAGGTGGTCGAAGAGATCAAGAAGCGCGGCGGCACCGCGGTCGCGAACTTCGAGTCGGTGGCCGAAGCGATCCCCGCCAGCAAGATCGTGAAGACTGCGACCGATCATTTCGGCCGGCTCGACGGCGTCGTCAACAATGCCGGCATCTTGCGCGACATGATCTTCCACAAGATGAGCGTGGAAGCGTTTGAGGCCGTCATCAAGGTGCATCTGATGGGCTCGTTCTACGTCTCTCATGCCGCAGCGCGGCTGTTCCGCGAACAGGAGAGCGGCTCCTTCGTGCATTTCACCTCGACCTCGGGCCTGATCGGCAATTTCGGCCAGGCCAACTACGCCGCGGCCAAGCTCGGCATCGTCGGCCTGTCGAAGTCGATCGCGCTCGATATGGGCCGTTTCAACGTGCGCTCGAACTGCGTCTCGCCGTTCGCGTGGACCCGCATGATCGGCACCATTCCGACCGAAACCGAGGCCGAGAAGGCGCGCGTGGCGAAAATCCAGCAGATGGGACCGGAGAAGATCGCGCCGGTCTGCGCCTATCTGCTCAGCGACGCCGCCAAGGACGTGACCGGACAGATCTTCGGCGTGCGCATGAACGAGATCTTCCTGTTCAGCCAGAATCGTCCACTGCGCTCGGTGCAGCGGAGCGAAGGCTGGACGCCGCAGACTATCGCCGAGCACGGCATGCCGGCGCTTGCGGGATCGTTCTACAAGCTCGACCGCTCCGCAGACATCTTCACTTGGGATCCGATCTGAGGAAGATCTGCACACGGCCGTCCCTGCGTTCGTATGCGTTCGCAAGGGACGACGACTATTTCGCCATCTCTGATTATTCCATCTTCAGCCGCCCGCTTTATGCCGGAATGCGGGCTGATGCTTTTCCTCCCAACAAAAATACACGGGAGGAAATCATGACAACCTCACTGACCATTTCCGATTCCCAGGAACCGGGCGGCGGTTTCGACCGCCGCAAGATCCTGACCGGCGCGGCGGCGCTTGCCGCCTCGGCCGTAACGATGAGGACGGCTTCTGCCGCCTCGGTGGCACCGCTCGGCCAGACCGGGGCGCCGACCACGGCAACGCAGCCGCTGCCGCTCGGCCCGCTGCCCGGCGCCCGCTATCCGGATGCTCGCCTGGAGTCCATGAAGAAGCCGAGGGTTTCGTTCGGGCCGACCGGTTTCCCCGCCTTCGCCGGCACCATGGCAGTCGAGCGGGTCGCGACCGGCTTCCGCTGGGCCGAAGGCCCGGTCTACTTCGCCGCCGGGCGCTACGTGCTGTTCTCCGACATTCCCAACAACCGCATCATGCGCTTCTCGGAGGATGACGGTCATCTCAGCGTCTATCGCCAGCCGTCGATGAACTCGAACGGCAACACGATCGATCGCGAGGGACGCCTGATCACTTGCGAACACAGCGGGCGTCGGGTCACCCGGACCGAGCTCGATGGCTCGATCACGATCATCGCCGACAAGTACAATGGCAAGAAACTGAACTCACCGAACGACGCGGTCGTCGCGGCCGACGGTTCGATCTGGTTCTGCGACCCAGCCTACGGTATCGGCGGCTATTACGAGGGCATCAAGGCCGACCCCGAACAGGAAAAGAAGAACGTCTACCGGGTGGATCCGAAATCCGGCGACATCAAGGTGGTGGTCGACGACTTCGTGGAGCCGAACGGCCTATGCTTCTCGCCTGACGAGAAGAAGCTCTATATCTGCGATACCGGCTTCACCGACGGGCCGGACAACCCGTCACATATCCGCGTGTTCGACGTGGATCTTGCGGCCGGAAAGCTTTCGAACAGCAAGGTCTTTGCGGACATGCCCAAGCCCAGCATTACCGACGGGCTGCGCTGCGACACCGCTGGACGCCTTTGGTGCTCCGTGGGCTGGGGCGATCCGAATGAGGACGGCGTGCGCTGCTACACGCCTGACGGCGATCTCCTCGGCAAGATCCACATCCCGGAAACGGTCGCCAACCTGTGCTTCGGCGGCCAGCAGCGCAATAGGCTCTACATCTGCGGCTCGTCATCGCTCTATGCCGTCTACACCAGTGCACAGGGCGCGCTGAAGCCGTGAGGGGTACGCCGTCATTCCGGAGCGACGCGAAAGCGTCGAACCCGGAATTTCGAGGTTCCGGGTTCGCGCTCACGCGCGCCCCCGGAACGACAGTGATCAAATCCACTTACCCGCTATTCCGCAGCCCCGCCGAGATCCCGTTGATCGTGAGCTGAATCCCGCGCAGCACCTGCTCGTCCGGACTATGCGAGCGATGCTCCTTCAGCAGCTCCACCTGCACGTGGTTGAGCGGGTCGAGATAGGGAAAGCGGTTACGGATCGAGCGTTCCAAAAGCGGATTGCCCTGCAGCAGCCGCTCGTGACCCATGATGTCGAGCAGCGTCTCGATCGAGGCATGCCATTCGCGCCGGATGCGCCCAAAAATGCTCTCGCGCAACTTCACGTCCGGCACCAGCTCGGCGTAGCGCGAGGCGATCGCGATCGAACTCTTGGCGAGCACCATGTCCATGTTTGACAGCAGCGTGCGGAAGAACGGCCATTCGCGGTAGAGCTCCTGCAGGAACGGCATGCCCTGCTCCGGATGCTCCGCGATCCAGGTTTCGACCGCCGAGCCGAAGCCATACCAGCCCGGCAGCATCAGCCGGCATTGCGCCCAACTGAACACCCAGGGTATGGCGCGAAGGTCCTCGATCTCGCGGGTCTTCTTGCGCGACGCCGGGCGGCTGCCGATGTTGAGCGTCGAGATTTCGGTGATGACGGTGGAGCCCCAGAAGTAATCGGCGAAGCCCTCGGTCTCATAGACCAGCCCGCGATACGCCTTGAACGCCAGCGCCGACAATTGCTCCATCGCGATCAAATATTCTTTGCGCGGCGCACTCTGCCTCGGATGCAGCAGGCTCGCCTCCAGGGTAGCGGCGGCGAGGATTTCCAGATTGCTACGGCCGACCTCAGGGTTGGAATATTTGCTGGAGATGATCTCGCCCTGCTCGGTGATGCGGATCTGGCCGTTCACCGCGCCGCCAGGCTGCGCGATGATGGCGTCATAGCTCGGCCCGCCGCCGCGGCCGACCGACCCGCCGCGGCCGTGGAACAAGCGCAGCCGGACGTGGTGGCGCTCGAACACCTCGACCAGCCCGATCTCGGCCTTGTAGAGCTCCCAGCCCGAGGTGACGAAGCCGCCATCCTTGTTGCTGTCGGAATAGCCGAGCATCACTTCCTGAATGCCGCCGCGGCTGTCCACCAACCGGCGGTAGTCGTGCAGTGACAGCATCCGGTCCATGATGGCGGAGGAGGCTTGCAGGTCCTCGATGGTCTCGAACAGCGGCACAATGTTGATGGCGCTGCGGCCAGACGGGTTGATGAGCCCGACCTCCTTCAGCAGCACCGCCACCTCCAGCATATCGGACATGCCCTTGCACATGGAGATGATGCACTGGTTGATCACGTCGGCGCCGAATCGCGCATGCGCCTCGGCGGCGGCGCGAAACACCGCGAGTTCGCCCTGCGTTTCCTCGCTGTATTTGACGAAGGCGGAGCTCAGCGGCCTGGCGCTGCGCAGTTCGCTCAATAGCAGGTTGAGGCGCGCCTCCTCGTTCAGCGCCATATAGGACATGCCAGGGATCGCCGCGTCGAGCAATTCGGTTACGGTGCGCTCGTGCACCGCGGAATTCTGCCTGATATCGAGCCGCGCGAGATGGAAGCCGAAGCAATCCACAGCGCGGCGCAGCAGCCGCAGCCGGCCGCGCGCGATCACGCCGGAATTATTGGCAATCAGCGAGCGATCGAGCACGTCGAGATCGGACTTGAACTCCTTCGCGCTTGTATAGGGCGCAGCCTCGCCGACCGGCGGGCGCCTGGTCTCGACGTCCAGCCGCGCCGCGGTCGCGGTCAGCCGTGCATAGATGCCCGAGACGGCCAGACGATAGGGTTCGCCGCGCCGATGCGGCGACGTGTCGGGCGAGCGCTCGGCCAGCGCGCGCAATTCGTCGGAAATGTCGGCAAGGTGCGCCGCCAGCGACAATTCCGAGCCGAGGACGTGCAATTCCTCGAGATAGAAGCTCATGATGCGGCTGGACTGCAGGCGCAGCGTGCCGCGCATGACGTCAGCGGTGACGAACGGGTTGCCGTCGCGGTCGCCGCCGATCCAGCTTCCCATCGTCAGGAACGAAGCCAGTTCGCCCGGCGTACCGCCCTCCTCCTGATTCAACCGGTCTTCCAGTGCGCAATGCAGCCGCGGCACTTCATGCAGGAAGGTATAGTCGTAGAAAGACAGACCGTTGCTGACCTCATCGAGCACGTTCAGCTTGGTCCGGCGCAACAGGTTGGTCTGCCACAGCGTCAGCACGGCGCGGCGCAACTGCTCGTCGCAGGCCTCGGCTTCTTCCGGCGTGAGCTGCATCCGCTCGCGGCGGTCGAGCAGCGCCGCGATTTCCATCTCGCGGTCGAGCGTGCTCTTGCGGCGGACTTCCGTTGGATGCGCGGTCAGGACCGGGCTGACGAGCGCATCCCTGAAAAAACGCCGCAGGTCGCCGGCGCTGAAACCGGCCGTCTTTGCATGCGCCAGCGTCTGCGTGAGCATGCTAGGCCGCGGTCCGCCGGCGCCGCGTCCGCGCATCTGGCGAATGTTGTTCTGGTCCTCGGCGATGTTGGCAAGATGCGAGAAATAGCTGAAGGCGCGGACGATCCGCACGGTGTCGCTGATCGACATGCTGTCGAGGATGGTCTCGAGCTCCCGCCGCGCCAGCTTGTCTTCATCCCGGTGGAACCGGATCGAGGTCTGCCTGATGCGTTCGACCAGGTCGAAGACCTCAGCGCCCTCCTGGTCGCGCACGGTGTCGCCGAGAATGCGCCCGAGCAGGCGGATATCCGTCCGCAGCCGGGCATCCTCCTCCTGCGCCAGCGCCTCATCGCTGCGGCTGGACCGGATCTCGGTCTGGGACGGGATGGTCTGGGAAGACATCGGCCTCGCACCCTCAGAAACGGTCCGGCTATCCCGAGTGTGCAATTTTTTTGCCGCAGTGCAAGATAAAGATGAAGACGCCCGACTGTCCCCCCGCAAACGCACGGGACCAGGGAGTGAGCCTCAATAGAACTTGTGAAAATGATGGATCGGGCCGTGGCCGCGCCCGACGCTGAACCCATCCGCGGCGGCGATCGCGGCGGTGACCCAGGCCTTGGCGTTGCGCACGGCGGTCTCCATGCCCTCGCCCTTCGCAAGCCCCGCGGCAATCGCCGAGGACAATGAGCAGCCGGTGCCGTGGGTATTTTTGGTGTCAATGCGCGGCGCGGCCAGCGCGATGGTGCCGCTGGCGGTGAAAAGATAGTCGATGCTCTCGGCGCCCTCGCCGTGCCCGCCCTTGATCAGCGCGGCCTCGCATCCAAATGCCAGCAATCGCCTGCCTTGATTTTCGATCGCGGCCCGCTCTTGCGCCATCGGCTCGTCGAGCAGGGCGGCGGCTTCCGGCAGATTCGGCGTGATCACCGACGCCAGCGGAACGAGCCTGGTTCGCAGCGCGTCGACCGCCTCTGTAGCGAGCAGGCGATCGCCCGAGGTCGCAACCATCACCGGATCGAGCACGACATGGCGCGGCGACCAGCGCTTGAGCCCGGCAGCGATCGCGTCGATGCTGGCCGGCTGCGCCACCATGCCGATCTTGACGGCGCCGACGCCGAGATCGGAAAACACCGCATCGATCTGCGCAGTGATGAATTCAGCGGGCACCTGGTGGATGCCACCGACGCCTTGCGTATTCTGCGCGGTCAGCGCAGTGATCACGGAAGCGCCGTAAACGCCGAGCGCGGCAAAACTCTTCAGGTCCGCTTGGATGCCGGCACCCCCTGAGGAATCAGAGCCAGCGATAGTCAGCGCGATCGGAGTTGTCACTGCAAAGCCTGCGCAGATCGTGTGTTGAGGACCATGAATTGTCGTAGCGCGCCATGGCACGAGCGGCAAGCTGGCTTGCCATACCCCCCGGTTTTTGGCCTATTGGGCCAATCTATTCGGAGACGACAGCGATGGTTCCCTTCTTCGTCCAGTTCAAATGCAAGCTCGGCCAGTCCTACGCCGTCGCCAATGCTCTCGCGGAGGCCGAAATCGCCTCGGAGATCTATTCCACCGCCGGCGACTATGATCTGCTGGTCAAGTTCTACGTCGACAAGGACACCGATATCGGCCACTTCGTCAACGAGAAGGTGCAGGTGATTCCGGGCATCCAGGACACCCACACCATCATCACCTTCAAGGCATTCGGCACGGGTTAGCAACGGCCCCCGCGACTGCCATCGCCATCGACTCCGCCTGGCGCGCGAGCTCAGGAGCCCGTCCTGTCCGACGTATCAGTCACCTTTGACCGGCTGAAGCTCTTCATTCAGCAGGCGCTCACTGCGGTAGGACGACGATAGCGTCACCAACACCGGGCAGGCGATCGCCGCGATCAATGTCGCAGCCTTCGGCGACGTTGCCGTCTTCAAGCGAAGCGTCGATGCGCTGGTGCGCGATTTCCGCAGCAGCCGGCGCACGCCGGGCGTCGAGCGCATCTGGGTGCCCGGCGAACGCAGCCATGAGACGCGGGCCAGGCGGGCAAGCCTTGGCATTCCCGTGGCAGCCGCGCTATTCCGCGGACTTGACGGGGTCGCCGACGATCTTGGAATACCGAGGCTGGTGAATTAGGCCGCGTCCCGGCGGGGGCGGAAGACTACGGCTGACGTTCGAACTCGCCCATTGGCGCTGGCGCGGCCCGGCGGCGCGAAGTTCGCCCGCCGCGTCCGCTTCCTTTCCCGATCGCAGGGGCTTCTCACGGCGGTGGATGGTTAACGGCGTTAACCATGGCAAGGTTTTGCCATATGAGGATCATCCTACCGCCTTGATATTTTTCATTATCTAGAGCGTCGTCAATCGGAAGCTCCGCGGCGGGGACGTTCCGAGGGGGAAACAGTCGCGAGTACCACCAATGGGGACGCTGTACGATTTGCTCGGAGCGCTTCCGAGTGATGACGCCGAGGAGTTGCGGAAGGCATTCCGCAAGGCCGCGAAGGCGACCCATCCCGACATGAATCCAGATAATCCTGACGCTGCGCTCAGGTTCAGGGAGCTGGTGCGCGCCTACGACATCTTGGTCGATCCCGAGCAGCGCGAGACCTACAATGAACTGCTCGCCATTGCGCTGCAGCCGGAGACCGCGCCGGCGACGCGCACCTATGAGACCATGCGCAAGGTCGCGTCCAACACGATGGCGGCCTCGCTCATCTTGGCGGTGCTGGTGGGCGGCTACACCCTGTTCGGACTTTTTTCAAAGCCAGTCGCAGCGGAAATGCCTGATGGCGCGCAAGAGGTCGCCGCGCTGCAGCCCGACGCTCCGGACGAAGCGCGTGCCCAGCGCGACAAGGACGTTTCGACCACTGGATCAACTGCCACGGCCGCCATCCCCGTGGCGAAGGAAACCGTCGCAGCGCCTATCGGCCGTTTCGAGCCGGTCCCGGCCTTCGCCACGTACAATCTGGGGGTCCAGTATTATCCCCGCTTCACCGCAGCCTATTTCGACGGCGGCTTCGTGCTGTACCGCACCGGAGCTTTCAATCGCCCGCTCACCGAGATCACCTCAGTCAAGCGCCCGACGGAATTGAAGCGGACCAAGAACGCCGCGCCACCGCCTCCACCCGTGCTGCGCAAGCCTCTGACGATCGTGCCCTCGCTGCCGGAAAGGCGGGAGGCGATGCAGGCCGCCCTGACGCCCTGACGGCGCGCAAAGCCCATATCGCCCGGGATATCAGCCTTCCTTCGCTTTCTTCGGCCGCGGCGGTCCTTCGACCGGCGCCAGCGACTTCACATATTCCGCGATGGCAGCGCGATCTTCCGGCGACAGTTGCGACGTGTTCTTGATCACGCGGACCATCGATCCACCGGCGGTATCGCCGTCGGGCGTCTGGCCGGTTTCGAGGAAATAGGCGATGTCATTGGCGCTCCACTCACCCAATCGCTTTTGCGTGATGTTGGGCACCCAGCCCTCGCCCTCCGGATTGGGGCCGCCGGCGAAGCGTTGCGCCTCGACGATGCTGCCAAGGAAATTGCGTGGGCTGTGACACTCGGCACAATGGCCCAGACCGTTGACGAGATAAGCGCCGCGATTCCATGACGCCGAACGCGAGGCGTCCGCCGTGTAGGGCTTGACGTCCATGAACAGCCATTTCCAGACGCCGACATTGCGGCGGATGTTGAATGGAAACGGCACGTCATGGTCGCGCAGCTTGCCGGTGACCGGCGGAAGCGTCTTCAGATAGGCAAAGAGGTCACGGACGTCGTCGATCGTTGCGTGCTGATAAGACACGTATGGAAAGGCAGGAAAATAATGCGCGCCGTCCGGCGAGGTCCCCTTCAGCACCGCCGTCACGAAATCCGCTTCGCTCCAGCGGCCAATGCCGTAGGTGGGATCAGGCGAGATGTTCGGAACGTGGAACGTCCCGAACGGCGACGGCATTGCAAGCCCGCCGCCCAGCTTCAGCCGATCGGACTGATTGGGAACGGCGTGACAGGAGGAACAGCCCCCGGCATTGAACGTTGCAGCACCATTGGCGAGATTCGGCGTGCGCGGCGCAAGGGAGACCGGATCAACGACCGCCGGCACCGTCAGCCACCAGTAGACGCCGGCGCCGGCAGCGCCGATCAAAATCAGGCCAGGGAGAATTCGTCGTAGCATTCACCGATCCGTCATCAAGCGTCGCAGTTCACTGGTCAGTATGAACGCACTTTGCGCCACAGGCTTCCACGAAATTTCGGGGCGGTTGTCGGCGTTTCGGGAATAAATTCGTGAAGTAGTTGTTTTGAGGCTGACACGGCCGTTTAACGTCAACAGGGAGAAACACCATGTCGAACAAGACCATGCTTGTCACGCTTGCGCTGGGCGCAACGATTGCTTTCGCCGGGTCCGCCGTTGCCGACAAGATGAAGGCCACGCTCGACGGCAAGTCCCAGGTGCCGCCCAACACCAGCGCGGCAACCGGCACCGCCGACATCGATTACGATCCCGCCAGCAAGAAGCTGAGTTGGAAGCTCTCCTATTCCGGCCTGTCCGGTCCTGCCACGGCCGCGCATTTCCACGGCCCTGCCGAGGCCGGCAAGAACGCCGGTGTCGCGGTCGCCATCCCCAACGCGACGCCGAGCCCGGTCGAGGGCACCGCGACGTTGACCGATGCGCAGGCCGCCGACCTCGTGGCCGGCAAGTACTACATCAACATTCACACCGCAGCCAATCCAGGCGGCGAAATCCGCGGTCAGGTAACCAAGTAGATCAACTCGCCAAGTAAATTTGCCGACCAAGTCGGTAAGGTTCGAACGCGAGCAAACAAGAAAGGACCAATAAAAAAGGCGGACGCTTCGCGGCGTCCGCCCTTTTTTGCGGTCAGAGCATGATCCGGAAAAATATGTAGCGCTTTTCCTCGCGACAAACGCGAAACGCGTTTGCGCGGAGATCATACAAGTTGGAATGCGATCAGCCCTTCTTGATCCGGTATGTCTCGTGGCAGCCACTGCACTGCTTGCCGATAACAGGCAGCTCCGCCTTTAGCGTGTCGAGATTTTTGATCTTGCCTTTGGCGTCGGCGACGACCTTGGCGAAGCTCTTGATTTGGGACTCGAAGCCGGCCTTGTCTTCCCAGATTTTCGGCGAGGGATCGTAATCACCCTCCAGCTTAAGACCTTTCATGCTGTCGGGGAACAGCGTCGGAAGGTTCTTGGCGGTGTCTTCGAATTGGGCCAGCGCGGCGTTGACAGTCGACTGGTCGTAGGGCTTTTCGCCCTTGACCATCGCCGACAGCGCGCCTGCGTTCTTGCCATTGTCCTTCATCATGCCCTGGGTCCGCTTGACCTGATCCTGCTGTGCAACGACCGCAGCGGCACTGAATGCAAGCACAGCTGCGACGACGACGATCCGCTTCATTGGCTAAATCCCCTTCAATTCGGGTTTGTACCGGCCCGAGATGGCGCGGACCGGCTGTTTGCAAACACCGCAGTCGGTGCATCATTCCGCGTGCGACAAAATATCAGAGATTATGCCGTTTCTGCGCCTCGCGGATCGCGATCCAGACCCGTTCGGCGGTGGCCGGCATGTCGATGTGGTCGATCTTGTACTCGCGATATAATCCCTCGATGATCGCATTGACCACTGCGGGACAGGAGCCGATCGCGCCCGCCTCGCCCGCGCCCTTGACGCCGAGCGGATTGGTCGTGCACGGCACGTTGTGCGTTTCGAAATGGAATGACGGCCCGTCGGAAGCCCGCGGCACCGCATAGTCCATGAAGGTGCCGGTGACGAGCTGGCCGTCGGTCGAGCTGTAGACCGCCTGCTCCATCAAGGCCTGACCGATGCCCTGCATCGCCCCGCCATGCACCTGGCCAGCCAGAAGCAGCGGATTGAGCGTCACGCCGAAATCGTCGACGATGACGTAGTTGACGATCCTGATGATGCCGGTTGCCGGATCGATCTCGACCTCGGCGAGATGCGTGCCATTCGGGTAGGTGCCGTCGGCCTGCGCGAAAGTTGCGCTCGCATTCAGTTTCGAAGGATCGACGCCGGGGCGCTTGGCGAGGTCGGCAAAGCTGATCGAGCGATCGGTGCCGGCGATACGCACGACGCCATTGCTGATCTCGAGGTCACCCGCGCTGGTCTCCAGCGCCTCGGCCGCGATCTCCTTCAGCTTGTTGCCAAGTCCGCGGGTGGCGCGCTCGACGCTGACGCCGCCGGTCGGGATCGAAGCCGAGCCGCCGGTGCCAAGACCGGTGGCGATCTTGTCGGTGTCGCCCTGCAGGACGTGGACGCGCTCCGGCGGCACGCCAAATTGCTCGGCGACCAGTTGCGCGTACGCCGTCTGGTGACCCTGCCCGCTCGACTGGGTGCCGATCAGGACGTTGATGTCGCCATTGGGATCGAGCGCGACATTGGCTGTCTCCTCGCCCATGGTGCCGCAGACCTCGACATAGCTGGCCATGCCGATGCCGCGCACGAGGCCGGCCTTCTTCGCCGCCTTGGCGCGCTTGGGAAACTCCTTCCAGCCCGCGACTTCCATCGCGCGCTTCATATGCGCGGTGAAGTCGCCGGAGTCGTAGACCTTCCCGGTCGCCGTCTTGTAGGGCATCGCCTTCGGCGGAATGAAGTTCTTGCGCCGGATCGCATCCGGCGTCATCCCCAGCTTGCGCGCCGCCGCATCGACCAGACGTTCGACCACATAGGCCGCTTCGGGACGCCCGGCGCCGCGATAGGCATCGACCGGCACGGTGTTGGTGAACACGGTGCGGACGCGGCAATGGAACGCCTGGATGTCGTAGAGCCCAGGCAGCATGCCGGCGCCACCATGCGGGATGTACGGCCCGAAGGTCGAGAGATAGGCGCCCATGTCGCCCATCAGATCGACATCCATGCCTAAGAACCTGCCATCCTCGGCCAGTGCCATCTTCGCGGTGGTGACGTTGTCGCGGCCTTGCGCATCGCCCATGAAGTGATCAGAGCGGTCGGCGGTCCATTTGATGGTCTTGCGCAGCTTGCGCGCGGCCACCGCGATCAACGCGTATTCACGATAGGGAAACAGCTTGGTGCCGAAGCCGCCGCCGACGTCGGGGCAGATCACCCGCATCTTTTCCATCGGAATCTTCAGCACCATGCCGCACAGGATTTCGCGCAGCCGATGGCTGCCCTGGCTGCCGATGGTCAGCGTCAGGTGATCGCGCTTGGCGTCGTACTCGGCGACCGCAGCGCGCGTTTCCATGAAGTTGGTGATGACGCGCGGATTGACGATCGATATTTCGGCGACCGCATGCGCCTTGGCAAAGGCAGCCTCAGCCGCTTTCTTGTCACCGATCGAGACGTCGAACAGAACGTTGCCGGGTTTATCCGGCCAGACCAGCGGCGCACCGGGCTTGACCGCATTGACGACGCCGACCACCGACGGCAGCGGCGTCCATTTGACGTCGATCGCCTCGATCGCATCGCGCGCCTGGTCGACGGTGTCGGCGACCACGAAGGCCACGGCGTCGCCGACATGGCGAACCTCGTCCTTGGCAAGGATCGGATATGGCGGGGCGGTGAAGGGATCGGTTTCCAGGTTGAACAGGCACGGCAGGTCACCGAGATCGGCGACGTCGGCCGCGGTCAGAATCAACGACACGCCCGGCATGCCGCGGGCCTTGGTGACATTGAGGGTGAACTTCGCGTGCGCATGCGGCGAGCGCAGCATCAGCGCGTGCAACGCCGGCTGGGGTGAATGATCGTCGGTATAGCGACCCTTGCCGCGAATGAGCGCGTCGTCTTCCTTGCGAAGAACGCTTTGACCGACGCCGAACTTGATGGGAGTTGCCATCGTATCTCCAATTGCCACTAGCGCGTAATGACCTTTGCTTGAAACGTCACCGCACTCACTTTTGTTTTGAGCATGATCCTTTCGGAGAACCCTTGCCCGCGTTTCCGGATCACGCACCTGGAAGTGTTCCATATTGCAGCGGTTCGCGAGCCAGCGCAAACCGCTTTAGGCCACGGTTACTCCGCGACGGCCCCGGCTTTTCCGCACATGCACAACAAGAAAAGTTGATGCCGCCGACTCTCAGACCGGCGGGAAGCAAACCGCTATTGTCCGCAGAGCTTATTGCGGGCGGCGTTTCGGACGAAAGGAGTGCCGATACCCAAGGCCGCAACAGCGATTGCTAAAAATTTCCTTTAATCACAGATGCTTAGCGCGGGGGACGACGATCGCGAATCAACACGAATAACCACCCCCTGCCGAACAGCACCAGAATCGAAAACCCGTAGACGAAGGCGCCGGCGACGATCAGCAGCAGCAGCGCGGTCTCGTCGCGGAACGCGTGCATTTGCGCGAAATAGAAGCTGGCGAACCGGGCGGTGCCCCACAGCGCGGCGGCAAGCACAATCCCGGCCGTGGCAAACTTGGCCAGCGACGTCATCCAGGTGCGGTCAAGCTCGAGATAACCTGCGCGCACCGCGAAGACGAGCACGAGCAACAGATTGACCCAGGCGCCGATGGCGGTGGCAAGCGCCAGGCCGATTTGGGCCAGCGCACCCATCAACACGACCTTGAGCGCCACGTTGACGGCAACGCCGGTCAGTGCCGCCTTGACCGGCGTCATGGTGTCCTGACGGGCGTAGAAGGCGGCCACCGCACTGCGGATCGTCACGAATGGAATGAGCCCGATTGCGTATGCGGCCAACGTGGCGCCCGCGGCCACGGCATCCGCCTTCGAAAACGCGCCGCGTGCAAACATCGCGCGCATGATGACGTCAGGCACGGTGAGGAAGGCGGCGACGAACGGCACCGAAAATAATAGCGAGAATTCGAACGCCCGCCGCTGCGCGGCGGAGGCGCCGGCGATATCGTTTGTCGTGAGGCGCCGCGACATTTCCGGCAACAGCACGGTGCCGATCGCAATCCCGATCACGCCGATCGGCAGTTGGTTGAGACGATCGGCGTAGTACAGCGCCGAAAGCGCGCCCGCCGGCAGAAACGTCGCGATGATGGTGTCGGCGAACAACGCGATCTGCGTTCCCATCGAGCCGATGGTGGCAGGCCCGAGTGCGCGGAAGAACGCGCGCACGTCCTCGTCGAATTTGATGGCAGAAAATTTCGGCAGGATGCCGGTCTTGGCGGCGTCGCCGGCCAGCAGCAGGAATTCGAGGATACCGGCGAGCAAGACGCCCCAGGCGGCGGCATAGCCCGCTCCCGGAAACAATGCCGCCAGCGCCAGCGTTGCCATCATCGACAGATTGAGGAAGATCGGCGCGGCGGCGGCGCTGGCGAAGCGATGCATCACGTTGAGCATGCCGCCATACAGCGTCACCAGTGTGATCAGGAGCAAATACGGAAACGTGATCCGCGTCAGCGAAATCGCCAGTTCGCCGCGCGCCGGATCGTCCTTGAACCCCGGCGCGAGAATGGCGATCACCTCCGGCATGAACCACCACGCCAGGACGAGCAGGATCACCTGCACCGCGAACAACAACGTGAAGATGCGGTCGGCGAACAGCCGCGCCGAGGCTTCGCCCTTGCCGTGCAGATGCGCATAGGCCGGCACGAAGGCAGCGTTGAAGGCGCCTTCGGCGAAGATCGCGCGAAAATGATTGGGCAGCCGCAGCGCCACGAAAAACGCATCCGCGACGGGGCCTGCGCCGAGAATCGCGGCAAGCATGATGTCGCGCGCGAATCCGGTCAGCCGCGAAAGCAGCGTATAACCGCCGACGGTGAAGATGCGTCCAAGCATGCGCCGCTTCTAGCGCATATTCGCTGCGCGGGGAAATCAGTCCCCTCGCAGCTTAGCCATGATGTTGACCGAATACCGGAAGGCCACTTTGCGCTAACGCGGCCTTCGGGTCGGGATCATGCAGAAAGCGCGCCGTGCACCGCCTTGATGATCCGCTCCTGCGCCGCCTCGTCGAGATAGGCATGTATCGGCAGGCTGATGACGTCGGCGGACAGGCTCTCGCACACCGCCAGTCCGCCATCCGCGACCGGGAAATCGCGATAGGCGGTCTGCTGATGCATCGATTTCGTGTAATAGATCGCGGTCGGAATCCCCTGCGCTTTCAGGTCGGCGGCGAAGCGATCACGGTCCGTGCCCTTGGGCAGGCGGATGGTGTAGCAAGCCCAGATCGAGCTGCGGCCGCTGGCAAGACGCGGCACGGTCACGACATTGCCGAACCCTCGCGCATAGCGCTCCGCGACCGCATTGCGCGCCGCGATCTCGTCCTCGAAGATTTTGAGCTTCTCGATCAGAATTGCGGCCTGCATGGTGTCGAGCCGCGCGGTGAGGCCGATGCGGACGTTGTCGTATTTGTCCGAGCCCTGCCCGTGGACGCGGATGCTGCGCAGGGTTTCGGCCAGTGCATCGTCGTCGGTGAAGATCGCGCCGCCGTCGCCGAAGCAGCCGAGCGGCTTTGCGGGAAAGAAGCTGGTGGTGGTCGCCAGACCGAAGGTGCCGAGCCGGCGCCCCTTGTAGCTGGCGCCAAAGCTCTGGGCAGCGTCGTTGAGCACGAACAGGCCCTCGGCTTCGGCGATAGCGCCGATCGCGTCCTGGTCGGCCGGCTGCCCGAACAGGTCGACCGGAATGATGGCGCGCGGATTCAAGCCACGCTGCCGCGCCGTCGCGATGCCGCGCTTGAGCGAGCCGGGGTCGATGTTGAAGGTCACTTCATCGACATCGACGAAGACGGGCGTGGCACCAGTCAGTACCACCACCTCGCCGGTCGCGCAAAAAGTGAAGGACGGACACAGCACGGCATCGCCCGGGCCGATATTTTTCGCCATCAGCACCATCAAGAGCGCGTCAGTGCCGCTGGCGCAGCTCACCACATGCTTGGCGCCGCAAAATTTTGCAAGCGCGGCTTCCAGCTCGGTGACCTCCGGTCCGTTGATGAACTGGCAGTGATCGAGCACGCGGGCAACGGCCTCGTCGATCGATTTGCCGAGCCGGCGGCGCTGCGCGGCGATATCGGCGAAGGGAACAGGTTCTGGACGCATGTGCTGGTTCATGGAGCCTTGCTCGGTTCTGGAAGGAAGTTCAGCCGGCGATGCGGCGCGGTCCCTTGCGCGCGGCGGAGGCCGCGGGCTTGGCGGGCTGCTCGAGGCAGCGAATGGCGATTTCAAGACTGGCGACGCCCTCGTCGCCGGAAACGGCAGGCACATCGCCGGTGCGCACGGCATCGAGGAATGCGACCAGCTCGGCGCGGAGCGGTTCGTCATGGCCGACCGGCAGATGCCGCATCGAGTAGCTGCCGTCAGGCTTGAAGCCGAAGCACTCGGTCACCTGCCGCGTCAGGAGATCGCCCATCACATATTTGCCGCGGGTTGCGACGGTGACGCTGCGCGCCTTGAACGGCGTCAGCCAGTTAGTGTTGATGTGGGCAAGTACGCCGGAGGCGGTGCGGAACTGCAAGAGCGCAATGTCCTCGCGCTCAGCGACCGCGCTGGAGAGCTGCGGCTGCACCTCGACGATATCGGACTCGGTGAACCAGCGGATCAGGTCGATATCGTGCACGGCCAGATCGATGACGACGCCGACATTGGACATCCGCGGCGGGAACGGGCCGACCCGGGTGATGCCGATCGAAAGAATGTCCTCGCCCGAGATCGCCTGCTTGATCGCGGCGACTGCCGGATTGAAGCGCTCGACATGGCCGACCATCAGCGTCACGCCGGCGCTCCTCGCGGCATTGACGATATCCTGGCCTTCCTCGACCGTGGAAGCGACCGGCTTCTCGACCAGGAGGTGGATGTTGCGGGTGATGCAGGCGAGCGCGATCTCGTGATGCAGATGGGTCGGCGCCGCGATCGTGATGGCGTCGACGCCCTGGCCGAACAGCTCGTCGAGCGTAGCGAAGGCGCGGCAACCGGCGAGCGCGGTGGCACGTGCACGGTGTTCCGGCAACGGATCGACGATGCCGACCAGCGTCACTCCCGGCAGGCCGGCCAGCACGCGGGCATGGTTGCTGCCCATCACGCCCGCGCCGACTACCCCCACGCGCAAGCCGCGCTTCGCATCGGTCTTCGCGTCAGATGCGGACCCTTTGGAACTCATGATGGATTGACCCCAAGCAGATTCAGCGCCGGTACTTTCCCCGGCGGTTCTCTAGCATGCCGTCACAGACGTGGCGAACGCGATCGACGGTTTTCGGACACGTTTTGATTCAAACAATTACAACCGTCGACCCGGTAAAATTACGGCCCGCTCAACTGCGCTGGTAGTCATCCTCGATACGGATGATGTCGTCCTCGCCGAAATAGCTGCCGGTCTGGACCTCGATCAGCTCAAGCTGAATCTTGCCTGGGTTCTCCAGCCGATGCACCGCGCCGATCGGGATGTAGATCGATTCGTTCTCGTGCACGGTCTTGACCAGTTCGTTGACCGTCACCTGCGCCGTTCCGCGCACCACGATCCAGTGCTCGGCGCGGTGGTGGTGCTTCTGCAGCGACAGCCGCCCGCCCGGCTTGACGATGATGCGCTTGACCTGATGCCGGTCGCCATTGTCGACCGACTGATAGGATCCCCAGGGCCTGTGCACCTTGATGTGATCCTCAGTCACCTGCGGCGCCGCCTTCTTCAGTTTTGCGACCAGCCGCTTCAGCCCGTTGGCATCTTTCTGCCTGCTCACCAATACGGCGTCCTGGGTCGCGACCACGACGAGGTCGTCGACGCCTTCAAGCGCGACCAGCGCGCGGTCGGTCGAGACGTTGCAATTGCGGGAATCCTCGAACACCGCCGGGCCGCGCGCGGCATTGCCCTCGCCGTCCTTGGCGGACAATTCCCACACCGCGTGCCAGGAGCCGACGTCCGACCAGCCGCACGCGACCGGCACGACGGCGGCCCGCGAGGTCTTTTCCATCACCGCATAATCGATCGAGATCGACTTCGCCGATCCGAACGCGGCCTCGTCGAGCTTGACGAATCCGAGGTCGGTGCCCGCTTTCGCCACGGCATCGGTGACGGCCTTGACGCTCTCCGCATCCACCTTGCGATACTCGTCCAGCAGCATGGCGGCGCGGAACATGAAGTTGCCGCTGTTCCATAGATAGCCCGATTTGACGTACTCAGCCGCAGTCGCCGGGTCAGGCTTCTCGACGAACTTCGCGACGGCGCGAACCTTGCCGGAAATAGCTTCGCCAGGATTGATATAGCCATATTCGGTGGCGGCGCGCTCCGGTTGCACGCCGAACGTCACGATGTGCCCGGCTTCCGCCGCAGCCAGCCCTTCGCGACAGGCGGCGAGGAATGCGGGCGTGTCGCGAACCACGTGATCGGCGGCGAGCGCCAGCACGATCGCATCCCTATCGCGCGCCGCAGCAAAGGCGGCGCCGGCCGCGATGGCCGGACCGGAATCGCGCCGCATCGGTTCGAGCAGCACGTCGGCCTCGAGCCCGATCTCCGCCAGTTGCTCGAGCACCATGAAGCGATAGGCGTTGTTAGTGATGACGACCGGCCGTTCGAACAGCGCCGCATCCGCGACCCGCAACAGCGTATCCTGGAACGTCGAGCGCGCCCCGAACAGGGGGAGGAACTGCTTGGGATGGACCTCGCGCGAGGCCGGCCACAGCCGCGTCCCCGCGCCGCCGCACATGATGAGGGGAATGATTCGTCGGTTCATCAGCGCCTCAAATCCTGTGGTAGTCGCGATACCAGGCGACGAAGTCGCGAAGCCCGTCCTCGATCGAGGTCTGCGGCCTGAAGCCGGTGTCGCGCATCAGTTCGGTTACATCGGCGAAGGTTTCGGTCACGTCTCCGGGCTGCATCGGCAACATCTCCCTGATCGCCGCGCGGCCCAATTCCCGCTCCAGAACAGCTACCACATGGGTCAGCTCTTCCGGATGATTATTGCCAACATTGTAAATTTTTGCCGGCGCCCCAGCGCCCTGCTCGCCGTCCCGCGGGGCCTGGTCGACCAGTTGCAATACAGCACGGGTCACGTCCTCGACATGGGTAAAGTCGCGCCGCATCCTGCCATGGTTAAAGAGCCGGATCGGGGTACCCTCCACAATCGCCTTGGTAAACAGATAAACCGCCATGTCCGGCCGTCCCCACGGCCCATAGATGGTGAAGAACCGCAGGCCCGTTACCGGAAGTCGGTAGAGATGGCTGTAGGAATGCGCGATCAGCTCATTGGCCTTTTTCGTGGCGGCATAAAGGCTGATCGGATGATCGGTCTTGTCGTCCACCGAAAATGGCATTTTGGCGTTTGCGCCGTAGACGGATGAGGACGAGGCATAGACCAGGTGGCCGCATCCATGATGCCGGCAGCCTTCCAGCACGTTGACGAACCCTGCGAGATTGGCGTCGACATAGGCGTGTGGATGATCGATCGAATAACGCACGCCGGGCTGGGCTGCGAGATGCACCACTTTTGCAAAGCGGTGTGTGGCGAACAGGCGTTCCATTGAAGCGCGATCGGCGAGATCGATCTGCTCGAACGCAAAGCCCTGCTCGCGGCGCAAGATCTCGAGCCGCGCGCACTTCAGCGCCGGATCATAGTAGTCGTTGAGATTATCGAGGCCGACCACGGCGTGGCCTTCAGCCAACAGCCGGCGAGCAACGTGGAGGCCGATGAAACCCGCGGCTCCGGTGACCAAAATGGATTGATCCGCCATCGTATCCTTCAGGCGCCGCTCAACGGCTGAAATATTTGTCCGGGCCTCTTTACCCGCGTTACCGAGGTTGCCGCAACACCTACCAGCCCCGCTATTGCCAGATCGGCCCGAAAACCATACCAAGGCGCCGAATTACATCGCTTTTTGCACCCCCTCTCAAATCCGGCACGGGCGAGATGCGCCGTATCCTGCTTTCGACATTGAAGATCCTGGTCTCGGCGGCGCTATTGTATTTCTCGCTGCGCAAGGTCGATCTCGCCGAGCTCGTCGCCCGCATTGACGTTTCCAGCCTGGGCTGGATCGGCATGGCGATCGCCGTGACGTTCCTGCAGATCTTCGTCGGCGTTCTGCGATGGCGCGAGATCAGCGCCGAATGCGGCGCGCCGCTGCCGACCCGGCAGGCGATGCGCTTCAACGTGATCGGAACCTTCTTCAACCAGACGCTGCCGTCCTCGATTGGCGGTGACGCGGTACGGCTCTGGCTGGTCGCCCGCAACGGCGCCGGCTGGCGCGCCGCCACCTATTCCATCTTCGTCGACCGCGCCATCGGCCTGATCGCGCTCGCGGTAGTCATCGTCGCGAGCCTGCCCTGGAGCTACCGCCTGATCACCGATCCGCATGGCAGGTCGGCGCTATTGTTGGTCGATTTCGCAGCGCTTGCCGGCGGTCTCGGGTTTCTTTTGCTCGGCAGGCTCAAATGGCCTTGGCTGAAGCACTGGTGGGGTACCCATCACATCCACGCCTGCTCGGTCATCGCCAACCGCGTGCTGTTCGGCCGCAGCCATGGCCCGAAAGTGGCGGTGCTGTCGTTGCTGGTGCACGTGCTCGCGGTCGTCATTGCCTGGTGCGTGGTGCAGTCGATCGCGGCTCCCGTCCTGTTCGGCCAGATCTTCCAGCTCGTTCCGCCCGTCATGCTGATCACCATGCTGCCGATTTCGATTGCCGGCTGGGGCGTCCGCGAGGCCACGATGGGTCTGGCATTCGGCTATGCCGGCCTGATGGCCAACGAGGGCGTCAACATCTCTCTGCTCTACGGCGCGGTATCGTTCATCGTCGGCGCGATCGGTGGCCTGGTCTGGATTTTCAGCGCCGAGAAAGCCGCGCAGGGCGTGACGCCGATCGAAGTTCCCAAATAACTCCCGAACAATTGCCACGCGGATAGAATGGCCAATTCGCAACTATTGCTGTCGTTTGCCGCAGTGGTGCCGGCTGCGCTGTTGTCGGCCGTTCTGACATGGGCGATCCGGCCGCTGATGATGCGGATCGCGATGGCGAAGCCGAATGCGCGATCCTCCCATCGGATTCCGACACCGCAGGGCGCCGGCATTGCGGTGATCGCAGCCACGATGATGGCGGCCGCTGTAGTCATCGCGCTTGCCGACACGGCGGAGATGAGAATTCCCGTCGCCGTGTTCGGCGCAACGCTGTTCATCGCGGCCGTCGGCTTCGCCGATGACGTCAACTCGATTCCCGTGGCGCCGCGGCTATTGCTGCAGGGGCTCGCCGTCTTGGCGGTAATCCTTGCCGCGCCGGAATCGTTGCGGATCGTTCCAGCCTGCCCGCTCTGGATCGAGCGCGGCCTATTGCTGCTAGCGGGCCTGTGGTTCGTGAACCTCGTCAACTTCATGGACGGGCTGGACCTCATGACGGCGGCCGAGATCGTGCCCGTCACCGGCGCGCTCATCGTGCTCGGCTGGCTCGTCGAACTCCCCACGGCCACGACGGTCGCCGCCGCGGCGCTGTTCGGCGCAATGCTCGGCTTCGCGCCCTTCAACCGGCCGGTGGCAAAGATCTTTCTCGGCGATGTCGGCAGCCTGCCGATCGGCTTGCTCGTCGGCTGGTGCCTGCTGCAGCTCGCCTGGCATCAGCACGTGACGGCCGCGCTATTGTTGCCGCTCTATTATCTCGCCGACGCAACCGTGACGCTGCTGCGGCGCATTGCCAGGGGCGAACCGTTCTGGGCGGGGCATCGCTCCCACTTCTATCAACGCGCCACCGACAACGGCTTTTCGGTTTGGCGCGTGGTGAGCGAGGTGTTCGCGCTCAACCTAGTGCTGGCAGCGCTGGCGATCGGCTCGGTCATGACCACGTCGACGCCAATCGCCACCCTGCTTTTTGTCGTCGGCAGCATCGCCACGGCGCTCCTGATGCACCGCTTCTCGCGTCGGCGGCCGTCCGCCGGCTAACTAATCCAACTTCTTCTGCGCGAGCTCGCGGATCAGTCCGCAATACTCGTCCATAGCGATTCTGAAATCGAACCGCTCGGAGATTTCGGCCGCGCGCTCGGCCCGTTGCGGGTCGATGGAAACGGCGGCACGACCGACGGTTTTCGCCAGTTCATCGGCATTGCCGGGTTCGACGACCCAGCCGACATCATGCTCGGTCACCGTCAACGCCGCCTCGGCATCCGCTTCGGAAACCAAGATAACCGGACGGCCGATCGCCAGGAGATTGTAGAACCGGCTCGGCACCGATACGCCGGCAACGTTCTTGCGATACGGAATGATCCAGGCGTCCGCGGCCGAAAGAAACGCCTCCAACTGCTCGTCCTCGACGCGGTCGACCAGGGTGACGTTGGGAAGTTTTGCCTTGGCCTGCAGGGCCTTCAACTGGTCGAAACCCACTCCCCACCCCGAAAGCAGGAAGTGGATATCGCTGTTGTCGCGCAAGAGGCGCGCGGCCTCGAACACGATGACGGGGTCATGAGTAAAGCCGAGATTGCCTGATAACCCGACGACGTAGCGGGCCAAAAGCGAACGGCGATAAGGATTATCCGGTGCGATGGCGCGAACGCCGGGCGGAAGCGTCGCCCAGTTCGGAATGAAGCGGATCTTGTCGCGCGTCATTCCACGGTAGCGCAGCAGCAACTTTTCAGTGTCGCGGCCGATGATGACGACGGCGTCGAGCGCGCGAAACATCGGCGCATTCAGGGCGTGCATCGCCTTCGCCAGCACCGACTTCGGTTTCAGCAGGCCTGCCATGACGAGGACGTCAGGATAGAGATCGTGCATGATGAGCACCGATCTCGCGCCTTTCAGTTTCGCGGCAGCGGCGAAGGCGTAAGGCAGCATGAAGGGCGCGGGCACGGTGACCGTGACGTCGCCGCGCCGCAGCTTCGCCAGCATCGCGACAAATGTCCGCGCGGTGAACAGCAGTTCCGCCAGGGCGCGCTTGAGCAGCCGGGCCTTGCCGGGCATCCGGTTCCTGACCTCGACGACCTCCGGCTTGCCGGCGGATGGCGCAATCGCAGAGCCTGCCGTTCCCGACAGCACCAGAACGTCGGCTTCCTGCGCCAGGCGCTCCGAAATGGCCGCCATGATCGCCGCCGTCGTGCTCGGGTCCGGCGGATAGTGCTGGCTGACGACGACGACTTTGCCGGATTCCTGCATGATGACTTTCGAAGCGGCCCGCATGGCCGGCGGACACCGAAAAAAGATCAGGCGGCGTGCGATCCGAATTCGGGCACGGCATCCTTGAGCACCGCGCGGATGGTGGAACGGTCGTCTCGCGCAATCGCCTCTTCCAGCGCCGCGAGCCATTTGCGCAACATTTGCATCGGCGGCTCGTTCGGCTTGGCCGCCATGATGCCCGCGACCCCGATCTCCACCGGCGGCTCCTCGCTGGCGAACAGGATTTCGTTCAGCCGCTCGCCCGGTCGCATGCCGGTGAACACGACTTCGATATCAATGCCGGGCTCGAGGCCGGACAGGCGGATCATCCGCTCGGCGAGCTCCACGATCTTGACCGGCTGTCCCATGTTGAGGACGTAGACGGAGACATCGGGCCGCGCCGGCGTCAGCGCGTGCGTCGCAGCCGTCAACACAAGATCGCAGGCTTCGCGGATGGTCATGAAGTACCGGACCATGTCGGGATGCGTCACCGTGACCGGGCCGCCGGCCTCGATCTGCGCCTTGAATTTCGGCACCACCGATCCGTTCGAGGCCAGCACGTTGCCGAACCGCACCGAGATCAGCCGCATA
>NZ_JAAVLW010000001.1 GCF_013114835.1 Bradyrhizobium archetypum | reverse complement strand
GCGCTTGCGGGAAGCGGCAAACCTTTCATCCATACGTCAGGTTCGAGCATTGTCGGCACACGCGCTCGCGGCGAGCGCTCCGACAATATTTTCGACGAAGACACGCCGATCACGCCATCGCCTGCACGCGTGGCACGGGTCGCGCTGAACGAGTTCATCCTTGGTTTCAAGGAGAAGGGCTGTCGTCCCGTCATTATCTGTCCGAGCCTGATCTATGGCGTCGGCCATGGCGCAGGTCGCGACAGCGTGCAGGTGCCGCTGCTGATCAAGCTGGCCAAAAAGCGCGGCAACGCGGCGCATGCCGGGCCGGGCGAGAACATCTGGTCGAACGTGCATATCGACGATCTCGTGCCGCTCTACGCGCTTGCGATCGAGAAAGCGCCGGAAGGCAGCTTCTATTTCGCCGAGAACGGCGAGAATTCGATGCGCGAGGCCTGCGAGGCGATCAACCGCATGCTTGGCTTTGCCGGACCGCCAACGGCGATGCCGATGCAGGAAGCTGTCGCCGAATGGGGCGAGGGCACCGCCGAGGACACGATGGCTTCGAACAGCCGTGTGCGGGCAAAGCGCGCGCGGCAAGAGCTCGGATGGCAGCCGCGGGCACGCGGCCTGATGGAAGAGATCGAACAGGGGTGCTACCGCGAATAGCGCAGCAAGCACGCCGTCGTCCCGGCGTTCGCCGGGACGACAGTCTTGATGAGGTGCCGGCTAGCCTTTCACTCCGTCCCACCACGCGCACGTCCCCGACATCAGCTTGTAATTGCCTTCCATCACCTGAACCGGCGCACGCAGTCCTGACGCGGCGGCGCGCAGGCGCAGTTCGCGCGCCACCGCGCGGTCTTCGGCCGGCAGCCAGACGCGCTCATGACCCCACAGGCTCGGGCCGTCGTGCATCTCGACCGGTTGCCACGTCGCGGGATCGATCTCGCGGCCGCCCCAGCCGCATTCGATCATGAAGGACGACGGCGTTTTCGCGTAGAACGAGGTCATGAAATCATTGGTGTGGCGGCCGAGCGTGACGCTGACACGGCCTTCCTCCGTCTGCGCGACGTCGTAAGCCTGGCCGACATCGTCGAGCGAGAATAGCTCCACCATCAGATGATGCATGCCGTTCCTGCCGGTCTCGATCAGCGCGAGGCTGTGATGGCGGGCGTTGACGTGGAAGAAATAGGCGCGGAACGGCTTGGTGATGTAGTCGGAGAGGCCGAAGCCAAGAACGTCGACATAGAATTCCATCATCGGCTCGATGTTCTCGACCGTCAGTACGGCATGCCCGAGGCCGAGCGGGCCGGTGCGAAAACCGGAGATCGATCGTCCCGGCAAGAACGGCGTCTCGTCGATCTCGGCGCCGTAAAACGCCTCCAGGCGGTTGCCGGCGGGATCGTGGAACGAAATCAGGCTGCGGACGCGCCGGGCATCAGCGAGCATTTGCGGTTCGGCCACAACGGATACGCCGGCTTTTTCCAGCCGCGCCGCCAGCGCGTCCAGCGCAGCCCCGTCGGCGACCTCCCAGCCGAAGAAACGCGCGCCTTCGCCCATGGCGCGATCGATCACGATGCGCTGCTTACGGTCATCCATCCGGAACGCCAGCAGGGAGTTGCCACGCTCCACGGCCTGCAGGCCGACGAGGCCCGTCCCGAACTGCCGCCAATCTTCGAGATCGGCCGATCCGAACCCGGCATAACCCAGACCCAGTAATGCCATCCTTGCCTCCGTCATTCGCAGTCTTTGCGCGTCGGAAACGCGGCTGCTTTGCTCAAATCCTACGCAAGTTTGCTGTTTTCCGACACCCAAACATAGGGCAGGGAAGGGGCATCCCGGCCGGCCTCTCCCTTGACATCATTGGCGCCGGATGGTGTTTAGGTGCCATGAGCACCGTTATTACCCCCTGCCGTCTCTGGTGGCGCACCTCCTAAGAGGTGGCCGGTGCGATTTCATTTTCAATCGTCGAAGGTCGCCATCGCAGTGCGACGGTCCCCTTCGTTTGTCCTGTGTGGCGCGTCCTTCCGAAGTTTCGTAAGAGGATCACATGAACAGGACAGTCTTCTCCCTGCCCGAGCACAGCGAATACCGCAGCAGCGGCGGCCTGGCGATTTCGCGCGTCGTCGAGCAGTTCACCGGCAACGCCAAACGCCTGGACGATCTGATCGAACTGCTCGACCGCCGCCGCGGCGTCGTCCTGTCCTCCGGCACAACGGTGCCGGGCCGCTACGAGAGCTTTGACCTCGGCTTTGCCGATCCGCCGCTGGTGTTGGAAACCGTCGGCGCGAACTTTTCGCTGTCGGCGCTGAACCCGCGCGGCGAGGTACTGATCGCGTTTTTGGGCGAGGTGCTGCGCGAGCCCTGCGTGGTCATTTCGGAAAAAAGCCCGACGCGGCTGGCCGGCCACATCATCCGCGGCGCCGCGCCGGTCGAGGAAGACCAGCGCACCCGCCGCGCCAGCGTGATGTCGCTGGTGCGCGATCTCATCGCCGCCCTTGCCGCCAATGACGATCCGCTGCTCGGCCTCTACGGCGCCTTCGCCTACGACCTCGTGTTCCAGATCGAAGATCTCGTGCAGAAGCGCGCGCGCGAGGCCGACCAGCGCGATATCGTGCTCTATGTGCCCGATCGCCTGCTGGCCTACGATCGCGCCACCGGCCGCGGCGTGGCGTTGAGCTATGAATTCGCGTGGAAGGGCAAATCCACGCAAGGCTTGCCGCGCGATACGGCCGGGAGCGTCTATGCCAAGATGCCGAGGCAGGGCTTTGCCGATCACGCGCCCGGCGAATATCAGGCAACCGTCGAGGTCGCGCGCGCGGCGTTCGCGCGCGGCGACCTGTTCGAGGCAGTGCCGGGGCAGCTCTTTGCCGAGCCCTGCGAGCGCTCGCCGGCCGAAGTGTTTCAGCGGCTCTGCCGTATCAACCCGTCGCCCTATGGCGCGCTGATGAATCTCGGCGACGGCGAATTCCTGGTGTCGGCTTCGCCGGAAATGTTCGTGCGCTCCGACGGACGGCGGGTCGAGACCTGCCCGATCTCGGGCACGATCGCGCGCGGTGTCGATGCGATCGGCGATGCCGAGCAGATCCGGCAGTTGCTGAATTCGGAAAAGGACGAGTTCGAGCTCAATATGTGCACCGATGTCGACCGCAACGACAAGGCGCGCGTCTGCATTCCCGGCACCATCAAGGTGCTGGCGCGGCGGCAGATCGAGACCTATTCGAAACTGTTCCACACCGTCGACCATGTCGAAGGCATGCTGCGCCCGGGCTTCGATGCGCTCGATGCGTTCCTGACGCATGCCTGGGCGGTCACGGTGACGGGCGCACCGAAATTGTGGGCGATGCAGTTCGTCGAGGACAATGAGCGCTCGTCGCGGCGCTGGTATGCCGGCGCGATCGGCGCGGTGAATTTCGACGGCAGCATCAACACTGGCCTCACCATCCGCACCATCCGCATGAAGGATGGTTTGGCCGAAGTGCGCGTCGGCGCCACCTGCCTGTTCGATTCCGATCCCGCCGCCGAAGACCGCGAATGCCAGGTCAAGGCAGCCGCGCTATTCCAGGCGCTGCGGGGCGACGCACCAAAACCGCTGTCGGCCTTTGCACCTGACGCCACCGGTTCCGGCCGCAAGGTGCTCCTGATCGACCATGACGACAGCTTTGTGCATATGCTGGCGGATTATTTCCGCCAGGTCGGCGCCAGCGTGACGGTGGTCCGTCACATCCATGCGCAGGAGATGCTGAAGCAGAAGGGCTGGGATCTTCTGGTGCTGTCGCCAGGTCCCGGGCGCCCCGAGGACTTCGGGATTTCCAAAACCATCGGCAGGGCGCTCGACAAAAAGCTGCCGATCTTCGGCGTCTGCCTCGGCGTGCAGGCGATTGGCGAATATTTTGGCGGCCAGCTCGGCCAGCTCGGCCAGCCTGCGCACGGTCGTCCCTCGCGGATCCAGGTGCGCGGCGGGCGCCTGATGCAGAACCTGCCCAATGAAATTGTGATCGGCCGCTATCATTCGCTCTATGTCGAGCGCGACAGCGTGCCCGATGTACTTGAAGTCACCGCGACCACGGAGGACGGCGTCGCGATGGCGATCGAACACAAGACCCTGCCGGTCGGCGGCGTGCAGTTTCATCCGGAATCGCTGATGTCGCTTGGCGGCGAGGTGGGATTGCGGATCGTCGAGAATGCGTTCCGGCTGAAGGCGGTATGAACTGATGCAAAATTTGCGGCACGTCATTCCGGGATGTTGCGTTAGCACCACACTCGGAATCTCGAGATTCTCAGGTGCGCAATTGCGCACCATAGTTCGATGCTGCGCATCGCCCCGCATTGGAAAGAGACACCGATGACATTCGATCACGACATCAAGGCCACCGTTCGCACCATTCCGGATTACCCGAAGAAGGGCATCCTGTTTCGCGACATCACGACGCTATTGGCGGATGCGCGCGCGTTCCGCCGTGCGGTCGACGAACTGGTGCAGCCCTGGGCCGGGTTGAAGATCGACAAGGTCGCCGGCATCGAGGCGAGGGGATTCATCCTCGGCGGCGCGGTGGCGCATCAGGTCTCCGCGGGCTTCGTGCCGATCCGGAAAAAAGGCAAGCTGCCGCACACCACGGTGCGGATTGCCTATTCGCTGGAATACGGCCTCGATGAGATGGAAATGCATGCCGACGCGGTCCACCCCGGCGAGCGCGTCATCCTGGTCGATGATCTCATCGCCACCGGCGGTACCGCGGAAGGCGCGGTGAAATTGCTGCGCCAGATCGGCGCCAACGTGGTCGCGGCCTGTTTCATCATCGATCTGCCTGATCTCGGCGGCGCCGCCAAGCTGCGCGCGATGGAAGTGCCGGTGCGTACGCTGATGGCGTTCGAGGGGCATTAGAGTTTTTCGTTCTTCGAGCTACGACGGACAAGTCGCTGCGCGCCCAATGACGCGGAGATAACGACGCACACACCACTGTCATCCCCGCGCATGCGGGGATCCAGTACGCTGCGGCTTCTCGATTCAATCACTGCTGTCTCTGGAATACTGGCTCGCCCGGTCAAGCCGGGCGATGACAATTGAGTGTGGGTCGGCGATCTCGCGGCGGATTGCGTCCGGTGATGATTTATAGCCCGCATGAGCCAACGGGTCGCGCGAATGCTCGCCCGATGGCAGGCTGCGCGACATGCGAGGAGCGAAGGTCCCGGGTGCCGCTCCGCTCACCGGGGCTAGTCAATATTACCGGGGTAATATTTGTCGTTGCGGAGGTGTCACGGTCGCTGCGGGAGCAGGCTGAGTTCGAGCTCGCGAAAGCTGGTGTAGTTCCGGCGGATCCACTGGTGCAGCTCGGTCGAGGAGTCCCGCTCGTTGCGCAGGTAGTCGGTGAAGGAAAAGCTCAGGCGGTCGATATAGGTCTTCAGGAACGAGGGCAGCGCCGGGATCCGCAGGACCTGTCCCACACCCATCGCCGGCGGCAGTTCGCCGCGCACGACGTACTCGTTGTCGACCGTAATCAGCGCTTTCGGCGGAATCTGCTCCTGCAACATCGGGTAGCTGCGCGCGGAAATGCGATCGGTGTCGGCCACGAACAGGATGACCGGCGCCACGCGACGCCGCACGGCTTCTTTCAGGAAACCGATTTCATTGGTCATCTTGAAGAATTCGTCGAACGCATGAAAGCCGAGGTCGAGCACCTTGGCGATGCCGTCGTGGACGATCAGGCGATCCATCAGCAGCATCTTGCCGTAGGTGTCCATCACGTCGGCCGTCTCGGTGAGGCGCGGCAGATATTCGAGCAGCGACGGTTCCTTCAGGTTAATATCGAAGGAGGCAACCGCCCCGTCTTTCAGCAGCAGGAACTCGCTTAAGAGCCGTGCGAGCAGCGTCTTGCCGACCAGCGGCCGGGGCGAGCAGATGATGTAGACAGGCGTGGAGCTCATCACCCGCTATATCAAAGGAATTTTTCGGCTAATCCAGCCCCGTCGCGGCGGCTGTGCGACTATTTTTCGCCGCCGCGCACGCCGGGCTTGGCGCCGACCAGATCGGTCAGCTTGATGCGATCGAATTCGCTCCAGACGTTGGCGAGCCAGTGCCGGACATAGCCGCGCAGCACGAACGAGTAGTTCGCGGCCTCGTCGTCCTTGCCCTTGTTGGCGACAAATTTGAGGAACGGCACGGAGGAAACCTCGACCTGCTCATAGGCCATTTCATTGAGCTTCGGGATCGTGAGATCGGTCGCGTCCTTGATGCGGTGGAAGTAGGAGTTGTAGGTCGACTGATCCCACTGGAAGAACTGGGTGTCGTTGATGAAGTTCTTCACCAGGAAATATTTGGCACCCTGCATGAAATTCGCAGTCTCGGCGATCTCGTCCAGTGAGGCGATCGAGGGGCCCAGTATATGGAACACGGCAAAGGTGATCTGGCCGGCCTTGGCCGCGTCGAGAAAGCCGATATCCCGCAGGGAGGCCAGCGCCGGCGACAGCAATCCGGCGCGGACGTCGATCACGGTGACCGAGGGGCCGGCGCTCAGCGTATCGAAGATCTTCATCTGATCCGACGTCGTCGTCATGTCGACGATCTCGGTGATGTCGGGGTGGAAGCGCTTCAGCGTGCCGCGCGGCGATTCGGTGTCGAAGGCCCGGGTCGGCACGTTGTTGGCACTGAAGTAATCCAGGAGCGTCCGCGACACGGTCGTCTTGCCGACTCCGCCCTTGTCCGCGCCCACCACAATCACGACTGGCTTTGCCATGGAATTCCCTTGAATAGCAGTTCCGACCGCGGGGAGCGATCGGCATGCCCCAATCCTGCTTTGGGCGCGAACATGGCAGAAACAAGGGAGAATTCAATTCCTTAGACGGCTATCGCCATTATTCGCACGGAATTCGTTAATCCGGGGCGGCCGGGCGGCAATTTAGCGGTGCGGGCCCCAGGGACCATCCAAGGGGCCGGGACGCGCGCCCGGAATACCGGCGGGGGCGCCGGCGTCGCTCCAGGGGCCGCGGGAAGCGGGTGGAGGGAGTTGCTCGGTCGCCGATTCCTCCGACCCATCGGTTTCGTCCGCCGTACCCGGCGGCAAGGCCAGCGGGCCTGGATCGTGACCGCCGGCGAATTGCACCAGCGCCTTGACGCGGGCGTCGACCGACGGATGGGTGGCGAACAGGTCGGCAAACCCTTCGCGCGGATTGTCGACACAGAGCTCCATGACCGCGGACGTCGCGCCGGGCAGTTCGCCGCGATTCTCGATCTTGCGCAGCGCCGTGATCATGGCGTCGGGATTCTTGGTCAGTTCGACCGAGCCGGCATCGGCCAATAGTTCACGCGACCGCGACAGCGCCAGCTTGACGACCTGCGACAACAGCCAGGCCAGCAGGATCAGCACCACCGCGATAATGACCGCGATGATCGCGCCGCCACCGCCCTTGCTGTCGCGGTCGGATGACGAAGACGAGGGCGAAGAGGACGATGAAGACCAGTCGCTGCCGGTCGAATTCCACGACAGGTTAGTGAACATGCGAAAGAATAATTCACCGAAAAAGCCCACCACGCCGGCAATGATCATGGCGACCACCATCAACTGCACATCGCCATTGCGGATATGCGTCAGCTCGTGGCCGAGCACCGCCTCAATCTCCTGGTCGTTGAGCGCCCGCAGCAGGCCCGACGTCACCGTCACGGAATATTGCCGCGGGTTGAGGCCTGTGGCGAAGGCGTTTAGGGCCGGACTGTCCATCACCTTCAGCTTCGGCATCGGGATGCCGCGTGAGATGCAGAGGTTTTCGAGCAGGTTGTAGAGCCGCGGCTGTTGCTGCCGCGTCACGTTCTCGCCGCCGGTCAGAGCATCGATCATGTTCTGGTGAAAGAAATAGGCGATCACGATCCACAGCGCGGCAGCGATCGTGGCGTAGGGGAAGGCCGCGATCAGGTCGCGCGACGCATGCGTCAGATAATAGTTGAGGGAAGCACCGCTATTGAGGACCACTTCCGCAACCAGCGCGCCGGCAAACACCAGCACATAGATCAGTAGAAACAGGCCGGCGAGCAGCAGCATCGAACGAAACTTGTTCGATGCGATATGCGTGTAGAGACCGTATGCGGCCATATTTGCGTTCCGCTAACCACGGTCATTCCGGGGCGTCGCAAAGCGACGAACCCGGAATCTCGAGAGGGTTGGGTGCAGTGAGATTCCGGGTTCGCGCCTCCGGCGCGCCCCGGAATGACGAAAGCGAGGCATTGGACAATCTTAGAACTTCACGCTCGGCACCGTCTCGACTTCGCCGCGGCTGGCGCCGAGGTCGAAGAATTCCTTGCGGGTGAAGCCGAACATGCCGGCAAACAGCGCGGCGGGAAGCTGCTGGATGCCGGTGTTGTATTCCTGGACCGCGTTGTTGAAGAAGCGGCGGCTGGCCGCGATCTTGTTTTCGAGGTCGGAGAGTTCGCTCGCGAGCTGCTGGAAATTGGCGTTGGCCTTGAGGTCCGGATAAGCCTCCGACAGCGCGATCAGGCGGCCGAGCGCGCCGGAGAGCTGGTTCTCGGCAGCCGACACCTGCGCCGGCCCCTGCGCCGATATCGCCGAATTGCGCGCCTTGATGACGTCGTCGAGCGTGCCGCGCTCGTGGCCGGCGTAGCCCTTCACGGTCTCGACCAGGTTCGGGACCAGGTCATGGCGCTGCTTGAGCTGGACGTCGATGTCGGCAAAGGCCTGGCCGACGCGCTGGCTGAGCGCGACCAGCCGGTTGTACGCGGCGAAGGCAAACAGCACGATGATTACGATGACGCCGAGAACGATCCAGCCGGTCGACATGACGGACAACTCCTGAAGGGACGAAAGATGAGGGAAACTAGACGAAAAACGAGCGCGCGGCAGCCCGCCCGCGAGGTGGGAGGCGACTTGGGGCATGGCGTTAGTCGGAAATGGGGCGGATAAGTTCATTCGCTCGTGTCCCGGACGCGGTGCAGCGTCCCTTGACGATGCACCGCAGAGCCGGGACCCATCGTTGCCGGGAGGTATGGACCCCGGATCTGCAGCGCACCACGCCGCAAGTGCGGCGCACTGCGCAGCGTCCGGGGTACGAGACGGCTGTCCCGGTCAGCTTTCTTCCATCACCGGGTCGCCCCACCGCCAGCGACGTGCGCGGGCATAATCCGCTTTGGCGCGGCGAGGCACCTTTGTGAAAGCGAGACCTTCCGGGGTGCAGAGCTTGGCGGTTATCTCGACCTTGTTGACAATCGGTTGCGCGAGCAGCCGGGACGGGCGCTGAACAACCGGCACGCGCGTCAGCGCCACATAGGAAAATCTCTCATCCTCGAACGGCACCTCCGCGCCCTTGACCTGCATATGCGCACGCGAGCGCTGCAGGCGCTGGCTGAAATGGCACCAATCGGGTGGCTGAAGCGGGCATTTGCCGTCATGCGGGCAGGGCGCGGCGACATGGGCGCCGAGCGCGATCAGGTGCGCGCGCAGTGCGATGATCCGCGCATAGCCGGTGGGCGTGCCCGGTTCGACGACGAGCAGCGTGTCATCCGTCTTTGCCCACATCAGCTCGGCAATCGCGCGTTGTTCGGCATCACCGATCTCGCCGATCATGTAGCTCGCTATGACGAGGTCGGCGGCATCCGTCTTCGCCAGCGCCGCGCGCGCTTCGCCGCGCTCGTAGGCGATGTCGTGCAGGCGCATGCTGCCGCGTACCAGATTTTGTGCCAGTGTGCGGAGCGCGTCGTTGGCATCCAGCAGGGTGAAATTTGCTAGTGACGAGAATGTTTCGGCTGCCGCCCATGTGGCGGTGCCCGGTCCGGCACCGACATCGAGCAGGCGTTTCGGAGCGAAGTCCGGCCGGATCTCGGCGAGCGCGTTCAGGCTGGCCGTGACCGCGGCATAGGTCGCAGGCATTCGCGCCAGCGCATAAGCGAGCGCGTCCGCCTCGGTGCGGATGGTGCCGGAGCCGCCGCCGCCCCGGTAGGCTTGCGAAATCACCGAGGCACGGCCGGCGGCATCGCTGCGCGAAAAACCGCGCAGCTTGCTGTCGAGCGCGGCTTTCAGCTCAGTGGGGAGATCGGGTGAGGTCATAATTCTCGTCATGCCCCGCCTTGTGCGCAACTGCGCACCGGGTGGGGCATCCAATACGCCGAGGCGGCTCTGACGATCATAGACAGCGCGGCGTACTGGATCATCCGCCTTCGCGGATGATGACGTCAACAGGGTGGGATTAACAACCTCACGCCACGTTCTGATCGAGGATCTTCACGGCATCATCCAGGCCGACCGAGACCAGTTGCGAGACGCCGCGCTCGGCCATGGTGACGCCGAAAAGCCGGTTCATCCGCGCCATCGTGATCGGATTGTGGGTGATGATGATGAAGCGGGTCTCCGTCGACGACGTCATTTCGTGCAGCAGGTTGCAGAAGCGCTCCACATTGTGGTCATCGAGCGGCGCATCGACCTCGTCCAGCACGCAGATCGGCGACGGATTGGTGAGGAACACCGCGAAGATCAGTGCCAGCGCCGTCAGCGCCTGCTCGCCGCCCGAGAGCAGCGACAGCGTCTGCGGCTTCTTGCCGGGCGGTTTTGCAATGATTTCGAGGCCGGCCTCCAGCGGATCGTCGCTCTCGATCAGATGCAGCGCCGCTTCACCGCCGCCGAACAGCTCGACGAACAGCCGCTTGAAGTGGTCGTTGACGGTCTCGAACGAGGTCAATAGCCGCTCGCGGGCCTCCTTGTTGAGGCTCTGGATGCCCTGGCGCAGGCGCTTGATGGCCTCGACGAGGTCGTCGCGCTCGGTGGCGAGCGCAGTGTGCTGGGTTTCGACCTCGCGCAGCTCTTCCTCGGCGCGCAGGTTGACGGCCCCCAAGCGCTCGCGGTCGCGGCGCAGCTTTTCGAGGTTTTCCTCGATTTCGTTGAGCGGCGGCAGTTCCGCGCCCGGCTCGATCTCGGCGAGCCCGGCGACCGCATGCGGCTCGACTTCGAGCATGTCGTGGATCTCGCGCTCGATATCAGAGAGCCGGCGCTTGGTCCCTTCCATGCGCTCCTCGGCGCGGGCGCTGGCCTCGCGGGAGGAGGAGAGGGCTTCGAGCGAAGCCTTGGCGGCGCGGTCGGTCTCCGCCATCAGGCTTTCGGCGGCGGCGAGCGCGTCGGCAGCGACGCGGCGGGCGCCTTCGGCGGACTCGATCTCGTTGATCAGCGCGCGGCGCTTTTCGGCAAACACAGCCGGGGCATTTTCCAACTCGGCCCGTTCAGCCGTCACTTCGGTGATGCGCGCCTCGACGGTGGCAACCTGGGATGCCGAACTCTGCTTGCGGTTCTGCCATTCGGTGCGTTCGGCTGTGATTGCCTGCACGCGCTTGTCGGCCAGTTCGGCTTCGCGCGCCAGCGCCTGCGCCTCGGCCCGCACCTGTGCGGCAAAGCGGCGGTGCCCATCGATTTCGGTGCGAACGGCGCTAAGTTTTGCTTCCGTCTCGTCCGTCGGGGGCAATTCGGCCAGCGCAGCGTTGGCGCTCTCATGCGCCGCCTCGGCCTCGCTGCGATCGGCGGCAAGGCGGCTGTGGGCTTCGGTCAGCGCCGATTTGCGCGCGGCATGGCGGTTGATCTCGCGTTCGGTTGTGGCATGGCGTTCGCGTGCCGCATCGGCCTCGCGCTGCGCGGCACGCCAGGCCTCGCGGGCGGCGGTCTCGGCGGCGGACGCCGCCTTCAGCTCAGCCTCGGCGTCTTCAAGCGCCCGCCGCTTGGCGGAGGCATCGCTACGGGCCTGCTCCAGCTCGTGCTCGATATCGACGAGGCGTGCGCGTTCGGCAAGACGCCGGGCGGCGCCGGTCGGTGCATGCGCGGCTGCGATAAAGCCGTCCCAGCGCCAGACGTCGCCTTCCAGCGACACCAGCCGCTGGCCGGTCTTCAATTGCGAGACGAGCTCGGCGCCGCGTTCCTTCGACACCACGCCGATCTGGGCCAACCGGCGCCTCAATTCGGACGGCGCCTCGACATGCGCGGCGAGGGAATCGACGCCGTCCGGTAGTGGCGGATCGTCGAAGCTCGCGCCTGCGTTGGTCCAGCGCATCGGTGCAGAGGGATCGACCGGCGCGTCGAGGTCGTCGCCGAGGACAGCGCCCAGCGCCTTTTCATAACCCTTGGCGACGGTGACGCCATCGATGATTGGCGGCCACAGGTTCTTGGTTTCGGCGTTGACGAGTTTTGAAATCGTGCGGGCTTCGGTCTCCAGCCGCTGCACACGCTTTTCAGCCTCGGTGAGCGGAGCGCGGGAGGCTTCGAGCTTCTGCCGCGCGGCGATATGACCGGTCTCGCTGGCTTGCGCTGCAGCTTCGGATGCGGCGAGCGTTTCTTGCGCGGTCTCCATGGCGGCGGCGAGCGCGTCGATGTCGCCGAGATTGCCAGTCTCCTCGCTCAGCTTGTGCTCGTCGGCCTGGACGGTGGCGATTTCCTGATCGAGCCGGGCCAGCCGGTCGCGATGAGTCCGCACGCCGGCCTCTAACTGGTTGCGCTTGGCGGTGAGGTCGGCCAGCGCGGTGGTCAGCTCGCCGAACATGCGCTCGGCCGCGGCCAGCGTCGCCTCCGCTTCCGAGACGCGTTCATCAACGCCGGAGCGCTTTTCGACACGCGACTTGATCTCTTCCTTTAACTCGGCGTCCTCGGTGTCGAGCCGCTGCAGCGCGACCTCGGCGTCCGACGTTTGCTGCTGTTCGCGCGCGATGTCGGCGGTGAACTGATTCAGCCGCCGGTCGAGCTCGGCGACGCGTTCCTTGGCGCGCTCTTCCTCGCGATCGAGCTGTTCACGCGCATTGGTGAGGCGCTGCAGCCCCGCCGCGGCGCGGGCTTCGCCCTCGCGCAACGCAGGAAGTTCGGAGGCGCGGATCGCCTGGATCCGCGCAGCTTCGGCCTGCTCGCGGGTGCGCTCGGCCATTTCGCGCACGTTGATGTCGTGGGTGTGGGCGGCTTCGGCGACGTCGGCATTGGCTTCCAGCCAACGCAGGTGGAACAAGGTCGCCTCGGCCTTGCGCACCTTGGCCGCGACTTCGCGGAAACGAATGGCCTGACGAGCCTGCTTCTTCAGCCCCTCCATCTGGCCGGAGAGCTGCCCGATCACGTCCTCGACGCGGGTGAGGTTGGTTTCGGCGGCCTTCAGCCGCAGCTCGGCCTCGTGGCGGCGCGCATGCAGGCCGGCGACGCCGGCGGCGTCCTCCAGCACGCGGCGGCGCTGTTCGGGCTTGGCCTGGATGATCTCGCCGATCTTGCCCTGGTGAACCAGCGCCGGCGAACGCGCGCCGGTGGCGGCGTCGGCAAACAGGATCTGAACGTCGCGGGCGCGGACGTCGCGGCCGTTGATGCGATAGACGGAACCGGCCTCGCGTTCGATGCGACGGGAGATTTCCAGGATGTGGCTGTCGTTGACGGCGGCCGGCGCCGTACGGTCGGCATTGTCGATCGTCATCGTGACTTCGGCGTGGTTGCGCGCGGGCCGGTTGCCGGAACCAGCGAAGATCACCGCGTCCATATCGGCGGCGCGCAGCGATTTATGCGAGGTCTCGCCCATCGCCCAGCGCAGCGCCTCGACCAGATTGGATTTGCCGCAGCCGTTCGGTCCGACCACGCCGGTCAGGCCGGGTTCGATCACGAAGTCAGTGGGTTCGACGAAGGACTTGAAACCATGGAGGCGGAGGCGCGTGAGTTTCATGAACACGATTCTCTGTTGGCCGGGCGCGAATCTCCCTGCCGTGACAATACCATAGAAGGCAATGTCGTTGTGTGGACGAACCGCTGGCTGCGGCTCTTATGGCTCGCGACAATGGCGAGGCGGAGACCGGAGAGCAACGGCCCCGCGGGGCTTTTCCCAAGGGATTTGAGGCGCTTGTGTGGCGTCTTTTGCTGGACTTGTGGGCTCGGATGAATCGGGGCCCGCGCGAATCAGCTCTTCAGCATCGAATTGATACGCTTTGCGAACTCGTCGAAGCTCTGTTCGCCCTTGAGCATCTCGCCATTGATGAAGAAGGTCGGCGTCGACTGCACCTTGAGCACCTCGGCGGCATATTTCTGGTCGGCGGCGATCTTGTCGAGCAGCGCCTGATCCTTCAGGCAATCCTCGACCTGCGTCTGGGTGAGGCCGGCCTGCTTGCCGATCCGGGTCAGCGTCTCCGTGGTGTTCTTCACCACCCAGTCATTCTGCTGTTTGAACAGGAGATCGACAACGGCGAAATATTTCGGCGCATCGTCCTTGGCGATGCAGCGCGCCAGCATCGAGCCGGCGGCGGCCTTGATGTCGAGCGGGAATTCACGGAACACGAAACGGATCTTGCCGGTGTCGATGAATTCCGACTTGATCTTCGGAAACACTTTTTCGGTGAACGCCGCGCAATGCGGGCAGGTCATCGAGGCGAATTCGGTGATGGTGACCGTGGCATTCGCCGGGCCCAGCGCCATGTCGGGCAGCGACACCGGTTTGGCCACATCGGCGGGACCCTGCGCCATCGCATCCGTGATCAGCCGCAGCGGCGAGAAGCCGGCAAGCAGGCCAAGCCCGGTCAATGAGAGGGCTGCGGTGAAGGCGCGGCGCGTGATCATCAAAGTCTGCTCCCGATTGGCGCGTTCACGCCCGAAAGAACCTACGAAAAGAAGCCTTCGCTAGCTTGAAACGCCAGTTGTGGCAATGGCGCCTTGCGCGGGGCGAGCCGCGCAAAAGGCTCAATTTCGCTTGATCGCCGCGCCGAGGCGCGCCAGCGCGGCGCGCAGTTCCTCGTCCTCGACCGCGGAGAGGGTTTCGGCAACCTTTGCCACCGATTTCGGGTCGGGGGCGCGGGGGCGCGCGGGGCCTTTCCGGCGCGATAGCGGCGCCTGCCGCAGCGCCAGCCGGCCGACCGCGCTCCAGCCAAAGAAGCGGTTGACCCGCTGCAGGATGACGTCGGACGAATGCTGGATCTCCAGCGCCATCGGACCTTCCACCCGCAACACCAGCGTGGCCGGTTCCTGCGGCTGGCCCTCCACAGGCCGCGGCCACTGCATCTTGAGCGGCTCGGAATAGGCGGCGATTTCCGGCCCCGCGATGTCGGCCCAGCGCGTCACCAATTCGCGCGCGGCGAACCCCTGCTTGGCGTAGGCGTCGGAGAATACGTCCCTGAGCAGAACGGAAAGCGGTTTTGCCGAGATCGGGCCGGGCTTGGACATGGGGCTCTATAACACGGCGCCAATTACAGTAGAAACCGCCAGTGCAAGCTCGTCGTCAGCGGGTTGACCGGCCAGCTTCGTCTCGAATCAACGCGCAAGAAAGACGTGGATGCCCGGGACAAGCCCCCGGGGATGACGTGGAGAGATTTGCGTTCCGGCATTAAAGTAGGCGGATGACTGCTTCCGCGGCCGCCAAAATCAAACGACAGGCAGCACCTGCTGAAAGCGCCGATCGCCCCGCGCTGCTGCTCGACTGGTACGACCGCCATCGCCGCCGGTTGCCGTGGCGGCCGCTGGCTGGCGAGCGGGCCGATCCGTACCGGGTCTGGCTGTCAGAGATCATGCTGCAGCAGACCGGCGTCAAAACGGTCGGGCCATATTTCGAGAAGTTTGTGGCGCGTTGGCCGGATGTCGCTGCGCTCGGCCGCGCCTCGGTGGATGACGTGCTGCGGATGTGGGCCGGGCTCGGCTACTATTCGCGCGCGCGCAATCTGCATGCCTGCGCGGTTGCCGTGCTGCGCGACCATGGCGGGATATTTCCCGACACCGAGGGAGGCCTGCGCCAATTGCCGGGGATCGGGCCTTACACGGCCAAGGCGATCGCAGCGATCGCCTTTGACATCCGAACCATGCCGGTCGACGGCAATATCGAGCGCGTGGTGTCGCGGCTTTACGCGGTTGAGGAGCCATTGCCGCAGGCCAAGCCACGTATCCAGGAATTGGCGGCGACGTTGCTCGGTCCCGCGCGTGCCGGCGACAGCGCGCAAGCCTTGATGGATATCGGCTCCTCGATCTGCACGCCGAAGAAGCCGGCCTGCGCGCTCTGTCCGCTGAACGAGGATTGCGCCGCCCGCTTGCTGGGCGACCAGGAGACGTTTCCGCGCAAAGCGCCGAAGAAGTCGGGCGACCTGCGTCGCGGCGCCGCCTTCATCGTCACGCGCGGAGATGAGCTTCTGGTGCGCACGCGGCCGGAAAAAGGCTTGCTCGGCGGCATGACGGAAGTGCCGGGTTCAGAATGGCTGGCGGGACAGGACGACAAGGAGGCGCTGAAGCAGGCACCTGCGCTTACGGCCATCTCACGCTGGCATCGCAAGACAGGCGTCGTCACCCACGTGTTCACGCATTTTCCGCTCGAGCTCGTGGTCTATGCCGCAACAGTGCCGGCGCGCACGCGGCCGCCGGACGGCATGCGCTGGGTGCCGATCGCAACGCTCGCCGACGAGGCGTTGCCCAACGTGATGCGCAAGGCGATCGCGCACGGGCTGGACATCTGAAGATGCGAGGCTGCTCGCTGCTGACACCATGCTGGCAGCAGGGCTGCGATAGGAGGGAGCCTGACGGAGGTTCCCATGGTCAGCACGGTCTTCGATAATTTCACCGCACCGCCATCCTCAAAGCTGCTCGGCTGGCGCCTGCTCGACGCGCGGCCGAAGGACGGCTGGATCCGGATCGGCTTCGACGGCAAGCGGGATTTCTGCAATCCGGCCGGCTTCGTGCAGGGCGGCATTCTCTCGGCGATGCTCGACGACACCATGGGGCCGGCGGTGTTTGTGATGACCGAGGGAAAACTCTACACGGCGACCATCACCATGACGGTGAATTTTCTCAGCCCCGCCAGACCAGGGCCGATCACGGGCGAGGCCAACGTCACCCAGCTCGGCAAGACGGTGGCCTTCGTGGAGGGGCGGCTGATGGCCAAGGATGGCACGGTGCTTGCGACCGCCTCAACGAGTGCGCGGCTGGTCGAAACGGCTAAGGCAATCGCGCCGTCCGCTAGCTCGCTGCCCGCGGCGCTTCCCGCGTGATCTGGACGATCGGCGGCTTGGCGTTGAGCCCCTCGACCTGGAAGCCGGCGACACGCTTGTAGTTGGCAGCGATGTCTTCCAACTCCTGCTGCGAGAGCACGTCGGTGACGACGCCAAAGCCATTGGGCGCGCGCTCTTCGACCATCTGCATCACCTGCTCGGGACCGTTGCGGCGGTTGAGCATCACGAGGTCGGTGGTTGCGGGCCGCCGCTCGGCCTCATATGCGACCAGCGCCGCGTTGGTCGTCCCCTTCGCCAGAATTTCGCGGGTAATGACACGCGCGTCGAGGATCGCCTGCGACGCGCCATTGGAGCCGATCGGGTACATCGGATGGGCCGCATCGCCCATCAGCGTGACGCGGCCGAACGTCCATTGCGGGATCGGATCGCGATCGACGAGAGGGTATTCATAGGCGTGCGGGCAGTCCGCGATCAGGCCGGGCACGTCGAGCCAGTCGAACTTCCAGTCCTTGAACCAGGGCAGAAACTCTTCGAGTTTTGCGGTCCGGTTATAGTCCTCGCGCCGCCACTGATAGGTCGGCGGCATATGCCGCTCGGCCACCCAGTTGATCCGGAATTTGCCTCGGCTGTCGGCCTGCTTCGAGATCGGGTAGCAGACGAATTTCAGGATTTCGTGACCGGCCATGATCATGGTGCGGCCGGACAGGAAGGCGTCGCTGTCGGTGATGCCGCGCCACAGGATGCGCCCGTTCCAGATGGGCGGGCCTTCCTTGGGGTAAAGTTTTTCGCGAACCGCCGAATGGATGCCGTCGGCCGCGATCAGCAGCGCGCCGTCGTGATGGCCTTTTGATTGGCCGGTTGCCTTGTCGATGAATTCCGCGCGGACGCCGTTTGCGGTTTCGGTCCAGCCGGAGAGGTGATGGCTGGTCAGGATGTTTTCTTTGCCCAGCCGCTCGACCGCGGTTTCGAGCAAAATCTGCTGCAGCGTGCCGCGATGGATCGAAAACTGCGGCCATTTGTAACCGGCCTCGATGCCGCGCGGCTCGCTCCAGATCGGTTTGCCATGCTTGGAAAAATAGGCGAGCTCCTTGGTGCGGACGGCGGCCGCATCGAGCGCATCATGCAGGCCGAGCTCGATCAGTTCGCGCACCGCATGCGGCAGCACGTTGATGCCGACGCCGAGCGGCCGCAATTCCGGCACGCTCTCGAAGACTTTTGCGGCAACGCCGATCTGGTGCAGGCTGAGCGCCAGCGTCAGCCCGCCAATGCCGCCGCCCGCGATGAGAACCGTCATGATACGCCCCTGTTGCTTCCCGGGGCGTCATGACATGAGGGAGGGAAGGGGGCAACTGCAAAGGGCCGGTGGAGTCACTTGCGGACCCGGCGATTTACGGAAGCGGCGGGGCCGGGCCGAAGAAGCCGACGATCTTCACCAGCCGCCCGTCGGGACCGATCTCGCCGAAATCGATCGAGGTATCGCCGGTTGATCCATCCGCGCGCACCAGGCGCCAGAGGAAGCGGACCATGTTGTGATGGATATCGATACCGCTCATGAATTCCAGCCGTGCGCCGGGCCGGCTCGCCAGCACCGCGGCGATGTGGGCGGCGAGGGCGTCGCGCGCATTGAGCGAAGCGGTCGGATCGACATAGACGCCGTCCTCGCTCCAGCATTGCGCGAGCAGGGCGCGCCTGGCGGTATCACCAGGCTCGTTCCATGCTGCCATATACTGCATCACAGTGTTGGTGATTGCGCGCGTGTCCATTGCATGCCGTCCTTGAACCTCGGTCTCTATGGCGCTCATGATCCCGCCGACGATACGATCATCAGCGTTGAACCGCGAGGGGCAACTCCACCCGCCGGGGGTGGACGGCACGGCGGCCTGCCGGTAACGTCCGGCTTTCCCGATGAGGACCGCCATGTTCAAGCTTTACACCGCCCCTGGTACCTGCGCGCTCGCTTCGCATATCGCCTTGGAGGAGGCCGGCGCCGCCTACACGGCGGAACGGCTCGACTTCAAGAACCGCCAGCAGACCACGGCAGAATATCTGGCGATCAACCCGAAGGGGCGGGTGCCCGCGCTGGTGACCGATCGCGGCACGCTGACCGAGACGCCGGCGATCCTCGCCTACATCGCGAGCAGCTTTCCAGAAGCGAAGCTGGCGCCCGCTGATCCCTTCGCGTTCGCGCAGGCGCAATCCTTCAACAGCTATCTCTGCTCCACCGTGCATGTGTCGCACGCCCACAAGATGCGCGGTTATCGCTGGGCGACCGAGGAATCCTCGTTTGCCGACATGAAGCGCAAGGTGCCGGAAACCATGGCCGCCGGCTTCGCGCTGATCGAGCGCGACATGTTGAAGGGACCGTGGGTGATGGGCGATCAATACACGGTCTGCGACCCCTATCTGTTTACGATCGCGCTCTGGCTCGAAGGCGACGGAGTCGATGTTGCGACGCTGCCGAAGGTGGCCGCTCACCGCAAGCGGATGTCGGAGCGCCCGGCCGTGCAGAAGGTGCTGGCGGAAGAGAAGGGTTGAGACTGTACGTCAGACCTCACCCTAACGACTGCGAAGCACCTCTCTATGGATAAGGCCGCACCGCGGCCTCGTGGTCCGAGATCGAATCGCTTGTATCCATATGTCCGGCCTGTGAGTGCGGTTGCCGTGACCGCTGGCAAGCGCGGCTTGCTCGGAAGGCGGACCGGGTCCGTTACCCCCATCTACGATATCAAGCCTCATCCTGACGAGCAGGTCCGAGACGACGACCAGCCCGTCCTGCAGGTCAGGTTCACGTTCAAATTGAAGGTTCCCCTGTTGCACGAAAGCGACAGCCAGCGGCCCGATTCGAAGGTAAGATAATTTAGAAGGTAAGGTGATTTAGGCCGTTTATTTAAGGGTACCAAAATGAAAAAGCATTGCTTGGCCGCAGCCCTCATTATTTTGTCAGCGGCTTCCGCCTCAGCCGCCGACTTGGCTGCAAGGCCTTACACCAAAGCGCCTCCGGTCAGTCCTGCTTTCGATTGGTCGGGTTTCTACATCGGCGCGCATGGCGGTTACGCTGACGCTAACGATCCTGCAACGGCGACATTCAGCCCCGCTGCCTACACCACCGCAATTGTCCCCGCCGCTATTATCAATGGCTTTGGCGGCGGCGTCCCGCCCACCACGCCGCCGTTCGGCCTGTCGGCCGATCCGAAGGGCGGCTTCGGGGGTTTCCAGCTTGGCTATAACTGGCAAGTCAGCAGCTGGGTCTTCGGCCTCGAAGCCGACGCTAGCTTCGGCCGCATGCGCGGCCAAGATGCCAAACCGTTCTTCGTCAATGCAAGCATCGGCGGCGACGATGGCCGTTACACTGGCGTTGCACGGCTTCAGCAAACCATCGATGCGTTCGGTACGGTTAGAGGCCGGGTCGGCTACGCCGCGGATAGGGTGCTGCTGTACGTAACTGGTGGCTTCGCCTGGGCTGACGCGCAGACCAGGTTCGCCGTGGACAGCGTCGTATTTTCATTTGCTCCTAACTATTCCCCGGCGCAACAAGCCGCACTGTCGAACAGCAGCGCATCCAGTTCCGGTTTTCACTACGGCTATTCAGCTGGCGGCGGCATTGAGTGGGCATTTGACCGCAATTGGTCGCTCAAGGCAGAGTATCTCTATCTTGGCCTGCGTAGCGGCGGTACAACGCTCGCGATCCCAGGCAATTCGGCCAACACATCGCACTTCGATCTTCATACCGCGAAGGGTGGCATCAACTATCGCTTCTAGAATCGGCACCTATCGCGGCCATCGCCACCTAAAAGCCCTGGAGAAATCCAGGGCTTTTTACTGACGCGTTAGCTGGCTGCTGCCCACGATTGCGAGCGCGTGGATCCGGCTGTCCTGGACGGGGTCTTGCGCGTATCCAACTCGCGGCCGGTCTCCAGCATCAGCTTGCGCAGCCAGATCGAGCCGGGGTCCATCTGGGCGCGGGTCGGGTAGAACATGAACTGCTCGTCGATTCCGGGATCGAGCGGCGGTGTCACGGTCGCGAGCGACAATTGCTTCGACAGTGCGCCGATCAGGCGACGCGGCACGAAGGCGACGAGATCGGTGCGCGCGGCCACATGCAGCGCCTCGAGATAGCCTGATACGACCAGTGCGATGCGTCGCTCTATGCCCTTGGGGCGCAGCCACATGTCGATCAGGTCCTCGCTCTGCCCACGGATCACGACCGCGACATGGCGCGCATCAAGAAAGGTCTCGATCCGCTTCAGCCGCGCGCCGACCGGGTGGCCACGCCGGATGGCGAGCGCGTCGCTGTCGGTGTAAAGCCGCTGCCGGTGGAATCCGGAGAAGGCGTTGCCGATCGAAATCACGAGATCGATGGTGCGGGCGAATTCCGCCGTGAAGATCGCCGGCCCGCGCCATGGTACCACGTCGATCCGGACGTTTGGCGCGGCCTTGGTGATCTTCTCCATCAGCGGCGGCATCAAAAGCTCGACCGCCAGATCCGGCATCATCAGGCGAAACTGGCGTTCGCTTCTTGCGGCATCGAACTCATCGGCGATGAACAGCGCGCGCACCTGGTCAAGCGCTTGCGCCAGCGGCGCGCGCAAGGCCTGCGCCCGTGGTGTCAACTCCATCCGCGCGCCGGTTCGCACCAGCAGCGGATCGCCGATCAAATCGCGCAGCCGCTGCAGCGCGTGGCTCGCCGCCGGCTGCGACAGCCCGATCCGCATCGCGGCGCGGCTGACATTGGCTTCGCGGAGCAGCGCGTCGAGCGCGACCAGGAGATTGAGGTCAAGCGAATTCAAATTCATCGTGTGAATATATATCATAATCGCTATCGATTGGAAGAATGCTGCGCGGCGCGCGATGATTTCGACATCGGATAAGGAGATGCCGCCATGAGCGCAGCAGCGAACAAGAAACTGGTGCACCAAATCTACACGGATTCAGCGAACCGCAGTGGAACAACCTTTCTCGACAACATCGCCGAGGATGTCACCTGGATTGTCACCGGCCAATATTCCTGGTCGGGGGAGTTCAAGGGCCGTGATGCCATCAATAACCGCCTGATGGGTCATCTGCGCTCGCTGCTCGCCGCCGGACGGCCGCGCACGCTGGCGTTCAACTTCATCGCGGAAGGTGATTACGTCGTGGTCGAAGCCCGCGGCGACAACGTCACCAAGGCGGGGGAGCGCTACGACAATCAGTACTGCATGGTCTGGCGGATCGAAAACGGCAAGATCAAGCAGATCAAGGAATATTGTGACTCGGCGCTGGTCGAGCGCGTGCTCGGGCCGTTCCCGGCGGAGCGAAAGCTCGCCGCCGTAGTTTGAAGCCGCGCATGCGACGGCTGGGTCGCAAATGAAAGCGGCGCCCGCGAGGACGCCGTTTTGCTTGAGTGAGCCTTATCAGGCGGCCTTCACCGACATGTGCTTGAACATGTTGCTGCGGGCTTCGTCGTCCATCTCGGCCTTGAATTTGAACTTATCCTTCAGCGCGATCGCCTTAGCCGCGGCGGGACGGGCCGAGATCTCGTCCACCAGCCGCTTGACGTTGGGGTATTTCGGGGCTGCGTCTTCGCCTATGACGAAGGCCATCATGCGGGCCCAGCCCCAGACATCCATGTCGACGATGGTATAGGTCTCGCCGACCATGTAGCGGCGCTTGGCGAGATGGTCGTTGAGGATGCCGTAATGCCGCTGCGCTTCGTACTGGTACCGGTTGTGGGCGTAGTCGATCTTCTCTGGCGCAAAATGCTTGAAGTGCACGGCCTGGCCGGAAAAGGGGCCGACGCCGGTGGCGGCGAACATCAGCCATGACAGCAACTCGCCGCGGTTGGACGGCGTGTTCGGCGGCAGAAACTTGCCGGTCTTTTCGGCGAGATAGAGCAGGATGGCGTTGCTGTCGAACACCTTGACGCCGTCATCGTCGATCGCCGGCACCTTGGCATTCGGATTGATGGCGAGATATTCCGGTTTGAACTGATCGCCCTTGCGGGTGTCTACCGGGACGGGCTCATAGGCGATGCCGGCTTCCTCGAGGAAGAGCGCGACCTTGGTCGGGTTGGGCGAGCCGTTGAAATAGAATTTGAGCATCTGGAATTTTCCCCCATTGCTTCTTGCAGGAACGCGTGTTGCGGATTTCGAATATGGCAGCAATGCCGCCGTTCGCCACGTCCATGCTCAAATTTTTGCAGCAGACGCAAGCGACGAGTTCGTGAGCAGCCGCGCGTTACGAGATGAACAGGCCGCCGATCCCGGCGACCGCAAGGGCGCCGCCGCAAGCAATCATGGTCGACGCAAAGCGGACTTCCGAATGCAGGGCGGTGCGTTGGCCTGCGCGTTCCGATCCTCGCGCATAACCATGGACGATGATCTGCTCGCTGAAGGTGCCGCTGGCGTCCAGAATATCGGTCAGACCGGCACAGGCGACGAGGATGCCAAGGATGACCAACCCGGCAGGACCGAGCAAGCTCAGCAGCAGCATGGGAAACAAGCCGATCAGGAAGATCGGCAGCAACGGCAGCACAATAGGGACTCGGAGCCTCGCGTGCGCATGGGAGCAATCTTTGTGGAAAAATGAATGCGAGCAGTATGCCTCCAAATATCGGCAAAGGGGCACTTTTCTACCTGCATGCATCACACGGCTGCCATGCCAGCCGATCAGGCCGGTTGCGCCAAGTATGGGTAAGCCACCTTTCACGCGATAACGCGCCATAAACCATATGCACGCTGCGGCGCATTGGCGCGGCAGACCGTCGAGCTACGCCGGACATTCCCTTGGGGATGAAATCGGAGCCTTAGCCTGCCGCCATTTCCGAGCGGATTTCGGCGCGCAGCTCGTCGATCAGCTTGAGGCCGTTCTTGGTCTCGACGTGCCAGAAGGTCCAGCCGTTGCAGGCAGGCGAGCCCTGCGCGACGGCGCCGATCCGGTGGATCGAGCCGACCTTGTCGCCGAGCATGATGGCGCCGTCGGCACGGACCAGGGCGCCGTGCCGCTTTTTGGAATCGACGAGTTTGGTGCCGGGCGGAATCATGCCGCGCTCGATCAGCTCGGAAAATGCCACGCGCGGAGCGTCGCGCGCCGTCATGAACGGCGCCAGTGTCGCCTCCGGCAGCGGTTCGACCGCCGCGATGCGCGCTTCGGCCGCCTTCGCATAGGTCTTGTCGCGCTCGAAGCCGATGTAGCGGCGGCCGAGGCGCTTTGCTACGGCGCCGGTGGTTCCGGTGCCGTTGAAGGGATCGATCACGAGATCGCCCGGCTTCGACGACGACAGCAACACGCGCGCCAAGAGCCCCTCGGGCTTCTGGGTCGGATGCACTTTCTTGCCACCGGCGTCCTTGAGGCGCTCTTCGCCGGTGCAGAGCGGGATCAGCCAGTCGGATCGCGCCTGCACATCCTCATTGGCGGCCTTCAAGGCTTCATAATTGAACGTATAGCCCTTGGCCTTCTCGTCGCGCGCGGCCCAGATCATGGTTTCATGGGCATTGGTGAAGCGGCGGCCGCGGAAATTCGGCATCGGATTGGTCTTGCGCCAGACAATGTCGTTGAGGACCCAGAAGCCGAGGTCCTGCATGATCGCGCCGACGCGGAAAATGTTGTGATAGGAACCGATCACCCACAGCGTCGCCGACGGCTTCATCACGCGGCGGCAGGCGAGCAGCCAGGCGCGGGTGAAATCGTCATAGGCGGCGAACGACGAAAACTTGTCCCAGTCGTCATTGACGGCATCGACATGGGATTCGTCGGGGCGCTTGAGTTCGCCCTTGAGCTGGAGATTATACGGGGGGTCTGCGAACACCAGATCGACCGAACCGGCCGGAAGCTTCGACATCTCGGCGACGCAATCGCCGACGACGATACGAGTGCTGGAGTCAGACTCAAATTTGGTGCGGGGCGCCTTTGCAGACGCCCCGCGACGCGACACAACCATGACTCAATTACTCTGACTCAGGCGACGCTGTCGGCGACGCGGGACTAAACAACCGACTGGCGATACATTGACCGGGCAAAGTAAAAATCGACTTAACCAAGAAAATTATCGAACGAGAATGCGAAGAGCTATCACCGGCAAGATTGCCATCAGAGATTGCGACGGCTTGCGCACTAGGCAATTTTTGCCGGGCGGGTTATTGATTAATGAAATGGAAATTTTACGTGATTGCCGCGTTGGACATTCGAGCAAACAGCCGGGGATGAGGAAATAGCGCCATGCGTTACGATGATTTCCGCCGCAGCGACGACATTGAAGACCGTCGCGACGAGGGTGGCGGCGGAATGGGAGGCGGCGGCGGTTTTGGCCTGCCGATGGGCGGCGGCGGGCTCGGCATCGGCACCATCATCGTGCTCGGCCTCGTCGGCTATGCCTTCGGCATTGACCCGCGCATCCTGATCGGCGGCGCCGAAATCCTCACCGGCGGCGGCCACGCACCGACGTATCAGACCGATCGCAGGTCGGGATCGGGCAAGACCGGCGCGCCGAAGGACGAAGTCGGCAGCATGATCGCGGGCATACTGGGTGAGATCGACGACCGCTGGAGCGAGATCTTTCAGTCCAGCGGCCAGAACTACACCGGCCCGCGCATCGTGCTGTTTCGCAACGCCACCAATGGCGGCCGCTGTGGCATGGCGCAGTCGGCAATGGGGCCGTTCTACTGCCCGCCGGACAAGCAGATCTTCCTCGACACCGGCTTCTTCCGCGAGGTCGAGACCCGCTTTCGTGGCTGTTCGGGCAGTGCTTGCAAGTTCACGGCTGCCTACATCATCGCGCACGAAGCGGGACATCACATCCAGAACCTGCTCGGCATCCTGCCGCGCGTGACGCGGCTGCAGCAGCAGGCCGGCAGCAAGGCGGAAGCCAATGCGCTGCAGGTCAAGGTCGAGCTGCAGGCGGATTGTCTTTCCGGCGTCTGGGTGAACCGCGAAGAGAAGAAGCGTCCGGGCTTCATCGAACCCGGCGATATCGATGCGGCGCTGAAGACGGCAACCGCGATCGGCGACGACACGCTGCAGCGGCAGTCGACGGGCAGGGTGGTGCCCGACAGCTTCACCCACGGCTCCGCGGCGCAGCGCAAGCAATGGTTCATGACCGGCTATCAGCAGGGCACGGTGCAGGCCTGCAACACGTTTGCGGCGGGAGCGTTGTGACGGTCTCGTGCCCCGGATGCTGCGCAGCACGAAGTGATGCGCTGCTGATCCGGGGCCATGCTACTCGGACACAAATAGGTCCCAGCTCTGCGGCGCATCGCTACGCGCTGCACCGCGTCCGGGACACGGGGAAAGCGCAAATGTCCTCCATCGACGAAACCAAACAATTCGTGCCGCTCAACATCGCGGTGCTGACGATCTCGGATACGCGCACTTTGGCCGATGACAAATCCGGCGCCACGCTGGCCGACCGGCTGACGGCGGCGGGGCATCATCTCGCCGCGCGCGAGATCATCGTCGACGACATCGATGCGATCCGCATCATCGTCAAGCGATGGATCGCCGATCCTGATGTCGATGCGATCATCACCACCGGCGGCACCGGATTCACCGGCCGCGACGTCACGCCGGAGGCGGTCGAGCCGCTGTTCGAAAAGCGGATGGATGGTTTTTCCGTCGCCTTCCACATGCTGAGCCACGCCAAGATTGGCGCCTCGACGGTGCAGAGCCGCGCTACCGCTGGCGTAGCGGGCGCGACCTTCATCTTCTGCCTGCCGGGATCGCCGGGCGCCTGCCGCGATGCGTGGGACGGCATCCTCGGCGCCCAGCTCGATTACCGAACGCGGCCCTGCAATTTCGTCGAGATCATGCCGCGGCTCGACGAGCACCTGCGCCGGCCGAAGGCCAAGGGCGCGTCGGCTTAACATTCCATTCCGTCATTCCGGCGCGCGTTAGCGCATCCCGAGATGTGGTGTGAGATTCCGGGTTCATCGCTGCGCGATGCTCCGGAATGACGAAGAACTACAGCTCCATCTCCCAGGTCTCGCCGACGAGATCGACGCCAAAGCTACGGTGCGGCTCTTCCTTGACGCGACGGAAGCCTGCAGCCTGATAGATGCCGCGCGCGGCGACAAGGATGCTTTGGGTCCACAGCGTCATTTTCTTGTAGCCCTTCTCGCGCGCCGCGCGGACGCATTGCTCGACGAGCGCGCGGCCGACGCCGAGCCCGCGCGCTTTTTTCTCCACCAAGAGCAGCCGGAGCTTCGCGACCTCATCGCTGCCCTTCACCAGGAAGATCGAGCCGAGCGGCTCGCCGCCTGCTTCCGCGATCCAGCAATGCTCGCGCGACGGGTCATAGTTTCTGATGAACTGCGCGCAGATCTCGGCGACCAGCGCCTCGTAGCTGATGTCCCAACCATACTCCTCAGCATAGGCTTTTGCCTGGCTTGAGATCACCCAGCCGATGTCGCCGGGCCGGTGGCTGCGCAAGAGAAAAGCGGCGGGCTTCTCCATTGGGCGCTCCAGCGTTTGCTCGATTGTCGTCATGGCTCGGACGACGGCGCCGCGCTGATCGTCGTCCAGCGCAGCGAGCAGGCTTCCAACTTCCTCGCGCGCGCGGCGCTCGAGCTCGGCCTGGGCGGAGCGCCCCTTCGCAGTGAGCGAGAGCTCGTTGACGCGGCCGTCGTCCTTTGAAGGCCTTCGCGTCACGATCTGGCGGCGCTGTAGTCCCTGCAAGGTGCGGCTCAGGAATCCGGGATCGAGCCCAAGCTCGCGGGTGAGATCGGTGGCGGTGCAGGCGGCGCGGTGCCTGATCTCGTACATGATTCGCGCTTCCTGCAGCGTGAACGGGCTGTGCAGCAGCTTCGGCTCGATGATGCCGAGCTTGCGGGTGTAGAAGCGGTTGAAGGCGCGAACGGCCGCGACTTCTTGTTCGGAATTCATCTGGGACCTCGGGTGCCTCGATATTTGTCATTGTCAAATATATATTTGACTTTGACAAGTATATTCGCGAGGACGAGGCGCGCCGGCTCGCGCCCGCTTCTACTTTGCATGGGGTTGTTTTCGATATTTTGTGTCCGGGCCCTGCGGTGGACCGCTTTAGGCCACCACCATGATCCGGCTGCGCAGCTGGGTCCGCGAGGCGCGGCCGAGCTGGCGCAACAGCCGGGTCTCGGGGCGCCGGGAGTCCACGCCGTGGCCGCCAAGCCGCTCATAATGATCACGTGCGATCAGGAGGCCCTGTTCCGCCGACGGGCCTGTGATCATCCGGCCCACGAATTTGAAGGCATCGCGAATCCGCGTGTTGGTGTAGGGCGAGCGGGCATAGCGAAAGACGCCGGCGCGCGGCCGGCCGCTGAGCGATACGTTCTGGATGAACTGCGTGGTTTCATCGATCCAGCCGCTGTCAAGGACCGCGCCGGCATGCAGGAACATCAGCCAGGGTGAGCGCGCCGCCCGCGCGCCGGCGGCCAGCGCCGCGGCGCGTGTTCCCTCGAACTTGAGAAAGCGGCAACCAGCCACGTCGGCGACCCGTTCGATCACGCCGTTGCCGGTCCTGTCGACCAGCAGCACTTCGGCAATCACCCCGGCTGCGGCTCCCGGCACCAGCGCCGCCAGCGTTGCGACGGCGGGCTGTTCTACCCCTTTGGTCGGAATGATCACGCTCAACATGAAAGAGACTTCGATGGCTCAAGCAGCGAAAACCGCTGCACTGTTATCACCTTGTCATAATCAAAACAGCCGCTTGCGTGCAGTTTTTTGCGGCACGTGGTGCTGGCGCGTGCATCGCTTCTTTTGAATTGGCGTCGATGATGTTCTTGATTTGTTCTAGCGGCGTGCTATGTTCGCCCCATGAGCCGAGCATCCTCTCATGCCCTCAAGCACCCGCCGGTCACGGCGCCCTCCGAGCCGGCGGGTGCGACACCCTTTCCTGAGCTCGCGGTCGGAATCGAACGCCAGCGGCGGCGCGGCCGTGGCGCGCAATCCAACCAAAGCGGCCGGTTTGAGGCCGAAGCGCGGGTCGCCTTCGACGACGGCTGGCAGAGCCTGGATGACCTGCCGCCGTTCAAGACGACGGTAGCGCTGGATACGTCACGCAAGGTCATCACCCGCAACGACTCGCCCGACATCGGATTTGACCGCTCGATCAATCCCTATCGCGGCTGTGAGCACGGCTGCGTGTACTGCTTCGCGCGGCCGACCCACGCCTTTCTCGGGCTGTCGCCCGGGCTTGATTTCGAATCCAAGCTGCTTGCCAAGCCGGACGCGCCCGAATTGCTCGAGAAGGAGCTGGCAGCGCCCGGCTACGAGCCGCGCATGATTGCGATCGGAACCAACACCGATCCCTATCAGCCGATCGAGCGCGAGCACAAAATCATGCGCGGCATTCTCGAAGTGCTCGATCGGGCTGGCCATCCCGTCGGCATCGTCACCAAGTCGGCGCTGGTGACACGTGACATCGACATTCTGCAGCGGATGGCGAAGCGCAACCTGGCCAAGGTCGCCATTTCCGTGACGACGCTGGATGCCAAGCTCGCGCGCACAATGGAGCCGCGTGCCTCGACGCCACCGAAGCGGCTGGAGGCCTTAAGGCAATTGTCGGCGGCCGGCATTCCCGCGACCGTGATGGTCGCGCCCATTATCCCCGCGCTGAATGATTCGGAGATCGAACGCATTCTCGATGCCGCGGCGCATGCCGGCGTCAAGGAGGCAAGCTATGTGCTGTTGCGCCTGCCGCTGGAAGTGCGCGACCTGTTTCGCGAGTGGCTGATGGCCAACTATCCCGATCGCTACCGGCACGTCTTCACCCTGATCCGCGACATGCGCGGGGGGCGCGACTACGACTCGCAATGGGGAACGCGGATGAAGGGCACTGGCCCAATGGCCTGGATGATCGGTCGCCGCTTCGAAATCGCCTGCGAGAAGCTGGGCCTCAACAAGCGAAGGTCGAAGCTGACGACGGATCATTTTATCAAGCCGAAGCGGAACGGGCAGCAACTGAGTTTGTTTTGAAGCGAACCGATGGTTGTAGTCGTCATGGCCATGACGGGGAGAGAGTAAGATGAGCGAAAAATCGCCAAAGCCAGTCCCCCGGTTCACGGTCATCACGCTCGGCGTGGGCGATATGCGCGCCAGCATCGCGTTTTATGAAGCGCTCGGCTTTGTCAGGAAGATGCGCACAACCGGCGAGGCTGTTGCCTTCTTCGATACCGGCGGCACGGTGCTGGCGCTTTTCCCGTGGGATCAACTCGCGCGTGACGCCACGCTGCCGGATCAGCCCCGACCGAAGACGTTCCGGGGCTCGACGCTCGCCTGGAATTGCAGCTCGGTGGAGGAGGTCGACACGGTGCTGGATTTTGCAATCTCCTGCGGCGCGTCGCTGTTGAAGCCTGCGCACAAGACCGATTATGGCGGCTACTCCGGTTATTTCGGTGATCCCGACAATCACGCTTGGGAAGTCGTGGTCGCGCCCGGCATCGAGGTCGGCGACGACCGGCGGGTTCATTTGCCGGATTGAGCCCAGGGAGTTGAGCCCCAAGGACAAGACTGAATTGAGCCCCCAAGGACAAGACTGAATAACGGGAATTATGCCGAGTTCCCGGTTGCGTGCGGCGTCGCGCTGGCGCACGAATCCCGGCCATGATTCGGGACAAGTCTGCCAAGAAATCTGACGGGAAATCAGGCAAGAAGGCCGCCAAGGCGCAAGCCGAACTGCCGACGGGGGTAATCGCGGTCGCGCCACCGAGCTTTCGCCGCGAGCGGGCGCTGATCAAGCGCGGCGTCTGGCCGGTGGCCGGCTGCGACGAGGCCGGGCGCGGTCCCTTGGCCGGGCCGGTGGTGGCCGCCGCTGTCATCCTCGATCCCAAGCGAATCCCCAAAGGCATCGACGACTCCAAGCGGCTGACCGCGGAGCGCCGCGAGGAACTGTTCGAGGAAATCTGCGCCACCTCGTCCTTTGCGGTCGCCTTTGCATCACCGGCGCGGATCGACCGCGACAATATCTTGCGCGCCTCGCTCTGGGCGTTGGCGCGGGCCGTGCGGGCGTTGCCCGAAATGCCAAAACATGTGTTCGTCGACGGTCGCGACAAGATCGATGCGCCGTGCGATTGCGATGCGGTGATCGGTGGTGACGGTCTTGTGGTGTCGATCGCCGCCGCCTCGATCATCGCCAAGGTGACGCGTGATCGCCTGATGAGCGCGCTGGCGCTGGATTGCCCGGGCTACGGCTTCGAAACCCACAAGGGCTACGCCGTGCCGGAACATCGCGAGGCGCTGGACCGGCTCGGTCCCAGCATCCACCACCGCCGGTTTTTCGCACCGGTCATTGCCGCGCGGCAGAAACATTTCCCTGAAACAGTCGAGGTCGAGCCCGACCTCTTCACGGTGGATGGAGAGATCGAATCCGAGATCCCGGCCACGATCTGAGATCGGTTGCTTCGGCGCTTCCTGCGCTCTATCAAACGGCTCGGGGGACAGAGCTTGGGGGACAGGGCCGCCAGGCCCGGGCATTCGGACGTTTCATGCGCTTCACCTCGCTCGTTGTCGAATTGATCCGCGCGCGGCCGCGGCTGGTGGTCTGGCTTGTGGTGCTGATCCAGGCCGCGCTTTGGCTGATCCTGCCGATGCTGCTCTACCGCAGCCCACCCGGCGATCTTGCGATCACGCTGGCGTTCGGCCGGGAATACCAGGTCGGAACCTGGCTCGGGCCGCCGCTGGCGTTCTGGCTCGCCGACATCGCCTTCCGCGCCGCCGGCAACACCATGTTCGGCGTCTATCTCCTGGCGCAGGCCTGCGCCGTCGGCACCTTCTGGATCTACTATCAACTGGCTCGCGCCATCGTCGGCGGGCAGCAGGCGGTGCTCGCGGTGCTGCTCTCGATGACGGTCGTCGCCTTCTCTTCGCCCGGCGTCGAGTTCGGCCCGCTGGTGCTGGCGCGCCCGCTTTGGGCGCTGCTTCTGCTGCATTCCTGGCAATTGATCGGCCAGAACCGGCACAACGCATGGTTCGCCTGGTCGATCGAGGCCGGGCTTTTGCTGCTGACGACGCCGGCCGCGCCCGGATTGTTGCTGCTGCTCGTCGGATTTGCCGCTGCCACCGCGCGCGGGCGGCGCGTATTGATGTCGCTCGATCCGCTCTATGCGCTGCTCGTGATCGTGGTCCTGGTGTTGCCCTATCTGATCTGGCTGCTCCGCGCCGACGCGCTTTCGATGCCGCCATGGCCCGCGATTTCCGATCTCGGCGCGCGCGTCCTGCAGTGGGGGTGGCTGCTCGTCGGCCTCGTGCTGGCGATGTCGGCCATCGTGCTGCTGGCGATCCTCAACTCGGGCTGGTTCGCCCGCAACGCTGACGACGCGCCGATCATCTATCGGCCGCCGGTCGATCCGCTGGCGCGCGACTTCGTCTACTTCTTCGCGCTGGCGCCGGCCCTGCTCGGAAGCCTGATTGCGGGCATCTTCAATCTCGATCATGTCGCGGGCGGGGCGGGTGTTGCGTTGCTGATGTCGGGGCTCGCCGTGATCGTGGCGAGCGGCGACTTGATCCATTTGCGGCGCCAGCGCCTGTTGCGAACGGTCTGGGCGGGGGCGGTTGTCGCGCCTGCGGTGGCAGTGGTTGCAACGATCCTGTTCCTGCCGTGGACCGGGGCGAACGAAGTGCCGACCTCGCTGCCGGCGAAAGCCATCGCGCAGTTCTTCGGCGACAATTTCGAACGCCGAACCAACCAGCGCCTGCGCGCGGTGGCCGGCGATCCGCAACTGGCGAGCTTCGTCGCGATGAGCCGCGGGCGCCCGCATTTGTTGCTTGATGCGACGCCGGAACGGACCCCCTGGCTATCGGTTGCGAAGTTCAATGAGACCGGCGGCGTCGTGGTCTGGCGCGCCTCGGATACATCAGGCGCGCCGCCGCCCGACATCGCGCAACGCTTTCCGGGCCTGGTTCCGGAAGTGCCGCGCGTCTTCGAATGGATGGTGAACGGCCGGCAGCCCTTGTTGCGCATCGGCTGGGCCATCGTGCGGCCGAAGGCGCAGTAGTCGGATCCCGTGTCCCGGACGCGAGCTAGTTTAGACTAATTCGCTTGCTCCAGCGCCTTCGCAATTGCGCGCAGGTCTTGCCAGGACATTCGCTTGTAGGACGGGGAGCGCAACAAATAGGCCGGGTGGAACGTCGCCATGGCGCGGATGGTGCGGGTGCCGGTATCGTAGTCGAACCACCTGCCGCGCGTCTTCATGATGCCTTCGCGGGTCGACAGCAGCGTTTGCGTGGAGGGGTTGCCGAGCGTCACCAGCACGTCGGGGTTCACGAGTTCGATCTGCCGCTGGATGAACGGCAGGCAGATTTGCGTCTCCTGCGGCGTTGGGGTCCGGTTCCCGGGCGGCCGCCAGGGGATCACGTTGGCGATGTAGGCCTTGCTGCGGTCGAGCCCGATCGCCGCGATCATCCGGTCGAGCAGCTTGCCGGAACGGCCGACGAACGGCAGCCCCTCGATGTCCTCGTCGCGCCCGGGCGCTTCGCCGACAAACATGATGCGGGCCTGCGGATTGCCGTCGGCAAACACCAGCCGCGTCGCGGTGTTTCGCAGCGCACAGCCCTCGAAAGTTTCCAGGAGCGCGCGCAGCGCTTCCAGCGTCGGCGCGCTTCGCGCCGCTTCGCGGGCGGAAGCGATCGCGACTTCGGGTGCGGGCGCGATTTCACTGCGGGAAACGGCAGGTGCCGCCACGGGCATGTCCCGGGCTGGGCGAGGTGGTGCGCTCTCGCGCGCCACGATCGCGGCGGGCGGCGCATCCGGTTCGGCGAGGCGGTCCACCGGCTCCTCGGCCAACGCGCAATCGACCCCGGCCTCCAGATAAAAGGCCAGCAATTGCCGGACATTAGGGGCAGGTTCGGGGATGAAATCCATTATGCCAATCTAGGATGGATCGGGCGGATGCGAAACGCCTTACATTGCATTTCCGTGGTTGTCCTCCCCGCAAAAATCGTAAACAAGGACGCTTTAGAGCCGTTCTCAATTGGGCTGAGACCAGATCATGAGTGCAGAAGAGCTTCCTCCTCGCGAATCCATGGAATTCGACGTCGTGATCGTCGGCGCCGGGCCGTCTGGCCTCGCTGCGGCGATCCGGCTGAAGCAGCTCAATGCCGATCTCAGCATCGTTGTGGTGGAGAAGGGGTCCGAGGTCGGCGCGCACATCCTGTCGGGCGCGGTGATCGATCCGGTTTCCCTCGATCGGCTGATTCCGGACTGGCGCGAGGACGCGGATTGCCCGCTGAAGACGCAGGTCAAGGACGACCGCTTCTACTGGACCACTGCAACCAGCGCGATCCGGCTGCCGAACTTCATGATGCCGCCGCTGATGGACAATCATCACTGCTATATCGGCTCGCTCGGCAACGTGTGTCGCTGGCTGGCGCCGAAGGCCGAGGCGCTCGGCGTCGAAATCTATCCCGGCTTTGCCGCAGTCGAAGTGCTGTACGACGACAACGGCGCGGTGCGCGGCATCGCGACCGGCGACATGGGCATTGCGCGGGACGGCAGCCACAAGGACTCCTACACCCGTGGCATGGAACTGCTCGGCAAATACACGCTGTTCGCCGAAGGCGCGCGCGGCAGCCTGAGCAAGCAGTTGATCGCCAAATACTCGCTCGACGCCAAGAGCGAGCCGTCGAAATTCGGCATCGGGTTGAAGGAAGTCTGGGAGATCGATCCTGCCAAGCATCAGAAAGGGCTGATCCAGCATTCGTTCGGCTGGCCGCTCAACAATTCGACCGGCGGCGGCTCGTTCCTCTACCACTATGACGACAACAAGGTGGCGGTCGGTTTCGTCGTGCATCTCAATTACGACGATCCGTATCTGTCGCCGTTCGACGAATTCCAGCGCTTCAAGACGCATCCCGCCATCCGCACCGTGTTCGAAGGCGGCAGGCGCATCTCCTATGGCGCGCGCGCGATTACCGAGGGCGGCTATCAGTCGGTGCCGCGCCTGAGCTTCCCGGGCGGCGCGCTGATCGGCTGCGCGGCAGGTTTCGTCAACGTGCCGCGCATCAAGGGCGTGCACAACGCGATGGGCAGCGGCATGCTCGCCGCCGAACATGTTGCCGCCGCGCTCGCCGCCGGCCGCGCCAATGACGAACTGGCCGAATACGAAAACGCGTGGCGGCATTCCGCGGTGGGCCGCGACCTGCACAAGGTTCGCAACGTCAAGCCGCTATGGTCGAAGTTCGGCACCATCATCGGCGTGGCGCTCGGCGGCTTCGATATGTGGTGCAACACACTCGGCTTCTCGCTGTTCGGAACCCAATCGCACGGCAAGCCCGACCGCAAGACGCTGGATGCGGCGAAGCAGCACACCCCGATCGTCTATCCCAAGCCGGACGGCAAGCTCACCTTCGACAAGCTGTCCTCGGTGTTCCTCTCGAATACCAATCATGAAGAGGATCAGCCGGTCCATCTCAAGGTCGCCGACATGAACCTGCAGAAGACATCGGAGTACGATGTCTATGCCGGTCCGTCGAACCGCTACTGCCCGGCGGGCGTTTATGAGTGGGTCGAGGAGGCCTCCGGTCCGCGCTTCCAGATCAACGCCCAGAACTGCGTCCACTGCAAAACCTGCGACGTGAAGGACCCGAATGGCAATATCACCTGGGTTCCACCGGAGGGTGGTGGCGGACCGAACTACCAGGGTATGTAGCGAGGCGGTACAGACCACGATTGCGTGAGCCGGAGGAGGGTGATACCGCCTCCGGTCACGATACCGCCACAGTAAAAGCGTTACCGGGTTGAGCTGGCTAAATCGGAGCCCTAAGGGCCTAATCTGCCAATCGATTCGCCAACCCGTATCCTTGCGGTTGAGGGCCAAAAGCGGCATTGTCGCTGCCCAAGATGCCGCCGCTTGGGTTTGCATTAGAGACCGATCGTAACGATCCCGCCGTACATCCTGGAGCTAGGCGAACCGTGATGCTTTTCACTCGTATGAATCGTTGGACCCTCGCTGCAATTACCTTCGCTGCACTGGCCGCACCGGCTGCGGTCTCGGCGCAGACGCCGGACCATCCAGCCGATAGCGCTGCGCAATTCCCCACCAAGGCCGATCTGAAATCGTTGACGACGGCGGGCAGCTATCTTGCCGCGCGGCATGCAAGCGTTGAGCGTGACGCTGCCTCGGCTGCGGCATTCTATCGCTCCGCGCTGCGCACCGATCCGAAGAACAACGAACTTTTGGACCGTGCCTTCATCTCCTCGCTCGCCGACGGCGATATCGATGAGGCGGTCAAGCTCGCCGATCGCATCCTGACCATGGACAAGGCCAACCGCGTCGCGCGGCTGGTGGTCGGCGTCCGCGATCTCAAGCAGAAGAAATACGCGGCCGCCCAGCTCAACATCAACCAGTCGATCCGCGGACCGATCACCGATCTCGTGGCGACGCTGCTGTCGGGATGGGCGAGCTACGGCGCGGGCGATGCCAAGGCGGCAGTTGCCAATATCGACAAGCTGACCGGCCCGGAATGGTATCCGATCTTCAAGGATCTCCACACCGGCATGATCCTGGAGATCTCGGGCAAGGACAAGGATGCCGGCGCGCGGTTCGAACGCGCCTACAAGCTCGACGATTCGATGCTGCGCGTTTCCGACGCCTATGCGCGGTGGCTGTCGCGCAACAAGGATGGGGCGGCGGCCGCCGCCATTTACGAGACGTTCGACAAGAAGGTGCCGCGGCATCCGCTGGTGCAGGAAGGCCTGCGCGAGACGAAGGCCGGCAAGAAGATGTCGCCGCTAGTGGATTCGGCGCAAGCCGGCGCGGCGGAGGCGCTCTACGGCATCGGCGCCACGTTGACCCGCCGCGGCGGTGAGGATCTGGCGCTGGTCTATCTGCAGCTCGCGCTCTATCTGCAGCCCAATCATCCGCTGGCGCTGTTGTCGCTCGCCGACCTCTACGAGTCCGTGAAGAAGCCTCAGATGGCGATCAAGGTCTACGAGCGTATGCCGGCCAGTTCGCCGCTCAAGCGCAACGCCCAGATCCAGCTCGCCACCAATCTCGACGCCGCGGACCGCAGCGAAGAAGCGATCAAGATCCTCAAGGCCGTCATCACGGAAGCGCCGAAGGATATCGAAGCCATCATGGCGCTCGGCAACATCGAGCGCGGCCGCAAGAAGTTCAACGATTGCGCCACAACCTATACGCTCGCGATCGACGCCATGCCCGGGGTGACGGACAAGAACACCTGGGTCACCTATTATTATCGCGGCATTTGCGAGGAGCGTTCCAAGCAGTGGAGCAAGGCCGAGGCCGACATGCGCAAGGCGCTGGAACTGCAGCCCGAGCAGCCGCACGTCCTGAACTATCTCGGCTATTCCTGGATCGATCAGGGCATCAATCTCGATGAAGGCATGAAGATGATCCGGCGCGCCGTCGACCAGCGCCCCGACGACGGCTACATCGTGGATTCGCTCGGCTGGGCGTTTTACCGGATCGGCAATTTTGAGGACGCGGTAAAGAATCTCGAGCGCGCGATCGATCTCAAGCCCGAGGATCCGACCATCAACGACCATCTCGGCGATGCCTATTGGCGCGTCGGGCGAACGCTGGAAGCCAAATTCCAGTGGGCCCACGCCCGCGACCTCAAGCCCGAGGCGGAAGAATTGCCGAAGATCGAAGCCAAGATTGCCAACGGTCTGCCCGATGACACTTCCTCCGCGGCTTCCGCTGACAAGAAGAAAGAAGACGGCAAAGGTGGCTGACGGAAGGACCTTGGGGCTATTCGGCAATGCCGGCATTGAGTGACGAGGCACGCGCCAAGGTCAATCTGACCTTGCAGGTAAATGGCCGTCGTGCCGATGGCTATCACGATCTCGAAAGCGTGGTGGCGTTTGCCGATTGCGCCGACCGGCTGACCCTGACGCCGGGGTCGGATCTGGATTTGAAAATGTTGGGACCGCTGGCGCAGGCTTGTGGCGAGACCTCGGACAATCTGGTGCTCAAGGCCGCGCGCCTCCTGGCGGAGCGTCTGCCCGGCATGAAGGCCGGCAGCTTTACACTCGAAAAGATCCTGCCGGTGGCAGCCGGGATCGGCGGAGGCTCGGCCGATGCCGCGGCGGCGCTGCGGCTGCTTGCTCAGTTGAACCGGCTTGCACTCGACGATCCCCGCATCATCGAGGTCGCGCAATTGACCGGCGCGGACGTGCCGGTCTGCGTCAACTCTCGCTGCTGCGTTATGACCGGCGTCGGCGAAACATTGCAGCCGCTTAATCTGCCCAAGATGCCCTGCGTCATGGTCAATCCCGGCGTTGCCGTTGCGACCCGCGACGTTTTCAACGCGCTCGGCTTGCGCAATGGCGAATTATTGGTCGGCGTCGCCGACGTGCTGCTGAAGGACCGCTGGCCCGATGAGAGGGCATCGCTCGAAGATTGGGTTGAAGCGCTGGCCGCCAGCTCCAACGACCTGGAAGCGCCCGCCATGCGCGTCCAGCCGGTGATCGGCGAAGTCATCGCCGCGCTCAACGCGACCAACGGTGCGTGGCTGGCGCGGATGTCCGGATCGGGCGCCACCTGCTTTGCGATCTACGAGAACACCGCCGAAGCCGGCCGCGCGGCGGAGCAGATCCGGCGCGATCACCCCGGATGGTGGGTGCATGCGGGCACGCTGAGTTAGCTTGCCGGCCGCCGCGCCAGCGCTAGCGAAATACCAAGCCCTGCGATGAACATTCCCGAGCCTTGCCGCAATTGTTGAAGCAGGTTCGGCCTGCGCGTGAGACTATCGCGCGCGGTCGCGGCCATCATCACCACGATGATATCGACAAGCGTGTTTAGCGCGACCGAGATCAGGCCCAATGCCATGAACTGGAGCGCCGGATAGCCGCCCGCCGGGTCAAGGAATTGCGGGATGAAGGCCAGGAAGAAGGCCGCGGTCTTCGGGTTCAGCGCTTCGACGAGTACGCCTTCCCGAAACGCTCGTCGTGAGCTGACCGCGACGACCTGTTTCGGCAGCAGATCGCGCGCATCGCGAAATGTCTTGATGCCGAGCCAGATCAAATAGAGCGCGCCCGCGAATTTGAGTGCGGTGAAGAGCTCGGCGCTGGCAAGAATGATGGCGGAGACGCCGAGCCCGCCAGCGATCACATGCACGAGCCCGCCGAGCGCAGTCCCGAACGTCGACGCAATGCCGGCGCCCTTGCCGCCCGACAGCGTACGTGCGGCGACGTAAAAGATGCCAGGCCCGGGGACGGCGGCGACGAGAAGCGCGGCCAGGAGAAACAATGTGAAATTAGTGCCGTTCATTCAATCGGCCTCGCAGGGTGGGCAAAAGCGGAGCGGGCCCACCAAAGCATCTCTTCAAAATAGGTGAAATTGGCGGGCACGGTGCAAGAGCGCCTTTGCGCACCCTACGGAGCTCAATGCGACCTCGCCAGACAGAACGCCACGACCTGTTCGAGTGCGGTCTTCATCGGCGAGGCCGGGAACAGCGCCAGCGCGTCGACGGCCATTGCGCCGTAATGCTGGGCGCGGCTGATTGTGTCTTCCAGCGCGCGGTGCTTGGTCATCAGGCCGATCGCATGGTCGAGGTCGCTGTCGCCGATCTCGCCGCGCTCCAGCGCCTTGATCCAGAACTTGCGCTCGCCGTCATTGCCGCGGCGGAAGGCCAGCACTACCGGCAGCGTGATCTTGCCCTCGCGGAAATCGTCGCCGATGTTCTTGCCGAGCTTCGCGGCCTTGCCGCCATAGTCCAGCACATCGTCGACGAGCTGGAACGCGATGCCGAGATTCATGCCGACCGATCGGCAGGCGGTCTGTTCGGCCTTAGGCCGGTTGGCGATCACGGGTCCGACCTCGCAGGCGGCGGCGAACAGTTCGGCGGTCTTGCCTCTGATCACCGCGAGGTATTCGTCCTCGGTGGTCGCGGTGTTCTTGGCGGCCGCAAGCTGCATCACTTCGCCCTCGGCGATGGTGGCCGCGGCGGAAGAGAGAATGTCCAGCGCCCGCAGCGAGCCGACCTCGACCATCATGCGAAAGGCCTGGCCGAGCAGGAAGTCGCCGACCAGGACGCTCGCCTCGTTGCCCCACAGCATCCGCGCCGACAGCTTGCCGCGACGCAATTCGCTCTCGTCGACTACGTCGTCATGCAACAGCGTCGCGGTGTGCATAAACTCGACCGCGGCGGCGAGCTTGATATGGCCGTCGCCGGAGTAATTGGAGAGCTGGGCCATTGCCAGCGTCAGCATCGGCCGCAGACGTTTTCCCCCGGACGAGATCAGGTGGTTGGCCACTTCCGGAATCATCGTGACTTCCGACCCTGTCCGCGACAGGATCGTGGCATTGACCCGCTCCATATCGGCGGCAACGAGCCCGACCAGCGCATCTATCGAGGCGTTCGACGGGCTTTCGAAGGGTACAATAACCGCCACGCGGGTCTCCAATTTTGGCCAATTCGCACTATCCTTATTCTACAATAGAAAGTGCCGGCAATCGCGGCAAGGGCACGTAGCGGTTGACAGACCCCGCGCCGACGTCGCACGGGGCAAAAAGGAGAGCATCAGTTGCGGGAATTGGTCAGGACCAACGATATCGTGCTGGTGTCCGCAATCGGCGCACTGCTCGACGGCGCCAATATCCACCATCTGGTGCTGGATCAGAACATGAGCGTCATCGAGGGATCGCTCGGCATCCTGCCGCGGCGTATTCTGGTGCATGAGGACGACAACCGCGCGGCCCGCCAGTTGCTGGCCGAGGCGGGCCTGGCTCATGAATTGCGCCCCGATGACTGACCCCGTTCTCGAGCTCACTGAGGACGCCTTTCTCGGCGGGCAATTGCGTCTGAAGCAACTGAAATCAGGACATCGCGCCGGTCACGATGCGGTGCTGCTGGCGGCCGCGACCGCGGCCCGTGCCGGGGACCGAGTGGCCGATCTCGGCGCGGGCGTCGGGGCTGCGGGGCTAGCGGTTGCCAGGCGCGTGACCAGTGTTGATCTCGTTCTGGTTGAAATGGATGCAGCGCTGGCTGGCCTTGCGCGGGTCAATGCGGAGGCGAATGCGATTCAAGCCGAAGTGATTGTGCTCGACGTCGAAGCGGATGCCACAGCCTTTGCCGCCGCCGGACTTAAGCCCGACAGCGTCGATGCGGTGCTGATGAATCCGCCCTTCAACGATCCGGCGCGGCATCGCGCCTCGCCGGATGTGGCGCGCGGGACCGCGCATATGGCCACCGCAACGACCCTTCTGAAATGGATTCATGCGGCGCGCCGCATTCTCAAATCAAGGGGAGTTCTGACGCTGATCTGGCGCGCCGATGGAATTGCCGAGGTGCTCTCCGCGCTAGATCACGGTTTCGGGAGCCTGCAGGTGCTGCCGGTTCACGGCGACGCCCGGGGACCCGCCAATCGCATCCTGGTTCGCGCCACCAAGGGGGGTCGCGCGCCGACGCAAATCCATCCCGCCCTGATGCTCAATGACGAGCAGGGCGTTCCCAATGAAAGGATGCAGGAGGTTCTGTCAGGGAAGGGGAGCTTGCCGCTCGCGAACCCGTAAAAATGGCTCGAACGCCAAATTCTGGACCAGGACGCTATTACGGAAGCGTCTCTGACTGTTGTTTGGGCGCCGATGTAAAGTGAATCGCGGCCAGAAGGCTGCCGATGAGCATTATCAGCAGGTAGATTTTCATGTCAGTCTCCGCTGCGCCATTGCAGCTTTAAGATCTGCAATGCAAAAGGCGTTCCCGGCCCAAAAGGGGCGTTTCGGCCTATGCAATGACACTGGTGCGATAAAAAATGGTTAATTCGAGGTAACGGCATGAGTGAACAATTAAGTGATCGCAAGGGATTGCCGAGCCTCATTGACTGGGTGAAACAACTCATTCCGGCGAAATTCCGCCGCGACATTCCTGTCGTCCCGGTCGTACGCCTGTCGGGAGTCATCGGCGCGGTGACGCCGCTGCGGCCGGGTCTGACACTGGCGGGCACCGCCAGGACACTGGAACGCGCCTTTGCCACCCGGCATGCCAAGGCGGTGGCGCTGGTGATCAATTCGCCTGGCGGCTCGCCGGTGCAATCGCGGCAGATCTATTTGCGGATCAGGCAGCTTGCCGCTGAAAAGAAGCTGCCGGTGCTGGTGTTCGTCGAGGACGTCGCGGCATCCGGCGGCTACATGATCGCCTGCGCCGGCGACGAGATATTTTGCGATCCGTCCTCGATCCTGGGCTCGATCGGCGTGATCGGCGGCAGTTTCGGCTTTCAGGACTTGATCAAGCGGATCGGCGTCGAGCGGCGGCTCTATACGGCGGGCGACCACAAGGCGATGCTCGATCCATTCCTGCCCGAGGACCCCGATGACGTGGCGCGCCTCAAGGCGCTTCAGCGCGAGATCCACGCCATCTTTATTGCGCTAGTCAAGGGCAGCCGCGGCGCGCGGCTGAAGGGTGCCGATGACGTCCTGTTCACGGGCGAATATTGGGCGGGCGAGCGGTCGGTGTCGCTCGGCCTTGCCGACAAGATCGGCGATCTTCGCTCGACGCTGCGCGAGCGCTTTGGCGAGAAGGTGCTGACGCCGGTCATCGCGCCGTCAACCGGGCTGCTGTCCGGGCTCCTGGGTCGGAGGTCGCCGGGGGCGGGCTCGCTGGCCGCATTCGACGGAATCGGGGCATGGCCGGATGAACTGATTTCCGCCCTTGAGACGAGGGCGATTTGGGCCAAATTCGGGTTTTGAGAGCGGAATGGCCCGCGCCATTTAGTCCCAAAAGCGCAATTGCGGCGCAGGCCGGCTTGGGCGAGAATGCCAGCCATTGGGGGCTGACACGTGAACGACAAGGATCGACCGATGCCGCCGCTGATCGCATTCGCGGGTGCCCTGGGTGGGCTTGCCGTGGTCCGATGGGCCTACAAGACCGCCGTCCGCATCAACCGGGAACTGGAAGAGGCGCGTCTGGCACGCGTCGCCGAGTCCACCCGGACGGCCGATATTCCGACATTGCGACGCGACCCGGTCACCGGGGCTTACCGACCGGGCTAGCCTCCGGCCCTCATCTTGAGGAGCGGGCGCAAGCCCGCGTCTCGAAGGATGGCCGCATGATCGGGGGCTCATGGTTCTCCCGGCGATGCGAAGCATCGTCCGGAGACGCGCGGCGCTGCCGCGCTCCTCACCATGAGGAACATAGGGGCCCATCGCCTTGATTCCCCGTCCCTACGTCGATACGGTCCCGCGCGCTTAAACCCCCCTTCGCGAGACCGATTCTGCCGATGGACGCTTTGCCTGCCCATATGCGCCCGGAACGTTCGTTCCAGGGCTTCATCCTTGCTCTCCAGCGGTTCTGGGCGGAGCAGGGCTGCGTGATCCTGCAGCCTTACGACATGGAAATGGGGGCCGGCACCTTTCATCCCGCCACCACCTTGCGTGCGCTGGGGCCGAAGCGCTGGAACGCCGCCTATGTGCAGCCCTCGCGCCGGCCGAAGGACGGCCGTTACGGCGAGAACCCCAACCGATTGCAGCACTACTATCAGTTTCAGGTGATCATGAAGCCATCACCGTCGAACCTTCAGGATTTGTACCTGAAGTCGCTCGCTGCGATCGGCATCGATTCCAGCGTCCATGACATCCGCTTCGTCGAGGACGATTGGGAAAGCCCGACGCTCGGCGCGTGGGGCCTTGGCTGGGAGTGCTGGTGCGACGGCATGGAAGTCAGCCAGTTCACCTATTTCCAGCAGGTCGCGGGCGTCGAATGCTCACCCGTCTCCGGCGAGCTCACCTACGGGCTCGAGCGCCTTGCAATGTATGTGCAGGGCGTCGACCGCGTCTACGATCTCAACTTCAACGGCCGCGAGGGAGCCGAGAAGGTCACCTATGGCGACGTCTTCCTGCAGGCTGAGCAGGAATATTCCCGGCACAATTTCGAGCACGCAGATACCGCGATGCTGTTCGAGCAGTTCAGGATGGCGGAAGAGGCTTGCCGGAAATATCTCGCCGCCGGCTGGCGAGAGGGTGGCAACCAGAAGGAACATCTGATGGCGCTGCCGGCCTACGACCAGTGCATCAAGGCGAGCCACGTCTTCAACCTGCTGGATGCCCGCGGCGTGATCTCGGTGACGGAGCGGCAGAGCTACATCATGCGCGTGCGCGAGCTGGCGAAAGCCTGCGGCGAAGCCTGGATTCACACCGAAACGGGCAGGGCGGCCTGATGCCTGATCTTCTCCTCGAACTGTTCTCCGAAGAGATCCCCGCCCGCATGCAGGCGAAGGCGGCGGACGACCTGCGCCGCATGGTCACTGACAAGCTGGTTGCCGAGGGCCTGGTTTATGAAGGTGCGAAAGCCTTCGCGACGCCGCGCCGGCTGGCGCTTACCGTGCACGGCATTCCCACGCGGCAATCCGACCTGAAGGAAGAGCGGCGCGGCCCGCGCGTCGGCGGCCCTGATGCCGCGATCCAGGGGTTTTTGAAAGCGACCGGCCTTGCACGGATCGAAGACGCCAAGATCCAGACCGATCCGAAGAAGGGCGATTTCTACATCGCGCTGATCGAAAAGCCGGGCCGCGCCACCATCGACGTGCTTGCTGAAATCCTGCCGGTCATCATCAGAACCTTCCCGTGGCCGAAATCGATGCGCTGGGGCGCACGATCGGCCAAATCGGGCTCGCTCTCCTGGGTGCGCCCGCTGCATTCGATCATCGCGACCTTCGGCCTGGAGACCGAGGAGCCTGACGTGGTGAAATTCACGGTCGACGGCATCGAGGCCGGACAAACCACGTTTGGCCACCGCTTCATGGCGCCCGCGGCGATCTCCGTGCGCCGCTTCGAGGACTACGAGGCCAAGCTGAAGGCCGCCAAAGTCGTGCTCGATCCGCAGGCGCGCAAGGACGCCATCCTCAGCGACGCCCAGCAACTGGCGTTCGCGCAAGGTTTTGAGCTGGTCGAGGACCAGGGGCTCCTGGACGAGGTCGCCGGCCTCGTCGAATGGCCGGTCGCGCTGATGGGATCGTTCGATGCGGAATTCTTGTCGATCCCGGACGAAGTGATCCGCGCCACCATCCGCAATAACCAGAAATGCTTTGTGGTGCGCGATCCCAAGACGGGCAAGCTCGCCAACAAGTTCATCCTCACCGCCAACATCGACGCCGCTGACGGCGGCAAGGTGATCGTATCAGGCAACGAGCGCGTGATCCGCGCGCGGCTGAGCGATGCGAAATTCTTCTACGAGACGGACCTGAAGACCAAGCTCGAGAGCCGGCTGCCGAAGTTCGACCAGATTGTTTTCCACGAGAAGCTCGGCACGCAGGCCGAGCGGATCAAGCGTATCGAGCGGCTGGCGGCGGAGATCGCGCCGCTGGTCGGCGCCGATGAGGAGAAGGCAAAGCGCGCCGCGCATCTGGCAAAGGCTGATCTGTTGACCGAAGTCGTCGGCGAATTCCCGGAGCTGCAGGGCCTGATGGGGAAGTATTACGCGCAGGCGCAGGGTGAAGACGACGTCGTCGCCGCTGCAAGCGAAGAGCACTACAAGCCGCAAGGGCCGGCGGATCGCGTGCCGTCCGATCCGGTGAGCGTAGCGGTCGCGCTGGCCGACAAACTTGATACACTGGCTGGATTTTGGGCGATCGATGAAAAGCCGACGGGCAGCAAGGATCCGTACGCGCTGCGTCGCGCAGCGCTCGGTGTCATCAGGCTGATCGTTGACAACACGCTCCGCCTGCCGATCTTGAATGCGGCGAAGTCGGCCATGGTTGGTCTGCCGAAAAAAGGCGACGCTCAAAAGCTTCCGGATGATCTCCTCTCCTTCTTCGCCGACCGCTTAAAAGTTCAGCTTCGCGACCAGGGCGCGCGGCACGATCTCGTCGACGCGGTGTTTTCGCTCGGCGGCCAGGACGATCTCCTGTTGGTCGTCCGCCGGGTCGAGGCGCTCGGCAAGTTCCTCGACAGCGACGACGGCAAGAACCTGCTTGCAGGGACCAAGCGTGCGAGTAACATCCTCTCGATCGAGGAGAAGCGGGACAAGCGCACGTTCGACGGTGCGGCGGATGCGGGGCTCTACAATCTGCCCGAGGAGAAAGCGCTCGCCAAGGCGATCGACGAGGTCAAGAGCGAGGCCTCCGCCGCGGTGCAGAAGGAAGACTTCGCCGCCGCGATGAGTGTGATGGCCAAGCTGCGTCCGGCAGTCGACGCGTTCTTTGACAAGGTCAAGGTCAATGACGATGAACCCAAGGTGCGCGAGAATCGACTAAAACTTCTGAATGAAATCCGCGCGGCGACCCGCGCGGTGGCGGACTTTTCGAAGATCGAAGGCTAATCATGGATCGACAGACGCTCGCCGCTTACGATGATCATGCGGCGGCGTTCGCGCAGGACTGGCTCGGTCAGCCAGCTCCCGTCGACTTGCAGGAGATCGTCGAGCGGTTTTTCGTGCGTGGCGGCAATTCCGCCGATATCGGTTGCGGCTGCGGCCGCGAGACCGCCTGGCTTCATGCCCATGGCTTTTCGGCCGTGGGTTTCGACGCCTCGGAAGGCCTGCTCAACGAAGCGCGCCGGCGATATCCCTCGATCAAGTTCGCGCGTGCCGAGTTGCCCGATCTGAACGGCATCGGTACGTTCGACAACGTGCTCTGTGAAACCGTGATCATGCATCTCGACCACGATGAGATTGCGGCGTCGGTTCGCCGTCTGCTCGACGTTGTCAAGCCCAGCGGCATTCTCTATCTGAGTTGGCGCGTCACCGAGGGCGCCGACCAGCGCGATGCGCAGGGACGGCTTTATGCCGCGTTCGACCCGGCCGTCGTGCTGGCGGAGCTGAAATCCGCGGCCGTGTTGCTCGACGAAGAGGTCGTCAGCGCCTCATCGGGCAAGAAGATTCATCGCCTCGTGGTGAAGAAGCCGGGATTGGAAATTCGCGAGTAGGGTGGCCAAGACACGCTTGCGCCGTGCCCACCATCTCTCCAAAACGTTGCTTTGAATGGTGGGCACGCTTCGCTTTGCCCATCCTACGGCACCGCGTGCCGGACACGATTGTTTACCGGCAAAACAAAACCCCACCCGGAGGGGACGCCGGGCGGGGTTTGAGTCCGGTCGTATCTCGCGCACATCCGCTTGCGCGGCGCCCGGACTAATCGTTCAGGCTACTGAGGTCAATCGACCACCTGAACGATGCGACGCGAACGCGGTTCAACCAGTATCGTCTGGCCGTTCACGACGGTGTAACGATACGGCGTCACGCCGAACGTTTGCGGCACGTCGTAGTAGGTTACACCGGTCTCCGGCAATACCCCGCCGACGACCACGCGTTCGGGAATCGTGTAGTTCGGCACGCGTTCGCGCACGATATATTCGCGGAAGGCCGGACGCACGTCGGCCGCGATCCCTTCATGTTCACCGATCACAACCGTATTACCGCCGACTGTACCGGTGGTGATTGTGGTCTGCGCCTGTGCCGCGATCGGGGCAGCCACCGCGCCGGCAATCGCCGCAATGGCAAGCAGTCTGTTCCGCATGATCAACTCCTTCGCGAGAAGCAGCGCCGGCTTTGCACCGGCGCACACAATGCGGGCCAATTCATCGCGTGCGGCATTGTTCCGGAAAACTGCGGCCTCATCCAAGGCATTTCTGGGGAATTGTTGCGGAGGCTGGAACCCATTGAAGCCGTAAGCGTCTTGCTATTCCGGAAACCGCGCCAGCGGTTAAGTTGCTCCCCTCGATTCGATTCCCCCATCAGCCGGAGACTTCAATGACCATCACCGCCGCGCACGTGCCTGCGATCGTCGCTCTTGTTGCGGGTATCTTCATTTTGATCATGCCGCGGCTGCTGAATTATATCGTAGCCATCTACCTGATTTTCGTAGGCCTGGTCGGTCTCGGCGTGCTCAAGATGTTCCGGTTTTAGCGCAGGAAAGCGGGGTTTCGCGGCTTGCGCGGAACCCCTCAAAATGGTGTAAGGCGCGCATCTTTCTCCCCTTTTTCGGATAGCTGGAATCCATGGCCAAAGCCGTCGCGAAGTCCAAGAAGGCTGCAGTGAAATCTGCAGCGAAATCAAAGCCATCGGCGCGAAAATCCGCTGCCGCTCCTTCCGCACGCAAGGCGCTGACGAAGGCGCCGGCCAAGCCGATTGCCAAGGCCGCGCCTGCCAACAAGGCCAAGCCTGCCAAGAAGCCCGCGGTTACCAGGCCCGCCGCAGAGGCGGTAAAATCCGGCAAGTGGGTCTATACCTTTGGCGACGGCAAGGCCGAGGGCAAAGCGGGGCTGCGCGACCTGCTCGGCGGCAAGGGTGCCAATCTCGCCGAAATGGCCAATCTCGGCCTGCCGGTGCCTCCGGGCTTCACCATTCCGACCTCGGTCTGCACCTATTTCTATGCGCACGACAAATCCTATCCGCCGGCGCTGAAGCCGCAGGTCGAGAAGGCGCTCGAGTATGTCGGCAAGCTGACCGGCAAGGCGTTCGGCGATTCCAAGAATCCGCTGCTGGTGTCGGTCCGCTCCGGCGGCCGCGCCTCGATGCCGGGCATGATGGACACCGTGCTCAATCTCGGCCTCAACGACAAAACGGTCGAGGCGCTTGCCGAACTCTCCGGCGACCGGCGCTTCGCCTATGACAGCTATCGCCGCTTCATCACGATGTATTCGGACGTGGTGCTCGGCTTCGAGCATCATCACTTCGAGGACATCCTCGACACCTTCAAGGACAGCCAGGGCTACACGCTCGACACCGATCTCTCCGGCGACGACTGGGTCGACCTGGTCGGCAAGTACAAGGAAGCGGTGGCGCGCGAGACCGGCAAGGATTTCCCGCAGGATCCGCACGAGCAATTGTGGGGCGCAATCGGCGCGGTGTTTTCATCCTGGATGAACGCGCGCGCGGTGACCTACCGCAGGCTGCACGATATTCCGGAATCCTGGGGCACTGCCGTCAACGTGCAGGCCATGGTGTTCGGCAATATGGGCGAGACCTCGGCCACTGGTGTTGCCTTCACGCGCAATCCTTCGACCGGCGAGAGCAAGCTCTACGGCGAATTCCTGATCAACGCGCAGGGCGAGGACGTGGTGGCGGGCATTCGCACGCCGCAGGACATCACCGAAGCCGCGCGCCAGGAATCCGGCTCTGACAAGCCGTCAATGGAAACGGCGATGCCGGAGGCGTTCAAGGAGCTGACGCGCATCTACACGATGCTCGAAAAGCACTACCGCGACATGCAGGACATGGAATTCACGGTCGAGCAGGGCAAGTTGTGGATGCTGCAGACCCGCGGCGGCAAGCGCACCGCAAAGGCGGCGCTGCGTATCGCGGTCGAGCTCGCCAACGAAGGCCTGATCTCGAAGAAGGATGCAGTGATGCGGATCGATCCGGCTTCGCTGGATCAGTTGCTGCACCCGACCATCGATCCCGCTGCCAAGCGCGACGTGATTGCCACTGGCCTGCCGGCCTCGCCCGGCGCGGCATCCGGCGAGATCGTGTTCTCGTCCGACGAAGCCGCCAAACTTCAGGCCGACGGCCGCAGCGTCATTCTGGTGCGCATCGAGACCAGTCCGGAAGACATTCACGGCATGCACGCCGCAGAGGGCATTCTCACCACCCGCGGCGGCATGACCTCGCATGCCGCGGTGGTCGCGCGCGGCATGGGCAAGCCCTGCGTCTCCGGCTGCGGCGCCATTCGCGTCGATTACGGCCGCGGCACCATGAGTGTCGGCTCCCGTACCTTCAAGACCGGCGACGTCATCACCATCGATGGTTCACTCGGGCAGGTGCTGGCCGGCAAGATGCCGATGATCGAGCCGAAACTGTCAGGAGAATTCGGCACCCTGATGGGCTGGGCCGACGCCGTCCGCAAGCTTGGCGTCCGCGTCAACGGCGACACGCCCGATGATGCGCGCACGGCGGTCAAGTTCGGCGCCGAGGGCATCGGCCTGTGCCGCACCGAGCACATGTTCTTTGAGGAGACCCGCATCCGCACCGTGCGCGAGATGATTCTTTCCGAAGACGAGCAGTCGCGCCGCGCGGCATTGTCAAAACTGTTGCCGATGCAGCGCGCCGACTTTGTCGAGCTGTTCGAGATCATGAAGGGCCTGCCCGTCACGATCCGCCTGCTCGATCCGCCGCTGCACGAGTTCCTGCCGCACACCCAACACGAGATCGAGGAAGTCGCGCGTGCGATGAACACCGATCCGCGCAAGCTCGCCGATCGCGCCCGTGATCTCGCCGAGTTCAATCCGATGCTAGGCTTCCGCGGCTGCCGTCTTGCGATTGCCTATCCGGAGATCGCCGAGATGCAGGCGCGCGCGATCTTCGAAGCGGCAGTTGAAGCCGAGAAGCGCACCGGCAGGGCCGTCGGTCTCGAGGTGATGGTGCCGTTGATTGCGACCAAGGCCGAATTCGATCTGGTCAAGGCGCGGATCGACGCCACCGCTCAGTCGGTGATGAAGGAGACCGGCAAGAAGCTGGCCTATCAAGTTGGTACTATGATTGAGCTTCCGCGCGCGTGCCTGATGGCCGGCGACGTCGCCCAGACCGCGGAGTTCTTCTCCTTCGGCACCAACGACCTGACCCAGACCACCTACGGCATCAGCCGCGACGACGCCGCAAGCTTCCTCGGCACCTATGTCAGCAAGGGCATCCTGGAGATCGATCCGTTTATCTCGGTCGATCGCGATGGCGTCGGTGAGCTCGTGAAGATCGGCGTCGCCCGCGGTCGCAAGACGCGGCCCAGCCTCAAGGTCGGCATTTGCGGTGAGCATGGCGGCGATCCGGCTTCGGTGGCGTTCTGCCACGAGATCGGTCTCGACTACGTCTCCTGCTCACCCTATCGCGTGCCGATTGCCCGCCTCGCCGCGGCGCAGGCCGCGCTCGGCAAGAAGATCGAGAGCCAGGCGTAGAATTTCGATACGATAACCGACTAGACGTGATGCCCGGGCTTTGTCCCGGGCATTTTCGTTTGCTGCCTACGTGAGAGTCGTCATTGCGAGGAGCGCAAGCGACGAAGCAATCCATCTGTCCGTTATGCCGCACGATGGATTGCTTCGCTTCGCTCGCAATGACGCGGAGGGAACATGAGTTCCCATGTTCGCACGCGTAATGTTCTCTTCACCATCCTCGTTGAGGGGATGTTTACCACTTTCGTCGCGCGCCTGTTTACCAACACTTTTGACGGATTCGACGAAAAGCACGCGATGTGTTGCGTGTAACACACGCGCCACGCCGATTAACTCCCCGGCAACCTAAATTCGATACCAACAAAAAAGATCGAATTGCACGGATGTACTGACGTTCGATCGTGTAAGCGTTGCGTGAGCGTACAATGTTTGTGTTGCGTAACCAGCCGAAGGGCGCGCGGTTCGCGCTCTTCGGCTTCGGTCTCTGCATCTTCGCATTGATGCCGACCGAGATCGGATATCAGGATATCGCCTCGCTGCTGGCCCGCCAGCCCGGCGTCGCCGAGCGTTGGCAGAAGCGGGTGTTCTCGTCCGCCGGCACCGCCATCCAGGTCGCGACATTCTCCTTTGGCCGGCCGATCGGTACGTCCTCGCCGCAAACCGCAACCTACCGGCTCGCCCGCCTCGACAATCAAGGCATCGACGTCACAGGATCAGTGACGCGCAATCCGCTCGCAGCTCCGCCGCCGCGTTATCATGCCGCCGAATTTCCCAAGGTCGATCGTACGCTGAAGGGCGATCGTCTGGTCGTGAAGCCGCCTGTGCCGGCGGAAACCACCGTCCCTGCGGAGCGCGCTCCAGCGGTCGAGGATCCGGCGAATTCAAATGCATTGGTGAGGGGCGCCAAGACCGCCGAGACGGCGCCGCTCGATCCCGAGCTGCAGGCCGCGCTGAGCGCGCCGCCGCTCGATATGTCGCTGTCGCTCGAAAGCAGACCGAAGCATGACGTCAAGGTCACGCCGAATGCGTCCACGTCCGCGCAATCGCGCGATGGTTTCTCGTTCAAGACATCGAGCCTGTTCTTCGGCTCGTCGCTCGGCTCGCCCGAAAACATCGAGCGCTGGCAGCCCGGCGAAGAGCCCGTTATCGTCATGCCTGGCGCAGTTGCCGATCCCGACATGAAGGTGATGGCCTCGCTGCCGGTCGATGCCGATGGTCCGGTGCGCGCCGGTGACATGGGCGAGAGCGTCGCGCCGAAAGGCGAGGTCAATGCCGACAATCAGCGCGCCAAGACGCCGGCCGAACGTCTCGGCCTGTTTGACGAGAAGTCGCGCGCCAGATCGGAGAAATGTCTCGCCGAAGCCGTCTATTTCGAAGCCCGTGGCGAGGCGGTGCGGGGCCAGATCGCGGTGGCACAGGTGGTGTTGAACCGCGCCTTCTCCGGCAAATATCCTGAGACGGTGTGCGGCGTGGTCTATCAGAACAAGCACCGCCACCTGGCGTGCCAGTTCACCTTCGCCTGCGACAACAACAAGGATGTGATCCGCGAGCCCGACATGTGGGAGCGGGCGAAGAAGATCGCCAAGGCGATGCTCGAGGGCCAGCTCTGGCTGCCGGAAGTCGACAAGTCGACGCACTACCACGCCTATTGGGTGCGCCCGTCCTGGGTCCACGAAATGAAGAAGACGTACAGGACCGGCGTACACACCTTCTACCGGCCGCGCGCCTGGGGCAACGGCAGCGATGCGCCGAGCTGGGGCACGGCCGCCGAGACCGCGGCGATCTCCGCCAAGCTGGCGGAAGCCGCGCAAAGCTCGGCCGAGCAGGCGAGCGCGAAGCGGTAAGCTCTCTCCGTCGTCCCCGCGAACGCATTGCGTTCGCAGGGACGACGGCGGAGAGTGCGTGCGCACGTCATCCCGCCACAACTCGTCATCCCCGCGAAGGCGGGGATCCAGTGCGCCCGGAAGGCTGAGATCCATCCGATAGGCCGCGGCGTACTGGGTTGCCCGGTCAAGCCGGCCGATGACAGCGGAGTTTGTTGCGCTCGATTGCCTCCGCCGAGGCTTGCGCGCAAGGGTGCCATGCCTCCGAGATTGCTCTCATTGTCCTCGCCAATTTTGCAGATCTGCCCTGCAGCGGAAAATTTTTCTTGTTCGCCCCTTGGGGATTTCATGCAACTGCATTAACTCACCGTAACCTTTTGCCTGGCTTGCCGGGCGCGGACTGTCGAGGGAAACAAATGGTTGTAGCGAACGGCGACCTTCGGCCATCTTCAGGACTTGCCTCCGGACTTGCCACCTGGCGGACCCCGCTGGTGATCATGATCTGCGGCTGCCTGATCGCCTTGTTGAGTTTCGGACCGCGCTCAAGTCTCGGCTTTTTCGTCCAGCCGATGAGCCGCGAGTTCGCCTGGGGACGCGACGTATTCGGCCTTGCGGTGGCGCTGCAGAACCTGCTGTGGGGCCTGGGCCAGCCGATTGCCGGCGCCATCGCCGATCGCTTCGGCATCCTGCGGGTAATGATCGTCGGTGCGCTGCTCTATGCCGGCGGTCTGCTCTTGATGCGTTATTCCACGGTGCCGTTGTCGCTCAATCTCGGCGCCGGCGTCCTGATCGGCTTCGGTCTTTCGGGCTGTTCGTTCAACCTGGTGCTGTCCGCATTCAGCAAGCTCTTGCCGCCCGAGCGGCGCGGCCTTGCGCTCGGCTTCGGCACCGCGGCCGGCTCGTTCGGCCAGTTCCTATTCGCGCCGTTCGGCGTTGCGATGATCGACAATTTCGGCTGGCAGGCTGCGCTGACAGTGTTTGCGCTTCTCATGCTTCTGATCGTGCCGCTGTCGCTTGCGATCGCGACGCCGTCGGCCACACCGTCCGCCGTCCCTGCCGCGGACGAACAATCATTCAAGACCGCGCTTGCGGAAGCGTTCGGGCATCGCTCCTATGTCCTGCTGGTGCTCGGCTTCTTCACCTGCGGCTTCCAGCTTGCCTTTATCACCGTGCATCTGCCGGCCTATCTGGCCGATCGGGGCGTCTCGTCGCAGACCGGCGGCTGGGTGGTTGCGGCCATCGGCCTCTTCAACATCATCGGCTCGCTCGGCGTCGGTTGGCTGCAGAACAAGTTTCCGAAGCGCTACATCCTGTCGCTGATCTATTTCGCCCGCGCGCTATCGATCATGGCGTTCATCTCGTTTCCGATCACCACCTTCTCGGCGATCGTATTCGGCGCCGCGACCGGCCTGACCTGGCTTTCGACGGTGCCGCCAACCTCGGCGCTGGTGGCGCTGATGTTCGGCACGCGATGGTTCGCCACGCTCTATGGCTTTGCCTTCGTCAGCCATCAGGTCGGCGGCTTCCTCGGTGTCTGGCTCGGCGGTATCGTGTTCGAACAGTTCGGCTCCTACACGCCGATCTGGTGGCTCTCGATCCTGTTTGGCGTGCTGTCGGCGCTGATCAATCTGCCGATCGTCGAACGGCCGGTCGCGCGGACGGTTGCACAACCCGCCTGATGCGGTAAACACTCCCCGATATAGAACAGTCCGGGAGTTTTGCCGTGGGAACGTTCAAGGCCATCAGGATCGACAAAGCGGACAAGGGCACCACCGCCGCGCTGACGCAGTTCGACGAAGCCGAGCTGATGGAGGGCGACGTTACGGTGGCGGTCGAGTGGTCGACGCTGAACTACAAGGATGGTCTCGCCGTCACCGGCAAGGCCCCGGTGGTGCGTCGCTTCCCGATGATTGCCGGCATCGATTTCGCTGGCACCGTCGCGCAATCCTCGCATCCGGACTGGAAGGTCGGCGATAAGGTCGTCTGCAACGGCTGGGGCATGGGTGAGACGCATCTCGGTGCCTATGCCGAAAAAGCGCGCGTCAAGGGCGACTGGCTGGTGCGCTTGCCCGATGGAATGTCGACCCGTGAAGCGATGGCGATCGGCACCGCCGGCTACACTGCGATGCTGTCGGTGCTGGCGCTGGAGCAGCATGGCCTGACGCCTGCGAGCGGTCCCGTCGTGGTGACCGGCGCAGCCGGCGGCGTCGGCTCGGTCGCCACCGCCGTGCTTTCCAAACTCGGCTACCAGGTCATCGCGTCCACCGGGCGGATGTCGGAGGCCGATTATCTCAAGGGGCTCGGCGCCGCCGAGGTCATCGACCGTGCCGAGCTCACGGGCGCCGCCAAGCCGCTGGCGAAGGAGCGCTGGGCGGGCGGCGTCGACAGCGTCGGATCGACCACGCTGGCCAATCTGCTGTCGATGACGAAGTATGGCGGCGCCATCGCCGCCTGCGGCCTCGCCGCGGGCATGGACCTGCCGTCTTCGGTCGCCCCGTTCATTTTACGCGGAGTGTGCCTTCTGGGCATCGATTCCGTGATGTGCCCGCTGCCCCGGCGCCAGCTTGCCTGGAGCCGGCTCGCCAGCGACTTGGACAGGCGGAAACTTGCTGATATCACTCAGGAAATCACGCTCGATCAGGTTGTTGGAACGGGCCCGAAGATCCTTGCTGGCCAGGTGCGGGGTCGAATCGTGGTAAAAATTGTCTAACGCCGTTCAGACTTTACCAACCAACCTGCTCCAATGTTGCCACGGTTGGTATGGTAAGCAGCGGGTAAAGGCCTGCAGCATGGTCCGGTACATTGGGGTCCCGGTCTCATGCTCAAGCCAAGGCGGGCGCCCGCGCTCTTGTTAAGTTGGAGTAGCTGCATGCTTGCGCGTTTGGTTCTGGGGGCCGTCACGGCAGTCGCAACGATCGTTCCTGCGATGGCCGGGATGATGAGCGCCGATGAGGCACGCAGGTTTGTCAGCGGCAAGGTTTTTGCCTTTACCTGTTTCGATGGCACCCGTGGCGCCGGCCGCATTCTCGATGATCTCGGTGCAGCCGGTTCTGTCCAGTTCAGTGGCTCCGGCCCGATCCGCCATGTGCGCCTGCCCGGCAACACGCTGCAAATTCGCGGCCAGGCCGTTTGCGCCTCGATCAAGGGTCTTCCCTTCGAGCCGTGCTTCAATCTCGACAAGCGCGACGATCGCTCGTTCCGCGGCTCGGTGTCGGGCATGGGCTTCGCCTATTGCGATTTCCGTCACCAGGGTGCCTCGCAGATGTTGATGGCGCGCTCCGTGGCGCGGCCTCGATCGCTTCATCGCAAGGAAGAGTCGCGTGGGGCGGCTGATGCGCGTGCCGAGGTGACGGCGCGTGTCGAGACGCCTGCGGTCGAAAGCGCCAAGCTCGAGCCGGTGAAGTCCGAGCCGAAGGTTGAGCCGGTCAAGTCCGAACCGAAGGCCGAGGGCGCCCCGGAGCTGCGCCGCTCGACCGATTGATCGCGGAAACGGCATCTAAGTCTGAACGGGTAAGCAGGCTGCCACCCGACATAGACTGGGCGCCCCGCCGGTCCGACAGCGCGGCCGGCGCCATAGCCGCCATCCCCTGTCAGCGAACGCCAAACCCGTAGTCATACGGGCTGGCGCATTCATGTCCTGGTAGCGAATCTCGTTCCAAGTGGGGACCGGCAGGGAAGGCCGGGAGGCGGCCCGATAAACGAGATCAATCATGCCGCTGTATTTTTTCCGGATCAGTCACGGCCGCTACGCGGGCGCGTCCGACCAGGGATCCGAATTTGAAAGCCGCGAGGCTGCCTGGGCCGAGATGACAAAGGTCTGCGGCAATCTCCTCGGCAGCCTTTCGCGCAGCCTGAAACAGAACACCGAATGGCAGATGGAGCTCTTGGACGAAGCCAAGAAGCCGGTTTTCAGGATTCGTCTTGTCGCCGAGTCAGTAGGTTAACGCTTCACCTGCCTATGCCCGTGCCTGGGTAATTTTACGGACCTGCAAATTAACTATCGTTTGGAAGCTGATGCGTACCGTTGCCGAATATTCCCGGCGCATCGAAGATTGACGGCAGTTCCTCAGATTTAGCGGCGCCAATCCTTATCCCGTAGCAAGCCAAGGGGCCCGCCATGTCCGCTTTATCCATTCGCGCCAAGGTCATCGCCGTGATTGCATTCATGCTGATCGCGATGTCCGGCATGGGCTTGCTGGCGGTCCGCAGCATGCAGGTGATCAACGCCCACACGGTGGAAATTGCCTCGAACTGGCTGCCGAGCGTCCGGGTACTTGGCGAACTGCGCGCGGATATCAACCTGTTCCGGATAGCGCTCCGTGCTCATGTCATGGCGGAAACACTGGAGGCGAAGGCCGCCAACGACAAGCGGCTCGCAGGCATCCTCGAGCGGATCGCGAAAGATCGCAAGGCTTACGAGCCGATGATCTCCACTGCCGAAGAGCGCTCGATCTACGAGAACTGGACGCGTGCCTGGGACAGATACATGACCGGCGTGCAGGAAGTGATCGAATTGTCGCGCCAGAGCATCGGGCGCATTCCGCATGAGGCAAGCGAGGCAATTTCCAAGAAGGTTGCGGTCATCGCCGCCGAATCCGATTCATATCTGGAAAAGTCTATCGATCTCAACAACAGGGGCGCGGATGCCGCGACCCGGCAGGCCGCGGACGGCTATAATTTTGCGCTCTGGGTCGTGTTGGGCATTGTCGCCGCCGTCGTCATCTGCGGTGTCGGCGTGGGAATCTATCTCGTCCGCGACCTCTCGCGCGGAATTGCCTCCATCGTGAAGCCGATGCAGGCGCTCGGCGGTGGCGATCTGACCGCCGAAGTGACACGCCGCGGCGAGAAGACCGAAATCGGCGCCATGGCGGACGCCTTGCAGGTGTTCAAGGATGCGCTGATCGCCAAGAAGGCCGCCGACGAGGCTGCAGCCCGCGATGCCGAGGCCAAGATCGAGCGCGGCCGTCGTGTCGACAAGATCACGCGGGACTTCGAAGCCATGATCGGCGAGATCGTCGAAACCGTGTCGTCAGCCTCGACCGAGCTCGAGGCTTCCGCTGATACGCTGACCTCGACCGCCGAGCGCGCGCAGGAGCTGGCCACCACCGTGGCTTCAGCTTCGGAAGAAGCTTCCACCAACGTGCAGTCGGTTGCATCCGCCACCGAGGAAATGGCATGCTCGGTCAACGAGATCAGCCGGCAGGTGCAGGAATCCGCGCGGATGGCGAGCGATGCGGTGGCTCAGGCCGGCAAGACCAACGATCGCGTTGGCGAGTTGTCGAAAGCGGCCGCCCGTATCGGCGACGTGATCGAGCTGATCAACACCATTGCCGGCCAGACCAACCTGCTTGCCCTCAACGCGACGATCGAGGCGGCGCGCGCCGGTGAGGCCGGCCGTGGCTTCGCAGTCGTTGCCTCGGAGGTGAAAGCACTGGCCGAACAGACTGCGAAGGCAACCGGGGAGATCGGTCAGCAGATCACCGGCATCCAGGCGGCGACCGAGGACTCCGTCTCCGCTATCAAGGAGATATCCGGCACGATCGAAAAGCTTGCGGAAATCGCCGCGGCGATCGCCGCTGCGGTGGAAGAGCAGGGCACGGCCACCCAGGAAATCTCCCGCAACGTGCAGCAGGCGGCGCAAGGCACCCAGATGGTATCCGCCAACATCACAGACGTGCAGCGCGGCGCGACCGAAACGGAGACGGCCTCGTCGCATGTGCTCTCGGCGGCGCAGTTGCTATCGGGCGACAGCAACCGGCTCAAGGTCGAGGTCGCCAAATTTCTCGAGTCGGTCCGCGCCGCCTGATCAGCTTCCCGCCGGCGCAACCGGCGGGGCTGCTTGCCTGCGGAACAGGATGCGCTGGTACAGCCAGCCGATCGCCACCAGCACCAGGCCGAGGCACATAAAGGACAGCGCGCGATAGACGCCGGTCAGCGTCGACATGTCGATCAGGAAGGCTTTCAGGATCGTGAGGCCAATGACCACAGCGGAAGCCAGCCGTGCGCGCTGCGAGTTGAAGACAATGCCGATGCCGAGCAGCGCCACGCCGAACGCGAGATACGCGATCGAATAGGTGTACTGTTCGGCGCCGGTGGTCGGGCCGACCGCGATCGCCGGGCCGTGATAGATTCTCCTGATCTCGAACGTCACATAGGCAAGCGCGAGAATGAGCGCTGCCGCCGCAATCGTGTTGGCGTAAGCGACCGGGCGGCGCCCGGCGACGGCATAGGACAATAACAGCGCGAGCACCGCGGGCAGGGCGTAGCCGAGCAGCAGCAGGTTGATGACGATGCCGCCGACATCGATCCATCGCAGCATCGGGTTCTCCAGCAATAGCAGCCCGAACAGCGTCGCGACGCCGGCAAACGCCGTGAGCAGGATCGCACCCGCATTGTGAATGACACTGCCGGTACGAACGCGCAGCCGCTCCAGCCCGATCGCCATCGCGAGAGCAACACAGACCTGCAGCGCGACCTCGGTGAGGCCTGCGCTCTGGCGAAAGACGTCGCCATTGTTCACGGCGTGGCGGATTTCCATGAACGCCAGCAGCACCGTGAACAGGATCGCTGCCGATTCCACCGTCCGCAGCGGCGCGTCATCGCCGCCGCGGCGCAGCAAAATGCTGCCGACCCAGAACGATGCTGCCGGAATGCCGTATCCCCACAACAGCCAGTTAAAGATCGGCGTGGTGCCGACGGCTTGGCCGACAATGCGCGGCTCGTAGCCGATGCGCAGCACCACGATGCCGGCGAGGACGGCCGCGAGCGTGCGCAGGAACGGAATCGGCCGCTGCGTCGAAATCCAGGCGGTGCCCATCGACATCAGCGCCAGCGCGATCGTCAGCCAGCCTTTTTCCAGCGCAAAGGTCAGCGCCAATGCCAGCGCTGCAAGGGTGCCGGTCGCAAACAGCGCAATCGAGGCCTGCAATCCCGGACGGTCCTCGCGCTTGGAGAGGATCTCGGTCGCGGCGGCAAAGGCTGCGGCGAGCAGTACCGCGAGAATCGCAAACGGAATCGAGCGATCGAGATGCGCGATGCGCGCATAGAGCGCGACCAGAAGCGCCAGCGGCGTGAAGACCGCGGTGGCCGACCAGATCACCGGTATCACCGGGCCCGTTGAGCGGCCTTGCGCGAGGAATCCCGCCACACCAAAGCCTGCCGCGAAGATCGCCGCCGAAATCAGGTGCAGCGACACCGATTCGTCCGTGGCGTTCGGCCCGATGCCTTGCAGCGGACCGCCGGGCAGCACCAGCATATCGGGGTTGGCGCGAATCGCCCATTCGGCGAATACGATGAAGACCAGTGCTGCGGCGGCCCCAACCGCGCCGGCCGCGGCATCGCTGCGCCAGGCGACCGCGATGCTGCCAGCGACCAGCAGGCCAAACACGATCATCGCGGTGTCGGCATGAAAGCTGTTCAGCACGATCAGGGTCGCGCCGAGCAGATAGGCCGCCAGCGAGCCCGACGAAATCGGCTCGAGCTCGCCCTGGTCGGCGGGCGGGCCGAACAAGAAACCGCACACCACGAGCAGCGCGGCGAGGATGAAGCCGGCGAGGACGTGGAACGCATGCGGGCCGACCATCGAGGGGCCGCATTGCAGGCAGGGGAACGTCCATAGCAGCGCGAACACGGTCGTGGTGACCGCGAGCCAGCGCCAGAGCCTGACGCGCGCCAGGCCAAAGGCCGCCGCGGTAACGATCGCAAGATAGATGTAGAGCGCCCAGAAGTCCGGCTTGCCGGACGAGACCAGCACAGGCGTCACGAAGGCGCCGACGATGCCGAGGCCGGCGAGCGCCGGCCCATGCAAAAGCGCCGCAGCCAGCGTGCCGAGCGCCACCAGCCCGAGCAGGATGAAGGCGGTCGCAGGCACCAGGAATTCATACAGCGCGTAGGCGGCATAGATAGTGGCAAACGCCACTGCCGTTCCGGCGGCGGTGAGAATGGCCGGGATATTGGCGATCGGCAGCGCGTCGATCGTGGAAATGCTTTCCTTGCGCCGCGTCCATTCGCCTGCCAGCAGCAAAGCGAGCGCGAACAGGCCGCCGAGAATGGTGCGCACGCCGGGGCCGAGCAGACCGGCCTCGATCGAATAGCGCACCATGAAGAATCCACCGAGCGCCAGCGTCAGGCCTCCGATCCACACCACCCAGCGCGTGCCAACGGTTTCCTCGAAGCCGCGGTCGGGCTGTGGCGGAGGTGGCGGCGCTGCCCCGCCGGCGGCTTGTTCGGCCGCCTCCGGGCTGGCAGCGGGCGCGATGGATTCCGTGTCAGGAGCGATCGGCAGAGGCGTCGGTGGGGTTGCGCCCGGTGCCGGCGGCAGGCTCTGCTCGAACGCCTCGAATGGCGTGAGCGGCGGCGGCATAGCCGGAGCGGCCGTCGGCGTCGCCTGCATCGCTTCCAGGCGCTGGCGCAATTCGGCCACCTGATTCATGGCCTTCCGCGCAAAGATCAGGGCGACGATCGCAATCACAAGCGTGAAGAAAACGAAGGGGTCGTCGAACATCGGGCCTCCAGACGGGCGCGTCAGAGCGTTAACCGGCCACGTCGGCAGCCTGGTTGCAATCGGTGAGTGCAGTTTTGCCCGCTAAAAGTTCAAACCGGTTCGGCCGTGATTTGGCGCATCCCTGTCCCGCACGCGGTGCAGCGTGCAAACGCTGCGCTGCATCCGGGGACGCCGCGTTATTCCAGATCGAGCTGGAAGGGCCGGCCTTCGACGATCATGCTGCCCGGGCCCATTTCGTCCAGCGCGCGCAACATCCGTCCCTCGCGTCCCAGCGCCTTGTCGGCCAGGCTGACGATCAGCCGATTAGGGGAAGCGATCGGCGAGCGGGCGCGAATTTGCCGGGCGATTTCGATCTCGTCTCGGTGGGGATTGAGCGCGCAGGCGGCGGCGAAGGCGCTCGCCGTCGAGCGACTGATGCCGGCATAGCAATGCACCACCATCGGCGCGCTGCGGTCCCAGCTCCGGACGAAGTTCAGGACCTTTTCGATATGCTCGTCGCACGGTGCGACAAAGCCATCCATCTGCTCGATGATGTCGTCCATCGATACTTTCAGATGGTTGGCTTCCAGCACCGAAGCCGGGCGTTGTACCTGATCGACATTGGCCATCACAGTGAGAATGTGGCTGGCGCCGGTGGCCTTCACGGTCTCCGGCAACGCGGCAAGCGAACAGACGTGAAGCATAGTGATCCTTCGAGGCGGTTTCCTGGCAGGCTTTTATCGCAATTATAGGCCCGCGGGTGGGGCGGTGAAAGCAGGTTTCCGGGGGCCGTTCAACCAAGCAGCAGCTTGAATCGGGCCAAAAATTGCTTCTCGGCGCGGGCCGCGGTCCATGGCGTCAGATAATCGCGCACCGTGGCCTCGGGCAGGCCGGGATCCCTGCCGAACAGACGCTTCGCCTCACCTTCCGAAAAACCGGCGAGATGGGTGGCTTCGAGATAGGCAGCGCCGCGATCGGCCGCCTTGATCACTTTGGTGACGTCATCGGCGAGAATCGGCGGCAAACCGAAGCGCATGTGAATCGCCGCCAGCAGGCGCTTCTCCACCGCCTTGTAGTCGCCGCCAAGCACCGCCTTGAACGGCGAGATCATGTCGCCAATGACGTATTCCGGCGCGTCGTGAAGCATTGCGGCGAGGCGGAAGCCGACGTCGACGCGCGGCATCTGCTCGCGCATCACGGTTTCGACCAGCAGCGTGTGCTGTGCCACCGAGAAAATGTGCGCACCGCTGGTCTGCCCGTTCCAGCGCGCGACCCGCGCCAGCCCATGGGCGATATCGGCGATCTCGATATCGAGCGGGGAGGGGTCAAGCAGATCGAGCCGCCGTCCCGACAGCATTCGCTGCCAGGCACGGGTAGCGACATGGGACGATCTTCGCGCCGTCATCTGGCCTTGAGGCGGGGCTTGCGGAGTTTGCCGCTACAGGCCTCGTGACAGAAACAGGTGACCAGGTGGTCGTTGACCATGCCCGTGGCCTGCATGAAGGCATAGACAATGGTCGGGCCGACGAACTTGAAACCCCGCGCGCCGAGCTCCTTCGAGATCTTGACCGAGACCGGCGTCGAGGCCGGCACGCTCGCTGTGGTCTTGAACTGGTTGACGATTGGCTTGCCGTCGACGAAGTCCCACAGGAACTTCGAGAAGCCCGGGCCTTCTTCCATGATCTTCAGATAGGCCTTGGCGCTGTTGACGGCTCCTTCGATCTTGGCGCGGTTGCGCACGATGCCGGCGTCGTTCATCAGCGCATGGATTTTCTTGGCGTTGTAGCGCGCGATCTTTTCCGGTTGGAAATCATCGAACGCTTTGCGGAAATTGTCGCGCTTGCGCAGGATCGTGATCCACGACAGCCCGGCCTGAAAGCCGTCGAGGATCAGCTTCTCATAGAGGGCGCGGTCATCATACTCCGGCACGCCCCATTCGGTGTCGTGATAGGCCATGTAGAACGGGTCTTCACCCGGCCACGGGCATCGCATCTTGCCGTCGGGATGCAGGCGCGCAGATTTGCTCATGCGACGGTCTGCTTCGGTGGGGTGCGAACCTCGTTCGGGTCGGTCAGCCGGATCGCAAGGCCACCAGCTGTCAACGAAAGTCCGGCATCGAGCGCATCGGCCACGCGGTCGATCCGGACCAGCGCGAGACCGCGGCCATCGGCGGTCGATCCCATGGTGCCGACCTGCTTGTCGCCGCCGAGAACGGCAACGCCGGTCTCCGGCGAAAAGTCCTCGAGCGTGACCCGCACGATCCGCGTGCGCGCGGTGCCGCGATGCTGCATCCGCGACACCACCTCCTGGCCGACATAGCAGCCCTTGTCGAAATCGACGCCGTGCAGGCGATCCATGTTGGTCTCGTGCGGGAACGCGTCGCTGTACATGAAATCAAGCCCACCGCGCGGCACGCCGAGAGCGATGCGATGGGCCTCGTAGTCCTCGCTGGCGACGAGATCGGCCCCGATCAGATCGGCGACCTTCTGTTTGAGATCTTCTGATACGAGGATGCGCCAGCCCAGCCCCTGATGCCGGGGATCGGCGAAGGCCAGATCGGGTTTCATTACGGGCTCGCCATCCCAGGCCGCCAGCACGCCCATGCTGTCCGAGATGTTCTCTACCGTTACCTTGGCGCGCAGCTTGTAGAAGCCGAGCTTGTCGGCGAGGTTCTGCGCCAGCGCGCGCGGCGCATCGATCAGAAAGCCGCCGCCATGGCCAGCCGGGGCTTCGGTGATCAGGAAGTCGGCCGTGATCTTGCCCTGCGGCGTCAACAGCGCGCCGAACCGGCCGAGGCCAGGTTCGAGCAGCGTGATGTCTGTAGTAACGAGGCCGTTGAGGAAGTTGCGGGCATCCTCGCCGCTGACCTTGACCACGCCCCTATCAGGAAGAAACGCTGCTTTCATAAGCTGAATCGGACCTCTTTTGACGTATTTCTTCAAGTTCCTGGGGAAACGCAGGTGGTGGATATCCGATACGAAGTTAAGGCGCTAAGGTGCCGCCAACAAGGCCTGTGGGAAAGCTTGAAGCGGGCGTCGAGGACCGATGAATCAACGATTTGATACCATTCTAAAATCCGGCACCGTGGTCAATCAGGATGGCGAGGGGGTCCGCGATATCGGTATTTCCAATGGCCGGATCGCCGCGATCGGGGGGCTCGGATGTGCCTCCGCCGACGAGACGATCGACTGCAAGGGCCTGCACATCCTGCCCGGCGTGATGGACACGCAGGTGCATTTCCGCGAGCCGGGGCTGACGCACAAGGAAGACCTGGAGACCGGTTCACGCAGCGCCGTGATGGGCGGCGTCACCGCGGTGTTCGAAATGCCGAACACCAATCCGCTCACGGTGAGCGAGGAGACGTTCACCGCCAAGATCAAGGCCGGCCGCCATCGCATGCATTGCGATTTTGCTTTCTTCATCGGCGGCACCCGCGACAACGTGAATCATTTGCCTGAGCTGGAGCGTGCGGAAGGCTGTGCCGGCGTCAAGGTGTTCATCGGCTCGTCCACCGGCGCGCTATTGGTCGAGGACGACGAAAGCCTGCGCAGGATATTCCAGGTGATCCGCCGCCGGGCCGCCTTTCACGCGGAGGACGAATATCGCCTCAACGACCGCAAGCCGGTCCGCATCGAGGGTGACCCGCGCTCCCATCCGGTATGGCGCGACGAGACCGCGGCGCTGATGGCGACCCAGCGGCTGGTCAATCTTGCGCGGGAGACCGGCAAGCGCATCCACGTGCTGCACATCTCGACCAAGCAGGAAATCGAGTATCTGCGCGACCATAAGGATGTCGCATCCTGCGAGGCGACGCCGCATCACCTCACGATGGCCGCGCCCGAATGCTACGAGCGGCTCGGCACGCTTGCCCAGATGAACCCGCCGGTGCGCTCGGCCGATCACCGCGAGGGGATCTGGTATGGTATCGAGCAGGGTATCGTCGATGTGCTCGGCTCCGACCACGCGCCGCATACGCTGGAGGAGAAGGCCAAGACCTATCCGGCGTCACCCTCGGGCATGACTGGGGTGCAGACGCTGGTGCCCCTGATGCTAGATCACGTCAATGCCGGACGGCTGTCGCTTTCGCGTTTCGTCGATCTGACGAGCGCCGGCCCGGCGCGTCTGTTCAACATCGCCTGCAAGGGCCGCATTGCCGCAGGCTATGACGCCGATTTCACCATCGTCGATCTCAAGCGAAGCGAGACGATCACCAACAAATGGGTGGCCTCACGGGCGGGGTGGACGCCCTACGACGGCGTCCGCGTCACCGGCTGGCCGGTCGGCACGTTCGTGCGCGGCAGGCGCGTGATGTGGCAGGGGGAGTTAACGACGCCGTCCACTGGCGAACCGGTGCGGTTTCTGGAGACGCTGCGGGCTTAGCTTGGAGGTCGTCCGAAACACAACTGTCGTCGCCACACTTGACCGGGCGATCCAGTATTCCAGAGACGTCCGTATTTGATCGAGGAGCCGCGGCGTACTGGGGCACCCGCCTTCGCCTTCGCGGGTGACGACACCCGGGGTTTGTCGCTACTGCTTCGCCAGCGTCAGCGAAAACTCGCCGTTGCGCACGCGGGCCGAAAGGCCTTCGGCGAATTTCGCGACCGCGTCCTCGCCATAGGTCGAGACCAGTTCGGCGAGTGCGGTGAACAGGCTCGCCTGCGCCAGGCAGTCGCCGTCGACACCGTCGTGCCGCGCTTCGGCCCAGGCCTCGCTCAGGTAGCTTAGGGCAGTCTGCTTCTGTTCGAGATCGGGAAGCGGGTCGTGGGCGATCGAGAAGGCGGCTGGGCGGCTCATGAAGCTCAACGAAATCTGCGCGCGAACCGGGGCGGAACGCATCCTAACGCGATAGCTGTAGCACGCGGCGCTGAAGCGCCTAGCCACATCTTTAGGAAAGGTTAACGGCGCTGCCCAAATTTCGGGCGATCCGGCGCGAGCTCCATCAATTTCAGGGAATGCAGCCGAGGATCGCTCCCGGCGTCGCGCAGACATGGTGCGCGCCGGCCCCGAGCAACTCATCTCTGCTGCCGTAGCCCTACAGCACGCCGATGCCTTTCATGCCGTTGTTCTTCGCACCGACCATGTCGTGGCTGCGGTCGCCGATCATCAGGGTTTTGGACGGATCGACCGCAACTTGTTTCAGCGCGTATTCGAGCAAATGCGACTTGTCGGCGCGGGTGCCGTCGAGTTCGGCGCCGAACACGCGCTCGAAGTGACGGCGAAGTCCGAAATGGTCGATGATGCGCTCGGCGTACACATGCGCCTTGCTGGTGGCAACGAACAGCCGATGACCGGAGGCGCGGAGTGCCGTCAGGACCTCGTCGATCCCGTCGTAGACGCCGTTCTCGTAGAGGCCAATATCGGAAAATCGCTCGCGATAGAGCGCCACCGCACGATCGGCGTGATCGCCGCCGAGCAGTATCACAAAGCTCGAGCGCAACGGCGGGCCGATGCACCAGGTCAGTTCGTCCGCGGTCGGGATCGTATGATGATCGAGCCGTTGCAGCGCGTACTGGATGCAACGGGTGATGCCCGGCTTGGGGTCGGTCAGCGTTCCGTCGAGGTCGAAATAGATTGCGTCCATCATAGTGTTTTCGAGCGAATGGGGACCGGTTCGCGGTGAGAAAATGCGTCAAACAACAACCTTCAATTCGCGTAGCGCGCGGTGAGATCGCGCGAGATCTTGGAGCCTTCCTCGATATATCTGCGGATTGCGACGGAGGCCGCTGGCGTGCAGGTCCGGTAGGTCTGCTGAAAGCCGTTATAGCCGCGGTTGAAGCCGGCGATCATGCGGGCGCGGCGCTCGCCTGACGGGGTTTCGGCGTCGATCAGCGCCTGCATCTCGTTGCGCCATTTCGCCCCTTCATTGGCGCCGCAAATGCCCCGGAGGTAATGCAGGGTGCCGAGAATCTCGGCCAGCCGCTGCAGGTCGCCGTCAAACGGCGCGGCAGCATCCTGGGCCCGCGCGGGGGCCAGGAGACATGCCGAAACGAGGATGAGGGCGGCGAGGGCGTGCTTGAGCATTTGAGGGCCGATATGCCCCCTCAATGAGCCTGAGGCAAGGCGTGAGGCGCCGGAGCCGCCCCCTAGACCAGCTTCCGGGCAGCCTCAATGACCTCCAGAAGGCCGCCAGTGACCTTGAGATCGCCGAGCCCATCCGGCGCCAGCCATTTGAAATCGTCGTGCTCGTCGTTCAGGACCGGCTCCCGGGCCGTCCAGCGGGCCGCGAACGACATGATCACGTAGTGCCCGCCGCCGAAGGCTCCCGGCAGCACCTCGCGCCAGCCGGCCAGGCCCAAAATCTCGATTCTTAAACCCGTTTCCTCATCCACCTCGCGGTGGAGGGCGGTATGCAGGGATTCGCCGAATTCGACCCGGCCGCCGGGGAGCGAGTAAAAGCCCCTGCCCGGCGAGCGGGCGCGGCGGACCAAGAGGACCTTGCCGTCACGGAAAATCGCGCCACTGACGGCGAGCTGGGGGCGGGTCGGCTGGAGGAGGGAAGCCACGGGATGATCCGGTAAGCAGGGAACTCGCTGTGGGAGTTGATCATGCCCGATCGGTTCGCGCAGGTCTAATGCGCGATAGCGGCGAAGCGCGAAGGCGGCTAGTTCGACATTACCGCTTCGACATTGGAATCGGCGTTGCCGTTGATGACGCCGCCGGCCAGTGCCACCAGCGGCTTGACCCAGGCGGTGGCCTGCTCGGCCAGCGTGGCGCGCGTCTTGTCCTGCTGGGCTTCGCGCATCGCCTTGCCGACCGCGGTCAGGATCGAGGTCATGGTCGCGGTGAGATTGTCGAAGTCGGCACGGACCTTGGGATCGGCGCATTCATAGGCCTCGATCGCGAGGTCGCGGGCCTTGAAATTGGAGGCCCAGAAATGCTCGGCGTAGGACAATGGCGTCCAGGTGAGGAAATCCTCCGCGCATTCGGGCATGTCCGGAACCATTTCGAGCAGCATGATGGCTTCGTTGAAATGATTCAGGTAGTCGGTGGCGAGCCCGGTGCGGGGATTGATGTTGGCGGCGCGCAATTGCTCCGCGCGGGCCTCGTCGATAGGGCCCGTCGGTGGCGGCATCGGGCGGTCGGATCGTACATCTGTGGCGGCCATGGAGGTCATCTGCCCCACTGTTAGCAGCTTGGGTTAACACGCATTAAACAGAGGCTTATGTTGGTCAGATAATGTGCGGACGCTTCGTTATTACCTCGCCGCCGGAGGCGCTTCGGCAGATTTTCGGCTATATCGAGCAACCCAATTTCCCGCCTCGGTATAATATTGCGCCGACTCAACCTGTTCCCGTTGTCATTCTGGAAAATGGCGGCCGCCATTTTCGATTGATGCGTTGGGGCCTGGTGCCGTCGTGGGTGAAGGACCCCCGTAAATTTGCGCTCCTGATCAACGCCCGCGCCGAGACGGTGCTCGACAAGCCGGCGTTCAAAAATGCCATCAAGCGGCGGCGCTGTTTGATTCCGGCGGATGGCTACTACGAATGGCAGGATGCCGGCGGCCGCAAGCGGCCGTTCTTCATCCATCGCCGCGACGGTCAGCCCATAGGCCTTGCCGCGCTCGCCGAGACGTGGATGGGGCCGAACGGCGAGGAGACCGACGGCGTCGCCATCGTCACCGCGCCAGCCAGCCGCGATCTTGCCGTGCTGCATCACCGCGTGCCCGTGACGATCGCGCCGGAGGAATTCGCGCGCTGGCTGGATGGCCGCAGCCACGATGCCGACAACGTGATGCCGCTGCTGCGCGGACCGGCTGAGGGCGAGTTCGCCTGGCACGAGATTTCCACGCGCGTCAATCGCGTCGTCAATGACGATGCGCAATTGCTGCTGCCTATCACCGACGAACAGCGCGCGGCGGAGGAGCCGAAGCCCGGCAAGCGCGTAGCCCCGCGCAAGGCGGCACCGGTGCCTGAGGATGACGGGCAGGGCTCGTTGTTTTGAGCGCGATACTCTCAACAGTAAGATCAGGGGTTATGGGTCCCTGCGTTCGCAGGGACGACGAACAAATAGAGTCGTTCACCGAAAAATATTCAGCGCCGCGTGCTGCAGCAGCATGATGGTCTTGGCATCGACGATGCGCCCGTCCGATATCATCGCGAGCGCCTGGTCGATCGATAGCTCTAACACTTCGATATCCTCGCCTTCCTCGACGATGCCGCCGCCGTCACTGATGCGCATCGCGGCTTCGTATTCGGCGACGAAAAAATGCAGCTTCTCGGTGACCGAGCCAGGGCTCATGAAGGCCTCGAACACCTTGCGCACGTCGTGCAATCGGTATCCGATTTCCTCTTCCGCTTCCGCGCGAATCCGGTTCTCGGGCGTTTCGTCGTCGAGCATGCCGGCGGCGGCCTCGATCATGAAATCGTCATGGCCGGCAAGATAGGGCGGCAGTCGGAACTGGCGCGTCAGCACGACGGTGCCGTTGGCAAGGTTGTACGGCAGCAGCGTCGCGGCATGACCGCGGTCGAAAACTTCCCGCTTCTGCGTCTGCCATTCGCCGTTGCCGCGGCGATACTCGAACTCGACTTCATTCAACCGGTAATGCCGGTCGGAGAGCACGTTGACGTTCTTGACGCGGACACGATCGGAGACGGTCATGGCAATCCTTCAGCCTACCCGCGGCGGCTCGCGGCCGTCGAGCCATTTGGTGAAGAACAGGATCTGCTGCTCGCCGAAGCCGATCGACTGGTAGAATGCGGCGACGCCCGAATTTTCCGGCCGCACCAGCAATTGCAGTTTCGGAATGCCGGCCGCGCGCAGCCAATCCTCGGCCGCGTTCATGATGGCGCGGCCGTAGCCTTTGGCGCGAAGATCAGGATCGGTGGCGACGTAATAGACCCAGCCGCGATGGCCGTCATGGCCGACCATCGCGGTCGCCACGATCGCGCCGCGGTCGCGGCCGACCAGCACGGTCGAGTTCGGGCCGCGCCGGGCGAGGGCAATATCGCTGGCCGGATCGTTCCACGGTCGCGTCAGGCCGCAGGTCTGCCACAGCGCGATCACGGTTGCGACGTCGGCATCCGCGATATCGGCGATGGCGAGCGCGGGGGCGGGCTTCTCGGCGGATATGGTCACAGCACCTTGCCGGGATTCATGATGCCGAGCGGGTCGAGCATCGCCTTGATGCCGCGCATCAGTTCGATCGCGACTTTGTCCTTCACGTCGGGCAGTTCGTCGCGCTTGAGCACGCCGATGCCGTGCTCGGCGGAGATTGATCCACCCATCCGCTGCACGATTTCGAACACGACTTCATTCACCTCGTGCCAGCGCGACATGAAGTCGGCGGTGTCGCCGCCGATCGGCTGGCTGACATTGTAGTGGATGTTGCCGTCGCCGAGATGGCCGAACGGTACCGGCCGCGAGCCCGGAATCAGCTTTTCCACCGCCGCGTTGGCCTCTTCGATGAAAGCGGGGACGGCTGCGACCGGCACCGAGATATCGTGCTTGATCGAGCCGCCTTCCGGTTTCTGCGCGGCCGACATTTCGTCGCGGAGCTTCCAGAACGCGGCGCGCTGCGAGAGATTTGCCGCGATCACCGCGTCGTCGACGATACCTTCCTCCATGCCTTTGGCGAGAATGGATTCCAGCGCGGCACGGGCGTCGTCACGTGGCGACGACAATTCCATCAGCACGTACCAGGGATGCTTTGACGTCAAGGGATCGCGGATGTCGATGCCATGGCGCAGGCTGAAGTCGACGGCGATGTCGGCCAGCAATTCGAAGCTGGTGAGACTGCCGGCGGCCTCGTTCTGCGCAATCGAGAGCAGTTTTAGCGCCTGCGCCGGCGATGCGAGGCCGACATAGGCGGTCTCCACCGCATGCGGCTTCGGAAACAGCTTTAGTGTAGCTGCGGTGATGATGCCGAGCGTGCCCTCGGCGCCGATGAAGAGGTTGCGCAGGTCGTAGCCGGTGTTGTCCTTCTTCAGCTTCGATAGCCCATTCAGGATCCGCCCGTCGGCGAGCACGACCTCGAGTCCCAGCGCCATCTCGCGCGCCACGCCATACGCCAACGCCGCGGTGCCGCCGGCATTGGTCGAGAGATTGCCGCCGATGGTGCAACTGCCTTCCGCGCCGAGCGACAGCGGGAACAGGCGATCGACTTCGGCCGCGCGCTGCTGCGCGACCTGCAGCACCACGCCGGCCTCGCAGGTCATGGTGTTGGAGGCGGGATCGATCTCGCGAATTTTGTCCAGCCGACGCATCGAGACGACGACTTCGCCATTGTGCGGGGTCTGTCCGCCGACGAGACCGGTGTTGCCGCCCTGCGGCACCAGCGCGATTCTGTGCTCGCTGGCGAGCTTGCAGATTGCGGACACTTCCGCCGTCGAGCCTGGCCGCAGCACCAGCGGTGAGCGGCCGTGGAACAGGTCGCGCTCTTCCGTTACATAGGGCGCAATGTCGGCGGCATCGGTCACCGCATATTTGTCGCCGACGATCGCGCGGAATTTTGCGATCAACTCGGCGGGAAGCGGCGGCACGGAAGCTTGCACAGATCCTTGGACGACATTCATTTTCTTGTTCTCTTTCATTCCCGCCCGTTCATTCTCGTCCAACTGCTGCGCGGCGCAGCCGGTCGTTGATGGCTTCGCCCAATCCCTCGTTCGGAATCGACATCACCGCGATGGTGCGCACGCTCTTGCCATCGAGCGCGCGAAGGTGGCCGAACAGATTGGCGGCGGCTTCGTCGAGATCGCCACGCTCCGACAGATTCATCACGGCGGAGGCGGCGTCAATTCCCGAAATTGCTCCGAGGCCAAAGGCGAGCAATGCTTCGCCCGGCTCCAGCGCGACGGCATTGAGCCGCACGCGCGCGCGCGGCGCGTAATGAGAGGCCAGCATGCCCGGCGCCAGCGGCTGCCCGTTGTCGCTTTCAGCATCCGCCGGCGGTTGCGCGAGCGCGCGGCCCAGGACGCGCTCAATATCGGCGCGCGGCAGGCCGCCGGGGCGCAGCAGCATCGGCGCGTCAAAGCAGCCGACAATCGTTGATTCAACGCCGACCTCGACCGCGCCGCCGTCGACGATCAGGTCGATCCGTCCTGCGAGGTCGCTCTGCACGTGGGCGGCCTTGGTGGGCGAGACGTGGCCAGAGATGTTCGCCGATGGCGCCACCACCGGGCCGCCGAACACGCGCAGGATGTCGCGCGCGATCCTGTGCGCGGGAATGCGGACCGCGACCGTGTCGAGGCCCGCGGTCGCGAGGTCGGCGACAGGGCAGTCGTGCGTCTTCGGCAGTACCAGCGTCAGCGGGCCGGGCCAGAACGCTTCGGCAAGCGCGGTTGCAGCGGTGTCAAAACGGGCGATCCGGCGTGCGGCGGCGATATCGCCGACATGGGCGATCAGCGGGTTGAAGGCCGGCCGGCCCTTGGCCTGGTAGAGGCGGGCGATCGCGGCCGGGTTGGTGGCATCGGCGCCGAGGCCGTAGACGGTCTCGGTCGGGAACGCGACCAGCCCTCCTTTCGAAAGCGCACGCGCGGCCGCCGCCACGGCGGCCTCGCCGGCAGGCAAAATCTGGGTGTTCAGGCCAGCATCCACTGTGATTAATTTCCTTAAATGGGCTGCTTGCGGTCGCCGAAACCCAAGGCTATAAGCCGCCTTCCAAGTCGGAGTGTGGCTCAGCCCGGTAGAGCACTGCGTTCGGGACGCAGGGGTCGCAGGTTCGAATCCTGCCACTCCGACCATTATGCTTGCCATTCATTTATCAGGGCTTTTTGTGATTGCTGGCGGTTCCCAAGTCAACCGCCGATTCCCCTTCCAAAAGCCGAACGCAGCCCTACGTTCCCGCGGCGCATGGCGTCCGGGCCTTGCCAGCTTCACCCTCCAAATCGGAGAGAGCAGGGAATGCCGGGTGTGCCGGCTAGCACCCCGCGCTCTCGTGTGCCGGTATGCGGAAAGCAAATGCACACGAGCATACAGGTAGGCTATCTTTGGTTGTAGTCATGGCGCGTTGTTCGCGAAGCTACGTCTCCGAGCGCACCGCTTCATCAATCTGCACGTCTTCTTCAATCTGAACTTCGAACCAGCCCAGATCGGTTAGCTCGCGTGCTTTCTTTTCGGCCGCTTCCCGGCTTTCCCGCTTCAAAACGATGCGGCTGGCGCCATCGCGGGCAAAAATGAAAAAGGTCATTTCGGATTTCTGTTTTTCGTCTGCGAGCGAATGAAAAAGGTCGCAGGCATTTTCGCACTGCGACCTTGCCGGTGCAAATATTCAGTAATGAAAACGCTCGATCCGCCAGATGCTTGGATACTGATCCAGGCAATGGGGATAGTGGAGTCATAATTGCTGTTCCGGATTAGGAACAGCGCCGATGTGGCATCAAGGCGACATGATTGGTTGAAAGACCCGAGCTTGCCGACGATTCTACGACCACGGTAGCTCGCAGCCTGGATCTTTCCTTAAGCCAAAGGAGGCAGAACCGCGATCATTGGGATTAGGAACTCGCGCCCGTGGCCGGCGTTTGAAGGCCATGACGAGATATTATTTCGACCTGATCGGGGAGGTCCCTGCCAGAGACTTCCTGGGGCACGAATGCTCATCGGAAATGGAGGCGAGAGAGCATGCCAGCTTTATCGCTCACCGGATCGGAAACGAGCACCCTCACTTCGTGAAACCTGGAAATCAAATTGCGGTGCGAGAGGAAGGCGGAGACGCCTTCTATCAGGCGCCTATTGCTCTGACGAGCCGTTCGGGCCACCACTGATGCCGTTCTATTACTTCGACCTTCTGGTTGACGGCCAGCCGAACAATCAGGGCGGCATGATCCTGGAGGATCTTGCGGTCGCATCCGATCGAGCCGACGCGTTGGCGAGCGAGCTCCGCACTCTCAAGCCAGAGCTTCGTTCGAAGAATTGCTTCGTCCGCGTCGTGGACGAGAACAGCACTGAAATCTATCGCACGCCGCTCGATCCCGTTCCGAGCTGGTCGGTGCGTTCGTCGCAAAAATGAAATCTGCCGTGTCAGGGGAGTGCCCGGCGGACGGAAGGTCCGGTTGAGGTCGATCGAGGTTCTCTCCTGATGGACCCGTTGCTGTCTTGAAGCGTTTAGATCCGGTGGCTAATCGGCGAAGATTTACGTGGAGACCGTTGAAGCGTACCTGGATCGGAAGCACACGGAGCTCAGGTTGATTAACGACTGCCTGAGACATCCCCTGCCATTGACCTGTCCGCGGTCGGTCAGCGAAGTCATCAGGCACAAGTTTCAGCTCACCGCCGCGCTCAAGGCTGAGCAGGCCCTGCATGATTGGAACGTCACCGAAACGGCGTGGGCCCACCCCAGCCAGCGGCGCATCGGTCCATTCGAATTCAGATACGACTACCAGCGCGCCGATCTCGATGTGCGCGGCCCCTCCTTTTACGAACTCGAGCGCAGCGCAATCGAGACGGTCTATACGGCTTCCGGCATGGCCGCGATCTCGGCGCTGCTGTTGGCGTCTGCCCGCGTGATCGGAACAGCGGACATTCTGGTGCTGCCCGGCTCCTATGGTGAGACACAGGAGTTCATCGAGGGCTATGCCGATCGCTTGCGCATGATCACGCTGAACCCCTCCACAGACGGGACGGCCAGCCGGCGATCAGCTCCATCACAACTGCTGCTGGATTCGTCCGCATCTGCGCCGGCGTTTGAAGCGGGGCTGCGCCGGCTGGATGCGGTGCCTGATCTCTTGATCTTCGATACCACCTGCTTCTCCAGCGGCTCGGGCCGTATCCGACGCGTCCTGGGACATGCTCGCAAGCTGGCTATTCCCGTTGTCATGGTGCGTAGCCATACCAAGCTGGATTCGCTCGGGGCAGAATACGGTCGGCTTGGCTCCGTGGTTTTCGTCGATTGGGCAAAGAACGTTCGCGGCGGATCAAAGATCAGAGAGCTTCCGGCTGAGACGCGAAATGCCGTTCGGCTACTTGGCGGCGCCGCCGTGCCGGCGCACTTTCCTCCGTACATCGGCACTCCGCTATATCGCGCGCTGACGAACAAGCGGATCGCGGCCATTTTGCGCAACAGCCGCCGCGCCAGTCGCTATTTCGCGACGGCGCTCTCCGGGCTAACGGCCGAACTCCATTTCGTTCACGGCCTCTATGTCACGGTCAGCAGTCAGCAGCCGCTTGATGAGGCGACAGCGAAACGCGCGGCTGCGGAAATGAGCCGCGATCTGGCACGGGCGGGCCTGCCGATCCAGCATGCGGGAAGCTTCGGCTTCGATTTTGCCGCGACAGAGTGGTTCCATAACCCCACAACGCACCGTTATAGCGTGCGCATTGCGGTGCCCGATCTTCCCTCTGCAATCTGGGATGACCTTGTGGCGGCGATCGCCCAGTGGTGGCCGGCGCACCAGGGCCAAGTGGCCGCTGCAACCCGGTCGCCGTGCGCGCCCTGACCTTGAGGCGAAAGGCCCGCAGCCTCTGAGGCGGGAGACGTGATGCCGCGCGCTGCCCGTTCAGAACATCCAGCGTCGCGGCGGCGCACCGGCTTCCGGGGGCCGCGCACGGGTGATCAATTCGGAAACCAGGATCACCGCGGCGCAAGCGATGATCGTAATGGTCGCCATCAGAAGAACGGTTTCGAGCATGGTCGCTCCTGAAATCTCCTCAGCAAGACGTCAGGCGAATCACCTCTCCGTAATATACTACGGAGTTATTGCACGTTGCGGCCTCGCCGCCGGCCATCAAGCGGCGGGCCTGACTTGTTGCGATGGTTGCGGCTCAATCGTTAACGGCTCAATCGTTAACGCCTCGGCTTGCGCGCGGCATTCGGCCGCGAAGGCCTCAAGCCGGCTTACCGTCAGCGTATCGAGAATGCGCTTCGACAGCCGTTCGGCGCGGGCAGCCTGCTGCAGCAGTTGTTCGAACTTGCTCATGACCCAACCCTCATTGCCTCAGATAATTTGAGGCAAATCACTTCGTTCCTGCCATGCTCCATTCTTGCTTAATGGGCGGTAAAATCTGTGAACCAGATCACCTTGGCTCCTGGCGCGCGGTGTGGCGTAGTGACCTACGGACGCAACTCGGATTTTCCGGCTCGATCCGTGCCGGTGAGGGCTTCGGTCACGTCAGCAACTTCCGGCGGACACCAGACGCCGGCGCGCCGTCGCTCCGGGTCGCGGAGGCATGACTTGACGGCCCGGTGCGTGCGTCGTTCAGCCAGGCGACGAAAGCGGTCACCGCGGGATCATCCGCCATGCGCTGCTCGTATTCGAGCACGAATTGCCGGCGCGTCGGACGAACCGCCGGATGGGCCTTGACCAGAGTGCCGCGGGCGAGATCGGGCGCGAGAAGGCCGTCGATAGCGATGGCGACGCCCATGCCGGTGGCCGCGGCCTCGATAGTCAGGCCGAGGCTTTCGAAGCTGCTGCCGCCCTGCACGGGCACATCGGCGAATTGCGCGTGATCAAGCCAGCGCCGCCAATCGTCTGGGCGCGGCCGCGCATGCAGAAGCGGAACGGACGCGAAATCCACCGGGCCGTTCTTCATGAACGCCGGCGCGCAGACCGGCACGGTCGCGATCGGCATCAAGGAGTGGGTGACGAGCCCGGCGCGCGGCTGTCCGTCCGAGACGGCGATCACCGCGTCGAAGCGGCTGGCCAGAAGGTCGAGCGGATTGGAGCTGGTGTGCAGGTCGATTTCGAGCTCGGGATAGGCCGCGTTCAGCGTGGGCCAGATCGGCAGCAGGAAGCGCGAGACGAAGAAACCATAGACCCCGACCGAGAGGCGCCGGAAACGCCGCAACCGCAATCCGTCGGCGGCATCGGCAATCCGGTCCAGGGCCTCGCGGGCGGAGTCTGCAAAAGTCTTCCCCGCGGAGGTGAGAACCAGGCCGCGCGAGCCGCGCAGGAACAGGGCGGTCCCCATGCGTGCTTCCAGCGCGCGGACGTGCCGGCTCACCGCGCCGACCGTCACGTTGAGCTCATCGGCTGCCCGGGTGATCGACAAGTGCCGTGCCGCGGCCTCGAACGCCCGCACCGCATGCAGTGGAGGAAGTCGTCGTGATGCCATGGCGCAAAGCTTAATGGAAAAGGATCGGGCGGCAAACGGGGGCGTTGAGTCTGGCTCAAGCCGCCGACCCAAGAAGTCGTTTGCGCGGGCGCTTTCCGGGTCATACGCCGGTAATCGCCGCCGGGCCTGGTCCACCAGGCCGGCGGAGCCGATGGAGATGCCCATGACCATTCACACCGATCTGACCGGCCGCGACGCGGCGGCCCGCCGTTCCGGAGCGTTGGCGCCCACCTGTCGCGGGCTGAACTATTATTCGGCCGACCGCAGCCTGCGCGATCTCTTGCCCCATTACATGGAGGCGCCGCTGCTGGCGCATCTTGCGCCGCATCTGGCCGAACTCGGCGAACTCGCCGGAGGCCGGCTGCATGACCTCTCGGACCAGGCCGAGCGCCATCAGCCGGTGCTGCATCCGCGCGACGGCTATGGCCGCGACGAGGAGTGGGTCGAATATCATCCCGCCTATCGGGAGATGGAAAGCATCGCGTTTGGAAAGTTCGGCATGCACGCGATGTGCAACCGCGGCGGCGTGCTGGGCTGGCCTTCGCCGATGCCGCCAATCGCAAAATACGTCTTTCACTATCTGTTTGCGCAAGCCGAGTTCGGCCTGCTTTGCCCCGTTAATCTCACCGACAGCTCTTCGGAGCTGGTGCGCCGCTTCGGGACGGATGAACTGCGCGAGCGATATCTTGCGCGGATGTGGAGCCAGGATCCCCTAACGCTGCTGAAGTGCGCGCAATTCATGACGGAGAAGACCGGCGGCTCCGATGTCGGCGCCGGCGAGCTTGTGGCGGTGCGTGACGGAAAGGACTGGAAGCTGTGGGGCGAAAAGTGGTTCTGCTCCAACGTTGACGCCGAACTGGCGGTGCTGCTCGCGCGGCCCGAGGGCGCGGTGGCCGGTGGGCGCGGCCTCGGCCTGTTTCTGATGCCAAAAATTCTTCCCGACGGACGGCGGAATTCGTACCGGATCCTGCGCCTGAAGGATAAGCTCGGCAGCCGCACCATGGCCAGCGGCGAGATCGTGTTCGAGGGCGCCGCGGCCTACCAGCTTGGCGAGCTGGATCAGGGTCTCAAGCAGATGCTGGTGATGGTGAATTCGAGCCGGGTGTCGCATCTGGCGCGCGCGGCCGGCATGATGCGGCGATGCCTCAACGAGGCGTTGGTCGCCGCGCGGCATCGCAACGCGTTTGGGCGCGCCGTGATCGACCATCCGCTGATGCGCCGGCAGTTGCTCAAGCTGATGGTGCCCACGGAGCAGGCGCTGTCGGCGCTGCTCTACTCGGCGACGGCGTCCGACAAGGTGCTGCGGCTACTGACGCCGATCGCAAAATATCGCGCGTGCCGGGACAATGTCACGGTCGCCACGGGTGCGATGGAAGCGCGCGGCGGCAACGGCTACATCGAAGACTGGCCAAACGCACGGCTCGTTCGCGATGCCCATCTCGGGCTGCTCTGGGAAGGCACCAGCAACATCAACGCGCTCGATGCGGTCCAGCGCGCGGTCGGGAAGGCGCGCGGCCACGAAGCGTTGCGTGACGATCTCGGTCGCCAGTTGGAGAACGTGGCTGACATGCCGGGTCAGTTCCGCACGCGGCTTTCCGGCGCGCTGGCGGACGCGATGCGGTTCGCCGAACGGGTTGCCGCCGATCCGGAGAATGAGCGCTTCTGCAGGATCGCTGCCGGAAAACTCTACCACGCGACCACGGCCGCACTATTGGCATCCGAAGGCACGCGCATCGGCAGGGAAGCGGGCGATGCGCGCCGCCTCTTGCTCTCGCGCTTCGTGCTCGAGCATCGCCTGGCCGAACATTCCTCCACCAATCTTGAGGCGCAGCAATGGGAGAATGAAGCGATCGATCTCTTGCTCGGCGATGCGCCGGTTTCGTTGCAGCGGGCGGCCGCGCTGGTGCAGGGGTAGGCCATGGAGATTGCGCTTCAACGCGAACTCGCCCGCCTGCTCGCGACGCTGCGCCGGGAAGGGCGCCCGCAGAGCGGCCTCGATCAACGGCTGGTGCCGCCGGACAAGGCGACGGCCTATGGCGTCGCCGCCATCGTCGCGGACGAACTGGGCTGGGAAGTCGTCGGCTGGAAGATCGCCGCGATGAAAGAGGGGCTGCAGCGCCAGCTGCGCACGGACTCGCCGATCTATGGCCGCGTGTTCGCGCCGATTGTGGAATCGCCTGTCAGCGTCCAGCACGCCAAACTCTGCAGCCCAATTCCCGAGGTCGAGTATCAGGCGCGGCTCGGGGTCGATCTGCCGCCGCGCGAGAAGCCCTATACGGTGGCGGAGGTCACCGAGGCGGTGGTCTCGCTGCATCCGGGAATTGAACTCGCCGAATGCCGCTTCGTCCATGATGCCGCGTTTCCGCCGCTGCCGGCGATCCTCGCCGACGGCGCGGGAAGCGGCATGATCGTCTGTGGCGCCGCGATTCCCGACTGGAAGACGCGCGATATCGCCGCACAGGAAGTTTTGTTGACCTGCAACGGTACGCTGCGCCGCAAGGGCACGGCCGGCGAAGCGCTCGATCATCCGATGGTGCCGCTGACCTGGCTCGCCAATGAACTCTCGCGCACCGGCATCGGAATGAAGGCGGGTCAGACGATCAGCACGGGGACGCTGACGGGCATGCTGCGGCCGAAGCGAGGGGAGACCTACGTCGCGGATTTCGGTCCGTTCGGAAGCGTCAGCGCGACCTACGCGTGATCGGAGGAGCGGCCCTGCTTGGGAAGATCGCCAAGGAGATTCGACAGCTTGACGGCAAGCTTTCGAAGCCGGGCATTCTCTTCGAGCAGGCGCCGCATATTGCTGGCGTCCTGAACCTGCGCCTGACTGTCGCGAAGTCCGTCGACCTCGTCGAGCAGGGGCGACAAGGCCGCAAGCAGCTTTTCATCCCGATCCGACGTGTCTTCCGCCTGACGCAGGTGACCGGCTTCATGCAGCGGTACGACGTTATTGGCCCGTTCGAGGTTTCGATACGGGATGACGCGGGCCTGTCCGTGATGCGGCGGATGTTCGATACCCATGACAAGTTCCTGATCACAAGGTGGCCCGGTCGTGGGCTCAATGACGAGCATTCCATTGAGTCGAGGGCAAATTTGCGTCGGAAAGGCAACGACGAAGTGGCTGGCGGAGAAGCCACACTTCGCTCACGTCACACGGCAGATCGGATTGGGCCAAATTTTTGACGTATGGCCGGCCTTTCTGAACGTCTGCGCGGGCTGGGGAGCCAACATTTTAGGGGCGATTGATGACGGATTTCCTGACCAATGCGGATCACTGGCGCCGGCGCGCGGAGCGGACGAGGGCACTAGCTGCAACCGCCGCCAAGGATCAAGGGCGTCTGCTCAAAGTAGCGGAAGAGTACGATCGCCTGGCGGCGCTAGCCGAAGGGCGGCGAAGCACGCCGGTCGCAACCGGTTCCTACGTTCCGGCAAGCCAGCCCGAATAACCCCGCTTGAAGCGAAAACGCTGAAAGAGCGCGCATTTCCATTTCGGCCGGCAGCATGATGTTGCCGGGCCGGAAAATGCGCCCCCGTAGCCAGATGTGTGACCTGTAAAACACAACCGCCAAGCAACGTTCAAGGCATTGTGATCGTGCGATTGCAGGGGAATCAACGAATCGCCTAGACCGTGAGCGGGGCTGGGAAGCGGAGAGTTAGTATGAGAGTCGCTTCCTTAGAGAGTGTATTGACGGCGGCTACGCTGGTGTTGGCCATCGTCATCGTGCTGTGGGGAATCAAGATTTTCCACGGTGTGTGAACAGGCGAGCTGGCGTCGAACTAGAGACCTCCGGTCAAGAGAGGTTCGCGACAAGAGCACACTTCCGCGGCGGCGGAGGCCTTTTCATTTCTAGTTGCCGACGTCTGGTTTCGCCGGAAGCTCGTCCCTTCTGCGCGCGTTTCGAGTTTGGTTTACGGCCTGGCGCGATTCCGCACGGGCCGCAAGAGGTATTGGTTGCAAGACCCGCAATGCATTTTGGTTATTATCTGATGATCGCAGCGCTCGTTCTCATGGGCCTGGAAGTCCTTTATGCGCTCTATCAATTGGTTACATTCCTTTAAATCGCACGCGCAGGCTGCAGTTTCGTCCCGCGCCGGGCTTTACGACTTGCCGCAATCACGCCGCTTTAGCGCCGGGGTCGTCTTCGCGCGATTCCAATTTTAGTCGCAAATTTGCCGGCCGACTCACATCATTCTCCGCGCGCGACAGCGACTGGGGGCCGTTCCGCTTTTTAAATTGGAGTATCAATCATGCGAGTAGACCATCCGCAGCTTAATCAGCGAGATCGCCGCGCAGAACCTTCATTTTGGGTTGCAGAACCGACCGACGACGCCTTTTCACTGCTCGAGAATGCTCTTAGCGGGGATGAGCCGGCCCTGCGCCGCGACGAACATGCCGACGAAGTCAACGCGCTGATCGAGGAGAATGCCCGGCTTCGGGAGCTGTTGTCCCAGCTTTCGGACCTGATCCGCAAAAACGGCGTTTCGCGCTAACGCCACGATCCGATTTTCGGCTCCGCCCCGGCAGAACGGTTCAACCGCTGCCGGGGCGGGGCCGTATTTGAATCTCCACATTGTCATGAGTTCGTGAGCGCTAACGCGCCGGGCCTGTGGTGGCGCTGCCGCAAATAGGCGCTGCGTCAGGCCAGGTGGCATGCCACGAAATGTCCGTCGCTGCCCTGTTTCAGTTCAGGGGCGCTCTCCCGGCAACGCGGCTCGGCGATCGGACAACGGGTATGAAAGTGACAGCCGCGCGGCGGGTTCATCGGGCTTGGCACGTCGCCCTGAAGGCGGATCCGCTTGCGCTTGATCTTCGGATCCGGCACCGGCACCGCGGAGAGCAGCGCCTGGGTATAGGGATGCCGGGGATGCCGGTAGAGGTCGCTCGCGCTCGCCAGCTCGACGATGCGGCCGAGATACATCACCGCCACGCGGTCGGAAATATGCTCGACCACCGAGAGATCGTGGGCGACGAACAGATAAGTCAGGTTGAGCTCGGCCTGCAGATCCTCCAACAGGTTGATCACCTGCGCCTGGATGGACACGTCGAGCGCGGAAACCGGCTCGTCGCAGACGATGAACTTGGGCTCTACCGCAAGCGCCCGCGCGATCACGATGCGCTGGCGCTGGCCACCGGAAAATTCATGCGGGTAGCGACGCATGTGCTCGGCCTTCAGTCCGACCTTGACGAGCAGGCTCGCCACGCGGTCCTCGCGCTCGCTGGCCGAGCCGGCGAGGTCATGGATGGTGAAGGGTTCGCCCAGGATCGCGCCGACCGTCATGCGCGGATTGAGCGAGGCAAAGGGGTCCTGGAAGACGATCTGCATGTTGCGCCGCATGGCGCGCAGGTCGCCGCCGGAAAGGCCGCGCACATCGCGTCCGTCGAAGACGATCTCGCCTTCGCTGGGTTCGACGAGGCGCAGCACGCAGCGCGCGGTGGTGGACTTGCCGCAACCGGACTCGCCGACCAGTCCGAGCGTTTCGCCGCGATTGACCACGAAAGATACGCCGTCCACCGCGTGAACGCGCGCGACCTCGCGCGACAATAACCCACCCTTGACCGGAAAATGCTTTTTCAGGCCGCTGACGCTCAGCAGGGGTTCGCTCACGGTGTCCCTCCTTGCGTGTCGCCAAGGTGGCAGGCCATGCGATGGCCCGGTGCGACCTCGCGCAGAACCGGTTCCTGTTCGGCGCAACGACCAAAGGCGAAGCGGCAGCGCGGCGCGAAGCGGCAGCCGGGGGCGGGATTGATCAGGATCGGCACCGAGCCGCCGATCGCCTCCAGCCGGGTCTTGTGCGCGGCATCGAGGTCGATGCGCGGGATCGAGCGGATCAGGCCCTGCGTATAGGGATGGCGCGGGCTGTCGAACAGGCTTTCGACATCGGCCTCTTCCACCACCTTGCCGGCATACATCACCACGACGCGCTGCGCGGTTTCCGCTACCACGCCCATCGCGTGGGTGATCAGCATGACGGCCATGCCGAAGCGGTCCTTCATATCCTGCAGCAGGTCGAGGATCTGGGCCTGTATGGTCACGTCGAGCGCGGTGGTCGGCTCGTCGGCGATGACAAGCTTGGGCTTGCAGGCCAGCGCCATCGCGATCATGACGCGCTGGCGCATGCCGCCCGAGAACTGGTGCGGATAGTCATGCACGCGCGCTGCCGCGTTGGGAATCTGCACCAGCTTCAGCATTTCCACGGTGCGGGCCAGCGCGTGCTTGTGCGAGAGACCTTCGTGGCGGCGCAGGCTTTCGGCGATCTGCTCGCCGACCGTCAGCACCGGGTTGAGCGAGGTCATCGGCTCCTGGAAGATAAAGCCGATGTCCTTGGCCCTGACATCGTCGAGCTCGCGGCTGGTCAGTGGCACGAGATCGCGGCCCTCGAACATGATCTGGCCTGCGACGATACGGCCCGGCGGCATCGCGATGAGCTTCAGGATCGACATCGCGGTGACAGTCTTGCCGCAGCCGGACTCGCCGACTACGCACAGCGTCTCGCCCTTTTGAAGCGTGATGTCGACGCCGTCGACCGCCTGGACCATGCCGTCGTCGGTGGCGAAGTGGGTCTTGAGGCCCTTGATTTCGAGCAATGGGGCCATCAGATCACCCGCCGCGCGTCGAGCGCATCGCGCAGGCCGTCGCCGATGAAATTGATCGCGACGACCGCGATGAAGATGGCGCCGCCCGGAAACATCGCCCAGTGCGCTGCGATGTCGAGATAGTCCTTGGCGTCGAACAATAGCCGTCCCCAGGTCGGGGTATCAGGCGGGAAGCCAAGGCCGAGAAACGACAGGGTCGATTCCGCGATGATCGCCGCCGCCACGTCGATGGTGCCCGCGATGATCACCGGTCCGACGGCGTTGGGCAGGATGTGCCGCACGACCTGCCGCAACGGGCTGGCGCCGAGCGCGCGCGCGGCCTCGACGAATTCCTTCTCGCGCAGCGACAGGAATTGCGCGCGCACCAGGCGGGCGACCGGCATCCAGCGTAGCCCGCCGATGACGAGCACGATGAGAATGAAAATACCGCCCTCGGGGCCGAACACGGCCTTCAGCCCGTCGCGGAACAGATAGATGAGAAGCAGCAGCAGCGGCAGTTGCGGCAGCGAAAGGAACAGGTCGGTGAGCCACATCAGCGCATGGCCCAGCGCGCCGCGCGACATGCCGGCAAGCGCCCCGATCAGCGTGCCGACGAGGACGGCGACCGCCATGGCGGCAAGGCCGACCGCGAGCGATATCCGTCCGCCGTAGATCATGCGGGCGAGAATGTCCTGCCCGAGGTCGTCGGTGCCGAAGGGATGGGCGAGCGAGGGGCCTTCGAGGCGGGAGGTGAAGTCGATGTCGTTGATGCTGACGCGCCAGACGAAGGGGCCGAACACCACCGCCGCGATCAGGGCGAGCAGCAGGAATGCGCTGACCACGGCGAGCCGGTGGCGGCGATAGCGCCGCCAAGTCTCCCGCCACGGCGAATAGGTGCGCCGCTCAACGGAAGGAGATGCGAGGGTCAAGCCAGCCATACAGGACATCCGCGATCAGGTTGAACAGCACCACAAGACAGGCGAACACGAAGGTCACGGCCATTACGACCGGCGTGTCGTTGGAGAGAATCGATGAGATCAGCAGCGAGCCGATGCCGGGAATGCGAAAAATCTGCTCGGTGACGATGGCGCCGCCGAATACGGCCGGCATCTGCAGCGCGACCAGGGTGACGACCGGGATCATCGCGTTGCGCATCGCGTGCTTGACGATCACCCTTGCTTGCCCGAGACCTTTGGCGCGGGCGGTGGTGACGTAGTCGAGACGGATCACATCCAGCATGGCGGAGCGCACGAAGCGTGTCATGGAGGCCGCCTGGAACAGGCCGAGCACCATCACCGGCATGATGGCCTGCCGCACTTGTTCGATTACCCAACGGAAGCCGGTCGCCTTGATGTCGGTGGTATAGACGAACGGCAGCCAGTCCAGCGTGATCGAAAACACCAGGATGAACAAAAGGCCGGTAAAGAAGGTCGGCAACGAAAAGCCGATGAAAGCGAGCGTGTTGGCGATCTGGTCGAAGATCGAATAGGGCCGGGTGGCGGCGAAGACGCCGACCGGTATGGCGATCAGCAGCGCCAGTATTTGCGCCGAGCCGATCACGTAAAGCGTGGTCGGCAGGCGCTGCAGGATCAGCGTATCGACGTTCATCCGGCTGACAAAGGAAAAGCCCCAGTCGCCCTGCGCCATCGCCGCGAGCCAGCGCAGGTAGCGGACATAGACCGGATCGTCGAGGCCGAACTTGGTCCGAAGCGCCGCTGCCACTTCGGGCGGCACGTTTGGATTGGTCACGAGCTCCGCGAACGGATCGCCGGGCGCCAGCGCAAGCACCGTGAACAGCACGAGCGAAATGCCGAGCAGGCTCGGCACTGCGATCAGCAGGCGACGCAGGATATACTGCCGCATGAGGGACGACCCCGCCTATGCCGGCTTTCAGGCCTCTCGATACCAGTCCTGGATATTGTCGGTGTCGTTGGTCCAGCCGCTGAGCACCGGGCGCAGCGAGTTGACTGCCGCGCCGACCTTAAGGCGGTGCTGCACGGCGATCGTCACCGTGTCCTGCCACATGATGTCGTTGGCCTTGATATAGAGTGCCGCACGCTTGACCGGATCGGTTTCAGCCTCGGCCGCATCGATCGCCGCGTCGAACTCCTGGTTGACCCAGCGCGGGAAATTCCGGCCCTGCCACTTGTTTTCCTTGGTGGCCACGAAGCGCGAATGAAAGCGCCGCATGTGCTGCGCCGGGTCGGGCTGCGTCATCGGAATCTGGAACATCTCGATGTCGGCGTAGAACTTGGAATAGGTGTCGGGATTGGCGACGTCGGAGGAGAAGAACACCGAGGCCACCACCGATTTCAGTTCGATGTCGATGCCGGCCTTCCGGCAGGCCTGCTTGACGATCGCCTGGGTTTTCTGCCGCGGGCCGTTGATCGAGGTCTGGTACAGGAGTTTCAGCTTCTTGCCGTCCTTCTCACGAATTCCGTCAGCCCCAGCCTTCCATCCAGCTTCCTCCAGCACCTGAACCGCTTTCTCGACGCTGAACTCCCATTTCGTGTTCTTGGAGACGAATTGTTCGGGACCGTTGAGGAAGTTGGCCGTGGTGCGTCCGGCGCGACCGTAGATGTGCTTTTGAATGCCATCGCGATCGACGAGCAGCGCCAGCGCCTTGCGAACGGCCGGATCGGACAGCAGCGGATGCTTGGTCTTGATCGACGAACGTTCGCCGTCGATCTCGGTGTTGGGATCGGTGAAGTTCAGCGCAATGAATTCGATGTCGCCGCCGGTCGAATAGACGGTCTTGCCCTTGCCGCCCTTCTCCAGGCGCAGCAGGACCTCGTCCTCCACCTGCATGTTCCAGGCATAGTCATACTCGCCGGTCTGGATCACCGCGCGCGCCGCCGAGACGGCATCGCCGCCGCCCTTGATCTCGATCGTATCGAAGTAGGGACGGTTCGGCATGTGGTAGTCGGGATTGATTTCGCCGCGCACCAGGTCGCCCGGCTTGAACTCGACGAACTTGTAGGGACCGGTGCCGACCGGCTTCAGATTGTTCGGCGCCTCGCGGGATTTGGCGCCCTTGTATTCGGCAAACAGATGCTTGGGCAGGATGCAGCCGACCACGGCGACGAAGGCATCGGCCCAGAACGGGGTCGGATTCTTGAACAGGACGCGGACGGTGAGGTCATCGATTTTTTCGACGGTGATGTCCTGGTAGACGCCGATGGTCAGCGCCGCGGTGGCGGGGTCGCGGGCGTATTCCCAGTTGAACACGACGTCGTCGGCGGTGAAAGGCTTGCCATCGTGCCATTTGACGCCGGGCTTGAGCTTCCAGGTCACCGACTTGCCGTCGGCAGCGAGACCGCCGTTTTGAATCGACGGGATTTCCGCAGCGAGAATCGGGCAGAGGTTGCCGTCGGCGTCCCAACTCGCGAGCGGCTCGTAGAACAGGCGCGAACCGTCCTGGTCCTTGGTGCCGGTGGCAAAATGCGGATTGAGCAAGGTCGCTCCCTGCCACCACAAGAGCTTCAGCGGACCGCCGCCGCCGCGCTTGGTCGGCTTGTAGGGCGCGGGGCTCTGCGCCATGGCCACACCGCCGACCGCGAGGATCTGCGTCGCCATCGGCGCGGTGAGACCGAAGGCAAGCATCCGCTGAACGAAGGCGCGGCGATCCATGCGGCCGTCCTTCACCTCATTGATCATGGTCCGCAGTTCGGTGTCCAGCATCGTTGTCCCCGTCTGGTTTTGGCGTTGTGCGGCGCGCCGCCGGGCGGCAGCGTCAGGTGTCCCGGGATAAGATGGCACACCAAATGCTCCGGAGGTCAATGTCCACCTGTCAACAATTGGCAGCATGGAAGTGGCCAATGATTTCTGCTTGGGCAGAAACCGCGTTGCGGCGCACATCGCGTTGGCATTCCGGCGGTCCTGCCGCGTCAAAGCGCGCAAAATTGCGCTTTGCACTGCAAAAAATTTGTTCGCCGGATCGGCCGGGCCAAGTCAGGACAGGGTCAGGACAGGATCAGATCAGGGTCAGGTCAGCGACATGTCCAGCGGCGGCGCAACGCTGTCCGGCAGCGGGCTGACATAGGGGGTGCGGGACGTGCGCCGCTTCAGGTCAGCCTTGGCGGCGGCGATCAGCTCCGGTTCCGTCAGCGCCCTGACGCCGAGCCCCGCCATCGCCTTGGCGGCCTGCACCATGGCCTTGTGGGCATGCGGGCTCTTGCCCTGCGCCACCACCTGCCAGGTGTGCAAGGGGGTGCCGATGGCAATGGTCGGGGCGTGAACCTGAACGGTCGGCACCACCCAGCTCACGTCGCCAACATCGGTCGATCCGATCAGCGGGTTGCGCTTGGCCTCCAGCGGCACGATGAAATCGGCCAGCGGCCGGTCGGTCGGCTCCATGCCGATCGTATGATAGATGGTGGCGATGTCCTTCTCGGTCAGCGTCGAGCGGATTTTCTGCGCGAAATCCTTGTCGGCGTCGTCGAAATGCGGCGGGCCGAGCTCTTCCATGATGGCATGGAGCGCCTGTTCGAGCGGCGTGTTGGGCAACAGGTTGGAAACGGCGGAAATGATCCGCATCTCCACGCGCGTCTCGGTCATCAACGCCGCGCCTTGCGCGATCTTGTGCACGCGTTCGACCAGCTCGTTCATGCCAGGCAGGTCGCGGGCGCGGATCGAATAGCGCACGCGCGCATGGGCCTGCACCACGTTGGGCGCGATGCCGCCGGCGTCGAGCAGGGCGTAATGAACGCGGGCATCGCTCGGCATGTGTTCGCGCATGTAATTCACGCCGACATTCATCAATTCGACCGCATCGAGCGCGCTGCGGCCGAGATGCGGCGAGGCCGCCGCATGCGAGGTGCGCCCGGTGAAGATGAAATCGGCGCGCGTGTTGGCGAGCGAAGGGGTGACCACCACCTCCCAGAAACTATGGGGGTGCCAGGTAATGGCGATATCGGCGTCGTCGAAGGCGCCATCGCGCACCATGAAGGTCTTCGCGGCGCCGCCTTCCTCGGCGGGACAGCCGTAATAGCGCACGCGCCCCGGCACTTTGTGCTCGGCAAGCCAATCCTTCACCGCGGTGGCGGCAAGCAGGGCGGCCGAACCGAGCAGGTTGTGGCCGCAGCCATGGCCGTGGCCGCCAGCCTCCAACGGGCGCGGTTCGGCCACGCCAGCTTCCTGGCTGAGACCGGGCAGCGCGTCATATTCGCCCAGGAACGCGATCACGGGCCCGCCATCGCCCCATTCCCCCATCAGCGCGGTCGGAATGCCGGCGACTCTTTCGGTGACGCGGAAACCCTGATGGCGCAGCTCGGCGAGATGTTCGGCGCACGATCGCGCCTCGGTGTAGCAGACCTCGGGTATCGCCCAGACCCGGTCGCTCAAGGCGGTGAATCGCGGCTTGATCGTATCGACGCCACGCCAGATGTTGCTGCGGTTATCCATCTTCCGATTTCCCAAACGCGACGTGAGTTGCGGAATTGTTATCAGCTTCGCCGGACCACGCCCAGCCGTCAGCGGAGATCAGCCATGCGGTCGTGACGGAACGAAGGCGGCGCTGTTATGTCAGCACACGCAATCGGACCATCACATCTTGATGCCGTGGGGCCTGAACAGCCGGCCCTTCTCCACCACCAGCACCACCGCAAGCGCGGCCAGCGTGCAGAGCAGGAAGCCGGTTGCGAACGGCACCAGCGTGCCGTCGTAGTCCTGGCCGATGGTGGCGCCGACACCGATGCCGAGCAGAGTGGTGATCGAGCCATACAGCGACGCGGCGGTGCCGGCGATATGGCCCTGCGGCTCCATGGCGAGCGCGGTGAAATTGGCGATCATCAGCCCGAACGCAAACATCATCGATACCGAGAGCACCATGAACAGCGGTAGGGGCAGCATCTGCAGTTTCGCCGCCGCCAGCATGGTCGCGGCGATCACCACGAAGCCGATCAGCGCTGCGTGGGAGATCACGCGCATGCCGAGGCGGCCGACAAGGCGGGAATTGACGAAGCCGGCGATGGCTGTTCCGACGGCAACGCCGGCAAACGCCAGAGGGAAGTAATGCCCGAGCTGGTAGATGCCGGTGAACACCTGCTGCGAGATGAACACGAAGGCGAACAGCGAACCCAATGTGCCGCCGGCAACCAGCGCGTAACCCAGCGTTTGCCGGTTGGTGACGGTCTGGCGGAAGGCATCAAGCACCTCGCCGACCGCGAGCGATCTGCGACTGGCCACCGGCAACGTCTCCGGCATGCGAAGCGCGCTCCAGACCAGCGCCACCACGCCATAGAGCATCAGCACGATGAAGATGCCGCGCCATTGCGTCAGCAGCAGCACGGCCTGGCCGAATGCCGGGGCTACGACCGGCACGGCGATGAACACCATCATCGCCAGCGACATCACGCTCGCCATGCGCCGCCCGGCGTAGCAATCGCGAACGATCGAGGTAGCGATGACGCGCGTGGCCGAGGTGCTGAGGCCTTGCAACGCGCGCGCCAGCAGCAGCGTCTCGAACGAGGGAGCCGCAATCGCGAGCAGGCTGGCGGCGCAATAGACGGCCATGCCGCCGAGCAGGACCGGCCGTCGCCCGAACCGGTCGGACAGTGGGCCCATCACAAATTGGCCGACGCCGAAACCGACCAGAAAGATCGACAGCACCATCTGCGGCCGGTTGACTGAAGTGATGTGGAAGGCGGACGCGATGTCCGGCAGCGCCGGCAGCATCATGTCCATCGCAATCGGATTCAGCGCCATGATCGACGCGATCACGATCACGAATTCGGGAAAGCCCATCGGGCGGTGGCCGGAAGCGGCCACGACATTGGCACTGGTGTCGGACAAACTGGAAAAACCCTCTTGCAGGCGGGCACTCTATTGATTTTGGTGCGTTGCACAATCCGCGTTTTGGGAATGGCTGCCCGTCTGCGGGGACCTTGAAGCGGCTTTGTTCGACAGTGGCCGGTTCACGCTGACCGATGGCCAAAGCCGTTGTTCTGACTGGCCGCTTGCTCTATCCCCTAGGCTCCAAACATTGGCAGTGACCGCCTTCGAACGGAGACCTCGTGTCGGGACAGACCTTGAAGATCGGCACGCGCAAGAGCGCGATGGCGCTGGCGCAGACCGAAGCGATCGCGCGGTTGTTGCGCGCGTCCGATCCCGCGCTCGGCGTCGAGATCGTCAAGTTCGAAACCCGCGGCGACCAGGATCAGGCCAGCAAGCTGCTGCGCCATGGCGGCAAGGGCGGCGCCTTCGTCGCCGAAATTCGCGAGGCGATGCGACGCGGAGAGCTGCAGGCGGCGATGCATTCGCTGAAGGATGTTCCCGGCAATGAGGAGACGCCGGGCCTCGTCATCGCCGCGACGCTGCCGCGCGACGCGGCCAATGACGCGCTGGTGCTGCGGCCGGGGCTTTCGCTCGATGTATTTCGCGCTTCGCATGGCAAGGGCTTCAAGATCGGCACCAACGCGGTGCGCCGCGGCGCCTATCTGCGCCGGCTGTTTCCGGAGGCCACCGTGATTCATTTCCGCGGTGCGGCCGACACCCGCGTCGCCAAGCTCGATCGCGGCGACAAGCAGCGGCTGCCCGATGGCGGAGAGGTCGGTCCGGCCGACGCGCTAGTCATGGCAAGGTCGGGGCTCGAGCGTATCGGCATGGCCTCACGTATCATCCATGATTTTTCGGCACGCGAGATGCTGCCGGCGGTGGGGCAGGGTATCGTCGCGGTCGAATGCGTCGAGAAGGACTGGGCCACGCGCGGCCGCCTCGCGAGGATCGAAGACGCTTCGTCGCGGCTCTGCGCCGAGGCCGAGCGCGAGGTGCTGTGGGTGTTGAACGGCCACTGCAACTCGCCGATCGCCGGCCACGCCACGCTTTCGGGCCGCGACATGACGCTGACGGCGGCCGTGCTCGATGAAGCCGGCGACAGCTTCATCGAGGCATCGCGGACTGGCGCGGCAGATCGCCCCCGCGAACTCGGCCGCGCGGTCGGGCTTGAGCTGCTCGAGAAGGGTGCCGCCGAGATTATCGGGCGGACCAGACCCGAGGAAGATTCGCTGCTTTCGTGAGGGGGCAGATATCGTGAGGGGGTGATATCGCGCCCCCAAGCGATGACGCGGTGAGATTATAGCCACAAAATCTTCTTGCGGTATTCGAGATCGGTCAGCAGCGGCTGCGCCGGCCCCTGATGGAACACCGCGCCGCGCTCCAGGGCGAAGACGCGGTCGGCGAGCGCCAGCACCAGATCGAGATTGTGCTCGACGATCACGATCGAGATGTGTTGCCGGAGTCGATCGAAGACCTTGAACAGCTCTAGGATCACGGCGGGCGCCAGCCCCTCGAACGGCTCGTCGAGCAGCAGGAGCTTGACGTTACCCGACATCGCGCGCGCCACGGCCACCATCTGCTGCTCGCCGCCGGAGAGATAGTCGGCGGCAACCTCCATGCGCTCCTTCAGCCGCGGGAAATAGTCGAAGACCTGCGCCTCGTCCCACACCACGCCGCTGCTGCCGTCGGTCTTGCGGGCGAGACGCCCGAGCGCGAGATTTTCCTTGACCGTCATGCCGGCGAACAGGCCGCGGCCCTGCGGCACATAGCCGATGCCGGCGCGCGCAATCTCTGGCGCCGGCAGGCGGGAAATGTCGGCGCCGGCATATTCGATGGTGCCCGATGACAGCGGCACGAGGCCGGCGAGCGTCTTCAATAGTGTTGACTTGCCGGCGCCGTTGCGGCCGAGCAGGGCGACGATCTCGCCCTCGCGCACATCGAGCGTGGCGTCGTGCAGGATATGGCTCTTGCCGTAGAACGTGTTGACGCGATCGAAGCGCAGGATTGGGACGGCGCTCGCGCGGGCATGCTCGCCCGCGATGTGCTCCACCTCGGGGACGCCGGTGCCGGTATAGATCTCTTGCACCCTGCGGTCGGCGCGCACCGCCTCGGGCGTATCGGTCATCAGCACTTCGCCCTGGTTCATCACGGTGACCGTTCGGGAGAAGCCGAGCACGCGGTCGATGTCGTGCTCGACGATCAGGACCGGAATATTGATTGCGATGTTCTTGACGAGGTTTGCGACGCGCTCGCGCTCGGCGGCAGCAAGGCCGGCCAGCGGCTCATCGAGCAACAACACCTGCGGCTTGGAGCCGAGCGCGATGCCGAGGTCGACCAGCCGCTGCCCGCCATAGGAGAGCTCGCCGCCTTCGATGGTCTCGATACCTTGCAGCCCGAGGAACTTTATGAGCTCCGCGGTCTCGGCGTGGATATCCCTGTAGTGGTCGATGTCGCGCCAGAGGTTGAAGCGGCCTTGGCTCTGCGCCTGCAGCGACAGGCGCAGGTTTTCGTAGATCGAAAGACCCTTGAACAAATTGGTGATCTGGAACGAGCGCGCCAGCCCCCGATGGCAGATCGCCTCCGACGGCACGCCCTGGATCTCGCGGCCGTTCAGCCTGATGGTGCCGCTGTCCGTTGGGTAGAGGCCGGAGACCAGATTGAACAGCGTGGTCTTTCCCGCGCCGTTTGGCCCGATCAGCGCATGGATTTCACCGGCGCCGACGGTCACGCTTGCATCGGTCACGGCGCGAATGCCGCCGAATGTTTTTGAAACGCCGCGCACGTCGAGCACGGTGCCCTTGAGTGCCTTCGGCTGCAGGAAAGCCGGCAACGGCGGGCCTTGGTAGATTTTTCGCCTGCTCATGGCGGCGGCCTCTTCCGGCGGCGGCCGCCAGCGCTTTACCAGTGTCGCCCAGATGCCGACGAGGCCGCCCGGCGAATACAACACGAAGGCCACGAAGACGAGGCCGAACCAGAGCAGCCAGTTCGCCGTCCAGATCGAGAACAATTCGCGGAACAGGATGAAGAACAGCGCGCCGATCGCCGGCCCCAGCATGCTGCGCATGCCGCCGATCACGACGATCGCGAGCAGCTCGCCGGAGAACGGCACCGAAACCGCTTCGGCCGATACGAGATAGTTCTGAAAGCCGATCAACCCGCCGGCAAAGCCGGTCACGACTGCCGAAATCACGAAGACGCCGAGCTTGTAGCGTTCGACCGGATAGCCCTGGAATGTGGCGCGCAACTGGTTTTCGCGGATCGCCATCAGCACGTGGCCGAACGGCGAGCGCACGAGCCGCAGCAGGAGATAGAGCACGCCGAGACAGAGTACCGAGACGGCGATGTAATAGTTCAGCGCATGGTCGAGGCTGAATGGACCGATGCTGCCGCGCTTTAGGCCACCGAGGCCGTCCTCGCCGCCGGTCACTGCCGTCCAGCGGAAGGCAATGGTGTAGGTCAGCGCCGACAGCGCCAGCGTCAGCAGCGAGAAATAGACGCCGCGCCGGCGCAGGATGACGAAACCGACGAAGGTCGCGATCACCGCGACCGCGATCGCCGCCAGCGCGAGCGGCAGAAAGATATCGCCACCGAACCAGTTGCGCTGGATCAGACCCGCCGCATAGGCGCCGATGCCAAACCAGGCACCGTGGCCGAACGAGACCAGGCCGGTATAGCCGATGCAGAGGTTGAGCCCCATCGCGGCAATCGCGAGCGCCACCACCGTGGTGCCGGTGTTCAGCGAAAGACCGAGCAGGTAAAGGCCGAACGGCAACGCGATGACGGCGAGGGTGGCTGTTAGCAGCGGGCGATATTTGGCGAACGTGGTTTTCATTCGAACTTCTCGATCCGTTCGCCGAGCAGGCCGCGCGGCCGCACCATTAGCACCAGGAACATCAGCACGTAGATCGAGGCTTCGCCGGCGGCCGGCGCGAAATGGATGGTGATGCCTCTGACGACACCGACGAGCAGGGCTGATATCACGACGCCCCAGAAGCTGCCGAGACCGCCGATCACCACGACGACAAAGGCAACCGTGATGATCTCCGCGCCCATCGCCGGATGCACGATCGTGATCGGCGCAAAGAACGCGCCGCCGAGGGCTGCCATGCCGACGCCGAGCATCACGATCGCGGTCATGTAGGGCTGCAGGCGGATGCCGAGCGCTGCCACCATGTCCGGCCGCTGGATGCCGGCGCGCACCACGCGGCCGAACGAGGTCTTGTGCAGCAAGAGCCAGACGCCGAGCAGGACGGCGGCGACGACAGCGAGGATCAGCAGGCGATAGCGCGAGAACAGGAAGTCGCCGAGAAACACCGAGCCGCGAAAGACCTGCGGGATCGCGGCCGAGATCGGCGGCGCGCCCCAGATGATGCGGATCGCCTGCTCGGTCACCATCGCGAGGGCGAATGTCACGAGCAGGCTCAGGATCGGATCGGCGCTGTAGAACCTTCGCAGGACGAACCGCTCAAAGAGAATGCCGAGCAGCGCGACGGCGACCGGCGACAGCACCACGGCCGAACCGAAGCCGAGATATTTCGTGATCTCGACGGAGATATAGGCGCCGAGCGCATAGAACGCGCCATGCGCGAGATTGACGATGCCGCCGACGCTGAAGATCAGCGATAGCCCGAGCGCGATCAGGAGGTAATAGCCCCCGAGCACCAGGCCATTCACCACCTGTTCAAGCAGGAATCCGAACTGCATCTGCGATCCGCGATCTCAACACGTGCCTTGAAAAAGAGACGGCGCCGGCCGATCCATGCCGGCGCCGCAACGCCAGTGTGCCCGACGCCCAAATCGAGCTTCTACGCCTTCATGTTGCAGGGATTTTGCGTCTTCGTCGGGTAGATCGATTCAAGGTCAGCGCCGGCGGCCGGAACGGCCTCGCCGAGCACCAGCATGTCCCACTTGTCCTTCATCTCGCCCTTCGGCTTCACTGTGAACGGATAGGCCTCCTGGACGAGCTGATGGTCCCACGAGCGGAAATAGGCCTTGCGCGCCTTCATGATGTCGAACTGCGTCTGCTTCTCGAAATGGCCGATCAGCGCGTCGCTCTCGGTCGACTTGGTCTCGTTGATCGCCTGCGCGATCATTTTCAGCGTGATGTATTCGATCCAGGCATGGTTCTCCGGCGGCTTGCCGTATTTCTTGCTGAAGGCCTCGACGAAGGCTTTTGAGGCCGGATTGTCGAGCGTGTGATACCAGACCGTTGGCCAGGTGCCGGAAAGATTGCCTTCGCCCATCGCCCAGGCGTCGCCGGTGTTGAGGTTGAATCCGACCAGCGGATAGGGGAAGCCGAACTCGGCGTATTGCTTGACGAGGTTGGTGACCTGGTTGCCGGCGAGGTTGCAGCACACGACGTCGGGCTTGGCCTGCCGCACCTTCAGCAGATATGGGCTGAAGTCGGTGACATCTGTCGCGATCAGCTCGTCGCCGATCAGCGTGGCGTCGTTGGCGCTGAAGAAGGCTTTGGCGGCCTTCAAGAGGTCGTGGCCGAAAATGTAGTCGGCCGTCAGCGTCACGAACTTCTTGCCCTTCACCAGGCCCTTCTGCAGAAGCGCGGTGCCGACCGCGTTGACCATCACCGTGTTCGGGATGTCGCAGTGGAAGGAATAGCGGTTGCAGTCCTTGCCGCGCAGCGCGTCCGAGCGCGCGCCGGTCGAGAAGAACACTTTCTTGTTGCGTTCGGCGACCTGCATGATGGTCAGCGACGAGGCGGAGGAGATTTCGCCGAGCAAGAGCGCCGCGCCGTCCTGCTCGATCATGCGCTGGGCCTTGGTGGAGGCGGTGGCAGGATTGACCGAGTCTTCCGACATCAGGTCGATCTGCCTGCCCATGATGCCGCCGGAGGCGTTGATTTCTTCCGCTGCCATCTTGACGCCGAGCTGCGCGTAGCTGCCGATCGCGCCGAGAAAGCCGGTCAGCGGCACCAGATGTCCAATTTTTATCCGCGCGGCCTGCGCGCTGACGACGGATGGAAATCCGAGTGTCGAGGCGGCGGCGAAGGCGGCTCCGCTCTTCAACAGAGTACGTCGGCTGTAGCGGGTCATTTGCTGATCTCCTCCCCGAAAGCACATCGCGACGTTCTCTCTTCCGCCCGCATATGCGACAATGTGAGAGACGTTCTTTTATTATTGTAGGATATTTCCGGACGCAGTCCGTCCTGTCAACGCCAAATGCGTCGTGGCCGCGCAGAAGCGCGCACAGAGGCAATTCAGAACGAGGAAATCAGGAGGATTTGGCGAGATCGCGGGCGCCGAATTCGATCGACAGCCGGCTGGCAGCCGATTGCACCAGTTTGGCGCGGCTCTGCATCACCTGGTCGGTCATGCGCCAGATCGGACCGGAAATGCCGAGCGCGCCGATCACCTCGCCGGTGAAATGATAGACCGGCACGGCAACGCAGCGCACTTCCGCATTGTATTCGCCGTCGTCGAAGGCGATCGCACTGCGGCGGATTTCCGCGATCTCGCGCAACAACACGGCGGGATCGGTGATCGACTTTTTCGTCGACGGCTTCAGCTCGACCCGTTCGAGAAAGCGCTTCAACTGATCGGGGCGCAGCGAGGCCAGCATGATCTTGCCGAGCGCAGTGCAGTGCGCCGGGCGCACCACGCCGACGCGGTCGGTGAGTTGGAACGCGCCGGCCCCGCTGGTGCGGGCGATGACAACAACCGCATCGCCCATGCGCACGGCGAAATGCCCGCTTTCGCCAGTCTCGCGGGAGAGGTCTTCGAGGATCGGCGTAGCCAAATTGACCATCTCGATTTCGTCGAGGGCGCTCGCCGCCAGCGCAAACAACGGCCGGCCGACGCGGTAGCGTTTGGAATCGCGCTCCTGCCGGAGATAGCCGAGCGAGACCAGCGTCTTGGCGAGATGGAAGGTGGTGGAATTGTGCAGGCCGACCAGCTTGCTGAGATCGGCAAGGCCAATGCCCTCGCGGTGACGCGCGACCTCTTCAAGGATGGAAAATGCGCGGCCGAGCGACTGCACGCCGCCGCGCGCGCGCTCCTCGGCTTCGTCGTCGATGTTGGGTTCGCTCGACGGCATCAGCCTTGCGATCGAGATCTTGCGAGGGGTTGCCTCCTTGTCGCTCGTCTTCGACTTGGCGCGCGGTTTCACGGGAATCAGTTCTCCAGATGGGCGAGACGAACTCTAGCAGGCGGGCCTCGCCCGGCAACAGCGCTGGGCAGCGAGCGAGGACGCACTAGAAACATACCACAATAGCAATTGACGTACAGTAATATGAGAAATAGGGTCCGGTTCGCTGGCCGCACCGCGCGCGAAGACGCGGGGGCGAATTGGGCTGCAGGGAGAGAGTGATCGATGTCGCGTAACATGCTCAACGGCGCCCAGGTCATTGTCGACTATCTGATCCAGGAGAAGGTGCCGCAGGTATTCGGCCTGTGCGGCCACGGCAACATCCAGTTCATCGACGCGCTGTACGAGCGCTCCCACGACATCAAGACCATCTCGGTGCATCACGAGAGTGTCGCCGGCTTCATGGCCGACGTTTATTACCGCGTGTCGGGACGGCCGACGGCGACGTTCACCTCTTGCGGCCCCGGCTCGGCGAACCTGCCGATCTCGCTTGCGAATGCCTTTCTCGATTCCGTACCGTTCATGGCGGTGACCGGCAACGTGCCGACCAGCCAGTTCAACCGCGGCGCGTTCCAGGAGATGTACCGGCATCATCAGGCCGATTTCCCTTCCACCGTGCGCACGATCTGCAAGAAGGTGTTCCAGCCGACGCGCGGCGAGATGGTGCCGCTGGCGGTGCGGCAGGCCTGGAAGACCATGACGACCGGCCGGCCCGGTCCTGTCGTGCTCGATGTGCCCTTCGACGTGTTCATGGAATCGGCGGCCGAGCAGGCGCCGAACGCGATCGAATGGAATGCCAATATCTCGAGCCGCTGCGGCGCCGATCCGGACGGCGTGGTGAAAGCCGTCGATATGCTGCTTTCCGCCGAGCGGCCGGCGATCATCGTCGGTCAGGGCGTGCGCTATGGCGGCGCGGCCGAGGAACTTTTAAAGCTCGCCGAACGGCTGCCGATTCCGGTGGCGGCGTCGGCCAGCGGTCTCGGCGCGATCGACTGCAACCATCCGCTGGCGCTGGGCCTCGTCGCGCGCGCCGGGCACTATCAGGCCAATCATGCGACCCGGCAGGCCGACGTGCTATTGGCCATGGGCATGCGGTTCGACGATCGCACCTCGAGCTCGTGGATCCCGGGTTACTCCTTCACCATACCGCCGACGCGGCTGATTCATATCGACATCGATCCCGAGGAGATCGGCCGCAACTATCCTGTAGCGCTCGGCTTGATGGCCGACGTGCGTACCTTCCTGCGGCAGGTGCATGCCGAACTCGATCGCCGCGGCGATCTCTCGAAGAAGCTGGACGCGCGCAAGAAATGGCTCTTGCAGATCGACGGCTATCGCAAGGAATGGGACAAGTTCGTCGCCCCCGGCTTTTCCGACGACACCACGCCGATCAATCCGCAGCGCGCCGCGCTCGAAATCGACAAGGCGCTGCCGGAGGATGCGATCCTCGTCAGCGACATCGGCGTGCACCACAACTGGCTGCTCGGCTTCTGCAAGCCGCGGCGGCCGGATTCGCTGATCGGCTCGATGGGTTTCGGCCCGATGGGCTTTGGCGTGGCCGGCGTGATGGGCGCGAAATTTGCCGCGCCCGATCGCCCCTGCGTCTCGGTGTGCGGCGACGGCGCGTTCTTTATGCACGCCAATGTGCTGGGCACGGCGGTGGAATATAACCTGCCGGTGGTCTGGGTGGTCTGGAACAACTACGCCTATGCCTCGATCCGCGGGCTGCAGCGCGGCTATCTCGGTGGCCGCGAGCTCGCGACCGACTTCCACGATCCCAACACCGGCGAGCGCTACAATCCGGACTTCGCCGCGATGGCGCGCGCCTGCGGCGTCGAGGGTGTGCGGGTCGATCGTGCCGGCGACATCGGTGAGGCCATCCGCAAGGGCATCGTCGCCAACAAGCCCTATCTGATCGACGTCGATATCGCCGCCGACATCAATCCGGCCGGTGCGGGCGTCTGGGAATTGCCCGGGCTCGGCCAAAGCAAGGCCGGCATCGGCACGCGATACCAGCCCGTCTGATCTCACGCGATAAGGAATTCTCATGCTGCTTGCAGGCAAGAAAGTTGTCGTCGTCGGTGGTTCTTCCGGCATCGGTCTTGCGACCGCGGAGATGGCGAAGCGCGAAGGCGCCGATGTCATCGTTGCCTCCCGCAACGTCGACCGGCTCGACAGGGTGGCGGAGAAGCTGAATGCGATTGCGATTCCCGCCGACGTTACCGACGATGAGAGCGTGGCAAGCCTGTTCCGGCGGTGCGGGCCGGTCGACCATGTCGTGGTCACCGCGGCACAGCTTCGCACCGGCCCGTTCAAGACGGTCGCGATGGAGGACGTCCGTGCGACGATGGAAGGTAAGTTCTGGGGCGCGTGGCGGGTGGCGCAACGCGCGGACATCCGCGCCGACGGATCGCTGACGCTGGTTTCGGGTTTCCTGAGCGTCCGGCCGCGGCCGAATTCGGCGATCGTCAGCGCCGCCAACGGCGCGCTGGAGTCGCTTTCGCGGGCGCTGGCGCTGGAACTGGCGCCGGTGCGCGTCAACGCGGTCTCGCCCGGCGTCATCGACACGCCGATCCGCGCCGCGATGCCGGAAAAGGCGCGGCGCGACATGCTGGCGAAGACGGCGGCCGCGCTGCCGGTCGGCCGGGTCGGCGCGGGTGAGGACATTGCGCGGCAGATCCTCAGCTTTCTGGCGAACGGTTTTGCGACGGGATCGATCGTCTATATCGATGGTGGGGCGCTGGTGATCTGACAATGGAGGCCATCATGGCTTCAGAAAATAACGGCGCGTTCATCCGCAATATCGCCGAAGTGCCGTGGCGCGAATTTCCCAATCATTTCGGCGGCGCGCTGTCAAAACCGCTGGTGATGCCGGAGACGGCAGGCTCCCGCCACATCGACTACCGCATCTCGATGTACCAGCCGATGGCGCATGTCGCGCGCCACAAGCATCTCGTGCAGGAGCAGATCTACCACGTGCTCGAAGGCGAGGGCTGATGGAAATTGCCGGCAAGAACCATGTCGTACGCAAGCACGACTTCATCTTCCTGCCACCCGGCGTCGAGCACGCGATTTCGAATTCCGGACTGGTTGATCTGGTGTTCCTGGTGATCACCTCGCCGGTGACGGACGAGGAGAGGCCGGTGTGAGGTTGTCAGATGACGTGTGGGTGAATAAGCCACTCGAGGATTGCCACCTCTCCCCTTTTGTGGGGGAGGTCGGATCACATCGTCAGATGTGATCCGGGTGGGGCCTCTCCACACGAACAGTGTGACTCGCGGCGATACCCCCACGCCAGCCCTCCCCCGCAAGCGGGAGAGGGAGCGCAGTCTCCTCGCGGCTGCAGTTGTACCTGATCCGATCGCACTGCGGCGAATCACGCCGCCAGATCCTGCAGCAGCAGCGACGAGCCGCGAATCAGGACCTTGCGTCCCTTCGCGGTGAGAAGTGGCGTGTCGCCGTGCATCGCGGCAAGTTCCAGCGCGATCAGGCCGTCGATCGTGGTGCGGCTCATCCGCGGCAGCCTGGCCGCCGGCGTTCGCAATGCCTTCAACGTTTCCCACTGGGCCGGCGTCAGGTCGTAGTCGAATTCGTCGTTCATGGTGCCTCGGCTTCCCACAATTCTTGTGGCGCCTCATAGCGAGCGCACATGAAATTCGTGCGACCGCAACGAGTCTGGATTTCGACAAGCGACGATGCGCTGTCACATCATCGTGTCATTGGAATTGATCGATATTGTCGAATCACGCGGGCCCAAAAACAAACAACGCCGGTGCCAAGTCGCGCGAACGGGGGCGCGTCAAAAAGGGCCGCCCAATCGCCGCAACCGTTAAGAGAAAGTTACTAACCAAAGGTAAACATGCGGGCAGGATGAGGTCTGATAGCGGCGTGCGAGGATGCAAGGTGGGCAAAGCGAAGCGTGCCCACTATCTTTTGCGCCGAGGGAATCGTGCGCACATCGCTGACGCTCCCTTGCCCACCCTACGATTCTATCCCCGCCGCACGCTCGCACCACCATCGACCGGCAGGGTCACGCCGGTGATAAAGCTCGCTTCATCCGACGCCAGAAACAGCGCGGCGTTGGCGACGTCCCACCCAGTGCCCATCTTCTGGCGCAGCGGCACCTTGGCATCGCGCTCGGCCTCGACTTCGGCGCGGCTCTTGTTGAATTCGCGCGCGCGGGTGTCGACGGCCATCGGCGTGTTCATCAGGCCGGGCAGGATGACGTTGGCGCGGATACCGTATTGCGCGTTCTGATAGGCGAGCTGTTCGGTAAACGCGATCATCGCCGACTTGGTCGCCTTGTATGCCACGTAAGGATAGGTCGTGATCGCAGCCATCGAAGAAATGTTGATGATCGCGCCGCTTCTTTGCTGGCGCATGATCGGGATCACGTGCTTTGCGGCCCACACGCAGCTCTTCAGGTTGATTGCGACGCAGCGGTCGAACGCTTCCTCCGATATGTCGAGCAGTTCGGCATCGTCGCCGGCGAGGCTGACGCCGACATTATTGTGCAGCACGTCGATGCGGCCCCACCGTGCTTGCGCATCCATCACCATCGCCTTGAGCTCGGCATTTTTGGTGACATCGGCCCTGAACGCTGCCGCGGCGCCGCCGCTTTCGGCAATCATGTCGACCGTCTCCTGCGCCGAAGCCAGATTGTGATCGACGCACAACACCTTGGCGCCTTCACGCGCAAAAGTCAGCGCGGTGGCGCGGCCGTTGCCGATGCCTTCGCCGGGGCTCTGGCCGGCCCCGACGACGATGGCGACACGATCTTTCAGGCGCATCTCATTGCACTCCTCACCTAGCCATAGAGCGCTTCGTGCTCCCGCTCGTAGTTCGCGTATGAATCCTTGATGCTCGCCATATTCAACAGCATGGTGGCGACCGGCGTATCGTCCTTTGCGAACACGGTCGTGCGCACCCAAACGCTTTCGGTGCGCCGGCTGCCGCTCAGCGCGACGACCTCGCGTTCGGTGAAATAGGTCTCGCCGACGAACAGCGGGCCGCGCAGCAGGCGGATTTCCTGATCCGCGAACAGGCCGACTGCCGGCCCGCGCACCGGCAGCTTGTCCTCGCGGGCGCGGTACTGAAACAATACGCTCAGCATCTCGAAGGGGATGATCGCGCGGCCCCAGGGATTGAGCTCTTGCGAATAATACGCCGACGGTTCGGTGATGACCTTCAGCTTCTCGGCGAGCGAAAACGGATAGAGATCGCCCATGTGCTGGTCGAAATCCATTCGGACCGTCTGTCGTGCGACCTTCATGCCGACCTTGAGGTCGGCGAGGATGACGGGATCGGCGAGCGGCTTCAATTCGCCGAGCCGTCGGGAAAGCGCCGTTTCCGCCACATCGCCGACGGATGCGGTGCCGCGCAAGATCTCGGTGCCGTCGCGCTTGGTCATGCCGATCGCACAGATGGTCTGGCCTGGATTGGGCTTTTCGATATTGGCCTGCACCTCCTCGCCCTCGAAGGCGGGGTTGCGGTAGTGCGCGGAGAGGCAGCCGGTCTCGAACCAGGCCTGGCCCCAGATCCGTTCGCACAAGGGGGCGAACTGGCTGAAATGGGTCGGGCCTTCGATGGTGCCGCCCTGAAACCCGAGTTTCTGCGCGGTCGCCTCATCATGGATCGAGGCGTGGGAATCGTAGACCTGCGCGTGGAGCATCTGCCTGGGGCTTCGCCACGGCCCGACGAGAAGATTGCCTTGCTCCAATATCTCGATCCTGAACGCCGGCTCTGTCATCCCTGGTGTCTCCTTTTGCCGCCAAGGGTTTCAAAGAAGAGGGTTTCAAAGAAGGCGGGTTTCGGCAAGAGGCGGGACGATCCACAAGCAGGCGAGATATGCCTTAAGGCCATGAATTCACGCTGGGCACGCATAGCAAAATCGGTGCATCCTGCTCGCAATTAGACCGGTTCAAATAACCGGCGGAACGCACGACGGGGAGCGGACGACATGGCGTTGATGGAAGTGGGTCTGGACGATAAGTACCGTCTGGACGCGAAACGGATTTTTCTGTCCGGCACGCAGGCGTTGGTCCGGTTGCCGATGTTGCAGCGCGAACGCGATCGCGCAGCAGGACTCAATACCGCCGGCTTCATCTCGGGTTACCGCGGCTCTCCGCTCGGCATGTACGATCACGCGCTATGGCGCGCGAAATCCTTCCTCAAGCAGCATGACATCGAATTCTCCCCCGGCCTCAACGAGGACCTGGCGGCAACCGCCGTGTGGGGCAGCCAGCAGGTCGGCATGTTCCCCGGCGCCCAGGTCGATGGCGTGTTCGGCATCTGGTACGGCAAGGGGCCCGGCGTCGACCGCTCCGTCGATGCGCTCAAGCACGCGAACTCCGCCGGCACCTCGCCAAACGGCGGCGTGATCGCGCTAGCGGGCGACGATCATGGTTGCCAATCCTCGACGCTCGCCCATCAGAGCGAGCAGGTGTTCGCCGCGGCGCTGATGCCGGTGGTCAACCCGGCGACGCTACAGGACTATCTGGATCTCGGCATTTTGGGCTTTGCGCTGTCGCGCTATTCCGGCTGCTGGGTCGGCTTCAAGGCGATTTCCGAGACTGTCGAAAGCTCGGCCTCGATCGTCAGCGATCCCGATCGCATTAGGATCATCACGCCGGATGATTTCGAGATGCCGCCGGGCGGGCTTTCGATCCGCTGGCCGGATGCGCCGCTGGAGCAGGAACGCCGGCTGCACGGGCCGAAGATGCAGGCCGTCGCGGCATTCACGCGCGTCAATCGCTTCGACCGCATCGTGCTGGATTCGAAGCCGGCGCGGCTCGGCATCATGGCGACCGGCAAGGCCTATCTCGATCTGCGGCAGGCGCTGGCCGATCTCGGCATTACCGATGCCGAGGCACAGGCGCTCGGCCTACGCATCTACAAGCTCGCGCTGACCTGGCCGCTTGAAGAAACCGGCGCGCGCTCGTTTGCCGAAGGTCTGCAGGATGTTCTGGTGGTGGAGGAAAAGCGCGGCTTCATCGAGGACCAGCTCGTCCGCATTCTCTACAATATGGACGCCTCGAAGCGTCCCTCGGTGGTCGGCAAGCGCGACGAGACCGGCGCCATGCTGCTGCCGAGCGAGGGCGAGTTGACGCCGACCATGGTCGCGGCGGCGGTGGTCGCGCGGCTGCGCCGACTCGGCCATCGCAGCCCGGCGCTGGAGCAGCGGCTGGCCAAGCTCGAAGCGTTCGACCGGCCGGCGGAAGGTATCGGCGCGGCCAAGCTGCAGCGAACGCCGTATTTCTGTTCGGGCTGCCCGCACAACACCTCGACAAAAATTCCCGAAGGCAGCCGCGCGATGGCCGGCATCGGCTGTCACGGCATGGCGCTGTCGGTGCCGAACCGGCGAACGCAGACGATCTCGCATATGGGCGCGGAAGGTGTCGCCTGGATCGGGCAGGCGCCGTTCACCAGCGAACAGCACGTGTTCCAGAATCTCGGCGACGGCACCTATACCCATTCCGGCCTGCTGGCGATCCGCGCCGCGGCGGCGTCCGGCGTCAATATCACCTACAAGATTCTCTATAACGACGCGGTGGCGATGACCGGCGGCCAGCCGGCCGAAGGCGGTCTGACAGTCGCGCAGATCGCGCATCAGGTTGCGGCGGAAGGCGCCAGGCGACTTGCCATCGTCTCCGACGATCCGGAAAAATATCCCTCGAATTACTTCCCCCCAGGCGCGACGGTTCATCATCGCCGCGAGCTCGATGCGGTGCAGCGGGAGCTGCGCGAGGTCAAGGGCCTCACGGTCCTGATCTATGACCAAACCTGTGCTGCGGAAAAGCGCCGCCGCCGCAAGCGCGGACTCTATCCGGATCCGCCGAAGCGCGTCTTCATCAACGAGCGCGTCTGCGAAGGCTGCGGCGACTGTTCACAGGTCTCGAACTGCGTCTCGGTGCAGCCGCTGGAGACCGAGTTTGGCCGCAAGCGGCGGATCGATCAGTCGAATTGCAACAAGGACTTTTCCTGCATCGAGGGTTTTTGCCCGAGCTTTGTCACCGTGCATGGCGGTAAGCTGCGCAAGGCCGACCGTGCGGCCGCCGATCCGTCGGCGCTGTTCGCCGATTTGCCGACGCCGGCACCACTGGCGCTCGATGGTGCCTACAACATCCTCGTCACCGGCATCGGCGGCACCGGCGTCATCACCATCGGCGCGCTGCTCGGCATGGCCGCCCATGTCGACGGCAAGGCGTGCTCGACGCTGGATTTCACCGGCCTGTCGCAGAAGAACGGCGCCGTCATGAGCCATGTCCGCATTGCGCCTGTTGCAGACGATCTCTCGACCGTCCGCATCGCGCCCGGCGGCGCCAACCTCATCCTCGGCTGCGATATCGTCGTCGCCACCAGCATCCCGGCGCTGAGCCGGGCTGAGCGCGGCGTGACGCGGGCGATCGTCAACGCCGACCTGTTGCCGACCGCGAGCTTCGTCATCAATCCCGACATCGATTTCGAGGCCGGGGCGATGCGGGATTCGCTGAACGAGGCCGTGAGCGCCTCCGATCTGGACATCCTCGATGCCACGGGACTGGCAACCGCGCTGATGGGCGACAGCATCGCCACCAATGCCTTCATGCTCGGCTTTGCGTTCCAGCGCGGCGCGATTCCGCTGTCGCTGGAGGCGATCATGAAGGCGATCGACCTCAACGGCGCGGCGATCGAGATGAACAGACTGGCATTCTCATGGGGCCGGCTCGCCGCCCATGATCTGCAACGCGTCGTCAGCGCGGCGCGCTTCAGGAGTTCGGGCGCAGCGCCGGTAAAGCGGACGCTTGCGGAGAGCATCGCGTTGCGCGCCAAATTCCTGGCCGGTTACCAGGACGAGGCCTATTCGAAGCGCTACCTCGACGAAGTCGAGCGTGTGCGCGCCGCGGAAGCCGTGGCCGCGCCCGGCTCGCATGAGTTGACCGAAGCCTTCGCCAAGGGCCTGTTCAAGCTGATGGCCTACAAGGACGAATATGAAGTCGCCCGGCTCTATTCCGATGGCGAGTTCGCAAAAGCGTTGAAGGAACAATTCGACGGCCAGCCTGGCGTCAAGGTCAGCCTGGCGCCGCCGCTATTGGCCAGGCGCGACAAGGTCACCGGCCACTTGCGCAAGCGCGAGTTCGGCCCCTGGATTTTCCGGGCCTTCGATATCCTCACCCGGTTCAGGTTCCTGCGCGGCACCGCGTTCGATCCGTTCGGCTATACGGCCGAGCGGCGGATGGAGCGGGCATTGCCGGACGAATATTCCGCGATGATCCTTGGCCATCTCGGCAAGGCGAAGCCGCATGATTGGCCGCATCTCGTCGCGCTGGCGAAATCCGCGGAACTCGTTCGCGGCTATGGCCACATAAAGGAAGCTAATGTCGCAAAATACCGCGCGGAGTGCGCGCGGCTACAAGCTGCGATCCGCCAGCCCATGGTGCAGGCGGCAGAGTAGAACGCTGTTCAGCCGGCGCGTGAACTTTTCACGGCCGGAGTCACACACCATTCGCCGAGCGTGGAACCCGCTGGAATTGTGCTGGCGGCCTCCTACATGATCGCTGTTCTTCAGTTTTTGGTTGATTTCAGGAGGCCTGCAATGGTCCTGAAAAACGTTATGGCCGCAGCACTTTGCACGGGGCTTCTGATGTCGGGCGGTGCCGCGCTGGCCGACGAGTATCGCGCAGGCGAGCTGTTCAGCCTTGATCCTTCCCAAGCTCTGCTCTCACCGAAGCGGCTCGGCCCCGAGACGCAATTCGCACCGGTCCGGATCGAAGCGAGATCCGATCGCAAGCCGGTGAAGACGGAACGCGTGGTCGTCCGTAAAACACCGGAGCGCAAGGCGCATGTGGCGCAAACTCCGGAACGTAAGGCACATGTCGCGCAGCCGCGCGTCGAGAAGCCGCGCAGTGCTATCCGCACCAAGCTGGCGCGCCGCGACTCGAACCCGCTCGACGCCCAGGCCCGCGACACGCGGATCCAAACCTGGCCGTGCAAATCCGGCGGCATCTGCGAGTGGCAGAACTAGTACGTTACTGATCTTCCGCGTCATCCACCTGTCGTAAAACCTTCGGCCAGCATTCAAATTGCTCGGGCACACCTTCGTCGTGATTCGACGAGGGTGCTTCGATGCCGATTGCGATATGCGCCGGGCAAAGTCTGAACCGGCGCCAATTGCTGGTCCGCTCCGCCGCAACATTGGCCGTCGGTGGTCTCGGCAGCCTCGCCAGGCCTTACCTCAGCCGCGCCGCGGATCGGCCGCTTATCACCAGCGGCATTCAATCGGGCGATGTGTCGGCCGATTCCGCGGTGATCTGGGCGCGCGCCGACCGTGCCGCCCGCATGCAGGTCGAGTGTTCGGCCAGCGAAGATTTCAAGACCATCATCGGCACGGCTGCCGCCGATGCATTGCCGGGTAGCGATTTCACCTCGAAGGTGCTGCTCGATGGCCTGCCGCCAGGACAGGACATTTTCTATCGCGTCCGGTTTGAAAGTATCGATGAGCGGGGAATCGCCGGCGAAGCTCAAGTCGGGCACTTCCGCACCGCGCCCACGGCGCGCAGTTCGGTATCGTTCGCCTGGTCGGGCGATACCACGGGGCAGGGCTGGGGTATCGACGAAAGCCGTGGCGGCATGCGGACTTACCGCACGATGCTCGACAACCGTCCGGACTTCTTCATCCATTCCGGTGACCACATCTATGCGGATTGCCCGATAGAGCGCGAATTGAAGCTGCCTGACGGCGGGCTCTGGCGGAACCTCGTTACCGAGGAAAAATCCGTCGTCGCCCAAACGCTGGCGCAGTTCCGCGGCAACTACAAGTACAACTGGCTCGACCCGAGCTTCCGCGCCTTCCATGCCGCGGTCCCCCTGTTCGCGCAATGGGACGATCACGAGGTCACCAATGACTGGGCGCCGATCGGCACGGCCGACGCCAGCGGCTATGCCGAGGACGGCTCTTCGCTCCTGGTGGCGCGGGCGCGCCGCGCGTTCCATGAATTCATGCCGATGCGCGCGGTAGCAGCACAGGAGGACAGCCGCATCTATCGCAAGATCGCCTACGGTCCGCTGCTCGACGTCTTCATGATCGACATGCGCAGCTACCGCGATTCCACCTTCAACAAGCGCGACGACCGTAGCGACACCTGCATCCTCGGCGCGGCGCAACTGGCCTGGCTGAAGCGCGAACTCGTGGCGTCCGACGCCACCTGGAAGGTGATCGCCGCCGACATGCCGATCGGGTTGATCAGCGAGGACGCGATTGCGCTCGGCGACGGCCCGCCGGAGCGCCGCGAGCATGAGATCGCCGATTTGCTGTCGTTCATGAAGCGTGCCGGCATACGTAACACGGTGTGGCTGACCGCCGACATGCATTACACCGCCGCGCACCATTACGACCCGAACCGCGCCGCGTTCCAGGATTTCGAGCCGTTCTGGGAGTTCGTCTCAGGCCCCTTGCACGCGGGCACCTGGGCGCCGGCCCCGCTCGACAACACGTTCGGCCCGAAGGCGGTGTTCCAGAAGGGGTGCAGCGGCGAAAATCTCGCGCCGTGCTTCGGCCTGCAGTTCTTCGGCCGCGTCGACATCGACGGCAAGACCGAAATCATGACGGTGACGTTGAAGGACGTCGGCAACAGCAGCCTCTGGTCGGTCAATATCGAACCACGTCCGGATGCACGCCCTGGCCGGCTTATGGCGCAGCACATCTGAGACGGGGCCTCAGGGTGTCACCACGAGATAGCCGCCGACCACGATCAGCACGGAGAGGGCAATGATCACTCCAAGCACCGCGGCGATGATCGCGGGCAGTTCGTGACTATCCAGCCATTGTCGCAACGCCCTTACCATCACACCCCTGTCTCGGTTCTAATTGTGTCGCAGTTCGCATGTCGGCAATCTCAATAGCTGCCACTTTCGCTAAGTGAAATAGCCGGGCCATGCGCCTTTGGTCGTGCGCCAAGTACAGAGGTCGGCAGATCAGATGCGGCCTTGCCGAGGCGCAGGCGTTGTGCAAATCCCGGTCTTGAGCCCGGTTTGCGGATTCAATCTGTTCCGCCGGCCGGAATTCGGGTTTTCGCTACACACGGGCGCGGCACCAGTCCATACTGGATCGCATCAAAGGGAGGTCTTTCAAATGCGTGAAGCTGTCATCGTTTCCTATGCACGTACGGGACTGGCGAAGTCCGGCCGCGGCGGGTTCAACATCACCCCGCCGATGTCGCTGGCGGCCCATGCCATCAAGCATGCCGTCGACCGCGCCGGCGTCGAGAAGGAATATGTCGAGGACTGCTATCTCGGCAATTGCGCGCACGGTGCGCCCAATATCGGCCGCCAGGCCGCGCTGCTCGCCGGCCTGCCGAAGTCAACCGCCGGCGTCTCGGTGAATCGCTTCTGCTCGTCGGGCCTGCAGACCATTGCGATGGCCGCCAACTCGATCCGCTCCGACGGCACCGACTGCATCGTGGCCGGCGGCGTCGAGAGCATCTCGATTCCTGGCGGCGGCTCGCCGAAGGAATCGATCGATCCGGACCTGCTCAAGGTCGCGCCTGACATCTTCATGGCGATGATCGACACCGCCGATATCGTTGCCGAGCGCTACAATGTCAGCCGCGAGTATCAGGACGAATATTCGCTGGAGTCGCAGCGCCGCATGGCCGCGGCGCAGCAGGCAAACAAGTTCAAGGACGAAATCGTCCCGATGAAGACCAAGATGAAGGTGGTGGACAAGCAGACCAAGGCGGAGAGCATCGTCGATTACGTCGTCGACCGCGACGAATGTAACCGGCCCGACACGACCATGGAAGGTCTTTCCAAGCTCGAGCCCGTCAAGGGTCCCGGCAAATACGTCACTGCCGGCAATGCCAGCCAGCTCTCCGATGGAGCGGCGGCCGTGGTGTTGATGGAAGCCAAGGACGCCGAGAAGCGGGGTCTCAACCCGATGGGCCGCTTCGTCGCCTGGGCCTCCGCAGGCTGCGAACCGGACGAGATGGGCATTGGCCCGATCTACGCCGTGCCGAAGCTGCTGAAGCGCCATGGCCTGAAGATCGACGACATCGATCTCTGGGAGCTAAACGAAGCCTTCGCCAGCCAGTGCCTCTATTCGCGCGATAAGCTCGGCATCGACCCAGAGAAGTACAACGTCAACGGCGGCTCGATCGCGATCGGTCACCCCTTCGGCATGACCGGTGCGCGTCTCACCGGCCACATCCTGCAGGAAGGCCGCCGGCGCAAGGCCAAGTGGGGCGTCGTCACGATGTGCATCGGCGGCGGCCAGGGCGGCGCGGGCTTGTTTGAGATCTACAGCTGAGAAGAACGGCCCTACGTCATAGCTCCTTATACTTCATCCTGAGGAGCCCGCGAGAAGCGGGCGCCTCGAAGGATGCGGGCCACAGACGGCGCCTTCATGGTTCTCCCGGCGATGCGAAGCATCGTCCGGAGACGCGCGGAGCCTGTCATCGGGCCGTGCTACGCGCGGACCCGGTGGCGCTCCTCACCATGAGGGTCTATCATCGAGCAAAGAAAATGGCTCCGCGAGGAGCCATTTTCCGTTCCAGGTGTCGGCCTCAGTAGCGATACTTCTTGATCACCACGGTCCTGTCGCGATGACCATGCCGCCATCCACGATGCCAGCCGCGGTCGTGCCGGAATTCAGCACGCGCGCCGTAGTGGGGGTGGTGGTGATGATGGTAGCCGCGCTTCTTGATGATGACCGTCTCAGCGCTTGCAATCGACGGCGCCGCTATCGCGAGCGCACCGAGTGCAGCGACGATGTATGCAAAACGCTTCATTCCAAGTCTCCTCCAATTGAGCTGACGTAAAACATCACATGGCGAGGAACGTTCCCGCAGAATCTCAGGAGAATTCTGAACGCTTGTTCAGGTGGGCGGCCGCGCACTTTACTCTGTAGAACTTTGGATGAGGCCCGCTGTCCAGCGGGCGTGCCAGGTGAGCCCGGCGTGCGGCGCACGCCCGCCCACTCAGGGGATCGCCCGCGCCACCGTGTGAGCTGCGCGTGGGCGATACAGGCCCTGCTTGCGGAATCCCGGGGCACGGCGCATCATCAGCGGACAAAACAATGTCAGGGGGAGCGCTGCGATGACGGGGTTTTCACGCCGTGATTTTCTGGGCTTGACGGGGACGGCGGCCATCGCCGCCATGTCCGGCCCTGCCGCCGCCGCGATGGGACCGAACGACAAGTTCGATCTCGTGATCAAGGGCGGCGATGTGCTCGATCCCAGCCAGTCGCTCAGGGGCAAGCGCGATATCGGTATTCGCTGGGGCGTGATCGAGGCGGTCGAGAACGAAATCCCGGCCGCGCGTGCCGCCAAGACCATCGACGCCTCGGGCAGACTTGTGACGCCCGGCCTGATTGACCTGCATTCCCACGTCTACCCCTACGGCTCGGCGATCGGCATTCCCGCCGACGAATTGGTGCAGGCGCAGGCCACCACCACGGTGGTGTCGGCGGGCGATGCCGGCGTCAACAATCTCGCGGCGCTGCGGCGCTACATCGTGGCGCAATCGCGGGCGCGGATTTACGCATTCGTCCACATCGCCAATAACGGCCTGTCCGGATTCCCGATCGCCGAACTCTACAATATCGACTACGCGCAGGTGGAGGCTTGCGCGATGGCGCTGGCCGAAAATCCGGATTTCCTGCTCGGCGTGAAGGTCCGTATGTCGGAGAACGTCATCGCCAAGCACGGGCTGGAGCCGCTCAAGCGCTCGATCAAGGCCTGCGAAATGTGCGGCTGGCCGGCCAAGATGATGGTGCATATCGGCGGCGTCGAGACCAAGGAGCTGATGTCGGAGATCCTCGACCTGATGCGGCCGGGTGACGTGCTGACGCATGCCTACTCCGGGGCGCCTAATATCGCGGGCGCCTTCACCAACATCGTCCAGGACGGCAAGCTGTTGCCGGCGGCGCTCTCGGCCAAGCAGCGCGGCGTGATGTTCGATGTCGGCCATGGCGGCGGCAGTTTTGATTTCACGGTGGCCGAAGTGGCGATTCCCAGCGGCTGCGGGCCGGACACGATCTCTTCCGACATTCACGTCTTCTCGGGCAATACGCCGGGCATGCCTTATCTGCCGAACGTCATGAGCAAGTTCATCGTGATGGGATATACGGTGGAGCAGGTGGTAGCGATGGCGACCATGGCGCCGGCGAGGATCATCAACCGCGCGCCCAAGATCGGCACGCTGCAGATCGGCGCCCCCGGCGACGTCGCGATCATGGAGCTGGTCGAGGGGCAGACCTCGTTCGTCGACACCCGCAACAACAAGCGCGACGGCAAGCTGCTGCTCAAACCCGTGCAGACCGTGATCAACGGCGTCCCGTTCGGCCGGCCCTACCAGGCGCCGTTCGCGGTGCGGTGAGGAGGGGCGTGGCCTCGTTAAGGCGAAGTCATAGCCGTATTCATGCGAGCTGGATGAAGGCCGGGTAGTTGGCTGCGGGCTTGTCACTCCAGCATCAGGTCCGCTTTCGGAGCGACGCAGGCATGAACCGATAAGCAAAACCCGTTGAATCGGTCGAAGATGACCCCGAACGGACATCTGACCAGAGACGATACCGTAACGATAGGTCTGGAAATGTTCGTCTTTCCTGATCTGTTCCTATGGGCGGTAGGGTGCTGGCCTGCTTCAGCTCAGCGGGGCTCTAGCTGATCGCCATTGAAAATGTGCAACATGCCCGAGAAGGCAGGATGATCCGCTTCAACGACATAGCGGACTGCGCCCGCCCGATTCGTAAAAACAGAAACGATGAAACCCGGATATTCGTAACCTGATCGCTTCTTTACTCGGTCGCCTACATTGAACGGTGCGTCTGTCATTTAATTCCTCGTGGCCGCCTCAGTTGGCGGCCTCTTTCATATCAGGCCAAGTTCATATCAGGCCAAGCCGGGAATGTCGCCTGTTGTGCCCATCGCGTCATTTCGCGGCGATGCAGCACTTCCGTCGCTTTCGGACCGAAGCGGACATGAGACACGCTTGCGAATCCGGATTTGTGGGTATGTGTCCTAGTCAGCCTGACCGCCGCTGCGCGCGGATATCGCCGACGATGTCGGCAATGACGGCGCCCATCACCAGGGCGCCACCGGCGAGGACCCGTAGTGTGGGCACCTCGCCAAATCCCACCCATACCCAGAACGGCATCAGCGGCGTCTCCAGCGTAGAGATCAGGGCCGCCTGGCCTGACGGTAGCAGGCGCGAGCCGAGGAAGAATAGCGTGAGGCCGATGGCGACCTGAAAGCATCCAAACATCGCGAGAATGAGCAGGTCGAAGCCGGTTATCCCTGCTATTCCGTGGGCGAAGGGAATGCTGATAACGCTGCCCAGAATGTTCGACATCGCTGCGGCGGCGATCATCGATGTATTCTTGTGCCGCCGTACCATGACTGTCATCGCAGCGATCGCCAGCGCCATGAAGCAGGCGAGGGCTATCCCAAGGATATCCGAACCGATGCGAGCGTTGCCGACGATGATCATGACGCCGCAGAGCGCCACGATGCTCGCCAGCATGGTTCGCAGTTGGGGGATTTCCCGCAGCCATATCCAGGCCAGCGCAGCCGCGAGGAAGGGACCGGTCGCGATGATGATGGCTACATTGGATACATTCGTGAGCTGCAGCGAAGGGATGAAGGCGATCATCGCCAATGTCGAAAACGACGCGACCAGCCAGCCGTTTTTGTCCATCCTGGTCAGATCCCGCAGGCCCGCACGGCCTTGCAACAGCACCATCAAGAGAACGATCAGGCCGCCGCCGAACAATCCGCGCCAGAACAGGATGGTCCAGGAGTCGTAGGGAAGCAGCCGCGTGAAGAACGGCGCCGTGCTCCAGGCAATGGCCGCGGCGACCACGAGCGCGATGCCCAAGCGTTGCTGGGAGCGTATCTCAGCCATACGGGAATCAACCCGGGCTGAGGCTGGAGCTTCGGCCGATCAGCTTGCTGACGAGCGGCGCGGGATCGTCGGGAATCGCGTTGCCCCGCCAGGCGACATGCTGGTCGGTGCGCGCAAGGATGAGTTTGTGGCCGCCGGGCGGCGGCGCTTGGTCGCCGGGTACATCGACGATTTCAAACGGGACGCCATTGGCGCGCATCGCATCGGCCAAAGGCGCAATTGCAACGCCTGGATCGTACCGCAAAAGCGTGTAGCCCGGCCCGAGCGCATCATAGACCGGCCTTCCGTCCGACAGTTTCGCGAACGGAAGCCGGCAGCCCGGCGTCGAGGACGGCGTGAAATCCGCCATCGTAAAACCCGGATGCTCGGCGCCGTCATAGGCGATGATCGGAGAGCGATCGTAGAAATAACCGAAGTTGAGGCCGGCGCAGCAATATTGCTGCACGTTCAGGTCATAGGCTGCTTGCCCGACCTGCTTGCGGACGGCATCGCCCTCAGGCCCCGGCTGCTCGATTTCCTCAGGCACGGTGCGGCGCTGGCTCAACACCTTGCCGGCCATCTCCATCGCAAAGCGCGACACCTGCTCGGTGATGGGAAGGCGTTCGGCCTCATAGGCGTCGAGGATATTGATGTCGGCCCATCCCTGCAGATAGGCCGCGAGCAGCCATGCGAGGTTGGTTGCATCCGCGATGCCGGCATTCATGCCGTAGCCGGCATAGGGCATCCACAAATGTGCCGCGTCGCCGCAGATAAAGGCGCGGCCCTTGCGAAACCGGTCGGCGACCAGGCGCCGGCCGACCCAGTCCTCCTTGCTCAGAACCTCGTATTCGAAATCGGGTCCGACGCCGAGAATGGCGCGGATCGAGGCGTCGCGATCGACGGATTCGAAGGTCTCGTCCTCGCGATTGAGATGGTTGTGGATCAGCCATTTCTCGCGGCCGTCGATCGCAACCACCGTGCCGCAGCGCCGCGGATTGAGCGACAGCGTCATCCAGGCGGGTCGGTCCATCAGGCCGAGCAGGGCGGGCGCGTGAATGTAGGTCGATTGTACGCGCTGGATGATCGGCGTTCCCTGCAGGTTGGCGCCGATGGCCTTGCGAACCAGCGAACGCGCGCCGTCGCAGCCCACGATGAACTCGGCATGGATCTGCGAGGTGGATCCGGTATCGAGATTGCGAACGATGGCGACGATGCCGTCATTGCTTTCGCTGAAATCCTCGAACGCGGTGCGGTTCAGGATCTGGAGCCCGTCGATGCCGGTGGCGTGGGCGAACAGCACGGGTTCCATGTAAATTTGATTGATGCGATGCGGCGGCTCGGCGGTCGGCCAGCCGGTGTCCGGCCCGTTCGTTGCGGTGTAGCGATCGCGCCGGCAGGGAATGAGAATGCGCGAGAGCTCGATGCCGGTTGCCGTGGTGCGGTAGGAGCAATCGTTCGGGTAATCGGCCGGCAGGCCGGTGTCGCGCAGCATCTCGGCCAGTCCCAATCGACGGAAAATCTCCATCGAGCGCGACGAGACATGGTTGCACTTCACGCTTGGCGGCTCGCCGGCGGCGCGCGTTTCCACTGTCGTCACCGATATCCCCCGTAGCGCGAGGTCCATCGCGAGCGTCAGTCCGACCGGACCGGCGCCGACCACCAGAACGCGGCTCTTCACCACGTCGCTCACTGCCTTGCCGCTTGCTGCATGGGGACGATCATGCATAAGTGTCGGCCACAAAAATCATCGGGGGGATCTCAATGTTTCCGTCGATCCGGCAAGGCATGATGCGCGCTCTTGTGGTTCTGTCGCTGTCGTTATCGGCGATTGAAGCAGCAAACGCCTATCCTGATCAACCCATCAAGATCATCGTGACCTTTCCGCCCGGCGGCAGTGCCGATATCGTGATCCGCGCGCTGCAGCCCGCGCTGTCGGAATCTCTGAACCAGCCGATCGTGATCGAGAACCGGGCAGGCGCGGGCGGCAATATCGGGATCGGGGTCGTGGCGCAGGCCGCGCCGGATGGCTATACGCTCGGTGTCGCCGCCGCCGGCGTGCTGACCGTCAACCCACACCTCAACCGTGCCGCGATGTCGTTCGATCCGATCAAGGATCTCGCGCCGGTGACGATGCTGGCGGAAATCCCGTTCGTGCTGGTGTCGTCGCAACAATCGGCCGTTGCCTCGGTCGCCGATCTCATTGCCAAGGCCAGGGCTCAGCCGCAGGGCCTGTCGATCGGCCATGGCGGCAACGGCACAGCGATGCACCTGACCTCGGCCCTGTTTGCGCAAAAGGCCGGCGTCGGCATTCAACTGATCGCCTATCGCGGCACCGCGCCGGCGGCCACCGACGTTCTGGCCGGACACATCCCGCTGGCAGTGCTGGATATCCCGGCATCGAAGCAATTGATCCGCGACGGCAAGTTGAAGGCGCTGGGCGTCTCCGCTGCCAAGCGCGTGGTCTTCCTGAACGATGTTCCGACGCTGGCGGAGCAGGGCCTCTCCGGATTCGAATCCGTCGGCTGGTTCGGCATCGTCGCGCCCGCCGGCACGCCGTCCGAAATCGTCACCAAGCTGAATGCGGCCTTTGTGAAAGCATTGAGCGATCCGGCCGCGGTCGAGAAAATCCGCACGCTCGGCGCCGAGCCGGTGCCGAGCTCGCCCGATGCCTTCGCAAGGTTCATCCAAAGCGAAAGCGCCAAGTGGGGGAAGCTGATTTCCGAGGCCGGCATCAAGGCTGAATAGAACGTCAGCTGTCGGGCCTTGGTCCGGTCGATCAAAATAAAATTGGGTGGCGGCCCAGCGCCATTTGATCTCAATCAATATGGACCAGCCTCGCGTCGGCTCAGCTCCGCGCCCGCTTCTCCACATTCGCGATTCGGGCGGGTACGCCGAACTCCTTGCGGCAGACTTCGGCGAGCACGGCAACGCCCTCGCGGATCTGTTCGTGCGAGGGGCTGGCAAAGCACAGCCGCAGGCGGCTGCCGGCAAAGGCCTTATCGGTCGACCATTCCGGTCCGGGATTGATGGCGACGCCGGCGGCGAGCGCGGCCTGATAGAGCTTTAGCGTATCGACATTGTCGGGCAGCTTCACCCACAGGAAGATGCCGCCCTCGGGCGCCTCGAATTCCGCCGACGTGCCGAACTGTTCGTTGAGTGCTTCCATCAGCGTGTCGAGCTTGGCGCGCAGGCCACGCGTCAGCTTCGGCACATGGGTTGCAAAATGCGGCGCGCAATATTCCGCGAGCACCATCTGCTCCAGCGCGCCGCTGCCGGCGTCGGTTTTCAGCGCCAGCATCCGCGACATCATTTCCCAGGGCGCGACGATGAAGCCGACGCGCAGGGCGGGGGCGATCGACTTCGAGAACGAGCCGATGTGGATCACGCCGCCATGCTGGCTCATCGCGTAGATCGCCGGCGGCCGCTCGCCTTTCCAGATCAGATCGGCGTAGCAATCATCCTCGAAAATCGGCACGCCGTATTGCCGCGACAGCTTCAGCATCTCCGCGCGCCGCGTCTCTGGCAGGATGCTGCCGGTCGGATTCTGCACGGTCGGGATGGTGTAGATGTATTTCGGCGTAATGCCGCGGCTTTTGTGTTCGGCGAGCGCGGCCGCCAGCGCATCCATCCGCATGCCCTGATCATCGAGCGGGATGCCGACCGCCTTGACGCCGAGCCGCGTCAACCGGGTCAGCGCGCCCTGATAGGTTTCCCGCTCGACCAGCACGGTGTCGCCGCGTGCCAACAGGGTTTGGTTGACAAGGTCGAGCGCCTGCAGCGAACCCGAAACGATCAGGATGTCGTCGGCCGTGCAGGCGATGCCGGCATCGCGCTTGAGTTTTGCGGTGAGGAATTCGCGCAAGGGACGGTAGCCCTGCGGGCCGTGGGCAAGCCCATAGGTGGCGAGCGTCTTGCCCTCGCGCCGGAGCACGACATTGACGGCTTCGATCAGGCCGTCGACCGGCACCTGCTCGGGATCGTTGTTGCCGCCGACGAAGCTGTATTTGGCCAGTCCCGTCCACCGTGCCGCCGGGGCCGGCAATCCGGCGGGCAGCAGGGCTGAAAAATCGAAGGGGGTTGCGGCAGACATGGATGGTCACTCCCATTTTGTTGTTTATTGAGAAGGCGGCTTGCGGCCTTCCGGCAGGCTAGTTCTTGATGATCCTGATCGGCCGACCCTGACTGATGAAGGCATAATGTCCGGCGCCGACGCCGCCGACCATCAGGGCTTCGACCGCGGGCTCGGCGATGTCGCCCGTGGCCGCCCAGTCGACCACGAAATTCGCGCCCGTGCCGCCGCGCACGTCATTCGCGGCGATGAAGACTTCGACGGTTGCGAACGCTTTTAGCGCAACCGGAGACTTGAGGTAGCTCTCCACCAGCTTGCCCGATGTGTCGAAATAGGCGATCCGCTTCAGGACCAGCGGGCGGGTTTCGGATGCATTGTGAATGCTCAGCGTGACCGAAAAATCTGCTCGCAACTTGCCCTGGCTCATCGAGACGCTGGAATAGACCGGCACGTAAAATGCGCCCGATATGGCGAGATTTTCCGCCGGCAGCGCGGTAAGGGAAGGCGCGAAATTCTGCTCGATGGCGCCGGCCTGCGCGAAGGCTGCCGGGCAGTTCAGGATCGACAGCGCAGCCAGAATCGCGAAAAGAAGGCTCCTTCCACGGCTGTGACACATTGCTTGTTTGACCCCCGCGCTGGGACCTCTAGGTTGGGGCAGGGGGAATTCCGGAACCATGCACGAGCTTATTCGCGATATCACCTTATGCATCCTGTTCGCCTGGGTGCTCGGCCTGTTGGCGCATTTCTCCCGGCAGCCCCTGATCCTCGCCTACCTTATCGCCGGGTTCTTCATTGGTCCATTCGGCGTGGGTTGGGTCAAGTCCCAGGATTCGATCACCGTCATCTCCGAACTCGGCCTGATCTTCATGCTGTTCATGATCGGGCTGGAAATCGACCTGAAGAAGATCGTGCGCGCCGGCAAGGTCATCCTGTTTGCCGCCGGCGGGCAGTTGATCGGCGGCTGCCTGCTCGGGATATTGTTCTTCATCGCGATCGGCCTGTCGATGGGCAGCGGCCATTTCGACGCGCTCTATCTCTGCGTCGCCTGCGCGTTATCGAGCACGGTGATCATCGTCAAGGTGCTGTACGAGAAGCGCGAACTCGACACGCTGCCCGGGCGGATCACGCTCGGCGTGCTGGTGCTGCAAGACATTTTTGCGATCCTGTTCCTGGCGGTGCAGCCGAGCCTCGACAATCTGCAAGTGAGCGTGATTTTGCTCTCGATCGTTCGGGTCGGCGCGCTGGTGGCGACAGCGCTCGTGCTCAGCCGTTACGTGCTGCCGTGGCTATTCCACCAGATCGCGCGGCGGCCGGAACTGATCCTGCTCGGCGCCCTCGCCTGGTGCTTCCTGATCGGCGAGATCGCGGAAAGGCTGCATTTGTCGCGCGAGATGGGCTCGCTGGTGGCCGGTGTTTCGCTGTCGACTTTCCCCTATGCGCTCGACGTCACCGCCAAGGTGACGACGCTGCGCGATTTCTTCATCACGCTGTTTTTCGTCTCGCTTGGCATGACCATCCCGATCCCCGGCGCGTCGGTGATCGGGCTGGCGCTCGCGATCGCGGCCTTCACCGTCATCAGCCGTCTGGTGACGACGTTTACGCCGCTCTATCTGATGAAGCAGGGCCTGCGCGCGAGCCTGTTGCCGGCGATCAACCTGGCGCAGATCTCGGAGTTCTCGCTGGTGGTGATCCAGACCGGCGTGCTGGCACGTCATATCAGCCCGGAAACGGCGAGCGCCGCATCCTTCGCCTTCGTGGTGCTGGCGGTCCTGAGCACCTTCGTCATGGGCCGCAGCGACCAGGTCACGCGCGGCCTGATCGGCCCGTTGAAACGGATCGGCCTGCGCGATCTCGATCACAAGCATGAAGCCGAGGCCGGGCATGGTGGCGGCCACGGGGAGGCGCGGCGGATCGTCATTCTCGGTTTTTTCCGCGCTGCCAGCGCGCTGCTCGCCGAGATCGAGCGCGGCAATCCGGCGGTGCTGGAGCAGATCACCGTGATCGATTTCAATCCGCTGGTGTTCCGCACCCTGACCGAGCGCGGCATGCACGTGGTCTATGGCGATATCAGCAACGTCGATACGCTGGTGCACGCCGGCGTCGGCAATGCCGAGCTGATCATCCTCAGCATCCCGGACTCGCTCTTGAAGGGGGCCGACAACGAAAAGCTGGTCCGCCATGTCCGCTCGCTCAACCCGACCGCCAAGATCGTCGCGACCGCGGAGATCCTGGCCAATGTCAACGATCTTTACGAGGCCGGGGCCGATTACGTCACGGTAACCAGGCTCAGCGACGCCCACGAGCTCTATAAGGTCATCGAGGCCGCCCAGGCCGGGCTTTTGGAGGACAAGCGCGCCGAGACCGACGCGCTGCTCAGCGAGCGCCGCGAGGTGCTGCCGTAACAGAGGCTACTGACTTCGCCGGGAGCTGTGCATATCTAGGGCTAGCCGGGACGACAATGCTGTTTCCCGTTTGGCACCGGTCGCAGCATGGCCGTTTCGCGCCCGCCGGCAGCGGTTCTGCCCGGCGTATTGATGCTGGCGCTGGCGATGGAGTCCGGCTAATGCACTGGCAGCATCCAGCGAGATTTGGCGAGATTTTTGGAAGATGGCCGACACGATCCAGGAAGTTCTGCAGGCTTTTGCCAAGGGCGAACTCGTCGTCGTGACCGACGACGACGACCGCGAGGGCGAGGGCGATCTGATCGTCGCGGCCTCGCTCTGCACCGCGGAGAAGATGGCATTCATAATTCGCCATACCTCCGGCATCGTCTGCGCGCCGATCACCACCGACGACGCCCGCCGGCTGCGGCTCGATCCGATGGTGGCGCACAACGAGTCCAACCACACCACCGCCTTCACCGTCTCGATCGACTACAAGCCCGATGGCGGCACCGGCATATCGGCGGAGGAGCGCGCCTCCTGCTGCCGCGCACTCGCCAATCCCAACGCCGGCGCCAACGACTTTGCCCGGCCCGGCCACATCTTTCCGCTGATCGCCCGCGACGGCGGCGTGCTGTTGCGTTCCGGACATACCGAAGCGGCGGTCGATCTCTGCAAGCTCTCCGGGCTGCCGCCGGTCGGCGTCATCTCGGAGTTGATGAACGACGACGGCACCGTGATGAAGGGCGAGCAGGTCGCGCGCTTCGCCGCCACCCACAAGCTCAAGCACGTCACGATCGCTGACATGATCGCCTATCGCCAGGCGCGCGAGAAGCTGATCGAGCGGGTCGCAACCTTCACTACCGACAGCCCGATCGGGCCGTTGCAGGGCTATGCCTATCGTTCGCCCTTCGATGAGATCGCCCATGCCGCCTTCGTCTATAACGGCATCGGCGACGGCAAGAACGTGCTGACGCGGCTGCACAAGCCGAACATCGTCAAGGATCTCTTCACCGGTCAGGCGCGCATGCAGATCGTGCTGGACCATTTCAAGAAGGCCGGCCGCGGCGTGCTGGTCTATTTGCGCGACGGCGCGGCCGGGGTTCCCGTCGAGCCGGTCGGCGAACAGAAAACCGCGGAGGCCGACCGCCATCGGCAATGGCGCGAGGTCGGCGTCGGTGCCCAGATCCTGCGCGATCTCGGCATCACTTCGATTATCAATCTCACGTCCTCGGTACACGACTACAAGGGACTATCGGGTTTCGGCATCGAGATCGTCGCGAACGAAAAGTTGGACTGATGACCACCATCATTTCCGGGGCGATGCCCAGCATCGAACCCGGAATCTCGAGCTTCCGGGTTTCGCGCTATCGCGCGCCCCGGAATGACAGGGTGAAACATTTGCGCTTCCGCCGATAGCGCATTAATTTGTCGACAATTTCCAACAGGACAGTGATGCGAAAGGGATTTTCATGAGCGTGCGCCCTCAAGCCAAGGACAAGCCGGCGGCGGCTTCCTTCCAGTGGGACGATCCGTTCCTGCTCGACGACCAGCTCACCGAAGATGAGCGCATGATCCGCGACACTGCGCGCGCCTATGCGCAGGACAAGCTTCTGCCGCGCGTCATCAACGCGTATCTGGAGGAGAAGACCGACCGCGAGATCTTCAACGAAATGGGCGAGCTCGGCCTGATCGGCGTCACGCTGCCGGAGGAGTATGGCTGCGCCAATGCCAGCTACGTTGCCTATGGCCTGGTGGCGCGCGAGATCGAGCGCGTCGATTCCGGCTATCGCTCGATGAACTCGGTGCAGTCGTCGCTGGTGATGTACCCGATCTACGCCTATGGCGACGAGAACCAGCGCAAGAAATACCTGCCGAAGCTCGCCACCGGCGAGTGGGTCGGCTGCTTCGGCCTGACCGAGCCGGACGCCGGTTCGGACCCCGGCGGCATGAAGACCCGCGCCGAGAAAGTATCCGACGGCTACCGGCTGACCGGCAGCAAGATGTGGATCTCGAACGCGCCGATCGCCGACGTCTTCGTGGTCTGGGCCAAGTCGGCCGCGCATGACAACCAGATCCGCGGCTTCATCCTCGAAAAGGGCATGAAGGGCCTGTCGGCGCCGAAGGTCGGCGGCAAGCTGTCGTTGCGCGCTTCCATCACCGGCGAGATCGTGATGGACGGCGTGGTGGTGCCGGAGAGCGCGCTGCTGCCCAACGTGTCGGGCCTGAAGGGGCCGTTCGGCTGCCTCAACCGCGCCCGCTACGGCATCTCCTGGGGCGCGATGGGTGCGGCCGAAGATTGCATGCACCGCGCGCGGCAATACACGCTCGACCGCAAGCAGTTCAACCGCCCGCTCGCGGCCACGCAACTCGTGCAGAAGAAGCTCGCCGACATGGAGACCGAGATCGCGCTCGGCCTGCAGGCGTCGCTCCGCGTCGGTCGCCTGATGGACGAGGGCAAGATGGCCCCCGAAATGATCTCGATCGTCAAGCGCAACAATTGCGGCAAGGCGCTCGACATTGCGCGTGTGTCCCGCGACATGCACGGCGGCAACGGCATCCAGATCGAGTACCACGTGATGCGCCACACCGCGAATTTGGAAACCGTGAACACCTATGAAGGCACCCATGACGTCCACGCCCTGATCCTGGGCCGGGCGATCACGGGGATACAGGCGTTTTCGTAAATCCTCGCACCGTCATTCCGGGGCGCGCAAAGCGCGAACCCGGAATCTCGGGCCGTATTCCTTTCCCCCATCTCGGGATTCCGGGTTCATCGCTGCGCGATGCCCCGGAATGACGCCAAGAAAAAACATGGCCGACAACGACGACATCCCGTTCAATCGCGACTTTCCGCTTGTGCCCGGCGTTGTCGATGAGCCGCGGCCTGGCGTACGGCGTGTCCTCTGCAACAATCCGAGCCCGTTCACCTTCACCGGCACGGTGAGCTACATCGTGGGCAAGGGCAATGTCGCGATCATCGATCCCGGTCCTGACGACGAGGCGCATGCGAAGGCGCTGCTCGATGCCGTGCGCGGCGAGACGGTGACGCATATTCTCGTCACCCATACCCATCGCGACCACTCGCCGAACACCGCGCGGATCAAGGCCGCTACCAGCGCGCCCGTCTATGCCGAGGGGCCGCACCGCGCCTCGCGCCCGCGCTTCGAGAGCGAGAAGCATAATCCGGAATCCGGCGCCGACCGCGATTTCAGGCCCGATATCCAGGTCAAGAACGGCGACGTCATCGAAGGGCAGGGCTGGGCGCTGGAAGCGGTGGCAACTCCCGGCCACACCGCCAATCACCTGGCGTTCGCGTGGCCGGAGCGAAAGATCAATTTCGTCGGCGATCACGTGATGGGCTGGTCGACCTCGATCGTGGCGCCGCCGGACGGATCGATGATCGACTATATGGCCTCGCTGGCGCGGCTGGAAGCCCGTGAGGAGGATCTTTATTTCTCGGGGCACGGACCGGAAATTCCGGAAGGGCCGCGTTACGTCCGCTTCCTGACCCGGCACCGGCAGGCCCGCGAAGCCTCGATCCTGCATCGCCTTGCCAAGGGCGAGGCCGACATCCCGACCATGGTGCGCGCGATCTATATCGGTATCGATCCGCGACTGACGAATGCCGCCGGCTATTCGGTGCTGGCGCATCTCGAAGACCTGGTCGCCCGCGGCATCGTGGCGACCGACGGCGATCCGGTGATCGGCGGGACATATCGGTTGACGTGATATCTCGTCGTCATTCCGGGGCGTGCGAAGCACGAACCAAACTACGGTGCGCACTTGCGCACCTGAGAATCTCGAGATTCCGGGTCTGGTGCTAACGCACCATCCCGGAATGACTGACGTCACTTTTTCACCGTTTTCGCCTGCGTCTTGGCCGGCGCTTGCGGCTTCTTCGGGGCTGCCGGTTTGGCGTTGTCGACCGCCGTGTTGATGTCCTCGATCAGCTTGGAGACGCGCGCGGCGTTGCTGCCGAGGTCGCTATCGAAATAGCGCGAGGAGGAGCGGATATCGACGCGGGAATCGTCGCCGTCGGGCGTGATGCGGATCGAGACGTCCTCGCGGAAGCCCATGATCGGCGTCCGCGCCACCGCCTCGATGCGGCCGATGCGACGCGGCGGCTGCGGCGGCCGTTCGTCGATCACGAGCCATTTGCGCCTGTTGACCAGCGCCAGCGTGACGTCATAGGCGCGCTGTGGCGGCACTTCGAGCTCGACGGTCTCGATGTCGGGATAGGCGATCCGCTGCTGTTCGGCCGAATAGAGCCCGGCATAGACCGCGGAGTTGGCGCCTTCGCCGCTGCGCAGCCGCGCCAGGGCCTCGAACCGCGGCGGATCGATCGGGTCGGTGGTGATGTCGTGGATCGGCGGCAGCTTGCGGTATTGCAGGGCGAGATAGGCGGGGTAGGCGAGCAGGAGGGCATTGATCAGGAATGCCAGCAGGATCCGGCCCATGCCGCGCGATCCGTTCTGCCAGATCGCGGCAAAGGCGGCGAGCCCGACCAGAATGGAAAGCACGGCCAAACCGAGCGCGCCGAAGAACGTCGCCAGCGCGGGTTTTACCTCCAGAAAGCCGAAGCGGACGATGATGATCGAGACCACCACGGCAACGACGGCGAAGATGGCCAGGTTGCGCGACCAGGTGGCGAGGCTGGACACGGGCTCCGACTGATAGGGAGCGGAAAACCTTCGGGCCATCGGTGAAAATCTACCGTGTTGGAGTCTGTCTGGCCGGCGGACGGGCCGGGCTGCAAACCCGCAGTTTGAGACCACGGCGGGGCGCGAATTTCAAGGTTTTGCAGACGGCACGGTCCGGCGAATCGACACACGGCGGCAACTTCACCGGTTAACTATCCTTGTAAATTAATTATTAGTTGTAGATTGAAGTCGGTCGCACTTTTGTCTACCTCTCGCCGCCGGGTTGTCGTATTTGCCGCTACACGGGACTGTCCTGCACGGGACGCCGGCTAACGCCAACCAATGGGGAAATGGCGGGCGTCAGCCGGAAGCGCTGCAGGATGATCTCAACTCTTGGTCCTTGTTGCGGGCAGAGTCGCAAAAAAATTGCGGTCGCGCCTCCGGAGTTCTAGGATCGTATAGGGCGCAATCGGCATACGTCCGCGGGGCTGTCGGAAGGCCCCATGGGGGCGAGTGTTCAATATGAGTGATGCAAAGCGCGAAGGATATGTCGGCCCGAACGATCCGGCATACTATGCGCCGCGTGATCTGAGGGAACGGACGAGCGGTGAGCAGCCGAACCCGATGCTCATGCAGAACGATGACGGCTGGCGTCCGCGCGTGACGACGGAAGGACCGCCCTTGCAGCCATTCAACAAGCCTGCACGCCGCCAGGATTCCGAGATGTTCAGCAAAGCCGTCGCCCAGGCCATGCAGGAGGCGAGGGATAACGTGCCTGTTGAAGCGCCATCCGTGCTTCGCGACCTGTCGGGACGGCGCGCACTGCTTCAGCAGGTGGTCCGCTTCTCGATCGCGGTGGCGATTGCAGCCAGCATCGCGATGCTTCTCGTGATGGCCATTCCGTCTCCGCAACGCCCCGCAGGCCAGGATAGTGCATCGCTGTCGGCCGCCTGGCAGTCGGTGAAATCGTCGGTGCTTCCGGCGCCGCAGCCGCAACCAGCGCGGCGTACGGCGACCCTGGCCGTGCAGGACGGGAGCGGGTTCACCAACGATCCGGTGCCGCTCGGGATCCACGTCGGTTCTCCGCCGCCCGACGCCTACGTATCCATCAGTGGACTTGCTGCCGGCGCGCGGCTCACATCCGGCAAACGTGTCGGCGCGAGCGAATGGCGCGTGTCGGCGACGGAGATTTCCGGCGTTTCGGTCATCCCGCCCGATGGCTTCGCCGGCCAGATGCTGGTGACGGCAGAACTGCGTGACGGCACCGGCGTGGCGCTTACCGGTACCTCGACGCGGCTGACCTGGGCGCCCGTGCCGGTCGCTGCGGCGCCTGTCATCGCCCCGGCGCCGGTCGTTGCCCCGCCGGTCGCCACACCAGTGTCCACGCCGGTCGCCATAGCCACGGCCACACCGTCGGTGCCCGCGCTGGCCGCTGCGCCGCAGGCGGAGGTGGTGCGCAGCCTCGATCCCAAGGAAATCGCTGCCCTGCTCAGGCGCGGACAGGACCTGCTTGCCGCCGGCGACATCCAGTCGGCGCGGCTGGTGCTATTGCGCGGCGCCGAGGCGCAGGACGCGCGCGCGGCGCTGCTTGTCGGCACGACCTATGATCCGGCGCGGCTCCGGCAGATGGGCGCCGATGGTCCGCTGGCGGACGTCGCGCAGGCCCGGCTCTGGTATCAGCGGGCCAAGGAATGGGGCGAACCCGACGCGCAACGGCGGCTCGACGCGCTGGCGCTCTCGCGCTGATCTTTTCAACGGGCTGGTATCAGGAGATGAACGGCGGGCCTACGAGGAAACCCGCCGTGACGCTGCACGAAACTTGCGAGCGTTCTACTAAAGAGCCGGCGCGAGATCTCAATCACGCCGGCTGATTGTGTCGGCTGTCCCTGCCGAGCCGGCAGCGACAGGATCGCCTCACGCCGCCGCGTTCGGGAAGCGGTAGCTCTTGAACTGCTCGCGCAGCGCCGTCTTCAGGATCTTGCCGGTCGCGGTGTGGGGAATGGCCTCGACGAAGGCGACGTCGTCGGGCATCCACCATTTGGCGATCTTGCCCTCCATGAATTTCAGGATGTCCTCGCTCGTCGCGTTCTGGCCGGCCTTGAGCTGGACGATCAGAAGCGGACGCTCGTCCCATTTGGGATGATAGACGCCGATGACAGCGGCTTCCGCGACCGCCGGATGGCCGACCGCGAGGTTTTCAAGGTCGATCGACGAAATCCATTCGCCGCCGGACTTGATGACGTCCTTGGAGCGGTCGGTGATCCGCATGTAGCCGTGCTGATCGATGGTGGCGACGTCGCCGGTGTCGAAGAAGCCTTGCTCGTCGAGGATACTGCTGTCGAGCTTGAAATAGGCCTTGGCGACCGCGGGGCCGGCGACCTTGAGGCGGCCGAAGGTCTTGCCGTCCCACGGCAGCTCCTTGCCGGCATCGTCGGTGATCTTCATCTCGACGCCGAACGGCGGGTAGCCTTGGGTCTGCAGGATGTCGAGCCGCTCTTCGCCGGTGAGTTCGGCAAACGGCGGCTTCAGCGCCGCAACCGTGCCGATCGGGCTCATCTCGGTCATGCCCCAGGCGTGACGCACGCGAACACCCATGTCGACGAATGACTTGATCATCGAGCGCGGCATCGCCGAGCCGCCGCACACCACGCTCTTCAGGTGCGGCAGCTTCAGATTGTTGGCCGACATGTGGTTGAGCAGCATCAGCCACACCGTGGGCACGCCGGCGGTATGGGTGACCTTCTCAGTGTCGAGAAGTTCATAGACCGAAGCGCCGTCGAGCTTGGGGCCCGGCATCACGAGCTTGGTGCCCATCGAAGGGGCGGAGAACGCGATGCCCCAGCTATTGGCGTGAAACAACGGCACCACCGGCAGCATTGTTTCGGCGGCGCTGGTGCCGAGGGCGTCGACATTGTTGGCCATCAGGCCGTGCAGCACGTTGGAGCGATGCGAATACAGCACGCCTTTGGGATCGCCTGTCGTGCCCGAGGTGTAGCACATCGCGGCGGCGGTGTTTTCGTCAAAATCCCTCCACGTGAACTTGCCGTCGGCTTCGCCGATCCAGTCCTCATAGGCGACCGCGTTCTTCAGCGTGGTCTGCGGCATGTGCGCCTTGTCGGTCAGCACGATGTAGCGCTCGACGCTCGGCAGGTTGTCGGCGAGCTTTTCCAGGATCGGCACGAAGGTGATGTCGGTCATTACCACGCGGTCCTGCGCATGGTTGATGATCCAGGCGATCTGGTCGGGGAAAAGCCGCGGATTGACGGTGTGGCAGATCGCCCCGATTCCCATGATGCCGTACCAGCACTCGAGATGGCGCCAGGTGTTCCAGGCGATGGTGGCGACACGGTCACCGAGCTTGATGCCGTCGCGGTCGAGCCGTTGCGATACTTTCAGGGCGCGTGCATGAATTTCGGCGTAATTGGTGCGATGAATGGGACCTTCGACCGACCGCGTGACGACCTCTTGCGTGCCGTGATACTTCGCCGCGTGTTCGATAATCCGATGGCAAAGCAAAGGCCAGTCTTGCATCAATCCGAGCATACGCACTTCCCTCCGATGGTTTTGTTTATTGCCGCACGACCCGCGAACGTTATTGGCGGATCGGGGTTAAGTTCATGGAATTGAAATGAACTTTACCGCGCAGAAAGCAATCCGAAAATGGCCTAGTGGCGCCTTTGGCCGCATTGCAGCGGCAATGGTTACCGTTGCCGCGGCGGCGATCCTGATTGGCATGCCAGTCGAGCCGGCCGCTGCGGCGAAAGCGTCGCGTGCCTCGCCATGGGCCGACTTGTTCAGGCAATCCCAGCCGCGCGCGCGAGAGAAGGTACGCCGCGCTGCGGTGCCGCTGCCGAAGCCGCGACCGGCGGAGGCGCCTTCGGCCAAGCCTGAGAAGCCAGCCGAGAAGGAGCAGGCGGCTCCCCGGAATGGCAAGCCCGACGAGCAGGCCGCGCCCGCACCGCAGCCCACGCCGCAACCGTCCGCCTGCCGGCTGGCGCTGACGGACGAAGTCGCCATTGCGCCGAGTATCCCCGACATCCACGGCGCCAACGGTTGCGGGGGCGAAGACCTGGTGCGGCTGGAGGCAATCGTGCTGCCGGACAAGCGGCGGGTTTCGGTGAAGCCGGCAGCGATCCTGCGCTGTCCCATGGCGTCGGCAGTTGCCGACTGGATTCGAAACGACATCGCCCCGTTGGCGGAGCGTCTCGGCAGCACCATCTCCGATCTCGATAATTTCGATTCGTTCGAGTGCCGCGGCCGCAACCGCATCGCCGGCGCCAAGCTCTCCGAGCACGGCCGCGCCAATGCGCTCGACGTTCGCGGCTTCAAGCTCACCGACGCCCCAATGATCTCGCTGACCGATCGCACGGTACCGCGGGAGTTGCGCGAGACCGTGCTGCGTTCCGCCTGCGCGCGGTTTTCGACCGTACTCGGCCCGGGGTCGGATTGGTACCATGAGGACCATATCCATCTCGACCTGATGGAGCGGCGCGGCAATTACCGGATCTGCCAGTGGGATGTGTGGGACCCGCTGCCGCAGAAGGCCCCCCTGTTGCCGGCCGAGCGGCCCGAGGAAGCGCCACCGCGTGAGGTCGCCGCGAAACCTGAAGATGTCAAAGCGGAGCGCAAGCAGGATGCTGCCAAATCTGAAGCTGCCAAATCTGAAGCTTTCAAGGCCCATGAGGCCGAGCCCGAAGCCGAAAAATCGAATGCCGATAAAGAAGAGGCAGAGCCGCCGCGCGAGCAGAAGCCTGCAAAGAAAAAGCGCCGGCAAAACCGGCGCTCTTGATCTCTGATTGCGGCGTAACCAGCGTCGGTTACTGGGCCATCGAGCCGCTTTGGCCGCCGCCCTGCAGCGCCATCTTGGAATTGTAGGGCGAGTCGCCCTGCTTGGGATCGAGCACGACGACGACGGTGCCCGGCTTGACCCGGCTGTAGAGGTCGATGACGTCCTCGTTGGTCATGCGGATGCAGCCCGACGAGATCGAGGCGCCGATATATTCCGGCTGGTTGGTGCCGTGGATGCGGAACAGCGTGTCGCGGTTGCCTTGATAGAGATAGAGCGCACGGGCGCCGAGCGGATTGTCGACGCCGCCGGGCACCGAGGCGGGCAGGCCTTCGATACGTTTGTGAATATCAGCGGTGGGCGTCCATTTCGGCCATTCGGCCATGTTGCCGACGCGCGCGATGCCGGAGAAGGCGAGCGCTTCCTCGCCCACGGTCACGCCGTAGCGGATCGCCTTGCCGCCGTCCTGGACCAGATAGAGATAGTGGTTGTCGGAATCGACGACGATCGTGCCAGGCAGTTCCTTGCGGTGATAATCGACGATCGCGCGCCGGAACGGCTCCGGCGGCGGAACGGCGGCGTAGCGCGCTTTCGCAAGCTGAGCCTTGTCGTTCGGCTTGAGGGTGGCTTCAGGGGCGGCCTGATAGGTGGTTGCCGGCATACAACCGGACAGCGCAAGGCCGGCGGCGAGCAGCCCCAGGATTACTTTCAGCGACGACATGGCGTACTTCCAATCGAAAGTCTGGCATTCGCAGCGCCAATCTTGCGCCCGAAACGCGACGATTCCATTAATCGCATTATCCGTAAAAACCGGGTCACAGGCCAGCATTTGCAGCCCTGTTCGGCGCTGCGGAAGGCTAGCTGTGGCTTTTATGCCGCAAATTTTGCGACTTCCGGTTGATTTCCAGGCAGAGGGTGCGTTCAGGCCGAATTGCAGCCGCTCCGGCGCCATCCCGTCGCCGCAAATATGGATCGGCGGTTAATGCGCCGGTCATCAAGCGCTTGCCAGAATCGGGTTTAGTGCCGCTGGTAGCAATAGCGTTTTGAAATGAAGTGGGGTCCCGGCGCGCGCAAGAGCGCGCGTCAGAACAACGGGCCGCCCAGTTCCGGAGTTTTCCATGTTTTCGGTGTTTGTTCCTGCCGGAGCCGCCCTCAAGAAGCTCCCCGCTACAGACCCGGCGGGGCTGCCGGACAATGCGGTCTGGATCGACCTGTTGAACCCGACGATGGAGGAGGACCGCGCGGTCGAGCGGCTCGCCGGGATCGCGATCCCGACCCGGGAGGACATGCAGGAGATCGAGATTTCCAGCCGCCTCTATATCGAGAATGGCGCCCGCTACATGACCGCGACGCTGATGTGCAATTCCGACACCGACATGCCGAAGACCACGGCTGTGACCTTCATCCTGGCCGGTCACCGCCTGGTCACCGTCCGCTACGACGAGCCGAAGCCGTTTGCCTTGATCGAGCACAAGCTCGCGCGTTCATGCCTGCCGGGGATCTCGGGCGAGATGGTGCTGATGGAATTGCTCGATGCGGTGATCGACCGCTGCGCCGACATTTTGGAGCGCGCTGGCGCCGAGGTCGACCAGGTCTCGCACGACATCTTCGAGCCGGAAAGCGCGCGCCATGGCCAGGCCAAGCGATACTCGCAGATCTTGATTGCGATCGGACGCAAGGGAGACCTGGTCTCGAAGATCCGCGAGAGCCTGGTCTCGATCGGCCGCGTCGTCACCTTTCTGTCGGCGGTGGTGGAAGGCGTCAAATGGTCCAAGGACATGCGCGAGCAGCTCAAGACCATGCAGCGCGACGTCGGTTCCCTGACCGATCACGCGTCCTATCTCTCCAACAAGATCACCTTCACGCTTGATGCGATGCTCGGCGTCGTCAATCTCGAGCAGAACAACATCATCAAGCTGTTCTCGGTGATGGCGGTCGTCCTGATGCCGCCGACCTTGATCGCCTCGATCTACGGCATGAATTTCAAGGCGATGCCGGAACTCGAATGGCCGCACGGCTATCCGATGGCGCTCATCATGATGCTCATGGCAGCCGTGCTGCCCTACTTTCTCTTCAAATGGAAAAAGTGGCTGTAGGAAAATGGTTCCCCTGCAGTTCCCGACGTACGAAAGATCGACTCAACCTCACCGCTAAAATTTGAGCGGTGCGCTGAACGAATGGTCGAAACTTGTCTGCGATAACGTGCGTCTCAGGCCGCGAGGATCCCATGGTTGAGAAACCCATAATGTCGCCACGCAACGTCATCGATCTGGCGCGCTATCAGCAGGGCCGCCTTGTTGGCAAGGCGCCGGCGCTCTCGACGCGGCTGTGCCGGCACTGTGGCGCGGCGCTGGCGGACGGCGAGAACGAGGACGAGTGCTCGAGCACGTTCAACGTTGCCGCAGCGACCAATCTGCGCACGGCGCAGCGGAAGTTTTACGCCGAGTGAGTGTTGCCTCCGCAATCACGACCTCATCCTGAGGAGCGCGCCCTGGGCTCGCTGGCTCAGCCCAGCCTACGCGATCACGTCACGTCCTACACATGCTGGCCGCCGTTGATATGGATCTCGGCGCCGTTAACATACGAGCTCGTTTCCGTACACAGCACGTAGATGATCTTGGCGACCTCGTCCGGCGTGCCGAGCCGGTGCATTGGAATCTGCTGCTCGACGATCTTCTCGGTGCCCGGCGACAGGATCGAGGTGTCGATCTCGCCCGGTGCGATCGCGTTGACGCGGACGCCGACGCGGCCGAAATCGAACGCCATCTCGCGCGTCAGCGCGGCAAGCGCCGCCTTCGACGTCGCATAGGCCGCGCCCGCGAACGGGTGCACGCGCGAGCCCGCGATCGAAGTGACGTTCACCACCGCGCCCCTGGCGTGTTTCAACTCCTCGATCAGTCCGCGCGCGATCATGATCGGCGCGAAGAAGTTGACGTGAAAGACCTGGTTCCAGGTTTCGACATCGGTGTCCATGGTGCCGAGCCGCCCGCCGCCCGGCGCCTTCGGCGAGATCGCGGCGTTGTTGACCAGCGCGTGCAACTCGTCGTTCTCGAGCCGCCGGCGGATTTCTGAAATCGCGCGCACGGTGTCATCGTGGCTGCCGAGGTCGACCTCGATGTGGTCTTCCGGCCCCGCGCCCCACGGGCAGACTTCCGGAAAGGCGTGCCGCGAGCAGGTGATGACGCGCCAGCCGGCCGAGGAGAACCGGATCGCGGTGGCGTGGCCGATGCCACGGCTGGCGCCGGTCAGAAGCAGCGTGCGCCGCGGCGCGTTGGATGAGGAAGGCATACGCAATTCTTTCGGTTGGCGTCATGCCCGGCCTTGTGCCGGGCATCCACGTCTTCATTCGGCGAACCTCGACGCCGATGGCCGGCGCATTCTACACGAAGACACACTTCCTACACGAAGACGCGCTTCGCGGTTTGGCCCGGCCATGACGTTCTGAGTTCAGGGATAGAGCCGCACCTTGCTCCAGGTTTGCCCAGGCGCATCGCGGCGGAATTCGATACGATCGTGCAGGCGGAACGGGCGGTCGTGCCAGAACTCGAAACGCTGCGGCGTGATGCGCCAGCCGCTCCAACCGGGCGGCCGCGGCACGGTGCCGATCGCATATTTGGCGGCGACCAGCGCGATCGCCTGCTCGAAAGCGAAGCGACTCTCCAGCGGCTGCGACTGCTTGCTGGCCCAGGCGCCGATCTGCGCCTGCTTCGGTCGCGTCGCGAAATAGGCGTCAGCTTCCTCGTCGGTCACCGGCGTCACAGTGCCGCGGATGCGGACCTGTCGGCGCAGCGACTTCCAGTGAAATAGTAAAGCCGCCTTAGGATTTGCGGCGAGTTCGCGGCCCTTTTGGCTGGCGATGTGGCTGTAGAACACGAAACCATCCGCGTCATAGCCCTTCATCAGCACCATCCGGACATCCGGCAGCCCGTCGGAATCGACGGTCGCCAGCGCCATCGCGTTGGGATCGTTCGGCTCGGACTTCACGGCTTCCGCAAACCACTCGGCGAACAGCGCGAACGGTTCCTCAGCCGCGGTAAAATCACCCGATGTTAACGGTGTCGGGTGTTTGATGGAGGTCGTGTCCGTCATAGCAGGAGTCCCAGTTGCGTACCCTCGCGTCCCAGAGCGCGTTGCAGCCCGGCTACGGGCACGCCCTATATAGGGCATGGGGACGCGTTGGCCTATCGGCGATCGGGTCGACTCGCGCGGCGATGACGTTGATTTTGATCGGCCTCGGCTCGGGCGGCTGCAGCCTGTCGCGCCCCGATGCCTTTGCCAAAATGAATGCTGCCGACTTCACCGGCGCGCTGGGCAGGCAGGCGGCTACCCCGCCGGTGCCGACCGAGAGCGATCTCGCCTTTGCCCGCACCGCGGCGTCCGATGTGCTGACCAAGGGCGACAAGGATTCCAGCCAGCCTTGGGAAAATCCGGAGACGGGCGCCCGCGGCTCGGTGACGCCGCTGTCCCAGGCCTATTCTTCAGAAGATGGCCGCACCTGTCGGGATTTTCTGGCGAGCTACGTCAATGGCCGCTCGGAAAGCTGGCTGCAGGGTGCCGCCTGCAAGGCCAGCCAGGGCCGATGGGAAATTCAAACGATCAAGCCGTGGACGCGGGGATAGCGCCTCAAGGCGTTTTCCAGCGAAGCGGTAGTTGCAAAAATGCAACTGACTCACCAGATGAAGCCAAAGCGGGCGAATTGCCCTAAGCTTCGACTAACCGAATTCCCGTGAAGGAGACGTGACGGATGCGCGACCCCTATGAGGTCTTGGGGGTGCCGCGGGGCGCCAGCGCTGCGGCGATCAAGAGCGCCTATCGCAAGCTCGCCAAGAAGCATCACCCAGACAACAACAAGAATGATCCGAAGGCGGCTGCCCGCTTTGCCGAGATCAATTCGGCCAACGAGATCATCGGCGACGAGGACAAGCGCAAGCAGTTCGACCGCGGCGAGATCGACGCCGAGGGCAAGCCGCGTTTCCAAGGCTTTCCTGGTGGCGGCTTTCCCGGCGGCAACCAGCGCGGCCGCGCCGGCGGGCCCGGTGGCTTTGAATCCTACACCTTCCGAACCGGCGGCGGCCCTGGCGTGGGCGGCGCAGGCTTCGAGGACATTCTCAACAGCATGTTCGGTGGCGCGACCCGGGGCGCGCGTCCCGGCGGCGGCCGGACCTTTGAATTCGACACCGGCGGAATCGGCCTCGACCTCGATCTCAGCGTCGCCATGACGGTGTCGCTGGAAGAGTCGGTCAAGGGTGGGGAGAAGCGCGTCCGCCTGCCGACCGGCAAGGAGCTCAACGTCAGGATTCCCGCGGGCGTCACCGCCGGGCAGCAGATCCGCTTGAAGGGGCAGGGCGAAACCGCGCCGGGTCATCCGCCGGGCGATCTCCTGATCACCGTCAGCATCGCGCCGCATCCTTTCTTCAAGGTCGACGGCAGCGATCTGCGGCTGGACCTGCCGGTAACGCTGTATGAGGCGGTGCTGGGCGGCAAGGTCCGCGTGCCGACCCTCGGCAGTGCGGTGGAACTGTCGATCCCGAAAAATACCTCCAGCGGTCGCATCTTCCGTCTCAAGGGCAAGGGCCTGCCGAAGCCCGGCGGAACCGGCGACCTGTTCATCACCACCCGAATTATTTTGCCGGACGGGAACGATAGCGAGCTGGAGGCATTGATGGAAAAGTGGCGCGAAAGCCACCCATACAATCCGCGCAGCGATTTCGGCTGATTCGGCCGGGTTCGCGGCGCAGATCTTGTGTGGAATGAGATAGCGGGGTTCCGAGCAGGAGTTTCCCAAAAAGCGCACTTCTTTCTTGGAAAACAAAGGGTTTTCCGGAAAGAGGGCGGCCTCGAAAGGGGGACCAGCGCGGTACCAAACCCCGATCGAGGCCGCTTGCGCCGATCGGCGGATCGAGCGCTACTCATTTTCGCGTGATCACCCGGTGCATTAATGAGACGCACTGGTGGTTTCATTCCAGATTTTCGATGTCAGAATTGGGACAAGCGGCGTGTTGTTGCCGATCCGCCGCACTTTGTGCTGCCGCGTAGCTTTTTTGCCGCGGCTTGGATGGAGCCAACGGGTTGCACAAATCCAGGCCCGATGAAGGCTCCGCGCAGTCCGGAACGCGCCCTACGGTCACACCGCCCCGGGTTTCATTCTGGTTCCGCGGCTAGCTCTTCTTCTCCATCTGATCGTAGATCGCCTGGGCGACCTGGGTCAGCCGCCCCCGGTCGGCGCTGGTAGATACCACCGCATAAACGACGCCATCATCGGCCCAGAACAGCGTGCTTTCCCTGCCTTCTGCCGCGAATCGCATCTGCATCGCTCCGGCGTCCGACTTGGCCGTGTAGATCGTGAAACGTTCGCCCGAGGCGCTCTCATACATCATGAAGGATGCCGGGCCTGCGGAACTCGGCAGCAGCCGCCCGCCAACCAGTTTCAATCCGGCTCCCGTCAGTTCGGGCGCGCGCACGACCCAGCCGCAGCGCTTGGTCAGCCATTGCTGGAGATGGCTGCGTTCGCTGCCCGGCACCTCGACGGGATGGCGCACTTCCACCACGTAAAGCCGGTGCGCTTCGATCGCATGCACCGTGAAGGTCTGGAGACCCGAGGGCGCCGCCGTCGCGCCATGCGCGAGCCAGCCGACGCCGCCGCCGACGATGAAGGCCGCCAGCGTGGCCGCGACCGCGCCGTACACCCATTTGCGCGGCTGTTGCACCAGCCGCTCGATCTCGAGCCGCTTCGGCACCGCTTCATCGATGACCGCGTCGTACCTGGCATGCAGCGCTTCCGCCATCGTGCGCCACGACTGCACCCGCGCCGCGTCGTCGGGATGCGCGGCGAGCCACGCCTCGACGTCGCCGCGGCGTTCCGCCGGCAGCTCCTCGTCGACGTAAGCATGCAGCTCGTCTTCGGTGACGGGAATGTTGCGGTCGGTCATTGTGATCGTCTCTGCCTATTCCTGATCAGCCTATGCGTAACGGGGTTCATCCGCTTTCTCGTACGCCTTCATTTCACCCGCCGCAGCGGCGCGCGCTCGCCCTCGAGCGAAGCTTTGACGTGAGCGCGTGCACGGGCAAGCCGGGACATTACGGTGCCGATCGGCACGCCCTGGATGTCGGCGACCTCGCGGTAGCTTAGTCCTTCGAGCATCACCAGCAGCAGCACCGAGCGCTGCTCTTCCACCAGCGTTGACAGCGCGCGCGCAATATCGCGGCCTTCCGCCTCGGTGCCGCTGGCGTCCGGGTTGTTGTCGAGCAGCGGCATGAATTGCGGACGGCGCGCCAGCGAGCGCCGCCGGTTCTTGTTCAAATTGGTCAGGATCGTATAGAGCCAGCTCCTGACGTCGCCGCCGAGAAACAGCCGCTCCGACCGCAACGCACGCACCAGCGTATCCTGCACCAGATCGTCGGCGATGTCGGCGTCGCGCGCGAGCGCGCGTGCATAGCGGCGGAGCGCCGGAATCATGGCTTCGACACTTTGGCGAAACGCGCTCATCGATACCAGCTTGCAAAAGTTATCAGGCGCGAACGCCTCATCCAGCATAACACCCAATTGCCGCATCTATTCCGGCCATTGAGGCGTATCCGAAACAGCGTTAATCGGAAAGCCGATTGGGGCTCGACCGCGCCGGAGTGCTGGTGTACCTCCAAGCTAAGCTCGCTCTCCAATTCAGTAGCGAAGGAATAGCCTGATAGTCCGATGCCCGCGCCCGTGATCTACTACATCCGCCATGGCGAGACGTCGTGGAATGCGGAAGGCAGGCTGCAAGGCGCGCAGGATATTCCGCTCAACGATCTCGGCCGCCGGCAGGCGGCCCATGCCGGCAATGTCCTCGCCGATATCTTCGCGCGCGATAGCCGCGACAAGTCTTCGCTGCCGTTCGTTGCAAGTCCGCTGGGGCGCGCGCGGGTGACCATGGAGTTGGTGCGCGGCGCCCTGAAGCTTCCGCCGGAAGGATATGCGCTCGACGATCGCCTGCGCGAGATCGGCTATGGCGTCTGGGAAGGCTCGACGCTGGCCGAGATGCAGGCGGCCGATCCCGTGCTCTATGCCAAGCGGCTGACCGCGAAATGGACGATGGCGCCGGAAGGCGGCGAGACCTATGCCCAGGTGCAGGCGCGGATGCGCGACTGGTACGATTCCTTGCGCGCGGACACTGTCGCGGTGGCCCATGGCGGCACCGCGCGGGCGCTGATGGTGGCGCTCGGCATCGAGACGCCGCAGAGCGCCTCCGACCTCCTGATCGAGCAGGGCGCTGTTTATGTGTTCCGCGACGGGGGACTTAGGAAGTATAGTTAAGACGCCAGCTGGAAACGCTGTCATTCCGGGGCGGTCCGCAGGACCGAACCCGGAATCTCGAGATTTCAGGGGCGCAAGGGGCGCCCCATAGTTCGATGCTTCGCATCGCCCGGAATGACGGTGTACGGATTTGACCGCCGTGCAGCCCCGCGTTACGACACGCCATGTCCCACAACACCTTCGGCCATCTGTTCCGCGTCACGACCTTCGGCGAAAGCCATGGGGTCGCGATCGGCTGCGTGGTCGACGGCTGCCCGCCGCTGATCCCGCTGACCAACGACGACATCCAGCACGATCTCGACCGCCGCCGGCCCGGACAGTCGCGCTTCACCACCCAGCGCCAGGAGCCGGATGCGGTAAAAATCCTGTCGGGCGTGATGGCGCATCCCGAGACCGGCGTGCAGGTGACGACGGGAACGCCGATCGCGCTGCTGATCGAGAACACCGATCAACGTTCCAAGGACTATTCCGAGATCAAGGACAAGTTTCGTCCCGGTCACGCCGACTTCACCTATGAAGCCAAATACGGCCTGCGCGACTACCGCGGCGGCGGCCGTTCGTCGGCGCGCGAGACCGCTACCCGCGTCGCCGCCGGCGCCATCGCGCGCAAAATCCTGCCCGACGTTAAAGTGCGCGGCGCGCTGGTGCAGATGGGCCCGCACAGGATCGACCGCGACAAATGGGACTGGGACGAAGTCGCGCGCAATCCATTCTTCTGCCCGGACAAGGACAAGGCGGCGTTCTTCGAAAAATATCTCGACGGCATCCGCAAGGCCGGCTCCTCGATCGGTGCCGTCATCGAGGTGGTGGCCGAAGGCGTGCCGGCCGGGTGGGGCGCGCCGATCTATGCCAAGCTCGACGGCGAACTGGCAGCGGCCATGATGAGCATCAATGCGGTAAAGGGCGTCGAGATCGGCGCCGGCTTCGCGGCGGCCGAATTGTCGGGCGAGGAAAACGCCGACGAGATGCGCACCGGCAACGAGGGTACCCGCTTCCTGTCGAATAATGCCGGCGGCGTGCTCGGCGGCATCTCGACTGGCCAGCCGGTGGTGGTGCGCTTTGCGGTGAAGCCGACGTCGTCGATCCTCTCGCCGCGCAAGACGGTTGACCGCGCAGGCGCCGACACCGACATCATGACCAAGGGCCGCCACGACCCCTGCGTCGGCATCCGCGCCGTGCCGGTCGGCGAGGCCATGATGGCCTGCGTGCTGGCCGATCATTTCCTGCGCCACCGCGGGCAGGTCGGCTAGCGGTCCGTATCGCAACGTCAAGCGTTGCTGTTGCCTTGACGCGCGCTGTACTTGCGCGGCAAATGCTGGTGTCATGAACGTCTCAGAACTGCAAAAGCTGACCGACTGGCTGATCGACGGCGGGCGAACCGCGACCAGCCCCACCCGCTTTATGGCCGAATGCTGCGAGCGGATGGTGGCGGCCGGGTTGCCGCTCTGGCGCGTTGGCGTCTTCGTCCGCACCCTGCATCCCGAAATCTACGGACGCAGTTTCATCTGGAAGCCGGGCGCCGAGGTCGAGATGGGCTCGGTCGACTACAACATCCTGCAGTCACCGGATTTTCACAGCAGCCCGCTGATCATCGTGTTCCAGCAGGGGATTGAAGTCCGAGCGCGCGTGGATGATCCCCGGAGCAGGCGTTTTCCAATCATCGAGGACCTTTGCGCCGAAGCCGTCACCGATTATGTCGCGCTGCCGCTGCCCTTCATCGGCGGCACAGTGAACGCATCGAGCTGGACCACCAAGCAGCCGGGCGGCTTCACAGAGGAACAGTTGGCGGCGCTGCGGAGTCTCGCAAAGCCACTGGCGCGGGTGGTCGAGATCCTCAGTCTGAATCGCATGGCCGCGAGCCTGCTCGACACCTATGTCGGCAACAGCGCCGGCGAGCGGATCATGGGTGGACAGATCAGGCGCGGCCACACCGAGACGATGAATGCCGCGATCTGGCTGTCGGATCTGCGCGGCTTCACGGCGCTGTCGGACCGGCTGCCGGCCGAGACCGTCGTCGACATTCTGAACCAGTATTTCGATTGTCAGGTCGCCGCGATCAAGAAGCACGGCGGCGACGTGCTGAAGTATATGGGCGACGGGCTGCTCGCAGTGTTTCCGATCGACGAATATGTCGGCGACGAGCAAAAGGTTTGCTCGCATGTGCTGGAGGCTGCCCACGAATCCCGCGCCAGCGTAGCAAACCTGAACTATCAGGTCGGGGACGCGGTCGAACGTTTTCGTTTCGGCCTCGCGCTGCATGTCGGGCGAATTCTCTACGGCAATATCGGCGGCGGCAACCGGCTCGACTTCACCTGCATCGGCCCCGCCGTGAATCTGGCGGCGCGGCTGGAAAAGATCGCCAGTCAGCTCAAGCGCACGGTCGTGGCGTCGGAAGGTTTCGCCGGCATCTGCCGGGAAGGGTGGAGCGATCTCGGCGAGTTTCCGGTCGCCGGTTTTGCCAAGGCCGCGCGTGTCTATGGGCTGGCCGATGAGACGTCGGCGGCTTAGAGAGTCTGATGAGATTAGGTTCAGTCTCGATCGCCTGGAGTCTCCCAGGCGCGGAGGATAGGACAATCGCATATGCGGATTGCTTTCATCCCCTGGCTGCCACAAACTCGTCATGCCCGGGCTTGTCCCGGGCATCCACGTTCTTTGTGCCGCTGGAAAGGTCGTGGATGGCCGGGACACGCCCGGCCATGACGATGTGGATACGTTTGCGCAGCAGGTCACATGCGACAGTCCTACCGGCGCGGAGAGGAGGATTGCGCCGGGGGATACGAAGCATCGTCCAGTGCAATCCGGGTGAGGGTCGCGGCGCTAAGTGAGACTGTAACCCAGTTCTGTGCGTCAAGTTCTGGGCCGTGTACTTGGCGGCTGGCCGTCTGATGTCAGCTCCACCTCCAACAGCAGCGGAAAAGCAGACATCTCCTGAGGTCGCAAAAGGGCCAGACTCGGACTCATGCACTGCGTGCGAGACCAAGCGTCACCTGCTCCGCGGCCCCTCGATGATCGAACTGAGCCCCTTTTCCAATGTCCGTGAACGATGGGGATGATCGTCCGCGCAGGCGCGATCGGTTAAAAAAAGATCGTGAAGAGGCCGCCAGCAAAAGGCGGCCTCTGGCTCAGGTATTCAATCTACTCTCGCAGACCATCAACAGCAAACGAGCGGAACTTCGCGTATTTTTCGCCAACCTTGCGAAGCTCGACATATTCTGGATTGGCCCGCCAGGCCCGAATTTTCTCCATACTATCCCAGACCTGAACGACCACGCGCTTCGGCGCGTCCCCATCAAATGCTGTCACCGTTCCTGTAGTTGCGGCGGATCCGCCGATAGCCAGGAAGCGACCGCCGGCTGCCTTGATGATGGCCTGAGCCTTCGGAGCGTACTCCTTTGCATACGCATCCGGGTTGGTCACGTCGATTTCTGCCACGAAATAGACCGGTGGCTTTGCCTGAGCGTGAAGACCTTGAACCGCGAGAGCGCCAATCGCGACACCTGCGGTCACTGCCACTGCGATTCTGTAATTTGATCTCATGGCATTCCCTCCTAGTGTGTGCAATTTTCCCCTGAGGCACACGTTCAAAGTGCCTAGCTGACGGTGGGACCAAACGTGCGCGGCGGATGTGAACCGGCTCACATGGGCGGATGCAAATATCTGAGATCGACGGAGCAGATGTGTAAGGAAGCCTGTCAAGTCCGAGTTGGGTCATTCGCGGGGTGCCGAGTCTCGCCAATGATGCGTTTCTGATCGAGGTTGAACCCTCCAATGTTTTTCTTGCGCGCAAGTAGATGGTGGACGGCTGCAGTGGCTCGAAAGGCGATATCGCACAGCGTCGCCTAGTCAGCTTTCCACCCGAAAACCGACGTCGGCGGCCAAAGCACGTCGGCGGGCCACAAGCTGACTTAACCGGCCATCTGCATGCGGGAGAATGCCGATTCACCTTGGCGCAACGACAAGCTCCGCAGTGAGCGTGACCTTCGATTTTATGGAGTTCGAGATGAAGCACTGTGCTTCGACACTTTCCATGATTTCGCGGGCACGTTCGAGTTCCCCTCCGTCTTTGAGGCTTACTCGAGGTCGAACCATGACTTCCGTGATCCGGTACTTTCGTCCGACATTTTCGAGCAGGCCTTCGGCTTCACTTTCATATCGCACCGGCGTCAGACCTTTCGCTTGGGCGAGCGTGAGAAAAGTCAGCATCATGCATGTATTGAGTGAGCCCACGAGTAGCTCTTCAGGCGCCCAGATGTCTGGCTCGCCTTTGAACTCAGGTGGGCTGCCAACCGCGATGTTTGGCTTTCCCGACGCAGAAAGCGTACCCCGTCGCGCGGAACTCCAGGCGGTGTTGGCCTTATAGCGAAAAGATTTGTAGGCTTTCTTTGCCTTCACGCGCACCTCCTATGCCGCTGTCGCCGAACGGGGGGCTTCTCTCGAACCATATCGCGAGGCGGCTTTAGTCTGAAGTGGGTCAAACGCGACCGGTCGGGCCAGTCCTACCTACCCCGCGACTTCCGCTTCACCCCATTAGCGACCGAGATCGCGCGGCGGTTCAATATGTCGCGATGGGCCAGAGGCTGACTCATGCACCGCAGCAGTTCAGTGCTTTGCAATGAATGCAAGCACCGTTTCATTGAAGGCTTGGGGGTTCTCAACCTCCATCTGATGAGATGCCGCCGGAATCGTTGCGCGTTCTACGCTCGGTAAGCAGTGCTCCAGTCTGTCGTTGATGAGACGGAACATCTTAGGACTGCGCTCCCCGTCGATGAGCAATGTTGGCGCTTTCACTTTCTGCACATCCTCGCATGTGGTGGGTGGGTGGAGGTTTCGCGATGAGGCCTCGCCTTTTAGCTCTTGGGTATTGTCCATGAGGCGCTTCAGAACGGGAGCTGGGAGTTTCTCGTACGAACCTTCGCCCAACACGCCGTTCACAAATCGACGCACTCCTTCTTCGTCATTCCCCTGCTTGAATGCTTCGCTGGTAGCGATTGATCTCGTGATAGCGGCGGCAAGAACAGCATCTCCTTCAGGTGTAGTTTTTAGTAACGGCATTATGGGCGGTTCGCCCAGCGTCAGACTGCGAATGACCTCCGGGTGATCTCGTGCGACCAGGAACGCGATAAACGCCCCATACGAATGACCAATGAGATGAACCGAGGTTAGATTAAGTGCCTTGATGAAGGCAGCCAGGTCTCGAGCATGTATGGTGACAGAAAAATCTGTTGAATCTTTGGGCCATTGATTTGGATAGTGATACCGACGACTGTACGAGATTAGTCGATATCCCTTCGACAACGCCTCAAGCTGTCCATCCCACGTGCGGTAATCCTCCAGTGTGCCGTGCACCAACAGCACTGGAGTTCCTTGCCCGAGTTCAATGTAATGCAATGTAAGGCCGTTAATTTGCACCTCTCTTGTTTGCATCTCAGAAGAGGATGCGCCTTTCTGCTGCGCGAGTGGCGGACTCGCGACGAAAAACGTGGCTGCTACCGATACGAGGACGAGGCATTTCAGGACGAGCGTTCGCGATTGCATATGACTCTCCTGGTGTTGTGAACCAGTCTCTTTCGGTTCTGCTTATTGCCGGTTCAACTCCTCAAAAAAGCGCGGTAAAACCAAGCCTCATCAGCCCTCATATTGCTGACCTTAATTACGAAGGCTGCCAATGTGACGCGTTTCGTCTTTTCCGGCTGCTGCGCCACAGCATGCCGCATCGTAGACGCAATCATTAGCCCAGCAACGAAGTCTCGCGGCTTCATCGATCACCTCGCCGGCGATAGCGAGCAGTGCTGATGGTGTGCGTGGGCGATACGCAGCATCGTATGATTGAAGCGGACAAAGCAACGCGAGACAAGAAAGCACTATGTCGCAGATTGGGTCATTCGCGTCGGTTTGGCCCTCTGCCGGTCACTTCCGGTCTACCCTTAACTCCGGACATGCCGCTGCATCGCACCAAATGAAGCGATGGGCCAACAGCAGATATCGCGCGTGCAGTGAAGGCAGGCGCAACGAATAGCGATCGCCATTTAGTCGCGCTGTGCCTTGTCGTGGTGTGTATCTGCGCTTCCGTTGTGAGTGCGATGTGCTGCATCGAGACGGCTGTCTTGTCGGATCAGAAACAACAAACTCTCAACTAAGCAATATCCAGCGCGAGATAGCTTTTTGCTGCGGTGCGCATATGCATCAAGCTATGTCATAGTCGAGAAGCATCGGTATTTCTTCACCTCTTGGCGCCAGCAGAATTCTGCATTTGCAGGAACATGGCTCCATGGATTTGCGTTGTTTATTGTTCTTCCATTTGTTTGTGAGGCCGATGATGCGTTTTCTTTTTGGAATAGTCGCGATTGCGACAGTCCCGGCTTGGTTGGGCGTACACGGAAATTCTGCGGCAGCACAGACCTTCAACGATAGATGGTCTATCATCCCAAAGGCGCACGCAGAACCGGCTCCCGAGACACCCGACGAGGCGAAGCAAAACCCGCTAGAGCGACCTCCGACTAGAGTAGAGCCGACACGTCGTTCGGAAGAGCGCTCAGCCTCTCGATCTTCAAACCGGATATTCTCCGGAAAAGCCTCTTACTATTCGTATCCCACAGGAAAAACAGCGAGTGGTTCCTCGTTCAATCGGGATTCACTCACCGCTGCCCACCGCAGCCTGCCGTTCGGCACAAGAGTTCGTGTAACTGATCTTGCGAGCTACAAGTCTGTAGTAGTTCGTATCACGGACCGGGGCCCTTGGGTTCGCGGTCGCGTCCTCGACCTCTCGCTCGGCGCTGCGCGCACTTTGAGGATGACGGACCGTGGTGTGGCCCAGGTTCGCGCTGAGGTGCTTTAGCTTGTGTCTGTTTGCGGGAGCCCGCACGGCTTTCTTGAGGGCCAGCAAACGGGCTTAGACGCGCTCGAAAACTGAGTGTGATGTGCCCTCGTAAACGAACATCGTCAGCCTGCACGCTGGGCTCCAAAAAGGGTCACAAGCGGCGGTCGAAGGATCGCTGATGCGAAGTACGGACTGCCCTCAATACCAGACCAGCCGCAGGCGACGAAGTTGGTCGGCTTGGGGCCAAATCCAGACACAAGCTCGGCTTGGCCCCCATGCGACTAATTCAGTGTGAATAGACCAAGCGCGGCGCGAACATCGCGCAAAGTGGCATCAGTTATCTCCCGCGCTCGCGCAGTGCCACGCTTAACGACTTGCAGCACATAGCCGGGATCACGAGCGAGTGCGCAGCGACGGTCTCGGATTGGCGCGAGAAGTGCCTGCAGCACGTCATCTAGACGTTTCTTGACAATGCTGTCGCCCAAACCGCCGCGGATATAGCGTGCCTTCAAATCCTCAACCGTGATGTGATCTTCGTCGAACGCATCCAAGTACGTAAAGACCACGTTGCCTTCGACGCAACCCGGATCGGACGCCTTTAGATGGTTTGGATCAGTGAACATACGCCGGACAGCCTCACGTATTTCATCGGCCGTTGCTGATAGCTGGATAGTATTGCCCTGCGACTTGCTCATTTTGGCTTTGCCGTTGATGCCCGGAAGACGTCCGACGCGAGGAATAAGCGCGTGGGCTTCTGGCAACACGTCAACACCAGCTTGGCGATTGATGCGGCGAACAACCTCATTGGTTTGCTCAATCAATGGAGCTTGATCTTCTCCAACCGGGACAATCGTTGCTTTGAAGCCGGTTATGTCTGCCGCCTGGGCGACGGGATAGCAGAGAAAGCCTGCAGGAATATCTCTGCCGAAACCTCGCGCCTGAATTTCGTCCTTGATGGTTGGGTTGCGCTCAAGCCGCGCCACCGTGACAAAGTTCATGTACAGCAGGGTCAAATCGGCCAGTGCCGGAAGATGCGATTGAAGGCAGATCGTGCTCTGGTTCGGGTCGATCCCGACAGCCAGGTAGTCTGTCGCGATCTCAATGACATTGTCACGCACCCGACCGGGATTGTGCGCGTTGTCAGTGAGTGCCTGGGTGTCCGCCAGCAGCAGGTACTGCCGGTGCGTTGTCTGTAGAGCGACGCGGTTCTTCAACGAACCGACGTAGTGCCCTAGGTGCAACGGTCCGGTTGTTCTGTCGCCGGTCAAGATAACAGGGAGGGTGGCTGACGAATCTTGCATTGCGGTTCTCCAGATTAGGAGCCGCCGTTCAATGGGACTTTTGATGCAAGCAACCTCGCAAGCCGATGAACGGCGGCGACGGTTGGGTGAATGACAAAACCGTGCCGCTCCTAAATGGAGCGCCACCACAAGTTCGCGAGCGTGATCACGACGACAGTCATGCGGCCGATATTGACGAAACTTCAGAGGAAAGCAAGCCGGCTTGATGTCTCAAAGGGGTCACGAGCAGCGGTCCGGCCGCTCACGTCGTTCGGTCTGGTTCTCCCTCGAGAGCGGCCTTTGCGGGCCGCCATAAGTAGTTCGGCTGAGGGCCAAAAGCCGAAGTGGGCTTTCACAGGCAATAATCCGGTCATTCGCTGTTGCTGTTGATGAACTTGGCTATCGTATCGACGGCCTCGGCCTGGATACCAAAGTAACCGTGAGCCGCTTTGGCCTCTCGGGTATTTTGATGCCCAGCGTAATTCCCCAGTTAATGTTGGTACGTCGTTCGGATCACTTGGAGGATTTTAGATGGCTGACGCTCGATGCAGCTGCGGTGCAGTCACGCTCTCGCTTCCGGAAGAGCCATCCAAGATAGTCGTTGCTTGTCACTGCCTCGACTGTCAACGCCGAACCGGCGCGCCGTTCGGTGTCGGCGCATACTACCCCGAAGAGGTTGTCACCATCTCGGGAACCTCAAAGAAGTTTACGCACGCCGCCGCAAGCGGTGGGGAAATGCATAACTATTTTTGTCCAGAGTGCGGCACAACAGTCTATTGGAAAGTAACCAATTTGCCTGCGCTGATAGGCGTTGCGGTGGGCACGATGGCCAATCCAAAATATCCTGCGCCAGTCATATCGGTTTTTGAGCAATCGAAACATTACTGGGTTCAAATTGACGGCGCCATTGAACACTTCTGGGAAAACTACGTCGCGAAGGATTCAACCTGAGGCTACTCGCTTCGCTTTGGGTCATCCACGTCGTTGGCCAAACGTCGGACATTCCGGTCTGCCTCCTAATAGCCGACATTTGCATGAATGCAGGTTTTCGTCGGTTTTGGCCAACAGCCGACGTGATAACCAAACGAGGCGATCTATCGCGCGGCGACGGTGATTGCTATGGCGAGGACGATCAGCCAAGAAAGTGCGCCTATCCATCCGGCCGAATCCGCATCGCACAGCAATGCGCCGTTGGGCAAGCGTTTAAAGCCTAACCAGTTGAAGCCGACTTCGTCTGAAGAAAGAACGTCAACTTTGACTTTCTGAAAGGTCAAGGTTGGAAGCAATAATCGCGCTGTCGTGTACCCTACAACGTCAAGAATGAAGTCTAAGAAAATCACCTACGCCTCCAGCCAATCCGCAACCGCATATCGGGTGACCTCTCGTCCCCAGCAAGCGGACTAGCGCCTAGACTAACACATCGATGGAAGCGCCGCGTCAAAGGCCGGGCTAATCAGGAAGCCCAAACTCACAGCGTAAACGTAAGCTTAACGGCGTCATTTCTGTTTTGGGTCATTCGCGTCGGTTTGGCCCTCTGCCGGTCACTTCCGGTCTACCCTTAACTCCGGACATGCCGCTGCATCGCACCAAGTGAAGCGATGGGCCAGAAGCTGAGTTGACCGCCTCAAACTAATTCGCTCGCTTCCAAATCACATCGACTACATCTCCAGTCGGCGGACGAACGGTCAACGTCAATTGGTCTCCTGCTATCGTCACAAAGCGCTTCTGATCTGTGCCATTCCAGTTTGGAAAGGAACTGCCTTCAACGTGAATTGCGATGCTGCTATCTGCCTCGTTTATTGAGTATGTTCCGAAATAGGTTATCGTGCCGTCCGCTGTTTCTTTGTTTTCCTGAGGCGTGCCCTGCCAAAGGGCATTGCTCGCGTATTTGGAGCGGTCTGATCGCATCACTGTGATGATGTATCGCCCACCTGCATCAAAGAAGGCGATACCCTTCGGGCTGGCCCCATAGCGCTCGACGCTGCTGCCATCGCTTTTTTGCTGCTGCCATGAGAGCAGCATCCAAGTACCCACCAGTTGGTCCTTGAGCGATTGCTTCTGGCCGAGCGCTTCGAATGTCATGATGGACGATCCAAAAACCGCGATTGTGCATGCGGCAAGAATCACTCGCAAAATCATGGCCTCTCTCAAGAGAAGACTGATAGCGTTGATCGAGCAATGCCACACGTTACCACGCCGGCAACAAACGAGTAAGACAAGAATCAGCAGGACAGCTTCGGGTCCGACTGGGAAGTATCTGGCAGCGCGAACTCTCGTCCGCTCCTCCTCAAAGAGGTGACTAAGCCGCGCCTTCGCAGTTGGTCGGCTTGGGGACAGGACCCGACATTGCCGCCGTGAACGCTCCGCGGGGCATAACGTCGCTGTATTTCACGGGTTGGGTCGAACTCGCACGGCGGTATTAGGGCCGGAAGGTCAACCAAATGACCGGGCAGATGACGTGCCATCGAGAAAATATCGGGATATAGTGCTGGTTGCTTAAGGCCACACCGAACGAATGGTGGCCGCAATGCAGTCGATTGCGCACTGGCTCCATGCACTCGGTTTCGAGCAATACGCGCAGCGTTTTGCCGAAAATGAAATCGATGTCTCGGTACTCCCCCATCTGACTGACCAAGACCTCAAGGACATCGGTATTCCGCTCGGGCACCGGCGGAAAATTCTTGCAGCCATCCGCGAGCCCACGTCCGCGGCGCAGGCCGCATTCGAGCCCTCTGCTGCCTCAATGCCGTCAAAAGCCTCGGACGGCGCAGAACGCCGCCAGCTCACGGTCATGTTCGTCGACCTTGTCGGCTCCACCGCCTTGTCCGGGCGGCTTGACCCAGAGGAGTTGCGCGACATCATTGGCGCCTATCACCGCCGGTGCGCCGAGGTGATCACCAGCTCGGGTGGCTTTGTTGCAAAATATCTCGGTGACGGGGTGATGGCCTATTTCGGTTACCCGAAGGCGCACGAGGAGGATGCCGAAAGGGCTGTTCGCGCCGGCCTTGCTCTGATCGAGGCCGTGACCAGGCTCAATGCTGGTGGGTCGTCCTCGCTGCAGGTGCGCGTCGGTATCGCCACCGGCCTTGTCGTCGTCGGCGATCTGCTCGGTGAGGGCGCGGCCCAGGAACAAGCGGTCATTGGTGGAACCCCTAACCTCGCGTCACGACTTCAGGGACTTGCCAAACCCGACACGGTTGTCATCGCAGATGACACGCGCCGCCTGCTGGGCGGCCTGTTCGACTATCGCGATCTCGGTCCATTGGCGATCGCGGGTATGGACCATCCAGTGCAGGTCTGGCGGGTCCTGGGCGCGGGCCAGGTCGGCAGTCGATTCGAGGCCCTACGCGCCGCCAGCACGCCGCTGATCGGTCGCGAGGAAGAGATCGCATTGTTGACGCGGCGCTGGGAGCGAGCCAAGGCCGGCGACGGATCCGTCGTCTTGATCGTCGGTGAGCCGGGCATCGGCAAGTCGCGCATCGCCCAAACCCTACTGGAACAGGTGGCTAACGAGCGGCACACGCGGTTGCGTTATTTCTGTTCGCCACATCATCAGCACAGTGCGCTTTATCCCAGCATCACCCAGCTCGAGCAGGCGGCCGGATTTCGACGCGAGGATACGGCCGCGACCCGCTTGGACAAGCTTGTGGCGGTGCTGGCTCTGGCCAACCAGGAGCTGGGCGAAGCTGTTCCTCTATTGGCGGACTTGCTGTCGATACCAACGGACGACCGCTACCCGCCGCTTAATCTCACGCCGCAGAAGCGCAAGGAGAAAACACTTCAGGTGCAGGTGGCGCAGGTCGAGGGGCTTGCGGCGCAGCAGCCGCTGCTGATGCTATGGGAAGACATCCACTGGAGCGATCCCACCACGCTGGAATCGCTGGATCTATTGATCGACCGGGCCGCGACATTGCGGGTCCTGGTCATTCTCACCTTTCGACCGGAGTTCACGCCGCCCTGGGTCGGCCGTCCGCATGTGACATTGCTCAGCCTCAACCGCTTGCCCCCTCGGCACCGCGCCGAGATGATCGCGCACGTCACCGGAGGCAAGACATTGCCGAGGGAAATTGCCGATCAGATTATTGATCGCACCGATGGCGTGCCGCTATTCATCGAGGAACTGACCAAGTCCGTCGTCGAGAGCGGATCGATGACCAATGCCGGAGACCATTACTCTATTGCTGGGCCGGTGCTTCCTTTAGCGATTCCCACGACGCTTCAGGCCTCACTTCTAGCCCGGCTCGATCGATTGGCGCCAACGCGAGAAGTAGCGCAGATCGCGGCGATCCTAGGTCGTCAGTTTTCCCACGAGCTGATCAGTGCCGTAGCCAAGATGTCGCAACCGAGGCTAGAGAGCGCTTTGGAACAGCTCATACAGGCCGAGCTGGTGTTCCGACGCGGGACGCCGCCGGATGCTACGTACACCTTTAAGCACGCGCTGGTGCAGGACGCCGCCTACAGCACCTTGCTACGCCCGCAACGGCAGCAACTGCATGGCCGCATCGCCACCACGCTGGAACGCCAGTTTCCAGAGATTGCAGCGGCCCAGCCCGAACTTCTCGCACAGCATTGTGCCGCGGCTGGTCTCGTTGAGAAGGCAATCGAGTACTGGGGTCGGGCTGGGCGCCTGGCCGTCCAACGTTCGACGATGGCCGAAGCCGCTGCGCATTTTGGAAAGGCAATCAAGCTGCTCGTCAGCCTGCCGAAAAGTCCGGAGCGGCAGTCCGACGAACTTTCGCTTCGGCTCGCCCTCGGTGGGGCCCTGACAGCGGCCAAGGGATGGGCATCGCCCGAGGCCCGTGAAGCGTATGCCCGCGCCCGCGAGCTGTGCAGCGAGGCCCTGACGGGCGCCCAGGCTGCGATTGCCCTGAACGGCGCTCACTCGGTCTTGCACAATCACGCCGAGATCCGCGCCGCTCATCAGGTCGCGGAAGAGTTTGCCGCGCTTTCGCACGGCCGAAACGACCGCGACACCAAGCTGATAACGCACAAGTGCTTGGGCGTCAGCCATTTGTTTCTCGGTGAATTCAGCCGTGCGCTCCAGCATCTGCAGCAGGCACTCAACTTCTATGATCCGGCTGAGCACCGACCTCCGAAGTTGACCCCCCACGATCAGCGCGTTGCTTGCGAGAGCTTCGTTGGCTGGACACTTCTGCTGTTAGGACAACAGGATCACGCACTCGCGCAAAACCGAAGCGCGCTGGCTTGGGCACGCGGGCTGTCGCAGCCTTATACATTGGCCTTCGCCTTGCACATCAGCTGTGTCTTTCACCAACTGTGCGGCAATGGGGCAATCCTTAAGGAACGAGCCGAGGAACTGGTGGCACTCGCCAGCGAGCAAGAATTTCCTCATTTCGTTGGATCGGGTACGTGTTTCCAAGGATGGGCCATGCTCGCGATGGGAGGATCCATCGAGGAGGCCATCAGCAGGATGCGGTGGAGGCTGGCGACGAAGCGGGCGACGGGTGCCGAGATCAAGGTGCCTTACTATCTTGGTCTTCTGGCGGAGGCGCACAGGCGAGCGAACCGGATCGCCGAGGGGATCAGCCTGTGAATGACGCGCTGGCGCTGGTCGAGCGCACCGACGAGCGCTGGTACGAGGCGGAGCTGTGTCGGCTCATGGCCGAGGCGCTGATCACCAAGTCGGATGGGCTCTATGCCGAAGGCTGGCTGCGCCGCGCACTTGAAACAGCGCAGAAACAGGGCGCGAGGTTTTGGGAATTGCGCGCCGCCACCAGCATGGCCCGCCTCTGGCGCGATCGAGGCAAGGGCGCCGACGCGCGCGACCTGCTCGCGCCGATCTACGGCGGCTTCACTGAAGGATTCGATACTTGCGACCTCAAAGAAGCCGCCGCGCTGCTTGCTGAGTTGGCCTAGAAAAGCCCATTGGTGAGGTCTGCCACTTCGGCTATGGGTCAAAGCGCGAAAAGCTCAGCGTGAGCGAAATCTAGTCCGCTAGGTCCCACTAAGCGGACCTCCATGTGAGGTCTCGCCACTTCGGTGATGGGCCAGTAAGGGACATTGAGAAATTGGGCGCTCCCAGTTAAACAGGCCACTACCCCAGGGGGCGGAGCCATGAGGATCGAGTTGAACGACCTTGCTGCTTTTCTGTTGGAGGCCAAGCGGCGCACCTACGCCGGTTTGGACGATGACGCGACTGTGACAGCAGCATTGCTCGATGGTTCTAAGCAGCTTGAGCACCAAGCAAGTCCGTATGCATATCGAGACATTTATTTCGGTATGGGGTTCTTCGTTGGACAGGAGACAGTATCGAAGGATGGCAAAGTCGTTTGGTCAATGTGTTACAGTGGTGGCGCCGATCCGGATATCGTGGATCGAGAGAGTCTTCTAGTGATCTACAAGTTCCTTCGTCGGGCCTTGCTCGCGGGGCGCATTGATATGCCATATCGCGGCCCCGCTTCATTCGAAGTCGATGACATGAGTTATCGCAATAACGTCAATGGCACCTTGGCACGCTTTCATGGTGTAGAAGAAATCACGCAGCGCGGCGAGACGCTATACGAGCTGCGCTACAGCGGCGGATTGCTGCTGTAGGCACGTCAGCGGATGGTCCGAAATGGGGTCATCAACCGAAATCGGCGCTTGTGACAATGAGGTCCGATTCGCCCTCGAACTCGGACTTCGCGCGATGCTGTCGTCGCAGCACCTCTTCGGCTGCGCGGAGTAACCCGAAGCACCAGGAGAACGGGCGCGGCCCCACTGCGTCTGGTGCGTTGTTCTCAAGTCCAGCCTACACTCTGCTACTATCAACAGCCTAGGAGCTCAGCCATGACCACCCGACACGCGGCCTGCAGCTGTGGGCAGCTTCACCTCACGATCGAAGGCGAATCGGTGCGTATCTCCACGTGTCACTGTCTGGCGTGCCAGCGCCGTACTGGTGCAGTATTTAGCAACCAAGCGAGCTTCCGGCGCGAGCAGGTCACCTTCACCGGTAAGGCTACGACGTGGAGTCGGACAGCCGAAAGCGCGAGCGTGGTGACTTTTAACTTCTGTTCGACATGCGGCTCCACGGTCTATTGGGAGAGCGAAAGTTTTCCTGGACGCGTCATTGTTGCCATCGGAAACTTCGCCGACCCGAGTTTCCCGGCGCCGACCGTCTCGGTGTGGGAGGAGTCACGCCATCCCTGGGTCTCGTTGCCGCCCGATACTCCGCTCACGCGAACGGCGAAGCAGGGGTGACCACATCACATCTGAGGTCCGTTCCGGGTCATGAGCGCCGTTTTGGCGGCCAAGCTGCCGCTTCCGGTCTGCCCTGAGCAGCAGACGTTGGGACGGGCTGTTGGCAGGTCTCTGAAGAGCCAAGACCCGACATTTCCTTACCGATCCTCGCGACCGTGAGTTGCAGCCAGCGCGTTGAGTAAGATTTTGGCCTCCTGCAAGTCGAGTGTGCCGAAGCCCTCCGTGAACCAGCCGTAGATCGGGGCGAGCAGATCATGGGCTTCGGCGTTCCTGCCTCGCTCGCTCCAAAGCCGCGCGAGGCTTGTGGCAGCACGAAGCTCAAGCGTCTTCGCGCTCTGCCCGCTGCTAACCTCAATTGCCGATCGAAAACAAGCTTCGCTCTCATCATGCTGCCCGCGGGCCGCAAGCAGCCAACCCCTCAGGCGGTGCAGTTCGGCCAGCCACCAACGCTCACCGCTCACCTCTGCCGAGGCGAGCGCATCGTTCAACAATTCGAGGGCTTCCCCGGACTTGCCGAGCTCCGCTTTGGCGCTTGCCAAAACTGCGAGCATGTAAGGTCTGGTGACCTGGCGCACAGCCGAAAAGAGCGCAAGCCCCTCTTCCATTAAAGCGATTCCCTGCTCGAGTTCGCCGCCATCCGCGGTCGCCCACCCTGAGAAGAACATTCCAGCCCCGCGCATCATCGGAAAGTCGTGCTCCTGCGACAGTTCGAGTAGTTCCATTGCAACATCGCGACATCTTTGCCTCTGGCGACCGACCTGGAGGACGATCGCATGGTGCCACATTGCCAAGGCGAGGCTGTACGGATGGGACAAGCTCCGAGCCAACGTGACGGCCTCACCAGCGTGTTTCATTGCTTGTTGAGGGAAGCCCAAAAGTGCCATGCTCATGGGCCTAACGCCGCGAGCGCACACTCCGGGATCATGACCGCTGAAGGTGAAGGCAAGGGCATGATGCCGGGCGCAGTCGTATCGTGAGATGCCTTCTTGAGAATGCGCCTCAGCAGCGGCCAATTTGCCGCACCAAAACGACGTCGCCCACTTCGCGTGATGCCCCTCAAGGACGAGGTCGTCAGTGCCCAAGCGCTGCGCGAGCCCGAGAAGCTCGTCTGCATGAGCGGCCGCCGCACGCAAGCTTCCGGAGGTCATCGAATAATAGTAGAGGCCCCACAGCGCCTTAAACCGCGTTGAGCTGTCTTCGCCCGCCTCGAGGGCCACGGCGCGACGATAGATCGCTTCAACGTCTCGTGACCCGGGGCCCTTCACCATCATAAGAACCGGCCCGAGCTTGACACATAACTCCAGCTCTTTCGCTGCACGATCAGGTTTCTCATCAAGCTTGGCCAAGAGGTCCAGTGCGACGGAAAAGTGATGAATAGCCTCGGCGTGGCCCGAACGCGCCATCGCCAAATCCCCCGCCCGTCGCCAATACTCGATCGCGGCATCAGTTAGCCCGGCCTCCGTGAAGTGGTGCGCGATAAGTTCGGGCTGGGCATGTACGACTTCAGGAAAATGGGTCTCGTACGCTCTTGCGATCCGAGCATGTAGTTGCTGGCGGTTGGCGCGAAGCAGACTGGCATACGCAACGTCCTGCACTAACGCATGTTTAAAGATATATTGTGCATTTGGTGGCGCACCGTGCCGAAAGAGCAACTCAGCGCGAACAAGTTGCTCCAACGCGTCATTCAATTGACGCTCTGGCATCTCAGCCGCAGCCCGCAGCAGCTCGTGCGAGAATTGGCGGCCCAGTGCGGCGCCGACCTGAGCCACCTGTCGCACCGAAGTTAATCGGTCGAGCCGTGCCATGAGCGAGGCATGGAGTGTCGCGGGGATGGCTACCGGTGCCAAAGGACCGTCAAGCACATAGTCATGGTCCCGTTTCCGCAGCAGGCCGCTTTCGAGCACGGTCTTGGTCAGCTCTTCGATAAAGAGTGGCACGCCGTCGGTGCGAACAAGGATCTGGTTTGTCACTTCGTCGGGCAGGGCTCTTCCCTGGGCGACCTCCGTTATCAGCATTGTCCCCTCGCGTCGGCCCAATCGCGTCAGAGAGACCGTTGTCACGTGAGCGTAACTCGGCCAGGGCGGCGTAAACTCCGGCCTCGCACTGATGACTAGCAACACCCGCATATGCTGCGCTCGTTCCACTGTAAGCGCGAGCAGCTCTAATGTCGTCTTGTCAATCCATTGAACATCCTCATAAATTATCAGCACCGGCTTCTGCTGGAGAAACCGAAGCTGTGCGAAAAGCGCGTCGAAGGTCTTCTCCTTGCGCTTCTGAGGGTCCATCAAGAATTCGCGCTGCCCAGTTGTTGGGATTGAGAGGAGGTCAGCGACAAGCGCTACGTCCGAGTCTCGCTGAGGGACTACTGGCGCAAACAGGTCTTGGAGCTTGATGAGCTTCTGCGCGGGTTCATCGCGACGTTCAAACCGAGCGGCGCGCTCGAGCTGATTAACGATCGGGTAAAGGGCGCTGTCGCTGTATTGTGGCGAGCAGAAATAGCGTATTCGTACATGCGGCTGAGATTGGAGCCGCTCCTGCAGTGCGGCTATCAATCGCGACTTGCCGACGCCGGGCTCGCCTGTAAGCAGGACCACGCGGCCTTCACCCTGCGAAGCTTGGTTCCAGCGGCGCAAGAGCAGCTCAAGTTCCTCTTCACGGCCTACCAGCGGAGCAAGGCTCGTCTCGTGCTGCGCCTCGAACCGGCTTTGCACCGCGCTCGCGGCAAGTACTTGCCAGGCCTGGATCGGATCGGCCAAGCCCTTGAGCACCACTTTTCCCAGATCGCGGTATTCGAAGAGCCCGCCAGTCAGTCGTCGTGTGCTCGGCGCGATCACCACTTGACCGGGCTCCGCAAGCGTCTGTAGACGGGCGGCCAGGTTCGGGGTCTCGCCCACCACGCCTTGCTCCTGCGCTGCACCCTCTCCAATTAGGTCGCCAACCACCACTACGCCGGTCGCGATGCCGATGCGCACCTGAAGAGCGGCGCTATCGCTCGTTTGAAGTCGGCACGCCGCGTCGACCAACGCGAGGCCGCAACGTACCGCGCGTTCAGTGTCGTCCTCGTGGGCTTGCGGATAGCCGAAGTAGGCGAGCACGCCATCACCCATATACTTGGCGACAAACCCGCCGGACGTGCCGATCACCTCCGCGCAGCGATGATGATAGGCACTCATGATCTCTCGCATGTCCTCAGGGTCGAGCCGAGCCGAAAGCGCGGTCGAACCCACAAGGTCGCAGAACATGACTGTGAGCTGGCGGCGTTCAGCCGATCCAGTCGGCGAATGCTGCGGAGCGGCGGTATCCGTAGCCGGCCTGCCTGCTGCTTCGGCTCCAGTTGCGGGCAGTTTCTGACCGCATTCCAAGCAAAATTTGGCGCTCGCCGGATTCGTGTTGCCGCACGACCGGCAGCGTCCGAGAAGAGCCGCACCGCACTCCAGGCAGAATTTGCTGCCTCCGGGAATATCAGCCTTGCAGCTCGGACATCGCACGGATCGTCCCCCGATCTGACGAGGCGTGCCTACATCTTAGCACAGCATCCGATCGGCGACCTGCTGCGTTGGACTGCGGTTTCCTGTCAACATCGCTGACATTTGAGCTTGCAACGAGAGGGTCGAACTAATTTGCTCGAGTGCGCTGCTTGCGCTCGCGATGCACGGCTCTTTTGATCCTACTTGGCGATTTTGAGTTGTTCGGATCGCATCGTTCCGCGCCCGATGGTTTGAAGTTGGGCGTCGAAACGCAATCTGGACTTTCGCGATTCGCTAATGGTGTGCAAAGCGGATGCACGCCCGTTGATCACTTCGGCTGTGGGTCAAAATGCGACTCGACGGGGAGGGCGGCTTGTTGGCGCAAACCGGACATTCTGCCGGACCCGCTCCGCACGCGCATCAAGGAATGCACGTTGGCGTCATTCGAGCAGCCGCGTGGCGTCTCGTCCATCCGGATGCAATAGGGCGCGACGCCCGTGGTCCGGTCGGGCGGATCAGGCCCTAACCGGATCTCGGCTTTCACCTAGTCGTGAGTTGGGTCCGCTGCCTGTGCGGGTCTACATCAAGGGCGGGTTGATCGAGACGGTCTCTCGCGCCACGAGCGCCATAGGACCTGAGTCGACAGTGCCAGTGCCCGACGGGGCCAGCGCCGATAGTGCCAGCGTCCTAGCGGCCAGAGAAAGCGGGCATCAACCTCCGCGCCCCACGCGGCGCAAGCGCTTGCGCCGCGAGTTGGGCGCGGCTGGTTAGTTATAGGTCGTTCTTCTGATGATCCTGTAAGCCTTCGCGAGCCTCTTGCGCGGTGGTGCGACGTGAAGTCATCGCCGTGCGCTCGCCTGCTGTCGGTTCACTTGTCATGAGTGAAAGCATCTCATCGATATTGCTCGATGCGCACCGGGCAAGAAGGCAAGGCCTCAACGCCATCGCGCAGCGACAACGCGCTCGGCTTGGCGAGGCCGTCGCCTTCGCTCGCGCCAACTCGCCCTATTATCGCGAACTCTATCAGGGTTTACCGGAGCGGATTGAGAGTTCGTCCGTGCTGCCGGTGGCTAATAAGCAAGAGCTAATGCGCCATTTTGACGACTGGGTCACCGATCGCGAAGTTAATTTCGCGGCAATGCGAGCGTTCGTCGATGACCCTGATCTGATCGGGCAACGGCTCCTTGGCAAGTATTCCGTGGCAACCACGTCGGGCAGCACCGGGACACCTGGAATATTTCTGTTGGACACACATAATTGGACGGTCACTCTCGCTTTTTCGCTGCGTATGATAATGGGCTGGCTTGACGCCAGCGACATGTTTCGTCTCCTCGTCCGCGGCGGCCGCACGGCGTCGGTGCTGGCGATGGGCGGCCATTACATCGGCGCAACCAGCTTTTCTGCAATCCGCACAAAACGGTCCCGACGATTACGGGCGCTTCCGGCGCAGGCACCGTTGCGCAATCTGGTCGCCGAACTCAATCGGTACCGCCCAGCTCTGCTCATCGGATACGCCAGCGTCATGGCACTATTGGCCGCCGAGCAGGATGCCGGTCGCCTGCATATTCAGCCGGTGCTGGTTCTTCCGACTTCGGAAGGGCTTTCGCAGGACGGATACGACCGGATCGCAAGGGCATTCCACGCAAACGTCCGGACCGTTTACGCCGCGACGGAATGCCTGTTCATGGCTATCGGCTGTGATCACGGTTGGTATCATGTCAACAGCGATTGGGTGATTCTCGAACCCGTCGATGCGAGCTATCAGCCGGTTCCGCCCGGCGAGGAATCGCATACGGTCCTCGTAAGCAACCTCGCCAATCGCGTGCAGCCGATCCTCCGCTACGATCTAGGCGGCCGCATCCTGCAACGACCTGATCCTTGTCCTTGCGGCAACCCGCTTCCGGCGATCAGCGTGCGGGGCCGCGCTGCCGACATCCTCACCTTTCCAACCGAATGCGGAGAGAAAGTCGCAGTGCCGCCGCTCGCGCTTGAGATCGATCATGTACCCGGTGTGGAGTTGTTTCAGATAGTGCAGACTGCGCCAACACAATTGCGCATTCGCCTACATCCCGCAACCGACGCTGATCCAAACCGGATTTGGCGAGCGGTGCATTCCAAATTGACCAAGCTGTTGAATGAGCATGGGCTTGGTCACGTGTCTGTTGAGTTGGCCGCCGAACCGCCAGTTCCATCTTCCGCCGGAAAGTGCCGCACCGTCATCCCACTGATTTCGAGCGCTTGAACACTCATGAGAGCTTAGGCGGATCGCGCTGCTGCTAAGTACGTAACGAGAGACAAGGTTATGAAATTAACCTATACGGATTCACGGGATGGAAGGGTGATTATTGGATTCACCGATCAGCACGGTAAACACGAAATCGCTATAAGCACAGTAGAGGCGGCGGACCTTATCGGTGCGTTGAGGACCTCGTTAGAGGAGGCGATTGGAAGTCCGGCCGCAGACAGCATGGCCCTTCCCGGCATTGAACGAGTGCGGATCGTTGAGACTGCGGAAGAAGTGGTTTTCCGCGTTTATATGAATGATCGCATTTCCCATGATTATCTGGTTCCGAGAGGGACCGTGCTTGCGGATGAGCTTCGGATGCTGGCAGACCGGGTGGAGGCGCGCAATTCGGCGAAGGCCACGCATCCATCGTCCGATGCCCAAAAGGGAAAACTGAATTAGCGGATGGCGCGTACTCACAAATCGCGACCGTTCTGCAATTTCTGAGCGATGTCTGCTGAGCTCTCACGGGCGGCGGAAATGCGGAAATCGCGGGAGGTCCGGCCAGGGTCAAACTCGACAAAACTCAAAGTGAGCATAATGCGTCCGCTTTCGGGCGCATCGCGAGCCGCTACCTCGCGTTCGTTCAACTTGCATCAATCAGGCTGTGGCTGCGCGTTAATGAGTCCGCGCCCGGGCCAACCCAGCCGCGGCCATGATGCCACTGTGCCGATGATTTGCCCGACGCGTCAAATGGTTTCGGGAAATCGGCGAGCTACGTCGGTCGTCGCCGGCTACTTTGCATGGGGTTGTTTTCGATATTTTGTTTGGGCGTTCAACGAAGCATCAGGCCGGACCTGATCTCATCATGCTCTAGGCTAGTAGATCCGCGTTCGGATTGAACCAGAGCCGAGCACTGGAAAAATCATTCTTCCGGCTCGGTGGTGAACAGCAGCGGATAGCCCTTGGCGCGGCCGGCGTCGGTGGCGCGGGTCGCCTTGGTTTCGGCGACGTCCCTGGTGAATACGGCGACCACGCAAACGCCGCGCCGGTGCGCGGTGATCATCACCTTGTGAGCCTGGTCCTCGGTCATGCGGAATTCGGCCTTCAGCACCGTGACGACGAATTCGCGCGGCGTGTAGTCGTCGTTGAGCAGGATGACCTTGTGCAGCCGCGGCCGCTCCGTCTTGGTTTTGACCTTGGTTTTGGGCGTGACGGCGGTATCGGCCATTTCCAGCGTCCCGAAGCAAATGAGTCAGACGGCACGCGCTCAGTTGGCGCGGCAATCCGCCAGACGCTGCGCCATGGTCTGATCGCCGCGGCTGATGGCCGTCTCGATCAGTTTACAGGCTCCGGCCCGGTCCTGAAACTGGGGTTTGCCGAGAGTTCCGAACGATCGCGCCACCGGAATTAGCACGGCGGGATTCCGCGAGCAGGGCCCTGGGTGAATTGCGCTGTGGAACCCGCCGGGCAGGGCCGGCTGTGGACGAACCTGATCCTAACCCGAATGTGAAGGACAAATGATTTCAGCGCTTTGCGCCGGCCGTTTTGCATGTCACCATCACTGACGTTCGACGGGAGGGCCGCAATGCGCTGGTATGTCTCGATCGGGGTCGTGCTTGTGGCCGGCGTACTCGCCGGCGGCGACGTGGCAGGTGTTGCTGCACCGAACCCAACGAACTGGCCGGGCCAGCAGGCGAACACGGAGGGCCGTCCACTTGCCGACAAGGACGCCAATCCGACCGTCGACGTCGAACTCGTCCTGGCCGTCGATGTCTCCTATTCAATGGACATGGATGAACTCGCGCTGCAGCGGGAAGGCTATGCACAGGCGATCGTCTCCAAGGAATTCTTGCAGGCGCTGAAGAGCGGCCCGAATGGCCGGATCGCGGTCACCTATTTCGAGTGGGCGGCCTCCACCGATCAGAAGATCATCATCCCGTGGCGCCTGATCGACGGGCCGGAGACGGCGGACGCCGTCGCCAATGAGATCGTCAAGACCCCGATCCGCCGCGCCTCGCGCACCTCGATCTCCGGTGCGATCAACTTCGCCTTGCCGCTGTTCGACGAAAGCCCGCACCGCGGCCTGCGGCGTGTGATCGATATTTCCGGCGACGGTCCCAACAACAACGGCATGCCCGTGACGGTCGCGCGCGATGCCGCCGTGGAAAAGGGTATCATCATCAACGGCCTGCCGATCATGGTGAAGGAGCCGTCTTACTCCACCATGGATATCGACAATCTCGATTTCTACTACGAGGACTGCGTCATCGGCGGTCCTGGATCCTTCGTCGTCACGATCAAGGACCGCGACAAGTTCAAGGAAGCGATCCGCACCAAGCTGCTGTTGGAGGTCGCCGGCCGCACGCCCGAACGCCCCGTGGTGCCCGCCGCAGGCCGCGAGCCACGCGTCAATTGCATGATCGGAGAAAAGATCTGGCAGGACAGGTGGGGAAGGTAGCTGTTCTCACCCTCCAGGGGAGGGTGAAGACAGGATACTTACCTCTTAAGCCTTGCCACCAATTCCACATGCGGCGTGTGGCGGAACTGGTCGACCGGCGTGATGCCTTCGATCCGGTAGCCGCCGTCGATCAGAATCTTTGCATCGCGCGTGAACGTTGCGACGTTGCAGGACACTGCGACCACCGTCGGCACCTTGCTCGCGGCAAGCTGCGTCGCCTGCGCCTGGGCGCCCTGGCGTGGCGGATCGAATACGACGGTGTCGTAGTCGCGCAATTCCTGCGGCATCAGTGGGCGGCGGAACAGATCGCGCGCCTCCGCCTTGATCGGCTTCAGTCCGGAGGTAGTGGTCGCTGCCTTCTGCAACGCCCCGACCGCGCCGGCGTCGCTGTCGAAGGCGGTGACGCGCGACTTCGCAGCTAGCCGCAGCGCGAAGGGGCCCACGCCGCAGAACAGGTCAGCGATAGATTTGGCGCGTTTGCAATGCTCAGATGCCAGCGCTGCCAGCGTTTCCTCGCCCGCCACCGTGGCCTGCAGGAACGAGCCGGGCGGCAGCACGACCTGTGCGGTGCCGATCGAGATAACCGGCGGCGTTCGCATCAAGACCAGTTCGCCATGGCGCGTCAGCCGCGCCAGCCGGTGCTGCCCTGCTATGCGCGACAGCCGCGTGATCAAGGCCGTCGACAACGGGCCGGAGCCGCGCACATCAATATCCAATCCGCTATCGGTCGCGGTGATCTGGATATCCAGCGGCTTGCCCATCGCGATCAGCGGCTCGGCGACGGCCCAGGCCGCCTCGATCGCGCCGTTCAATTGCGGATCAAGGATCGGGCAACGGTCGATCGGGATGATGTTGTGCGAGCCGGCCGCCGCGTAGCCGACCTTGAGCACGTCGTGCGTTCCCACCCGCGCGTGCAGGGTGATACGCCGGCGGCCCGCGCCATGGGCATCGACCAGAGGCGCCACGTCGCAATCGATTCCGGCCTGCGCCAGCGCCGTCACCACCAGTTCGCGCTTCCAGGCGCGATACGGCTCGGCGTCCCAGTGCTGGATCGCGCAACCGCCGCAGACGCCGAAATGCGGACAGAACGGCGCGATCCGCGCCGGGCTGGCGGTCTCGACCTTGAGCAATCGCCGGCGGTCGGGATGGTGGCCGGGAGCCGGACCGGCTTCGATGGTTTCGCCGCCGAGCGCATACGGCACGTAAATCTTGCCGCCGCCTGATATCGCGACCCCGTCGCCGTGATGGCCAACATGGTCGATGACGAGGCGCTCGGTCTCAGCCACGGCGGGCGCCCATGAAGAATTCGATATTGCCGTCGCCGCCCTTGATCGAGGACGGAAACACCTCGATACCGGTGCAGCCGAGCGAGGCCGCAAAGGCCGAGATGTCGTCGCAGATTTCCTGATGCACCATCGCATTGCGGATGATGCCGTGCTTGGAGTGCTTCCGCTCCGCCTCGAATTGCGGCTTGATCAGCGCGAGCAGGTGCATCGGTGCCGCGGCGAGTGACAGCGCCGCCGGCAGCACCGCCTTCAAGGAAATGAAGCTGACATCGATGACGACGATATCGGGCCGCACCGGCAGCCGCGTGCCCTCGAGCTTGCGAATATCGGTTTCTTCCATCGACACGACCCGGGGATGGATGCGCAGCGAGGGATGCAACTGGCCGTGGCCGACATCGATCGCGAAAACGAGGTTCGCACCGTTCGCCAGCAGCACCTCGGTGAAGCCGCCGGTGGAGGCGCCGACGTCGAGGCAGACATGGCCCTCGATTTCGATCGGATACTGCTCCAGCGCGCCGGCGAGCTTGATGCCGCCGCGCGAAACGTAGGGGTGGGCGGGCTGCGCCGACAATTCGGCGTTGGCCGAAATCATCTCCGACGCCTTCAATACGGGCCGGCCGTCGGCCGTCACGCCGCCGGCATCGATCGCCGCGCGGGCGCGGGCGCGGCTGTCGAATAGGCCGCGCTCGACCAGAAGCACGTCCACGCGCTTGCGGGCGGAAGTCTCGCTGTCGTTCCTCTCAGCCAATGTCAGTCCGATTTGCCGGTGGCGCGATCCGCATCCGCCGCGAGCGCGACGCAGGCCTCGAACGAGGTGAGATCGTGCCAGATGTCTTGAGGCCGTTCTCGCGGCGTCACCAGTCTAGCACCATGCAGGTCCAGCGTGTGAATCATCATGAGATTGTCCGGCAGGCCGAAATCCTCGACCGTCAGTCCGTCATCGTCGACCAGATGGCCGCCGGCGGCTTTGCTGACCGCAAAGGATCGCGCGACCCGCTCGGCATAGATGGCGGGATCGTTACTGTAGGCGAAACAGAGCTTGCCGCGGCCGGCCATGTAGCCGAGTTCATAGATGGTGCCGGCGTCGGCACTGGGGCCGCGAAACGGCGTCAAATTGGCAATGATCGCGTCCGCCGCGTCCATCATCGCCTCATTGCCCTTGAAAATGGCGAGCGAGGCGTCGGCGGCGGCAAGGTCAATGGCGTTGTCGAGCGGATAGAGGCCGGTCACGCCATAGCGGGCGCAGATCGCGGTCTTGCGGCGTCCGATCTCGATCGCATCCGGCAGGAACACATCGGGACCTGCCAGATAGATCTTCATGGGATTACCGGCGCTAAGAAACGATTAGGATCCACGGCGGGACTGCGTTCCCTCCGACCTCCCCCGCAAGCGGGAGAGGTCAAGCGTGTCCGCGGATAGCCTCAAGCTTAGGCGAGCTTCACGCTCTCGGTCTTGTAATCCTTGCCGAGCGCATCGAACACCTTAGCGACGATGCCCTTGGCGTCGAGCCCGGCGCGGGCATACATCGCGTTCGGCGTATCGTGGTCGAGGAACTCGTCAGGGAGAATCATCGCGCGCATCCGCAGGCCGCCGTCGAGCATGCCGTAGTCGGACAGCGTCTGCATGACATGCGAGCCGAAGCCACCGATCGAGCCTTCCTCGATGGTGAGCAGCACTTCATGGTCGCGCGCCAGCTTCAGTACCAGATCGACGTCGAGCGGCTTCATGAAGCGCGCGTCGGCGATCGTGGTGGAGAGGCCATGGGCGGCGAGTTCCTCGGCCGCCTTTTCGCACTCGGCCAGGCGCGTGCCGAACGAGAGCAGGGCGATCTTGTTGCCCTGGCGGACGATGCGACCCTTGCCGATTTCGAGGGGAATGCCGACTTCGGGCATTTCGACGCCGCGGCCTTCGCCGCGCGGATAGCGCACCGCACTCGGCCGGTCGTTGATCGCGACCTGGGTCGCGACCATGTGCACCAGCTCGGCCTCGTCGGAAGCGGCCATGATGACGAAGTTCGGCAGGCAGCCGAGATAGGCGTTGTCGAAGGAGCCGGCGTGGGTCGCGCCGTCGGCGCCGACCAGGCCGGCGCGGTCGATTGCGAAGCGGACCGGGAGGCTCTGGATCGCGACGTCATGGACCACCTGATCATAGCCGCGCTGCAGGAAGGTCGAGTAGATCGCGCAGAACGGCTTGTAGCCTTCGGTGGCAAGGCCAGCGGCAAACGTCACCGCGTGCTGCTCGGCGATGCCGACGTCGAAGGTGCGCTGGGGGAAGGACTTGTTGAAGATGTCGACGCCGGTGCCGGACGGCATCGCGGCGGTGATGGCGACGATCTTGTCGTCCTTCTCGGCTTCCTTGACCAGGCTCTGGCCGAACACATTCTGGTAGGCCGGCGCGTTCGGCTTGGCTTTCGCCTGGGCGCCGGTCGCGACGTCGAACTTGACGACGGCGTGGTACTTGTCGGCGGAGGCTTCCGCAGGCGCGTAGCCCTTGCCCTTTTGCGTCACGACATGAACCAGGGTCGGGCCGGTTTCCATGTCACGGACGTTCTTGAGCACCGGCAGCAGATGGTCGAGGTTATGGCCGTCGATCGGGCCGACATAATAGAAGCCGAGTTCCTCGAACAGCGTGCCGCCGTCCATCATGAAGCCGCGGGAATATTCCTCGACGCGGTTGGCGCGATTGGCGATGATCTTCGGCAGGCGCTTATTGATCTGCTTGGCGGCATCGCGCAGCGTGCGGTAGGTCTTGCCGGAATAGAGGCGAGAGAGATAGGCGCTCATCGCGCCGACCGGCGGCGCAATCGACATGTCATTGTCGTTGAGGATGACGATCAGCCGGGAATTCATCGCACCCGCATTGTTCATGGCTTCATAGGCCATGCCGGCCGACATCGCGCCGTCGCCGATCACGGCGATCACGTTGTTCTTGCCGCCGGAGAGATCGCGTGCCACCGCCATGCCGAGGCCGGCCGAAATTGAGGTCGAGGAGTGCGCCGCGCCGAACGGATCGTAGTCGCTCTCGGTGCGCTTGGTGAAGCCGGAGAGGCCGCCGCCGGTGCGCAGCGTGCGGATGCGGTCGCGGCGGCCGGTCAGGATCTTGTGCGGGTAGGCCTGGTGGCCGACGTCCCAGATCAGGCGGTCGCGCGGCGTATCGAAAATGTAGTGGATCGCGGTGGTCAGTTCCACGACGCCGAGGCCGGCGCCGAAGTGGCCGCCGGTCACCGACACCGCGTCGATGGTTTCCTGGCGGAGCTCGTCCGCGACCTGCCGCACCTGCTCAATCTTGAGCTTGCGAAGGTCGTCGGGCGTGCGAATGGTGTCGAGAAGCGGCGTTTTACTAAATGTGGTCACAGCGATATTCCAATTTTGCATGTCGGGATGAAGTCCCGACGCGAGACGGGAAGCGCGTTAACCGCGCCGTGAAAATCCGCGCCCGCCTGCCACCCGGCAGGCCGGTAGCTGATTTGAAAGCTTAGATGCACTCCAGTTAGACCCCTGTGATATGCATCACGTTAGTAGCTTCTAACCCTTCCCGGTTCATTTCTTCAGCTATTTGAAGTGTTTGCAGCCGTCCGAAGTCAGCCGCAAGCTGCTCTCCCCAGCCCATAGAACCGCAAGCTTTACACTAAAGCCGTCGCCAAAGCCAACCCGGACAGCCGAATCGGTTCCGGACCGCCCCGGGGCAAAAAATCCCGGCTTTTCAACCGCTGCGGCGAGTGGATGGTTCCAGTTTGCTGAAATCGGCGGCACTTGCGGCCCCCATTGTGCCCGCCTCGAGCCTTTTCCAGGCCCGATCGCGAGCGGCGGAATCGCCGGTCGCGATCTCAAGCGCGGCATCGGGGACGGCCATCCGGGCGCTGAGGGAGACCGGACCGCAGACGATCATGAAGAAGTCGTAGAAATTGGGCCGCTCATTGGCCATCACAAACTGGAAATGCACACGGAAGAATTGCCAGCGAAACTTCTCGTAGTGCTCAGGCCGGATGATGTCGCGGAAGCGGACCGGCACGATCGTCGGGTTGCGCCTTGCGGCGCCGACGTCGATGCCGTGGCTTGCGATCGGATCGAACTGGTAGAAATTCATCACATCCTTGCGGGCCTGACAGTCGATCCAGTCGATCGACGGCTCGACCGCCAGCATCCGCAGATGATCGCGGAACTGCTTCGACACGGCGTGATAGCCGACGATCGGGAAATTGCCGCCGATGGTCAGAAGCACGATCCGCGGGCCGTAACGGCCGAGCGCCGGATCGAGCTTCAGCGCGCGCGCCAGCATTTCCGTGCTCAGGAACGATCCGGAGCTGTGGCCCACGATGACGATTTCGTCGGCATCGGTGCTCTTGGCGACATTGACGAGATGCTGTGCGAAGCGGTCGATCCGCTGATCCCATTCCGGCCGCTCGCGATGCGAGAACGCCCAGGTCCAGATCGTGTCGCATAGCAGATAGAGCACGTAAGTGGCGTTTTCCGTGTATTTCAGCACGGCCCCGAGCAGTGCCACGAAGATGGCGACCGCGATCGCGATGCTGAAGGCGTCGGGAATGCCGATCGCGTTTAGGCCTTTCTCGAACACGAAGGCGATGCCCGCGACACACGCGGCCTCGAGCAGTAGCATCAGATGGGGATAGGTGATGAAGGTCGCGAAACGCCAGTTCGCCTTGCCGAAACGGGCGATGGTGCCGGCGAAAACCAGGCGCCAGTAGATCCAGACCGCGTTGAACACGGTGCGCCAGATCGGCGACGCTAGGTCCTGCTGAATGAAATCCTCGAACCGGAGGAAATCGTAGCTTGTGCGGGTCTGCCAGTCCTCGGCCTTGGTATCGATGGTCCAGGACGCGATCTCGTCATCGGCGGCGACCTTGGGCCGGCTGATGGTGGCCTGGAGCTGATAAAGCCGGCCGAACTTGCGCAGCTCGGTCCGGAACATGCGGTAATATTGTGCCAGCCCGCGCGGATCGTAGCCCTGAATATAGATGATATGGCGGTGCTGGACGCGCACGTACTGTCCCCAAATGTCGGCGGACTATATCAGCCTGCGCCGAGCCGGAGGAACTAATTCGGCTGGTTCACCTGCCATGTGAGGAGGGCGGAAATTCGCCCAATATTCCCAATTCTTGCGCCGAATCTCGAAGAACCAGTCGATGGCTTACTGCACGTCGAGCGGCTCGATGCCGGCGGCCTGGCCGCTGGCATCGGTGGTGATCTTGTCAACGCGGGCTTCCGCCTGCCGTAGCAGCTCTTCGCAGCGGCGCTTCAAGGCTTCGCCGCGTTCGTAGATCGCGACCGATTCCTCAAGCGGCACCTTGCCGTCCTCGAGCCGCTTCACGATCGATTCGAGCTCCTCCATCGCGCGCTCGAAGGAGAGTTTCTTGACGTCCATCTGGGCGTTTACTTGAGCATTTTCGGCCATATCGAGTTCCCGAATGCGCATCATAAGAGCGCAGAATCAAACTATAACGTTTTCAGGCGGCATGGATACCGGTCCGCGCCAAGAAAACGCGTCAAAACAAAGGCTTTTGCGGGCCTATTGTGGTGGCGATTTACGTGCCCATCAACGCCGTGACGTGCGCCGCAACCGACTCTTTCAGCCCCTGCAGGTCGTAGCCGCCTTCCAGCACCGAGACAACCCGGCCGCCGGCGCTCGCATCAGCCACATCCATCAGCTTGCGCGTGACCCAGCCGAAATCATCCGCCTTGAGGTTGAGCGAAGCCAGCGGATCGCGGTAGTGCGCGTCAAAGCCGGCGGAGATGATGACCAGTTCCGGCGAGAACTTCTGCAATTGCGGCAGGATCAGGTTTTCGAAGGCGGCGCGGAATTTGGCGCTGCCGTCCTCGGAGGCCAGCGGCGCATTGACGATGGTGTCGTGCTCGCCGCGCTCGCCGCTGGCGCCGGTGCCCGGAAACAGCGGCATCTGGTGCGTCGAGCAATACATCACGGTCGGATCGTGCCAGAAAATATCCTGCGTGCCATTGCCGTGGTGGACGTCGAAATCGACGATCGCGGCGCGGCCGATGCCGTATTTGCGCTGGGCGTGGCGCGCGGCGATCGCGACATTATCGAAGAAGCAGAAGCCCATCGGCTTCGAGACCTCGGCGTGATGGCCGGGCGGACGCACCGCGACGAAAGCGTTCTGATGGGAGCCGGACATGACAGCATCGGTTGCCGCCACCGCGCCACCGACGCCGCGCATCACCGCTTCCCAGGTGCCCGGCGACATCGAGGTGTCGCCGTCGATATAGATCATGCCGCTCTGCGGGGCGATGTGGCGGAGCTCGCCGACATAATGCTCGCCATGGCACAGCGTGACGGAATCGAGACTGCCTTCCGGAGCCTCACTGCGCGTCAGCGGCTTGAAGCGTTGGTCCGCCAGCACCTCGGCGACCGCGCGCAGCCGGTCGGGGCGTTCCGGATGCCCCGGTGGCGTGACATGGTCGAGACAGGCGGTATGGGTCAGAAGCAGCGTCATGCGAAATCCTGGCGTAAAGGAGCGCGCCGGCAAGGAGCGGCTAATCTAGGCGGTTAGGGGCCGCTCGGAAAGGCCCGCGGCATTCAGCTCAGTTGATCCTGGCAATGCGATCCACTGCGGTCGGACCAACCGGGCTGTTGGTTTGGAAGTACTCATGCAGCGCGTCGATGTCGTAGACGCCGACCAGCGGTGCGGTTCCCTTGGTGAGCACGGTGAAACCGTCGCCGCCGACCGACAGGAAATTGTTGACGGTGACGCGATAGCTCGTGGCGGGATCGACCGGCTGTCCGTTCAGCAATATCCGCTCGGGCAATATGCGCTCGCCGTCAGGCCGGTTGTTGTCCCATGCATAGGAAAAACCCTTGGAGACCTGCAGAATCCGCGGCCGCTTCGGATCGAGCCATTGCTGCTCCAGCATGTCCTTGATCTGCTTGCCGGTCAGCGTCAGCGTCACCAGTTGGTTGCGGAACGGCTGGCTGGCGAACAGGTCGGCATAGGTCACCGCGCCATCTTCCCGGCGCGTAACATCGGCGCGCACGCCGCCGGGGTTGGTAAAGGCGATGACTGCGCCACCTTTCGCCTCGCTGCTGGTCGCTGCGAGCTGCGCATCGGCGATGATGTCGCCGAGCGGGCTTTCGCCGGCGGCGTTCGGCGTGCGCGAGAGCGTTGCTGTAACCGCGCCGGCCGGGCGGTTGGCGATTGGTGCGGCAAGCCGGTCATAGGCGTCCAGCAGCGCGGTCTGTTGCGGGTCTTTTGCAAGAGCAGCGGTGCGGACGATGTTGTTGTTTGCTTTGGCGCTGACGATGTCGCGGGTTGTCGGATCAAGCTTCAGGTCGATCGTGGTGACGAGCGTGCCATATTTGTCGCCGGAAGTGACGAGCCGCCCGTCGATCTCGCAGACATAGGCTCGATGGGTGTGGCCGGTAACCACGACATCCACCGCCTTGTCGAATTTCTTGACGATGTCGACAATCGGCCCGGAAATGCCAGGGCATTCGTTGTAGTCCCCGGTCGGCAACCCGCCTTCATGGACCAGCACGACGATGGCCTCGACGCCGCGCCCCTTCAGTTCGGGGATCAGCGCGTTCACGGTATCGGCCTCGTCGCGGAATTCGAGGTCGGCAATGCCAACAGGTGAAACGAGGCCCGAGGTGCCCTTCAACGTCAGGCCGATGAAGGCGACCGGAATGCCGTCGAACGCACGAATTTCGTAAGCAGGAAACACTGTTTTGCCGCTGCTCTTCTCGATGGTGCTGGCGGCGAGATAGCGAAATTTCGCGCCCGCAAACGGGTGCGGTCCCTGGCATTTGTCGACCGGATGGCAGCCGCCATTCTGCATGCGCAAGAGTTCGTCCTTGCCCTCATCGAATTCGTGATTGCCGACGGAGGAAAGCGCCAGCCCCATCATCGACAGCGCTTCGATCGTCGGCTCGTCATGGAACATCGCAGACAAAAACGGGCTGGCGCCGATCAGATCGCCGGCCGCGACGAAGATCGAGTTCTTCTGTCGTTCGCGAAGCTGACCGACCAGCGTCGCCATATGCTCGGCACCGCCGGCCGCGACGGCGACTTTCTTCGCCCTGTCCTCGGGATCGGCAATCGTGATCCCGCCCGGCGGCGGGCGGAGATAGCCGTGAAAATCGTTGATCGCGAGAATGCGCAGGTCGACCGGCGCCGGGGTTTGGGCGAGAGAGGGCGCGGCAAGCGTCAACGTGATTGCAGAAGCGAGGATAGGGCGGAAAAGAAATTTCATGGCTTTGATGTTTCCACGTCATTGCGAGGAGCGCAGCGACGAAGCAATCCATTCTTTCTTGATGCGGCGCGGTGGATTACTTCGCTTCGCTCGCAATGACGGCGGGCCTTACCCCTTCTTCCGCTCGAAGAACGCCTTGAAAGCCGTCACCGCCTCCTTGGAGCGTAACCGCTCGCCGAACAGATGGCCTTCCTGGTCGATCCGGCGCGTCATGTCCTCCGGCGGCAGTTTGAGCAGTTTGCGCGTGATCGCGACGGCTTCCGCCGGCAACGCGCAAATCTCGCGCGCGACCTTGCGCGCCTCCGCTTCGGTATGTCCGGGCGCAACCACCACATTGACGAAGCCCGCATCGCGCGCCTCGTCGGCGGAAAACTTGCGGCCCATTACCAGCATGGCGAAGGCGCGCTGGTGGCCCATGGTGCGCGGCATCAACAGGCTGGAGGCGCCCTCGGGCACCAGTCCGAGATTGATGAACGGCGTAGAAAAAGTCGCGGTCGTGCTGGCCAGCACATAGTCGCAATGGAACAGCATGGTAGTGCCGATGCCGATCGCGACGCCGTCGACGGCGGCGATGATCGGCTTGGCGTTGTGCGCCAGCGAATAAAGCAGCTTTACGGCGTTGGACGCGCCGCGTGGCGTGTCGGTATTCGAAGTGCTCTCTTTGAGAAAGTCCTCAAGATCATTGCCGGCGGTGAACACGCCCGAACCGCCCGTTATGATGATGCAGCGGATATCGGGGTTGTTTTGCGCCTTGTCGATCGCATCGCTCATTCCACGATACATGTCCTGGGTGAAGGCGTTCTTCTTTTCGGGCCGCCGTAGCTTGATCACGCGTGTCGCGTCTTCGTCTGAGACAATGAGATGCCCGGTCATGAACGTGCCCCTGGAACGCCGGCGGCAACGGTGCCGCTGGCCAATCATCGGGTCACATCCTACATGATCCGGCTATAGACCAAACTACAACCTGCGATTTTCCCGGGGATGTGACTGCGAGGACAATGCAATGCAGCTAGGCGGAATTCATCACCTGACCGCAATCTCCGCGAAGCCGCGGGAGAATTTGGCCTTTTATACCGGCCTGCTCGGCATGCGGCTGGTCAAGAAGACGGTCAACCAGGACGACGTCAGCGCCTACCACCTGTTCTACGCCGACGGCAAAGCCAATCCCGGCACCGATCTCACCTTCTTCGATTTCCCGGCCGCGCCGGAGCATCGCGGAACCAACTCGATCTCGCGCACCGGCCTGCGCGTCGCGGGCGAGAAGGCGCTCGGCTATTGGCGGGATCGGCTCAAGAGTGCCGGTGCGGCGGTCCGCGATGTCGTCGAAGTCGACGGCCGGTTGACGCTGCCGTTCGAGGACGGCGAGGGGCAGCGGCTGGTGCTGATCGACGATAGCGGCGCGGGCCCAGCCGCGCCGTGGGAGAAGAGCCCGGTGCCGCCGGAGCATCAGATCCGCGGGCTCGGTCCGATCGTGTTGACCGTGCACGATATGTCGCGCACCGCCTTCGTGCTGACCGAGGTCATGAACATGCGCCGCGTGCGCGACTATGCCGCCCACGGTGCGGAAATTCATGTGTTCGAGATGGGCGAGGGCGGCCCCGCCGCCGAACTCCACGTGCTCGAGGACAAGGCCTCGCCGGCGGCGCGCCAGGGCGCCGGCGGCGTGCACCATGTCGCGTTCCGCACGCCGGATGAAACCCAGTATCACGCCTGGACGCAGCGGCTGAATGAGCTGCGCATTCCCAACAGCGGCGAGATCGATCGCTTCTATTTCCGCAGTCTCTATTTCCGCGAGCCCAACGGCATCCTGTTCGAGATCGCCACCGACGGCCCGGGTTTCGCGACCGACGAGCCGATGGAAAGCCTCGGCGAGAGGTTGGCGCTGCCGCCGTTCCTGGAGCCGCGAAGGGCGGCGATCGAAGCGGGACTGAAGCCGATTTCGTAAGTCGCGTAGGGTAAGGTAGAGCCAACGGGCGCGGCTCTCGGCCGGCACCGTTGGCTCCATCCACTTACATGCTACGTGTTACGCGCTCACGCCTCGTTCTTCGGAACGTATTTGCCGAGCACGCATTTGTAGCTCTTCAATTGCCACGCGTGATATGGCCCCTTGGAGAGCCAGTCGGCGATGCCGATCTGCGCGTTGACCGCGCAGGCGCCCATCGTAATGCCGGACTGCTCACTGGTGGTAACGACCTTTTCGAGGCAGAGCTGGCTGTTGCAGAGAACAGCGATGAGAGTAACGAGCATGGTGACCTTCGTTGTTGAACACCCGGTTCGCTCAGGCCATGCAGGGTTCGTGCCAGCAGGGTGCGCGCCCGGCCTTTAAGGAAATCGGTCCGTAAAACGACGCACTTCAAAGCCGCGCCGTTTTCGGCACGGACGGTGGACAGAACGCTCAAGGAATACGAATTGCGGCAATAGTAGAGTTCTGACGTGGACGATTCGCAAAGCGTAGAACTACGGTCTCTGCGCGGGATCGGCCGTGACTGTCATTGTCCGGCAACAGTTCTGGAAGGGGTTGTTCGGCGCGCGATGAAGCCTGCCGTGGCAGGACGTGCATCGTCGCAGGAGAGGCCGCTCCAGCGCGAGCCGCAAATTCAGATCGTCGGGCGGATTTCGTTCGCGACCAGCCTTTCCGACTCAATTCTAACATCAGGCCGTGCTCGCCTTGCGCGCAACGCGTGATGCGGTTCCGGCGAGCAGGATGCGGCATTCGTGCAACAACCAGCGTCGTAAATTTCGGAAGCCGCATCGTTAAGCAGCGATGGCCGGCGCGTGCGGATATAATCGCGCCCACGAATCCAGAAGGGGTTTTCGATGTCGAAGTTTGCGATTGGCGAGCGAGCCGAAAACGTCGCCAACGATCACGGGTCGGGCACTGTTGTCGCTGTGTTTCCGATTCCTGACGGAAGCTTTGGACATCCGGTCGCCCCGAAAGGCTATGGCGCGCTCCAATTCTTCACCGAGGAGAAGCTGACTTTCGCCGTTACGAGGCAGGGGGTCACATGACAGGCCGTGCAACCACGCGAGCGATCTCCACGCCCGAACTGACGGAGGGCGATAGCGACGCCATGCGCATCAGGCATCAGCTTGATGCCTGGGCCAATGCCTCAAACCGCACTCCAAGGCTGGTGGCAACACCGGCGGAAGAGCTCAACATTGAACCCTCCGGCAAGGCGCCGCTGCCGGCGAAGAAGCGCAGCCGCTCCTCTTCGGCGGGCGGTCGTACCAAAGGCACCAGGGCGGCCAAGGCGAAGGCAACGGAGGTAACCAAAGCCAACATCGAACCAGCGGCACCCAGCGCGCCGCTTGAGCCGCCGATGGTTTCCGCCGCGCCCGGCATGGCAGAGTCCGTCTCTGCCGTGCCCGACGCCGTACCGGCACCACCGCGACCCGAGCGCGCCGGCCGCGGTGGCTTCGCCCTTGCGGCAGCGCTGGCGCTGGCCACGGTCGCGGCCTATTTCTCCGTCGCCGGCATGGCCGAAATCTTTCCCGGCGATCCGGTTGCGGTCATGGTGCTTGCCGCCACGATGGAAGCCGGCAAGCTCGTGATCGCGGGATGGCTGGCCGCGCATTGGCGCCTGACCAGTTGGAAAATGCGTTTTGTCATGGTCACCCTCGTTGCCGGCCTTGCGCTTATCAACGCTGCCGGCGTGTTCGGCAAGCTGGTCGAGGCACATGTCAGCGTCGCGGCCACGGCGCGCTCCGGCGTCAGCGAGCGCATTGAATCGCTCGACGCCCGCGTCTCGGCGCAATCGGCCGTCGTCGCCGATCTGGCGAGCCGCATCGCGCAAATCGACCGTGCCGTCGATGAATCGACACGCCGCGGCCGGGTGACGCGGGCCATCAACATCGCAACGCAGGAACGTGCGACACGGGATCGGTTGCATACCCAGCGGCAGGCGGCTACCGCAACGCTGGTCGGATTGCAAAGCCAACGCGCGGCGCTGGCGGGCGAACGCGCGCGCATCGAAGCATCCGCAGGCCCGATCCAGTATCTCGCCATGATGGTCGGCGTCGCGCCCGAAGCGGCGGTGCGATGGCTGATCCTGTTGATGGTGCTGTGCTGCGATCCCGCAGCGATCGCCTTGACGGTCGCTGCGGCGACCTCGCGAGCCCGCGAACCGAGATGATGAGTGATGTCACCGGCGCGAGTCGGGTAACGTCAGCATTAACGACAAGATGGGCTGTCGAAGGCGCGCCATCAGCAAAGACTCGCCTCGCGCTGAGATCAGGCGTATAACCATCTCCATGAGTTGGGATGCGAACGACGTAGCACTGCTCAAGAGACTCTGGACCGAGGGCCACAGCGCGGGTCAGATCGCAAGCAGGCTCGGTTACAGCCGCAACGCCGTGAGCGCCAAGCTGAAGCGCTTGGGCCATAAGCGGGGTCACAAGCCGCCTACCGCCAGTCCCAAGATCGTTTCAGTGCCGACGCGAAAGCCAAAGCTGGCGGCGGCCTGTGCTCGGCCGGTGGATCGGGTGGTGTCCAAGCCGAAGGTGTTGAGGCTTAAGCCTGCAGCGACGCCGGCCAAAGAACTCACCAAGCGCGAGCTTTACGCCATGCTGGCTGATGCGGTCAGGAACACGGGCTGACTCCTGCGGCCGCCTGGTTCAGCGGAAGGGATTGATCCGCCCCTGACAGGAGCGTGAGCGGGCTTTGAGCCGGCTACATGGTCCTCGCTCTCGCGAGCTTGGCCGTCTTAGCCGTCTTGGCCGTCTTGGCGATTTTAGCGGTCTTGACCCGTTTCGCCTTGCGATGATCGTCCCGCGCAGCCTGCCGGCTGCCCTTCTTGACCTTCGCTTCCACGGCGCGAGTCTTCTTGATCTTCGCGTCCGCAACCTTCATCGTCTTCGCTTCAGCGTCGTTCTTGGTCTTCGCTTCCGCGATTTGGGTTTTCTCCCCACCGCGGCGAGAGACATATTCCTGGCCGTCGGTCGGCGCCACATGGGGCGGGTCTCTGTCGAGGTACGGCCGGCCAATTCCAAATTCCTTGCCGTGCGCGTCGATCCACTTCCAGAGCTTTTCGGTAGAGACCCAGCGCTGCGCGCGGGTTGCGCCCTTCACGCTCACAATGTCGGCCGCAAGCCCGCGGCCATAGCCGCCGCGGAAGCTGCCGCCATGGTAGGACCGGTCGGTTGCCGCCTTCAGGCCGCTTGCGATTCCCTGACGGTAATCATCGCGGAACGCGCTGGTGATGCCGGGAGAGAGGCCAGCCTGCTCGGCCGCGTGAAGGGTGTGAAACAGCTTGAGCTTGAACTTCCGGTCCATGCCGCCAATCACATAGTCCATCATCGACATGCCGGCTCTTTCAGCGGCCTTCGGGTCCTTCCAGGTGAAGTCCTCGTCGACACGCCTGGTGAAGGTCCGGGTGACAGTTTTCGTCTTGCCCTTGCGCTTGATCGTCACCTTGCGCTGTTCGTGCACCTTGATGGCGTCGATCTTGGGCGCCCGTTCGTACAGGGCCCATAGGTAGCGATCGATGCAGATCTCCGCGACGAGACACTCCTCGTTGATCTGGAGGGGAGGAATCGCCGGCTGGGCGTTGTCAGGCACCACATCGGTCGGGGTGACCATCGCGAGTTCGCTGGACGGTTCCTCGGCCGGCAGCACCTGCGACGGATCGGTCAACGAAATTTCGAAAAGCGATATCGACTCATATAGCGCCGCCATTTTGGCGGCGACTTTCGCTGGCGCGAGATCAGGCGTGCTCGCCGTCGCCGCCTGGACGGCCGGCGCTTCAGTCGGGAACACCTGCGCCGGATCGGTCAGCGATGCCACGACAAAAGATTTCGACTGATCCAGGCCTGCCGTCGTGTTGGTGGCTTTCTCTGGCGCGGATGCAGTCGCCGTCGCCACCTCGGCGGCGATAGCCGTGACGATCGCCTGTGGCGTGTCCGCAGGTGCAGTATTTGCGATGAGAGATCGCTCGCGGCGTTCCACAGGTGGCATTGCGCCGGCGCTCTTGCTGGAACCACGGGCATTATCGATAGAAGCGCTGACATGTTCGATGGAAGGTGAACCAACGCCTGCGAGCCAGGCGAGAACGCAGCTCGCGAGGGCCGTGCCCGCGAGGGCATTGATTCGGCGCTGCGCCTTCGTAGCCAACCGCCAGGGGTCCATGATGCGGCCTCCCAAGGCTCCGCATGAGCCTGATTACACAGCCAAGCACGCGACGGGGTTCATTCTTCGGATTGCGAAATGAATGCGCAACGGCGGGACGATACGGGAGCATTCCTTTTTTTATGGGTGTTGCTTCTAAACAACGGGCTCAGCATGGAACTTATTGTTCAATTCTGAGACGTGTGTGCGCTATCGGACAGAGAAGCGCGCGGCATGACGACGTTTTGTGTTGCGACGATGCCGTCACCCCAGCAACGCGGCGTCCGCGCCGTTCACGGCATCGGCTGAGTCCGTCACGGTCTTCTCCAGCGATCCTGCCTGCACGGCGATGTTCTCGGCAAAGAACCGCGCGACCGTCACGTAGCGTTGCGGATCGCTGCCCGCCTCGCCGTTGCTCCTGGCGGCCAGCGCTTCGCCGGCCAGCATGCAGCCGCCGAGCGTCGAGCCGAACAGGCGCAGGTAAGGCGTGGCGCCCGCCAGCGCGTCGTTCGGCGCAGACGCCACGCGCTCCAACAGCCACTTGCTGGCGCGTTCGAGCGAGCCGAGTGCGTCGCGCAGTTTTGCCCCCGTCGTGCCGAAGGCCGGATCGTTCGAGGTTTCGACCTGCTTGACGATGCTGCTGAGTTCATCGAGCAGCGCCCAGACCGACGCGCCGCCATTCGCCGCGAGCTTGCGCGTGACCAGGTCGATCGACTGGATGCCGTTGGTGCCCTCGTAGATCGAGGTGATGCGCGCATCACGGTAATGCTGCGCGGCGCCGGTCTCCTCGATGAAGCCCATGCCGCCGTGGACCTGCACGCCGAGATACGTCACTTCGTTGCCGATATCGGTGGAGAAGGCCTTTGCGATCGGCGTCAGCAGCGCGCCGCGCGCGGCCGCATCGGCGCGCACCTTCGGGTCGTTGGCGCGCGTGGCAATGTCGAGCGCGACCGCGGTGGCGTAGCAGATCGAACGTGCGGCCGCCGTCATGCTGCGCATTTGCAGGAGCATGCGCTTGACGTCGGGATGCACGATGATGGGATCGAGCCCGTCGCCCTTCTTGCCGACCGCGCGCCCCTGCTTGCGTTCCTGCGCGAAGGCCAGCGCCTGCTGATAGGCGCGGTCGGCGATGCCGACGCCCTCCAGGCCGACGCCGAGGCGGGCCTGGTTCATCATCGTGAACATGCATTGCATGCCCTTGTTTTCCTCGCCGATCAGGTAACCGATGGCGCCACCATGATCGCCCATCGTCATGGTGCAGGTGGGGGAGGCATGCATGCCGAGCTTGTGCTCGACGCCGCTGGGATAGATGTCGTTGCGCGCGCCCAGCGAGCCGTCGGCGTTGACGAGGAATTTCGGAATCAGGAATAGCGAAATCCCCTTGGTGCCCGCGGGCGCGTCGGGCAGGCGGGCGAGCACGAAATGCACGATGTTGTCGGTCATGTCGTGGTCGCCATAGGTGATGAAGATTTTTGTTCCCTTGATGCGATAGGTGCCGTCGCCGGCGCGCTCGGCACGGGTGCGCAGCGCGCCGACATCGGAGCCGGCCTGCGGCTCGGTGAGCTGCATGGTGCCGGTCCATTCGCCGGAGACGAGCTTCTGCAGATAGATCTGTTTCAGCTCCTCGCTGCCATGGGCATCGAGCGCCTCGATCGCCGAGAGCGTGAGCAGCGGGCAGAGGCCGAACGCGACGTTCGAGGCGCTCCAGATTTCGGTGCAGGCCGCGTTGATCGCCAGCGGCAGGCCTTGGCCGCCAAAGACTTCCGGGCCCGACACTGCGTTCCAGCCGGCGGCGGCCCACCGCTGATAGGCGTCCGGCCAGCCCGGCGCGGTCGTCACCTTGTTGTCGGCGAGCTTGATGCCGTGTTCGTCGCCGACCCGGTTCAGCGGGGCCAGCACGTCGCCGGCGAATTTGCCGGCTTCCTCCAGCACGGCGGCGGTGATGTCGCTGTCGAAGTCGCCGTAATGGCCGGCCTTCACGGCCGCCTGCAGGCCGGCGCCGTGGTTGAGCGCGAGCAGGATGTCGGAGATCGGCGCGCGATAGGTCATGACGAAAATCTCGCTTTTTGGCTAATGTGCTGCCGCCGTCTTCCCACGAAACCGGGGTTCTCTCAACTCTCCGCCGGCCGGTACGTTCACTCGCGTAGACGCCAAGGCCGGCCGAGCGATACCCCCTGCCGCGACCCATTATATAAAGGGTCATGTCGACGGAGCCGATTTTGGGTGAAATTGGCCCCGGCAGGCTGTTGAAATGGCGTGTTTCCCTCTATAGACCGGCGGTGCCGGACCCGGATCGGTGCTGGCCGATCCCCGGCCCGCACTGTTGGGGCGTAGCCAAGCGGTAAGGCAGCGGATTTTGATTCCGCCATTCGGAGGTTCGATCCCTCCCGCCCCAGCCAGCGCTTAAGCTACTGAGTTCGTTATGAAAGCAGCCTCCATTCTCGCCTCCCAACGGCGAACGAATCGGACGGCCGGTCGGAATGATGCATTTGTCTGGGATTGGCCGCTGCCATTGCGAGCAGATTGGCTGGTAGGTTCGAGGCGTTCCGCGCTGCTATGGGAGATACCCCCGACAGCGCACGTATCAGATTGATGCAGGTCGGTCCTATCCGCATCGTCAATAGGATATCAGGTCGGGCCAAATGAATGCTCTGATAGCGGTATCGGGTCGCGCCTGAAACCCGACAACGGCTTCGTTAGTTCGTTGGCAGGCTAGCGAGGTCATTGAGGCGGCGGTGCGCATCCATGCGCGGGATTCGCCACCGGTGGGCGTCGACTCACGGCTTCAGCTCAAGGCGTGCCCGGCCAATCCGTAGACCCACGGCTCGTTGTCCTTCCGGTTCAGGAATCGCCGTCCCTTGGACATGGTCGTGACGGTGTCGTTCATCCCGAGGCGGCTCTGCTGAAGAAAGTCGGCAAAGGGACCCGTCTGCTCCCGCGTATCGACGCGGGCGAACCGTCCGACGAGATCCTTGAGATGCACAGCCGTAAGGTGGATCGCGTCACGATCATTGCTGGCGACGATCGGACCGATCACGTGACCACGCCCGAATTCGCGCTTCATGGAGTAGCCGACCGTCTCGCCGCCGCGGCGCAGAACGCAGATTGACGCACCTTCCGAAAGCAATGCAAGCAGCTTCTGGCGGCTTGTTCCGAACGCGCGCTCATCCACTGCTGCGATCTCTTCAACACTCTCGGCTGACAGCGACCTCAATTCACCGTCCAGAACCGGCACCGGTGGGAGTGGCGACACAACCTCTCCCTGCCACAGATATACGACCGCTTCTTTCCTGAAGCCCAGCGAAAGATAAAGGTGATACGCCGCATCGGTCGAGTTCAGGCTCAAATTCCGGTCGCCACAGCGCTCAAACACCTGTTCCATGAGCCACCGGCCGGTACCTTGTGCCTGGGTGCGGGGCGATGTGATCACCAAGCCGACAGTGGCAAATTCGCGCCCGTGCGGAAACCACATCGCGCTGCCGAAGACGCGCCCTATGCCATCGACGGCTACGATGCCATGACCTGCGCGGCGCAAGAAATCCCAATCCTTAGGTCGATGCGGCCAGCCGACCCCAATAGAGAGCGCGTGGAGCAGCTTCACATCAACTTCATTGATGTCCTTCGCCGCCAGTTCAAAGGACTTGACGCGTACCGTTCGTCCCATTCAGCTCATCCGTTCCTTTGCGGGACTTCAAAGCCCACGGCATGTCGCACCGTGGATCCTCTGCTGCGTCACCGCACGAGCCCTCTCTTGCTGCAGCATAGCGCGGAAAGCCAGCAGGTTTCGCCTGTTTGGCGGTGGTTATTCGGAATGTTCCGCCTATGGCGCAACTCAATTCAGCAGGGAAAGCTCCTGCTTGCGGTTAGCCTGTCGACATCCGGGACTTGCGCAGGCGGGACCAAATTCCCGCAAGGCTCGTCGCATTTGTAACCCTCGGAAGTACGCAAACCGCACCTTGGTCGGTCGGCTACGCAAATAGTGCCAGGGTGCGGGAGGGTCTCAGTGCCCCAGCGTCGCCGGCGAGGACCTGAGAGAAACACGTCGATGGCGTTTGTTTTCAATTCCGATACCGCTCGGGGCGCAATTTTCCGTCAGGTCTTTGCGCGCGAGCTCCCCGATCTGGAATTCTACCATTATAGCGAATGTATCGATCCGGAAAAGGTACGCTACCTGCTGACCTGGAACGTGCCGGACGATGTCTCGCGCTTTCGTAATCTGGAAGTGCTCTTTTCCCTCGGTGCAGGGGTGGATCAGTTCAAGCCGGAGGCGATACCCGGCCACGTGAAGCTCGTGCGCATGGTCGAGGACGGCATCATACGCATGATGCAGGAATACGTCGTCCTTGGTGTGCTGACGCTCCATCGTGAGATGCTGGCATATCATGAGCAGCAGAGAAGAGGCCTGTGGCAAGCTCTTGCTGGCTCTCAGGCGACGGACCGTCGTGTGGGCTTCCTGGGCCTTGGGATGTTGGCGCAAGCTGCGATCGACCGCTTGAAGCCCTTTCGATTTCCCCTTGCCGCGTGGAGCCGAAGCAAGAAGGTGGTCGAGGGTGTCACCTGCTTCCACGGCGAGGGTCAGCTTGGCAAATTTCTGCAAGGAACGGATATCCTCGTCTGTCTTCTTCCTCTGACGGAGCAAACGAGCGGCATCCTGAACGCAAGGCTCTTCTCGCTTTTGCCAGTGGGAGCGAGGTTGCTGCATGTCGGCCGCGGCCCGCAGCTTGACCAAGGCGCGCTCATCGAGGCGCTCGACAGCGGCCGCCTGTCAGCGGCCATGCTCGACGTGACCGATCCCGAGCCGCTGCCGGAAAGCCATGCGCTCTGGTCTCATCCAAAGGTGATCATAACGCCGCATATCGCGTCCGTGACGCAACCGTATACGGCAGCACAAGCCGTCATAGAGAACATCCGGCGCCATCGCGCCGGCAGAAATCCGATCGGCCTCGTCGATCGAACGCTCGGCTACTAACAGGAAAATGCCATGTCACTTCTGGTCACCATAGACACCAATCCGGACTTCGCACCGAAGAACGCTGTGCCCGCTCCGGAACGGCTCATTTCAGGCAATCCATCGTTCAAGACTTGGGCGCAGGATGCCTCGAAGAACGAGAAGGTGCTGACCGGCGTCTGGGAAGCAACGCCGGGCGAAACCCATTCAATCAAGGGCACCACCTTCGAGTTCTGCCACATCCTCTCGGGCCTCATCGAAATCGAGGAAAAGGATGGTGAGACCCGGAGGTACCGCGCCGGCGACAGCTTTGTGATGAAACCTGGCTTCGTCGGGATCTGGCGCACGATCGAGACCGTGCGAAAGATCTACGTCTGCCATTATGACTGAGACGATGCTGAGGGCAGCACTAAAAACGCCCCTCAGAATATTCGACCTTCGGGGCCGCGTCTGACCAGATTCAACGCGGCCAGACACATCATTCTCAATGAAAAATGCGGCGCGCGGTCCTGTATTGCTCGGATGAGGCGGCTTTGTCTCGCCATCGCAAATCCGGGCAGTGATCGCGGGGTCGGCCCCGAAGGCAAGGGAACGAGTAGATGATTGCATTGAAGGACAGAGATCTGTTTCGCCAGCAAGCGCTGATCGGCGGCAACTGGCGGGATGCGAGTACGAAAGGCACCGTTGATGTCATCGATCCTGCCAGCCAGGAAGTTATTGGCACTATCCCCGACATGGGGCGTGACGAGACCAGGGAAGCAATCAACGTCGCGGCCGATGCGTTCAAGAGTTGGAGGACAAAGGCCCATGCAGAGCGTGCGGTGCTGTTGGAGCGTTGGTATGAGCTCATGCGGCGCCATGAGCAGGACTTGGCGCTTTTGCTGACGCTGGAGCAGGGCAAGCCGCTTGCTGAATCGCTCGGAGAAATCCGTTACGGGGCATCCTTCGTCAAGTGGTTTGCGGAAGAGGCACGGCGGATCAATGGATCGATGATCCCTTCGCCCACTGTCGATCGCCGCATTTTGGTGCTGAAAGAGCCGGTCGGCGTCTGCGGGATCATCACGCCCTGGAATTTTCCCAACGCGATGATTACGCGCAAGGTGGCGCCTGCGCTTGCTGCGGGCTGCACTGTCGTCATCAAGCCGTCTGAATTTACGCCTTTCTCGGCCCTTGCAATCGGTGTTCTGGCGGAGCAGGCCGGGATTCCAGCAGGCGTGATCAACATTGTGACGGGTATGCCGGCAGACATCGGCCAAGAACTGATGGCCAACGAAACCGTCCGCAAGATTTCCTTCACCGGATCGACCCGCGTCGGCGCGTTGCTGATGAAAGGCGCTGCTGACAACATCAAGAGGCTCAGCCTCGAACTCGGCGGCAACGCGCCTTTCATCGTCTTTGACGATGCCGATGTCGACCGGGCCGTCGAGGGGGCGATTGCGTCGAAATTCCGCAATGGAGGGCAGACGTGCGTCTGCTGCAATCGCATTCTGGTGCAATCACGCATTTACGACGCCTTCGCACAGAAGCTCGCCAGCCGGGTTGCCAAAATGAAGGTCGGTGCCGGTACGGAAGAGGGAGTCGCGATCGGGCCGATGATCAATGGCGCGGCGATCGACAAGATCAAGCGGCACGTCACGGACGCCCTGGATAAAGGCGCAAAGATCATCTCGGAGAGTGAAGCGGTGCCGGAAGGCCGGCAATATGCGCGCCCCGTCGTGCTCGGTGGCGCGACCACTGAGATGCTGCTCGCTTCAGAAGAGACGTTCGGCCCGGTCGCACCGCTTTTCCGCTTTGAGACCGAGGACGAGGCGGTTGCGATCGCAAACGGCACGCCGTTCGGCCTTGCCGCCTATTTCTACACTGAAAACCTCAGGCGCTCCTGGCGTGTTGCCGAAGCGCTGGAATTCGGCATGGTCGGCTTGAACACCGGCCTGATCTCGACTGAGGTTGCGCCTTTCGGCGGCGTAAAGCAGTCGGGCCTCGGACGCGAGGGATCCCAGCTCGGGATAGAAGAATATCTCGAGACCAAGGCGCTCCATGTCGGCGGGCTGGACTGATCGGCCCATCGAATCAGTACCTGAAACAAGAAAGGGGGCGGTCGAACCGCCCCCTTTTTCATTCGCAGCGCCGATTTCTATTGAAGCTTTTGTAAGAACTGACGTGCGCGAGAGAACCCTGAAGAGAATTGCGCTCACGCGCTTTTGCGCAGGGGCTCCAGGCCGACAGCCGCGGCAAGCCCGCCGATGCCAGCGACCTCGGTGTATTCATAGAATGGATTCGCGGGCTCGTGACCGCGATTCACCCAGACCTTGCTCTTGATGCCGAGGTCGTAGGCGGTCATCAGGTCGTAGCGGAAGGAGGACGAGACGTGGGTGATATCTTCCGGGCCGCAGCCCAGCTTGTCCAGCATATACTCGAAGCCTTTCATCTGCGGCTTGTAGGCGCCGGTCTCCTCGGCCGTGATGACCATGTGAAAGGGAGCGCCGAGCTTCTCCACGTTCGACATGATGAGGTTCTTCATGGAATTCGACAGGATGACGAGCGGGATTTCGTTGGCAACCTTGGCCAGACCCGCCGGGACGTCGGCATGTGGACCCCATGTGTGGATCTCTTCATTGATGCGCTGAGCATGCTCCGGCCGAAATGCGATACCATTGCGCTTGCACGCGCGCTCGAGCGCATTGTGCACGACCTCGAAATACGGCTTCCAGGCGCCGAGAACCTCGTCCAGGCGATAGGCCGAAAAATCCTTGATGAGCTTTGCCATGGCCGCCGACGAGAGCTCGGAGCCATAGACTCTCGTTGCCGCGCCGGCCATGTCGAAATTCGTCAACGTGCCGTAGCAGTCGAACGTGATGTATTTGGGTCTAAACGTCGCCATGACTCGTATCCTTCCGTCCTCACGCACCGCTTGCCGGTACGACAAGCATCATAATGAGCAGCCGACAAGATAAAGCACCGCAGTCGCGCGGCCCGGGAGCAGATTGTGTCGTATCGGATTGGAGCTTTGGCAGAGAGTTGCGCGAAGAGGCGTTTCGAGTTTGAGCGCCAATGGCGTGCGTCGCTCAAGGCCGGCATAAGATGCCGCGGCGATCGTCAACGAAAGGCAAAACTTCCTCCGTCGATATGCTGCTTAGGAGCAACTGCTGTCTTTGACATCCTATTTTGGACCCGAAAACATCGGGACGACCGCATAAGCGTCGGGGTTGATCTGGAGGACGACATGTTGAGCAACTCGCTGATTGAACTCGACCGCGCGCATCTGATTCACCCAGTCTCATCTTATCGAAGCCATGAGGCGCAAGGCGTGCGGGTGCTGAAATCAGCAAAGGGTGCGACGCTGACCGATGTCTCCGGGCGGCAGTTGCTCGACGGCTTTGCTGGTCTGTGGTGTGTCAATGCCGGCTACGGACAGGACAGCATCGTTGAAGCTGCGGCGAGACAGCTGCGCGAGCTGCCCTATGCCACGGGTTATTTCGGACTGGGCTCCGACCCGGCTATCCGGCTGGCCGCCAGGCTGGCTGAATTGGCGCCTGGTGACCTGAACCATGTCTACTTCACGTTGGGCGGATCCGATGCCGTCGACAGCACGATCCGGTTCATTCGGTACTATTATCATGCCAAGGGGAGGCCACAGAAAGACCAGTTCATTTCCGTCGAGTATGGCTACCATGGATCGTCGACGGCAGGGTCTGGCTTGACCGCGCTGCCGGCGTTTCATACGGGTTTTGGAGTACCTTATAGCTGGCAGCACAAGATTCCCTCGCACTATGCCTATCGCAATCCGGTTGGTACCCATCCCCAGGCTATCATTGCTGCGTCGGTCGCGGCCCTGCAGGCCAAGATATCCGAACTGGGCGCTGATCGCGTTGCTGCCTTCTATGTCGAGCCGATCCAGGGCTCGGGAGGCGTCCTCGTTCCGCCGCCGTCGTGGCTGAAGGAAATGCAGGCTGTTTGCAAGGAGCACGATATTCTGTTTGTTGCCGATGAGGTTATTACCGGCTTTGGCCGCGTCGGTCCGCTGTTCGCCTGTGAAGAGGACGATGTCGTGCCGGATCTCATGACAACGGCAAAAGGACTGACGTCGGGCTATGTGCCGATGGGGGCCATTCTCATGTCCGACCGCGTCTACAACACAATTGCCGATGGCGCCGGCAAGACGGCCGTTGGCCACGGCTACACCTATTCCGCACATCCCGTCAGCGCAGCCGTCGGGCTTGCATGCCTTGACCTTTATGAAAACGGCCTGCTGGAAAACGGCCGGAAGGCGGGGCACCGCCTGATGGAAGGTCTTCGCGCGCTTGCCGATCATCCGCTTGTCGGCGATGTCCGTGGTCGCGGCATGCTGGCCGCAATCGAGCTTGTTACCGACAAGAAGCGCAAGACGCCCCTGCCGACGGAAGCCGACGCGGCGCGCCGTATTTTTGACCGCGCATGGGACAATGGCCTCGTCATCCGCGCCTTTGCCCAGGGCGTGCTGGGTTTTGCGCCGCCGCTCTGCTGCACGGATGCGGACATCGACGGCATCATCGAACGGACAAGGAGTACGCTCGACCAGACGCTCGAAGACAAGGACGTCCGCGCGGCCATGAAAGGATAAACACCGCGCCTGCTCTCTAGCCGTTGAATATGCTCTCGAGAGGCAAGTAGGATTTCACAATCGGGGACTTCAGTACGACGAAACTGAAGTATTTGTCGATGCCGATGTCCATCTCGACGAGACGTTCCATGACCGCCTGGTATTCGCTGATTCCTGCGGTGATGAATTTCACGAGATAGTCGTACCCGCCTGAAACAAGATGGCATTCGACAACGGAATCGATCTTCTCGATGGTCGTGAGGAAGCGAGCGAAATCAATTTGCCGGTGATTCTTCAGGGTGATTTCGGCGAACACGGTCAGAGTTTGTCCGAGTTTGGAAACGTCGATCTGGGCGGAATAGCCGGTGATGAAGCCCTCTGTCTGGAGTCTCTTGACCCGCATCAGACATGGGCTTGGGGAAAGGTTTATCAGTTCCGAGAGCTCGACGTTGGAAACACGCCCGTTCTTCTGCAGTTCGCATAAAATCCTGATGTCGATCTTATCGAGCTTCATAGCAATGCCATGAGATGAGGGCGACAAGGGCGTCAGGGCTGTGAGGCTTCAGCGTCATAGGCAGTGTCATAGCATCAACCAGCATCTTTTCCCACCGGCGGCGGAAACTGCGTTTTAGAACTCGCTGACCTTGCCCCAGGCGCTCATTTTCAGCCGCTCCGGCCTGTAGGGACGCGGGTCGACGATCGGCGCGCGACCGGTGATGATGTCGGCGATCATATGCCCCGCCCCAGGCCCAATCCCGAAACCGTGGCCGCTGAACCCCGCCGCAAGGATGAACCCTGGAATCGATTCAACTTCACCGATTGCCGGAATGCCGTCGGGTGTGCTGTCGATGTAACCGGCCCAGACGTTTGAGATTGCGACGTATCGGAGTTCGGGTACCAACTCGCAAGCTCGTTGATGTGTTAGCCGAATCTGCCTCATGTCGGGACGGGGATTGAGTGTCCGGTTCAGTTCCATCGGGGTCACCTCATCGAGGGCCCATTTCGCCAAGGATTCATGCCCTTGCCGCAAGCCCTCGAAGGCCCCAGCGCTAAGACTTCGCCACCGACGGGCGAACATTGGCAGGAATTCGCGGCCGAACCTGAACTGCTGCGGTGTGGGGTCGACTCGCGCGCGCCCGCTGATTGCCAGCGTGTATCCGCCGTTGCCGCGTCGCGTGAGCGACACCAGCGCAGTGTACAAGGCATCAGGCAGGCTTGCCGCGCCAGGAGCCACGGCGAGAATGGACTGGCGTACGGACGCCTGTGGAAAGCGAATTCCAAGCTGGTTGCAGAACGAAGAGGCCCACGCGCCTCCTGCCATAACCGCCGTCTTCGTCCGGATCGTGCCCGCTTCGGTCACCACTCCATCGACCCGGCCGGCGCTGAGTTCTATGCCGCGCGCCGCGCAATACTGGTGCACAGTGCCACCCGCCGCCATGATCGCGCGCGCGGCGATGGGAACGGCCTTTGAGGTATCTGCCGTCCCGTCGGTTGGAGAGAAGACGCCACCTTTCCACTTGCGGCCCGTCGCCTTGCCTCGCTCGTTCGCTTCTTCCGCACTCAACATGTGCGTCGTAACGCCCATGGTCCTGGCGAAATCTCGCCATTTGGCCCAGGCCTCAAGCTCATTTTCGTCGTTCGACAAATATAAGAGGCCGCAGCGGCGGAAACCCGTATCTTCACCGGTCTCCTGAGCAACTCTCCCCCAGAGATCGAGGCTCTTGGTCGCAATCGGCAACTCGCGCGCATCGCGGTTCTGCTGGCGGCACCATCCCCAGTTGCGGCTGGACTGCTCGGCAGCAACACGGCCCTTTTCAAGCAACGCGACCTTGAGGCCGCGACGGGTGAGATAGTAGCTCGTGAACACGCCCACCACTCCGCCGCCAATGACGACGACGTCTGCCTCTCGAGGCAGGGATGGACTGGATTCGATATGCATGAGCGGCGCGCTCATTGGGCGGGGACCTCCCGTGGGTTGCCGTAACCTAGCGGAGAAAGTGCGGCAGGCCCCGCGGACTTTCGTGATGGGACGGAATTTCCTGCCGTTTGCTGCCTTGGACACAGGCTATTATTGCGAGAATAGTTGGCTTGCACCGATGTCGCAGTGTGGAGACCGACGCACTCTCTCCGCAATCGGGGCGGCCAAGAACAAGCGTGCATCCGCCGCGCGTCAGCGGGTCTCGCGATGCAGACTGAAATGCCAAATCGGACTTCGTTTTCAGAAGTTCATGCTGCCCGAATGCCGCGTTTCGGCGACTCCAGGGTGACTGAAGTCGTCAAAATCAGGAGAACCATTCAATCTCGATCAATGGGTCGATATCCGAGGAGCGAACTGCATGAGCCTTGTCCAGGAAAAGACCTTGGCCGAAGCGATAGAGCTGGCGACGCTCTATGGGCTTCCTCGCGATGGCGGTGGCCAACCTGGCCGGTGTTGTCTTCTGAGCAACCGATCTTGCTTATTGCGCAAGCAGGCCTGAATCATGTCCCAGCCTCCAATGAAGGAATGGCAATTTGAGCGGCGAGTTGTTGAACTGCCCAGGGAGCGCGGGAACGCAAGGAGCCGAAGGCCCGGCGCGCAGCAGAATGATCGGACCCGGTTGAAAGGGGAGGATGGCCCTATGGGCTCTGGCATCCAGGCTGTAACCCCCGCCGATGTGGCGCTCTCGGTGCGCGAGCTTAGCGTAAGTCTGCCGGGAGGAATGGAGCGGGCCCACGCCGTCGAGAACATCTCCTTCGATCTGATGCGCGGTCAGATTCTGTGCATCATCGGCGAATCTGGATCGGGTAAGTCGGTTACCGCCAATGCGATCATGGGGCTCCTGCCGAAAGTAATCCGTGTCTCTTCGGGTGCGGTCCACCTCGATGGAATGAACATCGTTGGTCTCTCGCCCGATAAACTCCGCAGCCTGCGCGGCCGGGTCGTGTCGATGATCTTTCAGGACCCTCTCTCGGCACTCAACCCGCTGATGACCGTGGGTGCGCAGATCGAGGAGGTGATGGCGGTCCACGATGTTGGGACGCCGAAATCCCGTCGCAGCCGGGCCATCGACCTGTTGATTGAAGTGGGCCTGCCCGATCCGCAGCTTATGTATCACCAATATCCATTCCGGCTTTCGGGCGGCCAGCGGCAACGGGTAATGATCGCCATGGCTTTGGCTCTCGAGCCCGCGATCCTGATTGCGGACGAGCCGACCACCGCGCTGGACGTGACGACCCAGGCGCAGATCCTGCAATTGATCCGCGACATTCAGCGCCGCAAGGGAATGAGCGTCATGTTCATCACCCACGACTTCGGAGTTGTGGCGCAGATTGCCGACTACGTTGTCGTGATGGAAAAGGGCCGTTGCGTGGAGCAGGGCGGTGCCGAGCAGGTACTAAAGTCGCCCAGTCATCTCTATTCGCGACGCCTGATCGCGGCTGTGCCGCACCTGACCGGCAAGGACCGTGTTCCCTTGCATGCTGCGGACCGGGTGCCCATCCTGAAAGTTGAACGGCTCGCAAAAACCTATCGCAGTGGCAGCGCGCTTTTCGGCAAGCGGCGCATCGTGCCTGCGGTCAATGGCGTCACGTTCGATCTCACGTCGGGGCGCACGCTGGGCGTTGTCGGGGAGAGCGGCTCGGGCAAATCGTCGCTCGGTCGGTTGCTGATCAAGCTCATGGCGTGCGATAGCGGCTCGATTCTGTTCGAAGGCCGCGACATTGCCGGGCTTTCCGAAGCCGAGTTTCGGTCGCTGCGGCCAAAAATCCAGATGATCTTCCAGGATCCTTTTGCATCGCTCAACCCGCGATCGACGGTCGGGCACATTCTCACGGTCGGTCCGGTCGCGCATGGGATACTCTACAGCGAGGCTTGTGAGCGGGCGCGGGAGCTGCTGTCCCATGTCGGTCTGGACTCAGGCGCCTTTGACCGTTATCCGCACGAGTTCTCCGGCGGGCAGCGCCAACGCATCGGCATCGCCCGGGCGCTGATGTTCAGGCCAAAATTGCTGATTGCCGACGAAGCGGTCTCTGCGCTCGACGTGTCGATCCAGGCTCAGATCTTGAAGCTGCTGGACCAGATTCAGCGGGAGACCGGCGTCTCGATGATCTTCATCACGCATGATCTGCGCGTCGCCAGCCAGATCTGCGATGAAATCGCCGTCATGCATCGAGGACAGATCGTCGAACGGGGACCGCCGTCGCAAATCTTCCTCGACCCGAAATCCGCCTACACGCGAGAACTGGTAGCGGCGATCCCGGGAGAGCAGGCGGGTAGCATGCTCGAACATGCAGCAAATCCGTAAAGAACATCACAAGGGAGGAGAGACGTTATGACCAAGCGTTCTGCGACTACATCGACCTACTCTCGGCGTGATGCTCTGCGAGTGCTGGCGATCGGCGGAGCAGCCGGCTTCTTCGCGCCCCATCTCTTGGGCAAGCCCGCCGTCGCTCGCACATCCCCAAAACCGACCGGCCGTATAATCGTTGGACTTGGGCAGGAGCCGACCGTCTTCAATCCGCTGATGGCGCACATTGAAGTCGATGATGGGGTGCATTTCTCGGTTTTTGACGCGCTCTTCCGCATCGATCCACAAGGCGTCATTCAGCCAAACCTTGCCGTGGAAGTGCCGAGCCAGAAGAACGGCGGCATTTCGGAGGACGGTCTCAAATGGCGCATTCGCTTGCGTGACGATGTCCGATGGCACGACGGCAAGCCTTTCAGCGCCGAAGACGTGAAGTTCACTCTCGAACTGATCACGAATCCCAATTTCCGGAGTTGGCGCACCGCCGGGCATGCGCTCGTGCGCGACATTACGGTGATCTCGCCCTCGGAGATCTCGTGGCGAATGGAAGAGGCCTTTGCACCATATTTGTCATTCCTGACCGAAACTTTTATCGTCCCCAAGCACCTCCTAGAGAAGGAGGCCAACCCAAGCAACGCAGCCTTCAATCAGGCTCCGGTCGGCACCGGCGCATTCAAGTGGGGCAAGCGGGTCCCGGGCGATCATCTCGAACTCGTGGCCAACCTCGACTATTTCGGTGAAGGCCCTCACATCGAGAGGCTGGTCTTCAAATACATTCCCGATCTCACCGTCCTCTACACTCAGTTCAAGAGCGGCGATGTGGATCTTGTGGGGCAGCCCTACATCACCCCTGACCACTATCGGGAAGCCAAGACGCTGCCGAACCGCGTTGTGACCCTGGTCCCAAGGGCCTCATTCGAGTCCTTTTACCTGAACCTCGAGCGTCCCCAATTCAAGGAACTGGCGGTTCGCGAGGCGCTCTACGCGGCGATCGACAAGGAGGCGATCATCCAGGGGCTCTACTACGGAGTGCCGGCGCCGACAGAGACCTTCATGCCGAAACAATCCTTGTACTACAACTCCAACCTGCCGGCACACGAATACAATCTGGACCGCGCGCGCAAGATCCTCGACAAGGCCGGCTGGGTGCCTGGACGAGATGGCATTCGTGGCAAAGGCGGCGTCCGCCTGTCCTTCGCCAACTCGACCACGTCAGGCGATCCGCTTCGCGAGCAGGCGCAGCAGTTCCTGCAGCAGACATTTGCGCAATTGGGCGTCGAGATGAAGATATCGAACCTGCCCGCCGCCGTGATGTGGGGCGAGTTCTGGCAGCAATCGCAGTTCGATTCCGTGATAGTCGGCAGCACGTATCTGATCGGGGCTGACCCCGATGTCACCAATCGCCTGCACTCGCGTTCGATCGCCGCAAAGGGCGGGCGTGGTTCGAACAACGCGCAGTACGCCAATCCGGAAGTCGATGCCTTGCTCGACAAGGGAGCTCGCACCTTCGATCCGGAAGCGCGGCGCGCAATCTATCATCGCGTACAAGAGCTTGTCCGCCAGGACCTGCCCTTCCTTCCGCTGTATCAGAGCAATGCGGTCCAGGGTCACAAGAAAGGCATTTCGGGCGTCGTTCCGAACGGCAACACGCGCACGGAATCCTGGAACGCGCTGGCTTGGTATTGGGCGAGTTGACGTACCACCGTCCGAGACCTGCATAGCCGGAAGGACGGCGACCGACTGCACCGTCAAGGTAACATGGAGACTCGAATGTCCGGGTTCCTGCTCAATCGTCTCTCGCAGAGCATCGTCCTGCTGGTGATCGTCTCGATCATCGGATTCACGGTTCTCAACCTCATGCCGGGCGGTCCTCTTGCGCAATTCGGGCTCGATCCTGGCATGAGCCAGAAGGACGTCGAGAGACTCGTAGAGCAGCTAGGGCTGAACCGGCCGCTATGGATTCAGTATCTCGATTGGGCTTGGCGGTTGGTTCAGGGCGACTGGGGACACTCCTTCCGCGATGGCTCTTCGGTGCTGGCGGTGATTGGTCGGCATCTGTCGGCGACGCTGCTGCTCATGGGGACGTCTACCGCACTGGCGATCGCGATTGGTTCCTGGATCGGCATCCGCGGTGCCACCCACCGCTATTCTCTCTTCGACTATTGCGCGACGGTCGGCGCCATGATCGCGCTGTCGGTCCCGACTTTCTGGTTCGGCCTGATCGGCATCTACATCTTCACATTGAAACTCGGGTGGGTTCCTGCAGGTAACATGTACACGATCGGCGACGGCTCGGTGCTGGACTATCTGCATCACCTGATCCTGCCAAGCCTGGTGCTGTCGCTGGTTCATGTCGCGATCTGGAGCCGCTACATGCGCACGGCGACACTCGATGCGCTAAGCCAGGATTTCGTCAAGACGGCCCGTGCCAAAGGCGTAAGCGAGCGCCGCATCTTGCTGAGGCATGTCGTCGGCAATGCGCTGTTGCCGATGATCACGCTGGCAGGGATGCAACTGCCCAGCATTCTGACCGGCGCATTGGTCACTGAGACGGTCTTCACGTGGCCGGGAATGGGTCGGTTGTTTCTCGATAGCCTCGGTTATAGCGACTATCCGGTCGTAATGGGGCTATTGATATTCTCGGCCATCCTGGTCGTCCTGGGCAACCTGATCGCAGACATCGTCATCGCTATCGTCGACCCGCGCATCCGCTTGGCCTGACCCCGCGGACTCACGCCTGTTTACAGGAGGCAGCAGATATGACCGCTATCGTCGCGCACGCAGCTCCGATTCGCTGGTGGCACAGCCGTGCGGTGTACCGCTTCATGCGCCATCATCTGGCACTCGTGGGGATCGCGATGATCACCCTACTTGTGCTGGCGTGCGCCATCGGTCCCTATGCCTTGGCATACGACTCGCTCCAAATCGATCTGCGCGCCCGCTTTGCTCCACCTCTCAGCGGTAATCACTACTTCGGCACCGATCCGCTGGGGCGTGATCTGGCTGCGCGGCTGTTGATGGCCGGGCGTGTCTCGCTGCTGGTCGGCTTCTCCGCGATGCTGCTGTCAACGCTGATCGGCACGCTGGTCGGCGTGACGGCCGGATATCGCGGCGGCTGGGTCGGCGCGGCGCTGATGCGCACCGTGGACGGCTTCCTTTCTTATCCCTCGATCTTCCTCGTCCTGGCGCTGGCCGCAACGCTGCGGCCCAGCCCGGTGATGATCACCGTGATCATTGCCGTCACGAGCTGGATGGAGACCGCCAGAATCGTCGAGGCCGAGGTCCGCTCGCTGCGCGAGCGCGAGTTCGTCCAGGCTGCGCGCATGGTAGGGCTGAGCCGCAGGCATATCATGTTCCGCGAGATCCTGCCCAATGCGATAGGTCCAATCATCGTCGCCGCGAGCCTGGCGGTCGCTCGCGCGATTCTTCTGGAAGCCTATATCAGCTTTCTCGGCTACGGAATCCAGCCGCCGATGCCCAGCTGGGGCAACTTGCTCAACGGCGCCCAGCAATATCTGGCCAGCGCTCCATGGCTCGCCATCATCCCCGGTGCCGCAATTACAATTGCGGTAACGAGCTTCAACTTCATCGGCGACGGCCTGCGAGACGCCCTCGACGTTCGAGACGACCACATTTGACAATTTGAGCCAAGCCACAGTTGAACATATGAGAAGCAAACGCCATGCTCGCGCCGAGAGTTGACGAAAAGGCGACGCCCTATTGGTGGGAAGCCGCTCCGCTTAAGCCGCTGCCTCAGCAGCCATTGTCCAAGAAGCTCGACGTGCTGATCGTGGGTGCGGGCTATGCCGGGCTTTCGGCCGGGCTGGTGCTGGCGCGCGAGGGGCGCTCGGTCGCAGCGTTTGACGCAATGAACCCGGGAGAGGGAGCTTCGACGCGCAACGGTGGAATCACCAGCGGAACCATTCGGCCGGACTACGCGACGCTCACGCGACGGTTCGGCGAAGAGACGGCGCTGGCAATCGAGGCGGAAGGCAAGAGCGCGCGCGAATTCCTGTACGATTTCATCAGGACGGAAGGGCTCGCGTGCGACTTCCAGGCTGTCGGACAGTTCAAAGGCGCCTTCGGCTATGAACAATACGAAGCCATGGCGCGCAGCGCGGAGACCCTGGCGAAGAAACTGCGGATCGAGTCCTACGCGGTTCCGTATCCCGAGCAACGCAGCTACATCGGCACCGATGTCTATCGCGGTGGCACGGTTCGGATGGATATCGGCGGGCTGCACCCGGCGAAATTCCACGCCGAACTCCTGCGCGTTGCGCTCGCATCGGGACTGACGGTCCACGGCCGAACACCGGTCATCTCAATAGAGGGGGATGCCTCCGGATTCCGCGTCGTCACCGCAGCCGGATCGGTGCAGGCGCGTCAGGTGCTGGTTTGTACCAACGGCTACACCGATGGTGCCGTGCCTTTCCTGCGCCGCAGGCTGGTCCCGGTTCGCAGCCGGATCATTGCGACCGAGGAGCTCGCGCCCGAAGCCATGGCGCGGCTGATGCCGAAACGCATGATGATCACCGAGAACCGGGAGGTCGGCTTCTATTACCGACCCTCACCCGACGGCAGACGTATTCTGCTGGGTGGACGTGATAGCTCCCGCGTCGGCGATCCCGTCGCTCCGAAGCTGCTTCTGCGTAAGGGGTTGGTGAACCTTTTTCCCGAACTGGAGAATGTTCGCCTTTCGCACAGCTGGTTCGGCAATGTGGCAATGAACCGCGACATGATTCCCCGCATCTTCGAGAAGAACGGCATCGTCTATGCCACTGGCTTCTGCGGTTCCGGCGTAGTCTGGGCACCGTGGATCGGTATGCATGCGGCCCACAAGCTCATGGGTCACAAGGAGCAGGCGCGCACCGCCTTTGACTTCCGGCCGCCGGCATTCATCCCACTCTATCGAGGCAATCCGTGGTTCATGCCTGCCTTCATTCAGGGCTATCGCATGCGTGATCGGATCGCGCTGTGGCGTGCCAGCCGCTGATGGCAGATTGACCCTCCTGCCGCATCATCAATGAAATACTATGCCGAACTTTGCTCCAGTCCGATTGCGTAATGCTGTGGGGTCCAAGCTACGCTCCAGGCTACGCGAGGATCATCCGATGGTCCTCACCCTGTCAGGCACTCGGGATTAGTCGGGCAACTCCGAGCAAGAAACATCGACGCATCATGACAAGCGCAGCGTACCGGCCCGGAGATCGTGTCAATCAGGACGTGGTCCTGCTTCCATTCGCCAGAGCGCATCTGGAAGGCGCCCTGAAGCTCTCGCAAGAGATGTCTTGGCCCTATCGGTTCGAGGATTGGGATTTCGCGCTGCAGTTGGGCCATGGCTTTGTTCTGCAGCGCGCCGGTGTGGTGATCGGGACCGCGGCCTGGTGGCCGTACGGCGAGACCCATGCTTCCGCCGGGATGATCATCATTGCGAAGGCCGCTCAGGGCCGTGGCTACGGGGCGCGGCTCATGGATGCGTTGCTCGCGTCGGCGTATCCACGAACCATCACATTGAATTCCACGGCCGAAGGCATCATGCTTTACCGGCGGCGCGGCTTCGTCCCTATTGGGGTCATCCACCAGCACCAGGGAATTTGCGAGGAACGCCAAAAGGCGCCGCCGTCGAGCCTTGTCAGGGCAATGGCTGCATCGGATTTCGAGGCGATAATGCGGCTCGATCGCGAGGCTACTGGTCTGGATAGGCAACGGATGCTGGATCGGCTCGTCCAGAGCGCCGACGGCTACGTCCTGCAGCGCGACGGCATACCCAGCGGCTATGCTATCTCCCGCCTTTTCGGGCGCGGACATGTCATCGGCCCTGTCGTGGCCGAGAGCCCGACCGATGCACGCACGCTGATCGAAGCTGCGCTCGCAGGTCTCGGGCGTGCTTTCGTCCGGATCGACACCTCTGCCTCATCTCAGCTCGGAGAATGGCTCGAAGCCGTCGGTCTGCAGCAGGTCGGAGATGCCACCACCATGCTTCTGGGGACGCCGCCGCTGTCGACCGGGCCAGCGCGGACCTTTGCGATCGCCAACCAGTCGTTCGGCTAGGGGAGAGCGAAGTGCTACGGCAGGAGATGCGCGGACCAAATATCCAGAATGGCGAGACGGCAGCAACGGTGGGCACGCTGGCAACTCCGGCTCTCCTGCTCGACACTGACCGGCTGGATCGCAATCTCGCCCGTCTGTCCTCTCGCATGGCCGCGCGAGGCGTGGTGCTGCGTCCCCATATGAAGACCGCCAAATCCATTGACGTCGCCCGACGCGCCTATCGGTCCGAGCCGGGGCCAATCACTGTCTCCACCTTGGCGGAGGCAGAGTACTTCGCGCGGCACGGTGTCCGTGACATGACTTATGCCGTGGGGCTTGCACCGCACGCTGCCGAGAGAGCAATGCGTCTGCGGAAAGCAGGCATCGATCTCAAGGTGCTGCTCGATTCGCCTGAACAGGCGACGATGCTCGGCACGGCCGGTCGCGCCGCTGGCGTGACGCCATCCGCCTTCATCGAGATCGACTGCGACGGTCATCGCGGCGGGCTGACCGCCACCGATCCCAAGCTCATCGCCGTCGCGGCTGCGCTGGGCGAGGCCGGCGTCAAGCTCGCCGGCATTCTCACCCATGCCGGCGAGTCCTACAGCCTGTGCACGCCCCAGGCCCTTATCGCGGCTGCGGAGAACGAGCGTGCCGTGGCGGTCGCCGCGGCGGAGATGTTGCGCGCAGCCGGACACGAATGCCCTGTCGTGAGCGTCGGTTCGACGCCCACCGCCCATTTCGCCGAAGACCTGACCGGCATTACGGAGATGCGGGCTGGCGTCTACATGTTCTTCGATCTTGTGATGCACGGTGTCGGTGTCTGCACGACCGACGACATCGCGATCTCCGTACTTGCCACGGTGATCGGCACGAAGCCTGAGAAGGGCTGGATTCTGGTCGATGCCGGCTGGATGGCGCTGTCGCGCGACCGCGGCACAGCGGCGCAGCGAATCGACCAGGGCTACGGCCTCGTCTGCGATCCCTGCGGCAAGATCTATCCCGACCTGATCGTCGCGCAGGCGAGCCAGGAGCACGGCATCCTCGCCATCCGGTCCGGCGCGGCGCACGCTTTGCCCGATCTGTCGATCGGCGCGAAGGTCAGGATCCTGCCCAATCACGCCTGCGCGACGGCCTCACAACACGAGTTGTACAATGTCGTCTCCGCCGGGAGCGACACAATCGAAGCTCAGTGGCCGCGAATGCGCGGCTGGTAGGTTCTCGAACAGAGTTGCGCCGTAACGATTTGCGGGTGCCCAGCATTCGCATCGCGAGGATCAGAGGTCGATATGAAGCTCACATCCTATTGGCTGGATACATCGCAGCCATTCACGAGCGCCGCCGCAGGGCCGGTGGAGGGCTCTTACGACGTCGCCGTGATCGGGGGCGGCCTGACCGGCTCTTCCGCCGCGCTGGCGCTCGCCAAGAAGGGCGCGCGCGTCGTGCTGCTCGAAGCCGAGACGATCGGGCACGCGGCTTCCGGCCGAAACGGCGGGATGTGCAACAATGGGTTCGCGCAGGACTACGGCACGCTCTCGGCCAAGCTCGGCAAGGACGTCGCCGACCGGCTCTACCGGGCCTTCGACGCCGGCGTCGATATGGTCGAGCGGCTGGTGACCGAGGAGAACATCGACTGCAAATTCGCGCGCGTCGGCAAGATCAAGCTTGCGGCGAGGCCTGAGCACTACGACAAGCTGGCGCGCAGCCAGGAATTGCTGGCCGCCACTGTCGATCCCGACACGGCGATGGTGAGCCGTGCCGATCTGGTCGGTGAGGTGGGATCGAAGCGGTATTACGGCGGGCTCATCTACCGCAAGAGCGCCGGCATGCATGTCGGACGCTTCGTCCGCGGCCTTGCCGAAGCGGCCGCGCGGCGCGGGGTCGATATCCACGAGCATGCGACGATGACGGCCCTGCGGCCCGCCGCCGGCGGAGGCCACGAGATCGAGACATCCAAGGGCCGACTACGGGCCTCGCAGGTTCTGCTTGCGAGCGGCATCTCGCATACGGGACCGCTGGGTTGGATTCGGCGCCGGATCGTGCCGGTCGGCGCCTTCCTGATCGTCACCGAGCCCTTGCCCATCCCAGCCCTCGATCGGCTCCTGCCACGCCGCCGGATGGCGGTCGATACCAAGAACCTCGTCAACTACTTCCGAACGACGCCCGACAACCGGCTGCTGTTCGGTGGCCGCGCGCGCTTCGCCATCTCCAATCCGGCGTCGGACGAAAAAAGCGGCGCCATCCTGCAGGCGGCGTTGCACGACGTCTTTCCCGAGCTTCGCGGCGTGCGTATCGATTATTGCTGGGGCGGAATGGTCGACATGACGCGCGACCGGCTGCCGCGCGCCGGCGAACGCAACGGCATCTACTATTCCATGGGCTACAGTGGCCACGGCACCCAGATGTCGACCCTGATGGGGACGATCATGGCTGAGGTCATGGACGGGCGCGCCGAGCTCAATCCTTGGAAAGATTTCGCGTGGCCGGCCATTCCGGGCCATCTCGGTCCGCCCTGGTTCCTCCCGCTGGTCGGCGCCTACTACCGCATTAAGGATCGCTTCCAATGACTTCGCCGGTTGGACACCTGATGGACGCTGATTTGCTCGGCAAGTTCTACATCGATGGAGAATGGCGGAAGCCGACCGGATCGGCCACGGCGAGCGTCGTTAATCCGGCGACCGAGCAGCCGATCGCCGAAGTCGCGCTCGGGGATGGCGGGGATGTGGACTGCGCTGTCGCGGCCGCGAGACGAGCCTTCGCCGGCTGGTCCATGACGCCACCTGCTGAGAGGGCGGCGCTGCTCGACCGGGTCCATGGTTTGCTGCTCGAGCGGCTGGAGCTGTTCGCGCAGGCCCTCACATGCGAGATGGGAGCCGCCATCACCTACGCGCGTCGCGCCCAAGTGCCGCTGGCTGCCGAACATATCCGGGTCGCGCGCGCCAATCTCGCGACCTATCCGTTCGTCACCCCGCGCGGCAGCACCGCGATCCTACGCGAGGCGATCGGCGTCTGTGGACTCATTACGCCCTGGAACTGGCCGCTCTACCAGATCACAGCCAAGGTCGGACCGGCGCTGGCGGCGGGTTGCACTGTCGTGTTGAAGCCGAGCGAATTGTCGCCGCTCAGCGCCTTGCTGTTCGCTGAGGTGATGGACGACGCCGGCTGTCCGCCCGGCGTATTCAACCTCGTCAACGGCACAGGTCCAACCGTGGGCGGCGCTCTAGCGTCGCATCCGCAGGTGGACATGATCTCGATCACCGGCTCGACGCGCGCGGGGGTTCTTGTCGCGCAAGCGGCGGCGCCCACGGTGAAGCGCGTCGCCCAGGAACTCGGCGGCAAGTCGCCGAATATCATTTTGCCGGATGCCGATCTGGGCCGGGCTGTTCCGCTCGGCGTCGGCGCCGCCTTCCGCAATCTCGGCCAATCCTGTAGCGCACCGACGCGCATGCTCGTGTCCCGCTCACAGATGAAGGAGGTCGAGATTCTCGCCGCGGCGGCAGCTTCCGAATTGGTGGTCGGCGATCCCCTCGCGGAAAGCACGACCCATGGCCCGATCGCCAACCGGCCGCAGTTCGAGCGAGTCCAGGCCATGATCGGGATCGGCCTGGAGGAGGGCGCCAAGCTCGTCATCGGCGGACCGGGGCGGCCGGACGACCTGCAGGTCGGACTCTATGCGCGGCCGACGATCTTCTCGAACGTCCGTCGCGACATGAGGATCGCGCAGGAGGAAATCTTCGGCCCGGTACTCTCGATCATACCCTATGACAGCGTGGATGAGGCAATCGAGATTGCCAACGACACGGTCTACGGCCTCGGCGCCCACGTGCAAGGCACTGGTATGGAGACCGTGCGGGCCGTGGCCGAGCAGATCCGGTCCGGTCAGGTTCATCTCAACTTTCCCGACTGGGACCCGAATGCACCTTTTGGCGGATACAAGCGTTCCGGCAATGGCCGGGAATACGGCCTTGAGGGCATCGAGGAATATCTCGAGACCAAGGCCGTTCTCGGATTCTATCGCTGAAACGCCACAGTGCATGAATTCTTCGTGTGCCGCATTTGGCGGCACGTTCGAGCAGATTGCGTAATGCCTTCAGCGCCTGATCGGGCGCCGCCGAAATCAGAAGATCAAGATAGGATGTCCGCGGCCGAGCGGATTCGATGGCTGCGAGAGCGTGCGGTCACCGCACATTACTTCTTCTAACGCATCTTCAATGCAACATCGTGCCGAACTTTGCTTCACTTTGACTGCGCAATGCGGCCGGACCCGAGATACGTTGTAGTCAGCGTCAAGGTCGTCAGATGGATATCGCAACGTCCTCTTTGGAATCTTGCGCTGTCTCATTAGGTGTTGCTGAAGCTCTGCACGATTTCGCGTTCCGCTTCGCAAGCTTGTCTCAAGGAGGTTGCCGGTGAAAATTGGTGTGCCCAAGGAAATCAAGACGCATGAGTATCGCGTAGGCCTGACGCCTGGCGCCGTCCGCGAATATGTGGCGGCAAGCCACGGCGTCGTTGTCGAGACCAATGCAGGTGCCGGCATCGGCGCGACGGACGACGACTATCGCCGGGCTGGTGCAACGATTCTAGACTCCGCGCGCGACGTGTTTGCGTCAAGCGACATGATCGTCAAGGTAAAGGAACCCCAGCCTTCAGAATGGACGCTGCTCCGAGAGACCCAGATCCTGTTCACCTATCTCCATCTGGCGCCCGACCCAGAGCAGGCCAAGCGTCTCCTGAAGTCCGGATGCACAGCGATCGCCTACGAAACCGTCACCGATGCGCGCGGCGGACTTCCATTGCTTGCGCCAATGAGCGAGGTCGCGGGTCGGCTGGCGATCGAAGCTGCAGGTGCGGCGCTCAGGAGATATGCGGGTGGGCGAGGTCTGTTGATGGGCGGTGTTCCGGGCGTTCAACCGGCTCGCGTCGTGGTGCTCGGGGGCGGGGTCGTCGGTACGCATGCAGCACGCATGGCGGTGGGCCTGGGCGCCGAGGTCACTATCGTTGATCGGTCGATACCGCGGCTTCGTGAACTGGATGAGCTGTTCGAAGGACGTGTCCGTACCCGGTTCTCCACGATAGACGTGCTCGAGAACGAGGTATTTGCCGCAGACGTCGTTATTGGCGCAGTGCTCGTTCCAGGTGCGAGCGCGCCGAAACTCGTCAGCCGCGGCATGTTGAGCTCGATGCGCAAGGGAGCTGTGATCGTCGACGTAGCAATCGACCAGGGCGGATGCTTCGAGACATCGCGTCCTACGACGCACGCCGATCCGACTTACGAGGTGGATGGCATCATCCATTATTGCGTCGCCAACATGCCGGGAGCTGTGCCGCTAACGTCGAGCCAGGCATTGAACAACGCCACGCTGCCATTTGGTCTGGCCGTCGCCAACAAGGGATTCGAAGCCGTGCTCGAAAATCCGCATCTGCGTGCGGGGCTGAATGTCCATCGCGGGCGGCTAACTTCCAAGGCCGTGGCGAAGAGTCTCGGCTTGCCATGTTCACCAATCGAACAGGTTGCCGCCTGATCCGATTTCACCAGTCCCTCAGGGGCGTTTCCTCCCCAACTTGGGCCACTCCTTCGGAGTGGCCCATTTTTCATGGACAAGGCGATTTGGATGATAGAGATGCCAGAGAGGTACCGACTAGGCCTAAGGAAAGCATCCGCCGGCTGGCCGCCAGATGATTCAAGAGGCAGGCTCCTTCCTCCACGGGCGAACGATCGCGCCGGGGTTCATGATACCCGCCGGATCAAAGGCCTTCTTGATACGGCGCATCGCAGCGATGCGGCCGACATCCCCGTATCGCTCCAGAAGGTGCTTCTTGAACCGACCGACGCCGTGCTCTGCGCTGAACGTGCCGCCGAGCGCCGCGGCCGTGTCGTAGAGTTGCAGCGACAGGCCGCTTTCGATCCGCTTGGTGAACTCCGTCCGGTCGACGTCGGGAGGAACGAGCACGTTGTAGTGCAGATTGCCGTCGCCAGCGTGTCCATAGACAGACAGTTCAAGGTCGGCGTCATACGACCGCACCTGCGAGGCGGCCAAATCCAGAAAGCGCTGAATGGAGGAAAGCGGCACGGAAATGTCGTGCTTGACCGATCCATTCCGGCGCTTCTCGCCCTCGGGGATGGCCTCGCGGAGCTGCCACATCGCGGTCCGTTGTGATTCGCTCTGCGCCAGGAACGCGTCCTCGATCCATCCGGCCTCGATCGCCTCGGCCAGAACGGCTTCCATCAGCTCGTCGAGACCGACATGGCGCGAGGAAGAGGCGAACTCGGCGAGTACGGTGCCTCCCGAGCCGGCGCGGACCGAGGGCGGGTTGGTCATCGCTTCGGTCGCGAGCGCGATCGAGCGGGCCGTCATGAATTCGAACGTGGTGAGCAGGTCCGCGGATTCGCGGCGTACAAGGGCCAGAAGCTCGGCGAGTGGTGCGCCGCTGGCGAGTTTCAGCCAGGCGCTCGCGCGGCGGGTCGGCAAAGGCGCAAGACGCAACACTGCGCCCGTGACAATGCCGAGAGTTCCCTCGCTTCCGGCGAAGCACTGCTTGATGTCGTAGCCCGTATTATTCTTCCGCAGTTTGCGCATGTCCGAAACCACGGTGCCGTCCGACAGAACCGCCTCGATCCCGAGCAGCAGATCGCGAGTCATCCCGTACCTGACGACTGACAGGCCGCCGGCGTTCGTTCCGATGTTGCCGCCGATCCGGCAGCTGCCTTCCGCGCCGAGACTGAGCGGCAACAGAAGTCCGGCGTTCGCCGCGGCGTTCTGTACATTTTTCAGGATGGCCCCAGCATCCACAGAGATGCTCATGGAGACCGGATCGACTTCGCGGATCCTGTCCATCCGCTCGAGGCTCACAATGATCTGCCGTCCGGAGGTGTCCGGCGTCGCGCCGCCGCAGTAGCTGGTGTTGCCGCCCTGCGGAACGATTCCGATACCGCGATGCGCCGCTAGCCGCACGATGTCCGCGACCTGCTCCGTCGTCGCCGGCTTCAGCACGGCAATCGTGGACCCCGTGAAGAGCTGGCGTTGGTCCGTTGTGTAGGTGGCGATCCGCTCCGGGTCGTCAACGACGCCTCCGCTGTCCAGAAGGTCGCGAAAGGCCAGAACGTGTACTGACTGGGACATGCTGCAGCTCCGATTGGCATCGGATCATCTTTGCGCGTTTGTGCGGAATTGCTTGCCGTTCGGTGGCGGTTCCGAAGACACCAATGCCGAAATGCCACGATTGTCGGCAGTTTGCGCCGCCTACGCTGCCACGGGTGAAGAGCAACAATTGGCCGAGGCCTGGCAGCCGATGATCAATAACATGCGGCCATCAGTCCAAGCCGTGGATGCAGCCGGTCGATTTTCGCGATTTCGGCGCGCATTTGCTCGATGATCCAATCCCGGATTTCTGCGGCGACAGGGCGCATCGGCCTGTTGCGCGGAGATAGGAATTCACAGATCCGTCGCGTGGTGGTGAGTGCGTCGGAGGCCGGAACGAGCGCACCGGTCAAGAGCCAGTGCGAAACAACCGTCAGCCAGCCGAGGGCGATGCCTTGGCCGAGAAGGGCAGCCTGCACCACCACGGCATAGTCGGTGAAGCTTAGCACTTTGGAAGGGCCGCGCCGCTTGGTCAGGAAGTGCGGGTAGTCCGCAGCCCAGTCATCGGGCGTGTCGACGAGCCGAATGATGGTATTTCCATCCGCGGGCTCCGCTTGGCGCATATAGCCGGGACTGCAGACCGGTAGCATGACCTCATTCATCACCAGCGTGCCGCCGGAAGAGGGGTCCTCAACGTGGCGAAACCGCATGCCGAGATCGACACTCTCGACAGGGCCGCGTAGCGCGCCGGAGATCAGTTGGAAACGCACATCGACCTGCGGAAAATCCCGCTGCAGCTTGTCGATGCGTGGCATTAGCCAATGCGTCGTGAAGGCGGAAGAAACCGAGAGGGTGACGGTTTCGGTGCCCTTGCGCCGGCGCTCGATCTCAATCAGGCCGGTCTCGATTGAGCGGAATCCCTCGTGCACGCGCCGGTACAAGAGCTGGCCTTCCTCCGTCAGCACTGCGCGCCCCGCAGTGCGGTCGAATAGGCGAACACCGAGATGCTCCTCGAATTGTCCGAGCATCCGGCTCACGGCGGGCTGCGTGACATTCAGCTCGGCCGCCGCGGCTGTGAAGCTGCCGTTTCGCGCCGCGGCGTCGAACACAAACAGCGCGTTGGAGGAGGGCAGCATTCGGCGGAGCTCCGGCATAACATGACGTTATAGGACCGGTGAGAATTTGGCAATTGCTGACTGCCGGCAACTCTGATGTCATTGGAGTGAGAGCGCCCAAAGCAAGGGCGGGAGGAAAGACTGCGTGCGTCGGCGGCGGCCATCCGTGAGCTGTCCGATGTGCACGGTATAAAACAGAATTATGCCGGTTCAACAGTCGCTGCCAACGGGCGGCGATGCCAATGGCGCGCGACAACGCGGGCCGTCGATTGAACGTGACGAGGTCGATCGTTGGACAAACGGGCGGAAAGTGTTGAGATCAGGTCCGCGAGCAAGGCTTACGGCTCGGTTCGAGCGCTCGACGACGTGTCGCTGAATGTCGGCGCCGGCGAGTTCGTGTCGCTGCTCGGACCGTCCGGATCCGGCAAAACCACGCTGCTTGGCATTCTCGGCGGCTTCATCGTCCCGTCGTCAGGCTCGGTCCACTTCGGCGCGCGCGACGTCACTTACGTGCCGCCGCATAAGCGCGACATCGGCGTCGTGTTCCAGAACTACGCGCTGTTTCCTCATATGAGCGTTGGCGAGAACGTCGCCTTCCCCTTGCGCGCGCGGCGACTTCCAAAATCGAAATGGCCGGACCGGGTGCGCGCGGCACTCGCGATGGTGGACCTTGCCGGCTACGAGGAGCGCGGCGTGGCGCAGCTCTCCGGCGGCCAGCGGCAGCGCGTGGCGCTGGCGCGCGCCATGATTTTCGAGCCGCGACTGATCCTGATGGACGAGCCGCTTTCAGCGCTCGACAAGCAGCTCCGCGAGTCCATGCAGATCGAATTGCGGGCGCTGCACCGCCGCATCGGTGCCACCATCATCTATGTCACCCATGATCAGCGTGAGGCGCTCACCATGAGCGACCGCGTCGCCGTCATGAAGGACGGGCGGCTGATCCAGATCGATGAGCCCGCGCGCCTGCACGATCATCCGGCGGATTCCTTTGTCGCGAGCTTTATCGGCGAAGCGACGCTGCTCCCGGTCCGCCGCGTTGACGCCTGTAGCGTTACTCTCGGCAACGCAGTCTTACGCAGCGCCCGCGCCATTCCGGCAGGCGATGCGCTGATGCTCGCCGTGCACAGCGAAAAGCTGCTGATCGACGGCGGCGCGGCCAATGTCAACAATTGTTTGACCGGCACTGTCACTGACGTCGTCTACCAGGGCGAAAGCCTGCGCGTGTTCCTCGCGCTTGCCGATGGGACGGCGCTCAGCCTGCGCCAGCCCAGCCATCACCAGGCCTATAGCCGCATTCCGCCGGTGGGCGGAAGCCTCACCGTCACGCTTCACCCTGAGGATACCATCGTCGTGCCCAAGGCGGACGCGTGAATCTCGCCACCCAAACCCGTCCAACTCAAAGAGAAGAAGCTTCATGTCGTTCAGCAATTTCAAGGTTCTCACCTTCGACGTCGTCGGCACCTTGATCGATTTCGAGACCGGCGTGCTCAATGCGGTGCGCAAGATCTCCGGGAAGTCACCGGCCGAGCTCTCCGATGACAAGATCTTTGAAGCCTACAAGCGTGGCCGCGACCTGCATCCGGAACGGTCGAGCGAGGTGATGTTCCACGTCTATCGCCATCTCGCCAAGGAGCTGGAGTTGCCGGCCGACGATGCCTCCTGCGATGTGTTCCAGCTCGCGGTGTTGCGCTGGGCGCCGTTCGCTGACTCGGTCGAGGCCTTGAAGCGCCTGCGCACCAAATTCCGTCTGGTCGCGATGACCAATGCCGACCGCGTTGCGCTGTCCTGCTATGCGCACGCGCTGGGCGATCCTTTCGATGACACCGTCTGCGCCGATGACACCGGCGTCGCAAAACCCAATCCGGAGTTCTTCGCCTACAACAAGGGCCGCCAGTCGGCCTTCGGCTACAAGCAGTCCGATATTTTGCATGTGGCGCAGAGTCAGCACCACGACATCGGGATCGCGCGGAAGCTCGGCTACAAGGTGTGCTGGATCGAGCGCCGCCAGGGCATGGCCGGCTTTGGCGGCACGCCAGCCGTGGAGAAGCTCACCAAGCCGGATTTCCATTTCCCGACGATGAAAGCCTTTGCAGACGCGGCGGTTGGCGCCGCAGCGTGAACCATGAGTGCGCCGATGACACGGGACTGGACCTCGCTTCCTTCGGTCAACTCGCTGTGGGCGAGCACGGCGGAGCCTTTGCGCGATTTTCCGGTCCTGTCAGGCGAGCGCCAGGCGGATGTCGTCATCATCGGTGCGGGTTACACCGGCCTGTCGGCGGCGCATCACATTGCCAGAAGCGGGCTTGCGCCAGTCGTGCTCGAGGCCAATCGGCCCGGCTGGGGAGCGAGCGGCCGCAATGGCGGGGTGATCACCGCAAAGTTCCGCCTGTCGTTTCGCGAGATCGACGCCGCGCATGGCCGCGCGATGGCGCGGCGCATGTATGAGATCGCGCATGAATCGATCGACATGGTCGAGGAACTCGTTTCCGAGTACGGCATCACCAGCGCCCATCTGACGCGAACCGGGCAGGTCAAGGCCGCGCACAATATGGTGACGCTCAAGGCGGCAGCGGACGAAGCCAACTGGATGAAGCGCGAGATGGGCGATGCCGAGGTCCGCATCCTCGACGCCCGCGAAGTGCGGGACGAGACCGGCTCTGAGGCCTTCGTTGGCGGGGTGCTCAATCCCGGATCCGGCGGCATTCATCCGCTCAACTATGTGCGCGGTCTCGCCGACGGCGTCGCGCGCCTTGGCGTTGCCATCTACCAGGGCACGCCGGTGCTTAGGCTCCGCCGCGAGCAGGGCGGCATTGTCGCCGAGACGCCACGGGGTGCGGTGCGCGCCAAGCAGGCGATCATTGCCACCAACAGCTATTCCGACCTGACGGACGCAACGCGGCATATGCAGCGTACGCTGGTGCCGTTCCGCAGCGCGATCATCGCAACCGACACACTGTCGCGCAATCTCGCGGGACGGCTGATGCCGACGGGCCGCACCTACACCGAGACCAAGCGCATGATGCGCTGGTTCCGCATGGTCGACAATCGCGTGATTTTTGGCGGCCGCGGCGCCTTCGGCAGGCAGGACTCGGAAGCGGCCTTCGAGGCTTTGCGGAAGGCCATGGTCGACATCTTCCCGGACTTGTCCGACGTCCCGCTCGCGTTCAAATGGTCGGGCCTCGTCGCCATGACCATAGACTCGGTGCCGCATATCGGACGGCTGGACGATCGGACCCTGTTTTCGATGGGCTACAACGGTGCCGGAGTCGCGATGTCGAGCCTGATGGGCCGCTATCTCGCGGCCTTCGTCTGCGGCGAAAAGCCGGAGCTCGGGCTGCTCGACGCGAGCCGTGTCAAGGTCATTCCGTTCTACACGCTGCGCGAACCCGCGGTGCGCATGGTCGCGGGCTGGTACCAGTTTCTGGACGCGATCGGACAGTAAGATTTGCTTGGTTCGAGAGGAGGACATGATGAAAGCAAAATCGGGCTTGAAGTATGGATATGTGCTGTTCGGCGCGGCGCTCGGGCTATTCGGACTGGACAGCATCGCGGTTCAGGCGGCTGGGCAGATCACCTTCGTATCGCAAGGGGGGGCCTATCAGCAGGCGCAAACGGTTGCGATTCTCGATCCTTCCGCCAAGAAGCTTGGTATCACCATCAACCAGGACTCCATTCCCGACGCTTGGCCCGCGATCAAGACGCAGGTCGGCAGCGGCAAGCCGATCTGGGATGTCGTCGACACGCCGACCGGCTATTGCCTGCGGGGCGGCGAGCAGGGGCTGATTGAGAAGCTCGACTTCTCGAAGATTCCCAATGCCGCGGCGATGCCCGAGGCCTATCGCACCCCTTATTCGGCGTCGTATGAATTTTATTCCAGTGTACTAGCCTACAGCCAGAAGACCTTTCCGCAGAATGCGCCGAACAGCTGGGCGGATTTCTGGGATGTGAAGAAGTTCCCTGGCCGTCGCGCGCTGCGCAATCACCCGATCGCGACGCTGGAAGCCGCGTTGATGGCGGATGGCGTTGCGCCGGACAAGCTCTACCCGCTCGACGTCGATCGTGCCTTCAGGAAGCTTGAGGAGATCAAGCCGCACATCACGGTGTGGTGGACCTCGGGCGCGCAGTCCGCGCAGCTCCTGAACGACGGCGAGGTCGATATGGTGATGGCCTGGAACGGTCGCGTCAGCGCGGTGGCCAAGGAAGGCGCCAAGGTCAACTTCACCTACAACCAGGGTATCTTGCAGAGTACCTCGCTCTGCATTCTCAAGGGCGCGCCGAACCTCGACACCGCGGTGAAGTTTCTCAACGAGGCAATCGATCCTGTGCATCAGGCCAATCTGCCGCTCCATATTGACTACGGCCCCGGCAACCCCAAGGCCTTTGAGACCGGTGTGATCAAGCCGGAGCGCGCAGCCCAATTGCCGAGCGAACCGACGAATGCGGCCAAGCAGGCCCTGATGTCATACGCTTGGTGGTCGTCGCCGCAAGGTGAGGCAGCCGAGAAGCGTTGGGCCGCCTTCATGCAGAAATAGCAGGGACGGAGGTAGACTTGGCGACATCCGGACGAGATCCATCCCTCAGGCATCAGCGCCGCGAGCACGGCCTGATGCTCGCCCTGGTGTCGCCGGCCCTGCTGGTCATCCTCCTGCTGATCGTGGTGCCGGTCGGCTGGCTCGCTTGGCAGTCGATCTACCATGACGGATTCACGCTGGAGCATTATCACCGGATCCTGACCGAGGATGTCTATTGGCGCAGCTTTGCCCTGACCTTCGAGATCAGCCTACTGGTGACCGTGCTTGCGCTGCTGCTCGGTTATCCCGTTGCCTATGCTGCGAATGCCGTGCCGAGGGGATGGAGCGTCGTCATCCTTGCCCTGGTAGTGCTGCCGTTCTGGACAAGCGTGCTGGTGCGAGCCTATGCCTGGCTGGCGCTCTTGCAGCGGACAGGAGTGATCAATCAGTTCCTGCGTTATCTCGATGTCATCGGTGAACCGTTAGCGCTCGTGCACAACACCTTGGGCACGGTGGTCGCGACCGTCCATATCCTCCTGCCGTTTATGGTGCTGCCCCTGTACGCCACCATGCAGAAGATCCCGAACGACCTGATGCAGGCCGGCGCCAGCCTTGGCGCGAACCCGGCGCAGGCGTTCTTCCGAATCTTCCTGCCGCTGTCGCTGCCTGGCGTGCTGGCTGGCTGTACGATGGTCTTCGTGCTTTGCCTCGGCTTCTACATCACGCCGGAACTGCTTGGCGGCGGCCGCACGGTGATGGTCTCGATGCTGGTGAGCCGCAACGTCGAGCTCTACAATCAGTTCGGTGCGGCCAGCGCAGTCGCCGTCGTGCTGCTGGTAAGTGTGCTCCTGATCTTTGTCATCGTGAGCCGCTTCGTTTCCCTCGATCGTGTGTTGGGGCAGAAATGAAGGCACTTTCGCCCGCCCGGATCACTCTAATCATCGCTTGCGCGCTGGTGCTGATCTACCTGATCCTGCCGGTGCTCATTATCGTGCCGATCTCGTTCTCCAGCGCACGCTTCCTGACCTTCCCGCCGCCCTCATTGTCACTGCGCTGGTATCAGCAGTATTTCTCCAACCCGGCCTGGATGCAGGCAACCCAGGTTACGCTGACGGTCGCCGCTTTCACCGTTCTGATCGCAACGCCGCTCGGCGTCGCCGCCGCCTACGCGATTAGCCAGTCGAAGCTGCGCATCATGCGCTTTGTCCATATAGCTCTGCTGTTGCCGCTGGTGGTGCCGATCATTATCACGGCGGTCGGCATTTTCTTCGTCTACGTAAGGGTTGGGCTCGTTGCCACCATGCCCGGCTTGGTGCTCGCCAACGTGATGCTGGGCTTACCCTATGTCGTGATCTCGGTGCTCGCGGGCCTGCAGAGCTTTGACCCAGCGCAGGAGATGGTCGCGCGCAGCCTCGGCATGAACCGCCTGCGCAGCTTCTTTGCGGTCACGCTGCCGCAGATCAAGTCCAGCGTCGCGGCCGGCGGTATCTTCGCCTTTATCTCGGCGATGGACGAGACGATCGTCGCACTGTTCATCTCGGGCGGTCAGTACCAGCCGCTGACGAAAAGGATGTTCACGGCATTGCGAGACGAGATCGATCCGACGATCGCCGCCATCTCCACGTTGATGACTGCCGCCTCGTTCATGCTGGTGCTGCTAGCCAGTGCGCGGCGGAAGAATGCCTAACAAAGCACAATGATCGGATCGGAAAGTCGTCATCAGCAGGAATTGGGGGCTCCCAACCTGGCCTGCTGGAGAATCCTCTGAACGAGATCTAGGCACTCTCGGTGTCGCGAAGCAACTGACGGAAAGGTTCGAGTCTCAGCTTACGGACTGAGTACCGAAGTTGCGACTGAAACTTCGAGGATCGATTTCGTCTCGCAGGCACCCTGTTCATTTGGAAACGACTGCTAGTTTATTGATATCGCTGAGGCGAGATTCTGAGCTTCTTTCCAAACGCGCATTGAAATCGTTGAATAATCAAACTGATTTGATTCCGCCATTCGGAGATTCGATCCCTCCCGCCCCAGTCAGTTGATATTGCTTGGCTAAATCGCCGTCCCCATTGCTTCATCTGGAAGAGCGCATTCGGCTGCCCGTTGAAGAATGACATCGCTATTTCGTTCGCCACCATTCGCCGTCGGTGCAGGTGACACAGTCAGGCAGGTCAGCGATGACTGCCGATCCTGGACAGGCCTGGTTATTGCCAACGTCGAAAGATGACGCTGGCGTTGACACCTCCGAAGCCGAATCCATTCGAAATCGCATGCTCCATCGTCATGGGCCGCGCCTCGCGGGCGACAAGGTCGACGCCATCAGCGGCCGCGTCGCCATTTTCGAGATTAAGCGTGGGCGGCGCGGCCTGGTCGCGTAACGCGAGGATGGTGAAGATCGCTTCCGCTCCTCCGGCTGCGCCGAGCAGATGACCGGTCGCCGATTTGGTGGCGCTCACGGCAATGTTTCCGTTGCGGCCGAATACGGCTTTGATCGCTTCCAGTTCGGAAGCGTCGCCAACCGGCGTCGAGGTGGAATGGGCGTTGAGATGCTGGATGTCACCGGGCTTGAGGCCGGCCTGTCGCAAGGCGCCTTCCATGGCGCGGCGCGCGCCGTCGCCGTCCTCGGGTCCTGACGTGATGTGGTAGGCATCTGCGGTCGTGCCATAGCCTACGATTTCGGCGACCGGTCGGGCGCCGCGCCGGAGCGCGTGTTCCAGCTCTTCAATGACGAGGATACCGGCACCTTCGCCCATGACGAAGCCGTCGCGGTCGCGGTCAAAGGGGCGGGACGCGCGGGCCGGCGTTTCGTTGAAGCCCGTCGAAAGGGCCCGGGCGGCGGCGAAGCCGCCGAGGCTCACGAGATCGATGCAGGCTTCCGAACCACCGCAAATCGCGAGGTCCGCTTCTTCGGTTCGGATGAGGCGTGTGGCATCGCCGATCGCCTGCACGCTCGCAGCGCAAGCGGTGACCGGCGTGCCGATGGGACCCTTGAAGCCGTAGCGGATGGAGATATGACCTGCCGCGAGGTTTGCGAGAAAGGACGGCACGGTGAAGGGCGAGAGGCGCCTCGCTCCGCGCTGATCGGTGGTACGAACCGCCTCGACGATCGCCGGAAAGCCTCCGATGCCCGATGCGATCACGGTCGCGGTGCGCTCCAGTGAGCGTGCGTCGGAAGGCGTCCATGCCGCTTGTGCAAGAGCCTCGGCCGCGGCCGCCAGTGCGAACAGGATGAAGCGATCCATCCTGCGCTGATCCTTAGGAGGAACAACCAGATCCGGATCGAAACCACCGCATGGGTCGTCGGCTTTCGTTGGGACGATTCCGGCAACTCGTGCGGGAAGGGCGGCCGCCCACTCCGGGAGTGCGGCAAGTCCTGAGCGGGCAGAGAGCAGGCGGGACCACGCGAGCTCACTACCGCAACCCAGCGGTGATACCAATCCCAATCCAGTAACGACGACGCGACGCATGATCAGCGACTTTCAAATTCGACTTGGCGACCAGTCAAGCCGGCAATCCCATCTGCTTGCGAAGGCTCTTGTCGAACATCCGTTCAGGGACGAAACGACGTTCGCAACACGCTATTTCAGCCAAACGCGTATTCGTTGCGCGGATCATTATGCCTGGACGTCAGCCCAGTGATTCGAGCTCTCAGGGGCTTGAACGTGATGGCACGCCCTTGCGTTGATCATTGCGGTCATTCTGTCTCCATTATCACGCGGGCCAGCTCCGACGGATTTTCAACAGCTGAGAAGTGGCCGGTATTTTTGAGCGTTAGCATCTGCGAGGCAGGAATCAGCGACCGTGTGCGTTCGCGTTCATTTGGCCGAGACCAATCACTATCGCCATAAATGAGGGTCACAGGCGCCGAGATTTGCCGATCGTAATCGCGTGCCTTGCTCCAGGATCGCCAGCCTGCCAGCACCTTACGTGCGATCCGCTTGTATCCCGGGCGGTGGGCTACTTCGTCGAACTCAGTAAGCAAGTCGCTCGGCAGTTTGCGCGGGTCGTGATATCCGCCGCCCATGATCTTGCCGAGAACCATCTTGTTTTCGAGCGATGCATTCATCGCGCCGAGTACCGGGATCTGCAAACTTCCGATGATAAAATTCGCGAACCAGTTGCCGCGTCGAATACCGTCCCCGTAGCGCGTCTCATAGTCATAGGGGTTGATCGCATAGACCCGCTTCACCCGCTGCGGAAGCGACGCTGCCACTGTAAGGGCCAATGTCCCGCCGATCGACTCGCCAACAACAGTCACGGCCGAGAGGTTTAGCTTCTCGATGAGACGAATTACGGCCTGCCTGAAGTAGGGTTCGTCGAAGCTCGCGCTTGGATCTATCGGTGAGTGTCCGTGGCCTGGAAGGTCAATGGCGTAAACCGTGTGCGATCTCGCGAGGAGGGGCGCCAGACCGCGGAAATATTCGAGCTGCGTCCGGATCGTATGTATGAGGAGTAGTGGAGGCCCGCTGCCGATCTCTTGAAAACGTAGGCTAAGCGTATCCGATATTTTGAGCAAACTTGGTTTGCCTTTTGTCACACTAAGCATTTCGATTTCTCCCGTGCTTTGAGGGATGCGATCTTTCAAGCGGCGGCGGCTTCTCGGACCTGTTTGACTGCTGCATCCAGAATCGCCCGAGCCAAATCCGGATCGTTGACGACTCGCGATAGCGTCAGCGCACCGACCATGGTCGAGAGAATAGCCATGGCTTTGCCACTGGATTCCTCACCGCCAGTCTCGGCGATCACGCGGCCGAGAATTTCGAGATACGCTTTGATCCCGGCTTCGAACGACGCTTTCACCTCATTGCCCTGTCTGGCGGCATCAGAGCCGAGCGCCACGACCGGGCAGCCGTCCATCCTTTCTTCGCGATGCTCCGGGCTGAGGTAGAACGCGATGACCGCGCCAAGCGGATCCTCAGGATGCTCCGCGATCGCGGTCGACCATCGAAGACTAGCGCTCTCCAATGCCCGCCTGGATGCCTGCGCCGCCAAGTCCTCCTTCGACGCGAACTGCTTGTAAAACCCGCCTTGGGTCAGCCCGGCCCCCTCCATCAGGTCCTTAAGACCGATGCCATCAAACCCGCGTGACCGAAAAAGGCGGCTCGCCACATTGATCACGTTTTGGCGGTTTTCCGCGGCCTGAACGCGACTCACGCGCATCGTTGGTCTCCTTTTTAGATTGCGTTCGTAATCTATATCAGGTATAGAGTTCGAATGCAATCTATTTTTGGTGAGGACGCGGACATGGAAAAGCGAAGACCGATTATTGTGTTAGGGGGCATTCTGGTCGCGGCCTTAGCAGCGGCCGCCGTGGTTACGCTTCGCACGCGGGAAGCCTCTGCCGTGAGTGATCCGAGGCAGGAACCTCCTATCGTCAGAATGGTGACAGCGGCGCGGGTGACCGAATCCGAACGCGGCGTCACCGGCATCATAGGGGCGAGGGTGCAGAGCAACCTCGGGTTTCGCGTCGCCGGCAAGATCGTGGAACGGCTTGTGAATAGCGGTCAGCAGGTCAAAGCCGGTCAGCCGCTGATGCGGATCGATGAAACCGATCTTTGCCTTGCGGTCACGGCGAAGCGCAACGCCGTTGCCGCAGCGCGTGCATCTGTCGTTCAGACTGACGCGGATGAACAGCGATACGCCAAGTTGGTGAGCAACGGATGGGCTTCCCGACAGCGCTACGAGCAAGCGAAGGCCGCGTTGGATACGGCCACGGCGCAACTCGCCACCGCCGAAGCTGATGCGCGGGTTGCCGAGAATGAGGCGACCTACTCGGTCTTGGTAGCGGATGCGGACGGAACAGTGGTCGAAACGCTTGGCGAGCCCGGGCAGGTCGTCTCAGCCGGCCAGACAGTCGTTAGGATCGCAAAAGCCGGCCCCCGCGAAGCTGTGGTCGCGCTTCCCGAAACGATCCGGCCAGCGATCGGCTCCGTCGCCGAGGCCAGCGTTTATGGAGCGGCAGATGGGCGGCGCTATCCGGCGTATCTGCGACAGTTGTCGAATTCGGCCGATGCTCAGACCCGCACCTATGAGGCCCGTTATGTGCTCGACGGCGAGGCCGCGGCAGCACCGCTTGGCCGGTTCTGATCGAGCACCGCGTTCAATGCGGCGAAGATACCGAAGCATGCCTGCGCGATCAGATTCGCTTTATCCTGAAAGCGCTCGGCAAGTCTGGCTGAGCAGTCTGCCGCATTCAGATCTGTGGCGAGGCATCTTCTCGGCCAGCATTACTCAGTGAGAGAGGCGATAGTGCGCCGCTACCTTCAAGATCAGCTTGAGTCAGAATCTGCAATTTAGTTCTATAAAAGAATTTCACCGCCGGCCTGTAAGAAGTGCCGCCACCGCACGTTCCTGATGGGTATTCAGGACGCAAGAGTGCGCGTGGATCAGCGAGATAATAGCAGAAAAAGCGCAATTTGGCTCATCCAGATCGGGCAGGCGCGCCGCTCGCTGCCCGGCGATCCATCACCCGATGGCTTGACGAGTTCAAAAAAAGAACTGTAGGCTGGAGGGAAGACGGTCGATAGCAACGGCCGCGATGTGCCGCCTTGCAACCCTCGACCGGCGTGCGCTGAGACAGCTCAGCGAGTGACAACGGACGAGCAGCCGACGGCGCAACAAGACAATTCATATGCCCGGAGCGGCATTACTTTCGGGAGGATGAGCAATGCTGACGAAATCGAAGGCCGTGGCGGCCCTGGCTTTACTTTTGTGCGGGCCTGCATTCGCGGCCGAAGAGCCCGGTATTACAGCGACCGAGATCAAGATCGGCGGGGTTTTTCCCTTCAGCGGACCGGCGTCGTCGATCGGTCTCGTGGGCAAGGGTGTCATGGCCTATATCCAGTCGGTCAATGATCGCGGCGGCATCAACGGACGCAAGATCAACTACATCGCGTATGACGACGCATACAGCCCTCCCAAGGCCGTGGAGCACGTCCGCAAACTCGTTGAGAGCGATGAAGTGTCGTTCATGTTCGGCCAGCTCGGCACTCCCGGCATCTCGGCGACGGCCAAATACCTGAGGTCGAAAGGGGTGCCCAGCATCGCAATTATGAGCGGGTCATCCAAGTTCACGGATGTTGCCAACTACCCGCTGACCACGACAGGTCTCGTCAGCTACGACACCGAAGGAAAAATCTATGCCAAATACCTGATGAGGGCACAGCCAAACGCCAAGTATGCCATCCTCTATCAGAACGACGATCTTGGCAAAGATTATGTCAACGCCTTCAAGTCGTTTCTCGGGAAAGATTTTGACCGAAAGGTCGTGACCGCTTCCTATGAGGTCACCGAACCGACGGTCGATTCTCAGGTGGTTAACCTGAGGAGCTCCGGTGCAGATGCCCTCGTGATCGCCGGCACACCGAAGTTCGCCGCTCAAGCCATCCGGCAAGCCGCCGTGATCGGCTGGAAGGCGACCGTAATCCTCAATTTTCCATCCGGCTCGGTTGGAGGCACGCTCGCACCGGCCGGTCTCGACAAATCGGTCGGCGTGATCGTCGGCACGACCAACAAGGACATTCTCGATGCGGCATGGAAAGACGACCCGGGCATGCAGGCGTTTCGGGCGTTTTTTGACAAGTATTTACCGGGCGCCGACATCACCAACGGCAGCTATCTGACCGGCTACCAGCAAGGCATCGTGCTCGAGCAAATTCTGAAGCAATGCGGCAATGATCTATCGCGCAAGAATATTCTTGCGCAAGCCAAGAACCTCAGGGATTTCGTCGTCCCGACTGCGCTGCCCGGCATCAAGGTCAACACTACCGAAACTGAGAATATGATCTGGACGCAGATGCGATTGCAGCGATGGAGCGGCACGAGCTGGCAAGCCTTCGGGGAAGTGCTCGACGCCAGGTCCGAGTGACCTCGCACGGGCGAACGATGCGCCGGGCAAGTTCGCGAGTTGGATGCGAACTGCCGGCCGGTCTGGTCCGAAAGCCGGTGGGCGGCTCGCGTGATCCAATCAGCGGGCGCAGCAGCAATCAGCACCAAGAGTAGCGAATCGCGTGTAGCGCGCTCGATCGGGTCCATCGCAAATTCAGGAGACCATTTCGATGTCGATGAAGGCACTGACGTTTGCGCCGAGAGAGCTTTCGATAGAGCGTCGAACCGACGGCACGCTCATCTTGAGTTCGCCCCTCGAGTTAGGAAAGTGCGACTGGCGCATCACGGATTTGCTTCCGACCTGGGCAAATTCTGCTCCGGATAGAATTTTCCTTGCGCAACGCAACGCGAAGGTGGGATGGGACGAGATCTCCTACAGAGAGGCATGGCTGCAGGTTCAGGCGGTCGGCCAAAGCCTGATCGATATGGGCGCAAAGCCGGCTGACAAGCTGGCGGTGCTTTCAGGAAACTCCATCGAGAACGCGGTGATCTCGTTTGCCGCAATGTCGATAGGGGTGATCCTGGCGCCAGTATCGCCAAACTATACGCTGATGCCCGGGGGGCTGGCTCGTCTCAAGGATATTGCGGAAGCGTTGGGCCCGAATTTTGTTTTCGTCCAGAGCGGACGCGACTTTTCGGCTGGCCGATCCATTCCGGAACTGGCAGCCGCGACCTGGATCAGTGTCGATGGCGCGCCGGACACGGTGCCTTTTCAGACTCTGACCGCGCGAAGCTCGATCGACGGATTCCAGCGCGCATCGAGTGCGCTGTCTTGCGACGCTGTCGCGAAGATACTCTTCACGTCTGGCTCGACCGGTTTTCCCAAGGGCGTGCTCAACACCCACCGTATGATGGCGAGCTCCCTGCAAATGGGGAGTCTGCTGGTGTCTTCGCCGGAGGCGCCGGTCCAGGTTGAGTGGCTGCCATGGCACCATACGATGGGCAGCAACGTCATCCTTCACGGCATCCTCAAGAATGGGGGGACGCTCTACATCGACGATGGGCGGCCGCTGCCTCAGCTCTTCCACAAGACGGTCGCGAATCTCAGGGAGATTTCGCCCACCGCCATGTTCAACGTGCCAGCCGGCTATAATCTCTTATGCGACGCGATCGAGAACGACCTCGAGCTTGGCGCCAGCGTGTTCAAGCGGATGGACAGATTGAGCTATGCCGGGGCTGCAATTTCGGAGGGGACGCTTGAGAAACTCTATCGGCTGACATCATCGATCACCGGCCGGCGCATTCCAGTCATGTCGGGCTATGGCACCACTGAAACGGCCCCGACGATCAGCACGACCCATTGGGCGACCGACCAGCCGGGAGAGATCGGCCTTCCTGCGCCGGGTCTGCAGCTTAAATTGATTCCGATTTCCGATACTTACGAGGTGAGGGTGAAGGGGCCTAACGTTACCCCGGGTTATCTCGGAAGGCCGGATTTGACGCAGAAGGCCTTCGATGAGGAAGGATTCTACCGCATCGGCGACACCGTCTCGTTTCTGGATCCGCAGAAGCCGGAGCGCGGGCTGCGTTTTACAGGCAGAATTTCCGAGAACTTCAAGCTCGCGAACGGCACGTGGGTCTCGATCGGCAATATGCGCGCGGGAATCCTGGCTGCTACACGCGGTGTATTGCTGGACATTGTCGTTGCCGGAGAAAATCGTGAATCGTGCGCGCTGCTCTGCTGGTTGAATCCGACCGAGGCCGCGCGGATTTCCAAGACTCCGGCTGCAGATTTGACCTGCGACCCTCGCGTGGTTCAATTTCTGAAAGATCGTTTTCGGGAGTACAATGAAACCGTTGGAAGCAGCGAACGAATCTGTTCGTTTTTTCTGCTGAAGGATCCGCCGTCATTGGCGGCAGGAGAAATCACCGACAAGGCGTATGTCAATCAACGTGCTGTGCTGAAACATCGCTCTGAACAGATCGAACGCCTCTACTGCAACGAAGCAAATCGAGATGTGATACGGGTCTAAGGGCGGTAGCCGTTCGCGACCGTTGCCGGACATCTCGTGTCCGTCAGGCGACACCCGCGGATATATTCCCTTGTTCTGCGATCTGCTGAGCGAGGTTCCGATCGAAATATTCCCGGCGAGCGGACCTCAAGCGGCGCTGCGGCGCGCCTTTGCCTTCGGTTTCTCTGGCGCCTCTATTGCCGGAGTGCTTCGAGCACCAGGGCCGGGATGGGTATGAACCTCCTTGGCCAAAAGCGGCTCGCCGCATTCGGAGCACACCATGACGGGATCGAAGTTCTTTCCGCATTTGCGGTGCTGGTGCAGCAAAGGTCGCCCGCGCTCGTCGACCATGTGCGTGTCGCCCCAATGCACAAGCGCCATCATGATCGGATAGAGATCGAGTCCCTTTTGGGTAAGGATGTATTCATGCCGTTTGGGCGACTCCTGATAGGGAATGCGACGCAGCACGCCCTGGCGGACCAGTTTCTTCAGCCGCTCTGCGAGCAGATGGCGTGTGATTCCGAGCGCCGACTGAAATCCCTCGAAGCGGCGCGTGCGCAGGAAGCATTCGCGCAGGATCAGAAGGGTCCAGCGATCGCCGATCACGCCGATCGTCCGGGCCATAGAACATGGCTCTTCCTCCAGTTCATCCCATCTCATTCCTGCTCTCCAGTCTTCTCGCGCCAGTTCCGTTCGAATCGTGCCAGGGGGCTTTTGGTTTCGCTACCATTCTAGTTAGGTACTAAACTCCAAACAATCCCCTAGCATTGCCGTCAGATTGGGGAAAATTCTACATTATTTGACAGTTCGATTTTAGAACTATAAGGATAGCTAACGAGCTTGGGTTCAAACTAGCGGTCGCCGAACCTGACCAACAACGCGCTCTCCGGGAGAATCGACATGCCCCTGAAGGTTGAATTCCAGTTCGATTTCGGCAGTCCTAATGCCTATCTGGCGGAAGTGGCCATTCCGGGCATCGAGCGGCGTACCGGCGTGAAATTCGAGTATGTCCCGGTTCTGCTCGGCGGCATCTACAAGGCGACCGGCAACATGTCACCCTTTGACTCGCTTCGCGGCATCAAGAACAAGCCGGAATACCAGGCGCTGGAGACCCAGCGCTTCATTCGCCGCTATAACGTCACGAAATTTCGCCAAAATCCCTTCTTTCCGATCAACACGCTGATGCTGATGCGTGGCGCCGTGGCCGCCCAATTCGAAGGCGTGTTCGAGCCCTATTTCCGCGCCGCCTACCATCATATGTGGGAAGAGCCGAAGAAGATGGACGATCTCGAAATCTTCCGGAACGCATTCATGTCGTCAGGGATCGATATCGACCGGTTGATCGCGCGCGCACAGCAGGATGATGTCAAGAAGAGGCTGATCGACCTGACCAGCGACGCCGTCAGCCGGGGAGCATTCGGCTCGCCGACCTTCTTCGTTGGAAAGGAAATGTTTTTCGGCAAGGATCAGCTTCGCGACGTCGAGGAGTCGATTGTCGAACAGACCAGGCAACCTGTTCCCAAGACGGCCTGACGGCGGCGACTGCCCGGGTTGAGTGGCGAAGCCAAATTCCGGGACCTAAAGCAAAAGTGAACTCAGGGAGAATGTCTCATGCCTGGACCGCTTAGCGGTGTTCGCGTCCTCGATCTGACCGGCGTGGTGTCGGGCCCGTTCGCGACCATGTTTCTGGCGGACCAGGGCGCCGACGTACTGAAGATCGAGCCGATCGGCGGCGATATTACGCGCCGCAGCCGTGCCACCATCGACAAGGATGGCGAGTTTTCCGCGCTGTTCATCTCTTCGAACCGCGGCAAGCGTTCGCTGTCGATCGATGTCAAGAGCGCGGGTGGCCGTGAGGTGCTCACCAGGCTGGTCGCGCAGGCTGACGTGCTGGTGCAGAATTTTCGGCCGGGCACCATGGAGCGCCTCGGACTCGGTGCAGAAGAATTGCGGCAGCGCCATCCGCGCCTGATCTACGTCTCGATCAGCGGCGTCGGTGATACCGGCCCGTACGTAAAGAAACGCGTCTATGACCCGATCATTCAGGGTCTGTCGGGTTTTGCTGATATCCAGTCGCAGCCGGTAACGAACCGTCCACAAATGATCCGCACGATCGTATGCGACAAGACCACCGCCGTATTCACTGCGCAGGCTGTGGCGGCAGCGCTCTATGCTCGCGAGAAAACGGGGCAGGGCGATCACATCCAGGTCGCGATGCTGGATGCGATGATTTCCTACCTGTGGCCCGAAGGCATGATGCAGTATACGGTCGTGGGGGCCGAAGCCGCCGCAGCCGATCCCAACGATCGGCCGGATCTCGTGTTCAAGACCAGTGACGGCTACATCACCGCCGGCACGATTTCGGATTCCGAATGGCAGGGCTTCTGCCGGGCATCCGGAGATCCTGAGCTTGCCAAGGATTCCCGATTCGCGACCCCATCGGCGCGTTCGGTCAACGCCACGGCCCGCATCAACAAGATGGCTGAATATATCAGCCAGCGTACCACTGCCGAATGGCTGGAGCGCCTCGACGCCGCCGATGTGCCTTGTGCGCCGATCCTGCGCCGGAGCGAAATCATCCACAATGAACAGGTGGTGGCGCGCGACATCATCGCGGAATTCGATCAGCCGAAGGTCGGACGGGTGCGGCAGCCGAAGCCCGCGGCTCGCTTCGAGATTAATGAGGCTGCGATCGGCGGGCCGGCTCCCCGCGTTGGCGAGCACTCCCGCGAGGTGTTGCGCGAATTGGGTTATGACGACAGCGCCATCGACAGGATGGTCGCCGAGCGCACCGTGCGCGTGGCCGTCTGAGCCGAGGTTCTCTCGCGCGACGGGCGATCGGTGCTCAGGCTTTCGCCGGCGCCGCCGCGATCGGTGCTACTGGAGCGTTCGCCGCTCGGGCTTTTCGATAGGCGTCTCGCTTCTGGATGCGCTCAAGGTAGGGATCGGCATTGTCGCAGATGCCGACACCGTAAGCGATGGCCCAATCAAGGCACGTCGTAAGCAGAATGTCAGCGCTGGTAAATTGGTCACCCATCAAGAATGTCCGTCCGTCGGCCAGCGCGACCTCCACGTGCCGTAGCTGTTGCCGGAAATATTCACCGGCTTGTGCGACGACTTCGGGCGCAACTCCATAGATGTGCCCCAATGCATCCGCCCGATGGCGGCGCATCACGTAAAGGCTGGTGGAATCGAGTTCGGCCACGATAAAGAAGCACCACTCGAGCCACGCGGCGAACTCGCGCTGGGTTTCCGGAATCAGCGAGCGTTCCGGCGTCGAATAGGTTCGCGACAGGTAGGCAACGATCGCGGCGCTCTCGCCAATGCAGAAGTCGCCGTCCTGCAGCAGGGGAATCTTCTGGCGGGGATTGAGCTTGGTGTATTCGGCCGTCTTGGTCTCGCCTGTCCGCGGCCCGATCGGCTTGACCTTGTAGGACAAGCCAAGCTCGTGCATGGCCCAGTGCGGACGAATGGTGCGGCTTGTTCCAACGCCCCACAGCGTTAGGTCAGGTGTTGCGCTCATCACCATGTCTCCACGGATGGACGAAGATCGAGTTCATGGGTCCAGCCGTCCCGGCTCTGCTGATGCGTGAACCAATAGGCCTCGGCGATGGAAGACGTCTTCGTCAGGCTGTCCGGTGGAATCTCGCTTGGCTCGATCCCTTTGGCCGCTTTCATGCGCTGATGAATGGCTTCGCTATCGACGCCGGCGTCGATGATGAGATGGACGACGTGGATATTCTTCGGTCCCAGTTCGCGCGCCATCGCCTGGGCGACCGCGCGAAGGCCGAACTTCGCCGATGAAAACGCCGCAAATCCCGGTCCGCCACGGATACTGGCGGTCGCGCCGGTAAAAAAGATCGTGCCGCGTCCGCGCGGCAGCATAACGCGCGTAGCCTCGCGTCCGACCAGGAATCCGGCGTAGCAGGCCAGTTCCCAGGCCTTGAAGAACAGCTTTTGCGTGGTCTCCACGAGGGGCTTGTTGACATTCGATCCGGCATTGAAAAGGCAGACCTCGATCGGTCCGATGTTGCTTTCGACGTCGGAAAAAAGCTTTTGAACGTCGGCTTCCTGACGAGCATCGATGCTGAAAGCGTGGATACGGTAGCCGGCAGCGGTGAGTTCCTCCACTAATCCTTGGGATTTGGCTGCGTCACGTCGGCAGATACAAACCGTATAACCGCCTTTGGCAAAACGCCGCGCGACGGCTGCGCCGATCGCGTCGCCTGCGCCGACAAGGATTGCAACGCCGCGCTCTCCCGCCATGTTCATCTCTCCCCATAAGTTCTTATTTGATACCGATGTGTATCCTTGATCAGCCGCGCTGTAAACGAACTTTTCCATGGGCTATGGGTATGGCAGCATAGCTGGCCAATTTTCGCCGTCAGCGTCCAAAACTGATTTTGCGATTGACGAGTTCTAAAAAAGAACGTTAGATCGAAATCGAGCGCACTGTGAACAAACCAGGGCGACGTTCGTTGTTCGGGAGGTTGGGTGGTGGCGGGTCTTTCATCGGCGATCGATATCGATGAGATTGCTGCAGGGCTGCCGCGCCGCATCCACGAAGTGATGGCGGATTATGTCGACAAGACTCCGGGCCAAATCGCTCTGGTCGAAGACGGCATGGCCTGGAGCTATGGTGACCTCGATAGGCGGGTCACCGAGATCGCCAACGTTCTCTCCTCGCTCGGCGTGCGAGCGGGCGATCGTATGTTGAACTCCATCAAGCCTAGGCTCACCTCCTACATTCGGCCGCCGAAAATCGTCGTCGTCGCCGTCTTGCCGGGTCGCTCAACCGACAAGACACGGGAGCATGAGCTCGCGCAATGCTGGCGCGGCGACCGAGTTGCGGCGAGGCAGCCGGTGAAACTCCAACGACGAACTCACTTAACTTGACCGGGAGAAGGGCTTTGCAAAAGAGAAACGCAACCGTGGCCGTGATCGGCGCCGGTGACTATATCGGCGGCGAGATCGCAAAGAAGTTCGCCTCAGAGGGCTTCACGGTGTTTGCGGGACGACGCAACGGTGCCAAGCTCGAACCGCTCGTGAAGGAGATCGAGAAGGCCGGCGGCGAAATCCACGCGCGCTCGCTCGATGCGCGCAAGGAGGAGGAGATCATTTCATTCCTCGGCGATGCCGACAAGCATGCGCCACTTGAGGTTTGCATCTTCAACATCGGCGCAAACGTCAACTTTCCGATTCTGGAAACCACCGAGCGCGTGTTCCGCAAGGTCTGGGAGATGGCCTGCTATTCCGGCTTTCTCGCCGGCCGCGAAGCCGCGCGCCTGATGCTTCCGCGAGGCAGGGGCAATATCTTCTTCACCGGAGCGACGGCGAGCCTGCGCGGTGGGATCGGCTATGCCGCCTTTGCCAGTGCCAAGTTTGGTCTGCGGGCCGTGGCACAGGCGGCGGCGCGCGAGTTGGGGCCCAAGAACATCCACGTGGCGCATCTCATCATCGATTCCGGCGTCGACACTGAATGGGTACGCCAGCGGCGGATCGAGGCACTTGGCCCGAATGCTCTGGATAATCCCGATCTCTTGATGCCGCCATCCTCGGTCGCGGAATCCTATTGGCTGCTCTATCAGCAGCCGCGCAGCGCCTGGACCTTCGAGCTGGAAATCCGTCCCTTCGGCGAGAAGTGGTAACAGGAGCATCGCAACATGGATCTCGACCTTTCCAGCGAGGATGCTGCGTTTCGTGATGAGGTGCGCGCTTTTATTGCGACGAATTATCCGCAGGAAATGCGCGTTCCAAACCCCGAGACCGATTTGACCAAGGAGCAGTCGCTGCTCTGGCATCGCATCCTCCACAAGAAGGGTTGGGTCGCGCCGCTCTGGCCCAAGGAATATGGCGGCCCGGGCTGGTCGGTCACGCAGCGATTCATCTTTGAGCAGGAGACTTCGCGCGCCGGAACGCTGCCGCCGCTCGCATTCAGCGTCACCATGGTCGGTCCGGTCATCTACACCTTCGGCAACGATGCGCAGAAGAAGAAGTTTCTGCCGCGGATTCTCTCCGGTGACGACTGGTGGTGCCAGGGCTATTCCGAGCCGGGCGCCGGCTCCGACCTCGCCTCGGTCCGCACCAAGGCGGTGCGGGATGGCGATCACTACATCGTCAACGGCCACAAAACCTGGACGACGCTCGCCCAGCATGCCGACTGGATTTTCTGCCTGGTGCGAACGGACCCTGGCGCGAAGCCTCAGGCAGGTATTTCCTTTCTGTTGATCGATATGAAATCGCCGGGCGTTACCGTCCGGCCGATCATTACGATCGACGGATCGCACGAGGTCAACGACGTGTTCCTCGAGGACGTGCGCGTCCCCGTGGAGAATTTGATCGGCGAGGAGAACAAGGGCTGGACCTACGCGAAGTTTCTGCTCGGCAACGAGCGGACCAGCATGGCGGGGATCGGCCGTTCGACGCGCTATCTGAAGCGTCTCAAGCATGTCGTGAAGACCGAAATCGGCGAAGACGATCCGACATTCGGCGAGTTGATCAAGGAGATCGCGCGCGTCGAGCTCGACGTGCTGGCGCTGGAGGCAACCGAACTGCGCATCATCGCGCAGATGTCACGCGGCATCGACCCCGGACCGGCCGCCTCGCTGTTCAAGATCCGGGGCACTGAGATATTCCAGCGCATTACCGATCTGATGCACCAGGCGATCGGCAATTACGGTCTGGCCATCCGTGAGCACCCGGTAAGCGCCAACCGCTTCATGCCGGGACCCGATTATGGACACACCGCGACCGAGAAGTACCTGAACTCCCGCAAGCTCAGCATTTATGGCGGATCGAACGAGATCCAGCGCAACATCATCGCAAAAGCAGTGCTGGGTCTCTGATCACATTCGCACGAGCGAATCCGATGGACATTCAGTTGACGGAAGAACAGGAATTGCTCCGTTCCATCATCCAACGCCTCCTGCGCGAGCAGTACGATTTCGACGAGCGGCGCAAGATCGTTGCGACCGATGAAGGCTGGAGCCGCAGGCACTGGAAATCCTTCGCCGACCTCGGGCTCTGCGCTGCGCCGTTCCAGGAAAGCTCGGGCGGGCTTGGTGGCGGCTCGCTTGCCACGATGATCGTGATGCAGGAATTCGGCCGCAACCTCGTCGTCGAGCCGTATTTTGAGACGGTTGTCCTCGCCGGCGGCCTGATCGAGGACGTCGGTTCGCCCGAGCAGCGCCAGACCTTCCTGCCCAAGATCATGGAAGGCGAGGCGATATGGACGCTTGCCTGGGCCGAGGGACGATCACGCTATGATTTCAACAACGTCACCACGACCGCGCGTCGTCACGGAGATAATTTTGTCTTGAGTGGGACCAAGGCTGCGGTGATTGGCGCACCGTGGGCCGACAGGCTGATCGTCTCGGCGCGCACTTCGGGCGGACAGCGCGATCGCTTTGGCGTGAGTCTTTTCGTGATCGATCGTCATGCCGCCAATCTTCACTTGCAGAGCTTCAAGACGATCGACGGTCGGCGTGCCGCGGAACTCACACTGATGAACGTGGAAGTGCCCGCCGGCCAATTGCTGGGCCTTGAAGGCTGGGGAGTCGCTGCTCTGGAGGCCTGCCGCGACCGAGCTATCGCTGCCCTGTGCGCCGAAGCAGTCGGCGCGATGTCGGTGCTGAATTCCGCCACGCTGGAATATAGTAAAGCGCGCAAGCAGTTCGGGGTCGCTCTCGGGACCTTTCAGGTGTTGCAGCACCGCATGGTCGACATGTTCATCGCGCTCGAAGAGGCGATTTCGCTCACCCAGCATCTGAACCTCAGCCTCGCTGCGCAAGAGCCAAATGGATCGAAGCTGGCGTCCGGCGCGAAGTCGAAGGTTGGCTACGCCGCGCGCTTTATCGCAGAGCAAGCGGTGCAATTGCACGGCGGCATGGGCATGAGCGACGAGTTGAACGTCGGTCATTACTTCAAACGAATAAGCTCCATCAACGTCCAGTTCGGCGATCCTGCCTATCATCTGATGCGCTACGCGCAGCAGAGCTAATTCAACTGCATGCGCGGGTCGCGCTCAACGGAGAGTAACCATGACTGAAGCGGTGATCGTTTCAACTGCACGCACGGGCATCGGCAAGGCATATCGCGGTGCGCTTAACAGCACCGAAGGTCCGACGATGGCCGGTCACGTGATCGCCGAAGCGGTCAAGCGCGCGAGGATCGAACCGGGAGAGGTCGAGGACGTGGTGATGGGCTGCGCGATGCAGCAGGGCACTATGGTGATGAACGTGGCCCGCAAGGGAGCAATCCGTGCCGGCCTGCCGGTGACGGTCGCCGGCACGACGATTGACCGCCAATGTGCTTCCGGTCTGCAGGCGATCGCAGTCGCCGCGCGTTCGGTCATGTTCGACGGCGTCGAGGTCGCGGTTGCCGGGGGGGCGGAGTCGATCAGCCTCGTTCAGAACGAGCACATGAACAAGTTTCATGCGATTGACGATGAGTTGATGGCTATAAAGCCGGAAATATACATGTCGATGCTGGATACCGCCGAGGTCGTTGCGGAGCGGTACAAGATTTCGCGTGAGCGCCAGGACGAGTACAGCCTCGAATGTCAGCGCCGCACGGCGGCGGCTCTCCAGGGCGGGCGCTTCAACGACGAGATCGTCCCGTTCAGGACCAGGATGGCCGTCATGGACAAGGACACCAACCAGGTGTCGTTCAAGGATATCACGCTGACCAAGGATGAGGGACCGCGGCCGGAAACGACAGCAGAGGGTCTTGCCCGCATCAAGCCGGTGTTTGAGGGCAAGACGATCAGCGCCGGAAACGCCAGCCAACTTTCTGACGGCGCGTCGGCCTGCGTCATTATGGGCCACAAGTTGGCCGCGAAGAAGGGCCTTAAGCCGCTTGGCATTTTTCGCGGCTTTGTCGCGGCCGGAGTCGAACCGGACGAAATGGGCGTCGGGCCCGTGGCCGCTATTCCGCGCCTACTCAAGCGTCACGGCCTGAAGATCGATGACATCGATTTGTGGGAGCTGAACGAAGCCTATGCCGTTCAGGTAATCTATTGCCGCGACAAGCTCGGGATCGATCCTGAAAAGCTCAACGTCAACGGCGGTTCGATCTCGATGGGCCATCCCTACGGAATGACCGGAGCGCGCCTTGCCGGCCACGTGTTGATAGAGGGGCGCCGCCGGAAGGCCAAATACGGTGTAGTGACCATGTGCATCGGTGGCGGCATGGGGGCGGCCGGGCTGTTCGAAATGGTCCATTGAGCGAAAGCGCGACAACAAATCGGAGGTATTCGTGAAGACAGCAATTACCGAGATGTTCGGCATTGAACATCCGATCATCCAGGGCGGAATGCACTATGTGGGGTTCGCCGAACTCGCGGCCGCGGTTTCGAATGCCGGCGGGCTGGGAATCATCACGGGCCTGACGCAACGAACGCCGGAACTATTGGCCAAGGAGATCGCGCGTTGCCACGATATGACAGATAAGCCGTTCGGTGTGAACCTGACGTTTCTGCCGACTTTCAGCGCGCCGCCTTATCCCGAGTATATCGCGGCCATCAAGGAAGGCGGCGTCAAAATCGTCGAAACCGCCGGCCGCAGCCCCGAACAGTACATGCCGGCCCTCAAGGCAGGTGGCATCAAGGTGATCCACAAATGCACGTCGGTCCGGCATTCGCTGAAGGCCGAACAGATCGGCTGTGACGCCGTCAGTGTCGACGGCTTCGAATGTGGCGGTCATCCCGGCGAGGACGACATGCCCAACATGATCCTGTTGCCGCGCGCGGCCGAGGAACTAAAGATACCGTTCGTTGCCTCCGGCGGTATGGCAGACGCGCGCAATCTGGTTGCGGCCTTGGCGATGGGCGCCGCCGGCATGAACATGGGCACGCGCTTTATTGCCACCAAGGAAGCGCCGGTGCACGAAAACGTCAAGAATGCGCTGGTTAAGGCGTCGGAGCTCGACACGCGCCTGGTGATGCGCGCGCTGCGGAATACCGAACGTGTCTTGAACAACAAGGGCGTCGAGCACCTGCTCGAGATTGAACGAGAGAAAGGCAAGGGCCTGAAGATCGACGACATCCACGACCAGGTGGCGGGCGTCTATCCCAAGGTGATGATCGAGGGCGACATGGACGCGGGCGCCTGGAGCTGCGGCATGGTCGTTGGGCTCATTCACGACATTCCGACGGTGAAAGAATTGATCGATCGCATCATGGCGGAAGCCGAGTGGCTGATCAGAAGCCGGCTGACGGGATTCCTGGACGCCGATAGTGAGGCAGCCCTGAAGGTCGCGTGAAGGCACGACGGGAGCAGCGCGAATGGCCGAAGATCGCATCGAGTCGATACCGGCACAGGTGAGTTGCTGTGTGAAATCCGGAACCGCGTCGCGCTGATCACGCTGAACCGGCCCGAGGCGCGCAACGCGTTGTCCGATCAATTGACGCCCGCGCTGCGGCGCATGATCAGGCAGTGCGGCGGCGATACTAGCGTCGGCGCATTGCTCATCACCGGTGCCGGGTCGGCCTTTTGCGCCGGCGGTGACGTCAAGGGTATGGGGAGCAATGCCGCCAAGGCCGCCGCGCCGATCGATGAGCGGATCGCCGACTTGCGCATCAAGCAGCGCACCCTCACGGGTGCGTTGGTGGGATTGCAGAAGCCGACGATCGCAGCGCTTCCCGGAACTGCGGCAGGCGCAGGACTTGCACTCGCGCTCGCCTGTGACATTCGAATCGCCGCGGAATCGGCGCGATAAGCGGAATACATGATCCGGTCCGCGCGAACGACGGATCACAAGGAAGCGGTGCGCGCCTTCGTCGACAAGCGCAAGCCCGTATTCGTCGGGCAATAGCCTGCGTTCAATCTGGACGTCAGTATCGCTGACCGGCCTTTCAGGACCGAGGCGTAGACCAAGGATCCGTTCCGCGGAATTCGTTTGTTGTATATGATGATGATCATCCAATATGATTTGGGTTATCTCGGAACAGGCGACGCGTTACCCGAAAGACCATCGGCAGCAGGCCCCAGGTGGACCGTCGGAAATGCTTCCTGGGCCTGCATCAGAACGGTGCCGGCAGCTTGAGTGTGGAGTATGCTCCACCTGGTTGCTCCGTCAGCGGACGATGCGCTCTACTGCGATTGCAGTAGCCTCGCCGCCACCGATGCAAAGTGCGGCGACCCCGCGCTTCAAGTTCCGCGCTTCCAGCGCATGCAACAGCGTCACGATCAACCGCGCGCCGGTCGCGCCGATTGGATGGCCGAGCGCGCAGGCGCCGCCGTTGACGTTGAGCTTTTCTCTCGCAATGCCGAGATCCTTCTGCGCGGCCATTGCCACCACTGCAAAGGCCTCGTTGATCTCGAACAGGTCGACATCGCCGACGCTCCAGCCCACCTTGTCGAGCAGCTTCTTGATCGCCGGGATCGGTGCCGTGGTGAACCATTGCGGTTCCTGGCTATGGGTGGCATGGCCCTTGATCTCGGCCAGCATCGGAAGCCCGTCGCGATCGGCGAGCGAACGTTTTGCCAGAATAAGCGCCGCGGCGCCGTCGGCGTTTGCCGAGGAAGCGGCCGGCGTGATGGTGCCGTTGGCCCGAAACGCCGGCTTCAGGCCGGGGATCTTGGCGGGATCGACCTTGAGCGGATGCTCGTCGTTGGCGACGACGCGTGGTCCAGCCTTGTCAGCCAGCGTGATCGGCGCAATTTCGGCATTGAATGCGCCGCCCTCGACCGCTTTGCGTGCGCGCGTCAGCGTCTCGATCGCGTACGCGTCCTGGTCCTTGCGGGTGAACTGATAGGCCTCCGCGGTGGCCTCCCCGAAATCGCCCATCGAGCGGCCGGTCTCATAGGCGTCTTCCAGCCCATCCATCATCATGTGATCGATGATCCGGTCGTGCCCGGCGCGGTAGCCGCCGCGCGCCTTGGCGAGCAAGTAGGGCGCGTTCGACATGCTCTCCATCCCGCCCGACAGCACGATCGCGGCGGAGCCGGCATTGATGATGTCATGGGCCAGCATGGTCGCCTTCATGCCGGAGCCGCACACCTTGTTGATGGTGGTGGCGCCGGTGGCATCGGGCAGTCCGGCGCCGCGCGCGGCCTGGCGGGCGGGTGCCTGGCCCTGGCCGGCCGGCAGCACGTTGCCCATAAAAATCTCGTCGATCCGCTCTGGCGCCAGTTTCGCCCGATCCAGCGCGGCGCCGATCACGCGAGCGCCGAGCTTGTGCGCGCTGAAGGGGGACAATTCGCCCATGAAACGGCCAAGCGGCGTGCGGGCGGCGGAAAGGATGACGACGGGATCGGAAGGGGCGGTCATGATGGGTCTCCTGTTCGGTCGCGGCTTATTATATGACGATAATCATCTATATATTGGAATGCAATGCAATGTTCGCGCCCCTCTGTGTGGGGCGCTCTCCATGGGCTGGAACCCGCCGGCGGATCTCTGTGACATCATGACGGAGACGTTCCACTCGGGGAAATTACAGGCTCTTCTCCTGAAACAGCCGGAACCACTGCGGTCCTGAGCGCGCGCTGTCGCCTGCCTACCTTCATATGAATGGCGAAAATGTTCTTCGGCAACGATCGGCTCGAATTCATTCGCGAACGTTTGGAGGTCGCATGAGCAACGGTAGTACGAAGCCGCTGGTGGTTGCCGAGGAAATCCATCACATCGCGCATCAGGACCGTTCGGCCTGGTCGTTTCTTTCGGAAGTGCGCCCCTACCGTGAATCCTGGTGAACTTGTTGGGCATTCCTGCTGAATAGATGTCAGGTGACATGCCTGGCGAGGCCGGTCACGAGCTTTTTATTCCTCGTTACCGCCTTCAGAGCTTCAAAGTTGGAGCCGGCATCATAGATCGAGATGGAAGGATTGGCGTCATATGATAGACGACCCGTTCTCCAACCGCGGGCTCTTTCGTTAACTAACGTCTGGAGCGAATATGGGCGAAGTCATTCGGTTTGTCCCAAAGTCTGAGCGCGAGCGAGCGCGCCTAATTCGAGAGGCCCGCGCGATATATGACGGTATCTTCCCCCCGGCTGATCCAGTTAGCGAGCAGCAGGACAAGGCGCCAGTAAGCCATGTAGCCAGCGGCGCCAATGCCCATCCGCACCGATGAGGCTCTCCTGTGGTGATTAAGATCATCGCGGTGCTCTGCAGTCTCTCCTCTCCGGCAAATTGCCACGAGAAGACCGTCACCACCTCAGACTTCGCGGACGTGTCGGTGCAGTCTTGCCTGGTCGGCGCGCCGCAGCTCGCCGAGTGGATGAAGCAGCATCCCGCCGAGCGCCTGGCGGCATGGCGATGCGTGATTGGCAAACGGGATGGCAGGGGAGCTTAGGGTACAAGCAGCTCATCGCATGGTCGCAAGTTGTACTGCGAGCATGCATGCCCGGTCGTACTCGTCGAGATTGATCCATTCGTCAATCGTGTGCGGCTCGTTTTGCCCTGCACCGAAGGTCACGGTCGGAACACCGTGGCGGACCATCCAGTTCGCGTCCAGGCCGCCACTCGCGGCGCGGATGGTTGGCGTTTTGCCGATAGCGGAGACCGCGGCGACCGCGCGTTTCACGACCGGCAGGCTTTCCTTCATGCGGAACGGATAATAGTCGGTCTCGGCCTTGAACTTTACGCGGCCTGACTTGCCGTCGCTGTTCTTGACGCGCTTCGCGGCCTTTTCGAACGCGGCCTTGTAGGCCTTGGTGATCTCCCTGAAAAACTTCGCATCGTGGCTGCGGCTTTCTCCGCGCACGTGCACATAGTCGGTCACGACATTGGTCGCGTCACCGGCCGGCCGTCCGTCGCCGCCGGTGACGGGACCCACATTGCTCGTGCCTTGCCGTTTGCCCTTGACCACCTTGCCAAACCAGCCGCCGGCCTTTACGTCGGCGAGCGCAAGCGCAAGGATCATGGTCGAACTGATCCCGCGCTCCGGCGCGACGCCGGCATGCGAGGCACGGCCGAAAATCTCGACCTGCCAGCGATCCGCACCGACGGCCCCGATGGTGACATTGGAGGCAGAGCCGCCGTCGTAGTTGAAGGCCATGACCGGCGAGCCGAGGTCGTGGGTCTTGACGTGGCGCGCCCCCCAGAGCCCGCTCTCCTCGCGCACGCAGAACAGGAGCGTGATCGGCGGATGATCAAGCTTCTGCTTCGTCAGTTCGGCTGCCAGCGTGACGAGAACGCCACAGCCGCAGCGGTTGTCGCCGCCGAGCGCGGTCTTCGCCTCGTTGACGATCTTGCGCCCCGTTAGCTTCGGCTTGGCGCCGGCGCACAGCGGCACGGTGTCCATGTGGGTCATGAACATGATCCGCGGCTGGTTGTGCATCGCGCCGCGGCCGGGCAGGTCGACAATGAGGTTGCCGGTCTCCGTCGGCACGGGAATGCGTGTATTGGCGTCGTCGAGGCGGATCGCGTCCGCCGGGACGCCGCTTTTCTGCAGCGCCGCAGCTAGCTCGCGCCCGATCGCTGCCTCTCTTCCAGTAACGCCCTCGACAGCGAGGAAGCGAATGAGGCGATTGGTGGCGGCCTGAGTGTCGATAGACATGACTGGTCCCTTTGACGAACGAGCATCTTTCGCGGCGCAAGGCCACGCAGACGCTTCGCTGGGTTAATTTAGAGCGGAGCAGGCCGGAATTCGCAAGGCAAAGGGACCTGTTGAACGTGCACAACTTGGCGCTTCCGGGCAACCCCGACGTTTCATCAGGGGCTGGCCTCCGGCGCGTGACTGGCAGCCCCACTGGCGGAATGGTTTGTCAGTGGCTTCAGTCCCGTGACGGTGCGCAAAAGAACGTAGAACACGGGTGTCAGGAACAGGCCAAACACCGTAACGCCGATCATGCCAGAGAAGACGGCAACGCCCATGGCTCGGCGCATTTCCGAACCGGCACCGGTCGAGAGCACCAGGGGCAAGACGCCCATGATGAACGCCATCGAGGTCATCAGGATCGGACGCAGCCGCAGGCGGCTCGCCTCGATTGCGGCACGAATCGGCGAACGGCCTGCGAATTCCAGCTCGCGTGCGAATTCGACGATAAGAATCGCGTTCTTGGCGGACAATCCCACCAGCACGATCAACCCGATCTGGGTGAAGACGTTATTGTCTCCCTTCGACATCCAGACGCCGAACATCGCGGCAAGCAGCCCCATCGGTACGATCATGATGATCGAGAGGGGCAAGGTGAGGCTCTCGTAGAGCGCTGCCAGAACCAGGAACACCAGCAGAATCGCCAGCGGGAAGACCCAGATGCCGGAATTGCCTGCGATGAATTCCTGATAAGTCAGGTCGGTCCATTCGAAAGCAAAGCCGGGCGGCAGTACTTCAGCGGCGATACGCTCGGCGGCGGCCTGCGCTTGTCCCGAGGAATAGCCAGGTGCCGCGGCGGCGTTAATGTCGGAAGACAGGAACCCGTTGTAACGGATCGCGCGCTCAGGCCCGGCGCTCTGGCGAATCTTCAGCAGCGCTGAGAGCGGGATCATGTCGCCGGATGCGGAGCGCACCTTCAGTTGCCGGATGTCGTCAGCCCGTGCACGGAACGGCGCGTCAGCCTGAACATAGACTGAATAGGTGCGGCCGAACTTGTTGAAGTCGTTGACGTAGTATGAGCCCAGATAGATCTGCAGCGTGTTGAAGACCTCGGTCACGGGGACGCCAAGCTGCAAGGCCTTAGTGCGGTCAATATCGGCGAACAACTGTGGCACGTTGACCTGGAAGCTCGAGAAGACGCCGGCGATTTCCGGTGCCTTCTGCATCGCGGCCATGAACGCCTTGGTCGCCTCGTTCAGCGCGTCATAGCCGAGGCCGGCGCGGTCCTCGATCTGGAGCTTGAAGCCACCGATGGTGCCGAGCCCGTTGACCGGCGGCGGCGGGAACATGGCGATGAAAGCTTCCTGGATCCCGGCATATTTCTTGTTCAGCTCGGCCGCGATCGCGGGGCCACTCAACGCGGGATCCCTGCGCTCGTCGAACGGCTTCAGCGTGGAGAACACGATTCCGGCGTTGGAGGAGTTGGTGAAGCCGGAGATCGAAAGGCCGGGAAACGCCACCGAGCTCTCGACGCCGGGCTGCGTCAGCGCAATGTCGCTCATCTTGCGGATGACGTCTTCGGTGCGGTCGAGCGTGGCCCCGTCGGGCAGGCGTGCGAAGCCGACGAGGTACTGCTTGTCCTGGCCTGGGACGAAGCCGCTTGGCACCTGCTGGAAGAGCAGGGCGGTCAGGCCGATCAGGAGCACATAGACGCCCATCACCGCCGCCTTGCCGGAGATCACTTTGGAGACGCTGCCGCCATAATTCTCCGAAGAGCGCGCGAAGGCTCGGTTGAAGCCGCGGAAGAACCAGCCGAAACCTTTTTCCAGAATGAGCGTCAGCCTGTCCTTGGGCTCATTGTGGCCCTTGAGCAGCAACGCCGACAGTGCCGGCGACAGCGTCAGCGAATTGACCGCGGAGATCACGGTCGAGATCGCGATCGTCAGCGCGAACTGCTTGTAGAATTGCCCGGTGAGGCCGGAGATGAAGGCGAGGGGAACGAATACGGCAATCAAGACCAGTGCGATCGCGATGATGGGGCCGGAGACTTCCCGCATTGCCTGATAGGTGGCGTCTCGCGGCGACAGCCCGGCCTCGATGTTGCGCTCGACATTCTCGACCACGACGATCGCGTCGTCGACGACGATGCCGATCGCGAGCACCAGGCCGAACAGGCTAAGCGCATTGATGGAGAAGCCGAACACGTGCATCACGGCAAATGTGCCGACGATCGACACCGGCACGGCCAGGAGCGGAATGATGGAGGCCCGCCAGGTCTGGAGGAACAGGATGACCACCAGTACCACCAGCGCGATCGCTTCCAGCAGCGTATGGATCACCGCCTCGATCGACGAGCGCACGAACTGCGTGGGGTCGTAGACGATCTGGTAGGATACGCCCTCGGGCATGTTCTTCTTGATCTCGGCCATGGTGGCGCGGACGCGGTCGGAGATCTGGAGCGCGTTGGAGCCCGGCGCCTGGAAGATCGGGATCGCCACCGCCTGCTTGTTGTCGAGCAGCGAGCGCAGGCCGTATTGGGACGCACCTAATTCGATGCGCGCAACATCGCGCAGCCGCTCCACCTCGCCACGCGAGCCGGTCTTGACCACGATGTCGCCGAACTGCTCCTCACTTGCGAGCCGACCTTCGGCGTTGACCGACATCTGAAGGTCGATGCCCTTGACGCTCGGTGAGGAGCCAACCACGCCGGCGGCGGCCTCGACGTTCTGCGCCTGGATCGCCCTCACGATGTCGCTTGCGGTCAGGCCGTGCTCGGCGGCCTTCTGCGGATCGACCCAGACGCGCATCGAGTAGTCCCCGGCGCCGTAGAGCTGGACATCACCGACGCCGTCGATCCGCGCAAGGCGGTCCTTGACGTTCAGCACCGCGTAATTGCGGAGATAAGTCATGTCGTAGCGATTGTTCGGCGACAGCAGGTGCACGACCATCGTTAGGTCGGGCGAGCTCTTCTTGGTAATAATGCCGAGCTGGCGAACGACCGCCGGCAGGCGCGGCTCTGCCTGCTGCACGCGGTTCTGCACAAGCTGCGTCGCCTTGTCGGGATCGGTGCCGAGGCGGAACGTCACTGTCAGCGTCATCGCGCCGTCAGTGGTTGCCTGACTGCTCATATAGAGCATGTTCTCGATGCCGTTGATCTGCTCTTCGATCGGCGTTGCCACTGTTTCCGCGATCACCTTCGGATTGGCGCCAGGGTAGGTCGCGCGCACCACCACGGAGGGCGGTACGACGTCCGGATACTCCGAGATCGGCATGGCGAAGAGCGAGATCAGGCCGGCCAAAAAGATCACGATCGAAAGCACGCCGGCAAAAATCGGCCGGTCGATGAAGAATTTTGAGAGATTCATTGCGATGCCCCAAGCGCTGCGGGTAGTTAGCGCTGCGCGATTTGCTGGCTGCTGTCGTTCGATGCTTGCTGTGGCCCACGCGAGCCCATCGCCGCAATTTCGGTCTTCAGGAGTGCGCCCGGGCGTACCCGTTGCAGCCCATTGACGACGATGCGGTCACCGGATTTTAGGCCGCCCGTCACGATGCGCAGTCCATCGACGGAGCCCCCGAGCGTTATTCCGCGATAGATCGCGCGGTTGTCGTCGCTGACCACCATAACGAACTTCTTGTCCTGATCGGTGCCGATGGCTCGCTCGTCGATCATCACCAGCGTCTGTTGCTGCGGCTGGCCCATCCGCACCCGCGCAAACTGGCCGGGGATGAGGCGGCCATCATCGTTCGGGAATACCGCGCGGACGCGTATCGTGCCGCTCTGACCATTGACCTGATTGTCGATCAACTGGATATGGCCTTTGGCCGATGTGCCGCCAGAGGTGGTCATCTCGACGGGTATTTGATCAAGATTGCCGCGCTTGCCCGAACTATCTGCAATGGAATTCAGCGCCCGCAGCACGATCTCTTCGTCCGCATCGAAACTCGCATAGATCGGGTTGACAGAAACCAGAGAGGTCAGGACCGGCGAGGCTGTTCCTGCGGCCACGAGATTTCCGACGGTCACCTCGATCTTGCCGACGCGGCCATCGACGGGCGCGCGGACCTCAGTGTAGTTTAGATTGAGCTTTGCAGTCTGCAGCGTCGCTTCGGCGGCCTTCACATTGGCGATCGCTTCGCGATTGGCATTGTCGCGCTGATCGAAATCGCGCCGCGTGACGACGGCGTTGCCAACAAGCTGCGCGCCGCGCTCAACTTCGCTGGCAGTGAAGATCGCACGCGCCTTTGCTGCCTCGAGCTGCGCGCTTGCCTTATCCACTTCGGCGGCGTAGGGCGCCGGATCAATCTTGAACAGGACGTCGCCGGCTTTCACGAGCGCACCCTCGGCAAAATTGGCCGACAGGATCGCGCCCGCGACGCGTGGGCGAAGCTCGACGCGGTTGACGGCTTCGAGACGTCCAGAAAAGTCATCCCACAGCGCGGTCCGGCGCGGCTCGATTACCGAGATCGTGACAGAGACGGCTTGCTCGGGTGCGGTCCCTGTGGTCGCCTGGGCCGCATGAAAATAGCGGCCGCTCGCGATCGAACCGGCCGCCACGAGGGCGCCGATAACGGCAACGCCGCCGACAATGCGTCGGAATCGGCTAAAAGGGGTGGTCTTGTCGGATGGGGGCATTTGCGCGCTCCATAATTGTAGTGTTCGCTACAGATGTGGAGCTGGACGGCAGTCTGCAAGATACTTATGTACTGCACACTACGAAAATCTTATATCGCAAGCCGCAGCACTGGAAATCAAATAAAAGAATCACGAGAAATCAGAAGGTTAGAGGAAAGAACGCCGAGCGGAAAACGGCGTCGGCTTCAAGGGAGTAACGCGAATGGCCATGGGACGCCCCAGAGAATTCGACGCCGATGCCGCATTGGATCAGGCGATGGAGGTCTTCTGGAGAAATGGCTATGAGGGCGCAACCATTGCTCAGCTTACCGAGGCGATGGGCATTAACCCGCCGAGCCTTTATGCGGCTTTTGGGAATAAGGAAGGCCTTCTGAAGGCCGCTCTCGACCGGTACACGGCCAAACGTGCGGCCTGGATGGAGCAGGTTTTGAGCGCGCCAACTGCCCGCGATGTCGCGGAGCGGATGCTCATGGGTACCGCAGACAGCCAAACCGATCCCGATAATCCGCCCGGTTGCCTGCTCGTGCAAGGCGGTCTTGCGTGCGGTACGGGTTCGGAGAACGTTCCCTTCGAACTCGCAGCGCGCCGTGCATTAACCGAAAGTCAACTGCGCGAACGCTTCGTCAGGGCGAAGAAAGAGGGCGATCTGAAGCCGGCCGCCGACGCTGCCGCGCTGGCGCGCTATCTGTCGGCGGTATCCGCCGGCATGGGCGTGATGGCGTCATCGGGCGCCGATCGCGAAGCGTTGCGTCAGGTGGCGAACGTATCTGTCAAAGTTTTCGAAGAGCAGTCGGCAAAGTGAGAGGTCATTTTCTTCGAGCCGATGCGCGATGAAGATGCGACGTCGGTTAAGGAGAGACGGCATAGCCTATGGTGCCTAATACGACGGTTGACGTTATCCGCGAGATAGTCCGTTGCGCGCTCTGCAGCGTTGCATGCCGGTCGAGGCCTTCATCAAGACCGGCGATCGTAGTATGGGTTCCTATCTCACCCAGCCACTGTTTGATCAGGTAGCGTGGGCATTTCGCGAGCGCTGAACTCAACCATTTTGGGTAGCGAACGTTGGACCTGTTGCAATATCTGGTAGCCAGACGAGCGATTGGCGACCATCATTTGGCGACAACAGCCCTGTGAATTGCTCGCCTGTCCGTAATTTTACCGTCATAAACCTTTTCCGGGCCTCAGCACTTGAGTAGGATGAGCCCGGGCCACCGATGAGGGTGTGTAATGACGGGACCTGCTCAATTGGCAATAACACCACGAGACCGTTTTCTTGAGGCGGCACAAAAAGAGCTCGCCGCGTTTGAGCGACGAGAGCGCGAATTTTCCAAGAAGGAACGTAAAGAACGGGCTGCAGAACTACGGATTCCGACCGACAAAACTGAACCGCACTAGGCGAATCGCTGTATCAACATAGTAGCTGACCGTCAGCTGACATAGATCAGAATGAACCTTTGGGCCGCCTTCCAGGGCGGCCTCCACATTGGTTAGCAAGGCCGCCTTAGTTGGGTGCTTGGCAATTCCGCTTGCCAGCATTTTTCGCTTCCGTCCCAAGCGGGCCCTCACTGTTTGCTGGTTGGTTTGTGGATTGGGATTTGCGCACGATTGCAGATGACGGCCGCTGACCTCGATGTGCGTCGGACAACCTATAGGCTTCGCGCCGGGGAACGAGCGCCGAGCGCTTGATTGTGCTGCGGCGACGCGGCGCTCCTCTCGGTGCGAACGATCGGCTCGAGATTAGGCCGCCCATAATTTGCCGGCCATTTCTGACACGAAACTGACCAACGTCCTCGACGATGGGCGTGCCTGCGAAAATAAAATAGATCTGTCACAAATTCTCGATGGTGCTTCCGCAGCGCGCCGCGCGTCAAGCGCAGGAACCAAAGCGCACGGTCCGGGTGGGGACGGGCTAGAGCATGATGATTTTTGGTTAGATGAGTTTAGCCGCGGAGGCGCTTTCCCTCTCCCGCTTGCGAGGGAGGTCGGCACGAAGCGCCGGGTGGGGGCTCTCTCCACTCGGGCAGTGTCGCCCGCGGAGATACCCCCACCCAACCCTCCCCCGCAAACGGGAGAGGGAGCGCACCTTCTTCTGGTCGCAATCAAATCTAATTTCATCATGCTTTAGGAGATCGAAATGATCTCAAGCTTTTGACCGGCTGTGTCGACCTCATCCCCAACAGCTTTGCCCATCAGAAGTCTTGCCACTGGTGATACGTAGGAAATTGAACCGGCTTTGGGGTCCGCCTCGTCCTCTCCCACGATACGATATTTCTGCACGCGCCCATCGTCTCGCCTGAACGTCACGGTGCTCCCAAAGGCGACAGCGTCAGTCGACGTCGGATCGGCGATAACCTGGGCCGTGCGAACTCTCGTCGCAAAGTAGCGCACATCACGCAGAGGGGCTGCTGATTGCCGTCGTCGTTCATTGACGTCTTCGATCTTCTGCGCGGCCGCGTACGCGTTGCGAGCCTGGTCGAGCTGAAATTCCAGCGCCGTTAGTCCGGCTTCCGTCACAAGGTTCGGATGAGGTGAAACCGGGCGGTCGGGAAGCAACGTCTCCGACGCGGTTTCGGCACTGTCTTCCTTGGTAAAGGCAACGCTCAAGCTCAGGCTCCTTTCAAGGGACATATGAAAAAATCGGTCGGCGACAAGATCGCGGACGCGTCAAACGGACTTTAGCGCAACGCGCAACGACTTTTGCGAATCATATACCGCGGCGTGAGACCGGCAACCATCTCATCATAGAGAACCGGTGCAGCCTGGCTCCGCCGGCAGTTCCGCGGCATTGGGGTCGCCCGGTGCGGTCGCCCAGGCCAGCTCGACGAGTGTCACGATCCGCCGGCCGGAGCCGTCAAGCTGGCAAACGATGAGGCCCTGCTCCTCGATGTAGGTCAGCAGGCGCCGTGCACGGCGCAACGAATGGGAGCCATAGGCGCGCGCAATCGCCGCATCGCCCGGGCAGGGCCATCCCTCCTTCGCGGCCCGGGCGATCATCATGAAGACGCCCTGCATGTCCTCCGGCAGAAGCGAGGCGCGGACCGAGACATCCTGCCACCCGTCATCCTCGGCCATATCGGAGCCGAGCCCGGCACGGGCGCGCGTCAGCATGCGACGGAAGTCAGCCAGGTCCGGCACGGCCGAACCGAGGCCCTCTATTCGGCAGCGGACCACGAACTCCTGATAAAGGACGCCGATGGCACGGAATCCCGCGTCGGGTTCCGCCATGATGGCGCGCAGTATCCGGTCCACTCGCTCGCGTCGCTCCGCCAATTCCTCGGCGCTGAGTGGCTGCTCCACCGCTTCGGGACGGCTCTCCAGCGCCGCGGTTTTCGCCGCCATGAGCTGGCCGAGCAGGTCTGGCGGCGAGCGTCGTTGCGGCCGATTGTTCTCGGGCGGCGGCGCGGCCAGGATGATGGCGCGTGCGTCCGGCGTCGCTTCGGGCAGAGGCATCAGGCGCGGGGTCGCGTTACGCGGCGTGGTATCCGTCGGACCTATGCACAGCTCGAGCGGACGGCGGGAGAGGGCGGGCCCCAGCGCCATGAACTGCCCGCGCTCCAGATCCCGAAAGGCCTCTGCGTGTCGCCGCTCCATGCCCAGAAGGTCGGCGGCGCGCGCCATGTCGATATCCAGAAAAGTCCGGCCCATGAGGAAATTGGACGCTTCGGCCGCGACGTTCTTGGCAAGCTTTGCCAGCCGCTGGGTAGCGATGATCCCCGCAAGCCCGCGTTTGCGGCCGCGGCACATCAGGTTGGTCATGGCGCCGAGCGAGAGTTTGCGCGCCTCGTCCGAAACCTCGCCGGCGGCTGCCGGCGCGAAGAGCTGCGCCTCATCCACCACCACCAGCATCGGGTACCAGTGGTCGCGGGCGACATCGAAAAGTCCGCCGAGGAAAGCGGCGGCGCGCCGCATCTGATTCTCGGCGTCGAGCCCCTCGAGATTGAGCACCGTGGAGACGCGATGGATTCGCGCTCGCTCGCCGGCGACCTGCAGGCCGCGCTCGGTATGGTCCTCGGCATCGATCAGGAGATGGCCGAAACGGTCGGCAAGCGCCACGAAGTCGCCTTCGGGGTCGATGATGGTCTGTTGCACCCAGGGGGCGCTCTGTTCCAGCAGCCGGCGTAGCAGATGGGATTTGCCGGAGCCTGAGTTGCCCTGCACCAGCAGGCGAGTCGCAAGCAGTTCCTCAAGGTCCAGAGTCGCCGGGGCGCCTGCCCTGGTGTGTCCCATCTCGATCGCAACGGCCATGTCTCGACTCAAAGTATCCTTGCGGAGGCGGGCTTAACAATCTGGTCGGAGCCCGTCGAGCGCCCATGGCCGACCACTCCTCGTTCTCCACGGTTGATCTGCTCCACGAATTGCTGGACAAATGGATACGAAGCTTAGCGCTTCGTTTGCGCAAGTTCCGCCATGATCCAATCGGCAAATGCCCGAACCGCGCGGCGCTGCCGGTTGGCGCGGGGGAATACCAGATGATGGCCGACATATCGGACATCGACGGCGCGGCCGGCAAGCGGCGCGACCAAGCGGCCGGTCTCGATCTCGCGTTCGGCGAGGCGTGTCGACTCCAGGGTGACGCCGAGGCCGCTTGAGGCCATGGCAATCGCGAGGAAGCTGCGATCGAAGCGCATGCCATGGATCGCGGGCGACTCAAGCCCGTTCGCGGCGAACCACTGATGCCACTGGACCTGCTTGACCTCTGAACGGATGAGTACCTGGCCGAACAAGTCCTTCGGCTTGCGGATTTTCTTTGCCAGCGCCGGTGCGCAAAGCGGCGTAACCGTCTCTTCGCCGAGCGGGACGATTTCCAGGGCCTCGCTCCTCGGCTGCCCATAGACGATATCGAGATCGAAATCGTCGTTGCTGAACCGGGCGTATTCGGTGCCGGCGGCGAGCCGTACTTCCAGCTTGGGTTCGGCAGCGATGAATTTCGCGAGCCGCGGCGCCAGCCACTGCGCCGCGAAGCTCGGCGCGCAATGGACCCGAAGCAGTAGCGGGCCGCGGCCGGCCACCTCTTCAATGCCGCGGCGCAGATTGTCGAATGCGGCGCCGGCGTGACGCATCAGGTTATGTCCGGCCGGCGTCAACCGGATCGAGCGGGCGCTGCGCTCGAAAAGCGTGGTGCTCATCGCGCTTTCCAGCTTGCGGATCGCGTGACTGACGGCGCTCGGCGTCAAATGGAGTTCGCTGGCGGCATCGCGGAAAGAGCCGGTGCGCGCGGCCGCCTCGAAGGCGCGGACCGCTGAAATCGGGATATTGGAGAGCAACATGCCATAAGTGAACCAGATTCATCTATCGACGACAACTGCGCGTTTGTCGGGATATCGGATGGGGCGTAGTCGATATCATCAAGAAGCAGTGCCGATCGACGGCGCCTTGCAGGGTCGAATGTCAGGGAGGAATGCATGCTGCTACGCGGCAAGACGGCGGTTATCTCGGGCGCAGCATCGCCGCGCGGAATTGGCCTGGCAACCGCCCGGCGGTTTGCGGCGGAAGGTGCCCGGGTCGCGATCATCGACATCGACGGTGCGGCGGCAGAGGCCGCAGCTAAAGGCCTGGAGGAGCTTTCCGACGAACCCCATCTGGGTCTCGCATGCGACGTCGCCGACCAGAAATCCTGCGTGAAGGCGACTGACGCTGTGATCGGCGCCTTCGGCCAGATCGACATCCTGATCAACAACGCCGGCATTACCCAGCCGGTGAAGCTACTCGAAATTACGCCGGCAGATTGGGAACGCATTCAGGACGTCAATCTCAAGGGCGTGCTGTTTCTCTCCCAGGCGGTGATCCCGCATATGCGCCGGCGCAAGTCCGGCTCGATTGCCTGCATGTCGTCGGTCTCGGCGCAACGCGGCGGCGGCATCTTCGGTGGCCCGCATTATTCGGCGGCCAAGGCCGGGGTGCTGGGCCTCGCCAAGGCCATGGCCCGCGAGTTCGGACCCGATGGCATCCGCGTCAATTGCGTCACGCCCGGCCTGATCGGAACCGACGTCACGGCCGGCAAGCTCACCGACGAGATGAAGGCAAAGATACTCGAAGGCATTCCGCTCGGCCGTCTCGGCGAAGCCAATGACGTCGCGGGAATCTACACCTTCCTCGCGTCAGACCTCTCCGCCTACGTGACAGGGGCGGTGATCGACGTCAACGGCGGCATGCTGATTCACTGAGCAGCAGGAGAGGGGAGATCGCCATGGAAACGACTCCGACAATTGCCAATGCGCCGACGCTGGCGCAGCGCGCCTACAACATCCGCCGCAATGCGCTGCGGATGGGCGAGGTTCAGGGGCAAGGCTACATCGCGCAGGCGCTTGATATCGCCGACGTGCTCGCGGTCGCCTACTTCCACGCCATGCACTACCGGCCGGAGCAGCCGTCCTGGGAGGGGCGCGACCGCTTTCTGCTCTCGAACGGCCATTATGCCATTGCGCTCTATGCGGCCTTGATCGAGGCCGGGATCATTCCCGAGGCCGAGCTCGAGACCTATGGCAGCGACGAAAGCCGCCTGCCGATGTCCGGCATGGCCTCCTACACGCCCGGCATGGAGATGTCGGGCGGGTCGCTCGGGCTCGGCTTGAGCATCGCCGTGGGAATTGCGCTCGGGCTGAAGCGCAAGAATTCCAGTGCGCGGGTTTTCACACTGTTCTCCGACGGAGAACTCGACGAAGGCTCGGTCTGGGAAGCGATCATGTCGGCAGCTCACCACAAGCTCGACAACCTCGTCGCCATCGTCGACGTCAACAACCAGCAGGCCGATGGTCCCTCGACGGAAATGATGGCGTTCGAGCCGCTGGTGGACAAACTCCGCGGGTTCGGCTGGTTCGTGCAGCGCGTGGACGGGAATGACCTCGATGCGGTGGTGGCGGCATTCGACACCGCCAAGTCTTGTCCCGAGCCCAGGCCCCGCATCATCGTCGCCGATACACTGATGGGCAAGGGCGTTCCGTTCCTGGAGCAGCGCGAGAAGAACCACTTCATCCGCGTCGAACCGCACGAATGGCAGCTCGCGCTTGGCGCGCTCGAAGCAGGGAGGCAGTGATGAAGCCAAGTGGATCAGCAGCGCCGACGGGAAAGCCGCGCCTGACTACGTCGGCCATGATCGCCTCGATCGCGGCCGAAGGACAAAGGACCAGGCCGGCGCCTTTCGGGCATGCGCTCGTCGAACTCGCTCGCAACCGCGCCGACGTGGTCGGCATGACGGCCGATCTCGGCAAGTACACCGACCTGCATATCTTCGCCAAGGCATTCCCTGACAGGTACTACCAGATGGGCATGGCCGAGCAGTTGCTGTTCGGCGCCGCCTCGGGATTTGCGGCCGAAGGCTTCATGCCATTCGCGACCACGTACGCCGTGTTCGCCTCACGCCGCGCCTACGATTTCATTCATCAAACGATCGCGGAGGAAGACCGCAACGTGAAGATCGTGTGTGCCCTGCCGGGCCTGACCTCGGGCTATGGTCCAAGCCACCAGGCGGCCGAGGATCTCGCACTGTTCCGCGCCATGCCGAACATGACAGTGATCGATCCCTGCGACGCGCACGAGATCGAGCAAGTGGTGCCCGCGATTGCCGCCCATCAAGGCCCCGTCTATGTGCGGTTGCTGCGCGGCCAGGTGCCGGTGGTGCTCGACGAGTACGGCTACAACTTCGAACTCGGCAAGGCATCTCTGATCCGGGACGGCCGGGATGTCCTGATCATCTCCACCGGCTTCATGACGATGCGCGCGCTCGAGGCCGCGAAGGCGCTGACCGGCGACCGTGTGGACGCGGCCGTACTGCATGTTCCGACAATCAAGCCACTCGACAGCGAGACGATCCTCCGCGAAGCCGGCAAGCCAGGCCGGCTGGTCGTCGTTACGGAGAACCACACTGTGATCGGCGGCCTCGGCGAAGCGACTGCCGCGCTCTTGATGCGTTCCGGCGTTCATCCGGTCTTCCGCCAGATTGCACTGCCCGACGAGTTTCTCGCCGCCGGCGCGCTGCCCACCCTTCACGACCGCTACGGAATTTCCACCGCGGAAGTATCAAGACAGATCAAGCAATGGCTAGGGCGCTGAGACCCTAACGGCGCTCCATAACAAACTCCGGCAACATCGGTCGGTTCGCAGCTCGGCTGCGCGGAATGACGGTTGCCGCCCATCGCTGGGCCCTCGGGTCCCCTGCCAACAAGAAAACTACGGGAAACACGCCACTCAACCGTCCCGTCGGGCCCGCATGCCAAGGAGGAATCGATGACCACGCGCAAGCCGATGATCATGAGCCGCCGGACCCTGATCATGGGCGCGGCCGCCCAGGTACACGCGCATTCCCTATCCGATGCTGGTTGAAACCGTCTCGCTCTCGGGTGCCATCCTGCTCATTATCGGTGCGGCAACCGGCATGGCCTGGGCGCTGACGCAGTCGGGCTTCTCGGCGTCGCTCGCCAAGGTCATGACCACGCTGCCGGGCGGCGTGCCAATGTTCCTCGCCGCGACCACGATCGGCTTCCTCTAGCAGGGGCGACAGCGCATTTTCGATTCAAATTCGCGTTGAAGTCATTGAATAATCGGGTGGATTTTGATCTCGCTGTTCGGAGGTTCGATCCCTCCCGCCGAGGCCATGCTTTCCGCCCGGGCCTGACACCTCGACAGCCTGCTATTCGGCGCGGGAACAATGCATTGTCGGCAAATCAGTGCTAGTTTGATGCTTTCGCTGCGCCGTCTATGGAATGCATCACCATCCAGGCTCCCACGACCCCGTTCTTGTCGCGCTGTCGATCCTGATCGCCGCGCTTTCTTCCTACACTGCGCTGGACCTCGCGACCCGCATGCGGGCCGCTTCCGGCTCCGCCAGCCTGGGCTGGCTAGGGGCCGCGGCAGTCGCCATGGGCGGCGGCATCTGGTCGATGCATTTCGTCGCCATGCTGGCATTCAGCCTTCCTGGGATCGAAATTTCCTACGATCCGCTGCTCACGCTGCTCTCGCTTGCCCTTCCCATCCTGGTCGCGGCAGCCGCGTTCGTTGTCGTCAGCCAGCGGTCGAACGCGCTTGTCGTTTCCGGCGTTGGCATGGGGCTCGCGATCTCCGGCATGCACTATACCGGCATGAGCGCGATGCGGATGGCGGCTTCCATCCACTACGATCCGGTCTGGGTGGTGCTTTCCATCGCCATTGCGATCGGAGCTTCCATCATCGCGCTACGGCTCGCTTTTCACATGACGAGCGTGCTCGAGCGGATATCGGCGGGAGTCGTCATGGGCCTGGCGATCTCCGGGATGCACTACGCCGCCATGCGGGGCTCGTCCTTCATTCCAGCGGATGTCCTTGGCCGCGCCGTGCACGGCGCGGTGGGGCAGGCGCCGCTCGCGTTCCTTGTCGCCGGCACCACGATCGTCGTCCTTGTCATCGGGCTCGCCGCGGCCCTGTATGATCGCGCCTCGGCGGAACGCGCCGACCGCGAAGCCGAGGCGCTCAGGCGAAGCGAGGAGCGATTCCGTCTGCTGGTGGAGGGGGTGGCCGATCACGCCATCTTCATGCTCGATCCCGAGGGACGGGTGGCGAACTGGAATCTCGGCGCGCGCCGGCTGATCGGCTACGGCGACGAGATCGTCGGCACGCACTACGCCATCCTTCATACCGAAGAGGATCGCGACTCCGGAGCTCCCGATGCCGTGCTTCAGGATGCAAAACGGGAAGGCAAGTCGACAGGCGAGGGCTGGCGTGTTCGCAAGGATGGCAGCCGCTTCTGGGCCGAGGCGACGATTCGTGTGGTGCAGAACGAGCGTGGCGAAATCATCGGCTTTGCCAAGATCGTGCGGGATGTGACGGAGCGCCGCCTGGCGCAGGAAGCCCTGGAGCGCACGCGCGACGCCCTCGTGATATCGCAGAAGATGGAGACTGTCGGACAGTTGACCGGCGGCGTCGCCCATGACTTCAACAACATCCTTGCCGTGATCCTGGGCAGCCTCGAACTCGCCAAGAAGCGCCTCCAGCCGGAAGATCCCAGAATTCATCGGCTCCTTGACAACGCGATCCAGGGGGCGCTGCGCGGTGCTTCGCTGACCCAGCGCATGCTGGCGTTCGCGCGCAAGCAGGACCTCAAGCCCGTCGTCGTGGATGTCCCCGAGCTGGTGCGCGGCATGGCGGCTCTCCTGAAGTTTGATCCGGGTATCCGGGTCGAGACCCGTTTTCCGATCGAGCTTTCGAAGGTGAAGGTCGATGCCAACCAGCTCGAGCTCGCGATCCTCAACCTCGCCGTCAATGCCCGCGATGCGATCGCGACGGGCGGCGTCATCAGCATCGCCGCACGCGAAGAGCACGCCATCGATGGTCTTGCCGAGGGACGGTACGTCGCGATCTCGGTGAGCGACACCGGCTGCGGCATGAATGAGGAGACGCTCAAGCATGCGCAGGAGCCGTTCTTCACGACCAAGGGCGTCGGCAAGGGAACCGGTCTCGGCCTCTCGATGGTGAAGGGGCTCGCCGAACAGTCCGGAGGTGCGCTGCTGCTGAAGAGCCGCATCGGCGAGGGGACCACGGCCGAGATCTGGCTGCCCGCCTCCCAGGATGAAGAGCTGCCCGCGCCTCATGCCGCCGAGCCGTCGCGCCCCGCGTCGCGCAGCAGTCGCCCGATCTCCGTGCTGGTCGTCGATGATGACCTGCTTGTGCTCGACAGCGTCGCTGCGATGCTCGACGATCTCGGTCACGCCGTGATCGAGGCGCGCTCCGGCGAGGAGGCAGTCCAGTTGCTGCGCCGAATGCCGAAGATCGACATCGTGGTAACGGATTACGCCATGCCGGGGATGAACGGGCTGCAGCTCGCCGAGGCGGTGGCCGCCGAGCGTCCCGGCACGCCCGTGGTGCTCTGCACGGGATACGCCGAGCTGCTGGGCTCCGCGCAGCCTCATCTGCCACGCATTTCCAAGCCGTTCGATCAGGCGGCGCTGGTGGCCGTCATTGATGAGGTGATGCGCGCGCAGGCAGCTTCGCGCTCGGTTTTGACCTTGCACCCGAAGCGGGCTTGATCCTTCCCTGGGCAGGGCAATGACAATGGAATTGGCGACGCAAAGGTCTCCGAAGCATCCTGTTCTTTCGTGGCCCCTATCGGAAGGATTAACACCAATGATCCGGTATCGGCAGCGCTGGTTGTGGCCCGTCGCGACGGATTCATTTTTCCGCGAGATGGCGCCGGCACGCAGCGCCGAGAAGCGATTGCTAGTAGGATACGGACGACCTGACCGTCAGGTTGAATCCGCGGAAATCACTTCGATAGCGCCGCTCGCGGAGACGCGAGCCGCCGCGATCGCGACCTGTGTCCGGTTGCTCACGCCCAGCTTGCGCATGATTTCGCGGACATGGACCTTCACGGTCGTTTCGGTCATGCCGAGCTTGCGGCCGATCACCTTGTTGGGGTCGCCTTGGCGGAGACAAGCGAGAACGGCGTGCTGTCGCTCGGTAAACTCGGGTGCATGCCGCGCGCCGTTTGAGCCATTGTGGCGCTGCGCGCCTAGCGCGTTATCATCGAAAAGGGGGACTTGCTGGTCGTAAGGGCCATCCTCCGGCCCCAGGGGAGGGGCCTGCGCCTGTTGTTCAAGCCCGGGAAGCGCCTGCTCCTGGGGCACGTCCGCTTGTTTGTATTCAACCCGCGCCGGTGCGCTGAAGGTGTGACCGGCCAGGATGGCGGCGGGCGGAAAATAAGTGCCGCCATGGAGGACAAACGAAAGTGCATGCAACGCAAGCTCGGGGGCCATGGAATTGCTGAAGTAGCCCCGGGCTCCGCAACGGATCGCGGCGAGAACGGTGGCGGGGTGTTCATCGTCGGAGACGATAGCCAGTGCCGCCTCGCGGCGAAGCGTATGCAATACCTGTATCTCGGTGAAGACCTCGTGGGCAGAGGGAGCGCCGACGCTGTAAATCAGCATGTCGCATACGGCGCGCTCGACAAGCTTTGTGTGAGCTTCGTCAGGATCGAGCGAAATCAGTTCGACGCTTTCGTTTCGAGCCCACGGACTTAAGAAGCTCTCTGCGCGAGCCCGTCTGAACGCCATCGCATCGACAAGGAAAACCGTCTTCCGAAACGGGACTGACATAACGCGCCCCTCACATTACGTCCTATGACTTTTCGTCCTATGACTATCGATAGGTTCCATCCGATTCATCGGAATCGATGTGAAACAGATCACTTTGCATCTTAATTGTGCATAAAAGTTTACTATGGTTCAAACGGAATGCCAAGCGGTGCGAGCCTCAAGAGGTCGTCGAAAGCAATGGAACTACAGCAGGATGGCAAGCAATTTTTAGTTGCCGTGCTTGCAGAGCAGCGGTCGCCCAACGTTCGCTGCTATATCTTTCGATATGTGCGTCTTTGGCCATGAAGCCGTTACGATCAAATGATCGGCCTGCATTTTCCGGACACATTGCCATGTTTGTCAGCAAGCTGCCGCCAAAACCGGATTTCGACATGCTCGCTGCCGCGGCTCCCGCCTCGGCGGATCGCCGCACATTCATTCTCGCCCTGATGGGAAACCTGATCTGCAGTTGGTCGAATAATGAAAGCCTTTTCATCTACGTATTGATGATTCTCTTGCGCACGGACGAGGCCTCCGCCGCAGTCGTGTTCGCGACGCTGAACACAACGCGCGCGAGGTTGGATCTGATCCAGCGGCTGGCCAAAATCAGGGTCAGCGACAAGGCTCTGTCGAAGAACCTGACAACTCTGATCGAACGCTTCTCGGAATCGACCAAGGTTCGCAACGAGCTGAATCATTGCATGTTCATTTTCGATTCCTCGGGCGCCATCACCCATACGCAGTCGATGCGGCTCATGGAAACACGGTCGAGCCTGAGATTCGGAGAGATAAAGGCGCTGGACGAAAGCCGTCTGCAGGAGATGCTGCGGACGACCAACGAAATGACGAAAATCAACCGTGAGATCTGGGATCTGCTGCCGCGGCTCGAAGCGCATGTTCATGGCGTGCAGCCGAAAGCCGTTCCGCTCGACGCAGCTTGATGCGGGACGACGACGGGCGGGGCCGGCCTCGTTCCGCCCCTCTTCATTCCAACGCAGAAATATTAGCGAGTGCCGCTCGCATCGATGGTTGATATCGCAAGATACGGCGCTGCATCCAATGCGTGCATGTTGTTGGCGAAGCTGTGGCGGCATTCTGGCCGCGCCGGCCTCCGCAATAACGCGAGGTGCCGGCGGTCGGAAGAACCGACGTAAAGAGCACCGCCGCGTATCGAAGACCGCAGACTTAGAAGATCAGCGATCTCCGCCCGCCCGCGATGCTCCAACCGCAGGAGCGCGTCATGGTGTATCCAAAGCCGAAGTGGGATCCCAAGCATCAGGATCAGGACCAGGAGCAAGACCAACTGCAGGCGCAGGCCAATCTTCAGGCTCAGTTGCAGGGTCAGGGCCAAGGCCAGTTGCAAGGCCAGGGCCAGGGTCAGGGGCAATACCAGACCGCGGTCCAGTCGCTGGAATCCAACAGCAGCAACGACAACTGGAATGCCAACGGCAACCTGAACGGCAACGGAAACCTGAACGGCAACCTGAACTTCAATGAGAACAAGAACGAGGTCGACAACGAGGTTGACAACGACGTCGACAACAGGGTCGACAACGATATCGAAAATAAGATCGAGAACACGGTCGAGAACAAGGTCGACGTTTGTGTCGACGTAAAGGTCGACCTTGAACTCGACACTGACGGCCTGAGCACTCCGGTCATCGATCTCACTCACTTCACCACGCACGGCTCTGTCGTGATGCCCGACGTGGTCACCCAGACGATGGGCGATGGCAACCAGTTCAATATTGATCAGGTCAACAACCTGCTCGATCAGGACACCAACAGCTCTTCTGCCAGCTACGATGGCGGCGGCGGCGGATCATGGTGCAACCCGGGTGCCGGCTTCGACATGGACGCCAAGATCGAGGGCGGAACGTCAAGGATCGATACCGACAATATTGGCGACCGTGCAAACGTCGCTTCCAGTGCCGATGCAGTTCTCAACCAGTCTGCATTCGACCAGAACATCACGCTGGGTGCTAACATCCAGTTCAACAGCGTCAGCATTCAGGCCGCCGGCGATAATCTGACGGACAACGATATCGGCTAGTTTCGCGTTCGATCCGCGCGGCGTTAGCCGCGCGGATTTTTCTTCCAGTCATTTTCATTTCAGTCGCTGCGATCGCCGGGGAGAACGGAGGCCTATGGCGGCTTCAGTACTCCACGGCGACGGGAGGTTCCCATGGCGTCAGCGAGCGTCGTTGAAATTATTTCCCACTTTGCAGGCTATTTTCGGATCTTCCACGACATCGCCCGGGACCGCGTCGAGTTCGATGAAAGTCTCGCACCTCGTCCATCTGACGACTACACGACGCTGCGGCCGAACTACAGTTATCGTGTCGCTCCCGACGACATGGAAACCGCGGCGGGCCCGGTGCCGGAACTGATGCCGGACGATCCTATTCATTTCGTTCGCGGCCGCCCGCTTAAGCTGCTCCACGGCCCGCAGGACGACGATTTCGATTTCTTTCCGCGTTCGCAGGCACCGAACGGGCCGCTGCCGAAACCGCCTGGCGGGGGCGGAGGAGGGGGTGCCGAGCATCACGTCAGGGTGAAATATCAGGAAGGCGGCGAGCAGACCCAACTGACGGTTCACCAGTACAATTTCATGCACGATGACGACGTCAATCTGCCGGCGGATGCGTTGGTCGTTGCACCGCTGATCGCGCACCTCAACGGCGATGCGATGGCCGTCGTTGAGCAATTGGCGGCCGACGCGAATGCAGAGATTCCTGCCGACTGGCAGATGCCGCAAACCGATGGCGGCGCGACGGATTTCCTGATCGCGCACGACGCGGCCTGGGCCGCGCGCGGCGGTACGCCGGATGCGAACTCGGTTATCCCCGGCTACTATGTCAATGGCGAGCTGCAGCAGCGGCCAGCGGAGTCGACGGCGCCGGTCGAAAAGTTGCCGGATACCGGCGATGGCATCGGCCAGTGGGCCTCGATGGGCGGCAACCTCAGTGTCAACGGGGCGCTGATCGTCGATATCGGTGAGGCTGCCCGCACCATGCTGGTGATGGGCGATTACTTCAAGACCAACGCCATCTTCCAGACCAACATCATCGTCGACAATGACGAGGTCAGCGTATCGGGCGGCAGCCGCGCGCCGTCGTTAACTAGTGACAACGCGAACGTCGCCACCAACATCGCCGATTTCGCCCAGAACCCCAGCATCTACGACGGCTTCGCGGCCCGGATGGCCGGCCCGAACTGGGTCATCGACGTCGTCGACGGTGACTATTACAGTGTTCACGCGGTAGCCCAGGTCAACTGTCTCTCCGACAACGATGTGGCAATGCAGGTCAGCAGCAGCCATTACAACCTCGTCGGCGGCCACAATCAACAAGGCAATCTGTCCCTGATCTATGACGGCAGCATTCAATACGACCTGATCATCATCAAGGGCGGCTATCACGGCCTGAACGTGATCTTTCAAAACAACATCCTGCTGGATGACGACAATATTGCGATGGCGGCCGACGGCGTCGAGCCGTTTCAATCAGCGAGTTCGGGCGGCAACAGCCTGTCGAACGAAGCCGCGGTTGCAAACTATGGCGGCGATACTTTCGACGAGATGCCTGGCAATCTCGAGCTGATCCAAAGCTTGATTGCCGCCGGCTTGACATCGCTCGATCCCGAACTGGCCAGCGCCCTTATCGGCCATGGCGGCCCCCTGAAGGTGCTCTACATCACCGGAGACTATTACGACATCAATGCGATCTGGCAGACCAACATCACTTCCGACGTTGATGTGATGTATCAGCTTCAGAACCAGCCGCTCGCCGACCTGATGGCGCTTGATCCCGATGGGGCCGTGACGCAGTTGGTTACCACCGGCGGCAACGAACTGGCCAACGACGCTGCCATCGTCGATCTCAATCCTGACGCCACCTACGTCGAGGGTCAGATCTACACCGATTCCATTCTGGTGCAGGCCAACCTGGTGCCGACGGCGTCCGATAGCGACGTCAACGCCGATGCCAATGCGCTGGTGACCGAACTGATTGCTTTCGTGGACGATGCCCAGGATACGACGAGCCCGCCGCCGGCGGCGATCGTCAATTCAGTGCAGGCAGACCCGATGGCGAGCGTGCTGCACTAGCGGCATGAGCAGGCGCTTTGTTTATTTCAGTTGCAGGAGAGTTTTCAGATGTGGGGCTGGGATGATCGTTCAGGCAACGCCGGGAGCTTGCGCCTTACTCAGCATGACGAAGCAACGGCGAGCGCCGCCAAGATAATTCCGCTTCGCCCGTGGTTTGATCCGCCGCCTTCGCGTGTCGGAGATTCGCTCGTCAAATTTGCCGACGAGAAGGGTGTTTCGGCCGAAGCCAGCACTGCGCCCAGGATCGCCGAGCCACGGTCGGCCGAGCCATTCCTGCGGAAGGTGGCCAAGACAGAGGCCAAGACGGTGGCCAAGCCCGAGGCCAGAACCGAGGCGCGGGCGGAAGCCAAGACGCCGGCGCCGGGATCTACCGTCGTGATCGAGCAGGCGGTTCCGGCGCCGCCGCTCCGCACCGGAGGTGACAAGAACGGTGGCGGCTCCTCAGGCGGCAGGGGTGGAGGCGGCGGTGGCGGTAATTCGCCGCCACTGCACAAGCGTTCCAGCGACAATGAATTCAGGGACGTGCTCGGCAGCGGTCTGGCGAACGCTCGCCGCAACCTGGTGACCGTTGGATTGTTCTCGGTTGCGGTCAACCTCCTGGTGCTCGCGATTCCAATCTACCTGTTCAACATGTCCGATCGCGTGATGACCAGCCGCAGCACGGACACGCTGGTGATGCTCACCATCATCGTGGTCATCGCGATCGGGGCGCATGTGCTGATGGACATGATGCGCCGCATCATCCTGATGCGGGTTGCGGTCGAAACCGAGGCACGATTGGGCGGTCCGGTCCTGAGTGCTGCCGCCAAGGCCGCGCAGAGCGGATCCAGCCGCGAATTCCAGACATTGGCGGACCTGCAGCACCTGCGCGCGTTCATTACCGGTCCGGTGCTGCTGACGATGTTCGATACGCCGGTGGCGCCGGTCTATTTTGCCGTGGTGTTCCTGATCCACCCGCATCTCGGATTCATCGTGCTGGGATCAGGCGTCGCGCTGGTCGTCGTGGCGCTGTTGAACCAGCGAGTTACGGCGCTCCCGTTCAACCAGGCCAATAATTACGGCACGAGGGCCAATCTGCAGGCTGAATCGATGGCCCGCAACGCCCAGGTCATCAATGCGATGGGCATGATTCCGGAAGGCGTCGTGGTATGGGGCCGCGAGACCGTGGAATCCCTGAAAGCGCAGGTGATCGGGCAGGACCGCAATATCCTGATGACGGGCCTGTCGAAGTTCCTGCGGTTGTGCACCCAGATCGCGATCCTGGGCTGGGGCGCGTGGCTGGCGCTGGAAAGCCAGATTACCAGCGGCATGGTGATCGCGGCTTCGATCGTCGCAAGCCGCGCGCTGGCGCCGCTGGAGGGCACGATCGAAGGTTGGCGAAACTTCGTGCAGGCGCGTTCGGCCTATGCCCGCGTCAAGGCGCTGCTGTTGAACTCGCCGCTCAACCTGGAGCGGCTTCGCCTGCCGCGTCCAGCCGGATATCTCAATGTCGAACGCATTCTCTACGTGCCGCCGCCGAACAAGAAGGTGATCCTGAACGGCATCAGCTTTCAATTGAAACCCGGGGAATCGCTTGCCATCGTCGGAGACTCAGGCACGGGCAAAACCATGCTGGCTCGCATGCTGGTCGGATCGATCATCCCGACCGCCGGCAGCGTGAGGCTCGACATGATGGACCTGCGCAACTGGGACCCGCGCCAGTTCGGCGAGAGCGTCGGCTACCTGCCGCAGGACGTCCAACTGTTCCCGGCAACCATCAAGGCGAATATCGGCCGCATGCGCGACGACGCACGCGACGAGGATGTGTTCGATGCCGCCGAGATCGCCGATGTGCATGAGATGATCTCGAGCTTTGCACAAGGCTATGAGACCGTCGTCGGCATGGACGGAAGTCCGCTGTCCGGCGGCCAGCGGCAGCGGATCGGGCTGGCGCGCGCGTTCTTCGGCAATCCCCGCCTGCTCGTGCTCGATGAGCCGAATTCGAATCTCGACGCCAATGGCGAGCGGGCGCTTGCCAAGGCGCTGCTGCGCGCCAAGGAAAAGCAGATCACGGTGGTGACGATCACCCAGCGCGCGGCGCTGCTGATGAGCGTCGACAAGATCATGATCCTGCATCAGGGCGCGGTGCAGGCCTTCGGCAGCCGCGACGAGATCATTCCGATGATTACCGGACGCAAGCCGAACAGTACCCCGACCGGACCGGACGGTCCGCCTTCGTTGAATTGAGCGGCGCCGGGCGGGTTTGACAGGAACGAGGTTGCACGATGGCCAACAGGAAAATTGCGGAGCGCGCCGCCAAATCCGATGGCACCTGGTACGATTCGCTGCCGCGATCGACCAAGCTGCCGACCGTTGCCGGCGCGCTGATCATGGCGGTGGTGCTGATGGGATTCGGAGTCTGGGGCAACATGGCGCCGATTGCCGGCGCCGTGGTCGCTTCCGGCGTATTCGTCGTTACCGGGCAAAACAAGATCATTCAGCATCTGGAAGGCGGCATGATCCGCGAAATCTACGTACGCGAGGGCGACACGGTGGAAGCTGGACAAACCTTGCTTGAGCTTGACGACACCGCGGCGCGCGCGGAGCTGCAGCGGCTGTTCCTGCGGCGAATCCGCCTGACAGCCATCGATGCGAGGCTGCAGGCCGAGACAAAAGAGGAAAACGACGTCACGTGGCCGGCCGAGATCGGCCACTGGCTTGCGAACTCGTCCGAGGTGAAGGAAATCGTCGACAGCCAGCAGATGACGTTTGCGGCGCGCCGCAACAATCTCAACAGCGACATCAAGAGCATCCGCGAGAGCATCAACGCCCTGGAGGAGCGTATCCGCGGATCTCGGGTGCAGCTCGAGGCGGTCCACCGTCAGATCGTTCTGCTCGACGAGGAAATCGTCACCAAGGACAAGCTGGTACAGGCCGGCCTGGTGCGCAAGCCCGAGCTGATGGTGCTGCAGCGGTCGAAGGCCAATTTGGAAGGCGAAGTGGGCCGCATCATGGGCGACATCGGCGATGCCAAGGAACGCATTGCCCGCGCGGTCGAGCAGATCAACGGCGTGCGCAAGACCGCGATCAAGACCGCGGTCGAACAGATGCACGAGGTGCGGGGCGAACTGGCCGACGTCCGCGAGCGGATGTTGAGCGCCAAGGGCGTGCTCGATCGTATCCGCGTCACGGCGCCGGTCAGCGGTGTTGTGGTGAAGCTGCGCTATCACACGCGGGGTGGCGTCGTCGAGGCCGGCAAGAACATCATGGAGCTGTTGCCGCTGAAGGACGAGCTCATCATCGAGGCGCGATTGCGGCCGCAGGATATCGACCATGTCAAGCACGGGCAGACCGCGATGGTGCGGCTGACCGCGTTGAACCAGCGCATCACGCCGATGGTCTCCGGCGACGTCGTGTACCTGTCGGCCGATACGCTGGCTGACGAAAAGAAGTCCCAGCAGGTCGGGCCGACCGACATCTATCTCGTCCGCGTCAAGCTCAACCGCGAGGAGAGCCGGAACGTCCCGAACTTCAGCCCGACGCCGGGCATGCCGGCCGAGGTCTACATCAAGACGTCGGAACGGACCTTCTTCCAGTACCTCGTCAAACCGATCCACGACAGCATGACGCGTGCATTCCGGGAGCGCTAGGCGATCCGGTCGGTGAATATCTTGTCGTGCAGTCGAGACCGAACGTATTTCATCGCCGGGCGCGCAAATGAATCCTGCAAAAGCACCCGGCCCGACGACGAGGCCGCCAAAGACGCCGCCCGACCAACAGCCTTCACTGCCTGAACGGACCCGCATCAGAATGAGCGCGCTCGGAGCCGCGCGATGTCCGAATCTTGCCGGCCGGGAAGGGGTTGTCATCGGCTCGGGCCGTTATCGCAGCACCGTCCGCGTCATGTTCGACGGCTTCAAATCGCCGACATCGCTGCACATCAGCTATATTGAGCCTGCAGTTGAGAAGGAAGTGCCTGGTCCGGAACGCTATGTCCCCGGTTCTCGCCGATAGAAGCAACCGCTAGCGTGTCCCCAGCAATTCGACGACGCGCCGAAAGCGGTGGGGAAGGCGGCAAGTTCCGCCTGGCTGGAACTGTCAGGCCTGCCAAGCGTTGAATTGTCGTCGGGCGAACATTCGTTCGTGATCCCGCTTGTCTTCTGTCGCCGAGGTGCCGCCTGCTGCAAAGCTCATCCATCCTCATCCCGGGCGAAACCGTCTGGAGAAGATGCAAGGCGGGGCGGCTGGCAATTCTCAACGATGCAGCCGCTTATTTCGCCGCTTTGCGGGAGGCGCTGCTGCGCGCGACGCGGCAGGTCTATATCATCGGCTGGGACATCCACAGCGAGACCCGCTTCGTCGGGCCTTCTGGGCGTGCCGAGGATGGTTATCCGGAACAACTCGGTGCGTTTCTCAAGGCGCTGCTGCGCGAGAAGCCTGACCTGCAGATCAACATCCTGATCTGGAATTTTCCGGCGCTCTACGCGGCGGAACGGGAATGGAATTCGGTCACCAAATTCACGGCGGACGCATCGGGCCGGCTTTGTTTCTGTTTCGACTCCAGCCTTCCCCTGGGCTCGGCGCAGCACCAGAAGATCGTCGTCATCGATGGCGCGCTTGCCTTTGTCGGCGGTCTCGACCTCACCATCCGGCGCTGGGACACCAGCGCCCACGAAGCCAAGCATCCGCTGCGCACCGATCCCGACGGCAAGCCCTATCCGCCGTTTCACGACGTGCAGTGCATGGTGGATGGCGAGATTGCGGCCAGCCTGACCGAGGTGGCCGAGAACAGGTGGCGGAGCGCCGGCTGCACGGTCGCAACAACCGCTCCGGTCGCCGGCGATCGCTGGCCGGCCTCGGTGGCGGTGCAGTGCCGCGGCATGACCGCGGGCATCGCCCGGACCGAGATCGCAACGGCGAGTGCCGGCGGGGTGAACGAGGTCGCGCGGCTGTTCGAGGCCTCCATCAATGCGGCCGACCGCTTCATCTATATCGAGAACCAGTTCACCAGCGCCACCGACATCGCGCGCCTCCTGACGCAGCGGTTGCTGGACGTGCCGCAGCTTCGCGTCCTGATCGTGACGCCGAAGATGCATTCGTCCTGGTTCGAATCGCAGGCGATGCAGAGCGGCCGCGGCGGCTTCATCGGGCACTTCGTGGCGGCTGGTGTCATGGACCGGGTCCGCTTTCTCTATCCATCGACGCGAGGGCCGGAGAAGAATGCCGTCGTCATGGTGCACAGCAAGGTGATGATCGTCGATGATCACATCCTGCGCGTCGGTTCGGCCAACCTCAACAATCGCTCGATGGGCGCCGACACCGAATGCGATCTCGCCTTCGAGGCGACATCTGAAACGCACCGCAAATATATCGCGCGGCTTCGCCGCCAGTTGATCGGGCATTTCTGCGGCGTCGATGAACGTGAGATCGCGCGCAACGAAGCCGACCTGTTCGGATTTCTCGATCGCCTGGCGGAGAGCGACGCCGCGAAATCGCTGCAGCCGATCGATCCCGCCGCGTCAGTCGGCGGCATGGCCATCATGGTGCAGCCCGTCGCCGATCCCAGGGAGCCGCTGCACCTCGACCGCGCCGCCAATCGCATGTGGACGCCAAGAACGATCTTGGCCGTATCAGGCCTCGCCGCGGCGCTCGCTGGCCTCGCGCTCGCCTGGCAGTACACGTCGCTGCGCGATTTCGCTGACGTCGGCTTCGTTTCCTCGATCATTTCGCAGCCCGCGGGGTCGCACTTTGCGCCGCTGTTTGCAATCGCCGCCTTCGTCCTTGGCGGGCTCGTGGTGTTTCCGGTGCTGGTGTTGATCGCGGCGACGTCGGCGGCGCTTGGGCCGTGGATGGGCTTCTTCAGCGCCGGCGTCGGCGTGCTGCTGAGCGCGCTCACGCTGTTTTCGATCGGCCGCGTGCTGGGCCAGGCGCGCTTGCAGCGGCTGTTAGGTCGCCGGGCCGCCCGGGTTCAGAGCCGCATCATCGGCAAGGGCGTCGTTGCGGTGGCGATGATCCGGATGGTGCCGATCGCACCGTTCTCGATCGTGAACGTGGTGGCGGGCGCCAGCAAGCTGAGCCTGCGCGATTTCCTGCTCGGCACCGTGCTGGGCATGACGCCAGGCATCGCGGTGATGGCTGCGCTCGGCGCGCAGATCGCGGATCTCGCGCGCAATGCCTCGTGGACCAACGCGGTATTATTGGCGCTGGCGATCCTCGCCTGGATTGCGCTGTGCCTAGGCGTGCAGTTCCTGGTGACGTGGATGGCGGGACGAAGAACGTGACGGCGACGCTGCGCATCATGACGTGGAACGTCCATGGCATCTTCCATCTCAACCCGAGATTCGATGTCGACGGCGTCTGTTCCGTCATCCGGCACTGGGCGCCCGACATCGTCGCGCTGCAGGAGGTCGACTCGCGCGGACGGACCGATGATCCCTTTGCCCTGCTGGCAAAAGCGGTCGGCGGCCACAGCGTCGACGCGCGGTCGATCGTCACGGAAGACGGCGACTACGGGCAGGTGCTGCTCAGCCGCTGGCCCTTCGCCGAGCCGCCGACAATCTCCGATGTCTCGTATCAGGAGCGCGAGCCGCGCCGGGCGATCGCCGCGCGCATCGTGTCCCGCCTGGGGGACGTCAGCGTCATTGCCACGCATCTCGGCTTGAGCATCCATGAACGGCACGCCCAGGCGCATGCCCTGGCCGACCTGGTGCAGCCGACAAGGACCCTCGTAATTGGCGATTTCAACGACTGGTTCTGGGTGAAGTCGGTACGTGGGGTGCTGGCGCGGATTTGCCCGGTGCGAACGCGGCTCAGGACATTTCCGTCGCGCTTGCCGATGATGCGGCTCGACCGGATCTACGCCTCGCGCGATCTGACGATCCGTTCGGCCTGGACCGATCGCAAGGCCTGCGCCTATTCGGACCATCTTCCCGTGATCGCGGATGTCGCGTTCGCGGATTAGGGTTCACCCGCCGTCACGCCGGTTTCGCCGGATGTTGGGTTCTGGGATGACGCTCATGCAGCAGGCAAGCGAGGCCATGGCGCAGGTCCTCGCGCTCGCGCATCGCGGTCTCGAATAACGCTTCCTGGATGTCGCGCGGCATATCGCCCCAAACGGCCATCGCTGCCTCGCCCAGCAGCAAGGCAAAGGTCTGTTGATCGGTCATGTCGGTCCTCCGTGATTCTTACGTCTGACCGAAACGAAGGTTCCAGCGTTTGCATCCGGTTAGGTGGCTCGGAACCTGAGCTATCCCGACGAATTGTTGTCGCGAAACGCCGCGGTCCGCAGTCATGAAGATTTCGCCATCCTTCGGCAACATTGTTCATCGCGATCCGCCTTTGTGGTCCTTGCATCGGAATGATCGACAGCCATGAATGGATCGAGGCCGTGGTGGGAATCCGCCGTCATCTATCAGATCTATCCAAGGTCCTTTCAGGACAGCAATGACGATGGCGTAGGCGATCTCAAGGGCATCAGCCAAAGGCTGCCCTATCTGGTCGATCTCGGCGTCGATGCGATCTGGATTTCGCCGATCTTCCGTTCGCCGATGAAAGATTTCGGCTACGACATCGCCGACTATGTCGATATCGATCCGATCTTCGGCACCATGGCGGATTTCGAGCGGCTGATTGCACAAGCGCATGCGCGCGGCATCAAGGTGATCCTGGACTTTGTCCCGAACCATTCTTCCGACCAGCATGCGTGGTTTGTCGAAAGCCGCGCGTCGCGCAACAGTCCGAAGCGCGATTGGTACATCTGGCGTGACCCAGCCCCTGATGGCGGTCCGCCCAACAACTGGATGTCCGACTTCGGCGGCAGCGCCTGGCAGTTCGATCCCGCCACCGGCCAGTACTACTATCATGCGTTTCTGAATTCCCAGCCCGACCTCAACTGGCGAAATCCGGAAGTCGTGGCGGCCATGCAGGATGTGCTTCGCTTCTGGATGCAAAAGGACGTCGACGGCTTCCGCGTCGACGTGATCTGGCACCTGATCAAGGACGAACAGTGCCGCGACAATCCGCTCAACCCGAATCATCGGGACGGCAGGCCGCCGCATGAAGCGCTGATCCCGCTCTACACCACCGACCTGCCGGAGGTGCACGATGTCGTCGCGATGTTGCGCCGGACGGTCGATGAGTTTCCGGATCGTCTGCTGATCGGCGAGATATACCTGCCGGTCGAGCGCCTGGTCGCCTATTACGGCAGGGATCTCGGCGGGGTGCACCTGCCGTTCAATTTCGCGTTGCTCAATGCGCGCTGGGACGCAAAGCACATCCAGGCGCTGATCACCGAATATGAAGAGGCTCTGCCCAAAGGTGGATGGCCGAACTGGGTGCTCGGCAATCATGACCGACCGCGTATTGCCAGCAGGGTGGGGCGACGGCAGGCCGCCACCGCCGCCATGTTGTTGCTGACCCTAAGAGGCACGCCAACCATCTATTACGGCGATGAACTGGGAATGCCTCAGGTCGACATTCCCCGCGACCGCGTGCGCGACCCCTTCGAGCGCAACGTGCCAGGAATCGGGGTCGGCCGCGACGGCGCCCGCACGCCGATGCAGTGGGACGCGAGCGAGCATGCCGGCTTCAGCAGGGTCGATCCGTGGCTGCCGCTGGCGGACGGTTGGCGGTCGAACAATGTCGCGACGCTGCGTGAGGACGCCCGTTCGATCCTGAATCTCTATCGTCGCCTCCTGCACCTGCGCAAGCAAACGCCGGCGCTGTCGGTTGGCTCGTATCGGCCATATGTCGTCGACGAGGATTTGTTGGCCTATTACCGGGAGTTCAATGACAGCAGGCTTCTCGTCGTCTTGAATCTGACCGACCGCCCGCAGGCCCTGAAGCTGGAGGAGGACGCGCATGCGAGGATCCTGGTTTCAACTGAGGCGAAGCGGGACGGAGATCTGATTCCGGGCACCGTCACGCTTACTGGTGATGAGGGGCTCGTCATCGATCTGCCGAGCCGTTAGGAACCACCGCATCCAGCGGACGTTTGGAACTCACGTGAGGCATCCGCCTAACCAAAAGGAGCTAGCTGGGCGCGTGAGTGCAAAGGAAACATCGACGGCTTGGTGGCGCAACGCCGTCATCTACGAAATCGCAGCCATTTCATTTCAAGACAGCAACGGTGATGGCTATGGCGATCTTCCGGGTCTGTTGCAACGGATCGATTATCTCAAATGGCTCGGTGTCGGCGCCGTATGGCTGACCCCGATCTACAAAAGTCCCGATCACGACTTTGGTTACGACATTTCAGATTTTTGCGCTGTCGATCCGCGCTACGGCACGATGGAAGATTTCGAACGTGTGTTACATGCCCTGCACAAGGATGGCATCAAGCTCATTCTCGATTTCGTGCCCAACCACACGTCCGACCAGCATGCCTGGTTTCAGGAGAGCCGCACCTCCCGGGATAATCCGAAGGCCGATTGGTACGTATGGGCGGAAGCAGCTCCCAATGGCGGGCCGCCGAACAACTGGCTCAGCCGGTTCGGCGGCAGCGCCTGGGAATGGTGCGAGCCGCGCCGACAGTTCTATTACCACTCGTTCTTGACCAGCCAGCCCGACCTGAACTGGCGGAACGAACAGGTTCACCAAGCCATGGCCGATACCATGCGCTTCTGGCTCGATCGCGGCGTCGACGGGTTTCGCGTCGATGCCAGCGCGGTGCTGATCAAGGACGAGCTTCTGCGCGACAATCCCCCCGATCCCGAAGCTGACGACACCACGCCGCCGCCGCAAAAATACATGCCTGTCTTCACCGACGACCGGCCCGAAGCCATGCGTTGCCTCGAATACGTAAGGGGCGTTCTCGACGAATACGACGAGCGGCTGCTGTGCGGCGAGGTGCAGGGCAAGACGGACCGCATCGGTCACTTCTACGGCAACAGCAAGCCGCGGCTACATCTGCCCCTCAACTTCGCCCTTCTGGATACTCAATGGAATGCAATTGCGCTACAGGCGACGATCGATGCCTATTTCAATGCGATCCCGGATGGCGCCTGGCCCGACTTCGTGATCGGGGGTCACGACAAGCACCGCGTGGCGACCAAACTTGGCGAGGCGCAGTCGAGAATTCTCGCAATGCTCTTGATGACGATCCGTGGCACGCCGTTTTTGTTTGCCGGCGACGAGATCGGATCGGAGCAGGTGAAGATTCCGCCCGACAGAGTTCGCGACCCGTTCGAAAAACTGGTGAAGGGATTTGGTCTCAACCGCGATCCCGAGCGCGCGCCGCTGCGCTGGCATAATACCGAGCGCGGTGGGTTCACCACCGGTGAGCCTTGGCTGCCGCTCAGCGAAGATCGTTCGCGCAACATTGAGGGACAACGGTGCGACGCGCGATCATTGCTGAACCTCTACCGTGAACTGATCGCCTTGCGGCGCACCGAGCCCTGCCTGCTGCATGGTGAGTACCGGCCGCGGCGGTCGCACAACGACGTGTTCTGGTTCGCACGCGCCCTGGGCAAAGCCGAGATCGTGGTCGCTCTCAATCTCTGCAGGGAGCCGCGATTGTGGGAATGGCAGGGCCGCGGCGTCACACTAATATCAACTTACCTCGACCGTGAGCCAGGCAAGATCGAGGGTCCGACGCATCTGAGGCCGAATGAAGGTGTGATTGTCAGGATAAACCAGTGAATCGCCGGTGAGAGTGCGTCCGAACTGACCTACATCTCCTCGCAAACACTGAATGGCGGCAGGCAGGCAATCTAGGCAATCCCTCGCTATGGTCGATACCGCTATCACGGACCAACCGGCACCCCGAGCCGGCCGACAGCGGGCAATTTCAATGCGGGGCGGCGGATGTCAAAGCCGAGGACGCCGCCGAAGAGATTGAGCTCGAATCCTTCGATCCATCCGACCGTCAGCCCAAGATAACCTCCGAGCGAAGCAAAAACGCCGGTGCGCGACGGCGTGAAGCCGAGCCAATTGCCATGGTAAGGATAATCCTTGCCGATCGCCGTCGGCGGCAACACCGCTTCAAGTTCCGGAACGGCATCCAGTATCGCCTGGATGAACGTGTTGGAGTTCGGACCGGGCCAGGCGCTGTAATCTCCATTGGCTCGAAACTTGTAAGTCTCGATCACCGAGCGGATTTTGGGAATCAGCGCTTCCGCCTTCGGACCGTCGACGCTGACGACCGTTTCCGGGACCGCGCCAAACCAGCGGCCGTCAGCCTGGAATCCGTCGATCCGGATCGGTTCACCCCAGGCCGTGTAGTCATATCGGCTATAGCGGCTGGCGCCGCGCTCCTTCACGACGATCCAGGTGTGAACCGCGAATATCCCGCGCCAGCGTACCGTTCTCGCCGCGAAGACCCTGATGACGGCATCGGCATGCTCGGAGGCTTTGGGAAGAAGCCCGGCACTCGACCGGTCGGCCGTCTGCCAGTTCCCACGCCGCTCGCCGAGCAGATATTTCACGGCGGAAACAGCCATGGGGACGAGCACGAGGAGAACAAGAATCAGGAGATATCTTTTCACGGCGGGGAATCGATCGGGGGCGGTCTGCGGGCACTTGATGTAGGTGTTTGGAATGCTGATTTCCAGTTCAGCGTTTCCCGAAAACTAGAAACGGAGAACGCCGAAGGCGAAAAGCAGGCCGATGGTCACAGCGGCTGAAAGTAACAGCGAACCAAGACATCCGAGCCTGCTCGAGAAAAACAGGAACATTCCGTTTACGCTGCTTACGATTTCGCTTCGCCGATCGTGTCGGCCATCTTCGCCCCGCGACGGCCCAGCGGCTTGTTTCCGCCCTCCGTGCTATCGGCGGCGGTCTGATGTTCGATCTCCGCATTGAGTTCAGCGCCGAGCAGCACGACGATCGTCGACATCCACATCCACATCATCAGGCCGATCGCAGCCCCGAGCGAGCCATATGTCGCATCGTAGTTGGCGTAATTGGCGAGGTAGAATGATAGCAAGGCCGATCCGGCAAGCCATGTCAGCGTTGCAAATACACTGCCGACGCTGAGCCAGCGCCATTGCGCCGAGCGGCGGCTTGGTCCGAACCGGTAGAGCACCGCGAGGCCCACAAGCATCGTCAGCACCAGAACGGGCCACCGTCCAAATCGAAACAGGGCATCGGTAACGGCCCCAAGTCCGATTGTCGACAGAACGATCGGGAGCGCGATCACGGAGCCGATGGCGAGGAGCACGCCGAGCAGTCCGCCAAAGGTCAACGCGAGCGAAACCGCGTTGAGCTTGAAAAAGCCGCGCTTCTCGTCCTCGTCATAGACCACGTTGAGCGCATCGATGATGGCCTTGATGCCGCCATTGGCGCTCCACACGGCGAGGAGGAAGGACAGGGCAAACGCCAGACCCAGCTTGACGTCGCCCTTGGCAAGCACCCGATCTACCTGATCCTTCACGATGCCGAGCGCACCCTCCGGCAGGATGCCGGCAAGCATCGTCATGTGGTCGCTGATCGTGCTTGCCTTGGCGAACAGCGCGTAGGACGAGACGAGGGCGGTAATCGCCGGGAACAGGGCAAGCAGGCCGTAGAAGACGACGCCGGCGGCGACCGCGAGAAGCCGGTCTTCGCCGACCTGCCGGTAGGTCCTGATCAGGATGTCCTTCCAGCCCTTCCAGGGAATTTGCCACGGTGACACCGCGCGGCGGCCGCGGGCCTGATCGCCCGCGGGCGCCGAAGCGTCCGCCTCGCCCTTGGCTGGCTCGGGCTTGGTCTCGTGCAGGTGACGCACATTGTTCATATCGAACGGTCCCCATGTCTCTACGCCTCAATGCGCAGAGAACGGCGACGTTCCTCGGTCAAGGCGCGACGAGCAGCCGGTTATGCCCTGCCGCAGGGCGGTGCCGGTCGATGACGGCTATTTGTTACCGTCCCCAGCGCAACACCACGGGATCGAGCTGGCGGGCGATCTCGATGAGGCCGGCGTGCGCCGCCGGGTGTACCTTCTGCAGGGGGTGACGCACCGCCTCCGAGCCGATCACGCCGCCTTCCTTCATCAATATCTTGGCGGCCTGCAACCCGCACTGGCGGTTCTCGTAGTTGATCAGCGGCAGCCAGCGTGCATAGGCCGCCATCGCTTCGTCGCGGCGCCCCGCCAGATAGGGATCGATGATCTGCCTTATGCCATCAGGATAGCCGCCGCCCGTCATCGCGCCGGTCGCACCGGCATCGAGATCGGCCATCAACGTGATGGCTTCCTCGCCGTCCCAGGGACCTTCGATGCTGTCGCCGCCGGCGGCGATGAGGTCGCGCAGCTTCGCCGCCGCCATCGGCACCTCGACCTTGAAATAGCGGATGTTGGAAATTTCTCGCGCCATGCGCGCCAACAGGTCGACCGAAAGCGGCGTCCCGGCGACCGGAGCATCCTGGATCATGATCGGGATGTCGACGGCGTCGGAGACGGTGCGATAGAATTCGAAAATGGCTTTCTCCGACACGCGGAACGTGGCGCCGTGATAGGGCGGCATGATCATCACCATCGCAGCGCCCGCATCCTGGGCCTGGCGGCTGCGTTCGGCGCAGATGCGCGAGCCGAAATGCGTCGTTGTCACGATGACCGGCACGCGGCCGGCGACGTGCTCTAGCACCGTATGCATCACCTTCTCGCGTTCGGCATCGGTCAGGACGAACTGCTCGGAGAAATTGGCCAGAATGCAGAGGCCGTTCGAGCCGGCGTCGATCATGAAATCGATGCAACGGCGCTGTCCTTCAAGATCGAGCTCGCCGCGATCGTCGAAAATGGTCGGAGCGACGGGGAAGACACCGCGATAGGGCCGTTGTGCAGTCGAAGTCATCTGGGATGTTCCGTTCGGGGAGGATCAGTGATTGTATGGTCGTCCGGTTCATTCATCAACATGCTGGAAGGCTCGGCGCAACCGGGCAGTAAGGTAAAGGGGTTAATCGATGGGGGAGTTCTGGAGGGCGTCCGCGTCCTCGATTTCGGGCGATATATCGCGGGACCCTATTGCGCGACCCTGCTGGCGGAATTCGGCGCGGAAGTCATTCGCGTGGAGAAGCGCGACGGCAGCGAGGATCGCTTTGTCGCGCCGGTCGGCGAGGCGGCGAGGGTGCGCTGTTCCTGCAGGTCAACCGCAACAAGAAATGCATCACGCTCGATCCGATGAAGCCGCACGGCCAGAAGGTGATGCGCCGGCTGATCGCGACGACTGATGTGGTGGTCGCCAATCTGCCGCCGCAGACGCTGCGGGCGATGAAGCTCGATTATGAATCACTGAAGGCGGTCAAGCCGGACATCATCCTGACCACGGCGACCGCCTTCGGCGGCCCGGGACCGTGGTCCGACCGCGTCGGCTTCGATGACGTCGGCCAGGTAATGTGGGGCGCGGTGGGCGGAAGTTTCAGACCAGCCTCGGACGCGACGCGCCGCGAGATCGCCGCCTCATATTCAAGTGTCATCGTGCGCCAACGGGTCGCGCGAATGCGCGCCCGATGACAGGCTCCGGCGGACGATTCATTATTCCAGAGACGTCAGTGGTTAAGCCGATAAGCCGCGGCGTACTGGATCCCCGCCTGCGCGGGGATGACGGTCTCGTGTTGTGGCCTGCTTCGGCGTCATGGAGGCGCATCCAGCTCCCCCTTCCTTGCAAAAGCTTGAAGTTTAAAATATATCCTGAAACATCATCCAGGAGGCCTGCCCGATGTCTCTGTTGTCGCGTTCCTCCCATGCGCTCGTCACCGGTGGCGGGCGGGGCATCGGCCGGGCGATAGCGGCGGCGCTGTCGGAAGCGGGGGCGGCGGTAACCGTTGTCGGCCGGAACCGTGCCACGCTGGATGAAGCCGTTGCCTCCGGCGTGGCGCAGTTCGCTGCCGTCGCCGATGTCGCCGATCAGGCCGCGATCAAGTCAGCTATTGCGCATGCCGCCGCGCGGCAGCCGATCGATATCCTCATCGCCAACGCCGGCGCGGCGGAGTCCGCGCCGTTCGGCCGTTCGGATGCGGCGCTGTTCCAGCGAATGATGGACGTCAATTTCATGGGCGTCGTCCACGCCACGCAAGCCGTGTTGCCCGGGATGCTGGAGCGCCGGCGCGGCCGTATTATCGCGGTTGCATCGACCGCCGGCCTGAAGGGCTACGCCTATGTCTCGGCCTATAGTGCGGCCAAGCATGCGGTGATCGGCCTGGTCCGTTCGCTGGCGCTGGAGACGGCAAAGAGCGGCGTCACCGTCAACGCGGTCTGTCCCGGCTTCACCGAAACCGATCTCGTGGAAGGTTCGGTCGACAACATCATCAAGAAGACCGGCCGCAGCCGCGAGCAGGCGATCGCGGAACTGGCAAAACACAATCCGCAGGGACGCCTCGTCGCGCCATCGGAAGTGGCCGATGCCGTGCTGTGGCTCTGCGGCGAAGGCGCCGGCGCCATCACGGGGCAGGCCATCGCGGTCGCCGGCGGTGAGATCTGACCGGCCAACAATGCAATTCAGGGAGATCCCATGAGCAAGCCTGCCAACCCCGTCACGCTGCCGCTGGCGGATTACTCGCCGAAACATTTCGTGCTGGCCGTCGTCGATCGCGTCGCCACGGTGACGCTCAATCGTCCGGAGCGAAAGAACCCGCTGACTTTCGAAAGCTACCGCGAGCTGACCGATTTCTTCCGCGCCTGCGCGATGGACGATGAAGTCAAAACCATCGTCGTGACCGGCGCCGGCGGCAATTTTTCGTCCGGCGGCGACGTGTTCGAGATCATCGGTCCCTTGATTCAAATGGACACCAAGGGCGTCACCTCCTTTACCCGGATGACCGGCGATCTCGTGAAGGCGATGCGGGCGTGTCCGCAGCCGATCGTGGCTGCCGTCGAAGGTATCTGCGCCGGCGCCGGCGCGATCATCGCGATGGCATCCGACCTGCGTCTGGCTGCGACCGGCGCCAAGGTCGCGTTCCTGTTCAACAAGGTCGGTCTCGCCGGCTGCGACATGGGCGCCTGCGCGATCCTGCCGCGCATCATCGGCCAATCGCGGGCCTCGGAACTGCTCTATACCGGCCGCTTCATGACCGCGGAGGAGGGCGAAAAATGGGGCTTCTTCTCCAGGATCGTCACGCCGGAGCAGGTGCTGGCGCAGGCGCAGCTTCTGGCCAAGCAGATCGCCGAAGGCCCGACCTTCGCCAACACCATGACCAAGCGCATGCTGGCAATGGAATGGGCGATGTCGGTGGAGGAGGCGATCGAGGCCGAAGCCGTGGCCCAAGCGCTCTGCATGACCACGGAGGATTTTGCGCGGGCGTTCGAGGCATTCTCGAACAAGCGAACCCCGGTGTTTCAGGGGAATTGAGGGCCATCTATCCCCTCATGGTGAGGAGCCGCTTTAGCGGCGTCTCGAACCATGCAGGTCCGTAGCCCATCCTTCGAGACGCGGCCGAGAGGCCGCTCCTCAGGATGAGGGCGGAGTGTGTGGGACAAAGAGCCCCTTGCCCGGAAATTATTTTAGGCTTAAAATAATTCCGGACTAGCCCGACAGCCTGTTTCGGAGGCGATAGATGAAGGTCGCGATAATCGGCGGCGGACCGGCCGGTCTCTACGCCGCGATCCTCCTGAAGAAACAGCGGCCGCAGGCCGAGATCACCGTCTATGAGCGCAACCGCGCCGACGACACTTTCGGCTTCGGCGTGGTGTTCTCGGACGCGACGCTGGACAATTTCGAGAAGTACGATCCGCCGAGCTATCGCCGCATCACGCAGGAATTCGCTTATTGGGACGATATCGCCGTGCATTTCCGCGGCACCGTGCACCGCGTCGGCGGCAACGGCTTCTGCGGCTGCTCGCGCCGCACGCTGCTGTTGATCCTGCAAGAGCGCGCCCGCGAACTCGGCGTGACGCTCAAGTTCGAAACCGATATTGATGACGAGGCCCGCTTTGCCGATGCCGATCTGATCGTGCTCGCCGACGGCATCAACAGCCGCTTCCGCGACAAATATATCGGGCATTTCCAGCCGCAGGTCGATCTGCGCTCCAACAAGTTCGCTTGGATGGGCTCGACCAAGCCGCTCGATGCCTTCACCTTTATCTTCCAGGAAACCGAGTGGGGTCCGTTCATCGCGCATGCCTATCAGTATGAGGCGGGACGTTCGACCTGGATCTTCGAGACCGATGCACAAACCTTCCAGCGTGCCGGCCTCGAAGGCCTCGGCGAGCGCGAGTCCGCCGAGCGCATGGCGGAAATCTTCGGCTGGTTCCTCGACGGCCATCCCCTGCTGATCAACCGCTCGATGTGGCGCAACTTCCCGATGATCCGCAGCCAGCGCTGGGTCAAGGACAACATGGTGCTGCTCGGTGACGCCAAGGCGACCGCGCATTTCTCGATCGGCTCCGGCACCAAGCTCGCAATGGAAGACGCGATCGCGCTGGCGGATGCGATGGCAGAGGCGCCGAGCGTTCGCGAGGCGCTTAAGACCTACGAGCAGGGGCGGCGCGAGGAGGTCGAGAAGACCCAGCACGCCGCCGATGTGTCGCTGGTCTGGTTCGAGCATGTCGACCGCTTCTGGGATTTCGATCCCGTGCAGTTCGCCTTCGGCGTCATGACCCGCGCCAAGGCGATCACCTACGACAATCTCACGCTGCGCGCGCCGGAGTTCGTCCGTGAGGTCGACAAGGCGTTTGCGAAGCACGTGCGCGCCAAAGGCTTTGATGTCGATGTCGACAAGCCGGTCGCGCCGATGTTCCAGCCGCTGAAGCTGCGTGAGATGCAGGTCGCAAATCGCGCGGTGGTATCGCCGATGTGCATGTATTCGGCCAAGGAGGGGTTACCCACCGATTTTCATCTGGTGCATTACGGCTCGCGCGCCATCGGCGGCGCCGGCTTGATTTTCACGGAGATGACGTGCGTCGGCCGCGATGCCCGCATCACGCCGGGCTGCGCCGGAATGTGGAACGATGAGCAGCAGGCGGCCTGGACGCGCATCGTCGATTTCGTTCACGCCAATTCGGCTGCGAAAATCTGTCTGCAACTTGGACATGCCGGCCGCAAGGGCGCGACCAAGTTGATGTGGGAGGGGATGGACCGGCCGCTGGAAGCGGGCGGCTGGGACACGATCTCGGCATCGCCGTTGCCTTACTTCCCCGACAGCCGGGTGCCGCGCGAGATGGATCGCGCCGCGATGGATCATGTCAAGCAGGAGTTCGTGGCCGCAACGCTGCGGGGCGAAGCCTGCGGCTTCGATATGCTGGAGCTGCACTGCGCCCATGGCTATCTGCTGGCGAGTTTCATTTCGCCGCTGACCAACAAGCGCACCGACGAATATGGCGGCACGCTCGAGAACCGATTGCGTTATCCGCTCGAAGTGTTCGCCGCGATGCGCTCGGCATGGCCGGCGCGCAAGCCGATGTCGGTGCGCATTTCCGCCACCGACTGGGCCGCCGGCGGCATCACCGGCGACGATGCGGTCGAGGTCGCGCGCGCGTTCGCCGAAGCCGGCGTCGATCTCGTCGACGTCTCCACGGGGCAGACCGTGCGCGACGCGCAGCCGGTCTATGGCCGAATGTTCCAGACGCCGTTCTCCGATCAGGTTCGCAACGAGGCACGGGTGGCGACGATGTGCGTCGGGAACATCACGACCGCGGACCAGGTCAACACCATCCTCGCTGCCGGCCGCGCCGACCTCGTCGCGCTCGGCCGGCCGCATCTGGTCGATCCGTCGTTCACGATGCGGGCGGCGGCCTGGTACGGCGCCGATATCGCCTGTCCGCCGCAATATCTGCCGGGCAAGGAACAGATCTTCCGCAACAGCGTGCGCGACCGGCAGGATTTCGAGGACCTCAAAGTTAAGGCTAAACCGAAAACCCGCGCCGAGCTGAAAGCCGAAGCGACAAAGCCGCTTGCAGCCGAATAGCCCGAGTGGCACCCTCCGGCTCTATCCCTCGCTCCCCCCGCCCTTCGCGGGGAGAGGGCAGGGGTGAGGGGCTCTCTCCGCGAGCAGTGAACGCCGTGAGTGCGGTACCCCCTCACCCGGATCGCATCTCACGATGCGATCCGACCTCTCCCCGCAAGCGGGGCGAGGTTGAAGAAGAGAGTTGGAGTTGCGCTGATGAAAGCGATCATCGTCGGAGGCGGCATCGGAGGCCTCACCACCGCGCTGATGCTGCGCGCCCGCGGCATCGATTGCGAATTGTTCGAACAGGCCGACAGCATCCGCGAACTCGGCGTCGGCATCAACACGCTGCCGCATGCCATCCGGGAACTGACCGGCCTCGGGCTGCTGGACCGGCTGGATGCCGCCGCTGTTCGTACCGACCAATTGTACTATCTGAGCCGCCACGGCCAGGAAGTCTGGCGCGAGCCGCGCGGCCTCGACGCCGGACACGACGTGCCGCAGTTCTCCATCCACCGCGGCCGCCTGCAGGGCGTGATCCATCGCGCCGTCGAGGAGCGGCTGGGCGGCGAGGCAATCCACACCGGCTGCCGGCTCGGCTCCTTTGCGCAGCACGAGGGCGGCGTGATCGCATATTTTTTCGACCGCACCGGCGCCCATGTCAAAACCGCGCGCGGCGATATTCTGATCGGCGCCGACGGCATTCATTCGCGGGTGCGCGAGATGCTGTTTCCGGATGAGGGACCGCCGTGCTGGAACGGACATATGCTGTGGCGCGGCGCGCGCGACTGGCCGGCATTCCTGACCGGCCGCTCCATGATCGTGGCCGGCGGGCTGAATGCCAAGGTCGTGATCTACCCGATCGCCGAAGGCTCGAGCCCGTCGAGCCGGCTGACCAACTGGGCGGTGATGGTGAAGATCGGCGACGGCAACTCGCCGCCGCCGCGCCGCGAGGACTGGTCGCGGCCCGGCAAGCGCGAGGAACTGATGCCGCATGTCGAGCGGTTCAAGGTGCCGTATGTCGACGTGCGCAGCCTGATTTCGGCGACGGCGGAATTTTATGAGTATCCGTGCTGCGACCGCGATCCGCTGCCGTACTGGACCTGGGGCAGGGTGACGCTGCTTGGCGATGCCGCGCATCCGATGTATCCGGTCGGCTCCAACGGCGCCTCGCAGGCGATCCTCGATGCCCGCGCGCTCGCCGACGAGCTGGCGCGCAGCGAGCATCCGCGTCAGGCGCTGGTGGCTTACGAACAGAAGCGCCTGCCGATGACGGCGGAGATCGTGCGCTCGAACCGCCGCGGCGGCCCCGAGGGCGTGATCGACGCGGTCGAGCAATTGGCGCCTGACGGATTCACCGATATCGACAAAGTGCTGAGCCACGCCCAGCGCGAGGCGATCGTGCGCGGCTATGCTTCCAAGGCAGGCTTCGCCCCGCCGCAGGTCGGGCTCGCGGCGGTGCGGGGATAGAGAAATTCACCGTCATGGCCGGGCTTGTCCCGGCCATCGACGTCTTTGCTCTGGCGACACCTTGAGGCCGTGGATGCCCGGGACAAGCCCGGCCATGACGGGAGTCTTTGACCCTCACGCCCCCGCAGGCGGCGGCAGGAAGTGGATGTTGTGCTCGGCCGCCAGCGCCACCACCGCCTCGGGCGTCTGCTCCTTCATGTTGTGGATCGCCCAGAACAGATCGTAGAGCCGTCGCGTCGGCGATACCCAGAACAGCGTTTTCGCGGTCCGGCCCGACTTGTTGAAGATGCCGTGCGGCTTGCCCATCGGCAGCCGCACCAGATCGCCGGGCGAGGCTTGCGTGTCCGCGCCGTCGAGGAAGAAGTCGAGCCTGCCCTCCAGGATGTAGAGATACTCGTCCTGGTCGGGATGGATGTGCGGCGGCACGAAGGTCTCGGGCGGAAACGTCGCGTGCCAGGAGAAGGAATGCTCGGTGACGTTTTTCGGCACATAGGTCTGGCCAAGGATGCTCCAGGAAATTCCCTGGATGCCTTCATTGGCACGGGTGACGCCGGCAATTTCGGTCTTCATCTGCTGTTCCCTTCCAATCATTATTTCGCGGAGCAATCCTTGGCGTAGCGATCGCCGTAATTGGAAAACACCTTCTCGACGATCTCGGTCTGGAATTTGCCGTCCGGACGCTTGGCGACCTTGGTCAGATAGAAATCCTGGATTGGATAGCCGTTGACGTTGAACTTGAAGCCACCGCGCAGCGAGGTGAACTCGGCCCTCTTCAGCGCGGCCGACACGGCGTCCTTGTTCTTCAGATCGCCCTTCACCGCCTTCACCGCGCTGTCGATCAGCATCGCCGTGTCATACCCCTGCATGGCATAGGTGCCGGGCACGCTGTTGTAGGCGCTTTCATAGGCGGCGACGAATTTCTTGTTCTGCGGATTGTCCATGTTCGGCGCCCAGTTGGCGCCGCCGAACATCCCGACCGCGGCATCCTGCTGCGCAGGCAGGGTAGATTCATCGACAGTGAACGCCGACAGCACCGGGATCTTCTCGGCGAGGCCGGCCTGCCGATACTGCTTGACGAGGCCGACGCCCATGCCGCCCGGCATGAAAGTGAACAGCGCGTCCGGCTTGGAATTGGCGATCTTGGTCAATTCGACCTGGAAATCCAGCGTGCCGAGCGGGGTGTAGCTCTCCTCGACGATTTCGCCCTTGTAATCGAGCTTGAAGCCGGCCGCCGAATCCTTGCCGGCCTGATAGTTCGGCACCAGCACATACACGCGCTTGTAGCCGCGGTCCTGTGCGACCTTGCCGAGGATCTCGTGAACCTGGTCGTTCTGGTATGAGGTGACGTAGAAGAACGGGCTGCACTCCTTGCCGGCATAGCTCGACGGTCCCGCATTCGGGCTGATCAGGAAGGTCTTGTTCTCGGTCACCGGCCGGTGAATGGCCTGCAGGATGTTGGAGAAGATCGGCCCGACCACGAAGTCGACCTTCTCGCGCTCGAGCAGACCCTTGGCCTTGGTCACGGCGCCATCGGGCTTGAGTTCGTCGTCGACGACGACAACCTCGACATCCTTGCCGGCCATCTTGCCGCCAAGGTCCTTGACCGCGAGCTGAAAGCCGTCGCGCGATTGCTGGCCGAGCACGGCGGCGGGTCCCGACAGCGTCACGATGATGCCGATCTTGATCTTCTCCTGCGCCATGGCAGGAGCTGCGGCAACACCCAGCAAAACGGCAAGTCCGGTCAGCTTCAACGACTGCTTCATGTTTATTCCTCCGCTCGGCCTCTCCTGCCGAGATCCACGGCACAACAAATGCTCGAAGGGTAGCTTATTCTGACGTTGAGCGCGCCTGCAAGCAGAACGCTTCCATGCAAGCGACGCGCCAATTACTTGAAACCTAAAGAAATCTGGGCAATGATCTCAAGCGGCGCGCTGCTCGGATTGCGGAAGCGCCCAAGCCGGACACGATTTGCATCATGACCCTTGATTCAGAGACCAAAGCCGTCGAGCTCCCGGAGCATCATGGCGACGAGCTCAGGCTATGGCTTCGCCTCCTGACCTGCACCACGCTGATCGAAGGCGAGGTGCGCAGCCGGTTGCGCGAGCGCTTCGACGTCACGCTGCCGCGGTTCGATCTGATGGCCCAGCTCGACAAGGTTCCCGAGGGCATGACGTTGTCCGACGTCTCCAAGCGGATGATGGTCTCGAACGGCAACGTCACCGGGCTGGTCGAGCGTCTCGTCGAATCTGGGCACCTCGATCGCCGCACTTCGGAAGCCGATCGCCGCGTCCAGGTGATCCGCCTCACCAAGGCCGGGCGCGCCGAATTCCGCAAGATGGCGGCCGAGCACGAACTTTGGATCGCCGACATGTTCGGCGACCTTACGCCCAAGGATGTGCGTGAATTGATGCGCCTCTTGGCCAAGACCAAGGCGTCGGCGCAGAGGTCCGCGAAGGCGCGGGCAGGCTAATTAACGGCGCTGCTAGTTCATCGCACGCAGCGTCGCAGACGGCGTTTCACCAAATTTGGCCCGGTAAGCGCTCGCCATGCGGCCCAGATGGGTAAATCCAAGCTCGAATGCGATCTCGGTGACGCTGTCGTCTGGGGAGGCCGCGACCAGCCTGATATTGAGATGCGCCAGCCTGATGTCGCGCAGCATCTCCGATATCGACGTTCCGAAATGTCGCCGGAAGCCGAGCTGTAGCGCGCGGACGCCGATCCCCGCGGCCTCGGCAAGCTGGGCGAGATCGAGCGGCTCTTCCGCGTGCGCATCGAGGAATTCGCGCGCCCGCCGCAATGACGGCGGCAGCGTTTCGATCCGTCCGCCGAACCGGTCGATCGCATCACTCGCACTGTGGCGCTGGCCGTGGAGCAAGGCGTTCAATAGCGTCTCGCGCATATTGGCCGCTGTTATCGACGATAGCGGCCGTCGCGGTCCGACGCGCTCGGCGAGGCCAACGAGCTCGAAGACCTGCGACTGAAGCGCCTGGCCGCCTGGGGAGGAGAGATCGACCGCCGGCTCGAACTCGACCGCGCCTGCCGGCCGACCCGACAGCGCCGCGGCCCGTTGCTCCAGAAGGCTGCGGTCCACCAGCAGAATGATGTGGGCGCAATTGTCCTTCCAGGTCATCCGTGTCGGGATCGTCGGCGACAACAGCGATGCGGTGGCGCCGGCAGCGGTTGCGACGTCGCGCGAGGCTGTCTCAATCCGTGCCGAGCCGTGCACGGGAATTTGCAGCAGGAAAAAACGCTCGAGACAGCCGGGATCAATCGACACCGATCCGCCATAGGCGACATAGTTGACGGATAATCCGCCGAATACGGCGGCGTTATGCAGTGCAAAGAATTCGGATGATGTGTTGTGCTCGGGCCTCAATCGATGCGGGCAGAATATTCGCCCCACCGCCTCGGCGTCGTCATCGACGCTATCGGTCAAAACACGGTTGAACGCCGCCAACCGGACGGCGGGGGCATGCCTGACAATGCTGGTGCCCGTCGCCACGGTCCAGGTCCTCCGCATTATTTGAAGCCTATAATATCTGCGGGCGACCGCATTGGGAAGGCGATTTGATAGGCCCCGCCGCCTGATCGGAAGGCAATGCGGCCATCTTGTGCTTCGCGTCGCCTCGGAATGACGACCAGCCTTTCTGCGTCGCAGCATTCAATATTCCTCCGCGAGTTGGCAGGATTCGTTTTCCGGCTAGACGGCGACTTCGGTCCGATCCAGCCTGCGCGAACGATTTCGGACATGGCAACCACATCAACGGCGACAGAGGAGGGCGATATGGCAGCACTTGAAAAAGGCATCACCAGGAACGGCACCGGCTACGGGGGCAAGACCTGGAACATCCTGGGTCAGGTGTACTTTCCCAAAGCGGTCACCGATTCGACCTTTGCGTTCGAGACCAACAGCGAGCCCGGCCAGTTCGTGCCGGTGCATGTTCACCCGACGCAGGATGAGTTCATCCTGGTGCAGGAAGGCGTTCTCGACCTCAAGCTCGACGGCGTCTGGGTGCAGGCCAAGGCCGGCGACCTCGTTCGGATGCCGCGCGGCATTCCGCACGGCTATTTCAACAAATCCGACAAGCCGGCCCGCGCGCTCTTCTGGGTGTCGCCGATGCAGAAGCTGGAAGCGCTGTTCGACCGGCTCCACAATCTGACCGACCCCGAAGAGGTGGTCCGGATCTCGGCGCAGCATGAGGTGGATTTCCTGCCGCCCGAGGCCAACGAATAGCACGCAACCGCATCTCACTGGAGGCATCGTCATGGTCAGGCGAAAAAAAGGTCTGCGTCATTGGCGCAGGCGTATCAGGACTTGCGGCTGCAAAGGCCTTCGCCGCGCGCGGACATCAGATCACGATCGTCGAGCGCAGCGGCGATCTCGGTGGCGTCTGGGAGCCTTCGCGCTCCTATCCGGAGGTGCAAACCCAGAGCCCGAAGGATCTCTACCGCTACACCGACAAGGCGATGCCGGATTCCTATCCGGAATGGCCGAAGGGGCCGCAGGTCCACGCCTATCTGACTGAATACGCCAAGGACAACAATCTGCTCGGCGCGATCCGCTTCAACACGACCGTGGTGCAGATGGTTCGCCGCCCCGATTCCGCGCCCGGCTGGCGGATCGAGCTGCGGAGGCCGGACGGCAGCATCAGCGGCGAAGATTTCGATTTCGTTGCCGTCTGCACCGGGCAGTTCAACGAGCCCCAGACGCTTAGCCTCTCAGGCGAAGACGGCTTCAAGGCGCAAGGCGGGCGCATCCTGCATTCGTCGAAGTATAACGATCCGGATATTGCCAAATGCCGCAGGGTCGTCGTGCTCGGCGGTTCGAAGTCGGCCACCGACATAGCCGTCAACGCGGTCAACTCCGGCGCCGCTGAAGTGACGCTGGTGTACCGCGAGCCGGTGTGGCGAATTCCCTACTTCATCGGCGGTCTCGTCAATTTCAAACGCATTCTGTACATCCGCGCGCAGGAGGAGATGTTCAAAAGCTGGGGCATCGGCGCGCTGTCGCGGCTCGCGCATGCGGTTGCAAAGCCGCTCGTCTGGGCCCATTGGCGCGGGCTGGAGAGCCTGCTGAGAGTTCAGCTCAAGCTCGGCAAATGCGACATGGTGCCGAACGAGCGGATCGAGGATGGCGTCAACTGCTCGGTGCCGATCGCCACGCCGGGATTTTTCCCGATGGTCGCCGACGGCCGCATCAAGGCTATCCGAGGCAGCTTCGATCGCTACGACGGGAAGTCGATCGTGATGACCGGCGGGCAGCGCGTTCAGGCCGATGTCGCCGTGCTCGCGATCGGCTACAAATTGGGCGTGCCGTTCCTGCCGCAGGCGTTCCGCGAGAAGCTGGTCGATCCCGACGGGCAGTACCGGCTCTATCGTCTCATTGCCAATCCTGATTTGCCCGAGATGGGGTTCGTGGGCTTCAACTCCAGCTTCTGCACGGTGTTGTGCGCAGACCTGGCGGCGAATTGGCTGGTGCGTTATGCCGATGGCCAGCTCGCGCGCCAGCCGACGCCGAAACAGATGCAGGACAACATCGAGATGATGCTGCATTTCAGGCGCGTCGAGCGGCCGGCGGCCGGCGTCTATGGCGGGCTGTGCGTCGCGCCCTATCACTTCAAGCATTTCGACGAATTGCTGGCCGATATCGGCGTGAAGGGTCGCCGGCGTAATCCGCTGCTGGAGAAATTCACCCCGCCGGATGCCGCGGCCTATGGCCGCTTCCTGGCCGCCGCGCCGGATTATCACGCAGCCGCGTAGGACAGGGAATCGAGTTCCGGGGGCGGGCGCAGCCTGACGGCGGCGCCCGGCCGCCTCTATTTGTGACCGGCCTGAATTCCGCACTTGCGGAAAATTACTTTAAGCCTAAAATGATTTGTGAGCCGACTGCCGGGTGTCTTCGATATTGATCTCGAGCCTTTCATTGATGAAAGCGAGGGCGATGAAAATGTCTGATAGAACTCCCAGCCGATCCCTTCCGCCGTCGCTTGGCCCGTCCGGTCATGTCGACGATTTCGCGCGGCGTAACCTGCCGCCATTCGAGCAATGGCCGGATCTGCTGCTCGACAGGCCCGAGTTTCAGTATCCGGAGTATCTCAATGCTGCGGTCGAACTGACCGATCGTATCGTCGAAAAGGGCTGGGGCGATCGCATCGCGCTGATCGGCAACGGACGCCAGCGCACCTACAAGGAGCTGGCCGATTGGTCGAACCGCCTGGCGCATGCGCTGGTCGAGAATTACGGCGTCAAGCCCGGCAACCGCGTCCTGATCCGTTCCGGTAACAACCCGGCGCTGGTCGCGGCCTGGCTTGCCGCGACCAAGGCAGGCGCCGTCGTCGTCAATACCATGCCGATGCTGCGCGCCGTCGAACTCGGCAAGATCGTCGATAAGGCGGAGATTGCGCTGGCGCTGACCGACAGCCGGATCGCCGATGAGCTGGTTGCATGCGCGAAGACCAGCAAATTCCTCAAGCAGGTGGTGAATTTCGACGGCACCTCCAACCATGATGCCGAGCTTGACCGGGTGGCGCTGAACAAGCCGGTGCGGTTCGATGCGGTGAAGACGGGACGCGACGACGTCGCGCTGCTCGGATTCACCTCGGGCACCACGGGCGAGCCCAAGGCGACGATGCATTTCCATCGCGATCTCATGATCATTGCGGACGGCTATGCCCGGGAAATCCTTGACGTCACCGAGGACGATGTCTTCGTCGGCTCGCCGCCGCTCGCCTTTACGTTCGGGCTCGGCGGACTCGCGATTTTCCCGCTGCGGTTCGGCGCGACCGCGACGCTCTTGGAAAACGCCTCGCCGCCCGAGATGGTCAAGATCATCGAGACCTACAAGGCGACGATCTGCTTTACTTCGCCGACGGCGTACCGCGCGATGATGGCGGCCATGGACAACGGCGCCGACCTGTCGTCGCTGCGTCTGGCGGTCTCGGCCGGCGAGACGTTGCCGGCGCCGGTGTTCGAAAGCTGGACCCGCAAGACCGGCAAGACCATTCTCGACGGCATCGGCTCGACGGAACTGCTGCACATCTTTATCACCAACCGTGTCGGCGATGCAGTGGCGGGGACGACGGGGCATCCGGTCACCGGCTACGAGGCAAAAATCGTCGACGACAACATGAACGAGCTGCCGCCCGGCACTGTCGGCAAGCTTGCGGTGCGCGGACCCACAGGATGCCGCTACCTCGCCGACAAGCGACAATCGAACTATGTGCGCGACGGCTGGAATCTGACCGGCGATACCTTTGTCCGCGACGCCAATGGCCGACTGTCCTTTGTCGCCCGCTCGGACGACATGATCGTCTCTTCCGGCTACAACATCGCAGGTCCCGAGGTCGAAGCGGCGCTGCTGTCGCATCCTGCCGTCGCCGAATGCGGTGTCGTCGGCGCGCCGGACGAGGCACGCGGCATGATCGTCAAGGCCTATGTGGTATTGGCGGGTGGCGCCCTGGGCGACGCCGCGCTGACGCAGGCCTTGCAGGATCACGTCAAGCAGACGATCGCACCGTATAAATATCCGCGTGCGATCGAATATGTCGCGCAATTGCCGAAGACCGAAACCGGCAAGCTGCGGCGCTTTGCGCTGCGGCAGATGGCTGCGGCCGGTCCCACGTCGCCGAGCGTTGCCGCGGAATAATGTCTAACCTGATGGAGAAGCCGGTGACCGTCCCCAAAGGCCCCACGCTGAGCGTGGTGCCTCATTCCCAGACCGATACCTCGCTACCGGGCCCGCAAGTGCTGCAGCCGAGCGGTTGGCCGATGCCGAAGGGATACGCGAACGGCATGGCGGCGGATGGCCGCATTGTCGTGACCGGTGGCGTGATCGGCTGGGACACCGAGGGCCGTCTGGCGCCGGACTTCGTCGCGCAAGTGCGCCAGACGCTCTCCAACATTTCCGCTATTCTTGCGGAGGGTGGCGCCAGCCCTGCGCATCTCGTGCGCTTGACGTGGTATGTCGTCGACATCGAGGAATATCTCGCGAGCCTGAAGGAGCTCGGCCGCGTCTATCGCGAGATTTTCGGCGCGCATTATCCGGCGATGGCGCTGGTGCAGGTGGTACGCCTGGTCGAGAAGCAAGCGCGCGTCGAAATCGAGGCGACGGCGGTGGTGCCGCGCTGAAGCCGGCTTAGCAGATGTCGTAACTCGTTGATTTGAACATGATCTTGTCGGAAAATCGGCGTCCACTTTTGCGGATCAGGCTCTAAAGCTCCGTTCTCAGCTTCCAGAGTTCCGGAAAAAGTTCGACCTCGAGCATCTTGCGCAAGTAGGAGACGCCCGACGTGCCGCCGGTTCCGCGCTTCAGGCCAATGATGCGCTCGACCGTCGTGACGTGGTTGAAGCGCCAGCGGCGGAAATAGTCTTCGAAATCGACCAGCTTTTCCGCAAGCTCGTAGAGCATCCAGTGCCTCGCCGGCGACGCATAGACGGTCTTCCAGGCCTCCAGAACCTCGTCATTTGGCGTGCGCGTGACGCGCCAGTCGGTCCGGCGTGCGTCTTCGCCGATGTCAAAACCATTGCGCGCCAATAGCCGCAGCGCCTCGTCATAGAGGCCCGGCTCGGCGAGAATTTCCTCGAGCTTGGCCATGATGTCGGCGCGGTGGGCATGCGGGCCAAGCAGCGCCAGATTGCGATTGCCGGCGAGAAACTCGATCGCGCGGTACTGGTACGATTGGAAACCCGAGGACTGCCCGAGCTGATCGCGAAACTCGGTGTATTCGCTCGGTGTCATTGTCCGCAACACGTCCCAGGCGGTATTGAGCTGCTCGAAGATCCGGGCGACGCGCGACAGCATCTTGAAGGCAGGATGCAGCTGGTCGTGGCGGATCGCCTTGATGGCGGAACGGATTTCGTGGATGGCCAGCTTCATCCAGAGTTCGGAAGTCTGGTGCTGGATGATGAACAGCAGTTCGTCATGCGCGTCCGAGAGCGGCTCTTGCGCGTTCAGAACGCGTTCCAGATGCAGATAATCGCTGTAGGACATGCGCCCGTCGAACGACATCTGGGCTCCCTCACGCGAGGAGTCGTCGGGCTTGCCGGTCATGTCACGAGCGCCTTCTTGCGGTACTCCGCGGTATCCCAGCGGCGATTGATCAGGACGTCGGCGAGGACCTCGACAGCCGCGCGAACCTCGGCTTCTCCGATGTAGAGCGGCGTAAAGCCGAAGCGCATCATGTCCGGCGCGCGGAAGTCGCCGATCACGTCGCGTGCGATCAGCGCCTGCATGATCGCGTAGCCATCCGGATGACGAAACGAGACCTGGCTGCCACGCCGCTTTCCGTCCCGCGGCGAAGCCAGCGTCAGCTCGGGACAACGCCCTTCGACTTCGCGGATGAACAGGTCGGAAAGTGCGATCGATGCCTGGCGCACGTCGGTCATGCTGACGCCGTCCCAGACGTCGAGGGCGGCGTCGAGCGCGGCCATCGCAATGATCGGGGGCGTACCGACCCGCATTCGCTCAATGCCCGGTCCGGCGCGATAGTGGAGGTCAAAGGCAAACGGCGCATGATGACCCATCCAGCCGGAAAGCGCCGGCCGCGCCGTATCGGCGTGCTTGGGCGCGACATAGATGAAGGCCGGCGCGCCAGGGCCGGCGTTGAGATATTTGTAGGTGCAGCCGACGGCGAAATCGGCTCCGGCAGCTTCCAGCTCGACCGGAATCGCGCCCGCGGAATGCGCGAGATCCCAGACCGTCAACGCGCCGGCGGCATGCGCCCGGCGCGTCAGCGCGCTCATGTCGTGTAGACGGCCGGTGCGATAGTCGACCTCGGTCAGCATCAGCACCGCGATCGTCTCGTCGATGGCGGATTCGACGTCTTCGGGGGCCACGACCTTCAACTCGTAGCCACGGCCGAGCGTTTCAAGCAGGCCGCTGGCGATGTAGAGATCGGAAGGAAAGTTGCCGCTGTCCGACAAGATCACCCGCCGCGACGGATTGAGTTCGAGCGCCGAGGCCAGCGCCTGATAGACTCTGATGGACAGCGTATCGCCCACCACCGCCGTCCCCTCGGCAGCGCCGATCAGCCGGCCGATGCGGTCGCCGATATGGCGCGGCTGCGTCATCCACCCGGCGACGTTCCAGCCCTTGATGAGGTGCTTACCCCATTCCTCCTGCAACATGCGACCGACGCGATCGGCGGCGGCAACGGGCAGGGGACCGAGCGAATTGCCGTCCAGATAGATCACGCCCTCCGGGATGACGAACAGGGATTTTGTACGCGTGAAATCGGTCATGTTATTCCCTGTTCCGCGCCCCCTTGAATTATTCGCGCGGATATCGATTATTTCAAGCTTGAAGTTTATCGGCGGAAGGTGCTGCCCGGTATAGACTGGTTGCCTGCGGGCAGCGATCGGACGTCCGCGCGCCCGCCAGATCAAATGGAAACCGAACCGCGTGATTTTTCATCAGATTTCCGACTGGAGCGACGCCTATGCGAATGCTCCGAACATTCCGGGCGGCGAACGCTGGCCGGCGGCGTGGGTGCAGCCCGCGCAGGCCTATCGCGACGCACTTCAAGGCAGCGGCCGCGCGACGCTTGATATCAGCTATGGCGAGCGCGCACGAAACCGCTTCGATCTCTTTAGGCCGGAAGACCGGCCAAAGGGCCTGGTCGTCTTCGTCCATGGCGGATTCTGGAAGGCGCTCGACAAGAGCTTTTGGTCGCATCTGGCGCGCGGATCGGTTGAAAGCGGCTATGCGGTGGCGATGCCCTCCTACACGCTGTGCCCGGCCGTGCGCATCGCCGAGATCACGTGCGAAATTGCCTCAGCCGTCGAGCACGCTGCCCCGATGGTGGAAGGCCCGCTTTTTCTCGCTGGCCATTCCGCCGGCGGGCATCTGGTGACGCGCATGATTTCGGCGACGTCGCCGCTTCCGGACGATGTGCGGGCGCGCATCAGCCACACCGTCTCGATTTCCGGCATTCATGACCTTCGTCCGCTGATGAAGGCCGCCATGAACACGGAGCTCCGGATCGACGCGGCCGAAGCGCGCGTGGAAAGCCCCGCATTACTGGAGCCGATGCAGAATGCACGCGTGACGTGCTGGGTGGGCAGTGCCGAGCGTCCGGAATTCGTCCGCCAGAACGCGCTCCTCGCCAACATCTGGACCGGGCTCGGCGCGAAAACCCGCGCGATCGAGGAACCCGGCCGGCATCATTTCGATGTCATCGACGGACTCGCCGATCCCGATCACCAGCTCACCAGGACCTTGTTGTCCCCGTAACCCCGATCACGCTGTCTGAAATGTCTGCACGGCCCGACGCGCGCCGAGTGCGTAGAGTTTGGTGAGCGCCTCGGTAACTGCGCTGTGCATCCGAGGATCGGCTCCCAGGGCACCGAAGATGGAATCGACTTCCAATAGCGCCGGCGCGAGCCGCTCCGGCGCCGGGCCAGCGCGCTCGGCAAGAGCTTTCAGCTTTGCGGCAAGCGGATCGCGCACGTCGATCGCGCGGCCCTGCTCGTCGGTGCCGGTGACGTAACGCATCCAGCCGGCTACCGCGAGCGCGTGGGTATTAATCGGCAACCCGAGCCGGAGCCGGTCCTGCATGGTGGCGAGCAGCCGTTGCGGGAGCTTTTGCGAGCCATCCATCGCGATCTGCCAGGTGCGATGATGCAGCGCAGGGTTTGAAAAGCGCTGCAGAAGAGATGAGCTGTAAGCCGCCAGGTCCGTCTCTTCAGGCATAGCCAATGTCGGCACCGCGTCCTGCATCACTTGGCGCGCGAACGCCGCAAAGTGCTCATCGGTCATCGTAGCTGCGATGGTCTCAAAGCCTGCGAGATAGCCGAGATAGGCGAGTCCCGAGTGGCTGGCGTTGAGCAGCCGCAGCTTCATGTGCTCGAACGGCGTCACGTCGGAAACCATCTGCACGCCGGCAGCCGCGAAATCCGGCCGTCCGGCCGGAAAGCGGTCTTCGACGATCCATTGCGTGAACGGCTCGGTGACGACGGGCCATGCGTCGATCATGCCGAGCGCGGACGAAATCACTGTACGGTCCGCTTCAGTCGTCTCCGGCACGATCCGGTCCACCATGGTGGACGGAAAAGCGACCTCGGCCTCGATCCACTTCGCGAGATTGCGCGATCGCAGCGCGGCAAACTGCGTCACGATGCGGCCGACGGTATGGCCGTTGGCGGAGAGATTGTCGCAGGACAGAACGGTGAAGGGGGCTGTGCCAGCAATCCGCCGGCGCGCGAGCGCGGCCACCAGAAATCCGATCGCCGAGCGCGGGGTGCCGGGATTCTGCAGGTCGTGAATAATTTCGGGGTGACGCTCGTCCAGATCGCCGGTTTGCGGCGTATGGCAATAACCCTTCTCGGTAACCGTCAGCGAGACGATGCGCGTGGCCGGGTCAGCCAGGCGCGCGATCAACTGCCCCGGTTTTTCGGTGGCGACGTCGATCGCGAGAACCGAGCCAATGACCCGGTGATCGGTGCCTGCGCCGGAGCGAACCGCCAATGTGTAGAGGCCGTCCTGCGGCGCGAGGGCATCGCGGGTTTCCGGACTGCGCAGGCTGGCGCCGACAATTCCCCAATCCATCGCGCCGCCGGCGAGGAGGTCGTCGATCACCACCGCCTGATGGGCACGGTGGAACGCGCCAATTCCGAGATGAACGATGCCCGGCGAGATCAGCGAGCGATCATACCGTGGCCGGCGGATCTGGCCGGGAAGCCGATCAAGGCTGGCATTGGACAGCCGAAAACTGCCTCCGTTTGGGCCGGAAAGCTCACTTTTTGCCGCGTCGCTTGACATGGGAAGCTCGATCTATCAATCTTTGGTCAATTGGTAAGGCCAATTTTCCAGATTTATTGGCCTTGGCCCGATCAAAGCAAGAAAAATCGATCCACCCGAGGGGTCGTCAAGGGAGAGCCGAGCGTGCCGCTCGAAGCCGTGGAAGCACGACGTTTATATCGCCAGGTTGCCGATCAGCTCCGCGCCTTGATCGACAGCGGCGAATACCGGGTCGGCAGCCGGCTTCCAACCGAACGCGATCTTGCCGAACAGTTGAAGGTGTCGCGGCCGACGGTGCGTGAAGCGCTGATCGCCCTGGAAGTCGAGGGCAGGGTTCGGATTCGTGTCGGCTCCGGGATTTATGTCAGCGAGCCGCCAGCGCTCGTGCCGCCCTTGCCGGCAGCGGCCGAGATCGAAGGTCCGTTCGAACTGTTGCGCGCGCGCGAATTTCTCGAAGGCGCCATCGCCGAGCAGGCGGCGCGGGTCGTTAGGCCTGACGACATCGCGCGCATCGACGCTTCACTCCATGCGATGGCCACCGTGCAGCATCCGGGCGAAGCCTCCATGATTCATGACCGCGCGTTTCATGTCGCGGTGGCCGGATGTCTCGATAACGCCGTCCTGGTCCGCGTGGTCGGCGAATTGTTCGACCAGCGGCTCAATCCCTACTTCGCCAAGCTCGCGCATTATTTCGAGAATCCGGAATCGTGGAACGCGGCACTGGCCGAGCACCGCGCGATCCGCGATGCCATCGCCGCACATGATCCGGACGTAGCCCGCGTTGCGATGCGCGAGCATCTGGCGCGTTCGCAGGCGCGCTTTGCTCAAAATTTCGGAGCGGACGCGTCTTCCGCTTCCCGCGCAAGGAGCGGCTGACGAGAAGAATTCGAACGGCTCGGCGAAGTGCCGGGCCGGTTGGGTAACAAAAGCAATTTGTAGCAATGGAGGAAATTCACGTGTTGAGGAAATTGACGATTGCATGCGCCGCCTCTGCCGCCCTGGTGGCCGCCACCACATCGGGCATGGCGCAGACCAAGCTCAAATGGGCGCATGTTTACGAAACCTCGGAGCCGTTCCACACCGCTTCCGTCTGGGCCGCGGGCGAAATCAACAAGCGCACCAACGGGCGCTATCAGATCGACGTCTATCCGGCTTCGCAGCTCGGCAAGGAAACCGACATCAACCAGGGACTGTCGCTGGGCTCGGTCGACATGATCATTTCCGGCTCGAGCTTCGCGGCCAAGAGCTTTCCGCCGATCGGCGTAACCTATTATCCCTACACCTTCCGCGACGCCGATCATCTCCTGGCCTACACCAAGAGCGACGTCTTCAAGGAGCTGGCCAAGGGCTACGAGGACAAGACCGGCCACCGCATCCTCGCGGTGACCTACTATGGTGTTCGCCAGACCTCCTCGAACAAGCCGATCAAGTCCTGCGCCGACATGAAGGGCCTCAAGATGCGCGTGCCCGACGTGCCGGCCTATCTGGCGATGCCGCGTGCCTGCGGCGCCAACACCGCGCCGATCGCCTTTGCCGAGGTCTATCTGGCCCTGCAGAACGGCACCGTGGAAGCCCAGGAAAATCCGCTCACCACGATCGAAGCCAAGAAGTTCTACGAGGTGCAGAAGCACATCGTGCTGACCGGCCATATCGTCGATCATCTCAATACGGTCATCGCCGGCGCGCTCTGGAAGAAGCTGTCCGAAGAAGATCGCAAGATCTTCACCGATGTCGCGCAGGAAGCAGCCGCCAAGGCCACCGCCGAGATCAAGGCCAACGAGGGCAAGCTGGTCGACTTCTTCAAGCAGAAGGGCCTGACGGTGACCGAGGTCAACAAGGACGAGTTCCGCGACACCGTGCTCAAGAACGTGAGCTTCGAGAGCTTCGACTATCGCAAGGCCGATTGGGAGCGCATCCAGGCGGTGAAGTGACGAGCCGTCATTCCGGGCGACGCGTTAGCGTCGACCCGGAATCTCGAGATTCTCAGGTGCGCAATTGCGCACCATAGTTCGGCTCTTCGAGCCGCCCCGGAATGACGTGGGAGCCAGTTGGGGAACAAGCGCATGTCGACGGTTGAAGTGCACAAGCAAATCACGGCGGACGAGATCGCCCATACCTTTGAGGACGAAGTCCCCAAGGGCGCCGATCTCCGCGGATACGCGCCCGAAGATTGGCTCGCGCTGGTGATCTTCTGGATCATGGCGCTCTCCGTCTTCCTGCAGTTCTTCACCCGCTATGTCCTCAACGACAGCTACGCCTGGACCGAGGAGATTGCGACCTATTGCCTGATCGGCGTGGTGTTCATCGGCTCGGCGATGTGCGTGCGGCTGTCGCGGCACATCCAGGTCGATCTGGTGTTCCGCTATTTGCCGCACGTTCCGGCGCGGCTACTTTCGACCGTCATCGACCTGATCCGCATCGCGTTCTTCGGCTATGCGATCAAGCTGGTCTGGCAGTTCATCCAGATCATTGGCGACGAGCGGATGACCACGATCAAGTTTCAAAAAGGCTTTGTCTATTACGCCGTGCTGCTCGGCTTCGTGCTGATGTTCGCGCGCTCGATCCAGATTGCAGTCGAGAACTGGCGGCGCGGCTATTCCATCCTGGAGCGACCCGGCGCATTCGACGGAACGGAAGGGTAGGGCGATGCTGCTGCTGCTTGGGGGATTTCTGCTCTTGATGCTGCTCGGCCTGCCGGTCGCGCTCGCCATGGCAGTGTCGTCGCTGGTCTACATTCTCGTCACTGGCATCACGCCTGACGTGACGCTGGCGCAGCGCATGATTGCCGGCGTCGAGAGCTTTCCGCTGCTGGCGGTGCCGTTCTTCATTCTGGCCGGCAACCTCATGAATATCGCGGGCGTCACGGGGCGCATCTACAAGTTTGCGGTCGCGCTGGTGGGCTGGATGCGCGGCGGCCTCGGCCACGTCAACATCGTTGGTTCGGTGATTTTCTCCGGCATGTCCGGCACTGCGATCGCCGACGCCGCGGGCCTCGGCACCATCGAGATCAAGGCGATGAAGGACCACGGCTACTCCACCGAGTTCGCCGTCGGCGTGACCGCCGCATCCGCCACCCTCGGACCGATCATCCCGCCGTCATTGCCGTTCGTGATCTATGGCATGATGGCGAACGTTTCGATCGGCGCGCTGTTTCTCGGCGGCGTGATTCCCGGCGTGGTCATGACCTTGGCCATGATGGCGACGGTGGCCTATTTCGCCCACCGGCGAGGCTGGGGCAGCGACACCCCGTTCTCCTGGCCGCAGCTCGGCGCGGCCGCGATCGAAATCCTCATCGTGTTCGCGTTCCCGCTGGTCGTCTGGTTAATGGTCGTCGCCGGGCTTTCGGTCAACGTGGCGGTCGGCATCGGCCTCGTCGCGCTGTTGGCGCTCGACTGGTACTTCGATTTCTCCGCGGTGATGGCGCTGATGGCCCCGGTCATCCTGATCGGTGGCATGACGCTTGGCTGGTTCACGCCGACGGAAGCCGCGGTTGCCGCGGTGATCTGGTCGCTGTTCCTCGGGCTGGTGCGTTACCGCTCGATGACGCTGCAGACGGTGGCGAAAGCAACCTTCGACACCATCGAGACTACGGCGTCGGTCTTGTTCATCGTCACCGCGGCCTCGATCTTCGCCTGGCTGCTCACGGTATCCCAGGCGGCGCAGACGCTGACGGATGCGATGCTCGGCATCACCCAGAACAAATGGGTGTTCCTGCTATTGGCCAATATCCTGATCCTGTTCGTCGGCTGCTTCATCGACACCATCGCCGCGATCACCATTCTGGTGCCGATCCTGCTGCCGATCGTTCTGAAACTGGGCATCGATCCCATTCATTTCGGCCTGATCATGACGCTGAACCTGATGATCGGCCTGTTGCATCCGCCGCTCGGCATGGTGCTGTTCGTGCTGGCGCGGGTGGCGAAACTGTCCGTCGAGCGCACGACCATGGCGATCCTGCCGTGGCTCGTGCCGCTTCTTTTGGCGCTCGTCGCCATCACCTACATCCCGGAGCTGACGCTCTGGCTGCCTAAATACATGGGACTCTCAAAATGACATCGATGACTTTGGCCGCAACGCTGTTCGGCCCGGAAGATCTGCGCATGGTCGAGCGGCCGCTCGATCCGCTTGTCTCGGGCATGGTGCGCATCCGTTTCGGCGCTGGCGGCATTTGCGGCTCGGACATGCACTACTATCGCCATGCCCGTACCGGCGATTTTGTCGTGACCTCGCCGCTGGTGCTCGGCCACGAGATCGCGGGCGAAGTCGTGGAGATCGCGGGCACCGCGCCGGACCTGAAGGTCGGCGACCGAGTTGCAGTGAACCCGTCGCGCTGGTGCGGTCATTGCAAGCCCTGTCACGAGAACCGTCCGAACCTGTGTGAGAATATCTTTTTCATGGGCTCGGCTTCGAAGACCCCGCACATGCAGGGTGGCTTTGCGTCCTACTTCGACGCCATTCCGGCGCAATGCGTGAAGATACCGGACCACGTGACGTATCAGGCGGCAGCGCTCGCCGAGCCGCTCGCGGTTTGCTTGCACGCGGTCGCCCGCGCAGGCGACGTTACCGGCAAGCGCGCAGTGCTGTTCGGTGCCGGCCCGATCGGTCTATTGACCATGCTGGCGGCGCAGCGCGCGGGGATCGCGGAAGCGACGGTCGTGGATATTGCGGCGGCGCCGCTGGCATTCGCCACGAAGCTAGGCGCAAATGACGTCATCGATATCTCCGGCGGCGAGGACGCGCTGAAGGCAGAGGCGGCGGCGCGTCCGTTCGACGTGGCGTTCGAAGTCTCGGGCACCGCGGCCGGCCTTGCCAGCGCCATCGGCGTGGTCAGGCGCGGCGGCGTCGTGGTTCAGGTCGGTAACCTGCCGGGCGGGCAGATTCAGGTGCCGGCGAATGCGGTGATGGCCAAGGAGATTGACCTGCGCGGCTCGTTCCGCTTCGGAATGGAATTCTTCACCGCGGTCGAGTTGATTGCCGACGGCAGTGTCGACGTGCTGTCGCTGGTGACCGCTCAACGCCCGCTCGCGGTCGCACCGGACGCGGTGCGGCTGGCGCTCGACCGCTCGCAGAGCGTTAAGGTCGTGCTGACGGCTTGACGGCAATTCACATTCCAGGAGATCGCCCATGATGCTGCAGGGATGGCGGTGGTACGGACCCGATGATCCCGTGTCGCTCGACGATATCCGTCAGGCCGGCGCGACCGACGTGGTGACGGCGCTGCATCAGGTGCCGATCGGCGAAGCCTGGACGCGCGCCGCCGTCGAGGAGCGCAAGAACCTGATCGAGAACTCGCAACCAGGCCGATCGCCGCTGAAATGGTCGGTGGTGGAATCGATTCCGGTGCCCGACGACGTCAAGCGGCTCGGGGGAGGGGCCACACGTTCGATCGAGGCCTGGATCGCGAGCATGGAGGCGGTGGGCGCCGCCGCCATCAAGATCATCTGCTACAATTTCATGCCCGTGGTGGACTGGTGCCGCACTGATCTCGAATGGGAGCTGCCGAATGGCGCCAAGGCGATGCGCTTCGACCAGGAGCGGTTCGCGGCATTCGATCTGCATATCCTGGAGCGCCCCGAGGCGCCGGCCGAGTATTCCGAGGCCGCGCGGCGTCGCGCAAGCGAAGTATACTCACGGATGACGCAGGCCGATATCGATGTCCTCGTCACCAATATTGCCAGCGCGCTGCCGGGCTCCACGACCGATCCGCTGACCATCCCGCAATTCCGCGACCGCTTGCAGCAGTATCGCGGTATCGACTCCATGGTGCTGCGCCGGCACTTGAGCGAATTCCTCGCGCGCGTGACGCCGGTGGCGGAGCAACTCGGCGTGACATTGACGCTGCATCCGGACGATCCGCCGCGCCCGCTGTTCGGCTTGCCGCGTATCGCATCCTCGGCGGAAGATTATCAGGCGCTGTTCGATGCGGTCCCGTCCAGGGCCAACGGCATCTGCTTCTGTACCGGCTCGCTCGGCGTGCGCGCAGAGAACGATTTGCCTGCGATGGCCAAGCGCTTCGCGCCGCGGATCGGCTTTGCCCATCTGCGCGCGACCAAGCGGGAGGCCGACGGCCTGTCGTTCTTCGAGTCGGATCATCTCGACGGCGACGTCGACATGATCGCGGTGCTCAAGGCGCTATTGGCGGAGAACCGAACGCGTTCGCCGGGAAATCAGATCGTGTTCCGGCCCGATCACGGCCACCGCATGCTCGACGATCTCGCGGAAACCAAGCGCACCAATCCCGGCTACACCGCGATCGGCCGGTTGCGCGGGCTCGCCGAACTGCGAGGCGCCATCCGCGCCATCGAGCACGCCGGCTAGGGCGGGAAGTGCCGCGAGCAGGGCCCATTCTACTTTGCATGGGGTTGTTTTCGCAATTTTGTGCCTGGGCTCTTACACCGCTCCGGCTCAGCCCGGCATCCGTGCCGTCTTGGCGGCCTCGAATGCCGCCAGCCGCTCGGTAAACTTCCCTTTCGCCAGCCCGGCGCGCGCCAGGATAATGGGGACGGGCAGCGTTTCAAAAAAATGACAGGCCACGCGGTGGCCGGGTGCCGCTTCGCGTAAGCTCGGCTCCTCCGCCGAGCAGCGCGCCTGCGCATGCGGGCAGCGGGTGTGAAAGCGGCAGCCGGTCGGCGGCTTGAACGGGCTCGGCACGTCACCCTGCAGCATCACGCGCTTGGTGCGCAGCGCGGGGTCAGGTTTGGGGATCGCCGCGAGCAGCGCCTGAGTATAGGGGTGCAGGGGGCGGTCGTAGAGCGACTTCTTGTCAGCGATCTCGACCAGCTTGCCCAGATACATCACCGCGACGCGGTCGCTGATGTGCTTCACGACGGCCAGATCATGCGCGATGAACAGATAAGACAAGCCAAAACGCTGCTGCAGATTCTGCAGCAGGTTGACGATTTGCGCCTGGATTGAGACGTCGAGCGCCGACACCGGCTCGTCGCAGACGATCAAATCGGGATTGGCGGCGAGTGCACGCGCAATGCCGATGCGCTGGCGTTGTCCGCCCGAGAACTGGTGCGGATAGCGCTGGGCGTGTTCGGGCAGCAGGCCGACGATGTCCAGGAGTTCGCGGCCGCGCGCCGCGCGCGAGGTGTCGTCGCCGATCTCATGGACCCTAAGCGGTTCGGCGAGAATCTCGCCGACGGTCATGCGCGGATTGAGCGAGGCGTAGGGGTCCTGGAAGATGATCTGCATGTGCCGGCGCATCCGGCGCAGCGCATCCTTGTCGAGATCGGCGATCTCCTTGCCCTTGAAGCGGACCGACCCTGCGGTGGGCTCCATCAGGCGCAGGATCAGGCGTCCTGTGGTCGACTTGCCGCAACCGGATTCGCCGACCAGCGCCAGCGTCTCGCCGCGGGCGATCTCGAAGCTGACATCCTCGACGGCGCGCACGAGGCCGATCACCTTGCGGCGGATCAGCCCGCGCGTAACCGCAAAATGCTTGACCAGTTCGCTAACCTGCAAAACCGGCGCATCGCTTGGCACGTCACTCATGACGCCACCTCGACCGGCGCCTTCCAGCATGCCACCCGATGGCCAGGCGCGATGTCGCGCAATGGCGGCGGATCAAGCCGGCAGCGCTGGTCTGCGAACGGACAGCGCGGCGCAAAGCGGCAGCCGGCCGGCTGGTTGTTCGGACTGGGCACCGTGCCCTCAATGGTCGCGAGGCGTTTGCGGTCGACGTCGATGCGCGGAATCGAGCCGAGCAAGCCGATCGTATAGGGATGCTGCGGATCGGCAAACAGGTCGTTGACATCGGCGCTCTCGACGATCCGCCCGGCATACATCACCAGCACCTGGTCGGCGACCTCGGCGATGACACCGAGATCGTGGGTGATGATCAGGATCGCCATGCCGAGCCGCCGTTGCAGGTCGCTCAGGAGATCGAGAATTTGCGCCTGGATGGTGACGTCAAGTGCCGTGGTCGGCTCGTCGGCGATCAACAGCGCCGGCTCGCATGAGAGCGCCATCGCGATCATCACGCGCTGACGCATGCCGCCCGACATGTGGTGCGGAAAGTCGTCGATGCGCTGCGCGGCGGAAGGAATCCGTACCAGCTCTAACATTTCGATCGCGCGTGCCCGCGCGGCGCGGGGCGACATCGCGGTGTGGGCCAGGATCGCCTCGATGATCTGCTGGCCGATGGTATGCACCGGGTTGAGCGAAGTCATCGGCTCCTGGAAGATCATCGACATCTTGCCGCCACGCAACCTGCGGCGCTCGTCGGCCGAGAGCTTCAGTATGTCGCGGTTGCCGAACAGGACGGCTTCGGCCTCGACCTTGCCCGGCGGGCTCGGCACCAGGCCCATCACCGAGAGCGACGTCACGCTCTTGCCGCAGCCGGACTCGCCGACCAGGCCGATCGTGCGTCCCTTGGGCACGCTGAAGCTGATGCCGTCGACGGCGCGGAACAGCCCGCGATCCGTCGCGAAGTGAGTCTTCAGGCCGCGAACCTCGAGAAGATTGTCCATCAGAACGAATAATCCAGGCCCTTGTAGAAGGTGTTTTGATAGAGCATGTGCGGCCGCACGCCCTTCAGCTTCTTCGAGCTGGTGGTGTACATCGCGATGTTCATCACCGGCATCCACAGATGCTCGCCCGTCACCTTCTCCTGCACGCGGGCGTAGTTGAGCGCACGTTCAGTATCGGTCAGTGCGGCGCGGCCGGCGCGCAGCCACTCGTCGGTCTCGGCGTCCTTCCAGTTCATGCGGTTAGGAGTGGGGATGTTCTTCGAGTTGAAATAGATGTTCATGAGCTCGCCGGCCGACAGATAGGGCACGGTGACGGTCCACAGCTCGTAGTCCTGCTTGCCCATCTCGGCAGGCGCGATCGTGGAGTCGAAGCCCACGATCTTCCAGTCGATGCCGATCTTGCGCATATAGCCTTGAATGGCCTCAGAAACGCGCGGGAAATAGGTCACCTGCGTGAACAGCACGCGGGGCGCTAGCTTCATGCCGTCCTTCTCGCGGATTCCGTCAGCGCCGACCTTCCAGCCGGCTTCGTCCAAAAGCTGCTTCGCCCGCTCGACGTCCTCCTTGATGACGCCCTTGGTCTTCTCGGCGAAATCGAGCGCCTTGGGATCGACGAAGGTGAACGCCGGTTCGGCATTGCCCAGCATGACACCCTTGACGATGTCGGCACGGTTGATGGCGATGTTCATCGCCTCGCGCACGCGTTTGTCTGATACCATCGGCCGCGTGATCTTGTAGCCGTAATACATGAGCTGGAAGTTCGGCTTGGCTTCCTGAACGGTCAGATTGGGCGCGGCCTTGACCTGGTCGATGAATTGCAGCGGGACTTGGTGGGTGAGGTCGAACTGTCCGCCCATGATGGCGGCGACGCGGCTGGCGTCCTCGGGGACGATCTTGATGCTGAGCTTCTCGAATTTCACCGGGCCCTTGTTCTGGTACATCGACGGGCCCCATTTGTAGGCATCGTGGCGCTTCAGCACGATTTCCGTGCGCGGCTGCCAGCTCTCGAAACACCACGGACCGGTGCCGTCGATTCCCTTGATGCCGTAGTCCTTGCCGAGCTGCTCGACGCTTTCCTGATTGTGGATCGCATTGGTGTACATGGTGAGCTGCAGCAGCAGTTCGGAATAGGGCTCGTTGAGCTCATATTCGACGGTATAGGGATCGGGCGCGCGCACTTCCTTGATGTCGCCGGCGCGCCAGGCGTAGGGCGCCTTGGTTTCGGGATCCTTCAGCCGCTTGAAAGTGTAGACGACGTCGGCGGCGGTGAACTTCTTGCCGCTGCAGAACGTCACGTCGTCGCGCAGCTTGAAAACGTAGGTCTTGCCGTCCTCGCTGATGGTCCAGGACTTGGCGAGGTAGGGGATCGCCGTCTTGCCATCCCAGTCGAGCGCGACCAGCGTATCCTGGAACATGTTGACGATATCCGACGTCGGCGACCAGGTGGTGCGCTGACCGTCGTAGTGCGGCGCATCCAGCGACTTCATTACCCGCAAGGTCTGCGCCTCGGCCGCCGAAGACATTGCGGCCGCTCCCAGCAGCGCTACAACGCCCGTCAGAATGCTGCGCATCGTATTCCTCCCTTATTTCTGCCGCGACACGTCCAGGCCTTTGTAGAAAGTGTTCTGATAGAGCATGTGCGGCCTCGCGTCTGATATCTTCTTGTTCGCCACCTGGTCCATGTTGATGTTGAGAACGGGCATCCAGAGATGCTCGCGCATCACCTTCTGCTGCACCATCGCGTAGTATTTGGCGCGTTCGGCTTCGGTCAGCGCCGCGCGGCCCTGCTTCAGCCATTCATCGGTTTCGGCGTCCTTCCAGTTCATCCGGTTGGGCGTCGGAATGTTCCTGGAATCGAAGTAGATGTTCATGAGGTCGCCGGCCGATAGATAAGGCACGGTTACCGACCAGATTTCATAGTCCTGCTCGGCCATCTTGGCCGACGCAATGGTCGAGTCCCAGGGCTGGAGCTGCCATTGCACGCCGATGCGGCGCAGATAGCCCTGGATCGCCTCCGCGACGCGCGGCGTGTTGCCGGCTTGGGTGTAGTAGACCTTGGGCTGCAGCTTGACGCCGTCCTTTTCGCGGACGCCATCGCTGCCGACCTTCCAACCGGCTTCATCCAGCAGCGTCTTGGCGCGCTCGATATCTTCCTTCACAATGCCCGTGGTAGCTGGGTCGTGATCGAGTGCGTCCGGATCGACGATGGTGAAGGCCGGTTCGGCATTGCCGAGCAGCACGCCCTTGGCAATTTCGGCGCGGTTGATGGCGATGCTCATCGCTTCGCGCACGCGCCGGTCTTCCACCATCGGCCGCGTGGTCTTGAAGCCGAAATAGAGCAACTGGAAATTCGGCTTTGCGGCGGTGACCGTCAGCATCGGTGCAGCCTTGGCCTGGGCAATGAATTGCGGCGGAAACTGATGGGTCATATCGAACTGCCCGGCCATCATGGCCGCGACGCGGCTGGATTCCTCGGGCATGATCTTGACGCTGAGCTTTTCGAACTTCACGGGCCCCTTGTTCTTGTACATCGACGGCCCCCATTTGTAGGCGTCGTGCCGCTTCAGCACGATTTCGGTGCGCGGCTGCCAGCTTTCGAAACACCACGGACCGGTGCCGTCGGCGCCCTTGATGCCGTAGTCCTTGCCAAGCGCCTCCACGCTATCCTTGTTGTGGATCACGTTGGTGAACATGGTGAGCTGTAGCAGCAGTTCGGAATAGGGCTCCTCGAGCTCGTATTCGACGGTGTAGGGATCGGTCGCGCGCAGCTCCTTGATGTTGCCCGCGCGCCAGGCATACGGCGCCTTGATCGCGGGATCCTTGAGCCGCTTGAAGCTGTAGACCACATCATCGGCGGTGAACTTCTTGCCGCTGCAGAACGACACGTCGTCACGCAGCTTGAATGTATAGGTCCTGCCGTCCTCGCTGATCGTCCAGGATTTGGCGAGATAGGGAATCGGCGTGCGGCCGTCCCAGTCGAGCGCCACCAGCGTATCCTGGAACATGTTGACGATGTCGGAGGTTGGCCCCCAGGTGGTGCGCTGCGCATCGTAATGCGGCGCGTCGATCCCCTTCATCAGGTGGAGCGTCTGGGCCGTCGCTGGGCCCGTGACGCATAGTGCCAAGGACATTCCCAGTGCGAACCTGATCATGTCTGCAGCCTCGGATCGAGGACGTCGCGGAATGCGTCGCCCAGAAGGTTGGCGGCCAGCACGATCACGAAGATGGCACAGCTCGGGATCGTCGCGATATGCGGCGCCATGAACAGGAAGTCGCGGCCCTGCGCCGCCATCATGCCGAGCTCGGCGGTCGGAGGTTGTGCGCCCATGCCGAGGAAGCCGAGCGCTGCGCCGATCAGGATGATCTGGCCGAAGCGCAAGGTGAGAAACACGAAAATCGTCGAGATGCAGTTGAGCGTGAGGTAGCGCCAGATCAATTCGCCGTCGGAGACGCCGACGGCGCGGCCGGCCTCCATGAATTCCTGGCCCATTACGCTGATCGCCGCGCCCCGCGCCACCCGCGCGACGTCGGGCACGGTGGCGACGACGAGCGCGATCACCACCGCCGTCAGCCCGGCGCCGAAGATCGCGGCGACCGCAAGTCCGATCAGGATCGCGGGGAAGGCCAGCATGATGTCGACCAGCCGCATGATCCAGCCGTCGAGGCGGCGGTAATAGGCGGCGAGAATGCCGAGCACGCCGCCGATGAAGCCGCCGACGATCACGCCGACCAGCCCGAGCATCAGCGTGTTGCGCGTGCCGTAGAGCACGCGGCTGAAGATGTCGCGGCCGGTATTGTCGGTACCGAACCAGTGCCCGGCACCGGGCGGTTGCATCACCTTGGTAAGGTCGGTGAAGTAGGGGTCGTAGGGCGCGATCCACGGCGCAAACAGCGCGGCCAGCACGATGCCCGCGAGCACCAGCCCGGCGAGTGCGGCGACCCGGTCGCGCGCCAGCCGGCGCAACACCCCGGCGCGAGCAAATACCGCGGCCTCACGCGCCTGGGCAAAGCCCGTATCGAGAGCTTCGGCGCTCATCTGCGCTGCACCCTCGGGTCGAGATAGACGTAGAGCACATCGACCAGGAGGTTGATCGTGAGGAAGGCGACGGCAAGGATCATGATTGCGCCCTGGGCGGTCGGAAAATCGCTGGAGACGATGGCGCCGACTGCGAGCCGGCCGACGCCGGGCCACGAGAACATGGTTTCAGTGACGACGGCGCCGCCGAGCAGGAATGCCGCCTGCAGCCCGATCAGGGTGACGACGGGGATCATGGCGTTGCGCAAGGCGTGATGGATGATCACCACGCGTTCGCGCAGTCCCTTGGCGCGCGCAGTGCGCACGAAGTCGGCGCCAAGCACTTCGAGCACGGCGGTGCGCGTCAATCGCGCGATCGGGCCGATCAGCACCGCGCCCAGTGTCAGCGCCGGCAGGATTAGGCTCGGCAATCCACCATCCCACACCGGCCCGGTACGGCCGGTGAACGGCAGCAGGGCCCATTTGAATCCGACGAACTGGATCAGTATCAGGCCGATGAAGAACACCGGCATCGACACGCCGGCCACCGAGCACGCCATGATGATGCGATCGGTCAAGCGGCCGCGGTTGACGGCCGCCAGCGTGCCGAGCGCAAGGCCGCTGGGGACCGCGATCAGCATCGCGCCCAGCATCAATTCGATCGTGGGACCGATGGTCATCGCCAGTTCCTCGCTGACCATCCGGTTGGAGATGATGGAGCGGCCGAGATCGCCGTGCAAAACACGCAGGATGTATTCGAAGAACTGGACCGGGATCGATCTGTCGAGCCCGAGTTCCTGGCGGATTGCGGCGACGGTCTCGGCCTTGGCGTCGGGCCCGGCAATGATCATCGCCGGATCGGCGGGCACCACCTGCAACAGGCAAAAGCAGAGGAAGAGAACCCCGAGCAGGGCGGGGAACGAAATCAGCAGACGATGGACAATCTGTTGTCCCATGCGACGCCAACGGACGGGTTGGGCCAAAAGGAACTCGCGCGCCGATGCCGACGCTATTGTCTCCCCCTCGGCAGCCGCGCTTCGTCCGACGTGCGCGGCATTTGATTATCGGGGAATAGTGACATGCGTCCGGCGCGGCGTCACGCCCAATCTGTCAATTCGATTGGGCTGCGTCCTTTTGCGCTTCGAACTGACGACTTCTTGCGATACGATAATCCGTGTCACGGGATTTTCGCTGACGTGCCGGCCGTGCTCAGTCCGGCACTCAATGATGAACGAATTGGGTGTGGCGGCCCGCAATTGCTCAATGAACCGCAGCGAATGTTAGCCGCACGCGCAACGATCAGATCCGCACCGTGAACTACTGCGCGACGTTTCCGGTGGGCTGGCTGGCCACACGCCCCGATGAACGCTCGAACTGATGATGACTGTCCATCAGGTGCATCACCTCGATGCAATCGGCGTTGAGCCAATCGTTGTCGACCAGCCGCCCCGCAAGCACCTTCGCCTGAGACGGATCGTCCGACTGGACATCGACCTGACGCTGGAGGCACTTGAAGCTGTGACCGGCGGAATTCAAGAGGTCCTTGTAGAAGAACACGCGGTAATTGCTCATCCTGGCGCTCCCGTCGTTCCGGCTTGTGGGCGCGGAGCTTACTCTCAGGCGCGGATGTCGGCCAGTCGCTTGCCAGACGGCAGTGACGATTTAATCTAGCTCCCTTGGGGGGTTCGGCAGCGCCTTCTTTCCGCAGCCTATAGATGTATGTTTTATCCAAATCTACTGAAGCGATAGAGAAGGCAGCGGCGCTTCGCCGGACGCCGGGGCCGAATCGCTTCGGGCCCGTATTCGATCCGGTGGCAGGGCGGCAGGTCCTCCACTATATATAATCGTCGAACCCTCACTGACTCGCTCCCAGAAATGCCTGACGGCTCCGCCACCGCCCATCATTACCGCCCCAAGCTCATCACCGTCCTGACAGACGGCTACGGCGTCCGCCACTTTCAAAAGGATATGTTGGCGGCGCTGACGGTTGCGATAGTCGCTCTCCCGCTTTCGATGGCGATCGCCGTCGCCTCGGGCGTATCGCCCGAGCGGGGATTATACGCCGCCGTCATCGGCGGCTTTTTAGTATCCGCGCTTGGCGGCAGCCGCTATCAGATCGGCGGTCCCGCCGGCGCGTTCATCGTCCTGGTATCGGCCACCGTGACGAGGTTCGGGCTCGAGGGGCTGTTGCTGACGGTTTTCATCTCCGGTTTCCTGCTGACGCTGATCGGTCTTTTGCGGGCCGGCGCCCTGATCCGTTACATTCCCCATGCCGTGACCGTTGGCTTCACCTGCGGCATCGCGGTCACGATCTTTGCCAGCCAACTCAGAGATCTTGGCGGCCTGAAACTTCCGGCCGCAGAGCCTGGCCCCCTGCTGCCAAAGCTTGCGGCGCTCGGTCATGCCTTGCCGACCATCTCGCCGGCCGCGCTCGCGATCGGTATCGGCTCGGCGGCTTTGATCTTCCTGGTGCGGCGGTTGTCGCCGAATTTGCCGGGAATGCTGATTGCGGTGGTTCTGGCCGCAGTCGCCGCGTGGTTGTTCCATCTGCCGGTGGAAACGAGCGGCAGCCGCTTTGGCCAGCTTCCGGACGGACTGCCGGGGCCGCGTCTGCCGGTGATCTCCTACGCAACCGTGCTGGACGTGCTGCCGGCGGCGCTGTCCTTCACGTTGCTTGGCGCCGTCGAAAGCCTGCTCTCCGCCAAGGTCGCCGACGGCATGACCGGGCGCAAGCATCGCTACAACATGGAGGTCGTGGCGCAAGGCATTGCCAACATCGCCTCCGCCGTCTTCGGCGGCATTAGCGTCACCGGCACAATCGCCCGGACCGCCACCAATATCCGCGCGGGCGCCTGCAGTCCGGTCTCCGGCATGGCGCATGCGTTGTTCGTGCTGGTGTTCATGGTGCTCGCGGCGCCGCTCGCAAGCTTTGTTCCGTTGTCGGCGCTGGCGGGCGTGCTGGTCGTTGTCTGCTGGAATATGGCGGAGAAGGAGGAGTTCTTTCGCCTGCTGCGCAACTGGCGGAGCGCCGCGGTGCTGATCGCAACCTTCGGGTTGACGCTGGTCGAGGACCTGACCTTCGGCATCATCGCAGGCTGCGCGCTGGCCGCGGCGTTTGCGATCTACGATCGCGTTCGCGCCTAATCCTTCGCCGCCGGCTTGGTCGGACGGAAACAGTGCTTGGATGATCGGGCGCCTGGCGCCAAGTCCCTTATCGATGCGTTGCTTCAGCCGAATTTGACGATCATCTTGCCGAGCGCCGATCGCGACTGCATGGTCTTGAAGGCCTCGCGGAAATTCTCGAACGGCACGACCTTCCCGACCACCGGCTGCAATTTTTCCGATGCCAGCCAGTCGAATAATTGCGCCATCAGGCGGGTGTGCGTCTCCGGCTCGCGCTTCTGGATCTGGGCGAGATCGACGCCGAGCAGGGCGCCGCCTTTGAGCAGCGGCAGGTTGAACGCCAGCGCCGGGATGGTGCCCGAGGCGAATCCGACCACAAGATGCCGGCCGCGCCAGGCGATTGAGCGGAAAGCCTGCAGCGATACGTCACCCCCGACCGGATCGTAAATCACATCCGGCCCATAGCCGCCGGTCAATTCCTTGAGCGTGTCGCGCCAGTCCGCCTTGGTGTAGTCGATGGTCTGATCGGCGCCATAACGAACCGCGAAGTCACGCTTCTCCGCGGTTGAGGCGGCCGCGATCACCCGCGCGCCCATCAGTTTGCCGATCTGAACGGCCGCAATACCGACGCCGCCCGCCGCGCCCAGCACCAGCAATATCTCGCCCTGGCGCAGCGCCGCGCGGGCATCCAGCGCGTAAAGCCCGGTCAGATAGTTGGCTTGAAACGATGCGCCGGCTTCGAAGGAAACCTGTGGCGGCAGTTTCTGGAGCGCTGCTGATGGCACCGCGATGTATTCGGCCAGCGCCCCGGAACGGGCCATCCCGATCACCGGCATGCCCGGCTTGAACGCGCCGACATTGTCCGCGACGGCGTCGACAGTTCCGGCAAACTCCGTTCCCGGCACGAACGGCAGCGGATCCTTGGTCTGGTAAAGACCCTGCACCTTCAAGCCATCGACGAAGCCGACTGCCGCTGCGCCGATCCTGACGCGGACTTCGCCGGCGGCGAGGCCGGGCGCATCGATCTCTTTGATCGCGATGCGGTCGATCGAATCATAGTTCTCGACAACGACTGCCTTCATGCAAATTTTTCCATGCGTTTTCCCCTTCATGCGCCAAGACCTTGCACAGGCTTCTGAGGTCCGTGCGGATGCTTCAGGTGAACTCTATTCGGCCGCTTCGGCCTGCCGGTCGATTGCAAGCGCGCCTTCCTTGATGCGCGGAATCAGATCGCGGCCGATCGCCATCGTGTCATGCGGATTCTCGAAGCCGCGCAGCAGGAAGGAATGAATGCCGAGCCGGTAATATTCCAGCACCGCTGCCGCGATCTGATCGGGCGTTCCGACCAGGCAGGACGTGTTGCCGGGCGCGCCGGTGGCGCGGGCAATCCCCATCCATAGCCGCTCGTCATGGACGTCGCCGCGCGCGGCGTAGCCGAGCAGGCGCTCAGAGGAATGATTGGTCGGCTGCGGCGCGGCGCCCGTCTTGCGTTCGATATCCGCCAGTAGCGCATTAGCCTTGTCCCATGCGGCGCCTTCGGTATCCGCCATTATCGGCCGCAGCGACATGTTGAAGCCGACGTTGCGGCCGAAGGCGGCGGCGCGACGGCGAAAATCCTGCACCCGCTCGCGTGTCTCCTTCAGCGGCTCGCCGAAGATCGCGAACACGTCGCAATGCCTGGCGCCCATCTCCAGCGCGCCCTCCGACGAGCCGCCGAAGAAGAGGCTGGGGTAAGGCTGCTGATGCGGCTTGATATCGGAATAGCCGCCCTCGACGCGATAAAATTCACCCTTGTGATCGATCGGGCTGTCACTGGTCCAGAGTTTTTGCATCACCTCCAGATATTCGCCGGCGCGGCGGTAGCGGTCGTTCTTGGGCAGAAAATCGCCCTCGCTGGCCTGGTCGGCGTCGCTGGTACCGGCGATGATATGCAGCGCCATCCGGCCCTGCGTGAGTTGGTCGAAGGTCGCGACCTGCCGCGCGGCCAGTGCGGGGGCCACCGAGCCCGGCCGGTGCGCGATCAGGAACTTGATCCGCTCGGTGTGATCGGCCGCATAGAGAGCAATCGCAAAACCTTCGGCGGCGGAGGCGTAATAACCAACAAGGACGGCATCATAGTTCCACTGCTCATGCAGTCGGGTAAAGTCGATCACCCATTGCCGCGATATCTGTCCCTTGATCAGGTGAACCGCGACACCTTCCTGCTGGGTGCCGATCATTCCGATGATTCTCGCGGGCATTGTGTTTCCCCGGACGTTGTTGCTTGATCCGAATGAAACGCGCATCGTTCAGGGAATGCAAGCGCTTAGCGACTTGCGTTTACGCGTCGCCTTCGCGTTCCGCGGCGGCCGCCATCGCTTCGCCATTTCTGCGGCGCGACAGAGCGGACGTGATATTGCGCTCGGTCAGGTCCATCAGGCGGTGCATCGCACGCCGCGCACCGTCGGGATTGCGGGCCCAGATCTCGTCGAGGATAGCGCGGTGATAGGGCAGGCTCTTGCGCGGCGCGCCGGGGTTCAAGGTCGACAGCTCGAACGACATGCGCAATGCGGCTTCGACGGTCGCGCCGAACGCGACCAGAAAGTCGTTGCCCGTCGCTGTCAGGATACCGCGATGAAAGCGAAGGTCGGGCTCGGAATAGGCGCGGCTATCCATGCCCGCTGCATCCATCTCGCGATAAGCGCGTTCGATGCGGGCAAGATCGGTGTCCGAGCCGCGCTCGGCGCAGATCGCGCAGGCTTCCGGCTCGACGATCCGGCGCACCTGCGTGAGCTGCCGGGCGAACTCCTCGCTCGGCCGTCCTGCCCAGGTCCATTCCAAAAGCTCAGCGTCCAGCATGTTCCAGTTGATCCGCTCGCGGACATGCGTGCCGGCCTTCTGGCGGGCGGCGATCAATCCCTTGGCCTTGAGAATGGAGAGCGACTCCCGAATCGAGGTGCGGCTGACCTCGAACTGCGAGGCGAGCTCGATCTCCCGCGGCAGGGTCCAGCCTTCCTGCCACACGCCGGTCACGATCAGTTTTGCGATCTCGCGCGCGACATGCGTGTTGGACTGGCGGGGTTCGGCGTCCCTGGGCAAATCGTGACCCTCAAGCGTTGGAACAATATTGTCTGCTTTATTATGAGGCGATGTCAATCTATGGCGGATAGCTCTCCAATTTTGACCTAGCCTTCTTTTGACATGGCATTTTATGTCGGTCATATTATCAAAAAACAGACAGGGAGGCTGCCGTGACCAACAACCATTCCCGCCGTCGATCCTCGGCACTCAGCCGCCGCAGATTGCTTCAGGCCGGCGCGGCTACCCTCGGCGCGGCAGCGTTTCCGATGCCGGGTATCGCGCAAACCAAACCGTTTGCCGGGATCACGCTGCGCGGCGCATCCTTCCAGCACCGCTTCTTCACCCTGCTGCAGAACTACATTCCGGAATTCGAGGCACAGACTGGCATGAAGGTCGATCTGCAGCTTTCGGCCTTTCCCGTCTACAACCAGCAGGCCAATCTCGAACTGTCGTCGGGCGGATCGGCGTTCGATTTCGTCAACGTGACCTTTATCCTTGCCGCACGCTGGGTCGCGGCCGGGCTGCTCACCAATCTCGATGAGTTCACGTCCGATCCCAACCTGACTCCGGCCGAATGGAATCCGAAGGATTTCGTCGAGGGCGCGCAGGTGCCGTATCGCGACGCCAAGGGCGCCACTTACGGCTATTCCTGGGAAGGCGGCGCCATGGTGATGGGGCTGTCGCGCATGGACCTGATGGAGAAAAAGGGTCTCAAGATTCCGGAAAGCTTTGCCGAGCTGCAGCAGGTCTGCGCCGAGATCAACGGCACCGACAACGTCAACGGCATCGTCAGCTTCCAGCTCCATCACTGGTGCCTGCCGCCCTATATCCAGGGCTTTGGCGGCAACATCTTTCGCAATCCGCCCGCCGACATCATGCCGGCGCTGAACTCACCGCAGGCCATTCAGGCCGTGGAGTTCTATGCAAATCTGCTCAAGAACTACGCGCCGAAGGGCGTGCTCACCTATACCGAGGATCAGGCGCGCCAGGCCCTGCTGACCGGCCGCTCCAACATCTTCATTCATTCCAGCGCCTGGATCACGCCGATTCTGCTCTCGAACGACAGCAAGGTGAAGGACACCTCGCGCGTCGTGCGGATGCCCGCCGGCCCCGTGCATGACTTCCCGGCCTCCAACAGCCAGGGTCTCGGCATTCCCAAGAACGCCAAGAACAAGAAGGCCGCATGGGAATTCATCAAATGGGCGGTCAGCCCGGAAATCTCGATGCGGCTCGTCAAGGAGCACGGCCATTCCTCGGTCTGCCGCAGATCGGTGATCGAGAGCGAGGAGTACCGCAAGCTCAACACGGTCAACGGCCAGGACCTCGGCGCGCTCTATCTCGAAGTGCTGGGGCTTCCGGCCAAGGGCGAGAACTACATGGCCTATCGCACGGTGAAGGAATTCCCGATCGTGGGCGATGTGCTGAACAAGGCGTTCGAGCAGGTGGCGACCGGGCAGCTTGCCGCCCAAGCCGCGATGAACGCCGCGCAGGAGCAGGCGGTCGCCAATCTCCGCCGGGCCGGAACTGCGCTTTGAAGGGAAGTGGACTGGTCGACGCCGGGCGCCGCCACTTCAACGCCATCGCGCTGGCGCCGAGCCTGGTCGTGTTGTTTGTGATCGCAGGTCTGCCCGCGATCTATCTCGTCGTGACCAGCCTGACGCCGTTTCAACTGGTCAATCCGGGATCGTCGACCGATTTCTCTTCGCCCTTGCGCAACTATCGCCTGCTGCCTGATGATCCGCGCTTCGTCAATTCACTGTGGGTGCAGGCCAAGCTGTCGTTCTGGGGCGTGCTGTTTCAGGTCCTGCTCGGCATGCTGCTGGCGCTGTTGCTGCACACGCAGTCGCGGATTGTGGAATTCGCCCGCACCTTCTTCCTGATTCCGATGGTGCTGCCGCCTATCGTCGTGGCGATCATCTGGAAGCTGATCTATACGCCCGACATCAGCCCGCTCTATTACGCGGCAAGCCTGCTCAACGTGACGATGCCGTCGTTGACCTCCAGCGTCGATTTTGCGCTGACCGCGATCATCATCGCCGACAGCTGGGAATGGCTTCCGTTTACCTTTCTGATGGTGCTGGCCGCGTTGCAGACCATTCCGGACGAGTTTTCGGAGGCCGCCCTCGTCGACGGCGCCAACCGGCTGCAGATCTTCTACTACGTCACGCTTCCCTTCATTACGCCGGTGCTGGTGATTTCGGGCATGTTTCGGCTGATCGACAGCGTCAAGGCTTTCCCGCTGGTGTTCCTCTTGACCGGCGGCGGGCCGGGCAGCGTCACCGAGGTGACGAACTATTACGCCTATCTGCTCGCATTCGACTTCAACGAGATCGGCTATTCCAGCTCGGTCACGGTCGTGTTGCTGCTGCTCGTCGTTGCCGTCTCGTTCGGCGTGGTGTGGATGGGCCGCCGCCGGGAGGCCATGGCATGAGTGCAGGCATGAGCGGGCCGATCCGCCGTTCGGCTAGCCGGGGCAGGCTCGCTGCGATCGGCGCGACGCTGCTCGTATTGCTGTCGCCGTTCCTCTGGCTCCTGCAGATGAGCTTCAAGTCCAACGAGCTGATCCTGCAGTTTCCGCCGCCCTTGCTCTTCAAGCCCACGCTGGAGAATTACACCTCGCTGTGGCAGGGCGCGTTTCCGGCCTCCTTCGTCAACAGCCTGATGAGTGCCTCGTTCTCCACCGCGCTGGCGCTCCTACTCGGAGTGCCAGCGGCCTACGCGTTGTCGCGATGGGCCGGGCGGGGCAGGCATGCGCTCGGCTTTGCGATCCTGGTGACGCGGATGGCGCCGCCGATCGCGTTCACGATTCCCTTCTTCCTGTTCTATCGCTGGATCGGGCTGCTCGATACCGTGACGGGCCTCGTGCTGGTCTACACCAGCTTCAACCTGCCGCTGGTGATCTGGATGATGCAGCCGTTCTTCGAGACGGTGCCGCCCTCGCTGGAGGAGGCGGCACTGGTCGATGGCGCGCCAATCCGCGTGATCTTCCTCGAAATCGTGCTGCCGATGGTCGCGCCCGGCATCGCCGCCACCGCGATCCTGTGCTTTCTCTACGCCTGGAACGACTTCTTCTTCGCGCTGATTCTGACACGCACCAACGCGCGCACCGCGCCGGTCGCCGTGGTGAATTTCATGAACTACGAGGGATGGGAGTGGGGCAAGATCGCCGCCGGCGGATCGCTGGTGATGGCGCCGGTCCTGATCTTCTCGCTCGCGGTGCGCCGCTATCTGGTGAGCGGGCTGACGGCCGGCGCCGTGAAAGGATAGAGCAATGCGGCTTCCGAGCGGGGCTTCACGCTTCGTCTTCATCTTCGCCCATCCGGCCGGCCACGTCGGCGCGCCGCGCCACTACACGCCGTACTTCCAGGGCAACGGACTCGACTGGCACATGGTGCCGCTCGACATCGCACCGGCGCATCTGGCCGATACCATTCGCGCGCTGGCAAAATCGCCGAGCGTCGCTGGCTTTAATCTCACCATGCCGCACAAGCCGGCCGCGTTCGAGTTATGCGACGCGGTCGGGCCGGCCGCCGAGTTCGAAGGCGTGGTCAACACGATCCGGATCGAGGCCGGCGGCCGGCTTGTTGGCGAATCCTTCGATGGTGGCGGTTTCCTGAATGCCGCGCGTGAGGCTGGCATCTTTGATTCCGATCGTCGCTGCGTCGTGATCGGCGCGGGCGGAGCGGGCCGCGCGATCTGTCACGCGCTCGCTGCCGCGGGACTGCGCCGGCTGCGAATCCTGAACGAAACGCCGGGGCCGGTCGAAATCCTCGCCGCCAAACTTCGCAGCCGTTTCGCCGGCCTCGAGATCAGCTTCGACGAGAAATTCGATGACGCCGGGCTTCTCGTCAACGCCACCTCGCTCGGGCTTCACGACACGGACGCGCTGCCGATGGATCCGGCGAGGCTGCCGGATGATTGCGCCGTGTTCGACATCATCGCCGCCCGCCGGACCGAGTTCATGCAAGCCTGTGCTGCGCGCGGCCTGAAGGTGGTCGATGGCGTGGCGATGATCAAACATCAACTGCCGCTGCAGACCGCGTTCTGGCGCGGCGAATAACGCCGGACGGTGCCATCGAGCCAAAGTTCCCTTCCTGTCCGGCCCAGTTCCACCTTGCGCGTCATGAATTGCTGCGCTGCGTCAGATACGGGACCAATGCACGGTTGAGTGCGTTAGCGGCCAAGGCCTAGGGCGACAGCAGCGGGGATCGCAATGGATGAAATCCTGTCAAGGTTCGAACAGATATTTGGCTGGGTGCCGCAATGGCTGGTGGGGCTCGGCCTCGTCGTCGGCGCCATCATCATTGCGCTATTCGTGCACGGCATTGCGGCGCGGATTGTCAGACGCGCGATCGGACAGCGCTGGCCGGCCGTAACTCTGCTTCTACAACGGATCGCGGGCCCGGCGCGGCTGGCGCTTTGCCTGGTGGCCGTGGCGCTGGTGCTGCCGCTGGCGCCGCTGAACGACGTTCTGCGCGAGCAGCTCAGGCACTTTTTCATCGTCGCGGTAATCGCGCTGATCGGCTGGATCACGGTTCGTGCCGTCGACATGGGCGCTGCGCGTTACCTGCAGCGGTTCCGCCTCGATACCGATGAGAACTTTCTCGCCCGCAAGCACGTCACCCAGGTTCGCGTCTTCAAGCGCGTGATCGATACGCTGGTCGTGATCATTGCGATTTCCACCGCTTTGATGACCTTCGAATCCGTCAAGCAATACGGCGTCAGCCTGTTCGCCTCCGCCGGCGCCGCCGGCCTGATCGTCGGCCTTGCCGCAAGGCCCTTGCTTTCGAACCTGATCGCCGGCGTGCAGATCGCGATCACCCAGCCGATCCGGATCGAGGACGCCGTCATCATCGAGAACGAATGGGGATGGATCGAGGACATCGCCTCGACCTATGTCGTGGTTCGCCTCTGGGACTGGCGGCGGATGGTGGTCCCGCTGTCGTACTTCATCGAGCGTCCGTTCCAGAACTGGACCCGCGACACCCAGTCGCTGATCGGGGCCATCGCCTTTCATGTCGATTACTGCACCGACGTCTCGCGGATCAGGCAACGGTTGGAGGAGGCTGCGCGCGAGTCCAAATTGTGGGATGGCGCCGTGGTCAATCTCCAGGTGATCGAATCGACCCCGCGGTCGATCGAGCTTCGGGCGCTGGTCAGCGCCAGATCGGCGCCGCAATCCTGGGACCTTCGATGCGAGATCAGGGAAAAGCTGCTGGCCTTCATTCGCGAGGAGATGCCCGAAGCGTTCCCGCGCGAACGCGCCATGATATCGCCGCCGCTCGCCGGTCCCGGCGCTCTCTTTGAACGACCGGATGCTGCCTCAGGGCCGATCGCGGCAAGGGCTCAAAATTGAGGCCCGCAAGCGCAGATTTCAGGCGCTGAAGGCCGCCCGCGAGGCCGGAATCGGCCTTGCGTCCGCTTGTTCCGGCTGCAATGGATACGGCTGAACCCGTCCTCATACCTACATCCAGAAGAAGAGATCGATGAGCCAACTGATTGTCCGTGCCGGTGAATTCACCTTTCAGGCCCGCTTCGAGGAGCAACTGGCGCCGAAGACGGTTGCCGCCTTTCGCAAGGCGATGCCATTCGAGAGCCAGGCGATCCACGTCCGCTGGAGCGGGGAGGGTGTCTGGATGCCGCTCGGCGATCTCGATTTCGGCGTCTCCTACGAGAACCACACCAGCTATCCGGCGCCGGGCCAGATCATTCTCTATCCCGGCGGCATCAGCGAGACCGAGATTCTCTTGGCCTATGGCGGGGTTCATTTCGCGAGCAAGATGGGACAGCTCGCCGGCAACCATTTCATCACGCTGACGTCGGGGCTGGAGAACCTGACCACGTTCGGCAAGACCGTGCTGTGGCAGGGCGCGCAGAAAATCCGCTTCGAGGAAGTTTGAGCATGGCGGCGCCGGTCTACCCGCGTGACTTCCGCGGCTACGGCCGCAACCCGCCCGATCCGAAGTGGCCGGGCAATGCGCGCCTTGCGGTGCAGTTCGTGGTGAATTTCGAGGAGGGCGGCGAGAACAATGTTCTCGACGGCGATCGCGCCTCGGAGGCCTTCCTGTCCGACGTGCTGGGCGCGCAACCCTGGCCGGGCCAGCGCCATGCCAATATCGAATCGATGTTCGAGTATGGCTCGCGCGCCGGCTTCTGGCGGCTGTGGCGGATGTTCACCGAACGAAATCTGCCGGTCACCGTGTTCGGCGTCGCCAAGGCGTTGAAGCGCAATCCCGACGTGGTTGCCGCGATGAAGGAGGCCGGCTGGGATATCGCCAGCCATAGCCTTCGATGGATCGAGCACAAGGAGATGTCGGAGAACGAGGAGCGGGCCGAGATCGCAGAGGCGATCCGCGTCCACACCGAGGCAACCGGGCAGCGCCCGCTCGGCTGGTACACCGGACGTTCGTCGATCAACACGCTGCGGCTCCTGATGGAAGCAGGCGGTTTGCTTTACCTCTGCGATTCCTACGCCGACGACCTGCCATACTGGATCAGGTCGCGCGGCTCGAAGCCGCATCTGGTCATTCCCTATACGCTCGATGCCAACGACATGCGCTTTATCAACCCGCAGGGCTTTGGCGGTGGCGATGAATTCTTCACCTATCTCAAGGACAGCTTTGACGTTCTTTACAGGGAAGGTGAGAGCGCGCCGAAGATGATGTCGATCGGCCTGCACTGCCGGGTCGTCGGCCGTCCCGGCCGCGCGGCGTCGCTGATGCGCTTCCTCGACTATATCGGACAGCATGAGCGCGTCTGGGTGCCGACGCGGCTCGAGATCGCCCAGCATTGGCACGCCAACCTTTCGCACCTTGCCGATAACGCTTTCGATATCGGATAGGCCGGCATCGATGTTGAAGAAGCTTTCCGATCTAAATCATTGCAGCAAGGACGATTTCGTCGCCGCACTCGCCAATATTTTCGAACATTCGCCGTGGGTGGCCGAGGCGGCGGCCGCGCTGCGGCCGTTCGCAGGCATCGGCGCGTTGTTTGCGGCGATGACGACGGTGGTCGACCGCGCGCCGGATGAAATGCAACTGGCGCTGATCAGCGCGCATCCCGATCTCGCCAACAAGACGCAGCGCGCCACAGGCCTCACCCCGGAATCCTCCGCCGAGCAGGACAGTGTTGGCCTCGACCGGCTGTCGGACGCCGAATATGCGGCCTTCGAGCGCGCCAACCGCGCCTACCGCGCCAAGTTCGGCTTTCCCTACATCGTCTGCGTCCGCCGCCATACCCGCGATTCCATTCTTCGTGATTTCGAGCGCCGTCTGCCTAACGATGCGAAGGCCGAAATGCGAAGGTCGATTGCGGAAATTTGCCGGATTGCGGCGCTGCGCCTCGACCAGCTCGTCGCCTCCGAGGACCGGCTGCCGGTGCATGGACGGCTGTCGACCCATGTGCTGGATACGCATAGCGGCAGGCCCGCCGCGGGCATTTCGATTGAACTCACCGAACTTTCCGATCTCGGGCAGCCACGCGTGGTGGCGCGGACCATTACCAACAGCGATGGCCGCACCGATCAGCCATTGATCGGCGGCCGGCCGGTGCCGATCGGCCGCTACGAGTTGCTGTTCAGCGTCGGCGACTATTTTGCCGGGCATGGCGTTCCAATGGCGGACCCGCCGTTTCTCGACAAGATTCCGCTGCGCTTTTCGGTGAGCGAGCCCGAAGGCCATCTCCACGTGCCGCTGCTCGTGACGCCGTGGAGTTACGCGACCTATCGAGGGAGTTGATCACTTCCATCCTAATGCGTCGCGGTTGCCGCCGCGGCCGCTGCATCCGCTTCCGCCGCCGCCTTGCCGCCGACGCCGTTGAAGAACGCATTCAGCGTCACCGCGACCAGTGCGCTGAGCAAAATGCCGGACTCCAGCAGTGGGTGCAGGTCGTGCGGCAGGTTCTTGAAGAAATTCGGCGAAACCAGCGGGATCATGCCGAAGCCGACCGAGATCGCCACCACGAACAGATTGTAGCGGTTGTTTCTGAAATCGACCGCGGTGAGGATGCGTGCACCCGTGGCCGCCACCATACCGAACATCACGAGGCCAGCGCCGCCGAGCACCACGATCGGCACCGCCTCGACCAGCGCGGCCATCTTCGGCACCAGCCCGAGCAGCAACAGGATCCCGCCACCCGCGACCGTCACCCAGCGCGAGCGCACGCCGGTGACGCCGACGAGGCCGACATTCTGCGAGAACGAGGTGTAGGGAAAGGTGTTGAACAGGCCGCCCAGAAACGTACCGACGCCGTCGGCCCGCAACCCCCTGGTCAGCGCGTCGCGGTCGACGGCCTTGCCGGTGATCTCGCCAAGCGCCAGGAACATGCCGAGCGACTCGATCATCACCACGATCATCACGATGCACATGGTGATGATCGGCACGAGCTGGAATTTCGGAGCACCGAAATGCAGCGGCAGCACGATCGCGCCCCACGGCGCGGCGGCGACCTTCTCGAAATGCATGACGCCGAGCACGGTAGCGAGGATGGCGCCGGCCACGATGCCAAGGAGCACCGCGACGTTGGCAATGAAACCGGAGCCCCATTTGATCAGGCCGAGGATGACCAGCAGCACGAACAGCGCAATCCCGAGCCCTTGCAACTGACCGTAGGCGGGGTTGGGGAAGGCGCCCGGTACGCCGTCGACGACCTTGGTCAAGGTCGGCAGACCGCCGCCGGCCCAGTTGATGCCGACCCGCATCAGCGAAATGCCGATCACCAGGATGATGGTCCCGGTCACGACGGGCGGAAACAGCGGCAGCAGCCGGCTCACGAAGGGGGCGACGAGAACCGCAAACAGCCCGGCTGCGATCACCGAGCCGTAGATACCGAGCAGGCCGATGTCGGGTGCGGCGGCCATCGCCAGCATCGGGCTGACGGAGGCAAAGGTGACGCCCATCATCACCGGCAGCCGGATTCCGACGCCGGGAAAGCCGATGCATTGCACCAGCGTGGCCATCCCGCAGGCGAACAGGTCCGCGCTGATCAGGAAGGCGACGTCTTCGGGCGGCAGCTTCAATGCCCGGCCGATGATCAGCGGCACGGCGACCGCGCCGGCATACATCACGAGCACATGCTGCAGGCCGAGCGCCAGCAAGCGTGGCGCCGGCAGCATCTCGTCAACGGAATGGATTTGGCTGCTCATGTTCGGAAATCCCCCTGGTGCAGGCTTTCAGGCCTGCCTGAACCGATACAAGGCTCGTGCCAAAAGCGTCTCCCGGACCCTTGCCCCGTGGCACGAAGGTTGCTCAATATTGAAACCATAACGGGCGATGGCGATCGCCGCAAATTCCGGCTGAACGGGAGACATTTGGATGCCGCTGATCAAGAACCGCTACGGAAAGGGCCGCGTCCGGGTCATGCGGATTCACCGGGACGGCGACCGCCATGAGGTCAGCCAGCTCAGCATCAAGGCGATGATGGAAGGCGATTTCGCCCGCGCCTATACCCATGCCGACAATTCCACGTCGGTGGCCACAGATACGATCAAGAACATCGTCAACGTCGTGGCGCGCGAGAATACCGGCCTTTGCGCGGAAGATTTCTGCCAGGTGCTGGCAAAACGATATCTCGACACCTATCCGCAGATTGCCTCGGTTGCCATCACTGCGCACGAGACCAAATGGAGGCGGCTGAGTTTTTGCGGCAAGCCGCATCCCCACAGCTTCGTGCTCGACAATAATGGCAGGCCGTTCGTCGAGGTCGCGGCTGCGCGGGGCGGGCCGTCGACATTGACCTCCGGCATCGACGGGTTCTCCTTCATGAAGTCGACGCAGTCCGGCTGGGAGAATTACCCCAAAGACCGCTACACTACGCTGCCGGAGACCGCCGACCGGATGTGCGCGACCAGCATGGTCGCGTCGTGGAAGTGGTCGGGCAAGCCGTCGAACTATCCGGCCGCCAACGCGAAGATTCTTGATACCGTGCTGGAAGTGTTCAGCACGACCTACAGCATGAGCGTGCAGGACAGCCTCTATCGGATGGGCGAGGCGGCACTGGCGGCGGTCCCCGAAATCTCGGAAATCAGCATGGCCTGCCCCAACATGCACTTCATCCCGATGAACCTGTCGGCCTTTGGCCTCGATAACAATAACGACGTCTTCCTGCCGACCGACGAACCCCACGGCCAGATTGAGTGCACGGTGGGAAGGGGGTAAAAAGCACCCCCACAATGTCGAAAGCGCGCCGCGCGCGCGCGGCGCGCTTCACTGGAACAGCATGAACGAGACACAGACGGCAAGCGGCGAGGCGGCACGATCGCGACTCGGCGATGAAATCGTAAGCCGGATCAATCAGCTCGCGACGATTTCGGAGACGAGCGAACATCTGGCGCGGATCTTCCTTTCGCCCGAGCACCGCACCGCCGCCGATCTCCTCATGTCCTGGATGAAGGATGCCGGCATGGCCGCGCATCTCGACGCCATCGGCAATGTCTGCGGCCGCTACGAGGGTGATTACCCGGGACTGCCCTGCCTGATGCTGGGCTCGCATTACGATACCGTGCGCGACGCCGGCAAATGGGACGGGCCGCTCGGGGTGATCACGGCGATTGCCTGCGTCGCCGACCTGAACCGTCGCGGCTTGCGGTTGCCGTTTGCGATCGAGGTGATCGGTTTTGCCGATGAAGAGGGCGTGCGATTTTCCTCCACGCTGCTCGGCAGTCGGGCCCTCGCCGGAACGTTTGACGACAGCGTGCTCGAAGCGCGCGACGCGAACGGCCTCAGCATGCGCGAGGCCATGGTGCAGTTCGGCCTCGATCCCGGCCAGATCGGTGCGGCGGCACGCAAGCCGGGCGAGCTGCATGCCTATGTCGAGCTTCATATCGAGCAGGGGCCGGTGCTTGAACAGCAGAACCTTCCGGTCGGCGTGGTGACGGCGATCTCGGGCGCGACGCGGCTCGCCGCAACGCTCTCCGGCATGGCCGGCCACGCCGGCACGGTGCCGATGGCGCTGCGGCGCGACGCGCTGGCGGGCGCGGCCGAATGCATCGTCGCGGTCGAGCAGTTCTGCAAGGCGGATAACGCCGGCCTTGTCGGCACCGTGGGCGTCATCAGCGCGCTGCCAGGGGCGACCAACGTGATCCCCGGCCGCGCCTCCTTCACCCTCGATATTCGCGCGCCTGATGATCAGCACCGCACGCAGGCGGTTGCCGAAATCGTGCAGCGGATCAAGGCGATCGCGAAGCGGCGTGAACTGTCGCTGCAGATCGACGTTACCCACGAAAACCGAACGGTGCCCTGCGCGCCATGGCTCAAAGCGCAGGTCGCCGAAGCGGTCGCTGGCGAGGGCTATGGCGTATTCGAACTGCCGAGCGGGGCGGGGCATGACGGCATGGCGATGATCGACATCGCCGATGTCGCCATGCTGTTTGTGCGCTGCCGCGGCGGCATCAGCCATAACCCGGCCGAGCATGTCGAACTTGCCGATGCCGATGCCGGCGCGTGCGTGCTGCTGCGGTTCATCGAGAACTTTAAGCCGCGGCTGCCCAGTTCGTGAGCAGATGCACGTCCGGGAAGCGCCGGACAGCGCGCACGTCCGCACAGCATCTGCAATCAACGAATTGAAAGAACGATCGAATTCGTTTTCACCGGATACTTGCCGCCATTGTACACAATGGCATGCGCCTTGCTTGCCTTTCCCGCGGGAGTTCTCGTTCGGGGCGCGTAGGTCATGGCGAACTCAAGAAAGCTCGCAGCGGAGCCTGAGCCGATCGAGCTCGACTGGACGGCGACCGCGCTCCTCATCATCGACATGCAACGCGATTTCATGGAGCCCGGCGGCTTCGGCGAAACACTCGGCAATGATGTCAGCCAGCTCGCGCGCGCGGTAAAGCCGATCGCTGCGGTGCTGGATGCGGCGCGCGCGGCCGGCATGCTGGTCATTCACACCCGCGAGGGCCATCTGCCCGATCTCTCGGACGCGCCGCCGGCCAAGATCGAGCGCGGCGCGCCATCCTTGCGGATCGGCGATCCCGGCCCGATGGGGCGTATCCTCATTCGCGGCGAGGTGGGCCACGACATCATTCCCGAGCTCTATCCGATCCACGGCGAGATCGTGATCGACAAGCCCGGCAAGGGCGCGTTCTACGCCACCGAACTCGGCGACGTGCTGCAACATCACGGCATCGAGAACCTGCTGGTCTGCGGCGTCACCACCGAGGTCTGCGTCAACACGACCGTGCGCGAGGCCAACGACCGCGGCTATCGCTGCGTGGTGCTGGCGGACGGCTGCGCATCCTATTTTCCCGAATTCCACGAGATGGGCCTGAAGATGATCAAGGCCCAGGGCGGCATCTTCGGCTGGGTCTCCGACTCAGCCGCGGTGCTGGAGGCGCTTTCACCGGTGATTCCAGTAGCAGCAGTAGGGGCATCACGATGAGCACGAGCGGGACGGGGACTGCAGGCACCTCAGGATTCAAGCCGGCGTTATGGACTCCAGGCGACTGGAACGCGCTGTTCGGCTTCGGCACCAACATTCTCGTCAACATGCTGGTTCTGACCGGGCTGTTGCGCTTCGTGTTGAAGATGCCTGACTCACTCGTGTTCGGCCGCATTCTGCCGGCGCTCGGCCTGATGATGTGCCTCTCCACCGTCTACTATGCGTATCTCGCCTACCGGCTGGCGCAGAAGACCGGCCGCAACGACGTCTGCGCGCTGCCGTCAGGCGTCAGCGTGCCGCACATGTTCATCGTCACCTTCGTGATCATGCTGCCGATCACGCTGAAAACCGGCGATCCCGTCAAAGGCTGGTCGGCAGGCCTCGTCTGGGTGTTCTTCCAGAGTTTCATCCTGATGATCGGCGGCTTCATCGCGCCGTACATCCGCAAAATCACCCCGCGCGCCGCGCTGCTCGGCACGCTCGCCGGCGTCTCCGTCACCTTCATCTCGATGCGGCCGGCGCTGGAGATGTACATGACGCCGCAGATCGGCCTCGTCTGCTTCGCCATCATCCTGGTGAGCTGGTTCGGCGGGGTGAAGTACCCGAGAGGAATTCCGGCCGGCCTCGTCGCCATTGCCGCCGGCATGCTGATCGCCTGGGGCTCGAACCTGTTCGGCTTCGGGCTTGGCGGGCTGAGCCTGAAGGGCCTCAGTGATGCCTTCGCCAATTTCGGCTTCTCGGTGCCGCTGCCGGCGTTCGGGCAGGTGTTCTCCGGCTTCGAATTCCTCGGTATCATCCTCGTCACGGCCATTCCGTTCGGCATCTACGATCTCGTCGAAGCGATGGACAATGTCGAAAGCGCGGAAGCGGCCGGGGACGAATATCCGACGACGCGCGTGCTCACCGCCGACGGCGTCGTGAGCCTGATCGGCTGCTTGATGGGCAATCCCTTCATCAACGCGGTCTACATCGGCCATCCCGGCTGGAAGGCGATGGGCGGTCGAATCGGCTATTCGGCGGCGACGGGCCTGATGGTGGTGCTGCTAAGCTGGTTCGGCATCATCTCGGTCCTGCTCGCACTGGTGCCCGTCGTCGCGATTTCGCCGATCCTGCTCTATATCGGCATGCTGATCGGCGCGCAGGCGTTTCAGACCGCGCCGATCAAGCACGCGCCCGCCATCGTGCTGGCGCTGACGCCGCATCTCGCCGCCTGGGCCAAGCTGCAGATCGACACCATGCTCGGCTCGACAATCACGGCCGCGCAAACCGTTGGCGGTCTCGCCGCCGACAAGGTCGACGCGGTCAAGATGGCGGCGATATCGGCCCTGCCGCAGCAGGGCGTGCTTTATCGCGGTCTGGAAGTAATTGGCGGTGGCTCGATCCTCGCCGGCCTCGTGCTGGGTGCGATCGGCGTCTTCGTGATCGAGCGCGACTTTCTCAAAGCCTCGGCCTTCGCAATGGCCGGTGCCGTCATGACCTATTTCGGCTTCATGCACGGCGAAGCCGTCGGCATCGGCGGCGGCCTCGGTGTGACGCCGGGTGTGGCGCTGGCCTATGCGGTGATGGCGGCGGGGTTGTTCGCGCTGGCGAAGACGGGCGCCAGCGTCGCGTACCGTGCGCCCCCGGAGGTGGCGGCCGCGGCACCGGCGGAGTGAACCGCCCGTCGCGTTCCCCGGACGCAGCGCATCGCGTCAGCGGTGCGCTGCAGAGCCGGGGTCCACGCCGCTTCTGGGTCCCGGCTCTGCGAAGCAGCGTTACACGCTGCATCGCGTCCGGGACACGAGCACTCCGACTTACCCCTCGACGAACGCCAGCATCGTGCCGTTGCCCGCCGCCGGCGGCACCACAACGCCACCGGCGCTCTTTACGCCGACAGCGCCCAGCGCCTTTTCCGCTGCCGCGACATCGGCCGTGATCACCAGTCCCGCGCCGCCACGCTCCGGCAGGCCCGTCAGCGGCACGTCGGGGTAACGTGTGCCGAGCTGGGTCTTTGTCAGGAATACGAAATCGGCGCGGTCGCCGCCTGAAGGCACTGCAATGACGCCGTCCGGCTCGACCCTTGCTTCACGATCGATCATGCTCGCAAGTTGCGCGGCATCGTCGGCCGGCTCCGGGGTGACGATCAGCACCTGCTTCAGCCGCTTGGCGCCATTGGCGTGCTTCATCAGTTCGGGAATCCAAACCGTCTCGCGCGTCTTGTGCTGGCAGGCAAAGATGCGCACGCCGCCCGGCGCTTCCGCCGTCGGCCATTGGAAGGTGCGAAACTTGGCGGCGGATATCGTGCCATCGGGCATCGTCACCGGCCGTTCGAAATCAGTCGGTCCAATCGGCGGGTAGCCGCGCGCGCGGATCTCTTCCGCGCCTGCGGCGGAATCCACCGCCGTGAACGCGATGCGCTCGATGCCTTCGCCGTTCTTTTCCAGATACGTCCGGGCCGGAGCATTGTGTTCTGTCGGCGTCAGCACGCCGAGCAATTCCATATAGTCGGGATCGAACATGATGGTGTAATTGCCCGATCCCATATGCGCACTGTGGGTGCCGCGCGGCGAGACAGTGAAGCCGAGCCGCTTGTAGTTTTCGGCGGCCCTGTCGAGATCTTTCACCATGACCACGGCGTGATCGATGCCGATGACGTTTTTGAGTGGCACTCTTTTGTTTCCTTGAGGCTTGTGAGCGGATTAAGCTAAGCAGAACGATCCGGCGGCTGCAAGAAAGGATACCGATGAATACGAGCAACGTCCGCTGGCCCGATTCCCTGTGGGCCGCGATGACGCCATCGGGACCTGAATTGCCGGAATTGACCGGCGCGCAGCAGGCGGACGTGATCGTGATCGGCGGCGGTTTCACCGGCCTTTCCACCGCGCTGCATCTGCGCGAGGCCGGCGTCGATGTCGCTGTTGTCGAGGCGGCGGAGCCGGGGTGGGGCGCTTCGGGGCGCAACAATGGCCAGGTGATCCCGACCCTGTCGCGGCCCGATCCGGAGGACATTGTCGCCAGGCACGGCGAGGCGGGAGAACGTTTTGTCGGCATGCTGCGCGACAGCGCTTCCTATCTCTTCGACGTAACGCGGCGCTACAACATCGACGCCGAGGGGGAACAGACCGGCTGGGTTCAGCCGGTACATTCGCCGGGCCGCATCAAGATCGCGGAGCGACGCGTGCGGCAATGGTCGAAGTTCGGCGCGCCCGTCGAATTGCTGTCGCGCCAGCAGACACGCGACATGCTCGGTTCCGATGCATGGTTCGGCGGGTTCTGGAACAAAACCGGCGGCCACATCAATCCGCTGGCGCTGGCGCGCGGTCTGGCGTGCACGGTGCTCGATCTCGGCGCGCGCATTTACGCGCGTTCGCCGGCGGAAAGTTTCCAGCGCCGGGGCGACCGCTGGGTGGTGAAGACGGCAAGGGGCGAGATTTCCGGCCGCGCGCTGGTGGTGGCAACCAATGCCTATAGCGGCGAATTCTCGAGATCGCTGGTGCCGGAGATTGCACGCGAGGTGATGCCGGTGCTGTCCTGGCAGATGGCGACACAGCCGCTGTCGGACAACGTCCGCAAGACCATCATCCCCGGCCGGCAGGCGATGTCCGATACTCATGGCGATCTTTATTTCGCGCGCTATGACGCGCGTAACCGTCTCGTCACCGGCGGCGCGGTGATCGGCCCCGGCAACAAGGTCGAGCGCATCAAGGCGCGCGTCACCGAGCGCTTGCAGCGGCTGTGGCCGCAGATCGGCGAGGTCTCGTTTGACTATGTCTGGAACGGCTATGTCGGCATGACCACGGATTTCCTGCCGCGCATCCACAAGCTCGGGCCCAACGCGTTCGGCTGGACCGGCTGCAACGGGCGCGCGGTGGCGCTGACCATTCCGCTCGGCAACGAACTGGCAAAAGCCGTCCGTGGCGTGCCGAACAACGAACTGGCGCTGCCGTTCACCGAGCCGGTGCCGATTGTCGCGCATGGCATCCTGCGCAAGCTGGCGCCATTGATGCTGCTGGTCTATCGGCGCAGAGATGCAAAAGAGATGTCGTGACGCATGATGAGCTGCCACTTCTCCCACTCCCCATCCTTCACGGGGAGAGGGTCGGGGTGAGGGGCTCTCTCCGCGAATCCAAATGAGCGTTGGAGTATGTGGAAGCAGCCCCTCACCCCAACCCTCTCCCCGCGAAGAGCGGGGAGCGGGAGAAGAGACACCGCCCGCTAGAGCTACACCGCCTCCGTGGCATGCTCCCGGGCGAACTCGCCGCCCGGGATCGAATCCAGTAGTGCCTGCGTATAGGGATGCTGCGGATTGCCGAACACTTCCGCCGCGCGGCCGTGCTCCACCACTTCGCCGTCCTTCATGACCGCAACGAGGTCGCAGATCTGCGCCGCAACACGCAGATCATGGGTGATGAAGACGATGGAAAGCCGAAGCCGCGCCCGCAATTCAGCCAGCAGTTTCAGCACCTGCGCCTGCACGGAAACGTCGAGCGCCGACACCGGCTCGTCCGCCACCAGCACGTCCGGCTTCAGCGCCAAGGCGCGGGCGAGACCGATGCGCTGGCGCTGGCCGCCGGAGAATTCATGCGGATAGCGGTCGCCGGCGGAAGGGTCGAGCCCGACCAGCGCGAACAGCTCCCTGGCGTGCGCGATCGCTTCCGCCCGCGGCGTGCCATGCACGATCGGCCCTTGCGCCACCAGTTCCGCCGCCTTGCGGCGCGGGTTGAGCGAGGCAAACGGGTCCTGAAACACCATCTGGATGTGGCGCGTCTCGCGGCGGACCTCTTCACGCGACATCGTCGCCCAGTCGCTGCCATCGAGCACGATTGATCCGGTATCGGGATCGATCAGCCGCACGATGCAGCGCGCCAGCGTCGATTTGCCGGAGCCGGATTCGCCGACGATGCCGAGCGTCGCACCGCGCGGCAGGTTGAGCGAGACATTCTTCACGGCCGGCGTCACCCGCGCGCCGCGCCCGAGAAAGCCCCCGGTGCGATAGGTTTTCGAGACATCCGTGATCGTCAGGATGTTATCGGCTGCCAGCACGCGCGGCGGTGGCGCCTTCAGCGGCGGCACGGCGGCGATGAGCTGCCTGGTGTAGGTATGCTGCGGACGGTGCAGCACATCGGAAGCCGTGCCGTGCTCGACGATGAGGCCATGCTGCATCACCACCACGCGGTGGGCGATCTCGGCCACCACGCCGAAATCATGGGTGATGAACATCACCGCCGTCCTGCGGCGCTGCTGCAGGTCGCGGATCAGTTTCAATATCTGCGCCTGTGTGGTGACGTCGAGCGCGGTGGTCGGCTCATCGGCGATCAGCAGTTTTGGATCGAGCGCCAGTGCCATCGCGATCATGGCGCGCTGGCGCTGGCCGCCGGAGAGTTCATGCGGATAGGCCCTTGCCGCCAGCTTCGGATCGGGAATGCGCACGTCGGCGAGCAGCGCCAATACTTTCGCGCCGATCTCGGCCTTCGACAATTCGGTATGGGTCGAGAACATCTCGGCGATCTGGTCGCCGATGGTGCGCAGCGGATTGAGCGCCGTCATCGGCTCCTGGAAGATCATCGCAATGCCGGCGCCGCGGACCTCGCGCATTTCAGCAACCGAAGCTGCGCAGAGGTCGCGGCCCTCGAATAACATTCGGCCGCCATCGATCGCCACCTCATTGGGCAGCAGCCGCATGATCGCATTCGCCATCATCGACTTGCCGGAGCCGGATTCGCCGACCACGCAGAGGATCTCGTTGGAAGCGATTTCCAGCGACACGCCCGATAGCGCATGTGCTCTATCCGCGCCGCCGGGCAGGCGGACGCTCAAGCGATCGAGCGAGAGGATGGTATCTTTCGCGCTCATCGGCCTTTCAGCCTCGGATTGAGCGCATCGTTGAGGCCCTGGCCCACCAGCGACACCGCGAGAACGGTAACGAGGATGGCGATGCCGGGGATTGCCGAGACGTACCACTGCACCCGCAGCACGTCGCGGCCGAGACCGATCAAATTGCCCCAGGACGCGACGTTCGGATCGGACAGCCGCAGAAAGGCGAGCGCGCTCTCGAGCAGGATCGCCACCGCCATCACCACGCTGGCATAGACGATGACCGGTGGCAGCGCATTGGGCAGGATCTCGCCGAAAATGAGCTGGATATTCTTCATGCCGAGCGTTCGTCCGGCCTGGACGAATTCGCGGTTGCGCAGCGACAAAAATTCCGCGCGGGTCAGCCGCGCCGGCGCCGGCCACGATACCACGCCGACAGCGATGGTCACCGTTGTCAGCGTCGAGCCGAACACGGCAACCAGCACCAAGAGCAGCACGAAGTTTGGCAGCGTCTGGAACGCTTCGGTGATCCGCATCAAGACATTGTCGACCCAGCCGCCATAGTAGCCGGCGAAGGCGCCGACCAGGATGCCGATCAGGATCGCGATCGCCGTGGCGACGCCGCCGATCAGGAGCGAGATCCGCGCGCCGTAGAAAATCTGCGCGGCGATGTCGCGTCCCGAATTGTCGGTGCCGAGCAGGAAGCGCGGGTTGGAGAACGGCCAGACCAGCGGCCGGCCGGCGAGCGCCAAGGGATCGCGCGGATAGAGCCAGCCGGCCGAGATCGCCATCGCGATCACGATCAGGAGCAGGATCAGGCCCGCGATCGCGGCGGGACTTCGGAAATAGCGCTTGACCGCATCCATCGCGCTAGCCCTCGGCCGTAATGCGCGGATCGAGCCGCGCATAGATGAGGTCGACGACGAAGTTCACGGTGATGACGAGCAGTGCCGAGACGAATACGATGCCGAGCAGCGTGTTGAGGTCGCGCTGCACCACCGATTCATAGGCAAGCCGGCCTAGGCCGGGCAGCGAGAACACGCTTTCGACCACTACCGATCCGCCCAGCATGGTGCCGGCCTGCAGCCCGATCAGCGTCACCATCGGCAGCAGCGCATTGCGCAGCACGTGCCGCGTCACCACTCGCGTCTCGTCGAGCCCCTTGGCGCGCGCGGTCCGGACATAATCGAGGTTCAGCACCTCCAGCATGGAAGCGCGCATGATGCGCAGGTAGATCGCCAGGAAGATCAGCCCGAGGGTCAGCGTCGGCAGCACCAGATGGCTCGCGATATCCAGCACGCGCCAGATCCCGGTCCGCACCGCGCCGATATCCTCGAAGCCGCCGGGCGGCAGCCACTGCAGGTAAACGGAAAACACCACGATCGCCATCAGGCCGAACCAGAACGAGGGCGTGGCGTAGAAGATCAGGCCAAGCGTCGAGATCAGCGTGTCCGGCCAGCGGTTGACGCCGCGCGCTGCGATCACGCCGAACACGAGGCCGAAGAAGAACGCAAACGACAGCGACGCGGTCATCAGGAGGATGGTCGGCGGCAGCCGCTCCAGGATCACCGAGGCCACCGGCTTGCCGTAGATCGAGGAGAAGCCGAGGTCGAGCCGCACCAGTCGCCAAAGGTAATTGCCGAGCTGGGCGGGAATGGAAAGGTCGAGCCCGTAGAATTTGCGCAGCTCGCGCGCGGTTGCGGCATCGCCGCCGCCCATCTGCGCCATCATGGCATCGACAGTGTCGCCCGGCGCGAACTGCAAGAGCAGGAACACGCCGATCAGGATCAGGATAAGGGTCGGGATCGAGGCGGCAAGCCGCCGCCCCGCAAGGGTCAAGATGCGCATAACCTATCTTGGCGGATTACGGCTTAGGCCGAAAGCCAAAGATCGTGCCAGCTCGTCGATCCCCAGCGCGGAGTATTGGAATGGTTGCGCGCCTTGGCCGTGATCGTGGTGACGAAAATCTGCTCGATCGGCATCCAGACCGGCAGCTCGGTATTCACTTCCTTGACGAACTGGGCATAGAGCGCCTTGCGCTTGGCCGGATCGACTTCGGTCGCAGCATCGTCGATGGTCTTGTCGACGTTCTTGTCTTCCCACCCCCACTGGTTGGTCCATGGCGCGCCCTTGGGCTGGCCGGAGCGGTACCAGACCGTGGTCGAGACCGCGGGATCGTTGCGGTATTGATGCCAGCCGGTGGCGAGGTCGAATGCGTGTTCGTCATAGACCTGCTTGAGGAAGCCGCCGCCGTCGTTGCGCACGATCTCGACGGGAATCCCGACCTCACCGAGCGATTGCTGGATGAAGGTCGACCACAGCGAGATGTCCTCACCCCACGGCGCGGGCAACAGTTTGAGCGAGAAGCGCGTGCCGCCGCGGCCGGCCTTGAAGCCGGCTTCGTCGAGCAGTGCGGCCGCCTTGGCCTTGTCATAGGGATATTGCGGCGTGTCCGGCCCCGGATAGAAATCGGTCGAGGTCGAGGGGATCGGTCCGGTGCCGAGCTTGGCGAAATCGCCGAGGAAGTTGTCGATGAAGAACGGCACGTTGATCGCGTGCGCGATCGCGCGGCGAACCTTGATATCGGACAGTTCCTTGCGCCGGAAGTTGAATTCCAGCGTGTTGGTCCGCGCGTTGCCCTCATTGCCCTTGGTGGAGACGATGAAGCGCTTGTCCTTGCCGAGGCGAGCGAGATCCGAGAGCGTCAGGCTCGAGAATGGAGCATAGTGAAGTTCGCCGGCTTCCATTTGCGCGGCCGCAGCTGCGCGATCGGTGATCACCTTCCACACGATGCGATCGAGATAGGGCGCATTGGGCCGCCAGTAATTCTCGTTGCGGTCGGCGATGATGTATTGCCCGCGCTCATACTTGACGAACTTGAACGGGCCGGTGCCGACGGGGGCGAGGTTGGTCGGGTTCTGCCTGATATCGCCGCTCTCATAGAGATGCTTGGCCGAGACATAGCCGAGGTCGGGCAGGGCGCGCAGCAACAGGTTCAGCGGCATCGGCCGCTCGTATTTGAACACCGCGGTGTGGGCATCCGGTGTCTCGACCGCGGTGAGGAAGAGCTGCAGCGTCGATCCGTAATTGAGGATCTTCTTCCACATGTTCATGGCAGTGAATTCGACGTCGGCCGAGGTGAACGGCTTGCCGTCGTGCCAGGTGACGCCCTGGCGCAGCTTGAAGGTCACCGTCTTGCCGTCAGGCGTGGCCTCCCAGCTTTCGGCGAGCACGCCGACCGGTTGGCCGTTGGCATCGAGATCGACGAGGTTCTCCTGGATCTTGCCGCTGATGATGTAGACGCCGGTGGAAGCCTGGATGCTCGGGTTGAGCTGGCGCTGCTCGGCGGCGTAATGGACGGTGAACACGCCGCCCTTGCGTGGGGTTTCCTGGGCGAAGGCGCGCATTGGATTGATCACGTTGGCCGCGATGGCCGCCGACGTCAGCAGCGCGGTGCGGCGATTGATTTCAAGGCGCGTCAAATCCATGCGAAGTCTCCGAACACGATACTGATGGCGAACCGTTCACGCGTCCGCCTTGGCCGCGATGTTACGATGGATCGGGAGCGCGAGTCATTTTCAAATCAACGCGGTGGCCTGGAAAATCCTTCCTGAAAACAACGTGCTTGCCGCCGATCCATCTGCGCATTCGTCCTGCCGGAAGGCAAATTCACGGCCCGCTCCGATAGAGACGGGGACTGGAGAGCAGCCCCGGATTGTCCGGAAATGGGGCGTCGGGGTTCGCTGAATCCCCCTAAAAATAGGCTCCGGAGGGCTTCCGATGCGAAAAAACCCCGGAAAAATTGGACGAATCACTGCAACTCGACTAGCGAGATAGCTGTGCAGAATGTCGAAAACCCTATTTTCTAGGCGTTTTTCGCCATATCGTCGCCCTGTGCCAGAATCAATGGAGCAACCATGGCCACCCAAATGTCTAAGTCGCAGCTGATCGAGAAGATCGCGACCACCACCGAACTTTCGAAGAAAGAGGTCAAGAACGTGATGGACACGCTCGTTGACGTCGGTCACAAGGAGCTCAAGAAGAACGGGCTATTCCTCGTTCCTGGCTTCGCGAAGTTCGTCGTGGTCAAGAAGCCGGCGACCAAGGCTCGTAAGGGCACCAACCCCTTCACGGGCGAAGAAATGATGTTCAAGGCCAAGCCGGCCCGCAAGATCGTCCGGGCCCGCCCGGTCAAGGCCGCCAAGGACGCGGTTTAAGAATCAATCTCCCTCGCCCCGCTCTTGCGGGGAGAGGGCTGGGGTGAGGGCTGCCTCCGCGACCTCTCTAGTACAGGTGCTCGCGGAGAGTCCCCCTCACCCGAATTCAAGCTGCGCTTGAGTTTCGACCTCTCCCCGCAAGCGGGGCGAGGTGACCTGAGTTTGCTGCACGTAATGCCTTGCATCACTGCTGCTGTTCGCCGTCGACATTGATGGCGGTGCCGCTGATGAACGACTCCTACCAGAATCTTGTGCTCGTCACCCTTCGCTCGCCATCACCTTGGTCAGCGCCATCCCGGCCGCCCGTGAGACCGGAGGCAACGCGCGCTCGCGTTCGATGACGAACGCGTGAGCGGCGGAAATACCATCCGGTTGGGCAGGCGTCTCCGACAAGGATTTTCCCTGTTTGCCGCCGCCGGGAGCGGCAATGTTGCTATTTTCGAGCGCGCCTTGTGAGGCCCGGCGGTCACGCCAACATCAAGCAGAACAACAATGGAGTCCAGGAGACCACCATGGGCCTGCAGCAAGCCAAACTCGAATCGCTTCCCTTCGTCACGGCCGAGCTGAACTATCTCGCGCCGACAGCGGGAAAGCCCCGCACCTACGCGTTCGATCCGCCACCGGGCGAACCCAAATCCACCGCGCTGCCCGAACCGCACAACGTCCCGATCTTCGACGCGCGACTGATCGCCGCTAATCTGTCCTTGGACCGCGAAGGCTTTGCACTGGTCCGCCATCCTACCATCGTCAAAAATTTCTACGACGACAAGGAAGTGAGGAACGTCTACTATCCCGCCGTGGAAGCCTTCCTGAAGGCGACGCTGAAGGCCGATCGCGTCTTCATCTTCGATCACACCGTGCGCAAGCGCGTCGAAGGCGCCGCCGATATCAGAGGCGCCGGCCCGCGCCAGCCGGCCACGCGCGTCCATGTCGATCAGACCGATAAGTCAGGCGCCAACCGCGTTCGCGAGCATCTGCCAGATGAGGCGGACGAACTGCTGAAGGGACGCGTGCAGGTCATCAATGTGTGGCGCCCAATCCGGGGCCCCTTGCGTGATACGCCGCTCGCCATGTGCGACGGCCAGACCGTCGAGCCGGGCGATCTCATCGCCTCCGATCTGATCTATCCGAACCGCACCGGCGAGACCTACTCCGTAAAATACAACCCGAACCATCGCTGGTACTACATTCCGGAAATGCGGACCGACGAGGCGTTGCTCCTGAAGTGCTACGATTCCGCGACCGACGGCCGCACGAGGTTTGGGCCGCACACCGCCTTCACCGATCCGAGCACGCCGGCCGATGCGCCGCCGCGCGAGAGCATCGAGCTGCGAACGCTGGTGTTCCACAGGAACTGATCGCGGCGAGCAGCCGGATTCGCATTCCCGCGCTATTGATGGTACCTCGCCCCAAAACAGCTTGGGGCGAGACGGCGCATGGACGGCAAGGCTGATAGCGCGGATCCCAATTTCCGCGCTTTGATTTTCGCGCTTCTGGCGCTGGCCTGCGGCCATATGCTCTCCACGCTGCTGCGGACGATTCCGGCCGTCAGCCTCGACGTGATGGCGGCGGATTTCGCAACTGCCCCGCAGACACTGGCAAGCCTCACCTCGATCTATCATTTCGCCTTCGCCGCCTCGCAGATTCCGGTTGGCGCCGCGATGGATCGCTTCGGCGTCCGCCCGGTTTCCCTGAGCCTGCTCGCCGGAACCATCGTCGGCGCGCTGGCATCCGGGTTCGCCACGGGGCCCGAGGGCTTTCTGTTCGGGCAATTGCTGCTCGGCATCGCCACGTCGGGCATGCTGATGTGCCCGATGACGCTGGCAGCCAAGCAGATGTCGGCGGCGCGCTTCGGCCTGTGGTCCGGCATCATTCTCTCGGTCGGCAACATCGGCATGTTATTATCCTCAAGCCCGTTGGCCTTCGTCGTCGAACATTTTGGCTGGCGGGCAGGGTTCTGGATCTCCGCCGGCCTCGGCGCCGCCGTCGCGCTCGCGGTGTTTGCGCTGGTCCCGAAACAGCCGGCCGCGCATGCCGATCCGTCCTCGCCGCTGTCGCAAATGGCCGAGGTGTTGCGCATCGGCCTGTCGTATCAGTTGCGCGGCCTGATCGCGCTGGCGCTGGTGTCGCTCGCCGCCTCGCTCGTACTAAGGGGACTGTGGGGCGGCCCATGGCTGATGGAGATCAAGGCGCTCGGCCGCGTCGAGGCCGGCAACGCGCTCGGCCTGTTCACGCTCGCGCTGATCGCCGGTCCCGTACTGATGGGGATTGTCGCTCGTACCATCGGGCATCGCCGCGAAGTGCTGGCGGCGACGCATTGCTTTGCCGCGCTGCTGCTCGCCCTGATGGCGGCCGGCGCGCCAAATTATCCGCTTTCTGAGCTGCTCGGCATAAGCGCCGTGCCGGCGCGGATCGACGGCGCGCTGTTTATCCTGATCGGCATCGCCATATCGACGCAGCCGTTGCTGTTCGGCATGACGCAGCAAATGGCGGGCGCGCAGAATGCCGGCAAGGCGCTGTCGGCCATCAACCTCGCGTTCTTCCTCGGCGCCGCGCTGATGCAATCGGCAACAGGCGTGGTCGCGGCGATGCTGGGCCTGCCAGCGGTGCTGCTGTTCATGGCGGCGGCCTTGATCGTGGGGACGATCGTGTTTTTACTGTATACCTGACCCTTGGCCTCGGTTTCGAAGCGCCACAAGCAATAACGGGTAACCATGTCCGCCAAGATCGACCCTATCACGCGTTCCGTCGTCCAGCATCGCCTCAGTTCGATCGTGAAGGAGATGGGCGAGGCGATGCTTCGCACCTCCTATTCGCAGATTCTCAATTCCAGCCGCGATTTCTCGCTGGCGATCTGCGACACGTCGGCACGGCTGATCGCGCAGGCCGATCACTTGCCGGTCCATGTCGGCGCGTTGCCGTGGGCGACGATCGCCGTCGAGGAGCGGTTCAAGGACGTCGCGCAGGGCGATGTCATCCTGCTCAACGATCCCTATTACGGCGGCAGCCATCTGCCTGATCTCACCGCCTTCGTGCCGGTCTTCGCCGGCGGCAAGCGCCTGCTCTGGACCATCGTGCGCGCGCACCAGAGCGACATCGGCGGCGCCACCCATGGCGCCTACAATCCAGCCGCCACCGAGATCTATCAGGAGGGGTTGCGTGTCCCGCCGATCAAGCTCTACGAGGCCGGCAAGCTCCGCGACGATCTGCTCGATCTCTTGGCGCTGAACATCCGTAACCCCCGGGAATTCCGCGGCGACCTCGCGGCGATGCTCGGTGCAGCGCATCTCGGCGAGCGGCGGCTGTCGCGGCTGTTCGGCGAATTCGGCGCGCCCGTGGTCGAAGCGGCCATGGAAGCGATCCTCGACGCCACGGAGCAGCAGACCCGCGCGGTGGTTTCGACATGGAAGGATGGCGTGTTTTATGGCGAGGCGTTTCTCGATGATGACGGCCATGGCCGCACCGACATCCGCATCGCTGCGAAGGTCACCAAGAAGGGCAGCGACGTCGAGGTCGATTTGTCCGACTGCGACCCGCAATCGACCAGCTTTGTGAACTCCTCCCACGCCAACATGCAGGCGGCGGTCGCGATGGCGTTTGCCTATCTGATCGACGCCGAAATTCCGAAGAACACCGGCGCGCTGCGCCCGCTGAAGGTGATCGCAAAACAGGGCACGGTGGTGTGGGCCGATCCGGGCAGGCCGGTGACGCTGTGCACAAGCCATCCCTCGAATGAAATCGTGGAAGCGATCGTGAAGGCGCTGGCGGCGTCGTGTCCGGAACGCGCGATGGCCGGCTGGAGCCGAAGGTTCCGGATCGCAATCCAGGGCGAAGACCCGCGCACGGGAAAGAATTTCATCTGGCACCTGTTCCAGGCGCGGCCCGGCGGCGGTGCGTCGTCCGGCGGCGACGGCTGGTCGTCGATCGGCGAGTGGCATTCGGTCGGCGGGCTGAAGTTCGGCAGCCTTGAAGTCGCCGAGGTGCGCTTTCCCCTGCATTTCCGCACCCATGAATTCCGCCCCGGTTCGGGCGGGGACGGCCAGCATCGCGGCGGCCTCGGCGTGTCGCTCGATCTGGTGCTGGAAACCGAAAAGCCCGCCAAGGGCAACACGGCCGGCGACGGCGCGCGCCATGGTCCCTGCGGCATGCTGGGCGGCAAGGACGGCAAGCCGCATCGTTATCGTCTCTTGTCCGAAGGCCGCCAGCCGCGCGTGCTCCGCACCAAGGAAGTCGGCATCGAGCTGCGTCCCGGCGACTGCCTTGAGATCCGTTCCTCCGGCGGCGGCGGCTGGGGGCCGCCGGACAAGCGATCGGCCGAGGCGCGCCGGCGCGACCGCGAGCAGGGCCTGACCGAAGCGGCGGAGCAGGCGTCCTCATGATGTTCAGGATAGGCGTTGACGTCGGCGGGACCTACACCGATCTGGTGGCGACCGATGAGAGCGGGCGCACGATCTTCGCAAAATCGCCGTCGACTCCGGCGGATCAATCGCTCGGCGTGATGGCTGGGCTCGAGGAGCTTGCGCTGCGCCTGAACGTCACGCGCGCGGAAATGCTTGCCGCGACCGAGCGCCTCGTGCACGGCACGACGGTTGCCACCAATGCGCTGCTGGAGCGCAAGGGCGCAAAAGTCGCGCTCATCACCACCGAGGGCCATCGCGACGTCATCGAGATGCGCGAGGGCCTCAAGCCCGACCGCTACGATCTGCGCTCGCCGCCGCCGGTGCCATTGGTGCCGCGCGACTTGCGGCTTGGCGTTCGGGAGCGGCTTCGTGCCAACGGCGAGGTCCTGATTCCGCTCGATGCGAAATCGCTCGACGACGCGATTGCCGGCATCCGGCAGTCCGGCGCGAGCTCGGTCGCGGTGTGCTTCCTGCATTCCTATCTCAATCCCGCGCATGAACTTGCCGCGGTGGAACGGCTCAGACAGGCGCTGCCTGATATCAGCATCTCGCGCTCCAGCGACGTGCTGCCGCAGATCAAGGAATATGAGCGCGTCTCGACCACGATCGTGAACGCCTATGTCGAGCCGATCGTGCGGCGCTATCTGACCAATCTCGAAGCGCGCCTCGCGGAAGCCGGATTCAAGGGCAGTCTGTTTGTCGTGCTCTCGCATGGCGGCATGGCGCCGGTTGAAGAAGCCTCACGCCTTGCCGCAGGCACCGTGCTGTCGGGTCCTGCCGGCGGCATGTCCGGCGGGCGGCGCTGTTCTGATCTGGTCGGCATTCCCGATCTGGTGCCGTTCGACATGGGCGGCACCTCGACCGACATCTCGCTGATCTCGGGCGGGCAGGCCTCGCTGTCGGCCGACGGCATGCTCGCCGGGCAGCGCATCGCGCTGCGTAGCCTCGATATCGCGAGCATCGCGGCCGGCGGCGGCTCGATCGCCAGCGTCGATGCCAGCCGCACGCTGCGGGTGGGGCCGGAGAGCGCCGGTTCGGTGCCGGGCCCGGCCTGCTATGGCAATGGCGGAGAGGCCGCGACCGTCACCGACGCCAATGTCGTGCTCGGCTATCTCGATGCCGCAGCCTTCATGGGTGGCAAACGCCCGCTCGACCGCGCGGCGTCGGAAGCCGCGATCGACCGCGTCGCCGCCGCGATGGAGCTGTCGCGCATCGAGGCCGCCGCCGGCATCTACCGCATGATCAACCTGAACATGGCCGACGGCATCCGCCTGATGACACTGCGCCGCGGCGTCGATCCCCGGAAATTCGCGCTGCTGAGCTTCGGCGGCGCGGCCGGCCTGCATGCAGCCGAGGTCGCGCGCGAACTCGAGATCAGGCGCATCATCGTGCCGACGGTGGCTTCGGTGCTGTCGGCCTGGGGCATGCTGACCAGCGATCTCCGCTACGAAGTCGGCCGCACGCATTATGGTGCCGGCGTGCGTATCTCGGCGGATGAAGTGCGCGAGCTGTTCGCCGGGCTCGAGCAGCAGGCCGCCGGCCGGCTGCGTTCGTGGTTCAACGGCAAGATAGCGATCGAGCGCTCCGCCGAGATGCGCTACGGCGAGCAGATCTTCGAGATCGACGTGTCGCTAGACGGCCTCGACTGGAACGCGCCCGATCTGGTCGAACGGATCGAAGACCGCTTCCACATCAGGCACGAGGAATTATACACCTACGCCTCGCGCGGCCAGGAGGTCGTCTTCGTCAATGCCCGCGTTGCGGCGATCGGCGAAGTGGAGCGGCAGGACGAAGGCGCACGCGAGGCCGCATCCTCCAGCGCCTGTTCGCCACGCAGCAAGCGCCAGGCCTTCTTCGGCGGCTGGCGCGAAGTCCCCGTCTATGCGCTCGAGGAGCTGCAGCCGGGCCATACGTTGATGGGGCCAGCGATCATCGAAGCCGAGACCACGACGGTGCTGGTCGACACCGGCGATCAAGTCAGGGTCAATCCGTTGGGCTGGCTGGATATTGAGCTGCGGTGATGCCGTAGCCCGGATGAGCGCAGCGATATCCGGAGTACTACCGGTATCGGCCCCTACACGGCCAATCTCGACCATGCACACGGCCAAGACCCAATTGGTTCGCCAGCCACAACGGAACCGTTTCCTCTTGAGGTCCATAGCGTATCACCGGCACTACGGGCCCGCCGCATGGATCGACCCGGTCGTCTTCAGGGCGATAACGATATCGTGGAACGATATTGTAATCCCAGTAGGGGGTTGGCCTTACGACGGGCACCCTGATGATGGGCCTTTCCCGTGGTTCACGAACGACTTGGGCGGTCTGCGCATGCGCTGCGGTACTAAACGTGCCCAGGTTAGACAGGACCAGGGCCGTTCCCAAAGCTACGATCGTTATCCTCATGCCTCGACCTCCTTGCCACACACGGCTTAGATGCAAATCGGATATCCAGCGATGTTCGAATTCGTGCCGCTGCTGAGGGTATATCGGACATCAAACGCGCCTGAACCGCAACGTCTCATTTTATGAAGACTGCCGACCCATCTGGCGTGGCAATGCCGCGCCACCAACATTTCATTTTAACAACCTGAATTCCCGCGCTATCATCGTCATCGCTGGGTGGCGTCACGAGCTCTGAACTGCTCGACGTTCGAGGGCCGCGTTGATGAAAACAAGAATAAAATGGCTGTCACCAGCCTTCGCATTGTTCTTGGCATCGATACTGGCCGCCCCGCAGCCAACGCGCTCCGCCGGTGTGACCGATACCGAAATCCGCATCGGCAACATCATGCCCTACACCGGCCCGCTGGCCGCGTTCGCATCGATCGGCAGGGCGGAGGCTGCCTATTTCGACATGATCAACGAGCGCGGCGGCATCAACGGGCGCAAGATCAGGTTCATCTCCCGCGACGACAGCTCAAATCCGAGAACGGCGGTCGAGCATACCCGTGAGCTGGTCGAGCAGGAGCGTGTGCACCTGATGTTCGGGTCGTTCGGCACGCCGAGCAATCTGGCGACGCGAAGCTATCTCAACGAGCGAAACATCCCGCAGCTCTTCGTTGCTTCCGGCGACGAGGAGTGGGCGCACCCGAGGCGGTTTCCGTGGACGATGGGCTGGCAGCCGACATTCCGTTCGGAGGGCAGGATCTACGCGAACTATATCCAGGCCGCTTATCCAAGCAAAAAGATCGCCGTGCTCTGGCAGAATGATCAGTTCGGCCGCGACCTGTTCCGGGGACTGCAGGAGGGGCTTGGCATCACCGCCAACATGATCGTTGCCGACATTGCCATCGATGCTGACATGTCGATCGATACCCAGGTCGACATCCTCAAGAACTCCGGCGCCGAAGTGCTAGTGCTCAATTGCGCGCCGCCGATCTCGGCGCGTGCCATCCGCAAGGCCGCAGAACAGAGCTGGTATCCGGTGTTGGTGCTGGTTAATGCAGCGGCGTCGATCGCGAACGCGCTGCGGCCGGCGGGACTTCAGAATTCCGTCGGCGTGATCTCGACCTCGTTTTTGAAGGACGCCAGCGACACTACGTGGAAAGATGACGCTGGCATCAAGGCGTGGCTGGCGTTCATGGACAAGTACTATCCCGATGGCGACAAGGAGGATGGCAACGCCATCTTCGGCTACGCCGCGGCCGAGACCTTGGTGCAGGTTTTGACCCAGTGCGGCGACGACCTGTCGCGCGAGAATATCATGCGGCAGGCGGCGTCCTTGCGGAACTATCAGAGCACGGTCGCATTCCCGGGAATAACTGTTAACACCGGGCCGGCCGACTTCCACCCGATCGAACAGATGCGGCTGGTGCAGTTCGACGGCAGCGCCTGGCAACCGATCGGCGACGTGATCGAGAGCGCGTTTCTCGGTGTGCCGGGAGATAAGTGAAGTTCTGATTCCATCCATCATGGCTGTCATCGCCCGCGAAGGCGGGCGATCCAGTACGCCGTGACGCTCGCGCTCAAGCCGACAGGCCGCAGCGTACTGGATACCCCGCATGCGCGGGGTATGACAGGCGAGCTCCGCTACTTCTTCTGCCCGTAGTTCAACAGCCCGCCCTTGCTCTTCGGCGGATGGGCGCGCAGTCCCTCCTCGTTGGGTTCGGTGCCCCAGCCGGGACGGTCCGGAATCACCAGATGGCCATCGACGATATCAGGCACATGTGCGAACAGTTCGTGGTCCCAGGCGAGGCGATCGATGTCGGTTTCCATGATGCGCAAATTCGGCACCGCGGCCGAGAAATGCGCGTTCATCATGGTGCAGAGGTGGCCATAGAAATTATGCGGGGCGACGTTGACCTCGTAATGCTCGGCGGCGGCGGCAATCTTCATCGATTGCCAGACCCCGTTCCACGGCGTATCGACGATCGCGACATCCATCGCCTGCTCGTTGAAATAGGGCAGGAATTCGCGCAGGCCCAATAGCGTCTCGCAGGACGAGATAGGGTGTGGGCTCTGACGGCGGATATAGCCGAGCGCTTGCGGGTTGAAGGTGTCGAGCTCGACCCAGAACATGTCCATGTCCTCGATGGTGCGGAGGATCTTCAAATAGCCTTCGGTCCTGGCGTTGAAGTTGAGGTCGAGCAGCAGATCGACATCGGGGCCGGCGCCGTCGCGGATCGCCTCCAGATGCATGCAGAGGTTTCGCAGCACCGTTCGGTCGACATTGAGCTCAGGCTGGAATGGCGAGCCGAAGCCGGGCCGCCAGCCCTGCGGCTTGCCGTCGGCATAGACGAAGATGTTGGTCTTCATCGCCGTAAAGCCTTTTTCGCGCACCTCGCGTCCGATTCCTTTCACGCCATCGAGATCGGTGATGGCCGGCTTGAACCAGTCGGGATGGTTGATGCGCCAGGTTGCGCAGTGCGACCAGTAGACCCGGATGCGGTCACGGATCTTGCCGCCGAGCAGTTCGTAGCAGGGCACGCCCAGCGCCTTGGCCTTGACGTCGAGCAGCGCATTCTCGATCGCGCCAAGCGCGAGCGCCACCACGCCGCCGGCGGCGGGCCGCGTCGCGGCAAACAGCTCGGCATAGATCCGCTCGTGCTGAAACGCGTTGTTGCCGACCACGCGCGTACCGAGCCGCTCGATGGCCGTGGTCACCCCGGGCGCGCCAAAGCCCTCATCGTACTCGCTCCAGCCGACAATGCCGTCCTCGGTTGTGATCTTGACGAAGTGATAGTTCCGCCATCCAGCGTCGCAAGCGAGTGTCTCGATGCTTCTTATTTGGGTTGCTTTAGCCATGCGTTCGTTGCCCCGCCTGTTGTTGTCGTTGGTTGATAACAACAATGGATGGCCTGAACGGTCAATGACGTGTGACTTCCGGTGATTTCCCGTTGTGCGGAACAAAATTCCACTTGCATCGCAATTCCCGCAAGGCTGTCATGTTCGGCAACAAGAATCTGGATCGACAGCGGTTTTGCGCTGGAGAAATCAGGCGGCGAACGTTAGAGGCCGAACGGAACGTCCATGTCCTTCCACAAGCTGCTGATCGCCAACCGCGGCGAGATCGCCATCCGCATCGCGCGCGCGGCGGGCGACGCAGGGCTTGCCACGGTCGCGATCCATTCCGCCGACGACGCCCAGTCGCTGCATGTGCGCGCCGCCGATGCCGCGCATGAAATCCCCGGGCGCGGCGCGCGGGCCTATCTCGATATCGAGGCGGTGATATCGGCCGCCAAGGCGAGCGGTTGCGACGCCATTCATCCCGGCTACGGCTTCCTCAGCGAGAACGCCGCGTTCGCCCGGCGCTGCATCGAGGAGAGCATCGTCTTCGTCGGGCCGTCGCCGGATGCGCTCGACCTGTTCGGCGACAAGGCACAGGCGAAAGCGCTGGCAAAGCGATGCGGCGTGCCGGTCATCGAGGGCACCAGCGGGCCGACCAGCCTGGAAGAGGCCAGAGCCTTCCTTCAATCCCTCGGCGAGCGCGGCGCCATCATGATCAAGGCGATTGCCGGAGGCGGCGGCCGCGGCATGCGCATCGTCGACGATTCGGCGCGGCTGGAGGAAGCCTATGCGCGCTGCCAGTCCGAGGCGATGGCCGCCTTCGGCAGCGACGGCGTCTATGTCGAGCGCCTGATCCGCAACGCCCGCCATATCGAGGTGCAAGTCATCTGTGACCATCATGGCGCGATCAGCCATCTCTGGGAGCGCGAATGCACCGTGCAGCGCCGCAACCAGAAGCTTATCGAGGTCGCGCCGAGCCCGTCCTTGAACGACGCGCTGCGCATCCGCATCATCGACGCCGCCAAGGAACTCGCGGCTGCCGCCAATTACGACAATCTCGGCACTTTCGAATTCCTGGTCGATAACGACGCCCGTACCAGCGACAAGGCCTTTGCGTTCATCGAGGCCAATCCGCGGCTGCAGGTCGAGCATACCGTCACCGAGCAGGTGCTCGGGCTCGATCTTGTGCAGTCGCAGCTTGCGGTCGCAGCCGGTGCCACGCTCGGCTCGCTCGGCCTGGCCCAGGGCTATATCCCGCGGCCGCGCGGCTTTGCGATGCAGCTTCGGGTCAATATGGAGGTGATGGACGAGACTGGCGCAACCAGGCCGACCGGCGGGACGCTCGCGATGTTCGATCTCCCGTCCGGCCCCGGCGTCCGTGTCGATACGTTCGGCTATTCGGGTTATCGGACCAGCACCGCCTTCGATTCGCTGCTCGCCAAGGTCATCGTGCATTCGCCGGGTGGTAACTGGACCGACGTCGTGCACAAGGCTTCGCGTACGCTGCGCGAGTTCCGCATCGACGGCGTCGCCACCAACCTGCCGTTCCTCGCGGCGATCCTGGCCCATTCGGATTTTGCCGAGAACCGCCTCTCTACCAGCTTCATCGACCGGCATGTCGCCGATCTCGTCGGCGAAGCCAAGCGGATGGTCGAGGCGACCGCGGAGGCGGCGCTGGTCGAATCCGGCAGCGCTGCCGATGACGAGACGCTCGCGGTCGCGGTTGCTGCGTCGGCAACCGGCCCGGCAGATTCGGTGGCCGTGCCGGCGCCGCTGCAAGGCACCATCGTGGCGGTCGATGTCAGGGAAGGGGACCTCGTCCGCCCGGGGCAGCAGATCGCCGTGCTGGAATCCATGAAGATGGAGCATCTGGTCACCGCGCCGCATGGCGGGCGGGTGACCAAGATTGCGGCCGAGGCCGGCGTGACGCTGATGCAGGACGAAGTGATACTTTATCTGGAGCACGCCGAGATCGACGCCCATGATGCGGAGGAAGAGGAGGATGTCGACCTTGACCACATCCGCCCCGATCTGGCCGAACTGATCGAGCGCCACGCCATCACGTTGGATGAAAATCGCCCGGCGTCGGTCGAGCGCCGCCGCAAGACCAATCAGCGCACGGCGCGCGAGAACGTCGCCCATCTCGTCGACGAAGGCTCGTTTGTCGAATATGGCTCGCTCGCGATTGCCGCCCAGCGCCGCCGCCGCACCGTCGACGATCTCATCCGCAATACGCCCGCCGACGGCCTGATCTCGGGCGTCGCCACCGTGAACGCGCATCTGTTCGGGGCGGAAGCCGCCCGCTGCATGGTGATCGCCTATGACTACACCGTGCTCGCCGGCACGCAAGGCCACATGAACCACAAGAAGATCGACCGCATGCTGAGCCTTGCCGAGCAATGGCGGTTGCCGCTGGTGTTCTATGCCGAGGGTGGTGGCGGCCGTCCCGGCGATACCGACTGGCTTGGCATGACCGGCCTCGACGGCCCATCCTTCGTGCAGTTCGCAAAACTCTCCGGCCTCGTGCCGGTGATCGGCGTCGTCTCCGGTTATTGCTTCGCCGGCAACGCCGCGATGCTCGGCTGCTGCGATGTCATCATCGCCACCAGGAACGCCTCGATCGGGATGGGCGGTCCGGCGATGATCGAGGGCGGCGGGCTTGGCGTCTATCATCCGGCCGAAGTCGGGCCGGTGTCGTTCCAGTCGCCGAACGGCGTCATCGACATTCTGGTCGAAGACGAGGCCGAGGCGACGATTGCCGCGCAAAAGTATCTCTCCTACTTCCAGGGCGCTGTCACCGACTGGAAGGCGCCGGACCAGCGCCTGTTGCGGCGGGCGATCCCGGAAAACCGGCTGCGGGTCTACGACATCCGCAACGTCATCGACCTCCTGGCTGACGAGGGTTCGGTGCTGGAAATCCGCCGGGATTTCGGCGTCGGCATGATCACTGCCTTCATCCGCATTCAGGGCAAACCGTTCGGCCTGATCGCCAACAATCCAAAACACCTCGGCGGCGCGATCGACGCGCCGGCCGGCGACAAGGCAGCGCGCTTCATGCAGCTTTGCGATGCCTTCGACATCCCGATCCTGTCGTTGTGCGATACGCCGGGGTTCATGGTCGGCCCCGAAGCCGAAAAAACCGCGATCGTGCGCCACGTCGCGCGCATGTTCGTGACCGGCGCAAGCCTGACGGTGCCACTGTTCGGCATCGTGCTGCGCAAGGGCTACGGCCTTGGCGCGCAATCGATGATCGGCGGCGGCTTCCACGCTTCCTTCTTCACGGTGGCCTGGCCGACCGGCGAGTTCGGCGGCATGGGGCTGGAAGGCTACGTGCGCCTCGGCTTCCGCAAGGAGATGGAAGCGATCGAGGATCCGGTCGAGCGCGAGAACTATTACAGGGCCAAGGTCGCCGAGCTCTACGCCAACGGCAAGGCGGTCTCGATCGCTTCCGTGCTCGAGATCGACGAAGTGATCGATCCCGCCGACACGCGGCACTGGATCATGTCGGGCCTCCGCTCGGTGCCGAAGCCGGGAGCGCGCACGACAAAGAAGCGGCCGTGCATCGATCCGTGGTAGCTGATCCGTAGCGTGGGCAAAGGTGCAACAGCGCCGTGCCCACCATCTGTCAATCGAGCACGCTGCTTGATCGTGGGCACGCTGTCGCTTTGCCTGCCCTTCCTGCCAACGTATGTCACTTGTCCGACGGGGCAAATCACTTCTGATTTTCAGAAATCGTGTCAAGTCCCGCAATCAAAAATATTCCGCTTTCGTTTTCACCCAAATCACTCGCATAACTCCGCCTGTCTCGCGGCAGATGAGGGGCGTTGGCCATCGTCACTAACGTGCGGTGAGATGCGATGGACGCGGATGGCGTGCGAGACGGACGCGCCGGATGCGTACGGTGAAGTCGTGTGGTTCGGACGCCGCGGTGCTGGCGTTAAGTGGGCGGGAAGTGTCCCGCCGACGACGGAGGCAAAAGAGCCGTTCTCCGGGGAGAGCACGAAGTAAGCCGTAAAGCCATTGCGCAGGGAAGGCCGGGATGCTCCCGCTGTACCTGTATGCTCGTGTGCATTTTCTTGATGCGCAAGCAGCACATGAGACCGCGGGTGCGGCGCGCACCCGGTCTTCCCTGCGCCCTCTGAATTGGAGAGGGCGGGAAGTTGAAAGCAAACCTCGGGCGCAATGCGTCGCGAGAATGCGAACCCACATTCAGTCGTCATGCCCGCGAAGGCGGCGATCCAGTATTCCAGAGACGTCAGTGATTCGACGGAGAAGCCGCAGTGTACTGTATCCCCGCATGCGGGGGATGACAGTCACCGAGTGCGGAAGGCTCATATGCTACGATCTACCCCAGCCTCAACTCATCATATTCCTTCGCCGCCACCTCGTCGCATCTGGCACGATACGCCGGCGCGCTGCCGCTGTAGCGGGCCACGATGCGCCTCTGCTTGCCCTCGATGTTGGAATTGATGCCGGTCATCCAGGAATCGACCTCGTTCGACAGCAAGCCCTCGCCGAGCGCCTTGACGTGATCGGTCCAGGATTTCACGCCCTCCGGCGTCGCCTCCAGCCGCGTCAGTCCCTTTTCCGTCGCGAACATGAGCAGCCCGGTCACCCAGTCGACGCTGTATTCGATGCTGCGCGGGATGTTGCCGAGCGCGGTATGCGGTCCCATCAGCATCAGCATGTTCGGAAACTCATGCACCATGATGCCGAGATAGGTTTCGGGCCCGTGCTTCCACTTGTCCTTCAGCCGCGCGCCGGCAACCCCACGAAAATCGATCTTGTCGAAACTGCCGGTGATGGCATCAAAACCCGTCGCATAGATGATGATGTCGAATTCGTATTCCCGCTCGCTGGTCTTGATCCCCAGAGGCGTGATCCGCTCGATCGGCGTCTCCTTGATGTCGACCAGCTCGACATTGTCCTGGTTGTAGACCTCGTAATAGAAGGTCTCGAGCGGCAACCGGCGGGTGCCAAAGCCGTGATTTTTCGGGATCAGCTTTTCCGCGACCACCGGATTCTTCACGCGCTGGCGGATCTTGCGCGCGACGAAGTCAGAGATCGTGGCGTTGGCCCTGCGGTCGATCAGTATGTCGCGGAAATTGCCCTGCCAGATGCCGAAGCCGCGTTCGGCATAGAGTTTTTCGTAAAACGCGTCGCGCTCCTCGTCCGACACGTCGAACGCGCCGCGCGGATCAGGCGTATGCAGGAAGCAGGCAAACGTTTCCTTGCAGCGGGCGAAGATTTCCGGATAGCCCGCCTTGATCTTCGCCTGCGTCTCGGCGTCGATCTTGCCGTTGTGCAGCGGCGCGCACCAGTTCGGCGTGCGCTGAAACACGGTGAGGTGGCCGACCTGGCTCGCAATGGTCTGGATCGTCTGCACGCCCGTTGCGCCGGTGCCGATCACGGCGACGCGCTTGCCGGCGAAATCCACCGGCTCCTTCGGCCAGCGCGCGGTGTGGAAGGAGGCGCCCCTGAAATCATCGCGGCCCTCGATCCGCGGCAGCGTCGGTGTGGAAAGCGGCCCGATCGCCGTAATCAGGAAGCGCGAGTTGAAACGGCTGCCGTCTTCGAGCGCGATGCTCCAGCTCCGCGAATCCTCGTCGTAGACTGCAGCCGTCACCCGGCTGCGAAACTGGATATCGCGGCGCAGGTCGAACTTGTCGGTGACATAATTGAGATAGCGCAGCGTCTCCGGCTGGCCGGCAAAATGCTCCGACCACTCCCATTCATCCAACAGATCCTTGGAAAACGAGTAGCCGTAGGAATAGCTTTCGGAATCGAAGCGCGCGCCGGGATAGCGGTTCCAATACCAGGTGCCGCCGACATTGGTCGCGGCCTCGAACCCGCGCACGCGGAAACCTTGCTCGCGCAGCCGGTAGAGCTGGTACAGGCCCGACATGCCTGCGCCGATGATGATGGCGTCGTAGTCCGGAATCGGCGTGGCCTCCACGTCCTTGTTTGGGCTCAGCCTATCCGCTCCGATGTCCGCCGACAAACCCCGCATCGACGCGTGGCAGGGTTGCAGGTTTGTCGTCGGCCTGTCGACTTTACTCGCGACCGCATCTGCCCCTATCGTCGGGGTTCAGATCGCCTGGCAAGCGGCGGCGCTGGATGGGGGGAGCAATGGCTGAGGCCAGCGGGAATTTGCCAGTTTGGAGTCGCCCTGCCGCCCCGTCATTGCGAGCGAAGCGAAGCAATCCATTTTGCCGCTTGCGGAGATATGGATTGCTTCGTCGCGACTCTCCTCGCAATGACGAGGCGAGAGAGGGGACCAAAGGAAAAATCATGAAACAGTCCTGCGTTTACATCATGGCGAGCAAGCGCAATGGCACGCTTTACACCGGCGTAACCGCGAACCTACCAAAGCGCGCCTTCGAGCATCGAGAGGGCCTCATGAAGGGCTTCTCCAAGAAGTACGGCTGCAAGATCCTGGTCTGGTACCAAGTGCACGAAAGCATGATCGAAGCCATCACGCGTGAAAAGCAGATTAAGGCGGGCAGCCCGGCGAAGAAGCTTGCATTGATAGAGGCGCTGAATCCGGAATGGAAAGACCTCTACGAGTCGCTAATATAATGCTGCCCCGAACCCATCCACGTCATTGCGAGGAGCGTAGCGACGAAGCAATCCATGCCGCCGCTTGCGGAGCGATGGATTGCTTCGCTCCGCTCGCAATGACGGCAGACAGTTGAGAACAAAATAATGAACAAAAGCGATCCCGTTGACGTCCTCATCATCGGCGCCGGTGCATCCGGCGCGGCGGTGGCGTGGTCGCTGGCCGAGACCAGGATGCACATCCTCTGCCTCGACCAGGGCGGCTGGATGAAGCCGTCCGAATATCCGAGCACCGGGCGCGACTGGGAGGCGAAATTCTACGGCGAGTGGTCGACGAGCCCGAACGTCCGCGCCCGGCCCGAGGACTATCCGATCAACGACGACAACTCGCCGATCAAGGTCGTGAACTTCAACGGCGTCGGCGGCTCGACGGTGATGTACACCGCGCATTGGCCGCGGCTGCATCCGTCCGACTTCAAGGTGAAGACGCTGGATGGCGTCGCCGAGGACTGGCCGATCGACTACGATACGCTGGTGCCGTTCTTCGAGGAGAACGACCGGATGATGGGCGTCTCAGGCCTGTCGGGCGATCCGCTATCGCCGCTCACGCACCCGCCGATGCCGCCGCAGCCGCTCGGCCTCTCCGGGCCACTGATTGCCAAGGCCATGAACAAGCTCGGCTGGCACTGGTGGCCGTCGGATACGACGGTCGCGACGATGGACTATGAGGGCCGGGCGCGCTGCATCAATCTCGGCCATTGCACGCCGGCCTGCGCGCAAGGCGCCAAAGCGTCGACCGACATCACCTATTGGCCGCAGGCGATCCGCGCCGGTGTCGAGCTCAAGACCCATTGCCGCGTGCGCGAGATCCTGACCAACGAGCATGGCATGGCGTCGGGCGTCGTTTATTACGACAAGGACGGCATCGAGCAGTTCCAGCCGGCTGAGGTCGTCATCATCGCCTGCAACGGCGTCGGCACGCCGCGGCTGCTCCTGAACTCGGCTTCCGGCCGCTTCCCAAACGGGCTCGCCAATTCATCCGGCCTGGTCGGCAAGAACCTGATGTTCCATCCCTATGCGCAGATCTACGGCTTCGTGAAGGAGCCGACGGATTCCAACCGCGCGCCGCCGACCTGCCTGTGGAGCAAGGAGTTCTACGACACCGACCTGTCCCGTGGCTTCGTCCGCGGTTACGGCATACAGTTCGGCCGCGGCGCGGGGCCCGTGTTCGAAGCTGTTGCAAGCGAGCAGAAGGGCATTCTGCCGTGGGGCGCGGATCATCACCGCGTATTCCGCCGGCTCAATGGCCATCGCCTCGCGGTCTCCGCGATCTGCGAGGACCTGCCCGAGGAGCACAACCGCGTCACGCTCGATCCCGTGCTGAAGGATAGCCACGGCATCCCTGCGCCGAAGATCGATTACACCATCAGCGCGAACAGCCGGAAGATGATGGAGCATGGACTGGCGCGGGGTAAGGAGATTCTCGAAGCCGCCGGCGCGACCGACATCTGCACCAATAACCCGATTCCCTGGGGCGGCTGGCATCTGCTCGGCACCGCGCGGATGGGCACCGACCCGGCACGCTCGGTGGTCAATGAATGGGGCCGCTCGCACGACGTCAAGAATCTCTTCATCGTCGACGGAAGCGTGTTCGTCACATCAGGCGGCGTGAATCCGACCTCGACCATCCAGGCGATCGCGCTCTACGTCGCCGATCAGATGAAGCAACGCCTTGCCAACCTGTTCGACTGAGGTCGCAAATGTCCGTATCCAATGAATTGACTTCGACCCAACGCGACGATCTCCGCACCATTGCCGCGATGATCATTCCCGCCAGCGACGAATACAACGTGCCCGGTGCGGACGATCCCGCTGTTCAGGCCGACATGCTAACGACGCTCGGCCGTGACACGATGCTGGTGCGCGCCGCGCTCGACTATCTCGCGGGCCTCGCCGGAAAGCCGCTCGCCGAGCTCGATACCGCCAGGCGCGATGCGATCGCCGCGGAGTTCCGCGCCACCGGCGGTGTCGCGGCGGCGACGCTCGTCCGCGTCGTGCTGCAATGCTACTACCGCGATGACCGCGTGCTGCGCTCGCTCGGGCTCGAACTGCGCGCCCCGTTCCCGAAAGGGCATGTGCTGCCCGAGGGCGATTGGTCGCTGCTCGATCCCGTGAAGGCACGCGGCGGGGCGCTGAGAAGGGCGCCCTAGCGGGCCAGCCCTGCGCAGGATGCGTCCCACCTTGCGCAAGCGGTTCCCGGCCACCATCTGATGGGGCCGAAGGAATCTCGCCATGTTGGATTTTACCTCAGATACCGCCGATGACGATCTGTCGCCGCGAACGACCGAGCCTGCCCCGGACGACCGGGTTCTGCTCGATGCCTATTCCAATGCTGTGATCGACGTGACCGAGCGGGTCGGTCCTGCGGTCGTGCGCGTCGAAACCGGGCCGAAAGTGCGCAGTGCGCGCGAGCGCGGCGGGCTTGGTTCGGGTATCGTGATCTCGCCCGATGGCCTCGTGCTGACCAACAGCCATGTGGTCGGCTCGGCGAAAGTGATCCGCCTGCGCGATACCGAAGGCTTCGTCACCGATGCTCACGTGCTCGGCGTCGATCCCGATACCGACCTGGCGCTGCTGCGCGCGGACGGTGCGCGCGATCTGCGCTACGCCTCGCTCGGCAATTCCAAGAGCCTGCGCCGTGGCCAGCTCGTGGTCGCGATCGGCAATCCGCTCGGCTTCGAGTCGACGGTCACCGCCGGCGTGGTGTCGGCGCTCGGCCGCTCGATCCGCTCGGTGAGCGGCCGGACCATCGAGGACGTGATCCAAACCGATGCCGCACTCAATCCTGGCAATTCCGGCGGGCCGCTGGTGTCGTCGTCATCGGAGGTGATCGGCATCAACACCGCGATCATCAGCGGCGCGCAGGGCATCTGCTTTGCCGTCGCCAGCAACACCGCGCAGTTCGTGCTATCGGAGATCATCCGTCACGGTTATGTCCGCCGCGCCTATATCGGCGTCGCTGGCCAGACCGCGCCGGTCCCGCGGCGCCACGCGGTGGTCGCCGGCGTCGACAACACGATGGGTGCGCTGCTGGCGCAGATCGAGCCGGACAGCCCGGCGGCGAAGGCGGGACTATTGCCGGGCGATGTCGTGATCAAGCTCGACGGCGTCGAGATCAACGGCGTCGACGATCTGATCCGCGCTCTCGACCGCGACCGCATCGGCCGCACCCTCGCGATGGACGTGCTGCGGATGGGAAGGCTGCGCGGCATTGATATCCATCCGGTGGAGCGGAAGCCGGTGAAGCAGTGACGATTGGGACTCACCCGCCCCTTGAGGGGGCGGGTCGGCTCGCATGGAGCGAAGCGCAATGCGAGACGGGGCGGGGTGACAGTCTCTCGACACGGACGCTGTCGGATGTGGAGCGACCGTCACCCCACCTCGGTTCGCATTGCATGCGAACCGATCCTCCCCCTCCAGGGGAGGATGGGGGAAGCGGGGTGTATGACCGCTACCCCAGCCGCAGCGCCGCCAGCAATTCGTCGGGCGCCTCGGCCATGATCATGTGGCCGGCGCCGGGAACGACGACGATCCGCGCATTCGGCGTTGCCGCGGCGAGCGCCTTGCCGCCCTTTGCAGGCGTCATCATGTCGCGCTCGCCGAGAATGAAGGTCACGGGCACATTGACCTGCGCAGCAGCGGCGAGGGCGTTCTGATACGTGTTGCAGGCGTTGAGGTCGCTGTAGAGCACGCCCGGCCGCGTCTGCTGCAGCACGCGCTGCGCGCCCTGATGCATCCACAGTCCCGGCGCGAGGCTGCCGCCGAGCTCGGCCTTGAAGCCGAGACCCCAGATGGAAACCATGTCGATCGCATCGGGATTGTTGACCTCAGCGGCCTTGAGCAGATCGGGCCCGACCGTCATCGTCGCGGCAGTGCCGATCAGGCTGAGACTGGAAACCTTGTTGGGATGCCGCGCCGAGGTCTCCAAAGCAATCAGCGATCCCATCGAATGGCCGACCAGCTTCGCCTTCGGCGCGCCCGCCGCGTCGAGCAGGGCCGCAGTCCAATCGGCCATGTCAGCGATCGTCGGCAGCGGACTGCCTTCCGAACGGCCATGGCCCGGCAAATCGGGCGCCAGCACCGAATGGCCGTGATGGGCGAACCAGCGGCTGTGCAGCGCCCAGGTCGAATGATCGAAGCCGGCGCCATGCAGCATCACGACGGCGGGCAGCGTCGGATCGAACGGCCGGCCGCCGGTCGCGACGAACGTATCAACGCCATTGACGGAAAGCTGCATGGTTCAAACCTTCTGCGATGCGCGGAGCGCCTGGCCGAGATCGTCGATGATGTCGGAAACGGTCTCGATGCCGATCGACAGCCGCACCAGCTCCTCGCCGATCCCGGCGGCCTTGAGCTGGGCGGCGTCCATCTGCTGATGCGTGGTGCTGGCGGGATGAATCACCAGCGTCTTGGCGTCGCCGACATTGGCGAGGTGGCTGATCATCCGCAAAGATTCGATGAATTTTTTGCCCGCCGCGCGCCCGCCCTTGATGCCGAAGGAGACGATCGATCCCGCGCCGCGCGGCAACAGCCGCTTCGCGAGCTGATGGTCGGGATGATTTTCCAGCGCCGGATGCAGCACCCAGTCGACCGCCTTGTTGGCGGTCAGCGCTTCCAGCACCGCGAGCGTGTTGCTCATGTGGCGCTCCATGCGCACGCCGAGCGTCTCGACGCCCTGCAGCAGCTGGAAGGCGTTGGTTGGCGACAGGCAGGCGCCGAAGTCACGCAGGCCCTCGGTTCGGGCGCGCATGATGAAGGCGGCCTGGCCGAACTGCTCGTCGAAGACGATGCCGTGATAGCCCGCATAGGGTTCGGTGAGCTGGGGGAACTTGCCGGCGGCGTGCCAGTCGAAGCGGCCGCCATCGACGATGACGCCGCCGATCGCAATGCCGTGGCCGCCGATCCACTTGGTCGCGGAGTTCATTACGAGATCAGCGCCGAGTTCGATCGGGCGGCTGAGGAATGGCGTCGCAAAGGTGTTGTCGATCAGAAGCGGAATCTTGGCGTCATGGGCGATCTGGGCGACCGCCGGAATATCCAGCACTTCGAGCCCGGGATTGCCGATCGTCTCGCCGATCACGAGCCGCGTGTTCGGCCTGATCGCGGCGCGGAATTCGTCGAGCGCACGCGGCTTGACGAAGGTGGTCGTGATGCCGAAGCGGGGCAGCGTGTGGGCGAGCAGGTTAATGGTGCCGCCATAGAGCGAGGCGGAGGCGACGATATGGTCGCCGGCGTTGAGGATCGTTGCGATGGCAAGATGCATCGCGGCCATGCCGCTCGCCGTGCAGATCGCGCCGACGCCGGCTTCGAGTGCCGCCAGCCGCTCCTCGAGCACCGCGGTCGTCGGGTTGGAAATGCGGGTGTAGATGTGCCCGGCGCGCTCCAGGTTGAACAGCGCCGCCGCGTGGTCGGAATCCTGGAACACGTAGGATGTGGTCTGGTAGACTGGAACGGCGCGGGCGCCGGTCGTGGGATCCGGGCGCTGGCCGGCATGCAGGCTCAATGTCTCGAAAGCAGGCGGCTTGGGTGCGGGCATGCGGGGCTCGTCAGGTCAACTTGTGGCGGGAAGGTATTAAGGGCTCAGACGTGCACGGCGGTACGGACGCGGCCGGCATTGCCGAACACGCGCAAATAACGTTCGATCTCGGACGGTGTGCCGGTCGCCTTCTCGGGATTATCGGATAGCTTGACCGCCGGCCTTCCGTCGACCGACGTCACCTTGCAGACCAGCGAGATCGGATCGAGATCGGCGGAGCCGTCCGGCGCGCAGCCGACGAAATCATTGGTGAGGTTGGTGCCCCAGCCGAAGGAGATGCGGACGCGCCCGGCGAAGTGGCGATAGGTCTCCTCGATCGAGTCGACATCCATGCCGTCGGAGAACACCAGCAGCTTGTCCTTGGGATCGCGACCCTTCTGCTTCCACCACTTGATGATGTCCTCGCCGGCCGTGATCGGCGGCGCGCTGTCGGGACGGAATCCGGTCCAGTCGGCGACCCAGTCCGGCGCGTCGCGCAGGAACGGCTTGGTGCCGAACGCGTCGGGCAGGGCGATCAAGAGGTTACCGCCGTAGGTATGGCGCCACTGGTCGAGGATGCGGTAGGGCGCCCAGCGCAACTCCTCGTCCGAATTGGCGAGTGCGGCTGCGACCATCGGCAGCTCATGCGCATTGGTGCCGATCGCTTCGAGATCGTTGTCCATCGCGAGCAGCACGTTGGAGGTGCCGGTGAAAGAGGATCCCAGGCCCTCCTTGACGGCCTCGACGCACCAGCGCTGCCAGAGATGGCCGTGGCGGCGGCGGGTGCCGAAGTCCGACAGCCGCAGGCCTTCGAGCTTGCGCAGCCGTTCGACCTTGGACCACAGCTTGGCCTTGGCGCGCGCATAGAGCACGTCGAGCACAAAGCGCCCCTGGCCCTTGGTCGCCTGGCGCGAGCGCAGCTCGTTCATGATCGCGAGCGCCGGGATTTCCCACATCGTGGTGTGCGTCCAGGGACCGTGGAAGTGCAGCTCGTATTGGCCGTCGACCTTGTTGAGCTCGTATTCGGGCAGGCGGAAGTTCGCCAGCCAGTGGATGAAGTCCGGCGAGAACATCTGGGTCTTGCCATAGAACGTATTACCGGCGAGCCAGATCAGCTCCTTCTTGGTGAAGCGGATGGTCCGCGCATGGTCGAGCTGCGCGCGCAGCTCGCCCTCGTCGATGATCTCGGCAAGCCGGACATGCTTCGAGCGGTTGATGACGGAAAAGGTGACGCGCTGAGCCGGATAGAGATCGCGGATCATCTGCAGCATCAGCAGCTTGTAGAAATCTGTGTCCAGCAGGCTGCGCACGATCGGGTCGAGCCGCCAGCCATGGTTATAAGTTCGGGATGCAATATCGGTAACTGCCATGACGGAACTTTACCGTGCCGCGGGCTGCCCAACCAGTGGGTTTTGGCCGCGGCATGGCTGCTCAGCGCGCATGTTCCCGCCGGATACGGTCAATCGCAGCATGAATATCCTTCCAGACTGGTTTATCCGGAGCAAATTGTTGCCTCAGATAAGCGACCAGCTCGGCGACTTGGCCATCGGTCAGGCTGTCCTTGAAGGCCGGCATATAGCCGAGATCGGTCGTCGCGGGCTTGGCAATACCATGCAGGATGACCTGGATCAGATTGTCAGGCACGGCGCTGTGCAGGTTGCTGTTCAACGCCAGCGACGGACGGCTACCGAACAGCGGCGCGCCGCCGACCTCGTGGCACACCGCGCAGGCACCCTGGTAGATCCGGGCCCCGACGCTGGAGGCGGCTGGCGCCCGCGTTCCGGTTGCCGCTTCCAGTCTCGCAGCCAGCGCCTCCTGCGCCGCGCGATCCGTGGAAGTCGTGTTGAATGAAGCGAGATACACCGCCATGGCGCGGATGTCGGGATCCGGCAGCGCGGCGAGTTCCTTCACCACCGGGGCCATTGGCCCGGCGGCGACGCCGTGAAAGCGCGACTCGCCGGTTCGCAAATAGGCGTAGAGTTCGTCCTCGCTCCATGGGATCGGCGCCTGCGACAACGATGTCAGCGCCGGCGCTTCCCAGCCTTCGGCAAATCCGCCGGCAAGGTGAGCACCAGTTACTTCCGCACCGAGGGCATTGCGCGGTGAGTGGCAGGCGCTGCAATGGCCGAGGCCTTCGACCAAATAGGCGCCGCGATTCCAGATCTCGGACTTGGCAGGGTCAGGCTGGAATGTGCTGGGCTTGTGGAACAACGCATTCCAGCCTGCCATCAATGGACGTTGGTTGAACGGAAATGCTAGCGCATTTGGCGGCGTCTCGGCGCGCACGGCCGGTTGCGCCATCAGGTACGCATACAGCGCCTGCATGTCGGCATCGGTCGTCTTGGCGAAATGGGTGTAGGGGAACGCGGGATAAAGATGCCGCCCATCGCGATGGATACCCTCACGCATCGCGCGTTCGAAAGCTGGATAGGACCACGCGCCGATGCCGGTTTCGACATCGGGCGTGATGTTGGTCGAGTAGATGGTGCCGAAAGGCGTCGCAAGTGGACGGCCGCCGGCATTGAGAATACCGTTCGCCGAGGTATGGCACACTGCGCAATCGCCGAGCGCTGCGAGCTGCTGGCCGCGTGCGATGGTCGCGGCCGAGTACACTGATGCATCCGGCCGCGCGATCGGCGCGATCGCTCGCCACGGCAGCGTTGCGGCGCCGATGCCGATTGCAGCGGCGCACAGGGCTGCGGCGGTTGCAAACACATTGCTGCGTATAGCGAATGGATTCTGCCATCCGCGCGATCCAGGACTAGGTTGGGGTGGTGGTGCCGGCAATGCTTCCGGCGCCGTCTGCTCCTCGCCGCGCAATCCACGCAAAATGCGCTCCGGCGTGAACGGCAGTTCGCGGAACCGCACCCCGGTCGCATCATAGATCGCGTTGGCGATCGCCGCCGCGCTCGGGACAGAGGCGGATTCGCCGACGCCGAGCGGCGGCTGGTCCTGGCGCGGCAGCATCAGCACGTCGATCTTGGGCACCTCGGGAAACTTGATGATGGGATAGGCGCCCCATTCGCGCGCCGTCACGGAGGTACGGTCGAACGACACTTCCTCCATCAGCGCACGGCTGGTCGATTGGACCACGTTGCCGTGGATCTGATGGCGTACGCCGTCCGGGTTGATCATCAGGCCGGAATCTTGCCCCGCCACGACGCGCGTCACGCTGACGTCGCCGGTCGCCTTGTTGACCGCGACGTCGGCGATCCATGCCGACCACGCCGCGCCGTAGCCCGGAAACTTGCTGTGCACATAGAGCGCGTAGGCGAAGCCGCGTCCGCGGACGATGTCGCCTTCCGCCTGCTTGTCCTCGCGTACCGGCCGCGCCTTCCAGCCGGCACGTTCGGCCACCGCATTGACGAGATCGACGGCGCGCGGGTCCTTCAGATAGCGCAGTCGGTATTCGATCGGATCGACGCCGGCTTCGTTAGCGCATTCGTCGATCCAGGATTCGTGCGCAAAGGTGTTCGGCAGCGCCGAGACGCCACGCAGCCACGCCGCGCGCACGATCGGCGGCATGTCGTTCGCCACCACGCGCAAATTCTCGTAATCATAGGGCGGAATCGCGGTGCGATCGCCCATCTCGAACACCGCGGGCGTGTGCGGGACGGCGCCGGTCAACAGCAGCGCCAGCGTCGGCGCGCCGTTGGAAGGATAGCGGGTGGCGAAATCATATCCGGCGACGCTGCCATCGGCGTTCAAGCCGCCGTTGACGTCCATCAATTGCGCGGTGCCTTTCGGCTCCCATGCGTGCTCCTGCTCGCGCGTCAACTGCACCCGCACGGGGCGGCCGACGGCACGCGATAGAAGAACGGCGTCGGCGGAAACGTCATCGGCGCAGTTGCGGCCGTAGCAGCCGGCGGCTTCCAGCCGGATCACCTCGATCTCGGCCTCGCGGCGCTGGATCAGCAGCGCCAGATCAGTGCGCAGGTGATGCGGATTCTGGGTGCCGGACCAGACCCGCGTCACATCCTCCTGATAATCCGCAACCGCGCAGGACGGGCCGATCGAGGCGTGCATCTGGTAGGGCCAGATGTAGGTACGCGGCATCGGCTTGGCCGCGCCGGCAATCGCCGCCTCGACGTTACCCTTGTCGATCAGCATGCGCGGCGTCGACGGATTGGCGCGCAGCGCAGTCGCGATATCCTTAAGGTCCGGCAGCGTCGGCACCGGCTTCCAGTTCACCTTGAGCTGGGCGGCGGCCTTGATTGCGTTCTCCTCGCGCTCGGCAACGACGCCGACGAAGTCGCCGATCCTGACGACGGCGACGATTCCTGGGATGTCACGCACCGAGGCTTCGTCTACAGCAATCAGGCTATTGCCGATGAACTCGCCGACATCGACACCGGCATAGGGCGGGCGGACGACGCGGCCGTGCAGCATGCCGGGGACACGCACGTCATGCACATAGACCAGCTCGCCGGTTGCCTTCGCCGGCAAATCGAGGCGCGGCACCGATTGTCCGACGATGGTGTAGGCGTCGACGGACTTCACTGCGACATCCTCGGTCAGCTCAAGCTGGATGAATTCGCCTGCGATCAGTTCGCCATAGCTGACGCTGCGATTGTCCTTGCCGCGGATCAGACCGTCTTCAATGACAAGGTCGTCGACTGCAAGCTCCAGCCGCTCGGCCGCGCGCGCGATCAGGAACTGCCGCGCCTGTGCCGCCGCCTTGCGCAGCGGCACAGCGGTGATCTGGATCGTTTCGCTGGCGATCGTTGCGCCCTGGTTGGGGACGAGGGCTGTGTCACCCAACACGACCACGACGCGCGCAAAGGACACATCGAGCTCTTCGGCGACGATCTGTCCGAGTGCGGTACGAATGCCGGTGCCGAGATCGACGTGTCCGTTATAGGCGGTGACCGATCCGTCGACGGTGATTTTGATGAATGTCTCGAACTTGACGGCCTCGACTGGCGAGGCCGGGCGAACGACGGTCAGTGTGCCCTGCAACCGCTCGGGCGTGTGAGGCGCAGCCATCACGCCTGCGCCTCAACCACATGGCCGGCAGCCCGCATCGCCGCGCGCATGATCTCGACATGCGCGCCGCATCGGCACAGATGATGACGCAACGCTTCCAGCACCTCATTCTCCGACGGGTGAGGAGAACGCAGCAGCAATGCCTTGGTGGTGATGATCATGCCGTTGAGACAATAGCCGCATTGCGCAGCCTGCTCGCGGATGAATGCCTGCTGCACGGCATCGGGATGTTCGCGCGTGCCGAGGCCTTCGAGCGTCACGATGTCGCGCCCGGCGCAACCTTCGATCGGGATCACGCAGGAACGGGCCGCGACGCCGTCGATCAGCACGGCGCAGGCGCCGCATTCGCCGAGCCCGCAACCATATTTCGGTCCGTTCAGTTCGAGATCATTACGCAATACGTACAGCAGTGCGGTGTCGGGAGCGGCATCGACATCATGAGTCTTGCCGTTGACGGTCAGGCGCATCCTGTTCTGCGTCATGCTCCCTCAAGCCTTCGCTGCATTGCAAAACTCTGCACTGGGCGGCCTGCGAAAGATACCGTTTGTGTACAAACGTGCAAGCGCACCATCCCGCGCTGCAGCGCGTTGCCCGCTTTATGAACAGAAGTGCGAGGCAAATGAGGTATTATGCGGCAAGCGGGGTGTTTGGCTGGCCGGCCCGCTTGACACCGTTCAAGTCCCCGCGCAACATCATTCGTATACGAACAAATGATCTCACCCACCGGGACGTGGGTATGATCGGCGCCTCGAACCAGCAGGCTTGTTCATGACCGACGCGACCGTCGCCAGTGGCGACAAGATCCGCTGCGATGCCTGTCCGGTGATGTGTTACATCAAACCGGGCGCGGCGGGCGCATGCGATCGCTATGCCAACCACAATGGCGAGCTGGTGCGCGTCGATCCGCATATCGTGCTGGAACGAACGGTGTCGCATGGCGGTCGGCTGGTGCCGTTCCAGGCCGGCGGCGATTGGGACGGCAAGCTCGTCCACGAGCCGAGCGTGTTCGTCACCGCGATCGGCGCTGGAACGACCTATCCCGATTACAAGCCGGCGCCCTTCATCGTGTCCTCGGAAGTCGACGGCGTCGATATGGTCACCGTCGTGACCGAAGGCATTTTCAGCTATTGCGGCGTCAAGGTGAAGATCGACACCGACCGCTATCTCGGCCCTGAGACGGCGACGGTCCGCGCGGAAGGCGAGGCGATCGGCCATGTAACGACCAGCGAATATGGTTCGCAGATGCTGTCGCTTGGCGGCGTGCATCATCTGACCGGCGGCTCCAAGAAGGAAGGCCGCGTCACCTGCGACGCGCTGATGGATCTTTCCAACTGCAAACCGGTGGAACTCACGATCGATGGCGGTGCCACGGTCGTGGTGCAGGCCGGCCGTCCGCCGATTGTCAACGGCGTTCAGGAAGAGCGGATGCGCGTGGGGTGCGGCTCGGCGACGATCGGCATGTTTGCCAAGCAATGGCACGGCAAGGTCGACGAGGTCGTTGTCGTCGACGACCACATCACCGGTGTTCTCAGCGAACATCAGGCCGGCAAGTTGCTCGATATTCCCGATACCGGGATCAAGATGAAGGGCCGGCGCTCGACCCCGGGCCGTTATTTCCAGGTCGCCGATCCGGGGACGGGGTGGGGCGGCACCAACATCTCCGACCCGCTGTCGGTGCTGGGGCCATTCAATCCCAAGGAAGCGTGGCCGGGGCTGACCATGCTGATGGTTTCGACTACGGGCGAACACGCAGCTTACTATGAACTCGACGAGGCGCTGCGACCGATCGAGAAACAGATGCCGGCCGATCTTCAGTTTTCGGTCGAGCGCATTCAGGAGAATTGCGAGCCGGCGCTGTGCACGGTGCTGTTCATGGGCGGCGCCGGCGGCTCGCTGCGCGCCGGTGTCACCGACAATCCAGTGCGGCTGACGCGCTCGGTCAAGGCCGCCCTGACGCGGGTGACCAGCGGCGGCGCGCCGGTTTATGTCTGGCCGGGCGGCGGCATCACCTTCATGGTCGACGTCACGCAGATGCCAGCCGGCGCGTTCGGCTATGTGCCGACGCCGGCGCTGGTGGCACCGATCGAGTTCACGCTGAAACTGTCCGACTATGCCGCGCTCGGCGGTCACATGGACCATGTCCGTCCGTTGGCATCGTTGCGGGAAAACAGCGAGTTCCGCCCGATTCCCCATATGCCCGGACGCCCCGCATGAAACGGCTCCCGCAAATGGCGCTTCTTCCGGACGGCAAGCGGCTGCATTTGCAGGACGGTCCGATCGACCTGATTATCGAGGCGAAGGGCAATAAACGCGAGATGCGCGCCGCTTACGACGCTGCGGCACGACGCTTCACCGGTCTGCTCGATGAGCTCTGCGAAGAGTTGATAGAACTAAGAACGGCCGCCGATCCGGCTAGATGCGCATTGAACGGTGTCGTCGCGCGCCGGATGCATGCGGCAGTCGCGCCGTTTGCGGCTGAGCATTTCATCACGCCGATGGCGGCGGTTGCGGGCAGCGTCGCGGAAGAGATTCTCGGCGCGATGCTGGGCGCGGCGCGGCTTGACCGCGCCTACGTCAACAATGGCGGCGACATCGCGCTGCATTTAATGGATGGCGAGCAGTTCACTATCGGGCTGATGGATCGGCCGGACCACCTTGGCGTGATGCAAACCTTCACTATTGAAGCCAATGATGCGGCCCGCGGCATTGCCACCAGCGGACGGCATGGCCGCAGCTTTTCGCTTGGCATCGCCGACGCCGTTACCGTACTGGCGCGAACGGCATCGCAGGCCGATGCTGCCGCCACCATCATTGCCAATGCCGTCGATTTGCCTGGTCATCCCGCGATCGTCCGTTGCCCGGCGAATGAGTTGCAGCCCGACACCGATCTCGGCGCGCGTCTCGTCACCCGCGCCGTCGGCGAACTCCGCACGGAGGAAATCGACGACGCGCTGCGGGCAGGGGTGAACCGGGCACAGCAATTGCTTGTAGCGGGATTGATTGAAGGTGCGGCCTTGCGTCTACTAGGCGAGACGGCCGCGGTGGGATCAACAGGGATCAGGGCGTCGTTGCCAACGGTTCACGGAATCACAGTGGAAAGCACTAGCGCGTGTTTGATCGGGAGCGAGGCTGACAGATGAGCGCGATCATTCGCAAGATCGTCACGGTGGTCGAGGAAACCCATCTTGAGATGGGGCAGAAGATTGCGCCGCCGACCCGGCGGGCGGCGGCGATTGCCGTGATCGAAAATCCATTTGCCGGCAGGTATGTCGAGGATCTCGGGCCCTTGATCGAGATCGGCGAGGAACTTGGCGATCTGCTTTCCAGGAAGGCGGTGGCGGCACTCGGCATCGAGGGCGCCAAGGCGCACAGCTACGGCAAGGCCGCTGCCGTCGGCGAAAACGGCGAGCTCGAACACGCTGCGGCAATCCTGCATCCGAAGATGGGCGCGCCGGTGCGGAAAGTGCTGGGCAAGGGCGCGGCGCTAATTCCTTCTTCGAAGAAGCGCAGCGGGCCGGGGACGACGCTGGATATTCCGCTCGGCCACAAGGACGCGGCCTTCGTGCGCAGTCATTTCGACGGCATGGAGGTGCAGATCAATGACGCACCGCGCGCCAACGAGATCATGGTCGCGGTGGCGGTTACCGACAGCGGCAGGCCGTTGCCGCGCGTCGGGGGATTGACGGTTTCGGAAGTCAAAGGCGAAGACGGTCTAAGATAGTTCACAATAAATTGGAGGTAGGGATGCGACGGAGACACTTACTGGGCGCGGCGCTGGCGATCGCGATGGCTGGCATGGCAGGCAATGCCATGGCGCAGAGCGAAATCAAGATCGGAGAGATCAACAGCTATTCGCTGTTGCCGGCGTTCACCGAGCCCTACCGCAAGGGCTGGCAGCTCGCGGTCGAGGAGATCAACGCGGCGGGCGGCATCAACGGCAAGAAGCTCGTCGTCATCTCCAAGGACGACGGCGGCAAGCCGGCGGACGCGCAGACCGCGGCCAACGAGCTGGTGTCGAGCGAGAATGTCGCGATGCTGGCCGGCACCTTCCTGTCAAATATCGGCCTCGCCGTCTCCGACTTCGCAAACCAGAAGAAGGTATTCTTCCTGGCTGCGGAGCCTTTGACCGACGCCATCACCTGGTCGAAGGGCAACCGCTACACCTTCCGCCTGCGTCCCTCCAACTACATGCAGGCGGCGATGCTGGTGGAAGAAGCCGCCAAGCTGCCGGCCAAGCGCTGGGCGACGATTGCTCCGAATTACGAATACGGCCAGTCGGCGGTCGCGGTGTTCAAGAAGCTGATGTCGGAGAAGCGGCCCGATATCCAGTGGGTCGACGAGCAGTGGCCGCCGCAGGGCAAAATTGACGCCGGCCCGGTGGTGCAGGCGGTTGCCGCGGCCAATCCGGAGGCGATCCTCAACGTCACCTTCGGCGCCGATCTCGTTAAGCTCGTGCGCGAGGGCAACACCCGCGGCCTGTTCAAGAACCGCACGGTGGTTTCGTTCCTCACCGGCGAGCCGGAATATCTCGATCCCTTGAAGGATGAAACGCCGGAGGGATGGATCGTCACCGGCTATCCCTGGTACGACATCAAGACGCCGGATCATGACAAGTTCCTGAAGGCTTATCAGGCCAAGTACAACGACTATCCGCGGCTCGGCTCGATCGTCGGCTACCAGACCATCAAAGCGGCGGCAGCGATCCTGGCCAAGGCCAACTCCACCGATCCCGAGAAGCTGATCGCTGCGACGGAAGGCCTCTCGATGCCGTCACCGTTCGGCGAGATCACCTTCCGCAAGATCGATCACCAGTCCACGTTAGGTGCCTATGTCGGCAAGACCGCGCTGAAGGACGGCAAGGGCGTGATGGTGAATTCGGTCTATCGCAAGGGCTCGGATTATCTCCCGAGCGATGCGGAAGTGGAGAAGCTCCGGCCGAAAGACTGAAGCTCTCCTCGAGGTCGAGGCCTTCATGTTTCGAGACGCGCGGCTGCGCCGCGCTTCTCAGCTTGAGGGTCAAGACCTCCGCCTGATCCAGACCCTCATCCTGAGGAGGCGCGAAGCGCCGTCTCGAAGGATGCAGGCCCCGATGTTTACCGAACCCGGACCGCCAATGGCCTTTTACTTCGTTCAGTTCCTGACCGGTCTCGCCAGCGCAGCGTCGCTGTTTCTGGTCGCATCAGGGCTGTCGATCATCTTCGGCGTGACGCGGATCGTGAATTTTGCCCATGGCGCGTTCTACATGCTCGGCGCCTATGTCGCGTTCACGCTGACCGAGCGCTTCTCCGGCGCGCTCGGCTTCTGGGGCGGCATCGTCGTCGCGGCGCTGGTCGTCGCCGCCGTCGGCGTGCTGGTCGAGATGGTGCTGCTGCGGCGGATCTATCACGCGCCGGAGCTGTTCCAGTTGCTGGCAACCTTCGGCCTCACCTTGATGGTGCAGGATATCGTCGTGCTGATCTGGGGGCCGGACGATCTGCTCGGCCGCCGCGCGCCCGGCTTCAAGGGCGCGGTCGATTTCTTTGGCCAGAACATCCCGAGCTATGACCTGTTCCTGATCGCGCTCAGCCCGGTCGTGCTCGGCGTGCTCTGGCTGCTATTCCAGCGCACGCGCTGGGGCGTGCTGGTGCGCGCGGCGACGCAGGACCGCGACATGGTGGCGGCACTCGGCGTCAATCAGAAATGGCTGTTCACCAGCGTGTTCGCGCTCGGCGTCTTCCTCGCAGCCCTCGGCGGCGCGCTGCAGATCCCACGCGATGCCGTGCACCACGCGCTCGACCTGCGCATCATTGTCGAGGTGTTCGTGGTCGTGGTGATCGGCGGGCTCGGCAGCATCATCGGCGCTTTCGTTGCCGCCGTGCTGGTGTCCGAGCTCAATGCCTTCGGCATCCTCATCTTCCCGAAGATCTCCATCATCCTTGTTTTCCTGGTGATGGCGGTGGTGCTGATCGTGCGGCCCTGGGGCCTGTTCGGCAAACCGGAGGCCGCGGCGCGGCGCACGCCGGGGCTAACCGTCAATCCATGGCGGCCGCTCACCTCAGGCGAGCGATCGATGTCGATCGGCACGCTGGTCCTTGCGGCGATGCTACCGCTGTTCGCCGGCAACTATGCGCTGACCGTCGGCTCAGAAATCGCGATCTTCGTGATCTTCGCTGCCAGCCTGCATTTCCTGATGTCGGTCGGCGGGCTCGCCTCGTTCGGCCACGCCGCCTATTTCGGGCTTGGCGCCTATGGCGTGGCGTTTCTCGCCAAGGCCGCGGGACTGCCGATGGTCGTCTCGCTGCTGCTAGGTCCGGTGCTCGGGCTATTGGGTGCCGCGGTGTTCGGCTTCTTCGCCGTGCAACTCTCCGGCGTCTATTTCGCGATGCTGACGCTGGCCTTCGCGCAGATCATCTGGTCTATCGCGTTCCAGTGGGTGACAGTAACAGGCGGCGACAACGGCATCCTCGGCGTCTGGCCGGATAGATGGGCCTCAAGCCCGTCCAGCTTCTATTGGTTGTCGCTCGCCGTCGCGGCCCTCGTGGTCACCGTGCTCAGGGTGATCGTATTTTCGCCGTTCGGCTTTGCGCTGCGCGCGACGCGGGACTCGCCGCTGCGCAGCGAGGCGGTCGGCATCAACGGCAAGCGCGTGCAGTGGACGGCGTTCGTGATCTCAGGCGCGGTTGCAGGCATTGGCGGCGCGTTGTTCGCCTATCTCAAGGGCAGCGTGTTTCCGGACAGCGTCGGCATCTCGCTGTCGGTCGATGCACTGGTCATGGTGCTGCTCGGCGGTGTCGAGACGGTTTCGGGGGCGGTGATCGGCGCGATCGTGTTCAAGGCGGCCAACATCTGGCTCGTCAGCCAGACCGACCTTTCGAAACTGGTATTGGGCGGCTTCATCGTCCTGATGGTGGTGGCATTTCCCAAGGGCATTGTAGGCACGCTGGAGATGCTCCGGAATCGCCGCCGGTCGACCGATACCAAGTCCGCGCTTGCCACCTCGCAGGTGGAGGTAGCCGAATGAGCGTGGCCCCCACATTGCTGTCGGTCGACGGCTTGAGCAAATCCTATGGCGGCGTCCATGCGGTGCGCAGCGTGTCGTTTGAATTGCGCGCAGGCGAAATCCTGGCGCTGATCGGGCCCAACGGTGCGGGCAAGAGCACCTGCTTCGACATGCTCAACGGCCAGAATATGCCGGACAGTGGCCGCATCACCTTGCTTGGTGAGGATACGGTGGGGCGGAAACCACGCGCGATCTGGCGGCTTGGCGTCGGCCGCACCTTCCAGATCACGGCGACGTTCCCGACCATGACGGTGCGCGAGAATGTGCAGGTCGCACTGGTGTCGTACGGCCGGCAATTATTCAATCTCTGGGGCTCGACTGCCGCCTACGCGCGCGGGGAAGCGGGACGGCTGCTCGATCTCGTCGGCATGGGCGCCTATGCCGAGCGACCCTGCGGCGAGTTGGCGTACGGCGATCTGAAACGGCTGGAGCTTGCGATCGCGCTTGCCAACCAGCCGAGGCTGCTGCTGATGGACGAGCCGACTGCCGGCATGGCGCCGCGCGAGCGCATCGAACTGATGCGGCTCACTGCGCGCATCGCCCGTGAGCAATCGATCGGCGTGCTCTTCACCGAGCACGACATGGACGTGGTGTTCGAACATGCCGACCGTATCCTGGTGCTGAACCGTGGCAGCCTGATCGCGGAGGGCTCGCCGGAGGAAGTGCGCGGCAACCGCGAGGTGCGCGCGATCTATCTCGGCGAGGGCCTGGTTTACGATGCGCGTCATCGCGAAGGAGCCGGCGCATGAAGCTGCAGGTCGCCGATCTCAACAGTTTTTACGGCCCGGCGCATATCCTGTTCGATATCGCGCTCGAAGTCGGCGAAGGCGAGGTGGTGGCGCTGCTGGGTCGCAATGGCGCAGGCAAGTCGACCACCTTCCGCTCCATCGTCGGCCTGGTCGATAACCGCTCGGGACGGATCGTGTTCGAGGGCAAGGACGTCTCGCGCGAACCGACGCATGCGATCGTGCGCGGCGGGCTCGGCTATGTGCCGGAGGAGCGGCGCATCTTCACCGATCTCACGGTCGAGGAAAATCTCGAAGTCGGCCGACAGCCGAAACGGCCGAATGCGCCGCATTGGACCCGCGAAAAGCTGTTCACGCTGTTTCCCAATCTCGGCGAGATGCGCAACCGTCCCGGTGGGCGGATGAGCGGCGGCGAGCAGCAGATGCTGACGATCGCGCGGACGCTGATGGGCAATCCGTCGCTGGTGCTGCTTGACGAACCGTCAGAGGGGCTGTCGCCGAAGATCGTCGAGCAGATGGTCGACGCCATCCTGGCGATGAAGAAGGAAGGCGTCAGCGTCGTGGTCTCTGAGCAGAACCTGCATTTCGCGCGGCTGATCTCGGATCGTGCCTATATCATCGAGCGCGGCAGGATCTGCTTCGGCGGCACGATGGCCGAACTCGACGCGCAGCCGGATATCCGCGACGCGCATCTGTCGCTGTAGCCGGGCGCAAAGGAGGGGCGGGATCGATGGGAAGGGGTGTTTCGCCGAAACGAGCGGTCAAGCCGGCGCGGCCGTCCTACATTCTCGACGAGCAGATCGGCTTCATCCTGCGCCAGGTCTGGCAGCGCCATGCCACGATCTTCGCCCGCGAGATCGGCATCAACCTGACGCCGACGCAATGGGCGGCGCTCGCGAAGCTGGCCGAGACCGGCCCGTGCTCGCAGAACCTGCTCGGACGGCTGACGGCGATGGACGTCGCCACCATCAAGGGCGTGATCGACCGCCTTACCGCGCGCGGCCTGACCGAGACCAGCCCCGACCCTGAGGACGGCCGCCGCCTGCTGGTGAGTCTCACGCGCGCCGGCCAGCAACTGGCGGAGAAGGCGGCACCGAACGCACTCGCGATCACCCGAGAGACGCTGGCACCGCTCGATGCCAAGGAACGCGAGACGCTGATCGCGCTGCTCGACAAGCTGCGCTGAAGACCTGCGGCTTGCGCTAACTCAAGTTGAGCACCAGCGCGATTGCACCCACCAGAGTAAGGCTAACGGCCCAGATGGTGTCCAGATTAAACCAGCTCTGCGATATGAACTTGAGGCCGAGATAGCGGTAGGCGAGCCACGCGCAACATCCGCCGGCCGCGATCATCGCGGCGGCGTGGACCGCGGCAACCAGCACGGCCATGCCGAGATTCGTATTGATGAGCGCGCCGGCAGCCACGTGTCCGCTATCCAGTTCGGCTTCCCGGCAGAGGCCGAGATAGATCGGAACCAGCATCAGCCCGGCGCCATGCGCGAGGGCCACGGCGAATGACCATAGCCCCAATTGCGCCGGCGATATCCGTGCCAGCACCCTTGGATGGCGCCGGTTGACCAATCGGTAAAGGCCGAAGCCGATGACAAGGAGGCTGGCGCCGATCTGGATCGTGCGTTGCCATTCGACGATGGCGACAAGCAGCGCGAAGGGAAGGATCACAACGAGCATCGCCAGCAGATGGCCGGCGGTGAGCGGCCAAAGCGCTGATACCAGCGCCCGCGGGCTTCGCTCCATCAGCCCGGCGGAAACGGCGAGCGGCCACCCCATTCCCGGGTTGATGCCGTGATAGAGGCCGCTCGCGATGACAGCCAGCCAGAGCCAGATCGGTGTCCAGTCGGCTGCACTCAACTTCAGACCGATGGATAGCAGAACGAATCCGTCGAACAGTCACCACCGTCGAGCCGGACTTGATGGGCGCGATATCCATCGGGGAAGTTGACCCAGTAATCCCTCGCGAGCTCGAGGCCGCCGTCCGGCTTCGCATCGGCCATTACCATGGCGCCCGGAACGCCATCGGGATAGAACTGGTTGTCCCACGTCGAATACAGCGAGTTGGTCCAGTACACCCGCTTGCCGTCGCGGCTGATCTCGACCATTTGGGGACCGCCGGCAAAGGCCTTGCCGTTTGGATGTGGCGTGCGGCGCGCGATGCCGCCGATCCGCACCGAGCCGGCAAGCTTCGGCCTTCGTGGCTCATGGACATTGTATTGACGCATCTCGCCGGTGCCCCAGCAGGCGACGTAAAGGAATCTGTCGTCCATCGACAGGTCGATGTCCGATACCAGCGGCGGCACGGCGCCGAACCCCTGCAGCAGCGGCGGCAGTTGCTCCTTCGCCGCCGGCTCGGGCGGAATGGTCGCTGTCTTCTCGATGTGAAACTTGCCGCCCTCGCGCCACCAGGTCCAGATCGAGCCTTCGAGGTTCGTGGTGTCGACCACGACGCCGAGGAAGCCGTATTCGCGAACCGGATCGTGCGCGGGACGCACTTCCAGCGCCATCTGATGGTTGGCGCCGAGATCGATGGTCTGAACGTTACGCCGGGCCCGCAGATCCCAGAAGTGGATGCGATGGCCGTATTTGTTGGAGAGCAGATCTTCCGGAACGATGCCGTTCTCGAACTGCGGCGGTAATGCCCACTCGCTGGTCACCATGTAGTCGCGCGGCAGGTTCCACCAGAAGTCATAATGCAATGTTTGCGGGCCGCGATCGAGCTCCCACCGTCCGAGCACCTCGAACGTCTCGCAATCCATGATGAAGACGCCGGGCGGTCCGTCGGTGCCGTCCTTGCCGCCGCCGCCGAGCGTAGAGACATAGATGCCTTCCGGCCCGCAATGAACGGTGTGGGGCCGCGAGTACCCCGTCTTCCTGAAAATTTCCTCGGGCTCGATGATCTTGTGGATTGCCGCCTTGGTGGGATCCGGCTTGGTATCGACGATGTAGATGCGGGAAGACCGCATGCCCGGGATGATGAGATAGCGCCGTTCGAGAAAGGCATGCCCGGAGAGCGGCGACAGCGCCGATGAGCAGGCATTCCAACCGAAATGGTGAAACTCGTCGCCCTTGTTGGGCATCGTCACGGTGTGAACGATCTGGCTATAGGTCTGAGAGTCGGGCCTAACGTCGATTACGGCCAGTGCGTCCGGTTTCGAAGCGTCCGGGCTGAGCAGCACGGTGTAGGCGAAACTCTCCGGCGGAGCTTCCATGGCAAGCTTGGGCGAAGCGTAAAACGTGGGATCGGGCCGAATATTCATCGTACTGCCTCCCTGTTTGCCTGAATTGTCAGCATCACGGCTCAGCGGCCTGCAGCAGCAAGACATCACCCGGTGCGCTAAGTTCCTCTCGCGAGTGCCGCCGGCCGGGGTTTGCCGGTCGATGATACACGCAATATGACCAGGCGAAAACAACGATGCTGCTACCGATCAGACTGCTGCGCCGGTTTCGAACAATCTGTATTGGAGGCGATCCGCAGGCTCTATTTGATCGTTACGGTAATTTTTTCGGAGACGACCGGAGGGACGTGTGGATAGTGCTCGGCGTCGCCCAGCACAAGCTGAAGCGTGTGCTTGCCAGGCGGAAGTTCGATCCGGGCTTCGGTCTGACCTGCCCCAAAATGCAGATGTGACTTGTCTTGCGGAATCGGTTCGTTGGGATTGATGGGTTCATTCACGTCGATGAGAAGATGATGATGGCCGCTGTTCGGGTAGGTGTCGCCTGCGTGGGTTACGCCCATGTTTCGCAGACCAAAGCGGCACCAGAACCCGCCTTTGATGACGGCGCCGTTCTGCGGCCACACGAAATAGAGACGAGCATCCTTTCCAGCGGGCTTTCCTTGGGCGTATGCGGCGAACGGCAGGCAGGTGAGCGCTGCTGACAGAGCGATCCACTGCATAGCCTTCATGACTGCCTCGCAACTTCCTCACTGGGATAGCGCAACGCGGAACCCATGGGTGGGATATCGCACGTTGGTGTCATAGCTGCCGCGGTTCGATGTCCGGGCATAATTCGAATCTTTCCTCCAGGATCCGGAACGGATGACGTGCGAGCTACAATCATTCTCGACCCATGCTGACCCGTCGGTCGGGGCGCCCTGGTAATTTTTGTGCCAGCAATCTTCGACCCATTGGTCAACGCTGCCGCCCATATCGAACAGCCCGAACGGATTTGGCTTGAGGCTGCCAACCCTGGCCGGCTGTTCGCTGGCTGGAATGTCGCTGCAGTTCCGGCAATTGACCGCGCCAGGCTGAAACTGATCGCCCCACCAGTATCTGGTCTGCGTGCCGCCGCGCGCAGCGTATTCCCATTCGGCTTCACTCGGCAGGCGATATGGCTTTCGGGTAGCTTGCGCGAGCCAGGCGACATATTGCTTGGCGTCGCTCCAACTCACGTTGGTGATGGGTGCATCGTCCTTTCCGATCGCCGTGAACCCACACGCCTTTGCGGCTGCGCATGCATTCCATTCCCGCACAGTGACGGGAAATTTCCCCATCGCAAAAGGCTTGATCGTTACCTGACGGACCGGCCGCTCCGAGATGTCTTCATTGCTGCCCATCGCGAAGCTGCCGCCCCGAAGGGAAATTGTCTCGGGTTCTGGAATCGGCGCGGCTGCTTGCGTCGTCGGCCGAGTTTCGGGAGCGGCGGGAGATGCGGGCGGCGCCAGCGGCGCCGCTTGCTTCTCTGTTGGAGACGTCTCCGGCCGAGGCGTCGCCTGTTGCTGAGTTGGTGCCACGGAAGGCGAGGGTTGAGGTGGCGCCGCTCGTGGTCTCGCAGCGGGTGCAGGCACCTTCGGCGTTTCCGCCGGAGATGAAACGGGTGCAGACGCCTGTTCTGTCGCTTTGCGATATTGGGCGAACATGTACCAGAAAGCGCCGCCCGCAATGGTCAATATCGCAAGGCAGAGCAAAAGGATCAGGATACGTTCGCGCCGGTTCCGGACTTCGTGAAGGGCAGAGGGGTCGGGAAGCACACGATAGACCCGGACTGGATCGGTGATGTTCTTGACCTTTCGATCACCGAGCGACTCGTATCCGCAAACAAGTTTATGCTTGATCTGTTCGTAGATGCCGCCGGAGATATAGACTTCGCCGGGATGGGCTATCCCTTCGAGCCGTGTCGCAATGTTGACGCCGTCGCCATAGACGTCATCGGTTTCGATGATCACGTCGCCAAGATTGACGCCAATCCGGTATTCGATCCAATGATGCTTGGGTAGCGATGCGTTGCGGCCGACCAGATTTTGCTGGATCACGATGCTGGCGCGCACGGCTTCGACAGGACTGTCGAAAATGGCGATGAAGCCGTCGCCCGTCGTTTTGACGAGCCTGCCGTGATGTTCTCTGATGGTGGGCTCAATCACGTCGCGCTCGAGCCGCTTGACGCGGTTGTGCGTGCCTTCCTCGTCGATCTGCATCAGGCGGCTGTAGCCGGAGATGTCGCCGGCGACGATGGCGGCAAGGCGCCGCGGCGTTGGCTCGCGCGATGGCTCACCAGCGCGGCCCGACTTGATGTCACGAATTTGGGCCATGGCTCGGATTGATTTCCTCGAGCTGATGCAATTACAGCGTTAGGTAAACAATCTTTCCAGTGCCCACAGCGTACCACGCCGGCTGTTCGCCGCAAAGCAGCCCTCCGCGGGTTCCATGCCGGCTGAGTGTGAGTTCAATCACAGGAAGGACTCTGATCGCACGTCACGATCGCGCGAGTCCGTGTGCATCAATGCCCGCTGACGATCTCCGGGACCTTGCCAGCCGGCGGCGTGTTGCGGCTGCGCTGGGTGCGGACGATGCCATCGATGATGGTCATGCCGATGCCAGGGAGGTCACCAAGCTGCACGCTCGCGAGGATGTTCTTGCCGGGCGAGTGCTGCGCCTTGTCCATGATGACGAAATCGGCGGACCGGCCGACTTCGATGATTCCGCAGTCCAGCTCACGCATCCGTGCGGTATTGCCGGTCGCAAGGCAGAAGGCGAGTTCGGCCGGCAATTCACCGAGCGACGACAGCATCGAGACCATACGCAAGATGCCGAGCGGCTGCACGCCGGAGCCGGCCGGCGCGTCGGTGCCGAGGATGACGCGGTTCAGGTCGCCCATCTCGCGCGCGATGCGCAGCGTGAACAGTGCCGAGCGCTCATTGCCGTTGTGAACCAGCTCCAGCCCGCGCTTGCAGCCCTCGCAGATGCAACGGATCTGGTCATCGGGCAGGGCGGTGTGGCCGCCATTGATATGGCCGACCACGTCGGTATCGGCTTCCAGCACCACGTCCTTGTCGATCAAACCGGAGCCGGGGATCGAGGGGCCGCCGGTGTGGATCGTGCTCTGGATGCCGTATTTGCGCGCCCAGCCGACCATCTTGCGGGCGGTCGGGCCGTCTTTCACGCCGCCTAGGCCCACTTCGCCGAGCAGCTTGACGCCGGCTGCAGCCATTTCCTTGAAATCGTCCTCGACCATCTCGCATTCGATGACCGGCGCGCCGGCATGCACCTTCACCCCGCCTGGACGCAGCGTCCAGAACGCGCGCTGCGCAAAGATTGCCATCGCTTTCAGGCCGACGACGTCGCGGGGTCGGCCGGGCATGTGCACTTCGCCGGCCGAGATCATCGTGGTGACGCCGCCGTGCAGATAGCTGTCGATCCAGTTGATCTGGTTCTGTCGCGGCGTCCAGTCGCCGGCGACAGGATGAACATGACTGTCGATCAGGCCCGGCGCCACGGTGGTGCCGTTGGCGTTGACGATGGTGGTGGCACCCTCGGCGTTGATGTCCTTGAAGCGGCCGATGGCAGTGATCTTGCCGTTCTCGGCCACGATCGTGTCGGCATCGAGGATCGGCTTTTCCAAAGCCCCCGATAGCACAAGGCCGATGTTGCGGATCACCAGCTTGCTCGGGCCGGTCGCCTGCGGTGCATCGTGGGCCATGGTTTTTCCTTTTGGTTCAATGCTTTCGCCGGACATTCTGCCCGGCTTGACGAGCGGATCAAGCCGGATTATTCATTTGTATACGAATGATCGTATACAAATGATGCGGCCGGTCAACCGGCTTTGCGGGTCAGGGAAGGGTGCGATGAGCAACTTCAACCAGGAAAGCGTTCTCAGCGTCCATCACTGGACCGACACGCTGTTCAGCTTCACCACCACGCGTGACCCGTCGTTTCGCTTTCGCAACGGCGAATTTACCATGATCGGTCTGAAGGTCGGCGAGAAGCCGCTGCTCCGTGCCTACTCGGTCGCCAGCGCCAACTACGAGGACCGGCTCGAATTCTTCTCGATCAAGGTGCCGGACGGCCCGCTGACCTCACGCCTGCAGCACCTGAAGCAGGGCGACGAGATCATCGTCAGCCGCAAAGCGACTGGCACGCTGGTGATCGACAATCTCGAAGACGGCCGCAACCTCTACCTGATCGGTACCGGCACCGGTCTCGCGCCGTTTCTTTCCGTGATCAAGGATCCCGAGACCTATGAGCGGTTCGAGAAGGTGGTGCTGCTCCACGGCTGCCGCCGGGTCGCCGAGCTCGCCTATGGCGAGATGATCACTGAGAAGCTGCCGAACGACGAGCTGATCGGCGACTATGTCCGCAACCAGTTGATCTATTACCCGACCGTGACGCGAGACCCCTTCCGCAACCGCGGCCGGATCACCGACCTGATCACGTCAGGCAAACTGTTTGCCGATATCGGGCTGCCCTCGCTCGATCCCGCGCAGGACCGCGTCATGATCTGCGGCAGCCCGGCGTTGGTGACGGACACGCGTGCGTTGCTGAACAGCCGGGGATTCGTCGAAGGCAATCACGGCGAGCCGGCCCAGTTCGTGGTCGAAAAGGCATTCGCGGAGCGGTAATCCGCATCCTCACGCACACTGTCGCTCCTCACCCTGAGGAGCTTGTGAAGCGTCCTACGGCCTTACCCCCGGCGCCTCCATCACCATCCGGCGCGCGCGCGACATCAGGTACAATTCGAGTTCAACCAGCTCCGGCGCGCCGTGATCATAGGCCTGCGCGCGAATGCCGCTGATGCAGGCGCGCAAGCGCCGCTGCAGCGATCCCAGCGACTGCCATTCCAGCCGGTAGAGCGGATAGCCGGTCGGGTGCGCTTGCGTGATCGCGGCGCCGGCAAGCTTCTTATCCCAGTTGTCGTCATGGCAGTTGGCGCAGGCGAGATTGAGCTGGCCCTGCCGCTGCATGTAGAGCTCGCGTCCCTTGGCGATGAACGGCGCAAGCTGCGGGTCGGCGCCGGTTTCGATCGGCGCGCCTTGCGACTGCCGCGCGATAAACGCCGTGAGCGCCAGCAGCTCGCGGCTCTCGAACGGTAACGGCGTCGCCTGCTGCTGGTTGGTGCGGCAGGAATTGATGCGCTGCTCCAGATCGAGGGGACGGCCGGTTGTCTTGTCGAAAGCGGGGTAGCGGGCGGCCACCCCCTTCATGCTGGTGCGGGCATCGTCGTGGCAATCGGCGCAGGCCTTGTCGGCGCCACCCGCCTTGCGCTTCCAGAGCGCCTCGCCGTCGAGCACCCAGAGCATGCCGGGATTGGCGGTATCTTCGTCCTGCATCGCCTTGGTGTCCGGCTTCATGAAGTCGTAGCCGGAGCGACGTTCGGCCTGCGGGATTTCGGCGGCGCCAACGACGCCCGCCGCCAGCAGTGCGGCGGCTATGGCGCCCGAAAATCTCATTCGACCGATATCGACGCTGATGCGGTTTCGGAAAATCCCCGGTCGCCGATCCACTCGAACTCGAACTTGCCGCTTTCGGTCGCGGTGGTGAAGAAAGTGATGAACGGGTTGGCTGATATCGCCGGAAACAGATCAGTGCGGAAAATCTCGTTTCCGTTGAAGCGGCAGGTAAAGCTCGTGATGATGTTGCGCGGAACGATTTCGCCTGATGCCGTATGGCGATAGCCGGTTTCCATGATGTGCGACATCAGCGTCTTGATCTCGATAATATCGCCGCGCTTGGCTTTCGCCGGAACGTTGATCAGGGCGGATGCCATCAGATCACCTCCTCGGTGCAGGCTGCCAGGGTGACGACGACATCGACGCTGGCCGACCAGAACGAGCCGTCCGAGAGTTTTGCGATCGCGACGATCTTCTGGCTGTCTGCGAGACGGATGCGGGTCGAAACCTGCGCGCGGCCATTATGCGGGCCGAGGTGGAAATTGGCGATGTTCGGCTGCGGATTCTTCTCATTGAAGACGTGAATGCTGCGGACGTGATCCTCCGGCGCCATCGGATGCGCGACGGTGACCGTCATCGGTACCGTGTTGCCATTCTCGACCAGCGGGGGAATCTCGAGCTTGACCTTGCCGGTCCGCACTGCCGCGCCGCCGGTGACATTCTGGATCGCCGCGGCAAGCATCGCGGGCGTCGCCTCCGCGGGACGGATGATAACGACGGGCAGCGCGCCGAGCGCGGCGGCGCCACCGGCGAGGCCGAGGAACTTGCGGCGTGATGAATTTGTCGGTTGTTGCATGTTGCCTTCCTATTCGCGCAGCGTCACGAGATACGCCACGATATCCTCGATCTGTTCGGCCGACAGGATCGGCCTGCCGCGCCATGGCGTGCCGACGCGATTGAGGCCGTCGAGGCGGTAGTAGGACGGCATGATGGTCGCGGGGTTGAGGCGTGACGCGTCCACCAGCCGTAACCGAAGCTGTCCTTCGGACCAGCGGCTGCCGGAGCCGGAAAGATCAGGCGCCAGATCGCCCTGGAATTTCTGTTCGGGAAATGGGCCGTTATGGCAGAGGATGCAAGTGCTGGAACGTTCGACGACGAGCGCGCGCCCGCGTGTGGCATCTCCTCGCGTATTCGTGAGCGGCTCCGGAATGGCGTCGCCGACGACGGCATAGGGCTGTAGCGCCTGGGCGCTGGCGGGGCATGGCGCCGCAACCGCCACGCCGGCAAGCCAGATTCCGATATGGATGCGCGATCTAGCCAAAGGTTTCCACCGTGATCGTCCTGAACCAGCTTTCCGCAGCCTCGGCCTCGCGCTGACGCAGATCGCGCGGTGCATTGACCGGGCTCGTCGCGCCCTCGATCTCGGCGAACTGGTCGTCCTTCGGCTGATAGACACCCGACAGCGAGAATGCATAACCCGGCGCGACGGTGTTGTAGCAGGCGCCGCTCAGCCGAGGCGTTTCGGGCGTCTTGCCCGACAGCATGGCGACGATCGCGGCCGCACAGGCCTTACCTTGCGCACTCGCGGCCGACGCCGCCTTCGGAATTTGACCGGCGATACAGGCATCGCCGATGACGTGAATATTTGGCACAAGTTTCGACGTAAAGCTCGCAGGATCGATCGGACACCAGCCGGTATTATCAGCGGCCCCGGCGAGCTCGGCGATGCGCCCGGCCTTCTGCGGCGGGATTACGCTGGCGACGTTGGCGACATAATTGCCGAAGTCGGTGACAATGGTATTGCTTGCGGTCTCCACCGAAGTCACCCTGCCGCCTTGCGACAATGCGATCCGTTCGATCATGCCGGGATAGAGCTCCTTCCAGGCGGCCTCGAACAGTCTTTGCTGCGAAAAGCCGTCCTTGGCATCAAGGATCAGGACCTTCGAGCGCGGCTTCCGGGTTTTCAGATAATGCGCGATGAGGCTGGCGCGCTCGTAAGGTGCGGGTGGACAGCGCAGGGGCGCCGCGGGGACTGCGATCACCACCGTGCCGCCGTCCTCCATGGCTTCGACCTGCTTGCGTAGCAGGATCGTCTGTTCGCCGGCCTTCCATCCGTGCGGCATCTTGATGGAAGCGGATTCGTCATAGCCGGGCAAGGCATCGAAGCGAAGGTCGATGCCGGGCGACAGCACCAGGCGGTCGTAGGCGAGCGAAGTCCCGTCGGCCAAACTGACGGTGCGCGCCTGAGCGTCGACCTTGGCGGCGGCTTGGGCAATGACGGCTACTCCCGCTGCGGCGATTCTATCGTAGGTGAATTGCTGCGCGGGCATCTCGCGCATGCCCACGATCACCTCGTTGCTGAACGGGCAGGCCGTAAAGGTTTGATTTGGCTCGATCAGGCTCACCTGAAACTTTGGATCAAGCTGCCGCAGCGCTCGCGCGCAACTCGCGCCGCCGAAGCCGCCGCCGATCACGACGATACGCGCGGTCCCTTGCGCAAATGCGGGGCACGGCAATGCTGCAGCCGCAGACGCGGCGATGCCGCGAGCGACATCTCTGCGCGTCATCAGCCGCGTGGCGACCATGGCAATATCCGGGAAAAGGGGAGCGGCGGCCGGATCGGGCCGCCGCCCGTTGCTGTCAGGCGAACGTGATGTTCTGGTCCTTCAGCGGCACCGAACGGATCCGCTTGCCGGTTGCCGCGAAGTAGGCGTTGAGCACCGCGGGCGCGGCGACCCCGATGGTCGGCTCGCCGACGCCGCCCCAGAAGCCGCCGCTCGGCACCATCACGCATTCCACCTTCGGCATCTCGGCGATTCGCATCGAATTGTAGGTGTCGAAATTGGTCTGCTCGATCTTGCCGTCCTTCACCGTGCAGCCGCCATAGAACAGGGCGGACAGGCCATAGACGAAGGAGCCTGCGATCTGTCGCTCGACCTGCGCCGGATTGACGATGTAGCCGGGGTCGGTCGAGGCAACGATGCGGTGCACCTTGATCTTGCTGCCCTCGGTGACCGAGATTTCCGCAGCACCCGCAACATAGCTGCCGTATCCCATCACCTGCGCAATCCCGCGATAGACGCCTTGCGGCGCGGGCGTGCCCCAGCCGATCTTCTCGGCCACGGCGTTGAGTACCGCGAGATGTTTTGGATGCTTGCTCATCAGCTTGCGGCGGAATTCCACCGGATCCTGGCCGACCGAATGCGCCAGTTCATCCATGAAGCATTCCATGTAGATCGCGTTGTGGTTCACGTTGACGCCGCGCCAGAAGCCGGGCGGGACATGCGGGTTGCGCATCGAATGCTCGACCAGGAGGTTCGGCACGGAGTAGCCGATCGCCGCGTCGCCGGAAGGACTGAGGCCCTGGAACGCAGCCGTATCCATGCCGTTCACCAGCGCCGCCGGACGCACCGTGTAGAGGATCGACTGTCCCGACAACCGCACGTGCAGCGCCGTGAGATTGTTGTCGGCATCGAACGCCCCGGTCAGCTTGCACTGCGTGACCGGATGGAACTTGCCTTGCGCCATGTCCTCTTCACGCGACCAAAGCAGCTTGACTGGCGTGCCCGGCATCTCCTTGGCAATCAGCACCGCCTGCCGGACGTAGTCGGTCATGCCACGGCGGCCGAAGCCGCCACCGAGGATGAGCTTGTGCACCTCGCATTTTTCGGCGGTTAGCCCCGATGCTTCAATGGTGGCGGCAAATGCCGCTTCGCCGTTCTGCGTACCGCACCAGACCTCGCATTTATCCGGCGTATAGAGCGCGGTGGCGTTCAGCGGCTCCATCGTGGCGTGGTTCTGGTACGGATAGTTATAGACCGCCTCGACTTTCTTGACGGCAGAGGCAATCGCAGCCTTGGCGTCGCCGTTCTGGTTGCCGATATAGGCCGGCTGCGCATTGTCGAGGCCCTCGGCCAGCCATTTGGCGATCGACTCGCTGGAGACCTTGGCGTTCTCGCCTTCGTCCCAGACGATCGGCAGCGCATCGAGCGCGGTCTTGGCGTGCCACCAGGTATCGGCGACGACGGCGACGGCGCTGTCGCCGACCTTCACCACCTTCTTGACGCCCTTCATGCCGGCGATCTTGGCTTCGTCATAGCTCTTCAGCTTGCCGCCGAAGACGGGACAATCCTTGATCGTGGCGTTGAGCATGCCGGGCAGCTTGATGTCAGCGCCATAGATCATCGCGCCCGTGGTCTTGTCGACGGTATCGAGCCGCTTGACGGCCTTGCCGGCGATCTTCCAATCCTTTGGGTCCTTCAGCTTGACGTCGGCCGGGGGCTCGAGCCGCGCCGCGGCCTCGACCACCTTGCCGTAGGTCGTGGTTCTGCCCGACGGCGTGTGGGTGATGATGCTGTTGGCGGCCGTGCATTCCGATGCCGGCACTTTCCATTCATTGGCGGCCGCCTGTATCAGCATGACGCGGGCGGTGGCGCCGCCCTTGCGGACGTAGTCATGGCTCGAGCGGATGCCGCGGCTGCCGCCGGTCGAGAAATCGCCCCAGGCGCGCTTGCGTGCGACACTTTGACCCGGCGTCGGATATTCGGTGACGACCTTGGACCAGTCGCATTCGAGCTCTTCGGCGACGAGCTGGGCGAGGCCGGTCAGGGTGCCCTGACCCATCTCGGAGCGGGCGACGCGGATCACCGTCGTATTGTCGGGCCGGATCACCACCCAGACGTTGACTTCCGGTGAGCCGTCGGCAGCGCGGACCACCTTCGGTCCGCCGAAGGGAAGATCGAGGCCGATCGCGAGGCCGGCGCCGGCCGCGGCGGTGCCGATCACGAAGGCGCGCCGGTTGAGCTTGAGGTTTGACTTGGGCATGACGTGCTGATTCATGACGTTCCCCTCAAGCGCTTGCGGCGGCATGGATCGCCTCGCGGACCTGCTGGAAGGTTCCGCAGCGGCAGATATTGGTGATGGTCTCGTCAATATCCTTGTCGGTCGGCTTCGGCTTCTCATTGAGAAGGGCGGCGACCGCCATGATCATGCCGGCCTGACAATAGCCGCATTGCGGCACGTCGTTGGCAATCCAGGCCTGCTGCACCTTGTGCAGCGTGCCGTTGCTTGCGAGCCCTTCGATCGTGGTGATCTGCTTGCCGACTGCCTCGCTGACCGTGACGCCGCAGGAGCGCATTGCTACTCCGTCGATATGCACGGTGCAGGCGCCGCATTGTGCAATGCCGCAGCCATATTTGGTACCGGTCAGTCCGACGTTCTCGCGGATTGCCCAAAGCAGCGGCGTGTCGTCTTCGACGTCCACATTAATTGTCTTGCCGTTAATTGTGAGGTTTGCCATCGCGTATCCCCTGTTAGCCCAATCCACCGAGTGAGCTGCGCGCGGGAAGATGGCCTGCAACCTGGAACTGTTCAAATCAAGAAAAAGCGTGCTTGGGGGCCGGAAGAAATTCGAGCGGCCGGTGTTGCCTGGGTGCGTGCCCGTCGCATGGCTGTCATGTCCGTTCTGCACCCACGGCCAGCCGCAGGAAACTCATCAGGCTGCCAAGTGCGGCAAATCCGGCGCCGAGCGCCAACGCCAGCGTTGCGCCGTTGTGGCCGGCGAGGGCAAAGCACAGCGCTGCCAGCGCGGCGCCGAGGGTTTGCCCGGTCAGACGTGAGGTCGCAACGATGCCGCTCGCGCTACCAGAGCGATGCGGCGGTGCGCTTGACATCAGTGCCCGCAGATTGGGCGTTTGGAAAAAGCCGAAACCGATGCCGCAAATCACGGTGCGCCAGACGATGTTGGCAATGCCGGGGTCGGGTGGCAACGTTGCCAGCAGCGCCATGCCGATGCCGAGCAGCACCAGCCCGAGCCCGCCAAGGATGCCGACGGGATGGCGGTCGGAAAGCCGGCCTCCGACCGGCGCCATGATCGCAACCACCAGCGGCCAGGGCGTCATGAAGAAGCCGGTCTCCACCTGCGAGCGGTGCAGCACATCCTCGAAATAAAACGGCAGCGAGACGAAGGCCAGGCCCTGCACGGCGAATGCGCAGACTGACGTAGCGGCCGAGAGCGCAAACATCGGCCGGCGGAACAGGTCGATCGGCAACATCGGCGCCGGGTGGTCCCGATGTCTGCGGGTGATGATCCAGCCTAGCGCCAATGCCGCGCCGAGCGTTAGCCCGACCAGGGCGAGCGAGGCCTGATGCGCGGCGCTGCCAATTCCGACGATGAAAAGTCCAAGGCAGCCTGCAGTCAGCGCGGCATTCGCAAAATCGAACGCATGCTTCGCGCGCGGCGTTTTCGGCAAGGTCTTCAGGCCGATCCAGATCGCGATCACCCCGAAGGGGATGTTGATCGCGAACAGCCACGGCCATGTGCCGATGGCAAGGATGGCAGAGGCAATGCTCGGACCGAACGTGAACGCCGTTCCGACCACGAGCGCGTTATGGCCGAAGCCGCGGCCGAGCATGTGGGTTGGGTAGACGAAGCGGACCAGCGCCGCGTTCACGCTCATGACGCCGCTGGCACCCAGGCCCTGCAGCGCGCGGGCCGCGGTCAGGCTGGGCAGCGACCATGCCAGGGCGCAGCCGAGCGAAGCGAGCGTGAACAGCACGAGACCGCCGATATAGATGCGCTCATGCCCGACGATCTCGCCCAGCGCGCCGAGCGGCAGCAGCGTCGCAACCAGCGCGATCTGGTAGATGTTGACGACCCAGACCACATCAGCCGGGCTGACGTGAAGGTCGGCGGCAATCGCCGGAAGGGCGACATTGGCGATCGCCGTATCCAGCGAAGCCATTGCGAGCGCCGTAAAGATCGCGGCGACCGCCCAGCGCCTGAGTTCGGGGGGCAGGCCGTCCATGGGAGCGGTCGATGATTTTGAGGTTACTTCTGCGGACATTCTGTCGGGCTCTCCACGCCGGCCGCGGACGCGCCCGTCCGCGGCGTGTACTACGGACGCGGCGGGCGCCACAGGCGCGTTGATGCATGATGCGTATGCGAAGTGGTGGCCCCGCGAGCTACGCGTCGGCACTCAGCCCCAGCCGCGCATAGATTCGCCGCGCATAGGCGCCGAATTCATCCGTGGTCTTGATAGCCAGCGCGCGGGGAAACGGCAGGTCGATCGGGAAATACTCCGCCATCCTGGCAGGACCCGCCGTGAGCACGGCGCAATGCGATGCGAGAAACACCGCTTCCTGGATCGAGTGCGTCACAAACAGGATGGTCTTGCCACTCTCGCGCCAGATCCGCAGCATTTCGAGGTTCATCTGTTCGCGGGTCAGCGCATCGAGCGCGCCGAACGGCTCGTCCATCAGGATCAGTTTTGGATCATGGATGAAGGCGCGCGCAATCGCCGTGCGTTGCTGCATGCCGCCGGACAATTGTTGCGGATACTTGTCTTCATAACCGGCAAGGCCGACCAAATTGAGCAGATCGCGGGCGCGGGTCCGCGCCGCCTTCATCGGCAGGCCGACGATTTCGGCCGGCAGCAGCACGTTGTCCAAAATGGTTCGCCATTTCAGCAGCAGGGCCTGCTGGAACACCATACCGATGTCGCGCGCGGGATCGAACGGTGTTTTTGAAGTGCCGATCTTGATCGTACCGCCGTCGGCCTCATGCAGCCCGGCCAGGATCTTCAGCACGGTAGTCTTGCCGCAGCCGGATGGGCCGACCAGCGAAACCAGCTCGCCCTCCCTGACGTCCATGGTGACATCGGAGACAGCGAGGAATTCGGTGCCCTTCGCGCGATAGACCTTGCGGACGTTGCGCAGGCTGATGAAGGGTTCGTCCGCGCTCATGCCAGCCATTTCTCGAGGTTCGCCTTCACGAACGCGTCGTCGGAGAGATCGGCATGCTCGCGGTAGACGCGGTCGATCTCGTGCATCTGGCCGGGGCTGAGCCCTTCGGCAGGATCGAGGCACCAAAGGTCCTGCATCAGCCCCTGCCGCCGCAGGATCTCATGGCAGCCGGCGATGCAGCCGTGAAAATTGTTGGCGACATCGAAGAACGCGCTGTTGCAATCGGTGACACGTGCGTCCAGCGCCAGGAGATCGGCGGGCACGGTATCCTTGCCGCGCGCCGCCTTGCACATCTCGAACTGCTTGATCGCGCTAGCCGTCCAGACCGACCAGTGCCCAAGGAGCCCGCCCTTGAAATAGGCGCGGGTGGTGACGCCGTTGTCGCGCAGGTCGAAGGGCAGGGTGAGGTCCAGCAGGATGTGATCGTCATTGCCGGTATAAAGCGCGACGCGGTCGAGCGCACCGGCCGCTGCCACGCCGCGGAGCACGTCCAGCGTCCGGTAGCGGTTGAAGGGGGCGATCTTGATGGCGATGACGTTGTCGATGGCCGCAAATCGGCGCCAGAAATCGGCGCTGAGGATGACGCCGCCGACGGCCGGCTGCAGGTAAAAGCCGACCAGCGGGATCTCGCGCGCGACCGCCTCGCAATGGACGATGATCTCGTCCTCGGACGCCGATTTCATTGCGGCAAGGCTGAGCAGGCCGGCGTGATAGCCGATGCCGCGTGCGGTTTGCGCCTCTCCAATGGCTTGCTGGGTCGGACCGGACAGCCCGGCGACCATTGCGACGGGGCGTTTTGTCCACGAGACTGCCGTCTCTGCCGCCAGCTCCAGCACCGGCCGGTACAGGCCGACGTCACGGATCGCGAATTGGGTGGTGTGCACACCGACAGCGAGACCTCCGGCGCCGGCATCGAGGTAGTAGCGTGTCAGCGCCCGCTGATGCCGGACGTCGAGCGCGCGGTTGGCATCGAGCGCGAGCGGATGCGCCGGCAGCACGGTGCCGTCGGCAATCAGCTTCCGGACCTCGGCTTTGATCTCGCTATGATGCATGACGACGGTTCCTATCCGAATTCCGGGCCGGCGACGGCGAACGGCGGTTGCGAAGGTTGCGCGGTGAGGCGGCCAAATCGCATGCGCTGAAACGGCCGCTCGATATTCCAGCCTGACTGGACAAGCCCGTGCAGAAACGCCTCCTGAGAATGGACGGCGTCGATCAGCCAGGGTCCGCTCTCGCAGCTAGTGATGGCGTCGACCAACGCCAGTGCTTGATCGGCGCGGTCGGCCAGCAGTGGACCGATATGGCGCGCGGTGCGCCCGTCACGGACCAGCGCCATTGCTCGATTACTCGTCACGATGCGGGAGCCCGGGCGGGCAGCAAATTCGGATAGCAACGTACTGCGGTCGAACCCCAACGCGCTGCCATCGCGCGCGGCCAGAGCGCCGAGGTCGCCGGCTGGTAGCGGCTGTGTCGCCGTGGCGCGCTGCGGTCTTTCCAGCCGGAGCCGCCGCAACTGCAGCGTCGGGGTGAAGCCGAGCTGACCATAGACGGAGGCGCCAGCCGGCGTCGCATCCAGCCAGGTGGTAATGCCACGACGTGCCGCCACGCCGAGGCAGGTGCCGACCAGCTTTGTCGCAATGCCGCGGCGCCGCCAGCTTGGCGTCACCAGCACCATGCTGATCCAGGCGTTACCGGCCGAGTACGGCAGCAGTGCCGCGGTTGCGACCAGCCGGTTGCCGTCACGCACGCCGAAGACAATTCCCCTGCTTAGGAAAAACCGCCAATCGGCCTCGTTCTGGTTCCAGCCTGCCTCGGTCGACAGCGCCAGTCCGGCGGGCGCATCGCCGACACCGAGCTCGACGATGTCGATGGGCTCAGTAGCGGCCATCACGCACCTCATATTTGGTCGGCTTGCCAAGGCTCGGCATCGATCGCGACACCCAGTCGGCGGTCCAATTGATGAGCGTCTCGGTATCGACGATCGGCAAGCCGAACAGTTTCACCGCCTGCGAAGTGTCGGTCATCCAGGCGGTCGGCTCTTCCTCGCCGACAATCACGGGGGCGCGCCCGAAGCGCTGGCCGAATTTCGCGGCGAGATCGCGCACGGAGAGGATTTCATGGCCGCTGACATTGATCGGCGAGGTCGGCGTATCGCAATGCGCGAGACAGCGCAGCGCCTGCGCGGAAGCGTCGCCCTGCCAGATGAAATTGACGTGGCCGAGGCTGACGTCGATCGGCTTGCCCTGCAGCACCTTGCCGGCAATATCGTGTAGCACGCCGTAACGCATGTCGATCGCGTAGTTGAGCCGGAACAGTCGCCCGGGCGTCGAATACTTCCTCGAAAAATACTCGAACATGCGTTCCCGCCCGACGCAGGACTGCGCGTATTCGCCGGGCGGATCGGGGGGCATGTCTTCGGTCGAGCCTTTGCCGTCCACCGGCACGAACGGATAGACGCAGCCGGTCGAGAACGCGACGATGCGGGAAGATGAAAAGGCCTGCGCGACAAGGGCAGGGACGTACGAATTCATCGCCCAGGTCAGCGACAGATCACCCTCGGCGCCGAACTTGCGGCCTGCCATGAACACAATATTCGGAATCTTCGGCAGCGCCTTGATGGCGGCCTCATCGAGCAGATCGCAATTGATGGTTTCGATGCCGCGCGCCTGCAGCCAGTCCTTGACGACGAGGTCGCTGAACCGGGCGACGCCGATCACGCGCCGCTCCGGCGCGGCCGCTTTGGCAAGGCCCGCGAGCGTCGGCCCCATCTTGCCGGCTACACCGAGGATCATGATATCGCCGTCGACCTTGCGGAGATCGTCGATCAGTGCCTGGCTCGGGCGGCACAGCAGCTCATCGAGTGCGGCGATATCGGCGATCGTCTGCGGCAGGCTTTCGCGTGTGAGCAGCATGTTGATTCCTCTCTCATTGCAGGCGGATGTCACGGACGACGAACATCCGCTCAAGCCCGAGCACGATGCCATACAGCGCCACGCCGAGCAGCGTCAGAAGCACGACCGCCATCACCATTGCCGGCGTATCCAGTGAGGATTGCACCTGGATCATGAGGTAGCCGAGTCCGCGCTCGGACGCGATGAACTCGCCGACGATCGCGCCGGCCACCGCCAGGATCGCACCGACCTTCATCCCGGAAAACACGTAAGGAAGCGCGCCCGGCAACTGGATCTTGCGGAACAGCGTCCAGCGCGAGCCGCGCAGCGATTTCACGAGATCCAGCAGGTCAGGTTCGACCTCGCTTAAGCCGCGGGCGGTGGTCAGCAGGATCGGAAAGAAGCAGATCGAAAACGCGATCAGGATGTTCGGAAAGATGCCGTAGGAGAACCAGACGATGAACAGCGGCCCAAGCGCCACCTTCGGAATCATGTTCAGCGTGACGAACAGCGGCAGCAGCAACAGGCTGACCAGCGGCGACCAGGTAAACATCACCGCCAGCATGATACCGACCAGCGCGCCGAGGCAGAAGCCGCCGAGAATTTCGATCGCCGTCACCGCGAGATTGGAGAGCCAGGCATAGCTGGGTGAACCCAACGTCGCGATCGTCGCGAGCGGCGAGGGCAGGATGAATTTCGGCACCTGGAAGGCATCGACCAGCACCTGCCAGAGCACGATCACGGCCAGATGCACGATCAGGATGATCGCCAGGGATCGCACCGATCGTCCGTCGTCGCTGAACACCACGCACTCCCTTGGTCCCGCGTCCGGTTCCCGGCCGCGAGCGCAGTCTATCGTCGCCTCCCTCACTAATCAACCATCTGGTTGATTATGGACGTAGTGAATGCATCACCAGATCGACCACGTGCTTGCGGCGGGCCTGCCGGGCGGCCCGGCTCGACAGATCCTTGCCGAAGATGGCAGAGAGCGTCGGCGTGTTCGAGAAGTAGAAGTAGCTGAGCCCGGCGATCGAGATATAGAGGTGTACCGGATTGATCCCTTTGCGGAATATGCCGGCCTTTACCCCCTGCGAGAGAATGGTCGAAACCAAGCTGACCAGGGGCGAATGCATGGCCTCCAGTTTCCGCGACCCGCGTACATGGCGGGCGCCGCCGCGGTTCTCATCGTTGAGCAGCACGATGAAGTCGGGATGAGCAGCGAGGTGATCGAACGAGCTTTCGATCAGTTTCTTGATCGCCTGTTCGGGCGGCAATCCCTCCAGGTTGAGCTTGCGCTCCTGGGCGCGGATCTCCTCATAGACCCATTCCAGCACCGCCAGATAGAGCGCATCCTTGTCGCCGAAATAATGATAGACTAGCTGCTTGTTGACGCCCGCGCGCGCGGCGATCTCGTCGACCCGGGCCCCGGCGAGGCCGCTAGTGGCGAATTCACGCCGCGCTGCCGTCAATAGCTTCTGGCGGGTCGCGGCCGGATCGCGCCGCTGCGGCCTGGTATCGTCAGAACGTTTTTTGGACATTTCCAACCAAATAGTTGACAACTCGTCTGGTCCCGAGTTGCATTGGTAGCGTCACGGATGCGCGGCGACAAGATCGGCAGAACGAGGAGGGTGCAATGAAGGCATTGCGAATTGCGGGACTGGCGCTTGCACTTGCCGTGCCGGCTATGCCCGGCGTTGCCGCGGAGCAGGTCAACCTGATCCTGAACTGGACGCCGACCGCCGACCATTCGCCGTTCTATTTCGCGAAGTCGCAGGGCTGGTACGAGAAGGCCGGCATCGATCTGACCATCGAGGTCGGCAAGGGATCCGGCGTCTCCTCGCTGAAGGTCGGCTCCGGCGGCTCGCCGTTCGGCATCGCCGATCTCGCCACCGCGCTGGTGGCCAAGAGCAAGGGCGCCGACGTGGTGGCGCTGATGAGCATCTACGCCAATACCGGGCAGACCTTCTATTGGCTGAAGAGCTACGGTGTGAACGGGCCGAAGGACTTTCCGAACCACAAGATCGGCAATCCGCCGGGCGATGCGTCGCGGGTGATGTGGCCGGCCTTTGCCAAGGCCGCCGGGATCGCGCCTGACGCAGTAAGCTTCGTCAATGTCGGCCCGACCGCCAAGATCGCGGCATTGAAGAGCCATACCGTCGATATCATCAGCGATTTCTACAATGAGCACGATCTGAAGGTGATCGAGTTCGGCGCCGATCTCGGCTACGTCAACTGGAAGGACATTGGCCTCAATCCGTACGGCAACTCGGTAATCGTCAACGGTGCCTATCTTGCAAAGAATCCGAAACTGGTCGAGGAGTTTGTCAAGATCAGCCAGAAGGCCTACGCCGCCTGTGTCGCCGACGTCGCGCCCTGCCTCAAGGCGCTGCTCGACCAGGCCTCGGGTCTCGACAAGGAGAACCAACAGCGCCAGTGGGAGCGCATCAAATTCCTGATGACGGACGAATTCACCACGACCAAGGCGTTGGGCTGGATCGATTCCGAGCGCATGAAGAAGGACTACGAGCTGGTGCAGACCTATCTCGGCATGGAAAAGCCGTTCGACGTGAGTACTGCGTTTTCGACCAAGATGCTGGATACGTCGATCAAGATGGATGCCAGCAAGGTTAAGCAGTAGCCGGCATTGCGAGCGAAGCGGAGCAATCCATCTCGCCAGACGGAGAAAAGAATGGATTGCTTCGTCGCTTCGCTCCTCGCAATGACGTTGAGGTGAGGGCAGGACATGACGGCTTAATCATCGCTGTGGTTCTTGCCCAATTCCTGATCGAGCCTTTCGCACAATGTCGTGAGAAGGCGGCGCGCCTTCTCGAGCTCCTTGGCGCTGATTCCGCTAGCGAGCGCGTTCGCCCAAGGCGCCTGTAATCGGCTGGCGGAAGCAAAGGCGTCCTCTCCGCGTTTCGTCAGCGCGACGAGATGCGCGCGCCGATGGTGCGGGTTTGGGCGCAATTCGACAAGGCCGTCCTCCCGCATCTCGTTGACGATGCGCTGAACACCCTGGCGGTTGAGCCCCATGTTTCGCGCCAGCCAGGCCACCGGTTGCAGGCTTGGCGAAAGCGCAATTGCGCCCAGCACCTGCCAGCGCGCGCTGGTGAGGTTGAGATCGGCGACCAAACGGTCGCCGGCCGTGAGCAGGCGGCCGTTAAGCCGGAACACCGCAAGAACCAGATCGGTCAGGGCCTCGCCGCCGGACGTACGTCGATTTTCTGTCATTTGACTATTAGTATCCAATATGACAATATATTGTCAATATCGGCAAATGACCTGGGGTAGATGATGTTTGCAGGACAGCTTGCGATGATCGTCGCGGCCGCGTTCACGGGAGCGGCCTTCTACATCAACTTCGCCGAGCAGCCGGCGCGCCTTGGCCTCGATGACCGGGCTCTCCTGAAGCAGTGGAAGCCAAGCTACGACCGCGGCCTCATGATGCAGGCGAGTTGCGCGGTGATTTCGGGCGTGCTCGGTCTGATCGCCGCCTGGGCGACAGACGATTGGCGCTGGATCATCGGGGCGGTGCTCATTCTCGCCAACTGGCCCTATACGCTGTTTGGCATCATGCCGACCAATCGCGCATTGCAGGCGATTGCCGATGATGACGCCGGCCTGCAATCGCGCGCCCTGATCGAGAAGTGGGGAGGCCTGCACGCGGTCAGAACGGGTCTCGGGATCGCCGCGACGGTTGTCTATCTGTGGGCGCTAAATTAGCGCCCACCTCGAATCTCTCAACGTTCCATCGCGAAAACGGGAGCACAGCAATGAGCCAACCGGCCACCACCGAGACATCGGGGGAAGTCCACAAGGAATCGCCGAAGCAAGCTTCCGCTTCCGTCATCGCCCAGCACGCGGCGACGCTGAAGGCGCTGCCGTTCTCTGACACGCGTGATTTCGACGATGCCGCGCGCGGCTTCCTCGGTTCGATCGAGAATGCGAATATAACATCGTCGCAGGGCAGGGTAGTCTGGAGCCTCGAGCCTTACGGTTTCCTGTCGGCGGAGGAAGCGCCGCCGACAGTCGACCCCAGCCTGTGGCGGCAGTCGCGGCTCAACATGCATCACGGCCTGTTCGAGGTGGTACCGGGCGTCTATCAGGTGCGCGGGCTCGACATCGCCAACATGACGCTGATCGAGGGCTACAGCGGCGTGATCGTGGTGGACACGCTGACCTCGATCGAAGGCGCGCGCGCCGCCATGGCACTCTATTTCCAGCACCGGGGCAAGCGGCCGGTGTCGGCCGTCATCTTCACCCACACCCATGCGGATCACTGGGGTGGCGCGCGCGGCGTGCTCGATGAGGAAGCGCTTGCCGGCGGCAAGGTGTCGATCATTGCGCCCAATCTCTTCATGGAGCACGCGGTCTCCGAGAACATCATCGCTGGGCCGGCGATGATGCGTCGCGCGCAATATCAGTTCGGGCCGTTCCTCGCCAAGGGCGTTCGCGGGCAGGTCGATTGCGGCCTCGGCAAGACCATGGCGGCAGGCGCAGTCGCGCTGGTGCGCCCGACCGATCTGATCATGGCGACCGGCGACAAGCGAATCGTCGATGGCGTCGAATTCGAATTCCAGATGGCGCCGAACAGCGAAGCGCCGGCGGAAATGCACTTCTTTATCGCGCGCTACAAGCTCCTGAATCTCGCGGAAAACTGCACGCATAATTTCCACAATTTGCTGCCGTTCCGCGGCGCCGACGTGCGCGACGCGCTGGCCTGGTCGAAATATCTCGGCGAAGCCTTGCAGATGTGGGGCGGCAAGGCGGAGGCGATGTGCGGCCAGCATCACTGGCCGGTCTGGGGCCATGAGCGGATCGACACCATGATCCGCCAGCAGCGCGATCTCTACAAGTTCGCGCACGACCAGACCATCCGCCTGATGAATCACGGACTTACCGCGTCCGAGATCGCCGAGACCATCCGCTTGCCCGCGAGCCTCGAAGGCGCCTGGCACGGCCGCGGGTACTATGGCCACATCCGACACAATGTGAAGGCGATCTACCAGAAATATCTCGGCTGGTACGATGCCAACCCCGTCAGCCTCGATCCGCTGCCGCCGGTGGAGTCCGGCAAGAAATATGTCGAGTATATGGGCGGTGCGGCTGCAATCCTCGCACGTGCGCGAGAGGATTTTGCGAAAGGAGAATTCCGCTTCGTCGCGCAGGCGGTGAGTCATCTGGTGTTCGCCGAGCCCGATAACCAGGCGGCGCGCGCCATGCTGGCGGACACGTTCGAGCAGCTCGGCTATGCCTCGGAGAGTTCGACGTGGCGCAACGCCTATCTGTTCGGCGCGCAGGAATTGCGGCAGGGCATGCCGAAGACCCCGCCGCGCGCCGCAATGCCGCGCGAAACGCTCGCCGCGCTGCGCACCGAGCAGCTATGGGACGTGCTCGGCGTTCGCCTCAACGGCCCCAAGGCGGAAGGCAAACGCATGGTGCTGAACTGGAATTTCACCGATACCGGCGAGACCTTCATTCTCAACCTGGAAAACTGCGCGTTGACCTATGTCGCGGGCGCGCAAGCCCCCGATGCCGATGCCGGCTTTACATTGCCGCGCGACGTGCTCGACGAAGTGATCGCCAAGCTGACGAGTTTTCCGGAAGCAGTCGGCTCCGGCAAGATCAAGGTGACCGGCGATCCGATGCGGCTTGACGAGCTGATGATGCTGATGGACGAATTTCCGCGAATGTTCGAGATCGTCGAGCCGAAGCGGATAGCGGTGAGCTGAGACACGAGTAGGGTGGGCAAAGGCGCGGGAGCGCTGTGCCCACCATCCGTCCGGATCTATGCGATGGTGGGCACGCTTGCGCTTTGCCCACCCTACGGCCGTCTTGCGACGACAGGGCAAGGCGTCATTACGCCATCTACTCCGCGCTGCTGACCAGCTTGATGCGCGGCTCCGCCTGCTCCATCAGGCCGCGATACGCGGCAAGATAATCGAGCGCCATGCGGCGCGCGGTGAAGCGGGTTTCGAACTGCTTGCGGATCGCTGCGCGGTCCAGCGCGGCAAGGCGGTCGACCACGGCGACTGCGCTGGTTTCATCTTCCACGACGAATCCGGTGAGCCCGTCGTCGATGATCTCCGGCACCGAGCCGCGATTATACGCAAGGACCGGGGTGCCGCAGGCCATGGCCTCGATCATCACAAGGCCGAACGGCTCCGGCCAGTCGATCGGGACCAGCAGGCCAATCGCGCCGCTGAGGAAATCGGACTTCTCGCGGTCGCTGATCTCGCCGATATATTCGACCAGCGGATTGGTCTTGATCAGCGGCGAGATCAATTCGTCGTAATAGTCCTGGTCGGCGCGATCGACCTTTGCTGCGATCTTGAGTGGAATTCCGCACCGGGTGGCGATCCGGATAGCGCGATCCACACCCTTCTCGGGCGCGATCCGCCCCAATACGGCGAGATAGGACGGCCGTATCTGCTGCGGTGTCAGCAGGTTCTCCGGCAGCCCGTGGTGGATCGTGCGCACCCAGTTGGCCTGCGGCACGGGGCGGCGCTGCGCGTTGGAGATCGAGATCACCGGCACCTTGGAGAAGGTGTTGAACACCGGCTGGTGCTCCGGCAGGTCGAGCCTGCCGTGCAGGGTGGTCAGGAACGGCGTCGGCTGCCGGTAAAACAGCGAGAATGGATAGTAGTCGAGATGAAAGTGCAGGAAGTCGAACTCTTCGTCGTCGCACTTCTGCCGTACGCGCTCCAGCATCACCATGTGCAGCGCGTTAGGGTCTCGAACCGAGCCATCAAGGCGCAACGCTTTCGGCCACGTCGCATCGAGCTTCGCCGAAGTGCGGGAATCCCCGCTGGCGAACAATGTGACTTCATGCCCTAATGCTACCAGTTCTTCGGTCAGCCAGTGCACGACCCGCTCGGTGCCGCCGTACAGTTTGGGGGGAACAGCCTCCGTCAGCGGGGCGACCTGCGCGATGCGCATCTTTCCGTCTCCTGTCTGGATTGGTGGTTGAATGAAGCCCTCTGCCCGCGATCGACACCTGCGTGCCGGATCGACACCTGCGTGCCGATAGCGGGAACGTTCTTGCATCTGCGAAGTTCCCATCATCGGCGCATCTTGGTTCTTCCACACGGCTGTCTTGCTGATGCCATCTGACACAAACAGATTTGAGGCAACCTTGATGCTGCAGAATTGTTGCGCGGTGATGGCCGCGCACCCGCAAGACCTAAGCGGCATCGTTCACGTCCTCGTGCGCGACACGCGTTAGGGATTCTCGTTCACTCTCAACAGGTTTGCTGACGACATGGACAATCTTTCAGGGTATGCGCGCCGACCGTTTCCATTCGTGTTGCGCTATTTGCGGCGGCGGCGCATGGCCCATATCGTCATCGTGACCACGGTCGTGGCTGCGGTTGCCTGTTCGGTGGGCACGCAATATGGCGTGAAGAATCTGGTCGACAGCCTGACGGCCGGGTCGGAGCGCGCAGCAAGCGTATGGCTGGCATTCGCTTTTCTCATGTCGCTGATCGCGGCCGACAATCTTTTGTGGCGGATCGCGAGTTGGACTGCGAGCTTCACCTTCGTGGGCGTCACGGGCGATCTCCGCCGCGACATGTTTCGCCATCTGACCGGTCATGCTCCCAGCTATTTCTCCGACCGGCTACCGGGCATGCTGACCAGCCGTATCACGGCGACCTCCAACGCTGTCTTCACCGTAGAAAACATGTTCGTCTGGAACGTGTTGCCGCCATGCATCGCTACCGTATCGGCGATCCTGTTGATCGGAACCGTCAGCCTGGCAATGTCCGCGGGGTTGATCGTCATCGCAGGTATCATGCTGATGGCGATGTTCCATCTCGCCGCAGCGGGTAAGCCGCTGCATGACGACTTTGCCGACAAGGCGGCTGCGGTGGACGGCGAGATGGTCGATGTCATCAGCAATCTGCCGCTGGTGCGCGCGTTCTGCGGCCTCAGCTACGAGCACGACCGCTTCGACGCCACCGTTGAGCGGGAACTCGATGCCCGCGGGCGCAGCCTGCGCTATCTCGAAAAATTGCGGCTTCTTCACGCGGTCGTGACCATCGTGCTGACGATCGCGCTGCTGGCATGGGCCATCACGCTCTGGCAGAACGGCGGAGCGACCACCGGCGACGTCGTGCTGGTCTGTACGCTTGGGCTGTCGATCCTGAGCGCGACGCGTGACCTTGCGGTGGCGCTGGTCGACGTGACCCAGCATGTCGCCCGCCTGACCGAAGCGATTGCGACCTTGTTGCTGCCGCACGAGTTGAAGGATCATCCCGAAGCCGAGCCGCTGGTCCGCAGCGGGGCTGCCGTCGCCTTCAACAACGTTGCGTTCCACTATCCTGGCGGCGCTCAGGTGTTCGAGAAATTCTCCCTGCGCATCCAGCCGGGACAACGGGTCGGGCTGGTCGGCCATTCCGGCGGCGGAAAATCCACCTTGTTTGCACTGATGCAGCGATTCTACGACATTCAGCGCGGCAGCATCACCATCGACGGCCAGGATATTGCGCGGGTGACACAGCAAAGCCTGCGGGAGGCGATCTCGGTGGTGCCGCAGGACATCTCGCTGTTCCACCGATCGATCATGGAAAACATCCGCTATGGACGGCCGAACGCGACTGACGACGAGGTGTTGCGCGCGGCGATTGCGGCGCGCTGCGATTTCATAGAGAATCTCCCCGAGGGCATGGCGACCATGGTCGGCGATCGCGGCATCAAGGTCTCCGGCGGACAGCGGCAGCGGATCGCTATCGCGCGCGCCTTCCTGAAGGACGCGCCGATCTTATTGCTGGACGAAGCGACCGCCTCGCTGGATAGTGAATCCGAGGAGGCGATCCGCGAGGCATTGTCGCGGTTGATGCGGGGACGCACGGTGATTGCCATCGCCCATCGTCTCGCCACCCTGCGCAATTTCGACCGCGTGGTGGTGCTGCAGGGCGGACGCATTATCGAGGACGGGCCGCCCGACATTCTTGTGCAGGGCAGGGGCCCTTACCGCGAACTGGTGGCGCGCGAAATGGGCCGTCTCGCCAGCCATGCGGCCTGATCTGCGGCAGTAGCGTTTGCGTCCCGATGCGTTCATCACCACGCAAGGAAATCGCTTGAGGTCCACATGACAGCCGAAGTCACTCAACTGATCAGCATTGAGGCTGCCGAACGCGTCGCGGAATCACCCTTCTACATCCCGATGACGGGACCGGCGACGCGGCAGCGCCGCTCGCTCAAGCATGACGACACGTTCATTGTGCTGGACAGCCACGGCGATATCGGCGCTTCGGCCGGCGGGCCCGATGGCCTGTTCAATGCCGATACCCGGTATCTCGCCCGGCTGGAGATGGTGCTCGACGAGGTCCAGCCGCTGCTGCTCGGCTCCAATCTGCGCGACGACAATTCGGCGTTGACGGTCGACCTCACCAATTCCGACGTGTATCGCAACGGCAGGCTGGTGCTGCAGAAGGACACGCTGCATATCGTGCGCTCGATCTTCCTGTGGCGCGGCACGGCCTATCAGCGCATCGCGCTGCAAAATCACGGCGACCGGCCGGCGAGCTTTGATCTGACGCTGCTGTTCGACAATGATTTCGCCGACTTGTTCGAGGTGCGCGGCGAGCGCCGGCAGCGCCGGGGAATCGGCGCCAGCCGCTTGCTTGGGCCCGCCGATGTCGTGCTGGAATATAGCGGGCTCGACGGCAAGGTCCGCATCACCGCCCTGCATTTCGAGCCGCGGCCGACGCGGCTCTCCGTCAATTCGGCAACCTACCATTTCGAGCTGGCGCCGAAGGAAGTAATCGCATTGTTCGTCGCGATATCCTGCAACAAGCCGATCATGCAGAAGCCGGTGCCGTTCTTCCGCGGTCTTCTGGCACACCGTCGCGAGATGCGGCGCTCGACAGCGGGCGCGGCAAGCATCGAGACGTCGAACAATATCTTCAACGAGGTGCTATGCCAGGCGATGGCCGACCTCAACATGCTGATGACCGAAACGCCGCAAGGGCGCTATCCCTATGCGGGCATTCCCTGGTATTCCACCACCTTTGGCCGCGACGGATTGATCACTGCGTTGCAGATGCTGTGGGTTGATCCGCGCATTGCGCAGGGTGTGCTGCGGCGGCTGGCTTTCTTCCAGGCCAAGACCAAGGATCCGCTAGCCGACGCCGAGCCGGGCAAGATCCTGCACGAGATGCGCGGCGGCGAGATGGCCGCGCTGCGCGAAGTGCCGTTCGCGCAGTATTATGGTAGCGTCGATTCAACGTCGTTGTTCGTCCTGCTGGCCGGCCTTTACGTCGAACGCACGGGCGACGAAGAAACGCTGGCAGAGCTGTGGCCTTCGATTCAGGCGGCGCTGCAATGGATCGACGGCCCCGGTGATCCCGACGGTGACGGATTCGTTGAATATCAGCGCGCCACCGAGCAGGGGCTTGCCAACCAGGGCTGGAAGGATTCCTACGACGCGATCTTTCATGCCGATGGAGAGCTCGCCGAAGGCTATATCGCGCTCGCTGAAGTTCAGGGATATGTCTTTGCCAGCAAGCGGCTGGCGGCGCGATGCGCCCGGCGGCTCGGATTGATCGATCAGGCGGCGAAGCTCGAATCCGAAGCGCTGCTGCTTGCCGAGCACTTCGAAGCGGCGTTCTGGTGCGAGGAACTCGGCACCTATGCGGTAGCGCTCGACGGCGCCAAGCGGCAGTGCAAGGTGCGAACGTCGAATGCCGGCCAGCTTCTCTTCACCGGCATCGCCCGCACCGATCGTGCGCGGCTGGTCGCGGCCGATCTGATGAGCCAGAAATTCTTTTCGGGATGGGGTATCCGTACCGTCGCGCGCGGCGAAGCGCGTTATAATCCGATGTCGTATCACGATGGATCGATCTGGCCGCACGATAATGCGCTGATCGCGCTCGGATTCGCGCGCTATGGCCTGAAGCATTCGGTGGCGCATCTGTTCAAGGGCCTGTTCGACGCCGCCAGCTACATGGACCTGCGGCGGTTGCCGGAATTGTTCTGCGGATTCCAGCGCGAAAGGCGGCGCGGCCCGGTGCTCTATCCCGTTGCCTGCGCGCCGCAGGCCTGGGCCAGCGCGACGCCGTTCACGCTCCTGGAAGCGGCGCTCGGTCTCGAATTCGATGCCGCTCGCGGTGAGATCAGGCTGCGCGATCCGCGCCTGCCGGAATTCCTCAACGAGGTGGTGTTGCGCGATCTGCGGCTCGGGCCTTCCAGCGTCGACTTGAGGGTCCGCCGTCACGACGATGAGGTGTCGCTCGAGGTCGTGCGAACCCGCGGTCAGATTCAGGTGTCGATCGTGTTGACGCATTAGCGGTCGTGCATTCGTTATCCATGCGTCCTCGGAGTTCAGGAGGCCATATGCGCGCCGGTATTGTCATGATATCGCTGATCGCCGGGCTAGCGATGAGCCTTCCGGTTTCGGCAGCGGAAGATGGAGCGCAGGGAAGCCGTGCCGCGCCGGCTGATGCCGCGAAAGATGCCACGAAAAAGGAACCGGCGCCTCCGCCGTCGGTCACTGTGATCGGTGCCCGCGACGCCCTCGGCATTCTGGGCCGCGAGGTCCGCAGCGCGGCCAACGAAAATATGGGGCGTATCGTCGATGTGATCGTGGACCGCGAGGGCACGGTGCGCGCCGCCGTCATCGATTTCGGCGGCTTTCTCGGGGTCGGCAGCCGAAAGATCGTCGTCGACTGGAGTGCGCTGCATTTCGGTCGCGTTGCCAACAAGAGCGACAGCATCACGCTCGAGCTGACCAAGGAGCAGGTGACGGCGGCGCCGGAATACAAGCAGGACGCGCCGGTCATCGTACTCGGTGCGGCCGGCCGCCTACAGCCGTGGGATTTCGACAAGTAAAGGAGAAACGTTCTGATCGCGCGCCCGTCCCAGTCGCTCGATCCGATGAACGACGATCGCCATCGGCGATCCGCCGGCGAGGACAATGTTGTGCCACTGCCGCCCGCGCCCAAGGAGCGGCACAAACCGTCGCGCGAGAGCCAGCGCGGCCTCGACTGGTTCATCTTCTTTCTCGCCGATGTTCAGACCGGCTTCGGTCCGTTTATCGCGGTCTACCTGACCACGCAGAAATGGACGCAGGTCGAGATTGGCTTCGTGCTTTCGATCGGCGGGATCATCGGCCTGCTCGGGCAGATGCCGGGCGGAGCCGTCGTCGATGCTGCCCGTTCCGAGCGGCTGGTGGCTGGGCTCGCGGTCGCCACCATCGGCTGCGCCGCGCTGGCTTACGCCTTATGGCCGATCTTTCCGGTAGTGACGGCGGCCGCCATATTGCATGCGCTTGCGAGCTGCGTGCTGGGCCCGGCAATCGCCGCGATCAGCCTCGGCCTGGTCGGGCCGTTTGCGATCGGGGAACGGCTCGGACGCAATGCCCGTTTCGCGTCCCTTGGTAATGGTTCAGCGGCGGCGCTGATGGGCGCATGCGGCTATCTGCTGTCCAGCCAGTCGGTCTTCTTCGTCACCTTCTTTCTCGCAATTCCCACCTTGTTGGCGCTTGCCCGGATTCGTGGCCAGGAAATCAACGTGGCGCAGGCGCACGGTGCCTTGAGCGAGGACGGCGAAACCACGGCTGCCGACAGGGAAGCGACCAGTGTGCTTCATCTCCTTCGGCAGCGCCCGCTGCTGATCTTCGCCGGCGGCGTCTTGCTGTTTCAACTTGCCAACGCTGCCATGCTGCCGCTGATGGCCGGCGTGGTCACCACGCGATCGGCTCAATGGGCGCCTGTGCTGATTGCGGCCTGCATCATCGTACCTCAAGCGATCGTCGCGTTGACGTCACCCTCGGTCGGACGCAAGGCGCAGGCTTGGGGGAGGCGGCCGCTGCTGCTATTGGCGTTCGCTGCGCTGGTGATCCGTGGTTTGCTGTTTGCGGTCGTTCGAGATCCCTATGTTCTGGTCCTGGTGCAGGTGTTCGACGGCATTACCGCGGCCGTGCTTAGCGTGATGGTGCCGCTGATCGTGGCCGATGTCGCCTATGGCAGTGGCCACTTCAATCTGGCGCAGGGAATCGTCGGAACCGCGACTGGCATTGGGGCTTCGCTGAGCACAGTATTGGCGGGCTATATCAGCGATGTCTTTGGCAGCAGCATCGCGTTCATCGGGCTGGCGGGGATCGCAACCCTTGGCTTGACGGTGATCTGGACCTTCATGCCGGAGACCCGGCGGGTCGAGCTTCAAGAGTGAGGCGCACGGTCAAAAGTGCCGCGATGGCCAGCGACGCGCCGACGCCGGCAACGCAAGCGGTCCAGCCGAAGCGGTCGAATAACTGGCCCAACACGGCACTACCGACGAGCCCGCCGAGGAAATAGCAGGCAAGATAAGTTCCACTGGCAATGCCGCGGTTGTCGCGCGCAGCCTGCCCGACAAAACCGGTCGCACAGGCTTGCGCGAAGAACGTGCCGACGCCGACCAGCACCATGCCGGTCAGCACCGCCGGCAGATGCGCGGACAGCATCAGCGGCAGGCCCAAAGCGGCGACCGCCAGCGCACCCCAGATCGCAGGCCGCGCACCAAAGCGCACTGCCGCCTGGCCGGCGAACAGCGTCGTGACCACCGAAGGCGCGAACACGAAATAGACGAAGCCGAGATCCATCCGCCCGAGCGACAGCGGCGCGCGCACCAGCACGAAATTGACGAAGGTGAAAGTGCCGATAAAGGCAAACAGGATGCAGAACCCAATGGCGTATGCCGCGCGCAGCGCCGGGTTACGCCAGTGTGCGATCGCCGCCGCGAACGGCGACTGCACGGCGGGCGTCGCCTGCATCGGCTTGACCCGATGGATGGTGAAATACACCAGCGCCGCGCCGGCAAGGTTGAGCAATGCAAAGAAATAGAAATTCGAGGCCAACCCGAACGTGTCGGCGACGGCGGCCGAGATCAGCCGGCCCATCAGGTTGCTCGCGACGTTCCCGGTGATATAGGCCGCGAACGCGCCGCCCGCGTCCACCGAACTGCATTGCTCGCTGAGATAGGCCAGCGTCAGCGCGAAGGCCGAGGCCATGCAGAGGCCCTGCGCGATGCGGAGCGCAGTAAATGTGGCGAGATCGGGCGCGATCGCCAGCAACGTCGTGGGAACCGCGAGCACGACGAGGCTTACGAGAATGCCGAGCCGGCGGTCGATATGTGGGCTCAGGAAGCCGACGATGAGGCCGGCGGCCGCCATGCCGATGGTGCTGGCATTGACCGCGAAACCCATCGCGGCCGGGGTCACGTTGTAGTGGCGGGTCAGCGAGGGAAGGATTGCCTGTGTCGCGAACAGATCGACCACTGTCAGGAACGCGGTGAGGCCGATAAGCAGGGAGCGCAGGGCCACGCCCGGCGAGTGGCCGCGCATTTCCGTCGTTTCGGATTTCATCGGCGCGGAGATGTCGGTCATGACGCTTCTCGGTGTCATCTCGGAAAAGAAGGATGTGACGGCTGGGCGCGCGGGGCGACATGGCGACCCAGGCCGTCACATCCGGCAACGAGACGTCGGATGGCGCTCGTTGCAACCGATTACATGTTGTGGTCGTGCGGATCCTTGCGGACATCGCCGACATAGAGAATGACCGTCTCCTTGCCGAGGTTCTTCCACCAGTGCGAGGTGCCGGCGACTTCCGGCCGGATCTCGCCGGCCTTGTGCACGATCGGCTCCGAGCAGTTGCTGGCGTATTCAACGATCTCGCCCTGCTGGATGTAGATCAGCGCGGGCCGATCATCATGGCTGTGCCAGGGCACGATGCCGCCGGGCGCGATCGTCAGCTTGCGGAAGCGCAGCTCGCGATCTCTGATGTTGGCCGGCTGCTTTTCGAGGTTGATCGAGCCGAGCGTGACGTCGGTGACGCCGATCGGCTTGTGGTCGACCATCGGGCGGACATTCGCCTGCATCTTGCCGGCCGGACATTCGCCGGCCGCAGCGCTTGAGACGGTCGCAAACGAGCCTGCGACTATTCCGGCGAGCGCGAGGCTTTGGCGGATCGCGCGTGACGTGATGTTGGACATGTCGTGATCTCCTTTGTTTCGGTCTTGCCTTGGCCCGAACGGTCTGGCCGGCGACGTCACCACCATCACGGAAATTGCGCAGGAGAGGAAATGCCGATTGGCTTTCGAGTCGATAGCGCCGCGCTATGTGGCTAGCCGTGGCCGAGCATGTGCTTGATGTCGGAGGAGAAGGTCGGATAAGCGTAGACATTCTCCCGGATCTGGCGCGCAGTGATTCCAAAGCGCATCGCCAGCCCGAAAATGTTCACAAGCTCCTGCCCCGCATGCCCGACAAAGTGCGCGCCGAGGATGCGGTCGGTGGATTGATCGACGATCACCTTCGACCATGCCACGGTTTCGGCGTAGGTTTTCGCGGAGAACCAGTCGCGCATGTCGTTGGTGTGAACATCGACGGCAAGGCCGTTCTGCCTGGCAGCGGCCTCCGTCAGGCCGACGGAAGCAAGCGGCGGCACGGTGTAGACGGATGTCGCCATGCTGGCGTACTCGGGACAATATTTCGGGCCCTCCACGATGTTGCGGCCGACGATGTCGCCCTCATAAGTCGCGATCGGCGACAGTTGCGGTGAGGTCGGCACCGCGTCGCCGCAGACATAGACGCTGGGGTTGGAGGTCGACCGCAGATGCCGGTCGATCGCGATGCGGCCGTTGGCGTGCTCGACCTGGCCCGCGGCGAGATTCAGCGTGTTGACATTGGCGACGCGCCCGGCGCCGTTGACGACCCGTTCGGCCTCGGCCGTGCGCTCGATGCCGCCATGAGTGAAGTGAACGCGCAGGCGGCCGTTCGCGGTTTCAATTCGTCTGACATGGACAGCGGTTCTCACCCGGATGCCGATGCGCTCGCTATCGGCCTGCAGGCGCGCGACGGCATCGGCATCCATGGCCGGCAATAGCTGCGGCAGGGCTTCGAGGATCGTGACCTCAGCACCGGCACGGGCATAGACGTGGCCGAATTCCAGCGCGATCACGCCGCCGCCGACAAAAATGACCGAGCCGGGTAGCTCGCGTTCGCTCAGCATATCGTCCGACGTGATCATGAGCTCGGCGCCTGGAATCGGCAGCGGCCGCGGCTTCGATCCCGTCGCAATGACGACATGTCCGGCTTCGAGCTCGCGATCGCTCACACGGATTGTGTTGGGGCCGATGAACGCACCATGGCCCTTGATGACCGCGACGTCACGCTTGGCCATCGATCGGGCGAGATTGGCAGGGATATCCTTGATCATGTCCTTCTCGCGGTCGATCAGCGCCGCCCAATCGAGTTTCGGCTTGCCGATGGCGATGTGGTGGATGGAAGCGCGCTCGATTTCGTGCAGCGCATGACCGGCGGCGACCAGCACCTTCTTGGGCGTGCAGCCGCGATTGGGGCAGGTGCCGCCGAGCAGATCGGCTTCGATCATCGCAACCGACATTCCGGCGCGCCGGACCGGGCCGGTGACACCGATACCGGCGTTGCCGCCGCCGAGAATGACCACGTCGAATTTTTCCGATGTCATCGAATTCATCCCTCTATTGGCGGGTCCTGATGCGATCAGGCCGCGCCGAGGCGCGGCCTGAAGACGTTACGCGCGAGAGGTCGCGGGGCGTTACCTGGCCGTAATGCTCGATGTGATCGAGCCGACCACCTTGGTCGCCATCTCGAATTGCGCAGCCCGGTCCCTGATATTGTGGCGTTTCGCAATCCATCCGAAATCTGTCCACACCGCCCAGACGTCGCCGTTATCGTCCTGCGTCAGCAGCAGCCGGACCGGCCAGTCGAGGCCGGCGTTCGGGTTCGAGGTGATGAACTGCGTTCCGAGCGGCGGGTTGCCGAACACCAAGAGTGTCGAGGGGCGCAGCTTGATGCCGGCGTCGGCCGCGAGCTTCGCCTGGTCGATCTCCATGAAGAATTTGATGCCTTTGCCGGCAATGTCCGCCTTGATGCGGCTGATCGCCTCGGCCATCGGCACCGCGCTCTTGACGCGAACGATGCCGTCATTGCTGTCGGCCCTTGCGGCGGAGACGACGGAAAGCACGAGCATGGCCAGCAGCAGCGAGGCGCAACAATTTACAATGCGGTTCGTCAAACGAGTTGTCATCGGAAATCTCCTGTCGGTTGCGCATGCCTCGGCATGCCTTCGAGGACAGGATGAAGGTCCATCGAGCCAATATGAAATGCGCATCCGCTCTCAAGTCGATAGCGCTGGGCTATTGGCCGTCTCTCAATACGCCCTGGCTATCGAACCGATTGTGCAACGGCATTTCTCATTCGGCTCAGGCGGTCCTCTGATGGGACAGCGCCCGATTGGCGGGCGTCACCATCCATCCAGAGGGATCCCCATGAAAGCCATTTCCAAGACGCTGATTGCCGCCGCCGCGTTTGCTGCCGTCGCAACGACCGCCTTCTCGCAAGTTCCCTGGGAATTCAATGCGGGCATGGCCTACATGTATGCCGGCCCCGGCAAGATGTCGGCGATGGCGATGGCAGCGACGGCCAAGAACCACGATGCGATGATGAAGAACGCCAAGAAGGTGCCTGATAACACTGTGTTCTTCATGGATAAGGGCCAGCTCTATTCGACCTCCGGCATGCTCGATCCGACCGGCAATTTCTATCTGCCCTGAGCCCTTGGGAGCTGAAGCGTTCGGGCCGCCCTTGCGGGACGGCCCGGACCGGAAAATAATACTGACATGCCGGAGCAAGCCATGACGACAGCGCTATCGCCAGCCAATGCCGAACGTCTCAAGGAGGCGTTCCAGCGATGCCGCGACATGGAAGGCACCTTGCGTGAGCAGCTCGAGGCCTACGCCGCGGCGGGGCGGGAGCTGTTTCCCGCCTATGGCGAAGCGGTCGACCGGCTGGTGGTGCGGCTCAATGAGAACGGCGGCGGCGAAAATGCGCCGCGGGTAGGCGAGGTGATGCCGCCGTTCCTCTTGCCGGACGAGACCGGCCGGCTGGTCGGCCTGAAATCGCTTCTCGACCACGGTCCGGTCGCCGTGATGTTCTATCGCGGCCACTGGTGCCCCTATTGCCGGCTGAACGTGCGTGCAGTGATTCAGGCGCAGGATCGAATCAAGGCATTGGGCGCACAAACAGTTGCGATCATGCCGGAGACGCAGGCCTACGCCGAAAAATTCAAAGCCGAGGCTAACGCGCCATTCCCCGTGCTCACCGACCTCGATAACGGCTATGCGCTGTCGCTCAATCTTGCGATCTGGCTCGGCACCGAGATCCAGCACCTGCTTTCCTACCAGGATATGGCGAGTTTCCAGGGCAATGACGGCTGGGTGCTGCCGATCCCCGCGACCTTCGTGGTTGGCCGTGATGGACGGGTGAAAGCCCGCTTCGTCGATCCTGATTTCCGCAAGCGCATGGAGATCGACGACCTGATCGCCGCGTTGAATTGTGCAAGCGAAGAGCGATAGTCGGAGCCTGTCCAGGTCGTCCCCACATTGCGCCTGGCGGGAGGAGCGTTTGCGTGCTTGCTGTCTGGGCCTTGCTTATGTTGCGGGTCCGCGCCCGCCGCATGGTTCCCGTTTCCGGGCGATCGACGTCTAACGTTCGATGGTGCCTGAACGCCGAATCTTCTTCTGCAACAGCATCACGCCGTACAGCAGCGCCTCAGCGGTCGGCGGGCAGCCCGGAACATAGATATCGACAGGAACGATGCGGTCGCAGCCGCGCACGACCGAATACGAGTAGTGGTAATAGCCGCCGCCATTGGCGCACGAACCCATCGAAATCACGTATCGGGGTTCGGGCATCTGATCGTAGACCTTGCGCAGCGCGGGGGCCATCTTGTTGCACAATGTACCGGCGACGATCATGACATCCGCCTGCCGCGGACTGGCACGGGGCGCAAATCCAAACCGCTCGGCATCGTAGCGGGGCATTGCCATCTGCATCATTTCGATTGCGCAGCAAGCGAGGCCAAATGTCATCCACATCAACGAACCGCTGCGGGCCCACGTAATCAAATCATCGGCGGCGGTAACGAAAAAACCTTTGTCACTGAGCTCGCTGTTCAATCCGGCAAAGAAATAGCTATCACTCACGGGAACGCCGGTCCCGGGATCCAGGATTCCGCTTCCCGCAGGCGTGATCAATGGTCGGGAGTCCTGCATCAGGTTGTTCCCACTGCTTGAGCCGGGATGCGATCACGTCGGATTAGCTAGCCGGCGGTCGCTGATTTCAGCATCACTGGACCGGCTCTGCGATGTTCAACGCGACAGCGTATGCACCTGTTCCGCGAAGGCGGCCAGACGTGCGGAACGGCCTCGCGATACTTACGCTTTCCCGTCCAGGACGGCAGAAACTTCGTACAAGTGCGGATCGATCTCGCTCGTGATTTCGTCGAAGTGGCCCCACTTCTTGCGAAACTCCGGCGATTGATGGGCCGCTCGCAGCAAGTCGCTGTTCTGCCATTGCACGTAGTTGACGATGCGGCGTCCATCCAGACTGCGATGCAGGCTGATCGAAATGAAGCCCGGCTGACGCGCCATGAAGCGGGCGCGCTCGGTCATGACCGACAACGCCTCCGCCTGCTTGTCGGGCTCCGACTCGACGATCGTGATCTGGGTAACGGGTTGTTTGTCGGCGTGGATCTGCGGCATGGCTGATCTCCCTTGATCGAGACCGAATTCAGCGCGGCCTTGCAGGGCTGCGCCCCATGTGCCGGCGCGGGTCCGGCATCCGCCGGCTCGGCGACGCCGGCGCGGCTTGGTCATGGCGGCCTCGCCTCTACTATGGAAATTCCGGCAAGGGAGGGCAGTTCCGAGAATTGCCTGAGGTGTGCAGGGGGGCGTGCAAGGCTCGCGCTAACGGGACCCTGCCGCATAAGGCAGGTGCCCCGGCCGATCGATACAGGCTTCACGGAATTGGAACCGGCCAAAAATCTCGAGAATGAAAGTTCTCGGGAAGAAAAATCTGGACGAAACCCGGAACGTGACCGCGCGTCGCTGGTTATGTCGGCAAGGAGCAAGTAACCTCCACAAAGGTGAAACGCTCCGAAGGCCCCGTCATTTTGCGATTTCAAATGGCGGGGTCGCTTTTTGTTCGAGGCATACACCGCGATTCTGCCAGGCGGAGCGCCGCATCAGCGGGGTGGCAGCACGCCGGGCGAGACCAGCCAATTTCCGATTTCGACTGCCTTCCTCATTTGCAAGGCCTTGCGCTGGACGGCTTCCTTGTCATTGCCGGGCGGAAGCCTATCTGCTGTCTCCTGCAAATCCTCGGCGATCTGTTCCCATTCTTTGCGGTTCGGGTGTGGATGAGATTTCATCGGTCTCTCCAACTCACAGCTATGTCTGATATGGTGCAGCCGGCTCGGATTGGGAGGGTCGAGATTAGCGGAAATGCGGCGGAAAGCGCGGAGAGACGATCCGGGCAGAGCTTCTACGGAATCCCATTTCTGTCAATGAACTGCTGCCAGTTGGTGCCGCGCAACATCCGCATCACGGCGGATGCTACTGCAGTGCGTTCACGCCCAGCCACGCCGTAAAGGTTCACCGTGCGCCGCGCGTCCAGCCCTTCGAGGCTGGCGCGCTTCAGCGAAGGCGGGATCGACGCCGTATCGGGCACCACGGCGATGCCGATATCGGCTTCCAGCAGTTCGATCAGGTCGCGCTCAGATGCGATCTCATGGCAGCGATCGACGTCGAGGCCGTGCTCGCGGAGCGAGCCGTTCAGTCGCGCCGCATGCTCGCAGTAATTCCGTGACAGCAATTGCTCGCTGCGAAGATCGTTGAATTCGATTTTGCCGCGCGCTGCCAGTGGATGTTTCTTGTTGACGACGAGTTGAAATTTTTCGGTGAACAGCGGCCAGGTGTCGAGCCGGTCCCACTCTTCGCTGATTTCGGCAGCAATGCCGAGTTCGGCTTCGCCCCTCCTAAGATATTCCGCGACCTCGCGGGCATTGCCCCGCAAAAAGCGAAACTCCAGGCGATTGAACATCCGCTTGATCTGGTTGAGATGCGGAATCAGGAGCGACAAGTCGACGGAATGGGTCAGCGCGATCCGGAGCGCGCCGACCTCGCCGCTTTTGAATGACGAGGCGAGCTCGCGGGCGCCGGTCGCCGCCTCGTAGCATTGCTTGAGCAGGGGATGCATGCGCTGGCCGAGCTCGGTCAATTGCGCGGCGGGGCGCTCGCGGCGAAACAGATCGCCGCCGAGTTCGGCCTCCAGTTGCTTGATCGCCCGTGTCAGCGACGGCTGCGTGACATTGCATTCGTCGGCGGCACGCGTGAAGTTGAGCACGCGCGCAACCGCAAGAAAATAGCGAACCTGATGCATCTCCATGGCCGTGCCCCGGTCTGTCTTGGCCGCACCGTAGCTGATCGCGGCCCGCGATGACACCATAACCGCCATAGCAGCGGCCTATGGTTTTGGAAGCCAAACGGCATTTCCTCAATTGACGGCGGCCGGGCAGGGTGGCGCCACGATGGTCAGCGCCGGGCGCTGAATCCTCACACGAAAGGACGGGCCATGAATATTCAGTTCAAAACGCAAGGTGTGGCGGCTGCGCGCCCGTTGGCCGGCAGGGTGTCGCTGGTGACGGGCTCGACTAGTGGTATCGGGCTCGGGATTGCCCGGGCGTTGGCGGAGGCCGGCTCGGCAGTGGTGCTGAACGGCTTGGGCATTGCGGCCGAGATCGCCCGAACCCGCGGCCAGATCGAAGCCGATTTCGGTGTCGAGGTCAGCTATTCCGCGGCGGATATGACGAGCCGGGAAGCGATCGCCGAGATGATCGCGGGCACGGTTGCCAGTCACGGCCGGCTCGATATTCTGGTGAACAATGCCGGCATTCAGCACGTCGCGCCGCTCGACCAGTTTCCGGTCGAGAAATGGGACGCGATTCTGTCGATCAACCTGTCGTCCGCGTTCCACACCACGCGGTTGGCTTTGCCCGCGATGCGCCAGAACAAGTTCGGCCGCATCATCAACATTGCCTCCGCGCACGGCCTGATCGCCTCGCCGTTCAAGTCGGCCTATGTCGCGGCGAAGCACGGCATCGTCGGCCTTACCAAGGTCGCAGCGCTGGAGACGGCGGAAGACGGCATCACCTGCAACGCGATCTGCCCCGGTTACGTCTACACGCCACTGATCGAGGCGCAGATCGACGGGCAGGCCAAGGCGCATGGCATCTCGCGCGAGCAGGTTATCCGTGACGTGCTGCTCGCCCAGCAGCCGAACAAGCGCTTCGCCACCGTCGAAGAATTGGGGGCGCTGACGGTGTTTCTCGCCAGCGACGCGGCGGCGTCGATTACCGGCATCGCGCTGCCCGTCGATGGCGGCTGGACTGCCCATTGAGAAGAAAACCAAGGGAGCGTGACATGCACGACGTTCAGGAATTCTGTTCATCGCCCAATATGCGCGCGCGGGCCAATTCCGAACCGGGCCAGGTCGTCCTTGTGCTGCAGGGCGGCGGCGCGCTCGGCTCCTATCAGGCCGGCGTCTATCAGGCGCTCAACGAGGCCGGGATCGAGCCGGACTGGATCATCGGCACCTCGATCGGTGCGATCAACGCCAGCCTGATTGCCGGCAACGCGCCGCAGAACCGGTTGCCGCGTCTTCGTGAGTTTTGGAAGAGAATGGAACAGAATCCGGTCTGGAATTTCCGCGACATCTTTCCGGGCTTCAACGAAAAGCTCTCTTACTGGTCGACTGTGACCCACGGCATTCCCGGCTTCTTCCGGCCCAACCCGCTTGCGCATGCCGCCGACTCCTATCCGCTTGGTCCCGACCATGCCGGCTATTATTCCACGGCGCCGCTGGAGCGGACGCTGACGGAGCTCGTCGATTTCAATCTGGTCAATCGATGCAAGCCGCGCCTGACGGTCGGCGCCGCGCATGTCCGCAGCAGCCGGATGCGCTATTTCGACAGCCGGGACTGCGAGCTTGGCGTCAAGCACGTCATGGCCTCGGGCGCGCTACCGCCGGCCTTCCCTGCGATCCGCATTGACGGTGAGCTCTATTGGGACGGCGGCATATTATCGAATACGCCGACAGAAGCCGTGTTCGATGACAATCCGCGCAAGAACTCGCTGATCTTTGCCGTGCATTTGTGGAATCCGTCCGGCGCCGAGCCGACCACGATGGCGGAGGTGCTCAACCGCCACAAGGACGTGCAGTATTCAAGCCGGATCGCCAGCCACATCGCCCGCCAGCAGCAGGCGCATCGGCTGCGCCATGTCATCAACCAGCTCGCAGCGCGCTTGCCGGAGGCCGAGCGCAACAGCGAGACGGTGAGGGAGCTCGCTGGTTATGGCTGTCCGACCCGGATGCATATCGTGCGCCTGCTTGCCCCCCAGCTCAGCCGCGAGGACCACACCAAGGATATCGATTTCAGCCCGTCCGGCATCATGCAGCGCTGGGATGCCGGTTACCGCCATACCAGATCGGTGCTCGCAAAGAAGCCCTGGATGGGCGAATTCGATCCGCTCGCGGGCGTCATCCTGCACGAGCAAATCGAGGTCATGGCGGAAGCGGCCGAGTAGCCGAACGTTAGGCGATGATGGAGGGGGCGATCGTCTTGCGATATAGCGCGCTATAGCAGGCGGCCGACAGATCCCAGCTAAAGGTCCGTGCCATCGCGCTGCGCCGCATCGCGTCGAGCCGGTCCTTGGCGCGGAAGGCGTCGAAAGCGCGCCTGACGCCGCCGAGGAACGACTCCGCCGACGGGTGCGAAAACAGGAAGCCGGTTTCGCCGTCCTTGATGGTCTCCGCCAGCCCGCCGGTCTGGTGGCCGATCGGCAGCGATCCGAACCGCTGCGCGTACATCTGGCTGAGCCCGCACGGCTCGAACCGCGACGGCATCAGCGTGAAATCGCTGCCGGCAAAAATTCGCCGGGCCTGGGCGTCGTTGAAGCCGATGACGACGCCGATCGCGTCCGGCCTTCGACGGTGTGCTTCGACCAGCGCGTGTTCGATCTCAGGCTCGCCGCTGCCGGTCACCACAATCTGTCCACCCGCCTCGATGATTTGATCGGCGGCGGACAAGACCAGATCGACGCCTTTCTGGTGCACCAGGCGGGCGACCAGTCCAAACAGGGGCCCACGCGACAGCGCGAGGCCGAATTGCTTGCGCACGTAGTTGGCGTTCGCCTGCTTGCCCTCCCAGTCGCCGGCGCCGAAAGGTTGCGCCAGTTGCGTGCAGGCGCGCGGATCCCAGCTTTCGTCGATGCCGTTCAATATGCCGGTCAGTTGTTCGGCATCCGAGCGGCGTCGCAGCAGGCCTTCGAGCCCGCAGCCCAGTTCGTGTGTCGTGATCTCCTTCGCATAGGTCGCGCTCACAGTGGTCAGATGCGAGGCGTAGACGATGCCGCCTTTGAGGAAAGAGAGCTTGTCGTAAAATTCAAGCCCGTCGATGTGGAAGGAGCTCTCGGGGGCGCCGATCCGGCGCAGCGCGTCCCGCGGGAATAGCCCCTGATAGGCGAGATTATGGATGGTCAGGATCGAAGGGAGCTTCGCGCCTTTCCAGGCCAGATAGGCCGGCACCAGCGCGGCCTGCCAGTCATTGGCGTGAACGAGGTCCGCTGCCCAATTCTTGTCCAGCGTGCCCATCGCCAGCTCGGCAGCGGCGGAGGCGAAGCGCCCGAAACGGATATCATTATCCGGCCAGTCGCGGCCGGACTCATCGCCGTAAGGGTTACCCGGCCGCTCGTAGAGATGCGGGCAGAGCAGCACGTAGACCGGCAGCCCGTCCCTGGTCGATGCGCGGCCCAGCGAGCACGCCGGCATCTCCGCCAGCGCGGCGCATTGTCCAACGATTTCAATGTGGGTGAACTGTTCGACGACGTCGCGGTAGCCCGGCAGCAGGATCCGCACATCACTCCAGGGACGAAGCGCCCGAGGCAGCGCCGCGGAGACGGCGGCGAGACCGCCCACCCGGACGAAATCATCCATTTCCGTGGTGACGAACAAGACCTTCAAAGAAAAGCCCTCGACCAGCCGTGATGAGGGATGATGCAAGAACGGGTCCAATTGCCAGACGACTATTCGGACAGTAATGCAGACCCTCACAGTGGTTTGCCCGAGCGAAAGTCTTTCCTGCCGCGGAAGCGCCCTTTAGGGTCGCGTCGCGCGCCAACAACAAGTGCCGTCAGGCCCAGAGGAGCTACGAGAGAATGACAATAATCGGTAACGATCAGAGGAATTTGACAGGAAGCTTCGCAGGCCTGCGCGTCCTCGATTTCTCAACAACGATTGCCGGGCCTCACTGCACACGCATGTTAGCCGACATGGGGGCTGAAGTCATCAAGATCGAAACCGAGGAAGGGGAAACCATGCGTACCCGTCCTCCGGTGCGCAATAACTGCTCGACCGCCTTCGGCCAGCTCAATGTCGGCAAGAACAGCCTCGTTCTCGATCTGAAATCGTCCAAGGGCACCGAAGTCGTCCGCCGGCTGGTCGCGACCGCGGATGTGCTAGTCGAGAATTTCCGGCCGGGCGTGATGCGGCGATTGAAGCTCGACTACGTCTCGCTGTACGCGCTCAATCCGAAGCTGGTCTACTGCTCGATCTCGGGATACGGCCAGACCGGACCGTCGGCGGAACTGCCCGCCTATGCGCCGGTCATTCACGCCGCTTCCGGCTATGAGATGGCGCATCTCGCCTATCAGCCGGGACGCAGCCGGCCTGACTATTGCGGCATCTACCACGCCGATGTGCTGACCGGCGTCTACGCATTCGGCGCGGTTTCGGCGGCGCTGTATCAGCGCACGGCAACCGGGCAGGGTCAGCATATCGACGTCTCGATGCTGGAATCGATGCTAAGCCTGACGCTGAACGAGCTGCAGTGGTCGCAATTCGAGGTGAAGCCGACGCAGCGGCCGATGTTCGGTCCGATCGAGACGACGGACGGCTACGTGATGATGGCGATTGCCAGCGAGAAAACTTTTCAGAGCCTGATGCAGGTGATCGGTCATCCCGAGTGGGTGAGCGATCCGCGCTTTGCGAAATATTCCGATCGGCGGGAAAACTGGGTGAGCCTGATGGAAGGCGTGGAGGCGTGGTCGCGTACCGTGACAACGGCGCAATGTCTCGCCGCGCTGAATGCGGAGGGCGTGCCGTCATCAGCCTACCGCACCGTCGCCGAAGCGTTGCGCGATCCGCAGATCGCCCATCGCGGCGCGTTGGCCGAGGTCGAAGACGGCGGCGGCACCTTCAAGGTGCTCAATCTGCCGTTCCGCATGTCGGGCGCGAAAGTGTCGGCGGCAAAACGGATGTCGACGCTCGGCGAGCATACGCGCGCCTATCTGAAGGAGACCGGTCTGTCGGAGGATGAGATCGCGTCCTTTGCCGGTCAGGAACAAGTTACTGCGCGCGGCTGACGGCGCGATCCGCGTAGCGAAACATCAACCTGCGGCTTTTCACCCGCCGCGTGTGAACGGCCTTGCCCGCGACTGCGTTTCCGGACAATCTCGCGGGCAGCCATCGACGATCCGGAACACCGGACGAACGACACATCGGAGGGAACATCAATGGCAGCGGCGATCCGTTCGAGCGCGCTCGCGCGAATATTTCTTGTGGCGGGATTTGGCGCGGCGTTGTCGGCAATGCCCGCCAGCGCGCAGAAGGCGGGCGGCAGCATTACCTTCGGCCTTGAACTCGATATTCCCGGCTTCGATCCGCTGAAGGTCGGCGTGTTTGATACTTCGGCCGGAAGTGCAGCAGCGGCAATTTTCGATACGCTGACGTCTCTGGACGACAAGGGCGCTGTGCAACCGAAACTTGCGCTGTCCTGGACTCCTTCCGAGGACTTCAAGACCTGGACCTTCAAGCTACGACCCGGTGTTAAATTCCACGACGGCACGCCTTTCAACGCCCAAGCGGTCAAGGAAAATTTCGATCGGCAGAAAGACCCTGCCAACAAATGCCGCTGCGCCTTTTACATCGCCTATGTCAACAACGTGCAGGCGCCCGACGAGCTGACGGTGGTCTACAACCTGAATGATCCACAGGTAAACATGCCGGCGCTTGTGAGCTTTGCAAGCGCCAACAATTCAGTGCAATCGCCAACCGCGTGGAAGACCAAGGGCGATGACTACAACCGCAATCCCGTTGGCACCGGTCCCTATATCCTGAAGTCATGGAGTGCGGGCGACCGCATGGTGCTTGAGAAAAATCCCGACTATTGGAACAAGGGCCGGCCCTATCTCGACCGTATCACATTGAAGCCGCTGCCGGACGCGCAGTCGCGCTTCGCCAGCCTGCAATCGGGTGAGGCCGACATCATTTGGGACGATGAATACGACGCCGACAATATCATAAAGGCGCAGAAGGACCCGAAATTGGCCGTGCACACCTATGTTGGGTCCGGCGCGCAGGTCTATGCCTTCAACACCAAGGTCGCACCGTTCGACGACGTGCGTGTTCGCCAGGCGCTGGTGATGGCGCTCGACCGCAAGAAGATGTCTCAAGCGATCACCAATGGTCTTGCAAGACCTGCCAGCAACCCTTACGGCGACGGCTCCTGGGTCAAATGCAAGGACGATGGTGCGCTTCCCGAGGACCTGGAAAAGGCCAAGGCGCTGATCAAGGAATATGGTAAGCCCGTCGAATTCAAGATGCTCGTCACGGCAACGCCGCGTGGACGCACCGTTGGCCAGGTGTTGCAACAGTTCTGGAAGCGGGCTGGTGCCACCATGGAGATAGAGCAGGTCGATCAGGCCACCATTCCGCCGCGTGCCTTCATGCGCCAGTTTCAACTGACGCCCTGGCGAATCATCGATCTCGCCGATCCTGACATTCAGATGTATGCCAATTTCCGTACCGGCAGCCCGGTTGCGCTCGCCAATTATTCCAATCCCGAACTCGACAAGCTGCTCGAGCGCGCGCGCGTCACCGCCGACCAGAACAAGCGCATCGAGGACTATTGCGCAATCAGCCGTATCATCAACAAGGAAGCGATCTGGTTCTGGACATTCCAGAACACGTATTACGCGCTGTCGAGCGCCAAGCTAAAGGGCTTGCCCAAGATGTACAGCGGGGTGGTGGACGTCTCCGGGATCTGGCTGGAATAATCTTCCATGCTGCTGTTTGTCGCGCGTAGGCTGTTGTACCTGATACCGGTCCTGATCGCAGTATCGCTGTTGACCTTCTTCATCGCGTCGCTGCTGCCCGGCGATCTCGCCTACGTGATCCTTGGCGATCAGGCGACGCCGGAGAACGTTGCTGCCTTGCGTCGCGACATGGGGCTCGATCAACCGATCTGGATCCGTTACTTCGGTTGGCTCGGTAACATCCTGCAGGGCGATTTCGGCCGGTCATTCCGCACCGGGCAAACCGTGTTGCAGGCGGTGACCGAGCGTCTTCCGGTATCGTTCGAGCTGATGATCCTGGCCGAGGTCATGGGTCTCGTCATCGGCGTGCCCCTTGCCATCGTCTGCGCCGCCCGCAGTGGTGGCGCTTTCGACCGCTTCATGACCGGCAGCGCGTTTGCCATGCTTTCGGTGCCGGCCTTCCTGTCGGCGATCCTTTTGATCTATCTGTTCGCGGTGGAGCTGCGCTGGTTGCCGGCGACAGGTTACGTCCCGTTGGCGGAAGATCCCGTCGCGAATTTACGCTTCATGGTGCTGCCTGCACTGACGCTGGCGCTCGCCGAATGGCCGGGGATCATGCGCGTATTGCGCTCCGATATGATCGCGACCCTGCAGGAAGACTATATCGCGCTGGCAAAAGCCAAGGGGTTAAAGGCGTCGCGCATCCTGTTCGTGCACGCTCTCAAGCCCTCGTCGCTCACGCTGATCACGATCACCGGCATCAATATCGGTCGGTTGATCGGCGGCGCGGTCATTGTGGAGACGATCTTCGCGTTGCCGGGGATCGGCCGGCTCTTGGTTGGCGCCATCTACACCCGTGACCTCATCATCCTGCAGGGCGTCGTGCTGCTGGTCGCCGCCGGCTTCGTCATCATGAACTTCATCGTCGACCTGCTCTACGCCGTCCTCGATCCCAGGATCCGTCATGGCCACGCTTGAACTCACGCTCGACGAGGATGCCACGGCGCAACCTGCCAAGCGCGGACGGCGGTTGGGGCTGCTGTTCTGGATGGCGGTGGGCTGGATGATTTTCATGTTCGCGGTCGCGATCCTTGCGCCCGTGCTGCCGCTGCCGAGCCCGACCGACATGGACATGCTGGAGCGGCGCGCGCCGATCTCCGCGGAGCATTGGTTGGGGACCGACGGCCTTGGCCGCGACGAGCTATCACGGTTGATCTACGGGGCGCGGATATCGCTGGTGGTCGGGATATGCGCGTCGGTGATTGGGCTCATCATCGGCGGCGCACTTGGCATGCTCGCGGGCTATTTCCGTGGCCGGTTCGAAACGATGGTGGTCGGCAGCATGGATGTGCTGCTGGCGTTTCCGCCTTTGATCCTGGCGCTGGCCGTGACCGCCTTTCTCGGGCAATCGATCTTCTATCTTACTTGCATTCTCGGTGTGCTCAGCGTTCCCGCCTTTATGCGCGTGGCGCGGGCGGCGACGCTCACGCTGGCGCGGCGTGAATTCGTGATCGCGGCCCAGGCGTTGGGGGCGACGCATGCGCGCATCCTGCTGCGCGAACTCTTGCCCAATGTCATGTTGCCGCTGTTGGCGTTCTTCCTGCTCGGCATTGCAGTTCTCATCGTGGTCGAAGGCGCCTTGTCTTTCCTGGGGCTCGGCGTGCCGCCGCCGATCTCGAGCTGGGGCAGCATGATCGGGGAGGGGCGTGAGAGCCTCGAAATCGCGCCGCGGCTCGCTTTCTTTCCGGCGATTGCGATGTTCCTGACCGTATTGTCCTTCAATCTCATCGGCGACGCGCTGCGCGCGCTGACCGATCCACGTCAGGGCGCGCTGTGAGCGGGAACACCTTGCTTTCCGTCGAAGACGTCACCGTCGACCTGCCGACCCCGCGCGGCAATCTGCGCGCGGTGGATCGGGTGAACCTTACGGTAGGGGCGGGGCAAACGCTCGGCATCGTCGGCGAATCCGGTTGCGGCAAGACAATGCTGTCGCGCGCGATCCTGCAATTGCTGCCGAAGAAGGCAAAGCTCTCCGGCCGCGTAATGTTCGACGGGCAGGATCTGTTCCAGCTTCCGGCGGAGAGGCTGCGCCGGCTTCGCGGCCGCTCGCTGGCAGTGGTATTTCAGGATCCGATGACCTCGCTCAATCCCGTGCTCACGATTGGCACCCAGTTGATCGAGACGCTGCAGGAGCATCTCGAACTGGATGATGCCACTGCTTCCAGACGCAGCGTCGAACTGCTCACGGCGGTTGGCATCCCCGCGCCCGAGCAGCGGCTGGGGCAGTATCCGCACCAGCTTTCCGGCGGCATGCGGCAGCGGGTTGCGATTGCGATCGCGCTGTCGTGCGAACCGAAACTCCTGATTGCCGACGAGCCGACCACCGCGCTCGACGTCACGATCCAGGCGCAGATCCTCGATCTACTGGCGCGCGAGCAGCGCCGCCGGCACATGGCGATGATCATCATCACCCATGATCTCGGCGTCGTCGCCGGCCGCACCGATGACGTCGCCGTGATGTATGCCGGCCGCGTGGTCGAGCGCGCGCCGACGCCCGCCTTGTTCAAGAAAATGCGGATGCCTTATACCGAAGCGCTGCTGGCGGCGCTGCCCAAGCTCGATGCCGCGCCCCACACGCCGTTGCCCGCGATATCGGGGCGCCCGCCCGATCCGACCCGGCCGTTGCAGGGGTGCTCGTTCTCGCCGCGCTGCCGCTATGCGGCGGCCCGCTGCAAAAACGAGAAGCCGGCATTGACGGAAGCCGAGTCCCGCGAGCATCAATACGCCTGCTTCTATCCGATCGAAGTCCATGCCGAGGCCGGCGCATGATGCAGCAAGCCGTGCCACCTAGCGAACCGCTGCTCGCCGTCGATGATCTGGTCGTGGAATATCCGGTCGGTCAGAGGACGGTTCATGCCGTGTCCGGCGTCTCCTTGCAGATCGCCCGCGGCGAGACGCTGGGGCTGGTCGGCGAATCCGGCTGCGGAAAATCGACGCTGGGGCGCGCGGTGCTGCAGTTGCGCCGGCCGACCTCGGGGCGGGTGCTGTTCGACGGCCACGATCTCACGGCGATGCAGGGCGATGCCTTGCGGATGATGCGCCGCCGCGTGCAACTGATCTTCCAGGATCCGATCGCCTCTCTCAACCCGCGCCGCAAGATCGGCGACATCGTCGCCGAGCCGCTGGTGATCGCCGGCATCAAGGACGCGGAGAAGCGCAGGGAACTTGTTTACGAGGTGCTCAGCGCCGTCGGCCTCGATCCGGCGCTGGTGGTCGGGCGGCTGCCGCACGAATTTTCCGGCGGGCAGTGCCAGCGCATCTGCATCGCGCGGGCGCTCATTCTCAATCCGGAGTTCATCGTCTGCGACGAGCCGGTCTCCGCGCTCGACGTTTCGATCCGCGCCCAGATCCTCAATCTGTTGGAGGAGATGAAGGGGCGGTTCGGATTGACGCTGCTGTTCATCGCGCACGATCTCGCCGTGGTGAAGGCGGTCAGCGACCGCGTCGCGGTGATGTATCTCGGCCGGCTCTGCGAGGTCGGTCCCTCCGAGCAGTTGTTCGCAAGACCGGCGCATCCCTATACCGCGCTGCTGATCGAGGCGATCCCGGTGCCCGATCCGGATATCCGCCCCGCCGTATCAGTACCGGTCGGGGAACCGCCGTCGCCGATCGCGCCGCCGTCGGGCTGCCGGTTTCGCACCCGCTGCCCGCGCGCGGATGCGCAATGCAGTAAGGAGGTGCCGGAGCTTCGCGCCGTCGCGCCCGGCCAGTTCGCGGCGTGCCATCATCCGCTGATCTGAACAGCCAGCCGCGTTTGTCTCGATCGGGCAGACGTGGCAATGTCTGTCCTCAAGAAATGCGTGCAAGAACAAGAATGACGGGAGAGAAGCGATGAAGAGTTATCAGGTCGCCGAGTTCAATGCCCCCCTGAAAGAGGTCGAGCAGGAGACGCCGCAGCCGACAGGTACGCAGGTGCTGATCAAGGTGAAAGCCGCCGGCGTCTGCCACAGCGACCTTCACATCTGGGAAGGCGGCTATGATCTCGGCCATGGCCGCAAGCCATTGTCGCTAAAAGACCGCGGCGTGTCGCTGCCGCGCACAATGGGCCACGAGACGGTCGGCGAGATCGTGGCGTTCGGGCCGGACGTGACGGCGGCCGACAAGGGCGATCTCAAGGTCGGCGACGTCGCGTTGGTCTATCCCTGGCTCGGCTGCGGCAAGTGCCCGACCTGCGTCGGCGGCGATGAGAACATGTGCGCCATCAAGCCCAACTCGCTCGGCGTCTATTGCGACGGCGGCTATGCCGACCACATGACCGTACCGAACCCAAAGTACCTCCTGAACCTGAAGGGCCTCGATCCGGTTACGGCGGCGCCCTACGCCTGTTCCGGCGTCACCACCTACAGCGCGCTGAAGAAGGTCGAATTCGCCTTCAACTCGCCGATCGTCATTTTCGGCGCCGGCGGGCTCGGGCTGATGGCGCTGTCGCTGTTGAAGGCGATGGGCGGCAAGGGCGCTATCGTCGTCGACATCGATGCGCGCAAGCGCGAGGCGGCGGAAGCCGCGGGCGCGCTCGCGACCGTCGATGGCAAGGCGCCGGATGCGCTGGAGCAACTCGCGAAGAAGGCCGGCGAACCCATTCGCGCCGTGATCGACCTCGTCGGCAACGCGCAGACGACGCAGCTTGGCTTCGATTGCCTCACCAAGGGCGGCAAGCTCGTTATCGTCGGCCTGTTCGGCGGCGGCGCGACCTTTGCGTTACCGCTGATCCCGATCAAGGCGATCACGATCCAGGGCAGCTATGTCGGCAACTTGCGCGAGACCAAGGAATTGCTCGAACTCGTGCGCAACAAGATGATCGCGCCAATCCCGGTGACGAGGATGCCGCTTGCGAAAGCCAACGAAGCGCTGGCTGATTTGCAGAAAGGCAAACTGGTTGGCCGTGCGGTGCTGACGCCGTAGCTTGTTGCCGTCGTCATTGCGAGGAGCGAAGCGACGAAGCAATCCATCTGTCCGTTATGCCGTGAAATGGATTGCTTCGCTTCGCTCGCAATGACGGCTACTTTCTTTCTTAGTCTCTCAAGGAATCCCCATGTCCGCAAATAACGCCCTCCACATCGCCGTGCTCGGCGGCGATGGCATTGGCCCTGAAGTGATGGCCCCGGCGCTGGAAGTGCTGCGTAGGGTCGAGGCGAAGTCGGACCTGAAATTCCGCTTCACCGAGGCGCCGGCGGGCGCCAACAACTATCTCGCGACCGGCAAGTCGATGCCCGACAGCACCGTGCGGCTATGCGAGGAGGCGGATGCCATCCTGCTCGGCGCCTGCGGCCTGCCGTCGGTGCGCTACCCCGACAATACCGAGATCGCGCCGCAGATCGAGCTGCGCTTCCATTTCGATCTCTATGCTGGGGTGCGCCCGGCACGGCTGATCCCGGGCGTGCCGAGCCCAATCGTCGGCGCGGATGCGCGCGGCATCGACCTCGTCTTGATCCGGGAATCGACCGAAGGGCTGTTCGCTTCGATGGGCAAGGGCGTGGTGACGGACACTGAAGCACGCGAAACACTCGTCATTACCCGGAGGACCTCGGAACGGCTGTTCGAGTATTCGTTCAAGCTCGCCGAACGTCGCAAGGCGCGCGGCAGAGCGAATGGCGGCCTGACCTGCGTCGACAAGGCCAACGTGTTCAGGGCTTTCGCGTTCTTTCGCGAGATGTTCAATGAAGCCGCCAGGCGCCATCCGGACGTCAAGGCGGACCGGGTCTATGTCGATGCCTGCTCGCTGATGCTGGTGAAGCGCCCCTGGGATTTCGACGTGATGGTGACGGAGAACATGTTCGGCGACATTCTCTCCGACCTCGCCGCCGGCCTGATCGGCGGGCTCGGCATGGCGCCGTCAGCTGACATCGGCGACCGCTACGCCGTGTTCCAGCCGTGCCACGGCACCGCGCCCGACATCATGGGGCAGGGCAAGGCCAACCCCACCGCGATGATCCTGTCAGCGGCGATGATGCTGGACTGGCTGGCTGAGAAGCACGGCCTCGAAAGCGCCGCTGAGGCCGGCGAACGCATCGAGCGCGCGGTCGACAAAGCCTATGCGGACGGAATCAAGCCGATGGAGTTCGGCGGCAGCAGCGGCACGGCGGATGTGACGAAGGCGGTGCTGGCGGGGTTGTAGGGGGCATGACCAAGGAGCGAATATTGATCGTCGCCTTGTGTGTCAGTACGCCACCGTCGTCATACCCCGCCAACGGGTCGCGCGGAACCTCGCGCCCGATGACAGGCTCCGGCGGGGTATCCAGTACACCGCGGCTTCTCGGTTCGACCATTGGTGTCTCTGGAATACTGAATCATCCGCCTTCGCCTTCGGATGATGACTGCGGAGAGAGCCCCAAGGGCTACTTCCCCTTGAAGTGCGGCTTGCGTTTTTCCATGAAAGCCGTTCGGCCCTCTCGAAAATCCTCGCTGTCCATGCAGGCGCGGCCGATCGCCTTGATCGCCTCCATGTCGCGATTGCTTTCATCCTTCAGCACTTCGGCGATGGTGATCTTGGCGGCCCTGATCGCAAGCGGCGCGTTGCCGGAGATGGTGCGCGCGATCTCCATGGTGGCGTCCCACAACTCCGCATCCGGCAGCACGCGATCGACCAGTCCGATCCGCAAGGCTTCCGCCGCCTCAATCCGCATGCCCGTGTACATGATGAGCCGCGCCCAGGACGGTCCGACCAGCGAAACCAAGTGGCGCAGGCCGTCATAGCCGTAGGCGATGCCGAGCCTGGCGGCAGGAATGCCGAACCGGCTGTTATCGGAGGCGATCCGGATATCCGAGAGCATCGCGACCTGCATGCCGCCGCCGAGGCAGAAGCCGCGGATGCAGGCAATCGTCGGCTTCGGATAATTTGCCAGCAGCGCGCGCTGCGCCTCGCTGCGCTTTGAATACTCCTCCGACGCCGCCGCGTTGTGGCGGGTCTTTTCAAACTGGCTGATATCGGCGCCCGAGACGAAGGCCTTGTTACCGGCGCCGACCAGGATCACGACACGAACGTCGGGATCGTCGCGCAGGCTGGCCAGCGCATGCCCGAGCCCCTCCCACATTTCGAGCGACATCGCGTTGCGTTTGTCGGGATTGTTGAAGGTGATGATGCCGACGCCATCGCTGACGCTTTGCAGGATCTTGCCATCGGCATGGGAAACGGCTGATTTGGAAATATCGAGCATTGCTTGCGGCTTTCAATCGGGAGGCTTGTCCATTGTCGGACAAGCTTCGCGCCGAGGTCAATCGTCGCATCTTCCGTTGCACGGAAGCGTCAGGCGGGCGCGGGGAGGGGCGTACCATCGTTGCGCACGGCCGGATCTCACGCGCGTGATGGCGTGGCGTTATTGACGTGACGATGCCGAAGACTTTCCGGAAACTGAAGCCGCGACTATTCGCCGGAACGTGCCGCGCAGGCTTCTTGCAGCGGCCGGATTCCGCCATTTCCCATGGCGACGAACCGATCTTGTCACGGCCAGATCAAGATCAGGCCTAGCGCAGCAACAGGCTACCCGGCGATTTCTCGCGTCGAATGATCGGGTCCGCGGTGCTGCGATCCAGGCGCGATATTGCCTAGCCCTCGTTGGCGGCGATCGATTCCATCAAGGACACCAACTGACGCTGCACGGTCTGATCCTTGATCTTGCTGTAGGCGCGCAACAGCCGCAGGCTGAAGGCACTGTCGAGGAAGAGCAGGCTCTCGACTTCGCGCGCTTTGCTGTCGCCGTCGTAGAAGAACGTGACCGGCACATCGAGCGCGGTAGCGATCTGCTGAAGACGAGCAGCGCCGACGCGGTTGACGCCCTTCTCGTACTTCTGCACCTGTTGGAAGCTGACGCCGAGTTTGTCGCCAAGCTCCGCTTGAGAGATTTTCTGCTCTACACGCCGCAGGCGAATCCGCTTGCCCAACTCGATATCGGGTTTGCCGGCGCTGCGCTGCTTCATCTTTTTCGCTGCTGATCTGCTGTTCATTCTGGTTTTACCGTCCTTCAATCGGGAAACCCTGGCAAAAGTAGGTCAGGGTTTCATCCATATTTTGCCATGCCTAAGTCAGTCCGGATCCGTGAGTTGTATAGCAGCACGGGAATCCTAGAGATTGCAGGATGGTAGCCAAACGCCTGCACGCATTGGAAGCATCCTGATACCGGCGGCGTCAACTACCTAAAGCTGTCGTCGCCCGGGGCGTAGTGGCAAAAACCCCGTCCCCTACATTTGACAAAATATTCGACAAACCACAACCACCGCGAGTTCAAAGGCCACAGATTTTGGCCCGCATGCTTACTATGTCGCGCTCAACCACCGGGTTTATACGGGGTTTCGCCCCTCTATGATGCAATCGCGCGCAGCGCTGCCGGCACTCACCGCGCGAAATTCCGTCATGCTGATGCCTGATGAAATGCAGCAAAGTTCAGTCCGGCTTGCTGGATCAGGCGTTCCGGGAAATTGCGGCAACTTGCGCCTTCCCGGGCTATCGGAATCTTGCAAATCGATTTGCGCAGCGAACGGGAACGTGTTGTGCACCTTCGACGGGAGCGGGCCGCGCATCCGACATCGCGCAACTTTTGCGGGGCGTCGGTTCTATGCTGCGAGCGACTTCCGAGCCTCCGGGCCGGCCTGCCACGCATGATCGCCCGGCCGTCTGCGGCTTATTCCCAAGATACTATTTAAGACACCGCTTAAATTGGCTTCCACAGCCGCACCGTTTTGCATACGCTTTGCGTCGCGGCCGTGTCGTCGGCCAGGCCCAAAGTCCCGCTTACAAGGGACGGGCATTACAGGGGAGGAGCGCCATGAAGCGAAGAGCTGTACTTGCTGGCCTTGGTGCGACGGCGGCTGCCGGCGCATTGGGCTTTCCATCGATTCTGCGGGCGCAGGCGCCTGTCACGCTCAACGGGGCCGTGCAGTTCAACGACGATCACGCGTTCAACAGGGCGCTGCTCCGCTTCGAAGAGTTGGTGAAGAAGTACTACGGCAAGCCGATTAATTTCACGCTGCACCGCAACTCATCGCTCGGCCTCGAAAAGCAGTATTTCGAGTACATGTCGCAGGGCAAGGCGGTCGACTACGGCATCGTTTCGCCGGCGCATATGTCGACTTTCGCCAAGGCCGCACCCTTTATCGACGCGCCCTTTGTGTTCAAGGGCATCGAGCACATGAACAAGGTGGTCGAAGCGAATATTCTGGCGCCGATCGCCGACGAGGTTGCGGCCAAGGCCGAGGTGGTTCTGATTGGTTATGCCGGCGGCGGCGTCCGCAACATTTTTGCCAACAAGCCGCTCAAGAACCTCGCCGATCTCAAGGGCCTCAAGGTGCGCGTGCAGGGCGCGCCGATCTGGTCGAAGACATTTGCGGCGGTGGGCATGAGTCCGACAGTGATCGCCTACAACGAAATCTACAACGCCATCCAGAACGGCGTGATCGCTGCCGGTGAGAACGAGGCGGCCGGTGTCGAAGCGATGAAGTTCTACGAAGTCGCGCCCCATCTAAGCCTGACGCAGCACGCGGTGTCGATCCGGCCGATCTGCTTCTCGGTGAAGACGTTGAAGACCTTGCCAAAGGACCTGCAGGACGCGATCATGAAGGCCGGCAAGGAAGCCGGCGACTACGGCCGCCAACTGGAATCGAGCGAGGAGGTCGTCAAGCTCGACACGATGGAGAAGGCCGGCAAACTCAAGCGCGTCCCCTTCGAGGAGCGCGACGCCATGAAGAAGCTGGCCGACCCCGTGATGGCTGCCTACGCCAAGGAAATCGGGGCCGAAGCCATCTACGAGAAGATCAACGTCGCTTAAGAACAGTCGCGCCGAGCGACTGGAAGTCGGGGCAGGCCCTGCGGCTTGCCTTATTCCGTGACCGTTATCTCCCGGAGCCATGATGACTGAAATACCGATGCCGCCGAACCCGTCGCTGTGGCGACGCGTAACGGCGGCCTATGCCAAATTGCTGGAAATCCTGCTCGCGGCCTGCGTCGGCATTCTGGTCGTTCCGGTTACATTGCAAATCATCTCGCGCTACACGCCGTTCATTCCGTCCTACATCTGGACCGAGGAGATGGCGCGCTTCCTGTTCGTCTGGACCATCATGATCGGCGCCATGGTCGGAATCAGGGAGGCACAGCATTTCGAGGTCGACGTCTGGCCTACGCTGTCGCGTCGGAGCGAAGCTTTGGTGCGAATTCTCGCGCGGCTCGGCGTGCTGGCAATGGCACTGGTGTTCGTGTGGGCTGGCTTGGAATTCACACGGTTCGCCTGGAACAGGACCTCCGAACTGGCCGATCTGCCGCTCTGGCTGATTCATGTCGCATGGCCGGTAGCCGGCGCGACGTGGATGGTGTTTGCGGGCGAACAGATACTCGACGAAGCGCGAATTCTGCTTGGGGCAAAGCAATGAGCGGTAACGTACTTTCTGCCGGGGAGGCCGCGCTGGTCCTGTTCGGCGTCTTCATTGGCCTGCTCATCGTGCGCGTGCCGGTCGCTTTTGCGCTCGGCCTTGCCTGTGTACCGATCCTCCTGATCGAGCCGCGGCTGTCGATCATGACGCTCGCGCAGGAGACCTTCAACGCCTACAACTCCTTCATCCTCCTCGCCGTGCCGTTCTTCCTGTTGACCGCCAACCTGATGGGCATCGGTGGCATTACCGATCGCCTGGTGGCGCTGTCGCGCTCGATGGTCGGGCACTGGCCAGGGTCGCTGGCGCAGATCAACGTCGTGCTCAGCGTGTTCTTTGCCGGCATTTCCGGCTCTTCCACCGCCGACGCGGCAAGCCAGTCCAAGATCTTCATCGATGCCCAGACGAAGGAGGGCTACGACCTCTCGTTTTCGATTGCTATCACGGCAGTCTCGGCGGTGCTGGCCGTCATCATCCCGCCCTCGATCCTGATGATCGTATGGGGTGGGCTGATCTCGACCTCGATTGCAGCGATGTATCTGGCCGGCATCGTTCCCGGGCTCCTGATCGCAGGCGCGCAGATGGCAACCGTGCATGTCTACGCGGTGCGCCGCGGCTATCCGACTTACCCGAAATCGAGTTGGGCCGATATCGGTTATGCCATCTTTCGATCGATACCGGCCTTGACGACGCCGTTCATTATCGTCGGCGGCATCCTGCTCGGGTGGTTTACCGCCACCGAATCCGCCTGCGTCGCAGTGCTCTACTCTGTGGCGCTCTCCGCGTTCTTCTATCGTGAAACCGGCGTTCGCGAACTCTATAAGGCGCTGCTCGACACCGGGCGGCTGGCCGGTGTCGCGCTGTTCTGCGTCGGCACCGCAAGCGCGTTCGGCTGGCTGCTCGCCTACTACAGGATCCCGCAGGAGCTGCTGGCGAATGTTTCGACCTGGGGCATGGGCACGGTCACGGCGGGCTTCTTCATCGCCTTCTGCTTTCTCGTCGTCGGCTGTTTTCTCGACGCCATTCCGGCGATCGTGATCGTCGGCACCGTGCTGGAGCCGCTGGCAAAGTCGGTCGACCTGCACCCCGTGCAGTTTGCGATCATCTCGATCGTGTCGCTGGCGTTCGGCCTGGTGACACCGCCCTATGGGCTATGCCTGATGATCGCCTGCTCGATCGCGGGTGTGCGGCTACGCTACGCGTTGAAAGACACGGTGATCATGCTGATACCGATGCTGCTGGTGCTCGCCGCCGTCATCATATGGCCCAGCGTTTCGCTGTTCCTGCCGCGCCTGATCGTGCCGGAGATGCTCAGATAGCGACCTTCCCGTCGATCTATTCCTCCCTGTCGAGGGCGCAGCTTACCGTATAGACGACGCCGCGCGGCAGGAAGTCGACGGTTGCTTCGCCGCCAAGCTGGTCACGCGCGCTGCGCTCGATCAGCCGCGAGCCGAAACCACGCTGCACCGGCGCCGTGACCGGCGGGCCGCCGGCCTCGCTCCAGATCAACCGCAACTTGCGACCGTCGCTTTCCTGCAGGATTTCCCAATCCACCGCGATGGTGCCGATGTCGTTGGATAGCGCGCCGTATTTGGCGGCATTGGTTGCGATCTCATGCACGATCATCGACAGCACGACGGCGAGCCGCGGCGACAGCGGAACCTGCGGCCCGAACATCCGCACCCGCTCCTGATTGTTGAGCAGATAAGGCTGCAGCACCCGCGCGACGACTTCCCGCAACTCGGCGCCCTGCCATTTTTCCTGGCTCAGCAAATTGTGCGCCTCCGCCAGCGCGCCGAGCCTTCCCTCGAATTTCTCGCGCTCGGTGCGGCTCGCGCTGCGGAAGGTCTGGGTGGCGATCGACTGCAGGACCGCGAGCGTGTTCTTGACGCGATGGTTGAGCTCCTCGATCAGGAGATTGTGCAGCATCTCGCCGCGGGCAATCTGGGTTGCCATTCGCACCGCAAAGGCGAGGCCGACCATCAGCAGCACGGCGCCCATCACGCTGGTGATCGCGAGGTTGCGCCAAAGCGGCGCGACGAGGGAGCTTTCGGCGATGCCGGCTGCAACCGTCCATCCGGTGAGCGAGGAGCGGGCAAAGCTCGTAATCAGCGGCACGCCTTCGAGCGATACCGTCGGCAAGGTGGCCTCGCTTGTCTGGAACATTTCGGCATAGAGCGAGGGTGACGCGCGTTTGCCGATGGTCTCGTGCGGATTAGGCACGCGCGCGAAATTGGTGCCTTCGCCGTCGAAGATCGAGATCGTCCAGTCCTTGCTCGGGCGCTGCTGCTCGACCATCGCCTGGAAAATCTCGATCGGCGGACTGAAGGAAATATCATAGAGAACCTCGCCGTCGACGATGACGGGCACTTCGACCGTTACGATCAGGCGTTTCTTGACGGCACCGAAGAACAGGTTCGAATAGACCGGCTTCTTTTCCGCGAATACCCTGTCCACGATGGCGAGATTGTTGCGCGGTGGCAGGCTTGCGGTGTCCGACGTGAGCGATGAGAACACCTGGCGCCCGTCGCGGTCCGCGACCAGCACGACGCCGCCTTCGCCGTACTGATCGAGGAAACCTTGGGCAATACGGCGGAATCCATTGAAATCGCCGTCGCGCAACGCGTTGGTCAGGGAGAGCACCTGCAGTGCACCCGTCATGCGCTGTATCTCAGCATCGAGCACGAGGCGGATGCTGCGAACCGTTTCAAGCACGCGTTGCGTCGCGTTCTGACGGTCCTGCTTGTAATGGGTAAGAACGATGCCGGCCGCGAAAAGGATCAGCGGCAGCGTAGTTCCCGCAACCAGAAGGACGAGACGCACTGGCAGTGAAAGTTTCGGCAACACAAGCCCCGGATCGGCCCAATCGAGGCGAGCATAGGAGAAGCCGCCGAATTTCGCCAAGGATATTAGGAAGATGTAGGACCGTTCTCCGAAAGCGGCCGGGTTCCGGCGTGCGTGCCTTCGTGCTGCGGAACCTCTCAACCTCCCGTAAGTCCGTCCCGGCGATGCTTTTTGCATCGCCTCGGAATCACGCCTGGTCTTAGAGATTGCTGTCGGTGATGGCGGCGTACACCATGGTGCGCAGCTCGCGCCGCAGCGGATAGGCGCTCGACGGCAACACCTGCGTCATGAAGATGGTGATCAGCTCTTCGGCGGGATCGATGAAGAATGACGTCGTCGCCGCGCCGCCCCAGTTGAATTCGCCGGGACTGCCGGCGATCAGCGTCTGTGCCGGATTCATGGTGACGGCAAAGCCGAGACCGAAGCCGATGCCGTTATAGGCGGCTTCCGAAAACAGCGAGCGCGACATCGCCGGCAGGTCCACGCCGCCCGGCAGGTGGTTTGACGTCATCAGCTTCAAGGTCTTCGGGCCCAGCAGGCGGACGCCGCCGAGCTCGCCGCCGTTGAGCAGCGCCCGGCAGAATGTGAGATAATCGGCCGCGGTCGAGCACAGGCCGCCGCCGCCGGAGATGAAGGAGGGCGGCTCCAGGAACGAACTCGTCGCCGGGTCGTCCTGCAGCGTCAGCGTGCCCTTGCGCTCGGTGGCATGGAACGTCATGCCGCCCTGCGGATCTGCCGAATAACACGCGGCGAAACGATGCGCCTTGCCCTTGGGCACGAAGAAATCGGTGTCGTTCATGCCGAGCGGATCGAGGATGCGTTCCTTGAGAAATTGCTCGAACGGCTTGCCGCTGATCAGGCCGATGAGATAGCCGATCACGTCGGTGGCGACGGAATAGTTCCAGGCCTCGCCCGGCGAAAATTCCAGCGGGATTTTCGCGAGGTCGTCAATCATCCCGTGCAGCGTGCCGGCCTTGACCACTTCGCCGATCTTGTTCTCGCGATAGGCGGCATCGACATTGCTGCGCTGCTGGAAGCCGTATGTCAGGCCTGCCGTGTGCCGCAACAGGTCCACGATCAGCATCGGCCGCGACGGCGCGCGGGTCAGGAACGCCGGGTGCGTGCCGGCCACGAAGACGCCGAGATTCTTCCATGCCGGGATGTATTTGTGCACGGGCTCGTCGAGCGCGACACGGCCTTCCTCCACCAGCATCATGAAGGCGACGGAGGTGAGCGGCTTGGTCATCGAATAGATGCGGAAGATGGTGTCATCCTTGACCGGCACCTTGCGCTCGGCGTCGGCAAAGCCCTGCGCGGTCGAATGCACGATCTTGCCGCGGCGGTAGATCAGGAGCTGCGTCCCGGGAAAGCGGCCGGCATCAATGTAGCGTTGCTTCAGGTGATTTTCGAGGCGATCGAGCGCCGCCTTAGACATTCCGGCTTGCTCGGGCGAGGCGGGGGTAGGAGCTAACATCGGCGCTGATCTCCGGCTGACGATGGGGCTTTGATAGCCGAAAAGTGTATCCCGTTCCAACCGGCCTGCTTATCCGAAATGCGGCGGTGGTGTAGGGTCGCGCCAACCTTGGTCTATCCCGCAGGACAGCAAAATGCGCCAATTCAGTGAAACCGAACTGACCGCCGCCGTGATCCGCAGCTTCGACGACACGCCTGATCCGCGCGCCAAATTCCTGCTGCAGGAACTGGTGAAATCGCTGCACGACTATGTCCGCAGGACCGATCTCACCTTCGAGGAGTGGGAATATGCGATCGACTTCCTGACCCGGACCGGCCAGAAGTGCACCCCGATCCGGCAGGAGTTCATTCTGCTCTCCGACGTGCTCGGCGTGTCGATGCTGGTTGACGCCGTGAACCACAGGGAGCGCGAGGGTGCCACCGAGACGACGGTGCTCGGCCCGTTCTATGTCGGCGAGCACAAGGTGGCGCCGCATGGCACGGATATCTCCGCCGAGCTGGCTGGCGAGCGAATGTTCGTGCAAAGCCGCGTCACCGACCTCAAGGGCAAGCCGCTGGCGAACGTGCCGGTAGACGTCTGGCACGCCGATGGTGACGGCTTCTATGACTCGCAAAAGCCCACTTATGCCGCGCAGGGGCCGTCGTCGCGGGCGCGCTTCATCACAGATGCCGATGGCAGGTTCTTCTTCCGCACCATCCTGCCGTGCAGTTATCCGATTCCGACCGATGGTCCCGTCGGCGAGATGATCCTGCAGACGCGCCGCCATCCGATGCGGCCGGCGCATGTGCATTTCCTGGTCGATGCGCCCGGCTACCAGCCGCTGATCACGCATGTCTTCATGGATGGCGACAAATATCTCGATTCCGACGTGGTATTCGGGGTCAAGGATGAGCTGGTGGCGAAGATTGAACGACGCACCGATTCAACGATGCCGGACGGTAAGCCGGCCGCCGGCCCCTGGCACCTGATGACCTACGAATTCCGGATGAAGCCGGGAGATGGAAACGCGCCAAAACCGATGATGGCGAAGACTGCCGAGAACGCCTGAGGCCGCGCGCTTACGGCTTGCCCAATCCTTGTGCGCCGCACAAGGATTGGGCGAATCGCAAGTTTGGCATGCTGTGACTGGTTCCTGACCGCTGCCTATTTTTAAGACGATAGATTTATATCTCATTGATATTGCTCGCCATTATGCGCCACGACGGGCTTGGCACGATGCTTGAATAGCTAGTGCTGACGCCATTGATGCCGTCCCTTGAGACCACTCATCCGAATTGTGACGCCGCACTCCGGGGCCTCCCTGGAACGCGCCTTCCTGCGCCTCGCGCGGTGACCCAGTCGGACGGCCCATTTCCAACGAAGGATAGAGATACCAATGACGAAGCCCACCCATCCGACCTCACGTGGTTTCAGCCGCCGCCAGATCCTGAAGGCGACGGGCGGCACGGCGGCCTTGCTGGCCGCGGCCAAGCTGAATTTCCCGGCCGGCGCATTTGCGCAAGGCGCGGGGCCGGAAGTGACCAAGGCAACGCTCGGGTTCATTGCGCTGAGCGACGCGGGTCCGCTCTTTGTCGCCAAGGACAAGGGATTTTTCGCCAAGCACGGCATGCCCGACGTCGAAGTCGCCAAGCAGGCGTCATGGGGCACCACCCGCGACAACCTCGTGCTCGGCAGTGAAGGCAACGGCATCGACGGCGCGCATATCCTGACGCCGATGCCGTACCTGATCTCGGCCGGCAAGGTGACGCAGAACAATCAGCCGACGCCGATGTACATCCTGGCGCGGCTCAATCTCGACAGTCAGTGCATTTCGGTCGCGAAGGAATATGCCGATCTGAAGCTCGGCGTTGACGCGTCGCCCTTCAAGGCGGCCCTGGAAAAGAAGAAGGCGTCGGGCAAGGCGGTAAAGGCCGCGATGACCTTTCCCGGCGGCACCCATGATCTCTGGATCCGCTATTGGCTCGCCGCCGGCGGTATCGATCCCGACAAGGACATCGAGACCATCGTCGTGCCGCCGCCGCAGATGGTCGCCAACATGAAGGTCGGCACCATGGACTGCTTCTGCGTCGGTGAGCCCTGGAATTTGCAGCTCATCAACCAGGGCATCGGCTACACCGCGGTCAACACCGGCGAACTCTGGAACAAGCATCCCGAGAAATCGCTCGGCATGCGTGCTGCCTGGGTCGACAAATATCCGAAAGCGGCCAACGCGATCCTGATGGCGGTGATGGAGGCGCAGCAATGGGCCGACAAGGCCGAGAACAAGAAAGAGCTGGCCGCCATCATGGGCAAGCGGCAGTGGATGAACTGCCCGGTCGACGACGTCTATGACCGTTCGGCGGGCAAGTTCGACTACGGCATTCCCGGCAAGGTCGTCGAGAACTCGCCGCACATCATGAAGTACTGGCGCGATCACGCCTCCTATCCGTTCCAGAGCCACGATCTCTGGTTCATCACCGAGGACATCCGCTGGGGCAAATATGAAGCCGGGTTCGACGGCAAGGCGCTGATCGCCAAGGTCAACCGCGAGGACATGTGGCGCGAGGCGGCCAAGACGCTCGGCGTCGCCGCATCCGACATTCCGGCCTCGACCTCGCGCGGCAAGGAGACCTTCTTCGATGGCAAGGTGTTCGATCCGGAAAACCCGGCTGCGTATCTGAAATCCCTTTCAATTAAGCGTGTTGATGTCTGATCAAACTCGGGCCGGCCGTCGAGGAGCGGGTGGCCCGCCTTTTGAACACGGAGATAGAATTTCGATGTCGATGCCTGCGATCAAAGCTGAAGCCACCGCCGTTGCCATTCCGACCGCTTCGCCGACCGCTGCGGCGCCGGTGGTGACGATGACGCCCAAGCCGGCGCCGCGCGCCGAGAAATACGTCAAGATGACAAAGGAGATCGCGGCGCGCGTCGTGCCGCCGCTGATCGTTCTCGCGCTCTTGATGCTGTTCTGGGAGTTGGTCTGCCGCCGCACCGGCTCGACCCTGCCGCCGCCGTCGCGCGTCTTCAAGGACACCAAGGAGCTGATCTTCGATCCGTTCTTCGACAATGGCGGTATCGACAAGGGCCTGTTCTGGCATTTGTCCGCCTCGCTGCAGCGTGTCGCATATGGCTATTCGATCGCCGCCGTCGTCGGCGTCGCGCTCGGCACACTGGTTGGGCAGTCGGTATGGGCGATGCGCGGGCTCGATCCGTTGTTCCAGGTGCTGCGCACCATTCCGCCGCTGGCCTGGCTGCCGCTGTCGCTCGCCGCGTTCCGTGACGGCCAGCCGTCGGCGATCTTCGTCATCTTCATCACCTCGGTATGGCCGATCATCATCAACACCGCAGTCGGTATCCGCAACATCCCGCAGGATTATCGCAATGTCGCGGCCGTCGTGCAGCTCAATCCGGTGGAGTTCTTCTCCAAGATCATGATCCCCGCGGCGGCGCCCTACATTTTCACCGGCCTTCGCATCGGCATCGGCCTGTCGTGGCTGGCGATCGTCGCCGCCGAAATGCTGATTGGCGGCGTCGGCATCGGCTTCTTCATCTGGGACGCCTGGAACTCCTCGCACATCAGCGAAATCATCCTGGCGCTGTTCTATGTCGGCATCATCGGCTTCGTGCTCGACCGCTTGATCGCGGGCTTGGCCAAGATCGTGACCCGCGGCACCGCGCTGAACTGAAGGAGCATGTCATGCAGGCCTATTTGAAGCTCGATCACATCGACAAGACCTTCACCCGCGGCAACGCCACGACCGACGTGCTGAAGGACATCAGCCTGACGATCGGGAAGGGCGAGTACGTCTCGATCATCGGCCATTCCGGCTGCGGCAAGTCCACGCTGCTCAACATCGTGGCCGGTCTCACCGGCGCCACCAATGGCGGCGTGCTGTTGGAAAACCGCGAGGTCAATTCGCCGGGACCGGATCGCGCAGTGGTGTTCCAGAACCACAGCCTGCTGCCCTGGCTGACGGTCTATGAAAACGTCAAGCTCGGCGTCGACAAGGTGTTCGCCTCGACCAAGACACGGGCCGAGCGCGCCGCCTGGGTGATGCACAACCTCAACCTCGTGCAGATGGCGCATGCCAAGGACAAGCGTCCGAGCGAAATTTCCGGCGGCATGAAGCAGCGTGTCGGCATTGCTCGCGCGCTCGCCATGGAGCCGAAGGTGCTGTTGCTCGACGAGCCGTTCGGCGCGCTCGATGCGCTGACGCGGGCGCATCTGCAGGATTCGGTGATGGCACTGCATCAGAAGCTCGGCAACACCATCCTGATGATCACCCATGACGTCGACGAGGCCGTGCTGCTGTCGGACCGCATCGTGATGATGACCAACGGCCCAAGCGCGCGGATCGGCGAGGTGCTGGAAGTGCCGCTGGCGCGGCCGCGGAAGCGGCTCGAGCTCGCGACCAGCCCTGGCTATCTCAAGTGCCGGCAGCGGGTGCTCGAATTCCTCTACGAGCGGCATCGCTTCGTCGAGGCGGCTTAGGGCTTTCTGCTCTCGGCCAATCTTCATCTCGCCGCAACGGCGCGGCGAGGGAGGCAACGTGCAAGGAGGCACGGATGACACCCGAACAAGTCAAGCTCATCCAGGACAGTTTTTCCAAGGTTGCTTCGATTTCGGAACAGGCCGCGGTGATCTTCTATGATCGCCTGTTCGAGATAGCGCCATCAGTCAAGGCGATGTTTCCTTCTGACATGACCGAGCAGCGCAAGAAGTTGATGGCCACGCTGGCCGTGGTCGTTAACGGTCTCTCCAACCTTCAATCCATTCTGCCGGCGGCAAGCGCGCTCGCCACGCGTCATGTCAGCTACGGTGCCAAGCCGGAACATTATCCAGTGGCGCTGTTGTGGACGCTGGAGAAAGGTCTGGGCGATGCCTGGACGCCGGAGGTCGCCGCCGCCTGGACCGCGGCCTACGGCACGTTGTCCGGCCACATGATCTCCGAGGCCTACGGCAAGCCGCAAGCCGCGGAGTGAGGACGGCTCCTCTCCCTCTCCTGCGCTTGCGGGGAGAGGGTCGGGGCGAGGGGCTCTCTCCACGAGAAGGTCTTCCGGTTTGTTCGCGGAGGCAGCCCCTCACCCCAACCCTCTCCCCGCAAGCGCGGGGAGAGGGAGAGGCAGCGGCGCTAGTCTCTCACCCCTTCCTGTTCCTCGCATTCACCGCGATCGCGGCGGCCGCGGTGCGGTTCTCGACGCCGAGTTTGGCGTAGATCTGCTCCAGGTGCTTGTCGACGGTGCGCGGCGAGAGGCCCAGGATCTGCGCGATGTCGCGGTTGGTCTTGCCCTTGGACAGCCATGACAGCACCTCGCCCTCGCGCGTGGTCAGCCCCAGCTCGCTGGAGAATTCCGCCGGCGCTTCGGCGCCGGAATCTTTCGCCAGCCGCAGCAGGAATTCGTTCGCGCCGAGCTGCCCCATATATTGCAGCCGGAGCTGCTCGTTGCCGGGAAGTGGCGCGATCGCGGTGGCCTTCGATGCCGCCTTGCCCTTGCGCGCCTGTTCCAGCCATTGCGGGATCGGATCCGGCAGCACCACATCGTTGCCTTCACCGGCCAGCGCATCCGACAAGAGCTTCTGCGCCTGCGGCGTCGCCCACATGATCTTGCCCGCATTGTTGACGGCAAGCAGATAGCGGCCGGAAACATCGAGCGCGGCGCGTGCGCTCTGGGTCAGGCGGGCATTGGCGAGGTGAACGCGGATCCGCGCCAGCATCTCCTCGACCGCAATGGGCTTTGTCACATAGTCGACGCCGCCGGCCTCCAGCCCGCGCACGATGTGCTCGGTTTCGGCCAGCCCCGTCATGAAGATGATCGGCACATGATCGAGGCCGGCGTCGCGCTTCAGCCGTCGGCAGGTCTCGAACCCGTCCATGCCCGGCATGACCGCGTCGAGCAGCACGATGTCGGGCGTGATCTGGTCGACGATCCGCATCGCGGAGGCGCCGTCGAGCGCGACCATCACGGTCATGCCCGCGCCGTCAAGTGCATCGGTCAATAGCCGCAGCGTCTCCGGCGAATCGTCGACGACGAGGGCAACGTCGCGCTTTCTCGATTCAATGATCATGGCTGTGCAGGGCTTTCAGGGTCGCCATGTACTCGTCGAGATCGAAGCGGTCGATCAAACCACGCATTTGTGCCACGAAGTCGGCGTGCTCGGGGTACTCGTTCCCGATCTCGTCGAGCTTGACCTGGATGGCTCTGACATAGCCGAGCCGTCCCAGACTGATCAGCTCCTCGACATGCTTCACCGGCGGCCGCGAGCCGGTATCCGGTTTCCAGCGCGGCAGGGCGGGCTGCTCGGCCTCGTACTGCCAGTCGATCTTGAGCAATTGCCTGATTGTCGCGAGCAATCGCGGAATATCGATCGGCTTCATCAGGTAACCGTCGTGGAACGGCTGCGCCAGCGGCGCACCATGCGCTTCCAGTGCGCTTGCCGACACCATCAGGATACGGGCCTGGTGATGGCCGCTGGCGCGCAGCGTCTCCGCCACGGTCCACCCGTCCATGCCAGCCATCGAGATATCCAATAGAAACAGATCGGGCCGGCAGTGCTGCGCCAGCGCCAGACAACCGGGGCCATCAGGCGCGCTGAGCAGGATGAAGCCGAGCGGCGCCAGCACCTCGCGCAGCAGGTCGCGGTGGGTCGGATCGTCGTCGGTGATCAAGATCGTCTTGCGCGGGCCGTGATAGCCGAAGATCGGCGCCTCCACCGGCACGATCCGCGTCGGATTGGTCACCTCCGACAGCAGGAGTTTCACACGAAAGGTACTGCCGGCGCCGACTTCGCTGGTCACCTTGATGTCGCCGCCCATCACGCCGGCGAGCAGGCGACTGATGGTCAGCCCGAGCCCGGTGCCGGTCTGCGGCTGCGACACGCCAAGCGCGCCGCGCTCGAAGGGGGCAAAGATGCGCTCGAGATCGTCAGCCTGGATGCCGGGCCCGGTATCGATGATCTCGAACTCGGCGACGGGGCTGCGGTAGTGCACGACGAACTGCACGCTGCCTGTGTGCGTGAACTTCAGCGCATTCGACAACAGGTTGATCAGAACCTGCCGCAGCCGCTTCTCGTCGGCATAGACCACGGCGGGCAGAACCGATGGCCGCTTGAACACAAAATCGATGCCCTTGGCGGCGGCCTGAACGCGAAACATGCCGACGAGCTGGTCGAGAAACTCGCTGAGAGGCACCTCGTCGCGCGACAAATAGAGCCGGCCGGCCTCGATCTTTGAAATATCGAGAATGCCGTCGATCAGCCCGGAGAGGTGATCGGCGCTGCGGCGAACTACGCGCACCTGGTCGCGCGGCTTGGTGGCGAGGCTTAAGTCCTGTTCCAGCAACTGCGCATAGCCGCTAATGGCATTGAGCGGCGAGCGCAGTTCGTGGCTCAGGCCGACGACATAGCGGCTCTTGGCGAGGTTGGCGGACTCCGCCACTTCCTTGGCGCGCTGCAACTCGGCATCGGTGCGCTTGTGCGCGTCGATTTCCTGGATCAGGAGCGCGGTCTGCCGCCGCGTCTCCGCTTCCGCCGCGCGACGGCTTTGCTGCGCCAGCACGAACAGCCACGCCACCACGCCGATGATGATGGTGAGCGCGAAGAACACTTTCCACAGCACATCGGATAGCTGGACATTGTCGACAGGCAGCGTTGCCGAACTCTGCAAATAGATCAGCCCCAGCGTCAGCCCGACGAGACCGGCGGACACCGCGAACACGCCGAGATAATGCCCTACCTGCGAGTTGATCCGCGTGTAGATCGCCTCTGGCAACAGTTTTCCGAGCAGGTCCGAGACCTGCGCGCCGGCGCGTGCATGTGGCTTGCAGAGATCATGGCAGCGCGCGTCGAGCGAGCAGCACAGTGAACAGATCGGCCCGGCATAGGCCGGGCACGAGGCCATATCCTCCGGCTCGAACGAATGCTCGCAGATGCAGCACTGGATCTGCTCGATGTTCTGCCAGCTCCGTTTCGGCTTGCGCGCGATGTAGTATTTGCCGTCAGTCGCCCATGCGATCAGCGGTGCGGCGACAAAGGCGGCCGCGAGCGCCACGAAAGCGGAGAGCGCCTTCGCCGTCGGCCCGAACAGGCCGTAGAACGCCGAGATCGAGACGATGGTCGCAATCGTCATGGCGCCGACGCCGACCGGATTGATGTCGCAGAGATGCGCGCGCTTGAACTCGATATGCTGTGGCCGCAGGCCCAGCGGCTTGTTGATGACGAGATCGGCAACCAGCGCGCCGACCCAGGCAATCGCCACGTTGGAATAAAGCGCGAGCGTCTGCTCTAGCGCCTTGTAGACGCCGATTTCCATCAACAGCAGCGCGACAAGCACGTTGAAGACCAGCCATACCACGCGGCCGGGATGGCTGTGGGTCAGCCGCGAGAAGAAGTTCGACCAGGCGATCGAGCCGGCATAGGCGTTGGTGACGTTGATCTTGATCTGCGAGAGAATGACGAAGCTGCCGGTCAGCGCCAGCGCCATGTCCGGCTGCGACAGCACGTAGCGGAACGCCTCAAGATACATCTGTGCGGGCTCGGCTGCCTGCTCATTGGAGAGCCCGTGGCTCAACGCGAAGAAGGCGAGAAACGAACCCAACAGCAGCTTGAGCGCGCCGAAGATGATCCAGCCGGGCCCCGCGATCAGCAGCGAAATCCACCACGATGTCCGCGAGGTACGGCGGTCGCGCGGCAGAAACCGCAGGAAGTCGACCTGTTCGCCGATCTGCGCCACCAGCGAGAACACCACCGAGGCGGCGGTGCCGAACAGCAGGAGATCGAGGTGACCGCTAGCATCGCCATGCTCGCCGGCAAATTTGCGCCACTCCGTAAACGAATGCGGATTGGCGTAGGCGATCGCGACGAAGGGGAGGATGTGCAGGATGATCCAGATCGGCTGCGTCCACAGTTGGAAGCGGCTGATCAGCGTGATGCCGTAGGTCACCAGCGGAATGATGACGACGGCGCTGATGAGATAGCCGACCGGCCGCGGGATGCCGAAGCACATCTCCAGCGCGGATGCGAGGATGACCGCCTCGATGGCAAAGAAGATAAAGGTGAAGGAGGCGTAGATCAGCGAGGTGATGGTCGAGCCGATATAGCCGAAGCCGGCGCCGCGGGTCAGCAGATCGATATCGATGCCGCATTTGGCGGCATGATAGGCAATCGGCAGGCCGCAGAAGAAGATGATGACGCTGACCACCAGAATGGCAATGGTGGCGTTGGTGGCGCCGTAATTCAGCGTAATCGTGCCGCCGATCGCTTCCAGCGCCAGAAAGGAGATCGCGCCGAGCGCGGTGTTGGCGACGCGGGCGGCGGACCAGCGCCTCGCGCTCTTGGCGGTGAAGCGCAGCGCGTAGTCTTCCAGCGTCTGGTTGGCGACCCATTGGTTATATTGGCGCCTGACGCGGTCTATCCGCTGCCGCCCTGCCACTTTTGCTGCTCCTGCCCAGTTCAGCGACCCCGCCTGGCCCAGCAAAGTCCGTACCAAAACCTACGTCGTAATTTTGCGGTGCAATATACGCAATCCCACGTATCTGTGCAGTGCACAATTCTGGGCATCCTCGCCTCACCAATAGGCGCGTTCTCGAACAAAAAAATGGGGTGCTCATGTCAGACGAACCAAACAAGGGCTTGCAGTCGCCGCTTCGCCGCAAACTGCTGATGGGCGCGGCGGCGCTCCCGCTCGCTTCGATGCTTCCGCGGCCTTCATTCGGGGCAGGTCCGGCAACCGCCATGGTCAACACCACCGGGCTCGCGGTCACGGACACCGAGGTCACCGTCGGCATTCTGCACTCCGCCACCGGCACGATGGCGATCTCGGAGACCGGCTCGATCCAGGCTGAGAAGCTCGCGATCGAACAGATCAACGCCGCGGGCGGCGTGCTCGGGCGCAAGATCAAATTCATCCAGGAAGACGGCGCCAGCGACTGGCCGACATTTGCGGAAAAGGCCAAGAAGCTGCTTGTCAACGACAAGGTCGCGGCGATCATGGGCTGCTGGACCTCGGCCTCGCGCAAGGCGGTGCTGCCGGTGGTCGAGCAGTACAACGGCATGCTCTATTACCCGACCTTCTATGAAGGCCTCGAGCAGTCCAAGAACGTCATCTACACGGGCCAGGAAGCCACCCAGCAGATTCTCGCCGGGTTGAACTGGATCGCCAAGGAGAAGGGCGCCAAATCGTTCTTCTTCATCGGTTCGGACTACATCTGGCCGCGCACCTCGAACAAGATCGCGCGCAAGCACGTCGAGAACGTGCTGAAGGGCAAGGTCGTCGGCGAGGAATATTACGCGCTCGGCAGTACCCAGTTCAATTCGGTGATCAACAAGATCAAGCTGACCAAGCCCGACGTGATCTTCACCGACGTGGTCGGCGGTTCGAATGTCGCCTTCTACAAGCAGCTCAAGGCGGCCGGCGTCGATCTGTCGAAGCAGGCGCTGCTGACGATCTCGGTGACGGAAGATGAAATCGACGGCATCGGCGGCGAAAACATCGCGGGCGCCTATGCCTGCATGAAGTACTTCCAGTCGCTCGACAATGCCAACAACAAGGCATTCGTCCCGGCCTTCAAGAAGATGTGGGGCGAGAAGACCGTGATCGGCGACGTGACGCAGGCCGGCTATCTCGGCCCGTGGCTGTGGAAACTGACCTGCGAGAAGGCCGGCAGCTTCGATGTCGACAAGATCGCCGCTGCGTCGCCGGGCGTGGAATTCAAGGAGGCGCCCGAAGGCTACGTGCGCATCCACGAAAACCATCACCTGTGGTCCAAGACCCGCGTCGGCCGCGCCAAGCTCGATGGCCAGTTCGAGCTGATCTTCGAGACAGCAGATCTGGTCGAGCCCGATCCGTTCCCGAAGGGCTACCAATAAAAGCGCGGACTTTCGCAACTTTCCCAAGCAAGAGCTCCCTGGCGCGGACCGTCAATCCGCCCTTGACGACCCCGCGTCGCGACTTTGCTCGCGGCGCGGGACCCCATCCTCCTGGGAGAAGTCAGATGTTCGGCGACTATTCGATTGGCGATCTCGGCTCGATTTTCGTCATGCAGGGATTTGCAGGCCTGATCCTGTTCTCCGTCTACGTGCTGATGGCGCTGGGCCTTGCGATCATCTTCGGCCAGATGGGCGTCATCAACATGGCGCATGGTGAGTTCATGATCCTGGGGGCCTACGTCACCTGGATGACGTCGAACTTCTTCCAGGCCTTCCTGCCGAGCCTGTTCAGCGGCTACTTCTTTCTCGCGATGATGCTGGCGTTCTTCGTCTCCGGCGCGTTGGGGATGCTGGTGGAATGGGTGCTGATCCGTCACCTCTACAAGCGGCCGCTCGACACGCTGCTCGCGACCTGGGGCCTCAGCCTGATGCTGCAGCAGGCCTACCGTTCAATCTTCGGCGCGCGCGAGGTCGGCGTCGAGCTGCCGCAATGGATGCTGGGCTCGCTCAAGGTAACCGACAGCATCGAGGTGCCGATCAATGGCGTCTTCGTGATGGGGTTGACGGTTCTGATCACCTGCGCCGTCGCCTACGTCATGTTCAAGTCGCGCTGGGGCCGGCAGGTCCGCGCGGTCGTGCAGAACCGCATCATGGCCGGGGCTGTCGGTATCAATACCGAAAAGGTGGATCGCTACACCTACGCGCTCGGTTGCGGCATCGCCGGGGTCGCGGGCAGCGCCTTCACCATGATCGGCTCGACCGGTCCGACGTCGGGCCAGCTTTACATCGTCGATACCTTCTTGGTCGTCGTATTCGGCGGCGCCGCGAGCCTGCTCGGCACCATCGCGTCGGCCTTCTCGATCTCGCAGACGCAATCGACCCTGGAATTCTTCATGTCGGGCTCGATGGCCAAGGTTCTCACGCTGCTCGCCGTCGTCGGAATCCTGATGTTGCGACCGCAGGGTCTCTTCACGCTCAAGGTTCGCAAGTAAGAAAAAGAAAGCACGGTCATGATCATCAACTCGCGCTTCTTCAATCGCTCCGAGCTCATCGGCTTCATTGCGCTGGCCGCCGTCTTGTTCGTGATCCTGCCGCTGTCGCTGGATGTGTTCCGCCTCAACCTGGTTGCGAAATACCTGACCTATGCTTTTGTCGCCATCGGGCTTGTGCTGTGCTGGGGCTATGGCGGCATTTTGAGCCTCGGGCAGGGGGTGTTCTTCGGCCTCGGCGGCTACTGCATGGCGATGTTCCTCAAGCTGGAAGCTTCCAGCGTCGAGAACACCAAGATCCAGTCGACACCCGGCATTCCGGATTTCATGGATTGGAATCAGGTCACCTCGCTGCCTCTGTTTTGGCAGCCCTTCCACAGTCTCACCTTTACCATCGCTGCAATCATCCTGGTGCCCTGCCTGTTCGCTCTGATCATCGGCACGGCGATGTTCAAGCGCCGCGTCGGCGGCACCTATTTCGCCATCATCACCCAGGCCGTCGCCGCGATCCTGACCATCCTGATTGTTGGACAGCAGGGCTATACCGGCGGGATCAACGGCATGACTGACCTGCGCACCCTCAAGGGTTGGGACATCCGGCCCGACCATGCCAAGATCATCCTGTACTTCGTCGAGGTGGTGCTGCTGTTTGCCTGCATCGGCATCGCGCAGTTCATCCGCCTGACCAAGCTCGGCCGCATCCTGGTGGCGATGCGCGAACAGGAAGACCGCGTCCGCTTCTCCGGTTACAGCGTCGCCAACTTCAAAATCTTCGCCTTCTGCGTGGCTGCAATCTTCGCCGCCATCGGCGGCGCCATGTTCGCGCTCAATGTCGGCTTCATGTCGCCGTCCTTTGTCGGCATCGTGCCATCGATCGAGATGGTGATCTACACGGCAGTCGGCGGTCGGATGTCGATCTTCGGCGCCGTGTGGGGTTCGATATTGGTGAACTTCGCCAAGACCAGCCTTTCGGAATCCTTCCCGCAGCTCTGGCTGTTCGGCCTTGGCGCGCTGTTCATCGCGGTCGTGCTGGCCTTCCCGAACGGTTTGTCCGGCATCTGGGCGGATCATGTCCAGCCCCGTGTCGATCGCCTGATCGCTTCGATCAGGGCGAAGAAGTCGGGCGGCTGGAGCGGCAATTCCGTCGCCGACGGCGCACCGGCAGAGTGAGGAGGCAAGCATGCTCATCGGTCATCCCGGTGCCGATGCCACACTGGCGGAAATGAGGAGATAGATCATGCTCATCGGTCACCCCGGTGCCGATGCCACACTGGCGGAAATGAGGAGATAGATCATGCTCATCGGTCACCAGCCCAAACCCTTCCTGCTCGCGGTCGAGGCGCTCACGGTGTCGTTCGATGGCTTCAAGGCCGTGAACAATCTCTCCTTCTATGTCGAGGAGAACGAGATCCGCGTCATCATCGGCCCCAACGGCGCCGGCAAGACCACGGTGCTGGATCTGATCTGCGGAAAGACCAAGGCGACCTCCGGCTCGATCCAGTTTCGCGGCAAGGAGCTGACGAAACTGAAGGAGAACCAGATCGTGCAGACCGGCGTCGGGCGCAAGTTCCAGACCCCGTCGGTGTTCGAGGACCTCACGGTGTTCGAGAACCTGGAGATTTCTTTTCCCAAGGGCCGCACCGTGTTCGGCTCGCTCGCCTTCCAGCGGGATGATGCCGTGAAGCAGCGCGTCGAGGAGGTCGCCGAGATGATCTTCCTGAAGGATCGCCTCGACACCTATGCCGACCAGCTCAGCCACGGCCAGAAGCAATGGCTCGAGATCGGCATGCTGCTGATCCAGGACCCCGAGCTCTTGATGCTCGACGAGCCGGTCGCCGGCATGAGCGTCAGCGAGCGCGCCAAGACCGCCGAGCTCTTGAACCGCATCATCAAGGACCGCTCGGTGCTGGTGATCGAGCACGACATGAAGTTCGTCGAGGACATCGCCCACAAGGTCACCGTGCTGCACCAGGGCCAGATTCTCTCGGAGGGTACGATGGAGAAGGTCAAGAACGATCCGAAGGTCATCGAAGTCTATTTGGGGCACTAGCGCATGATCCCGGAAAGTGGCGTCCGGTTTCCGGACAAGATCATGCGCAAGAAATAAGGAGCAGGGGCATGCTGGCTATTTCGGATCTTCATGTCGCCTACGGCCAAAGCGAGGTGCTGCACGGCCTCAACGTCTCGGTCGCGCCCAACGAGATCGTCGCGATCATGGGCCGCAACGGCATGGGCAAGACCACGCTGATGAAGTCGCTGATGGGCATCCTGCCCACCAAGAGCGGCTCGGTGAAAATGGACGGCGCCGAGCTCAACGCGCTTCCGAGCTATGCGCGCGTTGCCAAGGGCCTCGCCTACGTGCCGCAGGGCCGCATGATCTTCTCGACGATGACGGTGAAGGAGAACATCGAGACCGGCCTCGTGGTATCGGGCGGCTCCGAGGTGCCTGATGACATCTACGAACTGTTTCCGGTGCTGCTGGAAATGAAGGGCCGGCGCGGCGGCAATCTCTCCGGTGGGCAGCAGCAGCAATTGGCGATCGCCCGTGCGCTCGCCACCAAGCCGAAGGTGCTGCTGCTGGACGAGCCGACCGAAGGCATCCAGCCGTCGATCATCAAGGACATGGCGCGCACCCTCAAGCGGATCCGCGACGAGCGCGGCCTGTCGATCGTCGTCTCCGAGCAGGTCCTGAGCTTTGCGCTCGATATCGCCGACCGCGTGCTGGTGATCGAGAACGGCGAAATCGTCCGCGACGACCCGCGCGAGCTCGTCGATGCCGCGCAAGTTTCAAAATTTCTGTCGGTCTGAACCGTAACTGTGTTGCCAAGAAAGGGGAGCTATCGATGCCAGAGACACTGATCAAGGTCGATCTTTCGAAGTCGGCCTACGACAACGACATGATCCACAACCGCTGGCATCCCGATATTCCGATCGTGGCATGGGTCAATCCGGGCGACGATTTCATCATCGAGACCTATGACTGGACCGGCGGTTTCATCAAGAACAACGATTCCGCCGACGATGTGCGCGACATCGATCTGTCGATCGTGCACTTCCTGTCCGGCCCGATCGGTGTCAAGGGCGCCGAACCCGGCGATCTGCTCGTGGTCGATCTGCTCGATGTCGGCCCGCTGAAGGAAAGCCTCTGGGGCTTTAACGGCTTCTTCTCCAAGCAGAACGGCGGCGGCTTCCTGACCGATCATTTCCCGCTGGCGCAGAAGTCGATCTGGGACATCAAGGGTCTCTACACCTCGTCGCGCCACGTGCCCGGCGTTTCCTTTGCCGGCCTGATCCATCCCGGCCTGATCGGCTGTCTGCCTGATCCAAAAATGCTGGCGACATGGAACGCGCGGGAGGCCGAGTTGATCTCGACCAATCCGACCCGCATTCCCGGTCTGGCCAATCCGCCGTTCGCGCCTACCGCGCACGCCGGCCGCGCCAAGGGCGACGCGAAGGCCAAGGTCGGCGCGGAGGGCGCGCGCACCGTGCCGCCGCGCGAGCACGGCGGCAATTGCGACATCAAGGATCTTTCCCGCGGCTCAAAAATCTACTTCCCGGTCTATGTGCCGGGCGGCGGTCTTTCGATGGGCGATCTGCATTTCAGCCAGGGCGACGGCGAGATCACCTTCTGCGGCGCAATCGAAATGGCGGGCTGGCTGCATCTGAAGGTGGACGTCATCAAGGATGGCGTCGCCAAATACGGCATCAAGAATCCGGTGTTCAAGCCGTCACCGATCACCCCGAACTACAAGGATTACCTGATCTTCGAGGGCATCTCGGTCGACGAGGCGGGCAAGCAGCACTACCTCGACGTCCACATCGCCTATCGCCAGGCCTGTTTGAATGCGATCGAGTACTTAAAGAAGTTCGGCTATTCCGGCGCGCAGGCCTATTCGATCCTCGGCACCGCGCCGTGTCAAGGCCACATCTCCGGCGTGGTCGACGTGCCCAACGCCTGCGCCACGCTGTGGCTGCCGACGGAGATCTTTGACTTCGACATCATGCCGTCCTCGGCGGGTCCGATCAAACACATCACGGGCGACATCCAGATGCCGATCTCGCCGGACAAGTGATCCAGCGCGCGAAGGATGCGGGACGGCTGGCGTGTCGGCCGCCCGCATCCGCGGAGAATGCAATCAGTTCGCTATTCGCCTTCGAGGACCTCTGATGCCCGTCTACGAATATCTCTGCAACGATTGCGGCCCGTTCACGGACATGCGGCCGATGGCCGAATGCGACGATCCGCAGGACTGCCCGCGATGCGAGACGGCATCGCCGCGCGTGATCCTGACCGCGCCGGCGTTCTTCTGCATGCCCTCGGACAAGCGGAAAGCGATCGCCACCAACGAACGCAGCGCGCATGCGCCGAAAACGCTGGCCGAATATAAGGCCGCGCACGGTCCCGGCTGCGGCTGCTGCTCAACCGGAAAGAAAAAGCCGGCGCGGCTGATGACCAAGACCAAGAGCGGCGCCAAGGGCTTTCCGACCGCGCGCCCATGGATGATCAGCCACTAGCGATCTGTCAAAACCCAAGAGAACAAGAGGCGATCCCATGCTCCACGGTGACATTTCCTCAAGCAACGACACGGTCGGCGTCGCCGTCGTCAATTACAAGATGCCGCGCCTGCACACCAAGGCCGAGGTGATCGAGAACGCCCGCAAGATCGCCGACATGATCGTCGGCATGAAGCGCGGCCTGCCGGGCATGGACCTTGTGATCTTCCCGGAATATTCCACCCACGGCATCATGTACGACTCCAAGGAGATGTACGAAACCGCTTCGCAGGTCCCGGGCGCGGAGACCGATATCTTCGCGGAAGCCTGCCGCAAGGCCAAGGTGTGGGGTGTGTTCTCGCTCACCGGCGAGCGTCACGAGGAGCATCCGCACAAGGCGCCGTACAACACCCTGATCCTGATGGACGACGAGGGCGTGATCGTCCAGAAGTACCGCAAGATCATGCCATGGGTGCCGATCGAAGGCTGGTATCCCGGCAAGTGCACCTACGTCTCCGATGGCCCGAAGGGCCTCAAGATCAGCCTGATCATCTGCGACGACGGCAACTATCCGGAGATCTGGCGCGACTGCGCGATGAAGGGCGCGGAGCTGATCGTGCGCTGCCAGGGCTACATGTATCCCGCCAAAGAACAGCAGGTCATGATTTCCAAGGCGATGGCCTGGGCCAACAACGTCTATGTCGCGGTCGCCAATGCCGCCGGTTTCGACGGCGTCTATTCCTATTTCGGCCACTCCGCGATCATCGGCTTCGACGGCCGCACGCTCGGCGAGACCGGCGAGGAGGAATACGGCATCCAATATGCAGCATTATCGAAGAACCTGATCCGCGATGCGCGCCGCAACAACCAGTCGCAGAACCATCTCTTCAAGCTCTTGCACCGCGGCTACACCGGCATGATCAATTCCGGCGAAGGCGCGCGCGGCGTCGCCGCCTGTCCGTACGATTTCTATGCCAAGTGGATCGCCGATCCCGAAGGCACCCGCGACATGGTCGAGGCGCTGACGCGCCCGACCGTCGGCACCGACGAATGCCCGATCGAAGGGATTCCGAACGAGGCACCCGCGAACAATTATTGAGCCACTAAGCGTGCCACACCCACAACCGTCGTCCCGGGTCAAGCCCGGGACGACGATGTTGTGAGAGGACATCGCCATTCGTTTCATCTAATGTCCCTCGCGAGAGAGATGGACGAGGCGACCCTTGCAACCAAGAAAATTCGGCAAAAACGGCCCCGACGTATCCGTAATCGGGCAGGGCACCTGGTATCTCGACAGCGGCGACCGCAAGGCCGCCGTTGCGGCGCTCCGCCGCGGCATCGAAACGGGCATGACCCACATCGACACCGCCGAGATGTATGGCGATGCCGAACCCGTGATTGCCGATGCGATCGCGGGGCTCTCGCGCGAAAAACTTTTCCTCGTCTCGAAGGTGCTGCCGAGCAACGCCTCGCGGCGCGGCACCATCACCGCCTGCGAGCGTTCGCTGAAGCGGCTGCAGACGGACTATCTCGATTGCTATCTGTTGCACTGGCGCGGTTCCTACCCATTCGAAGAGACAGTCGCGGCGTTCGAGGACCTCGTGGCAGCCGGAAAAATCCGCTCCTGGGGCGTCAGCAATTTCGATTCTGACGATCTCGACGAACTGCTCGATGTTGCAGGCGAGGGCAGGATCGCCTGCAACCAGGTGCTCTATCATCTGCAGGAGCGTGCGATCGAGCATGCCGTGATCCCGTGGTGCGAAAAGCATGGCGTTGCCGTCGTCGCCTATTCGCCGTTCGGCCACAATGATTTTCCTTCCGCGCGCAGCAAGGGCGGCGAGGTGCTGCAGGGAATCGCGGACGCGCACAGGGCGACCGTGCGCCAGGTCGCACTGGCGTTTCTCACGCGCGCACCATCGGTGCTTGCGATTCCAAAAGCCTCAAGCACGGAACATGCGGCAGAGAACGCCGCTGCCGGCGATCTGAAACTGAGCGCCACCGACATCGCCGCGCTCGATAAGGCCTTCCCCCGAGGGCCGAAGCCGCGCGGCCTGCCGATGCTGTAGGGCTTGTATCCGGTCATCACCGGGAACACGATCCTTAACAAAGTGTTGCAATCGCGCCCTCTGCGCATATCCGCATCCTGTTTTCGGACCTAGTCGCCTCGCGCGATCTGGTGTTTTTTACAACCTCGCCCGATTCGAAATATTGCTGCCTTCGAGATTGCCGTGACACCGCCCCCCGCCGCAGCCGCAAGGCTGGACAGCGCACCCTTAGCTTTTCCCGAGAACAGGACCGCCTCCGCCCGCAAGGCGCCTGCGCGTGCCGACCGCCCGTTCAAGGGCATCGCGCTGGTATTGGCCTCGACCGTGTTTCTCGGCACCTCCGACGTTACCGCGAAATATCTCTCGGCGACGCTGCCCTCGATCGAAATCACCTGGATCCGCTTCCTGGTATTCGCGCTGATCATGACGCCGGCGATGCTGCCGGGTTCGCCGCTGTTTGCGATGCAGACGGGCCGGCTCGGCCTGCATCTCTTGCGCGGCGCGACCATCCTGGGTTCCTCGCTGTTCTTTATCTCCGGCCTGCGGTTCCTGCCGATTGCGGAAGCCTCCGCCACCGGCTTCGTCGCGCCGCTGTTCGTCACCGCGCTATCGATCATCTTTCTCGGCGAGAAGGTCGGCCTGCGCCGCTGGATCGCAACCGCGGTCGGGCTGATCGGCGTGCTCATCATCCTGCGCCCGGGCACCGGCGCGTTCCATCCGGCTGCGTTCTTTCCGCTGGTCTCGGCGCTGGCCTGGGCCTGCACGCTGATCATCACGCGGATGATGAGCGGCACCGAGCGCGCCATGACCGTGATGGCCTATTCGTCGATCGTGGGCCTGTGCATTCTCTCCGCGCTGGTGCCGTTCGTCTGGGTAACGCCGACCTGGCACGACGTCGCTTTCGGCATCCTGATCGGCATCGCCTCGACCGCAGGGCAGTGGATCGTGGTGCTGGCGTTCCGCTATGCCGACGCCTCGGTGCTGGCGCCGTTCTCCTACACGCAATTGCTGTGGGTCAGCGTGCTCGGCTTCTTCATCTTCGGCGAAGTGCCTGACGCCTACACCATCACCGGCGCCGCCTTCATCGTCGCCAGCGGCCTCTACACCGCCCATCGCGAGCGCATCAGGCAATCGCAGCTTCTTTCCGTCTCCGGCGAGCCGTCGCCGAACGCCTGAGCTCCACAAAACAAATCCGTCACTGCGTCGCTCGGCGCCTTGGATATTCGAGCTGCATCGCGACGAAATCGGTCGTGCGGGTGCCATAGCGCGCCCCAATTCCCTGCAGGGCGCCGTCCAATGCTTCCGCGGGCTTACGATCATCAATCGCCGGCAACAGGCGCTCCGCCGGCCAGCTTGCCGCGACCTGATCGGGGTAGATGCGGATGCCGTTGCGACTTTGTCGTACATTCCCGTTGCCGGCGAACGTCACTGCCTGCGATCGATAGGTCCGCGACCATGCGTCTGCAACAAGCGCCAGCGACACTTCGTCGATGCCGTCCTTGAGTTCGATGCCGAGCCGCTCATGGGCCCAGAACGCCGCCGTGTTGCCGATCGCCGTCAGCGCAAACGGCCGTGTGAATTTGAACTCGTCACTCTCGTGGCGCACGTCCCAGTCGGCGAGGCCGATATCGCGGCCGATCGCCCTGGCCTTGTCGCGCCCGGCGATGGCCTCGATCAGTGTCAGCGACATCGGTATCGAGGCCGTAATGCCGGTTGTGGTCGCCACGCCGTCATCGACGACGAGCCGGCGGTCCTCGACATAACGCATCGTGGGATGCTTGCCGCGCAACTCCTTGATGTAATACCAGTGCGTGGTCGCCCGCTTGCCATGCAGCAGCCCGGCATCGCCGACCACCTTGGCACCCGCGCAGACGCCGATGATGATCGCGCCCTTGGCTGATTGGCTCCTGATCCATTGCAGCGCCACCGGATCGTCGTCGCGGCTCATGGCGGGAACCACAACATAGTCGGCGCCGTCGGGATGCTGTGCATCGAACTCCGCAATGGTCGCCTGCGGCTCGACCTTGAGCACCGGAAAGAGCGTGACCGGGCCGGGCGCGGTTGCCAGCGTCACGACGTCGGCGACGTCGGCCCGCCGCAGGATGCCGTAGGGCGTCAGGTAGTCGGTTGTCTCTGTCGCGTCGTTGATGCCGATGATCGTGACCAGCGGGCGCTGCCGCTTCGGCGGCTTCAGCGCCGCGATCGTCGCGTCGCGCTCGTCTTGCGCAATCGGCGGCGGGTTATCGACGGATGGCGCCGCCGGCAGCGAGAAAATCCAGGCTCCGCCGATCAGGGTGGCAAGGGCAACTGCGCCGAGCGCGCTCCACATTACACGTCGCGAATTCATGGTCTGCTGGCTTGCGCCTCACTCATATCCAACCGGTTCCCTTTTACCGCCGCCACGGTTCGCCTGGAATGACGTAAATCCGGCGAAAACGGCCATGGGTTGGGAAACTGCTTGCTCTCCTGTACCGGACGCGGCGCAGCCGTTCCACGATATACGCTTCTGATGTACCGCCCCTTTCCGAAGGTGGATCGAACATCCAGCAATTGCAAAGATCGGCAGGGAGCATAGGCAAATCACTTCTGATTTTCAGAAATTGTGTCAAGCCAGGAATCAACAAGAATCAAAAATATTCCGCTTTCGTTCTCACCCAAATCAGTCGCATAACTGCACCCGTCTCACGGCAGATGAGGGGCGTTGGCCATCGTCACTGACGTGCGGTGAGATGCGATGGACGCTGATGGCGCGATAGACGTACGCGCTTGAAGCGTACGGCGAAGTCGTGTGGTTCGGGCGCCGCGGTGCTGGCGTTAAGTCATGTGGAAGCGTGGCGACGGAGGCAAAAGAGCCGTTCTCCGGGGAGAGCACGAAGTAAGCCGTAAAGCCATTGCGCAGGGAAGGCCGGGATGCTCCCGCTGTACCTGTATGCTCGTGTGCGTGCTTTTTGCGCATAGTTGCACACGAGACCGCGGGTGCGGCGTGCACCCGGTCTTCCCTGCGCCCTCTGAATGCGAGGGCGGGAAGCTTCCAGCAAACCTCGGACAGTTCATGTCGCGAGATCGCCGTCTCATATTCAGTCGTCATCCCCGCGACGGCGGGGATCCAGTATTCCAGAGACGCCAGTGATTGAACCGAGAAGCCGCAGCGTACCGGATCCCCGCCTTCGCGGGGACGACAGTCGAGGTTGTGGCGCTACCTCCACATCACACCGGCAGCGCGATCGAATACTTCACCTGGCTCAGCGCAAAGCTCGACTCGATCGAGGCGATGCCGTCGAGCCGGGTCAGCTTGTTCTTCAGGAACGCTTCGTAGGAGGACAGATCAGCCGCGACTACGCGGAGGAGATAGTCGCGGTTGCCGGTCATCAGATAGCACTCCAGCACCTCGTCCCATTTCGAGATCGCTTTCGCAAACCGGTTGAGGTCCTCCTCCTTCTGCCGCGCCAGCTTGATCGAGATGAAAACGCTGACATGCAGGCCGAGCGACTTCTGGTCGACGGTTGCGATGTAGCGCGTGATCACGCCGCGCTCTTCCAGAAGCTTGACCCGGCGATGGCACGGCGACACGGACAGGCCGACCCTGTCGGCAAGCTCCTGCATGGTCATGCGGCTGTCGGATTGCAGCAGGCTGAGGATCTTGCGGTCAATGGCGTCGAGAGCGGGCATTAGGATGAACTCATGGTTTGGAGGCTAACGATAGTAAATTATCCCAATATTGCGCGGTATGTCGCAGGAAATTGAGAATTTTGGTAGCTCGCCGCCCGCTAAAATCGGCGCATAATCAATGCCTCCGGAGCACGGCCATGCCGATCGAGCCCGCACGCCTGGAAATGCTGACCGCGCTGGCGCGCAAGGTGTTGTGGCTGTCGTCATGGACGATCCATCACGCCAACCATGTCAGGCCCAATACGGACGGGCTCAAGGTCGGCGGTCATCAGGCCTCGTCCGCCTCGCTCGCCAACATCATGTCGGCGCTGTACTTCTCGGTGCTGCGTCCGCAGGATCGCGTCGCGGTAAAGCCGCATGCGAGCCCGGTATTTCACGCCATCCAGTATCTGTTCGGAAACCAGACGCGCGAGAAGCTGGAGAATTTCCGCGGCTACAAGGGTGCGCAATCCTATCCCTCCCGCACCAAGGATGCCGACGACGTCGACTTCTCTACCGGCTCCGTCGGCCTCGGCGTGGCGCAGACGCTGTTCTCCTCGCTGGTGCAGGATTACGTCACAGCGCATGGCTGGATGAAGGAGCGGTCCGAGGGGCGCATGATTGCACTCGTCGGCGACGCCGAGATGGACGAGGGCAACATTTTCGAGGCGTTGCTGGAGGGCTGGAAGCACGCCCTGCGCAATACCTGGTGGGTCGTCGATTATAACCGCCAGAGCCTGGACGCCGTCGTGCGCGAAGGGCTGTGGGCGAAGTTCGAGACGATGTTTCGCAATTTCGGCTGGGAGGTCGTGATCGTGAAATACGGCCGCCTGATGCAGGCAGCGTTCGCCGAGCCCGGCGGCGAGGCGTTGCGGCGCTGGATCGATAATTGTCCGAACCAGATGTATGCCGCGCTGTGCTTTCAAGGCGGCGCGGCCTTCCGCAAGCATCTGCAGGACGACATTGGCGACCAGGGGAAGGTGTCGCAACTGATCGACCGGCGCAGCGATGACGAATTGCTGGCGCTGATGTCCAATCTCGGTGGCCACGACATGGCCAGCATGATCGAGGCCTTCGAGTCAATCGATCACGACCGGCCGGTCTGCTTCATCGCCTACACCATCAAAGGCGTCGGCCTGCCGATGCAGGGCCACAAGGACAACCACGCCGGCTTGATGACGGTGGCGCAGATGGAAAAGTGGCGCGCGGCGCAGAACATTCGCCCCGGCCATGAGTGGGACAAGTTCGAAGGTCTGTCGCAGCCGCCGGCCGAGCTCGAAGCATTTTTGGCGGCAGCGCCCTTCAACCAGGAAGGCCGCCGCCGGCTAACCGCGCCTGTCATCGAGGTGCCCGAACGGCTCGCCTTCAAGCCGGCGGCGCAGATGTCGACGCAGCAGGGCTTTGGACTGGTGCTCAATGAACTGGCGCGCGGCGATACGGAACTAGCCGCGCGGATCGTGACCGCGTCGCCGGATGTCACCGTGTCGACCAATCTCGGCGCGTGGGTGAACCGCCGCGGGCTGTTTGCGAAGGCGGAGAACCACGATCTGTTCCGGCAGGAGAAGATCCCGTCCGCCTACACCTGGGAATTCTCGCCGAAGGGCCAGCATTTCGAGCTCGGCATCGCCGAGATGAACCTCTTCATCATGCTCTCGGCGCTGGGGCTCTCGCATCAGATCAATGGCGAGCGGTTGCTGCCGGTCGGCACGTTGTACGATCCCTTCATCGAGCGCGGCCTCGATGCGCTGAACTATGCCTGTTATCAGGACGCGCGCTTCATGGTGGCGGCGACGCCGTCCGGCATCACGCTGGCGCCGGAAGGCGGCGCGCACCAGTCGATCGCAACGCCCCTGATCGGGATGGCGCAGGACGGGCTGGCCTCGTTCGAACCCGCCTTCGTCGATGAACTCGCCGTGATCATGGGATGGGGTTTTCATCACATGCAGCGCGAAGGCGGCGAGGGCGGCTCGGTCTATTTGCGGCTCTCGACCCGCACGGTCGATCAGGCGCAGCGGATCATGACGCCGGAGCTGCAGCGCAGCATCACCGAGGGCGCCTACTGGCTGCGCGAGCCGGGGCCGAATTGCGACGTCGTAATCGCCTATACCGGGGCGGTGGCGCCGGAGGCAATCGAGGCGGTGGGCTTCATCGGCGAAAGCCACCGCGATGTCGGTTTACTGGCAATAACCTCGGCCGACCGGCTGCATGCCGGATGGTCCGCCGCGCGGAATTTGCGGCGCGACCGCCGGGGCGTGCAGCATCTGAGCCATATCGAAAAGTTGTTGGCGCCGCTCGGCCGCGACTGCGGCGTCGTGACCGTTATCGACGGCCATCCTGCCGCGCTTGGCTGGCTCGGCAGCGTCCGCGGCCACCGCGTCGAGGCGCTCGGCGTCGAGCAGTTCGGCCAGACCGGCACCATTGCCGACCTCTACCGCCACTACGGCATCGACGCCAACGCCATCATCGATGCCGCGGAAAGCCTGACGGTCGGCGCGCCGGTGCGGCACAGGAAGATGGCGGTGTGATTTACCCTCCCGTGGAGGGGACGGTAACAGGAGTACACCTTGCTACACCAACGTCCCCGTCCTTATATCCAGCGCCTGCCGCATCGCGGCAGCCCGCAGATGGCGGGTTCAACTGCTCCGGCTTTCGTGCAAGGATGCCTGCCGAACGCTTCCGTTCCGCCCTCCATTGCTTCGAGATAAAGAGGTTTCCGATGGTCAATCGCATGCAATTCTACATCGATGGCGCCTGGGTTGATCCCGTCGTCAAGAAGTCCACGCCTGTCGTCAATCCGGCGACCGAAGAAGCGATGTATGAAGTTGCGCTCGGCTCGAAGGCCGACCTCGACAAGGCCGTTGCCGCCGCCAAGCGCGCCTTCGTGACTTACTCGCAGACCAGCCGGGAAGAGCGCATCGCGCTGCTGGAAAAGATTATTGAAATCTACAAAGGCCGCATGAAGGAGATCGGTGCGGCCGTGTCGGACGAGATGGGCGCACCGTTGCCGATGGCCGAGCGGCTGCAGGCCGGCGCCGGCCTCGGCCACATCGCCTCCACGCTTGAGGTGCTGAAGAACTATCATTTCGAGGAGACGCTTCCCTCGGCCGTCGTCGTGCGCGAACCGGTCGGCGTCGTCGGCATGATCACGCCGTGGAATTGGCCGCTCAATCAGATCGCCTGCAAGGTCGCGCCCGCGCTCGCCGCCGGCTGCACGATGATCCTCAAGCCCTCGGAATTCACCCCGACCTCGGCGTTGATCTTCGCCGAAATCCTGCATGAAGCGGGCGTGCCGAAGGGCGTGTTCAACCTGATCAACGGCCTCGGCCCCGAGGTCGGTGCCGCGATGGCCGAGCATCCCGACATCGACATGATCTCGTTCACCGGCTCGACCCGCGCCGGCGTCGACGTCGCCAAGCGCGCGGCGCCCACGGTGAAGCGCGTCAGCCAGGAGCTCGGCGGCAAGTCGCCGAACGTCATCCTCGAAGGCGCCGACCTCACCAAGGCCGTCACTGGTGGCGTCATGCATATGTTCAACAACTCCGGACAGTCGTGCAACGCACCGTCGCGGATGATCGTGCCGCTGTCGAAGATGAAGGAAGTCGCTGCCATCGCCAAGGGCGTCGCCGACAAGACCAAGGCCGGCGATCCCCGGGCCGAAGGCACCACCATCGGCCCAGTTGTCAACCGCGGCCAGTGGGACAAGATCCAGGCGCTGATCAAGAAGGGCATCGACGAAGGCGCGACCCTCGTCGCCGGCGGTCCCGGCCTCCCCGAAGGCGTCAACAAGGGCTTCTACGTTCGCCCGACCGTCTTCGCCGACGTCACCAACGACATGACGATCGCGCGCGAAGAAATCTTCGGACCGGTGCTGACCATCATCGGCGCCAAGGATGAAGCCGATGCGGTCAGGATCGCCAACGACACGCCCTATGGTCTCGCCGGTTACGTCACGGGCGATACGGTGGAAAGCGCGCGGCGCGTCGCTCGGCAAATTCGCGCCGGCAACGTCAATCTGCAGGGCGTGCCGAACGACCGCACTGCGCCGTTCGGTGGCTACAAGCAGTCCGGCAACGGCCGCGAATGGGGCAAGTACGGCCTTGAGGAATATCTCGAGGTGAAGGCGGTCGCCGGCTACAACGCAGCGTAATCGATGCGGCGCTCGCGCCGCTCGTGAAAGGTGCCGGCCGCGGAACCGCGGCCGGCATTTTTTGACCAGAATCGTCGGCTGGCTGAAGCCAGCGTCAACGTGCGGCTGACACGGCTGCGACGCAAATAAGAAAATGCGGAGGATGCCCATGAAGAAAATTGCCGTTGCGCTTGTCGCGCTGTTGCCGCTGGCTGATTCAATGAGTATGCAGCAACGCTGGAAAAGGTGTTCGAAGACGCGCTTGTCAACCAGGCCGTCGACGCGCAGGAGAAGAAGGGTTGAGTAGGCGAGTCTCTGACATCCTGTCGTCCCGGACAAGCGAGCGCTAGCGAGCGCCGATCCGGGACCCATAACCACAGGAAGTCGTTTTGCAAAGCCTGGTGCTCCAGCCTGCTCCAACAACTCCGGGACGACAGCGGGTGCGCGCGGAAACCTATCCCCCCGGCGCGCCCTGCGTATTCACATAGAGCGCGTAGATCGACTGGCTCGCGGCCATGAACAGGCGGTTGCGCTTCAATCCGCCGAAGCAGAGATTGGCGCAGCGCTCTGGTAGCGCGATGCGGCCGATCATGACGCCATCAGGGGCGAACACCACGACGCCGTCGAGTTCCGGATCGCCCATGCCCCAGCCGCACCAGAGATTGCCGTCGATGTCTATTCGAAACCCGTCCGGCGTGCCCGGTCCGGCATCGACAAACACGCGCTTGTCGGAAAGCTTGTCGCCGGAAGGCGAAACGTCATAGGCGAGAATCTTGCGGTTGGGCACGCCGCGGGACTCGATGATATAGAGGATTTTTTCATCCGGCGAGAAAGCGAGGCCATTCGGCCCCAGCACGCCTTCGGCAACGATCGTGGCTTTGCCGGTCTGCCCGTCGATGCGGTAGACATTAGCGTCGATCTCGGGCTCGGCCTTGTAGCCCTCGTAATTGCCAAGCAGGCCGAACACCGGGTCGGTGAACCAGATCGAGCCGTCGGACTTCACGACGACATCGTTCGGCGAGTTCAGCCGCTTGCCGTCGAAGGAATCGATCAGCACCGTGATCGACCCGTCATATTCGGTGCGCGTCACGCGACGGCCGCCGTGCTCGCAGGTGACAAGGCGTCCCTGGCGGTCGCGGGTGTTGCCGTTGGCGAAGTTGGACGGCTTGCGGAAGATGCTGACCGCGCCGGTCTCCTCCTCCCACTTGATGATGCGCTGGTTCGGAATGTCACTGCAGAGCAGATACCGCCCATCGCCGAACCACACCGGCCCCTCCGCCCAGCGCAGGCCGGTGGTCAGCCGCTCCACCGCCGACAGCTTGAGCCAATACTTCTCGAAGCGTGGATCGAGGGCGTGGATCGCCGGATCGGGATAATAGGTAGCCGGGCGCCAGTCGGCTGAATGCGATGCTGCATCGGACATTTGCTGTTCTCGTTGGTGCGTTCCCTCTGCGTTTGGGTTAGCTATCATTACCTGCTAATGACCGCAAATCGGTTGCGAGATAAGAGGAACGAAATGCCACGTATATTGATGACCGGCGCCGCCGGCGGGATCGGCACATCCTTGCGCAAGCTGCTGCCGCCGATCTATCCGGATCTGCTGCTGAGCGACCTGAAGGCGCCGGCCGATCTTGGCAAGGACGAGAAGTTCAAGGCCGCCGATCTCGCCGATCTCACCCAGGTCGAGGCAATCTGCGAAGGCATCGACGGCATCCTGCATTTCGGCGGCTACTCCGTCGAAGGCCCATGGGATTCGATCCTGCAATCCAACATCATCGGCGGCTACAACCTGTTCGAGGCCGCACGGAAAAAGGGTGTCAAGCGGGTGGTCTTCGCCTCGTCGAACCACGCGGTCGGCTTCTACCCGCGTCATCACCGGATCGGCACCGACGTCACCGCGCGCCCGGACAGCCGCTACGGCGTCAGCAAGGTGTTCGGCGAGGCGGTCGGGGCGCTCTATGCCGACAAGCACGGACTCGGCGTCACCTGTATCAGGATCGGCAATTTCGGCGAGATGCCGCTGGATCACCGCAGGTTGTCGATCTGGCTGAAGCCGGAGGATCTCGTGCAGCTCTGCCGCATCGGCCTCGAGCATCCTGCCATCCACTTCGAAATCTTCTACGGCGCGTCCTATAACGAGCGCGCCTGGTGGGACAATCACCGCGCTTATGAGCTCGGCTATCGGCCGACCGGCCGGGCAGAGGATTTCCGCGAACACGCCATGGCCGAGCAGGCCAAGCTGAAGCCGGATCCGGTCGGCGATTACTTCCAGGGCGGCACGTTCTGCAGCATGGAGTTCGACGGCGACAAGGACCGGATCATCGACTGGAAGTGAGATATCGAATTGCGCGCCGTGCGCCCTTGCGGCGCCGGCCCGGAAACCATACTGACGATCATATCGTGCCCAGGCCTGATCAGGATGCCCGGGAGCGCCGACGCCTCGAAGACGGGAACAAGAAGATGGCTGACGGACTTCGCAAGGGACTGACGAGCTATGGCGACGCTGGCTTCTCGCTGTTCCTGCGCAAGGCCTTCATCAAGGCGATGGGCTATTCCGACGATGCGCTGAACCGGCCGATCGTCGGCATCACCAATACCTATAGCGACTACAATCCCTGTCACGGCAACGTTCCGCAGATCATCGAAGCGGTGAAGCGCGGCGTGATGCTGTCAGGCGCGATGCCGATGGTGTTCCCGACCATTTCGATCGCCGAGAGCTTCGCCCATCCGACCTCGATGTACCTGCGCAATCTGATGGCGATGGATACTGAGGAGATGATCCGCGCGCAGCCGATGGACGCCGTTGTCGTGATCGGCGGTTGCGACAAGACTTTGCCGGCGCAGATCATGGCCGCGGTCTCTGCCGACCTGCCGACCGTCGTCATTCCGGTAGGGCCGATGGTGGTCGGACATCACAAGGGTGAAGTGTTAGGTGCCTGCACCGATTGCCGGCGTCTGTGGGCGAAATATCGCGCCGGCGAAATCGATGACGATGAGATCGAAGCCGTCAACGGCCGGCTCGCGCCCTCGGTCGGCACCTGCATGGTGATGGGCACCGCGAGCACGATGGCGTGCATCACCGAGGCCCTCGGGCTGTCGCTGCCGATGAGCGCGACGATCCCGGCGCCGCATGCCGAGCGATTTCGCTCGGCGGAAGCGAGCGGCAGGGTCGCGGCTGCCATGGCGAAAGCCAAAGGACCGAAGCCGAGCGAAATCCTGACCCCGGCGGCATTCCGCAACGCGCAGGTCGTGATGCAGGCGATCGGCGGATCGACCAACGGCCTCATCCATCTCACCGCGATCGCCCATCGTTCGCCGCACAAGATCGACCTCGCGACGTTCGACAAGCTCGGCCGCGAGGTGCCGGTGCTGGTTGATCTGAAGCCGTCGGGCGAGCATTACATGGAGCATTTCCATCATGCCGGCGGCGTGCCGAAGCTGATGGCGCAACTCGGCGATCTCATCGATCTCGACGCAAAAACCATCACGGGACAGACCCTTCGCGAGATCGTCGCCGCCGCGGAGGACGTGCCGGGACAGGATGCCATCCGTCCGCGCGACAATCCGATCAAGGCGGAAGGCGCAATGGCGGTGCTGCACGGCAATCTCGCGCCGCGCGGGGCCGTCATCAAGCAATCGGCGGCGAGCCCAAAACTGCTGCAGCATACCGGCCGCGCAGTGGTGTTCGAATCCGTCGAGGACATGACGCTGCGCGTCGACGATCCCGATCTCGACGTCAATGCCGACGACGTGCTGGTGCTGCGCAACGCCGGCCCCAAGGGCGCGCCGGGCATGCCGGAGGCTGGCTACCTGCCGATCCCGAAGAAACTCGCGCGCGGTGGCACCAAGGACATGGTGCGGATATCGGACGCGCGGATGAGCGGAACGGCATTCGGCACCATCGTGCTGCACATCACGCCGGAGTCCGCCGTGGGCGGGCCGCTGGCGCTGGTGAAGAACGGCGACATGATCCGTCTCGACGTCGCAAACCGTAGCATCGACCTACTGATCGACGAGGCGGAGCTCCAGAAGCGCCGAGCGGCGCTTGCGCCGGCCGCGACGCCCGATTGGGCCAGGCGCGGCTACGCGCATTTGTTCAACGAAACCATTCTGCAGGCCGATGAAGGCTGCGACTTCGATTTCATGCGCGGGCAGGGGAAGGATTAGCCTGTGGCGTCATGCCCCCGCGAAGGCGGGGCATCCAGTACACCGAGGCACTGAGATTGGATCGAGAAAGCGCGGCGTACTGGATCATCCGCCTTCGCGGATGATGACAGTTGAGTGCGCGTTACCAGCCAGCCATCACTTCGACTTGCTGGTGAACTTCTTCACCGCAACGCGGAACGCATCGGTCTGCATGGCGTCGATAATCTTTGCTTCCTCGGCGTCGAGCTGCTGCTTGGTCGGCGTCACCGCGGCCTGATAGACCAGCGACTTGGTGCCGGCGATCGCGGCGTGCGGGTTCTGCGCCAGCCGCTCGGCGAATTTGCGCGTCTCGGCCTTCAACTCTGCTGCCGGAACGACGCGGGCGACTAGGCCCCATTCGTAAGCCTGCTGCGCGGTAAAATTGTCCTCGGCCAAGAATATCTGCAGCGCGCGGCGGGTGCCGACGGTGCCGACCATGCCCACCGTGCTGCCGCCATCCGGCGAGACGCCGATCTTGGCGTAGGCCGGCGTGAAACGGGCGTCGTCGGCAGCGATGCAGAGGTCGGTCACGAAGGCGAGCCCCATGCCGGCCCCGGCGGCGGAGCCGTGGACGCTGGAGAGGACGATCTTGGGCATCCGCCGCAGCGTCTGGATGAAGGCATGGTAGTGCTTCAGCAGTTCTCCCACGACGGGCGCGATCGTGTCGTTAGCGGCGGCGGCGCCGATGGTCTGCAGATCGCCGCCGGCGGAGAAAGCGCGGCCTTCGCCCTCGATCACCAGCACCCTTATGTCGTCATTGGCCTCGACCTCCGCGCCAAGCTGCTCCAGTTTTTGCGCGATCGACAGATTGATCGAGTTGAAGGCCGCAGGGCGATTGAGCGTGATCGTGGCAATCGGGCCCTCGATCCTGAGCAGGGCAGGGGCGTCGGCGGCGGTATTATCGGAAGTCGACATGGCAGGGCCTCCGGAGCGCGCGGATGGGCCGGGCATTTAAATAGAGAAGGCAAGAAGTGACAATCCCCACCCGGGCCCGCAAAATCCGGTAACGGCCGTCCTCAGGGCCGCCGACGCCCTTGCGTCTCGTCGTTCCATGAGGTCAGATAGCGCCCGTCATCGTTCGGGACGGACACGAGCGCCGCTTCCAAGGGACGGGACAGGCAAGCCAAAATCACTGGAGAGGAAACGACATGGGCCATTCCCGTGCGCTCGAACGTAGGATCTTGCGATGACGGCAGGACCGGTTGTCATCATTGGCGCCGGCCACGCTGGCTATCAGCTTGCGGCCTCGCTGCGCCAGCACGGCTATTCGGAGCGCATCGCGCTCGTGAATGACGAAGGCCATCTGCCCTATCAGCGGCCGCCGCTGTCCAAGGCCTATTTGAAGGGAACCGGCGGGCCCGACAGCCTGATGTTCCGGCCGGAAAAATTCTATTCCGACCAGAAGATCGACCTGATCTCCGATCGCGCGGTGTCGATCGATCGTGCCGCGCGCAAACTGCTGCTCGCCTCCAGCGCGTCACTCGATTACGGCCATCTGGTGCTGGCGACCGGCGCGCGCAATCGTCTGCTCGATATTCCGAACGCCAATCTCGACAGCGTGCGCTACTTGCGGACGCTCGACGAAAGCCAGTCGCTGCGCGACTACATCACGGCAGGCCAGCGCGTTGTCGTCATCGGCGCCGGATTCATCGGGCTGGAGTTTGCGGCGACGGCGCGGGCCAAGGGCCTCGAAGTCGATGTTGTCGAGCTCGCGCCGCGGGTGATGGCGCGCGCGGTGACTGCGGAAATCTCGGAATACTTTCAATCGCGGCACGCCGCTGCCGGTATCCGGATTCATCTCGGCGTGCAAGTCACGAGCATCGAGAGCGACGGCAGCAAGGTCACCGGTGTGAGCCTCAGCGACGGGCGGCATATCAAAGCCGATTTGATCGTGGTCGGCGTCGGCGTCCTGCCCAACGTGGAGCTGGCGGAGAAGGCGGGGCTGCCGGTCGCGTCGGGTATCATCGTCGATCAGCATCTCCTGACCGCCGATCCCCATATTTCGGCGATCGGCGACTGCGCGCTGTTCGCGAGCCCGCGCTTCGGCGGCTCGCTGCGGCTTGAATCGGTGCAGAACGCGACCGACCACGCGCGCTGCGTTGCGGCCCGTCTGACCGGCGATGCTAAACCCTATGACGGTCTGCCCTGGTTCTGGAGCGACCAGGGGCCGGATAAACTCCAGATCGCGGGACTAACCACCGGCTATGATCGCGTGGTGGTCCGCGGCGATCAGGCCAAAGCCGCGTTCTCCGCCTTTTGCTACAGGGAGGGCCAACTTGTCGGCATCGAGTCCGTCAACCGCGCGGGCGATCACATGTTCGGACGGCGCCTGCTTGCCGCCAACGGCTCGATCACGCCGGAGCAGGCTGCCGATCCCGGCTTCGACCTGAAGAGTGCCCTGATCTAAGTCTTGTGCAGCGTTGGTCTGCTTGCATCTGCCGATCAACTCGGCAACCTTGCCGAACGAAGCACCGTCAAGAATCTCCGGCGGTCAGTTCTCGGAGGGTATATGTCCGGTTGGGCGTGCAATCTCAGGTTAATCAGCGGTGCCATTGTCGTCTTGGCTGCGGCCGGACCCGGCTGCAGCGCATACGGGGCTGATGGGCGCATGTCTATGAGGTCACCGAACCCTACCACACCGAGGCGGCTGTGGGCGGCCGGCGAGATCAAAAAGCGCACCAACGGCCGGTTCGAAATCGAGGTACTTCCGGCTTCGCAACTCGGCAACGAGAACCAACTCAATGAAGGGCTTGGGCTCGGCAGCTAGCCCCGCATCGCCGCCACTTCGGCAGCCGTCGGCATCGACGGCGCGGCGCCCATCCGTTGCACGCAGATCGAGGCGGCGGCATTGGCGTATTCAAGCGCGTCGCGGATTGGCTTTCCATTGGCAAGCTGCGCGGCAAGAGCGCCCACGAAGCAATCGCCGGCGCCGGTGGTGTCCACCGCTTTCACGACACGTCCAGCTATCAGCATGGGCTCGCCGCCGATTAGCGCAAGCACGCCGCGCTTGCCCAGGGTGACGCAGATGATCTTGTCTGAAGCCGTTGGCAGCCGTCGCGCGGCCTCGACAAACCGGACGGGCTCATCGGTATCGTGAAGCTCGGCCTGCGCCAGAAGCCCCAGCTCGGTTTCGTTGAGGATGAGGATGTCGACGAGATCGAGCAGGTCGCGGCCACACGGGCGCGCCGGCGCTGGATTGAGGATGGTGGTCGCCGCGGCCGTGCGCGCCCGCTTGAAGAAGGCGGCGATCGCAGCTTGCGGAATTTCGAACTGGCTAACCGCGACGTCGCCCTTGGCGAGCACGGGGGCGGCGACGTCCTCGGCGCTGACCAACGCATTGGCGCCGGGCACGACGACGATGGTGTTGTCGGCGTCGGCGATGGTGATCACGGCTGTGCCGGTATGGACATCCGCGGTGTCCTTGACCAGCGTGAGATCAACACTTTGGGCGGCGAGAAACTGCCGCAATTGCTGGCCGAATGCATCCGTGCCCAGCCGGCCGATCAGCGTTGACGATGCGCCGAGCTTTGCGACGGCCACCGCCTGGTTGGCGCCCTTGCCGCCCGGAAAGTAGTGCACCTCCTTGCCGGCGACGGTCTCGCCGACCTTGGGATGCCGGTCGGCGGTCGCCACTACATCCATGTTGATGCTGCCGGCGACGAACACGCGCCTCATGCGTAGCAACCCCCCATTCGCTCCTTCAGGCGTGTACCCGAAATTCCCGCGCGATTGCGTCGATGTCGATCAGCGTCGGCAGGCCGGCCTCGTTGCCAAGACGCTGGATCTTGAAGGTCGAGGCTGCGCGCGCAAATTCGAAATGCTCGTTCCAGCTTTTGGCGGAATTGGCGAGATAGGAATAGACATAGGCGCCGTGGAAGACGTCGCCTGCGCCGTTGGTATCGATGACGCGCTCGGCCGGAATCGGAAGCGCCGGAAGACGATGCGTGGCGCCGGTCTCGTCATACCAGAGCAGGCCCTTCTCGCCCATGGTGACGCCGCCGATCCGGCAACCGCGGCTCTTGAGATAATCCAGCATGGCCTCCGGCGTCTTGTCCATCTGCTCGCACAGGCGCTCGGCGACGATGGCAACATCGATGAATTCCAGCAGTTCATGGGTGTTGGTGCGCAGGCCGCCGCCATCGAGCGAGGTCAGGATACCTGCCTCGCGGCAGAGCTTTGCGTAGTGGATGGCAGCGTCCGGCTGGTGACCGTCGACATGCAGCGCGCGACAACCCCTCAAATTCAGCATCGGGAAGGGATGGATATGCTCGTCGTCGCGGCAGCGCACGATGGCGCGCTTGCCGTCTTTCGGCATGATGAATGACAGCGACGAGGAGTTGACCTTCCGCGGATGGATCGAGATTCCGTATTTCGCGCTCATGTCCTGAAACATACGGCCGAGCCAGTCATTGGCGACCGTTGCGATCAGATCAGGCACGATGCCGAGCTTAGCGCAGCAGAACGCTGCCGTGACCGCGTTGCCGCCAAAGGACACCGCGTAGGCGGAGGCCACATGTTTTTCGTCGCCGGTCGGCATGTGGTCGGTGATGAAGGTAACGTCGATATAGGTCTGTCCGATGAAGAGAGCCTGCATTCGTTTTCCGTCATGAGCTGAGGGGTGTCCCGGCCCCGGCGTACACACATTAGCACCGGTTATCGGATGCATTCGCTGAAATTATTCGCAACCGTGCCGTCTTTGCAGCTTGAGATGGGAGTATGAGGAGAATACGACCGTCCTTAGGGACCCTAGGCATACTGCCGTATAACGGCTGACGGCGGCCCGGGTTTCCCGGCGGCGCGACAAAAGTGGAGGGATGATGACCGTTTATTCCGGTCCCGTGTTCGACATGGCGGTTAACCAATTTGGCGTGATCGCCAACCATCTGGAAATCCCGATGGACGAGCGCGACCGCATCCTGATGCCGAAGCGCGCGGTTACTGTCTCTTGTCCGATCCACCGCGACGACGGTACGGTCGCGGTATTCGAAGGCTACCGTGTCCAGCATCATCTCACCCTCGGTCCGACCAAGGGCGGCACGCGGTTTGCACCCTCCGTCGACATCGGCGAGGTCGCGGCGCTCGCGATCTGGATGAGCTGGAAATGCGCCCTTGTCGGCTTGCCCTATGGCGGCGCCAAGGGCGGCGTCAACGTTGATCTCTCCACGATCTCCAAGCGTGAGTTGGAAGGGCTGTCGCGCCGCTACATGCAGGAGATGATTCCCTTTGTCGGTCCGCACACCGACGTCATGGCGCCGGACATGGGCACCAATGAGCAGGTGATGGCCTGGTTCATGGACACCTATTCGATGTATCAGGGCCAAACCGTGACCGAGATCGTCACCGGCAAGCCGGTATCGTCAGGCGGCACGCTCGGCAGGCGCGAGGCGACGGGCCGCGGCGTCGCCTATCTCGCCAGGCGCGTGCTGAAGGAACTGTCGATCAACCCGGCCGGCGCGACCGCCGTGATCCAGGGCTTTGGCAATGTCGGCTCCTACGCGGCGCTGGAATTGCAGCAATATGGGCTGAAGATCATCGCCGTCAGCGATCATACCGGCGCGCTGCATGACCCGGCCGGGCTTGATATTCCCGCCCTGATGCGGCACGCGGCCACGCGTGGCAGCATCGCCGGCTTCTCCAGCGAACTCGCTTTCGATCCCGATCAGCTTCTTACACTGCCCTGCGATGTCCTGGTGCCAGCGGCGATGGAGCGGGTGATCGACGCGAAGGTCGCTGAAAATCTGAAGTGCCGCGTCCTGGCCGAGGGCGCCAACGGCCCGACCACACCGGAAGCCGATCTGGTGCTGGAAAAGCGTCAGGGCGAAGTGTTCCTGATTCCGGACATTCTCTGCAATTCCGGCGGCGTCGTGGTCAGCTATTTCGAATGGGTGCAGGACCTGCAGCAATTGTTCTGGGAGGAAGAGGAAGTGACGCGGCGCGAATATGCGATCCTCGATCGCGCCTTCGACGCCATGCTGCAGCGCGCGAAGGCGGACAAGATTCCACACCGCACCGCGGCGATGGCGATCGGCGTCGAGAAGGTTCGCGCCGCCAAGAATGTGCGGGGACTGTTTCCGTGATTATCGGCCTCGATCATGTCGTCGTTCTCACGGGCGATATCAACGCAGCCTCCGCGGCCTACCAGACCTTGTTTGCTCGCGCGCCGGCCTGGCAGAACAGCGGCGACGGCGCGCAGCGCGTGCTGTTCACGCTCGACAACACCACACTGGAGTTGATAACCCCGAGTGGCGACGGCGCCAATGCCGATCGCATTCGCAGCGTTCTGGCTGCGCAGGGCGAGGGGCTCGCAAGCATCTGCTTTCGAACCAGCGATATCGCCAAAATGCATCGCAGGCTCGACCGGCTGACGCTGAAGCCGGAGGCGATCGCCGAGGTCGAAAGCCGCGACGCAGCTTCAGGCGCCGTGCTGTCATGGAAGCGGACCCGCGCGGCCAGCGAGGCCACCCGCGGTGTCCGCCTGTTCTTCCTCGAACGCGACAAGGAGCGGCCGCTGTCGGTGCGGACGACTCCCGGCTCGATCACGGCGATGGACCATGTCGTGGTCTCGACCTCGGACCCCGAACGCGCCGCCGCCCTCTATGGCGCGCGGCTCGGCCTCGACATGGCGCTGGATCGCTCGCATCCCGATTGGGGCCGGCTGATGTTCTTCCGCTGCGGTGACCTCATTGTCGAGGTGACGCACCGGCCGGGCAGGGAGACGGATACGTCGCAGGACCGGCTGTACGGCCTGTGCTGGCGCGTCGCCGACATCGACGTCACCCATGCGCGGCTGGTTAAATCCGGCGTCGATGTCTCGGAAATCCGCACCGGCCGTAAGCCGGGAACGCGGGTCATGACGGTGCGCGGCGGCACCTGCGGCGTGCCGACCCTGCTGGTGCAGCCGTCCGCGGGGAAGGACGTGTGAGGCTACCCTCCCCTAGAGGGGGAGGGTCGACTCACGTTGAGGGCAGCGAAATGTGAGGCGGGGTGGGATGATCTCTCCGCTCGCACCACTCCTCTGTGGAGAGACTGTCACCCCACCCCCGTATCGCATCTTGCTCCGCGCGATGCGATACGACCCTCCCCCTCCAAGGCAGGGTGAACAACCTTCATTCTCAAAACTTTCGGCGCATGCTACAGCTTGGCTCTATGCGTCCACCGAGCGATTGATTTGGCAAAGGCAAAACGCGTTCAGAAATGGCAGCGTGACCCGGAGGGGATGCGGCTTCGCATTCTCGAGGCCGCCAAGCAGGAATTCGCCGCCCACGGTCTGGCCGGCGCGCGCGTCGATCGCATTGCGGCGAGTGCCGGCGCCAACAAGCGCATGCTGTACTACCATGTCGGCAACAAGGAAGACCTCTACCTCGCGGTTCTGGAAGGCGCCTATGAGAAGATCCGTTCCGAGGAGCGCGAACTCGATCTCGAGCATCTCGATCCGCCGGAAGCGATCGAGCGGCTGATCGATTTCACCTGGAACTATTTCCTCCGCAACCCGGAATTTTTGGCGCTGCTCAATACCGAAAACCTCGCTAAGGCGCGCCATCTGAAGCGCTCGACCAAGGTCAAATCGATGCATTCGCCATTCGTCGAGATGATCCGCACGGTGGTGACGCGGGGTGTCCAAAGCGGCGACTTCCGCGTCGCGGTCGACCCGGTCCAGCTCTACATTTCGATCGCGGCGCTGTGCTTCTTCTACCTCTCCAACAGCGCGACCCTCTCGGTGATCTTCGGCCGCGACCTCCTGAAGAAGGAGGCAAGGGATGAGCGGCTGGCGCATATGGTGGCACTGGTGCTCGCGGCGCTGACCGGCAAATCGACTGCGGATTTCGGCAAGACCGTAGGGCAGGGCATGCGGCCGCCGGCGCATCAGCCGATGTAAGCCGTCGTTCCTGCGAAAGCTGCAACCCATACGCCGCGGCCTTTCGACTTGAGGGTAGTCGTTGATCTTGCTTCGACAATTAACGTTCGTGGTTTAGGGGTTCCTGCGTGCGCAGGAACGACAAAATAGCGCACGAAAACCCGCTTGCCAGTATTTATCCAACGGGTTAATTTCCCATCATAAGACGATCATCAGGGAGCGGAGCGTGGCCGAGGCAAAGCGCGAGAGTGGCGTGGCAAGAGCGCTGAATGCTGCATGGGTGCGGCCGTTTTTGTTCCTGCTCTTCATCGTGGTGGCCTGGGACCTCACCATCCGCTTGTTCCGGATTCCGGCCTATCAGATCCCGGCGCCCGGCGATGTCGTGGCGGTGTTGCGGACCGAGTGGCCGGAACTGATGCGGCAGGCTTGGCCCACCACCTACGCCACCATCTGCGGCTTCCTGCTGTCGGCGGTGTTCGGCATTCCCGTCGCCATGCTGATCGCGGGATCGAAGACGGTCGAGAGCTATGTCTATCCGCTGCTGGTGTTCTCCCAGTCGGTGCCGAAGATCGCGATCGCGCCGCTGTTCGTGGTGTGGTTCGGCTTCGGCATCATTCCAAAAGTGATCTCGGCGTTCCTGCTCGGATTTTTCCCGGTGGTGGTGTCGGCGGTTCAGGGCTTCAAGTCGGTCGACCCCGACATGGTCGATCTCGCCCGCGCGATGCAGGGCAGCCGCTTCCAGGTGTTTCGCGCGGTCAATCTGCCGCATGCGATGCCGGCGATCTTTTCCGGCCTGAAAGTTTCGGTCACGCTCGCTGTCGTCGGCGCGGTGGTCGGCGAATTCGTCGGCTCCAATTCCGGCATCGGCTATGTGATGCAGCGCTCGATCGGAACGTTCGACCTGCCGACGATGTTCGCTGCGCTGGTAATCCTCGCGCTGCTCGGCGTCGTCCTGTTCTGGGTCGTCGATCGCATCGAGCGCCTGGTGATCCCCTGGCATGTCAGCCAGCGTGACGACATCATTTTTGCTTCCTAAACCAAACCAACAAGCGGCCCGCGCAAGGGCCGCGTCACCATCAAAGGGAGGATAACCATGATACGAGTGACTGCGGCGATTTCGGCCGCTTTGATCTGCACCGCACTTTCGGTGCTTCCGGCATCGGCCGCCGACAAGGTGGTGCTGATGCTGAACTGGTACGTCTATGGCGAGCACGCGCCGTTCTATTACGGCAAGGCCAGGGGCATCTATGCCGCCGAAGGCATCGACCTCGAAATCCAGGAAGGCCGCGGCTCGGCGGCGACCACGCAAGCGGTGGCGGCCAAGACCGCGAATTTCGGCTATGTCGATGTGCCCACCATGATGCGCGCGGCGGTGAAGGGCGCCCCGATCGTCGCCACCGGCGTGCTGCTGCAGACCAGCCCGATGTCGGCGATGGGCTTTGTCGAAAAGAACATCAAGAAGCCTGAAGATATCAAAGGCAAGACGGTGGCGATCACGCCGGCCGACTCGATGACCCAGATCTGGCCGCTGTTTTTGAAGAAGACCGGCCTGAAGGAAAGCGACTTCCAGACGGTCGCGGGCGACGGTCAGACCAAGCTGAACGCCGTCATCAACGGCCAGGCCGATCTCCTGCTCGGCTATGTCATGGACCAGTCGATGAAGATCAAGGACGCCACCGGCAAGGACGTCAACGCGATCAAGTTCGCCGACTACGGCATCAACATGGTCTGCTCGGGCATCGTCGCCAACACCGACTTCGTCAAGGCCAATTCCGATCTCGTCAAGCGCTTTATGTCGGCAACGACGAAAGCGGTCGAAGCCGCGGAGAAGGATCCGAAGGGCGCCGCGCAGTCGATCCTCGACGCCAACCCGAAGGGCGGGAAGATCGAAACGCTGACGCAGGGCTTTGAGCTGACGATCCCGCTCTACCGCACCGCGGAGACCAAGAACAAGCGGCCGTTCCAGGTCACCGACCAGAACATGACTGATACGGTCAATCTGATGGTCGAATATGGCGGGCTGGATGCCAAGGCCAAGGACAATCCGAAAGCGTTCTACACCCACGACTACCTGCCGCAGGGCGGTTCGTGAATACAAGTCGTCATTGGCAATGCGCAGCATCGAACTCCGGTGCGCAATTGCGCACCTGAGAATCTCGAGATTCCGGGTCTGGTCCTTCGGACCATCCCGTGATGACGGGCATCTCGACAACGGAATGAGCTGAATGAATCCTGCGACCAAACAAGCCGAGTTCGACCAACCGGCGGCGCATCTGCGCCTGGTCTCCGATCGCGCCGGCGGCGCGGCGTCGGGGATCACGCTCTCGGGCGTCTCGAAGACCTATCGCTCGCGCGATGGCGACGTGCCGTCGCTGCGGCCGCTGGATTTTCACATCAACGAGGGCGAATTCTTCGTCGTGGTCGGCCCGTCCGGCTGCGGCAAGTCCACGCTGCTCAAGATGATCTCCGGGTTGCTTGCGCCGTCGACCGGGGAAATCCTGGTCGAGGGCGAGCCGGTGACGAAGCCGCACGGCAATGTCGGCATCGTGTTCCAGAACGCGCTGCTGCTGCCCTGGCGCAACATCCTTTCCAACGTGATGTTGCCGATCGACATGAAGAAGCTGCCGCGCGACGAATACCTGCCGCGGGCGAAGGCTCTGTTGAAGCTGGTCGGCCTCGAAGGTTTTGAGAAGAAGCTGCCCTGGCAATTGTCCGGCGGCATGCAGCAGCGCGCCTCGATCTGCCGGGCGCTGGTGCACGACCCCAAGATCATGCTGATGGACGAGCCGTTCGGCGCCCTCGATGCCATGACGCGGGAGAAGATGAACGTCGAACTGATGCGGATCCAGCGCGAGACCGGCAAGACCGTGCTCTTGATCACGCATTCGATTCCGGAAGCCGTATTCCTGGCCGATCGCGTGCTGGTCATGACCGAGCGGCCCGGCGCGATCGCGGCGATCTACGACGTGCCGCTGCCGCGCCCGCGCTCGCTGGACGCGATGGCCGATCCGGCCTTCACCGAACTGGTGCAGCGCATCCGCAAGCATTTTTTCACACAAAGTGCGCTGGATTGAAAGATGTTTGCTCGTGCCGCGCACTCGCCGATCACCTGGCCCCGCCTGCGGGGAGAGGTCGAAATTTGCGCGAAGCGCGAATTTCGGGTGAGGGGGCTATCCGCGGGTCCGGCTGCGTGGAGAGAGCCCCTCACCCCGACCCTCTCCCCGCAAGAGCGGGGCGAGGGGGAATAGGCACCGATGCGCTTGGCCATACGAGACATCTCCTTTTTTGAACGCCCGGTCGTCTTTGCCCGGCCATTCCGGTTCGGCGCGGTCGTCATTAACGCGACGCCGCAGGCCTTCGTGCGCGTCGAGATCGAGGTTGAAGGCAAGGGCAGCGCGGTTGGCGCCAGTGCCGAGTTTCTGGTGCCAAAATGGTTCGACAAGCGGCCGCATCTCTCGCCGGAAGAGACCGTAACCGAATTGCGGCGCTCGCTGATGATCGCGCGGGACATCTATCTGGCGCATACCGCCTTTGAGACAGCCTTCGGCCTGCACGCCGCCTGCATCGGTGCACAGACCGAAGCCTGCGCCAGAGAAGATATTCCGCCGCTCGCCGCAGCGTATGGCCCGGCTGAAATCGATAAGGCCGTACTGGACGCGCTCCTGCGCGCCACCGGCGCCAACTTCTTCGATGGCATGGCGGCCAATATCGCCGGCGTCGATGCGCGGCTTTCGCGGGATCTCGGCGACAATGATGTGACGCAGTTTCTCGCTAGCCGCACGCGGCTGGAGCGCGTCGCGATCCGGCACACGGTCGGCATGGACGACAAGATCGAAGGCGAGGGCGGCGCTGCCGATGGCAAGGAAAATGCCGGCGCGCGCTACTTCAAGCTCAAGCTCAACGGTGATCCTGCACACGACGCGGATCGTCTGATCCGAATTGGACGCGAGCTTGCTTCGCTACCCCATGATTACCGCGTCACGCTGGACGCCAACGAGCAATATGCTGACCTTGCCGCCCTGGGTACGTTGGTCGAGCGCCTCGATCGCGATTCGGCGCTGCGGCCGATCGCGCAAAAGCTCCTCTATATCGAGCAGCCGATGCCGCGTGACATCACGCGTCAATCGCCGCTCGGCGCGCTGGCGCGGCGCGACTTCATCGTCGATGAGGCCGACGATTCCTATGACGCCTTTCCGGTGGCGCGGGCGCTGGGCTATCGCGGCATCTCCTCGAAATCCTGCAAGGGTATCTACAAGTCGCTAATCAACGCGACCCGCGCGGCCAAATGGAGCGCGGCCGGAGAACAGTGCTTCATTACCGGTGAGGACCTGACCTGCCAGGCGGGCCTTGCCGTGCAGCAGGATCTCGCGCTCGGCGCACTGATCGGCGTCACCCATGCCGAGCGCAACGGCCACCACTATGTCGATGGCTTTGGCGACACGCCGGCCGCTGAAGCGGAGGCGTTCCTGTCTGCGCACCCCGATCTCTACATGCGCGATGGCGGAAAAATCCGGCTCGCGATCCATGACGGCGATCTCCTGACGGGATCGCTGACGACACCGGGCTTCGCCACGGCCGCGCATCCGGATTGGTCCGCGATGTCGCCGCTCGATCAGCCCGCAGCAATTCCCCTGGAGAAAGCAGTATGACGACCAAACGCCTCGGCCTGATCATGAACGGCGTGACCGGCCGGATGGGACTCAACCAGCATTTGATCCGCTCCATCATCGCGATCCGCGACCAGGGCGGCGTGCTGCTGTCGAATGGCGACCGCATGCTGCCTGACCCGATCCTGATCGGCCGCGATGCGGAGAAGGTGGAGCGGCTCGCCAAGCGCTTCAATGTGGAGCGATGGTCGACCGACCTCGACAAGGCATTGGCTGCGAAGGACGATACGATTTTCTTCGACGCAGCCACCACGCAGGCGCGCCCCACCTTGCTGACCAAGGCGATCGAGGCCGGCAAGCACGTCTATTGCGAGAAGCCGATCGCGACCAAGCTCGAAGAAGCGATCACGGTGCTGAAGCTCGCCAAGAAAAAAGGTGTCAAGCACGGCACGGTGCAGGACAAGCTGTTCCTGCCGGGGTTGAAGAAGCTCGCCTTCCTGCGCGACTCCGGCTTCTTCGGCCGCATGCTCTCGGTGCGCGGCGAGTTCGGCTATTGGGTGTTCGACGGCGGCTGGCAGGAGGCACAACGGCCGTCGTGGAATTATCGCAGCGAGGACGGCGGCGGCATCATCCTCGACATGGTCTGCCACTGGCGCTATGTGCTCGACAATCTCTTCGGCGAGGTCGAGAGCATCTCCTGCCTCGGCACGACCGATATTCCCGAGCGATTCGACGAGAAGGGCAAGAAGTACACCGCGACCGCCGATGATTCCGCCTATGCCACGTTCCGCCTCAAGGGCGGCGTGATCGCGCATATCAACATGAGCTGGGTGACGCGGGTCTATCGCGACGATCTCGTCACCTTCCAGGTCGACGGCACGCACGGTTCGGCCGTCGCCGGCCTGACCGATTGCGTGATCCAGGCTCGCCAGGCGACGCCGCGGCCGGTGTGGAATCCGGACGAAAAGCGCACCCATGATTTCTACGCCGACTGGCAGAAGGTTCCTGACAACGTCGTCTATGATAACGGCTTCAAGGAGCAGTGGGAAATGTTCATCCGCCATGTCTGCGAGGACGCACCCTACAAGTTCACGCTGCTCGAGGGCGCCAAGGGCGTGCAGCTTGCCGAATGCGCGCTGCAGAGCTGGCGCGAGCGGCGCTGGATCGACGTCGCCCCGATCGAGGTGTGAGGAGGCCCAATCATGAACAAGCCCGTCCTGCAGATGTCGTCACTATCCTTGAAATTGCCGACGGCGGACCGTTCGATCGAGACCTATCGCCTCGCGGCGTCGCGGACGTTTCCGGCGAAACTCGAAGGCACGCTGAACCGCGTCGCCTTCTCGGCCGCCCATGTGGTGGCGGATCCGCTGGCCGATAATGATCCCTGGCTTAGCGCCGCGATCGACTGGGACCGCACCATTGCGTTCCGCGAGCATATCTGGGGCCTCGGCCTCGGGGTCGCGGAAGCGATGGACACCGCGCAGCGCGGCATGGGGCTGGACTGGCCAACCTCGCTGGAACTGATCCAGCGCTCGGTGAAGGCAGCGAAGGCGAGGGGCAGCGCGCTGATGTTTTCCGGCGCCGGCACTGATCATCTCGCCGTCGAGGATGCAAAGTCGATCGACGATGTCATCCGCGCCTACGAGGAGCAGATCGCGGCGGTCGAGAAAGCCGGCGGCCGGATCATCCTGATGGCCTCGCGCGCGCTGGCAAGACTCGGCCGCAGCGCTGACGACTATGCGAAGGTCTATAATCGCGTGCTGTCGCAGGTGCGCGAACCCGTGATCATCCACTGGCTCGGCGACATGTTCGATCCGGCGCTGGCGGGCTATTGGGGCACGGCCGATCTCGACGAGGCGATGGATACGGCGGTCGCGATCATCAACGCCAACGCGGCCAAGGTCGATGGCGTCAAGGTCTCACTGCTTGACAAGCAGCGCGAGATCGACATGCGCCGTCGCCTCGACACGAGTGTCAAGATGTATACCGGCGACGATTTCAATTATGCCGAACTGATTGCGGGCGACGAACAGGGCTTTTCGCACGCGCTGCTCGGGATTTTCGATGCCATCGCGCCGGCAGCGTCCTACGCGCTGTCGCGGCTCGCGGCCGGCGACGAGGCCGGCTTCCACGACGTGCTGGGGCCGACGGTGCCGCTGTCGCGCCACATCTTCCGCGCGCCGACGCGGTTCTACAAGACCGGCATCGTGTTCATGGCCTATCTCAACGGCCATCAGGATCATTTCACCATGGTCGGCGGCCAGGAGAGCACGCGCTCGACGCTGCATCTGGCAGAACTGTTCCGGCTTGCCGACAAATGCGGGCTGCTCTCCAATCCCGAATTGGCGACACGGCGCATGAAGAATGTGCTGGCAACGCGTGGCATCGAGCCCTGATGCGCGATTTTTCTTCCGATCATCGCTGGCTGTCGCTGAATACGGCAACCGTCCGCAAGCAGGGCGATCTCGTCGCCATCATCGAAGCCTGCGCGCGACACGGCATCCGCGCCATCGATCCCTGGCGCGATCAGGTCGCGACCGTCGGCCTCGACCGCGCGGTCCGCGCCGTCCGCGACGCCGGGCTTGAACTGTCCGGCTACTGCCGCGGCGGCATGTTCACGGCAGACGCGGCGCATCGCATCGAGGCGCGCGACGACAATCGCCGCGCCGTCGATGAGGCGAAGGCGCTCGGCGCCCCGTGCATCGTGCTGGTCGTGGGCGGCCTGCCGCAATATTCGCGGCCCGGAAGCGCAGCCTCGAAGGACATCGTGGCGGCACGCGCACAGGTTCACGACGCCATCGCGGAGATGCTGGAATATGCGAGCGCGGCCGACATGCCGCTTGCGATCGAGCCGCTGCATCCAGCCTATGCGGCGGATCGAGCCTGCGTGAACACGACCAAGCAGGCGCTGGATATTTGCGACCAGCTCGATCCGCAGCGCAGCGGCGCACTCGGTGTCGCGCTCGACGTCTATCACATCTGGTGGGATCCGGAATTGATGTCGCAGATCGCGCGCGCCGGAAAAGATCGCCTGCTCGCGTTTCACGTCTGCGACTGGCTGGTGCCGACAAAAGACATCCTCAACGACCGCGGCATGATGGGCGACGGCGTCATCGACATCAAATCGGCGCGAGCGGCGGTCGAGGCACAGGGCTTCGCCGGCTATTCGGAGATTGAAATCTTCTCCAACGACTGGTGGGCAAAGCCGATGGACGAGGTTTTGCGGACCTGTATCGCGCGGCATCGCACGGCGATCTGACAGCCGTCGAGCGAAGTCGCTTACCCGCTGTCTCAATGGCGGACGGTGTTGTCTCAAATGTGAACCGAAACAGCTTCTAGTTGTGATAGTGTCGCGCGAACCGACGGCGCGCGGTTCCAGATGTAACCTTTTGCGCGGCTATTTAGATTAACAAAGGGTTACCGTTGCGCCCGTGAGAACTCCGGCGCTAGCTACGCCGCATGGAGAAAGTTCTCCGCGAGCGATGAGCGACACCATGAAAACCCTTTTAGCAATTGCGACGCTGGCCCTGCTGTCGACAACGGCGCAAGCCTGGCAGGTCGTGGAACGCTGCACCTACAGCAAGTTCTACGGCAGGGTGTGCACGACATCCTATCTGGACGATCCGGTGCGCAACGCGCAGCAGGAGCAGGAAGACGAACGGGCAAGGCGCGCCAGCATCGAAAAGTGGGAAGCGTTCTGCAAGCCGCGGCGCACCTATGACGAGGAGGGCGTCGTCCGCCTAGTCTATGCCCGCAAGGGCTGCGAATTCGGCCGCAGCGAGTAACCGCTAGTTTCCGCTCCTTGCAGTCGGTAAGGAGCGGTCCCGCCCCTTCAGGGCCGATGACGCCTGGCGGCCAACGACAGACCATTAAATCTTTATCGACCAAATTGCGCCCCGGTTAGTCACACAGCTTTACGACGCCTCAATGCTTGTCGGTCATTGCTGACACACAGCATTCATTTCAAGAGGCAGGGTCAATGCGCGTCTTCATCGCAATCTCGATTGTCTTCGCTTCGGTATCGTCCGCTTCCGCGCAATTTGCGATGGATCACGGCCACGCCGCGGACGCCGCCCGCGCTGCGAAGGCTGCAGCCGAGGCCAAGGCCGCGGCCATTGCCTCGGGCGCGCCGCCGCTTCCCAGCCAACAAACCAATTTCTACGTCGGCGGCGGCGGCGTTGTGAAGATTGCGCCTCGCACCGCCGAAGACCTGAAGGCCGACGAAGCCGCTCAAGTTGCCTGGAGGGAACGTTGCCGGCCGACCGTGGTCGAAGATCGTGAGGGCCTGCGACGCGTGAAATATGCCGAACGGGATTGCGATCTGTCCCGCTTCAACACCGCCGGGAACTAGATCTCCCGCTGGCTGGTACGAGACAGCCGCCCGGTTCCGCCTGGGCCCTACCGAACCGAAATGGTAGACCTTCCCCAACATCTGTTGGGGCGGCATGACTTTTACATCCTACGTTACTTACGCACGAGCAGGTCAGGCGCGAACTGCGTAAGTTGATCGAGCAACCGCCGAGCGATTTCGACAGCCGGATCTATTGGCGCGCACAGTGCAGTAGCCGGACGTCTGTTTTTCGAAAACGTCCGGGCTTGCCGGGTTATCTTGGTTGAGCAAGGAAGGCGATGATCTTTTTTCTGTCCTCGCTCGAGGAGAGGCCGCCATACGGCTTCATGTTGTTGCCGGGCACGACCTCGTCGGGGTTGGCAATGAAGCGATCGAGCTTCTCCTCGTCCCAGACGAAGCCGGCTTCCTTCATGGCGCTGGAAAATGCGTAGTCCGGCAGCGATCCGGCTTTCCGCCCAACGACCTTGTGCAGGTTGGGGCCCAGCCGATTGTCGCCTTCTCTCACCATGTGGCACGTTCGGCAGGAATTATTGAACGCCTGTTGCCCCGAGACGTCCTGCGCGCCCTGCGACGCCTGAGGCAGCGCGGACGGCGATGAAAGCACGCACGCCATTCCGCTCAATGCGCTTATCAGGAGCATCCGGTTACGGTGCAGCATGCATGCGTCTCGCCGGCCGGACGATGGCCGGGCGAATAGCGCGACAAAGTACCATTGCCTCATTCGATCCTCATCAGAAAGGATTGGGTCTAGGTCACTGGCCAGCCACCTGCGGCAGCGTATTGAAGCGCGCCTTCTGTTCGCTGCTCAGCGTGGCATAGAAGGCGTCCAATGCCTCCTGCACCCAATCGGCTGCCTCGAGCATGACCCTGAGCCGCTTTTCCATCGCGTCCAGCCGCCCGATCGGCGTAAGCGGCACGTCGTCCGGGCAAGCAGCCTGTAGTCCTGCAACCGCCTTCTTGGTCACGTCGCTCAAGTGGTCGAGCGCCTCTTTTTGCCCACCCGCCGGCCGTACAACAGCCTCGATCCGTTCGATCGGCAGTTGGGTCAGGCTGGACTTCGGATCGCCGCAGCGCTCGGCTTGTGCATTTACTTCCTGCTGTGGCGGCTGTTGCGAGCGGTCGCCGACGTTCGGACCGAGCGCGTTGAAGCGCGCCTTCTGCTCGTCGTTCAGCGAATTATAGAACTGCTCAAGTGCCGGCCGTACGATCGTCACAGCCTCGAGAGTTGCGCGAATGCGATTCGTCATTGCCCGCAAGCGGCCGGGCGGCGTCATCGGATATGAATCGGCACAGGAGTCCTTGAAGACATCGGCCGCCTTTGCCGCGGCGGCCTTCAGCTCATCGAGCAGGGCGCGCTGCTCGGGCGTCGGCTGCACGGCGCGCGCGATCGACGCAATCGGCCACGCGGTCACACCCTCATCCGGCTCTCGGCACACTTGCCGGAGCGTCTGCTGGCTCACGCTTGCGCGCCTGCCGGCCCGGAGATCGGCAGCGGCCACTCCAGGTTCTGGATACCTGGCATAAGCCGAATACGGGCTGTCGGTGCCCCAAAATACCGTGTCGACGAAATCGTCGTAGGCGTAGGCCCAATAGCCGGGGTCGTAGGCATAAGGCCAGAAAGTGTAGTGGAAGATGTCGGAATAGGCGTAGGGCCAGAACACCGGGCCAAGCCAGGCCACGAACGCGGCCCGGTGGCCATGCCGCCAGGCGTGGCGCGGAGCCCAGCGGTTCTCCCGGGCGGTAAGCGCCGCGCGGGCTTGCAGGGCATCATCGCTGCGGAAGTGCGCGGAAAACCGTCCGCGGGCCGCGGCCTGCACGGCGGCGGCAGCGGCGGATCGGTCAGCCGAGGGCTGCGGTCCCAGCCGCTGCAGGCGGGTGAGATCACGTTCGTGGATGCGCTGCTCGCGCTGGAGCAGGCGGCTCTGCGTCTGCAGCAACCTTTGCTGCGCGCGCTGCGCCCGGAGACCTTCCGGCTTTTGCGCCTGCAATTGCTGCACGCGCTGCTGCAATCTATCGATGCGGCCCTGCCGCTCCGTGTTCTGGCGCGCCAGCATATCGCGCTGGCGCTGCTGCACGACCTGCTGCCGCTCCTGGATGCGCTGCTCACGCTGCTGAGCACGCGTTTCGATCTGTTCCTTTCGCGACGCTCGCTCGCTCGCAACGGGAGATGGGCCCGGCCGCGATGGCGCGGCGATGCGCGGCTCCGGATGCCTCGTGATGGCCGGTCGCTGCGGTGGCGCGGCGCGATGAATCTCGGGTCGCGGCGTCGCAACGCGCGGTGAGGGTGGTCGCGACGGTACGGCGATACGCGGCGGCGGCGCGTGCGGAGCCATTGCCGGACGGTGCGGAGCTGCATGGAACGACGGCGCTTGTCGCGCCATGGCCGAAGGCGCCGCTGGTCGCGCCATGGCAGGAGGCGCTGCTGGACGGGCCATTGCTGGTGGCGCCGCCGGGCGGGCCATTGCGGGAGGAGATGCCGCTGGCCGGGCAACTGGCGCAGCCGCCCCAGCCGGACCATGGCCCCGTCCATGCTGGGCGGAGGATCCGGTGCTCACCGCGATTGCGGAGACGCCAACAAAAAATGCTGCGATGCGCGCGCTACGCGAGAGCATGATCTCAACTCCCTCATGCTTCGTCGCCCGGAAGGATCAACGCGCAAGCGCAGAAATCGTTCGTGGCAGGCTATGACCTGTACTGCGATTTTGCGACGCAGGGCGGTATAGTTCGTTCGCAGCCTAGCTGACCCTGCAAGGCACGCTCAGATAGCCACGGAAGCGCACGCGGCCGCCGCGGACAGGCTCGCCATCGAGCGCGTAATCCGGAAAGCGCGCGAGGAAGCGCGAGATCGCGATCGCGCCCTCGAGGCGCGCCAGCGCCATGCCGGCGCATTGATGTGCGCCAGTGCCGAAGGCCAGATGCCGATTCGGCGTGCGACCGATATCGAAACGTTCGGGATCGGCGAACTGCGCGGGATCGCGGTTCGCGGCGCCGATGCATAGCGTGACCGGTGTCCCCGGCGGCATTGCGATGCCGCCGAGTTCGAACGGTTCGACGATCATGCGGTTGCCGAGCTGGTTGGAGCTTTCGAACCGCAGCACTTCCTCGACCGCGGTCTTGATCAGCGCGGGATCTTCGATCAAGCGCTGTTTCTCGCCTGCGTGGTTCAACAAGGCCACCAGCCCGTTGCCGATCAGGTTGGTGGTGGTCTCGTGGCCGGCATTGAGCAGGAATATGCAGTTGTGCAGGAGTTCCTTTTCGGTCAATCGCTCGCCATTCTCTTCGCCCTGAATCAGCCGTGTCAGTACGTCGCGGTCGGGGTTGCCGGGTCTGGCCCGGCGCCGTGCCACCAGCACTTCCAGATAGGCGAGGAAATCCTTTACCGCCTTGTTGCCGCGGGCAAACGTGTCCGGGCCGATCACGGGCTCCAGCGCCCCGAGGATGGCCAGCGACCAGTCGCGTAGCGGCTCGCGCTCGTCCTGGGGGACGTCGAGCAGATTGCCGATCACTTCAATCGGGATGGCGGCAGCAAAATCGTCGATCAGGTCGACCTTGCCCTTGGCTGCCATGACGTCGAGCAGGCGGTCGACCAGCCGGATCAGATCAGGCTCCATGCCGGCGATTGCGCGCGGCGAGAGCGCGCCCATGATCAGCCGCCGGACACGGGTGTGGGCGGGTGGATCGTTGAAGACAAGACTCGTGGTGTGGTGCTCGTAGAGCAGGGAATCGCCGTATTTGGGCGAGAACTCCCTTTTCTTGTCCGAAGAGAAGGCCTTCGTGTTTTTGTAGGCCGCCACCAGGTCGTCATAGCGGGTCAGGAAATACGAACCGTTCGGCAGTCGCTTGACTGGTTCGCGTTCGCGTAGCGCGCGATAGGTCGGATAGGGGTTGGCATAGAATTCCGGCGTCAGCTTTTCGAGGTCGAATGTGGCCGCCAGTTCGCGCGCATCCAAATTCATGGCTCGCCATCTCTTGGGGACGGGCAGGTAGCGACCATCGAATTAGTCGCAACTGCAACTATCTTAGATGCGGCTCCAAGGCCGTCAAGCTGCAGCGCACTTTCCGGCTCGACGTTCCACGGGCGCGCCAAGGTTGCGAGTAATCGGGCATGAACCGAAAGCGTGAGGACGGGATCCGATAGGAAGTGCTGCACAAACAAGGCGATGAAGCTGTGTCCTCGACGCCATCCTGCGACAGAATTCGCCAAGTGCACTGCAATAGATCCTTGACTTCGTCAAGGTGAGTGATTACTCACGCGCCCATGTCTACCCTGCGCATGACCAGTGACCTGCGGCGGCAATTGATCTTGAGCGCCGCCAAGCGGTGTTTTGCCCGTAACGGCTTTGCCGGCACCACGACCAAGAGCGTGGCGGCGGCCGCAGCCATTTCGGAGGGGCTGCTGTTCAAGCACTTCCCCTCCAAGGCCGCGCTCTATGCCGAGATCCTTGCTGAAGAGTGCGAGGCCGATCCGGATTTTGCGCACCTGCTCGGCCAGGAGCCTTCAACTGCCACACTGGTTGAATTGGTCAAGAGCATGGTTGGCCACTTCATGGAGGTGTCCAACGGGTCGGATCAGGAAGAAGCGCAGCGGCTGCGGCTGATGATGACCAGCCATCTCGATGACGGCGAGTTCGCGCGTCTGCTCTACGACAAGATCGCCGGCCTGATCGGGCAGGTTTTCACTGCGTCGATCGAAAGCGCTGTCGCGGCCGGCGATGCGACGCGGATCGGCAGCGATCCGCTCAACCTGTTCTGGTTCGCGCACCACACCGTGCTGATGGCGGCGCTGACGCGGCTTCCGGCCGTGCCTTGTCTTTCCTACGGCAACGCCGCCGATCTCGAGCGGCAGTTATGTCAATTCATCCTGCGCGGGATCGGACTTACCGAAGCCGCAATTGCTTCTCATCTGGACGGCGAGCTGTCACCGACTTCGGGACAATCGGTAACTGCAGAAAGTGCATGACATGAATATCGTGACCGAACACAAAATATCGGGCAGGCCGATAACCGAAAAGCCGCACAAGCGGCCGGTCCGCATGGTGCGGTGGTTCATCATCGTTGGAACGCTGCTGGCCTTGCTGGTTGGCGGTCTGGTCTGGTTCAACTACTTCCGCGGCAAGATGATCGCGCAGTTCTTCGCGACCATGAAGCCGCCGCCGACCAGCGTCAACATCGCCACGGCGACGTCCGAAACGATTCCAAATCTGCTGACCGCAGTCGGCGACCTCGCCGCCGTGCACCAGGTCAACGTGACCTCCGACGTCAACGGCCGCATCACGGATATCATGTTCAAGGCGGGCGCCAGCGTCAAAGAGGGCACCCCGCTGGTCCAGTTGTTCGACGGTCCCGAGCAAGGAGATCTCGCCAACTACAAGGCGCAGCAGCGTGTGGCGCAGATATCGCTGGATCGCGCCAAGCAACTGGCCGAGCGTCAGGTCGGACCACAGGCGACGGTGGACAACGCCCAAGCTGTGTTCGATCAGGCCAGCGCCGGCATTGCCAAGACCGAGGCGATCATCTCGCAGAAGCTGGTGCGCGCGCCGTTCGATGGCGAACTGGGCGTTCGAAAGGTCGAGGTCGGACAATATTTGACCGCAGGCACCCAGATCGTCTCGCTGACCGATCTGTCAATGCTGTATGCGAACTTCACCGTGACGGAGAAGGACTCCGGCCAGCTCAAGGTCGGCCAGATTGTCCGGATCGCGGTCGACGCTTATCCGGGCCGCACCTTCGAGGGCAAGATCACCACCATCGAGCCGCAGATCGCGGCGGACACGCGCAACATTCGCGTGCAGGCGACGATCCAGAACCCGGACAAGATCCTCAAGCCCGGCATGTTCGTGACCACCACCGTCGTGCTGCCAGATAAGCCGCCGGTCGTCACCGTGCCCGAAACCGCGGTCGACTACACGCTCTACGGAGACTCGGTCTACCTCCTGAGCGAGAAGAAGGAAGAGGACGGCAAGACCAGCCTGATCGCGACGCGCACCTTTGTGCAGACTGGCAAGCGCGTTGAGGGCCGCGCCGAGATCCTGAAAGGCTTGAAGGAAGGAGACCGCGTCGTTGCGGTGGGACAGCTCAAGCTGCAGTCCGGATCGGCCGTGACGATTTCGAATGATCCGGTGCCACCGATTCCGGCAAAGCCGCCGCGATACTGATACATGATGCGGCTCCCCTGAGGAGCCGCTGCGAAAGATGGGTAGCGGTCTTATGGCTCGACCGCGCCCCGGAAATGCTGAACTCAGCGGGATGATTTTACGATGGCTTTAACCGATATTTTCATCAGGCGTCCGGTTCTTTCGGTCGTCGTCAGCCTGCTGATCCTCCTGATCGGTCTACGCGCGGCCAGCGTATTGCCGATCCGGCAATATCCGAAGCTCTCGAACACGGTGGTCAACATCACCACCTCATATCCGGGCGCGTCGGCTAACCTGATTCAAGGCTTCATCACGACGCCGATCGAGCAGGCGGTCGCTTCCGCCGAGGGCGTCGACTACATCACGTCTTCGTCGGTGCAGGGCACCAGCACGATTCAGGTCTACATCAAGCTGAATTTCGATCCGAACCAGGCGCTGACCGAAGTTCTCGCCAAGGTGAACTCGGTCCGATATTTGATTCCGAAGGAATCGAACGATCCGATCGTGACGAAGACCACCGGCCAGACCACGGCCGTGATGTATCTCGGTTTCTCCAGCGATGAGCTCTCCGGCTCGGCGATCTCGGATTACCTGACGCGCGTGGTGCAGCCGGTGCTGTCGACGGTCGACGGTGTGGCGTCGGCCGACATCCTCGGTGGCCAGACATTTGCGATGCGGCTGTGGCTCGATCCGGTGCGGATGGCGGGCCGCGGCGTGTCGCCGACCGATGTCTCGCAGGCCATCGCGGCCAACAACTTCCAGGCCGCGGCCGGTCAGTCCAAGGGCTACTTCATCGTCTCGAACGTCCAGACCAACACGGACCTGCGGAACCTCGAGCAGTTCAAGAAGATGATCGTCAAGTCCAAGGACGGCGGCTTCGTGCGGATCGAGGATATCGCAACCGTTGAGCTTGCGGCGCAAAGCTCGGACGCAAGCGTTGCGTTCAGCGGCGAGCGCGCGATCTTCATCGGCGTACAGGCGACCCCGCAAGGCAACCCGCTGACGCTGGTCAAGGGCGTGCGCGCGTTGATGCCGGAGATTGAACGTAATCTGCCGCCGTCGATGAAGATGAAGGTGGCGTACGATTCCACCAAGTTCATTCAGTCGTCGATCGACGAGGTGAAGAACACGCTGATCGAGGCGGTGCTGATCGTCGTCGTCGTGATCTTCCTGTTCCTGGCTTCGTTCCGTTCCGTCATCATCCCGGTGGTTACGATTCCGCTGTCGCTGATCGGCGTCTGCAGCCTGATGCTGATCATGGGCTTCAGCTTTAACCTGCTGACACTGCTGGCGATGGTGTTGGCGATCGGGCTCGTGGTCGACGACGCCATCGTGGTGGTGGAGAACATCCACCGCCATCTGGAGGAAGGAAAAACGCCGGTGCAGGCGTCGCTGCAGGGCGCGCGGGAAATCGTCGGTCCGGTCATCTCGATGACGATCACGCTTGCTGCCGTGTATGCTCCGATCGGCTTCCTCGGCGGCCTGACCGGTTCGCTGTTCCGCGAATTTGCCTTCACGCTGGCGGGCTCGGTGATCGTGTCGGGCGTGATTGCGTTGACGCTGTCGCCGATGATGTGCTCGGTGCTGCTCAGGAGCGCGGACGACGGGCGGTTCGCCAGGCTGGTCAACAGGGTATTCGGCTCGATGACCCGCTGGTACGGCCGCCAGCTCGACCGCTCGCTCGACTATCGTCCGATCACCGGATTGTTCGCGTTGACGATCCTGGGCCTCGTCGGCTTCCTCTACATGAACACGTCGAAGGAACTCGCGCCCGAAGAGGACCAGGGCATCGTGTTCTCGGTGACCAAAGCGCCAAAATACGCCAACATCGACTATGTCGACTTCTACGGCGACAAGCTCGACAAGGCCTTTGCCAAGTTTCCGGAGACCGACCTGCGTTTCGTCCTGAACGGCATCAATGGGCCGCAGGGCGGCATCGCCGGCATGCTGCTCAAGCCCTGGGACGAGCGCGAGCGATCCTCGATCAAGCTGAAGCCGCTGGTGCAGGCGGAGATCAGCAAGATCGAAGGCGTCCAGGCGTTCGCATTCAACCTGCCGCCGCTCCCGGGCGGGCCGGGTGGCCTGCCGATCCAGATGGTGATCAATTCGACCGCCGGCTTCCAGGCCGTCTATGACCAGATGGCGAAGCTGAAGGATGCCGCGCGCAAGAGCGGCCTGTTCATCGTCTCCGACAGCGACCTCGAATTCAATCAGCCGGTGGTTCGCGTCTCGATCGACCGCTCCAAGGCGAGCGACCTCGGCATCAACATGGCGCAAGTCGGCAGCACGCTGCAGACGCTGTTGGGCGGCAATTACGTCAACCGCTTCAACCTGGAGGGTCGCTCATACCAGGTGATCCCACAGGTGCCGCGTGACAAGCGGCTGTCACCGGAATCGCTCGGCGGCTACTACGTGCCGACCAACACCGGGCAGTTGGTGCCGCTGTCGACCATCGTTTCGATCGAAACCGCCACCGACCCGAACTCGCTGACGCATTACAACCAGCTCAACTCCGCGACCTTCTCGGCGGTGCCGATGCCGGGTGTGACGGTCGGGCAGGCGGTGGAATTCCTGGAGGGCGAAGCGAAGAAGCTGCCGTCCGGCTTTGGTCACGATTACCTGGCCGACTCCCGGCAATATGTTCAGGAAGGCAATCAGCTCGCGATCACCTTTGGTTTCGCGCTGATCATCATCTTCCTGGTGCTGGCGGCACAGTTCGAAAGCCTGCGCGATCCGCTGGTGATCATGATCAGCGTTCCCATGGCGATCGTCGGTGCGCTGATTCCGCTGTTCTTTGGCGCGGCGACCATCAATATCTACACCCAGGTCGGGTTGCTGACGCTGGTCGGCCTGATCACCAAGCACGGCATTCTGATGGTCGAGTTTGCCAACGAACTGCAGCTCAAGGAGGGTCTCGACAAGCGTTCGGCCATCGAGATGGCGGCCCGCATCCGGCTGCGTCCGATTCTGATGACGACGGCGGCGATGGTCACCGGCCTGATCCCGCTATTGACGGCAACCGGCGCGGGCGCCGCCAGCCGCTTCTCGATCGGTCTCGTCGTGGTCGCAGGCATGTCGATCGGCACGCTGTTCACGCTGTTCGTGCTGCCGGCGGTCTATGTCTGGCTCGCCACGGACCACCAGGCCAAAGCCGACTCGCAGCGAACGAAGGAGATCGCCGATTTCGATCTCGGCAACAAGGCATTGAAGCCGACCTGATCTTCACCAGCCTGGAAAAATCGAAAGCGGCGGCAACGGATTCGTTGCCGCCGCTTTTCGTTTCGGCGTGAGGCGACGCCGCCGGCTCTTCATGCTAGGAAGCAGAGAAAAGCAGGGAGGCCACATGACGAACAATTTTTCCGCCGGCAACTACCGCTTCATTCCGGCCGTGTTCCAGTATTCCGGCGGCGTGGCCGCCAATCCCGGCTACGAAATCGAGCGCGTGCGCTTCGACAGGCCGCTGCCGCTGGCCGAAGGATTTGCGCGGGTCGCTAAATTTATTCAGTCAGCGGGCCGGCCGTTGACCTCGTTCTGCGCCTGCGAACTGCGATCGCCGGCGGCGTTCACCGACGATGGTTTTCGCAATTTCAACCTGCGCTACGTCGAGACGCTGGCGGAGTGGGGCGTCTATGACGGCACGACCAATCCGGTGGCGCGCAGCAATGTCTGCCCGGAGATCGACCCGCCGGCCGAGCCGTCGTTCTACGCTTTTTCGTTCACGCGGCCGAGCCAGAGCACGGCGGCGAGCTTTGTCATCGCCGGCAGCGGCGAGTCGCAGGAAGGCAACGCGAGCTATGCGGAGCGCACGGTGCGCTACCGCGATGTCAGCTCCGAGGGCATTGCGGACAAGGTCCGCTACGTCGCCGACGTGATAGAGCGGCGCATGGGAGAGTTCGGGTTCGGCTGGAAAGACGCGACCGCGGTGCAGACCTACACCATCCACGATTTCCACCACGTCTTTGCCGACGCATTGGTTCGCCGCGGCGCCGCACGTTCGGGTTTGACCTGGCATTTTGCCCGGCCGCCGGTGATTGATCTGGAATATGAGATGGATTGCCGAAGGGTGCTGCGGGAATTGGTGATTTAGCTTTCGGATTTCGAGCGATAACGCTGCGCTCCCTCGCCCCGCTCTTGCGGGGAGAGGGGTAGGGTGAGGGGCTTTCTCCGCGAGCACTGCAGCTAACTGATGGACCTGTACCCCCTCACCCGGATCGCGAAGAGCGATCCGACCTCTCCCCGCAAGCGGGGAGAGGTTGAAGAAAGCGGCGCCTATCTCTCCCTCGGATCGAGCGCGTCGCGCAAACCATCGCCCACCAGGTTGAACGACAGCACCACGAGAAAGATCGCCAGTCCCGGCCAGATCGCCATCCATGGCGCGTTGGTCAGGAATCGCTGCGCGGCATTGAGCATGCTGCCCCAAGACGGCGCGGGCGGCTGCTGGCCAAGGCCGAGGAAGGACAGCGCGGCTTCCGCGATGATTGCAGCCGCGATCGACAGCGTCGCCTGCACCAGCAGCGCCGGCATGATATTCGGCAGGATGTGAAACAGCGCGATGCGCCAGCGCGGATTGCCCATGGCGCGCGCGGCCTCGACATAATCCTCGACCTTGACGCTCATTACCTGCCCGCGGGTCAGCCGCACGAAGATCGGCGTCGCCGATATGCCGATCGCGATCATGGCGTTGCCGAGGCTGGGGCCTAAGAATGCGGCGAGCGCAATCGCGAGGATCAGGAACGGGCAGGCCAGCATCGCGTCGGTGATGCGGCTGATCAGCGCGTCGATGAAGCCGCCGCGATAGCCCGAGAGGAGGCCGAGCGGCACGCCGATCGACAGCGCGATCCCGACCGAGATCGCACCGGCCAAGAGCGAGGCGCGTGCGCCGTAGATCACACGGGCAAGGATGTCGCGGCCGAGCTCGTCGGTCCCGAACCAGTGCAGGGCGGAGGGCGGCTTGCGCACCAGCGACCAGCTTGTCGCGATCGGCTCATAGGGCGAGATCAGCGGCGCAAGCAGCGCGAGCAACACGAAGGTTGCGATTACGACGAGGCCGGCCACCGCGCCCTTACGTTTGAACAACCGACGCAGCGCGCGCCGCGCCGGGCTCTCCAGTTCGTCGGAGGCGGCAATCGGCACCGCACTGAGCGTCGTGTCGGCCATGGCTTTAGGCCCTCAGCCGCGGATTGACGAGGACATAGGCGACATCGGCAATCAGATTGAGCGTGATGTAAATCGTCGCCGTCGTCAGCACGACGCCTTGCACGACCGCATAGTCCCGGTTGAACACCGCATCCACGATCAGCTTGCCGAAACCGGGAATCGAGAAAATCTGCTCGGTCAGCACCGCGCCCGACAAGAGCGTACCCAGTTCGAGTGCGCCAAGCGTGATCACCGGCGTCAGCGCATTGCGCATGGCGTGCTTGAGAATGACCGAGCGCTCGAGAAGACCCTTGGCGCGGGCGGTGCGGACGTAATCGCTTTCCAACACCTGCAGCATGGCGCTACGAGTATGGCGCATCAGGATCGCGGCAATCGCGTTGCCCAGCACGAAAGCCGGCATGATGGTGGAGGCGATGCTGGCGCGGAAATTCTCGGTTGGCGGCACATAACCCGAGGCCGGCAGCCAGCCGAGCTGGATCGAGAACAGGAAGATCAGCATGATGCCGAGCCAGAAATTCGGCGTCGAGATCCCCCACAGCGCGAAGAAATTGGCGCCATAGTCCCAGGCCGTGCCTTTTTTCACTGCCGAGACGATACCGGCCGGAATGCCGATCAGGAAGGCGATCACGATCGCCATTGACGCCAATTGCATCGTCACCGGCAACTTCTGCGCGATCAGCTCACGCACCGGCACCTTGTTGCGCAAGGACTCGCCGAAATCTCCGGACAGCACGCCCTTGACCCAGTAGACATATTGCACCGGCACCGGCTGATCGAGCCGGTACTGCTGCCGGATCTGTGCGATGACGTCGGGGTCACGCTCCTCACCCGCCATCACCAGCGCCGGATCGCCCGGCAGCAATTGCTGCAGCGAGAAGATAAGGATCGAGACGAAGAACAGCGTCGGGATGAGCTGGACGATACGGCGCGCGAGGAAATTCAGCATGGCGTTATCCGTGTCCCAGGCGCGGCGCGCCGCTGCAGAACTGGGACCCACGCAAGAAAGGCGGTAGGTCCCGGCTCAGCGTTGCACCGCTTCGCGCTGCAACGCGTCCGGGACACGAGACGACGCGAATCATGGTCACTTCAGCTTCAGCCCGACCACGCGCACCAAGCCGTCCGGCATCTGCTTGTAGCCTTCAAGTTTGGTCGTGTGCGCGATCAGGATGCGGCGGTGGTAGATGTAGAGCAGCGGCTTTTCCTCCAGCACGATCTTCGCCAGCTTCTCATAGATCGCCTTGCGCTGCGCTTGGTCGGTGACGAGGCGGCCTTCATCAAGCAGCTTGTCGGCCTCCTTGTTGGACCAGCCGCTGTAGTTCTGCGGCGCGTCGCTCTTCTGGAAGACGTAGGAGTTGCCGTCTGGATCGATCCGGCCGCTCCAGGCCAACAGATAGGCCTGATATTCGCCAGCCTCCGCCTGTTTCAGCGAGGTCGCAAACTCCGTGACCCTGAGCTTCATGTCGAAGCCGACTTCTGCCGCCATCGACTGGATCACCTGCGCTGCCGCTTCGGTTTCCGCGCCCTTCGAGACCATGAAGTCGACGCTGATAGGCGTCGTGACGCCTGCTTCCTTCAACAGTGCCTTGGCCTTGGCCACGTCGCGTTTCGGCACCGGAAACGCCTTTTGATAATAGGGATGGTCAGGGTTGACCCACTGATTGCCGGGCTTGAACTCGCCGTTTGACACCACTTGGCTGATCGCCTCGCGGTCGAGCGAGAGGTCGAGCGCCTGGCGCACCTTGGCGGACTGGCTGAGCGGCCCCTTGGCCTTGTCCTTGCCGATGTTCAGCGTCACGCCCTGATAGCCGAGCTCGATCGCGCTGGACAGTTTCAGCTTCGTGTCCGCCTGCACCTCCTTGAGATCGGTCGCAAGCACCCGCTCGATCAGGTCAAGGCCGCCGGATTTCAGATTGGCGAGGCGGACGGTCGCGTCCACCAGCGGCAGATAGACGATGCGGTCGATGTGGATATTGTCCTTGTTCCAGTAATCGGCGAATTTCTCGAACACCATGCGGTCCTGCTGCACGCGTTCGACGAACTTGTAGGGACCGGCGCAAACCGGACGCAGTCCAAACTTGTCGCCGGCTTCCCTGGCCGCCTTGGGCGACACCATCATGCCGGCGCGATCGGTGAGCTGCGCCACCAGTGGCGAGTAGGGCGCCTTCAGCACCAGCTTGATGGTGAGGGGATCGACGACGTCGATATGGTCGACCGCCGCCAGCTCCGGTTTTCGGAACGAGCCCGGGAATGTCAGGTGGCGCTCCAGCGAGAACTTGGCAGCTTCCGCATCGAAGACCTCGCCGTCGTGAAACTTGACGCCGGACCGGAGCTTGATGGTGACTTCCTTGCCGTCGGCCGAGGTCTCGTGGCTCAGGGCGAGCTGCGGCACGATGTTGAGCTTTTCATCGATGTCGAACAGCTTGTCGCAGAACGATGCGAACACGATGCGTCCGACATAGGTGCGCGCCATCGTGGGGTCGAGGATATCAGGGTCCTCGGCGAGCCCGATCCGCAGCGTAGTCTGGGCCTGAACGACCGCCGGAAGCGACAGCAGCAGCGCCGCTGCGGTGACTGCCAAACGAAAGATTTTCATTGCTGCCATCCTCTCGATTTACGATCGCACCGCCGGTGGCCGTGTGTCTGACATATCAACCCCGGCGCGGCCTGCAGCTTCCGTGCCATCGCTGAAGGCGGCGACCAATTGTTCCAGCACCGGCGAGAAGCCGCCATCGGCGGGAACGATGGCCCCGGGCGCCGGCAGTTCAGCTATGCGGTGGCATGCCGTCGCGTGCCGTCTACCGTCGGCGAGCAGCAAGGGAATCTCCGTGCGGCAGCGCGCGATGACATAGGGGCAGCGGGTGTGAAATCGGCAGCCGGAAGGCGGATTGAGCGCGCTCGGCATCTCGCCCTCCAGCACGATGCGGCTGCGTTTGGCTTCGGGCTTGGGCACTGGAATCGCCGACAACAATGCTCGGCTATAGGGATGCCGGGGCTCTGCAAATAGCGCCTCGGCGTCCCCGATCTCGACGATGCCGCCGAGATTCATCACGGCGACCCGGTCAGCGATGTGCTTCACCACTGCAAGATCATGCGAGACGAAGATGTAGGCGAGGCCGAGCCGGTTCTGCAGGTCATGTAGCAAATTGAGAATTTGCGAGCGGATCGAAACGTCAAGCGCTGAAACCGGCTCGTCGCAGATGATCAGCTTCGGCTCCACGGCGAGCGCCCGCGCGATCGCGATGCGCTGGCGCTGGCCACCGGAAAATTCATGCGGATAGCGGCGGGCGAAGCGCGGCTCCAGCCCGACCAGCCGCAACAGCTCCTCGACCCGCTCGCGGCGACGCGCCGCCGGCACCAGATCGTGCAGCGCCAGCGGCTCGGTCAGAATCTGGCTCACCGTCATGCGCGGGTTGAGCGACGCATAGGGATCCTGAAAAATGATCTGCGCTTCGCGGCGGAAGGCGCGCAATCGATTTGCACCGAGCGTGCCGAGATCGCGGCCCTCGAAACGAACGATACCCGCGTCCGGCTCGATCAGCCGCAGCACCAGCCGGCTCACGGTGGACTTGCCGCAACCGGATTCGCCGACCAGCGCCAGCGTCTTGCCGGCTTCGACGGTGAAGCTGACACCATCGACCGCCTTCACATAGGCCGTCGGCCGGCCGAACACCGAACGCGCGGCGACGAAATGCTTTACCAGCCCTTCGACTTCGAGCAGCGCGGTCATGATACGAGCTTTTCCAGTGGCGCGCGGATGCAGCGCGAGGCATGGCCCGGGCTCACCGTGGCGAGCGGCGGCGGCGCGGCGATGCAGGCCTCGATCATGAACGGGCAGCGCGCGGCAAAGCGGCAGCCGGCGGGCGGGTTCGCCATGTTCGGCACCATGCCCTCGATCGTTGCCAGATGTGCCGTGCGGCGGCCGAGCCGCGGGATCGAGCCGAGCAGGCCGACGGTGTAGGGATGCTGCGGGCTGGCAAAGAGTTCATCGACCGGCGCCCGCTCGACGATCTCGCCGGCGTACATCACCGCGACCTCGTCGCAGACCTCGGCGACCACGCCGAGGTCGTGGGTGATTAGGATGATCGCGGCGCCGCTCGCGGCCTTCAGCTCGCGCATCAGATCGAGGATCTGCGCCTGCAGCGTGACGTCGAGTGCAGTGGTCGGCTCGTCCGCGATCAGGAGGCGCGGATCGCAGGCCAGCGCCATCGCGATCATCACGCGCTGGCGCATGCCGCCGGAAAGCTTGTGCGGATATTCGTCGATCCGCTTGTCAGGAGAGGGGATGTGGACGCGGCGCAGCAGCTCGATCGCACGCTCGCGCGCCTGCCGCCGCGTTCCGCCGCGATGGCGCAGGATGGTCTCGATGATCTGATCGCCGATCGTGAAGCTCGGATTGAGCGAAGTCATCGGCTCCTGAAAGATCATCGCGAGCCGGTTGCCGCGCAGATCACGCAGCGTATCATCGGGGACATCGAGCAGATCGAAACCATCGAAGCGGATCGAGCCGGAAACTTCCGCGGAACGCTTCGACAGCAGTCCCATGATCGCGAGCGAGGTCACGCTCTTGCCGCAGCCGGACTCTCCGACGAGGCCGAGCGTCGCGCCATTGGCGACGCTGAGATCGACGCTGTCCACCGCATGCGTCGTGCGGCCGGCATGGCCGTGAAACAGCACCCGCAGACCTTCGATTTCGATCAGCGGGCTCGCGGTCATGTTTTGTCCGTCGTGGCCGATTGAACGCTGGCGTCGATAACCGCGCGGTCGGTGATCCCGGCCGGGTTTTTCCGCGTCGGCAGAAAGCGACGAAAATGCACCCAGCGCTCGCGGCTCACCTGTTCGAGACGTTCGAGTTCGGCGAGCGGGTCGGTGTGGTCGTCGACGCGCAAGTCGAGATCGGACCATTCCTCCTCGCCATGGATCAATAGCGCCGCCGATTGCTTGCCGCGCTTGTCGCCGCCTGCGGCTTCGCCGGCCTTTATCGCCGCGATCAGACGCTGTGCAAAGGGCAGGCCGGCGTTGGCGGCATAGGCTTTCGCTGTATCATCGAGCACGGCGGCGCCGGCCAGCATGTTGCCAGCAAGCGAAAAGCCATCGCCCTCGATATGCCCGCACCACTCGATGCATTCGCGCCCGGTATGCGCGGCGATGCGGCCTTTGGTGTCCATGACATGAAGCTGACGGGCCTGGCGCCCAGCGTCAGTGGAGAGCAGAGTGTCCACCACCTCGCGCGGGCTGCGCCCTTCGCGCAGCAGCTTTACGCCGTCGATGCCGTAATAGGGATTGACCAGCGCCTGCGTCGCGATGCCGCCGATTCCCGGCGCGATATGCGGCACCCGCGCGCCGACGGCGAAAAATCTGGTCGCAACCGCAATGCCGATCTGGCCGGTTGAGGGATCGCGGGCGATGATCGACCAGGTCATCTCGTCTCTTCTCTGACTATCGTCCCGCCGCGTAGCCCTGCATGCCCCGGGGATTGGCGGCGGCGCGGCGGCGGCGGCCAACTTTGGAGGCTGCCGTGAGGCGGCCTTCCGACCATTCGGGGCCGATTTCGACGACATGGCCGCGGCTCTTCAGCGTATCGACGGCGGCCTTCGGCACCCGGCTTTCGAGTACCAGCACGCCGGGTCGCGCGGTGCGCGGCCAGAACGAGATCGGGAAATGTTCGGAATGCCAGGCCGGCGCGTCGATCGCTTCCTGAAGGTTCAGTTTCGCATGGACATGGCGCAGGAAGAACTGCGTCGTCCATTGATCCTGCTGGTCGCCGCCGGGCGAGCCCCAGGCCATGTACGGCTCGCCGTCGCGCAGCGCCATGGTGGGGGAGAGGGTAGTGCGCGGCCGCTTGCCCGGCGCGAGTGCGGCCGGGTGATCTTCCTCCAGCCAGAACATCTGGGCGCGGCTGCCGAGGCAGAAACCGAGCTCCGGAATGACCGGCGAGGATTGCAGCCAGCCGCCGGACGGCGTTGCCGACACCATGTTGCCGGCCTGATCGATAATGTCGAAATGCACGGTGTCGCCGCGCACTTCGCCGAACCGGCCGACGGTCGGCTCGCCCGCGCCCATAGCGCCGACCGCCTCGCGATGGCCTTCGGCACGGCGCAGTGTTACGACCGAGCCAAATCCTTCGACCGAGCCAGGGATGAAATCCAGCGAGGCCTTGTCTTTCGAGATCAGCTTGCGGCGCTTGTCGTTGTAGGCATCCGACAGCAGGGTCGCGATCGGGATGTCCGTGAATTTTGGATCGCCGTAGAATTTTTCGCGATCGGCGAAAGCAAGCTTGGCGCATTCGATCTGCAGGTGGATGAAGTCGGGACCGGCGGGATCGAGTCCGTCGAGCTCGAAGCCTTTCAATAGCGCAAGCTGTTGCAGCATGACCGGACCCTGGCTCCAGACGCCGGGCTTGCAGACTGTGTAGCGGCCGTAGTCGTAGGTCAGCGGCGCCTCGACGGTCGGCTGCCAGTGCGCCATGTCGTCGGCGCTGAGCACGCCGCGATGTGGCGAGCCCGAGACATCCATCACGTCCTGCGTGCGGCAGAACTTGTCGATGGCTTCCGCCACGAACCCCTGCGACCAGGATTTTCGCGCCCGCTCGATCTGCGCGACACGATCGCCGCCGGCGCTTTCCGCTTCCTTGAGGATGCGGGCGTAGGTTTCCGAGAGCTGCTTGTTGGTGAAGAGCGTGCCGGGCCGGGGCACTTCGTTGTTCGGCAGGTAGACCGCCGCCGAGGTCGTCCAGTGCTTCCTGAACAACTGCTCGACCACCTGGATCGTCGCGGATGCGCGCTCGACCAGCGGGTAGCCGTCGCGCGCATAGGCGATCGCGGGCTCCAGCACTTCGCGCAGCCGCATCGTGCCGTAGTCGCGGAGCAGCAGCATCCAGGATTCGAACGTGCCGGGCACGCAAGCCGCGAGCAGGCCGGTGCCGGGCACCATCTCCAGGCCCTCGCTCTTGTAATGCGCAATCGTGGCCTTCGCGGGCGCAGGTCCCTGGCCGCAAATCACTTCGGTGCGGCTGCGTTTGACGTCGTGGACGATGATCGGCACGTCGCCGCCGGGGCCGTTCAGATGCGGCTCTACCACCTGCAGCGTGAAGGCGGTGGCGACACCGGCATCGAAGGCGTTGCCGCCTTTTTCCAGAATGCACATGCCGACGGCGGTCGCGATCCAGTGCGTGGACGTGACCACGCCAAAGGTGCCTTCGATTTCCGGCCTGGTGGTGAACGGATCGGGATTGATGTTGCTCATGGGAATCCAATGCCGGGCTGGTATCGCGGTAACGGTGCACTTGACCACAGCGGAGGCTGGATGCCAACCGCTGGGATGCCACGCATTGCTCCCATCCCCGTGATCATACCGCGGCGGCGGTCTCAACCGGATGGTTGACGGCATGGCAGGCGACACCATCGATCAGCTCAGGCGTCTGCTTGCGGCACAGGTCGAACGCCAGCGGGCAACGCGGATTGAAGGCGCAGCCGGGCGGCGGGTCGATCGGGTTGGGGATCTCGCCTTTGACCGGAATGCGCTGACGTCCGGACATCGCCAGATCCGGAACCGCCCCGAGCAGCATCTTGGTGTAGGGCATTCGCGGATACGCGAACAGCTCGCGCCCTTCGGCAATCTCCACGATGCGGCCGAGATACATCACGCCGATCCGGGTCGCCATGTGGCGGACCACCGCGAGGTTGTGGCTGATGAAGAGATAGGTCAGGCCGAACTTATCCTGCAGGTCGCGCATCAGGTTGAGGATCTGCGCCTGCACGGAAACGTCGAGCGCCGAAGTCGGCTCGTCGCAGACGATGAATTCGGCTTCCGACGCCAGCGCGCGCGCGATCGCGATGCGCTGGCGCTGGCCGCCGGAGAATTCATGCGGATATTTCAGCCCATCATCGGGATGCAGTCCGACCAGGCTCAACAGTTCGCCGACCCGCGCCGCGATGTCGCGCTCGCCCTGGATCAGGTCGAAGGCGCGGATCGGCTCGGAGACGATGGCATCGACCCGGAAGCGCGGATTGAGGCTCGCATAGGGGTCCTGGAAGATCATCTGGATGCGGCGGCGCAACCGCTGCCGTGCCTGGGCCTGCCGGGCGTCGGTCATCGACACGCCGTCGATCATGACGTCGCCGGAGCTCGGCGGCAGCAATCCGACAACCATTCGCGCCACGGTCGTTTTGCCCGAACCGGATTCGCCGACGAGCGCAAAAGTCTCGCCCTTCTTGATATCGAAGGTCACGCCGTCGACAGCCTTGAGGAATTCGAGATGACCGCCTTCGAGGACGCGGTTGAGCCACGGCTTCGAGACGTCGAACACGCGGCGTAGATTTCTTACATCGACAAAGGAGGCCGTCATGCCGCGGTCTCCTTGGCGGTGTCGTAGAGATGGCAGGCCACCGCATGCGAGCCCTGCTTGAGCGGCTCCGGCCGGTCGACACGGCAGCGGTCGAACGCAAAGGCGCAGCGCGGATTGAACGAGCAGCCGGGCGGGATCGCCGAAAGGCGCGGCATCGAGCCCGGAATTTGCACCAGGCGTTTTTCTTCGCCGGCCAGTGTCGGAATCGCGCCCATCAGGCCCTTGGCGTATGGATGCAGTGGGTTCTGTACCACATCCTGCACCGGGCCGATCTCGGCGATTCGGCCCGAATACATCACGGCAACACGGTCGGAGGTCTCGGCGATCACGCCCATGTCGTGGGTGACCAGCATGACCGCGGTGCCGTGGTCGCGGCCGAGCCGCTTGATCAGCGAGATGATCTGCGCCTGCACGGAGACGTCGAGCGCGGTGGTCGGCTCGTCGGCAATGATCAGTTCCGGCTCGGCGCAGATCGCGAGCGCGATCACGACTCGCTGGCGCATGCCGCCGGAGAATTCGTGCGGATAGGCGTCGATGCGCTTGTCCGGCGCGGGGATGCCGACTTCGGCCAAAAGGTCGATGGCGCGTTTACGCGCGGCCGTCTCGGAGAGATTGAGGTGTGTGCGGATCGTCTCCACGATCTGGTCGCCGATCCGGTAGAGCGGATTGAGGCTCGTCAGCGGATCCTGGAAGATCATGCCGATCCGTTTGCCCCTGACCCGGCGGATTTCTTCCGGCGGCAGATGGTCGATGCGCGTTCCCGACAGATAGATCTCGCCGCCCGAGATGCGGCCGGGCGGGTCGATCAGCCCGATCACGGCAAGGCCAGTGACGGACTTGCCCGCGCCGGACTCGCCGACCACGCCGAGCACTTCGCCCTTGGCAATATCGAAGGATACGCCGTTGATGGCGCGCAGCGTGCTGCGGCGGGTGAGGAATTCCACCTCGAGGTTGCGTACGGAAAGGACAGGAACGGTCATCGGAGCTTTGGATTGAGTGCGTCGCGCAGCCAGTCGCCGAGCAGGTTGATCGAGAGGATCAATCCCGCGAGCGCAAGGCCGGGGAAGGCGACGATCCACCATTCGCCGGCGAACAAATAGTTGTTGCCGATCCTGATCAGGGTGCCGAGCGAAGGCATCGTGTCGGGCATGCCGGCGCCGAGAAACGACAGCGTCGCCTCGGTGATGATGGCGAGTGCGAGATTGATGGTCGCGATCACCAGAATTGGACCCATCGCGTTGGGCAGCACATGGCGCAGCATGATCTTGGGCGCGGGCAAGCCGATCAACTGCGCCGCGGCAACATAGTCCTTGTTCTTCTCGACCATGACCGAGCCGCGCACCGTGCGGGCATATTGCACCCAGAAGCTCAGGCCGATCGCGATCACCAGCACGCCAAGCGTACTCATCGCGTCGAGCCGGTTGCCGAGCACGGATTTGGCAACGCCATTGACCAATAGCGCGATCAGGATCGCTGGGAAGGTGAGCTGCACGTCGGCGATGCGCATGATCAGCCCGTCGACGGCGCCGCCGACATAGCCCGCGATCAATCCGAGCGTGATGCCGAGCGTACCGGCTAGGATGACGCCGAGCACGCCGACCACGAGCGATATCCGCAGGCCGTACAGAATGGCGGAGAACACGTCGCGGCCCTGTTCGTCGGTGCCGAGCAGGAACGGGGTCTGACCCTCGGCGGTCCAAATCGGCGAAATCCGCGAGTTCATCAGTTGCAGTTGCGCCGGATCGAACGGATTTTGTACCGCGAGCTGCGAGGCAAAGATCGCCAGCAGAAAGAACAGAACGGTTATCGCCGCGGCGACCATGGTCATTCGCGAACGGCGGAACGAATAGAAGATGTCGCTATCGAGCGCGCGCCGCAGCCAGTTCGTTCCGGCGCGCGCTGTTGGCGTGTTCGGCTCAACTCGGTGCGGGACCACGGCATCGGACATTGGATGTCTCGCTTACGCCGGACGGCGTATCGTCGAGCGCAGGCGCGGATCGACGACGGTATAGAGGATGTCGACCACCAGATTGATGGTGACGAAAATCAGCGACACCATCAGCAGGTAGGCCGCCATAATCGGGATATCGACATTTTGCACGGCCTGCACGAACAACAATCCCATACCGGGCCATTGGAAGACGGTTTCGGTGATGATCGCAAATGCAATTACCGAGCCAAACTGCAAGCCGGCGACCGTGATGACGGGAACCAGCGTGTTCTTCAGCGCATGGCCAAAATGGATCGCGCGCGTGGTCAGGCCGCGGGCGCGGGCAAAGCGAATATAGTCGGTACGGAGCACTTCCAGCATTTCAGCGCGCACCAGCCGCATGATCAGGGTCATTTGGAACAGACCGAGCGTGATCGAGGGCATGATCAGAGCCTTCAGCCCGGAAAGGGTCAGCAGGCCAGTCGTCCACCATCCGATCCGCACCACGTCGCCGCGGCCGAATGAAGGCAGCCAGCCCAACGTCACGGAAAACAGATAGATCAGGAGAATGCCGATCAGGAAGGTCGGCAGCGAGATTCCGATCAGCGACACCGCCTGGAAGAATTTTGTGAGAATCGTATCGCGTCGCAGCGCCGAATAGACCCCCATCAGGATGCCGAACACCATGGCGAGAACCGTGGCGCAGGCGGCGAGTTCCAGCGTCGCCGGCATTCGCTCCATCAAGAGATTCGAGACTGGCTGGCGGAACTGATAGGACACCCCAAACTTGAACTGCGCCGCATTGCCAAAATAGCGGGCGAATTGCACCGGCACGGGATCATCGAGGCCGAGCGATTTGCGCACCGCCTCGCGCTCGGCCGCCGGTGTATCCAACGAGACGATCTGGTTGACCGGGTCGCCGGCGAACCGGAACATCGAGAACGCGATGACGCCGACCGCGATCATGACGCCGATGGCCTGGATAGCGCGGCGAAGAGTGAAAGCGAGCATGGATTCCTTTCACTGCTCTCTTGTGCGGGCGGCGGACGTCGCTGTCGCCTCGAAAAGAAAAGTCCCGGAAGCCACCAAGCCGCCGGGACCTGTGTTGACGCCTGGTTAGTCCTGTTTGGTCGCCCAGTACAGCAGGACCTGATTGTCAGCGCGCTGGCTTAATTTGACTTTCTTCGACACGCCCCACGCCAGCGCCTGCTGGTGCAGCGGGATGTATGCGAAGTCCTTGGCCGCAATCTCGAATGCTTGCTTGATCAGGAGGTCGCGCTTGGTGGTGTCGGATTCCTGCAGAACCTTATCGGTCAGTTCGTCGAGCTTCTTGTTGCAATAGCCGCCAAGATTGGCTTCACCACGCGCCGATTTCGGATCGTCGCGGCAGCCCATGATGTCGAACAGGACGTTGTGGGAATCGAGTGTGCCGGGCGTCCAGCCGAGCAGGTAGAACGAAGTCTGATAGCCGCCGGGCTTCAGCACCTTGGCGAAATATTGCGCCTTGGGCTGCGCCAGCAGCGTCACCTTGACGCCGATACGGGCGAGCATGCCGACGACGGCCTGACAGATCGCGGCGTCGTTGACGTAGCGGTCGTTCGGGCAGTCCATCGTGACCTCGAAACCGTCGGGATAGCCGGCTTCGGTCAGAAGCTTTTTCGCGCCGTCGGGGTCGAATTTGGGTCGCGTGAAGTCGCCGGACAACTTGAACAGTTGCGGGGCGATCATCAGCGCCGAGGGCGTCGAGAGGCCGCGCATGACGCGGGTCTTGATCAGCTCGACATCGATGGCCTTGAAGAAGGCCTCGCGCACCTTGACGTCCTTGAACGGGTTCTTGCCCTTGACGTTGGAATAGAGCAGTTCGTCGCGCACCTGATCCATGCCAAGGAAGATGGTGCGGATTTCCGGCCCCTTCAGCACCTGGGCGCTGGGGCTGGAGTCCACCCGCGTGATATCCTGGATCGGCACCGGCTCGACAACGTCGACTTCGCCCGAGAGCAGCGCTGCAACGCGCGTGGCATCGGAGCCGATCGGGGTGAAGACAATTTCCTTGAGGTTATGCTCTGGCTTGCGCCACCAGTTCGGATTGGCCTTGTACACGGTCTTCACGCCAGGCTGATGGCTCTCGACGGTGAAGGGGCCAGTGCCGTTGGCGTTGAGCGAGGCAAAGCTCGGCGCGGTGGCAGCGGCAGGCGTGGGCTCGACGGCGTTGTTCGCCTCGGCCCACTTCTTGTCCATGATGTACCAGGTATCCCATTGCGAATTCAGAATGGGATTTGGCGAGGTCAGGATGAAGTCCACGGTGTAGTCGTCGACCTTGACGACCTTGGCGTCGGCCGGAATACGGGTCTGCAGGTTCGAGCCTTTTTTGCGAACGCGCTCCGCGGAAAATACGACGTCGTCGGCGGTGAAGGGGTCGCCATTCTGGAATTTCACGCCCTTGCGCAGATGGAACCGCCAACGGGTAGGCTCCGGGGTTTCCCAGCTTTCGGCCAACGCTGGAACGATCTTCAAGTCTTTGTCGCGGGCGATCAGACCTTCATAGACATGGCCGAGGTGGGCATGCGTGGTGGTTTCGTTCAGCGTGTAGGGGTCGAGCGATTTGAGGTCGCCCTGATTGGCGTAGCGCAGGCTCTGGGCCGATGCCGGCGCCATTGCCAGGGCAAGGATGGAAGCCGTGGCCGCTGCAAGCAAAGTCTGACGTGCCGACATTTGTTCGATTTCCCGCTTTTGATCAGCAATTTCCGGCGGATATTGCCGAGCCAATTTGCCAGAGTCCAGTCACCGCGCAAGCATCATTATCCCGCACTGCGTGCCGGTTTGCGCGGCGGTGCGGCAAAGTCTAGGTTGGACCTTAAGACCTGCGCAGGAGTGCGTGACATTGAACCTTCGGAGTGCCGGATGGCGGAACTAAAGGCCGACGTTCTCGTCCTGGGTGCGGGCATGGTCGGCGTTAGCGCCGCTCTGCACCTGCAGAAGCGCGGTCGGAACGTGGTTCTGATCGACCGGCACGAGGTCGCCGGCGAGGAGACAAGTTACGGCAATGGCGGCTTGATCGAATGCGCCTCGGTCTTTCCCTACATGTTTCCGCGGGATGTCGGCGAGATCCTTCGCTATGCGTTCCTGCGCGCGCCGCAGGTGCGTTACCATTTCAGGGATCTGCCGGCGTTCCTGCCATGGTTGGCACGGTATTTCTTCGCCTCGTCGCCGGAGCGTGCACTGCACAGTGCGATGGCCGAATTGCCGCTGATCCAGCGCAGCCTGATCGAGCATGAGGCGCTGATTGCGGAAGCCGATGTGCCGGAGTTGTTGCGGCGGACCGGCTGGATCAAGCTGTTTCGCTCGGAGGCGACGCTGGCGGGTGCGCTGCGGGATCTTAAGCGCGCCGGCGAACATGGGGTCACGGGTGAGGTGCTGGATGGGGCTGCGGTCATCGCGCGCGAGCCTCATCTGACCGGCGATTTCAGCGGGGCGATCCATTTTCCCGCACCGGGATTCGTACCTGATCCCGGCGGGCTCGCCAAGGCCTATGCGGCGCTGTTCGGCCGCAAGGGCGGGCGCTATCTGGTCGGCGACGCCCGAACGCTCGAGCAGTCCAGCGGACGATGGCGGGTGGCGACGCTGGAAGGCTCTATTACGGCCCGCGACGTCGTGGTGGCGATGGGGCCGTGGTCCGACCAGATCTTTGCGCCGCTCGGCTATTCGATTCCGCTTCAGGTCAAGCGCGGCTATCATTTGCACGTCAGGCCGCGCGGCAACGCGGTCTTGAATCATCCCGTGCTGGACACCGATCTCGGTTTCCTGCTGGCGCCGATGAACCGCGGCATTCGACTGACGACCGGCGCGGAGTTTGCCCACCGTGATGCGCCGCCGACGCCGGTCCAGGTTGAGCGGGCCCTGCCGCGGGCGCATCGATTGTTTCCGCTGGGCGAGCCCGTCGATACCAAGCCCTGGATGGGCGCGCGGCCATGTCTGCCGGATATGCTGCCGGTTATCGGCAAGGCGCCACGCCATAGCGGGCTGTGGTTCGATTTCGGTCATCAACACCACGGCCTGACGCTCGGACCCGCCACCGGCCGCCTACTGGCCGAAATGATGACCGGCGAGACCCCGTTTGCCGATGTCAGGCCGTTTGCCGTCGAACGCTTTGATTGACCATATCGGGAATTGAGGGAGGCGGGATCCGGGTCTTTTCCTTGCGCAATCAGGGTCATCGTGGCGATACTACAAGGAAGCCAGCAAGAGGAGCGGTCATGAAAGTTAACGTCGAAATCGATTGCACGCCGCTGGAGGCCAGGCAGTTCTTCGGATTGCCCGACGTCTCGCCGATGCAGACCGCCGTCATGGACAAGATGCAGCAGCAGGTGATGGCCAATATCGAAAAGGTTTCTCCGGAATCGCTGATCCAGAGCTGGTTCACGTTCGATCCGAAGATCGCCGAGCGGTTCCAGGATATGTTCGTGACCATGGCCGGCCTCGGCGGCCTGGGTCAGAAGGACAAGAAGTAAGTGGCGATCGCGGAGGGCGGCGCGGCAACAGAAGAGCAGCGGCTTCGGCCGCCGAGCCTGTTTCTTATGCTGGCCGAGACGCGGGCGCTGTTCGAGCTGAACTCGAGCCTGCTGTTGTCGCCGCTCTTGTTGCGCGCGCCGAAGGGCGACGGGCATCCGGTGCTGACGCTGCCGGGCTTTCTCGCCAGCGACATTTCAATGGCGCCGATGCGCCGCTACCTGAAAGAACTCGGCTACGATGCCTATGCCTGGAACATGGGCCGCAATTTCGGCGGCGTCGCTTCCAAACGAGGTGTGCTGCGCGACCTTCTGTGGCGCATTTATGAATCGACCGGTCGCAAGGTCAGCCTTGTCGGCTGGAGTCTCGGCGGCGTCTATGCGCGTGATCTTGCGCTGCAGATGCCGGAGATGGTGCGCTTGGTGATCACGCTCGGCAGCCCGTTTGCCAACGACATTCGGGCGACCAACGCCACGCGGCTTTATGAGGCGCTGTCGGGGGAGACCGTCGACGACAATCCGGAAATCCGCCTGGCAATCGCAGGTGACCTGCCAGTGCCGGCGACCTCGATCTATTCTCGGACCGACGGCATCGTGAACTGGCACACCAGCCTGCTGCGTCCCTCGAAGACCGCTGAAAACATCGAGGTGTACTTCGCCAGCCATATCGGGCTTGGCGTCAACGCCGCAGCATTGTGGGCGGTGGCCGACCGCCTGGCGCAGGCGGACGGCGAATTTAAGCATTTTGACCGGTCCGGACCATTTGCCATTGCCTATGGCCCCCCTGAAAATGCAGAATCCTGAGCCAACGCTCTGAGCCAAGGGCATGATCCCCGATTCCTTCCCGCAATGGATGCGGGATAGCTAGCGGTTCTCGGATATGCTCCAATAACAAAGACATTCCAGACGCCAGAAGCGCCGCCAAGGCGCCGCGTTTTTCTACTGCGGGAGGAAAATATGGCGGACGCCAAGAAGCTGTCTTCGCTGGACGCGTCGTTTCTGTATCTGGAAACGCCGGAAATGCCGATGCATGTCGGCAGCATGGCGATCTTCCGCCTGCCTGAGGATTACAAGGGCGACTTCTTCGAAGAGTTCAAGGCGATGATCGCCTCGCGGCTGCACATCGCGCCGATCCTGAAGGCCCGCCTGGAGAAGGCGCCGCTCGATATCGATCATCCGTCCTGGGTCGAGGACGACCAGTTCGACATCGACCGCCACATCTTCCGCGCCAGCCTGCCGGAGCCGCGCGACCGCGCGACGCTGGAGCGTATCGTCGGCTGGATGCATGCCAAACTGCTCAACCGCGCCCGCCCGCTTTGGGAGTTCTATGTCTTCGAAGGCATGAAGGACAACGAGATCGGGCTGTATTCCAAGATGCACCATGCCTGCATCGACGGCGGCGCGGGCGCAGCACTCACCAGCATGATCTACGACGTCACGCCGGTACCGCGCCAGGTCGATCCGCCGACCGCGCGCAAGGTGGCGCAGGAGCCGCGCGACATCGCCGCCAACCTGATCGATTCCTACCAGCAGCTCTGGACGCAGCCGTTCGACGCCAAGGCTGCGCCCACGAGTCTCGAATTGCCGCGCACGGGAAAAAGCGATCTCGGCTCGATCCTGTTCGACAACGCCATGTTCCAGATCGAGACCGCGGTGAAGTTTGCCAGCAGTATGCCAACCATGCTGAAGTCTTTATCTGACGTGGTCGGCAAGATTTCGGATCCGAAGTCGCGCGACAGCCTGGCCAGCATGGCCTCGCCGCCGACCATCCTCAACAAGACGATCTCGTCGGAGCGCAGCTTTGCCGGCGTCTCGATCTCGCTGTCGCGCGCGAAAGCGCTGGCGAAAGCCTCCGGCGGCAAGCTCAATGATGTCGTGCTGGCGCTGTCTTCCGGCGTGGTGCGCCGCTATCTGATCAGCCAGGGCGGGCTGCCGAACAAATCCTTGACGGCGGCGGTACCGATCTCGCTGCGCGAGGAGGGCAATGCCGATGCCAATAATCAGGTGTTCGGCATGATCTGCTCGATCGCCACCAATGTCGACGATCCCAAGACGCGGCTGGAAACCATCATCGCGCAATCCACCAAGTCGAAGGAGATGTCGCATCCGCTGCGGGCGTTGATGCCGCAAGTCTCCAATCTCTCGATGCTGGGCGCGCCGATCGTGACCCAGATCCTTGCGTTGCTCTACAGCCGCTCCAACCTTTCCGACGTGCTGCCGCCGGCGGCCAACATCACCGTATCCAACGTGCCTGGCCCGCGGCAGACGCTGTATGCGGCCGGAGCCGAGCTCCTGCACATCTTCCCGGTGTCGATCTCAACCCATGGCATCGCCCTCAACATCACCGTGCAGAGCTACCGCGATCAGCTCGATTTCGGCTTCATCGCCGGCGCCAACATCATTCCGCATGTGCAAATTCTCTGCGACATGCTTCCAACCGAATTTGAAGCGCTGGAGGCAGCGTTCGTGCCGCCGCCCCGCATGACCAGCGCCGCTGAATAGGGGCCTGCCATGATTGAGATGCCGCCGCTGCAATTCGCCGAGGTGAACGGTATTCGCATGGGCTATTACGAGGCGGGGCCCAAATCCGATAAGCCGCCGGTCATTCTCTGCCACGGCTGGCCCGAGCTTGCGTTTTCCTGGCGTCACCAGATCAAGGCGCTGAGCGAGGCCGGCATCCGGGTGATTGCGCCGGATCAGCGCGGCTACGGCGCGACCGACCGGCCCGAGGCGGTCGAGGACTATGACATGGAGCATTTGACCGGCGACCTCGTCGGTCTGCTCGATCACCTCAAGATCGACAAGGCGATCTTCGTTGGCCACGACTGGGGCGGCTTCGTCGTCTGGCAGATGCCGCTGCGCCATCTCGATCGCGTCGCCGGAGTCGTCGGCGTCAACACGCCGCATTGGGATCGCGCGCCGGCCGACCCGATCGAGCTGTTTCGGCAGCGCTTCGGCGACAACATGTACATTGTGCAATTCCAGGACCCCGGCCGCGAGCCTGACAGGATTTTCGGAAGCCGGGTCGAGCAGACGTTTGACGCGTTCATGCGCAAGCCGGTGGCGCGGCCTGCCGGTACGCCGGAGGAGCAGCCGATTGCCGGTGTCGGCGCGTCGGCGCGACTCAATCTGGCGTTTCCGCAGATGATCGCGAACTACGATGCCAAGCACGATCCGCGCACGCCGATCCTGTCGCCGGAGGAAAAGCAGGTATTTGTTGATACCTTCACCAAGACCGGCTTCACCGGCGGTATCAATTGGTACCGCAATTTTTCCCGCAACTGGCAGCGCTCGGAAGGACTCGATCATACCGTTCGGGTGCCGTCGCTGATGATCATGGCCGAGAACGATGCGGTGCTGCCGCCGTCGGCCACTGCCGGCATGGAGAAGCTGGTGCCGGACCTCGAGAAGTATCTCGTGCGTGACAGCGGCCATTGGACGCAGCAGGAAAAGCCGGACGAAGTCAGTAGCAAGCTGATCGAGTGGCGTAGAAAAAGATTTGGGTAGGTCCGCATAACCAGCCGTCATTGCGAGGAGCGCAGCGACGAAGCAATCCATTCTTTCGTTTTTCCGAGCGATGGATTGCTTCGCTTCGCTCGCAATGACAGTTGAGGCAGGCAGGGAGACACTTCGACAATGGCGTCCAGCAATAAACTCGCTCCGATCCCGCATCCGCCGAAAAAGCCCGTCGTCGGCAACATGCTGTCGCTGGACCCCAACGCGCCGGTGCAGCATCTGGTCAAGCTCTCCAAGGAGCTCGGGCCGATCTTCTGGCTCGACATGATGGGCGCGCCGATCGTCATCGTGTCCGGCCATGACCTGATCGACGAACTCTCCGACGAGAAGCGTTTCGATAAAACCGTGCGCGGCTCGCTGCGCCGCGTCCGCGCCGTCGGCGGCGACGGGCTGTTCACGGCCGATACTACCGAACCGAACTGGAGCAAGGCCCACAATATCCTGCTGCAGCCGTTCGGCAACCGCGCGATGCAATCCTATCATCCGAGCATGGTCGACATCGCCGAGCAGCTCGTCAAGAAATGGGAGCGGCTCAACCCCGACGACGAAATCGACGTCGTGCAGGATATGACGGCACTGACGCTCGACACCATCGGATTGTGCGGCTTCGACTATCGCTTCAACTCGTTCTACCGCCGCGACTATCACCCGTTCGTGGAAGCGCTGGTGCGCTCGCTCGAGACCATCATGATGACCCGCGGCCTGCCGCTGGAGAATCTGTGGATGCAGAAGCGGCGCAAGACGCTCGCCCAGGACGTCCTCTTCATGAACAAGATGGTCGACGAGATCATCGCCGAGCGCCGCGGCAATGCGGAAGCTGCCGAGGGCAAGAAGGACATGTTGGGCGCCATGATGACCGGCGTCGATCGCACGACCGGCGAGCAGCTCGACGACATCAACATCCGCTACCAGATCAACACCTTCCTGATCGCGGGCCACGAGACCACCAGCGGGCTGTTGTCGTGCACGATCTACGCGCTGCTCAAGCATCCCGAGGTGCTGAAGAAGGCCTACGAGGAAGTCGACCGGGTGCTCGGGCCCGATGTCAATGCCAAGCCGACCTATCAGCAGGTCACGCAGCTCACCTATATCACGCAAGTTTTGAAGGAAGCGCTGCGGATGTGGCCGCCGGCGCCGGCCTACGGCATCACGCCGCTGCAGGACGAGACCATCGGCCGTGGCAAGTACAAGCTGAAGAAGAACACCTTCATCACGGTTCTGGTGATGGCGCTGCACCGCGATCCCAGCGTCTGGGGTCCGAACCCGGACGTGTTTGATCCCGAGAATTTCAGCCGCGAGGCGGAGGCCAAGCGTCCGATCAATGCCTGGAAGCCGTTCGGCAATGGCCAGCGCGCCTGCATCGGCCGCGGCTTTGCAATGCATGAGGCGGCGCTGGCGATCGGCATGATCCTGCAGCGCTTCAGGCTGGTCGACGTGCATCGTTACCAGATGCACCTGAAGGAAACGCTCACCGTGAAGCCGGACGGCTTCAAGATCAAGGTGCGGCCGCGCCCCGACAAGGACCGTGGCGCCTTTACTGGACGCGCGGCGGTGGCCGCAGCCGCCTCCAACGCGGCAGCGCCGCAGGCGCGCACCCGTCCGGGCCACAACACGCCGCTTTTGGTGCTCTATGGCTCTAACCTCGGCACCGCCGAGGAGCTGGCGACGCGGGTCGCCGACCTCGCCGAGGTCAACGGCTTCGAGACCAGGCTTGGCGCGCTCGACGACTATGTCGGCAAGCTGCCGGAGCAGGGCGCGCTCTTGATCTTCTGCGCCTCCTACAATGGCGCGCCTCCCGACAACGCCACGCAGTTCGTCAAATGGCTGGACAGCGGCCTGCCGAAAGATGCGTTCGCCAAGGTGCGCTACGCCGTGTTCGGTTGCGGTAACAGTGACTGGGCCGCGACATATCAATCGGTGCCGCGCATGATCGACGAACAGTTGACCGCGCATGGTGCGCGCAGTCTCTATGGGCGCGGCGAGGGCGATGCCCGCAGCGACCTCGACGGCCAGTTCGAAAGATGGTTCGCGGCCGCCGCGCCGGCCGCGATGAAGGAACTGGGTGTCGATTCCGGTTTCGCCCGCAGCGCCGACGACGCGCCGCTTTACTCGATCGAGCCGGTAGCGCCATCGACCGTTCACGCCATCGTGGCGCAGGGCGGCGTCGCGCCGATGAAGGTGCTGGTCAATTCCGAACTGCAGAACAAGGCCGGTGCCAATCCGTCCGATCGCTCGACCCGCCATGTTGAAGTGCAACTGCCGCCCGGCATCACCTTCCGCGTCGGCGACCATCTCAGCGTCGTGCCGCGCAACGATCCGGCGCTGGTCGATTCCGTCGCGCGCCGATTCGGCTTCCTGACGGCCGATCAGATCCGGCTGCAGGTCGCGGAGGGCCGGCGCGCGCAACTGCCGGTCGGTGACGCCGTCTCGGTCGGACGTCTCTTGACCGAATTCGTCGAACTGCAACAGATCGCGACCCGCAAGCAGATCCAGATCATGTCGGAGCACACCCGCTGCCCCGTCACCAAGCCGAAGCTGCTCGCCTATGTCGGCGACGATGCCGCGTCCACGGAGCTTTATCGTTCGGACGTTCTCGCCAAGCGCAAATCGGTATTCGACCTTTTGGAGGAGTATCCGGCCTGCGAGTTGCCGTTCCACGCCTATCTCGAAATGCTGTCGCTGCTGGCGCCACGCTACTATTCGATCTCGTCGTCGCCTTCGCTCGATCCGGCGCGTTGCAGCATCACTGTCGGCGTAGTCGAGGCGCCCGCAAGCTCCGGCCGCGGCGTCTACAGGGGCGTCTGTTCGAACTATCTCGCCGGCCGCCGCGTCGGCGACAGCGTGCATGCGACCGTGCGCGAGACCAAGGCCGGCTTCCGCCTGCCTGATGATCCCTCTGTGCCCGTGATCATGATTGGCCCCGGCACCGGGCTTGCGCCGTTCCGCGGTTTTCTGCAGGAGCGCGCGCACCGCAAGGCGCAAGGAGCGAAACTTGGCCCCGCGATGCTGTTCTTCGGCTGCCGCCATCCCGAACAGGATTTCCTCTACGCCGACGAAATGAAGACCTTTGCGGCCGACGGCATCGCCGAGCTGCACACCGCGTTCTCGCGCGCCGACGGACCGAAGACCTATGTGCAGCATCAGGTGACGGCGCAGAAGGATCGCGTCTGGAGCCTGATCGAGCAGGGCGCGATCGTCTATGTCTGCGGTGACGGCGGCAAGATGGAGCCGGACGTCAAGGCGGCGCTGGTTGCAATCTATCGCGAAAAATCCGGCGCCGACGCCGATGCCGGACTGCGCTGGATCGACGATCTCGGCACCAGGAATCGCTACGTGCTGGATGTGTGGGCGGGCGGGTAAGACTCGCGCTGTTTTCGTCCTCCGCGAAAGCGGGGGACCCAGTACGCCCTGGCGGTCGTGAAACGGCGCGAAGCAATCCCGGTCTCTGGAATACTGGATCGTCCGGTCAAGCCGGACGATGACAGTTGTGCTCTGTTCGCGACGATAATCAATCGTGAGCCGATCATGCTAAAAGCCGAGCATGATTCGCTGGGAAAAAATCGACGCCGCCCGCATTCCCGGCTCGGACGAAGAACTCCGCCTGATGCGCCGCGGCACCGAGTTCTCGATCAAGCTCGGCAGCAACGAGCTGATGAACAGCCGCCTCTCGGGCTCCGAGGAGGCACTGGCAACCCTTGCGGCGAAAAGAATCGAGAAGGTCGCAAGCCCGCAAATGCTTATTGGCGGCCTTGGCATGGGCTTTACATTGCGCGCCGCCCTAGCAGTCCTCGGCAGCAAGGCAAGAATCGTGGTGGCGGAGCTGGTTCCGGCCGTCGTTGCCTGGGCGCGCGGCCCGATGGCGGAAATTTTTGGCGACAGCCTGAATGATCCGCGCGTGACCATCAGGGAAGGCGATATCACGGCGATGATCCGGTCGCGCCGCGGGGCGTTCGACGCCATTCTCCTTGATGTCGATAACGGGCCGGAAGGGTTGACCCGCAAGGCCAATGATGCGCTCTACAACGCGACCGGATTGAAAGCGGCGCACGCGGCGTTACGGCCGGGCGGCGTGCTGGCAGTTTGGTCTTCGGGACCAAACGCGCCCTTCACAAGGCGCCTTCGCGCCGCGGGCTTCGATGTCAACGAGGTCAATGTCCGCGCTACCGGTAGCGGCCGTGGCGTACGGCATCTGATCTGGATCGCGACGAAGGCCTAACGCGTTCGATGACCATCTCCGCTGTCGTCCCTGCGAACGCAGGAGCGAGGGAAGGATCACGCCGCCTTCGCCGCCGCGCCATGCGCGTGCTTGTCGATCGCGTCGATGATCTGCGGCCACATCGGGATCGGCAGCGCGTGGCCCATGCCTTCGATCATCAGGAGCTTTGCGCCTGATATCGAGGCTGCAGTGTCCTTGCCGCCGTCGGGGTGGACCAGCGGATCGACGGTACCGTGAATAACGAGCGTCGGAATTCTCACATGACGCAACCGTTCCTTGCGGCTTCCCGAGGCCAGCACCGCGCGCAACTGCCGGGCAACGCCGGCCGGATTGAGGCCGCGCTCATAGGTGCGCGCAGCGCGGGCGGGATCGAGCGCCTCGTCTTCCGGAAACGAGCCGACGCGCAGCACTTTCCAGGTCTTGGCGAAACGCTCGAAATATTCTTCCTTGGTCCGCGGCGGCGGCGCCATCAGCACGGCGGCGGCCTCGCGCGTCGGCGGCGGTATTTTGGGGTTTCCCGTGGTCGACATGATCGAGGTCAGCGAACGCACCCGCTGCGGGAACGAGAGCGCGATTTCCTGTGCGATCATGCCGCCCATCGACGCGCCGACCAGATGCGCCGACTTGATGCCGAGCACGTCCATCAGGCCGACAGTGTCCTTGGCCATGTCGATCAGCCTGTAGGTCGACGCGACCGGGATTTTCAGAAACCGCTGTTTCAGCAGCTCGAACGCGGTCAGGCGCTTGCCGCCGGAGAAATGAGAGGATTTGCCGATGTCGCGATTGTCGAAGCGGATGACGCGAAAGCCGCGCGCGGCGAGCTGGCGGCAGAAGTCGTCGTCCCAATGGATCATCTGGGCGCCGAGCCCCATGATCAACAGCAGCGGTTCCGCGGCCGGGTCGCCGAATATCTCGTAGCAAATGTCGATGCCGTTGGCGCGAGCAATCTGTGGTAGCTGATGGGCGAGCATCGCGTGTGTCTTCCCTTCGGTGATACCAGGCTTGAGTAACTATGGCATGGTTTCCCGCACCGCAGAAGAGTTGGCAGCGGTTGACCGGCCCGCCGCAACGGTGTGGTATGGGGGCAATCAAAGCGAAGCGCGGCAAGCGCTCGTAACCGTGAGGGAGAGGGCGCCTATGGCCGACAAAGGCAACGATCCTGCCGTGATCTGGCAGACCATGATCGGGGAGATGGAAAAGGGATTCAACGCCTTTGCCAACCAGGCGATGTCCTCGCCTGAATTTTCCAAGGCAATGAATCAGGTCGGCGGCGCCACCGCGGGCGCGCAGAAGCAGCTCGGCGAGCTGATGGAGAAATATCTGCTGGCGATGAACCTGCCGAGCCGGGCGCAGCTCGTCGGCATGGCCGAGCGGCTGCAGTCGATCGAGAGCCAGCTCAACGAAATCAAGGCGCTGTTGCATCAGGTGCACCGCAATTCGCTGGCGCCGGAGGGCGGTTATGGCGCGACCCCGCGACCGCCGCGCACCAAGCGGCCGCCCTCGGAGGGAGAGCAGAAATGAATGCTGCCGCGGGCCTCGATTTCGCTTCGATCTCCGAGCGGGTCCAGTCCGAGGTGCAGCGTGCGATCCAGCGCAGCATCAAGGGTGTCGAATATTTCTCCACCTCGGGGCCCTCGCTCGGCTCGACGCCGAAGGACATTTTGGCCGTCCGCGGCACCATGAACCTCTATCACTACCGGCCGGTCGCGGATGAAATCTACCGCGTGCCGATCCTGATCGTGATGGCGACCACCAATCGCGGCTACATCCTCGACATGGTCCCGGGCCAGAGTTTTATCGAGTTTCTGTTGAAGCGCGGCTACGACGTCTACATGCTGGACTGGACCGCGCCGAAGCCCGAAGAGAAATCCTTGCGGATGGAGGACTACGTCCTCGACTTCATTCCGGATTGCGTCCGCCGCGTGCAACAGGATTCCGGCGAGAAGGACGTCAGCATTATCGGCTATTGCTTCGGCGGCGTGCTGTCGCTGCTCTACGGCTCGATCTTCCACGACGGCCCGATGAAGAACCTGATCTGCTTCACCACGCCGATCGATTTCCGCGAGATGAAGCTGTTCCAGAATTTTTCGGATCGGCGCTACTTCGATGTCGACCGGCTCGTCGACAGCGTCGGCAACGTCCCGCCCGAAATGATCCTGTCTTCGTTCGAAATGCTGCGGCCGGCGTCGCGCACCGTCAGCCAGGTGCAATTGTGGGAAAACATCTGGAATGACGAATACGTCAAAGCTTACCGGATGATGGATCGTTGGGGCACGGACACCTTGCCGCTGGCCGGCGAGTACTTTCGCGCCATTACCAAGGACCTGATGTGGGACAACAAGCTCTACAACGACACCATGTCGGTCGGCGGGCGCGCGGCTGAACTTTCCAGCATCAAGGTGCCGATCCTGCATGCGGTCGCCGAGCACGATCACATCGTGCCCTATGACGCCGCCAAGCACCTCATCATGAAAGTCGGCTCCACCGATAAGGAAGAGGTGATGCTGAAGGGCGGTCACGTCAGCCTCGTCGCCGGCGCCAACGCCATCAAGCGGCTGTGGCCGAAACTGGATTCCTGGCTAGGTAAGAGATCAACATGAGCGAAACACGTTCCTATCCGCGCCACGTCAAGACCGACGCCGGCGACATCGAATTTCGCCTGATGGCGCGCGCCGACGAGGCTGCCGTGCTGGCATTTGCGCAACAGCTCCCAACCCACGATTTGCTGTTCCTGCCGCGCAACATCAGCCAGCCAAAGGTGCTGTCGGCCTGGATCAACGAGATCGAGCGCGGTGCCATCGTCAGCCTGCTGGCGGTGAAGGACGGGACGGTGGTCGGTTGCGGCACGCTGGTGCGCGATCCCCATTCCTGGTCCCCCCATGTCGGCGAGATCCGGATGGTGGTGTCGCTCGACGTCCGCGGGCAGGGGGTTGGCCGGGCGCTGTCGCAGGAGACCTTTGCACTGGCGCTGGGCGCTGGCCTGGAAAAGCTGTCGGTGCAGATGACGGTCGACCAGCAGGCGGCGATCGCCCTTTTCGAGAGCCTCGGTTTCCGGGCCGAGGCCCTGCTGCGCGACCATGTCCGGGATGTCGACGGCAAGAAGCATGACATTGTCGTGCTCGGGCACAATGTGGCGCAGGTGCGGGCACAGATGGAAGCCTATGGGCTGCCCGGGGCGGTCCAGCACTAACGGCGCCAGGGCTCCGGACAAAAACTCGTAAAACAACCCCATGCAAAGTAGGCCGGACGGCACCATACTAAAGTGGAACTTTTGCTGTTTCGTTGGGCAAAACGCCCACCCCTCAGGCTGATCACAAACTCGTGATATCGCGACGCAACATAAATGTTGCATCGCACCATTAACTATGGCACAACACGCGTGCCCCGGGCCAATCCGGACGGGGTGAGCCCCGTTGCTCAAAACCTGAGGATGGAGAGACCCCCAATGACCACCGAAACCAATTCCGTGCTGAACACCGTCAAGGAAGCCTTCGCGCCCGTCACCGAGGCGTTCACCAAGCTCCAGAACCTGGAAGTTCCGGAAGCCGCCCGTGAGTTCGTGAAGAAGCAGGCCGAGACCGCCAAGGAGCGCGCTGCCGACGCCTATGCCGGCTCCGAGAAGGTCACCGCCGCCATCGAGACCGCCGTTGCCGGTTCGGTCACCGAGGCCGCCAAGATCAGCCGCAACATCCAGCAGGCGATTTACCAGGACGCGGAAGCGTTCTTCGCCGGCATCGACAAGCTCGCTTCGGCCAAGTCGCTGAGCGAAGCCGCCCAGATCCAGTCGGACCTGGTTCGTGCGCGTGGCGAAGTGCTCGTCTCGCGGGCGAAGGCCACCACCGAGTATCTCGGCAAGCTCGTCGCCGACGGCGCCAAAACTGCGCAGGATAACTTCACCAAGGTCTATTCCAAGACCGCTTGATGGCGTCCGCCTGACAAGTGCCGTTTCGAAGGCCCGCTTTTTGCGGGCCTTCTTTTTGTCGGTCGTCGACATAGATCAACGTTGCATCCTCCTCCGTCATTGCGAGGAGCGTAAGCGACGAAGCAATCCATCTTTCCGTTCGCGGTGAGATGGAGTGCTTCGCTGCGCTCGCAATGACGGAGTACGCTGACCCAGGCGCGAATCTCCGCCGAAAGCCGCCATGACCCTTCCCGCCGCCTTCGCGATCGACACTCCCGGCGACGCGACCCGCACCGCCGAGCTGCGGCGCGTGAAGTTGTTGGCGACGTCCGTGCTGGCGGCGACGTTTGTGAGCTTTCTCGCCGCAAGAGCGCTGCTGCCGGTCCATCCGGTTTTCGGCTTCATCGCGGCCTTTGCCGAAGCCGCCACGATCGGCGGCCTTGCCGACTGGTACGCCGTGGTGGCGCTGTTCAAACGGCCGCTGGGACTGCCGATCCCGCATACCGCGATCATCCAGAGCAACCAGCACCGCATCGCCGACAAGCTCGGCGAATTTATCGAAGTGCACTTCCTTGAAGCGGCGCCGGTCGAAGCAAAATTGCGGCAGATCGATTTCGGCTCATTCATCGCCGACTGGCTGCGCGACCGCAAGCGCAGCGAGGATCTCGCACGCTTTGCGCTGCGGCTGCTGCCCGAAGCAGTCGCCGCGACCGAGAATTCCGGGCTGATGACCTTCGTCAGCCGCCGCATCACCGCGCAATTGATGGCGATCGATCTGGCGCCGCTCGCTGCAGGCACCTTGCGCACCTTCGTAAAGGAAGGCCGCCACCAAGGCCTGCTCGACGATCTCCTGCGCGGCGTGCATGAGACGATGACGACGGCCGAGACCATGGCCATGATCCGCGAGAAGATCCGCAATGAGCTGCCGACGCTCTTGAGGCTCTATCGCGCCGACAAGTTTCTCGTGAACAAGATCGTCGCATCGGCCACCGCGTTCTTCGAAGAAGTTCGCAACGATCCCGCGCATCCGTTCCGCGGCGAGTTCGATCGCATGATCCTGACATTCGTCGATCGGCTCGGCACCGATCCGGCCTATGCCGAGCGCATTGCCGGGTTGAAGCGCGATCTCCTGGCGCGGCCCGAACTGACCAGCCTTGCGCGCCACATTTGGGAGAACACGCGCGCGTTCTTCGAGCGCAGCGCCTCGGGCGAGACCCAGGTGCTGCAGCAATATCTGGTGCGCGTGTTCATGGAGGCCGGCGAGGCGCTGGCGGGCGACCCCGAGCTGCGCACCGAAATCAATCAGGGGCTCGTCGCCGTGCTGCGCACGGTAGTCGCCGAACAGAAGAGCGGCGTCTCCACCTTCATTTCGGACCAGGTGAAATCCTGGGACATGGGGCAGTTGATCTCGCTGATCGAAATCAACATCGGCCGCGACCTGCAATACATCCGCTTCAACGGCTCGCTGATCGGCGGGCTTGCAGGGCTGGCGCTGTACATCCTCGAATACCTGCTGCGGCTGCTGTGACCAATTAATCACGTCAACGCTTTCATTATCTCAAGTGTGATCTGGCCCGCTTGCCAGCGCGAAACCGGCTCCCTAGCTTTTTATGGAACCGTGTTGCATTGCGGAACGATTCTAACGCGCTAGCGTACTGATAACCGAACCAGTAGCCGGCTGCCGCGACGTAAGGGGCCGCGCCCGAGAGGAGACATGATGTCCGTTGCTGCGCAGACGCTTGGCCCGCCATCCAGAACCCTGATGTTTTTGGAGGGGCGCGCCATACACGAGCTCGGTGCATTTCTGGGCGCGTTGCCACTGCTGAGCCTTGCGCCACGCGGCGATGGCCATCCCGTGCTGGTGTTGCCCGGGCTTGTGGCGTCCGACACCTCGACGCGCCCGCTGCGCAGCTTCCTGCGCACGCGCGGCTACGCCGTCAGCGGCTGGCGGCAGGGACGCAACCTCGGCCTGCGCCACGGCGTGCAGAACGCGATGGTCGACCTGCTGCAGGAACTGAACGACACGCATGGCCGCAAGGTCTCGCTGGTCGGCTGGAGCCTCGGCGGCCTGTATGCGCGCCAGCTTGCCAAGATGATGCCGGAGCGCGTGCGCTCGGTGATCACGCTCGGCAGTCCGTTTGCGTCGGGTCCGAAAGCAACCAATGCGTGGCGTGTCTATGAGCTCGCGAGCGGTCGCCGCGCCGACGAAGAGGATGCCCGCTTCGGCGGCGCGCTCTCGAGTACACCGCCGGTGCCGACCACCGCGATCTTCAGCCGCACCGACGGCATCTGCGCCTGGCAGGGCTGCAGGGAGAAGACATCAGCGACGTCGGAGAGCATCGAGGTTGAGAGCAGCCATTGCGGCATGGGCCATCATCCGGCCGTGGTTTACGCGGTCGCCGATCGGCTGGCGCAGCCGGAAGGCGAGTGGGCCCCGTTCGACCGCAGCGGCTGGCGCAGCCTGGTCTATCCGGACCCGCATCGGTAGCAGCGGACTCCGACGGCCTCGCCCCGCGTGCGGGGAGAGGCCGCCGCGAAAACGGCGGGTAAGGGGCTCTCCGCGTACGACGCTCTATCGAATTTGCGGAGGCAGCCCCTCACTCCAACCCTCTCCCCGTGAAGAACGGGGAGCGGGAGTAATCGCTCCCGGTTTTCGCAAACCCACAAAACGCGCTATGCCTTGACGCATGCCGCGACCGCTTGCCCGTATCATCCAGCAGTTGAAGCGCGAACCGTCGCGCACCGGCTCGATTGTCATCACTGTGTTTGGCGATGCCATCGTGCCGCGCGGCGGCTCGGTCTGGCTCGGCACGCTGCTCGAATTCTTCGAACAACTCGACATCGACGCCAGCGTGGTGCGCACCGCGATGTCGCGGCTGACCGCGGACGGCTGGTTCGAGCGAAATAAAGTCGGTCGCAACAGCTTCTATCGTTTGGTGCAAAGCGGACGGCAAACGTTTGATATCGCAACGAAACACATCTATGGCCCGCCAGCCACCGACTGGACCGGACGCTTCGAACTTTTGCTGATCGGCAATGGCGAAGACCGCGACGCCTCGCGCGAGGCGCTGAAGAATGCGGGCTTCGGCAGCCCGCTGCCGGGCGTGTGGGTCGCCCCGTCGGGCGTGCCCATCCCCCAGGAAGCCTCGGGCGCAATCCGCCTCGAAGTTTCCGCCGAGGACGACAGCGGCCGGCGCCTGCTCAGCGAGAGCTGGCCGCTTCATCGCACGGCGGATGCCTATCAGAAGTTCATGAAAACCTTCGAGCCGTTGCAGGCGTGGATCGGCCGCGGCGAACGGCTGTCGGAGGCCGACGCCTTCACCGCGCGCGTGCTCTTGATCCACCATTACCGCCGCGTGGTGCTTCGCGATCCGCTGTTGCCGACCTCGCTATTGCCGGGGGACTGGCCGGGCAGGGCGGCCCGCGCGCTCTGCGGCGAGATCTATCGCGCGCTGCTTCCCGCATCCGAACAGTGGCTTGACCGCCATGCGACCAACGAAAGCGGCGCCCTGCCGAAGCCCGGACCTGAACTGTTCCAGCGGTTCAATGGGGCCTGAATACGTTACAGAAATATATTGCATATAAGAAATTATGTTATATATTTCCTCCCAACCAGTACCGGGAGGTCCGCCATGTACACGCAGGCGCTCAATTCGTCCGATGGCGAAGACCGCCACGTTGAGGACGCGGCGCGGGCCGCGCAGTTCCAGGCGCGCATCGACGCCGAAGAACGCATCGAGCCGAACGACTGGATGCCGCCCGCCTACCGCAAGACGCTGACGCGGCAGATCTCCCAGCACGCGCATTCCGAAATCGTCGGCATGTTGCCCGAGGGCAATTGGATCACCCGCGCGCCGTCGCTGCGCCGCAAGGCCGCGCTGCTCGCGAAGGTTCAGGACGAGTGCGGCCACGGGCTCTATCTCTACGCCGCCGCCGAGACGCTCGGCTCCTCGCGCGAGGAACTGGTCGATGCGATGCTGGCGGGCAAGGCGAAATATTCGTCGATCTTCAACTATCCGACGCTGACCTGGGCCGACATCGGCACGATCGGCTGGCTGGTCGATGGCGCTGCAATCATGAACCAGATCCCGCTGTGCCGCTGCTCCTACGGCCCCTATGCACGCGCGATGATCCGCGTCTGCAAGGAGGAATCCTTCCATCAGCGCCAGGGCTTTGAGATCATGCTGACGCTGTGCCGCGGCACCGACGAACAGAAGGCGATGGCGCAGGACGCGCTGAACCGCTGGTGGTGGCCGGTCCTGATGATGTTCGGTCCGCCTGATCAAGCCAGCCAGCACAGCGACACTTCGACCAAGTGGAAGATCAAGCGCTTCTCCAACGACGAGCTACGGCAGAAATTCGTCGACGCCACGGTGCCGCAGGCGCAGTTCCTGGGGCTGACCATTCCCGATCCCGCCATGAAACAAAACGAAGCGGGCAATTGGGAATACAGCGCGATCGACTGGGAAGAGTTCAAGCAGGTGCTGGCCGGGAACGGCCCCTGCAACCGCGATCGGATGGCGGCGCGGCGCAAGGCGCATGAGGACGGCGCCTGGGTGCGCGAGGCCGCGATGGCCTATGCCGCAAAGCGCCGGCAGCGCGCTGCCCTGCAGGCCGCCGAGTAAGGAGACGAGGGATGGCAACGCCGAACATTCCACTCTGGGAAGTTTTTATCCGCAGCCGCAATGGCCTGGCGCACAAGCACGTCGGCTCGCTGCACGCCACCGATGCGACCCTGGCGCTGCAGGCCGCGCGCGACATCTATACCCGCCGCGGCGAAGGGCTTTCGATCTGGGTGGTGCCGTCGAACGCGATCACCGCGTCCGATCCGTCCGAGAAGGGCATGATGTTCGAGCCGGCGGAATCCAAGATCTACCGCCACCCGACGTTCTACGACGTGCCTGAGGAAGTCGGGCATATGTGACGCCGTCATTGCGAGCGCAGCGAAGCAACCATCGTGCCCGCAAAGCAAGTTTGGATTGCTTCGTCGCTTCGCTCCTCGCAATGGCGATTGAACAGCCAGGTGTCCAGATGACCGCAGCCAACATCACCGTCTCCGAAACGCCGCTGGTGCTCTACACCCTGCGCCGCGCCGATGATGCGCTGATCCTCGGGCACCGGCTGTCGGAATGGTGCGGCCGCGCGCCGATGCTGGAAGAGGATATGGCGCTCGCCAATACGGGCCTCGACCTGCTCGGCCAGGCGCGCGAGCTCTACAGCTACGCGGCCAAGGTCGAGGGCAGGGGCAATGACGAGGACAAGTTCGCTTACTTGCGCGACGTCCGCCAATACCGCAACCTGCTGCTGCTGGAGCAGCCGAACGGCGATTTCGCGCGCACCATCGTGCGCCAGTTCTTCTATGCCACCTTCGCCGATCTCTATTGGCGCGCGATGATGCGCTCCACCGATCCGACGCTGGCGGCGATTGCGGCGAAATCGGAAAAGGAAAGCGCCTATCACGTCCGGCATTCTTCCGAATGGATCATCCGCCTCGGCGACGGCACCGAGGAAAGCCACCGCCGCGCGCAGGTCGCAATCGATGAACTCTGGGCCTTTACCGGCGAGATGTTTTCGGTCGACGACAGCGAGCGCGGGCTGATCGATGCCGGCATCGCGGTCGATCCGGCGCCGTTGCGGCCGCCATGGCTGAAGACGATCAGCGGTGTCGTCGACGAAGCGACGCTCGTCCTGCCAAACAACGACTGGATGCAGCAGGGCGGCCGCAGCGGCCGGCACAGCGAGCATCTCGGCCATCTGCTCAGCGAGTTGCAATCCATGCAGCGAAGCTTTCCGGGGTCGACATGGTGACGGCATCAGGCGATACCGATCTGCGCCGGCGCGCCTGGGAGGCGGCGGCACAGGTCGTCGATCCAGAGATCCCGGTGCTTACGATCGCTGATCTCGGCGTGCTGCGGGAAGTCGAGGTCCATGACGGCCGCGTCGAGGTCGCGATCACGCCGACCTATTCCGGCTGTCCCGCCATGAACATGATCGCGCTGGAGATCGAATTGGCGCTGGAGCGCGTCGGCATCGCGCGGCCGACCGTCCGCACCGTGCTCTCGCCGGCCTGGACCACCGACTGGATGAGCGAGGACGGCCGCAACAAGCTCCGGGCCTACGGCATTGCGCCGCCGCAAGCATCGCACTCGCGCCGCGCGCTGTTTGGCGAACAGCAGGTGGCCTGTCCGCAATGCGGCTCGCACAATACCGAACTGCTCTCCGAATTCGGCTCGACCTCCTGCAAGGCGCTGTGGCGCTGCAAGGCCTGCCGCGAACCGTTCGATTATTTCAAGTGTCATTGAGGCCCTCTATGCCGTCATTGCGAGCGAAGCGAAGCAATCCATCGAGCCGCAAAGAAAGGGTGGATTGCTTCGCTGCGCTCGCAATGACGGTGGGGGAACACTGATGTCTCACGCACCGCGCTTTCACCGTCTCGCCGTCAACGACCTTCGCCGTGAGGCGGCTGACGCTGTGTCGATGAGCTTCGCTATTCCGAAGGAGCTGCAAGACGACTACAGCTTCACCCCCGGGCAATATCTCACGCTGCGCATGACGATGGATGGTGAGGAAGTGCGCCGCTCCTACTCGATCTGCTCCGGCCCCGATGACGGCGAACTGCGCATTGCCGTGAAGAAGGTCGATGGCGGCGCGTTTTCCAATTGGGCCGCGGAGCAATTGCAGGCCGGCGACGAGCTCGATGTGATGACGCCGACCGGCCGCTTCGGCGTGACGCATGCGCCTGACGAGACAAGGGTGTATGTCGGCTTTGCCGCCGGCAGCGGTATCACGCCAATCCTGTCGATCATCAAGGGCGTGCTCGCCCGCGAGCCGGGTAGCCGCTTCTTCCTGTTCTACGGCAACCGCTCGACATCGAATATGCTTTTCCTCGAAGAGCTGGAGGAACTGAAAGATCGCTACATGCAGCGGTTGTCGCTGTTCCATGTCATCTCGGGCGAAGAACAGGACATTCCGATCCTGCATGGCCGGCTCGACGGCGAGAAGGTGCGCGTGCTGTTGCGCTCGCTGGTGCCGGCTGCCAGCGTTGATCATGTCTTCATCTGCGGTCCCGTCGGCATGAGCGAGGATATCGAGGCGACCTGCCGCGAGATCGGTATTCCGGAGGATCGTATTCACGTCGAACGCTTCGTCTCGGAGTTCGGCGGCAAGCCGCGGCCGAAGAAAGTTGTCGAGCCCTCCGCGCCGCCAAAGGCAATGGCCTCGCTGATCATCGACGGCAAGCGCCGCGAGGTGCCGGTCGCCGAGGGTGAAGCGATTCTCGATGCGGCCTTGCGCGCCGGCATGGACCTGCCGTTCGCCTGCAAGGGTGGCATGTGCTCGACCTGCCGCGCCAAGCTGGTCGAAGGCGAGGCGCAGATGGAGGTCAATTATTCGCTGGAGCCGTGGGAGCTGAAGGCAGGCTTCATCCTGACCTGCCAGGCGCGGCCGTGCTCGGACAAGGTCGTGGTGGATTACGATCATGTCTAGCTGTCATTCCGGGGCACGCGAAGCGTGAACCCGGAATCTCGAGATTCCGGGTTCGATGCTGACGCATCGCCCCGGAATGACTCGGCAAGAAACCAGGGAATCGTTGACACCTAGGGTGCTTCGTTCCCACACTACGTAAAGAGGCCGAACAGGCCCGTGCGCACAGGGAGAAAACGGCGTGGAATCGTCTCGCCGAGCGGGTTATCAGCCATGAACGTCGCGCTGTCGCCCGACGAGATCGCCCGCGCCTGCGCGGATGCGATGTGGAAGGAAGACGACGCCAGCAAGGGCCTCGGCATGAAGATTGTCGAGGTCAAGCCCGGGCAGGCGACGCTGACGATGACGGTGGCGCCGCACATGGTCAACGGCCAGCGTATCGCCCATGGCGGATTCATCTTCCTCTTGGCCGATTCCACCTTCGCCTTTGCCTGCAACTCCCGCAATGAGCGCGCGGTCGCCGCGCAATGCGATATCGCCTTCATCCGGCCGGGCAAGCTTGGCGACGTGCTGGTTGCGACGGCGCGCGAAATTTCGCGCAACGGCCGGTCCGGCATCTACGACGTCCGCGTCACCGCCGGTGATGTCGTGATCGCCGAGTTCCGCGGCCACTCCCGCACCGTCGCCGGCACGTGGTTGCCGTCCGCGGACGAAGAGACCAAACAAGAATAGCAAGCGAGAGGAACACGCCATGGCCATGGCAAGATTGAAATCCAGCGGAAGCGGTTACGGCGCTGAATTGGACGAGGCTGAACGCGCCTCGCGCGACGAGATCATGGCGCTGCAGACCAAGCGTCTCGCCTGGTCGCTCAGACACGCCTATGACAATGTCGCGCATTACAGAAAAGCGTTCGATACGGCCGGCGTGCATCCGTCCGATTTCAGGCAGCTCTCCGATCTCGCCAAATTTCCGTTCACGGTGAAGACCGATCTGCGCGACAACTATCCCTTCAACATGTTCGCGGTGCCGCGCGAGAAACTAGTCCGTGTTCATGCGTCGTCGGGCACGACCGGCAAGCCGATCGTGGTCGGCTATACCCAAGCCGACATCGACATCTGGTCGGAGGTGATGGCGCGTTCGATCCGCGCCGCCGGCGGCCGCAGCGGCATGATCATTCATAATGCCTATGGCTACGGCCTGTTCACCGGCGGGCTTGGCGTGCACTACGGCGCCGAAAAGCTCGGCTGCACCGTGGTGCCGGTTTCCGGCGGCATGACCGAGCGCCAGGTGCAACTGATCAACGATTTCAAGCCCGACATCATCACGGTGACGCCGAGCTACATGCTGGCGATTCTGGACGAGTTCAAGCGGCAGGGCCTCGACCCGCGCAAATCGTCGCTGAAGTTCGGCATTTTCGGCGCCGAGCCCTGGACCAACGCCATGCGCGCCGAGATCGAGCAGGCGTTCGACATGGATGCGACCGATATCTACGGCCTATCGGAAGTGATCGGTCCCGGCGTGGCGCAGGAATGCGTCGAGACCAAGGATGGCCTGCATATCTGGGAAGATCATTTCCATCCCGAGGTGATCGATCCCGAGACCGGCGCGGTGTTGGCGGACGGCGAAAAGGGCGAATTGGTCTTCACCTCGCTCACCAAACAGGGCTTTCCGATCATTCGTTATCGCACCCGCGACCTGACGCGGCTGCTGCCGGGCACGGCGCGGCCGGGCATGCGGCGCATGGAGAAGGTGACGGGGCGTTCCGACGACATGATCATCCTGCGCGGCGTCAACGTATTCCCGACCCAGATCGAGGAGGCACTGCTGGCGGCCGACTGGTGCGGCGGCCATTTCATCATCGAGCTGACGCGGGAAGGGCGAATGGACGAGATGACCGTGCTCGCCGAAGCCCGCCCCGAAAGCTGGGACGGCAGCGGACTTACGGCACACGCCGACAAGGTCTCGGCCTTCATCAAGAATACCATCGGCATTACCGCGCGCGTGAAAGCGGTGGCGCCGGACACGCTGGAACGTTCGCTCGGCAAGGCAAAACGTGTTTACGACAAGCGGCCGAAAGAGTAACTCCTGCTTGGAAGATTGAGCAGGAAGGCCGCGATGCCGGGCGCGAAAGAGCAAGACGTTAAACCCGTTACGGTCCAGGCCCGCTGCGTCCGCCTGCCGCACAAAGTCGCCGACGCCGGTTCGCTCGCGCCGGTGATCGAGACGCGTGCGTTGTCACGCGGCGAAAGCGAGTTGCTGATCGAAATCAAGGCCGCGGCCGTCAATCCATCCGACGTCAAGGCCGCGACCGGCTTGATGCCTTACGCCGTATTCCCGCGCACGCCGGGCCGCGACTATGCCGGTGTCGTGCTTGATGGGCCGGAAGGCTGGGTCGGTCGCGAGGTGTTCGGCTCCTCGGGCGATCTCGGCATCCGCCGTGATGGCACCCACGCCACGCATCTCGTGGTCGAGATGGATGCCGTGGTCGAAAAACCGAAGGGCATTTCATGGGAAGAGGCCGCCGGCATCGGCGTGCCCTTCGTCACCGCAATGGAAGGCTTGCGGCGAGCCGGCATCCCGAAGGCTGGGGAGACCGTGCTCGTGATGGGTGTCAATGGCAAGGTCGGGCAGGCGGCGGTGCAGATCGCAAGCTGGCACGGCGCGCGCGTGATCGGCGTCGTGCGCAAGAGCGAGCCGTATGAAGGCCATGCCAATTCGTCGGTCGAGGTGATCGACGCCTCCGCGATCGACGTCGCGGCGCGCGTGCGCGAACTCACCGGCGGCAAGGGCGCCGACATCGTGTTCAACACGGTTGGCGATCCCTATTTCGACGCTGCGCATAAATCACTGGCGCTGCGCGGGCGGCAGATCCTGATTGCTGCGATCGACCGTATCGTGCAGTTCAACATCTTGGAATTCTATCGCGGCCAGCACACTTACGTGGGCATCGATACGCTCGGCCTGTCGTCGATCGCGACCGGCGCGGTGCTACAGGAACTCGGCCCCGGCTTTGCCGGCGGTCAGCTCAAGCCATTCGCGATCCAGCCGAATGCGATCTACCCGCTGGAGCAGGCTCGTGCGGCCTTTATCGCGGTCGCGGGCTCGGCGAGGGATCGGGTGATCCTGCGGCCTTGACGACCGGCATTCGCTGGACGCGCAGGATCTTTCCGATTTTTCATGGGAAACAAATCTCCCTCAACGCCATCGATCGCAGCGGCTTTATTCCTTCGTTGCAGGCCAATGTAACGGATTCATTTTCCGCGTCAGCGGGCCATGGACGCCCCTCTGTTTCCAACATATTAGCAATTGCTGAAATTGCGTCCTATTTGAGCCGTAACGGCTAGTCGGCTGCGAGGGAACGGGAACACACCAGTGCTGGACAGTGCCAATATTGTCGTCGTCAGCGGATTGCTGATCGGCCTCCTTTATGGATCGGTCGGATTGTTGAGCGGCTTTTGCCTGCTCAGCAGCCTCCGGGGATTTTGGGCGGAAGGCGATGCCCGGCTGGTGCGGAGCTATGCGCTGGCAATCGGCGTTGCCGTTGCCGCGACGCAGTTGCTGGCGGCGGCCGGCCTCGTCGATATCGGCAAGTCGATTTATCTTCAGCCATCATTCTCCGGGCCGGTGATGTTCTTTGGCGGACTGCTGTTTGGCTACGGCATGGTGCTTGCGAACGGCTGCGGTTCTCGCGCGCTGGTGCTGCTCGGGCGCGGCAACCTCCGCTCCTTCGTCGTCGTCGTCGTGCTGGCGATCTTCGCCCAGATGACGCTGAAAGGCCTGATCGCGCCGGCGCGCATCGCGATGGTCGGTGCGTCCCAGACCTCGGCAACGGCAAACTCCGTGCCCGCGCTGTTTGCAGCGGCCGGCCTGAGCCCGACGGCCGCACGGATGCTGGCAGCCTCGATCATCTCTGCGGCGCTGATCATCTTCGCCTTTGCGCATCCCTCGTTCCGCCGCTCGCCGGGCCAGATCGCCGCAGGGCTCGTCATCGGCCTGCTGGTCGCGGCGGGCTGGTTTGCGAGTGGCTATCTCGGCGCGGACGAATTCAATCCTGCGCCGGTGACCTCGCTCACCTTCATCGCGCCGATCGCGGACGCGTTGCAATACGTCATGCTGTCGACGGGCTCGACGCTGAACTTCGGCATCGTGACGGTATTCGGCGTGTTCGCCGGCAGCCTGGCGACCGCGCTATTGACCGGGCGCTTTCAGCTCGAAGGCTATCAATCGCCGCGCCACATGCTGCGCTCCGGCAGTGGTGCCGCGCTGATGGGGGCGGGCGGCGTGATGGCGTTCGGCTGCTCGATCGGGCAGGGGCTGACAGGATTTTCCACGCTGGCGCTGGCGTCGCTGATCGCCTTCGCCGGCATCCTTGTCGGCACCGCCGCCGGCTTGCGCGGCGCGCTGCGGGTGCGGCCACTGGCTGCCGCCTAATCCGCGGCCTTCGTCACGATCCGGATTTCCGACGTCAGTGTCCGGTGCACCGGGCATTTGTCGGCGATCTCCATCAGCCGTGCGCGCTGATCGGCGTCGAGCGCGCCTTCCACCGCGATCACCCGGTCGATTTGATCCAGCATGCCCTCCCGCGTTTCGCACTCCTCGCAGTCCTTTGCGTGAATCTTGCTGTGCTTCAGCGTCACGGTGACGCGGTCCAGCGGCAGTGATTTGCGGTCGGCATACATCCGCATCGTCATCGACGTGCAGGCGCCGAGGCCTGCGAGCAAGAAGTCATAGGGACCAGGCCCGCTATCCTGGCCGCCGACGGCGACCGGCTCATCCGCGACCATTTCATGGGGACCCGCGGTGACGATCTGCTGGAACTTGCTGTTGCGGGTTTCGCGCACCACGACATGGCGCCGCGCCTCGGTCGTAGCAGAAGTCGGCTGCACGACGGCGGGCTCGATATGGCGCTCGGCCCAGGCGGCGATGACGCCGGCGACATAGGCGGCGTCACGCTTGCCGCTGAGCAGATGATCGGAGCCCGACAGCGACACAAAGCTCTTGGGATGCTTGGCCGCGGCGAAAATCCTGGTGGCGTGGTCGATGCCGACTGTGTCATCGGTCGGCGAATGCATGACCAGCAGCGCCTTGTGGAGTTTTGCGATGTGCGCCGCCAGGCTGTGTTCGGCGACGTCGTCGAGGAATTCACGCTTGATATGAAATGCCCGTCCGGCGAGTTGGACCTCCACCTCGCCATGCGTGCGGATGTCCTCAATGCGATCCCTGAACAGATGCGTGACGTGCACGGGATCCGAAGGCGCGGCGATGGTGACGACCGCCTTCGCTTCCGGGATCTGCCCGGCGGCGGCAAGGATGGCCGTGCCGCCGAGGCTGTGACCTATCAGCAGCGTCGGCGCTGCGCGGGTTTCACGGAGATGGGCTGCGGCGCGAACGAGATCGGCAACGTTCGAAGAGAAGGTGGAGTTGGCGAATTCGCCTTCGCTGGCGCCAAGGCCGGTAAAGTCGAAGCGCAGCACCGCAATGCCTTTGGCCGTTAGCGCCGTCGCTATCCGCTTGGCCGCCAGCACGTCCTTGCCGCAGGTGAAGCAATGCGCGAACAGCGCGTAAGCGTGGACTGGTCCGTCGGGCGTGTCCAGTGCAGCGGCAAGTTGATGACCGCCTTCACCGTTGAATTGAAAGCGTTCAGTTGGCATGGCTGCTCCCCCTGATTGGTGCTAGTCGCTTGAATATCTCTGCTCGGCCCACGGGTCGCCGCGGTTGTGATAGCCGCGGACTTCCCAGTAGCCCGGCTGGTCCTCAGCGAGAAATTCGATGCTTTGCAGCCATTTCGCGCTTTTCCAGAAATAGAGATGCGGCACCACGAGCCGTACCGGGCCGCCATGCTCCTGCTCCAGCGGCGCGCCGGACCAGCTATGGGCGAGCAGTGCGTCGTCGGCGGCAAAATCTTCCAGCGCCAGGTTGGTGGTGTAGCCGTCATGGGAATGCAGCACCACGAAGCGCGCTTCCTCGCGCGGCCGGCAGGCATCGAGGAGATCGCGCGTCGCCAGTCCCTCCCACTGATTGTCGTAGCGCGACCAGGTCGTGACGCAGTGGATGTCGGACACGAACCTGCTCTGTGGTTGGGCCGTGAGCTGGACGAAATCCCAGAACAGAGGATTCTCGACCGCGCCATAGACGTCGAGACGCCAGCGTTCGCGCGAGATGTTCGGCGTCAGCCCCAGGTCGAGCGTCGGCCAATCCCTGGTCAGATGCTGGCCGGGCGGCAGCCGCGCTTGCTCCGGCCGCAATATCCTGCCGGTAAGGAATTTTCCCTCGCGCGCCCAGCGCTGCTTGCTGCGCGTCAGCTTGCTTTCCGGCGGCGGCTCGTTCTCATCGGCCATATCTGAACCGTCACTCGTGGCGATGCATCGCCGAGGCATGCTTGGTATCGCGCATCGTGGCATAGATGATGAGCGAGAGGAAGATCATGCCGCTGAGATAATAGTAGAACCAGTCCTCATGTCCCAGCGTCTTGAAATAGAGCGCAATCGCGGGTGCGGTGCCGCCGAACAGCGATACCGTGATGGCATAGGGCAGGCCGACACCGAGTGCGCGAACGTTGGTCGGGAACAGTTCGGCCTTCACCACCGCGTTGATCGAGGTGTAGCCCGCAACGAACAGCCAGGCGGCGCAGATCAGCAGGAAAGCTGCAAACGGCGATTTGGTTTCCTTCAAGGTCGTCAGGATCGGGACCGTCGACAGTGTACCGGCTAGCCCAAAGAAGATCAGCAGCGGCTTGCGGCCGATGTGATCGGACAGGCCGCCATAGATTGGCTGCAACAGGGTCGCGAAAATCAGCGAGCCGAAGATCACGTAAGTGGTCTGGTCCTCGGTCAGTCCAACGGACAGTTTGACGAAGGTCTGCATGTAGGTGGTGAAGGTATAGAACGCCGCGGTACCTCCGGCGGTGAGGCCAACCACCAGCAACAGCTCGCGCGGATATTTCAGAAGGCCGCGGATCGAGCCGGTCGGCTTGATCACCTTCTTGGCTTCCTCGAACGCCTCGGTCTCATGCAGGTTACGCCGCATCACGGCGGCAACAACCGCGAGCAGGGCGCCGATCACGAACGGAATTCGCCAGCCCCAGTCCTTCAATTGTTCGGGCGTCAAGAACACCTTTTGCAAGAGCAACAGCACCATGATGGCGGTGAGCTGGCCTCCGATCAACGTCACATACTGGAAGCTCGAATAGAAGCCGCGGTGCCGGGGATCGGCGACTTCGGTCAGATAGGTCGCGCTGGCGCCGTATTCGCCGCCGAGGCTCAGGCCTTCGATGATGCGCGCCAGCGCCAGAACGGCGGGAGCAGCAAACCCGATCGTGGCATAGGTCGGCGTCACCGCGATGATCAGTGAGCCGAAGCACATGAAGACGACCGACAGCGTCAGCGACAGCCGCCTTCCGTAACGGTCGGCGATGAAACCGAAGAGCCAGCCGCCGAGCGGGCGCATCAGGAAGGTCGCTGCGAACAGCACCGCGGCGTTGAGCTGCTGCACCACCGGATCGCTGTTTGGAAAGAAGGCCGGCGCGAAATACAGCGCAAAGGCGGTATAGGCGTAGAAATCGTACCATTCGACGAGATTGCCGACCGAGCCGATGAAGATCGCCTTGACCCGTCGTTCGACGTCCTGGATGTCGAAATGATCGTCGGCGGCTTTGACGGCTTGATCGGTCATGATTCGTCTCCAAGGGGGCGACGTGCGATCCCTTTGGACGGATCAATTCGCCGATTCAGAACCATGGGTAACGGCGATACCTACGCCGGGTTCCCGGACCCGAACCAAAGAGAGTGGGCGGCGCGAGATGGTGACGATGTTTTGTCAAATCAAAATTACTTGGGCGCCCGTGGGTCGATCGGCGTCGTACCGCGGATACCGAGAATGTCCTCGAGTACCTTCGCTCCGGCAAGCAACTGCGCCTCGCCGCGCGGCGGTGCCACGACCTGCAGTCCGACCGGCAAGCCGGAAGCCGTAAATCCACAGGGCAACGACAGCGCGGGGCAGCACACCAGCGTGATCGCATAGACGATGCCGAGCCACTCGACATAATTGTCGAACTTCTTGCCGCCGCACTCCGTGACGTAGCGGTTTTCGACCGGAAAGGGCGGCACGATCGTGGCGGGGCAAAGCAACAGATCGTATTTGTCGAAAAATTCCAGCGTGCGCGCAGACATCGCGACGCGCTGCGCTTCGGCGCGTTCGAGCTGCTCGACCGTCAGCTTGAGGCCTTCCTCGATGTTCCAGATCACTTCGGGCTTGAGCAGGTCGCGCTTGCTGCGCAGCAATGCCGCCTTGGAAAGCGCGAAGTCGAACGCGCGCAGCACATGGAAGCATTCATGAGCCTCGCGCAGGTCGGGATGGGCTTCCTCGACAATGGCGCCAGCCTCGGCAAAGCGCTGCGCCGCCTTGCGGGTGATCGCGGCGACTTCGGTGTCGACCGGCGTGATGCCGAGATCGGGCGAATAGGCGACGCGCTTCGGCTTGCTGCCCGAGCGTGCCGCGGACAGGAACGAACCCGGCAGCACCGGCAGCGACAGCGGATCGCCGCGATGCTCGCCGCTCATGGCATCGAGCAGCAGCGCCACGTCTTCGACATTGCGCGCCATCGGGCCGTGGACGCCGAGATTGCGGTCGACGGCTGCCGACACCGTATGCGCGACGCGGCCGATGCTTGGCCGTAATCCGACGATGCCGCAGAAGCTTGCAGGGTTGCGCAAGCTGCCGCCCATGTCGGAGCCATGCGCGAGCCACGCCGTGCCGGTCGCGAGCGCGGCCGCCGCGCCGCCCGACGAGCCGGCCGCGGAGCGCGAAATGTCCCAGGGATTGCGGGTCGGGCCGAACACTTCATTGAAGGTGTTGGCGCCGGCACCGAACTCCGGCGTGTTCGACTTGGCGTAGATCACCCCGCCATTGTTTTCGAGATGCTCGACCAGGATGTCGGATTTTGCGGGAATCGTATCCTTGTAAATCGGCGAACCCTGCGTCGTCAGCACGCCGGCGACGTTGGTCAGGTCTTTGATCGGGATTGGAAGGCCGGCGAGCAGGCCGCGCTCGGTGATCGGCTTGTTCATCAGCACGGTGGCATGCTTACGCGCGCGATCGAAGCACAGCGTCGGCAGCGCGTTGACCTGGCCGTCGACCTCGGCAATCCGTTTTTCCAGCACGTCGAGCAGGTCCAGCGGGGTGACTTCACCCGATTTCAGCTTGCCGACAATGGCTACCGCCGTGTCACGCACCAGCCCCTGATCAGCCACGTCGCTACTCTCCTGCTCATTTTGCGTTTGTTGGTCGCAGATGGTGCTGTAGAACATTTTCCGGCAAAGTGGAAACGCATGGAAGTTGTGGCCGACCGGAGATATTGCATGACGACACTGTTTTCAGCGCTGGACTGGCGCGCGATGAGTCAACAGGAACGCGACCTCGGCCTCAACAATGGCGTTGCCGTGTCCGGTAGCGCCGAAATGGTTGCCGGCTGGGAACAGCGCTCCGCCGAGTTGCGCAAGCGCTATCCCGATCATATCGACCTGCGGTATGGCTCGCGCGAGCGCAACCGGATTGATTTCTTGAAGGCGGTGGAGAATGCGCCGACGCTGCTGTTCATTCACGGCGGTTACTGGCAGGCGCGGGCGAAGGAGGTTTTCACCGTCATCGCTGAAGGGCCGATGGCGCATGGCATCAACGTGGCCCTGATCGGTTACACGCTGGCGCCGGAGGCGACGCTGGACGACATTGTAGCCGAAATTCATGCCGGCATCGACTACCTCATCGAACAACTGCCGGCGCTGGGCGCCGCTCCCGGCGGCATTGTGGTATCGGGCTGGTCCGCCGGCGGGCACCTGACCGCGATGGCGCTGTCGCATCCAAAGGTGAGAGCAGGCATGGCTATCTCGGGCATCTACGATCTCGAACCGATCCGCCATTCCTATCTCAATGAGAAACTGAAGGCCGATGAGGCGGCGTCACGCCGCAATTCCCCGATGATGCAAGAAGGCGGCCCGTTAAAGCCGCTGTCGCTGGTCGTCGGCAGCGCCGAGCTGCCGCTGTTGCGCAAGCAGACCGCCGACTTCGCAGGACACCGCGCCCGCTATGGCTTGCCGCTAACGTACGAGGAAATTTCCGGCGCCAATCATTTCACTATCCTGTACGAGATGATGTCGCCGAGGGGCAGGATCACGACGCTGATCCGACAGTTGTTTGAACGGACGACGGGTTGAGAGCCCCGTCGTCATTGCAAGGAGGGAACGGACGAAGCAAATCCATGCCTCCACTTGTGGCGCTATGGATTGCTTCGCTTCGCTCGCAATGACGGTGGTGACTGACGCGTCTAGCTCCACCCCGACGTGTGCCCGCCGTCCACGGTAAAGATCACCCCCGACGTATACCCCGACCTGTCCGATGCCAGGAACGCCATGAGATCGCCAATCTCGCGCGGATGCGCGGGGCGTCCGAGCGGCAGGCCGTTCTGGAATTCCCTGTAGCGGCTCTCGTCGCCGAACTGATTCTTCGCCCGCGTTTTCAGCAGCGTGATGTGACGATCGGTGCCGACGGGGCCGGGATTGATGCCGACCACGCGGATATTGTCGGTGAGGCTTTTGCCGCCAAGCGCGCGGGTGAACGCCATCAGCGCGGCGTTGCCGGCGCTGCCGCAGATGTAGTTTGCGTCGAACTTTTCTCCGGCCGCACCGATGTCGTTGACGATGACGCCGCCGCCGCGTGCCTTCATCTGGGCGTAGATCGCACGGGTGAGATTGATGTAGCCGAACACCTTCAATTCCCAGGCATGACGCCAGGTTGGCTCATCGATCTTCTCAAGCGAGCCGCCGGGAATATCGCCGGCATTATTGACGAGAATGTCGATCTCGGCGGCTTCCTTCGCGAGTCTCGCGATATCCTCAGCCTTGCGCAGGTCCACGACATGAGCGGTAGCGCCGATCTGGTGCGCCGAGCGCAGCCGTTCGGCCAGCGCCTTCAATAGTTCGCCGTTGCGGGCGGCCAGCATGACGTCGGCCCCTTCCTCGGCAAAAGCCTCGGCAGCGGCCGCGCCAATGCCCTTGGAGGCGCCGGTAATCAGGACGCGCTTGCCGCGCAGGTGCAGATCCATGGAAATTGCTCGCTTGGCTTGAAGGAGACGGGGGAGTTCCTTGCGAAATTGGTAGGCGGATGAGGCCGTTGCGGTCAACATTGCACTGCAGCGTTGCGCCGCGCCCAAGTTTGGTCCATTGCAGGATCATCGCATTTGGCCGCTGGCGCGGCAGCAACCTCTTAAGGACAAGCAGCGGATGAGCAAGAAACAATATCGTGTCGCGGTCATTCCCGGCGATGGCATCGGCAAGGAAGTGATGCCCGAGGGCCTGCGTGTGCTGGAGACGGCAGCAAAGAGGCATGGCCTCTCCGTGCAGTTCGATCATTTCGATTTCGCGTCCTGGGACTATTACGAAAAGCACGGCGAGATGATGCCGGAGGACTGGAAAGCGAGGATCGGTAAGCATGACGCGATCTATTTCGGCGCGGTCGGCTGGCCTGCGAAAATCCCGGATCATGTTTCCCTGTGGGGCTCGCTGATCAAGTTCCGCCGCGAGTTCGACCAATATGTCAACCTGCGTCCGGTGCGGCTGATGCCGGGTGTGTCGTCGCCACTCGCGGGCCGCAAGCCCGGCGATATCGATTTCTGGGTGGTGCGCGAGAATACCGAGGGCGAATATTCCTCCGTCGGCGGCCGCATGTTCCCCGACACCGACCGCGAATTCGTGACGCAACAGACCGTGATGACCCGCACCGGCGTCGACCGCATCCTGAAATTCGCGTTCGATCTCGCGCAATCGCGGCCGAATAAGCATCTGACCTCGGCGACCAAGTCCAACGGTATCTCGATCACCATGCCCTATTGGGACGAGCGCGTGGAGGCGATGGCGAAGAAGTACCCTGATGTGAAGTGGGACAAGTACCACATCGATATCCTCACCGCGAACTTCGTGCTGCATCCGGATTGGTTCGACGTCGTGGTCGGCTCCAACCTGTTCGGCGACATCCTCTCCGATCTCGGACCCGCCTGCACCGGCACCATCGGCATCGCGCCCTCAGGCAACATCAACCCGGAAGGCAATTTCCCGTCGGTGTTCGAGCCGGTGCACGGCTCGGCGCCCGATATTGCAGGGCAGGGGATTGCCAACCCGATCGGCATGATCTGGTCGGGCGCGATGATGATGGAGCATCTCGGCGAAAAGGCAGCCGCCGAATCCATCGTCGGGGCCATCGAGCGCACGCTCGCCGAGCGAACCTTGCGCACGCGGGATCTCGGCGGCAACGCCGACACGACCGCGTGCGGCAAGGCGGTAGCGGAGATGTTGGATTGATTTTCGTATCGTCGTCCCTGCGAACGCAATGCGAACGCAGGGACCCATAACCGCGGTCGTTCATTGCTTGCGTCGGCTGTGGCTCCAGCCGTCGCAACATAACCGTCGGTGGTTAGGGGTCCCGGGTCGCGCGGAGCCTGTCATCGGGCGCGCATTCGCGCGACCCGGTGGTTTGCCCGGGACGAGGGGAGAGTTTACCGCTTCGCAATCCTTCGGCAGTGCTCCCAGGCCGCGCGCATCAGGTTCTCGCTGGCTTCCGGCGTGCGGAACGCGGAATGCGCCGACAGCGTCACGTTGGGCAGCTTTGTCAGCGGGTGATCCGCCGGCAGCGGCTCGATGTTGAACACGTCGAGCCCGGCATGGCGGATCTGGCCCGATTGCAGCGCATCGATCATCGCTTCCTCGTCGACGATGGCGCCGCGCGCAGTGTTGACGAGGATGACACCGGGCTTCATCGCCTCGATGCAGGCGCGCGAGACCATGCCGCGCGTCTCATCATTGAGCAGGAGGTGAATCGAGATCACGTCGCTCCCGCCCAGCAGCTCGTCGAGATCGACAAATTCCACCTTCGGATATTTCTTTGGCGACCGGTTCCAGGCGATGACGCGCATGCCCGAACCGAGTGCAATCCGCGCGACTTCGGCTGCGATCCCGCCAAAGCCGATCAGTCCAAGCGTCTTGCCGGTCAGTTGCATGCCGTCGTCGCGCAGCCAGTTGCCGGCGCGGATGCCGCGGTCCATTTTCGCAAGTCCGCGCGCGCCTTCCCACATCAGCGCAACAGCGCATTCGGCGACCGCCGTGTCGCCATAGCCCTTGATCAGGTGCACCTGAACCCCAAGTTCTGCGAGCTCTTCCGGGTTCATGTAGCTGCGCGCGCCGGTGCCGAGAAACACCACGTGCTTCAGGCCCGTGCATTTCTTCGCGATATCGGTCGGCAGCGCGGTGTGATCGACGATGGCGATCTCGGCGCCGTCGAGTATTTGGGGATACTGATCTGACGTGATGTCGGGATTGCGGTTGATTCGCACCTCGGGATCGCCGGGCTGTTCCAGCCGCTCGAAGATCACGGCGAGCGATTCATTGGCGTCGACAAAAACTCCGCGCACGGTTTTCCCCCTTGTTCTTGATTGTCAGGATGCGACGCCGGCCAGCGCTAGCACGGTATGCATCAGCACGTTGGCGCCGGCGGCGCAGTCGGCCTGGGTGGCGTCTTCCAGCTCGTTATGGCTGATACCGTCCTTGCAGGGCACGAACACCATCGCCGCCGGCATCACCGTGTTGAGGTTGCAGGCATCGTGGCCGGCGCCGGAGGTGATGCGGCGATGGGAGTAGCCGAGCATCTTGGCGGCGTTCTCCACGGCATCCACGAGCTTGGGATCGAAATGCGTCGGCGGCTTGCGCCAGATCAGATCGAACTGCACCTCGACCTTGCGCCGCGCCGCGATCTCGGCAATTGCCGCGCGCAGATCCCTGTCCAGCGCATCCATGATGGCGTCGTCCGCGCTGCGGCAGTCCACGGTGAAGGCGATCTCGCCCGGAATGACGTTGCGCGAGGGATTGGCGATCACGGCCTCGCCGATGGTTCCGACCGCCTTCGGCCCATGCTTCTTGGCGATATTCTCCATCGCCAGCACGATTTCCGACAGCGTCGCCAGCGCGTCGCGCCGCAGCGGCATCGGTGTCGAGCCGGCGTGGCTTTCGAAGCCGGTGATCTTGCCGTCGTACCAGAGAACTCCCTGGCCGGAATCGACCACGCCGATGGTCTTGTTCTCAGCCTCTAAAATCGGTCCCTGTTCGATGTGCAGCTCGACAAAGCCGGAAAATTTCTGCGTACCTACCGCCGTCGCCCCGCGATAGCCGATGCTGTCCAAAGCCTGCGCCACGGTGATGCCCTCGGCGTCCTTGCGCGACAAAATGTCGTCCGTGGTGAAATCGCCGACGTAAGCCGCGGACGCCATCATCGCTGGCGCAAAGCGGGAGCCTTCCTCGTTGGTCCAGTTGCAGATGCAGATCGGCGTTTCGGTTTCGATTCCGGCATCATTAAGTGTACGCACCACCTCCAGCGCGGCCAGCGTGCCGAGCACGCCGTCATATTTTCCGCCGGTCGGTTGCGTATCGAGATGCGAGCCGAGGCCGATCGGAGCCTTCGACATGTCGCGGCCCTTGCGCAGGCCGAACATCGAACCCAGTGCGTCGACATGAACCTCAAGCCCGGCTGCCTCGCAGGCCTTGTGGAACCAGTCGCGCACCTGCTTGTCCTCGGGCCCCAGCGTCAGGCGACGAACGCCGCCTTTCGGCGTGGCGCCGAATTTGGCGGTTTCGTGAATCGTCCCCCACAGCCGGGCGGAATCGATCTGCAGGTTGGATCCGATTTTGGTCATGGGCTATTTCCGGACAACAAGACGCAAGACGAGCCGCTTCAATGACGCGCCTGCGGCGGCGCGTCAACAATGACGCCGCCACGCGCCAGGCTGGCGGCGATTTCGACCACGCGTTCCACCGCGACCGTGTCGGGGGAGGCGAGCCAGCTTGCCGAAAACGTCAGCGGCGCCAATTGCAGGTTGGTCGACAGCAATTGCAGCCGCCCGCTCGCCATGTCGTCCTCGACGATCGCGGTCGGTATCAGGGCAATGCCGAGGCCTTCGATCGCCATGTGGATGACGGTTGCAAGCGATGCGCTGGCATGCAGCCGGATCGGCGGCAGGTCAGGGCGGTTGAACAGGGAACGCACGATTTCATACGGCTGGGTTCGGCGCGAGAAGGTGATGATCGGAAATTTCGCCAGATCGTGCAGTGTCAGCTCCTGCTTGCCGAGGCCGAGCGAGGGGCTGGCCGTGAAGCCCACCGGATAATCACACAGCGCCCGGTTGTTGACCATCGGCGCCGTCAGCGGCCCGAGCACGAAGGCAAGCTCAATTTCCTGCGCAAGCAGCCGGTTGCGCAAATTCGAGGTGATGTCGACCTCGATCTCGAGCGAGAGGTTCGGGTAGGCATGGTTGACGCTCTTGATCAGTTGCGGCAGCCAGGTGTGCACGATGGTTTCCGCAACGCCGAGCCGCAGCACGCCGCGCATCGCCGAGCGGTCGCCGACCACGGCCAGCATCTCCGACCGCAGCCCGATCAGCTTCTCGGCATAGACCATCAATTGCCGTCCGCTCGGCGTCGGCAGCACCATGCGGCGATCGCGCTGCAGAAGTTTCACGCCGACTTCGCGTTCGAGCTGCGCGATCCGCTGCGAGATCGCGGGCTGGGTCGTGTTGAGCTTCTGGGCGGCGCCGCGAAAGCTGCCGAGCGTCACCACCCACATGAAAGTCTCAATTGCCTTGAAATCAGTCATGCACCCTCTGCCTGCAGCTTGATAAGCATGCCTTATTAAATCTAATTAGAAAAGACGATTAGACTTTATCTTAGCCATATGCCGGAGTAGATGTCGATAAGAATGGAAGCGGGGATCAACGATGACCAGCTTGGCGAGGGACGAACGACAGGAGCACGATACGGCGGATTTATCGCCGAGCGTGGCGGCCCGACATGCCTGCCGGACCGGCATGGCCGCCACCACGGCGGGCGTCGCCAACGGCTACGTCCAGGGTAATCTCGCGATCCTGCCGGAAAAACTCGCCGCTGCCTTCCATCGCTTCTGCCAGCTCAATCCCAAGCCGTGCCCGATCATCGGCATGTCCGATGTCGGCGACCCCCGCATTCCGGCGCTCGGCACCGACCTCGACATCCGCACCGACCTGCCGCGCTACCGCGTCTGGCGTGACGGTGAGGTGATGGAAGAGCCGACCGACATCATGGCGCATTGGCGCGACGATCTCGTCGCCTTTGTCATCGGCTGTTCCTACTCGTTCGAGGAAGCGCTGCTGGCGGACGGCCTGCCGATCCGCCACATCGAGCGCAAGCTGCGCGTGCCGATGTACCGCACCAACATCGCCTGCACCCCGGCGGGTCCGTTCGCAGGTCCCATGGTGGTGTCGATGCGCCCGTTCAAGCCGGCGGATGCCATCCGCGCGGTGCAGGTCACTTCGCGCTTTCCCGCCGTGCACGGCGCGCCGGTTCATCTTGGCCATCCGCACTCGATCGGCATCGCCGACATCAACAAGCCCGATTATGGTGACGCGGTGCCGATTGCGGCCGACGAAATCCCGGTGTTCTGGGCGTGCGGGGTTACGCCGCAATCGGTGATCCAGGCCGCGAAGCTGCCGTTCGCGATCACGCATTCGCCCGGGCTGATGCTGGTGACTGATCTTATGAACAAAGAGCTTGCCGTGCTTTGATGCAGGCCGTGCCGTGCATTGAGGCTTTACCGTAACCGTCAACCGTTTCATCGATAGTTGCTGATCCAACAGAGGATATCGCCATGAATATCACGCGCCGAAACGTACTGCTTGGAGCGACCGCTGCCGCGGCGCTCGGACCCGTCGCAGCCCGCGCGCAGACGTCCGAGGTCGTGATCGGTGTGATCTATCCGTTCTCCGGCGCCAGCGCGCAGATGGGCGTCGACGCGCAGAAGTCGTTCGAGACCGCGCTCGACATCATCAACAAGGACCATGATTTCGATCTGCCGCTGGCGAAAGGCGAGGGATTGCCCGGCCTCGGCGGCGCCAAGGTCCGCCTCGTCTTCGCTGATCATCAGGCCGATCCGCAGAAAGGCCGCGCCGAAACCGAGCGGCTGATCACCCAGGAAAAGGTCTGCGCCGTCGTCGGCACCTATCAGAGCGCGGTTGCCGTGACTGTCAGCCAGATCTGCGAGCGTTACCAGATCCCGTTCATTTCGGCTGATAATTCCTCGCCGAGCCTGCACCGCCGCGGCCTCAAATTCTATTTCCGTGCCGCGCCCCATGACGAGATGTTCTCGGCCGCGATGTTCAACTTCTTCGATGCCATGAAGAAGAAGGGCGTCAAGATCGACACGCTGGCGCTGTTCCACGAAGACACCATCTTCGGCACCGACTCCGCCAACACCCAGCTCAAGCTCGCCGCCGATCGCGGCTACAAGGTCGTCTCCGACATCAAATATCGCTCCAACTCGCCGTCGCTGTCGGCGGAGGTACAGCAGCTCAAGACCGCGAACGCCGACGTCTTGATGCCCTCGAGCTACACCACCGACGGCATCCTGCTGGTCAAGACCATGGCCGAGCTCGGCTACAAGCCGAACGCGATCGTGGCGCAGGACGCCGGCTTCTCCGAAAAGGCGCTCTATGACGCGGTCGGCGACAAGCTGGAAGGCGTGATCTCGCGCGGCAGCTTCTCGCTCGATCTCGCCGCCAAGCGGCCGATGGTCGGCAAGATCAATGCCATGTTCAAGGAGAAGTCGGGCAAGGATTTCAACGACCTCACCTCGCGCCAGTTTATGGGCCTGCTGGTGATGGCGGACGCCATCAACCGTGCCAAGTCGACCGACGGCGAGAAGATCCGCGAGGCGCTGGTCGCTACCGACATTCCGGGCGAGCAGACCATCATGCCCTGGAAGCGCGTCAAGTTCGACGAGATGGGCCAGAACAACGACGCCGACCCGGTGCTGTTGCAATATATCGGCGGCAAATTCGTCACCATCTTTCCGCCGCAAGCCGCCATCGCCGAAGCCGTCTGGCCGATGAAATAAGCGACGTCGAACGCGGGGTGGGGAAATGACCGTTTCGAAGAATTCCGCCCGTTCCGTCATTGCGAGCGAAGCGAAGCAATCCATCGTGCCGCGCATGAGGAGAGATGGATTGCTTCGTCGCTTTGCTCCTCGCAATGACGAACTCAGACGCCTGGGCCAGGGACTAACTCCATGACCGCCGAAACCATCATCCAAAGCCTGGCGAGCGGCCTCCTCATGGGGCTGCTCTACGGCCTCATCGCCGTCGGCCTCGCGCTGATCTTCGGGCTGATGGACGTCGTGAACTTCGCCCATGGCGAGTTCCTGATGATCGCGATGTACGCGACCTTCTTCCTGTTCGCGTTCTTTGCGATCGATCCGTTGCTGTCGGCGCCGCTGGTCGCTGCAGCGCTGTTCGTATTTGGGGCCGTGGTCTATCTGTTGATCGTACGCTTTGCCGTGCGCGCGAAAGCCAATGCCGGCATGGTGCAGATCTTCTCGACCTTTGGCCTCGCCATCGTCATGCGCGGCCTGGCACAATATTTCTTCACGCCTGACTATCGCAGCGTCACGCATTCCTGGCTCGGCGGCAAAACCGTGTCGATCGCCGGGATCTACCTGCCTGTGCCGCAATTGGTCGGGGCGCTGGTGGCGATTGCCGCTTTTGGCGCGCTCTATCTCTTCATCAACCGTACCGATTTCGGCCGCGCGTTGGAAGCGACCCGCGAGGACGCCGGCGCGGTGGCGCTGGTCGGTATCGACAAGAACAAGGTGTTTGCGCTGGGCTGGGGCCTCGGCGCGGCGCTGGTCGGCCTCGCCGGCGCGGTCATGGCGATATTCTTCTACATCTATCCCGATGTCGGCGCCTCGTTTGCGCTGATCGCCTATGTGACGGTGGCGCTCGGCGGCTTTGGCAGCGTGTTCGGCGCCTTCGCCGGCGGCATAATCGTCGGCCTCGTCGAGGCCACGACCGCCATGTTGCTGCCGCCGTCGCTCAAGGCGGTCGGCATCTATGCCGTCTATCTCCTTGTGGTTTTTGTCCGGCCGCGCGGCCTGTTCGGATCGATGTGATGGATACCGCTTTCGCAGAACGCCGCCGCCGCGACCTCATCGTCGCCGTTGTTCTTGCCGCGATTGCGGCCACCGTCCCGCTGTTCGTCAAAGACGTTTACGTCCAGAACATCATGGTGCTGACACTGATGTGGGGTGCGTTGTCGCAAAGCTGGAACATCCTTTCCGGCTATTGCGGGCAGATCTCGCTTGGCCACGCGCTCTACTTCGGAATTGGGGCCTACACGACTGCGCTGCTGTTCACCAAGTTCGGCGTGCTGCCATGGTTCGGCATGCTCGGCGGCGGCGTGATCTCCGCACTCATCGCGATGGCGCTCGGCTATCCCTGTTTTCGGCTGCGCGGACACTACTTCGTCATCGCTACCATCGTCATTGCCGAGATCGGCTTGCTGCTTTTTCACAACTGGGATTGGGCCGGTGCTGCGATGGGGATCGAAATCCCGGCGCGTGGCGATAGTTGGCTGAAATTCCAGTTCCCGCGCAGCAAGCTGCCGTACTTCTACTTCGCGCTGGTGCTGGCCTGCGTCGCCTGGTTGGTCACCTGGTGGCTGGAAGATTCCAAATGGGGCTATTGGTGGCGTGCGGTAAAGGACAATCCGGAAGCCGCTGAAAGCCTTGGCGTCGACGTGTTCAATTCCAAGATGGGAGCGGCGGCGGTGTCGGCATTCCTGGTCGCGGTCGGCGGCAGCTTCTATGCGCAGTTCGTCTACTTTATCGATCCCGAGAGCGTCATGGGCTTTCAGTTCTCGCTGTTGATGGCGTTGCCCGCGGTGCTCGGCGGCATCGGCACGCTGTGGGGGCCGATGCTGGGCGCGGTGATCCTGATCCCGCTCACCGAATTGACGCGGTCCTATGTCGGCGGCTCCGGCAAAGGTATCGACCTGATCGTCTATGGCGGTCTCATTATCGCGATCTCGCTGGCACGGCCGCAGGGGCTGATCGGGCTGTTCTCATTCAAGCACCTCGCCGGGCGGCTTTCGTCCAAGCGCAAGGAGGCGGTCCGATGACAGCGCCGCTTCTGGAAACCCGCGGCGTCTGGCAGCGCTTCGGCGGCCTGGTCGCCAACAGCGACGTTTCGATCTCGGTCGGGCGCGGCGAGATCGTCGGCCTGATCGGCCCGAACGGCGCCGGCAAGTCGACGCTGTTCAATCTGATCGCGGGCGTGCTGCCGCCCACGCAAGGCTCGATCATTTTCAACGGCGAGGATGTCACTGCGTTGCCGGCCGCCGAGCGTTGCCAGCGCGGCATCGGCCGCACCTTTCAGGTGGTCAAGAGTTTCGAGACCATGACGGTGATCGACAACGTGATCGTCGGCGCGCTGGTCCGCACCACCGTGATGCGCGACGCCCGCCGCAAGGCGCATCAGGTGCTGGAATTCTGCGGTCTCGGCCCGCGCGCCGACGTGCTCGCCAGCGATCTGGTCCCGTCCGAGAAGCGCCGGCTCGAGGTGGCGCGGGCGCTCGCGACCGAACCGAAATTGCTGCTGCTGGACGAGGTGCTCACCGGCCTGACGCCCGTCGAAGCCAAGACCGGCGTCGAACTGGTGCGCAAGGTGCGCGACAGCGGCATCACCGTGCTGATGGTCGAGCACGTCATGGAAATCGTGATGCCGCTGGTCGACCGCGCCATCGTGCTCGATCTCGGCAAGGTGCTGGTCGAGGGCAAGCCTGCCGACGTCGTCCGCGATCCGAAAGTCATCACCGCCTATCTGGGAGACCGTCATGCTCTCAGTGCATGAAGTCACCACCGCCTATCAGGGCCTGGTCGCGATCTCCTCGGTCTCGATCGAGGTGGCAAAGGGCGAGATCGTCTGCGTCGCCGGCGCCAATGGCGCCGGCAAGTCGACGCTGCTGAAATCGATCGCCGGCGCGGAGCGGCCGCGCTCCGGCACCGTGACGTTCGACGGCATCCGCATCGACGGCATGGCGCAGCACGTCATCACCTCACGTGGCATCGCCTATGTGCCGGAGAACCGAAGGCTGTTTCCGCGCCTCTCGGTGCGCGACAATCTCAGGCTCGGCAGCTACCTCTATCGCAGCGAGGCGAACCGCGAAGCACCGCTTGATCTCGTCTTCAAGCTGTTCCCGCGGCTGCAGGAGCGGCTTGAGCAGCGCGCCGAAACGCTTTCCGGCGGCGAGCAGCAGATGCTGGCAATCGGCCGCGCCCTAATGACACGGCCAAGGCTTCTGATGCTGGACGAACCGTCGCAGGGCATCATGCCGAAACTGGTCGATGAAATTTTCCAGGCGGTGAAGCGCATCCGCGACGCCGGCATGACCGTGCTGATCGTCGAGCAGCGCATGTCCGAATGCCTCGAAATCGCCGACCGCGCCTACATCCTGCAGACGGGGCGCGTGCTGATGCAGGGCAGCGCCGCGGAGATTGCCGTCAATCCGGATGTGCGCAAGGCGTATCTAGGGCTATGATGCCGTAGGATGGGTAGAGCGAAGCGAAACCCATCAATTCATCGCGCGTAGAGATGATGGGTTTCGCTTCGCTCTACCCATCCTACGGTGCTGTCGATGTGGTCATTCCGGGATGGTCCGAAGCACCAGACCCGGAATCTCGAGATTCCGGGTTCGATGCTGCGCATCGCCGCGGAATGACCGCCTTAATCAATCGTGCCCATGCTCCGGCAGCACCAGCCCGAACACCTTAGTCAAATCCTTCACCTGTTCCGGCGACAGATACCGCGGATTCAGCCCGCGCAGCAGCAGGTAGAGCTTCGCCGTCTCTTCAAGTTCCTCCATGGCGAACACCGCCGCTTCCAGCGTGTCGCCTGACACTACCGGCCCATGATTGGCCAGCAGCACAGACGAATATTTTCCCGCCAGCCCCTTGATCGCGTCCGCCACGGCGGGATCGCCGGGACGGTAATACGGCAGAAGCGCCGTCTGCCCGCATTTCATCAGATAATAAGGTGTCATCGGCGGCAGAGCGGCGCGCGGGTCGATCTCGGGCAGCATCGAGAGCGCCACTGAATGGGTCGAATGCAGATGCACGATCGCACGCGCCGCGCTGCGGGTCTGGTAGAGCGCGGTATGCAGCGGCACTTCCTTGGTCGGTGCATCGCCCGAAACCAGCCGCCCATCGGGCCCGAGCCGCGACATCCGGGCAGGGTCCAGAAAGCCGAGCGAGGCGTTGGTCGGCGTCACCAGCCAGCCGCCATCGTCGAGTTTCACGCTGATATTGCCCGACGAGCCCGGCGTCAGCCCGCGCTCGAACAGCGAGCGGCCGAGACGGCAGATTTCCTCGCGTATCCCAGTTTCGCTCATGTCAATATTCCCGGCGGCATCCCGTTTTTGTCTTGTCTCACGCTTTGGCAGCGCGGCCAAGCCGTGATACCCAGAAGCAAAGTTGCCAAGAAATTTCGAGGGACCGCCGCATGCCAGAATCCACCAAACCGCGCGTTGCCGTCATCGGGCTGGGCTCGATGGGCTATGGCATGGCGACCTCGCTACGCCGTGCCGGGCTTGAGGTCACCGGCTGTGACGTCTCGGCTGACATAGTGAAGCGGTTCGTCGCCGAAGGCGGCAAGGGCGCCGCTACGCCGGCGGAAGCGGCGAAATCAGCCGATATCGTCGTCAGCGTCGTCGTCAATGCCGCCCAGACCGAGACCATCCTGTTCGGCTCGGGTGGCGTTGCGGAAACTTTGGTGAAGGGCGCGGTATTCATTTCCTCCGCCACCATGGATCCCGACATTGCGCGCCGGCTCGCCAAGCAGTTGGAAATAACCGGCCGCCACTACCTCGACGCGCCGATTTCCGGCGGCGCGCAGCGCGCAGCCCAGGGCGAACTCACGATCCTTGCATCGGGCAGTCCAGCGGCCTTTGCCAAGGCCCGCCCGGCGCTCGACGCGATGGCCGCGAAACTCTACGAGCTTGGCGACGAAGCGGGCCAGGGGGCCGCATTCAAGATGATCAACCAGTTGCTCGCCGGCGTGCACATCGCCGCGGCTTCCGAAGCGATCGCCTTCGCCGCCAAGCAGGGCCTCGATATCCGGAAAGTGTACGAAGTGATCACGGCGTCCGCCGGCAATTCCTGGATGTTCGAGAACCGCATGCCGCATGTGCTCGACGGCGATTATTCGCCGCGCAGCGCGGTGGAGATTTTCGTCAAAGATCTCGGCATCATCCAGGACATGGCGCGTTCGCAGAAGTTCCCGGTGCCGGTCTCGGCCGCCGCGCTGCAGATGTTCTTGATGACGGCCGCCGCCGGCATGGGCCGCGACGACGACGCCTCGGTCGCGCGGATGTATGCCCGCGTCACCGGCACGCACCTGCCGGGCGAGCCGAAGTAAACAGAATAGGAAGGGAACGCTCGATGCCGCGTTTTGCCGCCAATCTCTCCATGATGTTCACCGAGGTGCCGTTCCTCGACCGTTTCGACGCAGCGGCAAGAGCGGGATTTGCCGCGGTCGAATTCCTGTTTCCCTATGATCATCCGGCAGACGCCGTCGGCGAACGGCTCAAGCAGAACGGCCTGACGCAGGCGCTGTTCAACCTGCCGCCGGGGAACTGGGATGCCGGCGAGAAAGGTTTTGCCGCGCTGCCGGAGCGCTTTGACGATTTGAAGCGCAGCCTCGAGACGGCGCTGCCTTATGCGAAAGCGACCGGCGTCAAGCGGCTGCATCTGATGGCAGGCATCGCGGACCGCAGCAACACGAAGGCGGTGGAGCAGTTTTACAAATCGGTGGCATGGGCGGCCGAATTCTATGCCCCGCATGGCCTCGACGTCGTGATCGAGCCGATCAATCCGCGCAACGTGCCCGGCTATTTCCTGAACGACTTTGGCTTCGCGCGCGACCTGATCACCGAATTGAAGATCTCGAACCTCAAACTGCAGTTCGACATCTATCACTGCCAGATCATCCACGGCGACGTCACCATGCGGCTGCGCGAGATGATGCCGATCACAGGCCATGTCCAGATCGCCAGCATCCCCTCGCGCAACGAGCCTGATGGCGAGGAGCTGAACTATCCGTTCCTGTTCGCCGAGCTCGACCGGCTCGGCTATGGCGGCTTCGTCGGCTGTGAATATAACCCGCGCGGCAAGACTACCGATGGCCTCGGTTGGTTCAGGCCCTATGCCGGAGCAAAATCGTGAAACTGTCTCTGGGCTGCATTGCCGACGATTACACTGGCGCTTCCGATCTCGCCAACACGCTGACCCGCCAGGGCCTGCGCACGGTGCAGACGATCGGCGTGCCGCCGGACGATCTGGCGCTGCCGGAGGTCGATGCAGTCGTGGTCTCGCTCAAGAGCCGCTCTATCGACGCAAAGGTCGCGGTTGATCGCTCGCGGGCGGCAGACAAATGGCTGCGCGGCCGCGGCGCGGACCATGTGCTGTTCAAGATCTGCTCGACCTTCGATTCCACCGATGCCGGCAATATCGGCCCCGTGATGGATGCGCTGCGTGCCGATTGCGGCGATGCGATCGTGCTGGTGACGCCGGCCTTTCCGGAAACCGGCCGCACCGTCTATCAGGGCAATCTGTTCGTCGGCGCCGTTCCGCTGAACGAAAGCCCGCTGAAGGATCATCCGCTCAACCCGATGCACGATTCCAATCTGGTGCGGGTGCTGGCGCGGCAGAGCCGGACCAAGGTCGGCCTGGTCGATCTCGCGCCGCTGTCGCGCGGCGCGGCGGCGGTTCGGGAACGCTTGGCTGATCTCGCAAGAAACGGCGTTGGCGCTGTTATCATCGATGCCGTGTTCGACCGCGACCTCGAAACCATCGGCAGCGTGGCCCTCGACCATCGGCTGTCGGTCGGCGCGTCCGGCATCGGCCTTGGCCTCGCCCGGGCGCTGATCGCCACCGGCAAGGTCAAAGCGGCCGACGCGGGCGCGGCAATCGGCGCACCGGTCGGCGGACCGGCAGCGTGCCTTGCCGGAAGCTGCTCGCAGGCGACCCTGGCGCAGATCGCCAACGCCGAAAAGACGATGGCCGTCCTGCATCTCGATCCCGAGCAGATCATCGCCGGACCCAATGAGGCCCGCCGCGCGCTGGCGTGGGCGAGCGCGCGAATCACCGAGGGTCCGGTCCTGATCGCCAGCAGCTCGACGCCGGACCAGGTTGCAGCTCTGCAATCTCGGCATGGCCGTGATGCAGCCGGACATGCCATCGAGCAGGCGATGGCCGATGTCGCGGAAGGCCTCGTGCAGTCCGGCGTGCGGCGATTGGTGGTCGCGGGTGGTGAAACTTCAGGCGCCGTCGTCGACCGCCTGCGCATTCCGGGCTTCCTCGTTGGCGAGGAAATCGCTGCAGGAGTGCCGGTTTTACGTGCCGTGGGCACCGGCAATGGCGAAATGCTGCTTGCACTGAAATCGGGCAATTTCGGCGGACCCGAATTTTTTTCCGATGCGCTGAAGCTGATGCGCTGATCGCTTCGTCAGCGCTCAGGTCGCGAGCACGTCGGACCGCCTCGGTATTTTTACCACCGCTCGTTAACTCTACTTGAGGACGCATCGGTTTTGATGTGGGCAAGGCATCCTCTTTTGAACCTTCCGCCTTTTCCCATCCGGCGCGTCCCAGCGCGTCCAAAACCAAGAGATTCCGTCCATGCTCGCCCGCTATTCGATCCGCACCAAGATCATCGCCGTGGTTGCCTTCCTGCTCGTCGCGATGACGGGCATGGGTCTGCTGGCCGTCCGCAACATGCACGCCATCAACGCCAACACGGTCGACATCTCCACGAACTGGCTGCCCAGCGTGCGCGTGCTAGGTGACCTGCGCGCCGGCGTCATCACCTACCGCAACGTGATCCGCGAGCACATGCTATCCGAGACGCTGGAAGAGAAGCTTGCGATGGAGAAGACGCTCGCCAGCGTCGTCGAAAGCAATTCCAAGATCCGCGCCGCCTATGAGCCGCTGATCACGTCGCCGGAAGAGCGCGCGCTATACAGCGAATGGGTCAGGCTGTGGGAGAGCTACAAGAAAGGCACCCAGGAGGTAATGGAACTTTCGCGCAAGGCGGCCGGCAAGACTCCGACCGAAGCACATGACCTGAATACCACGACCGTCAACAAGATCGGGCTCGATGCCGACGCCGTGCTGAAGAAGAGCATCGACCTGAACAATGCCGGCGCAGACAAGGCGGCAAGGGAAGCGGCCGACAGCTATACCGCCGCGCTCGCGATGCTGGGCTTGATCCTCGGCGCAGCCGTAATGGTCGGCGCCGGCATCAGCGCTTTTCTGGTTCGCGACGTCTCGATCGGCATTGCCTCGATCGTCACGCCGATGCAAGCGCTCGGCAAGGGCGATTTGAGCACCGACGTGCCGCATCAGGGCGAGAAGACGGAAATCGGCGTCATGGCTGATACCTTGCAGGTGTTCAAGGAAGCTTTGATCGCCAAGAAGGCCGCCGACGAGGCTGCAGCCGCCGATGCCGAAGCCAAGATCGAGCGCGGCCGGCGGGTCGACGGCATTACCCGCAATTTTGAAAACGTGATCGGCGAGATCGTGCAGACGGTATCGTCGGCCTCGACACAACTCGAAGCTTCCGCCGGCACGCTGTCGGCGACCGCCGAGCGCTCGCAGACGCTGACATCGGCCGTCGCCTCGGCTTCCGGAGAAGCCTCCGCCAACGTGCAGTCGGTGGCGTCGGCAACCGAAGAGCTTTCCTCCTCGGTCACCGAGATCGGCCGCCAGGTGCAGGAATCGGCGCGGATGGCGACCGACGCGGTCGGCCAGGCCCGCGTCACCAACGACCGGGTCAGCGAATTGTCCAAGGCGGCGAGCCGGATCGGCGACGTGGTCGAGCTCATCAACACCATCGCCGGCCAGACCAATCTGCTCGCGCTCAACGCCACCATCGAGGCGGCCCGCGCCGGTGACGCTGGCCGCGGCTTTGCCGTCGTGGCCTCCGAAGTCAAGGCGCTCGCCGAACAGACGGCGAAGGCCACCGGCGAAATCAGCCAGCAGATTACCGGCATCCAGGGCGCGACCCAGGAATCCGTGAATGCGATCAAGGAAATCAGCGGCACCATCGAACGGCTGGCGGAGATCTCCTCGGCAATCGCGGCGGCCGTGGAAGAGCAGGGCGCGGCGACCCAGGAAATCTCTCGCAACGTGCAGCAGGCGGCGCGGGGCACCCATCAGGTCTCCGCCAACATCACCGACGTGCAGCGCGGCGCCAGTGAGACCGGCGCCGCTTCCTCGCAGGTGCTCTCGGCGGCACAGTCGCTGTCGGGCGACAGCCAGCGCCTCCGGCACGAGGTCGGCAAGTTTCTGGAGTCGGTCCGGGCAGCCTGACACCCCGCCCGACGCCAGACGAAGGCTCGGCTTCCGGAATCGGAGCCGGGCCTTTTCGCGTCCGGCGCGCGAGATGGACGGTGCGACAACCCGGCTGGACAATCCCTAGTTTCACGCAAGCGGAAATTAACCGGTCGCCGCTAGGCTGCCCGGCATCTTCGGGATTCGCGCGCGAAGGTTGCCGGTGCCTGGCGCGGCAAATTCCGCCTCAGGAAAAACTGCTGCAGAAGAATATGGGGTCGTCGACATGATCAAGCTCAACCGTATCGGAAACAAACTGGGCTTGGCCGGGGCGCTCGGCGTCCTGCTGGCGATCGGCATGGTGGCCAACCAGATGGTCACGGAGGCGAGAATCGAGGAAGCCAGCGAGCGCGCCTCCCGATCGCAGAAGGTGGCTGACAATTCGCTCGCCGCGCATATCGACCTGCGCAAGATTCAGCTTGCCGCCGGCGACGTCCGCCTGGCGAGAGCTCCCGCTGAAGTCGAAAAGGCCCTTGCCGATCTGCAGCGCCACAAGGCGAGCGCGGCAAAGGAGCTGGAAGCAGCGCTGGCGATGGCCCAGCAACCGGATGCCAGGGAGCGACTGCAGAAGACGAAGGCCCTGATGGAAGGCTTTGCCGCCGCCGTGGAGGATCTCGCCAAGGCGCAGACCACGCTGCTGACGCAAATCGAGAAGCGCTCGGTCATCTCGGAGGAATGGACCAAGGCGGTCGATACCCAGATGAAGTTGCCGGCCATGGCGAAGCTGGACAACCGGCTCGAGATCGAGCGTTTGCTGTTTCAGGCCGATGGCAAGGTGAACGCGTTGCGGGCTGCTGCCTGGAAGCTCGGCGCCACCGGCGATGCCAACCTGGTCACGGAGATGGCCAAGACCGAGGCCTCGTTGAAGGATGTCTTCAACAAGTTGCGCGGCGAGGCCGATGATCGCGAATTGCTGGTCGTGGTCAGCAACCTTTCCTCGCTCGTCAAGCGATTCCTGGCGGCCAATGAGGAGGCGGTACGGACCGAGCAGTCGAAGAACGACATCATCGCCAACCGCACCGTCAAGGCCGCCGCTGACGTCGCCAGCCTGATGGAGGCAACTGTCGAGGCTGCGCAAAAGGATGCGAAGACCTCGAAGGACGCCGTGATGGACGATACCGAGCGCGCCAACAGCATCAACCTGATCATGGCGATCATCGTGGTCGCCTCATTGATCGGCTCGGTTGTGTTCTCCTTCCTGGGCGTCGCGCGTCCGATGACGCGCCTCAACGGCGCGCTGGGCGAGATGGCCGGTGGCAATCTCGACGTCGAGATTCCCGGCGCCGGCCGCGGCGACGAAATCGGCGATCTCGCCAAGACAGTGACCATCATTCGCGAAAACGCCGAGCAGAAGGCCCGCGAGGAAGCCGAGGCCAAGGTCGAGCAGGACCTGGTCGCGGCGCAGCGGCGCAAGGCCGAAATGATCAAGCTCGCCGACGATTTCGAAGGCGCGGTCGGCAAGATCGTCGAGACCGTCTCCTCGGCATCGACCGAACTCGAAACCGCCGCCGGCACGCTGACGGCAACCGCCGAGCGCGCGCAGGAGCTGACCACGATGGTGGCCGCGGCTTCCGAGGAAGCTTCCACCAATGTGCAGTCGGTCGCTTCCTCCACCGAGGAGATGGCCTCGTCCATCACCGAGATCGGCCGTCAGGTTCAGGAATCGGCCCGGATGGCCAACGAGGCCGTCGATCAGGCCCGCACCACCAACGATCGGGTCAGCGAACTGTCGAAGGCGGCGGCCCGCATCGGCGCCGTGGTCGAACTCATCAACACCATCGCTGAGCAGACCAATCTGCTGGCGCTCAACGCCACCATCGAGGCGGCCCGCGCGGGCGACGCCGGCCGCGGCTTCGCCGTCGTCGCTTCCGAGGTGAAGGCGCTGGCGGAACAGACCTCGAAGGCGACCGGCGAGATCGGCCAGCAGATCACGGGTATCCAGGCCGCAACGGAAGAGTCGGTCGGGGCGATCCAGGCGATCAGCAACACCATCGAGAAGCTGTCGGAAATATCCTCAACCATTGCGGCCGCCGTGGAAGAGCAGGGTGCCGCAACCCAGGAAATCTCCCGCAACGTGCAGCAGGCGGCGCGGGGCACTCAGCAGGTCTCCGCCAACATCACCGACGTGCAGCGCGGCGCCGGCGAGACCGGTACCGCCTCGTCTCAGGTGCTATCTTCGGCGCAATCACTGTCGTCGGATTCGAACCGCCTCAAGCTCGAAGTCGGCAGGTTCCTGAACTCGGTGCGCGCGGCGTAAGTAGCCGAGGGACCGTAATCCAAACGGGGCCCGCCCCTGAACAAGGGCGGGCTTATTGCCGTCGGTATCCGCGATGCGCTTGCCGCCCGTTCAATAAAACTCCGTATATCTACTGAGTACAAAATTAACGGGTAGAAAGCCCCTGACCTATACGATTCCGCGCAATGGGGCGGACGACCGCCATCGTCGCGTGGAGAGCAAGCATGTTTGGAATGATAGACCGGGCCAGGATGACGGTTGGCCGGAAGATTTATGCGCTCATCTGCCTCAGCTTTGCCGGGCTGCTTTGCGTGACCTTTCTCGAGTCGCGCGAACTGGCATCGAGCCTGAACCAGCAGAAGCAGATCGAGCTGCGCCATCTCGGTGAACTCGCGCTCGGCATCGTCAAGGAAGAGCATGCCGCGGCGCAGAAGGGTGACGTTCCCGCCGCCGACGCGCAAAAGCGGGCGATGGCGCGGATTTCCGCGCTTCGCTACGGCAACAACGACTACTACTGGATCAACGACATGCATCCCAAAATGGTGATGCATCCGATCAAGCCGGAAATGAACGGCAACGATCTGTCGGCCTATAAGGATCCGAACGGCAAGCTGCTGTTCGTCGATTTTGTCGACGCGGTCAGAAAGAATGGCTCAGGCTTTGTTCCCTACGAGTGGCCGAAGCCCGGCTTCGACAAGCCTCAGCCGAAATTGTCCTATGTGGTCGGCTTCGCGCCGTGGAACTGGGTGATCGGCACCGGCGTCTACATCGATGACCTCAACGCCCAAGCCTGGGTGTCGACCCAGCGCTCGCTGATCGTTGCCGGCGTGATCCTTCTGTTCATGCTAGCGGTGTCGATCGTCGTGGCGCGGAGCATCACCGGCCCGCTCCAGCGTATGACCGTCGCCATGAACGACCTTGCCAGCGGCAACCTCAACGTCGAGGTGCCGGGCATCGGCCGCGGCGACGAGGTCGGCGAGATGGCCAAGGCCGTCGAGATATTCAAGAGCAATGCCGTCGCCCGCCAGTCGCTGGAAACAGAGCAGCGCGCGGCCGAGACCCGCGCCGTGGCGAGCCGCAAGGCGGACATGGACAAGATGGCCGACGATTTCGAGGCCGCGGTCGGCCGGATCGTCGAGACCGTGTCGTCGGCATCCAGTCAGCTAGAAGTATCGGCGGGCACGCTCACGGCCACCGCGGAACGCGCGCAGGAGCTCACGTCGACGGTCGCGGCAGCCTCCGAAGAGGCATCGACCAATGTGCAGTCGGTGGCCTCGGCCACCGAAGAGATGGCGTCGTCGGTTACCGAGATCAGCCGCCAGGTACAGGAGTCGGCTCGCATGGCCACTGACGCCGTCGATCAGGCCCGCACCACCAATGACCGCGTCAGCGAATTGTCGAAGGCGGCAACCCGCATCGGCGACGTCGTTGAGCTCATCAACACCATCGCCGGCCAGACCAACCTGCTTGCGCTCAACGCCACGATCGAGGCAGCGCGCGCCGGCGAGGCTGGCCGCGGCTTCGCGGTGGTGGCTTCCGAGGTCAAGGCATTGGCCGAGCAGACCGCAAAGGCCACCGGTGAAATCGGCCAGCAGATCACCGGTATCCAGGCGGCGACCCAGGAATCCGTGAACGCGATCCAGGCAATCAGCGGCACTATCGAGAGGCTGTCGGAGATCTCGTCGGCGATCGCAGCGGCTGTGGAGGAGCAGGGCGCCGCAACGCAGGAGATTTCTCGCAACGTGCAGCAGGCGGCGATGGGCACCCAGCGGGTTTCCTCCAATATTACCGACGTGCAGCGCGGCGCCAGCGAAACCGGTTCTGCCTCCTCGCAGGTGCTTGCGGCGGCGCAGTCGCTGTCCGGCGACAGCCATCGGCTCAAGCTCGAAGTTGGCAGGTTCCTGGATTCGGTGCGGGCGGCCTGAGCGCCTGATCCCGTTTGTCTGAAGCTGGCCGCTCATGCCGGCCTCGCGACCGCAGACGTTCGAAATCGGAAACGCGAACTGCCTTGAGTAGCCTGTTTTCGGCTGTACGAAACGGCGGAAACACGCCTAGATCGCAAACTCGCGATTGCGCCAGTTATCGATCAATCGCCATGAGCGAAACTGGCGCCAAATGTGGCGAACGAACTTTCGTAATCGGGAAAAAGTGGTAATACGCGGAAGCATCGTGACGATCTGATGACAGACGGTCTGATGTCGGAAGATCTGCCATGGATCGCTACCGAGTGCTCGGATGGCCGCCGCGTGTCGCTGCTTGATGAACTAGTTGAGTCTGAGTTCGTAAAGCTTAGCCGTCCTCTGGACATCGATCGTTTCCGGAGCATCGACGGACTGGGCGAAGCCAAGAGCATTCCGATCGACGCCAAACGCTTCGACGCCGCTTTCGCTACATTGAAGCTGAGATCCTGTTCGGTCCATCTGCAGCGGACGTTCCCGCGAATCCTGCAGATGCAGTATTCCACGACCGGCGCGATCGTCGGTTTCGCGATGGACGACGCGACTTCGTTGATCATCAACGGCGTGGAGGCCCGCGCGCCGGCCTTGCTGCTGGTCAAGGGTACCGCGACGTGTGAGATCGTGGAGCAGCAGGCCAATCAGGTGGCGCTTGTTAATTTTGCTTCCATCGACGATCGAGGCTGGCCGGGCGAGGCCGATAGCGCTCAACTGATCGTGACGTTGGCGGACAAATGCGAAGCGTTGCGGACAACGGTTGGCGATGCCTTGATGCTCGCTTCGCACTCGCCTGAAACCTTCGCCCAGCCGAATGTGATCGAGCACGTTGAAGAGTCGATCCTGCAGGCGGTCGACCTGGCGATGGCTGCGGCATCGCCCACGCCCGAAGCCAAGCGCCTGAGCCTGAGCCACTATCTGGGGCTGGTTCGAAAGCTCGACGAGTTCGTTGCCGATAGCACGGGCAAGACGCTGTACAGTGCCGACGTGGCGCGGCAACTCGGCGTCTCGGTGCGGACGCTGCATAACGCCGTGGTTGCCATTCGCGGCATGAGCATGCATCGCTATATGCGGCTGCGGCGGCTATGGAATGTGCGACAGCAACTGGTGCGAGGGTCCTCGGCGCAGTCGGTCAAGGCGGTCGCGCTGGCGAACGGCTTCTGGCACATGGGCGAATTCACCGCGTTATATCGTGAGTTGTTCGGCGAAACGCCTCAGCAGACGTTGTCGGCGGCCCGCAAGCAGACGGGCGAGCCGTCGTGACGGCCAGACGAACCGCAATCCGTAATACTACCAGTTGGTCAGTCGCGCGCCCTTAGATACTGATTAACCATCGCATGGGACCTTGTCTTCATGGGTGCCGCTCTGTGGCCATCAGCCGCAGGAGCCCTTCGTTCGCAACGAACCGGCTCGTCCAAATTGGCCCGGCACGTCTTCACCGTGATCCCGCCGCGCGGGAAACACACGGCAGCGCTGCGATTTCCCTGAAGTCGTTTTCATTTGAAAGACGCATAGCCATGTCCCGCTTCATCCTCAACTTGTCGATCGGCGCCAAGCTCGGCATCGCCTCAGGCCTCGGCGTTTTGCTTGTTGGTGCGATGGTGATGATCCAGATGCGCGCGAACACCGCTATCCGCAATGCCGATGTTCAAAAATCAACGCAGCAAACGATCGCCCGCGATGCGGTAGATGCGAAGGCGTCAATTCGCGGCATGCAGATTGGCGTTCGGGATCTCCGCCTCGTCAACAATCCGGCGGACATGCAAAGGGCCACCGACTATCTCGCCGCCCGGTTCAAATCCGTCAATCATTTTGCCGACGGGATGCTCGCCCTCTCGTCGGCCGAAAATCGTGCCCGGATTGAAAAACTCAAGTCGAGGTCGGCTGACTATGCCAAAGGCGCCCAGCAGATTGCGGCGGTTCGAGCTGAAGCAATTGCCGCCGCAGGCGGAGGGACTGATGCCCCAGCGAAAATTGCAAAGCTCAACGACGAAGCGGTTCGCATCGCGCGCGAGACGACGCTGCCGATCGCAGCCGAACTCGAACAGCTCGCCAACCAGATCGCCGACTTGGCCAAGCGCGGCGTTGAAGAGGCCGCAGCCCAGGCAGCCCGGGAAATGGCCGCGGCCGAACGGGAAGCCATGGCAATCGGCATCGCCACGATTTTGTTGCTGGTCGGAACCAGCATCCTTTCGTTCTTCACGATCGCCCGGCCGATGCGGGCACTGAGCGTCTCGATGGACGAGCTGGCAGGCGGCAATTTCGGCGTAGTCCTCCCCGGCCTGGGTCGCAAGGATGAACTCGGCGCGGTCGCTGCAGCCGTCGAGAAATTCAAGGTCGTGTCCGAGCAGAAGGCCCGCGACGAAGCAGAAGCCAAGATCAGGCAGGATCAGGCCGCCGCGGAACAGCGCAAGGCCGAAATGGTCCGCCTGGCGGATTCGTTCGAGGCGGCGGTCGGCGAGATCGTCGAAACCGTGTCATCAGCTTCGACCGAGCTGGAAGCCTCGGCCCGGACACTGACGACGACCGCCGAGCGCGCCCAGCAGGTAACGACTATGGTGGCGGCTGCTTCGGAGGAGGCGACCACCAACGTGCAGTCGGTTGCTTCGGCCACGGAAGAACTGTCTTCTTCAGTCAACGAGATCAGCCGCCAGGTGCAGGAATCGGCGCGAATGGCCGGGGCGGCCGTCGACCAGGCCCGCGTCACCAATGACCGCGTCAGCGAGCTGTCGAAGGCGGCTGCCCGGATCGGCGATGTGGTCGAACTGATCAACACCATTGCCGGCCAGACCAATCTGCTCGCGCTCAACGCCACCATCGAGGCGGCGCGCGCCGGCGAAGCCGGTCGCGGCTTTGCGGTCGTGGCATCAGAGGTGAAGGCGCTCGCGGAACAGACCGCCAAGGCCACCGGCGAAATCGGCCAGCAGATCACCGGCATTCAGGGCGCGACGCAAGAATCCGTCGGCGCCATCAAGGAGATCAGCGGCACCATTGAACGGCTGGCGGAGATCGCCTCGACCATTGCAGCCGCCGTGGAAGAGCAGGGCGCGGCGACGCAGGAAATCTCCCGCAACGTGCAGCAGGCGGCCGAGGGCACCCATCAGGTCTCGGTCAACATCACCGACGTGCAGCGCGGCGCAGGCGAGACCGGCTCGGCTTCTGCGCAGGTGCTGTCCGCCGCACAGGCGCTCTCCGCGGACTCGAACCGGCTCAAGCTGGAGGTCGGCAAATTCCTGGATACGGTGCGGGCGGCGTAATGGCCCCATCGCGCCGCGGACGCGAGGGCTACGCCACACGCCACTCCAGCACGCCATCGCCCCCGGTAACGATATCGCCGACTGACCCCACCGGCGTGCGATCCATGTCCAGCAAGTGCTTGAGCGTCGCTGCGTCGTTGGCCGGGATACGCGCCAGCGCCCGCGCGTCGGCCTCGGTGCGCAGCATTGCCACGCCGTGCTCGATCTCGCCATTGCCCTTGTACAGTACGGTAAAGCTTTCGACCTTGCCCTTGCCTGAGGCCTCGGTAACGAAGTCCGGCACCTTGCGGCGGTTGCGGTCGGCCTCGGCCTGCACGCTGGTGTCCTGCGCAAGCGGCTCGTTCGGCGCCTCGCGCGACAGCACCAGTCCGTGATGCTTGGTGACAAAGCCGCCCTGGCCGTACAGCAGGCCGAGCTTGCCGCCCTCGCGCAACTTGCGCACCATCGCGACGGCCGCGTGCGTCATATAGCTGTTGAGCGGCGCGCCGAAGAAGGTGAGTCCGCCGGTCACCGTCGGCTGCACGTTGCGGCCCAAGCCGAGCGTCCGCCGCGCCATCTTGGGTACGCAAGGAAAACAGCTATAGAGCTCGATGGCGTCGAATTTCCTGGCGTCGCCATCGACGAGGTCCATCACTGCCTTCAGCACCGCATTCTGCGGATGGCTTTCATAAAACTGGTCGCGCACCAGATAGTCTCGCGGCTCCTCCGCCGAGGCGCCGCCGATCGGATAGATCAGGCGCTCCTCGGCCACGCCGACCGCGCGGGCTTTCGCCAGCGACGTCAGCAGGACCGCGCCGCCCATGTTCACGGTCGGATTGGCCACCATCAGTTTTGTATAGGGCCAGGCGATCAGCCGGTTCTCCGGCGTCGGCGTCGTGATCTCTTCCGGTGAGAAACGCTTCTTCAGCCAGGAGTTCGGATTCTCCGACGCGACCTTCGAGTAGGTCGACCACAGCGCGCCGGATTCGGCGAGCGCCTCGCGCGGGGTCTGGCCCCAATGCGCCGATGTGGCGGACTCATAGAGCGGATAGACCGTGATCGGGCGGAACACGCCGAGCTTCACCGCCATTGGCTTCTGGAACGCTGCACCGCGCTTCGGCTCCTCGACGTCGTGGGCGAACGGTGTCCAGGGCAGCGAGATGCCGCCGCGCTCCGCCTTGGTTGCGGTGGATTGCGCTTCCGCGCCGCAGACGACGGCGACGCTGCATTCGCCGCGCGCGATACGCTTGGCCGCTTCGTGGATGTAGCGGATCGGGCTCTCGCCGCCGACCGGGCCGTAATAACAATGCGCCGGCTTGGCGCCAAGCCGTGCCGCAAGCTGCTTTTCTGGATCGCGGTAGCGCCAGCTCAGGAAATTGACGACGTCAAGCGAGCCGAGCTCGCCGAGCAGTTTTGCCCCGCTATCGGCCACCGCCCGTTTCACCGCCTGTTCGAGCAGCGTCAGCGGCTCGAGGCCATCGGCGATGTCCTTGGGGCGGTCGACGATTTCGCCGACGCCGACAATAACGGGAATGCGATCTTCGGGGAGGGAAGTCTTGGACATTTTTTCTTGTTTCGCTTTCTCAGTTCACAGCTTGTCATTCCGTCATTGCGAGGAACGCAGCGACGAAGCAATCCATAGCTCCACGTGTGGCGCTATGGATTGCTTCGCTTCGCTCGCAATGACGGTGTGAGAGCACTCACTCCTCCATCAGCATGTTCAGATGCTCCACCGCATCGGCAAAATCCTCCTTGAATTCCTGCACCACCGCGCCGGCCGATTTCACGCTATCGATCAGGCCGACGCCCTGGCCGACGAAATAGGTCACGAGATCGCGCGCCTGCACGTTGCCGGCAGCGGCCGCGCGGTCGATCGAGTTGAAGGCGTCGCGGCTGATGATGCTTTGCAGCGGCATCGGCAGCGCGCCGGGGCTGTCCGGGCTGCGGTCCCACGCATCGGTCCACACCGATCGCAATTGCCGCGCCGGCTTTCCGGTGCGGCCCTTGGAGCGAACCGCGTCGCGCGAGGAGGCTGCGATCATCTTTTCGCGGAAGATTTCGGTGGTCTCGGATTCCACCGTCGCGAGCCACACCGACCCGGTCCAGGCGCCGGCGGCGCCCATCGCCATGCATGCGGCCATCTGCTTACCTGTCATGATGCCACCGGCGGCCAGCACCGGCACGTCGCGGACCGGCTTGATCGCCTTGATCACCTCCGGAACCAGCACCATGGTCGTGACCTCGCCGCAATGGCCGCCCGCCTCGGTGCCCTGTGCCACCAGGATATCGACACCGGCAGCGACCTGCCGCAGCGCGTGCTCTTTCGAACCCACAAGCGCCGCCACCGGCACGCCGTGCTTGCGGCCCATGTCGATCATCTGTTTCGGCGGCACGCCGAGCGCATTCGCAATCAGCTTGATCGGGTGACGGAACGACACCTCCAGCACGTCGAGCGCGCGCTGCGCGTCGAACGGCTGCGGCTGGTTGTCGGCGACATTGGTCGTCGTCAGCTCGACGCCGTGTTTCTTCAGGAGGTTGCGGGTGAAGTCGCGGTGCTGCGGCGAAATCCGCGCTTCCAGGCTCTTCCAGGTGACGTCCTTTTCGCCCGCGGTCGAAATGTTTTCGGGGATCAGCACGTCGAGCCCGTAGGGCTTGCCGTCGGTATGCGCGTCGATCCATTTCAGTTCCTGCTCGATCGTCTCGGGCGAGTGCGTGGTCGCGCCCAGCACGCCAAATCCGCCGGCGCGGCTGACGGCGGCGACCACGTCGCGGCAATGGCTGAAGGCGAGCAGCGGGAATTCGATCCCCAGCATATCGCAGATCGGCGATTTCATGGCTTGTCCTCCCGGCGGCAGCATCCCGGGTCGCTGCTCGGCCTGCACGCGACGCTAGCCCATTGGAGGCTTGCATGCCAAGCGGCGTTAGTTCCTCCTCGTGAGGAGTTCGCAATTCCACCGCGCAAAATATGCAATGGCATGCCGCCAATTTGCGTCTTGCGCTTTCACGCTGCGGGGAGAATGCTGATAACCAAATCAAGAGATAACTTTAAGGGGAGTCCGCCTTCATGCCCGCTACGCCTTCCACCACCGCCAAATCGCCCGTGACCTACGATGTCGTCGTGGTCGGCGCAGGCTTTGCCGGCATGTACATGCTGCACCGCTTGCGCGGGCAGGGCATGACGGCGCGGGTCTATGAGCAGGGCTCCGGCGTCGGCGGCACCTGGTACTGGAACCGCTATCCCGGCGCGCGCTGCGACGTCGAGAGCATGCAGTATTCCTATTCGTTCTGCGACGACCTGCAGCAGGAATGGGATTGGAGCGAGCGCTACGCGCCACAGCCAGAAATTTTGAAATACGCCAACCACGTCGCTGACCGCTTCGATTTGCGGAAGGATATCCAGTTCGACACCCGCGTCGATCGCGCCGAATTCGACGAGACCACCTCGCTGTGGTCGGTCACGACCTCCGACGGCAGGACGGTGACCGCAAAATTCGTTGTGCTCGCCACCGGTTGCCTGTCGAACGCGCGGATGCCCGACATCAAGGGGCTCGATCGGTTCAAGGGTAAGGTCTACCACACCGGCCACTGGCCGCATCAGGAGGTCGATTTCACGGGCCTGCGCGTCGGCGTCATCGGCACTGGATCGTCAGGCATTCAATCGGTGCCGGTCATTGCCGAGCAGGCGAGCCATCTCACGGTATTCCAGCGCACCGCGAACTTCTCGATTCCCGCCCGCAACGCGCCGCTGACCGAGGAAGAGCGGCAAAAGTTTCGTGACAATTATCCCGAGATCAGGCGCTTTGCCCGCGAGGTGACGAAGAACGGCATCTATACCGAGATGCCCGACCGCGGCGCGCTCGATGACGGCGACAACGAGCGCCGTGCCAAATACGAGGCGCGCTGGAATCGGGGCGGGCTCACCTTCATGTCGGTTTACAACAATCTCGCGCTCGACAAGGCCGCGAACGACACCGCCGCCAATTTCGTCCGCGAGAAGATCGCCGAGATCGTCAATGATCCCGAAACGGCGAAACTGTTGCAGCCGAATAACCATCCGATCGGCACCAAGCGCATCTGCATCGACACCGATTATTTCGCCACCTTCAACCGCCCGAACGTGACGCTGATCGACATCAGATCGAATCCGATTGAAGAAATCACCGAAAACGCCGTGCGCGTGGCCGGCAAGGAGTATGAGGTGGACGCGCTGGTGCTGGCGACCGGTTTTGACGCCATGACGGGGTCGGTGGCGAAGATCGATATCAAGGGCCGTGGCGGCCAGACGCTGAACCAGAAATGGGCGGCAGGCCCGCGCACCTATCTCGGCCTGATGAGCGCGGGCTTTCCCAACCTCTTCGTGGTCACCGGCCCGGGCAGCCCGTCGGTATTGTCGAACATGATCGTTTCGATCGAGCAGCATGTCGACTGGATCACCGACTGTCTCGCTTACATGCGCGATCGCGGGCTCGACACGATGGAAGCGGATGTGGACGCCGAGGACAGATGGGTCGCCCATGTCAACGAGGTCGCCGCCGCCACGCTCTATCCGCAGGCCAATTCCTGGTACATGGGCGCCAACGTTCCCGGCAAGCCGCGCATCTTCATGCCCTATATCGGCGGCGTCGGTCCGTACAGGCAGATCTGCAACGACATCGCCGCCAAGGGCTATGAAGGGTTTGTGATGGAGAGGGCGGAAGCGCCACGCAAGGCGGTTGCGTCGTAAGCGGCCGCCGTAGCCGCTCCTGTAGGGTAGGCAAAGCCACCGGGTCGCGCGAACGCTCGCCCGATGACAGGCTCCGCGGGCCCACCATATGCAAACATCAACATTCAATGATGGGCGCGTCGTGATGCGCCTTTGCCCACCCTAGATGGCCCGCAGCCGCCGCGTCAGTACCTCAACAAACCGATCGACATCAGCCTCATCATTATAGACGTGGGGCGAGATGCGCATGCGCCCCAGGCGTGGGGCGACATAGACGCCTTCGCTTGCCAGTCCTTCGACGAGGCCCGCCGGCATTCCGGCCTCAAACGCGAGGCACAATATATGCGGCGCCCGCAGATGAGGTTCGGGAACGCGGAGACCGATGCCGCGCACGCCCGTGGCGATCCGCTCCGTCAGCATCGCGAGACGTTGCGCAATGGCCGCCGCTCCCCATTCGACCATCATCTCCATACCGATTGAGGCCATCTCCATCGAGATGAAATAATCGCGCTCGCCCATGTCGAAGCGCCGCGCGTCGGGAACATAGCTGGCATCTGTGAAATAAACCGCGTTCTCGGCGCGCACGTTGCGGCGGCCGGACGCTGTCTGCTCGAGCGGGATACCGCCTTGATGGCGTCTTGCAACATAGAGAAAGGCGCGGCCGTAAGGGCCGAGCAGCCATTTGTAGGTCGGGAAGATCACAAAATCCGGATCGAGACGCTTCACGTCGGTCGTCAGCACGCCGGTGCTCTGCGTCGCGTCGACAAGGAAGGCAGCGCCCCGCTGCCGGAGCGCCGCACCGACTTTGTCGACATCGATCAACCCACCGTCCGACCAGTGCACCGATGAGATCGAGGCCAGGCTGATCGGCAGTGGGCCGGACCGTTCGATCGCGGCAAGCACCGCCGACGTCCAGTCGCCATCGTCAGGTTGTCGAACCGTCTCGACGGTAAATCCTTCCGCCTCGGCCCGCGTCTGCCATTCGAGCACCGGCGAGGAATGATCGTTCTCCAGCACGATCACCCGCGTGCCGCGGGCGATCGGCAGTATCTTCGCTGCGGTCGCAACGCCGTAACTGATCGAGGGAATCAGCGCGATATCGGAGGCCTCGGCATTGATCAGCCGGGCGGCAGCAAGGCGCGCGCGTTCATTCTGTTGGTTGGCGAAGGAGGCCTCGAGCGTCCACGGCGTGCCCTTGCGGAGAACGGCGGCGCGGCCGGCCTCCAGAGTTCGATTAGGCAGGGGACTGTAAGAGGCGGCATTCAGGTAGCAGATCTGGCACGGTATCTCGAACAAGGCCCGCTGTGATGGGAGCATTTGGATAGTCTCTGTTGTAGCGACACATCCATTATGGCCGATCTCGACGACGCCAGCCACAGGAGCATTGCTCCGAGGACACCGCTTGCCGGAAGTGCATTGCTCCCTTGATTTTTGCCAGTTCGTAGGGTGGGCAAAGCGCAGAGTGCCCACCATATTCAACACGACATTCAAATGGTGGGCAGGGCGCAAACGCGCCTTTGCCCCACCTGCCGTTCTGGAGATGAATGAATGACCGACGCCCCCGCCAACGAGCCCGTCGAATATGTCCCGCCAAAAGTCTGGACCTGGAACAAGGCAAGCGGCGGCCGCTTCGCCAGCATCAATCGCCCGATCGCCGGCCCCACGCATGAGGCCGGGTTGCCGGTCGGCCGCCATCCGTTTCAGCTCTATTCGCTGGCGACACCGAACGGCGTCAAGGTCACCGTGATGTTCGAGGAACTGCTGGCCGCCGGCCACCGCGGCGCCGAATACGACGCCTGGTTGATCAAGATCGACGGCAACCAGTTCGGCAGCGGCTTTGTCGCCGTCAATCCGAACTCGAAGATCCCCGCGCTGATGGATCGCAGCGGGCCTGAGCCGATCCGCGTATTCGAGTCGGGTGCGATCCTGCTGCATCTCGCCGAAAAGTTTGGCGCGTTTTTGCCGGCGAGCGGCGCGGCGCGGGCGGAGTGCCTTTCATGGCTGTTCTGGCAGATGGGCAGCGCGCCATTTCTCGGCGGCGGCTTTGGTCACTTCTATGCCTACGCGCCGACCAAGATCGAATACGCCATCGACCGCTACGCCATGGAGGTGAAGCGCCAGCTCGACGTGCTCGACCGGCGTCTTGCCGACAACGAATTCCTCTCCGGAAACGAATACACCATTGCCGACATTGCGACTTGGCCGTGGTACGGCGCGCTGGCCAAGGGCCTGGTCTATGGTGCCGGGGAATTCCTCTCGGTGCACGAATACAAGAACGTGCAGCGCTGGACCGACGCGATCGCCAAACGCCCGGCGGTGAAGCGTGGCCGCATGGTCAACCGCATTTCGGGCGATCCTGCGAGCCAGTTGCACGAGCGGCACGACGCGAGCGATTTCGAGACGAGGACGCAAGACAAGATCGGGGAGGCTGTGAAAGAATGAGGCCTTTTCTTACCTCGCCCGGCTTGCGAGGAGAGGTCGGATTGCGCAGCAATCCGGGTGAGGGGGCCTCTCCGCGAGTCGCGCACGCGGTGACAGCCCCTCACCCCAGCCTCTCCCGGTGAAGGACGGGGAGAGGGGGCAGTACGGAGGGAGATGGCGATGAGCTTCTTGGAAAAAGGCCCAGTCCGCATCCATTACGAGGAAGCCGGCGCCGGCTTTCCGCTGCTCCTGATCGCCGGTGGCGGGCTGAACTCGAACATATCAGGCATCACTGGCGACTATCCGCCGTTCAACGCCATCGCGGAATTCGGCGACGAGTACCGCTGCATCGCCTATGACCTGCGCAATGCGCCGCCTGGTCAGTCCACAGGTCCCCTGGAAATCGACCGGCCCTGGGATTCCCATACCGACGACCAGCTCGCGCTGATGGATCATCTCGGCTTCGACAGGTTCATGGTGCTGGGCTTTTGCATCGGCGGCCCCTTGATCTGGAATCTCATCAAGCGCGCACCGGATCGCGTCGTCGCCGCGGTGCTCGCGATGCCGTCAGGCTCGCGTCCTGAGATGCGCGAGCTGTTCTACGACAACAACATGAAGGGCTGGGCGCCGCAGCTCGTCGCGCGCCGGCCCGATATCACGATGGAGATGGCCGAGAAATTCCTGACGAAAATGTATCGCACCGATCCGGATTTCGTCTTCACCGTGACGCGCGACTTCGTGCGGCAGTGCCGGACGCCGGTGTTGATCCTGCCCGATGACATCCCGGCGCACCCTTACACGGTCGCCATGGAAAGCGCGCTGCTGGCGCCGAACGCGGAAGTGAGCCTGTTTCCGTGGAAGGAGCCGAAAGAGCGGGTGCCGCTGGCCGTGCGGCAGATCCGCTCGTTTTTGCGGGCGCACCGTCCGGCTTCATAGGCTGGGCAAAGGCGCTCTTGCGCCGTGCCCCACCATCTTCCTGCGTGGTCGGAACGGTGGGCACGCTTCGCTTTGCCCACGCTACGAACCTACGAACTACGCCTACACCGCCGTCTTTGCCCCTTCCGCCGGCGGAAACACCACGCGGTCATCGGTCCGGCAATAGCGATCCGCGAACATGCGGCCGATCGGATGATAGCGCTCCATGTGCACGCGCATCGCGGCGTGGTCCCACAATTCGTCGCGGATGTGGAAGTGGATGCCTTCGCCCATCACCAGCAGCCGATCGCCGTTGACGTCGATCTCCTTCCACGTCTTGCATTCCATCGAAAACGGCGCGTCCGCCAGCCGCGGCACGCTGATTTTCGTCGATGGCGCCAACTTCAGGTTCAGATAATCCGGCTCGCCGATATCGGGCGGAAAGTCGCCGCTGGAGTCGTGCATCGCGCGCGCCAGCGGCTCGTCGGTCATGTTGACCACGAATTCACCGGTCCGCCGGATGTTGATCACGGTGTCCTTGATCCGGCCGTCGGGCCGCAGGTTGGCGGCGAACATGCAGAGCGGCGGGTCCTCGCAGAACACGTTGAAGAAGCTGAACGGCGCCGCGTTGACTACGCCGGTCTCTCCGATCGACGTCACCCACGCAATCGGCCGCGGCAGCACAAAGGACGTGAGCACCTTGTAGCGCTCGCGGGGTTTAAGATCGCTGGGGGCGTATTGCATGCTGTGCCTGCTCTGGAGGGCCCTTGCCTCGCCCCGCTTGCGGGGAGAGGCCGACGCGCGTGGCGCGGCGGGTGACGGGGACGGTCCACCAACTGGCTGCCTGCTGCTTTCTGCGGAAGCAGCCCCTCACCCCAACCCTCTCTCCGTGAAGAACGGGGAGAGGGAGAAAACTACGGCATGCTTAGTTCATGTCTTCCGACCACCATCCAGTGCACTTCGTCCGGACCATCGGCGAAGCGCAGGTGGCGGACGTCCTGGTACATCTCGCCGAGCGGGCTCCATTGCGAGATGCCGGTAGCGCCGTGCATCTGGATCGCCTGGTCGATGATCTTGCAGGTGCGCTCCGGCACCATGGCCTTCACCATGCTGACCCAGATCCGTGCCTCCTTGTTGCCCAGCACGTCCATCGCCTTCGCCGCCTTCAACACCATCAGCCGCATCGCCTCGATCTCGCAGCGCGCCTGCGCGATGATCTGCAAATTGCCGCCGAGATGGGCGATCTTCTTGCCGAAGGCTTCGCGGGTCAGCCCCCGCGACACCATCAGGTCGAGCGCCTTCTCCGCCTTGCCGATGGTGCGCATGCAGTGATGGATGCGCCCCGGTCCCAGGCGAACCTGCGAGATCTCAAAGCCGCGCCCTTCGCCGAGCAGGATGTTCTCCTTCGGCACCCGGCAATTGTTGAAGCGCAGGTGCATGTGGCCGCGTGGTGCATGGTCGTGGCCGAACACGTGCATCGGGCCGAGGATCTCGACGCCGGGAGTATCGATCGGCACCAGGATCTGCGACTGCTGCTTGCTCGGCGGCGCGTCCGGATTGGTCTTCACCATCACGATCATGATCTTGCAGCGTGGATCGCCGGCGCCGGAGATGTAATATTTCTCGCCGTTGATCACCCACTCGTCGCCGACGAGCTTTGCCGTCGTCGAAATATTCTTCGCGTCGGACGAAGCCACGTTCGGTTCGGTCATCGCATAGGCCGAGCGGATCTCGCCTGCCAGCAGCGGCTTCAGCCATTTCTCCTTCTGCTCCTTGGTGCCGACGCGCTCCAGCACTTCCATGTTGCCGGTATCGGGCGCCGAGCAGTTCATGGTCTCCGAGGCCAGCGGATTCTTCGCCAGTTCAACCGCGATATAGGCGTAGTCGAGATTCTTCAGGCCTTCGCCGGTCTCGGCGTCGGGGAGGAAGAAGTTCCACAGGCCTTCCTCTTTCGCCTTGTCCTTGGCCTTTTGCAGCACCGCGAGCTGTTCCGGCGTAAAACTCCAGCGATCCTTCTTGCCCTCGCCAAGCCGCATGAACTCGACCGACATCGGGTCAACCGTTTCACGGATGAACTTCTTGACGTGCTCATAGAGCGGACGGACCTCGTCCGACATACGCAAATCGTTGAGTTCTTCGCCCGGATTGAGATTGTAGGTCGTCGTTCGCGGGATGTAGGCGTGTTTCATGGATATTCCTCCCATGTGCGCGAGTGTCGCGGGCGCATTCGGCTCGTTGGCCGGCAATGTAGACGGCGGCGAGGGAGTTGTACAAGCGCAGGAGAGAAGCGCGGAATTTTCCGCCTCATGGCAAGCGACAGTTGACCCTCATGGTGAGGAGGCGCCTTTGGCGCCGTCTCGAACCATGAGGCCCCGCCGGTGCCCTCATCCTTCGAGACGCGGCATTCGCCGCTCCTCAGGATGAGGTTCGAGATAGCTAAGCCGGCATCCTGTGCATCGCGCAGAGCTTGTTGCCGTCGAGATCGCGCAAGTAAGCGAGGTAGAGTTTGCCTGTGCTGCCTTCGCGGATGCCCGGCGGATTTTCGCAAGTCGTGCCGCCATTGGCGATGCCGGCCGCATGCCATGCATCGGCCTGCTCGGGGGAATCCGCTGCAAAGCCGATCGTGCCGCCATTGGCGGGCGTCGCAGGTTGGCCGTTGATCGGCTTGGTCACCGAGAATATTCCGCTCTTGGTGATATAGAAAATGCGGTGGCCGTCTACCCGTGCCGGCCGGACGCCGAGCGTGCCGAGCAGCGCGTCATAGAACGCCTTGGCCTTGTCGAGGTCGTTGGTGCCGATCATCACATGCGAAAACATTCTTCAATTTCCTCCCGTTTCATTAAGGACGAACAGGCGCGATCGCTTTTGCGCCTTCACGAGCGAGGAACTACCCCGCGCGTTGTTCGTTGCCGGGCAATGTAGACGGCGCTGTTGGCGTTGTACAAGCACGCCATGGGCAACCACCGGGATACCGAGAGCCGGGGGGAGCCAACAGATTACGTTTCTGTAATCAGGTCCGAGGCGTTGGTTTCGGCCGCCAAACGCGGCGCCTCGACGCACCCCGGCATCTTGAAGCGCCGCAAGGCGAATTCCTACCTTTGGGATGCCAGCCACGGCGTTCTGCCGCAGGCGGCAAGGAGACGACAATGAGCTATCTGAAGACTGCCATTCTGCTGGCCGGTCTCACCGGCCTCTTCATGGGCGTCGGCTATCTGATCGGCGGCGCCAGCGGTGCCCTGATCGCGCTCGTGATCGCCGCCGCGACCAATATATTCGCCTACTGGAATTCCGACCGCATGGTGCTGTCGATGTACGGTGCCCATGAGGTCGACCGGCACTCGGCGCCCGACCTCGTCCATCTCGTGGCCGAGCTCGCCGGCCGCGCCGGCCTGCCGATGCCGCGCGTGTTCGTGATGGACGAGGCGCAGCCGAACGCGTTTGCCACCGGTCGCAATCCGCAGAACGCTGCGGTTGCCGTAACCACGGGCCTGATGCAACAGCTCAGCCGCGAGGAGCTCGCCGGCGTGATCGCGCACGAGCTCGCGCACATCAGGAATCACGACACGCTCCTGATGACCATTACCGCGACGATCGCCGGCGCGATCTCGATGCTGGCGCAATTCGGCATGTTCTTCGGCGGTCACCGCGACAACAACAGCGGCCCCGGCATCATCGGCTCGATCGCCATGATGATCCTGGCGCCGCTCGGCGCCATGCTGGTGCAGATGGCGATCAGCCGGACCCGCGAGTATGCGGCCGACGACATGGGTGCGCGCATCTGCGGTCAGCCGATGTGGCTCGCATCTGCTTTGGCCAAGATCGCCAATGCGGCGCATGTGGTTCCGAACATGGAGGCGGAGCGCAATCCGGCAACCGCACACATGTTCATCATCAACCCGCTGTCGGGACACGGCATGGACAATCTGTTCACGACGCACCCGTCGACGGAAAATCGCATCGCCGCCTTGCAGCAGCTCGCGGCGCAGATGGGCGCGCAGGGCGGAACGCTCTCCGTCAACTCCCGCGGCAATTACCCGCGCCGCAGCCCGTGGGGCCGGCCCTCGGCCACACGCGGACCGTGGGGATAACGCCTAGTTCATGTCGCGAGGTCGCTGACACACATTCACCTGTCGTCACCCGCCTTGTGCGCAATTGCGCACTGGAGCGGGTGATCCAGTATTCCAGAGACGTCAGTGGTTAAGCCGATAAGCCGCGGCGTACTCGATTCCCGCATGCGCGGGAATGACAGTTGAGTGTGCGGCGCCGATCAGGGCATCTCGACCACCCTCAAAACGCCGTATACCCGCCATCGATCACAAAACAATCCGCCGTATGATACGACGATGCCTTGCTCATGAGGTACACGGCGATGCCGCCGAAATCGCTGGGCTCACCAAAGCGGCGCGCCGGAATGCGCGGCATCACGTTGGCGACGAACTTGTCGTTGGCCATGATGCCGGCAGTCATTTCGCTCTTGATCCAGCCGGGCAGGATCGCGTTCGCAGTGACGCCGTAGCGCGCCAATTCCACCGCAAGCGCGCGGCACAGCGCGTTCAGCGCCGCCTTGGTGCCGGCGTAATGCTCGTTGCGGGCGGTACCGAACAGCGAGGCGAGGCTGGAGGTTGCAACCAGCCGGCCGAATCTGTCGCCGGCTTCGGCGCGTTCGGTCATGTGGCGGGCTGCGGCCTGAAAAACGTGAAACACGCCGTCGAGATTAGTGGCAAACATCCGCCGCCATTCTTCCTCGGTGCGATCGATGAAGGCGCGCCGTCCGCCGCCGCCGATGCCGGCATTGGCAAAGCAGCCGTCGACGCGACCGAACGTATCAAGGGTCGCCTTCATCGCGGCCTTGACGGAAGCTGGATCGGATACGTCGCAGATCTGCGTATGCACCTTGCCGGGCCCGGCCGACATGGTTGCCGCCGCATTGTTGTTCTTCTCGCCATTGCGGCCCCAGATCGAGACATTGCAGCCTTGGGCATTCAGCGCCTGCGCGATGCCGAGGCCGATGCCGCCGTTGCCGCCGGTGATGACGGTCGTGCGGCCGGTGAGGTCGAAGATGCTCATGGGGATGCTTCCATTTGTTTGGCAACAGACTTGCGCCCGCCGGCGGGCAGATGTTCCGGCGCAAGCATGGACAACGCCGCCAGGAAAATCAAATATGGGCGCGACATCAACAGTCTTCCGCGCAGCGAAATAGCGCGTAAACACAAGTCATGGGGAAGCAATGCAATTCAAGCACGTTACGCTCGATTTCGATGGCCCGGTCGCCGTCCTCAAGCTCGACCACCAGGAGGTCATGAACGCGGTCTCGATGGACATGCTGGGCGGTCTCGGCGAAGCGCTCGATTCGATCGACGACAAGCGCGATGAGGTGCGCTGCCTGGTGCTGACCGGGGCGGGGCGCGCCTTCTGCACCGGCGCCAATCTGCAGGGCCGAAACAACCAGAAGGCCGGCAAGAGCAATGCCGGGCAATCGCTGGAAATCGGCTTTCATCCATTCCTGCGGCGCCTGCGCCGGCTGCATTGCCCGATCGTCACGGCAGTCAACGGCCCCGCCGCCGGCGCCGGGATGAGTTTTGCATTGATGGGCGACATGATCCTGTGCGCGCGCTCGTCCTATTTCCTGCAGGCATTCCGCCGCATCGGCCTGGTGCCGGATTGCGGCTCGACTTGGTTGTTGCCGCGCCTGATCGGCAAGGCGCGCTCGGTCGAGTTGTCCTTGATGGGCGAACGGTTGCCGGCGGAGAAGGCGCTGGAATGGGGGCTCGTCAACCGCGTCTATGACGATGCAGTGTTGATGGAAGAGGCGATGAAGCTCGCGCATGAGCTCGCCAACGGCCCGACGGTGGCGCTGTCGCTGATCCGCAAGCTCTATTGGGACACTTCGGAAAACTCCTTCGAGGAACAGCTCAACCTCGAATATGAATCACAACGCATCGCGGGCGCGACGGAAGATTTTAGGGAAGGCGTCACTGCGTTCCTCGAGAAGCGCCCCGCCAAATTCAAGGGCAAATGATCGAGGGCCAGCTCGCACGCTGCGTCGCCTCCTGGTTCCCGGGAGCAACCGGCATCACTGGCGCCGCAAGACTTTCCGGCGGCGCCAGCCAGGAGACCTGGACGTTCGACGTCGTGCATCCGGACGGCAATGTCGGCGCGATCCTGCGCCGCGCGCCGCCGGGCTATGGCGCTTCGCCCGGGCGGGCTGCCGGGCTTGATGCCGAGGCGACGCTGATGCAATTGGCGCATGACGCCGGCTTGCCGTCGCCGCGCGTGATGCATGTGCTTCGGCCCGAGGACGGACTCGGCCGCGGCTTCATCATGCAGCGGATCGAGGGCGAAACCATCGCGCGCAAGATCCTGCGCGACGAAGAGTTCGCTAGAGCACGTCCGATTCTGGCCCGGCAGCTTGGCCGCGTCATCGCCGGCGTTCACGGCCTGCCGGCGGCGAAACTGCCAAAACTGCGCGAGATGAGCGCAACCAAGGAGATTGCCGACCTCGAGCGCGAATATCGCAGCTTCAACTGGCCGCGCCCGGTATTCGAGCTGGCGCTGCGTTGGCTGCGCCAGCGCGATCCCGGACCGTCGCAAGAGGTGACGCTGGTGCATGGCGATTTCCGCCACGGCAATCTGATCATCGGCCCCGACGGCGTCCGCGCGGTGCTGGACTGGGAACTCGCCCATTTCGGCGATCCGATGGAGGACCTCGGCTGGATCTGCGTCAACTCCTGGCGCTTCGGCGAGATCGACAAGCCGGTCGGCGGATTCGGTACGCGCGAGGAATTGTTCGCGGGCTACGAGGAAGCCGGCCGCAAGGTCGATCCTGACCGTGTGATGTTCTGGGAAGTGATGGGCACGCTGCGCTGGGGCATCATGTGCTGCGGCATGATGCAGCGCTTCCGGCAGGGCCCGGACCATTCAATGGAGCGCGCGATGATCGGCCGGCGCTCGTCGGAGACCGAGATCGATTTGTTGAGATTGCTAGCGCCGAGGGAAGGGTGAGATGCAGGACGAACCGACACCCACCGAACTGATCAAGGCGGTTGCGGACTTTCTCCGCAATGAGATCGCGCCTGGGATCAAAGGCCACAATGCCTTCAAGCTTCGCGTCGGCATCAATGCGCTGGACCTCGTGACGCGGCAATTGGCGCTGGCGCAGGGCAGTGATGCGGCGGAGGCCGCGCGGCTCAAGCAGTTGCTCGGCGCGGACGGCCCGTTGATCGAGTTGAATCGCGCGCTATGCGAGAAGATCGCCAACGGCGCGGTCGATCTGCAGACACCGGGACTATCGGAACATCTCTGGCAGACCACAATGGATAAGCTCGCCGTCGATCAGCCGAACTACGCGTCGTATAAGCGGGAGTTGGGGAAGAAGTAGATCGGTCGAGAATCTCACCCCGTCATTGCGAGGAGCGCAGCGACGAAGCAATCCCTTGTCCCTGTGTTGAGACGTGGATTGCTTCGCTGCGCTCGCAATGACGGGGATACAGCGTCGCGATCGTCACCGTCCCAGCCATTTCGGCGGCCGCTTCTCGGCAAACGCCTTCGGCCCCTCGATGTAATCCTGCGACGCCGCCATCGCCTTGACCGCCGGATATTCCCGCTGCTCGGCGATCGCCTGCTCGAGCGACACTTCAAGTCCGCGCTGGATAGCCTGCTTGGAAGCGCGGATCGACATCGGCGAGTTCTTGCAGATCGTCTCGGCCCAGCGCTCGGCGGCCGCCAGCGCTTCGCCGGCGGGAACCACCTCGTTGACGAAGCCGAGCTCGAGACCTTCCTTGGCCGAGACGTGGCGCGCGGTGAGGATCATGCCCATGGCGCGCTTCAGCCCGATCTGGCGCGGCAGCCGGTGCACGCCGCCGGCGAGCGCGGCGAGGCCGACGCGCGGCTCGGGCAGGGCGAAGGTCGCGTTCTCCGACGCGATAATGAGGTCGCAGGCCAGCGCGATCTCAAAGCCGCCGCCCATCGCGACGCCATTGACGGCGGCGATGATCGGCTTGTCGCAGTCGAAGCGCGAGGTGAGGCCGGCAAAGCCGCCCTTGTCCCAGCCGCGCTTGCCGCCCGCCGCCTGCCATTTCAGGTCGTTACCGGCGCAGAATGCCTTGTCGCCGGCGCCGGTGACGATCGCAACCCATTGCCCAGGGTCCGCGGAAAAATCGTCGAACACCTTGTTGAGTTCGAAATGCGCATCGATATGCAACGCATTGTACACTTCGGGCCGCGACAGCGTGATGATCGTGATCGGTCCCTTGCGCGTCACCTTGGAGAATTTCAGGTCCATGTTGGCTCCCGTTTCGATTTTCTGCCGAGAAGAATGTTGGCCACGATCATAGCGCGAGGCGAGCGTCCGAAACCATCCAATTACGCAAGGCTTCCGCGCGTGCCAGGGCCTACACCGTTGCTTGACTTGGGCCTGGTCTTCTCAGCTAAATCCAGGAGAGCAGGAGCGCTCAGTAGCGCCTAAACACAAAAGCAATAAACGACATTTCCGGGAGAGCCGCCTTGGATTTCAACCTGCCTGCCGACCTCGTTGCCTATCTCGATGAACTCGACCGCTTCATCGCGCGCGAGATCAAGCCGCTGGAGGAGGCCGACGACAACATCCGCTTCTTCGACCATCGCCGCGAATGGGCGCGCACCGATTTTGAGAATGGCGGATTGCCGCGGCATGAATGGGAAGCGCTGTTGCGCAGGGCAAAGAATCTCGCCGATGCCGCCGGACATCTACGCTTTGCGATCCCGAACCGTTATGGCGGCAAGGACGGTTCCAATCTCTGGATGGCCGTGATCCGCGAGCATTTCGCCTCGAAGGGACTTGGCCTGCACAACGACCTGCAGAACGAGCATTCCGTTGTCGGTAACCTACCCATCGTCACCATGCTCGATCGCTACGGCAGCGACGCGCAGAAGGCGATGATCGACGGCTCGATCACGGGCAAATACCGCATCACCTTCGGCCTGACCGAGCCCAACCATGGCTCGGACGCGACCCATATGGAGACGAAGGCCGTGCCGGCGACCCGCGACAACGTCAAGGGTTGGATCATCAATGGCGAGAAGATGTGGACCACGGGCATGCATGTCGCGACCCATTGCGCGCTGTTCGCCCGCACTTCAGGCAATGACGGCGACGCGCGCGGCATCACCTGCTTCCTGGTGCCGGCCAAGAGCCAGGGGGTGAAGGTCGAGGAATATATGTGGACCTTCAACATGCCGACCGACCATCCGCGCGTCAGCTTCACCGACGTGTTCGTCCCGGAGAATGCGCTGTTCGGCGAGGTTGGCCGCGGCCTGTCGCTGGCGCAGTGCTTTGTGCATGAGAACCGGATCCGGCAGGCGGCAAGTTCGCTGGGTGCGGCGGTCTACTGCATCAATGAAAGCGTGAAATATGCGCGCGAGAGAAAGCCATTCGGCAAGGCGCTGGCTGAGAACCAGGCGATCCAGTGGCCGTTGGTGGAGCTTGCGACGCAGGCCGAGATGCTCAGGCTATTGATCCGCAAGACCGCGTGGGAAATGGACCAGCTCACCCAGGCGCAGGTCGAGCACACGCTCTCCGATCGCGTCTCGATGTGCAACTACTGGGCAAACCGCCTGTGCTGCGAGGCCGCCGACCGCGCCATGCAGGTGCATGGCGGCATGGGCTATTCGCGGCACAAGCCGTTCGAACATATCTACCGTCACCACCGCCGTTATCGCATCACCGAAGGCAGCGAGGAAATCCAGAAGCGCAAGGTGGCGGGATTCCTGTTCGGCTATATGGGAGCGGGGAAGTACTAGGAGCGAAGCCATGGAAGGTGGATGCACGTGCAAGAATATCCGCTACCGCCTCAACGGCAGGCCAATGATCGTGCATGCCTGCCATTGCACCTGGTGCCAACGGGAAACTGGCACCGTGCACGCGCTCAATGCGCTATATGAAGCGGAGAGGGTCGAGCATATCGGCGCCGAGCCCGAGATCATCGATACGCCGTCGGCGAGCGGCAAAGGTCAGCGCATCGCCCGCTGCCCGTTCTGCAAGGTTGCCGTCTGGAGCAACTATCCGGGCTCCGGGCCGGCGATCCGTTTCGTGCGCGTCGGCACGATGGACGATCCAACCCAGTGCCCACCGGACGTGCATATCTTCACGTCCACCAAGCAGCCTTGGGTAGTTCTGCCGCCCGGGGCGAAGGCCTTTGCCGAGTTCTACAACCCCGCAGAGGTCTGGTCGGATGAGGCCAAGGCGCGCCACCGTGCGACGCGCGAGCGGATGGCTGCGAAGAAGTGAGGAGGGTGTTACCCCCGCGCGGCGCGGTCCTTCTCGTTCTGCGCCTTGATCGACTCGCGCGCCTTGTTCCAGTCGTCATCACTCCAGTCGCGCAACTGATAGAAATTGCCGCCCATCGCGAGGGCCTGTGCGCCATCCATCGCGATGGTCTCGCCGTTGATCCAGTCGCAGCCGCCGGAGATCAGGAATACGGCGAGGTTCTGCAGTTCCTCCATGGTGCCGACCCGGCCCATCGGATTCTGCGCCCGGGTGCGTGCGCCGGCCTCGTCGCCGGGCTTGATGCGCTTGCTCATGCCCTCGGTCGGGATTTCGCCCGGCGCAATCGTGTTGAGGCGAATGCCGTACTTGCCCCATTCGACCGCGAGCGACATCGTCATGGCGTGGATCGCCGATTTGCTCATCGCCGACGGCACCACGTAAGGAGAACCGTTGCGCACCCAGGTTACCGTGATCGACACCACGTTGCCGCGCTGCCTGGCCGCGATCCAGCGTCGCCCCACCGCATGTGTCACGTAGAAGGTGCCATGCATCACGATGTTGGCCACGGCATCGAAGCCGCGCGGCGAGAGCTCTTCCGACCGCGAGATGAAATTGCCGGCCGCGTTGTTGATGAGATCGGTGAGCGGACCCGAGGCCCAGATCTGTTCGATCATCTCGTCAACGGCCATGGCATTGCGGATGTCGACGCCGTGGCTGACAACGCGCCCGCCGTGGAGATCCATCAATTCGGTCGCAGTCTCGTCGCACACGATCTTGCGGCGGCCGCAGATATGGACCTCGGCTCCCAATTGGAGAAACCGCGTAGCCATGGACTTGCCGAGGCCGGTGCCGCCTCCGGTCACCAGAATGCGTCGTCCGGCGAGAAGCTGATCGTTGAACATCGTTTCCACCCAAGGGATTGTCTGTTAATTGGTCGATTGACTAAAACCGGACAATTCCGTTCTGTAAAGCCGTAACAGAGCCACCAGCGAGGAGATTTTCATGGAGCAGCGCGTCTCGATCTCGATTTCGGACGGCATCGCCGATGTCCGGCTGGTGCGGGCGGACAAGATGAACGCCCTTGACGCCGCGATGTTTGAGGCGCTGGTGGCTGCCACCGAGCGGCTGGCCCATGAAAAAGGCGTCCGCGCGGTAGTATTGTCCGGGGAGGGGCGAGCGTTCTGCGCCGGCCTCGACATGGGCCGTTTTCAGGCCATGAAGGAGAGCGGCGGCAATGGGATCGCCGGCGGCGAGAAGCGTGACCTGACGGCACGCACGCATGGCATCGCGAACTTCCCGCAGCAGGCGGTGTGGGGCTGGCGCCAGCTTCCGGTGCCGGTGATTGCCGCGATTCAGGGCGTTGCGTTCGGCGGCGGCTTCCAGCTCGCACTCGGCGCCGACATGCGCTTCCTCACGCCCGACGCACGGATGTCGATCATGGAGATCAAATGGGGGCTGGTGCCCGATATGGCCGGCACGCCGATCCTTGCAAGCCTCGTCCGTGACGACATCCTGCGCGAGCTGACCTATACGGGGCGGATCTTCTCGGCGCAGGAAGCCATGGGCTACGGCCTCGCGACGCGGATCTGCGACGACCCGCGCGCGGCCGCCTTTGAGATCGCGCGTGAAATCGCCGGCAAGAGTCCCGACGCGATCCGCGCCGCGAAACGCATGCTCAACAAGCTGTCCGTCGATCCAGCTCCGGCGCTGCTCGCCGAATCCATCGAGCAGCAGAAGCTGCTCGGCAGCTCCAACCAGACCGAGGCGGTGCGCGCCAACATGGAAAAGCGCGCGCCACGGTTTGTGGATGCGGGTAACTAGGCCCTGTCATTCCGGGGCGATGCGCAGCATCGAACTACGGTGCGCAATTGCATATCTGAGAATCTCGAGGTTCTCAGGTGCGCAAGTGCGCACCATAGTTCTCGCTTCGCGAGACCCGGAACGACTGCCCGAATTCAAACCCGACAACAGATCGGAAAGAGACAATGTCAGCCTCCCAACTCTTCCTCGGCATCATCAGTGGCGAGCGTCGGCGCAGCCACGCGGAAGTCGCCGAGCGCGCCGACCGGATCGCTACCGGATTACAGACGCTCGGCATCAAGCAGGGCGACAGCGTTGCCATGCTGATGCGCAACGACATCGCCTTCATCGAAGCGGCCTATGCGGCGATGCGGCTCGGCGCCTATGGCGTGCCGGTCAACTGGCACTTCAAGCCGGAAGAGATCAATTATGTGTTGAGGGATTCGGGTACGTCGGTGCTGATCGCGCATGCCGACATGCTGCATCAAATGCGCGAGGCAATCCCGGAGGGTATTACCGCGCTCAGCGTGCCGACACCGCCGGAAATTCTGGCGCATTACAGGATCAATCCCGATCACCTCGCCACGCCCGGTTTCGCGATCGATTTCGAATCCTGGCTGAAGCAGTATCCGCGCTATGATGGCCCGGCGGTGCCGCAGCCGCAGAACATGATCTACACCTCGGGCACGACAGGTCATCCCAAGGGCGTGCGCCGCTTTGCGCCGACACCGGAGCAAAGCGCCAATGCGGAGCGCATGCGTGCGCTGATCTACGGCCTCAAGCCGGGTGCCCGGGCGTTGCTTCCGGGGCCGCTATATCATTCCGCGCCGAACTCGTTCGGCCTGCGCGCCGGCCGCCTCGGCGGCGCGCTTGTGATCATGCCGCGCTTCGATGCGGAAGAGTTCTTGCGCGTGGTCGCGACCGAGAAGATCGATACCATCTTCATGGTGCCGACCATGTTCATTCGCTTGATGAAACTGCCGGAGGACGTGCGGAAGAAATACGACATGTCGTCGTTGCGTCATGTCATCCATGCCGCCGCGCCGTGTCCCGCCGACGTCAAACGCGCGATGATCGACTGGTGGGGCCCGATCATTTACGAATTCTACGGGTCGACCGAGTCAGGTGCGGTTACGTTTGCGACTTCCGAGGACGCGCTGAAGAAGCCCGGCACGGTCGGCAGGATTTCGCCAGGCGCCGAACTCCGCTTCATCGGTGAGGACGGCAGGGAACTGCCGCAGGGCGAGATCGGCGAGATCTATTCGCGCATCGCGGGCAATCCGGACTTCACCTACCACAACAAGCCGGAAAAGCGCGCCGAGATCGATCGTGAAGGGTTCATCACCTCGGGTGATGTCGGCTACATCGATGAAGATGGTTATGTCTTCATCTGCGACCGCAAGCGCGACATGGTGATCTCGGGCGGCGTCAACATCTATCCCGCCGAGATCGAAGCCGCCTTGCACGCGATTGCCGGCGTGCAAGATTGCGCAGTGTTCGGTATTCCCGATGCGGAGTTCGGCGAGGCGCTGATGGCCGTGGTGGAGCCGCAGCCGGGGGCAATGCTCGACCTGGCTTCGATCCGCAGCCAGCTCAAGGTCTCGCTGGCCGACTACAAGGTGCCAAAACACATCGAGATCCAGTCCAATTTGCCGCGGGAAGATTCGGGCAAGATTTTCAAGCGCCGCCTGCGCGATCCCTATTGGGAAAGGGCAGGGCGCAGGATCTAGGACCATGTCGTTCCCGCGCATGTGTGGACGGCCCATGGCCACAAGGGTCTGAATGCGTCAGTTCCTTCCCGTGTCTCACGAGACACACCGGCAACGAACCCTCGCGGCGACGGCACGATGTCGCCTCCCTGTCGCATCGCGCTGCTATCGGCGAGAGCAGGGCGCGGCATTGATTCTCGTGGGGCTATTAGTCGCGTGAACCAGTCATCGCCCTGTCACAGAAATCTGTCAGGGAACGGATATGGGTAGTGACTCCGTGAGTGAAGAAAGCCCGGAACGGCGCTTTCGCACCTTGTTCATCTCCGATGTCCATCTCGGAGCCCGCGGCTCGCAAGCCGACCGCTTGCTGGACTTCCTCAAGAGCCACGATGCCGACACGATCTATCTGGTCGGCGACATCGTCGATGGCTGGGCGCTGAAGTCGAGCTGGTACTGGCCGCAATCGCACAACGACTTCGTGCAGAAGATGCTGCGCAAGGCGCGCAAGGGCGCCAAGGTCGTCTACGTGCCGGGCAATCACGACGAGTTCCTGCGCAACTATTACGGCACGCATTTCGGCGGCATCGACGTGGTGGAAAACGCCGTTCATGAGGGCGTCGACGGCAAGCGCTACCTCGTCATCCACGGTGACATCTTCGATCTCGTGGTGCAGAACGCCCGCTGGCTCGCCCATCTCGGCGACAAGGCCTACGACTTCGCCATTCAGATGAACCGCCTCGTCAACTTCTTCAGGCGCATGTTCGGCGTGCCGTATTGGTCGCTGTCGCAATGGGCGAAGCTGAAGGTCAAGAACGCCGTCAACTATATCGGCGCATTCGAGAAGACGCTGGCTGGCGAGGCGCGGCGGCACGGCGCCGACGGCGTGATCTGCGGGCACATCCACTACGCCACCATCCGCGACGAGCACGGCATCCGCTACATGAATTGCGGCGACTGGGTGGAAAGCTGCACCGCGCTGGTCGAGCACGAGGACGGCCGGTTCGAGATCATCACCTGGGCCGATCCGGTGCGGCGGGCGGCACCGGTGCCCCGCGTCGCCGCGCGCGCGGCCTGATGGGGGCGAGGGGTCGAATTTGTAGCGAAAGACCACATTTCGCCGCCTTGGATCACGCCAAATCGTCTTGCCCGCCCGTCGGTAGCCGCGATACAAATTGCGGATGCCAGAACCCGTCCAGAATCCACCCATTGGTGCGGCCGATATCGAGGCCGCCGCCAAGGTCGTTGCGCCCTTCACGGTGCGTACGCCACTATTGTCATTCCCCGTGCTGAACGAGCGCGTCGGGACCAAGGTGTTCCTGAAGCCCGAAATGCTGCAGCGGACCGGATCGTTCAAGTTCCGCGGCGCTTTCAACAAGCTGGCCTCGATCCCGCAGGACAAGCGCAGCGGCGGGGTGGTGGCGTTCTCGTCGGGCAATCATGCCCAGGGCGTGGCGGCGGCAGCGCAGATCCTCAATATGCAGGCCACCATCGTGATGCCGGCCGACTCTCCCGTCACCAAGCGCGAGCGCACCAAGGGCTACGGCGCCGAGATCGTGCTCTACGACCGCGACAAGGAAGACCGTGAAGCCATCGCCAACGGGATTGCCGCAAAGCGCGGGGCGACGCTGGTGCGCCCCTATGACGATCCCTTCGTGATCGCAGGCCAGGGCACCGCGGGACGCGAGATCGCCGAGGATATGACGGCGCTCGGGCTCGCACCCGATATCGTGGTGGCGCCGGCGTCCGGCGGCGGCCTGATCGCCGGCGTTGCGACCGCGGTGAAGGCAAGATTTCCGCAAGCGCAGGTGATCGTCGCCGAGCCCAAGGACTATGACGATCACGGCCTGTCGCTGCGCGCCGGCCATCGCGAAGCCCATCACGCCGCCGGCCGCACCATCTGCGATGCGCTGATGGCGGCGATGCCGGGCGAACTCACCTTCGCGATCAACAGCAAGCTGCTGGCAAATGGCGTGACCGCATCCGACGAGGAAGTCGGCGCGGCGGTCGCCTATGCGTACCGCGAATTGAAGCTGGTGGTCGAGCCGGGCGGCGCCGTCGGTCTCGCTGCGCTGCTGGCCGGCCGGATCGACGCGAAGGGCAAGAATGTTGTCATCGTGCTCTCGGGCGGCAATGTCGACGCGGACCTGTTCGCCAGGCTGGTTGCCTGATCATCTCATCTCAAACTGAAACGGGCAGAGCATGCGCTCTGCCCGTTTTGCATTGTCCGAAGCTTGCTCATCGGCGCCTGAAGCCGCCGAACGATCCGCCGAATGAACTGCGGGCCGGGCCGGCGAGGCGCTGGCTAAAACCTCCGCCACCCATGTGGCTGCTGAAGTGACGCGGCGCGGTAGTCATCATGGGCTTGCTCGTCATGACGGGCTTGGTGACCCGTATCGGATGGTTATGGACCCTGCCGGGCAGCGTAACTTTGCCGATGTTGCCGCCGCTCTTGCCCGCATTGATAGGCATGGAATTGGCTTTGCCAGGCAGGCCCGTGATCTTGCCAACCTTGCCGTTGTTGATGCCGCCGTTGATCGGATTATTCGTATTCATGCCTTTTGCGGGCAGCGTGAAGATCTTCGTCGTCATCGGCATGTGGGCCTGGGCACCAAGATTGCCCTTCGAGATGCCAAGCGCGGGCGTATTGCCGATGTTCGCCGGCTTGAAGTTCGGCGACTGCTTGGCCAGATGCGTGAACTGCATCAGGGGAATGGCCTTTGGCGCATCCTGAAGCTTCAATGCCGATTTGGCGTAAGGGCTGTGGGAGAAAGCGTCGTGGAACGTCTTGTAGGCGAACGGAGAGTTCGCGAGCACCGCCTTGTGCCACGCCTTGGCCAGCTGGAGGTTGCCGAGCAGCGCGCGGATGTGGTCGCACAGCGGGTCGTGCGGGTAGAGCCGGATGAACTCCTCATAATACTCCGGCGAACCTTCGGACAGCACGTAGTCGTAGGCCTGGCGCACCGATCGCGACGGCAGGTTCGACGCTACCTGCATGATCGGGGTGCGATCCGGCGCGCGGCCGGCGGCGACGGCGGTGTCGCCGAAGAAGTAAAAATCGCTCGTCAGCGATGAGCTTTCCCACGGCGTCTGCCGGCCGTCAGTGCGGTTGTTCACCTCGAGCCGGACACGCTTGAACAATTGCTCGATCGGCAGGTTCGGTTCGCGCGCGATATTCAGGAAGGCCGAGGTATACGGGCTGTGATTGCCGTCGCCATCCTGCGCTTCCATGCCCGGCGCGGTCGAGTAGCCGACGATCGAGCCTCGCGGCGCATCGACGATCGCAAGACCGCGCCCGGCGTCGTTGACTTCCGGGAACGGATTGTTGCGACAGGCGTCGAGCACGACGATGCGCATCCGGCTCGGGATCGATTCCAGCGTGCCCATCACGTCGACCAGGCGCAGCGAATTGCCGTCGAGATCGGACGGCGAGGAGATTCTGGCATCGACCGGAAGCAGATAATTCTCGCCCGCGACCTGCACGCCGTGGCCGGCATAATAGATCATGGCGACAGTGCCGGGGCCGCGCTCGGCGACCTTGGCGGAGAAATCCTGCAGGACCCTGACCATGTCGCCGCGCGTCAGGTCGGTCGCCTGCGTCACCTCGAACCCCGCCGAGTTCAACATTTGCGCCATCGATTGCGCATCGTTGCCGGGGTTGGCGAGTTTTGGCGCGGTCTGGTAGTTCGAGTTGCCGATGACCAGTGCAATGCGCTGGTCCGCGGGTGGCGCTTGCATGCCGTTGCGGATGTCGACGTTCGGGGCTTCGGCGAAAGCGGCGCCGGTAGCGAAGCCGAGCAGGCTCGCCAGCAGACCGGCGCATAGCAGCGGTGACTTAAAACGGGACACGGCGGCCTCCTCGAGTGAATCTCGGTTGCGAGATTTTGCGGTGGGGACGCTAATGCGCGTATTCCCTGCAGTACGTGACGCCGGTCACGCTTGCTTCGACGTCGACGGCGCGCTTGCCGCGGCCCGATGACCCTGACAATCTCGGGTTGCTGGAGATCGAAGGAGCCCGGCATGGGGATACGCTTCGGGTTGAACATCACGAGCGGGATCATCGCGGCGGTGCTGGTTTTCGCGACGCTGGCGCAGGCGAGCCGAGTGTTCGCGCCGCTTGCAGCGGCGTTTTTCATTATCGCGATCGTGTGGCCGGTACAGAAGCGGCTGCAGTCCTGGATACCGAAGCTCGCGGCACTGGCGATCACCGTCGTCGCCACCGTGGCCGTCTGCCTCAGCTTCGCTTCGCTCGCCGCTTGGGGCTTTGGTCGCGTCGGGCAATCGCTGGTCGCGGACCTCACGCGGTACCAGGCGCTCTATGCTGCGACTGTGACGTGGCTGGACGGCCACGGCGTCTCGCTCGCGGGGCTGTGGGCCGAACACTTCAACGTGGGCTGGCTGCTGCGCGCAATGCAATATGTCACCGCCCGCGTCAATACCACGTTCAGCTTTTGGATGATTGCGCTGGTTTACGTCATGCTAGGACTTCTCGAAGTCGAGAACATCAGGCGAAAGATCGAGCAACTCGAAAACGCTGGCGCTGCCCGCGTGCTGCTCGACGGCAGCGTGGCGACGGCTGCGAAATTCAGAAAATTCCTGCTGGTGCGGACGATGATGAGTGCCGTCACCGGCCTGCTGGTCGGCGCTTTCGTCTGGATCGCCGGACTTCCATTCGCATTCGAGTGGGGCGTGATCGCTTTCGTGCTCAACTACATTCCGTTCATCGGCCCGTTCGTCGCGACGCTGTTTCCGACCTTGCTGGCGATGACGCAGTTCGAGAGCTGGCCGGCGGTGCTCGGCGTCTTTATCTGCCTGAACATCATTCAGTTCGCGGTCGGCAGCTACATCGAGCCACGACTCGCGGGAAGCATGCTGTCGATTTCGCCCGTTGTCGTGCTGTTCGCAATTTTCTTCTGGACATTCCTGTGGGGCCTGTTCGGCACCTTCATTGGCGTGCCGATGACGCTCGCCATGCTCACCTTCTGCGCGCAGCATCCGTCGAGCCGCTGGATTGCCGATCTGCTCGGCGGGCCGGAACAGCCCAAGCTCCGCACGCTCTAGCCCGTCGTCTCGCCCTCAATCTTCGCTGTTCTAGCTACACGCCCCAGCGAAGGCCGGAAAGGTACCAGGCGATGAAAAGAAGTATCCAAAGCACTGACATCCAGAACACATAAGGCAGCATCAGAGCGATAACGGTGCCAACGCCTGCATGCCGGTCGTACTTCTGGGCGAACCCGACGACGAGCGCGAAGTAGGGATTGAGCGGGGTGATGGAATTCATCGGCCCGTCTCCAACTCGGTAAGCGGCCAGCACCGCTGCCGGGTCGACGGCGAACTGCACGAACAGCGGGACGAAGACGGGCGCAAAGATCGCCCATGTGGCAATGGCCGGCGTGAAGACCAGATCGAGAATGGCGACCACCAGAACAAGACCCAGCAACAGCCAGAGCGGGCCGACGCTGGCATCCTTCAAGGTATCGGCCAACCTGACCGCAAGCAGCGTCGGAATGTTGCTGTAAGTGAAATAGTCGACGAACTGGCTGATGACCACGAACAGCAGGATCGTGCCGCCCATGCCGGAGACCGCCTTCGTCATGGCATCGATGACATCGGTGGCGTGTCGGATCGTTCCTGCGCCGATTCCGTAGGCGATGCCCGTAACCAGGAACAACGTCATGACAACACCGATCAGCCCGTTCATGAATGGCGAATTTCCAACCAGCGCGCCGGTCGCGGGATCACGAAGAGGAGCCCATGGCGGTAGCGTCAGCAGGCAGAACACCAGCGTGATACTTGCCAGGCCTGCGGCTGCATAGCGCAAGCCGCGCGTCTCCCGATCGGAGAGTTGCCCGCTCTCGTGAGGAGCCAGCGCTGCGCTGGCCTGGTCCTCGCGATACGGGCCGAGGCGTGGTTCGATAATCCGCTCGGTTGTCAGGGCAATCACGATCGTCAATACGACGACAGACACAATCGAGAACCATAAATTGGCAGTCACTTCGATTGAAAGTGACGGGTTGACGATGTGAATGGCGTCGTTGGTTAGTTCGGTGAGGACGGCATCAAGCGGCTTGATCAGCATGTTGACACTGAAGGCGCTGGCTACGCCGGCGAAGCCAAGCGCAAGGCCCGCCAGCGGATGCCGGCCGACGCTTATCAGCGCCGTGCCGGCCAGCGGGATCAGTATGAGGTAACCCGCATCCGAGGCCACGCTGGAGAGAATGCCGACAAACGCAAGGATGTAGGAAAGTGTCCAGCGCGGTGAAGCGGCGACCAGTTTGCGGATGCAGGCGTTGACGAGGCCCGATTCCTCGGCGACGCCGACGCCGATCATGGCAACGATCAGCAGTCCGACCGCGCTGAAGCCCATGAAATTGGGCACCAGCCGCGTGTAGACGTGCCTGATACCTTCCGCCGTCAGCAGGCTGTTGGCGCGGGCTGTTACCGTCTCCGTGCCTTGGGTCGCCGGGTTGATGACCTGGAAGGAAACACCAGCATCGAGCAAATAGAGCAGATGCGATGCGATCGCAGTCGCGGCGATCAGGATCAGGAAGATCAGAACCGGGTGGGGAACGCCGTTTCCGATCCGCTCGATGACGTCAAGGACGGCCGGCGCGGCAGCCTTTGCTGTTTCAGTCCTTGTTTCGGTGGCGCGGCGCATGACAGATGCCTTCTTGCCGAGCGCGCTCGGACAAGATCGGCTACGGCTTGATGGCCGCAGCCGACCTGGTCTTGCGGGCTTGACCGCGAAAGCTACGCAGCGTTGGTCTGTGGCGGCGCCTGCTCGGCGCTCGCCTTCGCCAGCGCTTCGCGCAGTTTCTGCTCCTTGGTGTCATCCAGCGACGTCTTGAGCACGGTGCCTCCCGCATCCTGGATGTCGCGCAGCACCTTGTCCGCCGTTATGTTTTTGACGAGGACAAACAGCGCAGCGTTGCCGGGCTGCAGGCTTGTCGAGAGCTCCTTCATGAAAGCGTCGTCAATGCCGTAGTCGGACAGCGCGCCGCCGAGCGCGCCGGACGCCGCGCCCAGGGCGACACCCAGTATGGGATTGAGAAACAGCACGCCGATCAACAGTCCCCAGAAGCTGCCCGATACGGCTCCCACGGCGGTGGTGTTGACGAGCTGATTGAGCTTCACGGAGCCACCGTCCGTCTTCACCGCAATCACGGCATCGCTGATCGTGATCAGATATTCTTTCTGCAGTTTGAACAGGCGCTGCCGGACCGCTTCGGCCTTCGCTTCGGATGGATAGATGATTGCGATCAGATCTGACATCTTCGTATCCTCCAACTCGATGTGATGGATGGTCCAAGCCGCACGGGCGCTCGACAAAATTCTTCTGCAGCAGTGAAGCGAACAAGGCGCCAGCGGGAAATCGGCCAACGAGGTCAATCCCGCAAAAGCTCGTGCTCGCTAATGGCAGGCAGCTTCGCCTGGTGTCGTGCGGCATAGCCTCAGCCTATCACAACCTGCGAGCGAGCAGATCACGCTTCGCTGATCGCACTGATCAAACCATGGCAGCGCTCCGTCAAATTGGTTTCTAATTCGCCGAGGTTTGTCGATGCATCGCGGGCGTCTCGCGCGATTTGTCACGAAGTTTTGTAGCGAAACACACGCGATGCAAACGTACTTTAAGGTTGTGCAATTGACTCGATGCACTTTCGAGCCTAACGATGCGTGCAAGCCAGAAGGAGCTGAGACGATCAAACCCAGATCGTTTGTCAGCGTGTAACTTGTGTTGCCGGACGGCTCGGTCATCTGCGCGCAGCATGTCGAGCCGGATGGAGGAGTCTGATGGACTCACCCTCGATCTCGGAACCAACAGAGCGTCCATATATCTCGACAGGACACCTGCCGGAGCCAGAGATGGTGCAGAGGCTGGTGTCCGACGCGCACCGACGTTTCAAATCGAACGGCGATGGACATAATTCACAAGTCTATCCGGCGCTCGCCAGGGTTCCGCGGGAATTGTTCGGAATCTGCGTGGTCGGTACCAGCGGACGCGTCTACGAGGCGGGCGACACCGAATATAAATTCTCCATCATGAGTGTGTCGAAGCCGTTTGTGTTCGCGCTGGTTTGCGAGACGATCGGCCCCGAGGAAGCGCGCGCTCGACTCGGAGCGAACGCCACCGGATTGCCCTTCAATTCCCTGGCGGCCATCGAACAGGGCGGCGGCCGGACCAATCCAATGGTGAATGCGGGCGCAATCGCAACGACGAGTCTCGTGCCGGGCCTGACGGCGGAAGGTCAGTGGCAATTTATTCACGACGGGCTGTCGCGATTTGCGGGGCGCAAGCTCGCGCTCAATGAAGAGGTGTATGCCTCGGCCTCGCAAACGAACTATCGCAATCGCAGTATCGCCCGGCTGCTGCAGAGCTATGACCGCATCTACTGCGACGCCAAACAGGCAACGGATCTCTACACCAGGCAGTGCTCGCTGAACGTGAGCGCGCGGGATCTGGCGGTGATGGGCGCGACCCTGGCGGATGGTGGGGTGAATCCGGTCACCCGGCAGCGCGTGGTGGATGCTGCGGTCTGCCACTATGTGCTGACCGTGATGATAACAGCGGGCCTATACGAGACGTCGGGCGATTGGCTGTACGACATCGGCCTGCCGGGCAAGAGCGGGATCGGCGGCGGCATTGTCGCGGTCTCGCCGGGCAAGGGCGGCTTCGGCACCTTCGCGCCGCCGCTCGATGCCGCCGGCAACAGCGTGAAAGGGCAGCTTGCGGCAAAATTCCTGTCACAGCGGCTGGGAATGGACCTGTTCGTCTCACAACCGGAACAGTGACGCGATGCAAGAACGGGTGGCTGCGCCGCTACGGCCGGCCCACCCGAAAGCCGAGCAATTCGGGAGGACGCCATGGTCACGCATTCGATGTCGGTGGAAGCAATCCGGGAAGAAGCGCGGGAATCATGGGTGCCGATGATCGCTATTGCGCTCGGTCAGATGATCATGTCCTTCAACGTCGCCTCGCTGCCGGTCGCACTCGGCGGGATGGTGAAGAGCTTTGGGGTGCCGCCGACGACAGTTGCGACCGGCATCGTGGCCTATTCGATGCTGGTGGCAGGCTTTGTCATGCTGGGCGCCAAGCTCGCGCAGCGGTTCGGCGCGTTGCAGGTGTTTCGCCTTGCCGTTGTCCTGTTCTGCGCGTCGCAGATCTTGATGACGTTCAGCCCGACGGCAGTGCTGATGATTTTGGCGCAGGCGCTGTGCGGCGCGGCCGGCGCCGTGATCGTGCCATCGCTGGTGGCGCTGATCGCCGAAAACTATACGGGGCGGCAGCAGGCGACGGCGGTAGGCGCGCTCGGCTCTGCCCGTGCGGCCGCCGGTGTGCTGGCGTTCATCATCGGCGGCGTGCTGGGTACCTACATCGGCTGGCGGCCGGCATTCGGAATCCTGATCGCGGTTTCCGCGATCGTTTTCCTGTTGAGTTTCCGCCTTAGGCCCGACTACGGCCGCCCTGATGTGCAGATCGACCTGGTCGGCGTCATTTTGGCTGCGTCAGCGATCGTGCTGATCAGCTTCGGCTTCAACAATCTGAACGGATGGGGTCTCGCACTCGCCAGCGCCAATGCGCCATTCGATCTGCTCGGCCTTTCGCCGGCACCGGTCATGATCGTGCTCGGCGTCGTGCTTGGGCAGGCATTTTTGATGTGGACGCACCGGCGGCAGGCGGCTGGAAAGACCCCGCTATTGGCGCTCGAAGTGATCGATTCGCCGGAGGAGCGCTGTGCAGTCTATGCGCTGTTCGCCGTGGTCGCACTGGAGGCCGCGCTGAACTTCTCGGTGCCGCTGTACATTCAGATCGTGCAGGGCCGTTCGCCGCTGGCGACCGCCGTGGCGATGATGCCGTTCAATCTCACGGTGTTCTTTGCGGCGATGCTGATCGTCAACTTCTATGGCCGGCTGACACCGCGTCAGATCGGCCGCTATGGCTTCATCCTGTGCACCATTGGCCTGGTGTGGCTCGCCATTGTCGTGCGTAACGACTGGAGCGAGGTTCCCGTCCTGATCGGCCTGGTTCTGTTCGGGATCGGGCAGGGCTCACTGGTCACGCTATTGTTCAACGTGCTGGTCACCGCCTCGCCCAAGGAACTCGCAGGCGACGTCGGGTCGCTGCGCGGCACCACGCAAAATCTTGCCGCTGCGGTCGGAACGGCAGTTGCGGGCGCACTTCTGGTCGGCCTGTTGAGCACGATCGCGCTCAGCAATATCGCGGCCAACCCGGTGTTGCCGAAAGAGCTTCAGAGCCAGGTCGATCTCGACAACATCACCTTCGTCAGCAACGACCGGCTGCGCAGCGTCATGCAAGGCACCACAGCGACCCCGCAGCAGGTCGAGGAAACCGTACGCGTGAATACCGAAGCGCGGCTGCGAGCCCTGAAGATCGGCCTGTTGATCATGGCCGGTCTTGCGCTGCTGGCGATCATCCCGGCGGGCCGGCTTCCAAACTATTTACCGGGCGAGATACCGAGCGATGCGCCCGGCAGCCGATTGAGGTCAGGCTGATCAATACGAGCATGCGAGGAGAGGAACGTCCCGACAAGGAGAACAACAATGGATGCAATCGGCCGTCGCAGTGCACTGCGGACTCTGATGTGCGGTGCCGTCGCTGCCGGCTTGGGCACGAGCCTGCTGCCGACTTTGGCCGAGGGCACGCCGCTCGCGGTGCAGAAAGATCCCGGAAAGTACGCTGGAGATTTCAAGCTGGAGGCTCAAGGCCCTGTCACGCGTCCTTCTGGACGGCCGCCCAGGCGGCCATCGCGTCCTCCTCCTCACCGGCATCGCCGTCGGCGTCGCCGTTGGGTCTGCTGGTGGCATCGCGGTCGTCGCCGGTGCGGCTGGCGATGGACATAGCGGAACTCGACGCGGTGAGATCTGAAGCGAGGAGAATCACATGACGACATATGACAGCAGTTCGCGAACGAGTGTCGGAAGTTTGCCGGCGCCGCCGTTCTGGATCTGTGTTCTGCTTGGGCTCGTCATGATTGCGGCGGGAATTCTGGTTCTCGGCGACATCATGCTGGTCACCCTCATCAGCACCATCTTCATCGGCTGGGTATCGATCATCGCCGGCGCGTTCGAGGTCGTCCATGCGTTCTGGACTAAGGGGTGGGGCGGGTTCGTATGGCAGGTGATCCTCGGCATCCTGTACATCGCTTTTGGCATTGTGCTGGTGAGCCAGCCGGTCGCCAGTGCGCTGATCCTCACCTATGTCCTAGGTCTGGTGCTTGTGGTTTCCGGCTTCGTTCGCATCCTGCTCGGTGTCACCCATTGGCGGGAGGCGGGCTGGATCATGCTGCTGTCCGGCGTGTTTGGCGTCGCAGCCGGTTTCGTCATTCTGACCGGATTTCCGATGACCGGATTGTGGGTCCTCGGATTCCTACTCGGCGTCGACCTGATCTCGCATGGCATCGGGTGGCTGGCCTATGCGTGGAGGTCGCCGGTGGCGGTAAGCGGCACGTAGCTGACTTTGTGCCAGCCGGGCCTGACGTGGTGCGCGGTGCATCCTTGTCAACCGGCGCATGACGCGGAGGTAGGCCTGTGTCCCAAACAAGTTGCTGTCGAGTCGTCCATATCGCAGCAGCGGCGATCGCGTTGAGCTTCATGACAGCGCCGCTCCCCGCGCAAGTGCAGCAAGGGGCGGCCGTACTTTTTCAGAACGTCCGCATTTTCGACGGAAGAAGCGAGGCGCTTTCCGCACCATCCAATGTTCTGGTCAATGGCAACAAGATCGAGAAGATCTCGCCAGTGACGGCGACAAGCGACTCCGGGCAAACAATTATGCTTGACGGCGGCGGACGCGTGCTGATGCCGGGCCTGATCGATGCGCATTGGCATGTGATGTTGATCCGCCCCACGCCGGCCGCTGCCATGCCGCGACTTTGAGGTGAAACAGCAGCATGGTCACCGACATCGGCAGTCGTCCGATGCTCTCGCGGTCGACATCGGCGCGGACCATGGCGTCGCTGTCGATGGGTGATACGGCTCGCGTGGCGCCGCGACACCTTGGGATGCGCCCCGATAGCTGCGGTCGCCGAGTTTGGGGACGATCTTGGTCAGCGTCTCCCAGTCCCGAGATCGCCGGCCATGATCAGGTCGAGTTTGCGGTCGGCCAGGTCGGGCGTCCGGCCCAAGCATCAGGCCCTCACCTGCGCCGTCGAAGCTGCATAGCATCAAGGACCACATCTGCAGGTTCTGCTCGGCCTCCTCGTCGATCCGGTGCGGTAGAGGCCGAGGTTGTAGAAGGCGAATCAACCGGAAAGGGAATTATTCGCACGTGCAACAAAAGCTGCGACGCGTTCTGAAGCCGGAGCGCCTGAGACCGCAGCACGGCATCCCTTACGAGAAGAACGCGATCTTCTCGGCCTGGCTCATGCGGCGGATCGGCGCCAGCGGGTCGTTCGCCGCCATAACCGGCTTGCGCAGCATGCCGCTCGCAATGAGCGTCGAGCCGAGGGACATTTCCACGGCCGGCGCAGGCGCCGCTGCTGCGGCGGATGGCGGGGGCGGTTGAACAGGTGGTGGTGCCTGTGCGGCGACCGGTTCAGGCGCTTCGGCGACGATCTCGGCGGCAATCGGCGCAGCTTCCGCCAAACGGGCTTGCTCGGCTGCCGCTTCGGCGATCTCGTCGTCGCTGATCGGGTCGGGCGCACCCATTTCCATCGCGATCATGTCGAGGACCGCCTCGTCCTGCGCGCCAGCGTTTTCGGCTGAATTGTCCTGGACTGCGTCGTCTTGAGACGCGGTGTCTTGAACCGCCGCTGCGATGTTTTGGGCCGCGGCTTCCTGGGCTGCAGCAGGCGCTGCGGAAAGCTCGGGGGCGGGCGCGGTTTCCGCTTCCGCCAACACGGCTTCCGCCGCGGCAAACGTAGCCTCGGCGGGCGCTGCCATCGGGGCGGACGGCGCCTCGGCAGCATCCCGCGTCCGGAATGTCTCGACGGTCTCCGCCGCCGGCATTTCCTCCATGGCCGGGAAGGGCGCCGCCTCGGGGTCGATCACCGGCGGCGGCGAAGTGTCATCGCCGAATTCCACAAGCCGGCCCTGGAGGGCGGCAAAGGCCGCACGCAGGGCCACTCGCGCCTCTTCGGAGGAGAACTGTTCGGTGCCCTTTTCGATGACGGTGACCTGCGAATCGATCAAATCGCAGATTCGCCCGTCATTGCCGATTTCCCGCAACCGCCAGGCGATTTCCCGCAGCACGCGCGCGCCCTTGCGGACTGGTGCCAGTCGCTGCTCCAGCGCGAGGCTGTCGATCGCCTCGACCGCCGATTCCTCGGCCGCGTCGACCGCCCCGCGGATGGCCGCGAGCGCCTCGGTCAGGCGGTCTTGTGCCGCCGCAGCCGCAGCGATGGCCTCCGCCGCCTGCTGCGCCGAGAGGCCTTCCTCCCGTTGCAGGGCTGCTTCCCGCTGCAGGGTCTCTTCCCGCTGGGCGGAAAGGCTTTGCTCGATCCGTGCCACCGCATCCAGCACCATGCGGGTGTCGGCGTTGCGGTTGCGCTTGGCGTATTCGGTTAGGAACCAGCGGCCGCGCGAAGTCTCCATGAAGGCTTCGGCGATTGCAGCATAGTCCTCCTCGCTCGGCAGCGTGGCGCGTGCTGAGATCGGCGAAAGGGCGAATGCTTCGTCGGCCATGTCAAACTCTTCGCGCAAATCAGCGCGCGTTGCGATAACGAAACAACACGATATTGCCCGAATCGCAATGGGATTGATGCCAAGCGAATCACAAATCCCCATCGCTTCTCAAGCCGCATCCGGCCGTTTCGCGGCGCGGGTGGCGCTATTCTACGGCACGCTGTTCGGCATGAGCGGCACTCATCTGCCGTTTTTCACGGTTTGGCTGAAGGCGGTCGGGATCGACGCGTTCTGGATCGGGCTGATTACGGCCGTGCCTCCGGTGACCCGGTTTACGGTGCTCCCGCTGGTGACGGAACTGGCGGAACGGCGCCACGCCTTGCGCGGGGGCATCATTGTGACCGCCTTCGCCACCGCCTTGGGCTTTTCCGTGCTGGGGACCCAGCATTTGCCGCCGCTGGTGTTCCTGATCTACGCCGTGACCTGCTGCCTGTGGACGCCCATGGTACCGCTCACGGATGCCTATGCGTTGCGCGGCGTGAAGCGCTATGGACTCAACTACGGGCCGTTGCGGCTATGGGGCTCGGCCGCCTTCGTCCTCGGCGCGCTGGTCTGCGGCCTGCTGCTCGACCTCATCGCTGCTCGAAATCTGATCTGGATCATTGCCGGCTCGGCCGCGATCGGGGCGCTCGCCAGCCTCGCGCTGGAGCCGCTGGACGAGGCCAAGAGCGCCCGCCCGGTCACCGGGGGCGCGAGCGCATTGCTGCGCGACGGCGGCTTTATCGCGATCATCGTGGCATCGGCGCTGATCCAGGGCAGCCATGCCGCCTACTACATTTTCGCGTCGATTGCCTGGCAGCAGGCGGGCTTCGACGGGCTGACGATTGCGGTTCTGTGGGTGCTGGGTGTGATTGCCGAGATCGTGCTGTTTGCGCTGTCACCGCGGTTCACGCTGCAGCCATCGATGCTGGTGGTGATCGCGGCGCTGAGCGCCGCCACACGCTGGGTGTTAACGGCGCAGGACCTGCCGCTCGCGATCCTTGCGATCGTCCAGCTCGCGCATGCGCTGAGCTTCGGCCTGACACAGGTCGGCATCATGGGATTGATGCTGAAGCACGTGCCCGGCCATGTGATGGCGCGTGCCCAGGGCTATCTGACCGCCTGCGGCGGCATTGTCTCCGGCCTCGCATCGGTTGCATCAGGCACGATCTACGAGACCTGGGGACAGGGCATCTATTACGCGATGGCGGTAATGGCCGCTCTCGGCGGGTTGGTGATCTGGCTGGCGCGGGATCGGCTCTCGCATCAGCCCCACAATGCGGCTTCCGGCGGATAGACCAGGCTGCCGTCGTAGCGCAGGCCGCTATCCCGGTCGCGCGCCAGCAACAGAGGGCCGTCCAGATCGACGAACCTGGCCTGTTGTGCGAGCAGCATGGCCGGCGCCATCGCCAGCGAGGTGGCGACCATGCAGCCGATCATGATTTCAAAGCCGAGCGCTTGCGCTGCATGCGCCATTGCGAGCGCCTCCGTCAGCCCGCCGGTCTTGTCGAGCTTGATATTCACGGCGTCGTAGCGACCGCGAAGGCCCTCCAATGACGCGCGGTCGTGCACGCTTTCGTCGGCGCAGACCGCGATTGGGCGCTTGATCCGCGTCAGCACCTCATCCCGCCCGGCCGGCAGCGGCTGCTCGACCAGCGTGACCCCGGCGTTGGCGCAGGCCGCGAGGTTGTATTCGAGGTCATCCGGCGTCCAGGCCTCGTTCGCATCAACGATCAGTTCGGATTCGGGGGCGGCCTCGCGTACCGCCACTATCCGTTCGTCATCGCCGTCGCCGCCGAGCTTGATCTTCAGTAACGGCCGATGCGCAGCCTTGGAGGTTGCCGCGGCCATCGCTTCCGGCGTCCCAAGCGAGATCGTGAAGGCCGTCGTGCAGGGGCGCGGCGGCTGCCGGCCGAGCAGGGTCCAGACCCGCATGCCGGAAGTCTTGGCCTCGAGGTCCATGAGCGCGCAATCAAGTGCGTTCCGGGCAGCGCCCGCGGGCATGGCCGTCTGCAGGGCGATACGGTCCATTCCGTTGGCGAGCGGCTCCTGCATCGCCTTGAGCGCTTCCAATGTCGCTTTCGGGGTCTCGCCATAGCGCGGGTAGGGCACGCATTCGCCGTGCCCAGTCTGGTCGCCCTGGCTCACGGTCGCAACGACGGTCACGGCCTCGGTTTTCGCGCCGCGGCTGATGGTGAAAGCGCCTGCGATGGGCCAGCGTTCGATGCTGACGGCAAGCTTTCGAGATAGGCTGGAAGTCATTTTAAAATCTGGCAAATTTTGTGAACCGTAAGCTTGCCCGCCGCTACCAAGTATGGCTGGTTAGGGGCGGATTCGACAAGGCGGCACGGCGTGCGGAACCCGAGCGGTTTACGCGGGTATGTCGGCCAAGGGGTGGGCATTTTGAGCGGCGAGCCGACATTGGAGCGGATGGCCAGGGACAACGCGCTGGCGCTGTGCGCGGCCGGCCCCTGGACGGCACGCTTTGCCCCGGTGCTGGAACGAATGGTGGCCGATGCCGAGAAGCTCAGCGGCACCGGGCCCAACATCTTTATCGACGTTTCGCGGGTATCGAAGCTCGACACGTTCGGCGCCTGGCTGATCGAGCGGCTGCGCCGCAGCCTGACCCGGGGAGGGGTCGAGGCCCGGATCGCCGGGCTCTCGGCCAATTATTCGAGCCTGGTCGACGAGGTGCGCCGCGTGAAGGCCGAGCCGATCATCGAGACCGACCGGGTAACGATCACGGGCATGCTGGAGCAGGTCGGCCGCAGCGTCGCCGGCATCGGCGGGACGTTGATCGGGTTGGTCGACATGCTCGGCGCGGTGCTCGCCGCAACCGGCCACGTCGTTATTCGCCCGCGCGGCTTCAGGCTGACCTCGACCATCCACCATATGGAGCAGGTATGCTGGCGCGCGGTGCCGATCGTGGTGCTGATCACCTTCCTGATCGGCTGCATCATCTCGCAGCAGGGCATTTTCCATTTCCGCAGGTTCGGCGCCGATATCTTCGTGGTCGACATGCTGGGCGTGCTGGTGCTGCGCGAGATCGGCGTGCTGCTGGTGGCGATCATGGTGGCGGGCCGCTCGGGCTCGGCCTACACCGCCGAACTCGGCTCGATGAAGATGCGCGAGGAGATCGACGCGCTGCGCACCATGGGGTTCGATCCGATCGAAGTTTTGATCCTGCCGCGGATGCTGGCGCTGGTGCTGGCATTGCCGATATTGGCGTTCCTCGGCGCGATGGCCGCGCTTTACGGCGGCGGGCTGGTGGCGTGGCTCTATGGCGGCGTCGAGCCCGAAGCTTTCCTGCTGCGGCTGCGCGATGCCATCTCGATCGATCATTTCGTCGTCGGCCTGATCAAGGCGCCGGTGATGGCGGCTGTCATCGGCATCGTCGCCTGCGTCGAGGGACTGGCCGTGCAGGGCAGCGCCGAGTCGCTCGGGCAGCACACCACGTCCTCAGTGGTGAAGGGGATCTTCTTCGTGATCGTGATGGATGGGGTGTTCGCTATCTTCTTTGCATCGATCGGAATGTAATTATGGTGGGCGAGACTTCCGACGCCATCATCCGGGTTCGCGACATCACCGTGCAGTTCGGCAAGACACGGGTGCTCGACGGGCTCAACCTTGACGTCAAGCGCGGCGAGATTCTCGGATTCGTCGGCCCATCAGGTGCCGGCAAGTCGGTGCTGACGCGCACGATCATCGGTCTTGTGCCCAAGCTCAGTGGACGCATCGAGGTGTTCGGCGTCGATCTTGATGCGGCGAGTGCAGCGGAGCGCCGCGGCGTCGAGCGCCGCTGGGGCATCCTGTTTCAGCAGGGCGCGCTGTTTTCCTCGCTCACGGTGCGGCAGAACATCCAGTTTCCGGTACGCGAATATCTCAAGGTCTCGCAGCGGCTGCTCGACGAGATCATGGTGGCCAAGCTCGGCATGGTTGGGCTGCGGCCCGAAGTCGCGGACCGCTATCCGTCCGAACTGTCCGGCGGCATGATCAAGCGCGTCGCACTGGCGCGCGCGCTCGCGCTTGATCCCGAACTGGTGTTCCTGGACGAGCCGACGTCCGGGCTCGATCCGATCGGCGCCGGGGATTTCGACGAGTTGGTGCGCACCCTGCAGCGTACTTTGGGTCTGACGGTTTTCATGGTAACCCATGATCTCGACAGCCTTTATACGGCCTGCGATCGCATCGCGGTTTTAGGGAACGGCAAGATCATTGCCGCAGGATCGATTGCCGACATGCAGGCCTCACAACATCCCTGGCTGAGGCAATATTTTCACGGCAAACGCGCCCGCGCTGTGATGGGCTAGAGCATGGCCCCCAAAGGTGTGATCGGTTTTCGGATCAGATCATGCTCAAACATGAGATAATGGCGGGTCCATCGGCAACGCCGAAGTGGACCTAGATTTCGGAGTACTTTGAGTTATGGAAACGCGGGCGAACTACGTCCTGATTGGGGCCTTCACGCTTGCTGTGATTGCGGCGGCGTTCGGCTTTGTGTTGTGGTTTCAGAGCCTGCATGCCACCAAGCTGCGCAGCCCGATCCGCATCGTGTTCGAAGGTCCGGCATCCGGCCTCCGCAACGGTGGCAGCGTCAACTTCAACGGTATCCGGATAGGTGAGGTTGTCTCGGTCAAACTCGACAACCCACGCCGGGTGGTCGCGCTGGCGATGGTCGAGAACAACGCTCCGATCCGCAAAGATACGCTCGTCGGTCTCGAATTCCAGGGCCTGACCGGCGTCGCCGCGATCTCGCTGAAGGGTGGTGAAGAGTCCGCACCTGCCGTGCCGCTCGACGAGGACGGGGTGCCAATGCTGACCGCCGATCCGAGCGCACTGCAGGACGTGACGGAATCCATCCGTGCCACGCTGCAAAACGTCAACCGACTCGTTGCCGACAACCAGGAATCGGTGAAGAACTCGCTGCGAAACCTCGAAACCTTCACGGCTGCGCTCGCGCGCAACTCCGAGAAGATCGACAACGTTATGCTCAGGGTCGACGGCGTGATGGGCAAGGCCGACAGTCTCATGCTGGGGCTGAACACGATCGCGGGGGGCGTCGCCGGCGGCGAGTTGAACCTGATGATCAAGTCGATCCGTGAGCTGGCTGAGGATTTTGATAAGCGGTCGGGGGCGCTGATGGCCGATGGCCGTCGCACCCTGTCCGATATCAGCCGCGCCGTGAACAATTTCGACCGTAACCCGACCCGGGTGATCTTCGGCGGCGGAAGCAGCAGCCAGGCAGCCGCGCCGCCGCCACCGGCCGCGCCGCCGCCGGCCGTACCACCGCCGAGGGCGCCGAACGGGCAGAAGCGGCAGTGATTGGCGAATAGCGAATAGAATTGCTGCGAGCGGCGTCATTGCGAGCCACCCGATCGGAGCGAAGCGCCGCCGGATGACAGGCTCCGCGAAGCAATCCATTTCGTCACTTCCGGAGGCATGGATTGCTTCGTCGCGGAGCCTGTCATGAGGCGCACATTCGCGCGACCCGTTGGCTCCTGGCAATGACGATCTTGGCTAGCGGAATTGCTAGACCTCACTTCGCACGATCGTCAACGCGTTGAGGCGCAGGGCTTCAAAACAAAACGGAGGCCGCGAGGGCCTCCGCTTTCCATTCGCTATTCGCCATCGCTGCTCACCCGAGCCGCCCCGCTGCGTGCGCAAGCAGGGTATAGACGAGGCCGGTCTCAGAGGTGAGATGGCCGCGCAGCGCCTGCGGCCCACGATCCTCGCGCGCGACTTCGTCGAGCAGCCGTTCGAACTCGGCGATATAGCGGTCGACCGTCTGCTTGAAGCTGCGGTCGGCGCGATATTTGCGTGAGACTTCGTCGAACGCCTTCTGGCCGGCCGGCGTGTAGAGGCGCTTAGAGAACGCCTTGCTCTCGCCACGCTGATAGCGATCCCACATTTCGGCGGCGAGGTTGCGATCCATCAGTCGGCCGATGTCAAGCGACAGCGACTCCAGAGGATTGGCAGCGTTCTGGGGGGCGCGGCCCCGAGGAGCCTGTCCGGCGTTTGCATCAGTGCGGTGGAGCAGGTCGGAAAGCCACCCGTCGCGTCCAGCGTCTTGACCGGCCGGCGCGACAGGCGGGGCTTCGGTACGGCGCTGCGCCGGCATCGGCATCGGCATGCCGAGGTCCGGCGGCGGCAGGGTGGAAGCACTGCCGGCATCGCGCATCCGCACCTCATTGCGACTGCCGGCGGCCGCCATTACCGGCTCTTCCTGGCGCTGCACGGTGGCGCGGCCGGCGGTCACGACATCGAGGCCGCGGCCGTGATGGGCGACAATGCGGTTGAGTTCAGCGAGCGCCTCGATCTGGTCGACGATCACCTTGCGCATCTGGGCGGTGTTGTCGGCGGCTTCCTGCGGCATTTCGAGCACGCCGCGGCGCAGCTCGTTGCGCGTCGCCTCGAGCTCCTGATGCATCTCGGCCGCCATCTGCTTCATGGACTGCACCATCGCAGCGAACTTCTCGGTCGACTGCTTGAACATCGCATCCGTTTCCTGGGTGCTCTGCTGGTACAAGTCGTTCATCGCATCGAGTGTCTGCTGCCGCTCGTTCTCGGCCGCCGCGCGCACCGCTTCGAATTGGCGGCTGATGGCAGCCGAGCCGGCGCCAGCCGTTTCCGCGACCACACGCGCGATGTCGCGGGCGCGCTCCTCGGCCGCGGCGAGCGATTCGTCGAGCAGGCCGGTGAAGCGCGACAGGCGCTGATCGAGGTCGGTGGTGCGCAGGTCGATGGTGGTCACCAGCGATTCCAGCTGCGACTTGCGGTCGGCGACCGACTCCGTGGTGGAGCGGTTGGCCTGTTCGACGGCGCCGGCAGCCTCGACCAGCTCCTTGCCGTGTTTCTCGAACTCGCTCGACAGTGCCCCGAGGTCTTCCAGCGCCTTCGTCGTCTTGCTGTTGAAGACGGTGAGCTGGTCCTCCAGGGTCTGGGTGGCGACGCCGTTGCGGGCGGTGACGTCGTTCATCGCGGACACGAAGTCGGCCACGCGGGTCACGAGCGCGCGCTCCAGCGAGTTGAGGTTGTCGTGGGCTCCGGTCAGCACTTCCTGCAGCAGGATGTTGCCTTCACGCAGCCGCTCGAACAGCGCCACGGTGTCGGTGCGCAGAATCTTGCTGGTCTCCTGCATTTCGGTGACGGCGGCGATCGACACCTGGCGCGACTGATCGATGGCCGCGCGCGACGCCTGTTCGAGATCCTTCAGCGATTTGGCTACCGCGCCGGTGGCGAGGTCGCCCGCGGTGGTGATCGTGCGCGCGACTTCCGAGCCGTGGGTCGACATCGATTGCGAGAACGCCTGGCCGCGGGTCTCGATCGATTTCAAGGCGTCGGCGGTGACGCGGTCGATGTCGGTCGTCAGTTGCGTTGTCCTGCTGCTGAGCGCTTCGACCAGCGCACCGCGGCGGCTGTCAACGATCTGCGCCAGGCGGTCGGTCTGCTGCTGAACATAGGTGACGATTTCGTCGGTCTTGCCGGTCATCGTCGAGCCGAAATTGCTGCTCGCGGCCAGCACCGAACGTTCGATATCGGTCGAGGTCGACTTGAACTTGGAGCTGACCTCGTTCGTTGCGGCGACCAGCGCGCTCTGTGCGTTCTGCGCGGTGGTCTGGATGGTGTCGGTCGTGCTGGCGGTGACGACGCCGAGCGACCGCTCCATTTCGGCGGCGATCGTCTTGATCTGGTTCGCGGCGTCCGCAGAGGTCGCGGCCAGCGAGTTCTGTGCTTCGCGCGCGCTTCCGAGGAGGGAAGTTGCGGTGTCGGCGCCGACCGCTGTCAACGTGCGCTCGACATCGATCGCCAGCGACTTGACATGGTTGGCGGCTTCGGTGGATGCCGTGATCAGCGCGTTCTGGGCTTCGCGTGCGCCCGTCGTGATCGACTCGGCGGTGGCGTTGCCGGCCATCGAGAGCGAGCGCTGTACGTCGGCGGCGAGCGACTTGACCTGGCTCGATGCGTCGGCGGACGCGCTCATGAGGGTATTCTGGGCCTCGCGGGCGCCCGCTGTGATTGCCTCGGCGGTCGCTGTTCCGGCGATCGAGAGCGAACGCTCGACGTCGGCCGCGAGCGATTTGACATGATTGGCTGCCTCGGTCGAGGCGGCGACCAGCGTGCTCTGTGCGGCGAGGGCACCGGCGGTGACGGCTTCGGCGGTCGCGGTGCCGGCGGCCGACAGCGAACGCTCGACATCGGCTGCGAGCGACTTGACCTGGCTTGCGGCGTCTGTGGATGCGGTCACCAGTGTGGTCTGCGCCTCGCGCGCGCCGGCGAGAACCGACGCGGCCGTGGCGTCGCCTGCGGCCGAGAGGGTGCGCTCGACATCGGCGGCGAGAGATTTGATCTGCGAGGCTGCCTCGGAGGATGCGGACACCAGCGTGGTCTGGGCATCCTTGGCGCTGGTCAGGATCGAGTTGGCGGCACTGGTGCCGACAGCGGTGAGGGCGGTTTCGACCTCGGCCGACGTCAGTTTCAACTGCGCGCCGACGTCGGAGGAAACCGTCAGCAGCGCCTGCTGCGCGCTGCGCGCGCCGGTCTGGATGGTCTCGGAAGTATTGACCACGAGGTTGGTCAGCGAACGCTCGGCGTCCTCGACATGCGACCTGATGGCGGAGGACAGCATCTCGGAGCGCGACATCAGGTCTTCGCTGGCCTGGCGGCCGCTGCTTTCGATCCGGCCGGCCACGGCCTCGATCCGCGAGCCGAGCAGATCCTCGAATTGCGCAACGCGGGTGTCGATGTCGCCGGCGATGCCGCCGATGCGGGTCTCGAGGCCGCTGGCGAGGTCGCCGACCCGAGTCTCGAGGCCGCTGGCAAGGGCGCCAACCCGGGTTTCGATGCCGCTGGTGAGGTCGCCGACCCGCGTCTCAATGCCCTGGTGGATTTCCTGGAAACGCGCCTGGATGGTGTCGGTCAGATAGGATGTGCGCCCGTCGATGGTTTCGGAGACGCTGGCAATGCGTTGATCGACGGCTGCAATCGCCTGCGCGGTCCCCTCGGTGAGCGAGGAGGTGAGGAGAGTGAGGCGCTGGTCGATCGACTGGATCGCCTGCGCCGCACCGTCCGTTAGCGATCCCGTCAGCGTGCTGAGGCGGTTGTCGATCGTTTCGGTGACCGATTGCGCGCGGCTATCGAACGTCGTCTCCAGCGATTTCAGGCGGCTGTCGATAGTCTCGTCGAACGACTTGATCTTGTGGTCGAGCGAGGCGTCTAGACCGGTGACGCGGGTGCCGAGCTGGGTTTCGAACTGCAGCAGCCGCTGATCGAGGGAAGCGGTGATCTCGCCGCTGTTCGATACCAGGCGGGTGTCGAAAGTATCGACGTAATTCTTCAGGCTGTCCGATATCTCCTGGGTCCGCTGGCCCATGCGCTCGACGATTTCGCCACCGAAGGTTTTGACGGTGCGGTCGAACTCGGAGATGTGGCGCGTGATCAGCGCGCCCAGCGTGCCGCTGTCGCGAGCGAACTTTTCCGCAAGCTCCGAGCCCTGATTCTTCACCAGTTCCTCATAGGCGCTCATCTGCAGCGCGAGGCTGTCGTGCGCGTTTTCGGTCTGGCTGATTACCTTGGCGACGAGGTTGTTCACCGTGACATCAAGCGCGTCGCTGGCCTTGTCGCCGGAGGTGAGGATGCGGCTCGCCAGTCGGTTGCCGGCCTCGTCGATCTTGTTGACGAGATCGCCCGAGCGCAGCTCGAGTTCGAGCAAGAGCGAATCGGAAGAATTCTTCAGGGAATCGTGGACCTGCTCGGTGCGGTCGGAGATGCCGTCGACGATAGTCGATGATCGCTGTTCGAATTCGCTGGTGATGCGGTCGATGCGTTCATTCAGTACCTCGTGGACGCGATCGGCGAGATCGACGAACTCGTCGTGGACGTGGCCGGTCTTGAAGTTGAGGCTGGTGGTCAGCCGTTCGGACGCATCGAGCACCGCGCGCGTGGTCTCGGCGCTGGCTTCTTCCAGGCGGTCGAGCAGGTCGCCGCCGCGCTCGCCGAGCGCGAGAATCATATTGTCGCCAGCATGGCTCAACGCGCTCGTGATGTGCTGGCCGCGCTCTTCCAGCGCGCCGGTAATACTTTTTGCGACCTCGTCGACGCGCGAGGCAATCGCGTCGGAGATCAGCGCGATGTCGTGGCGCAGATCGATCTGGACCCCGGAGATGGCGCTGCGAACCTGCTCGGCCTGACCGACCAGATTGTCGCGCTGATGGGCGATGTCCTGCAGCAGCGCGCGGATACGCACTTCGTTGTCGGAATAGGCGCGCTCGAGTGCTGCGACTTCATTGGCAACGAGCGTTTCCAGTTCGCCGGCGCGCGCAATCGCACGCTCGACGCCGTCGCCCATTGCTGCGACCTCGCGGCGGATCGCTTGACCGACGGTCACCATGGAATCGGCGGCCGCGCCTTCGGGCTCGGAGAAGCGGATCGCGACCTGCGCCATCGACTGCGCGATCATCCGCATTTCCTGGCCGCGCCAGGCGAGGCTGGCGAGAAAATAGAACAACAGGACCGGCGCGAAGAACAATGCCGCAAGTCCGGCGAGCACCAGTATGCCGCCGCTCTGTCCGATCGCCGCCTGCAGAGACGACAGGAAGCTGACGGTCAGAAGGCCGCAACCGAGCAGCCAGACGCCGCTAAACGCGGCGGCAAGCATGTAGACGCTGCGTGCAGGCTGGTTCTTCTGGATCGCCTGCAGAAGTTGTCCGATGGTTTCGCGATCGTCATTGGCGGCGCGGCGGGGGCCGCGCGGCTCTTCGATCTGATCGAACGCCGGCCGCTCGGCACTGGGGCGCGTGTCGAACGGTGCTCCGGAATAGGCGGGCGCGCCGGAGGGCATGGTTGGCGGGGGGAGTTCACCGCTGATCGAATTTCGGCTGGGGTCGACGGTGGTATCGCTGATGTTGAGCGCTTCCTGAATGGCGGAGAGCGCGACTTCAGTGGGATCTTTTACCTTCTTCGGATTGTTCGCCATGTCAGTCCGAGCCCTCTTAACTTTACGCGCCCAGCCGTTCTTGCAAAAACCCCGCAAGCTCGAAGCTGGATTCATAAACCCCCGCGGACCGCAAGCGTGCCCCGCCGGCAGCTTGTCCGCCACATCCGCAAACATCCTATTGGTTGAGCGATACGAATGAAATGGCCGCGATTAAGACTTTCTTAATCATCGTTAACAGCTTTGTTCCTTAAAGCCTTAAGGATACACAAATTTCTGGAGCTGGGTTGTCGATCAAGACAGATTTTTGTCAAAAACAAGGCGAAGTTGCGGCGCATTCGGAGAACGTTCCGTTAACCGATGTCGTGGTTGGCTGACGCAGAGTGTCCCGCCGAGAATCGGTGCGGCGGGGCGATCCGGGCCAGAGGTCATGCCGCTTCATCTTGAACGGGTACAATGGATGCCATCGCCGCCGCTGGCTCCCGGCCACGGGCCGATCGATTTCGACCATCTTACGCGCATGACGCTCGGCGATGCCAGTATCGAGCACGAGGTGTTGACGATGTTCTCGGCCCAATCGGCAAGGCTCGTGCACGCGCTTGCCGCCATGCCTGCGGATGCGAGCGCGCTTGCGCACACGCTCAAGGGTTCGGCCCGCGCCATCGGTGCGTTTGCTGTTGCCGATGCCGCAACGCGGCTGGAGACGGTCATCGGCCGTGGCTTCGATACGTCCGTTGCCCTCGCCGAGCTCGCCGAGGCGGTTGCCGAGGCGCGCTCCGCTATCGAGGCAGTTTTGCGCCGTTCCTGAGCGGAAAGCAGGCCCGAACGGCCAAAATCCCCGTAAAATGCTGCCTCAGGTTTTCGCCCGACCGCTGGCGCTGTGCGGATCGACCCGTTATAGGACTGCCGGGACCTCCTCACATATTCCGGCAGCACGAGCGATCATGGCCAAAATCCACTTTATCGACCACACGGGCGAAAAACGAACCATTGAAGTCGAGAACGGCGCGACCGTGATGGAAGCCGCGATTCGCAACGCCATTCCGGGCATCGAAGCCGAATGCGGTGGCGCCTGCGCGTGCGCGACCTGCCACGTCTATGTCGACGAAGCATGGCGTGAGAAAGTCGGCTCTCCGACTCCTATGGAGGAAGACATGCTGGATTTCGGCTTCGACGTGCGGCCGAACTCGCGGCTCTCCTGCCAGATCAAGGTGAGCGACGATCTCGACGGCCTCGTGGTGTCGACACCGGAGCGGCAGGCCTGAGGTCCCAAATGACTTCAGCGCGATCCGGCATTCGCGGTCTCCGCGAGATGGTCGTCGACCGCATATAGCGCAAACGGGTGCGTATTCGCGCAGGCGGCGAGGGCAGCCTTCGCCGGTTCATGCGCCGAGCGGCGGCCGCCGCGATACGCGAAGGCTTCCCTTGGCGAGACGGCGAAGGCCGTTGCGAGCTCACGCAAAGATATTCGGGAAAGATCTGTCGCCAACATCGCTGCGCGCGTCATAAAGAGTTTGCGCCGCTGCGAATCCAGCGCTGGAAATTTGCGAGGATCTCTGGCGTCAATGCTGTCGGCTTGCGCGTGGCTTCGTCGAGCAGCACCGATACCGATTGCGCTGACGCAACGCATTTGCCTTCGGAGAATACCACCTGATCGAAGGTGACGGAAGTTCGCCCGAACTTGACGACGCCCAATCCCAATTCGATCGTGCCGGGCCAGCGCAATTCGGCGCGGAAATGCATGTCGAGCCGGACCATGATCCAGGCAAACCCGTCGGGCATCAGCCCATAGCCGGGATCCTTCATCAACGTAACGCGGCCGGTTTCGAAATAGGTTGCGTAAACCGCATTGTTGACGTGTTGGTTGGGATCGAGGTCGGCAAATCTGACATTGTCCGACAGGCGATAGGGAAAATCTTCCAGACGCAGGGTCGCATCGGGACGCAAGGGGGCATTCACGGGGCCATCTCCGAAAATCTCGTTTCCTTACAGCCCAGTTGTTGAGTGACGGCAAGGGGTTGCCGCCATGGCGAACGCCATATTATGGCTTTCCTGATGCCGCGGCGTTGGCTAGACAGGTGCGGCCTTCCCGCCAGGTTCAACCGAAAAGAAGCTGACATGAGCGAAGCGATCAAAACCGATGTGCTGATTATTGGCGCGGGTCCGTGCGGCCTGTTTGCCGTCTTCGAACTGGGCCTGTTGGACATGAAGACGCATCTGGTCGACATCCTCGACAAGATCGGCGGACAATGCGCCGAGCTCTATCCGGAAAAACCGATCTACGACATTCCCGGCATTCCCTTCGTCACCGGGCAGGGCCTCACCGACGCGCTGCTCGAACAGATCAAGCCGTTCCACCCAACCTTCCATCTCAACGAGATGGTGGAGACGATCGAGAAGATCGGCGATCCCCTCTTTCGCGTGACGACCGATGCCGGCAAGGTGTTTGAGTGCAAGGTGGTGGTGATTTCCGCGGGCGGCGGCTCGTTCCAGCCGAAGCGCCCGCCGGTGCCGGGCATCGAAGCCTATGAAGGCACTTCGGTCTTCTACGCCGTGCGGAAGATGGAGCAGTTCCGCGACAAGAGCATCCTGATCGTCGGCGGCGGCGATTCCGCACTCGACTGGACGCTCAATCTGCATCCGCTCGCCAAGCGCGTGACGCTGTTGCACCGGCGCGACGAATTCCGCGCTGCGCCCCACAGCGTCGAGCAGATGCGTGCGCTGGTGGCTGCCGGAAAGATGGACCTCAAGATCGGTCAGGTCACCGCGCTCGAAGGCGAGGGCGGCAGGCTTTCGGCAGCCACGATGAAAGGCAACGACAACGCGATCTCGAAGATCGAATGCGATACGATGCTGCCGTTCTTCGGGCTGACCATGAAGCTCGGTCCGGTGGCGAACTGGGGTGTCGCGCTCGAGAACAATCTGGTGCCGGTCGATACCGCGGCGTTCGAGACCAACATTCCCGGCATCTTCGCGATCGGCGACATCAATACCTATCCGGGAAAGCTCAAGCTGATCCTGTCCGGATTCCACGAGGGCGCGCTGATGGCACAGAAGGCGCACCGCTACGTGTATCCGGACAAGCGGCTGGTGTTCCAGTACACCACCTCGTCGTCGAGCCTGCAGAAGAAGCTCGGGGTCAACTGAATCCCAAAAGATGGTGGTTCGGCGCGCGCCGGGGGCGACGATCGTCACTGGCACCGTCCGCGAAATGGCCTTAGTCTACGGCCATTCATTTTGGGAATTGATCAGGTGACGACGATGCGCAAGTTGGCCGGATTTCAACTGATACTCCCGATCGTGATTGGCCTCGCATTTGCCGGTGAACTCACCGCGCAGCCGGCGGAACCTTCCGCGGCCGGGCTGTGGGAGAAGGTCGAGAAGGGCAAGCCGGTCGGATGGTTCCTGGTGGTCGATCGCAACGGCACCTACGAAGGCGCGTTCGCCAAGCTCTTTTCCGAACCCGGCGATCCTCCCAATCCGATCTGCTCGAAATGCACCGACGATCGGAAGGATGCACCGTGGCTCGGGCTCTCCTTTATCCGGGACATGAAGCGCGAGGGACTGAAGTATGAGAACGGCAACGTGCTCGATCCGCGCGACGGCAAGATCTACAAGGCCAAGATGACGCTCAGCCCCGACGGCCAGACGCTGACGATGCGCGGCTATCTCGGCATCTCGCTGTTCGGCAAGGATGAGGTCTGGACGCGTCTGCCCGACACGGCGTTGGCGCAGGTCGATCCCGCTGTCATCGCAAAATATCTGCCGGCGCATGCCGCGGTCACAAAGCAACCCGCGGCTCCGGCGAAGGCACCCGCCGCGCCGAAGAAGACAACCACCGTCCCCGGAACAACCGCCCCAGCGCGCTAGTCAAAGTCTGCCGGCTCTGCCCGGCGGCCGTGGCGCCTCCGGTGCCGGTGGTAGCGGTTGCATCGGTTGCGAGGTGACTTCAGGCACCGCCGCATCGAGTTGCAGCACCGCTGCGGCGGCCGGCACTGCGGCATCTGCCATTGCGGCGTGACCCTCGGCGCTTGGATGCACTGCGCCACCATAAACCGCCGACAAAACGCCCCAGGTTGCGTCATGGATATCGGATGGCTGTTGCGACGCCGGCAAGCCTTGCGGGTAGGTCATCGCCGCGAAGTAGCTGTCATTGGCATCGCGGATCCAGCGCGCGCGGGGCAGATAGGCGCGGTATTCGCCGGCGCTGCGGCCGCACAGCATCGGCTGGTTGGCGGCCGTCACGATATCGGGATCGAAGCTGTCGCCGGTCGCCGAGAAGCACTGGCGGTCGAACTCGGGATCGCTTTCGGAGCGCGCGCAGAAGCCATGGCTGGCAAAGCTGGCCTGATGGCTGTCAACGAAGGTCATGCGGTCGGCGGGCGGGTTGCGGCACAGGATGCCGCCCTCGCACAGCGCCAACGCTCTCAACTGCGGCAGGAATTCGTTTTCAACAAAATTGGATACCGTGGCCAGCCGCTGCGGCTGGGCGTTGAAGGAGGGATGAATGTCAAAGCCGGCGCGTCCGCCGGGGCAGGGGGCGCCGCCATTCGACAGCGTCGGATTGGCGTAGGCGGTGTAGACGACCCGCGACAGGTCGCCGCCGAGCAGCGGCTTCAGCGCCTCGCGCAGCTTGGCAAAGCCTTGCGGAAGGTCCCGCGTCATCGCGCTGCGTGCGTCATCCACCGATGCCATCACGCCGCTGCGCCGAAACAGTACGCGCTCGGTCGCCGTGTCCACGATGACGTCGGCAACAAGGCCGGAAAAATAGATGTCGTTGGCGCCGATCGACAGCAGCACCAGATCAAGCTGGCGATCCGACTGGCGGCGTTTTGCGGCGGCGAGGGCGTCCCGCAGTTCGGCCAGTTGCCCGTTCACGCTGCCTTGGCACGCGCCACCCGATTTCGACGGCAGACAGTCGCGGGCGCGCTGCGAGCCGAACAGGCCATCGGCAATGGTGGCGCCGGTGCAGGCCAGCGGCAGATAGGTCACCGCGATGTGCGGATATCGGATGGCGAGCGCCAATGCAGTTCGCGTCTGATAGCTGTAGAGTGAACGGTGGCAGGCAGGATTGAACCACAGCGCGCTCTGCCGCTGCCAGACGGAGAGGGAATCGGGCGCCTCGCATGCGCGCCCACCTTTATAGCCCGCGCGACTCGGCCGGTAATATTGCGCGGCCGCCGTTCCGAGATAGGAGCGGAAACAGAAGCCTTCATCGGCGAGCGCAACCGGGCGGTCCGGATTTCCTTCGCCGGACGCGATGCTGTCGCCGAGGCCCGCGATGAAGATGTCGCGCACCGCAATCTCGGTGAAGGCGCGCTGACTGCCCTCTGAACTGGATATGTCGGCGGTCACGACCGTAGTGCGGCCGTAGCGGACCCGAAGATTGACCGGTTCGGCGCAATCGAAGGTTGAAGTTTGCGGACCATCGCCGTCGTCGACCGTCCAGGCGCAGGTCGCGCCGACCGGCACCGGGCCGGTCAGACGGATCACGACCGGATGATCGATCGGCGTCAGATAGCTTTCCTTGACGTTGTCGCGCGTGCAGGGCTCGCTGACCCGGCCGGCTAGGTCGATGCAGAGCCGGTTGACGGTGTTGCGCGCCCAGCCGCGGCCGTCGCTTTGTATCGCCAGCGCCTGTTCTGCGGCCAATACGCTGCGGCCGCGCCCGGTCTCAGCGTGCAGCAGAAAATCCCGTTCCTCGCGGAACAAGCGGAAGCGATTGCGCACTTCCCAGGAAATCTGCAGCGGTCTATAGCCGCCGGTGCCCTGGGCCTGCGCAGCGGACGTGAACATGCCGAGCAGCGCGCCGGCAATAAGCGCGGCCGACATCATCGAACGTAAGAAAATTCCAGCCATGGCGTCGTTTGACGTTAGCGGTAAGGCAGAAATAAGAGAATGGGGCAGCTCTGCCTCAAAAGACCAGACGTTGCAGATAACGACGCCGTTACCGGCCTCAGGATTGCCGGCCGTTGATCGGTGGTCGTACCCGGGCCTTGGCCGTGCAGGCTTCGCCGAGCCGGCGCCGTTCCAGCCAGGGTTGCAACACGCTAAGCCAGAGTTCGCGCGTGCCCATGATCCAGATCGAGATGCCGAAGGGGATCAGGAAGTACAGGATCCGGAACACCACCAGCGTCGCCAGCAACTCTTCCCGGCCGAACTGCGGCAGCGCCACCAGCATCGCGGCATCGAACACACCGATGCTGCCGGGCGCATGGCTGGCAAAGCCGAGCAACGTTGCGAGGATGAAGACCACCGCCAGCGAAACGAAGTCGATATACGGCGTCATCGGCATCAGCAGATACATCGCCAGGGCGCAGAAGCCCAGGTCGACGACGCCGATCAGGACTTGCAGCAGCGTCAGCCGGGCGGACGGCAACACCACCTTCCAGCCGTTTTGGCCAAGTTCGCGGCGACCCTTGCCCATCAGCAACCAGACGAAATAGGCGACGATGCCGGCAAGGCAGCCGATCGCAATCAAGCGATTCATGGCCGGCGGCAGCAGGTCCATGGCCGATGCTGCTTCGGGATGCCAGGCCATGCCCATGCCGAGCACGAACAGGTTGCCGAGCCAGAATGTGAGACCCGAAAGAAAGCAGATTTTTGCGACGTCGATCGCGGTCAGGCCGTAGTCGGAATAGATCCGGAACCGGATCGCGCCGCCGGTAAAGACAGTGGCGCCGATATTGTGGCCGATCGTGTAGCTGGTGAAGCTCGACATTGCAGCGATGCGATAGGGCACGTGGTTCTTGCCAATCGTTCGCAATGCGAAGAAATCGTAGAAGGTCAGCGTGCAAAATGCGCCCACCACGCATAGCGCTGCCAGCGCGATCCGATGCGGCGCGATTTCGGTCAGCGCAGTCAGAATAACGCCGGTATCGACGCCCTTAAGGGTGCGAAGCAGATGGGTGATCGCAAGAGCTATGATCAGGAGACTCGCAGCGATTCCTAGCCGTTTCCAGCCGATCTTCTCCTTGAAGCCGCGCCCGAGCGCGGTCAGCAGCCGATGCATTCATCCTCCCGGCGGGGCGGCAATACGTAAAGATGGGACCTGTCACGACAGGTGACAGTCGACGGTTAGAAGCACCGTGCGCGAAACCCATAAGCCAAAACCGGGCCGTTGTGCAGCCCTTGACAAGCATGGCTTTTGGCTTCGTTGGCCGCCTTCGTCATACGCCCTACATATGTCGCCACGTTAACGATTTTGAGTCGCGAAGGGGTCCGTTCCGTGAGCGCTTTTTGCGATCGTTCCGCCGTTCCATCGCGGCGTTTTTGAGGCCTTCAGGAACATCAGGAACATCCTTTTTGCCGGCTGGTTAGCTTCCCGTCAGCATCGAACATGAAGTGCGCGCATCCGGCCGGAAAAGGCCTCCGCTCGCACGTTGCCAAACGAAGGAGGAGCGCAATGGGACTCTTCACCAAAGACATCAAGACGATGAATGACCTGTTCATCCATCAATTGCAGGATATCTACTATGCGGAGAAGCAACTCGTGAAAGCGCTGCCAAAAATGGCGGAAAAGGCTACTGACAAGCAGCTCAAACAGGGCTTCTTGAGCCATCTCGACGAAACCAAGACGCATGTGCAGCGCCTCGAAGAGGTCTTCCGCATGCACGGCGCCACGGCGAAGGCGGTCGATTGCCCGGCGATCGACGGCATCATCGAGGAAGCCGACGAAGTCGCAGGCGAGGTCGAGGACAAGAACGTGCTGGACGCGGCCCTGATCAACGCTGCCCAGGCTGCCGAGCACTATGAAATTAGCCGCTACGGCAGCCTGATCGCGTGGGCGCGGCAGCTCGGACGCAACGATTGCGCCAGCATCCTGCAGAAGACGCTGGATGAGGAAAAGATTGTCGACAAGAAGCTGACCTCGCTTGCGGAAGGCAAGGTCAACCTGCGGGCCGCAAGCTGACGTTTTCAACAATTGAGGCAAAACGCCGCGCCGGGCCCACCGGGCGGCGTTTTTGCGCCGGCCCGACGTTCGGCGCGAAAAGTCGCGCCTCGCTTTGGTTAATTCGCGCCTACGCCGACCGATCGGTTCGACTTCAACCTTTGTTCATCATTCTCGCAACTGCGTAGCGGAGGTTACGCCAAATATACCAATGGGAATGCTGTTACAGGCCAATGGGGGTCTGTAATGTACCGCGTCCTAACTTGCCTCACCACTGAGCACGACTGGCGTCTGGTCGTATTGGCGGGCACCATCTGCTGGCTCGCCAGCGCCGTCGCCATAAGCCTGTTTCATCGCGCCAGGGCGTCACGCGGCCGATCGCGCGCGATCTGGATTGCCCTCGACGCGGCTGTCGGAGGCTGCGGGATCTGGGCCACTCATTTCGTCGCGATGCTGGCCTACGCTCCGGGCGCGAGCGCCGGATACAGCATACCCGTCACCTTGCTGTCGCTCGTCTTCGCGATAACCATCGTTGCCGCAGGCCTCTGCATTGCGTTGTCGAGCACGCGCCAGTCTGCGGTCGCCCTCGGCGGCGCCGTCATCGGCGGCGGTGTCGCAGCGATGCATTATACCGGCATGGCGGCCCTCGAGCTTCCGGCATTCATCGTGTGGTCGAGCGGCATCGTTGTTGCCTCGATCGTGTTTGGCAGCCTGTTTGCGGCGATTTCGCTGCTTGTCGCCGCGCGCCGCGACAATCCCCTCCATACCCTGGTCGCTACCGGGCTGCTGACGGTTGCCATCGTTTCGCATCATTTCACGGCGATGGGCGCCGTCACGCTCATTCCCGATCCGACCCTCGGCAGCGACAGTTTATCGATTTCTCCGACCGCGCTTTCGTTCCTGACGGCGATCGCGGCCTTCGCCATTCTCGGTCTCTCGCTGCTCGCGGCCATGATCGACCGCCGCGCGAAAGGCGAACTCCATAGTCAGAAAGTCCTGCTCGATACCGCGCTCGACAACATGTCACAGGGACTGTGCATGTTCGACGCGGATGGGCGCATCCTGCTGAACAATGAACGCTATGCCGAAATGATGGGACGCACCGGCATGACGCTGCAGGGCCGCCTGCTGCTCGACGTGCTCCGGCAGCAGAAGGCGCTCGATCGTTGGGACGGCGACCCCGATCAGTTCGTCGCCAGCGTGATCGCCGCAGCCAAGGCCGGCGACAGCGTGACGCGAACGGTGAGCCGCAACGGACGTGCGATCCGCGTCGTCGATCAGCCCATGAAGGGCGGCGGCTGGGTGGCAACCTTCGAGGACATCACCGAATGGCAGCAGGTCCAGGAGCAGATCTCGCATATGGCGCGTCATGACGCGCTGACCAATCTGCCGAACCGCACGCTGTTCCGCGAGCAGCTCGAAAAGGCCTTGCGGCTTGCCAAGCGCAGCGACCAGCTCGCGGTGCTCTGCCTGGACCTCGACCATTTCAAGGACATCAATGATTCGCTCGGTCATCCGGTCGGCGACGCCCTTCTGAAAGAGGTCGCCCGCCGCCTCGGCGAATGTGTCACCGAGCACGACACGGTGGCGCGGCTCGGCGGGGACGAATTCGCGATCGTGCAGTTCTGCAGCGATTGCGATCCGTCCGCCGTGGCGTTGCTCGCCAGCCATGTGGTCGAGAAGGTTTCCGCGGCTTACGAGGTTGCCGGTCATCAGCTCGTGATCGGCGTCAGCATCGGCATTTCGCTGGCGCCGGAGGACGGCAAGAATCCCGACGAGCTCCTCAAGAAGGCCGATCTCGCGCTCTATCGCGCCAAGGAGGACGGCCGCGGCACCTATCGCTTCTTCGAGGCCGGGATGGACGCCCGCGCGCAGGCGCGCCGGCTCCTGGAGCTCGACTTGCGCGCCGCGTTGCAGCGCGCTGAATTCGAGGTCTACTACCAGCCGATCCGCGATGTCGCCAAGGATGTCGTCGTTGCGTTCGAAGCCCTGGCGCGGTGGAATCATTCGCTACGCGGCATGATCTCTCCGGCCAACTTCATTCCGCTGGCGGAGGAAACCGGCCTGATTGTGCCGATCGGCGAGTGGGTGTTGCGCCAGGCCTGCATCGATGCGGCGCAGTGGCCACGGGACGTCGGCGTCGCTGTCAATCTCTCGCCGGTGCAGTTCAAGAACCCCAATCTGGTGCAGACGGTGAAGCAGGCGCTGAAAGCTTCCGGCCTTCCGGCGCACCGGCTTGAACTCGAGATTACGGAATCGGTGTTACTGCAGAACAGTGAGGCGACGCTTTCGGTTCTGCATGAGCTTCGTGCCTTCGGGGTGCGGATTTCGCTGGACGACTTCGGAACCGGATATTCGTCCCTGAGCTACCTGCGCAGCTTCCCGTTCGACAAGATCAAGATCGACCGCTCATTCGTCACCGAACTGGCGACGCGCGAAGACTCGATGGCAATCGTCCGGGCGGTGACCGGGCTTGGCAAGAGCCTGGGCATCGTCACCACGGCCGAAGGCGTCGAGACTGACGCGCAATTCGATTTGTTGCGTCGGGAAGGCTGCACCCAGGCACAAGGCTATCTGTTCAGCCCGCCCCGTCCCGCCGCCGAGGTAGAAAGCATGCTGTCGAGCGCGCGGGCGCAGGTCATCGCCTGATTTTATCAGGCCTTGCGCAACGCGAAATGCGCGCCGCAGAACGCCATCACGGCACCGAGGCACAATGCCGCCAGGCCGGCGAGCACGCCCGATATGGTTGGGACCGGGCTCGGCGCCGAGGCAGCCTGTCCGGCACCGGCGAGGATCAGCACGCCGACCGCGATCAGGAACTGCCGCATCCGCTGCGGAATTTGGCCCGAAACCGCGCTGCGCATCAGGTTGGCGGTGAAATAGCCGCCGGAAAAGCCCATCGTCGCGATCAGCCACCATGCGATCGCCGCGCCCGCAGGCATAAATTCGCTCGTGTCGGAGCGCCACAGCCCGCCCAGATCAAGCCCGTAGCGCGCGCCAAGCATGTGCACGGCCAGCGCCAGCAGCACCCCGGAAACTATCGCGCCAGTCAGGATCAGCCGGCGCGGAAAATAAGTCGTCTCGGCCATGGGCCGCTTGTAAGGTAAAGGCGGCTCGCCGCGCAAGCAGGCGGCTTCCAACCGATAACGGATTTTTGGATTGTCCACCTCACGAACGGAACAGGCGACGACGGCAGGCGAGGGGTCTTCCAGCACCCGTTACACCTATAAGGGGTCGCTGATCGGATCGGCGCACGAGCTCGAACTGACCGATCACGGCTTGTCATGGGAGGCCCCGGGAAAGTACGGGATTTGGTCCTATGCCGATATCGCCGGTGTCCGTCTGTCCTATCGGCCGGTATCGATGCAGTCGCGTCGCTTTCGCGCCGACATCGAGCACAATAGCGGTCAGCGCCTCGCGATTTTTTCGACGAGCTGGCAGACCGTTGCGCTGATGGTGCCGCAGGACCGGGAGTATCGCGCCTTCATTGAGCAACTGCACCGGCGTTTGAAGGCGGCAGGAGGTCCCGTCGCGCTGGTCGGCGGCATCGGGCCGATCGCCTATGCCGGCGGCTGCCTGCTATTGGCGCTGGTCGCGATTGCCGTCGCCGCGTTGCTTGCACGCGCGGTCGCCACGGGTGAATTCGCGGGAGCCCTGTTTCTGCTCGGGTTTGCCGCCTTGGCCGGATGGCAGATGGGCGGCTTCATTTGGCGCAACAAGCCGCAGCTCTACACTTTCGATGAGCTGCCGCAGACTTTGCTGCCGCCGCCGCCACGCAATCAGATGAAATGAAATGTGACTCCGCCGTGCGCAGGGCGCGCGGCATCACGGCGGTGTGTCTTCTGGATTCGGACAGGTTTGACGTGACGGATCGAAGCCGACGAAAGCCGACCGAGGCCGAAATTGCCGCGATCAACGCGCAGCATCTGGTCGAGATGCCGTTACGGCCGGCTGATCTGCTGTTCGTGTTCGGCACGCGCGAGGATGTTGGTGCGCGCGTCGATAAAGCCTGCGAGCTGTGGCGCGCGGGATATTTTCGCTGGGCCATCGTGAGCGGCGGTGTGACGCCGGGATCCGATCTGTCGGAATGCGAGATCATTGCCGGTGCAATGGTCGCGCGCGGCGTTCCCGCTGACATTATCTTGCGAGAAGATCGCGCGATGAATACCGGCGAGAACGTCATCTTCTCGCTGCCCGTCATCGAAAAAGCGCTTGGGCTCGCCAACATCCGCAGCGTGATCTGTCTCGGCAATACCTGGACCGCGCGCCGCTATCCGATGACGCTGCACCGGCACTGGCCGGAAGTGGAAAAAATGGTGGTCACGGTCGATAGTTTCGAGACCCCGCGGACGCTGTGGCACACCGATGCCGAATTCAGCCGCCGCATGCTCAATGAATGGGACAAGATCGAGCCGTACAAGGCGAGGGGCTTTATCGCAGAGTGGCCGACGAACGCGGCGCGCGGCCGGTAGCGCTACTCGGTCGTATCAACGTCCTCTTTCGCCGTCAGCATTCCCGCCAATGTGCGCAACGCCAGATCGAGCTGTTCGGTGCTGGGCGCGCCGAGCGCCAGGCGGACGGCGTTGGGGGCATGGCCCGGAATCACCGCGAAAGTGGTCGATGGGGTCAGCGCGATGTCGCGCCGGGCGGCTGCAGCGACGAATGTCTGCGAGCGCCAATGCGGGGGCAGGGTAAGCCAAAGATGGTAGGATTTGACGTTCGCCTGAACCTCGAAGCCGGCGAGATATTTGGCCGCCATCTGCTGGCGCCGCGCCGCGTCGATCCGTTTCAGGCGCGATAGCTCGGCGACCGTGCCGTCCGCCATCAGCCGCTGTCCGGCGGCAAACGCAAATCCGGAAGCCGTCCATCCGCCTGATCTGACCGCGGCCATGACGCGCTCGCGCAAGCGCGGCGGCGATACGATGAAGCCGAGCGCAAGGCCGGGCGCCACCTTCTTCGACAGGCTGTCGAGGGTGATACAGCTATCGGGCGCAAGCGCGGCCATCGGAGTTTCTTCGTCGAGAAAGCCGTACACCGTATCCTCGATCACGATGAGGCCGAGCTTCTCGATGACGCGCAGCAACTCCGCCCGGCGCGCCTGCGGCATGGTCATGCCGAGCGGGTTTTGAATGGTCGGCTGGATGTACAGCGCCGACAAATGAGCCTCGCGGTGAGCCTTCTGCAGCGCGTCGGGGCGGACTCCGTTCTCGTCCATCGAAAGCGGTACTAGTGTGACACCGAGCCGCGCGGCGATGTCCTTGATGAAGGGATAGGTCAGCGCCTCGACGCCGCAGCGGCCGCCGCTCGGCACCACGGCCGCAAGCGCCGCCGCGATGCATTGCCGGCCGTTCGCGGTGAAGACGAGTTGATCGGGGGCCGGAGACCAGTCTTCGCGGGAGAGAAACTCGGCGGAAATGGTCCGCGCCGCCTGCGTGCCCGTTGTGGTCGAGTGCCGCAAGGCGAGATCAAGCACCTCGGGGCGCTCGAGCCCTGCAAGGCTTCTTGCGATCATCGCCGATTGTGTCGGCAATATCGGGTAGTTCACTTCCAGATCGATACGCGCGCCGCGCGGCTCGGCCGGCATGGAGATGCCGCGCCGGGTCTCGCCCGAAACGAACGTGCCGCGCCCGACTTCGCCGACCACGAGGCCGCGGCGCAGCAGCTCGGTATAGACGCGGCTCGCAGTCGAGACCGCGATCTTGCGCTGATAGGCGAAGCTGCGCTGCGGCGGCAGGCGATCGCCGGGCTTGAGCGCGCCACTGGCGATCTCGGCGGCGACGGTATCGGCAAGCTTCAAATACTCGAACTTCGACATTATTGCACCGAGAGCAATGTTTTCCTTGCACCGAGAAATGTATCGGATCATTTTGAACGCATCAAGCCTGTGATTGCACTGAGGGGGGTGCAAGCAATCAGACCATTGGCGGGTGCAGGCGCTCGGAGCGTTTGGGCCAGCGGCAGCGATTTGCCGCGTGAAAGCAAGGAGAAGAACGATGACGACGATATCCCAGACGGCAGGTCAGCCTGCTTCCCGGAAGGGCCCGGTCGGATTTTTCGGCCTGCTCGGACGTTGGGTGAACGCCATCGTTACTCATTTTGCGCACCGCGAGGCCATCAAAACGCTCAGTGAGCTGGATGATCGCGCGCTTCGCGATATCGGTGTCGAGCGCAGCCAGATAGCGTCGGCCGTGCGCGGCGTGATTGATCCGATGTACGGGCGGATGATGTGAGGCGCGTTCGGCTCCATGACCTGCAATGCCTACGGCCCGGTCAATCGATCGGGCCGAATTACGCCGGCCGCTCTGTTGAGGCGCGCGACGCCTGCCAGCAGCGTTCAATGCGAAGCGCCTGCGTGGCTAAAATATCCCACTACCCAGAATAGAACGAAAGGCAGCGGCCGTCTCCGAGCCCGCTGTCGAGCGCGGCCGCGCTGTCGCCATTCGGTAACAATGCCGGCCTGGCGGCAGCCTTGTTCGGCTTCTTCCAAATGGCAGGGGCGGCATGTGGCGCCTCGCTCTCGGCGATCCGCAACAGCGACCCGGCCATCGGGCTTGGAAGCGTCCTCGCGCTGAATTCTCTTCTCGCGCTGGCCCTGCACGAGTGGAGAGGCGGCCAGAATCCCGCTGTGATCAGACGGCCTAGTGCCGGACCACCAGCACCGAGCACTTGGCATAGCGCACCACATGACCGGCGTTGGAGCCGAGGAAATAGGTCCGCATCGCCGGCCGGTGCGAGGTCATCACGATCAGGTCAGCCTTGATCGCTGCCGCCTCTTCGAGGATCTCGTGGTAGATGCCGCCCTTCCGGACCGCGGTGGAGATACGCGACGCCTCGATGCCGGATTCGTTCGCCACGATCGCGAGCGCTTCCTCCGACGTTGCGCGCTGCTGGGCGTCGAAATCGGCCGGCACGTATTCCGCCAGCATCGCCGGCGTCATCGGTAGCACGTTGAGCAGGCGTACCGAGCCGCTCCAGGTCTTCGACAGCGTGGCGGCGGTGGCGATTGCGGGCTTGGCCAGGTCGGTGTCGGCCAGATCGATTGGCACGAGAATCGACTTGAACATCTGCGCCTCCCGCTGCGGTCCGCTCGGTTCTGACTTGTCAGGACCCGACTCCAGCCCTTTGTTTTGATGCGTTTTCTTTTACGCGAACTTGTTGCTAATTTGCTCGAAACCACGTCGTGGGCCAGTTTAGCACGAGTGAGCTTCGATGTCCGCCTAACTCAATCATCGAGGGCCTGTTTGAGCAACTTGGGGCTAGTGAAGCGCACGAGCTTGCCGCGCCGGAACGCCACCTCGCTCCAATCGTCGATCGCAAAATCCAGGATGGCAAGGCCGGCGGTTGGCAGATTGTCCTCAAGTGATTTCTTCGCCGCCGCGTCGCCGCTGCCGGCGAGCATCAGCGCCAGCTCATGCATTCCGGGATTGTGGCCGATCAGCATCAAGCGCGCAGGATCCGTCACCTCGGCCATACGGATGATTCGCAGGAGCCGCGTCGGCTCGGCGCCGTAGAGTTCATCGAGCAGTTCGACCTGCGGCTGCGGATGCCGTTCCCGCACTGCATGCATTATGGCATCGCGCGCGATCTCCCAGGTCTGCCGCGCTCGCACTGCCGTTGAGACCAGAACGGCGTCAGGAAACGGTGGATGCCGACCGATCCAGGTTCCGATAGAGGCGGCATCCCGCCGGCCGCGCTCGTCGAGACGGCGGTCGTGGTCATGGCCCGAAGGCGCGTCGTGTTCGGTCTTGGCGTGACGCAGCAGCATCAAACGGCGCATGGCACGATCTCGATTCGGTCTCAGTCTGGACTAATCTACAAGCTCATGTCTGGAACGAGGTGACAAGCGCCGCAGCAGTCCGTAAGAAACGCCATGCCCGAGCCTTTCACAAGTGCGACCAACGGCCCCGAGGACGACGCGCCGTTTCGCTCGCGTCTTTCGTTCGACCTGGATGTTGACATTTGCGTGGTGGGAGCCGGGCTTGCCGGCCTGACTGTGGCGCTGGAGGCGGCGCGGCTCGGCGCCAGCGTGGCCGTTCTGGAAGGCCGGCACGTCGGCTGGAACGCGTCTGGCCATCAACTCGGCACGGTCATGCCGGGCTACAGTCTTCCGATCGGCGACCTGATCGAGCGCGTCGGCATCGAGGACGCGCGCGAATTGTGGGCAATGTCGAAGGAGGGCGCCGACTATATTCGCGCCGCCGCCACCGAAGAAGCGATGCCGGGAATTGCACGGACCGAGGGCGTACTGGAAGTTTCCAACGTCGACGCTGGAGAGAGGCTGATCAGCCGGCTGCAGACGCTGAGCGAGGATTTCGGGATCGAGGTCGAGGGATGGCAGGTCGATCGGGTTCGCGACCAACTCGGAACCGCACGCTATTTTCACGGCATCTATTATCCGCGCGCGTTTCAGATCGACGGCCGCAAATACATCCACGGTCTGGCCGCGCAGGCGAGGCGGGCGGGCGCGCGCATCTTCGAGGATACCCCCGTCGTCAGCATCGATCCGTCAGGGATTCGCAAGCGCATCGTGACCCCGTCGGCGCGGCTGCGCGCCTCGCACATCGTGCTGGCGGGCAACGTTCATCTCGGCGCTCCGTTGCGCCGCCTGTCGGAGACGCTGTTGCCGGTTTGGCGCTATGCCGCCGTGACGGAGCCGCTCGGCGGGCGGCTTGACGAGGTAATCGCCTTCAAGGGATCGGTGGCCGACAGCGATGGTATCGATCACTTCCGGATTATCGACGGCGACCGGCTGATGTGGGCGAGCCCGGAAACCACCTGGGAGGCGCGACCGCGCCGCTTTGCATCAGTCATTCAGCGCCGCATTGCCAGCATCTTCCCAAGGCTCGGCAAAGTCCCGATTGCTGACACGTTTGGTGGCGCGGTCGGGGTGACCGTGCACGGCATGCCGCAGATCGGCCAATTGCGCAAAGGGCTGTGGGTCGCCAGCGGTTTCGGCCGCCAGGGACTGAACACTTCGGCGATGGCGGGGCGGCTGATCGCACGGAGCATCCTGTGGGGCGAGGACCGCTGGAAACTTTTCGCGCCGTTCGAACTGGTCTGGGCGGGCGGCGCCACCGGCCGCGTCGCCGGCCATCTGATCGGCCTGTGGGGGCGGGGTCATTCTGCTGCGGCGGGCGCGCTGGCCCGTTATCGCGAAGGTGCCCGCGCCCGGGAGCGCATTCGCGAGGCGCGATTGGCAGAGGCGAACCGGCAGGCCGGAACCAGGCCGCCGCGCCGCCCGCCGCCGGGCGCGCCTCGCCCGGTGCGGCCGCAGCCACCGCGGCAGGCGGAGCCGCAGGGCGGCGGAATGCACGCCTCGCAGGAAAGTGAGAAAATTCGGGACGGATCGATGTAACGTCGGCGGATCGGCCCCGTATTTGATGGCGAACCGCTACGCCCGCCACGCACGGAGACTTCCATGTTCGACCGCCGTATTCTGCTCGCATCCGTTGCCGGCCTGTTTAGCCTTGCCGCTTTCCGCTGGCTGCGCTCAACGCCGGCGCAGGCCGCCGAGAAATTCGAGGTGGAAAAGACCGACGCCGAATGGCGCGCGCAGCTCACGCCGCAGCAGTATGAAATCCTGCGCAAGCATGGCACCGAGCGGCCGGGCTCGAGCCCGCTTTTGAAGGAAAAGCGCAAGGGCATCTTCGCCTGCGCCGGCTGCGATCTGCCGCTGTTTTCCTCGGATACCAAATACGACAGCGGCACCGGCTGGCCGAGTTTCTGGCAGCCGCTGGACAATGCCCTCGGCAAGACCGAGGACCGTACCTTCGGCATGGTTCGCGTCGAAGTTCATTGCCGCCGCTGCGGCGGTCATCTTGGTCACGTCTTCGATGACGGGCCAAAACCGACCGGCTTGCGTTATTGCATCGACGGCTTTGCTCTGGTGTTCCACCCGGCGGGGCCGTCAGCATCATAGCGGCCGCCGCTCGGCAATTGTTGCCTGCTCGGCAAATGTGCCTCGGTCCTTGGACCGGGGCTTTTTTATTAAGCTATTGATTCTTATTGGTTTTGTGATTTGGCATAACGCTTGCGACATGTTCTCCCGACGCGGCCTGGCTTTACGTGGACCGGCGAGCCGCCCGGATCGAATTTGGAGAAAATGTCATGGGTATCTTCGGCGCTCTCACCACCGCGGTCGGCGGCCTCCGCGCCAACTCCTACGCGCTGGAAAACGTCTCGGGCAACATCGCCAACTCACAGACCACGGCGTTCAAGCGCATTGACACCTCGTTCCTCGATCTGATTCCGCAGACCGCGACGACTGCGCAGCTTGCCGGCGGCGTGACCACACAATCCCGCGCCACCAACTCGGTGCAGGGCGACGTGCAGACAGCGTCGGTCGCGACCTTCATGGCGATCAACGGCAACGGCTTCTTCGCGGTGCAAAAGCCCGGCAACTTCACCGACGGCACGCCGGTGTTCGATGGTGTCGACCGCTATACCCGCCGCGGCGACTTCCAGCTCGACAAGAGCGGCTATCTCGTCAACGGCGCCGGCTATTACCTGCAGGGCGTGCCGATCGACCCGACCACGGGCAACCCGTCCGGCAGTTCGCCGCAGGTTCTCCGCTTCCAGAACGACTTCCTGCCGGCGCAGCAAACCACCAGGATCGACTATCGTGCCAACCTCGCCAGCTATCCGTTGACGACCAAGCACGACGTTTCCGTTCCCGGATCAGAATTGATCGCACCCGGATCATACAGCGCCGGACATAATCCGCTGGCGCTTGGCACGCCTGCGGCGCCCTATACCGACGCCTCCCGAAGCGGCACCACCCAGAACAACAAAGCGACGCCATCGGTTGCGAACACGGCCGCAACCCTGCTCAGCGGCGCGGCCGGCAGCAACTCGATCTCCACCAATTTTGTCGCGGGCGACACCATCACGGTCAACGGTCAAACCCTGACCTTCATGGCGTCGGGCACCGCCGTCGGCGCCAACCAGATCAACGTCGACGATAGCATCGGAACCTTGCTGAGCAAGATCGACTTCCTCCAGGGAACGTCAGTCTCGTCCACGATCGCCTCCGGCTCGATCACGCTGCACTCCGGTACGGCCAACAATCTCTCGGTCTCAAGTTCGAACACCGCAGCCTGGGCTGCGCTCGGCTTTACCGGCACCGTGACGGCAACGCGCGGTGGTGGCGGCGGCGTCGGCACCGGCCAGGTCGTCGGCAACGACAACTCGACGTTCCTCGGCGAGTCGATCGCGGGTGGCGCGGTTACGACCTACGACATCTCGGGCGCGCCGGTGAACCTGCAGTTCCGCTGGGCCAAGGTCGACAGCGCTACGCTCGGCGCCGGCCATACCGATACTTGGAACCTGTTCTACCAAGTCAATCCCAACGCAACCGGCACCCAGGTCGCCTGGCAGAACGTCAACACCAATTTCACCTTCTCGGCCTCAGGCCAGATGTCGCCGGCGATTCCGTCCGTGGAGCTGACCAACGCCGTCGTCAACGGCGTCGCGCTGGGCAGCCCCGTCATCAACTTCGGCACAGGCGGCGTCACCCAGTTCGCGGATGCCAACGGCAACGTGCAGGTCAACCAGATCCAGCAGGACGGCTTTCCGGCCGGCCAGCTGCAGTCCGTCGGCGTCGGCACCAACGGCCGAATTGTCGGTAACTACTCCAATGGTCGCAACCTTGACCTTGCCGAAATCTCCGTCGCGACCTTCAACGGCACCAACTTCCTCAAGCGCGTCAACGGCGGCGCGTTCGAGGTCACCGACGGATCCGGACAGGCGCTGTATGGCAAGGCCGGAACCATCGTCGGCTCGTCGCTGGAAGGATCAAACACCGACATCGCCGACGAGTTCACCAAGCTGATCGTCACCCAGCAGGCGTATTCGGCGAACACCAAGGTCATCACCACTTCCAACACGATGGTGCAGGATCTCCTCAACGTGCTGCGCTGATCCGCGACGGCTCGTTCGCGAATGCGTTTTGAGATGGGCAATTAGTCATGGGTTTGAGTCAGGCTCTCTCTACCGCGATGTCCGGCTTGCGCGCGACGCAGGCTTCGATCGCGCTGGTCGGATCGAACGTCGCCAACGCGGAAACACCGGGCTACGTCCGCAAGACGGTGATCCAGTCCGCTGGCGTGACCGGAGATTACGGTTCGAGCGTTCTGCTCCACGGCGTCGACCGGCAGCTAGATCAATATCTGCAGGCGGCGTTGCGGACGGAAACCTCTGGCGCGGCCTATGCCGATATCCGCTCGACTTTCCTGCAAAATTTGCAAGGCGTTTACGGAAACCCGTCGGAAACCGGCACTATTGAGGACGCGTTCAACAAGCTGCTGACCGCGTTTCAGGGCCTGTCGACGAGCGCGGACTCGCCGTCGGCTCGGATCGGCGCCGTCAACGCCGCGCAGACGATGGCGCAGACGCTCAACACAACGACGCAGGGCATTCAGAACCTTCGCGCCAACGCCGAGATGGGCATCAACGATTCCATCATTACAGCGAACAACGCGATGGCCCAGATCGCGTTTATCAACAACCAGCTGCAGAACAACGGCAAGACCGACGCAGCGACAGCGTCGTTGCTCGATCAGCGTGATCAATATATCACGCAGTTGTCGGCGCTGATGGATATCAGAACCGTCGTCAACGACCTCAATCAGGTGACGGTTTTCACAAATTCCGGCGTGCAGCTCGTCGGCACCGAAGCGGCGCAGCTCAGCTTCAATCCCCAGGGCACGATGACGCCCAACACGCTGTACAACCCGACCGATCCGACCAAGAGCAACGTCGGCACCATCACCATCAATTTTCCGCATGGCGGCAGCTACGATCTGGTATCGACCAAGTCGATTCGTTCGGGAAAGATCGCGGCCTACCTCGAGCTGCGCGACGACACGCTGGTGAAGGCGCAGGCGCAGATCGACCAGTTCGCGGCAGCGCTGTCGAGCTCGCTGTCGGACAAGACGACCGCGGGCACCGCTGCCCCGGCTTCCGTCCTGCCGCAGGCCGGCTACGATCTCGATCTCACCGGACTGCAGTCGGGCAACGTCATTCACGTTAGCTACAAGGACAATACTACCGGCATCACGCACAATCTCTCGATCGTGCGCGTCGACGATCCGAGCGTATTACCGTTGAGCAACACCGCGACGCTCGATCCGAACGACGAAGTGCTCGGCGTCAATTTTTCCGGCGGCATGGCTTCGGTGGTTTCCCAGCTGAATGCCGCACTTGGGGCGACCGCCAATCTGCAGTTCTCAAATCCGTCCGGCTCGACCTTGCGCGTGCTGGACGACGGCGCGACGAATCGCTCGGACGTGCTGGCGGCCTCGGTCACCACGACCATGTCGTCGCTCACCAGCGGCAACCCGCAACTACCGCTGTTCACCGACAATGGCGGGCTCTATACCGGCGCGATCACGGCGAATGGTGCGCAGGTGACAGGGCTTGCCGGCCGCATCAGCGTCAATCTCGGGCTGCTCGGCGACCCCTCGCGCACCATCGTGTTTTCCACCAGCCCGTTGACGGCTGCGGACGACACCACGCGTTCCGACTTCATTCTCACGCAACTGCAGACCGGCTCCTATCGTTATTCGCCGCAAACGGGCATTGGAACCACCGCTGCGCCGTTCACCGGGACGCTTCTAAACTTCGCCAAGCAGTTCATCAGCCAGCAGGGCGAAGCAGCGACCTCGGCCAAGCAACTCGCGGACGGTCAGTCCGTGGTGCTGAATACGCTGCAGAAAAAGGTGACAGATGCCTCTGGCGTCAATATCGACGACGAGATGGCGCATCTGCTGGCATTGCAGAATGCCTACTCTGCCAACGCGCGCGTGATGTCGTCCATCAAGCAGATGTACGACACGTTGATCCAGGCCATGTGAGGGCTTCATGTCGATTGATGGTGTTAACGGCAGGACATCCTACATCGGGACCTCGATCATGGGTCTCCGGAAACAACTCGACGAGCTGACGCAGCAGCTCGCCAGCGGCCGGGTCTCGACGACCTATGCGGGACAGGGCGCCAACCGCGGCTTTGCGATCAGCTTGCGCGCGCAGGTGAGCAGCATCGATGCGTTCGCGGACACCGCGAAGAACGTCAATACCCGGCTCAGCGTCGTCAATCTCGCGCTCCAGGGGATGATCGACGTCGGAAAGTCGGTCAAGAGCGCGGCGAGCACGTCGACCATCGTGCTCAACGACAACGGTCAGACTTCCGGACAGATCACGGCGCAGGCCGCGTTCTCCAACGCGGTGTCGCTGCTCAACAGCCAGTCGGGTGACCGCTATCTGTTCTCCGGCCGCACCGGCGACACGGCCGCGACGGTGCCGGCCGACGTTATGCTCGATGGCGTGGGAACACGGGCCGGGCTGAAGCAACTGATCAACGAGCGTCGTCAGGCCGACCAGGGCGTCGGCAACATGGGACATCTGACCGTTTCGTCGCCACTGCTCACGACCACCGTGACCAGTCTCGCCGAGGACGGCTCGTCGTTCGGGCTGAAGCTGGGCGCCGTCACCTCGTCCTTGACGGGCGCGACCGTGACGCAGCCGGCCGGTGCGCCACCGGCGATGACGATCGATCTTGGCGCAGTCAATCCGAACGATGGCGACAAAATCACCTTCAACTTCAATCTGCCCGACGGCACCACCGAGGCGATCACGCTGGCCGCGACAACGACGAATCCGCCGCCCACCGGTTCTTTCCTGATCGGCGCCGACACAGTTGCGACCACGGCTAACCTGCAGACTGCGTTGAAGTCCTCCATCCAGACGCTGAGCGATACCTCGCTGGTTGCAGCGTCGGCGATCACTGCGTCCAAGAACTTCTTCAATCCATTGGCGACGCTCGTTGGAAGCGCCGTCAACAACCAGAATACCGTGCCGGGGCCGATCACCGGCGGGACGCTGCTTTCCGGCGCCGCTGGAACGGATTCTCTGTCCGTCAGCTTTGGGGTGGGCGACACCATAACGGTCAATGGCACGCCGATAACCTTCGTCGCTTCCGGCGCCACCGGCAATCAGCTCAACATCACCGACAGCGTGCAGACCTTGCTTGCCAAGATCGATTCGATCACCGGGACCACGACGCCATCGACGGTCACGGGTGGCGTGATTGCACTGCATGGCGGTGACGGCGCTGCTCTCTCGATCTCCAGCTCGAACGCCGCGGCGTTTGCCGCACTTGGCTTTAGCGGCACGCCGAGTGCGAATCCCGCGCCGCTGCGCGTCAACGGTCCGCCGTTTGCAACTGCAACCAATCTTATCGGCGGCACCTCGACCAACACGGTGTCGTGGTACACCGGCGAAGACGGAACTGATCCGGCACGCGGCACCGCAATCGCGCGTATCGATCAGTCGGTCACGGTGCAGTACGGCGCGCGCGCCAACGAGCAGGCGCTGCGCTATCAGTTGCAGAATATCGCAGTGTACGCCGCGGTCACGACCAACGCCAACAATCCGAATTCAAAGGGGCAGGTGAATGCGCTGCAGCAGCGGATTTCGGCGAACCTGGCGCCGCAGACCGGCCAGCAGTCGATTCAGGACATGCAAGCGGAGTTTGCCGGCGCGCAGAACGCCATCAAGGCGTCGACGGACCGCCAGACCCAGCTCAAGGGAATGGCGCAGACCATGCTTGACCAGATCGAGGGCATCAACCAGGACGAGGTCGCGACCAAGATCCTGGCGCTGCAGACCAGCCTGCAGGCCTCGTATCAAACCACGTCGATGCTCTACCAGACCACGCTGACCAAGTTCCTGCCGATCTGATCGAGCACCTGTTCGCCCTCAAGCAAAAAGGCCTCCTTGCGGAGGCCTTTTCTATTCGGCGAGAGCAGCAGTCATGCGGATTTGCGATCGGGTTGCTCGGACGATTGCAGTTTGCGGGCACTCTCCAGGATCTGCTCTTCATGGCCGATCAGTTTCTTCGCTTCCTTGAGCGCATGGTAGAGATCGCCGTTCAGCGTGTAGTTGTTGATGCCCTCAATGAACGGCCACGCGCTCGGCATTGTCGTGATGATGTCACGCACCAGGCTGAAATAGGTCGGGTGGTGCGCCATCGGATCGGGTGACAGGTACATGAGCTGCACGGCGAGATACACCAGCTTCGCCGGCGTGTCGGCGGTTTCGGGCGTGAGGATATCTTTCTCGCGCAGGATCGGAATCCTGTCACCATCGATCAGTAGTCTGGCGCGCTGGTCGGTGTTGGTAACCACGCAGGCGCCGATGATGATTCGCTCGTGCGGCTTGAGCTCGACTTTCAAGGCCATGCCTGTTCTCCGTATGACGCTTATCGCGCGTTGCTCGGTTTGCCCGCCGGCAGATTCGGCATCCTTTCTGATGATGGTTAACCAATGGTGAAGATGCCACTTGTGCCCATTTAATGGGCTTTTTCCGCACGTGGCCCGTAGAAATCCGGGATCGATTCGAACGCGGCACAGTGTTTCAAGTACACGCGTCTTTGCGTGCGACTTGTCCGGCCAAACTCGCAAAATCGACGATGAACACCGACAACGCCGCCACCAATTGACTGACCTGACGATCGCATCGACGCTACTGCGTACGCAGGATGACGGTTTTGATTCACTCGAGGAAGAAAGCGCTGATTCGAACAAAAGCGCCGAAGCAAAGAATTTGTTCTTCGATCTTAATTCCATCAGAACTTGATGGCCGGCATGCTGATGAAAATATGGATTTTTGCCAGACTGCCGACACAATCGGTAACGCTTGCTAACCATATTTAAAGGCGCAGCCTGTATGAAAGTTGGGCAGTTTTTCAGAAGTCCCCGCGGTCTTGCAATCCGCTCCCCATCGAGGTTCGTGAATGTCTAATGCAGCAGCCCAGGCCTACGCGCGTACATCGCAAACGACGACGTCTCCCCGTGAAATCGAAGCGCAGGCGCTGCTAAAGGCCGCACGGCAACTCCAGGAGGTTCAGTCCAACTGGAATGGACCCGACACGGCGATGCACAACGCGTTGCTCTTCAACCGTCGCCTCTGGTCGATCTTCATGAGCGCGGTCGAGGCCAACGAGAATCCTCAACCAATCGAGGTCCGGCAGAACATCGCGAACATCGGCGTCTTCGTGATGAAGCAAACCGTGGACATGCAACTGAATCCGGATCCGGCCAAACTGAAATCGCTGATCGATATCAATTGCAATCTCGCCGCCGGCCTTTCTGGTCGAGGCTAACCGGCTCAACCGAGTGTGCCAAGATGGCTGACCTCTGGAACATCATATCAGCCAACTACAAGACGGTGGGAATGACCGTCCCGTCCAAGACTCCGTACGTGGCGGTCGATCCCACACTCTATGAAGGCAGCTGGACTGGAAAATACCCCGACCAGAAGACGTTCAAGTTCACGATCTCGAACGTCACAGGCTTTCGCGCCAAGGTGCAGTATCAGAGCGGCGGCACCAACAAGTTCCAGGAAGTTCTGATCAAGGACAATTCGTTCCGGATCGGCGACACCAAGTTTACGCTGACCGCCCTGGGAAAAGCGCAGATCAAGAACGTCGTTACCGACGCCGCGAGCGGCCAGACCTATCTCGACCAGGCCTATGCGTCGCGCACCTGAAGCCGGCTCACGCCTTGCGGTCGGTCGCGCGAAGGCGCTGCGGCGCGTCCTTGGTCAGGTCGAGGGTGTGGAAATAGGCGCGGCGGCGCAGCACGGCCTCCTCAGGAAACTGCTTCACAACCTGGCTCGTCTTGACGTCGACGACCTGATAGACGACGGCGCGTGCATCGCGGTCGATCACGACCTGGTTCGATACTGCAGGGCTGGAAATGGAGACGCGGACGGCGGCGGAATCGGTGCTGCCACGCGCGCTTGAATCGACTGCCGCGACGCTCTGGCTCGCCGGCAGCTCGGTTGCGACCGCGTGTTGTGCCGCCTCGCTCACGTGCTGAACGATCGGCGCGGCAACCGGTGCCCCCACCGGTTTGATGTTGAAATCTGTACTCATGGCAGCCTCCGGGCTTGCTGCGAGTCAAATCCCAACCCCTCGTCGGTTGCAATATAGCCCTCTACATCTCAACGCGATGTTAGGGAACACGCTGAATTCCGCTCTGATGCGAGCGCGCAAATTTAACGAAAATTGTAGATAGTCGAAAACGGCGGTCGCTTACAGCGAGCGGCTGACCGAGAGCGGGGTGATGTTGCGCGGACCTGGCGCGGCGCGTTGTCCCGAAGCCGTGTAGGTGCTCGGGATATTCTTACGCTGGATCTCGGTGTTGACGCCGCGCACGATGCCTTCCGACACGGCGTGCGCAGTCGCAAGGACCGTGAGATTGATCTGCAGCATCGCGCGGAAAGTGTCGTGGTGGCGGCGCAGCGTGGCAAGCAGTTCCGGCGACACCTGCGCCAGATACTTTTGCGCGTTTTTGAGGTTCTCGACCGTGATCATGTAGCGCCGTGAAAGGTCGCCCTTCTGCTCTTCCAGCCGCATCGCTTCGCGCAGCTTGCCGGCGCGAACCAGTTCGGTTTCGCGCTCGATGATGCCGAGCAGTCCCCCCATCACTTCCATCAGATCTTCTGCGAGCTTGCGCGCCTCGGCCGGCGTGGAGATCGCTCTTGCTGGTGCGGCTGCGGGGTTGGTCTGAGGACGCGGATTCATGTCGGGATTTCCTTTGGGATCAGCCGGCGCTGTTGGCTTGCTGCAGGATCAGGGTGCGGAACACATCGTTGGAAATGCCGATGCCGCCCGACTTGGCGAAGGACTTCGAGTATTCGTCCGTCAGCATCGAGCGCCAGATGCCGGTCCCGGGCGTATCACCGAACGGACCTTCACCCTTGATGCCGGTGGTCATCTGCGAAAACATCGAGTTGAGAAACATCGCCTCAAACTCTTCGGCCTTGGCGCGCGTCTTTTTCTGCGCCTCAGGCGAAACCCTGGTCAACGCGTCGGCGAGCTGCAGATCCTTGCGGCCGTTGATGAGCGAGGCCTTGTCGATTCCGTTCATCACATTACCTCGATGTCGGCCTGGATCGCACCGGCGGCTTTGATCGCCTGCAGGATGCCGATCAGGTCACGAGGGCCGATGCCGAGGCTGTTCAAGCCATCGACGAGTTGCTGCAGCGAGACGCCGTCCTTGACAACCGCGAATTTCTTGCCGTCCTCGCTGACGCTGACGCCAGTGCGCGGCGTCACCACTGTCCGGCCGCGCGACAGCGGATTGGGCTGGCTCACTTGCGGGCTTTCGGAAATGGTCACGGTAAGATTGCCTTGCGCCACCGCCACGGTGGCGACACGAACGTCGCGACCCATTACGATAATGCCGGAACGCTCGTCGATCACGATCTTGGCCGCGAGATCCGGATCGACCTGCAATTGTTCGATCTCGGTGAGGAAGGCGACGACGTTACCCTTGAACTCGGCAGGTATCGCGAGCTGCACCGTGGAGGGATCGATCGGCTCGGCGGTCTTGACACCGAGGAAGTCGTTGACGGCCGCCGCAATGCGCTTGGCTGTGGTAAAGTCGGCGTTGCGCAACGCCAGCCGGACATTAGGCAGGCGATTGAGCGCAAATTCGATCTCGCGCTCGATGATGGCGCCATTGGCGATGCGACCCACGGTCGGCACGCCGCGCACGATCTTGGCGGCTTCGCCTTCGGCCTGGAAGCCGGAGATCGCGAGCGAGCCCTGGGCGACCGCATAGACGTTACCGTCGGCGCCGAGCAGCGGGGTAACGAGCAGGGTGCCGCCCTGCAGGTTCTTGGCGTCGCCGAGCGCGGAGACAGTGACGTCCATCCGCGTGCCTTGCGTGCCGAAGGCCGGCAGGTTGCCGGTGACCATGACGGCGGCGACGTTGCCGGTGCGGATGGTGGCGCCACGGATGTTGACGCCCATGCGTTCCAGCATCGCCTGCAGCGATTGCTTGGTGAAGGGAATGTTGTTCAAGGTGTCGCCGGTGCCGTTGAGGCCGACGACAAGGCCGTAGCCGATCAACTGGTTCTGCCGTACGCCTTCGATGTTGGCGAGGTCCTTGATCCGCGACGTTGCGCTCGCCGACGAGGGCAGTAGCGCCAGCGCCAGCAGCGCGGCGCAGGCCGCCCAAATCAGTCTTGCCGAACGGACGCCAAGCATCCTCTCTCCCCCTCGAGATATTCCAGCGGACCGTTGGCGCCACTCCCATGGCGGCGGTCCGCTATTAACTATGCGAGCGGCGTGCCATGTCGCGTTTGTGATGTAACTAATTGATATTGCGAAATGTTTGTCGGACTGGCGATGCCGCTTCGGCTTCACCATGCCGGGCGAAACTGCCGCATGTCGGCAGATTTTGCCGGGCCGTTTACGCATCATTAACCATAGGAAGGCGAAGGTCTCCCGACTCTCACGGCGAGATCACCAACGATGCGCATCTACGGACCGAACGGCACCACGCTAGGATCGCCCGCGAGCCGCACGCGGCGAACCAGTTCGACCGGCTTTTCATTGCCGGAAACGCCGGCTACGACCGAGGAGACGCGCTCGGCCACAGCGCCCAAGGCCGCCGGCAGCATCGATGCGCTGCTCGCGCTGCAGGGTGTCGAAGACCCGACCGAGCGCCGCAAGCGTTCGGTCGCGCGGGGCAGGGGGGCGCTCGACGTGCTCGACGAACTCAAGCTTGGGCTGCTCTCAGGCAATCTCGACACTTCGACCGTGAGCCGGTTGCGCGATGCCGCGGCCAATCTGAAGTCCTCCTCGGGCGATCCCGGCCTCGATGCGGTATTGGCCGAGATCGAACTGCGGGTCGAAGTCGAACTGGCCAAGGCCGGGCAGCGGTTCTAGTACCGAATGTCATTGCCCGGCTTGACCGGGCAACCCAGTATTCCGGAGAAGCCCGTTTTTGACCGTGAAGCCACAGCGTACTGGATGCCCCGCTTGAAGCGGGGCATGACAGCCGTGGATAGGCTTCACGCCGCCATCTCCTTGCGCGCCGCATCGTAACGGCGCTGCGCGTTCAGCACTTCCTTCAGGTTCTTCTCCGCCCACTCACGCAACGGATCGACGGCATCGGCGAGCGTCGCGCCGAGCGGCGTGATCGAATACTCCACCGTCACCGGTACGGTTGCGATGACGCGGCGTTTGATCAGCCCGTCGCGTTCAAGCGATTTGAGAACCTGGCTGAGCATCTTCTGCGATATGCCTTCAATGCTGCGACGTAACGCATTGAAACGCATCGGCTCGTCGCGCACGAGAAGAAGGATTAACACCGCCCATTTGTCGCCGACGCGATCGAGAATCTGGCGGGTCGGACAATCAGCCGAATAGGCGTTCGGCGTTCTTGAATTGGCGACTCTCACGCGTGGTTACTCCGGCGTAATCAGGTGACCCAAAGGTGCTCTCTTCACACTTACATCCCTTTCGCTATCTAGTCACTCCTGGATACCACATTCGCGTATCGCAAGGGAGACTTCCATGAAAATCGCCGTCATCGGCGCGTCCGGCAATGCCGGTTCGCGCATCACCGCCGAACTCGCCCGCCGTGGCCATAGCGTGACCGCCATCGTCCGCCACCCCGAAAAGGTTGTTGCCCAGCCCAACGTCACGCCGATCGAGGGCGACGTCATGGACCAGGCAGGGCTCGCCCGGCTGCTGGCCGGCCACGATGCCGCGATCAGTTCGGTTCATTTCCTTGCCAGCGACCCGGTGAAGCTGATCGGCGCCGCCAAGGAATCGAAGGTTGGTAGGTACCTTGTCGTTGGTGGGGCCGGCAGCCTCGAAGTGGCCCCGGGCGTCCGGCTGGTCACCACCCCGGGTTTCCCCGTGGCATACAAGGCGGAAGCCGAGAAGGGCGCCGCCTTCCTCGACCTGCTCCGGGCCGAGAAGGAACTCAACTGGACCTTCCTGTCGCCCTCGGCTCTGTTCGTCGCCGGCGAGCGGACCGGCAAGTTCCGTCTTGGGACCGACCAACTGTTGACCGCTGCAGACGGAAAAAGCTCGATTTCCTTCGAAGACTTCGCAGTTGCACTCGCCGACGAGATCGAGCGGCCGGCCCATATCCGCCAGCGATTCACAGTCGGCTACTAGGGGCGGGCGGTCCCGATAACTTTGGCTGTGCAAGGCCTTGGGGGAGGTGCCCCCAAGCGTGGGGCCGATATTGTCTGTCACAACCCGCCGCTATATAAGGCCCGCGCGGACGGACAATTTTCCGCCCCGCCTTGCACGTGAAGATGGGCTGGCCTTGGAAAAGTTGAAGAACTATCGACCCTCCGAAAAAGAGCCTTTCATGAACGAGCGGCAGCGCGATTATTTTCGCGCCAAGCTGCTGGCGTGGAAGGATGAGATCCTGAGGGAATCGAAGATCACCCTGCAAACTCTTCAGGAAGAGAACGTCAATCACCCGGATCTCGCTGATCGCGCCTCTTCCGAAACCGATCGCGCCATCGAATTGCGCGCCCGCGACCGCCAGCGCAAGCTGATCTCCAAGATCGACGCCGCGCTGCAACGCATTGAGGACAACACCTACGGCTATTGCGAGGAGACCGGCGAACCGATCTCGCTCAAGAGGCTGGAGGCTCGCCCCATTGCAACGCTGTCGGTGGAAGCGCAGGAACGTCACGAGAAGCGCGAGAAGGTTTATCGCGACGAGTAGGGCAATGCCTGATATCTGACCGCATGCGGTCAGTGCTGCAGGTTGCAAACGAGAAAGCCGCCGCTGATGGATAACATTCTTGCGGCCGCCCAGACCATCGTTACCGCCCGCCGCAATCGCACGCCGCTGGCTTCGCTTCCTGCTGATCTCATGCCCGACAGTGAGGCAGAGGGCTATCGCATTCAACGGGCGGTTCACGATCTCCTGCTGCCGGAGGCGGGCAGCCTGGTTGGGTACAAGATCGGCTGCACCAGTGCGGTGATGCAGCAATATCTCGACATCCCCCATCCCTGCGCCGGCGGCGTATTCGCCAAGGGCGTTCACGACAGCCGTGCTAAGCTGCCCCATGGCGATTACGTCCGTGTCGGGGTCGAATGCGAGATCGCGGTGCGGCTCGCACGCAGCCTCGCGCCGTCGGAAGCCCCGTTCACCGCGGAATGGATGATGGAGGCGATCGAGGCCTATCATGCCGCGATCGAGATCGTCGACGACCGCTACGTCAAATGGGAGACGATGGGCGCACCGACGCTTATTGCCGACGATTTCTTCGCCGCCGGCTGCGTGCTGGGCAAGGCGGTGACGCGCACCAGGGCGCCGGACCTGCTCACGGTCAAGGGCCGTGTCATCGTCAACGGCAAGGAGGCCGGCTACGGCACCGGCGCCGACGTGCTCGGCCATCCCCACAATGCGCTGGCCTGGCTCGCCAATCATCTCGCCGAGGAGGGCAAGGGGTTGCATGCGGGGCAGATCGTTCTCACCGGCAGTCTAGTCAAGACCGTATGGCTCGATGCGGGCGATGCCGTCAGGATGGAGCTCGAGGGCCTGGGCACGGCGGAAGCCAAATTCACATGAAATAACAGGGATGGCTGAGAGCGTTCCATCGGTTCTCGAATCCGAAGCGCGCGGCGAAATTGCGGACATCTATGCCGATATTCGCAAGGTGCTCGCTACCAGCGTGGTCAACCTGATCTGGCGCAACCTCGCGACCATGCCGGGTGCGCTGGAATGGACGTGGTCGTCGGTGCGTCCGCTCTATCTCGGCGACGCGCCGTTGCATGCCGAAGCCGTCAGGCGAACGATGGCGCTGCCCGATTGGCCGGGCTTTTCGACCGAAACCCTGCTCGCCGCCGGCGTCCACGCGACCAAGCGCGCGCTCATTCGCAAAGGTCGGCTGAATGCGCTCACGCTTTCGATTCGCGCGCTTGGGCATGCGCATGGCGCGATTCTGGCTGCGCAACTGAAGCCGGCGCCCTCGCCGGAATCGCTGAAGGGCGCGCTCGCTTCCTGCCGCCTGTTCGTCGAACATCCGATCGCGCGCATGACAGCGCTCTGCGCCCTGATCGGCCGGGCGATGCCGGGCTAGACATCAGCCGTCGGAGCACTTCAACTCGGACTTATCCCAAAATGCCTTGATGGCGTTGAAGGGCACGGTGAGCCGTTCCCGATTCCCCATGAAACGCATCAAGACCTCGAAGCGGTCTTCCTTTATGTTCAACTGCTCGAAATCCTGCTGCAGGATGATGGTCATATCGTCGGGGTATTTCGACTTGAGGCCAACCGACAGTTTCACGCCCTCGGCGCCGGTGCGGAACGTGATATTGACCGGCCGCTGCTCCGATGCGAGCTTGAGCGTCTCGGCGATCTTGGAGCGCGATGCCGGCTTGCTGCACGGCTCGGCAAATGCCGGCGTTATTGGGATGAGGATCGCAAGGAGGAGAAGTATTGCCTCACGAGAGATGGTCATAGCCCGCCTTTGCGGGGTAACTGGTACGCCGCGACCTGTCGTTTCCATCACACTGTCTCTGGAATACTCGATCGCCTGCGTTCACCGGCAACTGGATGTATTCGTCGTGTCCCCAAGGCTCTTAGCCCCGAGATCATGCTAAACGGTTCCCTCAAAAAAGAAAGAGGGCGCAAGGTCGCCGGGTGCCCAGCGAATTAATGGTTAATCGAAAGACTGGTCAGGCTCGGCGGCGTTTCGCCGCCTGACGCAGGCAATCGATGGCCCTGACCACGCGATCTTGCCGCCCACGAGTCCGTTAACCATGTATCGACCGGCCATGTGCCGACCGAAGTCTTCGCGAAAGTATTTGATCGCTGTTGGTCTGCGCCGCTGCAAGGACAGGACGGACAGCGGGATGGGACGCCGCATGTCCTGCGTGCAACCATGGGCGCACTTCCGAGGATGCAGGAACGTATGCCGACTGTCGCCATTGATTGGTGGGGCGCGCACAGACGGGAAACGACGATGAAGATGAAATCGATTTCGCTCGCAGCAGCCCTCGCGCTCGCCAGCACCGCTGCGCTCGCGCAGGGCAATGCGGCGAGCGGCAGTGCCCAGACCGACGAACCCGCTTCGAAGGCGACTACCGGCAAAGACATGAACAGCAGCACGACCACCGGCAGCACCCAGCCTTCGCCGAAGGACCCCAGCACGCAAGGGGCGGGGACCGCGGGTGCCGTGGACAAGAAGGGCGATGCCACCTCTCCCGGCGGAACCATGAAGAAGTGACGTTCACGCAGGAACCATCCTTAAATGGGAAAATTATGCAATGGTGTCTTTAGACACGCGGTAACCTTGTCAGGCTCCGGTGCGATCCTTCCCCCGAGAGCGCCGGGGCCTGCCTTTTCATCTTGGACGAAGTAGGAAGGCGCGGTCTCGAACCGCGGCCGCGACGATGGGCCACGCCTGGGACGCGAGGCGAACTACGCCCCAGACGAGATTTCGGGACGATGGCCGCTCACCGAGTCCTCATCTGATGAATCTGGTCGAACTGCTTGCAAGTTGAATCGCCCGTTACAGGCTGATGACATACGCGCTCATCGCCAGCAAAATGGCGACGCTGACGGCAATAACGATCAGGAAGAATTTTGCCATTGCTCTGCCTCCCGCGAATGCTCAACGCAAAGCGGCAGGATTAGTTCGCTGCCAACAAAGCGAACGCATCTGCATTCGAAGGGCCCGCCATCCGCGGCGGGCCCGTCGCAGGTCAACGCATGATTGCGATCAGATCGCGACGCCGTAATAGTCGTTGACGGCGCGAGTGCTTGTTGGATCGCTCCAGTTCCAGGTGTTGTCATTGCGGTAATGCGGCGCGCCCTTGAGCTGAGCTTCCGTGACGCCGGTTACATAGCCGCCGAGCGAGGTGTCGTATTTCAGCGATTGCCACGGCAGCGGATAGTGGTCGTCACCAATGCCGAGAAAGCCGCCGAAGGACAGTACGGCGTAGGACACCCTGCCACTTTTCTTGTCGATCATGACGCGTTCGATCGAGCCGATCTTGTTGCCATCAGCGCCATAGACCGCAGTTCCCTCGACCTTGTCGCTGCCGATCAGGTTGCCGGTTTCGTTCGCTTCCAGAGACATGGTTCCCTCCGTTGCGGTTGATGGATGGAAACGAAGAGGTGACGCCAAACGTTCCGGAGAGATTGTCGCATCGACAGGAGTCGCGTCCTATCGTCGAACTGAAGCTCAGATGCTGCCAGCCGCCTTTCGCGTTCTGTTAATTGCACCGCTCGAAAACGACCGCGGCCCTCGCCAGGGGAGCTAGCGAGGGCCGCGTTGAACATCTCCGTCGCGCCTAGGTTCGCGACGAGATGTGGGAGCTCGGAACGGAAGTCTAGAACGGCAGCAGCACGTCCATCACCTGCTGGCCGTAGCGCGGCTGCTGCACGTCGGTGATCTGGCCGCGGCCGCCATAGGCGATGCGCGCCTGCGCGATCTTGCTGGAATCGATGGTGTTGTCGCTCTGGATGTCTTCGGGGCGGACAATGCCGGCGACGATCAGCTCGCGGATTTCGAAGTTGACGCGGATCTCCTGCTTGCCTTCGACGACGAGATTGCCGTTCGGCAGCACCTGCGTCACCACGGCGGCGACGTTGGTGGTCAGGGACTCCTGGCGGTTGACCGAGCCCTTGCCGTCGCTTGACGACGTCGAGTCCGTGGTCAGGATCTTGCCGGGCAGGATCTTGTTCGCCTGCGTGATGGTGCTCGCGCCGAGGAAGTCGGTAACCCCGGAGTCCTCCTTGCTGGAGCGGCTGCGCTGGGTCTCGTTGGACAGGTTGGCCTTGTCGGTGATGTTGACGGTCACCGTCAGGAGATCGCCGACGCGGGCAGCGCGCTGGTCCTTGAAGAAGGCGCGGCTGCCGTTCCGCCACAGCGAGTTGGCATTGTAGGAAGCCTGCTCCGGCTTCGGCATCGGCATCTGCACCGGCTTGTAGCCAGGCTGCGTAGTCGGGTTTTCGATCTCCGTCAGCTTCGGCTTTTCGCCGATCTGCGACAGACGGTCGATCGAGGAGCAACCGCTCGCTAAGACGGCCAGCGACAGCATGGCGCCGGTGAGAACGATGCGCTTGAGACGGGGGACTGACATTTACATTACTCGGCTTTTGGAGCGATTGGCGAACTGACGGTAGCGACAGCGATTGGTGCGGGTTGTGTCGTGCCGAGCGAGGAGGTGGCATCGCTGGTCTGTGGCGGGCGGGACGTCGGCGGTGAAATCGAGACCTGCCCGCGGCCGATCACGGTCCCGGAGACTGTGCGCTTCGACTGCAGGTTCATGACGGTGACGACGTCGCCTTCGGTGCCGTTCTCCAGTGACTTGCCGCGCATGGTGAGATAGATTCCGGGCGCCTCATAGATCAGCATGACGCTCTGGTCGCGCTGCACCAGATCAGGCTTGGCGAGGTCGGCAATCTTGATTGGCTGGCCGGCGCGGAGCTGGCGGCGGGCCTGCATGCCGACCGCGCGGTCGCGCATGACGGCATCAGCACCGACTTCCGCTTTCGGGCGGCGCTCGACCATCACGTCGGACGATTTCAAGACTTCATTGCGTTCGACGTTGCGCGCCAGCACCGCGGCCTCGACGGTCTCGATCGCCGTGCCGGTGAAGCGGAGCTTGGCGGCGGCGGCGCCGTTCTCGTTGGCGATCTCAAAGGTGACGTCGAAACGGCCGGTGCGGTTGTCATAACGCGCGATGGTCGGTTGCACGGCGCCGCTGAAGCCGGCGTCCAGCCTGATGTCGCCTGGATCGCGGTCGAAGGTCAGTGACAGATTGGCGGCATCGCCAAGGCCGTTGCGGCGCTCCAGCGCTTGCGCAACCTGCAGCTCGATGTCCTTGCCTTGGAGCGTGCGGGCCAGGCGCGTTACCGAAATTTCCTTCAGATCGCGGGTGTCGACGCCAATCACATGATGGGCGCGAAGGGTGTTGAGCACCTGCGCCACCGGCAGCGAGCCCGTGGTGCCTAAATCCGGAGCGCGGTAGATCGCGATCTGCCCGGCGCTGCCGGCATTGTCGATGACGTCGCCGATCCGCACCAGGTCGCTGGACACCTGCACGTTGGCGCGCAGCACGGGTGCGGCGATCACGTTGCGGTTCGTGAAGGTTTCCCGGGTCTGCGCAAGCGCCGCCGCGCTCGATGCAGCGATCAGGGCGGTAGCCAGGAGGAGGGCGCGGGCGATCATGACCAATCCTCAGCGGAACATGTTGGAGGTGGATTGCAGCATTTGGTCGGCCGCGCTGACGACCTTGGCGTTCATCTCATAGGCGCGCTGGGCGGCGATCAGGTCGGAGATTTCGGTCACCACCTCGACATTCGCCTGTTCGAGGTTGCCCTGCTGCATGTCGCCAAACCCGTCGGTGTTGGCGACGCCGTCCTGCGGCGTGCCGGAGGCGGGAGTGTCGGTGAACAGATTGTCGCCGATCGGGTTGAGGCCGGCCTTGTTGATGAAGCGCGTAAGTCCGATCTGGCCAACCAGCGTCGGCGTGGTCGAGCCCGGCAGCATTACCGTGAGCTGGCCCTGGGCGTTGATGGTGATTTGCGAGGAATTCTGCGGGATCGTGATCGTCGGCTGCACCGGATTGCCCTGCGCGGTGACGACGCGGCCCTGCGCGTCCATCATGAACGAACCGTCGCGGGTATAGGCATAGGTGCCGTCGGGCATCTGAATCTTGAAGAAGCCTTCGCCGCGGATCGCGATGTCGAGATCGTTTCCGGTCGGCGACAGCGTGCCCTGGCTCATCAGACGCGGCGTGCCCACGGTCTTGACGCCGCCGCCGACGTCGACGCCGACCGGCAGGATGGTGCCCTGGTCGGAAGCCTGCGCGCCAACCCGGCGCACATGGTCGTAGATCAGGTCCTGAAACGCCGCGCGCTGCTTCTTGTAGCCGGTGGTGCGCATGTTGGCGATGTTATTGGAGATCACCTGAACGTTGAGTTCCTGTGCCGCCATGCCGGTCGCTGCTGTATAGAGTGCGCGCATCGATCTATGCCTTAAGCGTTATGCCGGAACGTCGGCGAGTTTCTCGACTGCGGTTCGGTGCAGGTCGTGCTGCTGTTGCAGCATCGCCGAGATTTGCGTGTAGGTGCGCGTGATCTCGATCATGCGGCTCATTTCGTGGACCGAATTGACGTTCGACTTCTCGATGTAGCCCTGGTCCACGCGCGAGGCGGTGTCGGGCTGCGGCGCGACGCCCTGGCCCGCGGAGTAGAGGTTGCCGCCTTCCTTGACGAGCTTCTGCGGGTCGGCAAAGGAGACCAGCCGCAGCTTGCCGCGGACCGAGTCGGTGCGGCCGGTGCCTTCGACGACGGTGATATTGCCATCGGCTGCGATGTTGATCGACTTGTCGGTCGGCTGGAACACGATCGGGCCGGAGTTGCCCATCACCGGATCGCCGCTTGCGGTCACAAGCTGGCCCTGGTTGTTGATCTGCAGGCCACCGTCGCGGGTGTAGCGCTCGCCGGCAGCCGTCTGAACCACCAGGAAGGCCTTGCCGTCGATCGCGATGTCGAGCGGGTTCTTGGTTTGCTCGGAGGGACCGGCCGAGAAATCGTGGAAGGTGGCGCGGTCGTGCACAAAGGAGACGCGGCGGTCGGCGCGCACGAAATTGTCTTCATGCGCCGGCGAGCGCAGATATTCCTCGAACAGCGACCGGTCGGCCTTGAAGCCGGTCGTGTTGATGTTCGCGACGTTGTTGGCGACGACATCCAACTGCCGTTCCAGCGTCATCTGCCGCGATAGTCCGACGAGAAGCATGTTCTCCATCGGTGGTTCTCCCCTTTGATCGATCCGAGGCAGGCTCTCCCAAGCCCGTGGTCCGGATCCGTCGTAACCATTGGGCTCTCCCAAGCCGGCCGGTCACGCCGTCTTCTCAGCGAAAGCCGTGCCAAGTCGGGAAACTCTGGCTTTTTAAGGGGTTAGGCGTTTTTCGGGTTTTCAGGGGGGCGGCAGAAAGGTCTTGTTGACCATGTTTGCCCGGCAGATTTTTCCCAGTTGGGCGCCAATGGAAAGGTTCCGTTAACCATTATTACCCTAGCGTTGCATGCATAGAGAGCGCGTGTGCGCTGGCGGCTTTTGTTTCGCGTTGTGGGGGCATCGTTACCCGGGGCTGGTGGCAACCGCGTTCGTTTCCTGAATCGAAGCGGGCGGGGCAATGGCTGAGAACGAGCAGGCGGAAAGCGCAGACGGCGCAGAAGCCGCAGCGTCGAAAAAGGGCAAGCTCAAGCTGATCATTGCGGTCGCCGGATTCGTCGCCATCCTTGGCGCCGGTGCGGGCTGGTTCTTCTTGTTGCGCGGCCATGGCGAGGAGAAGCACGCCGAGGCGCCGCCGCCGAAGCCGCCGTCTTATGTCGAAGTGCCCGACATGATGGTCAACCTGGTCGGCGCCCCCGGCGAGCGCGTGCAATATCTCCGCGTCAAGGTCGTGCTCGAGATCAAGGAAGAGAAACAGGTGGAGGCGATCAAGCCGAACCTGCCGCGCGTCACCGACCTGTTCCAGACTTACTTGCGCGAACTGCGTCCCTCCGACATCAACGGTTCGGCCGGGCTGTTTCGCCTCAAGGAAGAATTGACCAAGCGGGTCAACTCAGCCGTGGCGCCGCAGCAGGTGAGCGCCGTGCTGTTCAAAGAAATCATGGTTCAGTGACGGAACGAATTTAATCATGGCCGGTAACGACCAGATGGACCAGGATGCGATAGCCGCCCAATGGGAGGCATCGCTCGATTCCGAAGATCCCGCAGCGGCCGCGGAAGAAGCTGCCGCCAATGAACTCTCCGAGAGCATGGCGCTGCAATGGGCGGCCATGGTCGAGGATGGCGGCCGTGAATTCGGCAACAAGAATTCCGGCGAGCGTGTTCTATCCCAGGAAGAAATCGACAATCTGCTCGGCTTCACCGTCGGCGACGTCAATCTCGACGACCATTCCGGCATTCGCGCCATTATCGATTCCGCGATGGTGTCCTACGAGCGTCTGCCGATGCTCGAAATCGTGTTCGATCGCCTGGTGCGGTTGATGACCACGAGCCTGCGCAACTTCACCTCCGACAACGTCGAAGTCTCGCTCGACCGCATCACGTCGGTCCGCTTCGGCGACTACATGAACTCAATTCCCTTGCCGGCCGTGCTCAGCGTGTTCAAGGCCGAGGAATGGGAGAATTTTGGCCTGGCGACGGTCGATTCCAGCCTGATCTATTCGATCATCGACGTGCTGCTCGGCGGCCGGCGCGGCCAGACCTCGCTGCGCATCGAGGGCCGGCCCTACACCACGATCGAGACCAACCTGGTCAAGCGGCTGGTCGAGGTGGTGCTGGCAGACGCCGAGCAGGCGTTCCGGCCGCTGTCGCCGGTGACCTTCTCGATCGACCGGCTGGAGACCAATCCGCGCTTTGCCGCGATCTCCAGGCCCGCCAACGCGGCCATCTTGGTGCGCCTGCGCATCGACATGGAAGACCGCGGCGGCAATATCGAATTGCTGCTGCCCTATGCGACCATCGAGCCGATCCGCCCGGTTCTGCTCCAGATGTTCATGGGCGAAAAATTCGGCCGCGATCCGATCTGGGAAGGGCATTTCGCGACCGAAGTGGCACAGGCCGAGATATCGGTCGACGCGGTGCTGTATGAGGCCGACATTCCCCTCAAGCATCTGATGAAACTGAAGGTCGGCGACACGCTGCCGCTGGAGATGCGTCCCGACGCGTTGGTGTCGGTCCGCTGCGGCGATGTCACGCTGACCGAAGGGCGGATGGGCCGGGTCGGCGACCGCGTCGCCATCCGCGTCACCAAGCCATTGCGCAAGCCGAATACCACCTTCGCGATGTTCGAGAAGGCCGACGAACAAACCAAGTTGATGGAGGCACAATGAGTCATTCCCTTGGCATTGTAATCGAGAGTCTTGTAGCAGTGCTGCTGATGCTCACGATCGGCTATTGCATGCTGCTCAACAAGCGGCTGCAGCGGCTGAAGGCAGATGAACATTCGCTGAAAGCCACGATCGCCGAACTGATCACCGCGACCGAAATCGCCGAGCGGGCGATCGGCGGCCTCAAGCACACCGTGCGCGACGTCAATGAAAATCTCGGCAGCCAGCTCACAGCGGCGACGCAGATGGCGGGGCATCTAAAGAATATGCTCGCCGAAGGTGATGGCGTCATTCGCCGTCTGTCCAAGATCGCGATCGCGGCTCGGCCCGCGCAGGAGGCCGAGCCCGCAGCAGCCCCCAGGGTTTCTTCCGCCAAGGCGGTTGCCGCGGCCGCTGAAGCATTCTCCGAACGCAGAAGGGCCAGTGGCCTCGCCGCATGAAATCGTTTCGCGACATCCGTGTCATTCCGGTCGTGCTGGTCGCGATCTTCGGCCTTGCAGTGCTGAAGGTCGCCGGACTCGTGATCGATGGCGGATACGTGTTCGATTATCAGATCAGCCAGCCGGCCAAGCGCTCTTGGGCGCAGGACAATCTGGGCTACCCTGGCGGCGCCAGGTCCGATGCCGCCGATATTACCGGCTCGGTCAAGAAAGAAGAGAAAAAGGAAGAACCGCCGAAGCCGGCTGCGCCCGCTACCGACGTGCCGAAGCACGATGGCATCGTGGTGTTTCCCGACCAGAACCCGCAATCGGTGTCGCCGTCGGAGCGCGCCATCCTCGAGCGGTTGCAGGCGCGGCGCCAGGAATTGGAGCAGCGCGCGCGTGAGATCGAAATTCGCGAAAGCCTTTTAAAGTCCGCCGAGAAGCGCATCGAGGGCCGCGTCGAAGAAATGAAGGCGACCGAGGCGCGGATCTCGACCGCGAGCGGGCAGAAAGCCGAACAGGACGCCGCCCGCTTCAAGGGCATCATCACGATGTATGAGGGCATGAAGCCGAAGGATGCTGCCAAGGTGTTCGACCGGCTGGAAATGTCCGTACTCTATGAAATCGCCTCTCAGATCGCGCCGCGGAAGATGTCCGATATTCTGGGTCTGATGCAGCCGGAAGCGGCTGAACGGCTAACGGTCGAACTGGCCCGCCGCGCCGGCACCGATAAATCAGCTCCCGTGGCCGAGTTGCCAAAAATCGAAGGCAAGATACTGCAGCAAAAGCCCAACTGACGCGCCAGGCCGACGGTCTGGCGAACGGAATTGTGGCGTCGCCCGGTTCAGAACCTGCGCGGCCCTGATGATACGAACGAGCGATGGGCCACAGAAAGCGCGCCACGTTCGTTGGTTTCGAGGGCGATCTTCTGCGCCAGCATGACATCGCCGGCGACGAGATCGCCATCCGGGACAAAGCACCATTTGCAGACGTGGTGACCCGTGCTGCTCAGTTCCTCGATGTTCGTCTGCGTACCGTGGTGTATCCGGTAGCGCGTTCCGGTGTCGCTACCGACGACATCGAAATATCGAAAGCGCTCATAGCAGGCACGTTGCGCGGGCGAGAGCCAGCCCTTCAAAAGAGCCAGCGCTCGCGCCTCAGTCTCGAAGCGAAACGATCTGCTGCCGGAACTGGATCGCGCCACGACCAGCGAAAGCGCCGACAGCAACATCGTGCCGAGCAAAGCCAGGATGAACGAGCATATCGCAAGGGCGATCTGCTGGGTCACTGCCGTCAGCCACCGACGAGACGCGGATAAAACAGCGTTTCTTCTGCGGTCGGATCGAAGGAACGAATAACCCTTTGCTCGCCGGGCCCCGATCGAACCGCTGCCGTAAAGCCTGCGCCGGTCAATTCCTTGAAACGCCGCTCGGCTTTTTCGACCTCCGCACGATCATGGACGTCGAATGTATGCCGGGTGTCGCCAGTACGATCCATCACGATCTGGGTTGCCATTTCACGCACTCCGAATTGGCTGCCTGAGGCAGGTTTGGCGGACCCGGGGCGTTGGTTGATCGACTGCCGGCCATGCGTCCCGGGTCTATGATCTTCCTAAGACGGGATGGCTGATGTTGGTTCCATCCGTCTCGCGATAATGATTCTGATCGCGGGGCGTGGCGAGACGATGGCGATCACTCCGGTCGGAAGCCCGAATGGGATAGTCCCGAGCTGGATCGCATTTTCGGTCCGCTCGGCGATTTACGCCGTCTGCTCGCAGCGGCAGCAGGTACGCCAGTCGACGCTCCAACGAAATCAATGAGTTGACGTTAACAAAACCTTAAGTCGGCCACTCCAAGATTCAAACCCGCGGGCGAGGGCGCTTCGCCGCAGAATTCATTGAGGCCACGAGATTTCCTGGATGGGGCAACGGGCTGCCACTGGAACTGGGTCGCAGGGCCGTGCTTTGGCGCGGGTGGCCCGGCTTTGCCTCGGCGGGGCGCTTGGCCTTGCCTCGCTGTTCGCCAGCCTGGCGTTGTCGCAGCCCTGCCGGGCCGACGATCCGGTCCGGGGGGAGGCGACGTTTACAGCCGGCGGGGGCTTCGCGCGGCTGGTGCTGAGGCTGGCAGAGGACGTCGAATCCGACGTTTCGACCGCGGGTTCGATCATCATCATCCATTTCAAACGCCCGGTGGATATTCCTGTCGACAAATTATCGGACGCCGTACCCGACTACGTCGGCTCGGCGCGGCGCGATCCCGACGGTACGGCGATCCGGCTGTCGCTGGCGCGGCGGGCAACCGTCAACACCATGACGGCGGGCGAGCGGATCTTCATCGACTTCCTGCCCGATAGCTGGACCGGTCCGCCGCCCGCGCTTCCGGCCGCGGTCGTGCGCGAACTGGCAGAGCGGGCGCGCGCCGCCGAGCGCGCGCTTCGCGCGCAGCTTGCGGTCGCGTCCGCGAAAAAGAGGCCGCCGGTTCGCGTCCGTGCCTCGGTGCAACCGACATTTGTGCGATTCGTGTTCGAGATGCCCGACGGCGTCAACGTGTCATCGGTCCTGAATGAGCAGAAACTGACGCTGCAGTTCAACAGCGTGCTCAATTTCGATCTGGCTGACGCCAAGGTGGCGGCGCCCCCGAACGTCGCGTCGATCAGCCAGCGGGCCGATGTCGACTCTTCCGCAGTCGACATCCTGCTGATCGGCGAGGTCGACGTGCACTCGTTCCGCGAGGAAAAGAACTATGTGATCGATGTCGCCTTCCAGCAGGCGGAAAAGCCCGCTTTGGCTGAGCCGCAGGCAGCGGGCAAGCCGCCCGCACCGGCCAAGCCTGGGTCCGCCTCACGGGTTTCGCGCGACAAGGTCCTGAAAGACTCCCCGCCGCAGCAGCCGGCAGAGATTCCGCCTGCTACCTCGGAAATGATTGCCGAACAGGCAAAGATCGAGATCAAACCCGCACCAGCCGAGGCCGCTGCGCCTGCCGTCGAAAATGGGACGTCTGCCGATGCCAACGCCGCTCTCCCGGCCGAGAAGGTGGCGCCGGAGAAATCACCAGCTCCGGTCGATGCCGCGAAAGCGGCGCTGCCCGCCGAACCGATCCGGGCCGTCGCGGCGGAAGCGCCGAAGCTCGAGGCGCCGAAACAGGCTCTGTCTCCCACCGAGCCGCCAAAGAAAGCAGCGCCGGCCATGTCGAGTCCGTCGCCGGAAAGCGGCGCCAAGGCCGCTTCCGTCGAAGCGAGGCGCGACAGCGATGGGCTGCGCGTGACCTTCTCTTTCGCCGGGCCAACCCCGGCTGCGCTGTTCCGTCGCGCCGACACGGTATGGTTGGTGTTCGACCATGGCAAACCGATCGATATCGAACCGATCCGGACCAATGGAGGCGCCATCATCGGCGATGTCAGCCGGCTGCCGCTGGAAAAGGGCCAGGCCATCCGCATCCGCCTCAACCGGCCGCAGATCCCCTCGCTCGAGAGCGAAGGCCGCTCCAACAGCGCAGAGTGGACGCTGACCTTCGCCGATCGTGGCCAGACGCCACCGCTACCGCTGGCGGTGCTGCGCAACATTACCGATCCCGCGCTCGCCAGCGTCGCCGTGCCGCTGGCGGCTCCCGGTGCAATACACCGGCTGGTCGACCCCGACGCCGGCGATACGCTGTTGGTCGTGACTGCGATGCCCCCGACCCGCGGCCTCATCAAGCGACAGGATTTCGTCGAGCTGTCGCTGCTGGAATCCGTTCACGGCGTGGTGGTCCATCCCAATTCCGATGACATCAACGCTGAGGTCGGCGCCGACAAGGTCATGCTCGGCCGGCCCGGCGGATTGACGTTGTCGTCCGCCGATGTTTCCGCCGAACGCGCCACCGCGGCGGTGCGGCCGCTGTTCGATGCCAACGAATGGCGCAAGAACCGGGAAGAGAAATTCTTCCCGCGGCTGGATTCGTTGATCAAGGCCGCCGCCACCGCGGACCCCGGGCAAAAAGCGCACGCCCGCCTCGCACTTGCTAACTTCTACATGTCGCGCGGGATGTATCAGGAGGCGAGCGGGGTCACCAACCTCATCCTCTCCGAAACCAACCAGGGCAATGAGGATGCCGCCGTGCTGATGGTGCATGCGGTCGCGAGCATCCTGATCGGCCATCCCGAGCGGGCGCTGAAGGATCTTGCCAATCCGGCGATCGGCAACGGTTACGATTCCCAATTGTGGAAGGGGTTCGCGTTCGCCCGTCAGGAAAAATGGGCGGTCGCGCGTGAAAAATTCAAGAACGCCGAATTCTCGATTGCCGCGCTGCCGCCGGAACTGCAGCGCATCGTCATCGCCGATGCGATGCGCGCCGCGCTCGAAGTAAAGGATTACGGCGGGGCCGCGCGGCGGCGCAACGAACTCGAAGTGATCGGCATTCCCAACGAGATGAAGCCCGAGATCGCGGTGCTGCGCGGGCGTCTCGCCGAGGCACTGGGACACGAGAAGGATGCACTCGACGCCTACAGGTTCGCAGCGCAATCAGGTGACCGGGAGGCCTCGGCGGAGGCGACGCTGCTGGAGGCCCTGCTGCGCTACAGGCGCGGCGAACTCGGGCAGGCCGAGTTGACCCGCGAACTGGAGACGTTGTCGGTAATCTGGCGCGGCGACGCGATCGAGTTGAGGGCGTTGAACAAGCTGACCCAGATCTATGCCGAAACCGGGCGCTATGCCGAAGCGCTCGCCGCCGCCAAGACGGCAACCAAGCTGCAGCCCAATTCCGAACTGTCGCGGCAGGGCCAGGATGCCGCATCCGCGCTGTTCGCGGAGATCTACCTCGGCCAAAAAGGCGACGACATGAAGCCGGTCGATGCGCTCGCCATGTTCTACGAGTATCGCGAGTTGACGCCGATCGGCCGGCGGGGTGACGAGATGATCCGGCGCCTTGCGGACCGGCTCGCCGCGATCGACCTGCTCGACCAGGCCGCTGAACTATTGCAGTACCAGGTCGACAAGCGCCTGGAGGGTGCGGCGCGCGCGCAGGTGGCGGCGCGCCTTGCCATGGTCTATCTGGCCAATCGCAAGCCGGACCGGGCGATCATGGCACTGCGCCTGACGCGGATCGCCGATCTGTCCGGCGAACTGCGACAGCAGCGGCTGCTCCTGGAAGCGCGGGCCCAGAGCGATGTCGGTCGCCACGACCTTGCGCTCGATATCATCTCCAACATCCCCGGCCGCGAAGCGATCCGGCTGCGCTCCGACATCTATTGGGCGTCGCGGCAGTGGCGAGAGGCATCCGAACAGATCGAACTGTATTACGGTGATCGCTGGCGTGATTTCAAACCGCTCGACGCCGCCGAGAAGAGTGACATGATCCGCGCCGTCGTGGGCTATGCGCTGGCAGAGGACGCGATTGGTCTGGGCCGCTTCCGGGAGAAATACGCGCCCCTGATGACCGGCGAGGCCGATCGGTTCGCGTTCGATACCGCGAGCAAGCCCGCCGCGTCCAACAGCGCCGAATTTGCTCTGATCGCCAAGATGGCTGCCAGCGTCGATACGCTCGACGGCTTCATTCGCGAAATGAAGATTCGTTTCCCGGACGCCACCGCACGCGCGCCGCTGTCGCCGGAGATGTCTGGAAGCGAGCCGGTCCACACCGGCGCCTTGCCCGCGATCGCCGGTGTCAGGCGGGTTGGGGCAGCGAGATAGCTGAACCGTCGAGAAGAGATTGTTCTCGACAGGCTTGTACTCAATGGTCGGCCAAGCGGCTCGAGTGAGTTTCCCTTCACGAAAAACTTTGCCGGTCTAAGATCGTTCGCAGTACGAACGAGCCCGGGAAGGCGAGGGTGCGGACACGGCCAGGCGGGCGGTTCACATCGGCGCGCTCGGCTTGATCGAAATGTGGATCTGGCAGCAATCCGAAGCTCTGGTTGACGAGCCTCTAGCGCACGCCAAAGCGCGCGAAATCGTCACTGATCTTGGCCTGAATTGCCTGTGCCGCTGATATATCGGAATCGCTGCCGGCCTTGTCGCCGTTCTTTAGCCTGGCAAGCCCGCGCCCGTAGAGCGCGCTCGCCAGCTTCGGGTTGAACCGCAGCGCGGAACTATAATCATCGATAGCCGCGCCGAGCTGGCCCATCTTCAGGTGGACCAGTCCACGCGAGTCAAACGCTACCGCGTTGTTCGGCTCCGACTGAAGCGCCTTGTTGCAATCTTCGAGGGCCGCCTGCAGCGCGCCAAGGATGGCGCGGGTCCAGCAGCGTCCGTTCCACACCGCTTCCGATTTGGGCTCAAGACGAATTGCCTCGTCATAGTCCCGCGCCGCCCGATCGTAGTCATTCTTTTTCAGGTAGGCTCCGGCACGGTTGGCGAACGCCTCGCCGTAATCGGGCTTGAGCTTGATCGCGTCGTCGAACGCTTTGATGGCCCGGTCGTATTGGCCCTTCCGCACGTACGCCACACCGCGGTTGTTGAAGGGCTTGGCGTAAGTTGGATTGAGCTTGATCGATTGATCGAAGTCCTGGATGGCGAGGTCGTGATCCCCACTTGTGGTACGGGCGTTGCCACGATTGTTATAGGCGATCGCCAAGGCCGTTGTCGTACCTTTGCCGGAATCGATGAACGCCGTGCAACCATCAATACGCGATGCGAGCGAGGCGTGATCCGCGGCGTTGCACAGCTCGATGTGCCTGAGATAGCTATCCTTCTTCGCGTTCTGCGCCGCCACCGGTGACCCAAGCAACAGCAAGATGAGCAGGGGTGCCACGCCGCCGATGTTGTCGCCTCTCGAACCAAATTCCATGTCAGGGCCCTTGTTGGGAACTGGAATGTGCGATGGTCTAGCAGCCCCGACAGATGTTCGGTTTGCGATAGGTTTGTTCGGGTTGCTGTGCCGCGGGAATCCGGGCCTTTTTCGTAAGCTTGCTTTTGCCCTCTTCGATCAGCGTGGAAAATTTCACTGTCCCATCATCCGAAATTTCGACATGCGGCGTGGTGCCTCGGATGCCCATGGTTGCAGCAGGCGTATCGACCTTCATATCGCCACTCTTTGCGATGTTGCCGGCAACGAAAGTGAACGTTCCCTTGGTTAGATTGAACAAGGTCGAATTGGACTTCCCGTTTGGGTCGTACACGAACTCGCTCAGGGCCATGCGCGCGTTGTTCGACAAATTGAACGACGTGCCATCGGTAAAATTGATCCCGACCCGGCCATCGGCTCCGGTCTGGACCACGTCGCCAAGATAGACGAGATCGCCAACCTTCGTCTGAACGGGTTGACCAGAGACGTTTGCCTGAATGACCATCGCGTCCGCACGCTCAATTGTGACCGAACCTGTGGCGGCGACAACTTTCCCTATGGGCTTTGATGCGAGGTCCTGAACCGCGGGCCGGGCAGAATTGATTTGCGCCAAGGCGGGACCAGGTAAAATGCTGGCTAACCCTAAACCGAAGCTCGCCAATAAGATAATCGTATGTGTACGCATGATCCCCTCCTTCCCGAGAAGATCTTACTCGCGTGGCCGTCCGACGATCTTCGTTGAATCGCCAGCTAAAGCCTCAATAAACGAAGCCAGACGTCTCATTAAAGACCAGTCACAAGGGACTCGTCCAGTCAATAAGCCACCCTAATCCCGAGGTCGACGGTCGGCCACTAAAAGGTCACATTCCGCGAAGCTAATAATTTCAACAATTCTTGATAGGAAGTGCCGCGCTCGCTACGGTACGATTTAATTCCTGCAACGTGTACTATGTTGCGTTTAAGCGCGTCTCTTTTCTGGATAGATACAGTTATTTTAGATCAGGACGTTTCGGCGGGCGAGCTCAAGGCTGTCAACGCCAGGATATTTTGACCTCACGGCGTAGGCAAAGCCAAAAAAACTGCGGCACCACGCTGGGCCTGAATGATTTGAGCAGGCGAGGTCGAAGCTAATGTTTATTTGGTCCCACGAGTTCGGGGACGTGTGTCAGGACGCCGGGGGCCTGCTTCCCCAAATCATCGGCAATATTCAGACAGCGATCGGATGCGGGACGCTCAGGCGGGCGGGCGGCGCTGCCGTCCAAGTCACGGTTGGCGATGCAGTTTGCCAAGGCGACGTGATCGAGACCGCGGCCGACGGACGCATCGGAATTCGCTTCATCGACGACACCGTGTTCGATCTGTCCGGCGGCACTCGCGTGGTGCTAACCGAATTTGTCTGCAATTCCGACACCGCCTTGCATTCGGCTCAGTTCTGCGTCACCAGCGGGGCCTTCAGTTTCATTGCCGGCCGGGTAGCGAAAACCGGCTCAGTCAGCGTCGATACGCCGCTTGGAAGCATTCGGGCCCGGTCCCATGCCCGCGGGATCGGCATGCTGTCGCTCACCGCTCTGATCTTTTCAGTTATGAAGGAAGTGCAGGCCGCGGAGCCCAACATCACGTTCCTGGACGACGACAGCATCGCATACAAGGACCTCGAGCACGGCGTATTCGAGCTCGTGACCAAGGAGGCGATCCCGCGACACATCATTGTTGACGATCCCGGAGAGACAATCGTCTTACGGAAAAGTGGATCCTCGGTCAGTGTGAACCAGGTCGCGAATACCGTTACTCGAATGGATGAGTTGCAGGCGGCCCAGCAGGATGTGCTTGCCAATCTAACCAAAGGGCAGGGACCCTCCGGCTCGAGCACGCCTCCGCCCGTCAATCCGCTGCCAGTGGAGCGGATTAACTTTATTCAGACTGACGCCCCGTCGTTGCAAAATTCGCTTCCCCCGCTACCGTTCATCAACGTAGCTCCCGAGCTCACGATCATAACTGCCTTACCTCCACCGCCTCCGCCGCCGACGCTGACGGCGGTGGCGGGACCGGCCGAAATCGACACGGTGGCGTTTGACGAGTTCACCGCGACGAGCGGCACGTTCGTTGCCAGCAGCTCCAATAGCAACGCCGTACTAACCTACGGCATCAGCGGGGGCAGCGCCGGCAGTACGGTATGGAACGGCGTGCCCTATGATGTGTCGAAGACGGGCCTCTATGGCACGCTGTATGTCAACAGCACCACCGGCGCCTATACCTTCGTTCCCGACAGTAATGCGATCAACGCCTTAAAGACACCCACGACCGAAAACTTCATTGTTGTCGTGTCGGACGGCACACTCTCGGCCAGCCAGGCCTTCACAATCACCATCAATGGGACCAACGACGCGGCCACCATTTCGGGCATCACGACCGGCGCTGCGATCGAGGCTGGCAGCGCCGCGCCTGGCGCGCCGACCGCAACCGGCACGCTCACCGACACCGATGTCGACGATCCGCCCAACACCTTCACGGCGGTCAGCTCGCCACAGGGCAGTGCGGGCGGCTACGGCACATTCACAATTACCTCAGATGGCGTTTGGACCTACACGCTCGACAACGCCAACAGTACAGTGCAGGCGCTCGGTGTCGGCGATACGCTGACCGACAGCTTCACCGTTACGACCATAGACGGCACCGCGCAGGTGGTGACGATCACTATCAACGGCACCAATGATGCGGCCGTCATTTCCGGCACCACGACCGGCGCAGTGATCGAGGCCGGCTGTACGCCCGGTACGCCGATCGCGACTGGCACGCTCACCAGCACTGATGTGGACAATCCGCCCAACGTTTTCACGGCGGTCAGCTCGCCGACAGCGAGCGCAGCCGGCTATGGCTTCTTCACGATGACGGCGGAAGGCGTGTGGACCTACACGCTCGACGATACGAACTGCGTGGTGCAGGCGCTCAATGTCGGCGACACGCTGACCGACAGCTTCACGATAACCACCGTCGATGGCACCGCGCAGGTGGTGACGATCACCATCGCTGGTACCAACGACCCAGCCGTCATTTCCGGCACCACGACCGGCGCAGTGATCGAGGCCGGCGGCTGTACGTCCGGTACGCCGACCGCGACTGGCAAGCTCACCGCCAGCGACGTGGACAATCCGTCCAACACTTTCGCGGCGGTCAGCTCGCCAACAGCGAGCGCGGGCGGGTATGGCTTCTTCACGATGACGGCGGCTGGCGTGTGGACTTACACGCTCGACGATACGAACGGTGTGGTGCAGGCGCTCGACACCGGCGACACGCTGACCGACACCTTCACGATAACCACCGCAGACGGCACCGCGCAGGTCGTGACGATTACCATCCACGGCACCAGCGACGCGGACCCCAATGATTTCGACAACTTGGCCACTGGGGCAGTGGTAGTATGCGATCCGCCGTACGTTTATGGGACACCTAGAGGCGACAACATCGCGGGAGGAGGCAACGACGGCCAAATGGTTTATGGGGGTGCCGGGAATGACACCCTCAACGGCACCGGCAAGGCTGACATTATCTACGCCGGCTCCGGTAACGACACTGTCAAGGGCAATGACGGGGATGACACGATCTACGGAGGCTCGGGAAGTGATACGATCAACGCAAATAACGGCTGCGATACCATCGTCGGTGGGTATGGGGCGGACTTTCTCACAGGTAGCCACGGAAACGACCGTTTCGTTTATTTGTCCGTGGCGGATTCCAGCGCAGCCCGGTTCGACACCATCTCCGACTTTGTATCGGGATCCGACAAGATCGATTTGACGGCGCTCGGCGCACTTGCCTTTTTGGCGCTGACATCCACAAGCACCTCTGTGCCGGCGCACACCATCGCCTGGTTCTATGACAGCACGAGCAATGAAACGATCGTGTATGTCAATTCGGCGAACCAAAGCCTTGATGTCGGAGATTCCGGCCTGTTGGAGATCCATCTCCAGGGGATTGCGACCGTCAAGGCCTCAGATTTCGTCACAGAATCGACGGCGGCGCCCGTCGTGGCGGCCGCCGAGCCGGTCAATCTTGAACTGACCGCGACGGTGCAAGAAGGCGCGGCTGATGTCACGACATCGACGGCGGCTACTGACGTTTTGTTCAATTGGACCGCAAATGACAGCGGGAATGTCGCCGATTGGAATTGGACTGCGCAAACGACCGTCGTGGACGGCAACGTCGATACCGCGCAAGGTCGGAATGATGCGATCGATTTTGCAAGAGTTACCAGCCCCGACCAAGTCCGCGCGTTTTCGACCGAAGTCACCGGTGAGGCGACGCTTGCCCTGGCGAGCGAACAGTCCGCCGAATCGCAGTCCACTCACGTTGCGGCACTATTAGGCGATAACTTCGTGTTCGATCTGCCGCCGCCGCTCGACAGCGTAACCAGCGACGGCACCGCGGTGGCTTCGATCCGCAAGAGCGATCACCACGAAAAAGCTGCTGCGCACGCAGGCAACGAGCTGCACATTAATCATGGCATGACTTGCGATGATCATGGCGGGATCTGGCACTCCCACAGCGACGCGAAGATAGGCGACCTCGATGTCCATTTAAAGGGTAAGGGTTTCAACGCCGTATCCGCGGAAGTTCTAAAAGGACAGGATGCCAACTCAAACGCGTATTCGCACGCCGACTCGCATCATTCCGTGCAGCCCTTCAATGCCCATGGAGGAAGCCACTCAGCGGCTATCGATTCGCACGGGCTTGGAGACACATTCCACTTCAAGCCCGCGATTTCCGGCTCTCACGGCCTGGCCTCCATTGACCTCGCGGATGTTGCGCACGCCTCGGCGAGCGCCAAGGGCATCGCGATCTCAGGCGAAGTGGCAGCGTTTGAACATTCTTCAGCAGGCCAGCATTCGGTTGACGATATCGATGTCCAGCACCACCATGCGGCGAGCGCTCACGCCCATACGCAGCACGATCTGAGCGTGTGACCCGCGATCCAGCCGCTCAGCGCCGGAGGTGACCCCTCGGGGCGTCAGCTACTGTCGCCGTCGCCGCCAATCAGGCCGAGCTGCGGCAAGCGTCCTAGCTTCGCGGCGATCCAGGTCCGACGTGCTCCAGCCCAATTTTTGACGAGTTGGCTCACTAGGGAAGGCCTCAGCGCCTCTCTGGCGCCTCCTGCAATCGTCTCCAGCTAACCGCCCAAGGCGGCCGTCCGATGCCACTGACCCGCGACCGAATCATAGGACACGACAACGAACGCCTGGCGTTCAGGTTCACCATGCTGAACGAGGCGGATACGGTCGAGTGCCAGATCAGCGACGCCGCGATGGACGAACTCGGAGGCGTCAGGGGTACGGAGAGCATGGCGAGACAGGCGCAGTTCTTGTCATTGAGGGATGCCGTCGAGCGCATCGCATCCGATATCTTCGACAAAAGCCCGTGCGTGAAGGGGCAGGTCGTCAGGATATTTACGAAGCACATTCAGAAGTCGCCGCCACCTCTGGCCGATCCGATCGCGGCCGGTCCGGACCCTGATACGGATAAGGCCGGCTCGCTGCGGCTTGTCGCCGAGGCGAGGCCGGCAAGCATGGTGCAGTAGTGCGCCGTGCTCACTCCTGAACGGGGGCATCGCGCGCGACGGGATGGCGCGGCGCTCGGTCACCCCTCGACAGATGCGCGTCAAAACGGCAACCTGCAGGCAAATGACCTGCCGGAGGACGCCATTACAATGAGCAAGCCTGCCAAAACCGAAGCCGAACTCATTGCGATGGCCCGAGCCGAGCTGAAGGCCCATGTCGATTGTCCCGACGGCATCGATATCTCGGTGCTTCGCGACGGCGATAGCTGGGAGTTCCGCGCGAAGGCCAAAGAGGCGACGATCGCCAAACCGGGCTATCCCGAATGCGTCGCCATGCTGGTTCAGATCGGTGACCACCTCAGCAAGCAATATGATTTCAAGGAGTGAGACGCGGGCGCCCGGCGCGGCCTGACCGTCCGCATCATTCACACCGTAAAGATTCGCCCCGGGTTCAGGATGTTCTTCGGGTCGAGCGCGCGTTTGAGGGTGCGCATGGTTTCGATTTCCTGTTCGGTGCGACTCATTTTCAGGTAGGGCCGCCTCGAGATGCCGATACCGTGTTCGGCGGAGATCGAACCGCCGAATTCGCCCGTGAGGTCATAGACCAGCTTCTCGAACTCATCGTGCTTGTCGGGCGTATGTTCGTGATACACGCTGGGATGCAAATTGCCGTCGCCGACGTGTCCCATCACGATGGTGAAGGCTTGCGGATCGATCGCTTTGACGCGTGCATCAAGCGTATCTGCATATTCCTCCATCCTGTCGATGGCTACGCTGACATCGAATCCCATCCGTGCCGCAAATGGAAAGCTGCGACCGAGTTCGACACTGGAGTCGCGGATGCGCCAGATCGCAGCCACCGACGCGATGGAGGTCGAAAGCGTGGCATCGAATATCACATTATCGCTCATCGCCGTCTCCAGCATTTTCTCGAGTCCGTCCCGAATGCGTTCAGCATCGCTTCCGGAGGCCTCCAGCAGCACATAGAAGGGATGGTGGGTCGGCAATGGGCCAGCGACCCCTCTCACACGCTCGACAGTGTGGCGGTAGTAGGCATTCCACATCGCCTCGAACGCGGTGAGATCGCCGCCGAGCGATTTTCGTGCCAGCTTCAGGAGGGCCATGACCTGGCCGAACGAGGGCATGGCGCACAGCGCCACCTGCCGTTCCGCCGGCGCCGGAAACACGCGCAGCGCCGCGCGCGTGACAACCCCGAGAATGCCCTCGCTGCCGATGAAGAGGTGCTTTAAGTCGATGCCGGTATTGTTCTTGATGTATTTGCGCAGGCCCTTGAGCACGGTGCCGTCGGCCGTGACGACTTCGAGGCCGAGGATCAGGTCGCGCGTCATGCCGTAACGGATAACGCGGTTGCCGCCGGCGTTGGTCGATATGTTGCCGCCGATGGTGCAACTGCCACGCGCGCCAAGGTCGAGCGGAAACATCAGCCCGTCCTGCTCGACCCGTTCCTGGAGTTTCTGCAATGGCGTGCCGGCCTGCGCGATGGCGACGCCGGCGGAGGCATCGACCTCTTCAACGTTGTTCATGCGTTCCATCGACAGCACGATTTCGTCCGCATTCGGCATTGCACCACGGACCAGCCCGGTCATGCCGCCCTGTGTCGTAACCGGGACGCTTTCGCGATGACAGAGCCGCAGCAGGGCCGAGACATCCTCCGTCGTCTTCGGGCGGACGACCGCGCGCGGTTTCGGCGCCGGATTGCCGGCGAGATCGTGATGATAACGCGCGTCGATATCGCTGCCGGACAGGACCGCGCCGTTGCCTAGCGCGTTGCGCAGTTCGTCAATGAAGGCCTCGGACATGCCCCTGCCTCTTCTTTATGTGGAATTTGGGCGAAGCTATACATGCGGCATGGTCAGGAGGAAACCCGGCCGGGTGCAGGAGAGGCCGTGTTTTGCGGTTTATCGTGCGTGCTGCCGCGGCCGCCGCGTCGGTGCGGAGCGACGGCGAGGCGCCTCTTGCTGCCGCTCCGGCTCGACCGAGGTAATCTGGTTGCAGACGCTGCACTTGTAGACGTAGACGAGCGGGCGCAGTCCGATTCGCGGCAGCTTGCCAATGCTAACCGTGCCCGTCCCGCAAATTTCGCAGCGCGGCGGCACACCGGTTTCTGAATGCGGTACGGGCATATGAGCGAATCGCTGAGCAACAAAAGAACGCATCGGCGAAGCTGGGTGTGGATTGCATCTTAATCGTGGAGATCGAGTCCGTAAAAATACGAGGTTTGTCGGCATTCTGCCGCTGACGTCCACCTTTTGCCACCAAACCGACCCCGGCGGGGCATTCAAACAACACACTGCACGGTGCAAACTTCCAGCGCCAGCGCGTGATCACACGGAGATTCCAGCGGAGCGGATCGAATCCGGCTCCAATTTGTGAGGCGTGCAGAAATGTCTTCCACCAACGGTCACGATCCATCGATGCGGGTGTCGCTTTCGGCCGCCGAGTCCCGGCCATCGCCCGCCGACAGATTCAATATCGATCGGGAAGGGCCGGCGAAACGTGCCGGGACACTTCGGGCGCTACAGCAACGATTCCAGAAATTGAACGAATACTGCGACGAAACGGTTGCTGAAATTAGAGCATCGCTCGAGCGGGTGCCGCCGCGCTAACTACAGGGACGATGTGGAAGCGCAGGCATTGCTGGTGATCAAATCGGGCAGGCGTTTGTGGCAGATCAAGGCAAGCCTGGCGCGTTGCTCTAAAGCGAATTCTATACGAGCAGCCCCTCGTTCCGGATGGGGCAGTTCCGGTTACGAGGCCCAGAAGCCCAAGCAAGTCAGCGTTTCGAAGAAACGTAATCCTGCTCGGGGCGCTCCGGGTCTCGCTATTCTTCAATGGAAGCAAGACAATTCACGAGGCGGATGGCGCTTCGGCGTTGTCTCACTTCTTGTCGATCTTCGTGACCGCGTCCGATTTGTCGATCTTCGTGATGGTCTTGGTCCCCGCCGTGTCGCTCACGGCGAAGGTGACCCTGTCGCCGGCATGCAGGGCGTTCAGCCGCGCGCCGTCCTGGATCTTGAATTCTTCGGTTGCGGCGCCGGCATTCGCGCCAGTGGTGCCTTCCGGCATATCCTTGATCGTGATGGTACCGCTGATCCGGTCTATTCTGGTCACCAATCCGGTCCGCGGTTGCTGGGCAAGAGCCGCCGACGTACCGGCGATGCTGAAGGCTGCGGTGGCAGCCATAATCATCCCTGCGATTTTCATGGAGTGCTCCCCGGCTGTAGGCCGCTTACGATAAGCCGGAATTGCGGCAATAGTTCCTCGCGAAGCTGGCATGCGGCATTTTTCTTCCGCGGGCATCCGGGGCGATGCGAAGTTGGTCTGCGCAAGGAAACCTGTCGGGCAGGGAATGAATTCCGGCTCGGTTGCAGTCGGAGCCGATAAAGCTCTAAGCTGCGCCGGCCTCGGGCTCGAGTTCGGTTTCGGTCACCGTGCGGTTGCGGCCAAGCCGCTTGGCTTGATAAAGTCCGCGGTCGCAGCGCTCGATCATCGCTTCCGCGGATTCGGCGAGGCGGAATTGAGCCACGCCGATTGATACCGTAATGCTGCCGATCTCCTTGCCGGTCGCTCGGCGTGTCAGTTTCGCTTCGGCAATGCGCCGGCGAATGCGTTCGGCAACGGCCGTGCAGGCCGCGAGATCGGCGCCCGGTAGCACCGCGATCAATTCCTCGCCGCCGTAGCGGGCCGCCAGATCGACTTCGCGAACGCCTTCCTGCAGGACCTTGGCCACCAGCCGAAGCACCTGATCTCCGACCTGATGGCCATAGTCGTCGTTGAATTTCTTGAAGTGATCGATGTCGATAAGAAGGACGCTGAGCGGCTCGTCCTTTTCCATCGCCGCGATCTGGGCGAGGCGGAGAAATTCATCCATCGAGTGCCGGTTGGCCAGCCCGGTCAGCGCGTCGGTGTTGGAGCGCTGCTCGGCCGCTTTGAGCGAGTCGCGGATGCTATCTAGTTCCTCCGACGTGGCGGCGAAATTTGCCTCCAGCTTGGCGGCCCGGGCGGTCGCCTTTGACAATTCATCAACCAGTTTTGCAATGATCGTCCGCGGATCGCCGGTACCAGCGGCCTCGGAAGACACTTCACCGAGCGCCTTGAGGTGGCTGCGGTTGTCGGTGACGGCAGTGTTGAGGAATTGCTGCGCGGTCTCGATCAGCCCGCTCAATTGATCGGGAAGGTCGCCAAACGGGTCGGTACCGGCCTGCGCCACATAGGTGACGTAGAGTTCGTGGTTGGTTGCGGCGTCGAACTTGCGCTTGCCCGCGATCAGAATGTCGATGGTCTTTCGCAGCGCCAGCGAACCGCCGAGGGCATATTCGAACCAGACGGCGAAATTGGTCGGGGTGGCGGGAACAGACTGCTGTGACATCAACCGAATAGCCCGGTCGGCAATCGTCGTTGCGTAGTCGACGTCCATCTCGCCGATCGGCTGGCCTGCCATCGTCTGACCCGGTGATGTGTTTGTTAGAAGATCAATTTACTGGCATCCATTGTGCACGAAGGAACTAATCTGACCTTAAATTCACCGGGAAACTCCGCGGCAAATACGTAACTAATATTGACCTATTCGAGCGCGGAGCCGCCGGAAATGGCACCTAGCTACCGCCGTAGCTCTGCACGAGGCTGCCCGCGACCAACGACCAGCCGTCAACCAGCACAAAAAATATCAGCTTGAACGGCAGGGACACGACGACGGGCGGCAGCATCATCATACCCATCGACATCAGGACGGATGCGACCACGAGATCGATGATCAGGAAGGGGAGGAACAGCAGGAAGCCGATCTCGAAGGCGCGTTTCAGTTCGGAAATCATGAAGGCCGGGACCAGGACCCGCAGCGACAGGTCTTCCGGGGTTGCCGGTGGCGGCTCGCCGGAGAGGTCGACGAACAGTTTCAGGTCCTTTTCACGAACGTTTTTCTGCATGAAACCGCGCAGCGGCACCGAAGCCTTTTGTAGTGCTTCCTCGACCCCGATCTGGTTCGCAACCAGGGGTTTGATGCCGTCGTCATAGGACCGCTGCAGGACGGGGCCCATCACGAACGCCGTCAGGAACATCGCGAGCGCAATGATCACGGAGTTGGGCGGGGCGGTCGCGGTGCCCAAAGCGGTGCGCAGAAGCGACAACACGACGACGATTCGCGTAAACGACGTCATCATGATCAGGATCGAGGGCGCGATCGACAGCACCGTCAGCAGCGCGATCAACTGGATTGCGCGCTCGGTGACGCCGCCGCCGCCCTGGCCGAGATTGATGCTGATGTCCTGCGCCAGCGCCGGGTCGGCAAGCGATCCGGCGGCGGTCAGGACTAAGAAAAATAAAACTCTACGCGGAGAAGTCGCCGGCCTCACGAAGGGTTCTTCGGGCGGCCCAGCAACGACGCCATCTCGTCTTCGAGATTTTCGAAGCCGCTCTTCTGCGGAGCGGGCGTGGGAGCGGGGGGCTCACTGCGGGAGGTGCGCGCAGGCGGCGTTTCCGGCGCAACTGGTGGCGCGACGGGCTCGGCCGGCCGGCGCAGGGCGGCTTCCAGCCGCTGCGCCATCTCGGCGAGATTCTGGTCGGCGCTTGATGGCGCGGGGGCTGGAGGCGATGGAGGAGGCGGGGGCGGCGCTGCGGCGCGTTCCGGCAGCCGGGCTGGAGCCTCACGAACCGGTGGCGTCTCCCGGGTCGGCAGCGCCTCCCGAAATGGCGTCGCTTCACGGACAGGCGGCGCCTCGCGAACCGGCGGCGTCTCGCGGACTGGCGGGGCCTTGGTCAACTCACGCTGCGGCCGGGGTATCAGCGGTTCGCCGCGGCTGAGGCGCGGCGGGCCCGGTTCGGGACGGCCGCTGATCGATTCCGGCGTAAAACCCGTCAACGGGTCGCTGCGGCGCTCCGGCATCGACGGCGGCACGGGCCGGCGGATTTCGTCCGCGAAGGGAGGGCGCGCCGGGCGCGGCGGCAGCTCCGGGATTTGGGGTTCGGCCGGATGATCGAAAGCGTCGGCTGATCGCAAATCGGATCTTGCCGCTTCCTCGCTCCAGGCGACATCGGGCAGCGGTGCGATGCGCGGCGGCTGCTCGCCGACCGCCGGGCGCGGCGCCACCTGATCGCGGTTGGGCATCGCGCGCACGATGTTGGGTTCGACCACGATGTCGCTCGGGCCACCGATCATCAGGAGATGTTCGACATTGTCGCGCCGTACCAGCACGAGACGCCGGCGGCCGTCCACGGCGGCGGCATCGATCACGGCGAGCCGCGGCATCCGACCGCGCTGAGTGTTGGCACCGAGACGGTTATTGGCGAAGCGGCGAACCAGCCATGCGGCCACGCCGATCAGCGCCAGAACGGCGATGAATGCGAAGAGGAATGTCAGTGTCTGCATTCTTTAGTCCCCGGCCACGAGCCGTTCTCTTGGTGCTGGCTTCGACGAGTGCGGTCCTAGGTCTTCCTGTCCGAGCATGTTCCCCGGGAATACGATTCCCGCCACCCTGACCATGCTCCGAAGCGATCCGCCGCCGCGAATCACGCCCGAGATCAGCCTTATTCCTTAATTCCCCGCGGCGAGCGCCGCCGTCCGGTTAATTAATAGACCAAGAATCGGTTGAGCCAAAACGACTTCTGAGCGCCCCAAGCCGCGTTGGTTGCTGCTGGTTAACGCAGATTTCGTGGCGAAAATGCGCTCGTTTCGTTGCCGCAGCCGGGCATTTGCCATCTCTGAGGCCGCTTCGGGGCGATTTTAACCGGCCGTTAACCATACACCGGGCAAATTCTGCCTACCTCGCGGCGCAGCCAGAGGTTAACGGGGAACAGCTCGATGGCCATCAACGATCTTCCGATCCTGTCGGCGCTGCGCACCAAGATGCAGTGGCACCAGGAGCGCCAGCGCGTGCTCGCCGAAAATGTGTCCAACGCCAACACCCCGAATTTCAGGCCGAGCGACCTGGTCGAGCCGAAGTTCGACAACAAGGGCGCCGACGTCGGCGGCACGATGGGCTCGCTCGCCATGACGCGCACCAGCGCCACCCATATCGGCGTGTCCGGCGGCGCGCCGAGCTTCAGGGGTGACGGCGGCAGGAGCGGCTTCCTGACCAAGCCTGCCGGCAATTCGGTCAATCTGGAAGACCAGATGCTGAAGGTCTCGGCCAACCAGATGGACTACGCAGCCGCCACATCGCTCTACACCCGCAGCCTCGGCCTGCTCAAAACCGCGATCGGAAAGCGCTGACGCGCCGCGATTAGGAGAAAGTAGATCATGGCAGATGATGGAAGCGATTTCGCCCGCTCGATGAGCATCGCGACCTCCGGCCTGCGCGCACAGGCGGGGCGGATGCGGGTGATTTCGGAAAACATCGCCAATGCGGATTCCACGGCGCCGACCGCGGGCGGCGATCCCTATCGCCGCAAGGTGCCGACATTTTCGTCCGCGCTCGATCGCACGATGGATGCGCGCGTGGTGACGCTCGGCAAAGTCAGAGCCGATCAGTCGGCGTTTCGCGTCAAGCATGAGCCGAGCAATCCGGCGGCGGACGCGGCCGGCAACGTCAAATATCCGAACGTCAATCCGCTGGTCGAAATGACCGACATGCGCGAAGCGCAGCGCTCCTATGAAGCCAACCTCAACATCATCAGCGCCACGCGGCGCATGATTCAACGCACGCTCGACATCCTCAAGGCCTGAACAGGAACCATAGAAAATGGCGTCACCGACCGTTGCAGCAAATGCCTACGCCGCGCTTTCGCGCATCATGGAATCCGGCGGCGCCGAGAAGGGCAAGCAGGCCGCCGGCGGCCCGTCCTTCAGCGCGCTGCTCAAGGACGCGGTCGGAAGTGTGCTGGATGCCGGCAAGAAATCCGATGCCCAGACCATGGCGATGACCTCCGGCAAGGCCAATGTCATGGACGTCGTGACCGCGGTGGCCGAAACCGATGTCGCGGTTTCCACGCTGGTGTCGGTGCGCGACCGCGTGATCCAGTCCTATGAAGACATCATGAAGATGCCGATCTGACGTCCCTTGGGGCGTCATCCCGGGATGGTCCGAAGGACCAGACCCGGGATCTCGAGATTCCGGGTTCGATGCTTCGTATCGCCCCGGAATGACGGTGCAAGTGAAAGCAAGCGAGAACACAATAATGACCGGTGCTGAAACCCTCGACGTGGCGCGCGATGCGATCTGGACCATCGTGGTGGTCTCGTCGCCCTTGATGGTGATTGGTCTTGTGGTCGGCGTCGTCGTTTCGCTGTTCCAGGCGCTGACCCAGATCCAGGAACAGACGCTGATCTTCGTGCCGAAGATTCTCGCGATCTTCGTTACGTTATTGCTCGCGTTACCGTTCATGGCGGATTCGCTGCACGGGCACATGATGCGGATATCGTCGCGAATCATAGGCGGTTGATGCATTGTGAATAAATGCGCGTCGACATATCGCTACTGCCGGCCCTTGCCGCCACCTTCATGCTGGTGTTTGCCCGCGTGGGAGCGATGGTGATGCTGTTGCCGGGGTTCGGCGAGAGCAACATCCCGGTCCGCATCAAGCTCGCGATCGCGCTGCTGCTGACGCTGATTATCCTGCCGCTGCATCGTACCGCCTACCAGGTCGACCTGACGTCGATGGCCGCGCTCGGCGTGCTCCTGGTGCACGAGATCGCCATCGGCATCGTGCTCGGCGCCACCGCGCGCGTCACGCTGGCGGCGCTGTCGGTGGCGGGCTCGGTGATCGCCCAGCAGCTCGGCCTCGGCTTCGTCACCGCTGTCGATCCGACGCAAGGGCAGCAGGGCGTGCTGATCGGCAACTTCCTCTCCATCCTAGGCATGACGCTGTTGTTTGCCACCGACACCCATCACCTCGTCATTGCCGCGCTGAATGAGAGTTACCGGATCTTCGCGCCGGGAGAACTGATGCCGAGCGGCGATGTGGCGGCGCTTGCCACGCGCGCCTTCGCCACCGCCTTCAAGATTGGCATGCAGCTCTCGGCGCCGTTCCTGGTATTCGGCCTCGTCTTCAATATCGGGCTTGGCGTGCTGGCGCGGTTGATGCCGGCGATGCAGGTCTATTTCGTCGGCGTGCCGCTCTCGATCATGGCGGGCTTCCTGATCTTCGCCCTCGTTCTCACCGGAATGATGTCGACTTATCTCAATTACTTCATCGGCGTAATGCACGAGCTGACGCCGCTGAAATGAAGCATGATCCGGAAAAGCGGGTGCCGGGTTTCCGAAGATCATGCTCAAAGAAAGACTAGAGTGCCGCGATGGCCGACGATAGCGACGACAAAACAGAAGACCCTACGCAAAAACGTCTCGACGATGCGCTTGCCAAGGGTGACGTCGCCAAGAGCCAGGAGGTCAATACCTGGTTCATCATTGCGGGCGGCACGCTGATCTTGTCGACATTCTCGGGATCGATCGGCGGCGGCATCCTGACGCCATTGCGCAACCTGATCGCCAATGCAGGCCAGCTTCGCACCGACGGCGCAGCACTGCTCGCGCTCGGCAACACGCTCGGCTATGCCGTTCTCGGCGCAATCGGCGTGCCGCTGCTGATGCTGGCGCTCGCCGCGATCGCCGGCAACATGATCCAGCATCGCCTGGTGTGGTCGTCGGAATCGCTGAAGCCGAAGTTCAGCAAGGTCTCTCCCGGCGCCGGGCTGAAACGTATCTTCGGCAAGCAGGCGGTGGCGAATTTCGCCAAGGGAATATTCAAGCTGATCGCGCTCGGTGCCGTCATGATGGCGGTGCTGTGGCCCGAACGACACCGGCTGGAATCATTCCTGATGTTCGATCCCTCGGCGATCCTCGGGGTCACCACCAATCTGACGCTGCAGCTCATGGGCGCGGTAGCAGCGATGCTGGCCGCGGTCGCGATCGCCGACTATTTCTTCCAGTACCGGCAATGGTTCGAGCGGCAGAAGATGTCGCTGCAGGAAATCAAGGACGAGTTCAAGCAGTCGGAAGGCGATCCCCACATCAAGGGCCGCATCCGCCAGTTGCGGGTCCAGCGGATGAAGAAACGCATGATGGCCGCCGTTCCCAATGCCAGCGTGGTCATCACCAACCCGACCCACTATTCGGTGGCGCTGTCCTACGATCGCGGCATGGCGGCGCCCGTCTGCGTCGCCAAGGGGGTCGACAACATCGCCTTCAAGATCAGGGAAATCGCCAAAAAGCACGACATTCCCATCGTCGAGAACGTGCCGCTGGCGCGTGCGCTCTATGCCACCGTCGATATCGACGAGGAGATTCCGGTCGAGCACTATCACGCGGTCGCCGAGATCATCGGCTACGTCATGCGCCTGAAGAGTGGGCTTTCCGGGCGGTGAATGCGAGGGAACAGCCAGAAATCCCCTTGAAATACCTTCAATATGTCAAATTGCTGCCTGATGGACTTGCGCTTGCGGGTCCGATTCAGGCACTCAGGAGGGGCGCGCAACCCGGCGCGTCACCCCTTCCATGCCGAAAGGCGGCGCCTTTTCTATGACCGTCGAAATTGACAGCCATCCGCCGACCGAGCGCTTTGCGGCTCATGAACCGGCGCGGCGCGGCGGTAGCATCGTGCTGGTACTGCTGGTGGCGGCCGGCATCATCGCGGTCGCGGTGGCGCTGATGACCATCGGCCGCGCCCAGGCACAGCCCTATATCCTCGGCGTGCTGGCGCTTTTGGCCATGGTCGGCCTGTTCAATCTGTTTGCCTTCGCTGCCGGTATCATCCGCTTCACCGACCGCGCCGCCGACGACCCGGTGATGGGCCGCATCGCCGATCACGCCTATGACGGCCTGGCGGTCACCGATCCCAAGGGCCATGTGGTCTATTCCAACGCGGCCTATCTGGCGCTGACGGGCGCTGCGAGCCCCCAGGACGTGCGGCCCGTCGAACGCGTCTTCATCGGCAACCCGGACGTCTCCGAAGCCGTGTTCCGGCTGCTCAAGGCGGCGCGTGAAGGCAAGCGGCAGCAGGAGGAGGTCCGCATCGCGGGTGCCGATGGTGCCCAGGGCCGCTGGCTGCGGATGCGGGTTCGTCCGCTCGGCCAGAGCAAGCGCGAAGCAAAATACGCGGTGTGGTCGATCGCCGACATCACGCGGGACCGTGAGCGCCAGGAAGACGTGTTCCGGGAGCTGCAGCACGCGATCGAATATCTCGACCATGCGCCATGCGGGTTCTTCTCGGTCAATCCGGTCGGCGACGTCATCTATGTCAACGCCACGCTGGCGAACTGGCTCGATTACGATCTCGCCGAGATCGGGTCCGGCGGGCTGAGGCTTACCGATATCGTTTCCGGCGACGGCGCTGCGCTCCTGACGTCGATCGTGGCGGTGCCGGGCGAGGTCAAAACCGAGGTGTTCGACATCGACCTGCGGATGCGCGGCGGCAAGACCATGCCGGTGCGGCTCTATCACAAGCTCGCCTTCGGAGCCGACGGATCGCCGGGTTCGTCGCGCACGCTCGTGATCAGCCGCACCCGCGACGAGCATTCCGACCCCGAACGCGCTGCCGAAGTCCGCTTCATGCGGTTCTTCGATCATACGCCGATGGCGATTGCGACGGTAGACCGTGGCGGCACGGTGGTGCGCGCCAATGCGCGCTTCGCCAAGCTCGCGCAAAGTCTGGGCTCGGACGGCGCAGCCAACAAGTCGATCTTCCGCACCGTGAACGCGCGCGACCGCAGCCTGCTGATCTCGGCGATCAACCAGGCCGCCGAGGGGCAGGGCGACATTGCGCCAGTTGAAGTCATGCTGGACGGCGCCAAGGAACGCTGGGGGCAGTTCTTCGTCACCGCGGTCGAGGAGGACGAGCGCGACACCGAAGCCGCCATTGTCTATCTGCTCGAGACCACCGAGCGGCGCACGCTGGAAAACCAGATCAACCAGTCGCAGAAGATGGACATGGTCGGCCAACTGGCCGGCGGCATCGCGCACGACTTCAACAACGTGCTGTCCGCCATCATGATGGCGAACGATTTCCTGTTGAACGCGCACAAGCCGACCGATCCGTCGTTCCAGGACATCATGCAGATCAAGCAGAATGCGACCCGCGCCGCGACGCTGGTGCGGCAACTGCTTGCGTTCTCGCGCCGCCAGACGCTGCGGCCGCAGGTGCTCGACCTCGGCGACGCGCTTTCCGACCTCACCATGCTGCTGCGCCGCCTGATCGGCGAGAAGGTCAAGCTCGATCTCGTGCATGGCCGCGACCTCTGGCCGGTGAAGGTCGACGTCTCGCAGTTTGAGCAGGTGGTCGTCAATCTCGCAGTCAACGCCCGCGACGCGATGCCCGATGGCGGCAAGCTGACGGTGAGAACCGCTAATGTCGCGGCGGATGAAGCCGCGCAGCTCTCGCACAAGGGCATGCCGGCGGCCGACTACGTGCGGATCGACATTTCCGATACCGGCACCGGAATCCCGGCCGACATCGTCGACAAGATCTTCGAGCCGTTCTTTTCGACCAAGGAGGTCGGCAAGGGCACCGGCCTTGGCCTCTCTACGGTGTACGGCATCGTCAAGCAGACCGGCGGCTTCATCTATGTCGACTCCACGCCCGGCGAAGGCACCACTTTCCGCATCTTCCTGCCGCGTCATCGGCCCGAACTGGAAGCACAGCCGGAAGCGCAGGCAACCAACGGTGCGGCCAAGGAAGGGACGGCCGAGCAGCCGAAGCCGCGGCCCGATCTGACCGGGCAGGGCACCATCCTGCTGGTGGAAGACGAGGATGGCTTGCGTTCGCTGAACGCACGCGGACTTCGTTCGCGCGGCTACAGCGTGATCGAGGCCTCCAACGGAATCGAGGCGATGGAAGCGCTCGACGAAAAGGACGGCGCCGTCGATCTTGTCGTCTCCGACGTGGTCATGCCGGAAATGGACGGCCCGACGATGCTGCGCGAAATGCGCAAACGGAACCCGAACCTCAAGATCATCTTTGTCTCCGGCTATGCCGAGGAGGCCTTCGACAAGAGCCTGCCGGAGAACGAACAGTTCGCCTTCCTGCCTAAGCCGTTCGCGCTCGCCGCGCTGGTCGAGAAGGTCAAGGAGACGATGACGGCCTCATGAAATCCTGGCCGAAAGCTGCGGCGCATGGTGAATGCGGAGTTGACGGCCAAATCGTCACATCCCCGCGACTGAGGGCCGCAGCCGCCGTTCCCGGTATTTGCTTCACTTTTGGCTGGCGGTGCCCATCTTAGGGGCACTTCCCCATGGAGGGGAATGAGGAAAAAGATATGAATTTCACGCAGACTGCGCGCGGAATTGTACGGTCCATGGCCATCGTCCTGTCGGTGGCGGTTCCACTGGCGATCACAATCGAAGCGGCCGATGCCCGCGTTGGCGGCGGCGGCAGCTCCGGTTCGCGGGGATCGCGGACCTATTCGGCGCCCCCGAGCACGACCACCGCGCCGGGCACGGCGCAACCCATGAACCGCACCTTTACCCAGCCTGGCACCCCTGCAGCGGGCGCGCCGGCCGCGGCCAATAAGGGCGGCTTCTTCAACCGGCCCGGCATGGGCATGCTCGGCGGCCTCGCCGCGGGCTTCCTCGGTGCCGGCCTGCTCGGTATGCTGTTCGGCGGCGGATTGTTCTCCGGTCTCGGCGGCCTGTCGTCGATCATTGGTCTCTTGCTGCAGATCGCCCTGATCGTGATCGTGGTGCGGCTGGCGATGTCGTGGTGGCAGCGCCGCCATACGCCGGCTTCAGCCTATGCGGGCGGGCCTGCCGAAGGCCCCGGCGCCCAGACCAGCTTCCGCTCCGGACTGGGCGGCTTTGGGCTCGGCTCGAGCCAGCCGCCGCTGGAAATCCAGCCGGCTGACTACGAAGCCTTCGAGCGGCTGCTTGGCGAGATCCAGGCGGCATGGTCGAACGAGGACGTCGCAAAGCTTCATACGCTGGCCACGCCCGAGATGGTGTCCTATTTCTCCAAGGATCTCGAGGAGAACAAGGCGCGCAACGACATCAACAAGGTGTCCGACGTCAAGCTGCTGCAGGGCGACCTCGCGGAAGCCTGGCGCGATGGCGAAACCGACTACGCCAGCGTGGCGATGCGGTTCTCGCTGGTCGACAAGACCCTGGAGCGCACCACCGGCCGTCTGGTCGCGGGCAGCGAGACGCCGGTCGAAGTCACCGAAGTCTGGACCTTTGCCCGCCGGCGCGGCGGCGATTGGGAACTCTCGGCGATCCAGCAGACCAGCTAATCGCCTTCACAAAGGCGACAAAGGCGCTGCGGCTTGTTCCGCGGCGCCTTTTTCTTTGGGCGGCACGGGTCGCGAACGGGTGCAGCGTTCTCTCGGCGATGCGGAGCATCGTCCGGTACGCTGCGCCGCAGAGCGGGACCTTGCGGGGTTTGGATCCCGGCTCTGCGTCGCGTCACTCCGTGCCGCGCCGCGTCCGCGACACGAGAGTTCTTCGTCTATTGATTTCACGATGAGGTCACCGCGATCGGAATAATGGCTGTCGCATCGGGTTGATGACAACGAACAAAAACGCACAGGGAGAAACCAGATGAAGAATCTTGCGAGGATCGTCACGCCGGCCTGCATGATGGTTGCCGTCATGTCAGTCGTCTCAGCAGCGCCCGCACGAGCGCAATCCGCCGATACCAGCTTCTTCGTGACCAGCAACGGCATCGGTAATGGCGGCAATCTCGGCGGTCTCGCCGGCGCTGACAATCACTGCCAGACGTTGGCGCAGGCGGCCGGAGCGGGCGGCAAGACCTGGCGCGCCTACCTCTCGACGCAAGCGGCCGACGGTCAGCCTGCCGTCAATGCACGCGATCGCATCGGCAAGGGGCCGTGGAAGAATGCGAAAGGCGCGGTGGTCGCCAAGGACGTCGGCGAATTGCACGGCGCCAACGGCCTCACCAAGCAGACTGCGCTCAGCGAGAAGGGTGAGGTCATCAACGGCCGCGGCGATACGCCCAATCGCCATGACGTGCTGACCGGATCGCAAGCGGACGGCACCGCGTTCGCAGCCGGCGAGGATCGCACTTGCAAGAACTGGACGAGCTCGACGCAAGGTGCGGCGATGGTCGGTCATTCCGACCGCATGGGCCTGCGCGACGACGACGCCTCGAAGTCCTGGAATTCTTCGCACCCCTCGCGCGGCCCGGATGGCGGCTGCTCGCAGGCTGACCTGAAGAGCACCGGGGGTGACGGTCTGTTCTATTGCTTCGCGGCGAACTGATTGCCCTGATAAATCTGGGAAGCGGCAATAGTTGAGTCCGTTATTGCGAGAAGCGAAGCGACGAAGCAATCCATCTGTCCGGCATGCCGCGATATGGATTGCTTCGCTTCGCTCGCCCTGATGCCGTTGCCAAATTTCGCGATCGAGGCCGCCGCCAGGCGGCCTTCTTCTTTGCGCATTGATCGCGCCGAAGCGCGTGACGAACGGACCGCGGGATGGTTTGTTATGGCAATCGAACCGGCAGCGGAGGTGTGATCGATGCCTTACGAGCTCTATTACTGGCCGATGATACAGGGCCGCGGCGAATATATCCGCCTCGCGCTCGAAGAGGCGGGCGCACGCTACGCCGACGTGGCGCGCCGCGGCAACGGCATGGCTACGATGATGCGAATGATGAACGCAGGGAAGGGAACGCCGCCGTTCGCGCCGCCGTTTCTTAAGGACGGAAAGCTCGTGATCGGGCAGACCGCCAACATTCTGCTTTATCTGGGATCGCGCCACGGGCTGGCGCCGAAGTCGGAGGCTGGCAAGTTGTGGGTGCATCAGTTGCAGCTCACGATCGCCGATCTGGTGGTCGAAATTCACGACACCCATCACCCGCTCGGGCCTTCGCTCTATTACGAAGACCAGAAGGCGCCGGCGAAGAAACGGACCGAGGATTTCTGGAAATCGCGCGTGCCGAAATATCTGGACTATTTTGAAGAACTGCTGAAGGCCAATGGCGGGACTTACGTCACCGGCCGTCGCCTGACTTATGTCGACCTGTCGCTGTTCCAGATCATCGAGGGACTGCGCTACGCTTTCCCGAAACGCATGAAGGCCTTCGAGCGCAAAGTTCCCGGCCTGCTCGAGCTGCGCGACCGCGTCGCGGCGCGGCCGAACATCAAGGCATATCTGGCAAGCGATCGAAGGATTCCTTTCAACGAGGAGGGGATTTTCCGGAGGTACAAGGCGCTCGATGCCTAGCCGTGTCATTCCGGAGCGCGCGTAGCGCGAATCCGGAATCTCGAGATTCCCCAGCTGCGCAATTGCGCACCTGAGGTCTGTTCTTACGGACCATCCGGAATGACCGCTCCGCCGTCACAAACTCCGCCCATCGATGGGTGTCATCGTCAGCTTCGACAGCTCGATGCCGTCGATGCAGCTCACGTTCAGCGCCACCACTTCACTGCCATCGGGTTTCTTGCCGCGTGCGAAGACGTCGACGCCGCAATCGACGCAAAGCTGATGGTGAATCGCGTGCTTGTTGAAAAGGTATTCCTTCAAATTCTCCTCGCCGGCACGCAGGTGAAAGCTCTTCGGATCGAGGAAGGTGAAGTGCAGCCCCTTCTTGGTGCAGATCGAGCAATTGCAGGCGGTGACCATCGCGAGATCGGTGGTGCACTCGAAGCGCACCTGGCCGCAATGGCAGCCGCCGGTGTAGGTCTTGCTTTCGGACATCGTAATCCGCCTTCTTTATTGTCCCACCAGATTCCAGGTACCAGACGATAGCGCACACGCGCGCAAAGCTTGGCGATCATACGCGGGTTCCATTGCCGCACGCGCGATATTACCACGGATTTTTTCGGCAAGCTTGCGGCGTTGAGGCGAGGTGCCAGTTGCCAAGGCTCGTCATACCCGCGAAGGCGGTTATCCAGTGCGCCGCGCCTTCTCGGCTCAATCACGAACGTCTCTGGAATACCTGGATCGCCTGCGGGCCTGTCATCAGTCGCGCATTCGCGCGACTTCGTTGGCGGGCGATGACAGCGAGGGCGCGCTGTGAGATCAGGCCAACTGGTCGATCCGCGTCCCCTGACCCGGCGGCAGGGGAGCCACTAGCGTCGGCTTCGGCGTGCGGGTGCCGTCGGCGGCCGCGCCGTTCTGAACGTCGAGGGTCTTATCGGGTGCCTTGAACACGGGGGCTTCGGGCGCCTTGACTACCACCATTGCGGGGACAGCAGAGACATTCATCGGAAGCATCCTATTGGTTGCCTCCGACACTGGCCGGGCTGAACGAACGATTGGTGAATACGGCGCGGCAATCCCGCATCGATGTCGTCAATTCCGCCCAATGGTGAACGGACGGCTCGCGGAATCGTTCAAATGCGATGGATCGGGAGATTGGCGCTATTCGTCCTTGCCGCGGGTCACCACGATCGAGGCCTCGGTCTTGGTGCGCGTGCATTCCATGTTGAGGCGGCGAAAGCGCATCGAAACTCTGTCGCCGCGGAAAATGCCCATGCGCTTGATGCAGCGCGAGGAGCCGGTCGCAACGTCCGGCTTCGGGATCGTGAAGATGATGGCGCCGGCCGATGCGATCAGTTCGAAGAATTGCGGCTTCGGCTTGCGATCGGTCTTGGCGTAAAGCTCGTTGGAATAGTTGCGGCCGCGGCAGCCGAGCGACAGCTCCTTCGCCGCCGGATGCGTCAGATAGATCATATTGCCGGTGTTGACGCTGATCTTGAGGCCGTCGATCTGGTTCTTCAACTCCTTGGCGATATCCTCGCAACGGTCGGCGTGTGCCGGCGATGCAGCGGCCGTGGCGGCCAGCGCCAGCGCCGCGGCAAGCAAGGTTGATCGTCGAAGATGTGGTCCCAAAGCCATTATGAATGCCCCCATGCACCATTGAAGCCCGCGCGGATTTCCTGCAAGGAGCGCGCGCGGAAGTCAATCCGATCTTGCGAGTGTCAGAACCCGTAGAGGAAAATGCCGATCCCGAAGGCGATCACCGAGGCCACGCCATACAGCGTTGGAATGCTGACCAGCATGGTGGCCAGACCCAGCCGCTCGCCGCGTGCGGCAAGTGCGATGGCGCAGGCGGCCATCAGCGGAAACGCGATGATCCGGACCGGCGTCTCGAAGGCGGAGACCCCATGGAAATCCAAGCCGTGCCGCACCACCGAGGGCATGAAATTCAGCCAGGTCATGAGCCCGAGCGCGCCAAGCGCGAGGACGGCGTAACGCAGCCTTCCGGTGGTTGCAAACCCCAGCGCCGCCAGCGCCAGTACCGGATGGCTTGCAATGTACGTCTTGATGATCGCACCGCCGACTCCAGGGCCTGGAATTTGTGACATGTCGCCGAACAGGATCGGCGCGTGCGAGAGCCCGTCGAAAGCTTCGATCGCGGCGATTATGATCAGGAGCAAATAAAGCCCGAGCAGCCGTGGCGAGCGGGTCGGGGCAGGGGCTGCGTCGGGCACCGTGGTGGCGGACATTACAATCGCTGGTCTGTTCGGGGAAAAACGGAAATCTCGGGTTTGTCTGAAGATGACCCGCACTGGTTCAATCGCCGATTGGGCACGGCAATCGCCGGTTTCAGCCGCGTCTGGCTGGCAAGCAAAACCTTCCTTTTGGTCGAAAAATGCTTAGAACGGGTCTATCTCCGCGGTGCCGTTCCGGCCGCCGCCGGCTCCAACCCGAGATTTCGACATGAATGCCCCGACTGCTTTCCCTGACCAGAAGCCCGTGCCGCCCTACAAGCATACGCCGCTGTTTCCGCTGGGGCCCGACACCACGCCCTACAAGAAGATTTCGACCGAGGGCGTGCGGGTCGAGAAGGTGCTCGGCAAGGACATGCTGGTGGTGTCACGTGACGCGTTGCGGGCGCTATCGGAAGCCGCCTTCGGCGACATCAACCACTATCTGCGGCCGGGCCATCTCAGGCAGCTCCGCGCGATCCTGGAAGACAAGGAGGCCAGCGACAACGACAAGTTTGTCGCCTTCGACTTCCTGAAGAACGCCAACATTGCCGCCGGCGGCGTGCTGCCGATGTGCCAGGATACCGGCACCGCGATCATCATGGGCAAGAAGGGCTGCAACGTCATCACCGACGGCGACGACGAGGCGGCGCTCTCGGAGGGCGCGCGCGACGCCTATTTGCGCCGTAACCTGCGTTATTCGCAGGTGGCGCCGCTGTCGATGTACGAGGAAAAGAACACCGCCAACAACATGCCGGCGCAGTGCGAGATCTACGCCGAAGGTGACGACGCCTACAAGTTCATGTTCATGGCCAAGGGCGGCGGCTCCGCCAACAAGAGCTTTCTGTTCCAGGCGACGCCCTCGGTGTTGACCAAAGACCGCCTGCTGGCGTTCCTGAAGGAGAAGGTGCTGACCCTCGGCACCGCGGCGTGCCCGCCATATCATCTGGCCATCGTCATCGGCGGCACCTCGGCCGAGTTGTGCATGAAGACGGTGAAGCTCGCATCCGCCCGTTATCTCGACGCACTGCCGACCCACGGCTCGGCCGACGGCAACGCGTTTCGCGATCTCGAGATGGAGCAGGAAATCCTCAAGATGACGCAATCGCTTGGCGTCGGCGCGCAGTTCGGCGGCAAGTACTTCTGCCACGACGTGCGCGTGATCCGGATGCCGCGTCACGGCGCCTCACTCCCGATCGGGCTCGGCGTGTCCTGCTCGGCGGACCGCCAGGTGCTCGGCAAGATCACCAAGGACGGCGTCTATCTCGAAGAGCTCGAGCATAATCCGGCGCAATATCTGCCGGCGGTCGAGCAGTCGCTTGGCGGCGAGGTCGTCAAGATCGACCTCGACAAGCCGATGAAGGAAATCCTGGCGACGCTGTCGAAATATCCGATCAAGACGCGCGTCTCGATGACCGGCACCATGATCGTGGCGCGCGATTCCGCCCACGCCAAATTGCGCGAGCGGCTGGAGAAGGGCGAGCCGCTGCCGGATTATTTCAAGAACCACCCGGTGTATTACGCCGGTCCCGCCAAGACGCCGGATGGTTACGCCTCCGGCGCGTTCGGCCCGACCACTGCGGGGCGCATGGATTCCTTCGTCGACCAGTTCCAGGCGGCCGGCGGATCGATGGTGATGGTCGCCAAGGGCAACCGCGCGGTTGCGGTGCGCGAGGCCTGCAAGAAGCATGGCGGCTTCTATCTCGGCTCGATTGGCGGTGCGGCGGCGAACCTCGCCGAGCACTGCATCAAGAAAGTCGAGGTCGTCGAATATCCCGAACTAGGCATGGAAGCGATCTGGCGCATCGAAGTGGTGGATTTCCCGGCCTTCATCATCATCGACGACAAGGGCAACGACTTCTTCAAGGAATTGAATCTGGGGTGAGGGCGCTCGGCCTCGACGGATTCTGCAAGGGTTGGGTCGCCGTTTCGTTGGCCGACGGCCAGCGCAAGATTAGCTTCCATTGCGACATTGCCGATGCGCTATCTGCTCCATTCGACCGGATAGCGATCGACATCCCAATCGGCATGGGCGACGATGGCCGACGAGGCTGCGATTTGTTGGCTCGCGAGAAATTGCGACCGCATACTTGCCGTGTCTTTGACGGAGCGCGGCGGTGGCTGTGGGAAGAATTCGATCACCCGGACAGAGCGAATGATGAGGCGCTGCGGCGTGGACAGAAGCGGGTGTCTCGCCAGCTCTGGCATCTCGGCTCCAAGATCATGCAGGTCGATGCCTTTGTCCGCGCAAATCGATCTCTCGACATTCGTGAAACCCATCCCGAACTTGTGTTTCAGCGACTGAACGGCGGTGAACCGCTGCAGTCAAAGAAATCCGAAGCTGGAATCCTGTTGCGCCAAAAGCTACTGAAGCGGGAAGGCTTCGAAGATATCGAACGGTGGCTTACGCACATCCGCATAGGTATTGGCGCGAAGGCGGATGATGTCTTGGACGCCTGTGCTGCAGCTCTCGCCGCGCATGACCCTTCGGGCAGCGTTCCCGAGGGATCGCCGCCCTTTGATGCGCACGGCTTGCCCATGCAGATTTGGTTCTAAGCGATGCGGGACTCAGGCCCGCGAACCCGTGAACGGGAAGCTGCCCATCGGGCCGATGCCCATTTCGCCGGACATGCTGTCGCCGGAAACCTTGCCGGTGAAGGCAAGGGTCAGCGGCATCGGATTGGTGATGGAGATCTTCCAGGCGACGTCGTCGCCGTTAACGGTGCCGTCAAAGATTTCACCGGAATTGCCGTCCGCGCCTTGCGTGCCCGTCAGCGTGCTGCCCGTGCTCTTCAGCGACAGCGTCGCCTTGCGCTCGCCCATCGGCGTGCTCATGGTGATATTCCAGTTTCCGTCCACGGCCATTGCTGTCTCTCCGATATTTTCCCGGCAAACCGGGATGGCTTGCGAGAACCGCTAAATTCGATTGGCGGTATAGCCTATCTCGCCGCACAAGCCCAACCGTCTCAAGCGTCGTTTTGACGCGCATTCCTTTAGGCGCGTTGGGCGGCAGCGCGAATGCGGCCGCCGACCAAGATACGAAACGCGATGTATTGAATTGCAAAGGCCGCAATCTTGGCGCCGACCAGCACGACGGTCACATAGAACGTCCACAGCTTCATGTCGCCGGTCATCGCGACGCCGATAGTGCCGGCGGCGAGTACGAAACACAGCACGGCCCAGGCATAGCCGGCGAAGGTGACATACTCGGGAATGGTCTGGGTTACGAGCGGAGGCATGTAGCGCAGCATCCAGCCACGCTTGAGCATGATGAGGCCGATCGCGAAATGTCCGATAGCAGGTTTCGCCAGCACGAAGCGCGGATCGTGGGTGAGGAGCGTCGCGCTGCCGAGCACGATGACAAGGGCGAGGCTGGCCCATGTCATGTAGCCGAGCTGCTTGCCCTTGATGCGAGAGTAGATCACCTGACCTATTGCGCCTGCGATCGCCACGCCGGTTGCCAGCAGGACGTTGTCGGTCGCGAGATAGATCGCGATGAAAACGATGGTGGAGAAAAAGTCGGCGCCCAGTCTGGCGAATACATCCCTCATCGTTTTGCTCTCTGCTGATCGTGTTGCGGTGGAAGTCGGGCTCAGTGGGTGCCGGGAAGGGCGTTCGCAGGCGGTGTACCATACTTCGCCTTGCGATATTGCGGATACCATGTCGTGAAGTAGGCGGCACTGTTGCGGGCGGCGAACGCGATCACAAGTCCTGACCAGATCGGCAAGCCCGGCACGTAGATCGTCAGCACGTTGCCGATGATCATCAGCACAAACGCGGCATTCCAGGCCCAGGTGATCAGATAGACCGCCTTCAGAAAGCCGGGCTGCCTGACCGTGTCGGCATCCACCTCCTCAAGCGCATATTGCAGGACAAACGGCTTGCGGATGATCAGCGAGACCAGCGAGATTGCGAGCACGCCAGCGTCGACGATCAGCTTGACGGCTGAATGGCTGAGGCTCGGATCGACCAATGCGACGTAGGCCCCGAGTGCGGTGAACATGACCGCAGAGCCCGCGCCAAGCAGCTTGATCGCGCGGCCGCGATAGACGTCGATGCTGATGATGGCAAGACAGATCGCTGCCGCTGCGAAGAGGCTGATCTCGGCCGACGTCACCAACATCAGCAGGGCGAACGAGCCAAAGGGGGCGAGGATCAGAAAGATGGTCATGATAGCCTCTCGGACTAATCTTTACAGCGTAAAGATAGCCTAAGGCTGTGTATCGGCTTCGTCAAGACAAATCTTTACAGTGTCAAAATCAGATGAGTGTAGTTAAATCGGCTTATGGATCAATGTGTTGATGCTGAAGCTCATGCTTCACAGCGTCATTCCGGGGCGATGCGCCAGCATCGAACCGTGGCGGCGTCTGAGAATTCCGAAATTCCGGGCCTGGTCCTTCGGACCATCCCGGAATGACGAGGCTACATAACGGTTCTATTCCGCGCCGACCCAGTTGCCGTGAAAACCGTCGGGCACGCGGTGGCCGAGATGCACCAGCGCGACAGGCCCGGCTTCGACGTCCTGCGCATTGAACACCGCGAGGTCGCTGCGGTTCTCCCGCGTGCGCCAGACGGCGGCAAGCAACCAGCCATCGCCTTCGGCGGCGTCCGGCTCGCGCTCCACGAACACCGGTTCGGAAATCGTGTCGCCGGCGGGCAGGAGGTAATGGCCGAGACGCTTGCCGTTGCCGTCGACATGGACAATGCCGGACAACGCGCCAAACATCGGCAGATCGGGATTAGCACAGGCGTACCAGCCATGTCTGCTCGCCTGTCCCGCGCGGCGGTCATCGATGCGCGGAAATTCGCCGGTGAGATCGTCGAGATAGGTTTGCGTGAAGCGGTCGGTATTGCCTGCAAGGTCAAAGGTCCAGCGGCAGTACCGGGCGCGCGATTTCTGCGGATCGGTTTTCGAGCCGTCGGGATGAGTGAACAGCGGCGCTTCCTCGAACTGCATCACGTCGGCAATGATACGATTGCCTTCCTCCCAAGCGTTCATGACGTGGAAGACGTAACAGCTCTCGGCGCGGAACCAGACGAGATCCTTCGTCGAGCCGTTGCGCTTCATGAGGCCGACATACGCGCCTTTCTCTGGCTCCCAGGCGTACGGCGCTTTGCCGCGCATCGCCCGCTCCATGCTGCCGGTGATGGGCAGGATCGGAAACAACAGGTGATTTTCGGTGACGATGAAGTCGTGCACCATGCTGGCATAGGGCGCTTCGAAGCGATCGAACCGCGTCACGACGCCGGAAGCGTTGACCGATCCGAAGGAGATGGCGGGGGTGAGGGGACCTGCGGCGTTGTAGCCGAAGAACACCATCTCGCCGGTCACGGGATCGATCTTGGGGTGCGCGGTGAAGGGCCCTTTGATGGCGCCATTGTAGTCGCAATAGCCTGTTCGCTTGAGGGTGCCGGGCTCGATCTCGGTCGGCAGGTGGCCTTCCTCCAGCGCCAAGAGCTTGCCGGCATGGAAGATGATGTTGGTGTTGGCGACGCCGCCATCGTCGGTAGTGCCGGCCGGCGCGCCCGGCAGCTTGCGGCCGAAGCCGCCGAACAATGCGCGGCCGGCGTCATGCTCGGCCAGCCATTTCGGGGTGCGGACCCAGCGGTTGCGATAGCTGGCGCGGCCATTCTCCAGATGAAAGGCGTGCAGCATGCCGTCGCCGACAAACCAGTGGGCGCCGGGCGCGTCGAATTGCGGATTGGGGCCGTTGCGATAGAGCGTGCCGTTGAGCTCGCGCGGCAACTCGCCGGTCACCTTGAGATGCGGCGCGTCGCACTCCATCGGGATCGGGGCCAGATTGGGCTGCGCCAACTCGGTTGTCACTTGGTCAGCCATCTCACGTCTCCTCCGGTTCTATCTTTACATCGTAAAGATATTGGTAGGGATGCGAGAGCCGAGCGTCAAGCAAAATCTTTACAGTGTAAAAATTGTGGCTATAAGAGTCGCATGACAAGAACTTCCAGAGAAACCAGAGTGAACCGTTCAGCCGCGAGGCACAGGTCGGCAAGAGCCGTGACCGAAAGGCCGGCCACGCGCCGCCGTCATCCCGCGGGCGAGACCCCCTATCATCACGGCGATCTCCACGACGCCTTGCTGGCCGCAGCCGAGCGGGTGCTGGAGCGCGACGGACTGCCTGGCCTGACGCTGCGCGCGGTGGCGCGCGAGGCCGGCGTTTCGCATGCCGCGCCCACCCATCATTTCGGCGATCTCGCCGGACTACTGAGCGAACTCGCAGCCATCGGATTTCGAAGGTTCAATGAGGCGATGATCGCGGCGGGCAACACGGAAACGCACCCGCTGATGAAGTCGATGGCGCGCGCCAAGGCCTATGTCGCCTATGCGCAGGCGCGCCCCGGCATGTACGGGCTGATGTTCCGCACCGAGCGGCTCGACATGACACGGCCCTCGCTGCACGAGGCGGCGACCGCCTCGTTTGAAGGACTGGCGAGTGCGATCGGCGCCAGCCGCAACGAAAAGCTGACCGGCGACGCGCTGGAGGCGCTGTCGCTCGATCAGGCCGCCGCGATCGCGCGCGCCTGGTCGCTGGTGCACGGCTTCACCTCGCTGCTGCTCGATGGAAGGTTGAAGGACATCCTGCACCGGTTGCCCGAAGGTACCAGCGTCGAACAGCTCCTGGATGCGATGCTCAGATCAACCGTGGCCCGACCGCAGGGGACTTGATGCCGCGCTGCCGGCGCCTGGTCCATAACGGGCAGGGCGGCGACGCGCATTTCTCGCGATACATGGCGCCGAAAAGCCAAGGCCCGCAGCGGTGAGATCGACCGGCCGCAAGGGCCCAAATATGGACCGCTTGCGACCGCGATGCTTCAGGGCTTTACATACGACCAGCCCTTCTCCTGCAATTGCATCACGCGCACGACGCCGGACTTAACGACTTGCGCCTGTGGAACGATTGGAATGTCCTTGCCCTCGGCCTTGCGCATGTTTTCCTGGGTATTGGCGCAGGCTTTAAATGAGATTTCCGGCGTGCTCAATGCGAGCACCTCTAGTCGCGCCTTCACCGGCGACGTGTCGTTGCGCAGCATGTGCAGGCCAGGGCCGAAAGTGACGACTTCGATAGACACTTTCTCGCCGAGGTCCTTGTAGTATTGCGCGACGTTCGCCGCATTATTGAGTGCGAGATTCATCATTGCGGGTTCGTTGGTGTTTACCTGCAAGATAAGATTGTGCAACTTCTTGTCAGCAACAACCTGTTTCCGCGCTGTCGTTTGCTTCGTCGGCGCTGCTGGCGCGGCGGCGAGCCGTGCCCTCATTGGCTTCTTCGCCGGTGCCGCCGCCAATGGCGGTGCGGCGATCTGCGCCCTCATCGGATCCTTCGCGGGCTCCGCCGCCGATGGCGTTGCGAGGATGAACAGCGCTACGACGCCCATCGCCGCTCTAACAAAATTTTCAAATTTAATCATCACTCATCTCCCTTGAACGTTTTCCTGTCCAATGCTCCTTAATTGCGCGGCGTGGCAATGGCTTGCGGCCATTTGCATGCCGCGGCCAGCTTGTCTCGCACCACCTTCAATCCGCCGATCGAAAAATTCCCCTCGCGGGCAATGCCGGTTCGGGGAGAAAGGCGAACGGCGACCTCGCCCTCCTCGGGGAGCGACTGCAACAAGCGCACGACATCGCCCTTGAATGCGACGCCCGTTCCAAACGATGGTGAACCTGCCACCGTTTGCACCGGCTGGTCGCCATTGACGCGATAGGACATCTCGTAATCTTCGCCGCGGCCAGCGATGGCCGTGCCGGTGACCACAAGTTCAGTGCGGCCGTTGCGACAGTAGATAGAGAGCCGCATCGCGGCGCCTTCCGCGGCGTCAAGGGATGATGTGATGGCCACGACGAACGGCCTATAGTCCACGGGCGATGTGGTCTCACTGATCGTCCAGTTGCCGAGCGGCGACGCCGGGCCCGCTGGGGGTGCCATGCTGCGCGACAGCCGGTCCAGACATTTCAGCCGCTCCGCGCGCTCCATCAGGGAACAGCCGCGAAGTTGCGCGAGCGGATCGCTCGTGCTTTGTGCGAGGGCGCTTCCGCTCGCCAGCTCGAGCGCGACAAACAAGGGGATCGCAGCGGTCCTCATTGCGACGCCTGCTTTCCACGCGCCTGACGATCCAGCCATGCCTGCGCCGCCGGGGCGCGGGCTAAGCCGGGTACCGTCGCAGCAAGATTGATCGATTTCCATTTCGGGTCGAAGCCGGTTGCCTGCAGCCTGTCGATCCGGGAAAACAGGTAGTCGACAAAGCGTGCGACGCGCTGGTAGCGATTCGATTGGATAGGCCAATTGAAGGCAACAAGAACCGTCGGCACTGCGATTGTCGACACGCGTTCGCCTTGCTTAATCAGATTGGGATATTCGCTCGGCTCCAGCACTGCAGGAAGATAGTAATCCTCGAATTTGCTCTCGTAAGCGACCGGAAGGAACTTGAAGCCAGGCTCCCAGCGCCCACGCAGGAAAGCGTCAACCGGCTTCGAAGTGATGAAAACGACGGCGGCCATTTCGCCCTTGCGCATCTGCTCCAGCGCGACCTGGTGCGGGATGAAGGTTTTTTCGACGTCGACGCCGAGGCGGCTGAAGATCAACGGGCCCGAATAGGCCGCGGCGGTGCCCAGCGTGTTGAAGTTCACTTTTTTGCCGGCAAGGTCCTGTAGGCTCGCAATCTCCGGCCGAACGAAGATATGCAGTTCCGACGGGAAGAGGTTGAGAAGCGAGACGACGCGATGCTGAACCTCAGGCGCCTGAAGCTTGTACTCTTCGAGCGCGTCGGAATTAATGATCGCCATGTCGACGCCACGCAGATGGAGCAACGCATTCATATTTTCGGTGGCGCCTCGGGTCACGATGGGCAGCACAAGCATGTTCGGCCCGTCATCGACGACGCGGGCGATCTCGGCAGCAAGGCGAATAGGTGCGCCCTCCAGCAGGCCGCCGGCCAGGCCGACCGTCCAGGCATTCATTCTTTCTTTTTTTTGCGTCTCGAGCGCTGGACCGCTTCGCGGCGGGCGTGCGGGCTGCGCCTTTGCACCGACTTCGGCAAACTGAAGTGCCAGCATCACCGGCGCCAATATGCTGAGCATGAGTAATAAGCGTGATTTAAAAAAGGTATTCATCTGCAAACTCCTCTTCTAATCCGGCTCTCGACGCGCCATCGCCTCCGGCAAAGCCCGATGCTGAGAACGTAATCGTCTCACTGAGACAGCGCGTTCAATCGATTCTTGGCCTCCTCAATTCCGCCAGCAAAAGCCTTTGCGTAATGTTCGCGCGCTTTTGCCGCTTCGCCGCGCGTACCGAATGTCCCCCATGTGGAAAGAATGGCCGGATCATACGTCTCCGCGAGCATGAAGCTCGCCTGAGCACTGCCTGTCTCGACGGCCCGCTCGAGTACGATCCGCGCCGCACCGATATTTCCCTGAGCAACCAGCGCACTGGCGCGCGCCATTAGCCGCGCAGCTTCCGGATTGCCTTGCGCGCCTGCGGCCGCCGGTTGCGCTGGAGCGGCGGCCTCTACAGTTTGGGTTGCCTGGGTAATCCGGCTATTCGCAGCAGGGGCGACCGCAGCGTGCGCCTCAATCGCGCGCTGCGCTATTGTGAGTTTGCGGGACAGTACTTTGTTTTTGTCGCGCTCTTGCTCGAGCTCCGCGGTTGTCCTCTCCGCAGTCTGTCTGAATTTCACCGCGTCATCGCGCGCCTTGGTCAGTAGCGTCGCATTGGCCTCGATTTCGCGGCGCGCCGCTGCGAGCTCGCGCGATAGAGACTCGGCGCTGCCATTCTTTTTCTGCAGCTCAGCCGTTGTACCTTCAGCAGTCCGCTTGAACTGCGCCGCATCGTCGCGCGCCTTGGTCAGGAGCGCTGCGTTTGCCTCGATTTCGCGGCGCGCCATCGCCAGTTCGTGCGACAGCACCTTGGCACCGTCACGCTCTTCCTGCAGCTCCGCGGTCGCTGTTTCTGCAGTCTGCCTGAATTTCGTCGAATCGTCACGCGCCTTGTCCAGCAACGCTGCATTGGCTTCTATTTCGCGGTGCGCCATCGCGAGTTCGCGCGAAAGGACCTCGGCGCCGTCGCGCGCTTTCTGCTGCTCCTCAGTCGTCCGTTCCGCAGTCTGCTTGGCCAGCAGCGCCTCGATTTCGCGGCGCGCCGCCGCGAGCTCACGCGATAAGGATTCGGCGCCATCGCGCTCTTTCTGCAGGTCCGCCGCCGCCGTTTCCGCCGTCTTTCTGAATTGCGCTGCGTCTTCGCGGGCCTTGGTCAGTAGCGCTGCGTTTGCCTCGATTTCGCGGCGCGCCGCCGCGAGTTCGTGCGACAGGGTTGCGGCACCGTCGCGCTCGTTCTGTAGGTCCGACGTCGCCGCTTCCGCCGTTTTCTTGAACTGCGTCGCATCGTCGCGCACTTTGGCTAGCAGCGCGGCGTTTTGCTCGATGTCGCGGCGCGCCACTGCTAGTTCGCGCGACAGGGTTGCGGCACCGTCGCGCTCTTTCTGCAGCTCCGCCGCCGCCGTCTCCGCCGTCTTTTTCAATTGCGCAGCATCGTCGCGCGCCTTGGTCAGTTGCGCTGCGTTTTCCTCGATTTCGCGGCGCACCGCCGCGAGTTCGTGCGACAGAGTTGCGGCACCGTCGCGCTCCTTCTGCAGGTCCGACGTCGCCGTTTCCGCCGTTTTCTTGAACTGCGTCGCATCGTCGCGCACCTTGGTCAGTAGCGCTGCGTTTTCCTCGATTTCGCGGCGCGCCGCCGCGAGTTCGCGCGACAGAGTTGCGGCACCGTCGCGCTCCTTCTGCAGGTCCGACGTCGCCGTTTCCGCCGTTTTCTTGAACTGCGTCGCATCGTCGCGCACCTTGGTCAGTAGCGCTGCGTTTTCCTCGATTTCGCGGCGCGCCGCCGCGAGTTCGCGCGACAGGGTTGCGGCACCATCGCGCTCTTTCTGCAGCTCCGCCGCCGCCGTCTCCGCCGTCTGCTTGAACTGCGCCGCATCGTCGCGCTGCTTGGTCAGCAGTGCTGCCTTTGCCTGGCGCGCCATCGTAAGTTCGTGCGATAGAAGCTCGGCGCTGCCGCGCTCCTTCTGCAGCTCCGCCGTTGCCCTCTCCGCAGCCCGCTTGAACTGCGCCGCGTCGTCGCGCGCCTTGGTCAGCAGCGCTGCGTTCGCCTCGATTTCGCGCCTCGCCGCCGCGAGCTCGCTCGCCAGCACGGCTCCGCGAGCGCGCTCCTCTTGAAGCGCTTGGCGTTGTTGCTCCATGCTTGCCGCCCGGTCATGTTGTGCGGTGGCGACCTCCAGTGCAAGAGCCGTGGTTTTTTCGCGCTCCTGTTCGAGCGATTGTGCGGAATTCGCAGCCGGCGAGCGCATTTGCTCGATCGCGCTGCGTGTCTCGGGAGCCTCAGTCGCCAGGATTTCCGGACGCAGCGCCTTCTGCGTCCTCGTCTGCGCTCCGTGGTCGATCTGCCCAAACAGATCGGTCTTCGGCGGATCCTGGCTCACCAAGCGGGTCTCTTGCTCAGCGAGCTGCTTGCCGATCGCGCCGACAGCAAGGGTTTCCTGCTGACCGGCGTCTCGCATCACCCAGGTAGCGACCTCGGCGCGAAAATACAGGCCGGTTAGCGCCGCCGCAACGAGCGCCGTGGTGATGGAGGAAGCCGCAAATCGCCGCCGCGCACGGCCGGCGTGAGAGGAGGTAGCCGGTCGTTGGAGATACGGATTATGTAGCAGCGGAGACCAATGCGTCGGCTTGATCTTGCTTGGTTCCCCGTTTTCACTGATCCATTCGCCCGCCTCGATCGACCAGCGAGCGACATCAAAAGTTCCACTCGCATCATCCTCGAGGATGATGGTCTCTTGGTTCCGGGGTGCGCTCTCGATCGTTTGGCGCATAAAAACGCCTACTCTGATGGAACTATTTTTCCGACAGATTACCGGACTATCACTTCTCTATTCCAATACGGGATTTCCAATACAGTAAGCCTATTCCGCTCGCGGCACGGCCTCAAGCACCCAGAAGTTGGGGGACGTAGTTTTTACGGGCGTGTTCGTCGGCGTCAGAATGGACCTGCGGCGACCATAGCGGCTGGCGTGCCGGTCAGCAATCCCGGCAGATCTTGATTTGCCGCTTCAGTCTTGCGTCCGCCTCGGGATCTTCGTTGGGCAGGCGCGTCCACTCTTCGTATGCCGATCTGGCCGATGTTTCCCTGGGCGCGGCTTCATTCAGCGGGCCGAGAATGATCTCGCGATCGCGATTGCGCGCGGTCCTTCGCTTCGGTTTGGACGGTCCAGCCTGTTCGCCATCTGCCGTCGGCGGTTCGCCCAAGCCGTCCCAGGCGATCGGTGCGCCGGTGGCGGTTGGCGTCGAGCAGCCGGTGCCGGAGGCGCAGCAGCCGGAGAGGGCAGTGCCGATAATGAGGAGTGTCAGGAATTTTATGTGCATCGTTGCCCCAAGTGATGCCGTGCAAGAACATGATCTGATAAACTATAAGCACTCAAACCTTAAGCTTTGACGTTAATGCGGCGAAAACACGCCAGGCAGCCGGCGCGATCAGCGCTTCGCGAGGCTGACGGCTGTGCCTTTTTCGCCAACCACTTTCACTTCGTCCTTCCCGCACTTGAAATCACGCGCAAATTGGTCGGCCGCCTGGCGCGCGAGTTCGTTGGCGTTGCGGTTGGCCTGGCCGTCGATATAGGCGACATGGCAGACCGGCCCGGGAGGTAGCCTGGTCACCGCCAGCATCGGTTTCGTGGTCGGATTTCCAGTCTTGTCTGGATGATCGTTGTCGGCGATCAGCCAGCGCTGAATGATCGCAAATGGCTTGCCGTCCACCGCTCGCCATTCAATGGTATGGGCGCTCGAATTGAAGGGGGCGAACCAGGCTTCTGCCGCGGGCTCTTTGGCGGCAGAAGCTTGGCTCGGCCCGACCGAGACAGTCTCGCGCAGGTCGTCGGCACTGATCAGCACGATCAACCCCGATTTGCCAGGGCAGACCTGCCTTGCGCTGCCGTTGGGGTCGCTGGACTTGCCGACGGTTCGGCAATCCTTCGGCGCGGTCGAGGTGTAGCTGCTGCTGAATGTTTGGGCGTTGGCCGGTAAATTCAGCCAAAATACAGCCGCGAACAGCGCCGCGGCGGCCGAAAGGACGAACTGCCGACGGGCAACGCGTTTCATCTCATGTCTCGCAATTGGAACTTCCAAGATCAGACGCGCGCAATCTGGGGAAGGTTCATGGCAAAGGTACGAAACACCTGACTTTGCCGCGGAATCGTCCTAGAAGGACGGCTTCGCAATTCCTCACTTTCCGAGCGTGCAGTCATTTAGTCGTCATGCCGTCCATTCCTCCGAACAAACCCTATCGCGTCGGCCGCTCCCGCACCGGGCTTGGCCTCTTCGCCACCAAGCCGATCAAGAAGGGCACCAAGATCATCCGTTATTTTGGGCCGCTCCTGGATTCGAAGAAGGAGGAGGAAGACGCGATCGAGAACAAATATCTGTTCGAGCTGAGCGGGCGCTGGACCATTGACGGCTCGGTCCGCGAGAACATCGCCCGCTATATCAACCATTCCTGCAGGCCGAACGCCGAGTCCGACGTCAAGCCCCGTAAACGCAAGGTGTTCATCCGCGCCATCAAGAACATCGAGCCGGGCGAGGAGATCAATTACGACTACGGCACCGACTATTTCAAAGCCTATCTGAAGCCGATCGGCTGCAAATGCGCCTCGTGCGAAAAGAAGCGCAAGAAAAAGCGCGCCGAGGCGCGGGCCGAGAAGGCCCGCCTGAGGGCCAAGGCCGAGCGCAAGGCGCTGAGGAAGGCGGAAAAGCTAGCGAAGGCTGACGCCAAGCTGAAGGAAAAATTGAAGGCGAAGGCTGCGCAGAAGAAGAAGCTCAATGGCCACGTGCTGAATGGCAAGTCAGCGAATGCCAAGCATTTGAATGGCAACAGCCGCGTCAGGGTTGCCGGGAGGAAGTCGGCGGGCCGGAAACGGCCGGTCTCGGCGCCACCGTTACAGGCCTAGGCTGTACCCGCGGGCCTCAGCCGCTGATCTTGCGCACCGATTTCGGCAGCGCCGAATTGCCGAAATCGACCGCCGAGCGCTGAATGATCGTGCCGGTTTCGTCGAAGACGACGCGAAACCGCCGGTGCTCGGAGAAGAAGGTCAGGCGATGGCGGCCGGAATCGCCATCCACTCCGCGCTCGGCAAGGCTCGTGATCCTGCCCGCGCGCATCTCCTCCCGTAGCAGGGACGGCGCGAGGCCGAGGCCCTCGGCAACGATGGACGCGTCGATCTGCACGACGCCATTTCGAACTCGATCGGTTTCATTCGTTAGGCCTGATGCTTCGTTGCAGTTCTCATGCGTGCACAGGGCTCCGCCTGGCCGGCGCGGGATAGGCGCATTCCGCCAGTGTGGTGGCATCAAGCTCGCGCATGAAGGCTTCGCGCGCGGCGGCGAGCTTGGCCTTCAGCCGGCAGCGCGGCCTCAGCACGCAATTGCCGCCATCCTCGCGAAAACATTCGACCAGTGGCGGCCCTTCGAGGGCGCGCACCACTTCGCCGATCGTGATCGACTGGGCCGGGCGGGCCAGCATGAAGCCGCCGCCGACGCCGCGCTGGGTGGTGATGAAACCGCTATCGGCGAGGTCGCGCACCACCTTGGCGAGATGATTGCGGGAAATGCCGAACTCGGCCGCGATTTCATTGGTGGCGAAAGAGCGATCGGGCTCGCCCGCCAGCCGCATCAGGGCGCGCAAGGCAAAATCCGTAAACGACGTCAGGCGCATAAGAGCCCTTTCCAAAGATCTGCTTGCAAATCATCTATAGCCGTCTAAATGAGTATTTGAAATACTTATTTAAGGGGCAGGTGCAGGAATGGAAGCGATTGTGGCGGGACCGGCGCGGCGTGAGCGCTTGACGGCCGAAATCATGGAGCGGACCGGCATCGATGAACCGATGATCGAGCGCCTGGTGCACGGCTTCTACGCCAAGGTGCGCGCCGACGCCGTGCTGGGGCCGATTTTCGGTGCCAAGATCAAGGATTGGGAGCCGCATCTTGAGCAGATGTGCGCGTTCTGGTCCTCGGTCGCGCTGATGACGGGCCGCTATCACGGCACGCCGATGGCCAAGCATCTACCGCTGCCGGTCGATGCCGCGCATTTCGATCGCTGGCTCGCGCTGTTCGAGGAAACCGCCCGCGAGATCTGCCCGCCGGAGGCAGAAGCGCATTTCATGGAGCGGGCCCGGCGGATTGCTGCCAGTCTCGAACTGGGCATCGCCGGCGCCAATGGCGTGATGCTGGGGAACGGCGAAAGATTTCGACGCAACCAGGCAGGAGCAGTCTGATGGCTTATCGGGCACATGTCGTAACGAACAAGGAGCAGGCCGATCCGTATTCTGGCAGCAGCCTGGTGCCGATGCTGGTGATCGGGCTTGTATTGACGCTCGCGGGGATGATTGCAGCGCTGGTGTTGAGCTGACATGTTTGCCCCGTCATTGCGAGGAGCGACGCGACGAAGCAATCCATCTGTCGTGTTTGCTGCGATATGGATTGCTTCGCGGCGCCTGTCATCCGGCGGCGCTTCGCGCCGACCGGATGCCTCGCAATGACGGGAAGGCTTACGCCGTCACCGTCTCACCGCTTCTACGCAGCCCGACATACTGCAGCTCGGCAAACACGCCGGTCGCAATCGCCTGCGCCACGATGAAGACCTGACCGAGCAGGTTGGGGCTAACCGCGCCAGAGAACAAGAGCGCGATGCTGCCCAGCGTCCACGCGGCATTGCCCACGATCACGAGCAACACCAGCGCCTTTGCCACCGTCGACCGCGTAGCCAGCCAGCCGACCAGCGCCGTATAGGCGATCAGGAACAGGCCGGTTTCGCGCAACAGGACTTCCGGCAGACTGAGCAACGGCGCGAACGCGCCGGCGCCGAGCGTCAACGCGACCGCGGCGACGCCACTGAAGATGGCGTCGGCGAGCAGGGCGCGGCTCAGGAAGGTGGACGGACGGATCATGACGATTCTCCTTTGCTTGGGTGGTTTGTTTAAGGGCAGGGATCAGCGTTGCATCAACGACCGAAGTTGACGCATCAGCCGCACAGGACACAGCGCCTTGCCGACCTTGTTCTCGATCGTCTGCATCTGCGCGAACACGAAGACGCCGGTGTCGTGCAGCATCGGCGCGGGCATGTTCAGCGAACGCGCCAGCAACAAGGTGGCCAGATTGACCACAAAGGAAGTCATGGCGGCGGCGAGACGGAAGAGGATGAGCATCAGCATGGGTCATCTCCTGTGTCCCCAAGATGAGCCAGCCTGTGACCCGTTTCGATTACCTCGGACGTAAGAAGGCAGACTGTTCGAAGACGTTCTAAGATGTTCGATGGTGTCCGCACACGCTCAGAAACGCTTGAAAAATCGGGGTTTCCGCGTACATTCATGTTCGTCACCGTTTGTTCTCGTTCGCGTCCAGCCGCCGACTTTGTTGGTATTTTTGTTGGTATCGGAAGAACAAACGTCGGGGCACAATTCCGATCTTCCGAGACGCGAGAAGTCGAAGCAGATGGCACGCAGTCAGGTTGGCGAGCACGCAAACCCCCAGCAGATCAGGACCGACGTCGACTGTCGCGCCGCCAAACCGAAATTCGAGAACGGCGCTTGGACCGCCACGAAAATTTCTGACGTGACAGGCGGCGGTCTCTATCTCTTCATCAAGCCGGACCTGAACAGGCCGGGCAAAGCCGCCTCCAAGCTCTGGCAGATGGCCTATCGCTTTCATGGCCGACAGAAGACCTACTCCGTCGGGCCTTACGGCGATGGCAACGACGGCACCTTTTCACTCGCCACTGCACGTCAGAAGCGCGACGTCGCAAAGGCGCTGCTCGCCCAAAGCCCACCAGTCGATCCCTCCGTCGAAAAACAATTCGAAAGACATCGTCAGGCGGCCGAACGCCCTCTGGGCGTGTGGATCGATGAATGGCTTGCAGAGAAGAAGATCGAGAAGATCAAGCGCGGCAGACTTGTCACAGTTCGCAGTCCTGAAACCATCGCGCTGCTCGAAAGATGGGCTGGTTATCTGAAGGGTCGTTTCGGCAAGCTCTGTCGGAAAGACATCAAACGCCCCGACGTTCTCGCTTTCTTTCGGGCGATGCAGGCTGAAGGCAGACTAGAGACCCGTGACCGAGTTCACAGTATCGGTTCGCAAGTTTGCGACTACGCTGACCTCGAAGGGGATGGCTACAATCCGTTCCGTGCCTGCAAGAAGCAGCTTATTGCCAACGTCTCGACGCCGCGGCCCGGCGTCACTGATCCGCAGGATGTGATTCGCTTGTTCAGGCTGATCATGCCGACATGGGCGAAGGCCAGATTTGGTGATGTCGTCGGTGATGCCCTTCGGCTCGATGCACTTACCATCCCGCGCCCCGGCATGATCAACAACATGGAATGGTCAGAAGTCGACTGGGATGCCGAACGGTGGACTATTCCTGCTGCTAAGATGAAGACCGGCTGGGATCATGTCGTGCCCCTGTCGCGACAAGCCGTCGCTATCCTGCGACGCGTGCGGAAAATCAACGGCAATCGGCGCTACGTGTTCGCTTGTGCCGAAGATGAGCCCTTGTCCAGTAGATCGCTTTGTTCTCGGCTGCGTGCACTCGGCATCGACACCAAAACCGAACATTGCGCCCATGGCTTCCGCACTACATTCTCGACCCTTTGTCACCATGAGGAGATCAAGGAAGCCAAGGCGTGGGATGGCGACGTCATCGAGTTGCAACTTGCGCATCTCGAAAGTGACTCGGTGAAGGCGATCTACAAACGGCACGGACCGCTGGCTCTGATCGGCTCGCGGACCAAGCTGATGCAGCATTGGGCTGACCGGATCAATCGCTTTGCCCTCCCAAAAAAGATTGTGCCGATCAAGGAAATCCTCGAAAGCTGTGCGAATTAAGAGCGCCTTCACGTTCTCGGCTCAATGCGAGGGAGGGTCATATGATAGGCCTCGATGGAATCGGCATCGACCATGGTCTGGCCCTCCATTTTGTAGGCGATGATCTTTCCCTTCTTGATCAGCTTGTAGGCCTTGGTCCGGCCGAAACCACCCCGCTCCAACGCCTTTTTTAACGGAATCAGGTTCCGTTTTTTGCGGGGCTCATCCGTCATCGCCATCAATCGCTCCCTGCTCGGTTATTCATTCTTCTCCGCCGCCCAATTGAATCAAGATCGGCGGTCTCGTGCGGCTAACGGCGGCGCTTCGGAACAGCGCGCGCCTGACATGCCTTTGTGAGTTTGGTTCTCGACACCAGATTGGTGACCGCAAGATTGGTGACCGCAACATAAAAACGAGTGGCAGGGAAGAAAGCTCCGCGTCGATTCATTCAATCACGGCATTCGCTCCTCTCTCCAGTGAAAGCTACGAAAGCTTCGAGTATTATGGGACAGCTGAAAGAGCCGAGGATCATTGAGAGCCGGTGAGATCGGAGAAGAACACAGCGATCATTTTCCGGTGACTGGATTTTCGCGTCATTTTTGGGTGTAACCAATTTTGCTGAACGCGCATCAAGCCGTCGCCTTTATTGCTTTAGCTCGCACAATTTTGGCCATGATGAACTGGACAGGCCGGCCGCGTCGCAAATTGGCTTATTTACGCGATAGTAAGCACATGGTGCCGGTAAGCGCGCTCCTCAAAATCGCGACTCTGGATACATGCCGCCGGAAATCTTGCCATTTGTTGAGGCAGGTCGAGGTCGCCCATTTTGCGGATATAATTTTCGACCCGCCGTTCGATGCCCGAAGACACTACACAGCAAAAAGGGTCGGCTAATCTGCGGCCCGACTTTCGAATTTAGAACGGCTGGCTTTTTCTCACGTGACCGCGCGTTATCTGCTTTCGCATGCCGTCGTCATTGTTCGCAAGGCGTAGACGCCGTTTCTTGACCAAGGGGTCTGCCTCCTCCGCAAGCGCCCGAACGACGCGCGCTCTATCCACATAAAATCGCTCGCCCATGCTAGTCCCCCTTGATATGAGAGGCACATGCCCGTTTTTGCGCCCGACAACAGTAATCCAAATCTCAGGCGACGAGGTCGCATTCACATTCTCGCCTTGTTCATTGTCGCCAATGCAGGCTGTCATGATAGAAGCCCGGCTCTGTCCCAATCCGATTCGGAGAAAGAATGGCAAAAGCAAAGAAAGTAGTTCGCCGCGCGTGGACGAAAGACGATGTTCGAAAAATGAAGACCATGGCAAAAGCAAAGTTAGGCGTCGCCAGGATCGCAAAGGCGCTAAAGCGGACGCCCGGTGCCACCACTGTGATGGCAGCAAAGCTAGGCGTTTCATTATCAACGCGCGCTTAACCTGTAGGCGACCGGCCGGGGGTGGCCTGTCGCCCATTTCCCGCATCGGTGAATCTGAGCGATTGGTGGCGGTCACGTCGGGGCCATTCAAATGTGGTCGGCTAAGCTGTTGATTTTTGGTCTAGCTCCAAAAAAACGTGAGTTTGAGAACCAAAGAATTATGAGTCGCTTCAAGTCTTGAAACCAAAGATTGCGAATCGCTCTTTGAATGGGCTTGGCCTTGGGTTCGGAATGCCGTGGGCCCCAGACATTGTAGATCGCCGCCAGGATCAGATGGCTAAACTACCGAGCATTCGGAACCTCGCTGTGCTTGTGAGGCGTTCGTTGAAGTCGGGGTGGTCCCAGGTGCCACAGCCCGTATCCCTTCGCGTTGGACACCACCGGCTTTCGCTGATCCTGGCGTCGAAGGACTCGTGCGTGTGGCCATAGAGCCAGAGGTCGGCCGGGCGCAGCGCGCCCCGTCCGTCGTCACGCAGAGATCATCAGTCGCGTTAGATCGCTGCAGTAGGCGGCGTCGAGGGCGAGGTCGCTCTCCGGACGCTGCGCTGTGGCGGCATCTGTCGCACCGGCGCATGGTGCATGACGAGGACCAGGCGGTCTCCGCCGCGGGGCTTGCGCATTTCGGCGTCCAGAAATGCCACAAAAATGAGATGCCTCGTGAGGGCGTGATGCGGCAGGAAGCGCGGCTCATAGTTTGAAATCCGGATCTTCTTGAAGTCGTTCATCCGGTCGCCGGCGGTCATCATCGCGATGCGCGTGGCCGTTGAGGCCGACGTCCGTCCAGAGTGTCGCGCCCGCGAACGTGACATCGCCGACGCGGACGGTTTCGTTCTCCGCAACGTGCACGTGCATTCCGGCAGCCGCAGCCCTGACCCTCTCGAGCGTCGTTCCCAGGTCGTGCCATAACGTTCGTGATTGCCCATGACGTAGATGAGGGGCCGGTCTGTCACGCGGTCGAGCAACCAGCGGACGCCGCGCTCGGCCCTGGGGACCAGGTCGCCGGCGACGATCAGCACGTCGTAATCCGGACGCGCCGCGCCGGACGCAGGTCCCAGCCCCGCGTGAGCTTGAGATGGAGGTCGGACATGACCCACAAGCGCATGGTCAGTTCCTCCCGCCTTCGCGGTCGAGGGGCTCGGCCCGGCTCAGGTTTTCGATGATCTCATACACGAGCTGGTCGGGAGCGCGAACTGCACCTCGCGCGAGCCGCAGCGCGGGCACTCGTGCCGCTTCGGGTCGTAGACGAAATCGCCTTTCTGGCCGCAAGCGCGACAGCGGAATCTGGCCATCCCATTCCTCCTCGATTCCGGGGTAGGCGGGATCGACGTCCACGAACGCATCGTTCTCCCGGTCGTAGCATCGGCAGGTGATCCGGCGCTGATCGCCGATGCCGTACCGGACCATGCCGATGTTCTCGAAGCCGGGACGGACCTCGGCAGGAGGCCGGCCTCGGCGTACCGGTAGCAGCGAGTCGTCAGCCAGCCGCCGCTGCGGAGGACGCCGACCTCGCCGCACACTTCTCAGGTGCAGGCGCTGCGGGCCTCGGCCAGATCGATCGCCTCCTCGACCTGGCCGTTCGCGTCCAGAGACAATCGGTCTGTCCAATACAGGGGGCGAGCCATATTTCTCTCTGATATGCGTCAACTGGAAGGTGCCGCCGTCGGCTTGGACAGCCGTCCGGATCTGGACGCAGCACCGGTCGATAAGGTCCTGCCATCCGGGCCCGCGCCCCCGCCCCCGCTATGGTTAACGAAAGGTTTCTCGCAGCGGAGGGGTCAATGGTCGGAAGGAAGAGGGCGCCGAAAAAGGGCAAACGAACCCCCATAGGGGACCGGGTTACGTTAATTGCGATGATGGACAAGGACATCATCGCGGACATCAAGTAGGTGGCCATCGACGAGCATCGGGCAGCCTGGGATATCATGGAGCAGGCCGCGACGGAGCTTCTGAAGCGGAGGAAAGCAAGGAGAACGCCCCGAAACTCTACTGTTTTTCCTTGCAGTTGAAGGAGCGTAACGGTTCAATCCATCGGCTCAAGGACCGATGATGAAGCTGTTTGGTTATCTTCCGGAGACCCTCTTCAAGCCTCTATCGGGGCCGAAGAAGCACGTCTACGCGCGCCTGCTGATGCGTCTCTACGAGAGGGTCTATTCGGCACGGATCCTCGAGACGCCGCTCAGGGAAGAGGTCGTGAAGCAGATCGAAATCGGCCTCTCGGAGTTCGGCATCGGATCGATGGGCGAGCTTTCCGAGGGCGACCCTGAGGAAGATCAGACCACGAGCCAAGCTCATTACCTTGCCTACTATCGACTGCGCGACACCGGTTGGCTCACAGAAGAGACCGAGAAGTGGCGCACCTACGTCGACATGAATCCGGACGCGTTCATGGTCCTGGGCGCGATCACCGACTTCGGCAACAGCCGGGTGCGCGTCGCCGGAGCCGTTGTCGACGTCAAGAACAACCTTGAGGCCGCGAACCGCGAGCCGGAGACCATGGCCCAAGGTCTGGCCAACGCGCACGACACGGCCCTGCGGTTCGCCCGCAGCATGCGCCGGATCCTCGCCGGCATGCGCGAGATCGAGGACCGCATTCTGGGCAATCCAAACGCGGCGGCCATCCTCCGCACTTTCTTCCAGGACTTTGTCGACGGGCTGCTGATCGCTGACTACAAGCAACTCAAGACGTCCAACAACCCCTACCGTCATCGCCGCACGATCGCATCGCTCGCGGGCGACATGCTCGCGGATGCCGCGCTGCTCGGCAAGATCGCACGCGCCTACATCGAGCAGGGTGTCATGGCTCCGGGCGCCACGATCGCCACGGCCGAGGAGCGCGTCGTCGCGGAGCTCGAAAAGATTAAGAGCGTATTCGAGGACGTCGGACCGTTCATGGACAAGATCGAGGACTTCCGCGATCGCCTCGAACGCCGCATCCGCACTACGGTCCACTACATGGACGTCATGGGAGAAGGGTCCGCCGAGCGGATCGTGCGGTTGATCGAGCAGCTCTCGAAGATCGGCAGCGACGAGGTCGAGATCCGTCTGAGGTCGCCGGATGTCGGTCTGCCGATCACGTCCCTCGCGCTATACACCCCGCCGCCGCCGAAGGCTCCTCCGGAGCGGACCCGCTTCAAGGTACCGAAGCAGGATCCCTATCTGCGAGCCTATGTCCAGGCCACGACCGAGTTCGACCGGATGGTGCGGGTGTCCGACCAGAAGCTGCTCGAGTTTGCTCGCCGGCAGATGCAAGGCCGCGATGCCGTGTCGTCCGCGGAGATCGAGATAGAAAGCATCCCGGATCTGTTCGCTTACCGGGCCCTGCCGAACCTGGCGGCGGTTGGTCGCTCCGTGCGGTTGGGCGAATTCACCATCACGCTCGAGGAGGAGCGCACCGCTAACGACTGGATCGACGTTACCGCCTTCCGCATCGAGAGAACGAGGACCTCCGCCGATGCTGCGTGATCTTTCCAAACTGATCGACGACGAGGATTCCGAGGGCGGCGACGGCGACCGGTTGCAGAAGGAGTTGCGCCAGGCCGCGCAGTCGCTCTGGCGCGCCCAGTTCATCTACGAAAACGACTGGGGCATGAAGACCTCCTTCGAGGTGCTCCGCCGCTACATGGGCTACTTCGAGAACCTGTTCGACGCCCTGGGTTACCGCGTCGTAGGCAGGCCGAACGACGGATACGTCGGCCTGGTGGCGAACGAACTGCCTCCCCGTCAGAGCATGAAACTCGACGAAAGCCTGCTCCTGCTGGTGCTGCGGCTCCATTACGAGGAGGCGTTCACGCGGTTCGAGGCCAAGGAATTCGGCGAGGTGGAGGTCGAGAGCGAGCAGATCCTGCAGATCTACGAGGACCGGACCCATCGCGAGCGGCCTAACTTCGGGCGGGTAAAGGAAATCCTGGCCGGCTTCAGGCAGCGCGGCCTCGTGAGGATCGAGGATCGGGACGACAGGAACTTTACCCTGTTCCTGCGGCCCGCGTTGCCGATCGTGGTCTCCAAGGACACGCTCGGCTCCCTCGAAGAGTTCGTCTCGCGCTCGGCCGCGGCGACGGCAAAGACCGACGCCACGAGCGAGGTGCAGGCGTGATCGAACTCCGTCGTATCATCCTGGTCGACTGGTATCTGTTCCGGGCGCAGCAGGTCGACATGCGCGGCATGACCGCGATCATCGGCCCGAATGGGGCGGGGAAATCGGCGATCATCGACGCCGTTCAGACCGTGCTCTCCGGCGCAAGTATGGCCAGCATCCGGTTCAATCCGAGCGCCCAGAGCAACGTCAGGAGTAAGCGGACGCTGCGCGACTACTGCCTCGGCGTGGTCTCGCTCGATGAGAAGGGCGAGCGGTCGGAGCCGACCAGGCAGCATGCCTACACCTACGTCATCCTGGTTTTCGAAGACCTGAACGACGGCTCCACAGTGAGCTTGGGCGTGGCTTTTTCGGCATCGGCATCGAGAAGCGACGAGTCCTGCGAGGCGCGCTTCATTGCCAGGTGCGCGATGACGAAGGAAGACATCCTCGCTGCGGTTGGCGACGATGAGGTCGAGACGCTGCAGTGGCATGCGGTGCGCACCGCGTTGCGGGCCCGGAATATCGAAGTCGACGACGCGTTCTCCAGCGCGACCGACTTCGTGGCGGAATCGCTCCGGGCCTTGTCGCCGGCGGGCTTCCCGCTCGACCCGAGGCGCTTTCAGAAGGCATTCCGGAACGCGCTGCTGCTGAAACCAGTGGACAATCCCACGGACTTTATCCGGAACTACGTTCTCGATGTTCAGCCCCTCCAGGTCGATAGGCTTCGGCGCGGGATCGAACATTGGCGTTCGCTGACCCGCCGTATCGAGGAATTGAGGGCGCAGAGCGCGAGCTTCGCCGGAATCCTCCGCATCGTCGGCCGCGCCGTCGAAAACGAACGAGTTATCGCGGTCACCAATTGGCAGATTGCCCGCCTTGAGTGGGAGAAGTTCCGGCGGGATGCGCGACGTCAGGAAGAGAACATTGCGCAGCTCAAGAGCGCCGCTGCAAAGGCGGAAGTGGAAGCCGTCGCTGCGTCGACCCGGCACTCGACGCTCGAAACGGAGCTCAAGGCCGTCGAGTTGTCGATCAACACCAGTGACGGCGAACAACTCGCCCAAATGTATGAATCGGACAAGAATTTCACCGTGGGTCAGCGCGCCAATGCAATGGCACCGGTCAACGAGATCGATGGGCTCATCGCCTCGATAAAAAGGGCCGTTGAGCGCAATCTGCTGGTTCGCCGGGACGATCTGCTGCATGCGCTGCTGAGTGCAGTCGTGGTCGCTCGGGGAAGAGCGCCACTTTCCGAATGGGACAAGACGCTCTCGGAGGACTGGAAGGATAGCGCTTCGCATCTGGATGCGGCGCTTGCCGCGGTCGATCAGGAACGGCTCGCGGCGGTCCGCAAGACATTCTCGGATGTCCATTTCAACGCCCGTGTCGCGACCAAGGATCTTCAGGATCGCATTGATCAGATCAACAGCAATCTCAAGCGAATGGACCAGGGACTGAGCGCCATCGAGCGTGGCACGCGGGAGCTGATCGACCAGCTTCGTTCGCATGGCATCGAAGCTGAACCATTGTGCGATCTGGTGGAAATCCGCGACGACAAGTGGCGGATGGCGGCCGAAGCCGTACTGGGGCGGTCCCGGGAGGCGCTGATCGTTGAGCCTAATCGGGCGGTCCGCGCCCTCGAAATCTATCGGGAAGGCGGGGAGTATTCGTTCCAGCACGCTGAGGTCATCAACACGACGAAGACTGACAGTACCAGGCCGGCCGAAAAGGGCTCGCTGGCGCAGATCATCAGCACGGAAAACCGGCACGCGCGGGCCTTCCTGAACTATCGCCTCGGCCGACTGATGATGGTGGAGACCATGGACAGGATGGTCGCCGCTGAGAACGCCATTACGCCAGATCGCATGATGCAGGGCGGCAGGACGGTCCGGCGACTTCCTAAGCCGGAGTACCTGAAACTCGGTCGCGCCACGCAGGCCCAGATGCGCCAGCAACTTCAGACCGAGCGGCAAGAGCTCGAGCTCAAGCTCGCCGAACAGGCTCGTGAGATTGGGCGCCTGGAAGAAGAGGCCCGTCTCTTCGAGGGCATGTTCGCGCAATTCCAGAAAGTACAGGGCGCGGGCCTGAGCTGCTTGTCGTGCGGCGCTACGCTGGTCGAATTCGATCGCAAGATCTCGGACGCCGAGAAGAACATCGAGGATGCCCGGCGCAATCGCGATCCCAAGCTCATATCAGAGCGAGATCGTCTGCGGTCTGAAGCGGGGACGGCCGCCCGGCTGAAAAACACGACTCAAGTGACCTTCAACGGGGCACAAACGGCGCGGGACCGCGCCGAGGGCGCATACGAAATCTATGTGAAGGAGAACCGCGACCACTTGTCGTCGGTCCGGCGCGGTCGCGCGCGCCAGATGCGGGATAGCTTTCCGCAGTCGACGGCCATGCGCGAGTACCGGGGGCAGGTCCCTGCGATCGCCACTGAATCTATACAAAACCTCATCGCTGGCTTCGTGGCCGATCGGGATCGCCGCTCGACGGATCGCCGCTCGAGTCTCATGCGCGAAATGACCGGCGCAATGAACAAGCATGGTCAGGAATTCCATGTCGTGCCGCCATTCACGGCTGAAGAAGCGACGCCGGCGGCCGTTGAGAAGTGGGCCGCGGCGGAAAAGCAGCGCCTCGAGACACATGAACTGGTCCAATACGAGGAGCAGTGCCGGAATGCCGCGACCGAGATGACCTCGGCATTCCGCGATGATCTCCTGCATCGCCTCGACGACGCCTTCACCGGCATTAAGGCCACCCTGAACGAGCTCAATCGTCACCTCAAGGATCGTCAGTTCCACGGGCGCGACTACTACTCGTTCAAGGCGCTGGAGGCCCCGACCCATGTCGACATGATCGAGCTCGTCGAGGAATCCAGGAAGTCAGAGTTCAATCTGTCTCTCTTCGGGGATCGCAGCGGCGACGCGAACTCTCCCATGATCCGGGCGGTTCGCCAGATCGAGGAGATCCTGTCGAATGTGGAGGCGCGGACCGAGGATATCGAGGACCCGCGCAAGTATTTCAATTTCGAACTCTACATCCAGGATGCCGAAGGCAAGATCCGATCGTCGCTGACGAGCCGTGCGGGCACGGGATCCGGTGGTGAAGGCCAGTTGCCCTTCTACATCGCCATCGGTGCCTCGTTGGCCGCCACGTACCAGAACCGGCGCACCGGCGAGAGCGGACTGTCGCTCGCCATCTTCGACGAGGCCTTCAATCGACTGGACACGAAGGCGATCGGTCAGTGCTCGGAATTCATGCGGGATCTCGGGCTCCAGGTCATGCTGGCCACCCCCGACGAAAAGCGTCACGTGTTCATGGAAGTGGTCGACACCGTCGTAAATGTGAACCGGCTCGGCAACCAGGTGATGATCGACACTGAATTCCTGACCGAGAAGGCCCGCGACGCGATCGTTGCGATCGACCCATACCGGAAGGGCTTCGACGTGTTCAAATCCGAGCTGATTGCTGTCGAGAAGGCTGCGGTCATCCCCCAGGACCAGGCGGCGGAATGACCGACGTTCGTACACCGGATGCCGTCGAATTCCTTGACCGGCTGCTGGAGCGGAGCGAGCGCAACCCTGATCGCTCCCGGCCGGCTTCCGCGGCTCCGGAGTACGACAGGCTATCGACCGCGCAGCAGGTTAGCCGCTTCCACGATCAGATGGCGGCGGCGGAGAGGTTCGGCGCCGTCGAACTGCTGCGGGGCAAGAGAGACCGGAGCCATCTGATCGAGCGGGTTCGCGTGCGCGATCCTGAACTGCTGGCCAGACACCTGGGGCGTCCGCCGGCGCCAGCGACCGCGCAGCGCGTCCGGAACGAGCTGCTTCCGGTCGCTACGGCCGGTGAGCCGTGGGTGGTCGGCCTATTGGATGAAATGACGGCTAGGTGGACCCGCAACGAGCCCGCCTATCGCCTGGCGGCCGGCCAGGCCGATGCCGCCAAGGAGTTCTTCACGCTGTTGGCGTCCATCTCGCGGCAGGAGGCCAAAGGACTGGACGCGCGAACCTTCTCCCAAAAGGCGACGAACGACACGAAGGCGTTCGATCGGCACGCTTCGCGGCTCGCCGCCGTTCTCGGCGTCCAGATCGGGCAGCCCGGTGCAGCGGCGGACGTAGTCTGGGCGCACATCGGCCTGGAGCGTTTCAGCCACCCTGTTCATCTGAAAGGGCCTATTGTCGTGGACGGGGCCAGTGGCCGCGTGGTCGACGGTCGCGCCAAGCCGTTCGCATCAATCCATCCGGAGATGCTCTCGCAGCTATCGGTCTTGGTGCGGCCGACGGCCGTCCTGACGATCGAGAACTACGCGAGTTTCAATCGGCAGGTTCGCGAGATCGAGGACGGCAGCCTGGTCGTCTACACCGGCGGTTTCCCGGCGGCGGGAGTCATCGAGCTCCTGTCGAAGGTTCTGCTGACCGTGCCCGCCGAGGTGCCGTTCCTTCACTGGGGCGATGTAGATGCCGGCGGTCTGCGGATTTTCAGGTATTTGGAGGAAAACTTGCCGCGTGGGCCGCAGCCGCACCTGATGACCAAGGAGCTGGCCGAGAAGGCCGGGCAGCCGGCCGATCCGGAACCGAGCCTAGGGTCGATCGCGAGATCCGAAAGCGCTATCCGCAATTTGGCTGACTGGCTGGCGTTTGGATCCGATGTGCGCCACCTGGAGCAGGAGGCGCTGGAGCCGCGGTCCGTCGTGCCAGCTGCGGATCACGGCCTAGGCTGAGCGCCAGGAAAACAGGCGCAGGGGGAGCAGGTGTGCAGATGGAAAGGAAACGGTTTTGGGGCAGGACGGCCGATCCTTCGCGCCTAATCTTCTTATGAAGTCAAAGTCATATAACGCACAGGCCTTCAAAACAGGTGGAAACGGCAGTGGAGTTTCTCGATTGCGCTTGCGACGATCGGCAACTCCATGGGACGGTCTTGTAATAACGGCGCCCATTGATCGGTGCCTGCATTTATCACGAAGCTGAGCGATGGGGCGACGTAGCAATAATTCGGCGGGAATGGGCCTATTGATCGTTTTGGGTCTCGTTTTTTGGGCCCTGAGCGCGGCGTATCACTTCGTCCTGCAAAATGGCGCCGCCATCGCAGGGTTTGCAATTGTTGTGGGGGTGCTACTCCTGATCTGGTCGATAGGGGCGCGGGCGCTGTCTTCGGGCAAAGCTCCCCCGCCGTTGCCGGCGCAGAGCGACCAGGGTTCAGTCGTCGCGCCGATGAACCGGCAGGCAGCAAAGCGGGCTCCAGCGCGGTGGGTTGATCCTTCAGAAACTGTGGTCGTGCAGGGCGCGCAGATCCAGGGCGGGTTGTTCTATCTGGGCGATTTCGCGCAGTTGGACGACCGGCGCTCGACTGATCAGTACGCGATCAATCCGAAGCTCTCCGCGAGCGCAACTCGGCCTGACGTCGAAGGAAGTTCGATGCCCTATTGGCCGTCCTATGCCGCCATTACTCCTGCCGCCCGCCGCGGCTTCCTGAACTGGATGGCCGAAGGGCGCAACAGCCGAGCTTACGGCGTTGGACACGTGTTCCTTTTTTTCTACGGTCTGGAGCACCGCGCCTTCATCGAGACGAATCTTGCGTCGTTGCCTGCTCTCATTCAGGAAGTGGAGCGGCTGCTGACTGTCTACGCGGACAACAACTCCTTCCGCGGCTATGCCACGCGCTTTTTGAGCTATGCCAGAATAGCCGCCGGGATTCCGATCTCGCCGCCAACTCCTTCCCCGGAGCGGACAGTCACCTCGGAACTGGATGTCGCGATCCGACTGCACCTCGGGCGGGCGCTTCAGCAGGATGGAGCGCTCGGCCCCCACGACGCCTTGCTGTGGGCGCTTGCAATTCCGGACGTCTATCTTCGGACGCCCGCAGTCCGGTGCTTCGAGGAATTCGAGCGGCTCTTCCGCCATCGGTTCAACGAGCGCTATCCCAGCGGCCTTGCGCTTCGAGCAACGGGCAACATCCGCCTCAGCTACAAGGCTGCGAGCGGCGCGTTCGAGGTTCCCATAGCGGGTAGTCACGAGAGATATCCGGACATTTGCCAGACTTCGGTAAAGGGGCCGGCCAATCTGAAGAGGATCGTTCAGGAGTGCACGGACGAACTCGACAGCTTCAGTCGCTTCGTCGGAAGGCGTCCCGACTCCCGCGAGTCTATGCAGGCCGCGCTTTTGTTGCCGGAGCCGCTGCAACGAGACCCTGCGGATGGCCGCATTCACCTCTTTGGCCAGAAGATGCACCGCTCGATGGGCGAACACAAACGCGCCAGCACGAAGATGCGCAACATGCTGGAGGCGGCGGGCTTCGACATGCCGGCGAACGGGAAAGTCACGTCCACGCTTGCCGATCAGCTCGGCTCGGCTCTGGACCGTATCGACATCGCGATAGAGCCGGATCGCCGCTATGGGAGCGGCGTCCCTCAACTCGAGGATCAGGTGATCATCTTCAAAGCGGATGGCGGCGGAAAGGTCGATCCTGACCGATCCTGCTACAGAGCCGTGAGGGCTCAGGTCGAGGTGGCCGTCTTGGCCGCGGCCGCTGACGGCGATGCCTCCGCCGACGAGTTGAAGCGGGTAGTCGCAGGAGTTCGAGACGCCTCGGATCTATCCCCGATCGAGCAGGCACGGCTGATCGCCTACGCCGCGACCGTGTTCAACAGTCCGCCCAAGCAGGACCGGGTAATGCGCAAGCTGGGCGAGCGCAGCCCAGAGGAGCGCACGATCATCGCCGATGCCGCACTAGCGATCATCGCTGGCAACGAGAACGTGGATTCGAGCGAAGTGCGCTTTCTGGAGCGGCTCCATAAGGCGCTCGGTCTTCCGAAGGAACGGGTGTATTCCGCCTTGCATCGCGCAAGTCCAACCCAGGCAGCCGACGAGCCCGTTGCCATCTCACAAGAAGCCCGTGCCGAGGGGGTACCGATCCCCGTCTCGGAGGAGACGCCCACTCCGGCCGAGACGGCCAAGGCGCAGGCGCAGTCGGCGGCAGCATCGACGATCCGCATAGATGCCGCCCGGCTTGCACGAACGCAACGCGAGACCCAAACGGTTTCGGCTCTCCTAGCGAATATTTTCGAAGAAGACGGGCCATCGCCGCCCGAATCATCCCCCGCCGTCTCCGGCACCACCGGCTCGCTGGATGGGCTCGACGCCGCCCATGCCGAATTGGTCGAGCTCCTCGAAATTAAGGGATCCCTGCCGAGGGCGGAGTTCGAGCAGCGCGCGAAGGACCTCAAGCTGCTGCCGGACGGGGCCATCGAACGGATCAACGATTGGGCCTTTGACCGGTTCGAGGAGGCAATCATCGAGGACGGCGAGGACGTCGTCATGGTAGAGCACCTGCGCAACAGGCTGGCTGAACTGAGAGAAGCGGCATGAATCCATCCACTGCACGCCCGATCAAAGCGAAGGACCGGGACACCATCATCCAGGCGCTCGCCGCCGGCGTTGTGCCACGCATAGGGCTGCCGCACATCCAGGTCGGCCGCGCGGCGGAGATCACCGCGCTGGTTCGCGACATCGAACGGATCTCCGACGGCGGCGCCGGCGTTCGCTTCATCATCGGCGAATACGGTGCCGGCAAGACGTTCTTCGCGAACCTGATCCGTCTCATCGCGTTGGAGCGGAAGTGCGTCACCGTCCACGCCGATCTTGCGCCGGATAGACGCATCCACGCGGGCGGCGGACAGGCGCGGGCGCTGTACTCCGAGGCCATTCGCAATATGGCCACTCGCACTAAGCCGGACGGCGGCGCGCTGGGTGCGGTAATCGAGAGGCTGGTCACGGACTCCGTTAAGGAGGCCGCCGATCGGCAGCTTTCGGTCGAGACCGTGATCGATCAGAAGCTCGCTCCCATTCAGGATTTCGTCGGGGGATACGATTTCGCCGTCGTGCTGAAGGCCTATTGGCGCGGCAGCGAGCATTCCGACGAGACGTTGAAAACCTCGGCCCTGAGGTGGCTCCGAGGGGAGTTCTCGACAAAGACGGAAGCCCGCCAGGCGCTAGGGGTGCGGACCATCATCGACGACGACAACGTCTACGATTCATTGAAGTCTCTCGCCTGTCTGACGCGGCTGGCAGGATATGCCGGCCTGATCGTGATGTTCGATGAGATGGTCAACATCTACAAGCTGCAGAATTCCCAGGCTCGCAATCAGAACTTCGAGGAAATCCTTCGCATTGTGAACGACGCCCTGCAGGGCAATACCACCGGCATCGGCTTCATGATGTGCGGGACACCGGAATTCCTCCTCGACACGCGGCGCGGCCTGTACAGTTACGAAGCGCTGCAATCGCGCCTGTCCGAAAACCGTTTTGCGGCGAACGGTCTGGTCGACTACAGCGGTCCGGTCATCCGGCTGCAGAGCCTCACACCGGAAGATCTTCTCATCCTTCTGTCCAACATCCGGAACGTCTTCGCTGGCGGTGACCCTGCGAAGTTCCTGGTGCCGGACGACGCCTTGACCGCCTTCATGGATCACTGCAATCGCCGCATCGGAGAGGCGTATTTCAGGACTCCGCGCACCACCGTCCGTGCATTCGTGCAGATGCTCGCCGTTCTCGAACAGAATCCGGGAGCACGCTGGCAGGACCTGATCGGCGAGATCCAGATCGCGCCCGATGCGCCGGATATCGCCGTCACGGAGGAGTCGTCGCAGCCTGCGGAAGGGGAGGGCGATGAGCTCACCAATCTCCGCATCGGTAGCTGAAGGCGCCTATGATCGGCTCCATCCAAAGATTCGGCGCTGGATTCGCGAGCAGGGCTGGGACGAGCTTCGCGAGGTTCAGGCAAGAGCCATCGGGGCCATTCTCGATGGGTCAGGAGACGTCGTAATTGCGGCTGCGACCGCGGCTGGAAAGACCGAGGCGGCGTTCCTGCCGATCCTGACCTTGATCGCGGAAAGGAAGGGCGGCGGATTCTCTGCGATCTACGTCAGTCCTCTGAAAGCGTTGATCAACGATCAATTTCGGCGGTTGGACGAGCTCTGCGAAGCGATGGAGATCCCTGTCGTCAAATGGCACGGGGACGCCTCCCAGGCCGAGAAGAGAAAGGCCATCGCGAAGCCTTCCGGCATCGCGCTGATAACCCCCGAGTCGATCGAGGCGATGTTGACGCGGCGCCCTGGCGATGCGGCGCGCCTTTTCGGATCGGCCGACTTCATCGTCGTCGACGAGCTCCACGCCTTCCTGCAGGGGCCGCGCGGCCTGCATGTGGCCAGCCTCCTCAAGCGCATCGACGCGATGGCTCAGAAGCCAGCCCGCAGAGTCGGATTGTCGGCTACCATCGGTGATCTGACCCAAGCTACGGTCTGGCTTCGTCCGTCGGCCCCGCAAAATGTCGAACTTCTCGTCGCGAAGGCGGATTCTCCAGAGTTGCGGCTCCAGATACGTGGCTACGTCGAGCCGCCGGATCTCGACGATCCCGATCATGCGGAAGGAGGCAGCCAAGACGCTCATCCGCCTAAGCGCATCGCGCTGGACGCGATCTGTGACCATCTATTCTCGACCTTGCGCGGCACGAACAATCTGGTCTTCGGCGGGTCTCGGCGAACCGTGGAGTCGGCCGCTGACCGTCTTAGGCGTCGATGCGAGAAAGCGGGCGTTTCGAATGAGTTCTATCCTCATCACGGTAGTCTTTCGAAGGTTCTCCGAGAGGATCTCGAGATTCGGCTGAAGGACGGAAGCCTGCCGACGACGGCGGTATGTACGTCCACCCTCGAGCTTGGCGTCGACATCGGCTCCGTCAAATCGGTCGCCCAGGTCGGCGCGCCTCGCTCTCTTTCGTCGCTGCGACAACGTCTCGGCCGAACTGGTCGGCGGCGCGGGACCCCGTCGATCCTACGCGTGTACGTTCGCGAGCCCTACGTCGACGTCAAGTCGGGGATCCTCGACCAATTGCGTCCGAATACTATCCGGTCGGTGGCTGTGGTCCGCTTGCTGCTGGCTGGGTTCGTCGAGCCTGCTGCGCCCAGCCCGGAAACGACCTCCACGCTGATCCATCAAGTTCTGTCCGTCATCGCCGAACGGGGCGGCATCCGTCCGAAGCCGTTGTTCGATCTGCTGTGCGGGCCGGGACCGTTCAACTCGATCGATACGGCGGACTTCGCGCAGCTGCTGCGTCATCTGGGATCCGGTGAGGTCCGGATGTTAGAACAGGCGCCAGACGGCGTCCTGATGCTCGGTTCGGAGGGCGAGAAGATCGTGCAGTCGCGCGATTTCTTCGCTGTGTTCGAGAGTTCGGAGGAATGGCATCTCACCGCGGCCGGGCGCACGCTCGGCACTCTCCCGATCTCGTTCCCGGTTCACAAGGACAGCCTGGTGGTCTTCGCCGGGCAACGGTGGATCGTTCTCGACGTCGACGAGGCCGGAAAGGTCCTGTCGGTCGCTCCGCATCCGGGAGGCATGGTGCCGCGGTTCGAGCCATCTCACGGTGAGGCCGCGCACGACCGATTGTTGGCCGAGATGAGGGCGGTCTACCTCGACAACGATGTTCCGGAATACCTGGACAAGGCAGCCCAAGAACTGTTGGCCGAAGGGCGCGATACCTTTCGGGCGCTCGACCTCGATCGGCGCTCCCTCATCCAGGAAGAGCGCGACCTCCACCTCTTCGTCTGGAGGGGCTCGCAGACGACGGCCGTCTTCAGCGCTGCGCTCGGAATGGCCGGCTTGGAGTGCGGTGTCCACGATTTGGGAGTGACCGTGCCCGAGACCACGCCGGCGCAGATGGTTCCCATTCTCGAGAAACTCGGCTGCATGTCCGCGCTCGATCCTATGGACGTCGCAGCTTTCGTGAAGAACGTACGCTCAGGGAAGTTTCAGGACTTCGTGCCGCAGGCGCTCGCTCAGAAGCAGTGGGCACTTCAGAACGGGCAGTTCGTTGGCACGGCCACGGCAATCGCCAAGACTTTGCGCTGACCATCCGCCGATCCTCACTGGACGCGTGTGTAGCTCCGGGAAAGGCGATTATATACTTGACACCACAAGGCCCAATCCCTAGAATCGCCGCATTCACTAGGGATTTGGCACCATGTCTCAGTTCAACGCGCCCCACTTTCAGAGCCACGAAGCAGCCCGCGAGTACCTCGAAGGTCTCCGCTGGGGCGCTGAGCGCGTTTGCCCGCACTGTGGCACCGTCAACGAGTCCTTTCTGACCAAGAAGCCCGGCGTCTACCGCTGCCGTGTCAAGGAGTGCCGCAAGGACTTCAGCGTCACCACCAAGAGCGTGATGGAAAGCAGCCATATCAAGCTGCACGTCTGGCTACAGGCGTTCTTCCTGATGGCGTCCAGCAAGAAGGGCATCAGCTCCCATCAGCTTCACAGGGCCTTGGGCATTACCTACAAGTCGGCGTGGTTCCTGACGCATCGTATTCGCGAAGCCATGCGCGCAGGCGGCTTGCTGCCTCCGATGGGCGGTGGCGGCAAGGCAGTCGAAGTTGACGAGACTTTCTACGTTCGCCTTGAAGGCACTCCGAAGAAAGGCCGTTACGCTTGGGCCAACAAGAACGTTGTTCTGACGCTCGTTGAACGTGGCGGCGGCGCTCGCAGCTTCCACATTGACGGCGCTCGCGCTGGCGAAATCCTTCCGATCATTCGCGCCAACCTGAGCCGCGAAGCCAAGCTCATGACCGACGAAATGTATTCCTACAAGTACATCGCGGAAAAGGCCTCGACCACAACACGGTCAACCACTCCAAGGACGAATACGTCCGCTATGAAGGCGAAGACGTGATCTCAACCAACACCGTTGAAGGTTACTATTCGATCTTCAAGCGCGGCATGAAGGGCGTCTATCAGCACTGCAAAGAGAAGCACCTTCACCGCTATCTCTCAGAATTTGACTTCCGTAACAGCAACCGCGTTGCGCTCGGTATCGGCGACGGGGAACGGGCAGACCTTGCCATCAAAGGCGCGGCTGGCAAGCGTCTGACGTACCGGGGGCCTAACTAAACCCGATCTGTCCCAGTTTGCCCGGCGCTTTCTAAAATGGCGCTCTAAACTACCGAAACCAAAGCCGAAATTCGTCAAATACTGGCGTACCCGGCAGCCTGTGCATAAGCCGCACAGAACGGGAACCTCGCGCTGGACTGGAAAGGGAGAATCGCCTCAAAGTTGAGTCGGAAAAGCCCACCCCGGCAAGGGTGGGCTTCCGATACCGCAACCAACTTATGGGGTCGGTCGCGGTCTATTAGGGGTAGTCACCGCTGGAGTAGACTCCAGATTCTCCTATGCAGTCAAGGTCGGCTCCGCATTTAGAAAGGGGCCAGAATGGCTTCCACATACTGCGTGTCGTTTCGTCTTGCGAACAAAAGACTTAACGGCAAAACCTACGACGAGCGACGGCAGCAACTGATCGACAATATTCACACCAAAGGGTGTGGATATTGGGACGAAACTACCTCGTTCTTTCTCATTACCTCCGATCTCAGCACAGATGCCTTTGCATCGAAGGCGTGCAAGGGTCTGAGCGCCGACGAAGATATGCTGTTTGTTTTCGATCCCAGCGACATGTCGGCCTGTTACTTCGGTGCAGTCGAATATCCAGATGTTCTGCGCTCGTTTTTCCAACGATTGAAAAAGACGGCCTGAACCTCCACTGGCACACGGAGCAGTCGGGCGAAGTTCATAACTAGCCTAAGACGAATAGTTCTCATCGTTGCCCCGCTAACGAGAATCCCGGCTCACTTGCCGGGCTTCTTCTTCGCCTTGTTTTTCTTCGCTGCCTTCTTCGCCTTCAGCGGCTTATGCGGCGTCTTCATTGCGCCACGTAACGCGGCTTCAAAGCGGGCCTGGGTCTCTTCAGGAGAAAGCCTGTCGTCTTTTTTGTCAGACATTTGGTACAGCCACCATGCCGATCCCAATCTTACTCGATAAAGGTACCTTTAGGCTGTCCTGGGAGAACAAGAGAGTCCACAATGGTAAGTGGTACTTCGGTTTCATTTGCAGCAAGTGTAAAGCAAAAATTTTTGCACTGGACGACCCGACCCAAGGTCAAGCCAAGCCGCCGATCGCAATAGGACGAGGAAAATTCAGTGCGCCATGCCGTCAATGTAAGACGGAAGAACTGGTGTTTGAAGCCTCCGATCTCGTACCCTTGCAAGCCGAACAGGACGATGGCCCCGAGTTGCTTTTCCGCCGCCGCAAACCCTCTGGCAAAGCCAGACAGAAGCTATCCAATAGGTACCCTAAAGCAAAAGCGTCATTTGGTCTCAAGTTCATCGAGGAACGACCAGAATGCGCCGTCATCTTTGCGCGTTGCGTGGTCAATTGGAGTTACGTCGAAAACCAGACCGCATTGCTGTTGGCAAAAATACTAAAGATCAATACCGAGCCGGCGCTGGCAATGTTTCTGGCCATGCAGAATTCACGGGTCCAGGTTTCTGTTATCACGGCCGCTGCCAAGTCCGTTTTGTCCCCCGATGACTTCAGGCTCTTCCAAGCAATGATGAACATACGCCGCAGCGTAGAGAGCGCCAGAAACCACTTGGTTCATGGCGTGATTGGCGGCTCCATGTCAGTCGAGAACGGCATCCTGTGGTCAGACCAGAAGGACCATGCCAGCCACACGGCAATCGTTTGGGGCACCGACTATACGCAGATGGAAACCAAGCACCTTGATGAAGTGTTCGTGTATGAGGCCGACGACCTAGAAACCATCGCTCAGGACCTCGAATGGTTGCATGGTTTCATCGGCTCTTTTTGGGGCTACATTGGCTCTTCGAACGCTGAGTGGCGAGCTGAACGATACCACCAGCTATGTGCAGAGCCTCGTGTTCAAGCAGAGCTTCACCGCATGAAGCAGGCTGACAAAAATAGTCCATCAACTCCTGCGCAATGAGCTGACCCACCTCATTCGGAGCAATAAAGATTAGTTCGGGCGCGCCAGCTCCCGGCGACAAATCACCGGAAGCGGCAGCATTACTAGGATCTTTATCCTGTGGTGTCAAGTATATAATCAACCCTTCGTTTGTGGAACGTATCGGGAACAGAGCCCGGCTGAAACTTTCGAAAAGCCAAAACAAGCGCCTTCGCGACCGCAGCCTGTTGTGGCTTTTTGCAGGAACCCAAAATATAAATAGGAAAATACCACGTTTATTTTGGGTTTCCATGAAGCGCAGCGATCTCAGCCACACGATCCGCGAGACGCTTAAGAAGCTACCGCCGCCTTACGACTCCCATTACGGGATCATCCCGCCTGCCCCCCCGGAGGACGGCGTGTTCGTTGGAGGAGCGACGAAGGCCTTGGAAGCCGCTCAAGCGGCATTCGGCAAGGTCGACGCCATCGCGGCCCAGATGAAGGACCCCTACATCGTCAGTCGGGTCCTTACCAGACGCGAGGCAGTCAGTTCCTCGTCGATCGAGGGTACCCAGAGCACTCTCGACGAACTGCTTTCCTTCGAAGAGTCGGGTGACGACGGCGCCCGGGACGAAGCGCGCCAAGTTCGCAACTACGCCGTTGCCTTGGACGGATTCATCCCGAGAGCCGCCAATGACGGCTACAGCGTCTTCACGATGGACCTGATCAAGGATCTCCATCGCGCCGTGATGAAGGACGACCCAGACTATCAGGACGTTCCCGGCGACCTCCGCACGCGCGTTGTGTGGATCGGCGGAAACAAAGACATCGCATATTCTAGTTTGAATCCTCCCCCTCCTGCCGACGTCCCCGACTGCCTCGCCCAAACGGTCGATTACCTACGGAACGAGGGGATGCAGCAGATGACGCAAGGGTTCATTACGCGGATTGCGATCGCGCACACCCATTTCGAGGCAGTGCACCCCTTTCGCGACGGCAACGGACGTGTCGGTCGCCTTCTACTTCCGCTCATGATGGCGGCGGAGAAGCATGTGCCTCTGTACCTTTCGCCTTACATCGAAAGCAAAAAGGGCGCGTACTACGCTTCGCTTAAGGATGCTCAACAACGGCTCGACTGGGAGCCCATCATCACCTTCATGGCCGACGCCGTGACCGGTACCGTCGAAGAGCTCATCCGAACCCGGACGGCACTTTCGGAATTGTCCGAGCGCTGGAGGCAGCGCCGAAAATTCCGAAAGGGATCTGCGGCCATGCGAGCCTTGGACGAACTTCATAACTATCCGGTCGTGACTGCGAAGCGGCTCGGCCAACTGCTCGATATCTCGCCTGCACAGATAAATCAGGGCATTGCGCAATTGCAAGAAGCCGGCATTCTGCAAGAGAGGACCGGATACGCGCGCAATCGAATCTACGCCGCTCCCGAAGCTCTCGCTATCATCAACCGTCCGTTCGGCGAAGAGCCTATCTTTGCCGAGGTCGATCCGGACGAGATTGATCCGGACGAGGTTTCGGCCGGCCCAAAAGGGCCGTGATCCGCGTTACATTCGAGGATCAGACAGTCGATCTTCCCTGCGTTCCACGTACTTCGCATAGGCTGGCGGATCCGATCGTAGTCATGCCCGCGGATCTCGAGGTTCTTGCTGCCACTTCCGAAGGGCCCCCGCCAATAAGTAAGACTGAGAACCAAAAGATCGACTCGCCGTCGTTAGGGCCTTCAAGAGGGCAGGCTTTGGAGATGTGAAGCCTCGCGAGGATGTGCAGACCTATAATCGCTAGCTGGCTCAGGGCTTCAAGGTGAAGCCGGGCGAGAAGGCGACCAAGATCAAGCAATTCCGTCTATTCCACAAATCTCAAGTGGAGTGGGTTGGTCAGCCCGCGAAGGAGCCGGCGCCGACCGAGGCCGAAGTCGCAACGATTAAGGCAGCCAAGGCAGCCACGCAAAACAAGCCAGCCAAGGGCAGGGGCAAGGCCAGCGCTGCGGCTCAGGCCACGTTGCCGGTCTGAATGCTGTCATTTCCAGCGGGGCCGCCCAGAAGGCAGCGGCTCGCTGCATTCAATCAAATGGAGGCGTTCGCATAACATTGAACACCACGGTTCATTAAGATGCCAACCGCAGCCCTTGCCAAGAAGCAGAGGGCGGCGCTATGGGAAGCGCTAAACTGTTTCATTGGGAATAATGGCGGCTGGGTAACATCGCAGCCCAGGTATTGCCGATCCAGACCGCCACTGTCGGAACTTCCCGCCAAACTAGAAGCGCTCGGTTACGGTCTGGCTGCTGTTGGAACCGCGGAGCGGTTGCAACACAATGGCCCCGCCACGGTGCAGATGTTCGAACTCGACGCGCGCGGACTGGATCAGCGGTGACGGAAACAGTTTGAGAACATCGAGTGACTAACCGTTCTTGACCCGGTGACTAACATCTCGATAAACCATTGAAATTGTTGCCGTCGAATTAGGTGTTGGCGATCCCGGCAGGACTCGAACCTGGAATGAAACCGTATGAAAGGCGGGCTCTAACCATTCAAGCGCGGGAGAGACATTTGCGGTCGCCGTCGTCGCAAGCGCCCCTTATTTGGACTTTCGTCGCTCCAGCCGTTGCGTCGCGGCTTCCTCCATTACATTCCACGCGGCGCGGTCGTCCTCCAAAGCGGCCTGCTTTATCGCCTTTATGCGTGTGGCGACATCATCGTCAGGAACTGCCTGCCATCACCGAGCGGAGTCCTCCTCCCTCTTTTCGGCGACTTTCTCTTTTCAACCATGCCCCTCCCGTTGTGACCGGTTTTAGCGCCGGAACTTCCCATGCCTCGTGAGTCGCCAACTTCATCGGCGGCTCGGATCTGACCTTCTTCCCCGATTCAGCTTACTGTCGATGGCCGTTTTGTAGAAGAACTCGCGCGCGGCGTGCCGTTTTGGTTGGCCGAACGTCGGTGGTTTGCGGATCGCCCTTTGGCGCAACAACTCTGATGTTGATGACGAAGATCCCAGGCGCAATGTCGCCCTTTGGCAGATCGCGCGATTTCACTACAGTTGCGATGACCAGCGCGATTTGATTCAAGGCGCTGACTAAGGTGACGGCACTGGAGTTCGCTGCGCGTTCGATTTGGTTGATCAATCAGGCGGACTCAGCAGCACGGCAGGGCCTCTACGGCGCCATCATCACCCTCAACTCCTCGCGATGGGCACCACCATCATGGCGATGGGACGACGGCACTCAGAGGACCCGCCGCGCGGACGGGACAGTTCGTGGCTGGGACGGTCGGCGACAAGACGCGCAGCGGGCAGCTGCATGATCGCTTCTAATTAAATAAGAGCCAGTGCTCCGGCCAGCCGGTCTTAAGGACGAAGGCAGCACTGACGCACAGCTCTGCTTTCGAGGGCGAAGCGGAATTGTTGTCCTTGATCTGAGACTCACCGATTTTGAGGCTGACCTTCGCCTGGTCCAGAAGTGCCGACAGGAACATCCCGATCAGAGGAAACTTCGGAATCTGGCGAGTTCCGTGATGTGATCGGCTAACAAGATTTCCGTTACAAGCGGAGGCTGTGGCGCCGTGTGGATCTCGTAAAGATGACGTGTGACCTCAGGCTTCGTCATAAACTCTCGTATGCAGTCGTCCAGCGTGCCTTCCGCCAGCAGATAGGTGCTTCTGTCTGCACGACGTTCGTTGTTTATGGACGGCCATTTGCGAAGCGTGGCGGGCGCATCGAATCGCATGTGAATGTCATTCGCCTCCATCATCTCTGTTGTCGATCGTTCAACATGGCTGCTCCGCCTCTGAACAGTCGGGAACTGCCTGATTGCCTCATGCTGCGCCATAAGACACTGCCAGCCTTTGCCGAAGCCGCGTCTGTTTCTTTACAAAATGGCGCAAAGCGGACGCCCTCAATGATCAGCATTCGCTTGCGGGCAGTAACCCCGCTAAGGCCTTGGCTTCCGATTTGAGAGCATCGATTGCCGACTTGCGGGCTTCAGCATGGAAGCGCGTCTTGATCGCTGATAGCGAAAGGGCGCCCCTCAGTTTGCCGTGTACGTCCATCAACGGCACGGCCGCCGCGCCGACCTCCGGATCCCGCTCTCCGATCGAAACATAAAAGCCTCTATCGCGGATCTTCCTCCCTTCTACGTTCGTTGGCTCGCGGTATGCAGTGAGAATTCGACCGGCGGCGCCGCAATCAATCGGCAATCGCTGGCCTTCTTCGAGATGGTGTCGAACTGAACGTGGAGAATTGACGCGGTAAAGACAGATGCGTTCGTCGCCATCTGCAACATAAAAGGATGCAGTTTCTCCCGTTGCCTCAACCAGACGCCGAAGGGATGGCCGGATGACTTCGCCAAGATCCAGACCGCGCTGATAGAGCGCCCCAAGACGCCACAATTCCGGTCCCGGTCGAAACAACCGGTCCGCGCCGCGGACGAGAAAGCCATCAGCTTCCAAGGAAGAGGCCAATCGGAGCACTGTGCTCTTGTAGAGGTCTGTCATTTCCGCAATCTGCGTCAGCGTCATCGCAGACTGCTCCGCGTCGAAACTTTTCAGGATCGCGAGCGCTCTCCTGACCGCGTCAACTCCTATCTTGCTCATCTCTGCTCCGGGTTCTGAAGAGTAGAACCAGCATAAAATTGAAGTGTTAGATGCCGCCAGATATGGAGGAAGATGGTTCTGTACACCAGAACAGATTGACTTTTTTCGCACGCAGGACTATGGATGCACATAACAGAACGAGTTCTGAAATGCGAGACAATGGAAGGCCACCAACGCTGGCCGTTGACTTGCGCGAGGTAATGATCCGCGTCGGCGCATTCATCCCAGCCAAAAGCATGAACCTCCAGGTAGGCGACGCGGAGTTCGTTGCGGTCGTGGGCCCAATCGGTTGCGGCAAGTCCACCATCCTGAACACTGTCACAGGTCTCTTCAAACACTCGTCGGAGACGTTCAGATCTTCCGCAAGCCGCTCACGGGACTGAATGATCAGTCCGGCTACATGCTCAACAGGCGGGCCTAATGCCGTGGAAGATCGCGCAGGACAACATTGGGCTCCGGCTCGTCTTTCAGGGCAAGTCAGTCGAGGAGGCGCGCGCCGAGGCTCGGTTCGGCCTGACGGGATTTGAGCAGCGTTATCCGCATCCGCTATCAGGCGGGCAACGCAAGCGCGCGGCGATGCAGACGCTCATCACGGAGCCGAGAATTGTTCTCCTGGACGAGCCCTTCTCGGCGCTCGACGTTCACACGCGCCGGCTGATGCACCGCATCCTGCTCGATCTCTGGCAGGCCGAGCGAAGCTCCTTGATCTTCATCGCCCATGATCTCGATGAGGCGATCACGCTGGCTGACCAAGTCGGCGTGACGTCCGCGGGGCCTGCAAGCGGGATGGTCGGCGAGGTCAGGATCACGCTGCCTGATCGCGGGAGGTCTCCGCGCTGCAGACCACGGACGAGTTCGTCGCGCTCTATCGCGAAATCTGGTCGCTGCCTGGTGGGGAAGCGGAGAAGAGCTATGCCGCCCGGAACTAAGCTCGTTGTCACGCAAGTCGCCATATTTGTCGATCTTGTCCCGATCTCGGAGCTCGGGGTGCGATCAGGCCACATCGACGCCTTCTTGTTTCCGGCGCCGTCGCCCCTTGTCGGCAGGATGAGGAAGTGGACGTCGACGCCGGATTTCCGGGGCGATGTTGGCATAACGCTGGTCGAGACGATCCTATCGACTTCAGCCAAAAACTTCACCAATCGCTTCGCCGAGCGTGCGGTCCAGCAACTGAAGTAGCAACCGCAGCGGCCGAAGATACCGCAAAGAAGGCTTCGTCAGATGTCCCTGCCGCTCACCGGTATCCGTGTCCTCGACCTGTCGAACGTATTGGCAGGCCCGTTCTGCGGCTACCATCTCGCGCGCCTCGGCTCGGAGGTTATCAAGATCGAAAACTCCAATGGAGGCGATCTCGCGCGGCGCCTTGGCGCAGATCCGCAAAGGGCAGAGCGCCTTCAGGGGCTCTCGTTCGTCGCCGTGAATGCCGGTAAGCAGTCGGTGGCGCTCGATCTGAAGTCTGAAGCGGGCAGAGAAGTGTTTTTCAGGCTGATGTCCAAGGCCGACGTCCTTCTCGAAAACTTCCGGCCCAAAGTCATGGAGCGGCTTGGTCTCGGTTTTGACGCGTTGTGCAAGCGCAACCCGCGGCTCATCTATTGTGCGATCTCAGGCTTTGGGCAAAACGGTCCTTGGTCCGCCCGCCCGGCCTACGACCAGATCGTCCAGGGCCTTTCCGGCGCGATGAGTATTACTGGTGATGCAGCGACGGCTCCGCTGCGGACCGGCTTCCCGATCTCTGACACCATCGCCGGGCTAACGGCCGCCTTTGCCATCTCGGCCGCCCTCGTCGAGCAGCAGCAAATGGGCAGGGGCCGGTTCATCGACGTGTCGCTGCTCGAGGCGACAATCTCCGCTATGGGATGGGTGGTTTCCAATCACCTGAACGGCGGAGTCGAGCCGCGGCCGATGGGGAACGAGAATTTCACGGCCGCACCCTCCGGCACGTTCCGCACGGCGACCGGCCCGCTGAATATAGCCGCTAACGAGCAGAAACAGTACCGGACCCTTTGCGATCTGATCGGCCGGCCGGATCTGAAGACAGATCCGCGCTTCGCTAAGCGCGAAGCACGTAAAATGAACCGCGCGGCGCTTAGCGACGAGTTGAATGCAGCTTTGAGCTACAGGCCTGCGGAGGAGTGGGAGGCACTGTTGAATGCCGCCGGCGTGCCCGCCGGCTGTGTGCTGACCGTTCCGCAAGTTTTGCGCGAGCCGCAGTTGCTGGAGCGCGGCTTTGTCGAGACGCTTGCGCTCGACAGGGCTGGCGAACCACCATTACGCATTACGCGCCCTGGTTTTCGGCTGGATGAGGCGTTTCCTGTCCCCGCACTCCCTCCGTCGCTCGGTGCGGACACAGAGCGATGGCTGGCTCGGCTCGGTTATACCTGTCCGGAAATTGAGCACCTTATCGCAAGCGGTGCCGCCGGAACTGCACGTCAAGGAGGAGCGGATTTTCCGCGGGTCCGCCCGGCGACGGATGGAGCAGCGTGACGGGCAGGGAGTTGCGCGCAAGCAAGCTTCGGCCGGACATAGGCTGACGAGATTGGAGAACAGAATGAGCGAAACGCAGCTGCGAGAGCAGGCCGCCCATTGGTGGCGGACCTCCATATGCGACATTGCGCCCGGGCGGATCGCCTACCGCGGATACACGATCGAGGAATTGATTGATCAGATTTCCTTCCCCGCAATGATCTGGTTGATGCTGCGCGGCGAGCTACCCACACCGGCGCAGGAGCGGCTGTTGCAGGCTGCACTGGTTGCATCAGTGGATCATGGCCCGCATGCACCTTCTATCGCTATCGCGCAGATGGCTGTCAGTTGTGGGCTGCCGCTCAATGGCGCGATGGCTTCCGCGATCAACACGCTCGGGGACCTGCATGGCGGAGCGGGGGAGCAGGCGATCGAGCTCTACGACGAGGTCCTCCGACGGAGCGAGACCAAGGATCTGGATGAGGCTGCCGCTGAGGCAATCGATCATTTCACCACCACGCGAAGCAAATATCTGCCTGGCTTCGGTCACCGGTTTCATCCCGTCGACCCGCGCGCTGACCCGCTGCTCGTACTAGTCGATGCCGCGGTCAGTGATGCTGCCGTCAGCGGTCGCTACGCCAGCGCTGCGCGCGCGATCGAGCGCGTCATGCGCGAGCGCAAAGGCAAGCTCATCCCGATGAACGTCGATGGAGCCACTGCAGTCATCTACGCGGAGCTGGGCTTTGCTCCACCCCTAGCCCGCGGCATCTTCTGCTTGTCACGCGCGGTAGGCATCCTGGCGCATGCATGGGAGCAGACCGGACGCAAGGACCGCAATAAAGGGCCAATGCCCAAGCAGTTCGCCTACAAATATCAGGGGCAGCCAAAGCGCAGCCTGAAGGAAGCGCCATGATGTACCTTGAGGGACTGCCGCAGCTCATCCAAACGCGCGTCTTTTCGGCCGTGCCCGCCAAATTTCGCCGGCCCGAAGTCCGCTCCGATTGGACGGGGTGTCAACCGTGGAGGCAAGCCCGGTGTGGGGTCGCAAACCCCGCCAAGTCGCGCGCCACTGGTCACCAACATCCGTAACACCGCGCACTGGCGCATCTGGCTCAAGGCGGGAGAACCGCTGCTTAGTGTCCGCCAAAGCTTCAACGGGTGATCGCGGCACTGATTTCAAGTTGATTTACTTGCTGCCATTGCCTGCCCTAAGCCATCTCCTTAGTATCTATCAGACTGGCAGAAGCTGACGATTTCGCTTCCGTGCGTTAAGCTGGCAAGTGTGCGACACGCTCTCCGATATCCTCACGATTGGCAAGTCTCTGCGACTCGCAAGAAGTTCATCAGTAGCACCTGCCCTTGTTGGGTAAGTATCGATTCCGGGTGGAACTGTACGCCATAGGTCGGGTGAGAGCGATGTGCGAGGGCCATGATCTCGCCTTCATCCGAACGCGCTGTCACCGTTAGTTGCGGTGCGCACGATTCGTCGAGCTCAACAACAAGAGAATGGTAGCGGCCAACGCAAAGTGGGGACGCGAGTTCCTTGAACAGTCCGCGGCCGTCATGGGTGACGTATGAGGACCGGCCGTGCATCGGACGACGGGCACGCGCGACGCGTCCGCCGAACACGCTCCCAATACACTGGTGTCCAAGGCAGATGCCGAGAATTGGGAGATGACCCGACAGCTCGCGGATTACGGTTGTCGACAGTCCGGCCTCCATTGGCGTGCAGGGACCGGGGGAGAGGACCAGGGCGTGCGGCTTGAGGCAGGCAAGATCGCTGAGGCTGACGACGTCATTCCGGATCACTGCCGTTGCGGCACCCAGCTGGCGAAAATAGCGGGCAATGTTGAAGACAAAGGAGTCGTAGTTGTCGATAATGACAATCAAAGTGCACCAGATGTGTTAGCACGAAACGCGTCAAATATGCGCTGCGCCTTCGCGAGCGTCTCCTCGTATTCGGCCTCTGGATCTGACATCGCCGTGATCCCGCTCCCTGCATGAAACAGAGCAAAATCATCGTCGATTGTGACAGTGCGGATGGCGATATTCGTATCCATGTGCCCGTTAAAGCCGATAAAGCCGATCGCCCCGCAATAGACCTCTCGCGCCACTCGCTCGATCTCTCCAATGATTTCCATCGATCGCACCTTGGGCGCGCCGGTGATGGAGCCGCCGGGAAAGCAAGCTCGCAATAAGGTGACGGCGTCTTCATCTACGGCAAGTTCACCCGTCACGGTCGACACGAGGTGGTGCACTGAAGCATAGGATTCCAGGGCACACAGCGCTGGAACCTCGACCGACTGCGGCGTGCAAACGCGTGACAGATCGTTGCGCAGGAGGTCCACGATCATCGTGTTCTCGGCACGGTCCTTCTCGGACGCGAGGAGGAGTTCAGCGCGGCGCCGGTCGTCCTTCGAATCAGCGGAGCGCGCGATCGTGCCCTTGATCGGCCGCGTTTCGACCTGCCGTCCATCAAGCTTGAGGAATCGTTCCGGCGAGCTCGAGGCAATGGTCAGCTTGCCGTACCGCATGAGGGCTGCAAAGGGAGCCGGGTTCAATGACCGCAACTGGCAATAGAAGGCCAGCGGATCAAATGAGCTCGATAAGCGGGCGCTGAAGCGCTGCGCAATGTTCGCTTGGAAAACGTCGCCAGCCAGAATCAATTCGATAACGCGCTGCACCGCCGCAATGTAGCCCTCACGGCTGAAGTTAGAATGCCATGCGCCCGCTGTGGCGGGGAAGTCATTCCGCGGCGCCCTTGGGCGGTCGAGCAGCGCTGCAAACTCATCGGCCCGACGACGCGCACGCTCGCGCCGTCGTGCGGGATCCTGCTCCGGCCATCCGGTCGAGACGATCCAGCATCTGTCGTCACGGTGGTCGAAGCTAATGACCACGTCATAGAAATGCAGGATGGATTGCGGCAACCTCTGACCGGAGATTGCTGGCGCGGGCAGTCGCTCCAGTGTCCTGTTCAGATCATAAGCAAAGAAGCCGGCCGCACCGCCCTGGAACGGCGGCAGATCGGGACGATGCTCTTCTGGGTACCTCGCGAGCAGGGTGCGAAGAGCTCGCCACGGATCGCCCGCGAGAGCCTCTGTGTTGTAACTCGCCTGTCCGTCCGTGACCGTATAGGTGCTGAACGGCTCGCAGCTCAGATAGGAATAGCGCCCAAGCAGCTCATGCGTTGCCGCGCTGTCGAGAAACGTCAGGTGCGCTCGATGCGCGAGACAGCGCATCGCGGTGACAGGCTCAATCCACCGCAGTTCGCGGACGTGCATCGCCTTGTCAGTCACTGACAACGGGCGTGCTGGTGGGGCGCGCTGCGATTGCGAATCCCATCCTCGTCTAGCACCCACAAGGTTTTGAGACCGATTGCCAGATTAACTCCCGCCAGTTGACCCGAAGCGCTCACTAACTTCGCTTATCGCTGCCGTCGAGGCGAACCGCGCATCGGCTGATACATTATAGTCGGCCGCGAACCGTAGCTCCCGAAGGGGTCGTACCCGCCTGATCGATTCCTGATACAGATCATGCGCTTTGTACGCTGCCAGCTCCGTCTCGTTGTCGAACTCACCATACACCACCACGTCGATCTCGTTACCGAGCTGGTCGGCCTTGCAATTGCGCGCAATCTCGAGCCGACGTGCATGCGGGATTGTGGTGAGAACCGATAGGCCTTCGATGATTTGCTCGATATGGGCCTGATCCTTGGCGCTGAACAAGACGATGTGACGAATCATGGGTGGCCTTAAGGAGTGATGTCGCAAGGAGGTCGCTTTACTATCTTGGGATCGAGCCCGCTGCAACGGGGGCGCAGCCGCAAGCCGCGTCGCGCGGCAAAAAGGTCGGAGTTTGGCGCTCTTGCGCTTTGCCGGGGTTTGCAACGGACCTCGCCAGATCTCGTTCGCGGTCATGACGAGGGAAGGGCAAGGCGCTCAATAGTTTGAATGTGGCGCGCGAGCAGACTACAGGCTTGATCGACGTTGCGCGCCCGCAGGGCTTGCAAAATCAGGCGGTGATCCTGATTGGACCGCGGTCGCCAGCCGCTACTGCGCGCCATCGCGAACACGAGTCGTGAATTTGCAAGCTGTAGTCCGTCAAGGCTCGCGAGCAGGCGCGGCATCGCGCAGGGCGCCACCAGCGCGTGGTGAAAAGCGCGGTTGGCTATTTCAAACTCCTGAATGGTCTGGGCGGCGTCTCCTTCAATCAGGGCGAGCTCGATCCGTGCCAAATGGCTAGAGGTGAGCTTTGGCGCCGCATTGCGCAACGCGACCACTTCCAGCGCGGCGCGCATCTCAGCGATCTCCTTCACGGAATTGATATTAAGTGGGGCAACTCGCACACCGCGACGGGGCACAGCGACGACAAGATGTTGGGCCTGAAGTTGCCGAAAGGCCTCGCGCACCGGGACGTGGCTCGAATTGAATTCTCGTGCGATATGGTCCTGCCGGAGTGGGGCGTCCGGCTGCAGCTCGCCGCTGATGATGCGCTCGCCGATTGCCTCTGCAATGCGCCCCGCGGTCGTCGTATTCTCGTCGTCAGTCATTATAGATTATCTATCATAAGCGTTTGCACTCGGGAAGCAGGCGAGTGCCCGGCCATGCGCAATGGCCAGGCGTCAAAATGTAAGAGGCACCCTCATTTTGCGGTATTTCTCCAAACTTTGGCTGATTTCGCGGTCTTTACGCGCCAACACACTTTACACCATTGCGTTGAGCGCTAATTGGGGCGCCTGCACGCCGCTCCGAGAGTTCTTGAAGGTCATCTCCCGAGCGTCCAAGTGCTGTTGCCGTGAGCAGTTGTTATAGATTATAGCTTCCATTATCTACGGTAACTTGCTGATGGGAAAGCAAATCTTAATGGTTGGTGGAGTGGGAGCGCAACGGAACGAAAACGGCAACGACGCGCCGGTTCGCAGTAACTGGGAGCGCGCCGAGGCCGAAGCACTTTATGGCCTGCCGTTTGCCGACTTGATGTTTCGGGCCCAGAGCGTTCATCGCGAGAACTTCGATCCAAATCACGTCGAAACCGCAAGTCTGCTCAGCATTAAGACCGGCGGCTGTCCCGAAGACTGCGGCTACTGCGCCCAGAGCGCGTATTATGACACTGGCCTGAAAGCCAGCCGCCTCAAGGCGCGCGCCGATGTGGTCGCCACCGCCCAGCGCGCCAAGGACGCCGGCGCGAGCCGCTTCTGCATGGCCGCCGCCTGGCGCAGTCCAAAAGACCGTGATCTCGATCAGGTCTGCGAGATGGTTGGCGCGGTCAAGGCTCTAGGCATGGAGACCTGCGTCACGCTTGGCATGCTGACGTTGAGGCAGGCCGCGCGGCTCGCTGAGGCCGGGCTCGACTTCTACAATCATAACGTCGACACCTCGCCGGAGTTCTACGGCAGAGTAATCACCACTCGCACCTTGCAAGACCGCATCGACACACTGGCGCAGGTGCGCAGGGCCGGCATCAAGGTGTGCAGCGGCGGCATCATCGGCATGGGTGAGCGTGTCGAGGACCGACTCGGCATGCTTGTGCTGCTCGCCAATCTCCAAAAGCATCCGGAAAGCGTGCCGATCAACCTCTGGAACGAGGTCAAGGGCGTACCGGTCTACGCCACCGCCGAGCGCCCCGATCCGATCACGCACGTGCGCCTGGTGGCTACGGCCCGGATCATGATGCCCAAGAGCGTGGTGCGGTTGTCCGCCGGACGGCAATACATGACCGATGAACTGCAGGCGCTGTGTTTTTTGGCCGGCGCGAATTCAATCTTCATCGGGGATGTGCTGTTGACCACCGAAAACCCGAAAGCCGACCGGGATGCCAATTTGCTGAACCGGCTCGGTATCACGTCCGGGCTTGCCTAAGTAAAGCAGACCAGCGGCGAGCACCCCGCGCGGAAATTTCAGTCTAGGTGAACAATGCAGATTACTTTGATGAAGGGTAAAATCCATCGCGCGTCGGTAACCGAAGCCGATCTACACTATGACGGCTCGATATCGATTGATCGTACGCTGCTGGATGCGGCGGGATTTTTGATCAACGAACGCGTTGAAATCTATAATATCGAAACCGGAGCGCGCTTTGCTACCTATGTGATCGAGGCGCCCAAGGGCTCTGGCACGATAAGCCTCAACGGTGCGGCCGCTCGAATCGCGATGCCCGGAGAGAAAATCATCATCGTTGCATATGCCTCCTTCGATGAGGCGGAAGCGAAAATCTTCAGACCACGCGTTGTTCTGGTTGATCAAGAAAATCGCATCTTACCAGGTTGAAAACATGAAGGCCGATGGATGAAGCCTTGTTCTTGGCTGCCAAATGGAATTTCTGCGTGTAAATGCGACGTGGGAGTGAAGGATGAGCTCGACCCATGCGGCCAAAATGAGAAATTTTGCCACGGCCCTGCATGCCTTAAAAGAAGACGACCGGCTGCGCTGCCTCAAGCCGCGCGCTGGCCTCGACTTTTCTTCGAACGATTATCTTGCGCTGGCGAGCGCGCCACGTATGAAAATGGCCGTCGTGGCCGCGCTCGAAGCCGGCACGCCAGTTGGGGCCGGCGGCTCGCGGCTCTTACGCGGCAATTGCGAGGAACACGAAAGTCTGGAAGCAGAAGCAGCTCAGTTCTTTGGAGCGAAGACGGCGCTTTTCTTTAGCGGCGGCTACTTTGCAAATTTTGCCGTCCTGACATCGCTGCCGCAGCGGGGCGATCTGCTCGTTCTCGATTCTCTTGTGCATGCGAGCATTCATGAAGGCGCGCGCGCTGGCCGGGCGGAGTTTCGGATAAGCGATCATAACGACGCCCAATCGGTCGAAGACAAAATTCGTGACTGGCGGGTCAAGGGCGGAACGGGCCGGGTCTGGATCGTGGCCGAAAGTCTCTACAGCATGGATGGCGATTTCGCACCACTTAAAGATCTGGTCGCGATCGCGGACCGGCACGACGCTTTCCTGATCGTGGATGAGGCCCATGCCACAGGCGTCTACGGCAGGCAGGGACGGGGGCTCACCGCGCCCTACGAGGGGAGCGAAAATCTCCTAGTCGTTCATACCTGCGGCAAGGCGCTGGGCGCTGCTGGTGCGCTCGTCACTTGCACACGCGTGCTGCGCGACTTCTTGGTCAATCGTTGTCGCCCGTTTATCTTCGCCACCGCTCCCCCACCGTTGATGGCTGTCGCCGTGCGGGAAGCACTCTCAATTCTGCAGGAGGAGCCTGAGCGTCAGCAGCGTCTGGCCAAGCTGGTCGCCTTCACTCATCGGAAGATTCGTTTGCGCGGTCTGCGCAGTCCTTCGGACTCGCAGATCGTGCCCTACATCATTGGCGACAACGCCCATACAATGCGGCTCGCCTCTGCACTGCAGGCGCGCGGCTTCGACATACGTGGAATCCGGCCGCCAACCGTGCCGGCGGGAACGGCACGATTAAGAATTTCAATCACGCTCAAAGTTCGCGAAGATGATGTATCGGACATGATTGATGCGTTGGTCGAAGAGACGTTGGGCGGTTCGCGATGACTCAGCGGATCGTTGTGACAGGCACAGATACCGGAATTGGGAAATCGGTCTTTTCCGCAGGGCTCGCCAATCTCCTCGGCGCGAACTATTGGAAACCGATTCAGGCCGGCCTTGAAGGAGAGACCGATAGCGAGCTCGTGGCGCGGCTGGGCAGTCTCTCACCCGATCGCATCGTGCCAGAGCTTTACCGCCTTCGAACGCCCGCTTCGCCCCATTACTCAGCCGAAATCGACGGAGTTCGCATCGACACAGATGCGATCGATGTGCCGGACAGCGGGGAGCGTCCGCTCGTGATCGAGGGCGCCGGCGGGCTAATGGTCCCGCTGAGTGGCGGCACACTTTTTGTCGACGTCTTCGAACGCTGGCGGCTTCCCGTCGTGCTTTGCGCAAACACGCGACTTGGCACCATCAATCACGCGCTGCTGTCGATAGAAGCTCTGCGAAGGCGCCAGATCCGCATTCTCGGAATTGCATTCATTGGCGAACGAAATGTTGAGCCTGAGAGGGCAATTTGCGAAATCGGACGCGTGCGTTGGTTGGGGCGATTGCCTTGGCTTTCTCCTCTCACGGCAAACGCGCTGCAGGCGGTCTTCAAAGACTCGTTTGTCCCTTGGGACTTCAAACCATGATCAAGACGAAGTCGCCGATCTGGCATCCTTTCACGCAGCACGCGCTTCAGGATGAGATGATCAAGATCGTGCGTGGTGACGGCGCTTATCTCCACACCGCGGACGGTCGCCGTATCATAGATGCAATCTCATCTTGGTGGGTCGTGACCCATGGTCATTGCCATCCACATATCGTGCGCGCGATTCAGAAGCAGGCAGGCAAGCTCAACCAGATGATCTTCGCCGGCTACACCCATGATCCAGCTGAAGAGGTCGCTGCGCTACTTTTGAAACTCGCGCCTCATGGCCTCGACCATGTCTTCTTTTCCGACAGTGGCTCAGCCAGTGTGGAAGTAGCTCTAAAAATGGCACTCGGCTATTGGCATAACATCGGCAAGCAGCGAATACGCATTGTCGTGATGCAACATTCCTATCACGGCGACACGGTTGGGGCGATGTCGGTAGGTGCTAGAAGCGTGTTCAACGCGGCGTACGGGCCCCTTCTGTTCGAGGTTACCTCAATCCCGTTCCCCGCGAGAGGTCGCGAGCAGGTGACGCTCGATGCGCTCGAGTCCGTTTGTCGAAACGAAATTCCGGCCGCTTTTATTGTGGAGCCTCTGATATTGGGTGCGGGCGGTATGCTGATGTACCCAGCCTGGGTGCTAAAAGAGATGAAGCGAATCTGCGAAGCATCCGAGGTTCTGTTCATAGCCGATGAGGTCATGACGGGCTGGGGCCGTACCGGAACCTTATTCGCCTGCGAGCAGGCCAATGTGACGCCCGATATTGCCTGCTATTCGAAGGGACTCACGGGAGGAGCGCTTCCGCTCGCGGTAACACTCTGCCGCGCGGATATTTTTGACGCTCATTATTCGAAGGACCGTACACGTACGTTCTTTCATTCGAGTTCATATACCGCCAATCCGGTTGCCTGCGCCGCCGCAAAGGCCAACCTGGATCTCTGGCAAAGTCAGGAATCTCGCCAGCTCGTGGCGTCGGTTGCCGCCATGCAAGAGCGGGCCGTTGAGCCATTCCGCGCCGACCCACGCTTTGCAAACGTCCGTCGGGCGGGCACCATCACAGCACTCGATCTGCAAACGAGCGATGCCGGCTATCTCGCTAGCACCGGACCGAAGCTTCAGGCCTTCTTTAAAGACCAAAATCTGTTGCTGCGCCCGCTTGGTAACACGATCTATGTGATGCCGCCTTACTGCGTCACAGCGACAGATCTTGACCAAATCTATGCCGCCATCAGGGATTCTGCTGATGCGCTGGCTTGAGGATGCGCTTGGTGCGTGTAGGTACTATAGCTTTTAACCGTTTCGGCGCTTGGCCGATCGTTATCTAGCTGAATATCAATCTACAGCAAGCTTAGAGTGTTGCTGATATACCAGATGCCAAACGCACCTGTGATGTCGTGAATTCTGCTAGTGTTGCTGGTAGCGCTCCCACAGGTGTACGGCAGCCCAAAGACGCTTCCCATGAGGCAAGTGCGGCTGAGAAGTTCTTCTTTGATGGTCCGCGGTCAAAAACGTCTCCGCACGTTCTTCTGAGGAACGCGAACACCTCGGCTCGCCAAGGCAGCCGCAAAATCTACATCTTACCCAGCCCACAGTGACCATGCATTTCGAGCAGCAGGACGTAAATATCGGATTGCCGCCCTTTGACAGCGCAAAAGGATGAGGTGGCAGATCACGAGATCGGGCGAGCGCTGCCACACGCCCCCTCAGCTCGGGTAGTTGAAATCCGTCGAAGGAAGTCGTTCGATCGCAGGATCTCACCGCCGACGCCCGGCTCATTGCATTAATCAAGACGAATATATTCGTTACAAATTGGAAATCTCAGCGAAGCACTCCGATTGAACCGTCGCTTCACGAAGGAGGCGCACATCAGGGTCAAACTCTTGCGCCCAGTGCCCGTACCCGCCGGCAGACTTTGCATCGCCGAATCGGCATTTCACGTGCGGGCGTGGTGCTGAGGCGATGAAAGTGCAGGGGCGCCGAACTCCGATAGGAGGCGATGCGCAACTGCTCCCATAATCCCTACAGGATCAAGTGAGGTGCTGTGCGATATGCGGCGAAAGTTCGGGCTGATGCGCTACCACTGCTGGCGAACGGCCCTTGTTCCATGAAATGCGTCGACGGCTTCAAGGCGCAGCGGGAGGCCGACCACAAATGGCTTCGCTGCTTGTGAGCGGCTTAATACGCGGCACCGGGTCGCCGCGGGAGACAGGCTCCGCGGCAAAAGCGCATTAGCGGAGTTGAAAAACTCGTCATTGGAATTCGGTGTGACGCGTTAAAGAGTAGCATGGAAGTATCAAATGACAGAAACGTCGGCAACAATCATCGACTTTACTGCTTACAGGATGAACAAGCGTGCTGCGGCTGACCTGTCGCGCGACGAAGTTTGGTTGACCGCGCCGTATCGAGCGGTCGCATCCTTCTATTTCTTCTGGCCGTTTCTGGCCTGGATCCCGTTTGGTTTGCTGGATCCGTCCGTGTCGGAACAGGAGCCTTCGTGAGCAGTCTCCGGACGCGGCGCAGGGAACTAGCGACGGAGATGGATGCGCGACAGTTAACGCTTGTGCGTAGGTCCTAATTGTGGAGACGAAAGATCGTTCTTCCCACCATTGACAGTTTTCTCTTGACTTCCATAGGAAGCACTGACTGCAGGGATAAGAGGCAAGCGATCGATCGAGATCTAAAATGAGTCACAGTTAAGAGCGGGCTTCTTGAACGTGTCGCGATCGCAATGCTGCAGCGGTGGACAGTGGAGGGACGTCGTGTCGCCTGGGCCACCGCGTATGACACTATTCCGGCGCGCATTGCCCATACCATCGTCGAAGTATCCTGGTCGGAGATAGCGTTGGCAACGTTGCCTGGGATTCGGCAACACAGTGCCTGTCAGCATGGCCTAGGGGATTATCACTTGGATGCGGTTGCCGCGCAGACAGGCAGATCCATGCCTTGCTTCTGGCGGAACGCCGGAGGACCATCTCGGTCTCACCCCCGGAGCGTTAATGTCATGCGTAGATCCGAGGTGCAGGGAATGAAAGCCGTCCAAATGACTGAGTGTGCTAAGATATACGTAGACTTGCACTGAATAGGTGTTTTCGTGGATGAGCAGTTTTTAAAGGACCGGGCCCGGATCATTCGCGATCTAGCGGACAAGGCAGACCCTTTCACTAGAAAAAGGCTGCTGGACCTAGCGGAACGGTATGACAGACGTATGAGACCGACGGTCTCAGATGACAAAGCGCGGCGAAACTAATGGTCGTCTGGAAGTATGCCGACCGATCTGGCGGCTCACCTTGATTGCTGGCCGATTTCGTGGTCGACATACATGAGCGACGCTCTGGAGTCCGCCTGAAGAGACCCGACCGCACCTTTTCTTGCAGAGCCGCTCGCGCCTGAAGACGCGGAGGCGGCTTGTTACATTACGAGGACGTCAATCGCCGGTCTTGCGGAGGCGTCCTATTGTCGAAATTAGGATGGGTGACCGTACGCCGTCATTTACGAACAACTGTTCGCCGAGGCTAATGACCCTGTATCTGCGCGAGAACCTACTCGCACCATGCGTTTTTGCGTTCAAAGCCCATTAAATCCTGCAAATCGATCTCTTGCCGGATGCAGAAAAAAGGCCGCGCGAACGGTACGCGCGGCCAAGTCAGGGAGGAAACGCCCCAAGGGGCCGCTGAAGGAGCATCGAGATGAGTAGATCGATCACTCACCGAGAACTCCAAGCTTGTGAGAGCATCAGTGTTACGAGACGCTTTTCTATTCGTCTCTAGTCGCGCGAAGTGATCGAATACTTGAGTTCTTGCGCGGTTTGGCGGTAATTTTTGTGCATGTCTCGCATCTTTTGTGCAAAGATGATCAACTGGACGCAGCGCGCAGCTCAACGTATCGGTCGGTCTACTGCGATAAGCCCGGATACCTAGGGAGGTCACCGTTCCCTTCTTTGTTCAGGCGGGATGTCGTTTCGGCGACACTCATCACGGGTTTCGGTGATCTATTACAAGCCTGTACGTGACGTGCACTGCGAGTTCAGAATCGTGGGCAGCTACAGGCCTATGGGAAGTCAATGTAGCGCATCGATGGCTCGTCGGCATCGGCCGGACCGAGCTGGTCCGAGGCTGACAGGCAAGCCGCAAGCACTGCCGATGTCTGCTCCATGGCCTGCAAATAGCGAAGCGTCACGCGGATATGGCGCGGGCAAAATGGTCGTTTCGGAGTGCGACGGTGGACGGTTCAAGTCCGCAGACGACAGAATGGATGACATGCCGCTCGAAGGCCACGAGATCGGGATTGCCCGTAACTTTCAAGCAAGTGCCTGGAAGGTGATTCGGCAGTCATGCCTGGATGGGCGTTTTTTGGCCTAGTTGGTCGCGGAACGAATGCAGGGGATGGAGGTGCGCGCAGGTGGGCAACCCTCGGGCACTGGCTATGTCACCGCTAGCGTACGGCGATGCGACAGTAGTTCGGCAAGATATGGGTGTGACTCGCGATACAGCACATAAGCGCGTGCAGAGTTGCGGCGGGCGCCTACCGAGTTTCCCGTCGTGCTCAACACCGCGGAAATGTGCGTGCCTTTGCCGAGCGGATGCCGGGCGTGCCGCTGCTCGCCAACATGACCGTCTTCGGCAAGACGCCGTTTCCTTGCGATGGCAGAATTCGGGGTAACTGTTCAATGGTGATCTGGCCGGTGTCTGCGCTGCGGGTGGCGAACAAGGGGCAGGAGGATCTGTAGGCTGCGATCGCGCGACCGCCGCACCCACAAGATTGTCGATCGAATCCAGACGCGCGCCCAACTCTATGGGACGATCGGGCCGCACGATGACGAGGCCTAGATGCTTGCGTTCTCCAGACAATCGCTCCCGAGAAACCGCACAGGTGATTATCGAGAGGTTGACGGAACGGTCCTCTTGCAGGTAATCGGAGTTGTCGAGGTTCTCCGGATCAATCCGGAGCCAAGAGGGAAGCTGGTGCGATGCCGGCGCTGCCCCCGCAACTGTAAGCGGCGAGCCACTGTCCAACAGAAGTCACTGAAGCCACGCGGCTTCGGGAAGGCCGGACAGCGGGCGACGACCCGCGAGCCAGGAGACCTGGCCCCGACAATATATTCGTCCACGGGCGGGGTGTCCCGGTGGTGCGCCAAGCAGTTGCCGCTTCGGCGGCTTTTTCTGCACGCGTCCGCCATGGCCTTTGCTCCCAACATGGGGTTGAAGCTATGTCTCTTCTCTCGATTCCTGTCGCCACACTCGGCACGCCGCGCATCGGTCCGCGCCGCGAACTGAAAGTAGCGCTCGAGAGCTATTGGGCCGGAAAGTCTGACGAAACGCAGCTTCTTGAGACTGCGGCTGCGCTTCGCGCCGCTAACTGGTCGCGGCAGAAATCGCTCGGTGTAACCGTTATTCCTTCAAACGACTTCTCGCTTTATGACCATGTGCTCGATACCAGCGTGATGGTCGGTGCCATTCCGGAAATTTACGGTTGGAGTGCAGGCCCTGTTTCGCTCAAGACCTACTTTGCGATGGCACGGGGCGCACAGCGCGATGACCATGAGGCGAATTGCGGTCAGGCCGAGCACGGCGCGGCAGCGCAGCAGATGACCAAATGGTTCGATACCAATTATCACTACATGGTGCCGGAATTTCACAAGGACCAAACCTTCACGCTTTCCTCTCGCAAGCCGATCGAGGAGTATGAAGAAGCGAAAAGCCAGGGTTATCAGACGCGCCCGGTGCTGGTTGGTCCAGTCACCTTTCTCAAGCTCGGCAAGAGCGCCGATCCTGCATTCGATCCGCTATTGCTCCTCGATAGGCTGCTGCCGGTCTATGTAGATGTTCTCCGCGAACTCACGTTAAGGGGTGCCGAGTGGGTGCAACTGGACGAGCCATGTTTGGTCCTGGACCTCGATGATGCCACACGCGACGGGCTGCGCCGGACCTACACTCATCTGGCCGAGAAGGTTCCCGACCTCAAGATCATGCTCGCTACCTATTTTGGAACGATCGGCGACAACCTGGAAACCGCTTTGACGTTGCCGGTCGCGGGCCTTCACATCGACCTGGTCCGCGCCCCGGAGCAGTTGAGCGCGATTGTCGCCGACGCTCGAAGGGATCTTGTCATCTCCCTCGGCATCGTCGATGGCCGCAATGTCTGGCGTTCGAACCTTCCAGCGGTGCTCGATCGGCTCGAACTTGCCATCGCAAAGCTCGGCAAGGACCGCGTGCAGATTGCACCCTCATGCTCGCTGCTTCATGTCCCGATCGACCTCGAACTCGAGACGGATCTTGATCCCGATGTGAAAAGCTGGCTTGCTTTCTCCGTCCAGAAGATCGGAGAACTCGCAACGCTGGGGCGCGTGCTGGCTAAAGGATGGAAGGAAGCGGCGGATGTACTTGAGGCCTCGGAAGGCGCTGCCGTCGCGCGCGAAACGTCACCCAACGTTCACAATGCGAACGTCGCCAAGCGAATGGCTGCAATCGATGACAGCATGCGGCGTCGCCACAGTCCTTTCGCCCGGCGCGCCGAAGTTCAGCGCGCGCGGTTCGGATTGCCGACATTTCCCACGACGACGATCGGATCGTTCCCACAGACGGTGGAGGTTCGCAACGCCCGCGCAGCCCATGCGCGGGGAACGATGAGCGACGCACAATACGAGCAGTTTCTCAAGGAGGAGACGGCGCGCGCGGTGCGCTGGCAGGAAGACATTGGTCTCGACGTTCTCGTGCATGGCGAGTTCGAGCGCAATGACATGGTGCAGTATTTCGGTGAGCGGCTGTCCGGCCTCGCATTCACCAAACATGGTTGGGTTCAGTCCTACGGCTCGCGTTATGTTCGGCCGCCCATCCTGTTTGGCGATGTCTCCCGGCCGAAACCCATGGCGATGGAGTGGTGGCGCTTCGCGCAATCGCTCACCAAGAAGCCACTGAAGGCGATGCTGACAGGACCGGTGACGATCCTGAACTGGTCGTTCGTCCGTGATGATATTCCACGGAGCGAAGCATGCCATCAGATCGCGCTCGCGATACGTGACGAGGTGGTCGATCTGGAGAGGTCCGGCGCGATGATGATCCAGATTGACGAGGCTGCGCTCCGAGAAGGATTGCCGCTGCGCAAGTCACAATGGAAGACCTACCTCGGCTGGGCAGTAGACAGCTTCCGCATCTGCTCGTCTGGCGTGGCCGACGAGACCCAGATCCACACCCATATGTGTTATTCCGAGTTCAACGACATCATCGATGCGATCGCGGCAATGGATGCCGACGTCATCTCGATCGAGACGTCGCGATCAAAAATGCAACTGCTTGATGCCTTCAAGAGCTACAAATATCCAAACGAGATCGGGCCCGGCGTTTACGACATCCATTCGCCGCGCGTGCCGGACGCAGCCGAGATGAAAAACCTCATTGCGCTGGCGCGGCAGCGACTTTCCGATGCTCAGCTCTGGATCAATCCCGATTGCGGCCTGAAAACGCGCCGATGGGAGGAGGTGCGTCCCGCGCTCATCAATATGGTCGCGGCTGCCCGTGAATTGCGGATGGCGTCCTGATCCCGAGGCAGTCGCCGATCTCCGACCTCTTTTTTTTTCACAGGGAGCCCCGATGCGTTTCTGAATCAAATGCACCCGCTTTGGAAAGGAGGAGCCCTGTTGCGTGAATTTCTCGCTTGTCAGGGCGATGTGGCGGAACGGCGAAAAAACGATCCTAGAGTTCGTCGGAAGCAACGCCCAAACGATCGAGGTGGACGAGGCGCCGGGACGAAATCTCTCGTCCGTCTCAATGGGGTTATTGAGTCGATTGTTGCAGATTTCGGGAACCGGAACCGGCGAAGTGTCGGTCGGTTTGCGAACGGGCGATGCGCATCCGGACCATTGGCATGCTCTCGCCTAGTCGCGTGAGATCAGGTCGGAGAACGGTTTTTGCTCCCTCGTCTCGCGAGCGAACCGTCGTTCGCCTGATACAGGGTGATCTGTTCGCGCTGGAACATCGCTGCGTCTATCGGCAGGTGCCATTGTCGAAAGGCCTCGTCAGAAAGCGGCTGCATTGCTGCTATCACGGCTCAACGCGGCGGAGCTGGCGCACTAAAGCTAATCCTAATTCCGCAAATCACTTGAGGCGAGCAGGTCTGTCGAGTTTAATGATCTGATACGCCGTTAATTAGGTGATTCGGAGAGAAGAACATGCCCCAAGGCAAGGTGAAGATGTTTAAGGACGATAAGGGTTTCGGCTTTATAGCGCCTGATACCGGCGGTGAAGACCTATTCTTCCACGCGAGCAGCTTGTTGCCCGGTGTAACGCCCAAGCAAGGAGACCGCGTCAGCTATGAAATTGGTGTAGACCGCAGGAGCGGACGTAGTCGAGCCGAAAAGGTCGTGATCGGTTGATCATAGAGACCTGGGCTGATTTATTCCCGGCCGCCATACGAAGGCTTTCTTATCATCGCGCGCGTTCCAAAGCGCCTCTAGCTTCTCCCACTCCATGAACCCGCAATCCCGGTCGTCCCGCAATCACGCCTTTTCATCAGGACCGAGCAAGTCATTATATTTTCGGACAGGCATTAGCGGTTACCTCGCAAGGTAAGTGGCCAGGTCTGGGCAGGCGGTGCAACATCAAGCCCCTGCTCGCGGACCAAGCGGGCGGAGGCGAGGCGGCGGTGGCGTAATTTCGATCTCCCGTCGGCCGCGCTCCCGTTACCTCGAGCCGGTCGGATGCAACGTCCAATCGCGGAACGCTTCAGGCTGGATTGACTGCTTATTCACATCGACCAACCTGAATTCACTCGACTTGGCGTCGCCATATGAGGCCGATCAGATATCCATGTTGCGCAGGCGCTGGCGGTTGCGCAGCACGATCTGGCGGGCGCCAGAAAAGCCCAGCACGCCTTCGTCGTTCAATTGCGACAGGGTACGTGACACCGTTTCCAGCGTAAGCCCGAGATAATCGCCGATGTCGCGGCGGCACATCGGGAGCGCCATCGTGCCGGCCACCGTAAGGCGGCGGTCCATCTCCAGGAGGAAGTTGGCGACTCGTTCGATCGCGCTTTTGCGACCAAGCAGCAGGATGTGCTCCTCGGCGCGCTTGAGGTCATCAGCCGTTATGGTCCAGAGCTTGTGGGCGACCCGGACGTCGGTGCCGGCCGCCTGTTCGAGGCTGCGGCGCTTCACCAGGCGCACGGTGCTGTCGATGATGGCTTCGGCGGCCAGGCGGTGCTTGGTGCCGGACTCCAGCCCGAACACGTCGCCAGGCAAATGGAACGCGCCGATCTGACGACGTCCGTCGGACAGCAGCTTGTAGGTGCGCACCGCGCCGCGAACGACCTGGTAAACATACTCCGCCGCCTCGTCCTCACCGTAGATTTCCTCGTCCTTGCTGTAGGTGAACTCCGTGGCGATCAGGCCAGCATGGCCTGTGAGGCCGAAAAGCGGTTCGACAGGCCCAAAGGCGCCGGGAGCGGCTCGGTTGACGTTGAGGGACGGGGCGATCGATCGGGTGAGCATGAGCCATCTCCTGTGCAGCGGATGGCGAATTGGTAAGTGGAACGAAACGGCTGGGAAATTTCGTTCCATGCCTTAAGGGCAATGCCTTAAGTAGAATCCCGGAGCTGTGCCGGTTTTCAGGACGCAGAGGGCCGCTCCGTGTTGATCGCGTCCCAGATATGGGAGGAAAGGCTGTCCTCGACATGCGGCTTGACCAGCACATGGCGAATACCGGCAATTGCTGCTTTAGCCGGAATGGACGCGTCGGGGTGACCGGTGATCAGGATGATCGGCGTATCGATATCGCGCCGGCGCAAGAGACTGGCAAGGTCGATGCCGCTCATGCCCGGCATCTTGTAGTCGATCACGAAGCAGTCGGCGCCGCTCATAGTCATGGCGTTCAGGAGCGCCTCGCCGCTGCGGAAAGTGCGTACACAAAAACCGTCGGCTTCCAAGAGAAAGCGCAGCGATCCGAGCACGTCGGTGTCATCATCGACGACGTAGACAAGGGGCGTTCTGTTAAGTGAGGGCATCACAGGTTTTATGCGGCTTTCTGATCAGCCATGCGGTCGATCAGAGCATCCATAAGGGCTTCCTGCGGGGCCGACTTGATCCAGCTCAATCTTTAAGCGCCTCGGCTCGCATGGCGAGGCGGATGAGTTCCGAAAGATTCGAAGCCTGCATCTTGGTCATCACGTTGGCTCGGTAGACCTCGATGGTGCGCGGGCTGATATTGTAGTCGCGTGCGATCATCTTATTGGACAGGCCAGCCACCAATCCCTCCATCACCTGCCGCTCGCGCGGGCTCAGCGAGGCGACCCGCGCGGCGATGTCCTGCGTCATTGCCTCGTCGCGGGCGCCGGCTTCAGCCTGCCGGAGCGCGGCGTCGATCATGGCAACCAGGCGGTCATCCTCGAACGGCTTCTCCAGGAAATCGACCGCACCGAGTTTCATCGCCTCGACGGCGAGGGGGACGTCGCCATGGCCGGTCATGATGATGACGGCCAAGGAGGCGCGGCTCACCTTCAGGCGCTTTAGCAACTCGACGCCATCGATGCCGGGCATGCGGACATCCGAGACCACACAGCCGAATTCGATGCTGGAAAGGTGATCGAGGAATTTCTGCGCCGTCTCGAACAGACTGACCTCAAAATCCGCGGAATCGAGCAAGAAGTGCAGCGAGTCACGCATCGCCTCATCATCGTCGATGACGTAGACATTTCCTCTAGTTGCCATCTGTCAAACTCTCGTTGGGTGCAGCCGGCAGGGTGAAGCGAAACGTCGCGCCGAATGCGTGATTGGATTCGGCCCACATCCTGCCGCCATGGGCCTCGATGATGGAGCGGCTGATCGACAGCCCGACCCCCATGCCGGTTTCTTTGGTCGTAAAGAAGGTCTGGAACAGGTGCTTCTCCACATTTTCGGGGAATCCGTGACCGGTGTCGAACACCGAGACTTCTGTCATATCGTCGTCGATCGGCCGGTTAGAGACGATGAGCTCGCGCCGTGCGGACTGGGCCATGGCTTCCAACGCGTTACGAAACAGGTTGACCAGCACCTGCTGGATCTGAACGCGGTCGACTAGGACATAGTCATGCTGCGGGTCCAGGCTGAAGCGGATCCGCACTTCCTGTTCGCGCGCACCGGCCAGGCCAAGCGCGCCGGCTTCTTCAATCATCTTCGAAAGGCTCTCGACGCGCTTTTCGGATTCGCCGCGGGCGACGAAATCGCGCAGCCGCCGGATGATCTGCCCGGCGCGGATCGCCTGTTCCGCCGCGCGATCCATTGCGTTCTCGATTCTTGCGCGGTTCGGATCGGGGCTCGTGGCAAGCAGCCGGCGCGAGCCCTTCACGTAGTTGCTGATGGCAGCAAGCGGCTGGTTAAGCTCATGTGCCAATGCAGAACCCATCTCGCCCATCGCGCTCAGCCGTGACATGTGGACGAGCTCCGACTGCAATTCCTGCAGCCGCGCCTGGGTCTGCTGATGCTCGGTGAGGTCACGGACGAAGCCGGTAAAATAGGGCATGCCGCCGGATTGCATCTCGCCGATCGACAGGTGCATCGGGAAGGTGGTACCGTCCTTTCGCTGACCGGTGACGATGCGGCCGATGCCGATGATGTGCCGTTCGCCGGTGGCGACGTATCGCCCCATATAGCCGTCATGGCGTGAACGGTCGGGCTCGGGCATCAGGATGCTGACATTCTGCCCGATTGCCTCGCTCTGGAGGTAGCCGAACTGGCGTTCCGCCGCGCTCGAGAAGAACTGCATGATGCCGCGGCTGTTGATGACGATCATCGCGTCCGGGATGGTCTCCAGTATCAATTGCAGGTGCCGTTCGCGCGTGCGCAGGTCCTCCTCGAGCCGCTTCTCCTCGTCGAGGTCGAGCACGACGCCGGAAAGGTGGGACGGAATGCCATCCTTGTCCCTGATGACGCTGCCGCGGGCGCGGACCCAGTGGCTGCCGCCGTCCTCGGGTCTTAACCGGTAGGAGAGGTCAAACGAGGCACCGGTCTCGAGGGAACGGGAGATCGCCTGCTCGGTTCGCTCGCGGTCCTCAGGCTCGAGCAGCGAAAGGAACAGATCGTAATTGACCGCAGCGGCATTGGAAACGCCGAACAGTTTTCGCGCGGTATTCGACCAGAACAACTCCCTGGTCGACAGATCGATATCCCAGCCGCCTACGCCAGCGCCGTCGGCACCCAGCCGAAAGCGCTGATCGTGGCTGCCGACGTCACACGGGAAGGGCCCTATGCCGCTCAATTGCTCTTTTCCAATTCCGGAGCGTGGATTCGGTTGAGATTTTCCCGATTATGGGCCGAATGCCCGGCCCCACTCAAGGGCGGGAAAATGTGTTCGATCGCGCTGATTTCATCCGTTTGACCTCGCTCAATGTGCGCGGCCGCCCCGCGTGCTTGAAGTGGCGCCGTCGACAGCGAGGATTTCGCCTTGTACAAGTTTCTCGAGCAGACGGTTGCCAAATACATGACGCGCGAGCCTAGGACGGTTGCGCGCGATATGACGATGTGTGAACTCGGCGATCTCTTCGAGAAGCAAGATTTCAACGCCTATCCGGTCATGGACGAATCGCAGGTGGTCGGCGTCATATCGAAGTTTGACTACCTGTCCTGCTTCGTTTTCACGCCGGCGCGCATCATCCCGCGCTACCGCGACCTGATGCAGCGGGCCGCTCTTGATCTGATGACAGCGGAATTCATTTATGTCGCTCCCGAAACTAGGCTGACCCGCGTGCTGGAGCTGATGGTCAACCACCGACTCCGCAGCATGCCAGTGCTCGACAACGAGCAGCGGCTTGCCGGCATTATTTCGCGGAAGGACGTGATGCGGGCGCTGCAGGATTGCGCCGCGGCGGACGCTGACCGAGTCTGATCGCAGCAGTGCCGCGTATGACCGGCAGTCGCTCGAGGTCAATGAGTTGAGCAGCGTTCGGATCGGCGCGCCATCCTCCGAACTATCCCGGGCGAATGTGGGCCATCCGGATTGTCGTCTTGAACTGCGACGTCTGCTGGAGCATTGGTTCGTACGGGTCTATAGCGGCCTTCCCTCTCCGGGGGCCAGGAGTTCAGTCGATTCCGAGCAACGCAGCCAAACGTTAGCGCACTCCGGTGAGCACGAATCGGGTGCTCGCCAGGCATGCTTGATCGGTCGTTTCTCCCAAGAGGTGCTGCGCTGTCGATCATCCAGTACAACACCAGGGTGACTGGAACCACCGGTAGCATGGCCTCGAAAGGATAGTCGCGCACTGGCTGGTGACTCCAACACGAAATCCGAGATTGGATTGATCCGGACAGTCCAAACCAACACAAGTTCCGCAATTCGGATTGGTGAGGTGGAACGGCACTTCCGCCTTCCTTGCTCCTCGCGGACCCGGCAGGGCGGCGACCCGATCAGACCGTCGATCGAGGCATATTCGCCGGGAGCGAACGCTCATCCTCGAATGAATCGGACTTCGTGGGGGCCGGCGGAGTGAGGAATCATAGTGCAACAGCAGCCGCCTCCTTGACGGCGAACGAGTTGGCCGAGCGCGTTTGCCAACGATCACATGGCCCGTGCCTCACCGCCTTCGGGGTGACCCGGCTGTTGCCCAGCTTCAGCCGGATGTTGCGAAAACTGTGATGTGAGGGAGGATCAACAATCGGCTTCAGGCAGGGTTTCTTCGTGGCGATCTTGCTCTGTTCAACAGGCAGCTTAAGTGGGATCTTTAGTGGGAGCTGGCTAGCTGCGGGCTTGGTCAGGCCTTGATAATGATGCTGACCAGCGGCACGAGCAGGCTGACCGTCCGTTCAAGGGATGGTGCAGCAGGCCCGAGACCCGCGATAGCGGGGCGCCTCGATCTGGAGCGCGATAAGGGAGGTGCCGTGGATCTCATTGATAAGCTCGAGCTCGCGCCCTTAGGGACCTCCGCGGTGCGCGGAACGACGCAGCCTCAGGGCATCTCCGGCGATTGATCTGCATCAACAACATCTCATCACTTTGGACGCTACACTGCATCGACCCGCAGGGAAACGCGCCCATGAGGCGCCTGCAGGCGGCAATCGGAGGGACGTGTGAAGATTTCGGTTTTGGGGGAAGGAATGCATTGTCGATCGTGTCACGATTGCACGGCGAGGGACTTTGCCATCTGCGCAGCGCTCGACAAGACCGAATTGCGCGAATTGGCGCAGCTGTCGCGGCATGTTCGCTTCGAATCAGGCGCCACCGTGTTCGCACAGGCAAACCTAGCAACGTCGTTCTTCAGCGTGCATGCGGGTACCCTGCGCCTCTACAAGCTGTTGCCGGACAGTCGGCGGCAGATCGTCGGTTTTGCATTGCCAGGCGATTTCCTCGGGCTCCCCGGCTTGCCGCACCACGAATTCTCCGCTGACGCGGTCGGCCGTGTCACGCTGTGTCAGTTCCCCAAGGAGTCATTTGCGACATTCGCCGAGAAACGGCCGCAGTTGCTGCGCCGCATGGTCGAATTGGCGGGCCACGAGCTGGCCCGGGCACAGGAACATATGGTCTTGCTCGGACGGCGCTCCGCCGAAGAGAAGATAGCGAGCTTCCTGATCGGCTGGCGCGACCGACTGAGTGGAATTGGACGTGGCGGAGAAATTCTGCCGCTGCCGATGAAAAGGCTGGACATCGCGGATCATCTGGGACTCACCATCGAGACGGTGAGCCGTACCTTCTCGAAGCTCGAACGCGATGGTGTGATCCAAATCTTTGCGAGTGGCGTCGTCCTGTTGGATGCCCCGCGCGCCGAAGCGTTGTCTGCGGGCGTAAGTTGAAGCGCGTCGCGTAGGGTTCTTTTGTCCTGGTTTGATCAAGGTCAAAGACGTCTCTGTTGAAACGGCGATATATTCGCATCAGCTTCAATGGAGGTCGTCATGCCCGCCGATGCGCTCTTGGTTTCCGCAGCCGTCATCTCGGTCTTCATGATTTTCGCCGCTGCTCTTGCTTGGGCCAGTGTCCAATCACCAAGGTCGCATCAGGCAACACCGGGAGCGCGCAAGCGTCGTCCATTCTGATTCCTTCAGGCAGCTGCTGGAGCTGGTGCAAAACGCTCGCCGGTCGCAGGGGTAGCTGATCGGGTTGATCTCAATCAAGGACAACACAGCGAGACCCGGGCTGACGGGGCAGCATCCATGCAAAGAGAATCACACATGCAGCAATCTCAATGCACGAAATGGATGACCCACGGCGAAGCCGGGCTGATGCTATTCTTCTCGATGGCAGCCTTCGTCTGCGCGTTCGCAGCCGCCAAGGCGCTGGACGCGCCGTTCGCGTTTCATGCTTCGCTCGCTGCAGTGGCAAGCGGCGTCGCCTCCTTCGCCATCATGAATCGGTATCTCGACCGCCCCGCGTCGCTGCCGCCGGAGGAGATCAACGGGAAGCCGAACTATAATGTCGGTCCGATCAAGTGTGCTTCCTTCATGGCGATGTTCTGGGGCATCGCCGGCTTCGCCGTCGGGCTCTTGATCGCATCCCAGCTGGCCTGGCCGGCGCTGAACCTCGATCTACCGTGGACCAGCTTCGGCCGGCTCCGGCCGCTGCACACCTCGGCGGTGATCTTCGCCTTCGGCGGCAACGTGCTGATCGCGACCTCGTTCTATGTGGTGCAGCGGACCTGCCGGACGCGGCTCGTGGGCGATCTCGCGCCATGGTTCGTCGTGCTCGGCTACAATTTCTTCATTTTGATCGCGGGCACCGGCTATCTACTTGGCGTAACGCAATCCAAGGAATATGCCGAGCCCGAATGGTACGCCGATCTGTGGCTGACGATCGTCTGGGTCGTCTATCTCGTCGTGTTCGTGATGACGCTGGTGAAGCGCAAGGAACCGCACATCTTCGTCGCCAACTGGTTTTATCTCGCCTTCATCGTCACCATCGCCGTGCTACATCTCGGCAATAACCCGGCGCTGCCGGTCTCGGTGTTCGGCTCGAAGTCCTACATCGCCTGGGGCGGCGTGCAGGATGCGATGTTCCAGTGGTGGTACGGGCATAACGCAGTCGGCTTCTTCCTGACGGCCGGCTTCCTCGCCATCATGTACTACTTCATCCCAAAACGCGCCGAGCGGCCGGTCTATTCCTATCGACTGTCGATCATTCACTTCTGGGCCCTGATCTTTCTCTACATCTGGGCCGGCCCGCACCATCTGCACTACACGGCGCTGCCGGATTGGGCGCAGACGCTCGGCATGACCTTCTCGATCATGCTGTGGATGCCGTCCTGGGGCGGCATGATCAACGGCCTGATGACGCTGTCCGGCGCCTGGGACAAGCTCCGTACGGATCCCGTGCTGCGCATGCTGGTGGTGTCGGTCGCCTTCTACGGCATGTCGACCTTCGAAGGGCCGATGATGTCGATTAAGGTCGTGAACTCGCTCAGCCACTATACCGACTGGACCATCGGCCATGTGCATTCCGGCGCGCTGGGCTGGGTCGGCTTCGTTTCCTTTGGCGCGCTGTACTGCCTGATTCCCTGGCTATGGGATCGCAAGGGTCTCTACAGCTTGAAGTTGGTCAACTGGCACTTCTGGACCGCCAGCATCGGCATCGTGCTCTACATCTCCGCGATGTGGGTCTCCGGAATTCTGCAGGGCCTGATGTGGCGCGCCTACACCTCGCTCGGCTTTCTCGAATATTCTTTCCTCGAGACGGTTGAAGCGATGCACCCGTTCTACGTTATCCGTGCCGCCGGCGGCGCGCTGTTCCTGATTGGCGCGCTGATCATGGCCTATAATCTATGGATGACGGTGCGGGCAAGCGAGGCGGATGTCGGCACAGAGCTCGCGTTGCAGGCGGCGGAATAAGGAGCGATCGGATGTCCTTCTGGACCCGCCATCAAATCTTCGAGAAGAACTCGGTCATCCTGATCGCGGGCATTCTGGTTGTGATTGCGATCGGCGGCCTGGTCGAGATCACGCCGCTGTTCTACCTGAAAAGCACGATCGAGGTGGTCGATGGCGTCAGGCCCTACACACCGCTCGAACTAGCTGGCCGCAATATCTATGTCCGCGAGGGCTGCTATCTCTGCCACTCGCAGATGGTCCGGCCGCTCCGCGATGAGGTTGAGCGCTATGGCCACTTCTCGCTGGCTGCCGAGAGCATGTACGACCATCCATTCCAGTGGGGTTCGAAGCGCACTGGGCCGGATCTCGCGCGGGTCGGCGCAAAGTATTCCGATGAGTGGCACGTCACTCACCTAACCAATCCGCGCGCCATTGTGCCGCAGTCGGTGATGCCGGGCTATCCGTTCCTCGCCCAGACCGAGGTCGACACCGCTGTTGTCGCCGATAACCTCAAGGCCAGCCGCGTCGTTGGCGTGCCGTATTCGGACGAGCAAATCAGGAACGCGGTCACCGACCTGAAGGCGCAGGCCGATCCGGACAATGTCGGCACCGATGCGTTCGCGAAGCGCTATCCAAAAGCTGTGATCCGCAATTTCGACAGCAAGGCCGGTGCGCCGACCGAGATGGATGCGCTGGTCGCATATCTGCAAATGCTCGGCACGCTGGTCGACTTCAAGCTCTACAACGAAAAGGCCAATCTTCGCTGAGAGGCAGGACGATGAAAGCAATCTTGACCGTGCACAACATCGCGTCGGACCTCGTCACCAGCGTGTGGACGCCGATCTTCGTCGGCCTGTTCATTGCGATCGTGATCTACGCGCTTTGGCCGTGCAACCAGGCGGTTTTCGACCGGGCATCTCGGATGCCGTTGCGGGAGGACTGAGAGGTCATGGCGGAAAGCGAACTCGACAAGGTTTCCGGCAAGACCACCACCGGTCACCAGTGGGACGGCATCAAGGAACTCAATACACCGCTGCCGCGCTGGTGGCTGATCACCTTCTACGCCACCATACTGTGGGCGATCGGCTATTGGGTTGTGTACCCGGCCTGGCCGCTTCTGTGGAGCTATACCAGGGGCGTGCTCAACTATTCGACGCGCGCCGCGGTCGCCGTCGAGCTTGCCAATCTGGAAAAGATCCGCGGCGACAAGATGATTGCGCTGGGTGCGGCTTCGCTCGCCGATATCGAAAAGGATCCGGCGCTGTTGGCGCTGGCGCGCGCTCGCGGCAAGGCCGCGTTCGGCGACAATTGCGCGCCTTGCCACGGCTCGGGCGGCGCCGGCGCAAAAGGCTATCCCAACCTGAACGACGACGACTGGTTGTGGGGCGGCTCGCTCGACCAGATCGTGCAGACCATCCAGTTCGGCGCGCGCTCGGGTCACACCAAAACCCATGAGGGCGCAATGCTCGCCTTCGGCAAGGATGGCATCTTGAAGCGGGACGAGATTGGCACGGTCGCCAACTATGTGCGCTCGCTCTCGGGCTTGTCGACGCGCCAGGGTTACGATGTCGCCGCCGGCGCAAACATTTTTTTCGAGAATTGCACGAGCTGCCATGGTGAGGCGGGCAAGGGCAACCAGGAGCTCGGCGCGCCAAATCTCACTGACAAGATCTGGCTCTACGGATCGGAGGAGGCGACCCTGATTGAGACCATCACGAATGGTCGGGCCGGCGTGATGCCGGCGTGGGTGGGCCGGCTTGATCCGTCCACCATCAAGGCGCTGGCGGTCTACGTCCACACGCTCGGCGGCGGCAAGTAGCGGAGCAAAGGGAAGCGGCGTTGGGTTTGCGCTGGATCAACCCGGCAGAGAGGAGGAGACTAGGAGAGCGCGGGCCCATGAACAAGATCGTCCAAATAAACCCCGACCAAGTCGAAGATGTTGGGTCGCTTTACGCGGCCCGCAAGAAGGTCTACCCGCAGAGTGTTTTCGGGACTTTCCGTCGGATTAAATGGGGCCTGATGGCGTTCTGCCTGGGCGTCTACTACTTGTTGCCTTTCGTGCGCTGGAATCGCGGCCTTGGCGCCCCAGATCAGGCGGTGCTGATCGATCTGCCGAACAGTCGCTTCTATTTCTTTTTTATCGAGCTGTGGCCGCAGGAGGTCTATTACTTCACCGGCCTCCTCATCATCGCCGCGCTCACACTATTCCTGATGAATTCGGTCGGCGGCCGCATCTGGTGCGGCTATCTCTGCCCGCAAACGGTCTGGACCGACCTGTTCTATGCGGTAGAGCGCCTGATCGAGGGCGACCGGCGCGAGCGCATGAGGAAGGCGGCTTCCGCCGATCCCCTAAAACTCGAGCGCATCTCCGAAATCATGCTTAAGCATTCGAACTGGCTCTTGATCGCCTGGTGGACGGGCGGCGCCTGGGTGCTCTATTTCACCGACGCGCCGACGCTGGTGAAGGAGCTCGTCACCTTCCAGGCGCCGGCGATCGCCTATATCTGGATCGCAATCCTCACCGCGACGACCTATCTGCTCGCTGGCTTCATGCGCGAGCAGGTCTGCGTCTACATGTGCCCCTGGCCACGTATCCAGGCGGCGCTGACCGACGAGTGGGCGCTGAACGTCACCTATCGCTACGACCGCGGCGAAAAGCGCAGGTCGGTAAAGAAGGCGAACGAGCTGCGGGCGCTCGGCCTGCCTGCCGGCGACTGCGTCAATTGCTATCAATGCGTGGCGGCCTGCCCGACCGGCATCGATATCCGCAATGGCCCGCAGATCGATTGCATCCAGTGCGGCCTGTGCATCGACGCATGCGACAACGTGATGAAGAAGATCGGTCGGCCGACTCGGCTGATCGGCTACGACAATGACATTAACATCCAGCGCCGAATGGCCGGAAAGCCGCCGATCTACGGTATCGTGCGGCCACGCACGATCATCTACACCGCGCTGATCGCACTCGTCGGTGGGATCATGCTGTATGCGCTGCTCACCCGTTCGCTGCTCGACATCAACGTGCTGCACGATCGCAACCCGGTTGCGGTGAAGCTCAGCGACGGCTCGATCCGCAACGCCTACACGGTCCGGTTCCTCAACAAGCGCGGTTTTGACCGCGTGGTGACGATCGACATCGATGGTCCGCCGTATGCTGTGCTGCACGTCGTGGGCGACGATTCGATTACACCTGATAGGCCGATGGTCGTGCTAGGACGCGACAGCACCACGGAATTGCGCGTGCTGGTGACCGCCCCATCTGAGAAGAACTCCGAAAGATCGATCCCGATCAAATTCCGGATCACCGATATCGGTCTAGGCGAGGTCGCTTCCGCGATCGACAATTTCGTCTTGCCATAAGAACAAGTGGAGCTGTCGTGAACAGAGCCAGTGCATCGCCAAAGCCGCTCACCGGCCGCAAGGTGCTCTTCATGCTGCTTGCGTTCTTTGGCGTCGTCATCTGCGTCAACCTCACCATAATAACGCTTGCTTCCATGACGCTGCCCGGCACTGAGGTCGAAAGCGCCTATACGGCGAGCCTTGCCTATGAGAAGGAGATCGCCGCCGCACGCGAGCAGGATGTGCGCAGCTGGAAGGTGGACGCGCATCTTGCGCGCAGTGCGGACGGCGACACCGCGCTGGAAGTCAAGGCACGCGACAGGAGCGGAAAGGCGCTGACCGGACTGAAGTTCACCGGTCGCCTGGAGCGGCCGACCGACCGGCGGGCGGACCGGGTGATCGCGCTGTCGGAGGTGACGGGCGGCGTTTATCGGGGCAGCGGCGGCGCGGTCGGGCCGGGACAATGGAATCTGGTGCTGGAAAGCGAAGCCGACGGCCGGCGTCTGTTCATGTCTAGGAACCGCGTGGTACTGAACTAAGGGAACTCTTCATGCAGGCGACGCGGGACTTTTCGCACTATGTCAAGCATCTCGGCTCCGGACTTGCGCATATTGATCTTGCGGTCGAAGGCGTCAGCTGCGCCGGCTGCATCTCGAAGATCGAGCGTGGCCTTTCAGCCATCCCGGACGTGACGCTGGCGCGCGTAAACCTGACCGACCGCCGTGTCGCGCTGGAGTGGAAGGAGGGCGCGCTCGATCCGGCGCGCTTCATTGATCGCCTGGCCGAGCTCGGCTACAAGGCCCATCCGTTCGAGGCTGTCACCGCCGAAGCAGTAGAGGCCGAGAACTCCCGCTTCCTGCTGCGCTGCCTGGGTGTTGCGGCATTCGCGACCATGAACGTCATGATGCTGTCGATCCCGGTGTGGTCCGGCAATGTCAGCGATATGCTGCCGGAGCAGCGAGAGTTCTTCCACTGGATCTCGGCGCTGATCGCGCTGCCCGCGGCGGCCTATGCCGGCCAGCCTTTCTTTCGCTCGGCGTTCAACGCGCTGCGCACTGGCAACGTCAACATGGATGTGCCGATCAGCATCGGCGTGATCCTGGCGCTTGCGACCTCGATCGTCGAGACAATCGGCCATGCCGAGCACGCCTATTTCGACGCGGCGATCATGCTGCTCACCTTCCTCCTGATCGGGCGCTATCTCGACCAGAACATGCGGCGGAGAACCCGCGCGGTGGCCGGCAATCTCGCCGCGCTGAAGGCCGAGACGGCGACCAAATTTGTCGGTCCAGACGAGATATCCGTGGTGCCGGCCGCGGCGGTCATGGCCGGCGACATTGTGCTGCTGCGGCCGGGCGAGCGTTCGGCGATAGATGGCACGGTCGTCGACGGCAGGTCGGAGATCGACCAGAGTTTGATCACGGGTGAAACGCTGCACGCGGCGGTCGAGCCGGGCAGCGAGGTCTATGCCGGCTCGCTCAACATCTCCGGCTCCTTGCGCATCCGTGTCTCGGCCGCTTCCGAAGGCACCCTGCTTGCGGAAATCCAGCGGCTGCTTGACCATGCCGTGCAGGTGCGCTCGCGCTATGTGCAGCTCGCCGACCGTGCCTCGCGCCTCTACGCACCGGTGGTCCATGCGACCGCTTTCCTGACCATGATCGGCTGGTTGATCGCCGGCGCCAGCGTCCATAACGCCATTATCACCGCGATCGCCGTTCTGATCATCACTTGTCCCTGTGCGCTGGGGCTTGCGATCCCGACGGTACAGACAGTGGCGTCGGGCGCGATGTTTCGCGCTGGCGTGCTGCTCAATTCGGGTGATGCCATCGAGCGCGTCGCTGAGGTCGACCGTATCATCTTCGACAAGACGGGAACGCTGACGTTACCTGAGCTCGATGTGGTGAACGCGGCGGCCGTGCCCGCCGATGTGTTCGACCTCGCAGGCCGGCTTGCGCTGGCGAGCCATCACCCCGTCGCCGCTGCGCTGGCGCGCGCGGCCGGCGCGAAATCGCCGCTGCCCGGGATCACGGAACAGCCGGGGCAGGGCGTTCGCGGCATTCTTAAAGGTGAAGAGGTGAGGCTTGGAAGTCCGACTTTCTGCAAGGCCGATGATCTCGCGAACGAAATCCTAAGCCGCGATCCCGAGGCTTCCGTCGTTGCGTTCGCGCGTGGCGAAAAACGTTATGTGTTCGCGGTCTGCCAGAGCCTGCGGCCGGACGCGCGCGCGGTCATCGCGGCGCTGCAGAAGCGTGGCGTGGCGGTAGAGATTGTTTCTGGTGACCGCGAGCCGGCCGTGCGCGCCGCGGCTGAGATGCTTCAAATCCCCGAATGGCGCGCCGGCGTCACGCCCGCCGACAAGATCGCCCGGATCGAGGAGCTGAAGCGGCAGGGTTTTAAAGTCATGATGGTCGGCGATGGGCTCAACGATGCGCCGTCGCTGGCGGCGGCGCATGTCTCGATGTCGCCGATCTCGGCGGCGCATTTGAGCCAGGCGACAGCCGATTTCGTCTTCCTCGGCAACCGCCTTGCGCCGGTGATTGCCGCGGTAGACCATTCGCGGAAAGCGTTGCGCCTGATGCGGCAGAACCTCTATCTCGCGGTCGGCTACAATTTCCTCGCAGTGCCGATCGCCATTCTGGGCTTCGTGACGCCTTTGATCGCGGCTGCCGCGATGTCGGGCTCCTCGATCCTGGTGATGCTGAATGCGCTGCGAGCGCGACCTGTCCCGCAGGAGAATCTGTGATGGAGGTGATCGTGTTCCTGGTGCCGCTGGCGCTCTTGCTCGGCCTGTTCGGGCTCCTCGGATTTCTGTGGTCGCTCAAGAACGGCCAATATGACGATCTCGAGGGAGCCGCCTGGCGCGCGATTTCTGACGACGACCAAACGCCGGCTCCGCGCCGCGTCGAGCTGAGGTCGGAAGCGCAACCGTAACGCCTCGTCGTTGCGCGTCCCGGGATGCGCCAATTTTGATCTCACGCAATACGGTCGGCTATCTCGCCCCGCATACTTGACGTGCTCAAACCGTACCGGGAGGGTACTATGGCATCGGCTATAAGAACGGAATCGATCGGAGGTAGGCTCATGGGCAGGTTTTCGGAGTGGCTCGGCCGGCTCCGTGATACCGCCGACCTCCGCGCTCTTGGAGCCGCCGAGCTCGATTGCATCGCGCGCGACCTTCGCGTCTCACCGACCGAGCTCGAAACCCTCACTTACCGTGGGCGGCGCCGCGCTGATGAGCTGTCGGGACTACTCAAGGTGCTTGGCATCGACGAGACGGCCATTGCGCGCAAGGAGCCGGGCGTGCTGCGCGACATGACGCTGGTATGTGCACTGTGCGCCGAAAAGACCCGATGCAACCGCGAGATAGAGGCGGAAACAACGGCGCAGCACCTTCATGAATACTGCGCCAACAGCTACACGATCGATGCGCTCCGGACGAAGCCAAAGCCAGGTGCGATGGATCTCGTTCGTGGTCCGAGCTGCTGCTGACAAGCTACAAATGGTCTAAGGGCCTCACGGTCTTTAAACCGCGCGACTGTGCACGCCTGTTGACCGCAAGAGGTGGGCATCAAACGCTGAGGCGACGCTACGCACCAGGAATTCCGATCCTTCGCTGACGGTTAGCCGACCTTGAGACATTGTCGCGACTCCGTCTGCTAAAAGCCGGTCGATGCGCGCGCGATCGACGACTGCTGTCCGTGGATCCCGACGATGGATGCGGGATATCTGCTCCAGGTCAACGGTCAAATCGCACATGATCCGCTCGATGATGTCAGCGCGGAAAAGATCATCCTCGGTGAAAGCATAACCCTTCACCGTGGCTAGCCGGCCCTCCGCGATGCGGTTCAGGTAGTCGCGGATGGCCACCACGTTTTGGACAAAGCCGTGTGGCATCCGACCGATCGCGCTCGCCCCGAGGCCGATGAGTGTGTCAGCGCCGTCATCGGTGTAGCCCTGGAAATTGCGCCGCAATCGGCCATCGCGCTGCGCCGTCGCGAGCGCATCGTCTGGGAGCGCGAAATGATCCAATCCGATGCGCACATACCCCGCGTCCTGAAGGGCCTCTGCGATGGTCTCGGACTGCACGTGTCGCGCGACGCTGTCAGGTAAGCTCTCCTCCGCGATCTTGCGCTGATGCTTCTTGAATGAGGGGACGTGCGCGTAGCCGAAAACCGAAAGCCGGTCGGGGCGCAATTCGACGCACTTGGCAATGCTGTCTAGACAAGAGCTTACCGTCTGAAAGGGGAGACCATAGAGAAGGTCGAAGTTGATCCCCCGCACACCTGCCCGGCGAAGCCTTTCGACTGCAGCTGCCGTCTGCTCGAAGCTTTGCAATCGATTTATAGTGCGTTGCACTCTTGGGTCGAAGCTCTGAACTCCGAGGCTCGCGCGGGTGACCCCGCAGTATTTAAAAGCCTGCGTCAGGTCATTGGTCAGAGTTCGCGGATCGACCTCAACGGCAATCTCGGCATCCGGAGTTACGAAAAAGATATAGCGCAGGGCGTCAGCGAGATCGACGAGCAGTTGCGGAGCCATGATGGTCGGAGTGCCCCCGCCGAAGTGCAGATGCGCGACCGGCAGGCTTTTCTCTATCGCGTCCGCGACTAGTTGCGCCTCCCGACGCAAAGCTGCGACGAACGCGGCGATCGGCTCGTCGTGCGTGCCACCGATGTATGGCATCCGCAGTACCAGCACATTGAGCGACAGAAAGGTATGTGAAAATAGAGCGAGACGGGTCGGTGGACCGAAACCGATCTGAGCCAATGTCGATACACCTTCTCGCCAATTGCAGAAGAGAAGTCCGGGGCTGTTGGATAGCTGGTGTACCGGGGGAGCTTGTCTTGCCCGTAGATGTCAGCCAAATCCGATCGCATATTCGAGTTCCCGCCATTCCTAGCCACATAACAGCTTTGGCGCCGACTGGACTTTGCGCTGGATCAACTGGATTCCGAATTAGCGGGGCGGCTTCGGGCCCCGCTTGCCGCGGAGCTTCCACTGCACCCGACCTGCAAAGTCAATTCGCTAGCATCGCTAAGCGTGCCGTCCTCATTCGTCACCGCAGGCTGCTGATGTGACAGCGCAGCATGATATTAACGGCATCCATGATGGATGTATGTGAGATCTCCTTATCTCTCCCTCTCTCTCTCTGATATCGGAAGCAACCATTAGTAGAAGGTGAGTGGGACATCAGCGTCGGCACGGTCATGGACTGAAGCATTGCTCGCGTGACAGCGCCGAGCACGGTTTACTTGAGACGCGAATGCCCGTAGCCGCCGGACGAATTCAACATGGCAGCGCGATCCCAATTGTTGACCCACATCAAACCCGCCGGCCTTTCTTGCGTTATTTGGCAAAGATGCAGGTCACGAAGACGAGGAGAGAGATTGGCATGGCACGCATTGCATTGGATACGGGCAGCGTCCGGGGCATCGGCGCCGTAGTTGCCCGGGGACTTCAATCCGCGGGCCACCGCGTGGCCGTCACTGTGCCGGCAACACCACAGCCGCCGGATTGCTAATGCGAAGCTCGATATGGTGAGGCTGCAGCGGACGCTGAGCTTCATCGTCTTTATGGTTACCCACGACGTCAACAGCCTCCATGCGGTCTGCGATCCTGTCGCGGCGCTGGTGGACGGCAGGAGTGCCGCGCTCGGCCTGCTGCAGTCAGTGCTGGCGTCCGATCACGGCGGGATGATTTCGCCAAAGGCCACGCTTGAGAGAGAGGTGGTTGGGCTTGGCGTTGCTGGAAAAACAAATGAACGAGCGCGCTAGATGCTCGAGCATTCCGCTGAACAGGCGCGATCTTAGGTTCGCACCATTCACGACAGACAAGGCAAGCGCCCCGAAACGCTCGCAGGAGCTAACTCCGACAGAATCGGTTCGCGCTCGCATCAAGGTAGCACCGCCGACATGGCCCTGCGATCAGGAGCCCGGTGCTGGAGGCGAAAAATGCCGGATCTCAGAATAAAACAGCCGTTTTCGGCTATCGTGCGGGCCGCGATCGGCGCTCCCGTGCGGTTCTTGATTGCGCATTCTCTTGTAGCGAGGCGGAGAAAGCTAAAGTTTGAAATAGAAGAGACGCTGGATCTAACGCGCGAATTGCGAAACGAATTTAAGAGCAGAGAGCTAGGAGTTGGATTCGACGGAGGCACGCTTCGGTCGCTGACCCGCGTAATCATTCGGGTGCGGAACGACGGCAATACGGCTATCGAGGAATTCTCATTTGAGATTGAAATCCCGGGTGAGCATCACAATTGCTTAACATGCATTGCAGCGCGCAGTCGCGAGCTGGATCGAGTGGCTTCCATCAGCTTCACTGGGAAAGCGGCCAGTAACAGCATGATCGGCGAGATCAGCGATTCAAAGCCAATGGGCTTGATCGTCAAGGTTGTGGTTGGTAGCGTTCTAAATCGACGGGAAATTATCAATTTGGGAATGTTTTTCGATGGCTCCCCAACCGGTTGTCTGGTGCATTGTCGCATCCCGGATACGAAAATCCACATACGGAGCACCGTGCACTTCTAATCGGATTGGACGCTACCGAAAGACCTATTGAAGGTGATCAATCTAGGGAACTGCACTTTTCAGCGCCGCGACGCTCTGGCGCAAGCGCTGCCTCCTGCTCACCCTGAGCGTTACCGCTGCGTCTGGCGAAGGAAGTGGACCAAATCTCGGCGACCGCAATGCCGCTGGTCTCCGAGAGCATCGCCATGCATCCGGTGTTGGCGCCGACATGGATTCGTTCGGCGTCTCCTAAAATGTGCGCGTATAGTTCATCGGAGTTCCAATTTGCATCACCGGAGGACAGGCAGATGTGTGGAAACTTGCAAGGACATGTCTGCATGATGACCGAAAAAGCCCGACGCACTTTGCAAGAGAGGACCAAGAGGTGCGTCGGGCTGCAACCTGAAGGTTGCGGGCATCGGCACGGGTGACCGTCCGTGTCCACGCCCAACATCATCTTTGCAAATGACGTGCCGCTCGAAGGCTGCCGATGATGTGCGGCTTGTCGGCCCGGGGCACGGCCGCGCGATATTCTTGGATTGAGAATAGTGTCGCAATTACCACATTGCTGAGTGAGACTTTGTCCGCCATCAAACAATCTGCGCCATGATGAGCCGGGTGCCTCGCCGTTGCGAGCCGTGTCCGTGCAAGCCTCGCTGATTACCTTCGCCGCACCAGCCGTTGGCCAACGCGCTCCCTCAGCGGTCTTCCGAGATTGAAGCCCTAAACGCGCAATTGTGAGGTTTCCGCGGCGTGCCCTGGCTGATCCGAAAAAGTAGCGCAAGCCTCGCAGCGGATCTTGCAGGTGGGAAAAGCGCCGAGGCCGCGTAAAGAAGTCGGCCACCGCGAGGTCTTGATAGAATAGATTGCTATGCGGCCAGAGCTTACGCCGGGTCATCAGAGCGTCCGGCACGAACGACGCGACTTAGATTAAGGCCGCTGAACGCATGTCTTTATGTATCAACAGTATAGATGTATCCCATCAAAACAATCGATTTCACCAATTTTACGGAATGCTGCATAGAAAAAGCGCATAGGCTGGTGCAGATGGCGCGCACACTCGGCGGATTTTCGTCGTGGATGACGATCAATCGATGGGTGAAGCATTGACGGACAGCCTCTTTTCCACGGGGTTCATCTCAGAAGCATGATCTTTGGTGACCGTCCTAAGATTACGTGAAGGGAAGAACTGACGCCGTTGTTGATCTTCCCGCGAGCGTTGGGCCGAATTCCCTGAAGAGAGCAGAAGGAAGCGAAACCAGATTTCGTTTGGAACGGATATCGGCCTTCCCGTGGCTAAAGTTAACGGCGAATGCCCTCGCCGTAAATGAACCGTCGGCACCCTCCCTCTGCCGACGGAAGCTGGTGCGATGTGTAGCAGCGTCGCTCCTCCCAGACTGACTTCGGCCCGGCCGCCGAAAGGTGGCCGGGCATTTTTTACTATGGCGAGTGTTGAGCGCCAGCTTGCAGATCTTGCATTTGATCTCACTCACACCCATGAATTCAGGGGTTGGCCGCGTCCTCGCACCAATCCATCGCTAAATCAGAACGGCCGATAGGATTAGTTGATGTCTGTCACCGGCCTATTACTTCGCAACGATACTGGGCCAGCAGAAAAGCGTTTTGAAGGACGGGCATGGCATTACCACGTTGTGGCCTCGTACAGCTGAAGTGGCGACCGGGTATTATTCTTTCCCGTCGAATTGCGAGCACATTGATCGATCGTCGTACGAGCGTACTCTGTAGATGGCTGTGGGTGCCTTCTCACGCGCTCTACCCATCATTGCTGGGCGATCGATGTCGGTTAGCGCCTAGCTTTAAGCGCGAGGCCAACCGGTTTCGACGGCAGTCAGCAACAGGGGCCGCATCGATCGCGCCGATCCGCGGCCTCAACCCGAACGAGTTTCTCGCTTCTTAGCTGCGCACGGGGTATTGCGAGCGAACACAGACGTCCGGAACTGGAAATTCTCCCTCTCTCTCTGGAAAAACATCGCGGTCCGGGTCTGCAGTGCCAAACAAACCAGTGTGGGGCCAATATCTAGCCGAGAGGAATCTAAGGTTGCCCTTCGGCCAATCGCCAGGTCGGTAGCATCATGATGCATCGCGACCAGCATCCTGGTTGGTTGACCTACACGACGTTGACACGCGACGAAGGCTCCGGATGGAAACTTGAAATCTGGGCGCTAGCGTCGAGTGGTGAATTCCTTCGCCGATCGCCGATATTCCCAGTTGGCGCGCTCAAGTTCGGGTCGATCAAACTCTTTCTGGGGATAGCCGACGCAGAGATAGCCGATGAACTTCCAGGACTCCGGCACTTCAAGAACCTCGTGGATGCGAGCCGGGTTAAGGATCGATACCCAGCCAAGTCCCATGCCGTCTGCACGTGCGGCGAGCCACATGCAGCAGATGGCGGCGGCGACGGAGTACTCGACCGTATCTGGCATGGTTGCACGCCCGAGGCGATGCCCCATATCGTTCGTTTTGTCCGCAAACACGGCCAGATGACCCGGGGCCTCTTCGAGGCCGGCGAGCTTGAGGCTCGCGTACCGCGCCGCGCGTTCGCCTGAATAAGAATGCAACGCATCGGCGTTGCAGGCCCTGAAATCCTCGACCACGGCACTGCGCCTTGCGCTGTCTTCGACGATCACAAACCGCCAAGGCTGGCTCAAGCCGACCGACGGGGAAAGGCAGGCGATCTCAATCAGCCGCTCCATGGCGCCGCTCGGCAGAGGATCGGGACGAAAGCGCCGCACGTCGCGGCGCCACACGAAGAGCTCGCGCAGTTGCCGGCGAAAGGCTTCATCGAAAGCGACCATCAGGGTCCTGGTTCCGTGTGGAGGAGGGAGGCTGTCATCAGCAAAACCACGATCTCGCCAATCTGTTCGAACGCACCCAATATATCACCTGTCTGTCCGCCGACCTGCCTTGTGGCAAGCCACGCCAGCACCAACCCGGCAAGTGAGAGCAAAATCACTCCGATCATCGCCTTGCTTGGCCCGGCACCGAAAACAAGGCAAAGAGCCCCGAGAGCAAATGCAATGGCGGCGCTTCGCCCCGGCGGCCGTCCGGCTCGGGCCGAAAGCCCATCCGATCGCGCCGGCGGAATCAGCCACATGAAGGCGGGCATGCCGGCGCGCGCCGCCGCATGTGCAACTGAAAGCGCCGCCGCAATTGACTTTGGCTCGGCGATCGTTTCGAGCGCGCTCCATCGCAAGATGAGCGATGCGATGAGCGCGCACGCACCGTATGTACCGATTCGGCTGTCGCGCATGATCTCGAGCTTGCGCTCGCGCGTCCGGCCGCCGCCGAGCCCGTCGGCGGTATCGGCAAGGCCGTCCTCGTGCATCGCGCCGGTGACGAGAACCGTGGCCGCCAGCGCCAGCATGGCTGCAGGGCTTGGCGTCAAGCCCACCTCACATGCGATCCAGTAGACCGCCGCACCGGCAAAGCCAACCAGCAATCCTGCCACTGGCAACGCCCAGCTCGCGCGGGCAACGTCGCCATCGCCGACCGGCGTCGCCGGCCCAAGAGGCAGAATCGTGGAGAGCGAAATGGCGATTCTCAGGTCAGCGACGATGCCCCTGAGAAGCTCTGAATGATACATGTGTCTTCAGCCCTCGAACCGTCAACTCGCTCGCGCTCACTCCACGACGCGTCGCAATTCCGTCAAGCGCGGCATTACTTCAGCTTCATCGGCAATCCTGCCACGACGAATTCGACCTCATCCGCAACGGATGCAATCGTCTGGTTCAGGATACCCGCCGCGTCCCGAAACGCGCGCGCCAGCGCATTGTCCGGCACGATACCGAACCCGACCTCGTTCGTGACGATGATGACCGGGCTGCGCTGGCGGGCAAGCGCGTCAGCGAGTAGCGAAGCCTCATGCGACCAGTTGCGTTCCGCGTGGAGCAGGTTCGATAGCCACAGCGTGAGGCAATCGACCAGCCTTGCGCCACCGCCATCGGTTTCGATCAAGGCCTGCACGAGATCGAGTGGAACCTCGCGCTCGATCCAGTCCTTTCCTCGCCGCGCGCGATGCTTCGCTATTCGCTCGCCCATTTCCTCATCGAGCGCCTCTGCCGTGGCGATATAGACGGGCTGTTCCGGAAAAGCGCGGGTGCGGACTTCTGCGCGTAAGCTTTTGCCGGATCGGGCGCCGCCCGTGATAAGTATGATGGCCATGACGTCCTCCAGTTAAGGCCAGCACTAATCATCAATCTTCGACAAAGACAAAGGTGAAATCACGCGATATGGGCTTGCCTTGATACGGAATTCTTGTGCATCAGGGCCAGGCACGACGGGAGATGATGCGTGGTCTTTGCGGGAGCGATGGCGGTGGCAATGACGGTGGACGCCCTGTTGGGCTGGCCCAACGCGCTGTTCGTCCGCATTGGTCATCCCGTCACCTGGCTCGGGAGGCTCATCAACATTCTCGACATCAGCTTCAACCGGCCCATCGATCCGCCTGCAGTTAGGCGGATCGCTGGCGCAGCCGTGGCGCTTTTCGTGATTGGAGTTTCGGCCGGAATTGGATGGTCGGTTCAGGCCGGGCTCGCCTTTGAATGGAGCCGCATCGTCCTCTTGGGAATTCTCGCATGGCCCCTGGTCGCGCTGCGTTCGCTCTATGATCATGTCGCCCCCGTTGCGAACCCCTTGCAATCCGGTGATATCGCAGCCGCGCGTGCTGCGGTCGCGCACATCGTAGGACGCGATCCCGCAGCTCTTGATGAGGCGGGCATTGCGCGCGCAGCTATCGAGAGCCTGGCCGAGAATGCTTCCGACGGCATTGTGGCGCCCGTGTTCTGGGGAGCGTTGTTCGGGCTGCCCGGCATTGTCGGCTACAAGGCAATCAATACGCTCGACTCCATGATCGGCCATCGCACGGCGCGTCACGAATCCTTCGGTTGGGCCGCCGCGCGCATCGACGATCTCGCCAATTTCGTACCGGCGCGCCTCACAGGCGTTTTGTTTGTAGTGCTGGCGACGCGGCCTTCGAATGCGTTGTCTTGCATGGCGAGGGATGCGCGCCGCCACCGCTCGATCAATGCCGGCTGGCCGGAAGCAGCCATGGCCGGCGCGCTCGGCGTGCGGCTCAGCGGGCCACGCACCTATCACGGTGACACCGCCAACGAACCTTGGCTCAACGAGGGAGCGCGCGATCCGTTCGCTGCGGACATCCGGCAAGGGTTGAAGCTCTACGTCCGCGCCATGGTTCTTTTGGCCGGTGCGCTTGCGATTCTGGCCTTCGCGTGACGGAGAGGGCAATGCTCGAGCATGGTGGAAATCTCGATCTCGCCGTTCAGCGCTTCGGCGGGCGTGCGCAGGACTGGATCGACCTCTCAACCGGGATCAATCGGCAGCCCTATCCGGTGGGTGAGGTGGAGCTTAGGTACTGGAGCGCGCTGCCTTCGCGATCAGATATCGCGTCCCTCCACCAAGCTGCCCGAGAGGCCTACGCTACCCGGGCGCCACTCGTGGCGCTTACTGGCGCACAAGCGGCCATCCAATTGTTGCCGAATCTTTCATCGCACGGCCGCGCGCGAATTCTTGCGCCGACCTACAACGAGTACGCGGCGGTTCTTTCAGCCGCAGCCTGGGACGTGGCCGAAGTTTCCGAACTCGAAGGACTGGCGGGAGCGGATCTTGCCGTGGTCGTCAATCCCAACAATCCAGATGGTCGGCGCCATAATCCGACCGAATTGGTGGCGCTCTTGCCGAAGGTCGGTCGGCTCTTGGTTGACGAGAGCTTCGTCGATGCCGTCTCCGGCCTGTCGTTGGCATCGGAGGCGGGACGGTCAGGGCTGTTGGTCCTGCGCTCGTTCGGAAAGTTTTACGGGCTTGCCGGACTGCGGCTCGGTTTCGTGCTCGGCAGCGAGGCTGACGTCGCGGCGCTGGCGGGGATGGTGGGTCCGTGGCCGATTTCGGGCGGAGCGATTGCGATCGGACGGCGCGCCTTGCTCGATCGCGAGTGGGCAAAGGCAACCGCGACGCGTCTGGCGCGCGATTGCCTCCGGCTGGATGCCGAGGTGCGATCGCAGGGCTGGCAACAGGTCGGCGGCACACCGCTGTTCCGGCTCTATGAGACCGGGGACGCGCAGGCTGCGCAGGAGAAGCTCGCGCGCGGCCAGATATGGTCGCGTGCTTTTGAGCAAAAGCCGGGATGGCTCAGGCTGGGCTTGCCGGGTAACGGGGCGGAATGGTCGCGGCTTGCTGCCGCGCTCTCGCGTTGATCAATAATACTCAGCGCGCGAGCGCAAGCAGCCCATTTACATCGAGATGGTTGTCGATGTGATCGGCAAGCGCATCGAGCGCGCTCTCCACCCTGGCGCGGTACTGCTGGTCTGCGGCCGGAATGTCCAGTTGCGCGAGAAATGCGCTGCGGAAATTGTCTGAAGCAAACAGGCCGTGCAGGTAGCTACCGTACACGCGTCCGTCGCTGGAAACTGCGCCTTCCGGCGCGCTGCCAACCAAAGCAAATGGCCGTGCACGGTCCGGCCCGTCGGTATGCCCGATGTGAATCTCGTAAGCCTCGATCGGCCGGTCCGTCGCGGCATGGACCGCCGCAACGCGCGTGAGAGTCTTTTTTGACGTCATCACCGTCGTCACGTCGAGAAGTCCGAGGCCGGGCGTTTCTCCCGCCGGTCCCTCGATTCCTGTCGGATCCGCCACACTGCGTCCGAGCATCTGGTAACCGCCGCAGACGCCGAGCACATGGCCGCCGCGACGATGATGCGCGAGAAGATCGATGTCCCAACCTTGCGCGCGCAGGAAGGTGAGGTCGCCGCGTGTCGACTTCGAGCCGGGAAGGATCACGAGTTTTGCGTCGCCCGGGATTGCCTCTCCAGGCCGGACCATCACAAGGTCGACATCAGGCTCGAGCTTCAGCGGATCGAGGTCGTCAAAGTTCGCGATCCGCGACAGCGCGAGAAAGGCAATCTTGCACTTGCCTACCTTGCGGGCGTCAGCAAGCCCCAGCGCATCTTCAGCCGGAAGCTCGCTAGCGCGGGCGAAATAGGGGAGAACCCCAAATCCCCGCCAGGATGTGCGTGCTTCTATCAGCCGGTAGCCGTTGTCAAACAGCGTCGGATCGCCGCGGAACTTGTTGATGACGAAGCCGCGGATCATGGCCGCATCGTCTGCATCTAGCACGGTCTTAATGCCGACGAGCTGCGCTATCACACCGCCGCGATCGATGTCGCCGACCAGCACGACTGGCACGTCGGCCTTGCGGGCAAAACCCATATTGGCGATATCGGCGCTCCTCAGATTAACTTCGGCTGGGCTGCCGGCGCCCTCGACCAGAACAAGATCGGCACGATCCTTCAGGCGTCCGAAACTTTCGAGGACCGGCTCCATCAGCGATGACTTCATCGCAGCGTACGCGCGGGCTCGCAGCGTCGCCACGCGCCGTCCCTGCACGATGATCTGGGCGCCAACATCTGTCTCCGGCTTGAGCAGGACGGGATTCATGTCGGTGTGCGGCTCGACACCTGCGGCCTGCGCCTGCAATGCCTGCGCGCGTCCGATCTCGCCACCGTCGATTGTCACGGCCGCATTGTTCGACATGTTCTGCGGCTTGAAGGGCAGCACCCGATAGCCGCGCCGAGTCGCGGCGCGCGCAAGGCCGGCAACGATGAGCGACTTGCCCACGTCCGATCCCGCACCTTGGATCATCAATGCGAGCGCCATCGAATTGGATTCCGCGGTTGATTCGTCAGTACTCGACGCCGGGCTGCGCCTTGATGCCGGATCGGAAGGGATGCTTCACGAGCGTCATCTCTGTGACGAGGTCGGCGGCATCGATCAATTCCTGCCTGGCATTGCGCCCCGTGAGGACGACATGCGTCATCGGCGGCTTTGAATTGCTCAGGAACTCGACCACTTCTCCGATCTCCAGATAGTCGTAGCGAAGCGCAATGTTGATCTCGTCGAGAACGACCATGCGCAAGGCTTCATCGGCGATCAGCTGCTTGGCCTTTTCCCATGCAGCGCGCGCCGCGACGATGTCCCGGGCGCGGTCCTGTGTTTCCCAGGTGAAGCCTTCACCCATCGCGTGGAATTGGCATAATTCACCAAAATGTCCGGTCAGCAGGCGGCGCTCGCCAGTTTCCCACGCACCCTTGATGAACTGCACGACGGCGCAGCAAAAGCCATGCGCGACGCACCGCATGATCATGCCAAAAGCCGAGGAGGATTTCCCCTTGCCCGCGCCGGTATGGACGATGATGAGTCCCTTCTCGCTGCTCTTGGCGGCCATCATCCGGTCGCGCGCTGCTTTTTTCTTCGCCATTTTGTCCGCATGACGGGCGTCCAGCGAGGCCTCGGAGGTCACGGTTTCATCCTCAGCGGCATCAGGTTCGGAAGTCATCGGCACGCTCCTTTGGCTTGACAAGTTGCACGCTTGGGCAAATGGTGGGGTGGCGTTGGTTCCTGTCCTACGACAGGCGAAGAGGGAATGCGATAGGACTCTGGCCTTGAAAGCTTGAGCCTGAAACGCAGCCGCCCCCGCGACCGTGACCGGAGAGATCTTCAAGAGCCACTGACCCGTCAGGGTTGGGAAGGCGGAGATCGAAGGGAAAACCTGCTCCGCAAGCCGGGAGACCTGCCAGCGCAGAGACTTGAGACCGGCGGACGGGGTGCTCCGCGACGGCAACGAACCCTTATGTCTATGGTTCGTGCGCCTCATCGCCTCCGCCAAAACGTCGAGGAGGGCGATGACCGTCACGCTTCATGTCTGCATCACCTGCCGTGCCGGCCAATCCTTGAGGGAAGGCGAGACCGCGCCGGGCGCCCGTCTGCATAGCGCCATCCTTCAGGCTGGCGTGCCCGAAGGCGTCAGCGTCGTTCCGGTCGAGTGCCTGTCCGCCTGCAGCCAGGGCTGCTCGATTGCTCTCAGCGCGCCGCGACGCTGGTCCTATGTCTACGGACGCCTATCCGATGCAAACGCGCCGGACGTAGTTGCTGGAGCTGCGGCCTATGCGGCGGCGCCCGACGGCATCGTGCCGTGGCGCAGCCGGCCGGAGATCTTCCGCAAACAATCGCTTGCCCGTATTCCACCCATCACCATCCTGCCGGAGCCCGCAGAATGAACACGCTCGCCAAGGTTCCGGTCACGGTCGTCACCGGCTTTCTCGGTTCGGGCAAGACGACGCTGATCCAGCACCTGATCGCCAACGCGAATGGCAAGAAGCTTGCGGTGCTCGTCAACGAGTTCGGCAGTGAAGGCGTGGACGGAGAGATCCTGAAATCCTGCGCGGATGTCAATTGTCCCGCCGAGAACATCGTCGAGCTCGCCAATGGCTGCATTTGCTGCACGGTGGCCGATGACTTCATTCCCGCCATGGAGCAGCTGCTCTCGCGCCGCGTGAAGCCCGACCATATCCTGATCGAGACATCGGGATTGGCCTTGCCAAAGCCGCTGCTCAAGGCGTTCGATTGGCCGGAGATCCGCTCGCGGATCACCGTCGACGGCGTGATCGCGCTGGCGGATGCCGAGGCTGTGGCGGCCGGCCGATTTGCGCCAGACCCCGTTGCGGTGGAAGCGCAGCGTGCGGCCGATGAAAACCTCGATCACGAGACGCCGCTGTCGGAAGTGTTCGAGGATCAGATCGCGTGCGCGGATATCGTGCTGCTCACCAAGGCGGATCTTGCCGGCGTTCAAGGACTTGAAGCGGCCAAGGCGGCGATTGGCGCCGAAATGCCGCGTCGCGTGCCGATGCTGGCGGTCGTCGACGGCGCAGTCGATGCGCGTATCATCCTTGGTCTCGAAGCGGCAGCGGAAGACGATCTCGCCGCGCGCCCGTCGCACCACGACGGCGAGGACGAGCACGAACACAACGATTTTGCCTCCGTTGTCGTCGAACTCCCGGAAGTTGCCGATATCGAAGCGCTGGTCGCATCGATCCAGCGACTTGCGCGTGAGCAGAATGTGCTGCGCGCTAAGGGATATATCGCGGTCGCGGGCAAGCCGATGCGATTGTTGCTGCAATCAGTTGGCGAGCGGGTGCGGTATCAGTTCGATATGGCTTGGGGCACGCGGCCCAGGCGATCGAAGCTGGTTCTGATTGGTGAACACGACAATATCGACGAGGCTGCCATCAGGGTGGGACTTGGTCTTTGATGCACGTCGTATTTCGCGAGAGCCGCGGTCTTGAGGAGACCGCGATCCCTAGGGATCTCGGCCAGGACCCGGCCGACCTTGTCGTGCTCTCGTTCTCGGATAGCGATCTCGCCGCGTTCGCGTCCGGCTGGCAGCGTGGGCGTACTTGCCTGCCGTCGCTGAGGCTCGCGAACCTTGCGGAACTGCGTCATCCGCTTTCGGTCGATACCTATATCGAGCGGACGCTATCGCATGCGCGCGGCGTACTGGTGCGCCTGATCGGTGGCGAGTCCTACTGGCCATATGGACTGGCTGCCCTGCATCAATTGGCCAAGGACCGCGACATCGCGCTCGCGGTGCTGCCAGGTGATGGTCGCGACGACCCGCGGCTGGATGCGCTCTCAACATTGCCTGCCTTGACGCTCGGACGGCTGAAGGCATTATGCGACAAGGGCGGAGCAATGGCGGCGCAGGCGGCAATCGCCCAGCTTGCATTGGCCTCGGGACTTTATGCGGGGCCTGTAGTCGGCGAGATCGAAATCTCCGAGATCGGTTTTTACGATCCAGATCGGGGCGCAATCGCGGTGCTGCGAAATTCCTGCCACCCGCGCGCGCTGATCACATTCTATCGTTCCTATCTCACCTCGGCAGATACCGCCCCGGTCGACGCACTGATCACAGCACTGCGGCAAAAGGGTTTTGATGCCTATGGCGTCTTCGTCACATCGCTAAAGGCCGCCGGTGTAACGGATTGGCTGAAGGGGCAGTTCGAGCAATCCCCGCCTGCAGTGATCGTCAATGCAACCGCCTTCTCTGCGGCCGCCGACGACGGCACGACGCCTTTCGATGCCGCCTCCTGTCCGGTGTTCCAGGTTGCGTTGTCGACGGCCCGGCGCGAGGATTGGGCAGAGTCGCTTCGCGGTCTCTCACCGGGCGATCTGGCGATGCATGTAGCGTTGCCGGAGATTGACGGCCGGCTATTTGCGGGCGTGGTCAGCTTCAAGTCGGCGGGTGAGCGCGATCCCGATCTGCAATTTGCGCATCTGGCGCACAGGCCTGACGACGAACGTGTCGGTTCGGTCGTGGATCGGGTGGTAGCCTGGCACAGGCTCGCGGACAAGCCGGCAGGCGTGAAGCGGCTGGCGATTGTGCTCTCGAACTATCCGGGCCGTCCGCACCAGCTCGCGCATGCGGTTGGGCTCGACGCGCTCGCTTCGGTCGAAACGCTGCTCTCCGATCTCGAAGCTGCTGGTTACGATGTGAAAGCTGCGGGAGCGTTCGGTGAAACTCTCCAGCGGGAGGAATTGATCTTTAGCGTTGCGGATTACCGCACGGAACTGGCGAGGCTTTCACGCCCATTACAGGATGACCTTGCGCGCGCCTGGGGCGCGCCGGAGAACGATCCCGCCTGTCGTGGTGGCGAATTTCATTTCGCAGCGATCCAGTGTGGCAAGGCGATTATCGCCGTTCAGCCTGAACGCAGTGATGTTACCAATCGTGACGCCGAGTATCATGATCTTTCCCGCACGCCTCGCCACGCCTATGTCGCATTCTATCTTTGGCTCAGGCAGCAAAAGGTCGACGCGGTCGTCCATATGGGCGCTCACGGAACGCTGGAATGGCTGCCCGGCAAGTCCGTGGCGCTGTCCGCTGCCTGTTGGCCTGAAGCGCTGATCGGCGACATGCCCGTGATCTATCCCTTCATCGTCAACGATCCCGGCGAGGCCGCGCAGGCCAAGCGGCGCATCGGCGCCGTCACGATTGGGCATTTGCCGCCACCATTGGCTCGGGCGGCGTTGCCTCAAGGCCTGCGCCGGCTCGAGCAACTGCTCGATGAATATTCGACGGCCGATGGTCTCGATCCGGCGCGCCGCCAGCGCCTAATCGCGTCGATTCGCGATGAAGCGCGTGCCGCGGGACTGGAAGAGGATCTCGGGCTTGGCGCCTCGGCTGCGGCGGCTGAGGCAATTCCCCGGATCGATCGCTTTGTCTGCGACCTCAAGGAAAGCCAGTTCGGCGATGGCCTGCATGTGTTCGGCCGCGGGGCTTGCGGCGAGGCGGAGAAGGGCGCGCTGCTTGACGCTCTCTCTGGTAGGCGCGTTGCTCCGGGGCCGGCAGGCTCGCCCTATCGCGGGCGGCGCGATGTGCTTCCGACCGGACGCAATCTGTTCGCCGTCGATCCCCGCGCAGTGCCGACACCGTCCGCGCATGTGCAGGGGATCAAGCTCGCCGAGGAATTGCTGCGCCGTCACCTGCAGGATCACGGCGACTGGCCGAGGGGGCTGCTGGTTAATCTCTGGGGATCATCCACCATGCGCACCGCAGGCGAGGATTTCGCGATGGCCCTGCACCTGGCAGGCATCGCGCCGTGCTGGGACCACGGATCGGGCCGGGTGTCGGGTTATGAGATCATCGCACCAGCGGCTCTTGGTCGGCCGCGCATCGACGTGACGCTTCGCGTGTCGGGACTGTTTCGCGACGTCTTTTCATCTCTTGCGCAATTGTTCGAGGCAGCGACCCAAGCGCTTTCGGAACGCGATGAGGAGGGCGACGAAAATCCCTATCGTCATCGCGCGGCGCGTGTGTTTGGACCCCGTCCGGGGCAGTACGGTGTCGGTATGGCATCGATGCCGGATGTCTTCACGGCGGGGACGCGCAACGCGGCCGGTGAAGCCTGGCTGTCGGCTTCATCTTGGGCATTCGCGTCCGACGGCACGATGCGGCCTGATCGCACAGGTGTCGAGGCACGGCTCGTCGCCGCTAATGCCTTCGTCCATGTGCAGGACCTGCCGGAAACGGATCTGCTGCTCGCCGCAGACTATGCCGTGCATGAGGCGGGCCTTGCGGCCGCGGCGGCGTCCCTGGGCGCGGCCACACCATCGCTCTACCACCTCGACGCGACACATCCCGATCAGCCGCGTGCTCACTCGTTGACCGAGGAAATTTCGCGCGTCGTGCGTGCGCGTGCGGCGAATCCAAAATGGATCGCCGGCATGATGCGCCACGGCTTTCGGGGCGCGGCGGAAATCGCTGCCACGCTAGAGCATATGGCCAGCTTTGCACATCTTGCCGATGCGGTGCCCACGCATCTCTTCGATCTCTACTACGACGCAACGCTTGGCAGCGACAACGTGCGCACTTTCATGGCGCGCGAGAATCCGGCGGCGCTCGCGGCGATCGAGACTTGCTTCACCCGTTTGCATCACGCTTCGCTCTGGAGGACACGGCGCAATTCGATTGCGGCCGCGCTGCGGGAGGCTTCATGAGCGCTGTTGCGATCAAGGGCTGGTGCCCCAGCGCCTTACGGCCGATGCGGTCGGGGGATGGGCTCGTGGTTCGCATCCGGCCGCACGGTGGCCGGCTCGATGCGAAGCAGGCAGCGGGAATTGCGGTGCTGGCCGAGTGCTACGGCAACGGCCTGATCGATCTGACCAGCCGGGCCAACCTGCAAATCAGGGGTGTCAGTGATCAAGGTCATCGGCCGTTGATCGAGGAACTATCACGGCTGCACTTGCTCGATCCCGATCCGGACTCGGAAGCGCGGCGCAACATCCTTGTCACGCCCTTCTGGAGCGAAAGTGACGATACCTGTTTTCTCGCAGCAGAACTTGAACACGGGCTTGTGATGGGACCGCCCGGCCTGCCAACAAAATTCGGCTTCGCCGTTGATTGCAGCACAGAGCCCGTGCTGGCCGGCGCCTCCGCCGACATCCGCATCGAGCGCAGCATCGCGGGAGAGCTGATCGTGCGTGCCGACGGTGCGGAGCATGGTCGCCCCGTCTCGCGGACAGAAGCGGTAAGCGTTGCGCTCGCGCTTGCCGAGTGGTTCGTCGATTCGGGCGGAGCCAGGGAGGGCAGAGGGCGAATGAGAGCGCATGTCGGGGCTGGCGCAAAACTGCCCGACGCGCTTCGTGGCAACCTCAAGCCGGCTTGCATGACCGCGGAGCCGCGTCCCGGACTTTATCCGCAAGGCGCGATGGTCGCTGCGGCTTTCGGACAGCTGACACATGCCGCGCTCAGCCATCTTGCCGGATGCTCGCAAGGATTACGGATGACGCCCTGGCGCATGATTGTGGCGGAAGAATTGCGCGAAATGCCCCACTGCGAGGGCCTTGTCACCCAAGCGGACGATCCCATTCTGCGCGTCGTCGCCTGCAGCGGTGCGCCCGCCTGCTGTGAGGCGCATTCCGATACTCGTGCGCTTGCAGCCGCGCTTGCGCCGCATATTGCCGCGGACGAGAGGCTTCACGTCTCTGGCTGTGCCAAAGGCTGTGCCCATTCGGCGGCTGCCGCGCTCACCCTTGTTGCGACCCGCGAGGGATTTGATGTCATCCGCAGCGGCTCAACGCGGGATACGCCTAGCCAGCGTGGAGTAAGCGCGGGCCGAATGATCGCGGATCCTTCCGTTCTAACGGGAGCGCGCTGATGCCGCACGTCTATGAAACCGATGGTGCGGCGATCTACCGTCAATCCTTCGCCACCATCCGTGCCGAGGCGGACCTTGAGCGCTTTTCGGCCGACGAGGAGCCGGTCGTCGTTCGCATGATCCATGCCGCTGGCATGGTCAGTCTCGAATCCTGCATCCGCTTCACGCCCGGCATGGCGCGCATCGCGCGGACTGCGCTTCAGAACGCCGCGCCTATCCTCTGCGACGCACGCATGGTGTCGGAGGGAATTACGCGTGCGCGCCTGCCGGCCGGCAACGCCATCATCTGTACGCTTGACGATCCCGCGGTTCCCTCCCTCGCGCAATCCATGTGCAATACCCGCTCAGCCGCAGCGCTGGAATTGTGGAGGCCGCATCTGGACGGCGCGATCGTCGCTATTGGCAATGCGCCGACCGCGCTATTTCACCTGCTCAACATGCTGGAGGATCGCAACTGTCCAAGACCTGCGGCGATCATTGGTTGTCCGGTCGGCTTTGTCGGCGCGGCTGAAGCCAAGGTTGCGCTAATGGCTGACCAGCCTGCGCCGGCGCTGACGGTCGAGGGACGCCTTGGCGGCTCGGCGATCACGGTCGCCGCCGTGAACGCGCTGGCGAGCCGGAGCGAATAGCCATGGGGCGCATCATCTGTTGCGGCCTCGGGCCAGGAAATCCGGACCTCATGAGCGTGCGCGCCGATCGTGAGGTCCGTGCGGCCAAGCACGTTGCCTATTTCCGGAAGAAGGGACGGCCCGGCCAGGCGCGCCGCATCGTCGAGGGACTACTGGCAAAGGACGTCTGCGAATATCCGATGGAGTATCCGGTCACGACGGAGATCGCCTTCGACCGTCCGGAATATGTTCGCCTCCTTGCAGGCTTCTACGACGAGTGGGCGGAGCGTCTTGCGCGGCTTGCCCGCGCATTCGACGTCGTCATTCTCTGCGAGGGCGATCCCTACTTCTACGGCTCCTTCATGCACCTGCGTGCACGTCTGCAGGCCCGCGTCGAAATCGAGGTGATCGCCGGCATTCCCGGCATGGCTGGCTGCTGGAATTCGGTCGGCCTGCCGATCGCCCTCGGCGAAGATGTGATGACGGTGCTGATGGGTACGCTATCGGAACACGAGCTCGAGCAACGCGCGCGCAATTCCGATGCGCTCGTCATCATGAAGACCGGGCGCAATCTGAAGAAGGTGCGCCGCGCGCTTGCCGCCGCCGGCCGCCTTGGCGAGGCATGGCTGATCGAACGCGGCACCATGCCGGGTGAGCGCGTCGTGCGGCTGAGGGACCTGGACGAGACCGAGTGTCCCTATTTCGCGATCGTACTCGTGCATGGGCAGGGACGCCGGATGGAGGCGGCCGAATGACGGGCATATTGACCATCGCGGGACTTGGGCCGGGCGACCAGGCGCTAGTCACGCCGGAAGTCTCCGCCGCGCTCGCCGCCGCGACCGACGTCGTGGGCTATGCGCCCTATGTCGCGCGGGTGCAACCGCGTGAAGGACTGACGCTACATCCATCAGACAATCGCATGGAGTTGCAGCGCGCAAACGATGCCTTGCAGCTGGCATCGAAGGGACGCCGCGTTGTCATGGTTTCGTCCGGCGACCCGGGTGTTTTCGCCATGGCAGCGGCTGTATTCGAAGCCCTTGAAGTCTCGCCGCAATGGCAGGGGCTTGCAATCCGCGTTCTGCCCGGCGTAACTGCAATGCTGGCAGCGGCCGCGCGCGCCGGCGCGCCGCTCGGCCACGATTTTTGCGCGATCAATCTCTCCGATAATCTGAAGCCGTGGCCGATGATCGAGAAGCGCTTGCGGCTTGCTGCCGAAGCTGACTTTGCGATCGCGATGTACAATCCGCGCTCAGTGAGCCGGCCCGATGGTTTTGGACGCGCGCTCTCGGTTCTGAAGGAGGCAGGTTGGGGCGAACGCCTCGTGATCTTTGCCCATGCGGTCAGCACGGCCGCGGAGCGAATTGAAACGGTGATGCTGCGCGAGGCACGGCCCGAGATGGCCGACATGCGAACCCTTGTCATCGTAGGCAATTCAGCAACGCGCCGCGTCGGCCGCTGGGTCTATGCACCGAGGCATGCCCGATGACGGAGCCAATGCATGACCTCCGTCACGCTTTCGACCCGCGGCCTGTCAGGCAATTCGGGCCGCTTGAGCATCACGACGGGAAGGCCGAGCTCGCGCGCAGCGTCGATCTTGGCACGCGCGCCCGCTCCACCGGCATTGCGGGCAACAACCCATTCGATGCCGCGCGCGCGCATCATCTCCAATTCGCCGGCGAGGGTGAATGGTCCGCGCGACACAATGACATCGACATCCGGAAATGGCAGTGGTCGATCGGGAGGATCGACAAACCGCAAAGTGTAGGCGTGCTGCGGCCTGGCGCTGAAAGCTGTGATGTGCTGCCGTCCGATCGCAAGAAATACCCGCGCGCGATTGTTCGGCAACACTGCGGCAGCCGAGGTGATATCCGCGGCCTCGATCCAAGTGTCCCCGGCCTCTTTTGCCCAGGGTGCGCGCTCGAGCGCGATCAGCGGTGTTCCGGTCGTCTCGCACGCTGCAACCGCATTGCGGCTCATCTCGGCCGCGAAGGGATGGGTTGCATCGACAAGGTGCGTTATTCCCTCGCGTCGAATGAACTCGGCAAGGCCATTCACGCCGCCGAACCCCCCGATGCGGGTCGGCAGCGGCTGGTTCGCCGGGGCGCGGGTGCGACCTCCATAGGAATAGATCGCATTACACCCCGCGCGCGCCACAGCGTCCGCGAGCAGATTGGCATCGCTTGTTCCGCCCAGAATGAGGGCGCGCATCATGCATGATCCCTGGCTGACGATTATCGGCATTGGCGAAGATGGCCTTGCCGGCCTCTCGGATGCAAGCCGAAAGGCGCTTGCGGAAGCCGAGACGGTGTTTGGCGGCGAACGGCATCTCGCGCTGGCAGGGATTGCCGACCGCGGCCGTCCCTGGTCGGTGCCGTTCGAGACAGATTGCGTCCTGACCTGCCGCGGCCGTCCGACGGTGGTGCTCGCCTCGGGCGATCCATCCTGGTACGGCGTAGGAGCCAGTCTCGCGGAACGGCTCAGCAAGAGCGAATGGATTGCGCATCCTGCGCCCTCGACATTCTCACTTGCTGCGGCGCGGCTCGGATGGCGGCTCGAATCTGTCGTCTGTCTTGGACTCCACGCGGCGCCATTCGAACGCCTGGTGCCGCATCTGACACGTGGAGCGCGCATTATCTGTCTCGTGCGCGACGACAAGGCGCCCGGAGATCTGGCCAAATGGTTGACGGCGCGCGGCTGGGGCGATTCACGGCTGTGGACGCTCACCGCGCTCGGCGGTGCCCGCGAATCCGTGGCGCAATATCGGGCCGACAGCTACGCCGCCGATAGCGGCGCGGGTCCGGTGACAGTTGCGCTGGAAACCAATGGACCGCACGGCGTTCCGCGTAGCTCCGGCCTTTCGGACGCGCTCTTCGTGCATGACGGCCAGTTCACCAAGCGGCCGATGCGCGCGCTCGCGCTTTCGGCGCTGGCGCCGAGATGCGGCGACAGATTATGGGACATTGGCGCCGGTTCAGGTTCGATCTCGGTAGAATGGGCTCTCTGTGGTGGCACGGCGATCGCCGTCGAAGCGCGGGCTGATCGCGTAGCGAATATCCGCGGCAACGCGGCAACCTTCGGTCTGACGCATCGGATCGCCATCGTTGAGGGAATAGCGCCAGATATCCTCTCGGGCCTTGGGACACCGCAAGCCGTTTTCATCGGCGGAGGGCTCGACGCCAGGATGTTCGATGCGGTGTGGTCGCGCATTGAGCCGAGAGTGAGGTTAGTTGCGCATGCCGTCACGCTGGAGACCGAGGCGCTACTCTCGGACCTTCATCAACGCCACGGTGGCGAGTTGATGCGAATCGAGATTGCGCATGCGGGTCACCTCGGCCGCTACCGCTCCTGGGAAGCGGTGCGGCCGGTCGTGCAATGGAGTGCAGTCAAGTGAAAGTCGCAGGTCTGGGGTTCAAGCGGGAGGTCACACTGGCTGCGCTGCGCGAAGCTCTCGCCGCCGCGGGCGGTCCTGAAGATCTCGCGGCAGTTGCAACGGTCAGCGACAAGGCCGAAACCGCCGCGCTCAAATTGCTGGCGCGCGAACTCAACGTGCCGATCCGGCCTGTTTCGGCCGATGTCCTGGCCGGCATTGCCACGCCCACACAGTCAGAATCCATCAAGGCGAAGTTCGGTACGGGCTCCGTCGCCGAAGCCGCGGCGCTTGCGGTCGCCGGCCGTGGTGCGCGCCTTGTTTCGACGCGGGCCCTCTCGCAGGATCGGACGGCGACCGCAGCGATCGCGGAAGGAGACGCCGAATGACGGTGCACTTCATCGGCGCCGGACCGGGAGCAGCTGATCTGCTCACCTTGCGCGGTCGCGATCTGATTGCCGCCTGTCCGGTCTGCCTCTATGCCGGCTCTCTCGTACCCCAGGGCGTTCTTGCCCATTGCCCAAAGGATGCACGGATCGTGAACACCGCGCCGCTGTCGCTCGACGACATCATGTCGGAGATCGTCGCCGCGCATCATAAGGGCAAGGACGTCGCACGGCTACATTCCGGGGATCTCTCGATCTGGTCGGCGATGGGCGAGCAATTGCGCCGCCTGCGCGCGCTTCAAATCTCCTATTCAATCACGCCCGGCGTGCCGGCCTTTTCCGCCGCCGCGGCCGCGATCGAGGCTGAGCTCACGCTGCCAGGTCTTGTGCAATCGGTCGTCCTGACGCGGATGCCGGGCAGGGCGAGCGTGATGCCGAAAGGCGAGAAGCTCGCCACCTTCGCCGCGACCGGTGCGGTGCTCGCCATCCATCTCTCGATCCATCTGCTTTCTAGGGTAATTGATGAGCTGACGCCGCACTACGGAGGAGACTGCCCGGTCGCAATAGTCTGGCGCGCAAGCTGGCCGGATCAGCGCATCATTCGCGCTACGCTCGGTACGCTGGATTCTGCTGTAAGCACCGAGCTCGAGCGCACGGCCGTTATTCTGGTTGGCCGCACACTGGGTTCGGAAGATTTCGGAGAGAGCCGCCTGTATGCCGTCGACTATGACCGCCGCTATCGGCCGCTCGGGCCGACGCCGCGCTTTCCGGAAGGCTCGTGATGACGGCGAGCCTCGTCATCTCCGCGCCTGCATCCGGTGTCGGCAAGACGACGCTGACGCTGGCGTTGGCGCGCGCCTATCGCGATCGCGGGCTGAAGGTCCAGTGCTTCAAGAGCGGGCCCGATTATATCGATACCGCCTTTCATGCGGCCGCCGCGGGGCGCACCTCCGTCAACATCGACAGCTGGGCCATGCACCGCGAAGCGATCGAGGCGCTCGCTTCGCGCGGTGCGAATGCGGATCTCGTTCTGGCCGAAGGTTCGATGGGCTTATTCGACGGCGTTGCCACACGGGGCCTCTCGGGGACCGGCGCTACCTCCGATATCGCCGAGATGATGGGCTGGCCGGTCCTGCTTGTGATCGATCCCTCCGGACAGGCGCAAACCGCCGCGGCGGTGGCTGCGGGACTGCGCGATTTCCGCGCAGGCGTGCGTCTTGCCGGCGTCGTTCTCAACCGCGTCGCCAGCACCCGGCACGAGGACCTGGTGCGCCGTGCCATGGCAGGCGCCGGCATTGCCGTGTTCGGGGCGTTGCCCCGCCACGCCGCGATCAGCTTGCCGAAGCGGCATCTTGGCCTGGTGCAGGCTGAGGAGCAGGGCGAGGTCGACGGCCTGATCGCGGAAGCCGCCCGCTTCGTCGCCGAGCATGTCGATCTCGATGCAGTGTTGCAATCGGCGGCATGCGCCTCGACGGCGCCATGCGCCGCACACGGCCCGAGCGTCAAGCCACCCGGCCAGCGCATCGCTCTGGCGCGCGACGGCGCATTCTCGTTCGTCTATCCGCACATGCTGGAGGCCTGGCGTGCCGCCGGTGCCGAGATCGCGACCTTCTCGCCGCTCGCCGACGAGGGTCCTGATGACAGTGCCGACGTCTGCTGGCTGCCCGGCGGCTATCCGGAATTGCACGCCGGCCAACTCGCGGCAAATCGCCAATTCCGCCGTGCGCTAAAATCCTTTGCTGAGACACGGCCGGTGCATGGCGAATGCGGCGGTTACATGGTGCTGGGCACCGCCTTGACCGAGGGTGGCGGCACACGCCACGAGATGACCGGACTGCTCGGCCTGGAGACGAGTTTTGCCCAACGTCGCATGCATCTGGGCTATCGACTTGCGGAACTCGCTCTGCCGATGCCCGGATATCAGGCCAGAGCGCTCCTGCGCGGCCATGAATTCCATTACTCCACGATTGTCTCGCAGCCCGATACACCTCTGGCTATCGTGCGCGACGCGACTGGCGCGGTCGTTGCGGAGACGGGCTCGCGACGCGGCTACGCCACCGGCACGTTCTTCCACCTCATTGCGGAGGACAGGTGAGCGGCTTTGTTTCCTTTGTCTCGGCCGGCCCAGGCGATCCCGAGCTCCTGACGCTCAAGGCGGCTGCGCGTCTGCGCGCTGCTGATGTCGTGCTGTATGACGACCTTGCCTCGGGCGCGATCCTCGATTACGCCCGAGCCGGGGCCAATCTGGTAGCGGTTGGCAAGCGTGTGGGCCGGCCCTCAGCCAAACAGGAGCACCTCAACCGGCTGCTCATCGACTGCGCCGCCGCAAACGCCCGCGTTGTACGTTTGAAATCGGGAGACGCCGGCATCTTCGGCCGGCTTGAAGAAGAGATCGAGGCGCTGCGCGCGGCGCGCATCGACTACGAGATCATTCCAGGCGTCACCTCAGCCTACGTTGCGGCAGCGCGCGCCAGCATTCCACTCACCCGCCGGCGCACCTCGCGCCGCGTCCAGTTCGTGACCGGCGCAGATGTCACCGGGCGGTTGCCCGCGAATCTCAATTGGGCGGCACTGGCCGATCCGGAATCGACGACCGCGGTCTATATGGGCAAGCGCACATTCCCGGCGCTCGCGGCAAAGCTGATAGAGCACGGCATGGCTCCCGACACGCCGGCGCTATTTGCGGAGTCTCTGGGCCGCGCCGAGGAGCGGATTGTCCGCACCACGATTGCACAGCTCGCAGAGCAGCTCGCGCAAGCGACCGCCGCAACGACGGCGGCGGTCATTCTTTTCGGCGCGCTGGCGGGAGAGACTTTATGATGATGCCGTCGCCCGATCTCGCCAGCCCCTTGACGTCTCCTCGGAAGGAGCACACAGAGCAGGCATGGTGCTCGAAGCGGAGCAAAGCGCCGGAGCATAATCGGGAACGGGCAAGGGCGGACGTGAATGCGGCGCCCAAAGCTCCGGCCGCGCCCGCGCCTGTAAGCGGTGAGGGGCTCCGATCCGCCACTGGGCCGTCAAGCTTGGGAAGCCAGGACCCGTTTCGAACCGCGAGCGAGGAGACCGGCCCTGCAATTCTTAACACCAGCGCCGTCGGGTGTGACGGCAGAAGGGACGTAAGTCATGCATATCGAACCAGGTACCGTTACGGGCGCCAAGCTCATGCTGAGTTACGCGACGGGTGCCGTTGCCGGCGGCTGCGCTCTCAAGCTCACGGTCGAAACCGTGCGCGAGCAGGGGGTTGTTTCATTCGCGGTGCGCACCATCGCAACAACGGTCCTGGTTTTCTCGTTCTTCGAACTCCTGCCGCATTTCCGGATGGGGGTCTCGGAGGTGCATTTCATTCTCGGCTCGACGCTGTTTCTCCTGTTCGGCGCAGCGCCAGCCGCGTTCGGCCTGGCGCTTGGTCTTCTGCTGCAGGGGCTGTTCTTCGTGCCGACCGACCTGCCGCAATATGGTATGAACGTGACTACGCTGCTGGTGCCTTTGTTTGCGATCCAGGCGCTGGCCGGGCGGATCATTCCTCGCAACACCGCCTATGTTGACCTGCAGTATCGGCAGGCACTTGCGCTTTCGACCGCCTATCAATCCGGAATCGTGGCGTGGGTCGCCTTCTGGGCGCTGTATGGTGCGGGCTTTGCGGCCGAGAACCTCGCCTCCATCGCGTCTTTCGCCGCTTCCTACGCGCTCGTCATAGTAATTGAGCCGCTGGCCGATCTAGCCGTGCTGGCACTGGCGAAATCACTGAGAGCTGTGACGGCCGATGGTCTTGTTACTTATCGGCTTCACAACGCCGCCTGAGATGGCCTAAGGGCGGTCGCAAGTCGCGGCCGCCCCGACTCATAACGCGATGCTGACACTCTCCCTGATAGGCATTGGCTGCGGCGATCCCGAGCAGCTCACGCTTGCTGCGATCCGCGCAATCAATGCGGCTGACCTGGTGCTGATTCCGCGCAAGGGCCCGGTAAAGTCCGATCTCGCCGACCTGCGCCGGCTGATTTGCGCGCAAGCCTTGACGAACAGCCGTACGCGCGTTGCCGAGTTCGACCTGCCCATTCGCGACACGGCGCAGGAGGGCTACCGCAAGGGAGTGGACGAATGGCACGACGCCGTCGCAGTGAGCTGGTCCCGAGCGATTGCGGCGCATCTCGGTGATTGCGGGCGCGTTGCCCTGCTGATTTGGGGCGATCCTTCGCTATACGATTCGAGCTTGCGGATCGCACGAAAGCTTGATCCGTTGCCGATGATCGAGGTCGTCCCGGGCATCACGTCGATCCAGGCGCTTTGCGCCGCACATTCACTGCCGCTGAACGACATTGGGGAGCCTTTTCTCGTCACCACCGGACGGCGGCTGCGCGAAGGCGGTTGGCCGTCCGGCACCGACACCGTGGTCGTCATGCTCGATGGGGGTGCCGCGTTCCAGTGGCTCGATCCGAACGGACTACATATCTGGTGGGGCGCCTATCTCGGGATGCCCCGGCAAATCACCATGTCAGGTGCGCTCGCAGAAGTGGGGCCAGGCATCGTTGCCACCCGACAGGAAGCACGCGCCAGGCACGGCTGGATCATGGATAGCTACATCCTCAAGCGCGTGTCGTAGCACTCGTACGAAGGCTGCTGGCATTTTGAACAATCACCAAGGGCAGGACGACATGCTACCCGAGTGGGTCTACCAGGAGTGCCCGGGCGTTTCGATCTTCCATCGCGATGCCGCCCTGGCCCGTCAGGCCGAGCTCACCAAGCCGACCGGTGCGCTGGGTCGCCTCGAGCACCTCGCGATCGAGCTGGCCGGTCTGCAACAAACCGACCGGCCTCGAGCCGAGCGCGCGCCGATCATCGTCTTTGCAGGGGATCACGGCATCGTCGCGCAGGGCGTATCGGCCTATCCTCAGGAAGTTACGATCGCGATGATGTCGAATTTCGCGTCAGGCGGTGCAGCAATTTCGGTTCTCGCGCGCGAACTGGGCTTAAGTCTGGAAATCGTCGATGCCGGAACGCTCGCCGAACAGCCCGTCCCGGGAGTCGTGACAGACAAGCCGCGCCAGGGCAGCCGGGATTTCAGCAAGGAAGCGGCGCTTGAGTTGGGCGAGGTCGCCTTCGCCTTCGGCTGCGGCAAGCGCGCTATCGCGCGGGCGGCCTCAGCAGAGCCGGATCTTCTGATCCTTGGTGACATGGGGATCGGCAACACCACGACTTCTGCGGCAGTCGCCGCCGCCCTGCTTGGCATCCGCGCCGAGCAGGTGACCGGCAATGGCACCGGGATCGATGCAGACAGCCGTGCGCGCAAGGCGCACCTGATTGATGCAGCGCTGGCTCGTCATGACCTTACAAGACCAGGAACTTCTGCCGAGCGGATCCTGTGCGCGGTCGGCGGTCTTGAAACTGCTGCTATTACGGGCGCGATCATCGCCGCCGCACAGCGTCGCCTCCCGATCCTGATCGACGGTTTCATCGTGTCCGTCGCGGCGTTGACGGCGGTGCATCTTAATCCGTCGTGTCGGCCCTTTCTCTTATCGTCGCATCAATCGGCCGAGCAGGGGCACCGCCTAGTTCTTGAGGCGCTGAATGTGCAGCCGTTATTCAATCTGGACCTCAGGTTAGGGGAGGGGTCGGGCGCCGCGCTTGCATTGCCGATCCTGCGGCTTGCATGCGCTCTGCACAACGGCATGGCGACCTTCGCGCAAGCCAGCATTCCGAATCGCTCATAACGCGACATTCTGATTGACCGACACAATCCGCCAATCGTGCCGTAGCCGATCAATTCGGGTGATCGACAGCGGATCGATTACGAAGCGCAACGCTGCTCGCGGTGTGATATCGAGAGCTACGCAGAGCGCGGCGCGAATAGTGCCGGAATGCACGACGAGCGTTGCTGGACCAGCAGCTATTTTACGAAATCCATCCCGAACCCTCGCAATTTGATCTTCGAAGCTCTCGCCGCCGGGTGGGCTTGAACGAGCGGGATCCTTCCAGAACTCGGCGTACCCTTCTTCTCCGAGAGCGGCGAGATCGTCGTGACGTCGGCCGGTCCAATCCCCGAAGTCCTGCTCCCGAAACTCAGGCACGAGAATCGGATCAAGCTCGAATGCGCGCGCGGTATCGACAGTCCGTTGAGACGGACTCGCATAGCTTGCGGCGTCCCGCGGCAAGCGCCTTCGCACGGCGTCCAAATGCGCCCGATCGCTGAGATCGGCCGGAGCGCCCGAAGGCGAGATCGTTCCTTCGATAGTATTGACGACTACCGCATGCCGGACCAACCAAAGAAAGGCTTCCCCTTCCATCCCTATATCTCCGATGCTTATCAATGCGAGAAACATCTTTAACATTCGCCCGCGGAGGCTTTACCGCGAAGGACTGATATCACGGCCGGAGCAAAATGCGTATCTCAACACCCCCGGCGCCGACCTGCAACACGAAGGCGCGTTGCCTCGCGCGTCAGACCACTTTCTCATGATCGCGCTCGGCCCTTCTCGTTAATGCGACGGCTATGGGCGCTCGCGCCAAAGTGTAGCAACTCGTTGCGAGTGTGGCGGTCGTCTAACCAACCTGCGCAAGCCAATTTCCGAAAGAATTGCCGGGGTGTCGCCATAGGGGCGACTGAGAAAAAGAGGCCGCTTGTAATGAACAAGCGGCCCAAGTCCAGGGAGGAAACGCCCAAGGAGGGCTGCGATAGCGCATCGCGCTACCGTGGTGCGTATATGCGTTGGCGATGCACAAAACGCAAGAGTTGACTTCCGGATCGGCATCAAAGCGCATGATTTTCCCTAGGCGCGCTCACGCCTCCGGGTGAAGCCGTTTGCAGTCACCTGCTATTAACGTCAAAGCATTCCGGCAACTTGTGGAACAGCTCCGGGTCATGACGCTGATCCCGAGCGCTTCGCAAATCTCCACCGCGTGGCGAAACTGAGGCGCAAGCGGCTCAGACTTGAAGCACGAAAGGCGACGGACGATTCCTGCACAAAAAACGAGCGAAGAGCAGATCCGTAAGCCGAAAGTTCTCACAAACTCGTGCGAAGACCTTCAAGTGACACCTGAATCGCACGTAGCGTCAGGTTGTATGCTTTCAAAGCGATGTTTCCGACTTAGCGAATGATATCGTCACAGTGTGTATGAAAAGGCGCAAGGAAGAATTCGGGAAGCTGAGATGTCCTGATGGCCCGCCACTTCTCATGCTTCCGACGTTCTTGCTTCATATGTTCCGGCGTGCTCGCAGGGCATTCTCGTAGAGACGTGAGCGTCATTGGCCGTGCGCATAATAGCAACCACTGTGCGGAGGCCTCCTTAACGTGTAAGCTGCTGACTTAGCCTCAAAACAATTGCGGACTAACGCCTGGCTCTGAGAACGTGTTCAGGTGTTACTCAGAGCATCAATCGGGCGGATCTCCAGTGGAGCCGGCATTAGACGGGCAGCGCAAGTTGCATCCCCGCTGGCCCCGGCGTGGACAAGCGCCCCCAGGTTGCATCGGTGCTCACTAACCAAGGACAGATCCTCGTGTAGGTTTTCGGCCGCTCCCTCGGTATAGTTGAGTCCACCTCAACTGCGCTTTCACTGCGCGATCTGTCGGAGCAGCCGAATGCAGGTCTCGAATGCGTCTGCAAGGTGGTCAACAGGATCGAACGTTATCGCAGTCAAAATCATCGCGAAGATGCAGGCGAAGTCGTTGGCAGTGCGGCGCAGAGTGGCACACATACTCGACGTCATTTCCGTCGTGGATCAGGATCAGTCAGTAGGTGAAGTATTGCCGAATATCCGTTTCCGTGGGGTTTATCGGCGAAGCATGGTCTTTGAGGACCGTCATAAGATTACGTGAAGGGAAACACTGAGGCCGTTGTCGATATTGTTGACGCGAACGTTGGGCTGAATTCCTTCGATCTTGTTTCGAGAAAAGGAAGCGAGCTAGATTTCGTTTGGAACGGATATCGGCCTTCCCGTGGCCAAAGCTAACGGCGAACGCCTCGCCGCAAATGAACCGTCGGCACCATCCCTCTGCCGACGGAAGCTGGTGCGATGTGTAGCAGCGTCGCTCCTCCGAGGCTGGCTTCCCGCTCGGCCGCCGAGAGGGATCGGGCTTCTTTACTGTGGCGAGTATAAGGCCCGCTTAGAGATCTTGCATTTGATCTCACACCCCTGAAGTCAGGGGGTAATGCTATTCCCAAGGCCATTCGCCAACTGCCCGCGGAGCTCCGGAAAGTTGGAAAATGCCGCCAGAGCCGGCAACGGCCCAAAACCCTGGCACCGCCGTATTACGGGCTTCTTTATCGCTGTCATGCCCACTTCAAGCAATTCTGGCCCTAACCGGTTCAGGGCGGGATCGACACGCGCATCGAAACGGCTGCGAAATCGATGGATGCTACGATGGTGGTGTCGTATTCAGCGTGTCCGGTTGAAGACGCGTATGTTCGAAAACCGACGCCGAGGCGGGAAGTATTCCGTCGCCGCGGCGCGAAGCACATGCTTTCACTCTTCAAGCAAGGCCCGCACAAACGTGCTTGGTGGCACGTCGATTGCTGGGAGATGGTAAAGGATCCGCACGACTATGCCGCTCTTCCAGTCGTTGGCGCAGGAGCTAGATGAAACTTACTCGATTAACCCAAATCAACGACAGAGGCGCCGCACTGAGTGCCGTCAGGTTTCGCAACGCACGAAGAATATTCGCGTTGGCCGCGACACCTGCCTGTCCTCGACAATCTGTAGTCATCCCGCGTGTCTCGCCGTGCGCATCGCGACGTGCGATCTGATCTGGGTCGAGTGGAAGGCGAATGCAGGTCGCTGATCGAGATGTGCTGCTTCAGTAACGGGCCAAAGAAGAGATTTATGGGACGTGGCCGCAGCTGCCATCGCGGCTTGCCTAAACACGAAAACTAAGGAACCCCAAGCATGAACGCGCCAAGCTATTCGGAGGCCCTGGAATTCGCGATCGACCGTTCGTACGAGATTAACCTAGACATGTTGAGATCGCGAAACTTGCACCTTGATACGCACAACGATTATCTCGTCGGCACCTATCCGCCTCTCAAGGCAATGGGGGACCTGGATGCCGAAAGGTTGTTGAATAAGGTCGCGTCGTCAATTGACCTCTATTTCCACATCCCCTTCTGTAATCAGTATTGCACCTTTTGCCACTTCGCCAAGGAAATCAATCCATCTTCCGAGCGAGTGGAACGTTATTTGGCGGCTTTGAATAAGGAGATGAGTTGGTCAGATGCGGCGCTTGCTGGCAGAGATGTCGAGACTGCTTTCTTTGGAGGTGGCACTCCCTCGTTTTTGACCAACCATCAACTCAAAACACTATTTGATATGACTAATCAGCGCTTTGATTTATCGAGGGCCGAAGTAAGTTTCGAATTGCATCCCTCTCTTGTGAGGCATGCGGACGCTGCGGATCGCATATCCACTCTGCTTAGAGGTGGGGTAAACCGCTTCGTGCTTGGCGTTCAAAGTCTAGATCGAAGTATTTTGCGCATACTGAACCGCGGGCACGGTGTGGAGGAGGTGATACAAATCGTAAAACTGCTGAATGAGATGGGCGTTGAGAATCTGTCGCTTGACCTCATGTATGGGCTGCCGCAGCAAACGCTCCGGAGCTGGTACGACTCGATTATCGGCCTATTGGACATGGGCATAGAGAAGTTCAATGTATTCCCATTGATGTTTAAATCGACTGACCCCGTAGCCCGCCATTTGGCTAGAGGGCGATATCAATTCGCCGGGGCTAAAGAGCGCATCATAATGCACTTTATGGCAGAACATATCCTCACGAAACTCGGCTATCGCCACGGGCCGATTTTCTATTGGACTAAGAGGTCGCAGCCACACTCCGTTCAACAGCGCCGTAAGTACGATTCCTGGAATGACAATAATCTTGTCCCGTTTGGGGTTGGCGGATTTGGTTACATGAGCCAGTGCCAGTTCTACAACGAGGCAGATTTAGATCGCTACCTTTCTAGGGTTGAGGCAGGCGAGAAGCCAGTGTGGAAGGGGGTTGTACTGTCGCAGGACGACCTCATGCGCAGAACGTTAATGTTTGCCTTGCGAAGCAGCGGAGTGTTGCTCTCCCGCTTCGAGCGGGAATTTGGAGTATCGGTTGAAAAATACTTTTGCCGTGAGCTTGAAATCTTAAGAGAGGCGGGTCTCGTCTGCATCTCGAACGATGGCGTGCTGTCATTAACTGCCGCCGGCAATATCAACGCGGGCGCTGTATCGCTGCAATTTTTCTCCGACAATGTGCTTGAGCGGGTCGCGTACAACGATAGCAGGATAACAGACAAGCGAACCGATCTGCTCGAAAAACACGACTACTCGCCGGCCGCAAGATACGGGTCAAGTGCAGAAATGCAAGCTGTCTTTCGATGAAATCGGGCGCGCTCGTCAATGGTCGCTAGCTTATTCTTTTCCACGCCGGAGCCGCCGTCCTATCGAGCGCAGCAGATATTTTCTCATCTGACCGACAGCATTGATCGCGGGCAGCGAAAACGCCCGCTTGGGCTTGTCAGCAATTTTGTAGCCGATCAGCTGCCGCACTGCATTGCCGAGATCAAAGGTAGTAAACGGCCAGATGAAGGGGTCAAGGCTCTTGGACGAAGCATTAATGCGATGATTGCGTCGACTGACTATGACGTACAGCTGCTGAATCTGCCGCAGCCCGACTTCGCGATCGCTAAGACCGACATCCACTATCTCGTCAACTGTGCTTATCAGATGTCAGCGTTTGCCGGTCTTCATCCGGTGGAAGCCGAGTTGACGGTGGGAGAGGAACTGAGCCGTCTTGCTCGCTTAAGTCGTCATCGGCAGCCTAGCATTGAGGTCCTCTCGTATGAAGATATGATTCTTGCGAACCCGGTACAGAGCGATCCACGCGTATATTGCCTCGGCGCGGCTGGGGTCGAAGAGCGAGATTTTTGCTTGGGTCACCAACTCATCGAGAGCGAGCTACAGCTAGCAATCGATGCTCTACTTGAGTTGCGTGACGGTGCTGGCGCGGACGCTCGTCAATGTCTTGCGGTGTGCTTGGAGCGCCTTGAGTCAGCAAATTGTGTTCTGACGCGCTTTTATGAGCATATGTCGCCTGACCTATTCGGCCAATTTCGTGTGTTCTACGGAAAAAATCCTTACAAGAACAGGCTTGGCCCGAGCGGCCGGTTCTCTGCCCGCATCGTGGCGGTCTCGGTGCTACTAGCCGGTGAAGAACTCTTCCAACAGAAACCGCAATTTTATAGGGATGTATATCGGCTGTCCGAATACTATCCGCAGGTATGCATTCACGAGGTGTTCCGCTGGTTGTCACCGGGCAAAAGCGCGGAGCTCACGCCAACTTGGCTAGAAGGGAGAGCGGACTTTCCTAGGTCTGCAACCATTTCGCCCGTCATGGAACGCCACGGCCCTGAAATCGGAAAGCTGCGCGCGTCTTGTGTTTATGCGCTGGATCAGTTTACCCGGATGCACCGTATTACTGCTTTAAAATATACGATTGAACCGGGTCGTCCAATTGTCGGAGTTGAGGCGTCGGAAAGTGTTGAGGCTGTTCTTTCACAGCGGCTGTTAACGGCGGCGCGTCCGTAAGCTGACGGTATGCGCCAGATGTGCGGCGTCCGACACCGGTCGAAAGGTGATGTTCGATGTCTCAAGACGAGGTGATCTTTCGTCGGTTTGAGTCGGGGGATACTGATAATGTATGGCATATGCATAGAAGCGCATCGGAGAGTGTTGGTGTGCGTGGCCCGGAAGGAGCGTGGGAGGATGATTTACGCAACATTGGAGAAGTATACATCGCGTCAGGCGGAGACTTCGTGGTTGCGCATATTGGTTCCCGACTCGTTGCCATGGGAGGATTGAAACCTGTTGACGGTGATGTCGCAGAGCTGAAGCGGATGCGGGTCGATCCCGCCTTTCAACGACGAGGGCTTGGGAGGAGGATTCTTAGTAAATTGGAATCGCGAGCCGGCTCTCTAGGATTTAAGCGGATAATTCTCGACACGACAAAGATCCAAGTAGGGGCTCAAAGACTTTATGAGACGGTTGGCTACGTTCGCCGCAAGGAAGGGATGTTGCACGGATATGCAGTGATCTTCTACGATAAGCGGCTCACAGGCCGGGATGAACCACCTGACGTGATCGAGGACATTGTGAGCCTGGATAATCCAGTCTAGTGCTGAGGGACCAGTTTGGTGAAAGGCTGAAGAAGGGGAGGCGCTGAATTGCGGCGCGCGACGACCCAGAAAAGCGCGTCGGGAAGCGCGGAAGGTGAGCTCGACGAGTAAAGACGTGGCGATGCCCCATCGAGGTGATGTTTGGCTATTAGATAGCGTCTAACAGCGACTTGGTCATGCATACGCTTCGACCAGAATATCGTGTTCGTTAGGCCCTGCGTGATGTGTACGGCGGACTGATCGCAAAGTCACGGAGCTATAGCCGACAGCTTACTTGCCGCTTTCTGATTGAATGCGTTCCGTTTCCCCGGCTCTCATCGCCCTTACGTGACTAATTTGAGCGTTTCTTCTGGAAACGGCTTGTATCTCTCAAGTGTTTCATGTGTGGTAGTGGCCTGCTTCTTGCTACCCGAGCGTCGGCAAGTCGTCGATTGTAGATCTCGGGGAAGAATTTATGGGCGGGGGAGCGGAAACGTTTTACGGCGTGATCAGACGTCAGGGTATCACGCGTCGTAGTTTCCACAAATTCTGCAGTTTGACGGCAACGAGCCTCGGGCTCGGTCCGCTCGCGGCAAGCCAAATTGCCAACGCGCTGGAGACAAAGCCGCGTGTGCCCGTGATCTGGATGCACGGGCTCGAATGCACGTGCTGTTCGGAAAGCTTTATCCGCTCGGCCCATCCGCTGGTCAAAGACGTGGTGCTGTCGATGATCTCGCTGGATTATGACGCCCTGATCATGGCGGCGGCAGGACACCAGGCCGAAGCCATCATCGAGGAGATCCGCGCCAAGTACAAGGGCGAATATGTGCTTGCCGTTGAAGGCAATGCGCCGCTGAACGAAGGTGGCATGTTCTGCATTGATGGCGGCAAGCCGTTCGTCGAAAAGCTCAGGGCGATGGCGGAAGATTCCATGGCGATCATCGCTTGGGGGACTTGTGCGGCCTGGGGTTGCGTGCAAGCGGCCAAGCCTAATCCCACTTGGGCGACGCCGATCGATAAAGTGATCACGAACAAACCGATCATCAAGGTGCCCGGCTGCCCGCCCATCGCAGAGGTCATGACCGCCTTGGTGACCTTCATCACCACGTTCGGAAAGCTTCCCGAGCTCGACCGCCAAGGGCGTCCAAAGATGTTCTATTCCCAGCGCATCCACGACAAGTGCTATAGGCGTCCCCATTTCGACGCCGGCCAGTTTGTCGAGGGGTGGGACGACGAGTCCGCGCGCAAGGGCTATTGCCTCTACAAGATGGGCTGCAAAGGGCCGACCACCTACAACGCCTGCTCGGCCGTTCGGTGGAACGGCGGCGTTTCCTTCCCGATCCAATCCGGCCACGGCTGTTTCGGCTGCTCCGAAGACGGCTTCTGGGACAAGGGCTCATTTTACGATCGACTGACGACCATCAGGCAATTCGGCATCGAGGCCAACGCCGATCAGATCGGCATGGCCGCTGCCGGCGCGGTCGGCCTAGCCGTTGCCGCGCACGCGGCGGTCACGGCCGCGAAGCGGCTGACCCGGAATCCAGGCAGCGTAGCTCAGGAAAAATAATCGAATTCAGGGAAGAGACAACGATGGGCGCCCAGACATCCAATGGGTTCAAGCTCGACAATTCCGGCAAACGCATTGTCGTCGATCCGCTGACCCGGGTCGAAGGCCACCTCCGCGTCGAGGTCAATCTCGATTCCGACAATGTGATCCGCAACGCGGTCTCATCCGGAACTATGTGGCGCGGCATCGAGACGATCCTGCGTGGACGCGATCCTCGCGATGCCTGGGCGTTCACCGAGCGGATTTGCGGCGTCTGCACTGGCACGCATGCGCTCACCTCGGTGCGGTCGGTTGAGAACGCGCTGGGCATCATCATTCCCGAGAATGCTAATTCGATCCGCAATATCATGCAGCTCTGCCTGCAGGTGCATGATCATCTTGTGCACTTCTATCACCTGCACGCGTTGGATTGGGTCGACGTGATTTCTGCCCTTAAGGCCGATCCCAAGGCGACCTCTGCGTTGGCGCAATCGGTCTCCTCCTGGCCTCTATCATCGCCAGGCTATTTCAAGCATCTGCAGATCAGGCTCACCAAGTTCGTTGAATCGGGCCAGCTCGGCCCTTTTAAGAATGCCTATTGGGGGCATCCGGCCTATAAGCTTCCGCCGGAAGCGAACCTGATGGCCTTGGCGCATTACCTAGAAGCGCTCGACTTCCAAAAGGACGTCGTCAAGATCCACGCCATCTATGGCGGCAAGAACCCGCATCCGAACTGGCTGGTCGGTGGCGTGGCCTGTGCCGTCAATGTTGATGGTACCGGTGCGGTGGGCGCCATCAACATGGAGCGGCTGAACCTGGTATCCTCGATCATTGGCCGCTCGATCGAATTCGTCGAGCAGGTTTATCTGCCCGACGTTACCGTGATTGGCTCCTTCTACAAGGATTGGCTCTTTGGCGGCGGTCTCTCGGGTAAGAGCGTAATGTCCTATGGCGACATTCCCGAGAAAGCCAATGATTATTCCGCGAAAAACCTCAAGCAGCCGCGCGGCGTGATCCTCAATGGCAATTTCAGCGAAGTCCTGCCGATCGATCACGGCGATCCCGAGCAGATCCAGGAGTTCGTCGCCCATTCCTGGTACAAATATCCTGATGAAACGAGGGGTCTGCATCCCTGGGATGGTGTCACCGAGCCGAACTTCCAGCTCGGGCCCAATTTCAAGGGCACCAGGACCGACATCAAGGAGCTCGACGAAGGCGACAAATATTCGTGGATCAAGGCGCCTCGTTGGCGCGGCAACGCCGTCGAGGTGGGACCGCTGGCGCGATACATCATAGGTCACGCCCAAGGCAAAGCGGAGTTCAAGGAACCGACCGAGAAGCTGCTGAAGACACTCGATCTTCCCTTCGCTGCACTCTTCTCGACGCTCGGCCGCACTGCGACGCGTGCGCTCGAATGCCAATGGGCCGCGCGCCAGATGCGCCATTTCCAGGACAAGCTTATGGCGAATATCAAAGCGGGTGACACCGCTACCGCCAACATCGATAAATGGAAGCCGGAGAGCTGGCCGAAGGAAGCCAAGGGATACGGTTTTACCGAGGCGCCGCGTGGTGCGCTCGGGCACTGGATCAAGATCAAGGAGACCAAGATCGACAACTACCAGTGCGTTGTGCCGACGACATGGAACGGCTCGCCGCGTGATCCAAAGCGAAATATCGGTGCGTTTGAGGCCTCGCTGATGGATACGCCGATCGCTGATCCGGAGAAGCCGCTGGAAATCCTGCGCACGATCCATTCCTTTGATCCATGCCTGGCCTGCTCCACCCATGTGATGGGGCCGGGTGGCCAGGAAATGGCAATGGTCAAGGTCCGCTAGCGGAGGAGGCATTGTTGGACAAATCTCCGCAAGCGCTAACCGCCGCTGTCGCGGCCGTTGCGGTACGCTCCGGCCGCAGGGCCGAGCGCGGCGTCGTCTATGTCTACGAGGCGCCGGTGCGGCTGTGGCATTGGATCAACGCCGCGGCAATCCTGGTGTTGGGTCTCAGCGGATATTTCATTGGCAGCGCGATACCGACCATGCCAGGAGAGGCAAGCGACAATTTCCTGTTCGGCTATATCCGTTTTGCGCATTTCTTCGCAGGCTACGTGCTCACGCTCGGCTTCCTCTTGCGCATTTACTGGGCGTTCATGGGCAACCCCCACGCTAAGCAGATTTTCTACGTGCCGCTCTGGCGCAAGAGCTATTGGCGCGAGGTGTGGCACGAGATTCGCTGGTACGCTTTCGTTGCGGCCGAGCCAAAGAAATACGTCGCGCACAATCCGCTGGCCCAGCTTGCGATGTTCTTCATGTTTACGCTGGCGATCGCGTTCATGATCATCACCGGCTTTGCACTCTACGCACAGGGCACCGGCAACGACAGCTGGCAGTACAAGCTGTTCGGCTGGGTGTTTTCGATTTGGCCGAACAGCCAGGACGTCCACACCTGGCATCATCTCGGCCTATGGATGATCGTGACGTTTGCGCTCATCCACATCTATACAGCGGTTCGCGAAGACATCGTGTCGCGCCAGAGCATCGTCTCCTCGATCATTTCTGGCGAGCGCGAATTCCGCGATTGATTGACGATGCAGATGCCAACTCCGGAGAACACGAAACGGATCCTGATGCTCGGCATCGGCAATATCCTGTGGGCCGATGAGGGGTTCGGCGTGCGGGTGGTGGAGCAGTTCCACCGCCGCTACGCCGTCCCTGACAATGTCACCATGCTCGATGGCGGCACGCAGGGGCTCTACCTCGTCAATTTTCTCGAGGAGGCCGATTGCCTGATCGTGTTCGATGCCATCGATTATGGGCTCGCGCCCGGGCACTTGAAGCTCGTGCGAGACGAGGAGGTGCCGAAATTCACCGGCGCCAAGAAGGTGAGCCTGCATCAGACCAGTTTCCAGGAGGTCTTAAGTGCGGCCAATCTGCTTGGCCGCTGCCCGCGAGAGCTCGCTCTAATCGGCTGTCAGCCACTTGATCTAGAGGATTGGGGTGGGCCGCTGACGGCTCCGGTGCGCACTCAGATTGCGCCTGCGATCGAACTGGGTTGCGAACTGCTGGCGCAGTGGGGTTCTCCGGCAAAGTTGCGGACCGCGCCGCTACCGAAGTCGGAGCGTCTGCTCGCCAACGATATCGACCACGCAAACTATGAGAGGAGGGCGCGACCGATCTAGCGGCTCGCAGATTAGCATGTGCCTTGGCTTGCCAATGACGATTATTGAGACCGACGGCATGTCGGCGCTTTGCGAATATGCCAATGAACAGCGGCGCGTCTCAGTCATGCTGCTCTCCGAGCCGCCCGTCGGTGCCAAGGTGCTTGTCCATATCGATACCGCGGTGCGGCTCTTGGATGACGACGAAGCGCGGCTAATCGCCGACGCGCTTGAGGGCCTTTATGCGGCTGACCACGATTGCGATCGGTTCTTTGCGGACTTGATCGGTCAAGAGCCGCAACTACCCGAGCACTTGCGCTAGCCGGTGCCGCCTCCCGGACACTGCCTGCCCATCTTTGCCGATGCCAGTGGAAACCAGATTTGCAGCCGAAACAAGCGTCACGGAGAACATATCGAGCGGGTGCTGATCCGAGCGGGAACGCAATCGCGAAAGAGCAACGATTGGCACGTCCCTTGCTACACCTCATCCAGCAGAACCATGGAATATCAGAGAGGCGGCTAATGGACTTTCAGCTCGGGAAACATGATCTGACGCGGCTCCGGTGAAAGACACTCGCCATGATCGCCAAGATCCGGAGATCTCTATCCACCGCATCTGGAAGCTCATTGATCGCGCGGGCGCCAATGGCGCGTCCGCGGACACAAGCATTATCCCTCAGCACACCAACGGAACGTCGTATCATGATACAGATTTCCGGGTCGCACCCGATAGCGCCGAGAAAATGCGGCCGCCGATGAGCGGGTTTCCTATCGCCGAGGAAAGTCTCGACGCAGCCCATAGCAGGCTAACAGCTGCGGGTGCGCTCGCGAAGCTCGCTTCGCTCAATAGCATCGAGCTGGCGAGGAACTGTCCGAATGCCATCGCGCTGTTGTCTTCCGTCGCGGCTGCCGTTTCTGGCCAGAAGAGCGACATGCCGACGCAGCTGTTCGGGCTCGGGAATCTCAGCGATCTCGAGCGCAAGCTGATTGCGGACGTGCTTGGGGAGGGCGAGCTCGCCGGGGTCATTGCGCTGCCGGGGGGCCGCGCGGCGCAAGTCCAGGAATCGGTACTTGCGGGAATCTGGCGCGTGCGCATAGAGACCGACGCCGCACACGAATATGTCGAGGTCGGTGCGATCCCGGAGATCGTGCGGCGCGCCGCGACCGACCTGACGTCGAGCGTTCTCATGATCGGCGCGGCACCGGACGGCGCGATGAACGTGCTGCCGGTGCTCGCGGAAATTCGCGACCGGGCGCTGGCCTGGCGGCCGGGCATGCGCTCGCAAATCATCAACTTCACCCTGCTGCCGATGAGCGCGGTCGACCAGGCGTTTCTGCAGCAAAGCGTTGGCAACGGGCCGATCCAGCTCATCTCGCGCGGCTACGGGACTTGCCGAGTGCTAGCGACAGGCATCCGGAACGTCTGGTCGGTGCAGTTCTTCAATGCCATGGACACCATCATTCTGGATACGCTGGAGGTCGGCGGCGTGCCAACCGTTGCGTTGGCTGCCGACGAGGATTTCTGGGATTCCGCCGAACGCCTGCAAGAAATCATCAAAGCGTACTTCGAATGACGAGCTTCGACAATTTGGCGTCAAGAAGCATATCGCAGACGGCGCACGCACGAAGTGCGGCATCTGTTGGATCGGTTACGACCCGGCTGAGGGGGATGAGGCGACGCAGATTGCAGCTGGAATGCCTTTCGCCGGGTTGCCCGAAAAATGGCGTTGTCGCAAATGTCGATGCGCCCAAATCGAAGTTCATGGCGATTGAAGATGATTTCTGACCGCGAACAGCATCCCCGCAGGAGCGTGCACGCCGATGCGTCGGCGTGGGGCGAGATGCTCGCGGCAGCCTATCGGGATATCGCCGATCGCAGCATGCGCGACCTGCCGATCTTCAACGAGGCCTTGAGCGTCGAAGCCATCGGCTTTCGCGCGCGCGAGGGCAGGGTCGTCGGCATGATGGTCACGCCTTGGTTCATGAACGTGGTCACACGCATGCGTGACGGCACTTCGCAATCGTCTCCGGGCACGAACCTGCGCTTGCGATTGCCGGCCGGCGACATCGAATTCACCGTCAGCGAGCTGGCGCCTGTGGGCTCGATCGCGAGCTACTCACTGTTCTCGCCGATGTTTGAGTTCGAGGATATGGCCTCCGCGCGCGCCACCGCCGAAGCAGTGCTCGCGGCGCTGATGTCGCCGGCCAATCGCGCGGCGTCACATGGGCCCGATGCGCCAAATATCACTCCGATCGACCGCCGGACTTTCTTGCGCGGTGTACAGACTGAGCGGCGCGCATGAGCCTCGCCATCCGCAACCAGATCGATGTTACCGTATCGCTTGCTGGCGACGCAATTGCCGCGGTCGAGATTCTGCCGCGCGCCCGGCCGCCACTGGGGCGGCTGTTCGCCGGCAAGCCGCCCGCTTCGTTGCTCAATGTGCTGCCGCGAATCTTCTCGTTGTGTGCCGCCGCGCACCAGGTGGCATTCCTGTCCGCGATCGAGGCGGCGCGCGGCGAAGGCATCAGCCTTGCGACGCGGCAGCATCGTATCGCCATGGTCGTTGCCGAGCGGCTGGCGGAATTGCTGCGGGGCCTGTTTGTCGGGCATTTCCCGCTGGATGCTACCAGCGCCGCAGCGATCCGCGCCCTGATGCAGGGTGTATCGGCGCTTCTCAGCAGCGCAGAGCCCAGCTGCGGCCAAGTTCGACGCGAGGCAATAGCGCGGGTTGCGATTGCGCTGGCGGCGCTTGGCATAACGAACGAAGAGGGAGCGCCGAGGCTCGGTACCCCACTAGCGCTTCGCGTCGCGGCTCTCGAGGAAGATGCGTTGAACCCAACGCCGATGCAGCACTCGTTTTTGTCCGTTGCTGACGACCGCGACGTCATTGAACGGCTCGTGGATGATGCAGGATTTTGCCGTTGTCCCGACCTTGAGGGCCGCATTCCCGAAACAGGTGCGTGGGCACGCCAAATGATGCGTCTTCAGATCACGCTAGGCCGGTCGGGGCCGGCCGAGCGGCTGAAGGCGAGGATTGCGGAAATCGCGCGGCTGCGCGCTTGGCTTCGCCTCGGTGCTCGTGTTGAAACAGCGGAGCATGGGATCGTCGAAAGTTACAGGCTGGGGCCGGGCCGTGGTGCGGCCGCGGTCGAATGCGCGAGGGGACGTCTCTATCACGCGGTGGAGCTTGATCGTCAGCGGCAGATGTCGCGCTTCGAAGTTATTGCCCCGACCGAGTGGAATTTCCACGCGCGCGGACCGCTTGTCCGCAGCCTGCAAGGCGCGGTGCTGGCCGCGAAACCACGGGGACAGCGTGCGGTTCGCGCGATGGTCGCATCCTTCGACCCTTGCGTCGGGTTCACTCTCAATTTTCGCGAAATTGGCGATGCATGAAATGGCGCTTTGTGAGGGCATCGTCGAGATCGTTGAGGAGGAGGCGCGCCGGCGATCGTTTTCCAGGGTGAAGACCGTATGTCTGGAGATCGGGGCGCTGAGCCATGTCGCTCCCGAAGCGATGAGGTTCTGCTTTGCGGCCGTTGCCGCGCGGACCATCGCCGATGGCGCGGTCATTGAGGTCGTCGAGTTGCCTGGCGTCGCCTGGTGCTTTGCCTGTTCGAGGAGCGTTGAGATTGCGCACCGCGATGAGCCGTGTTCCTGCTGCGGCAGCTATCAGCTGCAGGTGACCGGGGGCGAAGAGATGCGGGTGAAAGAGCTGGAGGTCGATTGATGTGTACCGTATGTGGCTGTAGCGAAAGAACACCCTCCACCGAACCTGCCGACGCGCAAAGTGAGCAAACCCAGGGCCATCACAATGATCACTACGGTCACCACCGTGATCATGTGCATTGCGGTCATTACGTGCATGATTCTCACAACCATCACCACGGCCATTATCACCATCATGATCATAGCCATCAGCATGCTCTGGGCGGAGGGGCACTTGTGGATTGCGGTGCCGATCCGGCCGGCTTGAAGATCGTGGGTATGAGCAGCGAGCGAACCATTCGGATCGAGCGCGACATCCTTGGCAAGAACAATAGGATCGCCGCCAACAACCGCGCGCGCTTCCTGACAGATGACCTGCTCGTATTCAATCTTGTTTCCAGTCCGGGCGCCGGCAAAACCTCGCTGCTCGTCCGCGCCGTCTCCGAACTGAAGGATAGCCGCCCGGTTGGTGTCATCGAGGGAGACCAGCAGACCTCGAACGATGCCGATCGCATTCGCGCCACCGGCGTTCCCGCAATCCAGATCAATACTGGCAAGGGCTGCCATCTCGATGCTGCGATGGTCGGTGAGGCTTATAGTTGCTTGCCGCCGCTTAAGGGCGGTATTCTCTTCATCGAGAATGTCGGGAATCTAGTTTGTCCCGCGGCGTTCGATCTCGGCGAGGCCTGCAAGATCGTGGTGTTCTCGACCGCCGATGGTGAAGACAAGCCGCTCAAATATCCGGATATGTTCGCCGCATCGTCGCTGATGCTGATCAACAAGATTGATCTGGTGCCGGTGATCGACTTCGATTTAGCCAAGACCATCGAATATGCGAGACGCGTCAATCCGAACATTGAGGTGCTGACGGTTTCGGCGCGTACGGGCGAGGGCTTTGCCGCGCTCTACGCCTGGATCTGGAAGCAGGCTGCGAATCAGAGGCGTCCCGTCGGTGACGCATTGCGATGAGCGCGAGCAGCGACGCCATCATCCGGGGCGGAACGCGGCTGCAGGTGCGCGTCAGTGGCGCCGTGCAGGGTGTCGGCTTTCGTCCGTATATTTATGGTCTCGCTACCCGCTATAGGTTGGCCGGATTCGTCGCCAACGATCCTGATGGCGTGATCATCGAGGTTGAGGGCGACCTTACGTGCGAGTTTGTGGCCGCTTTGCCACTCGAAAGCCCTCCATTGGCGCGGATCGACCACATCTCCGTTCAGGAGATTGATGCGCTTGCGGCGAAAGACTTCTCGATCCGCGCCAGCGAACACGGGAGGGTCTCAACGCGGATCGTCGCCGATGCCGCGACATGCCAGCAATGTCTCGATGAGTTGTTCGACCCGAACAGCCGCCATTACCTCTATCCCTTCATCAACTGCTCTCATTGCGGCCCGCGCTACACCATCGCCGAACGGCTTCCCTACGATCGCCGCAACACGGCGATGGGGGACTTTGCGATGTGTGCCGCCTGCGCGGGCGAATATGCCGATCCGGCGAGCCGCAGGTTTCATGCGGAAGCGATTGCGTGTCCGACATGCGGTCCTCGGCTCAGTCATGGGATCAACGACATTGCCGCGGGGATCGATGGCGGCCAAATCGTCGCAATAAAGGGGATTGGCGGGTACCAGCTGCTTTGCGACGCTCGCAACCATGATGCCGTGCAGCGTTTGCGCAGGAGGAAACAGCGCGACCAGAAGCCGTTCGCGGTCATGGTTGGTTCCGTAGAGCAGGTCAGCGAGATTGCGGAGGCTAATGCCGCCGAGCTCCCACTGCTCGAATCCGTCGCCCGTCCGATCGTCCTCCTGCCGTCGCGCAACAATCTAGCGCCGGCGATAGCCCCTGGCCTGTCGCGCGTCGGCGTGATGCTGCCGGCGGCCCCGTTGCATCACCTCATCTTCCATGCGCTTCGTTCGACAGGTGCATGGCATCGGGTTGAAGGTCCGGTCATTGTCAGCACCAGTGCTAATCCCGGCGGCGAACCGCTCCCGATCGACAACGCGGAGGCGCTGCGGCGGCTCGCGGGAATCGCCGATCTGATCGTGACCCATGATCGCGATATTCTGACGCGCGCCGATGATTCGGTAATGGCGGTGGTGGCGGGGCGGCGCCAATTCATTCGTCGGGCCCGTGGCTATGTTCCCGAACCTATCCGGCTTGCGAGGTCTGTGCCGCCCGTGCTCGCCGTCGGCGGCGCGTTGAAATCGACCATTACGGTCACACGGGGCAGGGAGGCCTTCGTCTCCCAGCACATCGGTGATCTCGATACGGCTGAAGGCATCCGCTTCTTCGAGGAGACCATCCGGCACCTCACATCGACCCTCGACATCGATCCTGTCGTCATTGCCCATGATCTGCATCCCAACATGGCGACCACCCGCTTTGCGGAAGCGAGCGGCCGCGCGCTGGTCGCTGTCCAGCATCACCACGCGCACGCTGCCGCCGTTATCGCGGAGCATGGCCTTGGGGGGCCTACGCTCGCCCTTCTCCTCGACGGCTATGGTTATGGCTCCGACGGCGGCAACTGGGGTGGCGAGCTATTGTTGTGCGAAGGCGCCGGATTTCGACGAATCGGGCATCTCGCGCCGTTGCAAATGCCCGGCGGAGATCGCGCAGCCCGCGAGCCTTGGCGCATGGCGAGTGCAATATTTCACTTGCTGGGGCGGAAAAAGGAAATCGGGCTGCGCTTCGCAGCACAGCCGCAGGCCGAGCGTCTGCGGTCATTGCTCGATCAGCCCGGCGTGGCGACCACGACCAGCGCGGGCCGGCTGTTCGAAGCAGCGGCGGCGCTGCTGGGGATCGCGACTTTGCAGAGCTATGAGGGCGAAGCCGCGATGAAGCTCGAGGCGTGTGTGCGGCGGACTGCGGTGCTTGAAGAGGGCTGGATGATCGATGGCGACGTGCTGTCCTTTCGCCCGCTGTTTGCGCATTTGATTGCAAACAACGTTGGCGCCGCGGAGGGAGCCTGGCTATTTCATGGCACGTTCGCCGCTGCCTGCGTTGACTGGGTCGCGCGCGCGGCGCGGGCAACTGGCGTTGCCACCGTCGTTCTGAGCGGCGGCTGCTTCCTGAACGCGGTACTCGCAGATGAAATCGAGCGCGGCTGCATGGCGGCCGGCCTCACTCCGCTGCTGCCACGGCAGGTTCCACCCAATGACGGTGGCTTGAGCCTCGGACAAGCCTGGATCGCCGCTCTGCAGATTGAACAACGGCCGTCAGCCCTGGAAGGAACAGCCTGATGTGTCTCTCAGTACCAGCCGAGGTCGCCAAAATTCTTCCCGATGACATTGCCATCGAAGGAGCTAGGCAGCGTGGGGCGGGAGCTCCAGTCATGAAATATGCCGACGAATTTGGCGACAAGACTATCGCGCACGGGCTCTGCGTGCGATTGGCGCCGAAGCCGATTCGCAAAGGGAATATCGGTTCATGGAATTCTGCGGCGGACACACGCATGCGATTTCCCGCTATGGCCTGGAGGATATATTGCCTGCGAACGTTCGGATGATCCACGGGCCGGGTTGTCCCGTCTGTGTTCTGCCCGCCAGCCGGATCGACATGGCGATCAGGCTCGCCGAGCGGCCGGAGGTCACTCTCTGTGTTTATGGCGACCTGATGCGCGTCCCCGGCTCGCAGGGAAAATCCCTGCTGAGCGCCAAGGCGTTTGGCGCCGACATTCGGATGGTCTACTCGACGCTCGATGCGATCAGGATCGCCGAACAGGCACCGAATCGGGAGGTGGTCTTTTTTGCCATTGGATTTGAGACCACGACGCCGCCGACGGCGGTGATGATCCGGCTTGCCGAGAAGAAATGGCTGAAGAGTTTCAGTGTTTTCTGCAACCACGTGCTGACGCCCTCGGCGATGCACAGCATTCTCGAGAGTCCCGGTATCCGCAATATCGGGCGGGTCGAAATTGATGGCTTCCTCGGGCCTGCGCATGTCAGCACCATCATCGGCACGGAGCCTTACGAGGTCCTCGCGGAACAATTCGGCAAGCCGATCGTGATAGCGGGATTTGAACCGCTCGATATGATGCAGGCGATCCTGATGCTGGTGCGGCAGGTGAACGAAGGCCGACATGAGGTGGAGAACCAATACAGCCGTGCGGTGACGCGGAAAGGCAATCGGCGCGCCCAGGAAGAGGTGTCGGATATCTTTGAATTGCGTGACCAGTTTGAATGGCGCGGGCTCGGACTCGTACCCCATAGCGGATTAAAGCTAAAGCAGGCTTACGCTCAATTCGACGCCGAGAAGCGCTTCGCGATGCACGAAGTGCGTGTCGCCGATAATCCGGCGTGCGAGTGCGGGGCCATCCTGCGTGGCGTGAAGAGGCCGGTTGACTGCAAGCTGTTCGGAACCGTCTGCACGCCGGAAATCCCGATAGGATCGTGCATGGTCTCATCGGAAGGCGCCTGTGCCGCGCATTGGACGTATGGACGGTTTCGCGATTATCAGTTGAGGCGGGCGTGATGAGAGCAACGGCCTATCAACGCAAGCTCGACATCGAGAACGGACGGGTCGACCTGTCCCATGGCGCCGGGGGACGCGCCATGGCGCAGCTGATCTCCGGCCTGTTTCACGAAGCCTTCGGGAATGAATGGCTCGCCCGCGGCAACGATCAGGCGGCCTTCGATGTTGGCGCCGGCAGGATGGTGATGACGACCGATGGCTATGTCGTTTCGCCGCTGTTCTTTCCCGGCGGCAATATCGGATCGCTCGCGGTGCACGGCACGATCAATGATGTCGCGATGGGCGGCGCGCGTCCGCTCTATCTATCGGCAAGCTTCATCATCGAGGAGGGCTTCCGCTTTTCGGATCTGAAGACGATTGCAGATTCGATGGGCGAGGCCGCGCGCGCCGCCGGCGTTTACATCATCACGGGTGACACCAAGGTCGTCGAACGCGGGAAGGCGGACGGCCTGTTCATCTCGACGACGGGGGTCGGGGTTTTGGCCGATGGGCTCGATCTCTCCGCGGAGAAGGCAAGGGTCGGCGACCGCGTGCTGGTCTCTGGCAGTCTCGGCGACCATGGTGCGGCGATCATGTCGAGGCGCCAGAATCTCGCTTTCGAGACCGAGATCGTCTCGGATTCCGCGGCGCTGCATGATCTCGTAGCCCTAATGGTTGCGGCGGGCGGCAGCAGCATCCGGGTGATGCGCGACCCCACGCGCGGCGGTCTTGCCGCGATGCTCAACGAGATTGCGCATCAGTCGGGCCTCGGGTTCCGTCTGCAGGAAGAGGCCATTCCGGTGAAGCCGGCGGTTGCCGCCGCCTGCGAACTCCTTGGGCTTGATCCGCTACATGTCGCCAACGAGGGCAAGCTCGTTGCCATCGTGGCGGCTGATATGGCCGATGCCGTGCTTGCAGCTATGAGGGGGCATCCGCTCGGGTGCGATGCTGCTGATATCGGCGAGGCCGTAGCCGACAGCCATCAGTTTGTGCAGCTGTCAACCAGCTTTGGTGGGGGGCGAATTGTCGATTGGCTGTTGGGCGAACAATTACCCCGGATCTGTTGAGCACAATAGCAACTTCTGCCATTTCGTTGTTGCTTTGAGCAGATCGCCCGAGCGATTCCTCATGAAGCATCCTTAACATCAAGCCCTGCTTCAACATCAGTCGTGTAATAAATTCGGTCCTCTCACAAACGTCAAATGAGTCCCGCTATCATGCTGACCGGACCTTAGCAGGGTTCGATGGAACGCAGATTTCGCGGGTAAGAGCGGACCGTTTGATATGGCGCAAAGACACAGGGGAGCGCAGCGCTTAGGGTGATGCTGATATAAGCTTGGGAAAGCAACCGTTGCAGGCCTCAATCCTGAAAAAGTATTGCGATGCCCGCCTGCCTTGGTACACCATCTATCCAACTGTACCGGAGTTCTCCGCGGATGTCGGTGCACAGGACTGTGAGAAATGGCTGAGGCGCCTGCCGCCTGACGACTCCGTGTCGCTCTATCTCCACATTCCGTTCTGCCGGTCGATCTGCTGGTATTGCGGCTTTCCGACGGCCGTCAGTCGCCGGGGTGCGCCGATCCTGAATTATCTGTCGGTGCTGCGTGAGGAGATCCGTTTGGTCGCGGAGCAAGCGCCGCAAGCGCTGCCCGTGAGCGACGTGCACTTCGGCGGCGGAACGCCGACCGTCATCGCGCCAGCGGAGTTCCTGGCCCTGATGGAACTCCTGCGCCGCCGCTTCGCGTTCAGGAAAACGGCTGCAATCGCCGTCGAGATCGACCCGCGCACGTTCACGGTCGAGATGGCCGAAGCGTTAGGAGCAGCCGGCGTGAACCGCGCGAGCCTCGGTGTGCAGAGCTTCGATCCCATCGTTCAAAAAGCGATCAACCGGGTCCAGAGTAAGGCGCAGACCGCCGCTGCCGTCGAAAATCTTCGCCGGCACGGAATAAGCCGCATCAACTTCGACCTTATTTTCGGTCTCCCAAATCAGACGGTGCAGTCCTGCGTCGAGAGCACGACGATGGCGATCGCCATGCGCCCAAACCGGCTTGCGGTTTTCGGCTACGCGCACGTTCCTTCGTATATGAAACGTCAGCGCCTGATCGATGAGGCAGCGCTGCCGGACAGTGCTGCCCGCGCCGAACAGGCCGCGGCCGTGGCCGATACGCTGGTCGACGCCGGCTACCACCAAATCGGGCTCGACCATTTCGCCTTGCCGGACGATGAGCTCGCGCTGGCGCAGAAAGCCGGTCGCCTGCGGCGTAACTCCTTGGGCTACTCGGCCGACACCTGCAAAACCCTGATCGGCTTCGGCACGTCGGCCATCGGCCGTCTCGGCGACGGTTACGTCCAGAACGATGTTGCAACAGGCTCCTACAGCCGGCACATCAGAGCTGGCCGTCTGGCGACGTCAAAAGGCTACCGTCTCACCGATGAAGACCGCGTCCGAGCCGCGATCATCGAGCGGCTCATGTGCGATCTGGAGGCCGACGTGCCGGCAATCTGTGCCGCCCACGGATTTTATGCGAACCCTTTTCTCGATTCAGCTGAACGCTTGGCGATGCTCGCCGAGGACGGGATAGTCGACATCGAAAAGGGTTTCGTCCGCGTGAGGCAGGAGCACCGCTTTGTGATTCGCGCTGTTGCTGCCGCATTCGACGCTTATCTCAACCGTTCACCTTATTAACAAGCCGCGTAAACGGATCCAAAAGCATCACCGCTCGTCGCTAACAGGACGGCGCCTCGACCATGTAGAAATGGTTCTATGCAATCTGATCCAGACTGCCCTCGGTGCGGCAACGATGTCGACGGCCTCTGCGAGCGTCACGTTGGAGACCTGGCACTGCCGTAAGCCTTGGCACCGTAATCGCCCGGCTGGCCGCTTGGCGAGAAACGATCAACCGCGTTGAGCGGGAGCTGGCGGGCTGGATTAGCCTGTAGCACTCTGGGACGTCATCAAGGCTCGTCCGCGTTCGGTCCTGAGATCAGCGGCGCGCCCCCGACAGAAACCGGCCCTTGTGGTTTAGTCGATCGCACGGGTTTCCTGGCCGACTCCGAAACGGCATGGCCAGGACGATTAACATGAGGAGGAGAAGCCGTGGGTGCCGGACTCAGCAACGAGTCGACCCGTAAAGTGAGCGCCGCAATTTGATCCGAGATTCGTGTTAAATCGGCGAGCTGGGCGCTGATGCTGCGGCTGAGTTCCGCGAGCTCATCGCTAGTCTTCTGTTGTCCCGACTGAATCTCCGACAGGGCCGCTCTGTCCTCAGGTGACAAGCCTGGCATTGGGGCAACTTCACGAGCCGCCGACGTCTCGACAATGTGTTCGACGTTGGTCCAAAAATAGGCTCCTGCAGCGCACAGGCCAACGAGGATAACTACGAGCACTAAAACCCACGGAACGCGTCTCGGCGACGTGTGCAATACCGGCGGCAACTCCGAACCGGTTGCTTGATCCATCATCTCCATCATCCCTCGCTCGATGTCGCGGCCCGGGTTGGCTTTGCTCGTTGACGCGCTATCACACGAGGGTCAAGAGCTGCAACGAGCCGCAACCATCGACAAACCGTTATCCGCAAGTTGCCCTCATCGTTTGGCCATCCACTCCTGTGATCGGTGCGTTGACACTTTTTGCGCATCGCCGGCTCCTACATCATAGCGCTACTGCAAAGCAATACTTCTCGTCTTCATCGGCCATGGCGCAGCATTTCCTCGCCATTCAGAAAAACTCTGCGAACAATCTCCATTTGCCGACCCGAATGCGAGCCAGTAGTTATTTCCTGAATTATCCTTCAGGCTCGTATCGAGCCAGGCATCGCCACTTACCGTGGCCCGCAAGTCCATCCCTTGACGAGACGCGCCACTTAGAGCTCTACGAGCTGTCGGTTGGGGCCACTCTTCACGCGCCGGAACACTCGGCTCGTACCCAACTACTCTTGAAGCTATCCTGGCCTGCGCAGTCGAATACGGAGCACAACGCCAACTGTGTTGAGCCAAATTGCACAGAAAAATCTTGGGGAAAATAAACCCATTCGGAGGGTCCGGCGGTCGGCATAAATCTGCAAGCTCAATGACGCCCTTCCTCTCGCCTACGTCACCGACATACTGAGGATGATCGTCAATGGTCACCCGAACGACGAACTCAGCCAACTTCTTCCCCGGGCCTATCCGGGCAACCCTTCAAAGCCGTCGCTTGAAAACGACGCTAATGATGCAGATCAACAAATCGCGGTTTCACTGCGTTCCCGCCGAGAGATGGGCGCGTAAAGAGCTGAGCGGCTGCAGCGCTCACGAGTGACCGCCGCCCGGTTTCCACCGGACCGAATGTCACCATCGCCGGAGTTCGTCTAGTTGTCGAGGAGGCCTCATCCGGAGCAGCGAAACAGCCACGATCCCTGCATCGACAGGCAACGCCTTGCGACCCAGTCAACTACTAACGTCAGCAGTTGGAGGAAATGACGGACATGTGGCAATCGGCGGTTGATGAAGGTCGCGCGGGTCACACAGTCAAGGAACTGGGATGCAATATAGAACTGGTCGCTCCAACGGCCCTGATGGATGTGCCAAGACGTCTGCGGCTATCAAATCGGCTCCAACCGCGATCTCTCCTTTCTTATGCATGCCCATGATGGACCTTCTGGCGCGATCGCCGAGCGCACAAGTTTCAAAGCTCTCTGGGCTTCGGGCCTCTCAGTTGCCTCGTCTCTCGGCTGCCGCGATGGCAGTGAAGCATCATGGAACCAACGCGTCGTCGCTGGCGTGCGAGCCTGGCTTTCTGATGACTGCTATCTTCTCGAAGAAGACGTCTTCTTCGATCAGAATGCTGCACGGCCGAAATCCTTATGCTTGTGGTGGAAGAGGCGGGTCGTTCGCAGTGTATTGGTGGCGAGGACAGCAAGGCGTTGTCCGCCCCTCGCCACTATCTCGCCGAGCGAAGGCACCGAATAAAACCGGCCGCTCTCGACACCGAGGCAGCGCAACAGAACTGCGTTGGAACAGTCGATTAGCTTGGCCGCGGTATGGCGTGCTCGACACGTGCCTCGCCGATGAAGCCAATAGCGTGTCGGCCGGTGACGAGGTGGGAAGGCTCAGCGGGTATCGCTGAGCTAGACGAGCCGATTGCTGCCAAGCCCCGGAGCCTACGGACATTAGAAAATTGGGGGGGAGCTCCGGGCCAATCAGGCCGGAGCGCAATCCATTCAAGACTAGCAATACGGACGCGGAGTTCACTATGCATGGTTACTTTGTCGTAGCGACGGCTGCGGCGCACGTTTTCAGCTTTCGATCAACTACGAAGCAAAGAGGGCTTGCTATCGCACTCTCCCTAGCAGCGAGCCTCGTCGGCAGTTCGGCGCTAACACAGACTGCCAATGGGCCTAAGCCAAAACGCGACATTCCAGATGAGGTTGCTAAAAGAAGAATTGAGAGGGAGTCCGATTCGGTCACAAAATTCCGAAGCCGCCAGCTCAAACGAGCAACGCTTCTGGTCGGTAACTCGGCGCTAGCACAAACTGCCAGTTTGCCTTCCGCAAAGCGGGACAGTGCGGATGAAATTGCTAAGAATAGAACTCAAAAGGAGATTGACCCATTCGCAAAGTTCGAGAACCTCCGCGAAAAAGGCATGTGGCTCAATATCCCTGGTCCTGCCGATACGATAGATCATGATAAAGGCGGCGTTAGATCCGCGCTGGCAGACGTCGGGATCGGCTACGTTGGCGGGACAGTAGTCAGCGTCATAGACAATCAACTGCCAAATGCAGCCAGAGCCACCACCGCCAATCAGCTATACCTGGGCCAGAATCCGACATTTAGTACCGTAAATTTCATGATAGTGACCTACGATCTCAGCCGCTTTGGAATTCCCGATGGTCAGATCATCGTGGGAGCCGAGCAGCAATACTGGACATGGAAACCCGGCGGGCCAGATAGAGCAGGTCTCAATACGTTGGCCTACTACCAGACGTTCTTCGACAGGAAACTCGAACTCAAAATGGGCTACCTCAGAAATGTAAATGAGTTCGCAGGCACATTGGTCGGAGGGAACGCAGGAGCAAGCGTTTTGGCCCCCTCGTCGAATATCCTGTATCAAGCTGGCATGAGCAACAATGCCGCTCCTACGCCAGCTCTCAACGTGAAGTACAATTTTGATGATCACCTATATGACAAGGTCTCAATCCAGCGCTCAATCAGTCCAGACGGTCAGTATGCGCAGATCAGCGAAAATCCCGCCGGCTTAAGCTGGAGCACGGCCAACGCGGGCATTCTTTTGCTTGATGAAATTGGCTACAAGAACAAAGCTGCTCCGGGCTCACCCGAGACCTGGTTGCGGGCGGGCGCCGGTTTCAATAACAGCAGCTACAAGAACTTGCAGTATCCGCAGCAATCGAGAGCCGACGCGAACAGCGTCTACTACGTCGCAGGGGACAGGCAACTCTGGCAATCTGATGTCCAAGGCTCGGCATATCGTGGTATCTATGGTGGGTTCTCTGTAATGTACGCTCCGCCTGACCTAAATAAAGTCAGTCAATATTACGAGCTTCGTCTTTATGCAAAGGGACTGTTTGAGAGCCGGCCCAGTGATCAGATTGCTATTGTTGCTACCAACACCGTTTGGAGCAACTTTGCAGTGGACGCTGCCTTGGCTAAAGGGAATCTCGTGCATCGCGACAGCACAGCGATCTTGGCTACCTATACCGCGCATCTGGCACCCGGGATATATGCAAGTGTAGGACTGGCATACATCAACAACCCGACGAGCATTACACACACGCGCCAAACAGGGCATGCTCTGAATTTGTTGGTGTCTACCTCAATATTCTTCTAGGCCCTCAAGGCTAGTCACGTGAATCTAAAGTTCGCCACATAAAGTCTGTTGAGCTTTGTGGCAGAAGCGTTTGACTGAAGCCAAAATCTGGTCTGCTGACTTGGTCCATTTGAAGGGCTTCGGGTTTCTGTTATGCAGGTCGATGAAGGTACGTATGTCGGCCTCGAGCTGCCTGACGGAGGTGTGGACGCCTCGATGGATCTGCTTTCTGGTGAGTTCAGCGAACCAGCGCTCGACCTGACCCATGATGCGGACGTCGGCGTAAGATGGACATGATAGTGCGGCCGGCGGGCGAGCCACGCTTTGATCTTGGGCGGCTTGTGGGTGGCGTAGTGATCGACGACGATATGGACATCCAGCCCTTCAGGAACTTGAGCATCGATCTCTTCTTGAGAAAGTGGCGGGAAACAGCCTGGAATCGTTTGTCACCGAGCGGTTCACCCAAGGCGGAGATTATTGGCTCCGGCGCGATCTCCAATCCCATTCGGGAAGCGTTCTATGCGGCTGATTGAGGTTCGACACCCAGCGCTCTTCTGATCACAACGTTCGAGTTAGGCCCATGAGCATCGGTCGAAGACCAGCACCAACACTGTCCGATTACCCCAGATAGTGTTGCAAAAGTCGAAAGTCGCAAGGCTCAGGAATTGTCGCGAAAGCACTAAGCAGCGAGCGATCGCTGATCGTATGACCTCATTCGCGTTATTGAAGTCGCCTGTGAAATTTTGCGTGACGCCGTGAGGTCCCTCACATTTTGTATACGGAATTCGCACCTACAGCCCCCAGAATTTTGGTCATCGGCGAACATCGACTTTTGCAACACAATCCCCCAGAAAGCGGACCGCGCGTCGTTGGTGATGGTCTTCGGCTTGGGGCCAAGAGCGGGCACTCAGCTCGCTCCTAGCTCTAATCGCGGGGGCCCTGCCGCGGCTGAGGATTGTTGGCGGGGTTGGTATCGTACTTCGATATCCGCGTGATGAGCCCGCTAGTGGTGAGCGGTTGCAAGTCCGCCTCCAGCGAGTCGGCAATCTCCTTGGCATAGATCTCCCGCTCGTCTACGTAGAGCGCAAAGGACTTCAAATACTTTTCCTTCTTCGCTGCATTCTCGATCGTCGCCTTTGTCCACTGGTAGAGCGGATAGTTTTCGACGCCGTGCTCTTCTGCTGCGGCGGCATACTCCGCAAAGGCATCGAACTGGCATTTCGGTGCAGCGCGATGCTTGGCGAGAATATCGAACAGCGGTGCCAGTGCCGGAGCACGGAGTTTTCGGCCTACAGATTCCGCCGTAGCGGAATCATTCACGTCGAACCTAACCTGATACTGCCAGTGAGAAGCCACGCTATGCTCGCCTTCTGGTCGCACCCGATTTCCTCCTTTTTGCCATCGCAAGGCGCTACCGCTTCCTCACGGGAAGGTCCGGCATGCATTGTATCACAAGCTGGCCGCAATGTCAGGCCGACCGTTGGGTTAGTAGCTCCTCTTTTCAAGGCTCTCGTTGGACGAATGAAAGTCGATCACCACCCGTTAAGTGCCGCGGCCGATCTCCTCTATGCCATCACTTGCCGGCACCTTGAACTCAACTCGCTGTCCCTCGAGGTTGATTACCTGGGCCGTCGCGCACACGTGGTAGTCCTATAGGCGTGGCGGCGCAGTGCTGTACGTCTACTGCAGCGCCGACCGCGCTCTTGATGAGGCTCGCGAAAATCAGGTCTTCGTCAGACCCGCGCTGGCCGTTTGACCGCACCTAGTACAAGCAGCGAACGCGGCAGCATAGTCCATAACGGCCGGATCTCCGTGAATGTGCGAGCGCGTCATGGCTGCTTGGTGACCTTTACGCGCGTTACACTGCGCCGGCCATCAATGCTGACGGGCACGTCACCCTCGATGGTGGCGCGACGAACGACGCGATGCTGGTCGCCGTAATCATTGACAGCATAATGGTGCGTGGCGCGGTTATCCCAGATCGCGACATCACCATCCCTCCAGTTCCAGCGCACGGTGTTTTCGGGCGCGGTGATGTGAGACTGGAATATATCAAGCAGCTTTTGGCCGTCATATTTGGGGATGCCAAGAAAACGCTGTACCAAAGCGCCGAGCACTAGCGTCCGCTCTCCGGTCTCGGGGTGGACACGCACGACGGGATGCTCGGTTTCGAAGATGGTTCTGGTGAAGACCTCGTCAAAATGCTTCTTATCGACCTCACGGACTCGGGCCATTCCGGCATAGTCGAAGACGTTGCTGTGAACGGCCCAGAGCTCGTCTGCAAGCCGTTGCAGCGGTGGCGGCAGATCGAGATAAGCGGCCGCGGTGTTCGACCAGACCGTATCACCGCCGAATGGTGGGATCACAACGGCCCGCAGCACCAAAATCTTGGGATAGGCTTCGGCGAAGGTCCCATCGGCGTGCCACACATCGGCCCGGCCACCACCGCGAGCGGAGTCAAGCTCGAGGAGCGATGCCGTTCCCTTGGCAACGCCGAGCATCGGATGCAGCACCAGCTTCCCGAAAAGGGCAGCAAATCGCTCCTGCTCGGCATCGCCGAGGTGACTTTGGTCGCGGAAGAAGATCACCTTGTGGTCGAGCAGCAAGCGGTTGATTGCAGCGATCGTCTCGTCCGGCAAATCGCTCGAGAGCTTGATATTTCTGATTTCGGCGCCGATGCGCGCTGCGCGTTTGACGATATCGGTACGCGGAATGACATTCTCGATCAAGGTCGTTTCGCTCATGGATGTTCCAGTCTTTGCGGTTTCTTTCACCAAACGAACGTATTCAGCTGCGACCCGGAATCGGTGAACGCTAGATTGGTAATCATCAAATCCGCGGCAATCGGCCGGTTGGTGCGCTATTCGTACGACGCAAAATCGGCCACGCACCTATCGCAGCTAATCCGTACCCATTTTCGATGGGATGCGCCTGAAACTCGCCGGTGCCCCTTGCCTCCGTGCGGCATTAGCTTGGTTGAGGATCGACGATCCCGCAGGTTCAACTTCGAAAAGTCTCATCGAGACTGCCTTCGATCATTGGTTTGGTGAAACTTCTCTACTATCGCAGATGCGGTCTCGTCCTTCTAAGAAGATACGAAGCGCCTGGTTTGCGGGGCGGACGGCAGGTGACGTCACCGGGGTTTCAAGGCAGACCTCGCATTTAGCGAGTGATCTCCAGCAAGCACCGTGCCAGCCCCGAAAACGAGCCGCGAACGATTACCTGCCGGCAAGAGCGCCAAAGGAATCGCGAAAACCGGCGCGACGGTCACCGGATTAGGCCGATAATTCGATCAGATAGCCGGCTAGCCCCGATGGCCAGCGCGCGCGAAGAAGCAGAGCCTAACGATACGTGAGGTCGAGCGCCTAGGTCGGCGCCAACGGCACAGGGACGCATGATCGTCAGGCATCCGTCCGCCTCAGCACGAGAGGCGATAGTCATCAGATGACTTTCCATCTTTCAACATCAGACGCGTCGGGTTCCAGACGGAGGTGTCGGAGATCTGACAACCTGCAGCGTCGATCCAAAGGCATGCTAGCGGCTGCGCGTGTTTTCTCTCGTGAAGCAAGGCACACACCAAACTCCGGCACCATCGCGGCACCCCTGATCTCGATGTGGTGGCACCTGTCATTCCTGAGCTGCTCCGGCGATAGCCGACCGCCCGATGCGCGTAGATCCAGATCGAGTTACGGGTGCTGCTCGACAATACCGACGTCGCATCGTTTGCAGCTCTCCGCGAGTGATCGAAGATCCCGTCACAAGAACATCGCGGTTCACGTTTGCCGAGGTTACATTCCCAGGAGAAGAGGACCGTGACCCCGCCTCGCTGCTAGTGTTCTGTCCCGCAACTTCGTAGCATGGTTATTGCATGAGTTCCGGGTATCCCGATGAAGGAGATACCGATGCGCACCGGACGGGAAGGCGATGCTGACGATTTTCAGCGACGAAGACACGCAGCTCACGGCCATAACACGGTCGCGCTCGCTGTCGCGGCGCTGACGCAGCGAACAGAGATCGTGCTGGCCTGCCAACGTGAGCCGAGCGCCATCGTCTTGGCGACGCGGCTTGGTGGTCGGCCCCATAGGATCGGGCAAAAGGCCCAATCGCTCTATCGCCAATCGAATCGCCGATCATCTACGATGAGACGCATACCAGCGGACCCCGCGCGGTTGAGGGTGAGGCTGTGGCCGAGCTGATCAGCAAGACACTTCTCGCAGGCCCAAAGCCGCAATCCATTGGACCGTGCGCCGATCTAAAGGGACGGAAATTGCCAAAAGCACCGTTCATCGCCTGTTCCAACTCTCCGGTCTGCGGCCTCACTGTACCCGCAGCTTTAAACCCTCGACCGATGCTTTTTTGTCGAGAAGTCCCGCTTCCGGAAGATTGGAAAGCGATGGAGGAGAGTGCTCGCATGAGTGAGAAGGGCGATGACGCGGCCGCCATCGAGGAGCTGCTCCAACTGCTGATCGACATCCTATCGTCAGCAACTCGGCTTCCGCGCGGCCCAGAAAGCGATGCAGCGTTACTGCAGATAGGAGAACTTCAAAAAAGTGTAGGCGTAGTCCTGCTGAAGCGGTTTTACGATAAAGCATAGCGAGCTCCCATTGCCGTGGGGCAGAGGCTGCCTGCGGACAATCTGCTTCAACTTACGACGGAGCCGCCTAAGGCTCGCAACGAGATGTCGGATCTCGCTTGGCGCTGATGACTCCAGGCGAATCTATACCCACCCCATCGGCCGCCAAATCGTTACAGTCAGCAATCGGCGCAGCACAGTGATGGAGCGCGCAGATTCGGCACGAAGGCGCACATCAGAGTCGAGCTCTTGGGCTGCCGCGAGACTTGGCATCGCTGCACTTCACGTGCCAGCGTGGTGAAGACGTGAAGAAAATGCAAGGGGCTATCCGCCGAAAGGCGAGAATGCGCAACAGCTCCCATACTTCCTCCGCGGTCCAGTAAGGGACCGCGATATGCGACAGAAAGTTCGCTGGTTGCGAGCGGCTTGATAAATGGGTCCCATAACCAGGCAGACCTTGAAGGGAGCACATTGCATATCGCGCACAACCTTCTGTTCTAGACACTCGTGCTGAAGCACCATCGGCTATTTTGTTTCAGGGGAGGGTGAGAGATAGGACAATGCAAGCGCTAAGCGTCTGCGGACTACCGGCGCGGCCGTAAAGTTCTGAACGCCGCCGAGCGGCGGCGGTTTGCTAGAGCCGGCTACTCGGGTCGCTCCGAAATCGGTCGGTTGTGCCGCCCTTTTCACTCAGCGGCAACAAGACCTCCGAAATCTTCCTATCGGTACCGGCCGCATTGAACTCGATAGCTGCATCGTAACTGTCCCGACGCTCAAACGCCTCAAGCCCGGTACGCGAAAAAGCCCGGTACTTTCCACCATGTGTGCTGTGATGATGCCGCTCGATTACGCGCTCATAAAGAGGCCCACCGCCCGGATCGGGTAGTGCATCGAGAAGCTTGCTGAGGCTGTCGAACCCGTGATCTTACGGGGCTATCACGGCTGCAGCACGGCCGACGCCGGCATTTATCACCGTGAGGAACTTCGCACGAACGACCGTCGGGGTGATGACCGAAAGATTGCGGCTCATCACCGATGGCGAGCAGTCCAATCGCAAAGAACTCTTCGATTTCTTACAGCATATATTACAAAATCCGAACGTGCGCACTGTCGTGCTTTACGGGTCCTACCATGACGATGGAATCGGTCCTTGAAGAAGCTCTTGCAGAGGCCCGAACAGCACTCTCGCAGCGGCAGTCTCCGGCAGCCCTGACCAAGAGAGTTGAGGAGGCGGGCAGCTTAATCGAGCCGGCTGTGCTTTGCCAAACATCAATTCTCAACGTGCGGGTTTTTGGCCAAATTCATAAAGCTGAAGCGAGGCGAGCAAGTTCGGTTAGCTAGTGCAACGGAGGACTGGCCGGATGGCTTCATCGGAGACCTCGTAGGTGATGCAGGCCGGCCGCAAGCAAGGTGACGAATAGCGAACGAAGAATGTCAATAAAAGAGCCCGATCGCCAAGAATTGCTGACGAGTTGCGCGTGAGGCCGAGGTCCTCATCGACCTTGTTGTATGGCGAAGCGCGCGGTTCCGCGGGCCGCGCTCACAAATCAGACCCGAAGTTTGAGCAAACTGCGTGCTCATCGTCTCATGCGCTGGCTCCGCCGCGATGCTTATCCAGTGCGGTATCAAGGCACCTGATCAAGGTCTGTCCGGCAAAGGGCTTGGCCAGGAAGCAAATTGCTCCGGCGCTCAGCGCGCGCGCGCGAACGCGATCATCGGGAAAGGCAGTGATGAAAATGAACGGTGCACCGTAACCTTGAGCCCGCATATGTGTCAGCAGGTCCAAGCCGCTCATAATCGACATCTGCACATCCGCAATCACACACGATGTTCCGTTCAGGTGGGGCGAGCGCAAGAACTCCTCGGCCGACACAAATGTATGAACGATATAGCCGCGGGACTTCAAAAGATTATCTATCGCAGCACGTACCGATCCGTCGTCATCGACGATGGAAATGAGCGGAGGCGTGGACAAGACGATGCCCTCTAACGCGGGAAAGGCGCTTGCCGAAGCATAGTCGCCTGGATCAAGGGTGGGCTTGCGGGATGAAATTGTAAACTCATACTTAGGCTTATTCGGGCTGGTTGGCACAAATTCCGAGGGTCTCAGCCATTCTGATTAAATCGGCCAGCGACCGTGCCCCCATTTTCTTCATCACTCGTCCGCGATAGATCTTGACGGTAATTTCGGCGAGCTCGAGCTCTGCCGCTACTTGTTTGTTCATAAGGCCAGCAGCGACCAGTTTCATCACTGCCTGTTCGCGAGGGCTTAACGTCTCGAACAAGGATTGCAGGTTCGCAACTGTCTTCTCAACCTCTCGCCTCTTGCGATCCCGTTCGGTCGCGGCGACGACGGCGTCAAGCAGCTCCTGATCGCGGAACGGCTTGGTAAGAAAATCGACCGCTCCACCTTTCATGGCCTTGACGCTCATTGGAATGTCGCCGTGGCCAGTGATGAAAATAATCGGAATGTGAAGGTTCAACTTGGCTAGCTCGGTCTGCAGCTCGAGGCCGCTCAATCCCGGCAGCCTGACGTCAAGGACGAGGCAGCTGGCAACCTCCGGAAGCTTGCCTTGCAGCATTTCCTGGGCCGATCCGAACGCAGCAACGTCCAAGTTCACCGATCGAAAAAGATTCGAGAGCGAACGACGTATTGAGACGTCGTCGTCGATCACGAACACGATCGCCCTTCCGCTGGGCTCCTCGGCCTTCACGCCTTGGTGCGGCGAGTCGGAGAGCCCGGTCACGACACGACCTCTTTATGCAACGGCAGGACGAATTGAAACGTCGCGCCCGGCTCTTGCTTGCGAGCGATCGATAGGCTCCCGCCGTGAGCCTCCACAATCGAACGGCAGATCGAAAGCCCCATTCCAAGGCCGCTTGATTTAGTGGTGAAAAAGGGATTGAACACGCGATCCGCGTCGTCCTCGGTGATCCCGATACCGCAATCAGTCACGGCGAGGTGCACGCGTCCCATATCATCTTCGGATGACTGAATCACCAGTTCGCGCGGCCGGTCCCTGACCGTTTGCATGGCCTCAATCCCGTTCATCACCAGATTTGTGATCACCTGTTGCAGTTGAACCCGGTCACCTAGGATCAGGGGGAGGGCCGGCGCCAACTCGGTCCGCAACGAGACCTGATGGCTGACCAGCTCGCGTGCTACCAGCGCGATTACCTCCTTGACGATGTCATTGATATCGACCGGCACCATCTCGATCTCGCTTTTCTTCGCAAGCGCGCGGATGCGGCGGATCACCTCGCTCGCTCGGATCCCGTCCTCGATGATCCACTCCACTGAGCAGCGCGCCGCGGAAAGGTCAGGAGTTTCGCGACCAAGCCAACCCAGACAAGCCTCGCCATTGGTGACAATGGCGGCGAGCGGCTGGTTTATCTCGTGGGCGATGGAGGTTGTCAGCTCGCCCAGTGTCGTCACGCGCGTCACGTGCGCGAGCTCTGCCTGTGCCTTCCGCAGTTCTCGTTCGGCCTGATCTGCGCGGATGGTTGCGGTGATGTCGGTGCTGACGCCGCGATAGCCGAGGAAATTGCCGTCAGCATCAAAGAATGGCTTGCCGCTGCTCCGGACGTAAATTGGAGATCCCATCTGGGTGACGGTGCGATAGATGAAATCGCGAAATGGAAGACGTGCATCGAGCGTCGCCCGATGCTGTCGCCACTTCTCGGGTTCTGCCTCGACATCGCGCGCAATTTCCCAGCGAAGCAGGCCGACGACCCTTGTGGCCAGTATGCCTGCTGCGCTGGTGTGCTCCGAAAAGCGGGTGATCCGATGGTCCGGTCCGGTCTCCCAGAGCCAGTCGGAGGCCGTTTCAGCGTAGTCGCGAAACCGCTGCTCGCTTTCGCGCAACGCAGCAAGAGCCCTTTCCAGTCGTTCCCTGGCCGCATGTTGCTCGGTGACATCCATATGCGTTCCGATGAGCTCGCTGACGTTGCCATCGCTGCCGACCACGGCGTGCGCAACGGAATGTATGCGCCTCATCGCGCCATCTGGAAGAAGGATTCGGAAATCATATTCGAAATGCCCTCCTTTGTCTTCGATAGCCTGGCGCGACACTTCCTGAAGCCGCGGCAAGTCGTCTGGATGGATACGCGACCGGATGGTCTCTATCGATACAGCCTGTTGCGGATCGAACCCAAACAGGCGATCGATTTCGGCGGAGCGATACACAAATTCGAGACGGTGAACGTCCCAGGACCAACTGCCCGTGTGGCTAAGATGCTGGGCTTCGGCCAGATATGCCTCGCTACGACGCAACTGCTGTTCCGCCTGCTTTGCAGCCGTAATATCCGTCACTGCGCCGACAAACTCGATATCACCAGAGGCCTTTCCGAAGGCTCGTACCACCGCGTGGAGGTGCTTCACCGAGCCGTCCGGCATCAGCAGTCGGTATTCGTGCTCGAAATCCTCTTCGTTTTGGAGCGCTCGTTCGATGGTCTCTCGCACGGCAGCCCGATCTTCTGGATGGGTTCGATCAAGGACGAGTTGCGGGGTCGGTTCGGTCGACGGATCGTATTGAAAAATACGAAACGTCTCCTTTGACCAGTGGACCTCGCCGGTGGCGACGTTCCAGCCGAAGCTGCCGGTGCGGCTCAATTCCTGCGCCTGGGCCAGATGGGCTTCGCTCCGCCGCAGGGCAGTTTCCGTCCGCTTTCGCTCGGTGATATCTTCGCAGGCGATAAGGACGACGAGCTTGTCTTCTGCCCACTGCATGGCTTTGGCGTTTTCGCGCACCCACAGCACTGAGCCATCCTTCCTGATCTTCTGGATCTCCCAAGTGTGCGATTGGCCGACCGTTTCTATGCACAGCCCGACGCGCTCGCGAACAAACGGACGATCTTCTTCCAGAAATACCTTCAGAACGGAATGCCCGACAAGCTCCGAGGGCGCATAGCCGAGCTGTGTTGCGCCAAACGTGTTGACGTTCAGGACCATTCCGGTGGGGTTGACCATGAAGTGCATGACCGGATTATGCTCGAAAATTTCGCGCCACTGTTTCTCGCGGTCGCGCAACTCAGCCTCGCTGCGCCGGAGCCTGGCTGCGGCCTCAAGCGCAACCTCCTTTTCTCGGCGGACTTTTCCAATCAGGTGCGTTCCGACAATTGAGGCAACAAGGAAGGCCACAACCACAGGAAGATCCCGCGGATCGTCGAGATTGAAAGTGGGCGGCGCAAAGAAATAGGCCAAAGCAGCGAATGGCAAGATGAAAAGCGTGGCAGAGGGGATGAGGCTGCCCATCAGAGAAAACACCAATATCATTTCCAAATAGCCGAACGCCGTCGCGGCGAACTGGGTGTGAAGGTACAACGAAGTTAGCGTCATCAACGCCCGCGCAAAAAAAACTGCGTGAGCTTGCGAAGTTGAATCTAGTAAGCTGATCACCCATCAACCTAAACTATCGAAAGCAGCTGGAGAATTATACGAATGTTTAGGCTCTCTTGCGCTCGCACTGATTCAGCAGCTAGCGCTAGCATTATCAGGTTGCCTCGGTGCGATTAATCCATTGATATCAATGGCATGAGCGGAAGAGCGAGTTCCGGGCTTTCGGGCTTTGATGACGCCGAAAGAAAACTTTCGTTTAAAGAAATTGGCTGATCGAGGCGGCCATGAGGGCCCTTAGAACCCACACGGCAGTGCGCTTAGAACCAGTGGAGCGCAGCAGCCGGGCCGGCACTTCCACCGAAGATAAACCGAGTAACAATCAGGGAAAGCCTTTGGGGGAGATGTCTATCGTTGGCCCGTCTCCTTACTTAGGATTTGAAAAGGTCTGTGGATGGCTTTCGGGGGCCATGACACGATCGTCTCGTTTGGCGGCGGCTTCGCCAAATGCATACGGTGGACAAGACCATAAGAGAGAGGCTTCAAAACAATAAATTGAAGACCGCTTCATCAGAAGACCCTCTGCTTTCATGCTCGGTTACGTAAGCCTCTTGTTGTTGATCGGCCTGGCCGGGGGCTAGACGCGAGCAGAGACCCGCACGTGACCGGGGAAGTTATAGAGGGCTTTACGCGCTTCTGCGAAATGAAAGGAGGTCGACGCGTGTGACGGCCGAGGGAAGGCGTATCGCGCACGCGAAGAATGGAGCCTCCGGGGTCGCTGTGCACGAGGCTAGCGTTGTGCGGATGCTGACGCTGAAGCCCTCAGTGCTTTTGCGATCTCGGTCGCTTGCACGTGCAGACAACCGAGTTCAGCGCTGCAACACAAACCGATTTATATCCTCCTTAGCCCTGATCGAGCTGGGTCGCTCGGCTTCTACGATATGCCGTGTCGTGGCCAAAAACCTTTGTGAGTTCACCATCAACTCGGGCGAGGGTTGCTGAGAGGCCCGAGTCTTGATCGCGACCGTTTCGGTTTTCGGAGCTCGCCGGTGACAAACTGATGCACCCACCGCGGCTTCGCGACTCGAAAACCGCGACGAGGCCCGAGCATCGCGACGCCAGGTGAAGAGCTGCGACGGGTGAATGCTCTCCGATACACTCCCGCCGGGCTCCAGCGCCTCTGCCACGACTTGTGCCTTGAACTCATCCGACCAGCGTCGGCCAAGTTGTCGCGGGGCTCCCTCAAGACGCTCTGCGACCGCTACGATCATATGGAAGGTCTAGTTTCAGAACTAGGCGCAGACATAGAAGCTCACATCGGCTCACACACTCCGCAGCCGATAGCCGATCGCTCATCCACTCCGCCAGATGGGGTCTCTTTGCCACTTACCGTTGTCATAGGACTACTCCTAGTGCTTGCAATAGGAGTTGCAGCCTGCAGACCCTCTGAGCAAGGCGGCCCTCGCCGGACCTTGCCGGATGATTACAGCGCAAGTAGCTAGATCTCGTCGGGTGGAGAGTTCCGGCAAAGGCATAAAATTTGGCAGTAGATCGCAAGAGGGCCATTTCGATATCCCCGAAGGATGTTTGGTGACCGCTGACCTGCCACTAAACTTTCATCCAGCGGCAATTAGAGTCTCGGTGGTTCTGCAGCGAGACCGAACTTTGGACCACTCGAAACTAGAGTTTTACGACTCTAAACACGTTGGCGGGCTGGTGGCGCCATCGCGGTTTTGCAGCAAAATCGGGTCGATTGCCGATCGCCCCATGGGGCCGTTCTTCATTATACAACAAGGCTCAGGAAAGCCCACAGAACCGTTCTTCGCGAGGTTCTTTATCGATTTCCGGCCATGGGGGCAGCCTGCGTGTCCGCTGCAGCAAGTCGGCGGCTCCGCGTCAGGTTCTCGACAGCTATCGCACATAGAGTAGGGTCTCCAGAGGCGATCATAGCTGGCGATCGCTGCAAGAATACTGGAGCGCGCGGTCGGGGGTGCTTGGACGGGGCATTTTGGGGCGTTCACGGTAGTTTTCTGCTGGGTTCGATGCTGCCGAGTCGAGTCCGTGGCAAATCACTCAGGCTTCAAATTGGCCTATATTCCGAAGTGAGAACGAATGAAGTTCCAATCCACCAACTGGGTGCGTCAACAATCGGGCACCGCGGGCCCGCAAGAGAGCTCACCGGCTCCGTCCACAGATGCGGCGGCCTTTGAGCAGCAGCTGAGCGAGATCGCTGTCCCGTCTGCTCCCGTGCTCATCCGCGCCCATCAAGCGGAGGCATCGCGATCTGAGGCGCATGCCGGAAACGATGAGGCGGTGCTGGGCGCCGCAGCGCTGCAGACCGCTCAGTCAAATTGGGTCTTGGTAGGTCGCAGCAAGGAGCCGCTTTATGCTAAGGATGCGCGCCTTATTTCCGGCCTTAAACAGGCGCTCCTCAGGGGTGGAGCCGCCGAGAGCACCGCCACGAGCAACGTCGGTTATCTGCTCAGCTTGAGCCGCTGGCTCTTTGCAAACGACAAGCCGTGCATTGCTGATCGGCTTCATGATGAGTCGATGGACAAGGATGTCGAGGAGTTCATAACCAAAGGTGGGATGGCGAACGTCCCTTGGGCACTAGCTCATCTGCGGACCTCTCAATTGACGGGAGGAGTCGTACCGATCGCAGGCCGCCCTGACCTGACTCCTTATCCCAAGGACGGAACTCTCATCAAAGAATACAGAAAGCAAGCAGTGGCGGCCGGAAATTCAAGTACCGCCAAAACCTATGCATCTATTCTCACGGATTTCAGCCACTACCTTCGGGCAAACAACAAGCCTGGCATTGCTGCTCGGCTTCAGGACGAGACATGGAACGAGGACGAACCGCTCAATGAAGAGATCCAGCGCTACAAGGACGCCGGGGGTAACAAAAGTATCGGCGCGGCACTTGATCATCTCCGTAATGGAGCGAGAAAACTCAACGGTCCGCCTTTTCATCCCGAAGACGCGCCCTTGATTTCCGGACTTCAAGAAGCACTCGTTAAGGCTGGGTACGAGGAGATCACCGCTAAGACGAATTATGTTGGTCCTCTTCGCAGATTCAGCCGGTGGCTCTTTGCAAAAAACAAGCCGGGAGTGGCTGCTCGGCTTAACGACGAATCGCTCAGCAGCGAGGCTGCGATCTTCGATCAAAGTCGCAGGCACCTCGTTCTTACCGCACTAGATCGTCTCCGCGCCTCTCAGTCGCCGGGCGGAGTCGCGTCAATCACTGCCCGGGCAGGGGGCATTGAGGCCGCGGCTAAGCAGGGCGGCTCGCAGCCCGCCTTCAGTTGGCCAGCGGCACTCGCTGAGGGGGATGATCAAGATTTATTCTTTGGGACGGTCGACGAAGCCGGTGCATCGTCGTGTCTTCAGCCACCGCGGCATGGCCTGGCATTGAATCCTACAGAGTCCCCTAATCCCGTGAACTGGCGCCACCAGGACGACGAGCTGACGGATGAACGTTACCGCAACATCCTCGTGCCAGGCGAGCAGATTCCCATCATGCGGGCGAGCGGGCACCCATCTACGCCGCCTCCGCACGGTCAAGGCGGTGGAACGATGCTGAATGCCTCGGCGCTACCGCCCGGCCATGCAAAATTGGTTTTCGCAGGTAGCAGCCTGGATCCTGTTTATTGCGAAGATGCCTCTCTTATTGAGGGGCTGAGGCCGGCACTCATCAAGGCTGGGGCCTCCGAGAGCACGGTCGGCCGCAATCTACGTGGTCTTCTCAGCTTGGGGCATTGGCTCGTGAAGAACGACAAGCCGGGCATTGCTTCCCGGCTTTACGACAAGTCGCTGGACAAGGATGCCCAGGAGTTCGCCGAGAAGGAGGAGCAGGCCATCGCTACCCCACTGGATCATCTTCGAGCCTCCCAATCGCCGGGCGGCATCACGCCGTTTGCAAGCCGGGTTGAGCGGAATCCCTATCCCCAGGATGCGGATCTCATCAAAAGGTACAAGGAAGAAGCAGCCCCAAGCACCGCCAACACCGCCAGGAGCTATGCAACTCTTCTTATCGATTTCAGTGATTACCTCCGTGAAAACGATAAGCCCGGCATTGCTGCTCGGCTTGGCCACGACTCGCTGGATGAAGATGTCAGTCGGTATAAGGAGGCGGACCCCCATGGCCGCAGAAAAGCCGGAGCCGCACTGGCTCATCTCCTGAGGTCGCCGGCGGGTGCTAGAGCGATCGAACTCCTGCGTCATATTCGCCCCCTTCCTGATCTCGAAGACGCGGTTCGCGCCAAGACGAAGCCGACCCTCACCGCGACTGCGCAGCACAGCGGGTCGAACGGAGCTGTCAGCTGGCCGGAGACTCTGCCTGCGAACCAGCAGGATCTGCTTTTGGAGACGATGGACGGACCCAGCTCCTCGCCGCCTCCACAGGGCGACGCGGTTGAGCGGCAGCTGATGCAGACCCCATCCCATCAACTGGCGGCGTCACCATCGCAGAGGCAAGCTCCGGTGTCGTCGCCGGACGAGCTGATCGGCGAGCAGCTTCCGGCCGAAGACGCGGAGCTCTTGGCGAGGTTTCGTGTAGACGCCGAGCGGCGCAAGCTCACCCTAGGGGCCATCAACAACAGTGTTTCCGGGCTTAGGACTTTTGTCCGCTGGGTCAACGCAAGTCATAGGGGCCCTGTAGCTTCTCGGCTGCGAGACGGTTCATCGCTCGATGAGGAAATAGCGAAGTACAGGAGCTTGGGCCGTGACCCCCAGAACCGCATTAGATCGGCTGTGGACGTTCTCAGGCGGCTGCTACGTGGGGGGGAAGAAGTCGAAGCACCCGAACCCCGCGTTCTCGGTGCCCCCCGTCACCACGTTCCTCATCCAGAAGATGCGCCCCTCATCGAGGGCGCGCTGAGCCAAGCCCTGAAAGATCTTAAAACCCCGACTGCGAAGCTGAGGCAGTCTGCGCAACAGCGGGCGACACGTCTTCGTGCGCTGAGTGCGTGGCTTAGAGGGAATGGCAAAGGGAGCATTATTGGGCGACTAAACGGCTCCAGCAGGCAGCAGTTATCCCTCGACCATGACGTGGTAGCATTCCAACGGACTGGAGGCAGAGTACACGGTCCCGATTTGTCGCATCTTCGCAGCTACTTGAAACTCATCGAGGCGAACCGAGAGCTGGGGCTGCGAGGCCCTGAGCAGCCGAGCTCGCCGGCCGCGCAGGGCGATCGGTTTTCCGGCTCTTCGCAGGATCTCCCCTCAACGCCGGCCAGCCGAAGCGCTGGAGCTTGGGTTTGGTTGAGTGAACAGCGGCAAGAACCAGGATCACCATCCAGGCCCGCGTCAAATGCTAAGGGCAGGCGTGAGCCATTTGTTGATCTGAATGCGCCACCGCCGTCCGAGTTGCGCGACGATGCTCACTTTGCGCCAGCCGCTCCTGCCAGGGTTCGCTCAGACACCTACGCTGGTCTTGAGCCATTTGTTGATCTGAATGCGCCAACGCCGTCCGAGTTGCGCGACGATGCTCACTTTGCGCCAGCCGCTCCTGCCAGGGTTCGCTCAGACACCTACGCTGGTCTTGAGCCATTTGTTGATCTGAATGCGCCAACGCCGTCCGAGTTGCGCGACGATGCTCACTTTACGCCAGCCGATCCTGCCAAGGGTCGCTCAGACACCTACGCTGGTCTTGAGCCATTTGTTGATCTGAATGCGCCAACGCCGTCCGAGTTGCGCGACGATGCTCACTTTGCGCCAGCCCATCCTGCCAGGGGTCGCTCGGACACCTACGCTGGTCCTGTATCATTTGTTGGTCGGGATGCGCCCAGACCGCAGGTGATTGATCTAGATCCGCCCACGCTGCAGGAGCTGCGTGATGATGCTCGTTATGCGCCTTTCCCGCGCACATCCGCCGATGCTCAGATGGGGGCTTTGGATCCGACCGCCTCCTCCCACGGCCGCAGTGGACTAGAGCTCGGCGCCAAGGAATGGCTGGGCGACAAGCATATCCACAGGGATTACGAGCTCCTGGCGGAGGAGTTGCGGCGGGTCCGTCCGGAACTCGCCGCCCTGACGCAGTTCGTGGACCCCCTGATAGCTCACTATCAACTGCGCTTCGGCGCCGAGCCCGACATGCTCCGCGCGTTCCAGCGCATCGTCTACGATCCAAATGGTAATGATACGGCCGACTTCCTGTTCCTGCCAGTGAACGACGCTATGGATCCTAATCGCCTCGGCACGCATTGGTCGCTGCTGCTCCTTGATCGCCACACGCGAGGAGAGCCGGTTGCCTATCACTACGACTCTGTCCGGGGACACAACCACGAGGCGGCAGCGCAGCTCGCACGACGGCTGCGCGCCCGCCTGGAGTCACCCAGCATGGTCCAGCAACGGAACAGCTATGATTGCGGCGTCTTTGTGGTGGACGGCACGCGGGCGCTGGTTCGACGATTGGCCCAAGGAGAGCGGCCAGCGCACGAGCCGCTGCACCTTGACAACCTAGTCGCCAATCGGCGGTCCCTCCAGAGTCGACTGGCTCATCCCGGCTTGGGCTAATGGAGCTGGCTGGAGCGGCTCTCCCGGACACTACACCGGGGGGCTCGCCCGAGCGAGCGGCCTGTTTGGCCGCGGAAGCCGAAGCCCAGGGGGCCTTGCTGATCGAGAAGCTCAAACTCACGATCAAGAAGCTCCGGCACGAGCAGTTCGGACAGTCCTCCGAGCAAGGCGCATTGCTGGAGCAGCTCGAGCTAAAGCTCGCCAACGTGGAGGAGACCGCGGCGCAAGCTAAGACCGCAGCGCAGATGGCAGCCGAGAAGATTGCAGCGCCATCGTCGAGCGCCGCAGCAGTGATTGAAACGATTGTAAACCGTCGTGTAAGGGCACAGTCGGGCGGGTCGCGCCAGCGCGCGCCGCATTATTATATGAATGAGTCTCCGTTCTTTAATCGCGGGCACGGTGTCAACCCCGATAGACAAACGTGATCCACTGCCGGGTTCATGGTTCTTTCCGCGGTCGTCTCTACAGGAGCCGCCGCATGATGGCGTTCAAAGGCGGTCAATTCGTGACCCACGTGAAGGCGCTGCCCGGCACCCCCTATGACAGGCATACGCTCGCAACCGTCATTTTGGACATGGAGGCCCTCATCGGCATCACCCTCGAGCGCCTCCTCGCCGACACTATCGCGGCCACAATGCCCCACCCGATTACAAGTTCAGGGTGTTCACCTCAGGGCAGAAGGGGGCGGGTGACGCCACAGATCAAGCGCGAGCTGCGAAGGCGTTCCGCCGTCGAGCCGGTCATCGGCCACCTCAAGTCCGAGCATCGAATGGGCCGCAATCACCTCTGGCATCGCGAGGGCGACGCCATCAACGCCGTCCTCGCCGCCCCCGGCTACAAACTTGTATGGGGTGTCTCCTGTCAAGAGCTCTTAGCCATTCTTCTCCTTGCACCGAGGGCGCAGTTGTGTGCGTCAAGTTCGGCAAATTGATCGTGGGGTCCGGCGAAGCCGTCCCCTCGGTGGACCTGAGTATGGTCAAGCGGCAGGGCGTAACGCCTCCTTTTTTGCGCTCTTTCAGCAGATAGCGCGATAAAGCAGGCAATCGTCGTCGACCTTGCGGGGCACGGAGTAGAGCGCGTTCCTGAAGAAGTGCACATGGCGTTGTCAGGACCTCAGCGATCACCTTCTTCAAGCTCGGATGATCATCAGAGACCACTAACTCCATGGCATGGCGACTGAGAGACATTCCGAGGGAGCTTGCAATCTCCGGCGGGCATCGCGCCGCGTACTTGTATGCGGTCGAACGCTATCTTCGACCAGGATGCGGCAATGCGCATCTCTAGCGAAGCTGGGGCAGCGGGCCCATTCTTCCGCGAGGTCATATGGACCAAGTTGTAGCGCGGGTCACCGCCACCTCGGCGTATCAGGGTTTAGCGATTGCTTCGCCAAGCCCCAATTGAGGTGTCCCGTCTCGCGTTCATGCTACCGGGCGTAACTTGATCCCTGCAGGTATTTCGCCTGTCGTCGTCAAGCGCCAGAACGCTATGAGAAATTTGCGCGCCAGCGCCACGATCATGGTCTTGCGCGTGCCGCCGCGCGCGTCGGCCGCGCGAGTACGGTACCAATGTGCTAATGCGCTGTCTTTCTGGAAAAGGAGAAAGCGCCAGGCCAGTTGGATCATCCCACGCCGCACCCGGGCATTGCCAGCGCATGCAAGGCCCTTCTCCCGTCTTCGCTTGCCGCTCTCATCGGGAGCGCCCGTGAGGCCCGCGCGCGCGACCGCTCTGCGATCTCTCAATTGCGGGGAAAGGATCTCATGCACGAGCATGTCCGCTGTTTCGATTCCAACGCCAATGATCCGCGCCAGCAATTTGACCATCGCGTGCGCTCCGCCGTCAGAAACCTGCAAACGCTGTAATCGAGCTGCCTCGATCTCCCTGATCTGCTCCCTGACGAGGCGAGGGCGGACCATGTCCCGGCGCATCTCGGCGACAGTGTTGGGTGGCAGAGGCACCCCTTCCGGCGTGCGCAGCGTCTCGAGCCGCTCTGACGCATGACGTAGGGTCGGCTTGAAATTGCGAATACCCAGGCGAATGAGACATGCCTTCATTCGATTGACGATGCTGGTTTGTTGGCTGACAAGGTTTTCCCGCTCGCGGTTTGGACGCCGGGCGTCCTCTTCATCGAGGCTTGGGATTGCTGCCATTTGGCAATGGTTCGGCTCGCCGCGCAGCCAACCGAGGAGAGCGCCATTCAAATACTCGGTGTCGAGCCGATCAGTTTTAGACTAGTGACCGTGGACGATTGCGCGCGCCTTCAGGACATCTATGACGGCCTCCGCAAGTTGCTCAGGCGTCTGATCCATGGTCCTGAGATGAAATTCGGGTCTCATCGGTATTTCGTAGGGTGCATCGATACCCGTGAAGTTCTTGATCTTGCCAGACTTCGCCTTCGAATAGAGACCCTTTGGATCGCGCCGCACGCATTCTTCAAGCGGCGTGTCGACAAAGATTTCGATGAACTCCTCCCTAGCAACCAGGTTGCGTACCATGTCTCGCTCCGCTCTGTAGGGCGAGATGAACGAGCAAATCACGATCAGGCCACCGTCGGCCATCAACTTGGCGACTTCGCCGACACGTCGAATATTCTCGACACGATCGGCCTCCGAGAAACCGAGGTCTCGGTTCAACCCGTGCCGCATGTTGTCGCCATCCAGCAGGATGGGGTGACACGACATTGCGAACAGCTTTTGATCGACGATGTTGGCGATAGTCGACTTGCCGGCACCGGACAGGCCGGTGAACCAGATGATGCAAGGCTTTTGGTTCTTCAGGGCGGCCCGCTCGCTCTTTCCCACTAAAAAGCGGTTGCCGTATTGGTAGCCCGCCGCAGCGGGAACGCAATCATGCCGGCGCCAACGGTGCGATTGGTAAAGCGGTCAATGACAATGAACGATCCGGTCTTGCGATTGACCTCGTACGGATCGAAGGCCACGGGCAGTGCCGTCGCGACATTGCAGAAGCCGATCTCGTTGAGGCTAAGCTTCCTGGCCGCCAGGTGCTCACGTGTGTTGACGTCGATCCGATGCTTGATCGCGGTAATGCTACCGGCGACTCCGGTCCGAGTTCCAATACGAAGGATGTAATTGCGTCCAGCAACGAGCGGATCGTTGTCCATCCAGATCAGATGGGCCGCGAACTGGTCGGTGACCTCAGGCCGCTCGTTCGGACGCGCCAGAAGATCGCCACGGCCGATATCGATCTCGTCTTCGAGGGTAATGGTGACGGCATCGCCAGCGTCGGCGCGGGGAAGATTGCCGTCCTGGGCCACGATTCGCTTGACGCGAGTGGTCCGTCCAGACGCTGCGACAACAATCTCATCTCCCGCCGAGATGCTCCCGGAGGCCACCGAGCCGGCATAACCGCGGAAGTCCAGATTGGGCCGATTCACCCACTGAACCGGAAAGCGGAAAACCTGGCGCGCGACGTCGGATTGAATATCGATGCTCTCCAAATAGTCGAGCAGGCACGGGCCTTGGTACCACTTGGTTTTATCGGACTGGTTGATGACGTTGTCGCCGTACCGGGCGGAGATCGGGATCGGAACGACCGAGGTGAAGCCAAGACCGGCAGCAAAGGCCATATAATCGCCTACGATCCGATCAAATCTCTCCTTGTTGTACTTGACCAGGTCGATCTTGTTCACTGCCAGCACCACATGGCGGATACCTAGCAGCGAGCAGATGAAGGAGTGACGCTTGGTCTGGACCAACACGCCCTTGCGGGCATCGATCAGGATGATGGCGAGCTGGGCGTTCGAGGCGCCAGTTGCCATGTTGCGGGTGTACTGCTCGTGGCCGGGCGTGTCTGCCACCATGAACGATCGGCGCAGGGTGGTAAAAAAGCGATAGGCCACATCGATCGTGATGCCTTGTTCCCGTTCAGCTTCAAGCCCGTCAACTAGCAGAGCAAAATCAACATCATTGCCGGTGGTGCCGTGCTTGGCGCTGTCGCGTGCCAGCGCCGCGAGCTGATCCTCGTAAATCACCTTGCTATCATGCAACAGCCGTCCGATCAGCGTCGACTTTCCGTCGTCTACTGAACCACAGGTGATGAATTGCAGCTGGTCCTTGCCGGCCTGGACACGGTCGATTGTTGCCTTGGAAGGCATCAAAAGTAGCCTTCCCACTTCTTCTTCTCCATCGAAGCGGCTTCATCGGTATCGATCAAGCGTCCCTGGCGCTCAGATACGGTCGCAGTGTGCATTTCCGCGACAATGTCCTCAATTGTGGTCGCGTCGGAGTCGATGGCCCCGCTCAGCGGATAGCATCCCAGCGTGCGAAAACGGATCATGCGCATCTCCGGCATCTCGTTGGATTGAAGACGCAATCGTTTGTCATCGACCATGATCGTTGCGCCGCTTCGCCGCACCACGGGTCTTTGCTTTGCGAAGTAGAGCGGGACGACCGGGATCTTCTCGAGCATGATGTATTCCCAGATGTCGAGCTCGGTCCAGTTCGACATTGCGAATACACGCATGGTTTCGCCCTGGAGGAGTTGGGTGTTGAAGAGGTTCCAGAGCTCCGGCCGCTGGTTGCGGGGATCCCACACGTGCCCGGCCGAACGGAAGGAGAAGATCCGTTCTTTCGCGCGGCTCTTTTCCTCGTCACGTCGCGCCCCACCAAACGCAGCATCGAACTGATAGAGATCGAGCGCCTGCTTCAGGGCATCGGTCTTCATCACCCGCGTATGAAGAGCTGAGCCGGAATCGATCGGGTTAATCCCGCGCTCAAGGCCCTCCTTGTTCACATGGACGATGAGTTCGACGCCTAGCCGCTTGGCCGTCTCATCCCGGAAAGTGATCATCTCGCGGAATTTCCAGGTCGTATCGACGTGAAGGAGGGGAAACGGCAACTTCGCGGGATAGAACGCCTTGATTGCAACGTGCAGCATGACACTCGAGTCTTTACCGATCGAGTAGAGCATAACCGGATTTTTGAACCCGGCGACTACCTCACGCATGATTTCGATCGACTCAGCCTCGAGGCGACGCAAATGTTTCGGCAGCATATGGTTCTTCTTTGATACAGAATTGTTGTTCGTTAGATGCCATTTGGCGCAGCGCTTCCGCTTGGGACGATAACCCTGCCGCAGCAGCAAGCAGGACCGCACGACCCGGCAGCCGCTTTGCTGCATCCTCGGTGCTAGTCAGGGGTAGGCATCGGCCTCGCTTTCAATCATACAGAACTCGAGCGACCATCCGGACCGTTTCAATTCTTGCACCGCGTCTTCGTCCATCCACGTTTTGGTGTTGCGACTGGGAGCTGGCGCATGGACCGATCCAGCCGAGAGCATTCCCTTCTCAACAAGACCAATAATGACGGTGTGCTCGAGTTCTTGAGCTGCTGTCAAGCATCGGAACCGTGATCGGCAGCTTTCGCTTGCTCGCAAAGCTAAGGACAAGTCGAGGAGCGGCCAACTGTGAGGAGCCAAAGACGCCGCGTTTGGTCATTTCAAAGAAGCGGGAAGCTGCGGTCACATTTCGTCTCGTTGACAACGCAGCGGCGATGCAGCTGCCATTGCGCGATGCCTGGGTAGCAGTGCCCAGCTCTCATCCATCCACCGGAGCAGATCGATTTGGAAAGTCAATGCGATCCTTACTATTGGATTTGGTAGGGGAGGCTGCCTGCACTTTGAGATACTCTGTTCGAGGAACGACCCGCGCAACCCAAAATGTCACGGCAGCTCGAACCATGAATCGCGACCAGATCCGTATATCTCAAGAGAGAACAATCTGGTCATGAAAACGCGATTGGCGGACTTGAGAGCCGATGATGTGTGTCAGATCCCGCTGAGCAATCTGGATGTAAGCGAAGCCAAGCGCTTTCAGGATGATAGCATATGGGGGTACTTCGAGCGGTTGCGAATGGAAGATCCCGTTCACTACTGTCAAGCCAGCCCTTATGGTCCATATTGGTCCGTGACAAAATACCGAGATATCGTAGCGGTAGATACAAATCACAAAGCGTTCTCATCGGAGCAGGGTGTCGCTATTGTCGACGTGCCTGACAAGCACTGGACTCAGAGTTTCATCAAGATGGGTCCTCCCAAACATGGCGAGCAGCGCCATACTGTAAGCCCGATCGTCGCACCGGAAAACCTGATTAAGCTCGAAAGCTTGATCCGCCGACGGGTCAGGACGATTCTGGGCAGCTTGCCGCGCAATCATGACTTCAATTGGGTGGACATGGTCTCCATCGAGTTGACGACGCAGATGCTGGCCACGCTATTCGACTTTCCATTCGAGGATCGGCGGCTCTTGACCTATTGGTCAGACGTAGCTGTTGCAATCCCGAAAGCGGGCCACGCGATCGACAGCTGGGATAAGCGAAGCACGATCTTGTCCGAGTGCCTGGAGTATTTCACGCGGCTTTGGAACGAGCGCATCAATGCCGAGCCACGCATGGACCTGATTTCCATGATGGCGCACTCGCCTGCAACTCGACAGATGGAGCCGAGCGAGTTTCTCGGGAATCTGATTCTGCTGATCGTCGGGGGAAATGACACCACGCGTAATTCGATTACCGGGGGCCTCCTGTTCATGAACCAGCACCCCTCCGAGCTGCGAAAACTACGCGATAATCCTGAGCTGGTATCGAGCGCGGTGTCAGAAATTATTCGGTATCAGACTCCCATCGCACATATGCGCCGCAACGCCGCGACCGATATCGTCGTAGGTGGGAAACAAATCAGGAAGGGCGACAAGGTCGTCATGTGGTACATCTCTGGTAACCGCGACGAAGAGGTCATCGAGAACGCCGACAGATTTCTCATCGACCGCAAGAACGTCCGGCAGCATCTCTCGTTCGGATTCGGCATCCATCGCTGCCTTGGTCGACATCTTGCCGAACTGCAGCTGAAAATCCTCTGGGAAGAAGTTTTGAACGCGCGGCTCGAAGTCGAGGTTGTCGGCGAACCCGATCGAATTGCGTCTAACTTTGTGCACGGTTATTCCGCTCTTCCTGTGCAGATTAGAGCTTAGGCTGTGATTCGCTTGGGCCTCCAGGCCATGAAGAGGAGGTTTTCTGCGCCCGACCTGAATGAGTGGATAGCTTTCGTCGAAAATGAGGGCGAGGCTTGTCCTCGCGCCGCTATGCAGAACTCATTTTTCATTGAAAAGGCAGCGCCCGTAGACCGATCGTTTGCATCGCCACGACGGAGAGAAGAAAACTGCGGGCGGCGCTTCTCTCGCGCTTTTTGGACATTGAGAGTCGCCCGCTCGACCCGATGCGGCTCGCATGCAAGATGAAAGTTGCCACCGGCGGCTTCGGTTGGAAGTGTGGAGGATGCGCGTTATGGTCGGATGCGTCAGAGCGCGCCCAATCAACTACCAAATTCAGCAATTGATGGAACTGACGGACACATGGCAATCAGCATCAAGAAACCCACGCGGCGACAGAATCAAGGAAGTATGGATGCAACATATTAGAAGCTTTGATGCAATGCCATTTCGGGATTGCGCGTCAGTGCCAGGGATGGAGTGAAGTTTGGTCAAAGCAAGAGCGACGACAAAGTCGCGGGTTGGAAAGCCCACGCTTTCCGCTCCAGACGATGATCCCTATCTGTGGTTGGAACAGATCGAAGGCGCACGGGCGCTGAAATTTGTCGAGCGGCAGAATAGCAAGACTCTGCAGGTGTTTGGCGGCGCCGCATTCGAGCGGGATCGCGATGCGCTGACCTCGATTTATGACCGACCGGACAATATCCCCTATGTCAGCCGGTGCGGCGGCTATCTTTACAATCTCTGGAAGGATGCCAACAATCCACGCGGCCTTTGGCGACGAACCACTCTGGAAGAATTTCGTACGCCGAAGCCGTCATGGGAAGTTCTGCTCGACATCGATCAGATCGCTATCAGCGAAGGCCAAGACTGGCTTCTGAACGGAATGGCCTCACTGGCGGGCGATCATAGACGGACGATTCTGAGCCTTTCGCGCGGCGGCAGCGATTCCGTCACCTTGCGTGAGTTCGATATCGACGCGAAGACCTTTGTCAGCGATGGCTTCGTCTTGCCGGAGGCTAAGGGCTGCGTTGAATGGCTCGATCCCGATACGTTGGTGCTGTCGAGCTCGCATGGGCAGGGCATGGCGACGATCTCCGGCTATGCGCGTACGGTGAGGCTGTGGCGCCGCGGTACGCAGGCCGATCAAGCGACAGCGATCTTTGAGATCGCAGCCGATCATGTCGGAGTAGACTGCAATGTCGACCACACCGTTGCGCCGCCGCGGATGTGGTTCGTCGATCAGGTGGACTTCTTCAGTTTCGTCAGATGGCTCGGCGACGAAAAGGGAGCGACGGCAAAGCTCGATCTTCCAAGCAACATCTGGCTGCTCCCTCATCACGACTGGGTTGCCGTCAGGCCGCGCGAAACCTGGTCTGTGGCGGGGCAGACCTATGCCGCGGATACGGTGCTCGTCATCTCGTTGGTAGCTTTCCTTGAAGGCAACCGTCAATTCGAGGTTCTTTTCGAACCAGGCCCGCGCCGCGCGCTGCAGGGGTTCTTTTGGAGTGCCGGCAAGCTTGTGCTTTCCATTCTCAACGAACTTCGGCCGCTCTTCGAGATATGCACGCCGTCCGAAAAGGGGTGGAGCCGCGCGCAACTGCGCGGGCTTCCCGACATCGGGGTCGTCGACGTATGGCCTCTTGATTATTATCGATCCGAAAGGAACGGCAACCTGCTCGTCGGGAGCCAGGATCCGCTCACGCCAGCTTCGCTTATGCTGATCGAGAATAACGTCGCCAGTCCGACCGTGCTCAAGCAGGCGCCGAAGACCTTTACCGCGGATGGGCTGGTGGTCACCCAACATGAAGCCATTTCGATTGATGGCGAGCGCATCCCCTATGTACAGACCGGTCCGGCCGACGAGACGGGCGATGCGCCCGTCCACATGGGCGGCTACGGAGGCTTTGGGATCTCGGTGAGGCCGTACTACAATTCAGCGCTTGGCAAGCTTTGGCTCGAGCGCGGCGGCACCACGGTGCAGGCAAATTTACGCGGCGGCGGCGAGTTCGGTACGCGCTGGCACGATGCCGGCCGGCTCCGTGGTAAGAAATTGTCGCACGACGACTTCGCTGCCGTTGCCGCCGATCTCGTGCGACGCGGCGTGACGGCGCCGAAGCGGATCGCAGCCCAGGGCGGATCGAACGGCGGCATCCTCATCACCAATATGCTGACGCGCTATCCAGAACGCTTCGGCGCGCTGTTCTGCACGATCCCGCTGATCGACATGCGCCGCTACACTAAGCTGCTGGCAGGAGCAAGCTGGATTGCAGAATATGGGGACCCCGATAAGCACGAGGAGTGGGAGTGGCTCAAGACCTATTCCGCGTATCATGCCGCCAAGCGCGGCCAAAAATACCCCCCGATCCTGATCGCCACTACGCGGCGGGACGATCGTGTTCATCCCGGACACGCGCGCAAGATGGCCGCGAAGCTCCAGGCAATGGGCTACGAGGCCTATTTCTACGAGCCGGCGGCTGGCGGCCATGGTTACGGCCGGGACAACAGGGAGCGCGCCGGCTTCGAGGTGCTGGGCTTTCGATTCCTGAAGAGCAAGATTGGCTGGCTTGACGGCGAGGCTTAGGCGGGCCCGGCGTTTGTGATCCGACAAACTCCAGCGTGATGGTTGCATGACATTATCAGCAAGTCAGCCGGAGAAGGGGAGCAGCTTGCGCAACTCACTCGACGTCAACAAGGTCGCTACTCTTCATTCGAGATTGCGTGGGCGCAAGAGCCAGTGTTTTTGTGCATGCTACAATCTGCGGGCCGATAAAGCTTTGCCATGTCGCGGATGAGCAGAGGTGTCGAGAAATTAACATGCGCGGCTCCTTCTCGGCGGTACTGATCTCAGAACGGCTCGATATCGACATTCGGGAGCGCTTTCCATTGCTTCATGAAGTCTGCGGTTGGCGCGATCACGTCAATGGTTGAGGCATTTTGAGCGGGGCGATAGCCTCGAGCGCGATCAGGCGGCTTCCGGAAGAGCGGAATCTTTGAAGCCCTGTTCAAATTAACCGCCGTCGCGGGAAGCTCCTGCCACGAGCTGGCCGGCCAGGCGCCCGTTGAGCAACCGAACGCGAGCTCGCTTCCTCAGAGGGGCCAATCCGCGATCATCTCGGCGTCGCATCAGAGCTGATCCTTGCTTTCTTGATGGACCGAGCATTTTCCGGTACGTCAGCCCTGTACGGATTCGGTTTGCTGGCCGTCGCGCCATATCAATTTCGTTCTCCCTTTCGTCGTCCGAGCAGATAGCAGCCTTAGAAACATGCGGGCTAGCGTGACAACGTAAATCCGCTAACGAACGCACATGCGCGATGGCACTCACATCCTCATCTAGGCGCGGCTCGCAATCGATGGCCTCATTCTGAAAGCGATGCAGTTCTAGATAGGACGACGCCAGTACGTCAGGCCTTGGACTGAAACCCACGAGTCAGGGGTATGCGCATCAAGGCGCTACGCGGCGGCAAGGCAAGTTACCGGCGAGAAAGGTGCCGGCCGCTGGATCTCAATCCGCGAATCTTCTTCGGATCCATCGCCGATGTCCAGCGCCTGAAATACGACATTTTTCTAGGCCTGAGGTATGTGCGCCCAAAAACGATTTCGTCGCGGGGCTTTGCCGATTCGTTTTGGATTGTCGTTCTGCGAGACCCGTTGGTTGAGGTGCGCGCTTGCGGGGTTTTGAGGGAACTGCGCCGGGCGGGCACGACGAAGTGCATTCGCTTCCGACGGATCCCCCCGTTCAGCTTTCAGATTTCCCTGCGGCGCATGGGATCGTCCAACGGTCGTTCCTGGCTCTTGAGCTCAGTTTTCTCCAAAAGTACCAGTGCGGCGTCGATCTGCCCAAGCTGACGTCCGATCTGGTGTCGCTCGTGAGCGCCTTCGGTGACCCCCAGTTGCTCGATGAGCTTCTGTTTACGCGCGAGCAAAATCTTAATGAGTGTGGTCACCGAACGGCCCAGACGCAGCCAACAAGTATCGCGACGAAAACGACTGCGGCGCCGATTCCGAGGGCAATTTCCATCGCATTACTCCGTCATTCTCTACCGGTTCCCATCAGCCGGTTTATGCAAAGAACCAGTCTTCCGGCAATCGAATATAAGCGCGTGATTTTCGGTGCCTTCACCGAGGAGTGGGTTGAGGTGTCGTAATCAAGACTGCTGTATGCTCGCAACAGCCTAGGTTTCCCTTGCCACGTGACGTCGCACCGTTCGCTAACGAACCGCTGACTTCGCATTGATTGTTATGATCGTATCCGTTTGCTCAGCTCGCGCGTACGGAGACACTGATCCTGACCCACGGGTTTGGTGAAGGACATCACGGTGGAGAGCGCGAGCGAATGCGACCGCAGCTTCTCCAACATGCTGTTTCATTTCGCCTCACAGCAAACGGCGGGGCGCACCGGACGCTACCGAGCACGTGCAAAGTCCTCCCGTAACATTAGCGGTCCCACATGTGATCAGATCAGTCGTTGTGGTTGAACGAAGCAATCGGCGTGCCGATTCGAAAATTTGAGGTTCTACAGTCGCTTCGTACTGGGTGTAGGTAGCGCCAAGTTGTGGGACATTGGTCTCAAAGCTGACAAAACGGCGCGGTTAGTGTCCGAATCTTCGCAAAGTTTTGAAGAACGGTGAATGCACCGGGCCCTCAGAAATGACCGGTGCCGGCTCGACGCAGCAATCCAGTTCACCGATGCGCGACCGATACATATTGGCCCACGCTGATTTCTAGTCAGCTCCTTGAAAGCTTCAGGCGCCGACGCGCCTACAGCCAGTCCTTTGGGGAGGAGTGGCCCTTATTTCGGGAAGCCAAGCGTGCAGCCTGCAACAAAGGCGTACACAGACTGTTTCCGTCACGAGCCCGGGAACCGAGCACAAAATCCAAACCGGCCGTAAGCCGTCCGGAATCCTCCCGCCCGGAAGCGGTTCAGAGGCATATCACGCGGCGACCTGATTTCTGTTTCGCCGTCCGGCAGGACTTTCCCCGCACCTGACCAGCTGCCGGACGCGGGGGAGGGAATTGGTCGGCGTCAAGGCCAGCCGCGAGATAAACCGACATTTTGGTTCGAGAGGATTGCGTCGCACTGAGAGGCTTCGAAAATGGCGAGTTAATCGGCGCGAATGCGAGATTGACTTTGTCGCTGATCAATCAATGCGGCAAAACCCGGCTGATAGTGCGATCTTCTGTCGCCAGGGGTCGCCTTCGCATATTGTTGATGACGAGCTTTGGAATTCTGCCGGCGGAAAAACGGTCGGAACTTTATGGCCGCAAACCCAAGACCAAAGCGATCCTGAGGGTCCCAGGAAATCACACCATCGCTGTTGCGGGAAGGACAAGCTCGGCGTTTCGCCTTCGGCTGCCAGTGCAGCAGTTCAAGTGCCCGGGCGGCACGCAACATGTCGCGCGCAGGTCACCAGCCTTGACATCCGTAGCAGCTACGACAGGATTCCTGCATTGTCCGCACCGCTACACGCGCCAAGATAGTTGGATCCGATTCACCCCCTGCGGCCAGAGTTAAGACCTTCTCAGCAAGGCATGCCTTCAACGAAGAGGTCCGCCTCGCTTCGGGCACCATCCTGACAGCATGCTCCAGAACACCCCTCAACTCAGCACACACTTTATTTTGCGAGGAGTTTGCGGGCGTCATGATGCTACTCCACAAAATAGAACCTGTTCATGCGGACTCCGGCCTACCAGCCAGTGTTCCCGAAAAACTAGAACTCGGCACCTGATGGCCCGTTCCGCCGAGTGAGTATGGCAGTCGGGTTAGGGACGGTCACGCCGACGAATACAAGAGATATGATGAGCTGATGTGACAGTTGGACGAAGGAATAACTGTGGGCTCGCTGGGATGTAGTGCCACTCGATCTGCCGGTGCTGCGACCAGCGCAATGTTGCCATGCTGGTGAGCTCGGTGCCGCTATCAGGGACAATTATCGCTGGAACAACGTGCAATGCAATCACAGCATCGAGCTCGCCCGACCCCCAAAGACTGGCGGCGCACTATAAAAGATAAGCAAGACATTCCCGCGTGAAGTCATTGACAATAGCCAGTATGCGGAAGCCAAAACAGATCTCAGATTCTAACTGGTTGAGAGCGACCGGGCCCTCATCTCGTTCTTGGGGAGCTCAGTTCATTTAGCCGAAGACCGAAGCGCTCCGGCGCCCCGGGGACGGCGCGCAGCCGGCCAGCAATGGCTTCAATGCTCTTTTGATCGCGTCCCGATCAGCCAACAGCTTTACCTTCGTCCACCGCCAGATCGTCGTCTTGTCTATGCCAATACCAGTCTAGAGAAGAATACGATGCGCTGGCTGCCTCCGCCTCGTTCTACGCGCGAAGTTTGCGCCACAGCCCCTTGCCACTCACCACAGCTAGCCCAAATCCCCGGTATCGCCCCCACGGTTCACCCGAGGATGTGCTCGATGCCTCCTTTGGGCAGACGAGAAGCGTGTAATCATATCGTCATAAGCGTTGGATATGTGTGATCAAATTTCCCCGGCGCTTCGCGAGGTAACGGCTATCCTGCATAGATTGTGCCTGGACAACATACTAGCGGCGCTGAATCAGGTAGACGAAAAGCCAGTCGGCGGCCAATCGGAGGACTTGCCAGGTGGCAGCCGCATCTCAGCCACTCTGATTGCACTGCTGCTGACGAACCGCCGTTGTATCGTAGGGGCGCTGCGATGAGTGGCATCGATCGATATAAACCTCGCGCACACCGAATTATTCGAGATGAAGACGCCAGGCAAATGTACGGTGGCTTGCTGAAGAATGGCACGATTGGTCAGTTTTCAAAGGTTGGGTTCTAAACTAAGTATCGGAATCCGGGATGACTTCGATTGATGATAGCTTAAGTGAGATCAAATCCGTGCGGAACGACATTTGGCGTGTTCGTACGTTGCTTCAAACCGAGTTGCCTGATGCGGAGCGAAAAATCGTTGAGAAGCGCCTGCTTGAACAGCGTTCCGCCTTTGAACGGCTCTTAGCGACCACATTTCCTTTGACGTTGAGGCTCTGAAGTCAATTCGGAGCCTGTGCCGCTCAAAAGCTAACTAAACGACGGACGTTTGAATTTCTTATTGACCGAGAGCATCTCGTGACTGGGAGTGGATTGTATGCGGGCTCCGGCAAAGCTCAGATGGAGGCAAAACCGAATCGCCAAAAATGTCGCGGTGATAACCTGCCTTGTTCCTTATCTTGCTTTCCACAAGTTTGATTAATTCTCCGATCCGCAGTCTGCATCCCTGATCAGCGGCAGACCAATCTGCACTCTTTTCGGCCGCCTTCGATGGCTGATCTTGGCGATTGCCCGTTGCATTCGGGAGCTCAGGACACCAATTCGGCAGAACGATAAGCAGGTAAGGGCGAGTTTTTTGCGATCGCGACGAATCCGGTGTTTGGCCCCGACAAAGAAAGATGCGCTCGGCGCTTCCAAGAAACGCGCGGCCTTCATCGGTGTTCCAATTCGCAATGATGCAACGGTTGCGGGCAGATCGTTGCTGGAAGACCGCTCGCCATGTCGGCTTTCGATTCCGACGGCCGCCCTCTGGCCATTAAGCAATCTGGTCGGCCAAACCGTGAAGCTGCATTTCCTGGTCGCGCGCGCGCCTCCAGCTATTTGGCGCAGCGCTCCTGGCGGCAGAAGAGGCTATCAGAGCTGAAGCCCACCCGCGACTGCAAAAGGGTCCATTAAGATATCATCGGCAACAGTCCCGGCGGCCTCTCGAGAAAATCGCGGTCGTTGCCCAGTCCAACAGGATTGTGTTGTTGCGGGGCGTTCTGCGACCCGCAAGGAACTGGTCCCCACGCGTGCACGAGCTGTCGCCGCGCGGCGGGGGACCCTATAAGAGAAGAATTGCGCCGGGCTGCCTGAGACGGTGGTTGATCGAAATTGTCACGCCCATGAGAAGAGGTCTTCACCGGAGCGCTGAACCCGTGCCAGGGATGATTCAACTCGCTGACAAGGCAACCCCTCGACGAGATCGGTGAGATCTCGCCACCGTTCCAAAAGTGCTCTGGATCCTGGAGGAGCAGGAGTTCCAGCGCGTCGACACATCGGACTATCAAGATCGCCGTACTGTCACTGACTCGATCAATCGCATCTCGAGAGGCGGTGGCGCGAAACAAGTTCCGCGCTAGACCTCTACCATCGCATCGTCGTGCGCATCCTGCTGCCGCCCTTGCGCGAGAGCCGCAGTGAGATCCCGCTGCTCGCGGCCGAGTTCTTGGAAAAATCAATGGCGAGAACGGTCGTGCATTGAGCTTCGCTACACTGCAATGGACGTGCTAGTAGTGAATTGCGTTTTCCCCGCAACATGTGCGAGCTCGAGAATTGCGTGTAGCGGACGCGATGCTGGCCAAGAAACTTGCGATCATCAGAACCGACTTTGCCAGCTCCTCACGGCGGGTGCCTGTTGGCGATGCTGTGGAGCCGCCGATCGGACGAGCTATCACTGCCGCAGCTGCTGGTCGTGCCGCTGTCGCCGAAGCGCCGGCGCGGCTTCCGGGGGAACTGGTCACTGCATCCGATTTCGAGTTCGCAAGTTGCGGCCGAACCGGGGGCGAGACCGCCGAGCATTTGGGAGCGGCGCGAAAATGACCGACCGCGACCACGTTACCGCGGCCATCGAGAAGTCGGGCTGGGTGCAGGAGGGAGGCGACTCGCCGCCTTAGGTTAACCTACGCCGGCTGCACGCTCAAGAAGTATGGCCACCAGATCAAGCGTCTGTTAGCCGAGTGTCGCGGTCGCGACACGCTGTCTGGCCCAGGACATGCACAAGAGGGAAATCGCCGAGATAAATCAGCTCGGCGTTTGGCACGACCTTTGAAGGGAAGAAACTGTCCCGTCGCCTGCCCAAGGAATCGGAGTTTATGGCCTACAAGATAATCGCCTCCCAGTGCACCGTCTGCGGCGCATGTGAGTTCGAATGCCCGAACGTAGCAATCAGCCTCAAGAACGACGTATATGTAATTGATCCGAAGAAGTGCACCCAATGCGAGGAGCATTGCGACACGCCGCAATGCGCCGTTATCTGCCCGGTGCCCGGCACGTGCGTGCAGGCATAAGGAGCGGCCGATGAGCGGGTCCGCTGCGCGCAGCAAGATTGAAACACTATCGGCGGCGTTTCTGATTCGCGGCCTGGTTGGCCGCGGGCTGCGTGTGACTTACGCGATCGCCCATGCGGTGAAGGGGGCGCGCTGCCGCCGTCGTCGGACATGGTCGGAGTCGTCCTTGCGCGAGCGGCGGAGCGGGCAATGGTAGCAGCCGTAAAAGACACGGTCGACCGGGTGCGCTCGATCGACGTCGACCAGTATCGATATGGGTTTGAGACACTGATTGAATCCGACAAGGCCCCGAAGGGTCTATCGGAAGAAACCGTCCGCTTCATTTCCGCCAAGAAGAACGAACCGGCCTGGATGCTGGAATGGCGTCTGGAGGCCTATCGCCGCTGGCTGACCATGACCGAGCCGACCTGGGCGCGCGTCAACTATCCGAAGATCGACTATCAGGACATTCACTATTACGCGGCGCCGAAGCCGAAGAAGACGCTGTCGTCGATCGATGAAATCGATCCCGAAATTCTCAAGACCTACGAGAAGCTCGGCATCCCCTTGCGCGAAGTCGCCATTCTCGAAGGCGTCGAGCCGCCGCCGGGCGGCGAGCCGTCGGCCAACCGCAAGATCGCGGTCGACGCGGTGTTCGACTCGGTTTCGGTCGCGACCACGTTCCAGAAGGAGCTGAAGGCTGCCGGCGTGATCTTCATGCCGATCTCGGAAGCGATCCGCGAGCACCCTGAATTGGTGAAGCAGTATCTTGGTTCGGTCGTGCCGACCTCGGACAATTACTTCGCGACGCTTAACTCGGCAGTGTTTTCGGACGGCTCGTTCGTCTATGTGCCGCCGGGCGTGCGCTGTCCGATGGAGCTGTCGACCTATTTTCGCATCAACGAGCGCAACACCGGCCAGTTCGAGCGCACGCTGATCATCGCCGACAAGGGAGCCTACGTCAGCTATCTCGAGGGCTGCACCGCACCGCAGCGCGACGAGAATCAGTTGCATGCCGCGGTCGTTGAACTCGTCGCCCTCGATGACGCCGAGATCAAATATTCGACGGTGCAGAACTGGTATCCCGGCAACTCCGAAGGCAAAGGCGGCATCTACAACTTCGTCACCAAGCGTGGCGACTGCCGCGGCAACCATTCGAAGATCTCCTGGACCCAGGTCGAGACCGGTTCGGCGATCACCTGGAAGTACCCGAGCTGCATCCTGCGCGGCGACAATTCGCGCGGCGAGTTCTATTCGATCGCGATCTCGAACGGTTACCAGCAGGTCGATAGCGGCACCAAGATGCTCCATCTCGGCAAGAACACGTCGAGCCGGATCATCTCCAAGGGCATCGCGGCGGGCAAATCGCAAAATACCTATCGCGGCCTCGTCACGGCGCATCGTAAGGCGACCGGCGCACGCAACTACACCGCCTGCGATTCGCTCCTGATCGGCGACAAGTGCGGCGCGCATACCGTGCCTTATGTCGAAGCGAAGAACTCGTCGGCGACCTTCGAGCACGAGGCGACGACGTCGAAGATTTCGGAGGACGTGCTGTTCTATTGCACCCAGCGCGGGCTTTCGCAGGAGGAAGCGGTTGGCCTCGTGGTCAATGGCTTCGTCAAGGACGTGCTGCAGCAACTGCCGATGGAATTCGCGGTTGAGGCGCAGAAGCTGATCTCGATCTCGCTGGAGGGCAGCGTCGGATGATCCAGTCCGCGGATGAGCCGGTCGAGGCTTTCGTCCGCGCGATGGGTTGGATGGCGAGCATCCGTGATAGTTCAATCAAGGTGTCTGAAGCGCTGCTCAAGGAGTTGATGGAGTTTAGTAGCCGACCGGCTTATTGGACGATTGATGCGGTGGGCACAATTCCCGTCGAGGACGGAGAGAAGTGGTTGGTGCGGTTCAGGACGTTCGTTGACGGATCGATAATTTGGCGCATGCATGAGCGGCTAGACTCCGTTTCATCTGCTCCCAGGTTCAAATTCGTACGGCGCAGTCCTGAATTGAAATGGGATGATGTCGGCTACCTTACAGAGTGGCCATCACGATGGACGTCGGATTCGAACGAGCCAATGCAACAGTTGGTGGAAGTCGCTCAGCGTTCCGACAAAAGGCGGAAGTAACTAATGTCATTGCTTGAAGTGAAAGATCTGAAGGTCCGTGTCGAGGAGCGCGAGATTCTCCACGGGCTGACGCTGACAGTGAATCCGGGCGAGGTGCATGTGATCATGGGGCCGAACGGCTCCGGCAAGTCGACGCTTTCGCACGTTATCGCGGGCAAGCCGGGCTATGAGGTTACCGACGGGCAGATCCTGTTTAGGGGCGAGGACCTCCTGGAGATGGAGCCGGACGAGCGCGCCGCCAAGGGCGTGTTCCTGGCGTTCCAGTATCCGGTCGAAATCCCCGGCGTCACCACCTGGAACTTCCTGCACACGGCGTTGAACGCCCAGCGCAAGGCGCGCGGCCAAAGCCAGCTTACGTCTCCGGAATTTCTCAAGAAGGTCCGCGAGGTCGCCAAGTCGCTCAACATCCCGCAGGACATGCTCAAGCGCGGCGTTAATGTCGGCTTCTCCGGCGGAGAAAAGAAGCGCAACGAGATCTTGCAGATGGCGCTGTTCGAGCCGGCCGTCTGCATTCTCGATGAAATGGATTCCGGTCTCGACATCGACGCGCTCAGAATCGCCGCCGACGGCGTCAATGCGCTGCGCTCGCCCGAGCGAGCCATCGTTGTCATCACGCACTACCAGCGCCTGCTTAACTACATCATCCCTGACTTTGTGCATGTGATGTCCAAGGGCAGGGTCGTCAAAAGCGGCGGCAAGGATCTGGCGCTGGAGCTTGAGGCTTCCGGCTACGCCCAATTCGAAGTCGCAGCCTGACGCAAAACGGATTTGTGATGAATTTGGTTTTGGCAAAGAACGAGACCGGACGCGCGCTGAGCGACAGCTTTGCGATTGCGCGCGATCGGCTGCCCGGCGCCGGCAAGGTGGCAGAAGCGAGAAGCGCCGCCTTCGAGGCCTATGAGCGCGCAGGACTGCCGCATCGGCGGATCGAAGACTGGAAGTACACCGATCTGCGCGCGCTGATGCGCGAGGTGCTGCCGCTGGCGCCTGCGCCGGATGCGGCTGCGCTGAAGCGGGCCGCGGCGGCCGTAAAGCTGCAGGCGATCAAGGGCTCGCGCCGGCTCGTGCTGGTCGATGGCGTCTTCGTGCCAAAGCTTTCAGATGTTGTGGGCCTGGAGAAAGGCCTTACCATCCGCACCTTGCGGGACGTGCTGGAAACCGGCGACGCTGCGTTGCAGGCCGAGCTCTTCACGCCCGATAACGCCAATCCGATGGTGGCGCTCAACAGCGCGATGACGACAGACGGTGTCGTGATCGAAATCGCCGACGGCCTCGTGCTGAAGCAGCCGCTCCAGATCATTCATGTCGCCAGCGGGCCTGCGCCCGCGGCGATGTTCACCCGTTCGCTGCTGCGGCTCGGCAGGGATGCCGGGGTGACGCTGGTTGAAAGTTACATCGCGGCCGATGGCGCTAAGATCTATCAGGCCCATGATTCTCTGATCATCGCGATCGGCGACAATTCGCGGCTCGACCATGTCCGCTTCGTCGAGGACAGCCGTGAGGCCTTCAATATCTCCTCCGCCGTGGTGGCGCTGGGCGCACATGCGCATTTCAACACCTTCAGCATGACATCCGGCGCCGCCGTCAGCCGCTACCAGGCGACGATTACGTTCGCCGGCGAGCACTCCCGGGTCGAGACCAACGGCGTCAACCTGCTCAATGGCCGCCAGCACGCCGACACCACGCTGTTCATGGACCATGCGGTGCCGCGTTGCGCCAGCCGCGAGGTGTTCCGCGCCGTCGCCGACGACCGCGCTCATTCGGTATTCCAGGGCCGCATCGTTGTGCGTCCCGACGCGCAGAAGACCGCCGCCAAGATGATGACGCGGGCGCTGCTCTTGTCCGACGATGCCGAGGCCGACAACAAGCCGGAACTGGAAATCTTCGCCGACGACCTCACCTGCGGCCATGGCGCCACCACCGGTGCGCTCGACGAAAGCCTCTTGTTCTACCTGCGCGCCCGCGGCCTCTCCGAGAAGGAGGCGCAGGCGCTCTTGATCCAAGCGTTCGTGGGCGAGGCGATTGAATCCATCGTCAATGACGATTTGCGAGAACTCGCAATTGCAGCCACGCAGCGCTGGCTGGAGGCACGTTCATGAGTCAGCACCCGGCGGTCAAAAATGGTGCCTATGACGTGCATCGCGTGCGGGAGGATTTCCCCGCGCTGGCGATGAAGGTTTATGGAAAGCCGCTGGTCTATCTCGATAACGCCGCCTCCGCTCAGAAGCCGACCGCCGTGCTCGACCGCATGACGGAGGCTTACAAGAGCGAATACGCCAACGTGCATCGTGGCCTGCATTACCTCGCCAATGCCGCGACCGACGCCTATGAGGGCGCCCGCGCGAAGGTGGCGCAGTTCGTCAACGCGCGCGGCACCGAGGAGATCATCTTTACTCGTAGCGCCACCGAGGCGATCAATCTGGTCGCGCAGACTTTCGGCCGCGAGCGCATTACAGCGGGTGATGAGATCGTTCTCTCGATCATGGAGCACCACGCCAATATCGTGCCATGGCATTTTCTCAGGGAACGCTATGGCGCTGTCATCAAATGGGCGCCAGTGGACGGGGAGGGCAATTTCCTCCTCGAGGAGTTCGAACGGCTTCTGACCGAGCGCACCAAAATGGTTGCGATCACGCAGATGTCCAACGTGCTCGGCACCGTGTTGCCGGTGAAGGAAATCGTGAGGATCGCGCATGCACGTGGCATCGCGGTGTTGGTCGACGGCTCGCAAGCCTGCGTTCATCTAGATGTTGATGTCCGCGACATTGATTGCGATTTTTACGTGATGACGAGCCACAAACTGTATGGGCCGACCGGCATCGGCGTGCTTTACGGTAAGTATACGCATCTGGCGTCGATGCCGCCGTTCAATGGTGGCGGCGAGATGATCCGCGAGGTCTCGCGTGGCGGCGTCACCTACGGTGATCCGCCTCACCGGTTCGAGGCTGGCACGCCTCCGATCGTCGAGGCGATCGGTCTGGGCGCAGCTGTGGACTATGTCAATTCAATAGGAAAGGCACAGATCCACAAGCACGAGAGCGCACTGCTCGCTTACGCGCAGAACAAGCTGCGGGGCATCAAGTCCCTACGTATTATCGGAACGACGGCTGAGAAGGGCGCGATCATCTCCTTCGAAATAAAAGTCGCGCATGCACACGATTTTGCCACCGTCATCGATCGTGCAGGCGTGGCGGTGCGCGCCGGTACCCATTGCGCGATGCCGCTGCACGAACGTTTTGGCGTGCCAGCGACCTGCCGCGCTTCGTTCGCTCTCTACAACACGCATGAAGATATCGATGTGCTGGCGGGCGCGCTTATCAAGGCGCAGGAGCTGTTCTCATGAACGAAGGGGCTGGCCCCAGACCATGAGACGCGTCGTGTATACGCGAGTTGCCGCAGCAATGCGCTAAGCATTGTATCGCAGGACTTCCGCCCGGGCGAGTGGGTCCGCTACTTGATGCTGATTAAGAACGGCGCATGGATCCGCCCAATGATATTGGTGAGCCGCTGGTCTTTGCGGGCGAGACTCGAACCGTGCGGCAGATCTGTCCTACGCCCTTGGGTTCATAGCGCGGGCCGTCTTCATCATCAGTCGCGCTCACGGGATGATTCGTCTCGGCGAGAGCGGATCTCTCGGTGGAATCGAGGTATTAAGCCTCGATCATGATCCGGAAAAGTGCAAACCGGTTTCCCGAAAGATCCTGCTCAAACAAAGACATGGGATCATGATGCGAATTCCATCTAGTCGCATCATGATCGAGACGCCTGCCCGGCGTGCCGCCCGAATTGACCACTATGCCGCCGACCGAACCATTTCCGAAGGCGGACCACCGTTCACCGTGACGCGGCTTGATGCGCTGATCGAGCCGCCCACCTCTCGCGCACCCGCATGTGTGGTCTCCCGGCAACAATGGCGCGAGAGGGACAAAGATCTGGGGTAGATGCTGCAACGTTGTGCAGCAGGGGGCTCGTCCTCAAGTTTGATCTGAGCACGGCAGCGCCCCAATTAGGCGCGGTGGCCTGCCGATCCTCGCTCGCCATCTGCCTGTCGCGCAATCCAAGAGCCGCGGGACCTACACGTCCCCGTAGGCGCCTCGACATTCTTCCGGCAGCGGTCATAGCTTGCGATCATGAACAACGCGCCGATGGTCGCGAGGTTTCTTCAAGACATCGACAGCATCCTGCGTTGCCGTGCCTCGGATAATTCCGGAAGTCGTACAAATACAAAGTCGAGATCCCGACATGGAGGACCGTGACAACCAGAAAGAAGCGCGCACCAAAGTTCAACGCGATCATCAGCGCCGCGAGGAGTTCGAGCGAATCGACCACAACCGCCTGAAGTTGCGGCGTCGGCATTCCGGTCGCGCTCTCAAGCGACGCGGTGTAGGACGCGAACGCCTCGGGAACTGAAAATTTGGTCGCGATGAGATCGGCGGTCTGCTGTATGCCGAACAGCTTCGTCGCCCGCGTGTAGATGAACAGCAACGCGAAAGAACTCGCCCAAAGGTAACGAACGCTGGCTGGTGGAGCTGACTGCAGTGCGGACGCGGGAAGAGCGGAACGTTTATGGTCGTTCCGCTCTCCGCGATCAAATCGAATCCGTCTGCGCCCGGAAGGCGACCGCCTTCAATTAGCCGAGTTGCGGACGGCCGGCGCGCTCCTGGGCCTCGACCGCGGCGACCGCCGTCATGTTAAGGACGCCGCGCGCGGTCACCCCGGGCGTTAGGATATGCGCCGGCCGCGCCGGACCGATCAGGATCGGCCCCACGGGAAGCGCATCCGCCAGGACCTTTACCGTCTGATAGGCGATGTTGGCAGCATCTAGCGTCGGCATGATCAGGATGTTGGCCTCGCCGTCCAACATCGATTGCGGCAGCACCATCCGTCGTGCAGCGGCCGACAGCGCGGTGTCGCCCTGCATCTCGCCGTCAGCCTCGAGCCCCGGGTGCTTCTCTTTCAGAAGCTGGGTCGCGCGGCGCATCTTGCGCGAGGAGTCGGTGTCATAGCTGCCGAAGTCGGAATGCGATACGAACGCGACCTTCGGCTTGAAGTTGAAGCGCTGGACGTGGAGCGCCGCCAGCGAGGCGATTTCCGCCAGTTCCTCCGCGCTTGGGCTGGGCCGCACCTGGGTATCGGCGATGAAATAGGAGCCCTTCCTGGTGATCATCAGCGCCAGCGCCGCATAATCGCTGGTCCCCGGCAAGAAGCCAATGATCTCGCGCACATGCCGCAGGTGGCTCATGTACCGCCCCTCGACGCCGCACAGCATGGCGTCGGCTTCCCCACGCACCACAGCGAGGGCCGCGATCACCGTGTTGTTGGTGCGCACCACCGTGCGCGCCGCGTCCGGCGTGACGCCGTGGCGCCCGGCAACGTCGATATAGGACTGCACGTAGGAGCGATAGCGCGGATCGTCCTCAGGATTGACAAGGTCAAAATCCTCGCCCGGCTTGATCGAGAGGCCAAACCGTTTGATGCGGGCTTCGACCACCGAGGGCCGCCCCACCAGGATCGCCCGCGCCAGCTTCTCCTCGAGGACCACTTGCGTGGCGCGCAGCACGCGCTCGTCCTCGCCCTCGGCGTAGATGACGCGCACCGGCTGCGTCTTGGCCTTGGCGAACATCGGCTTCATAACGAGACCGGAGCGGAACGCAAACCGCTCGAGCAGCGCGCGATATTCGTCGAAATTCTTGATCGGCCGCGTCGCGACGCCGGAGTCCATCGCAGCCCTCGCCACCGCCGGCGCGATGCGCAGGATCAGGCGCGGGTCGAACGGGCTCGGGATCAGCGATCCCGGCCCAAAGCCCTGCGTCTCGCCGGTGTCGAAACCGGAAGCCACCGCGTCCGACGGAGGATCGCGCGCAAGCTGCGCGATTGCATCGACCGCCGCGTGCTTCATCTCCTCGTTGATTTCGGTGGCGCCGACATCGAGCGCGCCGCGGAAGATGAAGGGAAAGCACAGGACGTTGTTGACCTGGTTCGCGAAGTCCGAACGTCCCGTGCAGATCATCACGTCGGGACGGCCTTTGCGGGCCTCGTCCGGCATGATCTCCGGCACCGGGTTGGCGAGCGCCATCACCAGCGGCTTGTCGGCCATCTGCTTGACCATTTCCGGTCTCAGCACGTTTGGCGCTGACAACCCCAAGAAGATATCCGCACCGGGAATGACATCCGCGAGCACCCGCGCATCAGTGTTCTGCGCATAGACGGCCTTCCAGGGATCCATCGAGGTATTGCGGGCTTCATGGACGACGCCATCGATGTCACAGACCCAGATGTTCTTACGCTGCGCACCCATCGACACCAGCAGGTTGAGACAGGCGATCGCGGCCGCGCCGGCGCCGGAGCAGACGATCTTCACGTCGGGCAGCTTCTTGCCGTTGAGAAGCAGGGCGTTTGCGATCGCAGCGCCCACGATGATGGCGGTGCCGTGCTGGTCGTCATGGAAGACTGGGATCTTCATGCGCTCCTTCAGCTGCGCCTCGATTGCGAAGCATTCCGGTCCGCGGATATCTTCGAGATTGATGCCCCCGAAAGTCGGCTCCAGCGCCGCCACCGTGTCGACCACGCGCTCGATGGTGTCGGCCTTGATCTCGATGTCGAACACGTCGATGCCGGCGAACTTCTTGAACAGCACCGCCTTGCCTTCCATCACGGGCTTGGACGCCAGCGGGCCGATATTGCCGAGGCCGAGCACGGCGCTGCCATTACTGACCACGGCAACCAAATTGGCACGTGCCGTCAGAGAGGCGACCTCAGCGGGGTCTTTGGCGATCTCGGTGCAGGCGGCGGCAACGCCGGGCGAGTAGGCGAGCGCAAGGTCGCGCTGGTTGACGAGCGGCTTGATCGCCTGGATTTCGAGCTTACCGGGTCGCGGCAGCCGGTGATAGGCCAGCGCCGCCGAAAGGAGATCTTCAGAATGAGATGACATGCTACTCTCGCGTTTTCTAACCCCAAGTTTCTAATTCTGTGCTCGTCTAATCAAGGTCAGTTGTCCGGTGGATGGAGCCGGATGTGAAGCACGCCCGGCAGCCCGGATGCAACATCGGATCGCACCCCCATCAACAGCCCCCATTACATCAAGGCGTATCAGCCAGGGCGGTCTGGGCGTCGACGCGCATGCAGAAGCCCATGGAGCGGAAATCCCACAAGCGCTGTGGCTTGAGGTGCTCAGGCAGTCGAACAACGCCTGCGGGCCGGCCGCGACCATCTCTCTGGCTAGTCGGCCCAATAGGATTGGGATCAGGATGGCGAGGGAGGCCAGGCGCAATATGCGCACCACCGTCGCCAACGAGCTGAGCAGCGGTCAGGCTTCATGACGATGGTGATCCAGACTGGCTGACGCAGCCTTGCAGCTGGGTCGCCTCGTCACGTCCCATTTTCGGTAGCGGGCCCGTGTCGCAATGTTCTCGCGCTCTTGTGGGGCAAATGCTGTGCAATATCGCGCGCGCCCGCCCTTGTTTTTGTTTCGAACAGGATCAAACGAGCACGGTAGACACGCTCGATGTCGGGTTTGCAACAACAGTCCGGTTACCCGCGCGAAGGTGCCTATCTACTTTCAACTGCGCTGTTTTTTGCGCTCACGTCGCGGCTGGCACGGTCGTTGCAAAACTCTTGGCCGAGAGCCGCCGTGCAACAGGAAACCTTTGAAGGATATCAGCATGAGTCTCGCCACGACCCAGAGCATCGCAGAAATCAAAGCCCGCAACAAAGAGCTGATTCAGGAGGTGCTGAGGGTCTATCCGGAGAAGACCGCAAAACGGCGCGCCAAGCACCTCAATGTTCACGAGGCCGGCAAGTCGGACTGCGGAGTCAAGTCCAACCTCAAATCCATCCCCGGTGTGATGACGATCCGCGGTTGCGCCTACGCGGGCTCCAAAGGTGTGGTCTGGGGACCGATCAAGGACATGATCCATATCAGCCACGGTCCGGTCGGCTGTGGACAGTACTCGTGGGGCTCGCGGCGTAACTATTACGTCGGCACGACAGGTATCGATAGTTTCGTGACCTTGCAGTTCACATCCGACTTCCAGGAAAAGGATATCGTGTTCGGCGGGGACAAGAAGCTCGTCAAAATCATTGATGAAATTCAGGAGCTGTTCCCGCTCAACAACGGCATCACCATCCAGTCGGAATGCCCAATCGGTCTGATCGGCGACGACATCGAGGCAGTCTCCAGGGCAAAATCGAAGGAATATGGCGGCAAGACCATCGTGCCGGTCCGCTGCGAGGGTTTCCGCGGCGTGTCACAGTCGCTCGGCCACCATATTGCCAACGACGCGGTGCGCGATTGGGTGTTCGACAAGGTCACCCCCGAGAGTAAGCCGACATTCGAGCCGACGCCCTACGATGTCGCGATCATCGGCGACTACAATATCGGCGGCGACGCCTGGTCATCTCGAATTCTGCTTGAGGAGATGGGCCTGCGCGTGATCGCGCAGTGGTCCGGTGACGGTTCCCTGGCCGAGCTCGAGGCAACGCCGAAGGCGAAGCTTAACGTGCTGCATTGCTACCGCTCGATGAACTACATCTCGCGCCACATGGAGGAGAAATTCGGTATTCCCTGGTGCGAATACAACTTCTTCGGGCCCTCCAAGATCGTGGAGTCGCTGCGCAAGATAGCCAGTTATTTTGACGACAAGATCAAGGAGGGTGCCGAGCGGGTGATTGCAAAATATCAGCCGCTGGTGGACGCGGTGATCGCTAAATATCGCCCGCGCCTGGAAGGCAAGAGCGTGATGCTGTTCGTTGGCGGACTGCGTCCGCGCCATGTGATCGGCGCCTACGAGGACCTCGGAATGGAGGTCGTCGGCACCGGCTATGAGTTCGGCCACAATGACGATTACCAGCGCACTGCCCAGCACTACGTCAAGGATGGCACGCTCATCTACGACGACGTCACGGGCTATGAGTTCGAACGCTTCGTCGAGAAGATCCAGCCTGACCTGGTCGGCTCTGGCATCAAGGAAAAATATGTCTTCCAAAAGATGGGCGTACCGTTCCGCCAAATGCACTCCTGGGACTATTCGGGTCCGTATCATGGCTATGACGGATTTGCGATCTTCGCGCGCGACATGGACATGGCCATCAACTCACCGATCTGGAAAAAGACCAAGGCGCCGTGGAAGGAGGTCCCGAAGCCGAAGCTGTTGGCTGCCGAATAACCCAAGTGGCCCGGCTCACTGCTGAGAGCCGAACCCAATATTGATCACGATTTTCGAAAAGGATCCTACCAATGGCGCAGAGTGCAGAACACGTGCTCGATCATTTCGAGCTGTTCCGCGGTCCGGAATACCAGCAGATGCTGGCCAACAAGAAGAAGATGTTCGAGAATCCCCGCGATCCCGCGGAGGTAGAACGCATCAGGGAATGGGCGAAGACGCCCGAATATCGCGAAAAGAATTTTGCGCGGGAAGCGCTCACGGTAAACCCAGCCAAGGCTTGCCAGCCGCTGGGCGCGGTGTTCGCCTCAGTTGGCTTCGAGGCCACGCTGCCGTTCGTGCATGGCTCCCAAGGCTGCGTGGCCTACTACCGCAGCCATTTGTCGCGGCACTTCAAGGAGCCAAGCTCCTGCGTCTCCTCGTCGATGACGGAGGACGCTGCGGTATTCGGCGGGCTGAACAACATGATCGATGGGCTCGCCAACAGCTATAATATGTATAAGCCCAAGATGATCGCGGTCTCCACCACTTGTATGGCGGAGGTGATCGGAGACGACCTCAATGCTTTTATCAAAACCTCCAAGGAAAAAGGCTCGGTGCCAGCTGATTTCGATGTGCCGTTTGCGCACACGCCAGCCTTCGTGGGCAGCCATGTCACCGGGTACGACAATGCGCTCAAGGGCATCCTCGAGCATTTCTGGGACGGCAAGGCCGGGACAGCCGCGAAACTCGAGCGCGCGCCCAACAATAAGATCAACCTCATCGGCGGCTTTGACGGCTATACCGTTGGCAACATCCGCGAGATCAAGCGCATCTTCGAATTGATGGGCATTCACTACACTATTCTTGCCGATAATTCCGATGTGTTCGATACACCGACCGACGGCGAGTTCCGGATGTATGACGGCGGCACGACTTTGGAAGACGCCGCGAACGCGGTTCACGCTAAAGCAACGATCTCGATGCAGCAGTGGTGCACGGAAAAGACGCTGCCGTTCATCGCCGATCATGGCCAGGAGGTCGTGGCCTTCAATTATCCGGTGGGCGTGTCCGCAACGGATGAGTTTCTGATGGCGCTGTCGCGCATCAGTGGCAAAGACATTCCGGAGGAGCTGGCTCGAGAGCGCGGCCGCTTGGTCGACGCGATGGCCGACTCTAGCGCGCATATCCACGGCAAGAAATTTGCGATCTATGGCGATCCAGATCTCTGCTATGGGTTGGCTGCCTTCCTGCTCGAGCTTGGCGCCGAACCGATTCATGTGCTGTCCACGAACGGCAACAAGGCCTGGGAGGAGAAAATGCAGGCGTTATTTGGGAGCTCGCCGTTTGGGCAGAACTGCCATGCCTATCCGGGGCGAGACCTCTGGCATATGCGCTCGCTCTTGTTCACCGAGCCGGTCGATTTCCTGATTGGTAACACTTATGGCAAATATCTGGAGCGCGACACTGGTACGCCGCTGATCCGGATCGGTTTCCCAATCTTCGATCGGCATCACCATCACCGCTCTCCGGTGTGGGGCTATCAGGGGGGCATGAACGTGTTGGTGAAGATTCTCGACAAGATCTTCGACGAGATCGACAAGAACACCAACATTGCCGGCAAGACCGACTATAGCTTCGATATCATTCGTTGATGACGAACGGCGCACGCCATCGCCGGCAAACGTCGGCGATGGCCTAAGCGCACGATGGACTGACCTTCGCGAACAAGCTCGGTTGGGAGGAGAGACGGATGAGTTCGCTATCGGCCACGATCCAGAAGATCTTCAACGAGCCGGGCTGCGCCAAGAACGCCAACAAATCAGATGCCGAGCGCAATAAGGGCTGCACCAAGCAGGTGCAGCCGGGCGGCGCCGCAGGCGGCTGCGCCTTCGACGGCGCCAAAATTGCGCTGCAGCCGTTTACCGACGTCGCCCATCTCGTGCACGGTCCGATCGCCTGTGAGGGTAATTCCTGGGATAACCGCGGTGCGGCTTCGTCTGGCGCCAGCATCTGGCGCACCGGACTCACCACTGACATGAACGAAACCGATATAGTATTTGGGGGCGAGAAGCGTCTCTACAAAGCAATCAAAGAGATCGTCAGCAAGTACAACCCGCCGGCCATTTTCGTCTATCAGACCTGCGTACCCGCCATGATCGGCGACGACATCAATGCGGTTTGCAAGGCGGCTTCGCAAAAGCTCGGCAAGCCGGTCATTCCCGTAAATTCACCGGGCTTCGTCGGCTCCAAGAACCTCGGCAACAAGCTCGCCGGCGAGGCCTTGCTCGAGCATGTCATCGGCACACAAGAGCCGGACTACACCACGCCCTATGACATCAACCTGATTGGCGAATACAACCTCTCCGGCGAGCTTTGGCAGGTCAAGCCGCTGCTTGACGAGCTCGGCATCCGCATCCTCTCCTGCATCTCGGGGGACGGCAAATATCGCGAAGTCGCCTCTTCGCACCGGGCGCGCGCTGCCATGATGGTATGTTCGAAGGCGATGATCAGTGTCGCGCGCAAGATGGAGGAGCGTTACGGCATCCCGTTTTTCGAAGGGTCGTTCTATGGCATCCAGGATTCCAGCGATTCGCTGCGCCAGATTGCCCGGCTGTTGGTCGAACGTGGGGCGCCTTCCGAACTGATCGAGCGCACCGAGGCGGTGATCGCGCGCGAGGAGGCGGGCGCCTGGGCCGCGATCGAACCCTACAAGCCCCGCTTTGCCGGCAAGAGGGCACTTCTGATCACTGGCGGCGTCAAGTCCTGGTCCGTGGTGGCGGCGCTGCAGGAGGCAGGGCTCGACCTGGTCGGCACCAGCGTCAAGAAATCCACCAAGCAGGACAAGGAGCGCATCAAAGAGCTGATGGGACAGGATGCCCACATGATCGAGGACATGACGCCGCGCGAGATATACAAGATGCTGAAGGACGCGAAAGCAGATATCATGCTCTCGGGCGGCAAATCGCAGTTCGTTGCGCTGAAAGCGGCGATGCCCTGGCTCGACATCAACCAGGAGCGCTGCCACGCCTATATGGGCTACCTCGGTATGGTGAAGCTGGTCGAGGAGATCGACAAGGCGCTGTTCAACCCGATGTGGGAGCAGCTGCGTCGACCAGTGCCGTGGGAGCAGGTGGCCAAGAATAGGCAGACCAAGGTGATGGCGCAGATGGACGCGCAGGCCGCCGAGGTCGCCGCCGATCCGGAGACGACCCGGCGCGCGAAAAAGGTCTGCTTCTGCAAGGAAGTCGATCTCGGCACCCTCGAGGATGCAATCCGCTCCCATGGCCTGACCAGCGTCGAGGCAGTCAGACAGCACACCAACGCGTTGGGTGGCTGCTGCAAGAGGCGTATCGAGGACATCCTGGCGAAAATGCCGGTGTCCTCGCCGCCTGCCATGCTGCAGGCCGCGGAATAGGACGGCGTCATGGCGATCGTCACCACGCCGAAGAAGGCCTGCGCGGTCAACCCGCTGAAGATGAGTCAGCCGATTGGCGGCGCGTTCGCCTTCATGGGCCTGCGTGGAGCGATGCCGCTTCTGCACGGCTCGCAAGGGTGCACATCCTTCGGGCTCACGCTGTTCGTGCGGCATTTCAAGGAGGCGGTGCCGCTGCAGACGACTGCGATGAGCGAGGTGGCGACCGTGCTCGGCGGTTATGAAAATGTCGAGCAGGCTATCCTCAACATATACAATCGTGCCAAGCCGGAGATCATCGGGATCTGCTCGACCGGAGTGACCGAAACTAATGGCGATGACGTCGACGGCTACATCAAGCTGATCCGCGAGCAGCATCCGCAGCTCGCCAAATTTCCTTTAGTCTTTGTCTCGACGCCCGATTTCAAGGACACCTTTCAGGACGGGTGGGGGAAGACGGTGGCATGCATGGTCGAGGTACTGGTGGAGTCGCCGGCGGGCGGGGCGGAGCGTGATCCCGCGCGGGTGAATGTCCTCCCCGGATGTCACCTGACGCCGGGTGACCTCGACGAACTCAGGACGATCCTGGAGGATTTCGGCCTGAAGCCATCCTTCCTGCCTGATCTCGCAGGATCTCTGGACGGGCATATCCCGGACGAGTTTACGCCAACGACTATTGGTGGCATCGGGGTTGACGAAGTAGCGGGCATGGGCCGGTCCAGCTGCACCATTGCCATCGGTGAGCAGATGCGGCGGGCGGCAGAAGCCATGCAGGCCAAGACCGGGGTGCCGTTCCGCCTGTTCGAGCGGCTGTGCGGCCTCATCCCCAACGATGAATTCATCGCTTTCCTGAGCGACATCAGTGGCCGCCCTGTGCCAGCAAAATATCGGCGCCAGCGCGGCCAGCTCGCCGACGCGATGCTGGACGCCCATTTCCATGTCGGCGGCCGCAAGCTCGCGATTGGTGCCGAGCCTGACCTCCTGTTCGACCTGTCTAGCATGCTTCACGAGATGGGCGCGCAGGTGACGGCAGCCGTAACGACCACGCAGTCGCCGGTGCTGGAGCGGATCGGAACCAACGAGGTGCTGATCGGCGATCTCGAGGATCTGGAAGAGCTTGCTAGGACGAGGAATTGCGACCTGCTGATTACGCATTCGCATGGCCGCCAAGCGGCGGCGCGGCTGAAGATTCCGTTTTATCGCGCGGGATTTCCGATGTTCGATCGAATCGGCGCGGGACACCAGCTATCCGTCGGCTATCGTGGCACGCGCGATGTGATCTTCGATATCGCCAATCTCGTGATCGCCGACCGCGAGGAAAATCATCAGCCTACGCCCGATAGCTGGCGGACCTCGAGACAGCCCTTAAAGCCCAGCCGCCGCAGCTTCATCGCCTCAACAGAGGAATCGATTGCATGAAAGTCGCATTCGCTACCCAAGACTTGAGGCGCGTCGATGCGCATTTTGGCTGGGCCAAGTACATCGCGATCTATGATGTTGGGCCAATCGGGCACGTATTTCTGAAGGCAATTCAGTTCGACGGCGACCTCAAGGAAGACGGCAACGAGGACAAGCTCGCGCCCAAGATCGAGGCAATTAAGGATTGCGCCATCCTCTATGTCGCGGCCATCGGCGGCTCCGGTGCGGCGCGCGTAGTGGCGAACAATATACATCCGATCAAGGTGAACAAGCCCGAGAACATCCTGGTGCTGGTCGAGAAGCTTCGGCACGTGCTGAAGGGTACGCCGCCACCCTGGCTGCGCAAGGCGCTGGCAAAGGACCAGGAGCGCACGCTCGATTTCGAAGAATGAGGACGACATGACTGAAGCGGCGGATATCGTGCAAACTGATCGCGCGCTCGATGCGCCATTCGTGAGGGAACTGATCAAGATCTGGCGCGCCCAGGACGTCCATGGCGCGTGGGACGGCAAGAGCGATCTCGATCTGCTCGAACCGTATATTCTGGACAAGGAGAAACGGCGGGCGCTGCCGATCGTCGGCGATCCCGATCCGGATACGCTCTGGCGGCTGGAGCTGTTCTTCAATGCAGTCGCGCTCTCGATCGAGAAGGCGACGGGTGTGATGATCCAGCCGATGCTGAAGATGCATCATGAAGGCTTTGGCCGCATCGTGCTGATCGGCGGCCGACTGATCGTGGTGAACAAGCAGCTGCGCGATGTGCATCGCTTTGGCTTTGACAATCTCGCAAAGCTCGCCGCCGAGGGTGGCAAATACGTCGAAGGCGGCATCAAGATGATCCGGAAATTTCCCGACGTGGCAAACTATTGAGGGCAGCTCATGAGCGAACCTGAAATCCTGAAAGCAGAAATAAGAAAGCTGTCGGTGAAGGCGACCAAGGCCAAGATGGATCTGCACGATTTGTCCGAGGAACTTCCCGTCAACTGGACCTCGATCTTGGCGGTGGCGCAGAAGGCGCACGATGCCTTTGCCGAACTGGAGCGCAAGCGCGAGGATCTCAAGGCGCTCGAAAAGGCCTAAAGGATATCCGATCATGTCATTTGCAACGCGCGACGGCCGCGACTGGACGCCGAACTACCTGATCTCAATTGATCCCAAGAAGTGCATCGGTTGTGGCCGCTGTTTCAAGGTCTGCGGTCGCGACGTCATGACGTTGAAGGGGATCAATGAGGAGGGCGATCTTGTCGATCTCGACGATGACGAAGACGATGAGATCGAAAAGAAGATTATGGTGATGAATGACCAGGGCGCTTGTATCGGCTGCGGCGCCTGCGCCCGGGTTTGTCCGACCAACTGCCAGACCCACCAGCCCGCCGGAACGGAAGCCGCTTGACAGCGCCTCTGTCCGCCTTTCCCGCAGGCAAGCGGGAGTTGGACGGCAAAGCCTCGCTGAAGGGACTCTCCATATGCTGCGCTCGGGGATAGAGCCCTTGGCGCCGATCCATTCCCGCCAGCTTGCGGGTGCCGAGCCGACCCCAGGGTAGAATCATGCCCTCGTCGCCCGCAATTCGCTTTGGATGGAATGCCGATCACACGCTTATGTAATACACTTCATCTCGGTCCTTGCATGTTACGACTACACTGGTGGTACCCCGTAGAAGAGGGTGAGTTCTCGCTAGCTCCTCTGCCAAGCGCTCGGCCGCACGGAAGGCTTGCACCTCGTTTTCGAATGCCAACCCGCAGGGGTCGTCGACATTCCGCTTTCCTGCGAGATTGAAATAAAAACGAAACATTGCTCGCCGGCCTTGTTGCATGTGAGAAAGAAAACAGATTTTCATAAACGAGATGCGGTGATCGCATGTCACCCATAACGAAGTGTCCGCTTCCGGCTACCTAGCTCGAGGCTACTACGGGGCGTCAGACGATGAGCAGAGTGGGCGCCAATCACTTAGGCGGCGCAATCTCGGCGGAATTGTAGCTCATGGGTTTATCCATGGTTGTTTTCGCCTACCGCAAATGAAGAAAAGGCACAATGCCGCTGGAGAAAAACAAATCAGATAGTTGGTACGATTCGGACGAAAGTGACGCGTGCCGACTACAGCAACGACTTAAACGGCGCGTTCCGTACAGTACGTACAAGCTTAACAATCAGGAAGGCTCTCAAGAGGTCCAATAAAGGCGAAGCTTCGTTCTCGCGAAGGGGTGACTCCTTCGCAGAACCAGAGTCGGACGATGCTCACGACGACTCGATCGGAGAGGAATTCTCAATAGATATGACGGACGGTAGGGATCGCCCTGAATCATCAGTGACGACAGACGAACAGCGCGAGCTGGAGTGCTGCAAGCAGGAGATTGCGCATCTCAAGCAGTTGGTTGTGCGGCTTTCGGAGATCGTTATGCGCAACGTCGTACGGCGCACCGAGGACCGAACATCGGAACGCTTGTGAATTATGAGCCTGCGCGCGCGGTGAAGCTTAACCTCGCGAGCGGCCGCTATGACGTCGAAAGCCGAAAATCGATCAGACATGATCAGGGCAGCGCGTCATTGGATTGTGGCGGTTTTTGTCTTCAGAGCTCCAGAACGGCCTTCAAGCGAGCTTTCTCTAGACGATGCTTGAGCGCAGTAAGCCTGTTAGCAAACTCGGTCACCTCATGAATAGCGAGATCACCAAAAACAAATTCGTCGAGTGCTTCCTATTGTGCGGCGACGCTCGTAAAATGCTTGTAAGTCTTGTCCGTCAGCGACATCTGGACGACCCCGGCATCGCTGGCTTGCGCCGCAAGAAGCCCTTCTTCTCCAGCAGCTTTGATTGCTAGTGACGAATGAAGAGTCGACGTGGATGAATTTCGACACCACATTCACAGGAATACCTTTTCCTTCGTCCAACTCCATTAAAGCCATCAAGATCAGTCACTGTGGCCCAGTGATGCCAAGTGCACTGGCCCGGAGTCCTCCAGACAAAAGTTGATGGATCTGATCTGCCACACCAATCGCCGGACCACCTCCTGAAAGTCTTGCGAGCTACTACCGACCGCTCTTGCTAGACTGGGCAGATCAGGAGGCATGGATTGTCAGCGTTCCATTGCTTTCCTCTCCATAGCGCGGATTTTTAACAGGGACAACGCTGTCAGCGCGAATCCAATCCACAGCGCGTCACCCGTGGGCACTCAGATCACTCGGCGCTGCAGAAGTCGGGACTTGCCCATCGCTGGGTCGCTGCCAGCACAACCGGACAATCGATGCGGTGAAATCCGTCGAAAAGCTCGGGCTAACGCGGAGTTTAACCGTCGACGCGGGACTCGTTGCAGTAATCAACATCGAAGGATCCTTATTATGCAGGGTCGAGCACAACCCTTTTTCGCGAGCCGACTCTTTTGGGCGCGGCAAAGACAATCATGCGGTCAAATCCATCTCCAGTACCAGTTCGGAGAAACGGCATAGGAACAGTACGTGGCTAGGTATTTGTAACAACTCCCTCAGGGGCACCTATGCTGAGACGTTGTTTCGGCGCAGCAAGCGCGATAAGCAGGAAAGAATCTGGCTGCAGTACAGGCAGCGAACTAATGCAATCCGAGCATTGGTCCAGCGCAGCGGGCCGGCCGGTCCTGCATGGAAACGATGCGGCTGAAGCCGTCGCCAAACTGGTGTAACTCCGTCTGGGATAGCAAATTGAGCTTGCTCAAAGCCGCAACCAGCGCATTTGGCGCTGTGCATCAAGCGGCTAGCGCCTCACATGCTCACCCAGAGGGCATGATGCGGCCCCAGCGTCATCTCGGCGGATCTTGAGCCTTTGAATTGTGTAGCAAGAGTGGTCCGCCTCTCTACGCGGGGCCGCGCTGGAATTATTCGAGAGAGCTCAGAGGCAGCGCGAAATCATAGGCTGGAGGAAGCGGAAAGAGGAGCTGGAAACCGCTGTGCGGCGGACGCTTGAAAAGCAGTTTTAGATTCCGCGTGACTAACTCACTTGAATTCAGGAGCGCGCGATCCGTATTATCTTCCTCACTAGAGGGATGGGGGAGATCTCAAAATGTTCGATGCCGCTATCACCGAGCTTCTACGCGCGGTCCTCGACGAGGTCTGTGAGAAAGTTTGCCGGGACGAGACCGGCACCCGCGCGCATGTCGCCTCTAAGCTTCTGAAAGCCGCCCCCAGAGGTGAGACGAGGCCCCGACCGCCTCAAACAGATCGACGAAGCGCCGACCATATGGCGGTCGGCGCGGACAACATGATTGTGTCACTCAAGTGAATTTCCAGGTCACAGTCCTGAAGATCCTTGTGAGCTATCCGGACGGGTTCGCAGCGGTGGCGGAGCTCAAGCGCGACATGGCCATTTTAGCTACGAGCGGTCGGGACTGGGCCGAGCGCACCAAGGGATTGGCCGCCCGTGTGCCGCACCTCGACATCTTTTCGCAGAAACTCATTGAGCGCATAAGCGGTGGCTGGCGCATCACCGAAGAGGGACGTGCCCTGCTCAAATTCATGGAAGCGCGCCCGATCGAGGCCGGACTACCGGGAGAGAGGGAGGTGGCGGCTCCCGATCAATCGCAGCGAATGATACCTCAGTTGTTTGCTGTCGAAGCTGGCCGGCGGCCATAAGAGTCCCAGCAGCAACAGCACGTGGCCGGCAAGCGAAAACGTCCCACCAGGCCTTAGCCCCGCGCTCTTCACCCGCCGTTTGCGTTTTGAGCGGACGTCGTCTTGAGGGGCGTTTTGCAGAGTCGCCTCCAAAAAGATCAACGCATAGTGCGACAGCGGCTCAACGCGCTGCCCTGTCGAGCCCGGCCGTTTGAAATAGCCGCCATCCGTGCCGATCTCCACCTTCGGCAGGCGGTTTGAATCCCCAGACGATTGAGGAATTCCGATCGATTTCACACAGGTTGGCGAATACTCTGTATCAAACGTAATCCAGGCCGATGTCGAGCGCGGCCGACGAATGCGTGATCCAGCCGGCCGAGATCAGGTCGACGCCGGTTACGGCGATGGCGGGCGGGATGGCGGCGGCGATGCGACCGGAGGCTTCGATGATCGCCTTGCCGCGCACCATGGTTACGGCCTGCTCGATAGCCTCAACCGTCATGTTGTCGAGCAGCACCGCATCGACGCCGAGCGCCAGTGCGTCCGCAAGCTGGGCCAGGCTGTCGACCTCGACTTCGATTTTGACGAGATGGCCGACACGAGCCTTTTGCGCGCTCGATTGCAGCCTGGATACTACCGGCAAGCGCAATGTGGTTGTCCTTGATCAGGACAGGATCGTCGAGGCCAAAAAGGTGATTGCCGCCGCCGCCCGGCGCGCATCGCATATTTTTGCGCGCATCCCGGGCATTCGGTCCGCAAGTCGTGTTGGCGCGGTTCATGGCAGCGGACAAAAGCTTTCGAAAGGCTCGCCGGGCGCCATAGCGCAACCGATGCATCTGAGCAAGATCAGCGACGAACTCGCCGTAGTAGTCTGGAGGAGCTGCATCATTGTGGCCTGCCTGCTTTGTATTCCTCAGTCAAAGCAGAGAAGCTGATGCAAAAGCATCCTGTGCAGATGCACAAAGGTTTATGAAAACCGATCGATTATCCTCGAGAGTTTGATTCAGCTAGACGCAATCTTCCCAAAGGCCGCGGACACGTTTTCCTTCCAGCGCACCGATCCGAACGGGCGTTCCAACATGCGTCGGACCCGCACGGGCTCAGGGCCAATGTGGAAAGCAATTGCCTGCTGTTCAATCGCGCGCTCCGACGGAGTCGAGCGGTTGCGCTGGCGCAAATAATCGAGCCATGTCGGGCAGTGATAGCGCTCGGTCCATAGTTCGGGATCGGCGATGTCGCGCGCTATCGACCAGCCATAAGCGCCATTGCGCTGCCGGAACAGCTGTACGTCCTGCATCACGTTGTGAAAGGACCGCGCATTCCCCTGCGTTACGCGATATTCGATCTCGACAACCAACGGGCCGCTGCGTCCGGTCAGCGCCAGCCGCACCTCAGGATCCTCAAGCACCTCGGCCTCTTCGCCCCACGCGCCGACGCGCGGCATGCGCCACCAAAGGCCTAGGAGCGGCGAGACCAACATCAGGGCGGCCGAGACCAGGAGCGCAGTTTGGACCCCAGCGGCATCGGTGAGATAGCCCCAACCCCAACTGCCAATAGCAATCCCGCCGGAACTCGCCGCCTGATAGGCCGCGAGCGAGCGTCCCGCCACCCAGCGTGGCGCCGATAGCTGCACGCCAATATTGAACAGCGCCCACGCCATCATCCACACGGCGCCCGCGAGAAAAAGCGCGGCCGTCGTCAGTACCGGCTCTCGGCTCAGCGCCACCGCGGCAATCGCACAGCCCATGGACAGCGCACAGGCGCGGATCGCCGCCTCGCCACTCATGCGCTTCCGCACCTCAGTGAGATTGAGAGCGCCGATCACCGCGCCCAGGCCAAAGGCGCTCAGCATGATGCCATAGGTCTGGGCATCGCCATGGAGGAGATCGCGCGCCACTAGCGGCATCAGTGCGATGATCGCGCCGCCGATCGCGCCTGTTACCATGGAGCGGGTCAGAACGATCTTGATCGATGGCGAATTGGCGATGTAGCGCACGCCCGTAACGATGGCACGGTTAAACCTTTCAGGCGGCAGACGCGACGGTTCGGAGAAAGGTTTCCACAGGAACAGCGCCAGCATTAGTGGCAGATAAAGCAGCGCGTTTAGTGCGAAAGCAGCTACTGCGCCAGCGGTCACAACGACAATGCCACCGATTGCCGGACCTACACTGCGTGCGATATTGTAGCTGATGCTGTTCAGCGCGACCGCCGCGGGAAGCGTTTCCGACGGTACCTGTTCGCTGACCGAGGATTGCCAGGCCGGATCCATCAGCGCCACACCGCTGCCGACCACGAAGCACAGCGCCAATAACAGGTTCGGCGTGACTAGGCCGAGCCAGGCGAGGGCCGTCAGCGCGGCCGCGCCCGCGAGCGCGATACCAAGCGAAAATAGCATCACGATGCGCCGGTCATGCATGTCGGCAATGGCACCGGCCGGCATCGAGATCAGCATGACCGGCAGCATCAAGGCGGTCTGGACCAGTGCGACCTTGTCGGCCGACGATGTCATCTGCGTCATCGCCCAAGCCGCGCCAACGCCCCGAATCAAGGCGCCAAGATTAGAGAAAAGACTCGCCAGCCATATGCGGCGGAACGTGACATGGTGGAACGGCGCAATGATGCCATCGGCGCTGAAGGTCTGCGACTGGGGCAACTCGGTCATTTGGCTCCTGCCTCGCCTCCGATAATGTGGGCCTGGGCCAGATCAGTGATGGTCCGGGCAACCTCGACGCTACCACGCAACCTCGGTCTGCCTTGTCGAATTGGTCGACCCAGCAGCGGCATTGCTCGGTGAACGCGATCATCGTTCCGGTCTGGGCAGGGTTCGCGGTCAAGCACGGCATGTCCCGCTCGGTGGCGGTCTTGACTTCGAGATTGATGCTGATCGCGTAGCGGATGGACATGGCATTAGATCACGGCGACGTGAGGCGAGATCGCTGTTTCGCAGCCAAATCTCAGATGAACCTCTTGAACGGCCGAGTTCCGATATTTTGATCTCGTCAGGGTGGATGGGTCACGCGAGTGAATGGCGATACGATATTCGCGATTCTTAATTTGCCTTCGAACACCGATCTAAAGGAATTCTCCTCAGCTCTGTCGGCCGCAGCATAGAATAGAGTGACCCAGCGCGGGTTTTGCGCGTTGTATGCGAGTGAGCGATGAAAAAATGCGTAAACGCACTTCGCGCCTTGGATGGCGGCATCAGCCTATACTTTGGTTTTCGGACGAAGCATCATTGCAAAGGGCAAAGTCTGCACTTGAGTACTTGAGGAATTCATCGGACCGAATATCGAGCAAGACTTCTGCCACGGCCGCAAAGCGGGCGTAGCACTTCTCCAATACGATTGTCGTCCTGAAGCGAAGCCGAATGACTTGACGCTCGCTTCGTAGAATTCCATCGAGTGGGCCCGTGGGTCGTGTGGACACTTATCGCATCCATAGGACGATGGCAGCGAAAGTGACGACGGCTCGGCAATTTCGGGCGGTCTTTTCGAAGCGCGTTGCGACGCGGCCGGAACTGCTTGAGTTTGAGAGGCACATTCCACGAGATGGCGCTGGACATCGAGATGCTTTGTCTCGCGGGTATTGGAGCGCGCGCGACGTGTTGGTGGGGATGATGGCGAGCGCGCCTTTGCGAGATGTCTGCAGAGCAGCTGTCTGAGGAAAGTGCTCGGCTGAAGCGTGAACAGCTTCCTGGGCAGGATTCAAGCGGCTTAGGTTGGTATGTCAAAGCGCAAGCTCCAGAAGCCTAAACTCCGTTCTTCGAAGCCGAATTCGATCCAGCTGCTCGGGGATCGGCGCGCTAACGCTCCGGCGTTCAGTCAGAAGCACACCTCCAAAGAAAGCCCCTCAATGTTCCTCAAGCGCGATTTTCCTGAGGTTCGCCGCAAAACCGCGAATACTTGCGTAATTTCGCTGGGAAAATGCAATCTGTCCCTGAAGCAGCGGGAATAAGGCACCGGATTCGAATAATGATTTATCAATTAACCGGTCAACGGCGCAAAGCAGCGACTGCTGCTCTCCTTGTAATGGAATCGAGAGTTTTTATGCGCAATCACGACTTTGTCTCCGGTAGTCTCCTGGCCCTGACGGCGGCCAGCCTCGCGCTGCTCTGCTCGAGCCTGCTCGCGTTTGCATTCATCTAAAGGCAGCGCGCTACTCGCGCTGCGGAAGCGCTCGCCGTGCGCAAAAATGCTCTACGAGTCCTGAATCCAAAAGAAGATGACTTTGACGCTGAAAAAGAACTTTAATCTGGATGAAGGCCGAGAACACAAGGCTGAGGCCGCTGGTATCTAAACGGAAATGACTAAGGTGAGAGGTTTCGGGGACTCGCCGACACGGTTTGCCTTTACTCGCTCGATCTTCTTTCTCCCACCCCGTCTCACGATGTTGAGCCCGCCGGCAATGCCATTTCCGCAACTTCTTCGTCGTCAGTCCGGCTCGACGGTTTGCCAGGATGGATGATCCGAAAACAAGCGCGCCGGTCCTATTCATCGAGCAACCGCCAGCACTGCCCGATACCCGCAACTCATCTCATCTAGCCCCACGTTCCGCTTTTGATCGCTCCTGCTCCAGAGCTTCCATACCGTGTCGATGCAGCCAAAGAAGTCCCCTTGCGAGCTGACGGAGATCGTTTCGCTTCGGACCAATGGGCAGCCGTCTTGCGCGACGAAGAGCGTCCGCAGCTTGCTTCTCCAACGGCGAGAATTCCCGCTCTGTCGGCATCACCTGATCTACTCTCAATCAAACGCTCCGTTATCTACGCCGCTCAGGCGCCAAGTTTTGTGAAATGGTTCACAAAAGGAAAGCGTCGTGAACTGGTAGCCCCCAGTCGTCTGTTTTCTTTTTGACGCAAGCGTTCACAAGAGACGCGGCATGAGCTTTGTGCAGACTGCAAACACATTCAAAGATGTGGATGGAGGCGAACGCGCGACAATGCACGACAGCTTGTCGGCGATCGTGATGCTTTGGAGGGCCCCGACCGCGCGCCTTAACGCTGCACCATTCTGAGAGCTGCGATTGATCGCGCACAAATGCGGCTCTGGCCGCTATCGAGGAGCTAGGCTGGCCCTAGCAAGAAAATAGCGTTTCTGCCACTAGGCCGTCTGCGATGTGGAGCTGCGCTGTAGGAGACCAGCTCAGACTAGCAGAGAGCGAGCCAAGCGGATTGCCCAGTGCGCCTGGCGTGCAACCCGAAAGACCGTGATGTCAAAAGGTCTGCGATATGGTCCGCGCGGTGAAAGACCTCGGCGTGGAGACCTACGTCACGCTCGGCATGCTGACTCCCTGGGCAGGCCGCACGGCTCGCCGAAGCTGGGCTCGAATCCTACAATAAGAATGTCGACACTTCGCCCGAGTTCTACGACAAGATCATCACCACCGCACCCTGCAGGATCGCATCGATACGCTGGCGCACGTGCGCAATGCCGGCATCGAGATCTGTTGTAAGGCATCGTCGGCCTGGGTGAACGCGTTGATGACCGAATGGGCATGCTGGTTCTGCTCGCCAATCTGCCGAGCTATCCGGAGAGCGTTCCGATCACCTTTGGAGTCAGGTCAAGGGCGTGCCCGTCAACGATACCGCGGAGAGGCTGAATCCGATCGCCCTGGTACGGTTGATCGCGGTCGCCCGCATTCTAATGGTGAGAAGCCCTAGTGCGGCCCTCCGCCGGAGTTGTCGCCGGCAATATTTTTCTCGCACGGTAACAAACGATCCGTTCGTTGTGGATATTGGAAAGCGGGTTCTCCGACTGCGATGAAAAATAGCTTGTCTTCGACTCGCGCAGCCGCTCTTTCTCTGAGACTATTGATGTCATCAATGGTGCTTAGAAAGGGGAACGCTGATGATTTGGAATGACGTCTTCGACGAAGCCAACAACTCCGGTCTGCGCACACCTCCACGTCGTATGACTTGCGCGTCGTGTTGTTAACCTAATCCATTTCGCGTCAGCGTGCTGACACCGCAGATAGCGAAGGCTTCTACAAGCCGTACCCTGCAGTCGGATTTTGAATAGATGCGCACCCGCTTGTCTGAGCGGCGTGATGCAAGTTGCTGCCCGTTTTATCAATCGTCCCGTCGTTCCAACTCCATCTTGCCGAGGAAAACAGGATGACCACGATAACGATCCTATCAAATTCGCCTATCGGATGCCGAATGTGTCCGGGCGGCCCCGTTATTTCGTCGATTGAGCAACGCACCAGCTGGGAGATCGACTACAATTTGAAAGCGCGGCCAGATCGCCGAGAAGGCCGGCTTCGACTACGCCTCGACCAAATCCGTTTCACCGCTGGCTATGGCGCCGACAAGCACCACGAATCGGTCAGCTTCTCGCACGCGCTACTCGCAGCAACTGAGAAGCTCAAAATCATCGCTGCCATCCCACCGGCCCATGGAACTCAGGGCTGGCCGTACTCATTCGGACGAGGTTCAATGTGGGGCGACACCCAGGTCCAAAGAAGCAAGAGCGCTCCGTACGACCATGACAATCTTGCCGGCAGGTTATCTTTCGATTTTTCTGGCGATTTTTTCAGTTGCCATCGACACGAAGACTTTATCACCTCACCAATGGTGTGAACTAAAGCGTCATTTGAGCTTCAAGATCGCAGCATATCTGCTTTGGGTCGGATGCTGCGGCAGCCTCGCTGCCCCGATGCTACTACGTGGTATGTTGAGCTTGGAGGAGGATGTGACATGGTGACCATGCGTGAAGTGTCTGTCGACGACGCCACAACGGTGACCCAAATGGTTGCTGCCCTACTCGCCGAACTTGGGGCTGGCCAAGCGCAGGCCGGATTAGATACCCAGCTGGTTGCCAATCTTCTCGCCATGAAAGAGCGCGTCTATGGGTTTCTCGCCTTCACCGAGGAACGTCCTGTCGGTATCATCATGGTGTCGGAAAGCGCTGCGCTTTTTGCGCGCGGAACCTACGGCATTATCACCGAACTCTACGTGGTGCCGGATCAGCGATCGTCTGGGGTCGCGATGCACCTTATTGAGGCTGCCGTGGGCTTGGGGACGGAAAAAGGCTGGGGCCAACTTGAAGTGGGAGCGCCGAGGCAGCCGATGTGGAGCCGCAGCCCCAACTCAGCATTGTACTTGAAGGCCGGTTTTGCAGAGATCGGCCCACGCCTCAAGTTGCCGTTGCACGGCCTAGCTATAGCTAGCCAACGTGCGCAAGGCAATCCTGCGGGCGATCCGCGGTTAGATCCTCGGCGGCAACGCGCCCGATACCGCCGTGTCTCGGATTCATCTGCTGCAGGTTTGCATGAGCGTCGATTTGCCGGCGCCCGATTGACCCGCGATGAAGTTTGTGACGCCAGCTCGTGAGCGGGGCCTTTTCTTTGATGGGACCGCGGGCACCCAGTACTCGTCGGACCGCATGATCGTCATCACGCGCTGAGTAACTGCCGAGCGGCCCGGATCCGGCGAACCAGCTGTACGCGACAGGTCGTAGTAGTCGATCTTGAAGAAGTAGCGGTCTGAGGCGAGATAGAACCTAAGTCGTGCTCACCGTTGCCTCGAGTAAACCGATCTAACTTGCGCACGAGCTCAAGCAGCTCGGCCTAGCAGGCTGTTGAAGAAGTAGCCAATCGGCGGGCGATCGCCGGCTTCGAGGCATATCTCGTCGGCCGTGAAGAATCTCGTAAGTCCTTGAGCGGGAGTCGATTTTCTGGTCACAACGACATTCGAGATTGCCGGGTTTTGGGCGTTGAGGCCCCAAAAGCTTGCAATCTCAAACCTCGCTCCGTTCCGAAAATCGACTCCCGCTCAATGGCTTGGGAGGTTCTTCACAGTCGACTATTTATCAACGAGGCTCGCAAATTCCGATCCGGCGGCTGCCGCAACAATCGCCGAAACAACGGCCGCTCGCCGCAAACGACCGCTGATCCTTGTCCGGTTTCTGACAGTGTGCAACGGCTATCGTCGGGTTCAAGACACCGCCCGCCATGTACGGTGCGAACGGTCATCAAAGCGAACCCGAAGCTTAACGCGCTTGAGCGCCGTTGGCACAGCCATTGCTATTTAGAGGCGGCAACACAGAGTGAGGGGAGGGCTGAGCGCATTCAAACGCGTGTAACGAGCGATGTTCTCCTCCTCTAAATCCGTATACGCATTTCTGAGAGAGAAACCAGCGCGCGGGAACAGCCGCGCAATCTTTGACAATCGGTTGACGGAGAGCAAAGTGAGACTGATCATCTCTTACGGAAACCATGGTATCGATAAGTCGAGCTCGCCGCAGAACAGGTTAGTGGCACTGGCCGAGATGGGTCACAAGATGCTACTCGTTCGCGGGGGGAAGGCGGATTCCACCTGGTTGATCCCACACGCGAAGCGCAGGACACGAATCCGAGCTTCGCTGATAAATCCCGGCAGTCTCGACGATCTCGAAATCATGACGTGATGCAGATCAACCAGAATATCTGGTGCGTGGAGTCTGCGGTACGGAGAAATGTGTCATCACATTGATCACTTCCTAGAAGAGAATGGCGCCTATAACGCGGTTCTAGACCACGCCCAGATTCCAAGCAGGCCAATCACTATCGCAACGCTTTGAACAAGATCCACAACAATGGCAGGCAATGGCACCATCCCGACCCCGATCACGATGGACGAGCTCGAGGACATGCTCATGGAGCACGGCATTACGGATGAGGTCGACGGGTCCAGCATCCAAGACACCCCCGAACTCGCCGCCTCATTCTTTGCTACCCAAAGATGGAGAGTTAAATGACTACCCCAGTAGACGTATCTGTGCGGCGCCAAACGACAGACGTAGATGCAATGCTGGCCGAACTCCGACTATGCGAACGCCCGCACGACGTGGAAGTGAGCGGCATGCCCTTACACATTTTGCCTGGCGTTTTGTCACCGCGCCTAAGTCACGCTCCCGATGCCTTGATGTCGAAGTGGCGCATCGACCCTGGCGCAACGGTGCTAGATCTTGGATGCGGGTCAGGTGTACTAGGGCTTGCAGCACTCCGTGCCGGGGCAGGACGCCTACTGGCTCTCGATATAAATCCGCAAGCCGTCCTCACAACGGAGATAAACATCGAGCGATTAGGTTACTCGGACAAAGCAGAAGTGCGCTGTAGCGACATCTATTCTGCGCTGCAATCCGGAGAAAAATTTGACGTCATTCTCTTTGCCGCACCCTATTGGAATCGGAAAGCAAAGGACGACCTGGAGCGCTCTTGCTATGATGAAGATCATAAAGTTATGGCCTCAGCTCTCGCGGGAGCGCATCTCTGGTTGAATGCCGCCGGGGTAATGTATGTGGTGTTCTCCGATCAGGGAGATGTTGGACGCGTCTTGAACTTGATTGATCAGAGTAGGCTGCGTGTCAGAGACATGCATATTTTCCGACCATCGATTGCAGGTGGGCACGTCCGCATTGTTTGGGAGCTCACGGCTCGATAAAGTCGACTGTGAAGAACCTCCCAAGCCATTGAGCGGGAGTCGATTTTCGGAACGGAGCGAGGTTTGAGATTGCAAGCTTTTTGGGGTTAAAGGCCCGAAAGCTTGCAATTTCATTTTTGCGATTCCCTCGAATCGCAGGTCGTGATTGCGTGGTCGGATCGGAGGGGACGATGCGACCCAAGGAACGACGGGACAGCGGACAGGCCGATCTTCTGCGCTCGCGGCTGGACGCGATCATCGACATGGATGACGTACTCCCTGATGGTGGTGTAGCTCCGTAGAAGCAAAGCCGCCCGGACGCGCGCCCCCAACTAGCGCCGCAGCGGGGGGCTTCGCGGTGGTCACCGGGAGTTCTCCGGTAGGACCGGCTTGCGACTGCTGGGTACTTGAGAACGTATGTCGCTTTGTCGCGTTGACGTTTACGGCGGGAAACGGCACGCCTTGATCATCCGTATGTAGCGATACCGGATACGGTTGATGACGAAGACCAAAGGCATGTCTAAAGCCTGGACGTATACGCGTCGTACGATGCTGTTGGGCAGTAGCTTCTTGGGTAGCGCGTTGTTCGGGGGCGTTACGGTGCCTACACTCAATCGGCCGCAGCGCAAGATTGCCATGGTGTTGAAGGCGGCCGACTCTCCCTTCGTCGTTGGGTGCACACAAGACGGCATTACCTCGTTGCGTTATCGTAATGATGCGTATGACACGGATTATGTCCTGCCTGGAGCCGTGCTGGGGACGGCTCACGCTAGAGTTCGGCGTGCCGGATCCGAGTGGCATACGCTTCGAACCGGCGTTGATGCAACGAAGCCGATGGATAGCGCGGCCCTTGAACTAGCAGCCCGCGATGCCGGCGTCCTTCTTACGACCCGCCTCGCAGTCGACGAGGCTGGATTGACGTGGGAGATCATGCTGCGGAACGACGGCATGGCGAGCGTGGAGGTCGGCGACCTCTATTTGCCCATGCCGATGAACACCGAATTTCCGGCAGGGCAACCTGTATCGGTGGCTGTTTTGAAGCACAGCTTCGTCTCGGGGCATGGATCGCACATCTTCTGGATTCGCGGAAACAGCACCGGTCCCTTTCTCATGCTCTTACCGGAAGCGGACACGTCACTGGAATATTGGGATGTCCACAAGGATTCGGCCGAAGCCAGTGGGACGTGGTGCGCCTACATCTTGGGCGGGGCGGCCGCCGGCGAGGCAGTGGCGGGCGGGACTCGCTGGCGACAGCCGACCCATTCCCTGTCCCTGTCGCCGGCCGAGCAACGGCGTTACCGTCTCCGCTTCCAGTGGGTTGCCGATTACGAGGCGGCGCGCAGGGCTATCGCGGACGCCGGTCTGGTGGACGTGGAAGTAATGCCGGGCATGACGGTTCCCAATGACCTGCATGTCGACATCGCGCTCGCGTCCTCCATTCCGGTGGAGCGAATCGAAGCGGAATTTACCGGCGACACGGTGGTGCAACGGTTGCCAGATCGGGCTGGCAGGCGACTGTGGCGGGTTCGCTTTTCGCGATTGGGCGAGAACCGGCTGACCCTGCACCAGCCGGGTGCGCGCCAGACCTTTCTTGAATTCTTCGCTACCGAGCCCGTCGAGACGATGATGAAGAAGCGCGCAGCCTTCATCGTGAAGCGGCAGCATCGTGACCCGTCCAAATGGTACGACAGTTTGTTTGGCGAGTGGAATATGGAGACGCAGGTCCTGCTTGGCCCGGACAATTACGACCGGATCAAGGGCTGGCGCATCTACGAGGTGACGTGCGACGATCCCGGGCTGAGCAAGCCCGCTTACCTCGCGACCAAGAATGCCGAGCATCCTGATGTGGCGGAAGTGGCGGCGCTGGATCGGTATATAGATACGTTCGTCTGGGGCGGGCTGCAACGTACCACACAGGAGGCATACGCCTACGGCCTCTACGGCATACCGGATTGGAAGCAGAACAGGGAAAGCAGCGATCCCGGCCCAAAGGGCCGCCTGCATATCTGGCGGCCTTATGACTATCCGCACATCTTCGCGATGTATTTGGCCATGCACCGCATCGCGCGTGACCATCCCGCGATACCCACCCGCCAAAGCGCACGAGATTATTTGGTACGCGCCTACGGTACGGCGCTGGCCATGTTCACGGTGCCGATGCGCGTGGTGATGTGGTCTGCCTACCGCACCGGCTTCTACAACGAATGTGTGATCCCCGAACTGGTTTCGGCGCTCACGACGGCGGGCTTGACGCGCGAGGCGGCGACGTTGGAGGCGCACTGGGCGCGTAAGGTGCGCGCCTTCGTCGATCCGAAGGCGGACCTGTTCAAGTCTGAATATCCGTTCGATTCCACAGCCTTCGAATCAACGCAGGCACTGGCGCGCTCGGCCCTTGACGACCCTGTCGCCATGGGGGTTTCGAAGGCGGCAGCGCGTGCCTTCGCGGAGCGTCAGATCGCTGCAAATCTGTTCTGCCGTGGCTGGCTGGAACCTGCTTATTACTACCTGGGCAGCGATTATCGCGGGACTGCGGGCGACGCCTATACGCTGACTTACATGGCGCAGATGGGTGGCTGGGCGCTGCTTGATCATGCGCTGAACGATGCAGACGACCCGCATCCGCTCCTTCGTCTCGGCTATGCGTCACAACTCAGCGCGTGGGCTTTGCTGAACAGCGGCCCTGCGTCGGCCGGTCATGGCTATTGGTATCCGGGCGAGGAGAATGACGGCGCGGCCGGTGGCGGCTTCGAGCCGGCGCCGAGCGGGACCACATGGCTCGGTCAGCCGCATCACCGTGGAACGTGGTATTACTCGTGCGAGATCGACCTGGGATTTTGTGGGGCGGTCCGCGCTGCTGCGACGATCGTTGCCGACGATCCCATCTTTGGCCAGGTTTGTCACGGTGGCATCATGGAGACATTCGCTCACACCCTGCGTATCTGGCCACGTGATGGCGTGCGGCGACGGCTCAACGTGCGGCTACAGTCTCTCCGACTGGACTTGGTGCTGCTCGACGCCCGATTCCGGGCGGATCGACCGATCATTCTGAATTTGGGGGAGGGGTGGATCAGCCTTACGCCTGAGCCCTTTGCCCCATCTGCATCGGGAGTGACGTTCGAATTGCGGTACGATGACGGGAGGAAGCGCAAGGAAGTCGTCGACATCACGGACAGCCAGATCGTCGTCCGCTTGCCTGCGGCGCGCTTACCGCGGGTTCAGGTTCGCTAGTGGCCGATTATCGGGTGCGATCGGCACTTATGGCCTGCTGTTCCTCGCGGCTTCCGAGGCGATGACGATCATCGCCGCAAATCCCGAGCATCTCGGCGCACGTATCCGCATCGCCGCGGTGCTGCATACCTTGGGTTCGGCGATGACCCACCATCCGCACATCCACATGATCGTGCCGGCTGGCATCGGCGGCAAATTCAATAATCGTTGAAATATGGAAAAAGTGAATGCCGTGGCCGCCCTCTCCCGGGAGAACGCCTCTAGACTATCAATCGGCACTGGAATGGGACCCCCATCGGCGTCTAAAAGGGGCTCTGACTCATATGTGGAGCGGCCCGGGCTGGAAGATCTTTCTCTGGTTGAACAAGGGATGACGGTGCGGTCATATGTTCGGCCTGTAAACGCGGCACTTGGCCGCTGGCCACGATGATATCCGCGGAAGCAATCGCCCAATCAATTCCTCGCGCTCGAAGCGCAGTGAGTCAGGCGGTCTGATTGCTGCCGGGAATGTCGTCATTCAGGGTTCACCCAGATTTAGACCTTGCCTCCTCGGCAGTCCTCTTCTTCTGCCGGAGAGCTCTTCAGATTAGGATTTTAGCATTGCAGTTGGCGCCTGATAGATGCCGCCCCTGACAAGCAACGCCCAGATGGTGCGCGCAATCTTGTTGGCAAGCGCCACCGATACGACCTTGACCGGCCGTCTTTGGAGCATGGTCCGAATCCAGAGCGGGACTTTCAAGCCTCGTTTGGCAAGCTTGATGATCGAGGTCGCACCAACGATCAAGAGCGTCCGTAGTTGCCGATTTCCGCGCTTCGATATCGCGCCGAGCCGATCTTTTCCGCCGCTTGACTGCGCCCTCGGCGTCAGCCCCGCCCAGGCCGCGAAATCTCGCGCAGTCGCAAAAGGCGCGTGAATCCAGGACGGATGTCCGAACGGTAGCTGGGATGAGAGGACCGACGCCTGGGATGCTCATAAGTCGTCTAGCATGAGGATCCTGTCTTACGGCCGCTAAAATCTCCCTGTGCTATTGACGCCGGTGCCATGTAGAACGTGCGTCATTTCCCAGGTGCAGCATACGATTTTTGGTAGTCTCTGGAAATGATCTACATCAACGATTTGCTCTTTTTGGGGGACGCGCAGCGCGCCAGGAATATCCGGGTGTCAGCTCCGGAGCGAATTTCGGATTCAACTCGGCCATTCCCGAACTCGCAGAAGGGGCATTCGCGTCGATTTCGTCTCGGCCATGGCCGGTCTAGCCACAGAAGACATTCAGATAAGCGCACGAAGTCGATCGATATGAGCCACCTCCGGATATCAACTCGCGCGACGGGCAAAGACTAGCGTAGCTCCCAGTGCGCACATGATGGCACCCGACACCTGTCGCATCTTGGTAAGGATTAACGGTCGAAGGCCGGCTCTCGCTCTCGCAGCCAAATGGGTCGCAACCAAATCGACACTGGTGTTGAGTGCAACCGAGATGAGCCCGAGGACGATGAACTGCGCGGCGACGTTCGCGGTGGGGAATGAAGGCGAGAAAGAATGCGGCCGTCTTCGGGTTTAGTGCCTCGACGATGATGCCGTCGCGGAAGGCCCGACGCACCCCAGTCGTCTGCACCTCGGTCGGCTCGACAATGCGCGCTTCGCGCCAGGTCTTGAGCCCGAGCCAGATGAGATACAGGGCACCCGCGATCTTCAAAAAAGTGAATGCCTCGGCGCTTGCCATGACGAGCGCAGATATGCCGACGGCGCCGCCGAACACGTGCACAAGGCCGCCGAGACCTAGGGCCAACACTCGATGCCAACCCTTCCGTTCTGCCGCCGACAAGCGTTCGCGCCACGATATAGAAGATTCCTGGCCCCGGCGTGATCGCCACAAGCAGCGACGCTGCCAAAAACAGGATGAACGTCTGGAAGTCCGGCATCGCCCACCCCTCTAATCGCGTCAACCAGTTCGTCTAGGGCCGGTCTTCGCACACGATGACTACGCTAACCGGAATGAGGGAAGCCACTTCCCGATCCTGCGGCTTTTCGCACGCTGCAAGGCCCTCGGCGACGCCGATGCGGTCAGCCTCGGGCAGGTTCTGGCTCATCTTGCGCTTGCCCTCGAACCTGGTGACCGGAATGCGCACTCCGATGATCCCTCGCAACTGGGAGTCAATGAAGTCGGCGGGGGCATCGCTGACGGCCCAAGGCTTCGCGCGCGCCTTCTCATGGATGTTCGTTAGGCGCGTGACCACCTCGAGCAGACGTTCGGGCTCCTGGAAGAACTCGACCGGCCCGTACGCGTGGACGGCGATATAATTCCATGTCGGCACCACCTTCCCGGTTTGTTGCTTGGTGGCGTACCATGAGGGTGTCACGTAGGCTTCCGGACCCATGAAGATCGCCAGAGCTTCGCCGGTCGGAGCCGAACGCCATTGTGGATTGGCCTTCGCCAAATGCCCGTACAGCACCCCGTGCTCTCCTTCGGTCTCATCGAGGAAGAGCGGCAAGGGTGTCGCAATCGGCCCGTCCGCGGTGGCCGTGACTAGGTTGGCGACGCCGGCGGAGCAAATAGTCGCGCGGATGCTTTCGACCTGGTCATCTCTAAAGGCGGGGGGCACATACATGGCGGTTCTCCGTTCTCATTCATGAGATAGACCGAGCCTGGTTCGGTTAGAACTGCCAGTTATCACTGATTTTTATGGTCCAGTTGGAGGGGCATGGCGACTAGGACAATCGCCGCGAACGAAGCTGATCGACCGCCTGAGCCAGAAGCTGACAGCCGTGTTCGATCTGGCGCGCCTCCAGTGCGGCGTAACCCATGACAAGCCCGACAACGTCCGGCTGATGCCGGCGGTCAGGACTGAAGAGGGGGGTGACCGGATAGATGCCTACGCCCTTGACGCGAGCGGCTTCGATCAACGCTGCTTCGGACGTTCGGGGCAGATCGCGAAACCAGACCACCACATGCAAGCCGGCGGCTGCGCCGTCGATTTGGGTTCGATCGCCAAATCTGCGGCGCAAAGCGTCGAGCAGGACTTGCCGCCGCTCGCCATTGCGCCGTCGGACTCGCTTGACGTGCCTGTCGTATGCACCGGTTTCGAGCATCGTCGCGAGCGCTTCCTGCTCGATCAGCGGCGTGTGCCTGTCCATGATCTGCTTGGCCGCGGCGAACAGGGACTGGAGTTGAGAAGGCACCACCAGATAGCCGATCCTCAGCGTAGGCGAGAGCGTCTTGGAGACTGTCCCAAGATAGATGACGTCCTGGCTTGCTGCGAGCGCGTGCAGCGGGGGGACCGGCTTAGTGTCGTATCGGTACTCACTGTCGTAGTCGTCCTCGATTACATAGGCGTCGAACTTCCTTGCCCAGCCGAGCAACTGGTGCCGACGCGCGATCGGCATGACGCCGCCCAGCGGAAATTGATGCGACGGCGTTACGTACGCGAGCCGCGCTTCGGTCTTTGCAAGCTGCTCCGTGTCCAGCCCGTCGCCGTCGACTGGAATCGGCACGGCGGCAGCCCCGTTCGCCGCGAAGACGTGCCTTGCCATCAGGTAGCCAGGGTCTTCCATCACGAACCGATCGTCGGAGTTGAGCAGCAGTCGCGCACACAAATCGAGCCCTTGCTGCGAACCGTTCACGATGATGATTTGATCGACGTCGCATCGCACGGTCCTCGAACGCCAGAGATAGGCCTGCAGCGCCATTCGCAGGCGCCGAGAGCCGCAAGGATCGTTGTAGGCCAATCTCGCGGGCCGCCGTGTCATTGCAGCGACCACGGCCCTTTTCCACGCGAGCACGGGGAAATCCGAAGGTGAGAGGTCCCCATATCGAAAATTTGCGAGCAGGTTGCGAGATTGCTCCTCCGAGCGCGGCGCGACCTGTCTCAAACGCTCACCGTACCCCGACAGTCGCACCTTCCGTGACAACGGCCGCGACGGAGTGCGCACGCGTTCCCTCTCGATAACGCGCGGTCGTGCGCCATGGCGGATCTCGATGAAGCCTTCAGCCGCGAGTTGCTCATACGCGATCGTCACCGTACCGCGAGATACGCCGAGTTCCGCGGCGAGGGCGCGGGACGACGGCAGCAGCCCATCGGCGCCGTACGCGCGCCCTAGGATCTGATCCCTAAGCGCTTCGTAGATCTGACGCGCTCCCATTCGCGGGGTGCGGTGCCCAGGGGGCGTCTTGATCTGTGCCATCGAAAGTTCGCATAACTAGGCTTGCTTGATAAGCCACTCTCTGACTATTCGCCTTGAATGCCAAGCTGTTCTGAGGAGTTAGCGGCGCAGGCAACTCAGGGGGCGCTATTCCGGGGGGTGCCTCAGAATCCAATCCAGCAGGTCTTCGTTTCGGCGACCACTTCGTGCGTACTAGTCAACGGCGGCCGGTGCGGTCGTAAGCGCCATGCGGCGCAAATGCGGTTCGCCCCATGGTAGCAAACCGCAATGTTTCTGCTAGTGCACTTTCAATGAACTCAGGCGCTGCATAGCCGCGATTTTCACCGAATTATGGATTGCTTCGGGAAAGCCCTTTGGCAGCTCGCTTTCGATTTTGCCGAGCGCAGCTTGAGCGGTAAAGGCGACACGTTCGATTGATTCCTGAACAAGGGTTTTCGGTACGCCCGCCGCTTCGCCTATCTGCAAGAAATGCCGGCCGTCTACTTAGGCAATCCTCTAGTGAATGTTTGTCCCTACCGACATCGCGAGCTTCATCTGCTTGCGCTGAATTTGACCGGCGTCCAGACTCGGCTGTGCCGTGAGCACATCGTAAAGCGTGTCAGATGATAGCGCCGCAGGCGTGATGAAGATGCTGAAATTCTTCGCATAGCCATCGCTCGCGACCATCAACCAAAAGAAGATTTGCGCTCTGAGCAGCGTCGCCTGATCATCCGCTCCTGGCCACGACCAGCCTGGTAATCAGACAGCACGACCGGCTGTGGGCTATCCTTGGCCGCTGCGATACGCCAACACGCACGATTTGGTCCGCGCGCCCCGTCCGTCTTCTCTTCCTAACCTCAGTAGCGCCTGGCCGTCAGCTTGGGATCAGCTTTTCTGACTATCGTTCGGAGCACCCCTGAGCAGCCCGAACGTATTGCGAAGGGACTTACGCTGAAGGAAAGGCGAACGGCCATGTATGATCGAATCAGTGGCTTATCCACACCGCCGACCCAAGCTGTCGAACCGAGTCAGTCGGTGGATAGTGACAGCTTTATGGAAACAGTTGCGGATCTCGCGCTGCGGCGGAGCCCGCTGCCTGGGGACTTGCCCGACATGGGGTGCTGTGCCAGCAAGCCCAATGTCTCGGATCCAAATAACCCCAGTACATCCGGTCCAGTGAGGCCGAATGACCCACTGTTCGACTACAGGTCGGCCGAATTGGCTGACGCGAATGTAAACGGCATATGCGTTGGGCTGACGGCGGAGTGGCTCGGCAATCTCCAGAACAGCCCGAGATCCCGAATGACTGCGCTAACACCTGGATCGGACGGGCACGGCTCAGCGGCTGTGTGGCAGCAGCGGTATCTAGATCTCAGGGGGGACTTGCGAGACGAGGGAGCAGAACCTCCTCAGGCCAACAGCGACGCAAAATACGCCATGTTGCAGGAAGCGGGTTTGCAACCATCCCACAAAGAGAAGGTTTACAGCTTCGACGACCCTGCGAGCATCTCGAGCATGTTGGGCAAAATCACTGCCGACGGATCGAGGTATTTGCTTAGTTTGAAGTTCGTCGAAGGTGGGAGACACACAGTTGCGACCTCGACGTTGGATGGAAGGACCACGCTCTTCGATCCAAACTACGGAGAATTCAGTGTTCCATCAGACCAGGTGGATAGCTTGCTCCAACGCCTCGCGGACCGATATATCGACCCCAACGGGCTGTATTTGAAATCAATTGCCACGCGAAAAATGTCTTGAGCCGGGCCTGCAGGCACCGCCAATTGGCGCCGGCGCGCCCGAATGGGCCGGTCGTGCTGATACCGACCGTGCCCCAGGACGCCCCGTTGCGACCGCCGTGGGTTTTCGAGCATGTCCGGATTGGGGCTCCGAAAGATGCTCCGACCGGGCTCGACCTGCCAAGCGGCTCGTTCATGCGGATTCCGATGATCTCGCCCGGGTATACCCATTTGATCTCGCCCACGTTTGAACGAACCCGCTGGACGGGAGTGGAGGCAAGCCTGCTGAACTGAGGTGTCCTATCTGAGAGGATGTTGGTCTTCGCACCACCCTCTCAAGACAGAAGACCCAGATGGCCACGATGAGCCCCTCTTCGGCAGCGAATGATCGAGGAAATGATGGCCCGCAATCTGTCGCCGTGGACTCAACAATTCTACATCTGCCCGATTGCAAAGTTTACCTGACATTTCGGCTGCGCCCCGGACCGGTAGTTTCGGGCAAGTCCGGGGCCTACCGAACCGCATCTCATCAGCCAAAAACGTTTGTGGTCCCACATCAATCAGGTTGCCTGCGCGCCGCGCTTTTCTCTTGTCGATGGCTTCATTTGAAGACTATCAAAGTCGTGAAGGTGCTTGCCGGGTTTGTGCAGGCTTGGCAGGAGCAGGCAAACATGGATGTGCCATTTCCAACAGAGCACGGGATTTTTGATGGGATCGAGGCGCTCTACAAGAGGTCAACGACATCTTCTTTCACAAAGAATCCTAGTCTGCCGCGTCCGTCCGGACCGAGCTCTACTCACTGCGCTTCCGTCTCCGCCATCCGGTAACGATCACTCGCGCAGGTCTGCGGAAAGAGCCGAAGGCTGCTATGCTCAGGCATGCGCTACAGTGAAACCACGCTTCAGATGGTCCAGCGGCATGTGCGGGACGGGGAGACGATCCACGCTCGGCAGCGCAGGCTGATTGAGCGCATGACCGACGCCGGACAACCTACCAAGGAGGCCAAGAGGCTCCTGACCAGCTTTATCTGGATTCAAGGTGAGCACGTCGCACACCTGCGCCGACTGGAAGCGTCTCGTGACGCAGTCTGAACGGCCAGCCTCCGGCTGACTTCGTTTCCGTTGCTTTGGGGCCTGCGGCCCCCACGCCGTCAAGGCCAAGCCCTCCGCGCTGCTGCAGGTGGAAAACGGCGGCCGTGTCGTCGCTGCGCTCCAGCCCGCACCAAACCGCCGCTTTCCGGTCTTGACGGCAATCCCCCTCATTGTCGCGGGCCTAGTCGGTTGCATGCGCAACCACAAAACTAGGAGAACACCAATGAAAGCAGATGTTTTCCATCAGCGGCATCTGCTCGCCCATCGCGATGGATCGATGGATGCCGACTACATCGCCAGAACCGGCGACGCCAGCTACCGCGAAGGCCAGCGACTGGTCATCCGCGAGAGCGCGATACGCGACGGCGTCACACTCTTGAGCGACTGGCGGCGGGTCTTGCGGCAGATGCAGCGCGGTTGACGAAGCCCTGACCTGCCAGCTTATACTTTCAATGAACGCAGGCGCTGCATCGCGGCCGCTTTCACCGAAGTATGAATTGCCTCTGGAAACCCCCTTGGCAGCTCGCTTTCGATTTTGGCGAGCGCAGCTTCAGCGGCAGCGGCTACCCCTTGGATTGACTCCTGCACGAGCTTTTTCGGTACGCCCGCCGCTTCGCCGGTCTGTACGAAATGCCGACCCTGCACCTCGGCGATCCTGTAGTGGTTGTTCGTCCCGACCGACATTGCGAACTTCATCTGCTTGCGCTGGATTTGGCCTGTGTCGAGGCTGGGCTGTGCCGTGAGCACGTCATAGAGCGGTGTCAGATGATAGCGGCCGCCCGGTGTTATGAAGATGCTGAAGTTCTTCGCGTGGCCGTCGGTTGCGCCGATCAGCCAAAAGAAAATCTGTGCCTTCAACAGGGTCGCCTGATCTTCAGAGGGGTTATCGCTGCCTTTGAGCAGGCCAAGAAGCTTCACCATGCCGGGGCCGCCATCGCTCTGGTACTTGCGCGTCGGCGGTACCGACAGGGCCTGACAGCAATCCTCTTGCGGAAGGCGGAGCAGACGGCCATCCCGGGTCCACCGCCGGTCGAACCGCTCGATCACGAGCGCCGTTGTCTTGCCGAAAGTGGCAATCTCGGCTTGGTTCACCGGCAGGCCGAAGGCGGCGGCAAGTTTCAGGCAGTAGTATTCATTCTCGACGCTGTTCGAGAGGTCGATGCCGTTGGGCAGCTCCCCGATCTGCGTCTTGAAAATATGGGTGGTCGGCGTTGTGCCGTGCGGCTTCAGCCATTTGCCCCCGTTCCGCAGCAGGGCCGTCTTCTCCTGCGCGCCTGCCACCGAAATCCGGAAATCATCTTCGCGCGTGAGCCCGAGCGGAGCCTGGGCAAGCCCCTTGAGAAGCTTTTCGATCGCTTCGTCATCGACCGCGTCGCCGGCGATAGTGTGACCATCGCCATGGCGATCATCATCGTCGGCGACGAACTGCAGGGCGCCCACGCAGTCCCTGCCGATCGCAGCGAGCAGGCTGTAGGCGTCGGTCCCGGCGGCGCCGACCCTTTGCGCCACACGGCGGCGCAGGGCTTCCGAGTCGGGGAGGAGGTTGTCGAAGACAGCCGTAACGGCTTCGCCTCGGAAGGCATCCTCGCGCAGCGGCAGCGACAGCGAGACGGGAAGGGCATGTTCCCACCCGAGCCAATCGTCCTCGTACCGGAATTCAATAGCACCGGTTGCCGCCTTGGTGAGGTGGCCAACAAGTCGGTTGTTGAGGAGCACACGCAGCGGTGCATGGCGAGGACGGCGGGCCATCAGAAGATTTCCTCGATCTCCGCCGGGCCGGCCTTGCGACGGGCCACAATCCGAAATTCAAGATCGAGAGCGGCCAGGACGGCGAGGATAGTCTCCAGCCTTGCCGCCGGGTTGCCGGTCTCGATCAGGGAAATGGTCTCCTGCCGCACTCCCGCCTGGTCGGCGAGCTGCGTCTGGCTGAGGTCGCGCTTTTTGCGGGCGCGGCGTACCAGATTGCCTATCTGCTGCGGTGTTCTTGCGAGGTCGGTCACGGCTCACTCTCCTGGCCCTATTATGCGCTAATTCCGATAAAATAGCAATATCGGATTCGGCACATAAACAAGATTATGCGCTAAATCACATAAAATCAGTTTATCGGAAATGGCGCATAGACGGCCGGCGGGCCGCCGTCGGGCTGGCCGACGGCGCTTCGGCGGGGCGGGCGTGGGACGGCCAGGCAGATAGTTTAATGGGTAATCATATGGAAAGAAAATTGTCCCACCCGGCAGGCAACGATCTGAATTTACACAGGTCGTAAATCCCCTACAAAGCGCCAGCAAGCAATTTCAGTAGCTTAAGTTGCACCATAGCGGTCTTAGCGGCGCTCAATAGCGGCACTCACCTATCAGGGCGCGCGATGATCGACAAGGATGCTTAAGCCCACCTCGGTCCAGCAACAACTAAGGTTTGGCACTTGGCTCACGTCGAGCGTTGCAGTGCCACCAATCTTCAAAGTTCTGAATGAAGTGACGCTAAGCGTGGTGTCACGTGGATCACGCTCTCGCGAGGCGAGAGAGGATCCAACCTTGTCGGAACAGAACCCTCATTGCGCAAGTCGGAGCGGAGCGGACTAGCAGGCAAGCGTTTTCAATCGCATGCCAAGCTCTTGTACAAATCTTTCCAACTGCATACGAGGCTCGATTCCCTTCGCCCGCTCCAACAACCAAGCCCTTTCAAAAGGGAGCATTTTCGCAACTTATGAAAGCGACATAGCCGCTTCGCGGACGCGCCCGTGCAACGTCCATGCAAATCTGCACCAGGATCAGTGGCGATTGGCGCGTTTCGCGTGTGGGGGAGGGGAACGATGGATCGAATCTTCTTCCCTCCGCCAGGGTCCTGAAAAGCCAAATGAATTCAGCGCTTCGAGCGTTCTAGCGGTGTTGTCGTCCTACCGCGACTAGCGTCATCCCTCACGGTGTGGTTGTTTCAACACGTATGGGGTGGGGGATTCGGCATGCGCATCCAATCGGTACGCATTAAAAATCTGCGCGCTTATCAGGACGAAACTGTCGAGTTCGACAACTACACCTGCCTGGTCGGCGCTAACGGCGCAGGCAAGTCGACAGTCCTGTGCGCACTGAACATTTTCTTTCGAGAGATCGAGAACACCTCAACCAATCTGAGCAATCTCGACAAAGAGGACTTCCACCGCGGTAACGTAGAGGAGCCGATCGAAATCACGGTCACGTTCGCAGACCTTTCGCGGGAAGCGCAGGAAGCATTCGCGGATTATTACCGTCAGGATGTGCTGATGGTTACCGCGCGGGCAGACTACGATCCCGCCAGCGGAGCCGCAACGGTCAAACAGTACGGTAATCGCCTAGCGATGGAGGAATTCGCACCGTACTTCAAGCGGAATGGAGATGGGGCAAAAGCAGATGAGTTAAAAGCCGCCTACGCGGCGCTGAGACAACAATTCACCGATCTGCCAGCTGGTGCCAAAACGAAGGGCGATATGGCTGACGCTCTCCGCGCATACGAGGCGGAGCGGGTCGACCAATGCAAGCCGATCCCGAGCGAGGATCAATTCTACGGCGCAACCCATGGCCAGGGTCGACTTCGCGAGTTCGTCCAGTGGGTATACGTCCCGGCAGTGAAAGACGCAGCCGGCGAACAGGCGGAGGCAAAGAATACCGCCCTTGGACGCCTGCTCGCCCGCACGGTCCGATCGCAAGTCAATTTCTCCGAGCGATTGGTCGAGCTTCGCGTTGAAGCCGAGGCCAACTACCGGGAGATGCTGGCCCTGCAGCAGGGGACACTCGACGATATCTCCCGCGACTTGCAGGCGCGACTTGCGGAGTGGTCGCACCCCGAGGCCACCGTCAAGCTGCAATGGCACCAAGATCCGAAGTCATCCATTCGGATTGAAGAGCCTGTGGCTAGGCTGTTGGCAGGTGACGGAGAATTCGAGGGTTCGATTGCTAGGTTCGGCCACGGCATGCAGCGCTCGTACATCATCGCTCTGCTCCAGGGACTGTCTGTCGCGGACGCCGGCGGGCCGCGGCTGCTTCTCGGCATCGAAGAGCCCGAGCTATATCAGCATCCGCCGCAAGCCCGACACCTGGCGTCAGTCCTTCAGGAACTGAGTAGGAAGGGCGCGCAGGTCATTGCATCGACCCATAGCCCCTATTTCGTGGACGGCACGACCCTTTGAGCGCGTCCGTCTGGTTCGGAAGCGTCGGAACGAGGGGCGGGCCACGGTACATTCCTGTTCGGTCGACAGGCTAGGACAACAATATGCCGCCGTGACGGGCGACCGCCCGGCCGCTCAGGAGGGGGTATTGGCCAAGCTCCATCAAGTCATGCAACCGCATCTAAGTGAGATGTTTTTCACTCCCAAACTCATTCTCGTCGAGGGGCTTGAAGACGCTGCGTACATCAATGCCTGGATGGTATTATCGGAACGTTGGGAGAGCTTCCGCGCAAGAGGTGCTCACATCATCGCGGTGAATGGCAAGAGCGAACTCATCCGGCCGCTGATCATCGCCCAGGAACTGCAGATTCCCACTTTCGTGATATTCGATTGCGATGGTGACAAGCTCACACACAACAATCCAGATCAGCAGCGAGCGATCGAAGCCAGTCATCGGCGTGACAACAGTGCGCTCTTTCATTTAGCTGGCCTGCAACAACAGGATCCCTTTCCAGCCGATGCAGTGTGGTCCGAGAGCCTGGCAGCCTGGCCGCATGACCTTGGCAAATGCGTAGAGGTTGATGCTGGAGCGCACTGGCAACCTGCGGGCTCGCGTGCGTCTGCCAACTACGGCAACGTTTCCGGCCTTAAGAAGAATACGCTGCACATCGGTGCAAGATTGAAGGAATTGCAGAACCTACGCGCGAATACCGCCACGCTTGACCAGCTCTGCGAGACGATCCTTACCTTTGCCAATCAGGCGTAGTTTAAAACAACGCTCGCCCTGTGGGCCGACCATCCGCGATGATCGGACGGCCGGTAAATTCGGAAGGGCAACGAGGTTGCTCGGAGCGCCACACTCGCTGCTCTCAGGAGGTGACCGCAAGCCGCTGGGGATATCGAGGACGGCGACCTCCGGCTGTCTCCGAGAGCGAGCTGACGATTCTCACGTGCGGTAAACTTCACTGATTCGAAAAAAGTGAGTTGCTACGATGACTGCCTACCGTTTTGTCCATGCGGCCGACATCCACCTCGATTCACCTCTGCGCTCGCTCGCTCTGCGCGATCCAAGGCTGGCCGAGTTCATCGGCAACGCCAGCCGACAGGTTCTTGCGCGCATCGTCGACCTCTGCCTCGACGAACAGGTGCACGCGCTCTTGCTCGCCGGCGACCTATACGACGGCGAGCAGACTTCAATGAAAACAGCGCGTTTTCTCGGCGAGCAACTCCGCCGGCTGGATGCTGCAGGCATCGAAGTCTTCATCATTCGGGGCAATCACGACGCCCTGTCGAAGATCACCAAGGAGCTTGTCTTTCCGAAAAGCGTGCACCTATTCGGTGGGCGTGCCGAAGCAATCGAAATCTCGCGGGACCGTGGAGAACGATCGATCGTGATGCACGGCCTCAGCTTCGCGAAGCCGCAGGCCACCGAAAGCCTTCTCGCCAAATACCGGCCACCTGTCGACGGCGCCATCAACATCGGATTGATGCACACCAGCTTGGACGGTTCGCCCAATCACGATATCTACGCGCCTTGCAGCACGGGTGACCTCCTCAACTCCGGCTTCCGCTACTGGGCGCTCGGGCACATCCATAGGCGCTCGACGACGGAAGGCCCCTGTGCCATCGTGATGCCAGGGATCCCGCAAGGGCGGGACATCGGCGAAAGCGGTCCTAAATCCGTGACGCTGGCGAGCGTGCTGGACGACGGCTCCATTGTCCTCGACGAGCGGATCGTCAGCTTGGCGCAATTCGAGCGTATCAGCGTCGACGCTTCCAGAGCAGAATCATGGTCCGATCTGGTTGCCAGGATCGAGACTACGCTTGGCGACGCTACCACCCGATCCGCCTCCGATCATCTCGTCGCGCGACTCGCGGTTTCGGGAACGACGACGATAGCTTGGAATCTCCGGCGCGACGCTGATCTTTTGCGGACCGAAGCCGAGGCCAGAGCGGAGTCGATAGGTAACGTATGGATCGAGAAGCTGGAAATCGACTGCCGACGGCCTGTCACCAGCGCGGTAGAAAGCGCAGACCCCGTCTACGTGCTTCGAAGGATGATGAATGACGAGATCGTCGGATCCGAAGCGTTCCGAGCAGAAGCGAACGACATCGTCAACAATCTGCTCGCGCAGTTGCCGCCAGAATGCCGACGCAGCATTGCTCCGGATGACACCGGCCTCAGCCTGCTCGTCGGGCGACTGGCCGGAGAAGGATCGGAAGAGGTGCTCGCGCGGCTCGCCGCCAGCAACGCGGACGGAGTACGCTGATGCGCATCCGCAAGCTCGGACTTCGTCGCTATGGCAAGTTTACGGACGCGTTCATCGATTTTGGAGAGCGGGTTGTCGGTAACCCCGACCTGCACATCGTCTACGGACCCAACGAGGCTGGCAAATCCACCGCGATGTCGGCGTGCACGGATCTGATCTACGGCATCACGTCGCAGAGCAGGTTCAACTTCCTTCACCCTTATCCGACCATGCGAATCGAGGCTGAGATCGAAACCTCAGGAAGGATCCGCAGCCTCTCGCGAATCAAACGTTCTCAGAACAGCCTGCTGGACGATGCCGGCAATCCCGTTCCCGATGCCCTGCTTCTCGGCGAACTCGGAGGCCTCGATCGCAGCGCTTACCAGACGATGTTCTGTCTCGATGACGAGACGCTAGAGGCTGGTGGAGAGAGCATCCTGGCCAGCAAGGGCGATCTCGGCCATCTGCTGTTCTCCGCAACCGCCGGGCTCGCCGATCTGAGCGATCGGCTCGGTTCTACACAAGCGGAGGCGGAGGCCTTCTTCCGGCCGGGTAGGCGATCGGGAATCCTTGCCGACCTCAAGAAGAATCTGACGGCTCTCAAGGAAGAGAGAGAGCGGACAGACACGCTTGCGACCGAATACTCGCGCTTCGTCATCGAGCGCGATGAAGCGGCCGCGGCCTACGCCGAGGCCCTCTCTCAACGGAGCCGAACGCAGGCCCGGATCGACGAAGTACAACGCCTTATTAACGCCCTACCGCGACTGCAGACCTTTCGCGCTCTCCGCGCGGAACTTCTTCCTCTCGCACCACTACCCGACGCTCCCTCGTCGTGGAATCAAGATCTCCCAGGTTTGACGACCCGGCAGACGAGGCTGGCGACGCAGTCGCAAGCGGTGGCCGAAACCATCGCGAATCTACGGGGTGAGCTCGAAGGGCTCATCGTGAACGCTTCGGCTTTGGGCCTGAAAAGCCGCATCGAATTGCTGGTGGACCTGCGGGCGCGGTATATCACTGCGGAGAAGGACCTACCTGATCGCCGCCTCCGCCTAGGGCTTGCCGAGCAAACCGTCGCACGTGTTCTGACCCACATCGATCACGGCTCGGAGCAGGATCCTGCACGACTCATCCTGTCGACCGGCGTCACAGGAGCCCTTCGCGACCTAATGGAGCAACGATCGGGTGTCGAAGCGGCCCTTGCTGCAGCCGAAGCGGAGGTCGAAAAGGCAGGCGATGCCCTGTCGGAGGCCAAAGTTAGGATCGGAGAGCACGGTGCAGAATTCGACGAAGCGACGATGGCCACATTGGCGGCAGTCATCGCGAGCGCTCGCCAGTCAGACGACGCAGCTCGACTGCGTGCAGCCGATCACATGCGCCGGGAGCGTGCGGACGAACTCGACGACCGCCTGATCGAATTACTTCCCTGGACCGGTGGTAGGGATGAACTCCTTGCGGCTCCAGTGCCGACGCCGGACCAACTTCAGCACTGGATATCGACCGAAGCGAACCTTTCTCGCGACATCGCTATGCGGCAAGGCGAGTTCGATCGCCTCGATGCCGAGGCAGGACGCCTCGAAGCAAAGATTGAGGCGCTTGGCTCCGCCGCAGGTGTGATCAGCGATCAAGAAGCCGGCGAGGCCAGGTCCGCCCGCGAAGCCGCTTGGGCCGTCCACAAGGGGGCGCTTGACGCGACGACGGCCGCTGAGTTCGAGACCGCGATGCGGAAGCTGGATCTGATTACGGAGCAGCGATCCAGTCATACCGCTGGAATAGCGGACCTAAACCGTGCGCTTCTGGACAGGGCTGAGGTCCGGGCGGCTTTAGAACGGGCACGACTACAGTTGCAAGAGACTCTTCGGAGGCGTGCGACGACGGCCAAGGAGATCGAGAAGTCTCTTTGCGCCATCGGTCTCGACGATACCATCGGTGTTGCCGGACTGAACCTATGGGCACAAAAACGCGACCTGGCAATCGAGGCCCAAGGAAAACTGACGGCGGCCGAACGAGGATGGCGGCGAGTGCAGGCCGACGCGGCCGATTCGCGTGAGCGGATCGCTCGGACGATGCGCGCGGCAGGTGTCGAGATTTCGCAGAGCGATGACATCGCAGCAATGCTGGCCGCAGGCCAAGCGGCTCTAAGCCGCGCCGTCGATGCCAAGAACTTGCGCGCGGCGGTCGAGGATCGACAGCGCAACTTGAAGTCTCGCGAGAAGAGGCTCGGCGATGCCCGTCTGGCAGAGCAAGTATGGAGCGCGGCCTGGCGAGAAGCTTGCGCGGCTTGTTGGCTCGGCGAACGCGACGTCCTACCTACAACGGCCGTCGTGCGAGAGACATTGGAAGCGCTGGCTGAATTGGGTTCGGCGCTGGAGAAAAAAGCGGAATTGACCGATCGCATCGCAAAGATGCAGCGTGATCAAACCCAATTTCGGACTGAGGTCGACGCGCTCGCCGCTCTGATCGGGTTGCCCCCGAGGCCTTCGGACGCTCTAGGGCTTTGCGAGGCCGTCGTAGACGGCGTCATGTCCGCAACTAAGACGCTCGATCGTCGGCAAGAGGTCGAAGCGCGGCTCGCGACCGAGCGGGACAAAGCTCGCTCGCTCGCGGAGGAGATGGCGGAAGTGCAGAGCCAAGTGAGCCTCATGATCAACCACTTCGGAGTCAGTTCCTTGGCGGAAGTCGAAATCTGTCTGCGCTCGCTCGCTCGCAGGTTAGATCTTGAGACACGTCTGATGCAGTCGCGCGACGAAATACTTGAAGGAATGCAGGTCGAAACCATCGAGCATGCCGAAGCGACCCTCGATGCGATCGACCGAGGCTCTCTGGAAGCCGAACTGATCGAACTGAAAGGACGGTTCGAGGATGAGGACAGTCGGAGCCGCGACAGTTTCGCCGCACGAAACAAGGCGGAGGACAGGATCGCCGCCGTCGGCGGTGACGGCGCCGTGGCAATCCTGGATTCGAAACGGAGGACGACATTGCTTACGATAGAAGATAAGGCGTTGGAATATCTCAAGTTGAAGCTCGGGACAGCGGCGGCCGACAGGGCGCTGCGGGCCTACCGGGACCGTCATCGAAGTTCGATGATGGCGCGGGCTTCGGAGGCATTCGCGCTGATAAGTCGGGGCGCCTACTCCGAGCTCGTTACCCAGCCGTCGAACGGAAGCGAGCTCCTGATCGCGAAGGGATTTGACGGCAGCTCGAAGATCGCTTCCGAGCTATCGAAAGGAACCCGATTCCAGCTATACTTGGCGCTGCGAGTAGCCGGCTATCATGAGTTCGCCCGAGCTCGCGCCCCAGCGCCCTTCCTTGCCGATGACATCATGGAGACGTTCGACGATTTCCGAGCGGAAGAGGCATTCCGCCTGCTTGCCGCAATGGCTGCCAGAGGCCAGATAGTTTACTTCACCCATCACCGTCATCTCTGCGAGATTGCGAAAGCTGTCGAGCCGTCAACAAAGATCCACAACTTGCAAGCGGAGCCGCCGCGGGGATGGGCCATCTCGGTCCTGAAAGAAGCCGGCGCGATCCGCGAATGCGAGGAGCACGGTTGGATACAGGACCGCGCCGATCCACACGCGCGCGAACGAGCTTTGGAGATCGCGCGTCGGGATCCGCTGGTAGGGCTTTCCGATCGAGAGGCCGTCGCGGCGATCGGGGAGGTCCTGGACGACATCGGCGACACGTGCCCCGAGTGCCCGTCGAATTAGGGGAGACCTACCGAATTTGCGACCGGTTCAAATCAGATCGTTATGCTGGACGAGCCACGCGATCTCTGCCTCATCGTCTCGATTTCGAGATGGACGATCCCGTTCGGGGCTCTTAACGAACTCGGCGACAAAGGCGCGAGCGATATCTTCCTGCTCGATCGTGCCAAAAGACCCCGGAACAAGATGTCTCAACCAAGCCACGGAGCCTGGTGTGTGAACATTGCGAATACGTCGTCGCGCTAGATTATGTCGAGGGCATCTCGACAATGAAATCAGGCGAGGACGCTGGCAAGAGGCAGCTAACCGACTCTGCCAGGTCACCAAGCTTGCGCTCGGCATCAAAAAGGTCAACTGCGACCTGCAGATTCATCCAAAACCGGGCGGACGTACCGAGCGCCTTGCTCAACAGAACCGCCGTCTCGGACGTGATTGCCCGACGGCCGTTGATGATCTCGTTCACCCGAAAACGAGAGACGCCCATGGCTTTCGCGAGCTCATCCTGGGTGATGTCGTTCGGGGTGAGAAACTCCTCGCGGAGAATCTCACCCGGGGTGCTTGGTCGTCTCTCAGTCATCTCAGCCTGTGTCTTCAAGCCTGATATTGACAGCTCGATCGAACTGCCATTGGAACGTCACCCACCACTGGCCATCTGTATGACAACAGAAGGTGGGTGGATCTGTGTTCTGCCGTTTGGCGATGCGTCCTCGCCCGGCAATCCGGCAGTCCTCGAGCCTTGTTGCTGCGAGCAGAATGTCGAATTGCCGTGCGGCTCTCTTTGCGACGTTTTCGGGCACGTCTTTCCTGTGGCGGCCCGAGAAAATGTCCGCCGTCCGTTCGTCGGTGAACGGGTACATGGTTTTCTCCTGGGGAAATGGATCTGTCACTGGTTGAATGCTGATCCACTTCGGGCGGAGAAATCCCCGTGTTTATTCGGTAGGAATGAATGTTGGTGCGCGCAGCATCCTGCAGAGCGAGAGAAGTTCGGTTCCGCTTGAACGTAAATCTGCAACTGTAGCGAAGACGGCGTTTGATGGCTTCACGAAGCGCCGTTTCAAGGCCCTCGAGCTGCTCGTCCGAAAGCCGGGTAACCTCAAACTCGAATTCGTCGAATGGATAGGCGTAGAAGGTGAGAGAATCGGTGTCGGCGAACTTGCTCTCTGCGAAGACCGCCACCTCTTCAGAGATCGCCGCGATCTGCTTCTTGGAGATGAATAAGAGGTTGCAGTTGGTGATGACGTCCAAGTCGCGATCACGAGCGACGAGTTGCCCCAAAACTGACGCATGGCGCGGCCGGCCATTGCGGTAGAGCATCCAAAACTGCTTCTTGTTCTGCAAGCTGTCCGTCGTCAGCATCAAGCTCAGCAATTCAGCTGAGCTCGTCCGAGCCATCTCCTGATGGATCGGCCTGAGGACGGCAGTCCCGTTCAGAAGGCTGACAGTGACGGTTTCGGGGCTTCTGCCTGCGAACGGAAACTGAAATTGGTCAAATCTCATGGTTCCTTAATGTCACACATAGTGTGACATTTGTCAAGTGATGGAACCCATCCCTCCGGTCCATTCGAGCCGCCAATTTCCGCTCGCGCAAACGTTGCGCCCAAACGATCTGAAGGCGGCTGCTTCGGCGGGCCGAATTGCCATCATGACTTGCCACCATTATGGTGGCAAACACGTCTCATGGAAAAGAGGAAGCCGACCTACGATCTTGCTGCTATCAAGGCCGCGATCGGGACGGTGGACACGCTTTCCATCACCACCTCGGCGCTACGCGGCGCGACGGCCCTTGGTTTCGATCGCGCCGGCATCGCCAAGGTCGTCCGGAGCACCAAGCAGGTATGTCGAGCCGAGTGGCCCGACCGTCCAACTCATCACGATCCTCGATCGCCACCCCGAGCTCGTCAAGGAGCTCGAAGAAGCCTGAGGACTGTCGGTCGCGCCGGGCAGCAATGACTGGCGCATGCCGAAGGAGTGTGCCGGGGCATCTGCGCCGATCTCGGGAAGCGTCTTGTCTGGTGCCCGCAAAAGGAGTGTTAGGCTCGGCCTTTTCGGCCGGTGCGCCCGGAGCGCTCTTTGAAAGACCGGGCTTACGACGCGACTCGTTGCGACGACATAACGAACGGGGCAGCTCCTGACCGTTAAGATGACATTGCAGCGAGCGTCGCGACAAAACTCTCGGTGCACACGCGAGCATTGAATTCGCTTGTTCACTCCGCTGACTGACCGAAAGTCGATCTCACCATACAGGCAGATCGGTAGCTGGCGATTGTTGTTGAACCGCCGGTCCGGGCCGCCCTTGCGGTTTACATAGCGCCAGGTCTGGTCCACGACCGTCGCATCCGCGGGCGGCGTTTCTTCCTCGATGAAGCGAGCGCCTCGAACCGTGAATTCAACGTCCCCGTAGCCGAAGGCGGCCACGGTCTTGCCGGCGGTGACCAAGATGGCGTCGGGCGTCAGATAAAACGTTTCCTTTCCGAGTGGCAGTTTCAGAAAGTCCAGGTTGCCTTTGACCAGCGGTGGCTTGTCCATCCCTAAGGAAATCGGCTGTCTCTGAATCAGCTTCGAAGCACGCGCGTTGCGTTTCCAATCCGCTTCTTGTCTCTCAAGAGGGATGTTCCATTTGCGGCCGCAGCTCGCCAACTCACGAAACGCGTGGGCCAACGTCTCAAAGCGCGCTGACTGCTCCGTCCCCAAAGCACCCGCCGGCGCGCCCCCAATTGCTTACACGGCCGGTTGATCGGGCGGGGTTGGCCGCGACGGTCTCGCTAGCAATGCGAGCCGCTGCCACAGCGTGCCCCGTTTCGGCCGTAATATCTGCGAGACCCGTTCGAGGATGTCATTCACTGCCGTTTCAATTGTCTTGCGGAATTGCAGATCGCGCGTCACGCACAACGGGAGCCCGACGGTCTCTGCTCTAAACAGCCCGGTCATCTGCTCGATGATCGCGATCGCTTCGTCGATCCATTTCGTAGATAGGTCCAATCAAGAGAATGTATTTTACCAATTGTGCGGTCGTCATCTAAGATTGAGGACGGCTGGGGCCAATCTAAGGAAGCGAGTCTCGAATGAAAAAAATGCTGTTTTTTACTGCGAGCGCCGTCGCGCTTGCAGCGGCGGTACCGACTTTCGCCGCTGAGGGTGCCGCGCAACCGGTCGACACCAAGGTACTCGTAGCCGATACGTCATATCCCGAATGCGAGGAGGACCCGTTGGATGGCGTCTGCGATCTCTTTTTTTGCTTAACCGACCCCGCGTGCTTCGCGCGCTAACAACGGAAAACAACTAAGCAGAAAATGAGATAGAGTCTCACACCGCCGCTTGCGGGGACGGCGGCAACGTCCTCTTTGCGTGCGGATACGCGGCCATATGATACAAGGGGCGCCGTCTTCGGTGTTCTCTCGGACGACAATTCAGCCCGAGAAAGTCCACAACGTGGGGTGATGGCGCTGCGTAAGCAGCGCTTGCGGATACTGCCCTCACCCTCGCCCTCACCAAGGGAGTTGACATAGCAAACGCTGGGTGAACGACGATGATCGAGGAGTTCCTTGCTCGCATGCGAACGCATCGCAACAACATTCACCGCTATCGTACGGGCGAGCGCCCCTTCGGCACTCGCCCGCCCGATACGGGCAGCGCGCAATTGCTTCAAACCAAGCTGACGGAGCTGGAGAGACAATACGTCGAGCGACGGCTGTAGGAAGAACGCTCAGCTCGATGCCGTCGCCAACACGACCCTTCCGTTCAGCTTGCCCTCGCCGAGGACACTTCCCGAGGGCGTGAGCACCCAGCAATCGAACTGAGGTCTCGCTAAAGTGCCGGTCCCGCCGGACGCGGCGTGGCGTGACATGGGTTCCTCGGACGGGAGCCGAAAGGATGGCGAAGATCACAGTCTACCGCGTCGCGTTCTATATGTTCAGAATGGTGAGATAATGCGCTCGCGGCGCTGGTTCACTCGTGCAGGCGCCGATCGAGAGGGAGAGGCATTGTTTTGGAGCCGGAGGCCGATTCCGGCGGCAGGTAACAACATAGACCCAAAAAACCCCCGGCAGGCTCTGCCGGGAGATTCGAAAATATCATCAGCTGTCAGAATACCATGGATTAAAGGCCAGAACGCAATTTTTGCTGCGAACATTTCTTATTACGAACCGGTTCACATCCGGACAGCGGCTGTGGAAAGCCGCGAGAGCCTGCGGTCGAGCGCGCCGCTTTACGATCCGATTCCTAAACAGCCAAGAAGTGCCTGATCCCACAAAGCTCGTTGGTCCGATGATCGAGCGGTTCTCGTTTTGCGACGACGCGCGCCGGACTCCAAAGAGAGTAGGGCGATCCGGTACTTTGCGCGATTCTTGCAAGAGTCATCGCAGGATGATCAGTTGAAGGTTCTCTTGTCATGAACGAGCGGGGGACGCAGTCGAATATCGCCTATGCAATCTGCGGCTTCAACGATATTCCAAGCCAGCGCGCCATGGGCTTCCACCTCATGATAGTGGACGAAGACGGCGGCCACAGGCCGTGGCCCATTGTCGTGGTGCGCTGGGGCAAGCGGGTGTTTGCCTATCTCAACAAATGCCCGCACACTGGCGTCCATCTCGACTGGGAACGCAACCAGTTCTTCGATCCCCTCGGTATGCGGCTGATGTGCGGCAAGCACGGCTCGACCTTCGAGCTCGGCACGGGCCGCTGTGTGGACGGCCGGTGCAAGGGCAGCAGTCTCACGCCGGTCGCGTTGACGGTGCTGGACGGCGAAATCTGCGCGACCGGCGTGCGGCTTGTCGAGGAAGAGGATTCCTCTGGCTAAAGTTGAAGCCGGTGCTCAGACCGGCCGGTTCTCGTTACGGTTTCTTACGGGTTCCATCCTCTTCAGCCCGTCTTCGTAAGAGATCTCATCATAGGACGCATCGACACCCTTGGTTGCGTCGAGCAGGTAGTCGAGCTTGCCGGGCGCGTCGAGCTTCTTAATGTCATTTTTGTCGACCCCGACCAGGTCCATCATCTCCTTCCAAACGGTGGATTCATCGCACGGCAGCACGTTGAAGGTGATACCGCGGAGCTTGATTCGATATTTCGCCAACAGGTCTATGTTGTTGCAAAACATGAAGTAGCTGCCATCAGGACTTAGCGCGCCGTCAAGAACATTTGCGACATCAGCAAGATAAGCGAAGCAGTGCAGATAGCCGGCAAGCACCGGAATGCTGCGTTCGCCTTCCTGCACGACCGTCAGTACCTGCTCGATTGAATAGTGGGGCGGCCGCTTCTCGTCGGCGACCTGGGCCTGGAATTTTAGGGCGATATCGCCGCGAAAGCCGAACCGGCCCTGCTTGGTGGTCCCGCCCTTGAATATGGCATTGAGCAGGCGTCCCTCCTTCTCCAACCGGCCTAGCGCGGTGTTCTCGATTGCAGTCATAAAAAATCATCCCTCGATCCAAGACAATCGCCAGACACTCCGGCGGCAGGAGAAGCAATGCAAATTGTTTGCCGCCGCGTTCGTAACGCTTCATCGGCTAATCCATAAAGAAGACACTTAAAAGCTCCGCGATCCCTCGAAAACCTTTGTCAGCAACCCGACACGCGTCGCAAAGCCAACAGGCGCGACTTCGAAAAAGGTAAGCATTGTCAAGCTCGTGCGCGCTGGCATGCGACTTGCCAATTCTCATGCAAACGACTTGGGAAAATAAAGGTGCCATGATCAATCTGACGAATAGCGCAGTGAATGCGCTCAAGAGCGCGATCTCGGCTTCGGCGCAGCCGACGAGCGGCCTGCGCATCATGGTCGAGGCCGGCGGCTGCGACGGATTCAAATACAAGATGGGTTTTGCCGACGAGGCAAAGTCCGACGACACCGTCATTGAGCGCGACGGGATCAAGGTGTTCGTCGACAATAAGAGCCATGAGCACCTCGCCGGCACGACGATCGATTTCGTGGTGGCGCTGGAGGGCTCCGGCTTCACCTTCGACAACCCAAACGCCAGCTCGAGCTGCTCCTGCGGCAAATCCTTCCGTAGATGAAAAGAGAAATCGAAGCATGCTGCTGGAACCAGAACAACTAAAGCAATCGCCGGTCATTGCGGCCGATCGGGAGCAACTCATTCGCGCAGTGATCGAGGAGATCCGGCCCAATCTGCAACGCGACGGCGGCGATTGTCAGCTGGTCGGTATCGAGGGCAGCAAGATCATGGTCAAGCTGACTGGTGCCTGCGTATTCTGCAGACTTTCAAGCGCGACGCTAGAAGGCATTCAGGCGCGGCTGGTCGAAAGGCTCGGTGAATTCGTTCGCCTGATCCCGGTCGCCGGCGTTGCCAATGCGCGGCATTGAACGAGGCGTTTGTGCCGATCTATCTTGACAACAATGCGACCACACGGGCAGATCCGTGTGTCTTGCAAGCCATGTTGCCGTTCTTTACAGAGCGGTTCGGTAATGCCTCGTCCACCCATGCCTTCGGCAGCGAGATCGCGGGCGCGGTCGGCAAGGCGCGCCGCAGCCTGCAAGATTTGCTGGGAGCCGCCCACGATCATGAGATCGTCTTCACCTCCGGCGGGACCGAGTCCAACAATACCGCCATCCTTTCTGCGCTTGCGACCCAGGAAGGGCGCGACGAAATCGTCACAACTTCTGTCGAGCATTCCGCCATTCTAGCTCTGGTGGAGCAATTGGCGACAAGGGGCATCAAGACGCATATGATCCCCGTGGATTCGCGCGGACGGCTTGACGTCGAGGCCTTTTGCTGGGCGCTTGGACCACGCACGGCGATTGCGTCGGTTATGTGGGCCAACAACGAGACCGGTACGATTTTCCCGGTGGAGTATCTGGCTAGGTTGGCGCGTGCGGCGGGCGCGTTGTTTCATACTGATGCGGTACAGGCGGTAGGTAGGGAGCCCATCGACTTGAATGACAGTGCTATCGACATGCTGTCGCTGTCCGCGCATAAGCTGCATGGCCCCAAGGGGATTGGAGCGCTCTATTTACGCCAAGGCACGAAATTCAGGCCGCTGATCTGGGGCGGGACACAGGAACGACGACGACGCGGCGGAACCGAGAACATCCCGGGCATCATCGGTCTTGGAAAAGCTGCAGAGCTTGCGGCCGAGCGGCTCGAGCCGGAGCGCGTTCGCATTGGTGCGTTGCGCGATCGCCTGGAGCAGGCGATCTTGCACAACTGCCGCTGCATAGCGCTCGGCGATGTCGGTAATCGGCTGCCGAATACGGCTAACATCGCCTTCCAAGATCTCGAAGGGGAAGCAATCGTCCACCATCTCAATCGCGCGGGCATTGCCGCTTCGCACGGATCAGCTTGCAGCTCGTCTTCAATGGACCCGTCTCATGTGCTGCGCGCCATGAACGTGCCTGCGAGGATCCTACGCGGCGCGGTACGCTTTTCCTTGTCGCGTGAAACCACCGTCGAAGAAGTCGATCAGGTCGTCCGAATAGTGCCCGGCATCGTGGCTCACCTGCGCGCCATGTCACGAGAGCATCCCAATCCCGCCAGCAATTCGCCCCGATACACGAGTTGATCTGATGAAAATCATGATTCTCCGCTCTCCGGAGGCAGGCCTGTCGATTTACGTGCCGAAAAAAGATCTCGAGGAGCCGATCGTTGAATCGGAGCACGAGAGGCTGTGGGGCGGTTGGATCAGAATAGCCAATGGCTGGGTGCTCGATCTGCCCGAAATGGCGAGCGATACGCCGCTGCCGATCACGGTCAATGCCCGAAAGCGTGGCGAGGGCGCGGACGAGCGATGAAGACGGCCCCGCAAATCGACTTTGTCAACGCGGCCGATGCGGAGGCGATTCTTACCGACGTCGCGAGCCGGCTGCGTGCCGGCAGCATTGTTCCCTATCTCGGACCTGGCCTGGCCGATTTGTCCAAAACGGATGCGCCTTTGACTCCGGAGGCCTTGGCTGGCTTCTTCGCTACCAAGGTCGCGCTGCCGCGCCGGGCCAAGGGCAACGTCTGGGCGTCGGCGCAGCATATCGAGAGCAACAAGCATCGCTCCACCGTGACGGCATTGATGGCGCAGGCCTTTGCTGCGCCGGTCGAGCCGACGCCACTGCATCACCATCTCGCCGCGCTGTCACCGCCTGTCATCGTCGATGCCTGGTATGACGGCGCGATGCGTGCAGCGCTTGGCAAGCACGAGGGGTGGGGCGAGGTGCAGGGCATTAGCCGCGCCGGCATCGGCGAGGATCGCTGGTATCGCTTCTATGATGCGGAGGGCAGAGAGGTCGATCGCGCCGTGGCGCAGAGCTGGACCACGGTCCTCTACAAGCCGCACGGCGGCGTGCTGCCTGCCAGGAACTTCCTGATCTCTGACGCCGACTATGTCGAGGTGCTGACCGAGATCGACATTCAGACGCCGATCCCCGATGTGGTGAAAGAGCGGCGCAATGGCCGAAGATTTCTCTTCATCGGCTGCCGCTTCAACGATCAGCTGCTGCGAACCTATGCGCGGCAGCTCACCAAGCGCTCGGCCGGTGTTCATTACGCCATCGTGGAACCGCAGGTGCTGTCCAGGAATGAGCTCCGCTTTCTGGTCGAACAGGGCCTGACGCCGCTTGCGATCCCGCTCCCGCGCGCGATCGAGATACTGCTCGCCGGCTGACAGAACTTGTATATGGGTCGATGTTGCTCGCGTGCCGGGCGCACGCGAGTTGTCTTGCGTTTCGCCAGGAAATGACTGCGCTCATCTCCATGTCAGGATCAAGACGCCCGTCACACTTCGAACATTTCTAATGTCGTGCAGAAGGCTTCGCTTCCACGGCCAACCGCGGCAGGCGAGCTCACTTTTTTGGCTTAGATCAAAATTGCTCGCCATTCCGGCCATGGCACGCGAGTTGCAAATCTTGATTTCAGTTTCCGCCTGCAGGGAGAATGGTTAGGATGGACGTATCAGCGCTGGACGAAGCAAGCTTGGCAGGGAGCGCCGTCAACATCGGCGAGATCATGCAGGCGATCGCCGAGCACAAGGGCTGCGGCACGTCCGGCGGCAGCGGCAAGGCGAGCTGCGGCTCGCAAGCCGGCCAGGGTGAGCTGCCGACCGAGATCTGGGAGAAGGTCAAGAACCATCCCTGCTACAGCGAAGAAGCGCATCATCACTACGCCCGCATGCATGTTGCGGTTGCGCCCGCCTGCAACATCCAATGCAATTACTGCAACCGCAAATATGATTGCGCCAATGAATCGCGCCCGGGCGTGGTGAGCGAAAAACTAACGCCGGAGCAGGCGGTGAAAAAGGTGCTGGCGGTCGCCTCCACCATCCCACAGATGACCGTGCTCGGCATCGCGGGGCCTGGCGATCCCCTGGCCAATCCGAAAAAGACGTTCATGACCTTCGAACTGGTGGCCAGGGCCGCTCCCGACATCAAGCTGTGCCTGTCGACCAACGGCCTCATGCTGCCCGACCATGTCGACACGATCGCCCGCTTCAAGATCGACCATGTCACCATCACCATCAACATGGTCGACCCCGAAATCGGCGCCAAAATCTATCCGTGGATTTTCTACAACCACAAGCGCTACACCGGCCTCGAAGCCGCAAAGATCCTCAACGACCGCCAGCTGCAAGGCCTCGAGATGCTGACTGAGCGGGGCATCCTATGCAAGATCAATTCGGTGATGATCCCAGGCATCAACGACCAGCATCTGGTCGAGGTCAACAAGGCGGTCAAATCGCGCGGCGCGTTCCTACACAACATCATGCCGCTGATCTCCGCGCCCGAGCACGGCACCGTATTCGGGCTCAACGGCCAGCGGGGTCCGACCGCGCAGGAATTGAAGGCACTGCAGGATGTCTGCAAAGGCGCGATGAACATGATGCGGCACTGCCGGCAGTGCCGCGCCGACGCTGTCGGCCTGCTCGGCGAGGACCGCAGCGCGGAGTTCACTACCGAGAAGGTTATGGCCATGGACGTCAAATATGACCTGGAAATGCGCAAGGCCTATCAGGCCAAGGTCGAGGAGAAACGCGTCGCCAAGGTTGCTGCCGAGCAGGAAGAGCTCGCCAAGCTCGCCAGCGAGATGAGCGGCATCAAGCTCTTAGTTGCAGTGGCGACGAAGGGCTCGGGCCTGATCAACGAGCACTTTGGGCATGCCAAGGAGTTCCAAGTGTACGAACTCTCCACTACGGGCGCCAAATTAGTCGGCCATCGCCGCGTCGATCAGTATTGCCGGGGCGGTTATGGCGAGGAGGAGAGCCTTGCCACCATCATCCGCGCCATCAACGACTGCCATGCAGTGTTCGTGGCCAAGATCGGCGGCTGTCCGAAGAGCAATCTGTTGAAGGCCGGGATCGAGCCAGTCGACCAATACGCCCATGAGTTCATCGAAAAATCAGCAATCGCGTGGTTCAAGTCCTATCTTGAGAGGGTCCAAACCGGCGAGATCCAGTATGTCGACAGGGGCGAGGCGGCGATCCGGCAGAGCGCGCTGATTTCGGCTGCTTGAGGGAGACGTCGATGCCGTTCAAGATCATTGCCTCGCAATGCACGAGCTGCTCGGCTTGCGAGCAGGAATGTCCGAATGTCGCAATCTCGGAGAAAGGCGGGACGTCCGTCATCGACCCGAAGAAATGCACCGAGTGCATCGGCCATTTCGAAGAGCCGCAATGCGTCGCGGTGTGCCCGGTCGATAACACATGCGTCATCGACACCTCATTGCCGCGCTACTAGGCGCGGGCGTAAATAGGCTCGAGCCTATGACCTTCACGCTGGCGCCCACCGCTGAAAAACTCGCGAGTTTCGTGCTGCGCGCCGATGGCACCGCTGGCGCCAGCGTCCGGCTCGCCGTCACGGCAGATGGTTGCTCGGGATTACCCGCCGATATGGGTGTTGCGCCGGCACCTCGGCCCGGTCAGCAAGGCGTCGAGCGCAACGGCCTAAAGTTGCTTCTCAATGCCGAGAACCAGCTAATGCTTGGGGGTCTCACGATCGATTTGACCGACACTACTGTGCAGACCGGGCTGATCTTCCCAGAAGCGGATGTGCTGCTCCAGCAACACCGCAAAGGCTGCCCATTAGAAGAGGAAAGCTGCCGATGAATCTCGATGTGGCAGGCGATCCGCTGTCCGGGAGGGAGGGGACCCTCATCGCGCACACGCTACTCGGCGACGGCCTGCCGCGCGAAGCCGAGGATCATCTGTGGCAGGCCGGGCTCTCCTATCACCTGGACAAGATCGCGGAAAAACACCTGCACGAAGCGCAGGCGCTGGCGCCGGGCCACGCCGCCGTCCTGATCGGACTCTACCGCTTCTATTTCTACAAGAACCGCTTGTCGGAGGCGTTGGAGGTCGCCAAGCTCTGTATTTCTAAGGCAGCGCGAGAAAACGGTCTCTCAGACGACTGGCGGCGGGTTAGCGCGACCGATGCTGCTTTCGATTGCTACGACAGCAGCCTGTCGCGCTTCTATTTATCTTCACTGAAAGCCTACGCCTACCTGCAGATGCGGCTCGGCGAACTCGGAAGGACACGCGGCCGCCAGCAAGCTCGTGGAGCTCGACCCGACCGACAAGATCGGCGCCAAGGTGCTCCTGGACGTGCTGGAGCGGATGGGACAGGACGATGACCGATGACATCGATGAGGCCCGCGACTGGCTAGGCAACAAGGTTGACTGCGGCACCTGCACGCATCTCGGGCTCAGGGCCAGCGGCGGCTGCCGCTTGATGCAAGCCTGCGTCAACGACCGCTATGCCCGCCGCATCGACCGCTTCTTCAACTGGAATCCGGCGCTGGCCGACGCTTACATCACACATCCGCATTTCGAGGTGCGCGCGATCGCGGCCAAACACGCTAACCTATTCCTGCTGCCGATGCTGCTCGATGACGCTGAGGAAACCGTGCGCTGGAACGCGGCGCGCCGCCTTCCCAAGCGCTTTGTGCTGCGGCTGCGCAGCGACCCGCATCGGGAGGTGAGGATGCGGGTTGCGACCTTGCTGGAAGGCGAGGAGCTGGCGCCGATGCTATCGGATCAGGACTATTACGTCCGCCTGGTGGTGGCGAGCCGGATCGCGCCGGCGCTGCTTGGGCCTCTCATGAACGATGACGAACCCGAGGTGCGCCGCGTGGTTGCGCTCCGCATTCCCTATGACTGGCTTCTCGGCATGGTCAATGATCGCGATTCGAGCGTGCGGCTCGAGATCGCACGGCGGCTGTCTCCGGATTCGCTCCGCGTGCTGCGCCGCGATCCGGATTGGCGCGTCCGCTATGAGGTGGCAAGCCGCATTACGACGGACGAGCTGGCTGAATTGGCCGAGGACGAGGACTCGATGGTGCAGGAAGTCGCCCGCGCGCGCGTGGCGATCCGGCCCAAACGACCGAGAGAGAGTGGGACATGAGCAACATCGTTCGCGACAGCGAAGTCGTCGAGCTCACCGGGCCACCTTTCTTCAGCTTCGGCGAAAAAGTGCGGGCCAACCGCACCGTCCGCAATGATGGAACCTATGCCGGCAAGGAAGTTGGCGAGATCCTCGCCAAAAAGGGGGAGGTGGGTTACGTCGTCTCAATCGGCACTTTCCTGCAGCAGTTCTACATCTATGGCGTCGAATTTCTCGAAAGCGGCAACCGCGTCGGCATGAAGCGCAAGGAGCTCGAGCCGGTGCTGGCGCGCGAGGAGCTTGAGGACCTGCTGTTGCCGGAAGAGGCCGCGCCGTGATCGACCCAAGGCTGCCGAAGTACCAATGGGGCCAGCGCGTCAAGGCGGCGGTCGACCTCATTAACGACGGCTCCTTTCCGGACGCACCGGCGAACGGACTCTTGATCGGCGCCGGAGCGATCGGCGAGATCGTGCAGGTCGGAAGGCATACCGAAGCGAACGTGCCAATCTATCTCGTCGAGTACGGCGAGCGGCTGGTCGTCGGCTGTCTTGAAGAAGAAATCACAATGCTTTGAGGGGAGCCGTTCGCAATGAATGCCGCGGTAATGAGAAAAGTAGGGGTCGGAATTAACCCTCATCCGAACGAGCTCGATTGCAAGCGGATCGAGCGTGCCTTGAGCTCGCGCCAGCGCTATCGCTATGTCTCGCCGAATGTGAAACCGGTGAGGGGTGGCTATCTGATCGAGAGTCCCTGCTGCTCTCACAATATCGATAAGGACGGCGGCCTCATCGACGTCGCGCTAGTCCACTATGACACGGTGAACGGGATGTGGAAGCTGTTTCGAAAGAACCACGCAAACGGAATCTGGGAGTTTTATAGCATTTACTGCCGCCTGATCTCAGCAATCGAGGAATTGAACACCGATCCCGAGCGGCTGTTCTGGCAATGAAGCTGATTTTGGAACCAGTTATATGGGAGCCGCGATGGCGCTTGGCACAGACGAACTGATCGAAATCGAACGGGTGCTTGCGGCAGCGGAGCCTGATGCAACCTCATTTTCCGAGCTGCGGCGCCGCTTTCCGCAGCTCGCCGTGACGCGCTGTGATGCCTCTGACGTGACGGAGCAGCCGTTCCGGAGTTTTCCGCATTTCGATCTGCATCTGATCGATGGCTGCGATCGCTGCGTGCAGATCACGACTGATCCTGCGCGGGCGATTGGCATCCTGCTGGCGACAAGGAGTACCGGGCCGTGACCGGCGTTGGAGTCGCAGGGCATCGCGACGATGGCGCAGACGCGGCCGAGACCGATGTTTCCTTCATTCCGCTCTCCGATCCCGATATCACCTCCGCCGAGCTGTCTGCCGTTGAAGCGCTGCTGTGTTCGCCGCGAGTCTCCAATGGACCGATCACTGACGCCTTCGAGAAAGCCTTCGCCGCCTATCTTGGCCGCAAATATGCCGTCGCCGTCCCCAGCGGCACGATCGGGCTTCTGCTTGCGCTAAAAGCGCTCGGCGTCGGCCCCGGGCAGGAGGTGATTGCCTCACCTTATTCGTTTCGCGAGACGGTGCATGCTATCAGTCTAGTGGGCGCGCGGGCCGTATTTGTCGACGTTGACTATTGGTCGGGAGCCTTGGCTCCGGCGAAGGTCGAAGAGCGTGTCACGGCCAACACGCGGGCGATTATAGGTGGCAACCCCAATGGCCATCCAGCGCCATGGTCGGAGCTGCGCGCGATCGCGCAGCACCATCAGCTGCCGCTCCTGGAGGATTCGACCGAAGCGATCGGATCGCGATACAAGGGCGAGCTCGTCGGCCGTTTTGGCGATATCGCCGTGTTCGACTTCGCCCAGCCACTGGCCCTGACCTGCGGTGAAGGCGGGATGGTGGTGACCGACGACATCGACTTGGCCGTTGGCTTACGTCGCCATCGCGCACATCGGCTGGATGAACGCTCCTCCGTTATCATCAGCAGCGCAGCGCCCCACCAGGCCGGCATGAGCGATCTCACAGCTGCGCTGGGCCTTGCGCAGCTAAGGCGCCTCGAGGAAATCCTGGAGCGGCGCCGGCTCGCCGAACAGCTTTACAACGCGCATATGCAATCCTTTGAGGGTATCAAGCCGCCTTATGTGTCTCCCGATGCGACCGTCGTGAACTGGTTCCTCTATCTCGTCCATCTCGGGACGCGCTTCACGCGCTCCAGCCGCGATGCCATCGTAGATGACCTGCGCGTCGAGCAGGTCGAGGCCGCCGCCTATTGTCATCCGTTGCATTTGCAGCGGCATTATTTTGATCTCGGCTATCGGCATGGCGATTTCCTGGTCACGGAGAAGATCGCCGATCGCGCCCTGGCACTGCCATTTCACACCCATCTTACCAGCGACCATATCGAGTTTATCGTGGAGACGGTGAAGGATGCGTCAATCAACATCGGCGCTGGCGCAGCGATCTATTAAACCGAAGAACCATCAATGGGACGCAAACGGAAAGCGTGAATGTCGACAGTCAGGGTCTCACAGTGGGACAAGATAATGGAGGTCATTCAGGCCACATCACTATTGGCGGTGCTGCAGAACCCGAAGATTCCGGACAAATACAGGGGGCAGACCAAAGACGGATCCTGCGACGTCCAGCAAGGCCGCAAGGAACTCTCAAGGATAGGTCCGAAGAGCGGGCGTGGAGAATGAGAAGCTCAAAACGATCGGTGCCGTCGGCTCCGAGTTGCGGCTCGCCCGCGAGCCCAAGGTGCTCGGAACGAAGACATGAACATCGAGCCCTTGGGCTTCGGCTCGGGCTTCTGCAGGCTCGGCGCTAAATAGCAGGGAAGGCAAATGAATTTCGCAGCAGGTCACTGTCCCTGAACGGGATAGTGGTCGAGATCGGCGAGCGCAGGCCGGCCTTAGGCCGCACGATGGTTTTGGTTTTCTCAGCGCGCCATCGGTGCCTGCCAGGAGGTGGCCGGTGAACTTGGCGCGCTTCGGCTGACCCGTGCCGCCGTCGATGCCTTCAGGCAGGAAAACGTGACGACAGCATGAGCCAAGGGAGCACCGCGACATGGGCAGCCGAGAGATTGAGGTGTTCACCGTCTGTCACGCCGATGCAATCGAGCGGGGCGGCGCGAAGGGCTTTAGCCTGTCGCGGATCGACGAGAGCGGCGAGAGCCGGCCGTTTCCGATTGTCGTGGTGCGGACCTTCGGAAACGACTACCACGGCTACCTCAACCGCTGCCCGCATGACGGTGTCTGGCTCAACATCGGCTCCGGAGAATTTTTCTCGTCGGACCGCGCCTTTATCAAATGCGGCCGGCACGGTGCGATCTTCGAGATCGACAGCGGGCTTTGCATCGACGGCCCCTGCAACGCAAAAGCCCTGGAGCCGGTCGCGCTCGCCGTGGTCGACGGCGACGTCTGCCTATGTGGCGTGAAGCTGGTGGAGGACAACGGGTTTCCCGATCCGTTCGAGGACAGCGATGAAACCATGGACATCATGATCCATCCGGATTAACAGGCATGATCTCATGACCGTGGCTCAGGAGTCTTTCGGGAAAGCGCCGTCCTTCGGATGAAGATTGGCGCAGGCCTGCGCCTGTCGCTGCTTTCGAAGTTGTGAGAGATCAAAGTGCCGGCACGCCGGCGGAAGTCATCCTGTAGCCCGGCATGAATGAATGGAACTGGGACACTCGAACAACGAGACGCGCAGCGATTTCGATGTTCGAGCGCATTGGCGGCCTTGTGAGGACCGATCGGCCGTTAACAGCTCTTATAGCGCATGGAGGCGTTACCCGAAAGGGAGATCATCGGCGCGGTGCATCCGGCTGATGTCCTGGGCAGCAAGCAGGTGTTCAAGTGCTATCTCACGGAGCGGACGGCGGGCCAAGACTCGACACGCCCGAGCAGGGCTACGCCAGCGCCATCTCGGTTTTCTCATTGGCGGCGCCGCGCTCAACCCCGCTGGCTCGCTTGCATCTGCGCCGCATTTCTCGGACGATTGCCAACGAAACCGCGCTCGCCGAATTGGACCTCCCGCTAGCAACGCTCGGCCGACTGAGGGCGCAACCAGGCGGGCAAACCGGGATGATGAAAGACGGCGGCGCTTCCTAAAGACTAGGGCGCTGACCTCGTCCCGCTTGGCTTTTTCTTTCCATTCGCTCTTGGCCTGCGATAAGACGCCGGCGTCCTTTTAGGAGAATTGGCGGCTACCTCTCCATATATTGCTAGATGCGCAACTCGCGTGCGGCGAGCGCGAGCTGCACGGTTCCGCCCTGTGTATGGAGTGAGGCAGGCCGGCAAAGGGGGTGAACATCGACGCCAGCACTTTTTGGTCGGGTGAAGCCGGGTGCGGCCTTTGTTTCCGATGACAACCGCGCTTATGGAGGGCGCCGAGACCGAGCAGGTGCTAGTTACATCCAAGGCGGCGCTTGAAGCAGAGAAAGCCCCCGGCGGTCACAATCACAACGCCGCCGAGGGCTCCGTCTGGGCTGGAGGGGGATGTTGAGCCCAGACGTAACAGGACCGTTAGGGTGAGATAACGATCCTGTATCAGTTGTTCTTGAGACTCGCTGAAACCAGATTGGCCGTGCGTGCAGCGAGAGGGGGAACAACCCTGCGAAGTAACAATCCCAGTCACGCAAGGCAATTCAAAGGGCATATCCGTTGACCGTAGTCTTGTAGTCGAGGTCTCCGCCCCCCAGGAATGGTTGAAGGCAAGCGCCTCAAGGTGTACAGCGCGCAGCGCCGGCGCCACTGGCATCGCTGATTGCGGTTTGCCATTGCCGCCAGTCGCGCTCCTAGCCGGCTTGGCTTGCGAGCTCGCGCAATCCACGCTCGGCGATCAACGCGCCCCCTCGTCGCACGGTCCAACGCTCACCGAAAGATGCGGTCGGTTCGCGCCGGATCATGCCGTTAGGCGATCACGCCTTGCTGCAGCACGGCGTCGATCTCAGCAGGAAGATCGCCGAAATTGATGGGCTCCTCCGTGACAGTTAAGGCGATCGCTTCATCCTTGAGATGACATTGCAAGAGCCGGGCCATCCAGAAGGACCGGCATGCTCCGGCTAGCTTGGGCCTCGCTTGCGGAAAAGCTTGAGGCGCGCGTGTCCGGCTCGATGTTTGTCACGTCTGCAACAAAAGAGACCGCTGCTGTAGCAAACGTGACAATGATTGGCAGTCGGACGTTGGCAGATTGAGAAGGATCGGCGTGGAAGCGGGCGTCGCGCATCTTGGTTCGAAGCTTGCATGCAGAAGCAAGATGGCGGAGCAAGCAAAGCGGGAGCAAGGAGGATCGCGATGGTGGGACCAGACATTGAAGCCCTGATCAGGAAGGCCTTTCCGGAGGCGGAGGTGTCCGTGACAGATGTTGCCGGCAAAGGCGATCATTATGGCGCCCGCATCATTCCGCGTGCCTTTACAGTCAAGAGCCGAAGCAGCATCAGATTTTGCATGCAGCGCTCAAGGGGACAATGGGTGACGAACTTCACGCGCTCGCGCTGATGACCGCGGTCCCAGGGGCGATGCACTCGGACCTGGTCTCTCTTCATATAACCCAATCGAACGCGTGGCAGGCGCATGAACTCAGAAACGGAATTCGAGCTTCCTCAACTCTACAGGCATCACGTCTTTGCCTGCCACGTCCAGCGTCCGCCCACACATCCGCACGGCAGCTGCGGTGCAGCTGGCGCGCAAGTTCTATGGGACAGGATGAGCAAGGCAATCGAAGCGCAAGGGCTCACCGATATCGGCTTCACGGCGGCGGGCTGTCTCGGTTTTTGCAACGTAGGTCCTCTGATGGTGATCTATCCCGATGGCGTCTGGTACCGCCCGACCACGCCTGACGATATCGACGAAATCATCGAGTCCCATCTCAAGGAAGGCAAACGCGTCGACCGCCTGGTAATGGTGTTGAAGCGGAGCTAGACGAAAGCTCGGTTAGCGCCGCCTGCGCGGGTCAAGTACGGCGCAGCTACACGTCCAACCGGAACGTCTCTGAAACGTCGGATTACCAGCTCGCCAGGATGATGAGTGGTGGTGACCTCACGCCTCTCTTCAAGAAATCCGTCCGCAACACCGGGCCCTTGACCTTATCGGTGTGGACTTTGATCTCGTCGGGATCTTCGGTGAGATGAATATTTCTGATCACGGTGCCGCGCATAGAACGAGCCTTTGAGCTTCAAGTCCTTGATCACCGTGACGGTGTCACCCTGGTGGCGTACCGCTTGAAGCTGGCCTGACCTCCATGTGGTGCTTTCCGCCAGTCGCGCCGACATGAGAAAATGACTTAATCGATTGCACTTAAACCAATTCGATCGTGTCTGTCGTCACCTAATGCTGGCTCCGCCAATAGCTCACAGCCAAAACGGATGCGGCGCCGGGGCCCGGCTCCCGGCGCTGAGAGAGATGATGCTTCTTCGAATCGTCAGCTCGCTCGATCTTTTTGTTTGGAACCGGTTTCCACTCTTCCGGATCGTGCTCTTGTCAGTACTTGTAGGTGATGCCGCCGCCGACCAGCCATGGGTCGATATTGGCGCGTCCGGTGACGGGAATGGCGTTGTTGACGGTGGCCGAATAATCCGGCCGCAGCCACAACTTCTTCACGTCGACATTGAGGCCCCAGTGACTGTCGAGCATGTAGTCGAAGCCGAATTGGACCGCAGCGCCAACCTGGTTGCTGATGTGCAGATCCGTCATCGCTAGGCCGGCAAACGGCGTATTGGCCGCAGACTGGTTGAAAAAGACGGTGTAGTTGATGCCAGCGCCAATATAGGGCTTGAACGCGCCGAAATCGGTGAAGTGATACTGCAGCGTCAGCGTCGGCGGCAACAACCAGGCTGTGCCGATCTCGAGCCCGTTGAGCGTCCCGGTGCCGCTGATCTGATGCTTGGTCACGCCGAGAATGAGTTCGGCGGCGATGTTCCTGGTGAAGAAATAGGTGATGTCGAGCTCCGGTATGGCCTGATCGCTGATCGAGAGCCCGGAATTCGGCGACGACAGGGGCGGGATACCGGCAACATTGACCAAGCTGCCTCTTGCATCCGGCAGCACGCCGAGCACGCGCAGGCGGACCATCCAGGGATTGAAGGGGGCGACCGGCGGCGCCTTGGTGTAGATCGACGCCGATGCCAGATCCGCAGCCCGTACCGATATGGCGGCCCCACCGAACGCCGCCGCGAGCACGAGCAGCGACGCCATCGTTAGAATTGCTCTTGTTCTCATCGCATTCTCCATTCCCAGTCAGCGCGGGGAGTCGCGCGACGCCTCTGTCACACCACAAGCGGGCTGGTGATGATGTGATGCGGATCAAATCGGGCGGGTGATGGCGCGATTAAGTCGACGCGTTGCAAAAGGATCACTGGCCGTGCAGCATAATGACTTTTCTTCGAACATTTCGCTCTATATTTGTCTGAGCAGGATTCGTCTGTATTGTACCTCAGCCGGCGAGCTCTGAGTCCACCAGAGAGCGGTCGGAGGCGACACAGTTCGTGACCTGTACAAGATAAGTCGTGGCTGCGCTGCATTCGCAACTACGCTGTTGTTGCACTGAGGTTTACCTATCGCCGACCAATATCGCTCTGCGCCGAAGCGGCAATCTCGAAGACGCCATGCTGCTCATCCTCACTCATCACGGTTGCGAGGCAGTAACGTTCCGTTTTCCGTCAACCAACTGAATGGCTCGAGGCGGATGAGGCGTCTCTAATGCGCCAAGACTTCTACTCCGCGGACGAGGCGGTCAGCAAATTTGAGCCTAAGAAATCGGTGCTCGTTCAACTTGCCTGCTTGTCGATTTACCAAAAGAAGACAAGTGCCAACGCAGCGAAGTCGAAAAGGCCCGCTCTGATTGGGATGGCTTGGTACTCGAACGGACGATTTACCGCGATTGAAACGTCCATAGACTGAATTAAGGGCAGCTGCTGAGCTTGAAGAAGTCGATTGATACCGCAAATGCTAAGGCGCACGGGGAGACAGCGGTGCCCGACGCTCTGTGTTGTCGAGCAGGGCTCTTAAGAGTGCACCAGCCGGCATCGGACGCGCCGACCGCCCTTGGATTGCCGAAGGCGAATGTGCGGTGCATTCGCCGCCAGACTAGGGCAAGCGCAAACGCTCGCCCTGTCGTTGCGCGCTCCACAACGCTCTAGCTATTGCCAACTGGAGGTCGGCCGTGCGCGGCGTGTTAGCGTACTTGTCCCGCCGGCTTTTGAACTCACCGCGAACTCCTTGGTCGGTGAGCGCGGCGAGTCACCATGGCTCTTCCGCCCCATCATGGCCTGAATTTATTCTCGCCAGTTCGACCCGATGGCGTTCCAGTTAGGTGGTTCTTGCCCGAGAATGTTGCGAACGAAGAAGTCCAGGAGCTTGAGCTTGCTGTAACTGCTTGGTGCTACGTGATCTGCGCCGGGCACCACAAGCCAGTCGAAGTATTTTCCCGCCCTAATGAGCCGGTCTGCAAGCTGGAGAGTAGAGGACGGATCGACAATGCGGTCCGTTTCGCTCGCAATGAGCAGCAGCTTACCTTGCAATCTGAAAGCATTGTCGACGGCGGAGGATTGAGAATATTCGATGCCAACTGGCCAGCCCATCCACTGTTCGCTCCACCAGATCTGGTCCATCCGGTTGTCATAGGAGCCATTGCTCGCGACCGCTACCTTGTAGAAATCAGGATGGAAGAGCAGCGCACTCATAGCGTTCTGCCCGCCGGCGGACCCGCCAAAAATGCCAAGGTTCGAGATATCGTACCAGGGATACTTCGCACTCGCCGCCTTGTGCCACAGGATTCTATCGGGAAGGCCGCCGTCCTTCAAGTTTTTCCAAGCAACGTCGTGGAACGCGCGAGAGCGGTTGTTCGTACCCATTCCATCGATCTGAACGACAATAAACCCGAGCTGCGTGAGAGGCTCGACGAAGGCCGAGAAGGACTTGGGAACGGAAGACCTAGTCGGGCCGGCGTAAATGTGCTCCACAACCGGATATCTCTTGTTTGGATCGAAGTTGACCGGCAGGTGAATGATACCCCATATATCGGTTTCACCGTCCCGCCCCTTGGCATGGAAGCTGAGTGGCGGCTGCCAGCCGGCGGCGACGAGTTCGGAGATCTCGGCGCTCTCGACCTGCATCAGCTCGGCATTATCGCTGGCTCGGTACAGCATCAAGCGGGGCGGGGCATCGATGCGTGACCAGAGGTCGACATAGTAGCGGCCGTCAGGCGAGAACTCGATGTGATGATTGGCCAGCTCAGGCGTGAGCGCGGTCAGTCCCTTCCCGTCGAAGTCGATGCGGTAGGCGTGGACGAAATACGGGTCCTCCGCTGGGTTCATCCCGCTCGCGCCAAACCAGATCTGGCGCTTGACCGGATCGACGTAATAGACCGTGCGGACCACCCAATCTCCTCTGGTGATCTGATTTTTGAGTTCGCCGGTCCGGCCATTGAAAAGGTAGAGGTGCTCGTATCCATCGCGCTCGGACGCCCAGATGATCTCCTTTCCGTCGTCAACATCGTAGCGGAAGGTCTTTCCAGTACGCGGCTGATTCACCAGTGGCTGGTAGTCGACAAAGGTGTGGCTGACCTCATCAATCAAAGAGCGCACCTGGCCGGTGGTGGCGTCCACCTCGACAACACGATAGAGCTGATGTGCGCGCTGATTAAATTCGAAGGTAAAGCCGCGGCCATCCTTCCACCACAGGATCGGCGAAAGACTGTAGGGATTTGGGAACGAAGCATTGTCGACCGCGATCTGGCGCCGGCTGACGATGTCAAACAGCACCGGCTGGTGCAGTGCCAAGGTATCACCCGCCTTCGGATACGTCATCGTCCAATGTTTCGGTTGAAGCTGGTCCCTCGGTGATGATTCGAGGTAATGGACCTGCCGTTTGTGCCCTGGACGGATGCGGTAACCCGCGAGGTGACGCGAGTCTGGAGACCATTTCAGCGTCGACAAAGCATAGTAGTTGGATTCAGATCCGTCCCAGGTCAATGGGATGTTTCGAGAGCCATCCTTGCTGCGCAGGAACAAGTTGTAGTTCTTAGAATAGGCCAGCCATTTGCCGTCAGGCGAGACGCTTGTCTTCTCTCGATTATTTTCCGCGGGTGGCGTGCGGTCATACCTGTACTGATAGGCTTGGGGTGGCATGGTATTGCTTGTGCACGCATCGCTTACAAGGTCGCAGCTCCACCGGGTATTCTCGATGTTGAAGGTGATCCTGCCAGCATCTTTGGCCATCTTGAAACCGGCGAAGGGCAGATTGTCGGCCTTATAGTCCTTGTGGCTTGCCCTGTTCAGCGCGGCCGCGAGGCGGGTGTGATCAAAAGCCGGCTGTTTTGTGCCCGTGGCAGCATTCACGAGAATGAACTGATGCTTGCCTTTAGTTGTTTGCCGATAGACGAAAGACTCACCATCTGCGAGCCAGAATGGCACGTCGGGGACATTGGTAGTGAGCTTTGCATATTGATCGCCGATCGTCATCGCTCGCTTGTAATCGGAGAGCTGCAGCTGATTTGCAGTGTTGTCCGTCGGACCCGCGGCAGCGGACGCCTGCTGAACCAATAGAACAAGCGTCAAAACGCCGAACTTGTACATGAACGATTACCTCTCCTGTTGGTTTAGGATGAAACACAAGTGTTGACTTCCCGAATGTTGTGCAGCTGCGGCTAGCGTCTGCTGCAGATACCGCACCGGATTTCTGGGCGTAGAGCGCCGTGAACGCTGCTTTCAACTCCGTAACGCTCGTGGTGTGCAGAATGGATGCCAACGGGGCGCGATGCGCATCCCCGTGTTTCTCGATTACGATGTCATCTAGGCGACAAGAACGTTGAATGTTGAACCAAGCCGCGCGTCTAAGATCAAACACGAAACCCCATGCCAGTTATAGATTGCTGTCGACACGAGATCGACCATGCTCGCGTCTACGCCACTTGACTCGTTGTTGATATCGCCCAGCTTGTTCTACCAAGCACGCTCGCCTTCAGGCTGGGATCGTCAAGGATGAGAAAGGCGGCGATGGGAAATGGACCTCGTCGAAACAACCAGCATTTCGCCGTGCGGCGTGCGTAGGCCTTGGTGTAGAAATGCGGGCATCCGGCCTTCAGAGCTGAAGTTCTAAAATGATAGCGATCGCCTCGACCGCAATGTATTCGTGCCATTCGGAGAAGCGCGCCGCTGGCGAAAAGTCCTCAATGGTGATCACGCTGTTTGAGACGACTGACAGGACCCGCCGTATTTCGCTTCTACACGCCCTTGCGCGGGCTTGTACGGGACAGACCTCGAACTTTCAGGCCCAGGCTCATCGAGCTGCTCATGAAGCATTGCGAAGCTGCCACTAGCCGCGCGGCAGACGAGCACGTTCGTCGATCAATCAATGCCTACCCTTAAATTCGCTACCCTCCGGTATTGAGGCCGCTGGCACGAGAGCTGAACTTCTGAAATAAGTTGTGACAGATCAAGGCACGATTAAACCTGAGCCAGAGCAGGAGGCCATGGTTTGTCCCTGGTGGGCTGATCAGCCGTTCGCCTGACCGCCATCTCCGCTAGAGCCGTCCGTCTCGTGTTTACGAATGAATTCCCTATATTGCGCTGGGTCAACGGTCTTCAGACGGTTCAGCGCGCGCTCAGCTTCGAGATCGGCGGCTTGGCGGTGACGGTTCTTGATCTTATTCACCGCATCTACCATGCGTTCGAGCTGCCTCATTGGCGTTGTCTTTCCGGGTTTGTCCGCGAACCTCTCTGCCTGCCCGAGTGCTGACCATGAATGCCTACTCGGTCGGCGTCCTCCTTATCATGGAGAGAGAAACGGCCCGTTGATCTTTTCTATGTGGATCCGCGGCGGTCCCTCCGCAGGCTCGACGGCGCGAGCGAGCTTCGTCAGCGCCTGCATGCGGCGTTCCTAATCTTCCGCGTAATGGCGGCCAATGGCAAAGTTCAGATGGCTATTCTGTCCCCCTTGTCGGAGATTGCACCCTCGACCGAGGGCTGGTTGAGCGCTGCAAGTTGATCGTAGCGGATATCCTGGGCGGTACGTGGAGCGTTGCGGCATTTTAGCGAAGCTTCAACTCTGCTGGGGAACGGAATCAGTGTCGTCCTCCAGGTACTTCAGCATGTTGTTGCAGGCGTCCTCGGCCTCAGCGAAGCTTTGGAGGGGCGTGCCGAGAACCCTGATCGCGCCACGGCCCTGGTGAAGCGGACGCCACGACGCGACGTAGCCCAACCTTCCGCGAAAGCTAGGACCGGCGGGGCTCTGGAAGCTGATCACGAACGAATAGTGGTCGCTGCTTGCGCTCCATATGTCCATGTCTTCGACGGCACGATGGAATTGCAGGGGCATCACGGTCCATTCGCTGGGCCAGCCCGAGAACCAAACTGCTGCGGGCCTACGCCGGGCAGGGTCAATACATCGCAGCTCTCGCCGGCAAATTGCGTTGCGTGGTCAACCCATGCCATCCCTTTCTTATAGCCAGGGCCGGAAGTAGGAGCATTGACGTCAAGCTTCGGCGTACATTGTAACAATCGAACTCCACGAACTGCTAGATTGTATGTCTGAGGGGAAGGCCGGAGGCCTATGGCCTGCGAGGCCACTTCGCCTCCACATTGCAGAAGTTAATATGGATGTCTTGCGGACGGCGCCTTGCGGTAAATCAATCTGGCTTGAGGCGATGACTTAAGAGCTGGGCAAACCCGATCTAAGACCGTACACAGCACTCTGGTGACAACGCCGAATGCGGTGCCGGCATCCCGGTCGACGCCCATCAATGACTGCTCTGCGCTGGGGGACATTTCGCCGCCGCCAATCTCATCGAAGATGCCCGCCGCTTGCCCCTAGAACATAGCTATGCATCTTGGATTAAGTGAGGTCGAGGAGCGGGGCCGTTAAGCGACAAGTGTACGGCGGTCCAATGAACATCAGCGCGTTTGGCGGCCGAGGTCATCGAGCCGGCTCGCGAAGCGGGTGCTGCCGGACGGGTGGCCAGGCGGTCGCGAAAAGGGCACAGTGGAAATCAATGGTGGCCTTCTAGCGCAGAGGGTCAGAGAGCACTGCAGCGGCACTAGCGGGCTGATGTCAATTCGTCATTCGACCGACAGAGCTTTGGCAAAGAAGTCAAGTCCTCCCCTCGAGTTGGGCCAGTCGATGAAGATCCGATACCTGAGATAGCAACACGCTACCACACGAATTAGATACATATAGTCTTGCATGATAGGAGAGAGCTGGCCCTGAAAGTGGAGTTGCTGCTTGACGGCAGGCAAGATTGTCCCGCGAATCAGGAAAGACGATGAGCAGGAGCGAGCCGGCACCACGCACCGGCATTCAAGGCTAAGGTAGCGTTAGCCCTGATCAAAGGCGGGATGAAGCTGACCCAGCTGATTTCGACGTGCACCCGAACCAGATCACGCGATGGAAGTCCAGCTTCAGGAAGTGGAGCCCAGGTAGTTGGTGCTGACATTGGCAACAGAACGAGCGCACGCGCGATGGACGTGGAGACGCTGCACGCCAAAATCGGGCAGCTGAGACTGGAGAACGATTTTTCAGGAAGGCGCGCTCAGCGAAGCCCGGCTGCTAAGCGTAAAGCGATGGTTGACGGTGGGCACCACCTGCCGATCACGAAACACAGGGAAGTTTTGAAGATCAGCCGTAGCAGTGTCTATTATCTATCGTCCGTGGAGTAGGGTGCCAGTCGCGGTCTAGCACTAAGAAACGCTTGATCTACTATACGCGCGCGAACGCGGACCTGCTTGTGACTTAGTTCGCCGCCGGATCGATGAGCACACACCCGTACTTGATCATCGTTTCGACCTCTGCGCGAAAAGCCTGGCGCGAGGCGTCGCGTGAATAGAACATGTGGCCGCCCGGATAGACCACGAGTTTGATCCGCGGCGCCGAGGCAAAGGGCGGCAACTGATCGAGCGCAAGCTTGGAGCCGAAATAGGGCGTGACAAGATCGAATAGGCCGTGTCCGACCAGCACGTTCATCTTCGGGTCCGTCGCAAGGATCTGGCGCAGCTCCGACAGCGATTCCGGGGGGGTGCCGTTGCCGAAATTCCAATCCGGCCTCACCGCGCGGTTGAGCAGTTCATAGGAGCCGTCCGGGCGCCAGTTGAGCTTGCGCGTCAGGACATCGACGGCGGCACTCGCCAGCGGCGCCGCCAGCGCATCGCCCGAGGGATCGCCGAAGCGGTGGCCATCGGAGTCCGGATAGGGATCGAGGCCGCGTGCCGAGGCGTCATAACCGCCGGTCACCTTGCCGCTCTTGCGATCGAACTCTCGGCGGAATTCGCTGATGCCAAAGCGCCCGGCAAGCCGTCGGCTTACGGCCTGGTCGATGCCGGTCAAGGCGGCGACCTTGTCGGCGAGACGGTTGGTGGCCTCCTTGTCTGCCTCGCCCTTGATGAGGTCGGCCAAGAATTCGCCACGCGCGTAAGCTTCGACGTCGGTGAAATCCGCGCGTTTGACTGCTCCCCTGCCTTCGCCCTTGGCTTCGCGGGCTACCGCGACATAGCTCGGCAGCGTCGCGACATATCGCAGAAGGCTCGTGTCTCTAGACTCGCGGTAGTCGAACAGCGGCGAGACCAGGATCAGGCCCTTCACGCCGACGCCCTGCTGCATCTGCAGATTGCGCACGACCTTCGGTCCGCGAATGCCGCCATAGCTTTCGCCCGCGACATATTTCGGCGAGGAGAGCCGCTCATGCTTTTCGAGCCAGCGGCGGATCACAAGCGCGATCGAACTGGCATCGCCATCGACCGAATAGAACCGCTTGCGCACATTCTCCCCCGTCGCCACGAAACGGCTATAGCCGGTGCTGACGGGATCGATGAACACGAGGTCGGTAAAATCGAGCCAGGTCTCGGCGTTGGGCCTGACCTCCGGCGAAGCCGACGGCGTGACGGTCTCCGCATCGATCGGCAGCCGCCAGGGCCCGGCACTGCCGAACTGCAGCCAAGCCGAGGATGAGCCGGGGCCGCCATTGAAGAGGAACGTCACCGGACGGGTGGCGCGATCTGTGCCGTCGAGCTGATAGGAGGTGTAGGCGATGTCGGCCTGCGGCTCGCCCTTGTCGTCGAACACGCGGATCGAGCCCGCAGTCGCGATGAAACGAAGCGTCCGCCCGGGCAGCTCCAGCGTCTGTTTGGTGGTGGAATCCGGCGGCAGGCGACGCTGCTCGGCGGACGCTGGGGAACTCGGCGTGCTGCCGCTGCGCACGCCGGGCCCGCCCTTCTGGCCGGCCTGCATCGTGGCGTCGGGGCGCGGCGGCGGGTCGTCGGCCCGGGCGCTGCCCATTACGGCGCAGGCAAATAGGGCTAGCGCATGAGAGGTGCGGCGCAGCGCGGTCAAATCAAACAGCATGGAGTTTCTCCCGGTCCGGCCGCACTTTGCGCGCACGAGGCGTGTCTGCCAAAAACGGCTCTACTCACTTAGCTGATAGTCGGGGAACAACGAACCTACTAAGTTCGGTAGCATTCGCTATGCCGGGTCCTTCCTGTCGGCGGCAGAAACCTGCCTGGATCCCTCCCGCCGGATGATCTTCGACGTGAGTTGGGCGAGGAGTTCGGTCGTGCTTTCCGTGCTGCTGACGGGCACCAATTCCTGTGCCCCCCGCGAGTGGCATGTCAATCAGCACTGGAACGAATCCTACGGGATCCAAAAGGTCCACGCCCAAAACATAATCCTCAGCACAAGGCACAGGAGGCGCTCGCAGAGCATGCCAGCTCAGGCGACCCTAGCGTCCAAGTCGTTGATCGCGGTCTGTATCGTTCCGCATCAAACGCGAAAGGTGGGGCATATGGTGGCCGATGCCGGCGGCGAGCGACGATTTGGCGTTTCCCTTGGCGATCTCGACATAAACCTTCGTATCGTTCCGTCGTACCTTTTGGACGCTCGACGATTACCTGCGTTCAATTGAGCTGCCGATGGCGATCGTCCTAGGCTGCATCCTGCCCTCCTTGGGCGTTTCCTCCCTAGACTTCGGGCCGCTTGTGGCAACGCAGGCGGCCCGTTTTATGCCCGCTGAATCGCACGCTCCCGCTGGCTCGGAAACAGGTGGGTATGAGCGTCACCATCGACACCAAGCTGGCCGAACGTCTTACGGCCAAAGCTTGATGAGCTGGATAAGTGATAGACCCCATCACGTCCGGTAATCTCAAAGATTGGGGCCAGTATCGGCGCAAGGGGGTGCCGAAAGGCTCCCCGCCAACGCCCGCACGATGGAAGACATCCTGAAAGAGTAGGAGGAGAGGGAAGGGATGGTACGCGTTTCGACGATGGAACGGCACTCGAAGTCGGAGGACCAGAAGGCCGAGCTGTTGAGGTCTATCGCGATCTGTGCAGCATCGAGCTGCTGAACAACAAAGGTCTTGGCCGGCATCTACATCGAGCCGAGAAGACCAAGGGGGGCTCATCCTGTCGACCGGCGCGATCAAGGAATCGGTCTGGCACGGCACCGTCGACCTGGTGCTCAAGAAGGGCGAGACCGCCTTCAAGGATGAGCCGGAGACCGGCACCTATTTCCACGGCTAGACCTTAGGGTCGGTGATTGGGTTGTATCCCGGTCCGGCGATGCCCGCCGCGTCCGGATCAATGGCGTGGGTTGCCGCATGGTCGAGGACACGTTGCTCGACATTGTGGTCGACAACCCCGACGTGATCACACACCGCTGATAGTGATACCCTTCGGGCGCACTGAACGAGAGCTCCCGTTTGTCAGCTTTGAGACCAATGTCCCGCGACGTGACGCCGCACACACACAAAGTTCGAAGCGACTGTAGATCCTCCAATTTTCAAAATCGGCACGCCGCTTGCTTCATTCGGGGCACCATCACCGGCGGGCGGTGCTGTAGGGGCGGACTCGGCACTTTCTCTGTGCTGTCCAGCCGCTCCGCCAATTTGCTGTGAGGCGACATGAAACAGCATGTTCGATCGGCTGCAACTGCGGTCGCAGCCGCTCACGCTACGCCGTTGTGTCCTTTGCGTGTCAGAACACGAAACTACCAACTTGTGCTCATGGGTTTCCCGACGATGTGCGTCGATCGCCTGGCCGCCCGGCTCGCTACGCGCCTTGCATTTTTGTCGCCGGCTTCGGCATTGCGGCCTTGGTGCCGCTGGTGCCGTTCGCGCGGGGGCGGTTGGCGGTCGATGATGGAGTTCTCGGTTTTCTGCTGCTCTGCCTGGGCGTCGGCTTGGTCGTCTCGATGCTTTTCAGCGATTTGCTGTGCGCGCGCTACGGCAGCAAGCCGATCATCCTGATCGGCGGCTTCGGAATTGCGCTCATCCTGCCGTGGCTCGCGGTTGCCAGTACGCCTCTCGAGCTTGAGGCCGCGCTGGTTGCCTTCGGCGCCTCGCTCGGCTCGATCGATGTCCCTGAGAATGTCAATGCGGTCGAATTGGAACGTGCAGCGAAGCGTCCGCTGATGTTCGGCTTTCACGCGAAATTCAGCATCGGCGAATTTGCCGGCTTCGACAGCGATGACCGCATTGGCTGGCTGCACGTTGGGGCTTCTTCATCACCCTAATTCGCTCGAACTTATGGCGATCGCGATGACGCTGACCTGGCCGCGGAGCAGGCATCGCTGTTCGTCATGCCGCATCGGTCCATTCCCGCAGGTAGTGCAGGCGATAAGGAATCTTAATGACGACACTGCGGTCGTCGCTGACGCCCCAGTTCTAGGCGCCCGCATATCGAGCATTTCATCTGGCTCGCGCGCCTGGTTTGAGGCGGCGCCAGCTGAATCGCTTCGCGGCGCGCATCGCCGGATTCCGAATTGGCTCTAATCCGCCATAGAAGAGCGTGCCACAAATTCTGGGTGTCTCTCGATAACGGACCCAGTAACTTTGGAGTCACGTACACGGCGCGCAGGTGCGAGCGTTTGCGAAGCGTCTCTATGGAATAATGGCCGTCGGTTGATGCATGTCAATGCGACAGACCGCAGCGCACGAATAGAAGCAAGAGTTGCCGACGACCAAGGATAGATCCGATGATCGATTTCGCTGTCCGTCGCGATTTGCCAACTGCGGCGCTGCTCGCGTGGCGGCCGCGGACCCGAATGCAAAACGCGGAGATTTTAAAGACCGGCGGGATCAACTGCGGTCTCAACGATGAGGCTGAATGGTACACCTGCGAGAAAAATTCGGCGCATCGCGCGGTCATTTCGGATACCTGTTCATGATGCAGCCTTGTAGTCTGTTAGTCGCTGAATTGGGCGCACGATTCGATGCTGGCGGCGGCGTCGGGCGCTGCGACGAGCAGCGAACATTCATGTGGCCGCGCTTTGAATGAGACCGCGACGTGTCCGACGACGGAGACTAGCAGATCGCCTGATGAGCTTTGCCGAGCCTGCCGATGCAACAGGCGAAGCGAGCGCCGCATGAGTTCATTTTTTCAGCGGCAGCTTGCCGATTATGTTCAGTATCATCGCGCCCCCTGGAATTGCGCCATGCATGTCTTCGGCATCGTGTTCCTGTTCCTGGCTGCCGTTCTTCCGCTCAGCCGATGGCCGATCGCAGCGTTCGGGATCCAAACCAGTGTGGCGGCCATCGCTACCATACCGGTGCTCATCTATTGGTTCCTGCTCGACTTCGCGCTTGGAGCCGCGATCCTTGGGGCTGCGATCGTATTGCTTTCAGCTGCCGCCATTATCGTGGCTCAGGCAAATACTGTCGGAATGTGGTCGCTTACCGCTGTCCTGATTGTGATTGGCAGTGCATCGCAGGTTATTGGGCACCAGGTGTTCGAACGTCGCCGACCGGCACTGGTCGACAATCCGATCCATCTGTTGCTCGGACCGATGTTCGTAATGGCGAAATTGTTTATCGTGCTCGGATTTCGGCGCGATCTCGCCATCATCATCGACGAGCGTCAGCAAGGCCCTTTGAGTTCGTCGTGAACCGATGTATGCAACATTGCCGAAGGTCTTATCGTTGCCGTGAGACGCGGACGGGCTGGACATCGCTTCATGCTCAGCGGCGAAGCGATCCCGCTGAAACAGGTTCTCGAACTCTTGTCGGCGATCAGAGGCCGCCGCGCTCGGCGGCTTGAGGTGGCCGGCCGAGTTGCCGAGATTGGGCGCTGCAGTGCTGGAATTTATCGCCGATCACGTGACGCGCCGATCTCATTCCGATAAGGCCGAGGGGGTTCGTATCATATTGCGTACGGAGGTTTATCGAGCAGAAAGGCAGGCCGATGCGCGCATTTCTCCACCGCAGAGTGCTGTGCTAGTTGGGACACCTCGCAGAAGGGAATAGGACGCCTATCAGAACGCCTGCAACAGCACAGCACGCAGCAGTTTCTCCGGCGGGATCAACGGCCGCCCAATCGGCGAATGGAGCGCGGCAAGCTCGCGCTAAAGCGCCGACAGCGCCTCGCTCACGATGGATGATCGCAGCGGTGATCTCTCGGCGCCCGCGGCTCCAGGTCAACGTAGCTGAACAGCTCGCCGGTGCGATTGTCGCCGCCGCGCATGCACGATCTCCGTATCTCATCGAAGGCAATGAATCCCGCTCGCCGGTCGGCGGCGAGCGCCTTTTTCAAAACCTGCTAGACTGGTTCCTCGACACAGAGGTCTTGACTGGTTGGTTTGGCATTTCCAAGAGGGATAGCTGCTCAGGAGCGACCAGCATTTCGTTGCTGCGCGCGAGCCGGGTTGCCGCGTCATGAGACCTGCTCGTTCCAGGGGCAAGACCACTGGTGGACCCCGAAGTGCCGTTGAGTCTCCCAAATGTACAAGCGTGTAGAGCCCTGACCGCCTTCAGCGAGCTGTGGTCCTCGGGCCCGTCAAGAATGGGGAGCGGAGGAAACTTCGTTCCTTCCCTCTCGGTGGAACTACGCGCTCTGCAGCTCACCCGCTGGAGCCGTGTCCCCCGGTTCCCTCGCGCGAGCATCGCTCGAGATCATCTTGCATGCTCCGCCCAACCAGCGACAGCACGGGCCCATGATCGAATCCGGCACATCTTGCGCCATCGGCGTTGATCAGCGGGCGCCTGATCAGGTGCGGATCACTCAGCATCAGCGCGAGTGCGCTCGCCGCGTCGCTCATGTCGGGATCGATTTCGCCTGACTTGATGCGCCGCGCGGCGCAGTTGAACCAGGATGCGACCGGCGTATTGCCGAAGAAGCGGCGCAGTTCCTCCGCACGCCACGGCTCCTTCAAGATATCCTTGGCAATCACGTGGTGGCCCGCGGCCTTCGCCTGCATCCGGCGCTCGTTGGTGGCGCAGCCGGGTTTGTGATAGAAAATGATCGTCGCCATGGCGCGTGCCTATTTGAGGACGCTGAGCTGCACGATCGGCGTGACGCCGCCGCGTTCGAGAATGGTATCGATCTTCTTGCGAATGACTTCCAAGGTCAGCGGCTTGACCAGAACGCCGTGTGCGCCGGCTTTGATGGTTTCGACCGAGTTGGCCTCGTCGGATTTGTCGCAGATGATCAGCATCTGAGCGTCGGGAACATGGGCCGCCAATTCGCCGATCAGCTGCGGCCCCCTTGCTTAAAATAAGAGGCTCCGAGCAACGCCACATGCAGTTTTAACAATCGATGCCGCTGGCAAAGGCCTCTTTTGGGGGTTGCAAGCTCGTGCGTCTCGATCTCGTCATGCAGCATGAATTGCAAAGCCGCGCGGGCGATCTCGTCATCGTCGACCACGAACACCCGTCGCTGGTCCACTGCTTTCGACGTTTCGACACCAATCTGCACTGTTGCTCTCCTGAAAATTCGCTCCGACAAAGCGGCTTGCAAGAGCGTTAGCAATTTCCGTTCCGTGCATGAATGCATTAAATGGCCCGCGCAAAGCCGGCGTTTTCCCATTTGATGCTAGCGATCCTTGTCCGGCTTCTGACAGCGGCACGAATCCTGTCACGTTCAAAACACCTGGTTTCATCCACCGGCTCGCGAATTTCTCCAAGTGTAATCAGAAACTTAAAGAGCGTGGACAGGGTTGGCACGGCGGTTGCTATCAGGATGCAGCAACACTGAGTGAGGGCTGAGTGCACGCAGACGCGCAAGACGAGCGCTGCTCTCCTTCCCTTGAACCCGTGTGCCTCGTTTCTGAGAGAGAAACAAGCTCGCGCGCGAGTCAGCGCGCAATCTTTGGCAAATTGGTTGATGGAGAGCAACATGGCTTCACTGAGACAAATCGCGTTCTACGGCAAGGGCGGCATCGGCAAGTCGACCACCTCGCAGAACACGCTGGCGGCGCTGGCCGAGATGGGCCACAAGATCCTAATCGTTGGCTGCGATCCCAAGGCCGACTCGACCCGCCTGATCCTGCACGCCAAGGCGCAGGACACGATTCTGAGCTTGGCGGCGAATGCCGGCAGCGTCGAGGACCTAGAAATCGAGGATGTGATGAAGATCGGCTATCAGGACATCCGCTGCGTCGAGTCGGGTGGTCCGGAGCCGGGCGTCGGCTGCGCCGGCCGCGGCGTCATCACCTCGATCAACTTCCTGGAAGAGAACGGCGCCTATGAGAACATTGACTACGTCTCCTACGATGTGCTCGGCGACGTCGTCTGCGGCGGTTTTGCGATGCCGATCCGCGAGAATAAGGCGCAGGAGATCTACATCGTTATGTCTGGCGAGATGATGGCAATGTATGCCGCCAACAACATTTCCAAGGGCATTCTGAAATATGCCAACTCTGGCGGCGTGCGGCTCGGCGGCCTGATCTGCAACGAGCGGCAGACCGACAAGGAACTGGAACTGGCGGAGGCGCTGGCCAAGAAGCTCGGCACCCAGCTGATCTATTTCGTGCCGCGCGACAACGTCGTGCAGCATGCGGAGCTGCGCCGCATGACCGTGCTGGAGTATGCGCCAGAATCCCAGCAGGCCGATCACTATCGCAATCTCGCGACCAAGATCCACAACAATGGCGGCAAGGGCATCATCCCGACCCCGATCTCCATGGATGAGCTCGAGGACATGCTGATGGAGCACGGCATCATGAAGCCGGTTGACGAGACCATCATCGGCAAGACCGCAGCCGAACTCGCAGCCGAGTAAAGGACACGCCGACGGAGGCCGGCCTTCCCAATGCTCAATAAGAAGGTCGGCGCTCCGGCGTAAGATGTAGTGACCAGCATCACGACGCAGCGGAGCATACGTGATCACTGTGGAAAGGTCAGCAATCCATGTCCGAAGCGCAATTCTTTCCGCTTATGGCCGCCAGAGCGACTGAAGCGAACGATGAGCGGCATAGGGGAATTGCGACCTACCGCCTGCTCACTGGGGCGGACCCAGCAGATGCTGACATAAACAGTGACAGCAATTTCGATCGCCACGTGCTGGCTTCTATTCTGGCGGCCGCCACGATGGATGGTGGTCTGGTGTCAGAGAAGGTCGGTCTGTCCAGCCATGAGCTGGCCGCGTTGCTGGAGCAGTACTTCCCGTCGATCCGGATAAACGCCGAGGAGTTGCTTTTGCGTGTCAAGCGCAATGAGAGCGAGGAGACGGCAATGCTGCGTGATCTCCTGCTCGCACAACGCTCGACCGAAGGGGACATCGGCAACTGGCTAGCTGCGATGATCGCGCGTCGCGCGATCGAGCCAAATCACTTGTGGGAAGATCTCGGTTTGCGCGGTCGTGGCGAACTATCCCGGCTGCTAGGCCGCCATTTCGCGCCGCTGGCCGCGCGCAATACCAATAATATGCGATGGAAGCGCTTCTTTTATCGCACGCTGTGCGAGGACGACGGCCTTGTCATGTGCACGACGCCGGTGTGCACGCAATGCAACGACTTCAACCTCTGCTTCGGCGATGAAAGCGGCGAGAGCCGGATGGCCGAGCGTCGGCGCGACGTTCTGCTGCAGGCGGCTGTCCCGGTCGCCGCCGGCACCTGGCCGATGTGAGCGACATCGGATGGATCGGCCGTTGGCCAGACTTCCGGACGCCGGCGATCGCACGGACTTTGACGAGGTGCAGGTGGAACTGGCCTCTGCCCATCTCAGCGGGCGATCTCCCGACGCGGGCTGGAAGGATGTGTTGCTCAAGGCCGGGCTGCGACCGACGCGCCGGCGCCTGATCTTAAGCGAGCTGTTGTTTGCCAGGGGCGCCCGGCATGTCACCGCAGAGATGCTATTTGCCGAGGCGCGCGAGACCGGGTTTCCGATCTCACCGTCTACCGTCTACAACAGTTTGAACCAGCTCACGCAAGCCGGCCTGTTGCGCCGGATTTGTCTTGATGGGTCTCGATCGTTATACGACACTAACACCTCGCCGCATCCGCATTATTATCTGCACGGCGAGGATATCCTGCTCGATATTCCCGATGCGGATCTCCTGCTTGTGAATGTGCCCGAGCCGCTGCCAGGCCACGAAGTCTCCTGCGTCGATCTGATCATCCATCTGAGCCGCAAGCGGAGTTGATGCCATACCATCGCGCCGTGAGGTAAGCCGAAGCGTCGACTTTGCGAGGCTGTCGCGTTTGCGACAATCCGGCTGTGCCGAAAACTGCGCGCTTGTTCAATAGCTTGGGAGGTGGTGCCGGCGTGGCATGCGGGTTGCTGAAGCCTTGCTTTGCCAAGAACAAGGAGCCTCACATGATCGCCGCCACCTCTGCCAAACCGTTATGGTCAGAGAGGGCATGGGGAAGTCCAATCGTGCTCAACGACACGACGCTGCGCGACGGCGAACAAGCGCCTGGCGTTGCCTTCACCTCTGATGAAAAGGTGGCGATCGCGCAGGCCCTGGCGCGGGCCGGCGTCCTCGAGATCGAAGTGGGCACGCCTGCCATGGGCAGCGAGGAAATCGCGGCTATCCGCGCCGTGGTCGAGGCCGGTCTCCCGCTCACCAGCATCGGCTGGTGCCGGATGCGTGAAGTCGACGTCGATGCGGCAATCGAGGCCAAGGTGTCGATGGTCAACGTCTCGATTCCGGCCTCTGACGTGCAGATTGCCGCCAAGCTTGGCGGTGACCGCGAACTGGCGCTGGAGAAGGTGAGACGGGTGGTCAGTTATGCCCGCGAGCGGGGAGTTGAGGTTGCCGTCGGCGGCGAGGACTCGTCTCGCGCAGATGTCGATTTTCTCATCACGCTGATCGCCACCGCAAAAGCCGCGGGCGCACGGCGCTTTCGTATTGCCGATACGCTCAGCGTGCTTGATCCCGACTCCACCTATGCGCTGATCGCTCGTTTGCGCGCGACCACCGATCTCGAGCTCGAATTTCACGGCCATGATGATCTCGGGCTCGCGACCGCCAATACGCTCGCCGCCATCAAGGCCGGCGCGAGCCATGCCTCGGTGACCGTCATCGGCCTCGGCGAGCGGGCCGGCAATGCGCCGCTGGAAGAAGTCGCGGTCGCGCTCAAACAGCTCTACGGGCGCGACACCGGCATCGTGCTGCCGGAGCTGGAGAACGTCGCCGCGGTGGTGGCAGCCGCGGCCACACGCACGATTCCTCTGAACAAGGCGATCGTCGGTGAGCATGTGTTCACCCATGAATCCGGCATTCATGTCCATGGCCTAATGAAGGATCAACGCACGTATCAGTCGCTCGACCCCCATTTGCTTGGTCGCTCCAACCGTATTGTGATCGGCAAGCATTCCGGGCTGTCGTCGATCACCGCGCTACTTAACGAATTGCAGCTCGCCGCCAGCGCCGAGGAGGCAAGACAGATCCTGTCGCGAGTGCGAAAACATGCGATCGAGCACAAGCGGCCGGTCGCGTGCGAGACGGTGGTGGCGATCTGGCGCGACGTCTGCGAGCGCTCGTTGACCAATGGTGCGTGAGGCGGCCGTGGTCCGGCATCATTACCGCCAATCACTTCGAAACCGCCGACCTGCCGCGGAAGCCCTCGCCGATCCGCGAAGACATAGCCTGGAGGCCATATGCATCGCCGCCTGCGAGAAGCTGCGTCGCAAGGTACGAGCCGGTGTCGGGTCCCGACCACAGGCCGGCGATCTAACCCAAAGGAGATAATTCGATGAGCAACACACAGGCGGCAGTCGGAATCCTGGATCGGCTCAACAAGGCCTCCTCGGCCGAAGATTTTTTTGCGCTGCTTGGGGTCGATTACGATCCGAAGATCGTCAATGTCGCGCGCCTGCATATCTTAAAGCGCATGGGACAATATCTCGCCAAGGAAGAATTCGAAGGTAGCGCGGAGGCCGAGGTAACGGCGCGGTGCAAGGCAGTGCTGGAGCAGGCTTATGCCGACTTCGTGGCGTCCTCGCCAATCGACCAGCGGGTGTTCAAGGTGTTGAAGGATGCGGTCGCGGAGCCCAAGAAACCGGCGGCGTTCGTGCTGTTAAGCTCGCTGAAATAGCCTCACATATCAGTTCAGATCTGCCCCAAGCCAAGTCGGTCCAGCGCGTTGTGCCATATTCCTCTTCATCCAGATCAACTCTGTACAGTAATGCGCGAAGCGGCGCTGTCGCATTCGCGACGTATGTCGGAATTGTAGGATCGGCGATGCTAACGGCCGGTCTTTATGACCTCTCTCAAGTCGTTGATTGCACGTCCAATTCTTGATTGTCCCCAACTGGTACGACACTTGCTGTTCTCCGGCCAAGTCCGCTCATTGGCGCCGACTACACAGGATGTTGCCGTCCGAGATGAGATTTGGAGCAAGACACCAATCATGTTGCCGTTACTGCTCGCCGTTCGCGCCGGCATCCTCTTATGGCTCACGCTCGTGTTAATGCCGTTCGAAGTTGCCCTTGACGCCATTGAGGCTGGGATTGACCGGGAGATGACCGCCAATGGGTAACTCGCGATCTACGCTAGTCTGGAGAAGATATGCAAAATATCGTTTGCACCAAGCAGGTTCCCAATTCAGAGGGGCGCCAAGGCGAGGCCGTGGACTAATTGCGTGACAAGTTCGGCGGCGAGATCACCGCGCTCACTATGGTCGATGCGGAGTGCTCCGCCGAACGCGGCGGCGCACAAGGCTGCTCTATCTGGTCAACCGTGGCAGAAGCAAACCAGCCAGATTTGCCGCGCCGTGGTGGCCGACGGCCGGCGCGCGGCGGTGGGGCCGGCTGTGAAGTGGAGCGCGCGGGAGGCCGCGTCGAGGCGTCTCGAAATGCCCGGCTCGCCGACCATCGTCAGCTTTTGCGCCGTCGCTACGCGCCGAGAAGGCGAGGCTGGTGGAAGCCGCCAAGCAGCCGACGGAGGTGCTGATGAAAGCCACTTGAAGGACCAACCCAAGCTGAAAGACCGATCTTGTGGCGCAGGCGCGCAGGTTCTAAGGGGAATTCAAACCTATGAGCAACATCACCAAAGCTCCCACGCCGGCCGCGGGCGGCCGCGCAGGAATCAAAAAAGAATTGCCCGAGCACTTTAAGGCCTACAAGCACATCTGGGTCTTCGTCGAGCAGGAGCGCGGCCAGGTGCATCCCGTCTCCTGGGAACTCATGGGTGCAGGCCGCAAGCTTGCCGACAAGCTGAAGGTTGATCTCGCCGCGGTCGTCATCGGCCCGGAGGCCGAGACTACACGCAAGGCCGCGCTCGAATCCTTCTGCTACGGCGCCGACTTAACCTATCTCGTGACCGAGAATGTGCTGTCGGAGTATCGAAACGAGTCCTACACCAAGGCGCTGACCGATCTCGTCAACACCTACAAGCCAGAGATCCTGCTGTTGGGCGCCACCACGCTGGGTCGCGATCTTGCAGGCTCGGTAGCCACCACACTACTGACGGGTCTCACCGCCGACTGCACAGAGCTCGACGTCGACGCGGATGGTTCGCTTGCCGCCACGCGTCCGACTTTTGGCGGATCGCTGCTTTGCACGATCTACACTTTGAATTACCGGCCGCAGATGGCAACCGTCCGCCCGCGCGTGATGCCGATGCCAGAGCGTGTCGAGCGCGATGCCGCCCGCATTATCATCCATCCGCTCCGCCTGCTCGAAGAAGACATCGTGACCAAGGTGCTGTCCTTTGTGCCAGACCGTGATTCGGCCAAATCCAATCTCGCCTATGCCGACGTCGTCGTCGCCGGCGGGCTGGGGTTGGGTTCGCCGGAGAGTTTCCAGCTGGTACGGCAGCTCGCCGCCGTGCTCGGCGCCGAATATGGCTGTTCGCGTCCGCTGGTACAAAAGGGCTGGGTCACCTCCGACCGGCAGATCGGGCAGACGGGAAAGACCATCCGGCCAAAGCTCTATATCGCCGCAGGCATTTCCGGCGCGATCCAGCATCGGGTCGGCGTGGAGGGCGCTGATCTGATCGTCGCCATCAATACCGATAAGAACGCGCCAATCTTTGATTTTGCCCACATCGGCGTCGTCAACGACGCTATGCACTTGTTACCGGCGCTGACGGCCGCATTTCGTGCACGGCTTTCGCCGCATTCGCGCGACCGGATCGCGAGCTAAGGAGGTTGTTGTGATCGAGGAGAAGTTCGATGCAATCGTGGTCGGCGCCGGCATGTCGGGCAACGCGGCGGCGCTAACTATGGCTAAACGCGGCATGAAGGTGCTGCAGCTGGAGCGCGGTGAATATGCCGGATCGAAGAATGTCCAGGGCGCAATCCTCTATGCCGACATGCTCGAAAAGCTGATCCCGGACTTCCGCGATGACGCGCCGCTCGAACGTCATCTCGTCGAGCAACGGTTCTGGATAATGGACGATCGCTCCCATTTCGGCGTGCACTACCGCTCCGAAGACTTCAACGAGGAGCGGCCGAACCGGTACACGATCATCCGCGCGCAGTTCGATAAATGGTTCTCCTCGAAAGTGCGCGAGGCCGGCGCGACCGTGCTGTGCGAGACCACGGTCACTGAGCTCGCGCGGGACGCCCATGGGAAAGTCATCGGTGTTCGTACTGATCGCCGCGACGGCGAAATCCACGCAGATGTCGTGGTGCTGGCCGAAGGCGTGAATGGCCTTCTCGGTACGCGTGCGCGCCTGCGCCAGAGGCCCAAGCCCGACAAGGTGGCACTCGCGGTTAAGGAAATGCACTTTTTGCCGCGTGAGACCATCGAGGCCCATTTCAATCTCAAGGGCGACGAAGGCCTCGTTGTCGAAGCGGCCGGCACCATTTCCCGTGGCATGACCGGAATGGGCTTCATCTATGCCAATAAGGAGTGCATCTCGATCGGCATCGGCTGTATCGTCGCCGACTTTCAGCGCACCGGAGAGACGCCATATGGGCTGCTCGACCGCTTCAAGTGTCACCCGTCCGTTGCGCCCCTGATCGAGGGCTCGGAGGTCAAGGAATATTCCGCGCACCTCATTCCTGAAGGCGGCTACAAGGCGATCCCGCAGCTCTATGGCGATGGCTGGGTGGTGGTCGGCGATGCGGCGCAGCTCAACAACGCCATTCATCGCGAGGGCTCTAACCTCGCGATGACTTCGGGCCGCATCGCGGCGGAAGCGATCGTCCAGGTGAAATCGCACCGCCAACCTATGACCGCGGCAAATCTGTCAGTCTACAAGAAGATGCTGGACGACTCCTTCGTGATTAAGGATCTCAAGAAGCACAAGGATATGCCGATGCTGATGCATACCAACTCGCAAAACTTCTTTCTCACCTATCCGCAGCTCGTCTCCAGGGCGATGCAGAACTATGTACGCGTCGACGGTACGCCGAAGGCTGAGAAAGAGAAGGTGACATTAAAATCCTTTGTCAACGCGCGGTCCTGGACCGGTCTATTTGGCGATGCATTCCGCATCGCCCGTGCCTGGCGCTAACCAGTCAAAATCGAAGCCAAGGAAGCTGAAATATGAATGTCGAGACATCAGTGCGTGTCGAGGACAAGCTGTTCTACAACCGCTATCTCGTCGACGTCGGTCGTCCCCACATCAAGGTGCGCGCACACACGAAGCCATCCCCGCAGCTGCTTGCACTTTTAAAGGTCTGCCCGGCGCGCTGCTATGAGCTCAACGATAAGGGGCGGGTCGAGGTCACCGTCGACGGCTGCATCGAGTGCGGCACCTGCCGCGTTATCGGCGAGCCCACCGGCGACATCGAATGGAGCTATCCGCGTGGCGGATACGGTGTGTTGTTCAAGTTCGGATGAGAGCTGCACGGCAGGCGCAGTGTGATCGCCCTTTTATTGAGACGATCTCACGGCAGATGCATGTCTCCGCGCCCTGCTTGTGCGGAGAGGCCGTATCAAATGGCGGTAGCTGGTGACGTGCCCGGCGTACGAAAGGGTCGCGGGAGCTTTGCCTCGCAATCAGATTTTCCAGCTTTTTTGACAAGCTGTCGAGCGTTGAACCATGTACCTGCGTCATCGAACCGAGGTGGTGGCAGCACAGCGCCGCTGGAAACGATAGTTTCACCGCTGCGTGCCTTTGGTCTCCTCAACGACTTTTCGACCGACGGAGCTCTCCTCCCGAAGCGGCTTTCGACCGAACGCAGATAACCAACGCGGCACGAAGGCAAGAGCGCTGAGGTCTGCGGCATCTTCATCTTCATTGCCGAGTTGGCTTGCCAGACCGGTAGCGAACTGCGCGTTGGCCTCGCGCGCGGGAGTTTTCCTGGCTCGGCAAGACCGAAAGGGCCTGATCGACGGCAGCACGCTTTCCAAGGTGCAAAGGCACCTTGGCAGCGATGGGCGATCCCTCACGATCGATCTTTAGTTAGCGCCACAGAGCAATGATAAATATTTCTGCGGGACTCTTGGGAAGTCTCATTGTTCTAGGCCGCGGTCTGCGAACAGACGGTGCATGACCTCGCGTTTGATCTCGCCAGCGATCTCGTTTCGAACCTGGGCTCCGAGCACCCGCTCGGCATCCGCGTCGCCTAGCAGACCATGCTCGGCCAGTCGCTGATCCAGGCGGCTTTGAAACTCTTCGCCCATGGCTTCGACCAGCCGGTCTTGCATCGCTGCATGTTCGTCCGGAGCGATGCGCCTCAGCACCGTCTCCCAGGGTTGCCAGCGGGTTGCCATGTAGTCGCTGAACTGGTTCGCTTCCCGCTCCCGGACCAGGTCCAGCGCCTGCGCCGCATCATCCTCGCTTACGTGAGAGACCGCCAGGAAGCGCATGTCAGGGGCGACGTGACTGAGCTCCAGCGGCTCCCGCAGCAGATGTTGATAGGCCAGGTAGACTTCGATGTCGTCTGCGTTCGGGTCGTCGCTGACGAGCGAGTTGACTCTGTCACGCGCGATCTCGTCCAGCGCCTCCAAGCGAAACGCAATACGGCCGCGCTGGATCAGTTCGCCAAGGCGATCGTCATATACCCCGTCCTCGACGTCTGCGTTGAGGCGCGCGGTCTGCATACCGTTCCAGTGCAAGGTAACACGATCCTCGCAGCTCGCGTTGGCCTCGGAAGCTTGTGCAAAAAACTGCTCGCGCAATCTCGGGTCGGCCGCCGCCTGCCGCAGATTATCAGCCACTGCGTGCCGAAACTCGTCATTGCCGTAGTTTACGGTCCCTCGTAGCCTCTCTAGGAACCCTGCGTAGTCCTGGGCGCCTGGCTCATCCCCAAAGTGCTGCCATTCGGCCAGCGCCGCCGGGTCGTCTCCGAGCCAGTGCGCGGCAGCCTCATATAGAGATTGCTGCGCAAGCTGCGGTGGCGCTTCTGCCGCCGCCAGATTAGCGAGGACGTCGTCCGGCAGCGGGTTATCCCCGAACTCGAGGTTTTCCAGATGCGGGTAGCTAAGACTCGGTAGAAGACCCTCAAAAAGACCCTCAGGCAGGCTGGTCAGCCGGTTACCGCTGAGATTGAGCGATTGGAGCGTGCTCGGAAGGGGGCGGGGAGGTTAGCCAATTGATTGCTGCTGAGATCGAGTTCAATGAGCCCCGATGGGAGGGACTCGGGGAGGTCGGTCAGCTGATTGCCACTAACCGCGAGCGAGGTGAGCCTGCTCGGGAGAGCGTCGGGCAGGCTAATTAGTCGGTTGTCGTTTGCGTTCAGGATCTCGAGCCGAGCCGGAAGGTTGGCCGGCAGACTGATCAATCTGTTATCGGCCACCTCCAGCCGAGAGAGGGTCGCCGGAAGAGCGTCTGGCAAACTGGTCAACCGGTTATGGCTAATGAGAAGATGCTGGAGACCGGGTGGGAGCCTAGCGGGCAGGCTGCTTAGCTCGTTGTGCCTGGCGCGCAGTTCCAGCAACCTTGGCGGCAGGGCGGCGGGCAAAGCGGTCAGGGAGAGGGATGACAAATCTACCGAATGCGAGCCCGTGTTGTCCGATACCCTAATTCGTGTGCGCCCCTGTTGCCGATTCTCCGCTTCGCCCTGCCCCTCTTCGGCAACCCAGTTTTCCAGGATCTGCGCGCGCGCGGAGGCTGGGGTCCGATATCCTGTCAAGACTTCGACCCAATCCGCCAGGGCTCGGCTGAGGCCGCCGAGGTGGCCTTCCTGCTCCCCCTCTTCAGAAGGGGCCGAGGAAGAACCTGCACTCCACTGTGCCTGTCCTGTGTTCATCAATTTCTCCGTCGTCAGAACAAGAATACACCCCCCGCTTCTTAAGGTCGCGAAGCAGTGGCTGCGCAGCGCAATTGTCATTCGAGAGCCTGTGCACGTGCGCTGCGGCTCCCGACCGACACGAGCCGGTACAGGTTCACACGAGCCCAACCGCGGCAAATGGATCGATACTGCTGCGAGCTTTCTGCCATCTCGTGACCAGAAAAGTCCGGAGGACCGTCACTGCACTTAGCAGGCCTACCTGTCGATCAGCTGACGAGTGTCGCTGCAGAACACCCCAGGTGGTCCGGTTTGCCACCAGCGGCCAAGCAAGTCCAGCTTGCGGGTGAACCGGTCAAGCTTCGCAACAGCTTGGCACCGATTGCCTTGACATGTGAGAGGGCCGTCGCGAACTTGGGGCTTTCGGCGCGCTTGACGCTCTTCGTTTTCACGTACTCGGCCGAAAAGGCTCCACTGCCCGCCGTTGAGATAACGCACCAGCGCCGCGCTGGGGTTCTATGCCTAAGCCGCTCCTGCGTTGGTTAGGCTCGACAACTCGCGTTCGGGGCCGTCATCAGAAAGCGTAAACGAGGTGATGGTGCCGCGGTCGGCTTGAACTCGGTCCCGATGCCAGCGCAGGCACAGAGCGGCCGATCCTCGTTTAGCGCGAACCAGACGACATCCTTCTTCGTTTCGGGGTTCGCTTGGGGCGCATTCGGCAAAGCCGTTGAAGGGCACGAGGCATCGGTTGTCCAGCTTGAGCCTCACGCGCCAGTGTGGCGAAGACGTATTCCGGACGTTGCTCACTGGCGGGCCGCCGGTCTGGGCGGCTCAAGCCGCAACGGGTCGGAGATGTGGACGAAAGAGCGCTAACGCCTAAAAACTGCGTACGCACGCGTCAAATGAAGGCTTTTCGATTGCGTCTTGTGGCACGCTCGCTTTTTTAACACGTCGTCCCCTGCATACGATCGGCAGCATCGATTCCAAGCGTCGCCCACACAAAAAAGGACCAAAAATGAAGAATGAGAAGAAGCCGGGAAGTGATCAGGGCACGGATTTCGTCGAATTCACGATGATCGTGAACGGTCAGCCTGTCGTCATTAAGGCCGTAGAGCAGCAGCCGCTGCATGTGGTGCGCCAAAAGGCGCTGGAGGAGACCAAGAACCTGGCTCAGCCGCCCGAGAATTGGGAGATCAAGAACGAAGCGGGCGAGCTGTTGGATCCGGACAAGAAGGTAGGCGAGTTTGGATTTGGCAAGGAAGTGACGCTGTTCCTGAGTCTCAAGGCTGGCGTGGCCGGTGGCTGATCTCCAAACTGTCGATCCCGAGGTCTCGCGCGTAAAGTTCGAGCGGGAGCTTGCAAACTATCGGAGCATGGAATCGGCCTATCGCAAGAGGGGCTGGATCCTGCTTGACGCAGAGTTTCCGGAGATCTTCGTGGTTTTCGCGGCGACTAAGCCGAGACCGCCTCCGATCGTCGCTGCCATCGTGCTGAATTTTACGGATTATGATCTGCGGCCGCCCTCCGTCAGTTTCGTGGATCCTTTCACGCGCGAACCGATACCCGCCAAATTGCTCCAGGTGCAAATTCTTCGCCGTGCGGCAATCCCCGGCGCAACTCCCGAAACCATTCTGGCGCTCGCCCAGCAGGGCGGGGTGCAAGTGACAAACATGATTCAGTACAACAGCCCTGATGATCGGCCATTTATTTGTCTTCCCGGCATTCGCGAATACCACGACAATCCCGCTCACACGGGTGATTCATGGCTGATGCATCGAAGCTCTGGCGAAGGATCCTTAGCTTTTATCCTCGAAAAGATCTGGCACCACGGGGTGTCACCGATCGAGCATTACCAGGTGCAGGTCCAGATCCCGGCGGTGAACGTGCTGCCGTCATTGCTGGCCGTACCGGAATGAATCAGATCGCGGACGTTACGTCCCTCTCGGTACCGCGTGGCTGCGTGGACGAACTCCATGCCCATTTGCGGAAAGTGGGGCGTGAAGGGCATGAAGGTCTCGGCCTTTGGGTAGGCCGTCAGACGGCGCACCATTTTCAGGTCCATAGGACGCTCATTCCTGTCCAGCGCCACATACGTACTGCCGACGGGGTGTGCGTTGTGACAGGAGCTGAAGAGCTGCATCGCATAAATGTGTGGCTGTACCGGGAGAAGCTTGCGCTCATTGCCCAGATACACAGTCATCCGGGCCGAGCGTATCATTCCAGCACGGACGACGAGTACGCAATCGCCACGACGGTGGGGTGCTTGTCTTTGGTCGTGCCGGACTTCGCGCGAGTGCCTTTCGATCTCAAGAACGTAGCATCGTACCGGCTTGACGGGGCTGGAGTGTGGCGCCCCCTGTCGGTTGGCCAGGTTACGCGGATGATTTTAATCAAGGATTGAACGATGGCCATGGCCAACTTCATGGACCGTGCGGCGTCGGCGGCGTCGCGGGTGCTGACCAATTTCAAGATGTCGGCGTTCGAGGACAGGCTTGCCGCGCAAGTGATTGGGGTGTCTTTCGACGGCGCAGCCGTGCAGTCGCCAGAAGGCAGGGCCAGCCTGGATATGATCATCAGGCTGTCGTCGCGCCTTTATCCGACGATCGCGCTGCGGCCGCTCGATGCAAAGGCGAAGGATCATGTTCCAATCCTGGAGTTCCTGGCGAAGTCCACAAATCCTGAGATCGAGCTCGCCAAGACCAGGAAGGCCGTCACGGTTTCCGTGGTCGTGGGAAGCAGTGCGTCACGCACTAACTGTCCGACCTTCTTCATCGGCTCGGAGGGATGGAGAGCCAAGCTTTCGAGCCGTGGTCTGGTTGGCTCCGGCAAGTCAATGAATCCCTTTGGCGCGGGAGCTGCGTCATGCTTCGCCGCAGCCAACGTCTTTCGGACGGTATTTGCCGACCAGCTGGAGCGGGGAGACGCTGACGAACTTATCGATTTCTCAATGCTGACCTACGCCCAGGGTACCCGTGACTCCGATCAGGGTTTGGAAGGAACGGATATCGGCGAGACTCACCTTGTCGGGCTCGGCGCGATCGGCAATGGCGCGATTTGGGCTTTGGCTCGCACGGCGAGCCTTAAGGGATCGCTCCGTCTGGTGGACGACGAAGACGTCGACCTCTCGAATCTGCAGCGCTACGTGCTGGCCGGCCAATGCGATGTTGGCTCACCAAAAGTGGATCTGGCGCGTGCCGCGCTCGCTGACACGGCGCTGAAAGTGTCGGCGCATCGTGCCAAATGGGACGGCTATGTGAGCAACCGTAAGGATTGGATGTTCGAAAGAGTCGCTGTCGCATTGGACAACGCTCCGGACCGCATCGCTGTGCAGGGGGCGTCGCCGAAATGGATCGTAAACGCCTGGACACAGGAGCTTGATCTTGGAGTGTCGCGCCATGGCTTTGATGACGGCCGAGCATGTCTGGCCTGCCTTTACTTGCCTCACGAGAAGATAAAGGACGAGGACGAGAAGATGGCTGAGGAGCTGAAGATGCCGGAGGCGCAACAGGAGATCCGGGATCTCCTTCAGACGAACAGGGCGGTGGATGTAGGTTTCGTCGAGCGTGTCGCCAAGGCCTTCGACATCTCGTCTGAAGCCCTTAAAGAATTTGTCGGCCAGTCCGTCCGATCGTTTCACCAGCGGGCAATCTGCGGGGGGATTGTCATGCGCCTGACGGACGGAGCGCAGCCTGTGAGAGCCGTTGTGCCGCTGTCGTTTCAGTCGGCTCTCGCTGGCATAATGTTGGCGGCGGATCTCGTGAAACACGCTTCCGGGATTCTGAACCTGCAGACCACAAGCACACGGATTAACCTGCTTCGTCCACTCGCGTCGCATCTTCACGATCCCAAGGCGAAAGATACGTCGGGACGGTGCATCTGCGCCGACGAAGACTTCTTAGCTGCATACCGACGAAAGTACCCAAGCTGCAGAGCTCGTTAACTTCGATCTGATCCCTAATTGGAAGGCCTCGTCTCACGGTAGGCGCCGCGAACTGCGCTCCAGCCCGGACGCGCTGTTTTCATTTGGAGACGGCTGCCAAGCTAGTGAAATTGCTGAGGGTGCCGCCTTTTTCCAAATGCGCCTTGAAATTGTTGGATTATCAGCCGGATTTTGAATCCAGAATACCCTCGACAAGAGCGCGGAGGGGGTGGATCACTCCACCGCCTGGGGTCACGCCGTGCCGGCCGCTTCGATCGCAACCGCAACCGACTGCACGATCGCGGCAAAGCGGACTGCGGTTTGGATGGCAGCCGAGCTGACGCCGGCTTCCCGTAGCGCCTTCTCATGAGCGTCCATGCAGGCACCGCAGCCGTTGATTGCGCTTACCGCAAGCGACCACAGCTCGAAATCGGCTTTGTCCACGCCGGGATTGCCGATCACGTTCATGCGCAGCCGCGCCGGCATCGTCTTGTATTCCGGATTGGAGACGAGGTGAACGAAGCGGTAGTAGACGTTGTTCATCGCCATCATGGAGGCCGCGGATTTCGCCGCCGCGACCGCGGCCGGCGTCATTACGACGGCGGCCTCAGATTCCACTGCGGCGATCACCACGGGATTGCGCGCCGCGATCGCGGTGGCGAGCAACAGCCCGTATTTGCTCTGCGGTGATAGCGTCTCATCCGACATCATCGACGCCAAGTTGAGTCTGACGTCCTTGGCGAAATCGGGGGTCTGGTCCTTTAGCTGTTCAATCGACATGATGCCTCAAGCAACTTTCAGGGTTTCGCCGCCGATCTCACGGTTACAGGCGCAGAGTTCGTCGGTCTGTAGCGCGTCCAGCACGCGCAGCGTGTCCTTCGGGCTGCGGCCGACATTTAGATTGGTCGCGTAAACGTGCTGGATCGTATTGTCGGGGTCGACGACGAATGTGTAGCGATAGGCGACGCCGTCGGGCGAACGCACATCAAGGCCATCGACCAGCCCGCCCTTAGTGTCGGCAAACTGCCAGATTGGCAGATGTTGCAGGTCCTTGTGCGAGCGCCGCCAAGCGAGTTTGCAGAACTCGTTGTCGGTCGAACCGCCTAGCACGACCGCATCGCGGTCGGCGAAATCCTTCGATAGCCGCGCAAACTCCGCGATCTCGGTTGGGCAGACGAAGGTGAAATCCTTGGGGTAGAAGAAGATGACTTTCCATTTTCCAGGAAAGCTGTTTTCCGTCAGCGTCTCGAACGCGCTCTGCCCGTTTTCCTCGTGCAGATGAAAACCGGGCTTCACGCCTGTGATTTCGAACGACGGCAACTTACTTCCAATTCCAAGCATATTGTCCTCACAAGATTGCTTCGCGCGGAAACCGATGATTCCGGCCTCAGGCGAAGCAAGCGATATGCCAGGTAATCTCGCGATTCAACTGGCGGAAATGCAACAATCGGATGCTCGTCATGGAGGCAACTCAACAGCATGGTTTCGATTGAATGGTCCTGCCGTCCTGCTTCAATAACTGAGCATGTTGCCATGCTCGACCGGTTGCGCGCCTCTGAACGATTAGCCCAACTGCTCGGGTGTGCTATAATGCCAAAAGAATGCGCTTAATTAAGATGAACTCAGCGCGCGCGGCAATGTTCCGCCAAGCCACTGGTCGCCCTCACGACGCGCACGCGCTGATGTGAGGTGGAGCGGGAGCTGGGACTGACCTTGTTTTGATCGATGCCGAATCGGGGCTAGTAGCCGAGCGAGCTCGAGCCAGATTCGTTGACCAGGATCAAAGGCAGCGTAGATGCTTTTAGGCATAAGGAGTGATCTGGAAGAATTGGGAGGTACGGATGTCAGCAACTGAAATCGCGACACGTCATTTTTCCGCCGCCATTGCGGAGGCGGAGGGCGCAGGTCTTGGGACTGACAGCGTTTGCCGCGCGCTGCTTAGTTGTGTGGTCACGAAATATCTCGAGATCCGGCCAGTCGACGACGTTCAGTCGGAGCTGCGCTTCGTCGCCGATAATTGCGATCCAGCGACGGATTTCATGTTCATGCGGCCGTAGCGCGGCTGCGCTCTCTCTTCATCATTGCGGGGAGCGGAGCGACGAACTAATCTATTCTCTCCTTCTGCCGCACGATGGATTGCTTCGCTGCATCAGCGGCTCGCTTTCTGGGAGGTCAAGGCTCGCTCATGGCCCTCGTGTGAGAAGAGACTTCACGTTCAACGCGAGCACAGAGGTCGATGTCAAGCGCGCCAAGCCCTCCTATAACATCGCGTCTGTCATTGGCGATGTAACGGCGATCCGGACGGCTTTGGGGAATTGAGTTATCGGCGCTCTCCCCGAGGACAGCAAACATTTCGGCAGCGGGAATTGAACAATAAGCCTCGCTGCTATTCCGACGCATGCGCGGGCCGAAATGTTCGACGGTAATTTCGATGCCGTAGGAGAGACGTACGCCGGCGGGGTCGCCAAAGGCGGTGCCCCAAACTGTTGCAACACAGCGTCCATCAGCAACTCTTTAACTACCTCATCGGCGTTGAATTCGCGGCTACGGGCCTTGGCGCGTCGCTGCATTCGCCAAGATCGAGGCCGCCGCGGACGTTCTCGGGTCAAAATTGTGGATGTCCTCCCGCCGTGATGAAGCTGTCGGATCTGATGATCAGTAAATAGCCGCTAACGGGATGGAATGCGCCTGGATGCGCGGAGGCGCAGGGCGATGTCGCGCCACCGTCCCTCCACGATCTGTCGCTAGCACAGCAGCGTCGTGCCGACATCTCCGGTGAAAGTCCGCAGGCGGCATGGTATTTTTCGGGAACAGCGGTGAGGAGCGGCACGCCAGCAATGATCGCATCAGCAAATTCCTCGCAGGCCCTGGCCGGACGCCTCCTTCCTGGAGAAACGTCGAGCGCTAGCATGGTTTCGTGCCGTTTGCGCCCTTGAAGTTTCGCTGGACGATGCCGCCGACGCGCACGCCTTGCCGCGCGAGATCCTGGGTGAAGTCGCCGAGCAGTCTATCCGCGTCTTGTTCCGGCCTGTAGAGGATTGCCGCGACGCGCTTGGGATCGATCTCGGCAAGGTTGGCGATCATAGGCTTAATCCTCTTGGCTCGTTTCACACAGCGGCGCCTGCCTGTCCAGTATCTACTGCTGGCGTAGATGGCGCGATGCCCTAGGGTTCAGAGGTGGTGAAACCAGCGAGACGACCTTTGACCTGGGCGAATACGTCAATTCCATAGTTGAGCCTTAGCGTATAGGTAGCGGCGCATCATGCGCGCCGTGCTGGAGGTCGCCGCCACACCTTTGGCCCGTACACTGAACTGCGCATCGATCGCAAAGCTAGCAAGCCTATCGCTGAAGGGATTTCAATCCTCTCTGGTGTGGCTGTCCTCACGTGCTTTCCTTGCGATGCGCTTCTCGATCAACGCTGCGGCGAAGATTACCGCAAGCCCGAACGTCACCATGCCGACGGCAAGCCAGCTTGGCCACGGAGGCGTTCGGAAGCGGCTGCACCACAAGGGACAGCCCGTACAAAACCGATCTGACCACAAGCCCTGCAAAGGTGAAGGGGAGGGTGCGTCCGTCCCAGAAAGACGCGAGAATCCCGCGTTCGGCTGCGTCGACTCACAGGTGCCGAGCTCTTTCACAGCGTGCTCCGCGGCTGCGCCGTAAAGCGCCGCCGCCGGATTGTAGATCGACAGTGTGGCGAAGGTCTCCGCGTCGTTCACAAACTTCTGAGTCGAACTCCACAGCACGAGGTTGCCGATCGGACAGGTGAAGCGGCTTTGCGGAACCACGACACGGTTCTCGACCAGTTTGCTCGGGCGGGCATCGTCGGCCGAGAGAAGCACCTCAAACGGCGACCCTTGCGTGATCTGGCCGTAAAACTGTCCGCTCGCGCCAAAGCTCAACGGGGCCTCGTCTGGTCTTCTGCTTAAACGACGCTGCATCTCCTTGCCCGGCATGGTGAAGTTCGCAGCGACCGCCACATCGATCTCTGCCGCTTCTGCATTTCCGACCACAAGCAGCGTCAGAATTGAATTGATCAGGATCAATCGGGTAAGCGTCATCGGGAATTCCTGGGACGGGGCCGCTGCGATGGGCTTGGCCATCGCGGCTCTTTAGCTCCTCATCCCAGCAATCCGCGTGCCGTTCAGGAAAATGGTGCGCGGCCTTGGTTGACGACAGTAAAACGCGCATAGCTGCCAGCGTGCCCTGTCGAATAGCTGGGTCGGCTTGTCGTGCTTCCGATATCGGCGTCTTCAACCGCACACGCGTGGTACTACAAGAGTGGAGGCTTAAGATGATGCCGCTCGCCTCTCGTGCCGAGCTTCTCGTTGCACGCCGCGGCGCTTGCCTGTCCAGGTTCTGCTGTTGGCGTGGAAGCTGATATGGTTTGCGGTGGCGGTTCAGAGGCCGAGAGTAGCGAGATGTGCTTGAGCTGGGCGAATACGTCCATTCCATCCTTGAGCCCTAGCGAATCAAAGGAGAAACGCGTGATGCGCGCCATAATCTCCGCGCCCGAGCCCCCGGTGCCGAGCGCAAGAACCAGCGTGATCTCAGCCGTGCCGAGCGACAAACAGGCTCTGATGCGCGCCGGAAAGACGTTGAGGATGGAGCCCGCGCGCGGCGCTTCGCGCGCGACGCTGACGTCGCAGGCGGCGATGCGCAGCCGTTGGTGCACGCCGGGTGCAAGCGGCGGGGCCGGCACCAACAGGCGCGCACCTTTAAGGCGGAGAATAAGAAGCCCATAGCGCCCATCATAGCCGCTCACCACGGCATCAAGGCTGATGGCGGCTTCGTGGCTAGTCGCAAGCGGCAGCGTAGGATCGCTCTGCAAGACATGTAGCGGCCCAGCCGCGGTTACCATGCCGCGCTCCATCAAAACGAGATAATCGGCAAAGCGTTCGATCTCCGCCATGTCGTGGCCGATGTAGATCATCGGCAGCGCGAGCTTCTCGGGCAGGCGCTCGACGAACGGCAGAATCTCACGTTTGGCGCGGCTGTGGAGCGCAGCAAGCGGCTCGTCCATCACAAGCAGTCTGGGCTGAGACAACAGCGCGCGACCCATGGCTACGCGCTGCCGCTCCCCGCCGGAGAGATGCGAGGGAGAGCGGTCGAGCAGCGGCGCTAGGTCGAGCAGTTCGACCACCTCATCAAACGCGATCGGCATCGGTTTGGGTTTGGGCGCACCATAAAGCAAGTTGCGCCTGACCGACAAATGGGGAAAAAGGCTAGCGTCCTGAGACACATAGCCGATGGGACGCAGATGCGGTGGGCGGAAGGTAGTCTCGTCCTGCCATACGTCGCCATCGATGGCGCAGAAGCCGGCCGGCAAATGCTCGAGGCCGGCGATGCAGCGCGCCACCGCAGTCTTGCCGCAGCCTGGCGGGCCGAAAATCGCCGCCACGCCTTTGGCCGGTACGCTGAATTGCGTATCGAGTGGAAAGCTAGCGATACTGCCACTGAAGGCAATTTCAATCCGGCCCGGTGTGGCTGTCCTCACGTGCTCCTCCTTCTGCTGTATTTGTCAATCAAGGTTAAAGTGAGGACTACCGCAACGGCGAACATCACCATGGCGCCGGCAAGCCAGCTTGCTTCGCGCCAGCGCGATTGTTGGACAAAGTCGAAGAGAAAGGCCGACAGCACCTTGGTGCGCCCAGGAATGTTGCCGCCGATCATCAGCACGACGCCGAACGTGCCGATCGTATGCGCAAAGCCAAGCACGGCGGCTGTCAGAAGACCCGGTCGCGCCAGAGGCAGGGCGACCGTGAAGAAGGCATATAAGGGCGAGGCGCGCAGAGTGGCCGCGATCTCCAGCGGGCGGTCACCTATGGTAGCGAAGGCATTGCGGATGGGCTGCACCACCAAAGGCAGCGCGGACAAAGCCGATCCGACCACGAGCCCCGCAAAGGTGAAGGCCAGCGTGCGCCCGCCCCAGAGAGCGGCGAGAAGGCCGACCGGGCCGTTCGGGCCGAGCAGGGCGAGCAGATAAAAACCGAGTACTGTTGGCGGCAGCACCAGTGGCAGCGCGATGATCGTGGCCACCGCCTCAGTCCAAAGGCTCTTCGAGCGCGCTAGCCACCACGCGAGCGGCGTGCCAATGATCAGCAGGATCACGGTCGTCACGCTCGCGAGCTCGATCGTGAGCCCGAGGGACTGCCAGACTTCTGGTGAAAAGCCATCCATGCGCGTCAAATTCAAGTATTCGAGCACGTTGTCATGCTCGCGTAATAATTGCGTAGGCTACCGGGACCTTCAGGCGCGCGTCGCTCGGTTATCGGCGTCAGTCTGCAATCGCAACACGTTCTGGAAGATCGGGTCACAAACTCCTGCGGCACGAGCCAGCGCGAAACGCTCTTGCTGTCTGCGAGTTGCGGAAGCGGGGCGGCGCTGAGCTCGGCATTGACCGTCTTGACGAATTGGTAGGCCTGCGTGATGGTTGCGCCCTCGACCAGCTTCGGTTGCATGCCCTCATAGGCGTCGATGGCCTTCATCGCTTCCACCGCAGCGCCATAGAGCGCCGCGGCGGAGTTGCAGATCTGTAATTTTAGGATAGATGACGTCCTGAACGTGTCGAAGCCGTTCACGAACTTCGCCGTCCTGCTCCAGAGCACCAGGTTGCCGCTAGCGTAGGTGAGCCGGCCTTCACGTACAGCAAAACCATCCTCGACCAATTTCTTCGGGTGGGAATCGTCGGCCGTGAGAATCATTTGTCACGACCAGCCTTGCGTGATTTGGCTATAAAGCTGTCGGCTCGCGCCGAACACGGCCCTCTGTCCGGATTTCTGCTTGAAGGATGCGATGTCCCCGGCCGGCTCGGTGAACTCGGCGGCAACCGTGACATTGATGTTCGCCGACTGTTCACTTCCGAGCACAAGCGGCATCAGTGCCTTAATCGGGGTCGATCGAGCGCGGCTCATCGGGCAGTCCTGAGACGGGGCCGCTGCGAGCACTTTGGCAGCGGCGGGTTTGCTCCGGATCCCAGCAATCGGCGTGCCGCTCGCCGAATCTGGTGAGCGCCTTGCATGGCCAGCGAAAACGCGTAACTGCCTGCTTTGGCTGACGTTGCCGATTGTCGGACTTCCGATATCGTCGTCTTGAATCGGACAAGCTGGCCGCTCGTGTGATGTCGGTCGCCTCTCAACGCGCGGCGGTCAGATATGCGAGTTCGTATTGGGGGAGGAAAATCATGACAAGATCGGAACTGCGGCCGCCGCGCGGGCGTCTCGACCCTGGTACAAGCTCCTTTATGTCCAGGTGCTGATCGCGATCATGATCGGTGTCCTCGTCCGCTACTGTCACCGTCTCGCGACTAATTTAGGTCAAGGCGCTCGGCGACGGCTTGATCAAGCTGATCAAGCTGATCAAGCTGATCAAGCTGATCAAGATGGTGATCGCGCCGATCATCTTCTGTAAGGTGGCTTCCGGCATCGCTCACATCCATCATGCGAAAAAGGTCGGACGCTTATATCCCCCAATGAACCTACCATGTGTGTAAGTTCAAATGGGCTAGATGTGGTAGATCTACCACGTGCCGGACGCAGAAGTCGCTGTAATGAGTTGATGAGATCGCAAATTTAGCTGCTCGATGGTTTAGATCCATTCGTCTAGCGATCAGGACGCAGCCCTCTCAAGGCTGAAACAGGGGGTAGATTCCCCTAGGGAGCGCCAGCGGCTCTAGAAGCGCTGAGATTTCAAAAACATCACGCAAATCATGGCTTTGACTGCGCTCCGGTGGTAGCACTAGGTCGTAGCTTTGATGCGCGCGTTGATGGGACTGATCAAGGACAGACACGGGACGTACTACGCTCAGCGGAAGGTGCCTGAACGCCTCCAAGAAGCAGTCGCACGCCTCCTCAATTCCGAGAAACCCAAGCAGGTCTTTCTCAAGAAATCCCTCGGCACTAAGGTGCTGAGGGAGGCGAACGTTGCTGCCACGCACGTCTTGGCAGACTTCAATCGGACACTGGCCGGTGCCGAGGCACTACTCAAGGAGCGTCCTGTAATATCGTCGCTCTCCGATGCGCAGATAAAGCGAATGGCCGAATTCTATTATGCTTCGGTCTTGGCTGCCGACGAGGAGGAACGACAGGAGGGCACAGGCTCTGAGCCAATCTTCCAAAGCGTTGCCGAGCAGCTCGCTGCGGCAGGCATCGAGTTCAACACCCCGTTCAATGTGGGCGAACTCCCCGAGGCTGGTCTCTCCGACCGCGAGGTATTCAAGCGAACGCACGCACTATCCGAGGATTTGCCAGACGCAATGGCTGCCTTGGCCAAAGGCGACGTCACTCATGTGCGCCTCGATCTGGAAGAGCTGCTAGACGAATTCCAACTGAACTTGGACAGCAAAAGCCAGTCGTACAGACGGCTAGGAATGGCGGTGCTCTCTGCACGCGTGAGAGGCCTCAAGGACATCAAGCAGCGGAATTCTGGCGAGCCGATACCGACCCCGCAGCTAGGTGAAGTCACAGCGCACAGCGCCTCCGGCACGCTCAGGGAGGCCTTTGAGGGGTGGAAAAAGGAACGGGAGAGGCCAGAGGGTACGGAGCACGAATATGGGCGAGCAGTGGAAATGTTCATCCAACTGCACGGCAATGTTGCCATCTCGGATATGCGGCGGTCTCACGCTCGGGCCTTTCGCGAAGCCCTTCAGTTAGTCCCCAAGATACGCAGAGGCGCGTTGCTGAAGGCATCGTTACCCGAGCTGAGCGAATACGGTCGCACGCACCCAACGGTCACCAAGGTGTCCCCGGGGACCGTGAACAAGCAACTTGGAGCCGTGCAAGCGATAGCCGGATGGGGCCATCATCATGGTTTGGTTCCCGACGATATGCTGTGGTCGAACCCATTCGATGAGATGCGGCTCGATGAGGAGCAGTCGGAGCGAGAGCCATTCGACGCCTGCGACCTCCAGATCATCTTTGACGCACCGCTCTTCACCGAACACAAGCTGCCTACAGGGGCCAAGGGCGACGCAGGTGTGTGGTTGCCGCTTCTCGCATTGTTCGCTGGCGCGCGTCAGGCCGAATACGCGGGCCTTCGTGTCTCCGACATTCGTGAGGACGAGGAGGCGGGCGTTCCGCTCATGTGGTTTCTTCGAGACACCAAGGCTGGGAGGCGGCTCAAGACGAAAACTTCCGAGCGTGTGGTGCCGGTGCATCCCCAACTCGTCGCTCTCGGCTTCCTGAAGTACGTGACAGCAAGACGCAAGGAGGGTGAGCAAGCGTGGCTCTTTCCGTCTGTTGCTCCTCAACACAAGGGTTCGCTGAGTGCTTGGTCAAAATGGTGGGGCCGTTACCTTCGCAATCACGTGGGTCTCAAGGACTCCCGTAAAGTTTTCCATAGCTTCCGTCACGGCTTTCAGGACGCGCTCAGGCGCACAACGCCCGATGAAGAGCTGCGTGATGCTCTCACCGGCCGCAGCAGCGGGAAGTCTGTTGGCCGCACCTACGGTGCCAAGCGCATGCTGGAGCGTTGGGGCGCGAAAGTTCTCAAAGAAGCGATCGACAAAGTTTCTTATCCCGGCTTGGACCTGTCGCGTGTCCGGCCGGATGCGAGGCGTGTACGCGGAACCAAGACAATCAAGGTCCAGAGCACCGCGTCACGCTGAAACGCGTTCGCTTTTAGTAAAAGATGGCCGCACGCGGGCTCCAGAGAAGGAACCTGTGTGCGGCCATTGTTCGTGAGAGACTAAGCTGCTGACTTCATGAGGAAGCTCTTCGCTCCTCGTCCTTTGCCTTCTGACCCGTAGATTACGCCGGCCGTCCTGAGTGCAAGTGTAGTTGGGTGGTTTTCGTCACGGAGTACCTTTTGCAGATCCTTTCGTTGCTGGGGCTTCAGGCCAAACTCGCGGCCGATCACGCTCATGGAGGTACGCCCAGGATTGCGATTGCTCATGAAGGTGACCAAGCGCTCTTGTGGAAGTCCCGATAGTTTCACGCGGACCTTTGGACCGTCCGGTTCGAAAGCCCAACTCTGCACCGAGACATTCGGCAACTCTTGCCGGATGTATTCGAGTATTTCGGTTCCGCGTTCACCTTTTGGCAGAACGATGAACACATCCGTCGAAGCGCAGCGGCCTTGCTCGTCGATTACCTTCCGAAGACGAACGCGACCTACAGCTTGGATGATTGATGCTGCCAGATGGCGACGCTGCAAAAGTTCGCGGACATTTTCGTGCTGCTTCCAGGTTGGGTTGTCGTGCCAGTCGTCGCATTGAACACCCTGCAACGCAAAGAAGACGCCTGTGCCCCACACGTGGTCGCGGAAGGGCAATCCAAAGATCACAGCCGTATCGAAATCCTTGAACGCGTTAGTTCCATCGACGGCACCCCAATGTGCAGCTTGAGCTTCAGCGACGCCAAGGTCTGCATGGGTCGGCACGAGATGCTCCACATTCTTGTGTACGCAAAACAGCACCTTCCGCTCAGGCGACAGACGTGAGGAAATATCTGCTTGCAACGCTGCGAAGCGTGGGCCGGCTAATTCTTCCATCGCAGACTTCCCGATGCGTTCGGTGCGCGCGACGTGGAGCGTCACGTTGCTGTAGTCGCGAACACCTTTTGGGGTTGGAATGATGTCCGCACGGTCCTCCATTAGGTCATACATCAGATCAACGCCGGCTGTTGCGTCCAGCACGACAGGCCCGGGCAGCTCCAACGGTACGGTTAACGCTGAAGAGTTGAGAGAGTGCTGGACGCCTTGCAGAGTCATGAAGGCGTACTGATCCAATAGGGCCTCTGCGGACGCCAGCGTCTTGTCAAAACGTTGAGCTAACCTCTGACGCTCGTTCTCGTCGTCCTTTCCGTTGATCTTGTCGTATCGAAGATTGCGCATGTCGGCGCGCAGCGCGGTAAGGTCCGCAATAGCCGGACTGGACCCGGCCTCCCATGCGAGTGCCGTGCCTACACCGAAGCGATCATTGGCCGCGGCATGGGACAGCATGCTCTCGCGCAGGATCTCTAAGGCCTTAACCTCAGTCGGGTGAGACAGGCGCATTTCTTGCGTAATGTGCCCAATGGTGCGGCTTAACTCGTCGAGCTTTAGCTGGCTATGTTCCACGACGTTGGCCAACGCTTCGTCAACGATTGTGAGAAGACGTCTTCCACCTCGCCAATGCGTCAGGTCGTGCCACCGGCCTGCACTGAAACCCGAGAGCGTCTTCTTAGCACTCGTGTAAGCCGCGTGCGTGATAACGACAACGTCGCTCGCCCATAGTCGCTCGCGAGTAGCCCTGTGGTCCGTGTGGTCCGCAACAGCGACCTGCCGGCCGACGTAAGCGTTGATATCGGACACCACCTCATCAGCCTGAGCTTTGAGGCGTGCTACAATCATAATTCCGACAGGCTTCGCACAGGGTGCAGCGGAGGCGTTATGCTCAGCCTGAAGGCCAGAGTACACCACAGCTCCCATGGTCTTCCCTGAGCCGGTAGGCGGTTGGAGAACACGCCAGCGGCTTGGCTGACCTTGAGCGGTAGACATAATTGATTGTTGGTAGGTATTTGCCATAGTGCGCCAGAGTTTTCTTAGGGGCTCACTGGCAGGCATGTCGAACTCTTCAGTCCACCTTTGGGTGAACCTTTCGACGAAGGTCTGCGGCGGCACGAGAGCATACTGCTCGTGTAGGCCGATGTAGGCTGTCATAATTTTGGAACTTGTCTGAGAATTTAATGGGGGTGAGGTCTCTAAAAGATATTTCTTTAGAAGTTGGCCCCCCATTGGGATCGGGGCACTTGGCATCTTGATGTCGGCAGTGCCCGGCTATGGCTGTCATCCCTCATGGACGCAGCTACGGGTTGAGATAAGTTGATTTGCTATGTGGGTGATCGCTTCTCCAGCGCCTTAGCCAGCTTCTAGGAGTCACCTAGGCCCCTTCGGTCTCATCAGGAGCAAGGCGCCACAAGACCTAGGGCTTACCAGTGACGTCCGCAGGGCTTCCTGAGGTCCCTGATGGAACGTTGGGCGACAAAGAGATCATCGGTTTTCTTCGGGGCAAGGGTGCCCATGGAAGCCTGTCGGTGCGAAGGTTGGCCTCTGAGCGCGGCCGTCATTTCAAAGCCTTTGTCGCATTCAGCTATTTTCGTTTGAGATTGCGTCAAGAAATTCCGTCACTTCGCCCAGCAGTAGCTTGGACTTATTGGCGGGCTTGGCGCGTGTGTAAGTGAGGACGATGTTGAGAGCTTTGGCTTTCACGTGAGGAGACGTCGGGCCTACAGCGAGCACGAAGGCTTGTCGTAGTGCCACCTCAGCCAGCCCGTCATCCGTCGCGGGCACACGGAAGCCCTTGTACAACACGGTTGCTGCATCGGGATCATCAAGTATTTCGCCGGTCTTCTTCAGGGCCGCGATGAACTTATCGGCCAACGCGTTAGCCTGAGTCCATATACGCATGGCCTCGGCACGCTTCATGCCATCGGGGATACCTAGTCTGCTGAAGGCAGCAGGATTGTTTTTAGCAGCATCGATGCGGTCTTTGTCACGCTGCTTCATGCGCTCGCGAAATTCGGGCGTCGCCCAAAGCTCCTTGAGACGGTCTGAGGTGGCGCGGGTAACCCGTGGGGAGCCCTTGGTGCGAAGCGACTTCTTGCGAGGCTTGAGTTTGCGGGTAGTCGTGGATTCTTTCTTGGGCTTCGGATGATTGTCGGTCAAAGTATTGTCCTTCGCATGATTGTCGAGAACGTTGCTGCTGGGCAGCAGGGTTTCAGGTGGGCGCGGGTCAAGTCGTTTTAGATGCGCCCTTCTCTAAACCCCCTGACGCTTACCGACTAAGCTACTGAAAAAGCATCACTTTAGGTTCTTTTGGCTGAAATAGAACACTGCTGCTGTTACCTCGGCAGTGGCGGGGGCAGCTTAAAGCCGAGGAACTTGAAATCGGGTCGCAACGGAGGAGCAAAAAGGGTCCCATGGTCGTGTATGGGACCCTTTCGCGCTTGCACATCTCGGACCGTCTAAGCCGCTCGGGCTGTCATCCAAAACCGGAGTGCCTGCGTCGCAGAAGTTCATTGCGAGTGCGAAGCATCGCTTGCTTCCTCCGGCCAAATGGAGCCTTGGACCTCATCCTCAAAAAACAATTCACCCATCGGGCCAATTCGCTTCCTTGGATTGTCTTGCATGACCTCAATCATGCGAGAGGCGAGGCGATGCCCGCGCTCCGTCAGAAAAACGTGACGTAAGCGTAGATCACTTAGCCTATCATCGACGACAGTAAGAAGGTCGAAACCAGGTTTACTTCTTATGACACGCGAAGTTAGTCGACGCAGGTGCATTGAAACAGTGACCGGTTTAATACCGCAGCGGCGCGCCAGCACAGACACGGGAAGTCCCTCCTCAGCCCAAACCGCCAAGAACGTGTACGCTTGATCGGTGGTGAGGTGGTAGTAGAGCGTCTGCAGCACTTGAATTGCCGTGACGAAACGCAGAACTAAAACTCGCTGCCGAGATGATAGCTCGTGAAATTGGTCTTGAAGTTCATTAGGCACCGGGCGCTCCTTCATGTGAGGCTCGGAATGAAGCAGATCAGCGCTCGTACTAATAGATTACTCTCTGGCAGCTACTTGCGACCTTCGCTGACACATGCGGAGGTGACCGATGGGCTTCCTAACAACGTGAGCAGCCGCGACCATGCGAGATGGATGCAAATCCCCGTGGCACACATTGCAGCCGTAAGCTCGGCGGCGGCAGCAGCCTTTAACCGAAGGAACTTGAAACCGCATCGTCAATGATGTTCAAAAAGGGTCCCATGGGACGAGATGGGACCCATTGGCTCGCATGTTCCCCCGAAGGCTTCCCGCGACCGTCGCAGGCAAATAAGCTCGAACGCCAGCCGTACATAGCGATTTCTCCTATTTAGCGTCGATGCGGCTGAGAAGGCGGGACACGGCAGTCGGATGCCACACGTCTCCCCGAGGAGCCCTAATGCCCCTCGTGTGAAGTTCATCAGCGATCCCGCGTACCGTGGTGATCCCAGAGCCCCTGATGTCATCCACGATGCCCTTAAGGTCGGTAGCCCTCTGCACCGCGCCGCGCTTGAGCGCCTCTACAGCCTTCGCATTGCCTACCTGCTTTCCCCGGAGCGCACGGGCACCGTTGGGATTGCCTAACTTCACGCCGCGCGCCTTGGCCGCCGCAAGGGCAGCTTTGGTGCGCTCACCGATGAGACCGACCTCCAGCTCAGCGACGGCGGCCATCTGAGTGAGCAGGAATCGCCCCATTGCACCTGGAGGCACTTGGGGAAGGTCGCAGAACACAAGGTCCACATTGCTGGAGGCCAGCGCCCGAAGGAGATCAACGTCGCGGGTGAGCCGGTCCAGCTTGGCAAAGACGAGTTTCGCACCTGCGACCTTGGCATGGGCCAGAGCCGCCGTGAGCTTTGGCCGGTCGTTGCGCTTGCCGCTCTCTACCTCGACGTATTCGGAAAGCACCTTCCATCGGCCACCGTTTAGGTAGCTCTCCACGGCTGCCCGCTGGGCTTCAAGGCCGAGCCCAGATTTGCCCTGCTTGTCGCGGGACACCCGCAGATAGGAGACGAATTTGCCTTCAGCCATAGCTCAGCCTCGCAAACACAAATCGATGTAACGAACGTTAGATCAATTTGTAACAGAGAGCGTGCTGAGGTGGCGACCTACATTTGGGAATCACGGGGATTCCGTTTTGCATAGCTGGACAACCCACACGGGCAGAGTACCGGCCATGGTATGATGGCGTGAATCATAGGGTGATTCCCCATGGACGTTCGAGACCAGCTGTTCAATCGAGTGCGGGAGGATGCGGAGAGCATCGCTCAAGTGACGCGTGGGCTTAACTTTCCTCTCGCCCCGTATCTCGACCAAACAGATTTGAATGCTCTCTGCGACGCAGTCAGCCTAGAGCCAGATCAGTGGGCCACCGACGACCTTGAAAGGATTTTGCTGCTTCGCGATGGTCTCTATGATCTTCGGCAAAATCTGAGAGATAAGGGGGACAATCCAGAAGCAGAGCACTCAGTGGATCAGGTGCTCGGAGGATTGGACCGACTATATGCGGACTTTGACAGGGCTCTTCGTGAGCTGGAGAGAAGCGAACTAGTCGAGGCCCAGAGCCACCTGACGCGCTTGCGTGAGGGGCCCCGCGTATCGTCCGCTGCCCTAGAAGGTGAAGTTCAGGACTTGCGCGCCGTCGCCACTGAGGTTCTCACTCAAGCCCAAATTACCCAGCGGTCAATCGAGATAAACATCTTTCGCGTTGACCATCTGAATGTGAATTTGGAATTTTTGAAGAATGCCAAACTGAACGTGAAGCGCCTGAGCGCAAGTGTCTTCAACATCAAACTGTCGCTAGAACAAAACGTCATTTTTCAGGGTATCTTCCGCTTTCTGAATGATGGTGCTGACCGTGTACTCGCCGAATTGGCTGCTCTCGGGCGGCAGTTGCAGAAGGTCTACGCGCAGTCAAAGGACTTCCTAGCAGAGCTGTCAAAGCTCTCGGAAACAGGCGGGCGTTTCACGCGCCTAGTTAGCTCGTTCTTAACCCGGGTGTTTGGAGATCAACCTACGCCCGAGATGGCAATCGACCTAAAACAACAGACAGCTTTGTCGAGCAGCCCAATCCTGTGTGGAACGTTAGTGCGTGACAAGCTGGCGACGCTGTGCGGGCGGGATGGAACGCGGTTGCTGCTCGACACTTCAACGATGCGATTGGTCGACCAAGCCAAGTCAGGCGATACAATCAACGATGCCGTGGTGTTCGAAGACTGGGTAGCGGCCGGTACGACTGAAGGTCTTGAATTGTTTCCCTCGATAGGCCGCGTAGTCTCAGAACGAGCGCCCTATCGGGAGAACGTGGTCGCTGTCGCAGTTATGCCTTGGGGAGCGCTCTCTGAGGGCGAAGTAATCACAGGCTCTCGGGACGGCACATTGCGGCGCTGGGAGAAGGTAGCGAACCTATCTCAGGTGCGAAGTGCCAAAGTCAGTCGCCATATCCAGAAGCTCAAGCCACGAGGAAAGGAGCAGTTGCTGGTTGCCTCCAGAGAGGAGGTTCTATTGGTTGATGAGGACTTGGAAGTTCTTCGGCGTATCCCCGTTAATTTCATGATCAAGGATATGGCGGTCGTCGATAACGACACTCTAATCGTATGCGGACCGGGGAGTGTTGCTCACGTGAATCTCGGGCAAGGCATCTACAGCCGTTTGATCGGCGCGACGACAACCGCCGAATACGCTGCGGTCGCAGTGCTCGCGGACGGCACTGTGTGTGCTGGCACCGAAGACGGCAAGCTGATGGCCTTAGACTTTAATTCCGGTGAGGAATTGGGGATGGTTGACCTTGGCTTCCAGGTCCGAGGCCTGATCACGGTTGATCGGCGCATTCTTGCCTACGGCGGCGCATGGAATAACAGCGGTCGGGGCAAGTCCATTGCCTTTGTTACATGGCAGAAGCGCGCCCTACAGGTGGAGCACAGGTGATCTCGCGCGGCTGTGCCGAGTGACTAGAAGACAGCGGACCGGAGAAGCAATGCTCGAATTTTGGCAGTCGGACGTGGGCAGAGTGGCATTGGGAGGTGCGATTGCCGTCATCGGTCAACTTACAGCCACCTTGGTAGCTTGGGCCAAAGAGGCGAGGTTCGCAGCGACAAAGAACCGTAAGGACGCAGAGTACCTCGCTATGCGTCTCGTGCTCGTGTTGGATACGCTTGTGGGCGCTTGTTACAGTGCAGTCCATGACCCGCTCATGCAGGACGGCGAAGGCTTCCTCGAAAGCACCGTGTCCGATCCAACGCTCACGCTTCCCGCAGACGGGGACTACAAGGCGCTTCCGCGAAGTCTGATGTATGAGGTGCTCTCGATGCCGAACAGGCTCGATGGTATCAAAGAGGGCCTTGCCGCAACGGCGGAAGATTCGTTCCCGCCGGACTATTGGGAATACTATGAGTATCGTGAGGAGCACTGGTCGAAGCTCGGTCTGAAGGCTCTCGATTTGATCGACGCGCTTTGCCACCAATACAAAATTCCTCGGCCGGAGCGTCCTGAGCACTACTTGCCCAAAGAATCGTTCCAGGAAGTGGTGGCCAAAATCCAAGAGGCCCAGCGGGAGCGAAACGAGCGCAATGCCGTGATCATCGCGAAGCTGAGCGCTTCCCAGCCTATTCAATCGTCATGAGAGTGGCTCTGGCGAGAGGTCATCCACGCATGGAAACAACAGCTTTGAAACTTTAGAACAAGAATGACAGGGCTTGCGCCATCAGTTCGGATGGTACACGGTCAAGATGCAACATTGTTCCTAACAACTAAATTATGTCCATTACAGTCAAAACCTTTCCAGTTAACTGGCTAGATAACGATCAAGTCCACGTCGTGGTGGCGCAGCCCCGCCCTTACGGCGACGAGGTGTTGACGTCGCAGGCACCGCGTCCCGAGGTCCTCGCGACTTTGATGGATTTGTTGGCCGGTGACCGAAAGCTGGGAGAACTAGTCACAGCGGGCAGGCCCGCCGTCGTGCTCTTTCCGGAACTTGCACTCGCCCCTCGCGATTGGCAGCAGGTGGACGAAGCAATTCGCAGTTATCCGGCGCCCGTTATTTTGATCTGTGGCTTCGGGGTTATGACAGGTGCAGAGCTCTTGTCTTGGGTCGCCGAGGTCCCGTCGGTCACTAGTCGAGATGCCGTTTGGACTCCTGAAACCGCTCCTGCAGCCGGGCGCATCTATAATGGTGGGTGGTGTTGGATTCACCAGCCTGCGCAGTTCACGTCGTGCATCGCGTTTCAGAAGTTGTCTGCAGAGCAACGAGGTGAGATAAGGATTGAGTCTCTTGATACTGGGCGAAATCTCCTCCGCATCGAGCTGAACGACCTCGCCATATATCCCGTCATATGCTCTGACTTCTTCGCCCTCGTCTCAGGCGAGCGGCTGATCGCAAGAAAGATCAAGGATCATCTCGCTGCGAACGGCTCCGACAGCCGTAAAATCCTGGTTGCGGGCCTGCTGGCGCAACACAAAGGCCACATAGAGTGGCGCACAGCAATATCCGACATGACGCGCTTCATAGACATGGACCGCGTGAACGTTTGTCTCAGCAATTGGGCGTTCGACATCCTCCACAGCGAGGAGCCTGAAGATTGTTGGAGAGACTACAGCGGGGTGTATCTCGCCAGAGAGCGAAAGGCCAGTTTGATAGAAATGAACGCTGTTCGTCCCTTTCAGACCGACACTATCGACGCGTCAGTATCTCGTCTTACAGATGCTTGCGTAATGGGAGGGCCTGTCCGGTGGTCGTTCAGTACCATTGCCAAGCATATCTGGTCGGTAACACATGGGTATCTCATTGCATCAGATGGTAGGCTATCTGCTCCTTGTTGCAGCGATCCCGCAAAGTATGAATTTCTACGCCTCATTCGACGCTTGTCGGAGCCCGCCACGATACCCGCCGCCGCAAAAACTCCGCCGATGCTTGCGGGTTTGCGGAGCTTAAGAGATCATTTGATCTCTACAGTGAACCCAAAGCCTAATGAGGTCCTGCAGCTCTTGCTGCTTGGTCGCAGAGACGCGCTGCCCGTCTTAACTGCCGATCAGATTCCGAAGTTCTGGGTCGAACTGGATCAGGGATCAAAGGCGCTCGGTATCCTAAGTATGGCGGCGGGTGTAGTATGGCAGCAAGCATCGGACGGCTCAGGACAGCTCTTTCATGCGAATGATAATATCGAGTTGTTGGTCTGGCGTTCCCAAGATTTTGCACTAGTAGTGTGGCGTGCCATAGAACGCTGGCGTGAAGAGGTCCATCTAACTACGCCGTTGATTGTGTTTGCCAAGGCAACGGGAGCGGCGGCCAATGTGCCACCAGTATCGCGCAGGCGTACCGACGTTACTTCGAGCCCGCCATCCAATGTTCGCTCGGCAGTAGAACCCCAAGGCAAACGCAGAATTCTCCTAGTGGACATGGACTATCTGTCGGTTCATCTGCATGAGGCCGACGTTCCGAGCTGCCTGCAAGCTGTAAATGCCACTCTGGCTGCCAAGACAGCAGAGGTTAAGACCCAATGATTGAAGCGGATATTGTTCAACTTATAAAGTCGATCGACGACTTCGCGTCGGCAGTGAACTTTAAGCCAGCGCTGATTGAAAAATTCGGCAATGCCCCGGACCTATCCTCAAGTTGCCGTCTTTGGACCTCGCCATATGCTGAGATGCTCGCCGTTTGGTCGGACCTCTCAGAAGCAGACATTCGCAAGAACGTGCAGATAGGCCGAGATTGGCTGGATGCGCAGTGTATACGCCGGGAGCGGGAAACGGGTAACGTGGTGGACGCTTACCTGATAGTCGTCTTAGACGAAGAACCGCACAGGTCGCTGCACGAAATCGTACGGGCGACTGAATTAGACCCTGTGGCATGCCGCAAGCATTTCGTTTGGCCGTCGAAGTCAGAGGACGATGGATTTCGATGGTCGCGCATCTTCAAGATCACCTCCATTGGATTGCCACCGTCGCCGGCATCGTCCGGAATGACCAATACACCAAAGCTGCAAGATCCGGTGCAAATCGAACTGCTTGACGACATCAAGGACCTTAAGCCTACCAATGCCGCTCGAAAGCACGCTGAGCAGCTAAGGGCCGTTTCAAAACCATGATCAAGCTGAACAGCATAAGAATTGAGGGCTTTCGCGGCATACCAGGTCGTCTCGACGTTGATCTGTCTGCGCCACTAACGGTCGTCTATGCACCAAACGGGGTCGGCAAGACGTCCATATGCGATGCGGCTGAGTGGTTGCTCACGAACTCCATTAAACGCTTGGAAGATTCGGGCGCCGATCTTTCCGACTTCCGGTGCGACTTTGCAGCCAAAGACACTCCGACTCGTGTGAGCGGCTCCATGGACGTCTATGGTCAAGCCATCGACGTGGTAAGGTCGACAGCTTCGTGCGAGTGGCGGCGAAGTGGCGAAGACTTCAGTGTTGTAACCAATTCCGACTTTTTTGAAACGCTCGCACCAAGTGCTGCCGAACCCAACGTTCACAAGACGCATGCAAACCACTCGCGACAAATATGGTTGCGTGGGACTCGCTTCCTTTCAGGTGATTCGCTTGCCGCTCTGCTGGATTCCGATACGGAGGCAATGGGCAGCCGAGAGCGGTTGTTTGCTGACTTGCTGGGGGTCGGCCACCTAATTGAGACCGAACGTCAGCTGGAAATCTACGCGAAGAACATCAATCAGTACGTGAAGCAGCAGCAAGCGCTGTTCGATAATAGAGCGGCGGCGCTCCAACAACGGAGAACTAGCCAAAGCGCCGAATCGCGGGAAGACGAAAAAGTGTTGCTTCCGAGCGCTTTCGCTAGGGTCGGTGAGGCGAGCAGCCTTCTTAACTTGTCCTATCCGGGTTCTGCAACGTCAGAGCTGACAGTCTCAGACGCTCGGCGGATGATTGCACTTGTCCGAGGCGAACTCGCTCGGAGAAAAGAAAATTGGACTGAAAAGAGGTCCGCTGAAGTGTCACTCGCTGCGGACTGGCCGAACCGCTTCGCATTGATCGACCAACAATCCTCCGACCAAGAAAAATCGCGGAGCATCGCAAAGGCACTGGAGGATATCGAAGCTGAAGTTGAGAGCGTGCGCGAGCAATCGGAAGCCGCTGAATCTGAGGGAGCGGAACTAGGACGGTCGCTCTCGGTAGATCAAGCGACATATGACGAACTGCGGCGCGCGACCGACACCTTCGCGGAGCCCCTCTCGGGGTACTTGGCCATCTCATCCGAATCCTCTGTTCCTTACCGCGACGCGCTTATGTTGAGACGAACGGCGCCCTCTTCTGAGGCCCTCCGCGCCGTTTTGCAGGCGGGCCTCTCGGCTAGAGCGGATTGGCCGGAAATGGCTAGGGAAGAGGAGGAGATGTTCGCGCTAATGAAGGCACTTGAGGAGCATCGCCGCAATGCTCCGTCTCCCGCCGAAATGCAGAGTGTTGAAGAGGCGCGAGTAGCCGCCGCGTCGGAAGCTGCTGTGCTCAGGCGGACTCATGATCGACTTGCCAGCCCTCTTGCACAACTAAGGCACCTGTCGGCATCCATCGTCGATATGCTGACCCATGCGGAGCACTGTCCGGTTTGTGCCCACAATTGGGGCAGCGCTGAAGCGCTCAGACGGGCATTGAATCAAGCGCGCGAAACAGAATCGTCGGAAATCGTGCGGCTAGCTACTGAACTTGAAAGTGCTGAAGCAACCGTGCGCCAACTTCAGGAGAGGCTTCAGACATTCGCAGACAACGAAAAGCGAGTTGCCGACCTGTCAGCCCGAATTGAGTCTCTTGGCGAGCGACGCCGCGCATATTTCGACCGCATCGGCTCTTTGGGCTTGAAGCGCTGGCCGAAAATGGAGGAGGTGTTGGATCATTTTTGCGCCCGAGTCTCGTTTCTGCTCTCTATAGGTCCCATAGTGGATTTATCGAGCAAGGCGTCGGTTGGCGACTTGGACGACAGTTTGCCCATAGAGCTCTATGCTGTGAAAGTGCTGAGCGCGGTTTCGCTTAGACGAGCCGATGCCGCAGCTCAACTCGAACGATCCCAGCTAAAGCTCGCGGAACTCCAACTCGATTTGGAGCGACATGCGCGCTCGAAAGCGGAGCTGGAATCGGAGCAAACTGCATTGCACCGCAAGATTGAAAATACTGAGTTTAGAATACAATCGCTGCGGTCAGCTTGGTACACTTTAAGCCCGGATCGTCCGTGGACCGATGATGTTCTAGCCGAGCTGGCAAACCAGCTTCTTGCAGATAATTCTAAGTTAGCTGAAGCTGAGGAGCTGCTAAATCAAGCGGAGCGCCTAGCGGAAGCGGCGTCCAATCTAAATGAAATAACGAAGCTGGAGACGGAGTTAGTCCCGATCGAGGCAGAGCGCACACGCCTTACGTCATATGCGTTAGCAGCGGAGGCGGCGCAACAGGCGTACCGCAATATGCGGCGCGCACACGTGCGGCGTCAAATGGAAGACTTCGTGCGAGTAATTTCGGCTCTCTTCACGCGTATGCAATCTAATGAAGTATATGACCGGATATCCGAGGGAGATGCTTCGTCGCCATTGTCTTGGCGAGCGATTTCCGAAGATTATGCAACGAATCCAGATTGGCGGTTCAGCCAAGGCCAGCGTCAGGATTTCGCTCTCGCCATTTTCCTCGCACGGGCGCGCGGCCTCGGAGGGACATTCTTCCTTGATGAGCCGCTCGTTCATCTGGACGATCTGAATCGCGTCGCTCTGTTGGATGTGTTTCGCGCGATTTGCCTAGAGAACAACCGGAATATTTCTATGGTGCTCACCACGGCTAGTAGGCCCACGTTGCGGCACTTCATCGAGAAGTTCTCACTCGCGTCAACGGGTGGCCCGGACAAACGCCCGCTGTTGCGCGTAGTGCAGCTTGAGGGAAATCCAAGGGCTGGCGTTTCGGTCAGGTACTAGTTGGGCTGGCAGCTTTTGGGCGGCTTGTAAAAATGCAAAACCCGTATACAAAGCGCGCTCAAGCGAGCGCAAATTCCCTAGTCTTTTCAGTACGAGGGCGGCTGGTTGGCAGTACCCACCCAACTGTACTAGACCGCCGCCCGCCTCGTCGCGCCATGCTCTGTGCCGTTGCCCAAGCGTAGGAAATGGCCGCTTGAAGTCTCAACGGTTAAGGGGAGGCGAGCGTGACGATCGATTGGGACAGAGCGGGTTGTACGTTCGTTGCGGGCCTAGCAGTCGCTTCTTTGCTTTTATCGCTATTTTTCGGCGTTTGCTGGATCGGACGGCTCGGCATCGACATCGCGAGCTGGGCCAAAACAGGTGAATGGCCGAGCTATATCGTTCTAAGTCTTCTCGACGACGTGGGGCTTGCTCTGCCGCATACCGACCTAATGGGAGTGCAGAAGATTATCACCTGGGTGGGTGAACAGGCGGCGCTTCGGCTGTTCTTTGTTTTGGCTGTAGGCCTCTACGCGTCATTTTTCTTACTTGGCGCGGCGTCGGCATCCTGCTTCGACGAAGTCGAGCGAGTGAGGGCGCGGGAAGAGCGTCGTCTAGCCGGCGAGGAAGACTATACGTTCGAAGACTTTATGGCGGGAAAGGAGCCACCAGAGAATATCCGATAGGAGTGGGTCGGTCGCGCGCTCTCGTTCGCCGCCCATGGTTGCTGGTGGTAGCAGGCCGTGGTAGCAATGCCGTCGCAGCCGAGCTGATTTGCTGTTGTTTTTCAGTGTCTTCCCACGGTGCCCTTCGTTTCCCCTAGGGAGCGCCAGCAAATTCAACGACTTAGAGTAGCCTTGGAGCAGTCGTCGAGTATCCGTTGAATAAGCGTCGGCGGACGTTGGCGAACTCCAACACATACTAATTCAATGATCCGACCACGCAGGTTGGCGCGCATCGGGCCGACACCTTCATTGCTTTCGAACGGCAGTGACAGCCGTAACGATATGCAATCCCCTTCCAATGCATGCGAAATGCTTGCATCTGGTTGACTGCGTTCTATGCGTTCAATGCGCGATGTTTACCGTGCCGCAAACGAAGGTTTGAGCATCTTCGGCGTGCAACCGAGTTCGACTCGGCCGGAAGCAGAACGCCCACGACAGCGATCGCGATTATCATTTTGTTTGGCTCGACGCCCCGAGCTTGCTGGGCTTCACCGGTGAAGGTCGACGACGACGCGGTTTCAACCTTGATCGCGTCACGCCGCTCCGGCGACTAATGAGGATCTCGGTGATCCACCCAAAAGACGGCGCATCCGCACGTCATCACCTGACGGCACAAAGGGACTTGTTGGTTGGGAAGTAATGCTAGCCGGCGAGCGGCAGGAAACCTGCAACCTGCAAGCGAAACCTGGACTTAGGGCATGACCTTCTGTTGATGATAACGTGAGAACGCAAGTTAGTCCCGGCGACCGACGGCAAGCGAATTACCTGCGCCAACCCACCGGCTGATCGCGGCGGCCTGTCAAGGTCAGCGTCCACCCGGTTCGCAATGCGCTATCGGTAGCGAGCTAAAGACGATCATGGAAAAGCAAGGCAGGCGAAAGATCGTGAGTTTCTTCGAGCGTCTAAAGACAGAAGCATCCGCTGAGTGGCGGGCCTACACCGAGCATCCCTTCACAACGGATTGGCAGACGGCTCGCTCCCCAAAGCGGCGTTTCGTCACTACCTCGCTCAGGACTACCTGTTCCTCATCGAGTTTGCTCGCGCCTACGCGCTCTCGGTCTACAAGTCGCCCAAACTTGCCGACATGCGTGAAGCAGCGGCCGGCCTCTCGGCCATCCTTGATGTCGAGATGAACCTGCATGTGAAGCTCTGTGCCGGTTGGGGGCTGTCCCCGAGCGACCTTGAACAAACCCCTCCGGCGGCTGAGATGCTGGCCTATACACGCTACGTGCTCGACGCCGGAATGCGCGGCGATTTGCTGGCGCTCAAGGTGGCGCTTGCCCCCTGCGTGATCGGGTACGCGGAGATCGCAACGCGGCTCGCCTCGCGCCCCAATGCGGACGCTGCGACGAACTCCTATCGCGTTTGGATCGCCGAGTACGCCGGCGTGCCGTACCAGGAGGTCGCGGCAAAAGCGCGGGCGACTGGAGCATCTCGCCGATCTCTACGCCACGCCGGCCCGCGAGGCAGAGCTGATTGCGATCTTCAAGGAAGCCACGCGACTCGAGGCAGACTTCTGGGAGATGGGCTGGCGCGCGGGCCAGGGTGTTGAATAACGCTTTCGGCAATCGTCAGGCTCATAACCTGAAGGTCATAGGTTCAAATCCTATCCCCGCAACCAAGTTTTCAAAATGAAATCAACGAATTAGCCCGCCTTTGGCGGGCTTTTTCATGCCTTACAAATCGTTCGCAGTCTGTTCGAGCGAGAACCATTGTTTCGCAATGGGTTAGAGAAATTTCGTCTCGGATTCCCAACCGCTTGCAGGAATTCCACGGCACAAACTGGCACAAAGCGGCACAAAATCCTCGTGCGAATTTAAGCGTGCCAACGGGTCCAAATAGGCGCGCTCCGGTTGCGCTTCGTTGCTAGACTTCTGGTGTCGTCAGAGGAGCCACGATAGTGACCGAACCGCGAAGCAGTCAGGCACGGGCGATGCGCCTCCTGAAAGCGCTCTACGAGCACAGCAAAGCGACATCCGACCCCGCCTTTGTGGAACACCTGGCAAGCGGCACCGGTTTGACGGAACTGGAAGCCCATCATGCTTGGAGCTACCTGAAAGATAAGCGGTTGATTCAGACGTTTAGCATTCCGCACACGGCCCGCATTAACGCACACGGAATTGATGCCATCGAAGAAGCCGAGCAGCATCCAGACCAACCGGCTCGATCCTTTCCAGCGGTCACGTACAACATCGTAAACAACACCACCAACATCGGAACGGCCGTCAATTCTCCTGTGCAGCAGACGGCCGGAAGTTCTCAACCAGACCAGTCTAAGAGTGCGTCGACCAAGAAAACATTCATCGAACGCTTGACGAGCCGAACAACCACGTTGACCGCTCTGCTTGTTACGGTCACAGCTTTACTGGCTGCGGTTCCGCCAATTCGCAAAGCTGCAAACGATGCCTATTGCAGTGTGATCTCTTGCCCAACGGCATCACCGAAACCATCGATACCGTCGCCATCAGCAAGCGCAGCTCCTCCAGTTAGCGACGCACCAGCGGCGAGGCGCTTCACTTTTGACAGTTTCGATACTTTGGACGGCAGTCGCGCGAAATCCGGCACGATCAGTCAGATAAGTGTCTCGATCGTCGACAATCGTGGAAGAAAACCTGACACTTACGTCGCAGAATGGACGTGGTCAGGGAGCGGAGGAACTCAGAACGGCTCACAAACGGTAGTTGTCGATCTGAAATCAGCCTCAGGCGCGACTCTTGAGTCTCTGACGTTTCCACTCGACCGAAGTCATTGCTACTACCCCGGCAACCCACAGCGTTTTGCGGGTGATTTGAAGAATGCCGCAAGTCTAGTGGCAAGCATCCAGGTCTCGGTGACCGCAGTCGAAGGGAGGCAGGGCCGCTGTTGAGCTGGCCAGCACTCGCGGCGGCTCCACGCAGCGCGGCGCTAAGAAATCTCAATTTCGGGCGGCCATGGCCGCTCGGACATCACGTCGGGGTGGCGAGGATCGTTGGCCGCGATACCATGTTCATCCCGAAGCTTGTCGATGGCCTCCAGGCATCTTTTCGCGATGGTCGCTTCCGTCGGCGAACCGTTGAGCAGATCGAACAGCGCCTTGCGCAAACTTCCTACCGGAGCAGGGTAGATGCTGTACGAATTCGAGCCTTCGGCGACAGGCACCTTGTCAACCGCCACGGCTTCTACGGCACGCGCCATCTGCCCATCATAGGCCCGGCTGTTCGCAGCGTACTTCTTGACCATAGCAAGAAGGTCTTCGTCGCTTGCCGCCTCGCCAAAGAAATGCTCCAGCATCGTCCGGCCCGGATCGTTGCCAACCGTCTCGTACCGCCTCCTCAACTGAGGCTTCAGCTCAGGAAAGCTTTGCGCATATTCCGCCAATTGGCGGCCGACATGCCACGCGTCGGCACCGTGAGGCTCTGTCCCCAAGATGCGCTCGATAAACAGGTCGACGTAGAGGAGTACGGATTCGAGAGTGCCTCGGTTGAGGATCGCCTGCATCCACGCATGCTCGTCGGCGATATCCTTGTGCGCACGTGCAAGGCTCGTTAGCAGAGCTATGCCCGCCGCATCCGGCGCGGCGGCTACCGAGGTTAACACGCGTTCCCACCGTTGCGCCCAGTCGCGGCCGTAGAATGCCTTGACTTTTGTCAAGCCATCGAGCACGGCTTCCGGACGTGTCGTGAATGGCAGCAGCTCAAGCCACGGCTCGATTTCCCAAGTGTTTTGCCGCTTGTGCCACGCTGTCGTCGGATCACTCCCCGCCGCGGCCAGCCATTGATCGATTGCGCCCATGACGAGGTCGGCATCAATGATCTGCCCATCCAGAACCATAGCGGCTAGGAGGGTTTGTTTGGCCGCTGAGGGCTGCGGCAAGCCCAAGACACGAGCGATCAGCTCATCATGATCCTCGTGCGGCATGCTTAGCGCAATGCGCGCCAAGCTGATTGCGAGCGTTTGGTCCTCTTTCTCGGCCTTCGGTTTCGCCAGCCGATCTATCGCGGCGAAGATCGGCGTGGCGAGTGCATTCAATGGCTTGGGTCTCGGCGATATCGCGCGAGCCTTGCGCGCCGCCTCGACTTCATCGAACCACGGCCACCGACGATGCCAGTCTGGCTCAGGCACATTGAGTTGTCGGTCCGAAATCGATTTCAGAACGACCGCGGCCGAAAAACCAAACTCCCTGTCTTCGAGATACTGGGCGGCAACGGCGGCCACTTCATCGCCGCCGATGCGGATAAAAGCGGCTCGATATTGATTGTCATAGAGCGTGCTTGCGTCAGATACCGCCTCGATATTGCCGCGTCTTCTGGCCTCCATGTAGCCAGCGCGCGCCACTCTTAGGCGTGACAGATCTTGGTCCAGCAGCCGCTTTAGGTCGGGCACGAGTTCCGGCAAACCCAAGCGCCCGATCGCGTTCGATACCTCGTTAAGGTCATGTCTTCTTGCGGCCGGCGCTGCAATCACGGTGTCGACCCAGCGTCGCAGAAGGTTAATCCATGCGTTCTTGGTTACCGGATCGATCGCCAGCGCCACCTTGCGATCCTCGTGCTCGGCCCCATGGTCAGCGACCAGCGAAGCCAGAGATAAAATGACGCCGAGATCGTCTGAATCCGCCTTCCGCAGGATGGCTGCCGCGAAAATGGGAGCGCGCGTGCCGCGAATTCTATCCTCGAGACGACGGCGTTCCTCGCTGAGCGCGCGATCGTTCCGTGCGGCGCGCAAAGCTTGTGCGCACACAAGAAATTTCTCGATCAGTGCGTCGACAGTCTTTGGGCCAACCACAATCGCAGCGGCATTGAGGTCGCGACTCTCGCGGCTCACATCGAGAATGGAGTCGGCGATCGGTGCCTCGTCGGTCACATTCAGGTTCAGAAGAAGCTCGCTCGCGCGGTATGGCAGTTCAAGACCAACCTCCAGGCGTTGACAGAGCCCTTGCGAGACCGCCTGCGGCGCACCCTGTTGCGCGAAATACAGTGAGCCACTTTGCCGGTCATTGGCTCGAAACCGCGGGTCGGCAATCGCGGCCGCGATCGCCGCGTCGCGTCCAGGGTCATCGGCGGGCTGTTGAAGAAGAAGGCGCAGCCGCTCCGGTGGTTCAGTCGCCTGTTCAAGAGCCACCATTCGAATGGTGCTTAGTTTCTCAGCGATCTCTGCGTCCTGGATATCGTCCGCGTAGGCGCGCCTGGCGACCAGCTCCCACGTCTCTTCGTGTGCAACCGATAGCAAGGCCGCGATATGGCGCTCGGCCAGCCGAAACTGAAGATGTTGGACTACATCCGCCTGGACCTTTGGGCTCGGATCGACCTTCGCTAGCTCGACCGCCAGATCCATTCCGTCCACGCCGCTCTCGCCGGCGAGCAACCCGAGCAGGTCTTTCCGCGTGTCCTCGGGAAGATCGGCGACCTTCGTCTGCACATCGGGACCGAGGACTCCTGGACGAAAGCGCGGCGCGATGCGCAAAGTCGGGATCAGTGTTTGCCTGTCGCTGCTCGACGCGAGCGGCCAAATCTGCGGCGCGAATTCGGGGCGGCCCGTCATGATCATGAAACGCACGGCACGATCCACCGTTTCGGCTCTGCGCCAACGTGCCACGAACGACATGATATCGCTGCCTACGAGATCCCACACCGCTGATGCCGCCCGATAGATCATCTCGGCCGCCAACATAGGATCAATAGGCAAGGCCAGGCGCACGGCATGTGCAACAATCTCGGCGTCGCCCTTCTCGCGTGAGAGCCGTTCTGTCGCGAACCAGACGGATTCCTCCCAGGCTGGCTGGTCCAGTATCGCGGCGCGCAGCCGAACGCGGGCGCCGGCGTCGCCCCTGGCGGCCGCCTGCATCGACTCCGTAACCCTGTGGCTGGCATACCACTCCTGGAATTGCTGATGTTGAAACGCGATGCCAACGCCGGAGCGCATCAAGGTGTGATGGCTTGTCAACGCTTCAAGAACTGAAGCCGGCTCCAGCGGCGCGGCAATCTGACCTTGCTCACGCAGACTGGCGGCCATTGTGGTCACAATCCGGCGCGCATCGGCCTCGGACATTGTGGTTGCGCCGACAGCATTGAGATGACTCGCCAGCTCCGTCAGAATCTCCGTGTGGCATCCCAGCAGTGCCGAATGCAGAGCTTCGGCATGATCACCCGCCTTCTCATGCTGTTGGACGAACAAGCGCAACACGGCTTCCTTGGTATCCGGCATGGCGCCTTGCGCGCCGCCGCTAACCAGGGCAGACAGGTACAAAGGCGTCGCGATCAACGCGCGAACCCCCGGCGTCCGCCATGCGTTATCGACCATCTTCCTGCCAGCCGCGCCATCAAGCGCGTCCGCGATCGAAATCTGCTGATCCTCGGACAGCGGTTCGATCTCGACCCGTGGCCCGGATATCGGAACGTCGAGTGCCTGCCGCCGCGTCGTCACAATAATGCGCAAATAGGGCCAGTCGCGACGGATTTGCCCGATCTCGATACGCAGTCGCTTGTGGGCGTCCGGAGCAAGCTCGTTCCAACCGTCGAGCAACAGCAGAAGCCGGCCGCGCTGGGCAAGTGCGCCAATCTCGTCGGAGCTTGTCGTCCGGAAAGCAGCGCGTTGATGCAAGCTGGCAAGCAGCCCTGCTGATCCCGCGGACCAATCACCCAACCTGAAATACAGCGGGACGATAGAATGGGCCGTGAGCGCATGCCCCGCCAGTTGCAGGAGCGTCGTGGTTTTGCCTGTGCCAGGTGGCGCCACGATCGTCACGTCAGGCGCGACTTCGATAGCCAGCGGCAATTTGCCGATGCTGAAAGACGGTGCGGCGCCGTCGCCGTCTATCCTTAGAGTGAGCTCAACTGTCGCACCTGACCAAAGTGGCCCGCGCTTATGCGTTGCAAGGTCGGTTGTTGCGGCAGCATGAATCTTCTCGAATATCGTGTCGAACGCGGCATCAACAGGTCGATCATCTGCCGCGATCGCCGCGCTGACGCGTGAAGCCTCCTCGGCGACGGCTGCATTTGGTGCGACAAGCTCGCGGAAAGCCTGTGCTTGCGCGTCATGCTTCCATTTGACCAATTGCTCAACGGTAAACTGTTTGGGATCGGCGTCGACCAACCTCCCGCAATTCTGACAAAGCCATAGCCCGTTTTCCTTGCTCCGCCGCGCCTCCGGCATCTGGGCGGCGTTGTAACGAGGGCCCCCAGGAGAGGCCGCACAGATGTGTGCCGCCACGCCTATGATGATTGTCCCATCCAGGGCTGCATTGGCGCCGAGAGTCGGTCGCCGGCAATCAGGATTCGAGCAGCGGTAAGCGACGTCCTTGGCAATCTCGGTAACGGTTCGCTTGGTGAAGTCGTCGCGCACGTGCCGCCCAAATCTCTAAAGGTCGCTTTTCCGGCCCCGTGCCAAGAAACGACGAATCCTTTATAAAACCAATAGCATAGAAAGCCTGCTGCTGTACGCTCACGCGATTGTCGTTGTTTCTTCGCGCGGTGTTCGGCAGAACCGATCATCTATTGCCGGATCATCAATGCCAAAGTTGTCCCGAGCCAGATCGTAAACGCCATTGATGGCATGTTCGGCGCTAGCCGAAGCGAAATCGATGCCGTCGCCGTTACATATGTTTACCGCGCCGAAGTCCATGCGCTGCTAGGCCTTCTCGATCAAGTTCCAAACGAATTGGTCGATCTGGCGATGATGGACTATCTAGAGTATTCGCGATGTCGCGCCGTGCTTGCGACTTCGCTTGCACTCTGGAACGTTGGCGATACTCGGCCTGCACGGGATGTCGGCGGCAAGGACGCGGTCGAGCGAATCCGCCGGCTCATGATGCACTGTCATGACGAGCTGCCCCCGGCAGAGCCTGAACTGCCCTTTATTACGGACACGGATGTTCGTCTTGGCATCGAGGATCGCATTCGGGCGGCGTGGACCGACTTCAACGCCCGCGAATGGATGGGGGCAACCGTTTTTGCCGGTGCGGCCCTGGAAGCGCTTCTTCTCTGGGCGTTAAAACAGGTCACACTTACGAACACGCCAAAACGGCCGCTCGATCAGCTACATCTCGCTGACCTGATCAGCCTTGCTACTTCAAATGGTGTGATCGATACTGCCACGGAAAAACAGGCAGGCCTAGCCAAAGACGCGCGCAATCTTGTCCATCCCGGCCGAGCGCTGCGGTCGGGCGAGGCCTGCAATAAGGCAACCGCGCTCGCGGCGCTTGCCGCGGTCTATCGCCTCATTGACCAGCTGAGAAAGCTGCTGTCCTCGCCTTGATGGCATATTCCCCGCGGCACGAGACTCACTTAGCATCTACCGCTTTTTAGGGGCGATTCCGAACAGAACATGCCGGTTTATGCACGGCGTCGCTTGCAGGCGATGCTCAATGATTTAGCTCCACTCCTGACGATCGAAAAGGCTGCCGACCTCCTGGCGAGGTTGGAGCATAAGAACGCGAGAGACGCGCTCGCAGCAGAAGTTGAGTTGAGCCTCCTGTGGAGCATTCAGCAGGTTGCTGATCTTGAAATAGATCCGGTCCTGACGAATTCCAGCGCTCGACCAGATGCATTCACGCGCACACTATTTCCGCGTGGTCCTGCGCTCGTTGAAATCAGGGCGGTGTCCGACGACACGTTTTCTGGAAAGGACTTGATGAATAGAGCGGCTGACAAGATCGGACATTTTTGTAATCGCCAGCGAAAGAAATCCGGGGCGCACCTCTACTATCGCTTTATGGAGGCGCGGAGACGAGAGGGAGGTCAATTGCGCCGTGTCCGCCGCGTCACGAAGGATTTCGAGCTTACGCCCGCACTTGAGAGAAAATTAGAAGATTGGGTTTCCGCGCCTGATTGGCCAAATCCTCCAACCCTTCAGCTCACAGACGAGCAAATCGACGTCGTTATTGAGTGGCGCAAATACGTCCATCCTGAAGGACGTGTTTTCTGCTCAATGCCTCCGGTTGCGGATCATATTGAAGATAATCCCGTTTACAGCGCTCTGCGTTCAAAGGAGCGGCAGCTGTCTAAGTCAGAAGCCGGCGTGCTCAAATGCATTTTCTTGGGTGATGCGGGTTGTTACATGCTCCGCGAGTTGAAACCTCTCGGCGGGTTTCAGGTCAGCGGCGAACAGGTGATCCACTATTTTCTTCAACGCTCCAAGGTCGACCTTGTCTGCGTATTCTCGCCCTACAGAAATTGGGGGCCCTTTATGGCAGCAGGCTCCAATTCTCCCAAATGGAAAGTGACTCTCTTTGAACGCGAGTCCTCCGCGCAGCGGGACGCCGAATACGAGAGGCTCAACCGCATCGCGCTTGGATTGCCGCAGCCGCAGCTTGAAGGGTACCAAGCGCGTTCCTGGCACAGGCAAGGTCTCTTCGATCCGCAGGGTAAGGGGATTTATCTCGGGACCACGGTCACAACAAAAGGAGGTTTCAACATGTCGATCAGTATCTCGTCGCGTATGGTGCTCGAACTGCTGGCCGGTCGCATAACCCAGGAGCAATTTCAGAATTACGCCTTCCGCGGCGACAATTTCTTCGAACAGCAGCTCAAGGCTGGCTGCACCATTCAGACGGCCCGCTTGCAAAAGGGAGGCCTGGACGAGGACGACGATCAACTGGTTTTCGAGCTTGAGCCTGACTGGGGTGCGAGACCGCTCCGCAATCCAAAGCTTTAAGGCCTGGTCGGGCTAGCCTGCGGGGCGTTCACGATCGTGCGAAAGCGATGAGTGGCCCGAGATCATGGTTGTCGGCAGCCTGAAGCGCAGCGATATAAGTCGCACGAGCGGCACCAGCTGTTTGCAAGTCGGCGCCGCCCCATGTGAAGCGTTGGCCGCCAAGCTGTACGATCAACACATCAGCAGCCAATCGCGACCAGCGGCCGTTGCCGTTTGGAAACGGATGCACGGATACGAGACGGTGATGGAAGCGAACGGCAAGTTCGTCCGGTGGATAGGTGTTGTTCTCGACCCAATACCTTGCGTCGTCGAGCACCTGATGCAGTGAAACTTCGATGAGATGTGGCGCGACGCCAAGATTGCGCTCCGTCGTTCGAAATTTGCCTGCCCAGCGCCAGACACGTTCGAACATGCGCCGATGCAAGCTCTTGAGAAAACTTTCCCGCGTCGGAACCTTGCGGCGTCCAAACGCCCACAGGTTTGCCGTGGCAATGTTCTGCTGCTCGAGTTCGTTCAACTCGCTGCGCAAAGTGATGTGCGTTGGCATAAGATCTTCGCGCTCTTGGGGCGTCAGCGGTGTCGCGTGATCGTCGGCGGCGTGCAGATCAGTATCAGTCATTCGTCATCCCAGAGACGCGCGGGGCGTTTCAACAAATCCTCGATCGCTTGCTCCCGAAGCGCGCGGGCAGCCTGATTGTCCTCCACAGCTTGGTCCTCAAGCCGCATCGTCTGCTCGACAGCTCGTGATTGCCGCTCAGCGACCTCGGCAGCTCGCTTGGTTACAACTTCTGCGAGGGGACGCTCGGGTACAAGCGCATAGACCAGCCGGCAGCCGAGGGCCTCAGCCGCGCGTTGAAGCGTATTGAGGGTTACACTGCCGCCTTGCTCGGATTTTTCAAGTTCCACGATGCGTGGCTGCGAAACCCCCAGCCTCTTGGCATATTGGGCGGTTGTCATACCGAGCGCGTCGCGGATCGCGCGAATCCAGCCCTTAGGAGGGCGCTGGGCGTGCGAGAGCGCGCTGAGCGTGGCAAAGCGGCTGTCGAGATGGCGGATGGCGTCTTTCATACGATAAGGTATAGCATATAGTTTATTTCCAAATCTATAACGTATAGCATATATTTCCCAAAATTTATAAGGCATGCCTTATTAAAATGGCAAAATGCAATATCTTATAGCTTATAAATAAACGCTCAGATCATAACAGATATCTTATTGAAATTATTCAGTCTTGGTCGGTATGGATTGAGTCTTGCCAAGCGGATCGCTGCATCCAATGGTTGAGATTGTTCCCTTAATGTTCTAGTTTGGCTTGCTTCATCGCTGCCGGTCATCGGCTCACATCTGACATCCGCCCATGCTCCCGCGCAGTTGGAATCCCGACATCGCCAAAAATGAAATAGCCCGGTGCATCGAGCCCGGCCTTCTTGGATTCTACACGCATTTTGAAGTAACCGAGGTTTTCGCCTCGCTGCCTGACCATGCTCAGCCCATCAACATCTTCACGATCCTGGTCGCTGAAGAGAGACTGACGGATGCTCAGGAGCAGCCTAGATATCTGAATCCTGAGCGCATTGTACTGCGATCGCACAAGGGATGGTCATTTGGAATTAAGCGCTATCTGAAACCGATTGCCGAGCTGGTCCCTTCGCTCGACGATCTTTGCTCGAACGGCACCTGGCACGCTTCCGGACATTCACTAAGCGTCGCCAAGCTGGTCTCTATTCCAGCGCAATTCGTTCCGGCCGAAAACGCCGGCAGTGTCCCTATCAATCGAGTCCTCAAGAACAATTTTTGGTCCGGTTCGCATATCTTCGAATGGGTCGATACCACCAAAACCAGATTAAAGGCGTTGTTCGACGATCCGCCCGCCTTGCAGGAACTATCCGAGGCAGTGCGCAAATACGTGCCCATTGGACTGGCAAGCCTGTCGGATCGCCTCGGCAACATCCTGGTGCAATTGCCAGTTACCGTGATCAAATCGAAGTTTGGAGAGATGCGCGAGACGGGCGAGCTGACCATCGATATCGCCTGGCATCCAAAGGCGCCACCGCGGACACTGCGCGTGCTTTGCGAGACGGAGGATGACGGCGCGATATCAGGCTTCAATTCCCGGAATCTTGATCAGCCGCAAATGCTGTTGCCTATGCAAGACGGAGAGGGACTCCGCCGCGCGGTTTTGTGGGACGAACCAAACGGCCTTTTGCTGGCGGCAAGCGGAGAAATGAGTTTCATCCGCTCTATCGAACTCGCCATGCAGATCGTGGGGGGCGAGCCGCGCGTTTTTTCTGTCCCGAACGCTACGGGCGGCTTTGACGACTATCGCGTTGGCGTAAGTCCGCGACCGATCAAGAACATCGTGGGCGATGCGTCTTCCAATCCCGTTCGCGAATGGCGACAGTCCCGCATATATCGCGAGGAGGCAAGCCGATTGCGGCAAAGCCGCGCTTTCAAGCAGTATCTTCCGCAGTCAGGCCAGCAACAAGCGTTGCACGAAGAGGCCATCGAGGATGTGAGGTTTCTTATTCGCCAACACGGACAGGACGCTACGTGGCTTTGGGACCCTTACCTAAGCGCCGACGATATCATCAAGACTCTGTTCCACTGTCCCTACGCCGACGCAGATTTGCGCGCGCTCTCCGATGCGCAGGGATTCGAGGCTGAGCAGTCCTCAACGTCGACGTCAAAGACAAGGTTCATTGAGCAGCAACGCGCTTTCTTCACCGGAATAAAGTCAAACTGGAGCGGCCTTCGCCTAGAATTCCGCGCGCGGATTGGTATGGCGGGTTGGTCTTTTCATGATCGGTTTCTCTTGTTCCCGGCGACCCGCACGGGAGCCCAAGTATGGTCCCTTGGAACGTCCGTTAACGGGCTCGGTAAGCAACATCACATCCTCCAGAGAGTCGAAGATGGCCAGTTGATCTGCGATGCGTTCGAAGATCTTTGGCGTCAGCTCGATCAGCCCGAACATCTCGTATGGAAAAAGCCGTGAACAATTCCGGCAATGCGCTCCTTGCCGAAGCGCTCGGCCTTGCCGCGAAAGATGGAGAGGCGCTGACACCTGATAAGCTCATAGCGTCGATCGATGGTATCGAACAGCCGCTTCGCCTCCTTGAAGACGCCGATCAAGCGGCTCAGCTATTCCATCGCTTTCATGAGCAGTTCAACTTTATCCGGTTGAGCTTTCGACCGCCTTGGCCACCGGATCAAACAGTTGACGGTGCTGTCGATCTGACCCGATATGCATCCTTGCTGCGCTGGCTTGTCGGTGAAATGCGTACATGGGATGGGACGTCGGATTCGAAGCTCGCGCGGCTGTCCGCCATCATCGTCGTTGCCCAGGTCTGCGATTTCGGAAACGCGTTGTGGAACTTGCTGCCCGATGACGTTGGTACGAACGGCAACCTCGTCAATCAAATGAGCCGAGTCGCCGCATCCATTGACCTCACGATCGTCAGTGCCGGCGGACATCCGCCGCCGATCCGGGAGGCCGAAATCGTCGAAGCTTTCTTGACAGCCGACGCCGAAGGCGACTGGGCGAACATCATCGGTGGTTGGCGTAGATTCCCTCCGATATTTCCAAGCGCCCTCCAAACGCAGACGATGCGCTTCTTGCTTCGCTATGCGAGGCCACAGCTTTTCGCGTGCCTCAACAAAATCCAGAAGACGCCACTCGCACTTATCCTCGCGCAGGTCTTTACCCCCGAGCAGTGCCTTCGGTTGGCTTTGGAAAGCGAAAGCCGACGTTTTCAGTTTGCCGCCGTCTACCGTTCTTTCACGGATCAATGGCAGTCACGTCGGACGCCAACCTCTAACGAAGCCGCCCTGCTCACAGACCTCCTCATCGAGGTATCGAAGGACCCGTCGTGTTGGGACGGATGGATGCTCGCGCTGGCGCAGCAGCCAGAATTGCAGGCGGCGCTCGGCAGGGCCCTGGTTCACGTACCGGATGAAGCGCTCAAAGGGTATGTCGACGCAATTCGTTTGTTGGGCAGATCGGTGCAGCCGAATCCGATGCGCCAGTCCATCACCAATTGCCTGAGAGCGTTTTGTGTCGGGGCCTCGCTCGAGCGGCGGTCTGTTCTCTGGACAACGGCATTTGAGCGTTGGCGTGCTTGGCGGTTCAGCGACAATGGCTGGCGCACCGCGATACAGCGGTCGGATCTCGACTATGCGGTCGTCGGGTATGCATTGGAATGCATGACCCAGGATGCGCGGGATCAGGCGGCCACGTCGATATATCGGCGGATCTCCGTTCTTGAAGATCAATGGCACGAGAGCATTTCAGACATCGTCCATGAGTACAATCGCCTGCTGTCCGAACTCCAGCCCTATGCACATGCGTCGCAGGTGGCCCGGAGTGGCGGAGACTGGCTGCCGGAGACGACACTGTATGTGCCCGACGGCCTACAGAGCCCCTACCTCAAGCTCATGTATGGAGCGGTGCAGCCGACCTAATTGAGAGCGAAAGCCAGACCCGTCGTGAAATAGCATTCCGTGCGAGTTCATGAGCAAGTCGAATCCCATTTTAACGCCGTCCTTCGTCTTGCCCGCAACAGCGTGCTGTGAGACGCTGAAGCGGAGACGAGAATCGCGTGCGGTGCGATGCGGCTGGGAAAGGAATGACTGCTAAGCGCAAGGGAGACCTCCTGGAGGACCTCGTTGCGATAATGCATGAGGTGCCGGGAGTTTTCGTCGAGAAGCGGAAGAAGCTGCCTGTCTTGAACAGCAAAACAAGACGCCGCCGCGAAATCGATGTTTTGATCACATCCGATGTGGCGGACACCGCCGATGCCCAAGATGCAGCGAAGTCGCGCGGCATCAAGACGCTTGTTTTCGCAGGTCTCACCTCGGATCGTCTCAGGCAAGAGATTAACGCAGCGATCCAGTCCATGGTTTTCTTGCTGATACGCAAACTGCGTTCACCGTGCTGCCTTACGTCGAGGGACGATTTGATGACCATCCACAATTCATCAGCGCGGCCTTAGACCTAACCGATGAACCATCTGGCCCGCAATTGCTTTCGTGCATGGCGTGGCTTTGGATGAACGGCGTGATCCCCTTGTTGATAGGCGAGCACATCGTCAGTCTAAAGCCGGAGCGCGAGGAAGCGACGTGGCATGTCATGGCAACTGTGACCGTGACAGGATTGATTGCGTCCGTGCCGGGCACATTCAGCCAGAGTGTTCTGAGAAATGCCGAGGCTGGGCAAGTCGAGCGCGCCTGCACATTTCGGCGAAGTTCGACGAGATCAAGGGGCTGCTGACCCTGGAGCCGGTTACTTCTGAGGAAGCCTTGTCGGCCATCGTTCACAAGGAGCTGATGTCGCTGGTGACGCGGGTTCGCGTCCCGCGGCTGGTGACCGACTTTGGCTACTGGCCACCCTCCGAGGAGGCGATGCAGAAAGCGAAAGCTCTATTCGATGCGGGCAAGCGAGTAACCTTCGAAGACATCGATCGACATTCGGTCGTCCAGGTTGAACCGGAGAGGAACAAACGCCTGTTTGCTGCCCGTAGCAGAATCCAGGAAATCCGTTCCGTGCGAGGATAGCTTGTGCCTTAGATCCCGAAGCCTTGAGCGTCTTCGGATCGGGCAGGTTCATGATTTTGTAGATCGTGCCGATCGATTGCTGCTGAATGTAAGTCGCGCTCAATAGGACGTAGAGCCGCAGATATTTTTCGCCGAGATGGTCATACTTCGTGGGACTGCCAAGTCCGTATTTTGCACGTGACCGACGGCGGCGAGACGCATCGTCAACGATGTCCATGGCCGAAGTCAGAAAATCCCAATCCGATTCCGCATTGAGTCTGAGCAGCTCCTTGATCGAGCGTTCGCTGCTTCGCACCTTCGTATTTATCATTTTGCGGAAGAGAGACGCGTATTTGTAAGAGCAGTCCGAGCGGCGAGCTCATTGCGGTGTCTCCCAAAAGTTGGGCTGCACACCCTCAGTGAAAGCTCGGTTTCATTTCAAGGCCCCACCTGCACGGGTTCCATCTAGCTAGGGTTTCCGCTTGGTTTAGATTTACGTTATTTTGCTCAGTCTGACTGCGCAATCTGATGGAATTTGCCCCTCGGTTTGAAAAAACCGATGTTTTACTTAGTATGGCTGAGCAAAAGGACAGAAAGCTAAACAAGCTCGAAAGAACCCTCCCACAGGGGCTTCTGGTCGATGCCGCCTGGATGGAACGGCACGGATACTTCACCAGTCTGCGCAGCCAATACGTTTCGGCCGGCTGGCTCGTTCAACCGGTGCGGGGTACTTCAAACGCCCACTTGGCGAACTCACTTGGCAGAGCGTTGTCGCTTCAACGAATGCTGGGTTCCGACCTCGTCGTCGGCGGACGTACCGCCCTCGAAGCGCAAGGCCTCGCCCACTACCTCAGCCAGACCGGTCCTTCGACCGTACATCTATACGGAACGCGACCGGCTCCCGGTTGGCTTGGCAAACTCCCCCTCAAGCAGAAATTTTACGTTCACCGTGCGCAAAGCCTGTTCAAGACGCACGCGAGCCAGCCCGGATCGAAGTCGGGTACGACGCGAGAAATACCGGGACTATTCGACTGGCATCTCACCGTGTCGACGCCCGAACGTGCGTTCCTCGAACTGCTCGACGAATTGCCCCGCCACGAAAGCTTCCATCAGGTCGATGCGCTGGCGGAAGGCTTGAGGAGCCTGAGTCCCCGGCGGCTGCAAACGCTTCTGAACGACTGCAAAAGCGTCAAGGTCAAACGACTGTTCTTCTGGCTCGCGGAGCGGCATCAGCACGCCTGTTCAAACAGATCGACAAGGCGAAAGTCAATCTCGGAGCACGGGAAAGCGCATGCTCGTCAAGGGCGGCAAACTCGACACCAAATATCTCATAACCATCCCGGACGACCTCAATGTCCCTGTCTGAAAAATACCGGCATCAAGTGGCCTTGTTGATCGAGATGATCCCGTTCGTCGCGGCGGAGCCCGATTTCGCGCTCAAGGGCGGCACCGCCATCAATCTCTTCCACCGCGACATGCCGCCTGGCCGAGGGCGTGGACGAATTTCTTGCGCACATCACGACCATCGAGGCGGCGCTCGGCTTGCGCGCGGACTATCAGAAGAACTTTTGCATCGCGCCTGACCGCCACAAAGGGATGCGCGCACGAACAGAATGCGGGGACGGGTAGCCGGCTTGCTGGGAGATCGACGCTTCGCCGATCAGTATGAGCAACTCTTCGGCGTGCGGAGCGCATTCCTCCATGGGCGCAACATGATGGCCATTACGACGAAAGAGCGGGTGACGGCGCCGGCGTTGGCCCGCCAGGTCGTCGAGGCGCTGATCCTCGCGACGCTCGCGGGACCGATCAGCTCGCGGGAGGACTTCCTGGACGGTCTGCTCGATAAGGGCGCGCCCCTCATCTAGCCCGGAATGGACGGGCCGGGGGCCATCCGTTGGCTTGAAAGCTGTCAGAAAACCGCGTAGATTTCTGACAGGAGAACGGCCATGCAACGTTTAACCGAACAGATTCTCGCGCATGCCGAAGCGTTGCCGGCAGGTACGCCCCTGGCGGCTAAGAGCTTGCTCCACCTCGGTAATCGCGCCGCGGTGGATCAGGCCTTGTCGCGTTTGACTGAGCGGGGTCAACTGATCCGGGCCGGCCGGGGCGTTTATCTCCGTCCCTTCACGAGCCGGTTCGGCACGCGGGCTCCCTCCGTCGAGCAGGCGGTCGAGGCGCTCGCCAGCCAGCGCGGCGAAGTCATCGTCCCGAGCGGGGCGGCGGCGGCCAATACGCTCGGCCTGACGACCCAGGTGCCGGTTCGGACGGTCTATCTGACCTCCGGCCGGAGCCGAACGGTGAGTCTCGGCAAGCAGGTCGTTGAGCTTCGTCACGCTCCGCGGTGGCAACTCGCCCTAGCTCACAAGCAGGCGGGTGAGGCGGTGCGGGCGCTGGCCTGGCTTGGGCCGGAGAAGGCGGAAGCCGCATTGAAAACACTGAAGCGGAAGCTCTCGCCGGCCACCTTCAGCGAGCTCGTGGCGGCAGCGCCGCAACTTCCGACCTGGCTTGCGCGCAGCGTGGGAAAGGCGGCGCATGGCTGACGCCTTTCTCCACCTTCCGGTCGCTGATCGCCGCGAGGCGCTGAACGTCGCAGCTGATCAGTCGGGACGACCGGCGCACCTCCTTGAGAAGGATGTGTGGGTGGTATGGGCGCTCGCCACGCTCTACGGATCGGCGCTTGGCGAACATCTGGTGTTCAAGGGCGGCACGTCACTGTCGAAGGCCTACGGGGCCATCCGGCGTTTTTCTGAGGACGTCGATCTGACCTACGACATCCGGGCGATTGTGCCCGACCTTGTGGACGGCAACGGCGAGGCGTTGCCGAAAACACGTAGCGAGGAGAAGCGCTGGTCGAGCGAGGTGCGCAAGCGCCTGCCGGAGTGGGTGGCGGGGACCGCGCAGCCGGTCATCGCGGGCGCGTTGGCGGCGGAGGCGTTGGTTGCCACGATCCGCGTCGAGGGCGAGAAGCTGTTCATCGACTATGCACCGATTGCGGCGGGCTCCGGCTACGTGGCGCCGAGCGTGATGCTCGAGTTCGGCGCGCGATCGATGGGCGAGCCGGCAAGTCTGCGGGATATCGCCTGCGACGCATCCGGCCTGATCGAAGGCGTAACGTTTCCGACCGCAAGGCCCCGCGTGATGCACGCCGAGCGAACCTTCTGGGAAAAGGCGACGGCGATCCACGTCTGCTGCGTGCAGGAGCGGCTTCGCGGCGGTCGCTTCGCACGACACTGGCATGATGTCGTGCGGCTGGATGACGCCGGTCTTGCGGAAGCGGCTTTCGCGGATCGCGCGCTGGCGAACGCGGTCGCACCACAAGGGCATGTTCTTCGCCGAGAAGGCCGCTGACCGCAGTCAGATCGATTACGCGGCTGCCGTGAATGGCGGTCTACAGCTCGTGCCTGGCGGCGATGCCGCGAAAGCGCTGGAAGACGACTATGGTCGCATGGTCGAGGACGGTCTGCTCTTGGACGATGCCGAAAACTTTGAAGCGCTCATGGCGCGGAGTGCAGATATCGCGCGCCGGGCAAACGAGGCAGCGAAATAGAGATTGGGGGGAGCGCGATGGGCGGATGTGAACAAAGCGGAGCCATCGAAGCTCACATTCAAGTTTATTCGCGGCGTCGAAGGCGAGAAGGCTGACCATGAATGGCCCGATGGGGCCGATATTGTCAGAAAGGCGTTGGCAGAGTCCCTAAACGCCAAGAATGTAGCATTCCTCTTGGGAGCCGGCTGTTCGTCGTCGTGGGTCAATGGCAAGGAGGTCGGCATTCCAACGATGGCGCCGCTCGCCAAAGAATTCACCGCGGCACCCAAGGAAGGCGATCAATCATTTCCGACAGCCGACGAGCGTGATGCTCTGCTTAAGCAGTTTGGAATCGACATCGGTGCCGCGGAGTACGCGCGCAACCTGGAGCGGCTGATGGAGCTTCTGTTCAGCCTACGCTTCGTCTTGGTACGCGGTTCGCTAGGTGACGCCGCAACGAGCCTCAAGATTGTCGAATCGATCATCAAGAAGGTTCAAACATTTCTTTCGGCCAAATGCACCAATGGCGCCTTCGCGAATGGCGACGACACGGTCATCGGCCTCTACGAATCCTTCTACCGCAAGCTTGTCCTGCGTGACCGATCCCTTCCGCGTCCTTGGTTGTTCACCACGAACTACGATCTCTTCAACGAGACCGCTATGGATAGGCTTGGCCTGCCATACACAAACGGCTTCTCCGGTGTTGTCGAAAGGCGGTTCAATCCGGCAACGTTTCGGTACCCTCGCTGAACAACTCGATGTCACCAGCCGCAAATGGTCTGCGGTGGATGGCTTTGTCTATCTATGTAAGATTCACGGGTCTATTAGTTGGACAGAGGACGATCACGGAATTTTCCCAATCCGGGAGACGGCTGTCTCCAAAGAACCGGGAAAAGTGATGATCTATCCGACGCCTGCCAAGCAGAATTCGAGCCTTGGCTCTCCCTATGCCGATCTGTTTCGCGAATTTCAATCACGCATCGTTCGTGAACACAGCGTGCTGTTCACGATGGGGTATACCTTCGGCGACGAGCACACCTTCGTAGACGCTGAGCGCCAGGTCTGGATGCGAGACCTTCACGTCTTGGACAGGCGTACCGTTGGCACGTGGGTGTCGAGAAGGATGCACCGGCCGATCATCAGGCCGTGGCATGATCGGGGGCGGGCAGCTCCTCGATCATCATCGTGAGCATGTCCTTCCGCCGCTCCGCCCGAATCTCGAGCCTCCGGATATCTGTGACGTGATAGTCGAGATAGCGTCGCTCCTCTCCGACCACGCACGGGTCGTTTGCAAGGCGTATTCGCCGTATTCGACCTGTCCGCGTAGACAGCGCGGGGGTGGCCACTTACCTCAAGCAGGCGGAAGCCTCCAATGCCGTCCATTTCAATGCTGATAAGCTCACCAAACTCACGAACCTGCCAAAGTAGTGCTAATCACCGAGGATTCTGTAGCTCTGCACTGGCGGCGCGGTATTGGGTTCGAGAAAAGGCTTTCCGCTGGCGGCGAGCCAATCAGTTTCGACTTCACTCGGTAACCGTGAGGCCAGGCGGCATAAGCTGGGTTTGGACGCGAGAACTCTTTTTTCTCTGTCCGTCCACGCCCGGTGCTCCCGCATTGGCGCGGGCCAGCGCATAGGCGTGGTGCAGAATGTCCTCTCGATGGATCTTGTCGAAGAGCAGATAGAAGCGAAAGGCGGGCTCTGCCTTTGCCTTTTTCGCAGAAAGAGCCATGCCTCCTAATCTCAATAGTTAAGCGGGCTCATGGGTCGACAGCATGAAGGCGGTACGGCGCCTTCCATACGCTCCGCGTCGACATCCTCTTTCACCATCGAGCGATTTCGGGGCCCTCCGCGCGGCGATCGCTCACAAAGACGCTGCAGCTTGGGCGTTCGGGGTCCATATCACAGAAACTGTTTGGATGCTGGCGTTCCGGCGGTCCGTAGGAAGCATACCCATCAAGCATGGTCACGAAGCGATTTTCTACCGCGATCTCTTACACGAAATGTCGCGGATGACGTGGTATGCGATACGGCATTAGCTTAACAATGCATCCTCATCGCAAGGGACACGATATGAAGCAGTTTCCGAAACGCTTCGGCATCCAGCCACGCCAGTACCAGGTTTGACCGACTTAGTCTGATACGGCTGTGCTGCAATGTAGTGCTTGCAGCAAAACGGCCTGATCGGGCAATTAGTCGCAGTGAGCACGAATGAAAGTTCAGCGGAGAGAAATTCTCTCGCCGCCTTTAGATCGAAAACGGTGCGCACCAACTTCGGACGAACAGGTGAAAGCAATCGTTCCGGCTGGACGCAGGCTTACGTCGCTACAGCCGCGGCGCCCATCCTCCCGGCATCGTCGCGTCGGCCTTCGTCTGGCAGGCCGGCTCCGCAAAGAGCGGAAGCCGATGCACGCATCATTAGATTGGGAACCTCTGGAGCGTAACCCGGTATCGCATTGTCCAAAGCTGTTACGGGCTCCGCGTGTTCGCGGCGGCCACAGTTTTCGACGGTGCCGTCTCGGGCATCATCAGCATGGCGCAGAGCCCGGCCGCGGTAGCGACAAGCATGTACCAAGCAGGCGCCAGCGCGTTCCCAGTAACGTGGGTGAGCCAAGCGACGATCAGTTGAGCTGTGCCTCCGAAGGTCGCTATCGCAACAGCGTAGATCGTCGCGAAAGCGCCGCCGCGGATGCGCTTGGGCAAGGCTTCGGCCATACCGACATAGAAGGCGCTATACGGGATCGTTCCGATAAGGGTGAGCGCGCCGAGACCTCCGAGAAGCGCCATGGGGCTGCGGCTCTCTACGATCCAAAAGAATACCGGATAGGTCATCAGCAGCGCGGCGATCTGCGGCCATATCATGATGGGCCGGCGTCCCGCCCGATCTGCGAGCCAACCGCCCAAGAGTGCGGCAGCAATGCCTACTGCATTGCTGACGACCGTGGTCGCAAAGGCGAGAGGCGCGGCAACTTGCAGGGTGTTCAGTGCATAAGTCGTCATATATTCCGTGACATAGGTGATAATCGTGCAGCTGGCCAAAATGATCAATCCCAAGCTCATCATGCGGCGGCTGGCACGCAATTTCCTTGCGGGCTCGACGGCGAGGGCCGACGCTTCAGGTCGGTGCAGCGTTTCGGGTAGGGACCTGCGCAACCAAAGTCCGACCGGCAGCGTACAGGCACCGAGCAGAAACGCGATCCGCCATCCGTACGCATCCAGCGACTCGCTTGTCATGGTGAGGGAGAGTATTTCTCCGACCAGCGCTCCGGCCGTTGCAGCTATTTGTTGGCTGGCAGGCTGAAACGAGACAGCAAGGCCCCGGCGTCCGGCCGGGGCCGCTTCCATCAGATAGGCGGTCGTCGGACCGACTTCGCCTCCCAGGGCGAAGCCCTGCACCAAACGCGCGAAAATCACCAACAACGGAGCGGCGATCCCTATCGTATCGTACGAGGGCATCACAGCAATCACGAGTATCGCGACGCTCATCATGACAAAACTGGCGGTCATTGCGGGCCGGCGTCCGACTCGATCCGAGTACGAGCCGATCACAATGGCGCCGATGGGTCTGGTCACGAAACCCGCTCCGAAGGTCGCGAGCGACAGCATCAGGCTGGCGAACTGATCCTTCGCCGGGAAGAACGCGTGACCAATCTGGATGGCGAAAAAGCTATAGGTCCCGAAATCGTAGAATTCGAGCATATTGCCGATCGTCGCGCCCAACACGGCATGGCTGGTCAAGCCTTCGTCTGCCGCAAGGAGGGTCGGCTTCGAACTTCGCCGAGTAAATTGTTTAGCCATGCACGCTTCGATCCGTCTCAAATGCGGTCCTAGAACATTCCGGCCGATGATGTGGAGCACCTTGCGCTCCGCATGAGCAATAAGCGGCTCACCATCTCAAAAGCTGGATCACTACGGCGCAGCCGTGAGCCTGAACGTCGCCCATTACAACCTTTGCCCCGTCCATGAAACCCCGCGGACAACGCCATCGATCGCGTTCGGCATCGCGGATCGGGTATCGGCGATCGATGATTTGTTTGGGGCGCAGTGCAACCAGATGGCTGCGCTTGAAAGGAGCCTTGTAACTTCAGAGCAGTGCCGGCAGCACATGTACCGCTTGAGCTCGTGAATCGGTGTTGTCTTTCGACGCCAGATTATGTCTGCAGGCCTGCGCCATATCGAGCCCGCACCAAGGGCAAGAGCCGCCTTCTCACGCTCCGCACCATTGCCTCTCGACCTTTTCGGCGTCAAAAGGCGCATTCGTGTAATCCCCAATTCGCGGCGATACCGTCTGGTCAAACACCGTGGCCGCTCATCTTGTCGTACCGCCGCCGCTGCAACGGCTTGCAAAAGAGCTCTGGGCCTTTCACAGCAATGTCTTCGATTATGCCCGAATGGCCTCTCCGCGAGTTCGATAAGAAGCATTTTGACGAGGTATTCACCAGAACCGCCTTCGAGACTAAGCATCCCGGAGCGCTCGTTTGAGCTCAGCGAACTGGTGGAAGATGACGAACAGCGCGATCATTCCGGCGCCCAGTTCAGCGATTGCCTGACTGGCCAACAGTCCGTTGAAGCCCCATATGAGCGGGAATAACATTACGGCCGGTATGAAGAGAAAGCCCTGCCTCGACAAGGACACAATCGCACTGAGGCGTGCTCTCCCGAACGACTGAAGCATCGTCGTCACGAAACTCTGAATACCGAAAAGTCCAAAAAAGAGATGGAAGACCACGCAGGCCGAGACGGCTATTTCGGTGACCTTTTCGCTATCGCTGAACAGGCTGACCAAGGGCCGGACAAAACTCACAACGGCCGCAGAATACGCAACGGAAAGAGCCACAGTCATGGAGAGTATGAACTTCGCAGCCTTTAATACCCGAGCAAAGTCGCGCGCGCCCCAACCGAACCCCAGGACAGCTTGAGACCCTGTACAGAAGCCGGTGATAAGCAGTGCTCCGATCGTCAAGATTCGTACAGCTATTCCCACCGCCGCGATGGAATTGTCGCCGAACGGCGCAGCAGCCCCGTACAAAAGCATAACAGCAACAGCAGATAGAACACTGGTCAGGGTCGCCGGCGCCCCTATGAAAGCTAGCTGTCTGATGCGATCGGCTCGCAACGAGATGTGAGATATCCTAATGAGGACTATTCCGCGAAGCTTCATATAATACGCGATATAGAGGCTAATAGCAGCGATCTGAGATACCAGCGTTGCGAGGGCTGCGCCTCGCACACCGAGGTCCAGTAGGAATATGAAGACGGGATCAAGCACAGCATTGAGTATGAAGGAGGTAATCATTGTCCACATGCTGAATCGTGTATTGCCTTCGGCTCTGACGATGAAGCCGTTGACGATGTTTAGAAGCATCAGGGTGTACCCGAACAAAAGCGTCGCCGCGTAGTCGAGCGCCACGGGCATGATGGTTGGAGTGGCCCCGAGCGTTACGAAGATCCCTCGCAGATTTAGAAGAAGAGCGACGGTAAGAAAGATACCGATCGGAGCGGCGAGCGCGAGTGCAGTACTCGCGCCTCGACTCGCCTCCAGATACTCGCCGGCGCCAAGATGACGAGATACGAACGACGCTGTTCCAACACCGATCCCCTGTCCGACTGCCGCGAGCAGGAACACGATCGGCAAGGTCATGCTGACAGCTGCGATCGCCTGCGCGCCGAGTGCGCCAACAAAGATCGCGTTGACGACCTCCTGTAACGCGTTGATCGATAAGCCAACAACAGACGGAATGGCGAGCCGCAGGATAAGGCGCACGAGAGTGGAGTCCGAGAGATCGATGTGCTGCCGTTTATTTGGCAAGATATCGCTATCGCTCTCGACGGCGAATTCAGCATCCGGCTCATTCATGGATGAAAGTGTCGCGAGCTCTTCCGAATTCGCTGATCGTCTGCAACAGCTCCTGTTGCAACACCGTGCAAAGGTTGCGGGTCACCTCATAACCGACCTCGGTTGGATCATACTTGGTTTCGATCTGGAGATGGCCGGCTTGATATCCGACATCGAACCAGAAGAGGTGAATCGCGGCCGCTTCATCCATGTCTTCGCCGATCCAAAGTGGAGAAGGTTCCTTGCCTAAGAGACGGCGTGGAAAATGGCGCTGCAAACCAGCTCGATAGTTCAATCCAATTCGGGGGAGGGGCAGGCGATCGATCCGGCTCCGCACGGCCGGATCTCGGTTTAGGAACTTCATGGCCCGTAAGCCTATTCCCCTGCGCGGCAGGGCATTGCGCTGGCGGTATACTGAACGAGCACGATCGCGACGGGGCTCCGTTCCGTTGAGACTCAAGGGAAGCGGAACGAGCTCGCTGATATGGCCGATGATCTGAGATGGATCGAGATCGTCAAACAACCGACCTCGACTTGAGGTAAGGCTATCAATCCAGAGCGAATAGTTGCCGAAAACGCGTCCAAAGGCGCCAGATATGGCGGCAAGAAACACATCAACGTCCTGACAATGCGCCAATCTGGCTGTGATATTGAGCAGATCAGCTGTCGCTTCTTTGTCAATCTCGAGATGGTATTTGGCCTGACCCTCCCAAAGCGGTCGGCAATTTGCTTCATCCACGCGACCTTCAAGGCGTGCATAGTGAAGCTCTCTTGCGGTCACTTTCGAAAAGCTCGTGCCGCCCGATGGAGTGTCGCTGATATGAAAATTGAACTGAGGATAGTCAATGCTCTCCCAGAATTTGAGTTCGGCTGGCGCTTCGCAGTTGGCGTAGCGCTCAAGGCGCTTCAACCATGGAGAGAGCATTTGTATGTTCTCAGGACCACTCACGGCGTGGCCTGAGGCAAGGGCGTCGTACGCCGCATCCAATGCTTCCAAAAACAGTCGATAGCCTATCCCGTCCGCTACAAAATGATGCATCAGGACCAGCAGATAGTAATCGCCGCCTTCCGATGTGCGGAACACGGTGACGTTAACAAGAGGCGTCTGGCCGTCAAACCGAAACATATGTTGACGTCTTGCTGAGACGCTCTCGATTGCCTTACGCTGCTGTAGGCCGGGCATTCCGACAAGATCGATCTCCTCCACGAGGCGTTCGGCCACGGAAGGTCCGATTGTCAGACGTAGACCATCGTCTGTTCGGGCAATACGGAGTCTGAGGCCTTCGTGCCTATCCATGACACGGGCAAGGGCGCGCTCCAGGATTCGGATATTGAGGACGCCGCCGGGCAAGAAGAACAGATCGCCGATATTGAAATGCTCATCGAAGCCGACAAGACGGTTCCAAGATGAGATTGCGGGGATAACCGGCAATGAGGCATCTGCGAAAGGGAAGGTATGGAGTGTAACCGCCGCTCCGTCTGCCGCCAATTCCCTGATGGTCGGTGTTCGATAGATTTGGTCGACAGTAAGATTCAGTCCGGCTTTGCGCGCCAGCGTGACGCAGCGCACGCCCAGAAGAGAGTCTCCGCCGATATCAAAGAAGCTCTGATCGATTCCGACCCACTTGGCGCGTAATAGATCTTGCCAGATTCCAGCAAGAATACGCTCCTTCCTGGTGCTGGGCTCAGCAGATGGAACAGGCCCGACCCCGCGGTAAGGAACGGACGACAGGCGAGCACGATCTATCTTTCCGCTCGCCGTAAGAGGGATAGTATCAACCAAACGGAAGTCGGCGGGAATCATGTAGGACGGCAATGTGTGGCGCAGGTGAGTGACAATATCTCCAGAGCTGAGACCATCGCGAGCCGGAACCAAGGTAGCAGCCAAGCGACGATGGTCATCCGCGCCTTCTGCGACGACCGCGGCTTTTGCGATTGCCGGATGAGACTCAAGGACCGTTTCGATCTCCTCCAGCTCGATGCGAAAGCCCCGTATTTTGACCTGGTTGTCCGATCGGCCGCAAATCTCGAGAAGGCCGCTGGTTGAGATGCGTGCGATATCGCCACTACGATAAAGAACGCTGTATTGTCCGTCATCATACGGATTCGGCACGAAACAGCGGTTGGTCCGATCTTGATCCCGCCAGTATCCAGCGCTCACGCAGCGTCCCGCGATGCAGAGTTCACCGGCGGCACCGACAGGGACTCTCTTCAACTGTGCATCGAGCACGTAGAGTTTGACGTTATCGATTGGGCGCCCAATGGGGACGAGCGGCGAGCCGTCGTAGGCATGCGATATTTCGTAAACCGCTGCATTGGATGCACATTCCGTAGCACCATAGAAGTTCCACAACGGCACGTCCGGGAAATATGCACGCCAGCGAACCGGGAGCCAGGAAGGCATCGGTTCGGCGCTGCTTGTGACCAACCGCAAGGCGGTTGGTCGCGCATGCCGTTCTTGGGAAGCAATAAGGCCGGACAGGAGTGGCGGCGAGGCAAATAAGTGTGTCACGCGACGTCTCGCCAACATGCACAACAACAGATCTGGATCCAGCAACTGCTCTTGGGTCAAGATCAGCGTGGGTACACCTCTCAGAAGCCCCCCAAAGTACTCCCATGCCGACGCAACAAGTGATGCGGACTTCTGGACAACCATCACGTCGGTACTGTCGAAAGGAAAGCGTCGCCACATCCAGTTCAGTCGATTGAGAATTGCCAATTCCGGTATAAGAACCCCCTTCGCCTTCCCGGTTGAGGACGAGGTATATATGAGGCTCGCAATTCCCTGATCTGATGGTCTGTCGCTGCACTCGAACTCGTGCGCGGGCACGCCGCACCCTTCAAGGTTCAACAGACAAATCGACGGCACGTCAAAACCAGGATCAGAGGTATTTGCGTGAACCAAAAGCTTTGCCTGACTATCTCGCAAGATATTTTCGATCCGATCACGCGGATAATCCGGCGATATAGGGACAACAATGGACTGCAAGGCTCGTGCCGCAAGAATAACAGCGGCCACGTCAGGCGACCGGTCGACCAGCATGGCGACCATATGGCCAGCCCCCACGCTAGAAGCCCGCAGTACCGACCTGATAGCTGTTACGCGCTCACGCAGCTGGTCGAATGTGATCTCACCGAAATCACCAAAATATGCCACCTGGCTGGGATTTGAGACGCTGATTTGCTCAAACGCTTCGATAAGCGGACATTCACTCTCATATGGCTGCGCCGAGCTATTCAGCGAGTCCAGCATAGTGACGTCTGACGCGCTGAGGAAGCTCAGATCCTTGATAGGCGCAAGCGGCTTCTCAACGCAGGCTGCAATTAGACAGCGCAGATTGTCGGCCATGCGGAGAATCAGATCGCTGGAAAATATGTCTTCCGCATACGCGAGCTGGAGGGCAATTTCATCGTCCTGATCTTGTGCATACAAGGTCAGATCGAATTTTACATAGCCGGTCTCATATTCGCGGAATGTCAGATCCAACTCATGCTGGCCAAGTGGCTCCGCGGCCTCGGAGTACATGTTGAACATGACCTGGAAGATCGGTGATCGTCCCGCTTCGCGATGCAGCCGGGTATCTCTTACCATCCAGCCGAACGGATACGCCGAATTTGCGATGGCATCGCTGACCAGGCCCTGGACGCGCAAGGCATGAACCGCAAAGGACTCGCCGACATCGATCGCGGTGCGGATTGGCAGCATATTCAGGAAAAAGCCAACGATTTCGGCGCTGCCAGGTTGATCCCGTACGACGTGCGGTATGCCAACGATAATATCGTCCTGACCGCTATACGTGCGCAGCAGCAGCTTGAAGCATGCGAGGAGTGTTGTCGAAGTGGTGCAGCTATGTCGGCGCGCAAACTCACGTACCTGATTGGAGAGCTTGCTGCCAAGCAGAACCGGATGCGAAGCGCCGCGGTAAGAATTTGTCTGCGGCCGCGCTCGTCCCGTTCCAATCGAAAGCACCGGCGGATCATCACCAATTTGACGACGCCAATAGCTACGTTGGTTGGCCAGCGCCTCTGCAGTAACGTGTTGTGTTTCCCAGGCCGCGTAGGTCGAGAGTGAGGCGCGGTTCTCTGGCAAAAACGCCGCGGCATCAACGTACCTTTGTCGAAGGTCCCTAAGCAGAACAGAGATCGACCAGGCATCGATGATAATTTCGTGAGCAGTGATCAATATGAGATGGTTGTCGGGACCAAAACGGATCATGCGCGCGCGAAACAGATGGCCTTGGCTGAGATCAAAGCTGCCGTTCAGCTCTGTTCGCCGTAACTCTGCGATCAGCTCCTCAGCTTCCTGCGCCGTGAGATGAGATGCATCAGTCAATTCAAGACTTGCGTCTTGCGGAGCATCAAAGAGCTGAACCGGACCGTCCTCGTCGATAAAGCATGCCGAAAGTGCCTGATGGGAGTGAACGACATCGGTCCAGGCGCGATTGAACGCCGCCAGATCGATCATGCCCCTTACCCGCAGGCCGCCTTGAATGATGTAGTTCCTGGCAGACGGATCGAGCTGCCAGAGAAACCAAAGGTGCTCCTGAACTCGCGTCAGAGGCGATCGCATGAGCTTTCCGTGCGTCGGGGCTGTGCACGGTTTGGAGTCGACTCGGGCCGAGATCGAAGCCGCAAGAGATCGGATCGTTCCATTCAGGACCAGCCTGAAATCCGTTCTCACTCCGAGCTTGGTCTTCAACTGGCCCAATATGAGCATTGCCCGGAGCGAGTCTCCGCCGAGGCTCATGAACTGGTCATTCACGCCAATGTTCTCAATACGCAGAACGCCGCACCAAATTTGACACAGCTGGGCTTCGAGCTCTGTTTGCGGCTCCTCGAATGGCGTCGACATTGGAGGGCGAACACTGGTCGGGTCCGGCAATGCTGCAAAATCGACCTTTCCGTTTCTGGTCAGTGGAATACCGCCGACGTGGATGATCCTTTCTGGGAGCATGTAGGTGGGAAGCGCTTCGGCAAGAAAGTTCTGAAGCTCGCCTTCCGTTACTTCAGCCGGAGCTGACACATACGCAATGAGTCGTCTTGATCCAGTGTCCCCCTCGGCCCTGGTTATATCTCTCGCCATAAGCTTTACGCCTGCGCAGACGGAGGCAACCGCGACGGCGCCACGTACCAAATGATGAGCGGCGAGGCGGGCCTCGATTTCTCCCAGCTCAATTCTGTGCCCGCGGATTTTGACCTGACGGTCCCGTCGACCAAGACATTCCAAAAGGCCATCGGAACGAACGCGCCCGAGATCACCTGTCCTGTATAGGCGCTGGAACGACGGGTTGTTTGAGAACGGGTTTGGCCCAAAGGCATCCTTGGTGCGAACATCATCATTGATGTAACCAGCGGCGACACCAACGCCGCTAACACAGATTTCGCCGACCTCTCCCGTGTTGCACAGCCTCGGTCCGTCGGCGACATAAACCACAACGTTAGAAATCTGTTTGCCGATCGGCACATAAGGGTCAGCCAGCGCAGGCGCCACGGAAACCAGATGATGCGTAACGCCGTCCGCGCACTCGGTCGGCCCGTAGTGGTTGAGAATGGGGACCCGGGGATACAAGGCCAGCCACGCACGCGCCAGTCCGGGTGTTAGAGGTTCTCCGACCGTTGAAATAATCCGCAAACTGTCCAGAGCTCGCTCAGCCGCCGCAAGCGACTGCAGATATTCAACAAATATTGCAAGCATCGACGGAACGAATTGAACAACCGTCACGCCGTATCCCTGAATTGCATTTTGAAGGAATACTGGCGATTTCAGTGTCGCATCATCAATGATCGCGATCGAGGCTCCGACGCAAAGCCCTGCCAGAAGCTGCCACAGCGAGATGTCAAAGCAGTGCGATGCCGTCTGCGCGATGCAATCCGTCCGACTGAGGGTGAGGGCATCAATCTTTGCCACCAAATGATTGTTTAGGGCTGCGCGCTCGATCATTGCGCCTTTAGGCTTGCCCGTCGAACCCGACGTAAACAGAATGTAGGCGAGTCCATCCTCGCGCGATGGTGGTACAACAGGCGAAGTCTGGCCCTCGCGCAGCGCCGCCTCTATCGCTATGAATTGCGTCGTGCCTTTGCTGCTCGCCTGCAATTTGCTGAGCGAATCTGGCTGGTCTGGGCCAATAATCAGAGCGCAGCGACTCTGCTCGATCATGAATGATGTACGCGACGCCGGTAACGATGGATCGAGCGGCAGGTACGTTGCTCCAGCCCTCAGAATTGCAACTACCGCCGTCGCCCAGTCGAGGTCCCGCTCACCCCAATAGCCAACGACGATGCCGTTAGCGCCCCGCTCTCGTAACGTCCTTGCGAGGGCATCCGACCTTAATCGCAGCGCTTTGTAGGTGAGTTCGTCCGCGCCGTACCTCAGCGCAACCCTCTCCGGATCCGATCTTGCAAGGTGATCGATCGCCGTGATCGGGTCGATCGGTTGCAGTTCCACAAGCTGATTTTTGCTTGATCGATTTTCCGTAGGCATACGCGTCTCGCCATTCGTCGCCTTCTGCGACCCTTAAATCAGAACACCAAGGATCCTGATTGAGCGTGTGCAATGCGTAGCCACCCTGGTTCTGCCAGTCATACTGTGCCGTTTTGTCCGTTTCTTAGCTTCTCGTCCTTCGTTCACACCGTTTCCGCGATGATCGGCAGGGGAACACGGCCGGACGCTAGGGCCTCAAGTCGGCGTTGGCATCTACCAGATCTTGTAGTAGACACGCGGGTAGTCTGCATGGCATCCGCAACCAAGCGCGCCCAGAGACTCGCTCCGGCTTGTGAGTTCTTTCATTTGTAGGCGCCTGCACAATGATTTGGTGCGCTCCTCCTGAAAGCGGGGACTTGGCGCTCGCCGCGCTACAGGTCGCCCGCGGCGACCAAGCGGTAACGTCGATTGTGCAAGAACCAACACAGAGGCGTGTTACCGTTTTCCACGAGGCCGGCGTTGTTCGCATAGACGCTGAAGGGCAGTCGTTGCGCGCTCAAGCGTTTTGACGCTCTTGGCCATAACGAGATAGCTATGGGCGGCTTGCCGAGTCGTGGGCGTGCAGAACCATCCCACCGCGGGGTCCTTGGTCTGCTGATGTTCGCAAGTCGTCTACCTTGGTGCACACGAAAACGCGCTCACAAACGTTTGCTGTGAACGGCAGGCGACGTCCAGTCGACCCGAAAGGGGCGTACCGATACGGCTTTGCGAACCGGAATGGAATTGCGGATGGCGCCTTCTTAGTCTGAGACGCATGCTCGGAAACTCCCTCCTAGAGCAGAACCGATAAGAATAGTGTTGTGGCAAAGCTACTCAGCACTACGGCGAAGCCGGAGCCGGCCTGTTATTATCACGCGGTATTCGTGGTAAGCTGGAAGACACCGATGATGAGCCTTTCCTACGCGTGCCGCGTTGCGTGATTGATCGCTCGTTATGAGTCTTCCCAACCAGCCGAACTTCGATAACGCGCGGCGTAGCCGGTGCGCTCCCTGTGCGGGTAGACGGGTCCAGCGTCCAGGCCGGCTCCGCTCGTCGGTAATATCTATTGGCTTTCACCGTTTCTGAGCCTCGATAGGTGAGATCGAAAGCCTGCCCAGGCGAATAAGAATCTCCTGCTACTGCTGCAGCGAGGAAGGCGGTTTCCTGCTGCGCAGCATACTGTCGGACGCTACAGCGCGATTGTCAGCTTCAAGACCATTGTCCACAACCTGACGCATGCACCCGGTACGAAGTAACTGTAGCCCCCTAAATTTCCAAGCGGCACGGTGCTTGCTTCAGTCGCGGTGCCATCACTGATGCCAGCTTGAAGCGCTCGGTTGTGGATCGGGAAAGCGCCGCGGAGTGTTTGATGCGATCTGGAGTTCGTTTTTGGGGAGCGACAACGATTGCGCTGGTCGCAAGCGGTGCAGCCAATTCGGCGCACCTTGAGCCAGCAGTACAACTGCCACTGGCCCTGTTGAGCTGGTCCGGAGGATATATTGGCGGGAACGTCGGCGTTGGTTTCGGCCAAAAATCCTTCAGTAATCCCTACGGTCCGTCAGTCTACGGCGGCGTCCTCGATACTCCTGTGTTCCTGGCAGGCGGCCAGATCGGCTACAACCGGCAGAAGAATAGCTGGGTGTTTGGCGTAAAACTCAATCCCAGCGGTGCTATCTCCAACGGCACAAATACCTGCCTCGCGGCCTCCGGCACAGTGCTGAGCGCAAACTGCAAGGCAAGTCCAAACGTCTTGTCCCCGGGGCCGGTCGCCTCGGTTACGCTTTTGGCGCGCAGGGCCACACACTGGCCTACCTCAAGCGAGGCGTGGCTTGGCAAAACAATCAAGGCGCCGTCATCAATAACAACGAGTTTGGCCAATGTCGGCGACGGCGCGCTCGACTTCTACAAGGCGCTCGACGAGGTCTTTCCCGGCACACGCCACCAGCGATGCTGGATGCACAAGACTGTGAACGTCCTGGACAAGGTCCACTCTCTGTGCAGACCACTATGAAGAAGGATTTGCGCGAGGTCTATGGGGCGAGAACCGAGCGTCCGCCGAAGCGGCGATCGACGTTTTCGCCGAGAAGTATTGGGCCAAGAACGGCCGGGCGATCGAATGCCTGGTCAAGGATCGCGATGCACTGCTGGCCTTCTACGAGTTTCTTGCCGAACATTGGGATCACTTGCGCTCCACCACCGATCTCATCGAGAGCGTGTTCGCCCCGGGGCGATACAGGGTGGTGCGGACGAAAGGCTCCTTGTCGCCAACCACCGCCAGGCCGATGGCGTTCAAGCTGGTGATCGCGCATCAAGGACTTGGCGGCAGCTCAACGACATAAATCAGTCGCCGAAGGTCGTCGCAGTTGTCAGATTTAACGACGGCATTTGAGGGCATCCAAGCGCCGGCAAATCAAGCGCCTGATCACCTCGTCACTAAATCCAGAATAGCTCAGCTTGCTGGACCGAAATTCAATGGAGATTTCTTAATGACTATTGATAACGAGAAGGAAGCCCCACCGGCTCTGTCCAGCGGTGCGACGCATATGCTCATCGAGCTATGGGGAGCGAAGAACCTCGACGATCCGGCCATTGCGGAAGACGCAATCCGAAAAGCCATCAGTGCGGCGAGGGCGACATTACTCCACCTTCACGTTCATAAGTTTTGTCCGGGCCACGGCGTCTCCGCAATCGCCTTGTTGGCTGAATCGCACATTACCTTGCATACTTGGCCTGAGAGGTCCTACGCGGCCGCTGATGTTTTCGTATGTGGCAACAGCGATCCTGCGAGCGCCGTGCCAGTTCTAGTTGAGGCGTTTCAGCCCGAACAGTCTGACGTCCGCAGCTTCCGGAGAGGTGTGTCGATCGAGCCGACGCGTTGAAGCAGATGGTCGATCTTCTGGAATAGCCGGTCATGTTTCCGACCGCCCCGGGTGGGTCTATCGAGCTCACTGCCGCAATCGAAAAACATCTTGAGCTAACCTCTAGCATGAAAGCTTCACCGCGAGGCTTTCGGGTGTGAAAGCTTCACGCAACTCGTTTATGATAACATCTTTGGTGCTCATGGCGGCGGCGGACATAATTTGGCATCCGCTTTCCGTCAATGGCGTAGTCGAAGGAGAGGTATTCGCAATGTTAGGACTTGAAGCGTTTAGTATTGCGTAGTCAAAGTCAGCCATGCCGATCGATTCATCAAAATTCTTCGACTCCATTCGCATCAAGCCTACCAAGGGGAGTGCGAAGCGCAAGGCGCAGGCGGGTCAGGAGGCCGTCCCCTGCGAATGGTCGGGCTGCCAGAACAAGGGCTCGCACCGCGTGCGGAAGGGGCGCGAGAACGCGCGCGAGTACTGGCACTTCTGTCTCTACCATGTCCGTGAGTACAACCGGTCCTACAATTTCTTCCAGGGCATGAATCCGGAAGCGGTTGCGCGCTACCAGAAGGATGCGCTGACCGGCCATCGCCCGAACTGGAAGATGGGCGACGCCAACACCAGCGCCAAGCGCGGCAAGGGCAACGTCGAGGAAGACCTCGGCGGCGCCGCCGATCCCTTCAACGTGTTTGCCGAACTCAGCGGCCGCGCTGGCTGGCGGCCTGGCCCCGGCGCGCAGGGCAAGCGCGAGACCCGCGAGCGCAAGGCGCTGCAGGTGATGGGGCTCACCGCCGAAGCCACGCTCGAGGACGTCAAGGCCAAGTACAAGGCGCTGGTGAAGCAGCACCATCCCGACGCCAATGGCGGCGACCGCTCCACCGAAGACCGCCTGATCGAGATCATCAAGGCGTACAACTATCTGAAGACCGTGATGCGCGAGGCGTAGCGCCCCGCGCGTCTCTCACTCGTTGGACGTTGCGGGGCATCCCGCAGATCGGTCGAACCCTAAATCTGGAGCAGGCCTTTTCCCCCGATTTAGATTAATGAAAGTTGTCGTAGTCGGGGCGAAGCTGAGCAATGTTACCTATTGGCTCATGGGGTCGTGTGCCCTAGTCGAACCTAAGGCATGCCGGAGTCGCAGCTTCTGCAGGTGCGACATCGCGCATGAAGGCAACAGCCAGTCCGACGCCGATGAGGCCAATCAGGATGGACCCTACAGCAAGGGATGTGACCCCGCTGATTTCGACGAGGATGCCGCCGAGAAAAGCGCCGATGGCGATTCCTGCGAAGGTGGTCGAGCTGTTCATTGCCAGAACGAGCTTCGACCTGTCCCCGGCCAGACCGAGAAGCCGGTGCTGGATCGGAACCAGATACATATAGCTCACGTTGCCCCAAAGAAAAGCGATGAGCACGGTTAAGGCACCATGGTGCCCGAATGCAACCAAACCTACGAGAAGGATTAGTTGTGCGCCGACCGCCGCAATAAGGACTTTGTAGGGGCCGAAACGATCGGTTAGAAAGCCGCACGCTGCGTTTCCCGTCACAGCTCCAAAACCGTACGCAAAGAGCGCGGCTGAGAGCAGCGGCACTCCGGTAAGCAGAGAACCGGTGATGAAGACGCTCACATAGGAGTAAACGATGAACTCGGAGACAACCACAAATAGCGTAACCGAAAGAATCCCGTAGACGACCTTGGAGAAGTCTTTCGAAGCCGGGCCGTTTCCGCGCTCTGGCGCCTTGGCAGAGACACCGGACATTATAGGGGCGAAAATCAGCAATGCGAGAAGCCCGGCAACGACGACAAAACCGAAGGCGAAACGCCAGCCGATGGCATCCGCGATCCAGCTGGTCGCCGGAACACCCGCAACCTGTGAAACGGTCATGCCACCGAAGATGAGGGACAATGCCAACCCTTTGCGAGCGGGCGGCAGGAGCTCGGCCGCCAGTGCGGTGGCCGCCGGGGTGAACATCGCTGCGCCGTAGGCCGAAATGACGCGAGCTGCAGCGAGGGTTAGAACGTTCGGAGCGATTGCGCAGATCAGGTTGCCGACGATGAAGATTGAAACGGATAGGATCTGGACATTGCGGCGGCTTACGGCCTTGAACATCCAGGCATTCAGCGGCGCGAAAACGGCGTAGCAGAGTGCGTAGATCGAGATGATCCAGCCCGCCGCACCGGTTGAAATCTTGAGGTCACGAGAAATCACTTCGAGTGCCCCGATGACGACAAACGTATCTAGGCCAATCGCGAACGCAGCGATGGTCAGAGCGGCAAGGATCAGTTTCGTTCGCGTATCAGGAGGGGATAAGCTCATGACGGTGCTGGTTCAGCTTATTGTGATGTGTTCAAGGCAGCAGGTCATGCAACTCAGGATAGGGGCTGGCGATAATCGTGCCCGAATAGCGGGGACGAGGGCCGTATAGCAGCCACGTCGTCACCACCTCGCCGATCTCCTGTATGATCTCAAGCTCGTCGGGATGTTCGAGCGCCGATCTGCTGTAAGCAACCCCCGCATCATATAGGCCTTCAAGGAGTTTTTTCTCTACAACCGGCTTTGTTGTTTCGAAAATCAGCTTATTCCATGCTTTTGGGTCGATATACCCCACCGTTGGCTCGGGGAGTCCCAGTGTCCGAGGCTCCTTCACATCCTTGCGTTTGACGACCGCGATGCTTTGAGTAGGCAGTATGAAGGTGTCCACGACCTGCAGCCGATTGCGGAATTTCTCGGTTAGGAGGTGGACATTCAGGTGCGCGCTGCATTGGAGAACATAGCTGTCTCCGCGATCTGCGGCCTCCGCCGCCGCAGCGACGAGTTCGTCAACGAGTATGATGTCTCGCAGCTCGATCCGTTGGAAGTCGAGATATTTGAGGGCCGCATGATGGTGACAGCTTCTCGCCGGGCCGAGCGTGTAAATGCGGACCATCAGGAGACGATCCTCTCCTCGTCTATGATCTTGGCTTCGAGTTTGCAGGCCTCTTCTATGATAGTATCATAGATATCTTCAGTGAATTCCCTGCGCAGGCCGCGTTCCGCCCCAAGCTCGGCGCAGCGTGCCCTTACCTCTGCAACTCGATTGGGTTGCATCATCGCGATCCCGCGCTTCTTCTTGTAACGCTCCACCTTAGCGCAGATGGAGAGTCTCTGGCTGAGGATCTCCACCAGTTGGTTGTCCAACTCGTTGATGAGGTCTCGAAACGGAAGAAGGCCAGCATCGGGGGCTGAGGTGTCGTTCATGTATGGCTCCTGCCTGTTTCCTTCATTCCAATTCGCAGGCCCGCGGATAAATGCGCTGCGCAGGCCGACAACGCGTCCAGTCGGTAGCCGCCCTCCTGTACGATGCAGATCGGCTTGCCGATCGTGGCCAATGCCAGGCCGATTTCTCGGTAGACGTCTGGCGGAAGCGTCCAGCCGCCATGCGGATCTCCAACGACGATATCGTAGCCCAAGCTGACAACCAGAACATCCAGCGTGATAGCCCAGTCGGATTCCAGAAGCCCGCGAAGCGCCGATATGTATTCTGCCGCGCTCGGGTCGGTCAGAAATTCAAGATACCTGTGGCTGCCGAGTGCTGGTTGAAGTTGCGGGACGGGTGTGCGCTCAGCACATCGCTTGTTCCATTGCCAGGGTGGAAATCGAGGTCGATGATGGCCGGCCTGTGGAAGCCCGACGCGCGCAGGCTCAGGGCCGCGACAGCAGCGTTGTTGAGCAGGCAGTACCCGCCCATGAAGCTGCGCCCCGCGTGATGCCCGGGCGGCCGACACAGTGCGTAGCTGACCGGACTTCGCTTAGAGGCGATCGTGGTCGCGGCTGCGAAGCCGGTAGCGGCGGAAAAAAGCGCGCGCTGATAGCTTCCGGCGTCGACGGATGTGTTCTGCGGCACACCGGCTGCTGCATATCGACTGGCAAGCTCGGTAATTTCGGGCTCTCGTGGATGTGGCCCGAGCCGGAGCGCCTCAAGGTAACCTGGATCATGAAGACTCCCCAGGATCGTCATCACCTTGTCCGCGATGTTTTCAGAGGGCGAGATAGACTGAACACCGGGCGAGCTCTGCAATCCTGTCCGGATCTCGTTGATTCGGTCCTCCACTTCCCTTGAAGACTTAATTGAACCCGTCGCATCGGCGATGAGGCCCGCAGGGCCGGAGGAGGCCGGTGTCAGGTGTACGGTTAGCCAAGTCACAGAAGCCTCCTTCGTCGCCTTTGGCCCGCAGGTGTGAAGCCCATGCTTTCATAGAATGCGACCAACCTCTCGGCGCCGGGGCGGCCGGCCAGGGGAAGAGACACCTCGATCATGGGCCATCCCCGCGCTCGCGCCTCGCGGTCCACGGCCGCCAGAAGCCCTCTCCCATGTTGAGCCGAGCGATAGCGCGGATCGACCCAGAGCTCCTGCAGGATGCCATAATGGCCTGAAGCCCTGACCGCGGAGACCTGGGAGACGACGGCAATGCCGATCACTTCGGCAGCCGGCACATTCTCCATTATCAAGGCGAAGCCGAGGCGCGAATCCATGGCCATTTGCCCAGCAATGCCGACCGCGGCCTGTAGCTCGAATTGCGGTCCCGGTCCTCCGAGCTCGGTGAGAAGTGCCTGCACACACTTAGCAATAGTGTCCCGATCCTGGAATCTCGCCAGGCGAACACGATGTGCGGAATTGGGTACTATTTCCTCGCTCGCATCATTATCTGCGCCATGGATCACCAGGGCATGATCCGGGTCGCCTGTTACGGCCTCGGCAATTGCACGGATCGGCTCGCGCGCCTTGAGGAGGATCTCCTCGAACTCCGCGTTGGGGTTGGACAACGCCACGATGGCGCCGCCGCAACCGATGCTCAAGTGCCGTCCCTGGCAGACGATAGTTCGGATGACGATGTTTAGGTCCACCTCCCCGCAGAGAGACAAATAGCCGATCGCCCCCGTGTAGACGCCCCTAGGTGCTTGTTCGAGCTCATCGATAATTTTAAGGTGCGGATCTTGGGCGCCCCCGTGATCGATCCGCCCGGAAAGCACACAGAAATGCAGGGGATGATATCGTCTGGCGAGGCCAGTTCGCCACGGATGATGCTTACCAACTGGTGGACGGTTTTGTAGCTTTCGATGTGCATGAGGCTTGGCACATGAACGCTCCCGGTGCGGCAGATGCGGCCGAGGTCATTTCGCATCAGGTCCACGATCATGAGATTCTCCGCCCGGCTCTTTTCGTCCAGGCGCAATTCTTCTGCAATCCGCTCATCTTCCTCTGGGATTGCATGTCGAGCCGCGGTTCCCTTGATCGGTTTGGTCTCGACAATGAGGTTGCTGTCGATCCTCAGGAATCTCTCCGGGGAAGAGCTGGCAACACAGATATTTCCAAGCCTGAGGAAAGCGGAATATGGGGCCGGGTTTCTCCGTCTTAGGATCCGATAAAGACCGAGCGGGTCGATCTCTGTCTCAACGGTAATCTCGTTTGTCAGACAGACCTCGTAGGTCTCGCCGGCAAGGATTTCAGAAAGGCATCGTTCGATGTTTTCCAAGTACCGGGCCCGCCTCTGACGAAGCTTGAACTGAAGCGGAGCGCTGTTTGCGGGAGACGATGGTGTGACACTGGGGGCCGGTTCGATGCGCTCGATGTCACGCTGGGTCTTGCTGACCCAGAGGGCGGCCTCGTCGGATACCGCCTCGGCTTCGGGGTAAAGCGCAACGATGTGGATGCGGTCATTCTCATGATCGAAGGCGAGGAATCTGGTGCAGAAGATAAAGCAGGCATCCGGATATTTCGAGGGTGGGGAACTGACGCCACAGGTCAGAGACTTCAGTTCGTAGCCGAAATAGCCTACATGGCCGCCTTTAAAGGGAATATCGGGCACATCGCCTGGATCCCGCAGCTTGTGAGCGGCATGGTTATGGGCAAGAAGGTCGAAAATCGATCGGGAGACGGTTGTCGGAGAGCCTCGGTCGTCTCGCGCGATCCGGATTTCCTGCCGAGAAGCATCGTAGGACGCCAGATAGCTGCGTGACCCGCCAAGCTCTCCCATGAAGGACCAGCGTGACAGCCCGGACACGAGCCTACTGCTGTCCAGCCAGAAAGCAGGCTGCGTACCCCCGAAGAGGCGCACGAAAACGTCCTCAGCGCTTACCCTGCATGAGATCGTTGAACTTCTCGCCACATACGTGACCGTCTCGAAAAGAAAGTCGCGGAGGTGCGAGACGTCCTCGGTCATCAGGCCACTTCCAGGCCCGCAAGCGAGGCTTGGGTTGCCGACGGGGCGCATGCATCGGAGAGGAAGTTGACAAAGATCTCTCGTCCGTATTGGGAGCAGATGGATTCTGGATGAAACTGCACGCCGTAGTGGGGCCGCTGCCGATGGCGCAGCCCCATGATGATGCCATCCTCGCTCATGGCCGTGCATTCAAGGCATTGCGGAAGATCACCTGTCACTGTCAGAGAATGGTATCTCGTCACATTGAAAGAACGCGGCAGCCCCTTGAAAAGATCTGTTCCGGAGTTTGTGATGCTGCGGATCCGGCCGTGGAGCGGCTCCGGTGCTCGGGACACGGCTGCGCCATGGAAATGAGCAATGCATTGATGTCCCAGGCACACGCCCAAGACCGGAACGGCGCTGCCGGCCAGAACATCCATCGTCGAGCCGACATCCTTTGAAGTTTGGGGGTTTCCTGGTCCCGGCGAGAGAATAATGCGGTCATGAGGGATTTTGCGAATTTCCCTCCACGGCACAGTGTTATCCAAGACAGTGGCTTCTTTACCATTTACCTCGCCAACCATCTGGGCGATGTTGAACGTAAAGGAATCGAAGTTGTCGATCAGGATCACCGATTGCTTAAAGCTTGTCTCGCTTGCTGCCATCTTCGTTCCCTGCTGCGAACGTTCTAATCCATTCTATGAGAGGACTGAGCTGCGCCGAAATGCGGCGGCGTGAAAGAATACTGACGTGGATGCTCTGCCTTCTTTGAATCTTCTTTGGCCGAGCTCTGCCTCATTCGGGCGGCTCACGAGTTGATCTGCCCGAGAGCTGCCACGATTGAGTCCACGATGTGCTCGCCTACGTCGGCGAAGTTGGAATCATGAGGTGCTGTCGGCAGCCCAGAGGGCGGACGATTGACAGGCCAATGCGCGAGGCCTTTGGGCCTGCGGCTGCGATCACACTGAACAGTTCATCTACCTCCAAGAGAAAAATATGCCGGATCGAGCCTGCGCACGCGGCATTTCTGCGACCGGCGAATCGGCGCACCAAGTTCGTTTGCGAGAGCGGACCCTTGGTTGATGTTACATGCCGAAGTCTTTGCATGTGATGCTCGCGCCACGTGGTGTTCGATCGGCCCAACGTTCACGAATGATTGCCGTGTCTTTCATTTGGATCAATCACTAGCGTTGGTAGTTGACTGCAGCGACGCATTAATCGCGTCGCCGATGGCCGACATGCGCACTGTGCCGACCTGACGCTGTGAAGAGGACCGGAGGTCATCATGCCATGCGAGCCCGACGGAGCGGGTGGTTCTCCAGGCGTGCCGTGATGCCTTGCGACCGACGGGCCCTGCTGGGCGGACCCCGAGATGTGGTCTGCGAGACGGCCTGTTCCCCGCAATAGCGTGCCGGCGATCTTCTTGCACGCGGCTGCGCCGCTCCTCGCGCAGCAACAAGATCGCCGCACGCCGTCCTCCGCATGTGCGGCGGCCTGACGGTGCGGGTCGGCCGCCCCGGGGCTCAAGATCGCCACAAGGCCGCGATGGTCGCCTGCTTGAACACAGCACAGGAGATCCACCATGTCCCAGATCGGCTCGTTCACCCGCAGCAACGATGGCACCTACACCGGCACCATCAAGACGCTTGCGATCGACGCCAAGGCGCGCGTTGTCCCCAGCGAGCCCGTCTCCACCAGCGACAAGGCGCCATTACCTGCGCGTGATCGTCTCCGGGGTCGAGATCGTTGCCGCTTGGCGCCGGACCTCGAAGAACAACCGCACCTACTACTCGGTTAAGCTCGACGATCGGTCCTTCACCGCGCCCATCTACGCCAACCTCTTCGAAGGCGACGATGGCGACTTTGCGCTGATCTGGTCGCGCTGGCCGACACCGCGGTGCCTCGCAACAGGCGAGGCACCGCGGAGGGCAGCCCGTTATGCGGAGCGGCACAGCGACAAAAGACCTCGAAAACCGGGACTAACAGCCAACGACTCCGCATAATCCCACGCTACGCATGATCGGCATTAGCCCCCAAGATGCGGAAGTGCGGGCCTTCAGAGGGGTTCTCGACGCGGACCAGCTTGGCCTTGGCTTTAGAGCGAGGGTGCGAATCGAGCCGGAAAAGCCATTGCCATTCGAGGTGAAGGTGCCGATGGTCGCCATTATCGTGTCTTGTTTTCACTTTCCTGGGCCGCGCCCATCGCGGCCCCGATGGCTGGCGGCAGACCGGAGGCGGTCGACTGGCACCCGAAGGGGCCGGCCGCTGTCGAGGGCGGCCAGGGTGCGACTTTCTTGTCCTGCGCGAGGAAATGATACGGAGCGTGGATGCTTACCATCCAAAAAATCAATTTTACCAATGTTGCGGAATGTTGCATTGGCAACAGCACTTGACCCAACCGATTACGTCACTGCTTCTATCGGCGACGCGGCTCGGCTGAGGAACGGCGTCGCGTTCGCGTCGAGGCGCCTGATGGAAGCAACAGGATGGCAGATCAAACTTGCGATGGAAATCATCGCCAAAACCAAGGAATACCCGCGGGCGGCGTCGAGACAACGATCGACACGGAACTTACCTTGCGTGGCATCCAGTCGCCGGAGTTGACGACCTCATCTACGACCTGGACCAGTCCAACTGCATGCAGATCGAGATGAACACGGATGATGCGTGGTCGACTCTTGAGCATATCGGCGACATGGTTGAAGCTGTCCACGGCTTGCACGCTAAGAAGGCCTGAATGGGGAGGCGCGTTGTCATTACCGGAATGGGCGGGCTGTGCGGCTTAGGCACCTGCGCCGCCTCCAGCTGGAAAGAGATGCGCGAAGGCCGCTCCGCCATCGGCCCGATCGTCAATTCCGAGCTTTACGAGCTGAAGGTCAGGATCGGCGCCGACCTCAAGGCGCTATCGGAGCATGACATCGACCGCAAGCAGCCCGCCGATCTCGACGCCATGTCCAATGTGCTGCGCCAGCGCAAGGTGCGCGTGGCGCTGAACAACGTCTCTTCCTTCGGTGGCACGAACGGTTTTTGGCATTCGGCCAAGCTAGTCAGGAGACTGTCGGTTCACCGTCTGGCGGGTTGAACGGCCGCATGGATTCGCGCGTGGTGCGCGTCTTGCTTAACGAGAGAAAACACACGTAACAGCCAGCCTGCCTTTGGAATCACGCTGCAGGCTGTCGGATTTCCGACATTGCCGTCTTCAATCGCACACGGCTGGCATGAAAGGCTCGTCTGATGCCGTCGCCTCTCAACGCGCGACGGCTCGGTGTTCGAGTTCGTATGGGAAGGAGCGTCATGACCACCATCGCAACTGCGGCGACCGCGCGGGCGTCGCGAACTTGGTACAAAATCCTCTACGTTCAGGTGCTGATCGCGATTCTGATTGGCGTCCTCGTCGGTTGGCTGTGGCCGTCGCTCGCCACTAACGACTGGGTCAAGGCGCTCGGTGACGGCTTCATTAAGCTAATAAAGATGGTGATCGCGCCGATCATCTTCTGCACCGTAGTCTCGGGCATCGCGCACATCCAGGATGCGAAAAAGGTCGGCCGGGTCGGCCTCAAGGCTCTGGTCTATTTCGAGATCGTCTCCACCTTTGCCTTGGTGCTCGGCCTAGTGATGGGCAATCTTTTTCAGATCGGCCACGGCCTTGCGGCCAAGCCCGATGCCGCAGCCGTCGCCAACTACGTGAAGCAGGCGGAAGCCTCGAAAAGCGTCGATTTCATCCTCAATATCATTCCCGACAGCGTGGTCGGCGCGCTGGCGCGCGGCGATATCCTGCAGGTGCTCTTGTTTGCGATCCTGTTCGGTTTCTCGCTGATGGCCCTTGGTGAGCGCGGCGAGAAGTTGCGCGGCATAATTGACGACACGGCGCACGCGGTGTTCGGCGTCATCGCCATTATCATGAAAGCAGCGCCGATCGGCGCGTTTGGTGCCATGGCCTTCACGATTGGTAAGTTCGGACCGTCGGCGCTCGGCAATCTGATCGGTCTTATCGCCTTGTTCTATGCCACGGCCGCGCTGTTCGTGGTGGTCGTGCTCGGTCTGATCGCGCGCTTCGTTGGCTTTTCGATCTTTAAGTTTATCGCTTATATCAAGGACGAGCTCTTGCTTGTGCTCGGCACCTCGTCCTCTGAAAGCGCGCTGCCGCAATTGATGAAGAAGCTCGAGCGGCTGGGCTGCTCCAAGCCCGTGGTCGGCCTCGTGGTGCCGACCGGCTACTCCTTCAACCTCGATGGCACCAACGTCTACATGACCTTGGCAACGCTGTTTATCGCTCAGGCGCTCGGGGTCGATCTCAGCTTCGGCCAGCAGCTGACCATTCTCGTCGTGGCGATGCTGACCTCGAAAGGCGCAAGTGGTATCACCGGGGCCGGCTTCATCACGCTCGCGGCGACGCTTTCAGTGGTTAATCCGGCGTTGGTGCCGGGCATGGCAATCGTGTTCTCGATCGACAAATTCATGAGCGAGGTGCGCGCCCTTACTAATATCACGGGCAACGGTATTGCCGCGGTATTAGTGTCCTGGTGGGAGGGCGAACTCGACCAGGCCACGCTGCATGCGCGGCTTAACCAGAAAATCGATCCCACCGAGAGCGAGACCTCGAAGACGACGGGGTAGGCGGCTGCATTCTATCCGTCATTCCACGGCACGTCGAACTCGGGCGTACCCGAATTCCCGAGTCTTAGTGGGGCAAGTCGGCAGCAGCCGATTTGGATTGCGCACCCGGGAATCTCTCGCCGCGATCTCTGGATTGACGGTTCGCTCGCTTCTTGAGCGCCCGGAATAACGTCTAAAAGGCTGCCCGTTAGACGAGGGGAAGAAATCCCCGGTTTCCCGGGCGGTTTCTCATGCGTGCCGACTATGAACGACTGCTTGAAAGTGGAAGCCATCTATTCAACCGCATGAGGGAAAGTTTTAGCGAAGTGCAGCGACGCCATCTCGAAGGGGGTCTAAAGAAGCCGTGGAACAAAGCCGCGGACGGACTAATCTAAAGCGTGATGAGGGCAGCTTAAATCGCGGGTTCTCAAATCAGGAGAATTCTGGTTTTACCATGAGGGCTCGGCTTGAAGGCCAGCATGGATAGGCAAGCTACTCGAGGATATGGAAGCGGGTCGTTGTAAGTTGTTCCCGGCGGATTGCCCTGCAACGCGGCGGCTAAACAGTTCGGTGTTGCGGTCAGCACGGCCGTTGGATGGTGCGACGGCGTCGGAGACCGGCAGCTTCGCGCCCAGCAGGATAGGCGGCCACGGGCCGAAGGTGATTTCCGGCGAACACCGTGTCTGGGTTTTAGGACGAATCAAGTGGACTTCACCTTGCGCGGATTGGTCGCCGAGCTCGCTAATCGCGGGAAGGCTGATTATCGTTTAGTGGGTTCGTCCACGCCGAGAAGCTCAGCTTCAAAGAAAAAGGTGATAGCAACGGCGCTGGAAAACCATGACTTCCTGGCGCATTGCAGCACGACCGGATCGAGGTGCCATGATTCCTCGAGGACCCGAAGGATGGCGACAGTTTCCGCCTCTACGTCGAGGAAGCTCTCCTTCCGACGCTTCGTCCCGGCGACGTCTAATCATGGACAATCTCGGCAGCAATAGAGGCAAAATCGTGCGTCAGCTTAGTGGCCTCTTCAATTTCACATAAGTGCGGCTGTCGTGAACCCAGAGCCGATCCTTGGGCATCATGCGACCTTCTTTGCTCCGGCTCCGTGCTGGAGACTCTCGCAGATATGGCGTGCTCGAGCTCGGACGCCAGAACTCAAGTTATCCGTAAGCCGTGCGAACAGCTCTCGCTTTTTCCAGGCCAGTCGCCAGATCGCTGATCAATTTTCATTCGGCTGCATCAGTGCGGAGCTTTTTCAAGTGCTTCTGCAGGTCTTTCATCAATATGCCGCAGGAGCGGCCTATTCAGACCAATTAATCGGGTTGTAGTTCAGCTCCCGCCGGTCCATTTCCGAACGAAGCAATTCAGCATAGGTGCGCAGATTGTTACCAACCAAGCGGCAACGTCCGGCGTTCGCGCGACCGGCCAACATTTGCCGCCGCACACTTTCCCAAAGAGACAATAAGCTCTCATCTTTCGAGCTTGAAAAGTTCATCCGCCACCCCAATTCTTGCGCGCAGATGCTACAGGCATCTCAAGGGCCGGAGCGTTCGTTTCGGACATTCCCGCCAGAAACCAAGTATCCGTTGCACATTAGCCACACGCGTTTTCGGTCACCCGCGCTACGCCTATCACGTCGGTTTGAACAGAACAGCTGGGTTTTACAGCTTCTACCTTTGATCGTTCCACATGTTGCCAGCTAGCCGCTGTGGCTCAGACTCATCAGTTGGCTGCGATCCCAGTTCGTGCTCAGGAAATAATTTGACGTGTAAGCGGTCGCGCAGTTCAAAGGACGTGGGAATGGAGGTGGCATATGTATTCGGCTCTTGTCGGGACTCTTATTCTTTTGAGCATCGGCATACTATTGGCCCACGCGATGGATGCTTTTCGCTCGGGTTCGTGAGCAATTCCCGATACGGACGATCCGCTCATGCAAACATGCTGCGCCAGCCTCAGTTCTGACGACGGATCGCGCTCGGTGAAGCGATCGAGTTCTAGGCGCCGCGATGCGTGCGGAGGCGCTCTCTCGTAAGCCTAGGCATGTCGGCGGCGTTGCCCTTTGCCGCTCCGGTGAGCCGGCGGCGACTTCGGCGATCCAAAGGGGATCAGGAATTTCGGCGAACTGACCGAGGATCTGATCGCGCGCGGGGATCGTATCCTTGTCGCAAGTGCGCGCGGGGCTCAGATCAGACCCGATCAGGAAGTCGCCGAGATAGGTGGCGTCTAGCTTCTAGTTGGACCGCCTCAGCCAATTTTCAAGTTCGGCTAAGCACCTTTTAAGATTGTCATTTGTTTAGGCTGAGAACCTTCTCGTCTCATCCTGCCGCTTGAAATGCGGCTTGACTGGTCCTTCACTCGCCACGCTCAAGTGTCTGCAGATTCTCGTGAGATCGCTCGACACATCCTCTGAGATAAAGTTATGCTCTCGAGCGGCATCATTTCGGAAAAGAACGCCCTTGACGCTGTCTTCTCGAACCCCGCAGCCCTCGAATTTGAGCTCCACGAGTGGGACCAGGCCTTCGCTCCGTCCTCGCGACACGCTTCCCATGCTCGTGATCAGCGAGCTGAACATCCCGGACTCGTCACGATCGAAAAGGCCCTTTAGGCTACCTTCGCGCCGCGCTCGGACCTTGCCTTGATTGCCCGGTCGATAAGCCCGTCGTTCTTCCATGTGTCCGAATGGACGCCGTGCAGCGAACCGGTTGGTTTTGGCGGTGGCAGAGCTCAAGGAAACCAATGCAGGCGCACATCACGGTTTGGTGGAATGGCAGTTCTCTCGGCGGCACAGCCGTTCGCGAGAGGCTCTATCTCCCGCGGGACATATTTGTCACCAACGCCGACGACCGCGTTAGCCGCAGAAGACTGCTTGATGATTGAGAAGATGCCGACAAAGATGTAAGTGGTCATCACGGCTGCAAATAGCAGATACCCGATCGTCTGACGGGCGCAGCTCAGACGCGATGATAAAGCCGAATAGATGAGATGCCGCACAAATCTGTGGTGTAGCGGGGTGCGAAATGCGGCGCTGGCTTGCGCGGCTAGCGAGATCGGGTGCTACTTGATATAATCCGAACACTTCGAAATGATCGATCAGAAACGTGCTTGTGAACACGACCATTCAGCCGACGTGAAACTGTCACTGCCGTCACCGCGCCATAGCTTGCTCGGCCTGCCGGATGCCACTACCAGATTGGGTGAGGCTTGCAGCGAATAAGTACTTCGTTCAATGCGCTTCGGCACTTATTGTGTCCAGGAGTCTTTGAAGCGCTTGCGCGTTAAGACGCTGTGTTGCATGGCAAACGGAGCCATCCGACCCCTCTACGGCAAGCGATTCCATGCATGTCTGCCGGCTCGTGTCGATCGTCTTCGGCACGAGTAAACCGCTCGCGAAACCGAGAGCACATAGAATTGTGATGAAGAAAGCGATGTCCGCGGCCGATCCGTAGAGAAAACTGACGATCCTTGAAAATCGAATTCCGGGCGACTCCTGAATGATTGGGTTAGTTGGGGGCATGATCGACTCCGCTAAGCCAACACTGGCCCACGCAGGGCAATAAGAACACCGAACTCACGGCTTAAAGCCAAGAGGCACTTGGTTTGTCGATAACTCGATAATAGGTGTTTTTGAGGAAAAAATCGTCCGGAATCTGCTCAACAGGCCTCTCGATCCTGGTAGCTGAACGGTAGTCGAACGGTCGCGGTACGCTCCGACCATGCGGTCGTTCTTGTGACCGGGCTATCCAGCCCTTCGACCGAATTGCGCAACCAAGACGAAATCAAGGCGCTCTACCTAGGCGCTTGCCGCGAAGTGCCGTCAGCGAGAAGCCGCTGACGCCTGCCGTTGCCTGACTTTGATTGACAGAGGGGAACTGGCCTCGCTACGGACAATCTAGCGCGCAGGATCGATCGGGACGTTTATTCTCGAACTGTAGGCGGAGCAATCGACATGTTCTCGATGGTCTGCACTATGAAGCCGACGATCGGCGGTATGGCGATCCGCAGGGCTTGCGCTAGGACGAGAGTGTTCATGGGGCCAGCGGGGTGGGGGCCCAGCCGGGTCTCCTGTCAGAAAATTGTGAGATGAACGCCCTCATAAACCCGCATCGAGGCGAGCGGCGATATATTTTTCGATACGGAGGCAATGAGTTTAGAACGGGATAGGAGTGTCAGGTAACCCCCGTACCCGCGACTGGACAGCAAAACTGATCGGAGTACTAGCCTGTGTGTGGTGCAGGAACTGCTTGGTGCGATGGCGAGCACTGGCAGTTTTAAGGCGCACCGACAAGCAGCACCCGCTGCAGTGCCCCGCGAATGTTCCGTCGTCATAGACACGAACACGCGTCGCCGGTCCACGGCCTTGGCTTTTCGACTCCGATCTACAGCATCGCTCGCCTTCTAATCCTGTCGGGCAGGGAGAGGGGTTAGCAAGTTTTCGTTCGGTGACTCACAACATCAAATCGGCTTTTCTGGCAGCGCGAAGGGCGCAATTCGTGTCCAACACCTGACAGCGGCACAAAGCCCGTCAAGTTCAGAACAGCGGTCGGCTTGGGCGCCGTGGAGTTTTTTCAAAGCGTAGTCAGACGCTTAATGCGCGCTGACGAAGATGGCACGGCTGTTGCTGTTGAGATCCAGCAACACTGAGTCAGGGCTGAGTGCATCCAGAGCGCAAAACGAGCGATGCTCCTTCCCTTGAACCCGTGTGCCCCGTTCTGAGAGAGAGATAAGCCGGCGCAAAAAGTCGCGCAACGTTTGGCAAAGTTATGGAGAACAACATGGTGCTGCGCATGGAGTCCCCAGCTCCTCCGATCAAGGTGGAGAACTGGCTGCGTGGCCAGCCCCTCACGACCTTTCAGCCGGGAAAAGTGTACATCGTCGAATTTTGGGCAACTTGGTGCAAACCGTGTGTGGCGGCGATGCCCCATCTGGTGCAGCTGCAAGAGAGACACAAAGACAGCGGAGTTGAGGTCCTCGGAGTCGCAGCTTGTGAACGAGCTCGAACGGCGGACGAGGCCCGAACCAACTTGGACGCATGGTTGACCGAAAACTTCTCGAATCTCAACTACCGGATCGGGTTCGACTACACAGGCGAAATGAACAAGCTTTGGATGGATCCGAGCTTTTCTGTCGGGATTCCCACCTCGTTCGTCGTCGACCGTGATGGCCACATCGCCTTTATCGGTTTTCCGACGCAACTCGATGACGTTCTGCCGAAAATTCTTAACGGCGGCTGGCGCACCAGCGATGAAGCTAGAGCCGCCGATACAGAACGGGTCGTCGAAGGCGAACGCACAATGCGCGAAATGACGCGCAAGAGAGCGTTGACTAAGCCGATCTACGCCAAACTTCGGCCAGCGATGGAGGCCGACGATTGGGCGACGGCGCTTTCGGCGGTCGAGGAGGCCGTCGCTGTGATGCCGGACGACGTCAACTTCCGCGTGCTCCATGCGGATCTGTTGCTTCACAAAATGCGCGACTTGCAGACCGGCTTGCCAGTCATGCGCCAATTGGTTCGCGATGCGATCGATGAAAAATCCGAGCTGTGGATGGCCGGGGCGATGCGCCAACTCTTCGATCCGGCGAATGACAACTCTCACTTCCCGCCTGCCGAGCGCTTTGCGATGGGTAAGGAGTTGTCTGAACACATCCTGGCACTGAATCCTCCGCAACGCGGCGACGGCTCCAAGTTCCTGTCCTATGGGGCGGTCGCTCAATATTATTATGAGAGCGGCAACAAGGATCGCGCGATCGAGTTAGTCGACGTGGCGCTGAAGTCGTTGGACGGTCCTAAGCCTATCCCCGACAAACTGAAACAGCAGGTTATGTCGCTGTTGGTTCAAGCGCTTGCCAACTACAAGGGTGAGAAGGCTTGCTACGGAGCACTTTGTGCGACTCCGCAAGACGGGTTTCCGAAAGAATCAAAGCGCAGGCGCCGGAAGAGGAAGCCTGAAAAAGAATCGTAGTCGGAATTGCTCATTGGCCAATTCGTCCATTTCTCCGGCGGGCCAGTGGCAACTAAAGATCATCGAGCACAGCGCTGGATCGTTTGCGCAGGTTCGAGTTCAAATTGCGATGACCTCCGGCCGGATCGAGGCGGACGTGATCTTGTAGGTAAAGCCGCGCCGTCATCCCATGACGCAAATACTCTGACGGTCTTAACGTCTACGCGAAAATGCTGAACGACTCCTTCGTCACCAAAATGCATCCTTGCGTACAGCCATGGCGGCGGCCGGACTTACGCGGCCATCAACATGATTCTGCAGACGGGCGACGATGAACCACGCCGATCCGCATGCCTGGCTCACAGTAACTATCGAACGGATCGCGCAGGGCTGGCCGATGTCTCAGATCGATGCTCTCAGCTTGAGGAACCCTCAAACCTTGAAAGGATTCAGCTACGCTTATGCAAAGAGGGGATGAATGGGCAGAAGATTTCGATCGCAGCCCCCAAACTCCGGGCATTATTGCGTCGCCTCGGAGGGTAGCGCCAAGCAGTTGGGCACATCGCGTCTTGATCGAAAGGGTCTTACGCCGCGCGTGGCAGAAACTGCTGGCGCCATGATCGTTGCAGATGACAAACCACCCACCGCAATCGGCGTGGTGATCCCGTTCATGTTCCGTCACTGGCTGAGGCAGCCCGTCCGCGTCACGATCGTCCTCCTCGGCTTCTTAGGCGCGACGGTCGCTGACTTGTTTATGCCGGTCTATTCCGGCCACTTGGTCGACGCGCTGACGTCAGGTGCGTCCGACCAGGCAGCACGGCAGGCGGCGTTCGTCGCATTCGGCGGCATCCTCGCGCTTGGTCTGCTCTCGATCATACTCCGGTTTACGGGCTTGCGGGCGATCGTGCCGTTCACGCTGAAGACGATGTCGGATGTGGCGCGCGAGGCCTTCATGCGAGTGCAGCGGTTCTCGACTGACTGGCACGCCAACTCTTTCGCCGGCTCCACCGTGCGCAAGATCACGCGCGGCATGTGGGCGCTCGACCTGCTCAACAACACGATCCTGATGGCGTTGTTGCCGTCCCTGGCCGTGCTCGTGGGCTCGATGATTCTGCTCGGTCTGCGTTGGCCGATCCTCGGCGGGGTGATCGGCCTCGGCGCGGTGATCTATGTCGCGATGACTATGGCATTCACGATCGGCTACATCGCGCCGGCAGCGCGCGTCTCCAACAGTTGGGACACCAGGCTCGGCGGCACGCTGGCGGACTCGCTCACCTGCAATGCTGTGGTGAAATCCTTCGGCGCGGAGGCGCGTGAGGATGCTCGGCTTGACCGTGTCGTCAGCCGCTGGCGGAAGCGGCTAATGCGCAGCTGGCTGCGCTACAATGCCAGCAGCACAGTGCAGCTAGTGATGCTGCTGTGCTTCCGCGCTTCCGTGATCGGCGGCGCGATCCTGCTGTGGATCGCCGGCCGCGCCTCGCCGGGAGACGTCACCTATGTGCTGACAAGCTATTACGTCATCCACGCCTACCTGCGCGACGTCGGCATGCACATCAATAATCTGCAGCGTTCGGTGAACGACATGGAGGAGCTTGTCACCATCCATGGTGAGCCGATCGGCATTGCCGATGCGCCCGACGCCAAGCCGATCGACATTCAGGGCGGAATGATCATCTTCGAGGACGTGACTTTCCTTTATCGCGGGCATCGCGCGCCGCTCTACGAGGGATTGTCGATTGCCGTCCGCGCCGGCGAGCGGGTCGGTCTGGTCGGCCGTTCCGGCTCCGGCAAGACCACGTTCGTCAAGCTGGTGCAGCGGCTCTACGACGTCTCTGGCGGCCGTATCCTGATCGACGGCCAGGATATCGCGAAAGCGACGCAGCAATCGTTGCGCAGCCAAATCGCGATTGTGCAGCAGGAGCCAATCTTGTTTCACCGCTCCCTGGCAGAGAACATCGCCTATGGCCGGCCCGGCGCCAGCATGGCGGCAATCGAGCAAGCGGCACGGCTCGCGAATGCGCATGACTTCATCCTGCACCTGCCGAAGGGCTACGGCACGCTGGTGGGCGAGCGCGGCGTAAAGCTGTCGGGCGGCGAGCGGCAGCGTGTCGCGCTGGCGCGCGCGTTCCTGGCGGATGCACCGGTCCTGATCCTGGACGAGGCGACCTCCAGTCTCGATTCGGAATCGGAGGCGCTGATCCAGCAGGCGATGGAGCGGCTGATGAAGGGACGAACCTCGATCGTGATCGCACACCGGCTGTCGACGGTGCGCAGCCTCGATCGAATCCTGGTGTTCGACCGCGGCGAGATCGTCGAGCAGGGCACCCACGCCGCGCTGATCGCGTGGCCGGGCGGCGTTTATCGCGGGCTGTTCGAGCGGCAGGCCATCGAGTTCGGTCAGATCTCGGCGGCAGGCCAGACTAAAGCATGGGTGGCCGCATCCTCGAAGCCTTAGCGCTATTTACCTTCTGTAGCTGATTGGCATCGCGCCGGTCAGCCCTCCGGCATTGCATCGATAATCATCGCGAAGCTGTAGGATGGATTGTCTTTGAGGGAGAACGTCTCGAAAGCGGCAATAGCCTAATGAAGGACATCGGAGAGGGCCTTTTTGCTGGCGAGTGTTATGACCAAACGAAAAGAAGCTATTCGTTCGTCCTCAAGCGCGATGTGAATGTACTGTCGGATAAAATTGGCAGGGTTGACCAAGGCTATTTTCGACTTTTGTGCGACTGTTTCAGGACAGTGAATTGCTCAAGATCCCGCCTGGCGATTTTGAATTGCGCCACTTGGATAAGGGTTTTAGCGGCGGATCTGATGTTCAGGCGCTCATTACGAGAAACCTTTCAAGACAAGATTGTCGTCAAAAACCGAAGGGACCTCGTCATCCGTTGAGCGTCATCCTTAAGCAGACGTGCAAGTTCGCCTCAAGAGGTCACGTTCGTCATCTGATTACCTGTATGTCGTGTTCAGCCATGTCCAGTTGAGGACGTTCTGTCCGCAACTCGACACCAATACTTAAGTATTCTCCGCCTCGGCGCGAAGTGCATGGAGTTGTTCCTTTTCAAGCAGGCCTGCTCAATGTTTTGGGTGGCACGCTGATTGCTGGGAGACGGTGAAAGATCTGTTGCGATCATGGCGATCCCGCAGCTGCCCGCCTCCGGAGACAGATGAAGCTTGCTTGACTGATCCAAATCCACGTCATGAGGGCTGCACTGTTGAGTGCACCTTCATCAAGTGAAGCTTTGCCGTTTCCATCACGGGGGCCACTGTGTTGATCGCGCTGGATACCTCTCAATGGCCGGCTTTGACTAGCGTTCAACCCTGTTACTCCCGAGCGAATGCAAACCAGTGTGACCGGATTAAGTCGCGATGTGGTGCGGCGCATACGGCGATAATTCCCCAACCTACAGTATGGAGTAGCTAAACATGGCACATTGGTCTGCTTCGGTGCTCGCAGGCGCTTGGAAATCGGGCGATTGGGATGGCCAACTACCTGCAGCCGCATCAATTCGCTCCAGCATCTTTGTTGGTGGTGGTACTCTAGCTATCAGATGTGCTCAGCTAGTAGGTAAGATGGGTCATGTCGTCTGCGCGGCGCTATGCGCGGACGCCATATTCCGGGATTGGGCTGCTCGCGCCAATATCTTGTGCGTAGAGAATGTTGAAGAGCTCTCCGCGTTAATGAATGCCGATCCGGTAGAGTGGATATTCTCCGTCGGAAATCCATTCATATTGCCACCGGATGTGTTTGCCCGAGTCCGTGAAGGCGCTTTCATTTATCAAGACGGTCCCTTGCCGCGATATGTGGGAGCTCATTCGGTGTCTTGGGCGCGGCAAGCCCAAGAGACCGACTATGACGTCGCGTGGCATCGTGGCAATAATGGTATTAATCCGGGCGAGTTGGTGGTTGAGCGCCAAGTTTCTATTGCGTCAACCGATACGGCGTTGACCCTGAACCTCAAATGTCATGAAGCCGCTGTCGAAGCTTTCCGAGAGCTTCTAGCTGACTTAACGAATGGAGAGCTCCATGCTGGTCCGCAGGCGCTAGCGCATGGAAGTGTGTTTCCGAGGCGTCGATACCCGGATGCTGCGGGCTGTCTGCGATGGAATCGATCCGCGCAAGACATCTCAGCGATCACACGCCCCTTAGACTATGGGCCATATCATTTCAATCCGTGGTGTCTGCCCAAGGCGCTCCTGGGCGATGATGTTGTCGCAGTCAGGCGCTTGGAGGTATCTGCTGGACGCTGCGGCCTGCCGGCAGGGGCCCTGGTTGACATCCACCGCAGCAACTGGCGTGTGGCGACAAGGACAGAGGATGTTGATGTTTGGTTTGCCAGCTCAGACGGTCTGACTCTGGATGCACGGACGCTCGCGAGGCAGTCCGGTCTGAATGTAGGCGATCGCCTCCCGATTTTGAGCGATGAGGAGGCGCGGAGCATAACCGTTGCCCATGGAATATTGGCGCCTCGGGAGAAGTTTTGGCGGCAGCGGCTTGAGCAGTGTAAGACATTGCAGCTTCCATTTCTGTCGTCTTCAGAAGCTGTGGCTACCCCGAGATGGCAGTCGAGTTCCTGGCTCTTTCCAAGTGCTTTGGCCGAGTTGTCGCCAGCTGATCGCACTGAGTACTTGCTGAGTGCTTGCCTGATCTATCTCGCCCGCATCACGGGAGAATCAGAGCTTCAATTGGGGTGGACTCCCGCAACGAATGGATCGCGAGGCGGAATGAGGGCGGTGGAGGTGCTTGTCGCCCCTGTCGTGCCGATGCAAATGACCATCGATCTCGGTCGTGATTTTGCAGGAGTACGCAGGGCGGTCGCGGCCGAATGCGCGGATCTGAAGGAGAACGATAGTTTTCCGCGGGATCTTATCGCGCGCTCTCCGACGTTGCGCGGCAAGGAGGCGCTACAATCGCGCCGACCTTGGCCGATTGGCGTGACGGTGACCACAAATAGCTGTTCTGCCGCTGGTGATTTACCTTCAAGCCCGAATTCTGAGACAGCGCTTTCCGGTGATTCGCTGACGTTTGAAGTTAGCGCTCTCCATGGGAGCTTTCGGTGGCGCTTTGATGCCAGTCGCTTGGCGCCCAAGCAGATCGACTGCATGACGCAGCATTTGCAAAACTTGTTGTGTGCTGTGATAGCCGATGCGCAGCAGCCGGTGGGGCGAATTGAGCTGCTTTCGTCCGAGGAGCGCGCATACCTCTTGGAGGAGCTGAACCGGACGGCGGCGCCCTATCCGTCGGAGCGGTGCGTCCATGAGCTGTTTGAGGCGCAGGTGCGCCAGGCGCCGGATGCGATGGCGGTGACCTATGCGGGCGAGCACTTAAGCTATGGCGATCTCAATGCGCACGCGAACCGGCTCGCACATCATCTGATCGCGCTAGGGGTGAAGCCGGATCAGCCGGTCGCGATCTGCCTTCAGCGCAGCGTGGCGATGGTGGTGGGGCTGCTTGCGATCCTCAAGGCAGGGGGCGCGTATTTGCCGCTCGATCCGGCTTATCCGCCCGCGCGGCTGCGGCAGGTTCTTGAGGATGCGGCGCCGCAGCTGGTGCTGGCTGATGCGGCGGGGCACGTCGCGCTTGGTGATGTGGGCGTCGATCTGACGGTGGTCGATCTCGCGACGGCGACACCGCCTTGGGCAAATCTGCCGGCCTCGAATCCGGATGCGCGCGCGCTTGGTCTGACCTCGCGCCATCTCGCCTATGTGATCTACACCTTGGAATCATCAGGCACTCCCAAAGGCGTCGAAATGTCCCACGGCTCACTGATGAATTTGCTCTGGTCCTCACCGGAGCTTGGCGCGCCCAAACGACGCACGCTTCAGTTCACGACTCTGAACTTCGACGTGTCGTTCCAGGAATTGTTCAGTTGCTGGAGGGACGGAGGGCTGCTCGTGCTCGTGCAGGAAGACACACGTGCGGACTTCTCCGCCTTGCTGGAATTTGTGTGGGGTGAAGCGATCGAACGCCTTTTCCTCCCATTCGTCGCGTTGAATCATTTTGTCGAGGTCTGGGGCGCTAAGGGAGTGCTGCTACCCTCTCTGAGGGAGATCTATACAGCGGGTGAGCAATTGCGGGTCACCCCAATGCTCAGGTCGTTCTTCGAATTGCACCCAAGGGCGAGGTTGATCAATCAGTATGGGCCTACAGAAACCCACGTCGTTACGGAGCACCATCTTGTGGCTGACCCGGCATGTTGGCCGCGATTGCCTCCCATTGGTCGTCCGATCGCGAACACGCGAGTTTACCTGCTTGATAGTCATGGTGAACCCGTTCCGTTTGGGGCCGTGGGGGAGCTTTACATTGGCGGCGCGGGGGTGGCGCGTGGCTATCTGAACCGACCTCAGCTGACGGTGGAGCGGGTTGTGGCCGATCCGTTCAGCAATGAGGCGGGGGCGCGGATGTACCGGACCGGCGACCTGGTGCGGTATCTGCCGGACGGGAATTTGGAGCTTTTGGCCGCAACGACGACCAGGTGAAGATCCGCGGCTTGCGGATCGCCAGGTGAGATCGTGGCGCGGCTCACTGAGCACCTGTCGGCGCGCGGCGCTGTGGTGGTGGTGCAGGGAGCAACTGTGTTGAACTAGACCTGTGATCGGCCGGGCTCAAGGCCGGCGCTGCGCCACCGCCTCCGGCAGCTAACGGCCTTGACTCCGTCCGCTCGCAGGTCTTCAGGCCGGGCATGCGCTCGGCAGGAGCCGAGCGGAGTCGCTCAGTTTGTCGCGGGTCGCATCCCATTTCTGACGCCATGCAATCATGGTGTTGAGGACGCAGATGAGCTTGCGCATACAGGCGGTCAGCGCAACCTTCGGCTCCTTCCCCTTGGCGATCAGGCGATCATCGAAGGCCTTGCCGTGTGGCAGCTCCGAGACAGGCCATGTAGAAGAGGTTGCGGATTTTGCGGCGGCCGCCCTGGATGTGGCGGTCGCACCGCCGCTGACCGCTGTCGTCATCGTAAGGAGCCACCTCCAGCAGGGCAGCGGCGACATTGTCGCTCACCTGGCCGAGTTCCGGCATCGCCGCGACTAGTCCAGCCGACGTGATCTTGCCAAGCCCCGGCACGCTCTCGATGATCTCGGCGAGCTCGGCAAATTCCGGGAAGAGGGCGGCGGTAGCAGGTTCTGAGGGGGGAATCGTCTCCCTCTCGGAGATCAAAAATCCGTAGGCTGCGATGCATGGCGTCGCGTGGTGGTGGAAACCGCGCCAGCCGCGTCCCTCGTAATGGCCAAGCCCGACTTCCTGCTTGAGTTCCTGATAGTCGCGCTCGATGCGCCAGCGCAGCTTGGTCAATGGCTGGCCTGCATGCTCCCCTGCCGACGCTTCGCCAGCGCCCTCACGGACGCTGCCGCACGGCTTGGGGCCGATGTGGGTCGCTACTCCTTCATCGTAATGGACTCTCACCATCTATTCCTTGCCGGCCTCCCGGCGCACACTCAGTAAGACTAGTCGGCGTCTAACTGTTCGGAAACCGGCGTTATGGTGTCAAATTCGCTGAATTTCTTCGCCATTTGGCCATCTGCGTTGCGGGTTTGAATCGCTCTTCCGGCTAGAAAGGGTCTAGCTAAGGAGATTGCAAATGAAGGTCGGCGTTCCCAAGGAAATCAAGACGCACGAATATCGCGTGGGCCTGACACCTGGAGCCGTCCGTGAATATGTGGCGGCCGGTCACAAGGTGGTAGTCGAGACTAATGCAGGCGCCGGCATTGGCGCGACAGATGACAATTATCGCAGGGCCGGCGCAACGATTCTGGACTCCGCGCACGAAGTCTTTGCATCGAGCGAGATGATCGTAAAGGTCAAGGAGCCCCAGCAGCCCGAATGGACCCAGCTGCGAGAGAATCAGATCCTTTTCACTTATCTGCATCTGGCGCCGGACCCCGAGCAGGCTAAGGGCCTCATAAAGTCTGGCTGCACCGCGATCGCCTACGAAACCGTGACTGATGCACGTGGCAGCCTTCCGCTGCTTGCGCCGATGAGCGAGGTCGCCGGCAGGCTTGCGATCGAGGCGGCCGGTGCAGCCCTGAAGCGGTATACAGGCGGGCAGGGGCTGTTGATTGGTGGCGTGCCCGGTGTTCAGCCGGCCCGTATCGTGGTGATTGGAGGCGGCGTCGTCGGTACGCATGCGGCACGGATGGCGGCGGGCTTGGGTGCCGAGGTCACCATCATTGACCGCTCGATACCCCGGCTTCGGGAGCTGGATGAGCTATTCGAAGGGCGTGTTCGTACCAGATTCTCGACAATAGACGCCGTGGAGGAAGAGGTATTTGCGGCAGACGTAGTCATTGGCGCGGTGCTCGTTCCCGGGGCGAGTGCGCCGAAACTTGTTAGCCGCGGCATGTTGAGCTCGATGCGCAAGGGCTCGGTGATCGTGGATGTGGCTATCGATCAGGGCGGCTGCTTCGAGACATCCCGTCCGACGACCCACGAAGATCCAACGTACGAGGTGGACGGCGTCATTCATTACTGTGTGGCCAATATGCCCGGAGCTGTCCCGCTAACCTCGAGCCAGGCCCTGAATAACGCCACGCTGCCATTTGGTTTGGCTCTGGCCAACAAGGGATTTTCCGCTGTGCTCGAAAATCCGCATCTGCGCGCAGGACTCAATGTCCACCGCGGCCGGCTAACTTATAGGGCCGTGGCCGAGAGTCTCGGCCTGCCATTCTCACCGATCGAACAGGCTGCGGCCTGATCCCAGAGCCCCGTTGAGGGCGTTTCCTCCCTGACTTGGGCCACTCCTTCGGAGTGGCCTTTTTTTGGGGAGACACTATCAATCTACTAAGCGTGGTTAGACTTGTCCTTGGGAGTCGAAGATTAAGTCGTCGTTCGTTAAGAAGCCTGTTTGATCGCGGTTTGGACGGTGAGCCGGCGCCAGAGGGCGATCAGGATTAGGCGCAACAGCATCCTCAACCAGGCGAGGACGAGGCGGAGGTTGTGGCCGACGGCGGAGAGGACGACGTTGGCAGCATCACCGTCGCGGCCTTTGAGGTGACAGCGGCCGAGATGGCTGTCGGTCTTCACGTGGCCGATCACGGGCTCGATGGCGGATCGGCGGCGGAGCTCGCGTTTGATCACACCGAAGACCCCGCGCTTCTGGCCGGAGATGAAGACGCGTCGGGGGATTGGCGGTTGTGTGGCCGCGATAGCCCTTATCGACATAGGCGCGTTCGATCCCGCAGCCGGTGAGCTTCTCGGTGGCTTCGATGACGTCGCCGAGCGTGTGGCCGTCATACCGACACCGCTCTGCGTGGGAATATTACCGCACTTGGCCTGAGCTATGTGGCCAGCATTCACCCACAAACGTCGGTATGGCCTCTGGAACTGGGCCGCGGCCGCTGAAGAAGTGGTCGGGGAATGGGCGACCTCCAAAGTTGTTGCGGCGTGATAGCAAGCACCGACCGATTTCGGCCAAGAAGCTTGCGATCGGACTGCCAGCGCATGCCTGGCACAAGATCGCGTGGCGTGAGGGTACGACGCAACGGTTGTCCTCGCGCTTTGCCCGTGTGCGCGTCCGTCCGGCACATCGCGATTACTGGCTCGCCGAAAGCCGGCCGGAGGAATGGCTACTGATCGACTGGCCGGCGGGCGAGGAGGCGCCGACCAAATATTGGTTGTCAACGCTTCCGGCGAACATTGGCTTCCGCCATCTCGTCGATATTGCCAAGCTGCGCTGGCGCATTGAGCGCGACTACCATGAACTCAAACAGGAAGTTGGCCTTGGTCACTTTGAGGGGCGAAGCTGGCGTGGCTTCCACCACCACGCAACACTGTGCATTGCCGCCTACGGATTTCTGGTCTCCGAGCGAGAAACGATTCCCCCTCAGAAACAGCCTCCACCAAGCTGTTCAAGGAAGCTGCAATTCCCGGAACTTATCGACCGCGGGGATCCGCCATTGCGGCCTGAACGGCACGTTCCAAATTCAATTGCCACCGTTCGGAGAAGATTGAACGCGGCTCTCGTGTCCACACTATCTCGATGCCCTTGTTGCGTCAGACTGATCTCAAGTCGAAGTAGGCCTCGAAAATTATGACGCAGTAAGACTAGATGAAATCTACGCAGGCATCGGGGACTCTGCTGATGCGCTGGCTTGAGGTCGCGCTTCGCGTGCGCCGCCGGGTGCCAACCATTCCTGCCGTTAGTGCGATGATTATTACGCTAGGTAACAGGAATCGGTGTGAAGCACTGTCGCATATAGATCCGGCATTGCACGCGAGAGAGTGCAAATATGGCAGAAGCGATTACTTCAGTTGCAAGGATGTCTGACATTTCTCGTACCGTCGCGTGCAATTATCGCAAGGACTTTACCGCAAAATTTACAATCAATCCACCCACGAACTTGCGATATGAGGTGAATGATTGCACTCGAATTCCTCGGCAGGGCACGCGAACCGGTTCAAAGATGCTAGGCTGTCGAGAGTAAGACGTTAGCCAAAAACAATGGGCCGACGACAATTACTGCGCTGTGTATGTCTCTTCTTGGTCCATTGGGTCAATTTACTGCTGAGCAGTGAACTTGGATGGCGTGGGCCGTACTGTATCCTCAGGTCTGGCACTCTCTGCACCGATCTAGCCGACGAGATCGACATCAACCCGGTCATCTTCGCCGCCATCGGCGTTTGGCTAACCGCGGTTGACGGCTTAATCACCAAAACGACCCTCAGAGGAGTCTGGCGATGCTGCGAAGAAGTGGTACATTTCGTCATCGACGCCGGCCGGGGGATCGACATCGAGCTCGTGCAGTATGGAGCGAAGGTCGGTATTAAGCATTCGAGAGGTGGAGTCCCCGGCCCTGCGTGGTGCAGGAGATCTGCGACATGGGTGCGACAGCGCGCTGATGCGGTTCGCGGATTTCGAGGTCATGGACCGGGCTAAGTCGAGGTGCCACAGAAAACGCAAGGTAGTCAACATGGATCTGAGATTTTCGAAAGAGAGTGCAAAGCCGCATCTCCGTCACGCCGTCGCGGTCCGCAGGTGTACAACGCGCTGCCTATCGAGGCGGATTTCGAGCTCAACACGGTGTTCGACGATTTCTCTGCCGAACCAAGCAATGGAGCGCGATCGTCACGGGCACGGCGACAAGGCGTTTTGCGCCGGCAACGACAAGGGCAGGTCGCCGGAGGAAAACGAAGTTGGAACGACAAGGGCGCCTTTGCCGGGCACCTCGCGCTTCGAATGCGTCAAGCGGATCATTGGCGCCGTCGATGACGTCGCCTTGGACGGCGGGTTTGAGTTTTCGCTCGCCTGCGACCTATCATCGCCTCTGAGAATGCGACTTGTGCGCCGCACGAGCGGCGCATCGGACTGGCAGCGCTTAGGTATGGCCTACTCCGTCTGCCGCGACAAGTCGGCCCGAAGCACGCCATTGGCATGATCCGGACCGCCCAGCAAGTCTCGGCGTACAAAGGATACTAGCTCGGCTTTGTAAATGAGGTGGTACCGTAGCGGGCGAAGCACTGGAGCCGCGGAGCTCTGGGCCGAAGTGATTTGCAAGAACTCGCCAACATCGATCCGCGCGTCAAAGCAGACGATGCAGCGCGGCCTTGGCGTCTCGCTGAAAGGCGATGGCCCACCAGCGCGAGTATCTGGCGGTGAACACGACCTTAAAACACTTGCTCTGCAAAACGCCCTAGCCTCGCTGGCCCAGATATCTCCTGCAGCACTAAAAAGGCGTATCGCGCCAAGTCTAGCAGATGGGACTACCGCAATACGAGCAAAAACCGTCTGCGACGGAGTACGTCTCCAGCCGAAAAGTCGGATTCGATCGGAACATAGCTGCACGAGGCGCGCGCGTAGGACTTCCTGCAACCGCGGAGCGGACGGTCTGCCCTTCCCGAGCTCCCAAGACCCTCGGCCGCTGCGCCTCCGCAATTTGTCGTGCTGTTCGGCGCTTTCGTTCGTCTGACTAGCCAGCAGTCCTCTGCCGGTGTTTGATCGCCCCGCTGCACCGCCGTCAGAGATAGCACAACCATCAGCCGTGTTGGCGCCGGCACCGGCGCGAGTCGCGCGAAATCAGCAGCCGGCTCTCGATTGCACCGTGGCGGCTCGCCGCGCACCACCTGTTCCCGGACTGGTGCGGCTGATTGAAGCCCGACAATGGCTGTCTTGTTCCGGCCATCAGCCTTGCCTAGTACGCGCCCGAACTAAAACGCTCCGCCGGGAATCGACGGCGGGTTCGCGCGCACCGCCCTCGAGGATAGAGGCTCTCACGCCGATGTGTGAGGTGATACGGTCACGCCGATGATCGTGCTCAAGGCTGGAAGACAAACCAACGCGCGAGGCTGTGCTGTCGCTGGAAACATGAGCCATTTCCTTGGGTAATGAACGCCTTGAGGCGCGGTCTTCGCGGCTGGCATGGCCCTTGCTGGGGATCACGTCATGAAAGCCAGCAATGTTACCTACCGTTCCGCTCGCTGCGCTTCAAACTCGCTTGGACCAAACGAGACAGCCTCGGCGATCGTGAGAAGCTCACCGAAGGATCTGTCGCGGCTGAATGGCTTGGTCTGGTGGAGAAATCGTAACCTTGGAGGATATACCATGAGCGAAAAGGCGTTGATCGATAATGTCATTCCGCGTGCCGATGTCATCAAACGCGCGGCGCGCATCGGCGCTGAAATCAGGAATGTCAAGCTGTCGGGCGATTTGCCGGACCAGACGATCGCTGCGATAAATGGTCTGCTGCTTGAGCATAAGGTCATCTTCTTCCGCGACCAGGGTCATCTCGACGACTCCGAGCAGGAGGGCTTTGCTCTTCGTTTCGGAAATCTTGCGCCGCCGCCGCTAGGTGCTGCCGAGGGAACGACGGCGATCTTTGAGATTGCACGCGGAGGTGTCAGGGCTGACTATTGGCACATCGATTGGTCCTGCATGGATAGCTATCCCAAGATTTCGGTGCTGCGAGGCGTTGTGATCCCACCAGTCGGCGGTGACACAGTGTGGTCAAACACCGCGGCCGCATATCTCGACCTGCCCCCGCCGCTGCAACGGCTTGCCGATGACCTTTGGGCTGTCCACAGCATGGCGTTCGACTTCGCCGTCACCGTCCGCCCCAGCGAAGCCGATAGGAAGCGTTATGACGAGCTCAACGCCAGAGCTAAGTACGAGACCGAGCATCCAGTAGTGCGTGTCCATCCCGAGACCGGCGAGCGCGCGCTGGTGCTCGGCGCTTATGTGACACATTTTGTTGATATCCCGAAATATGACGGCCAAAGGTTATTCGATCTATTCGAATCTCATATTACCGCGCCGGAAAACACCGTGCGCTGGAACTGGAAGCAAGGCGACGTCGTTATGTGGGACAACCGCGCCACGATGCATCGTGCGAGCAACGATTACGGCGACCAGGATCGCGTCGTTCGTCGCGCGGCTATCGATGGCGAGGTGCCCGTCGGCGTCGACGGCCGATGCAGTATATCGCGTGCCAAGCTGACGAAGCAGCCGCCCGCAAAGGTCGTCTAGCGCGGTCGCAAATTTCACGGAGATCCGGCCGATGCAGGCGCTGCTCCGCCTACGTGCGCGCTGGCTGCTCACAGTATCTGCAGATCAGACTGGCCGCGCGTGGCAAGGCGATCGGGCCTTCGTCGTTGCGGCCATTCTTGTCCACCCAGCCGTAGCCTACGCCCTTGGAACAGGCTCTTACCAAGGGGCGGGGCAGGTCGTCCTCACGCCCAGCGAGCGTGTGCTAGGTTGCAATAAGTCCAAGCTGTGTCTGTCCTTCTCGAGGACGTATTCCGGATGGAACTGCACCCGATAGGCCGGCCCGATAGCAATGCGAACGAGAGCGATGATTTCGCCTTGGCTCAAGCGCCTCCGATACCGACCGTCGGATTTGCGACATGCTGTCCGGCCACGACGCGTCCGCTTGAGCCGACAGCCCATATAAGTCGAGCTCTCAAAGGTGGCACGAGCCTTGAAGAGGAGATGTCATCCAGCATCGCATGATCACGGAGTCGCAGCGAGGGCATATGAGATTATCGCTATTCAATCCAGCGTATGCATTTGCGGGTCATCGCGAATTCAGAGCGGAGATCTCGCGGTGAAACAAGAGATCGTTTGTCGCCGAAGCAGCCGGGCAGCTTGATTTCCATGCAAAATATGGGCGAAACAGAATCGGTATCGGCTTCGCGACACGAAATGACGAGACGGGCGATCGGCCATCAGCTCGCTGTCGAGCTCGGCGAAACCGCGAAACTCGCGTTTCCGATGGTGCTGACCCAGGTTGCGCAGGTCGCGATGATGACGACCGATCTTGCCTTCATCGGGCGCATCGGCATTGAGGCGTTTGCCGCGGCAGCACTGGCCGTTAGGGTCTATCTCGTTAGTTTCATCTTCGGCGTCGGTCTGCTGGCGCCGATCGCACCATTGACGGCGCAGGCGTTTGGGGCAAATAATCTATCCCTCGTACGGCGTTCGCTGCGCATGGGGCTGTGGGCGGCGCTGGTGCTGTCGCTCCCGATCATGGCGGTTGCGCTGCGGGGCGAGCAATTGCTACTCGGTCTCGGCCAGGCTCCGGATGCGGCGCGCCTCGCCCAGCAATATCTGTTCGGACTGACCGCGGGCGTGGCGCCCGCGCTATGCTTTCAGGCCATCCGTAGTTTCATGGGCGCGGTCAACCGACCGGAGCCGGTTTTGTGGATCACGCTCGCGGCCGTCCCCGTCAACGCCCTGCTGGCTTATCTGCTGATCTATGGGAAGCTCGGCCTGCCCCGGCTGGAGCTGTTCGGGGCAGGTGTCGCGACCACCCTAGTGAATTGTGGGACTTTTTTGGCCGGTTTGTGGTTCGCCACAATGCGTCCCCCTTTTCGCGATTACCACGTGCTTGCACATCTCTGGCGCTTTGATTGGCTCCGAATGCGGCAGTTGATCGTAATCGGGGCGCCGATCTCAATCGCCTCATTGATCGGGTACGGACTAGTGTCGGTCGCAGCGCTCTTTGCGGGCCTGATCGGCACCATCACGCTTGCCGCTCATCAAATCGCGCTTCAGGTCTCAGCGACCCTGTTCATGATCTCTTTCGGCATCAGCATGGCGGCGGCCGTGCGCGTTGGCCATGCGGTCGGCCGCAACGACGGTCCCGGCATCAAGAGGGCAGGTCTAGCCGCGATGCTGCTCGGTATCGTGATCGTCGCGATGCTAACACTTGGGGTAATCGCCGCGCGTTTTGAGATTGCCGAGTTGTTTCTGGACAAATCGGTCCGCGACACCGACGCGACGATCGGACTAGCCGCAAAGCTCCTTTCGGTCGGCGCGAGCTACTTTATCAGTGATGCCGTGCAAGTCATTGCGGCGGGCAGTTTGCGCGGACTTAAGGACACGCGGGTGCCGCTTCTGTTTGCCGGGGCCGCTCTAGGGCTGATCGGCCTTTCCTTTAGCTACGTGCTTGGATTGAAGATCGGCCTTGGTGCCATTGGTATCTGGATTGGCTTATCAATCGGAGTGACCGTCTATGCGGGGCTCCTCGTCCTGCGTTTCCACCTGCTCGTAAATAGGCTTGCTCTTCAGAACCAACAAAGGACTGCGCGGGACGATCCTATTGCAGGCGAGCGCTGCGGTGTATCCCAACATCTTTGATCACGCCAGATGGACATTGCGCGATCTGCAGCAGACGGCCACGCTACCCTGGAGTCGATGAATGCCGGACGCTCGATGAAGTGGCTCTGCTCGCAAACCTTGAAGATTGTCAAAGAGTTGTATTGGGAAATGCTTTTGTCGGGGCTTCTTCTAAAACGCGGACTAGACGTCCGGGGCGACGAGCTGTCAATCAATTCTCGTAGTCGTGAACAACGGCGATTCGGTTGCCCCCGTTGACCTCGCTTAACCTGACAAGGGATATCGGAATTCGCCCAGATCCCAAAGATTAAAGATTCTAGCGAAGTAAGTGTCTGCCTGGGGAATGTCCCGTCGGCCGTTGAAATAGGAGGAGCGGCGTTGCTCGCCTTGAGCTCTTAAGCTCGGGGTATCGAAGCCACGAGAAGAAAAGTAACGCCATGAAGAAGATTATCACGACAAGGGCAAGCGGTGGCTAAAGGTCGCCTTGGCTCGTGCACCTAGCGCCGCTCAGTTCTTCATGACTCAACCGGGTCGAGCGCTTCTTCGGGCTTGTCAGACAAGAAGAACAGCCGCGGCAACTATCGCAGTGTCGCCGCCCAGGGGTTGACACGCGGCCTACAGGGCAGGGTACATACAAAATTCTGAAAGACTACTAGCATTAATAGGTTCGTTTTGCCCGGTTCTCAGGTACGTTAGTGCAGCCATTTTGGGAGACACGCGTCGTGCAACATGGGTCCCACCGAGATCGCTACGTCCACAGCTCGGGCAATTTGACAGAAGCGAGCGTGCTCATTGAGTCTCATACTTGCGAAGGAATGGCCATGGGTGGATCGATTGGTGAGTCACATAGTATGCAGGCTTTCGAAATCCTAGAATCAAATGTCCGTTCGTACTCACGTTCGTTTCCGGCCATTCTTAGTCGAGCGCGCGGCTCCATTATGCTAACGGAGGATGGTCGGAAACTCATTGACTTCCTCTCCGGTGCTGGAGCGCTTAACTATGGCCACAACAACCACCGGATCAAAGAAGCTATTACTGAGTATCTAGCATCGGATGCCGTAGTCCACGGGCTTGACATGGCCACTCCTGCAAAGCTCGAATTTATGCAGACTTTCAGCTCTGTCATACTTCGGGAGCGGGATATGCAGTACCGGTTCCAATTCACGGGGCCAACAGGTGCTAATGCTGTTGAGGCAGCTTTAAAGCTCTCACGCAAAGTCACAGGACGTCAAAACATCATTTCATTTACGCATGGATATCATGGCATGAGTTTAGGAGCGATTGCCGCGAGCGGTAACCGCTTTTATCGCACAGCCAGCGGCGTTTCTCTATCAGGCGCAACTTTCATGCCCTTTGATGGCTATCTTGAGCAGGTTGTTGATACGGCTGACTATCTGCGAACGGTATTAATGGACGAGGGCAGCGGCATCGATCGTCCAGCTGCCATTCTCGTCGAAACTGTGCAGGGGGAAGGCGGTATAAACGTAGCTAGCAAGGAGTGGCTGCAATCAATTCAGGCGACAGCAAAGGATGTTGGCGCGCTTTTCATCGTTGACGATATCCAGATGGGCTGTGGTCGCACGGGTGAATTCTTTAGCTTCGAGTTCGCAGCTTTGTCGCCAGACATTGTCGTATTGTCGAAATCGCTAAGCGGGTACGGTCTGCCATTATCAATGCTATTGATCAAAGAGGGGCTCGACGCTTGGCGGCCAGGAGAACACACGGGCACGTTTCGAGGAAACAACCTTGCACTTGTATCTGCAACCGCAGCTATAAATCTTTATTGGCGTAGCAGGACGTTCTCGCAGGGGGTTCAAAGCATAGGAGAACTTATGCGGCGCCGACTTGAGGCCATCGCCTCCGAGTACGAAAATAGTTTTGCTGTTCGAGGGAGGGGCATGGTGTTGGGGTTTGACTGCCGCACGACTGAAGTTGCAGAGGCTACGACTCGGAAGGCCTTTGAGAAGGGATTGATTGTTGAGCGATGCGGGCCTGTTGATCAGGTCGTAAAATTCTTGCCTGCGCTGACGATCGACGTTCAGACACTGAACCAAGGGCTTGAGATATTCGAGGAAGCTTTGGCCGAAACAGTGAGATAGGCCGGGTCCTAGTGACTCGACCTCCAGCATTCAGCCAGACGAGATGAGAGTCGGGGGAGGATCGCGTGACCGCGCGGGGAGAGTATCGGGTAATCGGCGGAGCTGGCCGAAATTGCTCAGCTGATCGTCCGATGGAGGATTTTGCGCAGCCTAGGCCGCTGAGAGTTGAAACGGCGACATTCGAAACGTGGCATTGCCAAACGATCCGTTGTTAATGATGTACCGTCAGTTAGTAATGCGCCGTATAGCGAGAACGCAGCTCGTCACCACAGGACCAAGGTATAGCAATGACAGGCGTGGTCAATCCGTTGCAAGTCTCACGTTTCCTTCGGGTATATGATGGCGCCGCCGCTCAAAAAGGCATCAAGCTTTCGATAGGATTCGATTTTCATGAGTACGTCTCGATCACGGGCGCCACTCCAACAAAGGGGCCGACATATCCAAATTTCCGGCCAGATCGCTCGCCAATTAAATCCGGCGACGGATATTGGATCATAGGCGTCGATAAGTATGACGAGGTTGCGCTTCTAGAGGCTGCTCGACTTTATGACCTTTCGCACAGCAACTTTGCAGAACATCTTCATTCGCTGAAAGCGTTTTACGCCGACCCAACTGTGCATGCGCATCCTCAGGACCGTTGTACTTGCATAGCACCAAGCGCGAAGAAGATAACCGGGAAAGTAGCTTATCACGGGGATCTTTGGGTGCGCAGAGACTTTAGAGGACAGGGCATACCCAAGATCATATCGGGAATAGCACGCGGCGTGTCGTTTGCAATGTGGGCTCCTGACTTCGTATGTGGACTTGTGCCGCGCTGGCGAGTTGATAAGGGCGTTGTTGCGCAAAACGGATATACACATTGTGAACCCGGTGGGTCGATATTGCAGCTGGTAGCATACCACATTGTGGACGACGATTGGCTTATTTGGATAACCGGCGAGGAGTTGAGGAGCGAGATTGATCAACGATAGACATAGGGCTCTTCTAGCCCCATCATTTTCGCCGGCGCAACCGGGTGCCACTTAATCTTTGTATGCTACGCTGTCGCTAAGACGTGGGAGAGCGTTAGGCACCCAACATTGGAGGAGTACATGATGAGCTGGCTATTCATACGCTCCTTTGGTTCGAGTCTCTCTTTTACACCGTTCACACGGAGCAGGCATGAAAGCGATTATGAGTAGATCGATCGGGGGGCCCGAGACGCTTGTTCTAGAAGAGGTTGACGACCCGGTGGCTGCCCCCGGCCAGATCGTCGTTCGCGTCAAAGCCAGCGGGGTAAACTTTCCGGACACACTGATCATAGAGGACAAGTATCAATTCAAGCCAAAGCGGCCATTTTCTCCGGGTGCCGAATTTTCTGGCATAGTCGAAGCGATTGGTGGCGGCGTTTCCTCGTTTCAACTAGGCGATCGCGTCATGGGATTTTCCAGATGGGGGGCAATGGCGCAGAAGATTGCCATAAGCGCGAGCCGTTGTGCCGTGATACCGGACGAAATGCCGTTTGACGAAGCCTCCGCGTTCATTCTGACCTACGGTACGTCCTACTACGCATTGAAGGAGAGGGGTGCACTGAGAGTCGGTGAAACTCTCCTTGTGCTTGGAGCGGCTGGTGGCGTCGGCCTTGCGGCAATTGAAATTGGCAAAGCGATGGGTGCTCGCGTTGTGGCCGCAGTTTCTACACCTGAGAAAGCGAGGTTAGCCCGAAAGCACGGAGCAGACCGCGCGGTGATATATCCAACTGCGCCGTTCGATGCATCCTCCCGCAGAGAAGTTGCACGCCTTCTCAAAGGGGCTTGCGATCCCCACGGAGCTCACGTCGTATGTGACGTTGTAGGCGGGTACTATTCAGAGGCGGCTTTGCGCGCGATAGCTTGGGATGGTCGTTTCCTCGTTGTAGGATTCACCGGAGGCATCCCACAGATTCCGCTCAATCTTGCTTTACTTAAGTCTTGCAAAATCGTCGGGGTGTTCTTGGGGCCGTGGCTTGACCGTAGCGTTGACCATTTTAGTCGCGCTGCAGCCGAATTACTCGAGTGGTATCAAGCTGGCAAGCTGCGACCTTGCATATCGGCGCGCTTCCCCTTGGCAGAAGCGGGCGATGCCATCGCCCAACTGGCAACTCGAAAGGCAATGGGAAAGATCGTCGTCAATATCGATTGAATTCACAAGTAGCATTCGAGTGGCGTGCGAGCTCGACCTGGTTATTGCAATCGCAGACGCCCAGCTCATCGCTTTTCGATAATGACAGGGCGGCGAGGTTGCCAGTGCGCTGTGTAGGCCGGCGTGCCATGGCTCCGTTTAGCGGAGTCGGCCGCGGCTCGGCCAGGCATCCTAGGCGCGCTAGTCGATCCCTGCTAAAAAACGACGGAGGCTTGAAACGTTGGGCATGATATGGTCGCGTTTCAAGGCGCCTTCCTGATCCGATGATTTAATTCCACGTGTTCAGAGTTTCAGCGCACGCCGCAAGGCGTCGTGGAGTAATCCGAGATCGATCCCTTAGGAGAGCCGGCCCCTCGATCTCGGTAAGGCTGTGCTCGAAACTATTGCGATACCAGCGTCCATCGGCAACGCGGAGCGACGTAGTCGGCCTAGAATTCGCGGCCATGGGCCTTGGCGGGCTGCTGCCATCCACTGCAAATGATCTGAGGTTGGCTAGAGTGTTCGCCGCCCGTGATGATCACCCTATGAAAACTAGATGGTCGCGTCAGCGGAATTACGATATCAACGATCTGCTCCCCGCAGGCGCGCTGCAAGGTTCAGTCACCTCGACCGTCCTCGATTGCGCCGACGTGTCGGCGGGGATATCGAGTTCAATTTCGCGGGACACCTCCACGATGGTTTCTGGATGATGGCCATTCTCGAACCGCGCGTATTTCAGCGCTTGGGCGCGGGTCACGAACAGGCCACCAAAAGTGCCGTTCTGTTCGCGGACGACCCAGGCGCCACGACGATTCCTACCAACAAAGACGGTCGGCGCCGTGGAGTTGCACGAAGGAGGTTCGACGCACTTCATGATCATCATCCGTCCATGACCTTAGAAGAGTATGCTCCTCAGCCGACATTTCCAAATCCGTACTATAGCCGCTTCAAAAGTATCAGCCTGTCGTAAGCTTTGACTTGCCGCGATCCAATATCTGCCGTGCGGTACTGCGAGACCATGGTTCAGTCAGTTTCCTCAGAGCGGCGATCGTCCGCCGCGAGAATCACCCGGAACGACGCGCCTGGTTTGCTCTGGCTGTAAAACTGTCCACTTGCGCCGAAGCCAAGCACAACCTCCTGGCAGGTGTTCTGTCGAAAATGCCAGCAATGTCCCTGGTCGGCTTGGTGAAGTTCGCGGCAACCGCGTTGATGCTTGCCGCTTCGACGCTGTCAAGCACAAGCTTTATCGACGCGTCCATTAGGATCAGTATGGAAGGCGTCAGGGCAATCTCTGGAGCGAAATTCCTAGCGTTGACGGAGGCTCTTTCTCTTCCATCCCAGCAATTGGCGTGCCACTCGTCAAACCTGATGCGCGCCCTGCCTGACGAAAGAAACGCACTGCCCGCTAAGGTCCGGCGGACGGTCGTGTCGCTTTTGTCGGTGGCTTTCCGACATCAGGGGTCTGCAATGGGACATGGACGGCACGACGAGAATGGAAGAAAGATGATGCCGGTCGCCTGGTACAGAGCTCGAACGTTCGCTTGAGGATCACGACCTTGTGTGTCCTCATGCAGGATGCGTTTGGCATTGGCGCGCTATCCCATCGTCTTGAAGCACTTAATGTCCGGGCTTCCATGGAAAAATTGGAACTGCTCAAAATATTCGATCGTGCCTGCGGCAAAACCAGCGTTTAAATCCACTGGCGACTTCAACTGGCGGATTGTGTTGAAGAAGCCCGCGAACTGATGATCTAGGGTCCGACAACGCGCCGGGCGCACGGGGTCGTTGATTGGTGAGCGTCACGAGAGAATCACCGTGCCCGGCCTTGACTTGCGCGGAATGCTTTGGATTGTCCGATCGAGGTGATTGACGCTGCCATAGCGTGATGATGGGGTGATCGCGGGTGGAGCGGACAACGGGACCTCGGAATGACCAGCGAGTCGCAGCTACGCGAGAAGCTTCGGAAGATCGAGGCGTTGTTTGCGGGTGCTGAACTGCTGGTGAGCGCCTTGCGGCGGAAGCTGCGCTACAGCGGGTGCGTGCCCGGGTCGAGGAGCTGGCTCGCCACGATCCACCGATCGAGCAGCAATTCTCACTTCTAACCAATGGTGCGGCACCTGTTCTTGGCGCTTTGCCGCCGGTACGGGCTGCGGCCGTTTCGTTATCACCGCCAGCGACGCAACACGGTGATGATCCGTGCGTCACGAGGCTTCGTTGACAAAGTTCTGCTGCCGGAGTTCAGCGAGCTGGAGAGGGCGTTGCAAGTCTATCTGCACGAGGTGACGCTGCGCGTGATCCGCGAGGAGATCTATGACGACCAGCGATGCGCAGGAAGTGCCAGATGCCCTGCCGTCGAACTGATCAGGCGGCGAGCTTTGCCTGCGAACTGTCGCACTCGGCCTTCCAATTCCACGGCAACAGCATGTGCAGCTGATTGATCTTTGTACGCCCGGAGACGATGCGCTCGAGAACATCGCTCAGGTAGTGCCGCGGGTCGACGTCTTGCAGCTTTGCCGTGTTGATGAGCGACGCGAGAATGGCCCATGTCTCGGCGCCGCCTTCACTGCCGGCGAACAAGTAGTTCTTCCCAGGCCTATCGGCTCGATGCTGCGCTCGACCGTATTCCTGTCTATTTCAATGCGTCCGTCATCGGTGAAGCGCGTCAGGCCGTCCCAATGGTTTGAGGGTGTAGCGGATGGCTTTGACCAGACCGGACTTCTTCGAGACTTCCAGCAGTCGCGCCTCGAGCCAGGGTTTGAAGTCCGTCGATCAGCGGCCTGGTGTCGGTTTGCCGCAACGCAGCCCGGTGCGCCGCCGGCAGACCGCGGATGCGATCCTCGATGGCGTAGAACATCGCGATCCGTTGCAGCGCTTCCGCGGCAATCGGCGACTTCGTCGCGCCGTGAACGTCCCAGAATTTCCGCCGCGCATGCGCGAAGCAGAAAGCCAGCTGCACCAGACTGCCGCCGTTCCTGATCAGGCCCTTGTAGGCGGAATAGCCGTCGACCTGCAGGATGCCGTGGTAGTCCCCCGAACAGCTGCTTGGCGCGGATCGCCTTGCGATCCTCGGCAAACATGTAGACCGCCGCCGGCGGCGCCAGGCCGCCCCACCGACGGTCATCGGTGGCGATCGCCCAGAACTGGCAGACTTTGGTCCTGCCATGGCCGGGATCGAGAACCGGCAGCGGCGTCTCGTCGGCAAACAGTCGCGGGTAGGACATCACTGTGTCGCGCAACAGCGTGTGAAGCGGCTTCAGCCACCAGGCGGCGCGGCCCATCCACGAGGCCAGCGTCTGCCGGTCGAGCGTGATGCCTTGCGCGGCGAGCATCTGTTCCTGCCGATACAGCGGCAACTGGTAGCCATATTTCATCACCGCGATGTGGTGCCAGCAAGGCTTCCGTCACCATCCCGCCGTCGATCGCCTGGGCCGGCGCGGGTGCCTGCAGCACACTCTGGCGGCATCCCCGGCAGCCGTACCGCGGACGCACAATGCGCTTGACCCGGTACTGCATCGGAATAACATCGAAGGCTTCCTTGACGGTCTGCCCGACCTTGTGCAGCCGTTCGCCGCAGCAGGGGCAGATGTGGCTCTCGATATCAATCACGACGTCGATGCGCGGCAAGTGCTCCGGAAGCTTCCCCGGTTGCGTCGCGCCGGTCGCTTTCCTCGGCCTTCCGCTCCATCAGGCAGCCTGCCTCCTGTCACGTCGTCGTTGGCGGCGGCACGAGCCGCCTGCGCCGTGATGGTGAAGAGAGACAGCTGTCCGGGATCCAGTGACTCGGAGCGGGGACCGAAGATCGTGCGCTTGTACTGGGACAGGATCATCAGGAGCTCGTCGTTCTCCTGGACCGCAGCGTCGCGTTGGGCGATCGCCGCATCACGCTCGGCTGCCAGCGCGCCGCATTCCGCCGACAACGCCGCAAGCCGTGACGATAGCGCCATCACGGCTTGTCGGAGCAATGCTGGATCGGAAGGCAAATCAATCATGCAGCGTAATCGTACAACAACTCCGCATGAATGACGAACTACTCTTGATAAGGATTAACCAGCTCGTGCTGGCTGATCCACAACACGCATCGGCACACGCTTCCAGTCTGAGCCATCGAGCAGCACCGAGAACTGAGCATGAGACAGCGGCATGACGCCTTCCTTGATCGGCGGCCAGGTGAACTGCCCCTCGATTCGCTTGTAGTAAAGGACAAGACCGCTTCCGTCCCAGGTCAGGATCTTCACGCGATCTCGGCGCTTGGAACGGAAGATATAAAGTCCGCCGTCGAACGGATCGGCTCCAAACGCCTCGCTCATCATCATCGCCAACGAGTCCATGCCGCGACGGAAATCGACCGGCTGCGTCGCGATCCAGATCGACAGCCCGGGTCGCAGCCCGATCAGCGGCCAACCGTCCCGACTGCCGCCAGCACCTCGCACAGTGCCCGCCGGTCGACCGTCTCTCTCACACGGATGCGAACCGCGCCGACCTCGATCTCGATTGCCGCCTGCTGCTCGCACGACCGCAATTTGCCCCCGCAGCCGGTGATCGCGACCGGCACAAAGCCAGGTGGCACGTCTCCGGCCCCGCGCTCCGCGCCCTTCGCCCGCGTCGTTTGACGACGCCACAGAAACAACAGACTTGGGCTGATGTCATGTCGCCGCGCCACCGCGGACACGCTTGCACCCGGCGCAAAACTCTCTGCGACAATCGCCCCTTTCGCATCGGTCGACCAGCGCCGGCGCCGGCCGGTCCCGGTGATGATCTCGACACGCGGCAGCGTGTCGGCGCCGTCTTCGAGGATAGGCGTATGCCTATCCTTATCGCCATCCTTACAACTATCTTTTGACATGGTGACCTCGTGACGAACCAATCCACGAGATCTTCCTAACCGACCAGATCAGCTCTCAGCATGTGGTCCCTGAATGACGCGCACGTTGATTGTGCCTAGGCGGACTGGAGCGTGGGCAGCGGGATCAGCTTTGCGAGCTTGCGTAGGTTCTGCGCCGTGGCAGCGAGGAGGAACTCGTCGCGAGCGCCTGAGGGACCTCTTAGCCTGAGCCGGTCGAGGCGCAGGATGCGCTTGAGATGGGCAAACAGCATCTCGATTTTCTTTCGATCGCGCCGGGATCTGACATAGGCATCAGTTTGCGCAATTTCGCGCGCAACGTCTCTGGTCTTTTCATGGATGGAACGCGGGACCCTGCGGGAGGGCGTCTTCGGACAACACCGCGGTTTCAGTTCGCAAGGATCGCAGTCATGCTTGCTAGCCTGATAGAGCAGTGTGGCTCCATCATTCACCAAGGTCCCCGTGGAAGCCAACACCGTTCCAGCCGGGCAGATGTAGACGTCACTTTGCTGATCATAGGCGAAGTCTTCGCGAGAAAGTGCCGTCGTCCGGGCTGATTTGTCGAACACCGGAATGTGCGGTTCGATCGACCGCTCGTCGACCAGCCAGCCTAGCATCTCTGCGGTCCTATAGGCACTGTCGGCGACGACGCGTTCGGGACAGAGCTCAAGACGTTCTTCAGTGCGCTCGATCATTGTGCGTGCCGCGCCGACCTTGGCCTGCCGGATGGCGCGCGTCGCCTCGACATCGACGATGATCGCTGCCTTGAAATCGATCAGGTAGTTGTTGGCATAGGCAAAGAAGGCATGCCCCTTGTGAGCGCCTGTCCATTGCGCGGCCGGGTCCGACTTCGAGATGAACTTCGGCACGGTATCACTCGCGGCGCCCCAAGCGGCCTCATCCAGGGTGTCGAGGTACTCCCGAACAGAGCGGCGCAGCAGGTGGGTGGCCGGAACGTGCCGCTCAAGCGAGAACTCGTAAAACAGCGCCGCCTGATCAACCTGCCGCGGACCCATCATCGATTCACATCTCCCGCCCACTAGGACAAAGTGAATCAGCGATCTTCCGCGCCTTCAACAGGCGAGTTTTTCAACACAATCGGCGATCTGATGACGTTTTTGACCGATCGATCATGTCTATACGCTTCCGCTCGCTATTATGAACCTGCGGCGAGTTTAGCGACGTTTTTGAACATGATGCCAAGCAAAGGCAATGAGATGGAGGTCTACGAGGGTCTGTGCGCATCGCTCGTACTCTTTCGGAAGCGGGTGGCCGATGCGAAGGATCGCTCGACCACTCAGCGTCTGGGCAGCAGCCCAAAGCCGCGCTGGGCTTCTGGCAGTTTGATGATATCGAGGGCGATGCCATGTCCGCTGCAGCTGCCGCTGGCTTTTCTCCGGTGTAGCCCTGATCGGCAAATGCGATCTCGACACTCTCGCCGGTCTCCGCCTCAATGGCTTTGGCGATGCGGGCGGACCTCGGCGCGATCGTCGGCATTGGCGGGCGTGACATTGAGAGCCGGAAGAGGACCAAGCGTGTCGACCGCCAGGTGCAGCTTCGCCCCATTCTTGCGCTTGGCTCCATCATAACCCGAGCGAGCACCGCTCTCGGGCGTCGAGCGCAGGGTTCGGCCGTCGATGATCGCGGTAGTCAGCTGCGCGTTTCGTTCCACCGCAACGGGCAGGACAATGCGCAAATCTTCGGCCAAGGTCTCAAAGCAGCCCGCGCGCAACCATCGCTGTGCCTGTTGATAGACGATCTCCCAAGCCGGCAGATCGTTCGGCATCCAGCGCCATGGCGCGCGCCCATCTTCACGATATAGCGCAGACCGTTGAACACCTCGCGCAAGGCGTGGACCCTCTGTGTGCTCTCCGCCGGCAGAAGCGTCAGATGCGGCGCGAGACACGCCCATTCATCATCAGAGACGTCAGAGGGATAGGCTTTGCGGGAAATCGACATCCCGCAAGCCTCAGATCTTACGGTTAATCAGCTCCTAACAGCCTCCAGACAAGAATCGCCGATCGCACGTCAAGGTCCGGACACGGCGCTTTCATCGGCGAGCCTGTCCTCGGTACTGGCGGCGTAACTCCGCCGCCGGAAGGATACTAGCAGGCCATCCAACTGGTCCTCAGGAAGCACGATATCTGATCTCGGACGAGGTTATCACGGGCGTCGGTCGCACAGTCTCTATGTTCGGATCGCAACAACTACTGTATTGAACCTGACCTGATCACTTCGCGAAAGCCTGACTCGGTCCACCTTCCGCTGTCGGCCGCCATCGTAGGGAGAAAGTCTACCAGGTTGCTGAAGAGGGCGCGGATCGGGTCGGTACGTTCTCGCACGGCTACACTTACTCTGGTCATCCAATTGGCGGCGGCTGCAAGCGCAGTCCTTGATTTAGTTGAAGGAAGGACCTTCCGGGCAACGCACGTGAGGTCGGTGCGTATCTCCAGAAGCGGTTGAAGCCGAAATCTGCGCAATTCCCCGGTCACACATGCAATGGCGCACTATTTTCGACTTCCCGTCGCCGCTCGTGATAACAATGGGCGAACTTGATGAGATAATGGCAATCGCAGAGATGGCGGTGTGCCCGGTGATGGACGAGCATGCCTTAAAGCGACCACAAAGACTGACGCAAAGATAACCATCCTATAGAACCGTGACCTCTGGCTCGGCAGCAACAAAGCACGCAATGTCCATGGCAAGAGCTACGAGTGTTTTCATTAATGGCGCGCGGCGTGGCGGTAGCCATGGCACTTCGATCCCCCTGATCAATCCGGCAACGGAGGAGGTTGTTCGCTCGTGTGGCATTGGCACCACGACTGGATCTAAACGAGGCCGCTTGAGAGCGGAGCGCGAGACTTGGGCGGCCGCGCCGGCAGCGTGGCGCGCTCCTGGTTTGCCGCCGCCGGGATGCTTCGTGTGAAGCTCGGGGCCCTGCAAAGGCCTTGTCGGATGAACAGGGCAAAACCATAGCTGATGCGAAAGGAGAGCTTCGCCAGGGCCGTGGAAATGTTGAAATCGAACGGGCAGGCCGAGGAGCTATGCGCTCGATCCCGATGGATGCAACGTGGTGATCGTGCCGCAGCCGTCCGGCGTCGTTGCCACTTTCACGCCCGGGAACTATTCTGTCATTCTGATCGCCCACAAGCTCGCCGCGGCCCTCGCAGCCGGCTGTCCCATGATCCTCAAGGGTGCTGAAGGAGTGCCCGAGTGCCGCCGGCCATATCGCAGAGTCCTTGCAGGAGGCAGGCATCCTCGGTCGGCGTGCCTCTTCTGGCATTCAGCCCGCCGGCGCAGATCTCCGACCATTCTTAAAATCATCGGTCGTGAAAGCCCAGACATTCACGAGATGGACGGCGGGCAGTTAGCAACTGGCGAAGCTAGCGGCTGACAATGCAGCGGTGTGTCCTCGATCTCGGAGGTCAACTGAAGTGGACCCCGGATTTTGGACCGGCGGCTTAGGTGGTGCGGATGCCGTTCCGTTTTGATAAACGGAGCGGACCATGAAGAAGACGAGACGGAAAATCGAAGCGGCGCTGAAGGCAAAGATCGCCTTGGAGGCGCTGCGAGAGCAATCAACGGTTACGGATCTGGCGCAGCGCTACCAGGTGCATGTGAACCAGATTTATGCGTGGAAGAAGCAGCTTCAGGATCAAGCGGTTCGGGCGTTCGACGCGGGCGCTGGTCGGGATGGCGAGGCGGCCCACGAACTGGAGGTCGAGAAACTCCACGCCAAGATCGGACAATTGACTGTCGAGCGAGATTTCTTAGCCAGGAGGTCCGGAAGATGAGCGCGCCGGATCGCCGAGGATTGCTTCAGCGCGATCATGAGAGGCTATCGATCCGCCGGCA